>NZ_BOSH01000001.1 GCF_018403245.1 Paenibacillus sp. J2TS4
CGGGATGGACGTACCGCTGGTGTACCAGTTGTCTCGCCAGAGGCATCGCTGGGTAGCCAAGTACGGCAGGGATAAGCGCTGAAAGCATCTAAGCGTGAAGCCCCCCTCAAGATGAGATTTCCCAATTAGTAAGACCCCTTGTAGACGACGAGGTAGATAGGTTCGGGGTGGAAGTGCAGCAATGCATGGAGCTGACGAATACTAATCGGTCGAGGGCTTAACCAAATCAATCCCCACAAAGTGACGATAAGCTTCGAAGCAGAGTCCGAGTACTTTGCGGGGACCCCGATAACACAACTATCTAATGGATGATGCAGCAGCATTCGCTTCTAGTTTTCAGGGAATAATGAACCTGTTTTCAAATAAAACTAAATATGTTATACTGTAATGTGTTGTCCCATATTCCCTGATAGCTCAGTTGGTAGAGCACTCGGCTGTTAACCGAGTTGTCACAGGTTCGAGTCCTGTTCGGGGAGCCATCTGGAGAGGTGTCCGAGTTGGTCGAAGGAGCACGATTGGAAATCGTGTAGGCGTCAAAAGCGTCTCGAGGGTTCGAATCCCTCTCTCTCCGCCATAATACATATGGCCCGTTGGTCAAGCGGTTAAGACACCGCCCTTTCACGGCGGTAACACGGGTTCGAATCCCGTACGGGTCATGTCATCAGGGACGCTTAGCTCAGCTGGGAGAGCATCTGCCTTACAAGCAGAGGGTCGGCGGTTCGATCCCGTCAGCGTCCACCACATTACTATTGCCGCGGGGTGGAGCAGCCCGGTAGCTCGTCGGGCTCATAACCCGAAGGTCGCAGGTTCAAATCCTGCCCCCGCAATAATATCCCTGGAGTTCATATGTCGATCTCTTGGGATCCCCTTCTTGGGGAATCATGGAGCTGTGGTGTAGAGGCCTAACATGCCTGCCTGTCACGCAGGAGACCGCGGGTTCGAATCCCGTCAGCTCCGCCATTTTTCTTTTACAATTGAATAAGGCTCGGTAGCTCAGTCGGTAGAGCAGAGGACTGAAAATCCTCGTGTCGGCGGTTCGATTCCGTCCCGAGCCACCATTAGTGAAGTTGTAATGTGCCGCTGTAGCTCAATTGGTAGAGCAACTGACTTGTAATCAGTAGGTTGGGGGTTCAAGTCCTCTCGGCGGCACCAGCTTTTCTTTCTGGAGGATTAGCGAAGTGGCCAAACGCAGCAGACTGTAAATCTGTTCTCTTACGAGTTCGGTGGTTCGAATCCATCATCCTCCACCATTCAGGGGCATAGTTTAAAGGTAGAACAAAGGTCTCCAAAACCTTTGGTGTGGGTTCGATTCCTGCTGCCCCTGCCAGTAAGCTTATCATGCGGCGGTCGTGGCGAAGTGGTTAACGCACCGGATTGTGGCTCCGGGATCCGCGGGTTCGATTCCCGTCGATCGCCCCATACATTAAATTATATTGGGGATTAGCCAAGCGGTAAGGCAACGGACTTTGACTCCGTCATGCCCAGGTTCGAATCCTGGATCCCCAGTTATGCGGAAGTGGCTCAGCGGTAGAGCATCGCCTTGCCAAGGCGAGGGTCGCGGGTTCGATCCCCGTCTTCCGCTCCATTAAGGCGCCATAGCCAAGTGGTAAGGCAGAGCTCTGCAAAAGCTTTACCCCCAGTTCGAATCTGGGTGGCGCCTTCAGCTTGCCGGAGTGGCGGAATCGGCAGACGCACAGGACTTAAAATCCTGCGGTAGGTTACTACCGTACCAGTTCAAGTCTGGTCTTCGGCATTGTTACCGCAAGTTTGGAAATAGAAGGTCTGACTTACTAGTATCATCAACATTTGTATGTGCCCTTAGCTCAGCTGGATAGAGCGTTTGACTACGAATCAAAAGGTCAGGAGTTCGAATCTCTTAGGGCACGCCATAATAATTTGCCGGTGTGGCGGAATGGCAGACGCGTTCGACTCAAAATCGTGAGCGTAAGTCAAAGAGTTATCCGCTAAAGCCTTGGTATTACTGGATTCTTCAAAAGATGTTTCAAAAGTTCTCTCCTGCAATTCTCTCCTTTGTCCAGAGGAGCGATGGAGACATTAAAATGTGCCGGTGTGGCGGAATGGCAGACGCGAACGACTCAAAATCGCTTTCGTCAGTCAAGGATATTACCGCTAAAGCCTTGGTATTACTGTATCTCTCTGAAGTTATGTTTTTCAAGTTCTCTCCTGTAGTTCTCTCCTTTATCAGGAGGAGCATCGGAGGCTTAATAATATGCCGGTGTGGCGGAATGGCAGACGCTCCTGACTCAAAATCAGGTTCCCGCAAGGGAGTGGAGGTTCGAGTCCTCTCACCGGTACCATATTACTACGTTGTTGTTCTTTGGGATAAGCCCTAAAGGACTTTTTTGTTTTTAAAGCTGTAAGCATTCGCTCATTGCATGAGCGGAAGTAATTTTCGTACTGACATCCAGATGAGCATAAATGTTAGCGGTTGTTGAGAAATCACTATGGCCAAGCCAGTCTTGAATTTCTTTCATGCTCACTCCGTTAGCGAGAAGAAGACTAGCGCAACTATGTCGCAGATCATGATAACGAATCCGCCGCAACTTATGTCTTTCGAGAACAAGCGGAAAATGCTGTGTGATATATCCCGGCTTGATTCGATGCCCCAACTTGTCCAGATAAATATAATCAAGATAGTCGGTACAGTAAGAATTTTTATACTGGTACCTATCTCGTTCTTGTTGTTCCTTTATTTGCAGTAACAATTCTTCGAATGCGACAACCAGCGGCAAGGAACGATGGCTCGATTTGTTTTTGGTGCGATCTTTCTCCACGGTAATATATTTTCCTTCAACGGATACTTCAATCACCGTATGCTGGATGGTGATAGTTTTATTTTTGAAATCAATCGCATCCCACTTTAACCCAACCACTTCGCTTCGACGCAGCCCGTAGAATGCAGCGAGCAATACCGCTAATTCAATTGGAGCGCCTTTAACTGCTTCAAACAGCTTGTTCATTTCTTCTTTGTCATAAAAACTGCCGACGAATTTATTTTTTTTCGGGCGTTCCACTTTGTCAGCGGGATTCGACGGAATAAGATCGGTTTTGAACGCGTATTGAAGTGCTTTACGAATGTTAGCGTGGTAATGAATCACTGTATTCGCTGTAACGCCGCGTACTTCTAACTCATATCGATAAAACTCCTGGATGTGCTTTGGTTGCAGTTCTTTAAGCAAAATTCCTGTTTCTTTGAAGTAGGGCGCGATCCTGCCTTTTACAGCATGTGAATAGGAAGCATAAGTAGTGATTTCAATCTGGTGCTTCATCATTTCCAGCCATTGAAGCATGAAGTCTGAAAACAACAGGTTTTCTTTATCTGCTTGCTGAGGGGATTCAAAATTTTTACGAGCTTCAACAAGCAATGCTTCGGCTTTTTTCTTATTACCTTTCACGGGCAATCCGGTGGAGATCCACTTATTTTTCCTTTTACCGAGCTCATCCTTATAATTTAAAACAATGTAGAAATAACCTTTCTTCTCCTGTAGGTGGCCTGCTACCAATCCATGTCCCTCCTTGATATAGCAGCCCTATCTCCTACCATTGACGGTCCTAGTGTAACATAGTACAATAAGAAATTCAATGCACTAAAGCGTTACAGTGTGAAGTAGAATAATGTTGAGTCATATGTTGGAGATAGAGGAGAATGTTAATCTTCGGTATTTTATAAGCTCTGCCAATTTTGAAATGTTCAATTTTATTGGCTCTCAACAGTTTATAGGCAGTTTTGGTGCTGATGCCGCCCAACATTTCGCACATTTGAACAACATTGACTACATCCGGATAATTTTGAAACAGCAAGTCATATGTTTCTTTTTGACTCAATGTATCGAATGAATTGTACAACATCGCAATCTCCTCTCTACAAAGTTATGTATAAATCATCGTTAGGCGGTGAACATAAAGAGATCTGATCAAATTGTGTTTTCCTGAAAATAAGCACATTTCAAGCTGCCATTGGTAATGCGGCATCATAGCTCCGGTTTTTCACAGAGACTCCCCCTCGTCCGAGCGGGCTGCCCCCAATGCAGTGACGCTGGCCGGGCAGAAGTATCATTATCCCTCTTGCACATCATGGCGATTCAACCCACCACAGGTTGATTTGGAGCCAGAAGGTATCGCTCTTGCCAGTAAGAACTAGCAGTCTTCGCGCTTCCGTCCAGTCGCTTTCCGTTTTTTAACGGATGCAAAAGAAAAGTACTTGAAGTATGCATATGGTATTGTCAATGATCAAGTGGGTATTGGAGACCAAAGTTTTTTGCATCTCCTACAAAATAAATAGGAGGATTCACTTAGAAAGGCAACCTTAGCAATAAATATTTTTATAAAGTTGCGAGGAAAGTTTGTATTTGCGGGGCATCAGGATAAAACGCTAATCAAGAAAAGCCGAGCGATAGAACATAAACGTTCTAAAGCTCGGCCGTTCTCTAATCCTTGTAACGATCAAGATCAAAACGGCGAACCGCCAAAATAAATTCAATGATAAGTTGTTGCTTGCAGTCTTCATTGATCACACCATAATAGCGAGAGTATTTGTTAATCAGAGGCTCATAGCGCTCGATAAGCTCAGCTTCTGCTTGTTGATCGCCCTGCTGGGCCAACTGAATCAGTTCCATGATTTCACGCATTCCATGCTCCTCCTTTTTTAGTAAGTCTTAATCTCGAGATGCTTAGGAGGAGCGCGACATCTTATGTGTTCTTGCTTAACAATCCATAAGACTTTTAAGCTTGATTAACAAATTGATTTTCGATTTTGTTACAGCCTGTCTGGTTACTCCAAACATACGGGCAATTTCCTTGTCGGTTCTTTCACAATAAAATTTCAAGTATAGCATTTGTCTCTCGGAAGGACTTAAAATTTGCATGGCCTGTTCCAGACTGATTCGCTTTTCGACATAAATGAAAGGGCATACAACAATACTGTAAGTAAGAGAGAGCTCTGGAACATGTTCTTCATAGGGTACCAGTCGTTGGTATTCCCTTTTTAGTCTTCTGAAATAATCACGACTGGCTCGACTAAGGCATGAATTAACATAACTGCTAAAACCTTTTTCAATTGCGATAATCGTGCTTTGCTTTTTTTCCATAATGTTACACCTCCTCATTAAGTAAATGGGAGGTTGTCCACTCAAAAGCAACCTCCTGCCAAAATTAATTAAAATTTTTAATAGTAGGAATTTCGGATGATAACGTTCCCGTTTTTATTTTTTGAACTATTAGTCACAAAAAAGTCAAAAATAGTGCCCTACATTTATGACTGCGTCAAGCATTGATTCACTACGTCGTTGTTAGGCGTCTAGCGTATTACCTTTGTCTTGGATAGTGACTTGGGGGCCTCAAGGCAACAGTAGTGGATGGCCTTGCATTGGCGGACATCTCCAAAAACCGCCCCAAATTAGATTTCATCTTTACAAATAACAAGGCTCCCGTACAAAAAGGCCGGGAGCCTAAGGAAGTGGTTTTATCGATGAACAGATTGTAAAGCAGTTTTGCGGTGCTTCAACTCTTCTTTCTTCAAATCATTACAAATTTCGTTATACACAATTTGAAAAGAACCATCCGATATAATTCTACGAACAAGAAATTTCGTACCATAAATCACGAAAGAAACCATGTGTTGATCCATGAACGATTTGAGTTGTTCTGATTTTGTCGAAGAGTTTCATAGGGTTTGCCCTAATTCAGAAAGTCGCTCCATGATACATATTCCATGTTAGGCAACACTGTCGTTGGATACGTTTGCTTTTTAGCCCATAAATGCCTGAAAATGCTTCAAACTTGTTCTACATGGTAAGCCCTTCGCTGCTCGCGATAATGTTGCATTTTCATATGCCACTTTCATCCAGCACTTTGATTTTCGTGATGTTTTTACCACGTAACAACGGTCTATGAACAAATGTCCTTGGAAAACACGGTAAATGCCTAAGGTTGAAAAAAGATTCATAATGGGATCACTAAGATAGATGGATTTTGGTAAATCAAACCTATTATTACAATGTGAAGTGTCCATAGAGTATATTAATGCAATGGATCTAGGCAGTGCTGTAGGGAGGCAATAGAAGGCAGGAAAATTCTTATGATTTTAAATCGAAAAAAAACGTTAGGTTTAATATAATATTTTCGTCATGATTTATAAGAATACAAGGAAAGGTGTGTATTTTGTGCAATCAAGGGTAAAAGTTTTAATTTCTGCAGTACTGGTTTTCAGTTTAATGTTTTCTGGACAGGTCTTTGCTTCCTCAAGCAACGAAGCGAAGCGAAGACGGAGCCGCCGCCGCCGCTTGAAGTTACTCCTTTTACTATTTTTGACCCGGACTTTAAATACTTAGACGACGGCGCGGGATATATATCATACATTGGTGATGAAAAAGTCAACATTTGGGGCCAAACTTTTGGAACAAGGAAGGTTGATACGATAGGCGTTCAATTAACCTTGCAACGATGGACCGGAAATGATTGGCTTGATGTGAATACCGGACCTAATAGTACTTATAGCGACGCTTCCTATGCTTACTATACCGATGATATTCCCGTAATAGAAGGGTGCTACTACCGTGTAAAGTCTAAGCACTGGATTAAATATGGGAATGTAAAAGAGGAAGGCTTCCGATATTCGAATAGTATTTTAATTAAGTGAAGAAAAGCGAACGGTCCCGAGTGCCGTTCGCTTTTCTAATGCAGTGATTTGGCTAGATTAATTATATCTGATTCTGGTAGCTTACCCGATATCCGTACCATGATCCGATCCTCGGTTAGCCACTCCAAATTTGCATTTCCTTCGATCGGTATTAACAAGATTGCTTTATTTCCGTTAATAACTATGTCCTTATACTCACCCGCATCAAGTGGCATCTCTACCTTTAATCCAGACGTTTTACCATCAATTTCATGTTGAATAATATTCAAGATTTCCCCGTTATCATTGGTATATTCGAACTGAGCATGATTCCAGGTTCCTTCTGCTGAACCGAAAATCCGAATCGAAGTCAGCTCAAAGCTTTCGGGAATCGTAGACGGAAGTAAAAGATGGAAGGAAACCTTTGACTGGGCCTCCTCCAACGTAACTTCATCCATTCGAGTGCCGCTAACAATATTTTTATCTTTATGATCATCCATGTCATTTGTTTTTGACTCGAATGGGTTCGGTTCAGGTTCTTCATGAAAGAATTCGATCACTTGATTCTGTATTCGTTTAAGTAATGAAGAAATCTGGGAGTATGCAGTTGGAGTTGTAATACTAATTATAATGCTACCCAAAAAAGAGCAGACCACGATCGCGCCACTAATTTTCCATCTGCGTTTCCATTGCTTTCGACGTTTTCCTTTATTCAAACGAGCTTGGACCTTCAGCCAGGACGGTGTGCTATCAGGGATTTCGATATTGTCATGGATGCGTTGCATCGCCTTTTTCAGTTCTTTATTCTGACTGAACTCATTTTCCATTAAAATCAACCCATTTTCTTTGAAATTGATGAAGTAATTTTTTGCGCGCACGCATCAGTTTTTGGCTTACTGCCTGCTCCGGAAGACCAAGTTCAGCTGCTATTTCTTTATAAGACTTTTCCTCAATATAAAATAGCGTAATGAGTATCCGATAATCCGGCTTCAACTCTGTGATCGCTTGATGAAGTAATTCATCTCTAATCTTGTCTTCTACTTCATTGGCAACGCTAATCTGTTGCATACCAAGTGTTATATCGTTCTCAACATTAATGACAGCATCTAAGTCCACTGTATAACGCTCTTTTTTTGTTTTTTTCAGAAAGTCATAGGTCAAGTTTCGGGCAACTTGTCTCATCCAGGCGGACATATTCGAAACCTTATGATTTCCGACAATAGTAATGGTTTTGAAAAATGCTTCTTGAATCATATCTTCTGTAAGAGCATGATCACCCAGAAGATAAAAAATATCTTTGTATACCATGCTGTAGAAAGAACGATAGACCACTTCTTGCAACTCTGGAGCCAAAGTATCAAAGTCTTGATAGAGTAAAAATGACCACTCCCTCATCATAGCAACAATCCTCTTTATATTTTTATCTTCTATTTTGTGAATTATTGTCAACATCAATTGTAAAGAGTTGGAATTGAGATGTAAAGACCGCGGGTTTTAACGGAACCCACTACACGAGCAATGAATCCTGGCATTTTGGCCCACTGGTTCCGTCCTATACGGGGGGGGGGAGCGCATAAATTCTATTTGCTTTGGAGAGGAAGAGCCAGAAAAGTTGTATAAAAATTATCGTTAGATTGTGGCTGTTTAAGCCGTCATATAAATAGACTGAAAGATTAGACATTCAAGTGGAACGGGCTCCTGAAACCCTTCTTCATGAATGTTGCTTACATAAGGGAAAGAGGGGCACGAATTCAAAGAAGAAAGGAGTTGATTACTCTATGAAAGGTAAGGTGCTATAAGCTGATTTTATTGTTACAATTGCCACTATGTAAAAAATTATAAGGAGGAACGTTATTATGAGAAGAATTTGCTTGTCATTACTTTTAGCGGTGATTCTTGCTCTTATGCCGGCATCAGTTTTTGCAAATGGAAAGTCGGACTCAGCAACTCAAGCAAGTCAATACGATAAAGCCGGGTATGTGGCTGCCCACTACGTTGGCATTGTAGAAGCCAACACGGATGATTGGCATGATTCCAAGGTGAACTTTGAATTTCCCCTTTTTGATTTTGACGGTAACGTTACTGCTTACTTATTCTCGGTTACAGTTGGAGGTACAGATAGCGGCTATTTGATCGTTAGTGCGGAAAATGATCCTGTTGTTTTAGAATCAGCAAGAGAAGGGAGCCATCCGTATTTTAAGTTTTTAAACGAAGGTCAACCAATTTACGTTGGCGCAACCATGTATTATATTAAGCGAAATACGTCGGAATTTATTGACATTCGACAAGGTAAAATAATAACGAGCAGCGATTTCAAAAGCAAAGGAACGTTGCAAGGTAAATCTTTCAATGAAAATATGGATCTAAGTAAGCATTCAGATCTAGAATTTTCACCGTTATCTATAGAACCTCAAACAATTATTAGTTATTCGAAAAAAATAATTTCTGGCGTTCCAGATTTCAGCTGGCACCTTGGTTGCAGCCCGACTTCCTTCTCAAACATTGTAAAATATTGGGCCAATAACGGGTATCCTAACTTGGTTCAGCGCGGTACTACGACAAATGAATTAATCGAAGAAATGGCGGATTTTATGAATACTAATCGTGATGGTACGACTGGTTGGGATGATAGAGTGACAGGAATGGTGAATTACTGGAGTGATAAAAACTATAAAGTAAGTGTATCAAGGGTTAGCGCAAGCTTTAGTACACATAAAACAGAAATGAATAATGATAGACCGGATATTATCAATGTTGTAGATGACGCAACATATGGTAATCATGATATGACAGGTGTTGGTTACGAAGAATATCAAGATACAGAGCAAAATCTTAAATGGTTTAGATGGGTGATTGTACATGATACATGGGACAATACTCCTAAAGACGTTTACATTTACCTGCCACAGCTTTCTTGGAATGAAACTGTTAAGGTCGTACCCAAATAAAAAGTGGAGTAGCCGAAAGGCTACTTCCTTTATTTTGATATGGAACCATTTGGTGAAAAGTATCGTCTAAAGGTTAGGGGGAGAAGGAATGTTTAAAATTATGCCTATTTATATTATGTTGTTTGTACTATTCACTTCAATTACTGCCGCTTGTGACAGTACAAAAAATGATGAGGGAGAAGAGTATATTGTGTCTTTAATCGACGTGATAAAAAGTGATCTTTTAAATGTGAATGGGATCGATGTACAGTTTGCTGATGGTAACAAGATGTCAATTACTGATTCCAAAACAATTCAAGATATTATCTTACGGATAAAGAGTATTAGGTTGCGAGAAACAAAGAGCAAAGGCGTCGGATACTTGTATTTTTTAGATTTGAAAGAAGGGGACAAAACATATCGATTCGATAGCAGTTTAACGTTTGACGGAAAGACCTACGAAGCGATTGATGATAGTGTAAAGGAATTGAATGACTTTATTATAAAAATAGGAAAGGATAAAATACCAGGCCTTCTTCCGGGAGTGGAAGACTCACAGGGATAACAGCCAACGAGTAAAAGATATTAATTTACCTGACAATTACTATTATAGGATGTCACTGCTAAGATAGGATATAAGAGATCGTTTGCAAGGGGAACTGTCCGCCTGACTATTCGTGAATTATGTGAACGATAAGAAGTAGAGATAGTGGAGGCAGAAGCTTGTGTAGATCATATACACATGCTGGTAAGCATCCCACCGGAAGCTGAGTGTTTCGGAATTTATGGTTACTTAAAGGGAAAAAGTTCACAATGATCTTCGATAAGTCACAAATTTTTGAAGTGCCGATATGGAAATTGCTAGTTCTGGTGTAGGGGATACTATTCCATGTTAGGCAACATTGTCATTGGATACGTTTGCTTTTTGGCCCATAAGTGCCTGAAAATGCTTCGCTTGTTCTACATGGTAAGCCCTTTGCTGCCCGCGATAATATTGCATTTTCATATGCCACTCATACATCTGCCGAATCAACATGATTGGGGGTGTAAGTTGGCATAGCGTAATAGGTATACGTATTCATGTCATTCCTCCAATACTTTGATTTTCGTGATGTTTTCACCACGTAACCATGACTTACCCAGTTGCAGTAAGTTTTTGGTTTTTACATTTTTGTCAAAAAACTCGCTTTTCTCTTTGTTGTTGGTCTGCTCGCTCGGTGCTCTTCCTGTCTGCAAACCGTCGAGTTTTATGCGAAAGATCGCCTTCTGCAAGCCATGTTTCACGGGAAAGCCATTACGCAATCCGTCTTCAGTCGATTTATGGTATCTCCTTTCCAACGGGATCTTTTTAACGATAAACGGGTGGGAAAGTTCCAAGAAGACCCTGCAACTCGACTGGAGGAAGGAGATGTGATTGCCATAGACGATACCTTGGTTTCACACGACCATGCGAAAAAAATGCCTTTTCTGTATCGCTTGTTCGATCATTGCAGCAAAACGTACGCCTATGCCATGAATCTCGTTGTTATTCATGCTGTGAAAGCTTCAGGACTACAATATCCGTTGTTCTATGCCATTTGGAATCAACATCATGGTGATGCTCTTTGACTAAGTTGGATTTGGCTCTGCTTATGTTACAGCAACTGAAACGCTATGTATCCGAAACGGTACGATTATGGGTGGCACTGGATAGCTGGTATTTTGCGAAAGAATTTTATCTCGCTATTGAAAAACTTGAATTTGACTGGGTAACGAGAGCCAAATCGAATACGACCTTGTACCGCAAAGTAACGATCCGAGGAAAAGAGCGTTTCATTCAGATTCTGCCTTCTGCCTTGTACAAAGAGGCAAGACCGTTCTCTGCCTTTTGGAAGAAAAAAGGACCGGTTTGCATGCGTTTTACCGATATTTATCTCCAGATCGACGAAATTCATAGAGGAAAAGGCTACCGAAAAGAACCCGTTTTAAAGCCTGTGAATGCTATTGTTACCGCTTATCTGGAAGAAGATGAAGAGAATGGTGAGACAAAAAAAGTGTTTGCCTTGTTGCTCAGTAATCAGGTGACCGCAAAGGCAACGGAAATTGTCCATGTTTACAAGAAAAGATGGGCGATTGAGATCTTTTTTCGCAATGCGAAACAGGAACTAGGGTTGGCACAATGCCATTCAACGAATGAAAATCATGTCCATGCTCATCTCAGTCTATTATTCATCGCTGAATTGTTGGTTCGTTTTGCTCAATGGGAGTACAATGAAAAAACGGGTAAGAAAGAAGAAGTCACCCACGGCCAAGTAGTTGATCTTCTTTTTCATACCCGTTGTGAAGTCCGTGCCAAGCACGTAGACTCAATCCAAGTCTATTTTGACACGGCAACCCAACGGTTTACAAGCTTTTTTGAAAAATATTGGCCCAGTCATTACTCAATGGCTTGGTTTTCTATGCAACAAAATTGGTATTCATCTCCATTAAGTGGGTAAGTCCTGCACGTAACAACAGTCTACGAACAAATGCTCCTGGAAAACACGGCCATTTACCAAATAATTAAGAAAGACATGCTCCGATAGGCCGCCTAAATGAAAGATTTTTGATAAAATGGTAGAGAAACTGTTCGTTCCTTAATGATTATTACCAAAGGGAGGGGTTAAACCGTGATTATAGCCACGAAACTTCATATTCCCCGATCGCGAAGCGTGCTTGTTGCGCGTTCCCGCCTCACCCGTCGTTTGCATGAAGGGTTGGATCGCACACTTACCTTGATCACAGCGCCAGCGGGGTATGGCAAAACCACATTGCTCGGCGAATGGGTGATGACGCTGGAAAATCCCGTTGCCTGGGTCTCGCATGATCAAGGGGATAATGTCCGCATGCGCTTTTGGGCACATACAATTGCGGCGCTAAAACAAGCATATCCGTCTTTTGACGAAAAGGACGTGCTTCGTCATGCCGCAGAAGATCCATCGGGTGTCTCACTGATTGCTGCGCTCGTCAACGGGCTTCATCGTATATCGCAAACGACAGTGCTCGTATGGGATGACTTTCACCATATCGAAGAAGCGTCAATCTTGAAGGGCGTCAATTATCTGCTGGAACGCTTGCCGTCACATGTCCATCTCTATCTTGCAGGCCGAAATGCTCCATCGCTTCCCCTTTCCAGACTACGAGCAGAAAATAGGCTGAACCGGTTGGATGCAAGCGATCTCCGTTTTGCTTCGGACGAAACAACTGAATTTTTTGCGAATTGCGGCGGTATGGAATTATCCATCGAAGACGTGGCTGCCGTACAAAAAAAGACGGAGGGATGGGCAGCGGCGATGCGACTGGCGGTCTTGTCGTTGCACGAACATGCCGATCCCGCATCACTAATCCGGAAGATGGCGGGAACGGAACGGGACATATCAGAATATTTCTTCGATGAAGTGTTTTCCCGTCAATCCGAAACGATGCAGCAATTTCTGCTTCAAACTTCGATATTAGAGCGGATGACAGGGGAACTTTGTCAGGCGGTAACCTACATAGACGAGAGCGATACCTATCTGCAACAGTTAGACAAGGAGAGCCTGTTTCTTATGGCTCTGGACGACCGGCGGGAGTGGTACAGGTACCATCATTTATTCCGACAATTTTTGACGGCGCAACTGAAAATGCGCGAGCCGCGGCAATGGAAATTACTTCACATGGCAGCAGGAAAATGGTTGGAAGAGAACGGTTATCCGCATGAAGCGGTAGATCATTACCTAGCGGCTGCCGGTTACGAACATGCGCTTTCATTAATAGAGACGATTGCGCAGGAACTGATGTCCAATGAATGGACGACGCTTTGCACGTGGTTAAACGCAATTCCCGACACGCTGTTATTTGCCAGGCCGATGATGCTGTTGACAAAACTCGCTTCCCAGTACATGTCCGGGCATGTCGAAGCGGCCACAGACGGGTATTGGCGAGCGATTCGCAGGCTGGAAGAGGACACAGATCCCCTTCCTCCTGTTGTAGCCGAAACTTTACAAGCGGGACTTGTTTTTCTAGCTGCATTCCGCACATTTATGGATCGGGATTATGAATATGCCGTACAATTTTCACAGGAATATGTAGAGAAACATCCGGAAGGCGATTTCTTCATTGGGTTCGGAAGCGATGGGGATGGCTATCATCCGGTGTGGGACATCTACGTGTCGGATGACAGCCTTCGACTGGCGGAACAGGTGTTGACGCCCTTGCAGTCGATTTGGTCTGAGACCCGAAATGTGCTTTTTGTTGCTCATTTATATATCGATTTTGGAAAAATGCAGTACGAACGAAATCGCTTGGTCGAAGCGGAAAAGGTTGTGCGTCAAGCCTATCATATTGGAAAATCGCATAATAATAAAAGCCTGGCGACCATCGCGGCGCTGTGGCTTGCCCGCATTGCCGCCGTACAGGGAGATGAGGAGACGTCAAATCAAATATTGCAAGAGTTAGCCCAACAAACGTCCAAGATGGCGAATCCGCATTTGTCCGGGAAAATCGCCTCGTTTCGAGCCATGCTGGGCTGGATGCAAGGAGAAGAGAAACCAGTGAGACAATGGCTGAGAAAGTGCGGCTTGCGATTCCGTGATGAAATTCCGGTGTCCATGATCAAGGAATATGATTTACTGGCTGCTATATTGGCAGAACAGGGGAAAATCGAGGAAGCCGCTGCTTTAACGGAGCGTCTCCTCTTCGTTGCAAAAGAAGCAGGACGGCAAAGCGATCGCATCCGTCTGCTCGTTCATAAGAGCAGGATCCTATCCTTACAGGGAAAGATTGCAGATTGTATGGACGTATTGGAAGAGGCGCTTGCATTGGCGTGGCCGGAAGGATACATCCGAACCTTTGTTGACGAAGGAGCAGCTTTTGGGCAATTGTTGGATCAATATATCCGATTGCGCCAAAATCAACATCGTCGTCCCAGTCACAAGGTGCCTTTATCATACGTGAAACGATTGCTAAGATTGTTCCCGTCAGCCGACAGGGAAGCCAGCATTTCCCATGAAAGAACGGCGGCTGCTCTAACAGCCAAAGAACAAACTGTGCTTCGATTGATGGAAACGGGGATGTCCAATAAAGATATAGCGCTCAAACTGAACGTTTCCCTTGCAACTGTAAAAACACATATTAACAATATCTATGGCAAATTACAGACCAAAAATCGATTGCAAGCGTTGGAACGCGCCAGAACACTGCAGTTGTTCTGACCCGTTCCTTTTTTTGCATCAATCATCTCCACCTCCTTACTCAACCTTTTCATCTTAAAGCGACAGGTAGGGTTGATCACAACGGAGAAGGAAGTTTGTATAATGTAAAGATGAGGGTTTCGAATGAGCTACATAAAACAAGATTTCACCATAAAAGGAGTGATTCAGTGCGATTGTTTTCTAAAAAGCTGAAACAGGTTTTTATTTCCTTGTCCATCTTATCATTGATCCTGTCGGGTGTATGGCCGGGTATAGGCGCGGGGGAGGTAGACGCCGAATCAAAAGAAGGCCAATTTAAGACAAGCGCTCATTATTCACGAGTAGTCAAGAGCAGCGCGTCGAATGTTCGCTTTGCTGCCCAAGATGTCCAAAGTATGGCGTTAACAATTACCCTTAAGGGGGATGCGAAAGTCCGGGTCATTTCTGGAGAGCGGTATGTAGATGAAGGTGCTAGTGCGATAGATGGAGATGGTAACGATATTAGCGATCGCATCACGAGTAATGCAAATGAAGTAGACAGTCTTATTCCCGGCGTCTACACGATAACGTATCGGATTCTGGATGACCAGGGTAATGACGAAGTGATGCCAGTGGAAAGAATTGTCACAGTCGCACCGCCGGCGGTTACTGCACGGGGCGGTATTGATACGATTACGATTACGGAAGCTATGGCTTTGGCGGTCATCAAATTATATGATCCTTCTCTCTCAGATCAAGTGCCTTTGAAAACTGGTCAGGCAGATGAAAACGGTCGGTATCAGTTTCGTTCTTTTTTGTACCCGGGAACATACATGGTGACACAAACGGTCAATGGTGTAGAGAGTGACCGCGCCCAGGCCAAAGTGCTTAGTCCGGGTGAAGTGGACCCGGACCCAGGTCCGCCTCCGGTGGATCCAGGTCCGCCCCCGGTGGATGATCGCCCTAAAGCACGCGAGGACACTTATATCACTTTTAAAAACACGATACTGAAAGGAACTTTGACGGGATTCGATCCAAAGGGAGGAGCACTTACATTTGTTATTACAGAATATGGACAAAAAGGAATAGGAAAAATAACAAATCCTTCAACTGGAGACTTTGTTTATGTGCCTTATCCGGACGAAACGGGAACAGATTTCTTTACGTTCAAAGTGAATAACGGCAGGCAAGATTCTGGTGAAGCAAAAATAACGATTGAGATTCAGAATACGGGTGGTTGCCCGGACACGAAAATCATTTATGTAAAGCAAGGGGGCGCAGGTACGGGGTGCAGTTGGGATGATGCCCTTTCCAACCTGCAGGATGCTATTGACAAATCGGAGCCTGGTGATCAGATCTGGATCGCTAAAGGCACATACACCCCGACGGGCAACCAAATCGGTGCTGACCCGCGAACGGTTCATTTCAAGCTGAAAAACGGCGTGGCCATCTACGGCGGCTTTGCCGGGAACGAGGACCCTGAGAGATTTGATCTCGCGCAGCGTGATTTTACCGTCAACGAAACGATTTTGAGCGGGAAAATAGGGCCGGGCGATGACGATCGCGACCACGTGTACCACGTGTTCTATCACGATGGCGGGCTGGATCAAACCGCTGTTTTGGACGGAGTGACGATTACAGGGGGATGGGCGAGCAGCAGCGATCCCTTATTCCGGTATGGCGGCGGAATGTTAAATGTTTTCAGCAGTCCCACGTTGATGAACGTGACGATCAGCGGGAACACGTCCAGCATTGGTGGTGGTATAGCCAATATGAGTGACAGCAGTCCGACACTTACGAACGTGACGATTAGCGGGAATACGGCTGGCTATGGTGGTGGTATAGCCAATGTGAGCAGCAGCAGTCCGACATTTACGAACGTGACGATCACCGGGAATACGGCCGAGGGTGGTGGTGGAGGTATAGCCAATTTGAGCGGCAGCAGTCCGACATTGACGAACGTGACGATCAGCGGGAATATGGCTGACAGTGATGGTGGAGGTATAGCTAATTTGAACAGCAGTCCGACACTTACGAACGTGACGATCAGCGGGAATACGGCCGAGGGTGATGGTGGAGGTATAGCCAATTTGAGTGGCAGCAGTCCGACATTGACGAACGTGACGATCAGCGGGAATACGGCCGAGGATGAAGGTGCAGGTATAGCCAATTTGAACGGCAGCAATACAACGATTCTCAATAGCATTGTTTGGGGAAATGGTATCTCGGATGGTCAGGAAAATAATATGTATAACAGCAATTCGGCACCAATCATAGATTTCAGCTTGATTGGCCCCCCTGAATTAATTGCGCCTAATGGAATTGATCCGGACAGTGTAACGGTTGAAGCGCTGTTTATAGCTCCCAAGCTTTTCGATGAAGCGCCAACGACTGAAGGAGATTATCGCCTGAACCAAGGCTCGCCAGCGATCAATGCAGGGAACAACGGTCTGGTTCCTGACGGTATCGAGACCGATCTGGACGGAAATCCGCGCAGGGTCGGCGAACGGGTTGACCTGGGCGCCTACGAGTATCAAGGGGAAGAAGCCCCTGTTCCGAAGACGATTGAAGTGAGCGGAGCAGGCACGATCGCGATCCCCGGCAGCAGTGAACCGCCAAAAACAGAAACGTACAACGCCTTGGTGCTGGATGAGAACGACGATGCGATGCCGGAAGAGAAAGTGGAATGGAGCGTCACAGCGACGGAAGGTGTCAGCATCGATCGGAAAACGGGCGTCTTGACGGTAACGGAACAAGCGCCGACAGGGTCGATAACGGTAACGGCCACATTGGTCGGTAACCCGGCGATTTTCGGTGAAATGAACGTCACGCTGCAAGCGGGTTCAGTGGAACCGCCGGACACCGAAGCACCGCAATGGCAGGATGGTGATGAACTGACTGTTTCAGAGATCACGCAAACGAGTGTGAAACTGTCATGGCCGAGCGCAACGGATAACGTCGGCGTAATGGGCTATCGGGTCTATGTTGACGGCGATGAATATACAACCGTTAGTGCCGGCAAATTGGAAACGACCGTTCTCGATCTGGAAGCAGACAAGGAATATGCGTTCGAAGTCACAGCATATGACGAAGCAGGGAATGAGAGTGCTCCGTTGACTAAAACGGCAAAGACATTGCCGGAGTCACCCGAACCCGATACGGAAGCGCCGCAATGGCCGAAGGACAGCGAGCTGACCGTTTCGGACATCACACAGACGAGCGTGAAACTGTCGTGGCCGAGCGCAGTGGATAACGTCAGCGTAATGGGCTATCGGATCTCTGTTGACGGCGATGAATATACAACCGTCAGTGCTGGTAAATTGGAAGCGACCGTCCTTGATCTGGAAGCAGACAAGGAATATGCGTTCGAAGTCACAGCGTATGACGAAGCAGGGAACGAGAGTGCTCCGTTAACTAGAACGGCAAAGACATTGCTGGAGCCATCCGAACCCGATACGGAAGCGCCGCAATGGCCGAAGGACGGCGAGTTGACCGTTTCGGACATCACACAGACCAGCGTGAAACTGTCATGGCCGAGTGCAACGGATAACGTCAGAGTAATGGGCTATCGGGTCTATGTTGACGGCGATGAATATACAACCGTTAGTGCTGGCAAATTGGAAATGACCGTCCTCGGTCTGGAAGCAGACAAGGAATATGCGTTCGAAGTTACAGCGTATGACGAAGCAGGGAACGAGAGTGCTCCGTTAACTAGAACGGCAAAGACATTGCCGGAGCCATCCAAACCCGATACGGAAGCGCCGCAATGGCGAGATGGTGATGAACTGATTGTTTCGGACATCACCCAGACGAGCGTGAAACTGTCATGGCCGAGCGCAACGGATAACGTCGGCGTGAAGGGCTATCGGGTCTATGTTGACAACTGGATACCTCATACCGTTTCAGCAAGCGTATACGAATACACGGTTACGAGTCTCCATCCAGGTACGACGTATACGTTTAGTGTCAAAGCATTTGACGAAGCGGGTAACGAAAGCGCACCGCTCAACAAGCAAGCGACTACGACTCGATCTACAGGTGGAGGCGGTGGTTCAGGTGGCGGTCGTGGCGAACGTTCCTTGTCTAACAATGCGAATCTTGCGGATCTGCAAGTATGGGCGGAAGGCAAACAATTGAATCTAAGCCCTTCATTTGCTTCAGGAACAACAGAATATACGGCACGTACTGAAGCCGAGCAAGTAGAGCTTGTCGTAAAAGAGGCGGATTCCGCAGCCAAAGTAATTCTACACGATAAAGTCATGACTTTCAGAATCAAAGTCGATCTGAAAGAGGACGACAATAAGTTTGAAATAACGGTACAAGCGGAGAATGGCACGAAGAAAAAATATACGTTGACCATTTATCGAGATGTGCCAAAGCCAACCGAACCGGTTATTGAATTTACCGATATCGCCGGACACTGGGCGGAAAGCTACAGCAAGCGCGCCACAGCGAATGGGGTCGTCAGCGGTTATCCAGACGGCACATTTAAACCGAACAATCCGGTCACTCGCGCCGAGTTTACTGTGATGCTGGCAGGCACTTTAAAACTGGAAGGTGACGGCTCCGTGCTAACATTCACGGATCACGATCAGATCGGTGCGTGGGCGAAGCAAGCCGTTGCGCGGGCAGTACAGGCAGGCATCGTTGATGGGTACAGTGATGGCAGCTTCCGACCAAACACGCATATCACCCGGGCGGAGATGGCTACAATGATCGCTCGGGTGCTAAAACTGGAGCTTAACGCAAATGCGACAACTGGTTTTGCCGATGATGAAGCGATTCCGCAGTGGGCGAAAGGTGCGGTCGAAGCAATTCGCAAACTTGGCATCGCCGATGGCCGCGGTGGAAACCTCTTTGCAGCAAACGAAACGGCTACCCGCGCAGAAGCGACGGTAATGCTGCTAAGATTGTTGGAAGTCAGTCAATAAGTACAATACAACGCGAAGATATCCCAAGGGGTTCTTCGCGTTTTTGTACATGAAAACCCTTGACTGGGTTGCAGAAATGTTTATAGCTTGAGCAGCTATCCTTTCAACTAAGTGATATGGTAGGAACAGTTTGCTAACTGCTCAATCTTAGCAGGGAGGATAAAGGATGGACCAAGCACTTTTTTACTCATATTTTCTCCACCCCCTCCTTCAACCTTTTAGAATACGTCGAGAGGCTGGGTTGATCAAAAAAGAGCGGAAAGTATGTACAATGTTATAGTAAAAACCATATGGGATTATGTGGAGAAAAGGTGGAAAGGAATGTGATCGATGCTACATTTAGCAGGATTGAAGCGATGGAAGAAGGGACTGGTGCTGCTATTGGCGGCGGTTCTTATCAGCAGCGGTCTCCCGGTTGTGCAAGCGGAAGAGTCTCAAGATGGTGATTATTTATTCGATACTAAATCGGATCCCGATGGGAACGAATATGCAGTGATTACGAAGTATACCGGAAACGAGACGGAGTTGACCATCCCCGATACATTGGATGGCAAACCGGTAAAAGAAATCGGGCGACAAGCTTTTTATGAAAAAGGTCTCGAAAGTGTGAACATCCCAGACAGTGTGACCAGCCTCGGGGAGGGGGCATTTCGAAACAATCAACTCGAAAGTGTGAACATCCCAGACAGTGTGACCAGCCTCGGGGAGGGGGCATTTCGAAACAATCAACTCGAGAGTGTGACGATCCCTGATAGCGTAACAAGCCTTGGAAAGTGGGCATTTCACAACAACCAACTCACGAGTGTAATGATCCCGGACAGCGTGACGAACATCGGGGATTACGCATTTGCAGCTAATCAACTCGAGAGTGTGACGATCCCTGATAGCGTAACAAGCCTTGGAAAGTGGGCATTTCACAAGAACCAACTCGAAAGTGTGACCATTCCGGACAGTGTGAAGAATATTGGAGACGGGGCATTTGCGAACAATCCCCTTAATGTGATCATGGGGGAACTTGCCTCCGCAGCACAAACCTATGCCGAAAAAAATGGTATTTTATTTCTAAACTTTGATCCATGGAGCAGCGGCGGACAGGTGCAAAAGGAAGCAGCGACGACCGTTACGGCGCTCTGGGACAATACGTTTAGCTTACAATATCAGTGGACAACAACTGAAGTAATACCGGCTCTGCCCAACGAACCGGATAGTAACGGTTGGACGACGTTTCAAAGCGGAGACACGCTCAGACACTCCGTGGATGATACACATAAGATAGACAGCGCTTGGTATGTACACATTTATGCCCAAGATGAAGAAGGCGGGACATTATTTGCAGTCCATTCAGGAGCTTTTTTACTTGAAGAAGAGGCTCAAGATAGCGATTATTTATACGAAGTGAAATCGGATACCGATGGTAACGAATATGCGGTGATTACGGGCTATACAGGAAGCGAGACGGAGCTGATCATCCCTGATACATTGGATGGCAATCCGGTAAAAGGAATAGGGGTAGGAGCTTTTAAAGATAAAGGCCTCATCCGTGTAACGATTCCGGACGGCGTAACGAGTATCGATAACGGGGCATTTCATCTCAACAAACTCAACAGCGTAGATATCCCGGACGGTGTAACGAGCATCGGGGGGTATGCATTTGCAGCTAATCAACTGAAGAGTGTGAAGATCCCGGACAGTGTGACGAGTATGGGGAATTATGCATTTGCATACAACAAACTCACCGATGTAACGGTTCCAAACGGTGTGAGGACGATCGAGAGCCAGGCATTTCTGGATAACCAATTGGAGAGTGTAATAATTCAGGATGGAGTGACGAGAATCGGGAAGGAGGCATTTCGAAACAATAAAATCACCCATGTGACGATCCCGGATAGTGTGACGAACATCGGGGAGGGAGCATTTCATACGAATCAACTCCAATCTGTGACGATCGGGCAAGGCGTGACGGTCATCGGGAGCTCGGCCTTTTATGGGAACCAACTCACGGAAGTGACGATACCGGGCAGTGTGACGAGTATCGAGCAGCACGCATTTAGATCTAATCAACTCGCCCGTGTAATGATCCCGGACAGCGTAACGAACATCGGGAACTATGCATTTGATGAGAATGAATTCGAGAGCGTAATGATTCCAGGCAATGTGACGAACATCGGAGACGGGGCATTTAGATCCAATACGATTAAAGTGATCATCGGGGAACTTGGCTCCGCAGCACAAACATATGCCGAAAATAATGACATTTTATTTCTAAACTTTGATCCATGGAGCAGCGGCGGACAGGCGCAAAAGGAAGCATCGACGACCGTCAAGGCGCTCTGGAGCAAAGCGTTTAGCTTATTCTATCAGTGGACGACGACTGAAGAGGCTCTGGCGTTGCCATACGAACCGGATGGCAACGGATGGACAGTGTTTCAAAGCGGAGATACCCTTAGACACTCCGTGGATGATACACAAACGATAGACAACACCTGGTATGTGCACATTTATGCCGAAGATGAAGGTGGCAGGAAAATATTTGCAGTCCATTCGGGAGCGTTTCTACTTGAGGGAGAGCTTCAAGATGGTGATTATTTATACGAAATGAAATCGGATATCGATGGTAACGAATATGCGGTGATTACGGGCTATATCGGAAACGAGACGGATCTGACCATCCCCGACACATTGGAAGGCAAGCCGGTAAAAGAGATCGGAGACTCGGCATTTGCACTCAAAAAACTCACTCGTGTGACGATCCCGGATAGTGTGACGGAAATTGGGGACAGAGCATTTTATGCGAATTGGCTCAAATCTGTGGTGATCGGGAATAGCGTGACAGTCATCGGGAGCGGGGCATTCGATTCCAACCAACTCGAGCGTGTGATCATCCCGGACAGTGTGACGCACCTTGGGAACGGGGCATTTCGATATAACGGGCTTAAAAGTGTACAGATCGGAAACAGTGTCGAGAGTATCGGGGCTCAGACGTTTGCATCCAACCAACTTACGAGCGTAACGTTCCCCGACAGCTTGTTAATCATTGATTTCCAAGCTTTTTATAAAAACCAGCTCCAAAAGGTGTCCATTCCGGACAATGTGAAGAGTATTGAGAACTCGGCATTTGAAGAAAACCAACTCACAAGTGTACAGATCGGGCATAGTGTCGAAAGTATTGGGGCGTCGGCGTTTGCGTCCAACCGGCTTACCAGTATAAAAATTCCTAATAAGGTCACATTGCTCGGCCCAAGTCTATTTAGGAACAATCCTCTTAAAGTGATCATCGGGGAACTTGCCTCCGCAGCACAAACCTATGCCGAAAGTAATGGCATTTTATTTCTAAACTTTGATCCATGGAGCAGCGGCGGACAGGTGCAAAAGGAAGCACAGACAACCGTTACGGCAATCTGGAACAAAGAGTTTAGCTTACAATATCAGTGGACGCTGTCTGAAGAGGAGCCAGTTTTGCCAACCGAACCGGAAGGCAATGAATGGAACGTGTTTGAAAGCGGGGATCCCCTTAGACACTCCCTGGATGACGCACAGACGATAGACAATACCTGGTATGTGCATATTTATGCCCAAGACGAAGATGGCAGCAAGTTATTTGCAGTCCATTCCGGAGCTTTCCTACTTGAAGTGCCGGAACAAGTTGCCAAGCCAGTGGCTCATCCGGCTGGCGGCGAGGTGCCCCCGGGCACGAAGGTCAGTCTGAGCACGGAGACCGAAGATGCGACGATCTACTATACGCTGGATGGCAGCACGCCGTCGAGCAGCAGTATGGAATATACTGCACCAATCGAAGTGACCGCAGAGATGACGATCAAGGCGATTGCTGTGAAGGCTGGCATGCTCGACAGTGAAGTGATGACCGAGTCGTACACGATCTTGCAGCCCGAGCAGGTCGCCAAGCCGGTTGCAGAACCATCAGGCAGTACGGTTCTATCTGGAACAAAGGTAACATTGAGCACGACGACCGAAGGAGCAACGATTTTCTACACAACAGACGGGAGCGCACCAACCCGCAGCAGTATGGAATATACCGCACCAATCGAAGTCGCTTCGGAGATGATGATCAAGGCAATTGCTGTGAAGGCTGGCATGCTCGACAGTGAAGTGATGACCGAGTCGTACACGATCTTGCACCCTGAGCAGGTCGCCAAGCCGGTTGCAGAACCATCAGGCAGTGCGGTTCTATCTGGAACAAAGGTAACATTGAGCACGGTGACCGAAGGAGCAACGATTTACTACACAACAGACGGGAGCGCACCAATCCGCAACAGTATGAAATATACCGCACCAATCGAAGTCGCTTCGGAGATGACGATCAAGGCGATTGCAGTGAAGGCTGGCATGCTCGACAGCGAAGTGATGGTGGAACATTATACGATCCTACAGCAGCCTAATCAAGTAGCGAAACCTGTTGCAGATCCAACAGGCGGTGCGGTTCTATCTGGAACAAAGGTAACATTGAGCACGGTGACCGAAGGAGCAACGATTTACTACACGACAGACGGGAGCGCACCAACCCGCAGCAGTATGGAATATACCGCACCCATCGAAGTGACCGCGGAGATGACGATCAAGGCGATTGCAGTGAAGGCTGGCATGCTCGACAGTGAAGTGATGGAGGAGCAGTATACGATTGCAACGATACCTGCACCGGCGAATTTAACAGCTTCTGCGGCTGATCGTTCCGTTACATTAAAGTGGAATGCTGTCACGGGAACAGGCAGCGTGACTTACGCAGTTTACCAAGCGGAAGGCACATCAGCTCCTGCCGATCCGGCGAACTGGAAGCTTATTCAATCGAATGTTACAGCGAACTCCTACATCGTCACGGGATTGACGAACGGAAAAACTTATGCATTCGCAGTGAAGGCGATCTCTGTGGAAGGAGCCAGTGATTTCTCCAATGTAGCGATAGCGACCCCAAGAGCACCAAGAGGTAACAGCGGTTCCGGTGGTGGCGGAGGCGGTCGTGTGTTATCCAACAATGCAGATCTTGCGGATCTGCAAGTATGGGCGGAAGGCAAACAATTGAATCTAAGCCCAACATTTGCTTCGGGAACGACAGAATATACGGCACGCACAGAAGCCGAGCAAGTAGAGCTTGTCGTAAATGAGGCGCATTCCGTAGCCAAAGTAATTCTACACAATAAAGTCATGACCGACAGGGTGAAAGTAGATCTGGAGGAAGACAAAAATACGTTTGTATTCACGGTACAAGCGGAAAACGGTACGAAGAAGAAATATACGCTGACCATTTATCGAGATGTGCCAAAGCCAACCGAACCGGTTATTGAATTAATCGACATCGCCGGACACTGGGCGGAAAACTACATCAAGCGCGCCACAGTGAAAGGGATCGTCAGCGGTTATCCAGACGGTACATTTAAACCGAACAATCCGGTCACTCGCACCGAATTTACCGCGATGCTGGCAGGTGCGATGAAACTGGAAGGTGACGGCTCCGCGCTAACTTTCACGGATCATGACCGGATCGGCGGATGGGCAAAGCAAGCCGTTGCGCGGGCAGTACAGGCAGGCATCGTTGACGGGTACAGCGATGGTAGCTTCCGTCCAAACGAGAAAATCACCCGGGCGGAGATGGCGGCGATGATCGCTCGGACGCTAAAACTGCAGCTAAACGCAAATGCGACAACTGGTTTTGCCGATGATGAAGCGATTCCGCAGTGGGCGAAAGGCGCGGTCGAAGTAATTCGTAAACTAGGCATCGTCGATGGCCGCGGCGGAAACCGCTTTGCAGCAAACGAAACGGCAACCCGCGCAGAAGCGACGGTGATGCTGCTGCGGATGTTGGACCACAAATAATGAACATACGGATAACCGTATAAATAGTCCATACCGATTGTTGCAAGTTTCTGCAGACGATGCCATCGCGAAGATCATTCGAATAGGTGTTTAAGAAGGGGCATTTCCATCACCAGTAAAGGAAATGCCCTTATTTTTTCATAAGGAAGGAAATGAGGCAAGCAATGATTATCATCACCAAATTGCATATCCCCCAAGCGCGAAGCGCACTTGTCCAAAGGCAACGCCTCTATTACCGGCTAAATGACGGATTGAACGGCAACTTAACCTTCATTACGGCGCCAGCCGGATACGGCAAAACGACACTGCTCAGCGAATGGTCGCGAACGATCAAGCCTCCTGTCGCCTGGGTATCGCTGGATGCGGGAGATAACGAGCAGATGCGCTTTTGGAGCCATACCGTTGCGGCGTTGAAGCAGGCTTATCCGGAATTTGACGAACAAAAGGCGCTGAACTTTGCCGCGGCGGATACATCGGGAGCCTCGCTGATTGCCGCACTGATCAATGAACTTGATCGCTTGTCACAGCCGATCGTGCTCGTGTGGGACGATATCCATCATATCGAAGAAGAAGCAACTAGGCACGGCATCGAATACTTGTTGGAACGCCTGCCCACGCATATTCATCTTTATATGTCGAGCCGGACTTCAAGAGCGGTGCGTTTGCCCAGATTGAGTTTGGAAAACAAACTGAATCGGTTGGAAGCGGACGATTTGCGTTTCACCCGGGAAGAAACGACAAATTTTTTCTCAACGTGCAGCGGGTCGGCCCTGTCCTCCGAAGAGATTACCGCTGTACAGCAACGGACGGAAGGGTGGGCGGTTGCGCTGCGTCTGGCGGCCCTGGCGTTAGACGAAAAAGCCGATCCCGCGGAAGTCTTGCGCAAGATGTCGGCCACGGAAGGCGATATATCGGATTATTTTTTTGAGGAAGTGTTGACCCGGCAGCCGGAAGCGCTGCAACAGTTTTTGCTTCGATCTTCGGTGTTGCAACGAATGACTGGCGAGCTTTGCGACGCCGTAACCGGTCTGCCGGACAGTATGGCGAGCTTGCGGCAATTGGAACAGGACCAATTGTTTCTCGTTCCTTTGGACGACCAGCGCAAGTGGTTTCGATATCACCCTTTGTTCCAGCATTTTTTACTGCGGCAACTGGATAGCCGGGAACCCAGGCAGGTAAACTTGCTTCACGTTACGGCGGGAAAGTGGTTGGAGGAGAACGGTTATCTGTATGATGCAATGGATCATTATCTATCCGCATCAAGCTATGAACATGCCCTTCGCCTATTGGAGGCGGTTGCCCCGCAACTGATGAGAAAAGAATGGTCGACGTTGCTTACATGGCTTGACGAGATTCCCGATGCCGTGCTTTTCGCCAGGCCGATGATGCTCATGACGCAGATCGTTTCGTTGTTTTTATCGGGACAAATTGAATTGGCAAAGACGAAGCTGACTTGGGCGAAGGAACTATTCGCCGAGACGGTGTCTTCATTTCCTGAACAGGCGATTGAATCATTCCAAGCAGGACTATGTGTGCTGGAAGCGTTCAGGGCTTATTTTGAGAGAGATTTTGAAGCATCAATCCGGCATTTTGAAGCCTATATGCAAAGAAACCCTTCAGGAGATTTCTTTGTCGGTCTTGGCACGGATGACGATGGTTATCTCCCGATTTGGGATGTGTATGCTTTTGTAGACAACCTGAAAGAGGCGGAACGGGTGTTGAAAGCCTATTTGCGGATTTGGTCCGGAACCCGAAATGTGTTTTTCATTGCCAATCTGTATATCAGTTATGGAAAGCTAATGTACGAGTGGAACCGGTTGGAGGAGGCAGAGCGGTATTTTAACCAGGCGCTGGACATTGGCAAGACTTACCATAACCAAAATCTCATCACCATTTCTTTCTTATGGTTAACTCGAGTCTATTCAGCGGAAGGTCGGCAAAATGAGGCAAAAACGATCCTTCAATCATTGGCGAATCAAATCAAAGGCAACCAATATCCCAATCTCTCCCGAAAAGTGGCATGGACCATGGCGTTGCAAGGGCGGATATGGGGAGAGGCGAAATCCGTGAAACAATGGTTAAGAACGAATGGTTTGCGTTCCAAAGATGAAATTCCGCTGTCCATGATGGAAGAGTATGACTTGCTCGCCTGCCTGTTGGCAGAACAGGGAAAGACCGAGGAAGCCGTATCGTTAATCGAGCGGCTCTTGCGCATCGCAGGCGATCCGGAAAGGCGAAACGATAGGATTCGCTTGCTGGTTCACAAAAGCAAAATTGTTTTTTTGCAGGGAAATGTTGTTCTCAGCATGGATGCATTGGAGGAGGCGCTGTCTCTGGCACAGCCGGAGGAATACATTCGTACATTTGTCGACGAGGGGGCGGCCTTGGGGCTGCTGCTGGATCAGTATGTGAAACTGCGGCAACATCATCAGCGCCGCCCAGGCAGGAAAGTGCCGTTGCCTTATGTCAAGCGATTGTTGCAGTTGATTGCTTATCCAGGGGGAACGGTCCAAGCTCCTGTACCTAAGGAATGGTTCAAACCTGCCTTGACCGACGCTGAACGGAAGGTGCTCCGGCTCATGCAAACAGGGATTTCGAACCGGGACATGGCGCTAAAGCTGGGTGTTTCGTTATCGACTGTAAAGACGCACATCAATAATATGTATAGCAAGTTGCAAGTGACAAGCCGGTTGCAGGCGATCGACCGTGCGAGAAAGCTCAACTTATTCTAATCCCCTCCTTTTTCGCACGGATTTCTCCACCGCCTATCTCAACCTTTTCGTCCTTTGCGACGGGGAGGGTTGATCACAACGGGGCGGGAATGTGTATATAATCTACTGGATGAGGTTTTTAATAGATAAATAGAAGGAGGAATGTACATAGGATGAATGCGAAAAGAAACAAAATTTGGCTTCTATTCCTCGCAATCTGGCTCGGTTTGGCGGGCGTAGTGCCGTTACCATCAACAATGGCGGCCAATGAGGGAACAAGCTTCTATTTTGCCGCAGGTTCGGGAACGGAAGACGATCCGTATATTATCGAGATGCCGGAGCAATTGTATGCGTTAAGCGAACATCAGCACGACAATCAAGATGCATATTTAAGCGCTCATTTTCAGTTAGCAGAGGAAATTAACTTTACGGATGGGGATTGGACTACAAACCCGTGGGAGCCGATTGGAACGGATGGTGCTCCTTTTACTGGCACATTCGATGGCAACGGATATGTGATTCGTAACCTCAAGGTGGACAAAACAGAAAATTTCGTTGGCATGTTTGGAGTGATCGGCACAGATGGCATTGTCCGGAACGTCACTTTGCAAAACGCCGATATAACTGGAATTAATATCGTTGGCACTTTAGCAGGGCAAAATTATGGGAAAGTGAAAGCTTCTTCAGCATCAGGTCATGTAATAGGAAAAAATGGAGTCGGCGGCTTGGTGGGCTCAAATAGAGGCAGGGTAGAGGCCTCATACGCAACAGGTAGAGTAAGTGGTGAGGTTCAAGTCGGTGGCTTGGTGGGCTATAATAGCGGCACAATACAAACTTCCTATGTGACGGGTGATGCGGATGGTTCTTATATTGTCGGCGGCTTGGTAGGCGATAATGAACGCGGCACTGTGCAGGACTCGTATGCGACGGGAAGAGTGAGTGGTTCTAACTCTGTCGGCGGCTTGGCAGGCCATAATAGCGGCACAATACAAACTTCGTATGCGACAGGAGAGGTGACTGGCTCGCAACAAGTCGGCGGCTTGGTTGGCAATAATGGCAACACTGTGCAGACCTCGTACTGGAATAGGGATGTAGTATCAGAGGGTATTGGAAGTGGCAGTGGAGATGCTACAGGTCTCACAGAGGAACAGATGCAAGACAAAAGCAATTTTACCGTTTTTGATTTTGCTGCCACTTGGGCGATAAAGGACGGAGGCATACCCTATCTGAAACCTGTGGTCATCGGGATTGTTGAAACTGCCCCTGTTACCGTGCCGTTCGGAACGCCATTCGAACAGATTCCTTTGCCGGGGCAACTAAATATCAAGCTGAGCGACGGCGAGATCCTGCAAGATGTTGATGTCGAATGGGATGCAGCTGACAACCCCGGATATGATCCAAATACTGCTCGCGCATATATCATGACGGGAACGTTAAAGCTGGACGACGTTGAAGCGGTTGCCTCTCATTCGGATGAAACGGTAACTGTCAAGGTGATCGTCAAACAAGATCAGTCTTGCGAAACAGGCAGAACGTACGTTAAAGCGAACGGCGGAGACGATACAAATGACGGATGCAGCTGGGATACGGCCTTCGCTACCTTGCAACAGGCGCTGGATGCGACGGATACCAGTAATGGAGATACATATGAGATCTGGATGGCCAAGGGAACGTACGTCCCGACCGGCAACAAAATCGGGGATGACCCACGAACAGTTCATTTCAAGATGAAGAACGGTGTGGCTATTTATGGCGGGTTTGCAGGAAACGAGGAACCGGAAACGTTCGATCTCGCACTGCGAGATTTTGTCGCTAATGAGACGATTTTGAGCGGGAAAATTGGCCTGGGTGATGACGATAGTGACCATGCCTACCATGTCTTTTATCATGACGGTGGAGTAGACGAAACCGCGATTTTGGATGGGGTGACGATCACAGGGGGAAGAGCGAATGGAACAGATTTCGATAATAACGGCGGCAGTGGGATGTACAATAGAGAAAGTCATCCGGCCTTGACGAATGTGACGATCAGTGGCAATATGTCCAACTCTAGCGGTGGCGGGATGTATAATGATTCTAGCAATCCGGCCTTGACGAATATGACGATTAGCGGTAATACATCCAACTATGGCGGCGGGATTTACAACGTTTCCAGCAGCCCATCCTTGACGAAAGTGACGATCAATGGGAATAAAGCAAGTGCTGCGGGCGGCGGGATGTACAATACTCGCAGCAGCCCTGTCTTGACGAATGTGGCGATTAGGGAAAATACATCCAGCAGTGGCGGTGGGATAGCTAGCGCTTTCAGCAGCCCATCCTTGACGAAAGTGACGATCAATGGGAATAAAGCAAGTGGTGCGGGCGGTGGGATGTACAATACTCGCAGCAGCCCTGTCTTGACGAATGTGGTGATTAGGGAAAATACATCCAGCAGCTATGGCGGTGGGATATCTAGCGTTTCCAGCAGCCCATCCTTGACGAATGTGACGATCAGCGGAAACAAGTCCGACTCATTTGGTGCTGGAGTGTACAACCGTACCGGCAGCATGACCTTGCTCAATGTAATCATTAGCGGTAATGCAGCTGACATAGGCGGCGGGGGTATGCTAAACTCTGATAGCAGCCCAATCCTGACAAATGTAATCATCAGTGGGAATTTAGCCAAATACCAAGAAGGCGGCGGGATAATCAACGTTTCCGGCAGCAGTCCAACCCTGACGAATGTAACGATCAGTGGAAATACAGCTAAAACGAAAGGCGGTGCGATATATAACCAAGGTAGCAGCAAGTTTCTTATACGAAATAGCTTGATCTGGGGAAATGGATTAGACAACGGTGAAGAGAACAATATTTCGAACGATAACCCTTCCGACTCCAACGTCGTATTCAGCTTGATTGGCGATCCTCTCGCCGAGGGACCCGACGGGGTTGATTTAGACACCATTACGATCGATACGCTCCTTAAAACTCCCATGTCTTTCGGCGACGCGCCGACGACGGAAGGAGACTATCGTCTGAAGCAGGGTTCACCTGCGATCAATGGTGGGAATAATGACCTCGTTCCTCACGGAGTCGCAACGGATCGAGACGGTAATCCGCGCATTGTCGGAGGACGCGTTGATCTTGGGGCGTATGAGTATCAGGACAACGATGAAGAAACGCCTGTTCCGACACAAGTGGAGATTGCTGGCGCGGGGACAATCGTTATTCCGGCCAGCGACAAAGCGCCAATAACGGAGCAATATAGAGCCGATGTGCTCGACGAAAATGGCGATGTAATGCCGAATGAAAAAGTGCAATGGAGCGTCACAGCGTCGGAAGGTGTCAGCATCGATCTAGAAAAGGGATTGTTGACGATAACCGACCAAGCGTCGGCAGGACCGATAATGGTGAAGGCGACCTTGGATGGTGATGCAGCCATTTTCGGTGAATTCGGCGTTACGTTACAAGTGAGTGCGGTGAAGGAGCCCGTTCCGAGTGACATCGACATTCGCGGTGCCAAGGAGATCATCCTTCCAGCCAGCGGTGAACCGCCGATAACGAAGCAGTATGAAGCCGATGTGCTCGACGAAGATGGCGATGCAATGCCGAATGAAAAAGTGCAATGGAGCATCATAGCGACGGAAGGCGTCAGCATCGATTCGGAAACGGGGCTATTGACGGTCACGGATCAAGCGTCGGCAGGACCGATAATGGTGAAGGCGACCTTGGATGGTGATGCAGCCATTTTCAGTGAATTCGGCGTTACGTTACAAGCGAGTGCAGTGAAGGAGCCCGTTCCGAGTGACATCGACATTCGCGGAGCCACGGAGATAACTATTCCAACCAGCGGTGAACCGCCGGTAACGAAGCAGTATGAAGCCGATGTGCTCGACGAAGATGGCAATGTGATGCCAAATGAAAAAGTGCAATGGAGCGTCACAGCGACGGAAGGCGTCAGCATCGATTCGGAAACGGGACTATTGACGATAACCGACCAAGTGTCGGTAGGACCGATAACGGTGAAGGCGACCTTGGAGAGTGATGCAACGATTTCCGGAGAAATTAACGTTACACTGCGAGCAGGTTCAGAGGAACCGCCAGATCCAGACACGGAAGCTCCGCAATGGCGTGAAGGCGATGAACTGACCGTTTCGGACATCACACAGACGAGCGTGAAGCTGTCCTGGCCGGAAGCTACGGATCATATCGGCGTGACTGGTTATCGAATCTACGTCGAAGATAAGGTACGGAAGACGGTCAGCGGCAGTGTCTATGGAATCACTGTCCTCGACCTGGAGGCGGATACGGAATACACGTTCAAAGTCACAGCGTATGACGAAGCAGGAAGCGAGAGTGCTCCATTGACCGCCGCAGCAAAGACGTTGCCGGAGCGATCTGAACCAGTGGGAGAAGCGCCGCAATGGCCGGAGAATAGCGAACTGACCGTTTCAAACATCACGCAAACCAGCGTAAAGCTGAGCTGGCCAAGCGCTACCGATCAGGTTGGCGTAACTGGCTATCGGATTTACATTGATGATGACAACTGGCAACCCCAGACCGTCTCAGGAAACGTGCGCGAATATACTATCCAGAATTTGCGCACAGGCACGACGTATACATTTAGCGTCAAGGCGTATAACGAAGCGGAGAAAGAAAGCGCACCGCTCAGCAAGCAAGCGACCACAGCCCGTTCATCTGGCGGAGACGGTGGATCCGGCAGTTCGGGTGGCGGCGGAGGCGGGTACGTATTGTCCAACAACGCAGATCTGGCGGACTTGCAAGTATGGACCAACGAGAAAAAGTTGAAGCTCAGCCCATCATTTTCATCGGGAATGACAGAATATATCGCCCATACAGAGGCCGAGCAGATCGAGATTGTGGTTAAAGAAGCGCACTCTGCAGCGAAAGTGATATGGAAGGATAAAGTGATTACAGACAGAATCAAAGATGATCTGAAGGAAGGCAAAAATACGTATGTACTAACGGTGCAGGCTGAGAATGGCACGAAGAAAAAATATACGCTAACTGTTTACCGCGAAACGCTACAACCATCCGAACCGCTTATTGAATTTACCGACATTGCTGGGTATTGGGCGGAAAACTACATCAGGAGCGCAGCAGCGAAAGGCATCGTCAGCGGTTATCCTGACGGCACATTCAAACCGAACAACCCTGTTACCCGTGCCGAGTTTACCGTCATGCTGGCAGGCAATTTGAAACTGGAAGGGCAAGGTGCGGCTCTTGCATTTACGGACAACGACCAAATCGGCAGATGGGCAAAACAAGCCGTTGCACAGGCGGTAGAGGCGGGGATTATCGATGGATACAATGATGGCAGTTTCCGGCCGAATAACCGTATCACTCGTGTGGAGATGGCGGCGATGATTGCCCGGGTACTCAAGCAGCAGCTTAACACCAATGTGACAACCGGCTTTGCCGATGATGAAGCGATTCCCGAGTGGGCGAAAGGCGCGGTCGAAGCGATTCGCAAACTTGGCATCGTCGATGGCCGCGGCGGAAACCGCTTTGCGGCAAACGAAACGGCTACTCGCGCGGAAGCAACGATGATGCTGCTTCGGATGTTAGAACACAAATAAATGAACGCAGGGATCACCGTATAAAAAAGTCCATACAGATTACTATAAGCAACGAAGGACGATGCCATCGCGAACAGCATTCGAACAGGTGGTTAATGTGATGACAGGGGCATTTCCATCCTCAAGAAGAGAAATGCCCCTTATCTTATAAGGGAGGAAGAGAAGCAGCGATGATATCCCCTGGGTGCGAAGCGCTCTTGTCCAAAGATAAGAGCGTTACAATATTTTAATCTGCCACAGTCCTTGGCGCTGTGGTATTTATTATTTTGGTGGAGTGCTTGACTGGCAGCGATGAGGTCAGGGGGGCGATCCCTGTAGGATCCACCATTCAAACAACTATTGATATGGTAGAGTTGCCGTTTTTAATTATATTGACCTGATTTATTATAGCTCAAGCAACGAATACGCTTGAGCCATTGTTGTTCTACTGACTTTTTGTTTGAATTGAGTATTTCTTGGGATTATGAGTTGAATGCATTAGTACGTGATAGATAAAATACTTTTCAATAAACTTACTTTGTAGTAACATTACTTATGAGTAATTTATAGAAAGGAAGATTGGATGGTAAAGTCAAGTAAGGAGAAAGGAAAAGCAAGTAAAGCTCGGTTGCTTACATTAGCTGCCTCTGAGTTTTCTAGAAGAGGCTATCATGATACTAAAATTAGTGATATTGTAGCCGCGGCCGGACTTACTCAGCCCGCATTCTATTTATATTTCTCTAGTAAAGAAGCGATATTTATAGAATTAACTCAAGCTTTTCATAACCGGATGAGGACATTAATTGAAAATAGCTTACTAGATTCCGCAATGGAACAGGAGAATGTTTTTGAACACATCAAAACAAAGTTGAAAATGTTCTTTGAGTTTTTGGCGATGGAACCCGATTTAACGAGAATAGGATTATTCGTCAATCCGAATAGAGCTCAGATTCGAGCGGATATGGTTCGCATGGTTCGGGATAATTTGGTCAAAGAACAGCAGTCTGGTTATTTTCGCAGTGATTTGGATATGGAATTTGTGGCTGAATGTTTAGTAAGTATGATCGAAAAGTTAACAGAAACACGTTTATTGCCAGGTTTAAGTAGTGCAGGTCATTTAGCGACCCAAATCGTCGATTTATTATTAAATGGGATGATTGCGGAATAGATGAATATTATTTCTATATCTTTTTCGTACTAATTTTTTAGAAAGGTGGAATGAACTCATCATGAGGTGGGGCATTCGATTTGGGTTATTCAGTTTGTTACTTTTCTTTACTATTCTTTCAGTTGGGTATGAGGCTTATGCGAATGAAGCGGATTACGAATGGAGTGAAAACGAGGATGGTACAGTCACGATTACAAAATACAAGGGTTCAGCAAGGAATGTGATTATCCCAAATCAGTTGAATAATAGAGATGTAACAGCTATTGGGAAGAAAGCTTTTTACAACAAATCCCTCGCAAGCGTGGAGTTTCCTAATACTATCGTTAGTATCGGAGATGAAGCATTTCAATACAATAATCTTGTAAGTGTAACATTGCAAAATGGGTTAGAACAGATTGGGGATTATGCATTTGGTAATAATAAACTTACAAGTATAGAACTACCGGATAGTCTAATACATATTGGGAGGTATGGATTCATTCATAATTCCCTTTCAACTTTGATCATCCCGGATAGTGTAAGTGATATTGGTTTTCAAGCCTTTGGATACAACAAACTTACAATTCTAACGCTACCTAATGGAATCACAAGTGTCGGTCAATGGTCATTTGCCTATAATCAAATAGCAAGTTTAACCATCCCTGATAGTATGACGAAGATAGATCAGTATGCATTTGCTTATAATAAATTAACGGCGGTAACGCTTCCCAAAAGCGTGATCAAAATAGATGACTATGCATTCACTGGTAATACGCAATTATCAGAAGTAAGGATTCTTTCAAGTACAACCCAGTTGAGCAGTGTTTCATTCCCGAATATCGGATCCCAATTAACGATTTACGGGCATGCAAACTCGACCGCTCAATTACATGTGCAATACAATTCCCTATACAAAGGCTATCTTTTTGAGCCATTTACGAATCGTGTTGTTTACGATGGAAATGGCCATAGTGGTGGGAATGTCCCCATTGACGATAATTTGTATGTGAGGTGGGAGCAAGCAACGGTATTAGGGAATACAGGAATGTTGGAAAGAGAAGGGTATCGTTTTGACGGATGGAATAGTGCTGCTGATGGCAGCGGCGAAGATTATGCCGTCAATAGTCAAGTCACAATCGGAGAAGAAAATGTTGTTTTATTTGCCAAATGGGTTCCAGAGGATGCTAGAGCTCCTGTCATTACCGATGCTTCTACCGCAGAAGATACACAGAGTACAAGCGGGCTCATCATCACGCCACATCCGGAAGAGTCCGGTAATGTAATGCATTATAAGATTAGCGCGATTGTTGGCGGTACACTGTACAAGAATAACGGTGTGACTCAAATCCATAGTGGAGATTTCATAACCACTTCAGAAGGTGGCGCTGGCTTAAAGTTTACACCTGAGGCTGATGCAAACTCTCCAGCTGGTGACGTATTCTCGTTCCAGGTGCAGGCTACCCATGATAACGCTGGAGCGGGATTGAGTCCGCCAGCGCATGTTTCGATTACGGTCAGTGAAGTGAACGATCCGCCAGTGGCAGTCAATGATACGTTACCAAAAGTGGCAAAAGCAGGCGGCACAGTTGTCATTGCCTTTGCGGATTTGCTCATGAATGATTCCGCGGGTCCTGCTAACGAATCATCGCAATCCCTAACGATTATTAATGTTGATAATGCTGTTGGTGGAACTGTTGCCATCGTTAACGGGCAGATAGAGTTCGATTTGGATCCGACATTTGCTGGTACAGCTCGGTTTTCTTATACCGTACAGGATGATGGCACGACAAACGGAATCGACGACTTCAAGACGGCTAGTGCAATAGTGAGCTTTGAGGTGAATCCGAAGCCAACAGAGCCTCCAGTAGTATCAAGCGTTGAGTCTCTCGAAGATATTGAGGTTTCCCATGGTACGGAACGTTCGGCTCTGTCATTGCCTTCAATGGTTCAGGTCACGCTAAGCGATCAAAGTATTCGAAATCTTGGTGTAACGTGGGATGATGGAAACCCGGTATATAACGGCAATACGGATGGAGAATATACGTTTACCGGAAACCTAGCGCAGGACGTGTCAAACCCGCAGGGCTTGACGGCGGAAGTGAAAGTGGTCGTGCACCCGAAACCAGCAGAGCCTCCAGTAGTATCAAGCGTTGAGTCGCTCAACGATATTGAGGTTTCCTATGGTACGGGACGTTTGGATCTGCCATTGCCACATACGGTTCAGGTCACGTTAAGCGATCAAACTAACCGAAATCTTAGTGTAACGTGGGACGAAGGGAGCCCGTTATACAACGGTAATACAGCCGGAGAATATACGTTCACCGGAACCCTGTCGCAGGACGTATCGAATCCGCAGAACTTAACGGCGGAAGTGAAGGTGATCGTTCATCCGAAGCCAGCGGAGCCGCTAGTAGTGGAAAGCGTAGAATCACAGGATGACATCGAAGTTTCGTACGGCACGGAACGTTCATCGTTGCCATTGCCATCGACGGTTCAGGTTACATTAAGCGATCAAACTAACCGTAGTCTTGGTGTAACGTGGGATAATGGAAGCCCGGCATATAACGGCACTACAGCTGGAGAGTATACGTTCACTGGAACACTTTCACAGGACGTATCGAATCCGCAGGGCTTGACGGCGGAAGTGAAAGTGGTCGTGCACCCGAAACCAGCAGAGCCTCCAGTTGTATCAAGCATTGAGTCGCTTGACGATATTGAGGTAGCCTATGGTACGGAACGTTCGGCACTGCCATTGCCGTCCACCGTTCAAGTCACACTAAGTGATCAAACTAACCGAAGCCTTGGTGTATCATGGGATGATGGAATCCCGGCATATAACGGTAACACAGCTAGAGAGTATACTTTTACTGGCACGCTGGCACAGGACGTATCGAATCCGCAGGACTTGACAGCGAAAGTAAAAGTGGTCGTCAGGCCATCTGGGCCGGACCCCAAATCACCGATCTGGCCGAATGGCAGTGAACTGACGGTTTCGGATATCACCAAAACAAGCGTAAAACTATCCTGGCCAGAAGCGCAGGATACCAACGGGGTGATCGGTTACCGCATCTATGTCGACAGCAGGGAAGCTCAGACCGTTACCGGCAGCGTGTACGAACAAACCGTCACGGGTCTTAAAGCAGGTACCTTCTATACGTTTACCGTCAAAGCGTTCAACGCAGTCGGGAGCGAAAGTGAGCCGCTCAGCGCCAAAGCAACGACTGCCCGATCATCGAGTGGCGGAGGAGGCGGTTCAGGTGGTGGCTTCGGAGGCGGCCGCACGTTATCGGGCAATGCTGATCTTGTTGATCTGCAAGTATGGGTGGGCGGCAAGAAGCTGAAGCTCAGCCCATCATTTGATTCGGGAACGACAGGTTATACAGCTCGAACAGAAGCTGAGCAGATCGAGATTGTGGCGAAAGAGGCGCACTCTGCAGCAAAAGTGATACTGAAGGATAAAGTCATTACGGATAGAACCAAAGCAAATCTGGATGAAGGCGATAATACGTTTGTGTTGACGGTACAAGCGGAGAATGGTACGAAGAAGAAATACACGCTCACCATTTACCGTGAAACACCTAAGCGCTCCGAGCCAGTTATCGAATTTACTGACATCGCTGGTCACTGGGCAAAGAGCAACATCAAGCGTGCCGCGGCAAAAGGCATCGTTAGTGGTTACCCAGATGGAACATTCAGACCGAACCATCCCGTCACCCGGGCAGAGTTTACGGTAATGCTGTTTGGTGCCTTGCAGTTGGAAGAAGAAGGCTCAACGCTCACGTTCACCGATCAAGATCAAATCGGAATATGGGCGAAGCAAACAGTCGCCAAAGCAGTAAAAGCGGGCATTGTCAGCGGATATGGGGATGGCAGCTTCCGACCGAATGCGCAGATCACCCGAGCCGAAATGGCGGTCATGATCGCCCGAGCGCTGAAACTGCCGCTTAATGCCAATACCGTGGCTGGTTTTACTGATGATGAATCGATTCCTCAGTGGGCAAAAGGCGCTGTGGAAGCGATTCGTGGGATTGGCATCGTCGATGGTCGCGGCGGGAATCGCTTCGTGCCGAACGAAAAGGCAACTCGTGCCGAAGCGGCGGTGATATTACTACGTATGATCGAAAGAGGTAAATAAGCAATCCAACAAGTGCGAGGGCAGTTCATCCAGGCCTATCGCACTTGTTATTTTTGTAAGTATTTTTGTGGATCTCACAGGTAGGGAGATAGTTTTTTTGTCAGGATAAAATGTGGGGTGGAAACAGATCACCTCAGTTCCCATTCAACACGTGGATTTATCAGAAACTTGTAAGCAGGTCTTCTCCCTCTTGGGTCGTTACCTCATCAATTTGAGTTTTGGATCACTTCAACCGTGATGTTGTGGACTGTTTACGCTTACTCAATACAAGCCAGGATCGGATATCCTTGTTTTCACTGTTGTTGCAGTTGAAGGCAGTCTTCAATCAAAACACTATGCTTACAACTTGGAAACATGATTCTGTTCTTATTTTCAATGTGCTCCGATGGAATGATCGACCACGAAGAACTGTTTAAAATTTTCCTTCAGATGTTTTTTATGTAGTCTGAATAACTGCTATAGTTTTTTGTTCCTTTGGCTTTGTTTAACTTTCCAAATTTTGTATTACGCTTTGCAATTGGAAGAGCAAGGCGCAACTGTAACGTTCATCGATAACGATCAGATCGGTAAATGGGCGAAGCAAGCTGTCGCTCAGGCGGTACAGGCAGAAATGATTAATGGATATGGAGACGGAAGCTTCTGCCCAAATGCACAGATTACCCGGGCAGAAATGGAGGTTATGATCGCTCGAGCGCTCAAACCCTCGCTCAAGGCCAACAGCGTATCTGTTTTTGCTGACGATGAATCGATTCCCAAGTGGGCGAAAAGCGCTATCGAAGCGATTCGTGAGATTGGCATCATCTCTGGCCGAGGCGGGAATCGCTTCGTTCCGAACGATACAGCAACGCGTGCAGAAGCAGCGGCCATGCTGCTCCGGATGTTAAACGATAAAGTGATCGCTCAATAAAGAGACAGCTTCATGTCGATTAGATACCGATAGCTTCTTGTAAATATTTTTGCAGTGCCGTTTCACCGTTTCCGTAGAGGTGCTTAGCGTTTCGGCGATGTCCCTGTTTGCGAATCCTTGCGCCAACAGATTCAATACGTTCATTTCCTGTCTCGTAAGCCTGGAAAGCAGATGTTGCGGAGAGGCACCGTCTTCCTCTTGAAAAAAGGAAAAAAGCGTATCAGTGTAATCTTGAAAAAAAGGGTCTTGCGCCCTTTTTGACACACTGCTACGTTGCCTTTTCCATAAGGTCAAGAGACGATAAAGTTTTGCTCCCTCGTCTGCAAACAAACGAATATAACCTTCTGAGAAAGCCCGGACCAACGATTGATCAAGCTTTTTAACCGCAGCAGAAAGATTTTTTTGCCTTTCCAAAAGGAGCGCCTGAACGATTCTGATTTCAACTACCGCCGCTTTACGGTTTTTCAACTCGTATACTTGCACCAAACGCTCCGCATAACGGTATGCCGTTTCTCCATCATCCAAGGAAACAAGCAGACGGAGCAAAGTAATTTGCTCAAACTCACGGGAAGGATCGATCCATCCATCCACTTGCAGACGGCAGTTTTCGGCCCATCTTGCGGCATGCTGGGGTTGACCCGCCCGAATGAACAGTCTGGCCTCAAAAGCGTCGATAACCGGCATAAACGAAAGAGCGTGTATCCTCAACGCCTGATTGCGAACCTCTTGTACAAGGGCAAAGGCTGCTTCCTGCTCGCCATGGGCCAGGCTCATGCGAGCCTTTGTGAGCAAAGCCGGCACGAAAATCCCGGCATTTTCGCATTTCAAACCAACCGATGCTCCTATGTTGACGTATTTCTCCGCTTGTGCCAAGTCATCTCGTTCGTAGTAACACTCTCCAATCGCCGTATGCAAGTAGCCATAAAAATGGTCATGTGCCGATTGCCAACGTGCGATCAGGGGAGGATAGATCGCTAATGTTTGTTTCAGTCCCCCGAAAAATCCGAATCTCCCTCTTAGCAGCGATTCTCCGTCATGGTTATAGCCCACAATATACGCGGTGGAAATATTGCCGACTCCTCCGAGCCTTCTCATGATCTCTTCGTTGTAAACAACCGCTTTCTCTGTCTCGTTCCGGCCCAAGCAAATCATGCATCGCATAGCCGCGAAATAGCCGAGTATATCTTCGCCGTTAAGCGATTGGAGTTCAGTTTCCCCCGTATCAAGATACGGCTCCGCGCGATCAAGGACGTCCTCCGCTTCCTCAAGTCGATCGAACGTGGCCAGCGACCAGGCATACAGAACAGCGAGTGCGGGGTTATGTGTGAGCAAGTTCTCGGGAAATTGTCCAAACCAGCGCAACAGCATATGCATTTCATTACGGAGCAGTTCCGAAGCTTCTTGTACAATAAGCTCGCAAGCCGTATTGAAATCGGTCGCGGCTACTGCATGTTCGACCGCTTCCACAGTATAGCCGTTGATCCTGAACCATTCACTTGCACGCCGGTGCAGTTCAGGAACGATTTCGGCATACTGACGGGTTAAGCGATTATAGAGCAAACGACCGAACATATGGTGATATCTGTACCATACGCGGTCCCGGTCCAGCGGAATCAGGAACAATCCGGCTTGAACCGCTTCATACAACGACTGGCCGCTTTCCTTCTGGATGATGTGTCGGCATAAAGACTCGTTCATCCGTTCAAGCACAGCCGTCTTGAGCAAAAATTGCTGCACGTCAGGCGACTGTCGGGCCAACACTTCTTCCGTCAAATAATCGGCAATATCTCCTTCCACCTCTTCTGACGGATGCTGCTTGAATGAGTCTATGAAGAGGTTGGTTTCCGTCGTACTTACGCCGTACTCCCCGCCCGAAAGAAGGATCATTTGCAATCCCGCTATCCATCCTTCCGTTCTACGCTCCAGGCAGGCCAGTTCTTCCTTCGTCAAACGTTTCTCAACCGTTAGCTCGAACAGCTCGCGAATTTCGTCAGCCGTAAAACGCAAATCGTTCGCTGAAATGCGGACAAGCTGCCGTCTGGCAAGCATCGCCGACAAAGGCAGTTGAGGTTCGGAACGGCTTGCTATGACCATATGCATATTTCGAGGAAGATACGTGAGTAAAAAAGTCAGCCCATGATGGATGGACGACTCGCAAATCACATGATAGTCGTCAAGTATGATGATGATTTCCTGATTCAGTGCCTGGACCTCGTTCATCAAGAGGGTCATGGCCGTTTCAACGGAGAGGTTCCTCGTTTCTTGAATGTACTGCAACACGGAATCGCAGAGCCCGGGTTGTATCGGTCGCAACGCGGCGATCAGATATTCCATGAAGCGAACCAGATCGTTGTCACGCCCGTCCAAAGAAATCCATCCGTATGAATACGGCTGCTGACGAATCCACTCCGTGATCAGCGTCGATTTGCCGAAGCCCGCCGGTGCGGTCACCAACGTCAGCTTGGCGCCAAGTCCCTGATCGAGAAGACGTCGTAAAGATGGCCGTTGCACAAGCGTTGACCCGGTGCCGGGGATATGCAATTTGGTTTGCAGAAGATGAGAAAGTGGCCGGGATTCAGATTGTGGGTACATAGTGGAAGTCCTTTTTTCATTTTCGAAGTTTTCCATAAATTGATTATAGTAAAACACTGTCGGTGCATCAATGGAATATTACTCACCAAAATACCCCCTAAACTTCCCCCAAGGGGAATAGATATGCACTCATATTAAAAATAAAATAGTTTTATGCGCCATAATCATTACGGCAGCGTTTTCCCTGTTCGGAAGCACAACTGCGAATAGATAAATCTGGCGCGATTTGTCGGACTATAGCCATCGTGCCAACACAGCCTATGTGTCGGCGGGCCGGTCCTCTCTATCGATCCCGTGACGGTAGCCGAAGACAAAGAAGCGACGGTAAGCGTTACCGGGATGAATGGCTGGAATGGGGAAAAGTCGCGACAAGGAACAGGGGGAAACAAAAATGAAACGGAGCAGCTTAATGGAGGAGTCACGCAGAAGCAGGCCTGTTGAAGTGCTACAAAAGATTTTCGTATTCGTTCTGCTGATTTCAGCGTTTTTTTCGGCGCAGCAATCGTCTTTTGCAGATACGAGTTTGAATCTCATAGAGGCGGGAACCAATCCTCAGGCCGTCGCGGTGAATCCGGTGACGAACAAAATCTATGTCGTCAATTTTCGCAGCCACAACGTGACGGTCATTGACGGCGCGAACGGCACAACGAAGACGGTAGGAGTGGGTACCTTTCCTTCGGACATCGCGGTGAATCCGGTAACGAACAAAATCTATGTCACCAATTCTTACAGCAACAACGTGACGATCATTGACGGCATGAACGACACAACGAAGATGGTAGAGGTTGGAAGATCTCCTCGAGCCATCGCGGTGAATCCGGTGACGAACAAAATCTATGTCGTCAATTCTAGCAGCAACAGCGTGACGGTCATTGACGGTGCGAACGACACGACGGATTTGTTCACCGGATATTCCGGTCCTCAGAGCATTGCGGTGAATCCGGTGACGAACGAAATCTATGTCACCAATTTTGGCACCAACAACGTGATGGTCCTTGACGGCGCGAACGACACAAGGAAGACGGTAGGGGTGGGTATCTCTCCTCAGGCCATCGCAGTGAATCCGGTGACGAACAAAATCTATATCGCCAATAATGGCAGCAACGACGTAACGGTCATTGACGGCGCGAGCAATACCACGACAACGGTAGAGGTGGGAATCCTTCCTCGAGCCATCGCGGTGAATCCAGTAACGAACAAAATCTATGTCGCCAATTCTAACAGCAACAACGTAACGGTCATTGACGGCACGAGTAACACACCGACAACGGTAGAGGCGGGAACCGCTCCTTCGGCCGTCGTGGTGAATCCGGTGACGAACAAAATCTATGTCGCCAATCTTAACAGCCACGACGTGACGGTCATTGACGGCGCGAGCAACACGACGACAACGGTGGAGGTAGGATCATATCCTTTGGCCATCGCGGTGAATCCGGTGACAAACAAAATCTATGTCGCCAATAACGGCAGCCACAACGTGACGGTCATTGACGGCGCTGGGCGTACAGCCCCGCCGGTGGCGAGTCCGCCGGGAGGGGAAGTGGAGCCTGGTACGTGGGTGACATTGACGACAACGACGGATGGCGCAGCGATCTACTATACGCTGGATGGCAGTACCCCATCAAACAGCAGCACCAAATATACGGAACCGATCATAGTCACCGCAGCGATGACGATCAAGGCCATTGCCGTGAAGGACGGCATGATCGATAGCGATGCAATGATGGAACAGTATACAGTTCAGCTACCTGCACCGTCCTCGCCGGAAAACGTGACAGGTGCTGCGGGAGACAAACAGGTCACCCTGAACTGGAGCACTGTAGCAAATGCACAAAGCTACAACGTGTATAAATACGAGGGAGCATCAGCGCCATCGAATGCAAACGACTGGACTCTCTTACAACAGGATGTAACTGCGACCACATACACTGTCACCGGCTTGACGAACGGCACGAACTATGCATTCGCAGAGAAAGCTGTTAATGCAAATGGAGCAAGCGGCTTTTCAAACGCGGTGATCGCGACACCTGTTGGATCTTCAACTCCTGCCGTGCCGGGGCAACCTGTCAATGTCCTAGCGGAAGCGGGAGACAGTCAAGCGAAGGTTAGCTTCGAAGCCCCGGGGGATGATGGAGGCAGCAATATCCTGCAGTATACGGTCACGGCCTGGGTGAATGGAATCGCAACCCCTACAAAGAGCGGTGATTCAAGCCCGATCATTATGACCGGCTTGACGAACGGCACGACGTATACGTTCACGGTAGTGGCGACGAATGGGGTGGGAGACTCGATTCCATCGGCGCATTCGAATCCTGTAACGCCGACAGATCAGCAGCCTGGGTCGGATACCGAAGCCCCGAAATGGCCGGTTGGCAGCGAACTGATTGTGTCGGATATTACGCAAACGAGCGTGAAGCTTTCATGGCCAAACGCGACAGATAACGTGGGAGTGACCGGCTACCGAATCTATGTCAACGGAACCGAGCGCGAAACGGTAGGCGGCGGTGTCTATGGGACCACCGTGACTGGTCTGTCAGCAGATACAACTTATACGTTCAAAGTCACGGCTTATGATGCGGCGTGGAACGAAAGTGAGGCATTGACCGATTCGGCCAAGACAATACCGCAACCAACGGAGCCGGATACCGAAGCGCCGCAATGGCAGGATGGCAGCGAGTTGACCGTGTCGGATATCACGCAGACGAGCGTGAAACTCACATGGCCAAGCGCGACGGATAACGTGAGAGTGACCGGCTACCGAATTTATGTAGATGAGGTTGAGTACAAAACGGCAGGCGGGAACGAAAATGCAATCATCGTCACTGGCCTGACGGCAGAAACGAGTTATACGTTCAAGGTAACGGCTTACGACGAAGCAGGGAATGAAAGCGCGGCATTGACTACTTCGGCCAAGACATTGCCGCAGCCGACGGAGCCGGACACCGAAGCGCCGCAATGGTCGGATGACAGTGAACTGACGGTTTCGGATGTGACGCAAACGAGCGTGAAGCTGTCTTGGCCGAGAGCAACGGATAACGTAGGAGTGACGGGCTACCGGATTTATGTAGATGACTTCGAGTACAAAACGGTAGGCGGCAGTGGAAATGGAATCATGATCAACGGTTTGACTGCTAGTACATCCTACAAGTTCAAAGTCACGGCTTTTGATGCGGCGGGGAATGTAAGTGATGCATTGACCGCTTCGGCTACGACATTGCCGCAGCCGTCGGAACCAGACACAGAAGCACCGCAATGGCCGGATGACAGTGAACTGATGGTTTTGGATGTGACGCAAACGAGCGTGAAACTGACATGGCCAAGTGCGACGGATAATGTTGCTGTGGCGGGCTACCGAATCTACGTCGATGGCAAGGAACGTACAACGGTAAGCGGGAACGTATACCTAACCACCATCACTGGCTTAACGGCCAATACGAATTACACGCTCAGAGTCACGGCTTTCGATCCAGAGGGTAACGAAAGTGCGGCACTGACCGCATCGGCCAAGACGCTGCCGCAGCCATCGAAACCGGACACCGAAGTACCACAATGGCCAAGCGGCAGTCAGCTGACTGTATCGGGTATCACGAAAAATAGCGTGAAGCTGTCATGGCCAACAGCGAAGGATAACGTCGGTGTGACGGGCTACCGGATCTACGTCGATGACAAGGAGCGTATGACGGTAAGTGGGAAGGTATATGCAACCACAGTCGACAGCCTGTCGGGCAATACGACGTACATGTTCAAAGTCAAGGCTTATGACGCGGAGGGTAACGAGAGTGCGCCGCTCAGTAAGCAGGTAACAACAGCCCGATCTTCGAGTGGAGGAGGCGGTTCCGGAGGCAGTGGTTCCGCAGGAGGCCGAGCGTTATCCAGTAACGCCGATCTTGAAGAATTGAGGGTATGGGATAAGGATAAGAAGTTGGAACTCAGCCCATCGTTTGCAGCTGGTACGACAAGTTATACGGCCCGAACGGAAGCCGAGCAGGTCGAGATTGCAGTAAAACCGGCGCACTCCGCGGCGAAGGTGATCTTGAAAGAAAAAGTGATCACGGACAGAACGAAAGTGCTTCTGGAGGAAGGCGAAAATAAGCTGGTGTTGATCGTACAGGCGGAGAATGGCAGCAAGAAGGAGTATACGTTGAACATTCGCCGCGAAACGCCCAAGCCATCGGAACCGGCCATCCATTTCACCGACATCGCCGGACACTGGGCGGAAAGCGACATCAAACGCGCCGCGGCGAAAGGCATTGTCAGTGGTTATCCGGACGGAACGTTCAAGCCGAATCATCCTGTTACCCGAGCGGAGTTTACGGTGATGCTGACAGGAGCTTTGCAATTGGAAGAGCAAGGCGCAACTGTAACGTTCACCGATAATGCTCAGATCGGCAAATGGGCGAAGCAAGCTGTCGCTCAGGCGGTACAGACAGAAATGATTAATGGATATGAAGACGGAAGCTTCCGTCCGAATGCGCACATTACCCGAGCGGAAATGGCGGTTATGATCGCTCGAGCGCTCAAACTACCGCTCAAGGCCAACAGCGTAACTGTTTTTGCTGACGATGAAGCGATTCCGCAGTGGGCGAAAAGCTCTGTGGAAGCGATTCGTGCGATTGGCATCTCCAGTGGCCGTGAGGGTAATAAGTTCGTGCCTAGCGTGACAGCGACGCGTGCAGAAGCGGCGGTCATGTTGCTTCGGATGTTAGAGAAAAAAGAAGAGTAGACAGAACGTTAACAGATACAACGACAGAAACGATAGTTTCTATGTTGTATCTGTTTTTTTGTAGGGAAGAGGATAGACGGAGAAAGATCTGCAATCGTTGTGCGACTGTTCTTTGAAAGCATAAGGTGAACAGGAATGAACCGGTCAGTCCATAATGGGGGAACTTAAAGATGCATATGATGGTTTATTGGACTAATTTGGGAAGGGACGGACATAATGGCGTCTTCGTCACTTTCCATATTGCTTCATGTAATACCGCTCGTTTGCAGGTTCAGAACAACATCCTAAGCAAGCGCAAAGGAACCTCCAAATTCACCTTCTGCAAACCCGCTATCCATCCTTCCGTTCTACGCTCCAGGCAGACCAGCTCTTCCTTCGTCAAACGTTTGTCAACCGTTAGCTTGAACAGCTCGCGAATTTCATCAGCCGTAAAACGCAAATCGTTCGCTGAAATGCGGACAAGCTGCCGTTTGGCAAGCATCACCGACAAAGGCAGTTTAGGTTCGGAACGGCTTGCTATGACCAAATGCATATTTCGAGGAAGATACGTGAGTAAAAATGTCAGCCCATGATGGATGGACGGCTCGCAAATCACATGATAGTCGTCAAGAATGATGATGATTTCCTGGTTCAGTGCCTGGACCTCGTTCATCAAGAGGGTCATGGCCGTTTCGGCGGAGAAGTTCCTCGTTTCTTGAATGTACTGTAAAACGGAATCGCAGAGACCGGGTTGTATCGTTCGTAAGGCGGCGATCAGATATTCCATGAAGCGGACCAGAATGTTGTCGCGCTCGTCCAGAAAAATCCACCCGTATGCATACGACTGCTCACGAATCCACTCCGTGATCAGCATCGATTTGCCGAAGCCCGCCGGTGCGGTCACCAACGTCAGCTTGGCGCCAAGTCCCTGATCGAGAAGACGTCGTAAAGATGGCCGTTGCACAAGCGTTGACCCGGCGCCGGGGATATGAATTTGGTTTGCAGAAGGTGAGAAAACGGCCGGGATTCAGATGGTGGATACATGGTGGAAGTCCTTTTTCATTTTCGAAGTTTTCCATAAATTGATTATAGTAAAACACTGTCGGAGCATCAATGGAATATTACTCCCCAAAATACCCCCTAAACTGCCCCCAAGGGGAATAGATATGCACTTCTATTCAAAATAAAATAGAGATGATTGTCTTATCATTGCAAATTTTATCGAGGACCCGTGCAGCAGAAATATATGGATGAAATGCAACTGTTTGTAACGATTGCTAAGAATGAATAGATAGAGAGGACTGGAATGATGGGAAAAGGATTACTTCTTACACATGCAGGTTTGTTCTTAACGATAGCGAAGAGTAGCTTCAGGCGAAGGTTTGCTGCATTAGTCAAGATCTGGATTATCGCGGTTATGCTTATCGCTGGGTTTGTTCATACTCCGCAGACCGTGTCGGCAGATGCGGTGGTTGCGGAAATAGACAAGTACGAGCCGCGCGCAGCCGCCGTGAATCCGATTACGAACGAAATCTATGTCATCAGTTATGCGGGTAAAGAAAACTTCAAGATTATTGATGGTGTGACGAATCAATCAAAGCTAAGTTGGCAACTATCCGGCATGCCGTTGGATGTTGCTGTAAATCCGAAAACGAATAAAATCTATGTCACCAGTTATCTTGGTGGTATTTCAGATAATGACATCGTCATGGTCATTGATCGAAATAATCAACAGACGAGAAACATTTGGACGGGAAAATACCCCATAGCAGTTGCCGTAAATCCGGTTTTGAACAAAATCTACGTAATCAATAAAGAAAGCAAAAGTTTGTCCATCATTGACGGCGAAACGAATGAAGTGACGAGTACCGTTGATTTGGGAAGCATGCCTCGTGCGATCGCCGTCAACCCGCAGACGAACAAAGTCTATGTAACCTGCTCGGGAAATGTTGTAAAGATTATAGATGGGGAAACAGGCAAATTAAGCAAGTCGGTTTCGGTTGGAGATTATCCGGAATCGATCGCCATCGATCATGCCGCTAACCAGGTTTATATCGCTCATGCTAATGCTGGAGGCGTTTCGGTGATCAATGGCGATACCGACATTTTGAAGAATACGATTCCTTTTAATGACTACTTAGTAGGAATTGCTGTGAATCCGATCACACACAAAATTTATGCCATCGGTTTGTCAAACCGGCTTGCCTTGATTATAGACGGCAAAAACCAAACCATTGAAAAGTCGGTGCCGGTGCAGTCAAAACCTAAAAACGTGGTCGTAAACCCTGTCACAAATAAAATTTATGTAACCGCCAATGACGGCGTCACGGTAATTGACGGCGATACAAACAATTCGTTGGGTACATTGGCAGTAGATATTGGAGAAGGAGATGCTCCTCTCGTCGTCAATCCGGTCACCAACAAAATTTATGCCGGATCTAAGAATAAAAATAATGTATCCGTAATTGACGGAACGCGTACGGATATAAGCAGGATTGGGACGGGGAACAATCCCCGATTTGTGGCGATCAATCCTTTTACCCAAAAGGCGTATGTAACCAATGCGGGCAGTCGGGAAGTAACTATTGTCGATTTGAAATCAAAAGAATTAAACATCGTAAAGAATTTGAATGTTGGCGAAGGATCAATCGCGGCAGCCGTAAATCCGCTGACGAACCGGATTTATGTCGTGCATGATTCAGCTCCCAGCTTTGTGACGGTGATCGATGGCACCGACGATACCATTGTCACAACAGTTCCTGTGGGCGGGTCCCCTTCCGCCATTGCTGTCAATCCGATCACAAACCAAATTTATGTCGCCAACAATCAAAGCAGCAGTGTGACTGTGATTGACGGGGCGTCGAACAACAAAAGCACCGTGCCTGTCGGTTCGGGTCCGGTCCATGTGGCTATCCATCCGTTAACCAACAAAGTGTATGTTACCAATTCCCAGGATGGTACAGTCTCGATTCTCAATGGCGCAACGAAAAAGGTTACCGCTACTGTGCCGGTAGGGACAAACCCGAAAATGGCGGCAGTTAACGAGAAAACGAACCAAATCTATGTAGCCAATAGCGGAAGCAATAACGTTACGATTATTGACGGGGCGTCGAATGCCACGAGTACCGTTCCCGCCGGAAACCAACCCTATGCGATCGCCGTTAACAAAAAAACGAACAAAGTCTATGTCTCCAACTTTTTGGGCAGAACCATTACTGTCATAGACGGCGCATCCTTATCGACCGCACAATTATTAACATTAGATGATGATTATCCTCAAAAGTTGGCGGTGGACGAGGGAAACGATAAAATCTATGTCGCCGCATTGAATTCGATTACGGTTCTCGATGGAGTGAGGAACACCTGGACAAAACTGGCGAGTGCCGTCAATGCGACGGCTATAGCGGTCAATCCTGCGACAAATCAGGTTTACGCTACGGCGACGACCAATCAATTGATGGCCATTCATCAAAGGGAGACAGCGAGTCCATTGCCTGTGAAGATCGATGCTTTCCCGAACAACAGATTAACCGATGGAACGGCTTCCGTTCGTTTCACACCGAAAAACAATTACGCTCCCATTCAAGGCCGGATACTGGACGTATACTACCAGCTTGATTCTTCGCAAGGCGCATGGAATAAGGCGAAACCCTCAGGCCAGGAAAACTGGGAAGGCTCGCTTGATGGTTTGACTCCAGGCATGCATGTCCTGTTCGCAATGGCGACAGATGGGCAAGAAGCGAAAATGGGATCGGGAGTTGGAGGCGCATATCCTTTTTACGTCGCTCCACAAGCTGCCGCGCCGACAGCTAGCAAGCCAAGTGGAGAGATGGAGTCGGGAACGACAGTTTCGTTGTCTGCGTCTACTGCCGGAGCGTCGATTTATTACACGACGGATGGCAGCACGCCAACTCCAGGCAGCAGCTTGCTGTATCACGAACCGATCCCTGTAACGCGAAACATGACGGTTAAAGCGATTGCAGTCAAGGCTGGCATGGCGGATAGTGACGTCATGACGGAAACGTATACGATTCCGGTCACCGCTCCTTCCGCTCCTTCTGCGCCAGAAAAGCTGACGAGCGCCACTGGCGACCGGGAAATCACCCTGAGTTGGAGCACCGGAGCAAATGCGGACAGCTACGCGGTGTACAAATACGAAGGGACATCAGCGCCGGCAAACCCGGATGATTGGGTATTGATACAAGAGAATATAACAGTCAACACATACACCGTTACAGGTTTGATGAATTACATGAGTTATGCCTTTGCGGTTAAAGCCTTCAATACAAAAGGAGCAAGTGATTTCTCGGATGAAGTAATTGCAATCCCTGCCGCAGATCCTGTCTCTTCAGTACCCAGTGCACCCCTCGATGTAATGGCTGAGGCGGAAGACGGTCAAGCGAAGGTCAGCTTCCATGCGCCGGAGAATGACGGAGGCAGCCCTATCCTAAGTTACACTGTCACTGCCTGGGTGGACGGAACAGCAACGCCGATCACACAGAGCGGCGATTCAAGTCCGATCATCGTTACCGGCTTGACGAACGGTACGACGTATAGGTTCACGGTTGAAGCGACGAATAAAGTGGGAAACTCGGTTCCATCAGCCCCATCGAATCCGGTAACGCCGAAAGCAAAGCAGCCCGACCCGGACACCGAAGAACCACAATGGCCGAATGGCAGTGAACTGACCGTGTCGGATATTACACAAACGAGCGTGAAACTGTCGTGGCCAACAGCGACGGATAACGTGGGCGTAAGGGGTTACCGGATCTATGTCAACGGAACCGAGCACGAAACGGTAGGCGGCGGCGTCAATGGAACCACCGTGACCAGTCTGGCAGCAGAGACGACCTATACGTTTAAAGTGATAGCTTACGATGCGGCGGGGAACGAAAGTGCGGCATTGACTACTTCGGCCAAGACATTGCCGGAACCGTCAGAGCCGGACACCGAAGCGCCGCAATGGCCGGATGACAGTGAACTGACGGTTTCGGACATCACGTACACGAGCGTGAAGCTGTCGTGGCCAACAGCGACGGATAACGTGGGCGTAAGGGGTTACCGGATCTATGTCAACGGAACCGAGCACGAAACGGTAGGCGGCGGCGTCAATGGAACCACTGTGACCAGTCTGGCAGCAGAGACGACCTATACATTTAAAGTGATGGCTTATGATGCGGCGGGGAACGAAAGTGCGGCATTGACTACTTCGGCCAAGACATTGCCGGAACCGTCAGAGCCGGACACCGAAGCGCCGCAATGGCCTGATGACAGTGAACTGACGGTTTCGGATGTGGCGCAGACGAGTGTGAAGCTGTCCTGGCCGAGCGCGACGGATAACGTGGGAGTGACCGGCTACCGGATTTATGTAGATGACGTCGAGTACAAAACGGCAGGCGGCAGTGAGAATGCAATCATTGTCACTGGTCTGACGGCAGAAACGAGTTATATGTTCAAAGTTACGGCTCACGACGAGGCAGGGAATGAAAGCGCGGGACTGACCGAATCGGCCAAGACGCTGCCGCAGCCGACGGACCCGGACACCGAAGCGCCGCAATGGCCGGATGGTAGCGAACTGACGGTTTCGGATGTGACGCAGACGAGCGTGAAACTTTCATGGCTAAGCGCGACGGATAACGTGAGAGTGACGGGCTACCGGATTTATGTAGATGACGTCGAATACAAAACGGCAGGCGGCAGCGAAAATGTACTCATCGTTAATGGTCTGATGGCAGAAACGAGTTATACGTTCAAAGTTACGGCTCACGACGAGGCAGGGAATGAAAGCGCGGGACTGACCGAATCGGCCAAGACGCTGCCGCAGCCGACGGACCCGGACACCGAAGCGCCGCAATGGCCGGATGACAGTGAACTGACGGTTTCGGATGTGGCGCAGACGAGCGTGAAACTTTCATGGCCGAGCGCGACGGATAACGTGGGAGTGACCGGCTACCGGATTTATGTAGATGACGTCGAGTACAAAACGGCAGGCGGCAGCGAGAATGCAATCATCGTCACTGGCCTGACGGCAGAAACGAGTTATACGTTCAAGGTAACGGCTTACGACGAAGCAGGGAATGAAAGCGCGGCATTGACTACTTCGGCCAAGACATTGCCGCAGCCGTCGGAACCAGACACAGAAGCGCCGCAATGGCCGGATGACAGTGAACTGACGGTTTCGGATGTGACGCAAACGAGCGTGAAGCTGTCTTGGCCGAGAGCAACGGATAACGTAGGAGTGACGGGCTACCGGATTTATGTAGATGACTTCGAGTACAAAACGGTAGGCGGCAGTGGAAATGGAATCATGATCAACGGTTTGACTGCTAATACATCCTACACGTTCAAAGTCACGGCTTTTGATGCGGCGGGGAATGTAAGTGATGCATTGACCGCTTCGGCTACGACATTGCCGCAGCCGTCGGAACCAGACACAGAAGCACCGCAATGGCCGGATGACAGTGAACTGATGGTTTCGGATGTGACGCAAACGAGCGTGAAACTGACATGGCCAAGTGCGACGGATAATGTTGCTGTGATCGCCTACCGGATCTATGTCAACGGAACTGAGCGCGAAAAGGTAGCTGGCAATGTACATGCAATCACCATCGACGGTCTGACCGCTAATACATCCTATACGTTCAAAGTCACGGCTTATGATGCGGCGGGGAACGTAAGCGATGCATTGACCGCTTCGGCCAATACAATGCCGCAGCCAACGGAGTCGGACACGGAAGCACCGAAATGGTCGGATGGCAGCAAGCTGACCGTGTCGGACATCACGCAAACGAGCATGAAACTGTCATGGCCAATAGCGACGGATAATGTTGGTGTGGCGGGCTACCGAATCTACGTCGATGGCAAGGAACGAACAACGGTAAGCGGGAACGTATACCTAACCACCATCACTGGCTTAACGGCCAATACGAATTACACGCTCAGAGTCACGGCTTTCGATGCAGAGGGTAACGAAAGTGCGGCACTGACCGCATCGGCCAAGACGCTGCCGCAGCCATCGAAACCGGACACCGAAGCACCACAATGGCCAAGCGGCAGTCAGCTAACTGTATCGGGTATCACGAAAAATAGCGTGAAGCTGTCATGGCCAACAGCGACGGATAACGTCGGTGTGACGGGCTACCGGATCTACGTCGATGACAAGGAGCGTATGACGGTAAGCGGGAACGTATATGCAACCACAGTCGACAGCCTGTCGGGCATTACGACGTACATGTTCAAAGTCACGGCTTATGACGCGGCGGGTAACGAGAGTGCGCCACTCAGTAAGCAGGTAACAACAGCCCGATCTTCGAGTGGAGGAGGCGGTTCCGGAGGCAGTGGTTCCGCAGGAGGCCGAGCGTTATCCAGTAACGCCGATCTTGAAGAATTGAGGGTATGGGATAAGGATAAGAAGTTGGAACTCAGCCCATCGTTTGCAACTGGTACGACAAGTTATACGGCACGAACACAAGCCGAGCAGGTCGAGATTGCAGCAAAACCTGCACACTCTGGGGCGAAGCTGATGTTGAAAGAAAAAGTGATTACGGACAGAACGAAAGTACATCTGGAGGAGGGCGACAATACGTTTGTGTTAACGGTACAGGCGGAGAATGGTACAAAGAAGAAATACACGCTGACTATTTACCGTGAAGCACCCAAGCCATCCGAACCAGTCATCGAATTTACCGACATTGCCGGACACTGGGCGGAAAGCAACATCAAGCGTGCCGCGGAGAAAGGCATTGTCAGTGGTTATCCGGACGGAACGTTCAAGCCGAATCATCCTGTTACCCGAGCGGAGTTTACGGTGATGCTGACGGGTGCCTTGCAATTGGAAGAGATGGGCGCTCCGCTTACCTTCACTGATAACGATCAAATCGGGGCATGGGCGAAGCAAGCGATTGCCCAGGCGGTACAGGCGGGAATTATCGACGGATATGGAGATGGCAGCTTCCGACCGAATGCGCAGATCACCCGAGCAGAAATGGCAGTCATGATTGCCCGAGCGATGAAACTGCCGCTCAAGACAAAAATGAAAACTGGCTTTACCGATGATGAGGCGATTCCGGAGTGGGCAAAGGGGGCTGTGGAAGCGATTCGTGAACTGGGCATCGCCAGCGGTCGTGAAGGGAATAAGTTCGTTCCGGAAGACATGGCGACGAGAGCGGAAGCGGCGGCGATTTTGCTCCGGATGTTAGATATCCAAAAATAAACATGGAAAAACGCGAAGTGTCCTGGAAGGGAATCTTCGCGTTTTCCAGTTTGGAAAACCTGTATATTGTTTGTTCGCTGTCATTATCGGAAACTTCTTTCATTACAATGCATGGAGTGCACGATCATTATATCTGATACATATAGCAAGTCGAAGGTGGATTCCATTACTGGGTTGTCTTCATCGATCGATATCATTCGATCACAGCGAAGTAGCGATCCTGCTGTCTCACTTTAGCAAATTTGGACTGCTTAACGATTTAATTCTTGATTCGTAACAATTTTGAGAAACTGGATAAAGCTTTACGCAGATGGCGGTAGTAGGTAGAACGGCTCATATGGCATGAACTGGCTGCTGCGACCGCGTTGCCCGGGTAAACTTCGTAAGTATTCTTTAGAAGCCCCCGATCTTGCTCAGATAATCCGTACGACGCGTCTGCTAGAATCGACAAAAGATGCTTCTGAAGTTCCAAGCCGTTCTTAACACCAGGAAAGTAGCAGACAAAATCTTGCAAGGCGTCAGGCTTATGCAGTAACAAGAGAAGCCTGCGAACTTCATCTTCTGACAGTTCTTTATATACCGTACCCGGTGGTTCAGGGAATAAGGTCATGATCCATTTACCGAATCCATCGTTGCGAAGATCCAATTCAAGTACATCTGCTTGTGCATAGGAAGTATCGCAAGCCCTAGAGAGCGTTGGGCGAAGGCTGAAGCCAAGTTGCAGGAGAAACCGCTTCAGGTTTGAATTTGTCGCTACCAGAACAGCTCGCGATCCCTCACCAAGCAATGATAATCGATCTAATGTCAGCAAACCTACGAGTTCCTCGCGGGTCAGTACCGGATGATCGTTGGTGGCGGCTCCTAATACGGCATAGAACGTATCTGCCTTGTCAGGATCGCACAATAATTCGTCAGGATCGCAGCACTCAGAAAGCTCATTAGGGAAATATTTAGTCAGCAGTTCGGTTGTCTTTTCATACAAGAGTACGGCAATAAACATTGCGATAGGCATATCGTCAGATCCGCGCAAAACGACAATGCTTTCTGGAAACCGTTCAGCTAACTCATCAAGAAATGCATGGTACAAGGAGCTTTGCCAAGGGTCAACACTATACTCGCACCATTGGTCAAGGATTTGATGGAGGATTGGCAGGTCGCCAGTTCTTATGGATTCCAAAAAGGACTGATGTGGTTCTACGGTTAAATCCGCGTACATCCGGTCCAACTGCAGGGAGTCCTTGCAGAGGATTAGCATCCGCGAGGCGACTTCTCTTCGTGAGCTTTGTTCTGTCGACTGCAATTTCCTATAAAGGAATGCTATCGCCTTGGCTTGTAATGCGATGAGTCGATGAGGCTCTCTTATCCTTAAATCCTGGATTAAATGCATGCGGGCCAGATCGTGCAAGGCCAACCCCTCGGTTCCGGTCTTGATGAAAGACATCTCTTGCATAGCCCGATATTGCTGTAAAGTGACCTCTTGCTCTAGAAACTGAGATAGCATTTCCTGATTAGCATGCTGGAGAACGATTAGCGCATCGATGATCGGAAGCAATTCCAAGGATGTCATATCTCTCAATAATTGAGCACTGATGGTTTGGGAGACGATCTGCTTGTCCGAAGGCGATAACTCCTTCTTCTTAAGTGCAGCTTCTACTGTCAGGGCCAATGCTAATGGATGTCCGTTCGAGGCCCGCACAAGCGCTCTTGACAATTTTTGTTGAATGATTCCAATAGAGCGGATATACGCCTCAGATTCTTCATAGGAAAAATGGGTCAGAGGCATCTCAGTAACATAACCGCTCCAGAATCGATTCATTTTCCAAGCGAGAGACAGAGGGACACGGGATGCCAGAATAATAGCGATTCCAGCTAGCGGCAACTTCGGTAGAAAGACTTTCATCATCCAGCCTTCAAGTAATGACAGATGCTCGTAATTATCTATGCAGAGCAGTAATCGTTGTTCGGCATTTGCCGAAAACAGTAATTCTAAGGGCTGGGAGTACCTATTATTGTTCCAAAACTCCAGGCTAATCGTAGAAGAGATATATTCTAGGAAATCTACGGGAGTTTGTGTGCATGAGCGGCCATCCAGCCAGATACAGGTTGTATTGTATTGGCGCGCAACCAGCATCATTTCAGCCATTAGCGAGCTCTTACCGATTCCCCCCATGCCCGACAGATGAAAAATTTGCATTGGGGCCTGTGGGTCATCCAACCAGTTGGTAAGATCACTCAATTCTTTTTGCCGTCCAATGAAAGGTTTTGTACGATCAAACCTTTGTGCATGTAGTATGTGATTCATTTTTACTCCTGGGTTATGCAACAATTTATTGATTGAACATTCTATAAGTAATACTACCACAAAATGAGACAAACTTGGGACTCGTATTCCATTATTATTGATATATTTAGATTTTAGGATAGATTTTATTAAAGATTAGGGTCCAATGACCAGTGATGTAATATCAAACCCCTGATTTGTAGGAATTGAAGATTTTTTCGGCATGAACACCTTAAGTGAGGTAAACCTTTGGGAAGTCGGCAGCCTCCATGTTTGTGATCTCATCGGTTTAAACTTCTCCGAGAGCATTTCCATAGTTTTTATTGTACTGGAAGTAGGTCATAATGGTCGTGCTTTTGCTGTGGGGTGCAGGGTGGCCGGGGGCAACGAAGCAAAGGCGAGCAGCGGAAGTATCATTTATGTAAAACAAAATCCACTGGTAATGTATTGAGCTGCGGCAATGCGCTCGCAGATTTCACACAGCACACTTTATACACAGTTAGGTGACCAGGTGTGGGCTGCAGCAGAAACGTATAGCTAACAGGCAATGGAATCGGAACTTTCTGGGTCAGGAATTATTAACACACGCATTTATGAAAAATAAAATGTAATAAGGAGATTTTTTAAATGAAAAAGAGAAATTTAAGTTTACTACTAACCATTATTTTATTGATCAGTACATTTCCCCCTGGAATATTTGCAGAGGAAATACAGCCAGAGGCTATTGTAGCTATAGAGGAGGATTTTTCAGAAGATGAATTTAATATTATGCAAACGAATGAAGATTTATTCCAATTCAATGAAAGCACAGGTACTGTCGAATATTATTTTGGCACTTATCATAACATAGCGATTCCCGAAACCATCCGAGGAGTAAAAGTGGTAAAAGTAAAAAATTACGGTTTTTCAGATCTAAACCTGAAAAACGTTATTATGCCAGATAGTATAACCGATATTGGTGAAGGTGCATTTTCTAGAAATCAACTTAAAAATGTTGTTATATCTGATAATGTTGTAAATATTGGAACAGCTGCTTTTAAAGATAACCAACTAACAAGTATTAACATTCCAAAGGGTGTAACTGAGATCAGTGAGAGTGCATTTTTTAATAATCAACTAAAAAATGTGACTATATCCGGGAATGTTACAAGCATTGGTAGATCCGCTTTTACAGCTAATCAACTAACCAGTATTGATATTCCAGAAAGTGTGACTAGAATTGAACATTTTGCTTTCGAGAGTAATAAACTAACAAATGTGGTTATTCCCGATGGTGTTACTATTATTGAGAATTATGTTTTTGCTGATAATCAGCTTACAGATGTTTTTATACCTAATGGCGTTACTAGTATTGGAAGTGGAGCATTTCAGGGAAATCAACTAACAGATGTCATTATACCGGATAGCGTTACTGAGATTGGTTATAGAGCTTTTTATAATAATCCTTTGAGATATATTTCAATACCTGGGAATACGACTGAGATTTTTAATTCGGACGATACGATTCCATCCTCAGCCGTCATAATAACAGAAGAAGGCAGTGCAGCACATACATGGGCAGCAGGTAAAGGCAGATCCGTACAATTAGTTGGTAAAACCATAACTTTCGACTTAAAAGGCGGACAAGGTTACTTTCCTTCCCATACAGTTGAGCTGGGAGAATCTTTGGTTGAGCCTAAAACTACTCCTACTAAAGAAGGTGCTATTTTCAAGTATTGGCGAACCAATAAAGGCGATGTTTTTGATTTTAGAACGATAACAGAAGATATAACCATTTTCGCTGAGTGGGAAGAGACAATCCCGGAGGATAGTCCATTCGTGTTTGATAAAAGCACAGGCACGATAACAGGATATACGGGCACAGAAGTAAACGTAGTCATTCCCTCAAAAATACAGGGAGTGAGTGTGCTAAAAATTGGAGATAACGCTTTTAAGGAGAAACAATTGCAAAGTGTTGTTATCCCAAATAGTGTTACTAGTATCGGAAATTTTGCATTTTTAGGTAATCAGCTGCTAAGTATTGATATCCCTGATAGTGTAAATAGTATTGGCGGTCATGCTTTTCAAGCTAATCAACTTGCCAAAGTAATTCTACCTAATAACATGAATAGAATTAATCAATATACCTTTGCCGGCAATCAGCTGAAAAGAATTAATATTCCGGATAGTGTTATTAAGATTGACGAGATGGCTTTTTATATGAACCCTTTGGAATATATTTCGATATCTAGCAATACCGATATGATTGGTGGAGAAGCTATTCCATCCTCATCTATCATAATAACAGAAGAAAACAGCACAGCTCATACATGGGCTATAAATAATAGTAGATCCGTACAATTAGCAGGCAGGACTGCATCCTTTGACTTAAAAGGGGGAGAAGGAAATTTCTCACCTCATACCGTTAAGCTTGGGGAGCCTTTAGTCAAACCTAATGCTATTCCTAAAAAAGAAGGTGCGACGTTTAAAAATTGGCGAACAAATATTGAGCCTGTTTACGATTTTAGGACGATAACAGAGGATATAGTAATTTATCCGGAGTGGGAAGAAACAATACCTGATCCATCAACAATCATAGTAAATCATATAGACATAGACACTAAGAAAGTATTAGATACAGAAATCCTAACCGATGGAGAAGAAACCTATGCGATAAACTTTGGGAAGATAGCAGGTTATACATTAGTAGATAGCTCATTGAATCTAACAGCAAAAGATAAAACAATCATATTAGAGTTTAAGTATAGGAAAGAACCGATGGCGCCAGCTACAGCAACAATTCAAATCCATCACATAGACGTTAATACGAATGATGTACTAGAAACAGAAACACTAACCAAGGAGTTAGGAACTTACAAAGTGAATTCTAAAGAAATACCAGGCTATACATTGGCGGATGATGCCAGTAAGGAAATCACTTTAACTATAAAGGATGAAGTAGTAACAGTAGAATTTAATTACGTGAAGGACCCAACGATAGAAAGCGTGGAGTCACTTGCTGATATCGAGGTAGCTTATGGTACGGAACGTTCATCGTTGGCACTTCCATCGACTGTTCAAGTGAGGCTAAGCGACCAAACAAACCGAAGTCTTGGTGTCACGTGGGATAATGGAAACCCGGCTTATAACGGCAATACAGCCAGCGTGTATACGTTCACTGGAACGCTGGCACAGGACGTGTCGAATCCGCAGGGCTTGACGGCGGAAGTGAAAGTGATCGTGAAACCGAGACCAGCAGAGCCTCCAGTGGTATCAAGCGTTGAGTCTCTCGACGATATTGAGGTAGCTTATGGTACGGAACGTTCGGCGCTGCCTTTGCCACCTACGGTTCAAGTGAGGCTAAGCGATCAAACTAACCGAAGCCTTGGTGTCACGTGGGATGATGGAAGCCCGGCATATAACGGCAATACAGCTGGCGAGTATAGGTTCACTGGAACACTGGCACAGGACGTGTCGAATCCGCAGGGCTTGACGGCGGAAGTGAAAGTGGTCGTGCACCCGAAACCAGCAGAGCCTCCAGTAGTATCAAGCGTTGAGTCTCTCGACGATATCGAGGTTGCCTATGGTACGGAACGTTCGGCTCTGCCTTTGCAACCTACGGTTCAAGTCAGGCTGAGCGATCAAACTAGCCAAAGCCTTGGTGTAACTTGGGACGGTGGAAGTCCTGTATATAACGGCAATACAGCCGGAGAATATACGTTCACTGGAACCTTGGCGCAGGACGTGTCGAATCCGCAGGGCTTGACGGCAGAAGTGAAAGTGATCGTGAAACCGAGACCAGCAGAGCCTCCAGTAGTATTAAGCGTTGGGTCTCTCGACGATATTGAGGTAGCCTATGGTACGGAACGTTCGGCTCTGCCTTTGCCACCTACGGTTCAGGTTATGCTAAGCGATCAAACTAACCGAAGTCTTGGTTTAACATGGGATAATGGAAGCCCTGTATATAACGGCAATACAGCCGGAGAATATACGTTCACTGGGTCCTTGGCGCAGGACGTGTCGAATCCGCAGGGCTTGACGGCGGAAGTGAAAGTGATCGTGAAACCGAGACCAGCAGAGCCTCCAGTGGTATCAAGCGTTGAGTCTCTCGACGATATTGAGGTAGCTTATGGTACGGAACGTTCGGCGCTGCCTTTGCCACCTACGGTTCAAGTCAGGCTAAGCGATCAAACTAGCCAAAGCCTTGGTGTCACGTGGGATGATGGAAGCCCGGCATATAACGGCAATACAGCTGAAGAGTATAGGTTCACTGGAACACTGGCACAGGACGTGCCGAATCCACAGGGCTTGACGGCAGAAGTAAAAGTGGTCGTCAGGCCATCTGAGCCGGACCCCAAATCACCGATCTGGCCGAATGGCAGTGAACTGACGGTTTCAGATATCACCAAAACAAGCGTAAAATTATCCTGGCCAGAAGCGCAGGATACCAACGGGGTGATCGGTTACCGCATCTATGTCGACAGCAGGGAAGCTCAGACCGTTACCGGCAGCGTGTACGAACAAACTGTCACAGGTCTAATAGAAGGTACGACCTATACGTTTACCGTCATGGCGTTCAACGCGGCGGGGAACGAGAGCGAGCCGCTCAGCGCCAAAGCGATGATTGACCGGTCTTCGAGTGGTGGAGGTGGAGGCGGCGGAAACTCTGGCGGCGAAGGCCCAGGCAGTGGTTCCGGAGGGGGCCGTGCGTTATCCAGTAACGCCGATTTGGAAGAGTTGCATGTGTGGGCAAAGGAGATGAAGTTGGGGCTAAGCCCCTACTTTACTTCCGCTACAACGAGCTATACAACCCGAACGGAAGCTGAGCAAGTTGAAATTACTGTAAAACCGGCCCATTCCGCGGCCAAAGTGATGTTGAAAGATCAAGTGATCACGGACAAAACGAAAGTACATCTGGAGGAAGGCGGCAATAAGTTGGTGTTGGTCATCCAGGCGGAGAATGGAAACAAGAAGGAGTATACGCTGAACATTCACCGTGAAACGCCAAAGCCATCCGAACCGGAAATTCATTTTTCCGACATTGTTGGCCACTGGGCAGAGAGCTACGTCAAGCGCTCCGCGGCGAAGGGTATTGTCAGCGGATATCCAGATGGAACGTTCAAGCCTAGTCGTTCCGTTACCCGAGCGGAGTTTACGGTAATGCTGTTTAGCGCCTTGCAGTTGGAGGAAGATGACACAACGCTCACGTTCATCGATCAAGATCAAATCGGAACATGGGCGAAGCAAACAGTCGCCAAAGCAGTAAAAGCCGGCATTGTCAGCGGATATGGGGATGGCAGCTTCCGGCCGAATGGGCTGATCACCCGAGCAGAAATGGCAGTAATGATCGCCCGAGCGCTGAAACTGCCGCGCAAAGCAAATATTGTAACTGGCTTTGCCGATGATGAAGAGATTCCGGAGTGGGCAAAGGGCTCTGTGGAAGTGATTCGTGAACTGGGCATCACCAGCGGTCGTGAAGGAAATCGTTTCGTGCCGAACGATAAGGCAACTCGTGCAGAAGCGACAGCCATGCTCATCCGAATGCTGGAACGAAAAGAAAATCAATAAGGATTTATAGAAAAAAATTATGTTACGGCTGAAGACACTTCTCTCCGACCGTAACTGCTTATACAACTTTTGCAAATTGAATAATATTTAAAAGTCTGCACGCTCGCTTGTATGGTAAAGGAGTAGATAGAAGACATTAAAGCCTCTACCTGAGATGGTGAGGCTTTAATGTTAGAACAACAATGATCTTGAAGGCTAAAGGAACTATCGATTTAATCATTGATAAAATAACGATTGACGGAAAACCCAAGCATTGTTGAAATCGACGCACCTACATCTAGAGATGGGTGCTTTTTGTTGTGTAGCAATCCTTTTGATCTAAGAAGAGGCACGATAAAAAATGAGACATAATTGGGACTAGCAACAAAGGATTTTATATTACCATTATTATTAGATATGTTTCGCATCATTTATAGGAATTGGAAAAGGGAAGTATGATGAAAGATTTATTGTACAGCAAGCAATTGCGAGTCTTGATGGCCGCACATCTACGTAAGGGAATTTTCGGGCCCAAAATAGCTACCAATAGGACAACAGCAAAAAGCGGTAAGATCATTTATTTGTCAAACAAAATGCTACTGGGGATGGAACGAGCTGGGAGAAATCCGCCCGGAGATTTGCACACTGCACTCGTGCAAGAAGCAGTTTAGCGATCAAGTGTGGGTCTATGCCGGGATATGTATCAAATCATTGAGGATGATACGAAAACTCGTACATTCAAATGAAAAAAGCGTTCGGACCTTTGGCAGCTTTCGTGCGGATGCTTCTGGTGAAACAGGTATGCTCGATCGCGATTGGGAAGTGTATCCGATAGTGTCAGATGATCGTGGTTAAGATCATCTCTATTATGTATTTTATCATAATTAACTATATTGGTTCTGAGATGAGAATTATTAACACATCCATTTATGGAAAATAAGTTGTAATAGGGGGATTTTTTAAATGGTAAAGAGAGTTTTAAGCTTGCTACTAATCATTATTTTAGTAATTAGTGCATTTCCTCTTGGAGTATTTGCAGAGGAAATGCAATTAGAAGAGCCTATTGCGCCAATTGTCCAAAACTCTGCAGACAAAGGAATAATTATTGTAAAACATTTAGTTCAAGGTAGTGATTATCCACTTAGACACGAACAAATTACAAGGAGCCTAGGAACTCATACAGTATATGCCAACGATATACCAGACTGGGTCTTGGCAGAGCCTGATAGAGCAAAGGAAGTAACTTTAAGTTATAAAGACGAAATTGTAACAGTAGTGTTTTATTACAAAAAGGACATCTATGGAGGGGACTTTGAATTTGATGAAAGTACTGGGACTATAATTAATTATAGAGATAATATGGGTACTAAACCAGATGTGGTAATTCCTGAAACGATAAGGGGAGTTCCGGTAAAGAAAATTGGAGGAGAGGCTTTTAGGGGGAAAAATTTAACGAGTGTTGTCATACCTAATGGTGTGATTGAAATTGGGGAAAGTGCATTTTTTGGAAATAAACTGGTAAGTGTTACGATACCTGATACTGTTGTTTCTATTGGTAATCAGGCTTTTATGGCTAATCAATTAACGAGTATTACCATACCAAATAGTGTTACGACTATTGGCAATAAGGCTTTTCAGGGTAATCAACTAGAAAATGTAACTATTAATCATGCTGTTACGATTGGAAACTGGGCCTTTTATAAAAACAAATTGGAGAACATCACTATCCCCGATGGAGTCACAACCATAGGTGAGGGAGCCTTTAACCAAAACCAATTAAAAAATGTCAATTTACCAAATACTCTCGTTAGTATTGAAAATCAAGCCTTTATGAGTAATCAACTAAAGGAGATTACGATACCTGATAGTGTTACAAGCATTGGCGAATGGGCATTTTATGGGAATCAACTAGAAAGCGCTACTTTATCCAATAATCTTACTAGAATAGGGAATAATGCCTTTTCCACGAATAAATTAGAAAATGTTACGATACCCGAAGGTGTTACTAGTATTGGAGGTTATGCATTTTTAAACAATCAACTGACAAGCATTGATATTCCAGAAAGTGTGACTGAAATTTCAAAAGGTGCTTTTGCCAATAATCAGATTAAAAATATTACTGTTCGTAGTAGTATTCCTAACTTTGATACCAGTGCTTTTAGTGGTAATCCTGTACAGTATCTTTCCCTACCAGGGGATATTGATAATCCTAATTTTTCAGATGGTATTATTAATCTTTTGCCCTCTGAAATCATCATAGTAACTGATGAAAATAGCCCTGTTCACACATTTGCTGTAAATAAAGGAAGAGCCGTACAACTAATAGGTAAAACTATAACCTTCGACTTAAAAGGTGGGCAAGGAGGTTTCCCTTCCCATACGGTTAGTTTAGGAGAGCCTTTAGTTAAACCTGAAGTTATTCCTACTAAAAAGAATGCTGTGTTTAAGAATTGGCAAGTAAGCTGGGGCTCTGTTTATGATTTTAGAAATGTAACTGAGAATATAACCATTTTTGCAGAGTGGGAAGAAACCATCCCTGACACTGGGACAATTAAAGTCAATTACATAGATATGGACACAACTAACATTATAGAAACGGAAACATTAGAGGAAGAACTAGGAACCCACACAGTAAATGCTAAAGAAATAGCAGGCTATACCTTAGCAGATGAGACTAGTAAACAAGTAACTTTAACTACTAAAGACGAAGAAGTAACAGTAGAATTTAAGTACAAGAAGGATCAATTCGAATTTGATGAAAGTACGGGTACGATAACTAAATATATAGGTACTGAACAAAACGTAGTCATCCCTGAAATGATTAAGGGGGTAGGTGTGGTAAAAATAGGGGATGCTGCTTTTAAGGAAAAGAAACTACAAAGTGTTGTTATCCCAAATACCGTAACTATTATTGGAAATGAAGCCTTTTCTGGTAACCAGTTAAAAGAAGTTTATATCCCAAATAGCGTGACAAGTATTGGCGATAAAGCATTTGAGTATAATCACCTAGAGAATGTTACCATAGCGGATAGTGTAGCTAGTATTGGAAATTATGCATTTATGGCAAATGTGCTAACAGATATTACTATTCCTACTAGTTTAACTAAGCTTAATGTAGGTGTTTTTGCTAGAAATCAGCTTAAAAATGTCATTATACCAAGCAATGTAACCAGTATTGAGGATATTGCATTTTTCAGTAATCCTTTAGAATATATTTCAATACCTAAGAATACTACCTATATTCACAAGTCCTATGATGCTATCCCTAACCCGGCTATCATCATTGCGGAAGAAAATAGCCCTGCTCATACATGGGCTACAGAGATCGGTAAACCAATCCAATTAGTAGGGAAAACAGCCACCTATAATCTAAATGGTGGAGAAGGAGATTTCCCTTCCCATACAGTCGGATTTGGGGATCCTTTAGTTAAACCTGAAGCCACCCCTACTAAAGAAAATGCATATTTCTGGTACTGGCGAATAAACTTAGATTCTGATTCTAATTATGATTTTAGATCTGTAACAGAGGATATCACCATTTATGCAGAATGGGAAGAAATATTGCCGGATACAGCTACCATTTATGTAAGCCATAAAGCTGTGGATACCAATGAAGAATTAGAAGTAGAAACACTAACGAAGGAACTAGGAACTCACACAGTACATTCGAAAGAATTTGCAGGCTATATTTTAGCAGATGATGCTAGTAAGGACGTAACTTTGTCTACTAAAGATGAAGAAGTATTAGTAGAGTTTAAGTACAAGAAAGATCCATTTGAATTTGATGAAAGTACAGGAACGATAACAGGCTATACAGGTACCGAACTAAACGTAGTAATCCCAGAAACTATTAGGGGAGTAAGTGTAATAAATATAGGAGATCATGCTTTTAAGGGGAAACAACTGCAAAGTGTTGTTCTACCCGATAGTGTTACTAGTATTAGGGAACATGCATTTTCACAAAATCAACTAAAAAATATTATTATACCTGATGGTGTTATTGACATTGGAATGTATGCATTTTCCCAGAATGAACTTACAGCCGTCAGCATCCCAAATGGTATTACCAGCGTTGCAAGTGGTTCATTCTCACAGAATCAACTTAAAAATGTTGTTATTCCCGATAGTGTAACTAGTATAGGGGAATATGCATTTTCACAGAATCAACTAAAAAATATTGTTATACCAGATAGTGTTACTGACATTGGAATTTATGCATTTTATGATAATCATCTAACAGATATAAATATTCCATATGGTATGACAAAGATTTCTAATGGAACTTTTAAGAAAAATCAGCTTACAAATGTTATTGTTCCTAATAACATCATAAAAATAAATAATGATGCTTTTTATGAAAATCCTTTAGAGTATATTTCAATATCTAGTAGTACTACCGATATTTATTATAAGGAGAATGCTTATCCTGACGTAATTCCAAGCTCAACCATCATAATAGCAGAAGAAAACAGCGCAGCCCATACTTGGGGTACAAAAAAAGGGATGGCAATACAATTAGTAGGCAAAACGGCAACCTTTGATTTAAAGGGTGGGCAAGGCAATTTCCCTTCCCATACAGTTAAATTAGGAGAACCTTTAACCAAACCTGAAACGATTCCTACTAAAAAGGATGCTGTTTTTAAAAATTGGCTAGTAGACTCTGACATTGTTTACGATTTTAGAAATATAACCGAGGATATAACCATTTTCGCAGAGTGGGAAGAAGCAATCTCAGCTACAGCAACAATCATAGTCAAGCATGTAGATGTAGACACCAAGGCAGGACTAGAAACGGAAACATTAACGAAGGAACTAGGAACTTACACAATAAATGCCAAAACAATTGCGGGCTATACTTTGGCAGATGATGCTAGTAAGGAAGTAACTCTAACAACTAAAGACGAAGTTGCAACACTAGAGTTTAATTATAAGAAGAACCCATCGGTGCAAAGCGTCGAGTCGCTTGCTGACATCGAGGTTTCCTATGGTACGGAACGTTCGGCTCTGCCATTACCGTCCAGCGTTCAAGTCACGTTAAGCGATCAAACTAACCGAAGTCTTGGTGTATCGTGGGACGATGGAAACCCGGCCTATAACGGCAATACAACTGGAGAGTATACGTTCACTGGGACACTGGCACAGGACGTAGCTAATCCGCAGAATTTGACCGCGCAAGTGAAAGTGGTCGTGAACCCGAAACCAGCAGAGCCTCCAGTTGTATCAAGTGTTGAGTCTCTCGACGATATCGAGGTAGCCTATGGTACGGAACGTTCAGCTCTGCCATTGCCATTTACGGTTCAGGTTACACTAAGCGATCAAACTAGCCAAAGCCTCGGTGTCACGTGGGACGACGGAACCCCAGTATATAACGGCAATACAGCCGGAGAGTATACGTTCACTGGAACACTGGCGCAGGACGTGTCGAATCCGCAGGGCTTGACGGCGGAAGTGAAAGTGGTCGTGAACCCGAAACCAGCAGAGCCTCCAGTTGTATCAAGCGTTGAGTCTCTCGACGATATCGAGGTAGCCTATGGTACGGAACGTTCAGCTCTGCCATTGCCATCCACGGTTCAGGTTACACTAAGCGATCAAACTAACCGAAGCCTTGGTGTAACGTGGGATGATGGAAGCCCTGCATATAACGGTAACACAGCTAGAGAGTATACTTTTACTGGCACGCTGTCACAGGACGTGTCGAATCCGCAGGGATTGACGGCGAAAGTGAAAGTGGTCGTGAACCCGAAACCAGCAGAGCCTCCAGTTGTATCAAGCATTGAGTCGCTCAACGATATCGAGGTTTCCTATGGTACGGGACATTCAGCTTTGCCATTGCCATCTACGGTTCAGGTTACACTAAGCGATCAAACTAACCGAAGCCTTGGTGTATCATGGGATGATGGAATCCCGGCATATAACGGTAACACAGCTAGAGAGTATACTTTTACTGGCACGCTGGCACAGGACGTGTCAAATCCGCAGGGCTTGACGGCGAAAGTGAAAGTGGTCGTGCACCCGAAACCAGCAGAGCCTCCAGTTGTATCAAGTGTCGAGTCTCTCGACGATATTGAGGTTTCCTACGGTACGGAACGTTCAGCTTTGCCATTGCCATCTACGGTTCAGGTTACACTAAGCGATCATAGTATTCGAAACCTTGGTGTCACGTGGGATGATGGAAGCCCGGCATATAACGGCAATACAGCCGAAGAGTATATGTTCACTGGAACACTGGCACAGGACGTGCCTAATCCGCAGGGCTTGACAGCGAAAGTAAAAGTGGTCGTCAGGCCATCTGAGCCGGACCCCAAATCACCGATCTGGCCGAATGGCAGTGAACTGACGGTTTCGGATATCACCAAAACAAGCGTAAAACTATCCTGGCCAGAAGCGCAGGATACCAACGGGGTGATCGGTTACCGCATCTATGTCGACAGCAGGGAAGCTCAGACCGTTACCGGCAGCGTGTACGAACAAACTGTCACAGGTCTGACAGCAGGCACCGCCTATACGTTTACCGTCAAAGCGTTCAACGCAGTCGGGAGCGAAAGTGAGCCGCTCAGCGCCAAAGCAACGACTGCCCGATCATCGAGTGGCGGAGGAGGCGGTTCAGGTGGTGGTTTCGGAGGCGGCCGCACGTTATCGGGCAATGCTGATCTTGTTGATCTGCAAGTATGGGTGGGCGGCAAGAAGCTGAAGCTCAGCCCATCATTTGATTCGGGAACGACAGGTTATACAGCTCGTACAGAAGCCGAGCAGATCGAGATTGTGGCGAAAGAGGCGTACTCTGCAGCTAAAGTGATATTGAAGGATAAAGTCATTACGGATAGAATTAAGGTAAATCTGGATGAAGGCGACAATACGTTTGTGTTGACGGTACAGGCGGAGAATGGTACGAAGAAGAAATACAGGCTGACCATTTACCGTGAAACACTTAAGGGCTCCGAGCTAGTTATCGAATTTACCGACATCGCTGGTCACTGGGCAGAGAGCAATATCAAGCGTGCCGCGGCGAAAAGCATCGTAAGTGGTTACCCGGATGGAACGTACAATCCGAACCATCCCGTCACCCGGGCAGAGTTTACGGTAATGCTGTTTGGTGCCTTGCAGTTGGAGGAAGATGGCGCAACGCTCACGTTCACCGATCAAGATCAAATCGGAACATGGGCGAAGCAAACAGTCGCCAAAGCAGTAAAAGCTGGTATTGTCAGCGGATATGGAGATGGCAGCTTTCGACCAAATGCGCAGATCACCCGTGCAGAAATGGTAGTCATGATCGCTCGAGCGCTGAAACTGCCGCCCAAAGAAAATATTGCAACTGGCTTTGCCGATGATGAAGCGATTCCGGAATGGGCAAAGGGCGCTGTAGAAGCGATTCGTGAACTGGGCATCACCAGCGGTCGTGAAGGAAATAAGTTCGTTCCGGATGACAAGGCGACGAGAGCGGAAGCGGCGACTATTTTGATCAGGATGTTAGATATCCAAAAATAAGCTGGAACAACGCGGAGTTTCCAGAAAGGGATTCTTCGCGTTGTTTTTTCTAGTTGGACAAAACGATTAGAGGACTGTGTGGCAACTTTTCATGATACTACATATCACCGGGCCAAGAATTTCCTCTGTCGCAGTAAGCGGCCAATTCGCAGAACTTGACTGTGGAAATAAAAGTGATCGTCAACCGAAGCAAACAGAGACCAAAACGTCGACATGGCCAAAAAAAATACGTTTACCATTAAGGCATAAACGATACTGCGAAAGTGAGTGAGCCGCTCAGCACCAAAGCAATGACCGCCAAATCTTAGGGTGGTAAAGGAGGTAGTTCAGGTGTCGATCGTTCAGGCCGGGAATCGTGAAACTTTATTACAGACTGATCGGAAAATCAATTTCACCAGACGAATTAAACAGGAGTTGACAATAGGATGAACAAGAAGGGACTTTTCATCACCCTTATTGTTGCTGTATCTATGGCCGTTTTCTTATTAGGTAAATTCGAAAAGGTAGATGCTGCATCAAATTTGCTAGAAAATAAGGAAAGTGGCGATGTTGTTAAATTTGCTGGCGTTGAATGGGTACTTTTAAATCCAAGTGAACGTTATATTGTAATGAAAGACTATTGGTTGAAGGATGGTAAACAAGTTACAGCTCCTTTTAACACCAAGAAAACGAATAAATTTGATCCAAGTCAAAAGGAAAACATTGGGTACATATTAAATACAGAATATTACAACACGCTTAGTAATATAGAGAAAGGGATGGTGGTCGAATCGGTATGGGATATTAGTCCTTTTTTGGGAGTAGGTATTCAAACAGTAAGAGCGAAAATTGGTTTACTCTCATTAAGAGAATGGCTGGAATACAAAAGTGTTTTAGGGAACCCTTCATGGGTTTTTTGGACGCTCACTCCGCATCCTCAAAACAACGAGCAAGTATTTGCAATAGGAGCGGATGGTAATTCATATGCTTGGTCAACCTGGAAACCAGAATGGCCTACAGTTACTCACCCCGCTTTAAAACTTAAACCAGGAGTCTTTGTAAATCCGCTTACTAGCGAGCTTCAACCGCTTGAAGATGATAATAATCCTCCTACGATTTCATTTGAGCCAAATGGCAATACGACAAAGCAAAAAGTACATTCTACAAAAGTCTGGGTATATGATTGGTTTGGTTCAGGTGTAGAAGAAGCCACATACAGATGGAAGAAAGGTAATCAGTATGTAACTGGAAATATTCGAATGAATGAATATCCGATGATAATTAACACGCCAGATAATGGAGACGGGGAATATTATTTAGAAGTAACCGCCGTTGATGCGGCAGGGAATCGAAGTTCCCAAGTATCAAAACCATTTGTAGTAGGGAGCTTAGAGGTAACAAGTGTAAATCCGCTCGCTGATATCTCAGTTGACTATGGAACGACTCGTTCTGCACTGCCACTGCCGTCCACCGTACAAGTTACGCTAAGCGATCAAAGTATCCGAAGCCTTGGTGTCACTTGGGATGATGGAACTCCGGTGTATGATGGCAATACAGCCGGAGAGTATACGTTCACTGGCACGCTGTCACAGGACGTGTCGAATCCGCAGGGCTTGACGGCGGAAGTGAAAGTGGTCGTGCACCCGAAACCAGCAGAGCCTCCAGTTGTATCAAGCGTTGAGTCTCTCAACGATATCGAGGTTTCCTATGGTACGGAACGTTCGGCGTTGCCTTTGCCACCTACGGTTCTGGTCATACTAAGCGATCAAACCAGCCAAAGCCTTGGTGTAACGTGGGATGATGGAACTCCGGTGTATGATGGCAATGCGGCTGGAGAGTATACGTTCACCGGAACCCTTGGTACGGAACGTTCGGCGTTGCCTTTGCCACCTACGGTTCTGGTCATACTAAGCGATCAAACTAGCCAAAGCCTTGGTGTCACATGGGACGATGGAAGCCCGGCATATAACGGCAATACAGTTGGCGAGTATACGTTCACTGGAACGCTGGCACAGGATGTGTCGAATCCGCAGGGCTTGACAGCGAAAGTAAAAATGGTCGTCAGGCCATTTGAGCCGGACACCGAAGCGCCGCAATGGCCTGATGACAGTGAACTGACGGTTTCGGATGTCACGCAGACGAGCGTGAAACTTTCGTGGCCAAGCGCAACGGATAACGTAGGAGTGACCGGTTACCGGATTTATGTGGATGACTTTGAGTACAAAACGGCAGGCGGGAACGAAAATGCACTCATCGTTAATGATCTGACGGCGGAGACGAGCTATACGTTCAAAGTAACGGCTTACGATGAAGCAGGGAATGAAAGCGCGGGACTGACCGCATCGGCCAAGACGCTGCCGCAGCCGACGGAGCCGGACACCGAAGCGCCGCAATGGCCGGATGGCAGTGAACTGATGGTTTCGGATGTGACGCAAACGAGTGTGAAGCTGTCCTGGCCGAGCGCGACGGATAACGTAGGAGTGACCGGCTACCGGATTTATGTAGATGACTTCGAGTACAAAACGGCAGGCGGCAGCGAAAATGCAATCATCGTCACTGGCTTGACGGCAAAAACGAGTTATATGTTCAAAGTTACGGCTCACGACGAGGCAGGGAACGAAAGCGCGACACTGAGTGCATCGGCCAAGACGCTGCCGCAGCCGATGGAGCCGGACACCGAAGCTCCGAGATGGCCGGATGGTAGCGAACTGACCGTGTCGGATATTACGCAGACGAGCGTGAAACTCACATGGCCAAGTGCAATAGATAACGTAGGAGTGACGGGCTACCGGATTTATGTGGATGAAGTAGAGTACAAAGCGGTAGGCGGTAATGTAAAAGGAACCATGATCAACGGTTTGGCTACTAATACATCCTACACGTTCAAAGTTACTGCTTATGACGCTGTGGGTAACGAGAGTACGTCGCTCAGCAAGCAAGCAACAACAGCCCAATCTTCGAGTGGAGGCGGCGGTACCGGGGGTAGCGGTTCCGGAGGAGGCAGGGTGTTATCCAGTAACGCCGATTTGCAAGAACTGCAGGTATGGGATAAGGATAAAAAATTGGAGCTAAGCCCATCGTTTGCTGCCGGTACGACAAGTTTTACAGCCCGAACACAAGCCGAGCAAGTCGAAATTATGGTAAAACCGGTGCACTTTGCGGCGAAGGTGATGCTGAAAGAAAAAGAGATCACGGACAGAACGAAAGAACATCTGGAGGAAGGCGACAATACGTTTGTGTTAACGGTGCAGGCGGAGAATGGTACGAAGAAGAAATACACGTTGACTATTTACAGAGAAACACCCAAGCCATACGAACCAGTTATTGAATTTACCGACATTGCCGGACACTGGGCAGAAAATCACATTAAGCGTGCCGCGGCCAAAGGAATCGTCAGCGGTTATCCAGATGGGACGTTCCAACCGAACCATCCTGTTACTCGCGCGGAATTTACTGTGATGCTGACAGGTGCCTTGCGGTTGGAAGAGAAGGGCGCTGCTCTTACATTTAACGATAACGATCAAATCGGGGCATGGGCGAAGCAAGCGGTTGCCCAGGCGGTACAGGCGGGAATTATCGACGGATATGAAGACGGCAGCTTCCGTCCGAATGCGTCGGTTACCCGCGCGGAAATGGCGGTCATGGTCGCACAAGCGATCAAACGACCGCTCAAAGCCCATACCACAACTGGTTTTGTTGATGATGAAGCGATCCCCCAGTGGGCGAAAGGCTCTGTAGAAGCGATTCGTGGGCTTAGCATCGTCAGCGGCCGCGCAGGTAACAAGTTCGTGCCAAATGATACGATGACAAGAGCGGAAGCGGCTACTATTTTGCTCCGGATGGTAGACATTCTAAAATAAATCTTTAAACAACGCGAAGCGTCCTGAAAAAGGGATTCTTCGCGTGATTTTTTTGCAAGGGAACTATAAAAAATTGATTGCACATCGGTGCCCGTGTTCATTGTTTAATTTCATCTTTTTAAATATAATTATTCTAAATAGATAAAAAACAAGGGGGAGAACCAATAGATTATGAGTATTAAAATGAAAAGTTTCATTTCGTTCGCAGTTCTTTTTATCGCTTTTATAGCGATGCAGTTGTTTCAGTACTTCATATCCGAAGCACAGTGGAAGGAATTGAAAAAAATTGAGGATCATACCTTGAAAGCTGCCCTTTTGGCGGATGATTTAAAGTTATCTGTCGTGCAAGTGCAGCAATGGCTCACTGATATAAGCGCGACGAGAGGCAAGGATGGACTTGACGACGGTTTCGACCAAGCCGCAAAATACGCGGCTCTTTTTCATGAAAACCTGAAAAAAATGAAAGATATGTATCCGCATGAAGCGCAAAAGTTGGATGAAACCAAAACTTCTTTTGACCGATACTATGAAATGGGGAAAAAGATGGCAAACGAGTACATCGCCGGCGGATACGAACGTGGTAATCGGATCATGGGCGAATTTGACAAAAGCGCCGAGGACATCAATAAACGTATTGATGAACTCCGTAACAGCAAATTAATCGAGATCACAAACGCAGTCTTACAGGCCGAACAAACGAACAAGGCTAATAACCAATTGTCCGTCATCTACCTTGTGATCGTACTTGCAGTCGGTCTTGTGGTTGTTTATTTGCATAGTCGTTCAGTCATCCGGCCGCTGAAAAAACTCATTCAAGGCACGAAACGGATTGCCGAGGGAGATTTAGGCCAGCCAATAGCGGCAATATCCAAGGATGAAATTGGACAGCTTGCCCTTTCCTTCGAAGCGATGCGGCAGAATTTGGCCACGTTAATAGAACGGATTAAAGCAACAAGCGAACAGGTGGCAGATTCGTCAAAGCAATTGGCAAGCAGCGTCGAAGAAACTGTACTGGCTGTTAATCAGGTTGCCGTGGTGACCGAGGAAATTGCAAGTGGCTCCGATATGCAGGTAAGTGTGACGGAAGAAAGCAGCAAGGCAACGGAAGAAATGGCGATTGGTGTGCAGCGCATTGCCGAAATTTCCGGTGAAGTGGCGGAACTCTCCAACGAAACGGCAAAAGCAGCCGGCGCAGGTAATGAATCGATTCAAGAAGCGATTAGGAAAATGGAGATGGTTAGCAAAACGGTTCATGAATCGGCTTCCCTGGTCAGACAGCTTGGGGAACGATCGAACGAAATTAATCGCATAACCGAGGTTCTTGCGGGAATTACCAGTCAGACGGAATTGTTGTCCTTAAACGCCGCCATCGAAGCCTCGAGAGCCGGAGAACAAGGAAAAGGATTCGCAGTTGTCGCAGGCGAAGTCAAAAAACTTGCGGAACAATCCAAACAGTCGGCGGATATGATCGCGGATATGATCGAAAAAGTTCAGGATGATATTATCAAAGTGATCCGATCTATCGAAATCGGTACAAAAGAGGCGGATGAAGGGAATCAAATCATACAATGGGCAGGAGGGATTTTCCAAAATATTGTTGTAGATTCAGAAAAGATTGCTGCGCAGGCCGAAGAAGTTTCTGCGGCGACGGAACAAATGTCAGCCGGTTCTGAACAAATTAGCGCTTCCATCGGTGAACTGAACAACATTGCCACCGCGTCTTACAAAAGGAGTAGAGATGCTGCTTCATTCGCACAGGAACAGTTGGCCTCGATAGAAGGGATTTCTGCTTCCGTGCAAACATTAAGCCGCATGGCCAAAGAATTGAATAACTCTATTCACAAGTTCAAAGTTGAGCATTAAACTATTCTAGTTCCGGTCATTTTTCTTCTCTACCGAAGCGAAGTAGATAACCGTTTTTACGAACGATTTGACAGCTTTTCTACTCGAAGCGGGTTCGGGGCCATGTCATCCGAACCAGCTTGTGCTAACAGATCTTCAATTTGTTTTCGTTGGAGACAACTCCGGCTAATATTGCAAAAGTAGTTTCATATTCATTGTTTATCCGCTATGGATCAAATAGGTCTTTTTGCTTTCGCGGCTCTTACGACAATGGGCGGTATATCCTCTTGCTGCATACGCCATCCATTGTCCCTCACTTGTGTTTGCGTCATGCTTGGCAATAAAAAGCCGCTCGTTTCCCGACAGGGAATCTAAGCGGCAATTGTTTTATCTCCAAAAACCTTTAAGGAATTGATTATATTCGAATCGAAGACGGCATTTACTTTTCACCCACTCTAAAATATCGCGATGTCGAATTGGATAATCCAGAGATGCTTATCCAAGCATTCAGAGATAGAATAAATGGTTTCTACCTAGGGCCAATAAAGAAACTGAATGAAGACAATGACGCATTTGCGGCAGGCTTGCTCTGTGTAACAACAATGGATGTGCTATCAAGACTGAAATCAAATAGCGAAGAAGTGCGCAAAAGGTATGTTCATTGGTTGGCCACGGAAATCCCGGAGTTCGCCCAGCGTCTACCAGGTAAAAAGCAGATATTGGCCGATATATTTTACAAACATTTCAGAAACGGTTTGGTACATGAAGGACGTATTAAAGATGGGGGGCAGTTCTCCTATATTTTTGGTGGGATGATTACCGTTGAAAATCGATTTATGATTGTTAATCCTCGGCAACTGGCCGACAATATTGAAACGGTTTTTAATCGGTACATGGCAGAGGTTTTGACCAGTCCGGAAGAATTTCAGAGCTTCTCCAAAATGATAATTCGTGATTTTGGCGCAGAGATAGCACGTGCAAAAAGGCCTTGATAACAGGACAGTGGAAATATGCATACAGAAAGACAGGAGCTAGAAAATTTGATTTATCTAATCGAGTCTTACCAGAAAGTAATCGATCTTCTTCTGGAGCATCGAGACAAGGAAGGAATAAGTCGGATACCACAAACAAAAATGGCCGAAGTTCTACAAGTATCTCAAAGTAATGTATCAAGAAAGTTGAGAACATTAATCAGATTCGGTGCAGTTGAGAGAAAAGGTCATGCAGGAGCTTACTGTGTCAAAGATACCAATGTCATCGAAAAAACACCGATTGGATTCGCACTAAAATTGATCCTAATATTGCAGAAACATCCTGAAGTGATCATGGATTATGCCAAACAAGCGGAGATCATGGGTGTTTCTTATCATGACATCCAGGTTGCTTGGGGGCACTTGATTTATATCGGAGGTTCACCCTATCAAAAACGAGTGGAAACGATAAAGGAATGATAGAAGCATGTCTCATCCTAAATCTTCAGATTTAAGCATGAACTGGGCGATTGACCGGAAGACAAATGAAATAAGATCGGCAAGAGAGGTACATAATCACCAGCATTTGAAAGAGCCAAATCGTTATGTCTGTTTAGGATGTAAAGAACTTCCCAAACATCTCCTATCAGCGAACGAAAAGGACAAAGAACCAACGGTTCTTGAACATGTTGCCGATGATGAATATCCTTTTTTTCGAAAAGGCAAGTTGCAGCAGCATTACGAAAGGTGCCGTTTTCGGAGTCCGGATTCAAAAGTCATTTCGCTGGCAGAAACAAACGGAATGTCCGTCGATGAACGAGCAAAGGTAATCAGAATATTAACAAGCGCCAAACTGGTCAGAAAAATTGGGGATCCATTGGGGTATTCAAGACGAGCGTATGCCAAATTCTTTACCCAGCCGGCTCACCAGAAGTTTTATTTTTTCTTATCCAGTCTGCTGAAAGATTATGAGATTAATACCTTCAAGAATAACGTTTCTGTATTCGGTGTCCTTACAGAAAGCGGGGAAAAAGTTAAATTTGCTGATATATTCGGAATGCAGGACGATATCATCAACAGAATCGACAAACTCGGTTCGAGTTGCTTGGCTGTAGTTGTAGGTACCGTAAGAAAAGCTTCTCATAAAGGTCATATTATAATTGATTTTTCCACCAGTAGAGAGGAAAAAAGACGAAATTCAAAACCATTTCGACTCTATGTGCATCATGATTACGCAGCTAAAGTTGGCGACGTTACGCTTCTAGAAAATCAGAAGATCGCTTGCTATGGTTTTGCGGAAAAGAAAATGCTGGCACATGGCACGGTTTATCAAATGGAGTTGTATTCCATAGAGCATCAAATCTATTTTTTCGAAAACCCTCCGGATCGGAAAAGAATCGGCTCAATTGAAGAGCCTGACGACCCGATTGATTACGCGCTGCAAGAATGCTCAGGTTTCACATCAAGATTTTGGGGAACGGAGCGGCTCGCCGATCAAATGATCAAAGATTTATTAACCATACATGGACAAGCAATAGCGGCACAACACAAGGCAAATTTGGCGAAAGAAGAAGCGAAGCAACCCGGCTTCGAGGCGTTTATGACGAGTTGGAACAAGTTGCGTTCGCAAATAGCAAACGATAAAAAACAGGTTGAACAATTGCAATTGGAGCTGCAGCAAGTTGCCGCGGCGCTTCGGAGTGAAGGTGCGAAGCTATCATCCAGATTCGGTTTTAACCGAAAAACTTTGGGGGCTCTTGAAGATAATCGAAATCGCATCCAACAACAAATTCAAGAAATCAATCAGGGACTAAAAGCAAAAGAAGAAACACTTCAACTAAATAACGAGAAGAAACTTCAGTGGGATAAATGGAAGCAGTCATTGGAAAAGCGAAAGCAAGACATCGAGAGAGCAGATCGAGGCGCTGTTACAGAAACAAAACTCAAGAGAACATTAGCTGCATTTGATCCATTTCTTTTTCGTATTCCGCTAAGGCACCCTCGATGGGATTTGTTTCTCGGATTCCATTGCAGCGTAGAAGATGAATCTAAGGGTATCATCAGAGCAATTATGCAACTTTACACGGCACATGATCAGGCTTGGCTTCCGGCAGATCATTCCCTTAAAGAGAGAGTTATTGACCATCACTTTAGTGTCAATCAGCTGAATTTGTCACCAAGAGAGGCAATGAAAGGACTTTATTCCAAACTGGGGCAGGCCATTTTCGAATACCTTCAGCTTATGGGATGGCCTGCTTCGAAGTGTAAGTGTCCGAAATGCAAAGGCTCGTTGAGGTTGCAATATCGAAATGAGCAATTTTCCCTCCTATGCTGGGATTCGAAATGCAGAAACGGTTATGAGTTAAAATGGTAGGAAATTCCTAAAAAATTCAACTGGAATTTCCTTTAAACGATATTATCGAGCTTTATCCATCCAAGTTTTGTTTCAAAAAGTCAAGCATCTTGGGCCAGGCGTCGAGAGCGGTGCGGGTATTGGCCTTGTCGCTGCCGCCAAATGTAACCGTCATACCTCCGCCGGGAGACAGCATTACATTGGGCGGCATATAGGGCAAGGTGTACGGAAAACAGAGGAAGTGACCTGCATCCTTATAATGAAGATGGATGTTTTTATAGGGATGGTGATGACAGGTTAACCATTCCATCACGATCTCAGCAAACTTTGATGAAGGCCATAGCTGGTCGTCGCCACCCGAGACGAGCATGATTGGTCCTTGCATTCGCTCAACAGGAATACGGGCAGCTCGGTTTTGGCTGAGTCTTTCAACGTCTTGATAAAGCCGGCCTTATTGCCGCTTGGGCGCCGTGTGATCCCGTTCCAGAAGAATCGAAATGTACCGCTTGCGTCAAATTTTGGTTTCAAATAAGGTAAAGCCTCATTGTTCAGCGTCCATGCAGGATGTGGGAGGGGCATATTATTGCGGGTGCCCGCGTAACGGTATGCGCTCGGGGAGGCGGTAATGACGGCCGATATTTCCGGATAGGTTGCTCCTAATTGCAAGGCCAATTCTCCTCAAGTATGAATCATATGAGGATATACTCAGAGAGCAATCGTTTGTACACTGCTGCATTGACATTAGGATCAAACAAATCATGGGAGCTTTCACCGAACCGGATGTTATTGCTGATTAAACGTTGCACATGAGGCTGCAAATCCCCGGGGACAAAAAGCCCCAATGCCTGTACAGCGTACTCTTTGCACCGCCTGATTGCCTTATAGAAAACCGGCAACTCATAAGGCATAGCGGAACCGCAGAGTACTCGAACATTTGCATGGACAAACTCCTCCTGAAGCTGCTTTTCCCCAAGTACGCCACAATCTATAACAATAAAGTTATAATCTTTGTTTAACTCCTTTGTGAAATAGAAATCCATTTGTTCAAGTATATAGGCGTTCCGGTCCTGCCCAGGTTGAAATAGCTGGACAATATGGGCCAGATGTTTGCTGGTATTAGCCTCTACATAGCAAGCCGTTCCACCATGGCTGTTAATCCAGCAGACCAGATTGAACGCCGTTGTTGTTACTCCTGTCCGGCGGTCACTTCCTGCAATAGCGATTGTAATATTGGTACAGTCAAAGCGATATTGCTCTTGTTGGGGCAGAGGTAATTCATCATTGGTTTGAGTAGGAGCGGGGGAGATCTTATATCTTTGCATGCCATTAGCGGAAAGGCATTCCAAAATTTCAGCTTGAATGTCTTCTATGTCTTGTGCGGTCACAAGATCAGATACACCGGATTGGATCAATTCTTTCGCAAACGAGCTTTCGGCTTGCAAACCCTCGGCTATTACAATTATTCTGGCTTCGTACATGATGAGAAAGGACGCAATGGCTTTTACAAATTCTACATCGTCCTCGACCACGGCATTTCGATCTATCACAAAGTACTTGAAGTGGCTAAAGTTACGCATGTCTTTTACGACAAACTGCAAAAGAGAAAAACGGCCAGTGAGCTTTTTGGCAATGAGATTGGTTTCCTGTTCAGCAAAATCTAGCAGATTCACTCTGTCCTTGCTGGTCAAATATAAAATCATCGCTTACACTCCCCTAAGCAAGAGCAATACCGTACCTACAAGAACCAATGCGATGTAGAGGAACAATTCAATGAGTTTCTTCTTTCGTTCCATCGTTATCGTCCGCCTGCCTTTCCCATGTAAGCAAACTTGTACTCAGGGATATCAAAATAAATGTGCAGCCGCTTGGAACCGATCATAAACAGGGCATGTCCTCGTTTCTTGCTGGCCAGTAGTTCTTCTTCGGCATCCGTAAGATTGTAAAGCTCTCGCGTCTCTTGCAAGTTCTTTCCGTCCGTACCCATGATAATCTTCATGCAGGGGATATCCAGAAGCGCCTGCCCGTACATCTTGACTTCCGGGGCGAGAAAGTCCACGACGCTGTGTGAAATAATCGCTAACCCGGATTCATATTTCCGAGCGCGTTTTTCCACATTTCGCAGGAAAACCAGGCTTTGGGGAACATTCGGGTCGATCATCAAGTAACATTCGTCGCAGATGAGCAACACCCGTTCCGTACGGTCTTTCGACATTTGCTCCCAACACCAGGAGAGCAGGTTGAAATACTGGGTTCGCTTAATATTGTCGGATGTATTTTGCAGTGTATGAGTATCCAAGCAGATACAGCGGGAATGGGTTTCAATGGTGCTATGTCCGTTCCATAAAAAAGAATCCCCGCCGTTTGCAATATCATAGAGCAGCAGGGATAGTTCTTTATAGACTTCGTCTTCGAGTGTCGATTCCTTATGGCGGATTAATTGGAACAGATCGGAGAAGGTGGGGAAGTCGGTATTTTTTAGTGCTGTAATATCTGTGGTCCAGGTAATGTGAAACTGGTTGTATAACTCAATCAGGCATTGCTTGAGTACCGCTTTTTGCATCATGGTCAAGTCAGGAATGTAAAGATTAAAGAAGATTTCAAGATTTTTCAGGTGTAGGGCCATATCTGACATTCCATTGCCTTCATCCTTATAAAGCGGGCTTTCTTCCCCCTCTTCATCACGGGGAGCGGGGCGAATTTGCAATGGGTTGATCATCCCGTTCGAGCCGCCACCAGCATTGATCCAATCGCCGTTTAAACTTTGGCATAGTTCTTTGTACTCCGACTCCGGATCAATGAAGATCAACTTGGTTCCCATAAAATACTCGCTGAGCGCGATATGTTTCACTGCTGTCGATTTTCCTACGCCCGCCACACCCATAATGACGAAATTGGAGTTGGTACGGTCATTGCCGCGAAGCCAGGTATCGACAATAACAAGTCCGCCGTGGCTGTCTTTGGCAAAATAGTAGCCATTCTCGTCGCTAAAACCGCTGCTGGCAAAGGGGAAGCCACCTACAAATGTACTCATCGGTACGATCCGATTGAGGATATTTGCAACCTGTTCGTTTCCCGGAAATGTGGGGGAGAGATGCTGAAATCCTTCTTTTTGCAAATTGGCCAACGTACGAACTTTACACTTTAACATACTCAGCTTATTTTCCATTCTGCGGCAAACACGGCTAAACCCTTTCTCGTCGTCAGCCAGCGGCATGACGGTAACATTCATCAAGCCTACGGTTTCTCCGTGCTGGTCGATCTGGAGCATAATTCGCTCGCCGTCATTAGCCGCTTTTTCCGCCCGCTGACGGGTGAGCGGATCCTTCGCGCTTTCAGCAGTGCCTCGATTCTGAATGATCGATTTGGAAATGGCCGAGATCAGAGCGCTGTTGTCGGTAGGTTGATAACCAATAGTGACGATGGTACTGGGAATGTTGGTCATTTTCGAGAGCCAACCGACATCGACCTTTTGCGGATACTGAATCACTCCATATACTTTTGCACTGTTTTCTCCGAGAACAAACCGATTGCGTTCAAACCCCAATCCGAGTGGAGTAATGACATTAAGCAACGAGGGATTCACTGATATTTCGCAATGCTCTTTTCGTTTTGCCATCTATGGGTTCACTCCTTGTTTGGAAAATATCCAGAAGGGACCGCCCGCGGCGGCATGCTGTCGAGCTTCTTTTAAGAAAATGTCGAGGTCCCATTCTTGTTCGCTGCGTTTTTTGCTGGCAGGATCGGCAACCAAGATTTTCCCTTCTTCCGTGACGCCGCGCAGTACGATAAAATGCCCGGATGAAGTGAAGTGCCCTTTGCCCATAATGGCAATCACCAATTTGCCGCTTGCCAAGGCATCCACAATTTTTTGTGCTTCCTTGGCGTTGCTGCCTTCCACTTGCAGACCAAAATGCTTGCCGCCTTCCGGGATCAGGCTGTGGTAACTGCCGTTGCCTTCTGCATAGTAACCGTTTTGATACGCCCAGTTTGCCATGGTGACCGGGTCGACCGTTTGGCCGGAAAGGGTGGATACCACCATGGCCAATGAGGTTGGGCCGCAACCGGCTACGCCAATCGTATCGCTGGTGCCGTACAATGTATTAGCCCATCGGGAATCCATTTGGTTGTAGTACACGACTTCGGTTTCACCCGATTTCAGGATGACACCCTCGTATTGCTGACCAAGACTTTCCCGGTACCCATCATCTGCTTCTTGCAGCAGCTGGGTGAAACCGTAGTCGGCTCTCATTTCCGTGACATAAGGCAATTCATTCGGTTTAAATAGGCTACCGAGAAATTGAAAGGGGGCGGTCAGAATTTGCAGAATCATGGCGATGAGGAGGAGGAAAGTGATGACAGGCGCAAGCACAAGCAGGAGGATTCGTTTACGGGCTTGTTCATCGGTGGCTATTTTTGCAGCAATTTGTGCAATGATTTTGGCTGTACCCGGATCAACGGCCATGTAATAGGCCCCCTTCCGTTAATAAGGGAATGACCGCATCTTGATCTGTCGTTTCCAGATGGGTATACCCCGGATTGTGAACCAGATTGCACAGCCGAACAATATCCTGTTGCTTCAGGATTTGGGTTTGTACTTGACAGTCTTCAAAATGTTGAGCCAGACTTTTAATACTTTGGAGCGATTCTCGTTCACCATCCGGTTCAAGGCGATTCCAGACAGATAGATAGAATTGGCGTTCAACCACTTCTCCAGAGAGCGCGAATGTGTTCATCTCCAATATTTCGTGTTTGAGCAATTCCTTTTGTTTGGGGTCGTCGGTATTCAATAATGAGGTCAATTGTGAGATGACGGGAGAGATATCAACTGGACGGCTAACCGCAATAAACTTGAACGGATACTGAACGGTGGAAAGCTCGGCGGTTAGCATATTGATGAAATGCTGTTTTTCATTCTTGCTGAGCAGGTCAATGCTAACGGGAAAAACTTTCAAAAAGCACAGCACCAAACCATCCAAGGTATACAAATAGTGTCCGCGAATATCTTTCACGTTGATAAATTCGTGGGCTGTTTGTTGTTTTGTATCAAATGTAGCTTTCTTTTTTCGGTTGCTCATGTTGAGATAAAAAAAGACTGCACCTCCGCCAACAAGGCAGAGGAGCAGCATGATAATCGGTAGCAGCATGGTTGTACCGCCTTTCCGGTTTCTGTTTATTTTTTGGGAGCAATATGCCAATCTGAATATAGATTTTCTTTGATTTGAATTTGGTCTGACACATTGACTTGCAACATTCCGTCAGGCGTCCAGGCATCGATAATTTCCGTATAGGGCTCATAGATTCCATCAGGAAACCAGATCGGCGTAAAATGGACCCTCCGGTTATAGGTCGAGTATTTATTGGGCTTTAGTTCAAAGGCCGCCTGATATCCGCCAGTGATTCGGTCGTACAATCGCCAGTAGGTGGAAAATTGGAATTCAGGAAAATAAGCTACAGCATGCTGGGCTCCGGTGATGTGTGAGGCGGGAGCATTGGAGGCAAGGGAAGTGTTGACATTCATTTGAATACCGTACCCGGATTTCATCGTTTTACCCGAAGCGGTGGGCACTTTATCGTCCGGCTTGACGGTATGGGTGGCCGATAAGGAAGCGATGTAGCTTGTCCAGTGATAATCCCACCAGCCTTGATCTTCCCAATGACCATGATCCACCCAGTAACCGCCGCCATCTCCGGTTCCGTGCCATACCCAATTCGATATCCAAACCCAGTTGGCATGCCAACTTGCTGACCAAACTCCCCATGAAGCCGTTGTTTTCTGAGGATGGGAAGGAAGAGTGGGGAGTTTGAAGGAATCGTTACGATCTGTGGCGGTGGGATTTGGCGGCGGGTTCTGATCAAGATCTACAATATTGGCCTGAATGGTGTGTTGACTTAACCTTCCTTGGCTCGTGCTTACATGAATCGTGACCATTTGTGGTGTACGAGGAGTTCGCCATTTAAACCAGACAACCTGGCTATCGCCTTCCGGAATGACGATGTCTGTTACGGTGTAGGAGCTGCCCATCACGGAGAAGGTGACTTGTGCAGGATCTTCAGGCGTAATCTGCTCTCCAGTTGATAGGAATACCGAGGTAATCACTTCGGTATCGGTCCGATATTCATATTCCGCATCGCTTTCAACAGGAGGCGGTGGAGGCAATTCTTTGAACCGTACAATGCCAAGACCGAGTGATGATATAATCTGGGCATTGCTTACACGGTCACTACTGGAGCCAGACCATGCAGGGAAACCCAGATCCGGCTTTTCCAGAAACATTGCCAGCGGCAAATTTTGATGAGTAAGACTGACCATTTTCGAACGTAATCCGCCGCTCAGGACTTGATCATATAGCGCCGCTTCGTGAGCGGTCATACCTACTTTGGAGCCTTGGAAAGTGAAGTAGGCAATAGGTTCGAGTAATAGACGGTAGTTCCCGTTGGTGAGGGTGTCAAAGTCGATTCCAGAAGATGAAGCGATACTGCGTATCACTTGCTCATCTGTGAAATAACTCTTGATGACTTCAATATTGGAAGGGGAACTGCCGGAACTAATGATTTTGGGAATGGGTTGCTTTGCTTTTATATAGATGTAGCCACCATTTTTCGGTGCTAAATTTGCTCCATTGCGATAGTGAATTTTACTGACTTTACCAAAGTGAAGAAGATTTTCAGGTATCGTTTTATTGGTATAGTCCATTGGGGTAGAAACTGGCATTTCATCGCTTGCACGGATGACAGTTATTCGAACCCCATCATCACCAGGGCTCCACTTGTTTTGCGAGTTACCTTGCCCCATGTCTCCTCCGCCATTATCGATATTGCCGTCACCCGTAGCGAATGCGGGTGTAGTAGTAGAGAGCATGCAAGCGATAATGAAGAAGCCAAGAATGTTGAATAGCCTTCGCAAGCCGAACACCTCCCATAAAAAAAGAGCACGCTATATTAGCCGCACTCTTTAACAAGATTTAATAGATTTTATTTTAATCCATACTGCCAATTTTATTGCCATTCTCGTACATATCTTTTGCCACGGTTTCCTGATTTGGTCCTTCCTGATCTACCCAACCAAAACCGGGAAACCATACCTGGCCTTTGCTATTTTTATCTCCGGATTTAGGTTCGCTATCTTTTTTTGCTGGCTGCGTCTCCTTCTCGTCATAAACAGGAGGAGTGGATTTATCCTGTGTAGCAGTTTTTGGTTTGGGTTTTGGCGGCTCCGTTGGTTTAGGTGCTTCCTTTGGAGTTGCAATAGGAACTTTCACATCTTCTTTTTTCGTTTCAGGTTGCAGCACTGGTGAATCGGTTACAGTTGGTTGATCTTTTATTTCAGGTACGATAACGGGAGAGGGTGACGGAGCCGTAGAAGATTCAAGTTGAGGATCTTTTATATCCACAATGTTATTGGATTGTTTCTCTTCCGTGTTAATTGCAACGGAAGCTGGCGTTGAATTCTCCGGGACATTGGCTACCGGCTCCTGCTCTTCTTTATTTGGTGAACCGATTATAAAAACTGCCAATAGAAGGCAGATAACGGATACTCCCGAGATTAGAATCAGCCATTTCGATTTGGATTTCGGATTAAACATCGCTACTCATCTCCTTTTTCTCAGAGTACAGTACAATAAACCAGTCATTCTCCTAAAATTATTGTACTGTATATATTTGTAAATCTCAACAAAACAGTGGTTGACACATGATTTCAAAACTTTGGCGTATATCCCGCTTTCACGGTCAAGGTGGATTTCATCGGGGGAAGGGCATGCCAGCCGAAGGAGAAGGGCACCTCAAGCGTAATCGTTCCTTCTGCTTCGAATTTTGAAACGGTACTGGGGGAAGCGGGAGCAAAGGGAGCGTTTTGAACAGAAATGTTAAGACCTGACACCGCAAATTCTTCTTCGGTACCGGCATACTTGATATGTTTGTTGCCTTGTACGGTAAGCCCAAGCGTTTGATCCAGGCGAGCATACACATCGCCGGTACTGAATTGTTCACTCCACGTATCCGCGGCGGTTAAGGTATAGCCGCCGGAATAGCCTTCCCGCAGCCCGTTATACACTTGCGCATAGTTTTCCGTAGCGACCGCAATGATGGAGCTTTGCACTGCATCCCGTACGCCGGAAGCGATAATGACAAGTCGCATATACTCAAATATGGCGCAGGAAATGATCAGGATCGCCAACACCGCAGCTATGACAAGCGGGTATCCGTTCCCGAATGTATTGCGAATGAACTTCATTTCCAATAGACCTCCGATCTTCCTGATGCCTTAGCTGTCAAGTCGATGGGGAAAGAACCAAAACTGCCGAACAACCCAATGTTCACCGTTACTTGCAAGGTGACAGTAACTTCTTCGTTGATTTGTACATTTCCCGTTTTGGACCAGGAAATGGTCGGATCAAGCCCGGTCTGGTTCTTTAACTGTATCGCGCGACTGCTTGTTTCCTGACCGACTCTGCCGGTGATTTCGGCTTCTCTGACCAATTCGTCGGCAAAACGGTCAAGCTGGTTTTTGGCGATAAACACAGGAAACACTTTCACCGCTAACGCGATACCGAGCATGACAACCAGAACAAGTACGACAACATCGATATAACCCTCGCCGCGTTTGCACCATAAACAATGCTGCATGCGCAACTCCTCCCTTCAAAACAGTTTGCCGAGGGCTTTCATAATTTCCATACCGATGATCACCAGATACATGAGCAAAAAGCACCCAAGCATATAAAAGGAATATTTGCGAATTTTGCCGGGACGCTTCATCGCGATCAGTTTCAATCGCTGAATTTCCAGCAGCTTAAAATCATGAGCCAGCATTTCAAAATAGACGACACCTTGGTCGCCCCGTTGTACAGCCAAAAGGCCGCGGACAATATCGGACAGCATCGTGCTGCCCATACGAGTCTCCAGTCGGGTTAATGCCGTCTCGTGATTGCCGCTTTTCATATCGGCTATCGTGATTTCCAGTTCGCTTGCCAAACTTTCTCCGGCGTTTTTTCGATACGTTTCCAGGATCAGCAAAACGTCTCGGGTCGCCTTCAACTCTTGTGCAATGGTAGCGGCAAAGCGGGGCAGTTCATACTCGATCTGCTCCCGCTTTTTGCGAATGACCCAGTCCGCGGATTGGATATCCTTGAAGTAGACACCAATTGCTAAAAACAGAAGCAAGGGAGAAAGCAAGGGGAAAATGAGCAAGCAGGGAATAATCGACAGGGCGACCAAGCCGGATTTGACGATGGCCTTGGCATAAAACGCGGCAGGCGTCATGCGGATCCCTGCCGATTTCAGTATGGCTTCGGTCTTTCTTCGTTTATAATCGCTTAGCGGAATGAGGGGAGTCAGGCGAGTTGAAAGTTCGGAAACAATCGCTTCAAGAAGTTGGCTTTTTCGCTTGAACGGCTTGGTTGCTTGCATGATGACACGCGTATCCGCCCATGTAGGCAACTTTAGCCATTCTGAGGCCAAAAAATAAGCTCCGGTTGCAAATAGCAGACCGAAGCTCACAATAATGCCGATCACAGGCTCACCTCCTTCATCGTTCAAATTCATCGTCTTCCCATGTGGTGTCGTGAGAACTAAAGTCATCCCAAGCAGCCGAATGGTTCTCATAAATGGCTTCGTTCACGCTTGTGTTCTCGGAACGAAGTATGATGCTCTCGTAATTTACTTTATCGTCGGAAGGCTGCGGCAATTGCCCCATCGCGGCCATGGAAGCATAGGTTCCGTTCGCGATAATCAAATGGTCCAACACGGAAATGTGCAATGGAGAGAAAATCGAAACAAGGCGCTCAGTCAGGATTTGGTCTTCCATACTGGGGCGAAGGGAACCGCCGGGGTGATTATGTGCCAAAATGATGGCGGCGCAGTCACAGTTTAATGCCGCTTTTAAAATCTCGCGGGGATAAACTTGGGCGAACCCGACGCTGCCTTCCGACATCACGCGTGACTCGATCAAATGGTTCCCATTGTCCAAAAACGCAACCATCAGTTTCTCTTTGTCTTTGACATGCCCCAATTGCGCGGCAAAAAACTTTCCGGCATCGTCGGGAGAACGGAACGGGCTCTTCCCCTGACTTTCTTCGAATCGGAGCAATTTGTAGGAAACGAGAAATTCGTTTAATAGATGGAGCTTTTCAAGCTGGCGCGGCGTGGATTCAATGACATAAGGGTGATCGAGAATATTGAACAGATTATGATCCCTGGCGTATTTTTGCAGTTTGTGGGTCGAAATTCCAGTCAGTGCAGATATCCCTTCAATAAAGTTGGAGGCATGAAGCGAGTTATAAGATGGTGTCATAGGGGTACCCCCAATCCTGCGGAACATCCCTGTTTTCCTGATCGGATTCATCCTTCAATTCTCCGGTTCCATAAAGGACAAGGCGCACGGCATGTAGCTTGTAACGCGTTTCTTCGGGCAGGTCCAGCTCATCCAATCGTTGAAAAAAGCCCCGCGTTCCGTATTTTTTCAATCCCCTTTGAATTTGGGCAGTAACTGAGGAAGGAGGGGAAAGGAGTCTTTCCAGAATTGCAGCGGTTCGTTGTAAGGTCGTTTCCATATCGCGAGAGTGTGATGTTGACATGTCAGTTCCTCCTTGCGAGTAGGTTTTATCTTTTATACTCGATCGGGCGTGTTAATCGAATGACCGCGGCCAGGGAGATGAACAGGGTTAGCGCACAAAGAGCAAAGACGAATTTGCCCGCCGCTGTATCGACCAACGTGTGAAACCAATCTTTGTTAAGAAAATACAGGAGCGGAATATTCCCGATCAAAAGCAGCGCCATCGTAATAAATTCTTTTAACGGTTCGTAAAGCAGATAGTCCAATTCAGCAGAGACGACACGCATATCGGAAAGTTTGGAAATGATCGGGGTAAGCGTCGTTTTGAGCGTGACGTCTTCCTGACAAGCCATGATTGCGTCGCACCATTCCTGAAAGACGCTATTGTTGATTTTGCTTTTTAGCTCTGTTAACGCTTGTTGCAGATTCGAGTTAATCAGCTTGGACTGGGCCAGAAAGGACAAAAACACATCCGAAACAGGTGGATTCAAATAACCGACGTTTTCCTCTACAGCGGACAGTATACTTTCACTGCGCAAGTAAGAGGTGGTGATGACCGAGAGAGCGGTTTCCAATTCGGCATTCAGACGTTTTTTGTAAAAGCTTGCGCTGAACAGTACGATCCAAAAAGGCAGAAGGGCAAAACCTATTGCGAGAACCGGCACCATAAACAAATTGCCAAAAGCCAGGGCCAATAGCGCACCAACCAAAAAGAGGGCAAGGGAAGCAATACAGACCTTTCCAAAGGATTCTTTCCTTCCCGTTTGTTCCAGCATCGTTTTGCCTTCATGAATCGTCAGCCGAATGCCTTTTATCTTTTTCGGATTCTGTACGGCTTTGATTTTTTTCCGCAAGGAAGGGTTCTTTTGAAAAGGAATGTGTCCGGCTACTTCACGCATCCATTCTGCGGGATTCCAGTTCAGAACAAGGAAAGAACCGGCAACGAGACCCATAAAGGCCATGATGAGCAATACGGTCATGTGGATTCGCCTCCCATCATTTGCTCAAGCAGATGGAGAGGCATCCCGTTTTCGAGCAGCCTTTTTTGCAAACTTGGCGATATATTTTGGACTTTTTCATAGGATCCGATAATCCGAATTTTCCCTTTTTCTATCGTATTGGAGGCCACGGCAAAGCGGAAAAGTGTGCGGATATTTCGGCTTCCATCCGGCAGAATTTCGCATTCGGTGATTTCCATCACCTTGCGGGAGTTATCCTCCAATTTCTTGGCAAACATGACAATCGGGAACGCCTCCGTCACAAGGTTATACAAGGTTTGGTCGCTCATATCGTATTTTTGTTTGCAGAGCGTAACCATTCGGTAATAGGTGGCAATGCAGGAATTGGCGTGTGTCGTTGTAATCACGGCATGGCCGGTACGGGCTGCTTCTTGCGCGGCGAAGGCCTCTGCCGATTTCATCTCCCCGACGCAGATGACATCAGGGTTGGCGGTAAGGGCATATTCGAGCAACTTCTCCTGGTCAATATTTTGCCTGCTATCTTCGCTGTACCGGGTAACGGTATGAACGACGTTATTTTGCACTTGCCCATTTTCATCTTCCACCACAAGATCGAACTCACGGGTGCCATTCTCAATGGTGAAAATTCGCTTGTCGTAAGGAATGGTCGATAACATCCAGCTCATCAAGGTCGTTTTCCCGCTGCCGGTGGCTCCGGTAACACAAATGGACAAGCCGTAGCGCAAACAAAGACTTACAAAATCCAGCATTTCCGCCGTAGCCGTTCCATTGTGAATGAAATCTTGTTTTCCCAATTTTTGTGGGTTAATAATCCGTATGGATGCGGCTACGCCTTTGTCCGAATCGGTGATCGGTGCGCCGAAAACCGTAATCCGAATATTGTTGGCCAGATGTCCACGGACGATCGGTTGTGAATGATCCAGGATCATCCCTGATTTGTGCAGCAGGCGTCTGACCACGTCGACGGCATGTTCCGGTGAGGTAAACCGTTCGGAAGCTGGGAGAATGTGCCCATCCGTATAGGTGATTTTGACATCTTTGTACCCGTTGATATTGATCTCCTCTACATCATGGGAAAACAAATACGGGGTAAGAAAAGAAAACTCCGCCATTTCCGCATATAACCGTTCCACCAGTTCGTCGAAAGAAAGTCCGTCTACACTCAAGCGATAATCCATGACATATTTGGTGGTATACGAAATGATCTGTTGTTTTTGTTCCTCGGCATTTCGGGAAATAAGCGTAGCGTATTTGCCGGAGAGATATTCTTGCACCTCTTTCAGTACTTCGGAAAATGGCTTTTTATTGCTACTTGCCGGATAAAATAACGTTGCCCCTTTCATGACCGCACTCCTTTGAACCTTTGTATCAAGCGCTGGATGAATGGTTGCTTATCTGCTTTCGAAGGATAGTCCATAAAACGTCCGGCTAATTTTTGAATGGCACTCAGGTAGGAACGGGCGTCTTTTCCTTCGCAAGCGTCCAATAACCGAGCCGAAACCGCTTGTTGTTCCACGATAGAGACAAAAGGCAGCAGGTGATGAATCCCCCCAAAGACATTGCTGTATTGAACACTGTCTTGTTTTGCTTTCACGTTGGAAAGAAGATGCAGATGACGATCTGTATGAAATCGGGAGTCACTCAGCAGTGGTAAATGGGAGGCAAAATAACTCAGGCTTTTCAGCGTGCATTCATGCACTCGCAAAACCTGATCAGCGACTTCAAGCGCGGCAACGGATAACGGATCGGCAGACAACACACTGGAGCAATCCACGATGACGACATCTGCAAGGTGTCGGCTCAAGGTGAAAAAATCCAGTGCTCTCTCTTTGGTATAGCTGGCATAGGTAAAGGCGTTATCGCCGTGAACATAGCCGATGAACGCCAGATGGGAAAAAGCTTTGCATGGAACGAGATGCTGGAAAATCTGTTCTTGCGATATCGACGGCAAACTGAGTAATCGGCCCAATGATTGTTCTTTTGCATGGACACCTGGCAGAAGGGTTGGAATCGAAGGGCATACCGAATCACAGAGGACAACCAGTACATTGATTTGCCTGGAGGCAAATTCCCGAGCCAGTTTTATGGAAGTTATCGTCTTTCCGCTGCCCGGACTGCCCCATACGGCAATGATTTGGTGATTATTCATGGACAGCCTCCTTATCTGGTGTAGACTTTTCGGAGAGAAAAGCATCCTGTTTGGCAATAAATGCTTGACCAGTGGTTTGATCTCCCCGATATACGAGAGCAGCGTGGAGTTGGCCTTTGACCTCTATGTCAGCAAGAAGTCGCGCTTGTATCGGCTGTACCAGCAGCGTGAGCGTAGAAGGCAACTGCTGCTTGTCATCGTCGGATTTATTTTGTGTGGATGCCTTTTCTTTGTCCACCCCGCTGCTTGTCGTTACGGCAAGCACTTCGACATATTGCAGTTCCGGCGGCATGGTCGTCGTTCTCATTTCCCCGTAATCGGAAGCGATCAGGGTAATAATGTCCCCGGATTGCAGTTTGCCCGATAGACCCGCTGCAAAACTTTTGATACTGATCGATATCGCTTGCTTACTTCCGTTCAAACGGTCCAAAAATTCTGCGAGCGGAACAGCGGATAGTTTCGTCGAGAGAATATAGTCTCCTTTTTGTAACACAGCAGCGGCATACTGTCCTATGACTGCATCCATCGATGTCAGCACATTGGACGGCAAGTTGTATGCCCCAACCTGGACGATTTCCAACTTTTCTTTGGTGATTTGTTCGCCTGTTGCGATGTCCTGCGTGACTCTGACGATTTCCGTCTGTGCCTGCAAGGATTGTTGAAACAGGGGCGTTAACCCAAAACAAATCAGGAGAGAAAGGACGATACAGCCAATCCCCAGCACGGTACGATTCTTAACCCATTGCAATTTGCATTCCTCCTAAGCTCTATGAATGATCCAAAACGCGATGATGCCGCCTACAGCCAAAAACGGCGCAAGCGGCATCGCTATATTTCGACTATTTTTGAAACAGGAAGTGGCAGATTGGAACAACCACCCGATCAAAGCCATTGAAAGTCCAATGATCGTTTGCAGAAATCCCCCGGAAACGCCTAAAACAAAGCCGCAAGCAGCCATCAGTTTTATATCTCCGCCGCCGATCCTCCCATGGGATAAAATCGCTGCTGCAAAAAAGGGAAGAGCGGTAACAAACAAACCTAATAGGGCAGGGAGCAGGGAGACTTGAATCAAACCGATAAATAAGATGCATGCCGGAAGCATATCCGGGATTTCCCGTTTTCGGATATCGGAAATACTTGCCCACAGCAGCAGACTGGCAAAGAGTATACCTTTTACTACCCACATTTTTTGAAACTCCTTAGGGCTTGTCAGGCCATTCGTTCATCGCGATATATGGATATTTTTTCTGACCTTTGGCGAAACGGATCATTTGTTTCATTTGGTCCAGCACCGACAGATTCATGCGATCTTTCGTGGTCATCATGACGGAAGCTGAAACGCCGATTAGAAAGGTGACCATGGTTAAGGAAACGCTTCTCCCGAAAATCCAAAGCAGCAAAGCGACAAAGCCAGCTCCTAGCGAACCGATTACCGATTGAAAGAGTTGTTTTCGACCGAATCCGGGAAACAACTCCGTTTCCGATTTTACGCCCATGGGGATATAAAGGGTTTGAGGATTGTCTTCCATGAAAAACCTCCTGATTTTGTGGAATGAAGAAAACGACTGTCATTTCAGGCGCTTGAGTGATCAAACATCATCGCCCTATTGATAGTAAAACAATACGATATCTTTGATCTGCCAGATGCTTTCGGCCAATACATAAAACAGAATCACGTTTCGGGTTCTCTTTTTATACTGCGAGCTCTCCTCATCCGCACCCGACAGGCGAACCATGCAATAGATAAACCGGGCGACGCAGCCCAGACGAATCAGCAGAATGACCGCTTGGGCCAGTTCGTCCACCGTAACCAATGGACATCACCCCGTTTTCATCAACATTTTGCGCGCCATACCGACCAGTCTGACGGAATGATATACATTGTTGACGACTCCCCCATTGCCGCCAGTCGTAATAAGGAAGTCGGACAAGAAGCGCGGCGTGCGAATGGCCAGCACCATGCAGGCAAGACCCCAAAAGATGTGCATATTCAACATTAACCCGACGCCCAGCTTGGCCAGCGTAATTTGTACGACAACGGCCAATGTCGATTGGGCGAACTTTTGGGAGTAGGCTTTGAACACGCCCTTATCGTTGTCCAACAGTCCAACGCAAGCGAGGGGCATCCCAATGCGCAAAATGAGAATTTCCAACCCGCGCATGAGAAATTGAAAGTAAAGAATGAAATAGCAGATGATGAAGATCAGCCCGAAAATGGCTGTCACCAACCCCAACGAGCTAATTCCGCTTACCCAGGCATTCCAGTCATAATTGGTCGATTGCCCGAGGGCAACGAGCAACTTGTCCGTTAACTCTTCCACGATCTGGCCCAGCCATAGATAAATCGTCGGGAAACAAATCGCTACGGCCATCGCTTTGAAAAAATTGGTGAGCAGGGATAGCGGTTCTTCATCAGGATCGCCCTCGGACCACATCACATAAATTTCAAATCCCTTTTTCAAAAACTTCAAAATGATGAGGGAAACCCCGAAGCCGAACAAAATATCGAACAGGGAATCCGCAATATTCCCGCCCGAGAGAGCGGTCATAGAACGTTCAGCGTACAGGGTCATCGGAATAATATCTTTCAGCAATGTATCGATGTATATCAAGGCTCCATTCAGGATGGCTACGATCAGCACCAATAAAATGGCTTCCAGTTTCCTCAACCTCCTTTCTACAGGAACGGCCTATACTTGTCAGCCGTTCCCGCCAAAGGGTATCCGTTATCCCCTGTAATTGAACATGTTCCGAATCCGTTCTGTCAGAGTAGGCAGGATCGTATCGCTGAAGAGCAGATACAAGCCCGCAAGCACCAAAGCGCCGATGACGACAGCCATCAAAATTTTCACGGCAGTATCTACAAACCCTTCGCCGCGGCGGTCGGTGATGACCGTTTTTGCCAGCAAAATACGTTGCATTGAGTTTTTCTTTACGGTTTTCAGCCACTTTTTCATATGTGTTACCCTCCAAAAATGTAGTGAATTTCATCAAAAAAGCCCCAATCAGGGCAGATTCGGTTTACTTGTAGTAGCCAATAATGACGTTCAGTGTGGCGGAACCAAGTACGGCTCCGATACAGGAAACAACGGCAACGATGATGCGGTTGTTCCATTTCTTCTGATCCATTTCATCCGCTGCAGAACGCCGAATACAGAAGTAAATGATCAGTAGACCGGAAACAACAGGAGCGAGGATCATCAGCCAGGTTGTGACATCCCCAATCAGCTTTTCCGTTCCCTTTACAATCTTGCTGTTTTGGATATCCGCTGCATTAGCAGGTTGGGTCAGCCATAAGCTTGTGCCCAACACAAAAAGAGCCATTCTGCTGTAGCGAATGACTCTGCGTATCCATCTCTTCATTTCAAGGCAGACCTCCTATTCTATGTCCGAATTGGGTCCGAAAAAAACGTTACCCCCTGCTGCCTCCTGGAGTCTTTTCTCTTCCAGTTGTCTGGCGATGTCTTTCTGATAATAAATCCAGATATTCCACAGTTTCACCTCCTTTCGCGTATCGGTCCGAACTGGCCGCTTTCGTTCCCGTTCTTCCCGAACTTGACGATTATGCTCTTTATCGCCCAACCCCAGCATGGCGTTAAAAGCCCATTCGCTTAAATCGGGCGAAAACATCATCGCGGGGTGGCTTCGAGAAATGACAATTTGATACGGCCGGGCGACGCGGCGCACCTCGTCTACGGTCAAAAGCTTGCGTTCCATCAGGTTCATGCTGTGAGATGTGCTTGGCGTAGAATATTTGCTGTTAGAAGCAGAGAGCTGGTAACTGGAAGTGGTGTACGTGCCCAGTTTTTCGCTGACTTCCCGCAGCGTCTCCAGGTCATCCGCCTGCAAATAAATCCAGGTTTGACAATTTGATTTGATTGTGCTGGCGGCGTGAGCATCATACTTTTCCTTGAGTTGCTCAAAGCTTTGCAAGAACAAATTGAACCGCATGCCGCGCCCGCCGCCTACCGTCAGTTTGTTCGTGAAATCGGCAATCGGTGTAAAGTTGCCGAATTCATCCAGGATGAAGTTTACGCGCCGTTTCAGTCTGCCGCCGCGTTTATCTGCCTCTGCTGTTAGTAACTCATACAACTGCGATACCATGAGGGAAGCAACAGGGTAGAAGGTCGTCTTTTCGTCCGGTAAAATGATAAACAGCGCCTGTTTCTTCTCCCCCAATTCGGTTAACGAAAAGTCGCTTTTGTGAGTAATGGCATAGATGGATTTGGACGTGAAAAGACGCAGTGTCGTCAGAGCTGAAGTATAGAAGCTTCCCTTGGTGCGCGAAGGCGCGATGTCGGAAATACTGAGCAGGGCTCTAGCAGGATGGGTGGGCGGGAGACGCTTCATATAGTCCTGCATTGGCGTTTTATTTCCGATTTGACGGTTCATCTCGGCCAAAAACCAGTAAACGTTGGTCAAGTTCTGGTATTCCGGCCGTTTGGCATTGTCCCACACCACACTTAAAATCGTGGCGGCGATGACGGACATTTCCCCGTTTGTCCAGATTTTTTCTCCCTGTGATTTGCCGACAAGAACGTTGGTCATATCCCAAGCCAGCATTTCCGCCTGTTCCTGGTCACCGCGAAGGGCGGCATCAATGATCGGTTGGAGCAGATTGTAATGATGGCTTTTTTCAGGCGTACGGAAATCCAGTGCATACACGTCATAATTCAACTTTTGCAAAAATTCGTGGGTATAGTGGTACAATTCGGCTTTGGGATCAGAAATGACCAGCGATTCCCCGGCAAGGCCAAGCGTACAGATGGATTGCAGCACGACCGTTCTCGATTTTCCACTGCGGGTTGCGCCCAGGCAAAGCGTGTGCACATCGTCTTGGATGCAATAGATGCGTTCTTTCCCGCGCAGTTTGTTCATGCCTACCACGATTCCGCCTTGCGAGAAGGGCAGAGGCTGTTCCTTTGCAGCGGCCCCGTCTTCATTCTTTGAAATGTTCTCCGGATACTTCATGAGAATGCTCCTCCTCCCCGCGTTGGTAAAATTCCAGATGATCGTAGCCGGTCGCGATGAGTTCCCGGAGCAGCGGATGCTTGAGATCCAGTACGAGCGTATCAAAAGCTGACTGCTTCTCCTGTTCCGTCAACCATCTGGAAGAGCCGTGCTGATGCTGACCAACTGGAACCGGCGTTTCGATTTGCGGCGTGATGTGGGCCAGTTCACTTTGGTAAGGGCGATGATTCGTAAAAAAGAACATCGTGGACACGACTCCGACCAATCCTTGCAAGCATAAAAAAAGCAGCAAATGTTGTTTGCTGGCAATGAGACTTGCGATACATCTCGCAAAAGGAGTGAAGGCAAGCGTATGGGATTTTCCGGATAAGATGCCGTGCAAGGCGGTGGTAAAGAACAGATTGAAGAACGCTCCAACAACGAAGAGGAACAAACAGATGATCACCTTGAACTTGGTTTTCACAACTCATACTCTCCGTTTGGCTCAAAAAAGTCGTTGGTCTCCGGTTCACTTCCATACGATAAGGAAGATTCGGCAACTTGTTCGCTGGTACGATGCGGATGACCGATTTCCTGGTCTACCTGAGCTTGTAAAAATAACCCTTTGGGGGCAGGAAAGTCTTGAATCCATCCCCACTCGTCGACATGACGGTTATGAAAATCGACGTAATCGGGGAAATCCTCGCATAGCGTATGCACCAGACTGTCCTCGTCGATAATCAATTCCAGCACTTGCGGATGCGAAGAGGACAATTCATAGATGGGGATGGCACAGTTCGCATCTAGGGTATAAAACAAATAGCCTCCATCGGTGACAGCGTGCTGCCGTGCCATGTCAGATAGGAAAAGATCGCCAATGGTTTGATGGACGGCTAACGCGGCTTTGCCTTCGCTTTCAATCAAGCCGATCCCATGGTGGATCGTTGTTGCCTTGGCAATATCGCCCCAAGGCGAAGTCTGCGGTTCTTCCAGTGTTCCGAAATATTCGGGTACAAAAAAGGGGCCTTCCTTTTCTAATTGTTCCGGCGTTCCGTACTGCTCTTTAATATCAGGGTCTGTGATGAGGTCTTTTTGCAGCAATTCGTAGGCCGGAATCATGCTCTTTTCATCCTCGTAATGCAAATACCCATCTTTTTCGTTGCCGAGCGCAATGGCTTTCGGACTAAGCAACTCTTCTGCTTGTTCAGTAGGAATGACGATTCCACTTTTATACTCGGCCACGATTTCATAAACATGAAGGGCGATTTCAGTGCAGGTTATGATGTTCCCCCAGAGGGAGCTTTCCGGTCTTGCGCTTGCCAAGGCAAATCCCTCCTCGTAAATACTGCTTTAGCAAAATGGTTAGGAACACGAGGACTAATCTCCGATTTCCATCTCTTCGGCCAGTAGTTCATCCTCATGTTGAAACTCCAGTTCGAACTCCAGATGAATTTCCCGATCCTTTAATGCCGGCAGAAGTTCCTCAATCCTTTCGATGATGATTCCGGCTCGTTCGAACTGTTCGACCGTTTTATCGTTGGGTGTAATCATGAATTTGATCAGTTCGGAATGGATCAGGACCAGTTCTTCTTCGCTAAACAGCTTTTTTTCGTCGATGAGTCCACTCCGTACTGCGAAGTTTTCCAACGCTTCTTCTTTATTGTAAAAATACTGCCGCTGCACTGGCGTTCCGTTTTCCGGGGAAAGGCGATACGTGGAAAACACATACTCAAACATGGGATGATGCTTGCAAGCCAAGATCACATCGTTGTATTCGCTTAACTTATACACACCATTAGCGATTTTTGGGTCTTTGTCCGTATAAGGTTTTTCCACGCAGATACCAGCTTGCAACGCCGTTTGTCTGGCCAAATCGTGAATCGCGTCCATGAGCCGGTCCGGTACGGTGACGAATGGGTTTTTCTCGATCGTGTCCATCCGGGTGTAGAAGGCAACAAGCTGGTCTTTATAATACAAATCGGCCAAATAATCGGCAGAGGTGGAGCGTTTTACTTCAAAGCCTTGTTTGGTCAAGGCTTCAAAAAACTTCTTGTAAAACTCCGTTTTGCTTTTCAAATTGCCATCTCCTTTCGACAAACGGAACTGTTTTATCGTTCGTTATCCAATTCGGGGTCACGTTCAGGTTGCTGAACCGCTTGGGAAACTGGGGTGATCGTCTCAATTTGTCGTATTAATCGGTCAATTTCTTGCTTTTCCGGGTAGTCCAGACTGACATCATGGAACCTGGAATAGAGCAACGCGGAATAGAGAAGGGAAAGCTGTTCCTTGCTGAATAATTTTCGTTCGTCCACCAGTCCGCTGCGTTGGATAAAATCTTCTTTCGCCTGCTCGTATTCATTCCGATAAAAATAGTGGCCCAGCGTTACACCCGTTTGATCGAAATTGACTTGCCAGGTCACAAAACGAAAATGGCCGTTTCCGTCGTACCGGGCAGCCAATAGATGTTGGTTGTATTGAAGAATTTTTTTGTAACTGTTCACGCCGGATAGTTCCAGATGTGGAGCCTGACGGTAAGCCTGCTCCATCTCCCAAACTTTTGCGATGACACCGTGAATTCGGCGGGCAGGCGTGGTGTCTCGATCAACAGGGTAATGGACTGCACCGTCCTCTTGGATGTATGCAACCGGGCGATGATCATGGAGCACAGTCAGGGGAAAGCGATTCTCCGGTTTCAATTCCAGGCCCAAATGAGAAAGCTGGACTTGTAATACTTCTTTCATGCGTTCATTGATTTCCATAAGAACAACGCTCCTTGGGATGGATCGGGGTGGTTTGTTGAGTTGTACGTTTTGCTGTGTCCGTTTTCTTTTTTTCTTTCCTTGAACGAGGATGATTTCGCGGAGTTTGCCGCATCATTCGTTCATATTTTTGATGTTTGCCTTCGGTAAATAGCATGAGATCGCTCCTTTCTTGAATGAAGAGGAAAAACTATTGATAAACAAACGGCACAATTATCCACAAGAAGGTTATCCACAATGTGGAGTAGAGGTCATCATGGATGTTATCTTTCCACCCCCTTGTCTCGGTGCTTTAAAAACCATTCCTTTTTGGCTTGTTTGGATAACTCCGTGCCCATGGCTTTTGCTTTGTCATCGTAGTCTATATTGCCGTTCATGATCAGACTCTCCAGCATATCAAGGATGCCAACCAGAAGCTGCTCGGCCAGGTACTGTCGCCGTATCCTATGGTTTTGTTCCATGGATACTTCCCGTTCCATTTTGATCAGCGTACGGACCGTTCCCAAAATACGGTTCGCGATTCGCTTTTTCGCCTCGGTCAGATACTTCTCACGGTAGTTAGCGATACGTTCCGGATCGGTGTCATACAGCATCGCGATTTGGACTTTGACTTGGACATAATCCTCAACCATTTGTGCCAGATAGGGATTGGTTTTCATCAATTCCTGTACAAGTTCATCCAACATGGATTTCACAGCAGGGGGGAGGAGTTGATAAGCGAGTCTTCCGGTTTTCGGCATGTTTGCGCGGAGTTGAACCAGTTTTTCGGCTAGCGCAGCGGCATGGCTTTGCTGAAAAAGATGGTGTTTCGGCAGACGGTGTAGGGAATCTTCATCCTCGTTCATAAAGCGCTTGTAGAAAACCTTGAACGATTTCGGGTTCAGATTCTTGATATACAACTCGAATTCACTTACCATGCGGTCGGTGATTTCCGTAATACCGGATTTAAACTGATCCCGCAAAGCGCAAAATTGTTTGATCTTGTAAGCAAAGGTGTCTTTGATCAATTGCCTGCGTATGCGATTGGGAATCTCGGGGTGGGTATAGTTTTTCAGGATGTCCTGTTGTCGATCCCAAAAGACGACATGAAGATGCGGATGCTCCTTCTCATTATGGACAGCGGCGGCCCAACAGAGGTTCTTTCCTTTAATGTGATTTTGGGCGGCGATGGTGGAGATATGTTGTTCAATATACTGTTGCCAAGCCTTCTGATTGGTTAGGCCCAGTTCCAGCGCCGTATCTCGTTTGAATGAAATGACGCTACGATACATGTTCTTTTTTTGTCGGGATAAGTCGCGGGCCAGTCGGGCCACTTCTTGCCAAGAGGAAAACTCCTGCAAGTCTCCGGGGCGCAGCTTCCCGAACAACCCATGATTCATGCCTTCATTCTTCACCGCACCAGGACGGGTGGCAATATATCCTATATGGCAGTAGTTGCTTTTCGCCGTTTTCGGGTGGTTGGGATGGAAGAAGCGCTGTTTATAGATCAGGATCGACATCGGAGTCACCCCCGCGTAGATGCTCAATGCTCTGATCCAACGCATTCCCCGACAAAAACAGTTTTTCAGCATCGGTGAGCTTCATTTTGACATAGTCCACCGCAAGCCGCCGCGCTTTCTTCTCGATCTCCCGAAAGGTCGTGTACCGATTCGTATCAATCAGATCGGCGATAATCGCGATGGTGGAGTAGTAGGAGGCAGCCGACATGATTAAGTCCTTGCTGGCGAGTCCGGCTAGCCGGTTGCTTAATCCGTCAATGGCAATTTTGATCTCCTGGCGGATGATGGCAGTGATGAAATCGATCTCCTCGGTATAAGCCTCCACAGACATGCCTTTTTGGATAAAGGCCCTTACGATATCCGCCATGCTTAAATGCTTGGAAGCGGCGTATTTCTTTAATGCTTCGTATTGTTTCTTGGGCAGCTTGACGGTGATCTGCACCGTTTTATCTGCGCGTACCAAGGGAATCACCTCACTCTTGGGAGCTATTTGCAAGCGACATTCGATTGTCGGAGGAAACCCCATAAAAATGTCGGTGAAAGCTCTGCTTTCACGCTGTTTTTTCGCAAAATGACATTTTGCTATTCCTGCCTTTAACCCCCAACCAGAGGGCGGTCCCCTCTGGTTGGGGGAAGGCAGAACTTCGATCCAATGAGAAAAAAGGGAAAAAGGGGGCATGGTTTCATCGCTCCTTAGCCAGAGTGGAACAGATAAAAGCCACACCCCTCATTTGGAATGTGGCTGGTTCTGCTGCTAAGCTTATTCATTTATCGCTCGTATTCTTCTTCGTCTTCAAACGGTGATAAAATATCCGTTTCCTGAGATTGCCGGATCAGAATCTCTTCGATTTGTTTTTGGAGCTCAGGCAGACTGGTGGTAATAGTGTCCCAAAGCACGACCAAATCAATGTTCGCATGCCGCGTATGCTTCTCCAAGCGATATGGGCCTTCCGCCTGTACCTTTACGTTTCGCAAATGGGCGAGCTGGCTAAACACATCCAGTCCCGAGATCGGAAAAAGTAAAGACCGCCACTTTGCTTCGCGTGAAGCGCGCGGCGGCCGCCATTTTCGAGAATGTAGCCTTGAGATTTGGCAAATTCGATTAGGTTGATATTATTGGCTAAGTAGATTTGTGAGTTTGAAACAGGTGGATTTTTCATACAATTCTCCTTTTCAGGGTTCGCTCTAAAAAGGGATTACTAGGAAAATGTCGAAATCAGTCAATAGCTTAGAAATTATTCATTAAGTAAGCGTTAATTAAGGGCTTACTCAGATGATTATTTAATCTCGTCCAAACTAGTTATTTACGAGGAGGGGTTGTTGTGCAAATTACAAAGTTGCATTTAAAAAATTTTAGAAGTTTTGGCGACGAGGGAACAACAATTACTTTAAATAAGCTTTCGGGTTTTGTCGGAGAAAACTCCGCAGGTAAAACTGCTCTTATACATGCTTTACTCAAATTGTTTGGAGTGACTTCGCATGAACGTACATTGGAAAAGTCAGATTTTCACATTCCCAAACAAATCAACGTAGAAACAATAAAAGAACTTCAATTGTCAATTGAGGCACGGATTGACTTTCCCGAATTAATGGAAAGCACTCATGATGAGTTGAGCCGAAACAGTATTCCTCCATTTATTAATCAACTTGTAGTTCGTGCTACTGCTGAAGCTCCTTATTTACGTGTCAGGTTAGAAGCAAAATGGGTAGCGGATAATACTCCTGAAGGAGAAATTGAACAAAAAATATACTTTATTACTGTAGCTGAAGGTATTGATGAATCAGACGAGGATAAGGTTCCAATCACCCCTCACCAACGTTCAACAATACAAGTCATATATGTTCCTGCTGTAAGAGAACCATCTGCACAGCTACGCAATGCTTCGGGCACAATACTATGGAGGATTTTAAATAATATTTCTTGGCCAGATGACATTAATGATTCCATTAAAGTAAGAATGGAACCTATAAATAAGTTGTTCGACGGCATTAATGGGGTTTCGCAGATAAGAAGTATCATTGGAGAGGAATGGAAAAAATACCACAAGGATGCTCGTTACCAGGATGCAAAATTACAATTTAGCAGTTCAACACTCACCTCAATTCTTAAGAAAATAGAAGTATCTTTTTCTCCAACACATGACTTAGGTGAATATAGTGTTGATAAGTTGGGTGATGGACTTCGATCTTTATTTTATATCTCATTGGTGTCGTCCTTACTTGAAGCTGAAATGAAAATTACTGGGAAATCAAATGCTTCTTTAACTATACTCGCGGTAGAAGAGCCAGAAAATCATATATCTCCACATCTTCTTGGACGAGTGATGGAGAACTTGAAAAATATTTCTGTTAAATCAAATGCCCAAGTTGTTTTAACTTCACACAGTGCTTCAATTATTAAGCGGTTAGATCCAGAAGATCTTACCCACTTGAGAATTGACCAGACGAGCTTTACAACAATAGTAAAGAAAATAATATTGCCAAGTAAGACTGCTGATTCTTATACATACATAAAGGAAGCTGTAAGAGCCTATCCGGAAATCTATTTTTCGAGATTAGTGATTTTGGGTGAGGGTGATTCCGAAGAGATTGTAATTCCCAGAATACTTGCAGCTAACGGAATACACCCTGATGATTATGGTATATCAATAGTTCCTCTTGGAGGAAGACATGTAAACCATATGTGGAAATTACTCAATGAATTGAATATTCCGCATATTACTTTATTGGATTTGGATCGTGAACGTGGGGGCGGTGGTTGGAGTAGGATTAAGTATGCCATTAAACAGTTATTACTTAATGGCTGTAATCGTGATGAGTTACTGAGAGTTTGGTACGGACAAAGGGAAGAAATTCTTACTGATGCACAAATAGAAGAAATGGATACATATCCAATGACCCCTGAATGGATAGAATCTATGAATAATTTATGGCTTCAAAGATTAATGGAAGATAAATATAATGTTTTCTATTCTTCGCCTTTGGATTTAGATTTTCTTATGCTCGAATCATTTCCTGAAGAATATAAAAAAACTGTACCTAGAGGTCCTAGTATTCCTGATCGTAAAAAGTATCCTGACGAATATGACAAAAAAATAAAAGGCGGTATTATTGCGGCTTTAAAGAACGAGAAGGCAACAGGTCAAACGTATACAGATGCTCAACATGAACTTATGGTTTGGTATAATACTCTATTTCTTGGGCGAAGCAAGCCAAGCACACACATTGAAGCTCTTTTAAAATTGGATGACGATGATCTGAAAATGTTCATACCTGAACTTTTTTGTAAGTTAGTAACGCGGGTAAAAGAAATATTGCAAAAGGAAGATTAAGTCTATGCCATATATTAAACCAGAAAATTGGAATCCGTCGGAAGGAATTACGCTGGAACCGGCAGCAGAGATAGCAGTTAAATCGGAATTCAATACTCTAATTTTGGCAGGGCCAGGTGCGGGGAAAACAGAGTTGTTAGCGCAACGTGCTTGCTTTTTATTACAAACCAATTTATGTCCAAATCCGCAGAAAATTTTGGCCATTAGTTTTAAGAAAGATGCTGCGGAAAACTTGAAAAAAAGGGTAGAATTACGGTGTGGAAAAGAACTAGCTGCAAGATTCGAGTCAAGAACATTTGATTCGTTTTCTAAACAATTATTAGATCGCTTTAGATTAGGCCTACCAGATGCTTATCGTCCATCAAAAAACTATAATATCGTTACCTCTAATAGGGATATTCGAGATATAGCTACTGGTTATATTATTGAGCGCCATCCGAATCAGCCTAATTGGCAACACGAGATTAACTTTAATGTTTTATATAGGCGATTAGCTGAGGATTCTATTCCAATTTATGATGACGGAGTAGATATCTATTCTTGGATTTTGGTTAGGCTGTGGAATGTGATGATTCATGAAAAAAATGAAGTTCAGAGTTCATTAACATTCCCTATGATTTCAAAACTTGCTGATTTTTTACTTAAACAGAATCCATTAATCAAAAAGGCGCTGCAGGTCACATATAGTCATGTTTTTTTGGATGAATTTCAAGATACGACTTTTCTACAGTATGAATTAGTCAAAACAATTTTTTTAAATTCTTCAGCAATATTGACAAGTGTAGGAGATGGTAAACAGAAAATTATGGGTTGGGCTGGTGCACTTTCTGATTCATTTGAACAGTTTAAACATGACTTTAACGCCAGTCAAATAGAGTTAACACATAATCATAGGTCCGCTCCCAGATTAATAGAAATTCAAAATATTTTGGCGAAAATTATTAATGAAAGCGCCACAGATGCCACAGTTTCTAGTAAACATCGTAATGTGGAGGGTGTGTGCGAGGTTTGGAATTTTCAAAATCATTTAGACGAAGCTGTTTTTGTAGCGTCAAGTATAGCAAAAAGGATACGGCAAGAAAATGTAACCCCACGAGATATTTGTATACTTGTAAAACAACATGAACATATCTATGCCAAAAATGTACTTGAGGAGTTAGGAAAGCAAGGCATTCAGGCACGAATTGAAAAAGAATATCAAGATTTACTTGCAGAAGAATGTGTACAGCTAATTATTGATTTTCTAACACTAGCTGCAACAGAAAAAAAACATGATGCATGGGTGCGAGTTTCAGAAGTTTTATCTTTTATTCAAGGTTTTGATCCTGACCATGACCATGCAAAAATATTAAAAATGGAATCGGAACTTGATGAATATATCCTTCAGATAAGACGTGAACTTCAGGTAGAAAATGACGAAAATAGCTGTAACCAAATGATTGAGAAAATTGTTAAAGGGATTTTTTCCTTTATTGAGATGGAAAAGTATTTTCGTTTATATCCAAAGTATACTAGTGGTTTCTTCTTCAATCAATTACTTGATGATACAATTGGGAAATTATCGAAGGCATATTCGAAACATTTAAACTGGAGCGACGCTATCTCTGATTTTTTAGGATTGTCTAGTGTACCTATAATGACAATCCATAAGAGCAAGGGATTAGAATATGACACTGTCATATTTCTAGGATTAGAAGACGATGCATTTTGGAGTTTCCAAACACAAAGAGCTGCTGATATGTGTGCTTTCTTTGTCGCATTGTCCAGAGCAAAGCATCAATGTTTTTTTACTTTCAGTGCTTCAAGAGAAATCCTGCGTTTTGGGGATGTTCAACTGCGACCTCAGTTTAATCAAAACATTTCATCTTTATATCAAATATTACAGAATGCGAATGTTCACATGAAAGATATCGTAGAAATTAACGAGTGCGTGTAATGTAAAGGGCATCTCAAAGTGTGGTAGTGATAGTTTCATAAGCGAGTTAAATGTAAGCCGCTTGGTTGCCGCGGATAGATTTATAATATCTATCCGCGGCAAACTTTATATACTTGGAAATATTGACTATTAATCAATCCATTCTTCTGGAATAAGTTTGTTATTCTCGCCGCGCCACTCACAAACCTCATGAACGTTATGAATATCTCCCCAAATACTGCTGTCCGCATGTTCTAAGACTATAATTTGAAATTTGGACTGAGATATTTTTATTGCCTCAGACATTGTACTAAAGATTTTTTTCACAGCTATTCTGTCCTCGTCATTTTCAAGTCTTGGGTCAATTTCCTGTTCATCTTTTCTAGCAGCCAATTTTTTTGGAAAATAGACTTGGCTAGGTTGATCGTAGACAATAAAGCTCGGCACAGGTGAATGACTTTGCTGATTGAAGAACAACTGAAATGCTAATGTTACTGAGATGTGATAAGCAAGCCAGTTTGAGCCGCTACCTATTTCCCAAAGATAATCATCACGTCCGTCTTGACCACTGACAATAACAGTAAGATTTTGATAATCAATACGAATCGGATCATTTGGACGTTCTGAATCAAGTAAAGGTAGAAGTCTTATTGCATAAGCACCAATTTTACTTAATGCTGCATTGACTCTATTTACTATTGCACTTTCATTTACTTCAGCCCGCAAACTCGTTAGACGTTCGTTGATAGCATTAATTTCAGCAATTAATTGGCTATCTGAGCCTAACGATTTAAAAGTTTCGCTTGCGTATTGAACCTGACCGATGAATCTGGAGATATTCTCTATAGTATATTTTTCATTTGCTGCGGAATTTCTTATTTGGCTTTGTAATTTTATTCTTTTTTGAACAGCCATAATTTGTTCAGTCAACACTTTAATCTCTGTTTTTACATTTTGATATTCGCGTTCAAATGCCGCAGGAATTTTGCTGGTGAACCCTGTTTCATCTTCGAGCTTAATCAAATTTGTATAAAATTTCTCTATTTGCTCTTTGGGATGCTCTACATTTTTCCCGAATATAGGGCAAGTTTCATTATCATCTGTTAAGCTTTTCAGCCATTTGGAAATATTTAATCGTTCAACCTGTATAGTCAAAGATTCGCGGTAATCATTTAAACTATTCATCAGCTGATTCATTTCAGTATAACGGTTTTTCAAGGAAGAGAGTTTAAGTGAGAGGTCATTTTCTTCCTTCCTTAATGCCACAATTTCTTGTGAAGAAGCTTCAATATTGCTATTTAGAATACTAGAATCAGATGCTCTTTTTTGGGATATTAATGAGAGAATTTCAATTTGTTCCTCAAAGGAACGATCAATTGATGTATCCAGTTTTATAAGTCCGAATTCTTGTGCTGCTGCGAGCCAACCATTTATTTCAGTCTTCCATTTATCCGACACTTCTTTAAGCTTTAGTAATTCTTTTTCTTTACGCTTTAATTCTTTAGAAAGATTATTAATTTCTTGTCGTTTTGCTAGAATTTCCGGAGTTACTGCACCAAGAATATACGGAAAAATGTTTATTAATTTTGTTCGGTGATCAGTAGTATCAGCCTTATAAAATAAAGTATTTGCATTTGCTACGATGTTTTGGGGCTGAAAACAAAATGCCATTAAATCTCTGAAGGAAGGTCTTCCTAAGTAATTATTTGAATTATCGGCATCAATGTCTAAAAAAGACAATGAAGATAACTCATCCAAAAATTTTTTAACGGAATCCTTAGTGGTATTTTTAATAGGAATATCAGGTGTACTAACTACTGTTTCTGATGCTATGTACATATTATCAGTTGATTTTTGTAGGCCCGGTTCTTGTCGAGCTAGGAGTACTTGTCTTTGATTGACTTGAATGACGATACCAAACCAACTACAAGCATTTCTTATTGTTTTGACTGGTATGTGACAAGAATCCGAAGCTAAGCAATAGTCAATTATTGGAATGATAGCGGATTTTCCTGTACGCGATGCTCCGGTTATAATATTTACAGAGTTTGTTTTAAATTCAATTTCCTTTGGCTTGAACTGAGGATCTTTTGGCCAAAGGATTAATCTCTTTATTTGAAGATTCATTTTAAAACCTCACTTTCAGTATTTGAGAGATTTCATGAAGTGTGAGTTGAGAACACCAATAGCCCAACTTTTCGGATGCCTTTCCAAGTTTAATAATGGACTTAGGCTCCTGCTTACGTTCAGTTGTTGTAAATGGAAAAACAAGGGCCTCCTCATAGTCCAAAGAAATGAGGGAAGAATAGAGTCCTATCCGAATGGACTGAAGGGATAATTCCTTCATATTTAAAGCATTTGCATGAATGTTCGATACAAGATCATTTTTAAGTACTTTTGTTGAAAGGAATTTGTTCGCGAAGTACCTTAGGCCAGATGGCCTATTAGTGGAAGCCAACAAATCAGAAAAATCTTCACGAAATATGATAGGTAATACAATAAACAATAAAGGGAAAGGAACCAGTTTGCTATTATTGCTGTAATATCCCCTTACAAAGTTCCATATAATAAAAGCTCCAAAGGCAGGGTTTTGTACATTCTGAATTTCCCTATTTAAGTTGGACATTAAATCCGCTCCCTGGCATAAAAATATCTTTATAATGTGGATGCCAACCAATTATTACATCATCAGATAAAGCATGATAACATCCTGCAGTAAAAAAATCGGGAACATAAAGATGATCTATATTTACTGGCTCATCTTTACACTCAAGGTACAAAAGCTTTCCCAATTCCTCGGGTGAAAGATTAAGACTTTTATTTTTAAGTGACAATATTTTTCGCTTAGTATCCCATTTTTTAATCAATGTTTCTTGATAACTTGTTAAGCTACCGTCACTAATATCTCCACGCTTTGCCCAGATAGTTCGGTTAGTAGAAGCTCTGAGATAATCATTTATTGCTTCTATTTTTTCTGTATAATCACACTCAACAATGTCCAGTTGCTCTAAGTATCTCCTCAATGCATTCATCTCATTTTGAACTTCTTGTTCAGTTGGCCTCGGGGCTAATTCTTTTAGACTTAATTTTTGATTGTACTCGCGTCTAATTGCCATAAGTTCAGTTTTATATTCCTGGTAGGCAATACACATTGGTTTTTTGTTTTCGACCAACTCGGATACCTTTTTTTCTATCCATCCCAGCATATACTTAAATAAAACATCCCCGAGTTCTTCCTCAACCATAGCTCTCTCACAGAATGCTTCAAAAAGAAGAGCAGTGTAATTTACATTTATCGTACTTAGACTAAAGTTTCCAATAATTTTGCTTGCCAACAGTTTATTTGCTGGGTTAAAAAAATGTCTTATATAAAAAACGTAATCCTCAGGTGTTTCTTTTTCTTCCCCGGATTCATGATAAAATTCTTTTCTAGCTTCATCCCAAACCTTTTGTGACTCTTCAAATGTTGTTGCTTTATTAAACGAATCAACTATTGATCCGCTCCTGTCAGCAGTAACAAAGAGAATGAATTTTGTGCTATTAACATCGAGTTCTTTACTATTGACGGCTAACAACCAGTTAGATAACGTTTTCCAAAGGTCTTTAGCACGATTGGAAATTGGATTATGCTTAGATGAAACATTTTTTAATTGTATAGCTTTTACGGTTCCATCTGATTTCTGGATAGCGACATCTTCAAGAACCTCAACACTTACCATGTCATCGCCCGAACATTTTTGTAGTTCATATAAAGCATGTTTTACCTGTAAAGAATATGCGTATACTTTATCAGGAACGTGCGTATTTGCTAAATTAATCTCTTTTTTGGGGATTTTGTTTTGCTTTTTAACCACTGACTTCAACTCCTGTTACGAGGATAAGAGAGCTATCAGTAGCAAGGTTAGTTAATTTAGTCTAATGAAAATGATTATATAGCACCTTGCGAAGTTTTCTTTAATATATGGTAACATTAAACATTGGTATCCTCAACCAATGCTCATATCCTCAACTAGGACCAATGCCTTGTATGATGACCGATGTACCCCGGTGTATAGCAATTGTAATTTCTATTTTAGATTCGTCCTTTTGTATATGATCAGTATGATTAGAATCGTATGGTTATCAAATTTGTTTATATTATGGAAAAAGTAGAGACTACTTTGTTTTGCTTCGCAAAGCGAGCACTACCTCACTTGAGCGGACAAGCAGTTCTCTTAATCCAATGATAAAAATGCTTAACGTTCATACTCAAACTCTTCCTCTCTTACAATCAGTGTCGCTTCGTATCGTGCTAAACGGATCGCTTTTAGGTCTTCGTTAAAGTCTTTACACTGTGGCGTCTGAATGGAAGTTTGATAACCCAATCCTTTATACTTATGGGCAAATTTTAAGGCAGCCTCTTGTCCCCAATTGGGAGCAAGGCTGCCGTCACGAAACGTTGCATTATGGTCGTTATCTAGGCAAAAGATGATTTCATGAATACGGTGATGTTGGAGAAATCGTTCCAAGGCAAGGTCGGACAGACAGCCTAGGGAAATGCGATGGTCTGCTTTCCAATCCAGTCCTTTCAATTTTGCAAGCGTAGCATGGCTCATGGCGTCAATGGGACTTTCACAGACATAAACCTTTTTCCTTTTTCCGATGATGTGAAAGGGATAGCTCTTGTCGGAATGTTCCCGATCCAGTTTAAAAGGACGTTCCGGCCTAGTGCCGCGCAGGGAGCAATATTTCGGTGTTCCGTCTGTATCGTAAGCGACAAATACACAATTTCCGGTTTTGTCCTGCTGATATAGCTTTTTCTCGTGCATCAGACGGGAAACGATTTCCGGCTCAATGCCCCGAACATGGGTGAGATACCAAGCCACGCGCCGATAATTGGGCGCTTTCGCCGGTAAAAGGAGTTGCCCTCGTTCTTTGGGAGCGGAAGAAGGGATATGCTGTGGCAGCGAGGTTTCTAATAGAAGAGCAACGGCTTCTTTAAAGTCCATGCGCCAGAATTGCATGACGAAGTCGATAGGACCGCCATGGGTGTCGGTGGAGAAGTGATAGTACTTGTTGCTATCCCGGAAAAAGTAAAGGCCGCCGCTTTGCTTTGCATGAAGCGCGCGGCGGCCGCCGTTTTCAAGAACATAGCCGTTGGATTTTGCAAATTCGATTAGGTCGATGCTATTGGCTTGGGCAATTTGATCTTTGGTAAAGGGTAAGCCTTGCCCCATTTTCAACGCCTCCATTTCGTTGTTATCCTTTGGCGTAAGCGATATAATAAAGGAAAGAACAGATTGGGGTGGATACGATTGAATTCCGATGAACGCCAGGAGACTATACACCAGCGTCACGATACTTCGTATCGCTTCCTGCTTTCCAGCAAGAAACTGTTTGTGGAATTGCTTCGTTCTTTTGTTCATAAAGGATGGGTACAAAGCATAGACGAAACCAGTGTCCAGGAAATTCCGCATTCGTTCGTACTCCAAGACTTCAAACGCAAGGAAGCGGATTTGGTTTATCGCGTACAGTTGAACGGGCAGGAAGTCGTGTTTTATTTGCTGCTGGAAATGCAGTCGAAAGTGGACTTCCAAATGCCTTATCGTTTGTTGTTATACCAGGTGGAAATATGGCGATACTTGTTGAATGACGAGAAAAAAGCCCAGGCCAATAGAAAATCTTTCCGGCTCCCACCCATTGTGCCGATCGTATTGTATAATGGGAAACAACGATGGACAGCCCATCGCCAGTTTCGAAAGCTGCTGGACAATGAAGAGATGTTTGGCCGAGAATTGCTGGATTTTGAATATTTACTAATTGATGTTGCCCGCTATACGGAAGATGAATTGCTCTCTTTATCGAATACCATTGGTTCCGTCTTTTTGCTCGATCAAACGGAAAATCAGGGGCAGTTGTTGGAACGACTCGGCAAGCTGATGCATACGATTCAACAATTGCCGGAAGACAGCCAGCAGAAATTTGTGGCATGGATGGCTAACATCCTCCTACAGAAACTTCCGGAGAATGAATCGCATTTGCAAGAGTTTATTCAAAGCGTGAAAGGAGACGTGTCGGTTATGGGCTTGGAAAAGGTACTCGATGATATAGAACGTAGGGGCGAACAAAAAGGCAAAGAAGAAGTCGCCAAACGAATGCTTGATTTGGGAGTGGAAATCTCGGTCATTGCTGCTGCCACTGGTTTCTCGCCTGATAAGATAGACCAGCTGCGAGAAAAATCAATATGATTTCATTTTGGTGGGCCGTTCGCAAAGGACGGCTCTTTATTGTATATTAAATGAGCAACTCTTGTCCGAACGAAGGAGGCGAGTCGTTATGGGGCTGGAAAGTGATCATTTAGACAAAGTGCGCCTTAAATCTCCCGTCAAGTCATACGATTAGTTTGCTGGATAATGGACGATAAAACAAAAACCAACAAGCCATAATAGGGAAGCTTGTTGGTTTTTGCTACTTATTTTCGTCATGAGCGACGATTTCTTTTAAAATACGATACAAACGATGTTGCCGAGCCTCGCTTTGCTGCAACAATAATGTCATGCTCTCCCAAACCCATTTCTTGGATCTTAAAAAACCTTCCTCTTCGTCTTCAAAAAATAGGTTTATGTTTACTTCTAATGCTTTAGCGATCTTTTCAATTGTTTGCAGTTTTACATTCTGCTCGCCGCGCTCCAGCCTTCCAATATAGGATGGGGTGGAACCAATCTCTTCGGCTAAACGTTCCTGTGTCCAATTTTTCGCCTGACGATATAGTTTGATTTTAGCACCGACAAGGATGACAATAGAAGCTTCCATAGAATCATCAACACCTCTCATATAGAAGTGTAGACGATTATTAGAAAAGGCATGAGGTACTTCTAAGGACATTTTGTATTTTAAATTGTCCTTAATGAAAGAATGGGCTATACTAAATTTGGCAGGATATGGTGGGTGGTTTTTAGATTTCGCGAAATTCAAAAAAGAAGCAAATGGTATAGCTGAAAAGGGGAAGCCATCAGATATACAAAAGAGAAACGACACCAGTATGCATGAACCCTGGAGAAATATAAAAACAGGGGGATCTGGTTTGGTTGAAAATAAGCTACTCGGAAAAATAGAATTTCTTCGTAACGAATTGAATTTGCTGGCAAAGGAATTGGGTATACGATCACCGGAGGTGGTTAAAAAGTCGGCAGAGCTCGATAAAGCCCTTAATGAATATGAACATTGGAAACGCACCAAACGAATAATCCGGCAAAGTAGAGTACGAGGAAAATTTGAAGGGTTTTCGGGGCAAGTTGGAGACTCGAGTTGTAGACGGATTGTCTATTCTTCTCTTTCCAACTCAAAGGACTCTTCTTTATGATCGGATCGCTCTTCCTCGGCGTGCTCATCCATCACGATTTCTTGCCCTTGTAGTTCCTCAAACTCCAGTGCCGAATTAATCTCGGATTGCCGGGCTGCCATCTCCTGCAATTTTTGTTCAAATTCAAAAGGCTTGTCTATTTCGTTCAGAGCAGCCGTTAGCTGATCGTGCGTATCTTTTTGCTTTTGTTCAGCATCATGCAGCAAAGAAGGGATTTTTTCAATGGCATTCTCGATTCGGGAAATGTTGCCCAATTCTGATTCTCCTAAATCAATGGCGTAGTTTTTCGCTCCTTTGATTTCCAGATGCATATTGTACATCGATTGGCGGGCAAGCAAAAGTTCAAATCCGCGATAAGATCCGATTCGTACCGATTCATCAGGTTGCAATTCCGTCATGTTGAAAAGGAGGAGAAGCATTTCGCCTGCCTTTGGGCGTTCCGTAAAGGTTTTTCCATCCAATTCCATGACAAAAGATTGGTTCATGGACTGGCGGGATAAGTGAATGTCTGCTTGTAAATCCTTGATTTCATGTTGTATCTTTTCGATTAATTGCGGATATTGCTTGATTTTGCCCTCCAGCATCATACGTTCGTTATGCCAATTGGATTGCAGCAGTTTCAGGCGAATGACCTCGTTGTCTATCTGCATTTTCTCCGCAAGCAATGGATTCGCGGTTGCAATAGCTTTTACCTCGGCGGCAGAAAGAACCGTTTCATCGGCATCTTCACAGGAGCGGGAAATGCTTTTTCCTGTCATGACCTGGGAGATATAGCGAAGTTTTTGTTCCTGGATTTGCCACAGGTAAGAGTCGAAAGTCCCTTTCGTGACATAACGGAAAATCTGGACGACTTCATTCCGATTGCCTTGCCGAAGGATACGGCCATCACGCTGCGTAATGTCTGCCGGTCGCCAGGGGCAATCCAAGTGGTGAGCAGCAATGAGACGATCTTGCACATTGGTACCAGTTCCCATTTTTTGAGTCGATCCAAGCAATATCCGGACTTCGCCGCGGCGAACTTTTTCAAAAAGTTCCTCCCGCTGCACATCGGTCTTCGCATCATGAATAAAAGCGATTTCTTGTTCAGGTACACCGAAATGAGACAGTTGGGCTTTTACCTCATCGTACACGTTAAATTGTCCCGGTTTCGGAGTGCCGCTGTCGCAAAAAATTACTTGAGTAAGCTGGTCATCCTGGGTTTTCTTCCAAATGTCAAAAACGTTGGAAATACAGCGATTCAGTTTAGAGTCCGGATCGGAGGGGGCTTCTTCGTCCACGAGTCGGGGATCAATGGACATGAGTTTTGCTTCGTGTGTCAGCTTCAGCATATTGTCTTCCGTAGCATCCACTTCGTTGTTCCGTATTTTCTCTGCTCGCTCGACAAATTCGTTCATCATCATTTTTTGATAAGGAGTGCACTCGCTGACAACGATGGTTGCTTTACCGCCTTCCAACTGTGGGGTAGGAAGTTTCAGCATGTCGGCAGTCTGAATATCGGCAACCAGACGAAATAGGCTCATCAGTTCCGGCAAGTTATGAAATTTGGCAAAGCGGGATTTCATTCGGTAGCCGCTGCCTTCCGGGGTAATCTCCAACGAGGTGACGACCTCACCGAACGTTGCGGCCCAGTTGTCGAAAAAGTGTAATCCCAATTTTTGCAGCAAATGTGGTTGAAGGTAGCGCTGCATGACATACATCTCGGACATGCTGTTACTGATCGGAGTGCCAGTAGCAAAAACGACGCCGCGGCCGTTGTTGATTTCCTGCAAATATTGGCATTTCAGCAGCATGTCCGTCGCTCGTTGGCTGCTGGATTTACCGATGCCGGCAACGTTACGCATTTTAGTGAATGTGAAGCAATTTTTATACGCATGCGCCTCGTCGACAAATAACATATCCACACCAAGCTGCTCGAAGGTAATCAAATCGTCTTTTTTGCCTTCATTGACTAAACGCTCCAGACGGGATTTCAGGTTGTTCTCGAAAACGACCATCTGCTTAATGCTCCAGTTGTCTCCCTTTTCTTTTTTCATCTGGTCAATCATCTGGGAGACGTTGCGGATTTCATCTTGCAGGAGCTGTTCCTGGCGTTTCTTGGAGATGGGGATTTTCTCAAATTGGCTGTGGCCGATGATGATGGCATCGTAATCTCCCATCGCAATCCGTGAGACAAAGCGCTGGCGATTGGCCAGAGCAAAATCCTTTCTTGTCGTTACCAAAATATTTGCAGCAGGGAAGAAACGTAGAAATTCATTGGCCCATTGTTCGGTTAAGTGGTTTGGGACGCAGTACATCGGTTTTTGGATCGCGCCGATACGCTTCAAGTACATGCCTGCGGCAATCATAGCGGCGGTTTTGCCCGCGCCGACTTCATGAGCCATAAGGGCAGTGCCGGAATAGATAATTCGGGCCGCGACATCCTTTTGGTGCTTCCGCAACGCCATTTCCTCATTCATGCCTTGGAACACCAGATGATCGCCATCATAAGTACGAGGACGGATCGTGTTAAACTTATCGTTGTAAATAGCAAGCAACGTATCCGCCCGTTCCTTGTCTCGGAACAACCAGGCTCCAAAGGCTTCTTTCATTTGCTGTTGTTTGGCACGGGCAATCATCGTTTCTTTGGCGTTAACCACGTATTTGACCTGCTCCTTGCCATTGCTGTCCAAGTAGGTGACCGGATCTCGAATCGTAATACTTTGCAAATTCAAACTGCTTTCAAAAATCTCGTAGGCGTTCGCTCGATGGGTACCGTAGGTCTGGTTTGCCTTGATGGAGTTTCGCTCCAACGTTTTACCGGATACGCGCCACGTATTGGTATATTCCAAATATTCCACGTCGATGGTACGGGCTCTTTGAAACGCTTGGGTCGTCCCAAAGGTTTCATACATAAAATCGCGGTAATAGCGTACGGGAATCCACGGGCTGCCAATGCGAAAATCGATATCGCCCGGCAACAGCGGGGCAGGTTGAACGCGGGATAACGCCGCTACATTACGCTCGAACAAGTCAGGAAATTCTTGCGCCTTTAACGTGGCGTAAGCTAACTTATCTTTCACATTGCCGGACAAATATTCCTCGTCCAGCTCCCATCCTTCCTCTTCGTCACCGGTATATTTTTGTGGATTCAGGAAGATGCGATCCCCTAGTTCTTCCCGTATTTCGGCGACCGATTTGCCGCATAAGTGGGCAATATACGGCAAGTCAACTCGTAACCGTTGATTTAAACAAATTTGCAAGGCTTCCAGGGCGCTATCCGCTTGGTCCGGCAGGCGGTTCATTCTAATGGTTGGGCGAGAAAAGATAGCAGCCTTCGCCCATGTTTTATCCGAAGTCTGATCTTCGATGGAGCGCAAGAGCGGCAGTTGATCATCATCGGTAAAAGCGGCCGTATTCGCTCGATCGTTGATAAAACCGTGTTGCTGGACAAAGCGGTCGTATACCTGATTGAGTTGCTGCTGGGCTTTCTTTAGCTCCGTTTCATCGTATCCGGATTCGTGGGATTGGATATAAATAACATCCAAGAGAGCCGACTTGATTTCGCACAATCCCTTGATGCGATCGGCTTTTTTGCCTTTGATGTCCTGCGGTAACAAATAGCCATTCTCGCAGTAAAAAATTTGACCTTCTTGAATGATATAGGTAAAGTTTTTGGTTCCAGGAGGAGCCTTGATTGGTTTGACTTCTTCCTCATCCAACACATCCGGCAAGTTTGTTTCCCATGTTTTTTCCGATGCGCCGGGTAAGGAGGCTTGTAGCGTACTGAGTGCTTGCTCCAGCAGGGGAGATAGTTCCTGGTTGTCATGCGGCACACAAGCTGTAGTCTGCTCCGGCCCATACATGCCGTGATCCCAAACCATTCGTCCCAGCACCATTTCAGGATGAGAGAGATAGTAACGGTTGATCGGCACGCCATCTTCGGTAAAACCGGTAAACACCCATTCTGGCATGTCTTCCTTTTTCAACGACTTCAGCGGCTGCTCCCGTTTTTGCAGAAAGACGATGTCTGTCGTGACTTCGGCTCCGGCCAGCGATTGAAAGGTTGTATTAGGCAGGCGTACAGCTCCGATCAGGTTCGCTTTTCGCGCCAGCACTTCCCGAACGGAGGAATCCTGTTTGTCCAGTGTCCCTCTGCTGGCGATAAAGGCCAAGATCCCGCCAGGTTTGAGCAGGTCCAAAGATTTGACGAAAAAATAATCATGGATCAGGTAATTGCTGGTGTAGCGCCGGTCAAATACACGAATATTGTGAAACGGAATATTGCTGAAAATAGCGTCAAAATGATTGTCCTGAAAATCGACCGTTTCAAAGCCCTGTAGATGTATAGTTGCTTGAGGATATAGCTGTCGTGAGATTCTACCGGTGATGCTGTCCAGTTCCACGCCATGAAGCTCGGCCTGTTGCCAATCCAGAGGCAAAACTGAAAAGAAATTTCCGGTTCCCATGGAGGGCTCAAGCAATTTGCGGCCTGCTCCATCCGTAAGGCCAAAACGATGCAACGCGGCATGGATGTGTTCAATAAGGAATGGCTCGGTATAAAAAGCCGTGATCGTGGAGTTTCGCGCTGCTGCATATTCCGTTTCATCCAGCAATTGTTTCAGTTCCTGATACTCGGTCTCCCAACCGGACGCGGATGGATGAAAGGCATTGGCCAAACCACCCCATCCAACATAACCGGCCAGAATCTGTTGGTCTTCCGGGCTTGCCTGGCGATTTTCTTGTTCCAGTTGTTTGAGCAGCCGAATGGCTTCTATATTCCGTTTGAATTTACTTTTTGGGCCTGAAACGTAAGGGGAAGCCTCCGGGTTAAAGCGATAATTGACAGCATTGCTGGAAACGGGGGAAGCGGGTATATTCGATACGTTAATGACTGTTGCGTGATTTTCGTATTCCGTTTCGAGATCTGGAACATCTTGATTCGTGACTTCTTCAAGCGTTACGGTTGTCTGGTCGCCTGCATCCTGTTGTTCCAGTTCCAAAGCATAATCGAACAATGTCCACCCCGGTTCAACGGGAGGGAAGGGAGCAAAGTTCTCATCATAACGACCATCCCGGATCAGTTCTAAAATCTTGGTGGCGACTTTATTCCAAGTGAAAGTACTTTGATGTTCGTCATCCGTATCTACCCAATACAACTCGATCCCTTTGCCGTTGTAGTCGAATCCGCGTAACCCGTTGCCGAACTCTCCTCTAGCGCCGCCGATTCCGTAAAGGGACTTGAGCAATGCGGCCAGTTTAGCCGTTTTTACGGGTTGGGGTTCCTCTGTAACAAATTGATACACACGCGGTTTGATCACCAATCCGCCTCGGTCGCTGCGCAGCAGGTGTTCCAGCATATCTTCGGCGTCATGCCTGATGCTGTCGGTCTCCTGTTTAGGTGCAAAAAAAGAACCGCTGACAGGCGGTTCAGGATTCGGCTTTGATTTGGTTATCTCGGTTTCAGTACGATGTCGTTCAGTACCAGTTCCTCGGCTGTGGACTTGATCTGATTCAGGTGGCGTGTCCGCTCCAAAATGTCTTCGGTCTGCGGAATCGGACGAAGTCGGAGAAGCTGTTCGGTGAGCTGGTTCATCTTCTCGTTGGCTTCCTGATCCGCCTGATGCATTTTTTTCATCAGGTTCCCTTGCATTTTTAAGCTCATGAACCTCTGTGGATGATGATTGCGTAAATAGTTCAGCGCCATTCGCCCGTATTTGCCCAGGGGCTGTTGGTCGGCCTCCGCTTGATTGGAGATTTGCAGTTGGGGATAAAGCAGACCGTCCGTCTGTTCGGAATAATTCAGATTCGCCTTGATTTCGGTCATGTGTCATACTCCTTTCCAGTTCCAAGATTTTGACATGTCTCCCGATGTCCAGCAAGATTTCTTTGGATAACTCGGTGACGATTCCGCCGAGCCGGGACATGAGAGGCACGGTATTCCAATGAGGGATCGTATCAAAGGCTGGAGAGATGATGGATTCCGGTATGCCACAGCGCTGATGAATGAAAAAACGACTGCTCGCTTCAATTAACTCCAACATTTGATCTTCAATGCCCCCGGTAGGAAGCGAACCAAACAGATGATCAGCCATGTCCAGTTCCATATCCTGCATAGAATCATCCAAAGAATCCATGCTTTGTCTGACCATCATGCCAATACATTCGCTAAGATTATCGGTATCGTAGGAGGAAAGTCTTCCTGCCAATTCGGCCATATCCAGATGCTCCAAACGCCATGTTTTTGGCGCGGCCTTACCGTAAGTTTGGGTTACGTCAAATAAATAATCAAGCGTTAAACGAGTCTCCCGATAATCACAGACAGCGATCGCTTTTTCTCCTTTGGTAACAAAACGCCCCAATTTGTTCCAAAGAGGTAAGGAAGCCAGCATGGTCGCATTGGGGTTTTGCATATAGATCAACAGGGCATTGTCGAAGGAATATTTATAAATCCCGGAAGCAAAGGTCAGATAGTCCGTCCAGGCTTCAGGTGTATTGGAAATGTAAGCTACTCCGGATTCGTATAACGATTTCAATTGTTTAGCGCGTGCCATATGGTTGTCCTCCTTCCTCCATGGTTCGAATTGCGGTTTTAGTGCTCCAGTTCATCCCATACATCTCTGCCGTGGTTAGTGAAAGGTTGAAACGATGTCCAACTCTGCGATAAATCAGAGGCGTAGGAAGAGTAGCGAAGTTTAACCGCTTCAAAAAAGTAGGGCAGTAAGCCGTTGTCGAATAGATAGTAGGGGCTGTAATGACGGGCGTCCTCTTCGCTTTCTCCCGTATAGCCGGTGTATAAATTAAATGCTAATCGCGTGAGACGAGAAGTGGTTCCTGTTTGCCAACTTTCGTTCAATCCCTCTAGTCGGATGCTATCTTCCTTGAAATCGTAAAGATCGTTGATATTTTTGCGGGTGTCTTCTGTCAGGCCCAGGAGATAAAAGAGGGCCTTACGATAAGGATCATGCTGACGATGAGCGCGGATCACGTTTCCTTCATAAAACTGTTCATGGGCAAGGTCTTTAAACATCATTGAAATTCCTCCTTGTCTGGATCGTGGTTTTCTTTGGGGTGTTGCGAGAAATATAAGGCCAGCGCTTTGTCGATGATTTCTTCGACTTCCGCCACTTTGCTATCCGGCGTAAAGTATTTGGTGTAAATTTTATGTTTCAACTTAAAAGGGGCGGGGGTTTTGCTTTTCGGTCTCCGGGTGGCTTCTCCGGAAAGAATGGCCTTAATGACCTGTTCATTACAATTGCGGTTTTCGGACTTTCCTCTTAGTAACTCAGATTTTTTCATGTCCACCTTGTAGCCTTGTTCCTGAATCAAGACTTCTACTGTTTGCTGTTCTTCCGGTTTTAAATAAGACAAATCTACAGCAGGGCGTAGTCTGATTTCTCCCTGATCGACTCGTTCTAACAACTCAGGGACTAAATGATTGAGACGTAAATAACGCTTGATGTTGGTAGGACTCATATCGTTTTTATGAGAAACCTCATAGACACTTTTGCCGCGGTGTCCCACTGGGACACCTTCGCTGTTTTCCCCGTCATCACCGGGAATTTCGGCATTTTCAATTTCGTTTATCCTACCTTGTTTCTGTCTAGCTTCCTTACAAGCTTCAAGCTGCATATGCAGGGCACGAGCCAGTTCGCTGGGCAGCATATCCTGGATAGAACGTTGATGGAAATTAGTGTCCACCACGATGATGACGGCTTCGGCCTCTGTAAGATTGTCCATTATAATAGAAGGAACAGAGATTAAACCGGCAGCTTTCGCGGCATTCACACGGTTATGTCCGGACAGGATTTCATAACCATTGGGTTCTTTTGGTCGGACGATGATCGGAATCAACACTCCGTTTTCCATGACACTCTCAACTAGTTCATCCAGCTTATTCCCTTCATATAACTTGAAGGGGTGATTATGAAACGGAACCAGGTCAGATAGAAGTAGCTGGGTTACACCTGTTCCGGTCACGGTTTCGGGTACTTTTGATTCCTCAGACAACAGCAGCAGTTCATCAATACTGGAGAGCTTGGGCGTAGGGCGTTTACTTGCCATTTTGGATCAACTCCTTCGCCAAGCTTTGATAAGCCAAGGCTACTTTGGATTTTGGATGAAACTCGATAATGCTTTGACTGTAAAAGTTGGCTTCCCCGACTTTAACAGAAAGCGGGATTTGCACATCGAAGATACGGAAAGTTTCCCGGTAGTAAACTTTCACAAGACGAAAGGCTTCCTTGTATAAGTTCGTTCGGGTATCGCACATGGTCATTAAGATGCCCTCGATACCAATCCTTGGATTAATGCGTTTTTTCACTTTGACGATAATTTTAAGCAATTGGGTCAAACCCGTGGCGGACCATAGTTGCGGATTGACTGGAATAAGTACTCGGTCGCTGGCCGCGAGTGCGTTGATTGTCAGCAAGCCAAGGGAAGGATTCGTATCGATAATGATGTAATCGTATTTATGTTTCATCGGTTCCAGTAGGGAAGCCAACGTTCTCTCCCCACCCATTTCATCCCGTAGATTGATTTCGGCAACGGACAATTCGATGTTGCTCGGAATCAGGTCGATGTTACCGTGAGAATGAATGTACTCGTCGGGAGTCGGAAGCGGCTCATCGCTCATGATGGCATTCATGATATTAAACATCGAGAGCTTGAGTTGATCCGGATTTTCAATGCCAAAGCACATCGTCAAATTGGCCTGCGGGTCAAAATCGACTAGCAATACTTTTTTTCCTTCATTGGATAAGGCATAAGCTAAGTTGTAGGCGGTCGTAGTTTTACCGGTTCCGCCTTTTTGGTTTGCAATAGTAATGACCGTTGTTTTGGACATATACAACACCCTCCCAGGAGCATGCGCTCCGAATAATGTGTCAATGGTAGGGAGCGGGCTTGATCTTCTTTAGTTCTCTCCGAGTTCTCTCGAACGTTCTAAAATCTCATCTTTTTTGAGGAAATCCCCAAAGCCTTTTGAATCCTGAAAAAAACAGAAAAACCCGCGAAGAACCTTGATTTTACAAGGCTTTTCGCGGGTTCTAAATTCTTCTTCCTTGACTTAACTTCCGCATGTGTTATAATAACACTCGCGACTCAAAATCGTTTGGGGAGACCCGTGGAGGTTCGAGTCCTCTCACCGGTACCACATTAATAACAAGTGGTTCATTAGAGAATTTCTCTAATGAGCTTTTTTTATATTTTTATTACTTCATTCATTGTATTTGCGGATGATACTTTGGAACTGTAATCCAAATGCGAATAAATATTTGCTGTGGTGGAATAATCACTATGTCCCAACCACTCTTGCACTTCTTTCATGCTGACGCCATTACTCAAGAGCAGAGTGGCGCAACTATGGCGTAGATCATGAAAGCGGATATGGCGCATGCTATTTTTCTTCAGTACCAGGGCAAAATGTTGAGTGATATAGTTAGGCTTGATTCGCTCCCCCATAGCATCCACATAAATGTAACCATTGTAATCCTTACAGTACGAATCCTTGAAAAGATACTGGTTTGTATCCTGCTGCTCCTTCATTTGCAGCAAAAGGTCGTAGAAGGCATCTACAAGAGGCAGAGTACGGAGACTTGCCTTGTTCTTTGTTCGATCCTTCTCAATCGTGATCAACTTTCCATTCAGTGAACCAGAAGTGACCGTATGTCTGATCGTGATCGTTTTATTGAACAGATCAATGGCAGACCATTTTAGACCTACCACCTCACTTCGTCTTAGTCCATAAAAAGCTCCCAGGATTACAGCCAGTTCAATCTTGGTGCCCTTTACAATTCCTAAAAGTTGATTGACTTCTGAAGCGCTGTATGAACTGCCCACAAACGCTTCTTTCTTTGGACGAATGATTTTGTCGGCAGGATTAGCAGTAATTCGATCCGTAATAAACGCCTGCTGAAGTGCCGAACGTATATTGGCATGATAATGAATGACCGTGTTGGCACTAACTCCCCATTCATTTAAGGCATGACTATAAAAATCCTGAATGTGATGAGGTTTCAATTCCAGGAGAGTAATGCTTTTTTCTCGGAAGTATGGAACGATGCGTCCCTTCACTGCGTTTGCATACGAGATATACGTGATGAGCTCGATCCTATGCTTCACCGTTTCCAGCCAATCCAACATGTAATCCGCAAATAAGGTCTGGTCAACATCTGAGTTTTCTTTGTTGTTTTGTTTGTCTTGTGCTTTTTCGGTTTCTTCATTAGGCTTAAATTCAAAATTTTTGCGGGCATCCATTAGGAGGGATTCCGCTCTTTTCTTGTTTCCTTTGACGGGCAAGCCCGTAGCGATCCATTTACTCTTCCGTTTTCCCTCCTCATCCTTATAATTTAGAACAATGTAAAAAAGACCTTTTTTCTCCTGAAGGTGGCCTGCAACCATGTTTTTCAATACCTCCTTGGTCACAGCACCGATCCCTCTCCATTGACACTTTAAATATATCATAGTAAAATTGATGATTCAATGCACTAAAGCGTCGCAGTGAGAGGACGGTTGATGAGTCATAATACTGTGAAGATAAGCAATAACATGGATTTTGGGGATTTTATACGCTCTACCTATTTTGAAGTGGTTGATTTTATTGGCTTGTAACAGCTTATATCCTGTCTTGGTGCTAATCCCCCCGAGCATTTCACACATTTGAACGACAGTGACTACGTCCGAATATTCTTGAAACATGTGCGAATAAACGTTTAAAGTATTCGATGGAATACCAGAGTCGATTTGCATAATCGTGACACACCTCCTTTCAAATATAAGGATTAGGGATATGTATAATAAAAGAATGCGTTCCAAGCTGCGGGTGGTTAGTCCGCACATAGCTTCTTGCGAAGCTCCCCCCATCCGAGCGGGCTGCCCCCAATGCAGTGACGCTGGCCAGGCAGAAGTATCATGATATTCTCTTGCGAGTCTTGGCGATCGGCCCACCACAGGCTGATTGAAAGCGGATAAAATCGCTCGAATATGTCATAGATTGTCTTGGCGCATCCGCTATCGTCGCTTTCTGGTGATTAACAGGCACAAAAGGAACGTACTTTGTTCGGCTCATAATCGAGATTATTCATTGCTTGAATAACATAACCAAGGTAGGCTCCAATGTTCCAATGATTAACCATCAGATTCTGTAAGGCCCCTTCGTTTCCATTCATTATTAGAAACCTCCTTTTCAAGGGGGAAGTAGCCGCGCGGTATGGTTGGGCTGTCATTGGACAGTAATTTCAGCGCGGCGTCCTCCCTAGTTATATTAAAACGATGACCTGAACGGGCGGCGGTTCCGCCCACATGGGAATTCCACCCCGCCCCATGCTGATGGCGCGACGGTCAATGCTGTGAAGCGTTCAAACCGTAAGTATCATTATTCTATGTGTGGGATCGTCGCCTGGCAGACCTACCACAGTTCTGCTTGCCGTAGATGGTGTTTGTCGCTCGTTTTCAAGCAATAAATCGCTGAAAAGTTATGGCGCACCCTGCGGCTTGGCTCCTCCACACCTGAAAAGTATCCGGGTCATCGGTATGCAGTTATCATAGAACACTGGTGGAAGAAAAATCTTCTTCCAATAACCGTGACATTTCTAGGGCAAAACCGACCCTCATTCAGAAATATTTCTCAAGAAAATTTCCATGTTCCGTAGCCCTTGGTTGATGGACTTGCGGATGTTTTTTTCCGAAACTCCCTCGGCCCGAGCAATCTCGGATTTACTAATGCCAAGTACGTAATGCGTGTAAATTCGTTTGCCTTGCTTGTCTGGCAAAGCGCTGATAGCATTATGCAACTGTTGGGCTGTTATTTTACGTTCGTAGATTTCGGAAGGGGACAGAGATACGAAGCAAATATCATGCTCGATCCCATCTCCCCGGTCAAGAGAATAGTGCGCCTTGTGACGGTACATGCGCCGCCGATACGCTTCTTCCTGCCGTTCAGCTTCCAGCAGGACTGTTGCCACTTCATCAGGAATATCGAGAAAAATATCATTATTGCAAAACGGATAAAAATTCCGAAGATTAATTTTAACCATAGAACGTTCCTCCATTTCGATTTTTTTGGGACATGGCGAATCGAAATGGAGGGGAGCGGCAGCGGGGCTGGACTTCGGGCCAACTTGACCCGAAGTGAGCAGGCTTGTCCAAAAGAACATGTTGAAAAAGCTCGAAAATAATCAAAAAAGGGTATAAAAAAACACCTTCTAGGGAAAATCCTTGAAAGGTGTCGAATAAAAAATGGGCGCACTGATCGTCCGAATATTTACTTGATTTTTTAAGGTTGTGTAAGATAATAACTTTTGCTACATCCAGCCGTCACAGTAACGTGACGGCTTCTCACGGACAACAAAAAGCAACTTCGGGTACATAATAACCCCCCTATCTCAAAGCCGCCGGAGTTAAAATAAAGAAGTTATTATGCTCAATATTGTCTTTTGCTAAAACGCGGTGGCTATGAATGTTAGATTTCAAAACAGATGTTAAGTTAATCTTTCGCCAGAACAAATGTCTAATTCATTCTCTGTAATTGTCAGAAACCATATTGCATAGGTGGTTTAAAAAGAGAGAGCCGATAATTGTGACGTTCTCACAAATTATCGGCTCTGCGTCTTAGCGTCTGGCTCTTTAATAACTGACATATTTAGTTGTTGTACATTGATTAGGGTTTCCTGTTTGCATTTTGGACAGAACAACGGGAAGTTTTCAAGTATTGTATCCTCTCGAACTTTCAACCGTGTTTTATTTTTGCAAATAGGGCATAACATCCAACTTATTTTTTCCATAACATTGCCCCTGTCATATTATTAGGATCATACTTTTTTTGTGATCAATTCTCAACTTTTATACGTTTGATAAAGAATGCTAAAACTAATCCAATAGCAAACACCACCATTGCGAAAATAAAAGCATTTCGCACTCAAGGATAAATATAATCCATTTATGAATTTCCTACTTGCTTCTCATAGTATTCATTTTGCAGAAGACCCATATGAATGATGTCATGCCATTCTCCATCTCTAAATAGACTTTGTCTACTGCTTCCTTCCTGTTGAAAACCAATCTTAGTGTACAAACGAATAGCTCTATCATTAAATGAAAATACTTTAAGGGAAACTCGATGAAGATTCATTTCGTAAAAAACGTAATCCAACAGTAATTTAAGCCCTTCTGAACCATAGCCTTTTCCCCAATATTCCTTTACTCCGATGTCAATAATACATTCAGTATTTCTATTTTTATAATCAATGTTGATTAATGATACAATGCCAATTGGTATTTCATTTCCCTTTTCAACCATAATGTAGCTTTTGGCTGTATGAGATCCCAAAATAACATTATCAACAAATTCTTTAGTTGCTTCCATTGTATAAACATCTAAAAATGGGTTGGTGGAATGCATAACTTCTATATCATTTCTCCACTTATGGTAAAGTTCTGTATCTTCCATTGTCATCTTTCTTAGTCTCACTCTTGATGATTCAAACAATATTACAATCACTCCTTATTTTGCAGACTTTGGATTAATTAATTTTTCTAAAGAGAAAAGTAAGATGGATAATTGATCCTTTACTTCTGTTTGTTTATGTCCCAGTTGAAACGTGTCCAACATTAAACCGTTTATAAATGATAGGAGATATCTCGCAATAGAGCGAGTAGATTGTTGAGGTCTAAATTCTCCTTTACGCATACCGTCATTTAATACTTCTTCAATAACTTCAGTAGTTCGATTGTAGCGTTCAGAAATGTAAGGGAAATTATCTTTATCATTTGCGTAATTAGATGATAAAAAGAATTCCGCCTTTGCAAAGAGCAATGTTTGGTCAATGGCCTCAATATAAATTTGCTGTTCTTCAACCCATTTTTTTAATTGCGGCCATAGTGGACCTTCATCAGATGGCACAAAATATTGTATGTCTTTTTGGTCATCATACTTTAAGACTTCGATAAAAATGTGTTCAATATTATCGAAATAACTATACAATGCACCTCTGGAGATTCTAGCTTTGTCCATAATATCTTGCATAGAAGTACGAACAAATCCTTTCTCGATAAACACTTTCTTGGCCGCCTCTATCAATTCTCTTTCTCTCTCTTTTTTATATTCTTCGCTAACTATTGGTGCCATTAAGCCACCTCCATAATGATTGATAATATGCATATAATAAAATATACACTACTGTCGCTTATATAATAGATTATACCGACACTAGTGTATAATTTCAATTTTTATATTTTTGTATATTCTTCAATAGTACCTCCTGGACTAAATGCAAAGAGAATATCACAGATGCCCAAAACGGCAATCAGAGCAAGTGTATTGATACTTGCCCATTGCCGACGCTTGCTGGCCGGGGCGAAGCCTTCGCCGGCGCTGCATACGATTGACGCACCCGGTGGAATGATTCAAAAAATACGTGACATTGCTAAGGTGTCGTCCCCCTCTGGCAACTTGGTTGGATTTGCGTGATATTCTAACGTTCGGCACAAAGAATGATACAGTGAACGAGGGTAAAGAGATGACCGAGTTGAGGCTGTGAAAATTCAAATTTAAGCGCCAAAATGAACCTGACGATGGGCGATTAGAGGGATACCCTGAGACTAATATCCGGGCTTTACTAACCTTTCGTCGACAACACATTTTTCGCATCAGTCAAGTCATTTGCTCCAAATGGGCATCGTTTGAGTAAACCCAAAGAATGTGATATATTAGGTGTTACCTAATAAAATTAGGTACTACTTTAATATCGGGGTGTTAGTATGCTTGTTTGGATGTTACGTAAAGTGATGACGGAAAAGGGCATTTGGACAGGTGCAGCATTAGCAAGATTATTGATGGAGAAAGCCAATTATAGTTTAACTCCTGCTTCCATAAGTGCTTTGCTTAACAATCAACCGCGGCAAATGAAAGGTGAGACACTTGATGCCCTTTGTATTGCACTTGATTGTACGCCTAATGACTTGTGGGTTTATACACCACCTCAAAAAGTGAGGGGCGCATAAACATGTCAGTGAAGCAAATTTTACCTTTTGGGGACTCCATTTTACGAAAAAAAGCCAAGCCAGTTACTGAGTTGAACGAGAAAACAATAAAGCTACTCGATGATATGGGTGAAACGTTGTATGCCGCCAAAGGTCGTGCTGGTCTTGCAGCACCACAAGTCGGAATCCTACGAAGAATAATTGTCATTGACTGTGGAGAAGGTCTAATTGAGCTGATCAACCCAATAATATTAGAGATAAATGGTGAGCAGATGGGGGCTGAAGCTTGCTTATCTTTTCCTGGATATTTTGGCTTTGTTAAGAGAGCTAACCAGGTAAAGGTTAAGAGTTTAAGCAGGAATGGCGAATCCATCATCCTTGAGGGTGAAGGATACCTTGCCCGTTGTATTCAGCACGAAATCGATCATTTAAACGGGGTATTGTTCGTCGATCATGTCAAAGATCGATGGCTATATCATGAAGAAACAAAAGAAAAAATTGAGCTTTGGGATGTTATCACATTAACCAATCGAGATCTTAAACCATAACCTTTGTGCTCCCTCGATTTAATTTATTTTCTCATGCAAGCTCGTGTATACTTCAGGATTTCATCCCTTTAGATTGGGGTGTTGAACGAAGAGAGCTCGGATTCACTAGGTTGGGTTGTTAGAAGTTAGAAGGCGTGCATGAACAGAGAAGGAGGTAGCCCCACCTAATTTGTTCCATTTGATGCACGTATTCTCCAGAGCAACCTTAGCGATTTTCACTCCCATGTCTCATTTGAACTGTCTTCAACAATCGGGTCATATTGTTGGGGAAACAGAAGGAAACAGGAACAGTAGACTTATTGTTAAAGATTGATTGTGAAAATTTACATTTAAACAAACGCGGCAGGTTGAAAGAGAAGGAAAAAACTTTAATTTGGAAATTATTGGAAATGGTTTTCATGAAAGGAGGGATCAACATTTTATGAAATTATCAAGGTCGCAACTATTGGCTTTAGAGTATATTACAAAGTATGCAAGGAATCATAAACATGAAGCTAAAGCCACAATTAATCACATACTTAAAATGTCTAATATTTCGGATAATATATTTCGAAATGCTGTTGTTAATTTAAAGTCTCACGCAAAGATTGGCCTACATTTTCATCCAGATAGACCAGACTCGACTATGAAAAGCGTTGCTGAAACCCTGCTTGAGCAGGGAATATATAAGAGTCAGTTTGAAACATCTTTATCTAATGGCAGCGTGTCAGCTTACCCTGGTGGTGAACGTGACCTTTGGGAGAAGAAGATCTTTGGAGGAGCATATCACCAGGAGGGGACCACCAATAAACAAAGACCTAAATATGGAGCATTAGATTTGATGTTGCATCCAGATGGGCCTGCTCCACGTTTTGGATCATGCTATTTTCTACTATCCCCTGAAGTCTCATATCGTTCCACATTCACGTATTTGGATTCGCATCAAGATCCAAAAGAAAAGGGTACTTATGAAGAGTTTGATATCATTTTAGCTGCACTCTTGGAAGAGGCGTTCTTAAGAGATTTTGCAATCGGCGAAAGAAATCTGACGCCAACAAGATTAATCCATCATTTCCTGGATGGTTTGGAAAAACCGTTTACGGACCCAGCAAACAAAGAGCCAACCCGCAATCTTAACCACTATATTGAAGCTCAGGTTCATGGGGAAATTTCTCTTAAAGATGACGTGGAGGTGCTTGTTGCGGATCCTTCATTCAAGGACACTAATGTAGGGAGAATTTTGGAACAAATATGCCTTAAGTATTCCATTGATCTTTATTGGCACATGGGTTTTGAACTTATGGTAGAAGAGGTTCCTGCGGATTATAGAGGTCCATCAATGCCTTTCTTGGCCAAACGCATTGCACAAAGTAATTTTATCGATGCTAATATAATTGGATCTGCTGTAATGGACTTGAAACGCAATCCCGTATCATGGAGCGATTACGGAACTTATAAAGAGGTACTTCAGGAATTAAAACTATTGTGGCACGTTTTAGTGAGATTTGGAAAGCCAAAACGAAGATCGAACTAAACCAGCTAATATATAAGCTGAGTATTACTTCACTAAAGGGCCTTATTGTAGAAGATCAAAAACCAAATTCCTCGCTGGAAATAAGGAGATGAAGTATTGTGGTGCGTGAAAAGTTTGTTATCGAAAAATTGGTGGAGCAAAAGCGTACGAGCGCAGCTCCCATCATTGTGATGATGTGCGGCGTGGCAGGGTCGGGTAAAACGACCTTTGCGCAAAAGCTGGAGAAAGAGGGATTCGCTCGGCTCTCGATAGATGAGGATATTTGGTCCACACACGGACGTTTTGGAGTTGACTATCCAGAGGAAAATTATGAGTCCTATCAAAAAGAATCGGAAAAAAAGTTGAGGATGGAATTGGTGAATCTGATCCAGGCTAGATACCATGTCGTTGTCGATTTTAGCTTTTGGCAGCGTCAAAGACGCAATGAATACAAGCAACTGATCGAGCGGCATGGCGGCGTGTGGGAGCTGATTTACTTAAAGGTTCCGCCAGATGAGTTACGACAGAGGCTACTCATCCGAAGTGAACGTTTTGACGCCAATGCGGCATTTCCGATCACCGAGGACATTCTAGCCCAGTATTTAACCGGTTTTGAAACTCCTTCTGGAGAAGGGGAAACGGTAATCTAAGGCCAGAAATATAAAAACAGTCCAGTTTAACACTTTATTTTCCGGATTTATCCTTATATCAATTCCATCTAACTGTTTAGTCGACAACTTATTTTTCTGAGGTAGTTGATCAGTCTGAGACTTTAGAACAATATAATTTTGGCAATCGTATGATTTATTAAAATACTTTCGGCAAATTTATGATTTAATTTCTAAAAAAGCAACCTGCTTTGTTGTCCATTTTCTTATTTTTTCGGTAATCATATGGTTTAATAAACGGCAAAGTTTTGGTTTAAATCATAAATGCAGTTTGCATTTTCACATACGGATTTTTATCGCTGTTGAAAAGCTACTTTTACTCCAAGCCAAATATAAATCAAACCTGCAAATTTTCCGCTCCATTGTCCAAGTTTAGCAGCTCGCTTCATCAAACGGCCAATGGGGCGAACACTAATAGCAATCAAGGTAGTGTAAAGACAGCTCATAATCACAAATATCAAGCCCAGCAATAAAAATTGAACTATCGCAGGACCCTTTTCAGGATGGACGAACTGAGGCAGAAAAGCTAAAAAGAAAATAGCCGTTTTTGGATTCAATACCTCTGCTAATACGGCTTGGCTGTACGTTTGAAGGCTTGATGCCTTTGAGACGGAAGGAAGGTCTTGCTTATTGGGCTTTTCTGCAATAGCTTTAAGCCCCATATAAATCAAATAAACTGCCCCAGCATATTTGACAAGGTTAAATGCAGCAGCTGAAGTCAACAAAATGGCAGACAGCCCCAAAACGGCAAACATTGTATGTATGAAATCACCTGTTGCAATGCCTAGCCCTGTCAGAACCCCTGTTATTCTGCCTCCTCGTATCGTGCTGGATATAGTTAAAAGCACCGCAGGGCCAGGTACTAAAAACAAACCTAAAACTATCACAAAAAATGTTCCTAAAGTTGAAAACTCTATCATTTAAACATCACTCCTTTTACCAGAATATTCATCACTATTATTAATTCCCTAATATTTTTTCTGGGTAGAGTTAGCAGGAAGCAACTTCAAACCTGTCCAATCATTAACTTCTATGAGCTAGTCTTACTACCTGCGGTCATATAAACACCAGGTATTAACTTCAGCCATTAAGACATTCAATTCTTAGTAAATGGGTAGACGCAGTAGACCTCACTGCTGCAAACGATGAAGCATAATTATGACTGACATCACTATCAATAAGATATGATGAACCGTTTCGTCAATCAGTGGTGGTCAAAGATTGTTTCAAGCATACGAAATCTTCTCTGTTGTGGTATTTGCCAAGAAGGGAATGCTGTAACGAAGAGAGATGATACTTTACCACGCATATTGACTGCCGTCAATTTGAAGGGCGAGCATAAGTGACACAATGGCTCCAACCAAAGTAACCCAACCAATCAATCAATCTATTTCTTGTCACTCAGACCTGATTCATTATAAATAATGCGACTAAAAATAAGCGCGATCAATCCAAACGGCAAGCCAATAAATCCCCTGTACTAAACCAATCAAACCATATCCTACTCAACTGCCCTTTACCATAATTAAACTTACTCATTTCAATCAACGTTTGATAACTGAACTTTCAATTTGTATACACACGTTCTGTTTGGCATTTGTTTAAGAATGCCATCGCAAATTGTTTTGTCTGTATGGGTTTGCTAAATTCATCAGAACTGGCGATAACTATTTGTAATCTCTTCGGAAGATTAACTTTCGTCTCATCCCCTATTCTTATTGGCCTAAATTCCCCAAAGAACGAAGACGAATAGTGCTAATGAGATTAAACTTGAAATGGTACGAACGTGGTTCCAAGCTGTCCATTTTGAATAGTAATCTTTCCATTGCCCAAAACTTTCTGGGTCTGTGGCTATTACATTGGCTAATGTATCATTTAGTGGAACATTGCATACCGCCGTGACCAGCAAGCTTCCCAGAAGATATAACAAACTGCCAGTAAATATATAAATGGCATTCGGATCTTGCCAATTTAATATTGAAATAATCACAAGTATTATACAAACAAGAGATGTTCCCATAAATAAAGTAAAGAATAGCCGATTTAGCACAGCGTTATTTATGGACTGCATTGCTGAAATCCCTTGTTGTGGAGAAAGCCGGTAGAGACCCTTCATGACAAATGCCGAAAATGCAAAGAACAATCCAGCAATCAACCCGGAACCCAGTACTGCAATAAATATTAGAATGGGTGTGAGTTTTTCGATCATATTTCATCCTCTTTATGCGCGTTATCTTTAAGGTTGATTGAAGGACAATTTCTCATCATTTCGTGAACCACTTGTTTAGGATTTTCACTTTCAAATACAACATGATCAAACTCACAGCCCTTTAATTGAAGCATGACTACTTCATCTGCATGATGATAGACTAAAAAGTATTTCTTATCTTCAATTATGAAAATTCCAGCTTTATAGCCAGTTGTTGTGATACCTGTTCTCTTTATAGCCGCTGCCCATGGAAAATGAAATTTCCCCACCCGAATTTCTTCAATTGAGCTATAAGGTATTTTGATCTCTTTCCTCAAGGTCAAAGCCGCTGTCCACCCTGAAATATTCAGTCGTACCTCTTGATCTCCAGTCATAACTTGAAAACTCATCTTGTATCTCCTCCAATTTATATAGCCAATCATCCATGTATTATTTAACCAGTGACCTGATGAATGAATTCACGTGGAAGGCCATTCCTTTCAGGTTATTGTATTCCTTTTGTTTAAGGTACACCCGTTCTTCCTATAAAAGATTACTTTTTATATAAGAGATCTATGTTTCCATGTTAAAAGCACTGTACCTGCCAAAAAGGCTAATACTCCTACTATATAAGGGAAATAAGTGTTAATATCAAACAAAATTCCCCCTAATATAGGACCGACTACACTCCCTAGGCTTACATACGCATTGTTCATACCGGCAATAAATCCTTGCTCATTATTAGCTAATTTGGATAGCACTGTATTGATAACTGGACGCAGAATGGAAGTAGTTGTATAAAGCAAACAAGTCAGCAATAAGATACTCCAAAAGCATGTGGTGAACAAGAGAAATAAAAAACTAATCCCACCAGCTATCATTGTTCCGTTCATAACCTTCAATTCACCAAAGAGGGAAACAAATTTATTCGTCAATGTCAGTTGAAGCATAACACTTACAAATGCAGAAATAGTGATTACCATCGCAATATCTTTTGCCGTATAGCCGAATTGTTTGTCAACAAACAGTCCAAAAATTGCTTCAAAAATGTATAAAGCTACACTATAGAGAAATACCAAAAGCAATGGAACAATGTAAGGTGCCCGAATCGAACGTAATAATTGCTGTACCATTGGTTGGGGTAAATCGGTGTCCGCTTTCGTCATCTGTGTCTTTTTTTCTAAGGTTTCAGGTAGCAAAAAAAATGACAGTAAAAAGGAAACAAAGGATATAACAGCCGCAAAATAAAAAGGTACAGATAATCCATACGTAGTTAGAAAACCCCCAATTCCAGGTCCTATAACAAAACCAAAAGAGATGGAAGCATTAAGGAAACTTAGACCCTTAGCACGTTCTTCCTCTGTCGTTTTATCAATAATACATGCCATAGCACCGGGAATTAAAAGTGATACTGCGATACCTGTTAACAACCTCCCTAAAAAAAGCAACCAAAAATGAACTGAAAAAGCAAAAACTAATTGAGATAAAGTAAGACAAATTAAACCAATCTCTATAATTCTTTTTCGACCATAGCGATCAGCAAAACGTCCAGCAATTGGAGACAAAAAAAGCTGAATAATACCGTATGTGGCTACTAGTAACCCCATCATTTGTCCGTTTGTATTGAATTTATCCATAAAGTCGGGTAATATCGGGATAATTAACCCAAATGCAACCGTGGCGATAAATACACAAACCATTAAAAGAAAAAGTGTTTTTACTTTACTCGGTTTAGATATCAAATCATCATTCACCTTTTTTTAGATTTTGTTAAACTTTAATGTTAATAATTAAAAAAGTATAAAATTTCGAAGAAAGCCTTCATAATATGGGCTTCCATTATTCTTGTCAAAATAGCAATCTCCGCTATATATAGATTAAAATTAAGTTTTACAGTATTCTTTTCCAATCCGTAAATGTGGAATCCAATGGATCGATATAGATTCTTTGCTGGCTCATTATTAGATATCACAGTTAAATTAATTTGTTCCAAACCAATTTAATTTTTTTCCTTTTTTACCTGTTTAAGCAGGAGCAATTTCCCTAATCCTTGTCCTCGCAATTCTGGCCTCACAAATATTCCGAAAACATTCCCTTTGTGAGCAATTTTAAGACTACATTCACGCATAAAAGTCACAATTCCCACTAATAAATTTCTATCCTCAAAGCACCCAAGACAAATTTATTATCGTTTGGTTTTAATCGTTCTGTTACAGTTTTAAGAGTGAATTTAGCCTTTCTCTCATAAGTTGAGCCAAATCTTCAGGGTTGATTTTTAATGCACTTAAACGTAATTCTTGGTATAACTGAGCATCAGACTCATTTAAAATTCGTATAGTCATTAGCTTCTCCTCAGTTCCTTTTCTCCACTTAATAATCATATTACTTCTTAAACTTCAGGCAAGTTGAATTGAATAAGACTACATACTTAACTTTGACAGTCTTAAACTGGCATATATGCTCTTCATTTCAAATACAAATGCGAGATTTACGTTTAATAATGCAACATGATCTAGTTGCTTCCTCTTACCATTATTACAAAAGTCTTCAACAGTACCACACCTTGGACAGTGTATGGAATGTGAAATAGTTGTTTTAACAAGAAATCGGTCATCATCCCTCTTTCCATTTTATCTTGAATAGTACGTTCATCAGTTTGATGAAGGGTTAGAAGCGTTGGGCTATCAATTTGGTAGTCAAAACCCTCTACATCCCGTCTATTTAGCCTATGATACAATTAAGTGTAGCTTCATCGTGAACGTCGAATCGTTTCAATCATTATTTTTGTGCAACTACCTGCTCCTTTCGCAATTATTGCTGCAAAATGGGGCAAGATCAATAATAAAATGATTCCTGCGATGCAAGCAAAAATTGCACGCGGCAGCGTATCAATCGAAATCATCATGATCGTCATCTCAAATGACCTGTACAAGAAGGGGGATAAGATCATGGCTATCGGTAACAAATAACATATGAAAGCAGTAATAAAGCTTAAAAAGCCCAGAAGAAACCGTGGGAACATCATGAAACCTACCGAGAACCAATTTCTCTGGTCTGATACTTCCTTAGTCACTTTCTCATGTGTATTCCAATGTAAAGATGGAATGTGAATATTAGCATATGTTTTAGCTGCCTTTCGATCCAGCTCTAGTAAGGAAGGTATGGTACGAAACACTCCCGCTAAAATAGGGATGCCAACAACAGTAAAACTTGTCCCAACAGAAAATGTAATGCTTATTAAGTAAAACGAAAAATACAAAAAACCGATTAAAAACCAAAGCATTAGATACACAAAATTTTTAAGGCTTGAAACAATCATAATTTCTTTCACCTGAGAACCACCTTTTCTTTTAGGTTAGTGAACTGATCAAATTGAGATCAGCTTCATTGCATCTGCTAGCCATTATCCACGTTTGATGTCATAACGCATAGTGACATTTTGTCATGGGTTTGTAGTGACTGATTTTAAGTCTGTATTGTAGTAAAATGACGATGGAATGACATGGAATTTAGGTGGGGTTCATGATGTATGACTTGATAAAAAAATGGTACTGGTACGACTGGATCGTATTTGCTGCTCGCTCCATTTGGTTGCTTTCTGTTCTTATAGGTTTGTGGGAGTTTCATGATACTTTATCATTCCCGCTTTGGCTTTTATTCGGATTGCCTTTTATCGTCTTTTCTTTTCCGTTCTTAATTCAGCAGTTTTTCAGAAAATTTTTCGTGCTTGCCGAGATCGTATTTTCCGGATGCTACTGTATATTGTTGGCTTTCTATCTTCATGATGCCTTATGGCAGTTTATCCCGATTGCCTTTGTAATTGGTTTTTACAGCAAACAAAGAACCTATATTTGGTCTGGATCGCTAACCATTGTGCTCATTCCTTTCTTCATAGGGATCGTGACCGCTCAGCCTTTGGCCGACACTGTCCTTCGTTTAATGTCGAATCACGGTGTGGCGTTTGGACTCGGCTATGCTTTTCAATTGCTTGTAACCAACCACAAACAAGGCCTAATCATGCGTGAGCAGAACAAAGTGCTTGAACAATATATTCATCAGGTGGAGCAGCTCACCTTGCTGGAGGAACGCAATCGTGTGTCGCGCGAATTGCATGACACGGTCGGCCATGCTTTTACTGCTATGATTATGGGGATGGAATCGATCCGTTCTTCATTGGCGGATGAAAAGGTTGAACGTAAACTGAACGCTTTGCTGAACTCGGCACGTGACGGTTTAAAGGAAATGCGAAAGCTTGTGCATCATTTGGAGCCATCGGCAATGGATTTATCCCTAATTCAATATGCGAGACAGCTCATTGACGGCTTTATGGAGAGTACGGATACTGTTGTGAAATTCCGGTGTTTTGGAGAGGAGTACCACTTACCGAAGGAAGTCAAGCTAACTATAATTCGCTGCATGCAGGAAGCATTAACTAACGCTGTAAGGCACGGTCGGGCAAGTGAGATCAGAGTATATCTTTATTTCGACAGCCTGGAACTGCGCTTGCAAGTTGAAGACAATGGAGGAAAAGAGCGGGGGAAAAACATTGAACTGGGCTTCGGCTTACGCGCTATGAAAGAAAGATTGCAGGCATTACAAGGAAATCTCTCCATCCATACAGACAGCATGGAAGAAACCGTAATGATCTGCACCATTCCAAGAAACGCCGAAGATCATCATACCGAGACGATCAAGGTGATCCTGGTGGATGATCAGCGTATCATTTTGGATAGTTTGAGAACGGCATTGGAGAGCCAAAGCCGGTTGCAAATTGTCGGCATGGCTGAATCAGGAGAGGAAGCCCTGACGGTATGCAGTCAAACCCGTCCAGATATCGTACTCATGGATGTGAACATGCCGAATATGAACGGAATAGAAGCCATGGAGGTGATCAAGGAAAGGGACGCTACGATTAAAGTTGTCATTCTTTCAGCGATCGAGAATGTCAATCAAGCCGTAGAGGCTCTGCAAAAAGGGGCAAATGGGTATTTACTCAAGTCCGTTCAACCGAAAGAGCTCATGGATACCCTTCGTTTCATTCATAGCGGGGATACCATTATCCATCATGAAATTGCCAATCAGGTGTTTGAACAAATGAAACAGCAAAATGTCTCCTATGAAAAACATGACCAAAATGAGTATGGACTGACGCCGCGGGAACTTGAAATCATCAACTGTCTAGCTAAAGGAATGCGTTATAAGACCATTGCCGCCAGGCTTTTTTTGTCGGAGGGCACTGTAAGGAACTATGCTTCCGAATTGTATGCGAAACTGGATGTAAGCAATCGTGACCAAGCAATAAAAAAATGTCTGGAAAAAGGGTTGATATCGAAATAATATCAGACCATCGAGAGTTGAGGCGGCTAGCCCGTCTCAAATTTTTCCAAACGGTTTTTATTATTTTTTTTCGAAGAATCTAAAGTATTTGATTGTGTGTTGAAATGTAAACGTTCAGGACAGGAGGAGGTGGATGATTTGACTTCAGTATTGGTCATAGAAGATGAAAAGGAGATCCGTGAGATGATTGTGAAGCATTTAAAAGCGGATCACTTTAATGTTGTCGAAGCAGCCGATGGCGAAGAAGCCTTGGCTATCTTTAGCAAGAATGATTTTGATCTCATTTTATTGGATATGATGCTGCCCAAGATAAGCGGCAAGAAGGTGATGGCCCATATCAGAGAACGTTGCTTGGCGCCGTTGCTTATTATATCGGCAAAAGATTCAGAAACGGATAAAATCCTCGGTCTTGAATTGGGGGCGGACGATTACATCACAAAGCCATTCTCGATGGGCGAATTGAACGCACGAATACATGCCCTGCTTCGAAGGGCCGGTTACTCCTATGCACCGTCAAAGGAAACTGCCGTACGACTGGGGAGGCTGGAATTAAATATGGAGGACTATTCGCTGATCAAGCCAGATCGGAAAGTCAGTCTTACAGCCAAAGAATTCGAGATCCTTAAGCTATTTTTCACCTATCCCAAAAAGGTTTTTACGAAAGCGCAAATTTATTCGAGTGTATGGATGTATGATTATGTGGGGGACGATAACGCCGTTTTTGTACATATAAGCCGTCTGCGCGACAAAATAGAAGACGACTCTTCCGACCCGACCATCATTAAAACCGCACTACGATAATATTCTTTGGGATGAGTGTACCAGTCGAGTCGGAATCATAGATTTTGGTGAAGCAGGAAAAGAAGATCCAGCATTAGATTTTATGTATATGTGTTATTACCCTGAAGAATTCAGGCATGCAGTGTTTGAGGAGTATGGTTCAGAAGCTGCAATATTATATGAGAGAAGCCAAATGTATGATAGGATCTATGGTTTGTATGATATGATTGAAAATATCCAGGGCAATCCGAGAAAACCAAACTTTGAAAAGGGATACACAAGGTTTTTTCATAGATTTCAGGCCAATTAAACGATGTGTTAATGCTTAACGTTGGAGAAATTGCTCCACTAAAAGTTCATCGGAGACAATTTTTGATGAGCTTTTTTAGTGTGCCGCGCATGGCGACTAACTATATACGGCAGTAGATATTTATAATCGAACACAAAACCTATCGACAGTCAGTGTTTTACTGATTTCGAAGGCGTATTATGATCTTATTCAGGAAAAGGGATATGAAGCGATAACGATCCAGGATATTGCCGATCGGCCTATGATTAATCGAAACACTTTTTATCTTCACTACCAAAACAAACCTGTTTTATTAGATACATGTATGAATGAACTGTTGAGCGAATTAAAGGATGCAGTCGTTCTTTGTCCCATCAGCATGTACCCTTTCAATATTTCTCTTATCGAGACTGTCATGCAAACTGTACTGGATCATATTTCTCTAAATATGACCTTTACCATTCCATGTTAATTGAAGAGATTAGAATCTATCCGTTTCAAGCGAAGATGGAGAATACCACTAATAAATCAATTGAGGGGTGAAAACCTGCTCAGGGAAACTCCCCGATAGCGATATCCAAGGAATTGCTGATCGAATACCTCGGATCCTCTTTCATGGGGATTGTAATTTGGTGGATTAAAACGATAAACCCCTTCCTGCAGATGAAGTTTCATCTCAGTTTAGTATAATCATTGTCTATAGGCATTAGTATGTTCGAAGTAAATCTCCTGACGTCAAGAGCTGCTGTGAAGATTGCGGGCGGCTTCTGCATAAACACTGTCGTTATTGGAGAGAAGTTGCGACGAAGAAGGAAGTCGCCCGGATCCCGGTCTACCGCTGGTATTGTCCAGACTGTAAAATAACGTTCTCGCTACTGCCTGATTTCCTGGTGCCTTGGGCCCGCCATACGACTTGGGTCCGGGAATCGGCAATAACTGCAAACACAAGAGGCTCTCCTGGCGGCAGACCGCGGTAAGCACGACTGCTCCTACCGCTCATTATAGCAGCCGTACTTTGTAACGTTGGTGGACAAGACATTTGCACCGAGTAGCGAGTGCAGCGCTCTGGAATGCTGGGCAACTCATTGCCGAGGGGATAGACAGGGACCTGCTCCATCTTTACCCCACCATGATGAATCCAACGCCAGTGGACACGCTGGATTGGCTGAACAAACTACTATCTCGTTACTGTTGTATACAATACACTTAAGCTCACAAAAACGACATCAAGTATCAAAAACTGCGTGGCGGCATGGCCTGTTCGAGATGAACGAATTGAGGGAAAACGCCAGAAAAAATAGAGCCGTCTTTGGATTAAGAACTTCTGCAACTGTTGCCGTAACGAATAACTTTAAAGCTCCCGCCGATTTAACCTTTGAAAGTAGCGATGGCTTACTCATCATTTCGCCAACTTCTAAATATAGTAAGTATACCGCTCCTGTATATTTAACAATTTAGTTATATTATGATAAGTGATTAAGTTTCAGTGTTTAATAAAGTCAATCCAGTCATGACCTTGTGGAAACTGGCGATTTAAAGATAATTTCAGCCACTCTTTTTCTTGTTGTAGAAGAGATGGAAGCATTGTTTTGAAATCAATATAATCCTTTTCTCGCACTTGCGAACCACCTGCTTTATGGAGAAGTTGGATTTCAGGTCTCAAATAGGGTATGCCTTCTTTAGTTTTCAAAATAATTTCATCAATCGGTCTTTTAATTGATTTATCTCTCTTATATATCCAAGAATTTTCTTCAGTATCAATTATCATAATCTGAAATGCCCAAGGCATCTCACTACTCTTACTAACCCAAATGTCCTCTGTCGAGTCCAAGTACTCTCCATCTTCCCAAAGATCTAGCATACCATCCTGAGCCTTGTATAACATCCAATCACGACTTAAATACCTATAAGCGATTAGTTGTTCATCGCGAGTGATAATAACATCGATATCACTATGTTGCCTTGTTTGCCTGCATAGATGTAAATCTAAGGCCCAACCCCCAGCGACACACCACCAAATCGGAATGTCGGAAAATACCCGAGTTATTTCCGATACAGTTAGTGGTGTCCAATTACTTAAATCCGTTCTCAAATTTATCTCTCCTTTTTCTATTTCTGGGTCAGCTAATCTTATACTATTCTGCCGGTTAGCTTAATGCCAGCGGCCAGTCTTTATTTTCTCAGTCTACAACTATATTTTCCTAGTCTAACACTTTATTTAGTCTAAGACTTTTTTTATTTGGACAGAAAGCCGTTGCAATGCGGTACAAGCAGGCATCGTGGATGGATGCGATGATGGCAGCTTCCGATCAAACGCGCAGACTGTGCGGAGATAGCGGCAATGATCGCTCGTGCGCTTAAACTTCAGATTCACGCCAAGGTTTAAAATTCGCAGATGACGTCGAAATCCCACAATGGGAGAAAGGTGCGGTGAAAGCGATTCGTAAGCTCGGCATCGTCAGTGGCCGCGGAGGGAACCAATTCGCTCCGAACGACATGGCGACGAGAGCGGTCATTCTGCTCAAAATGTTGGAATACCCAAATAATTAATATACAGATTTGGCGGATATAACGCGGAGAAAAACTTGTTCTCCATGTGGTGTCTGCCATACCTGTAATGAAGGAAAACACAAACAAACAAAGAATCAGACACTCGAGCGAACATGCAACTGGAGTATGATGTGATGATTCTTGATATGGCTTTGCATTCATCGCAACAGTATGGACTGGATATCATTGCCGAAGTAGTGAAGATCAAACTGCTACCAATAACTTCTCTCTACGAGCCTGAGCTCGTTTGGAGCCAATGAGCTTAAACTTCATGCTTAAATGACTGCGTTATGTTAGCTGGCCCCGTAACCAAAGTCATACCACAATCTATCATTACTGTCTTTGGAAGGCAACCTTTAGGCCTAATCCGATATAGATTGCTCCGACGAACTTGCCGCTTAGGCGGCTTAAACGGCTTATCCATGTCGTCCGTTTAACCATTTTTCCAAACGCAGAGATACCTAATACAATCGATGTTGTATACAATACACTTAAGCTCACAAAAACGAAACCTAGTATCAAAAACTGCGTGGCGGCGTGGCCTCGTTCAAGATGAACAAATTGAGGCAAAAACGACAGAAAAAATAGAGCCGTCTTTGGATTAAGAGCTTCTGCAACTGTTGCCGTAACGAATGACTTTAAGGCTCCCGCCGATTTAACCTTTGGAAGTCGCGGTTCTGATGGCTTACTCATCATTTCGCGAACTCCTAAATATAGTAAGTATACCGCTCCTGCATATTTAACAAAATTGAAGGCGAGAGCCGAGGTCATTAGTATAGTAGAAAGCCCGACAGTAGCAAATAAGGTGTGAAGAAAATCCCCAGTTGCGATGCCAAGCCCTGCCATAATGCCTCCTTTGCGTCCATTTTGAACTGTGCGAGTAATGGTAAGAAGAACAGCGGGGCCTGGAATTAAAAAAAGCAAAACAACAACGATAACATAAGCCAATAAAGTTGAAAAATCCGGCATCTGACTTCCCCACCTCCAAAGATTCAAGATGATATATTGTTGCGGTTTTGCAGCCATTGCTCGAATTCGACGGGAGTGCTCACTTTATGGTCTAATACAGCCGTATAGATATCAAAGCTTTTTACCTGTTTTCCATACTCGGTTCGTGATACCCAGACGGTTTTAATGCTTAAGATAGAAACAACCGTCTCCGGAGTTAGACGATCGGGCATCGTGCGAATATGTTGCAGATCGGGTTGTTTTTCTGGCTCGTCTACAAACCAAATATCCAATTCCCACTGGTTTCCGTTGTTGGACTTATATGTTATACCGAGAAAAAATCCATCTGGGTAGGCTGGGTTGGTGTTCCAGCTTCCAGTATCGTTAATGAATTGCATATCCCGAATCCCGGGATTGAACATCAATTGCGAAGCAATTCCAGAGATTGTAGCGATGTCCAGCTTGGAACAAATGACTGTCATATCGAAATCTCTCCAAGTCATTAATCCTAGGGCCGCACTCCCTACTGTTACGGGCATACCGGCTGCTTTCAACAACGGAATGAGGTTCATTTCTTCCGCAACGGCAGCTGCTTCAACCTGCAATTGCTGTTGACGGGTAAGCAGTTCTACCTTTTCGATCATGGTTTGCTCCTTTCCTAATGCGCTCATACGGACTTACCTTTGTTACAGAAGGCTTTGCCATAGTGGTCGACAGCAAAGCCAAATAATACTTTCATCATAAATAATAGGCAAGTAATCAACATGTAAGGCTGGATATTAGGCAGTAAAGGAATACAACCTAGGCCAATGGACAGAAGCAAGCCTGAGACAAACAGTTGTAACTCCCTTCCAATTAGTGAGTTGACGATATATGCACCTGTTATTGTATACGCCCATACAGCTATTGAATATCCGACCGCTGTGTTTAATAAAACCGAAATGATCACGATATGAATATGAATGGAAATGAACACAATTCGATTCTTTTTCCTTGCCGCATAAAAGTTGCTAGTTGAAGGCGTAAAATTAGCTATACAGCCTGCGAAAATATCGAAAATGAAAAATAAAGCCAGGGCTCTGCGCCAGATCGGTAAATGGACAGTCATCTCAGGGTATCTCCAATACAACAGAGCCGTCAGCAGTCCGCCAAAAAGCAGAATCGCAACTATAAAAAGAATAGGTTGTTTTTCGCCAAAGACTTCATGCAAAACCGATGGAATCCGTACTTGTTTCATAATCACTCTCCAATTTTATTCCGGATGATTGCCCGTTTCGCTGCCGATCGTGAAAGGGGTATATACATTTTCGTAGGCTACATGCATCGTCATCCCTTTTTGTGCATGATCTAGATTGTGACAGTGGTCCATCCATAATCCGGGGTTGTTTGCCAAGAAAGCAACCTCTAACGTCTCGCCTGGTTCGATATTGACCGTATCCAAGACAAGAGGGCTTCCACTAACTGGAAGTCCATTTTTACTGAGGACTTGAACATGATGTCCATGAAGGTGCATCGGATGGTCGGCAAAACTCCGGTTTACGAATGTAGTCTTCACGAGATCCCCTTCCCTGACCATCAGCGTCGGAGTATCGGGAAATGTTTTGCCGTTAATGACCCATTGCTGTCCTGCCTCCCCATTATAGACACCAAAGTAGGTTTGATCCAAAATCAGCGTGAATGCCCTATCGAACACTGTGGAGGTATCAAATGGGGCACGTGTCGGCGCTCCATACTGGGTGATGTCCAAAATCTCGCCTTCCTCCATCACCTCGGGGTCGCTATCACCGTTTCTGCTGTACACTCTACCGACCGGCTCTTCGTCCGTGAGCATGGCTAGCGTCACGGGAGTGTCCGGCATGATGAATTCGACATCGTAACGCCCCCCGCCTCCAATTCGCAATAAACGATCCGTCACAGTACCAGGTTCGTTCACCTCATATCCATCGATGGCCGTGACTTTGAAAGAGGCGCCATTCAAGGAAAACGTGCGGGTCAAATTGCCTGCATTCACGAGACGCAACCGCACCGGCAAACCCGGATCAACCAGATTTTGCAGGAATGAGTCATCCTTATCGAGCGCCGGAATACTTCTGCCGTCCGGCGTCATCCAATCATGCGCCACAATCGTCGTATCGATCATTTTTGTTTCATGCTGATTGGATGGACGTATAATAAAGGCTCCAAACAGCCCTTTTTGCACTTGGATCGAGGATTGTTGATGGGAGTGATACCAATGTGTCCCAGTTTCTTCTACGACAAAACGATAAGTATACGACTCGCCGGGCATCACCGCATCCTGCGTCATTCCGGCAACACCATCCTCGCCATTCGGGACATCTACACCGTGCCAATGGAGGGTAACGCCACTCGTAATGTTCTTGTTCACCAGTTGAACTTCCACCAAATCCCCTTCATCGGCAACAAGCTTGGGACCCGGAGCCTGCCCGTTAAAAGTCCATGCTTCGATCGTTTCGCCGGAAGCAAGTTGAATCTTCTTCGTTTCGGCGTAGAGGACATACGTCTTGTCAGGAATTCCAGACTGGGGCCCTTTCAAGTCCACAACACTAATCAACTTGTCGGATGCACCGGAATCGTGACCTCTATGGTGGGCATGCATATTGTCAAGTGGGATGGGATCGCCTCCTCCATAATCAGCGGTTTGATGGTGGACCATCTCCATCCTCCCGGGAAATTCACTCATCTTCTGAGCGATTACCAATACAATCAACGCTGTGCCGAGTGCCAGAACAGGGTACACGGCGCTTCTCGCGATTGTTATGCTTAACCGAGGAGTTCGATGTTCCAGAAGCCTCAGCCTCCTGCCGTGATAAAACCATAGCAGCACAACCGCAATGATCAGAGTCCCGCCATACATCACAATATCTTCTGTATTAGGAATCGCCGGTATGTCTATCGTTACAAGAAAAAAGGCAAGTACCGCTCCAACTAACATGACATGTACGGGAACAATGAGAGACCGCAAAGAACTCCCGGCCGTAATTACTCTCGAAAGGTTGGGCAGTGCAAAGATCATCACCGCAAGCGCCGGCAACCCTAACAGAGGGAAAATAATTGCAACCCGATCGATCCATCACGAATAGCCAGCCGAAATTTATCCCAATTAGAAGGATATCAAGTACCCAAAGCAGAAAAAGAACCATTCCGGCACCGACGCCGATTTTTGTTACTTGCAACCATCCCCTGAATCTTGTTTCGCGTCCTCTCAAATATTTGAGATGATTCCCAACATATCCGGTAATTCCCCAGACGCCCACGAGTAATAACAATAACAAAAACTCTAATGCCATTAGCGATTCGAACACGGCTAACCCTCTTTCCCTGAATTTATTCTGGCCGGTGTCAAGAATCGCCCTCTTGCATCCAGTTGCGCACGGATGTTAGTTATGGAGCGGCCTTCAGGCTGGCAGCTGTTTTCGGCTGCTCTTTTTTCATCGATTGACGCATGAAAAATTCGGCCACCTTTGGCACGTCCCCGATTTGAATCGTAAAATGAACCCGGCATGATGTTTCGGAAACCGGCTCAACCAGATAACTTTCACGAAAGTATTGTTTTTGATCGGGGGGTGTTTCCATCGTCAACAATTGATTCTGAACCAGCTCCGTTACGATCATCGTTTTTTCGCTTTTGAAGCCTGAATATTTGCCGCTTTCGAAATATTGGGTTCCTAATCGAACAGGGCCTTCAGTGGCGACGCGATTCTCTATAATCCCCTTCATCCAGGAAGCCCGCCCCTTCAAATCAATAAGACGCGAATAAATGATGGATGCGGGATATTCATAAACTTCGGAATATTCAAAGGTAAGCATGATCGTGTTCCTCTCCCTTGTAATGTGTTCTGTTAACGAAAGAGAATGGTTGACAGTGCATCCGTAAGCACTTGTTCCAAATGTTCCTTGTTTTCCCCGGAGACTGTTTTTCGCCATCCGATGTACCCGTCTGGCCGCACGATGATTGCCCCTGTGGAAGTGATTCCGTATGCGTTAAGAAAATCGTTCCCAGGATCGATAAAGTCGTTAGGTTGACCGCCAATCTGATACACATCCATGGGAAGACCTAGCTTCTTTTCAACCTTTTGCGCAGCCTGCAGCCAGCTTTGTCCTTCTGGACCGACGAGCAAGACAAATCGAGTGCCAAATAGATCGATGGTGGAGACGGATTGACCATCCCGTTCGAGAACGACGTGCGCCGCGCGGGTTCCCGGCTGACCCGTCCATAACTCGGGCGGCTGTACAAGCGGGAGGCTGTTCGAACCTGCTTCCGGGACGATTGCGCCGCCCTGGTAATGATATCCCATATTGACATGCAGGGTATTGACGGTAATCCCCTCCGACCCATCATGTTCGCGCTGCTGCGAGAGCATGACTACCTGTTCCACTGTGTAATCCGCGACAGGTCGCCGCTCCTCATCTTAAGTGGCAAGCAAATCCGGACCTGCTTCACCGCGTAAGACAGCGGCAAGCTTCCAAGCGAGGTTCTGTGCCTCGGCGATGCCGGTATTGCCGCCTAAACCGCCGCTTGGAGGTTGAACCCGCGCGGAATCGCCGACTAATAATACTCTTCCTTGTTGAAATCGGTCCGCTACGCGGGCGGCCATTTCCCAAGTCAAAACCTTTTTAATCGTAACCGAAATGTCTGGAATTCCGATCGCCGCCCGAATTAACCGGATACAGCGTTCCTCTGGATAATCCTCCATGGTTTCCTCTTCGGGATCATATACAACGTCCAATCGGTATAAATGGGGTCTCCTGTGAGTTCCGGGGTACAGCACCAGACTTCCGCTTGTTGTATCATTGGCAAAAAACACATATGCGCGTTTTGACTATTAAACAGCTCATGAATGTCTGCATCGAAAACCATGCTGATCAGATGACAGATCGTGCCTTCCCCATGCTGCCCAATGCCTAATTGTGTGCGGGTTACACTCTTGCTCCCATCCGCTGCAACCAAATACTCGGACCGAACACGCCGAGTTTCGCCGCTGATTCGGTCACGAATAACGACCGAGATGCCGTCCGCATCGGGTTCAAACTCGATCAGTTCTACATTGTAGCGCAAATCAACGCTGGCTTGCTCAACCTGTGCCCGAAGGACCGGTTCAAGCAGATCTTGTGCAATGCCGTTTCCCGCAACAGGACTAAGATCCGTGAAGTAAGCACTCATATCTTCCATCAAATTATCAAACATTTGCCCAGCCAAGCTCTCCACAAACATGACGCCAAATTCTCGAGGAAAAGGAGGTTCCTCACGGCGAATATCCTCCTCGATACCGGCCATACGGTAAATTTCCATCGTTCGGGCAGTTAAACTCGAGACGCGCGGGTGAATGGCTGTTCCCGGATGGCGCTCAACGACCAATGGCTTAATTCCTTGGCGAGCCAGAAATAGGGAGAAGGATAAGCCTACCAGGCTTCCTCCCACAACGAGAACCGGAACGGTTTCATCGGATAAAGAGTTATTTAGGGGGTTATTCATCAACAGCACGACCTTCCGTTATCCGTTAGATTTTCAATCAGAGCGGTTATCAATATGCTGGGCTATCTCACGCAATTCTTCCATACTCCATTTCAGCTTTTCATTTTGGATATCCGCGATAATGGAATGGATCCATTCCAATTCGGCTGCAAGCACCGTTCGTTGGTATTCTGTCTCAAGCGAAAATAAGCGGGGCAGACCCATTGATGCGACGGTTTGCAGCTCATTTTCGAGTCGAGTGAGCATGTTTTCAAGGGCGTGGACTCTTTTTTTGAAGAGCATTGCTACATCTTCGGGCGTCAACAGTGCCAGAAAAGAAACAGCAGCAGGGAACTCTAAAAATTCCTGAGCAGGTGTAGAGATCATTTCCCGCATCCAAGAATAGACAGCATCTCGCCCCAGATCCGTAATTTCGTAAATAATTAAATCCGGTTTCCCTTCATTTTTTTTCTTTCCTTGGATAGCAATGGCCTTGTCTCGATGCAACCGATCAATCGTTTGGTAAATACTCGTTCGATGGCGAACGTTAATAACTTCTTCTTTCCCCCTCTCTTTGATAAGCTGCTGCATACGATAAGCATGCATCGGCTCCTCGATCAGAAAACAAAGTACGGCTAAAGCGACAGGTGATTTTTTAATGAAGTTGCTTTTCATAGTCATAATAATACTATTAATAATATAACTAAGTCAAGAGACACCAAGTGGGGTAGTACCAGCGTAGCTGACACCAAGGGCAATGTAGATAGAATCAATTGGAGAATTTATTAATAACCTGGTTATATTCCTGCTGGGCATCGGTAATTGCAAGCTTTGAATAGATTTCAAATGACTTTCGACTTTCATGTCCGGGATACGGTTGTATGAGTGGGTCATAAGCCTTCGAAGCGTCACCGTCCCGAATCCCTGGGAAAAGTTCACCCAAAGCACCAACTGAGTTTATTATATCACAAAATTATATTTACACATTATATCTTTTTGATATAATAAGAACGATCAAACATAAAAAGGAGGAAATATACCATGTTTAAGAGTGGCAATGTGACTGTCATGGTAGCGGATTTAAAAAACGCAGTAAAATTTTATGTCGAAACCCTTGGACTAAAGCTTCAACACGAAATGGACGGGCATTTTGCGCAGGTCGAAGCACCGGGATTGACGATCGGTCTCCTACATCTTTCAGGTGACCAAGGTGTTAAACCGGGAACATCGGGTAGAATGTCTATTGGATTTGAGGTAGAGGAACTGGAATCTGTCATCGAGACACTAAAATCCCGGGATATTCATTTCCATGATTATGTAGAAGGCAATGCAGCCCAAGTCGTACACTTCAGCGATCCTGAAGGCAATACCCTTTACTTGGTTTGTAATCGTTAAGCCAAGGTGAGAATAAGGGACAATGAAAAAAGGAGTCTTCTCTTGACACCGAAAACCAACGTCAACATGGTTATCATCGGACTGCTGGCGGCGATGTTCATCGGCGCGTTGGACGTGACCATCGTCGCCACCGCTACGCCGCATATTATCGCTGATTTGCATGGTGTGAGCCTATTCAGTTGGGTCTTCGCGGTTTACACGTTGACCACCTGTGTGGCGGTGCCTATTTTCGGCAAGCTCGCCGATTTGTTTGGGCGCAAAGCCGTGTTCACTGTCGGCATCGGTTTATTCGTACTCGGTTCCATTTTATGCGGGGCCGCACAGTCAATGGCGGAACTCATTTGGTTCCGGGCCTTGCAAGGAATCGGGGCCGGGGCACTGGCGCCCGTGTGCTTTACGATTATCGGCGATTTGTTCTCAGGCAAGCAACGCGGCAAAATGATGGGCGTCTTCTCGTCCGTTTGGTCCGTGGCAGGCTTGCTCGGCCCGCTTATCGGCGGTTATTTCGTCGATCAGGTGTCGTGGCGCTGGATTTTCTACATCAACGTGCCGATCGGTGCCGCCGCCTTGCTGCTGGTCACCGTATTTTTGCACCAACCGATTGAGCGCCGGGTGAAAAAAATCGATTACCTCGGCACGCTCACCTTTACCGTTTCCTTTTCCGCGCTCCTGTATGCGCTGCTGAGTGGCGGGTCCGACCATCCGTGGGGTTCCCCGTTGATTATAGGGCTGTTCGCGGTAGCGGCCGTGTTTTTGCTGTTGTTCCTCTGGATCGAAAAACGGGCGGAGGAGCCGATGATACCGTTGTCGATTTTCCGCATCCGCGTATTGAACGTGACAAATGTCAGCGGTTTTCTGACGTTCAGCATCACGACGGGCTTGACGATTTACTCGCCAATCTGGATTCAGTCCGTGCTTGGCCATTCCGCGACAAGCTCGGGCCTGATCGTCATGCCGATGTCACTGGCATGGCCGCTCGCTTCCAACATAGCCGGCAGGCTCATGTACCGGATGGGGGTGAAGGCGTCGATCGTGTTCGGTTCTGGTCTGGTGGTGGCCGGCTTCATTTGGCTTGCCGCGCTTCAGATGAACTCTCCTTACGTTTACTGGATTGGTATCCTCGTTGTAATCGGGCTCGGGATGGGCTTTGTCGCGACGCCCTCAACCGTTGTCGTGCAATCCGCCGTCGGCTGGGAAAATCGTGGAGTCGCCAACGCTTCCAGCATGCTATTGCGCGCAATGGGCCAAACGATCGGCATCGCGGTGTTCGGCACGATTTACAACCATCATGTGACAACGCTCGACTCCAAATCGGAGCTGGCTGCCGGAATGCATGCCGTTTTTCTGCTCATGTGCGCCATTGCGATTGCGAACCTGCTCGCCGTGCAGCTCCTGCCGAAACACCGCGAGCTGATGGCGCACCAGCAGTCGGCTTGACGAGGGCACGAAAGAAAGAAACCGGAATTGGCCACAAACGGATTCGGCCTGGAAAAAGTCGCGACGACCGCGGCTTTTTCTTTTTTCGGGCAAGCGTAAGCTATACTGTTGTTTACTTATTATATCTCTTCGATATAATAAGAGCAGTTAAACTTATAGGGGAGGCCATATACTTGAACGAATTATTCGTACTCGGCGAATTGATGATTAACCCGATGCATGGCTATTTGTTGCATCAGATCTTGAACGGGGCTATTGGACCTACGCGAAAAATTAGCTGGGGGGTGCTTTATCCGCTCATTCACGGCCTGCTAGCAGACGGGCTGATCGAGCAGGTCCCCGATGAGGGCGCTCGACAGGGAAGAGGAAAGAAGAAAATAATGTATAACATTACCGAAGAAGGCAAAATGCGCTTTTCTCGGTTGATGGAAGAGCCGATTCCATACACGCCGGATTACGAGCTGCACTTTTATATTAAACTGAAAAATTTTGATCTGATCAGTAGAGAGCTGCGCTTTTTAATTTTGCACCAGTACAAGGATTACCTGCGCTATGAAATCCGCCATGAGGAAGAACGGATTGAGTATGTGGACAAGGATGAGCGGATACCAGACGGGGAACAGCAGTATATTCTGATCTTTTTCCGGCACCGTTTGGAAAAACTCCGCATTGACGAAGAGTGGGTTTTACAGTTAATCAATAGTCATCGAGCGAATGGGGAAGGACTTGAACGGGAGTAAACCCGGAAATGTTCTAAGCGGATCGGTGAGGGTCTTGAGCGGGCCGCCCTACTAGCATGATGCTCCGCGATGAGTCTCGGTGGTTAAGACGCATTGGACCGGCTCGCCCGGGGCTACGATGGAATGGCCGTCGTCACAATCGACCATTCCGCAGCGCCCAGAAACGTGGCGACGAAAATCGAGATCATCACCATGGATCAAGTCAAGCCGCGCAACAGAAGAGTGACCATTGGCAAAATTGATCTCCACGGGCCAATCTGTTTACAAACCCGAATACCTGGCTCGTATGGCGGTAACCGGTGCTCGAGCTGGCCGCGCCACTCAAACTTTTACTCTTTCGGTAAGTTCCATGTCATTCAGGCAGCCAATGAGGCCGTAGATGAAGTACGCCGCACCGAACGGAAAAGCTGCGCCGAGTTAAAGACGCGCGATACATGTGGCTAAAGAACCCGGAAAACCTGACGGCTGCTCAGATAGAAAACATGGCAAAACTGAAAGACTGTGATCTGGATACCGCAAAAGCCTACCGGATGCGTCTGACCTGCAAGAGATCTACCGTTACCCGGCTGAGATCGCAACGATGGTGCTGCAAGACTGGATTCAGTGGGGCCTGCGCTGTCGATTCTCTCCCATGGTTGATTTTGCAAAAATGCTGCAAATCCACTACGATGGGTTGTTCGGTGGTTTTCATCCAAACTAACGAACGGTCTGCTTGAAGGCGTGAATATTTCAAGCAGGCAAGCGGAAAGCTCGTGGCTATCGCTCGGAGAAGAATATCATCGCTATGGTATATATCTTGGCAGGATAGCTCAACTTCGCATGAAATAGGAAAAGAATTGGCAACAGTATGGAGCCATGCATCGCTCGCACCTGAACCAAATCCCTTGTCCGGTTTCAGCATCCGTTCAGGCATGGGTTGTGCATGGGGATTTCCATTACGATAATATTCTTTGGGATGATTGTACCCATCGGCTCCGAATCATAGATTTTGACCGATTTTACCGTGCGGTTCCTTCATGAACCGGTGAAGACAGCGGCTATAGGCTTGGATTATCGATTTTCTGGCAACCGGTTTTGGGCTTCTTTTGGAGTGCTAGATCTGGTGAAAAGCCCTAACACAGTATTCTCCTGTTGACAAATGTCCCAATTAACGAGGTGACTCCCCCGAAATTAGGCTGTTCCTGAGAAAGGACTGAAAGGAAACCAGAGGGTCAATCTCGTTAGAATACTATTGCACCGTAGCGAGAAAATTATGCAACAATCCAATCGCATTCCGTTTTGACTTTGGATATTCGTTCAAGGATGAAATAAGAATAATAGGTGATAAAGTGCGGATAAAGACAAGACCGGCTATAGAAGATGACGCAGAACAACTTGCCATTCTGAATCAACAGTTTAATGGAGGGAATCGAAGACTGGCTGCGGAAATTGTGGACAGTATGCGTACGTGCAACGAAATCATTGCTGTAGCGGAAATCGATGGACAGGTGATTGGGTTTGGCTGCGCTCAAAGCTTTCGGTCTTTCTGTTACGAAGAACTTCTGGGAGAAATAACGGAACTGTATGTCGAACCCTCGGTGCGAAGAAAAGGTGTCGCGACAGCATTAATTACTAGTCTGGAGGAGAAGCTGAAAATCCGCGGAGTGACGGAGATCAAAGTATTAACTGGCAGCCGCAATGACCGTGCGATTCGCATGTATGAGCGTTGCAACTATGTACGGGATGATGAATTGCTGCTTGCGAAAAAAATGGACAACTAAGGGGCCACTAACAAGTGCAGTGTACGAATTCCAGCTTCGGAGTTCCTCGTGAGGAGGTTTTTTAATCATGATTTCGGACCAACTGAGGAAAGAAATTGAGGAAAGTTACGAAATCGGCGAGATTCGCCGAGTGACCGCGTTAACCGGCGGGTATTGGAACACGGTAATGCGACTTGAATCGGGTCTGGTGATTACGTGCTTCGAGTTAGTCACGCTTCCACAAGCCTGGATCGATTGTTGTATGAACATAGGCTGGTTGCGCTCGTACATACCCATGTGAAAGAAGTTCCGATGCCGATTTGTACCTGCAAAGGTGTCACATATACGGGCTATGAACGAAAATGGATGACGCTTTTCCCCTATTGAAGGGGAGATTGCCGACCCCGGGAACGATTTCGTCCGGGAAAATGCGGCCGCCATGTTGGCTAATTTGCATCTTGTGTCTGCGCGAACCCCCGATATCCCTCAGAAACCAGCTCACCAGTCTATCGTCAATTTGAATTGGGACCTGAATTTGATGTGGAACTGGGCCACGTTGGAACAACGGTTTTTCGGGAATCGAGAGGGGCTGCGATTAAGTGTTGCCCGCACGGAACAGAAAGAGCTCTGCATCAAGGAGATCAATCAGGCACGACGATTCATTCAAGCTTAAAAGGAACGGATGGAGCGGTGGGTAGGCCGTCTCCGTCAGGACGGGACGCGCTTCATGAGCGGGTTTATTCACGGAGATTATTATGGAGGCAACCTGTTAACCGATCGCCGCGGACAAATTACAGCCGTCATCGATTGGGATGAATGCGGGAAAGAGTGGCTCATTTATGAGCTTGCCCGTTCGATCTGGGAGTTCTGTCACGATGACGAGGAAAATCGGATGGACTCTCGCAATGCCCATGCCTTCCTGCAAGACTACCGAAATGCGGGCGGACCTGTTCCGGAAACGGATTTCGCTTTCATCCTTCCGTTTATCCGCTACGTTCGTCTCGTAGAGATATTATTCAATCTTGATCAAGGCTTAAAGGGACAACCTTGGTCCCCGGAATATACAGTACACAATCTTAAAGCTTTGATGAACCTAAATGATCAGACAAGCTTGTAGGGGTACAAGTCAAGCTGCAGTAGGCCTACATTATTTGGAATCTCAGTTCATTCTATTTCATAAACAGGACAGTTTGTTACAGTTCCAAACCGTATTGGACCAAGTATTCCCTGAGTATAACAGCGTCTTTGGCAACTTCGAGGGAATGTTTGTCGAATCAACATGTGAAGCTTTCCCCTGTTACTCCCTGCTTTTTATTTAGCAGAGCCATTAAATAAAATCATTAAGGAGTTTGCGATATAATTGCCTGTTAGCTTTAGTATCAAAAAGATCGTGGGAGCTATCCATAAAAAGGATATCTCTTCTTATCACTTGAAGCAAGAGTGGCTTTAAATTTTCAGTTACGGATAATCCGACTGCAAATACTGGCAGGTCTTTACAGCGTTCCAACGCCCGATAAAACACAGGCAGTTCATAAGGCATAGCCGAGCCACAGAGTACTCGAACATCTGCTTTCGTAAAGGAGTCCTGTATTCTGGGCTCACCCAGAACTCCACAATCCGTCACAATAAAGTTATAATCGCGATCAAACTCCGAGGTTAAATAAAAATCCGCCCCCTCCATTACGTAAGCGTTACCCACTTTTTCCGGATCGAACAGATGGATAATGTGAGCCAAATGCTTGCTCGTGTTGGCTTCTAAATAACAGGCACTCCCTCCATGGGCTTGAATCCAAAAAATCAAATTCATTGCCGTTGTCGTAACGCCTACCCGTCGATCGCTACCAGCTACGGCAATCCGTATGTTTTTACAGTCAAATTCGTATTGTTCTTCATCGGGTATTATAGCTGCCAGTGGTTTATTGACTGGTTCAGGGGAAGCAGAAGTAATATATCGCTGCATCCCTTGCTCTGAAAAGCAATCCTGTATTTCTTCCAACATTGACTTGATATGCTCTGAAGTCACCACATTCGTGATTCCAATTTGAATTAGTTGCTGTAGAAAGTGACTGCTGTCCGGCAGTCCTTCGGCAATGACAATGACACGAATCTCGTACATCGTTTGAAACGATAAAAGGGCCTGTATCATTTCATCATCGGATTCCAATATGGCCTTTCGATCAATCGCAATGTATCGAACATGGTTAAAGTGTCGCATGTCCTTGACCACAAAGGAGAGGAGCGAGAATTGTCCGATCAGTTTCTTTACCGGCATGTCCTGCTCCATCTCGAATTGATCTAGTAAATTCACGTTTGAATGGCTGGTCAAATATAGAATCATGGTCATCCTTCTTTCATTATCAATAGGATTGCCCCCACAATCACGATGATGATATAAATGAAGAGCTCGATGAGTTGCTTCTTTTTATTCATCCTTCATCGTCCTCCTGCAGATCCCATATATGAAAACTTGTATTCGGGAATCTCGAAGTGGACGTGCATGCGTTTGGAGCCGATCATGAGTAAGGCGTGTTCGCGTTTTTTACTGGCGAGCAACTCCTCTTCCGCTTCGGTTAAATTGTAAAGTTCTCGTGTTTCTTGGAGATTTTGTCCATCGGTTCCCATTAGGATTTTGATGCTTGGAATATCGAGCAGAGCTTGACCGTACATTTTTACCTCGGGGGCAAGAAAATCAACTACGCTATGAGAGACGATCGCTAGACTCGCCTCATACTTCCGGGCTCTCTTCTCGACATTCCGCAAAAAGACAAGGCTTTGTGGGACGTTCGGGTCAATCATAAGGTAAGATTCATCACAGATCAGTAGTACCCGTTCATTCCGATCTTGCGACATTTGTTCCCAGCACCAGGACAGCAAATTAAAGTATTGCGTTCGCTTAATATTGTCGGACGTATTTTGCAGTGAATGCGTGTCCAGGCAAATGCAGCGGCTTCGGGTTTGAATGGTGCTGTGACCGTTCCATAAAAAAGAATCCCCGCCGTGTGCAATATCGTGCAACAGCAGGGCTAATTCTTTATAGACTTCATCGTTTGTATTCTGATCTTTAGCTTGAAGAAGGCCATGGAGATTGGAAAAGGTAGGGAAGTCCGTACTCGTCAGTTTAGAGATGTCCGTTGTCCAAGTGATTTGAAACTGGTGATACAGCTCGATTAAACATTGCTTGAGAACGGCTTTTTGCATCATTGTAAGATCAGGGATGTAAAGATTAAAAAATATCTCCAAATTTTTGAGATGCAAGGCCATATCTGACATGCCGTTTCCTTCATCCTTATAAAGCGGATGCTCCTCGTCTTCTTCGTCACGAGGAGCTGGGCGAATTTGCAGCGGATTGATTTTCCCTCCTACACCGCCACCGGCATTAATCCAATCGCCGTTTAACTTCTGAGTCAGTTCCTTATATTCAGATTCCGGGTCCACAAAAATGATTTTGGTTCCTTTCATATACTCGCTAAGCGCGATATGCTTGACCGCCGTCGATTTACCCACACCGGCTACACCCATCACAACGATGTTGGAATTTGTTCGATCGCCGCCGCGACGCCATAGATCAACAATAATGAGCCCGCCGCTGGCGTCTTTAGCTAAATAATACCCGGTACCGTCATTGAAACCACTGCTGGCAAAGGGAAACCCGCCGACGAAGGTGCTCATCGGCATAATTTTGTTCAGCACATGTTCAATTTGCTCATGCGCTGGATATAAGGGAGATAAATGAGTGTAGCTTTCTTTTTGTAGGTGAGCGAGCGTACGAAGTTTACAGCGCATCATGCTGAATGTATTTTCAACGCGGCGGCAAGCACGGGTAAAATGTTTTTCTTCCTGGGCAAACGGCATGACGACCATATTCATCAAACCAACTGTCTCGCCGTTCTGGTCGATTTGCAACATAATTTGTTCGCCGTCTGCCGCTGCCTTTTCTGCCCGCTGTCGTGTAAGCGGGTCTTTTGCGCTGTCGGCTAGACTGCGGTTTTGGGTGATGGACCTGGAGATGGCGTTAATCAACGCGCTGTTGTCAATCGGCCGAAAACCGATGGCAGCCATTGTAGCAGGCAGATTGGTAAGAGGGGAGAGCCAACCAATGTCCACTTTTTGAGGGTATTGGATTACGCCATACATTTTTGCTGATTCTTCACCGATGGTGAGGCCTGTGCGTGAGAATTCAAGGCCCATTGGTGTGATCGCATTCAACAAAGAGGGATTAGAGGACACGGAAGTATCACGTGACATATGAAGTGCCACTCCTTTCATGAATGAATAATCCAAAATGGTCCGCCTGCACCGGCGTTTTTTCTGGCTTCAGCCAAGATGATATTGAAATCCCAAGTTTGCTCGCTCCTTTTTTTACTTGCAGGATCAGCGACTAAAATATGTCCATCTTCTGTGACGCCGCGCAGAACAATAAAATGGCCGGTTGAAGTGAAATGGCCTTTGCCCATAATGGCGACAACGAGCTTACCGGCAGCTAAAGCATCGATGATGGTCTGCTTTTCCTTAGCGGTTGCGCCTGTTACCTGTAAGCCAAAATGTTTGGCCCCGTCTGGAATCAGGCTATGGTAGCTGCCGGTGCCTTCCGCTAAATAACCATTGTCGTAAGCCCACTTCGACATGGCGACTGGATCAACGGTTTGATCAGTAAGCGTGGAGACAACGATGGAAAGAGAAGTAGGGCCGCAACCGGCAACACCGATCGTATCGTTAGGGCCATAAGGCTTGTCTGCCCATCGAGCATCCATTTGGTTGAAGTACACGACCTCACGGCTACCGTCTTGAAATACGACACCCTCGTATTGCTGGCCGTTACTTTCCAAGTAACCGTCATCTTCTTTCTGTAACAACTGTGTGTATCCGTAATCAGTACGCAATTCCTCTACAATCGGCGTTTCATTGGGAGTGAGCAATATCTTGAGAGATTCGATTGGTGAAGTTAACAGTTGCAAAATCATAGCAATCAAAAGTAATAGCGCGGCGGCAGTAATTGCGATGAGAAGGAGGAGACGTTTACGTGCTTCTTCATCGGCTGCCACTTTCACGGCAAGTTGTGCCAACAGCTTGGCAGTAGCTGGGTCCATGTGTTATCCCTCCCTGTAAAATAAAAATGGTATTGCTTCCTCTGGGTCAGCTTGGTCCAGATGACTGTATGCTGGGTTGTTTACCAGATTGCATAGCCGAACAATCTCCTGTTGTTTGAGGAGTTGAGCTTGAACCCCAGCATCCTCAAAGTGCTGGACAAGTCGCTTTGCCTTGTCTAGTAGTTCGCGTTCGCCGCCTTGCCCTTGCCGCTGCCAGAGCGACAAATAAAATTGTCGCTCGACCACTTCACCGGATAGCGCTAATGAGTTCATCTCCATCAATTCTTGACGCAGCAGTTCCTTTTGGGCTGAATCTGCAGAGGGGAGAAGAGAGGAAAGATCTGTGATTAAGGGCGAAATATCGACGGGTCGGCTTACAGCCAGAAATTTAAAGGGAAACCGAATGGAAGAAAGCTCAGCGGTTAACTTTCGGATGAGCATCCGTTTCTCTGATAGACTTAACAGGTCAAGGCTGATCGGAAAGATGCGAAGATAAGATAGTACCCATCCGTCCAATGTATACAGGAAATGTCCTTGAATATCTTGAACGTTGACGAATTGTTGCGCTGTTTGCCTAGCTGCGTCACTCGTCGCTTGCGATCGTCGCTTGCTGGTTCGGAGGAAAAATAGAACAGCTCCTCCGCCTATGAGGCAGAGGAGCAGGATGAGGATCGGCAGCAGCATGGAAGCAGCACCATCCTTTCGTTATTTTAGTGGTGCGATATGCCAATCGGAAAACAAATTATCGGATATGGTGATGGAGCTTTGAAGTTGCAGGGTGAGCATCCCGTCTGGGGTCCAGGCATCCAATACATGCGTAATCGGGGTATAGGAACCGTCCGGATACCAGATTGGCGTGAAGTGCACCCGACTTTGATAAGTGGAGAAGTCATTCGTTTTTAGCCAAAAGTCGGCGTTTAATCCACTCGTTTTCAGATCATGCAATCGCCAATATGTTCGATAGTTAAACTCAGGGAAATAGGAAACGGCATTTTGCGCACCGGTTAAGTGGCTGCTGGGCGCATTTGAAGACACGTCAGCCGATACGTCCATTTCAATTCCGTATCCGGATTTGATACGGTCGGAAACTGTAGTGGGAGACTTGGCATCAGGGGAAATGGATTGTGTGGCCGAAAGCGAGGCACGATAACCTGTCCAAGTATATTCCCACCAGCCCTGATCTACCCAATGTCCGTTATCTACCCAATAACCGGAATCGGGTCCCGTGCTGATCCATCGCCACTTGGGAATCCAAACCCAATATTCATGCCAGTGGGCAGACCATATGCCCCATGAAGCGGACGTTTTGGTCGCATAGCAAGGGATGGACGGTTGCTGAAAACTGTTATTTCGGTCTGTGGCCTTTGGATCAGGGGGGATATTCTGATTTAAATCAACAATGGAGGCGGTGATGGAAGATGCGCTTAATGAACCCTTGGATGAACTTACCTGAATGGAGAGTGTCTGAGGCTGGCTTGGCGTGCGCCATTTCACCCAAACCAGTTGACTGTCCCCCTCTGGAATGACAATATTGCTAACCGTATAACGGCTATCCAAAATATGAAATGATACGCTGGCTGGGGATTCGGGAGTAATCGCGGTGGAAGTGGAGAGCCGTACGGAGGTGATGACATCGGTATTGGTACGATACTGCACGCTTGTCTGGACCGGTGGTGGAGGTGTAGTTGGCGCACCGTTAAAACGGACAATACCAAGTCCTAAGGATGAGATAATCTGGTCGTTGCTCACTCTGCCTCTGCGTGAGCCGCTCCATGCTGGAAAATCAAGGTCAGGCGTTTCAAGAAACATGGACAAAGGCAGATTTTGATGCGTGAGGCTCACCATTTTGGAACGTAGACCGCCACTAAGGACTTGATCGTACAAAGCCGCTTCATGAGCAGTCATCGACATGAATACGCCTTGAAAGGTTAGATACGCAATGGGCTCCAGCAACAGCTTATAGTTTCCGTTAGTTAACGAATCGAACTCGATGCCAGTATCGTTGGCTACCATTTTTACTGCGCCTTCAGAAGTGAAATATTTTTTGATGACCTCGATGTCGGTAACGGTGCCGCCAGAGCTGATTATGCGTGGCATTGGCGATGCAGGGATTTTATATCGGTAGATATCGGTAGAGGGCTTCAATGGGCTGTGATTTAGATATTGAATCTTGCTAGTCTTTCCAAAGTGTATGATGTCTCTAGGCAATGTCTTGTTGGTATAGTCAATAGGGGTGGAAACCACTGCTTTGTCACTAGAGTGGATTATGGTAATCCGTACTCCGTCATAACCGGGTGTCCATTTATTTTGAGCTGTTCCTGATCCCATGTCCCCTCCGCCATTGTCAATATTCCCGTCGCCGTTTGCATAAATAGGGGAACAGAAGGAAGAAACCATGACCAATAAAGTTAAAACCGATATGAGGATACGTTTCAATCGAATCTCCTCCCAAAGCAAAGAGGTACAGGTGATTACCTGTACCTCTGCTTCATTAATAGATTAATCCATTGTACCTATTTGTTTATTCCAATCTCCATCTGATTCACTTTTGCTACCTTGACTAGGGCCTCCTTGCTCAACCCAACCGAACCCTGGCACGAGGACTTTTCCATTTTCGTTTTTGTTACCAGCTTTCGGCTCATCCTGCCGCTTATTGGGCTGAGTTTCCTTCTCCTCATAAGTAGGCGGAGTGTCAGGAGACTGTGGTTTATCTGTTTCTTTGGGCCTAGGCTTTGGCGGCTCTGTCGGTTTTGGCGTTGGTGTCGGATCGGTAAGAGGGACTTCGACTTCTGTAACTTCTTTCTCCGGTTGCAGGACAGGTGGTTCTGAAATACTTAGTTCTGTATTTTGCGAAGTTTCGGGAATTGGACTTGAAGCAGAACCGTCTTTTTCTGGGCTCTGCCCAGGTGATTCCGAATTTGTGTTGGTCTTAGAAGATGGTTCGGAATCAATATCGGGTATCGTCACAAGAGCGAGATCAGGAGAGGGAGGCACGATCGTTTCAACCTCGGAAGATTGGCCTCCATCGTTGCTGAACGCCCACAAACCAATGGCACCTAAAAGAATAATGCAACTCGTCCATACCCATATTTTACGTTTCACGACGAATCAACTCCTTTTCAGTGAACGAATCGAAAAAGGAAAGGTTATCCTCATTATACTGTATAAATCTGTAAATTCCAACTTGAATAGCGATCTTGTTGATTACAGCAGAATCTTGCACTTTCAAAATCGTGGTCGATACACAGCCTGAACCTTCAATTTCGCTTTCAAGGGAGGCAGATGGCCCCAGCCGAAAGATAGCGGCACGGCAAGCTGTAACTGTGCCTCGGCGGTAAATTGTTGAATGGAATCGGGTGACGCAGGAGCGAACGGTGTATTCATGATATCGACTTCAAGTTCAGAGATGCTGTACTCGGTGTAGTCAGAGGATTTCCGCACATATCTGCTCCCTTCTTGAACCAGTCCTAAATCCCAGCTAATGCGGTTGTAAATGTCACCTGTTGTCCAAGATTCTTGCCATTGATTGTCGGCTCGAGTATACCCGCCTGAATAGCTTTGCCGCAAGCCGTTGTAGACCAGACTGTAATTTTCTGTTGCCACGGATATAATGGCACTTTGTGTGGCGTTCCTTACCTCTGCTGCGATGATGGACAGCCGGAAATATTCAAATATGCAGCAAGATAGCAGCAGAATTGCCAGCACAATTGTAATCGCAAGCGGATACCCGCTGCCGGAACAATTTTTCCAGAATCGCATCATTTCCAGTACACCTCGGACTTTCCTTTCGCAGTAGCTGAAAGCTCGATGGGAAATGATCCAAAGCTTCCAAAACCGATATCTGCTGTCGTGCGCAGTGTGACTGTTACCTCCTGGTTGATTTGAATTGGGCCGGTTTTGCTCCATGCGATGGTGGGCGACAGTCCGGTTTGCAGTTGCAACTCATTGGCTCGCTGTGTGGTTTCGGGGCCGACTCTGCCAGAAATCTCTGCTTCCCGGACCAATTCACTCGCGAACGTATCCAGCTTTTGCTGGGCCATAAATACCGGAAAAACTTGAATGGCAAGTCCGATGCAAAGCATGGCTGCGAGCACAATGACGGTAACATCGATATACCCTTCGCCGCGGCGGGAGCGGAGCGCTCGATACAGCATAGAAAGCCTCCTTTCATAAACAGATTAAAACAACTCACCGATAGCCTTCATAAGCTCCATACCGATAATGACCATGTAGGTAAGCATGAAGCAGGCTAACATTAGGAAGGAATATTTGCGAATTTTGCCGGGGCGCTTCATCGCGATCCGTTTGAGTCGTTGGATCTCGGCCAGCTTGAAATCATGCGCTAGCATTTCAAAATAGACCACACCCTGATCACCGCGTAATACGGCCAATAAGCCACGTACCATATCAGACAGCATCGTGCTGCCGATCCGGGTTTCCAGTCGGAGTAGCGCGGTTTCCAGACTACCGCTTTTCATATCAGCGATCGTCATTTGCAGTTCATGCTGTAAACTCTCTCCAGCATGGCTCGCATACGTCTCAAGTATCCGCAGGACATCGCGTGAGGCCTTTAATTCTTGCGATACGGTTGCGACGAATCGGGGAAGTTCGGATTCGATTTGCTCACGCTTTTTTCGTACTGCTTCATCGGCGGAGCGGTAGTCTTTAAAAAAGAAGGCGATAGCCAGAAAGATCAAGAGCGGGGATAGCAGCGGCAGAAAGGGAAGAAGGGCCATTCCGGCACCAAAGATTAGACTTGCTTTCACAATTGCTTGCGACAGGAACACTTCGGGTGTGAGGGAGATGCCGGCTGAATGAAGCGTAGCCGCTGTTTTTCGTTTGTAGTAGTCACTGAGCTTCAAGTGTTCGGCTAGCCTAGCGGAGAGGCGAAAGAGAGGGACATGCAGGGAGGATGGTTTTCCTTTTCCAATTTTGGCGACCTGCAGAATCGCTTTTGTGCTGGCACGGGTGGAGACTTGCAATAGATCGGCTAATAAAAAATAGGCTCCGGCTGCAAAAAACAGACTGAAGCCCACAAAAAGTTCTGTCATGAATCAAATGACACCTCCTTTACCGTTCCCATTCATCTTCAATTTCATCTGGCGAATGCAATGTTTCGTATGGAAAGCCGCTTTGTTCCATCACCGGAAGCGAGATGGAATCGTAGTTGGCGGCCCTTTCTGCAACGCTTGGCAGTTTGCCCATTTCAGCCATGGACAGGTAGCCATTGCCCGCGATGATGATGTGATCGAGTACTTGGATGTTTAAGGGCTCGAAAATATCGACCATCCGTCGCGTTAACTGTACGTCTTCGGGAGAAGGGGAGAGGGTGCCGCCCGGATGATTATGCGCAAAGATCACAGCAGAGCAGTCGCAATTCAAGGCGGCTTTTAGAACATCACGGGGGTAGACAGGCGCTTGGTCGATGCCGCCTTCCGAAATCGTTCGGGTCTCGATGATGCGATTGCTGTTGTTCAAGAAGGCAACCATAAACCGTTCCCGGTCCCGAACGCCATCGAGAAGCGTGGAAAAATAGTCGCCGGCTTGCTGTGGTGAGCGAATACACAGTCTGGCGTTTTCCTCCTCCCACTTAACCACGCGGTAGGCCCGAAGGAACGCATTGAGTTGCTCGATTTTTTGAAATTGTGCAGTGGTCGGCTCCAATACACGAGGATGTTCCAGTACGTTGATGAGGTTGTTTACCTTGCCGTATTCCTCCAGCTTGTGCAATGGGATGCGGGTTAATTTGTGAATGGAATGGACAAAATCAGCCACATACTTCTCATTGGTGTGGAGCTGGCTCATATCCGTTTCCCTTCCCAAGTTCCACATACCTTTGTGACAGGATGTCCATCAAGGATTGAAGCGCTTGAAGTTTTTCCAAGCTTTCCGTTGACAAGGGCATTCTCTCATCTAACTTTTGGAAAAAGCCGACCACGCCGTACCGATCAAGCAGCTTTTCCAAACTGACACATTCACCCTTATCCGACTCTATCAACTCTCCCAGCAAGGAAGCGACGTCTTTGTTGTTCATAAAGGGTCCTCCTATCTTCGATAATCAAGCGGCCGCGTCAGCCGGATGACGGCAGCCAAAGATACCAAGATTGCTAGCGCGCACAATGCCAAAACCATATGCCCTGGCGTCGTTTGCGTCAGGGCGCGATACCAATCCCGATTTAAGAAATAGAGCAGCGGAATGTTGCCGATCAGCAGCAGACCCATCGTAATAAACTCTTTGAGTGGTTCATAGAGGGCTGCGTCCAGTTCAGCGGACACGATGCGCATATCTGACAGCTTGGTGACAATAGGCATCAGTGTTGTTTTCAACGTCCGATCCTCCTGACATGCCATCAGGGCGTCGCACCATTCCTGAAACACGCTGTGATGAATTCGGCCGCGCAGCTCTGTGAGCGCCAGATGCAAATTGGTATGAATCAATTTGGATTCCGCTAAAAATGCTTGAAACACATCGGATATGGGCGGATTCAGATACGGCAAATTCTCCTCGACCGCCGCTAGAATATTCTCGCTGCGCAAATAAGATGTTGTAATAACGGATAATGCGGTTTCCAATTCGTCATGCAGCCGCTTTTTGTAGAACGTTGCACGAAACAGCACGATCCAAAAAGGCGACATGGCAAACCCGCCTGCAAGGACGGGCAAAAGCCAAATGTTATCCAGTATCAGGGCGAGTAGAGCGCCGCCTATCGCCAGCATCAAGGAAAGGGCGAAAAGGAAACCTGTACGCTGTTCGTGTCCGATTTGATGTAAGATCGTGGTCGCCTCGACAATGGTGGCGCGCCAGCCCTTCAATTTCTTCGGTCGCTGAACACGCCGAATTTGCTCGGCGATCGGCTGCCTGTGCATCTGCCTCCGTTGCAAGAACTCCGATAAAGCTTCCATTAACGAACGGGGAGTCAGGCTCAGTAATATCAGGCTTCCAGCGGATAAGCCAACAAAGGAAAGCAGGAGCAACACCATCATGTGCTATCGCCCCCTCTTAATTGTTGCAACATGGATAGCGGCAAGCCATTTTCCAATAGACGTTTCTGCAAACCTGGCGAGATGTCATTTACTTTTTCGAAGTCACCTTCGATACGAATTTGCCCGCAGACTTCCCGTGTAGAGTGGACGGCGAATCGGTATAAAGGAACCACCTCACGCGTACCGTCAGAATGAATGCGGCATTCGGTGATTTCCATGATGCGACGGACATTATCCTCCAGTTTTTTGACAAACAGAACAATCGGAAATGCTTCAGTAACCAGATTGTACAGTGTTTTATCGTTCATTTCGTATTTTTGTGTGCAAAGTGTCACCATTCGGTAATAGGTGGCGAGACAGGAATTGGCGTGGGTTGTCGTAATGACCGTATGTCCGGTACGGGCTGCTTCCTGTGCAGCAAATGCTTCGGCAGATTTCATCTCACCTACACAAATTACATCGGGGTTGGCAGTCAAGGCATACTCTAACAATTTTTCTTGGTCGATGTTTTGACGAGGGTCTTCACTGGATCGTGTCACTGTATGCACCACGTTGTTCAGGACGTGCCCTTCCCCGTCCGTCATCACCAGGTCAAACTCGCGAGTGCCGTTTTCAATCGTAAAGATTCGCTTGTCATAAGGAATCGTTGACAATAGCCAGCTCATAAGGGTCGTCTTGCCGCTGCCGGTTGCTCCGGTTACGCAGATCGAAAGACCGTATCGCAGGCATAGGCTGAGAAAGTCCAGCATTTCACCGGTGGCTGTACCGCTGTGGATAAAATCCTCCCGCGCCAGTTTTTGTGGGTTGACGATTCGAATGGAAGCGGCGATGCCCTTGTCCTTATCCGTGATCGGCATGCCGAAAACGGTAATGCGAATATTGTTGGCCAAGTGTCCGCGAACGATGGGCTGCGAGTAGTCGATAATCATACCGGATTGGTGCAGCAAACGCCTAATGACATTGATCGCGTGTTCGGGGGAAGCAAATTGTTCATCAGCAGGCAGGATAGCACCATTCGTGTAACTGATTTTCACGTCGTTATAGCCGTTAATGTTGATCTCTTCCACATCACTCGCGAATAAATAGCGTGTCAAAAACGAATACTCGACCATTTCCGCATACAAACGGTCGATCAGCTCATCAAAAGCTAGGCCAGGCACGTGCAGCCGGTGATCGGTCAAGTATTGACTGATATAGGCGATAATCTGCTGTTTCTGTTCTACCTGATGACTGCTGAGCAAAGTCGCGTATTTGCTGGAGAGGTAAGCTTGCACCTCTATCAACACTTCACTAAAAGGCTTGGACTGGCTAGAGAAATAGAGTGCGGATTGATTCATTTTCGATCACCTCGCCAATGTTCAAGCTGCTTTTTGAACCATGGAGCGACAGATGCTTTGCCCGTAGCTGCTGCGGGACTCTTATGTGGCTTCTGTACGTCCTCGGGGATGATCAACCTCATCATGTGGGAGATACCTTCCTGATAAAGAGTCGCGTCCTTACCAGACGGAAGCGGGTCCATGAGTCGTGCTTCGAGGGCTTGTTGTTCCAACGCTGCGACGTGCGGCAGAAGGAACCGGATACCTCCGACAACTTGGCTATACGCCCGGTTATCTTGTCCAGGCTTGACATTGGACAAAATCGGAATCGTCTCCGCATGCTGAAATCGGGCATCGGACAATAACGGCAAATAGGAGGCGTAAAACATCAGGCTTTTGAGATCGCAGTTGTGAAATCGGAATATTACGTCGGCTAACTCCAGCGCCACGGTCGAAAGCAAATAAGAAGACACATAGCTGGCGCAGTCTACCAGCACAACATCGGCAGTATGTCTGGCCAGAGTCAGCAAGTCGACGGCTCGCTCGCGGCTATAGTCGGCATAAGAAAAGATATGATCGCCTTTTTTATAACCGAGAAAGGCGAGATGGGGCGAGCCTTTTAACGCAAGCGAATAGTGGAGCAGATCTTCCTGGGCAAGCGAAGGCAGACTGAGCAGCTCACCAAGCGATTTCTGCTCATTAGCTTGCCCAGGTACGATAGCGGCAACGGAAGGGCAGAGGGCGTCGCTGAATATGACGAGTACATTTTTACGGTGAGCGGCCAGAGCTTGCGCTAATTTGACGGTAGCGATGGTTTTACCGCTATTCGGACTGCCCCATAAGACGATAAGCGGTTTATTACTCATGAGCAACATCCTCCGGTTGTGATTTGGACGAGAAATAGGCTTCTTGTTTATCGAGGAATAACTGTGTTGTTGCCGCATCTCCCCGATAAACCAATGCCGCATGTAGTTTTCCTTTGCTTTCAATGTCGGTCAGCAATACGGCTTGCTCAGGCCGGACGAGCAAGGTAAGTGTGGAAGGCAGTTCTCTTTCGTTTTGATCGTTTGCTGTGGTTTGGGCATCCAGACCACTGCTGGTCGTAACCGACAGCACTTCTACGTATTGCAGTTCCGGGGGCAACGTGGTTGTGCGAAAGTCGCCGTAGTCGGTGGCGAATAAGCTGACAATATCACCAGGTTGAAGCTTGCCGGAAAGGCCCGCTGCGAGGCTTTTGATTGTAACCGACAAGGCTTGTTTCTGTCCGTCCAGACGGGTTAAATAGGCATCGAGGGGAGAGGCTGACAATTTGGAAGGGAGCAAATAATCTCCAACTTTCAGATCCGCCGCGGCATACTGTCCGACAACTTGGTCTTCGGATTTTAGCACGTCAGTGGGCAGATTGTAGGCTCCTACATACACGGTCTCTACATGAGCGGCAGTGATGGCCTCGCCCTCGGCTACCTCTTGAACGATGCGGGCAATCGCGACTTTTTCACTGGCGCTTCGATTCAACAGCGGCGCAATGCCGAGACAAAGGATAAGGGATAAGATTATGCAGCTTATCCCCAGAACGGTACGGTTTTTTAGCCAATTCATGAATTGGAATATCCTCCTTCGTCAATCACAAATAAAGTAATGTAAACGTGAGCAAACCGCCAGCCGCAAGAAAAGGAACGAGCGGGAAGGCGGTTTGCTTGGTTTTTTTAAGCCCATGACGATAAACGAATCCTATCGCGAAGAGCAAAACGAATGTTAACCCGATAATGCTTTGCAGAAGGCCGCCGACTGGACCCAAAACAAAACCACAGGCTGCCATCAGCTTAATATCGCCGCCGCCGATTTTTCCGTTTGTGGTAACAGCGGCAAGCAGATAAGGCAAGCTGGTAGATACGAGGCCGATAAGAGCCGGAACAAGCTGGAACTGGAGCAAGCCTGAGCCGATTAAGGCGAGTGGCACCCAATTGGGAACCTCGCGTGTGCGAATGTCGTGAAAACTAGCAATAAGAAGAAGCGTAGAAAATAACATCACCTGTATCAGTAAGGCGGTTTCTGCGTGCATCATAGCTTGTATTCCGTCGTAGTCCAAGTGTTTAAACTGCGATAAGGGTAGAACTTCTGCGACTTGGCATAACGAATCATAAACATGATCTGATCCAGTACAGACAAATTATGACGGTCCTTGGTTGTCATCATCACAGAGGCGGACACGCCGATCAGGAAAGTAACCACTGCGAGCGGAACACTGCCGCCCATCAGCCAAAGACATAGGGCGACTACAACAGCAGCAAGTGAGCCAATAGCTGATTGACCAAGCTGACGTTGACCGAAGCCGGGAAACCACTCGGCTTCCGGCTTGACGCCTAAGGGAATGTATAGAGATTGATTTTGATCCATGGTAGAGTAGGCATCTCCTTTTTCCGATTGAAATGAATTAAGAACAAGGAATAGAGGGTGAGGAAAGGGGAATGCACAGGCATTTGCTTCGATATATATTTGTGGTATATTGAAGAGCTCAGCATTTTCATATCAAATATGAAAGAAAGCGGGTGGAGTATTTGACATCGAATCATGATCATTCAAATATGGCATCTACCAGTGAGGAAAGGCTTCAGAAAGCAACGGTTGGTGAATTGAAGCCTCACAACACATCCATTACTCTCCAGGATTATGATCCGCACTGGCCTAAACTTTTCGAGCAAGAGGCCGAACGAATTCGTTCAATACTTGGAAACAAGGTTCTGCAATTGGAGCATGTTGGATCTACTTCGGTGCCAGGATTATGTGCCAAGCCAATCATCGATATGTTGCTGGTAGTAGAGAATTCTGCTGACGAAACGGCCTACGTTCCTGACTTGGAGGAAGAGGGATACACGTTACACATACGGGAACCCGATTGGTTTGAACACCGTCTATTCCAAGGTCCCGATACGGCTATTAATCTTCATGTGTTTAGCCAGGGGACGTCCGAAATCGACCGAATGTTGCTTTTCCGCAATTGGCTCAAAGCGAACGAATCCGACCGGGACGTGTATGCACAAGTGAAGCGTAGCTTGGCACAACATCAATGGCGTCACGTACAAGATTATGCAGATGCAAAAGATTCAATTGTAAAGGAAATTATGGAGAGAGCGAATGCGGTTAAGCGAAATGATTAAGATTTGCAGGAGCTCGTGGATGCAGGTTCCGCTTTCCCCTGTGATGGGGAGGGAAACCTCTGTTACTGGTAGTAATACTGAATAATGTCTTTCACTTGCCAGATGCTTTCTGCGAGCACATAAAACAATACGACATTGCGCGTGCGCTTTTTGTATTTGCTTGCTTCGTCGTCGGCTCCTGAAAGGCGCACCATGCAATAGATGAAACGGAAAACGCAGCCCAGGCGAATGAGTACGATAATCGCCTGGGCCAGTTCCTCTAGCGTAATCATTTCTTCACCCGGCCTTTATGAGCTTTCGGGCCATGCCGACTAGCCTTACGCTCTGGTAGACGTTGTTCACGACACCGCCGCCCCCACCGGTTGTAATCAGGAAGTCAGACAGGAATCGAGGCGTCCGAATCGCTACCACCATGCAAGCCATACCCCAAAAAATATGGTCTTGTAACATCAGGCCAACGCCCAATTTGGCTAGTGCGATTTGAATGACGACCGCCAGCATCGATTGCATGAATTTCTGCGCATAGGCGCGAAAGATGCCTCGATCATTATCCAGCAGGCCTGCGCAAGCAAGTGGAATACCGACCCGCAAAATAAACATCTCCAGCCCGCGCATCAGAAATTGGAAATAAAGAATGAAGAAGCAGACAACAAAGATTAGACCGAAAATGGCCGTCACGAGTCCCAGTGAACTGATGCTGTCCACCCAATACTGCCAGTTATAATCGGTGGATTGGCCAATGACAACCAGCAGGCGGTCCGTTAATTCCTCTACGATCTGACCGAGCCACGTGTAGATGGTGGGAAAGCAGATGGCGACGGCCATGGCCCGGAAAAAGTTGGTGAGCAAAAACAGCGGTTCCTCATCCGGATCGCCGTCCGTCCAAAGGACATAAATTTCAAATCCTTTTTTCAAAAACTTCAAGATCATAAGCGCGACGCCAAAGCTGAATAGGATATCATACAAACTCTCAGCAAGATCCACACCGGTGGAAAGCGTCATGTAACGCTCTGCATAAAGAGAGATGGGGATGATGTCTTTCAACAACGTATCCATGTAGATGAGCGCGCCATTTAGAATGGCGACAATGAGTAACAATAGAATTTTATCCACCGATTCCTCCTTTCCGGGAAAGCGGCGGTAACGCCGCTTCCGCTCCAGGCAGGGCCTATCCCCTGTAATTGAACATTTCCTGAATTCGTTGTTTCAGCGTCGGTAAAATGGTATCACCAAAGAGCATATACAGACCGGCCAAGACGAGCGCCCCAATGACAACAGCCATAAGAATCTTGACCGCCGTATCCACGAAACCTTCTCCGCGGCGGTTACTTACCGCATTCTTTGCTTTGATTACCGGACGAATGAATTGCTTTTGCAGCCATTGTTTCATAAAAAGTAGCCTCCTAAATGGATATTGGAAATGAAATAGCCTGCCGATATCAGCAGGCTGGTCTTACTTGTAATAACCGATAATGACGTTGAGCAAGGCTGAACCAAGCACTGCGCCGATACAAGACACAACCGCGACGATAATACGGTTGTTCCACTTTTTGGTGTCCATTTCGTCAGCAGCCGATCGGCGAATAAAGAAATAAATAATGAGCAGTCCGGTTACAACGGGAGCCAGTATCATCAGCCATGTGGTGGCGTCTCCGATCAGTTTCTCCGTCCCTTTGGCTAATTTACTATCCTGAATGCTGTTTGCAGAAACGGAAGACGTTAAGCAAAGGAAACCAAAGAGGGCGCCCGCTGCCACTGAAGAAAAGCGGATCAAAACTTCTACTCTTCGGAAGAAAAAGGCGGAAATCCGTTTTGCGCGGCTGCCGCGCGTTGCTGTTCGGCTAATTGCCTTGCGATGTCCTTCTGGTAATACACCCATATGTTCCACAGTTTCACCTCCTCTCGGGTGTCAGTTCGGATGGGCCTTCGCTTTTCCCGTTCTTCTCGTACTCGTCGATTATGCTCCTTGTCGCCAAGTCCCATCATGCGATTGAAAGCCCAAGCACTTAAATCGGGAGCGAACATCATCGCCGGATGACTGCGGGAGAGGACGAGTTGATAAGGACGGGAGATGCGGCGCACTTCATCTATGGTTAGCAACTTGCGCTCCAACAGATTGAGACTATGGGATGTGCTTGGCGTCGTATACTTTCCGTGGGAGGCGGACAACTGATAGCTGGAGGTGGTGTAGGTTCCGAGTTTCTCGCTGACTTCACGTAGCGTTTCCAAGTCGTCTGCCTGCAAATAAATCCACGTTTGGCAGTTCGATTTGATCGTACTCGCCACATGATCGTCGTATTTTTCCTTTAGCTGTTCGAAACTCTGCACAAACAGATTGAAGCGCATCCCGCGTCCGCCGCCGACCGTCAATTTGTTCGTAAAATCGGCAATCGGCGTAAAGTTTCCAAACTCGTCGAGTAGAAAGTTGACACGTCGCTTGAGCCGTCCGCCGCGTTTGTCGGCCTCAGCTGTCAGCAACTCATATAGCTGAGAAATCATCAGGGAGGCAACCGGATAGAAGGTCGTCTTTTCGTCCGGCAAAATAATAAAAAGCGCCCGTTTCTTCTCGCCAAGGTCGGCTAAAGAAAAGTCGCTTTTATGGGTAATCGCATAGATAGACTTGGACGTAAACAATCGCAGTGTCGTGAGCGCCGAGGTAAAGAAACTGCCTTTAGTACGCGATGGGGCAATGTCGGAGATACTGAGCAGCGCTCGCGCCGGATGTTGCTGCGGCAGACGCTTGATGTACTCCTGCATCGGTGTTTTGTTGCCCGTTGGCTTGTTCATTTCGGCGAGGAACCAATATACGTTCGTCATATTCTGATATTCCGGCCGCTTGATATTGTCCCAAATGACGCTCAGGATGGAGGCAGCGATAACGGACATTTCGCCGTTCGTCCAAATTTTTTCGCCCTGCGCTTTGCCGACCAGCACATTCGTCATGTCCCAGGCTAACATTTCGGCTTGCTCCTGATCTCCTCTCAGGGTGGCATCAATAACCGGTTGAAGCAAATTATAATGGTGGCTCTTTTCCGGGTGACGAAAATCCAGCGTGAGTACCTCATAACCGAGCTTTTCCAGGAGGGGAGCGCTGTAGTGGAATAACTCTGCTTTCGGATCGGAGATGACAAGCGATTCACCGGCAAGCGCCAATAGGCCAATGGATTGCAGGACGACCGAGCGGGATTTACCGCTGCGTGTAGCGCCAATACAAAGCGTATGGACATCATCGCCTACATAATAGAGCCGTTCCTTTCCACGTTGCTGATTCAGCCCCAGCACAATGCCGCCAGTTTTTAGAGGTAACGATGAATCAAGTTTCGGAATAGTTTTCGGATGAAACAGCTTCATCTTCTATGACCTCCTGTTTAGATGCGTGCAAAAATTGCAGATCGTCGTAGCCCGAATGAATCAGATGCCGGATAAGCGGATGGCGAAGATCAAGTGTGTAATGATCAAAAGCGTAGGACCATTCTTCTTCTCCCAACCAGCGGGCCGATCCGTGCTGATGCTGTCCAGTAGGAACCGGCGTTTCAATACCGGGAGCGACTTGCCGTAATTTACTTTGATAAGGCTGACTGTTCGTGAGAAAGAACAGCATGGCAAGCACCAGGACAATGCTTTGCAGGCATACGAATAGGAGAAGATGCCCGCGATAGATAAGCAGACTGCCGAGACAGGAGGCAAGGGAAGGAAAGGCAAGCCGGGAAGTTTCTCCAGACAGCAGGGAATGAAGGGCGGTGCTGATAAAGAGATTGCATGCGCCTCCCAGCACGACGATGAGGCCAGAAAGCCTGGCTTTTTGTTTCGTCTTCAAAGTTCGAGTTCTCCTGTAGGTTCAAAAAAATCGTCCGGCTCCCTGGTCTGAAGCGGCGCGGCTATTTTGTCCGTCTCGTAGGGAACCTGTATATGCGGATGGCTCTGTTCTTTTTCGACGGCAGCAGCCTGATCCAGTTGGATTTGCAGAAAGAGTGATTTGGGTGCAGCGCAATCATGGATATGGCTCCATTCATCCGTATGCAGGTTGTGCATCGCCACGTAAGCCGGATAGTCTTCACATAACGTATGCGCCAGACTGTCGTCACTGACAATTTGTTCGGCAATAGCGGGGTGAGATGCGGATAATTCGTAGATCGGGATCGCGCAGGCATCCAGCGGGTAGTAGAGGTAGTCCCCATATCCAGGGGCTAACTGTTGAGCGGACTCAGACAAGCAATGTTCGGCAATCGTTTGATGTACAGCTAATTGCCATTCCCCGCGACTCTCCAGCATATATAGCCCGTTATGAAGGAAGCGATCACTAGTGATCTCGCCCCAAGGCGTTGCACTCGGTGCAGCAAACTCGCCAAAGTATTCTGGTGCGAAAAACTTACCCTCTTCGGCAAGCTGCTCGGGACTGCCGCAGTGTTCCTTAAATTCAGGGTCGGTTATGGCATCCTGTTGCAGCAATTCGTAAGCGGGAATGACGCTCTTCACATCGTCAAAATAGATGTGATCGCCATGAACTTCTCCGGCTTGCAACGCTTGTTCACTAAGCGCCTCTTTGGCGTAATCGGCATCTAGCACCACACCGCTGTTTTTCTCAGCGATAATGCCGTAGATGTGCAAGCCGATTTCGACGCAGGTTAAAATGTTGCCCCATATGGAGCTTTCCGGCTTGGACATGTGAGCGACCTCCTTTATCGTTCGTCGGCGACCTCCAGTGCTTCCAGATTGCCGTCGTAATCATGGGCAAATTCTTGCTCGTAATCGAGGTGGATTTCCCGATCTTTTAGCGCGGGCAACAGGTCTTCCAGCTTACCAATCAGGATCTGCACCTGCTCAAACTGCTCGACTGTTTTGTCATTCGGCGTGATGAGGAATTTGACCATTTCATCGTAAATAAGCAGTAATTCAGCTTCATTGAACAATTTTCGTTCATCGACTAACCCGCTGCGGCACGCAAAGTTCTCCAACGCTTCTTCTTTGTTGTAGAAGTATTGGCGCTGTACAGGGCTCCCGTTGTCCGGGGACAGGCGATAAGTGGAAAAGACGTATTCGAACAGCGGATGATGCTTGCACGCCAGCACGACATCGCCGTACTCGCACAACTTATATACACCGTTGGCAATTTTGGCATCTTTGTCCGTGTACGGTTTTTCGGTGCAGATGCCAAGCTGCAACGCCGTTTTCCGAGCCAAGTCCTGAATCCCGCTCATCAGCCGGTCGGGAACCGTGACAAAGGGATTTTTTTCGAGGCTGTCCATACGAGTGAAAAAGGCAATGAGCTGGTCTTTCCAATAAAGATCAGCGAAATAGTCGGCGGAGGTAGAGCGGCGAACTTCGATTCCCTGCTCGACAAGCGCAGCAAAAAAGGCTTTGTAAAATTCGCTTTTGCTTTTCAAGGGATTCCCCACCTTTCAGATGGTCGGTAAAGTATCATTAGCTTTCTTGATCTGCTTCCGCATCAGGTTCCAACAGCCGATCAGTGATTCTATCTGTTTGCTCCTTGCTGGGCATCTTTGGACGTGATTTCGAGTGAGGTTGAGAGTGTTCTTTTTGCTTTTTGTTTGAGGGCGGCCGGCGTGGGGACTGGCGCATTAGTTGTTCATAGGGGCGAAGTTTTCCATCTGTAAAGAACATCGAATAGCTCCTTTCGTTTTGAATCATCCACAGTTTACACACATGTTGTACACAGGTTTTCCACAAAAAAGAGTGGCAGAATTATCTTTCCATGCCGCGGTCTTTGTGCCGTAGCAGCCATTCTTTCTTGGCTTGCTTGGACAGTTCACCACCCATTACGCTAAGTTTGTCATCGACATCCAATCGGGTACGCATCGCAAGATTCTCCATCATGTTCAGCAGTTCCAACAGTAGCTGCTCAGCGAGTGCATGTTGCCGATCTGCTTGCCGAATGGCAGATGCCGACTCCATCTCCATTTTGATCATGGTGTGTAGTGTGGAAAGGATGCGGTTTGCAATCCGCTTTTCTGCCTCCGCTTGATAGTTGCCACGTTGTTTCTCCAAATGATCCGGATCGGGCGTGTAGAGTCGGGCTAGCTCCAGCTTGGCCTGTACATAATCGTTGACCAATTGCGCCAGATAGCGATTGTCATTGAGTAGTTCTTGCACCAGCTCGTCGAGATGTATTTTGGTTTCCTGTGGCAGTAGTTGATAGGCGAGCCTGCCGGTGGGAGGGAGAAAGCGACGGAGTTCAAACAATCGATTTGCCAAATGCTTGGTGGAAGACGATTCGATGAGATGATGTTTGGGGAATCGAATCAAGAAGTCTTCGTCTTCATGTTCGAAGCGATGCTGGAAAGTGCGGAATGCTTTTGGATTCAATCGTTTCAGGTAATCCTCAAATTCATCAACAAGGCGGTCCGTTAGTTCCGTGATACCGGATTTCGCCTCGTCGCGTAGCGCACAAAATTGCTTGATTTTATATGCAAAAGTGTCTTTGATGAGCTGCTTGCGAATGCGATTAGGGATTTCAGGATGGGTGAAGTTTTTGGTGATCGTTTGCGATTTGTCCCAAAATACAATGTGGAGATGTGGATGATCGCGCTCATTATGAAAGGCGGCGGCCCAGCATAGGTTTTCAATCTTGATTTGGTTTTGGGCAGCCAAGGTGGCGATATGTTGTTCGACATACTGCTGCCAATCGTTGAAAACCGTTAAACCAAGTTCAAGCGCGGTCGCGGTCTGAAAGGAAATGACACTGCGGTACATATTTTTGCCTTCTCGGGAGATTTGTCGGGCAATCCGGGCGACTTCCTGCCAGGAATCAAAGGCTTGCAATGGACCGGGCTTCAGCTTACCAAATAACCCGTGTCTTTTGTTTGGATGCTTGGCTGCACCAGGACGGGTGGCGATATACCCGATATGCACATAGTTGCTAACAGCCGTTTTGGGATGGTTGGGATGAAAGAAGCGCTGCTTATAAATCAGTGCCGACATCGGATTGTCCTCCACGCAAGCGCTCCAAGTTTTGCTCAAAAGCATCGCCAGAGAGGAAGAGCTTTTCCGCATCGGTCAGCTTCATTTTGGTATACTCGACCGCCAGTTGTCGTGCTTTCCGTTCGATTTCCCGAAAGGTCGTGTAACGGTGGGTATCAATGAGATCGGCAATGATGGCAATCGTGGAATAGTACGCCGCGGCGGACATGATCAGGTCTTTGCTGGCAAGTCCGGCCAGACGATTGCTGAGGCCGTTAATCGCAATGCCAATCTCTTGGCGGATGATAGAAGTAATGAAGTCGATCTCTTGGGAGTAGGCTTCGATGGACATCCCTTTTTGGATGAAGGCGCGTACTACATCCGCCATGCTGAGATGTTTGGAAGCCGCGTATTTCTTAAGTGAGTCATACTGTGATTTAGGGAGTTTAACGGTGATTTGTTCGGTTTTTTCTTTTCGGGCCAATGGCATCTCCCTCCTTAGGAGGATTTGAACGTGACATTCGATTGTCGGGGTTAATCCTCTCAAAATGTCGGTGAAAGCTCTGCTTTCACGCTGTTTTCTCGCAAAATGACATTTTGCTATTCCTGCCTTTACACCATTCTCAAGAGTCCCAAAAGGCGGGCCTCTTGGAGGGTGGAAGAGCAGAATACTTAATCCAATGAAAAAAAGATCATAGCTCATCTACATTCTTCCTCAAATTTAGATTTTTTGCTTTTTGCTTGCATTAGGGTTTGAGCAAGATGCTAGGTAGTATAGAAATTATCTAAAAACGACAAATTCATGGAAAAACTTACAGAGAATTTAGAGGAAAAAGAAAGGGAAAAGTCGAATGATTAAGGAATACATATAGGACACATTACTCGAGTCATAAGGACTACATTTTTGAAATTCGGGTTAGTTCATTCGAACCTTTGTTACTGAGAAATTGAAAATAACTAGGGGGAAAAAATGATCACTGCGACCAATATAGATGGAATCAGATTTTCAAGGCAAAAGGGATATGCTATTTGTCATATTGATAATTTGTCCGATGACATTAAGGAAATTTTACGTAAGCAACTAGCTTCTGTTTGTTATGGACCTTCCAAGGCAGCTTCAACAAGAAAAGCCTATAGCTATAAAAAAACACTAAGTGAATTTTTAAGTAGATATGAAACCAAAGCACCTGATACAAAAATGGGAATGATCGGAGAGTTGTTAACACACATCCTTGTCATGCAATTTTTTGAAGAATTCAGCGCTGTCTCTCCTTATTTTAATCTTGAAGAACGAAGCATTAAAAAGGGCTTTGACGTAATTCTCTATTCTCGTGGAAAAAATGAATTATGGATTACGGAGGTAAAGTCAGGGGAGCTTCATAAAAATAAGAATGCTACAGAAACAGTAATCGCTCTTTTGGGTACAGCAAAGAGGGATTTAAATAGAAGATTAAATGAAAATCATACAACTTTTTGGGAAAACGCAATTAATGGCGCTACGATAGCGTTAGAAAATAAAAAAGATATGAAGGATGCTGTTGTGGAGATTTTAGGCAATATTGAGGACGAAATTGTTGATGAAAATGCTAAAAGCACTGATAAGAACGTAATTCTAGTCTCTTCACTCTTTTCGAGTCTATCAGACGAGATTAAAGAAACCGACATTAAAGGAGCTTCAATAAGTATAGCTGGAGAGAAAATTTTTAAAGAGGTTATAGTTTTTTCTTTTCAGAAGAGTACCTATCAAAAAGTCGTTGATTTTTTAAAATCGGAGGCAGAGTAATGAAAGGTTTGACTCTTAATAGAATAAGAAACACAAATTTCAAAGAAATTTATGAAAAGTTAATAGTTGGAAATATTCAAGATAATATTGAATATAAAAAGTTGCTATCACTTGCCATAATATTTATTAATGATGTTAATTCAGATGTTTCACGTTTAGGATACAGAATCCTTGTTTTTTATTGTAATCTTACAAAAGACTATAGACCGTTATATGATATAGCCCTAAACGAAGGTCTAATCCCAATAGTAAAGCTCATTGAAAGCTTAGAGAAATACCAAAATAAATTTGAAGAAACTTTTTTTGGCTCGTTATACTCCGCTTACGGAGAAAACTATAAGCAGGGTCCAATTTATCTTAGTGATCAACAACAAGAATTATTCACGTTTTTTAATGAAAAGCTAGAGGATACAGTCTCAGTTGTTGCACCAACTTCTTACGGTAAATCAGAGCTTATTATATCAACTTTGAAACAAAGAAATGAAGGAAATGTCTGTATAATAGTACCTACAAAAGCATTATTAGCTCAAACAAAACGGCGTTTAATTAAGGGTGAAATCGAAAATATTAAAAAAATAATTACTCATCCCGAAATGTTTGTGGAAGGCGAAGAAAATATTACAGCGGTTTTGACTCAAGAAAGATTATTGAGACTTCTTCGAAAAAATCCTGAATTATCATTTAATTTAGTTTTTATTGATGAAGCTCATAACTTACTTGAAGATAATGATAGGAACATTTTGTTAGCTGCAACTATTTCAATACTAGAGAAGCGTAATCAGAATGTCATTTTCAAATTTTTGACCCCCTTTTTGATAGACAGTTCAAATTTAACTGTAAAGTATTCGAATTATTCACTAGAGGCGTTTCGAATTACCGAGTATATTAAGACAGAAAAGTTCTATATATATGATTTTAGAGATTCTAAAAAATTTCAGATATATGACCATTTTCTGAATCAGTTTTTCAAATTAGATGTAGGGGACTTTAAAGATGATGTTGATTTTATTCTGAAAAACCAAAGTCCTAAAAATCTGATTTATTTAAATAAGCCTTCCGACATAGAAAAACTATCAACTAGGTTTGTTGCAAGAACAAATGAAATCATATCTGAAAAAATTCAGCAAGCTTGTGCTGAACTAAGTGAATACATGCACCCAGATTACTTTATGATTAAATGTTTACGAAAAGGTTTTATTTATCACCATGGATCTGTACCAGATAACGTAAGATTATATATAGAACATTTATTTTCAACGGAAATGGAACTGAAATTCGTAATTACTAGCTCTACACTTTTAGAAGGAGTAAATCTTCCCGTAGAAAAAATGTTTTTGCTAGACAATAAAAAAGGACGTAGAATCTTGAGTCCATCACAGTTTAAAAATTTAATTGGAAGAGTTAATAGATTTAGTGAGGTTTTTTCTCCTACAGATGGTGGCTTAGAAAAATTGGAGCCTAAAATATATTTAGTAGGTTCTAATTATTTTTCTAAGAATGCCAATATAGAAAATTTTATTCGTGATAGTATGAAAGTAGACAAAGAAGTTAAGGATGAGCCTGTTAATGTTTTGTTAAAAAACGTAAGTATTTCAGAAGCTAACGCGGCTAAAAAAGATGAGGCAGATGAATTTATAGAAAATTTTGAGCCCGGTGTTATTTCTAACTATAAAAAGAAACTCGCACAAACAGAGCTCGGAAAGTTATGCTTTATGAATAATATATCTGAGATTGATGTTATTACAAATGAACATGCTATGCAACAAATCATTAACGGTTATGAGATGCAGAGCATTGATTCTGCAGAGGGAGTTTTTGAAGCTTTTGCAGAAATCTTTTTGCCATTTATAAAGAATAATGATGATTATAAAAATTTAAGTAGGTTGAATTTCAAGGAGTCGCAACGGTTTTATCAAATGTTCCTAAATTGGAGAATTAAGAATGCGTCTTATCGAGAAATGATAAATAGTTTTCTGAAATATTGGAACGAAGTAGAACATTCTAATGAATCAACAGACATTTATGTCGGGAGATGGGGAGATAAGAAGCGGGATGGTCACAGAGAGTTATGGACGGATATCAAGTTAAAAAGCAGGGCACAACGAATTAATTTGGCTATAGTTCGCATTAAAGATGAACAGGATTTTCTAGACAACACTTTTATTAAATATATTGAGGTAATGAATGATACTGGTATCATGGTAAATGAATTTTATGAAAAGATTAAATATGGAACCACAGATAAGTATAAAATTTCATTAATAAAAAATGGATTAAGTAGTGGTCTATCTAATTTAATAATTAATGATTATCGAACATTTGTAGAGATAGATACTGCTTTGAATACCATTGTTATTAAACCGGAACTTGTTGAAAGAATGATTGAGCAGAATGAAAATGGTATACTTATTCACGAGGTTAGATATAATACAAAATCAACTTTATTATGATGAATTTGAAGAGTGTAATTAAGTAGGAGAAAAGGAATGGGCAGTACATGACTTGAATAATGAGTCGGTACTGCCAGTTTTTTTTTGAGTGACTGTTTCAGCTACTTTTCTCGATGCGCCGAAGTACATAGGAAGCTAATGTGAACAGGTCAACAGCATCCTCCTCCGACAGGCTCCATTCGATTCGTGCAGAATGAGCAGTCGGGTTCCTAAATGTCCCGAACAAACCCTTGGCCAGATTCACAAAGCCCTTTTGCTCGCTCTTTTCTGACTCGGTTATGAAGGAATTGATTTTTAGAATAGGAGAGTTTCCTGAAAAAGCCTCATCCAATAGCGTCGCTCCGTCACTCGTTAAGCCAGTTTTTTCTCTAATCATAGATGCAATGCTCTTGGTAGTCTCCAGAACTGCATGAAAGTAATTGTTTTGGAGAAGCTCTGCTCGACAAAATTTCAGAAGATGACTATGCAATTTCCTGCTGGCAATAGTCTCTTGTAGCTTTGAAGCACGAATTTCTGCTTCTGAAAGAGTGCTGGCTGATGCCACTCTATGAAATTTGCCATCCTCTTGAAACTTAAGTCCGTGAAATAAGAGAACTGTATTGACCCTTTCAAGAAGTCCCAGATAAAAGTCCGATTTTCCAACGAATCGCGAAGGAGCCAACGCTTTTGCAATAAAAGTTAATACGCAATTGCCAGCCTGACTTTCATTTTGCTTGTTTACTAAGGCATTATAGAGCCGCTTCCATTTCGTGAAGTTAGGATCGGTGTCCACGATTCCAGATGCTCTTAGATAAAATTCAATCTGAGAACCAGTCAGTCCATCGTTGGTATCGGCAATTATTTGACATAGTGTTTCAAGCTGACCCTCGTTGAACATTTTTCTCTTTATGTCTACCACAAGACCCGCTCCTTTATTAGTTGCTCAATAAATATAATATTTTTGTGAGTGTCTTCAAACATGGGTTTGCCGATGCCTTGTACCGTCATATCCTCTTGCCTTGCGTTTCCTAATAGGGCTTAATTGCTACGTATCCAACATATCCCACTCATCGCCCAAAACCCAACGGAGCGCAGAGAGCTTGCCGTTAATCATTCCCCATTCAAAGTCATCCCACGGTCCTAGATCATCTAATCCGAAACGTTCTTCAACCCTTGCGGCAGATCTAAGTGCTCCTTCCCATATATCGCGCTGTATTGGGCGTGTCTCATGATTCTTAATAGGAAAGTGTTCTTTCTCAACAATTTCCACAATACCTGCTTCGATTTTCTCTCTGCGTACTTGATGGCGATTGTACCAAACCTTGGTAGCAAACTCGTCAATAGCTTCAACAATTTCAGTCAGTCGTCTTGGTTCTTCAACCCAATAATGCTCAATCATTAGGTCTTCGAACTGCTCAGGCTGAATGTATTGGAGTGCTTCGCTCAGACTTATAAAATAGAGAGATCTAGTAGTGGAAAAATATGCTTCGATATCGGGGTGCGGTAACTTCTTGTTTGCATATGGATGGCTAAAATCATGTGTGTTATGAGAGAGAAATGCAAACTGATTGCCAGCCACCTCGTTTTGTTCGATCAAATCCGCATATATCTCGATAAGAATCGCATCGTCAATACTATTGCGTTGTCTATGGAAAGGGGCGCGTTTATCAATCGCTCGTTGTGCTGCTCGAAGCTTCACTGCATCGGAAATTTCTATTGTAGGAGTACTGGAAAATAGCCTTTCTATACGGCTAACCATATCTACGGCTGCTTCGCCTAAAATAGGAAGACGATGATCAACATCGTTAAGCTGGGATATTACAACACTTTTTTGCTGCGGATCGCCAAATTTCTCTACTACTTCTTTTACTCGTTTTAAAGTACTTGATATGCTTCGGCTACTTTGTTCAATCACACGATCCTTGTTACGTGCGAATTCATCTATTATTGTCCGAGGCAAAACTAGCTCTATTTCTCCTTGCTGCACCAGTTCTTCAAGGGCAGCCAAGAGTGCTTGCTGTTGGTAATCCTTTGCGAGATCAAGCCAAACGCATGTATCAATTAATATTTTGAACATTTCACGACTCCTTCAATTATGCAATGTGTCGGACTATTATTCCATGCTGCCCTCAATAATGCTAATTACATGCTGGGCAAACTCATCTGATAACCGGATCTTATCGGCCCCGAATTGTAATGCACCAAGTGTTCTCCCGCCCACATAAGTAACTGCCAGTTTGCTATTAAAGGAGGCCTGAATTGACGAGATCGTATTATTGAATGACACCCATGACTGACTGTATTTCGAACAGAGATTCTTAGCTTTGACTTCCCAAGGCCATCTGCTGTTTTTATCCCAAATATAAGGTTCGCTAATGACTTCGAAATATCCCAATAGCTTCGTTGTACCGACTCCGTAACATATCAAGATGTCCCCGATTCGAACGGAGTTTGGTCGTCTCTTCGAGAAATGCATGACCTCAACACCACTTGATAAAGTCCTCGTTGCTTCAAATGGCTCATCGGAGAAACCAACCGGCTTTATGAAATAGCGAATGTCTGTCGTGCTTTCAGCAAGCTTATGTTTAATGAAGTTGTTTACCTCCAGATTGATATGGGGGGCAGGCGGTACTCCTGCATTCTGCGAGAAGCTGTCGATCTTAACGATGATATTGTGAAGATCATCATTCGTAAGGGCATGACTGCTGACTTTACTGATATCGGTGACAATTTGTTTAAGAAGTGAAGGATCATCAATCTGTACACCCCACTCATGGTTATGGTTTAAGCCACGATCTGTGAAGTTTGCTGAAGTGATGATACCCCTGATTGGATTAGCAGCTTTACTAGCGATATAGATTTTACCATGCAGCTTGTTATCAACATGTACTCGATACTCAATTGACTGAGTAAGGCAATTCATCGAGAACGAGTAGAGGGAGTTAGCCTTCCTGAATAGGTCTGGGTCGTTATCCCTCAGGGTTGTGATAAGCACTATACGTTTGACTCTTGAAGGAGCGATAATCTCGTCAAAGAATACGTCAAATGACTCCATGAGATATGGGCTAATGATAAATAACTCATCTGCATCCCTGACTAAGTCCTTTATTTCATTAAAGTGACTGGAGTCAATATTATTTAAAATCTTCATTGCTAACCTTCTCCTTGCATGGCCTACATCTAATTTTTTTTGACGCTTTATCAATATCTATTTTGACGAAATGGGCCTTTTTTCCTGCCTCTATGCAAATAAAATAAGAGCTTACCTCGAATAAGATAAAGAAACTCATTAAGTTGGCTCTCAACTTTACCAATTCATGTATAATCTAAAAGCATAGAGTTACTAACGCTACTAAATCATCATATGATTTACTTTAATAAAGACATACTAAGAAATTTAGCTTCCCCTTTTCAAGCTATACTCATTGTTCAACGTGCTCGCTATTTATTGTTTCATGGTGTTGAGTTGCTTCGAAAAATCTTAACTTGTATAAATCTTCATTGACATCATTATTATTAGGTGTTTCTTTGATAGTAAAGTATCCTAAGTCTTGATATTTTCTAGCATACTTAGAGGCAGCCTCTTGCCCCCAATTAGGAGCGGGGCTGCCATTGCTATAAGTAGCATTTGCATCGTTATCCAGACAGAACACAATCTCTCTAATCGGATTATACTGAAGAAATCTCTCAAGTGCCTGATCGGACAGGCATCCGAGCGAAATGTAGTGAGCGGATTCCCAGTCTTGACCTCGTAGTTTCGCAATTGTAGCCCGACTCATAGCATCAATGGGGCTTTCACATACATATACCCGCTTGCTGTTAGAATTCCCGGTTAGATGAAACGGATAACTTTTGTCCGAATGCTCCCGATCCTGCTTGAAAGGCTTGTTTGGAGTGGTGCCGCGCATGGAGCAATACCGTGCAGTACCTTCTTGATCATATCCAACAAACACGCAGTTCCCTGTTTTGTCCTGCTGATACAACTTCTTTTCATGCATGAGTAATGAAATGATTTCAGGCGCTATTCCGCGCACTTGAATTAAATACCACGCAACCCGTTTGTAATTTGGTGCTTTATCGGGAAGTATGAGCTGCCCACGTTCTCTAATTCCAGAAGTAACAACCTTTTGAGGCAACTCCAATTCAAGCAAATAAGCGACAGCCTCTTTAAATGTCATTCTGCAAAAATGCATGGCAAAATCAATCGTTCCGCCATGTGTATTACTGGAAAAGTGAAAGTACCGATTGCTGTTCTTAAAGAAATAAAGCCCCCCACTTTGCTTGGCATGATACGCGCGGCGGCCGCCGTTCTCAAGTACATAACCCTGTGATTTTGCAAATTCAATCAGATTCACCTGATTGGCTGATCTAATTTGCTCTTTGGTAAACAAAGTATGTTGTGTCATGGACGCATCCCTCCATGCGTTGTTTAGGAAGGTGGAAAATCGTATAATATAGATAGGAATTTGGAAAGGGGGAGATGGGATGTCTTCAGATGTGAATCCTGAAACGGTGCATCAGCGGCATGATACCTCCTACCGTTTTTTGCTCTCAAGTAAAAAGCTTTTCGTTGAACTGCTCCGTTCTTTCATCAATAAAGGCTGGGTGCAAGCGGTGGACGAGGAAAATGTACAGGAGATTCCACATTCCTTCGTGCTGCAGGATTTTAAGCGCCAGGAGGCGGATCTGGTCTACCGGGTGAAGCTGAACGGCCAAGATGTTGTATTTTATTTACTTCTAGAGATGCAATCCAGTGTGGATTTTCGGATGCCTTATCGGTTGCTCTTGTATCAGGTGGAGATTTGGCGCTACTTATTGCAAAATGAAGAGGATGCTTTGTCTAACCGCAAAACATTTCAATTGCCACCGATTGTTCCGATAGTGTTGTATAATGGAAAACAAAAGTGGTCAGCGGAACTGGAGTTCCGCAAGCTGCTTGCTAACGAGAATCTGTTTGGTTCGGAATTGCTGAATTTTGAATATTTGCTTATAGATGTTGCACGTTATACAGAAGAAGAACTATTGTCGTTGTCGAATACGATAGGCTCCGTTTTCTTGCTCGACCAGACCGAAGACCAGGAGCAGTTATTGAACCGTCTCGGCAAGCTGATGAATACGATTCAACAGATGCCGGCAGATAGTCAGCAGAAATTTGTCGCTTGGATGGCCAACATTCTATTGCAGAAGTTGCCGGAGGATGAGCCAAGCTTGCAGCAGTTTATCCAAAACGTGAAAGGGGATGCTTCGTTCATGGGACTGGAAAAAATCTTGGATGATATTGAACGCAGAGGACAACACAAAGGTGAGCAAAAAGGCAAAGAAGATGTAGCTAAACAGTTAATACGAATGGGGATGGATGATTCATCCATTGCCCAAGCCACAGGATTTTCGATCCAAACCATTGAAGATTGGCGCAAGCAAGCTTACTAATTTCCGTTCCTTTGGAGCGGTTTTCTTTTTTCATAGGTTAGTGTTCTATTCCTTTGTGTTCTATCAAACCCTCATTTTGTTGCTCATCTTCCGGATCATCCATTACTGCTTGCTCTTGTAATTCCTTAAACTCCAGCGCTGAGTTGATCTCAGACTGCCGCGCTACAAATTGACTCAGCCGATCTTCAAATTCAAAAGGCTTCCCGATTTCTCTTTTCGCAGTCTCGATCTGGTGGAGGGTATCTTGTTGCTGCTGTTTGGTTGCCTCAATCTTGGCAGGAATTTTCTCCAGTAAATTTTCCAGCCTGCTGATATTGCCTAGAGCTGAATCTCCAAGCTCAACCGTGTAGGTCGCCGTTCCTCGAAGATGGAGTTGTACATGCTCAAAACCGGGGCGGGATAGCATAATATCGAAGTCTTTGAATTGTCCCACCTTTATAGCCTGATGTTCCAGTTCAGTTACTTTGGATAAGAGCAGCAGCACTTCCCCTGCTTGGGGACGCTCGGTATATACCATACCATCCAAGGTGATTGAAAAGTCATGGAGTTGGTGCTGTTCAACGAGTTTCCAATCTGCCTGATATTGCTCCAGCTTTTCCGCGCAAGAAGTCAACACTTGCGGATAATGCTGACTGAGTTGCCGCTCCAGCATGACTTGTTCGTTATGCCAGTTTGTTTTAAGCAGCTTGAGGCGGATGACTTCGTTGTCCACTTCCATCTTTTCAGCGAGCATTGGATTGCCCACAGCAACGGCTTTGACTTCAGCTGCAGATAATACCGTTTCATCGGCATCCTGACAGGAGCGGGAAATGCTTCTGCCTGTCATGACTTGCGAGATGTAGCGCAGCTTTTGCTCTTGGATTTGCCACAAATACGAGTCGAACGTTCCTTTGGTCACATAGCGGAAAATCCGCACCGTTTCATTTTGATTGCCTTGCCGAAGAATGCGGCCATCCCGTTGAATGATGTCAGAGGGCCGCCATGGACAGTCGATATGATGGGCAGCGATAAGTTTCGTCTGTATATTCGTTCCGGTTCCCATTTTTTGTGTGGATCCTAACAGGATACGGACTTCGCCGCGGCGCACTCGCTCGAACAAGGCTTCACGCGCAGCGTCTGTATGCACATCATGAATAAAGGCGATTTCCTGTTCCGGGATACCGTGAAGAACCAATTGGGATTTCATTTCATCATAAACATTAAACTGCCCTGGTTTTGGAGTGCCGCTATCGCTAAAAATGACTTGGGTGAGCCGATCAGCCTGTGTCTCCTTCCAAATATCAAATACATTATTGATGCAGAGATTTAGCTTGGACATTGGATCAACGGGGGCATCCTCATGTACTAGGCGTGGGTCAATCGACATCAGTTTGGCTTCATGGGTCAGCTTGAGCATGTTGTCCTCTTTGGCATCGACCTCATTGTTCCGAATTTTTTCGGCTCGTTCAACAAACTCTTCCATCATCTGCTCTTGATAGGGAGAGCGCTCACTGACGACAATGCTTGCTTTATCGCCCTCCAGTCGTGGAATCGGCAGCTTGAGCATATCGGCAGTCTGAATATCGGCAACGAGACGAAACATGCTCATCAGCTCAGGCAAATTGTGAAACTTGGCAAAACGGGATTTCATGCGGTAGCCGCTACCTTCGGGCGTGATCTCCAGAGAAGAAACGACATCGCCAAACGTTGCCGCCCAATTATCGAAAAAGTTCAGTCCCAGCTTTTGCAGCAAGTGGGGCTGGAGAAAACGTTGCATGACGTACATTTCGGACATGCTGTTACTAATGGGTGTTCCGGTAGCAAATACCACTCCGCGTCCTTGATTCATCTCTTGCAGGTATTGGCATTTGAGCAGCATATCGGTGGCCCGTTGGCTGCTGGATTTGCCAATCCCGGCTACATTACGCATTTTGGTAAAGGTAAAGCAGTTTTTGTAGGCATGAGCCTCATCGACGAATAACATATCTACGCCCAGTTGTTCAAAGGTGAGCAGGTCGTCTTTTTTACTTTCATTCATCAGGCGTTCCAAGCGGGATTTCAGGTTGTTTTCAAACACAACCATTTGCTTGATGCTCCAATTGTCGCCATTTTCTTTTTTCATCTGATTAATCATGCGGGAGACATTGCGGATTTCATCTTGCAGGAGTTGCTCCTGTCGCTCACGGGAGATGGGGATTTTCTCGAATTGCGAATGACCGATAATGACGGCATCGTAGTTGCCCATCGCAATTTTGGAAACGAAGCGTTGACGGTTAACCAAACTAAAATCCTTTTTCGTGGTTACTAATACATTGGCAGAGGGGAAAAAACGTAAAAATTCGTTAGCCCACTGCTCGGTCAAATGATTGGGAACGCAATATAAAGGCTTGTGAACCGCACCAATCCGCTTCAAATACATGCCTGCAGCGATCATCGCAGCCGTTTTGCCAGCCCCAACTTCATGAGCCATAAGCGCTGTGCCGGAGTAGATAATGCGGGCTGCTACATCCCGTTGATGCTTGCGTAGGCTCATTTCCTGATTCATGCCCTGAAACAACAGATGATCGCCGTCATAGGTGCGGGGGCGAATCGTATTGAATTTGTCGTTATAAATGGAGAGCAGCGCATCGGCCCGTTCCTTGTCCCGAAAGAGCCAGGAGGCAAACGCTTCTTTCATCTGCTGCTGCTTGGCACGGGCAATCATCGTTTCTTTGGCATTGACCACATATTTGATCTGCTCATTGCCGTTAGCATCCAGGTACGTGACTGGATCACGCACGGTAATGCTTTGCAGATTGAGGCTACTTTCAAAAATCTCGTAAGCGTTGGCTCGCCCTGTGCCAAAGGTTTGGTTGACTTTAATCGAGCCTCTTTCCAAAGATTTGCCGGATACGCGCCACGTATTGGTGTATTCGAGATAGTCTACATCAATGGTCTTCGAATCCTGCATAATTTGGGCTGTTCCAAACGTTTCATACATAAATCTCCGATACACTTTAACCGGAATCCAGGGACTGCCGATACGGAAGTCAATGTCTCCGGGTAGCAGCGGAGCAGGTTGGACACGAGTGAGCGCGGCGACATTACGCTGGAATACATCCGGGTACTCCTGCGCTTTGAGGGTAGCATAGGCGAGCTTGTCTTTGACGTTTCCGGACAAGTATTCTTCGTCCAACTCCCAGCCTTCATCTGCATCTCCCGTATAGGCTTGGGGATTTTGAAAAATGCGTTCACCAAGCGCTTCACGTACTTCATCCGTGGTTTTGCCGCAAAGATGGGCGACATACGGCAGGTCGATGCGCAATCGGTGGTTCAGACAAATTTGTAAAGCTTCTAGCGGATCATCCGTATGTTCTGGCAAGGCGTTGACTCGAATGGTAGGACGACTGAAAATAGCGGCTTTTGTCCAGGTTTTATATTCTGTGAGATCTTCAATGGAGCGCAAAAGCGGAAGCTGATCATCATCGGCAAAAGCAGAAGTATTGGCCCGTTCGTTAATGGCTCCATACTGATGAACAAACCGATCATAGATGTGATTTAGCTTGGACTGGGCTTGCTCCAGTTCATCTGCTTCATAACCGTATTCACGGGATTGAATTTCAATCACATTCAAAAGCGCCGTGCGAATGGCACATAAGCCTATGATGCGCTCTGTCTTCTTGCCTTTGATGTCTTGAGGGAGCAGAATACCGTTTTCACAGTAATAGATGCGTTCCTGTTCAACGATAAACGTAAAGTTTTTCGTGCCAGGCGGTGCTTTTCGGATTGGCTCCTCTTCCTCATCTGGCAGGAGGGAGGAGCGGGTAGTATTTGCTTGTTTGACTGGTTCCGGTAAATTAGGAAAACGAGCTTCTAATGTGCCGAGCGCTTTCTCCAGGGCAGGTAGCAGAGGTTGTCCTTCACGCGGAACACAGGCACTGCTTTTCTCTGCACCGTACATGCCTCGATCCCATTGCATTTGTCCGAGCAGCATAGCCGGGTGAGAAAGATAATAGCGATTGACTGGAACACCTTCTGGCGTCTCGCCAATTTCAATCCATTCCGGCATATCAGCTTGGGTGAGGGGGAGCGGTGACTCTCGCTTTTGCAGTAATACAATATCTGTTGTGACTGTAGCGCCAGCGAGTGATTGAAAGGTAGTGTTCGGCAGGCGAACCATCCCGATTAATTCCGCTTTCTGTGCCAAGATCTGCCTTACACTGGAGTCTTGTTTGTCCATCGTGCCTTTGCTGACGATAAAAACCAAGATGCCACCCGGTTTAAGCAAGTCCAGCGAACGGATAAAAAAGTAATCATGAATGTAATGGCTGCTGCTGTAGCGGCGGTCATGAATACGAATGTTATGAAAGGGAATGTTGGAGAAAATGGCGTCAAAGCGTTGTTCGCGCCAATCAATGGTTTCAAATCCTTGGATGTGGATGTTTGCCTTGGGGTAGAGTTGTCGTGAAATCCTTCCTGTCAACGAATCCAGTTCCACGCCGTGAAGTTCAGCGTTTTCCCATTCCGGCGGTAGAACAGAAAAGAAGTTGCCGCTGCCCATAGAAGGCTCTAACAAGCGGCGTCCAGCACCAGAGGTTAAGCCAAAACGCTGTAATGTTGCATGGATGGTCTGAATTAAAGACTGCTCTGTATAGAAGGCAGTAATGGTGGAATTGCGGGCTGCCGCATATTCGTCTTCATCCAGGAGCTGCCTTAACTCGGCATATTCGGTTTCCCAGCCATTCGCATTAGGGTGGAATGCATTCGCTAATCCGCCCCAGCCCACATAACCAGCTAAAATATGTTGTTCCTCTGTAGTCGCTTGCCGCTGCTCTGATTCCAATTGCTTGAGCAGGCGAATGGCCTCAACATTCCGTTTATATTTGCTCTTTGCACCGGCTACATAAGGCGATTGCTCGGCTTGAAAGCGATAGTTCAGCACAGTGGGGAGTTTGGGGTGAGTATCTGGGGAAAGAGTGGCGTTTTCCCCGAGGCTTTTAGCGTCTGCTAACAGAGAAGGCATGTCTTGATTCAGGTTATCAGTATGTTTGGGCAAATCGTTCTGGTTTTCGGATTCCTCAAAAACATCTTCAATCTCTGCCTGCTCGTTGGCATAATCAAATAACGTCCATTCCTGCTCTACAGGTGGAAAAGGAGCAAATTGTTCATCGTAATGTCCCTGAGAGATCAGTTGCAGTAGCGTATCGCTGACTTTTTTCCAATTGAATTGTTCTTCATGTGATCCGGCAGCATCTCGCCAGGAAAGCTGAATGCCTTTACTATCTGTCATGTAGCCGACAAGACCATTCCCTAAATCTCCTCTCGAGCCCCCTATGCCGTATCGCGGCTTTAGAAAAGCAATCAGATCAGACGTTTTCACGGGATGATGATCCACTACAAATTGATAAATGCGCTGTTTACCGGACATAGCGCCCCTGCCGCTGATTAACAGATAGGCCAGGATGTCTTCTCCATTTTGTGTTCTTGAAGTAGTAGTCCTTTTGTCAGGCATAAAAAAAGAACCGCTTAATGGCGGTTCAGAGGGGGAAGTCGGGAGATTGGCCTCAATTATCTTGGTTTCAGAATGATGTCGTTCAAGACCAGTTCCTCGGCTATCGATTTGATCTGATTCAGATGCTGCGCTCTTTTCAACGTATCGTCCGTCTGTGGCATAGGGTGAAGGCGAAGCAGTTGATCGGTCAATTGCTCCATCCGTTCCAGGGCTTCCTGTTCGACCTGCTGCATTTTCTTCATCAGATTGCCTTCCATTTGAAGAATCTGAAAGCGTTGTGGGTGATGATTCTTCAGATGGTTCAGCGCCAGTCGGCCGAATTTGCCCAAGGGTTGTTGATTGGTTGTCGCTTCGTTCGAGATTTGCAAGTTCGGATACAGCAGTCCGTCGATTTCGTGGTACGTTAACATCGGTTTGTCGGGATGATTCATGAGCCAGGCTCCTTTCCTGTTCCATAATTTTTACGTAACGAGCAATGTCCGTAAGCAAGCTACGGGTGTGAATGTTCACCTGATAGCCCAAGCGTGCGGCAAGCGGTAAGGTATCAAAATGGGTGATTGTTGAAAAGTCGGTATGATTCGGTTCAGGCAACTGACAGCGGCGATGGATGAGGCAGCGAACACTATCTTCAATCAAATCGCCCATATGCTGTTCCAGTCCCAGCATGGGGATGTTGCCCAAGAAATGATCGTGAATGTCATGCTCAATGTCTTGCAGCCACTCTTCCCAGGATGAAAGGACGGTGTCATGCACAAGCTGCGAAATGGCTTCAGCGAGGTTTAGTGTATCGTAGGAGGTCAGCCGCCCAGCCAGTTCATCGGTATCAAGCTGTTCCAGGCTCCAGAGAGCAGGGGCTTGTTTGCCGGTTGTTTGGGTAACGTCGAACAAGTGACTTAATGTCGGACTGCCTTGCTGGAAATCACATACGGCAATGCTTTTTTCTCCCCTTTTCACATAACGGCCCAACTGATTCCATAGTGGGAGGGGAGCCAGCATGGTCGCATCCGGGCGTTGGGCGTAAATGAGCAGGCTGTTATCAAATGAGTATTTGTAGATGGATGCAGCAAAGTGTAGATAGTGTTGCCAGGCCTCCCCACTGGATGTGATGTCGCTAATAGCGGATGCGTACAGGTGGCGCAAGGGTTGAATGCGGCTCATGTCAGGCTCTCCTTTCCGAATAGAATAATCAGGCTGGCGCTATATGGCTTAGGCTTCTTGTTCATACGAAGCATAGTGTTCTGTCTCTGTGGTTGGAAATGCAAAGTACGGTAGCTCCATGGAGCGGGCATATTCCGAATAACGAAGTTTGATCGCTTCAAAGAAGTACGGCATCAGCCCGGTGTCGAATAGATGATACGGACTATAATTTCTGGGTTGATCCCGGCCCGTTTCAGCATCTCCGGTATAACCGTTGTACAGGTTAAAGGCGAGGCGAGTTATTTTTAAGGATGTACTGGTTTGCCAGCCTTGTTCCAAGCCCTCCAAGCGAATTGCCTGTTCTTCATAATCGTAGAGATCACGGATATGCTGACGGGTTTGCGACGTAAGGCCAAGAATATAGAAGAAAGTCTGACGGAACGGATCATGTTGGCTGTGGGTCATGCGAAGATTGCCCTCATAAAACTGTTCATGCTCAATGTCTTTAAAGATCGGATTCATGGGTGTTGTCCTCCTTTTTTTCATGGGATTCAGGATATAGTCGCGGTTGTTGGGCGAAATACATTTCTAGCGCTTTGTCGATAATCACCTCTACCGCAGATGCCTTTGTATCAGGTGAAAAATATTTAGCATAGACTTTATGCTTGAGCTTAAAGGGAGCAGGAGACTTGCTGCGCGGCTTGCGAGTGGCTTCGCCGGATAAGATTTTTGCAGCTTGCTCGGTAGTGAGCTTGCCAGAGTATGACCGCAACAATTCGGCTTTCTTCATGTCAACCTTGTATCCGTTCTGAGTCAGAACTTCTTCAACGAAGCTTTGCTCGGTCTCCGGTATATACGAGAGGCTGACTGCCGGATAGATGCCGATTTCCCCATCATCAACACGTCTTTTCAGCTCAACTATTAAATGGTCAATTCGTAATAATCGGGCAACCGTATTTTTGGATAATCCGTATTCAGCGGCTACAATTTCTCTACTATTCAACTTGTGCCCTATTAGGGCACAAGTTGAACTTTCCTTGTCATACTGCGGGTTTTCCAGCTTTTTAAGTTCGTCGATAATGTCGTTGCGCTTCCCTTGGGAGAACATATCGGAGTAACGAAGAGACAACACCTTGGATTTTTCGGATGGAAGCATTTCGCTAAATGAGCGCTGAAGCACGTTCGTCTCCACCACATACATAAGTGCTTCTTCATCTGTGAGATTTTCCTTCACGATGGCGGGCAAATGCTCCAAACCGATGAGCAATGCTGCATTCATCCGGTTATGACCGGCAAGCATCTCGAAGTCGCAGCCGTTCTCATCCGTCTCGATTCTACGAATAATAACAGGTACGAGCACGCCATTACTTTCAATGCTGTTCGCCATATCCGTAAGCCGCTCGCCCTCATATAAGCGAAACGGATGATCTTTGAAAAATCTTATTTTATTGATCGGAATAGATTGAATACCTCCTTTTTGGTCGGAGGTTTCCTGTGGTTGTTCTGATAGAAGCAGCAATTCGTCGATGCTGGCCAGCTTGGGAACGGGTCGTTTAGTTGCCATTCGCCATCAACTCCTTGGCTAATTCCTGATACGCTGCGGCGACTTTTGATTTCGGATTAAACTCAATAATGCTCTGGCTATAGAAGTTGGCTTCTCCGACCTTGACGGAGTGTGGGATTTGGATATTGAACACCCGCAAGGTTTCCCGGTAGTACACTTTCACTAGACGAAATGCTTCCTTATACAAATTGGTGCGCGTATCGCACATGGTCATTAAGATACCTTCAATGCTAATGCGCGGATTGATTCGCTTCTTTACCTTCACAATGATCTTGAGCAATTGGGTCAAACCTGTCGCAGACCATAGCTGAGGATTCACTGGAATCAGTACGCTATCGCTGGCCGCTAGTGCATTGATGGTCAGTAAGCCAAGCGAAGGGTTGGTATCGATAATGATGTAGTTATACTTGGGTTTCATCGGTTCCAGTAAGGAAGCCAGTGTTTTTTCGCCGCCCATTTCATCGCGTAGATTAATCTCAGCTACGGACAATTCAATGTTGCTCGGAATCAGGTCGATGTTGCCATGAGAATGAATATATTCTTCGGGCGATGGTAGCGCCTCGTCCGTCATCATGGCGTTCATCACATTGAACATCGAAAACTGAAGTTTGTCAGGCTGTTCAATGCCAAAGCACATAGTCAGATTGCCTTGTGGGTCAAAATCGACCAGCAGCACCTTTTTTCCTTCATTAGATAAGGCGTAAGCCAGATTGTAAGCAGTGGTTGTTTTGCCTGTACCGCCTTTCTGATTGGCAATAGTGATCACCGTTGTTTTTGTCATTTCATTAACCCTCCCTGAAGCAGTGGCTTCATTTTAATTTGTCAATGGTAGGGAGCGGGCTGTTCTGTTATCGTTCTCTCCGAGTTCTTCCCAACGTCCCAAAATGGCTTCATTTTAGGTAGTCGCCGGGAAGCCTTATGGAGCCTGAAAAAAACGAAGAAACCCGCGAAAAACCTTGATTTTACAAGGCTTTTCGCGGGTTTTAGATTCCTCTTCTTGGACTTAGTTTCCACTCATGGTATAATAGCATGTGCGACTCAAAATCGAATGGGGAGACCCGTGGAGGTTCGAGTCCTCTCACCGGTACCAACTTAACAAGTGTGGTTCATTAGAATTTTTCTAATGAGCTTTTTTTTTATATTTTAATAACTTCATTCATTGTATTGGCTGAAGATACTTTGGAACTGTACTCCAAGTGAGAATAAATATTCGCTGTGGTGTAATAATCTATGACCTGACCACTCTTGGACTTCCTTCATACTGACACCATTACTCAGAAGCAGAGTAGCGCAGCTAAGGCGTCTACAAGCGGAAGTGTACGGCGGCTTGACTTGTTCTTTGTCCGGTCTTTTGCAATTGTAATCAGATTCCCATCCAGGGAGCCTGTTGTAACAGTATGTTTGATTGTTCTTCCAATACGAAAATGATCGATGCGCCAGGCTTGCAGCAATTTGTAAGCTGTTTTGGTGCTGATTCCACCTAGCATTTCGCACATGTTCAACGGTGACTACATCCGGGTACCGCCCCAATCGAGAATCAGGAATATTCTTAACGTTTTCCAGAAGCAATGAAGTCAAAATCGATAAAACTTGTATTATATTTATTAAATAGTAAGATATGGGTGTATCGATTTAACAAAATCAATTAACTTTAGATGGGTGATCTTTATGGAAAATAGCAATAATAAAGTACCGATGATTTTTGATATCCATGTCACAGAAGGAACCCACTATGAGGTAGGTAAGCAACGGGCGATTACATTTAAGGAACATTATCCGGAAGATATTGACTATTTTATCACTCCTATGGAAGGAAAGGATTTTCTCTGTGCGGCAGAGGCCCATAAAAGAATGATGGTGATTGATAAAATATGTCCTGGGTTTACTGATGAAATTCAGGGATTTGCTGATGAGTTAAATATTGAACCAGAGAAAATTAAATGTTATGCCAATTCGTTTCATACCCAACCGAATTGCTGTCAATTCGCTGTTCTTCCTTCAAATACAAGTGATGGGCACTTTTACGTTGGGAGAAGTTATGAATATTTTGTAAGGGATGAGAGAAGTTTATGTATTACCCGTGTAAAAGGAAAACCCAAGCATATGGGTTTTTCATTGCAAAACGCGGGAAGAATGGATGGTATGAATGAATATGGACTCGTAGTTACTATGTCAAGCACTGCATATTTAAAACCTCTGGAAGGACATGGATGTGAGTTCTGGATCGCTATTCGGGCTCTTCTGGATCGCTGTAAGGATGTATATGAAGCTCGATGCTTGCTTGAAGAGATGGATATATGCACTAACGCAAATATTTTGGTAGCAGATGCTTCTAATAATGCATCTATCTTCGAAATTGCCAGCTTCTCTTCAAACAAGAAAAAAATAACAGAACGTAAACCGGTTGGGGATCTAATCCTTGCTACCAATCACTATGTGAGCAATGAAATGCAAGAATTCGATGAATACCATTTTTGGCATTCGGAAATGCGATATACCGCTGTTTGGAATACTTTATTGCGGGAAGCACCAAACGTTGATCATGAAAAGATAACGAGCCTAATGTCTACAAAGTATCCCTTTGGCCCATGCTGTCACTTTTATACAAGTGGAATGGGAACGCTCAGAAGTATGATATTTGATGTAACAGATAAGAAATTGAAGGTTAGTTTTGGCTCTCCAGATATGAATGATTGGCACTCTTTTGATTTTGATGAGCCCGTAGGAATTCAAGAAGTTGTATGCAAATATGAAGATGTGATTATCGATGATCCGGAACAATTTTGGAGAGAAATGTAATTTGGTTTTTCCGGCTTGGCGTAGAGTTAAGAGTACAATGGATTAAAACATCTCCGAAATACTGTAGCAATGCCATCTATACTTGAAGCTTGCTGCGGTGTTTTTTCCTCAGGTGACTGAAAAATAAAGTTGTATACTGAGAAAATACAGTATTAGACTGGCAAGCGCATTAAACGGGCAGATTAAATATTTTTGATGTTTGGACTATGATAATGGTATACTCATCGTTACAGAATAAATTCTCGAAGGAATGTGATGTGGATATGGAAAAAGCAGTCGAGCAGACCTCCTAAAATAAAAAATGCAATAATTTTAGGAGGTTATAATAAATGATTTTCAAAAAAACGGGGTTTGTATTGAGGGGATTGCGCTCTCTCAGAGAAAAATAAAGGTTTAGACTAGACTGCTCGGCATTACGGGATTTCAGAATATCGTCAGCCCAGACGGCACGTTTAAACCGAATAACCCTGTCACTCACGCCGAGTTTACGATTCCTGGCTGGGCGAAAGTGCGGTCGAAGCGATTCGCGAACTCGGCATTGTCGATGGTCGCGGCGGAAACCGTTTGTGGCAAACGAAACGGCAAACCGCGCAGAAGCAGCGGTGGTGCTGCTAAGAATGTTTGATGTCAGTAAATCAATACCAAAACGCGAAGATTGCCCTGAAGGGTTCTTCGCGTTTTTCATTGTGCGCCCATGCTTGGCGTACATCTGATTGGTTCGTTTTATATATTCGCTTGGATTGCAGCCATATTTCTTGCGATTTGGATGACCACATCCGCAAAAAAATCAGCCGACATAAAGGCACATGGCGCGACTGGATGGATGTGATGCAAACCGCGCATAAAATCGGCATGAAAAAACGGTAGCAATCGGACGCCTGATGCTCGATAACGTTCCGAATCTTCAGTCCTCGTGGGTAACGATGGGACCTTAGGTGGGCAAACCACGGGATTTTGGTCGAAACGGATCCAAATATCTTTAAAAAATCAAGCAATGGCAGATAGCTTGTATCCGTTCTTGTTTCGATTTTTCATTCAAACTATTGGGAATTTAAGGAAACGAATGAAATACGAAAGTAATTGACAACAAAAAGTCAATGTAATAAAATTAAAACAAAATAAAATAATAACATTTTCGGAAGGGTTGAACGGTATTGGTGTGTAATAAAATCCTGAATCGTTATGGATCATGTAAGGAAAAGAGCAGATAGGTTGAAAGCCATATGCGATGTCAGCAAAAATGATTCATTTAAAACCAATCAAATTGCAAGCGTTTTCCTGATGACTGGAATTTGACATTCCCGATTCATAGTGCCGCGATTGATTCGCAAAACGTTCATGAAGTTTCTGCAAGAGCATTGGGAGATCGAATTGAAGGCGGTTACACTCATTTCAAGGGGTGATATAAGTGAAAAAAGAAGAAGTATGGAAGTCACTTGTTGTCTTTACGATTTTATTATCGGTCGTGTTCACCGGCTGCAGCAAGTCAAGCGAAGAAAATGAAGACGGAAGAATTGTTTTGGAAATGCCACACTGGTTTTTTGGCCATGGAGGAACATTTGAAGAATGGATTGATCAAGCGATTCAAGAGTTTGAAGCACAAAATCCGAACATAAAAATCAACGGAGTCAGTATTGCTTACGATGATTATTGGAACAGAATCGACACTTCGATTGCCGCGAACAACGCAGGTGATATTATGGCGTTCTGGAGCAGCAACCTTGGGAAATACATCGACTCTGGCGCAATACTTCCATTGGACGATTATATCAATATGGACGACATCAACAATAGCTGGTCTCCATTGCAAAAAGATGCAGTGGTGGGAGCGGCGGAAGACGGAAAAACATATCTGCTTGCAATTAATACCGGTTTTTATTTACCAATGTACCGCCCCAGTGTATTGGAAGCAGCAGGAGTGGACCCATTCGCCACAACGCCTGAAGAATTTATCGAGATGAGCAAAAAATTAACGAAAGACGGTTCATTTGGTTTCGCTACCATGATTCAGCCCGGCAACTGGGCCGAAGGACAAATTGACCTGGCGATCTGGACGATCGGGATGGGCGGACACTACGGTCAAGACGGCAAACCGACTCTCAATTCTCCGGAAGTGATCCAAGCCGTCGAATATTTGAAAGCATTGTTTGATGCCGGAGTCATACCAAAAGAAACGGACAAAGGCACCTACCGGAAAATGATGGCTACAGGGAACGTAGGAACGATTATTGACGGCTCCTGGATGTACGCTTTGGCGGAAAGCTGGGATCCAAGCATTGAAGGGGACTATGAAGTCGCTGAACTGCCGTTCCCGACGCAAAATGTCGCGTCTTTCTATGAAGGATTGGCTGTCAGCTCACAATCGAAGCACCCAGAGGAAGCGGCTAAATTTATCGAATTTTTGGGTTCGCCGGAACAGCAAAAAAAGCTTGTGGACATAACTGGTGTAATGCCAGGCAGAAACGATATTTTCGAAGATGAGAAGTTCAAGGACGACTTGTTTGCAAAATGGCCTTGGTTCGAGCAATTTATTGAGCATGCTGATACGGCGGTATCGTTCGTTCCGGAAGGGATGGATACGAACAAAGTGCCGGAAATGGCGAAAATTTGGTACTCCTATTTTGAAAGAGTGCTGTACAACAACATGGATGTTACAGAAGCAATGAACGCTGCACAAGAGGAAGCGCTTGCCCTATTTAATTAAAATGCATCGAATGAGCGATGGTGTAAGGAGGGAATCGCGGCTTCTCCCCTGTTTCGCTCTTTACACAAGCTTCAATGGAGGAGGAACACGATGTTACAGGTGAAATTAGAGGCAATTCGTAAAGTTGTTTGCGAGGATATCCCAAAACCGGAAGCCAAAGAAAGCGAAGCGGTTGTTCAGGTTGCGGCAGTCGGCATATGCGGTTCCGATATGCACGTCTATGTTGGTAAAAACCCGGTTCTGCAGCCTCCTAGAGTACAGGGTCACGAATTTGGCGGTATTATCAAGTCTATAAACGGCGATGCGGGCAATCTGAAAGTAGGAATGAAAGTAGCGGTAAATCCAGTGATCAATTGCAAAAAATGCTATTATTGCACGAATGGCATGGAATTCATGTGTGAGGATGGTCAAGTTGTCATTGGCGGACAAATTCCCGGGGGGATGGCCGAGGAAATAGCCGTTCCGCTTCGCAATCTTGTGCCGCTCGACGAAGCGTTTCCGCTTCTGCATACAGCTATGATCGAACCGACCGCTGTTGCCATGCATACGGCTGACGATTTGCGAAATGCTACCGTACTCATCATCGGGCTAGGTCCGATCGGTCTGTTGTGTCAGCAGGTTTGCCAATTGAACGGCAATTCGGTTATAGGAGTCGATATTTCCGCGCATTCGCTGGCATGTTCCAAACAAATGGGCGCAACTTTTACGGTGAATTCCGGCGAATCCGACTTCAAGGATCAAATTCGTCAGTTTTTGGGCGATAAAAAAATTGATGTTGTCATTGATAGCGTATGCAATGAAACAACGCTTAAGCTGGCGGTCGACATCGTCCGTAAATGCGGAAAAATCAAAATGGTCGGCATTCCGCATAAAAACTTTGAAGTGGATGTACTGGGTATATTGCTTAACGAGATTGAGTTGGCCTCCAGCTATTTGTATTCCGACGAAGAGTTTTTAAGGGCCGCCCGTTATATATCGGCAAATAAAATTGACGTTGAACCGATGATTTCGAAAGTTTTTCCTTTGGTGCAAGCACAGGAAGCGTACGAATACAAATTGAATGAGCCTTCGCTGAAGGTGGTATTGACGAATGAAAACTGATGCTTTAACGGGAAGGGCCAGAAAGACAAAACTCGACCTCATGCCGTATCTGCTGGTTGCACCGGCAATTCTATTGATTTTTCTGTGTTTAATTTTTCCTATCTTTTCAGCGGTCAAAATAAGCCTGACTGACGCCACATTATTGAAGTACGACCATGCGAAATGGATTGGCGCGGATAACTACAGCAACTTCTTAAAAAGCGGAACCTTTCTTAAGGTCATAACCGCGACTTTGATCTATGTCATCGGCAGTGTGGTATTGACTTATTCCTTCGGATTGATAGCCGCTCTGCTTATGGAACATACGGAACGGTACAAATTTTTGTTCCGCTCCCTTGTTATATTGCCCTGGGCCGTACCGCAAGTCGTTTTAGTACTACTATGGAAATGGATGATTAATCCACAGTACGGTGTAATCACTTACCTGACAGATGTTTTGGGCTTGCTTCCAAGTCACTTCAGCTGGCTTAGCGATCATCGGTTTGCCATGGTCGCCATCTTGATGACAACGGTATGGAAGCAGTATCCGTTAAGCTTTCTGATGTTGATGGCCGGTATGAAAGGGATTCCTAAAGAACTATATGAGGCTGCTTCGATTGATGGGGCGAGTGCATTACGGAAATTCGCCCACATCACGATGCCCGGGCTGAAATACGTGACCTCCGGCTTGATCCTGCTTTTGACCATATGGTCGTTCGGCAATTTCGTCATTGTATGGCTGATGACCCAGGGCGGCCCATCTGACTCTACTGCGGTATTGACGATCTATACGTATTTGAACGCGTTCACATTCAACAATCTCGGCTACGGTGCTGCGATTGGTGTCGTTTGTTTGCTGCTTTCCTTAGTTTTCAGCGTGTTGTATTACTACATTTTTATCAAGAAAATGGGGACAGAATAAATGACAAAAGTAAAAAACTGTATGATCTACCTGATACTTGGGGTGTTTTGCATCATCGCGGTTTTTCCGTTTTACTGGCTCATTATCACATCCGCGCAGCCGGTTGAAGGCTTGTTTAAATATCCCCCGTTGTTTACGGCACAGTCGAATATTATAGAAAATTATTACCATTACATTAAACAGAGTGAAATTTTATTATGGCTCGGGAACACGTTCGGGGTAAGTCTCTTGGCGACACTGATTTCAACTTTTTTAGCCATTCCGGCAGCGTACAGCATTTCGCGATTCATGTACAAAGGCAGGACTCTCGTGATCTTTATCGTGCTGCTGACACAAATGCTGCCGCTTGTATTGCTTATCATTCCGATTTATATCACTTTTTCGCAGCTTCAATTTACAGACAACTTATCGGCATTGGTTCTATTGTACACCGTCATTACGATGCCGATCGGTATTTGGTTTCTGAAAGGGTTTTTCGATGCTATTCCGAAAGAGTTGGAAGAAGCGGCAATCATTGACGGATGCAGCAGATTGCAAGCATTGATCAGAATTCTGATTCCATTGCTTGTTCCAGGCATTATTGCAACGGCGACATGGTCTTTTATCATTGCCTGGGATGAATACTTGTTCGCTTATACGTTAATCGACTCCCAGAACCTGTATGTCATCTCGATCGGATTGGCGTCTTATATAGGACAGTATTCAACAGAATGGAATGAAATTATGACAGGTGCGGTTTTGGCAACACTGCCGATCGTCATTCTGTTTATGTTCTTCCAAAAATATATGGTCAGCGGGCTTACTGCAGGCTCGGTAAAAGGGTAGTCATTCATCTGGAAGGATGGAATGGATCGGAAGGAATAAAAACTATAAACGAAATAAATTCGAAAGATATTTACAAATAAACGAAAGAATAATAAAATATAATAAAAAGGAAATAAGAATAAACCTTTTCGGAGGGAGTAACGTTATGAAATCAGTTAGAAAATCTTTGTTCCAGATGTTGGGGAAAGATTACATGGAAGCCGTAATCGCTGGAACCGCTGCTCTTTCTGGCTTGGATACTGCACAATTGGAAAAGCTCGCACATGACGAGGTTGATTTCATGCCCGAAGCGTATGTTAAAAGAATGGATAGCATGTTGGAAAAAGTAGGGACCCGAATCGTTCCGGAGCTGAAAGGTTCAATGGATGGTGCGCCTACAGATGCATTTCGAAAGGCTTCCAAAACGAATGCAAGTCCTTTAGGAGGACTAGGATACCTGCGGTTAGGTGAGGATGGGAGAGTTTATCTTTCAACGAAGAGCGAGCACTACCATACGCCTTTGGGACATAATTTTCCCGGTTACAAGTTGCTCGAACACGCAAGTGCTCTTGGTATAACGAATGCGACTCATAACAATACACGGGGGTATATCACACGCTTGCTTGAAAAAGAACTGGTTAGAACGATAAACGGTTTGAAGCAAGAGGAGACCGATGAGCTTGATAAAGTATTGGCTTCCCGCGAACCCCATATCTTAAACCGTGTCATCAATTTGGAGACTGGCAGTTTAGCCTGTGAAGCTGGCATTAAAATGATGCTTGCTAGGTTCTACAAGCTGGATAGTTCCTTTCCGGATCCTAAGTACAACGATAGAATACCAGTGTTTCTAGTTATGGGCGATAACGAAAATGGAAGAAATGCGAATTATCACGGGACAACTTTCATTGCACAGACGATGCGCGATATGTGGCCCGGTATGTATGAAAAAATGAATGAAGCGGGGGTCTTGCAGGTTTGCCCGGTTAGTATAAATAATTTTGAAGACTTTAAGGCAAAGTTTGAGCAATATAATAAGCCGCCATATAAGGTTGCCGGTTTTATCCATGAGATTATTTTGATGAATTATGGCGGAATCAAGCTTGAAGAAAGCTTTATGCAAAAAGTCTATAAGCTATGTCATGAAAATGATACCCCAATTATGTGTGATGAGATCCAGTCTTGTATGTGGTATCCGGGTATGTACTTGTTCAGGGAATATGGGCTGAATCCTGACTTTGTAGTGATCGGAAAAGGATTTCCAGGAGGCCAGTATCCAGCTTCTCGAATAATAACTACTTCCGAAATGGATATTCTTAATCAGTTTGGCGCCCTTGTTACTAATGGTCAAGAAGAATTAGCAGCTTTGGCTTATCTCATTACCATGAAGTTTTCAGAGGAAAATTCATCCTATATACGTGAAATGGGGCGGTACTATGAAAATAAGCTTAAAGAGCTAGGGGTGCGTTACCCACAGTTAATTAGAGGGATCGAAGGCAAGGGGCATCTTTCGACAATTTTCTTCTACGATGCGGAGAAGGTATCGATATTTACCAACATCCTCAATAGTCATTGTATTGATATTAGTTCCCAGACCTACAAGGCGATGTGCCCACCGGCGGCACTCATTAAACCGCCTACGATTGCGACGAAAGAAATGATGGATTATTTCTTGAAAAGAATGGATGAAGCCCTGCAATCGGTTTGATAAACTAAACTTATCAATAGGACAAATTAGTGAGGGATGATTTTTTATGGATGAGACTAAAAATGATGAGATTATTGATATTGATCAAAGAAGAAAAAAAATTTTGGAGTTGCTTCAACAAGAAGGAAAAGTAAAGGTTGCCGAGTTGAGTAAACTTTTCGGTATATCTGAGGTGACGATCAGGAACGACCTTGATGAAATTGAAGGGCAAGGCTTGCTTCAGCGCGTTCATGGCGGTGCAATAAGCACTTACAAAAGTTATTATAATATGACTTTTCATGACCGTACAGAGACTAATAAAGAAGAAAAAAGAAAGATCGCTGTAGAAGCAGCTTCCATTATTTCTGATGGTGATACAATCATACTTGGTTCCGGGACCACCCCCCTTTATGTGTTGAGAGAACTAAAAAACCACAAAAATTTAATCGTAATTACCAATTCGTTGTCTATTGCTCATGAGGTGGGTTATAACAGGAACATCAACATTGTTGTTTTGCTTGGCGGTAATATAAATCTCGAGTATCAGTTTACCTCAGGGGATGATGCGATCAGGCAGTTGAGCAAATATAAGGCGGATAAGCTTATCCTTTCATCAGATGGAGTGAGCTCGGCATTCGGGATTACAACCTATCACCACCTTGAAGCGGAATTGTATAGACAAATGATAGCCAGGGTAGACCGGACGATTATTGTTGCAGATTATACGAAAATAGGCAGGGCAAATTTTGCGCATATCGAAAGTATTGAAAAAATAGATTGTTTAGTCACCAATCATAATTCCCCTAAGGACGAGATCGAAGCCATGAAAGAAAAGGGCGTTGAAGTGCGATTAGTATAAATGACTATACACGGAGGTTCAGCTCATATGATTATTGGCTTACCGAAGGAAGTTAAGAACAACGAATATAGAGTCGGACTTACACCGGGTGGAGTAAGGGAATTAGCAGGCAAAGGACATAAGGTGCTTGTAGAAAAGAGTGCGGGCCTTGGTAGCAATTTTGAAGATGACCAGTATATTGAAGCTGGAGCTTTAATAATGGATGACAAGAAAGAACTTTTTGAACAAGCAGAAATCATTGTAAAGGTCAAAGAACCACTGGAGTCGGAATATGAATATTTTAAATCCAAGCAGGCACTTTTCACGTACCTTCACTTATCTCCGAATTTATCTTTAACAGAAATGTTGCTAGAAAAAAAGATTACCAGTATTGCCTATGAAACTGTGCAACTGGACAATGGTCAACTGCCCTTGCTTGCTCCAATGAGCGAAATTGCCGGCAGAATGTCCGTTCAAATTGGCGCCTCGCTTTTGCAAAAATATAATGGCGGAATGGGAGTTCTATTGGGAGGAGTACCTGGAGTAAGCAATGCTGAAGTAGTTATTATAGGCGGCGGAGTAGTGGGAACAAATGCTGCCAAGATGGCTTTAGGACTTGGGGCAAGGGTGACGATATTGGATGTAAACAAAAACCGGCTTGTTTACTTGGATGATATTTTCAGAGGAACGGTTCGAACTATGATTTGTAATGAATATAACGTAGCGGAAACGGTAAAAAGCGCTGATTTGTTAATTGGTGCAGTTCTAATCCCCGGTGCGAAAGCTCCCAAAATTGTCCGGGAAGAGGTCGTCAAATCAATGAAAAAAGGATCAGTCATCGTGGATGTGGCTATAGATCAAGGCGGGTCGATCGAAACCATTGATCGTATTACAACGCATGATCATCCAAGCTATGAGAAATATGGTGTTGTTCATTATTCGGTAGCCAATATGCCTGGTGGTGTGCCACGGACTTCCACACTTGCGCTTGAAGCTGCCACACTTCCATATCTTATGACAATTGCGAACAATGGGATTCATAGCGCTTTGCTTGAAAATCCGAGTCTTCTTAAAGGTCTGAACACATATGCCGGTTCGGTTACTTGTGGGCCTGTTGCAGTCAGTCATGGATTGACCAATCGGGATCCTAAAGAGTGTTTGCAAGCCAGTTATGTATCCTGAGCTCTCAGCAATCCAATTGAGTAAAGAAGGATGATACCCGTTGACAAATAACAAAGTTCAACGTATGAGCTGCGATCGTGAATATTTAATTGGCCTTGACATCGGAACATCAGCCATCAAGGGAGTATTAATGTCAGCGTCTGGGGAGATTGTTTCCAAAGAACGAAATCATACCGAATACCTCTTTTCAGAAAAAGGCTGGATCCAGTTCGATGTTAATCAATTATACTTGTTGACCGTCGATGTCATTCGCAGACTGGTTTTGGCCCTACCGGAAGGTGCTGCCGTAGCGGCGCTCAGTATGGCATCGGCCAGTGGCAATACGGTGCTTGCAGATGCTAAAGGCCATCCTGTGCATCCGGCCATCAGCTGGATGGATACCCGTGTTACTCAAGAAATAGAACTTGTTTTTGGCAAATTACAGGCTGAAGAAGTGCAAGAGCTTCTTGGCTGGCCGCTGTTGAACACGTTTCCATTGGCGCATCTTTCCTGGCTGAAATACCATCGTCCCGAACTGCTGCAAAGTGCGGCTCGAGTTTGTATGAGTACGGATTATATTAACTTCAGATTGACCGGAAACTGGGGTATAGATCACTCAACAGCTACCACCTTTTACCTGCAGGACCAGAAGACGGGTATTTGGCATCTCCCCTATATACAGCAATTGGGTATTTCCAAGGAGCAGCTGCCGCCTCTCTATTCCACGGGGACCATTCTGGGAAGAATTACTGCGGATGCAGCATCAGCTACTCGCCTGTCACCCGGAACGCCGGTAGTACTGGGGGCTTTTGACCATCCTTGTGCTGCAAGGGGGGCGGGGGTGCTGGATGAGGGACAATTTCTCCTCTCTACCGGTACTTCATGGGTAGGCTTCTTCCCGGTAAAAGATCGACAGAAAGCGGTAACACAAAAGCTGCTGGTTGATCCTTTTCTCCATCCAAAGGGTGCATGGGGTGCAATGTTTTCTTTATCGGCAATTGCCAATTCTGTGGATAAGTTTATTAATAAATATATTTCCAGCGCCCCGGATAAATATAAAATATTCGATCAGCTTTCCGGCTATGCAAAACCCGGAGGCGGGGGGCTTCTTATCAACCCCATGCTCGATCATGATGTTGTAATAGAGGACAGTTATACAAAAGCAGATATCGCCAGGGCCGTTATGGAAGGAACGGCCTATCTGCTGAAGACGCAGATAGACAAACTAGCCAATGCGGGAATGAATTTTTCTTCTGTGATGATGGTTGGCGGCCCATCCGAGGCATTATCCTGGCCGCAAATTATAGCGGATGTGCTGAATATAGAGGTTTGCACCATTAACGGCTCTTGTGCAGGGGCAACGGGAGCCGCGATCCTTGCAGGCATAGGAGTGGGTCTATATAGAGATGAGATGGATGCATTCCGGAAATTGGGCACGCCCAAGGTATCTTATAAACCTAATCATCCGGCACATACGGCATATCGAGGTTATTACAAAAAATTTATGGACAACAGGACGATGAATAATTCCGGAGGTGTCCCATCATGACATTATTTGAGATTAAGGAAGTTGATAGAGCCTTCTATAAAGAAAGATTGAAGGATTTTTTGCCTGAGCGATTTATAGACATTCATACCCATGTTTGGCTGGATAGCTTCAGACTTCAAACTACGAATGCGCCCGTGCGGGCAGTTACGTGGCCATATCTCGTTGCGCAGGAAAACCCGATTGAACACTTGTTCGAAACTTATCGACTTATGTTTCCTGGTAAGGAAGTGACTCCGCTCATATTTTCACAGGTTAGTCTTGAATATGACATTAACGCGGGCAATGAATACGTAAGTAACTGTGCCAAAGAGCACAGGCTGCCTTCACTGATGGTGACTATGCCTGGACAAAGTGCTTCCGAATTTGAAGAAGGAATAGAAAGAGGGGGCTTTTTGGGGTGCAAGGTGTATCTGAATTTCGCGGAATCCTATATTCCTGAGAAGGAAATACGTATTTACGATTTTTTACCTCCTCATCAATTGGAGGTTTTAAACCGGCGTGGGTGGATGGCGATGCTGCATATTCCCCGTGACGGCCGGTTGAAGGATCCGGTAAATCTGGCGCAAATGCTGGAAATCGAAAGGAAATACCCGTCACTAAAGCTGATCATTGCTCATGTGGGCAGAGCGTATTGTCCTGAGGATGTCGGGAATGCTTTCGAAATCCTCGCAGAAACGAAAAATATGGTATTCGATTTTAGCGCAAATACCAACTCTTATGTATTTGAGCAACTGATCAAGGCCGTAGGCCCCAAAAGAATTCTTTTCGGCAGTGACTTACCGATCCTGAGGCTTCGAACAAAACGGATTTGTGAAAATGGAACTTATGTAAATTTAGTGCCCAAAGGGTTATATGGGGATGTATCCGGTGATAAGCACATGCGTGAAATTGTGGACGATGAGGCGGAAAAATTAACATTTTTCATGTATGAGGAGATTGATGCCTTTAGGCTGGCCGCTGAATCCCAAGGACTAAACAGGTCGAACATAGAGGATGTATTTTATCATAACGCCAAATCATTAATTGATAGCATAGACAAGAAAAATAGCAATTAAAAAAGATGGGGTGAATAAATTGACCAAAGCTGCGAGAATGAACCGTATGTTTGGTGAAACAGGAAAATGCTTTAATGTTGCTATTGACCATGGTTATTTTAACGAACACTCATTTTTGGCAGGCATTGAAAATATGAAAGAGGCTGTACAAGCCATTGTTCAGGTGAATCCTGATTGCATCCAATTAAGCCTTGGCCAGGCAAATCATCTGCAAAGCATGCCTGGAAAAAATAAACCGAGTCTGGTGATGCGTACAGATGCTGCGAATATATACGGCTCCACGCTGCCCGAATTTCTGTTCAGTGAAGTGATTGATAGCGCAGTTGAGCATGCGGTTCGTATGGATGCAGTGGCTGTTTGTGTCAATCTGCTATTGTTGCCGAATCAGCCGGAGCTTCATTTTCAATGCGTGAGAAATGTGATGAAGCTTAAAACGGAATGTGAACGTTATGGTATGGTGCTTATGGTAGAGCCGCTAGTGATGCTGCCTAATCATATCAAGGGAGGGTATTCGGTAGACGGGAATATTGCCAAAATCAAACCTTTGGTCAGGCAGGCGGTTGAACTTGGCGCCGATGTGATTAAAGCAGATCCGTGTGACGAGATAGAGCAATATCATGAAGTCATCGAAGTGGCCTCCGGAGTACCGGTGCTGGTTCGAGGTGGAGGACTTGCTGCGGATGAAGAAATCCTGAATCGTACAGTGAAACTGATGGAACAGGGGGCCGCTGGCATTGTTTATGGACGGAACGTAATCCAGCACGATAAGCCCGCACAGATGACCCAAGCGCTCATGGCGATAGTTCATAAAGGGGCATCAGCCGCAGAAGCGCAAGCATGGTTAACCCAGGAACAGTCGTAATGAATGCTATCAAGCGGATAAAAACGGCAACGAATCCCATGCATCGAACAGAAGGGTATACCGAAATCTTGTAATGGCTGAATACATCAAGCAGGAGCTATTATCAAGAAAGATAATCTTGGAATTGTGCATTATGTGAAAGATCTAGAACTAATGACAATAATGGAGGAGCTTGCTTTAGGGCAGTTCCTCTTTTTGTTTATGGAAGCAACGGGCAGGATTATGGAATAACTGCTCCAATTAGCTTAGACAGTAATGTTTAGGGTCCCCGAGATGTCATAGATTCTATGTGCAAAAGAAGGGTTTTCAACGGAGTGGTCAGATACTTATCCCGATGGCGAACGGCAATCAATTCATTTTTCAATAAGAGGTCTTGAACAGACAGCGAAATCAATTTTCCCTGCGATAGCGGCTCTCTTACAAGGACATCCGGCAGAATCGTTATGCCGAATCCAGCCTTGGCAGCTTCTATTAGTGCCTGAGAATTTACGCTTGTCCATGCAGGTTGTGCGGTATGCCCGGATAAATAAAGAACGCTATCTAACGTATCGCGGATTGCACTGCCCTTTTCACGCAGCAACAGTTTTTCAGAGCAAAATTGTTGTAGAGTCAAATCCCTGTGAGTGATGGGATAGTCAGGAGCGCACACAATATATAACGGATAGGAAGCAAAAGGGGTACAAATAAAAGGCCCTTGGGGGGCCGCACCTTCAATCAAAGCGATGTCAGCTTTGCCGTTCCTCAATATTTCAATGGCATTTGCTGCGCTGACCACATCGACATGGATCGGTATATCAGGCCAATCTTTATGAAAGGCTTGCAATATTTTCGGCAACCAGAACGCTGCTATTGTAATGCTGGAAACAATGTGCAGAGGGGCACGTTTTTCCAAACCGTTGATATGTGCCTCCAAAGCTTCAAACGAAGACAAAATCGGCAAGATTTCCTCCAGCAAAAGTCGGCCGCTTTTTGTAAGCTGAACACTTTTGGACAGTCGGTCAAACAATGCCGTCTCTGCCATTTCTTCCAGCTCTCGTATTGCATGAGAAACTGCTGATTGCGTGATATATAGCCTTTCAGCAGCCCTTGTAAAGTTCCCCGTTTCAGCTACTGCCCTCAATATTTTAAAATGCCGAAGCGTCATCATAGATGGTGCCCTTCTTTCTGACATGAATAAAACTAATCGTTATTATAAAATCATATCATTTCACTAATTGATTTACAAACTCTATAATAGAAAGGGTGACAAGGGAGGCGACCAGATGATTTGCCAAAAAACCAAATTATGTATCTGGCTTCTGGGCATAAATTTGTTTATCAGCACATTTACATTTGGCGGCGGATATGTTGTTGTTCCGATGATTCGGAAGTATTTTGTATCCAGAAAAAAACTATTCAGCGAAGATGAACTCGTCGATATGGCAGCTATTGCACAGTCTTCACCAGGAGCGATTGCAATCAACTTGTCAACTCTCGCAGGTTTTCGGGTAGCGGGGATGACGGGGGCTGTAATCAGTTGCATTGCTGCTGTCATTCCATCGCTCGTCATATTGGTATTCATCTCCATGTTCTATGTTGCTTTTGCGGCGAATCCGTTAATTTCCGCAGTATTGAAAGGAATGCAGGCAGGTGTGGCAGCCCTTATCGTTGATTTCGTTGTTGATATGTGCAGTATGGTAATTAAGGAACGTTCTTTACTTCTTACTTTGATGATTCCGACGGCATTTTTGGCGAACTTTATCTTGGAAATCAATGTGGCCATTATCCTTGCAGTGTGCTGTTTTTTATGCATTGTGCGAGTGTGGGTAAACGAAAGGCGGCAGAAAAAATGGGGGAACTATTGAAATTGTTCTTAGTCTTTTTTCAGATTGGTTTGTTCAGTGTCGGGGGTGGATACGCAATCATCCCGTTCATTCAGGAACTGGCAGTTGAAAAATACGCATGGGTATCGCAACAGATTTTTACCGATATTATTACCATTTCGCAAATGACACCCGGCCCGTTAGCGGTAAACACCTCTACGTTTGTTGGCTTACAGATTGCGGGGATGCCTGGCGCAATTATCGCAACTTTCGGCTGCGTGATTTCAGGTGTCGGCATTTCTATTTTTTTGTATCGATTTTTCCTAAGATTCAATCAATCTGTTTATGTGTTTGAAGCTTTGAACGGCTTGAGGTCAGCTTCACTGGGGCTTATTATTTCCGCGGCCGCAACAATATTGCTATTGACGTTTATTGGGACATCAAAAATGAGTATGGCAGCCAATCTGGATTGGATTGCCGCAGCTGTTTTTGCAGGCTCTTTGTTGGTTTTGAGAAAATGGAAGCTGAACCCGATTCTTCTCATGGTTTTGACGGGGATACTGGGCGGCATTATTCAATAAAATTAGTACCGTTTAAGTAAATGATAAGGAAATGTGTTTATTGTTCACTCCGTACTCAGGTGAAGTAAGCGGAGAAATTTTGTCGGAATTTGCACTATTATCGATTGCCCGGAATGAACCCCATTTTCAGGAGTTTATTCAGAACCTGAAAGGAGGTGTATATGTTACGGGGTTATTAGACGACCGTTGTATTTACTTGAACCATCATTCTCCGTTTGCTCAATAATTCTGTAAAAATTTCGTCTCCATCAATTTTTCGTTTCATTTAGTAAGTTGATATTCTTCTGCAGACATGGCAATTGCTTTTGTTTCATGAACTGTACCATATGGATGCTCAGGCGGCGCATAGATTACGTAAATTTTAAGTGGTATATTTCCTGTATTGGTTACATTGTGCCATTTTCCAGCAGGTATCATAATTGCATAGTCATCATAGGCCATTGCTTGAAAATCTAATTTATCTTTGCGATCACCCATTTGAACAAGTCCCTGACCTTCCTCAATACGTATAAATTGGTCAGTTGTCGGATGGACTTCTAAACCGATGTCATCTCCAACATTAATACTCATCACAGTCACTTGAAAGTATTTCCCTGTCCATAAAGCGGTGCGATAAGTAGTATTTTGCTTTGTAGCTTGGTCAATATTCACTACAAATGGCCTTGATCCATAATCCCTTAATTTGATGTTTCTTAAATAAGGATTCCAGTTGTTATTGTAGCAATTATAATAATGAGGATTCAAAGTATTGCCCCAAGTGTTGTTACTCCAGTTGTCATACATAGGATAATGCCATTGATTGTGATAGTATGAATTACGGTACATGTTCATTCTCCTCTGATGATTTCATATTTACCTTTTATCCTATGCAGTTGCCTATTTAAATGAATGTAAAATGCGTAATAATGGGCAAGTGCCTAAAAACGTTACCGCCGGGATGGAATTCACCTAAGTGCGCTGGAATGAAATATTGAAGCAATAGTTACAGAAAATGATTCACATCTTTAAGAGCTCATTCAAAATGTGAAAAAAGGACTGCCGTTATGGGTTTGGAAAAGACGTTAAATGCGATAAAAAGAGAAGGAAAAATCGAAGGAGAACGCATAGGTGAACAAAAAGCAAAAGAAGAAGTCGCCAGTCGTCGATGCTAGCTAGTAGACGATAAAAAATGTTTGAAAAAAGAAAAATGCCCCGAGCCTTTTGCGAGGATCCTCGGGAGCATTCATAAACACTTCATAATCAAAATACTATTTTTTGAGCTTATTCGCCTTACCGCTGGTTGTATTCGGATTGCCGCACAAATCTATCCATTCAAGTGCAAGCAGCCGAAACATGTTCATAACGTCATCAACACTTCATCCCATGTCGGCATGCCGTTCTGCGCGCCGTACCTTGTAACGGCGAGTGCCGATGCGGCAACCGCGTATTCAACCGCTTGTCGCGGATCCCATCCGTTGGCCACAGCCACTGCATATGCTGCATTAAAGCAATCCCCTGCTCCAGTCGTGTCCAACACCTGAACCTTCCTGCCGGAAATTCTGAAGTACAGACCGTCCGCATTCCTGTACGCCGCTCCTTCGCTTCCCAGAGTAACCAATACGGTGTGCAATCCTTTGGCGATCATCTTCCCCATCGCTTCCTGAAGTGTCGCTTCGTCCAATGACTCGAGCAATCCGGGAGCTTCCGCCAATACAGCAAGCTCGTCAAGATTGGGCGTTATCGCATGCAGCTGTGGGTACAAATGATCCGGCAACTCTCTCGCCGGCGCCGGGTTTAAAATTACCCGTTTCCCGCGTCTTGCAGCATACTCTATCGTATGCGCCACCGTATCAAGCGGGATCTCCAATTGCAGCAGAACAATATCTGCGGCGTCTATCAATTCTGCCTGCTCCTGAACCGTCGACCATGTGAACATGTTGTTCGCTCCGGGCGCAACTATAATTCGATTGTCCTGATCATGCACCCATATAGATGCAACGCCCGTATAAGCTTCGGGCAGTACGGCGATCCCTTGGGCTACACCGCATCTTTGCAGTTCATCCAATATCTGCATGCCGAAAGCATCCGCACCGATGGCTCCGATCAGAGAGACATCAGCATTCAGCTTGGAAGCCGCGACTGCCTGATTGGCGCCCTTGCCTCCGGGGTACAGCGTCATTCCTGTCCCCAAGCGTGTCTGGCCGGCCTGTGGAATTTCATCCGATTCCACCATGATATCCATATTGATGCTTCCAATCACTACAACGCTGGGCGTTGACATTCCTCTCACTGCTGTTCACTTCTCCTTCGCGTTGAATCCCTGACTGTAAGCGATACATCTAGTTCAACCACTTCGAGATGAGCCTCTCTTACTTCTATCTGTTGAATTAACAACTGCGCTGCTTTCATTCCCATTTCATAGATCGGCTGCGTAACCGTAGTCAATTCCGGTTCGACGATTTCCGTTAATTTAATGCCGTCAAATCCGCAGATCGCAATGTCATCAGGAATCCGAACTCCCATGCGGTGCAACGCCTTCAATACGCCGATGGCCATCAGATCATTGCCCGCAAAGATGCCGTCGATATCGGGATGGCGTCTGAGGAGCGTATGAACCGCACTCATTCCCCCTTCTATCTGGAAAAAGCCGGGCGCCATCAGGGAGGGGGTGTACCAGGCATATGATCTGACTACGGACTCGTAGCCATCCGTCCGTTCCTTGGCAGTAGCTGCTTCCCAAGGACCGTATACGTGGGCAATTTTGCTACACCCCGACTCAAGCAGATGCTGAACTGCAATTTGCGCGCCTTGAAAGTTATTGCACCGGATTACTGTGCTTTTCTCCATGCCGAACGCGCGATCTATCAGAACAAACGGTATTTTCTCTTTTCGTAATTTTTGCAACTCTTCTTGTGTCAAATAACTAGATGCATATATGATTCCATCGATATTTCGCTTGCGTAGAAATTCCATATAATTTTTTTCTTTAAAATCCTGATGATCCGAATTGCAGAAAAAAACCGCATAACCTTTTGGCTGGGCGAAATCTTCAATCGCTCTGGCCAATTCCGAAAAAAATGGATTCGCTATATCAGGTAGAACAAGACCGATTGTCGGCATATTCAGCGCTGTCATCTTGCGGAGCACCAAAGGCTCATAGTTCAGCTGTTCCATCGCTTGCAGGATTCGCTCTTCGGAATGTTTGCTCACATACCCGTTCTGGTTGATCAGCCGGGATACCGTAGCGGTGGATACGCCCGCCAATGCCGCCACATCTTTAATAGTAGCCAAAAGAAACACCGCCCATTCCTAATCATGAAATACCAGGCCGGCGCCGATGATAGCTTAGCCTAGTATTTCTTATGCATGGTGATTGACTTAAAGCTTATAAACTCTATGCCAACTAAACATTCCAAAATATCAATTTTCCAAGCATGGCTGTTACACTCCGTCAGATTGCAGCTTCGTATACATGTCCGAGAAGATTGCGTTGCGATCGACGGCAAACACCACTTTCATCAAGTGCCGATTATGCGAGAAGCTCCAGGTCAATTGTTCGTTCACGTGAGGAGTCTGCACGACCTTCGTTGGCGCCCAGGATTCGTTGATCAAGCATGCGATGGCGCCGATATCCCAAACGACTTTAGCCCATCCCGGCCGGTTGTTGCCATACTCTCTGACTAATTCGATCAAAGCATCGCAAGCCTCATTTTTGCCTCCAATACATGCTTCAAGCTCCGGAACGGAGGTTAATAGATGCGATGTAATATTATAACATGGCACATGAATCAATGGTACACCGCTGTCAAACAATACTTGGGCGGCAGCCACATCCTGATATAAATTATAGGCGTTCGCATTATCGTCATCAAATGTATTTCCGCCAAGCCACACTACGACGATCTTGTCGATAATATCCGGCGCAAGCAGCAGAGCGGAGGCAATATTGGTAGCAGCGCCTATGCCGACAACATACAAGGGATGCTCACTGCAATAATGTCTTGCACGCTCAATCAGATCCATTGCTGCGGGACTCTTGACAGGACGGCGGGCATCCTGCAAGTAGCGGTCCGAACCTTTAAAAACCAGCCCCTCATGTTCTATGCCAAGCATATTTAAGAAACGCAAGATTTCAAGGTAGCTCAATTCCATACCGTCTTTGGGATCGCTTGCCCTTTCGTTCATGGCAAACGGCGCAGCATAGATGGCCTTCACATTTAAGCGCTCTGTTGATTTCAACGCATACGTCAGCGCAAATTGATCATCCACCTCGGTATAAGTATCCGTGTCGAGTACGATGTCGATTTTCTCACCGGGAATCTCCAACATTTTCAGCCTGAGATTGTCGGACAATCGAGGAAATTTATCAGTAATTCGTGCATTCATTATCCTTTCACTCCTGTCGCAGCTATTCCTTCCACGAAATGCTTTTGTAACACAAGAAATACGATCAAGATGGGCAATGAAAGCAGCACAACGCCGGCCAAGGTCAGATTCATGCGCTCAAACATCAAATCTTTGACCGTCTTCAAACCGACTACCAACGTAAAATTCTCCCGGGTGGATATGAAAGTCGCAGGGATTAGATACGAATTCCACGTGCCCGTAAAACTTAATATCACGATGGATGTAATAATCGGCTTGGTGAGCGGAAGGATGATCCGGAAGAAAATCCCCGCTCTGCTCAGTCCGTCCACCCTGGCTGCTTCCTCCAGATCTTTCGGGATCGACATGAAGAATTGCCGAGCCATAAAGATAAACAAGGCATTGAATAAAAAAGGAACGGTAATGGCCCACATCGTATCCACCCAGCCGATTTTAGCAAGCATGATATATACCGGTGTGATAATAAACTGGTAGGGTACCATCATCGTCGTCAAGACCGCGATGAATATCGCATTGCGACCGGGAAATTGCAACCTGCTTAAGGCATATCCGGCCATGCAGTCAATGATGACGTTACCAACCACGATGAGAACGGTATTCACAATCGTGTTGTTCAGCCATCTGATTACCGGATAATTGGTAAAAAGCTCGCCGTAGTTCGCCAATGTAAAATGTTGAATCGATACAAGCTGATCTATGAACTGAAGCGGCAACAGAGAATAATATACGGAATAGGCGAACGGCATAACGAACAAGAGGGCGATACCGCTTAACGTGATGTATAACAATATTTTAGTCCATATTTTCATAACCGTTCTCTCCTTAATCGTCTTTTCCGAACAGACGCTTCTGCAAGATCGTGATGGCGAGGATCAGCACAAACAATACAACAGCCGTCGCGCTGCCAAAGCCAACTTCACCGAACTTGAAGGAGTTCAAATAGAAGAATGTGACAAGTGTGCTGATTGAGCCTGCTGGAGAACCTAGTTGACCTTGCCCCGATACAGCGGCGATCTGATCGAAAATTTGGAACGACGAGATAGCGCCATGCGTCAATACCAAAAAAGTCACCGGCTTCAATATAGGAACTGTAATAAACCTGAATTGCCGCCACCCGTTAGCTCCATCAATCTGCGCGGCTTCCTGGACCTCTCTGGAGATAGTTTGCAAGCCGGACAGATAAATAATCATGTAGAACCCAACTTGCTGCCATACATACATCAGGATAATAAACGGCAACGCATACCGGGTATCCGCAAACCAGGAGACATTGTCAAGACCGAAATGAGACAAAAGAACGGGCAGCGTCTTGTCTCTTACAAACAAATACATAAACACAGTCGCAACCGCAATCGACGAAATGACATGCGGCATAAAGAAAATCGTTCGGTAAATGCCTCTGCCTTTGAACGAAAGGTTGATGCAAACCGCCAGAAACAACGAAATAATGGTTTGCGCCGGGACAGCCACCCCGACTATAATGATCGTGTGCTGCAACGCCTGATAAAAGTTGCGGTTTTGAAACAGTTTTACGTAATTATCCAGGCCGACAAAATGATTGTTGATTGGCACGGCGTAATTGTATTCGTAAAAACTGAGCCGAAAAGATTGGACCGCAGGAATGAGAAACCAGATCACCCACAGCGCCGCGGCAGGTAACAAGAACAAATACGCAGTGATCCACATGGATCTGGTATCCCTGCTCAGTCTTCGCTTCATTATCCTTCTCTCCCTCACGGTATTTTTCCTGAATCATGCTGCGCTCATTTCAGAGAGAATCGTGGAAGCAATTTCCCCAATTCATTCCACAATTTGATCCGGAGGATGCGTCCATAAGGATAAAGACAGGTCGGAACGCGAGGTTCCAACCTGTTCAGGTATCCTGAAAACATCACTGATTAAAATCCTGAGCAGCAAGCTTGACCACATCTTGCCCAGTCATCTTGCTATCGTTCTGATAAATGGCGCTTCCGATGGCGTTAATCATAGAGTTCGTAAATTTATATGTCTGCGGCGGATATCCGAAGGAGACCGAATATTCTACAGCCTCTTGAAGCCGCGCTACCCGAGGGTTCATCTCATAGAATTGATCGGAAATCGTCACATCGCTAGGCACGATACCTCTGTTCTTCATCGCGTAATCCTGAAAATCTTTTCGTGCCATGTAATTGATGACTTTCATGACAATATCGGGATGCTTAGTATGCTTCAAAGCGACGAAGGCGTCGGAATGCATCGTTTCAGCAGGCGCTTCGGGGTCGACTTGCGGAACAGGGATGATCTTGTAGTTCATATCAGGTGCTGCGGCCGCCAGATTCGACATGTACCAGATGCCGCCTGTGGACATGGCCGCTTTGCCGGAAGCGAACACCGCTCCGTCCCAGTCTTGTCCCAATTGCTTCGGCGATACCGCGAGTCTATCCTTGAACATATTAATGATGTAGTCCATCGCTTTCGCATTCTCAGGGGAATCTATCGTTGTGCCTTCTCCCCAGCCTCCGCCAAACGACAAAGCATATTGCGTCAAATGGAATTCAGAATCGATATCAATCGTTAAGCCGTATACGTCATCCTTCGTCAAGATTTCCGCTGCCTCTCTCACTTCTTGCCAGGTTTTCGGCAAATCTTCTTCAGTCAGACCGGCTTCTTCCCAAAGATCCAAATTCACTACGAAGCCTGCCGGCGCAGCCGTATAAGGAAATCCATACAGCTTGCCGTCAACAGTCCATATATCTTTAGCCGATTGGGAGATGTTGGACATATCGAACTCATTCTCATCCAGAGGTAGGATTAAACCGCCATTAATAAACTCCAAATAGCGTTCATTGGTTATGTTGACAATATCCGGTGCAGTATTAGCGACGATTCGGGAGGGAAGCGAGTCCCAAAATTCGGAATCGGATGGAAATTGTACAAATTTAACCGTTACGCCGGGAACGACCTCATCCAACCCTTCAACGGCATATTCATATGCCTTGAGTACGGTTTCGTTCCCCCAATATCCAAACTCAATCGTAATATTTTCTTCATTGCCCTGTTGGTCTCCATTGTCCCCCTGATTATTCTGCGATTGTGAACAAGCCGCAGTTACCAGTACCAAGGACAGGAGTGCTATCATTACATACTTGAAATTACGTTTACCCATGAAGGAAGCCCCCTAATGTTATCATGATGCCAAATTCGAAACTCATATGCTGACATAGTTGACACTTGTGTGTCTCAATATAATGTCGCTTCTTGCTGCTTTTTTATACTAAAGACCGTCTTAGGAATTCACCTCCATCCAATGAGTAAGATGTGAAAAAAATATCACATTCTTAAAGTAGAAAGCGCTTTTAAAACTGATTTAACGATATTATAGTGAAAATTATACATATTTACAATATCAAAAAAAGGTATTTTTTATACCCTTACATAGACCTGACATGTTCTTTTCTTTAGAAAACTCTTATTTAATCCGTTTATCTTAATAATTTCGTTATAAATATTTTGTGTGAAATTTACACAATGGAAGATTCGAGATGAGCCCGGAAAAGCAAGATGAATCGTTAACAAAGGGATTAGACCCTAAGAAAAAGCCGCAACCGGTCCAGATGCTTTTTTTCGAATGTCAGGTTTATCCAAGTCGCTTGCTTCTATTTCGATATCATGAATAATCGGAATGACCAGTGAAGGGCTTCTTTGGATTGCTCGAAATATCATATTTGGACCGTTTGTAGCTGTCCATTAATTGTTATACTCATATACATACCATATTCAATGAATACCAGCGCATTGGAGACGGGGAGGGAACTAACCATGAATCGGATTGATCAAAAATTTAATGAGCTCCAAGCGGCAGGAAAAAAGGCATGGATCCCTTTGGGATCTCCAGCCATAACGGTGTAGATCGATCAGGGCGTGAAAGGAAGAGAAAAGGATGAAGAAAGATACGCACCTGACTTCAATTCTAAAAACACAAAAATAAGGTCGAGGAAAAATCAATGAATATTTCAAACATGCAGAAATACGCCAAGCAGTTCAGTGAAGAAAAAGGATTCGGTGTCAATACGATCCAGACTCGAACCTTGTATTTAATGACGGAAGTTGGAGAGTTGGCAAAAGAAATTTTAAGTATCTCTTTCCATCCAACAGAGGCAAAAATGCAGCTGGCAAAGGAAAATATAGGCCTGGAAATGTATGATGTCATCTTCAATATTTTAGATCTCGCCAACCAACTCGAAATCGAATTGGAAGAAGCATGTCAGAAAAAGATGGAACTTAACAAGCACAGAACTTGGGCTGAAAGATAAACCAAGTCGAACAATAGCCAAGAGCCACGAATCCTTTAAGAAGAGACGGCGGCTCTTTTATTGATCTTAGAGCAAGGAAACGAATTTTATCACGACGCGGCTTGGATGAATGATCCCCATACGTTCTATAAGACCGTTTCAGCAAGCCGGTACATCCCTTCCTCAATTAGTCCCTCATCCACCTTGGCAAAGCCTAATACCCACCCTTTGCGTTTACTCTCCAAACAATAGGAATGGAGTTGATGCACACGAACTCCGCCTTGAAGCGCCCGAAGGGTCATCGTATCCTCGTCAAACGATTCATCCGCTTCCAGCAGAACGTGCAAGCCGGTTTCAATCCCTCGCAACGTAAATTTGTTGCCGAGACCGCTTGCCACAATCGCCTTTTGCATGATTTCGTGACGCCGCCGGTAGATATTTCTGGCGCGCCGCATATGGCGCATAAAATACCCATGCTCGATGAAGTGTGCCAATGTCACTTGCTCCATGACGGGAAGATGACGGTAGGTAAACGCTTGAACGCGAGCCAGTCTGGCAATCGCTTCGCCAGGTCCAATAACAGCGGATATGCGAATGCCTGGCGCAGTCAATTTAGAGAAACTCATTAAATAGAGACAATTTTGTGGAAGTTGGCTAAATAAAGTAGGCATCGGGTCTCCGCGGTATCGAAATTCGCTGTCGTAATCATCTTCGATAATCCATGCACGTTGCTGCGCGGCTTTATGTAAAAGCTGTTGCCTGCGTGGTTCCGATAAAATCACACCTACGGCGCATTGGTGAGCGGGGGTAACGAAAATGAGTTTCGCTTCAGACGGTACTTTCTCTACGACAAGGCCGTACTCATCAACAGGAACTGGAGCAATCTTCATCTGTCGGTACTTCATCGTCATCCAAGCGACGGGATAGCCGGGATCTTCGACCGTCACGATATCTCCCTTGGTCAAAAGCGTTTGTGCGATGAGATCAATACTATGCTGGGCTCCGGATGTTAACAAGATTTGATTCGTTTGAACGTGAATGCCACGCTCTAGCGATAAATAACGTTGGATTTGCCTCCGTAAAGGCTCGAAACCATAAGCATCACCGTATGACCAAGAGGATGCCTTTAATTCCGAAGAGGCATTCAAATATGATTTGCGCCACGTTTTTAGAAAATGCGTATCCATATAAGGTTGATAGGGACTAAAATCGATGACCGATTCCCGGTTATCCTTGCTTCTAAACCACTCCTCGGACTGATCGACCAGCAGAGGCAGTTCAGGGAGCTGCGGCGGAACAAGAGGGGAAGCATCCTCTTTCCGTTTATCAGTGAACGGAAGCCAATCATTGACACGCGTTCCGCCGCGGCGTGATGTTACCGTATACCCACGGGTTAGCAGTTCTTCATACACAATTTGCACAGTGGAACGGGACACTCCTAGCTGCTGAGCAAGTTCCCGGGAAGGCGTCAGGAGTTCACCAGGCTTCCAAGCGCCACTTGTAATATGATCGATGGCCTGATCGAGCAATTGCTGCCAGATGGGCCTTTTGTCGGCGCGATTTACTTTCAGCAATTCGAATTCCTTCCTTTCTATGTCGGAATCATATTACACGTTCTTTTGGATTGCTCCATTACACCATTTTTGGATATATATAACCAATCCAACTATTGATATACTAGCATAGTATTCTTCATCCATGCAATGTTACACAGGCTGGACAATCCCTATATACAAGTCCGTAATTCAACTGACGTACAGTCTGTCAGTACATAGAGAAGGAGGAAGGCCGATGTTTAAAGTTCTGGTATCGGATCCGATCAGTGATTTTGGATTGCAGCGACTGATGCGTGCTGCGGATGTGGAAGTCAACAAAATAACAGGACTCGGCGAGGAAGAGCTTATTTCCATTATCCGTCCCTATGATGCGCTGCTCGTCCGTTCTCAAACGAAAGTCACTCGGCGTATCGTGGAAGCCGGTGTTCAATTGAAAGTCATTGGCCGGGCAGGAGTTGGTGTGGATAACATTGATTTGGATGCTGCAACGAGCCGAGGAATTGTCGTGGTCAATGCACCCGATGGCAATACGGTCACAACGTGCGAGCATACCTTTGCGATGATGATGGCATTGGCCCGGCATATTCCGCAGGCCTATGCCCAAACTGTTGCCGGGCAGTGGGACCGCAAATCATTCCTTGGCGTTGAATTGCGACACAAGATACTCGGTGTGCTCGGGCTTGGCCGAATTGGGATCGAAGTGGCCAAACGCGCAGCGGCTTTTGGGATGACCGTTATCGGCTATGATCCCTTTCTACCTGAAGAAAAGGCAAACAAACTGGGCATCAAGCTGACGACAGTAGATGAAGTCATACGGACAGCTGATTTCATGACCGTTCATACGCCGCTAACGAATGAAACGCATCATATGATTGCGGGACCGCAATTTGACGTCATGAAACGGGGAATGCGGATCGTCAACTGCGCCCGCGGGGGGATTATTGACGAGGCGGCTCTTGTTAGGGCGCTCGACGAAGGGATTGTGGCAGGCGCTGCTTTTGATGTATTTGAACACGAGCCTCCGGCGCCGGATCACCCGTTCTTAAGGCATCCCAAAATAATTGTTACCCCGCACTTGGGCGCGTCTACTTTGGAAGCACAAGAGAATGTAGCCGTTGATGTCTCCGAGCAAGTCATCCATATCCTGCGGCATGAACCGTTTAAAAATGCAGTCAATATGCCGGCCGTTCCGACCGACCTGCGGAACAAATTACAACCCTACTTCACATTGTGCGAACAATTGGGAAAAGCGCTTGCCCAGATGACCGATGGCGCCGTACGTGAAGTCACAGTGGAATGTTCAGGCGAACTTGCTGATCTGGATATATCGCCACTGACCCCCTATGTGATTAAGGGTATACTTTCTCACCAACTCGGTGCGGAACAAGTCAATGTCGTCAATGCCATTCACTTGGCGAAGTTTCGTGACATTCATCTTGTGGAGCGCAAATCTCTGTTAACCCAAAGCTCGTCCAGCGAGATTACGATTCGATTAAAGACGGCAATCGAGGAGAGATGGGTGACAGGGTCTGCGCTGCCCAGCGTCGGGGAACGTCTTGTCCGAATCGGGCCCTATCCGGTTGAACTTTCACCTGATGGATTTGTTTTGTTAATTTCACAGAAGGATAGGCCGGGCATCATTGGGCGTGTTGGAACATTGCTCGGGGATAGCGGCATTAATATTGCCACGATGCAAGTGGGCCGCAACGAAGCTGGCGGTTCGGCGGTCATGATATTAAAAATCGATAAAAAAGCATCCAATAACGTGATGGAATCGTTATACGCAATACCGGAAATTAAGCGCGTACGGGAAATCTCCTTTGACTAATTAACTATGTGGCGGAGAAAGGGATGGGGGGTGCAGAAGTACAGCATTTTTTTGATCTTACTCTGTCTGGCGGTTATGAGTTCTGTCTTTGGTGTCGTGATCGGTATGATCAGTAAAAAATAAGTCCGCTTTATTGGGCTGGCAGGGCCTTAAGCAATCTATATGTAAACATCGTAGACGACAGACGACACACAGAAAGTGCTGGCGGGAAATATAGAGATGGCAGCCGTTTTGCATGATGAAGGAAAAGCGGATCACATAAAGATCTCCGGCAATCCAAGCATAGAAGCTGCTTTAACTGCGATTATCCATGCCTCATTGCTTCCTGTAGAGAATGAGAAGCTAAAAGTACAGGTCAACCCGGTCGCCAAAAAAGGAATGACCATCACGTATTCACTCGGAGTGATGCTGTTTAAATTCATCACAGCAGGAAGCGCGTTGGCTGGGATTCTGATTATGGATAGAAAGAGCGGCAGGCAAAGACGGATTTTTATGAGCGGCATTAGAAGGTCGGGGCTCGCGGAGCTGCCGCTTTTTTTGTATACAGATTTCGCCCTGCAACGCACCGGCCGCAAACGTACTTATATACAGATGGGCCTGTCAAGGGCATTTTTTCATCATTATTTGGCTCCATTTCCGGTACTGTTACGGTAATGGTAACCAAAAAGTTGCGGAGAAGTCTACTTCTGTGACACATTTAGCTCTATTAAAAAATAATTCACAAACTTCAGTAACATTTTGTCTTCCAATGGTGTCTATATTATAAAGGCTGAAACGCATTGGGATCAGTCTAGGATATGTTCAGGAAATGCTATTGCTGGAAGACAAGGGGTATCTGCCAGTTCTCATAATGGTTCGCATTCTATTCAAGGCTCGGATCAATATTATGGATACGTAGCAAAATCTGACAGATTTGACAATTAAATTGCTGAAGAAACAAGGGGCTGCCTGAAAAGTAATTTGGAGCAAAACTAAACCCAAGAATGCTGAATTGACAGCATTCCTGGGTTTCGCATTTTCAAGGTAAAGAAACTTAAATCCTGATAGGCAGGAGGTATATTTGCTGTGAAATTGTTAATATTGGTGCAATCGAGAATAAAGCAGCATATAGAAAATAATCGTGCCGCCTTTATTTTTTATCTTCTCGCGAGTATCGCATGTAGCATCATTCTTCTTTATGTATATGGAAACACGATTCCTGCCTTAAAAGCTGTTACGGGAAACAATATGTTCTATCGTTCTTATCAAATTAGCCTCCATAATACGGCAGAAGTAGACCTTGAATCATTCAATCAAATGGTTGCGGATTGGCCTTTTCAAGGTGAATTATCTGATCCTGAGTTTATATTCCAAAAGAAAATATCAGAAGAAGATTATTCGGATGCCATAGTCCAGGTAGATTATAGGCCGCCTTATTTGGAAGCAGAATATTCTGATGACCTCCATCTCTATCCGGTTAAGGGAGACGTTCAATTTAATAAGGAGCAAATATCTTCGGCGCCACCTCCTATTATTTTACCAAATATGCTGAAGTTAAAAGATCCTTCGACAACATCATTTCATATAGGAACAAATCAATATGAGATTATTGGATTTTACTCAGGTTTTTTTTCTGTAATCATTCCTTATGAGATTTTTCTGGAACAATACAGCGAGCCAGATTTTATTAGTGTTCGTTTTCCGTCCAGTATCGAGAATGCTGCAAAGAGTAGTGAGATAATGAGCTATTTACAGAAGTATTTCCCAGCAGCTTTTATACATCCTCCTTATAGTAATAAGATTCATCCTATTGAAATGACTCTAATTGTGATGAGTTTAGGAATCCTTTATGCGCTAGCTCTTTCTTCGATTTCGTATCTAAGTAAATATATTTTTGAAAAAAATCGTAAAACAAATACTATTTATCGCATGACAGGTTGCTCAAATAAAATGCTAATTGCAATTGGCTTTGCAGAAACGGTTGTTTTAGCTTTGGGCTGTACAATGGTTAGTATTGGTCTACATAGTATTTTATATCGTTCAATTTTTCTCAAACTTAATTTAACGGAAGGGATCGATTACCGATTTACTGATTATTTACTGATGGCCGTCATCATGGTACTTGTTGCTGTCATCTTGTATTTGCCTAAAATTCGCCAAATTACAAAAGAAACCATCCAGCAGAATCGAGCAAAATAAAGAGTAAGGGAGGTTTTGGATTTGAAACATATGAAACTTGTATTTCTATCATTTAATAAAATGAAAAGCTCTTTCCTCTTTCTTACGGTACTACTTACCCTTGCTTTATTTATTTTGTTGTATTTAAGTGGAATCATTCGTTATTATCATTACTCAATAGAGCGTCTCGAAGCGGCAGATATTAAAGATTCTGTTTATGTCAAACTAAGTTCTTTCGATGAAAAATATATGGAGAATATTTATTCTGCAAGTAAAGAGGTTCAAAATATATATAATGAAATTCAAGAGTTGCCAGGGGTAGATACAGTGATTACTTTAAAGAGTTACAGAGCTCTAGAAATGCCTGACTCCTGGAACTATACCGTTTATGCTTATGATGATCAAACTCTCGAACGTTTTTCTGTGCCTGTCGATGGCTCGTGGTTTTCGAATGCTCATACAGATGATGGAGCTGTTCAGGCTGTGCTAGCAGGTCGTGCTTTTAACGAGTACCAACTAAATGAAAATATAGTGGCTAAGCTTAATAACGAATCGAAACGTTCTATTACATTACATGTTACCGGTAAGACAAAATTCCCATGGTATACACTTTCTTTTGCTAATAGTTCTACAGATATTTTGGCGCATTATCTGATGGAAGAAGGTAATGTGATTATTGTGAAAGATGACCCTTCTTTAAGGGAATTGTTTGATTCAACAGATAATATACTTGTGCCTGCAAATGCTATTGTAGTGTTTGAAGAGAATGCTAGCGAGGGAGAAAAACAGTCCGTCTTGGATCACTTACGTTCGTATGGTTCTTATAATACATATGAAAATATAATCGCTGATAGTCGACAGTCTTTAAAAACTCATCTAAATAATGTATTGCCCATTCCACTATTTTTATTTTTTAGTGCAATTGTTTGCTTATTTAGTATCGCTTCATTATATGTCTTACGAAACCTTGAAAATCAAGTGATTTACTTTTTGTGTGGTTGCAGCAAGCGGCGCGGTCTGCTTCTCATGACACAAGGTTTAATCGTCATTTGTCTGTTTCCTGCTATAGTTAATAGTATTTTCGTTAGTATCTATCCTGAACTGAAAAGAAGGGGAATATTGGATATTGGTCATGTGATTCTGGATTATACATCAACTAGTATCATACTCATATCTTTAATTGTAATAATATCCTTACTACTGCTTATACCATTTTTCATCAGTAGAAAGAATTCTCCGCAACAAATGTATAGGAGGTTATCGGAATGATTGCGATTAAAAATCTGTGCAAAACCTATCCTGTTGATAAAGAAAACATTACTATCTTACATCGGATTAATTTGACCATCGAACAGGGGGAAATGGTTGCGATTCAAGGTCGTTCAGGAGCAGGGAAAACAACACTTTTCAATGTGATCGGATGTCTGGATACGTTTGATGATGGAGAATACTATTTTGAAAACCAAAACATAGTTGAGCTGAAAGATAGTCAGTTAGCAAAATTGCGTTGTCAAAAAATTGGTTTTGTTTTACAGGATTTTGCACTGGTCACCCATCAGACAGCTTTATTCAATGTCATGTTACCACTATTTTTTGACAAAATCTCTTATAAAAAAATGGAGAAAAAAGCGATAAAAGCATTAAAAGCTGTTGCCATTGAAGAGTTAGCTAACAAAAAAATTAGTCAACTTTCTGGAGGTCAACGACAAAGAGTAGCGATTGCCCGCGCTATTGTGAATGACCCGCAATTAATCCTGGCAGACGAGCCAACTGGTGCCCTAGACTCGGAAACTTCTCAACAAATTATGCAGTTATTACAGAGACTCAATCAAGAAGAGCAGATGACGGTGTTGATTATTACCCATGATGATGTGGTGGCAGATCATTGTAAAAGAAGAATCGAAATAAAAGATGGTCGCATTATAGTAGACCGTTTAAGAAATTCTGATCCTCTATTAGTCTAGGAAGGGGGGCGTATGACCAAACCGAGCGTTTTGCCAATCTGATCCTCCCCATGGTTTTGACGGTTTTCACCCGCGATCAAAAGAGCATGGCCGCAGGGAAGCGGGATGGATTGAATAACAATATGGATGTTTTTTGGCGAACACGGCAAGCAGGCCGTCTAGCTCTAACTCGTCACGAAATTCCTTATAACCGTCCTGTTTCACGAAATATCCATAAGTAGAGCAGGCTGCTCCGGGAAGAAAATTCCTTCGGGGCAGCCTTTTAGTATTCCTTTAAGCCTGGAAACGAATGATCCTATAGTCGGGTGTTTTTTTTGGACTGTTCAATTACATCATTATTGGATGTTAATAACCAATCCATGACTTGATATACTTGCATAGTGTTCTTTATCCATGCAATTTTAATTTGATGCATGAACCAAGATCGGGGATAAAGAAAGGGCGAAACGGAGCCGAAAGACGTAACAGGATCATTTACAAGCGAGGACAAGAGAGAGGGTGGGAGACATGGGGAATCAAGTTGAAGAAAATCTCAAAACGGTGAGACAGCAGATGGAATTGGCTTGCCAAGCCTCGGGGCGCAACATGGAGGACGTGCAATTATTATTGGCGACCAAAACCGTACCGCTTGAAAAGTTACAAATGGCCATGCAAGCGGGTGCAACTCTGTTTGGGGAAAACAAAGCGCAGGAACTGCGGGGCAAATTTCCACTTATGCAGCAGTATAACCAGGTGGAATGGCATTTTATCGGGCACTTGCAAACGAATAAAGTAAAGGACGTTGTCAAATATGTTACACTCATTCATTCTGTGGACCGGTTGAAATTGGGGCAGGTTTTGCACAATCAACTCGTCAAAGAGAACAAGACTATGGATATTCTGATGCAAATCAACACGTCCTACGAAGAAAGCAAATTTGGTGCTCCGCCGGAATCGGCATTGGAATTGGTGGAACAATTGTCCCAGTTTGAAACGTTAAACGTGAAAGGCTTAATGACGATTGGAAAATTGAATGCCACAAACGACGAGACCCGGCACTGCTTCCGATTACTAAAACAGATTCAAACAGAGATTAGGGAGAAGAAGCTTCCGCGGGTAGAAATGGATATCCTCTCCATGGGCATGTCTGGTGATTTCAAGGTGGCCATCGAAGAAGGAGCTACCATCATTCGCGTAGGAACAAGCGTATTCGGTCAACGTTACTTGCCGGATAGTTATTACTGGAACGAAAACGCGAGTCGGGACGATTAGGAGAGAGGCAGGAGAACGTCTATGAACACAACATCACCTTCGCTGCGCGGCCGCGATTGGATATCGCCGACCATAGCCGCTTTAATATCTGTCATTGTCAACTATGGGGGCACTTTTATTCTCGTGTTTCAAGCTGCAAAAGTAGCGGGCCTGAGTCCCGAAATGACCGCTTCATGGATTTGGTCGATCTCCATTGGTGTCGGTATAACCGGGATATGGCTAAGTTATCGATACCGGGAACCGATTATTACAGCTTGGTCAACACCAGGCGTGGCTTTTCTCGTTTCGGCCTTAGCGGTAACCCCTTATCCGGAAGCGATTGGCGCTTACATCCTCTCGGCTTTAGGATTTATTATTCTAGGGTTATCGGGCATGTTTGAACGTTTCGTCCGGCTGATTCCTTCAGGTATCGCTTCCGGGCTGCTAGCAGGCATTTTACTGCAGTTTGGCATTTCGGCCTTCGGAGGAGCGCAAGTTGACCCATTGCTTGTCGTTATACTGTTTGCCGCTTATGTCGTGCTGAGACGGTTTACATCCCGCTATGCGATTGTAGGCATACTGGCCATCGGACTGGTGTATTTGATCAGCACGGGGAAAGCGGATTTCAGCACGATCCGATTGGCGATTGCCTCACCGGTATTTGTCGTTCCGGAGTTTTCGTTACATGCTGCACTGGGCGTTGCCTTGCCGCTGTTCATTATTACCTTGACGGGACAATACATGCCTGGAATGCTCGTATTGCGGAATGATGGGTTCAAGACGAGCGCGAATCCGATTTTGACCGTAACGGGTTTGGGCTCGCTCCTTGCAGCGCCATTCGGCTCGCACGCCTTTAATGTAGCAGCCATTACAGCAGCGATTTGCACAGGGAAAGACGCGCATGAGGATTCGACAAAACGTTATATTGCAGGCATTGCCTGTGGCATTTTCTATATTGTTGTCGGCATTTTTGGCGTGACGTTGGCTGCTTTGTTTTTGATTCTTCCTGCGACCTTTATCGCAACGTTAGCGGGATTGGCATTGCTTGGCACCATTGGCGGCAGCCTTGCGGGAGCTTTAACGGATCCCAAGGGACGTGAGACCGCATTGATTACGTTTTTAGCAACAGCCGCGAATGTGACCTTGCTTGGCGTCGGCGGCGCATTTTGGGGACTTGTCGCGGGTTTGGCAGCCCATCTATTGATTCATGGAAAATTTCATAAAAAGCAATTCAGGCCGAGTGGAGTGCGACAAGCCGAACAAAAACAATAAGAGCATGAAATATTTATAAGAAAGCGGTGGTTATGCTGAAAAAGAGTTATTTATTTCCTACCTATAATAAATTCCCGCTCACACTGGCGAAAGGAAATCAAACGACACTGTGGGATGATGAAGGGAAATCCTATTTGGATTTTATGACGGGCCTCGCCGTTTGTAATTTGGGTCACGTCCCGGATCGGGTAAAAACGCGAATTCAGGAACAACTGGAGCAACTATGGCATGTATCCAATTTGTTTCATATCCCGATGCAGGAAGAACTTGCCGGGAAACTTGTGGCAATCAGCTGTGCGGATCTCGTTTTTTTCTGTAATAGCGGCGCTGAAGCAAACGAAGCAGCTATCAAATGTGCTCGCAGATATCACCAGCGTGTGCTTGGGAATGAGCGATACGAAATTATTACGTTTGAACAATCGTTCCATGGCCGTACACTTGCCACTTTGACTGCAACAGGACAAGGGAAAGTAAAGGATGGCTATCTTCCGCTTCCGGAAGGGTTTGTGCATGCGCGCTTTAATGATATCCAGAGTGTAAGAAGCAGGATTACGCAGAAAACAGCTGCTGTCATGCTGGAACTGGTACAGGGAGAAAGCGGTGTTCATCTTGCGGATCGAGAATTCGTGCTTGAACTGGCCAAGTTGTGCGAGGAAAATGGAATTCTCCTGATCGTCGATGAAGTGCAAACCGGAATAGGGAGAACGGGGAGCATGTTTGCCTATGAACATTATGGTATCGAGCCGGATATCATCACGCTGGCGAAGGGATTGGCTAGCGGTTTGCCGATCGGGGCCATGATGGGAAAGGAAAAACTTGAGGGTGCCTTTTCTGCCGGCAGTCATGCATCCACGTTTGGCGGTTCTCCTCTTCCCATGGCAGCCGGGCTGGCGACTATTGAAACGTTGATGGAGGACGGGTTGTTTGAACGGGCAAAAAAAGCGGGGGCGTATGCCTTGGACAAGCTGGGAAATGACTTAAAAGTTTATCCTGTCATTCGTGAAGTTCGGGGGTTAGGACTGCTCATTGGTATTGAGTGTGCGGAACCTGTTGCGCCAATCATTCAGAAATTACATCAGAACGGGCTGCTTGTCTTGCCGGGAGGAGCCCACGTCATCCGATTTATGCCAAGCTTATACGTAACCAGCGACGAAATAGATCAAGCGGTCGATATACTAGGTCATGTGCTGAGGGAACTGGATGGCAATACGAATGGATTATAAGAAAGAGTGAAATCGGGCGAATGATGGAAACATGAATGCTTCCCGCGGGGATGCCTGAATCATAAAAGCATCCCCGCCAGACGAAAAATGCCTTCTTCAATGGCTGTTTCATCTACTTTAGCAAAACCGAGTACCCATCCTTTTCGATTGCTTTCCAAACAATACTTGCTAAGCGGATAAACCCGGATTCCTTTTTCGAGCGCTAAGTTAGTCACGGCTTCTTCGTCAAACGATGGTTCAGCCTCAAGAAGCATATGCAATCCCGTTTCTACGCCGCTTAATGTGAAGTGTTCACTCAGACCTGACGTGATGATGGCCTTCGTCATGGTCTCGTGTCTGCGCCGATATACATTTCGAACACGTCTCATATGGCGCATGAAATGACCATGTTCGATAAAATGAGTAAGCGTTAATTGCTCCATAATCGGAAGATGACGATAGGTTAATTCATGGACCTTGGCAAGCTGTCGAATGGCCTCTTTGGGACCAATGATTGCCGATATCCGAATACCGGGAGCAACCATCTTGGAAAAACTCATCATATACAACGTGTTCTGAGGTTGCTGGCTGAACAAGGTTGGAAGCGGATCGCCGCGATATCGAAATTCGCTGTCGTAATCATCCTCCACAATCCAAAACCGCTGCTCGGCGGCCATATGCAACAATTGTTGTCTGCGAGGCTCCGACATAATGACTCCAACCGCACATTGGTGTGATGGCGTAACAAACACAAGTTTGGACCCGGGTCGAATGCGGTCTACGCAAAGCCCATATTCGTCGACCGGAACGGGAACAACTTGCATACGCCGATACTTCATCGCCATCCAGGCAGCAGGGAAGCCGGGATCTTCAATCGAAACCGTTTCTCCTTCATGTAAAAGGGCTTGGGCGATCAAATCGATGCTATGCTGTGCGCCTGACGTTAATAGGATTTGATCGATATTCACATGAACGCCCCGTTCAAGGGACAAATAACGTTGAATCTGTTCTCGGAGCGGCAGGAATCCATAGGCGTCGCCGTAAGCCCAACTGTCCAGGTTTGTTTCTGCGGAGGCTTGTAAAAAGGATTGCCTCCAATTTCTTTGAAAATGTTCATCCAAATACGGCTCATGGGGACTGAAATCGATCTCTGCTTTTTGATTTTCTTTACCTCCGAACCAACTGTGCAAATGGCCGACTGCGGCGTTTAATAAAGGCAATTCGGGAGGGACGAGTCCTTCGATTACAGCATCCTCTGAAGGACGAGCCGCATAGGTCCACTCGCTAACTCTCGTCCCGCCGCGACGAGAGGTTACGGTGTAGCCGCGGCTGAATAATTCCTCGTAAACAGTCTGTATGGTTGAACGGGAAACGCCAATCAATTGAGCGAGTTCGCGGGAAGGGAGCAGCAATTCCCCGGGAGGCCATTTCCCGGTTGTAATATTATGGATCGCTTGGTCCAGCAATTGTTGCCAAATGGGACGTTTGTCATCCCGGTTAACTTTTAGCATTCGATTTACCTCCAGTATTTCTACTGAAATTATGGATTGTTCAAATCGATTGTATATGAACGTTTTATAACAATCCATTGATTGATATACTATCATGACAATCGTTGCTTTTGCAACACATATAAGTTGAACTAAACTAATGATTGGGTAGCTCATGAAGTGGAGAAAGAAAGATGCTTCCAGGGCGAGTTTTGGCTTTGTATTCCTACCATCCGAAGGCCCATCTATATAGAAGGAATCTGTTGGAACGGGGTCCCCGAAAAGTACCTGGAATCGCTTCGAAGCCCATCTTCACTTTTTGGGGAAATAGTTTAGATGTTTGAAGCTTCGGAGGCACTTTCCTTCGGAACGGAATGAGAGCTATTCTTTAGTGCCACTTATATAGATATAACGAATTTTGCTTATCCAATCAGGAATTTTTGGAATCAAGAGAATCAACCGATCCCTTCCTTCGTAGGACGAGAATTAGAATTAGGCAACGAAATAAGCAAATAGGGAGGAACATGTTTATGAAATATTTGGACCAACAAGACAAAGCAGTGGCGAGCGCCATTCGGCAAGAGATGGCACGGCAGCGGGATAAAATAGAACTGATTGCATCGGAGAACTTTGTTAGCCCGGCAGTTATGGAAGCCACAGGTACGGTACTGACCAACAAATACGCTGAAGGATATCCGGGAAGAAGATATTATGGCGGATGTGAGTATGTTGATATTGTCGAGGACCTTGCCATTCACCGTGTCCAAGAACTTTTTGGCGCTGAACATGCCAATGTGCAGCCTCACTCCGGCGCGCAGGCGAATATGGCGGTTTATTTTGCTTCGGTCAAGCCTGGTGACACCATTTTGGGCATGAATTTATCTCATGGAGGCCATCTTACACACGGGAGCCCGGTCAATTTTTCCGGAAGATTCTACAATTTTGTGGCTTATGGCGTGGATGAACAAACAGGGTGCATTGACTTTGATCATGTGCGAAAACTTGCTCATAAGCATCGTCCGCGTATGATCGTTGCTGGCGCCAGCGCCTACCCACGAACGATCGAATTTGAGTCGTTCGCTCAAATTGCGGCCGAAGTCGGGGCCCTTTTCTTCGTGGATATGGCACATATTGCGGGAATTGTCGCGGCGGGCCTGCATCCCAACCCGGTGCCGCACGCGCATTTTGTTACGACGACAACGCATAAAACGTTACGAGGACCAAGAGGCGGTGTCATCATGTGCCGTAAACCATGGGCGCAAGCGATTGATAAAGCGATATTCCCCGGATCACAAGGCGGCCCGCTTATGCATGTCATCGCGGCCAAAGCGGTTGCGCTAGGCGAGGCATTGCAACCGGGGTTCAAATCGTATATGGAAAAAACTCTTGAAAATGCCAAAGTATTGGCGGAAACACTAATGAATGAAGGGCTAACCGTTGTATCGGGAGGAACAGATAACCATATTGTATTGCTTGATTTGCGCACGATTGGACTTACGGGTAAAGAAGCTGAAACCATACTCGATGAAGTGGGGATCACGGCTAATAAAAACGCCATTCCTCATGATACGGCAAGCCCGTTAGTGACGAGTGGTATTCGCTTCGGAACCCCTGCTATGACGACGAGGGGGTTAGGGCCCAAGGAAATGAAAGAAATTGCCCAACTTATTGGACTTGCCTTTAAAAATCCCAATAGTTCGATGGTTAAAGATCAGATATTAGGAAGTGTGCGTGAGATGACGTCTCGTTTTCCTTTATATGAAGAACTTTAATAGTCTGACAGCACGTAAATTCGGTTCATTACAGGGGGGACGATCGATGACTTACGCGTATAATTTCAATGCCGGTCCGGGAGCATTGCCTTCGGAAGTATTGCAAGAGGCACAGGAAGAATTACAAAATTTTCATGGGATCGGTACATCGATTCTGGAAATGTCCCATAGAAGCAAAGCATACGAAGCCATTCATAATGAAGCACAGCAATTGATTAAAGAACTGCTGAATCTCTCTTCTGATTATGATGTTTTATTTCTACCGGGGGGAGCAAGCGCGCAATTTTCTATGGTGCCGATCAACTTTTTGGCCAAAGGAAAAACAGCGGGGTATATAAACAGCGGAACATGGTCGGGAAAGGCGTGGAAAGAAGCGCAGAAAATAGGGAAGACCCTCGTTCTGGCAAGCGGGGAAAAAGAACGTTTCAAACGGTTGCCTGATTTAAACCACCTGGATATTCCGAGGGAATTGGCTTATGTCCACCTCACTTCAAACGAAACGATTGGCGGCATACAATACAAGAGCTTCCCTGATACCGGGGATGTTCCGCTTTTTGCGGATATGTCCAGCGACATCATGTCTCGACCCATCGAAGCATCAAAATTTACACTTATATACGCAGGCGCACAGAAAAATATGGGGCCAGCGGGCGTCACCATTGTCATTGTCCACCGTTCTTTGTTGGAGCGTATTCCTGAAGCTATCCCTGATATGTTAAGTTATAACGTACATGCCAAACATAATTCGTTGTTTAACACACCGCCAGTTTTTTCTGTCTATATGGTGAACCTTGTGTTGAAGTGGATTGTGAATCAGGGTGGATTACTGGGGATGGCCGCGCGCAATCGGCAGAAGGCGGATTTGCTTTATCATGTGATTGATACGAGTGGCGGTTTTTATAGAGGATTGGCTCATAAGGACAGCAGATCCATGATGAACATTACCTTCGGTATATCCAGCCCAGAAATCGAAAATAAGTTGCTTGTTGAACTAGAGCAAGAAGGATTCATGGGATTAAAAGGACATCGAGATGCAGGACATCTGCGTGCTTCCATTTATAATGCTGTACCTTATGAGCATTGCAAAACATTAGCGGATTTTCTTGCTGATTTCCAAAAGAGGAATGGCTGAATTTAAATAATGGGAGAAGAGACTGTAGGGTGGTTTCATTATGAAGTTGCCTTTTTATTACCAGTTTTCTATTTACCTAATGTAAGAAATAAAAGAAAGGTGGTGGCAGTAGCGGACACTGGGCAGAACGATGGATTAATGAAGCGGTTGAGAAGGATCGGCTATCTCACCCCGGCATTTCGGGATAAACAAGCCTCTGGTGACGGGTTGGTCGCTTGGAGCGCTGAAACATTCCAATGGGCGGCCAACTGTCCGGCAGTGCCATGCATTAATTTCGCAAAAGGGGGGGATTTGAATGTTCAAAATCGGGGCATTCGCCAAACTGACTGGTGTGACGGTGAAGACACTTCGCCACTATGATAAAGTCGGCTTGTTAAAGCCTGTGCGAGTGGACGAAGAAACGGGATATCGTTTTTATGCAGCGGAGCAACTGCTAACTATCCGTCGTATCGCGAGCTTCAAAGAGCAGGGCCTAACTCTTGAGATGATGCGGCCGCTGCTGACCGAAACCGCTTCTTTGACGCAAGCGGAGCACACATTGCTTGAAAAGCGAAAGGTGCTGGAGCACCAGTTACAAGAGGTCCGGCAGCAAATTGCGGAAATCGATAAGCGACTCGTGAGGATCGAACGGCTTGAGGCGGTTGAAGAGGAAGGGAAGTTCTTGCTTCGAAGTGTGGACCCCGTTCTCGTAGCCTATATTCGCGAGACATTGCCAAAAAACCAACTATGTCTGCTGCTCGATGAACTGAAGCAGTACGTCCGCTCGCATGGAGAAGAGTCGGATCACGAGATAGCAATCGTCTGGCATCGGAGAGCCGATGACGATGAAGAGCCTTCGGACATCGAGGTTGCCATTCCCATTTCCAAACCGATTCCTGATAGCTTCAGGGTGAAAATTCATCCATTGCCTGGCATGAAGAAAGCTGCTTCTTATACTCATCGATGTGATCCGTATAAGGATAATTGCAAGGCGATCGAGACGCTGCGCACTTGGATCGCTGACCATGGCCATCGGCCCCTCGAGACGATCCCGGTTCGGGAGATTTTTCTGACGTCGGACAAAGATCTCTATGGTCAGCTGCGTTTGGCAGAGGTAATCGTCCCAGTGGAACGAGTCTGAAAAAAGATAAGAATCCATTCCTTGACTCTCCCCTTATGGGGAGGGTTTATCATGGTATCAATCAATTATAAGGAGTGGATCTGCATGAACTTGAAGCGTTTGGAAGGTCGAATCGCGGTCGTTACAGGGGCCAGCAGAGGGATAGGGAGAGCGATCGCGCTGCGTCTCGCTGCCGAAGGTGCGCTAGTCGCAGTACATTATGGCACACGGCGTGATGCTGCGGCAGAGACGGTTTCTGCGATCGAAGCAGCGGGGGGTACAGCTTTTGCCATCGGCGCCGAGTTGGATTCTCTGAAAGGAGTCCATCGGCTTCTTCAGGGCTTGGATGAGGAACTTACTCGCAGGACGGGCAGCAACCAATTCGATATCTTGGTCAACAATGCCGGCATCGGCACATCCCCGTCATTGGAAGAGACGAGCGAAGAGGACTTTGATCGTCTGTTCGCCGTCAACGTCAAGGCACCGTTCTTCCTCGTCCAGCAATCGCTCGGACGTATTAGAGACGGAGGCCGCATTATCAATATCTCATCCGGAGTGACACGAATTGCCTTTCCGCACATCATGACCTACAATTTAACCAAAGGCGCACTAAATACATTCACCCTACATCTGGCCAAGCTTCTGGGTCCGCGGGGGATTACTGTGAATGCAGTTATGCCCGGCATAGTCGATACCGACGTCAACGCGTCGTGGCTGCACACTCCCGATGGCCGCAAGTCTGCCGTAGAGATGTCGGCGCTTGGACGCATTGGCGAGCCTTCGGATATCGCGGACATCGTCGCCTTCGTGGCTTCACCTGATGGCCGATGGGTAACGGGACAAATGATGGATGGAACTGGCGGATCCCATTTGTAAGAGAAAACCTCATTGATTTAACGAAGAGCCGTTCGAATAGAACGGCCATTCCCCGTTATCCTTTAACCGCGCCCGCCGTCAACCCTTGAATGAAGAAGCGTTGAAGCAACAGAAACATAATCGTTACCGGGACGGATACCGTGATCGAAGCCGCCATCATACCTCCCCAATTCTGCTGGGCTTCGCCCAAATATTGCATGATCAACCCCGGAGCCAGCGTTCTCTTCTCCGGCGAGGTAACGCATCCCGTGATCGCCAAGGCCGTTATCAACAGGACGACACAGATAAAACAATACATTTTTTTCATGCTTTCTTCTCCCCCTTGCAGGCTAGTTAATCGCTTACAAACAACAGTATAGAGCCGCCTGCTTCCGCGAAACAGATAATATACGGCTAATTTTTGAGAACAAATTAGCTGTCTTTGATCCGTTGAGCATCAAGATAACCGAATCATGCGGTTTAAACAGCGGAATATGTATATCCCGCCCGATTTGTTTTACCTATGATGAGGAAAAAGAAAGGAGTTGAAATGTCTTTTGGAGCAATATTCGTTACGCCTGTATTGGATGACCGATATCCATCTGGTAGACGAACTGACCGGCCGACCGGATGCTGCCGGCGCGATTTGGATGGAACGCCATTACTATGCCGCTTTGGATAAGCTGCGGCAAGCCGTCGATATCGTTAATCGCGAGAGGCCCGATTACGTCATCTGTACGGGAGACGTCATTGACCGGGAACAGTCATTGGATTCATTTATGAAGGAATGGGAACGGATCGAGCCGCCCAAAGCTTTCGTGCCGGGCAATCACGATCTGAGCATTGGAGGGGAAGCTTTCGAGGAGCAGTTCGGGATCGCGGGCCAGCCTCTGACGGCGGGGAGCCGGTTTAACCGTTCGATCGCCATGCGCAAAGGGGAAACGGAGGTCAGAGTGCTGTTGCTCGACAATTACATAGGCGAAGACGGAAACCGCCTGTACGACACCTGTGAAGGAACGATTACGGAAGAGGCTTTCGAATGGCTTGAGAATGAAATCCTGTTCTGTCCGGAAAGTCTTATTCTGTTATTCTCGCATAATGGGCTGGGAGGGCCGGAAGAATATTTCGACCGCAGGGCCGTTGCCCGATTCGCGGAACTTGCGGCACGCGCCGCAGACCGGGGCAAAGCGATTCTGCATCTGGCCGGACATCATCATGTCTATCCGGTTGCGGCAGTGAAAGAGATGCAGCAAGGCCTCACGTTCATCAATGGAGTCGCCATGATTTGCGAAGATACGTCGAGTTTGAACGTCATTGAGGTATACGCTGACGGTTCCTACCGGATAGATTACCGTAAGGTCGGTCTCACTAAGGCCCTTTGAATCGAGGAAAGAAGTAATGAAGAATTCCTTGCTTCCTTGCCGGGTTCCGGCGGCGCCAAGACAAACGCCGACTCCTGGAACGTTGATCACGGGTCAAATACCATAACGGGACCGCTCACGTCCGGACAGCGAGAAAATTACAGCAGTAAAGGAGAAATACGCAAACGTGCGACTATATATAATTCGTCATGCCGATCCCGATTATGAGAACGGCACGATTACACCTGAAGGTCATTTGGAGGCGAAAGCACTGGCCGAACGGCTGGAGGATGAAGGGATTGACGAAATCTTTTGCTCTCCGCTTAATCGAGCCATTCACACGATGCAGTATACTGCCCGCCGGCTTACTATCAAGCCTGCCATCGTACCATGGTTCAAGGAACTTGAAGATTGGGACGTCGAATGGCCACCCGGCAACCGTATCGCGGCATGGAACGTGCACGGCGAATGGCTCAGGCAAACCAAACCTTATCCTACCAACGACAATTGGCATCATATGGTCCCTTATCTCAACAGGGGACTGGAAGTGAAGCTGCGGCAGCTCCATCAGGAGTCCGATCAATTTATGGAAAGTCTCGGTTACCGGAGAGAAGAAGGCAAATATCGCATCCTTCGTTCCAACACGCGGAAGATCGCCATTTTTTGCCATCACGGCCTGGGGGTGACCTGGCTTTCCCATTTGCTTGAGCTTCCGCTCCCGCTCATGTGGACTGGCTTCTGGATGGCGCCCAGCTCCGTGACGACCATTCTGATGGATGAGCGATCGGCCCAATGGGCCGTCCCGCGCTGTCTCGGATTCAGCGATATTTCCCACTTGTACAAAACGGGGCTTCCGATAAGCACCCAAGGTTTGGTCGCCAACGTCGATTAAGTAAAAAACGCGTACCCTTTGTTAAGCTTAAGGGTACGCGCTTTTGTTTAAAAGGAAGAACAATTTTTGCGGTAGGACATTGGATTCTCTCCATAGTACCCGGCGAATTTACGGCTGAAGAAATTGGCGGAGTGAAATCCGACCGAGTAAGCGATTTCCACGATAGGGCGATTCGTACTTCTCAGCAGCTTGGCCGCTTGGTTGATGCGGATTTTCGTTAGCGTCTCGATGATCGACTCCCCGACCTCATGTTTGAACAGATGGGTTAAGCGTGACGGTGATAAACACACCATCCTGGCAAGCTCTTCAATCTGTATCGGCTCCGCGTAATGTTCCTCCAAGTAACCGAGAATTTCCTCGACCCTGGCGTCCAACTGTCGTCCTCTGTTCTCGGATTGCAGGTTGGAAGCGACAAGAATGATCTCTTCGACAACGGACAAAGCAAGCTCCTGCTTAAACACGTTGAACGGTCCCGTATAATAACCCAGCATTCGTTTGAAGGCGCCTTCAATTTCTTTCACCATCGGTCCTTCGAAATGCAATTGCACTACATGATCGAAAGGAAAGGCGAGCTCCAGCCAAGGTTTCCAAGTAGCCCTCGGGATGAAATGGACCCAAATTTTTTCCCAGACGCCTTCGTTCTGCTCCGTATAATAGAAATGAGGAACTCCGGGAGGGATTACGATCATATCTCCGGCTTTGCAATGATAGGTATCTTCTCCACTTTCGACGACGCCTCCACCGGACAAGGTGAATAAGAAGTGCCAGTCTTGTCGGCCTGATGGCCTTCTGCACATATAACCATATCGTTTCAAATAATAATCGGACGAGCGGACGCAAGGCATAACAGCGATGGTTAAATCATTCTCGGTCAATATTCCCATAGGTCGGTCCACCAGTTACCCCCCCTTGTAAATATACCACTATACTCACAACCGAACGCTATATTCAAACGTCAGTTATAGTTTTGTTTTTTGCTCCGATCAACAACAGCGAATATTATTTGATGTCACTTTATCATATTGCAGGCGTCAAATCCAGCCTGCATCTACCTTCCAAAAGGAAAAAAGAGAAAATAAAAAAGAGAAATTAACGATTGACAGGATACGGGTTGTGCTATAAAATATTGCTAAATTCATACTATTCCGATAGGAAATATATAAAAGGGGTCTTGCAAGGGAATACGAACGGTGGGGCACAAGGATGACAGGAGGAGTTCACTTCCCGATATGCCGGGTCAAGGAGGCCATAATGGACCGTTTTTCAATAGACGGACTGCCCGTATTCGAAGCGCTGGCCCAGACGGACATTTACAAGGGCCGGCGGGTGCCGGTTCCGGGCGTCACTCCAGAGCCGGATCAAGACACCGGACATTATGGCTGGATGGAACATACCGCTCGCAGAATGGCCCGCGGCAATGAATTCCGGCGAGATCTGGCTAAATACTTACAAGAGCGCGGATTTGTACTGGATTAGAAGGGGGCCGTCGCTGCAATGAGCAACATTTTAGGTACTTCAAGAAGCGTCCGCGATTTCCGAAGGACTGGAATACGGGATTGTCGGCTTGAACGATGGGTTGCCGGCCACCGCGCAGGCACCGTTTGGCAGGATGAAAGAGAGCGGTATTGGCCGGGAAGGCGGTCACTGGGGACTCGAAGAGTTTATTGAAATCAAATATGTTTCGATGAATTTGATATAAGCGAAGCTTCCTGCCCGGCTTGCATGGCAGGAAGCTTTTCTTTGCGCGCCCGGCATGGGACCGTAATGTAATAAAATCGAATCCCGATGATGTGAGCAGTTTAATTAACATCGACGTCGATCAGGCATTGATTAATATAATCGATAGCTTCTTCGATGGTCATAATATGGTTAATGACATTCTTGATTCCCCGTCCAATGATTCTTTCCACCATTCTGTAATTGAAAACCTCACCTGTTCGAAAGGAAGTTTCACGGATCCCGTTCAGACTGGATTCGTGAGCCGTGGCAAGCCATGGATATAAATCGAGAACCATTTGATTTTGGTAGACGGTCTCGTTAGCAGAAACTCCGCCAAGAAGAGTGATTTGTTCGGAAATTTCATCGCTGTACACCCAATTTAGAAAATGAGTGACTTCGCTTTCCTTACTGCAATATTTGGAGACCCCAAGAACCCCTCCCCCAAGTAAAGGCTTGTTACCCGGCACAGGAGCATATCCGATATGGGAAGACAAGGGACTATACTTCACCATCTTTGAAAAATGATTATTAAACAGGATCATCATGGCTGTCTTGCCTTCGGCAAAGGAAGAAATCGATTCATCCCACCAACCAGCTGACAAAGTGTCGGCAAAACCGATCATTTCAATATATTTGTGCAGAGCGGCAGCAGCCATATCTTTTGTGAGGGAAGGACGCTGGCCACTAAGGATGAGTTGTCCCCCTTCAGAATAATAACGTGTCAAGAACTCTGCGGCAATAATTTCGGTATTGCCGAATGTAACACTATTTCCATAGAGCGTAGGTGATTCCGGATTGATGGATTGAGTAAAGAATCGGGAGACCCTATTAAAACATTCAAAATCGGTCGGTACCTCCAAATCCATTTTGTACTGTTCGTAGAACATTCTTTTTATGGCAGCATCTTCGAAAAGGTCTTTTCTATAAAAAAGCATTAGAATGCTTGGATCGAACGGGAGAGCGTAGGGTACGCCGTCGACTAGCGAATATTTATCTTTTAATTGAAATTGGTTAACCAAGCTGTGGATATCGTTCTGGAAATCAGATAAGGGGCGCAGCGTGCTTTTGGCAAACCAAGGCAGGCTGGCCATGTCCATGCGAATAATGTCGTAATGTTTATTGTTATCAATGTCTGTCAGGATTTCATAAATCTCTTCAAAAGAATGAATCGCCAGAAGCACATCAATTCCCGTCAGTTTCTTGAAGTAGGGCAACAGTTTCTTCAGAGCTCGAGTCGAGGGGCTTGGGATCGTGAGTATAGTTAGTTCATTCAGAGGCTCATTCTTGGTCAAATCAGAGAATTGGAATAGGAAACCTCTATTTTGCACCGTGATCGGAGTCGCGGTTTTTTTATTGTCTTTAATCGTGTCCACAATGTGTTCGGCAATCTGTCGGCCTAATAATCTGTCATCCAAATGGTATTGATAGACAGTATTGCCTGCACGAGACGATCCGGAAGACAAACTGTAAATCAAGGGGGGTTCCTTCGCACTCCCCAAAAAAGCGGCGGTTCTTACATGTCTTGCTCTCTCCATGTCTGACGTTAAAATGACATCGGGAGAGGGGCCCTCAAAAAATTCAAATGCTTTGCTGTAAGAGTTGTAGAGGGGCTCCGAAATCTTTCTCACGATGGCGGAAGGATCGCGTTGTTTCATTCGATGAATAAAAGCGGATGAAAAATCTTTATCACACGAATAAAAGTCCGGACCTGTGAACAATCCAATATTTTTAAATCCTTGTCTGTGAATTGCCGCTGCTAATTCTTCCCCGGCTTGAATGTAGTCAAACCCTGCAAAATGAACACTGTGGCTTAAATTTCGATAGACAAAAACGATGTTTTCCGGGGGGATTTTCGTATTCTGGTAGTATTCATTTGCGTCTGTCAGACAGGAAACAGAGATGATCGCATTGACTTGGTCAGAATCGACTTCCTTGAGAATATTGATTTCGTTATGCTGTATATCTTCAGTTGTATACAGAAGAGTGCGGAACCCCAAGCTAGCGAGAGTTCTCTCGACACCAGTATATAATTCAGCATAGGGTTCCGATAAAATGTTCGGCAGAATGAGTGAAACTGTATTCGTATTTCCCGCTCTAAGGGATCTGGCCCGGGTATTGATCCGGTAGCCCAATCTTTTGGCAGTCTCTTCGATTAAACGAATCTTCTCCAGGCTAACGTTTCCTTTCCCATTTAAAACATTAGAAACGGTGCCATGTGAAACTCCGGCAGCTTTGGCTATATCTTTCATCGAGGGCAATGAACTTCATCCTTTTCTCTATAAAAAATTCGTTAAAATCGTCTAATGGAAACGGCTATTATTTATAATACCATAAAAATAATACCACAGAAATTTGAACGTTCCAATATATTTATAATATATATTAGCTGAATAATGCAATTTTTATCGTTTTTTTCTTTTTTTATGGAGATATATTATATTTAAATTTTGTAAATTGGATTGACACGTTCCAATAATGCTGATAAGTTTAACTCAGAAATTAAAACGCTAACAAAACGGAGGCGAATATTTGGAATGTTGATACAAAGCCATTTAAAAATCAATGAAAAACTTCAATCCAGGCTCCAGATGAAGAAGCCGCTCATTGCAGTACATAGAGGGAGTCCTGGCGGTATTTTCATTGAGAATACGATTCCTGCATACGTTGCGGCTTTAAGGCAGGGGGGAGACATGATCGAGGCCGATGTCATTCTTTCCACGGACGGTGTTCTCTATACTTTCCATGATGGCAACGAACAGAGATTATGCAATGAGAAAACAAACATTAAGCAAATGTCTTCCGCCAAGATCGACAGCTTGAAGTATTTTAATACCGATTACCGAATTGAACGATTTGAAGCGGTATTACAATTTTTTAAAGGAGATGTTTTGTTCAATATTGACCGGGCTTGGGATTATTGGCCGGAAGTTCTAAAATTGGTAGACCGGTTCGAAATGGCCGATCAAATCATCTTGAAGAGCAAGGTTGAAGAGAAACATTTGCGGTTTCTGGAAGCGTGCACGACGAAATATATGTATATGCCCATTGTCAAAACCGAAGAAGAGCTGGCATTGGTCAAGCAGTATAACATCAATTTAGTGGGCGTTGAGTTTCTGGCTCCCACCAAGGACAGTCTGTTTTTGCAAGAAGATTACATTCGGTCCATTCAACAACAAGGGTTGTTTTATTGGGCCAATGCAATAAATTTTGATGACCACACCGTCCTTTATGCAGGCTATGACGACCGTACATCCATTATGGAGGATCCGGACAAGGGCTGGGGGGTTCTACTCGATAAGGGGGTTGATATTATACAAACCGACTGGCCGCAACTGCTGTCCAACTACATTCAGCAGAGAAGCTGTAAGAAAATCGACGAGTTAACTTAGTCTAAATTTTGAAATGTGGGTCAATAAAGGAGCCAATATCATCAATGACCCCTGATAAATAAAAAGAACGAGAGGTATTAGATAATGAAAAAGGTTAATTATTTATTATTTGCTTTAATTATTTTATTAGCCGCTTGTAGTAAGGAAGTCAAAACAAACGAAATAACCTCCAATGAAAACTTTAACGAAACGGGCATGCCTATTGTAAATGATCCTATTACTCTGGACTTTATGGCTAGAAAAAGTGATGCCGACAATTATGATGAGGTTTTAATATGGAAGGAATACGAAAAAATGACTGGTATCCATATTAATTGGACTTTGATTCCAAAGTCAGGTTGGACTGAGAAGCGCAATTTAGCTTTATCCAGTGGAGACTATCAGGATGCTTTTTATACGGCGGCCCTTTCGAGTGCTGCTTTAAGTGAATATGGTAGTCAAGGGGTATTTTTAAAGTTAAACGACTTGATTCCCAAATACATGCCCAATCTAACAAAGATTTTAGATGAATATCCTGAAATTAAAAAGGGATTACTGGATGCTGACGGCAATATTTATTCACTTCCCGGTTTATATGAACCAAGTTTTTGGTCTGTTATTTCTGGACACAAGCTTTGGGTGAGAGAGGATTGGCTAGAAAAATTAGGAATGGATATTCCAGAAACAACTGCTGATTTTTATGATTACTTAAAAGCAGTAAAGGAAACGGATTTGATAGGAAATGGTAAAAATGAGGAAATTCCATTTGGAAGTTATAGCCTGGCGGGATTAAAGGGTTGGATGCGTGGGTCATTTGGAATTGGAAATAGAGGTAGTAGTCATAACTTTGTAGATATCGATCCAGAGACCGATAATTTGCGTTTTATACCCACAACAGACCGTTATAAGGAGATGCTTGAATATTTGCATAAGCTTTATAGTGAGGGATTAATTCAGGAGAATATATTTTCCTCAGCAAATGACAACAATGCTAGTTATGCAAACGGCTCGAAGGGATTGCATGGAAGTACAGTGTTTGTAAATACCGAAGCCATTTATGGAAAAGAAGAAGGTTCTAAATTTATTGGGATTGCTCCATTGGAGGGGCCACATGGTGATCGGATGGTTTCCACCCAACGCTTTCCTATTGCAACAAAAGGAGCGTTTGTTATTACAGATAAAAACCGGCACGTACCGGAAACTCTAAGATGGATAGATTATTTTTATAGTGATGAAGGTTCGAAGTTTTTCTTTATGGGAGTAGAAGGAGAAACATATGAGGAAAATCAAGATGGTAAGTTGGAATTTGTAGATAAGATAAAAAATAGTCCAGATGGATTAACAATGGAACAAGAACTTTCCAAATATGTTACTTACTTGGGCGGTGGATATCCGGGTATTATGAAAGAGAAATTCTTTGACGGCGCTGAGAGTGTCCCATCTTCTTTAGCGGCTGCAGAACAAATGAAACCCTATATGCTCGAGGAAGTATGGCCTGAATTTTCCTATACAAGTGAAGAATATAAGAAGAGGTCTGTTTTAGCTGCTGATATAGAGAAGTATGTAAACGAAATGGAAGATAAGTTCATAGCAGGAAGTGAATCTTTTGCGGATTGGGATAAATATGTAAAAACGATCGAAAAGATGAATTTAGAAGAGTATATGAAAATCGAAAATACTGCCTATAACAGATATAAAAGCGATAAATGATAGTGGGAGCTTCTCCATGTTGGGGAAGGGGTTGTATCAAATACATCCCCTTCCCTCTTTGAAAAAGGAGGGACTTGTATGCTAGTAAAAAACGCTGAAGTTGTACATAAAATTGTGTTACCTGAAAATCGCTTTTCTCGGATGCGAAAAAACTTTCTTAAAAGTTGGCAATTATACACATTTCTTTTACCAGCACTAACTTTTTTCGTTATTTTTCATTATATTCCCATGTATGGGGTACAAATTGCATTTAAAGACTTTATCGCGACGAAGGGGATTAACGGAAGTCCCTGGGCTGGTTTTGAGCACTTTGAACGTTTTTTCAATTCCTATTATTTTTGGAGATTATTAAAAAATACACTAATCATTAGTTTTTACCAATTATGTTTATTTCCACTCCCTATTATTTTCGCTTTGATGTTAAATGAGCTTCGAAATGGTGCGTTTAAAAAATGGACGCAAACTTTAACATATGCCCCACATTTTATTTCCGTTGTTGTAGTTGTCGGGATGATCACAGCCTTTTTAGATCCTACAACAGGTATCGTGAATCTTTTGATTGAGAAATTAGGCGGCGATTCCGTTCAGTTCCTGACCAGCCCAGGATGGTTCAGACATATTTATGTATGGTCTGGTGAATGGCAAGGTCTTGGTTGGGGATCAATTATTTATTTAGCTGCCCTTGCAGGTGTGAATCCAGAATTATTAGAAGCAGCTAAGGTAGATGGTGCTACAAGATTCCAACGGATTCTACACATTAATATCCCAGCTATTTTACCGACGATTGTGATTCTATTTATTTTGAATATCGGTAAATTTATGTCTGTCGGGTTTGAGAAAGTGTTACTTTTGCAAAACTCTTTGAACTCGGAAACATCCGATATCATTCAAACCTTCGTTTATGAAACAGGTTTATTGGAAGGACAGTATAGTTTTGCGGCAGCGGTTGGTTTATTTGACTCGGTGATTAATATTATTTTGCTCGTTACAGTAAACCAAATTGCTAAAAAGGTAAGCGATAACAGTTTGTGGTAGGAGGGATCAAAAATGATAAATTTTAGTTTGTCTGATAAAACGTTTGATTTGATTAATAAAATCTTTGTCGGGCTGATTACGTTAGTCATTGTTTATCCGCTGATATTTGTGATAAGTGCATCCATTAGTGATCCGGCCGCTGTTAGTACTGGGAGAATGTGGCTTTGGCCCGTTGATGTAACCTTTGCCGGCTATAAACGGGTCTTCCAAAATGATGCCATTTGGATGGGATATCGGAACACGATTATTTATACGATTTTAGGAACGATTATTCACTTAGTTGTGTTATTACCTTGTGCTTATGCTTTATCAAGAAAAGAGGTGATGGGAAAGAAATATATTTTATGGATCATTCTCTTTACGATGATGTTTAATGGGGGGTTAATTCCTACGTATCTAGTAATCAAAACATTAGGAATGGTAGATACCATTTGGGCAATTGTCATCCCAGGTGTGGTCGGGGCATGGTCGATTCTAGTTGCACGGACTTTCTTTCAACAGACCATCCCAGAACAGTTAGTAGAAGCCGCTAAAATCGATGGGGCTTCAGATTATTATATCTTCGGAAAAGTAGTTCTGCCACTTTCTATGCCGATTATCGCAGTTATGGCCCTCTTCCACGGTGTAAGTTTGTGGAATCAGTATTTTACCGCCTTGATTTATCTTTCCAATGAGGCTTTGTATCCATTACAACTGATCTTAAGAGAGATATTGGTTGTCGCTCAAATTGGTCAAGATGGTGGAGGCGGACCAGGGCAAATCGAGTCATTGGTTGAGCAAGTTAAAACAGCCAGTCTCGTAAAATATGCAGTCATTATGGTATCTTCCTTACCACTCTTAATCATTTATCCATTCTTACAACGTTTCTTTGTGAAGGGTGTATTGATTGGGTCTGTGAAGGAGTAAAAAACATTGTGTTTCGTAAAAGGCTCTACCTCAAAATTAGTAGTTGACAGTTTATCCAGGCAATCGATGCCGCTTGCATTCAATGAATATGCCAACCTTGTAGAGATCACGGTTGCGAATAAATTAGTGACTGCGTTGAAACGATTTGATGCGATTGTGGCATCCTTCTACGGTAGCATTAGTCCAGTGGCAGCGATGGTAGTTCACGATCTCTTTTTCCCAATTGGGGTTAAGAGTTGCAGATTATTCGATAACTATTTACTCCTCAGGACTGACTTATGTTTCATGAAAGCTACAACTCCAAGTATGCTTGCCTCATCCTGCTCGTATTATCCGCCAGCGGAGTGGCGCAACTCCAACTCCATCTTCCCCGTCAGCAGTACCGCTTGAAGTAACGGAAAATTTTAACGCTAAAGGGATGGCCGATTGTGAACGAACCGATTACGCTCATTATAGCGGGCATAGATGACCGTTATTCGAGAAAAATCCTCATTTCGCATCATTTTTTAAGGCCGCCCATTGCTTCAAATGAAGCAATGGGCGGCCGCTGTTTTCAAGTACGTTCTGGAAGCATCTTTATCGAACAACTCTTCCGTCGATGATTTTCTCCACCACATATATTTTCCTCAGTTCTACTCTGCTCAATGTCATCTTCTCCTGCATAGTGACATTATCATAGCAAAATAAAACACCTTCGATATAAGATATTGACAAACGGAATAAACAGAATTAAACTTAAAAACAAATTGGTAACGTTACCGATAACGTTGCCGGGAACCTTTCCGAAAGGAGGAATGGTACCATCGATTAAACAGTCGCCCAGTAGATGTGGTCTGATTTGGAAAACAGAATGAACTTAACAGTTTTCTGTAACCGCTTAACTTTGTAAAGGTGGATTTCCAATTTATTGATCCAATGAATAACGATTGGAGGTGAGGATGTGCCCGAAGATACCTTATCCAATGATGGGGGTTTATCTGACGCAAATTCCAAGGGGGCAGAGTTGGCAACAAGCCAGCCAAAGCTGGTTATCGATGCGGAGAATGAAGACGTTGCGCCAAAAAGATTCCGAATGACGTCCCAAACTGTGGAGCAGCCCAATGAACTGGACTGCAGAGGGCTCCATTCATTGAAAGCTTCGGCCAGTGGACAGTTTTCTCTGGGAGGCTTGCGGTACATAAAGCGGGTCATTGGCTATTCTCCTATGACAATTGTAGATTTGAGACAGGAATGCCACGGCTTCATCCATGGAGCGGCCATTAGTTGGTTTGGTGAGTATAACGGGGCGAACAAAGGCATGTCACAGGAAGATGTTGTCCGGCTCGAGCACAGGCTTCTAAGAGAAATGATTGATGCTGCCCTTCCCTTCGAACTGCCATGCGGTGCATCGGACCCTTCAACAGAGTCCATGCCAGACGCAAGATCAGTTTATAGTGAGGAAGAACTGGCAAAAAGCGAAGGAGTTGGCTATACCCGTTTTTGTGTAACCGATCATCATCGGCCTGAAGATGAGACGGTAGACAGATTTATACAATTTGTGAAAGCGGTTCCCGAAGAGATGTGGCTTCATTTTCACTGCCGGGGGGGAGTGGGAAGGGCAACGACGTTCATATTGATGTACGACATGATGAGGAATGCCGGACAGGTTGCTTTTGCCGATATCCTGCGGAGGCAGCAGTTAATTGGAGGCAGAGATATGTACAGGATGAATCCGCAGGATGCCTACAAGTATGAAGCTGCCGTTCAAAGACTGGATTTCATAGACAGATTTTATAATTACTGTGCCGACTGCCGAGATGATTACTCGGTAAGCTGGACGGAGTGGCTGGAAGAATCCGCAGGCCGATAAACCGTAATCACAGCATGGAACAGCGACTCAGATTAAGAAAGAAATTGAAACTATAAGGAGGAATAAGCCATGAGGCGAGACGGCCGGGCAGCAAGATGGCTGTCACTATTCGTATGTTTCTCAATTATGCTGGCGGGATGCGTGGGGAAGGCCAACCCTGCCGCAGGTCCCGATGGATCATCCTGGGCAGAGGAGGCCGACTTAAACAAGACGGAAACGGTTGACGAACTGTATGAGCAGGCCAAGAAGGAAGGGAAAGTGGTTGTCTATTCCCAATCTAGCCGTATCAAAGATGTCAAGGCGTCGTTTGAAGCCCAATATCCGGGAATTACGGTGGAGGGTTTTGATATGAGTACGAATGAAATTGTGGAAAAGCTGGTGCGTGAGCAGGAAGCCGGGGTGTTCAATGCGGATGTCATCTTCATTAAGGACGCCTTGGGCGTTGTATCCTCCGACCTTGTCAACAGGGGGATTTTGCATTCTTACAAGCCAACCGATATTGCGGATAGTTTGATGGAACCTTATAAAAGCTTGCCGGCCCTCGCCGCATATGTATCGATCAGGGCCGTCTTTTATAATTCGGACGTTTACGATGCCCCTCCTGTAACGAATTGGTGGCAATTGACGGAACCGCAATGGAAAACAAAAGTGCTCATTAACGATCCTCTGGATTCATCAGATATGATGGAACTGTTCCTGGCAATGGTGCGGAATGCTGACGAGATGGAAAAAGCCTACAAGGAGCTGTACGGCAAAGACCTGGAGTTGACGGAAGAAAATGCCGGTTATGAGTTTATTGCTCGCTTGATGAAGAACGATCCGGTATTAGTTAAATCCAGTGATGCAGTAGTCGAAAATGTGGGTGAAAAAGGCCAGAGCAATCCGCCAGTCGGTATTGGCGCTTCCAGCAAGCTGCGCAATATTGAGCAGAAGGGGCTTTCCATTAATGCCAGTTTTGATATGAATCCCAAGGTTTCTGTCTTAGGTCCCACTTACATTTATATGGCCAACAAGGCTCCGAATACAGCTGCAGGCAAATTGATGATCCGCTGGATGATGGGGGAGGCCGACGGACTGGGTGAAGGGCTGCGTCCTTACAACGTATTGGGCTCTTGGGTTACCAACCCGGAGGTTCCGCATAAAAATCCGATTAATCTTGATGAAATTAATGGTTGGCCTTATGATGCCGAATTTTTTTATAAAAATACCGTTAAATTCCGAGAATTCTGGATCAAGCATATCAACTGAGGTTATTCAGCCCTGGGGAACGCTCTATCTGTTCAAATCAAACCATTGGATTAGCTTTCAAAGAAGGAGTGTTTATCAATGAGCAAGCCGGAGTATACCAAGCCGGGCCCCAAATTCAATACGGTTCGCCTTGTAAATAAAATAAAGGGGATATTTACAAACCCGCTGCATGTCATCAGCATTGTCGCGATCCTGTTCCTGGTTTATACGATCGTATTCCCTTTGTGGGAAATTATTTCTCATACGGTAACTTGGCAGCATGAAGATTTGCGGGCTTATCCCGAGGCAGAGCCGGGTAAGCTTACACTGCAGCATTGGATTCATATTTTGAGCAGCGATATCAGCCAGAACGTGTTCTACAAACCGATTCTTAATTCCATAAATATTGCAATATGGGTCTCCGTCTTTTCCATGATTCTGGGAGGGTCGTTAGCCTGGCTCGTTACGCGCTCGGACATTCCGTTCAAGAAGTCGATTGCCTTCATGGCCATTATTCCTTATATGCTGCCTTCGTGGATGAAGTCAATGGCTTGGCTCGTTATTTTCAAGAACGACCGGATTGGAGGAAGTCCAGGCATTTTGCAGTCCGTACTGGGGATTGCTCCCCCCGACTGGATCTCTTACGGTTTTCTGCCTATTACCATCGTGCTGATTGGCCATTATTATACCTTCTTCTATTTATTAATAGCCGTAGCGCTAAGCTCTATTAACAGCGGCCTGGAGGAAACGGCGGATATTCTTGGGGCCAAACGTTCCACGATTCTGAGAAGGATAACTTTTCCCCTTGTGCTTCCAGCCATTTTGTCGGCTTTTATCCTTACGTTCTCCAAAGCGATGGGCACCTTTGGCGCGGCGGCATTTCTCGGCCTCCCCGTCAAATATTATACAATAGCGACTATGCTATACAGCAGCATCCGCAACCGGATGCTGTCTGAAGGCTATATTCTCAGTCTCGTGCTGATAGCGATTGCCGCACTTACGATTTATATTAACCAACGGGCGATAGGCAAGCGTAAAGGCTATACAACGGTAAGCGGCAAAGACGCCCGCAAAACCCTGACTCCGCTTGGAAGATGGAGAATTCCACTGTTTTCCGTTGTCATGCTGTTCATGTTCAGTGCCGGCATCTTTCCGCTGCTGCTGCTTTTCCTGCAATCGTTTATGCTAAAAGACGGAGTCTATGCACTGAGCAATTTCACAACACACTTCTGGGTGGGAGAGTCCAATCCAGCCATTGCATCGGGTGAAGTTGGCGTATTAATGAGCAACAACATCAGAATGGCGCTTAAAAACTCGCTTCTCATTTCCTTTGTCGCCGCCGCTGCCGCCGCCTTATTGGGTATCGTTTTTGGTTACGTTATTGCAAAAAGCAGGAAATCGATGACGGGAAGGCTCGTAGAGCAGTTGACGTTTATGCCTTACCTCATTCCCGGAATTTCATTCGCGGCCATATATTTGTCCATGTTTGCCAAGCCACAAATGTTCATTCCTGCTTTATACGGTACGTTAACCTTGATTATTCTGATCACCATCGTCAAAGATCTGCCGTTTGCTACCCGTTCCGGAACCAGCAACATGATGCAGATAAGCGGTGAACTGGAAGAAGCGGCCAAAATCCAGGGGGCGTCCTTCTTCCGAAGGTTTTACAAGATTATGCTGCCGTTAACCCGCAAAGGGGCCATTAGCGCATTTCTGCTTTGTTTTATCGGAGCGATGAAGGAGCTCGACCTCATTATATTGCTTGTCACACCTAAAACAAGCACGTTGACGACAATGACCTTCCAATATGCGGAAAGCGGGTATCAGCAGTTTTCCAACGCCATCATAGTCATCATTATCGCCATCATCATGATTACCTACTTTATAGCGACCAAGTGGGGGAAAGCAGATCTTTCCAAAGGTATAGGAGGCTAATATGAGCAGGATAGAACTGAAAAAAGTAAACAAGTATTTCGATAACATTCACATCCTCAAAAATATTGATCTGGTCATAGACGATGGAGATTTCATGACCCTGCTCGGTCCGTCGGGATGTGGAAAAACGACAACGCTTCGGGTTATTACCGGGCTGGAAAATCCGGAAGAAGGGATCATTACAATCGGCGGCAAGGAGGTGGTAAACGGCGTAAACCGGTATTACGCCCCGCCATCCAAGCGTGGATTGAATCTGGTTTTTCAAAGCTATGCATTGTGGCCACATATGACCGTATATGAAAATGTGGCGTTCGGTCTTACGATCAACAAAGTTCCCAAACATGAAATTGTTAAAAAAGTGGAGCAAGCGTTGGACAAAATGAGGATTTTACAGTACAAGGACCGTTACCCGTCCGAGCTGTCCGGAGGACAGCAGCAAAGGGTGGCCATAGCCCGCGCTATCGTAACCGAGCCCAAAATTCTGCTGCTGGACGAACCGTTGTCCAATCTGGATGCCAAGCTTAGACTGGAGATGAGAGCGGAATTGAAAAGGCTTCACCGGGAACTGAACACGACCATTATTTATGTTACTCATGATCAGGTCGAGGCGCTGACGATGTCTACCAAAATTGCGGTTTTCTTCGAAGGGGATCTGGTCCAGCTGGATACACCAAAGGGAATTTACCGTCATCCCGTCGATGTCCGGGTCGCTGATTTTATTGGCAATCCCAAAATTAACTTTGTGAATGCGACCAGTTCCTACAGTAATGGAAGTTTGGTAACGGAGTCGAGTCTGGGGACATTGCAGTTGCCTTTTCCTAAACCCCATCAGGGAGAAGTCGTGTTGGCGATTTACCCTGAAGATATCCGCATCTCGCAGGCTCCGTCGGAAGAGGCCATTCCGTGCAGCGTATATTCGATATTACCCGCAGGTTCGGAGACGCTGCTCCAACTTACCGTAAACGGGGGTACCAGCATGCTGGCCAAATATATGGGAGACGCCGATTATCCTATTGGAAGCCAGGTATGGATTACGTTTCCGAAGGAAAAAATCAATATTTACGACAAGGCGAGCCAGAAGCTGATATCTGTACCGGGTGAACAGTACATCCGCATGACAGAAAAAGTGAACATCACGTAAGTCATGTTGTTAGGATTAATAATGAAATAGGGAGGTTCGAAAGAATGAAATCATTGAAATCGGTTTTCATTTTCACTTTGCTTGCCCTATTTATGCTGCAGTTTTCTTCTCTGGCTGCCGCTGCTGACAAGGTTAAATATATTCCCCTTCGCGAAGAACTTCTGGAGCCTGCCGGCGCTGCTGTCGTGTGGGATCAACAGAGCCAATCCGCATGGTTCCAGCTCAGAAGCGGAACCGTCGGAAAAGTGACCGTGGGCAGCGGCATGTATCAGCTCGGGACTTCGACGGGATATTTCCCCGCCACCGTAAAGCTGGTCGATCACATCATTCATATACCGAAAGACAAACAATTTATGAAAGCTATTAATTTGGAGAATGCTGTTGCAAATGTATTGGATAGCGCTCATCAAAGACCTGCTAAACTGATAACGGTTACCGCCGATATGGAGACGGAGGCAGTTGAGCAGGAGGGGGATGCAGCGGACGATCCCGCCATTTGGGTTCATCCTGCCGATCCCGGGCAGAGTCTGATTATTGGAGCGAACAAGAAAGCCGACCCGGGCGGAATTGAAGTCTATGATCTCGAAGGGGCGCGTCTCGGTTCATATGGGGTCGGCAAGATGAACAATGTTGATGTCCGCTACAACTTTCCTTTTGGTAATGGAACTATAGATATAGCTGCATCGACCAATCGCACTTCCAATAGTATAAATATTTTTGCAATTGATCCGGGAACGGGAAGCCTGGCGGACATTACAGGTGATCACTTGACGGCTAACATGGAGAAAGTCTACGGATTTAGCTTGTATCACAGCAAGAGAAGCGGAAAGTTCTATGGCTTTATTACTGGCAAAGAAGGAGAAATTGAGCAGTGGGAGCTCTATGATAACGGGAACGGAAAAATAAATGGCCGACTTGTTCGTGAAATTAAGCTGGGCAGCGTATGCGAAGGTATTGTGTCTGATGATGAATACGGGACCTTTTATGTAGGGGAAGAAAATGTCGCTATCTGGAAATTCGATGCTGAACCGGACGGAGGGCTGCTCCCGCAAGCCCGCATCGATGTGGTGGACGGAATACGCCTGCATGCGGATATTGAAGGACTAGCCATTTATTATGGAACGGATGGCGAAGGTTACTTGATTGCCTCCAGCCAAGGCAGCGACCGTTACGTTATCTATGATCGCCAGAGCGGCCAGTACGTAACTACATTCATGATAGTTGACGGAGCAGTGGACGGCACCTCGGAAACAGACGGGCTGGATGTTATTTCTTTCGGGTTGGGAGACCATTATCCGAATGGAATTTTTATTGCGCAGGATGATAGCAACACGGATGCCGAAGGCAATCAGCAATATCAGAACTTCAAGATCGTCTCTTGGGACGCTATTGCTAATGGGGCGGATGCACCTTTGCTTATCGCGCCTCAGGATCCAAGGCAGCTTATAGAAAGATGAAATGTTATGCTTGGTATTGTAAGCAAGTAAGCTCTCTTCCGAAAAAGTATTGACAATGTTTCTCCCCTTGGAATACAATACTGGCAACGTTGCCGGAAACGTTACCAGTGATTTGAAAAAGCATGGTAGCAGTGATATAGCAACTTACCAATTCTATCCAATTCCTTTATTTATTCTCAGGGGGTGAGATTCATCGCAACGATTAAAGATATTGCCAAATATTTGGGCGTTTCCGTATCTACCGTATCCAGGGCCATGAATAATCATCCTGATATCCGGCAGGAGACCAAAGAAGAAGTGCTTGAGGCCATGAGGAAATTGAATTATACACCCAATGCGGTGGCCCGAAGCCTAATTCAACGCAAATCATATACAATTGGCTTAATGCTGCCGGACATTACAGATCCTTTCCTGTCAGCTGTCGCGCATGGCGTAGAAGAAGTATTGTCCGATGGCGGCTACCAGGTGGTTTATGGGAATACGTCTAAACGCCGTGAGAAAGAATATAATTTCATGATGGGCGCAGCCCAAAGAAAGATGGACGGTCTTATCGTCACCTCGGATTTCATGGACCGGGAAATGATCGATTTGATTAAGAGGCTGGATATCCCTGTCGTGTTTATGCGGAGAAGACCGCCAGAAGAGCTGGAGATGCCCTTTGTCGATGTCGATCATTATAAGGGTTCATGCCAGGCATTGGACTATTTGCTCTCGCTTAACCATACCCGTATCGGTTTTATCGGAATGCCGGAAACATCATATACAGGCAAGGAACGTTATCGGGCATATCTGGATACATTGAGCAAGAATGGATTGACTCCACCTCCTCAAAGCAGGGTTGTCGGGGAGAAGACATATGCAAGCGGATATGAATCCATGGGCAGGCTGATGAAAGCTTACCCGGAAATGACGGCAGTATTTGCTGCCAACGATATTCTGGCTATTGGCGCATTGGAATGGCTGGCTGAACAAAATATCTCTGTTCCAGGCCGAATCAGTGTTGTCGGCTTCGATAATCTTGAAGTTAGCGATCTGCATTGGATTAAATTAACGACGGTTGCCCAGCCGCGTAAGGAAATGGGAAGAAAAGCGGCAGAGCTGTTAATCAACATGGTGCAGGAGGATGGCCTGAGCCCCCCTTCGATTCTGCTTGATACGGAGCTTATCATCCGTCGGACCTGTGCTCCCGTTAGGTGAGATAGTTCTACCTATAGAGTTTGGAACGCGGAGCTATCCTGATCCTTTGCGAGGCACCCAGATTATTGCTCTACGAGAAAAAATCCAACGTCAGGAGTGAAGGCATGCTTGGTTTTTCGATTCAGGGCCCGGTGTTTCTGGGCAGATATACCAAAGAAACAGAGCGCGACCTGATTGGACACTGCGATACGGTGGAACAATTTCTGCAAATATTGAAGGATAACGGTATTCACTCAATTGAAATTCGCATCTTGCCGCGGGGTGCGGAGGAATCGGCTTACATTGGTCTTATCCAGCGTATATGGGACCATGGCTTCCGGCTAACGGTTCACGGTCATGTGGAAGGTGAGATGGAGGGCTCTTCCTTTGCCGACGTTTACCCTTCCATGACCTATATCTTAAATCATTTCGATCGCTACCAGGACGGTCTGACGATGGCTATCCATGCCTATGACGCCAAAGAAGGATCAGAACTCGAGCTTCATCATAAAACGGTAAAGCTGCTCCGAAATTGGTCGGGCAGGGTGGGACAGGAAAATCTGCCGCTCCGTTTTGCTTTAGAAAATAACCGTAAAAAATCAATTAAAGTAGATCCGGGCGATTCTATCGAAGGGGTTGTAAGGATGGTGGAGGAAATAGACAGTCCGCATGTGGGGATTACTTGGGATATGGGACATTTTTATTCCAATCTTCTCGTTGAAAGGAAATTGCAAAGTCCGCCTGAACAGCCCCTGTTGGATTTACCCGACAAATCCTTTCTGAAACGGGTGATTCATACCCATATTCATGGTCTTGGCCGCAGCGGTACTCATAATCCATTGACAGAAACCGTTAGCTTGCCGCTGGAGCATTATGTCCAAGCTTTAAAGCAACATGAGTATAAAGAGGTGTATAACCTGGAGCTTACTCTGAACAAATTTGAACAGGATCTTCCTTTGCTTGAGCATACAGCGGCTTCGATACAACGTTTGAAGCAAGCCGTGGGCGTGGGATAAATGGACTCCAGGGTTAATTCTCGATGATAGGATAGACAGGTGGTTGAATCATTGAAAAAAATAATGCTTGTAAGTGACATGGACGGGACGCTGCTAAATTCCTCCCAACAAGTCAGTGAGGAGAATATCGCCGCGATTCGCAAGTTTAAGGAATGGGGAGGCCTGTTTACGTTGGCTACGGGACGAACAGAGAAATCTGTGGATCCCTATATCCGGTTAATGAATCTGGAAACTCCTCTCATTCTTTATAATGGAGCGAAAATCTATTGTCCGGCAACCAAATCGGTATTATATGAAAAGACTTTATCGCTTCCGGAATCGTTCTGGTCCTATTTATTATCTGAACTGAATGATAATGTGGTCCTTCTAGTCTATCGGGATTGCGATGTATTCAGTTTGCAAAGCAATGAACTGCTGACGATGCATGAGCGCAAAGATGGAGTGATAAGCAAGCCGCTGCCTGAAGAGTTAGTTGGAAAGCCGGTAACCAAGCTGCTTCTGATCGCTTCCGCCCCGGCAGATCTCGCCCGAATAGAACGAAGAGCGGAAGATGTCGGACTGAGGGCGACGCTGGTCTATTCGGAAAGGAATTACTTGGAGATATTGCCTTATGGGGCAAACAAGGGCGATTCACTTCGTAAGCTGGCCAATCTGCTTGAAATTAAGGAGCTTTATACGATTGCGGTAGGGGATAACTTAAACGATTTATCGATGATGGGCCTGGCGGACTGCGGATATGCGGTAGACAATGCCCATCCGTTGCTTAAGGCCAAGGCCGATAGGATTACCGTAAATCATGAACAGCATGCGATTGCGGCCATTATTTATGAACTAATAGAAAAGCGAAGAGAGCTGGCCCAAGGGAAAATATAAAACAGGCATCTGGCAGGGATGGCGAAATGGGAAGGGGCGTGCAGATGGAATATTTGGATTTCGCGGAAACGTTGGCCAAATCAGCGGGAAGTCTTATTATGAAACGAATGGAAGAGCCGATAGCTGCTGAGGAGAAAAGCTCAAGCTTCGATGTCGTAACCGAAGTCGACAAAGAGGTGGAACAATGGATCCGGGAGAGCATTAACAATCATTTCCCCGAACATCATTTTCTTGGGGAAGAGGAGGCATATGTCAGCGGCCAATCGCTGCAATCGGTATTAAGCGAGGCAGTGAAAAAGCCTTTTCTATGGATCGTTGATCCAATAGACGGAACGAGCAATTTCGTGCAGGGCATTCCCGGTTTTACTGTCTCCATTGCCCTTGCTGTGAAAGGGGAGCTTACGGTAGGGGCCGTTTACGATCCATGTGCAGGCGAACTGTTCTCCGCTGTTAAAGGAGGGGGGGCCTTCCTTAATGGCCGGCCGCTTCACGTCTCAGTTAAAGAACGCCTGAATGAGAGCGTGGTGGCTACCGGTTTCCCCTCCGATATGCCTTCACGTATGGCGGTCTATAGCGGGCTGGGCAACCTGCTTCAACAATGCCGGACGATACGGTCCCTCGGTTCGGCAGCCCGTCATCTGGCTTATGTTGCGGCCGGAAGGCTGGACGGCTTCTGGGAGAACGGACTGAAATGTTGGGATATGGCTGCCGGCGTACTGTTGGTTCAGGAGGCCGGAGGACATGTAACGGATTGTTCCGGAGGGCAGTATCAATTGGCGGCTTCGGATATCGTCAGCAGCAATGGGCGGATTCACGACCTGCTGCTCGATTGTGTTGAATGAAATGAAGAAAAATCGGTTAAGCCAGTACGGTAGCGAATATGGCGATCTCCATGCGAATGGCCAGGACGGAGTCGAGTTTTATACTCGAAAGAAAATGGTCACTTCCCGCTGGTAGACAGCGAGCTTAAGGAGAGGAAGCATTATGGCTCTGGTTTCCATGAAACGAATGCTGGATGAGGCATTGCACGGCGGGTATGCCGTAGGGCAGTTTAATTTGAACAATCTTGAGTTTACCCAGGCGATCCTGCAGGCCGCCAAGGAAGAGAGATCGCCTGTTATCCTTGGAGTGAGCGAAGCTTATATTCCCTATATGGGCGGATTGCGCTGCATTGCGGCGATGGTGCGAGAGTTATCTGCCTATTACGATATTACGGTTCCGGTGGCGCTTCATCTCGACCATGGTTCCAATTATAGCGTATGTCTGCAGGCGATTCATGCCGGATTCACTTCGGTCATGATTGATGCATCCCATCATCCGCTGGCGCGCAATATAGAGGAAACGAAGCAGGTGGTAGAGGCGGCCCATGCGCTTGGAGCGACGGTAGAGGCAGAGCTTGGGAAGATTACCGGACGTGAAGATGATCTGGTCGTGGACGAGGCGGAGGGAATGTATGCCATCCCCGAGGAGTGCGAGGCCCTGGTCAGGGAAACCGGTATAGATTGTCTTGCCCCCGCACTTGGTTCCGTTCATGGTCCTTATCGCGGCCAGCCTTGTCTCGGATTCGAACGAATGGCTCAAATCCGTGATCTGACCGGAGTCCCGCTTGTGCTCCATGGCGGCAGCGGGATCCCGGAGATGGAAATCCGTGAGGCCATTGCTTCAGGGACTTGCAAAATTAATGTGAACACCGATAATCAGGCAGTCTTTACGATGACGATCCGCCAGTATATGGACAGCCATTCTTCCGCTTATGATCCTCGGGAATATCTCGGCCGGGCACGGGAAGCGATCAAAAAGGCGGTCCAGGCGAAGATGCGGCTGTTTAACTGCTCTGGCAGAGCGGGAGCGATACAAGAGGAAATTACGCCCCAGAGCCTTCCTTAAAGCTTGACCACTCTATCCAATAATGGAATGAAGTTGAAAATGGTGGACACTTCATAGAGTATGTAAGCACATTACCATTCCGCCGGTTAGAGACGATGAGAGGACCCCTGGAGCCTGGAATGCACCTATGATGGGCAGGTGTGGCTTTCTGCTGGGGTCCATCATCGTCTTTTTCATACAAAGTGATTATTGGGGAAGGAGTAACTGTATGGAGTTCCATCCGGAAATATGGCACATCAGTAATTTTGATTTAACAATAAGAATCATTCTAGCATTGCTATTAGGTGGATTGATCGGGTTAGAAAGAGTCCTGTGTAAAAATAGTAGAAATAATAAACTGATCGTTGACTTTCCATCAGAGGCCGAGGCTATAAGCTGCGGTCTTTTGTGTTGTGCAACGCAAGCGATTAACTAGTTGGCGGAAACCCAATGTGGAGATTTGTAGTGTTTGAACTTATTAAACGCCGACTCCCATCGATTACGTTAAAGTTTTCAGCGGCTAATGCAGTGTATAAGAGAAAGGCCTGAGAAGTCTGGATCACATTTCGGGTTATACTTTGCATTGTGCTACAATATTGTGACAAGGATTTTATTGACTGGACCAAGGGGATCAAGATTAATGAAAGCAAATCATGGGATACAGTACAATCCTATCATGCGAACGTCAAGGAGGTGATAGGTACGATGATTTTAAATATTACCAAGATTCATGATCTATTTGATCAATTTACGAGAATGGTAGAGGGACACGTTCAGCAAAGCAAGTGGGAACAAAGGCTTACCATTCCTTCGCATATAGGTAAGGGAAGCGTAACAAGGACACGAATTCGTCCTGGTATGGAGATCATGATGACGGATATTACATTCGAACAAGATATGAAACTTCAGATCCAGGAATCCTGCCAGTTATTTGAATTAAGTTATTGCGTAAGCGGCGAAATCCATTGTGAATGGAACGGTAAGAAAAGCCATACGAATTCACAAACAGGCAATGTTACTTTCCTGGAGGATGTTCAAGTCTATGAAGAGAAAAAGGCGGGTATCCGAAATCAATTGCTGGAAATAAGGCTCACCCCGGACGAACTATTGCATTATGCAGGAGATTTGACGGAGAAACAACAAATGGAAGCCTGGCTTAGACATTATCGTGGAAATATTGATCGGTACCCGGACACTCCAGCCATCCAAAGATGTGTTTCCGAAATGATCCATTGCACACATCAAGGAACGATGAAACGGCTATATATGGAAAGTAAAGCGCTTGAATTTATCGCATTGTTTGGCGAGTCGGATGGTTACGGTTCTGTGGGCGGGAGCATGCTGCTTCGCCGTGATGATATTACGAAATTGCAGCAAACCCGTGAGTTGGTGCAATATCATTTCGAACAACCGTTGTCTATCCGCGAGTTAGCCAAGCGGGTTGGAATGAATGAGTTCAAGCTGAAAAAGGGCTTCCGCGAATTGTTCGGCATGACAATCTTTGAGCTCGTGCGTCAAATACGGATGGAGAAAGCCCTTTGGTATATGGAAGCAGCACGTTTGAATGTTGGAGAGACCGCTGCTTCGGTCGGTTATAGCAACGCCAGCAATTTCACGACGGCCTTTCGCAAGCATTACGGCTGCAATCCAAGCGAATATGTAAAGCGCATCAATCAACTGGATTTGGAACGAAACAGACAGTAGAACGGTTTGAACTAGCAGAAAGCTTCAAGCGGCAGGGCATATGGTTCGGAAACGAACGATGCAACTGCATGCTTGAAGTTTTTTTTGCTCCCTTAACAAGGAGAGAATCTCCCTCGACAGGTAGAGAAAAAAATCAACGTGAATGATAATCATATTTATCGGAAGGATTGGCCCGAACGGGTGCGACAATTCTACCTTATTAAAAAGCATCTACAAAGTCATCAAGCCGAAACAAGGGAATCACCAATATTTCATTAGTTGATTTCAATTCATTTTCGGGCGATTAAAACAGTTTTCAGGAAAATTTAGCGTTCGAGGAGGAAATGCAAATGCCCAATCATCCAGCGACTTCATTACTTGCAACCGAAAAACTGGAGCAGCAGGTCGATCCGCGCCGTTGGTATGCGCTGGCGGTTATTCTTCTGCCAATATTGCTTAATTCATTGAACACCTATATGATTCAGGTCGCTCTTCCATCTATACAGAAAAGTCTGAACGCCAGTTTTTCCGATGCACAGCTTATTGTCACCGGCTTTTCTCTCAGTCTGGCCGTAGCACTCATTGTCAGCGGGAAACTTGGCGACGTATTCGGCAGAAAACGATTGCTGCTTATCGGTGTGAGCGGGTTTACGCTCATGGCCATGCTAGGTGGATTGACTTCGAATCCAACTCTTCTAATTGTCATTCGGATTGTGCAAGGGCTTGCCGCGGCGCTCATTCAACCCCAGGTGTTATCCATGATGCAGATTAATTTTCTTCCACGGGAAAAAGGCCTTGTTTTCAGTATTTACGGCGCATTGATGGGATTCGGGTTCGCATTCGGTCTCATCCTGGGAGGGATTCTTGTCAATTGGAACATGTTTGATCTTGGTTGGCGAACCGTATTTTTTTTCAATGTTCCCTTCGGTATTCTTGTTCTTCTGTGTTTGCCGCTTCTACCGGAATCGCACGGCAGGCGGACGCAGAGTATCGATTGGATCGGTACCGTCTTAATCATGAGCGGGTTGTTTCTGCTTGTTTATCCGTTGTCGGAGGGGCAAAAACAAGGATGGCCGAATTGGATATGGGGTTGTCTTATCCTATCGCTTCTGTTTCTATTTGCTTTTATCGCAGTCGAACTTCGAAAACAAAAACGGGGTGAGGCTCCGCTTGTTGATTTGACTATTTTCAAACAACGTTTATTCGGAGTGGGGATGGCTTCAGTTGTTTTGATCTATCTCAGCATGTTCTCCTTCTTTTTCATATTAACTTATTATTTGCAGTTCGGCCTGCATTTCGATGCACAAGCGACGAGTCTCGCTTTCCTGCCTCTGGGCGGGGGTTTTTTCCTGACTTCTCTGCTATCATCACGAATTGTTAGCAGATGGGGGATGGTTGTGCTGAGAATAGGCGCTTTGGTAACAGGGATTTGCTGTTTTTTATTCATTGTATTGCTGCATATTGATGCGATACATCTGCTGCATATGCAATATATTGTGCTATTACTTGTCTATGGTTTGGGACTCGGACTGGTCACAACGCCTCTCACCCGCGTCGTACTGGGTACAGTCCCAATGAAGGATGCAGGAACAGGTTCAGGCTTGTTTAATACATTCATGTATTTGGCCAATTCGTTAGGAGTAGCGTTGATCGGTATTTTGTTTGCTGCTTCACTGCGACAGTCTTTGGCAATTGCTGTCCTGTCAGACTATGTAAGGGCGTTTTCCGCCTCTTTAGCCGCGTGCGGAGGACTTGCTCTGGCTGCATTTGTTTGCCTTTGTTTCCTGAGTAATCGAACAGAAAAGCTGACCGAAAGTCAGTGAGGCAATAAAAATGATAAGGAGGCTGCCGAATATTCCATTCACCTTCCAGCCGGATAACACGATCCTCAAGCGTGAACGCGAAACGCCGGCCCCGCTTCGTGGTTGGAAGCGAGGGAAATAACGGATGACGATAAGGATAAATATAGAAAAAGCATTGAATGAATAGCCGAGAACAGGATTGACCCTCATCTCTGGCTGATATCGGAAGCGCCCGAAGCACCGAAGTCTGTGAACAGTCTGTTTGTCACTTAATGGGGGCTGGGGCTGATTTTCGGCGATTGACACAAATCCCCAATTTTTTGTATATTGATGTAATGCCCTCAACTGGTTGCAAGGTTGAATATATGAATATCGAAAAGAGGTGAACCTATGAATATCACTGTTGTGGAACACAATCCTTATTGGAAAGACGAGTATCTAAAGGAAGAACGCGATATTAAAGAAATTCTCCAAGATGAATTAGTGAATAGCTTTCACATTGGGAGTACTTCCGTTCCTGGTCTGAAAGCGAAACCCATTATTGATATCCTGCTTGTAGTTAATGATATCAACGCATTGGATAATTACTCCAAACCATTTGAGAAGCTTGGCTACGAAGTGATGGGCGAGTTCGGTATTAGTGGCAGAAGATACTTCCGTAAAGGGGGGGATAACCGAACACACCAAATTCATGCTTTTCAGTATGATAGTGTCCAAGAAATCGAGCGCCATCTATCCTTCAGAGACTATCTTTGCCATCATTCTGAAGTTTCGAAGGACTATGGTGAATTAAAAAGTGAACTAGCAAAAAAATACCCAAATGATATAGAGAGTTATGGCGACGGAAAAGACGATTTTGTGAAAAAAGTAGAAAAGCAAGCATTGATTTGGCATTGGACTGCCCGCTAATTAACGAGCTATCAGTACGGGTACGCAAGGAATTGGCCATGAGTTATTTGCAAAACAAAGAGAGTATTCCATCGGCGAGATTGCCTATTTGCTGTATTTTTCGGAGCCAAGCGCATTTCAAAGCGTTTTTAAGAGTTGGACGGGGTTAACGCCGGGACAGTATCGAACCAAAGCGCGTAACAGGATAACCCCCTAACTTTTGCATAATTGCGAAAAACATCGGACCTTGCCTAAGAAAGGAAAGATGAAAATGATTGAGACCATAAGCCATATAACATTTGTGGTTAAAGATCTAGACAAAACGACAGCATTATATAAAGAATTATTCGATGCTAATGAAGTGTATGACAGTGGAGAAAAGACGCATTCTTTGTCAAAAGAAAGGTTTTTCATCATCGGCGGACAGTGGATAGCGGTCATGGAAAATAAGGAAACCGTTAATCGTACCTATCATCACGTTGCTTTCAAAATAAGCGAGGAAGATATCGATCATTATCTCCATAAAATAAAAGGATTCCATTTGGAAATGAAGCCGCCAAGACCAAGAATACAGGGGGAGGGGTCTTCCATTTATTTTTATGATTATGATAATAATTTGTTTGAGCTGCACACGGGTACATTAGAAGAAAGATTATCTGCTTACAGCGAAACGGATTGTAATGAATAATTAAGCGAGGGAATGGCACGTCATACGGAGATGAGTGGCTGTCATAGTATTTAGCCTCAAGAGTCGGGGTTCGATTCTTGAGGCTTCTGAATGCCGGTTTCTCGGCAAGAACGCTAATTCCAAAATAGTTCCATCTAAAATCTACGCATGAGAGGTAAACGGAAATCTAAAATGCTTCGTTCCATCTATTAATAAGGGTCGAACAAACAACGTATCGTCCGACTCTGTGATCAAGGCTGACTGGATGTTCTCATTGTCGCTGTCAGGCACAAAATAAAAATGAACAAACTCCGTCTCATCGGAAATCATATGATCGACAACGGCTTCTAAATTGATTTTCCTTTTGCTTATAATATCAAAAACATGCAAATGATTCTCTTCTTGTTTAAATAGAAGAATCGCATCCTCATCTTCGTCATGATATATGGCATTACGAAAAACCACAATAAAGTAAAACATCAACAGCTGCTCGCCATCCTTTACCCCAAATGTTGACGATATGGGAATTCTTTCAGCTGCAAACTCCTTCATAAGCTCGAAGTCATCCTGATTGTCGACATCCAGCTTGCGCAGAGCGGATTTTCGTACCGCTTGTTGTTTTAAATCGGACACCGTCAGAGTGAAGCTGCTTTCCTGAACCTTCTCGAAGCCGAACTTGGGATAAAAATCCAGCACCGTGTCATTAGCAAATAAGTAGATAAAATCGTAATCCTTCTCATATTTTTCAATGATGTGGTTCATCAGCTTGGCCGCCAGCCCTTGATGACGATAATCGGGATGCGTCATCACCGTGCCCAATTGAATCGCCTTATATTCCTTGCCATTGCACATCAAGACCATTTTATTGACGGAAGCATTCGCAATAACCTGATCCCCGTCCACATAGGAATAACAGATGTAATGGTCACTCCAAAATCCTTTGTCATGCCATTCCTTAAAATCTATCTCAAATACTTGCTTTGCGAGCTCGTTAAAGCTCTCCCTATATTTTTCGATCTGCCTGTAGTCACTGATTAATGGATACTTGCTCACGGGAATTCCTCCATTCCTAACTGTTTTATATCATTTTCAAAGCAATCGACAGCTGATGTATAGGCGGTCACCTCCCTTAAAAAATACAAAAAAGACCACAAGAAGAATTCTCTTCTCATGGTCAAATTTCAGTCAATGATGAACATGCCTATCCAGAAGGAATAGGTGTCTATGATAGAACAAGAAATTTGTTTTGATAAGATACAATGTCTTCTTAATCGCTCTTTGCAAAAGGGAATTAAAAATAAAACTAAGGGAGTGCCCTTAATTCGACCTTTTACAAATATAAAATTCGTCAGAATTTTAATTAGCGATTAATAAGTTTCATCATAAACAATCAAAACCTCTTTTCCAAATCAATACATCCTAACTGTACATGGATTGACAACGAATTGTCAACGGCAAACAATTTCTATCATTTCTCGCTGAGAGGACTCCCTCTTCCGGCGACTTCCCGATTCTTCCCGCATGATGCTCTTCCCTTCCTAATTCATTAGCGATATAATCAAATTGGGAACGTATATTCGTGTTTTTGGATGGCGGAAGGAGGTGAAGTCATGGCAGATTCAACGTTCATGCCGTCTACATCCGTTCCAGTTGCCCTCACAAGAAAATCCCTTTATTCATTACAATTTTTTGGACGCCTTGTTCAAAGTGATGGATCAAACCGATTATCGGTCGTTCCCGGCGCAGAGCAGTCAGGGGATCGTGAAGGTCACGACCTGTTTGACCAAACGATGTTATGCTACTTGCTCTATTGGTTTTCAAAACAAAAACTGGGGCGAACGAGGCTAAACTTGCTATGCATCGGAGAGTTTCCCGGCATTGAACGTTTCCGCGGCTTAGGCCGACTGTCTGTCGAGCAGTTGGGAACCTTATCGGGAACATGGCATGTGGTTGAGCGGCAGGAGTTGGATTTGGGCAAAGCGTATTGGGAGGCCTTTACCTCGTCCGATCCACGCCAGCTAGCGCAACTGCTGCAGGAGGATAGTTCCGCTTTGCCATTCGCTCGGAATGCCTTTCGCTATCATTTATCGCGCTTTCCCTCTGTTCAAGATGGACTTGGGAACGTGGAACGGGCCACACTGGAGTTTATCGCTCGGGGCCTGAACCAACCGATGGAGCTATTCCGGCAAGTGAGCGATGAGCTTCATGAGTTCGGTATGGGCGACCTTCAATTTTGGCTGATTCTCAAACAAATGGCATCGGGACCGCAACCGTTAATTCATTTCGACGGCGCGGAAGCCGCTATTCCCAGTTATACCGATCGTTCAGAGGACGTTCGCCATCGTCGCATTCTATTAACGGATGCAGGCCGACGTGTTCAGGACGGAAAAGAGGACTGGGTAGCCGTCAACGGGATCGAGTGCTGGCTTGGCGGGGTTCATCTTCGGGGGAAGGAACGAGTATGGCGTTGGGACGAGAAGGAGGAATCTATCGTTAGATCGGAGTAATGGTATGAATTGGGGGAATTCGATGGAAATAACTAGGGGAAACTTGAACGATAAATGAGGCGTATTCCAATTTGCAAACAATACTTCTTACAGGGACCGGAAATTCCTTGCTGGATCGCCTGACGCACCGGGTGATGATGACTCCCACCGATTCCGTCAAAAGTTTTCAGCGGCGGATGCAGGTGGGAAACGTGTAATAAGAGAGGAACCTAGATTACTTCAGTTATTAGTATTAAGAACATGTACGAAGAAATTGGAAAAAATGAATATAGTTAATAAGCGCTGGTTTTTAGGAGGAAGCGTGCATGAATAGGAAACAAAAAATTGTAGTGATTGGTGCAGGTATTGTTGGCGCATCGATGGCCTACAACTTTTCAAAGCGGAATCAGGATGTCACTTTGATTGAGTGTAATTCAACAGCTGCCTGTGAAGCAACTGAAAAATCTTTTGCTTGGATTAATCCTTCGGGCCGGGTTTTTAAAAAAATTCGGCATTTATATGACGCAGCATTAGCCGAATATCATGAATTAGAAAAAGAACTTCCTGATTCAAAGATAAATTACCTCAAATGGTTTTTTTATAATAATATATGAATATGAAGCTCTCGAAGCAACTTTTAAATGTAGAGGTTGAAATAGCTATTTATGGGGGGATCGCCGAGGAATATCCGGATACGATTAACCTATTTACTTCCGGGCATACAAAATAACAAACTGACGCCGTTAGAGCACGGGCGCCAGCTTGTTGAGCCTTTACAATTGGAGTCTTGGGTAATCTCTAGGTATACTTTCTATTTCTGTAAGGGTCTTTCCTGTTTCTGCTTACTTCACTTATTAATGTCGATCCCAACAATAAGGCTGCGCCTATCATTTGGAGTAAAGTCATCTTTTCGCCTATAATAAGAGCTGAAATCAATAATGAAGTTAATGGATCGATATAACTTAATATAGCAATGCTCTGACCTTTAAGTCCTCCCATTCCAGAAAAGAATAGGTAGAATCCTATTCCGCCATGAAGGATCCCCAAGAGCAGCATCCAAATAACAGAATCTCCAGCTATCTGAAATAACTTAAAACCATCTGTAATAAGAACATAAGGCAGTAGCATTACAAACGATAATACTAGCTGTATAAACGTGTTCTCCAGCCCATTCATGTTTCGGATAAATTTATTAACAAGGGTCAGAACTGCATAAAAACACGCTGCTATAAGTCCATAGAAGATACCGAGCAAGTTATGTTCAGCCGCTTCCATCCCGCTGCTTTGCATAATCAAATACAATCCGAAAAGGGCTGCACCTACCCAAATCATTTTTTGGAGTGAAAGTTTTTCTTTCAATACAATAGGCGACAACATGATGACCAGAACAGGTGCAAAATAATAGCTTAAAGCTGCATTGGCAATGGTTGTTTCCTTATACGACTGAAAAAGAAAGATCCAATTGCCGCTCAAGGCAATGCTCGCGATGAACAGTGCAATGGCATTCTTTTTCATGTTTTGCCACGATATTTTATACTTGGTACAGAGGCAGATGATGAGCAAAAATAAACTGCCGATCAGACTCATAAATAAAGCTATTTCACTTGAAGTCAAATCGATATACTTGGCAAACACCCCAACTGCACCGAAAATGATCATCGATAGGATGAAATAAATTTTTTGCTTCACTTGTTATTCCCGCTTTCTACTAATATGATGGGGGGCGACAAATAGACGTCGACTGCCACATTCATACAGTAGAATCTGCGGAAAGGATCTGTAAAACTTAGTAAGTACCTTTAACAGCAGATTCTACTGTTGAGGTACTACTGGCGGGGCAATAAAGTTAACCATCGTTATCCTCCTCAAAAGTAAATTAAGAATAGGCTATATTACTTCGCAGCTCATGCTTGAAATAAACTTATTATAACAAAAATTACGCTTGCGAGCATCGAATTGGATATATAGCGAAATAAAGATCTAGACTGACTGACTGAAAGTCATTAAGCGCGATGAAGGCATGATGAAGAGTGCACGGTCAGCAAGTGATATTGAAATCAGCGCCAAGCGCATATTGCGTATACGTGACCATATAAACCAGATATTAACCCGGCAAACAGGGCGCCTATGGAGAAAGTCGAAAAAGACACCGATCGCGATAACTTTATGGATGTGACATGAAGCGAAGAATTATGGGAAAGCTTATTTATGATTGAAGATTTATAAAAAAGTGGGGATTAAAAACTACAATGAGGAATTTAACTGAGAAAGAAAAAATGGAGCTTGGGTTGATTTATGATGCTAACGGAAATGAGTCGCTCATTCAAGAACGAGAGTACGCTAAGGAGATATGTTTCAGGTATAACCAACTTCCCCCATCAAGAGCGGAAGAAAGAAAAAGCATAATCAAAAAATTATTTGGCAAAACAGGGGAAAGTTTTTTGATCGAACCCTCTTTTTATTGTGATTATGGGTATAACATTGCAATAGGCGACAATTTTTACTCCAATCATATTAGATGGGGGAGAGGTTTCCTTTGGAGATAATGTGTTTATTGCTCCTAACTGCGGGTTCTATACAGCAGGTCATCCACTGGATGTGGAACAGCGTAATATGGGGCTGGAATATGCCTATCCGATAAAAGTCGGAAATAATGTATGGATCGGGGGGCATGTTTCTGTTATGCCGGGGGTAACTATAGGTGACAATACAGTTATTGGTGGAGGGAGTGTTGTCACAAAAAATATTCCCTCAGGTGTAGTCGCTGTTGGAAACCCTTGTCGAGTACTGAGGGAAATAACGGATGACGATAAGGATAAATATAGAAAAAGCATTGAATGAATAGCCGAGAACAGGATTGACCCTCATCTCTGGCTGGTGTTGGAAGCGCCCGAAGCACCGAAATTGGAAAGACTTCTTTCGCTTCAACCCTATAGAGCGTCCAGGAAGAAGAAACCAAATCCGGAGTTTGCCTTACTCTATTCATTTGCTCCCGTAAAGCTTCGTCGAAGTCCTGCCTCTTAACTAGAATGGAGCTTTGTTTGTCGATCAAAGCAGTCGCCCGGGCTACAATGCCCCGGTTCAAAAAGTCTTTGGCGCTCAGCTCTTTCCCCATAGGAATCGCCTTGCCGCGAATTCTTAATTGTCTTCCAATTAACGACCAATAAAAAGTTAAAGCCACTTCCGGATTAGTCCCTATTTGCCTGCCTTTATTGCTCACTGAGCTCGATGCAAAATACCAGCCTTTTTCATCGATGTCCTTCAAAATTAGGACGCGTGCGTCAGGAGTCCCGTCAAGATCTACCGTGGAGAGGGTCATAGAGTGAGGTTCATGCACTCCATTTTCAAAGGCTTCTTGAAACCATTCCAGAAAAAGCTCATGAGGATACTCTCCTGCAGCATCTGTATGAAAGGGCGGAAAAGGACCGGCAAGCGTTTTACTTGATCTGATTTTTTTTCGAATCTGCTCCATATTCTCCTCCTGCTTTCTTCAAATTTCACCGTACTCATTCCGACTTGAACCGCAGTTCTTTTCTTTATGGCGTAGCTATAATTAGTCTAAGTGCCCAGGTAATATAGGCTTAGTGATGCTTTCCGGCACATGATCGCGTTAAATAATTATTGCAAAAATTTTTCCATAATTTTTTGGGCTTTCATCGAACCTTTTCGAATGAACGAGGCAATATAGATTGTAAGCTTACAAAGGAGGGCCCTCTATTCGTGAAAGACTTCAACATAAAGCATTGGATTGAACGGATGAAGGAGGGGGATCCATCGGCATTTCGAGTGATTTATGAATGGTCATTCCCCGAAATCTACCGCTCTGTCATATTCCTGATGGCGGAAAAAAATGAAATAGAAGATGTAATGAACGAGATTTATTTTCAGCTGTGGCGGTCCATCGACAATTACGATACGAATCGTCCCTTCCGATTCTGGATGCATGGCATCGTACTGAAGCAAATACAGAAGTGGAGAACCAGAAGCTGGAGGAGGTTCCGAATCTTCGAGAAGCGGCGGTTCTTGGAGGTGGAAGAGCATATTTTCTCGGATCGTCAGGTTCTTGAGGCAGAGACCCATCAGGAGATGCTGACCATCGTTCATCAGTTATCCTACAAACTTCGTACGGTAATAATTCTGCGCTATTATCACGACTATACATTCGACGAAATCGCTGAATTGCTGGCCATACCCGTAGGCACGGTCAAATCCAGACATCATGCAGCACTGGGGAAGCTTCGCGAGCTTAGCCCATACAGTGAGCCGGGAAAGGAGAAAGAACTTTATGTCCATTGAACAACATCTACGTGATAAGCTGCAGGATTGTGCGGAAGCAATGGAAATTCCATCTGAAATGCGGGAGCGCATTCAAGAAATTTCTTACGAACGTTATCGCCATGATAAATATAAAGCAAAATCAAATCTGAAAGTTCGCATGGTTGCATGTGTGCTTGCGGTTATCCTTCTCACGCCGGTTGCCATTTATACCGGGCCTGCCGTAGCGGCGCAGATTCGGTCCTTACTCAATCTATCCGGGACAGAAGATGTGCGCAGCTTCGTCACCAAGGATGTAGATTCGGATTATGTCACCACTAACTTATATGCGGATGAGATAAGCAGCAATGAGACGGCACAAGAAATTGTTGCGCGCATTTACCGTGGGTTCCCCGAGACGAAGGACTTCGACATCGTGAGCGCACAAATTACCAAAGGAATCAATGGAGGAGAGCAGATCCATCAATTTAATGTCATTCTGATGGAGAAAGGAAAGACATTCGCGGAACCGCATAAAGAGGTTGTAGCCAATGTCGATGTGGAGACAGGACAGATTCGTTTTGTTCAAACAATTGGTTTAGAGCCAATCGCTCCGCCTGCTTCGGAATTGCAGGATTCGGCAGTGATCGCTATGGCGAATGCATTCTTGAAGCAATTGGATGTTCGTACCGATGGATATCTGCCTGAAGTGGTAGGAGCCCATGCTGATGAAGCGCCAGGAAAAGGTCAATCCATTGTCATCTACAAGCGTGCAGAGGATGGCAAGGAGATGTTCCAAGTGAACCTCCAGGAAGGAAGTACGAGTGTTGCATTCTTCTCTTCGAAGAAGCCGGGAAGCCATGATGCGGAATCGTCTCAGCCGTAGAGAAAGTACGGTGGCCGTAACGTTCTTGTTGCCGAGCGCCATTGGCTTTGCATTATTCTATCTCATTCCGTTCGGGATGGGGCTTGTCTACTCGGTATTGGACCGGACTGTCGGCGGTTCATTTGTTGGACTTTCGAATTATCAGGAGCTGCTGAGCAGCGAATCTTTTCGCAAAGCCGTCTCGAATACGTTCTGGTTCACGGCGGTGAATGTTCCACTGATGCTTACGCTGTCACTCGGGATCGCGCTTGTGCTGAACCGGAATCTCTATCTGCGTCGATTTCTTCGGACGGCTTATGTCATGCCGTTGGTTGTGCCTGTAGCCTCCGTCGTGATGGTGTGGCAAGTGCTTTTTGATTGGAATGGATCACTTAACGCCTGGATGCATGCTGCCGGACTTGAACAGATAGACTGGATGAAATCAGCCTGGGCGAGAGGTGTGATCTCCGTGTTCTACCTATGGAAACATATCGGCTACAACATCATCTTATTCCTTGCAGGGCTGCAAAGCATCCCGCGAGACTACTATGAGACGGCCGATTTGGAGGGCGCGGGCAAGTGGTTCCAATGTTATGGAATTACACTTGTCTATTTGACGCCGACGATGGTCTTCGTCGTCCTGATGTCGATTATGAATACGTTCAAAATATTCCGTGAAACGTACCTGATCGCAGGAGATTATCCGCATGACAGCATCTATACGCTTCAGCATTTTATGAACAATATGTTCCTCGCGATGGATGTACAGAAGCTGTCTGCGGCTGCGACGCTTATGGCGATTGGTATCTTTATCATCGTGACTATGCTTCTTCGGTTAGAGAAGCGATATACACAATTTATGGAATGATACGGGAGGAAGAATGAAAAATAGGGGTTTCGTTCGGAACCTACCGGTCACGCTGGTGATGACGTGTATCGGGCTCATGATGCTTTTTCCTATTGTGATTACTTTCACAAATTCGCTCATGACGGAGCATGAAATTCGCGGTAATTACGAACTGGTTGGTAAGATGCCGGTCACTACGCAAGGGGAGCCTGCACAATTCGTGAATCTGAAGCTCATCCCGGATTGGCTGTCCTTCGAGCAGTACGGGAACGTGCTGCTAGATACGCCGACGTATTTGTTCATGTTATGGAATTCCGTCGCGATGGTCGTGGCGATCATTTCGGGACAGACGGTTGTAAGTGCGCTAGCAGCGTACGCTTTTGCTAAGCTCCGGTTCAAGGGGAGAGAAGGCTGGTTTCGGGTTTACTTGGTGACGATGTTAATGCCTTTCCAGGTGACCTTGGTTCCGAATTATATTATTGCCGACAAGTTGGGATTGCTGAACACGGCTAGCGCGATTATTTTACCAGGGATATTCGCGGCATTCGGTGTGTTCATGCTGAGACAATTTATGCTGTCGATTCCCTATGCGCTGGTTGAAGCGGCACAGCTCGATGGCGCCGGTCATTATCGCATTTTCTATCGGATTATGCTGCCTTTGATGAAGCCGGGGATTGCTGCGCTGATCGTCTTGCTCTTCGTTGATTATTGGAATATGGTCGAGCAGCCCTTAATTTTCTTGGAGGATGCGTTTAAGCAGCCCTTATCGCTCTATTTATCCAGAATTCATAAGGAAGCCCAAGGCATCGGCTTTGCCGCATCGCTAATCTATATGACGCCGATGGTTCTCCTGTTTTTATATGCGGAGTCTTATTTTATCGAGGGGATTCAGATGTCGGGGATCAAAGGGTAGCTCAGGAGAGGAGGGATAGGATGGCTGCAGGGTTTACAGAAGCGATGGAAGCAAGAAAAAAACGAAAACTAGTGTGGCTCTCCGGTCTGTTCTTCAGCGTGCTTCTTTTCCTTACCCTGGCGAGCAATACATTGCTGGCGTTAAATCTGCCGAAGGTGCGAACAGAATTAGCGAGGGAAGGAGCGTTAGTAACCACGTGGCGTGGCACGGCTAGGCTGATGCCTCGGCAACATGTCGATTTATCGAACCAGGCGGAATGGTCAATTAAGGAAGTTCATGTGAAAGAGGGGGATCACGTGGCGAAGGGGCAGACGTTAATCACCTATGAGAACCCTGCTGCTGAGCGGGAAATCCTGGATATACAGGCGGGCCTTGCAGGGCAGCGGCTAACGTTAGTTGACTTGCAAGATGCTTATATTGAAGCCGTACAAAATAACGATGAGATACAGGCGCGCCGCTCGCAGCGGGAATTAGAACGTGCGCGATTAGCCATTGGTGTTCAGGAGCGGAAATTGAGTACGATGCAATCGGAGGCGCTTGATCGCAAACGCATCATCGCGCCTTTTGACGGTGTCGTGACACAGGTACGTGCGACGCCGGAGCTGCCATCGGGGAGCGGCGGGCCGGATATCAGCGTAGCGAGTAGACAGCAAGGCTATCAATTCGAGATTGTCATCCCGGATGCCATGGGTCAGAAATTGCGTACCGAAGAGAAGATGAACGTTCAGATCGAGCATGAGGGGACAAGTGTTCCGGTTGAAGGAATCATTACCGACATTCGTCCGATGACAGGCGTTGATGGAGGGACTCCCCTCCAAGAGGGAGCGGGAGGGGGGGCATCTCAGACGGATTCGGGTCAACGGGTCGTTGTGAAGGTCCAACATCCGAATGTTCAAGCGAATGACCTCGTGAGCGTGGAATTGACACAATCGGAGAAGACCGATGGAGGCATGCTCGTATTGAACCAAGCGATTCATCGGGAAGGGAAGGACAGCTATGTGCTTGTTATCGAAGAGCATTCAGGTCCGCTGGGCAATACCTTTATTGTTCGTAAGGATCCCGTCCAATTAGGGGGGACGAATGGCCAAGAAACCCTGGTATTACAAGGGATATCCATGAAAGATCGCATCATTGTCGAGAGCAGTGAACCGCTAGCAGAAGGTCAACGCGTAAGGGGCTAATGCGCTTGGGCCGTATCGGTCGATCGCATAGAGAATGTAGAGGAGAGGATAGGATGAAAAAAAGTGGTGTACTTAGCTTAATCGTTGTAATAACGATGATGTTGGCAGCATGTGCCGGAGGACAGGCCGGTGAGGCGAAGCGAGAAGGGCAGCAGGAACAAAACGGGAAGAAAATCGTTGTCTTTTCCGTATTGCAAGCGGATCCTATGTATTCCCTGGCAGAGAAAAAGTATGAAGAGCAGCATCCCGATGTGGATATTCAAATTAAGGAATACGGCGGAGGGGAGGGCTCCAATCAAGAAGGTGATCTCGAGAAATATGTGAAGACCACCAATACAGAGCTATTGTCCGGCAAAGGGGCCGATTTGATCGCCCTGGATGTGAGCGGTCTGCCGGTTGAGAAATACGTAGACAAGCAGGCGCTTGTGAACTTGAGCGAGTTGATGAAGCAGGACCCTGACTTTGATTCCAACTTGTATGAGATGAATATCCTGGACGGGGCCAAGATGAGAGGGGGGCTCTATTCGTTGCCTCTGCGGTTCTTCTTGGACAGTCTGATGGGCGATAAGAAAGCAATTGAGCAATCCGGCGTGAAATTCGATGACAGCACGTGGACATGGGGGGAGTTCACAGAGGTGGGCAAACGTCTGGCGGCATCCGGCGGGCACACGTATTCGATGGGGAATACGCCACCTGAGCGGATGTTGAACATTCTGTTCGTCGACAACTATACTCGCATTGTCCATGAAGAGAAGCGCCCTGCCAGCTTCGATACCAATGCATTCGTTGGACTGATGGAGCAAGTGAAAACGATGTATGCGGAAAAGGTGGTTACGGATGCGGAAGTTAATGCAGGAGATTATTTTTTTGCACCTGTTTTGGTCCTATCGCCTGAAGATTATTTCGAAGGGCCTGCGATGTTCTATGAGCAAGGGAAGATCTATCGCAAGCCGCTCGCTGCCGGGCAACAGGCAGGAGTCACCTTCTTGATGCATAAGAACTTAGGAATAAATAGGAATTCGAATGTGCAGGCAGAGGCGTGGGATTTCTTGAAGTTCTTATTGTCGGAAGAAATGCAGACCATGCCAGGATTACAAGGGTTTTCTCTCAATAAAAAGGTAAACGAGAAGACGTTAAAGGATCTTGAAGACAAAGGCACTATCGAGTCGCCATTGGGAACCGTGATCCCGGTCCAGAAGGCAGACATCGACATGATCAGGCAGATGCTGGCCCAAGCGACCACGCTGCAAAAAAATGACTCGAAGATTCTAGCGATCATCGAAGAGGAAGCGAAGGCTTACTATAGCGGTCAAAAATCGGCACAAGCGGTTGCGGATTTGATCGCAAACCGTGTAACAACCTACTTAAATGAGTAGACGGCAAATTCAAATCCGAAAGAAAGGAATGATTCAAGGTGAAAAAATGGATAGCCGTGTGTGTGATAACCGCCGTTATAGTAGCAAGCATTTCTGCTTGCAGTTTCCCAGGCAGCAAAGAGAAGGAGACTGGGGAGAACAGGGCTGCATTGACTGTACAGCAGGAGCAACAGGAACAAGGTCAAGAAGAAAAAGATAATAACAATAAGGAAAATGAGGCTGCTGAGCAAGGAATGATCAAAGTGTTCTCGAACTTGATGTCACTGAAGCTTCCGCAGGGATTAGAGGTGCAATCGAATGAGACATCGAACGCGAAGCTTGTCTATACGGATAGCCATAAGAAAGTTAAGCTCGAGATGAAGCATGATCCAGAGCAAATGATGACCGATGCTGGAATCGATGGGGCACGATTGAAGATGAGGGGAATTATGGAACAAGATAGTGAAGGAGAAAAGCTGGAGTGGTTGAAGGATGAGACGCAGCTCATTCATGGAAAGCACATTGCGATCAATGAAGTCATCATCCCCTCCAAGAAGGGTGATGGCACTTATCATTTCGTGGCTTGGGCAGAATTAGACGGCGCACTTCTTGAGATTGATTTTACTGCCCCAGCTAATGTGAGGGATGAATGGCAGGAGGCCGTTCATGAGATGATTGAGTCGATTCAGATGTAGCGTAAATGGACCGTTTAGCAGCATGGCTAAGCGGTTTTTTTTGCTTATGGAAACCAAGAATTCAAGTAAAAAAATAACTCATGGCGACACAGTTGTCGGTTGAGCTTTATTCTACATAATGCCGGAGCAGTTAGATAACCTTTTTGTTTGTTTACAAGCTTTTCTCCCTGTCGCTGAATTCATCTCGGCGTTCCAACAACTATATGAAGGTGGACAACGAATGCTGCACATCGTAAATGGCGATATCGTAGCCGAGAAGCTGAAACAAAGTGTTGTTCCGGGGGACATCCTCGTATGAAGGGAGATATACGGAAGGCCCCGTTTTTCTTGGGGTTCATCTTCAAGGGAAGGACGAGTATGGCGTTGGGACGAGAAGGAAGTATCTATCGTTAGTTCGGTGCGATGGTATGAGTGGGAAGCCATATTGCCATAAATCGGATTATCATGTGGAGAAAATACAAGCATTTAATTCCTCATTTTATTTTACTTTGACTTATTTTAAATATAAAGAAAGGCAGATTGCTCTGCCTTTCTTTATTTTCAGGTTCTGGATAAATTTATTAACAAGAGTCAAGGGTTTGGCAGCGCGCTGCCATAGATAAATTAGTATTGATAATAAGAGCGGAGCGCTTCTTTAATGCCCAGGGGATTTCTGCGAAGATCCTTCGCACTGAAGAATACATCCCCTTTAACCTCTGCATAACGCTTGTTGTACTCCAACTGATTAATCATTTCTTGTGCGCTCTGCCAGCCGGCTTCCTTCGTCCCCAGCTTGTACGGGGCATGGCCGATATACAGATCCACTCCGGTTCCCTTCACCTCTTGCACCCACCAATCCACTAGCTTGTCATATCTGGCGGCCGGAAAGGAGAGGCTCCAGTACAGCTGTGGATTTATATAGTCGATCCACCCCTCCTTGATCCAGGTGCGAACATCGGCATACATACTGTCATATGCCGTCAACCCGGCCTTCGTATCCGAACCGGTCTTGTCCACCGACTGGTTGCGCCATACGCCGAACGGGCTGATGCCAAAGCGGACGTCCGGCTTGGCGTTGCGGACCGCTTGTCCCAGGTCATGCACAAATGCATTGATATTGCTGCGCCTCCAGTCGGCCTTCGAGGTGATTTTATCCGGATTATACGTTTGGAAAGTCAATTCATCCGCAAAGTCTGTATTGGACGGATAAAAATAATCATCCAGATGAACCCCGTCAATATTATAATGGTCTACCACTTCCATGATCGTGTCGATAATGTGCTGGCGCGCTTGCGGAATCCCCGGATTGATATACAGCTTGCCGCCGGCTTTGACGATCCAGTCCGGCTGCTGCTTCGCAATATGGCTAGAAGCAAGCTGCTCGGTGTTTGTGTCAACGCTGGCGCGGAACGGATTGAACCAGGCATGAAACTCCATATCCCGCTTGTGGGTTTCCTCTATCATGAAGGCCAGCGGATCATAATCGGGAGCAAGACCTTGAATGCCTGTCAAATATTTGGACCAGGGGACAAGCTGCGATGGATACACGGCATCTGCGGCAGGACGAACCTGCACGAATACCGCGTTCATCCCCAAGTCCTGCAGCTCGTCGAGCAACTCGCGGAATTCCTCCATCTGCTGAACGGACTTGCCGAAAGAGGCTTGCGATGGCCAGTCGAGATTATAGACTGTTGATATCCATACTCCGCGCAGTTCGCTCGTCTCGCCCTTGCCATCGCTGCCGGGGACTGCCTCCTCTGATTCTGGCAAGCTCTCCTCAGACTCGGTAACGGGGACAGGCGCCACGCTTTCGCTCGAGGTCAATGAAATACGTTGATCCTGCTCGCTCCAGCTGACCTTCAGGCCAAGCTGCTCCGCGATAAAGCGAAGCGGCACCATCGTATAACCGGATTTGTTATCCACTGGAGCATCAAGCGCGACGCTTTGCCCATTGACTATAGCATTCGACAATCCTTGCTTCATAATAATCAGCTTGTCGTCTCCTCCTCTGATCGTTGCTTGCCGCTCCTGCTGATTCCAGCTTACCTTTGCACCCAACTCCTCGCTAATGATGCGCAATGGTACCATCGTTACGTAAACCTCGGGGACGATGTAAGGGGGGACGTCGCTATCCATTCTTTTCCCGTCCAGTACTATTTCGATTTCCCGGGCACCGCTGGAAGCTGCGGCGGCTTCAACGGCCGGTGTTACCCATGCAAGAAGCATAACTGCAATCACTATCCATGCGAACCGTTTTCTTCCTCTCACCCTTCTAATTTCCTCCTGTTTTCATGAAATCTAGTAAACATTACCTTTAACATTAGACGCCAGTACGTGTTATTTGTTGCACATTGCGGTCAATTTCGTTCAGAGAGTCGTTTGGAGATTTCCTGTTTTTTTAAAAGATTCTATTTGCTTTTATTTACTTTCGGCCAACAATGGCGCGGTACATATTGAGACATGGATTTAAACACAATCCCCCATTGGTTTTCATTAAGTGCTCCGATCGGCTGTCCATTATCTATTTTTAGATTTCTTCTCAAATGCTTCATTTGAGGCGGGGTAAAGATTCCTTGTAAAGCAAGCTCAATAGGGGCGTATGGTTTTTTTAAGGCATATTCAGCAAGCCCTAAAAAAGCAATGAAATCTTTATTTGGTATTACCGTTTCTTTTTTGCGGGTTATCCTCACGATTGCTGAATCCACCCTTGGAGGAGGGGAGAACTGATCTCTGGATATTCCTTTAACAAAACGGATATCAAACCACATTTTCCAAACTAAAACATAACCATTTCTAACAAAATTGGATGTGAATCGTTTGGCTGCTCCTTTTTCCATAACGATGACGCCCCTTTGAAAGCCGCTGGAAGGATGGCTCAGAAGCATCTTCATAATGGGTGTTGTTATCGCATACGGAATATTGGAGACGACTATAAACTTTTCTTTTGGCAGACGGGTTTGCATTATATCTTGGTGAATGACAGTCGTATTTGAATGCTGTGCTGTTTTCTGTTTTAGGATATCGACAAATTTGGCATCATACTCAACAGCCAATACCTTTTTAGCCCTTTGCCCCAGTAAGGTTGTCAAAGCCCCTTTTCCGGCTCCCAACTCTAAAACCGTGTCTTCACTGCTTACCTTTGCTAGATCCACAATTTCCTGAAGCAGCTTTTTATTATGCATCAAATGCTGTCCGGAAAAATTGGGAGGCTCCCCGCGGCTTAACTTTTTCCCACTGTACTTATGAATTTTTTTGGTCATCTTCTCTCACCTTTCATAATAAAAAATCACAGGCGATCCTGCCTGTGATTGAGAGTAAAGGGAGAAGACCCATCCATATTTAATTAGAGGGTTAGCTGCAGGTAGCCGTCACCCAATAAACCTTTCTTTTGCCATGTGTAGAAGGTGAATGACCCAAATAAAAAAGAAAGGCAGAATGATCCGCCTTTCTACATATCACATATTTGTATGCGCAAATGAAGATTATTAAAAAAGGACAGACTTATCCCGTTTACTCTGCATACACAAGCAGAGCCTTTGAACGTATTCAATTACCGGTTCAAAGTTGGGAAACGAAGTCTCATAGAGTGTGTCACTTTTTAATAATCCTCCTCTTAAAATTGAAAATACACTGTAAATTCTAGAATGTATTTTAGTAAAAGTCAACTGCTGAACATGAAAGGGTTAAGGCATCTGATGCATGTTCCGCAATAGGAGTCATCGTTTTCACTAATTGTATACTATACCGCCGTCAATCATCACCGATTGTCCCGTCATATAGTCAGAGTCCGGAGATGCTAAGTAGGAAATGAAGTTAGCCACATCTTCCGGCTCTTGAGTTCGGCCTAATGCAATATCTTCTGCAAACTTTTTGAAAGCTTCCCCTTTTTGCAACCCCATGTATCCAACCATCGCCGCATCAATGCGATCCCACATGCCTGTTCCGACAATTCCGGGACAGTAGGCATTTACGGTAATTTTATCTTTAGCAAGTTCCTGCGCGGCAACCTGCGTCAGTGCACGAACTGCGAATTTGGAAGCCGAGTAGATCCCAAGCATGGCAAAGCCCCGATGTCCTGCTATACTGCATGCGTTAATAATTTTCCCGCCTGTTTCTTGTTTTTTCATTTGTTCTGTCGCTGCTTGAATGCCATATAATACACCAAACACGTTCACTTGAAAAACCTTTTCCAACTTGGCCGGCTCGACATCCGTTAGCGGCGATACTTGGTCAATCCCCGCGTTATTAACAAAAACATCGACTCTTCCAAAGTGATCGACAGCCGTCTTGACTAAAGCTTTTTGATCTTCTTGCTTGGAAACATCGCCAACGAATGATGCTACATTCGTGTTCTGTTCTTTAAATTCTTTAACAGTAGCGTTAAGCACTTCTTCGTTCATATCACTTAAGATGATCGCGAAACCGTCATTTGCTAGACGTTTAGCAATTCCTTTCCCGATCCCTTGTCCTGCACCCGTAATTACTGCTACTTTTTGGTTGCTCTCCATTTTTATCATCTCCTGACGCATGGTTCCATATTTCTTCTAGAAATAGGATGTAATGAAAGTATTATGTTCCATTTACTTAGCTTTATACTTGGAGAAATCAAGAGAGCCAGTTGTAAATTCAATTTTGAACGATTTTCATGGCCGGCAGGGTTGATCACACCAGAAATGGAAGCGTGTATAACGCTCGACGATATCGACGTCCGACAGTTCAAAGATGGCTTTAAGCAACAAATATTTAAACATACGGATGGGGTCGATGGCGTTACGACCGTTATCCAGACAGAACTTATCTTTCAGTTCCTCATAAATAAAGGTGAAGTCCACCAGTTCATTGATCTGACGCAACATATTGTCACTGGGTACCACGAGGTCATACAATTCCGCATAAGGACTTAGCATTAAGGTTTGTTGTTGCCTAATCATCCGCTCACCTGCTCTCCATGATGCCTTAATTATAAGCTGAAAAAGGTACAGCCTCCTCAACTTTCTTGAGGAACTGCACCTTTTTTTCATGAGACGGACTTTTTCAGTGGCCTCTGGTGTGAATAGGGCATTTTTTTATTGACACGTCATATTATTAATAGTAATATTATGACTATGAAAAACACGATTAAAAAATCACCCGTCGCTTTAGCCGTACTTTGTTTTCTGATTGAGGAGCCTATGCATCCTTATCGTATGCAGCAGCTTATTAAGGAGAGGGGGAAAGACGAAGTTATCAACGTTCGTCACCGAACGAGTATTTACCAGACGATCGACCGTTTGCATCGAGACGGAGCCATTGCCATCCAAGGCAAGAAGAAAAATGAAGGGAGACCGGATTTAATTGTTTATGAAATCACGGATCTGGGACGAAATGCCGCATATTCATGGATCCGGGAAATGATCTCTAAGCCGGCTCAGGAGTTTTTAGAGTTTCCCGCTGCGGTTTCATTCCTGGCCATGTTAACGCCTGAAGATGTCGCATTGCTCTTCAAACAAAGAATAAGCGCCCTTGAAAATACACTTGCCCGACTTCATGATCAGTTTGAGATAGGGGCATCACTGGGTCTGCCGCGCTTATTTTTACTTGAGGCCGAATATCAACGAACCGTGCTTGTCGCTGAGGTGGAATGGCTCCAATCCGTTATCGCCGATGTACAATCGCACAAGCTGACATGGAGCATGGAAGAGCTGCGGGAGAAAGCCGAGCAAATAGATAACCGTATGGAGTGAAAATAAACTAATTTACGAAAGGGCGTAATTAGATGAACAAGACACTGAATAACTCTTCATCATTCGATGAATCGGTTCCTGTCCTCGTAGTAGGAGGAAGTCTGGTAGGTCTATCTTTCTCCCTATTTCTGGCCCGGCAAGGAATTAAACCGTTAGTCGTCGAACGCCATCCAGGGACGGCCATTCACCCGCGCGTTTCGAGTCTGACTGCCCGCACGATGGAAATATTCCGTTCGGCCGGGATCGAGGACGAGATTCGCCGTGAAGAGCCCCCTTTCCCTCGGGAATTCGGCATCATGTTTGTAGAGAGCTTGGCCGGGCAAGTGATTGAAAATCTGATGGAAGATATGAGTGCTTACTTTACGGATGCCAGTCCTGTTGAAGGAAACGGCATCGCACAAGATCTGCTTGAGCCGGTGCTTCGGGCACAGGCCGAGCAAGCCGGTGTCGATTTGCGCTACAACACGGAGTTGATCGAATTCGAAACGGATGCCGACGGCATCTCGGCCACGATTCGCGATCGAATCAGCGGCGAAACGCGTCACGTTCGATCCGAGTATATGGTTGGAGCAGATGGGAGCAAGAGTGGAACCCGCACACAATTAGGGATTGGTCAACATGGAGAAGGTACACTCTGCCACCTGATCAGCATCGTTTTTGATGCGGACATTCATGACCTGTTTGGAAGCCAAAACGCGCACATGTGTTTCTTCGCCAATGATACCGCAAGCGGAAGTCTTGTTCTGTACCCTGGAACTTTCAGGCGGCCTCATATATACCGGTTGGACGTTGTATACGATCCGGAAGAGGAAACCATAGACGATTATCCGGAGGAGCGCTGTGTTGAATTAGTTAGGGCCGCCACCGGAATTCCTGACATCCCGGTTACGATCAGAAAGATATTGACTTGGGAAATGGCCGGCCGTGTAGCTGACCGCTTCCAAGATGGGCGCATTTTTTTAGTTGGCGATTCCGCACGGGTTCAACCTCCAAGCGGCGGTTTGGGAGGCAATACCGGCATCGCCGAAGCGCAGAACCTCGCCTGGAAGCTGGCTGCTGTCTTGCGCGGTGAAGCCGGTCCAGCTTTGCTTGCTACTTATGATGCTGAGCGGCGGCCCATCGCGGATTATACGGTAGAGCAGGTCATTATGCTTTCCCAGCAGCGCGAACATGAGGGATCGGAAGGGATTACGGTAAACACCCTGCATGTCAATATGGGTTATCGTTATCAAGACGGCGCAATCGTACCGGAAGCCGACGGGATGAACCTCCCCATGGTACAGCCGCCCGAGTTATGGACGGGACAGCCGGGAACCCGCGCGGCGCACGTCGTTCTCGAACGGGATGGTCAACCCATTTCGTCATTGGATCTATTTGGTTCCCGATTTGTCCTGCTCACCGGCCCTGACGGACAGCATGCGTTGGAGGCTGCTCAACATGTTAAGGATGCACTCCGTCTTCCGCTGGATATTTATCGGATTGGCGGTCATAAAGCTGATTTCAGCGATCCCGGGAACGATTTTCTTGACGCATACGGAATCACTTCCACGGGGGTCATCCTTGTGCGGCCAGACGGGTACATCGGATGGCGAACACCAGTTGGCGAGGAGAATAAGGAAGAAATGAAACAAGTAATAACCCATGCACTGTCAACCATCCTCTTTCGTTAAATCATACACACCTAAAAAGGAAAGGAAGATAATCATGCTTACATTTGAATATTCCGAAAGCTATGAGTATCCTGCCTCTACCGTTTTTTCACGCCTCATTGATCTAAAGGGGCGAGCTTCCTGGATGAAAGGCATTATTGAGAATCGAGTCACCCCCGAAGAACCTGCCCGGTTGGGGACCAACTATTTCGAGAGCGGAAAATATTCAGGCTTTAAAAGTGAAAAAAATATGGTCGTGACCGAGCTTGTTCAGGATCAATTGTTGACAATGGAGACGGTTCCCGATGAAAAACAATTTTTTCGTGAAAGCTACCGTATTGAGCCGGTCTCCGAAAAATCCTGCCGTGTTCATTTCGCCATTCAGGTTGACAAAGTTCCGAAGGTAGCTGAATTTTTCATGCGTCAATCGATGAAGAAAGAGCAGCCGAAAACAGCCGCCAGCTTGAAGGCCGTTCTTAATAGCTAATCATAAATACCAGTTGGCTTGGTCATTGTCGAGATGTCAGTCGATATCGGCTCCGCTCCGAGAGTTACCCAATCGTTGCCTTGCGAAGAGCGCCGTATGATTTCCGAAGAAATATTCGGTGGTATTTAAAGCTTTGCTATAGTGGAAGGAGCGAAAAATGATAGAACAAGAAGATCTGCTGGCCCGCCAACTGCAGCTGCAAGCTGAAGCATCTGCAATTATGGAAGAGTTGAACCTTGACCAATTGCTGAAGGCAGCCGGTAAACCCGTGAAAGTAGGGAGTGCGGCACTTGGTTTAATGGCTTGGAGAGACCTCGATATGACGGTCGTTAGCTCCAAGTTGAACATCGCTGCAGTTACCGGAATTGCTTCACACTTGATGTCCGATCCCGGGATCCGGGATTTGAAATTCATTAACGATACCGGGAAATGGAACACCGACCCGGCCTACCCTGACGGTTATTTTCTCGGTATGACGTATGAGGCCAAGAACGGAAACAAATGGGAACTGGATATTTGGTTCGTAGACGAACCTGAGAAACAACCCGATCTGCAGCATATTCGCACGATGCCCGATCGTCTTACTCCGGCAGCCATTGTTTCTATTCTAAGTATTAAAACTGTTTGGGCATCACGAGCCGAGTATGGGAAACAAGTGAAAAGCTTCGATGTCTATACTGCTGTATTAGACCATAATGTGCGCACACCTGACGAATTCGAGCAGTGGCTGCAAGGTCGCAACAATATATCCCTTTGAGCAGTCCGGTTGTGCATATGAAACGATCCCCCACTCGCCCGACCGCGCGGGCGAACTACGGGGGTTATTCGTTCCCACGCATTTGTACAGATTAGAGACCGTCTTGGAAAAGGCCGACATTGAATCATCCATGATTGCGATAACGAACAACGAAATATTTGAGTGCAGTGAAGGGAGAAAGCAGATGCCCGATTTTTCAACTTTAATTACGTATATAATAGTGGTCATAGGTCTATTTCTGATTCCAGGCCCGGCCGTTCTTCTTACAATTACCCGTACCGTTCAGAACGGGCGCAAAGGAGGCATTATGGCAGGGCTCGGCATCGCAACCGGGGATTTTCTTCACACGTTATTTGCCGCTGTGGGGCTTTCCGCCCTACTGATGACCTCAGCTCTCGCTTTCAATGTAGTCAAATATGCAGGAGTGGCGTACTTGTTATATCTGGGGATTTGCGAAATGATAAGGAAGCCCTCCGAACCGCAGCTTCCAAAGGTTGAGTCGGCAGGAGCATTAAAGTCATATGTATCGGCAACTTTAGCAGAGGTTCTTAATCCGAAGACGGCACTGTTCTTTCTAGCGTTCTTGCCTCAATTTGTTCATCATGAACGAGGCGAAGCCGTCATGCAGTTTTTGATACTTGGATTCATCTTTGTCATATTAAGTGCATTGTATACAACTACGATTGTATTAAGTGTCTCTACGCTTGGAAAGATGGTTAAACGGTCGGCATGGATAAACCGTTTAAGCCGTTGGAGCGGCAAACTCGTCGGAATGATCTATATCGGGTTGGGCTTAAAGGTTGCATTCCAAAGGCAGTAATGACGATTTGTGGCATCTTTTGCAAGGGTTCGAAATCGAATGTTGCTCAGCTGAGATCATTCTCATGGGTGCGCGCCAGAGCCCCCTCAATGCTTGACAGGAAAACAGTTCCCGGGATTCACCACAGGGTGCCAAACGATACGGCTACCCGGGCAGAAGCGACGGAATAGTCCTGATGAAAAAACGAGTGTCAATGGGATACAGATCCACTGGCACTCGTTCCTTTTTGAAGAAATCATTAAATCATTAACTTTCTATTGGTTCAAGTTCCTGCTTGATTGGCCCTAGTTCAACGGATTAAAGCGAAACCGCACATTGAAGAATGCGCCAGGCGGACCGCATATCATCCTGCATGACGGCTTGACAGGGGCGAAGGTTCTGCAGATTCGCCCTGCTTGGTTCGCGCACTCGCAAACAAGCTCAACAAAATCAATGCAAGGTTGAACATCATAGCGATCGTAATTGCCGCTTCCAATGACAATCCCCCCGTTTGACTCATTGCGATGATGGCGCCGCCGATTCCGATCGCCACTCCGGGAGTAAACGAATCGGCAAATTGCAGGCTCCCGGAAACTTGCCCGGATTCCCCTTCTTTAGCGAGAGAGAAAGCGACCGTACCGCTAACGGTATGAGCCAGACCGATTCCGATGCCTGCAATAATTTCACCGAGAACCGCTAATACAATATTGACTGCAGGAATCCATACCATGATCGCGATACCGACGATCATCAGCAGTATACCGGCGATGATCCGTTTATTCCGGCCGCGCCCTTGATCTGCCGCATCCCAGCGAGCCTGCAAAATGGCGATGATACACCAGCTAAGCGCCGCACTGGCCACGATGAGCCCGGCTCTGTCGGGGGCCATTCCTTTCGTATCTGTCAAGGCAAGCACCAGAAAGTTCTGGGTGAAGACATAAGCGGCGAAGAATAATCCACGGGAAGCGATGAGAGACGGTAATCCTGAACGAAATGTCAACGTGCCGGTCGGCAGCAGCTTGCGAAGGGGCTGTACCATAAGCGCCAAACCGATAAGCAGAAGTGCAATTCCCAATATTTTGGGAAGCATGCCAAGACCACTTAAGAAGACCCCGGTTCCGATCGCGAGCAGCACAGACAACCGAATGACTCCACTTTCTTTCTTCTCTTGAACGCTCGGCATTTTCAGTTTGCGGAAGACAGGCAGGCTGAGAAGCACCGCTAAAAGCAAAAAGGGAAGAACTCCCCAAAAAACGAATCGCCAAGACCACTGCTGGGCTATAACCCCGGCAACGTAAGGGCCTAGCATTGAAGGCAAAACGTAGGCTGTGCCGAGAGCGCCCAAAATTTTGGCGCGAAGCTCATCCGGATAACTTAAAGAGATGGCTGTGTATATGCAGGTATACATGGCTCCTGCACCAAATCCTTGCAAGGCGCGAGAGCCGATCAACACATACATGTTGTTTGCAACGGCCGCCATGATCAAACCGACTGCAAATAACAGTATAGCTATTGTAAAAAGGACAGCAGGTCCTTTCCTATCAATTTGGCGGCCGATCACCAAAGTACCGACAATTTGTGCGAGCAGATAAGCGCTGAATATCCAACCGAAGAGATGAAGGCCTTGCAGATCGCCGGCAATGACCGGAGCAACCGTTGTTACGGCCAATCCTTCAAACCCGATCGTCATGGCAGCCAAAATAATACCGATTGATAATGCCAGATAGCGTGGTCCAAAAATGCTTTGCGAGCTTTGCGCAGAAGACAACCTGTTCACCTTCCATCATGAATTCTAAGTAGACGCCGTATCCGGATACTTTATAAACAAAGATCTTTACAAACAAATTATACCACCCTTTTGACTTTGTCAACATTTTTCTTTATAATCTTTTCAAGAACAAATCTGAAGGTGAGTGAAATGAATAAAAGGAATTCGCGAACAAAAGAAGGTGTCGAAAGAACAAGAAGAACCCTTGTGAAGTTGCTTAAACATAACGGATCCATGGATGCCCATCAATTGGCAAGCGAGCTCGGAGTTACCGCTATGGCCGTGCGGCAGCATTTATATGATCTGCAAGAGCAGAGGTTGGTCACCTTCACGGAAGAATCAAGGGCAATGGGGCGACCCGCGAAGATGTGGGCGCTTACCTCCGAAGCGAATCGGCTATTTCCGGACGGATACGCTGATCTTACAGTCAGTTTGATCGAATCCATGAAACAAGCGTTCGGGGACGAAGGCCTGGAGAGACTGCTGGAGATCCATAACCGCAGACAAGTCATGGATTACCAGAGCAAAGCGCCGGCGAGTCTTCCGTTCAAGGAAAAATTATTGGCTTTCGCCGAATCGCGGACGGCAGAGGGATATATGGCCGAAATCATTGAGAACTCCGATGGTTCCTATTATTTTGTGGAAAAGCATTGCCCGATTTGCGAGGCGGCGAGAGCATGTACGGACATTTGCAGGAAGGAATTGGAGATGTTTCAACATGTCCTTGGCGACGATGTTGACATTACTAGAGGCGAGCATATTTTAAAAGGCGACAATCGTTGTTTGTATCGGATTAAACCGGGAGGGACATCTGTGTGAACATCGGGATGCTGAAAGGGGAACTGTACCTATGAAGCTAGTTGGCATATCGGGAACGATATCGGGTTCCAAAACATTGATCACGGTTCAGGCTGTGCTGGACGAAGTTAGGCGGAACTATCCGGAAGTGGAAATAGAATTGCTTGACCTGAAACAATACAATGTTCAGTTTTGCGACGGGCGGGATCCCGCCGCTTATACGGGCGACACCAAGACCGTCATCGACATTGTCTCTTCGGGCGATTTTTTTCTTATAGGCACTCCGATTTATCAAGCATCGCTAACCGGGGCGTTAAAAAATTTGTTCGATCTTGTTCCGGTCTCCGTTTTCCATCATAAGGTGATGGGGTTTGTGGCGACAGGAGGAACCTACCAGCATTATCTCGTCATTGAGAATCAATTAAAGCCGATCGCCGGCTTTTTCCGTGCATTTGTCGCACCAAGCTATGTATATGTTCATAATGAACATTTTAACGGACATAACGAAATTTCCGATAAGGGCATATTAGAGAGAATCCGCAATCTGGCGCATGAACTGGTCTTGATGCAGAAACAATTGAAAGCAGCTCATTAACATTATTCTGAAGAAGATGGTCCTAAACGGTCAGGGCCATCTTCTTGTGTGCGACGGGCAGCATACGCGTCATCTCTAGGGTGAATTCTATAAACTCAATCATTGATCGTAACGATGATCAGCGATTGACATTTTTTGTGTGCTGGAAAAATAACAACATTAGAATGAGGAAGGGTACAAACTTTACTAAGACAACTTCTCAGATACCCCGTACTTGGATATGGAGTAGATCGGGCAAATCCCTATCTACAATAGGTACATGAAGTTGTCCGTGGTAAGAAGCCCCGACTTCAACTCGCGATAGCGAGTAAGTCGGGGAGGTTCACTTTCCGAGATGAAGCAAAGCACTTTATCATCCGGTAAGGCAGGTGGAGTTCAATGAACAGGAATTCAGGCGTAGACTCTGCGAAGTCTTTGTCCGCTATGGATGTGGTGGCATCCATCGATATAGGCACCACCGCAGTAAAGGGGGTGCTCGTAGGCCGGGATGGAGAATTGCGGCACGAACAAACTATCCCTCTAACGACTCTGCACCAGGACGGCTATATGGAACAGGATGCCGAAAGCTGGTGGACTGCGGTGATTCGGATGTGCAAGGAGTGGGAAGAGTTAGGGGTAGGCGGCCCGCATATTCGCTGCGTTGCTTTCAGCGGACAGATGCAGGATTTGATCGCGGTCGGCTCCGATGGAAGACCTCTCCGACCGGCGATCCTGTACTCGGATAGCCGGGCTGGAGCCCAAGCGGAAGCGCTGCTTGCGCGAATCACCGAGCCGGAGATGAAGCGGCGCACAGGAAATCATTTCGACGGAACCGGGCTGCTGCCGGGACAGCAGCCCGCTGTCATGAATGTCATCGGCGGGGGAGGCAAGAGCGAGTCCTGGATGCACATCTTGGCCGACATTACCTCGAGCCGGGTTCTCGTTCCCGATCATGCTCAATTCCTGCCCGCTCTCGGAGTAGCCTCGCTCGGATTCGTGCATTTGGGCTGGTCCGCTGATTTTGCCGATTTTAAAGCGGCGTACTTGCAGCAAGAAGAACAGACCGCCTATCCGGCAAACAGCGAAATAGCGAATCATTACGAAAGCAAATTCGCAAAGTATAAGAAGCTCTATGATGCCGTTCAGCCATTGATATGATATAGGGGTCATTAAGCAAAGCTATCTTTCATTTCAAAGGTGCTTTCAAGTAATCGTTTTAATAAAGCCTGTCTTCCGTAGAAGGAAGGCGGGCTTTATCAGAATTTTTAAGATTCACACTTATCCTTGTACTGATCCATCCCCACGAACCGTTATTTCACTAAATCGTGCATATCCATCCCCACGAACCGTTATTCCACTATAAGAGCTTGGCTGCGGTCGTCTGCGCTTATATTAACGGAACGGATAAATGATCGAGAGGAAAGCGGGTTTCTCCTTGAATTTTTATGAAGGAATGCAAATGTGCAGTCGATGAGTGACTTTTGATCTCATTCCGACAGATCTACTGCAAAAGTACAGTAGATTCGTCCATTTAAGCCTGCAAATGGATGGATCTAAAGATTTGACTGCAGAATTGCAATCGATGGTTTGAAAAGAGCGGATTACGGTCAAAAGGACTGTAGAAATGCAGTCGAGCGTCAGCGGGACGCCCAGCCCTCCTGGCAGCACACTTTACTGCACCTAATTTACGCGCACGCTTGACTGACCTAATTTACGCGCACACTTTACTGCAACTAATTTACGCAGTATCTACGGTGCACGCTTGCTTCCTCATAGGACGCCGAGGCCGTTTATTCTTGTCACCGTCCACACCGGGTGCTCCTCCGTTTTGCCCCCCCCCTTGTAGGCAAGTCGTGGGTTACTCCTTCGAGCATTCGCTCCAGCAGGGCGTTCCTCCTATTAAATTGCCCCACTATAGTTAGTAAATATCAGATTCTGAGCCAAGGGGATAGCAGTCAAAAGAAGAGCCGGCCCAACTTGGTCCGCACTCCTTGATCAGGAATGCTATAATAGTAGAACCGACAGGAAATGGTCTGGTGCAGACGGGCACTCACCGAAGCCTGTGTAGCTGCAGGCGATTCTCATTCGGAACGGAAGGACCACAATAAATAGAGGTGTAACGATGCTTCATAAAGCTGAACAGCTGCTGCGTACGGTTTACGGCTATCCGACCTTTCGACAGGGTCAGGAGGACATTATTTCGGATATTTTACATAGACAGGACACAGTCGGTATTATGCCGACCGGAGGGGGGAAATCGATTTGCTACCAGATTCCGGCGCTGGTGCTTCCCGGTACGACTATTGTAATATCCCCGCTTATTTCCCTTATGAAGGATCAGGTAGATGCTCTTCACAGCTTGGGAGTGGCGGCTACCTATATTAATAGCTCATTGAGTCAAACAGAGACGGAGGAAAGACTGCGTCTGGCGGGCAATGGGGAGTATAAACTGTTATATGTTGCTCCCGAGCGTCTTGATTCTCCCCGTTTTCAATCGCTGCCATATAGGGTTCAGGTCCCGCTCATTGCTATTGACGAGGCCCATTGCTTGTCGCAATGGGGGCATGATTTTCGCCCCAGCTATTTGTCGATTGTACCTTTCCTCAGGCAAATTCCCGACCGGCCGGTTGTGGCGGCTTTTACGGCTACCGCTACGGAGGAAGTCACTCACGATATTGTGCGGTTGCTGGGGATGTCCCGGCCGAGCTTGCATATTACCGGATTTAATCGCGAAAATTTATCACTATCCGTGCTAAGGGGCGTTAACAAAACGGAGTACGTGCTGAATCATATCCATCATCATCCCGAACAAGCAGGCATTGTCTATGCGTCTACCCGCAAGGAAGTGGATGAGCTGTGCGGCTTGCTGGAGCGTAAAGGAGTAGCTGCAGGCAAGTATCATGCCGGGATGAGCGATGAGGAGAGAAAAGCGAGCCAGGAAGCTTTTTTGTACGATGAGATCAAGGTAATGGTGGCGACCAATGCCTTTGGGATGGGAATTGACAAGTCCAACGTCCGGTATGTCATTCACTACAACATGCCTAAAAATATGGAAGCCTACTATCAAGAAGCGGGACGTGCCGGAAGAGACGGCGAACCCGGCGAGTGCGTGCTGTTATTCAGTCCGCAGGATATTCAGACTCAGAAATTTCTGATTGAGCAATCCGTTTCCGATACGGAGCGCAAATCCAATGATTACAAGAAGCTGCAGACGATGATTGACTATTGCTATACCCAGCAATGCTTGCGCAGTTATATTCTTGCTTATTTTGGCGAAGAAACGGCCAGCACTTCCTGCGATAACTGCAGCAGCTGTAAGGATGAAGGGGAATGGACCGACATTACGCTGGAAGCCAGTAAAATTTTTTCCTGCATTTGGCGAATGAAGGAGAGATTCGGAGTTACTTTGGTAGCCCAGGTGCTGAAAGGATCGCGTAATAAGCGGGTTACGCAATTCGGGCTCGATCGGCTTCCTACTTACGGAATTATGAACCAGATGACGGAGAAGGCGATTTCGGATTTGATTCATAAGCTGATTGCGGAGCGTTATTTGGCTATGAGCGAGGGACAGTATCCGGTTGTCAGGTTGTTGCCGAAGGCGGCGGAAGTATTGAAGGGCAAAGAGAAGGTGATGCACAAAGTCCGCCCGGCCCCGCGAGCGGTCCAAGAAGCCGGACCTTTGTTCGAACGGTTAAGGGGGCTTCGCAAACAGCTGGCTGATCAGGAAGGAGTCCCTCCCTACATCATTTTCTCGGACAGCACCTTGCACGACATGGCCCGCCGGTTGCCGCGGAATGAAGAGGAGATGCTTCAGGTCAAAGGAGTGGGGGATGCCAAGTTCCTTAAGTATGGCAAACCTTTTTTACATGCGATTGGTGAGTTAGTGGAAGGAAGGGATACTTCAGCAGCAGAAGACTATGAAGCGGGGCCTGTCTGGCGGAGTGAACAAGCTGCGGCTGAACTGAAACGGACCAAGAGTGGAAGCGGCGGCAAAGGCAGTCATTTGATTTCCTATGAAATGTTTATTCAGGGCAGGACCGTGGAGGAAGTAGCGGAGGAAAGAGGAATGGGGCTGATTACGATTCAGGATCATATCATCCGCTGTGCGAAGGAAGGGCTGGAGCTCGATTGGAGCCTCATCATCCCAGAATCCTATGAGGGACAAATTATTGAAGCGGCTCAGGAGCTCGGGGCTGACCGGTTGAAGCCTCTCAAAGAAGCGTTGCCGGATGAAGTGGACTATTTTGCAATCAAAGCAGCCTTGGTTAAGCATGAATTAATTTGAATTATTGCCGGTGAAAGGTATAGTGTTCATATTTAAAATGAGCCAGGGCTCCCTTCGTTAGGGAGCCCTGAGCATGTTTCAGCTATATCCTTAGGTTAGAAAATGAGTTTTTCCTCAATGTACGCTCGCAGCTGATCGATCGGAATCCGTACTTGCTCCATCGTGTCGCGGTCGCGGACGGTCACTTGACCATCCTTCTCCGACTCGAAATCATAAGTAATACAGAACGGCGTTCCGACTTCGTCGTGACGGCGATAACGTTTGCCAATGGAGCCGGATTCGTCATAATCGACCATGTAGTGTTTGGCCAGATCGGCAAAGACCTGTCTCGCTCCGTCGGAGAGCTTCTTCGACAGCGGCAGGATGGCTGCCTTGTATGGAGCTAACGCCGGATGCAGACGCAGAACGGTCCGGCTGTCGCCGTCTTCCAACTGCTGCTCCTCGTAAGCGTCGACGAAGAAGGCCAGAGTGACGCGGTCGGCGCCGAGCGAAGGCTCGATGCAATAAGGAATGTAGCGCTCATTCGTCTCTCCGTCAATATAATGGAAATCTTCGCCCGAATGCTCCATATGCTGCTTCAAGTCGTAGTCGGTCCGATCTGCGATGCCCCACAGCTCTCCCCAACCGAAGGGAAACTGATATTCAAAATCAGTGGTCGCCTTGCTGTAATGGGACAGCTCCTCCGGAGAATGATCGCGCAGACGAATATGTTCCTCGGTCATGCCCAAGTCGAGCAGCCACTGGCGGCAATAGTCGCGCCAATATTCGAACCACTGCAAATCTTCTCCCGGCTTGCAGAAAAATTCAAGCTCCATCTGTTCGAATTCCCGAGTCCGGAAAGTGAAGTTGCCCGGCGTAATCTCGTTCCGGAAGCTTTTACCGACTTGGGCGATCCCGAACGGTATTTTTTTGCGCATCGTTCTCTGGACATTTTTAAAGTTGACAAAAATTCCTTGGGCAGTTTCCGGACGCATATAGATTTCGTTTGAGCTGGATTCCGTAACTCCCTGGAACGTTTTGAACATCAGGTTAAACTGGCGAATGTCCGTGAAATCCAGGCTGCCGCAATCCGGGCAAGCCAGCTTATGCTCTTGAATCAATTGAGCCATTTCGGCAAAGGACAGACCGTCGGCGACCATTTCTGTTCCTTGCTGCGCAAGCCCTTCTTCAATGAGCTTATCTGCGCGGTGGCGGGCTTTACATTGCTTACAATCGATCATCGGATCGTTGAAATTGCCGATATGTCCTGAAGCGACCCACGTCTTGGGATTCATCAGAATAGCCGCGTCCAGGCCGACGTTATAAGGCGATTCCTGGACGAACTTTTTCCACCAGGCGCGCTTGATATTGTTTTTAAGCTCCACTCCCAATGGGCCGTAATCCCATGTGTTCGCGAGGCCTCCGTAGATTTCGGAGCCGGGAAAAATAAAGCCGCGATGCTTCGCCAATGCGACAATCTGATCCATAGAAACCGTCATCATTCATTCTCCTTTTCTTACGCCTTGCAAGGGATGGCGGCAAATGAAAAAGCCCTCTCCCTTAGGCATGAAATATGCCTAGGGACGAGAGCTTGAGCACCCGCGGTTCCACCCTAGTTGATGCGCCGGAAGGCACATCCCCTCTTTAAACAAGCAGCTCCGGACTGCCGTTTCCCTGAAGCTTCTCCCGGGCTTGCACTCTCCCCGGGTCGCTGGAGCAGAAGGATTTCAGATACTATAGGTCCATCACAGCCGCATTTAATATTATTATCCATGATACTGATTTTAATCAGGAAATGCAAGAGCTACTCCCTAGATCGACAGTTTGTGGAAAAGGAAAGGGGAAGTAAGTATAGGCTTACATCCCTTGGTCAGTACAGAATATCTGGTAAAATCTTCACACCAAATTCATATCCGGTAAGTTAGAATGATAAGAAAATTAACCGCTTACATTTAAAACAGTGAAAGGGGTGCCTACGCGTGGCCCGTATATTGATGAACCATGTATACAAAAGCTACGGCAAAGACAACTTGTACGCCGTAAAGGATTTCAATCTGGAAATATTGGATCAGGAGTTTATTGTCTTTGTTGGTCCCTCCGGCTGCGGCAAATCCACTACTCTGCGTATGGTGGCAGGTCTTGAGGACATTAGTGAAGGAGAAATTTACATCAACGACCAACTCATTAATGATTTGCCGCCGAAGGACCGGGACATTGCAATGGTTTTCCAAAATTACGCGCTTTATCCCAATATGAGTGTTTATGAAAATATTGCTTTTGGCCTGCGGCTGAGAAAGGTGCCCAAACATGAAATCGATTTGGGGGTGAAGAGGGCGGCACGTGTGCTGGAGATTGAACAGTATCTGGACCGCAAGCCCAAGCAGTTGTCCGGGGGACAGCGTCAGCGTGTGGCCCTTGGCCGGGCGATTGTCCGTAATCCACAGGTGTTCCTGATGGATGAGCCGCTGTCCAATCTGGACGCCAAGCTTCGTGTGCAGATGCGTACGGAAATTACCAGGCTGACCAAACAACTCGGGGTGACGACCATTTACGTCACGCATGACCAGACCGAAGCGATGACCATGGGCAGCCGCATCGTCGTCATGAAAGATGGATTGATTCAGCAGGTGGATACACCCGAGACGATCTATAACTTCCCGCAGAATATGTTTGTGGCCAGCTTCATTGGCTCCCCGCCCATGAATTTCATTCATGGCAAGCTGCAGGAAGTCGAGAAAGGCCGCCTGGAGTTCCACACCCGCCGATTCGCCCTGGACATTCCGACGGGAATCGCACAGATGCTGCGGGAGAAACAGTTTGTCGAGCGCTACATTATCCTCGGTGTCCGTCCCGAGAACATCAGCCTGGATCAGATTGTATTCGATGCTTTCCCCGATGCTACCTTCGAAGGGATCCACAAGACCGATGAGCTGATGGGAGCTGACCGTTATATTCATGTGGATGCAGGGACCGAGACCAATATTGTAGCGCGTGTCAATCCCAGAAACCGATTCCAGGACGATGAGAAGGTCAAACTGGTCATGGATATGAACAAAGCGTTGTTTTTCGACAGGGACACAAACGAACGGATTATGAAATGAACCTGAAGCGGAAAGGAGAAAGTACCCCCATGGCATGCTCAACGGAAAAGAACGGAAAAGGGAAAGCTGCAGCTGCCAAGCGCCGGAGAAAAATAAGTCAAACTACCGTCATGCTGCTGTTGATGATGGTCTTGCTCACCTCTTCTTTAACGGACGGTTCATCGGTCAAAGCGAATAATCCTAAGGATGACCGGCTGGCGGATGATCTCAGCCGCTTTATTCAGGAACAGCTGGGGCCTTTTTATTACCAAGTGAAGCAGCAGTGGGAACAGGATGGCTTTCCGGCTGCAACGGAATCGTTCAGTGTCAAAGCTGTGAATTACACAGCTGCTTCCAATGAGGATCTTGTGACGGCAGGGAGCTATGAAGGCCGTCAGAATGTTCTGATCTGGAGAACTAACCGGGAGGAATGGATCGAGCTTGAGCTCGACGTTCCGACCACAGGGCTTTATGAAATGAAAGCCAGTTATAACCATTGGCGGGATCCACAAGCGGAAACGACCTCCTTCCGTCCGGTCAATCTCGCTATGACGATTAACGGAGAGTTTCCTTACCGCGAAGCCCGGTCGATCCGCTTTCCCCGTTATTATCATGACGATTATCCTTGGAAGAAAGACAAGGACGGTCATCATATACGCCCCCAGCCGATTGAGATTGAACGGTGGGCAGAGCTTCCGATTACGGACAGGGAAGATTCCTACGGAACGCCCCTGTTATGGTATTTAGAAGCTGGAACGCAAACGCTGCGACTTCAAGGAAGCTCATCCATCGTGCTGGATGAGTTGCAGTTCGGGCCTCCGAGCATGATTCCCGATTATGCGACGGTGAGACAGGCATACCCAGCCACTGCTGCTTCACCTGATGTCGAGCCAATCGTTATTGAAGCGGAAGCTATGACTGAGAAGAATGAAGTGTCGATTCAGATATTGAGCGATCCCGACGCGTTCATGACTCCCAAAGCCAATGGAAAAATTATATTCAACGGAGTTGGCGGTAACCGCTGGAATGACGGCGGGGAAATGATTACGTGGGAGTTCGAAGTAGTGGAAGACGGACTTTACCAGATAGGTATGCGTGCTCTGAATAACTTGCAATTCAATGTAACCGCTCATCGGAAGGTTTACATCGATGGACAGGTACCGTTCCAGGAAATGCTTGCTTTCAGAATTCCCTACAATCGTTCTTGGCAGAAGGTGGTGCTGAATGATAAAGAAGAGCAGCCCTATGCATTCTACTTAACTAAGGGCAAGCACACCCTGTCGATGAGCGTAACCTATGCTCCTCACAAGCAGGTGCAGGTGCTCCTGGAACAGGTCAACCAGGAGCTGGGAGTAGTATCCCGGAACTTGCAGGCATTGACCAAGGGGGATGACGACAAGAACCGGACGTGGGATATTGCCGCCAGCTTCCCGGAGATGCTCGAGGATTTAAGAAGTGCCCGCGATAAAATCAGCGTCATGGCCGATTTGTGGCTGGATGAGAATCTTGAAAGGGATAACAATTATCAGTCATTGCGTACAGCGATTTCCGATATAGACAAGCTGCTTGATTATCCTAACCATATTCCGAACAAGAAGGATACGCTTTCTCTGATTCAGACAAAAGTGGTTTCCATAACGAATCAACTGCTTAAATCGCCAATGACTTTAGACCAGATCATCATAGCTCCATACGAGCAGGAACTGCCGAGAATGACCGCCAACGTATGGGAGAAGTCGGTCAATGGGATGATGGGATTTTTCCGCTCATTCTCTGAGGAAACAACATTAACCGGAGCTGACGGGGAAGTGCTGACCGTATGGATGAATTACGGACGGGATTATGTCAACCTGCTCCAGGAGCTGGCAAACCAGTACTTTACTCCGAAGACAGGAATACCGGTCAAGATCGACCTGCTTCCAAGCGAGGATCTGCTGGTCTTGGCCAATGCTACTGGCAATGTACCTGACGTGGCGATTGGAATAGGGGAAGGGCGTCCATCGGAATTCGCCTTCCGGAACTCAGTGATCAATCTGGCGGAGTTCGAAGGATTCGATCAGTTGATTGAAGATTTCGCGCCGGGCTCGATTATGCCTTATTACTATGACGGTGGTTATTATGCCCTGCCGGAGACACTTCAGTTCAGGCTGCTGTTCTACCGCAAAGACATTCTCGATCACTTAGGGCTTGAAGTTCCTGATACATGGGATGATGTGTATGAAATGCTTCCGACTTTGCAGCAGAATGGCTACAATTTCTTCCTGCCGACAGGAGAATTCCTTCCCTTTGTCTACCAGAATGGAGCGGATTTCTATGCCAATGACGGAATCAGCACCGGACTGGACTCCCCGGAAGGGTTCGCTTTCTTCCGCGAAATAACGGAATTGTTCAGCATGTACGGCATTGATAGACAGGTATCAAGTTTCTTACAGCATTTCCGTGACGGCTACATGCCGATCGGCGTAGCGGATTTGAATATGTATTTGCAGCTGCTTGTAGCAGCTCCCGAGCTCACCGGCTGGTGGGGGATGGCTCCGCTCCCGGGTTATCCGAACAGTGATGGGGAAGTGCAGCGCTGGTCCGGCGGCAACATCGGCATGCTGGCGCAAGGGCTTGGATTTGGTGCTCAGGCCAGTTCCGGGAGCGGAGGACAGTCGGCAGCAATGATTATGAGCAAATCCGAGAAGTCGGAAGAAGGATGGGAGTTTATCCGCTGGTGGCTCTCTGCTCCTATCCAGGAGCAATTCGGTTCAGAATTGGAAGGATTCTACGGAGCGGAATTCCGCTGGAACACGGCTAACCTGGAGGCATTCATGCGCCTGCCCTGGACTCAGGAGGAGTTGACTCCTATCCTTGAGCAGTGGCGCTGGTATAAGGCCATGGTTAACGTGCCGGGGTCCTACTTTATCCCCCGGGAACTGAACAATGCCTGGAACCGGACGGTCGTCGACGGCATGAACTACCGCCGATCGTTCGAAATGGCCATTATGAACATCAACCGGGAGATGGTCCGCAAGCAGAAGGAATTCGGCTACCGTGACGAGGACAATCAGGTAATCCGGACGTTTAACCTTCCGGAAGTGAACCTGCCGTGGGAAGGAGTAAAGCGCTATGTCAGCGATTGACTATAAGACTCAAACGATCAAGGGCTCTATGCGAACCAAGGGTAGGTTCGGCTTGTTTCTGCAGGAAGTATGGAAATACCGGCTGTCCTATTTGTTCATTGCCCCCTTCCTGATAGCCTTCTCCATCTTTATTCTTATCCCGGTTCTGGCTGCAATCGGATTAAGCTTCACCTTCTTTAACGGAATGGAGGCGCCGAGCTGGATCGGCTGGGCCAACTATGAATATTTGCTCTCTGCAGACTCTCTCTTTCTGCAGTATGCGCTGCCTAATACGATCAAATTTGCCGTCATTGTAGGCCCTGGAGGCTATATTGCTTCTTTTATCCTAGCATGGCTGATAGCGCAAATTCCGGATAAAGCCAGGTTGTGGTATGTCCTAGCGTTCTATGCGCCGTCGCTGGCTGGCGGTGTAACGATGAGCATCATTTGGATTCCGATGCTGTCGGGTGACCGGATCGGGTATTTGAATAGTTTCCTGCTCGGGCTGAACATTATCGATGAACCGATGCTATGGGTGCTCGATAAAGATCTGATTATGGGTTCCATGATCGCTGTAACGCTATGGTCCTCAATGGGAATCGGTTTTCTGGCGATGCTGGCCGGCATTCTTAATGTCGACAAGCAGTTGATCGAGGCCGGACGGCTGGACGGGATCCGCAGCAGACTGCAGGAAGTATGGCATATTACGATTCCGGTCATGAAGCCGCAGATGCTGTTCGCTGCAGTCATGGCCATCGTAGGAGCGTTTAAGGCGGGAAACATCGGGGTCCAGCTCTCCGGACAGAACCCGACCCCGCAGTATGCGGGAAACCTGCTTGTCAACCATGTGGAGGATTACGGTCTCATCCGTTTCGAGATGGGGTATGCTTCCGCGGTTTCCGTCGTTCTACTAGTAATTATCTTTTTTGCCAACCGATTAAGTTGGAAACTATTTGGAACAAAGGGTGATGAGTAATGGCTGCTGCCGAACCGGTTAAAGAGCAGAAGAAATGGCCGATGCGGTGGAAGAAACCCCACTTTATCAGATGGGAGCTGGCGCAAATATGGCTTGCCTTCTGGTTGTTCTTTCTGGGCATCTTCATGCTGCTGCCCTTGATTTATATATTCAATCATGCTTTGAAGCCTTATTCGGAACTGTTCATCTTTCCGCCCAACATCTTTGTAATCAACCCGACGCTGTCTAATTTCTTGGAATTGTTCGTAATTACCCGGGACTCGCTGGTCCCTGCTTCCCGTTATTTGTTTAACAGTATTACGATTGCCATCTTGGCCACGTCAGCGGTAGTTATAGTCAGCGCTTTATGCGCTTATCCATTGTCCAAACACAAGTTCCCCGGTGCCAACGCATTGTTTATGGTCATCATCGTCTCCCTTATGTTTGTTCCTGAGACGATGCTGATCCCGCGCTATGTTGTTGTGTCCAGCCTGGGAATTATGAATACGTACTGGGCGCATATTTTGCCTCATGTTGCCGCACCGGTCAGTGTCTTTCTAATGAAGCAATTTATGGACCAGGTGCCTGATGAACTGCTTGAAGCGGCAAAGATCGACGGGGCCCGTGAATTCACCGTCTTTCTTCGCATCGTTATGCCTATCTGCATGCCCGCTGTAGCGACGACGGCCATACTCCAGTTTCAAGGAATTTGGGGAAGCATCGAAACATCCGTTTTTTTCATGACCGATGATGCGATGAAGACGTTCCCTTTCTTCCTGCAGACGCTGACGCAGAACTTGGCCAACTCGGTAGCCAGACAGGGAGCCGCAGCCGCTGCTGGCCTGGTCATGTTCCTGCCCCTGCTTTTTGTGTTCCTTGTCTTCCAGCGCAAAGTAATCGCTACAATGGCGCATTCCGGAATCAAATAATAGAAGAAAGGAGGAAGTGAGCCAACATGAAGACATGGGCCAAACGATGGGCACTGCTTCTTGCAGTCGTTATGATGGTTTCCATCCTGCAAGGAACAACAGCCGTCTGCGCGGAGGTTACGTATCCGACTTTTACCCGCGACAGCTTTGGAAATGTTATCTTTACCCAGCCTGCTTATATCCCCATAAAGGTTATAGGCAGCGAGCTGACTCAGCCTGATCCTGAAAATCCGGGAGAGGTGATCCCTTCGCCGCTGGCCAATCCCAAAGATGTATTTGTAGGTCCTGATGATCATATCTACATTGCCGACAGCGGCAACAACCGGATTGTCCATTTGGATGAGAACTACGATTTTATCCGTTACCTGACGGTTTCAGAGAAACCGCTGTTGAATCCTGAAGGCGTGTTTGTCAATGAAGCGGGTCATGTCTTTATAGCAGATACGGGAAATAAGCGGATTGTCCAATTGGATGCCGACGGCAGTTTAATCCAGGAAATCGCCAGGCCGGAATCCCGGTTTATCCCGGATTCTTTTCAATATGATCCGGTTAAGCTGGTGGCTGATAAAAGAGGGTACCTCTATGTAGCAACGCTTGGAGGCTACCGAGGGCTGCTGCAATTGGATCCTGAAGGGGGATTCCAAAGCTTCTATGGTGCCAACCGCACCGAGTTCTCGGCTATGGATGCGTTAAAAAGGACGATTTACACCCGGGAAATGTATGAGAACGAAATGAGCAAGCTTCCCGGTACGATCAGCAATGTTACGGTGGGACCTAACGGCTTTATATATACAGTCAGTTCCGGTGAAATTACAAAAAATCAAATTAAAAGACTGGATGCCCAGGGCAGAAATCTGCTGATCAGATCAGATGAGACGCTGACAGGCGCTGGCAAGACTCTGGTTTTTGGAGAGAGCTTGTTCACCATGTATTCCGGTGGGAAGAAGCTGATTCCGCAGCTGACGGATGTTGCCGTTGACCAATATGGCAATATGGTTGTCATCGACCGTCAATTCAATTTCGTCAATCAATATGATCCTTATGGCAACCTGCTGTTCTTCTGGGGAGGCAATTCCTCGAATTCGTTAACCCAGCTCGGGCTTATCAAGAATCCGATAGCCGTCGATATTAATTCGCGGGATGAGCTAATGATTCTGGACGATCAAGGAGCGGTCCTTCAAGTGTTCGAGCTCTCGGAGTTCGGCCACCTGGTTTATAAAGCCAACGAGCTGACGAATAACGGGTTCTATAAAGAAAGTGAACCGTATTGGCAGCAAATCTTAAATTTGAATGCACAGTTTGCCCCTGCTCTGACCGGTCTGGCCAAAGCGGCCTACGCCAATGGAGAGTACAGCCGCTCACTGGACTTGTTCCACAGGGCAGGGGATCAGAACGGCTACTCCGATTCGTTCTGGCAGTTGAGGTTGAACTGGTTCCAGGAGCGGTTCTCTTTCTTCGCGAGTGCTGCTTTGATCGTCGGAATGCTCTATTTGCTAGCCGGTTATTTCAAGAAAAAGATTCCTTGGCTCCGGAGGAAGAACAAAAAATCTGGAAAAACCTTCGAGGTTATTGAACAACTCAAACATGCTTTGTACCTGTTAAAGCATCCTCTGGATGGCTTTACCGCCTTGCGCTTTGAAGGCAAAGGGGGGTTCATGGGGGCAATCATTCTCTTAATAGGCATGTATGCTACGCTGGTGATCACGCGGATGTATACCAGCTTTACGTTTAACAACATACCGCCCAATTCGGTTAATGCCGTTGCGATTCTGATCCAGTTCGCCCTGATTTGGCTCGCCTGGGTCGTATGCAATTACTTGATCAGCTCGATTTATCGTGGAGAAGGCCGCTTCCGGGATGTCTTTATTGGCAGTTCTTATGCCTTGACGCCATTCGTTCTGCTAGGCATTCCTTTGGCTCTTGTATCTAATGTAATGACTGGATCCGAGGAAGCCATCTATCAGTATCTGCTCTATGCAATCTATGTATGGGTTGGAGCGATGTTCTTCTGGAAGGTCCAGTCCCTGCAGAACTATGGGGTTGGAGAGACCGTTGTCAACCTGTTATTGTCGTTGTTCGCTATGGTGGTCATGGGCGTCATTATTTTTGTAATCGTTGGACTATCCAATGAGCTTCGCTTGTTTATCTATGAGATTTATCAGGAGGTGTCGATGCGGTGAATAAGATAAAATCATTCATTGCCGGGCTGCCATCCCGAATGATGTCAGGCATCCGCTCCCATCTTCTGCAAACGGTCTTTGCCGCGGTCCTGATTATTGCCATAGCCATCTTCCTGTCCCAGACCAATATCAAGTTTCGGGACAGTCCGAGCGCTAGCGCGCAACCCCCTCCGGCTTCATCCACGCCTAATCCGATGAAGTCGCATGATCAACTGCCCTCCCTTGAAGGGTTTGCCGAGGTGGCTAAAAATGAGAATCTCGTGTTGAGGTTTGACCAAATCAGCGGGCATTTTGCCGTTGATGACAAGCGTACGGGCCGCACCTGGCTCTCTTACCCAGATCCGCAGGATTGGCCCAATGAAACAATCGGAGGAATATGGAGGGACCACCTTCGTTCCCCGCTGATGCTCTCTACTTTGGATTTCTCCGTATTCAACTCGCAGGCCAAGGTATCGAACTGGATCGTGGAAGATGGGACGATTGAGAATTATGAGCCTATTGAGGGTGGGGTAAGTCTGGTCTATAAGTTCCCTCAGCTTAATGTGGATATTCCGGTACAAATCCGGATACAAGATGATTACGTGGAAACCAAAATTATCAATGACGGAGTAGTTGAAGGTAAGAACGGTCTTCTGTGGGTAAGGCTGTTTCCGTTTTTTGCAGCAGAACACAGCAGAGGACAGGAAGGGTACCACTTTATTCCTGACGGCTCCGGAGCGCTAATTGATTTCAACCGGCAGGGAACGGCAGGCAATCTCATCTACAAGGCTCCGGTTTACGGATCCGATGGGTCCTTCTTTTCAGGAAATCAGTCAAGGCAGAGTGTAAGTATGCCGGTGTTTGGAATGAAATCGGAAGATGGCGCCTACTTGGCAGTAATTGGCGAGGGTGCTGAGTATGCCGATGTAATGGCTTCCCCCGCAGGAGCCTACAGCCGGTACAACTGGATGGGAACCGAGATGCGTTACCGGTCCCTGTTCAGACAGATCACCAACCGTTCCCGGGGAACCGGATTTGACAAATATCCCGAGGAAATCCGTTTTGGCAGCGACCGTCAGGTCCGTTATTATTTCCTTGAACCGGATCAGGCTTCTTACTCCGGAATGGCGAACCGCTACCGCCAAGTATTGATGGAAGAGCAGGAATATGAGCGGATACAGCCTAATGGAGGTTTGCCTCTCCACTTAACGTTAATTGGGGGCGCCCAGGAGAGGGGGACTTTTCGCAATCGTTACATTCCGATGACGACCTCCTCCCAAGCAATGGAGATCGTTAACAGATTGTATGGCAGCGGTGTCGAGAAGATGCAGATCAACTTGCTGGGCTGGCAGAAAGGGGGATTTTCCGAATTCGGAACTATGCTTCCGGTAGACAACAGGCTTGGAGGCAATGACGGGTTGTCCCAATTCATTGATTTTGCCCATTCCTTGCAAATCCCAGTGACCTATGGGGTTAATTATTTCCTGCATAATGGCAAGGGCGGTTTCTCAGAGCGCTATCACGCCATGAGGGATTTATCCGGAACCATTGTTAAGTATTGGGATTGGGGGAACCGGGAAATGCCCATCGTCAGCCATGGTTATGTCCAAGAAGCGATCTCCCGGGACATTGAAAAAATGAAAAAACTGAAACTGGATGGAATGACTTTTGGAGGTGGCTACTGGTACGGGGAAGGACTTGGCCAGAGACTGATCAGTGACTTCAATAACCGATTCGGCACCACCCGGACCGGCTCCATGGAAATCCAGAACCAATACTTCGAGATGGCGCAAGAGGCGTTCGATATAGTAGGGGGAACGAGCACCAAACAATTTGTTAATCAGCATGTCGATCATATTATCTACCAAAGTGATGACTATTCTTATGATCTCTTTTCTTCCAGAGCGGTTCCCTTTATTCAAATAGCGACACATGGGCTGTTGACTTATTCATCCGAATATGTCAATGAGCGGCAGGAATTCGGAAACCAGTTGCTGCGCGATCTGGAATTCGGGTCTGTGCCGGCCTTCCTGATTTCCAAAGAGCCAACGGATTTGCTCAGCAGGGCTTTCGGAATATCTCCTTTCAGCACACAATTCAGCGATTGGGAGACGGAGGCGGTCAGACACTACCAGATCTATAATGAAGTTTTGGGTGATGTCCAAGACCAATTCATTGTGGATCACCGGCAGTTGGCCCCGCAGGTGTTTGCCACCACATATGAGAATGGAAAACGGGTAATTGTCAACCATGCTCCCACCCCTTATAGGAAGGATGGAATAACTGTTGAGGCCAGGGGCTATACGATCGAAGGGGGGATGTGACGGATATGCGTACTAGACGGTTAAATGCCAGAATTCTCCGCAATATCGAGGGTTCACTCTTCATTTTGCCCTGGCTCATCGGATTCCTGCTGTTCGTGCTTATTCCTGCCGCGTTCTCGCTTTATATGAGCTTTCACAATGTGAAACTAAGTGCGACCGGAATTCAAATGACTCCTAACGGATGGGATTATTACAAGTTTATTTTGCTGGAGAACGGCAGCGTGCTGTATAACGATTTAATCCCGTTTTTTAGTCAGGCTGTTGTGATGATTCCGATTATTATCATCTTTTCTCTGCTGATAGCCATTATGCTCAATCAAAAATTTATGGGAAGAACGGCTTTCCGGACGATATTTTTTCTGCCAGTTATCTTTACTACAGGGCAAGTGGTGCTGGAATTTATCGCACAAGGTGAAGGGGGCCTGGACTTTCTGGCCCGCTATAATGTCAACGATCTGTTAACCAGCAGTCTGCCTCCAATCATTTCCGGCACCCTTATACGCATCATGAGTTCCTTTATTCTCATCCTGTGGTATTCCGGTGTTCAGATCCTCATATTCCTGGCCGGAAGACAGACCATTTCGCCATCCGTTTATGAAGCGGCCCGAATTGACGGTGCTACGCCATGGGAAACCTTTTGGAAGATCACCCTTCCCGGGATGGTCCCGTTTATTTTACTGAACATTATTTATACGATCGTCGATTTGTTTACGTTCCCGACAAATCCGATCATTAAGCGGGTGACCTCGGCAGATTATGGCATGTCCAGCGCTTTGGCTTGGATTTACTTTGCTATTATCCTTATCTTCCTCGGACTCATATTGCTGGTCTTTTCCAGAGTAACCCGATCCTACCAGAGCGGGAATCGATAAATGAGGTGAGCAAACATGGCTAAACAACTGCCATCGGTCAATAAACCGGCCTGGGAGGGTCGCCATTGGAATACGAGTAATCTGTTAAGCAAAAGGTCACTGCGGAAAGCGAAACAGGTCATCCTGGGAAAAGAAGCGGATAAGGGACTGCTGTTCAAGCTGTTCATATATGTCCTTCTGTTGGATGTGGCCTACATTTATTTAAACCCTTTAATCTATATGGCCACCACCATGGTCAAAGATTCCGTGGATTTGTTGGATCCTGCTGTGCAATGGATCCCCAGGACGATCTATATGGGTACCCTGCAGGACGCCTGGGATATGCTCAAATATGTTAAATCTTTCATGATCAGTCTCGGCCTTTCGACAACGATTGCCATTTGTCAGACGGTGTTTTGCGCAATCGCAGGGTATGCCTTCGCCCGACTGGTATTTCCGTTCAAGAAATTGTTGATGCTCGGGCTGATCCTGTCCTTTATCATCCCGCCTCAAGTGACGATCCTGCCCATGCTTATCGCTGCAAGGGAATTAGACTGGGTAAATACACTATACCCGATCTTGCTCCCTGCTTTATTCGGCCACGGCTTGAAAGGTGCGCTATTCGTCATTATTTATCGGCAGTTCTTCAGTACTCAGCCTAAGGAACTGGAGGAAGCTGCACGGATAGATGGGGCAGGAGCGTTCAAGGTGTTTTACCGGGTAATGATGCCTCTTGCCCGTCCAGCGATTGTCGTTGTGTTCTTGTTTTCCTTCGTTTGGAACTGGAATGACTCTTACTTTCCATCCATGTTCCTGATTAATTCTGATACCGTTCCTCTGTCTATGGGGATCTCTCAAGTATCCGCCCAACTGGCAACCTTGGAAAAAGAGGCGGGCCCCTCCATATTCTCTGAACCATTGAAGATGGGGTCGTCCTTTATGATCATTCTGCCTCCGATTCTGCTATATATCTTTACTCAGCGACATTTCGTAGAAGGGGTGGAGAGAACGGGGCTTGTGGAATAAATACCCTTGCTTGAAATGGACTATAGAGAGAATCCATCGGAAGTGTTTCGCCGGTGACAGGTCATTCTGGAATAATATTACAAATTTCCTTTAATTTCATTTAATAAACTGTCTAAACTAATTATTAGCTAAAATAGTGATGTAAGTGGAAACAATTATCACATCCTGTTTTAGGGGGCTGGGGAAAGTGAACATATTTATTGTAGAAGACGAGCCTAAAATTAGAAATGTTCTGAAAGCTTATTTGGAGAAGGAAGGCTGGAAGGTGGATTACACAGCTGATGGACATGAGGCTGTCCGGCGGTTTGACCAAGAACAATACGACCTGATCCTGCTTGATCTCAAGCTGGCTGGCTTAAGCGGGGAAGAGGTATGCGCCAAAATCCGTGAAAAGTCCAATGTTCCCATAATTATGATCACCTCCAAAAACCGCGAGAATGATACGATCCGTGGGTTGAATCTCGGGGCGGATGATTATATTGCCAAGCCTTTTCGCGTGAAAGAGGTGGTTGCGCGGATCCAAGCCCTGAAGCGGAGACTGAAGCCTTCCATCGCGGAAAACAAGCAGAGTCATATTTTTTCCTATGACCACCGCCGGCTTATTATTAATACTTCCTCACGTTGGGTCCAAGTGGAAGGGAAATTGGTCAGTCTGACAGCTACGGAATATAAGCTGCTCAGTGTTTTGATGGAGAACGAAACCAAAATTTTCAACCGCAGTGAATTGTCCTATTTGGTGCAGGGATACCGGTTTGAGGGAGATAGCCGTACGATTGATGCCCATGTGAAAAATTTAAGAAAAAAACTCGAGCCCGAAGGACAGCCCCCCCGTTATATCTTAACCCGCATCGGGAGGGGCTACCAGTTCTGTGCCGTATTGGATGAGGAATGATAAGCATCATAGTTACGTTTTTTAGAAGAATGAATGTCCTGTTGTTCCTTGCTTTTTTCAGCTTTTCCCTTATCTTCATTCTGATTCTGACCATCTTGTATAACATTAACTGGGAGCAGCTGTTCAATAAGTATCATACCAGCCTGTTGAACAGCAATGTGTACAAGCTGATGGATGATATGCGCAGCAAGGGGCTAACCGGATCGCTCGGTTCAGAGGATGAGGAATGGCTCAGGCGCAGGGCCAATCTGTATGGGATCCTGATCCGCTATACGGATGAAAGGGAACAACAGGTGTGGTTCGATATGATTGCCGAGTCGGAAGGGGTGGAACTGGAGAAGCTGGAGCCGGTTTCTTATGTCCTTCGTGGAGAGATTACGGGGAAAGTGACCGCAGCTCATTTGGTGGCCAGAAAAAACCTCAGTCCGGCGATGATCCAATATCAGGAAACGATGAGGACCCGTTTGAAGCTCATCTATACTTCCGTATTGGTGGTCTCCTTAATGTTCAGTCTGTGGATTGCCCGGATGTTATCTAGGCATTTGACTTTATTGGAAGAACAGACCAATTTGATCCGCATGGGCAAGAGGGAGTTGAATATTCCGATAAGAGGACCGGAGGAAGTAAGGAAGCTGGCCGTTACGATGAATGGAATGGTGAAGGAACTGAAGAAACAGGACGATTGGCGGCAGCACCTTATGGAGGATCTGACCCACGAGCTTCGTACTCCGCTTACTTCGATGCTGTCTCAAATAGAAGCCATTCAGGACGGAATCTATGAGCCCGATGAAGAGCGAATGAGTGAAATCTATGAAGAACTTGAGCGGCTGTCCCGGCTTATCAATGATATGGAAAGGCTGTCTGAAGCGGAGAGCGCCAAATTCAACCTGAACATCAAACGGACGGATATGGTCAAGTTGGGGAGAAGAGTATATGAGAATTTTCAGCCCTTGGCCCGCAATAAAAGCATCCGATTAACATTTGAAGGTTCCACCGTCCCCTGCTTCTGTGAAGTGGATAGGGACAAGACGATCCAGATTATTTCCAACATCGTCTCCAATGCTAATAAATACAACCGTCCCGGGGGAACCGTTCATTTATCGGTCAGCTGCGGTCCGGACCATACCTATATAGTCTGCCGCGATACCGGTATCGGCATTGAAGAGGAAGATTTACCCTATATCTTCAACCGGCTGTACCGTGCGGACAAATCGCGTTCACGCTTTAACTCGGGGGTGGGGCTGGGCCTCAGCATTGTCCAAGCCCTGGTCGAAGCCCACCACGGTGAAGTGGAGGCGGAGAGTGAATACGGCAAAGGCTCGGTGTTTACGGTCCGCATTCCTAACAAGTACACGCCAAAGGATGATATCGAATGAAAATGATTTGATATGACCGCTTGCCTTTCGCCGAATTTTGAATCCCGTTGCCGGCTCCATATTTTAAACTATTTTTACCAGTTTAAAATGTGGTTCACATAAATAACCCCCCTGCGAAAGTAGTAGGAGGAGAGCAATTTGGATGGGTTGGCCAAAGCCTTGTCCCATCTGCCTCGGCTAAACGCCGAAAAACTATTTGATAATTAGGAGGATGATTCAAATGATGTTACGCAAACAGCTACATACCGCAGTTATTGGATGTATGATGGTTCCGTTACTTTTAGCGGGATGCAGCGGCGGAGGGGAAAGTCCCAGGGATCAAACGAATATGGGAAAGGACCCTGTTCCGGGTACAGAGGCGGTTAGTCCTGGCAAAGAAGAGTTAAGCAGTGATCCGGTAACGATTAAGTTGTATTCTTATAACGCAGGTATTAATACGGAGCAAGATTTGCATGATCTGTTCATAAAGCCTGTGCAGGATAAATACCCTCAAATAACGATTGAGCAGATTAAAGATGTCAAAATGGATGCAATGGTAGCGGCAAATGAAATTCCCGACCTTATTGTTACGAGCAATTACTACTTGCGTGAAGTGTTGGATTATGGATTGGGGAGCGATCTTAACGACTGGGTGGAACGGGATGGAGTTGATTTGTCGAAGCTGGATCGGCATGCGATGAAAGTAATGGAACAGTTCGGCGAGGGGGGAGAGCTGTATGGCATCCCTTATTCGATGAATTATGGAGTGTTGTTGTATAACAAGGATATCTTTGATCTGCTTGGTGTCGATTATCCAACCGATAATATGACCTGGGATGAAGTGGTGGCGTTGGCCCGTAAAGTGACCCAAACGGTTGACGGAGTTTCCTATATAGGACTTGATCCTGGTCCAATTCAAGCGATGATCCGATCCCGTTCCCTGCCGGTTGTGGACGAAGCCGGGAGCAAAGCGGCCATAGATAATGAGGAGTTTCGGCAAAGCTTTCAACTGCTAAAAGAAATTTACAGCATCCCGGGAATTGTTGGACCCGATAACAAATACAGCTACGGAATGGATTTCTTCATGAAGGAAAAAAGGCTTGCTATGCACCCTTATTGGATTGCAGCGACTCAAAGCCGGGTTCCAATTATGCAGGAGACCGGAGTTCAATGGGATATGGTTTCTTATCCGCAATTTTCTGATCGTCCGGGAATCGGGCGTGAAGTAGACTTTCATCTGGCAGTAGTCCCCCAAACCGCAAAAAATAAGGAGGCGGCTTACCGCGTCATTGAAACGCTTATTTCGGAAGAAGCCCAGATTGAAATGAATAAGGGCAGCCGCTTGACAATTATGGAGGATCCGGAACTGAGAAACCAGTATTCCAGTTCAGCAAATAGCTTTGAAGGGAAAAATCTGCAGGGTATCTATTCCGTTGATCCCGCTCCGCTGCCTGTAAGTACAAGATTTGATACGGAGATTTATAAATTTTTGCGCGAAGGTGTAACCAGTATGGTCGCTGATGGGGTAGATGTTAATACAGCCGTAAGGGTTGCAGGGGAAAAAGCAGACCAATTCATCCAAGAGGCGGGGCAATGACGGGGGCCCGCCTGCTCAAAGATCACAACCGAAACGCTGCTTGATCCAACAGGCCGGCCCCTATAAGGAGCCGGCTTAAGTTGTCCTTAATGGTTGATGCAGAAATCAGAGAGAAGCGGTTGAGTGCCCGGAAGGTTCGCCTTCCGGGTACTTTTCTTCACCACCACAATACAACTGTAGAAAATCGATATTTACAATTACATAAAAAGTATACAATAATAATTAGCTTACTATTTATTAAGGACAATTAAATTTTCAATTACTACGGAATACAGCTATGATAAAATAATGAAGGAAGGAGTGATAGTTATGCAAGAAAAACAGCTGTGTCCCAATATGGAATCCGCTTTTGAATTGCTTGGCAAACGCTGGACCGGACTCATCATCCATGTATTAATGAGTGGGCCTATGCGGTTTAAAGATATTTCGGACCAGATTCCAAGCATGAGCGATCGGATGTTGTCGGAACGGTTCAAGGAACTGGAGTCGGCCGGAATTGTGGAACGTAAAGTATATCCGGAAACACCGGTTAGAATTGAATATACATTAACGGATAAAGGAAAAGCCTTAAAGCCGGTTATGGACGAAGTGCAGCAATGGGCCCAGGCTTGGGGAATCGCGAAGTGATCTACTTCGTTGTCGGTCTGGCGGGGGCTCTGGGTGCCCTGGCCCGATATTACGTCGGGATGGGGGTTGCTGCGGCTGCCGGCGGGCCTTCCATCGCCGGTACGTGGACAGTCAATATGATCGGATGTCTGCTACTAAGCTGGCTGACCTCGTACTGGTCGCGTAAATGTTCTGTTCCTGCTTGGCTGACTACGGGGGTTGGAACGGGGTTCATCGGTTCTTTTACCACGTTTTCCACGTTCAGTGTAGAGACCATCCAGCTTATGGCCGGGGGGCAATGGGGAACGGCTTCTCTCTATCTATTGGCGAGTCTCTTGGGAGGATTGGCTGCCGCTTGGGTGGGCTGGAGAATCGGAAGTACTGTGAGGGTTCCCGGAGGAAAGGAGGAGGGACGTTGAATCTCTATGGCTTATGGGTGGCGGCCGGAGGATTCTGTGGAGCGATAGCCAGATATGCCGTGTCGGTCTGGGTCGCAAGAAGGTTTCCTTCCTCTTTCCCTTATGGAACTCTTTTTGTCAATTTATCCGGCTCACTGCTTCTTGGAATGGTTATTGGAGCGGGAATGACCCGCTGGGCTGAGATTTTATTCGGCGTCGGTTTTCTGGGCGCGTACACTACATTTTCCACATTTAAGCTGGAAAATGTCAAGCTCGCGGCGGATCGCAAATGGGGGACGGCCCTTGTCTATATGGCCATTAGCTATAGCGCCGGGCTGACCATGGCCTGGGCAGGCTATGGACTAGGTTCGCTCATGACGAAATGAGCCTTAAATTTCATTAGGGATGGAGGAGAAGCCATGACGACAATAGGCTTGGTCCGGCACGGAGTAACGGATTGGAATCGCGAAGGCAGGGCACAAGGACAGCGGGATATTCCGTTGAACGAAGAGGGATTGCAGCAAGCACGGCTGATTGGAAACCGACTGGCTCAGGAAAATTGGGATTATATCTATACGAGTGATCTGATCAGAGCAAGGAGGACGGCTGAACTAATTGCTTCAGCCATAGGCATACCGCTAACGGGAACCGACCCGAGATTACGGGAGAAGTCCCATGGACGTCTGGATGGAACCATCGAACAGGAAAGAATCGAACTTTGGGGAAGCCAGTGGCGGGAATTGGATCACGGAGAGGAAAGCATTGGGGAGGTCAGGGAACGCAGCCTGAGCTTTCTTAAAGAAATTATTCGCAAGCATCCCCGGGATAAAGTGCTGATTGTAAGTCACGGTGCCTGGATTCGTGCAACGATCGGAGGCCTTGTCAAGGACCGCGAGATAACCCCGCTTCACAACACGTCTATCTGCGTATTGCAGCATACAGAGGAGCATTGGAACTGTCTATTGTACAATTGTACCCGTCATTTGGCGCCTAGCACGTAACGGTAAAGAATTAAGCTTGGCACAAGGCCAAGCTTAATTCTCAAACTAAATATTAATTACAGGGCGGAACCACCAAAGACGAAGCGGTGCTCCCAATGCTTGCCGGCGATGCTGTCTACGCGTACTCCGCCGGATTTTTTAGAATAGGTATGGAGAATTTTACCATTTCCAAGATAGATTCCGACGTGGCTAATTCTTTGCTTGGATTTGTTAATTCCTTTATAAGAGGAAGCCGTAGATCCTTTATAATCCATGAAGAACATAAGGTCTCCGCGCTTCAGGTTTCTCCAGTTGGTTGTGGTGTTGCCTTTTTTCTTTACATAGTCCGCTTGTTTCCTGGAATCGGAAGGAAGAGTGACTCCCACACCCTCTATGAAGGCTCGACGGACGAAATCCGAACAATCGAAGGTTTTGGTACTATTCCGGTTGGAACCGAATTCATAGGGAGTACCAAGATACTTCATTCCCGTGCTAATGATCTTCTCCACCTTGGCTGAAGAAGAAGCAGACGGCGTCGCGGCATTAGCCGAAATGCTGCCTCCATTGGAAGCGGGCTGGTTCACCACGCTTACATACTTGGAGGATGAAGAAACATAGCCGGTTTTTCCGTTTTTATCCTTGACTTGATACCAATAAGAATTAGGTTGTCCTATAATATCTAAAGTTTCACCCGTTTTCAAAGAACGGATTTGATTGCTGTTTACATTAGGTTGTGTGCGGAAATTAACACTGTTCACGACTTTTATAGTTCCTTGTCCATCGGTAGCGGCCATGGCTTGAAAAGGAATCGCGCTAAGTCCAATAGAAGCGGCAATTATACAGGATATGATTTTCTTTTTCATTTTCAGCTTCTACCTCCGAATGAATTTGGTTTAGTACTTAACTCTAGTTTTCAGTCACTCTGAAAAGGGAAGAATTTCAGACTCTATAAATATCATCCTCCTAAATTACCAATTTTGGGCTTGCTCAAAAAGCATAACACAGCCTTTATTGGAAAAAGGGCGGAAAATGTTCCCAATTGGTATTTTTCCAGTTTAGTAATAAAACGCTTACGAAATGAAATGGATAAAACGTCTCATTTTATATAAATCTAAAGAACTATTAATTCTGTTTATTTTCGACTTTTTTCGTTAAAATTTTGCTTTTTATCACAATGAATAGGTACTAAGACTTATTTTTGTAAAAAAGGTTTCAAAATGGTTAAAATCTTCTTTTTGCTGTATAGGATTGGAGGAATTGACACCTATTGGAATGAATTGTTGCCCAAATTTTCCATTCTTTGTAACACAAATGTAATCTTATTTTCATCCTCCCTTAATGTCGATCGCCTATACTAATTATCGACCCCCCTTTTTATGATATATATTTTTTGAAAGCCTATAACCCCGTTGGTTGTAGGCTTCTTTCTTTGCCGAGAAGCTTCGTTAAGGGGAGAATGCGATGGTTGAAGTAAAAATAAGCGAGATTTATTTACGGAGACTTTGTTAAGGAGAACGTCCATGGTAAGATTTATAGAGTGGTGTAGGATACATCAGCCACAAACCATGGCTTAAATAAGATGATAGGCTCTGAAGAGAGTTAAGGGGACAAGATACGTTTATGGAAATGATCAGGCAATTAAATCGAGAGGAACTGGCTGAAAGTATTAAGCTTTCCGAATTTGCTTTCCAGTATGAGCTTAGTTCGGAACAACGGGCGGAAAGAATGGCTTCGACCAAACCAGAGGATCAGTGGGGGTATTTCATTGACGGCAAGCTGGCGGCCAAGATGACCATTCATCCTATGACTACATGGATTAACGGGAGGAAGATGAAGTTCGGCGGTGTAGCTTCCGTAGCTACGTGGCCAGAGTATCGGCGCAAAGGAATGGTAGGAAAGCTTCTGGTTAACGCCCTTCACATCATGAGGGAGCAAGGACAGACGTTAGCTTGCCTGCACCCTTTTGAATTTCCGTTCTATCGCAAATTCGGCTGGGAAACTTATGTGGAGTACAAGGAATATGAGCTCGAAGCGAAGCATCTTCCCCACTATTTTACAATAGATGGAAGAGTGGAGAGGACAGAGGACCGGGATCTGATTAAAAAGCTCTATGCCGAATATGCCGAAGCTTATAACGGGATGCTGGAAAGAACAAACGAATGGTGGGAAATCCGATTTTGGAAGAACAAGGGGTCTGTAGTTGTATTCTATAATGAAACGGGTAAACCGGCCGGATACTTGCAGTACCATGTAGCGGACAGCATAATGACCGTTCATGATTTTGTTTGCCTTCATGAGAAGGCAAGAGCTTCCCTATGGAAATTTATTGCTAATCATGATTCGATGATCCGGTCCGTTAAGCTGAAAGCGCCGGCGGACGATCCGCTGCCGTTTATTCTCCAGAATCCCCGTTTTAAACAGGAAACGATCCCTTATTTCATGGCCAGAGTGGTGGACGCCGAAGCATTTTTAAGAGAATACAAGTTTACAGCGACTGGCCGGCAGACCCGTCTTACCCTCGCTCTGGAGGATAGTCATGCACCCTGGAATCATCAGGTGTTCACTGTGGAGATTAGTGGCGCAGGAGAGGCGAATATCCGGCCTAGCGGTTCACTGCCGGAAGGCTCTGGAATGGAGCGGAACGAGACCGGCGGGCATGAACTCCAAAAAGCGGCAGCCGATCTGAGCTGCGACATCCAGACGTTGACCGCGATGTTGATCGGTTATCGGAGCCCGGAGCTGATGCATGCGATAGGAAGGCTTCAGGGAAGTGAAGCGATGGTAAAGGAATGGGCAGAACGTTTGACTAGCCAGACCCCTTATCTGATGGATTATTATTAAGGGGGTTGCAGGGCGGCAGCCAAAGGGCTAATTAAGTAATCGATGAGGAATTTTAGATGCTTTCTCTAAACCTGAATGGAATGGAAGAAAAACAGCCTGAGCGCAATAAGCGGCCAGGTTGTTTTATTTGATCCGGCTATATATGTCGGAATCTATTTGGCGATTTATATATCCTTTTGTAAATATAGAAACTTTATGTTTTTACTATAGTAATAATGTGTAGCGAACGGGATCACGACAGGGAGACTTGAGGGGCCTGAGGAGACAAAGCGGGAGATATAAAAGGGGGGAGGAAATTGCGGACGGAAAAGCAGTTTGTATTTGATCCGACACATTATCCAGAGCACCCGGGATGTTATTTAATGAAAAATACTGAAGGTCTCATTATTTATATCGGCAAAGCCAAAAATTTACGGAATCGTTTGCGCTCCTATTTCTATCAAGGCCGCAGTTCATCCCGTCACAAGCTGTTGGTTGAAGAAATTGCCGGAATTGAGGTGATCCTGGTCCATAACGAGGCTGAAAGCCTGCTTTTGGAAAATAATCTGATCAAGCGATACCAACCAAAATATAACCGGGCGCTTAAGCGCGATAACAGCGGATACGCTTATTTAAAGTTAACGGACGACAAGTATCCCCGGCTGGAAGCCTACTATCGGAACAGGATGGCTGTAAGGGGGAGGACAGGGGGGGACATAACCGGAAGAACAGCTTCCCGCATCTTTGGCCCTTACGCCAATATGGAATTTCGCAATTCATTGATGGCTTGGGTGGCTGAGCATTATCAGCTCCGGACTTGCGACGACCTTCCGCGAAAAGTTTGCTTGCATTATCATCTGGGCAAGTGCAGCGGGATTTGCGAAGGTAAAATTTCCGAAGAAGCCTACAGTGAATCCGTCCGTCATGCGGAGCGGTTGTTGGCTCTGTCTGAGGGGGAGCTGCTGGAATATTTGCGGCAGGCTATGACAGAATGCGCAGATAAGCTGGAGTTTGAAAAAGCTCAAAAAATCAAAAAACAGATGGAAGCGCTGGAACGAATGAGCGGAGAACAGATCGTCGACCGAACGGCACGCTCCAATCAGGATGTTATTTATTTAGAACACCCCTATGCCATGGTGCTTTGTCTTCATGAAGGGATGGTGACCGGGGCCGAATGGGTAGAGCTGCCGGCGGAGGTAGCTGAGCAAGAGGCCTGTCGTCAGTTCATTCAAAGCCGTTATTCCGGAAGGAGGCCGGATGAGCTCGTTATTAATCAGCTTCCTGATTGTGGAAGCTGCTTCACCCTTGCCGGGAAAAAGAAGCTGACGATAACGGTGCCTCGAAGAGGAATTAAGCTTCGTTTGCTGGAGCTGTGCCGGCTGAATTACAATTACCGCCTGGAGAGGGCTGCGCGTGGCAAAGGGACAGCCGCAAGGATGACTGCCCCTAACCTTTAGTGGTGTTCTTAACTGACATATCGGTCAGGCGATAACGGTGAAGGCTTTGGGATAGGTCGTCAACACTTGAACCCCGTTGGCAGTGATGACTATATCGTCTTCAATGCGAACGCCCCCTGCTCCGGGTAAATAAATCCCGGGCTCGATGGTCATGACCATACCTTCCTTAAGCAGGTCTTCATTCTGACCGTGAATGGAAGGATATTCATGTACATCCAGTCCGAGGCCGTGGCCTAGCCGATGCATGAAGTAGGGACCGTAGCCCTGTTCCTCTATATATTGTCTGGCCGTTTGATCCAGACGAGAAATCGGAGTACCCGGACGGGCGGCGGCAATGGCTCGGCTATTGGCCTCCAGCACGGTCTCGTATATGGCGGTAAGCTCGGGCGCGATGTCGCCAACGGCAAAGGTGCGTGTAATATCAGAGGAATAGCCGGCTGCGTAGAGGCCGAGATCGAACAGCAGAAGCTCTCCCTCGCGAATGGCCCTTGTCCCAGGAACGCCGTGGGGCAGGGCGGATTTTTCTCCGGCGAGCACCATTGTATCGAAGGCCGGCCCATCGGCTCCTAGCTTTTTCATCCGGTATTCCAATTCGGCTACCAGATCTAGCTCCGTTATTCCTGGCTTTACTTGCTCTACACCATACTGCAGTACTTGCTGCACCAGTCGGACGGCATGCTGGATCCGTTCCAATTCATCCCGGGTTTTAAGCTTCCGCATTTCGAGCAGCGGCGGGCTTATATCGATATAGGCCTTGGCGTCCAATATATCAGCCAGCGCCTCGTATTGATGAACCGTCCAATAATTTTTCTCCAGCCCGACCCTTTCTGTCGAGGAAGAGAGGAGCTTCTTCAATAGCTGATAGGGATTATCCGTATCCTTGTGAGTAAATATTTTTTCCCAGCCGGTCGCTTGAAAGGCCGCCTCACGGTCCAATTCCGGTACGAGCAGCAGCGGCTCCTCCTGGCGGATAAGAATCAGGCCCATAAATCTTTCATGAGGCTCGGAGGCAAATCCGCTCAAATAATAAACATGTCTGGGAAATGTAATGATTACAGCGTCCAGCGCTTCCTGTTCCATATAGGAATACATAGATTTTAATCGGTTATGCATGACTGAATCCACCCTTCTCACCCGGCTTTCTGATTTAGATTCTTTACCAACAATATAACAATAAAATTAGGCGCGAGTATACAGATTTTCCTTTTTTGGGACGATGATGAGATAAATGCTGTTTAATCCCTTGTTGAAAAGGGCAGTTTCCATGTCGGAAAGCTATTTCCTGTTTCGGATAAAAATGGCGCGGGTAAAAATAATGCTGCGGGCCATTATAGTTGAAAACATTTTTCTTGAACTTATGCTGAGCTGTCTATATAGTTAGATCATTATACTACATTCTCCAATTTTGCCCTTCCCGTCCATCTTTTGCCCCTTATTTGGACGGTAGTAGAAAAAGGTGCAAGAAGGCTTGGGGTTGAAACAAGATTTAGCAGCAATCAGCGAGAAATCGGATACTAATCCAATTAAATTAGCACTGAATTACAGGAGGAATACTTGATGGAGCGATCGATGGCCAGGAGTGAAAATTTGGCATCGGATGAAGCAAGCCGCTCCTCTGCATCTGCCAAGACCGGGAAATCCGCGGGCCGGATCCGTGAACTAGAGCTGCTGAGGGCCTTTGCCATAGGGGCGGTCGTTCTAATTCATTCGACAGCCGGAGCAACGGTGGAGCTGGCGTCAGGAAGCCGTTCCCAACTGTTGTATCTAATCATTAACCAAATGAGCTCGTTCGCCGTACCTGTCTTTATTATGCTGAGCGGTATCGTATTGTTTTATCGTTATAATAACCGCTGGAGCCTTTCGGAAGCTGTTTCTTTTTATCGCAAAAGGATTCAATATATCGTCATTCCCTATGTCCTTTGGTCCTTGTTTTATTCCTTCTTCTATCCATGGTTATTTAAGACGGTCTCGCTAAAAGCATGGTCCTTCGACACCTTCTTGAATCAATTGTTATGGGGGAAGGCCAGCTATCATTTATATTTTATGGTTATTATTATTCAGTTGTACGCGATATTTCCGCTTGTGATGACCTTAGTTCACCGCTTCTCCGTCTTCCGGCACCTGCTGCCCTTCATTGGGTTAGCCGTGCAGGCCGGGGCTTATGCGTATCGTTATTACGGCAATGGTCTGCCGCATGGCGCTTCCCTTGCCGTTACTTACGCTTTCGTATTTAGCGTCGGAGGATGGATCGGATTGAATTACGACCGTTTTCGTCAATGGCTCCATTCCTATTCTTGGGTAGCCAGCGCGGCTGCTGTCGCTGTCGGGAGCGCTTATACCATGCTGCATATCGTCAGCCCATTCGGAATCCGCTTTGGTTGGGAAACCGAGGCCATCCTATTTCACCTATATGGAGCGACCGCCACGGTCGGTTTGCTGGTTCTCTGCACTCATCTCCTTAATCACTGGACAGGCCTAACTCGAGTTCTTATGTCCATTGGCGGAGTTTCCTTTGGAATCTATTTTGTCCACCCGGCTTTGCTTGCGGTCTTCCGCACTTATTTGGTCGCTCCCGCAGGAAGCTTGCTGTATCATGCGCTAACTATTGGTGGTTTTTTCATTGTCTTTTTGCTATCTTGGGGATTCAGCAGTGGATCGAAGCCGCTTTACGGCAGCTGGGTTATTCTGGGGAAATAATTCGCTCGCAGGTGTTTTGTTTTAAGGCCCCGCTGGTAAAACTATAGACGATTGTCATTTTTAACCGAAGCTGCATACCAAGGCGAGCTTTATCGTTAATTTAGAGGTAAAGGGCCGGAATCGTTGATCTGATTTCTACATCTATATACTGGATAAGGGGGGAAGAATATGTCCAACGAAACGGTTATTCAACTCAATAACGTATCCAAAACAATTAAAGGCAGGCCGATCATTAAACAGCTTTCTTTTACGGTCCGCCGCGGAGAGGTGTACGGCTTTCTCGGGCCTAACGGTTCGGGCAAAACGACGACCATTCGAATGATGGTCGGTCTTATTTCGATTACCGAGGGCGACATTTATATCGCCGGACATAATATTAAAACCGAACGCAGCCAGGCGATGAGCCACGTAGGAGCGATCGTCGAAACCCCGGATCTTTATGGCTATATGAGCGGGTGGAAAAATCTGATTCATTTTGCAAGAATGAGTCAGACGGCGGTTTCCCAAGAACGGATGCTGGAAATTGTCCGGCTCGTAGATCTGGAAGACGCGATTTATCGCAAGGTAAAGACCTACTCTCTCGGTATGAAGCAGCGTCTGGGAATTGCTCAGGCGCTGCTTCATCAGCCGTCGATTCTGCTTCTGGATGAGCCGACCAATGGGCTCGACCCAAGCGGAATCCGACAGCTGCGGGATTATTTGCGCAAGCTGGCCAAAGAAGAGAATATTGCGATTGTCGTCTCCAGTCACCTTCTATCCGAGGTGGAGCTGTTGTGTGACAGAGTCGTAATCATTAAGGACGGTCAGTTCGTTGACGAAAGGGAGCTTCATGGAGAAACGGAAGGCATGATGATCTATCCGGTTCTGTTCGAGGTAAACGACGCCCAGAAGGCGGCAGCATTGCTGGAGTCGTACGGGGAAGTTAAAAAGAAGGACAACAGCGTAACCGTCGAACTGAGCCGGGAGAGCATCCCCGAGGTGGTCGCCTTGTTCGGACGGGAGGACATCCTTCTCTACCAGATCCGGACTCTGTCTCCGACACTGGAGGACATGTTCCTGTCCCTTACGAAAGGGGAACGATAATATGGGGTTTATTTCATTAATTCAGAATGAATGGATGAAAATTAACAGCAAAAAACAAAGCTGGTTTTTCTACCTGTTTCTGATTACTTTCATTCTGATGGCCGGCTTCATTATTTTCTTTTTCTTGAAGGAATTGGCCGGAAGCATCGGCTTTGGTGATTTTGCCAACTATATGAATACGGGCTTCGGCATTTTTGTGACGATCTACTTGATGGTTATGGGGGCTCAGATCATTACCGATGAGTACAGGGATGGCACGATCAAGCAGCTCCTGATTCGCCCTTCCAGCCGTAGTGCGGTGCTGGGCTCCAAATATGCTACCCTGATTCTGCTTATGCTGGCGACTTATGCGATTCTGTATATGTTCAGCCTGCTGCTGGGAGCCATTCTGTTTGGAATCGAGAATAGCACGATGACGCCGGGCAGCGTGCTGATGGCCATCCTCTACCAGCTGCCTGGACTTGTCTTTTTTCTGACACTGTCGTTTTTTATGGCGGTTGTTTTTAAAAGTCTGGGGCTGGCGATCAGCATCTCGATTGTAGCCAATTTCGTGGGAAGTATTTTGACAGGCTTCTTTTCAAAGTATGCCTGGTCGAAGTATATTATTTTCGCAAACACGGATCTGACTGTTTATATGAAAAATCCGGTAATCAATATGGGGGGGCGTCCTTTTATGGAAGGAATGACGCTGGGCTTCTCCCTGACCATTATCGCTATCTACGTGGTTGTATTGTACGCCATAGCCAACTGGATATTTCTTAAAAGAGACATTCAATAGACAGTTTTTACATGGTATCTAGAGCCTTCTCCTGCATGCTTCGGGGGAAGGCTTTTTGCCGGCTGTAAAGAGGGTCTGGGCAGGGGTCTGACCGAAGGTTGGCTTGTCCCCCGACTTAGGTCCAGTGCCAAAAACCGACGGGGGTCCGTTTTGACTTAAAGCGATATGACCTAGAATAAAGACATGAACAAGCGAGAAGACAAAGAGAGGCGGTGAACAACAATGAAGTTGGATGGAAAAAGCGGTTTTGCTATCCTGCTCATCGGTTGCGGAGCATTGATCCTGCTGAATAAAATCGGATTGAATCTGGGGGGGCTGATGGGATACCTGATCCCGATTGTCATGGTGGCTCTTGGATACTACGGAATCCAGAGTGGCCGCAAAATTATGGGTGGAATCGTTCTTCTGCTAGGTATCCTCATCCTGATTGGCAAGTTTTCCTGGCTGATCGGCATCGCAATTGCAATTGCGATGATCGTATACGGAGCCTCGATGCTGAAGGGAACGGGCCGGACCTACTGATCCTTAAGTCCGGGGAGATAGGAAATACCGAGAAGGAGGAAGGTTTATGAGCATACTTAGACGAATGCGGGATATTACCGTGGCCACTCTCAACGACAGACTTGAACAAAGCGAGGACCCGGTTCGCCTGATCGATCAGTATCTCGCGGCTCAAAGGGAGCAAATCCAACAATCCGAGAGATTGTACTCTCAATGTGTACAGCATGCGGAAACTTTAAAGCGGCAGTACATGACTGCTAAGGAGATTATGGAGAAGCGGGAGCAGCAAGCTCTGCTCGCCTTGAAAGCCGGGGAAGATCAGGTTGCCCGAATGGCCCTGCAAGAGAAGATGACGCAAGAAGAGACATACTTGAAATATTATGAGCTTTATGAGAATGCCAGAGGGCCTATAGAAGAGCTGGAGGAGCAGCTTCAGTCGCTAAGGGCGGATTACCAGGAGGTAGCTGCCAAACGGAGTTATTATCAAGCAAGAATGGAGACCGCCCGGCTGCAGCAGCGGTTGAATGAACGGTTGAACGGCAGCGGCGGAACGCAGCAGACCTACCGGATGTTTGATCGCCTGGAGGAGAGGGTCTCGGATATGGAAATGGTGGCCAAGTCGCTGAAGGATGTCCGGGAGATGACCAAGGAAGCCTTTATGCAGGCCGGATCATCGATTCAGTCCGCATTGGAGCAAGAAATGGAGCAATTAAAGCGTAAGCTGGAGAAGGAGGGTTGGACTAAACGATGAAAAAGTTGTATCGCTCACGCAAAGACAGCAAGCTGTTCGGCTTGTGCGGCGGATTGGCGGAAATGCTGAACGTGGACTCGACTTTGGTTCGACTCGTCGTGGTCGTCACAGCAGTATTCTCCAGCGGTACCTTGATTTTGCTGTACTTTATCGCAAGCATGATTGTACCGAAGGAACCCGATTACGGCCCTTCCTTTGAAATACCAGGCGGGCATTCATCATCCTACGGTTACAAAGGTCCTTTCGCTGAGTCCGCTCCGAAATATGAGCCGGCCCAGCCGAAGTCGCCTGATTTGGATGAAATGATGAAGGATATTGAGAAGAAGGCTTTGCAAAAAGAAATCGAAGAATTAAAAGCCAAAGTGGCTAAATATGAGAAGGGAGACGTGTAAAAAATGGGAGTATTTTCGAGAATTAAAGATATGACGAAGGCGTCTATTCATGAAATGTTGGATAAGGTGGAAGATCCGATCGTTATGCTTAACCAGTATCTGAGAGATATGGAGGAAGAGATTGCTCAGGCCGAGGTGACGGTAGCCAAGCAAATCGCCAACGAGCGCAAGATTCGCCAGCGGATGGAGGAAGCCGGACGCTACAGCATGGAGCGTGAAAAGCAAGCGGGTGAAGCATTGAAGAATGGTCAGGAAGCGATCGCCAGACAAGCGCTGGAGGAGAAGCTTTACTACGACCAGAAGGTCAATGAATATAGCGAAATGCATTATCAGTCCAAGAGCCAGGCTGACGAGTTGATGAAGCAGCTGCATGAAATGAAGGATGAGTTCTACAAAATGCGCAACAAGCGCAATGAGCTGGTGTCTCGCGCTCAACTGGCCAAGGCGAAGAAGCAGATGTCGGAAGTAGTCTATAATGGTGTTATCGGAGGAGGGCAAGCTTCGCGCGGGTTCCACCGGATGGAGGAGAAAATTATCCAACTGGAAGTAGAGGCGGAAATCGGTCGCAAGCCTTATAACTATACTCCCGGGGCAACCTCCTATGGAACGGCAGATTTGGCCAAACAGCAAGCCGTGGACGAACAAATGCAGCAATTAAAAGAAAAACTGGGTTTTTCTGAACAGATTCAAACAAAAGCTCCGGTTGAGAAATCCGGACCGGAAGCAAAATAGTATTTGACGGAAATAATCAATATGGTATGCTATGGATGGAAAAAGCCATTGGGCGATACAGAGAGGCCTCAATGGCTTTTCTCCCATATCCAGCGAATTCGGGAATTTTCAGAGGTTTAATTCTTGAATTAGGATTGTTTTCTTCTACCAAGATTACAACTGCAGGGGGGTGCGACATGGAAAATCAAAAAACGAACCGAAACCGGAATGCATATCTTCTATTCATCGGTGCGGGAGTATTTTTGCTCGTACAGCATATTTTCGGATTTGAAGCCATCGTCGCCCTTTTCCTCATTTTTCTGGGTGTTCAATACATTCAAACGGATGCTAAAAAGCGGGGCTACGTCTTATTGGCGATTGGCCTGCTTTTTATCATGGGAGACAAAATGACGATAGTGGTGGCGCTCATTTTCATTTCACTGGGTCTCTTTTATTTTAAGTCCAAACAGCAGCATAAGGAATCGAATTACAGGCAGAAGCAGCGGATCATCGACAGTATAAAGTATGATAAAGGTCCATGGGTTCTTAACAATATGAGTCTATGGTGTGTCATTGGAGAACTCCATATGGATTTGTCACTCGCTATTCTTGAGGAGAAGGAAGTGACAGTAGTTCTGCAGGGAGTCATATCCGATATCGACCTGATCGTTCCTGAGGATATCGGAGTATCTATTGAGAGCTCTGTTCTGTTCGGTCAAATCGATGTTCCTTATCGTAAGGAAGAAGGAATATTGAACAAGCTGGACTGGAAGTCGCCTAATTATGATACAAGTGAGAACAAGGTCAAATTTGTAATTTCTTACGTTGTTGCCGATGTAGATATTAAAGTGATGTAGCAGTGATATTTAATTTATCGGACTTTTAGAGCCGATATTGCTAATAAGAATGAATTGGATTAAATCGATCAGAGGGGGGAGCGAAGCTTTGAAGAACAGACTGACCAATATGATATGGAGAACCATGGGAGAGTCTATTCTTTTCAGCCATCTCCTTCTCGGAATTATTCTCTATATTTTGTATACTTATGATTATATAGATGTGCCGGAAACGTGGAAGGAAAGAATCATTATCGGCTTTGTGCTCATTGCAGCGGTTCTCGCGGTCGGAGCTATATTTGGTTACTGGCAGGCAAGCCGTCTCAGTGTTCGCCTGGAGCAGCTTCGGGAAATTATGCTGCTATTCGAGAAAGGCAACTTATCCCGCAAGGTCCCCCCGCTTGGCGAGGATGAAATCGGAAGACTGGGAGAGCAGCTTAACCGGGTTAGCAAAAAATGGGAGGAGCAAGTCAGCTCGCTGCAGAGATTGTCTAACGATAATGCGCAATTGGCTGAGAAAGCGAAATATTCGGCGGTCGTCGAAGAAAGGCAAAGGCTTGCTAGAGATCTGCACGATGCGGTCAGCCAGCAGCTTTTTGCCATTTCGATGACCGCTACAGCCGTTGGCCGGACGTTGGATAAAGATTTTGACCGAGCGAAGCGGCAAATCCATCTCATCGAGGAAATGTCGTCGGTGGCCCAGTCGGAGATGAGGGCGCTGTTGCTTCATTTGCGGCCGGTTCATTTGGAGGGTAAGCTACTGGCGCAAGGCCTTATTGAGCTTCTGCGGGAGCTGCAGGCCAAAACCCCCATCGATATTTCCTGGGAGATGGATGATGAAATACAGCTTCCAAAAGGAATTGAAGATCATCTGTTCCGGATCGTTCAAGAAGCGTTGTCGAATACATTGCGCCATTCCAAGGCGACCAAAATGGAGATAAAGCTGCTGCAGCCTCCGGAAGGGGTAAGGCTGTCTATTCGTGATAATGGGGTGGGCTTCGTGTTGGATGATAAAAAGCTGGCCTCTTATGGATTGGTTTCGATGAATGAACGGGTGAACGAAATAGGAGGATCCATGAATATAGTGACTGCCCCGAATCGGGGAACACGTATCGAAATTCGGGTGCCGATTATGGATGCAGAGAAGGGAGATTGGATGGCAGATGGAGCAACCGATCAAGGTGCTGCTGGTAGATGACCATGAAATGGTGCGCATTGGATTAGCTGCGGTGCTGGGCACGGAGGAAGGCATTGAAGTAGTCGGGGAAGCGAGCAACGGGAACGATGGAATCCGCTTGGCCCAGGAATATAAGCCCGATATTGTTCTGATGGATCTCGTGATGGAAGGAATGGACGGGATTGAGACGACGAGGAAGCTCCTGCAAATTTATCCCGACTGTAAAGTCATTGTGCTGACCAGCTATTTGGACGATGAGAAAATGTACCCGGTTATTGAAGCCGGCGCCTTCAGTTATTTATTGAAAACGTCCAGAGCGTCCGAAATTGCCCAAGCTATCCGGGCGGCAGTGAAGGGGCAGCCGATTCTGGAATCACAGGTGGCCACCAAAATTATGAACCGATTCCGGCAGCCTAAGCAGGAGCAGGCTCCTCATCATGATTTGACAGACCGAGAGATGGAGGTGCTTCGGCTGATCGCCAAGGGACAATCTAACCAGGAAGTGGCGGACGGATTGTTCATTGGAATTAAAACAGTGAAATTCCATGTCACCAATATATTGGCCAAGCTGGGGGTGGATGATCGTACTCAGGCTGCGATATACGCTCATAAACACGGCTTGGCGGATTGAGTGGGCAGGAATCCATTAAGGAGTTTATATAATGAGAGGGGGGTCTCGTTATGGACTTCACGAAAATCATCGTTACGGCCATTATCATCGTTATTTGTGTGCCTTTTCTATGGCTGGTGCGCAAAAAATATTTCAAATAAGCCCAAGTCCGAATCGTTCGTTTCTTGGGGCTGATCATCTTTGGAACCCTCTTTTACTCGGGTGAAGCATACCAAGGATTAAGATGGACGAGCACTTCATCCACCTCTGGATGGGCCTCCATGATCGAATGTTTAATAAAGCGGCTTAAATCATGGCCTTGCTGTACAGTCATGTGCCCGGGAACACCAATCCGAAGGTCGACCAGAATGTAATGTCCGTGTTCACGGGCACGAATTCGGTCGATTCGTTTAACTTCGGGGAACCTCTGTACGATTGTTACGAATTTCTCCAGCTTGGCAGGGTCCACCGCTTTTTCCATCAAAATATCAATGGCCTCCCGGCCCATACTCCAAGCCAGCTTCAACACGAGCAGGCTGACGATGATTCCGGCCATCGGATCACCATAACCAAGCCACGAGATGCCATATACTTGTCCCATCATAACGAGTCCAATTCCGATCACTGCAGCGATCGAGGCATAGACATCGGCCAGATGATCGTAGGCAGTAGCTATTAATCCTTTGCTGTTTATCCGCCGGCCGAGCTTTATGGTATAGAGATATAACAGCTGCTTCCACACCAAGGATACGACAGCGGCTGCCAAAGCTATCCAATGTGCGCCGCCTGCCGGAGGGGCAAACAAAGCTTCGAATGAATGATAGCCGATCCAAATCGCCGCTGCGGCCAGAATGAGCGCGATCAGACCGGCTCCTATGACTTCTGCTTTGCCATGCCCATAAGGATGGTCTTCGTCTGCCGGGCGGTTAGCTATCCGCATGGAACCAAGCGCAGCGGCGGAAGCGATTAAATCGCCGGCGTTGTGGATTCCGTCTGCGATCAGGACCTGACTATGGAACATCCAGCCGATGACCAGCTTGATGACGGTTAACAATGCGTTGCTAATCAGACTGATCCAAGCGGCGATCATGGATTTGGTCTTATCGGTTATCCCCTTGCGCTCCTCGTTTACACCCATAGCCTTGCGGCTATGCAGGGGGTCGTCCAATGGATCCTCTCCCCGGTACGTTCCTTCATTATGCTTATTCATTCCATCCGCCCCTTTAATTTGCATAAGCACCAGCAGCATTTTTGGATTATGAGCACCTTATCTGTTAAGTTGAGTACGAGAACCTGATTTTATGTAAAAAAGAGGTTGGTTCCCAAAGTCATTTTTTGAATGATAGAATGTATAAAAATCGTTATCGGTAACTTTCGACGGTAACGCAGGCTTTCTTGATCAGAGATCAAGGACGCCGCGGGCGTTTATCCTTGGACCACATAGATTAGAAGCTTATGATTCCCGAGTTCCGTCAAATTTTGATTTGGCGGTAAGAAAGCTTTTATTGAAGCCAAATCGGAGAGGTAGCCCGCCCGATTCTGTGGTTGACTTGGTTTGGAGGCGACAGTCTACAGCAAAGTTTCCCAGCGTAGCGTAGGATAAGGGGAGGCCAATAGCTGGAGGTGGGGACGTTGTTGATTCGGACCCGTAACAGGCAAGGGGATAACCGGTATATCTTACGAATGATTGAAGAAGAGCTTATTCCCTATGCCAAAGAAGCAAGACCTGACACAACGGTGAGCCGGACGGAAATATATGAGAGGCTGCGCAAGGGGAAAGTCTGGGTACTTTCCAGAGAGGCGAATGGCAAGCCTGTCGGATTCGTTCTGTTTCACAAACGGGGCGAAGAATTGCTGATTGAGATGCTGGCTGTTGATCGTAAGTATCAAAGCTGTGGGTTCGGCGGAAGATTGATGGATGCGGTAGAGCAGTTTGGAAGAAGAAATGGGTGTAAGTCGGCCAAGCTGTTCGTGGATGAACCTAACCCGTCCGCGCAGAAATTTTATTCTCGCAGAGGATACGTCATCTCTGATTATTATTTGGCTCACCGCTGCTTTAGTTTAAGTAAATCCCTTCACTGACTAATTAAACAGAGAAGTAGACAGAGAATTTAAACGCAAAGCCCAATTCAAGTCAATGGAAAAGCCGGGAATGGGTAACCCAGAGGCTCGCGCTCTAATTCCCGGCTCCGAGATGATGACATGATTAATCTGTTGCATATAAAATGTATGATCGCATCAAACTGGAAGAAGAAACAAATAATCGATGGAGTCTATGGGGAGCGCAGCTCGGCTGCCAAAAGGCGATTGCCGATAACCCGGCCAAGGACTGGCTTGCTCCTGCAGCTCCGGATCGATTTCCGGAGACAGTCCGGCCGTAAAGGCGGCGGTCCTTTTATTCACGCTTCTCGTTTTTCTCCGTCTTCTCGTCCGGATTCGCGCAGTTTTTCCTTTGACGCTGCTGGCTTCAAATTCTGCTGAAGTGCCGTCGTCATTTAAAATAAGCTCACTGTTATCGATCCTGCCAAGGATGCCGATTTGCCGGCTTCCGTCCTTCATCATAGCCATCACCGGGAAGCCCTGGAACGGGGTGCACGTTGTTTGATCGACCGGGTAGATTCTGTACACCTTGCACACACCTCCTTAATATATTCAAGATAGTATATTCACCTAATGGAGCGGGCGAATAGACGAATACCGGGGGTGCCCGCCCATTTTCTTCGCTTGCCGCATGGCGAATTTGATGGGAGTATGCTAAACTGGTGGAATAGAAACAGGTAAGCTCGTTACCATATTACCTCGTAAAGGGAAGAGATGAACCATGCTTGATACGAATCACGATAACTTTAAAGAAACAGGTGTTCTGTTCTTTATTTTTGGGGCAACAGGAGATTTGGCCAGCCGCAAGCTGTTTCCCGCCATCTACAGCCTGTACCGGGAAGGGAAGCTGTCGGATAAATTCGCGGTCATCGGATTGGCCCGCCGCGAACGGAGCCGGGAGCAATTTCATGAGGATGTACTGAATTCCATTAAGGAATTTGCCAGATATAAAGTGACTCCGGATGATCCGGAATGGACTAGCTTCGTCGAACATTTTGAATACATGTCCTTGGACATCAACCGGGTAGAAGCGTTCAACGAATTGAATATAGCTGCCGGCCGGTTAGAGAACCAGTTCGGTATTACCGGCAACCGGTTGTTCTATCTGGCGTTGGCCCCGGATTTGTTTGGAAGTGTGGCGCACAATTTGAAAGCGGGAGGACTGCTGGAAAGCGGAGGATGGCACCGTCTTGTCATCGAGAAGCCATTCGGCTTCGACCTGCCTTCCGCTGAGAAGCTGAATAAGGAAATTCGGGAAGTATTCGAAGAGCACGAAGTATACCGGATTGACCATTATCTGGGGAAGGAAATGGTTCAGAACATTGACGTAGTCCGTTTTGCCAATGCCTTCTTTGAGCCGCTCTGGAACAATAAGTACATAGCGAATATTCAAATTACGCTCGGAGAAACGGTGGGGGTGGAAGATCGCGGAGGCTATTACGACCATTCCGGAGCGCTGCGCGACATGGGACAGAACCATATGCTGCAGATGGTGACGATGATGGCTATGGAGCCTCCGAGCCGTCTCCATCCGGAAGATATTCGCGATGAGAAGGTTAAAGTTCTTCGTTCCTTGAGACCTTTTGCATCGCCGGAGGAAGTCCGCAAGCATGTCGTTCGCGGCCAGTATACAGAAGGTCAAGCCAATGGCAAGGTACTGCCCGGTTACCGTTCAGAGGATAAAGTGGATCCTAATTCCAATACCGAGACATATTTTGCAGCGAAGGTATACGTAGATAATTTCCGCTGGGCGGGAGTTCCTTTCTACATTCGAACGGGCAAACGACTGCCGCTTAAAACGACGGAAGTCGTCGTCGAGTTTAAAAATATGCCGGAGAACGTGTACCATGGCAATAAAACAAACCTGCAGCCGAACTTGCTTGTCTTCCGAGTGCAGCCGATGGAAGGGATTTATATTAAAATCAATGCCAAGAGACCGGGCTCCGAAGGAGTTATTGTCCCGGTAGCAATGGATTTTTGCCAAAGCTGTCAGGTAGGATTGAATACGCCGGAAGCTTATGAAAGGCTGCTGTTCGATGCGGCTCGCGGCGACTCGACCTACTTTACCCGTTGGGATGAGGTAGCATTAGCTTGGCAATATGTGGATCGGATTGCGTCTGCATGGACCGAGGATGCAAGCGACCTGCGGCCATATCCGGCAGGGTCGTGGGGCCCGGATGAAGCGCACGCTTTGCTCGAGCAGGACGGCTTCCACTGGTGGCCCGTTAACGGGCAGCAGGAGTCCGAAGTAGTCTGGGTGACGAATCGGAACGAATAAAAAACTATATCGGGGATGGGACGGCGATAGCCGTTTATCCTTGCAACAAAATGATTAGATCCACAATCGTCTATATATTCACTGTGAAATTTTGCTCAGCTGTTAAATGATGCCGCTGGCGCTAATCCTAGCGTATGCATCAGCTTAATAGCAGTAGCAACAGCAGTAAGTAGTAGCAGTAATCGGTAGCAGTGCAATATAAGGTGTAGAGTATTGGCTGTTGCCAATACTTTTGCTGCAGGTTACACTTGAGTTAATTGGTCGTGAAGCACACGCCGCTTCGATACTTGTGTATCGGAGCGTTTTTGTTTTTCAATTGAAAAATAGGAGGGAAGCGTGTTGTCGACATTCGATCGGAAATATGAGGAGTGGCTGGAAAAGAATATTGTGCAAGAGAAAAATCAAAGAAGGCTTGAATTGCTTAAGAATGGGCTGGGGCACGGGACGATAGAATTTCTGCGAGACGTTTGGTTTCCCGCTGTTCAACATTTCGATCACTTGTATCCCGAATGGGAAGTGCGCGATTTTCATAATGGATATCGCTACGTCGATCTGGCTTATATGCCTGGAGGTATTAAGGGAGCGATTGAAATCCAAGGATATGGTCCTCACGCCAGGGATCTTAATGTCCGGCGTTTTAAGGATCTATGCTGGCGGCACTGTTTGTTGGCGCTCGATCATTGGATCTTACTGCCGATCGCTTATCTTTCCATCAAGGATGAGTCTCAACGTTGCCAGCAGCTTGTTCTTTCCTTCATTGGCAGATTCATGGCGACGGATGTATCGTCGGAGTTGACTTGCCTTGAGGCGGAAACTATTCGGTTTGCCCGGCGCCAGTTATGGCCATTTACTCCTATGGAAATGGCAGCTCATTTGCAGATATCGGACCAATATGCCCGACGCATTCTACATAAGTTGGTTGAGTTGAAGCATTTGGAAGTGGCGAGCGGGAACAAGCGATATCGCAAATATTGCTTACGAAACACATATCCGATATTCGGGTGAAATGGTGCTTCTGGATTTTCTAACGGAACTAGAGAGGCTGTCAATTCGTTGTGGAACCGTTATGCGGATCGTAATTGAAGAGGTTATTCGGATTACGGATTACGGATTACGGATCACGATCACGGATCACGATCACGGATCACGATCACGGATCGTGTTTAAAGATCGTATTTACGGATCGTAACGAAACTCCATATCGTTAAATCGCCATTTTTGCCCTGTTTCAAATCCTAACGAAACTGTGTATCGTTATCTTCACTTTTTCACCTCTTTTTATCGATTTTTCCGGTAATAGCGTTACCCAGTTTCGTTACAATCCCGCCGTGCCTGTTTTTGCACAAATAAGGTTACCCAGTTTCGTTAGGCGCCCGATGCGCCCCCGTTCTCGGGCAGGAGCCCGCCCGGGACGCCTCCGTCCTGGCCAGTGCGCGCCCGATGCGCCCCCGCTCTCGGGCCAGTCCGCGCTGGTGCGCTCCTGCCTCCGGCCACCTCTGTGCACGTTTCTCCCGCCGCGACTTTTGTGCGGCGATATCGAATCGCAGACGGAATGTCGTCCCAAGGGGTAAATCTCTTGCGTGCAGGATGATTAAAAAGCGACTATAATAAAAATACGGAAGATCAACCCAAGGAGGCGACGCCGTGTCAAGAAGAGCTTTTATAAAGTGGCTGCTAGGTCTTGCTGCTGCTGCGGCCGCCTTTATTATAGCGCTTGGACAAGGATGGTTCAGAGAGCGGACCGTTCCCTTAGACCGTGAAGCGGAACCCGGCCCTTCATCTCCGGCTCCGACGCCCGTTTCCTCTGAAGATGAAGTGCCGGCCAAGGGGCTACTGTTAACTTTGCTGATCTTGAGCGACCCCCATATCAATCCGGATATACCTGCTCATAGTCAGCATCTGGTTAAAGGGCTGGAGGATATGAAGCAGCTTCCCCATTCGCCGGATGCGGTCGTGATTACGGGGGATCTGACCGACTACGGCCGTGAGAAGGATTATAAGGAGCTTAGAAGAGTGTTGGACGGCTTTGACCTCCCGCCTCTTTATGCGAATATGGGGAACCATGATTATTATAATATCTGGATGGATAAGCAGGGTCAGTTTAACCGTGAAGGGATGCCTAACGGCAAGTCCGATGCTGATTCGCGAGAAGCCTTCCAGGCTTTTATGGGGCAAGATAAACCTTATCACGAGACCTGGATTAACGGAATCCATCTGATTATGCTGTCCCAGGAGGTTTATATGGAGGAGAAGCCCGACGTTGGGGAGGGCGCCTGGTATTCCGATGAGCAGATGGCCTGGTTTAAGGAACAAATGGAGCCGCATCGGGACGGCAAGCCCGCCCTGGTCATGATTCATCAGCCGCTTCCGGAAGCCGGCCAGGATGGGGGAACACATCGCTTGATCCGAGCCAAGGAATTTCGCGCCATTGTGCAGTCGTGTCCGAACGTGTTCGTGTTTTCGGGTCATCAGCATCAGGATTTCACCGATGGAATGGGGCCTTACGTTCAAGAACAATTTCATTGGTTCCGCAATTCCTCTGTCAGCCGGGTGATGAACCGAAAGTATGAAATCGTCAGACCAGAAGCCTCACAAGGATTATATATCGAGGTTTACGAAGACCGCGTCCTGTTGAAGGGCCGTGAATTCAGCGACGGCCGTTGGATCGCCGAGGCGGATTGGGACATTACGCTCGTCAAGGGTTAAAATAGGTACTTAAATCTCCACAGATTTATGTCGCTATATACTCGGCACTAAAGATTTCAAAGCTCATGAAGTGGAGAAAGAAAGATGCTTCCAGGGCGAGTTTTGGCTTTGTATTCCTACTATCCGAAGGACCATCTATATAGAAGTGATCTGTTGGTTCGGGGTCCCCGAAAAGTACCCGGAATCCCCTCGAAGCCTATCCTCACTTTTTGGGGAAGGAGTATGATGTTTGAAGCTTCGGAGGCACTTTCCTTCGGAACGGAATGATAGCTTTCTTTAGTGCCACATATATAACAGCTGTATAATTATTCTTCGAAGGAAAGGGATTACCATCTATGACGACTAAATTAGTTCAGGAACTACAGGCGGAGGTAGATAGAAGAAGAACGTTCGCCATCATATCTCACCCGGATGCGGGGAAAACAACATTGACCGAGAAGCTGCTGCTATTTGGAGGGGCGATCCGTCTGGCGGGGACGGTCAAAGGAAGAAAAGCTAATAAACACGCCACCTCAGACTGGATGGAAATCGAGAAACAGAGAGGAATTTCCGTCACCTCCAGCGTTATGCAGTTTGACTATAAGGGCAGTCGAGTGAATATATTGGACACCCCCGGTCACCAGGATTTCAGTGAGGATACTTACCGTACGCTTACTGCTGCCGATAGCGCGGTGATGTTGATTGATTCGGCCAAAGGGGTCGAGGTTCAGACCAAGAAGCTGTTTCAGGTATGCCGTCAACGGGGGATTCCGATTTTTACGTTTATTAATAAATTGGACCGGGAAGGGCAGAATCCGTTCGACTTGCTGGAGGAGCTGGAGCAGGTGCTCGGCATTCGTTCCTATCCGATGAACTGGCCGATCGGCTCCGGCAAACAATTCTGTGGCGTATACGATCGGGAGCAGACAAGAATTGAGCTGTTTAAAGGCGACAATCACGACGACATAGAGGTAAAGCCGGTTAGTGGATATGACGATCCGCTTGTCCGGGATATAGCCGGCGACTATTTATTCGAGAGACTGTGTGAAGATTTAGAGCTGCTTGATGTTGCTGGGGATCCTTTCGATATGGAGAAGGTCAGACAAGGGGAATTGACTCCGGTCTTCTTCGGCAGCGCTATTAATAATTTTGGAGTGCAGACGTTCCTGGAGAACTTCCTTCAGCTGGCTCCCAAGCCGGAGCCAAGAGTAAGTGGTTCCGGAAAGATTGAGCCGACGAAAGAGCAATTTTCCGGGTTTGTGTTCAAAATTCAGGCCAATATGAACCCGGCCCATCGGGATCGGGTAGCTTTCCTGCGGATTTGCTCCGGTAAGTTCGAACGGGGAATGTCAGTTAAGCATGTGCGTGTCGGTAAAGACGTTAAGCTGTCCCAGCCCCAGCAATTTCTCGCTCAGGACCGGGATATTGTCGATGTCGCTTATCCTGGAGATATTATCGGGCTGTTTGACCCGGGCATCTTCCGCATCGGAGATTCTTTAAGCCAAGGATCGGCCATTGTGTATGATGAACTGCCGACCTTTTCTCCAGAGTTGTTCAGCAAGGTGACGGTCAAGAATGCTTTGAAGCACAAGCAGTTCCAAAAAGGGATGGACCAACTGACCGAGGAAGGAACGATTCAAGTATTCAAGACGATCGGCTTCGAGGATTTAATTCTTGGCGTGGTCGGGCAGCTTCAGTTCGAGGTGTTCGAATATCGAATGAAGGCGGAATACGGAGTGGAGGTTATGCTGCAGCGAATGAGCTATCAATTTGCCCGTTGGCTAGTCGGGGATTCGATCGACCCGGGGAAATTCCGAATTAACTCCCAATTGGTTAAGGACAAGAAAGATAATTATGTTGCTTTGTTTGAAAACGAATATGCTCTGCGGACAGCCATGGAGAAAAACCCGGATATCAAATTCCTGGAGGTGGCTCCTTAAATCTGCGGGCAAGAGGAGGGGGTCATGGAGACCGCCTCTCCTTTTACCACTATATTGAAAGCGATTACATTAAATTGCAAGGGCGAATTATTATTTCATTGGTTGAGGAGGGAGTTACCGTGATGCAATCGATTCGCTTCTTGAAGCAGATAAGCTTTAAAAGAAAGCTGTTGATGTACTCTTTGCTGTTAAGCGTCATTCCGGTCACGCTGCTTGGTCTGATCTCCTCTTATTTGGCCGGATCCAGCGTGCAAGAGGAGGTGGACCGCAATCATCGAATTATTTTGAAGCAGATCGAATATCAGATGGATGGCATCTTGAAGAGCTTGGAGGCCTCTTCGTTACAAATTGCCAGTGATCGAACGGTGGAGAAATCGGTTCACCTTGGAATTTCTCTGGATCAATTGGAGGCACTGGAAACGACTTTGGACATGAAGGAAATCATCCGCCAATACCGCAGCTATAACGGAACTCTATTCAATATTTCTCTAGTCTACAATCGATTCAACCAGGTTTACTCGAATCATTACGGGATGCAGGCACTGACGGATTTTCCTTATTATGAGCTCATTCATTTCTCCAAGCCGCAGTATACCGGGGCGATGGTTGTGCCGCCCTATACCTATCCCCAGCAGAAAGAATTTCTGCTGCTGCGCCCGGTGCCCGTCGATTCACCGGAGCAGGAAGGATGGCTAATGCTGCATGTTGCTCCCGATATTATCTACGAAGTGTTTCAATCCGCCAGCTTGGGAAGCGGAAGAAAGCTGCTGGTTATTGATGAACAGGGACGGATCGTCCTGGGAAGCAGTACCAAGGAGATCGGGACCCGGCTGGCCCCTACGGATGATTTGTATCGTTTTTGGCTGAATCCTTCTTCTTTTGAGGGGACGTATACTTATAATCAGGAGGCATATCATCTGTCTTCCGAAAAATCATCCTTCAATAACTGGACCTACGTAGCCATGACCCCGCAATCGGAGCTGACGGCCAAATCGGATAACATCCGACGGCTTACCTGGATAACCGTGGGCGTCCTGATTGGATTATGGATGCTCATTTCCATCATTGGCTCACGCAGGCTATATTTTCCGATTCAGAGGCTGGCCGGCAAATTTTCAGACGCCGAGCGGGGAGCGGATGATCTTAAAGCGCTGGATGTATATTTAAGCAAGGTTCTAACTACTAATGAAAGGCTGCGGGTTCAATGGCAGGAGCAGCTGCCTCATTTAAAGGAAAGCGTATTGTTCAAGCTGCTTAGAGGAGAAATGACCGAGCAGGAATTCGCCGCTCATTCGGCTCCTTATCATCTGACGCTTCAAGGAAGCCGATTTTATGTTTGCGCTCTGGAAGTGGATCAGCCAGTGCCTTTTCGCCAAAAATACCGATCCAAAGATCGATCCCTCATTATGTATGCTCTTTCCAAGCTGATTCAGGAAATTTGTGAAGAGCTGCGGAGCTGTGTTACCCTGACTCCCAATCCCGGACAGGTGGTCTATATTCTGGGTACGGAGCAAGAGGATGAGGAAACCTGGAGCAAGGTTAACGAAATGAACCGCCTGATCAGGGAGAAGGTTCGCGAATATTTTCAATATACGATTACGGTGGCTATAAGTGATCCCCATCCCTCCCTGGCCACGATAAGTGTCGGCTATGAACAAGCGCTGCAGCTGCTTCGCTACCGTTTTTTGACAGGAGGAGATACTATAATCAGCCGGGAACTTGTGGAAGGCTCAACGGCGATTCGGCAATTCAACTGTTTCTTTGCCAATTGGCAGCGGATGATTCTGAGCAGTATAGCCGAAGGGGAGATTGACCGGGCACAGGAACAGTTTTCACAGATGATGGATGACGTCCCTCAATTTATGGCCAATATGGAAAGCGTGCTGGGTCTGATCGCCTATCTGTTGGGAGAAATCGATCAATGTTTACACGACAAAGGGTATGATCTCCATGACTGGATGGATGATCCCTTATATATGAATATTTATTCGGCCAGTACATTGGAAGAGATTCGACAATGGTTCTGCGACGAGCTGTTCCCGGCCATACAGCGTCAGATGGAGCAGTCTCGGCAATCGAGACAAAGCATTCTTATTCATCGGGTTATCGATTACATTCATGAAAAATTCGAAACCGATTTGTCTTTACAGCAGGTGGCGGATGAATTTCAATGCTCGCCTTCACTCATCAGTCGTTCCTTTAAGGAAGAAAAGGGAGTCAATTTTGTCGATTATCTCATTCATTACCGGATGACCAAAGCGAAGGAATGGCTGGCGCATTCGGACTTATCGATCAAGGAGATAACGGACCGGCTTTGTTACGCGACGACGCAGAATTTCTCCCGAGTATTCAAGCAAAGCACGGGGATCCCTCCGGGAAAATACCGTGAACAATATCGTAAAGGGCACAGCTCTGACAGACTCCATTTTTGATCATGCCGGCAATATAGCTCTCAGTACCTTTCTTCCTAGGGGGAAAGGTTCTTTTTATGCAAAAATTGTTTCTTTTTTTGCTGAGGATCCATTCAAGAAAGGAAACTTCCTATTTGTCTCCATTCCGTTTACAGTACAACTACAATCATCAGGAAAGGGGGAACACACGAATGAAAACAGATGCAAAAACGAAAGCCCATTCACCGATTCCGGCTCAGCTCTCCATCAAGTGGATGCGAAGCAAGAAAAAGATATGGCAGGGCCGTTACATGTATGTGTTCGTCCTGCCGGGCCTCGTCTATTTTTTGCTATACAAATATGTCCCTTTGCTGGGCTCTGTCATCGCCTTTAAAGAATACAGCCCGTTTCAAGGCTTTGTGGACAGCCCTTGGGTAGGCTGGGCTCATTTTATTAGAATCTTTGACAATGCCGAAGTGGTACAGGTGCTGATTAATACGCTGGTCCTGTCGTTTTTACAAATTGCCTTTGCTTTTCCGGTGCCCATTCTGCTGGCCATTATGCTTAATGAGGTCCGTCATGAACGATTTAAAAAAGTGATTCAATCGATCGTGTACCTCCCGCATTTTTTATCCTGGGTCGTCGTTATTGGAATAGTTACGATATTTTTGCGCAGCGACGGGCTCGTCAACAACCTTCTTCAAGCATGGTTTGGTCTGGAGTCGATTCAGTTTTTGCAAATTCCTTCTTTGTTCAAGCCGCTGCTGGTGCTGGAGGTGATCTGGAAGGAATCCGGCTGGGGAACGATCATTTTCCTAGCAGCCTTAGCGGGTGTCCATCCGGAGTTGTATGAAGCGGCCGTAGTCGATGGGGCGAGCCGCTTGAGGAGGATATGGCATATCACACTGCCGGCTATTCGCAGTACCGTGGTCATTCTGCTTATTCTAAGGCTTGGAACGGTGCTGGATAACGGCTTCGAGCAAGTATTTCTAATGCTTAACCCATACGTGATGGATATAGGGAACGTGCTTGATACTTACGTCTATTACAAGGGGATTTTACAATCGGATTTCAGCTTTGCGACGGCAGTGGGGCTATTTAAGTCCGTCGTTGGACTCCTGCTGGTCATCACAGCGAACAGGCTGGCCAAAAAATTCGGAGAAGAAGGCATTTATTAAATCTGGAGTGGGAGGTGAATCCCATGTTTCATCGAACGATCGGAGATCGGATTCTGGAGACCGTTAATATTTTTCTGCTTATTGTAATCTCCATCAGTATGTTTGTTCCTTTTTTGTACATTTTTTCGGTATCCTTTTCTTCAATGAAGGATTATCTGGAGAATGACTTTATTCTGTGGCCCAAGGAATGGGTGGCGGACGCTTACCGCTATATTCTTGGCAATGACCGGTTTATCCGCTCAATCGGGGTCACGATCCTCATTACGGTACTCGGCACTCTGCTGAATCTCATTTTTACAACGACGATGGCTTATGGCCTGTCCCGAGAATTCGTCGGGCAGAGAACGATTCTTTTTATGGTGCTGTTTACATTTCTGTTCGGAGCGGGCATTATTCCGACCTATCTCGTCGTTAAAGCGACCGGTTTGTTGGATTCCATCTGGGCACTCATTATACCGGTGCTGATCAGTCCGTGGAATCTGATTGTCATTCGCCAGTTTTTTCGCAACATTCCCGAGGAATTGCACGAAGCGGCCATTATGGACGGGGCCAATCCGTTCACGATATTCGGCACCATCATTCTGCCGCTTTCCAAGCCGGCCCTGGCCACCTTTGGCTTATTCTATGCGGTCAGCCACTGGAACTCCTATTTTACCGGATTGATCTACTTAAGCGATCCGGCCAAGTGGCCCATTCAAGTGCTGCTTCGCCAAATTGTCGTCGTCAATGATAATACGTCATTGATGGAGCAGCAGACACTGGTTCAGCCGCCTCCTGCGGAAACGATTCAGATGGCCGCTATTCTGTTGGCCACCGTTCCCATCCTGATCATTTATCCGTTTCTGCAGAGGCATTTTGCCAAGGGGGTGATGCTGGGCTCGGTGAAAGGCTGACAGCACACTCGTAGGTGTTGATGGAAATCAGTAACTTTATACGGTGGCGGGGTGTCTTGAGGAATCTGCAATTCTACACGGAGGTGGATGAAAGATGAGAACAACGAAATGGATGGCCGCAAGCTCTTTCATAATCGCTCTGGCTCTGACCGCTTCAGCTTGTTCAGGCGGTAATGCCGGAAGCGGGAAGGAAGCACCGAAACAGCCGGAGAGCGAGGGTAAAAAGACAGACGATAATAAAATGCAAGAAATCAGCTTTATGAACTTTGCTTATACGATCTTCCCGGCAGCGGAGGGCGCCGGAGTCGATGCCATCAAGGAGAAATTCAACGCTCATATCAAATCTCAGTTTATTCTGCAATCGGATTTCAATGCCAAGCTTTCGGTCGTCATGGCTTCGGGGGATATGCCGGACGTTGTGGCGATCAAGGATCTCGATTCGAACTATTATAAATGGGCCAGACAGGGAGCGTTCCTGCCGCTGGACGATTACATCGATCAATATGAATCGTTCCGGATGGTTCCCGATTCCGTGTGGGATCAGTTCCGGGTAGACGGCAAAATCTACAGCATTCCAATGTATGCTCCAACCTATGTTTTCAGCAACGTCATTCGTCAGGATTGGCTGGACAATCTCGGTTTGTCGATGCCGACAAACTACGAGGAATTACTGGAAGTGGCGATTGCCTTTACGAAGAATGACCCGGACGGCAATGGGAAGGATGATACGTACGGCTTTGCCCTGGGAGAGGATATATCACCCGAATATATGGCTGGCGCTTATTGGTCGGGCGGATGGTATCACAAGAATGAGAACGGCGACTATATTCCCGGGATTATCGGACCCGGACGCAAGGAAGTGATAGAAACCCTGGCCGCAGCCTACAAGGAAGGAGCGGTGACCAAAGACTTTGCCGTGTTGAATTGGGCTCAAGCCAATAAAGAGTTCTATTCAGGCAAGGCGGGGATTTTCATTGGCACCCCTACCGGGATGGTGGAGGAGTACTTCACGGGACTGCTGGAGGTGAATCCGGAGGCCAGGCTCGCCTCGATTCCACACTTTGAAGCGCCGGATGGCTCGCAAGGAAGATTATTGGGACAAGGATATTTTGGCTTGTCGACGCTTTCCTCCAAACTGAAGAACGACCCGGACAAGGTTAAGAAAATTTTGGAGATTATGGATTACGGCCGACAGTTCGTTCCGGTTGAGGAAAGAACGCCGGATAACGAAGTGTTTGATTGGCTGATGGGTCATGTTGGCAAGGGCTACGAAATGGCGGACGGCAAAGCGGTGCTCAAGCCCGGATCGGAAAGCATAACGCCGATTCAATATATGCTGCAGCGTCATGAATTCTGGAAGCCTTGGGCGCCGAACGACGAAGCGAACCAATATTCCATTGCTTCTTATAATGACCCGAGAATGCAGCAGTTTATTAAAGAAATTGAGGAAATGGAAGCAAAGTACAACAAAACTCCCTATGCCGATCCAAGTCGCGGAATTTTTTCGGAAACGGAATCGAGTAAGGGGGCCGATCTGAAGAAATACATTATTGGAGAACAGACGAAGATGATTTCCGGCCAACGTCCTCTGACCGATTGGAATAAAATGGTCGAAGAATGGATGGGGCGCGGTGGAGCGGACATTATTAAAGAAGTGAATGATGGAATTAAAGCAAGAGGTTCTTCCAAATAAGCAAACCCGCTATAACCTATGAATCCGGGGCTTTCCAAGCCTCGGATTTTTGCATGTACGGAATTTGGCATAAAAATGCTCGTTATGGTGAAACTACCATTACTTATTGAGATTAATTAACAGAACGATGGATGGAGGTGTCAGGGGTGGCAGATGACAAGCATCAGGGCGGTGCCCCGCGCGACGAGTCCAGACGCCAGTTTCTCAAATATTCGGGCGCGGCGCTTGGCGGAGTAGTGGCTGGCGGAGTTATCGGAGGGGTCATTGGGAGATCCATGACCGGAGGACCTGCGATTAAGCCGCCTGGACAGCGGGATCAGCCGGAAAAGCAGACGAAGGATTATAATCAGGCGCTTATGTTCCTGAATACGGAGCAATTTCTAATGACCCAGGCGGCGGCGGAACGCATTTATCCGAAGGACGAGCTCGGTCCAGGCGCTATTGAATTGGGTGTCGCGTATTATATCGATCACCAATTGGCCGGCCCGTGGGGGATGAACGCCAGAGATTATATGATGGGGCCCTTTTATAAAGCGGAGGCTACACAAGGGTATCAATCGGGCTTCAAGCGTAACGAAATTATTACCTTGGGGCTGCAGGCGCTTAAAGACTACTCTGAGGGGAAGCACGGCAAAGCTTTCACCGATTTGGATGAAGCTCAGCAGGATGAAGTGCTGACGGTGTTCGAAAAAGGAGAAGAGGTTCAGCTGCATGGAATTTCGAGTAAGCTTTTCTTTAATTTGCTGCGTTCTCTAACTATTGAGGGAGCGTATTCCGACCCGTTGTACGGAGGCAACAAAAATATGGACGGATGGAGAATGCGTAATTATCCCGGCAACCAGATGAGTTATTTAGATGTGATTGACAAAGAGGAATTTATTAAGATGGAGCCTGCCAGCCTCCACGATCATATGAGTCACTAACTAGATAAGGGGACATGCCAGTTGGCTACTACATTACCAAAAGTACCGATAGTCGTTGTAGGTTTAGGTTGGATGGGGGGCATCATTGCCGCGGAATTGACCAAAGCGGGGCATAAAGTGGTCGCTTTAGAACGGGGAAAGCCGCGCAAAACGGAAGACTACTTCATGGTGCATGACGAGCTTCGCTATGCCCAGCGATACGAATTGATGCAGGATCTGTCGAAGGAGACGGTCACATTCCGGAATACGGAAAAAGTAAAGGCGCTGCCCATGCGAAGTTACGGTTCGTTCCTGATGGGGGATGGCATCGGGGGAGCGGGGGTTCATTGGAACGGACAGAACTACCGTTTCCTGCCCTATGATTTTGAGATTTATTCCAAAACAGTGGAGCGTTACGGAAAAAACAAGATTCCCGAAGGAATGATCCTTCAGGATTGGGGCATTACGTACGACGAGCTTGAGCCGTATTTCGACAAGTATGAGAAAATGGCGGGAATCAGCGGCGAACCCGAGCAAAACCCGATGGTCGGCCAGCGCTCCAGTCCATTCGCCACTCCTCCAATGAAAAAAACTCCGGCGATGAAAATGTTCGAGGAAGCGGCCAAAGCTCTCGGGTATCACCCTTATGTCATTCCTTCGGCTAACTTGTCTGAAACTTATACCAATCCGGATGGCATTACCCGGGCGGCTTGCCAATATTGCGCTTTCTGTGAACGGTTTGGTTGCGAATATGGTGCTAAAGCGGACCCGATCGTTACCGTCATCCCGGTAGCCCAGAATACAGGGAATTTGGAGATTCGTACGTATTCTAACGTCACCCGCATCGTCCATGACGGCAAACGCGCAAGCGGTGTTGTCTATATTAACACTTTAACAGGCGAAGAGTACGAGCAGCCCGCGGATCTCGTCATCCTGGCCAGCTACGTATTCTCGAATGTCCGCTTGCTCCTGAACTCCAAGCTCGGAAAGCCGTATGATCCGGCAACTGGAACCGGGGTGATCGGGAGAAACTATGCTTATCAGATTACAGGAGGCAATGCATACGGCTTTTATGATGACAGGGAATTTAATCTGTACATGGGAGCGGGTGCATTGGGAACCAGCTTCGATGATTTCAATGGAGATAACTTTGATCACACGGATCTGAATTTTATTCACGGGGCGAATATCCGTTTTACGCAAACCGGCTTGAGGCCGATCTCCAGCAATCCGACCCCGAGCGGTACGCCGAAATGGGGCAAGGAATTTAAGAAGGCGTCCATCCATTACGCTAATCGAATGCTCGTCGTCAGCATTCAAGGGGCCAACATGCCTTGGAAACATCATTATATGGATTTGGACCCGACCTATAAGGATGTGTATGGTATTCCGCTGCTTCGATTGACTTATGATTTCGAGGACCAGGACCGGGAGCTTGTCAAATTTGTGTCGACCAAGACAGAAGCGGTCATGAAAGAAATGAAGCCGAGCAAGCTGGAAGTGTCCAAAGCAATCAGCAACTACGACATCGTCCCTTATCAGTCTACGCACAATACGGGAGGCGTCGTTATGGGGGCCGATCCAGGCACTTCCGCAGTCAATTCCTATCTGCAGATGTGGGATGCGGAGAACGTGTTCGTCGTCGGGGCCTCAGCTTTTCCGCACAACGGCGGATATAATCCAACGGGCACAATCGGTGCGCTCGCTTATCGGGCTGCGGAAGGCATCCTGAAATATTTGCAGCAAGGCGGATCTCTCGTATAGAGTCTCACCTTGATGAAGGGTTGGGGAATAAGCATGAGTTCGAATAACGATCTGGTCTTGCATTTAACAGAGCTTCGCAAAAGACTGATAGTCGTTGCCTCGGTTTTTATAATTGCGCTATGTGCGGGATTGTCCATAGCCCCCATGCTGTTACGATACATCCAATCGAGGCCGGATGCGGCGGGCATTGATTGGAATGTGTTCTCGTTAACGGACGGCTTGTTCATCTATATGAGATGCGCCTTTCTGGTTGCCGTCCTGCTTACCTTGCCTGTCCTGCTTTACCAACTATGGGCTTTTGTCAGACCGGGATTGACGGACGCGGAGGCGAAGGGGACTTTGGCTTATGTTCCAGCATCGTTCATGCTGTTCCTAATGGGGGCCAGCTTCGGTTATTACGTTGTTTTTCCGATGATGGTCCGGTTTATGCAAACGATGAATGCATCCATTGGAGCAATAGAAACATATGGAATCGACCGCTACTTCACCTTTATGTTCAATGTCGTGTTTCCGCTGGCTGTTTCTTTTGAAATGCCTGTTGTCGTCTTGTTTATGACGCGTCTCGGTCTATTGACACCGGCAAGGCTTAAAACCACCAGAAAATATGCTTATGTCGGATTGGCTATAGTCGGGGCGCTGATTTCTCCGCCGGATTTTGTCTCGCACCTGTCGGTCACGATTCCATTAATTGCGCTGTTTGAAATCAGCGCCTATCTGGCCGGGCATTATTATAAGAGGATGACTCCTTTATCGACCAATACACAATAATGGGAGGTAATGATATGTTTAACAATGTAGGGGTTTCAGGGCTGCTCATCATCCTGGCGATTGCGCTGATTGTCTTTGGACCGGCCAAGCTGCCGCAGCTCGGAAGAGCTTTTGGAGATACGCTGCGCGAATTCCGCAATTCTACTAAAGGGATAGTGGATGAGACCGAGGAGGCCAGCTTGCCTGAACCCGAGGAACGTAAAAAGCTGAATTAACGAGTCTATTTATAAGAGACAGAGCCGCTTTAGATCCGCATTATAGATCGGGCGGCTAGTTTCATTCCCTGAGATGTCAGATAACCATAACATTGCCTGAAGCCTCTACATATGATATTGGAGTGAAAATAGCAGTATCTTTGCTGGCTCGTTACTATGACCTTTAAGGATGTGCGTATCCCATGCACCTGCTCATTATCGCTCCAGAACAAATTCCGGTTCCCCCCATTAAAGGGGGCTCCGTAGAAATATCCATCTATCATATAGCCAAAGAATTGGCCGCGAGCCATCAAGTCACTATTATAAGCCGCACCCATTCCAGCTACCCTTCTCTAACCAGGGAAGGTAATTTAACGATCATCCGCGTTCCAGGGGGAACTCCGGGCCGCTATCTGACCAATGTTCTTGTACGATTGTCGGGACAGACCTTCGATTGGATCCAAGTAGACAACCGTCCACTGTTTGTACCCCGAGTGAAGCAGCGGTATCCCAATACTCCGGTTTCCCTGTTTCTTCATTCGCTTACCTTCATTTCTCCATCAAGGATTGCTCATGCGCGTGCCACCCGCTGTCTGTCCCAAGCTGATTTAATTGTAGCCAACAGCTTGTCCTTGCAGGGAGTGTTGAAGGAACGCTATCCCCAACTGAATACGAAAATAAAGAAAATCTGGCTGGGGGCGGATCTCCACCGATTTCGACCCCCTGTATTGCAAGAGAGAAAGAAATTAAGGAGTCGTTATAGGCTTAATGAATCCTTTGTCGTCGCTTTTGCAGGACGCCTGATACCGCGTAAAGGGCTGCCGTTATTAATTCGAGCCATTCGCCTGGCAAGGAAGGAGGTTCCTGCGATCCGGTTAGTTGTTGCCGGAAAGAGTCAGAATGCGAAATACGGGGCGAGAGTAAGGAAATATGCCCGTCAATGCCGCGTTCCAGCCATTTTTATGGGGCAATTATCCCACCGGAATATGAACAAGCTTTATTGGATGGCCGATTGCTTTGTCTGCCCGTCCCAGAAGCATGAAGCCTTTGGATTGGTCAATGTGGAAGCTATGGCTACCGGTTTGCCCTGCATTGCCTCGAATGTCGGAGGGATCGGAGAAATTGTCCGGGACCGGCACAATGGACTGCTAATCGATAATTACAGAAACTACAGATCCTTTGCCCGTTCGATCGTCCAGCTCGCCCGTAACCGGGAATGGGGACAACGGTTAGGCAAACAAGCGAGAGAGGATGTCATTCAGCGGTTTGATTGGAAAACAACCGCTGCCAATTTGGTTAAATTGTATGACCATCATAAAATAAATTGATAAATCAAAGGTGGAGGAAGCACGGTGAGGCTGACAGCAAATAAGTGGCTTAAAACCAGCATTCTGATGCAGAATGACAAAATTCGCCCAGCCATTCCGGAGACGCTGTGGATGACCAAGAGCAGTCTGCAGGAAATGCTGAACAAGTACAATATGGTTTATGTCAAACCGAATTTCGGAACATTCGGCATTGGTGTCATGAAGGTCGAGAAAGAAGAGAACGGGGAGCAGACCTGGTACCATTATCAAAAAGGAACTCAAAAAAGAAAATTTCCTTCTTATTCGGAGATGTATGCTGATTTAAGCAGGCATACTCATAAAAAGCGTTACCTGGTACAGAAAGGAATCCGTCTGTTAAAATGCGACCAGAGGCCTTTCGATATTCGGGTGATGGTTCAGATGAATCCCTCCAGAAAATGGGAGGCCACCGGAATTATCGGCAGGGTGGCCCATCCCCGCAAAGCGGTAACGAATTATCATAACGGGGGCACCTTGAGGACGGTGGATCAACTTCTCGGTAATTATATGAATCCGTCTGAACGTAATAAATATATGGGCAAGCTTGCCAAATTAGGCGTCGATGCGGCCGAGCAGCTGCATGGCAAATTCCGCGGCTTAAAGCAGATTGGTGTAGATATCGCGATTGGAAAAGAACTCCATCCGTGGATATTGGAAGTGAATTTCCGGCCGGATCCTTATATTTTTAGAAAACTGGGCAATCCGAAAGCCTACAATAAAATTTTGAGATATGCCAGGGCTTACAAAAAGGTTAAGTAGATAGCACGTTAATGGAGCATTTGACGGACATCGCGCCTGTTGTTAAGATAGGGACAACTTAACGTTGTTCAAAATAGATGAAGCAGGTGGAGAATAGGATGTCTCAATTAACGGTGGTCACAGATTTTGACGGCACATTAATGGAGCAGGATGTCGGAGATTTACTGATGAAAACGGCTGGAGTCGTGAATGAAGCGGCAGCTAAAGAGGCGTACCGGAGTTTTGAAGCGGGTGAGATTGGTTCCATGGAAGTGGCGAGAACCAGCTATTCTTTTTTGGCCAACCGCAAATCGGTTGTAGACGAAGTGATTCGGCAGGTCAGCCCGCGAGAGGGCGCTGTCGAATTTCTTGAGTTTTGCCATAGAAATGGCGTGCCCGTTACCGTATTAAGCGATGGAATGGAGTATTATATTAAACAAATTATCCATCAAATGAATTTAAAAGTAGACCAGGTTATCTCCAACCCGATTTATTATACAGAGGAGGGGGGATACCGTCTCGGTTTTCAAAACCCGAATGAAGCTTGTCAATGGTGCGGCTGCTGTAAAGCGGAAGTTGTGAGGAATATCAAGCGGCAAGGGAGCCGGGTGCTATACATTGGAGACGGGACGAGTGATTACTATGGTTCGGGATTTGCCGACTGGATTTTTGCAAGAGCCAGGCTCGCCCGTTATTTGGATGAGGCCGAGGAGGTCTATTTTCCGTTTACTACCTTCCATGATGTGCTGAATGTTCTGGAACCGAACCTGGATCAGTTCCGATCTGGAGAGGCTCTAGGGAAAAGGAAGGTTCCCAATACGTTTTGCCGTTTTAATGATTAAAAGAGTGGGGTTATTTTACAACAGGCCGAGGTAGAAACACCACCGGCCTTTATTTTTTTGGGACGAGCCTGGAATTTGATAATCAATTTATGCTGTTTAGCAGGGCTATAGTGAATCTTTCCCGAACGTTCTAATGGGGGAGATGATCTTTAAGCGTTTGGACAAGCGTAGAGTGGATGGCATCATCCGTATTTTCCCATATAATTTCGAACAGCACTCCCAGTCCGGGAAGAGCCTGATCGGTCCCTCCGACGGAATCCTGGATGACTTCGGTCAGTTCTTCGGTCGATTTGCCCTGCACACGTTGCACGATTGCCTGTCGTAAGTTAATATTCATTCTGAGAAAACCCTCCGTTGTCGTGTAGAGTTTTGTCCACCTATTTCCTTAATATGTGTCTAAACCTCCTCTTTTATGTATGATCTTGCGAGGTGTGATATAATCTAGTCAGAATTTAAAGGGGCGGTATAGATGAAAAAACAGTTTGCTGTTATTGGAATGGGCCGCTTCGGATCGAGCGTGGCCAAATCTTTGTGCACGTTCGGATACGACGTGCTGGTGGTCGATTCCAACGGACAGAGAGTTCAGGATTTAAGCACTTGCGTCACGCAAGCGGTCCAAGCCGATTCGACGGATGAAGAAGCGTTAAAGGCGCTGGGTATTCATCACTTCGATATTGTAGTTGTCGCCATTGGGCAGGATATTCAATCGAGTATTTTGACGACGCTGATTCTTAAAGACCTTGGAGTGAAGACGATTATTGTCAAAGCTCAGAATGATTTGCATGGAAACGTCTTGAAGAAGATCGGCGCGGACAAAGTGATTTTTCCGGAAAGAGATATGGGCAACCGGCTGGCGCATCATTTAATATCGCCGAATATACTAGATTTCATAGAATTATCTGATGATTATAGTATTGTAGAAATTCAGGCAACTCCCCAGATGGTTGGAAAAAGCTTGCTCGATCTCGATATCCGGGCCAAATATCATTGTAATGTAATGGCGATCAAAACCGGAAACCGAATGAATATTGCCCCGCATGCGGAAGATAGAATTAAAGCAACGGATGTGCTCGTAGTCGTCGGTAAGAACGAAGATTTGGCGAAATTTGAAAAAACTTTCGCAAAATGATGGAGGCTATATGACCAACGAAATAACATCGGCTAACAATTCCCGGGTTAAACAGTGGGCCCAACTGTTAAGCAAAAAGGGAAGAGACGAACAGAACAAATATGTGATTGAAGGGACTCATCTGGTGCAAGAGGCGCTCCATTCGGACGAGCCTGTCGAGACCATTCTGTATTCGCTGGATCGGGAGCTTCCTACGGAGCTGCAGGAGTGGCATGGCGCTGGAAGTACCGAATGGATAGCGGTTACGGAGGCAGTGCTGTCCAAGGTGACCGACACTCGAACTCCACAAGGAATCGCCGCCATTGTCAGCAAGAAGGAATTAGGGGCAGAGCCGCTGTTATCGCAGCCGGATGGCTTAGTCGTGGTCGTCGACGGGATTCAGGACCCGGGCAATCTCGGGACCATTATCCGGGTGGCCGATGCGGCGGGGGCGACGGGAGTCGTGCTCGGACGAGGAACGGTCGATTTATATAACCCGAAGACGGTTAGAGCGACTATGGGCTCGCTTTTTCACCTTCCCGTCGTTCATGCCGAGCTGGTGCCGTTTCTCCGCGCGGCCGGAGAGCAGGGCATCCAATTGCTCAATACGTCCCTGGATGCCCAGGAAAGCTGTTACGAAACCGACTTCAAGCAAGCGACGTGGATCATCGTTGGTAATGAGGGAGCCGGTGTTTCGGACGAAGTGAGCCGCTTGGCGAACCGCAACGTCCTTATTCCGATGAGGGGTCGGGCAGAATCGTTAAATGTCGCTATGGCGACCACGGTGCTGCTGTACGAAGCGCTCCGTCAACGGTCTTGTTAATTTACATAAGGTTCGTGCCTCTCGCTTGTAACCGTGGTAACATATACTTATGAAGGGACAGGCATTGATTTTTTTGGCGCGAGCGATGCCCTTGTAACGGATAAAGAGATCTATGTCTTAATAACGGCAACAATACTTTATCCAAACTTCAATGGTATCCGCGAAAAGTAGAAACGGTTATTTCCTTGATTAACGTTCATTACGACAGTATCCGATCGTATGAGGGGAAATTTTAATTAACCGATGGGGCCAGCATCTATGAATTAACTACCGAGGGTCAGCTGAGTCTTTACATCCATGGCGATGATTTAATCTATAACGATGGCAATCCAATTAACAAAATCAGTCAACTGGACTTCGACAATAAAGGCAACATCATAGTTTACGATGAGGACAGCAAAGCTATCCGTAAAATCAATTTGCAGGAATAATACATATTATGCCTAAACTTGCACATTAGATAGAATCGAAGATTCTTCTCCTCATGTAACAAGACTGGAAAAAGGATCGGGGGTCTCCCGGTCTGAAACCAGTCTTTTTTCTGGTCAATAAGAGTGCATAGAGAGCTCGGTGTTCCATTAGATCTATTATTATATACTTGACGGCAACAAACATAACGCACGAAAACTTACGTTGACAACAAAATAACGTATATTATTATGAGTGGGAAATGCAGAGGGGATTTTTGACACTCAGTGGAATGGGCTGCAATGTAAAAATGAAGCTTGGAAAGGGGCTGCTAAACATGTCACCCTTATTATGAGGAGTGACGCAGGAGCAGCGACGATTCATTCGGGTCGTCTCTGTTTGGTTGACAGCTTTCTTCTTAGGAAGCTTTTAGGTATAATAAATTCGTACCATAACGTACGTTATTGGACGATTCAATAAAGAAAGAGGGTTGCAAGATGACTGTCACCAAAAAAGACATTGCCGATCATCTGGGAATTTCCAGAACCGCGGTATCTCTAGTGCTTAACAATACGCCTAACAGTACTGTATCCGAAGATACCCGTCATATTATTTTAAAAGCGGCAAAGGAGCTAGGCTATCGGGATAACGAAATTTATCCCAAGATTTGTTATATTCTCTATAATAGAGAGCCGGATGATCCACTATATATCCATGATCTGCGTATGATCGAGAATGTGGCCAGTCAGAACGATTATCGATTGATTTTTATGAATGTGCGTTCAACGATTAATGATTTTGCGACTCTGTCCAAATATTTAAGCAATAAAGAAGTATCAGGGGTCGTTATTTCAGGAGACATCGACGACGATATTCTCGATATTCTGGAGGAATCAGGAGTTCCTTATGTCGTTTATAGCGGACTGGATAAAGAAAATGTGAATGTTATCGTGACAGACGTGGTCAATATTGCTTATGAAGCAACCAAGTATTTAACTGACCTGGGGCACCAGCGAATCGCTCTGTTCAGCGGCACTTTGGATACACTGGTTCATCAGGACACGCTGAAAGGATATATCAAAGCGTTGGAGGAAGCGGGTCTTCCTTATGACAAATCATTGGTGCAAGTAAGTAAAGAAGAGGATGGGCATGAGTTGGCCAACAGGATGGCCGTGCTGGAAATCGATTATACGGCGGCTTTCTGCGTCAACTCGGTCATTCAGTTTGGAGCGCTCCAGAAGCTGAAGGATCTTGGATTGCAGGTGCCTAAAGATATTAGTCTCGTCGGCTGGGGATATTCGGAATTATTAAAGATGAGCGTTCCTCCCCTGACCTCCTTTTACACTGACTCTTCCGAGAAGGAAATCGTGGTGGACAGATTAATTGAAATCATTACGGAGGGGGATAAAGACCCCCGAACTATATATTTAAAAAGTATTAAGCTTTATGAAGGGGGAACGGTTTCCAGCTTCGGACAGCGTTCCAATCGGCTTCGCTAATAGATTAATTCCCCCTTGCCGGGCACCGGCAAATTCTTTTATAACGCCAGTTATTTTTTGTTGACGCTTACAGAAACGGGTGTTAATATGATATGGAAGTAAGTTACTATTGATGCTCGTTATCCTTAGGGAGAGACGGGAATAAAAAGGGGGAATTGGATTCAATGAAAGGAAAATGGAGCAAGGCAGCATCGATCGCGTTAGCAAGCATAATAGCGGCTAGTCTGGCGGCTTGCGGAAAGACGGAGCAACCCGGCAATGCAAGTCCAAATACAAACCCAGATTCTAGTCCAAGTAATAATGCTAGTCCTGATCCGACTGAAAGCGCTGACAAAACGATTTCATTAAATTGGTTGACTTATCAATATGGTCCTGTGGATGAGGATGCGCCCATTAAAAAGTTCGTAGAAGATAAATTTAACGTCAAATTGAATATATGGTATATGGATGTTACTCAGAAAGAGCAGCTTCTTGGCACCAAGCTGGCTTCGGGCGAGATCCCCGATTTTATGACGGTTTATAGCGGTGCCGATTTGCAAAAGTTTTACGATCAGGGAATTATTACCTCCTATACCGATGAAGAACTGAACCAATATATGCCGAACTACAAAAAGCTGGTCGATTCCTATGACCCGAAAATATGGGATTACGTCAAATATAACGGTCAATACATAGGAATTCCAAGCATCAACAGCGATGGAGTCTTCAGTCTGGCCACCGCCTGGAGACAGGATTGGCTGGAGAAAGTGGGGATTACCAAAACTCCGGAGACGCTTGAGGAATACAAAGAAGCTTTGATGAAATTCCGTCAGGAAGATCCGAATGGATCGGGCAAGAAGGATACGTACGGAATGTCTAAATCCGGAATGACCAATGTATACGGAGCCTACGGAGTCTATCCGGAATTCTGGACTATTCGGGACGGTCAAATCGTATGGAGCGGAATTCTGCCGGAAACGAAGCAAGCTCTCGAAACATTAAGCGAGTGGAAAAAAGAAGATCTTATTAACCCTGAATGGGTCATTGGCGAGAATACGGGCGGCTACTGGGCCATCTCTCACGATTTCGTTAACGGCAAAATCGGAGTGTCCTCCCACGGCTCCTATTATCACTGGTCGCCAGCCGATCCGGAATCTAACTTCCTGGGAGGCGACAATACTAAGATGCTGGATGAGGTGACCAAGGGAGAAGGCAAAATCGCATATGGTAAGCCCCCAGTAGGGCCTGATGGTAAATTCGGCAACATTACGCCCGGATTAGTAGGCTCCACTTATATGGCATTCGGTAAGGATGCAGCGGATCCTGATAAAAAACATCGGATCATGCAAATGTGGGATACGATTTATGGAGATTTTGACACCTTCGTCAAAGTCAAATACGGAGACAAGGGGACACACTATGATAACGGTCCTGACGGACATACGATCGTTATGAGAGAAGGCTTCAAAACTAACGAGGAGCAGGCAAAAATCGGCGGTCACATCACATTTTCTCCGTTCGCTCAGCCGGAATTTTCCAAGCAGCTGCAGGATCCCAAGCGGGTCGGGGCTAATGATCAATATTTTAAATTCGAAGGAGCGGGATACGAGAATGCAGTGAAGTCTCCTCTCCCCTCGGAGAGCAAGTATCAGAAAAACTTAATCAAGCTGCAGCAGGATACGTTTACAGCGATCATTAATGGAGAGAAACCGCTTGATGCTTTCGACAAGTTTGTGGAAGAGTGGAAGAAATCGGGTGGAGAGCAATTAACGAAGGAAGCCAATGAATGGTATCAATCTTTGAAATAAATAGCTTATCCAAGCGGCCAATCTAACTATCTGCTGGCCGCTTTTCCTTTAGGAGGGATTAGATGAACGCAAATACGCCTGTCAACCCGGGAACATCGCTTCCAACGAGACACCACCATCCGCTAAAAGCTTGGGCTAAATCCTACTGGAAACATAAGAATTTATTGCTTATGCTTCTGCCTTGCTTGCTCTTCTTTTTTATTTTTAAATACTTGCCGATGTACGGCATTATTCTCGCTTTTAAAGACTACCGTTTCATCGATGGAATATTCGGAAGCCCGTGGAACGGATTACAGAATTTTGCCGATTTATTTTCCGGAAGGGACTTTCCGACGGCTTTTCGCAACACCATTATTATAAGCAGCTACAAGCTTATCTTTGGTTTCCCGGCGCCGATTATACTGGCTATATTACTGAATGAGCTCAGGCTTCTATTCTTTAAAAAAATTGTCCAGACGTTGAGTTACCTGCCGCATTTTCTATCCTGGGTTGTTCTGGCCGGGATATTTATGGAGATCTTCTCGCCTACTCGCGGCATTGTAAACTATATTATTACTTCGTTAGGTGGAACGGAAATATTTTTCTTTGGAGATAAGGAATGGTTTCGAACCCTGCTCGTCAGCACCGAAATTTGGAAAGGTGTAGGGTGGGGCTCCATCATCTATTTGGCTGCGCTGTCCGGAATTGATCCTTCCCTGTATGAAGCTGCTATCGTGGATGGGGCTAACCGTTGGCGTCAGATGCTTCATATTACGTTGCCTTCTCTCGTTCCGGTTATTACGATCATGTTCATCTTTGCCGTTGGCGGGATTATTAACGATGATTTCGACCAGGTGTTCAACTTCTATAACCCGGCGGTTTATGAAGTAGGGGATGTGCTGAGCACCTATACCTATCGGATCGGGATTACCGAGATGCAGTATGGCCTTGCGACGGCTTCCGGATTGTTCATTAATGTCATTGCCTTCGTGCTGATCCTCCTGACGAACACGATTGTCAAACGGTTCAGCGATTATGGAATCTGGTAAGGAGTGAGGAAGCTATGTCGATGACTATTGGTAAAAAAACCGCCGGCGAGAAAATGTTTGACTCTTTCAACGTTATTTTGTTGTCCTTGTTCGGGTTCACGGCCGTGTATCCTTTTATTGATGTGCTGGTCGTTTCGTTCAGTACTCCTGCCGCTGCCAATGTCTATGGCCTAAAGCTGTGGCCTAAAGAATTTTCGGTCGAAGCGTACAAGGCTGTTTTTGATAATCGCATGATTTGGGTAGGGTATTACAACACCATCTTCAGGACGGTGCTGGGAACCTTTTTGAATGTCATTTTTACGGTGCTGTGCGCTTATCCCTTGGCCAAAAAGTATTTGCCCAACCGCAACCTGTTCACTTTGTTCATTGTGTTCACAATGTTCTTCAGCGGCGGTCTGATTCCGAACTATTTGCTCGTCAAAGAGCTGGGCCTGCTGGACAACCGGATGGTGCTCATCTTGCCCGGGCTGATAGCCGCTTTTTCCATGATTATTGTCAGGAACTATTTTATGTCGCTGCCGGAGGAGATTGAGGAATCGGCGAAAATAGACGGGGCAAATGATTTCCGGATTTTATTCTCTATCGTGCTGCCCGTTTCCAAGCCTATTATCGCAACGATTGCTCTCTGGTATGCGGTGGCTCATTGGAACGCGTGGTTCGACTCCCTGCTGTATATTTCCACTCCGGACAAAACGGTTCTAGGCAACGTATTGCGAAAAATCGTAATCGAAGGCTCATCCCAGTTCCAGCAATTCGAATCGTATGATCCGAACCGGGAAAACGCGGTGACACCCGATATTATTAAAGCCGCCACCATTATGGTCGCGACCATTCCGATCATATGCGTGTATCCGTTCGTGCAGAAATATTTTGTCAAAGGAATTATGATCGGGTCTCTCAAAGGCTAGAAAGGATCGTGAGTGATGACAACCATCCAACCCAAACGGGGATTTTATTTTACCAGACATGATATAGAGCAGGCTAAGTCCAATATTCAGGCATACCCATGGGCACGCCAAGCTTATGACTCGATGAAGCGCAGATGCGACGATTTTGTGCAGTTGAAGGATGAGCAAATTTACGATGTCATTCTGGGAATGAAGGAGCAGACCTTCGCCTATGGCATCTCCGGCTGTCCGGATTGCGGAAAGCCGTTTCCGATGAATGTGGAGGAGCAGCGTTCGATGTTCTCGGATGTAAGGGAACTGCCGCACAAATCAATCACATGCCCCCACTGTCGGATGAGCTTCCCTAACGAGCAATACCCCGATGAGGGGCAAGGCTTGGAGCTTCACGGCAAAGGATACTATTTGATCGGCATGTGGAATTTTTTTGTCGCTGGGGATTGGTTCGGAGGGGTGCGAGATCACGAAGGAATGGTCACCCGGCTGACCTATCTTTATATGCTGACGGGCAACGAGCAGTACGCGCATAAAGCGCTGGTGCTGTTGGACGCCTTCTCCGCCATACTGCCCGGCACTATTGGGCCACGGGACTTTACTCCTTACGGGAGCCACTTTGAAATAGGGCGAATTCATCTGCTGACCAGTATTGTGCACCGGGTGAAGGTATGTGTCGCTCACGATTATGACTGGTTGTACGGCTGTCCGGAGCTGGACGGCCCTTCGCTTGCCCGGCAAAGACTGGGCATGTCCGGGACGATGCGGGATAATATTGAAGCTATGCTGAATGATTATATGCTGTCCGAGCCGGGAGGACCGATTTACGATTTAACGAATGGAAATTTGACTAATCTGCAGAACCATGAATCGGATGGAGTGCGGGCGATGCTTGCCGTAGGACTGGTTCTCGATAACGACGATTACTGTCAGTGGGGGATTCAGGCGGTAGAGGCTTACTTCTATAATGCTATCGGGCGGGATGGAATGTATTATGAAGGATCTTATGGCTACAGCCTGTTTACGGGATCGATATTTTTGGACATTGCCCTGCTGGCGATGAGAGCCTCCGATCCAGCGCAATTGGCTGCTTTCCATCCCTTTGCCTGCTCTCGTTTTTTTCAGTTTGCCGTAAGGAATCATACAGAGGTGCTGTGTCAGGGGCATCTTCCCTGCTTTGGAGATTGGGGGCGGGATACGGTCAATCTGAGACAGCCCGACAGGAGATTGCTGCCCGAAACCTATCGTGCAGCGCTGTATTTCTACCGCTTTACGCCGGATGCCGAGATGAAAGCCGAGGCGGGAAGGAAGCTGGCCGAGCTGTATGGATCGATAACGGAGGAACTGGGCGCGCGGGGAATAGATTTATTCTTCCAGCATCCCGGCCCGTCTCACCCAGAGGCTGCTTTCATACTGCCGCAAGGGAATACCATTAAGGGCCAGTTTGGACTGGGCATCGTTAGAGATAGCAATGATAACACTCTGTTGATGAGGATTGGACAGAACAATACTCATGCTCATGATGATGCTCTTGCCGTCCAATATTACTCTCATGGTAAAGAGATATCAGCCGATATCGGTTATGGAATTTACGGCACCAACAGTCATTTGGGCTGGGGAGCCAAGACGATTGCCCACAATACGGTCGTAATCAACAAAGATGCGGAGCTGGAGCAGGGCCAATTATATAAGCCCTTCGAAGGAGGAGAATTTGCTGTCGTCTACGAGGATACTGGCATCAGTGTCATGGAAGCGCAAGCTCCGGAATTGTACGGGATCGAAGCCTATCAAAGAATGGCCGGCTCGGTTTCGATCGACGAACAGTCCTCCTATAGTATTGATTTCTTTTGGGTGAATGGAGCAGAGACCGCGGATTATGCTTTTCATGCCTTTCACGAATCGAGCGATTTGCAACTGCAGGGCGCTCGTCCGGAAGCAAAGCATTGGACGCTGGCCGGTGTGGATGCGGAGACGGAGCTGTATTATGACAAGCCGGGTCTGAGCTTTGGAGAGAGAATAACGACCGGTGAGACCTTCACTCAACTTCTGGGGGATGAGAAGCTGCAGGGCTGGACGCCTCAGCCTAACAATGGCTATGGCTACATCTATGCTGTCGAGGAATATAAACCTGTTCAAGAAGCGGTCGAGGCTCATTGGAAATCCGAGCAGGGATATGAGCTTGTCTGGTACGGGTTATGTACAGACGAGGATCGGGTGTTTACGGGGAAATGCCCTAATCTGGAGGGCTCCGTTGCTCATCCTGTCCTGGTGCTTCGCAGTGAAAGGGAAGGAAAACTATTCGCATCCGCTTATCAGGTCATCCGTGCCGGGGCAGACGAAATCCGGATCATCGGGATCCAAGGTCTGCGTGCCGAAGGAGAGCAGGTCACCGCAGTTAAGGTAGTATTATCGAATGGGTATTCCGATTATTGGATTTACAGTCCTGTGGAGCAAAAGATTCGCGTGGAGACTTCATTGGGCGAATGGAAAATGGAAGGGAGAAGCGCGTGGGTCCGGTTAGATGATCGGGGGCAAATAGCAGCGCATTCGTTAATCGACGGTTATCATTCAGAACTCGGAGGGCATGTAAAAGCCCGCAGCCGAATTCCTTGGATCACGGTGGAAGAGGTGGATGTGCGCGAGGATTGCTTATGGATTACGTGGACCCTCTTGGAGGAGGTTCCCCCTCGATATGTCCATATCCGTTCCAGCAACGGCAAGTCAGCGTTATATCCTGTGCTGGCGATGGAGCAGGAAGGGGAACGGGTAAAGATTCGCCTGCAGAATTCATTAATTTTGTCCCGGGGAATAGTCCGGTTCTGCGATGGGAATGAACTCCATACCTCTTACCCGCTGCCATTAGGATTTAACCCATCATATGCTTCGCTGTCTCCTTTTGCAGGCAAAACCATCGTCGGTCAAGCCGGCGGCAGAGCGGTTATCAAGCGGGTTATCGAGCTGAAAAAAATGGAAATCGATCTGCTCTCGCCCTTTCAGCCCGATGAAAAATTCGACATTGTCGATGTAGCCGCGGGAGATCGTCTGCGCTGGACAGCTTTGGACAGCTAGGCGCCACCTTGGCCGCCCCTGCCCCCTTTCCTTATGCATCGCTGTCCTTTACTACATTACTAGCCATTCTCTTATTTCTTAACAGCAAGGAGAGCGTGAGCAGCACCAAGCCTCCCGCAGCGATAACTAAAGCGGTATCGGGATCGGACGTCAGGGCCCCCACGGCGGAAGAACCGGCCACTACGCCAAGCGAGAAGAAGGCGTAGAACAAACCGAAAGCCTTGCCCCGGTCTTCCTTGGGGACATGCCGAACCAAAAGCGCGCTGGCAGAAGGAAAAATAAGCGCGTATCCAATACCGTATATGCCCATTACTACATATAGGGCGCTAAGGTTAGTCAGGCTGGATAAGCCCAGTAACGATACCATGACGATAGCCAGTCCAATCAGCAGCAAGCGGAAAGGCGGCAGCCGGTCGAACATCCGGTTGGAGGGCAGAACGAACACCAGAATGGCAATCAAGCCAAAGGTGCTGAGCAGCATTCCTGCCGTCTGGGCGGGCATGAGCAGTTCATCGGTCTTAAGCGGCAGGGCAAAGGTGAGCACCCCCATCGCAAAAAGAAGGGCGAACGCTCCGGTGTAGGCCGTGACTGCATAGGGATTGCGGAGCAGCCGGGTCCATTCCGGAATCGCTTCCGACCAGGTTAACCGCTCCCGACTTCTGGAGGAGTCGCGCTTGGGCTGTCTAGGCAGAGCCGCCCAGGCAACGAGCGAGAACAGCGCGAGTAGAATGGACGTAACGATAAAGACCGAATCGACTCCCCACTTCGCCTTGAAAATGCCGCCCATAGCCGGGCCGATAATTGCAGCCATTCCAACCGAAGCTCCCGACAGTGCCATGGCGCGTCCTTGCCGGTTCATGGACGCTCTGGAAGCTGCGATGGTAAACGCGCATGGCGTCAGCAGCCCTCCGGTCAAGCCATGGACAAACCGGACCGCTATCAGCTGCTCGGGGGTATGGACGGTCAAATATAACAAAAGCACAGCCGCAGTAATGACCATGCCGGTAACCAGCACGACTTTTGCGCCGAACCGATCGATCCAATGCCCGGCGAATACATTACCGGCCATATTGGATAGGGAATACATTCCGATAGTGAGGCCGATTCCGAGCGATCCGGCTCCTAGGCTTTTGGCATAAGGTCCAATAATCGGCAGCTGCACGAATGTATCCAGGAAAGAGACAAGAATGATTAAGTAGATTAAAGCTCTCATAGTTCCTCCACGAAAAAAAAGGGAGTGACGGATTCCATTGGAGAGAATCGCCGTCACCCCTTTGTTGTCTTCCTCCTTCATTATAGCAGGTTTAACGCTATTACGGACATTTTCCGGTGTCAAAATCATTAAGTTCCACAGGGGCATGCTGAACCCTTCCTTCTTTTTTGAAAATGAATGGCATAGGCTAGAGGAGAGAGAGCATGCCTGCTTACAAGGGGGGAAGGGGATGCGAAGGCGTAGATGGAAAAGTCGGAATCCGCGCAAAACTCATCTAAAAAGAACATTCCTTATCACGATGATTTTGATCTTGTTATTCTCTATGCAAACCTTCATTTACATTGACAAGAATCTGAAGCCGCCGCTCATCCATCTGGCCTCGGTACGGATGAAGCAGATCGCCACCCAGTCTATCAATTCCGCCATTACGGACCGCATTACGCAAGGGAACGATCTGAATAAATTGATCGAATGGAAGTACGATAACAATGGCAAGGTGAGCGGATTTATGCTTAATTATGCCGAACATATGAAGATCACGGCCGATGCGATTAATAAAGTGCAATCCGTATTGCTTGATCTGGAAAGTGTTCCCGAACATATTCCGCTTGGAATGGCGATGAATAGTGCTATTATCGCTTCCTTCGGTCCGAACGTACCGATTCGTATGGTTCCACAGGGGAGTGTGCAGGTGGAATTAAGCCGCCGGTCGGAAAATGTAGGGATCAATATGGTGTTAGTGGAAGTCTATATCCGGGTTTTGGCGGATGTAGCGGTCATTATTCCTTTTGATTCGGAGCATGAAATTGTAGAGACGGAAATTCCGATTTCTTATGTTTTAGTAGTAGGAGATACTCCGATGTACTATGTAGACAGCAAGGGAAATCCGCTGGGAGGATCCGCCCCGCTTCCGCCGAGCGTCACGATCCCTGCTCCGCCTCAGCAGGTCCAGCCGGGAATGGGCACCGAGTCGACACCGGTTACGCCTGAATCGGCCGATAAACTATAAACGGCCAATGAGGCCGGTCATAGTTTATCGATGACAAAGGGAGGTTAGGGTACACCATTCCTTGTCCAGGAAGGAGCGTTTAGGAGGAAGCCGGGTTCTTTTTGCGGTAGCGTTCTTCCCGCTCCCATTTCCGCAAATGCGGGTAAGGGTCGAAGGACCATTCAGTAAGGCCGTTATCCCTATATACCCCGTAATGAAGGTGTGGAGGAAATTTGCCGGATGTTCCGGGCCTGCCGTATCCCGAGCTGCCGACCCAACCGATGACTTCACCTGGTTGGATGATGTCGCCTTCCTTCCATTTCTTATTAAAGCCGGATAAATGGGCGTAATAATGGTATACATTGTTCAAATCGCGGATGCCCATTCTCCAGCCTCCGTAACGGTTCCATCCTTTGACTTCAATGACTCCGTAGCAGGTGCTTCGGACAGGGACTCCATAACCTGCAAAAATATCGGTTCCTTCATGGATTCGGTAACCGCCCCAGCCTCTGCTGGCTCCCCATGTTCCCCGGTAGGAATAGGTTGAGGTGAGAGGCAGCGGAAAAGCCTTTTGATGCAGATCAAGCCGGTCCAAGGCGGCATAGATGTCCGCAAATTGCTTGATTCTCTGAACACTTCGCGTGTTATGATAATATTCCCATAACCCGATTCCGAAATCTTCCGGCCCGATTCCGTATTTCAGTAAAAACTGGGCCATCGAATAAAGAACGTCCACATCATTGAAGCGATTCGCCAGTCCATCCCCATCGCCGTCCATTCCTTTCCCGTTAAAAAAAACGATAGATTGAGGGTTGGCATCCTCTGGATTGGGATTCATAATGCCTGCCCATTCCCGGTCCGAATAATGGATATCGATCAGGCCGTATTGATTTAGCGGTATTTTTCTGACCAATTTCATTGTTCTTTCATATTGATCAACTGCAGCGAGGTAATACCAAGGAATTCCGGTTAAAGCGCTCATCTGATCGAGAAGATTCTTTCTCTCTATGAAGACTTCTTTCAAGGATCTGGCATCTGATGGGGACTTGACCGGTGCGGCATATGCAGGGGACCCCAGAAGAAGAGCTGCACAAGTAAAGACTAACAAGCCTCTAAATAAACCATGCCTTAAATCCGCCATCCTTTAATCCTCCTGTTCGAATAATGATTCAGAGTAATAATGCAGAAACACCCGTTGTTATCAAGGAAGCAAAGAAAGTACATAATTCTAATGTTTCAAGGGTTAAAATTTTTCCAAAGCAAGACAGGTCGAAAAACGGGGTAGAATAATCACCAAATAAAGTAAGAGTTGTCTCATAGGATGTAACCAGCGGCTATGTTTTATCCGTCCTCGCCAGCGAAGGCAACATTTACATAGTCTGCCCGCAGAGGCTATAATTTGGGAAAACCGGTCAGGAATCGGTAACAAACAAGGGGAGACAAGGATGAAATTCGATCATGCACAAGAGCATCGGGATGATGGAATGGTGCTCATTCAAACGAATCTGGACGACATGAATCCGGAGCATAGTCCCTATATTACGGACAGGCTGTTGGAGGAAGGAGCTAACGATGTTTATTGGATTCCGATCATCATGAAAAAAGGGCGCCCCGGGCTCATGCTGAATGTTCTGGCCGATCAGGAGCGGCTTGCCGCTATGGAAGCCGTTATTTTTGAAGAGACGACGACATTGGGTCTTCGTTATATGCCGGTCTCATGCCATCGGCTCGGAAGAAGCTTCGATCAGGTAAGGACTCCGTGGGGGCCGATTACGGTTAAAGCAGGATACAGGGAAGGGAAGCTCGTCCATTTTGCTCCCGAGCATGGAGAATGCGCCGAGGCCGCGCGAGCACATGGTGTTCCGATCAAGCAGGTTTACGAACACGTCCGAGCGCTCTATCTACATAAAGCTGAAGGCTAGACGGAATGGTTGAAATGTCCCAGTCTTAACCCGCCTATTCCAGGTCGTAAAAGTCGGAAGGGCCGCGTCAAAAACCATTTACAGTTGAACTTTCCCTTTCTCTGGCAAGGTCCGTCCAGTATAATGGTAATTATTTGTAAAATTACTGTCAGCGCGGCAATGAGGATATGGATCTGTCCCGATTGGCTATTCTGGGAATTACATTCGGGGAGAAAGCAGATTAGAGTTCGTCCTATAAGAGATCTCATTGCCGCTTGTAGACAAAATGAGGTGACCCCCATGAACGAAGAAATTCGGATAGTGGAATACGAACCGCGCTATGCTCAAGCCGTTGCTGAAATGTGGAACGCCAGCATGGAAGGCTGGGGTGGAGGCACGGCCAACCGGACGGAGGAAGGAATTCTGCAGGAACACGCGAATTCGACTCTGTTAAGCGCCTTTCTTGCTCTGGACGGGGAGAAGGTGGTTGGCTATTGCAGCTTTGCTCATTACCGGAATGATGAAGGGGCTCTATACGTTCCCCTCTTGAATGTTAGACCGGATTATCACGGGAAAAAAATTGGACGCGATTTAATCCGGCAAGCGGTGCAGAGAACTATCGAGATGGAATGGCCCAGACTGGACCTGTTCACTTGGCCTGGCAATACCAAAGCGGTTCCGATGTATAAAAAGTGCGGATTTTTCTGGGAGAGAAAGGAAAGCTCCACCCACCTGATGAATTTTATTCCGACGGTTATGCAGACGGAGCTCCTGCAGCCGTATTTTGAAACTATTGATTGGTACAAAGATTCGACAAGGGAAATCGCTATCGAGCCGGATGGAAGAAGGGAGAACGGCTTTGATTTTTTTGAATACAAGTGGCAGAAGGACAATCTCTCTCTTCGTGTAGAATTTGAAAAAACCGGCCGCGGTATTCGCTTAATTGAAACGAATGATTTTTTGCTGTATGCAGAAGTGGAAGGGCATAAGCTCGTTTTTGGAAAAAGCTATCGGGTCCGTTATGTTATTCGCAATAAATCAAAAGTCCCGTTACAGGTAGAACTCGAAGGGATCGATGATAAAAACATTCGGTTTGCGCTAAACAGTAAGAGAGTGGTACAAGCGGAGGACGAAGCTGTCATAGAAGGGCATTGCGAAGTCGGAGCCATTCATGAAGAGCAGGATAATTGGAAAACGCATCCGTGTGTATCCGCTCGCTGCCTGATTAACGGCCGAAGTGTGCTTCTGCGTACCGGCATTGTTCCGCAATATCCGGCCACTGTAACGTTGGCGCTTCCAAATGAAGAAAGCTTTCTGCAGATTGCGGAGGAAGGATATGTGACCATAGAGAATCATGATCAGCGGCCTATGGTGTTTGAATTTGAGCTGCCCAGGACGGAATGGCTTCAATTCGAGCCGCAGTCGTTGAGTGTGGCACTTCCCCCCTTAGGTAAAAAAACAGTCAGCCTGAACTATAGGCTAGCAGACTTTGGACTGCTCAGTGAACCGCTGAGCATCAGGGCCTTTCCGGAGGGCGGTGCAGAAGAGGCGGTTTATTTTACAAGAGCTATGGAATGGATCTTCAAGGGACAGACAGGAAGATTCGGGGGAGAAACCGAGAAGCACGCGGTGCTGGTTAACGGGCCCTATACGCTGTATTTCAATAAATCGGATAATGAAATGTGGGTTCACCGGTATGGCGATGAATCGCGCTGCCGCTGGATGTCCCCTAAGCTGGGCCGGCCCTATTCGCCCGAATTTGTTAAGAAGAAAGCTTCCCGGATAACGATTAGCCAAGAGGAACAGGCGATGGTGCTCACTGCACATTGTGATTCGGAGGAATTTCCAGCCATCCGGTTAAGTGTGACGGCCAAGCTGTTTCCGAATGGCCTCATGGAAAGGTTCCATGAGATTCAAAATCTGGGGGACCGGGCATCCGAGAAGGATATGTTTATTGGTGAAGGGTTTTATTTTTCACTAATGCAAGCCATTATTCCTTATGCAGGGCAAATGATTGACTTGAGAGATCCTGAGGATGCTTCAGGCCATCACTTGGACGACTGGAACGTTAAGGATATTTCTGAAAATTGGCTGTTTAGCTATGGAGACGGCTACGCTCAGGGAATAGCCTGGCATCCTTCTCTTTCCTTGACAAAGAGTGAGTGGCATTTAATGCTGGAGCATCCGGTAGGCCCGCTGGGAGCAGGGGAGAAAGTAACGACGCCCTCCACCTTTATGACTTACGGAAGCTTCGGAGACTGGTTCGATTTTCGCTCGTTTGCTTTAAAACGCAGAGAGACGGTCCGCCCGTTATTGACCGCTCCCTTCGAAATGAGCGTCCAGGAAGGCAATCCGTTTATTAAAGCCGGGGCGGATTATACCGTTAATGTGCGGGAACGAAGGACGGTTCCGCTAGAAGGGCGTTTCACGCTTGCTTCGGAGTCTGGCGGTATTCCCGAGCTTCGGGAGTTCCATCAGGAGGAACAGATGAAGTCGATCGAGTTCCAGCTCACAGCTCCGCCAGAAGGAGAGGGAGTGGAGAAGATCTGCTTGGAAATGGAGTCGCGAAAGGAAACAACCTCGCTCGAGCGCGCCGTATTTATTTTATCGGATGGGGCGGATAGTGCAGAGGAGCTTCCTTTATCCGCGGTGGCAGATCCGTCTGCGGGTGCTTTGATGACGAGAGAGGAAGGAGAAGCGTCGAGTTCGTCCACAGGAGCCTTCCGGCGAGAATCGACACGGGGGGAGGAGCTGTCTATCCGCCTAGCAGAGGAGGATACTTACCGGTATACTAATGGTAGGATGACGATTCAGGCTTCGCCTAGCTTCGGCAATACCATCCATTCGCTGCATTGCGGCGGAAGAGAATGGCTGGAAACCTCTTACCCTGAACCCGGGCCTAAATCGTGGTGGAATCCTTGGTTGGGTGGAATCGGTACGCAGCTTCAAGGAATCTCTCCGTTAAGCCTGCAAGAAGAGAGGAAGGAATTCTCTTTTGAAACGATAACGGATAACTTCGGAAATCGATGGAGGGGGATCCGAATTCGGACCTGGGTAGATAAGCTGGAGGAGAAGCGCGGACTCGTAATGGACCAGTATAGTCTGCTCCTTCCTGGCAGTCCCGTTCTCTGTGTTGTTAATCGGATAAAGAACGATACGGGGCGAAGCTTCTATGATTTCAAATGTAAGGTGGAAGGGTTCATCTCTACGGACGCCGACTTGGAGGCTCAATGGATTCGCGGAAGGCAGGACAGAATCTATAAGCGAGGCTCAGGAGGAGTGGACATCCGTTCCGACGGGCTGCTGCAATTTGGCAGCCGGCAGCATGGAGACCGGATGCTAGTGATTACGGATGAGGCGACAAAAAACACCTATGCCTATTCAAATAATCAGATTATGGGTGTATTTGCAGAAGAACGGATCCAGCTTCCGGATGGAGCGACCGTCTATACGAAGCCTGTATTCTTTATGTTTACGGATAAAGAATGGAAAGCCGAATCCTTCACCGACCTTAGACAAATAAAGTTCGGCAGTACAGGAGACAAGTAAAATAGGAGAGAGGGAGCAAGGAGAAGTAGAGGCAGACCTGCGGAAGATAGAACATAGGCGGGAAAAGGAGATAAATGAGAAGGTAGAAAAGCAGAAAAGCAGAAAAACAGAAAGACAAGAAGGACAAGAAGAGCAACAAGCAAGAGCTAGAAGGATAAGAGCTACAAGCAAGAGCTAGAAGGATAAGAGCTACAAGCAAGAGCCAGAAGGATAAGAGCTACAAGCAAGCCAGAAGGATAAGAGCTAGTAGAGCAAAAAAAGTAAACAGAGCAATAGGACTAAAATAGGGCAGGAAGAGCCGGAAAAGGCGAGAAGGGCGAGATGAGCAAGAAAAGCAAGAAGAGAGCAGGAAGGGTAAGAAGGAGCGGAACAAGGAAGGGGAGCGATTGTGAAAATTATTGACGCGCACATACATTTATCCAATATTGAAAGTTTCCGCCATACGGCTCGGGAGTTGGCTTTTGTCGACTATTCGGCTGCAGGACTCCAGCAGGAATTCGAGCGTTCGGGTGTCGTGATGGGGATTGGCATGGGAGTTACCGAACAAGAGCCCGGCAGGTTTCCGGATCGGGGAGCGGGCAATCCGATGACACTCGATTTGGAAGCCGAGGTCCCCTCTTTTCTGATGGAATGTGTCGGGATCAATCCCGTGCGCCTTGCTTCCTCCGAAGGACAGGATGAGCTTGACCGGATTGAGGCTCGTTTGCGCCAAGATTTTGTCGCGGGCATCAAGCTCTACGCCGGCTACTATCATTATTATGTTTATGATGCTATATACGGCCCTGTCTATGAGTTAGCCAAACAATACCGCTTGCCGGTCGTCATTCATTCTGGAGATACCTATTCGTCGGAAGGGCTGCTTAAATATTCCCATCCTCTGACGATTGACGAACTGGCGGTCCAGCATCGGGACATTCACTTTATGATTTGCCATCTGGGTGATCCATGGGTAATGGATGCGGCAGAGGTGGTTCATAAAAATGCTAACGTCTATGCCGATTTATCGGGGCTGGTCGTCGGGGATTCCGCACAATTCGATCGGTTTATGAAGGAGCCGCTGTTCATGGATCATTTCCGCAGGGCACTCATTTATGCCGACCATTACGATAAAATGTTATTTGGCACGGATTGGCCGCTGGCACCAATAGACGTTTACATCGATTTCGTTGAACGGCTTATTCCGGAAGCCTATCATGAGCAGGTCTTTTACAGTAATGCCCTTCAGGTGTTTCCGAGAATAAAGCAACGCCTGGGACTCTAACATTTTCTCGGCATAAAAGGCTATACCGATTGCATATCGAGAGCTTCCGCTGAGGAAGAATATCTATAATATAAAAGGGAGTTCCGAACCTCTGAAGTAGATTAATTGAAAAATGCCCTATATTATAGCTGTAAGAAGAGTATTCATCCGTTAATCGTTGTGCGAGGATGAAAGGCAGGGAGCGCTTCCCTGCCTTTTTCGATGATTAATAAGTCTGGGGGTTGGGCGATTCATGTTTCTAGTGCATCCAGTATTTTTAAATCTTATGAAGACTGCAAAAGTACAGTCGAATGGCAACTTTTAACCTCATTTCGACGAATCTAATGCAAAAATACAGTCGATTTGGCCATCAGGGCCTGAAATTCGAATAACCGAAGAATTTTACTGTAATTTTGCACTTGATGGCTAAAAAAGAGCCGATTCTCGTCAAAAGTAATGTATTTTTGCAGTAGCCTCTCCTGGTGATAGTCTTGCAATTGTCCATCCCCGAAGAACCCCGGCGGATTGTTAATCCGAGCTGTTCCGCTTTGGAAATGAAGTGCAAAAGTACCTCTTAAATCGCTCATTGCTCCCATTAGGAGAAATAAGGTGCAAAAGTACCTTTTAATTTTCCGAAAACTCCGTTATCTGCAAAAAGAGCATGGATAAGGAGCATAATTGCACTCTAAAGGCATTAAATGAAAAAAAGGGTTAATTAGAGTGCATTATTGCACTTTAAATCCCACATTTGCTTAAAGGTCAAGACTGCTTCCCCTCGGAATGGTTCTCATCCACATCGCAATGGTCATGACTATGCTGATGCCCGTGCTCGTGTTGATGCGAATGGTCATGACTGTGCTGATGCCCGTGCTCGTGCTCGTGTTGATGCGAATGGTCATGACTGTGCTGGTGCCCGTGCTCGTGGTGATGCGAATGGTCATGACTGTGCCCGTGCTCGTGCTCGTGTTGATGCGAATGGTCATGACTGTGCTGATGCCCGTGCTCGTGCTCGTGTTGATGCGAATGGTCATGACTATGCTGGTGCCCGTGCTCGTGTTGATGCGAATGGTCATGACTGTGCTGATGCCCGTGCTCGTGTTGATGCGAATGGTCATGACTGTGCTGATGCCCGTGCTCGTGGTGATGGTCGTGGTGGTGACCCGGTACAAGCTCAGCCGCGAATGATGCGATGAATTGCGGTTTGGCTTCTCCAATGACAACCCTAAGCACATTCGGCTGGTTCGGAAGGTCGCGTGTCCCTGCCCCGTAACCAATCTCTTCTATGATCATTGGAGGCAATCCGGACGAAAAATGGTCTACGATTCCCGATACAATTCCAGCACCGGTTGGGGTAGTCATTTCCATAGAAAATGGACAATCGGCAATCGGCAGTCCCTTCATCATTTCCAAAGTGGCCGGAGCGGGGACCGGATACAGTCCATGATCGCATCTAATCTTCCCATGACCTAGAGGAATTGGGGAAGAGATAATCCGTTCGATTTGCAAGGAATCGAAGGCCAGAGCGACTCCAATTACATCAACGATGGAATCGATGGCACCGACCTCATGAAAGTGAACTCTATCCAACGGCAGATTATGAATTTTTCCTTCGGCTATTCCTATTTTCTCGAAAATAGCGAGGCTGAGGGCCTTCGTCCGCTCACTGAACCCTGCCTGTTCAATCATCCGGACAATGTCTGAGTAATGCCTGTGATGCTGTGGCATGGCGTCCGGATCGAGAATTACGTTCATTTTGAGAGACGAGATCCCGCATTTCACTACTCTTTTCCATTCTAGCGTGAAAGGTTCCATGGTAAGTCTGGATAGTTCCTTCTCAACATACTCCCGATCCGCACCCGCATCCACTAGTGCAGCCAGGGTCATATCCCCGCTTATCCCGGAAAAACAATCCAAATAAGCGATTTTCATCGAGCCTCACAACCTTTTTGCCATATTTTGATTAATCAAGCCCGCATAGTAGCCTGCACCAAAGCCGTTATCAATATTGACGACGCTGATTCCCGGGGCGCAGGAGTTAAGCATGGCGAGCAGGGCGGCCAAGCCCTGGAAGCTCGCCCCATAGCCGATGCTCGTCGGGACGGCAATGACCGGCTTGGACACGAGCCCGCCTACGACGCTCGTCAGCGCGCCTTCCATGCCGGCCGCGACAACGATCGCGTTCGCCTCGCGGATGAGCGGCAGACGGTGGAACAGCCGGTGTATTCCGGCAACGCCGACATCATACACCCGTTCCACATGGCTGCCCATGCATTCGGCGGTCAGCGCGGCCTCCTCGGCGACAGGCATGTCCGATGTGCCGGCGGCGACGACGGCAATATAACCGTCGTGAACCTTCAGCATCGGATGACGGAACCACGTTATCGCCCTGGATGTCGGATGGTAGGCCGCGCCATCAACCTCCTGCAGAATAGCATTGGCCTTCGCCTGATCGATTCGGGTAGCGAGAATGCGATCCGATTGCTCCCTCATCCTTTTCATAATTCCAGTGATCTGCTCAGCCGTCTTGCCTTCGCCAAAAATAACTTCCGGAAAGCCGACCCTGCGCTCCCGGTCCGTATCGATCTGCGCAAAACCAAGCTCGGCAACGGTTTGACTCCGCCATTGTTCATTCAATTGGGCCTTGGCTGCGTCCACATCCAATTCGCCAGATTGAACCTGCTTGAGAATATCGTCCAATAATGTCATACGGAGGCTTCTCTCACTTTCTGTTTGGCGGACTCGCTAAGCACCTCGTTCAAGCTTCCAGTTCGGTAACCTTGAAGATCGAGAGTTACGAAAGTAAATCCGATGGAGGTCAGCTTGCTGTAAATCTCCTCCCGGTGCTCCAGCACTTTAGGGAGTTCCTCCGGCATAACTTCGATTCTGGCGATTTTGTCGTGATGGCGGACGCGAACCTGATAGAAGCCCAGCTTGTTCAAAAAATACTCGGCTTCATCCAATTGATCGATTTTATATTTTTCAATTTTAGTTCCATAAGGAATCCGGGAGGACAAGCAGGCAAAAGCAGGTTTGTTCCATGTAGTCAACCCCAAATCCTTGGACAATAGCCGGATTTCGTCCTTGGTCAGTCCGGCTTCCTGCAGAGGGCTTCGTACTCCTTGTTCATTCTTCGCTTGCAATCCAGGGCGGTAATCCCCCAGATCGTCGACGTTGGAGCCATCGAGCAAGTAAGGGTAGCCTAATTGTCTGGCCAAATTTTGCAGATGAATATATAGGCCGGTTTTGCAATGGTAGCAGCGGTCCGGATTATTTTGTACAAAAGAAGCGTTCTCCAGCTCCTTAACTTCAGTTTGGTATAGCTCAACACCCATCTCTTCCGCCAATTGCAAGGCGGCGTCGAATTCGCGGGTCGGGAAGGTTTCAGAGGCGGCCGTGACGGCTAGTACATTGTCCCCTAATTCCTGCCGGGCTCTTTTTAGTACGAAGGTGCTGTCGACTCCCCCCGAAAAAGCTACCATGACCCGGCCCATGCTGCGCAGGATTTCGCCAAACTTCAGGTCTTTCTCATACGTTGTCAGCGGTCTATCCATGATTTTCCTCCTCCGATATTCGCTAATCCTATATTACCATACTTATTCGCGAAAACGCATCAGAAGACAGCAGAAGCTAAGGCTTGCAAATCCTTTGCGGAACCAGTCGATCACCCGTTCAAATTCTTAAAGTGGGAAGGGGCGATTGTTGCAAGAGGAGCCGAGTGGTACAATCGGATTATGGAGGGTAGCCGGGAACGAAGGCTTGACTCAGAGGCTCTAGGTTAATCTGGAACGCAAATGAGACTAATTTGAATATATTGACAGAAAATGCGGCAGGTGTTACGGTTCTACTAATGCCATTATTACATTTAAATCGATGGGAATATAGTAGTTTAATCTGCACAATGTATTTCTGATTGTGTGGGCTGGTTAAGAGGCTGGACTATTATTCCTGACGGGGATAAACTTTTGTTAAAAATTGTTCAAATCCAATATATAGATAGGAGTATGTCAGATGAGTAAAGTAGTTATTGTGTCCGGAAGTCCGTCCAAAACGTCCAGATTGACTTCCGTTATTCAATATGCGAAGGAAGCTTTGACGGCTAAAGGAATGCAGATCGAATGGCTTTCGGTCTCCGACCTTCCAGCTGAGGATTTGATTCAAGCAAGGTTTGACAGTCCTGAGATCGTCCGAGCGAATGCATTGGTAGAAAGCGCTGATGCGATCATCATAGCGAGTCCGGTCTATAAAGCCTCTTATACCGGCGTGCTAAAAACTTATTTGGATCTGCTGCCGCAAAAAGCGTTGGCCGACAAGCTGATTCTGCCTATCTTCATTGGCGGTTCCATTGCCCATTTACTGTCGATCGACTATTCCTTAAAGCCTGTTCTGTCCGCATTAGCGGCCAGGTATATATTAGGCGGGGTTTATATAGTCGATTATGAGGTGACAAGAAATGAGCAGGGCTCTGTCGATTTCGTTCCCGAAGTTCAAAAGCGTCTGGATGCATCGCTCCAGCAGTTTTATGAAGAAACGGCATGGTATTCACAAAGAGGTCAATGCTCAACCGTTACGGGATAAGGTGGGAGTGCGATAGGTACCCGACTTATCGCTCAGACCAGGCAGGATTTTGCCTTGGAGGACTCCCTATTTTGAACAAGTTGATCCAGCATCCCTTGCTGCCTGACGGCGACAAGGGCTGTTTTTTTCACGTTGTGGCAAAGCCGGTAAGCGATTATGGAATGTTGGACAGGTCATGGTATAATACATATAATTTTGAATAACCACTGACATACTTTGGATGCCAGGAGAAAGTGGGGAGAACGATGTCAACGGAACGGCAAAGAAAGCCGGAATGGCTGAAAACAAAACTGACAACGGATGAGAATTTTAAAGAAATCAAGAAGATGATGCGCTCCAAAACTTTACATACGGTATGTGAAGAGGCTAAATGTCCCAATATTCACGAATGTTGGGCCAATCGGACGGCCACCTTCATGATCTTAGGGGATATTTGCACGCGGGCCTGCCGGTTCTGCGCCGTTAATTCCGGTCTGCCGACAGAGCTGGACATGCTGGAGCCTGGACGGGTAGCCGATGCCGCGGAACAGATGGGCTTGCAGCATTGTGTCGTTACTTCCGTGGCAAGAGACGATCTGCTTGACGGCGGCGCTCTGATTTTTGCGGAGACAATTCGAGCGGTCCGCAAGCGCCTCCCGTTATGCGGAGTCGAGGTATTGATTCCAGATTTCATGGGCAACGATTTGGCGCTGCGCAAAGTGCTCGAGGCCAAACCGGATATTCTTAACCATAACATTGAGACGGTGGAGAGGCTTTCTGATAAAGTACGCTCCAAAGCCAAATACAGCCGAACGCTCGCTTTGCTGAAACGCTCCAAGGAGCTTGCTCCGTCCATTCCCACGAAATCGAGTATTATGATCGGTGTGGGGGAAACCTGGGAGGAAATATTGCAAACGATGGATGACCTTCGTGCGGTAGGAGTTCAAATATTGACGATTGGGCAGTACCTGCAGCCGACGAAGAAGCATCTTACCGTCAAGCATTACTATACTCCGGAACAGTTTGCCGAGCTTAAGAAGGAAGGGATGGCCAGAGGCTTCAGTCATGTGGAGTCCGGTCCCCTGGTAAGAAGCTCTTATCACGCTCACGAACAGGTGCGATCGGCAGCAGCCTCTTCCCAATAAAGCGGGACGTCCGTCAGGAGGATGTGCCTGTAATGCCTGGACCGTCCGAGCAAGTCCACAGGACGGAAGGAGATGCGTAAAGGAGACGGAAGAAGAAGGAGGAAGCAGGCAAATGATTACAGTCGGGGGAAACATTTACGAACTGGTCAAAGACAACAAGAACGGCTGGAATTACGAAGCGTTCAGGGATCGATACAGCGAAGTGCTTGAAAGATACGACTATATTGTCGGCGATTGGGGCTACAGTCAGCTAAGATTGAGAGGCTTCTTCAAAGAAACGCATCCCAAAGCGAACAAAGACAGCTCCATTGTCGGGTTGGAAGATTACTTGAACGAATATTGCAATTTTGGCTGCGCTTATTTTATTCTTGAAAAAGGTCCAAAGATACCGCGGAACACAGCGCCAGCCCCTGATGTTTCTTAAATAGGACTTGCGGAATGACGATCAGAACTATAGAAGCCCGGCGCTTAAGCCGGGCTTTTGCTGCTGCTTGTACCAGTATGATTGGCAGCAGACCATCCGTTAGCTGCCATCTTAAATCGTCATCCAATCGTGACTGAGCAGAAAATTGTGAAATTGCTGGATCATATCTGTCGTTACACCGGATCGTTTGTGCATCAGTACAATATGGCGAGGCACCCGAAAAACCGCACAGTTCGCTACGGCAAGCAGTCCGCAATCCAATTCAAGTCGAATCGCTGAGTAGGGAAGCATCGACACACCTATACCTCGAATTACCGCTGCTTTAACAGCCTCCAGATGATCAAATTGCAAATTCACTTTCACATGATGACCGGACAAAATATTTTCCATAATGGTCTGAATAAAAAAACCAGAATTATAGAAAATGAAGGGAAGCGTTAATATTTCTTCGAATGAGACCATTTGACCGGACGCCCAAGGATGTTTGCCGGGCAGGACAAGGACGAGCTCGTCCTGAATGATCCGGGAGACGTGGATTTCGTCCCGCAAAATAACGGTTTCATAAGTAATAGCAAGGTCAATCTGATTTTTGATAAGTTTTTCTATTAATTCGACATTATCATCGTCCAAGAAAGTATGAAAACTGGAATAAGGATTTTTTTCGAGAAAACTTGCAATAAAATTAGGAAGGAAATAAGTACCAATCACTTTGGAAGTTCCCACAAAAAGCTTCTCCTGATGCCGGCCTACCCGTGTTAAAGCTGTCTCCGCTTCTTCCACAATCATAAAAATTCTTCGTCCATATTCCAGCAAGGTTTCCCCATGGTTGGTCAGACGAAACAGGCGGCCCCTGCGTTCTATCAGCTTTTTCCCAAGATAAAACTCCAATTTTTGAACATGCTGTGAGATGGCCGGTTGGCTTATATTGATTTTCGCAGCGGCTTCTGCGAAGCTTTTCGCTTCCGCAACGACACAAAACACATAGAGATGATGAAGATTCATGAACAGCGCTCCTTGGGATTAGATAAGTTTTACTTATAACAAAATTGATAAAATGTATTTTACAATATGGTAGCGCTATCAGATAATTATCGCAAGGCTTTTTTGGTGATCTTCGTCACCTTGGGAAACGCTTCCGTCATCGAGATGGTAAAACCGTTTCTTCTGGCCCTGTACTACTGTAATCATTCATACCAGAGGGGGAGACTTATCTATGTCAAAAAGTTGGAAGTCCGCATTAGCCGTTTTACTATCTGTACTTATGCTTCTGACTACTGCATGTGGTTCCGGGAAAACAAATGAGGGTCAGAGTTCGAGCCCGACACCATCGGAGAACAGTTCCGCACCGGCAGGCTTCGATTGGAAACAATTTGCCGGACAGAACATTTCGCTGCTGGCCAACAAACAGCCATGGATTACTACATTGGAACCTCATATTAAAGAATTTGAGGAACTGACCGGAATCAAAGTCAATGTCATGGTTTTTCCGGAAGATCAGGTTCGCCAGAAAGCTTTGATTTCCTTGCAGGCCAAAAGTGATGAGTTCGATGTATTTATGTCGCTCAAATCAAGAGAAGGATTGCAGTATAATAATGCCGGTTTTTATGAAAAGCTGGACAGCTACGTTGCCAATGAACAAATCACCTCGCCTGATTTTGATATCGATGACTTTTTCGACGGCCCGTTAAATGGAGAGAGATTCGACGGCGAGCTAGTGGGTTTGCCGATCAACGTCGAAGGCCCGGTACTTTATTACAATAAAAAGTTATTTGAACAATATGGTGCGGAAGTGCCGCAAAAGCTGGAGGATATTGAAACAGCAGCCCAAAAAATTGTGGAAGGCTCCAAAGGAGATATCCGAGGCGTGACCTTGAGAGGCGCACCTGGAGCTATGGCGTTTACATTCGGAAACTTTATTTATAACAACGGAAAAGAATGGTTTGATGACGGCAAGCCCAACTTCCAGGATCCGGTTCGTTTGCAAGCGATTCAGCAATATGCGGATTTAGCCAGCAAATACGGTCCTCCGGGAGTTATTCAATACACGTTCTATCAATCATCGGCATTATTTGCCCAAGGCAAGGTTGCCATGGAGATCGAATCCACCAACGAGCTTAGTTCCATTATCGATCCCAAAACATCGCGCGTCATCGACGATGTCAGCGTCATCCCTGTTCCGCCAGGTCCGGGAGGCAGCAAATTGACTCAATTGCAATGGGGATTGTCCATTAATGCGTTCTCGAAGCATAAAGAAGCTGCGTGGTTGTTCATGCAGTGGGCTACCTCCAAAGAAATGCAGCTTGAATTGGCGCTTAATGGCATCGCAAGCCCGCGTTCTTCCATTTGGGATACGGAACAATTTAAATCATCGATGGATACGCCGTTAAAGCAGGAGTGGATGGAAGCGCTGAAGTTTATTATGGATAACGCTAATCCGGATGTTGGCCCGCCTGTAGAAGACCAGGCACAAGTTCGGCAAATCATTGGTGAGATGGTAGGTAAAGTCATGTTAGGCGACAAAACGGCCGAGGAAGCAGCGAAAGAAGCTGACACCAAAATAATGGAGGTTCTTGACCGAAAATGAGTTCTCCAAACTCTCGCAAAACGATGGATCGGTTGGCACCTTGGGTTATGGTGCTGCCATCCGTAGTGTTCACCATATTATTAATTGGTTTTCCCTTAATTTATGTTGTGTATCTCATGTTCACGCAGTGGACCCCAGGATCTCCTTTCTGGGGCCTCCCCTTCGTTGGGTTGGATAACATTAAAGCAACGTTTACGGATGCATTGTTCTGGAAGTCGACATGGATTACGCTGCAAATATCCGGGATATCGCTGTTTTTTCAAATCATTCTGGGTACTTATCTGGGGATATTGCTCAGCAAAGCGGTGCGCGGCATCAAGCCGCTGCGGACCATTTTCTTCTATCCGGCAATTATTCCATCCGTCGCAGCCGGGATGGTCTGGGTTCTGTTGTTTGAACCGTCACTAGGATTTGTGAACTACTTTCTGGAGCTGTTCGGATTGCCGCCTGGAACATGGCTGAATGGTACGGGTTCTGTCATCTGGGCGCTATCGATCGTTGATATTTGGCAGTGGACGCCGTTTATAGCGTTGATTATTCTCGGGGGCATTCAGGCATTGCCTGAGGAGCCTTATGAAGCGGCCAATATTGATGGAGCAACCAAGACGCAGTCATTATTTTATATTACGCTTCCTATGCTGAAGCAGACGATTCTAGTCGCTTTGCTGCTGAGATCCGTCGATATGCTGCGAATTTTCGATACGATTTACGTCATGACCCAGGGCGGGCCCATTAATGCGTCAACATCGCTTAATATCTATGGTTATCAGCAAGGTTTCTTATATGCGAATATGGGCCAGGCAAGCACGATGATGGTATTCCTGTTGTTTATTGTTATGGCTGTCAGCTATCTGTTGACCTTGTGGCGAAAGAGGTACGTATAAAATGAAGACTTCTACGTTTAAATCGAATTTGATCGTTTATGTACAGTTAGCCATTTTTTTTGTGATCTTTCTTTTTCCGATTGTATGGATGTTGATGTCCGCATTTAAAGATAACGTCGACATTACTTCCTATCCGCCGAAGTTTCTATTTAGGCCGACCGGCGAGCATTTCAATGATTTGTTTACGGCTTATCCCTTCGGCAAATATATTATGAACAGCATGATCATTACGTTCGGTTCGACGATTCTGGGGCTAGTTCTGGGCGTGCCGGCAGCCTACGCAGCCGCACGCTACAATATGCAGTGGACGGCCTTTTTAACCTTAATCGCACGCATGGCTCCGGGGATTCTGTTCCTGATCCCATGGTATGTCATCGCTTCGCAGTTGAAATTAACCGACAACTATTTAACTCTCATCGTTACGCACACCGTGATTACGATGCCGCTCATTGTCTGGTTGATGATGTCCTATTTCCAAGGACTCCCGCGGGAAGTGGAAGAGTCCGCCATGATTGACGGCTGCGGACCGTACCGTGTCCTGTGGCAAATCAATCTGCCGCTTGCTCTTCCCGGAATCTCGGTTGCGACGGCACTTGCCTTTATTTTCTCATGGAACTATTTCTTGTTTTCGCTGGTCCTTTCCGGTTCGAAGACGACACCGCTGACCGTAGCGGCCTTTAACTTTATCGGTGTCGGTGCGGTCGATTGGGGAGGATTAATGGCAGCTGCGACCGTCATCACAGTGCCAGTTTTGGTTATTGTATCGTTCGTACAGCGTTGGTTGGTCAGCGGATTGACCGGCGGCGCGGTGAAATAAATAGGTGAAATCAATTTTGGATAAAAGGGAGTGGCTACACATGAAGGCAGCTAAATTCGTTGGTAATGATCACATTCAAATTGTAGAAATGGAAGTCCCTTCCTTAACGAGCGAGGATGATGTCGTCGTCCGGGTTACTTGCTGCGGGCTGTGCGGTTCGGACAAAAGACTGTTTCACAATGGGGCGAACCATATCCCCGGACATGAGATTGCTGGTGTCATCCATCAAGCAGGGGCGAACGCGAAGCTGGCGCTTGGTACCCGAGTCATTATTTATATTCCGATTTATTGCGGAACATGCAAATACTGCCTGGCAGGAGAAACGAATCGTTGTCAGCAAGTTAACGGTCTGGTTGGATGGCAGCGCAATGGCGGATATGCCGAATATGTTGTCGTCCCCGCCAGGAATGTCATTCCTATTCCAGATGACTTGACAGACATGGATGGTGTGCTGCTGCTCGATACGATCGGAACCGCCGCGCATGCGATTCGTCTTGCGATGCGGCGCAATCCTGACGCAACCGCTGGTGAGAAAGTGCTGGTGATGGGCTGTGGTCCGCTGGGATTAGGGACAATCCTGACATTTAAGGCATTAGGATTTACAGCAATCTATGCAGCGGATCCCTCGGAAGAACGTCTCGCCCTCGCTCAGGAGTTTGGAGCCTTCCCCTTTACGGCAAGCGGCGAACCGGAAGCGGGTGAGTTCGCAATCGTCATTGAAGCCAGCGGCAGCGCCATGGGACGGAAGATTGGCTTGTATGCCGTTGAACCTGGCGGGGCGCTTGTCATATTAGGCGAGAGCAATGATCCGTTCGTGATTGAGCCGACACCTGCTTTGCGACGCAAAGACTTTTATATGATTCGTTCCTTCTATTTTGACTTGAATGAAATGGCGGACAACATTGAGCTATACCGGAACAATCAGCAGTCCTTCCAAAGACTGGTCAGCAAAGTCGTTTCTTTTGAGCAACTGGAGGAAACCTTCGTGGAATTTTGCCAAGGAAAAACGATTAAGCCCTTTGTTCGAATGGAGAATAAATAATGGGATATTTGGCCGCTCAATACGAAGGAAATCACAAACTGGAATTAGTAGAGAAAGAGCTGCCTCCGCTAAAAGATCACGATGTGCTCATTAAAGTTGCAGCCGCAACGATCTGCGGCACCGATTTTCATATTATTGAAGGCAAGTTTCCGGCAGAGCCGCCGGTTGTAATCGGTCATGAATTTGCCGGATATGTTGAAGCAGTCGGATCGGCAGTAGAGTCGGTCCAGCCTGGAGATCTGGTGACGATCGAACCGCATTTGTTCTGCGGATTATGTAAATATTGCCGGATTGGCAAAGAGCATCTGTGCTTAAAGAAGAAAGGCTATGGCGTTCGGCTGGATGGCGGATTCGCCGAATATTGCGTCATCCCCGAGAAAACGGTATACAAGGTGCCGCCGGGCATATCGCCGGAGGTTGCGGCTTTGACGGAAAATGTCGGCTGCTGTATACACGGCATTGAACGGGCCAATATTCGGCAGGGGGATCATGTGGCCATATTGGGCGGCGGCTTCGTAGGCATCCTGATGGCCGAGCTGTCTCGCATGAGCGGCGCCAGCCGGGTCTTCATTGTAGAACCGAATGATTATAGGCGGAAGGTGGCAGCGGATCGGGGGTTCGAGACACTGAACTCGTTGTCCGTCGATGTTGTTCAGGCCATACAGGAGGCTACTGCTGGTCTAGGAGTCGATGTCGCGATTGAAGCGGCGGGTCGCATTGATACAGCCAAACAAACGCTGCAGCTCGTCGGCCGGGGCGGTACGATTCTGTTTTTCGGTGTTGTTCCTCCTGAATGGTCCATGGAGATAGCGCCGAATGATATTTTTGCGAGGGAACTGACTTTGCTGGGCTCTTCAATCAACCCATACAGTCATCATAAATCCATTGAAAAGTTGGCCGGGTTAAACCTGGAGCCATTAATCACGCATCATTTCGCGTTAACCAATATAGCGGATGCTTTGGATGCAGCGCGTACGGGAAATTGTTTCAAAGTTGCCTTGCATCCGAATGATAAATAAACTCACATTGAACAAAATTGCATGACTGTGGAGAGGATAGCATGAGAAAAAAAGACTCACTGTACATTGGACTGGACATCGGATCTACACATATTAAAGCTGCCGCTTACAATAGGCTGGGGGAACTTAAGGCGATCGCCCGAACTTCCACACCGGCGCATGTTACTAAAGACGGAGGGATCTATCATCTGGCCAGTGAATTGTGGGAAAACACGGTGAAATCGATCCGTTCGTGCATGGAACAGGTTCAAGGACATAAAATCAAGGCGGTCGGAATCGCCAGCGTTGCCGAGGCCGGAGTGATGCTGGATGAAAGCGGCGAACCGCTTGGCCCGATTTCGGCATGGTATGATCAACGTCCAAATCAATTTTTGAGTATGGTCAAAAAAAGAGTGCCAGCTCTGCAGTTTTATCGTAAAACCGGACTATATCCTCAAGCTAAATATTCTTTGATGAAGTTTTTATGGATGAAAGAATATATGCCGGAACAATGGAAGCAAGGTCATGCCTGGCTGCATATCGCTGAATATATTGCTTATTGTTTAACTGGTGTGAAGCGGACCGAGATATCGCTCGCCAGCCGCACGATGCTGTTTAATATCAGCCGGCGTGAATGGGATGATGACCTGATCGCAGAATTTGGCATTAAGAAGGAATGGCTGCAGACGACGGTTCAAGCTGGACAAGTGGTCGGTTCCGTTAAAAAGCAGGTAAGCGAATATACGAGTATATCGGAAGGTACGCCGGTAACGATTGCGGGTCACGATCATATTGTCGGCGCCTTTGGCATCGGAGGCACATTGGACGGCGATGTGACGAATTCTTGCGGTACGGCCGAAACGTTAGTGCTTACGATGCAGAATCGGGATATGGAACAATTCACGGAAATTCCGAATTTTACGATCGGCTGCCATGTCGTGCCCAACCGCTATTATGCCTTGCAGCCCGTAGGTACAACGGGAGGCATTATCGAATGGCTGCTGTCGATCACCGGTTGGAACTATGAGCAGTTATTGACGGTTTTATCCAAAGAAAACGGCGTGAATAAAAGTCTGGGGTTTTATCCCGCGCCTCTCGGGGACAGCGAATCCGAGAAGCATGTCCAGATAGCCTGGTTTGGAGGGGCTCTGACTAATACCCATCCCGGACAAATGGCGTCGTCCATCATTCAGGGCTTAAGCAGTTTATTCCGGTATCGGTTGGAATTTCTCCAAAGCCAGAATATGCCGATCGAGCGGCTTATGGTGATTGGCGGAGCGACCAAAAATCCGTATTGGATGCAGATGAAAGCCGATATTTTAAATCGTCCGCTGAATATCGTACGAGATTCGGAGGGCGTGGCACGAGGTGCGGCGATTCTTGCTGCGAAGTCTAACGATGAACTGGATGAGATTCCTGTGCCAGCTTCATTAACCGTCCTGCCTAACGCTGACCATGCCGGGAAACTGGAAGAGTTTTATACTGATTGTTATGTGAAAAATGTGGAAATTACGAAGAAATTAGTAACTTATTAATTAGGAGATGATCATTTATGCCACTTGTATCCGGGTTAAGTCTGCTTGAAGATGCACATAAGAATGGTTATGCGTTGGGCGCTTTCAGCGTGGATCATATAGATAGTATTGTTGCGGTTGTTAAAATGGCGGAAGAGTTGGAATCTCCTGTTATGATTCAAACCGGACTAGGTACGCTCAGACATACGCCGATGGAAATATTGGCAGCGGTCGCCAAAGAGGCGGCAGCTCAGGCAAAAGTTCCGGTTGCTCTTCATTTGGATCACGGGAACGGCTATGAACAGGCTATTCGCGCGATTCGCTGTGGGTATACGTCGCTCATGTATGACGGATCCATGTATGACATCGAACAAAATATTTCTGTAACGAAGAAAATTAAAGAAGCGGCTGATGCGATCGGACTGCCGTTGGAAGCGGAACTTGGCAAAGTCGGAACACGTGGAAAAGACGAGATCCGTCAGTTGACCGATCCGGATGATGCCGTTTATTTTGTTCGCGAGACGAATGTCAATACGTTGGCAGTCGCTTTAGGCAACATCCATGCGGCTTATGGCGAGCAAATCCATATCGATCTGGATCATCTGCAGCTCATTCATGATCGGGTTGGCATCCCGATCGTGCTTCATGGAGGGACGGGGGTTCCGCATGAAGATATCAAGACTGCGATTTCCCGGGGCGTCAGCAAAGTAAACATTGCTACGGAATGGAGAAGGGCAACGATGGACTACATGCGCGGGCACCTTGCGGAACCTGAGAATAATGACCTCTTTGCCATGATCGGAGGCGTACGGGGGACGATTGCCCGCATTGTCAAAGAAAAGATTCTGCTGTTCGGAAGCGCTGGACAGGCATAAGGGAGGTCTTGTAGATGAAAGGGTATATGTATTACGATGGCCAGTGGAAGGAAAGTTTGGATGGCGAAACTTTCGAAATCACCAATCCGGCAACGGGAGAAGGGGTAGGCACGGTCTTCTTCGGAGGCAGAGCCGATACCGCACTCGCTATCGATTCTGCTGCCGCCGCATTTAAGACATGGTCGAAGGCCGCGGCAATGGATCGCTCTTCCCCGCTTTACAATGCGTATAAGCTGCTTGTGGAACGAGCGGATCACATCGCTGGCATATTAACGTTAGAGCAAGGCAAGCCGCTGGCTGAAGCACGGGGGGAAGTGCTGCAGGCCGCTGAATTTTTGCGCTGGTACAGCGAAGAAGCGAAACGGGTCTATGGCGAGATTATCCCGGCCTCAGCTGTCCATAAGCGTGCTCAGGTCATCCGTCAGCCCGTCGGAGTCGTGGCCGCGATTACGCCATGGAACTTTCCGGCTTCGATGATTACGCGCAAGATTGCCCCGGCACTGGCGGCAGGGTGTACGGTCGTCATTAAACCGGCTGAGGCTACACCGCTGACGGCTGCCGCTTTGTTTGAAGTTTTCCATGATGCCGGATTCCCTGCTGGTGTTGTTAATCTAGTGATGGGTCCGGGTCCGGTGATTGGCGAAGAATTTCTTATGAATCGTAAAGTAAGGAAAATTGCTTTCACCGGTTCCACTCGGGTCGGCAAACATTTGATTTCCGGTTCTGCTGAGCAGGTAAAGAAAGTTTCGATGGAACTAGGCGGACATGCGCCGTTTATCGTGTTTGAAGATGCCGATCTGGATCTGGCGGTAGAATCTTGTCTGATCAGCAAATATCGTAATGCTGGACAGACCTGCATTTGTACAAACCGCATTTATGTTCAGGACACCATTAAAGACATTTTCTCCGAGAAACTGGCTGCTCGCGTTCAGTCGTTGAGAGTGGGCAGCGGCTTGGAAGCCGGCGTCGAGATGGGTCCGCTCATTAATGAAGCCGCTTATTTAAAAGTACAGGAGCATGTGGACGATGCTTTGGCGAAAGGCGGTAAATTATTAACGGGTGGAAAGCGGAAGCGGATTGAAGGAATGAATGGCTATTTCTATGAGCCTACGTTAATTGGCGATGCCCATGAAGATATGCTGATCTGCGACGAGGAGACATTCGGTCCCGTTGCGCCTGTTCTATCCTTTGCTACCGAAGAAGAGGTCATCGAGAAGGCGAATGATAGCCTATATGGATTGGCCGCCTATGTGTTTACTCGTGATTTAAGCCGGTCTTATCGGGTTTCAGAAGCGTTGGAGTACGGGATCGTGGGTGTTAACGATGCACTGCCGGGCGCTCCGCAAGCGCCGTTCGGAGGGTGGAAAGAAAGCGGAATGGGCCGGGAAGGCGGACATTATGGTCTGGATCCGTTCCTGGAAATCAAATATATTTCCATTGGTCTTGATTCCTAGATAGAGGGGGACTCATAATGAAAGTAACTTCTTTCAAGCATAGGATTGTATCTGTTCCAGTACACTTTCCCGTCGTCTCCTGTGTCAGAAATTCAGATCGAATCGTATTTGTCCTGCTGGATATTACAACAGATGAAGGCGTGACAGGCATCTCGTACGTACAGGCCTTTCACATGAATGGCGCCCACGCAATTTGCTCTTGCTTGAATCATCTGGAATCTGTCGTTGTGGGGAAAGATCCGAGAAGCATAGAGCTGATCTGGCAGCAGATGCTGGAAGCGATCAAGCTGCTGGGGCGACAAGGCTTGCCGATGTTTGCTCTATCCCTCGTCGATATCGCGCTGTGGGATATAGCAGGCAAGTGGGCACGTCTTCCAGTATGCCGTCTGCTGGGAGGAGAACCGGGAATATTCCCGGCTTATCAGAGCGACGGGCTCTGGCTTGTCTCGCCTGCTGAAGCGGCCCGCCAGGCCGAGATATTCGCTGCGTCCGGATTCCGTTCGCTCAAAATGCGGCTCGGCCGAACCGATCGTCAGGAGGATATAAGAGCTGTCCAGGAAGTGCGGCAAGCCGTCGGAAAAGACGTGGGGCTGATCGTTGATGTCAATCAGGGCTGGTCAGCGGATACTGTAGAGTCTGTAGAGAAGCAGCTGAAGGAATACAATTTGCTATGGATCGAGGAACCGGTGGATGCGGATAACGCAGAAGGGCATGCGAAGCTATCGGGATCCTTGTCCATTCCGGTAGCTACCGGAGAAAATTTATATGGCGTCCAGCCGTTTCACCGGTATTTGCAAATGAACGCAGCTTCTGTGTATACGCCAGATTTACAGCGTACCGGCGGCATCTCCGGTTGGAGACGAATCAACGTATTGCTGGAGCAATTCGGCAAGCCGTCCAGTATTCATTTATTCCCTGAGTATGCTGTTCATCTCTTTCCTGTCATTCGACATTCCCTTTCATTGGAATGGATGAGTTGGGCCAGCCATTTATTCCAGGAACCGCTTGAGTGTGTTAATGGTCAAGTGCGGACACCGGAACGGCCCGGTTTTGGATTCGAATGGAACGAAGAGGTTATTAATGGGGATTTACTCTCATGCTAGTGGTCATGATCCAATTTATTTCCGTGCTGATTTTATCCGTTGCGGGAAGGTTCATCACTCATTACTATGGGGCTGTTGAAGACGATCAGCGGGGTACGTGAAGCTCCCCCGTTGGTCGTTATCGTTCCCCAAACGCGAAGTTATTGAAGAATTTGAAAAACGCCATATGTGGCGTTTTTTCTGTATGTGCCACGCATGGCGATTAGCTAATGAAATTCTGTCCCGATAAACGCCTTTTGCACCCGGTTCCAGAAAGGAAAGGGACGAAAGCGGGCAAATTTGATCTTTTTATCAGGTGCGACCTTGCAGCGGATCGATATGACATCGTTTCTCTGCGAGTACAGATGGTCGATCGACAGCTGCACTTTTTTCTTAGTGCGAGGATAAATATCGCAGTGATGATGCTTGGGCAGAATCATCGAAGATCCCAGCGTCCGGTAGACGCGATTGTTAATCGAGGCGATTTCGGCTATCTGAATCGCATCGAGAGAGGGATGAATGAGTCCTCCGTTCACCGCTTTGTTGTAAGCCGTGCTCCCCGACGGAGTGGAGATGCATATTCCGTCTCCTCTAAACATTTCGAACATATCATCGTTAATGTTCAGCTGGGCTACCATCGTTTCTTCAATTCCCCGCAAAGTAAATTCATTAAGCGCAAGGTAGGTTTCTATTCCATCCAGCGTCGTAAATTGAATTTCGACCAGAGGATACTCTGCTATTCTAACGTGACTTTCCTCTACAGGCGTGTTCATCAGTTTAGCTAATTGTCCGATCTCGTTCGGGGTCCAGTCGGCATAAAATCCGAGTCGTCCCGTATGAATCCCTACGAACCATAGATGATCTAATCGATGTTGATAGCGGTGAAAAGCATGAAGCATCGTTCCATCTCCGCCGATGGATAACACGATGTCGGGCTCTTCTTCATTTAACTCCATGCCGTAGGATCGGGCAAGCTGATGAAATTGCTCGGTTAAACCCAATGAAATCTCGTCACCGCGGTCCACTACGAAATATTTCAAGAGAGATCCTCCCCAAACGTTGTACTTCCTACACTATACCGAATCCCGATTAAGAACACAACAACGTGTGGACAAATAGGGGGGCGAATAGAGACGCGCGAATGGGGGATACATATAAGCTACACCTTGGTAGAATGTCTCGTTCTTCTCCAACGGTAGAAGATTAGGGAAAGCACACTAAGAAGAGCAAGCAGCACGGTTAGAACGGCAAGAGTTAACGGAACCGGCCAAGTCCAATGGAGGAATTGGGGGGAAACATTCTCTTTAAGAACCGGCAGGAAGGCAGGAGCCGCCTCAGGCTGAAGCCAGTTCCATAGCAAGGCCGTGAGACCTGCGGCCAGAAGTCCATGAACAAGCCGGGCCATCAGGAATGGGGAGTAACGCAAGTTGGTCGTGTGCAGAAGACTGACGATTTGTCCATGAACCGACAGACCTCCCCAGGAAAGAACGAAAGCAGCCAGCATAGCTTTATACAATAACGGGATGTGTCCCCCTGCTTCCCCGGCAGCTTTAGCCCCGAGAGTGACCTCGAAGAACCCATTGACGACCGAATCCGCCAGAACCGCTGGAATGGACAGCCATTGAAACAATGCTTGAATGGAGGCATAAAAGAAATCCAGAGCATGGCTTTGCCGCAGCACCTCCATGACAGCGGAGAATAATACGACCAAGCCTCCGATAACAAAAATCATTTGAATGGAGGAGCGGATGGCTTGCTGCAGCATGGTGCCAAAGGGGCGGGCATCTTTAAGCCTGGCTCGATGCATTTCCCTAAGAGCCCGGGCCAGAAGCCGTCCGGAATGGTTTACTTCCGGAGAGGGGCTTGGCTGCCGTGGGCCATGAAATCTCATGAATAAGCCGAGCAGGACGGCTCCGCCGTAATGGGCTGCTGCCAACAGGATGGCTAGCTTGGCATCGTGAAAAAAACCGACGGACACCGCTCCGATCAGAAAAACCGGATCGGACGTCGTGGTGAAGGCGACTAATCGTTCCCCTTCCTCCCGGTTGACCATTTTTTGCTCCCACAGCTGGGCTGTTAAACGGGCTCCGACGGGATAACCCGAAGCAAAGCCCATCGCCATGACGAAGCCGCCAATCCCTGGAACCCGGAATAACGGGCGCATCATCGGGTCCAGCAGCGTGCCAAAAAAATGGACGAGCCCAAAGCCCAGCATCATTTCCGAAATAAGAAAAAAAGGAAACAAGGCAGGGAACAAAATGTCCCACCAAATAGTAACTCCGCGAATAGCCGCCTCCAAAGTAGGGGCAGGGTAGGCTAGAAGGAGGAACGCGATGGCCAGGGTAAAAACAGGCATAACAAAGAACCGTTTGGAGCGAATGACGGACATGATCGCCCTCCTCTCTTAAGATGGCTAATGGAATAAGTACAAATAACCGATAACGGATGAAGAGGCTTGTTTACTAAACTATATGAAAAAAATTTTTATCCATGCCTGAGAGATTACTGAACCGTGAAAGCGTTTATGATACAATGAAGCTACAAACAAATGTGAGGGGTGAACGAACATGACGAGTCTATTGACCGCTCTGATTGTATGTGCATTTGTTTTTGTTATAAAAGAAACATTAATTAATTCCACGGAAGATGATGTGGATTATTGATAAGGAGACGGACTATGTCAACATCGCCATCGAGCACGATCTATGAAGCGATCGGAGGGGAGGAGGTTATACGCCGGATCGTTGAGGCGTTTTACCCCAAAGTTCAGGCTCATCCGCTTCTGTCTCCCATTTTCCCGGAAGACATCCTGCCGGTCATGGAGAAGCAGTTTATGTTTTTGACTCAATTTTTTGGAGGTCCGTCCTTATATACGGAAGCTTACGGACATCCCATGATGCGCGCCCGACATCTTCCTTTTCCGATCACACCGGAAAGAGCGGAGGCCTGGCTAGGTTGTATGAGGCAGGCACTGGAGGAAAACGTGGAGGATGAGGCACTCCGGCAGTTGATGATGCAGAGGCTCAGCGGACCGGCTTATCATTTTGTTAACCAACCCTGATTCGGTTTGTTTATATAAGCTTTCCTGTAGTAAAAAAAGGGCCCGCGCGGGCCCTTTTTCTCATACTTGTCACTTGGCGCGATGCAAATTTACAGATCCCAATTTATGATGGAAAGTGTAACGATTCTTCCCCGTGTTTTTGGATTCGTACAGTGCCTCATCCGCTTCGGCGATCAGCTGTCTTAAAGACTCGTTCAAATGGGTGCAGACAGAAAGACCTATGGAGATGGAAATTTTAAAGCCGTTGGGCAGTTCAGGAAGGTCGAGTGATAAATGAGTAATATCATCGCATAATTGTCTGGACAGCTCGCATAAATAGCGGAGATCATCGGTCGGAGATAAAATAATGAATTCTTCCCCTCCGTACCGGGCGATGTAATCCCGTTCTCCGATTCGCTGCATTAACCTTTGCCCGACTTCACGAAGCAGCCGATCTCCTTCCAGATGTCCCCAACGGTCGTTGAAATGCTTGAAATTATCGATATCGACCATCAAGATGGCAATCCGTTCCCGTTGAATGGTTCTTTCGGCGATTTCCATAAAGCTGCGTAAATTAGGCAGACGGGTCAGGCTGTCCTGGTTGGCCTTTAATTGCAGAGACCTCTGCATTAACCAGGCTCGATTCTCTTCATTGTTGATCAAAATAAGAATGGTCAGAAAAATATAAGAGATTACGAACATCCAGATCGCTGAATGAAGCGAGGTGATCCATGGATGCCCCATGAACCAGCCTCCGATCAAATGAATAGTTAACATGACCAGCGCCATCTGCCAACTGCGGTGCAAAGAAATAATCGAATATCCGCTATGCTCCAGTCTGCTGTGAAAAAAAGAACTGATGATGGACGGAATAATAATGTCCTGAACCGTGGCCATCGCCCCGGAGAAGCCTCCTTCGACTATATAGGAATAAGTTAGCGGGAGAATGGCAGACAGCATAGAAACCGGGTATCCGTAGTAAAGTCCCGCCATAATAAGCGGCAGAGAGCGCAAGTCGAAGACAACTCCTCCATACGGCAGCGGTTGAAGAATGAGGAGAACCGACGCCGCTCCGGCCAGAAGCGGAACAGCTACCCGCTCAAACGAACCTAACCTGGAGTGCAATTTGAGCATAAGGTAGCTAAAGGTTAACAGAGTACATGCATTTGTCAGTAGGAAGAGAAAGCCGCTCACGTAAAACCACTCGTTTACTAATTATTCATCCTGTTCGGAAACGGGACCTCAGAATTATACATTCCACTTAGAAATGAAAAATCCTGCCAATTAATAGTATGAAAGTCCCATTATTTTGTAATAGGAGGTTTTCGCAGCGGCTGATCGGCCAGCAAATAATCGGAATCTGCGTCCAAAACGGTCACTTTATTGTAGCAGCAAGGAAAGACGAGAAGCTTTTTTGCGCCAGAACGAATGGCGGCGAAATCTTTGGGGCGCAGTGGAATAAGCACATTACGGGATTGGCAGAAGGGACACTCGAACACGTAAGTATCCTCTTTTATCGTTTCGTAGGGCCATGTGTTTTGAAAAGGAATCATTGCTGGTTCTCTCCAAGATTATTGTTCCCAGATGATTCTTTCTGCTTCGTGTCAGCCTCGTCAGCGGTCTCCGCCTTGGCTAATTCGGCCAGCTTCTGCATAAGGATATGTTGGGGCATATGCATCAAATGCTCCAATGGAACATTTAGCTTGGCAGCTAGTTTCTGCGCCGTTTCGGCGGATATTTGCAGTGGTTTCATAAGCTCACCTGATTTCTGAATTATTTAATCTTGGTATTCATTATATTCCCACGTCCCTTTTATAAGCAAACGGAAATTGTCAAGCGACGGTTACCTAAATGCCGTTATTTATGCTTTAATGAAAGGGATACTGGATTCAATTGGAAGAAAGGAGTAGATGAGTGTGAATCAGCTTAATCCAACATGGGATTTGGATGTATTTTTTACGGGAGGAAGCGATTCCCAGCAATTTGCAGCTTACTTGACGCAGATTCGGGAGGATCTGGTTAGCTTGGGCTCCCAGCTTGACCAGTCCAGTGTTCCACAAACGGCTTCCGAGGGGCTGAGACTCGTACCTCTGGTGAACTTGATGCAATCCATCTTGATGAAGCTTAGTGAAAGCGCGGCCTTTACTTCCTGCCTGACAGCTCAGAATCAACAGGATAAGAAAGCCGTTAGGCTGGCGGGGACTGTAGCCTCGATCCGGGCGGAGGTCATGTCTGCCTGGACCCGGCTCGACCATCTATGGATTCAAATCTCCGATGAAGTGTGGAATGCCATGATGGAGCAGGACGAATGGAAGGGGATTTCTTTTTACATTAACGAAAGAAGAACACAGGCGATGGAGAAGCTGCCTCCCGAGCAGGAGGCTCTGACTCATGATCTGGCCGTAGACGGTTATCACGGATGGAGCCGTCTGTATGATACGATAGTCAGCCGGGTCCACATTCCGTATGAGGAGAACGGACAGAGTGTCTCCTTGTCGGCCGGCCAGGCATTCAACAAGCTGCATCAGTCAGACAGAGAAGCCCGTGCCCGACTGTTCGGCGACTGGGAGGCAGCCTGGGGCGATCAAGCTGATTTTTGCGCGGATGCGCTTAATCATCTGGCAGGCTTCCGCCTGCAGCTGTATAAGCACAGAGGCTGGCAATCGGTCCATCAGGAGCCGCTGGCCATCAACCGAATGTCGCAGCGCACGCTGGATGTGATGTGGGACACTATTGAGCGGAATAAAGCCATATTCGTTCAATACCTGCAGCGGAAAGCCCGGCTGCTCGGTCGTCAGAAGCTGGATTGGCACGACGTGGATGCTCCTGTAGGCAGCATCAACAAAACATACAGCTATGATGAAGGAGCTGCTATCATTGTCGATCAATTCCGCCGTTTCAGTCCCCAAATGGCCGATTTCGCCGTTCATGCTCTGGAGAATCGTTGGATCGAAGCGGAGGATCGGCCAGGCAAAAGACCGGGAGGCTTCTGTACTTCCTTCCCGGCCAGCGGACAAACGCGAATCTTCATGACCTACGCAGGAACGGCGGATAACGTCTCTACTCTAGCTCATGAGCTGGGGCACGCATATCATCAGCATGTTATGAGAGACCTGCCCATTCTGGCTCAGAGGTATGCGATGAATGTGGCCGAGACGGCTTCTACCTTCGCCGAAATGGTCGTGAGCGACGCTGCTCTTAAGCAGGCGGTCGATCCTGCGGAGAAACAGGCTCTCCTGGAGGATAAAATTCAACGCTCCATCGCATTTTTTATGAATATCCATGCGAGATTTATGTTTGAGACGGAATTCTATGTCGAGCGCCAACAGGGGATGGTCAGCGTGGAAAGGCTGAACGAGCTGATGGTAACGGCTCAACAGCGGGCTTATGGCAATTCACTTGGTATGTACCATCCTCATTTTTGGGCATCGAAGCTGCATTTTTATATTACGGGCGTCCCCTTCTATAACTTTCCGTATACGTTCGGATATCTTTTCAGTGCAGGAATCTACGCAGCCGCTCTGGGGGAAGGAAAGAGCTTCGAGGAACGCTATATTGCTCTGTTGAGAGATACGGGAAGGATGCAAGTGGAAGACCTGGCTTGGAAGCATTTGGGTGTTCGCTTGGAGGAACCGGATTTCTGGCAGCAGGCGATAGACTTATGCGTTGCTGACGTTCAACAATATTTGGCCATGACGGAATGAATAGGGCTCTAGGGGAGCTTGAAGCGTATACGGTTAAGGGGGAAGGAACATGTTGAATCCAACGGAACTCCACCATGTCAGTCTTGTGGTAACCGATTTGGAGAAATCATCCGCATTTTATCGGGAGGTGCTGGGTCTTAAGGATCTGGAACGTCCTCCTTTTCCATTTGCGGGGGCGTGGTTTGCCGTGGGCGGGAGCGGGCAGCAGCTTCATCTCATTGTTAACGAAGCTTACACTCCTGCACATGTCAGCATTAATACAAGAAATGCTCATTTGGCGATTCGTGTTCCCTGCTACACGGAGGCTCTGGCCAAGCTTGATCAACTCAAGATAGAATATGTAGCCAAGCCAAACAGCATAGCGGGCTTTCCGCAGGTCTATATTCTCGATCCGGACCATAATTTGATTGAAATTAATGCAGCACGATTGGAAGGTTAAGGGACGACAAGGAGAATAAGTCGGAAAATTAAGAATAATAGAAGAAAATATTGTAATAAAATAGAAAATTTTGTTGAATTAAGTAAATAGTCGCAGTATAATGAGTCATAAGACCCATTTATTTATCTATTTTATCCAATATTTTTGAAAGGAGGAGCTCGGTTGATTTTTGAATACATGCCGTTAAGTAAGCAAATAGAGCTAGTGTTTCGTGAAATCCGGGAGGAACTCCTTCCCTTGTCTTCTGGAGTAGTATTCGTTCAAATTAGAAATAACACCATCGGCAAGTTCGGAATTAAACATTTTCCGATAGAGAGCAAATCTGGAATGCTTCAACCCACAGGAAAAGGATTGTCGGAAGCTCATTTGAAGATGTTCAAAGACATGGCCGTGGAATCGTTGCGGCATAAGAAGCGTTGGACTCATGGAGAAATATTATTTGAATTTGCACTAATTCAGGGAACTCTTCGAGCGAGTGTTCAATTCGAGTCAAATTATAATATGGCCAATCTGATTATGAAAAGGGATTCAAGAAATATTAAAGAGTTAAACTGACTATACAATCGCAAAGAATGGCATAGAGAAAAGGGACTGCTCCCAGGTCTGGTAAACCTGTTGGGCAGCCCCTTTTTTGTAATTTGCGTAATGATTCAAAAGTGGTCTTATCGGCTGAATTGACCAGCTAGTTGCTGCTCAGCGATTTGAACCAGACGGCGGGTAATGTGCCCCCCGATTGCTCCTGCATCACGAGTAGCCATGTAACCCATGTAGCCGTCTTGTGGAATTTGGATACCCAATTCTTGAGCCACTTCATATTTAAGTTGGTCAAGAGCTGCGTTAGCTTGAGGTACAACTAGTTGATTGCTGGAACGACTTTGTCCTTGTGCCATGTGTATCACCTCCAGTAATAGGTAGTATGAACGAAATCTTGAATTCTACTCTAAAGAAAAACTGGAAATTTGGACCAGTCTGAAGGGCAGCTGCAATTTCTTTTTAAGCATATAAAAACCGGCCCCAGTGCGGGCCGGCAGCTTGTTGAGAAGCCTCATTAGAGGATAACTATTTGCGATTGATTTCCAGCAAGACTTCTAAGTTCAGGCTTTCTCCTGGAGCAATCGTCCGGAAGCCGGTTGTCTCCGGGTCCATATCGAGGTTGGGAGCATTGGTAACCCAAGTATAAGGCTCCAGACAGATAAAGTTATGAGCGGTTCCCATCGTGTAAATAACCCATTGCTTGTATTCTCCAGAAGGAACGTAACGGATTTCGTAGCCATCCCGTGCTAGAACCGCCAAAGGCTGATGATCTCCGATTTGGAACACGTTGTCCAGATCTACGCCTTCCAGTGACATGCCTTCATTCAAGCCTTCCATTTCCCCTAAAGGAAGAATCGTGCCAGTAGGCATTAAATCCCCACCCAGCTCCCATGTGCCAGACACCGGAAGCTGCAGTTTCCATCTATCTGGTTCATTATCCAGAAGGAACCAAGTGTGCAGTCCGTATCCAAAAGGAGCCGGAATCTCGCTGCTGTTACGCGCCGTTACTTTTTGCAGAAGTGTCGATCCTCTCAGTTCGTAGGTCATTTCCACTGTGAGCTCGTGAGGATATTGCTTCATCAGCTCTGGATATTTAGACGTGGAGAAGACTGAAGTAATAGAGAGGGTTTCTCCGTCCTCGTTGTGACCGGTCACTTCCCATGGCCGCCCTACGACAAATCCGTGAATATGATTTCCGGTATTGTTCTTCTCGTTTTTGTCCAGTTGGTATTCTTGGTTACCCACCTTAAAGTAGCCGCCGCGAATTCGGTTAGGTGGAATAAGCACCGGTGTTCCGTAGTGCACTGGTTTTTGCAGCAATGTTTCCAAACTATCCGGTGCTCTCAGAACGTCGCGCCCCGCTTTTTTATCATAAATTCGGATCACGTTATTTCCGACAGAAGGACAGAGAGAAAGGGATAGCTCCTCGTTCTCCAGTATGTACAAATCGGTTCCATGCCATTGTTCTTGCTTGATCATTGACCATCGGACTCCTTTGCTATAAAAATGATTAAATCTGCAGTGAATTGAAATGTCTCCCAGACTATTGTCCACCTGAATTGCTATGTTTTACATCAAGAGGATATGCTTCGCATTGTCCAATAATATTGTAGCAGAGGAAGCCAGGACTGCCAATGACTGAACTTGGACTACAGCGGAAGCACGCAACGAGATGGAGATTGGCTGCCAGCCTCATTTTACTTGAGCGGTTATTTGACAAACTAACTTCTCTATGTATAATTAAGAACCATAATCTTTTTAGCTTGAATACAAGTGAACGCTATGACAGGAAAGAGTAACTCGGCAAGTCCCTCAAGAGAGCTGGTGGAAGGTGCGAACCAGTGGGAATGGCCGAACGAATGGGTCCTGGAGCGTGAAGCTGAACGAGACAGCCGGCAACGGCCATCGTCTTCAATAGGCGGAACGGAACTCCCCGTTACAGGAGATTCAGAGGCTTGCTCGGCGATGGTCGGCAAGCGAATTAGGGTGGTACCACGGTCTTTTCGTCCCTGCGGATGAGGAGGCTTTTTTTATTGGCAATAAGCTCTAGCGTCGGCCGACACAGATTATCAGCCAGCCATAAGAGTGGAGAAGGGAAAGCTAGTTCCTAGGAGAGTTTTGCAGAGGTTATCAAATAAATAGGGAGGTAAGGATAGTGAAGCGAGTCTTATCGGGAATTCAGCCTAGCGGTCAATTGACCTTGGGAAACTATATCGGAGCGATGAAAAATTTTGTCGAGCTCCAGCATAGCCATCAGTGTTATTTCATGGTGGTCGATCACCATGCCATAACCGTGCCGCAAAAGCCGGAGGCATTGAAGGAACAGACGGAATCAGTGGCTGCGTTGTTTATAGCAGCGGGGATTGATCCGAACAAAGCAAGTGTATTTCTGCAGTCTCATGTACCGGCCCATACGGAGCTGGGATGGCTGATAACGACGATAGCTTATATGGGTGAACTGGAGCGGATGACCCAGTTTAAGGATAAATCGGCGGGGAAAGAATCAGTTGGGGCAGGTCTGTTCGTCTATCCTGCGCTTATGGCGGCGGATATTCTGCTGTATAATGCCGATCTGGTGCCGGTTGGGGACGATCAGAAGCAGCATTTGGAGTTGACCCGTGATGTGGCGCATCGGTTCAATCAGCGGTATGGCGAGACGTTCCGCGTTCCTGAACCGTATATTCCACAGGTAGGTGCAAGGATTATGTCGTTGGACGACGCCTCCAAAAAGATGAGCAAGAGCAATCCGAACCCGGGCAGCTTCATCGCTCTCTTGGACCCTCCAGATGTTATCCGCAAAAAAATAAGCCGGGCCGTGACCGACTCCGGACGTGAAGTGAAGTTTGATCCGGAGAACAAGCCCGAGGTGAGCAATTTGATGGGTATTTATTCCCATTGCTCCGATTTGTCCCTCCAAGAGATTGAAGCTAAATACGAAGGACAAGGCTATGGCAGCTTCAAAAAAGATTTGGCTGAGCAGGTTGTGGCGACGCTTGAGCCGATCCAGCAAAGATATAATGAAATCCGGAGCTCAGGGGCCATCTATGATATCCTGAAAAAAGGAGCTCGGGAGGCATCGGTCATCGCGAATGCCACGCTTAACGAGGCCAAACAAAAAATGGGCTTTATTTTGCCCCAATAATTGCGGGTTCCCCCCCGTTAGAGAACGATTCGATGCGCCGCGCCGTTATGGAAGATAAAGATAACAAAATACGATTACCTTTGCCCGCGTCTGCGGGCTTTTGCTTTAAGTACGAAGCCCAGTCCAATGAACGATATCGAAATAATCGATAGCAATAAAACTAGCCAAGGTCGGTGCAGGCTAATGGAGATGCTGATGCCGACCAGAAGCAGGACACTGACTAATGCAAAAAATAAGGCAGGCAGCCGTTGCATGCAAAACATTCCTCCTATATCAAATCCCTTCTACATCATAATATAACTTCCTCTTGGACAAAAGCCCCATTTTCCGTTCCGAAATAAAGTTTCATGATTTTCAAAAAGTAATTGTAATTTTGTTTTGTTTATGTATAATATATCCATGGAATAATTTTTGAAACCGCTTAATTTTTGCGAAATCTCTAGATCCCCTAGTAAATCCATCCAGAGTCCTTCGCCAATACATTTTGTTAACTCTGTTGTTTGGAAGGGTTTTTCTTTTATTATCAAATTCCTTTTATTTGCTATTTATCCAAATAATAAAATTTGTGTCAAGAGAGGTGAAGGAATGAGGTTAGACCTGTCTGCATTAACGACCGAACAGTTTAATGAACGCACAGAAAAGATCGATCGACTAACCACTCTAGAGATGATTACTATCATGAACGATGAAGATCGGACGGTAGGCGATGCGGTTCGTCTTATCCTGCCACAAATCGCCGCAGCCGTCGAGGCGATTTACTTATCCTTGAAGACAGGGGGGAGACTATTTTATTCAGGCGCTGGCACGAGCGGAAGGATCGGCATTCTCGACGCTTCGGAATGTCCTCCTACCTTCTGTACACCTCCCGGCATGGTACAGGCCATCATTGCCGGTGGCGAGCGCGCCATGGTTCAGACCGTGGAGGGAGCAGAGGACAATGAAGAGGAGGGAGCACGGGATTTGGCAGCAAGAAATTTGACTTCCTCCGATGTCGTTGTCGGAATTGCAGCCAGCGGCAGAACACCGTATGCGATGGGAGCTTTAAAGTATGCGGGACAAGTCGGTGCCACTACGATAGCTGTATCTTGTAACGCCAATGCGGCAATCAGCCAATTTGCGACGCACAAAATTGAAGCGGTTACAGGTCCGGAAATTATAGCGGGCTCGACCCGTCTGAAAGCGGCCACTGCGCAAAAAATGATTCTTAATATGCTGACTACAGCAACGATGATCAAGCTGGGGAAAGTATATGGAAATTTAATGGTTGATCTGCAGCTAAGCAATAAGAAGCTAAGAGAACGTGCCAGACATATGTTGGCCACAATTGCCGGCGTTTCCCACGAGGAAGCGGGACAGGCCCTTGAAGTGTCTGGGGACAAAGTGAAGCCAGCCGTAGTCATGCTGATGGCTGGAGTATCCTATGAAACGGCCAATCGTTTATTAGAGCAAGCGGATGGGTTTATTCATAAAGCTGTCGAGCAAGCAACCGAACGGCTCGAATCCTAAAAGAAGAAAGCTCGTAAAGAAGCAAACGAACAAAGAAATGGGAGGGTAAAAGGAATGAAAAAACTGTTTTTATTTTTATCCATCTTTTGTTTAGCTGTAACGAGTGCAGGATGCAGTGGCGGGGGAAAGGGCGCAGATAGTTCCGGCAAGGATGTCATTACCGTCTGGACCTTTCCACATTATCGGGAAAATGCCGAAACAGGTCAAAAAAGCTACGAACAGCATTTACAGGAATTAATCGCCGAGGTGGAAGCGGAGAATCCGGACATTAAAGTGAAATATGAAATTCTTTCCTGGGATGAAGGGGATAAGAAGTTTGACATCGCGTTAAATTCCGGTAATCCACCCGACATTTTTTTCTCCGTCATGGAGCCTAAATTTATTAAGACGGGGTTGGCTGTCCCGCTTGACGACTACTTGGATAAATCAGATTTGGACGACTTGGAGCCATTTGCAATTAACAATTTTTCGATAGACGGCAAGCTCTGGGCCATTTCACAATGGATCTCCATTCATACTTGGGGCGGCAACCGTACAATGATGGAGGAAGCCGGCGCCGACATTGCGAAAATCCAAAGCGAAGGCTGGACCTGGCAGGAGTTCTATGATATAGCCAAAAAAATCTCCAAAGAAGAAAACGGTAAAAAAATATACGGCTTCGCCACCCAAGGCAAGAATGAAGAAACATTCACTCACTTAATGAGAAATAACGGAGTTATCAAGTCGGTGACGGAGGAAGGAAAGTTCATGTGGGACGGCGACAAGGCGGTGGAAACCTTAGATTTCTTGAAGAAAATGATGGATGAAGGAGTTATGCCCAAAGAGACGGCAGGAATAGATGCGGCAAAGGTTGAGGACATGTTCAAAGCCCAGGAGGTCGGAATTTACGGAAGAACGGGTCCGTACCAGGTCCGTTTTAACGACAATCGTAATAAAGAGATTGATGCCGGAAAAATAGAAGGGGAAAAAATCGACTTCGTCCTGCTGCCCTTCCCTCATAACGAAGGGGAAAAAGAAGTAGCTACCGGAGGTGGGGGCGGGATGTGGCTGTTTAAACAAAAGAACTATAAAGGGGACAAGCATACGGAAAATGCCGCTAAAGTGCTCAAGCATATAACAGGGACCAAATCCAGCGTAACGGCTGCGACCTTGTTCATCCCGCCAAGTCGTAAATCGGGGCAAGAAATGTTTGCCGATCTGCTGCAATTGAACACGGACAACGGCAAATTCATTCAGCGGACGCTTGGGTATGTCGTACCTGGGGCGAAGCTGGAGCCCGATTTGGCGCAAAAATCGACGCAAATTCTAAACGACGGAATCCGCCCCAAATTCCAAGGATTTTTAGCCGGCGAATTATCTTCAGAGGAAACCGTTCAGCAATGGACTAAAGTAGCGGAGGGCATTTTGAAATAATGTCCGAAATAACGTTCCGGCGAAGCGCTTCCCGTCTCGCATGGCGGGAAGGCTTCCATCTATATGGTTAACTAATGCAGTGACGTCTCGTGAAAGGGCCATCGGACAAGCAAAGGAGTTGAACCTATGACCGTTGCGGCACAAGAAACTAACCCTAAATGGGAGAACATGAAGCAATTTATTAAGGACTACGGGTGGTGCTACATTTTCATTGCTCTTCCGTTTCTTTTGTTTCTTGTTTTTACCGTCTATCCTCTCGTTACAGCTTTTATTATGAGCTTTCAAGAATACGGGGTCATGCAATCGACCTTCATCGGCTTGGATAACTATAAATATTTGGTGAATAATGAAATTTTTTGGAAATCAATGGCCAATACGACTATTTATACACTTGGAACGGTACCGGTCAATATCCTCATTTCATTTTTTCTTTCTTTGATGATTTTCCCGCTCAACAAACGGTCGCAAACTTTTTTTAAAGCCTCTTTTTACTTACCGGCGGTGACTTCGGGGATTACGATGTCATTGATCTGGCTGTGGATGTTCGATCCTACAAAGTCCGGACTTATGAACATCATATTAAGCTGGTTCGGGATCGGGCAGCAAATGTGGCTTGCCAGCTCAAGTTCGGCCCTCTTCTCAATAATGCTGATGACATATATTGGAGGGCACGGCGGTGGAGTCATCCTTTACTTGGCGGCGATGGGAGGGATTCCAAGATCTCTGTATGAGGCAGCGGAAATCGACGCAGCCGGCTGGTGGTCCAAAATGAAGAATATCACGTGGCCGTTGTTAAAACCGACCACTCTTTATATGCTGATTACCGGCGTGATCGGTTCCTTCCAAGTGTTCGAAGCGACTTATGTGATGACTCAGGGGGGACCTAACTTCTCCACCACGACGATTGCCTATTTAATCTACCAGCATGCTTTTCAATACTATCAGTTCGGACTAGCAGCGGCAGAATCGTTCATACTGGGCATAGTGATCATTGTGATCTCCGTACTGCAGTTTAAATATATGTCCAGTGATGTTGAGTACTAGGGGGGACGGATATGGAGATCAAATCAGCTATAGATTCTCAGTATCAACTAAGGCTCGATGAGAAAAGGGACCAGAGAAGAAAGCTGCTGAGGATATTGGTACTGTCCGTCATATACGTGTTGCTGGCAATATGGGCTATCTTTACTTTTGTCCCTTTATTGTGGATGTTGAGCTCATCCTTTAAGGATTCGTCCGCCATAACGGCCGTACCGCCTCAGCTTATCCCCAAAAAGCCCACATTAGACGCGTACAAAAGGATTATTGAAGTAGGCGGCTTGGGACGTTGGTTTATTAACAGCGTTATCGTTGCGGGCATGAGTACGATTATCAATGTTTTCTTTGCCTCCTTGGCAGGCTACGCCTTTGCCAAATTACGCTTTCCAGGAAGAAACGGGGCTTTCTGGATCCTGTTATCGACTATGATGATTCCCGGGCAGGTTACCTTAATTCCTCTGTATATCCTGGTGGTCAACACGTTCGAGCTGGCTAACTCTTATGTAGGCTTGATCGTTCCTGGAATGATCAGCGTAGGCAGTATCTTTCTGATGAAGCAATTTATGAGCTCTTTGCCGGGTTCATTAATCGATGCGGGAAGAATAGACGCCTGTAGTGAATTCGGGATTTTCTGGAAAATTATTCTGCCCATTTCCAAGCCCGGCTTGGCCGTCCTCGGCATCTTTACTTTTGTCGGCCATTGGAACAATTTCTTCTGGCCTTTTCTGATTACTAACACGAACAGTATGCGGACGCTGCAGGTCGGGTTAACCAGCTTCAGATTTGAGTATTTGCAAGATTATGGGGCGATGATGGCTGGAGCCGTATTCAGCGCGGTGCCTATGATCATCGTGTTCCTGGCGCTGCAAAAATATTTCTTACGCGGAATCACTATCGGAGCGATCAAAGGATAGGGGGAGAGTCGAATGGCAGAAGTCAGATTTGTTGACATAGTCAAAGAGTTTGAGGACGAAAAGAAGGGGAAAGTTGTTGCCGTTAACAATGCCAATTTTACGATTAAAGATAGAGAGTTCTTAGTGTTTGTCGGCCCTTCCGGATGCGGTAAAACGACCTCCTTACGGATGGTAGCCGGACTGGAAAGACAAACCTCAGGAGATATTTATATAGGGAGCCGGCTGGTTAATAAAGTTCATCCCAAAGACCGGGATATCGCTATGGTGTTTCAGGACTATGCTCTTTATCCACACATGACGATCCGTGAAAATTTGGGCTTCGGACTTAAAAATCTAAAAACACCCAAAAAGGAAATTGAGAAGAAAATAACCGAAGCGGCCGCAATTTTGAGCATCGAAAATTTATTGGACCGAAAGCCGCGCGAGCTTAGCGGAGGACAAAAGCAGCGAATCGCAGTCGGTCGGGCGATCGTTCGGAATCCGAGTGTGTTTTTGTTTGATGAGCCTTTAAGCAATCTCGATGCTAAGCTGAGAGTGCAGATGAGAGTCGAATTATCCGAGCTGCACAAAAGGCTGGGGGCCACCGTTATCTATGTCACTCACGATCAAGTGGAAGCCATGACGCTGGGTGAGCGCATCGTAGTTATGAATGATGGCGAAATACAGCAGATAGCTGTTCCGGAGGAACTTTACGAGAAGCCTAACAATATGTTCGTCGCCGGCTTTATCGGCTCTCCTCCAATGAATTTTGTCAAAGCGAGACTTGACGGAAACCAATTGTATACCGCAGATTACACCTTTACCGTCCCCGAACACTCCTTGCCGACGTATGCGGAATACAATGGCAAAGAAGTTGTGTTTGGCATTCGCCCGGAAGATATCGTGACCGTCAATCTATTGAATATCGAGCCGGAGAAAAATGTTATTTGTCCTACATTAAAAGTGGTCGAGCATCTCGGTGCGGAACTGCTCCTTTATTTTAATATCGGTGGGGAGCAAGTAACAAGCAGAGTAAGTGCAGACGCCAAAGTTAAAGGATTATCGCCCGTCAAGCTGTACTGCAATCTGGAAAAAATGCAGCTGTTCGACCCGGCTACCCAGCAGCGAATAGGATGACCTTACAGGAATAATAGGGTGGCCAACGAATCGAGTCACCCAACCAGAACAAGAAAGGTCGCCCAGAAAGGGGTAACAACAGGAATAAGAAGGTCATCAAAGAGGAAGTACCTGTAACAAACGAGTGCATATCTAGATTTGGTAAAAAGAGAGGTGGGCAGCATATGCTTTCCATCAGCAAGCTGTTGATCAAAACAGGGCATAATATCTTTCTAAATATTTTTGCTGTTCTTGGAGTAAGTATAGGATGGTCGTTATTTATTTTCCCTGCTGTTTTTTTGCTTCCTCTTCCGGGGGCCATATTTGTTCTTGTGTTAACGCTGGTCCCCGCTACGACGGCGGTGTATGCTGTAATGAATCGGATCCTAAACGGGGAAAAAAGGAGGCGCTTCGAGTTTTTTCGCTCCTTCCTTTACTATTATAAAAGATCATTTCTGACAGGGATTGTTTTAATTCTGGCTGTTCTGATTCCTGTATCCGAATGGTGGTATTATTTGAACATGAACAATGGCTACACCATTTTCCTGTTTGCCGTATTTCAAACTTATTTATGTGCGACTTTTTTGGCTTCTCAAGTTTATGCAATTCCTTTGCTCGTAATGGAAGATTTGAAGGTTTTTCAAGCGATGAATAGATCGATCAAGCTTTTTTTAGCCCATCCGTGGTACAGCATTGGCTTATTTGTGCAGATTGTGTCGGTTACGGTTCTCCTAAGCCTGTCGATTGTCGGGTTTTTCTTACTTTATATCGGGATGCTATCCATTTTTGTTCTTCATGCAACGCAGAATCTTAAGCTGGATTCGAAAAAGAAACTTAAGGTTAAACCTAATCTGGTTGAGAATTCGGCATGATAGTTACCGAACGCCTAAACATCGTAAAAGTGCGAAGTTTAGGCTTTTTTAATGCTTCAATAGTTTCTTGTTTAGTGAGGAGGTTTTATCTAGTACATTCCTGTTCCCGGGTTATGTACTTTTCTCATCAGGGGATATGGTTTTACTTTCCCCTTCTTTTGGTCAGTATCCCCTATAGTCAGGAAAATGGAACCTCAGCATTCCAACTAGGAATAACGAAGGAAGCGACTGAAATATTGTAAGTGATTGATTGTGTATTATCGAGGGATTGATCAAGATGTTGGTCGAGGCACGAAGTGAGGCATTGAGTAGAGTATGAAGTGAGTTATTGTCAATATGATGGTTATCTTCCGACATGAAACAAGGATAGGGCATGACAAAAAAGCCATGATATGAGGTGTTCGTTGCAGATCATGTCATCTCAACGGGCCCAATGAAGATGCTTTATGCAGATATTCACAAGCAGAAAATCCCCACGCAGAAAATCCTCACGCAGAAATCTCATATAGCTGAAATCTCGTATAGCTGAGTTCTTCATATGGCTGAAATCTCATATAGCTGAAATCTCGTATAGCTGAGTTCTTCATATGGCTGAAATCTTCATATAGCAGAAATCTCGTATAGCTGAGTTCTTCATATGGCTGAAATCTTCATATAGCAGAAATCTTCATATAACAGGAATCCCCCGTATAGCAGAAATCTTCATGTAGCAAAAATCCCTCATATAGCAGAAGTCCTCATACAGATGTTGGTGAGATGATTGAAAATAGGGGTATTCTGCAATTGGAGATTCAGACGAAAACAAAACTCATCCAAGTATGATTGCAAATATTTGAACCCGATCCCGTTAAACGTTCGGTTGATCCAAGTTCTTGCCTTTTGGATATACTTCCTTAACGATCCGGTGCAAGCAATGCGAATATGTTTTGGCTGGACGATTGAATCACTGTCATCACTTTCATTAGTGCTGATGTGTCGGTCGATGAATTCGTTAATTCCACGTTGAAGAATACGGGGACCGTTAATATGGTGTGAAGAAATTGTTTTTATTTTCAATTGCCAAGGCTTATGATCGGCATTGAGGGAAGCAGCTACGAACACAGGACTCTGTTCCGGGAGCAAGTTAAGTGATGAGTTATAGAGGGAGCGATATCGGGCTGATCCCCCTTGGATGATTCCGGTAAGTGGCTGCTTATTATCGGCTTGGGTTAAGGCATGACGAATTTTGTGGAGCATCGACCAAGCGGTTTTATAAGTGACACTGATTAATGAACTCAACTGAATCGCGTTCGTTCCCCGATCGACACGTGAAACAAGAAAGAAGGCAAAGAGCCACTTGTACAATGCGGTGCGGCTTCCTTCCATCACTGTTCCAGAAATAAGAGAGGTTTGATGTCGGCATTTGCGGCATTCATAGAGTGGAATATTGCGGGAACGGATGTCATAGGAAAGATTGTGTTTGCAACGTGGGCAAGAAAAGCCATCAGGCCATTTAGCTTTATATAGAAATTGTTCACAAGCTTTTTTCGTTTTAAAATGACGTCTGAAGGATTCTTCATCCATATTGGCATCAAATATATACATGGCACCCACCCGATATAGGAACATTTGTTTGTCTTTATTATAGCGAACATTAGTTCTTATTTCAAGTTATTTTGGTCTGAAATTAATAAAAGAGAACAAAAATTTGTTCTGATTGACTTTCCTGATTAAAAGGGATAGTGGTCAAAAGAACAGGGGAGGGGAGAGGTGAGCTTGTTTGAGGGGATGGTATCGGATAGAATGAAAAAAACTTTTGCGAATCTTTGGCGCTGAGGGCCAGTACAAAAAATAACTGCCTACGAACAAGAGGCTCTCGTAGGCAGTATGGGTTAATGATAAGGTGATCCGTACTAGGAACTTGTCAAGACATCCGTAGCTTTTTCTCCAGGCGGGCTTCGCTGACCCAGCCAACATAAGATTCTATCGGTTCGTACTTGATATTCATACGAAGAACAGCCACGAACGGATATTGCTTGCGATGACGATATCGCACGTCCGCCCATCGAACTTCGTACCCCCATTCGTAATGCCTTACTTCCGCGCACGCGAAGCTGGAGAAGTAAAGAAATGAGGCGACACTAGGATGCGACTTGGAAGCTTCCACAGCCGGATGCTCATCGCATACTACTCGGTCTAACCAGCGGAATTCGTCATTTTTCAGCTCCCCCAAAGAGTAAGATCCGTCCCGTTTTCTCTTTACTACGTTCCAGACCGACAGATTAACGGTTGGAATGAGGAAGTAGCGGTCTCCTTGTTCGTAGTATGAGTCGCGGTGGGGAAGTCCTTTTTCCAGTCGATAATGGGTGATTGTTCTCCATATATAGTACAGGGCCAAGAAAAGATAAAGGACCGGGAAAATCCATTGGGGCTCTAACGCCCGGGTAACCCACAGGAAAATAGCTACCAGATGGGTAATGAATATAAACGGATCAAAGATATGGATGATGTTCCATGAAATCCATTTTTCAGTAAAGGGTCGGAACGCCTGAGTTCCGTAAGTGTTAAACAAGTCGGTAAATACATGAAAGCATACGGCTCCAAAGACCCAAAGACCAACATGAAGAAGCGGCAGCCCGCTAAATGCAAGAGCGAGTCCACCTGTAATCAGTAATGTCCACAGCAGAAGGGCAGGAAGGGAATGGGAGGCGCCACGGTGATTTTTAATATAGACTGCATTGCCCTTCAGTCGAAGCAGGCCGTCAAAGTCGGGGGCCTGAGAACCTAATACGGTACCGATTAACACTGCGGTGGCCACCGTTGAGTCCGCAGCTACTACGGGATCCACGTGCGCCAGACCGGCTAAACCTAATCCGATAACAAGATGCGTGCCAGTATCCAAAAGAGGCTCCCTCCTGAAAAAGTTGTATTGTCTTTCCTGATATACTTAAAGCAGTTTATTCTTATTGTATCACTTTCGGAAGGAAAATAAATCAAAGGAAGGGATAAGAATGAGTCTAGTTTTTGTAGAATATAAAATTGATGAACTTTACCGGGAAGATTACCTGAAAACTATCCAAGACTTGCCAGGGGTAGACCAAGTGGAATTGTATGAAGGATCTGATCAGCCCGGCCTATTTGTAGAAATTTGGAAGGGTCTTGGAGATGAAGATTATTTGCAAATGAAAGCAATAAGGACTTCCACCGTGGCTTGTGAACAGAAGTCACCTCATTCATTGGAGAAATTCCCCTCTAATATGTCGGAAGGGAAGTTAGCCTTTAGGCCCTGGCAAAGCATAAATGAATATGTTGCGGGGGGAGCCGGAAGGGTTCATATATGGAAATTCGTTAAGGTTTAGGGGAATGAATTCACCCAACAAACATAGCAGGTCCAATTTAGCCTAGGTGATGTGATCGAATAGTCCATATTTTCAAGCATATAAATCCATGGCATCTTCCCCTAGAAAGGTGTAATCTTACTGGACAGAAGTAAAGTGAGAGTGGGGGGACGGATGGAGAGAAAATCAATATTTCGCGAATATATTGTCAAAAATCGATGGTTTTATGTTCTAGGCTTTATCCTTGTAGCCGTTTCCAGCTACATTCAGCTGTTTATTCCCAAGCTGTTGGGCCAATTTACCGACCGGCTGGAACAAAATTTGCTCTTGCGTGAAGAAATTGTTTATTTTGTTGTCGGATTGACCTTGACTGGGCTCGGGGTCGCTTTTTTTCGCTCTATCGGACGGATTTATTTGTTTCGAATGGGACGCCAGCTGGAAATGAAGGTTCGCAATGACCTGTTCTCCCATTGGGGCCGTCTATCGGCGCAGTATTTTAATAATCAAAGGGTCGGCGATCTAATGTCACACGCCATTAATGATGTCAACGTCATTCGGGAAGTAACGATGATGGGCGTGTTCAACATTATGGAAGCGCTTGTGCTTATTACTATTACGACGATTGCTATGATGTCGTCTGTGGATGTATGGCTAACTCTGGTTACGATGCTTCCTCTTCCTTTTCTTAGCTTTTTGGCCTATCGATTCAACAAGCGGATTCAGAAGCAGTCTGCTGATGTACAGAAGGCGGTAGGGACGTTAACGAGCCGGGTTCAGGAATTTACATCCGGTATTCGTATCGTTAAAGCATTTGTCCAGGAAAAAGCTGAACGGAAGCTATTTACTAAGGATAACCAGCACGCAGTCCAAATGAATCGAAGGTTTGTCCGTTCCAATTCCTTGTTCAGTTCCTTAAGCGCGGCTATCGTTGGAGTCAGCTTCCTCGTATCGGTCATTTTTGGAGGGATGCTTGTCATGAGGAGATCGATTACTATTGGAGAGTTTGTCGCCTTCAACAGTTATTTGGCCCTTCTGATGGGCCCGATCGAAAACCTCGGGCGGGTGTTCAACCAGCTTCAGCGAGGAAAAGCGTCTGAGGAGCGGCTGTTAAATATTTTAAACACGAAGCCGGATGTGGCGGACGATGAAATGGCTAATGAAGAGATTGACCATCTGAACGGTAGATTGGAAATCCGCAATCTGACGTTTGCTTATCCGGGATCGGCGGAGCCGTCGCTAAGAAACTTAAGTCTGACGGTCCCACAAGGAACCAGCCTCGCCATAGTCGGCCGAGTAGGCAGCGGTAAAAGCACTCTGGTTCATCTACTGGTAAGACTGTTTAATCCGCCTAAAGGTACGATTTATATCGACGGCCATGAAATTCACGAAATTCCCCTTAAGGTGCTAAGGGGGCAAATCGGAATCGTTCCGCAGGACCAATTTCTGTTCTCTTCTACTATTAAGGAAAACATCAGCTTTGATCCGAATCCGTATTCCGATGATGAGGTCGAGGATGCGGCCAAGATCGCTCAAGTATATGACAATATTAATGAATTTCCCAACCGGTTTGAGACGGCATTGGGCGAAAGAGGGGTTTCCTTGTCAGGAGGGCAGAGACAGCGCGTCAGCATAGCCCGGGCCATCATTAAGAAGCCTTCCGTCCTCATTTTTGACGACAGTCTGTCGGCCGTCGATACGATAACCGAGGATCTGATTCTGGAGGGACTGAATTCGGTAATGGACAACCGGACGACGATTATTATTGGCCACCGTATTTCCTCCGTACAGAATGCCGATCAGATTGTCGTGCTGGATCGAGGGGCTATCGCTGAGCGGGGAACCCATGATCAATTAGTAAGACTTAACGGTATTTATGCGGATATGTACCATAAGCAGCTGCTGGATGAAGAAGCGGAAGCAGTCGATGATTTCTTCTCTGTGCGCAAACCGCCCTTCCGCCAAAACGGCAAGATAGGGGGAGCGACCCAAGCATGAGCATACATCAGGAAAAGGAAATCGTAAGGGTCAAAGATTCCCAGATGCTTCGCAGGCTTCTTGCCTATGCGTTGCCGTATTGGAAGATGATTTTACTAGGCATTATTCTTGCGTTCTTAATCGTTGTGGCCGATCTGGCCCGCCCTTATCTTCTTAAGCTGACGATTGACGATCACATCAACGGAATCAACCATCCGATGATTAGCGTGACAGCGGAACACACGGATGAAATTCAAAGCTACGGGGAATTAATCCATGTGGATGGCGATGTTTATGTAAGGCTTTCCGATAAGCACAGGGAGGCAGAGCTTCCAGAAGGGGTACGTAAAAATCAAATTGTAACCGTCCAGGGGGAAGCCTTGCTTCTGGAGGGCTGGCTAAGTGGTCAAGGAAGAAAGGCTGAATTAACCGAGCGGGCCGGAGTCCCTTATGTTGTCTCTGAAGAGGGGGAACTTCAAGCCAAGCGACTGAGCGCAGAAGAGATGAAGCAGTTCCGGCAGAATGATTATAAAGGCTTTATTATGATTGGGCTCTTGTTTCTGGGGGCAGTAGCTCTTGGCTCCCTTCTTACGTATGTCCAAGGGAACCTGCTGCAATATACCGGGCAGTCGATCATTTTTAACATTCGCCAGCAGCTGTTTAAGCATCTGAGCCGCATGTCCATGTCCTTCTTCGATCGGAACCCGTCCGGAAGAATCGTCGTAAGGGTAACACAGGATACAGAAGCATTGAACCAACTGTATTCCCAAGTGGTCGTCAATTTGGTCAAGGATGTTATCGTGGTAGTCGGAATTATCGTCATCATGCTGCAAATGAGCGTGGAGCTTTCTTTACTCGCTTTTGCGGTGCTTCCGTTTTTGGCTGTATTGACCTTCTGGTACCGGATGGTTATCCGCAAAGGGCAGCGCAAGGCCAGATTGATTTTGTCCCGCTTGAATTCTTTTCTGGCAGAAAATTTATCAGGCATGCGGATTACTCAACTGTTCATTAGAGAGCGTCGTCAATGGGAGCAATTTGACCGGCACAATCAGGATTATTACCGGGCGGGGATGTTCAATTCAACCGTCAACTCCATCTTCCAGCCGGCCATCGGTTTTATTGGCAATCTAGCCATTGCACTGTTAGTCTGGTATGGGGGAATCAAGGTCATTGACGGCCATATTACGTTCGGTATCGTCTACGCATTCACCCACTATATCCGACAATTTTTCCAGCCGCTCATGAGCTTGGCGGAGAAATATAACCAGATCCAGACCGCTATGGTTGGAGCGGAGCGGATTTTTGAAATGTTGGACGAGAAGCCTGCGATCGTCGATTCTCCCCAAGCCAAGCCGCTTGCCAAGCAGGTCAGGGGCGAAATCGAGTTCGACCATGTCTGGTTCGCTTACAACGAGGAAGAATGGGTGCTGAAGGACGTCAGCTTCAAAATCGAGCCGGGCCAGACGATTGCTTTCGTCGGAGCTACGGGAGCGGGCAAAAGCTCCATCATTCAACTGATTAACCGATTCTATGATATTCAAAAAGGATCGATCAAGCTCGATGGGGTGGACATCCGCGACATTCCGCTGGATGATTTGCGCCAAATGATAAGTATTGTCCAGCAAGACGTGTTTTTGTTTACAGGCGACATCGCTTCTAACATCCGATTGAATAATACGGACATTACCGACGAGCAGGTGCGTGAGGCCGCTCGAATGGTTCATCTCGATTCTTTCATTCGTACGCTGCCCCAAAGCTATTCGACACTGCTCGGGGAAAGGGGAATTACTCTGTCTCTCGGACAGAGGCAGCTGCTTTCTTTTGCGCGGGCCATTGCTTTCCGGCCCCAGATTCTTATATTGGATGAAGCGACCTCCAATATTGACACGGAGACGGAGATTGTTGTGCAGGATGCGCTTCACACTATTTCTAAAGGTCGCACGACGGTCATTGTAGCCCACCGGCTATCGACTATTCAGCATGCGGATCAAATTATCGTAATGCATAAAGGCAAAGTGCGGGAAACCGGGAACCACTATCAATTGTTGGCGCAAAAAGGGTATTACTACCGTCTGTTCGAGCTGCAGTATAAAGAGCAGCACAAAGTCCGGCCCGCCCGATAAGGCGGCCGGACCTCGGCATACGGTCAGCTTGATCTATCGGGTAGACCCCGGCTTACGGTTACCTATCAGCCAAAATGATGTACTCCTACCGTCCCGTAGGTTGCGAGGCGTAAGGATAGGTATAATTGAGAGGCTCGTCGAATGTAATATAATTCAAGAAAATCATCAATAGGATATAGCGTCTTCCGGTCTGGGGATCGCTAAGGATAATATGATCCCGGCCGGCAGCTTCCAGACGTCCGCGAAATACTTTGGCGTTCCATTCTCTGTTGCCTTCGAAAGTCATGTATACCGTCGCTATTTTGCCAAGGTTGAGCCTTAGTATGTTTTCGATGTAAGATTCTTCTCTCCCCGGGGTCGGAATGGGTGTACCCGTTGCCGTAAGCGTCATCCCGGATGGGATGGAGGGCGGGATCGACTGAGCGGCCCCCACATTGCCGGCAGGGTACATAGCTGTAGGGGAAGTTTTGGCTCCGGCGGTCGGGTAAGCGTAAGACTGGAAATTGCGAAATGAATTACAAGTCATTCTGATTCTTTCCTCCTTCAATAGGATTTAACTAATAAACTTGAGGGCAGTCCTGAGCGGTAGGGATAAAGAAACAATGGGCCTTGAAGCGACCCGAATTCACTTGATTATACCAAGTGCCAGGACAGTCTCCGGTTGGCCGGAAAAACCATAATGCATTGGATGCGGGATGAAATCGCTCCCCTTTGATCACTCTATTGGCTAACCGGATGTCCTGCTGGCGGGCAGGCTGGTAGAAATACCCTTTTATTGTCGCTTCGAAGCCGCCGGGTCTTTGAAAGACCATTTGTTCAAGGTTGCGAATATTTTTAAAGTCAAGACAATCGGCAAGCACCCGATTTACGCCGACATTACCTACCATAAGCATCCCGAGCTCACCTTCTCCTTCTGCCTCCGCTCTCATTAGACGGGCTAACAGCCTGGTATGCTGGGAATTAGTTTGAAGGACGGGCAAACCATTCACTTCCTTCCATAGGGACTATGCTGAAATAGGCGGGAGCCTTTAATCATAGTCTATAGAGCAGCGGGGCTTTTGGTGAGTCGTCCCTCAAAAAAACAGTTTGCGACAATATTTTGAATTGTGAGCGCTATTCGTTGTAATTAGAACGGCACATTGTTATTATTAAGAGTGATGTTGAAAAGTAGGAGGGGTAGAAGCTGCTGTGAACAATCCGGTAAGTTATACCAATACAGTAGAATCGACGGAAAATACAGATAAAGTCGAAGTTCGTCCCGCCACGTGGAAGGACTTCTTGAATGTTGCTAAGCCCGGCATTCTGTTTTCTAACTCGATTACAACGTTCGGCGGATTCTGGCTGGCCTCTCAAGGCAATATCCAATGGACTACGATGATTTTCGTTTTACTGGGAACAGTGCTGACCATGGCGTCCGGCTGTGTCCTTAACAATTATTTGGATCGCGATCTGGATATCAAAATGGCACGAACGAAGAAAAGAGCGCTGCCATCCGGAGTACTGCAGCCTACCACGGTACTGGTCTACGGTATTATTCTCGGTGTATTAGGTTTAAGCGTGCTTGCGCTGCTGATTAATCCGTTATCTGCTCTGCTCGGACTGCTTGGTTTGTTCGGTTATGTGTGGATCTATACGGCCTGGCTTAAGCGCACCTCGGTTTGGAATACGACCGTTGGGGCGATATTCGGGGCAGTTCCGCCGGTTATCGGTTATGTGGCCGTCGCAGAGACGTTGGATATTAACGCGCTTATTCTGTTCGGCATTCTGTTCTTTTGGCAGCCTCCTCATTTCTGGGCTCTCGGCATTCGCCGCGTGGAAGACTATCGTGAAGCCGGATATCAGATGCTGCCGGTAGTAAAAGGCACCTATCAAACAAAGCTCAGCATAATGAGATACGTCGTTCCGCTTGTGCCAACCTCAATGCTGTTGTACTTTACGAACAGTGTTGGAGTCATTTATTTCGTTGCCTCGGCGGTTCTCGGATTGATATGGGTGTTCATGTGTATGCAAGGGTTTAAGGCGAAGGATGAAACGCTGTGGGCTAAAAAAGTGTTTGTCTTCTCCATCAATTATTTGACCTTGCTTTTCATTATTATGATCATCGATACCGTTGTTGCCAAATAAGATTCAATCCCATGTCTATCATGGGATTCCTTTTTTTAGCGAGGTCCTGGAAGTGTGCGGGGGGGGGGGCTTGTGCACCTGACGTCTTTTAATTCGTCATACTTCCGGATTTTGGAGGATTTATGGGGGGAGAATAGCAGTGAGCACATTTCTGTCTAAGCATTGGTTTAAGCTTGTTACGGTAGTATTGCTGGCGATTATTATTGCTCTAATAGTCAATCAACTAAATAAACCGGAGATTACGAAATTTACCGTTAATCAGGAAGCAACCGATTTTACTCTTGAAAATATCGATGGACGCCAGGTGTCTCTTCAAGAGACGGACGGCAAAGTTCGGATCGTCTATTTCTTCTTTTCTTTCTGTCCGGACGTTTGTCCTCCGACCACCTTCAAGCTGTCCCAGGTTCAGGAAATATTGCAGAAGAAGAACGCTTTTGGAACAAAGGCAGCGTTCTATTCGGTGTCGTTCGATTCCGAACGGGATACGAGAGAAAGACTTAACGAATTTGCCAGCTATTATAATCCGGACCCGGAATCGTGGTTCTTCCTGCGCGGGGATGATGAGGAAGCGATGAAGGATTTGGCTTACCAATATAAAATCGGCGTTCAGAAGGATAAGAATGGAAACTTCATGCATTCGAATGTTTTTGTCCTCGTAGACAAGCAGGGGAACATCCGCCACTTCTATTTGGTTGACGACGATTTGACTCCGGAAAGGATCGCCAACGACATACTCGCTCTGAGTAATGAATAGTTGAGCGGGCACACTCATGGAATATTTTATTTATATATTACTGAATAACATCATTCCCCTGTCGATTTTGATAGGAATAGGCGCTCTTCTGCATTTCTTTTTTAAGTTAGATATTAAAACCTTGTCTAAATTGAATTTTTATTTATTTTCACCAGCGGTCATTTTTAAAATGCTGTACGAGTCCGAAATTTCGCTTGCGATATTGCTTCAGGTGCTGCTTTTTTTTGCTGTCTTCATTATTCTATTATTTTTACTCGTCGAGCTGGTTATAAGAATTCGGCAGTATAAAGGAAATATGAAAACCGCTATGCGGAACAGCGTTATTTTTTACAACAGCGCCAACTATGCGATTCCGTTGAATCAGCTCGTTTTTATAGGCGACGCTTTTACGCTGTCCATCCAGATTATCATCATGATGATGCAAAGTCTGCTGCCTAATACGTATGGAATTTACAGTGTTAACGCAAACAAAAGCGACCGGAGGGACATTATTCGTAAAATTATGTCGCTCCCCGTCATTTATGTTATTCCTCTCGGTTTTCTGATGAGAGGGTTCGAGATTCCAATTCCTGACGCGATTTATCAGCCGATCAATTATGTGTCCAATGCTTTTATTGCCACCGCGCTAATAACGTTGGGGGTACAGCTCGGCAGTATGAAATGGCAGCTCAAGCTGTCGGATGTCGTCTTATCCAATACGCTGCGTTTACTGGTCGCTCCAGCCCTTGGCTTCGGCGTTGTCTGGCTTCTCGGCATTAAAGGGATGATGGCCCAAGCGCTTGTTCTCTCCTGTGCCGTGCCGACCTCGCTTAGCAGCGTTCTGCTGGCGGTGGAATTTGATAACGAGCCGGAGTTTTCTTCCCAGGCCGTGTTCTCTTCTACCGTGTTTAGTATTTTTACCGTCACTCTAGTTATTTACTTGCTTCAATTCATTCCGTAATCGAAGGCAGCGCCGGCGAGGGGTAAATGATATATTCCTCCAGGCCTGCCTTTTCCAATTGTTGTATTAAATATTCCTCCGGTGTCCCCTCTACACCCGCATAGCCTCTTCTGGTGTACATTTGCTCCGCATCGGGAAAAGTGTCGCTAAGCAGCGCCCGTATTTTTTTGCCGGACGGATCGTTATCGGTAAAAATAAAGACAGGGATATCGCCGATCTTCTTCTTTAAACGGGCGAGAGATTCCGTTCCCGGGGTTCCATAGGAGCATAAAATTCCGACATTCTCGTCAAGAAGCCGTCTTAGACGGCTGCGATCGTTCTTTCCTTCGACAATGATAGCTAACAGCATATTTACCTCCTGGCGAGTCCTTTATGATAGACATTGCGATCTCGAGTGATGCCGATCTCTCCATTGATTCTCTCTAACCTTTAATGATAAGCCTTTTCTCTATCGTAGCAATTTTCTTAAAGTTTTGCATTCTGAATGATCTGGCGAATAAATCCAATAACCCTTACAATAAAAAGAGTTAAAAAGGAGGAGCTGAAGATGAGCATTCGCGTAACGATCTGGAACGAATTCGTCCATGAGAGGAAGCACGCAGACGTGGCGGCAATTTATCCACAGGGCATAACAGCGGAGTGACGTATCGCCGAGGACCGTGACGTAAGGAACAGGTGCCTCCTGCATTAATAAAAAAAAGCGACTTGAACGTTCAAGTCGCAAATCTTTGGGAGGAGTATGGATTATGAAAAAATCCATCAAATAAAAGCGCAGGAAACAATGACCAATAAGATGAACAGAACGAGAATTGTACCTATTGAAGTCCAGAATCCGAATTCTGGAGAAACAACGCCGCCCACTTGCTGCACCCCTTTCCGCCTCTAAAGTCACCGACAATAATAGAGGTTGTTCAAAAAGTCCCCTTTTGATCACGAAGGATGCCAAGAAGCGGTTTCGACATCGAACCTTGCACTCACCTTCGAAAAGCTTAGGCTTACGAAGTTATGTTTCCTCCGGAAACATTTTAGGTGCTCATGTAGGTTTGCCTACACTCCGCTCCTCCTTCTTCAGCTTCGCACAATCTTCTCGGTGCTGAAAAGTTGACTTTTTGAACTCTCATTAACAGTTTATGTAGGGAAATAGCCCGCGTCTGTGCAAGTACCCAGACGGACAGAAAATAGGTAAATATCCCGGGTATCCGGTAACGGGATGGAACCATTACGTCCCGCCGACCGAAAGTATAGAGTAAGCCAGGCCTCTATGTACTGATCGCCGGACGAATTCGGCCTAAGGGCAATAAAGTGATCCCCAGCATTAGCGCCAGGAAGGCAATGAAATAAGGAGAAATCTGAAGACGAAGCTGTCCAGCGAGAATCGGGCCTAAAAAAGCTCCAATGGAAAACGCGATGGAAAGCAGCGAGAACGCTCGGCCATATCGGCTGCTGCTCGTAATATTCGCGAGCAAGGTGGAGATGGAAGGAAGGATGATCCCTTTCGCCATTCCAATCAGAAATAAGGACGCATAGAGGGGAAGGGACCAATTAACCGACAGGCCAAAAAAAATCAAAGCTAATCCAAAGCAGCCCAATATCGTCCGATTATAAGCGGAATAGCGGTTAAGAAATAAAAGGCTGAGGGTGCATAAGGCCCCCAGGCTGACCATCGAAAAAAGTACACCGGAGTTTAGAATCGAATCTTGAACAGATTGAAGCAGGGGCAGTTCAAAAAATAAAATGCCTTGCGCGAAGGACATGCCTAACGGAATCAAGAAGAATAGCCAAGGGATCGGTTGAGAAGTTGGCTCCGCTCTAACCGCAGACAATTCAGCTTTATTGTATTCTCGGGTCACTACAGGCTCCTTAAGGCTAAAGATCGCCAGTAATCCCGTCGCCATCAATCCCCAGCCCAGTATAGAGAATGAGGTCGCAAACCCGAGCTTGGCAACGAGAACCGCGCCGGCTGCGGGAGAGACGACGGAGGCCAAAGTATGGACGAGACCGTTGCCCGACATCAATTTGCCTTGATGGATTTGATCCCGGGCAATTTTGGCCAGCATCGCCAGACAGGCTGGAGACAGGAAGGCCAGCACGAAGCCGCTGATGGAACGGATGAACAGCAATTCCCACGGATCGGTTACGCGCGCTTGAAAAATAAGCAGCAGACCGGCGGCAATCAGGCTGATGACGAGAAATTTTTTGCTGCCGTACCGATCGACTCCATACCCAGCCAGAAGGTTGCCGGGCAGATGTGTAATGGAGTAGACTCCCAGAATAAGACCGATAAACGATGGAGTTGCCCCTAGGGATAAAGCGAACGGGGACAAAATAGGATACTGGGCGTGAAGATCAAAAAAGGCGACAAAAATAAATAAATACAGCCATACGGCCGTTTTCATGGAAAGCCACCCCCTGGATTTCATAATGGCACGTCTCCCTTTAGATTTACGCTGCTTGTCATAAACATATGCCCAAATGGAGGGGAGTTATATGGACGGATGGATGATCCTCTTGCTTGTTGCTATCGCCCTGATAGCTTTATGGCGATGGAAACGAACCTACTCCAGTGCTCGTATTAATAGGGAAGAAGAGATTCGCAAGAAGCTGGAGGAGCTGAGGAAGAAAAGAGATGAATAACGTTAACCGAATATAGTAAGATAGAACAGATAAATGAACCAATAGGGAAGGGGGAACGGGATGGAGCAGTGGATGTTGTTTCTACAGGAGCGCTGGTTTATTATTCTGATTGCTGTCGTCGTGTTATATCTGGTCATTAAATTGGTTAAAACGGTCATTAAATGGTTGGTGGTCCTTTTGATTATCGCCGCTGTTATTTATTATGGAATGAACTATAAAGATCAGATTAGCGAGCTTGCCGGGACGATTGGCAGCAATATCAGCGAGACCGTCAAGGAACAAGCGATGAAGGCAATGGCGGCGGAAGCCAAGGAAGCCAAGTACAAGCTGAATTCAGACGGCTCGTATACAGTGACGACCAAGAACATTCAGGTCGACGTCGCGAAAGGCTCCGACGAAGCCCGGATTACATTCCTGGGCCAGAGCTTTAATATTAAGATAAATGAAGTTCTTCAATCGTTTATCGATCAGGCCAAAAGCCAATAGGGGCTAGCTGAGCGCCGCACAAGCATTCGGAATCCGATAATACATTACGATCGGTTACCGATACAGTCCATCCGGGCAGCCATTGCCGACTATTAAACAAACGGAGGAGCCGACATGATTTCCATTATCGACCATCTATCATCTATTAATCTTTTGTCGGCTCTTATTGTGTCCGTCCTTGTTTTTTCAGTGATTCAGGGGGCCAAGAGGGGGGCTAGCGGTTCGGTCCGCCAGCTAACTCTATTTGTGATGGAAGGACTTATGACTATTGCCAGCGTGGTTGTTTCCTGGAAGCTGATGGAATGGCTGTCCCCGGTTTTAAGAGATTGGCTTATATCCAAGCAGATAATGATTCCTAACGAGAAGCTGGGAGTAGTTCGTCAGTTCTACTATACGATCGTGACCGGGGTCCGGGACTTTTCATTAATGCGCTCCGGGCTTATCTTTTTGCTTGTGTACATCGTGTGTAAACATGTTTTGATGTGGGCCTTGCATCAGTTTCCGTGGACCCATCCTTCCTCTGCTCCCCGAACTCCAAAGGGCTTCCGATCGTGGATGAGCAGTTTGGTAGGGGGAGGAATTGGCATTCTGACCGGGGCGGGCAGAGCGCTGATGATCATAGCGGTTCTGTTTGTCGCTACGATGATGTTTCCCAAGGCTCCGATGACCGAATACATTCAGCAGTCCAGTATTTATCAGAAGGGTGCGAGTGAAATTATCCATCCGGTGACGGGAAGCTTTTTGCAGGAACAGCTCCCGGTATTCACCAGAGCCGTCGAAGCTGAATTTAACAGCATTTTGCAGCGGAAATATGAGGTGCTTGATGCCAATGTGCCTGACAACGTTATAGCTGCAGCCCAGGAAGTGACGGCTGGAGCGGAAACGGACGAGGAGAAGGCGCGGGCTTTGTACGAATGGGTGGGCACCCGGGTTCGCTATGATCATGAGAAAGTGAGGCTGTACGAGGAAGAACGGATCTGGAAGGAGCAAACGCCGGAGGATACTTTTGCCAGCCGGGAAGGTGTTTGTATCGATTATTCCCGATTGTACGCGGTTATGGCCCGTTCGGTCGGGTTGGAGGTTAAGGTCGTAACCGGTCTCGGATATGACGGAAGAGGAAGCTACGGACCTCATGCGTGGAATGAAGTTTACTTGGCCGAGCAAGGGGAATGGGTACCGCTTGATCCGACGTGGGTGTCCAGTGGGGGCGATTGGTTCAATCCGCCGAATTTTTATGAAACCCATGTGAAAGATGCCTAAGCTTCTGGTGAAGCGTCATGAAGAAGAAAGGTGGAGCCGGAAGAAAGTGTTACCCGGTCATCCACCTTTGCAAGAAGAATTAGGAGTTTGGGGATAGCGCCCCGGCATACCGCTAAGGCAGCACTACGAAATTGGTAGGAAGAAGTCTTTCCCGTCCGTCGGAAGGGCTGTTCAGCAGCTTGCCATTGTAATAAAACGCACTGGAGCCGCCCCCATCCAGCGTATAGGCATCGCGGACCTTGAACTCAATCAGCTTGTCCTGGGCTTCTTCCAACGTTACCCCTTCGCTGTAGCCTTTTTGTCTCCCGTCAATTACGATGAATAGCAGGTCGCCGTTAGAGAAATGTCCGATCAGGGTACGCGGCTCTTTTTTGTTCCTCCAGGCGCTGGGTATCTTCAGCTTCTCCCCGTCCTTCAACAGGGAAGGGACAAATGTTGCTCCCTGCATCACGTTCAGTTCCTTAATCTGTTCTTCGGTCGTAATTTCACCGCCTACGAGCTTGCCGTTGTTGTCAAACCCGATAAAGCTCAGATCGGTGCGGTAAAATGTCTTGATTTCACCGTCGACCACCGTAATGCCAATCGGATAGAGCAGCCCGTTCTCTCTGGCGAAGCCGCCGCCGTTAATGGCCAATACGGCTCCTGTACGACGACCGGCCTGACTTGTAGTCTCGCCTTTGTCGCCGACCTTGTCATTGGACAGCACCAGCTTGACCGCACTCGGATCATGCAGCTTGACTTTGGCCATATAGCCTCTATATCCGGCTTCCTTCAACGAGAACACTTTGACCGTCGATCTTTCGCCGAAGGATTGTCCGATCGGCTCGCCAAGCATATTGGTCAGTATCTGGTCTAAAGCATCTTGGGTTTCCTTCGTATGCTGCTGGCTGGTGGCAACCAACTGGTCTACAGCCTGCCTCTGTGCTTCATCGATTGAGGTTTGGGCTGACACGGATTCAACCAGCTCGGCAAGCGCTTGGCGGCTCTCGCTTAAGTGATCCGCCGCTTGCGAGGCTGTTGCCCCCATAGCCTCGTAACTCTGCTCGATGGCCGTCATGTCGTGCAGCATACTCTCCACTGTCTGCTTGGTAGGTTCCAGCGATTGGGCCGCGTGCATGGTATGATCATGCAGCGGATTAGAGAACAAAAAAGCGAAAAAGAAGGCCGCCAGCATAGAAACAAACAACCCCAGCGCCACATGAATTCTAGTACGCACGGGTAGCTTCCTCCAGCTTGGTAATGGAGCCGCGAAGATTTTCCAGCTCCTTGCTTAAGTCGCTGATTCGTTCGTTGAGAGCCTGTCTCGTCTGATCGGAGGAAGTTAACGTGTTTCCGGCAAGCGAGAGCTCTTCCTTCACCGCCTCCAGATCGCTCTGCACATGATCAAACTGGCTCTGGAGCCCGGCCAGGCTTTCTTTATGTTCACCCAACTGGGTATGAAACTCCATAACGGAACGGTTCAAGTCTTCGGTACTGGTCTGAATCTGAATCATTTGCTGCTGCAGCCCGTTTATGTAATGCTTGGCCAAGAAAAAACTGCCGACCAACAGCAGCGCCCACACAAGCATGGGAGCGGACCAAACCAGCCATTTGCGCAACGGTCTTCTGGCTTCCTTGTTAGCCGGGACAGGGGTGCTTGTTGCGATAGAGGAATCGGTAGAAACATACGATAAATCTTTCATGGTGAAATATAAATCCTTTCTGTAAAAATATTATTTTGGTGCCGGAAAACTAGCAACCTATTAATACTTACGTCGAAAAATAGCAAATGTTGCTGTAAAAAACAAAAAAACTGCGGAGCCTCTCTCTGCAGACTGAACCAGTTTATCCGGTCATTCCCTTTCTGCTGCAATGGGCAAGGGTTATGGACCGAACACGGGCAAGGCTTCTTTTTGTGCCATCAAATATGTTAAACTGGTACGTAAGCGTAACAATAGCGAGGAGCGGTTTAAAAAAGCCTGGTGAGACAGAGGAACATGCGGAAAATTTGGAACGGGAATGGTTAGCGGACGGTTCAAGCGGTGGACCGGGGCGTAAACCGGATGGGAAATCGGGCGCGAAGTCGCGTAATGTCTCAATGAATCACCGCACTTTTTGGAAAGGATGGGCAAGAATGGATATTACTCCGGAAGTGGAAGAGACACAAAAAAGGGAGATTAAGAAGCGGAGAGGCTTTTCCATCCGCATTAACGTGTTCTTTTTTTGCATATTCCTATTGTTCTCCGTCCTCATTATCCGGCTGGCGTTCTTGCAGTTTGTCGAGGGGGAGGAACTGTCGGCGTTGGAGAAAAAGAATCTGAAGCGGGACATTATTATTTCGCCTATTCGCGGAAACATATATGATCGGGATGAGTCGCCGATCGCTTCGACAACGTCTACCCAATCCGTTTCCTACCGGATTGAGCCCGGACAGACGACAGAGGAAAAAATAGAGCTTGCCAAACGGCTGGAGGATATTTTCCTCCGTTATGGAGATTCGACCAAATCGCCTCCTATGACGGCTGAGGAAATTATAGATAGGATGGACGTCGGCTTTGACCTTGACGGGGAAAAGACGAGGGATCCGGCGTACACCTATTGGCCCCGGAGGATCAAGTCCGGATTGACGCGGGAAGAGATCGCTTATATATCGGAGCATCGGGATGAATTAAAAGGGCTGGAGGTTGCGGAGGAAAGCACTCGCGTATACGATCCGCGACAGATTGCTGTGCAACTGGTCGGCTACCTGCGCCCGTATTCCACAGCGATGAATCAGAAGTCCAAATCGTTGGACCGTTACAAAGAGGAGGATAACGACTACTTGAAGGACGAGTACGTCGGCTTTGACGGTTTGGAATTGATGTATCAGGACGTGCTGCGCGGTCAGAACGGGACGCGGACCTATCCGGTCAACAGCCGGGACCAGATTGTCGGACATGTGGAAATTACCCCGCCCGTAAAAGGGAGCAATCTGTTCCTGACGATTCATAACGAGGTGCAGCTGGCGACTCAGCAAGCGATAACCGATCAGTTGGAAATGCTGCAGAAGCATCCCCCGAACGCGACCTACGCCAAAGGGAGAAATGCCAAGGCCGGATATGCCGTCGCGATGGAAGTAGATTCGGGAAAGGTCGTGGCGATGGCCAGTATGCCCGATTATGATCCCAACATCTGGACCGGGGGGATTTCAACGGAGGCTTGGAACGCCATTCAGAACAGGTACACCAACGGAACGATTCGAGAACGATACGCGGACGTCCCTGCGGATAAGATTGGGAAGCATTCCTCTTCTCTAGTTCCCCCGGGTTCGGTTCTTAAGCCGCTGACGGTTCTGGTTGGTTTAAGCGAGAAGCTGATTACGCCCCACGAAAGATACAATGATACCGGATTGTTCACCTATGGAAAAAACAACAATGCGCGAGTGCGGAACTCGGGAAACTCAAGGAATGGTTTGATCTCTCCCGCCAGAGCTCTCGAGGTATCCTCTAACACTTTTATGGCGGAAAGAGTTGGAAATCAATTATACATGAAAGTAAAGGATCCACTGGATGTCTGGCATTCCTACATGACCCAGTTCGGTCTCGGTGTCTCTACCGAAAGCGGTTTGCCTGGAGAATACAGCGGGGATTATTACTATTACGAAACGGCTAAAAGACTGCAGGCGCAATTTCCGCTAATCAATGCGTCCTTCGGACAGGAGGCCCGCTACACGACGCTCCAGTTGGCTCAGTATGCGATGATGCTGGCCAATAAAGGGAAACGGTATAAGCCATTGTTTGTGGATCGGATAACGACTTACGATTTTGAACTGGTGGAAAAAGTGGAGCCGGAACTGCTGGATGAGGTGACGTTTCCGGAGGAATATTGGAAGGTGCTGAAGGATGGGATGAAGAGTAAAGTCGATGGATTTGATGGCGTCTCTTACACCTTTGTCCGAAAAACGGGGACCTCGGAATGGGAAATTGCCGGTCAGCACGTCGATAATGCCGTGTTCATTGGTTATGCTCCGGCGGACAATCCGAAATTGGCGGTTGCCGTAGTCGTCCCGGAAGGGGGATTCGGAGCTTATGGTGCGGCACCGATCGCGAGAAAAATATTTGACGCCTATGATCAATACATCGGTCTGGACGGGAAGCCGAAGGGGCAGCCTTTGACAGAGCCATAAATAGGCGGCGGTCCCTGTTACCCTATGCACATTCGGAGGTGTCTGTGCATAGGGTAAAGAAAAGACCGTCGTTTTTTATAGTCTAAAATTTGCCCCCAACCAACTTATTTTTCCAGGAACAACACGGTGCTAACGCAGCGGTATGAGGAATGGACGGATGGCGTTCCTGTTGAAAATCGGAAAGACTGCTAACACGAGAATATAGACTGGAGGAGATCAACATGGGCGGAGGAAGACTCAATTCTTCATTGCAGAGGTTCATCATCAGCATTACTTATATATTACTGACCACGGCGGGGATAGTCTGGTCGAAGCCGTTATGCGCAGCCGGGACATCGCTGTTTAGCCTGCCGCTATAGAATCCTGATTGCAAGTTTGCAGGTCGCTTGCTTTTTCGAGGGAGGCCCTGAACTTTTGTAGCGCGTTCATTTCCGGAAGAGGAGAAGATATGGTATACTTAGTAATCGGTATTTGATCTTTCTGTTCCTTAAGATGCAGCTGCGTCTTAGGGCAATCTTTTTATTGTCGACTATATGCCGAATTGACACATAAATAGTCCTACTAGTTTGGAGAGTGTACCTCATGTGCGGAATAGCAGGAGCGATGTATTTTACGGAGAGAGAGCCATCGGAACAATTGCTGCGCAGAATGACCGATGTCATTGTTCATCGGGGACCGGATGATTCCGGAATCTGGACGGAGCCGCGAATTGGACTTGGCTTTCGCAGACTATCGATTATCGATTTACAGGAAGGCCGCCAGCCGCTCACTAATGAGGATGAAACGGTCTGGATTGTGTTTAACGGAGAAATTTATAACTATAAAGCGCTGCGCGGGCAATTGCAGGACAAAGGACACCAGTTCCGCACGCAGAGCGATACCGAGGTCATCGTGCATCTGTACGAGGAGTATGGAGCAGAGTGCGTGAAGATGCTGCGGGGCATGTTCGGGTTTGTCATATGGGATCGCAAGAAGAAGCTTTTATTTGGAGCCCGGGATCATTTTGGCATCAAGCCTTTTTATTATTCCTTCGGTCCCGATCAATTTCTGTTTGCTTCCGAAATTAAAAGCATTCTGGCCGCGGACGAAACCCGGCGTTCGGTGGAAACCGAAGCGTTCATGAACTATTTGACCTTCCAGTATGTGCCGGAGCCTATGACGATGTTTCAAGGGATCCGCAAGCTTCCTCCGGCTCATACGATAACGGTAAGAGCGGACGGGACGATGAAGCTGAGCCGCTATTGGGACCCGATGTTCGAGCCGGTCTCCAGACCGTTTAACGATTATATAGAGGAACTGCGGGAAAAGCTGAAGGATTCGGTCGTTCACCATATGCAGAGCGATGTGGAGAGAGGCTGCTTCTTGTCCAGCGGCATCGACTCAACGGCGATAGCTGCTCACATGAGGAATATCGAGCCGATCCGTACGTTCTCAGTCGGCTTCGAGGGCGCCAATAATGAAACCACCATTGCCCGGGAAACTGCGGAAGCGCTCGGCACGGAGCATTATTCGAGACTGATCTCGGAGAAGGACTTTTTCGATTCGGTTCCGAAAGCGATCTGGCATCAGGATGAACCGGTGGCCGACCCGTCGGCCATTGCGTTATATCATGTCGCGCAGCTTGCCAAAGAGCATGTGACGGTCGTGTTGTCCGGAGAAGGGGCCGATGAGTTGTTCGGGGGCTATCGCATTTATCGCGAGCCGCTGTCGCTGCGTCCGGTTTCCTGGATGCCGCTGCTGATGAAGCGATTTGTTCACAAGCTGGTGGACAAGCTCCCTGCAGGGCTTCCCGGCCGCAATTACTTGCTGCGGGGAACAACCCCTCTGGAGGAACGTTTCTTAGGCAACGCAAAAATATTCAGTGAAGAGATGAAGGCGGAAATCATTCGCGGGAGTGACCACTTGCTGCATCAATACAAAAATCCGATACAAATCGCCGCTGAATTCTATAACCGCACCCGTCATCTAGACCCGGTTACCCGGATGCAATACATCGATATGAATCTGTGGATGCCCGGCGATATTCTGATGAAAGCAGACAAGATGACGATGGCTCATTCGCTGGAGCTGCGCGTTCCGTTCCTCGATAAGGAGCTGTTCGAGCTGGCGCGCCGCATACCGGCGAATTATAGGCTGGCTCAGGGAACGACGAAGTATATATTCCGCAAGGCGATGGAAGGAATCATTCCGGATTTCATCCTGAACCGTCCCAAGCTGGGCTTCCCGGTCCCTATGCGGGATTGGTTGAAAGGGGGCCGCGGAGGGGCAGTGCTCGAGCAGGTGAAGGCAAGCGGAATTGGAGATTATGTGGATTTGGCTGCCGTAGAGCAGATGGCCGTCAAGCACCGTCAAGGGGCAGGCGATTATGCGCGAAGACTGTGGGTTATCTATGTCTTCGCCCTATGGCATACGACTTATATGCTGGAACAGCCGGGCGCTTCTTATGCGGCGGCTAATTCATAAAAATAATGGTCGCGGAGGGTATCATGGGGAAGTATAAGCTGATAGCGCTGGATATGGATGGGACTTTTTTGACGAATGAGCAGACGATTTCTGAAGAAAATCGCAAATGGGTTCACAAAGCGATCGATGCCGGGGTTACGGTCATGTTCTCCACAGGAAGGGGAGTCCAGAATATTTTCCCTTATGTGGAGGATTTGGGGCTCCAATCGCCTCTGGTCGCGGTCAATGGCAGCGAGGTCTGGAAATCGCCGGATGAGCTGCTGAAGCGGCATGTGATGGAGATGGAGTGGATTCGACAGCTTTACCAAATGGCTCTTGACTACGATGTATGGTATTGGGGCTATTCGGTAGGGGGCTTGTATAACAAAGATAAGTGGGCCGCCAAACCGGAGGAGGAGCAGTGGCTCAAGTTCGGTGTCTTTACCGAGGATCATGTCAAACTGAAAGAAATCCGCAGTCGCCTGGAGGACTGGGGAGTGCTTGAAATTACGAATTCTCATGTTTCGAATCTGGAGCTTAATCCTCTCGGGATCAGCAAAGCGAGCGGAATTATGGAGGTCTGCAATCTGCTCGGATTGAAGATGGAGGAAGTCATAGGCATGGGCGACAGCCTGAATGATTTGCAAATGATTCATCAGGTCGGGCTCGGGGTCGCGATGGAGAACGCCCAGGAAGAGCTGAAGAAGGCAGCCGACGTCATTACGGATACTAATCAGGCGGATGGGGTTGCCAAAGCGATACAGAAATATGTGTTTGGTCTCTAGTCATTACATAACGTCATTACCCCCACTCAATCCTTAGTAAGGGCAGGGAAAAGCTATGGCCATATTAGGTTGGATTCTGATTGTCGCCTTGTTTGTGGTAGGGATGCTCGGCACGGTTTTTCCCGTCCTTCCGGGGGTGTTGGCCGTATATGCCGCATTCTTCGTCTACGGTCTGTTCTTTAGCTTCGAGCCGTTTGGCTTCTGGTTCTGGGCTATCCAGACGGCGATCGTTATCGCTCTTCTGGTGGCGGATTATATGATCAGTGCGCTCGGGGTCAAGAAGTTTGGAGGAACCAAAGCTTCGGTTATCGGCAGCACGATCGGAATTATGATCGGTCCGTTCGTCATTCCGTTCGCCGGACTGATTCTCGGCCCTTTTCTCGGAGCCGTCATTGGGGAACTGGTGGTGGGAGCGAATTGGAAGCAGGCCGGCAAGGCCGGGATCGGGTCGGTGGTCGGCTTTTTCTCCAGCGTTATCGTGAAAATCCTGCTTCAGCTGCTAATGATTTTCCTGTTCATCCTCTGGCTTCTCGTCTAAACCTTGGTTGGAAGAAGGGTTGCAAGTGTCCAAAGATTCGCTAGTCAAAGGAACCCTTATCCTCGCCGTCGCGGCTCTCGTTGCGCGTGTTCTCGGTGTGGTGCAGAGGGTTCCTCTCGTTTACCTGATCGGCGATGGGGGAATGGCTACTTTCTCGATCGCTTTCAATATTTATACTCCATTGCTGACGATAGCTACCGCAGGCATTCCGAGTGCACTTAGCAAGATGGTGTCCGAGCGGACGGAGCTGGGACGCCATGCTGAAGCAGACCGGATTTTTCGGGCGGCGGTTCAGTTTGCCCTTGTCGCCGGAGTCATTATGACCATTCTGTTATTTCTCATCGCTCCGTCTTACGCCAGAATGTCGGGGGACGAATCCGCAGCGTTGGCCATTCGGGCACTAGCCCCGGCACTGCTGTTGTTTCCGCTTATCGCGATGCTCCGCGGGTATTTCCAGGGAAGGCAAAAAATGATGCCGAACGGCCTGTCCCAGATCATTGAGCAAATTATGAGGCTCATTACCGCGGTCGGACTGGCCTATTTACTGCTCGCTATCGGGTGGGGGCATGACTGGGCGGTAGCGGGAGCATCGTTTGGAGGAGTGATGGGCAGTATCGGGGCGTTCGCCGTCCTGCTGCTGTTCTACAATCTGCTGAAGCAAAAGGATGCAGCGCAAGGGCTGCGAAGAAACTACAGGCGAGGACAGCCACTGCCTTACCGGACGATTTATGGTCAGATTTTCAGGCTGTCGGTGCCGATTGTGCTGTTCTCGATGGCGGTGCCGCTCGTCTATTTTATTGACACTTCGACGGTTATCCCGCTGCTGCAAAATCTGATTGGCACCGAGCAGGCCAAAGTCGAGCTTGGCGTATTGACGGGAAGGGCCCAATCGCTTGCGGGCATCCCGATCATTCTGGCCGTCGCGCTCAGCCAGTCGATTGTTCCGATTGTATCGGCCGCTTACGCGCGCAATGATCTGGAACAGGTCAAGCAGCAAGGAGTCAAGGCGATGCAAATCTCGGTGCTGACCGGGCTGCCGGTCGTCCTCGCGATCGCTGTAGCCGCCCGTCCGATCAATGGGACATTGTTTCCGGACGAGAACGGCACGATGATCATCGCCATGCTGACCGCGACCGCCTTGTTCCAGATCATGATGCAGACCTCCGGCGCCATCCTGATGGGCATCGGCGCCATGCGGCCGCTGATCGTCAACGTGTTCGCCGGTCTGGCGGTCAAGCTGGCGGGCAGCTTCGCTCTGGCGCCTTGGCTCGGCATCTCCGGCGTCGTGCTGTCGACCGCTCTGTGCTTCATCGTCATGATGCTGCTTAATTTCCGGACGATGAGGAGCAAGGTACCGTTCGTCATCTTGGGCTTGTCGCGCTGGATGAAGCTGGCGGCCGCCACGGCGATCATCGTCGCAGCAGGCACCTGCGTCGAGCGGTTCATGTATCGTTACGTGACCTGGTTTCCGAACAAGGTCGACTACTTTTTGAACGCGGCGGTGACCGGTCTCGTCGTCATCGCGCTCTATCCGCTGCTGCTGATGGCGTTCCGTGTCGTGACCAAGCACGACCTGGCTAACCTGCCCGGCCCGCTGCAGAAGCTTGTCCGCAAAGTGTCCGCTGCGGTCAATCGATGAGCTCGCGCGCGAGAATCGCGAGCTCCAGTCTGCGCAGCCCGGCGCTATGCTCGCGTGTGATGTCGGCCGGGGCTTCCGCCTGAGCGGTCGTCAGGTGCGCGACCGGAGACAGGTCGCGGAACCAGTCGTACCGCTCGGGAGCCTGAACCGGCCGGGCCGGCCACGCCGAGCGCAGCTCCGGGCTGCACAGCGGGCTGGCGCCTTCGCGCAGCGCGCCGCCTTTAAGCCTTTCCGTGTACGGTGACGACGGAAAGGCTTTTGGTGCGGCCGCAGCCTGGAACAGCTGCGGCCAATAATCGGCCCGGGAGCCGGTATGCGGCACCTCCCGGGCGAAGCGGAGGAAGCCTTCGCGGGCGGCCGGCAGGCCGAACAGCAGCGCGTACAGCTGCTTGCCGAATTCGATCCGCTCATGCAGATCGACGAAATGTTCCATCACCCGCCCGTAAAGCGGCCATGGAGTGAGGCGGGCAGAGGCGGCGGTGGAGGCGAAGGATGCTGCTTGGTCTGCAGGGGCGGCTGACGCGTCCGCAGGGCTCTGTTCAACCGTGTCTGAGTCACCCTGGCCAGACCCGTCCGTACAGCCCTCCAGCGAGGAAGCCGCACCTGTGTAGCTAGACCCGCCCGAAGAGCTGCGTCCGGAGGTATTCCTGCCGTCCCGCTCTTGTGTATGTGCACCGTCATGGATGGACAGCCCCGCAGATTCGGAGGAGGCAGGTTTGCATGGAAAGACGACCTGATTCGTCTGCGCGACCGCTTGCATTAGCCTGATCAACGGGTCCAGAGCCTTCTGATAGGCAGGGTGCTCGGCCACTCGGCCCTGGATATAATTCTGTTCATTAATAATTAGCGCGATAGTGAGCAGGGAGGAGCTTCCTCCATCCCAGAATAGCTCCCAAACAGGCCGCATAAAACGGGAGACGTGAAGCATCGGGAGCAAATGAAATAAGGGCCGGTTCCAGCGGAGGCTTTGTTCATAAAGCAGCAGCTGCGGATAAGCATCCTGGAAGATGAGCGCATTGGCTCTTTCCATCATTTCGAATACCGCTTCGATATGGGAGGCGTCCAGCAGCCGGGGAAGCAGATCCCCGCGCAGATCGGTCATGTTCCAGCCGCCATTACGCGATACCATGTGAGCGAGCAGGGCCCAATGAACGTCAGGATGCTTGTCGTAAAATTCCCCATAAGCCGTTGTGCGGGTGACATTGTTGTGATTAAGATGCGAGGTCTGTTCCAATAGCTCACGGACGAGAGCGGCTTCCTTGGCCGGCAAAGAACGAGCGGGAAGCCCCGAAGGCTGCTGTAATTCCTCCTCCCAACGGTTCCGGACCCGGGCCAACTGATCCGGAGGAACGGTCAAAGGGACAGAGGAAGGCTTGCTTCCCCCGAAAGTCGAAGTCTTAAGTAGGCCTGAGGTCTTATCAACCGCCAATTTGGCCAGCTCTTTGCCGAGTTGTATCCCTTTGGACCATAAGCTCTCTGGATGGGATGCCTCTTTTGAATCCCGAGTCACGTTGTAACCTCCTCGCAGCTTTCTATTTTGGTGAGAACAATTTATATCGAGCCATCGCTCTATGGACAGAGGAATCAAAACGAACGGTGGTGAAGATGGGATAGTTTTTTTAAAGGTCAAAAACAGTGCCGAAATTAACGATAATTATTATTACTTTTCACTAAAATGAATCCTTTTTATTCTTTATACGTAGTATGTAGCATGGTATGATTAAACCATATTTAACTAATTCGCAAGAGGGAGAGGGTTTGCGTTGAAGAAGAAGTACATAACGTGGATGAGCGCCTTTGTCGGTCTAATGATGCTTTTGCTGACAGGCTGTCAATCCGTGATCGGCGTGGATTTGAACAAAGCGCTGCAAAGAAATCTGGAAGTCACCTCCTATGAAGGATATTCCGATTTTTCAGTGGAGCTGATTGGTGGCAGTCATTTTGACTGGAGCACCGATAACGAAGATTTGTCTTTCCTGCAAGATTTGAAATTCGAAATGAATAACATTAAAATGCAAGACCGGAACACAATGTCGATGGATGCGAAGCTTGTAACCAAGAAAGGGGACGTTCCTTTTTCTCTGTCTATCACCGATAAAGAGATGGCCATACAGTTTGAGGGAGCAGCCAAGCCCGTCTACTTCCAACTGGAAGACTACTACAATCTCGATCCGATGATGATGACCGTTAATTGGGCAGGCTTAAACGACACCTTGCAGAATAATCAAGAGCAATTACTTAAGTCTGTAGGTCCTTTCATCATCAACAATCTGCCTAACCCTGAGAACCTCAGAGTGTCGAACGCGACAGAGCAGATTAACGGAAGCCTGACTAACCTGACGAGAGTTCATGCGGAAATCAAAGGAAGCGAAGTTCTGGGCCTCGTGAAAGCTTTTATTGACAATATTGCTTCCGACGAAGCCGCTTTGAAAGAAGTCATTCAGCAAGTGTATACGCTGATCCTTGCGCCGATCGGGGAAGAAATGGGAGAGGATCTGGAAGGACTCGATCTCGGGCCTGCTCTTGTCGATGAGATGTTCAACGAAGTTAAGGCAGGATTGTTCGAATTCTCCCAGCAGCTTGATGCAATGATGAAGAGCGGGGATGCGGATGAGTTTCTGAATGACAACAACTACTTGACCGTCGATATGTACGTGGACAACAACACTTCCGATATCCGCAAGATGGATATGGAGTTAGTTTTTAATAATCCGGAACCAACAGATTATGATATTAATACGGTCAAAATCAAATCTACGTCCGAAGTGTGGAACGTGAACCAAGCCGTAAGTGCGGAGATTATTGACACCAAAGAAGGGCTGGTTCTGGACGAAAGCTTAACGGCTGCCCAATTCGTTAACAATCTGGACCCGAACTCGGCGCTTTACTCCTTTTTGCTCAACGATCTGAAGCTGAGCAGCAAGTTCATTTATCTCCCGATCGGGGATGGAGTCGAGGATGCAGCCTTGCTTGAACTTCCTTATATCGATCCGGTAACGGAGAAAGCCATGGTTCCTTTAAGATTTGTTGCTGAAGAGCTCGATTCCGAAGTGACCTGGAACAATGAGACTCAACAGGCTACCATCGTTGATGTCTGGACTGGAAAAACGATCGTACTGACTATCGGCAGCAGCACGGCCGTAGTAGACGGCCAATCCATTAAACTGGAAGGCGAAGCTCAATTGACAGGAGATACGACTTATGTACCTGTAAGGTTCATCGCCGACCAATTTGGTGCAGAAATCGATTGGGATAACGAAGTAAGAGCTGTTATTATTACAAGAGATTAATAGGATGCAATCTTAAACAAGTTATCAGACTGATCGTACAAAGGAGCGTGGACCGTGAGGTCCCGCTCCTTTTTTAACGTTAAAGTGTACTATGTCAAACACACTTTACCAAACGCTGATATTTTTCTTTTCAGCTTCCTCCCCTTCGCCTTCGCCCGGATTCGCTCCTTTGCACCTCTATCCCCTTCGCTCAGATATATTCGGATAAGAGAAGGAGGCGAGTTTCACTTGATAACAATACAATATTATTATCAAGCCTTATGTAAGGATCTCTCTAGCCGAAACTTGTCCTGAGCGAAGGGGATAACAGTCAAAAGGAGCAGATTCAATGAGTTATTAATGCATACATTTCAATTATATTGTGTTGTCGAACCGGATCAAGCCATCTTGCGTACCGGGTTCGCGATACCACTGGTCTTATGGTACCTACATCGTTGAAAAAACCGGGGCGCTCTGGTCCCCGGTTCTCTTCTCTTACTTCTCTGCCTCGGGCTGCTCTGGACGGAGGCTGTGGTCCTGAAGGCGGCCAGCTTTCCGCGCTGCATCACGAAGAAGGAATTCGATATGTGCATTGACACTTCGAAACTCGTCGGCGGCCCAACGTTCCAATGCTTCGTATAGCTTAGGATCGATCCGCAGCGGGAAGTTTTTTTTAGGTGCCATAATAATGGCCTGTTAATAGAGGCTTCCCGTATTAATGACCGGACTCGCGGATCGATCCGACACGATGGCCACCATTAAATTGTTAATCATAGCCGCCTTTCTTTCCTCATCCAACGTAACGCCACCATCGGCTTCCAAGCGGGCGATGGCCATCTGTACCATGCCGACAGCCCCCTCCACAATTTGCTGCCTGGCCGATATAATGGCGGAGGCCTGTTGTCTTTGAAGCATGGCGCTGGCAATTTCGGTAGAGTAGGCCAGATGAGTCAAACGGGCTTCCAGCACTTCGACCCCCGCTACGGATAACCGCTCCTGAAGCTCTGTTCCCAGCTCGCCAGCTACTTCTTCGGCATTGCCTCTTAACGAATATCCGTCGCTGACAAAGTTATCGTAAGGATACTTGCTGGCGACGTGCCGCAGAGCGGTTTCGCTCTGAATTTCGACGAATTGCTCATAGTTATCGACATCGAACATCGCTTTGGCCGAATCGATGACCTTAAATACGATAACGGCGGCAATTTCGATCGGATTCCCTTCCACATCATTCACTTTCAGTTTGACGCTGTTAAAGTTGCGGACGCGCAGGGAGATTTTTTTGCGGATCGAAAAAGGAATGGTGATCCATACTCCGGTATCCCGAATCGTCCCCATATACGTTCCGAAGAAGGTAATGACCATCGCCTGATTGGGCTGCACCACGGTAAAAGACGAAGTCAGGAAGATTAAATCGACAGCCAACAGAATGATGCCGGGGATAATGAAGCCGGCGATTAACAGATAAATACTTGCCGCCAACAAAGCAAGCAGCACAAACAGTCCCAGGTAACCGTTAAATTTCCAGGCTTTTTTTTCAATCATGGAGTCTCATCCTCTCGTTGATATATTTTAGATTTCTTTTTGATATTTATATGATATCACTTTTTCAAATATATGTAAACTATAAATTAATATGGTGAATGGGTTTTAGATCAGGCAAGGCTCTTGTAACATATGGGCATCCTCTGGTTGACATCCACACCAGAGAGTGCTATAACAAGGAAAATAGTTCGCCGGCGGCTGGATGCGGCTAGGGTACTCACATCCGGTACCTAATAACCGATTCGTTCTCGTTATTGTAACGATTAGTAGAACTTACGCCGCAGAGGTTATCATTCTGAGGAGGGAATGGCATTGAACCGTCTACATTCCGAGCAGGATTTTCAAGAACAAATTGAACAGACGAAACCTACGGTTGCCGTTTTTAAAGCGGGATGGTGCAAAGATTGCCATTACATCGAACCGTTCATGCCTGAGCTGGAGCAAGCTTATTCCGACAAGCTGACCTTTGTAGAGATCGATCGGGATGAACTGCCTGAGCTCTGCGAAAAATATAACATCCTTGGTATTCCAAGCTTCATTGTTTTTCACCAAGGGCAGGAGATAACCCACTTTGTAAGCAAGCTTCGCAAAACGAGAGAAGAAATCGAGCAGTTCTTAAACCGCTCCTTAGAAGTTATTCAAGCGATGAAGTCATAAGCGCGGCAAAGCTGGAATGACCGCTTTGGAAAGAAAGTGGGTATCTGTAACGGAATCCATCACCATAATGTTTGAAGAGACCTCCTTATCTTAAGGGGGTTATCTTTATTCCGCCTAAATTGGCGCTGTGCCTCGTCTATTTGGGAAGCGATTCATCGGTTTGTCACAATTGCGAATGGAATTAAGGGTGATTTATCGCTATAATTGGACTGGGGTATTGTGTATTTTTACGGCGTTGTGAGACTAAAAAGCGGGTGGCATATTGTTATGAACAGATGGTTAAAACAGATTTCTATAGCTTCCGCCATTGGGATGTTTATCGTCTTATTGATGGGGGCGCTCGTCACCAAGACGGATTCGGGACGCGGCTGCGGAGACGATTGGCCGTTATGCAACGGCAAGTTCATACCCAGCTATACGGTCGATTCGATGATTGAATATAGCCACCGGTTTGTAAGCGGTGTGGAAGGACTTCTTGTGCTTGCCGCTTTCGTCGGCGTCATGCGGCTGGTTCGACGCAAGGATGCGCGCTGGTATGCCGGTTTGGCTCTTTTTTTCACCGTTGTCCAGGCCATTCTGGGGGCTATGGCTGTTAAATGGGAGCAATCTTCCCTAGTTATGGCGCTGCACTTTGGCATTTCTATGCTTGCCTTTGCCTGTACGCTACTTCTGGCGATTGTGCTGATTTATTCAGAGTCGATTCCGGAACGAGGTCTGGCTGCGACCGACAAGGCATCCGGGGCTTCTTTTGCGGTTCCGTCCAAAGGGTTGAGCTACATGATTTGGTTTACGACGGTTTACTGTTATGTTGTCGTCTACTTAGGAGCCTTTGTCCGTCATACGAAATCATGGGGCGGCTGTATGGGCTGGCCATTGTGCAATGGACAAGTCATTCCTGAGCTGTCGGGAGCGACCGGCATTGTTTTCTTGCACCGGGTCGCCGCCTTGCTGTTGTTTGTTGCGATCGCGCTGATGCTCTATATGCTTCGCAAGCGCCAATATCCGCATGAAATTGTCAAGGCCGGTTATTGGGCGATCAGCCTCGTTATTCTGCAAATCTTCAGCGGAGCCTACGTCACCTTTACAATCACTTCAGAATGGCATTTGCTGTCAGGCCTTATTCATACCTTGCTAATTGCCGGCTTATTCAGCATTCTTGTTTATTTAAGCGTCCGGGTCATTCAATTAAAAAGGTAAGGTTCAGTAATTCAAATAAAATACTTACTGCTTTATTAGTGAAGGGGGAGCCCTATGGTTTTTGAAAATTTGCGGGAGTACTTGCAGGCACTGCGTCGAGAAAACGAATTGGTCGAAATTTCCGCCCCGGTAGACCCGAATCTGGAACTGGCTGAAATTCATCGCCGGGTCATCTCTGAAGAGGGCCCGGCCTTGTTATTTACTAACGTTAAAGGCAGTTCATTTCCCGTCGTGACTAATTTATTCGGAACGATTCGGAGAGTGGATCTGGCTTTCGGTCCAAAGCCGGAACAGCTTATGAAGCAAATTATCGGGGCCAAGGATACGCTTCTGCCGCCGACGTTCAAAGCTCTCTGGGATGAGAAGGATTTGCTTCTGGACTTGATGAAGGTCGGGACTCGGACCGTTGCTTCTGATCAGGCGCCGGTTCTTCAAGTATGCGATCGGGAGCAGCCGTTAACCAAGCTTCCGGCTTTGACCAGCTGGCAGGATGACGGCGGTCCGTTCGTAACGCTTCCGCTTGTCTATACCGAGAATCCCGGCAAGCCGACCGATAACAACCTCGGGATGTACCGAATGCAGCTGTATGACGGCCATACTAGTGGAATGCACTGGCAGATTCAAAAAGGCGGAGGCTTCCATTACCATGAAGCGGAGAAGAACAACCAGGCCTTGCCGGTTACCGTTTTCATCGGGGGACCGCCGGCGCTGATTGCCTCGGCCATTGCCCCGCTTCCGGAGCATCTGCCGGAACTGCTGCTGACCTCGCTTATTATTGGCCGCAAGCTGAGAATGGCCGATAATCCGAATGGGGGGCATCGGTTAGTCGCCGACGCAGAATTTGCCATTTGTGGAGAGGTTCCGCCTCATACGCGCCGGCTTGAAGGGCCGTTTGGCGATCATTTTGGATATTATTCACTGCAGCATGAATTCCCGGTGTTCAATGTTTCTCATATGTGGCACCGTAAAGACGCCATCTATCCGGCGACCATCGTCGGCAAGCCTCGCCAAGAGGATTATTACTTGGGAGATTTCCTGCAGCGGCTGCTGTCTCCTGCTTTTCCGATGGTGATGCCGGCAGTTAAAGAATTGTGGACCTATGCGGAAACGGGCTTCCACGCGCTTGCTGCTGCGGTTGTCCGCGAGAGTTATCGCCGGGAAGCGCTCAGCTCGGCGTTCCGGATTTTGGGTGAAGGACAGCTAACGCTGACGAAATTTCTGATTGTTACGGATTGTCCAGTGGACTTGTCTGATTTTAAACAGCTGCTCGAGACGGTATTGGAGAGATTCCGGCCAAGAACGGATCTGTTCATCTTCAATCATACCTCCAACGATACGCTGGACTATACCGGTCATAAGCTCAACGAAGGAAGCAAAGCGGTGCTCGTTGGAGTCGGGGAGCCGGTGCGCACTCTGCCTGTTCAATATTCAGGCGGGGATTTACCGGGGATTAACGATGTGAAGACGTATTGCAAAGGCTGTATTGTCGTGTCCGGCGGAACTTTCGAAGAGGACCCCAAGCTAGGGGAAAGATTGCTGGAAACAAGCGGGGATCGACTGGCCGCTTGGCCGCTTGTCATTATTGCCGACGATACTTCTATTGTAGATAATCAAACTTCCTTCTTGTGGACCGTGTTTACCCGCTTTAGCCCGGCTTCGGATATGTATGCCCGTTCGCAGGTGGAGAATCATCATATCGGGTATCAATTTCCGATCATTATTGATGCGCGGATGAAGCCGGGTTATCCGGACGAGCTTATTCCCCGGGAAGATATTGTCCGTTTGGTCGATTCCCGTTGGAAGGAATATTTTCCTGGCGGCATTTAACCATCCGATAGGAGTGAGCCTATGCTGAGATATTTGTTTGAAGAGCCGAGAAGACAGGATGAAGGAATATTGCGAGAAGCGATGGAGGCTTTGAATCAGTACCTTCGCAAGCTGGAGAGGGGAGTTCTGGACGAAAGAAGGGCCTCCCGGTCATCACAGCAAACGGAGGAAACGGAGAAGCTTGTTCGCTCAGTAATCATTAAAGCAGGGGGGTTCATCCGGGCGCTGGATGAGCTGGAGCAGAGTATATACGCGGCCGGGCAGTTCAGTCGGCGGGTCCGACGGCGTTTTATCGAAGAGATGGATCTGGAGGAGTTGGATCATTATCACCGCTATCTCTATTTTTATAAAAATGCTCTGCTGCGCATTTTCTCCACGCTGGACAAGCTCGGATATTTTTTGGATGAGCAGTTGAAGCTTGAAACAGAAAAAATAAAGCAGCGTTTTTCTTATTTTACAGTACTCCGCAGAATGCATCAGCGCCGACCGGACTTACAGATGGACAATCAGCTCTATCAAATTAAAGAAAGCTTTCAAGCCTCGATGACCATTTTGCGAAAGCAAAGAAACACCGAGACGCATTTCATGAATACGGAATTGGTCGATGACCTGCTTCAAGCCAAAATGGAACTGTTCCCTCCGGGCAAAACGGCCGTGGAGTCGCTGGAGGACAATTTGCAAACACTGAATCAAGGCTATGAGATGGTATGCCGAAGCTTGACCGCAGCTTTTGCCGGATTAAGCCATGAATTCCAGCGTTCCGGTCGACATCGTTAAGGAAAGCGGGCCTCGTGGGAATAAGATGGATTGGCTAGGTTGACATGAGCCGGCTATATTGTTGGCGGCACTGTCCTGCGGAACGGAATGCTTACTTAGAGTCACCTATATAGTTTATGGGTTAAACTATGATATACTCCAGATAACAGATCATAACGGATTTGGTTAACAAGTATGGAGACCGGAGCGTGCGAGCTTCAGGTCACAAGCAGGAGGTTGACGATGCGGCACGATCGAAAAGTAGCCCTCATTACCGGAAGTGCCAAAGGATTAGGCAAAATGACCGCCGTTTCCTTGGCCGAGCAAGGTTGTGATATCGTCGTTAATTACGTGCACAGCAGGACAGAGGCTATGGACCTGGCTGAGCGTCTCCAAAGACTCGGTGTCCGGTGTATCGCTGTTCAGGCGGATGTCTCCAAGACGGAAGATTTACGGAGGATGGTTGAACAGGTAGAGGAGCAATTGGGCGGGATTGATATACTGGTCAATAACGCCGGCCCTTTTGTGAGGGAGAGAAGGCTTTTTTCCGAATATGAAGCAAGCGAAATCGATTATTTGGTGCGGGGCAATTTGCTTGGCGTCATGGAGTTGGACCATATGGTCCTGCCGATGATGCGGAGGAAAGGCTGGGGGCGAATCATCCATTTTGGCTTCGGAAGGGCTTCAGAAGGGACCGGATGGCCGCATAGGGCAGTTTACGCTGCAGCTAAGGTAGGTCTCGTTTCGTTCACGAAAACGCTGGCCGTGGAAGAAGCCCCTAACGGAATCACGGTCAACATGATTTGTCCCGGAGATATTCGCGGAGAATATAAAGAGAAATATATTCGCGATGTGGAGCAGATTTCGGATGAAGAGTCCCCAAGAGGAAGGCCGGGGACGGGGGAGGATGTCGCGCGAACGATTACTTTTTTGTGCCATCCGCAATCCGATTTCATCACCGGGAACATCATGGATATTTCGGGAGGGCTCGATCCGATTCGAACGGTCAAAGGAGCAGCGCCGCTGTCCGGAAGCAGCTCGCCGGCTGTCCGGAATGGTCCTTCCTCCTTGTAATATGTCTTGCCGAGCCTACATAGGCAAAGCAAAGAGCCCGTTAAGCAACGGGCTCTCCTTCTTGCGCTTGAATTAGAATACTTGGACGACCTCTTCAATGCCTTCCACTTCTTCGACCAATGCGCGCTCAATACCGGCTTTCAGCGTAATGGTGGAGCTTGGACAGCTTCCGCACGCCCCCATCAGCTTCAGCTTGACTATCCCATCCTCGACATCGACGAGTTCCACATCGCCCCCGTCGCGCTGAAGGAAGGGACGTAGCTTATCTAAAACTTCGAGCACTTCGTCATACTTAGTGCTTTGAATACTTTCGCTCATTTGCGTCAACTCCTTTCTTTATTCTATTATAATACAACGTAGGTTAAAATAAAATGGTCAGCACCTATCTTCTTCGGAAAGGGGGACTCCCCATGAGACCGATCATTGAATTTTGCGCTAACAATATGCATCACGGTACCGATGAAGTGATGCAAAAGCTGGAGAGTAATCCCGATTACGATGTCGTAGAGTACGGCTGTCTCGGAAATTGCGGAGAATGCTTTTTAAGCCCTTATGCGCTAGTGAACGGTGAGTTCGTCACTGCGGATTCAGCAGAGGAGCTTTACGAAGCTATTATGGACAAAATAAAAGAGCTGGAGGCCATGGACGAGCTGTTTGATCTTTAATTCAACCGTTCGATTCCATAGCCCCTGGCTTTAAATATCTGATTATCCTTTATGATGCTTGGATAGCCAGAGCACCCCGCTTTTCAGAATTCGCGGTACTTTGCCCAGCATAACCGTACGTTTGCCCATCACGCCAAAGCCGGATTTCTTGCCAAGTGAGCCTAGAACGCCTCTTAGCTTTATGATGCCCAGATGAGGATCTTCATTCTTGGCAATGGCGGCAATGACATCTGCTACTTGCTTGCCCTGGGCCTCCGCGGCTTGTGCGCTCGGAGAGAACGTCAAGCTGGCACAATCGCCAACGACATAAACATTGCTGTATTGTGGTATCTGATGGTATTCGTTCAGCATCACCCGGCCCTGCTTATCCTTGGCCACGTTCAACCGTCCGACGACCGGGCTTGGCTGGATTCCGGCCGTCCAGACCGTCACATCCGTATAAATCAATTGCCCTTGGTTGTAGATGACTCCGTCCTCCAGACGGGTAACGGAAACCTGGTTGACCATCTCGATATTATGCTTCTCGAACCAGCTGCGGACGAAGGTCTGCAGCTTGCCCGGGAAGGCCGACAAAATACTGGATCCCCGGTCCAGAATCCGGATATTGAGGTCCGGCCTGCTCTCTCTAAGCTCGGAAGCCATCTCCACCCCGCTGAGTCCTCCTCCGACGATCGAAACTTGACCGTAGGGCTTCACGTCGTTAACCTTCTGGAAGGTCATCCTTGTAGAGGACAGCGACTGGATGCTATTGGAATACAGCTCCGCTCCTGGAATGTCGTGATATTTGTCTACACAGCCTAAAGCGATAACGAGCACATCATAAACAAGGGGATCGCGGTCCATGAAAAAAATATGATTATGCTCGGGATCGACCGATTCCACTTCCCCGTATATTTTATTCAGCCTGGGATCTGTTGGAAACTCCACTCGTATGTCCACGTCGGGTACCGTTCCCGCGGCAAGTGCATAATATTCGGTTTTCAAGCCTTGATAGGGCATCCGATCGACCAACGTAAGATCGTAATCAGACAATTGTTTTTCTAGCAGCTGGTGAGCGACCGTCAAGCCTCCGTATCCTCCGCCAAGTATCACAATGTGTTTTCTCATGGACAGAACCTTTCTCTCGTAGTTAATTATTTTCCGTAGCAATTAAGTGTCATTTCAAAAATTATAGATTTACAAAAATCGTTATCGGTAAATTTCGATGGTAAACGCAAGCTTTCTCGATCAGAGATCAAGAAAGCCGCAGGCGTTTATCCTTGTATATTGTTCATCGTTTGGACGGATATCATTCCAAACCCGGCTACCTATTAAGCTAGAACACTTTAACTTCGTTATAGAAGGTATCTCTTTCCACGGGAATTCTTCCGGCTCCCTTAATCAACCAGACAAGCTCTTCTTTAGTCAATCCTTCGGGAGATAGAGCCCCCGCGGCATGACTGATCTTCTCCTGAATGATCGTTCCGTGAACGTCGGAAGCTCCGAAAGTAAGAGCCATCTGTGTCAGCTGGGTTCCTAAATTGATGAAATAAGCTTTAACATGCGGAATATTATCAACCATCAACCGGCTGACGGCAATCGTTCGCATGTCATCAAAGGCGGATACTCTGCGCTTGATTCCAGCTTTAATGCTGGCCGGCTGCACCGCATTCGGGATGAAGACGAGGAAGCCGGAAGTCTCATCCTGCAGCTCGCGCAAATAGATCATGTGCTGAATTCGTTCCTCCAATGTTTCAATGGAGCCGTACAGCATCGTTGCATGAGTCTTTAACCCGAGGCGGTGCGCCACCCGCTGCACCTCCAGCCATTGATCGGTCGTCGCTTTTCCGACTCCCATTTTGGTGCGATATCTTTCCGATAAAATTTCGGCTCCGCCTCCCGTTAACGTACCGAGACCGGCTTCCATCAATGTTTGGAGCACTTCCTCATACGAAAGGCCGCTGATCCGGGCAAAAAACTCAATTTCCGCGGCTGTATGGGCTTTCAGGGTTACAGAAGGATATTTTTGCTTCAGCGCTCGAAGACAATCTACATAATACTCGAACGGCACATGGGGATTATGACCCCCGGTAATGTGAAATTCCCTCATTTCGGGATGATAATGCTTGTCAATATACTCAAACATCTGCTCTCCCGTATACGTATAAGCTCCTTCTTGGCCTTCGTCGCGGCGAAAATGACAAAACGCACAATGAGCCTCGCATACATTGGTAAAATATAGACTCATATTTTGAATGAAATAGACCTTCTTGCCATTCTTGCGCAGATTAACAAGATTAGCCAGCTGGCCAACCGTAAGAAGATCGTCCGATTGATAAAGAAAAAGACCGTCCTCCTTCGTCAGACGTTCTCCCTCGATCACCTTTTGCTTGATTTCTTCCATTCTTGCTTCCTCGGTGGGCACAACGATATTCACAGTATTCAGTCCTTTCACAATAATAACCCCTATTTTGCTCGGGGATCCGATCCGAATAGTGTAATGCTCGATCCTTCTTATTATAATCCTAGTCCTAAATAGGGGCAAGACACACTTCGACAGAAAGAAAACGCCCGAATGATTGAAAAAAATACGAATTTCAGCAAAATATGCTTCCAATTATTTGAAAATTGTGTATACTAAATAATTGTGTGATCATTTTATATTAGGTGATAGAAAGTGAAAAGTTTAATGCTGGAAATGGACATTTCCGAAGAAATTGAAGACGCGCGGCAAAATATGGTCAAGCTTGGCAGTCAGTTGGGATTATTGCATCCACGTGTAGTGGAAAGCAGTGAGAACCTGGACAGGCTTCTTCTTCGCTATTACCATTTAGAGAAGGCCAAGAGCAGTTGAGTGAAATTTCGTTTACGGAAGTATTGCCAGGAAGATTGTCACTTGAGACTTACGAAAAATATGGGTATACTTAATCTATAGGGCCAGAAATATTTACGGAATCGTTCCGACATTTTTCTCACCTTTATTCATAGCACCTTAACGTTTACTCTTTCCATATAGAGGAGGGACTCATATGATCAGCATCAGTGACTCGGCAGCCGAGAAGATTAAGGAAATGCTTGCGGCAGAGGAATTGCCTAATCTGTTTTTGCGTATAGGCGTGAAAGAAGGCGGCTGCAGCGGGTTTTCTTATGGCATGGGTTTCGATGACGAGCAGGACAGTACGGACAAGGTATTAGAAGTTAACGGACTCAAGGTTGTCGTCGACGAAGAAAGCAACAAGTATTTGTATGGAGTCGAGATCGACTACAAGGATGTGGGGATGGGTGGAGGCTTCACCATCAACAATCCTAATGCCATCGCATCCTGCGGGTGTGGGCAATCGTTCCGGACGAAGCCGGAAGATGAAGTGCTGGCAGAGAAGTGTGACGACTGATATCGCATTCCATCATCCGTACAAAGCCGGTTAGCGGTTGCGATGTCGGCTTTAGATTGAAAAGAGTGTCGGAATCCCATTGGGGGTTCCGGCTCTTTTTTTGTTAATCATATAGCGCGCCTGGTCAAGCTAGGTTTGCGCTAGGTGGAGCTATGTGGTTAGAAAGCCTGCATTCTGCATGATTTAGGCCGTATTGCTCTGTTTTCGCAGTGCAAGAATACATGCTTTTTCTCACATCTCTTACAGGAAAAATGTTCTTGTATCCCTGACATATACTTTGCTGATATACTAAAAATACAGATAGTAGTATACACTACCTTCTGTCTTCATAACCTTTTTTTCTTTTCTTCTATTTAGCGCTCGATTTATCGGGCGCTTTTTTTGTGTTCACTCGACTGGTTTGAATTTCCATAACTTATCGAAATTCCATAAGCAGAAGTGTTCAAGCGGCTTGTTCAGGTGGCCTGCAGCTTTTCACCTTTTATTTCCTGGGTAATTGTCCCTAGTAATGAAAGACTTCTTCGATGCATATATATAGCGAAAAAAGAGGGGACGGAAGCGGATGCAGGAGAAGCTGAAAGCCTATTTTGACTTAAAGGAGCAGCAGAAAAAGGTGGAGTCTGAGCTCGAGAAGCTGAGACATGAATTGATCAGGATTTTTCCAGAGCCGATCGAATCGGACATAGGGGAATATCGCTTGAAGATCGCTATTCAGGAGCGCAGAGAATATGACGATCAAGCCGTCTACAATAGGATGAAGGACGATGCTTTATGGAAGCTTATGTCTAAAGTCGATCCCGCTAAAATCTCCGGATTAATCAAATTGGACGTGATTAAAGAGGAAATGCTGGCCGGTACGTATGAGATTAAAAAAATTCCATATGTTCAAGTTAAAAAAAGGTAGCAGAAAGAAGCCAACGCGTATCTACTAATCGGGAATGGAGTGGGAAAAAGTTGCTTCCAGGGCGAGTATTCGTTTTGTATTCCTGCCATCCGAAGGCCTGCTCCAAGCTTGGGAAGCACTTCTCCTTCGGAAAGGAAGGACAGAATTTCTTTAGTGCCACAAATACTTACTAGGCTGCTTTACAAGGAGCGCCCCCTGTCTATTTGACAGAGGGCGCTTTCTGTGAACTGTCGCTGCTGACCTTAAGCGGGGGCTGCGCCTAAAGCGCTCAGAGCTTCCATTTCATCCGCAGACAATTGTACCGAGCCCGCGGCAGCGCTATCGGCTATCGATTGCGGGCGGCTGGCTCCGGGGATCGGAAGCATGACCGGGGAAAGCTGAAGCAGCCAGGCGAGGGCTACCCTTTGGGGAGAAGCCTCGTGCCGGGACGTAATTTGGCGAAGGGTTTCATTATCCCCAAGTTGACCCGCTTTGCTCATGCCGTTCAGTGGACTGTAAGGAAGAAAGGCGATCCCCAGTTCCTCGCAGCGGCGCAGAACGTCCATCGAGGAATGATCGAATAAATTCATTCGATTCTGGACGCTGACAACCGGCACGATCGTTAGAGCTTCCTCTAATTGTTCAACCGAGACATTGGATAATCCGATATGGACAATCTTGCCTTGCTCCTGCAACCGTGCCAAGGCTCCTACTGATTCGGCAAACGGCACGTTTATGTCTGGGGAGTGCAGCTGATAGAGTATAATTTCTTCTCTATCCAGCGCCCTCAGGCTCGCTTCACAAGCCGCAAGCAAATGCTCCGGGCGTCCGTTGCGCTCCCACCGCCCATCCGGCCGGACCGTACCGCCTTTGGTGGCGATAACCGAATCCGTGACTCCTTTGAGAGCTTTGGCGAGCAGCCTCTCGTTATGACCGGTATCGTGATCGTCAATACAATAGGAATCCGCCGTATCAAATAGAGTGATCCCTTGCTCCACAGCAGTGTGAATAGTCCGAATGGCATCCGGCTCTGACGGACGGCCTTGGATGGACAACGGCATACAGCCCATCCCGATGCTGCTCACCTGCAGCCCGGAGCTCCCGATTTCACGGAGTGGCAGTGATTTCCCTGGCTTCATAGCAATTTCCCTCCCATTATTTGGTTTGTGACTTCTTCTTTATTATAGTTGAAAGTTATTGTTAAGGGCTAGCAAGAGGTTGTTGAACTTTAAGGCAAGGAATTAGCGCTTCGATGGAGAATACAAGAGCATAGGAGGAGGGACGGGATGAACATTAAAGTTAATCTGATGGTCGGCGAGTATCAACTGGATCACGTTCTGAGCATTGAGGATCACAAGCTCGAAAGCTTATCCGAGGAAGAAATTGAAGCGGTCATTGAGATTAGAATCCGGGACTGGGCCAATGATTTAATCCGTATTGCCTGGGAAGTAGAGGAGGAATAATGGTTAAGATAGGGCCGGCCGGTCAGGTGCCGGCCTGTCTTTCGGGGAGGAAGGCGTAGAAAGTATGGCCGCACGGGGAACAATTAAATACATGGACGCAGACCTGATTTTGCACATCGGCAAACCCGTTCGTCAAAGATAGATCGTCGATTGGACGATAAGGGGAATAAGGTCCCAAATAATCGTTGAAGCGTCCGTAATCCTCCGCAGCTATTCCACATTGTGGACAGGAGAGCTCGGCCGTCTCCAATCCATTGCATACCGGACAGTAGTACGATAACAAGAAAAAGGGCACCTCCTGTCGGCGGCGAACCGCCGGATTTGGAAATAGGTTGCCCTAAACTTTCTTATTTCATAAACTAAGCAGGAAGCTCTGCGACTAGAGTCACGGTGGTTGAGCTGTTGTTAAAACTTCATGTTGCTGCTGTGCCCGGGGGCCAGTCTCGCTTTAGGGTCGACGTATACCTTGGCGTTATTGATCGCGGTCGGAGCTTCACCGAAGCCGACGGCGATCAGCTTTAATTTGCCCGGGTAGGTCGTGATATCACCGGCTGCAAAAATCCCCGGAATGGAGGTCTCCATTCGGGAATCCACTACAATCGATCCGTTCTCGATTTCGAGTCCCCATTCTGAGATTGGTCCGAGCGAGGAGACAAAGCCGAAATTAACAATAACCGCATCGACCTCCAGCCCGGTTAATTCATTGGATTCCATATCTTTAAGCGTAACTTTATCGATTTGATCTTCTCCATGGAGTTGAACAATTTCTTTAGGAGTCACGACATGGACTTTAGATTGCCTGAGTGTTTCTACACTGTGCTCGTGCGCTCTAAATTTATCTCTGCGGTGGACAAGAGTGACCTGCTCGGCTATCGGCTCCAGCATCAGAGCCCAGTCTACAGCAGAATCGCCACCGCCGGTGATCACTACTTTTTGCCCGGCAAAGGCGTTCAGGTCTTTAACAAAATAGTGTAGATTGGTGCCTTCGTACCGGGAAGCTTCCGGCAAAGCAAGCTTTCTCGGCTCGAAAGCTCCGATTCCGCCTGTAATTACCACTGCCCGGCCTTGATGCACTCCTCGATCCGTCGTTACTTCAAAGAGGCGTTCCGCCTTCTTATCGACGCGAAGCACCTTTTCCTCAAGACAGACGTCCAGTGGAAACAGGCTCATTTGCTGGGCTAGATTGTCAACTAGCTCCTGTGCGCGTACCTTTGGAAAACCTGCGACATCATAAATATATTTCTCGGGATACAATGCAGACAATTGACCCCCCAACTGCGGCATGCTTTCGATGATTTTGGCGGACGCCTTTCTCATTCCTGCATAGAAGGCCGCGAACATCCCCGCAGGGCCTCCCCCGATAATCAGAATATCCACTATTTCTTGCTCTTTATCAGACACTGTAAAAGTACACCTCCGTACATTAATACCTACCAATACTATTATAAGCTTTGCTTTGAACGAAAGGAACCCAAACACGGGAGAAAGAATAAAGAGCTCCTGGAACCGATATGCTATCTAGCCGAACAGGTAATCAGGCGTGTCTAAAGCACCAATTCACTGCAGTCTTACGGCTTTGGTAGCACATAAGTCCCACATATAAAAATGAAGGCGCTTTCTGGCGGCAGATTAATTTTGGTGGTCAAAATTATGCTTGATATTTGAGCAGCTTAAGTTTATCCTTTCTATGGAATGGGTTAATAATTGTATAGTAAAAGCTAATAGACAATAATATAGAGAGCACTTTTTGTTAAAGGTCATTTGTGTAATTTTTCACAAGTAGATTAACCTCAAACATAAAGATGATGGAGTGGGTAAAAGAGATGGGTAGAATACCAAGAATCGTTATTTTGGGAGCTGGCTACGGCGGCATTGTGACGGCGATTCGATTGCAAAAGGAGCTTAATTATAACGAAGCCGATGTAACTCTGGTCAACAAGCACGACTATCATTATATCACCACACATCTGCATATGCCGGCGGCGGGAACGGACAAACCGGACAACGCCCGGGTCGATATCACCAAGCTGATCGATGAATACAAAATTGACTTTATCAAGTCTACCGTTACCCAAATCAAGCTCGATGAACAAAAGGTAATTATGGAGGATAGTACAATCTCCTACGATTACCTCGTCATCGGTTTGGGAGGGGAACCTGAAACGTTTGGAATTCCGGGCTTGCAGGAATATGCCATGAACATCCGGAGTATTAACAGTGTCCGGCTTATTCGCGAGCATATCGAATACCAGTTTGCCAAATTCAAGCGCGAACCCCATCGCTTGGATTATTTAACCTTCGTTGTTGGCGGAGCCGGATTTACGGGAATCGAATTTATTGGGGAACTGGCCGATCGTATTCCAAAGCTTTGCTCAGAATTCGATGTGGACCCTTCACACGTCCATATTTATAATGTAGAGGCGGCTCCAACCGCTTTGCCGGGATTTGATCCGGAATTGGTTGAATATGCAATGAAGGTGCTTGAAGATAAAGGAATTACGTTCAAAATCGCAACTGCGATCCAGGAATGCACGCCGAACGGAGTGGTGCTCGCGACAGGTGAAGAAATTAAATCATCCACTGTCATCTGGACCGGAGGCATTCGCGGAAATCATATGCTGGCGGAAGCAGGCCTCGAAACGATGCGTGGTCGTGTCGTAGTCGACCCGTATTTGCGGACCAAGGAGTACGATAATGTTTATGTAGTGGGAGACTGCTCCATCGTTATGAATCCAGAGGGAAGACCTTATCCTCCAACGGCTCAAATCGCTACCCAGCAAGGACAGATTTGCTCCCATAATCTGGTCGCCTCTATTCGCAATGCGCCGCTTAAGGAATTCCAATTCCAGAACAAGGGTGTAGTCGCCTCGCTAGGAAAAGGGGAGGCGATCGGTGTCGTCGGCAAGTATAAATTAAAAGGCGGAACCGCTGCTATGATGAAGAAGCTGGTGGATATGCGCTATCTCTTTATCATCGGAGGAATCCCGCTTGTCTTGAAGAAAGGCCGCTTCTAGTCCGTCCTGTATATTATGAAAGTAGTTTGCTGTGTAACAGCTTTTAGGGAGGTCCGTTCATGAGGCACTGTAGTGTTCAAGTAAGAGGTCTTCTTACCCGAGAGGAGCTCGATCGGTACAACGCATTGTTTGAAGTCGGACATTTCTTGGAAGCGGAGAAACGGTACGATTTGGTGCAAACCGTGCAAAAGGAAATAGACATTCTCATTCTGCCAGCCATCGAAAGGCTTAAAGAAAAGGGCCGTCAACGCGACCGCGATACGGAAGAATATTTAGCGCGCAAGGCTCAGATGGAAGCGGAGCTTGCCTTGCTTCGCGAGGAGGAAGAGGAGTAAATTATATAGTTATCAAGGAAGCTTCGCTGCGGCGGAGCTTTCTTTTTTTGAAGGTTTATAAAGAGCCTCTGATCAAACCGCCGAAGGCAGTGGATCAGAGGCTGAGAAATTGACTTAAAGAGACAATAGCCCGGTGACTTTCTCGGGAGTGAGCAGATTGCCCACATAGAATTCCCCGAACTCGCCATATCTGGCGCTGGCTTCATCAAATCTCATTTCGTATACGAGCTTCTTGAAGGTAAGAGCGTCGTCGGAGAATAACGTAACTCCCCATTCCCAGTCATCCAGTCCTACCGACCCGGTAATAATTTGCTTGACCCGTCCGGCGTAGCTGCGGCCAATCATCCCATGATTGCGCATATGGTTGCGACGCTCCTCCATACTGAGCGTGTACCAGTTGTCATTGCCTTCCCTGCGCTTGTTCATAGGGTAGAAGCAGATATGCTTCTTCTTAGGTAAAATCGGTTTCAAACGGGCGACGACTTCAGGATCCTGCATAGGATCGGAACCCGGTTTGGCCATATAACTGCTCAATTCCACAATGGAGACATATGAATAGGCAGGCAGCAAATGCTGAGCGAAGATCTTCTTGTTGAATGCTGTTTCCAGCTCCCCGAGATCGTCCATCGTTTCTCTCAAATGCATAAAGGCGATATCGGCCTTCTGTCCAACGATGCTGTACGCGACCGTGCTGCCCTGCTTATCATTCTCAACACTTTGCCAATCGTTCATAAACTGCTGCAGCTCTTCCATCGCCTGCTTTCTTTCCTCTTCCCCGGCGTATCTCCAGGATGCCCAGTTAATCGTGCGGAAATCGTGCAAACAATACCAACCGTCTAAAGTTTGTACCGCTTCACTCACAGTGTCCACTCCTTCTATAATGATAGCGCTTGTCCAGCGTAAATATTACGAATAACGGCTCTCGCCTTACCCGAGGCAGGGGCATATTTGCGGAAAACCGCTCCCGTTCCATTTATTGTAGCCAATTAACAGAAGGAGAGCAAATGGATACAGGAGTTAAAGTTGTCAATTTATTGACTTATCCGAAAGGGCAGGACATAATCGTACCTCCGCTGGTTGTTCTCCCTTTACTTTTTCTTTTCGATTAGGCTACAATAGGTATCGAGAAAATAAGTTCTCTCCGTCTTAGGAGTGGAATAACATAGGGGATGAGATAAGGATGATTATAGACATAGTGCAGCTGATCGTGCTTATTTTATTGGGCTTCTGCATGTTCTTCGGCCTCGGGTTCATCCTGAATATGCTGTTGAAGACGACATGGCTTCCCATTTATGCCTATATCATTGTTGTGGTCGGGCTGGTTTATTGGTCTTGGGGAGCGGCTTCGTTAATCGAGAATATTAAAGGATATACGCTAGCGGATTATCTTCCCATCGTCAGCGGGCTGGTGGGAGCTATTATGAGCGGGTATACGATCAAAATGCTGCGTGTTAAAGGATACAAAATGTTTTAATGAATGAAAACCTCTCTGGAGCAGAGGTTTTTCTTTTTTGTGCGGTCACTTTCTGAGTATCCTTTTTTTATTCTCTTTTTGGGGGAAGGGGGATATGGTAGAATGAAGGGTACAAGATTATGGGTGGATGGAGTCGGGTAGTATGCGAATAACGAATTTGCTTCATTTTACCGAGAACCACAGATTTTGCGTATACCGCGATTTCTCTTTGAGCAGCCTGGATTACAAGCTTCTGAGCAGCATATACCAGCCCATGGTTGGCGCTTTTGCGATAAGTGTTTACATGACGCTCTGCCAGCAGCTTTCCGGAGAAAGGGTAGGCTACTCCGAATTGGAGCAGCAGCGCAAATTATTTTTAAGTCTGGAGCTGGATCCCGGAGAGCGGGGCCGATCGATTTTTATAGAGCAGACCTCTAAGCTGGAGGCGGTTGGATTGCTTCAGAGCTCCCGCCGCTATCTCGCTTCGAATGAAGATTATATTTATGATTATCAGTTGTCGAGACCTTTGGCACCGGAGGAATTTTTCAAAAATCAGCATTTGATTCTACTGCTCCGCGACAAAGTAGGCAAATATATGCTGTTGTCCTTGAAGGAAGAGCTAGTATCCGAGGAGCCAATGGAGCTGGCGGATTCACAGCCGGAAAACTTGTCCGTCCCGTTCTATGATTTGTTCCGGCTCAATACGCAAATCATAGATTATGAGCTGGAGCAGGCGTTCTATCAGACGGCTTCCAGCGGTTCGGCGGCGGCAGCCAGCCCGGGGCCAGACGTGACGACCAAAGGGTACGGCTACGCCGATATTATTCGTCGCTTTCCACGTGAATCTATCAACAGGCAGCACGTAGAGGGGCTTAAATTCCGGCTGGATCAGCTGGCTGCCATTAACATGACGGCCAAGAAATACCGGCTGACGCTGCTGGAAACCTGCCGATTGCTGGATGAAGACGATGTGTTTAACGAAGATGGACTGCTGCAAAGCGAAGTATTGAGCTATAAAGCGAACTTGTATTTTAGACAGAGTAAAAAGCGAGAGGAGCAGACGGTTCGTCGTCTCGGCGGCGGAGCGGAGGAAGAAGCTTCTTCGGCAGAAGGAGCTTCAGAGGAGAAAGCGGTGGAAATGGCCTATTATTTGGAAGTCCCTGCTTTATTCCAGGGTCAGTGCGATATTCATCAATATAATATGATCATGCGCAATGAGCCTTATACGCTTGTGCTGGAACGTTTTTTCCCGCAGGGCAGCGTGCCGGACGGAGTGCTCGACATTTTCCAGAAAATCGATTTGAACTATAAATTAAATGAAGAAGTTATCAACGTGCTCATTCACTATATTCATGCGGATCGCAGGTCTTGGGCTAAATCGTCGATAGAAGCTGTCGCCTCGGATATGCTGGGCAAGCAAATAAGCTCCTATGAGCAAGCGGTTGAATACATAAGGGAAATGCGGCGTTACAAGCAGGAGGCTGCCGCCAAAGCCGTCGCCCGGGGAAGCGGGGGCAAGAGCAGAGCCAAGGGCAAGCCAAGAATTCCGGTGATAACGGACAAGCCTAAAGGCGGCAAGCGGCTGACGGACGAGGAGATGGAAGCGATGCGGCGCAAGGCGTTGAAGCTGGACGGGAAGCTATAATGGTGTCGGCTTGACCGGCAGGAAGGAGGAGACAGATGGAATCGCTGGCCGAACTATTAAAAAGCATCTCTAACGGGCCTTTATTGAAGGACAGGGAGGAATTACGCAAACAACTGGTGTCGGACACTGCAGTCCGTGAATGGCGTCTCCTGTACCCCGAGGTAACCGAGGAAGATATCGGACTTAATCTGAACAAATTTCACCAATACGTTACGGAACGGAACCATTGCAGTCAATGCCCGGGCCTCGAGCGTTGTCCCAATGATTTTGAAGGTCATTATACGGTGCTGTCGGCCGAGACGACCCAAAACCGCTGTTATGTCTATGATCGGAAGGTAAGCTGTGATAAATATACCGCCAAGCAAAATCAAGATTCCATTCGCAGCCGCATCCGCAGCTTCTATGTGGACGAGCGTTCATTGAATGAGGGCTATTCCGCAGATGAAATTCTTAGCAAGGATTGGGAGAGAGCGGGAGCGGTCGATAAAGTAATGGATTATATTTTGACCACCAAAGAGGGCGGATTGGGACGTCATGGATTATATCTGGCCGGACCGTTCGGGACCGGAAAAACGTTCCTGATGTGTTACATGCTGTATGAATTGGCTAAAGTCGGGCTCACTGGCGCTATCGTCTATATGCCGGATTTTTCCGAGGATCTGAAGTCGATGTTCCAGGACCCGCAGAAGCTTAAAGAAACTATTGACCTGCTGAAGGAAACCGATCTCCTTGTATTTGACGATATTGGAGCGGAGAACATGAATCCCTGGCTGAGAGACCATGTTCTGGGGACCATCCTCAACTACCGGATGAATCGGAAGCCGACTTTTTTCACATCCAATTATGAGCTGGACGATCTGGAGAAGCATTTCAGTTTTACCAGCAAGGATGGGGAAGAGGAATTTAAGGGGAAGCGGATTATGGATCGCATCCGGCATTTTGTTGAAGTGATCGAAGTGACCGGGTATAACAAAAGAAATAAGGACAACTAATCCGGCTTGTAATAATCTACAAAGAGGCATAATACCCGGATATGCACTTTTAACGCAAAAAAGTCTGAGCGGTGAGTCCCGTTCAGACTTTTTCAATATTCATGACATTACCCGTGAGAAGGCTTACCCACTGAGAGGACTCCGCCAGCAAGGCTGGAGAGAAGTCCGGCTTATCGAATGGCCACTTCAATAGCGGTTGCGATGATTGCGATTAAGAACATGACTCCAAACGTGCCGGCAAAGCCAATCGCCACATCCATAAAGTCATTTCTCGGCTCCTCGTTCACGTGATGACCGGGATGTTTAGGATCTAGCATAGATTTCCCTCCTGTAATCAATGCGCCGCCAGGCTGATTGGATATTTAGAGCTACCTTGCCATAGGCGGGCGTAAAATTCGCATAATAGTCTCTTATCAGTATACCCAAATCAGCAGAAAGTTGTAAACCCTCCTCCCTGGGGTTCTATGGCATATTGAGCAGATCGTAACAAGTTGGTCATAATTCTTTCACAATATGCAGATTTCTCCCTCTTGGATGGGGTTATGAAATCAGGTATCTTTGTGGTATACTTTACATGTTGACGTTAAAGGTCACATGATGATCCACCAATATACAGAATATTTAAGGAGGATTTCCATAATATGGCTATTGTAAACGTTTCTGACCAGTCTTTTAAAGAAGAAGTGGAAGGTCAAGGTACCGTATTGGTTGATTTCTGGGCCCCATGGTGCGGACCGTGCAAGATGATCGCCCCCGTACTCGAGGAATTGGACGGAGAAATGGGAGAGCAAGTCAAGATTGCCAAAGTTAATGTGGATGAGAATCCGGAATCTGCCTCCCGCTTTGGGGTAATGAGCATTCCGACCTTAATTTTGTTCAAGGACGGACAACCGGTCGATAAAGTCGTTGGATTCCAATCCAAAGACGCTCTGAAAGGCGTTATTTCCAAGCACCAATAAGCTGACAATAACAGGCATGTCATCAAGCTCTTTTTCTGCTATGCTGAAAAGGAGCTTTTTGCCGTTAGTCGGACAGGCTGGCGGCTTTCCCAGACAGGACAGAGAGGAGGGACTTCGGTGCAGGGGCAATCCACTGATTATCGGGAGACTATTCGTGCCAAATTGGCACTGCTGCCCGACAAGCCGGGCTGTTACTTAATGAAGAACCAGGATGGGACCGTCATCTACGTCGGCAAAGCGAAAGTGTTGAAAAACCGTGTGCGCTCTTATTTCACCGGAAGCCACAGCACGAAAACCCAGAGGCTTGTGGGGGAGATCCGTGACTTCGAATATATCGTGACGGCCAACAACGTAGAGGCGCTTATTCTGGAATGCAACCTGATCAAGCAATATTATCCTCGATATAATGTCCTTTTAAAGGACGATAAATCTTTTCCTTATATTAAAATTACGAATGAGAAGCATCCGCGTCTGGAAGTCACTCGAAAAGTGGTTAAGGATAAAGGGAAATATTTTGGGCCTTATCCCAATGCTTACTCTGCTCAAGAGACGAAAAAGCTGCTGGACCGGCTATATCCGCTGCGTAAATGCCGGACCCTGCCCGATCGGGTCTGCCTATATTACCACATTGGACAATGTGTGGCGCCTTGTGAATATGAGGTTCTGCCGGAGGAATATGAGCGGATGACCCAGGAAATTACCCGATTTTTAAGCGGCGGCCATAAGCAAATTAGACAAGAATTGGAACGGAAAATGATGGAGGCGGCGGAGGATTTGCAATTTGAACGGGCTAAGGAGCTCCGCGATCAGATCACTCACATCGATGCCGTCATGGAAAAACAAAACATTACCGTAGCCGATATGGTAGATCGGGATGTTTTTGGATATGCGGTCGACCGTGGGTGGATGTGTGTCCAAATTTTATATATGCGTCAAGGCAAAATGATTGAACGCCACGCTTCGATTTTTCCGTATTACGGGGAAGCATATGACGATTTTTTGACGTTTGTCACCCAATTTTATAGCGAGAACCCAGCCTTGCCCAAAGAAATTCATCTGCCATCGGAAGCCCTTCCGGAAGCTGCGGCGGAGAAAGCGGATGGCGCAGGGGAAGGCGGGAACATAGAACAGTCAAGCCCGGCAGAGCCGCCGAGTCTTATGGAGGAGGAGGCTTCAGAGAGGAGCCAGGCCGAGGGAGAAGAGAAGACGGACATTAAGGAAGCTCTGGAGTCATGGCTGAAGGTCAAGGTGCGTGTTCCTCAGCGGGGCGTCAAGAAGCATGCGGTCGATATGGCGTCCGACAACGCGCGGGTGGCATTGGAGGAGAAGTTCCGGATGATCGAGCGGAACGAGGAAAGGACGGTGAAGGCCGTCGAGAATCTCGGCGAACGGCTCGGGACTGGAACCATTCACCGGATAGAGGCGTTCGATAACTCCAACATTCAGGGGACCAATCCGGTGTCGGCCATGGTTGTGTTTATCGACGGCAAACCGGAGCGTAAGGAATATCGCAAGTATAAGATTCGTACGGTACAGGGACCGGACGATTACGAAACGATGCGGGAGGTCATTCGGCGGCGTTACGAACGAGTGCTCAAGGAAAATCTGCCGCTGCCGGATTTGATCGTGGTGGACGGAGGCAAGGGCCAGATTTCTGCGGCAGTCGATGTGCTGGAGAACGAGCTGGGGCTGTTCGTCCCCGTCTGCGGGCTGGTCAAGGATGCCAAGCACAAAACCGCCGAGCTTATGACCGGAGACCCGCCGGAGACGGTGCCGCTTCCCCGGGACAGCCAGGAGTTTTATTTGCTGCAGCGGATTCAGGACGAGGTTCATCGATTTGCCATTACGTTCCACCGGGAGCAAAGAGGGAAATCGATGGTGGCGTCACAACTGGATGCGATTCCTGGAATCGGCGAGAAGCGCCGGAAGCTGCTGCTTAAACATTTTGGCTCTTTGAAAAAAATTAGAGAGGCCGCCGTAGAAGATTTCCGCTCTCTCGGAATCGGCGAGAAGCTGGCCAATACCATTCTAACATCGCTTCGCGGGGAGCAGAATGATAGGGAAGACACAAGCAAATCCGAGGGTTAAGGAAACTCGACCTCTTGAAAGCGCTCGGGAGAAAGCGGAGTCTGCTGTAAACGAGCATAGGATGTCCCGTCCTCTCTCCAGTTCGAGGAACTTGTAGAAAGCCTGCAAATCTGCAGGCTTTTAGGCTCTTTTGATCCGATTCCCATCCAAGCCTGCAAAAATATAGCCTTTTTCTCGCTCAAGGGGCAATCGGTTGGTTATTTAACTACCAGAATAAGCCGGTCAACCAAGACTTGGAGCTTCGTCGGGAGCTGTCCCCGATCGTTTGCGGAACAGACTGTGCAGCCACATCAAGACGTAGCCGAGTATGGCCGGCATCAAAATATAGAATACACCGATCAGCACATTAGCCGCTGTAGGCGCGGTAGTCATCAGCGATAGCGCCATTAGGATGATATCCATCGTCGCGTGCGTAAAGATGGCGGTCATCAGTCCGTATTTCAGAAAGATGTAGCCGAAGAGGATGCCGAGCACCGCTACCTCGAACAATCTGGTGTAGCTCGGATAAATGGTATATCCTGTATGGCCCAACGCCCAGATAATGCTAGGCAGCAGGACGGCGAGAAAGCGGAAACGGACGAATTTTTGAAAAAAAGCAATTCCAAAAAAGCGGTACATAATTTCCTCGGAGGTGCCGGCCATCCAAGCTAACAGCGGGAACAAAGCAGGCCAATACATATTCAGCACCGATTGAGTAGGATCGTTCACGGCGAAGGAATCGAATGACGCCCCGGCAATAAAGAACAGAACCTGCTGTACTCCAAGAATGAATAGGCAGAGAAGGTAGCCTCTACCCATTCCGTAGAAAATATCTTCCCCATATTTGGCTTCTCTCCATCTGGGCCATGGGTTCCATCCCCGCGCCCTCCACAGCTGGTCTCCGGAGATGGCTGCGAAATATTGGGCGGCCGCTAACAAAGCTATGAGGCCAAAAGTGAAAACGATGTAGAATACGTTAAAGAATGCCGCATCTTGGATCGACATCTGGGTAGTCATGCCCGGCAAGCTGTTAATGGTATGGAGGCCGTATAAACCGGCAAAAATAACGGCAAACAGAATCCCGCGTGAGAAACGGACATCTCTGCGATAGACAATAGCCATAATAATGGCTCCCAGGCTCAATACAAACATCCCGGCTAACCCGATGAAGGACATTCGGCTAGCGGACTGCTCTTGATTGACCAGCCAGAGGCGGAAATCTTCAGGAACGGAAAAGGTCGGAATAAACCCGGCTACTTCTGTTCCTTTCATAGAGACTCCTAACTGAAGTCTGGCTTCGCCAATGGACTCCTTGGTACTCTCGAACAGCAGCAGATTGCCTCTGGTGCTCTTCAACCTCTGTAAATCAGCCGGATTATAACCAAGCTCGCTCAGGAAGGTCTCCGCGGCTGCCTGGCGATGGTCTGGCGAACCGGATGAAGTGGCGGTAGCGCTGTATCGAGTCCAGGCGACCACATCCGGTGAACTCAGGCCGACCTGAATGACCCATTCAGGCTTGCCTCGCGGGCCGAGCATCTGAACCTCCCAATAATCCAGCGGATACTTTTCTCCATATTGCTTTAAGTAGTCTTCCGTCAGCTCATTTTTTTGCACATAGCCGCTCATCGCTTTATCGGATTGATAAACGGTATTTATATGGTCCGGATTATAAGACGGCTCTTTTGTTCTTATAAACTCCACAGCAAGCTCTGCCGCTTGCTCCTTGCTAACTTGCGGACCTGACAGATCTTCCTCGATGCCACGGGTGCCCGGAAGCAAATTTATGAAGATGACACCGAAGTATAGAAGGACGCCGATAACGGCTAACCAGATGAGGCGACGGTTTATTTTATGCGGAACCACGGGCATTCTCCTTCTTATGTTCTTTCTTTCCAAAGTAACATATCTGATAGACGGTTTCCAGCGATTGCCTTCATTCTAGATTTTCGACAAAAGAGGAGAGCTTCATTCGATGTGAGAGGAGGCAAATGGTTGAAAATAGAATAGAATCTTGGCTTGCCGGAATAATTTGCCCGAAATCTTCCTCACAGTATGATTTTTTCCTTAAATATGGACTTTGTATACGGACCAAAAGCAGGATATAATCGGAATCAATTAAATAGAAGCCGAATTTCTTTTAGAAAGCGGGGGAACCATTTAACTGGGGTGAATTTTGCTAAAGTCCAATGCAAATAGGGTGCCTGTCTACCCGAATCCGTCAGCTAACCTCGTAGGCTTGCTGCCAGGATACCATACGCTTGAAGCATTGGTTTTCCAGTGCTTTTTTTGTTTCCAAGAGGAGAATGAAATGTGCTGAAACGATTATTTATGAAAATGCAACCGCCGCAGATTCTGGCTTCGGGTTTTCTCATTATTATTTTCATAGGCACGATGCTGCTGTCTACACCGCTGGCTTCGGCTGACGGGCATTCTGTGCCGGTCATCGATGCTTTGTTTACGGCTACTTCAGCGGTGTGCTTGACCGGATTGACCGTTGTCGATACCGGAACGACTTATTCGGTCTTCGGGCAGCTCGTCATTATGCTGCTTATCCAAATCGGCGGTCTGGGCATCATGACGATGTCAACGTTATTCGCTCTGGTGCTCAAAAAGCGGATTTCTCTTCGCGAGAGACTGATCCTTCAAGAGGCGCTGAACCAGAACAGCATGGAAGGCATCGTCCGCTTGATCCGCAAAATCATAACCTATTCCCTGACGATTGAATTTGTGGCGTTTATTTTCCTTACGTTGCGCTGGTCTATAGACTTCCCCTTCGGGGAAGCGGCTTATCTTGGAATGTTCCATGCCATTTCCTTATTTAATAACGCCGGATTCGATTTATTCGGTGGCGTCAGCGGAAGGTTCAGCGGCTTATCACTGTTTGCTGAAGATATAACGGTCAGTGTCATTGCCATGGCCTTAATCACTTTGGGCGGGATCGGGTTCATCGTCATGGCCGATCTGATGGATTATAAAAAGAGAAAGAAGCTTCTTCTGCATACCAAGGTAGTGCTATTCACATCCGGCATACTGATTGCCGGCGGGGCCATGGTCATCTTTACTTTTGAATTCACCAATCCGGCTTCGCTTGGTTCTTTAAACGGAGGGAGCAAAGTTCTCGCCTCCTTCTTCCACGCTGTTTCCCCGAGATCGGGAGGAGTCAGCACGCTGGATGTCGGGTCGTTCAGGCAGGCCACGCAATTTTTTCTGATCATTCTGATGTTTATCGGAGCATCCCCGGGATCGACGGGAGGGGGAATCAAAACAACGACCTTCGCCATTCTGATCGGAGCTATGATCGCGATGATCCGGGGGAAAGAGGATATCGTCATGTTTCGCTACCGGCTCGCCAAAGACCGGATATACAAAGCGATTACCCTCGTTTTATTCGCACTGGTTATTGTCATCATAGCGGCCATGGTGTTGTCTACAACGGAGGCACATCAGTTTCTTGTCATATTATTTGAGGTTACCTCCGCTTTCGGCACGGTTGGTTTATCTATGGGACTGACCCCGGAGCTGACCGTGATCGGCAAGATCATTGTCTCCTTCTTAATGTTTCTGGGCCGTCTGGGCCCGCTTACGCTGGCCTATGCGTTGGGACCGAAGAAAGAAAAAGAGCTTTTCCGTTATCCGGAAGGAAAAATTACGATTGGATAGGAGCATAGAGAGATGGAAGGAAATCAGTATGCGGTCATCGGTCTGGGCCGGTTCGGTTCCAGCTTGGCTAAAGAGCTCATTAAACTGGGGTATGAAGTGCTGGGTATCGATAAGAGTGAAGAAACGGTGCACGAATTGAGCGGGTTCTTGACTCATGCGGTGGAAGCCGATGCAACGGACGAGGATATGCTTCGATCTTTAGGCATACGCAATTTCGATTGTGCGGTCGTGGCGATTGGCGATGATATCCAGGCGAGCATCTTGACAGCTATCGTATTGAAGGATTTAGGGGTAAAGAAAGTGGTTGCCAAAGCTTTGTCTGACCTGCACGGCAAAGTGCTTCAGCGGATCGGAGTGGACCGGATTATTTTTCCCGAAAGAGATATGGGAGCGAGAGTGGCTCACCAGCTGGCTTCTCCTAATTTGCTCGATTATATCGAGCTGTCAGAGGAATATACAATCGCTGAGCTTTCCGTTCCCGCAAAGCTGTCTGGGCAATCATTGGGTCAACTGGATCTGAGAGCGAAATTTGGCTGCAGCATTGTGGCGATTAACAAGCAAAGCGGCATGGTGATTGCGCCAACGGCGGATGACATTGTCGAATCGAACGATATTATGGTCGTAATCGGCACCAATGAACAAATTGAGACATTGGAAAGATCCACATACAAGTGAATATCTGTATAAGCAATTTCAATGCATAGATTCCTCCATAAAGATTTAACCGCCATTCCGGGTTAATAACCTGCAGGATGGCGGTTTGCTTTAGCAATCGTTAGGAGAGAATGAATCTATGTTGTTAGAAAAATGAAGTAAGTGCTCTATAAAATGATATGAGCATTCCGCCTCCTCATTCATAATTAGCCGGCTTTGCCCCTCCCTGTGCAAAAAATTCGCGAGCGATATCGATAAAAGTGCGGACGACGGGATCTTCCGCCGCATCCGTCGTAAAGAGCAGAGAGGTAGTTCTTTTCTTTTCCTCCAGCTCGGGAATCGAGCGGACCGTTAAATCATTATTCTCCAGCAGCTGACGATGCAGATAAGATTTGGGCAGAAGGGTTGCCACTTTAATGGTAGATACGAGCCTAATAATGGCTTCGAACGAATCGATCTCCATCTTCACGTTAGGAAAGACGGCATAATGGTGAAACAGCTCATCCATCATGACCCGGTACCAGGTTCCTTTGGAGAAGAGGATCATCGGCAAATCATGGATTTCCTTCATCGTTATGGACTTCATGCGAAGATAGGGGTGACCGGAAGGAAGCACCAGGTACAGATGATCGTCAAATAGCGGAAGACTGATAAGCCCCGGGCTTTCCGTCTGCGAGGCGACCAATCCGATATCCACCTTCTGCTCCATGACCAAAGTGACGATTTCATGGGTTTTGCCTGTCAGAGCTTTAATGTCTGTATGGGGAAAGTCTTGTGTATAGAACGTGATCAGATCAGGCAGAGTGGACTGGAGAGTCGTTAAGCTGGCTCCGATCGTCAAGCTGATCGATTCTCTGCCGGAACGATATTGATCCAGAGTCTGCAGCATCTCCCGATGCAGCCGCCGCATCTCGATGGCGGATTCATAGCAAATCTGCCCGGGGCGGGTCAATTCCAGACGCTTTCCCTTACGTTCAAACAGACGGACACCCAGTTCTTCCTCCAGCTTCATAATCTTTCGAGATAGAGCCGGTTGTGAAATATTTAATACGGAGGAGGCGCGGTTTAAGCTTTTTTGCTCGACAACAACAGCGAACGCATCTAAATTATCCACATTCGGTCCTCCTGCTCCTTTAATCACTTATGCATATTAGGTATAACAACATATAATTAATAAGCACTTCCATTATAAGCGATGGAGGCTTACAATGGAAGATGTCACCTAATGTTCACAATATAGGTCTGGATAGCGCACGATGAATTAGGTTTGGCAAGCTACGGTAAAATAAGCTTACCTATTATTCTATCCAGATTCCCCGTCTGCCGCGAAAAATGTTACAAATTGTTGACGCTTAGGTAGGGGGGGAGTACAATGAGAATTGGTTTTGTTTGACAAGCTTCATATTTTTGAAAGGGGAACTCTTACAGATGGCAGGAAATTCTTATTATTACCGCAAGCTGCATTCACTGCTTGGTGTCATCCCGGTCGGATTCTTCTTGGTCGAGCATCTGCTGGTGAACTACTCGGCCTTTAGCGAAGGCCACCAAGGGTTTATCGACAAAGTAGAGTGGATTAACAGTCTGCCGTTTATTTTCGGCCTTGAGCTGATCGGCATCTGGCTTCCGCTTCTTTACCATGGTGTTTACGGCTTGTACGTGGCCTATACGGCGCGGAATAACGTTTCTAACTACGGGTATTTCCGTAACGTGATGTTCATGCTGCAGAGGGTAACTGGAGTCATTACGCTCTTGTTCGTTTCTTGGCACGTGTTTGAAACCCGGGTGCAACTCGCGTTGGGGACAGTTACTCAGGAAGAGCTGGGCGTCAGAATGCACGAGATTGCCACTCAGCCTTGGGCGTTCGTGCTTTACATTATCGGAATAGTAGCGGCAGTCTTCCACTTCAGCAACGGAATGTGGTCTTTCCTGGTCAGCTGGGGGATTACGGTCGGTCCGCGCGCTCAACGGGTTTCCAGCTACATCTGGATGATCGTTTTCGTGCTGGTTTCGCTAATGGGAATTTTTGCTCTAGTCGGATTTTTGAACCCGGAATTTCAAGACACGTCTGTCTTGACACAACAGTAAAGAGGTGAACGGCAATGGCTAATTCAAAGGTTATCGTAGTAGGCGGGGGCTTGGCTGGATTGATGGCGACGATTAAGGCCGCCGAAGCGGGGGTTCACGTAGATCTGTTCTCTTTGGTGCCGGTCAAGCGTTCACACTCCGTTTGCGCTCAGGGCGGCATTAACGGAGCGGTTAATACTAAGGGAGAGGGAGACTCTCCCTGGGAGCATTTTGATGATACCGTATATGGGGGCGACTTCCTAGCTAACCAGCCTCCGGTTAAGGCAATGTGCGATGCCGCTCCGGGCATCATTCACCTGATGGACCGGATGGGCGTTATGTTCAACCGGACGCCGGAAGGCTTGCTGGACTTCCGCCGGTTCGGAGGAACCAAGCATCACCGCACCGCGTTCGCGGGAGCGACGACGGGCCAGCAGCTCCTCTATGCTCTGGATGAGCAAGTGAGACGCTGGGAAACGGCTGGACTGGTCAAGAAATACGAGCACTGGGAATTTACTTCCGCTGTAATCGATGATGAAGGAGTGTGCCGCGGGATTACTGCTCAGGACTTGCGCAGCATGGAAGTGCAGAGCTTCCGCGCCGATGCGGTCATTATGGCTACCGGCGGGCCGGGAATTATTTTTGGCAAAACGACGAACTCCGTCATCAATACCGGAACGGCAGCCAGTGCGTTGTACCAGCAAGGGGTTCACTACGCGAACGGCGAGTTTATTCAGATTCACCCGACGGCTATTCCGGGAGACGACAAGCTGCGGCTGATGTCGGAATCCGCACGGGGAGAAGGCGGACGGATCTGGACTTATAAAGACGGCAAGCCGTGGTACTTCCTGGAGGAGAAATATCCGGCTTACGGAAACCTCGTTCCGAGGGATATTGCCACCCGGGAAATTTTCCACGTGTGCGTAGATATGAAGCTCGGAATCAACGGGGAGAACATGGTCTATCTCGATCTGTCTCATAAGGATCCTAAGGAATTGGATGTTAAGCTGGGCGGAATCATCGAGATTTATGAGAAATTCGTAGGAGATGACCCGCGTAAGCTTCCTATGAAAATCTTCCCGGCCGTTCACTATTCGATGGGCGGCTTGTGGGTCGATTATAACCAAATGACGAATGTTCCTGGTTTGTTTGCTGCCGGTGAGTGCGATTATTCGATTCACGGGGCTAACCGGCTTGGGGCGAACTCGCTGGTTTCCGCTATTTTCGGAGGAATGGTGGCAGGGCCTAAAGCGATCGAGTATATCAAAGGATTGAATAAACATTCCGAAGATGTCTCCTCGAACGTGTTCGACCGTGAACGGAAGAAGCAGGAAGATAAATATGAAAGCTTGCTTTCCATGGATGGAACGGAAAATGCCTATGCTCTTCATAAAGAGCTCGGGGAATTAATGACGGCCAATATGACCGTTGTTCGTTACAACAAGAGACTGCAGGAAACGGACGATAAAATTCAGGAACTGATGGAACGTTACAAAAATCTGAGCATGACGGATACGTCTCGTTGGAATAACCAGGGAGTAACCTTTGCCCGTCAGCTGTGGAATATGTTTGAACTGTCCCGCGCCATGACTATCGGCGCCCTGATGCGTAATGAAAGCCGCGGGGCCCATTACAAGCCGGAGTTTCCGGAGCGTGATGACGAGAACTTCCTGAAGACGACGATTGCCTCCTATTCTAAGGAAGGTCCGCAAATTTCGTACCAAGATATCGATGTCTCTCTCATTCCGCCACGGAAGCGCGATTACACGACGGATAAGAAAGGAGGAGCATGATCATGGCTGAAGCAACAGCAACAAACCAAAAAACGATTAAGCTGGTTATTACCCGGCAGGACACTGCTGATTCAAGTCCATACAACGAAGAGTTCGAAATTCCGTATCGTCCGAATATGAACGTCATCGGTGCACTGATGGAAATTCAAAGAACTCCCGTCAATGCCAAAGGCGAGAAGACGACCCCTGTATGCTGGGAATCGAACTGTTTGGAGGAAGTTTGCGGCGCTTGTTCCATGGTCATTAACGGGAAGCCCCGCCAGGCTTGCTCGGCACTCTTGGATAAGCTGGAGCAGCCGATCCGTATTGCTCCAATGAAGACTTTTCCTGTCGTCCGCGACCTGGTTATCAACCGGGAGCGCATGTTCTCCGCATTGAAGCGGGTTAAGGCGTGGATTCCAATCGATGGTACGTATGATTTGGGTCCTGGACCAAGAATGGCCGAAACCAAGCGTCAATGGGCTTATGAGTTATCGAAGTGTATGACCTGCGGAGTATGTCTGGAGTCTTGTCCGAACGTGAACGATAAGTCCAGCTTCATTGGACCGGCCGCTATTTCCCAGGTCCGCTTGTTTAACACTCACCCTACCGGCGAGATGAATAAAAATGAGCGTCTGGATGCGCTCATGCAGGATGGTGGAATTGAAGGCTGCGGGAACTCGCAGAACTGTGTGCGCTCCTGTCCGAAAGGGATTCCGCTGACCACTTCTATCGCGGCAATCAATGCCGATACGACGAAGCATTTGTTCAAGAAATGGCTGGGAATGTAACTTTCCGGCACAGCACTTTATGAACTACCTTTTATAAGAGCAGGCCCGTTTTCCTCATGAAGGAATGCGGGTCTGCTTTTTTTTGCCCGATTCAGATCAAAGCTGTACGGTCTTGTCCGCAATAAAGATTTAATATCTCCTCATCTGGTAACAATAAAGGAATCTTTTTGCTGGATGAATGTTCGATTAAAAGAGGACTTTGGGACAAACCTCTGCAAAAGAAGAGGAGGCAGACAGATGATCAAGTTAAAGTGGATTTATTTCATGACGTTTATCTGCACGATTATAATAGCCGTTTCGACACTCACGGCTTCCGGCTCATCCTTATCGGCACAGGAAGCTGAAGGAAGCTCTATTGCATTTTCCGTACTAAGCGATATTCATGTACAGGCCTGGAACCCTCAATCTCAACATAAATTCCAAGCGGCTCTGGAGGATTTGCGCCGCATTAATTCAAATCAGGATGCTTTAATAGTTAACGGGGATTTGGGGAATGGGGCGCAGGCAGATTATGACGCAATTAAACGAATTATAAGAAAAGGACCTAATCCGCCTTTGTTCTATACACTGGGCAATCATGAATTTTATCAAGCCTGGATCAATGCTGCCGGCCGCTGGGATGCCGATCATTTTCCGAATGGAGAGAAGGAGCAGGCGTCTATCAGCCGGTTTCTCAAGTTTACCGGGCGGGATAGCGTATATGATGATGTATGGATTCATGGATTTCATTTTATATTCCTCGGATCGGAGAAGTACCGACAGAATGATCCCGAGGTGCTGGAGAATGCCTATTTATCACCGACCCAGCTGGCTTGGCTGAAGGATAAACTGGGAGAAGGCGATGAATCCGGACGGCCCATTTTTGTTTTTCTTCATCAGCCGCTCCCGAATTCCGTGTCTGGAAGCAAGGAACGAGGTGTGGTTCAGCACGAGGAATTGAGGCAGATTTTGCAGCTGTATCCGAATGTCATTCTGTTTAGCGGTCATACCCACTGGAATCTGGCAGATAGGAAGATGTTGGACTATGATGGATTCTGGATGGTGAACAGTTCCTCGGTTTATCAGCCGTGGACTAATCAAGGTCAGCCGGCTGGGACTGAATCCAGCGAAGGGCTTTATGTAGAGGTCCGCGATCAAACGGTCCACATTCGCGGGAGAAGCTTCGCGAGGAAAGGCTGGATAGCGGAAGCCCAATACAAGATAACTTTTCCTTAAAAACATAAAAAAATCAGGAATTTTTGGGAAAAATAGCCGGTTTTCATTTTTAAACGATATTCATATATGGAATATAATAGTATAATACCTATGAAAAAGGTTAGTTGTAGCAGCTTCACCCCAAAGCGTCAATAGAGTGGAGTGAATAACATGAGGCGAGAACCAAGGGGAAATCAATTTTTAACTGATTTGAACAAGGTTCGAGAAGCAAAAACGTTGTGGCTGAAGGATCATCCATTATTCGCTGAAATTGTAAATTACGTCAGCGAAGGGGTCATCTTATTGAGGCTCGATTCAAAAGAGAGGCCGCTAAGCGTTATTATGGTCAATGACGTTATTTGCAGACAGACAGGGTATGATCAGGATGAAATGTTGGGGCTTACGCGACAAGAAATGGCTGCTATCGGTTTAACCGGTCCGGATCTGGAATCCGGGGTGTGGGTGCCTGACCAGGGGGGAAAGTACTGCGATTGGACACTTCTGCACAAGCGGGGGAGTTCCGTGCAAGTCCATTTGTACAGGAAACGGATAGAATGGAAAACGCAAAAGGTGGCCTTGATCATCACCCACGATTTGACAGAGAGAAGACGGATTGAAAATACGTTGAATGAAAGAGAACGGCGCTATCAACAGATGATTAAATTATCCCCGGAGCCAATCATATTTCACAGCGAAGAAATCATTATTTATTCCAACGATGCCGCACTGCGCCTTTTTGGAGTCGAGCAAGAAAGCGAGCTGTTGGGAAAGTCGCTAATCGATTATATCCATCCGGATTATCATGAGCGTGTCCGGGAACAGATTAACGCTTTTCATTCCAACGAAGACCCTTTTCAATATATCGAGTATCCGATGCTGCGAAAAGACGGAGAATGGATCGAAATCGAAGCATCGAGCACAGGGGTTTTCCAATACTCGGAACATCCGATCTTTCAATCGGTACTTAGAAATATTACGGATCGAAAGCGCAGAGAAAGATTGCTCCGGCAATCGGACAAGCTCTCGGCCGTCGGCCAGTTGGCGGCAGGAATCGCTCATGAAATTCGCAATCCATTGACGGCTTTAAAGGGCTTCGTGCAATTATTAAAAAGCAAATCCGCAGACAATCATCATTACTTTGATATTATGCTGTCTGAATTGGAAAGAATCAATTACATAGTCGGCGAGTTTATTCTAATCGCCAAGCCTCCCCAAGACAAGGAGTTTGAATATCGAAGTGCCGCGAACATGATAGCGGATATTGTGACGGTTCTTGATTCTCAGGCAATTCTGAATAATGTGGAAATTTGCGGTCATTTCCCGGATGACTTGCCTATGGTTCTTTGTGATGAGCATCAATTGAAGCAGGTCTTCGTCAATTTGGTCAAGAATGCCATTGAGGCTATGCCTGAGGGAGGTCTGTTGCTCATTACCGGAGAATCAGAAGAAGGTTTCATTCGGCTGCGGTTTTCGGATTCCGGCAAAGGGATTGAGAAAGATCAACTGCCTCGCATAGGCGAACCCTTTTACACGACTAAAGAAAAAGGAAGCGGTCTGGGGCTAATGATTTGCAATCAAATTATAGAGAACCATAAAGGGAGACTGCGAATTGAGAGCAGCCCGGGATTAGGGACAACCGTAGAAATAGAACTGCCGGTGTAGCGCAGTCTTTGATTTCTATCATTTATCGCCGAGAGGACTCTCTCTTCTATAAGTGGCGAGGTGAATCGGCGACTTCTCGATTTTTTCCTCAAGATGCTCTTCCCTTCCTAAATCATTAGCGGTATAATCAAGAAGGGAACATACATTCGCATTTTTGGATTCCCAGCCATGGCCAGTACGTAGTCGAAATGGTCTTCGCGCATTCGATCGAAAAGAAGGAAGTCTCGTCAGAACATGTGCTGGCGATAGATCTTGGTGTCGACAATCTTGCAACCATCGTCACGACGACCGGGACCAAACCGGTGGTGGTGAAGGGCAAGATCGTGAAATCGATCAATCGGTATTACAACAAAATGAAAGCGTACTATACCGGTATTCTTCGACAAGGGAAGAAGCCGCGTGAAGGCATACACACCTCCAGACGATTAGAACGGCTGCATCTAAAGCGTCAACGACGAATCAAGGACCTGTTTCACAAAGCGAGTCATCGTATCGTCCATATCGCCGTGGAGCAAAAGGTGGGTACGATCGTCATCGGTCATAACGATGGATGGAAGCAAGCCCCTGCGATGGGACGGCGTAACAATCAAACCTTCTGTCATCTTCCCCACAAGAGGCTGATCGAAATGATCCGGTATAAGGCGGCTGAACGGGGGATGAAGGTGATCCTGACCGAGAAATCCTACACTTCTAAAGCGAGCTTCCTGGATCAAGACCCGTTGCCGCGCTATGATGAAGAAGGAACATGGTCCTTCACAGGCAGACGGATATATCGCGGGTTGTATACAAGCCCACAAGGATTGATTCATGCCGACGTCAATGGCGCAGCCAATATCATGCGAAAAGTATTCCCAAACGTCTCCGCCAAAGAAGCGAATGGGATAGAGGGGTTGGATGGTCACCAGACCATCAACGTGTCAACTCCACTGGTGTTAAGCCTCCTGAGATAGCTCAGGAAGAGACATCAGAAACCCCCACTTCCATCGAAGCGACAGCGTGGATAAGTGGCGGGAGTATTCATATAACTTTTTAGCACTCCTTATGGGAGTGTTTTTGTTGCGCGAACTATTATGGAATTGTTGGCATATAAAATTTCATAGCTTTTGAAGGGAAGAAAGAGAGGCGTCTCCAGAATAAGTTTTGGCTTTGTATTCCTGAAAATGAATCCACAGAAATTTTCATTAAAATATTTTTGAAAAGAAAAAGGAAGCTTCGGTTGTGGATAAGATTATACACATTATTCACATTGGACATATGTCGGATGTTGGCGATTATTAACAAATTATCTACAGGTTACCCACAGGTTGTTGTGGATAAAGGAACGGTTGTTCTATTTTTTGAACAGTGGTACGATGATACAAAGGAAGAAAGGGTGAGACCAAATGACTCTATTGAATGACGACATGCTTGTGGAAACGTATCAAAAAGCGGTGGAGTTAAAACTGGATAGGGACTTTATCTCGCTCCTTCTTGAGGAGATTCAACGTAGAAATTTATCACTTCCTGTCACTAGAGGAGAATATGCCGAGCCCCAGCGTAATATGTAATGGGCGGCTCAGGGACGGAGGGAAGATTTGGATCAACCCGTCCGACACAGATCGGAATTTTCTTCCCTTCCCATCATGGCTTCACGTTTATGACTGTAGCAGGAAGTAATCAGACAGGGATCCGGGCCGGTACACTATTTGTAATCTAAATGAAATATTTCTGTTATGGTCCGTTAACATCATTCGGTTAATATAAACACATGACCCCCTTTTTAAAATATATTTTCTTTAAGGACTTGGCCCCGTTGGCAGGTCCTTCTTTTTTTGTTTAATCGTTCATCGATGGACAATTATATACTCCACAACTTTGCAAAGGCCGAACGTTTTCTCTCCAATTCTGAGCTTATGTGAAAGCTCGGCGGCGGGTTTGATAGCGATAACCATGAATTTCGAAAAAGCGCATGCTGAATTTATCCGAAGTCATTTACAGAAAAGAACTGGTGAACGTAGAGGACGTTTGAACCGTGGTCACCAAGTAGCGGAAAAAAGCCAGAAATAGATCCCAACAAGGCAAACGGATTTCTTGGAAAAGTGGACTGGCACATCCGCAGGCGATTCACGCTGTGGTGGAACAAGAAACACAAGAAGCGCAAAGCCAGTCAAGCTAAACTGTATGAACTTCTTCAACACTTAGGACTGAAAACATTGGTAGACTGGGAGTAGCCGTACTGGTCGAGGTGAAGAACGTCGGAAAGCCGTATGAGGGAAAACCTCATGTACGGTTTGATGAGGAGGGGCTGGTATCCCCAGCCTTTCACTCTACATTGTGTTTATTTGCAGTCTGAGCCCAAGCTTCTTCTAATATTCATAGACATCGCCATTATGAAGTGTAATCATCACTTTAAAGCTATATTCAGGGTATTTGATGTTCTCTACAGGCGCTCCGGTATCTGCATGTAAGATGCTTACCATATAATTTCCATATTCGTCACCATTGTCATCTGTAGATATTTCACTGTACTCTATTTCAGGAATTGCTGTAGAATCGATCTGCCCAGACGCAATCATCACATTCATTTTATCTCTGGCTTCTGAATTTACAATATTGTAAGATGTAACATCTTTCGAATAAACTTCCCGACCCTCATAAAATGCTTTGACTATCACACTGTTAATCTCAAAACTTTGTTCGCCAAATGTCTTGTTTCGTAATTTAAATGAATAATCTGTTCTCTCATTATTGGTACTTGTACCAGATTCCGTTAGATTTATCCTGTTTTCAAAATCACTTTTTATATGATGAGGGTACGAATCAGAGTTGAGCTTTTTATAGCTTCCGGCAGGATCTTTTTGATATATATTAAGTATATAGTTATCCTTGTAGGATAACTCAGTTTCGCAAGCATAAGAGAAACCGTTTGCAGATCCACACTCAAAATCTAGCCCATTTGGGTTATTTTGTGTGGATACATTAAGATAGACCTTTGAATCGGCATCCGATTGCTTTAATGAAAACTCAACTAATGATTTTACAATTCCTTTTTGTGCGTCTACGCTGTTATAAGTTGACTTATATTCCGACACCATATTTTGCTGCTCGTTTATAAGATTCTCTACTTGATTTAAGATGGTGTAACTTAAATTATTCATTCCGTTATTTAAATTTAATTCCATATTTGATACGTGACTATTCAGAAATTCCATTTCTTTTTTAAATTTTACATTTTGATATATCATCAACGCGACCAGTCCGATCAATCCAATGATTATTAAATTGTACTTTTTATTATTTTCCATCTGTCATCACCTTCAACAAATTCTATCCCTCGTTTTCAGTGTTTGTCAAGAAGGTTGGCACAAATTGACTGTGTAATACGAAAGTATGGAATTTTATATTATAATGGAGGATAAGCCGCAGGACATCCGGATTATGGACAGTAAACGGGGAGGAGGACGGACGGCGCATGACGAAGATGCTGTCTTTTTTAAAGCCATATCGAATTGCCATTACAGTCGCACTGCTTTTAATGTTAACCGAATTGACGGTGGAGCTGCTGCAGCCCTTCCTGATTTCCAAAATTATTGACGACGGAATCACTCAACAGAATCTGTCCGTAGTTATGCAATGGGGAGGTGTGTTGATCGGATGCTCTTTACTGGCATTCCTTAGTGGGATCATCAATTCTTTCTACGCATCCCACGTCAGCCAAAGCTTCGGCTTTGATGTAAGGGAAAAACTATATGAGAAAGTGCAATCGTTTTCTTTTGCCAATTTTAATCTCTTTCCCACTTCTTCCTTGATCACAAGACTGACTAACGACGTCACTCAAATCCAGAATACGGTATTTATGAGCTTGCGAATTATGCTGCGCTCGCCTTTGCTGGTCGTTGGCGGGGTGATCATGTCCTTGTTTATTCATGTCAAGCTTGCACTGCTGCTGGTCGTTTGTGTGCCGGTTTTATTAGTTTTTTTGTTATGGGCGATGAAAAAAGCGGGAAGGCTGTTTCGGACAGTACAGGAAAAGCTGGATACCGTCAATAGTGTCATTCAGGAGAACTTGGCCGGAATGAAGCTGATTAAAGCCTTTCTCAGGAAAAACCACGAGGTCAAACGATTTACCGCATCCAGCCGGCAGCTCAAGGACCGGACGATGTCTGTTCTCCGCTTTACGGAGCTGACAGCGCCTATTGTGTTACTGCTCATGAATGTATGCATTATGGTCATCCTTTGGTTCGGCAGTGTCGAGGTGGAAGCCGGGGGAGCGAGTGTAGGTCAGGTAGTAGCGATAGTCAACTACGCCACACGAATGACGGCTGCGCTCTCCATGTTTACGATGATTATTATGAACTTTTCACGTGCGAAGGCATCGTCTTCCCGAATAACAGAGGTGCTGGACACGGAAGGCGATCTTGTCGACGGGACAGACAGCGAGGGTTCGGCCAGAATTAGCGAAGGGAGAGTCGTGTTTGAGTCCGTTTCGTTCCGATACCCCGAGACCGATACTCCAACTTTACATAATCTGTCGTTCGAGGTTCTGCCGGGTGAAACCGTAGCTATTCTGGGAGCGACGGGTGCGGGTAAGACTTCTCTATTCCAACTGATCCCGAGGCTGTACGATGCCAATGAAGGGACGATTTCTATCGACCATACCGATATTCGCCAGATGAGGATGGAACGATTGCGCCAGCAGATCGGCTACGTTCCCCAAGAAGCGCTGCTATTTACCGGAACGGTTAGAGAAAATATAGCCTGGGGCAAAGAAGACGCTTCGATGGAGGAAATAGTGGAAGCGGCGAAGAGGGCACAAATTCATGAAACGATCCTCAAGTTCCCTAATCAATATAATTCTGTCATCGGGCAAAAGGGGGTCAATCTTTCCGGCGGACAAAGGCAGCGGCTGTCGATTGCCCGGGCATTGGTCAGAAAGCCCAAAATTGTTCTGCTGGACGACAGTACGAGCGCGCTGGATGCCAAGACCGAGGCGAAATTGCTGCACGCATTGAAGGAATATCCGTGCACCCTGATGATGATCACGCAAAAAATGACTACGGCCTTGGCCGCAGACACCATATTGCTGCTGGAGGACGGGAAGCTGCTGGCCAAAGGGACTCACGATCAATTATGGGAACACTCTCCGCTTTATAGACGGATCTATCATTCTCAATTCGGAGAGGAGACGCATAGCCATGCTTAAGGAATTAATCAGGCCTTTTCAATATCCCAAGACGAAATGGGAGGCGGAGAAGGGTTCGGTTTCGGACTCCTCCTCGCGATTCAAGCCTAAAGCCAAGGCGAAGAATTGGGCGGCAACCTTACGAAGAATCTGGACCTACCTTGCTCATAGCAAAGGTAAATTAATGATGGTGCTGTTCCTGGTCGTATTAAGCTCGGGCCTTACTTTACTGGGCCCTTTCCTGGTTGGTAAAGCGATAGATGACTATATCGTTCTCCGGAACAACAGCGGCCTGCTCTATACCCTGCTTGGTCTAGCCGGCGTATATCTGCTGCAATCGGTTACGGTGTGGTTGCAAAATTATTGGATGATCGGAATCGCTCAAAAAACAGTTTTTACGATGCGCTCCCAATTGTTCGAGCATCTCCACCGGCTGCCGATCGCTTACTTTGATAAAAGACAGCATGGCGAATTGATGAGCCGGGTTACAAACGATATTGAAAACGTAAGCTCTACTCTAAACAGTTCATTCATTCAAATCTTTTCCAGTGTGCTGACACTGATTGGAGCTATTTCCGTTATGATTTGGCTCAGTCCGCTGCTGACGCTCATTACGTTCCTCGTTGTACCGGCCATGTTCTACGGGACGAAGTGGATCACCAAGAGAACAGGCCGCCTGTTCAAGGAGCAGCAAAAAAACCTGGGACAATTAAACGGGCACATCGAGGAGACGATCTCTGGCCAGCGGATTGTTAAAACCTTCTCACAGGAGAAGAGAGTCATCTCCGAGTTCAAAGAGAAGAACGAAAGGATCCGGCAATCTGCATTCTGGGCGCAAACCTTTACCGGATTTATCCCCAAGGTTATGAACGTATTGAATAATATGAGCTTTGCCCTGATTGCTGGAGTAGGAGGAATTCTCGCCATCCAAAGTATAATCTCGATCGGAGCTATTGTCGTATTCGTTGAATATTCCAGACAGTTTACTCGGCCGTTGAACGATCTGGCGAACCAATTCAACACCCTTCTGTCAGCGGTAGCCGGAGCGGAAAGAGTGTTTGATATTTTGGATGAAGAGGCTGAGGAGAAGGAGGAGAGCGAATCGATTCGCATGCCGGAGATCCGGGGAGAGGTTTCATTCTCGAACGTGTCCTTTTCCTATGAAAAGGGAGGCGATACGATAGCGAATGTCAGCTTCCATGCCGCTCCCGGAGAGACGATAGCGTTCGTAGGGCCGACAGGGGCCGGCAAGACGACTCTTATTAATCTGCTGTCGCGCTTCTATGATGCGGATAGCGGAGTCATATCGATCGATGGATACGATATTACTAAGATTAAGCGGGCGGACTTGCGCAAGCAGATGGCTTTTGTCCTTCAGGAATCGTTCCTCTTCCAGGGAACGGTCCGAGATAATATCCGGTACGGAAGATTGGAAGCAAGCGATGAAGAGGTGGAGGAAGCTGCCCAATTGGCGGACGCCCATTCGTTTATTATGAAGATGCGCGATCAGTACGATACGGTGCTTAAGCCGAATGGCGAAGGAATCAGCCAGGGACAGAAGCAGCTATTGTCTATCGCCCGGGCGATTCTGGCCAATCCGACGCTCCTTATTCTGGACGAGGCTACCAGCAGCATTGATACAGTGACAGAGATTAAAATTCAGGATGCTTTGCAGCGGTTGATGAAGGGGAGAACCAGCTTCGTTATCGCCCATCGGCTCAATACTATCCAGAAGGCCGACCGAATTATCGTACTGCAAGAAGGGAAAATCAACGAGGCAGGCTCGCATGAGGAGCTTCTTGAGCGACGAGGGTTTTATTATGAGCTGCATAATCGGCTGATTACATTGGGGGACGAGGAGCAGGACGGTTTATCTTTAGGCAGCGCTGAACGCACCTCGTGAGCAGCTGTAATGCCGCATAGGCCGCGGGTAAGTCCGCGGCCCAGAGAAGCGGCGTGAAGATAACGATGCTATGACTATAGCGAGGATATCGACAACAGTTCGGAGGAGATGCCGATATTACAAAGGAACGGTGACGGGCTGTTTGTTCCGAAAGAAAACCCACTCCTTGTAGCCTATTTCTCTCAGCTTTCTTTGCACCAGCTCCCATTCATCCCCTATCCGCGAAGGAATATGGGCGTCAGAGCCGAAGGTAACCGGAATTCCATAGAACAAAGCGCGTTCCAGCACGTCGTCGGAAGGATACCAGCCTCCGCATGCTTTGGTTTTGCCGGATGTGTTGATTTCGATGGCTACGCCGCTTTCGCCGATTATTTGCAAGGTAGCTTCCACGGCTTTAGTAGGAATATCTGAAAATTCAGGATAAAATCCTTTCATGGCATCGATATGCCCCAGAATTTGGAACATTCCACTTTGAGCAGATTGCCGAATCAAATCGTAATACTCCTCTTTGACCGCTATTTTTTGCACATCGCTCAGCTTTTTCCAGCGGTTTCGATTGAATATGCTTAATCCGCCGGTCTGATGCACGCTTCCGATGATGTAATCGAACGGGTATTGGTCGTAGATTTGACGGTACAGCTCGGCGTGCTCCGGAAAAAAATCGGACTCGACTCCCAACAGAACCTCAATGCGGTCCTCATATTCCTTCTTCAGCTTGAGCACTTCCGAAATATAGCTGGAAAATTCGCTTTTGGCCATGGCGATATACGGCTCTGCGTGATCTTCCTCTCGGCCAAAATAGGGGGAATGATCGGAAATGCCAACAACGTTCAAGCCTGCTTCCAGAGCGGATTCGATGTAATCCCGGATCGAGCCTTCCGCATGTCCGCAACGATCATGGTGAGTATGCATATCGAATTTCATAATGGAGATCCTCCTAACTCGCGTTGATTTAATAAGAAGCTTACCGGTTACTATTATATTTTCTCAGGCCTATCAGGATACGGGGACTATGGGGCAGCTCAAGCTGCCGCTTATTCTGAACTGATAAAATGGGTTTCCGGCATCCCCTTCAGATCGTTCAAAAACTGTTTAATCGCGGAGCTTAAATATCTGCCGGATTTATAAATGACCCCGACGGGGTGAGGGGTTTCCAGCTCGCTGACTTGAATCATTTTTAAAGTGCCGAGACGAATTTCATTAGTGATCGACATTTTGGATATAATAGCCGCTCCCAGATTCAATTCAACCATCCGTTTAACCTCTTCACTGCTGGACAGCTCCATAACGATCTGCGGTTGAATGTTCAGCTTTCTTAATACCTGATCGACAAATCTGCGGACAGCCGTGTCCGGTGACAGCATGATGAACGGAAGATGATGAAGATTCTCGACGGAAGTATGGGAGGATTTGGCCAACGGATGATTAGGAGAAACAACTAGCTCGAAAGAGTCATAGTACAGCATGGAGGTTTCCAGTCCGGGACTCTTATCGAAGAGATAGGCAATTCCAATGTCTATAGCCCCGCTTTCTACGCTGGACATGATCTGGGAGGAGGGCATGGAATGAATGGTCGTTTTGATGAGTGGATATTGATCCTGGAAATAGGAAAGCACTCTGGGTAAAATCTGGACGGCGATAGACGTAGTCGTTCCCAAATTGATGTGTCCTTGAGGCTTATGCTCCAAATCGGACAATCTTTGCTTCAGCTCCTCCACCGTTCGCAAAATTTTGTACGCATGCTCTAGAAAAACCCGGCCGCTGTCCGTTAAGGTGACCGGCTGATTCCGATCAATGAGCACCGCTTTAAATTCGTCTTCCAGGCTCTTGATTTGAGCGGAAACAGCGGGCTGGGTCAAGTTAAGCAGCTCACCGGCTTTACGAAAGCTCATCGTTTGTGAAATAGTAATTAACGTTTCCAGTTGATTGATGTTCACTCCGCTCCACCTCCTGTTATCATTTAGGTTTCCAAAGGGTCAAGAAGACAATTCAATAATTGTTAATTATCGGCTGAATTGGCGGAATAAATTTTATTTTTCAATGTCTTATTATAGAACAGAAAGAAAAGGTCATCAATAACCTTTACATAAAAATAATGCCAAGTTGTTATTTATTATCTTTTTAGGTTAGATAGAGAACTCCGTGCTTTTGTGTGTAAAGCTTTCGTTTATAGAAGTTTTGTAATAAGATAGTATTCGTTGAAAGGAGGGGCAGAAAATGAAATTCGGTTTATGCATCCGTTTGGACTATCCCCCAACAGAAAGCGGTACGGAGGATGGGCAGAAGGGGTGGTTGCGGCATCTGAAGGCGGAGCTTATGACCGCCTCACAAGCAGGGTTCGATTATGTCGAGCTGCCGTTAAGTCCGTTAACGGCTCTTCCGGATGATTTATTTGCCCAAGCTCGCTCAGTGTTGGAAAGCTCGGGCTTGCCTTGTCCGGTCATGAATTCACTGATCCGTCCGGGCCTCAAGCTGACAGGACCTGAGGCGGATCCGAAGGAAGCCGAGGCTTACCTGAGCCATGCTATACTTAGAGCCCAACAAATGGGGGCTCATACCCTTGTGCTGGGTGCAGGGAAGGCGAGGAACGTTCCTGACGGCTTTGCCCAAGAGACCGCAGGACAGCAATGGGAAGCCTTTCTTCACCAATGTGAGGCCAAGGCAGCTGAACAGGAGATCATTATAGCGGTTGAGCCGCTTAATCGTAAAGAATGCAACCTGATCAAATGGGTGGAGGAAGCCATTGAGCTTGCTGCCGGACTTTACTTGCCTCATATTCGTGCAGCTGCGGATTCCTATCATATGCTAGTGCAAAGGGAAGAATACGATATTTTGGAGGAAGCGGTCGACATGGGGCTTCTGGCGCACGTCCATCTTGCGGACCGTGACCGGAAGCTTCCGGGGAGCCCGAATGTGGATAAGGGTATAAATTTTCAAGAGCTGCTTCGCGTTCTGAAGCAATCCGGCTATTCCGGTGCGCTTAGCTTCGAGTGTAGACCGGAGGACAGCGGGGCCTGGTCCCTTCGACAATCGCTTGCTTATGTGAAACAAATATGGGATGAGCAATAGAGGAAGCCCGGATGACACATTCCGGGCTTCTTGCTTGATATAATCGTATTAGGAGCCTGTTTGAGCTCGCTTAAGCCAGCTCAAGGCGGACGCAGAAGCGTATCTCATCGCCTTCTGATTCGGCCCATATTTCTCCGCCATGCGTATCAATTATACTCTTGGCTATGGCTAGTCCAAGTCCCGATCCTCCGGTAGCGGATGTTCTGGAAGCGTCTATCCGGTAGAAGCGCTCAAACAGCTTATCCAGCTCATTCCTCGGAATGGAATCTCCGTTGTTAATGATACAGACTCTCGCGTTTCCCTGCTCCTTGGACAAGTGAACGGAAACTGTACCGGGCTTGGTGCTGTATTTAATCGCGTTGGTCAGTAAGTTTTCAAAGACGCGGATCATCTGGTCAGCATCGATATTAACCATCAGGCGTTCAGCGGGAAGCTGCCGCTTCAGCGCCAGCTCATTTTCTTCCGCATAGCTGATCGTTTCCTCCAGCAGCTGCTCTATAAGCTCGTTAAGGCAAACGGTTTCCTTGGTCAGCCTGACTCCTTGATTAGACAGCTTCGTATATTCAAATAAGTCGTCAATCAATCCTTTTAATTTCTCCGATTTACTGGAGGCGATGCTTAAATAAGTTTCGGCTTGCCGTTCATCCTCATAATTTTTATCCTTGAGAAGCCGTAAATAACCGATAATGAGTGTGAGCGGTGTCCGCAAGTCGTGAGAAACATTCGTAATCAGCTCATTTTTGGTGCGTTCGGCCAGCCGTTCCTCCTCAATGGTTCTCTGCAATTCTCCTACCATATGATTAATGTTGGAAGCGAGAGAACCGAGCTCATCGGAAGATTTATGAGGCACCCGATATTCAAGATTGCCTTTGGATATTTCCAACAACCCCTGGGCCAGTTCCTCCACATCCTTCATTTTTCTTTTAGTCAGCCAATAGAACAGGAGAATAAATGCCGCTACAGCCGCTATCATCGGAATCGGACTGGAGCCCGGAATGTAATCTATTTGCGCATTCGGGATGCCGCTGACGACCAGGTAAGCTTTCTCGCTGATCAGATCAATCGGGAAGAAGGTGATGAACTCCCGAGGAGAGTTGTCATAATAGATCCGGTCATTCATCGCATTCGAGATGAGATGATGGACATCCACGTGTGTTTCCGTGGCGTTGGAGCTCTTGTACAGCACTTGCCCCTCGAGTGACAGAATAAGGATTTTATAAGGACTATATTGCATCGTGTCCCTGATTACATGAAGGACTTCTTCCTCCGTCTCCCGATGTTGCATCCGATCAGCAATATACCGCGCTTCACTTTCAATATCTTTTTTGCCCTGGGTGTAATCAATCCGGGCAAATTTATTGTACTGGCCAAAAAAGGTGGTGCTCAAAGCATACACGAATACAGAAACAAGCAGGCAAATCACAAAAGTTACGATCAATTGCAAGCGAATGCTTTCCTGGACTTTCTTGATTCCTTTAAAAAGCATGCTGAAGGAAAAGCGGATAAGATCTCCAATCCAATTGAACGGAAAAATACGGCCGAGCCATTTAAAAGGGGAGAATTTAATTTTCAATTTTATAGCCAACCCCCCATACCGTCTTTATAAAACGCGGCTTTCTTGGATTGTCCTCGATTTTCTCTCTTATTTTCCGAATATGCACCATCACCGTATTTTCAGACTCAAAAAAAGCTTCCTTCCAGACTCGCTCATATATTTTCTCAATGCTGAAAACCATTCCCCGATTTCTGGCCAGCAGCTCAAGGATGGAAAACTCGCGGGGAGTCAGCTTCACCTCGCGCCCGTCTACCTTCACTTCGTGGGTTGCCGTATTGATTGTCAAATCGTCGATTTCGATCTCCTCCGCATTCGTTGGGGAAGGAGTATTCAGCTTATTGTATCGTCTGAGCTGGGATTTGACCCGGGCCAGCAGTTCCAGCGGGTTAAAGGGCTTGGTGACATAATCGTCCGCACCCATGCTCAATCCGGTGATTTTATCCATGTCCTGGCTTTTGGCCGACAACATAATGATAGGCATGTTTCTCTGCTCGCGAATTTTGAGGCAAGCCTGAATCCCGTCCATTTTGGGCATCATGATGTCCAATATGATGAGATCGACGGCATGGGACTCCAGCACGTTCAATGCTTCCAGCCCGTTATAGGCTTTTAAAAGATTATAGCCATCATTTTTTAAATAAATTTCAAGCAAATCCACTATTTCTTTTTCGTCGTCGACAAGGAGTATCGTTTCCCTGGCCATATCTTTAAGCTCCTTCCTTTAAGGACCCGTTGAATAACCGCTTGACTAAGCACGAAAGCAAGCTCTCCCAAGAGGATAGCGGCGATGGCGTCCAGCACGACATGCTGTTTAACGAATAGCGTCGATAAAATAATGAGGGTTGAGATTATGATAGTAAAGCTTCTTAATCCCCAGCCGCGGATTGAACTGGCGAGCAAACCTCTCATCGCCAAATAACTGGTCAGAACATGGATGCTTGGAAAGCAGTTGAAAGGCTGATCCGACCAATAAATGAACCGGACGAGAGCCGTTAGCGGATCATTCCCGAGCAGTTCCGGCCGGGGAACGGTCGTCTGGTAGAAAAAATAAATAACATAGCAGACGATCAGGCCGATATGAAAGGAAAACAAAGTTTCATAATAGGTTCTCCGGTCCTTCGCACATAATAATACAAGAACAAAAATAATGAAAGCATACCACGCAATATAGGGCAGTATAAAGATTTTCCAGAATGGGATCCAGTCATCCAAACCTATAGCCAATTGACTTGCTCCACGGCCGGAATGGTTGAGCAGCGGGTAGATAATATTCAGCAGTGGTATCGTCAGCAGCAGCAAGAGCGGCTTGATATTGTCTTTAAGCCATCCGTTTTGGCTTGCGGTTCGGGTTCTATATTGTAGCCGCAAGGCTTGGCACCCCCTTGTCATTCTGTACGGATGAATAATTCACCGAATCATAACTACGTGGTGAGAAAGTTGGGCGATATCTTCTTTCTTCACACCGTTAGAGCTATTGTTCATTATAGGAGGCATTTCTTAAAAGAGAATATAGAAATGTCTTAAGAAAACCTTAATAGTGGTATAGAGAAGTGCGCAGGGACTGCATTAGCTTATATTTCCCGCAAGAAATATCCGCGGCGGCATAGCTCTCTCATCTTTTTCTGGACGGCCTGAGGAATACCCGCTAGACTTGGAATATATATTATGAAGAAATCAATGCCTTCGTCGGCTCGTCGTCGGTGCGTAATCCTTTCGATCGAGAGTCGGTGCCGCTGTCCGGAAGCATCAGCGAAAGTCTCTTCGTCGAAGCGGACGATCAGCAAATTCGCATCCGCGGAGAATGCATGATTTGCGCCGTTGGGCGGACGGGGTTGAATTTATCCGAACCGCAGAGCGGTGGCGCCAAGGATAGGAGGTAAGGGGAATGAGCAGGTATAAATTGATAGCACTTGATATGGACGGCACCTTGCTGGATCAGCAGCAATCGGTCTCACAAGAGAACAGGCGATGGATAGCTAATGCCCGCGAAGCGGGGGTAATGGTCATGCTGGCCACAGGACGGAACCTTCCATCCGTGATGCCCTACGTTCAACAATTGGAGCTTGACGGACCGTTAGTGACCGTGAATGGAAGCGACGTTTGGCTCAGGCCGGGCGAATTGCTGCAACGTACGCTGCTGCGGCATGAGGCGGTGACAGAGCTTGTGCGGTTGGCGAGACATTGCGGAGTGAAGTTCTGGGGGCACGCAGTGGAGGGAACCTTCAGGAAAGATCGTTGGCCGGATCATGAAGAACCGTTCCAATGGTTCAGTTTTGCCGTCCATTCCGAGAACAAGGAGCATCTGGATTGGATTCGCGGGGAATCCTCGAGAATCGGTGCTTTTGAAATCTCCAATTCCCATCCTTGCAATCTGGAATTCAACCCTCCGGGAATCCATAAAGCAAGCGGAGTCGGCCAAGTATGCGAAATGCTCGGAATCGGCATGGACGAGGTAATCGCCGCGGGTGACAGCAACAATGACCTTGCTTTGATTCGGGCGGCCGGTCTGGGCATCGCTATGGGCAACGCGCAGGAGGAAGTGAAGAGAGCCGCCGATACCGTGGCTCCGGCGAATACCGAGGACGGTGTGGCCGCGCTGATCCAGAGATATGTATTCGGGATGGAATAATACCCGAATGGCGGAACGACTACCGCTTGAAGGAAAACAAGCCTCCGATCCCTTGGCTGGGTTTCGGAGGCTTGTTTAGTACTTTTGGTCATTAACCTATAAAGAACCCGAGAAAGTGCAGGTCTTCCGCATGGTTTTAGTTCAAATCGGATAAAGACAAGCAAATGTGCAGGTCAATTTAGACATTTTGCTGGTTTTCGGTTTTTTGCGGTGATGGACATGCATTATTGCACGTTCTCTGCCGTATTTACCGGATTTTCGAAAATGACATGTATTTGTGCTTGTCTTAACTCAAGCACAAACTTATCCTCTGTAGTTTGCTCCGCCATTCTACCACGCTTGTAGAGTGCTCCAGGTGCGAACGAAAATAACAGCTCTTCCCTTCCTCAAATGAATAATATTAAATTCGGGTCGGAATAAGAATGCCGTATAGACCCGGATGGATGCGCGCCCAGTAAAGGCAGCAGCCCACTACGCAAGCCGAGATCAGGATCCAGCCGATCTCGTACCCTTTCCATCGGGGCATCCGGTAATAACGATGCCGTCGATTTCGGATTTGAAAGCCTTTGGAATCCAGAGCGTTCGCAATTAATTGCACTCTTTTTAAGGAAGTGAAAATCAGCGGCACGATCAAGGTGACGTAAGCTTTCATTTTGGCCAACAAGCCCCCTTGGTCCCAACGAACTCCCCGGACCATCTGCGCCTCCCGGATCGTCGCCAAGTCGTTCTTCACCAAAGGGATGAAGCGAAAAATTAGCGAGATAAGAAAGCCGATGGAGAAAGGGATGCCGATTCCTCTTAGTGCGATAGCGATTTCTCTCGGAGAGGTCGTAAATAAATAGAACATCGACAGCAGAACAAGCGTAGCGATGCGCAGCCCCATTCCTATGGACCACAGTACTCCCGTATCCGTAATTTGAATCGTATATCCGATCCAGGGCAAAGCCCCTTCCCAGTAAACATCATCACCCACCCGGACAAAGAATAGCCAGGAGATAGCGGTGAATACGGAGGAAACTCCCCCCAGCAGGATGAAGGTTCTAAGCAGCGTCCGGGTCCAGCCGATTCGGGTCACGATAAGCAGATGGAGCAGGACAACCCCCGCTAAGTAGCGGGGGTCCTGAAAGATCAAGGCCAGGCTGCCGACCAGAATAAAAAGAATCAGCTTCGCGCTCGGGTGAACGGCGGCAGCTTTGCCTTTGGCTGTAGGGTTAGGCGAAGTGGCGGTTTGCACGGAATGGCTCATTTATATCTTATCCTTCTGTACACGCAGTTGTAATTGATTCAGTGTGAGCGGCAGCGGGCGGGACATAACGCTGCCCAGCGCAAGCCGAGTGACCGCAGGAGGTTCCACCTGGGCTACCGCCAGAACTTCCGGCTTAGCGAAAACTTCTTCCGGGCTCCCGTCCTCTATGATCCTTCCCTGCTTGAGAACGAGGACCCGATGAGCGTAGCGGGCGACCAGCCGCATATCGTGGGTTACCATTACAATAGTATGCCCTTTGCGATTTAACCGCTCGATAAGGGACATCATCTCCTCCACTCCACGATGGTCGAGACCTGTCGTCGGTTCGTCGAGAACGATGACCTGTGGCTTCATGGCGAGTACGGAGGCGACGGCAATTTTTTGCCGTTCTCCTTTGCCGGCGAAGTAAGGCTCTTCAGCACGCATCTCGTACAAGCCTACGGCGGTCAGCGCTTCGGCGACCCGGCTTTCGACTTCTTCTTGAGGCAATCCCAGGTTGATTGGTCCGAAAGCAACCTCATCCCGGATCGTCGATTGAAAAATTTGATGATCCGGGTTCTGATAACAGTAGGATACTGTAGAGGACAGGGCGGAGACGGATAACGAACGCGTATCCTGTCCGTCTACATAAACCCGGCCGGAGGTTGGCTTGTACAAACCGTTGCAATGCTTGGCAAGCGTAGTTTTGCCTGAGCCGTTGCCGCCGATTAGCGCGATGGATTCCCCCTGACTGATAGAGAGGTGAATGTCTCTAAGCACCGGCTGGCCGGCCGTATAATGATAATGAACATGCTCAAAGCGGATGATGGTCTTCATGAGCCAGCCTCCATTTCCGGATCGAGTCCGATGGAACTGTAGCGGCGAATCATTTCCTCAACAGTTAAGGGCGGCAGGGAGGGCTGGTTTTCTTCCAAGGTAAGCCAATGATGAAAGCGAATCAGGTCCGGAACGTAAATTCCTGCAGCATCCAGTAAATCGAGATGGGTAAAAAATTCCGAGGTCGGCGCATCCAGTTCTATCTCTCCATCATCAATCAGAATCATCCGGTCGCAAAATGCCGCCAATTCTTCCGTGGCGTGAGACGCCACGATAATGGTCACCTCCTGCTCTTGCTTGAGCCGATGAAGCAGCGAGAAGACTTCTCTCGCACCTATCGGATCCAGCTCAGAGGTCGGCTCGTCCAGCACGACAATTTGCGGAGAGACGGCTAACATAGAAGCGATGGCGACCCTTTGCTTTTCCCCTCCGGACAGCTCGAAGGGCGAGCGCTCCGCGAAGCCCGGCAGACCGACCCGTTCCAGCACCTGCGGGAGGATGCGGCCGATCTCCTCATCTCGGAAGCCTCGGTTTTCCAGCGGAAAAGCAATCTCTTCCTCGACCGTCAAGCCAACAAACTGTGTCTCGGGGTCCTGGAACACGATCCCGATCTCCCCGCTGACGGCTCGTGTCCCTGTAAATTCCCCTTCGTAATTGGAAGGAATCAGGCCGGTTAAAGCGAGGAGAAGAGTGGTCTTGCCAGCCCCGGATGGACCGGTGACGCCGACGACTTCACCCGGACGAAGCTCCAGCTGGATCCGCTTCAAAGCAGGCTTGTCCCGCTCTTCATATCGCCAGGATACGTTCCCCAGTTGAATGACCGGCTGCTGCTTAGGCATTATTAACCTCATGACGATTCACGGCAGAATCCCGGCTTCGGATAGGCAAGCCGCGATAGAGTCCGGCTCGTTTGACAAACGGGTAAAGCAGCTTGAGCAGGATGGGACCGAGCACGCCGGTAGCGATAGCCTGATTGGCAAAGACGAGCGGTGTGAAGGCGGTAGCGATTTCAACCGGAGTGAAGCTTAGCAGCACGTTCACCCAGATGGATCCGGCAATCACTCCCGAAGCGATAATGACTACGAATAAATAATATTCAAGGATACTCCGTTTAGTTTTGAGCAGAGGATGGCTGACAAACAGCAAACCAAGGAATCCACCCAAAAAATTGATAATAAACCCGACGATCAGCTTGTGTGGCAGCGGATCGCCAATAACCAGATCATTAATGAGATTGCCAAAAGCTAGAGCCAGACAGCCCGGCAAGCCGAACAGCATTCCAAACACAGGCTGCAGGGCGTTAGCCGGCCGGACCGGAACGGAAGGGATTAGTTTAATGTTGGCAAGCGTCATAAGAGCAACCGCATATAGTGCTGCAAGAACTACGATCAGCACGTAGTCGACGGTTGTCCATTTACGCCGGAAAATAGCCGCGAACATGGCAGGACCTCCTGAGATTAGCAGTGATTATGTCATCTATTATCTTAAACCTATGAAGTCCGGCTGGCAATATGCTCTTGGGCAATAAGCTATCGTCTCTGCTCGGTTTGTTCCTTCTCATTCCATAGTCTTATGGTTCAAGCGTCTATTTTTGTCAATCTAAACGATCGCACAGCCATGAACCGTGACGGGCACATACAGTATTTTGAGGTGAATTCGATTGAGTACAAAAAATTACAACAGCACAACCCTAGTTGGCAAGCTGAAAGTCTATCATTATTTGGCCGCGAATCACCGGGTTAACAAGCATCTTCCCTATACAGTATCTTTTTCTAAGAAAAATCTTAAACAAATGACGGAATTGTTTCGTGCCGTATATATTAAGCCTAACGTAGGCTCTCAAGGAATTGGAATTTATAAGGTGGAGAAGGGTGAGGGAGGATTCACACTCCGTTCTACGAAAAAGCTGAGGCAATTTACGGACATTCAGGCGTTATACCGTTACTTGCTGCGGAATAAGAAGAAGAAGCTGCTCATTCAACAGGCCGTCCGTCTGGAGCGGGTACAGGGAAATCCCTATGATTTGCGCGCGATGGTTCAGCGAAAGCCCAAAGGGAAATGGACATGTACCGGTATTGTGGCCAAAATAGGAAAGCCCAATAAAATCGTCACCAACTACCATCAAGGCGGCAAGATCGTCAGGATGAGCAGGCTGTTCAATCAACTCCAGCTTACCCCGGAGGAAGGGGAGGAGCGTCTAAGGAAAATTAGAGGGAGCGCGCTTCAGATTGCCCGCGTCCTGAGTGCCAGAAAGTCCGGCATGAGAGAGATGGGAATTGATTTTGCGGTGGATGAGGAGTCAAAGCAATTGATGGTACTGGAGGTTAATTCGAGACAGCCGCAGTTGTATCCGATCAAACCGGTGGATCGGGCTATGTACAATCGGATGATGTCGTATGCCCGGTCGTACGGCAGGAAACGCGGTTGATGCGATATAGCGGCAGAGAGGGCCATAAACCGGGGCGGAGCGAGACCGCCGGCCCCAAGCTAGCGGCAGCTTCGATCGAACAGCTCCGGCAGGTCGCGGCAAATCAGATCGGGTTGAACGCCTGAGCGTGCAATCAGCTCGTCCGCATGGTCGGGCGTCGCTAGCCCGGTCAGGACGAGTGCCGTCCGGCATCCAGCCGCTCGGCCGCCGGCGATGTCGGTCCGCAGGTTATCGCCAACGACCCAGGCCTCGCTGGCGGGCAGGCCCAGTCTCGCGACCGCCATCCCGAGCAGGATGGGCGACGGCTTGCCGATGACGATCGGCTCGGCTTCGCTGGCCGTGCGGATCGCCGCCGCAAGGGCGCCTGCCCCGGGATGGAAGCCGCCCTCGCCGGGCAGCAGATGATCCGGGTTGGTCAGGACGTAGGCGGCGCCGCTCTTGATATGGCGGACGGCGGCCTCGAGCTTGGCGTAGCTGAAGCGGCGGTCGATCCCTTGGACGACGAAGTCCGGCCGCTCCTCCGTGACGATCAGCCCCGCTTCGCCTGCCGCATGCACCAGGCCGTCTTCGCCGATGACGAAAACACGGGCGCCTGGCTGCCTGTCGGCGATGTAGCGGGCTGCCGCCTGGGCGGAAGTGAGCACTTCGGTGGGACAGGCCTCCACTCCCGCCACGGCGTGCAAGTGTTCCGCCACCTGCTCCGGCCGCTTGCTGGAGTTGTTGGTAGCGTATATGAACGGATGCCCCTCCTGCTTCAAGCGTCCAATAAATTCAGCGGCTCCGGGAATCGGGCGCGTTCCTGCGTACATTGTTCCATCCAAGTCGATAATAAATCCGGGCATGTATGAATCCTCCTTGTCTCTTTGTGTGTCTGGACCTCCAGTGAGGGGAACGAAATCTATTTTATCTTCAAGCATCGTATCGCATGCAATTGTCTTATATATTCATTCTATATATGTTGAACTAAAGAATAGCTCTCATTATATGTTGAACTAAAGAATGGCTCACATTCTGTTCCGAGAGAAAGTCTCTCCAAAGCTTCAAACATCATTCTCCTTCCCCAAAAAGTGAAGATGAGCTTCGAAGTGATTTCCTATTACTTTTCGGGGGGCCCAACCAACAGATTTCCTCTATTTGAATGAGCCTTCGGATGGTAGGAATACAAAGCCAAAACACACCTTGGAAGCCCCTTTCTTTCTCCACTTCACGAGGTATTCAATCATTAGTTCAACTTGTAGAAAGCCTGCAATTGTGCATCCTTTTTAGACCGTTATGCTCCGTTTCCGCAGCAAAGCCTACAAAAATACATCCTTTTTCACGTTCCAGGGGCGATCGGTGCGTTTCATACGAAAATTACTGCATTATCGCAGCTTTTCCTTCGAACGATCGAACGCGATTCATAATAGATGCATATTCACAGCAAATTATGTTCACCTGAAAAGGCCTCGAAAGTACCGGCCGGTCAGCGAATGCTCCGCGCGCAGCAACTGATCGGGCGTACCTTCAAACACGATTGTACCCCCCTTATTGCCGCCTTCGGGTCCCATTTTCGATGATCCAGTCGGCGCTGCGGATGACGTCGAGGTTGTGCTCGATCACGATGACGGTGTTGCCGGCATCCACCAGACGGTTCATGATCGCCAGCAAATTGTCGATGTCCGACATGTGCAGACCAGTCGTCGGCTCTTCCATCACGTAGATGCTCCCCTGCTTATGCAACTTGCTAGCCAGCTTGATCCGCTGGCATTCGCCGCCGGACAGCGTACTGAGCGGCTGGCCGAGCGTCAGGTAGTCGAGTCCGACGTCGCTCATCGCCTGCAGTTTTCGCACAATGTCGCCATGGCTCTGCTCGAAGTAGTCGAGCGCTTCGCGCACCGTCATCGCCAGCGCGTCGGCGATTGAGCGACCGTTCAGCCTGTATCCCGGCACCTCGTCTTTGAATCGTTTGCCTCTGCATACGTCGCAGGGAGCTTCACTTCGTCGAGGTACGCCGGGTCCATGAAGACGACTCCAAGCCCCTGGCAAAATTACGTTGCATAGTTATCCCTGCTGGAATTTTCGCAATTTGTCTGCGTGAGCTTCAAACCCTTCTGTGTCATAAATATCCCAGCAGGGGTCTCTTTACCAGTCACGCTTTAACTTTTCAATTTTCGCCAATATTTTCAATGTCTTCGCGATTCCTCTCGTTTCGTTATCCATATATATCAAAAGTGAGGGTTCAATTCAACCATATAATTCGATTTTAGATCACTATGTTATTGGATGACTATCAACCAAATTTTCCGAAGAGCCTAAAATAGTTACAATTCATCCATGAAAGAAAGCAAGGATTAACGGCTATCACCGTCCTTTGGCCAGGCGTTCCATCCGTTATGCCCCTTTTTGAAATAACATTTTGAAATAAAAAGGTTGCGTTTTCCAAACCGGGGTGTTAGAATCTTACAAAATTGGATGGAAGGATCTCTAGGGAGCCGACGGTTTGCCCAGCGCAGACCGGTCGAACCAAGCGAGATCGGCGCACGGATTTATAGCGCTACACCGTAGGGATAAAAGACCTTCGGCAAGTTCCGCCTTAACGGGCAGCTTGCGGGAGGTCTTTTTCGCTTTAGCGGGATAAAACCCCAATTTCCGCTGCGCTGCAAAGGAGGCAAGAAAATGAAGATTATTCGTGTGGAAGGGCTAAGCAAACGGTTTGCCCGCAAAATGAAGCAAGAAGGGCTGCTCGGCAGCTTTCGCTCGCTTGTGGCGCCGCAATGGGTGGAGAAAGTGGCGGTGCACCCGATCGATTTCACGGTGGAGGCGGGGGAAGTGCTGGCTTTTCTGGGGCCAAACGGCGCAGGGAAGTCGACGACGATCAAAATGCTGACGGGCATTCTGCATCCGACCTCCGGCTATGCGGAGGTGCTCGGGCATTGCCCGTGGCAGGAACGGCAAAAGCTGGCCTACCGGATCGGCTCGGTGTTCGGCCAGAAATCCCAGCTTTGGTACCATCTGCCTCCAGCCGATTCGTTCGAGCTGATGAGCCGGATTTACGAGCTGGGACGGAACGATTACAGGAAGAGAAGAGACGAACTGATCGATCGGCTCGGCTTGTCTCCGTATCTTCTCGTGCCGGTACGCAAGCTGTCGCTAGGGGAAAGGATGAGATGCGAGCTTGCCGCCGCCCTGCTGCATCGGCCGAGGCTGCTGTTTCTCGACGAGCCGACCATCGGGCTGGACGTGATCGCCAAGCAGAAAATCCGGGAGGCGATCCGTGAGATGAATCGCGAAGAAGGGACGACCATCTTCATCACCTCCCACGATGCGGGCGATGTTGAGCAGCTATGCAGCCGTGCCGTGATCATTAACGACGGGCGGATTATTCTCGATGACCCGGTGTCGGTCATGAAGCGGGATTATTTGACGATGAAGCGGATCACGCTGGAGCTTCGTACGGAGCCGACGGTTAGTCCATCGAGTAGGTGCGAATCGGTGAGTGGCCGGGCGAATGAGTCCGAAACGGCGGGTCGTCCGTTCAGGCGAAGCGAATCCGAGGCGTTGGAGCTTCCCGGAGTCGAGTTGATAGAAAGGGAGGGCAAGCGTCTCCGTCTTGGCATTCACACCAATGTCATTACGGTCGAGGAGGTGCTGGGGTATATCGTTCGGCACTACGAGCTGGAGGACGTGACGATAGAAGATCCGCCGATGGAAGAAGTGATTTCGCATATTTATGAGCGGTCGGGAAAGGAGGCGGGGTGAATGAAACGGAGAGCCTGGCCGGCCGTTGCGGCTTCGCCACCGTCCACGCTGGCGCTTAAGCTGGCGAAATATGCGGCCGTTGGCAAGATCACGCTGCGCAATCATTTTGCTTATGTGCTGGATTTTGTCATCCGCTCCTTGTTTTTATTGGTCATTCTGTTTATTTTCGTGCAATTGTGGACGGTTACTTATGCCGGCGTCGGAACCGATCAAATTGCCGGGTATCGCTTTGGGGAGATCATCTGGTATCTCATTTTTGCTGAAGCGATCATTATGGCCTCCCCGAAGCTGAATACAACGATCGAGGAAGAAGTCAAAACCGGCACCGTAGCTTACCGGCTGTCCCGGCCTCTCAGCTATATCGGCTACCATTATGTCGGATATATGGGCGAGGCTCTGATCCGGTTGGTCGTCAATCTGGTCGTCGGAGGATTGCTAGGCCTTGCGGTCATCGGACCGCCGCAACTGGGCTGGGGCTGGGCTGGCTTCGGGCTGATCGTCCTCGGCTCGTTCACCATCAATTACTTTATTCGGATGTCGTTGTCGCTGTGCTCTTTTTGGCTGGAAGAGACGCAGGGGCTCGCTTTCGTGTACGATAAGCTGCTCTTTACGGTCGGGGGCATGATGCTGCCGCTGGAGCTGTTTCCCGATGCTCTGAGAGCGGTTTGCGAATGGCTTCCTTTTCAAACCATTGTGTATTTCGCGGCCAAAACAGCGATCCACTACGACACGGGGAGGCTGCTCAGCATGCTGGCAGTGCAATGCCTTTGGGTGGCGGTATTGGGATTATTAACGGTCGGGATCTATCGAAAAGGGGTGAAGATGCTGCATGTTAACGGCGGGTAAGCTGCTTAGGTTTTGCCTGTTTTGCTGGAAGCTGAATTTGGCGGGGGCGCTGGAATTCCGGCTGAATTTCCTGCTTACGGCCGGGATGATGGTTATCAACAATACCGTCTGGATTTTTTTCTGGGGAGTGTATTTTACGAGCTTTCCGATAGTGAACGGCTGGGAGTTTCGGGATGTCATGATGATGTGGGCGATCGGGACGATTGGCTTCGGGGTGTCGGCCACCTTGTTCGGCAATTCTTTGCAAATTGCCAATATGGTAGCCAACGGACGGCTGGATGTCTACCTTGCCCAGCCTAAGCCGGTCCTGCTCCACGTGCTGGTCAGCCGTATGTCGCTATCGGCGATCGGGGATGTTCTGTTCGGGCTGATTCTATATGGAGTGTTCGGAGACCATACTTTCACCGGGGCGATTTTGTTCGTTCTGGCTTCTTTGCTGGCAACAGTATTCTTTGTATTTTTTCATGTTCTCACCCAATCGCTCGCTTTTTATATCGGAAACGCAGAAGGAGTAGGCTATCAACTGTTCAACATTTTCATTACGTTCAGCACCTATCCGACGGATATTTTTAGAGGCTGGATCCGGCTGGTCCTGTTCACAGTCATTCCCGCCGGATTCATCAGTTATATGCCGGTAGGATTATTGCGGGAAATGGATTTCGGTTTTATACTGCGGGCAGCGGCGGCTGCCCTTCTCTTGACAGCCGCCGCCTTGTTTGTTTTCTACCGGGGGCTTGCGAGGTATAGCTCCGGGAATCAGATCGGCTTACGGATGTAATCTAGAAGCGGGCTGTCTACCGACTGCCGGGTGTTGGTGTCTGGTGGTTGGCTTGCTTCCGCATAATGCTGGATAAAGGATCGGGAACCGTGTAGGTAATAGACTCATTCACCCCCACATCCAATATGCCCTTGTTATACTGCACCCCGATAAGGTGGGCTCCATCCGGGGAGACAATGCCCAATGAGCGGCCGGAATCGGACGTTCCGTTAAGCCCCTGGTTTTCTCCCGGAGTGAAGACGGAGAGCAGCTGCTCCGGAGGCAGACCCTCCTCGGTCAGGCCGTAATTGGCGAGAAACTCGTCCATCCCCAGATCGTAGCAGCAGGGCTGCTTTTTGATCCAGACCACTTTGGTCTCTTGAGGACGGATGATCGTGGAGATGCTGAAGCTGTCCTTGGTGATGGTCCATTTATTGGATTTCGATTTGTCAAAAGGAAGCGCGGGATCATAATAGTAATAGATTTGGTAGCCTTCCAAATCGATCTCCCGATCGGTGTTGTTGTATATTTCGACGTAGTTGTAGCTCCCCTGCTCCCGTGAATTGGGAACGACTTCGGTAATGAGCAGGGAGGTGGACAGTGTTGCTTTGGGGACGGTTTCTTCCGTCGATTTGCTCGCCTTCTGCAGGATGACATCCACCATGACCGGATAATGATCGCTCGGATATTGCCCATCCAGGTGGAAGGTTACTATTTCTCCACGCAAAACGTTGATTTTTCCGCTGTATAAAATCCAGTCGATCCGCCGTGAGCATCCTCCACCCGTAGGGTCTTTGTAATTGTGGAAGGTGCCCAGATGATCATTCACTCGCCGCTTCGCGTCAGAGAATGCATCCTGAAGGCCGCCTTCGCCGGTAAGCTTATGGTACACTTCTCCGTCAGGAGAGGTATTAAAGTCGCCGGTCAAGATGACCGGAACCTCCGGATCAAACTCTGCCATCCTGTCCAGAATCAATTGGGCGCTCTTTTCTCGGGCCGCTTCAGATTGATGGTCCAAGTGCGTATTGACGAAATAGAAGGTTTTTCCGGTAGAGATATCCTGGAAACGAACCCAGGTGACCATTCGCGGGATCCGATTCCCCCAGCCGGTTGAACTGATTAAATTGGGCGTGTCGGACAGCCAGAAATGGGAATGCTCCAGCGGAAGCACCCGCGCTTTGTTGTAAAAAACAGCCATATGCTCGCCCAAATTTCCGCCTTCACGGCCAATGCCGATCCAATCATACTCGGGCAGGTCCGCTTGCAGATCGGATAACTGATGATAGAGGCCCTCCTGGGTGCCGATCACATCCGGCTTCTCCTGCATAATTAATTCTTTCATTACCGGACGGCGCTTCTCCCACGGCTGTTCGTCCTTGGCTGCCGCATAACGCAGGTTGAAGGTCATCATGCGCAGAGGTCCGGATGAGGCCTCCGCTGCCTCCGCAGGAGAATAAACAGCAGTGAAGGAGCCGGAGATCATAACGGCGATTAACAAAAGAATAATAGAAATACGGCGCAAGTTCAAAGTAAATCCTCCTTTATCGTTAGGCCAAGATGGCTAGTTTAAGCAGGCTGTTAATAGCCCCCTTTCCATCGGATTTGGCTTCATCATATACCAATAAAGCTTTCACAACTATTAACATTTTTTTAGGTTATTGTCGCTTTTTTCTTTTCCGACGGATCTGCTGTATTTCTTTATAAGTTACTTCAATAGAAGCTTGTCCTCATAGATTTATCAAAATTTTTCTTTAATTTTTGCTCAGATTTAGTTAAGGTAAGGAATAAGGATGTGATTTCCATAACCGTCACGGAAAAGGAGTGGGAGCGATGCCGTCTCAATTAGTCCATTTGGCCGTAGCTGTGAAGATGAACGAATCCGGGGGAGCCGGGCCAGCCCCTTCTTTTGTGCTTGGAAGCATAGCCCCCGACGCCATTCATAAGCGCCCTGGTACGAACCGGGAGGATAAAACCCGGACTCATCTCTATATTAATCAGCCCGGAGCCGATGCCTCCGGGATTATTCGAAGCTTCCTCCAGCCTTACTTTGCATCGACAGAAGTTGCAGAAGATAAGAGGCAGTTGGTTCTAGGCTACGCAGCTCATCTGCTGACCGATTACTACTGGCTGCAATCTTTGAATGCCCAGTATGTCGAGGCGGTTGCTCCGCATATGTCGAAGGAAGAAATCCGTACTCTTTACTACCGGGAAACGGATAAAAATGAATTTCGCCTTTATCGCGAGGCCTCTTGGCGGCCTGCCATATGGGAACTGCTGCGTTCAGCGAAGGTGCAGGAAGTAGAGCCTTATTTAACCGCCGAAGAAATTGATCTGTGGCGTGAACGTGTACTAACGTGGCCGGAAGTTAACGAGGAGACGGAGTGCGTTCCGGAATATTTTACAGCGGATAAAATCGAGCTTTTTATTGATGAGACTTCTGTTAAGGTAGAACGGGAGCTGTCGCCTTATTGGCAAGCTTCAAAAAATTAAGGCATTGCTATGGAGATGGGAGTCGGTTCAGCAAGAAAGATTATTGGCCGTAAGGATTTATCGGGATTCATCCTATAGGAAAAATGAGGGGAAACAACAGCATGGAGACTTCAGAGTGGAAGCAGATCAGGGAGGGAATCGAATGGAGCGCCGAAGGCGGCTTTCGTGGCTCTTTGTTGCGCTTACGATAGTCAGAAGAATAGTCATTGTTGTGTTAGGTGTATGGTTAGTGTTTTATCTAACCCGCTATTTACCGGATAGAGGTTACGGGGATCCATCGATTCAAGAGCTGGTAGACAGCGGGCAGGCCCAAGCTTACAGTTTAAATGCACATTTACTAATTGATCAAGATAAGTTTACCGTGAAAAAAATGGTCATTTCCCCTGAGCATGTCTATCTTATTTATTCATTGAAAAAGGCTGAGCCCGGCTGGTCGTTTCCTGGCAATTCCATCAAGCTTGTTGATGATCAAGGCCGGGAGCTTACGTATAGTGGAGGAAGCAGCAGCGGTAAAGTATGGGGCGAGAGCGGAATCCAGACCTACAACCGGACGGAAGGGGAAATCAAGGAACTGACCTTGCAATACGAATGGTTCGACAGACGAGCGAGCATGCGGCTGCTTTCTATTGAGGAGGGGGCCCATGAATAAAAGAAGGGCAAGAATAACGGTGGAGTGGATCCTAGCCGTCGTACTCCTGGTCGTTTATATTAAGGTCGATTATTCGGCCTATGGCAGCTTCCAGGCTCGCCAAGCTCACGAGCAATCGGAAAGAAGCTATCATTACGGTCCTTCCGAAATCGTCCGTGAGATAGATTTTGACAACGTTAAAATATATCTCGGCACCTACAAGCAATGGTTTTCCGCGAATACGGTAATTAAAAGAGGATTAAGGTGGTACCCGGGAGGCGGTGTGGGAGGAACGCAGATCGACCCGAGTGAACAAGTCAATTATCATTGGTCGGTCTCGCAAATCAACGATCGTCTAAGGCTTGCTTTGTGGAATGGCTATGTGTCGGATCCAACGATTACAACGGTGACTATGGAAGTTGAAGTCAATGAAAAAACAGGAAGCGCGGCGAGTCATGACAGCTCGAAAAAGGAAGTATGGGAGCAGCCGATTATCGACGATTCTATGTTTGTTTTTGTTTGGAATGAGGAGGAAACCGCCTATTCCGTTAAATATTTAAGAGGGCTTGATAAAGACGGGAAAGTAGTATACGAGAAAGCTTTCTAGAAATCCGTATGAGGAGAGAAGCTGGGCTGTGAGACTAAAGATATAAAGAACAGAAGTAGAGAAAGAACATGATAGCAATAAACTAACAGGCTGCCCATGGCAGTCTGTTTTTGCGTGCGTATGGCGAATGAGCCAATAAATATACCTTAGCGTGCGCTATCCGCATTTTGTTGGCGGAACCCCGATAATGAATGTTCAGTCCAGTTCATGAATATTTCGGCTTTAAGATTGCAAATGAATATAGACGGTAATCGCCTTCGTCCATTACGTTAGTGTTGTGATACGAATTTTGCGGAAGTGAGTTGAGTGAATCATGCAGCAGATGACGGTCAAGCCGAAGCAAACGACGCAGCATCATGCAGAGAAAACCAAACGGAAATACGGCTCGTTTCTCCTCAGAGATTTGAAGCGGGATAGATGGTTGTATTACTTGCTTATGCCCGGCTTACTGTATTTTATTCTATTCAAATATTTGCCCATGCTCGGTACAGTCATTGCGTTCCAGGATTATCACCCTTACTCGGGGATTTTGGAGAGCAAGTGGGTAGGGTGGAAGCATTTTGTCCGTTTCTTCTCCGATGAAATGTTCTGGGGTTTGTTCCGAAATACAATGGTTCTGGCTGTCTACAATTTGCTGTTTTTCTTTCCATTGCCGATCATCATTGCACTTATGTTAAATGAGGTCAGACAAGAACTATTTAAACGTTTTGTACAAACCGTCATTTACATTCCTCACTTTATTTCCTGGGTAGTGGTTGTCGGATTTGCCTATATTTTGTTCGCGACTGAAGACGGGATCGTGAATGAAGCTCTAACTTCAATGGGGTTTGAGAGAATCAATTTCCTATTGAGCAATGACTGGTTTCGAACGATGATTACGTCTCAGGTCATTTGGAAAGAAACCGGATGGGGAACGATTATTTTTCTCGCGGCACTGGCGGGGGTGGACCAGCAATTATACGAAGCGGCGCGAATCGACGGGGCAAATCGCTGGCAGCAGCTGTGGACCGTGACTATGCCGGCGATTCGAAGTACGATCATCATTTTACTGATCCTTCGTTTGGGCAGTTTTTTGGATAATGGCTTCGAACAAATATTTTTAATGCTTAATCCACTTAATCGCGATGTCGGAGAGGTGTTCGATACGTATGTCTATACTTCCGGCATACAAAACGGGCAGTTTAGCTTCAGCACTGCCGTAGGGTTGTTCAAATCACTCATCGGTTTCATTCTGGTCGTTGCCGCAAATTACGGCGCAAAAAAAATCGGAGAAGAGGGGGTCTATTAACATGGTGAAGGATCGCTCTCCGGGAAGCGTATTGTTCGATACAGTCAATTATGCTTCATTGCTTGCGTTTTCTCTATTGATGATTGTTCCTTTTATATACGTCCTTTCCGGGTCATTGGCATCTTCAGAAGAAATATTAACGCGAAAGTTCATATGGATTCCGAATCACTTTAGTTTGGCGGGATATCAATATATTTTCTCGACGAAAACGATATTCCGCAGCCTGCTGATCACGACTTTTATAACAGGGGTGGGGACGTTAATCAACTTGGCGTTTACTGCATCGATGGCATATCCGCTCGCTCGCAAAAACCTTCGCTGGCGCCGCGGTTTGATGCTAATGGTCATATTTACGATTTTATTCAACGGCGGCATTATCCCTACTTTTTTTGTCGTCAAAGCATTCGGCATGTTGGATACGTACTGGTCACTGTGGATTCCGGGAGCGATCAGTGCTTTCAACCTTATTTTACTCAAAAATTTTTTCCAAAACCTTCCGGAAAGCATTGAGGAGTCTGCGAAAATCGACGGATGCAACGACCTGCAGTGTCTATATAAGATCGTCATCCCTTTATCGATGCCCGCCATCACCACCTTTTCTCTGTTTTATGCGGTAGGGCATTGGAACTCGTTTTTTAATGCGATTTTATATATTAATGATATGGCCAAATGGCCGATTCAGGTTTGGCTTCGTCAAATCGTTATTCTATCGGCAGGCGGATTTACGGACAGCAGCGTTTCGGCCGAAACGATGATTCCCCCGGATACGATCAAGTACGCTGTCATTATCGTGGCGACGATTCCGGTATTGCTTGTCTACCCTTTTTTGCAGAAACATTTTGCCAAAGGCGTACTGCTAGGATCGGTAAAAGGATAGGGCGCTGTGATAGTTCGATCACAAGGCCTGTCATTTTATAAAAATGGCTATTTGGAGGGGTTAGTATGAACCAAAAAAACAACATTTTGCGGAAAGGAACGGCTCTTTTGTTTACAACCATTTTAGTCGCCACAGTGTTTGCGGGATGCGGTCAAAATGAGAATCCAAGCCCCGGGGCTTCCGGACTTATAACATCTTCCTCACCTGCAGAGTTCTTTCAATTGAGCATCATGGCGCCTCTCTACTCGTCGCAGCCTCCCGTGACGGACGATTCCAATCCGGCATTTAAGGCTTTGCAGGAGCTTACGAATACGAAACTGCAGGTCACTTTCGTTCCATCGGCAACTTACAATGACAAAGTAAACGTATCGATCGCTTCCGGTACAGTTCCGCAAGCCATGGTTGTTTTGGAGAACAAACACCCGTCTATCATTAATGCCGTTCGTTCAGGCGCATTTTGGGAAGTAGGACCCTACATCGAGGAATTTCCTAATTTATCAAAATACTGGAATGATACGATTGCTGCCAATATGGCTGTGGACGGGAAAATATACGGGATTTACCGCGCTCGTCCATTCGTTCGCTTCGGCGTCGTCTACCGCAAGGATTGGCTGGAAAATGTCGGTTTGCAGCCGCCTGAAACTATAGACGATCTGTACAATATGGCGAAAGCCTTTACATTGAACGATCCGAATAAGAGCGGCAAGAATGATACGTACGGGTTGAACATGATTGGAAGCGTTAACGATACGATGCGCATCATCCAAACTTCTATGGGCGGGTATAATCAATGGGGCATCCAGGACGGCAAAATCACGAATGAAGTCATGACAAAAGAACATATGGAGACTTTGAAACTATTCCGCAAGATGTATGAGGAGAAACTGATCAATCAGGATTTCGCTGCGTTGAAAGGTATCAAGCTATATGAAGGGTTCAATCAAGGGAAAGCAGGCATGTATTTTGCCGTCATTGATGACGGGGCCAATAAACATGATGACTTGTATAAGTTGAATCCGAATGCCAAAGTCGATGTAGCGATGGCGTTCAATGGTCCTGCCGGACCTAAATCGAATGCTCTGCCCGGTTTTGCCGGCGTCTTCATGTTTCCGAAAAGCAGCGTGAAGACGGTAGAGGAACTGAAGCAAGTTTTGGCTTACTTCGATAAAGCGCTTGATCCGGAAGTGATCAAGCTCGGAGCATTTGGCGTGGAGGGGATGCACTATAAGACGGAGAACGGGCAGCCCTTATTTACCGATCAAAATTTGTATGCAGAGCAAGTTGACCAGTTGACTCAGCTCAAGGTTGCTCCGGTCGATACGGGGTTGCCAGCGGAAAATCCGTTAATGGCGACCGTCAGAAAGCTTTGGAAAGAGAACGAGAAGAACGGCATTTCCAATGCGGCTCAACCGTTCGTATCGCAAACCGAAGCAGAAATTGGCGCCGAACTGGAAAAATTGCTGAGCGACGCAAGAGTCAAATTCATCATGGGCGAGTTGGACGAAGCCGGATATGCCAAGTCTATTGCAGAATGGCGGGAAAAAGGCGGCGACAAAATTAGCGAAGAATATACCGAAGAGTATCAAAAGACGCTTCGCATGCGGAAATGAGGGCGGAGAAAGGAGGTGAAACAGGCCTCATTTGTGAATGTGCTTGCGGAAGAGTCTATGTGGCAGGCAATGGAACGTGGAGAATGGCCGGAGCGTCTGTTGTGCTTCAAGCGCTTGAAGCACAACAGACAGCACCAAATGATTCAGTTTTCAATTTAATGGATGGCTATCAAGACTTAGGAGTTGGAAGGGATGAATAGAATCGGCGTCGTCGGAATGTTTCACGAAACAAACTGTTTTGCTCCCGGAATGACGGAAATAGCGGATTTTCAGAGGTTGGATTGGACTGAGTCCAGTCAGGCCTTTCATGAACGTTATGAAAATACCCGCACCTCTATGGGCGGAATCATTGACGGGGCGAGGAGTAATCGGTTGGAACTTGTTGCCGGATTGTACACGGCTGCCGTTCCCGGCGGTATTGTTTCAGCTGCGGCGGAAAAAATGATGGACCTTATCGTCGCTTCCATCGAGCCTGAACTCGACGGTTTAATTGTGATTTTACACGGCGCGATGGTATCGGAAACCTATGAGGATATGGAAGGGGAACTGCTTTCGCGGATTCGGAAAAAAGTGGGTTCGGCTCTTCCTATTGCGATTACCGTAGACCTGCATGCCAATATGAGTTTGCAAATGGTGCAATTATCCGATTTTATTGTCGGGTTCGATACCTATCCGCATGTTGATATGTACGAACGCGCCGTTGAGGCCGTTGAACTGCTCTCCCGTAACATTCGCGGAGAAATCATTCCGGCGAAAGCGCTGTCGCATACCCGGTTACTGGTCGCTCCACAGGCGATGCTGACATCGGAAGGAATGATGAAAGATATGATGGATAGAGCGTTTGCCATGGAACTACTCCCGGGGGTATTGAATGTTACCGTATGCGGCGGATTTCCCTACAGCGATGTGCCCGATGCCGGAATGTCGTTCCTTGTTACAACAGACCGGGATGAGCGATTGGCACAAGAGCTTGCGAACGAGCTTGGCGAACTGGCACGGAAGAGCATGGGAAATATGTTGGTGACGGGTGTTTCCGCAGAGCAAGCGGTGATGGAGGCTGCCGCCTGCGAGTCGGGGCCGGTCGTTCTCATAGAAGGCTCAGACAATGTTGGAGGCGGGGCGCCGGGTGATGCAACGCATATTTTAATCCATTTACTGCCGCTTTCGGTTAAAAGCTTAATTGTCATCCATGACGAACAAGCCGCGCGGGAAGCAAGTCAGCTTGCGGAGGGAGCATTATATTGTGGAGAAATTGGCGGCAGATCGGGGGCTCTGAGCGGTCAACCGGTATGGATTGAAGGTACGATCAGGGGAATATCGCAGGGCAAGTTCCAAAATGTCGGGCCGTTTGCAACCGGCAGATGGTCGAATATGGGACGCACGGTCGTTGTTGAAGCCGGATCGCTCACGGTTATGATTACAGAAAACAGAGTCCCGCCTTACGATATCGGTCATGTACTGTCCGTCGGCATTGATCCGGAGCGTTATAAGATTATTGTCGTGAAATCGGCCGTTGCCTGGAAAACCTCATTCGGTTCGATCGCCAAAAAAGAAATTCAGGTAGACACGCCGGGATGCTGCAGCTTTAATTTGGAGCAATTTACGTACAAAAAGGCACTCTGTGAATGAAGCAAAATGAAACTACGGATGGATTGTCGAAATCGATGGGATGGCAGTTAAAACGGATTTGCTGGGTACAGGTATGCAATCGATTTAACTTATAGGAGGGATCGTATGCATAATAAAGCTGCCGGGTGGCGTGTTTCAGCAGTAATGGTCTTATATCTCGTCTTTTTGTCCATTGGTGGAGTTTTCGGCGGATCGGTATTAGCCAGTACCGTAACAGAGGACTTTTCCGAGATTGGCACGACGCAGGCTCCGCTATCGGTATCGGTACCATCGCCAATGCGGATGGAGGACTCACCGTTGCTTAAGATTGTTGAAAACGGCCAAAGTCATGCGTTAATTGTAATACCGGACGACAATAACGTCCAGGTCAAAGCTGCCGCAGAAACGCTTGCCGAGTATGTAAAAAAGGCGACAGGCGCGGCGCTGACGGTAAAGACGGCCGCAGAATGGGCAGCATCCGGCAGCCAGCATGATAACGACGCAACGATTTATGTCGGCATGGCGGCCAATGCCGAAGATCCAGCCATACCAAACATGCTGCAGGGTATGGATGACGACGGGTTTGTCATTTTGTCCGATGAAAATAGCACTTCCATCATCGGGCCGTCGTCCTGGGGAACGGAATATGGGGTATATGAGTTTTTGGAGCGTTATGTAGGAGTACGCTGGCTCATGCCCGGTCCGGATGGCGAAGATGTCCCGCAAAGCTCTGATTTATTCGTTCCTCTTGAAACGATAAAGCAGGAACCGGCATTTTTATCGCGTCAGTTCGATTGGTGGTTTATGGATAAATATTATCCCGATTGGGTTCGCCATAATCGGCTGAAGGGCCGATATGAATTTGCACATAACATGAGCAATCTGTTTCCGTACGACAAATACAAGGACACACATCCGGATTTCTACCCGCCGGGCAACTCGAATGTCAACAAAAGTTCCGGATGGAATCCGTGCTTCAAGGCGCCGGGAATTGTTGAGGAAGCCATCAAAAATATAAACAATTATTTTGACCAGCATCCCGAAGCGACTTCGTATTCGCTTGGCGTTAACGACACGGGCGGTTTTTGCGAAGCGGATCCCCTTAATCCTCATTATCCGGGCCAATTGAATACGAACGGCACATTGAATATGTCCGAAATTTACTTCGATTGGGTCAATCAGGTTGTAGAGGGCGTATTGCAGACGCATCCCGACAAATATTTTGGCGTTTATGCTTATTCCTATGTGTATGAACCGCCTGCAACGGTAACCGTCCACCCCCGTGTCATCGTATATATTACGGAGGATCGAATGTCATGGGGTGACCCGAGCTTCGAGACACAGGGCAAGGACATCACCGAACGTTGGCGCGCGGCGGCGCCGTCCCTGGGTTTCTACGAATACTTGTGGGGAAATCCGTATATGCTGCCGAGGACTTTCTTTAACCTGATGGCGGACAATTATCGCTACTCTTATGAGCAGGGGGTAAAGGCGCATTTCGCCGAGCTTTCGGCAAACTGGGGTGAAGGGCCCAAGGCGTGGCTATCGGCCAAACTGCAGTGGAACCCGAATCAGGATGAAAATGCGCTGCTAAAAGAATGGTACGAGCGGGCAGTAGGGCCGGCGGCGGCTGAGGATTTGGAGGCCTATTACGACTTCTGGAACGAATTTTGGAGCAATCGCATTTTCAGCAGCCAATGGTATACTAATTGGTCCAGCGCATTTCCGCGGACGAATTATATGCGTTATAACGACAGCACTTATTTAAACGCGGTGACAGAAGAGGATATGGCAGAGTGCCGCAGACTGCTTGAATCCGTTGTAGCAAAAGCTCAGACGGACAAACAGAAAGCCCGCGCCAATGTGTTGTTACAGGCATTCGAATATTATGAAGCGTCCGCCTTAAGTTATCCACGGGAAAAAATCGTTCCGCTTCCTACAAACGAAATGGAAGGGAATATGCTGCTGGATGATGTGGTACAGCAGATCCAGTTGGCGGAGGACCGTGTTAATATGGTAGACGAATTTAGTGTCATCCCGCTTCTTCGTTTATCCGATTCCGCCCTCAGCTATAAGTGGTCGGGTATCACCGGCAGCAGTTTCTTGGCGCTAGCCGAATGGCTTGGCGAGCAAACCGCAGATAGCCAGGTTGTGCAGCGCGTTAGTCAAATGGCGCAAAGGACGGAAACGAATCTCGGTTATTATATGCAAGTTCTGGCTGCGCTTGCCGAGCATAAAGTGTCGGAAATTCAGAACCGTTCTTTCGAGTCGGGTGATGGAGGAGTGGCCAATTTCTGGTCGTATTGGACGAACGATCCGTCGAATGCACCGGATAAAGTGATGGAACGTTCGCAGAATTACACCTATTCCGGATCTTATGCGATCCGTGCGAAAGGCATTATGTGGGGAGGCCCGCAGCAGGTCATTCCGATTACGGAACCGGGTCGTTATGCGGCAGTCGCCCATTATTATACTCCGGAAGGGCAAGCGACAAACGGCACCGTGCAGTTGGTTATGAAAGCGCGCGACAGTCAAAATAATGTATTGTCTACTTATACGTCGCTGCAGAAACAGGCTGCTCCAACGTCAGGAAGATGGTCTCTAGTCGAGATGATGGAGGAAATCCCGTCCATCGTCAACGGCAAACCCGTGACCAGTGTGGAGTTGACCGTTCGATTATTCGAGTTCGGCGGTCAACAAGAGGTATATATCGACGATGTCGAATTGTACAGGTTGAACACGAATCATGATTTGCGGAACTTCTCGTTTGAGGCGGGCAATGCAGTTAAAGCTCCGCCATGGAAGTACAATTTTACAGTCGAGGGAGGAGAGCTGCGGCGCACGAAAGATATCGCGAGGACGGGAGATTATTCGCTGCAGGCCAAAGGTGTGCTGGGCGGAGGACCTTATCAGCAAATGCAGCTTGATGCAGGTCGTTATCTGATGTCGGTTCATTACTACACGGCACCTGGCAGCGATACGACTGGAGATGTGCAAATTTCGGTCAACTTGCGGGATGACAACAACAAAATCGTCAAAACCATCAGTTCTGACCGCATATTGGCGAAACCGATGCAGGGAAATTGGGCAAAGCTTGAGTATGAAGTAGAAATCCCCGACAAGGTCGGCAATTCCACGATTACGAGTATTCAATGCCTTGTTATTTTGAAGAACTTTGCCGGAAATGACGTTATCTATCTTGACGATTTTGCGATTGGACAGGTGGTCGACGACATCGTTCCGAACAGTACCGTAACGTACTAGCCAGCAGTTACTCGGGGGATTAGTCTGGCGCAGATTCGTTAAAGATGGTTACCGGATGCGCATTGTAATGCTTGCCTTCCTCTTACTGAGAGGGGAAGGCAAGCTGCGACATTAAAGGCGAAACTAAATGTAGACGGAAACCGTCATTATTTGATAAGTTAATGGTAATCTCGAAGAAAGTTTGCAAGTGGCATCGTAACACGGCAAGGGGGTTCAAGATGAAATCTCCTCACCCCAAATTTCTACTTAAATTACTTGTCTTCACCTTGTTCATCGGAACATTCCCCGTTATTTTTCTGGGGATATTTTCTTACTCTAAAGTGTCAGGTACGATCCAGAAAAATGTTCAGGAAAGCAACAATCAAATACTGATGCAAATGCAGTCCAAAGTGGAGCAGATGCTGAGAATGGCCGATTATTCGGCCTTTCAGTACATGAACGTCCCCTTGGTTATGGAAGCATTGTCTATGGATTTAAGAGCCAGGGATATGGACATAATCAATGAGTTGATCTTGTTGATGAACCAGATGCAGACGTTTGAACTTGGCGTACGTGAGATTCAGTTCGTTAACTTGAATAAGTTATGGATGATCGACAATAACGGTTTGTCCAGATTTTCAGAGTTACCGGAGCCAATGGCCGGCTATCTGCAGTCGTCCCAACCGTCTTTTTGGATGAATTTCGATAATGAAGTGAAATTGGTAAAAAAAATCCCGGTCTATTCTCCAAATCCATCCGGACTTCTGATCCTGACGATACCTGTCTACGAATTGGAGAGGCAAATCGGTGACAATCGAACTTTAAGCTCGGTGATGATATTGGATTTAGACGGGCGCATTATGGCTGGTCAGGATCGTTCTCTAATCGGGGCGATTTTTTCCGGTTTATCGTATGGCACCGATGTCTCCCTCCTGGCTTCCGATGAAGGATATTATCAAGAACAGAGAAAAGGAGTTACCTACCGCAAGTCAGCATACAACGGCTGGACATATCTTTCCGTGACTTCAATCCATGATATTACAAGACAATCCAGGGAAATCGGCTGGTTCACGATCTATCTTTGCGGTGGAATACTTCTTCTGGCTTTTGCAATTTCATACATGGGATCGAAAAAAATGTATTCGCCCATCCAGCGGCTGTACCAGAGTGTTGTCGGTGATCCTCATGCGGTTCATCAAGAAGCGCGCAGAGACGAGCTCGAATTGATCGGAGACCGTTTTCACGGGCTCATCAGCAAGCAGTCGCAGTTGTTTCAGCAGCTGCAGGGGCAGTCGCGGCATTTGCAGGAGTATTTTATGCTGAAGCTGGTTCAGAACGAGTTTGACACGAATGAAATTCAAGAAAAATTCAATAGGTTTGGACATGCCTTTTCGTGGAAAAGGCTTTGTGTGCTTACGCTGCAAATCGATTCGTTCAAAGATTCGAAGTTTCTCGAAAAAGATCGCGACTTGCTTATGTTCGCTGTCAACAATATGGTAACAGAGCTGGTGCCCGCGGATCAACGCCTGCTTCCCATTGTTTTGGATCAATCGCAAGTAACTGTAATCGGGGATAATTCGGAAAATAAGAGCCTTTTCAAAAAAATGGTTGACAAGACCGTGTTGAATATTCAACAGGAAGTGAAAAAATATTTGGGGCTTAAGGTAAGCATAGGTGTCAGTCGAAGTTATTGCAGTTTGAAAGCGGTTAGCATTGCTTATAAAGAAGCGCTCGAAGCCTTGAAATACAGAATGAATTTAGGCGAAGAGTCCATCCTGTTCCTCGAAGAAGTGCAACCGGAGCACAATCCGCAGCTAAGTTATCCAATGGAGTTGGAGCAGAAGCTGGTGGATGCCATTAAGGTAACGGATGATGTCCGGATAGACGAGCTGTTAAGGCAATATATCGACAGCATCTTCTCTCTTCGTTTAACCGACCAGGAGTACCGGATGTTTCTCGTCCGCATGTTAATGGAATTGCTTCGCATCGTCCAGGATGTAGGGGTGCCGATTCATAATATGTTCCAGGGGGAGCAATCGTTGATCAACGATTTGCTTCAGCTGCGGACGGCTGATGAGATTGAAAGCTGGCTGAAGCATTCGATCATCCTGCCGATTGTTCAGATGCTGGAACAGCGGAGACAGTCGCAATATCGGAATATTTCAGAGGAAATCATCGGCATGATCGAGAGGGAATACGATACCGACTTGACTCTGGAGCTATGCGCCGGCCGAATGAATTTCAGCCCCAATTATATAACCAAAGTATTTCGCAAAGATACGGGGATAAGTTTCACCGAATATTTGCTGGATTATCGGATGAAAATGGCGAAGAAATGGCTTGTGGACACGGACATGAAAATTTCCGATATTGCGAAGAAGTTGAAATACAACAGTTCGGCGAACTTCATTCGTTCTTTCCGCAAAATCGACGGGATGACTCCAGGACAATACCGGGAAAATTATTGGCGTCAAGTCAAGATAACCGACGGCGGGAAATAATGGATCAAGAGATGGTCGGCAATAACCTTTACGTTTAAATGAATTTGGATGGCGGAACGTGATAATGTTTTTTGAAGGCTTTGGAGAATGTGTAAGGATCAGGGTAGCCTAGCAGGCCCGCAATTTCTTTCACGGTGTATTTTTGCTGGTACAAGTAATCCCGGGCCCGGTTCATACGGTGCTGATGCAAATATTGGCCGGGAGTGATGCCTACTGTTTTTTTGAAGAACGTAATAAAGTATTTCTCGGACATCCGGGCGATTTCCGCAAGCTCCCGAATGGCCAGGGGCCGGTGAATGTGCTGGTGAATATAGCTGAATACAGGCTGCAGTACATCCAGCTTTCTGCTTTCCTGCGGAGATGGTTTGGTCATTTGCTGGAGGGACGCGGCCTTTTTTCCGGAATTTTGAATAATTTGGGTGAGCAACAGGGTCAGACATCCTTTGAGACGAATGGCGGACATCGGTTCTTTGGCACGATAGGCATCCAATGCGTGATTGATCCATTGCAGTCCATCCTTAATCTCTGAACCGGAAATAACACAAGGCAAATTAAACTCGTCAAGAACCCGGGAATGATTGCCGACGGCAAAGTCAAAATGACAATAATAAAATGAACAGCCGTTCTCTGTGGTGGCCATATAGGGAATATGCGGCGAGAAGAAAATAAGATCTCCCGCTTGTGCAATTCCTGTTACGCCTTGCATCTGAATAGAGATGGTGCCGGACTGTACAATCCACAAGTCGTAATCATGATGCGCGCGTTTCTCTATCCAGGAGGAATTATGCTCAGTATACATGGAGGAGTTAATGCGCAGCATGACATGCTCTGACAACTCGTCCAGAATTCGCATGTGTCTTTCCCCATACCCTTTATTTTCGCTGCATCCTTTGGATGTCACCTTATTCACTCCAATACTTTCAGACATATATGTTTAAAAGTATTATATCATAAAGGATTTAGATGTTAGATAAATCGTACTATATGACATCACTCTCCAACCTTGTTCCATTCTAAACCGTTTCCGGATCTTTATAATGAAGAATAAATGAGAGGTCCGGTTGGCAGGGAAGCCTGACCGTTCCGGATTTCAGGATATGGAGGCGATCGACAGGATGAACAAGGTGGCATTGAAGGACCCGAAAGTTGTCGTATTGGGAGCGGGAAGTTTGTTTTTTGGACGGCAGTCCATTTGGCAAATGGTGCAGTCCGCTTATTTGAATAGCGGGACGCTTGCATTGGTGGATACCGATGAAATCAGATTGGAGAAGTTAATGCGCTTGGCCAGAAGTGTTGTGCAAGTGACGGGGGTACGGCTGAAAATAGAAGGTTCGACGGACCGTAAAGAGGTGTTGAGAGGTGCCGACTTCGTGGTGCTTAGCTTTGCGAGGAATACGGTAAAATACCGCGGGATTGACTGCACGGTATCCGAGAAGTATGGCATTCGGATGTGCTCCGGTGATACGATCGGTCCTGGCGGCATTTTTCGCGCTATGCGCGAACTGCCTGAAATTATGGCATGCATGGAAGATATTCGCGTGATCTGTCCGCAAGCATGGGTCATCAACTATATTAATCCTTCGGCCGTTCACGGTATTGCTCTCAGCAGATATGCGCCTGATATCAAAAGCTTTGCGCTGTGTGACGGACTCCATATGCCGCATGTGAAACGAAATTATTTTATGCGCGCTGGCATTATTGATCGCAAGGAGGACTATACGCCGGAGATGGCGGAGCAGTTCGACTTCCGTGTTGCCGGAGTCAATCACTTCACCTGGCTGCTGAAAGCGGAGTTCGAGGGCAGGGACATTGTACCGCGGATTGCAGAGTCCATGAGACTGCGGGCAGAAACAGGGACCGACGGAGGAGACACCGGGGCGAAGGCTGCCTTCAATGATGCGATCGGCTATGAATTGTACCAAATTTTCGGGTATGTGCCCACCTGTGTAGCGCATACCAAAGAGTATGTGCGCTATTGGCAAGGAATCGGACGCACTGCGGATGCCATTCCGCCGCTTTCCATCTGGGAGACCGAAGAACGCTACAAGCGGCATGACGAGATGTGGAAGCAGGTGGACGATTATATAGAAGGACGTCTCCCGATTGCAGGCTATATGCGGGCGTTCGGCCCCGATCATGCTACGGACATTATCGAGAATATGGTTGGCGGGTTGGGCAAGCCGTATTATATTAACACGACGAACCGGGGGGCAGTGACCAATATGAACGATGATTCCTTCCTGGAGCTATTGTGCGATATTAGTTTGGAGGGTGTAAAGCCGCGTCCGGTAGGCGAGATGCCGCGGGGCATTCGCGGCATGCAGGAACTGGTGCTTGATGTTCATGAGCTTACCGCAGAGGCGGTTGTCGAACGAAGTTTTACGAAGCTGCGCCGGGCGATGATGACAGATCCGCTGGTTAATTCCATCGCGGATGCGGATGCGATTATCAAGGAACTGCTGGAGCAGGAGAGGGACGTCCTGCCTGCCTGCTGGTATGAATAGAGCAACGTAAAACGGAAGCCCGTCCGCCAATAAAGAACCTCGCTCCTAACAGCATGGGCTTAACAGGAGTTGGGGTTCTTTATATGAGATGGGGTAATTTCGATTTTTTTCGCGAGAGGCGGGTGAGGGCTTCTAAATAGAGTATCCTCTCGCTATAGTTAGAGCTGTTCATTTTGTATAAAAATGTATTATAATGTATAAAAAGTCAGGGGAGTGATCCTATGTCTTATCGATATATTACTCCAGAGCAGGTTATGAAAAATCGTTTTAACCATTTTCCGCGGCCCCGATGGAAGACTGCTGTGTTATGCTTTCGTGATTATAGAGGCTCCCAAGTGCTGGTTCAAGGCTTTAAAGCCGCTCCCGTTGGTTATAAAGTGCTGTATGGCATGGAAGAACATGAAGGGTCGCCTTTTGTTTATGAAGCTGCTGTCGCCGGTGAACCGATTGGAATTGTTACTCGTTGTCAGTGGGGAGGTCCCCAGGCGGCCATCCTCGTAGAAGAACTGGCTGAGCTTGGCGTCCGATATATAATTGGATATGGAGCGGCAGGTTCCATTCGCCAATCTATCGCGCAGGGGGAGCAGCTAGTCGCGAATTCGGCAATGGCCGGCGACGGCACCAGTCGAGCGTATAGGTCTGACGCTGAGAAGCTGCTTACAGGTTCTCCCGAGCTGATTCGATTGGCTAAAGAAGCGGCAGGTGCACTTGGCTTCCCCCTCCGGGAAGCGGTGGCCGTTACGGCAGATGCGTTGTACCGGGAGACCGACGAATGGGTGGAGGCGTGCCTTCAAAAAGGAGCGGACGTGGTGAATATGGAGACCGGCCCGCTCTATGCGGCTGCTGCCGCATGCGGTGTCCGGAGCGTATGGCTCGGCCATGTGAGTGATTGTCTCGTCCGGGAGAAATGGCATGACTGGCATGTCGATCTAATCGGCATGGCTGAGGCTACATCACAAATCGCATTAGGGCTGGCCCAGCGTTTGGCGGAAATGGGCTGAGCGTGTCTATTGGATGACGACGGCCCAAACCATCCTACTCTCTCACCCTTCCCGGATCTGTTGCGATGATGGCTGGGGTGATCAGCTCTCATAGTCTTTTTAGTGACGGGAGGTTCCATTAGGCGATCTAACCCTTTACAATGAGTATAGGAACGATAGATAAGATGGCATGGTTTCCTATAGATGAAAGGGATGTTGGATAATGGATTGGTTTAGCGGGGTTAATGAAATCTGGGGCTATGTGCTTGTTTTTTTGTTGGCGGCGGCCCCATGGCTGGAGGTCTTCCTGGTTGTTCCGCTTGGCATCATAGCTGGCTTGTCTCCCGTTCCGGTAGCTTTGCTTGGTTTCGCCGGGAATTTTATTCCATTAATTCTCATTACGTTCTTATTTCAAAAATGGACGGAATGGAGAGCGAAGCGAAGAGGAACGACGGTGGAGGAGCAGATGCATTCACGCAAACGCTCGAGAGCCAAGCGGATTTGGGATCGCTTCGGCATGCCTGGACTCGCCCTGCTTGCACCGGCAATCGTCGGAACGGACATTGCTACAATTCTGGCACTATCCTTCGGATCGCCGAAGAAGTCCGTGCTGATCTGGATGACGATCAGTTTGGCGATTTGGACCGTGCTGCTTGCCTACGGAACGGTTTACGGGCTGTTCTTCATCGATTTTTTTCGAGGCTAAACCGGTCTCCTCATTTTTGAATAATGAGCTCAATCTTTTCCCGCCAGGTGCGGGTTATTTTTTTACGAACTTCAGACTATATGTTTACCTCAAACTTTTACAATTAAGAAAAAGGTCCTGGGTCAAAAAGTTCATAAAAATAAACAAACTTATGTAAAAGTAGGAAAAATGGGTTACTAATTCTACAGCTTTGGTTTATAATACTCTTGATTGGAAAAGTCGGCCAAATTTATGATTCTTTAGTATTATGAATCGAAGGGGTGCTGTAGGAATGAAGGCGGAATATATAAATTCTTTTTTGGAATCTGCTGCTTCAGTATTAGAACAACTAATTCAAGTTCGTCCTATGATAGGTCAGCATGGGGTTAAGGAAATGGTCATGCTGGATAATTATGTATGGATTCAGATCGGATTGACAGGACAGATGGACGGAGATGTTATGTTTGGCTTGCATGAGGGAGTTGCCTTGAAGCTCGTATCGGCTATGATGGGCGGTTTTGTCCTGACAGAGTTGGATGATATCGGCCGCAGCGCCATTTCGGAGTTGGGGAATATGATTAGCGGAAACGCCAGCACCCTTCTATTTAATCAAGGTTTAACGGTAGATATTACTCCACCTCAGATTATTTTACCGGCGAGCACCAAGATTTGGACTCCTAAAAGAGCCTTGTCTGTCCCTTTAATGATGGATGGGATCGGTGAGTTGGACATTCAGGTTGTCGTCGCTTAAGGGATAAGGACCTGACTTTGTAGCGCCAGCTTACCAAAATAATTGTTTGTAAATAGATAATGCAGATGAGAGGAGGCCTTCGGGCCTTCTATTTTGCTTTGTATTCATCTACCTGTTTTGTTAGACTATGGAATAGGGGCTTACCGTTTATTGTTGCTGCATTCAACCGATCATTGCGAGGGATGTTTATGTCGAAATCATTTGCCGGCCAAATCATAGTCATTACAGGGGCTTCCAGCGGGATCGGTGCGCTGCTTTCCCAAAACTTAGCCGCTAGGGGAGCTTATCCAATCATGCTGGCGCGTTCGGAAGACAAGCTGCGCCAATTATCGCGAAATATTAAGGGGGAGCATGAGTGGATGCTGGTCGATGTCCGCGACTCCGATCAGGTTCAACGCGCGTTTCAATCGATTCTGCACAAGCATGGACAATGCGACGTACTCGTTAACAACGCCGGATACGGACAGTTTGAACGGCTTGAGGATGCCTCTTTGGATACTATTGAAGATATGATGAATGTTAATTACTTAGGAATGGTAAGGTGCACGAAAGAAGTGCTCCCCCATATGCTCCAACGGGGCAGTGGACAGATTGTGAATATAGCTTCGATGGCAGGAAAGGTAGGCTCGGCCAAATCAAGCGGCTATTCTGCGACCAAGCATGCCGTGCTTGGGTTCACTAACTGTCTTCGGCAAGAGCTGGCAGGTGCCGGGATCACGATTTCGGCAGTGAATCCAGGGCCTATCGACACCCCATTCTTTGACCGTGCGGATCCAAGTGGGCAATATGTGAACAATATATCGTGGTTTATGCTCAAGCCTGAGCAAGTCGTCGAGGCGATCATCCGGGTCATTCTCCGCAAAAAAGCAGAGGTGGATCTTCCTTTTATCGCTGGAGCCGGCAGCAAAATATACCAGTTATTTCCCAGACTGGCGGATCGGTTGTTTGGCAGAATCATGAATAAAAAATAATAGTTGCGGTATCATCAGGTCTGGTGCAATATATGACCGTTGGACTTCTGCTCTGGTTAAAGGAACGATCCAAGAAACCAACTACCAACTTCAGGAGGAATCATGACGAGCGACAGGTTTAAGGATATAGAGAAGGGCTTATCGGGATCGGGCCAAGGAGAGAAGAAGCCGGAGCAGAAAAAATATAGAGGCGAAGGTTGTCAGGCTAAAGGATTAGGTGAAACAGGGCTTGCAGGCCAAGGGGCCGGCCTTACTTCACACAGCTATCCGGACGGCTGCATTGTGCAGAAGGAGCGTCTGGAGAGATCGACGCGTTGGATGACCGCTTATAAGGTCACTTATGCGAGTCAGGGATTGCTCGTTAAGGGGTACCTCATCCTGCCTGAACAAGGGCTTCCCCTGCCGGGACTTCTGTACTGTCGCGGAGGGATCGGGCGTGTCGGGATGGTCCAGCTTTCCCGGGCGATGGCGCTTGCCAAGCTGGGCTACGTCGTATTTGCTCCATTCTATCGCGGGAATGAAGGCGGAGAGGGAAGAGACGAGTTCGGCGGGGCGGATCGACAGGATGTCTTCAGCGCTCTTACTCTGCTGCGTTCGCTTAACGAAACGACAAGCGATCCGATATCGGTCATCGGCTTCTCCCGCGGAGCGGTCATGGCGCTGTTGGCTGCCAAGAAATGTACCGGGATAGGACCTGTTGTAGTATGGAGCGGGGTAAGCGACCTGAGGCTTACATATGAAGAAAGAGTCGACCTGCGGCGGATGCTCAAACGGGTCGTGGGCCATCCGCGCAAGGAGCCGGATAAATACATCGATAGATCACCGGTAGAGTGGGCAGAGCAGGTGAATTCACCGATTTTGATTATCCATGGAAGCGAGGATGATCATGTTAGCCCTGAGCATGCGTATCGGTTGGCCCGGGCCTTGCAGGCGGCAGGAAAGGAACATAGCTTGCTGATACGGGAAGGGCTGGGCCATCGCTTCCCCAAAGTAGAAGATGAACAAACGATGATGACGATTCATCTATGGATTCAGAGAAAATTAACGCAGAGTAGTAAATAAGTTCAAGCTTAGATAGTTTTATCGTTTTAGCCGTTGAACCGTCCTCATGTAATATGAAGCGTGTCCAAAGGCGCCTTCGATTTGCCACCCTGCCTTACCTTCAAATGAGCGGGCGCTTATGGAAGCCTTGTTCCCTTCCTGAAAATTTCCAGATCAAGAAGAGATAACCTACATTCTATTTCCTATCCTATTTTGCGGAGATCAATGGGGTCCGAGGCAGCGGATTTTCACCTCGCCCCAGCTTTCAAATTGGATGGAAGAGTGGAACTTCCAACGGCTAAGGAATATGAAACAAATGTTTGTTTTTGTAAAATATAGACGATCTATACGGATGCGGTCGCACAGTGGGGGAACGTTATGCCTAGGCACTTAATCCTTTTATATACCGCCGATTTCTATTCCTTGACTGAGTCGCTCCAGCAAGAAGTATATCGGGAATATTATATGCTGGTCTATCCGATGGTTTATGCTATCATCAGAGATCACGGAGCGGCGGAGGATATTATACAAGACGCCTTTATGAGAGCGATAGAAAGAGCGAAGCAAATTGAAGAGCCGGAGAAGCTGGCCGGCTGGTTGAAAACGCTGACAAAAAATTTTGCGATAAGTTTTTTAAGAAAATGGAGTCGGCAGCGTGATGAATTGCTTTCTGATGATGTCTTTTTATATAAGGAGGTTTCCTCGAACGAAATTGGGCTTTCTGTAGAGAAAGAAGTGGAGATTAAGATGATGAAGGAGGCCATTTCCCGCTATTTGGATCAATTGAAGCCTGAATATCGGCAAATTATGGAGATGAGATGGATCTATAATCTGTCTTATAAAGAGATGGCTGACGTATTGGGTTTAACAGAAGGCAGTATACGGCAGAAATTATTTCGTGCGCGGGAAGCAGTCAAAAATAAATTGAAGGAGGAGTGGGGAAACCGATGAAGAATGAGGAAGAATGGGATCGGCTGCTGGATTCGGTCTTCGAAGATGCGGTACGGGAGAACTATCGCTGTGAAGTGCCGGATCCTGCCCCCTCTTGGGAGAAGGTGAGGGAAAGACTGAAGGCCGAGAAGAGGAAGAGAGTGAGAAGAAGCTGGCGGATTAGGGTATCAGCCATTGCGGCTTCTTTAATAATCGGAGCCTTTATATTCGGGTCACCCCAGATGACGAATGCTTTCGAGCCTATAGGTTTAATGTTTAAGCAATTGACCGGAAATATGCTTTCGTTCTTCTATGGAGAGAGCGGGTTGGAGAAACAAACGGAGGCGAGAACTTCCCCGCCGCCTCTGGATGATATATCCCCTTCTCCTCATGCAGTGGGAAGCGACAATTCCGATGCCGATGGACCGAGAGTTACGAATACGCTCAAGACGACCTTGGAAGAAGCGAGGCAAAGATCCGCTGTGCCATTGTTGGAACCGCAGTATGTAATAGCTGGATATAAACTGGATTCGGTGAAGCTTTCCCTGGATCAGAACGGAACCGCGTTGGATACGGTCATGTACTATATGAATGAAGAAGGAAGCTTTTATCTGGTAACCCAGAGCCATCTGGAGTTAAATACGAGCTTATCGACGGTGTATGACGACAATGACCAGGTTAAGGATATAACGATTAATGGCTTCAAAGGCGCATTGATTCAGGGCAGCGTGAGTCATTATTTACTTCTGGCCGGTAATGATACCCTAATTAAAATCACCGGTTCTATGAGCGTTGAAGATATGATCAAAATCGCTGAAAGCTTGAAATAACTTCGTCTTTGCATTCTCTTTGCGTGCTGTACACTATATACACGGCACTAAAGAATTTATAGATCATGGAGTGGAGAAAGAAAGATGCTTCCAGGGCGAGTTTTGGCTTTGTATTCCTACCATCCGAAGGCCCATCCAGTAAATAAGGAGCTAGGTTTGGTTGGGGTCCCCGAAAAGTACCTGGAATCACTTCGAAGCCTATCTTCACTTTTTGGGGAAATAGTTTAGATGTTTGAAGCTTCGGAGGCACTTTCCTTCGGAACGGAATGATCGCTTTCTTTAGTGCCATTTATATAATACATGATAAAGAAGAGCAAGGTCGGAAATCATCATTTCCGACCTTGCTCTATCAAAGCTGAAAACTGCCCTACTGAAGCAGAATAGTCTTGGAATAACTGTAGCCACTTTCAAAATCTGTTCCCTGAATCACCCAATGATAGCCCTTCACGCGGTAGTAATAGCCGGATGTGCTGGTACGGGAGTCGGCTCCATATACGGTGACATCGTTATTCGCTTTAAACTCGTTTTCCTTTAAATCAATCCAGTCCTGGCCGGTCCACATTTGCAGGGTTAGCTTGATTGCGATCGTACTTACTATTTGCGTGGCAAAGGTGCTGCCGGAGAAGCCAATACTTCCGTTTCCTCTATCCGTGATTGTCAGGTCTCCATAGTCGAGGTACTTATGCCAAGGTTCAAACTTGTAAGTTCCGATTCCCCCCAAACCCATCTCGAAATCCCGGATGAATACAGTCCCGTGATGCATGTCGGATTCCGGGGGCGGAGGAGTTTTGGCTCCATTCGGATAGAGAGCTTCCGATTGTGCGCTGGCAGCTGTAGAGAAGGCAAAGCAGAGAATAAGGGCAACAGTGAGCAGAAAAGATGGTTTGAACATGCGATTTCGGTTCATTCAAAATACCTCCCATAAATATATTTTTTTGTATATCTTACATATATTGGACGCTTTTACCATATGGGAAGTTTCTCCAAATCTATGAAATAATTGTGAACAATTTGTGAAATCTCCTAAACTATCACTCACTTTTTATCTACCAGAGGCCTACAGTCAAACCCGGTTCGTTCTGCGAAATTCGGATGGCGTCATATTGAGCTTTTGAGTAAACAACCGGCTAATATAGTATCCGTTCTGATAGCCGCATCGTTCCGCAATCTCGTCGAGCGTCAAATCGCTCTCCCGCAGCAAGGCGCAAGCTTGATTCAAGCGAATCGAAATGAGATAGTCCACAGGGGTCGTCTGATAGGCTGCGTGAAATTTCCGCGAAAACTGCACCGGAGTTAATCCTAGCGAAGCGGATATCGTCCCCAGATTCAAAGGCCCGAGCGCCTTCTGCCGGATCATCAGCGCAGCTTGGTCCATAAGCGGGTCCTCCGTTGCCTTGCCGGTCGGAAGCAGCGCGGGATGCTGTTCGGCGCAATACATCAGCCAGCAATCGCCCAGCAGATGGTTTTTCCAAAAACGGACAGACGGCTCCGCTGTAATTGGCAAGGAACGTAAATAAGCACAGATGGATTTCAATCGGTTTATGTCCCGGATGGCGACTTTCCCCGCGAGAAGGAATTCCAGCTTCATCCCGGCGGGGCTCTCTTCGAAAGCGGGGTCCGCCCAAGCCCAATTAAACATAAACATGTGAAACGACAGCGGCGTGATGGTTCTTCGCTGAAAAGGCACGTTCGGCGGACAGAAGACGAGGCTGCCAGAGGATGCCTCTCCTTTACTTTCTCCGATCCCATAGGCAAAGGAGCCGTTTTCAACAACGAATAAGCACCATTGGTTGTACGTATCCGTCTCATATAGAAACTCTGCTTTCCTATTCCAATATACGTGGGTATGAAGCACAGGTGTGAACTGCCATATTTGCTGCATCGGATGGCCCTCCTCCTTGGCCGGGAAAAGTCTGTGCGACTCTTCCATCTGCTGAAATAATGTATAACATGTAGTATAAAATAGTGCATTAAAAATGAACAGCGATCCCTTTAGGATTGAAAATAAAGACAAATCCATAATAGACAACAGGAAAGAAGGAATCGTTATGTCCACATCGAAGCTGCGCAGCAGCAAATCTTTGAAAGCCGACATCGTAGTGGCAGGCGGAGGAATGGCGGGCGTCCTCGCTGCCATATCGGCAGCAAGGAACGGGGCGAAAGTCATCTTATGCCAGGATCGCCCTGTGCTAGGAGGTAATGCTTCCTCGGAAATCCGCATGCATGTGTTAGGAGCTTGTCCGCGAGGCAAAGAAATGGAGACGGAAGCGAGGGAAACAGGCATTCTGGAAGAAATCCGCCTCGAATGTGCTGTCCGCAATCCTCAGAGCAGCGCCAATATGCTGGATTTGATTTTATACGAAAAGTGCCGGGCGGAGCCTAATTTGCAGCTGCTCCTAAACACTTCTTTGGTAGGGGTGACGATGGATGGAGAGCGGATTGTATCTGCCCAGGCCAACCGCGAAAGCACGGAAGAGCGGTTCGACCTGACCGCCGAAGTGTTTATCGACTGTACGGGGGACGGCCGTCTCGGCGCAGAAGCCGGGGCGCTGTTCACTACGGGCAGGGAAGCTGCTGACGAGTATGGCGAATCTGGTGCTGCCGCGAACCGCGACAGCTACCGGCTGGGCTCGTCCTTGTTGTTCACGACCCGCGATCTGGGGAAATCCATGCCGTTCACTCCGCCGTCCTGGGCGCGCAGGTTTACTGAGGAGGATTTAAAATTCCGCAATCACAGCTCGTGGGAATACGGATACTGGTGGGTCGAATATGGAGGAACGCGCGATACGATCAAGGACAATGAAGAAATTCGCGACGAGCTTCTGGCTATTATGATGGGGGTCTGGGATCATATTAAAAACAGCGGCCACCATCCGGAGTCGGAGACCTGGGCGCTCGACTGGTTCGGCTTCCTGCCCGGCAAGCGGGAATCCCGCCGTTTCATCGGCCAACATGTCCTAACCCAGAACGATTTGGAGCAGGCGGTCGATTTTGAAGATGTTATCGCTTACGGAGGCTGGTCGATGGATACGCATCCCCCCCGGGGAATTGATGCGAAGGAGGAGAATCCGTGCCACCAACCGATGACGCCATATATGTACGGCATCCCCGTGCGCTCGCTGATCAGCCGGAACGTCGGCAATCTGATGTTTGCCGGACGGAATATTTCGGCTACGCACATTGCCTTCTCCAGCACGCGGGTTATGGCGACCTGCGCCGTCATGGGGGAGGGAGCGGGGACGTTCGCCGCCACGGCGATACGACGCGGCATCACGCTGCAGGAGGCTTGGCAGAACGAAGCGGTCATTCATGAGGCGCAGCAGCAGCTTATGCGTCAGGGCGTCTTTCTTCCCGGCAAGATGCTGGAAGATCCAAACCTGGCGGCGCAGGCCGAGATTACTGCTTCCTCTGAACAGCCCGGCGGGGAGGCGCGCCACGTGGTGGACGGCTATACGCGCACAGTGCACGGCGCTGGAGGGGTCAGACCGGAGCTGACGACGCCCGGCACGCACCGCTGGATGGCCGAACCGTCCGACCGTGAACCTTGGCTGAGTCTGAGCTGGCGGGAGCCTGCCGATCTTGCGCAGATCACCCTCGTTCTCGATACCGGCCTGCATCGCCAGCTTACGCTGACGCACGAGAATGGCTTTCGCCGCAGAATGAAGTGGAGCGCCCAGCCGGAAACGCTCAAATCGTTTACGATTGAAGCGGAGAGGAGCGGGCGCTGGGAAGAAGTCATGCATGTCGAGAATAACTACCAGCGTCAATTGGATTTCCCTGTCCAGCTTCAGAGTGTAACCCGGCTAAGGATCCGGATCCAGTCGACGAACGGGCTGGACCATGCTCGAATAGTGGAAGTACGATGCCAATAGCCCATACGATAAGATTGAATAACCCGGGATAGCTCGATGCTGTCATAGCAGGGACTGTTGCCTTTCAGGTGACGGTCCCTTTCCTTCAATTCTGATTAAGATTGGAATAGTCGCCCGTAATCTTCTATAATATTTAACAAAAGCTTATAAATTTCGTCCGTGGTATGCTTGTCAAAGAATAAACTGTGGAAAAGAGGAATGGCATGCAAGCAGCAAGTTTCGAAACATTACCGCTCGGAAGTGATTGGATCAAAAAGCTGAACGCCATGAATATCGTTACACCGACTCCTATTCAGGCTGAGGCTATTCCGGCTGTCCTTGAAGGTCAGGATGTGATAGCCCAATCTCAGACTGGGACTGGAAAGACGCTTGCTTATGTACTCCCGGTATTGGAAACTATCGACCGCACCTCCAAGCATCTGCAGGCGGTCCTCCTGACGCCTACCCGGGAACTGGGCATGCAGGTTCTCGAAGTGATTGAACAATTAACCGGAGAAACCGGGATTACAGCCCAATCGTTAATCGGAGGAGCCTCCATTCAGCGGCAAATCGATAAGCTCAAGCTTCATCCGCAGATCGTCGTGGGAACACCCGGAAGGGTGCTTGAATTGATCAAGCTGAAGAAGGTATCGATGCATCATGTCAGAACAATTGTTGTAGATGAGGCGGATGAAGTCTTCCGGCTGGGAGAGAGCAATGAAGCGGAGGCGATCATTAAGAGCGCGCTGCGGGAACGGCAGCTGGTGTTCTTCACAGCTACGGTCCCTGCCGAATTGTTGAATTGGGCCGAGCGGCTGATGAAGGACCCGGTGGCGCGTCTACGGATCGATCCGGGGCAAGCGGTGCCTTCCTCGCTGGAGCATATTTATTTTATTAGCGAGGAACGGAATAAGATCGATACCCTGCGCCGATTAGTGCGGCTCTATCATCCGAAATCGGCGATCGTATTCATCAACGATACGGATAAAGTGGCTGAGGTGGTCGCGAAGCTGCAATACGTTGGCTTGTCCGTGGAGGCCCTATACGGAGATTCCGGCAAGCAAGAAAGAGCACGGACGATCAAACGGTTCAGAGAAGGCAAATTTCAGCTTCTGCTGGCGACCGATGTCGCGGCCCGCGGTCTTGACTTTCCAGAGGTGTCCCATATTTTCAACCTCCAGCTTCCCGTCGACCCGGATCATTATGTCCATCGAGCCGGCCGTACGGGCCGGATGGGGCGCAGAGGGACGGTGGTTTCCCTGACGACCGTCGGCGAGCTTTTCATCATTGAGAAATTTTCCAAAGCGATAGGAGAGCCTCTTGTCCATAAGGATATGTATGAAGGGGTCATCATTGACGGCGGAGAGAAGAAAAGCCGGCGGTCGGTACGCAAGAAGGAAGAGGCCGTCATTTCAAGCCTCAACGAGAAGCCGGATGACACAGAGCTCATGAAGCGGCCGATCAAGCCAAGACGGGTTCAGGAATCTGCCGCCGTTTCCGCTTCGCCGCCATCTCCGAAGAAGGCTAAGGCGGACCGGATGCGCGATCGTAAAAATAAAGGCGCCCCCAAATGGCTGAAGGCTAAAAAGCAGTAAAGGAAGGCCGCCTTATGAAACTAGCCAAACTAACAAAAAGACTATTTAAGCTCCTGTTGCTGATTTTGGGATTAGTGGTTATACTGGCGGCCGCCTTATGGTTATATGTGAAGCCGGATAAGCCATTGGATCTTGCGTACGGACCGGTATCCATTAGAGATAAGGTCGAGCAGATGATTCGCAGCCGACAGCTTTCCTTTCAATTAAGCAAAGAGGAAATCAATAGCCTGGTCAAAAAAGCGATCCTTGAACATCCACTCCCTCTACCTCCCGACCTTCAAATAGAGGGGGTGGATATCCAACCGGTCGAACAAGGCTTCGTGGGTGAATTCAATTTGCGTTATAAAGAAAGGCTCCGCTTTGCGGCGACGGCAGACGTACGAATCGAATGGCAGAGCCCCGAGCTGTATATCGAACTGGAGCAGGTGAAAGTAAAAAAACTGCCGATTCCCAACGCTTTGTTGGACAAGCGGCAGTATCGCCTTCGCCTGGACGAGCAGCTCCCGTCGTTTGTCGATCTTTCCAGAATTGATTTTCATCCCAACGGCGTCCAGATTGAATGGACGATAGACCCCGACCGGGTGGAGGAGCTGCTGGACGATTTATTGCGGAAGTGGGAGAAGGAATTCCCATAGAATCAACTAAATAACGGACAACCCTTTCGGAATCTTTGTTCCCCGGGGTTGTCCGTTTTATTATGATGCGCTATCGGTCTTGGCCTGACCTTAACATCTCTTCAGCCCGCTATTTTGATCTGGAATAAGAGGGGAAGATGATTTCGCCCTTATTCAGTTTGCGGATTTCTTCCTCTGTCCAGCCGGCCAGTTTGTTCGTTGCCTGAATATTCGTCAGTTTGATTTGATATTGATTCTCCAAATAAGCATGCAGCTCGGGCCAGTCGCTTTCCGTCAACTGCTTCAGCGTCTTTTTGCCTTCAATCTGTCCTAGAATAACCCCGATCGATTCGGCGGCCAGAGCGGTATTGGGCTGAATTCTCGCGCTGCCATAGGCAATAGCGGAGGAGCCTACATTTTTACCGGCCATGATGACATTGTCGTAATTTTTAAGCAGGAAGCTTCGCAGCGGCATTCCGTATTTATCCGGCCGGCCCATCTCGATTCCCCATTTTTGCACACTGATGCCTTGAAGATCGAGCGGATATCCGCCGATGCTGACATTGTCATAGAACATGCGCCCGCCAAGCATATCGGATACCTGCATCACATAGTCTGTCTCATAATGATCGTACTCCCGGATGTACAGATAATCCGGAAATCCATTTAATTCTGCATTTTCCCAGCCGACGATGTTTTGACGGAAATGCTCCAGGATCAGGGGGATTTCCGCCTTGCCCAGCTCTATCGCTTCCTGCACCGATTGTTCGTCCGCAGGATTGACATCATAGATGAGAAAAGCGTTGATGATTACCTCCCCATCCCGCTGACTGACGGCGTTCAGCCCGCGCAGAAACACTTTATCGTTGGTTGGGGTATAGGCGGAGGTCATCCCGCTCAGGCCGATGGCGTAGCTTTCATTGACGGAGCCGTAGCCGTATTTTTTATTGCGTTCGGACGCGGATAAACCGTTGAAATGAGTGATGAACTTTTTCCAGTCGACGTTCTTGAATTTCATCATCATTCCGGCACTCATATATTCAATTTCATTCTTGCCGTAGAACGCTTCAAGCCCGGGCAGCCGATTCACTTTAAGCTTGCCGGCCATGGCAGCATAATCGGTATTTTCTACAAAATAAGAAGCTTTAATCCGATGGAGGGTTCCGTCTGCAGCCGTATATTCGATAGAAGCAACCGTCTCGCCCCCGTCCATTCCCGGCTTGGTTTCGATTCGATTAATCTGTATCCCCGATTCTATCGGGATATTCTCCCGCAGCTTCTCGTAATAGTCCGTGAACTCGGAGAGCTTGCGGATTCGCCCCGCGCGGAAGCCGTCGAACAGCTCCTTGGCCCTGCCTTGCACGAGCAGCTTGCCGCTGCCGTCTCTGGTTTCATCAAGGAACAGCATCTCCCCTTGCAGCAATTGACCGCCGACTTTGTCGCGAGGGTCCAGGACTACGACATTCAAGCCCTCATCTTTGGCCGCACGGGCCAAATACATTCCTTCCATCTCGCTGCCAATGAGAACAATATCGGCTGTCGCTTCTTTAAATTCAGGCTCCGGCTCTGGCGTCTGCTCCGGCGACTGGGAGGATGGCTGTCCCGGTGGAGCTGAAGAGTCGGGTGATTTGGATAAGGCGGAGCCTGGAAACATTCCGCCGGCAGGATTCATTACAATGACTGCCAGGATGGCGGCCACAACCAGGATTAATCCTGATAGAAGGACCCATTTTAATCGCATAATCTACTAATCTCTCCTTTAGAAGTGTGGGAATTGAATTTACTGTGGGTTAAATATGGACAAGCGAATCGCTGTAATCCAGATGGTGCCAGAGGACTATGTGACATGTGACCATTTATGAGTACGGCAGATCATTGTTAAATATCGTTTGTCCCAACGTATAGTCTAACATTTTCCTGTGACCCCCTCAAATGATTTATGGCCGGCGAAACGTTTAGTGAAACTGGGGAACCTTTCGCGAACAGGCCCGATCCCAGCCTATTATGAAGGGGAGTGTAATATTAATGAATAATAAATCTTCATCTATCAAAAAATTACTGATTGGCGGATTAACCGCGGCTATGGTATTAGGAGGGACGACTTCCGCTTTTGCATCGGATCATAAAGGGGAAGATCATCGAGGTAACGGTAAAAGCAAGCAGGAACAAAAATCGAAGCAGCAAAAACCAGCCAAATCCAAGCCTAAATTTAAGGCGGATTTCGCAGACATCAAAGGCGGGGATGTCGAATGGGCTAACCGCCATATAGCGAGCCTGGCTTCTTTGCAGGTGTTCGAAGGCTATGAGGACGGAACGTTCCAGCCGCGTAAGGCAGTTACCCGGTTGGAGACCATTGCTGCGGCGGTACGCTTGATGGGGCTCCGCGACCAGGCGGAATCGGAGAAGGAGATGAAAGCGCAGCTCAACTTCCGTGATGCCGACAAACTGACCAAGAAGTATCCTTGGGCTGTAGGCTACGTATCCGTTGCGCTCGCCAACGATCTGTTCCTTGAGAATGAGACCGCCATTCAGCCGGAAGCTTCAGCCGACCGTCTCTGGGCAACTACACTGCTGGTCAAAGCGATGAAGCTGGACAAAGAGGCGAAAGAGAAGATGAACACCAAGCTGGACTTTAAGGATGCCGATCAGATTCCAGCCGGCGCTGTCGGATATGTAGCGGTAGCTGTCGAGAAAGGAATCATTCAAGGCTATGAGAACGGCAAATTTATGCCTAACAAGCCGGTTACCCGCGCAGAACTCGCTGCCTTGTTAGACCGGACAGGAGACCAGATGCCTGATGTGGGTCATACACTGAAAGCAGGAACGGTTGTCTCCGCTGTAAGCAATAATAAGCTGATTATTCAGCAAGGCAAGGATTCCGTTCAGTTGACCTTGGATCCGGATGTATTTGTATTCAAAAATGGCGTTAAAGTGAACGTGTCCAGCATCCAGGCAGGAGATTACGTGAAAGTCCGAATGTACAATAACTTAGGCATCTTCGTCGATATTATCCGCAGCGGCGAAGTCAACTCCCTGAAAGTGAGAGGCGGCTTTGAAAAATTCGGCGTGGACAACCGGGGAAAAATCAGCTCGATCACCATTAGCGAAAATGTGAATGGCCAAACGAAAAGCGTTACCTATCCGGTCAACGATGACGTTCGTTTAATCGGCGACACCTCTAAGCTGGTTCTGACCGATCCGAAAACGCAAGTCGAACTGGTCGGAAGCAACTATCAGGTTGATGTCATTCAAGTAATCCAGAACTAAATCGGAATTACGGATATAATAAGTAAAGACTATCCCGTCACAGGTCGGCGCAGACCTGGGGGATAGTCTTTCTCATGCTGAGGCCGGGCTAAACGTATGCCGCCGATGCTTTTACTAAATGGCTTTCTTTACTTAAACCGCCGCATCTTCCAGATCTTTAACCCCTTGGAAGATCAAAGTGAACAGATCCTCGATATGATCCTCTTCAATACAGGAGAAGGCTACGCGCAGATCGGTATCTCCCAAGGCGATCGTGCCGATTCCGTACTTATCCAGCAGATGCGAACGAAGCTGCTCCGCATGGACGGTTTTAAGCTTCAGACACATGAAGTATCCAGAATTAAACGGATAGTATTCCCATACGTCATCGAATTTGCCGCTGTCCAGAATCGCTTTGACCCGGTTGGCACGGCCTTTCATTATTCCGTACTTTTCTGCCTTCTGAGCTGCAAAATCCGGGGATTGGAGTGCATGCAGGACGAAGGTTTGCGACGGATGAGGACCGCTGGAAATCGTCGCGCGGATAATGCCCAGCGTTTTTTGCTCCAGAGCGCTGAGGACAGCTTCGCTGGAAGAGCCGTAAGTAATGAAACCAACCCGGAAGCCCCATACGTATTCTTCCTTGGTCGCTCCATCTACTTTAACAGGCAGGATGCGCGGATGGAGGCCGCACAGCGAGCCAAACAAGGATTCATGAACGGATTCCTCGAAGAAGAGACCGAAATAGGCGTCGTCGGTTACCGCTACGACATTAATGCCTGCTTCCGCTCCGGCCTGGATGGCAGCGACAATCTCGCGGCCTTCCTCCGGGCCGGGAGTATAGCCGGTCGGATTGTTCGGGAAGTTCAGGATGACGATCGCTTTGCCTTTATCCTTCTGGGCAAGAATGGCGTCGCGCAGCCCTTGGGCGTTAAACCGGTTCTCGGCATTGTACAGCGGATAATGAACAATAGGGGAGCCTCTTCGGATTCCGAAGGTCAGCTCGTAGTTTTCCCAGTTTTTATCCGGAATAATAACGGCATCTCCCGAATCCGCAAACAAGTCCGCGACTATACTCAAGCCGTGTGTCAGGGCATTCGTTACGACCGGCTGGCCGAAGCTTTTGCCCTCCAGACTTGGATTTTCCTGCAGCATCTTGGTTCTCCAAGCGGTGCGAAGCTCCGGTTTGCCGGCAGGGGGAGCATACTCATAAATATCTTTAGGAGAATAGGCGGACAACGTATCCTGGATGACCTTGAGATGCATCGGCTGCCCATTCTCGAGTGCAATCCCGATGGTCGCGTTATATTTGTTCGCCTTCGCTTTAGCTTCCGCGGATTGACTCAGAATCCCTACTTTTGGAAAATAAATTTGTTGGCCCAGTCCCGAAAGCATGTCATAAACATATGGGTTCTCCCGTTGGATCGTTTCGTTAAGTTGTTTTGCCAGCTCGTTCACAGATGATTCATCCTTCCCAACAGCATAAAGATTTTAGGCATTATTATATCATTATCTTATCAGGGAGTCATCCGGATAAAGAGAGATCATCCAGTCAAGAAATGTTGTTATATTATGATAATGTCGTCATATCACGCATTTCTCCCCTAAAGCAGCGGTAAAATGGAATATTTACTATGAATTTGCTAGTATAGTGGGTGTGTATGGTTTATATTATCCACCGGAGGAGGATTACAGTTATGGAAATTCGTTACGCTACTAATCCGACAGAAGCTAAACAATATGACACAGAGCGTCTGCGGAAAGAATTTTTAATTGAAACTCTGTTCGTTCCCGGACAGCTTAACTTGGTTTATAGCCACGTAGATCGTATTATTACAGGGGGCGTCATTCCGACTAATGAACCGATTCTGCTCGATGCGGATAAAAAAGAAATGGGCTCCGACTTTTTCCTGGAGCGCCGCGAGATCGGAATTATTAACATTGGACCTAAAGGAACGGTTACGGTGGACGGCACGGACTATGAGCTGGAAACCAAAGACTGTTTATATGTAGGAATGGGCAGCAAAGAGGTAACCTTCAAGAGCGCGGATGCTTCTCAACCGGCGAAATTCTACCTCAGCTCCACTCCGGCGCATAAAACTTACCCGACAGTGAAAGCGGCACTGTCCGATGCTCAGCCGAACCACCTCGGATCGCTCAGCCAATCCAATGAGCGGACGATTTACAAGTTTATCCACAATGAAGGAATCCAGAGCTGTCAGCTCGTTATGGGCATGACGCTGCTTGATCCAAGCAACATGTGGAATACAATGCCTTGCCATACGCATAATCGCCGTGCAGAAACTTATCTGTACTTCGACATGCCGGAAGATGGAGTAGTCTTCCACCTGATGGGCGAGCCGACGGAAACCCGCCACCTCGTTGTTCGCAACGAACAGGCGATTATCTCCCCAAGCTGGTCGATTCATTCCGGCGTCGGGACAAGCAACTATACGTTCATCTGGGCCATGGCCGGTGAAAACCAAGAGTTCAGCGATATGGATATGGTGGACATGAAAGATTTGAAATAAGAACTGTGAGCCTTCCTTCGGGAAGGCTTTATTTTTGTTTAGCCAGGAAATTAAAACATTTCCCTTTTCTGTGGATAACTTTATGGTGGAATTCAATCCCATATCATATGAAGAAATAACAAGGATTGAAAAAGGTGCAGATGTAATCAAACCAATATTTATAGAGTGATGGGGAGCAGACATATTAGGGGTAAACATATAAATACTGAAAGATCACTCTGCGAGTTTCAGGGATTTACATAAAGGTCGTTTCCTAAAAGTTATCGTGATGATATTAAAGAAAGGGTAGGGGGGCTGGGGGAAACTGGGGAGATCCTCCGAAAAACCTGGTAAACCCGGAAAATCCGGTAAACCCGGTAAACCCGGTAAACCCGGAAAATCCGGAAAATCCGGTAAACCCGGTAAACCCGGTAAACCCGGTAAACCCGGTAAACCCGGTAAACCCGGAAAATCCGGTGAGCGCTGGTAAGACTCGTAAAACCTGAAGGAGCCATTGATTGCGGAATACAGTTTGGGTTTTGCACGATATGAGATGTTTTACGAGGGAATAATTATTGTAGGGCAAGACTCCGGATTAGGGGGCCTAGCCGAAATGTGCAGTCGCGGAGCATGTTTTGCTCCCTTTTCGACAGTTCGATTGCAAATATGCAGTCGATGGACGACTTTTTCTCTCATTTTGAGAAATCTACTGCAAATGTGCAGTAGATTCGTCCCTATAGGCCCGAAAAAGGGATGAACTAACGATTTGACTGCAGATTTGCAGTCAATGGACGGAAAAGAGCGAATTTCGGCCTAAACGACTGCACATTTGCAGTCGTTTGTCAGCGGGGTGCCTAGCCTACCTGGCAGCACGCTCCACTGTGCTTAATCTGCCTGACAGCACGTTCCGCTGCACCTAACCAATGTCGCTCTGCCTGACAGCACGTTCCGCTGCACCTAACCAATGTCGCAGCACCCGATTTGCACTTGTCCATCTTCATAAGACACCGTCAGGCATTTATCCTTGTGTACTATTTTTCGCAGTCGATTTTAGCGATCGCCTTTGTTTGCCTCCCCCTTATCATGACCCGGACAATATAACCGCATTAGCCTGGCGGTCTCCTCATCCAGCTCCGCCTTGCGGCTGTATAGCGAGGTGATTACTTGATCACGAACCTCTTCCCGCAAATTTTGCCCAAATTTAAACTTGGCCGTCATGTCCATAATGTTTATTGCGACGACAGCTACTCCTTTAATCCTTGCAGCATATTCCGGGTCTTCGGCTGTGATCGGTCTGAAGCCTCCTTCGGGCTGCAGCTTTTGCATGAAGGCTTGCAGTGCCTCGGCTTTTTCTGCGGAATCCTCCACCATTTCGGCGGTGCCCTTAACCCAGACCGACTTGAAGTAAGCGGTGGCGGGACAAGCCAATTCCGGGTCGGTATAATACGAAGGGATCAGAGCGTATTCTTTCGCTACGAGGAAGGTGACCTTGTCGGAGGTCTTTAGATGTTTCATTTTTTGCCCAAATCTGCTACCGTGAAAATAAATTTTCCCCTTGTAATAAACAAAATTGACCGGTGTAATATGAGGCCAGCCGTCTTCGTTGACTGTTCCCAAACAGCCGAAAGTCATTTCATCGAGAAACTGATCGATTTCCTCCTGTTGTTCCATCCTGAATTCTTTTCTTCTCATGGCTTTACTCTCCCCTTCATGTTTATGCCAAAAAATTTATAAAGACGGTCCATTCAAACTCCCATCCCAATTATCCTGGGTAACACAATAACCGATGCTTAGTTGCAGCAGGAACGCTGCGCTCACTTCTTGCAAATTATTTTAATAGTTTCATTGACATGAAAAAAGATCCACTTTACTATGCTTTTAATAGACCATTGAGTCGGAAGGAGGAAATCCGCCAATGGATTTTCAAGTTGCTTATTTCGAATATGTTAAACGATCCCCCACTAAATATGAAGCTTTATACCAGGCAATCAAGGCAGCGATTATGGAAGGACGTCTGGCCTACGGGATCCAACTGCCCTCGACACGGGAACTGGCCAAGCAGTATTCTTTATCCCGGGGAACCGTTAACGTTGCTTATGAAATGCTGGCGGCGGAAGGGTACACCTCTTCAGAGACGGGCAAAGGGACGTTCGTGGCGAAGAAGACGATACTGGGCGGACGAGCCGGAGGAAGCGGACGAACTGATCGCCCCCTGGTTCCACTTTATTTATCGGAGTGGGGGGAGCAGCTTTTGGCGTTGCCGCTGCGAGCTTTTGCCCCGGTGACCCGGACAGCCCATAACCGAATCAGCTTTCATCTAGGCGAGCCGGACTTGTCGGTTTTTCCAAAGGCCTTATGGAATAAATATTTATACGCTCAAGTTAGAAAGCAGAGTGAGCAGCCGATGGCGGATGCGTATCATACAGCGGGCCATGGGCCGCTGCGGCAGGCTATCGCTCAGCATTTGGGCCGTACCCGAGGGATACGCGCCGAGCCGGACGACATCGTTATCGTGAACGGATCGATGCAGGCGATCGGCTTGCTGGTGCAGCTGCTGGTTCGTCCCGGGGACGAAGTCGTAGCGGAGAATCCGGGCTATGCCGGCTTTCGCCACTCGGTTCAGGCAGCAGGAGGCCGGATTCTGGCAGCGAACGTGGATCAGGGAGGGATCGTGCCGGAAGCTTGGGATGCCCGGCTCGCGCTGGTTACTCCCGGCAGGCAATTCCCGACCGGCTGCGTCATGACGATGGAGCGGAGAATGAAGCTGCTGGAGTGGGCCTCCGATAAGGGAGGTATCCTTATAGAGGATGATTACGACAGCGAGTTCCGCCATCGCGGCAAACCGTACGAGCCGCTCAAAGTGCTGGATGAGGAGGACCGGGTAGCTTTTATCGGAACGTTCTCCAAAACGATGCCGCCCCGTTTAAGAATTGGCTATGCCGTGCTGCCTCGCTGTTTGCGGGAGGTCTTTATCAAAGCCAAACAATTGCTGGAGCCGCATTCCAGTTCTTTGCTGGAGCAGGGTGCGCTGGCCGCAATGATGAATAGCGGTCAATATGAACGGCATTTGCGAAGAATGCGGAGAGTGTACAGCCGCAAATATTCGATTTTGTTGGAGCGGATGCGGGCCGGGCTGCCTCATTTATTCCAGCCTGTTGAAGCGGATGCCGGCTTGCACTTGTTTGCCTGGTGGAAGCAGTCACCTGAGCAATTTAGCGAATATACGGCGGCTTGTAGGGAGGAAAGGGTCGAATGGTCGGATTCGTCATTTTATTATATTCAGGATGTTAAAAGCTCGGCCTGCTTCGGGTTTTCCCATCTGAGCCTGCCTGACATGGAAGAGGGGGTCGAGCGGATGATCCGGGCCTGGCACCGGATAAAGTAGCCGGGCTGGGCCAGTAAGGCTTGAATTTGACTTTAAAAAGCCATTCCTTGTCACAAATCGGGGCGGCACGGTTGTTATATCTAGTGAAGAAGGGGCCCCATCTGAACAGAAAGGAGTGCTTATGAACAACAAACCCGATTCGCCGATCCTTAAGCCGGGCGAGATAGAGGCGGTGGTCGATCAGGTTAAGCATGGAGAGACGGAATCGTTTCAATTTCTGGTCGAGCATTTTCAGCGCCAATTACATGTATACTGCTTTCACATGCTGGGGAACAGCGAGGAAGCGAAGGATGCCGTTCAGGATATTTTTATAAAAAGCTATGAGAACCTTCAGCGCTATCATCGAAAGACGTCTTTCTCGGCATGGCTGTACAAGATCGCCTATTACCACTGCCTGAATCTGCTAAAAAAACGAAAAGGCTGGCAGCGACTGCTGTCCATCTATTATTCCCGGCAGGTTAACGAGGAGAAATCAACCGGATATTCCGGGCGGATAGACGGGCTTTTGGATCGTTTGACTCCCGAGGAGAGACAATATTCTGTTGTTAAGAGCGGTGGAAGAGCACAGCTTTGGAAACTGGAGTGATTCTGGGGAGCAGGCCGGCCACGGTGCGTAAAAAGTACGAACGATTGCGGAGAAAGCGAGGCGGTTACCCGTGAAAGCTTTGGAACCTCCACATGAAGATCACAGAGATCAAGTAACCGATCATATTAAACAGCGGATTCAAAATACGAGCTTGCCCGTGATCGATTTTACCGGTTCGGTCATGGAGCGGATTCGTTCTTCCTCCCTGGAAGGAACGGCACGTCCAGCTGCATTGCACCATCCAAGGAAGCTCGCTTTTCGGGCCGCCATCATTGTGTGTGCTATTGCGGTCATGAGCGGGTTCAGCTACGCGATCCTTAACGATCTGATGCTAAAGGACGATCAGGGCCAAACGGCGATGGAAGTTCGCAAAGCGAGCGATATGGCAGAACCGCCGGAGATCCGTGATATATTGGCTGAAGTGAGGACAAAGCTGGAGCCGGGCGAAAGTGCCACGGTATTTATCGGAACGAGCCAGGAAGAGATCTCGGAAGGGAATAGCGAGTATATATATGGCACAACCCGTCCATACGAGTTCGCCTCGCTGGAAGAGCTCTATGACAACCTGGACACCCCGTATGCTGATTTGCCCCAACCTCCGGAGAGAGTGGCCGGGTATACTTTGCGCCAATCCTTTCTCCTTCCAGGTCCAACCGATCCTTCCTCCGACTATATTTTTGGAGACACAAGCTTGGGTGGGTTGGAATATGCCTATATCAAAGGAAAATCTGAAGGAGTAAACGGTCTGCAGCTACAATATGCATGGGATGATAAAGACCTTGCCTATGTAATGAATATCAGCGAGGAAATGATGATCTACTACGACAGCGCTCCTTCTGCGGATTCGGTCATTAAGCTGGAGGGGATCGAGGCTTATTGGAGCCGAAATGGAGAGCTGGGCGCAGTCAGGTGGTCGCAAAAGTCAGGGGAAATGATGCAAAACTACACCGTTGTGTCCAGCAGTTCCAGTCAAGAGGAACTGATCTCCTTCGCCAAAGAAATGATTAGAAACAACGCCCGATAGAGGGCCAGACTGGATCATAAGGTGTCATGTGGATTTTTGGATTGTCCATCTAAAGCCTGAAAAACCTCCGGGCCTCTATATAGAGGCATCCGGAGGTTTTTCGTTGTTACAAATATAGAATAAGGTGCAAGTGTGCACTTCAACTCTTTCATTTTTGCATTTTTTGAGATTAGGGTGCATAAATGCACTTTAATCTTCACAATTCTCGAAAATCGACGTTTTCGTTTAAATTAAGGGGTACTTTTGCGCTTTAATTGCCCCAAATGGGTAGACGTTGGAAATAAGAGGTACCTTTGCGCTTTAATTGCCACATATTGAGCGGCCACTGAAATCAGGGAGCGCCAAGGAGATATCACTGCGCTATGATTTTAAAAAAAGGGACGCCGACTGTAACGGGACTATATTGCTTTGGCCCCTATTCCTCTCCCATCTCCGCATTCCATTCTCTTATTTTGCGATCCGACGGCAGCAGCATCGTCAGGATTCCCATCAGAGGCAGAAAACCGCATGCGGTCATCATGAAGGTGATCGAGGTAAGGTCGATCACCTTCCCTAAGGCGACGGCGCCCAAGGCGCCCATACCGAAGGCCAGGCCGACAATCAGGCCGGAGACGGTTCCGATCTTGCCGGGCATTAGCTCCTGCGCATAAACGACGGACACCGAGAAGCTCGACAACACGATAAATCCGATGACGAGAAGCAGCACGAATGCCCAGACCGGACCGGCATAAGGCAGCAGGATGGCGAAGGGAGCAGAACCCAGCATAGAGAAGAACAGGATATTTCTGCGACCGAATCTATCCGCGAGCGGTCCTCCCAGCAGTGTGCCCAAGGCGCCTGCCGCGAGGAAAGCAAAGATAAAATATTGTGCTGTTTCTTTGCTAATGCCAAAGTTTTCTATCGCGTAGAAAGAATAGTAGTTCGAAATGGCAGCGTGATACCAGGAGCGGACAAAGACCAGAAACACGAGCAAATACAGAGCGATGGTAACCTGCCGTTTCCGCTCGGTCAGCGCTGCGGAAGGCCGGACATTCCGGACTTTCGGTTTGGGCGGATGGGCGATCATATAATTGCGATACCATCTGGCAATATAGAATTGGACACCAATGGCTGCTGCGGCTACCAACGTAAACCAGGCCGCTCCCGACAGTCCCAGCCGGTAAAAAATAAAGATCGCCATAAGCGGGGCCAAAGCTTGCCCTGCATTGCCGCCTACCTGGTAAATTGACTGAGCGAGCCCTCTCCTGGCGCCGGCCGCCATATAAGAGACCCGCGAGCCCTCGGGATGGAACACCGCAGATCCCAGCCCAACGAACAGTACGGAGATGAAGATCATCGTATAATTGTCGGCGAACGCGAGCGTAAGCATTCCGGCAAAAGTAAATACCATGCCCAAAGGAAGCAGATAGGGCGACGGCTTGGTATCAGTGTAGGCTCCGACAATCGGCTGCATGATGGAAGCCGTAAAGTTGAGCGCAAAGGTCAACAAGCCGATTTTGGTATACGACAAGGCCATCGAATCCTTCAAAATCGGATAAATAGCCGGAAACACGGCCTGAATCGAATCGTTAAATAAATGAACAAGACTGATTAAAAAAAGAACCCGATAGAGGGTCGGTTTAGGTTCCGGCCGGGCGATCCCCGCCGTTAAAGCTGGTTGCATGATACGTTACCTTCTCTCTAATGGTGCAGATTGATTACTCTTTAGGCTGAAGCGTTCCCAGACGCTCCCCTACCTTAACTTTGCTTCCGACAGCCAGGTCGTTGCGCGGATCGAAAGTTCCGTTCTCCGCCAGCAGCACGACCGTGGACCCGAATTCAAAATAAGCGAGCTCATCCCCCGCATTCAACTCATTAGGCAACGGCTCGACATAGCGAATGCTGCTTACGTTCATCGCTCCTACTTTGACGACTGCCAATTCACCGAAGGTATGGCGGATATAAGTGATAAGCCGCTCATTGCGGCTGAGCACCCGGCGCATATAACGCAGGCCGAATTCGTTCACCGGGTAGACCTTGCCGGGGATATGCTCTTTTTCGATCACCTTTCCGGTTACCGGAGAATGGATGCGGTGATAGTCTGTAGGGCTTAAATAGAGGACGAAATAAAATCCGTCGGTGTAGTTCAATTGTCTCGGGGACTGGTTTAGTAATTCCTGAGTCGTATAATCCTGCCCCTTCACGTTAATAATTTGTCCGGCTTCAATCCGCCCCATGCCCGTTATGGCAGCGTCTACAGGACTAACCAAAGAAGCCTCGGTATTATCGATCGGCCGCAAGCCTGGCTTAAGACGCCTTGTAAAAAAATCGTTCAACGACAAATATTCCGCCACGGACTTCTCGGCATCTTCTATTGGAATCCTATAAGATTTGGCGAACCAGGGAATGAGCGAACGGCTTAGTTTGGATTTGGCAAAAGCTCCGGTTAGTCTGGAAACCGATTTTCGCGAAGATAGTTCGGTAAGTAAACGAAAGAATCGTTTCGCCATATTAGTGTAGTCTCCTATATTCCCAAAATAAATATCTCTGTGGACTATCTTGACATAGAAGGAACGACAAATCAATAACGGAATCGATAGTTGTTTACTAAGATTCGCTTCTGTAGTACATTCAAAAGGATGTTATCGATTACAACAATTCATTGAGAGGATGAATGGAAATGCCGCTTATGGACCTGCCCCTATCCGAGTTACAACAATATCAACCTAAGCTGACGCTTGAGCCGGACTTTCAAACGTTCTGGGATGACGCCAAACAGCAATCGGCTGCAGTTCCCCTCAACGCCAGAATCGTTCCGGTCGATTATCCAGCCAAGAATGTGTCTGTATACGATGTGACTTATGATGGGGCGGACGGTACACCTATTCATGGCATCTATCTGGTTCCTAATGAATCTATGGCTGCACCCCCGATGCCAGCTATGGTTAAATACCACGGGTACGGCGGAAGAGCGGGGAGGCCGCATGATTATCTTCATTGGGTTTGTATGGGCATGGCGGTTTTTGCGATTGATATCAGAGGGCAGGGCGGGTTATCCCCGGATTACGCTCAATACCCGACCGGTGGAGCACCGGGATGGATGACGCTAGGCATTCTTGATCCGTCATGTTACTATTATAAGCAAGTATATCTGGACTGCATTCGAGCTATCGACTTCGTATGTGAACGCAAGGAGATTGATCCTGCCCGGATTATTGTATCGGGCAACAGTCAGGGAGGCGGCTTGACGCTGGCCGCAGCGGGATTGGACGATCGGCCGAAGCTGGCCTTGCCTCTCTATCCGTATTTATGCGATTTTCGCCGATCGCTGGAGATGTATACGACCGGTCCCTATGATGAAATCAAAAACTGGTTCCGTATCTATGATCAAGAGCATGCACAAGAAGAGCGAGTCTATCGGACGCTTAGCTACTTTGACGGGATGAATCATGCCGCTCAGGTCAAAGCCAAGACGATGATGGCCATTGCTCTTCAGGACACAACCTGTCCGCCTTCTACCTGCTTCGCCGCTTTCAATCATCTTCCAGGGGAGAAGGAAGTGAAGGTGTATAATGATTTCGGACATGAAGGTCTCCCGTTTCATGAGCTTGCGATGATGCAATTTGTAGAAAAGCATCTGTAAAATCGGGAAATCCGTTCCGTCATTCATAGCTTTCACATAATTCATTCACTGCAGTGAGGACCGCCGTTTATCCGGCGGTCTTTTTGGCGACCCTATAAGCAGGGGTGAGCTTATGAAAATCTTGCTGATAGCGGCCTCCATTGCCGTTCCAATCCTTATGCTGGCGTTGGAAAAGAAGTTTCCACATCTACGTCGGTGGTATTCTTTAGTGGCATTGATCGCCGCCTGGGGATTCGGCATTATAACGATTCTATCCATCTATGATATTCTCCGGGACGGAACTGTATTTATGACCCATATTCATCGGGTCTTTCTTAATCCGGTTTTTCTGGGATCCGGAGCCTATTTGGGCAATTATGGAATCTATCAGATAGCCAGTCTAGTTTGGAATAATCCTTCGCAGAAAGGAAGCCAACGAAAATAAAAGCGAACCTTTCTGTTACTGGTAAAAACCTCTTATCCGGGTCGTTTGACAAAAGAAAAAGCACATTCGACAAAATTAGAAGCTGCTGCGCCTAAATACATCCCATTATATGACATACTAATTCGATGCGCTAAGGTATACTTAAATTATGTTATCTATGCTGTGTCGGGAAACTTTAACTGTTCAGGCTTCAATATTTCAAGAGAAGGGAGAGCAGGAAATGGCATACGGTAAAGTATTTTGTGTGGAGTGCAATCATTTGATTTCCGAAGAGAACGCCAGATCTGTTTTTCAAACAGGGTTTTATCGGAGAGGAGTTCCGCTCGGGCAATGTCAGGAATGCATGGAGAGCAGTACTCCCCATCATTCGGTAACGGACAGGTATATAGTCAAGTTGTAGAATGTCAATCGAATTACTCTGTATCATATCGCTCCGCAGCCGTTTATATTAAATCGACAGGAATTAAGGATACAGGGGGAAGATGAATAAGGAACCCGCAGGACAAGCTGTCCTGCGGGTTCTGCTGCGTTGATAGATGAGTTACAACTTATAGTTTAGGATAGTCTGAACTTGGAGATTGCGTCCTGCAAATCTTGTGCGACTCGGGTCAGATCGTTAGCGGAAGCGGAGATCTCCTGCACGGCTGCCAGCTGTTCCTCTGTCGTGCCGGCTACCGTCTGCGCATTATCCATAGACTCCCGGGCTATAGAGGAGGATTGCTCCACGGAAGCCAGAACCTGCTGGGAGCCTGCGGACATTTGCTCGGTGACGGCCAAAGCTTCGTCTAATTGCCCGCCAATCCTTCTAATCGCCTCCAGAATAGCCTCGAATGCTTCCCCTGCTTGATTGACGATAGATGTTCCTTCCTCCACATCACGGGAGCCTTGCTCCATCGAACGGACGGCACTCTTCGTATCCCCTTGAATTTCTTCCACGAGTTGGCTGACTCTTTGCGCGGATTGCTCCGATTGAGCGGCCAGGACACGGATTTCTTTGGCTACTACCGCAAAGCCTCGGCCCTCCTCCCCGGCTCTCGAAGCTTCAATTGCTGCATTCAACGAAAGAATATTCGTTCTGCCGGCAATAGCGGATATATCATATACGATCTGGCCAATCTCGTCTGAACGGCGCTGCAGCCGGTCAATGGCTTCTGCCAACTGCTTAACGGAAATTCCGATCGTTTTCATTTGGGTTACGGCTTGTTGGGCCAGCTCGTAGCCTTGATCGGCCTGCTTCTCCGCATGATGGGAATTATCGGTGATGAGGCCTGCGGACTCGGCGACCTTCTGAATCCCGATCGTCATTTCTTCCATGGCCCGGGACATTTCCTCCGTTCTCACCATCGCATTCTCGGCGCCTTCCGCCATCTCTTGAATGCTTTGCGCCACGTCGTTGGAGGACTCGGCGGTCTGTTCCGCGCTGGCCGCTAGCTCCTGGGAGGATGCGGCGACCTGCTCGGAAGCTTCACTGGCTTGTCTAATGACTGTGCGCAAGTGCTCGACCATTAGATTGACCGCCTCCGCCATTTGTCCGCTTTCGTCCCGACTGCGGGTGATAATCGGCTCCACCGCCAAATTGCCCGACGCAATTTCATTCATGGTTCGGGTGACGCGGGAAAGAGGGGAGGCTATCAATTTAGCCAGAGAGCCTGCCACGATCAAGCCGATCACTAACCCGACAGCAATCGCTACCTGTCCAAAAGTGACGCTAAAGCGATATTCCTCTTGAGCTTGCTCTCCCGCCTGATTGGCCATTTCCCAGTTCAAAGCGATAAGAGGATCCAGCACTTCCTTAACTTTTTCTAACAAAGCCGCTCCGGCTTCCAACAATCGATCGGCTTCGTTTTTATCCGTCCGGCTCGTTTCGACCAATTGATTGCTCATGGCCAAATATTCCGACCAGCGGATGATTAATTGGTCGTACAGTGTTCTTTCCTCTTCGATAGTAATGTTACCCTCATAACTGGCTAATAGAGACTGGATATTATCGATTTGCTCCAGCCGCTCCTTAGCAGTCACATCTTCCATTTCCCCGGTGGACAGGACATAGAATAACGTTTTGGAACGAAAATCGTTTAATGCGGCCTCCATTTGGATAATAGTGGCCATTCCCGGCATCCAGTCGGTCAGAACCGCGTCCATTTTATTGTTAATACTCCCCATTCTGGACAGGTTCATAAACGAAGAAATGGTGGTCAGCATTAATAGAATCAGGAAGCCCCCCATTATTTTTTTCCCAATAGTCATTCGGAATGTTGATTTTAATATTCGTCCAATTTGCTCCATGCGGCACCTCTATGTCCATTATTTTAAGTTCAAGAAATATATCGGTTTTTTCGACAAAATTCAACATAGTTTTTATTGGTCTCAGAAAAAAAATTTTTACATCCCCGTCGTTTCCGGCGAAAAATCGCATCATTTTAATCAATAGCAGCGGCGAAAAGATATGTTCAAAAGCGTATTTGTCTATTTTAAGTAAATTGCATTGCAAAATTGTGAACTGTGACTTAAGTCATAGTGGAAGGTGAAGCTGGCTCCTACAATAGCTTTAAGAAACGCTATGGAAAGGGGGAGTAAAGATGCCATCACCAATTTCTGCCAAGAACGAAAAATCATCTCGAATCTCGTCTCCGATTAAAGCAGAAAAAGAAAATTTAAGAGGGACGTTTGCCGCGGTTATGATGCTGGGGGGCTTTCTCATACTGACCTGGCTAGGAGTATTTCTTCTATTCATCGCTCGAAATTAACAAAATAACCCCGCAAAGTGACGTGTGGCCTTCGAAGCGCATTCCATCCGCACCCTGACAGGGTCGGCGTCTAAACCTTCCTCTAATCGCGGTCGATCTTGCTGACTTGGCTTCGAAAGGGGTGTATACATTACTTTGCGGGGAGCCCCGGAATTAAATTCTATAAGGACAAGGAAACCGCGAATAAAGGAGTGGCTGTTATGCACATTCATCGGCTGGAAAAAATATGGTTAATCTTCGGAATATCGATGCTGTTCGTATTTTTGGCGGTGCTTGGAGTCGGCACCTTCGCCATGGGTGTCGCTCCGCCGGGCGGTCATCATCATGCGGTCGATCCGGATACCGTAATGGAGAAGGAGCCCTTCAACAATCCGGGGCTGCGGGAGATTGGCGAGAATGAATACGAGGCGGTCATGCTTGCTTTTGCGTTTGGCTATAGTCCGGAACGAATGGAAGTTCCGGTTGGCGCCAAGGTTCATTTTATCGTCACCAGCCCGGACGTCGTTCATGGGTTCGCTATTCCGGGAACTAACGTGAACATGATGGCTGTCCCCGGTGAAGTCAACTCGGTCAGCCATACCTTCAAGGATCCCGGCGAATATTTGATTCTCTGTAACGAATATTGCGGAGCCGCCCACGAGATGATGATGACGACGATAATCGTACAATGACCGACAGTTTCGGGAGGATGGAATCTATGAAGACAGATACGAATCAAGCGTTGCCGATAGACCGCCGTGATTCTAAATTGGTCTTGGCGCATATCCTTATTGCTTTTGGGGCCTTGCTTCTCGGCGGGATCGCCGGACTGCTGCAAGGAATGGTTAGAGGCGGGATGATTACTCTTCCTGCGGACATCGGCTACTATCAGCTGTTAACGGCACATGGAGTGCTGATGGCTCTTGTCTTTACCACCTTTTTTATTATCGGATTTATGCTTTCGGGAGTAGCGAAGACGACCGGCGGACAATTGCTTCCTTTAGCAAGAAGGCTGGGCTGGATCGGATTCGCCATGATGACTGCCGGAACAGTCATCGGGACCATCTTCATATTGTTGAACAAGGCGACAGTTCTCTATACTTTCTATGCGCCTATGCAGGCTTCTCCCTGGTATTACATTGCCTTGGTCCTGGTGGTCACCGGAAGCTGGATGAGCGGGATAGCTATTTTCTATAATTACCGGCGTTGGAAAAAATCGAACCGCGGCAAAATGTCGCCCCTCTTCGCCTTCATGGCCGTAGTGACCATGACGATGTGGATGGTAGCTACGCTCGGGGTCGCCTTTGAAATTGTATTCCAGTTAATTCCCTGGTCCTTTGGGTGGGTCGAGCGCGTCAACGTAATGCTGAGCCGCAGTTTATTCTGGCTCTTTGGACATCCGCTTGTCTATTTCTGGCTGATGCCCGCATACATTTGCTGGTACGTCGTGATTCCCAAAGTCATCGGCGGCAAATTATTCAGCGATGCGCTGGCCCGCCTATCCTTTCTACTGCTTCTGCTGTTCTCCATTCCGGTAGGCTTTCACCATCAATTGATGGAGCCGGGCATCTCCAGCTTTTGGAAATATTTGCAGGTTGTGCTGACGATGATGGTCGTTATTCCGTCCCTCATGACCGCGTTTTCGATTTTTGCTACGTTTGAGCGGACCGGCAGACTCCAAGGAGCGACAGGATTATTTGGCTGGTTTAAAAAGCTTCCCTGGAAGGATGTCCGTTTCTTTGCCCCTTTTATGGGAATGCTGATATTCATCCCTGCCGGGGCAGGGGGGATTATCAATGCCAGCAACCAGATGAATGCGGTAGTGCATAATACCCTTTGGGTGACCGGCCACTTTCATCTGACGGCGGCGACGAGTGTCGCACTTACTTTTTTCGGAATCACCTACTGGCTTATTCCATCTCTTACGGGACGCACATTGACTTCCCGCATGCATAAGCTGGGGATCGTGCAGACCGTCATCTGGATGATTGGGATGTTCTTCATGTCGGCTTCCATGCATACGGCGGGCTTGTTTGGCTCCCCTCGGCGCACAGCTTACACAACTTATCAGGACCATCCAGATGCCATTTTCTGGATGCCGTATCACGTAGCGATGGCAGTCGGCGGAATTATTTTATTCGCAGGCCTCGTTCTGATGATCTACAATGTCATCTCATTGCTAAGAGCGCCTAAAGGGTATACCGAGTATCCTATTGCCGAATCGGAGGAATCGCCGGAGCTAACTCCCCGACTGTTTGAGCGCTGGGGAGTCTGGATTACGCTCGTCGTCGTCTTGGTTCTCGTCGCTTATTCGATGCCGATGATGGATATGGTGAATCATCCCGTTCCGGGCTCGAAGCCGTTCGTAACCTGGTAAATTGTCCCTGTAACGCAAACATCCCGCTCCTCTCACGAGGTTCGGGATGTTTGCATACTGGTCAGGGGTGAACGCAGCTAAGTGACTTGGGCTAGATGCGACATATCTCTGGCGGGCAATCAGGGCAACGGACCACGCTCTTCAGATGAGCCAGGTCGCGAATAACGATATGGCCTTTGTCATAGTCGATGACGCCTTCACTCTTGTAGGCAGCCAGCATCCGATTGACACTCTCCCGGCTCGTTCCAATCATATTGGCTAGGTCGGTGTTGGACAGCTTGAGCCGAATGAAAATTCCGTCCTCCGTCGGTTCTCCGTAGGAGTTCGTAAGCCGGATCAAGGTGGAGGAGAGAGCGCCTTTTTTGCCGTAGAGGATTAAATCGCGGAATTTCGATTCGGTCGTCCGCTGCATCAGACTCATCCATTTGATGAATTGCAGGGCAAAGGCTCCGTCTTCGGAAATTAGCCGTTCCAAATCCTTTTGCTGAATGACGGCCGTTTCGGAGTTTTGCACGGCTTTGGCGTCGTATGAATATTGACAGGTGCCGGAGCTGGCAAACTCGCCAAAAAAATCCCCTTCCTGCAAATAGAACAGGATGAGATCTTTGCCGTCATCGGTCGATTTTGTAATTTTAATTTTGCCTTTCTTTACATAATATAGCTGTTCCGCAGGCTCTCCTTCCCAGAAGAGATGCGAGCCCTTGGTTAAATAATGATCATTCATCAGCTTCTGCAGCTGTTCAAAATGCTCTTTCGAAAGAAAATGGGCGATCTGGTAGTTCAACTCGTTGCTCTTCGCCTTGCTCACGTTCGAAGGGGACATAAGAACATTCCTCCCTTGTACTGCGCGGTTAAACCTATTATAAACTATCCGAGGATATTCAAAAAGGCCCCTTTTTAACCACAATGTATACCAAGAAGCCGGATCGAAATCGAACTTTTTGTCCATAGCATAATGAATTCAAGCTATTGAAAAGCGGAAAATCCGATGGTCTCATCGGAATTGAGCTTTAGCACTAGCAAAATGATTTTCTATTTCATAGTCTGTGAAAATAATAAAGTTTCTCTGAGTCTCAAGGGAGGGAAGGGGATGGATTCTAGGTCAATCGCTTTAGCAAGAAAAGTTCTCAATTCATATTCCATTCGTCCAAATTCGATTCAAGTCGTTCAGGGAGGCGGGATGAAAACCGTTTGGATGGTGAACACACTAAAGCGTACCTATTGTTTAAAGAGATTGAAGCATGGTTTGAAAAGAATGAATTTCTCCATTCAAGCCCAGAAATACATTAAAGATCATAAAGCACAGGTGGCCGATATCGTTAAAACGAAGAAAGGCGCTCAATATATTGTTCATAATGGACAATTATTTCTATTGTATGAGTGGGTTCACGGAATAAAGCCCGACTTCTCGTCCAGCTCTGATTTGAAAAAATCGATTGAAGTTCTCGCTCATTTTCATAAAGCATCGGCTGGCTTTGCTCCTCGTACTTCTTGTCGGGAATCCACAAAGTGGGGAAAGTGGCCGATTGAGTATCACAATATGATGGAAGACTTTAAATCATGGGGACGTTCTGATCATTTCCGCAACATAGACGAACCTATCCGTGAGATTATCGGGCAAGGAAAGCACGCGAAAGCTCTTTTGTCCCGCTCCTATTATGCAAACTGGATTAGAAAGAATGAGAAAGTGGTATGCCACCAGGATATTAAGGAAGATAACGTCGTTTTAACGAGAAAAGGCTGCGTCATTTTGGATTTGGATAGTATAACCTATGACCTCCCCCTGCGTGATCTTCGCGATATTATCCATACCGAAATGTTGAAAATTGGAAAGTGGGACTCCAGATTATTTCAAAAGATCATTTCTTGGTACATCTCAGTGAATCCGTTAACTTCAAAGGAATTAAAAGTTCTGTACATTGACTGTTTGTTTCCGCATGCGTTTCATGCAACCGCTGCAAGCGTTTATAAGAAAAGGGAAAGTGTTTCTTCTTCTATACTGACACAAGTAATTGAAATTGAAAGATCGAAAAAAAAGGATTTGCTCCAAAAAATTTAGCAAACTATATAAATTGAACTAATGATTGAATAGCTCATGAAGTGGAGAAAGAAAGATGCTTCCAGGGCGAGTTTTGGCTTTGTATTCCTACCATCCGAAAGCCCATCTATATAGAAGGAATACAAAACAAGATGTTTGAAGCTTCGGAGGCACTTTCCTTCGGAACGGAATGAGAGCTATTCTTTAGTTCAACATATATAGCAAATTGAGAGATATACTATCTGTTGAAATTTTCGGACCAACATAGAGGATAAAAGCCAGGGATATCCCTGGCTTTTGCATGTTCAGATAAGCATTTCAAATTCTTTTAATTCCTTTTCAGGGCATAAGCCAATTTTGGCACAAGTAGTTATTGGTCAGTGTCCCTCCATGGGGTATAGCATATCATTAACCATTAAGATTGAGAAATCTTATAAGACGCGAAAGGAGTGTGCTCTGTGAAAGGTGTAATTCTTGCGGGAGGTTCAGGAACCCGGCTTCGTCCTTTGACGAATATGATCAACAAACATTTGCTGCCGGTAGGAAGATACCCCATGATCTATTACAGCATAAAGAAACTTTACGAAGCAGGGATCGAGGATATTTTGATCATCATGGGGAAGCATTCAGCCGGTTTGTATACCGATTATTTGGGCAGCGGCCAGGAGTGGGGGGTCAGAATCACTTATAAAATCCAGGAGGAAGCTGGAGGAATTGCTCAAGCATTGGCGCTATCAGATGGATTCGTAAATACTGGCGATAAATTTGTTACGCTCCTTGGCGATAATTTGTTTGAGGATTCTCTCGCAAGCTATGTGCAGAAATATGAAGAACAGGATAAGGGAGCCATGGTGATGCTCAAAAAAGTAACGGATCCGCGTAGATACGGCGTTCCTATCCTTAACGAAAACAAAATAATCTTTATAGAAGAAAAACCGTCCACACCTAAATCGAATTACTGTGTGACAGGAATTTACATGTATGATTCAGACGTATTCAAAATCATTAAACAGATTGAACCTTCGAACCGGGGGGAGATGGAAATAACGGATGTAAACAATGTTTATGCCGCTGAAGGCCATCTCGCCTACAGTATTCTTAACGGTTGGTGGACTGATGCCGGTACTTTCGATTCCTTGCACGAAGCGGCAGCCAAACTTTTGACTTTTGATGGTGACCCGCAATGAGTGAGCCATATGATTATCTCATCATCGGAGCCGGTATCATCGGGTTAACAATCGCGCGTGAGATAAAATCAAGATTTCCGGAAAAAAGAGTCGCCATTATTGAAAAAGAATCGGATGTGGCTTTCCACGCGAGCGGCAGAAACAGCGGGGTGCTGCATGCTGGTTTTTATTACACCGCCAACAGCCTGAAAGCGAAGTTCACTCAGGAGGGAAACAAGGCGCTGAGAAATTATTGTAAGGAGAATGATCTGAAAGTTAATTACTGCGGGAAATTGGTAGTAGCAACGAACGAGGAGGAGCTTAAAGGACTCGAGGAATTGAAAAGAAGAGCGGAAATCACCGGCGTCGAATTGCACTGGATGGATGAGACTGAAGTCGCCCGAGTGGATCCTAACGCAAGAACTTACCGAAAAGCGCTGTATTCTCCTTCGACGGCAACGGTTGATCCTATTGAAGTTTGCCAAGCGATGAAAAAAGAAAATGAGCAGAATGGCGTCGTTTTTTACTTCAATACTAAATACGAGACATATAGAGAAGGGATGGTATTTACAAACCATAAATCGTTCCAATGTGCTTATGTCATTAACGCTGCCGGTTTGTATGCTGACAAAATTGCTCATGACTTCGGGTTTGGACAAAAATACACCATTATTCCTTTCAAAGGAATTTATTTGAAGTATGCCAAAAACAAAACGGCTATTCGCACGAATATTTACCCGGTTCCAAATCTGAACAATCCCTTTTTAGGTGTGCACTTTACTAAAACGGTCGATGGCAGCATCAAAATCGGGCCTACGGCAATCCCCGCTTTATGGCGGGAAAATTATACAGGAATCAAAAATTTTCGGCTGAAGGAATTCATCAGCATTCTTTACTATGAATTCAAGTTATTTATTACCAATTCCTTCCACTTTCGAAGGCTTGCCTTTGAAGAAATGAAAAAGTATGTCAAAGCGCATTTTGTTCGTCTCTCGTTGAAGCTTGTAAAAAATATCGACGAGCGGGATTTTGGTTCATTTATAAGGCCAGGGATAAGAGCTCAATTATTAAATAAGGAAAATCTGGAGCTGGTTCAAGACTTTATCATTGAAGGCGACGATCGATCCATACATGTGCTGAATGCCGTGTCACCGGCTTTTACGTGCTCCATACCATTCTCCAAATATGTAGTTGATTCGATTGTGGAGAAACAAGGAGGTCTAGAGCGATGAACTTGATTCCAACGAAACTGGAAGGTGTAGTCATAATAGAGCCGGATGTATACGGCGACCACCGTGGATTTTTCATGGAAAGCTATAATCAAAGCAAATTTGCTCAACTTGGACTCCATTTTGATTTTGTGCAGGATAACCAATCCCTGTCCGTTCAACCAGGCGTGATTCGAGGGTTACACTATCAGATGCATCCAAAGGCTCAGACGAAGCTTGTTCGGGTATTGACGGGAGCGATTTACGACGTGGTTGTTGATATTAGAAAAGGATCGCCGACATTCGGGCAGTGGGTCGGTGTTATTCTCAGTGAGGATAATAAAAGACAATTGGTTGTGCCTAAAGGCTTTGCTCATGGGATATGCACCTTGGTATCCCATACACAAGTGATGTATAAAGTGGATCAATTTTATTCTGCTGAACATGATCGGGGCATTGTATGGAATGATCCCGAACTTGGTGTGGAATGGCCTGTTTCCTCCCCTATTCTTTCGGAGAAAGACAAGAATCAGCCTAGTCTCAAACAGGCCGAAAATAATTTTGTCATGGGAGAGTGATCAGATGAAAACGGTACTGGTGACAGGAGCCGGCGGTTATATAGGCAGTGTGCTCGTTCCCAAGCTTTTAGACAAAGGCTATAAAGTCAAGGCGCTCGATCGATTTTTCTTCGGGGAAGATAAGCTGGAGCCCCATCGTAACTTGCTTTTGATTAAAGAGGATAGCCGGAGAATGAAAGAAGAATATATGGCGGAGGTCGATGCAATCATCGATCTTGTTGCATTGTCCAACGATCCGAGCGGGGAGACATTCCGGGAAGCGACATATCAGATCAACCATATATCAAGAGTAAACACGGCGACTATGGCCAAAAAATTGGGAGTTGGACGGTATATTTTGCCTTCATCGTGCAGTCTATACGGCTTTCAGGCTGAAGATGTAATCGTGAACGAAAACTCTCCGACCAATCCAATCTCTACGTACGCCAAAGCGAATGAAATGGCGGAAAAAGGCATACTGCCTCTCGCTGATGACCGTTTTACTGTTGTTGTTATGCGGCAAGCAACGGTATATGGCTATTCCCCTCGAATGAGATTCGATTTGGCGATCAACGGAATGACACTTGGAGCGTGGAAAAGCGGCGTCATACCTCTGATGAAAGACGGAACGCAATGGAGGCCGATGGTACACGTTCAGGATACAACGGATGTCATGTGTTTATTGCTGGAAGCTGAACATGACAAAATCAATGGTCAAATTTTTAATGTAGGATCAAACGATAATAATTATCAATTGGGTAAACTCGGCGATGAGATTGCCAAAGCGCTGCCCAAAGAAGTAAAGATTCAATGGTACGGAGATCCGGACCACCGTTCCTATCGTGTCAATTTTGATAAAATTGAGCAGGTTTTAGACTGGAAAGCCAAGTGGACGGCAGCAAAGGGCGCGGAAGAAATATATAACGCTCTGGAGACAGGAAAAATATCCGTCATGGAACAAACGATCACATTAAATTGGTATAGGGAACTGATCAAATGGCACCGATTAATTCGGCAAGCAGAATTGTATGGAGGAATTATCGATTTACAGGGGTCTGGTGTAGAGGAAAGGTTTTGATGGCATGAAAGCATGGAGAATAGGATGGGAAGACGGTTATCGGCGAGGATGGAGTTATGGCTATCATTTGGGCAAATGTGAAGCCATCGTACGCCAAAGCATGGAAGTGAAGGGGAGGTATTGGGATGTTAAGGTGCTTTTTGTGCCAGCACAAGGAGCACCTTATGCTTCTCTCGATCAAGGAATCGGCAGGGAACTGGAAGGACTTGTACAACAACTCAGGATCGCAGACAACCATCAGGATGCGGTTGTTCTTGCTGCTGAATTCCGTCCTGATCTTGTGATTGTCCTGGATGCTCTTGGGCAGACCTTTCCTGCCCATAAGGCGGATGAACTTCGAGCAATGGGAATAAGGACGGCCGTCTGGCTTCCGGACGACCCGTATCATTCGGATGTGACAGTAGGCATTGCTCCTCATTATGACTATGTGTTCACACTCGAAATGAGTTGTGTTTCCCTTTATCGGGAACTCGGCTGCAAGCAGGTCTACTATCTTCCTTTTGCCGTAAATCCCAACTATATTCGCCCAATTTATACAGAAACTGCTTATGAAACCGATGTTTGTTTTATCGGCAGCGCTTTTTGGAATAGAGTTGCGTTATTTGATGAAATTGCCGAATACTTGGCCGGAAAAAAGGTGAAAATTGTCGGATACTGGTGGGAACGATTAAAACATTATTCATTGCTTAAGGATAAAATCGACGGGATATGGCTGAGTCCGGAAGAAACGTTAAAACATTATAACAGAGCCAAAATTGTCATCAATCTCCATCGTTCAAGTGAAGATCCGTCCCATAACAGTAACAGCCGAAATCTCCCCGCGCGTTCTGTCAATCCTCGCATGTTTGAAATTTCCGCTTGCGGCACATTGCAGCTTTCGGATGTTCGTGAAGGACTTCCGGATTTGTATACTCCGGAATATGAGATGGCTACATTCTCTTCCCCCGACGAACTGGTGAATAAAATTGAATATTATTTACACCACGAAGACGAGAGACGCGAAATGGCCTGGAGAGGGTTGCAAAAAACGATGCGGGAGCATACTTTTCGAAACCGGTTGTCTGAACTGTTAAGCATTGTCTTCGATTAAAACACGAGAATAAAATGGACGGGTGTACCCGGCTCAATGAACGTACCAGGGAATAATATATTAACGAGTAAAAGAAGATGGATAGGTGGTGAACGAATGCTCCGTCTTAAGCGGAAAAAGAAGAGAATAACGCCCAAAAAAAACTGCAGTAAAGTATTTAACACTGGTTTTAACCAAGGCTACGACAAGGGTCATGATGAGGGTTATCAACGTGGAAAATACGATGGTGAATACAAGTGGAGGGACGGGGTTGAAGGAATAGTGGATTCACTGCTCCCGGATGGTGTAATCCTGCCGGAAATATCAGCCGAACAAATTATAGCAGCCGGACTAGAGCCGTTACGGCCGCACTTTCACCATCTTCTTACTGCCCAGCAAGTAGGAGACGAGATATTACATTCACTCGAAACGCGCATTCCGATGTCAGTCGTTCGCCTTGGAGATGGCGAACTGCTTACACTGGCTCAAGGAGTCGTCCTAAGTATTGAACAAGTAAAATCGGAAGGAGCTTTCCTGCAATACGCCGGGGTTAACGTTCCTGATTATGCAGCGCGCGATGAACTGGCTGATTCTGTGCGGCAAGCTACTATCGTAGGAATCCCCAAGCTGAGAGTTCGAAATTTCCAGCCCCTGTCCTTTCCTGTTTTGCGCGCACACGGAATTGATTATCAACAGTTATCTTTAACCGATTCCTTGATCAACTACTCTCTGTATCAGTCAGGTTACCTGTCCAAAATGGTTAGTGGACGCAATGTATTGATTATAGGTAACCTTGCCGTATCTTTGGCGGATTATTTACGACGATACGGAGTGAACGTTGTCGATGCGATCGCTCCGGTTCACGGGGTCAAAGATATTCCCCGGGTCATGGATGAAGTTTTCCACTGTGTCTTTGATATTGCTCTGGTTGCATCCGGAATTGCATCCGTTATTATTGCGCAGAGGATTGCCGACGGGCTTGGCAAAGTGGCCATTGACCTGGGACATCTTGCCGATTCGATGCTGAAAGGAGAAGCTCCGTACAAATAGTGGAGGCACCGGATGTTATACGACAAGAGAGCGATGTGAAAACATGTACTGAAAGAAAGTAAAAGGAGGTGATGATCATGATCCGTGATCGGAAGAAAAAGAGGGCTTCTTCCGCCAGACGCCGAGTTAAGGCGAAGAAACGGATTGTACTCAAAGTTCTTAACAGTAAAACGAGAAAAAGAAGCGGGGTCAGAAAGCGGAGGACAGGAAGGAAAATTAACGGCGTCCTTTACAATAAAGGTTATGATGTCGGTTTTGACCAGGCATATGAAGAAGGTTTTAAAGTGGGATATGAACAAGGAATGGAGCAGGGGCATCAGACGAACGAGAGGGTATCTTGATGGGTGGCAAGTCGGCACTTAAAGGAAGGGGGGCATTTATGGAACAAGGAAGCGTCCTGTCAAGAAAAATAATCTCTCATAAACGAAACGAACAGTATTCTTATCAAAAAGGATATGAGCGAGGCCGTCTTGTCGGATATGAACGGGGATATGAGGAAGGAATAGCGCGTGGCCTCCAATATACTTTATTGCCGATCGCTCTCGTCATAACGGCTTCCAAGGATTTACCGACATTAAAAATGATGATTTACCATCCGTTTGACCAATTGAAAAAAATGGGTCAATACAATTTCATCGTGAGAACGGAAGACGAAGTCAGTAGGGAAGATCTGGAACTCGCCAGTATCGTTGTATTTGTTCGTAATGTTGAACCCGGTGCTTATCGACATTTGGAAACGGCCCATGAGTTGGGGAAACGAACGGTCTATTGCATCGATGACAACTTTCTCGAAATTCCAGAGGGAGCACAAGAGTATCCTTACTACAAGGAACCGGTGCACAGGGAAGTTTTCGTCAACTTTTTGAGAAATGCACAACATATTCACGTCAATTCCGAATTTTTCGCAGATTATATCCGTCATCATTTTAATTCCCGGGTAACCTATTTTCCTGCAACGGTTGACTATGAATGGCTGGATCAAGGGGTAAAACCCATCCGACAAGACGGTCAAATTGTGATCGGTTATGAAGGAACCTATAAGGAGGATGATTTCAAACCGGTCGTTCCTGCAATCAAACGTCTTCTCGAGGAATACGGGTCGAGAATCAGGGTTGAATTCTTTGGTTTTATTCCTTCGTCTTTGCAAGGATACCCGGGAGTTGAGCATTTACCTTATGAACAAGATTATCGCATATTCATTCATCGATTATACGGATTAGCCTGGGATATCGGTTTAGCTCCGCTTGCAGATACCTTATTTAATCAGTGCAAAACAAATAACAAATTCCGCGAGTATGGGGCGTGCATGATTCCCGGCATTTACAGTAAGGTTCCCACTTATTCGAGTTGGGTGAATCACGGGGAAACCGGTTATCTCGTACCGCATTCAGAAGAAGGGTGGTACGAAGCCATGAAAATAATGGTTGAAAATCCGGCCTTGCGCCAGAAAATAAAAGAACGCGCTGAAGCTTTTGCCAGGAACCATTTCTCCATTGATGCCTGCGTCGAAAACTGGAAAAGTCAGATTTTATCTTAATTTAGAATAATGAAGGGAGAGACGTTGGGTTGGAGACCAAACACATTCCCGTACTGCAGCCTAGCATCGGGCAAGAAGAAATCGATGCCGTAGTCGAAGTGTTGAAGTCCGGTTGGCTTGGTTTAGGGCCGAAGACCGAACAGTTTGAAACCGAATTTGCCGCTTATGTCGGAAGTCGCTTCATGGTCGCTCTTAATTCCGGGACAGCTGCTTTGCACCTCGCGTTAGAGGTTCTTGACATAGGTCCGGGAGATGAAGTGATCGTTCCGTCGATGACGTTCGTTTCCACCGCTCACGCTGTCAGTTATGTAGGGGCAACGCCTGTCTTTGCCGATGTGGAGAAAGATACGCTGAATATTTCCCTTGTGGACATCGAGCGGAAAATAACGGACAGAACGAAGGCGATCATTGTAGTCCATATGGCAGGGCATCCGTGCGATATGGACGCCATTCACCAGTTGGCGCTTTCCAAAGGAATTAAAGTGGTGGAGGATGCAGCGCACGCCTGCGGAGCTGCCTATAATGGTCGCCTGATCGGTTCGATAAGCGACATTACCTGCTTCAGTTTTCATGCCGTTAAAAATCTGACCTGCGGCGAAGGCGGCGGAATCACCTGCAATCAAGAATGGATGGCACGCAAGGTGCGGGAAAAAAGATGGGTCGGCATATCCAAAGATACGTGGATAAGATCGTCAAGCGAAAGGGTCTATGCCTGGCAATATTTTGTCGATAAAATCGGGTACAAATACCATATGAACGATATTCATGCCGCACTCGGCATTGTACAGCTTGGTAAATTGAATCAACTTAACGGTCGACGAAAGGAAATTGCAAGCCGTTACCAACAGGAGCTCAGCAACATTTCGTGGCTTGAACTTCCGCAGGAGAAAACGTATGCGCAAAGCTCCTGGCATTTATTTCAAATTAAGCTGGAGAATGAACAACTAAGAGACAAATTAATCCGTCATTTACAGGATCATAATATCGCGCCGGGGGTTCATTATTATCCTTGTCATCTGCATCCTTATTACCTTCATCTGAAGGCAAGCGCTCCTGTTTCTTCGGAAATATGGAAGAGACTATTGACGCTGCCTATTCATCCTAATATGACAGATGAGGATCAGGAACGGGTTATCGATTGCGTCCGTCAGTTTTCATCCTAGTATTGCTGTAAAATGAAGGAGGTTTCGTGTTAGGAAGGGAAGAAAAGGACTCTGCGCCGGCTAGACGCGGGAGGCTTTTCACTTCCTATCCGGGCCTCCTTTCCTGAGCTTTTAGGATAAAAAACAGAACAGGAAAAGGAGGACCATATGAAAAAAAAATCGTCTTTTTCTTTTTCATATCAATTAGGTTATCGTGCGGGCCGTGACCGCGGATTTGCTGTGGGGAAAGAGGCGGGTTATCAACTTGGACTGAAGGACGTGCAAGTGGCCAGACAACCCGATACTCAAGAGCATGAAGCAGGTTTGGAGCAAGCAACGGAGCAAGCAAATCTATTAAATCTGGAAGCAGGAGCAATAGCCGTGGCAGACAAAGAAGTAGTAGCAGAAGGAGTAACAGAACTAGCCGGTGTAAACAAAAAAACGGCTCATATTCTAATTATTAGCGCAAAGAATTTGCCGTCTTATCAAATCGGAATCCATCAACCGTTCAGCCTGCTTAAAGATCAGGGGCTTTGCACCTTTGAAGTCAGAAGCAAATATGATGTCTCAGACAAGCATGTTGCCGACTCGGATATCGTGATCGTTCAACGAAGTGTCGAGCCTAATGTTTACAGATATTTCGAGCAGGCCCGCAAGCTGGGGAAACGTACCGTTTATGTCATCGATGACTATTATGAAGCAGTTCCGCCAACCGGCAAGCGGGGCAAATATTTTGCCGATCCCGGCAGACGAAAGGCATTTGCCGATTTTCTAAAAAATGCGGATATTGTGAAAGTAGATTCATCCTATTTCGAAAAGGTTCTGATTGAGAAATATCGTTCCAATGTTGTCTATTTTCCGGCAAGTGTGGATTTTGCCTGGATTCAACAAGTTAAGAAAAAACCGAAAACGGGAAGTGCCCTTGTCATCGGATATGAAGGCACCGACAAGGAAAATGATTTTGCTCCCGTCGTTCCTGCCTTGTTGCGGATCTTGAAAGAGTACGGTAAAGCCGTTAGGCTGGAATTTTATGGTTTTGTCCCGGAGGCTCTTAAGAATCATCCGTCCGTTACCTATGTTAAGCCGGAAGCGGATTACAGGACATTCATTCGCAGGTTATATCAAAGCAATTGGGACATCGGTCTGGCACCCCTGGAAGAAAATCTGTTCAATAATTGCAAGACGAATAACAAATTCAGAGAATATGCCGCTTGTGAGATTCCGGGCATTTATTCGTCTTCGCCGGCGTATAAGGATTGGGTCGATCATGGAAAAACCGGAATGATTGTTCCTCATTCGGAAGAAGGTTGGTATGAAGGAATGAAGCAATTGATCGAAAATCGCCAATTAAGAGCAACCATTAGAGAGCAGGCGGAACTGGTGGCTAGAAGACACTTTACGATCGATGCTTGTGCGAAGGAGTGGAGAAAGCGTATTTTGCATATTTAAATGGATTAAAGTTGAAAGGAGTGATTATATGAGCGATACAATCAATGAAAAAGTGATTTATAAAAAATGGGAAGAGTATGGATTTGACAAAAGCTTCAGAAAATTTTTCGGCGGAGACGGACGCTTAGATAAACGTAAGATAAAATGCCTGAAAAATTCCTTGGCCTATCCTTATTACAAAAGCGGCGTCTGGAAATTGCAGGTCACCGTCAAGAAGCGATCTTTCCCCGTTATTCTTAAGGTTATCAAGAAAGGGAGAAGAGGCAATGAAATTGAAATCAACATGTACCGGAAAGCGGGGAGGACGCTGCAAGATGTAATACCGCAAATTTACAGTGTGCGTTCAGATGGTGACTATATTTGGGTACTTACGGAGCATGTGCAGCCCATTGATGAGCAGATTGAATTTCATCCCAAATATTTTCTGAAGGTTATCCCAGGTTTAGCGAAGATGCATTCCCGGACGTTCAATAAATGGAACAGGGACTTGTATGGAGATTGGCTGCCTTTTTATCATTCAGAAGATATGAAAAAGGAACGAGAGCAAATGATGGAGCAAACATTGCGATATCTGGATGAAGGAATGAAACAAGCAGATTTAAAAGCAGTGTTGAAACCGCATTATCATATGCTGCAAAAAATTTATAAAAAGGGCCCTATCTTTTTCCCTCAGGTCATCAAAGCCGGACAGTGCATTACCCATAACGACCTTCAAATGAGAAATGTCGGTTGTAACAATATGAGCAAAAGTCAATGGAATGTTAAATTTCTGGATTGGGAATCTGCCAAATATATTCCATGCTGGTTCGACGTCGTCAGTTTAATCGGTGTATTCTTTGGATACAGGCAGGATTTCAAGAATGAAGAGGATCGTATTCTCAAGCAATGTGTCCGCTTATACGCTCATGAAATGCAGAAACACGGGGTGAAATTCAGAAAAGATCCGATGAAACTATATAAAATGGCCTATTTGCAGCGAGTGTTGGAATATGATTTATATTATCATATAACCAAGGGGTTGGATAGAAAGGAAATTACGTTATTGCCGGTCTTTTTAGAGAAAATTAAAGAGTGGGGAAAAGAACTGAGGCTGTATTAATCGGACTATAGAGTATGGCTGGGGACCTTTATCGTCCCCATTTTTATGTTCTATATAAGCTTAACGAGACACTTTCTTTTGGACGGAATGGTTAGCTATTTTACAAGAGAGTGGCTATTGGTCGTGTCTCTTAAACAGGGAAGAGAATATCATATAAATAATATATTAATATTCCTGTAGTTCTGGGCGAATAGGAGGGGGTGTGCTATGAAAGGTAAGGTTAGGATTGGCCAGCCTAGTAGTGACGTTCATGTAGGGATATCGGATAAAATTGTGAAACGATTACGTGGTGGCAGAAAGCTTTTGCATGTGCTAATCATAAGTGTGGAGCAACTTCCATCTTTTCAAATCGGTATTCTGCAACCATTTCTCTTGCTTGAAAAGCAGGGGGTCTGTACCTTTAGTGTAATAAATGAACACGGAATGACGGAGGAACACCTTGTTGCCGCGGATATAGTTATTGTTCAAAGAAGCGTCAAACCAAGCGTTTACAACTTCTTTAAGAAAGCGAAAAAGATGGGAAAGCGTACGGTATATGTTATTGACGACTATTATCTGGCATTCCCTCCAACCGAAGATATCGGCAAGTATTATGCTGAGCCAAGCCGCCGAAAAACATTCATCAAATTTTTGAGAAATGCGGATATCGTTAAAGTTGACGCTTCGTATTTCGGTAAATTACTGCAGAGGAACCATAATTCTCATGTCGTCTACTTTCCGGCAAGCGTGGATTTTACCTGGATTGAACAAGTAGAGAAGAAACCTAAAGATAAAAGTGTCATTGTCATAGGATACGAGGGAAACAATAAGGAAAGAGATTTCACACCTGTGACGCCAGCCTTATTACAGATCATTGATTACTATGGAGGCCTTGTAAAACTGGAATTTTACGGGTTTGTCCCAGAAGCGCTTAAAAATTACCCTGGCGTTTATTATGAGATGCCGGAAGCGGACTACAGGACATTCATTCGCAAACTGTATCAATGCAATTGGGACATCGGTCTTGCACCGCTAGCGGATAAAATTTACAACAACTGCAAGACGAATAATAAATTTAGGGAATATGCCGCCTGCGGAATCCCGGCCATTTATTCTGATTCGCCGGCTTATAAAGATTGGGTCATCCAGGGGGAGACGGGAATGGTTGTGCCGCATACGACAGAGGGTTGGTATGAGGGGTTGAAGCAACTGATCGATAATCGTTCCCTGCGTTCGAAAATTAAGAAACAAGCGGAACAGGAGGCGAGAAAACATTTTTCGATTGAGGTTTGTGCGAAGCAATGGGAAGAGCACATCCTGCTTTTAAAAAGGAAGTGAAATATATATGAATAAAGATAGGGTGATAGACAAAAATGCCATTTTCCAGAAATGGGAAGAGCTTGACTTGGGTAAATGTTTCCAGCCTTCCTTTAATGGAGATGGATTGCTTGATAGGACCAAATTAGAGTGTTTGAAAGATTCATATAAAAGCAGCATCTGGAGATTGGAAGTAACCGTTCATGGAAAGTCTTTCCCTGTTATTCTTAAGATCATGAAAAAAATTGGGAGGGCGAAGTCCGAAATTGAAGTCAAAATGTACCGGAATATGAATAGTGTCTTACAACACTTGATGCCACAAGTTTATTGCATTCATTCGGAACCAAATCATGATTGGATTCTCATGGAGCATGTAGAGCAAATAGATGGACAGGTTACATTCCATCCTAAATATCTTTTAAAAATTATCCCCACGTTAGCGAAACTGCATTCCTATACGATTAATAAATGGCAGGAGGAATCCTATGAAAGATGGCTTCCTGCTTATGATTCGGAGGTAATGATACAGAAACGGCACCAAATATTTGATCAAACAATAAAATACCTTGATGAAGCAATGAAGCAAACAGATTTAAAAAAGCTCCTCGAGCCATCCTATTCTCTATTGCAGACGATATTGCAAAAAGGTCCCGATTATTTTCCGGAAGTCAGAGAAGCCGGTCAATGTATTACCCATAATGATCTGCAAATCATCAATATCGGATGTAATAATGTGAATGAACATGATTGGCGAATTAAATTTTTGGATTGGGAATCTGCACAAATCAACCCTTGTTGGTATGATATATATAGTTTGATTGGGGTATTCTTTGGATATCGACAAGACTTTCAAAGTGACGAAGATCAGCTGGTTCACAAATGTGTAGGACTCTATGCACACGAGATGAATAAAATGGGGGTAACCTTTCATAGGGATGCCATGGAACTATACAAGATGGCTTATCTCCAGCGTGTATTGGAATATGACTTGTACCTTCATCTCAAGAAAGGTTTAGAAAAAGGAAAAATCGTATTATTACCGATCTTCCTACAGAAAATAAACGTGTGGGGGAAGGAACTGGGACTGCATTAACATGACAAAAATAAAGAGGTCGATGAGCAGATCATCTGCTCATCGACCTCTATTTCACAAGACAGGCTATGATCAACCTAATTATAGGATAATCCACTCACCTTTGGATAAGCTCAACGATCAGCCGTGTACGAAGCATGAGGAAAGAAATTGGACGGCCGCCAAATGCAACGGCCGGTGTCGGTTCTACGATCGTATGGGCTCCCTGAGCTTCCAGATCAGAAATGGATTTATGAATATCCAGGCACTCAAAGCATTGGTGGTACATTTTGATGCCTCTTGCCAAAATATTGAGTACAGGAGAGTGATCTCCTGCCGGCTCAATTAATTCTATACGCATAGGGCCATGTACGATGAAGATGCCGTTAATTTGCTGAATCGGATCGTGAAAAGGCGCTCCTTCCACTACATAACCAAGCGATTCATGCGTTTTGATTTCGGCGGCTAACGACTTGCAAGCCAGCCCGATATGGTGAAAAGTAAATTCCATTACTTCTGCAGACATTCAGGTCACTTCCTCTAAGAATCGTTCAGCTATTCTGGCGGCAGGTTCCAGGCGGCTTCCAACAAGCGGCCACTTATCGGCTGTGACTGTATGGATGATCCAATCCATCGACTTCCCCTTAATGGTGATGGCTCCCGGCTCTATTCCGGATCTTACCGCGCCGCTGTTGTCATGAAATGAAACCACATGTTGATTGTCTATTACTGTTCTGCAAAATACGCTGGATAAACGGAGAATATCAAAAGCGACGTGATACATAAGCCATACACTGCCTGGAGCGGCTGGATAGTGAGGCTGAATAATGAGCCTGCCCCATTCGGCGGTATTTCCATTCCGATTGTATATCGCAATGGTTCCTATCGGAATATTGGATCGGGCGGTTTCGATGCAAAAATAGTAATCGCCCTCCCGTTGAAAATATTTTTTTAACCATGCCACATGAACAGAAAATTGTTCATCGAACTCGCCAATGTATTGAGCTAATTTCGGATCGCGCCGCAGTTCAAAAATGAAAGCCGCATCCTCCAACGTCACCGGCCTTAATTTTAAACCGAAATTTTGAACGGTAATCGAATGGTTCATCAGCTTCCACCCAATATGGCTACAATATCCTCGAGACTCTGAATATTCGCAGTTTGTTCAGCGGAAAATCTAACCTGAAATTCTTCTTCCAGCACAAGGATCAATTCCAGGTGTTTAAGTGAATCCCATTGTGCAGTTGTGTTGCGAGTAAGATTGAGATTAGCTGAAACAGGAATTTGTAAAACCTCTGATACCAGCGTAGACACCTTGCTGCGTATTTCCTCTTTCACGGGATCTCCTCCACTTCTACAGGATAGCTGGAATAGGATGCACTGACACGGGCATATAAGTCAGATACGCTTTGCTCGTTCCCCGGATCGGTTATGAATCGCTGCAGCCATTCGCGCGCCGGAGCATTCCGCGGCCCCTCCTGCACTTCTATGGTTAATTGTTTAATGCCAAGTTCCAGTAATCGATTCAGTAAGCGGGCGAAAGCGATGGTTTCAATTTCTCTGCCCAATGCCCGGCAGCTGAACACAACTTCGATAAGCTCTGCTTTTTCTTGTTTAAGACGGCATACGAATGTGCCAATAATGCCGCTGTCTGAAAGGATATCAGAAAGTTGTACCGTCATTATTAAATATTCACTGCTCTTCATGAACTGTTCTACTTCCGTTTTGCTCATTCGCCGAAGCGCAAGATTAAACTGGTTGGTTTTATGGCTCATTTCAAATACCCGATTCGTATGGGTCGCTTCGTTCACATATATGCGTACAATCATCTGCAGGCTCTTCAGGTACGAACCATAATCAGATGATTGGTTTTTTAGCTCTGCCCGGGCCTGATTGGCCTGAATATCGGCTGTTCTTAAAGACGCGGAATCATCTTGAAGCAATTGGTAGCAACCGGGATAGTGGGAAATTTTAATTAGTGTTTGTTCGCCTGACGGATCGGCCCGAAGTAATCGGACAGCCGGGATGTGATTTGCCATTTTAAGCAATTCCGCCGGATTGTCATCGACGAACAGGATCGCGGACGGATCGATATTCAGCTTTTGCGATATAGTGATCAAATTATCCGGTTTTGGATTCCAGTTGGCGCATACGACAGCAAAGTCATCCCATCCTAGCGGAAAATCGGTTCTTTGTTGAAAGAGCTCCCGTACATCCTGTTCCTCATTTCGGCTGCAAATCGTAAGCATCATACCCGAGCGCTTCAGCTGCAGTAACAAGTTTTGCAACCTGCTATGAGCATCGCTTAGAGTGAGGCCATCTACGCCGTCCTCTCCTAATACTCCGTCATAAAGCGTATCGTCCAAATCCAAAGCGATCGCTTTGATTCTGGGAGACAATACGGCAGGCAACAGATGCACTCCTAGATGACGGGCAATCGCAATCGTTGCTTGATCAGAGAAAGGATAATGACTTACACTATCATTTCTGCTATCGAAGAAAGCCTCGCCCAGTTCAAGAGCAATATAAGACAAATCAATGATCCAGCAGTCCGAAACCAGATTAGACAGGCGGAACAAGCCTTCGTTAAACTGGCGAGCCCACTTTCGTTTTCCAGTTTGGATACTGAACAGCTTATCTTCTATCTCATATTGCTCCGGCCAATTATTAATCAATATGGGTTTGTCCGTTCTGGACCTTAACGTAAGGATTCTTTCCTTTACCCAATCGCAGGCTGCTTGTTCCGTCATAGATTCATAATATAATCTCCAGTCCGACCAGAGGATAAATACGTCTGCACTGGCATCGCCGCCTATGGATGAGAACGAAGTATCATATGGCGACAGGTCGATGGTCTCTTCCGCATCCCATAAACTTAAAAAAGGCGGCATAACGCTATGAATAAACTCAAACGGCATGGTACGTTCTACTCTAAGTTTTACTTTACGCTGCCCCGGGAATCGTGGTATGTGATTCAGTTGTCTTCTGGTAGGCAAGGGACCGAGCAGTGTATCCAAAGCATCCAAGTATGTGAGTTGTCGGTTGATAATAATCCCTCCTGTACAGTAATATGCAGTAATTCTTAACAACAGTTTATGGGAAAAAATCATATAGAAACACGGCCCTCGCCTTAAATATAAATTTTCTATAATATTTATTTTCAATGGGCAGGCTGGGCCAATATCCCTAATTCCTCACATCAGCCAGGCAACGTTACAAGCATATTTTGGAACCATTCTGTAACAGACCAAGGACTTGGGAATACAATAGTGTGATTTTGAATGCAATGATGAAGGAAAAGATGTCTGATCATAGCGGCGACAATGAAAGAGAGGGATCTATTTGGCGAATTATCAAGTGGTATGGAGAGGTCCGGTATATGATGCTACGGGATATGGAACGGCCAGCAGGGAATATGTTTTTCAGTTGGATAGGCAAGGGGTGGATGTCAAAATTGAAGCATATAGATGGGGTATTCCTTTAATCGAAATAGATAAGCTCGAGAAAGATAGATTAAAGAAATTAATTGAAAAACCTTATGCAAAGAATAAAAGAAAAGTTTTAATTTATCACTCTCCACCATGGAAAATCGATACAAAAAAAGAAAGAAAACAGTTCGATTATCTGATTCTCAATACGGTATGGGAAGCCGCCAGGATGCCTAATTCTTGGTTATTAACAATCAATCAATTTGATGCGGCATGTGTCCCCAGCACTCATAATATGGAGGCTATGGGCAATAGCGGCGTTCATGTTCCGCTATTTCTTGTTCCACATGGAGTGGATACAAATAAATATAAGCCGGAGAATAGGAAACTATCCATAAAAGAAGCTGAAGGAAAATTTATCTTTATTTCTGTATTCGATTTCAATCACCGAAAAAATCCAGAGACTTTATTAAGAGCTTACTGGGAAGAGTTTAAAGCGGATGATCATGTCGCATTGGTAATCAAAACGGCAAAAAAATATTGGGACGGATCTAGTAAACAGCGGGTGAGAAACAGAATAACCGAATACAAGAAAAGGCTTGGTTTTGGGGATGAAACAGCCCCTGTTTATCTATTCACCGATGTATTTGAAGAAATGATTCTTACTGGTATTTATACGCTCGGCCATGTATTTGTACTCCCTACAAGGGGAGAAGGGGTGGGATTGCCATTCATGGAAGCACTATCGAGCGGTATTCCAGTGATAGCTACCGGATGGGGCGGACAAATGGATTTCTTAAATGAACGAAATTCATTCTTGATCGAGTATCAATTAAAATATCCAGGGATTAGCATGAACAGTGAACATGCCATTTCGTCGGTTTACCGCGATTTATTTGAAGAAGAAGGACAGCTTTGGGCAGAGCCCGATCTTCGTGATTTAAAGAGAAAGATGAGATATGCCTATGAAAACCCGAATCTTTGCAAGAAGAAAGGAAAGCAAGGCAGAAAAGACATGCTGCCATTCTCTTGGAATAAAGCCGGAATAGCATTACAACAAACTGTTGAGAAGGTCATCGATAACAAGAAATCATGAACGGGACACAACATTGCGAAAAACGCGTAGCGTTTCCTGTGCATTCTTTGCCCAAGAGAATAATTTCGCTCGTTCCTTGCCTTTGCTAATTAATCTTTTTCTCGTCTTCGAATGGGATACTTGCATCATTTTTGTTGCCAAATCTTCAGGATCACAAGGGTTGAACAGCAGAGCTGCCTCTCTAACAATCTCGGGAATGCTTCCTCTGGTGGAGCAAACGATAGGGGTTTCGGTTCTCATCGCTTCTACTAAAGGGATCCCAAATCCTTCATGAAGGGAAGGAAAGACTAGAAAGGCAGAATTGAAATAAAGATAAGGCATTTCGTTCTGTGGAATATATCCTAATATTATCACCTGATCTTCCAGAGCGTGTTCTTTAATGAAACCTGCAACAGACTCGTACACCCTATTCTTTTTTTCCCAAAAACCCGATAAAACAAGCGGAATTCGTTCGTTGTACTTGTCCCGAAGAAGCAGTATCGCCTTCAGCAGATTGTGATGATTTTTGTGCGGATTATAGCTCGCGGGGTAGAATCCGTAGTTATCGGGCAACCGGTATTTGGCCTTGATTTTCGCTTTCAGCTTCTCTTTTGGAGGGAGATAAAAAACATGGGGCGCATCCGGATAAATAACATGAACTTTGTTTGATGGAATATGAAGGCGTTCGGTAATCGATGCTTTGGAAAATTCAGAAACGGTAATTACGGCATCGAAGGCGTCCTGATATTTTTTATAATACCGGTTATTCTTGTCTAATCCGCCTGATACGAATTCCGGATAAAAAGTATGGAGCACATCATGAATGGTCACAACGGTTGGAACAGGAATGTCGGGAAGATACGACCGGTGCAGGGGACAAAACCATAAATCTAAACGATGCTGTTGGACAGCTTTACAAATGTCGGATGGATTTCGTAAGTCGCTAAATAATACTAAATTTATTTGTTTGTGATGATCGGGGAATAGACTTCTGTTCGAAGATGTGAGAAAAAGGAACAGTTCCAACCCGTCTCCTTGGACTGCTAATTCCCGGATTAAATTTGTCAAATATTGTTCCGCTCCGCCGAATCTATCTTTTGACAGATTTAATAGATTGATTCCAACCCTCATCCGTTCACACCTCCCATCTATATTTGGTTAATTAATCGATCTATTTCTTTCTTGATGTTTTTCGCCAATTTGAACCATGAATAGTTTTTATTAATGTATTCTTGTCCACGTGAAGCTATTTTCTGCAACCTTTTTTCATCGCGGCAAAACGTATTGATCTTGTCTGCGAAGTTTTCTTTTTCCACTCTGATATAATGTTTCATATCGATAAGATTTAACCCTCTGGCCCCGAATGGGGTAGAGAATAAAGGGATTCCGGCGGATAAAAATTCAAGGGTCTTAATGTTAACGCCTGCCCCTAAAGACATGGGGTTGATAGCTATATCGGCTTGGGAGAATAGTTTTAGTTTTTGTTTATGACTGACTTTGCCTAGTAATATGACATTAGATTTAGTTGGTATTTCAAAGGTTTTGCAGCAGGATCCCGCAATAATAAACTGTATATCCGGACACTGATCTGCCAAATGCTGCAAGATATAACGTACAGCTTCGATGTTAGGGGGATAATTCGCTCCAATGAATAATGCCTCTGTTTTTCCATTGGATTTCATAGTTCTTCGAATCCATTCTTCCGGATTAATGCCATTTGGTGCTAGCTTTATTTTGGAGGAGTCTAAATTATACATGGAAAGAAAACTGTTTCTTTCATCCTCTGACGTGGCAAATATTAAATCAGCGTTCTCCACCAATTTCTTTTCCAGCTCATAGATAGATTGGAGGTATTTCCTTGCCTTTTTATTTGTCCAGAGTTGTTCTGCCAATAAGAACTCGTGATTATGACTGTTATAGATTCTCGGTTTATGATCCACCCCCAGATAGCGGTCATACTTAAGTAAGTAAGGAGATTCATGAATAATGATATCGCTGGTTTTGTATAAGTCATCATAATATCGTTTATATTCTGTCATTTGTTCTGATACTTTCATATTGACGATCAAAGGAAGTTCATACTTCATCTCCTTATTTTGTATCTCCTTACTAATCTGCTTATGCAGGGGGTCTTTCTGGACCTTATATTCCCTGAAGGTCGGAGAAAATTCAACCCTTTCTCCTACTTCACTGAGCGATTGGGATAAAAGAGTAATATCATAATAATTGCTAAGTTGATTGTAAAGATGGAAATACCTCAGCGTCCCTCCGCTTCTTGGCGGATAAACAGTGGGGAAATGATTGAGGACCAATATTTTTTTCATGATGCTCCCCTTTCACAAAAACCTTTTCTCGGGCTTATTTTAATCATGCTCCTCCGTTATAACCGGTTAATTGTCTATAATGTCGGATGACTTTGTTACATACTCCCGAAAATCTTTTAGATATGGAATAATCAGAACATTGGAAGATGAAACCAGCTTTTGGTCACTGATCGGCCATGTATGATCTTTGGCATTCTCTCTGCGGACGGCAACAAAATTATACCTGTCATTCGAGAACATTTTAAAACCCAATTTCCCACAATCCCCACAAAATTTGCTGTCCTCACCCAAATTTCGATCCGGAAACCGGACCTTATCAAATACTTCTTTTTTTATGACCATTGTTGCTCCGGGAAGATTGGAAACAAATTTGTTTTCATTTTTGGGAGAGCGGAGCAGAAGTAAATTAGATCCTTCAAGATAAACATAATGCGTATATTTGCCAACGATATCTGCATTGGTCTTTTTAAAAGAATACATGCACTCTGTCAAGTAATGAGGAGAATAATAGTCATCATCGTCGAATTTAGCCACATAGCTATGCTTTGAGTTATCTACGCCAAAATTTAAACATTCGCCTAAAGAATGGCCTTCCGGCAGTTGATAAACCGTTACATTTTCATATTTTCTTGCTTTCCTTCTGAACTTCTCAATGTCCATGTCATCTTTATTTAATATAATAATGAGTTCCTTTAATTTCCATGTTTGCTTTCTATAATTATCAAATACATTATCTAGATACTCCTGTCGCTTGGTACAGGTAATGATGGAGATTCCTTCATTATTTTTTGATTCTGAAGATTTTTGCTTACTCAATCCTACTCCCCCTCGTCTTATATAAATACTTCTCTGATAGGATATAATTCGCCGGATCAAATGGAAACGGCAAATATCCGACTTACCGGAATTAATTACGCCTTTTATGAGTGCACTGAGAAGGACTTGAAGACATCTTCGAAAAGGCTTCGGTGGATGGAAGTTTTTTTATCTTTCTATCAGCATACGCCCTTCCACATATGATAAATGGTCATAGAATGAAAAAGACAAGAAGGCGTTTATACACTGGAGGGAATACCTAGAAGTAAGGGAAGATGGGGAGATCATTCTATGAAGCGTAAGAAAACAGCGATGAGACGATATCGTCGGGATCATCTACACAAAAAATTTAATACGGGGTACGACAAAGGTTATGATCTTGGTTATAGGCGGGGCTACGATCTTGGATTCGAGAAAGGAATATCAGGAGCGGCTGATTTATTTGTCGGAACAAGTATTGTCATTCCAACTTACAATCAGTTGGAATTTCTCAAGGAATGCATACACAGCATTCAGAAGTACACTCCTGAGCCTAATGAGATCATTATCATCGATAATGGATCAACGGATGGTACGGATCAGTACTTGAAATCTTTAAGCGGAAAAATACGTTACAAAATCTTTAAGGAAAATCTGGGATTTGCTGGCGGAGTAAATCAAGGTTTGATGATGGCTACAGGAAATACATTGTTATTTTTGAACAATGATACGATCGTTACGACAAATTGGTTATCCAATTTGCAAGCGTGCTTGCAGAGTAATGAAACATTTGGCTTGGTTGGACCTGTTACCAACTATATCGGCGGTGATCAGCTAATTGAAACCACCTATCAATCGCTTGATGAAATGGCCATTTTTGCGTCTTCCTTCAATCGTTCGGACCCCGAGCGTTGGACGAAAACAGGCAGATTAACTGGGTTTTGTGTACTGATGAGACGGGAATTTTTCCAGCGCTTGGGTTATTTGGACGAAGGTTTTGAAATTGGTAATTGTGAGGATGACGATTACGGCTTGCGGGCCCGGTTAATGGGTTCGGATTTGATCATTGCGAGAGATACTTTTATTCATCATGCCGGCAGCAAAACAATTAAAGCATTCACACCTTCCCAGTTCGATCAATTCTATGGAAAAAATAAACAGTTTTATTCTAATAAGTGGGGGGACACTCACGCACTTCTGACAGAAGTTTTAGACGGTCAGGACGGAGCTCCACTCCAAATGAAAGACTTCTATCCGACTCATGTCCTCGTAAAAGGGGCAGGATCTGCCACGTTTTGGGTAGAAAATGGCGTTCGTTATCCTCTGGAAGAACCGGCGGAGTTCGTATCTACACGCCTTTCTCAAGTAGATTTGCGAAACTGGCCTGTCGGCTTCACGCTTTCGAATGATCAAGTAAAGCAAAAGTTGCTTTCCTTAACAACTTCTACCGAAGGAGCGCTTTCTGATGGAGTTCTGGTCAGGACCCCTGAAGGAAAGAGCTATCAGTTTAAACAGGGGAAATTACATCGTTTTGTCACGGATTGGGCTTTGACGACGTGGAATTTGGATAATCGTCATATCATTCCTATATCGGATGCGGAAAAAAATAAATATGCCGAAGGAATTCCCATTATAGCACCGCCGATCATACGCGCAAACAATTTGTAAATAAGGGGGGCCAAAGGAAACGATGCGGAAAAAAAACAGACGGCTTACACTCACAAGGCGTAGGAAAGGGCGTCTTACATCCCAATCCCGTAAAAGGAAGAAAAAGTTTAATAAAGGGTTCGATTCAGGTTATAATCGGGGTTTTGATTTTGGCCTGGCCCAAGGGTTTGAAGATGGATACGAGAGAAAGTATATAGAGTCTTATTAACGTCCGCACAAGAAAAAATCGTGGGAAGTTGTTAAAAAACCGGGTACCTTTGAGGTGAGACCATGAAAAAACAAATGATCCGGAAGGTGCGACAGCGAAGTAGAACGACCCGCGCAAGAAGAACTAAAGTGCGCAAACGAAGTAAATTCGTTCGTAAAAAAGGAACGAAAAGATTAAAAAAAGCGTTGCGTGTTCAAAATGTTCCACGCAAGGTGCTCCTGCCGACCGACAAGCGGATCGGCGTCGTCTTATCGGTGCAGAACGAGGCGCAAACATTACCGCTTGTGCTACGTGAATTGAGCAGGCTCCCCTTACATGAACTGATCATCATCGTAAACGGTTCGACGGATGCCAGTCTGTCCTTGGCGAGAAACGTTCCGGGAGCGACGGTTGTTCATTACCAGGAACCCGTTGGTCATGATGTGGGACGGGCGATCGGTGCCAAGCTGGCAACGTCGGATATCCTTGTCTTTGTTGACGCAGACTTCATCATTCCTGCAGAACGACTTGTGCCGTTTGTTACTGCAGTGGATCGTGGAATGGATGTGGCCTTGAACAATATTTCTCCTTATTTAAAACCGTCCCGTTCTTTAGACAGAGTAACCTACTTGAAAGAGTTTTTGAACCGCATTCTGGGACGGCCGGATTTACGGGCGAATTCGTTAACTGCGGTACCCCATGCCATTTCGAGAAAAGCGCTTGACATGATCGGTTGCCACCAACTTATGGTCCCTCCGAAAGCACAGGCCTCCGCCATTATAAAAGGACTTGTTGTCGGGGCGCCGGGCAGTGTAGAGGTACTGAAAGCGAACAGACACAAAGCGGGGAATGTTGGCAGAATGAATATGGTTTCGGAACTGATTGCGGGAGATCATCTGGAAGCCCTTCAATTTGCAATGGATGAATTGGGGGGAAGACTATGGTTTTCCGATCACGGCCGGAGACGGGATTTGCTCGGGGGTGCCTAACATGTTGACAAGTATTATTATTCCGACCTATAAAGGTCTTCATCTGCTGCAAGATTGCGTGCAGTCCATTCGGCAATTTACGGAGGAACCGTATGAAATCATTGTAGTGGATAACGCTTCAGGTGACGGTACGCTTGAATATTGTGTGCAGCAAGGGATAGATTTCGTGTCACTGCCTTCCAATCGGGGATTTCCCGTCGCCTGCAATTATGGCATGAAGCTGGCGAGAGGCGATTGTGTGCTGTTATTAAATAATGATATCGTTGTATCCCATCATTGGCTAGCGAATCTACTGAATTGCTTGACAAGCCAACCGGATAGGGGAATAGTCGGACCGATGACCAATTATGTCAGCGGCAAGCAGCAGTCTGATCTTCAATATGAAGATTTAAGCCAATTTCATCATCTTACAGAGACGGTGAACCGGCCAGATCCGGCCAAATGGCAGGAGGTGGAACGGCTCGTCGGATTTTGTTTTGCATTTAAACGAGAGTTGATGGATAGAATCGGATGGCTTGATGAACGTTTTTCTCCTGGACATTACGAGGATGACGATTACTGTTATCGTGCACGGCAGGCAGGGTACAAACTAGCCATTGCCGGAGACACACATGTGCATCACCACGGCAGTGCAAGTTTTAAACAGCATGCGCCTGAACAATTGTTGCAGCTGCCAGAAACTAATTATTACAAATTTATGGAAAAGTGGGGAGTCGATCCCCGACAATTCATATAAGGTGAAGACGGGAGGTACTAGGCGGTTGTTTACGCAGGTCACCTCCCGTTATCATTTCATCCGTTTCCCAAAGAAAACGCTTCACCCTATTTCTTGATAGAGCCCGGTCCACTATAGTTCACGCATTTGCTTGTCGCAATAATTCAGATGATAGGTTCAAACGGATGGAGTGTTTTACAGAGATTTTTTTGAAAAAAAAGATAATATATACTCGGCACTAAAGATTTCAAAGCTCATGAAGTGGAGAAAGAAAGATGCTTCCAGGGCGAGTTTTGGCTTTGTATTCCTACTATCCGAAGGCCTATTCAATAAATAAGGAACTCGGTTTGGTCGGGCCCCCGAAAAGTACCTGGAATCGCTTCGAAGCCTATCCTCACTTTTTGGGGAAATAGTTTAGATGTTTGAAGCTTCGGAGGCACTTTCCTTCGGAACGGAATGATAGCTTTCTTTAGTGCCACATATATAGAAATGAGTTTGCATGTGGAAAAGAAGGGATTTAGAAGACCCCTCCTTTCTGGGTGGGTGTCTATTTTCGGCTGATTTTCATCTTATTGGGTGACCGCCCTGTCAGGCTCCGCATATGTTACAGATGACTAGGTAACTTGGAAGAGAGGAGTCGAGCGATGAAAAAGCGAAAAGCACCGCCTTCCAGAAAACGCGTTCGGGAACGCGGTACGTTCATTGACGCCAAACTGTCGGAGTTGAACTGGCTGGATGACGATCTACATCAAAGGGAAGAACGTCTACCGAAGGAAAAAACGGCAAAATCTGAAATTAAACGGATCAAGGAAAAGGAGGAATGGGCCCCAAAGAGCCGATTAGAGCTTCATAGAACGTTGCTGGAAAGGAATAAGGAGCGGATGGGTCATGTTCCCGTGCCCAGACCTCCCCAATATTCCGTTTCGCGCCAATCCGGACCGAAAGTGGAATCGTTCCAGTCTTTAGAGGCGGCAGAAGAAGAAAGGCCGGCTCCGGAAGAAACTCATTTCAATGACGAAAGAAGCTTAAACGAAGGAAACTACTTCGTTGAAAGGAAGCAATCTCCCGCTTCATCCCGGTTGGAGAGAGCGGCAGCCGAGGAGGAAAGGCTTACGAAGTCGGCTCCATCCTCCGATGCTAAGAAGACACGTCCTGCGGAGATCCGTCCGGATAAGTCCGCGGTATTGGAAAGAAAAGTGGAAATGCGGAATACTCCGGTTATCTATACCGACGATATTGTCGATGCGGCTATAACCGGGGAGAAAATCGCAGCTCATGCCGTCGACTCCAGAAAGCTTAAGCCGGGAAGCGTCGTTACCGAAACGTTAGAAGATTATGCGGTCGTAGTCGAGAAGCTTGGGAACGGTGCGGTCACCGGAATTAAGCTGGCTGAGGGAGCGGTGGAAGAAAAGCATCTGGCCGAGCGATCTGTTTCTGGAAACAAGCTAAAGGATCAATCTATTTCCGGAGACAAGTTAATAGATAACAGCATTACCTCTGCCAAGCTGGCGGACAAAACGATTGACTCGATTAAAATTGCGGACGGATCCATTCTCGGCAAGCACCTTCATGCTCAGTCGATTTCGACCGAGCTTATTCAGGATCAGTCGATAACTTCGGATAAGATCAAGAGCGGGGCTATCCTGTCGATCAATCTGGGCAACCAAACGGTCAATTCCGCCAAATTAACGGACGGATCGGTCACGACGGATAAACTGCGGGACGGTGCGGTCGTGTCCGAGAAAATCTGCCCTAACAGCATAACCTCCATTCACCTGCAAGGGGATTCGATCGAGAGCAGGCATATTCGGGACGGTTCCATTGGCACGGAACATCTGGCCGACGGCTCCGTCACCCCATCCAAGCTCAGCGATCACGTGATCCAATCCTCTAATATCGCACCGCAATCGATCGGAACCTGGCATTTGCAGGAACAGTCGTTAACGAACGCTCACTTCAAGAAGGAATCGGTTGATTCCGAGGTTCTCTCACCCGAATCGGTAACGGCCAGGCATATAGGAAATCAGCAGGTCGGGACAGAGCATTTGACTGATTTGTCAGTGACAGGCTCCAAGCTGGCGGAAGGCTCTGTGACAAGCGGCAAACTAGCGAATCAGGCCGTCGGAAGAGATAAGCTCGCTGACGGCTCGGTCGGTCCGAGCAAGCTCGCCTTCGACTCGGTTCAGAGTGAGCATCTGACGGACGGTTGCGTCACACGGGAAAATATCGCTAATCAGGCCGTGGAGGCTCACCACTTAAATCGAAATTCCGTATCCGGACATCATATCCAGGATCGGGCGGTGGCCACTTCGATGATTATGAATGAAGCCGTCACCTCCCAGAAGCTCGCGCCGGGTTCTGTTACGAAGGATAAGCTGACCGAGGATTCGGTCGAAGGCATTCATATTGTTGCCGAGGCGATTCGCGGGTATCATTTGCCCGCCGATGTTATCCGTACGTATCATTTGGACAGCGAATCGGTGAATGAGGAGAAGCTGGCCCCGGAGGCGGTCAATGGAAGCAAAATCCGCAAGCAGGCCATCAGTTCGCATCATTTGGCCGATGGAGCGGTTATAAGCGATAAAATTGGCAAACTGGCGATACGAAGCGAGCATCTTGCTGACCGGTCTGTTCTTACATCCCATCTCAGTCCTCAATCGATTGGTCCCGATCAGCTTCAGGAAAACAGCATAACCACTAATGCGATAAGAGACAGCAGCGTGACGACAGGCAAACTGGCTACCGGAAGTGTGACGAGCGACAAGCTGGATGTAGAGATTGTGACGGGAAAGCATATTAAACATGAGGCGATAACAGGGCGTCATATTCAGCAGGGAAGCATCCAAAGCCGGCATTTGGAGAAAGGAGCTATACTGCTGGACCATTTGGCCACACATAGTGTGGATGAAAGCAAGCTGAAGCCCGGCTCCATCCATGCGGAGCAATTGGCCGGAGCGGCAGTAACGTCCGAGAAGCTGGGGGCTGAATCCGTGTTAAGCGGACATATCGCCAAACGATCGGTGCAAACAGGGCATCTGGAGGAGAAGATTATCCGGCAGGAGCATCTGCAAAACGGCTCTGTGACTGAAGCGATTCTGCAAAACGACGCCGTGACCGGAAGTAAACTGGCCTCCGGGGCGGTTACCTCCGACAAGCTCGCTGAACAATCCGTCGGCGGAATCCATATCCAGGCTGAGGCGGTTGGACAGCGTCACATTGGGGATGAAATGATAGGCTTCCGCCACTTACAGAAAGGTGCCTTTACTTCGGATATCTTTACCGAACACGGAATAGACGGTGCCAAGGTGAGGCCTTTGACGATTGATACAGAGCAGCTTACCAACGGCTCGGTCACCGGGGATAAGCTGGCTCCGGGCTCGGTGCATGGAGTTCATTTAACCAGCCAGTCGGTGTTGGCCGAACATTTGGGAGGACGCATCATTGATTCCTCCCATATCAAGGACAATACGGTAAATGGCTCGATGCTGCAAAATGAATCGGTCACCGAGGAGAAGCTGGCTCCGGGCTCTGTAACCGGCATTAGTATTGACGATGAAGCGATTGAGGGGAGACATCTCCGGCTGGAATCTATAGGTGAAGGCCATATCCGGGAAGGAGCGGTTGGCGCCCGTCATATCCAACCGGGAGGGCTGACCGGGGAACAGCTCGCTGCTGGGAGCATTGACGGATCGAAGCTACAACCGCAAAGTGTGAGTACCTCACATTTAGAGGAGCAGTCGGTAACCGGCGCCCAACTGGCGCCCGGCTCCGTCACCGCAGAACATCTGGAGCCACTCTCCATCCGCACGGAACATATGAATCCGGGGATTATCGTCGGCGAGCATATTCAGGCCGAAGCCGTTACCGGCACCCAACTGGCGCCCGGCTCCGTCACCGCAGAGCATCTGGAGCCACTCTCTATCCTTACGGAACATATGAATCCGGGGATTATCGGTAGCGAGCATATTCAGGCCGAAGCCGTTACCGGCACCCAACTGGCGCCCGGCTCCGTCACCGCAGAACATCTGGAGCCACTCTCCATCCTTACGGACCATATGAATCCGGGGATTATCGGTAGCGAGCATATTCAGGCCGAAGCCGTTACCGGCACCCAACTAGCGCCCGGCTCCGTCACCGCAGAGCATCTGGAGCCACTCTCTATCCTTACGGAACATATGAATCCGGGGATTATCGTCAGCGAGCATATTCAGGCCGAAGCCGTTACCGGCGCTCAACTGGCGCCCGGCTCCGTCACCGCAGAGCATCTGGAGCCACTCTCCATCCGTACGGAACATATGAATCCGGGGATTATCGTTAGCGAGCATATTCAGGCCGAAGCCGTTACCGGCGCTCAGTTGCAAAAGCATTCGATCACCGCGGATAAATTGGCGCCAGACTGTGTTACTTCGGAGGCGCTGGAAGAAGGAGCTGTCGGCAGCAAGCATATTAAGACGGATGCGATTCGCAGCTACCACATTAACATTGGATCGATTCTTGGCCGCCACATTCAAACCGAAGCGATTCATGCACGCCATGTCAAGAAGGGAACCTTGACCTGGGATCATTTTGAGGTGCCGGGGGTTGACGCCTCGCAGATCCGGAATCTGAGCGTTGAGTCCAATCATATTATCAATGGATCGATAACGCACCATAAGCTGGCCGTCGACTCGGTCCAAAGCGAGCATATTGTGAACGAATCGGTATGTACCGAGCACATCGCCCCTCTGGCGGTGACGGAAGAATTGCTGGAGGACGGGGCAGTGACAGAGTCGAAATTGGCGGAGGGCAGCGTTGGCGCGGCGCATATTCAATCCGGCAGTATTCAGCTGCACCATTTGGACCCGGAGCTGCTGGCCTGGCATCAAAGCCTGCAGGAGTTGCGGCAAGCCACGCTGGGGGCCCCATCGGAGCTGTCGAAGCCCACGGCTATGACGGCTCCGGAAGGCTCGATAGCTTCGCCCGAGTTGGCGGCTCCGGACGTTGCCGCGGAAACGGGAACGTCCGAACCGATGACGCAATCGGAAGTACCGGAAGCTCAGTCGGCCCGGAAAGGGAAAGCGGCCCAAGCCGAGGCCGTTCTGGGAGCAGAAGCTCTCACATCCGACCTTGAGCTCGAAGCGTCGGCAGCACCAACTGCATCTGCACAAACTGATGGTGTATTGGCCACTCCGACCTCTGCGGGAACGTTCGCGTCAGAGCCCGAGTTGGAAGCTGCGGCATCCGCGGCCGGCTCCGAGACATCCAGGGCTTCCTCGGAGCCGGAGGCTGGCTCTGCACAAGCGACCGTAGCCTCTGTCCGGCAGCAATTCGGCGCGGCACCGTTTCATCTTGGGCTCGAAGAGGAAACGGTGGAGGTCGAGATTCAGCTCCCGGAGGCTTTTGCCAATGAAGCTTACGCGTTTGTAGCGATGACTAATCATTCCGCATGCTATGCGGTAATGAAGGAGCAGAAGGCCGATTGTGCGGTGATCGAGATCGTTAGGGCGAAGCTTTGTCCCGGCTTTGACGGAATCGTCACCTGGATCGCCATCGGCCACTAAGTGAAGACGTAAAGAAACGACGCCCACAAGAAATAGGGGGCGTCGTTTTTTGACGATTGAACCGTTATGCATTCATAAGGGTGAATATGCATCTATTTTCTATATTTTTTACCGACCTAACGCTTTGTGAACTTCACAGAAGAATAATAGAAACATGACTGGCTCAGTATTATTTTTACGCCTGATCATTGACCCCCTGCTCTTTATCCAATTTCCGGTATTGCAGCAGCATGGCGGTTCTCCATGGAAGCAGCATGCCAAACGCCAGAATGAAGAAGATTCCTGCGCTCTGCGAAATAGTAATATACTGTTCCAATATGTCGTGCAGAAGGGTGCGGACCAGAAGCAGGACAATGATGACGACTATAAACATGCTGGAACGTTTCAAGTAAATGTCGTTTCCTATACGGTGGAATTTCGAAGTCCGGATGAGCGGGTAGGCAAAAACCCCCGCTCCAATCAAGAAAGCGGCCGCAGCCCAAGACCAGGGGACACGGAATACCGGAGCTAGGAACATGAAAAAGCCCGTAGCCATACCTATAGGAGGCATAATAATTTTTTTTAACGATGTCGGTTTATGGGCTGCCCTTAGTCGCAGGAAGATGACCGCACTTCCCGCTAATAACGAAATGAGAATAGATAATATCTGCGTTGAAATCAGAGCCTTGGACATCACATATCACTCCCTAAACAAGATTGTGCAAGCAGATGATTCGAGTAAAGGAGCACTCATGGATTTGACGCTTGCCTCACCCAGCGCGAGTTGGTCACTGCATGAGGATGGTCAGGTCCCGTGTATAATCATTAAGTGGATGAAGGGCCGTAAAATGAATAATTGCCCACCCTATTATTGTATCTAATATTAAGTGCATCTTCAAAATCCCCCCGTTATGCAACTTGAGTGATCGAACGAATCCCCGGACTCCTTTTCCCTAAATCTCTTTTCCATCTCCCCCCTATTATCTGCCCATCGTTAATTGCTGGCGTGGAAACAGGATTCGATGTTATTCACGCCTGCTTGTATCTACCCGTTTAAGGGGATTCATGGGTGGGAACCGTATCCGCTCCGGGAGCGGGACAAGCGGACACACGGTATACAGTGAACGGCCTTTCCCCTGCATTAACCTACGAGTTCAGGGTAGAAGCTGCCGACGCAACAGGCAACTGGACGAATAATGGTCCGCAGGTCCGTGTGACGACAACGGGGCAAAAAGACGAGGAGCCGCCCAAGGTATTGCCTGGAAGCCGGATCGAGCTGGCGGATAAAGTCAATACAACATGGCTTACGATACGATGGTCGGCAGCCACCGATAATATAGGGGTAAAAAAGTATCTTATTTATGTTAATGGGGAATTAAAAGGGACAAACTCAAGTAACGGATTCTTCCTCTGGAACAACGTATACAGCAACAGGCCTGTCGTTTGAAACGGCATACACCTTTGAGGTGGAAGCGGTGGATGCTGCCGGCCATACGACGAGGTATCCGAAGTCCCTAAGAGGCAAGAGGAGAAAGCGTTCAGCCGGGGAGCTTATTCCCCGGCTGCTTTTGCTCTTCTGGGATCACATTGTGATAAGAGGCAATAAACTTTTATAATGTTCTAATCTATACGTCTAGCCAGGTTAGGCATTTTCCGCTTTTTCACCAATCAGAGAGCGCCAGTTGTACAAGTGCCGTTACATAACAAGCACGGATACATACAATGGGAAGGAAGTCAAGGCTTAAACTCGGGAGATGGTATAAATGGCCGTTGATGAGAGCTGCCGGCATACCGTCGTGGAACGGCTCTGTCTGGATTCCGGTAAACCGAAAGTTTCTGTTATTATTCCAGTTATGAATGAAAGGCGGACGCTCGCTTCCGTCATCCGTCAGGCTCGCAAGGTACACCCGCAGACGGAAGTTATTGTTGTAGCAAATGGTTGTAAAGACGGCTCCGATCGAATTGCCTCTAGAATGGGAACCCGTGTCATCCGTTTTCCCCGGCCTTTAGGTCATGACGTCGGTAGAAGCATCGGCGCTAGAGCGGCCGAAGGAGATATACTGCTTTTTATGGACGGGGATATTATCATTCCGGTTGGACAACTGAGAACTTTCATATCGGCTATCGAGCAAGGGACTGACATTGCATTAAACAGCTATATAGGTCCAGTTAACCATCGCCGGATTCATCCCGTTGTCTTATCAAAACACGCATTGAATATCATTCTGGGAAAGCCGGAGCTTTCCGGAGCGTCTCTAACGACTACACCGCATGCTATGAGCAGGAAGGCGTTAGAATGGATAGGAGCCGAGAATCTGTGCGTCCCGCCGCTGGCTCAGGCCATAGCGGTTCATAAAGGCTTGCAGCTGCAAACCGTCCGTTATGTGAGGGTGGGAAAAAACAATCCTAACAAACAAAGGAAGCATTCCGTAAAATCGTTAATCGTAGGAGATCATCTCGAGGCGATTAGTTGGTATTTATGGAATGGTTTTTCTCCAGGAAAATCGGACGTTTACGATTCCGGTTTGAGTGAGGGGTTGAGATGAGAAACAGAATTCGATCTCGGAAATCAAGACGTCGTTCTAGCTATTCATGGGCTTCAAAGAAGCAAAGCGGGCGTATACGCCGCCGCGGTTCCTTAAGGTTGGGGAGGCCCGGACTAAGGCGGAAACATAGCTCCGTTCGCCGTTCGCGAAGATTTGCGCTGCAAAGCCGAACAAAGCGGGCGGGCAACGCTGCTCTGCAGAGCAGCGTTGCTTCTTCGCATCATTGGGAGGCGATGGGACGCACTGCGGCCGTCCTAAGTATCTCTGGACATCATCCGCTCCTTCACTCTGTGCTTGATGAACTGCAAAAGCTTTCATTAAACGAAATCATCCTTGTGCTTCGGTGTAAGGATGATGCCCTGTCCGCACGGCTGCTCAGTCATTCCTCTAGCCCCGTTATTGTATGTGAGGAGTTGGAGAATGATGATCAGGCTCGAGCGGCTGGCGCAAGAATCAGCTCTTCGGATATTATTCTCTTCCTCTACCCCGACCGGGTTATTCCAGCGGATCATCTCGTTCAATTAATTTTCGTGATAGCGAGCGGGGCTGATCTGGCCTTGCGAGACCGAAATCGATCGGCTTTCCACCGTCCATTTCATATACGGAATGAGGATACAGTCATACGGGAATTCGTCCGCATGACACTCGGGCGTAAGGACATAGAAGCCCATACGCTGTCTGTCCTCCCTTATGCTCTCTCCCGTACGGCTGTGGAACGAATTGGATATGATCGTTTGGCGGAACCCTTTCATGCTTTGACGGATGCTATTCGATTGGAAATGAACATTCAGTCCCTCGCCTCCGATGGCCTTCCCCAAATTTCGGAAGAGAAACAGGGGGAACTGCGAATTAACGGCTTGTTGGCAAGTCTGCGGGCAGCTATGGACCTTAGGGGTCCCCGCCTCCGTTTCCGGGACTCGGTCCGTCTAAGGAGGTACACGAGAGGAGAATCGTAATCATAATGACCAACATCGTTGCAGCTTATTGGATGAACGATTTTCCCCGGATATTTTTCTCTACTATTCTATGAGTCTTATCTACGAAAAATTCCTGCCATTTGCCAATCTTTCTCTCGTTTTTACTAAGATGGATTCTGGTATCGGGAAAGCTTATCTCATAAATTGGAACGGGGTGTTCCGATCATTCCTATCATTACCGCTTTAGGGAGAGGAGAGAACTGCGAATGAAGGTCGTCATCATGGCCGGAGGCAAAGGAACCCGTTTCTGGCCGAGAAGCGTGGAGCGCAAGCCAAAGCAGTTTCTATCCCTGACCTCACAAGATACGATGCTGCAGATTACGTACGGACGATTTCGAAATTGGCTTCGGGGGGAAAGCATCTACGTCGTTACGACGAAAGCTTATCGCTCCCTGGTGGAGGAACAGCTTCCGGATTTGCCCGCAGATCATATTATCGAGGAGCCCACTCCTCGGGATACAGGGCCATGTCTCGCCTTAACGGCGAACTATTTTCTTAGGAGCAATGATGACGAAGTGATAGTGACCGCCCCGTCCGATCAATATATTCCCGATGACGAAGCCTTGATGCAAGCGTTGTGGAAGGCTGAGGAAAAAGCGGGTAACGACCTGGCAATTGTTACTCTAGGTGTCGTGCCGACAAGAGCGGAGACCGGGTATGGTTATATTGAGGCTGAAGAAGGTTCAGACGGGACCATCCGACCCGTTCGGAGATTTATCGAGAAGCCTTCACAGAAGAAAGCTCGAAAGTTGATTCTTTTACCCAATATATATTGGAACAGCGGAATCTTCATCTGGAAGCCCTCTACGATCGCCTACTATATGAAGCTCTATCAGAATTCGATCTGGGAGGGGATCAATTTGCCCGGGGATGAATGGAAGGAAGGTTATTCTGAACTCCCCAAAATTTCGATTGATTATGCGGTCTTGGAAAAAGCTGAAACGATCTGGACCGTTCCGGTCAACTTTGAGTGGGATGATGTCGGTTTATGGACGTCTTTGGAAAGAATCCGCGGCAAGGACCAATTCGGCAATATGGCGGATGGACGAATCTATTTTCTCCACTCGTTCAACAACATCGTCTACGCCGACAAGCAAAAAACAGCCGTCATTGGAGTGGCGGATCTTATCATCGTGTCGACGGAGGAAGGGCTCTTGATTTGTCATAAATCCAACGAACAGCTCATCAAAAAGGTGCTTGAGCAATGGGAACGTGAAAAAGAAAGCGAGAAAAAATGAAAGCTATGACTTCCGAAAATATAAGGATTTGTAAAATTTATAAATTAAAAGTCGTGACGGTAATTCTTTAACCTTTATTTTGGAATGTTCATATGATAATGAGGAAAGAGGGAGGGGGGCGGTTATGCAAGCTCGCGTTACAACGATCATAGAGCATATGGCCAAATCCCACGGGGAACTCGCAGAAATTATTGAGTCTACCCGTTATATAACGGTCAATATGGCTCAAATCATTGAAGCCATCCCTGATGTCCAGATTAATTTTCAAGGGGTGGAGGCGCTCACCCAGCATTCGTTGGGGGTAACCAAAAATTTAACCTCCTATCTAAACATATTGGCAGACCTGGAGGAGGCTATTGCGGATAATTTATCTATTTTAATGAAGGAATTGAACCCGGCAGACGAGGAATAGAGAGGGCTAAGGGAGGGACCGGAATGGATAGGCAGGAGTCGTACATGTCTATGCTGGAGTCAACGGCTAAAATGCAGCATAACATCTCGATTATTCTCGAAGCGAAGGCTGTGGAGGCGGAAAAGTCCCGAAGATGGCTGAATAATCATATTCATGCAGCTAATTTTGAAGAGGATCATGAAGCCCAGGTAAAGCTGTCTCTGGAATTCCATGAGCAAGTAGTGGAAGCACTCAGCGGCTTGACGAAGCTGGAGATGGGGCTTGCCCGCAATTTGCGTATCGTGCTCGGTCAAGAAGCGAACGAGCAGCCCGCGTTCGGGGGCGGATTTTTTGATATGGGTGGTAACGGATAATGGGTTTTCTGGAGAAACAGAACGAATTAAAGCTGAATATTATGGAAGCTTTGGTTCGCAGTCAAGGGGCCGTGGCCACTATGCTGGAAAGTCTTGCGGAAACGGCCTGCTTGTCCGTCCAAGACTCGGTAAGAGTGGAGGAGTATTTGAAGGAAATCTCCCAATACCAGCGAGTGTTGGCGGAACGGATGCTCGAGCTGCCTATTCGGGAGGTTCACAAAGGCAAGCCAGCCTCTCCTTGGCTTGCCTCGGATTGTATTTGCCGTCCCAAACGGCCTCATTAACGCAATCGAAAATTACCATGGGGTGCGAAGAATAATTTTCCCTATATTTTTGTTGTGCTCCATATGCTGATGGGCTTCGTTAACCTGCTCCAGCTCCCATATCGAATCGACAAGCCTTTCGATTCTCTCCACTTCCGGCTGTGACAAGGGGGACGGCCCCGGCTTCCCGGACAAGCTGAATGGCCGCGCTGCCGACGCCGCTGGCTCCTGTATGAATCAGGACGACAGAACCGGCTGATAAGCCGCCTAACATAAACAGATTGCTTCTCATTTTATCTCTCTTTGCTCTTATCGGTAGTTTTTAAGGAAGGGAGCCCCCATTTAACTAACAGTCCGGCTTGGACAAGCCCACCCCCGAATCCGTACAGGAGGATGCGGTCCCCCGGCTTGATTTTACCGCTTTTTACACCCATGTTCCAGGCGAGAGGAATCGTCGCCGCGGATGTATTTCCGTATTTGACCATGCTGTATAGAGTTTTCTCCAGTGGAAATCCGCTTTTCTCACAAATGGATTCAATAATTCGCAAGTTAGCGCTATGTGGAATAAACCAATCCGCAGCGGATAGCTCAAGACCGCCGTTTTCCATTACTTTACGCATGCCTGCAGGTACGTTACTGACTGCCCATTTATAAATTTCTCTTCCGTTCTGGACAACAAAGCCGCTATTTTGCAACTGATGTCCGTCAAGTGATTGGGCCAGTCCGGTTCTGTACAAATGATGGCCTCCGCTGCCGTCGGAATCCAGATAGAAACCGAGAAATCCGGAATCAGGGTGTCGTTCTACGAGTGCGGCTCCAGCGCCGTCGCCGAACAATACACAGGTAGTCCGGTCTGTGTAATCCGTAATCTTGGTCATAGTATCTCCACTGACAACGAGAATTTTACGGTGCACTCCGGATCGGATCATCGTATCGGCTAGGTGCAGCCCATAAACAAAACCTGCGCAAGTTGCATTCAAGTCGACAGCCCCGGCTTGATGAATGGAGAAATGTTTTTGCAGCATGGAAGAAACCGAAGGAAAGGGCAGATCTGGTGTGTGGGTACAGGCGATGATGAAATCACAATCCTGCACTTCCTTATTATAGGACTCCATCATATCGATGACGGCTTCGGTGCATAGATGGCTAGTAAATTGATCCTCCGAGGCCATTCTCCGCTCCTTGATTCCCGTTCGTTGCACAATCCATTCGTCGCTTGTGTCGACGATTTGTTCCATCGCAGCATTATCGATAATTTTATCAGGGACATAGGTGCCAAGGGCTGTTATAGCCGCATGATTCGGTTGGAGCATGTTTTTTCCTCTCCTTCAAAATTATTATTACTTGATACTATTACCTGGTACTAAACCAAGCATACATCAATAAGCAAATCCCGGTCAATCTTTTTAAGCGATTAAAGGCTAAGGCCTCAGTGAATAGCGAAGAATACTTTTTTGGGACAATGCGCAAACTACAAACCGATTATAAATATAATCCAGAAGGAGTTGAGAGGATGAGTTCATATCCTTTGAAAAAGGTAACGCTCACTGTAGTTCTTGTCTCGATTGCGGCTGTTCTAACCCTGACTGGCTGCGGGGCGGAAACGAAACGGGGGGCCGCTCCCATCAATAAGCGAGGACTTGATCAGGCAAATCCCTATGGAATGAACCGGGTGGGGGACGGCACAGTTCCCCATGCGACAGGGACTCCATATCATACGAATGATCGTGTTATGGAAAGAAGCCGAATTAACGCTTCCTCCAAAATGGAGATGAGCCAGCACGTGGCCGACGCGGTAGCGGCATTGGACGAAGTGGATAGCGCCAATGTGCTCGTTACGGATAATAACGCCTATGTAGCCGTTAAGCTGCATTCGGGTTCCGCAGTTCAGAACACTAATCCGGCTAACCCATCGGTGATTGGAGATGTCACTCCGGAAATAAAGCAAAAAATTGCGGACAAGGTCAAATCGGTGGACGCTCACATTAAAGAAGTGTACGTTTCGGCCAACCCGGATTTTGTGGAACGAATGAATGTCTATGCTCAAGATTTCCGGGAAGGCCGTCCTCTTAGCGGCTTTGTGAAGGAATTCAGTGCGATTGTCGAAAGAATATTCCCCACCAGGGTAATCAGCGAGCAATCCGTGGTCACGCCTTAAAGGCCTATTTTTACGGAACAAAGCACCAACAATGCCGGCCCTTCATAGTATAGATTTGACTGTATCCCTTTACCTTGTAACTTATATAAATCCCGAGCAAGGAGGGGTGACACACTATGAAGGGCAGCGATCATAAAAGCAAGTTTTTGTTGACCCACCGTGAACGAGAAGTATTCGAATTATTGGTTCAGGATAAAACGACCAAGGATATCGCTCAACAGCTGTTTATCAGCGAGAAGACCGTGCGAAATCATATCTCTAATGTCATGCAAAAATTAAATGTCAAAGGTCGTTCACAAGCAGTAGTCGAGCTTATTAAGCTTGGGGAAATAACAATCTGAGGAAAGCAACGCAATGGCCTCAACCAGTGGCCTTCCCTATAGGTTCTCTCCATTCCGGGAGGAGTGCAGAAGGGGAGGCTTTTTATTTTGTAATGATATTCGCTTGAGTTCCACTTTTGACCTGTATCCCCTTGACTCAGAAAAGTTTGGCTGTCCCGATCACAAGAAGTGACCCTGGTATAGAAGATGGGAGAAGTTGACGAGTTTAACAAAAAGGGACCCGGAAAATGATGGCTTGAGAATGTTAGGATCCAAGCAGGAGAGGTTATCTGAGCGAAGGGGATAACAGCCAAAAGCATGGGAAAAGGAATTAAGGAGGTCCACTCAAGAAATAGTCCCGCAGAAGCTTGATGCACCCAAGCATCTTTAGTATCGTTGCCGGAATGGGGGTTTAACTGTACAATTAAAATATGCAGATAGAAAAATTGGATCTTACATATGGAAGGACCAATTATACAGGAGAGGCATTATATATGATGGAATGGTATGAACAGAGCTTTGGGGAAGATTACCTGATTGTTTACAAACATAGAGACATGCAGGGAGCCAGGGAGGAAGTGGGCGAAATGATCGGCTGGCTCGATCTGGAGCCGGGAGCTTCTGTTTTTGACCTGTGCTGCGGAATGGGGCGCCATTCTCTGGCGTTGGCTGATCTTGGATTTCGTGTCACCGGGATGGATTTATCCAAGGTGCTTTTGCGTGAAGCGAGAGAGCGGGACCCGGATGACCGTGTGGAATGGCTGCAAGGCGATATGAGAGAAGTGCCCTTGACCAGATCTTTCGACGCAGTCGTGAACTGGTTCACCTCTTTCGGTTATTTTAATAAAGACGAGGAGAACGCGAAGGTGCTCGGTCAAATCAGTCGACTGCTGTCGCCAACCGGCCGCTTTCTGATTGATTATTTGAACGCGGATTATGTCGCGAGGAATCTGGTTCCGCACTCGGTCCGAGAGGAGGCGGGAATGACCATCGACGAAAAAAGATCGATAGAGGACGGATGTGTACGGAAAAGAATTACTATTTCGGAGCCCGGCAGCGAGAATCGGAGCTATCTGGAGCAAGTCAAGCTGTATAAGCTGGCCGATTTTCATTCCATGTGTCAGAAAGCAGGCTTGATCATCGAGAAGGTATACGGGAATTACGACGGACTGGGCTATGACGAGACAGAGTCCCCGCGACTTATTATGCTGGGCCGGAAAGCAGGGGATGCCGGTGGGGTTTGTTGACGCTGCAAAGAAACGCGGTTTGAGTGCTTCCGAACCGACGATCCGGGTTAAAGTGCCGCTTCCATTTCCGCTTCGTTGGGTCAATAGCTATCTGGTTCGAGGTCGAGACGGGTATACTCTGATTGATCCCGGTTTACATACTCCTGAGGGGGAACAGGTCTGGGAAGAAGCGTTAAGCAGTTACGGAATCCGATACGGGGATATTGAGCAGATCGTTCTAACTCATCATCACCCCGACCACTATGGTTTGGCTGGATGGTTTCAGGAGCGCAGCGGGGCCCCTGTCTGGATCTCGGAGGAAGGGCAGCGGCAAGCGGAACGAATGTGGACCGGGAGCTACCCGATGAACAGGCAAGTGTACGATTTGTTTATTTGTCATGGAATGGACACAGACACAGCGGCCAAGCTTCATGGGCACTTTGAGGGCTTCCTTCCGCTCGTTCATCCCATGCCCGCTCGAGTGAGCTTTTATGACCGTGAAAAGCCGTTTGCCTTAGGGACAAGGAACTGTGAAGTTATTCATACTCCCGGGCATGCCTACGGTCATGTCTGCTTTTACGATCGGGAGCATAAAGAAATGTTTTGCGGCGACCATGTTTTACCAAGAATCTCTCCTAATGTCAGCTTTATTCCCGACACGGAGATTAATCCGCTGCAATCCTATTTGGAGAGCTTGTCGGATATAAGCCGGTATGAGGTTATCCGGGCTTATCCCGGTCATCGGGACCCTTTTGAATCGTTCACGGAACGGGCGTCCGCCCTCGTGATCCATCATGAAGAGCGTCTCGCGGAGATGGAGAGACGGTTGCCGAACCCGCGAACGGTATACGAGCTGTGCCTCGACATATTCGGTGAACGATTGACAATGCATCAGCTTCGCTTCGCCATGGCCGAAACGTTGGCCCATGTCATTTATTTGCACAAGGCGGAACGTGTGGCCGAAACAGAGCAGGACGGTGTTCTCTTCTATCAAAGCTCACGGGAATAAAGACTGAGGGAAGCTTCCTTCAGTCTTTATTCCCGTTCTATTACTTCGATTCGTCGGCGGATGCCGTTCCTTGACTGTTTCGTTCCTCAGCCACTTTCTGTTTGTTATGGGCGATGCTGCTGGCTGCAGACGCTGCAATCGCTCCGACAATATCGTCGAGGAATGTATGAATCATCGGACCGCCCTTTTCATTAAGCTTACCGATAATTCCCGGCTTCACCTTATCCAGGTAGCCGAAATTGGTAAATCCGATACTTCCATATACATTGACAATGGATAAAGCCAATACTTCGTCACACCCGTACAATCCTTCGTCGTTCTCAATCATGTCCTGAAGGGGAGAGAACAGTTGACCCTGGTCCGCCAATAAATCGAGTTGGATTCCTGTTAGCACAGCATTTTGCACTTCCCTTTTGGCCAGCACCTTGTCTACGCTCGCAAGGCATTCCTCCAAGGTGAGATCACTGTAGTATCCCTGCTGCAAATACATGACCAGCTCCGCGATGTCGCTTCTTTCCACTCCTCGTTTTTGTAACCATTCATTCGTGGCTTGCTCCACTTTACGGCTGTCTAGGCTGTACTTCTTCATAAGATCATCCCCCTTCCATAAATTGCGCGTCCCGCACCCTTTTTTTCGATCCAGGACCAGGTAACATTTCCCTGAAAACCGTTTTACTATTGTGGACAAAAAGTAGTTATAAAATGCGGGACAACTCGTATACATAATACTACATTACCATACTGGAGGAGGTAAGAAACATGGCTGTATCGAAAGGGGTGCGCCGAATTGCAATGGCAGGCGCCATTATTTTGCTGGCCTCGGGATGTTCTGTTAACAAGCCGGAAGAAAGCCAATCTATAGATCCGCCGCCGATCAGCGCCGAAGAGATGATGCTTCAGATACAGGATAACGAAGCAGGAGTGAGTGAGATCATCAGCGAAACCTTCCGGGCTACTTTATATTTTAAAGACGAGAGGGGAATGGTGGCCCCGATTAGCCTGAATCTTCCCCGCGAGGAAGGTGTAGCAAAGAAATCACTGGAATACATGGTGCAGGGAGGACCGGGGGAGGCGCTTCTGCCTCAAGGATTTGCCGCACTGCTTCCGGCTGGAACGAAAATGACGGTAGACATCGATGCGGAAACAAGAGTGGCTGCGGTTGATTTTAGCAAAGAATTTACAAATTACAGTAAAGAGGACGAACGCAAGCTGCTGGAAGCGATCACCTGGACGCTTACCGGCTTCCCGACAGTGGACGAGGTCAAGCTGAGCGTGCGCGGCACTCCGTTAACGGAAATGCCTGTAGACCACACTCCAATTAACGGTGCATTAACCCGGGACATGGGCATTAATATGGAAATTGCCAATGGGGTGAATATTGGCCGAACTACACCGGTGACACTCTATTTCACCAAGGAGGGCTCAGATTTCTCCTACTACGTTCCAGTAACCCGCTTGGTGGAGCGGACCGATAACGTGCTTCAGGCAACTGTGGAGGAGCTAATTAAAGGCCCGGGGGAAAGTAAAGGGATGACCCCGGTCTTATCCGCCGCTGCCCAGGTGCTGGAAGTGGAAAGCTCGGAAGAAAGCGATCTGGTAACGATTAATTTCGATTCAAAGCTATTGGATGAAAATGGCAAGGCGGCTGTCGAAGCTATGGAGTCGATCGTATTATCCGTTACTGAAAATACCGGTGCAAGCCAGGTTCAAATTTTGGTGGACGGAGAAGCGACCGTTACCACGACCAACGACCAAAGTTATGCTAAGCCAGTCCAGCGGCCTTCTCATGTCAACGCTCCGAAGATGTAAAGTTCCATCCGCGAAAAAGCGAAGAAATGCTTTTTATAAGTTCCGGGGCCCCCGCAAAGTACTTGGAATACGCTTCGAAGGCCAACGTCACTTTGCGGGTTATTTTATTCGGATGATTTTCCTCATAGGCTTTGGTAAAATGAGGTATACTCTATTTGTGGTATTCAGCAAGCTTAGGAGGACTTCATGAATGAGAATTGACGGAAGACGGTACGATCAACTAAGACCTTTGTCTCTGATTCCCGATTATGTTAAGCATGCGGAAGGTTCCGTGCTGATCAGTGTCGGGGACACGAGAGTGCTATGCAACGCGACGGTAGAGGAGCGGGTCCCTCCATTTATGAAGGGGCAGGGTAAAGGCTGGATTAACGCCGAATATTCGATGCTCCCGAGAGCGACTCAGGTTCGCAATCAACGCGAGGCGACAAAAGGCAAGCTGGGTGGTCGGACCATGGAAATTCAAAGACTGATCGGGCGTGCTCTAAGGTCGGTAGTCGATCTTGATCGCTTGGGCGAACGGACGATAACTTTGGATTGCGATGTCATTCAAGCGGATGGCGGAACTCGAACGACCTCGATAACCGGAGCGTTCGTCGCGATGGCCATGGCTGTCGATAAGCTGCATCGGAATAAACCATTCTCTACTTATCCGATTACCGATTTTTTGGCTTCGGTCAGTGTAGGAATCGTTAACCAGCAAGTCTGTCTCGATCTGAACTATGCCGAAGATTCAACGGCTAAGGTCGATATGAACATAGTAATGACCGGCGCTGGCAAGTTCGTCGAGGTTCAGGGGACCGGGGAAGAGGCCCCTTTCTCCAGGACGGAATTGGATGGACTGCTTGGCGTGTCCGAGGCCGGAATCCAGATATTGATCGAGGAGCAGAAAAGGGTGCTGGGCGATATCGCCTCCCGGATCGGGGTAAGAAACCATGCATCCAGCTAAAGAACAGATCCTGGTCATAGCCACTGGAAACCCGGGCAAAGTCAAGGAGTTTGCCCACTGGTTCCATCCTCTCGGGTGGACCGTGCGGAGTCTCGCCGATTATGACCGGATGCCCGAAATTGTAGAGGATGGAGAAACGTTTGCCGACAACGCCTGGATTAAAGCGAGTACGATAGCGGACCTTCTTAAAGTTCCCGTATTGGCCGATGATTCAGGTCTATGCGTGGACGCTCTAGACGGGGCTCCAGGTGTCTATTCGGCCCGCTATGCGGGTGAGAATGCTTCCGATCAGGACAATAACAGGAAGCTGCTGTCCGAATTGAAGACACGGGGAGCCCAAATGGCCGTTGAAGGTCATCCGCAAGGACTCAGCAGAGCCAGCTTTGTTTGTGCCCTCGTGCTTTACGATCCCGTCACGGGAAAGACTCATCGAGCTGAAGGACGCGTCCCCGGTTATATTCTGAAAGAGGCACGAGGGGACGGTGGCTTCGGTTACGATCCTTTATTCTACTTACCGGAGCAGGGCCGCTCCATGGCCGAGCTCACCACGGAAGAGAAGAATCAAATCAGTCATCGGGCTCTGGCGCTGCGGAGCTTGTTCGAGCAGTTGGATAAATAGAAGGATACCCAACTATGAAAACAGAGTAAATCGACGAGGCTCATCTTGACATTGCCATTGCAGCCCGTCTTCAATAGCCTGAGTCTAACGAAGTTATGAACAGGAAAGCCGCCTGGGTTCGACCGGGCGGTTTTCGTCATGAACGGGCACGTTTACAGGCATCTCCCGGCTTTGTAAGATTAAAGGTATGCATCCATCCCAAATTTCATGTCTGTCCAACAGCATCCATCACTAAACAAACCGGTCTGGCCTCTATCCCAATCGATGGCAGAACCTCTAGAAAATAGAGCTGGAATGCAAATTGCCGTGACGGGGCGAGAAATCAAATAAAGCAAATCAAGCAAATCAAGCCAAACGGTTACTACCGATTGGCTTGAAGGAAGACATTATGAAAATTTACAGATGTTCTTCATTGGCTTTTATCATTGATCCTGCTTTTATCCTCATTTCCCTTATCTTCATCCAGCTCTTCCAGGATGGAGTGAACAAATAGTTCCGCCGTTGCCATGGATGTGGTAGGCTGAGTCCGATACTCAATATACGTTCCCGAAGCTTCCTGCATATGAGGAGCCGGATGATGCGGCGGGATGATGCGAATCAGCTTGCCAACAACCGACCCGTCGGGCAGCCGCTCGAAATTGAGAAAGGTTTCCTCGTCGATCACTCGGGTTTCGAAGATCACTATAATCTCCTCCTGATGTTAGGAATAGGTGATATCCCTATTTTACCCGAATAGCGGCTTTTTGAAGCGCTCCACTGACGGAGCGCAGATATTCGCCAAGGAAGCTTGACGAGACGCTGGTGATCATCATTCTACATAGACTTGGTCTGTTCAGCAGGGTTTGGTCCTGGATAGACTGTTAGTCAGGCTACATCAATCGGGAAGCGGGAAATAGCTTGCGAACGGGCAACACAATGAGTGCAGCGGCTAATGCCTTGATCGCGTCCCCTGGCAAGTAGGGGTAACAGCCAAGAACCATCGCTTTGCCTAACGATATTTTAGCAGAGTAAGCCAACCAGGGCACACCGGGTACATATAGCAAAAGCGAGCCAAAAGCGAGCATGACAATAAATAAGAGCAGGAAAGAAAAGATACCGTGGCCTTTAATCCGATTAACAAAATAACCAATAAAAAACGCTGCCAGCGGATAAGCCCAAATAAATCCTCCGGTGGGACCGAAAATTAAACCGGGTCCCCCTGCGCCGTGAAGCAGTGGGAATCCGAGAGCAGTCAACACAACTACCGTTCCCACACTTATTAATCCGTAACGGGCCCCGAGTACAGCTCCTGCAAGCATAACGGCAAAATTTTGCAGAGTGATAGGTACGGGGGAAAATCCGGTATAGATCGTCACAAAGCTGAGAACGACCAGCAAAGCGGCAAACATAGCGCTGAACGTCAGCCCGCGAACCGTAACGGCCGAAGTTTTCATTGCATCTTCTCCTTTCATTTGTTAACCTTATGTAAGTGATTTATGGTTAACAATTGGCATTGTAACACAAAAGACTTCAAGAGGAAAAGAGGTTCCGAATAAATTATGCAATTATTGGACGAGTCATTTGTACTAGAGCGCGGAACCGTCTCGTTTGAAAAAAGAGATTCTCGCCTGCAGGTGCTGTCCGATATTCAATTATCGATAGCCAGGGGAGAATGGCTTGGCATTATCGGCCGCAATGGAAGCGGCAAGAGCACTTTGGCTAAAGTGATTGCCGGCTATTGCCCGCTGGCTTCCGGCCATATAACGAAGGGCTGGATCGAGGGCAGAAGGATTGGAATGATCGGACAGCAGCCCGATGCGCAAATTGTCGGAGAAACGATATATGAAGATGTCTGTTTTGTTATGGAAAATGAAGCGAAGGACCCAGTGGAGATGCCCCGGTTAGCTCAGCAGGCCTTAAAGCGTGTCGGGCTGGATTTGCCTTCCGCTCATCCGGTAGCTGAGCTTTCCGGCGGGCAGAAGCAGCTGCTGGCTATCGCCGGATGGCTCGTAACCGATGTGGGGATGCTGATCTTCGACGAAGCGACGGCCATGCTGGATCCGGCGTCCAGACAAAGGGTGCTTCAGGTGGCGGCTGAGCTTAACCGTTCCGGAACGGCCATTGTCTGGATTACTCAATGGATGGAGGAATTGGCCTGGGCCGACCGTGTCATAGCGTTAGATAGCGGTGAAATTGCATTCGAAGGCCCGACTTCATCATTTTTTTACGGAAATCGGGATAATGAACAAGGGGAGACAGCCTCTTGGTTGGATGATTGGGCTTCAACCCCTTGCCAGCTTCTCGGGTACGAGCAGCCCTATGCTGTACAAGTGGCCCGGTCCTTGCAGAAGCGGGGGATTGGGCTTTCTCCCCTGCCCGTGACGGTAGAACAATTAAGCGCGGCGGTGAACAATTATGGATCTTCGGCTTGAAGGAGTCTGTGTCTCATCGCCAAAGCGGAAGGAATTCAGGCTGATCCACGACGTTACTTGCACTCTGCGCAGCGGTTCTTTAACGTTGCTGATTGGACGTACAGGTGCGGGGAAGTCGACTTTGCTCGATGTTCTGGCCGGTTTGACGGAGCCTACGCAAGGAGTCATTTCTCTGGGGGAAACGCCCTTCTGGAAGCGAGGGCGGGTTAATCGAGCGATTCTTGAAAAAAGCGCCTTTGTGTTTCAAAGTCCCGAGAAGCAATTATTCGCTCGCACCGTCCGTCAGGAATTCGAATATTCGTTAAAGCCTTTGCGTCTTTCTTCGGAGCAGACCGAGAGTTGGATGACACAGGCACTGAAGCAAGTGGAGCTTCCTGAGAGCATACTGCTGGATAATCCGCTTACGTTAAGCGGAGGACAGAAACGCAGGGTTGCTGTGGCAGTCGCTTTTGCCTGCCACCCGGAATGGCTGCTGCTGGATGAGCCGACGGCCGGTCTGGATGGTGAAGGAATCCAAGCGTTCACGGATTACATCCAGTCGTGGAAGCAGCAATCCGGGGCCGGAATCGTGCTCGCTACACACGATTTGGACACATTCCTCCCGCTCGCTGATTCTGTTCTGATCATGGACGGAGGAATGGTTATGGCCCAGTGCTCAGGTGCGGAATTGCTGCGCCGCCCTCAGCTTCTGCTGGAGGCCGGCTTGATTCCGCCTGGCCGGCTGCGGGCAGTCGAGCTGCTGCGGCGGCAAGGAATCCCCTTGCCGTCGGGCTGGCTGACGCCGGAGCAGCTAGCTGCCGCGGTTGCGGAGGCGCTCCCTGCGCAGGCCACCGCCGCCGCAGCGACTGCCTGGCCCGGCGCCCCTGCGCACGAGCGTTCCGCCGCCGCAGCGACTGCCTGGCCCGGCGCCCCTGCGCACGAGCGTTCCGCCGCCGCAGCGACTGCCTGGCCCGGCGCCCCTGCGCGCGAGCGTTCCGTCGCCACGGCGACTGCCTCGCCCGGCGCGCCGGCGGGCCCGGGTCCTGCCGCCGCCCGGAGCTGGCTGCAGAGCTGCGATCCCCGCTCTCTATGGGCCGTATACATGCTCATATCGGCGGGAATCCTGCTGCAGCGCTCCTGGATAGGCGTGGCCGCGGCTCTGGCGATCACAGCGGCGGCCATCGCATGGTCCCGCGCTGGCTGGCGGCCGATCCGCCGGCTGGCGCTGGGCTTCCTGCTGTTTATGGCGCTATCCTCCCTGGTGGCCGGACTCCGGCTGACCCTCGCGGAGGGGGCCGCTTTCCCACTGGCCATTGGCTTCTCGGCGGAAGCGGCCCAGACGACCATGCAGCAGCTGGCCAGAATCTGGTGCTTGCTGCTGCTCGGCGCCCTGCTTCCTCTGCTCGCCGGCTCGATGAGGATGAAGCAAGGACTGGAACAGGGCTTGGCCTTCTTATCGCGCATCAAGCTTCCGGTCGAGGCACTGGCCTTGTCTGTCGCTCTCGTTTTCCGCTTCATCCCGTTAATTCTTTCAGAATGGGAACGCTTTTCGCGGATTGCGAGAGCGAGGGCTAAATCAGGAAGCAGGCCCGGAAGAATTTCGCTCCGAGAGCTTCCCGCTATTGTTATCCCGCTGCTATCCTCTTTGCTGCAGTTGGCGGAACAATTTTCTTCGGCGATGGAGATGAGAGGGTATGGCCACATTGGAAGCCGGAGAACATCCTGCATAGTTCTGCGCATGAATCGGAAGGACTGGGCCTTTGTCGGATCAGGCTTCTTGCTGTTCGCGCTTCTCCTGCTGATCCGTCTGAAGGGTTAGGAATGACGTCTCGGGCTCGGCTTCGGATAGGAATAGACCCGCACATTCTCATTTTCGTCAACGGTTGCCAATAGGACATCGCGGATATTCGTATAAGTCGGGGATACCTTTCTTTTAAGCCACATTTGGTCTTTTCCAATTTCTTCGAGAAGCCGTTTATCGATTTTTCCGTGAACAATAATTGGCCTTGCGAGTGTAAACGGCCCGGTCTCAAGCTTCATATCGGCAGGAGTAAGCGGTTGGTAAGGGGTATCCGTGAAGACAGAGAGGGTGCCTCCCGGTTCCCATAAGGCGAGGGATACCTTCTGAATATCCTCGACCTTTGCTTTTCGAAGCTCGGAAAATAAATAATCAATAGAGATTTTGGCGATAGGCAGGTTATGAAATTGGATCTGTCCATTTTGGATGAGCTTGACCGGCGGAGGATCTAGATACCTTTTGAAAAACGGCCATTTCAGGCTAAGCCAGGTTGCTGCAACATACAAGACGATGAGAACAAGCGTGGTGAGTATAGATCCCTGAAGTCCTAATTTTTCATCTGAAAGCGGATGAGCTATAATATTGCCGAGGACAAGCGCAATAATGAAATCGAGGAATCTTAATTGAGAAATCGAGCGCTGCCCCATCATCTTGGCGGCAAGCAGCAAAAAAACAAAGCTGACCAAGCCTCTTAAAATCCATTGAACGGTAGTCAACGATTCTTGTCCGTGGTAAAAATCCAATCCCATCACATCCTCAAGCTTTGAGTTAAAAAGTAAGCTTCCCTCATTTTCCCATGACTATACGAACAGTAGAAACCAAGAAGGAAGCGTAAAGGATTAATGATTTGGATGAACTGACTTTGATCGGTGAATTCTATCCTTGAATTCACCTTTTTTTTGTCCTTATAGACCAAATTCCCTAGAGAAGCAACTCCGGAAAAGGTGAGAAAAATTCACGACAAAGCTTTCCTGAGGAGCGTACCTGGGAGAGCCATACCCTCGAAGCTTAGACCATTGACAAATTTAGGCAGGTAACTATAATAGTATATGAGCATATGTTCATATACTAAAATTAAAGCAGCAGTTGATCTAAGGAGGGAATTTCGATGAACCATCACCACCACCATAATCATTCCGATTCTCACCATCATGGACCAGCCACAGCAGGCGGGCATATCCACGACTCGGCCCGTGAAGGAAATAAGAAGGGATTGACGATCGCCCTGATTATTACCGGTCTTGTCATGATCTTGGAATTTGTCGGTGGTCTGGTCACTAACAGCTTGGCGCTGCTGTCGGACTCCGGTCATATGTTGAGCGATTTCAGCTCTCTCTTACTCAGTCTGGCGGCTATCTGGTTTGCGACTCGGCAGGCACCGGCTGACAAAACGTATGGCTTTTACCGATTTGAAGTGTTGGCGGCGTTATTTAACGGGGTTTCCCTATTCGTTATCGCCGGTTTTATCGTCTGGGAAGCCTACCAGCGATTTCTCGAGCCGCCGCAGGTGGCGGGAGGCTCGATGCTCATTATTGTGGCGATTGGACTGGCCGCTAACCTGCTCAGCGCTTGGGCTCTTATGCGCCGAGGGGATGTCAAAAACAACTTGAATCTGCGAAGCGCCTACCTGCATGTGCTTGGAGATGCTCTGGGCTCTGTTGGTGCAATTATCGCCGGAGTTGTGATGCTTCTGTTTTCGTGGTACGCGGCGGATCCGCTCATTAGCGTTATTGTTGCGCTTCTTATTCTTAAAAGTGCATGGGGAGTTATTAAGCATTCCCTTCACATTCTGATGGAAGGAGCTCCGGCATACGCCAGTCCGGATAAGGTCGAGGAAGAGCTGATGCAAATCGCCGAGGTCGTCGGCGTACACGATTTGCACCTATGGACGATTACCTCTGGGATGGATGCTTTGAGCTGTCACCTGGTCATCACGGATTTGGCCGACGGACAGGAGGTTTTGCAGGAAGCCATTCGTCGGGTGCAGGAGCGTTTCGGCATAGACCACGCGACCATTCAGATTGAGGAGTCGACTATCCGGCACCCGGTTCTAAAAATATAAGAGGGGGGAGAAAAGCTTGGAAGAACAGGTTGATGTTCTGGTCGTTGGCGCCGGTCAGGCCGGACTTGCGGTCGGATATTATTTGAAACAGGCAGGAATTTCTCATCTGATCGTAGATAAAGCCATTGAGCTTGGCGAGAGCTGGAAAACGCGGTATGATTCGCTCACCTTATTCACCCCGAGAAGGTACAGCTCTCTGCCTGGCTGGCCGATGGAGGGCAGGAAGGACGGGTATCCGACTAAAGATGAGGTCGCTCAATATTTACAAAAATATGCTGAAAGGTTCTCTCTTCGTGTAAGGTTAAATACGGAAATTATTCGTTTGGAAAGGGAAGGCCAGCGATTCCGCTGTATCACCGAATCGGAGGAAATCAAGGCCCGGCGGGTGATCGTCGCTACCGGACCGTTTCAGCAGCCATCTTATCCTGAATTTGCGCGGGAGGCTTCGGAAGCGGTTGTCCAGCTTCACTCTTCCGGGTATCGCAATGCTTCCCAACTGCAAACTGGCTCGGTTCTCGTAGTAGGCGGCGGCAACTCAGGGGCGCAGATTGCAGCGGAATTGGCTGCGGCCCCAGAACGGGAAGTCTATTTATCTGCAGGCCATCGGATGAAAGTGATCTCATTAGAGTGGGCGGGACGAAGCGTCTTTTGGTGGCTCGACAAGCTGGGAGTGTTGAGAGCGGATGCTCATTCCTTCATCGGACGAAGGCTGCGCCGGATGGATGATCCGATCTTTGGCCGTTCGGTTCCAAGGCTGGCGGAAGCGGGAGCCCTCCGGATTAAACCGCGATTGGCGCAGATTCGCGGGGGAGAGTTCTATTTCGCGGATGGAACCCGGCTAAGGCCGGACAACGTCATTTGGGCGACCGGCTTCCGGTCGGACTATTCATGGCTTGCGCTTCCCGGGGCGGTAGATGACAGCGGCCGGCCGGTGCATGACCGGGGAATCAGTCTTGCGGTTCCGCATCTATATTATATCGGCCTGCCCTGGCAGGTTAATCGGGCTTCCGCCCTGCTCGCCGGTGTCGGTAGAGATGCGGAATCTGTCGTTAATCATCTTCTTTCAAATCCGGTTAGCGGATGAGAAATTAGGGGCGTTCCTCCTTTAAGCGGTAGATCAGCCTGAGATCATCTTAATATTTTCTTCATGATCGTAAGATTGCATCCTTTTCCAAAGAGGGGTCCCGTTGGACAATAGGAAGGGGACGTGCTTCTGTTGGCCGGTGTGGAATACGTTACGGGTTCGGAGTCCATAGCGCAGACCGGTGAACTCCACGCTCTGCAAGGAGAGGCCGATCCTCAAGATATGCAGGCCTTCACCTATTGCTTCGCGGTGGACCATTTGGAAGGGGAGGATTGGACAATCTCCAGGCGGTTCAGTATGATTTCTGGCGGCAGTATCAGGCGGATTTCTGGCCGGATAAGCAATTAAGCTGGATGGGACTCGTTCCGCATACTTTGGAACCGATTCGCTACAGCTTTTTTCCCGACGGAAAGTCATTCTCGCTATGGAAATACCGTAGAGTAATAGACCGAACTAACTTTGCGGATGGAGCTTATCCCAGTGATATGACGATTGTCAACTGGCCGCAAAATGATTATCGGCTCGGCTCCATCATCGACCGCAGGGGAACGAGAAGCGAGGCCCGTTCTTTTCGATGGAAAAGAGCGGGCTTTTCCTTCGATTTTCCTATAATTTTCATAATAATTCCTAACATTCCATCTTTAGTCCTAGCAAGTTATAGTAGTCCCATGCCGAAATTGATAGTAAATTTAACATATGCAGGAAATGAAGGGAAAGAAGGGGCAGCTTGAAGTTGAATATAAATCAAAAGATACGGTCCGCCAAAACCGATATTTTTCAGAATAGGGGAGGATCTATATAGAGGAGCATCGAATTAATATTTAGAAAAAAGCCAAAATTTAGAACGGATGCCTCTTTTCTGGCGTCTCTTTTTATGACATATAGAATTTAAAGGTTAGGTTGGTCCGCGATGGAACAAACTGCTTAAACGGTATAATCCGGGGCCATAAATTTAGAAAGGAATGAAATGACGAATGAATAATCCTAACGGGCTATGGTCGAAGGCCGTCGTCAGGCTGCTCCCCGCCGTTCTTCTTACGGCGGCGATGACCGGCTGTGCTGCAGCAGCCAATATAGAGTCGGGGGCGTCACGGAATGGGGCAGCTTCTCCGTCCGGTTATGAAGTAAGCTCTGTGGAACCAGCTCTTGTTAATCTGGCGACGGAATCACTGGACTATAACGAGGAGGAAAAGGCGCTTCTTTTGCACGCCGCGGCTAGAGCTGGCCTGAATACAGTGTACATTCCAGCCAAAGGCTATGCTGACGACAGCCTCATAGAGGTCAGTCGCTGGGAGGGGGGAGTGTCCGTTATGTTTAAGCATTTTACAATCAAGCAACCCTGAAATCGCCTTTGTCCGAGGAAAATATCAAGTCCAGAACAGCCGCAGAGCTTGACATCGGTTCGGCCGAATGGATTCGTCAAGGAATGTCCGATCCGGTCTTATATATTCGATTAGATGATGTGCATCTAGTTGTCGAACCCTTCCAAAAGGTTACTAAAGCTACCATGGAAGCGGTAGCCCAATCTCTCATTCCTTTAACGGAATCCGATCTTCCAGCGAAGGAGGACAAGCTGCAGGTGGACCAGGATTACTTGATGGCGCTGCGGGCAGCCAATCAATTTCTGGAGGCCTGGGTTAACCGGGATGGCAAGCAAGGGGCTCAGACGGTAACCGCCGAGGTGAAGGACCTCTATAGCGAAGAGCAGCTTTCTGCTTATTTTGTAGGAACCTCGAATCCGCACCATCAAGCCTATGAGATCACCGGCAGTGATCAGATAGATGAAAATTCCTATCGCTTCAAGGTGTGGATGTATGAGCATTATACCGGTGTAGAGGTGCTGTTCGACCATCCGGAACCGTCCTATTTAACGGTAGTAAGAACCGAGGATGAGACGTGGCAGGTCAACGAGCTCCCTTGATAGGGAGAGTGGATTGATATAACACGAATCTTGAAAAAGCCAAACAGAGAAGACCCTAATTCAAGTCCGAAGCTCCTCTTTAGGGGCTTCTTCATTATTTACATAGAAGAGTGAAGGAGATTTCATTATGCTTACTGAGGAACTTATCCAAAAGATTGAGGCAGGAAAGGAGAATGGACATCATCTGTTTCAAGCTGTGCGGGATGGCGAGCGAAATAATTGATCATAGGGTATGGCCCTCCTATTATGGGCTTCGGTTCGGCTTGTTTTTTCTTGAAATATGGTTATAATAGTTAAAAATAATATGACATTTCGATGATTGGGAGAGTATTTATCGATGTTCAAGGTCCAAGCGAGCCGGGAGGGTGGGAGCCGGTACTGAACCGATAGTGAAGCGGACCCAGGAGAAGGACTTCTGAAAAATAGGAGTAGGAAGCCCCGGCCGAGGCCGTTACAAGATGAAGGGGTTAAACGATATGTTTAGCAACGAGAGTGGTACCGCGAGCGATCAGTCCTCGTCTCTTTTGGAGACGCGGGCTTTTTTTATTTTTCATAAGGAGGTTATGACGTGCTGAGTCAATGGATAATTACCCGTCTGGAGAAAGCTGTATCCAGGATGCTGGAGGAGATGGAGCTAAGTCAGTCGCTGGCGGCTCCTATAAAAGTGAGAGTGGAACAGCCGGCAAGCCTGGAGCATGGAGATTATTCCACTAACCTTGCTATGCAATTGGCTAGAGTGCTGCGATTGCGCCCGATGCAAATTGCCGAGCAGATTCGGAATAAGCTGGAGCAGCGGGATCAAGCGGACGATTTAATTGCCAACATCGAAGTAATCCCGCCCGGTTTTATCAATTTGTTTATCCATTGGCCGCGATGGGCTCAGAGGACATTTACCCTGCCTGAAGCGTCCGGGGACAAAATAGTGGTGGAACACACTTCGATTAACCCGAATAAATCGGCCCATATCGGCCACCTGAGGAATTCTTGCATTGGAGATACGTTAGTGAGACTGTTGCGAAGAAATGGCTGCCGGGTCGAAGTTCATAATTACATCGATGACTTGGGCAATCAATTGGCGGATACGGTCGTCGGAATATTAAACACTTCGTACACTATGGAATACGACCGTTTTGGCGATTACTGCTGGGATTTGTATTCCAGCATTAATAAAGAATACGAGGTCAATCCCAAATTATTAGAGCAACGGGCCGGAGTGCTGCACGCCCTGGAAGAAGGGAATACGAATGTATCCTGGATCGGTTTGCTCGTGGCCGAACGAATTGTGCGCGAGCATATAGAAGAAATGAAATCGTTTGGAATCGAGTATGATCTGCTGGTTTGGGAAAGCAGTCTCGTTAGAGAAGGATTCTGGTCTTCGGCCTTCCGTCTCTTGCAGCAGACCTCCGTATTTTATCAAGAAACCAAGGGAAAATTAGCGGGGTGCTGGGTTCTGAGGTCATCGCCAAGCGAAGCTGTGAACAATCGAGAGAATACGGGGGAAGAACTCGAAGAGCCCGGTGAAGTCAGAGATCGGGAACACAGTTTGGATAAGGTGCTGATCCGTTCCAACGGAATTTTGACCTATACGGCCAAGGATATCGCCTATCACCTGTGGAAATACGGATTGCTCGATAAGGACTTTTCGTATAAACGGTTTGAGGGCAGCCTATGGACTACTGATTCTAACGGTGACTATAAGGAATATGGTAAAGCGGACAGGGTCATTAACGTCATTGACCGCAGGCAAGAATACCCGCAAGCCGTCGTTAAGCAGGCACTTCAAGAGCTGGGGTACGCTCAGCAAGCGGAGAAGCTAAACCATGTCAGCTATGGAGTTGTTTCTTTAAGTCCGGCGGCGGCTGCGGAGCTAGGTGTGGATATATCCGCTGGAAAGACATCCTACGCCATGTCGGGACGGCAAGGAATTGGTATTAAAATATCGACTCTGCTTGATATGATGGAGACCGTAATAGAGAACAAACGATCCGATAAAAGCGGTCTGTCCAGCCGGATCATTGCAGCTGCGGCCATTCGTTATTATTTGCTGCGGTTCGGTCTGCAGACAGAGGTGGTTTTCGACTTGCAGCAAGCGACTGAAATATCGGGGAATACCGGTGTCTATTTATTATATTCGTACGCTCGTGCTGGAAGTCTGTTGAACAAGGCAGGGAAGGAAGCGGCCAAAGCAGAGGCAGATATCGCATTACAGGTGCCCATGTCCTGCGGGGAGATGGAAAAAGCAGAATATGTCTTAATAAGACATCTAAGTATTTGGTTAGATGTTCTTCACACTGCGGGTAAAGAATTGACTCCCCATTCAATCTGCACCTACGCACACGAGTTGGCTACAGCATTCAATAACTTCTATGCGGCATGCCCTATTCTTAAAGCCGACAGCGAACGCCGCCCATTCCGAATCTGGCTTACGGCCAAATTCAAAGAAACGCTGGGGGACGCTCTTCAGGTTCTCGGTTTACCCACACCGGAGCGGATGTGATTAGTTGGCTGCTGTACCATTAAATTCTCTTTAACATGGTAAAATAGTTTGGTTGCAATATGTAACCCAATGCAAATCCCCGCTTGGCGCCAGATTGTAGTAAGCGAATGATTATGCTTCATTTAAAATTTACAATACGAACAAAAATCTTGTATGATTATATTGAAGGGGAGAGAGGGAACAAGTAGATTATATTTGTCTCATTAGTAAGGCCAGAGGAATGTATTCAGAATGAAAGGCGATGATTTTATGGTGCGCAACATTTTAACCCCGAGTCATTTATTTTTAATATTGCTGGTTGCATTATTGTTATTCGGTCCGAAAAAACTGCCTGATCTAGGACGCGCATTGGGCAGAACATTAAAGGAATTTAAAGATGGCATGAACAACCATACGACTAGCGGTGACGAACCGTCAGTTCACGAAAAAGTGGAACGTGACAAAAAAGAGCAGTGAGGTACCCCTCCTGCTCTTTGTTCTCATAACGGAACTGCTGACTCAACGATGCCAGCCTATCATTGAGCTGTACCAGCCATCCGGATTGATCTTAAATCCTATCGTTTTCTAACGTATTCTTATAGGAGTTAAACGAAAGAGAAAATCCCCCAAAACCCTTATGTAACAAGGATTTGGGGGGATTTTATTATTGTTTTAAACTTAACGTAAACTGGCTAAGGTACGTCCCAGGAGGGATTCGAACCCCCGACACACGGCTTAGAAGGCCGTTGCTCTATCCAACTGAGCTACTGGGACTAATATCTGCGATAGAAAAAAGAATCAGATCTTCATTCTTGACAGGACAGCTGAATAATTAAGCAAACTGTTGTCATATTGAGCAGAATTTTTAGCGTGAAACATGAATAATAATATCACATGGAATAAACAAAATCAACCGTTTTTTTGTGGTATTTTTAAGTTCTATATTTTTAGGGCTGAGCGCTTGGTTTTTGAAAGGTTATTTGCATGACGGAAAGTTTTTCCTGCCGGGTAATAAAAGTGATGTAAGGATTTGCCTCTCTTTCAGTAAACGTCGGGTGAAATGATCGACAACGAGCGAAAGTGCAGGTCTTTGGGAGGAATTTAATTGAAATTAACCTATGACCAGCAAAAATGCAGTTCAATTTTGGGATATAACCGCTTTTTGAATTTTGCCGGTAAAGGACATGCACTTTCGTCTGTCATTTTCACTATATGACGGATTTCCGCAAATTTACGTGTACTTTTGCATTTCTTTGATTCATCTGCCTTCTGCCTTGTAACTTTTGGACTGCCTGCCTTGAACTTGAGTAAAGTAGAAGTGCCTAAGTTGAGCTGCATTTTGTACCATTTATTCCTGCAGGTCAAATTGATTTAACTAATGGTTTGATCCGCAGCTTCTGGATTGGAAGGAGTAGCCACCGCTGGATCGTTATGCCCGCCCATACGTCGACGGGAGGTTTCCCATCTGCCTACTGCCGGAATATGCTTAGTTGCTTTGGCTAGTCCGAATTTAGGCATATTATTGTATAGACATTCGTATTGTCCTGGTTGAACAATGTAAGTTTCATGATAAATTCCGACGGTACCGTCCGTTCCGACTGCCCGATTAAAATTTCTCCATGCTTTAAGATGGATGCCTCCACGCGCATATTGCTCTAATTGATCGTAGGAGCGCCAATATTGAAGCAAGGAAACTCCACGCCATTGAAGGAAATATTCCGTACCGAGAAAACCGAGTTCGGGATTTTGATATAGCTCCGAAATCATCCCTCCCATCGCTTTGAATACGGGAACCCATTTGTGAACTGCCCACACCCGGTTTACACGCATTCCTATCATAAAGACGACGAAGGAATCCTCTGCTTCGGCTGTAAATCGTCCGGGGATGCTCATGATACACCGCTCCTTCTGTAAATGATTGTATAACGCTCACCGGCAAAAATTACAAAGTGTTGCCGCATCGAAGGGGAAGATCTAAAATTTATTTATTAATTAATAAATAACAGAGGATAGAAAATTTGTCAACCTTATTTCATTTAATATTTTGCATTTTTGTTCCGAAAACGATAGTATCTAGCTAAAGCTTTTTATAACGGAAAGATGGTGAAGGCGATAACCGAAAAACTTAGGCATAATGTCGTTTTATTTCCTAAAACGATCGATTACTATCAAATTGAATTGACGCGGATGCTCGAAACCGAGAGGTACCGCGAAGCGATAGAGCTGCTCCGTTTTCTGGTGGAATGCGACAGCGGTGATCCGAGGACGAATGAGGAGTGGCAGGCGCTGCTCGATTGGCTTCGAACCATGCAGCCGGATCTCTATATAGAAGAAGAGGAAGAGGTGTCCGAAGAGGAATTACGCCGACGGCAATTGACGGACAAAGAGAAGAAGGATGCAAATTATGTCCGCGAGCTGCTGCAAATTTTGGAGGATGGCACGAATCTCGCGAAGCAGGCTCTCGCCCTGGAGCAATTGAGCTGCCTCGAAGATCCTTCTATTAATGAAGCTTTGAAAAAATGGCTCATTTCCGTCCCGCTTCCTCCGACGCTTCAATTTAAAGTGCTGCAAGTGCTGCGGCGCCGGGGCGAGGACAGCACCGTTACGTTGGACAAGTTGGGAGAGCCGGTAAAGTTTGATATTCAGGCTACCCCGTCTTCTTTTGATGATTTTCCACAAGAAGCCTATTCGATAGTGGACAGATTTTTGTCGTTCAGTGAGACCAAGCACCCTGTACTGGCATATTTTGCAGAAGAAACCTGGCAAGAATTTCTGTCATACCTCTATGGAACCTCAGTCTATGAAGAGCTTCTGTCATTAACGGAGGATCAGACGGATGCCTGGGCCTGCGCTTTTCACCTCGTCCTGGAGGAGACGATGCTGGGTACGGTCGACGAGGAGAATGCCTACGAGTTATACGGCATTACGGAGGAATTGAAGTTCTCTTTATCGCGGGCATCTATGTTGTTTAAAAGATTTGTCAGAGACGTTTTTCCGCAGGCGTAGCTGTTCTTGAAATGAAAAGGTTTTATGATATAATGGAATGGTTATTAAAGCTGAAACGTGAAAAAAGTTAGGTACATTTTTGGAGGGGAAAGCATAAAATGAAAGCAAGCTGGGAAAAAATAGAGAAGAACCAAGGGGTTCTTACCGTTGAAGTCGATGCGGAGCAGTTCAATGACGCATTGGATAAAGCATTTAAGAAAGTAGCAGCGAAAGTGAATGTCCCTGGGTTTCGTAAGGGCAAGGTTCCCCGTTCGATTTTTGAAAAAAGATTCGGCGCGGAATCCCTTTATCAGGACGCACTGGACATTGTACTTCCCGAAGCCTACATACAGGCCGTGAAGGAAACCGGAATCGAGCCGATCGATCGTCCCGAAGTGGATATCGAAGAGATTGGCAAAGGACAGGCATTGAAATTCAAGGCCAAGGTAGATGTGAAGCCAGAAGTAAAGCTTGGCGACTACAAAGGTCTGGAAGCAACCGAGCGCAGCTCTGAAGTGACCGACGAAGAACTGGATGCCGAATTGAAGCAGCTTCAACAGCGTCATGCGGAGCTGGTTGTTGTTGAAGAGGGCCAGGCTGAGCAGGGTGACACGGTCATCATCGATTTTGAGGGCTTCGTTGACGGTGAAGCTTTTGAAGGCGGCAAGGCTGAGAAATATTCGCTGGAGCTGGGCTCGAACAGCTTTATTCCTGGATTCGAGGATCAGGTTGTCGGCATGGCCAAGGAGGAAGAGAAGGACATTGAGGTCTCTTTCCCGGAAGAGTATCATGCGGAGCATTTGAAAGGGAAAGCAGCGGTGTTTAAAGTTAAGCTCCATGAAATTAAACGCAAAAACCTGCCTGAACTGGACGATGAGTTCGCCAAAGACGTGAGCGAGTTCGAAACCTTGGCAGAATACAAGGAAGATCTGAGCAAGCGCCTGGCTGAAAGAAAAGAGCAGGCTAACAAAGCGGAAACTCAGCAAGAGCTCGTTACTAAAGCAGCTGAAGCGGCTGAAGTGGAAATTCCGGCTGTTATGATCGACACGGAAGTAGAAACGATGCTTAAAGATTTTGAAGACCGCTTGAGAATGCAAGGGATGAATCTGGAAATGTACTTCCAATTCTCCGGCCAAAGCGAGGAAGCACTGAAGGAGCAAATGCGCGGCGATGCCGAGAAACGCGTTCTCAACAACTTGGTGCTTGAGGCGATTGCCAAAGAGGAAAATATCGAGGCCAGCGAAGAAGACATCAATGAAGAGCTTGAGAACATGGCCAAGACTTACCAAAGAACAGTGGATGAAATCCGCGGCATTCTGGAAGCCAACGGCAGTCTGGAGAACATGGGTAAAGACATCAGCATTCGCAAAACGATCGATTTTTTAGTGGAAAACAGCAAACCCGTTTCTAACGCAAGCTAACATAGTCAACACAGAGGCGCGTCCAGTTACGTGCCTTTCTTTTACTATTGCGAGGCCGCCGGAGGAATGACTGTACTCTGTGTCGGCCTTTAAAAGAAGGCAAGAGCCGGGTCGATTCCGGACTCTGCCCTAACGCAATGCATAGGAAAGTGTAAAAATGACACAATACGTTAAACATGATAAAATGAAGCTGATCTGAAGGTGATTCAGACGGTTCCATTCGCTTTAATGAAGGAGTAGGAGGGATATCTAACATGGCTTTGATACCAATGGTCGTCGAGCAGGAAAGCCGCGGAGAACGTTCTTATGACATTTATTCGCGCCTGCTAAAGGACCGAATTGTATTTATTGGCACCGCCATTGATGACGATGTAGCCAATCTAGTTATCGCACAGTTGCTATTCCTGGCTGCTCAAGACTCCGAGAAAGACATCCATTTGTACATTAATTCCCCCGGGGGCTCGATCACGGCCGGTATGGGGATCTTTGATACGATGCAGCATATCAAGCCGGATGTATCGACTATATGTGTCGGAATGGCAGCCAGCATGGGCTCCCTTCTGTTAACAGCTGGTGCACCGGGCAAAAGGTTTGCCTTGCCTAACAGCGAGGTGATGATTCACCAGCCGCTTGGCGGAGTTAGAGGGCAAGCGTCCGATATTAAAATCCATGCCGACTGGATTATCCGTACCCGACAAAGGCTGAATCAGATTTATGTGGATCGCACAGGCCAGCCGTTGGAAGTAATAGAACGGGATACCGACAGGGATTTTTTCATGAGTGCCGAGCAGGCTAAAGAATACGGGATCATCGATCAAGTGATCACCGGAAAGATTTAAAAGGAATAGGGGTGAACCAATGTTCAAGTTTAATGAAGAGAAAGGCCAATTGAAGTGTTCCTTTTGCGGCAAATCTCAGGACCAGGTCCGGAAGTTGGTAGCCGGTCCCGGGGTCTATATTTGCGATGAATGTATAGAGCTGTGCACAGAGATTGTGGAAGAGGAGCTCGGTCACGAGGAAGAGGTTGATCTGAAGGACATTCCGAAGCCGAAGGATATCCGCAACATTCTCGATCAATATGTGATTGGTCAGGACCAGGCGAAGAAATCGCTGTCTGTGGCCGTATATAACCATTACAAACGCATCAACTCCCAGAGCAAGGTAGACGATGTGGAGCTGCAAAAGAGCAACATTTTGCTGCTCGGTCCAACGGGAAGCGGAAAAACGCTATTGGCACAGACGCTGGCTAAAATATTGAACGTTCCGTTTGCCATTGCTGACGCTACTTCGCTAACCGAAGCCGGATATGTCGGGGAAGATGTCGAGAATATTTTGTTGAAGCTTATTCAAGCGGCGGATTACGATGTAGAGAAGGCCGAAAGAGGGATCATCTACATCGATGAGATTGATAAAGTAGCACGTAAATCGGAGAATCCATCCATTACCCGTGATGTTTCGGGGGAAGGCGTACAACAGGCGCTTCTGAAAATATTGGAAGGTACGGTCGCTTCCGTTCCTCCTCAAGGCGGAAGAAAGCATCCGCATCAGGAGTTTATCCAGATTGATACGACGAACATCCTGTTCATTTGTGGCGGTGCCTTTGACGGCCTGGAATCGCTCATTAAACGCAGAATCGGCAAGAAAGTGATCGGATTCGGCACAGACGGGATGAAGGCTGATTTGAAGGCCGGAGAATATTTGTCGATGGTTCTGCCTGAGGACCTGTTGAAATTTGGTCTGATTCCAGAGTTCATCGGCCGTCTGCCAGTCATTTCCACACTGGAGCCTCTGGACGAAACGGCGCTTATCCGCATTTTGTCTGAGCCCAAGAATGCTCTTATCAAGCAGTATCAGAAGATGCTCGAATTGGATAACGTATCCCTTGAGTTTGAACCCGAGGCGCTTGAAGCGATAGCTAAAGAAGCGATGAAGCGCAGTACGGGCGCTCGCGGCTTGCGTGCCATTCTGGAGCGGATTATGCTGGATACGATGTACGATATTCCTTCGAGAACGGATGTGCACGATTGCACCGTTACCAAGGCCGTAGTAGAGGAGAAAATCGCTCCCATGCTAACGACCAAGGAAGAAGATAAGAAGAAAGAAGAAAGTGCATAACGGATTTCAATTTTCCGGCCGATCATCCTCTTCACCGGTTCCACAGGAACCGGGCAGGAGGATGTTTGCCGTCATGGGAGAGGGGAAATATGTACCATAGAACGGAGACTGTTCCTGTCCGTGTAGGGGATTTGACGATCGGCGGGAATAATGATGTCATCATTCAAAGCATGTGCACTACCAAGACCGCTGACGTTAAGGCTACGGTAGCCGAAATCCATCGCTTGGAAGAAGCGGGATGTCAGTTGGTACGGGTAACGGTGAACAATCCGGAGGCCGCTGATGCCATTAAGGAAATAAAGAAACAGATCAGCATTCCGCTCGTGTCCGATATTCATTTTGACTACCGGCTTGCGCTTAAAGCGATCGAGAACGGCATTGACAAGGTTAGAATCAACCCGGGCAACATTGGGAAGCGGGAGAGAGTCGAGGCCGTCGTGAAGGCCTGTAAGGAGCGCGGGATCCCGATTCGTATAGGCGTGAACGCAGGTTCTTTAGAGCGTCATCTTCTGGAAAAGTTCGGGTATCCGACGGCGGAAGCGATGGTGGAGAGCGCTCTTTTTCATATCGGCATTCTGGAAGAGCTGGATTTCCACGATATTATCGTCTCGCTTAAAGCTTCCGACGTACCGATGGCCATCGAGGCTTATTCGAAGGCGGCAGAGGTTATTCGCTATCCGCTCCATCTGGGGATTACCGAATCGGGCACACTGCATTCGGGGACGATCAAGAGTTCGGCAGGGCTTGGGGCTCTGCTTGCGATGGGAATCGGCTCGACCATTCGAATTTCATTAAGCGCCGACCCCGTGGAAGAAATCAAGGTGGCGCGGGAGCTGCTTAAAGCTTTCGGACTCATTTCCAATGCGGCTACCTTAATATCCTGTCCGACTTGCGGCCGGCTCGATATCGATCTCTTCGCGATCGCCAATGAAGTGGAAGAGTATATTTCTAACGTCAAGGTGCCGATTAAAGTATCGGTGCTCGGCTGTGCCGTTAATGGTCCAGGAGAAGCTCGTGAGGCGGATATAGGCATAGCCGGCGCCCGGGGCGAAGGGTTGCTCTTCCGTTACGGAGAGATGGTGCGTAAAGTTCCCGAGGCGGAGCTTGTTAACGAGTTGAAGAAGGAAATTGACCACATCGTGGACGTATACGAGAAAACGGGAGTCATTCCCGGACGCAAGCACTAAGTCAAGTATTTAGGCATGCTTAGACAAGTGAACATAAGCATTGAACAACGTAAAGGAAACGTTGCTGGATTTAATACATCCCGGTCTGTGTAGAGCAGCCGGGTTTTTTGCGTTTTTCGGCTAGCTAAAGATTTAGAATGTTAAACGCGCTAAACGGGAGCGGCGGCATCCGTTCACTCTTTTCTTAATTCATCGATTTTCACTCTCTATAATAATAAATAGTAGATTATTTTCTAGGCTCAATCTCATAATCAGTGCTTGACGAAATAAATGCCTCATGGTACTTCATGTTCTGTTCTCCCAGGTGATAGCCTGGGCTGAATTTTATGTTGCGGTGTCACTGGCTTCACAAGAAAGATACGATGCGAAAGGTGCTTGCTTTTAATTATAATGGAGTTAGGTAGGAAAACAAAATAAGGTGCATTGTGCTCCCCAATTCTATCGTTCTAGCCATTTTTGAGATTAAAGTGTAAAAATGCGCTCTATTTTCCACGATTTAAAAAAAACGACGATTTCACCAAATTAGAGGGTACTTTCTGCACTTTAATACCCATTTCGGGAAAAAGGTTGGATTTAAAGTCAATTTCATAATTAGAAAGCCTTGATACGATTGAGTTTTTGAGCCCAAAAAAAGGAAGACCTCCCCATGTTCTCGAAATTATAGGTATCCCGACCACAACCCGAGAACAGAAAAAGGAGGCTTCCTCTATGTATTCTAATCGACAAGAAGAGCTGTTTCCCTTTGAAGATCTTTTTAAAATGTCATCTTGCGCAAAGGCGGATCTTGTATTGGAGCAATTACCTATCGAAAAGATATTACATGCCATTACTCCCCCTCGCCGGCGCGGACGTCCCGAGTCTTTGAATGTACGGGCAATGATCTACTCCTTAGTCCTTGGCAAGATGGAGCATATGATTTATACCAAGGATATCGTTCGTCGCCTGAAGGACAGTCTCGAATTTGCTATCCGTTGCCGTTTTAATGGAGCTGAAACGATTCCGAGCGAGTCGTCTTACTCCCGGTTAGTGTCCAAACTGGCCGAGTGCGAGATTTTTCGCACGCTTCAAGAAGATTTAGCGGACCAGGCGAGAGCCGAGGAATTTCTCCTTGGAGAAAGTTTGGCCCTGGATTCTTCGGCGGTAGAGGCATTCGATCGCAATCCGAGCTTAAACCGGGAGGAAGCCTTAACAGAAGAGAATCTCCCTGCTGAATCGGATGAACCGACTTTTCTGGAGGAGACCGAGGCCATCCCGGAAAAGAAAAGCAAGCGCCAAAAACCGAAACGCTCCAAACGCGGTCGCGTCCCCAAAGCCGAAGAAGCGGCATGGCAAGCCGAGCTTGCGGCCTACTACAACTCGCTCTCCCTTTTCGAACGGGAGGTGGCTGACATGCTTCCGGCCCGTTACGACGAACTGGTAGCCGACATGCCGCAGTACGCCAGCACTGGTGCCAAGGGAGACCCGCGTGGAAGTGGTCACGTGAAGTATTGGTATGGCTATAAATTGAATGTCGTGGTCGATTGCCAGAGCCAATATATTCTCACTGGAGCGACTTGCTCGGCCCATGTCAGCGACCAAAGACTGGCCATGGTGCTGCTCAAGCGGATCAAGGAACGTTTTCCGGGTCTGCCTGTTCGCCATGTGCTTGCTGACAAAGGATACGACAGCGAGCCGGTCTACCGTGCGATTCGTGACCTTGGAGCGTTTCCCTTGATTCCGCTGATTCATCGTTCAAAGAAACTCCGGGAGGGAAAGGATGAGCATTTGCGGCCGATTTGCAAACAAGGGCATTCTTATGTCTACGATAGCTATGATCCCCAGCGGGATACCGTAAAGTTCACGCGACCGAAGGAATGCGCATCGTGCTCCTTTCAAGCCGAAGGCTGCCAAAAAGTGTTTAAGTTTCGAGTCGAAGAGAATATTCGCGCGTATACCGCTCCTGGACGAGGAAGCAAGGCCTTTAAAGAACTATTTAAATTACGAACTGCAGTTGAACGCGTCTTTGCCTATTTGAAACTCTACTTGGGATTAGCTTCTAGCCGTAAACTCAAAAAGCGTGCTTTTGTCGATATGGATTTAAGCTGTATGACCTATAATTTATGCAAGCTTGCATTAGACCGGTTGAACCGGTCTCTTCAAGCAACCGTGGCATCCCCCTAATTTTTCCAAAAAAATGACTTCATTTTCAGGGGATCCCTTATCCTTTATATACATGCTCGTATTATGAAATTGACTTTTTAAGAGGCATTTTTGCACTTCAATCCTTCCTATTAGGCAACTGCTGGATGCCGCTCGATTTCGTTCAGCAATAGATGCCGTTTTCCAGTTATTCTATAAAATCCGTCGGCTGGAGCACCTGAATAAAGTCCATTTAGTTAGGAGGGAATTGGGCGTTATTGCACCGATTTCAAGATTGAGCCATTGCTTTAGTTGATTTTTCAAATACTTTGCAACTGGCAATAAATAATAAAGGTTGTGTGTTACATTGAAAGCTTGGAAATTTACAATGCTGATGCTGATTGCGATTTTAATCGCTTGCGGCAAACAGCCAAATACTGCAACTCCTTCTTACAAAGATCCTCTCGGCCCGAGTTCCACGCTAACTGATGAAGAAAGAAGGAGCGAATCGGTGGAAGAATTGTTAAAACTATATATTTCCTTGCAATATTCCTCAGATGTTAAAGATATCAGGATTACCGATGTTCGCCGGGAATCTGGTAACCAGCTTTTTTATTCCTGTATGTTTCGCTATAATGGTCAAGAGTATATGGGAATGTTTTATGTTCAGGAACTTGAAAATAATCTTTTTCAAGGGGAAGTATTTGATGGATTTCCTGTTATAGAGGAGGAGCCTCTCCAGTTACTTATTGGTGGGGGTGGGCTGCATGAGGACAGAGTAAATAGAGACTATAGCTTTACAATGGGGTATAGCCACGATGTGGAGATTAGTACGGTTTATGTTGAACATCGTAATGGGCAAGTTATGGTCTACCCGATAACCGATGAAAAATTATTTTTGGATGTGTTCATAGGTGATCTTTATACGCCTGTTTCCGTTATTGCTGTTAACGATAATGGAGATGTTATCTTCGAGAAAACGTATAACAGGGACCATGTAAAATAGCGCGTTTGAGAAATATACTGATAGCTAACGTAAAGTTGGAGGGTGTCGATTCATTGTGTATATGATTACGGACATCCGTGACCCTTACCCTCCCTAAAAGGGGCTTTTCGTTAACGTAATGGACACAAAGGACCATAGGCTGAAACACAGGATGCGAATGAGGAGTTTTTCTCAAATAACAGTCATCTATGTCCGTTAGAATAAAGAAACCGTCTCATTTGTCGGATAATGGTCGTTAATGACCGTTACTGTTTCCACAATAAATCGACAGCCTGAGTTGCTACGGTATAGTTGTGTATACACCTTCTTATACGGATCGTATCGCTCAGCCATTTAAGTCAATTGCCAAGGCAGGGTTTTCTGACTTCATCTTTTATAATGAAACAAGCAGATGATTTCTTTGCTTTGAGAGTATTGACATGGCAGTCCAAGAGTGGATTGACATGTGGAACTATCCAATAAGTAAGCAAGAAGCTTGCACAACCTCCTAGTTAATGCTCATTTATTATGTAAGAACACCTCTTCTGTAGCAGGGATGGCTTTGATGCCTTCACTTTACCAAAAGAAGCGGTGTTTTCTATTTTTCTTAAAGCGTTTATGAATCACTTCACCTCTAAAGGTATCTTATTCAAATATTTATCAATTCCGTCGGCTATCGTGTCTGCAAGCTCCTGCTGAAGCACGGGGTCGGTCAACCTCTTGCGGTCTGAAGGATTGGAGATAAAGCCCATTTCCACAATGACGGTAGGGCATTTCGTTTGATTGAGCAGAAAATAAGTTTTGCCATGAAAGACGGAATGACTAGTCCGATACAGCTTGTTTAGTGACTGCTGAATGTGAACAGCTAAATTTTTGCTCTCTGCATTTTTTTGATGGAGAACGATGCCGCCGGATTGCGATGAACGCCTTGACCAGTTGACGTGAAGACTGACCATAATTTTAGGCTTAAGCCGATTGGCAATTTCTTTACGTTGGATTAAATCCCTTCTATGACGGGACCGCATCTTCGGGAACCGGTTGTCGTCACTCAAGGCGTAATCGCCAATCCGGTTGATGGCGACATTGTATTTTTTATCGCGAAGCGCGGAATACAACTGATAACCCATCTGCAGATTAATGTCCTTCTCCAGCAGCGAACCATGAGAAGTACCCCCATCAATCCCTCCATGCCCCACATCAATTAAAATTTCAGCTTCAGGCATTAGCAAAGAATACACCGGAAAAGGAGCAACTTGGGTCTCCTCGGCACAGCCAAGCAATGCAAAGCTCTGCAATAGGCTTAACAGAGGAAGCAAATAAACCAGCATAGCTTATCCTCCCTTATCTACAATCGATTAGCGTTAGTTTTGTGCTAGGTAGGGGAAATCATACGCGCGCTAAAAACTTTGCCTGGTTGGAGGATTATGACGAACGAGGAAAGGTCATACTAGAAGCATAATCAATGGAGCGAAAGGACGGAGGTATTTCTATGAGCTTAAGTTGGATTCTAATGCTGATTCAATTGTTTTTTGCGGTCATTATAGGTTTGTACTTTTGGAATTTGCTGCGAAATCAGCAGAGCAACCGAACCGCAGTCGATCGTGAGTCGAAGAAGGAAGTCGAAAAGCTTAAAAAAATGAGAACGATCTCTCTGTCGAAGCCTTTGGCTGAGAAAACAAGACCTACGAAGATGGATGACATTATCGGGCAGAAGGACGGGTTAAAAGCTTTAAAAGCGGCGTTGTGCGGACCGAACCCGCAGCATGTTATTGTATACGGACCGCCTGGGGTAGGCAAAACAGCGGCCGCTCGAGTCGTGCTGGAGGAGGCCAAAAAAAATCCATACTCCCCCTTTCGCCAAGATGCCAAATTTACGGAGATAGACGCGACTACGGCCCGGTTTGACGAGCGGGGCATTGCCGATCCGCTGATTGGTTCGGTGCATGATCCGATCTACCAGGGAGCCGGGGCGATGGGGGTAGCCGGCATTCCCCAGCCTAAGCCGGGAGCGGTCACTAAAGCTCACGGGGGGCTATTATTTATTGATGAAATCGGGGAACTGCATCCGGTTCAAATGAATAAGCTGTTAAAGGTGCTGGAGGATCGCAAGGTGTTTCTGGAGAGCGCTTATTACAACTCGGAGGATTCCAATATCCCAAGCTATATTCATGACATCTTTCAGAATGGTCTGCCCGCAGATTTCCGCTTGGTCGGAGCGACGACGCGGACACCGCAAGAAATTCCTCCAGCGATTCGCTCCCGCTGTATGGAAATTTTCTTCCGCCCCTTATTACCGGAAGAAATCGGGGAGATTGCCTCCAACGCGATCAAAAAAATCGGACTGCCCGATAATCGGGAAGCGGTGGAAGTCGTGAAGCGCTATGCGACGAATGGCCGCGAAGCGGTCAATATTATTCAATTGGCCGCGGGCCTGGCCATGACCGACGAACGAAACGAAATTACAGCAGCCGATGTGGAATGGGTAGTCAATAGCAGTCAAATCCCTCCTCGTCCGGACAAGAAAGTGTCAGATCAGCCCAAAGTCGGTCTGGTTAACGGGCTGGCCGTTTATGGGCCTAATCTCGGGGCACTTCTTGAGATTGAAGTATCGGTGATCCCGGTAGGACCAGGCACCGGAGCCTTTAATATTACCGGGGTTGTGGATGAAGAAGAGATGGGGGGCAATTCCAAAACCTTGCGGCGCAAAAGCATGGCCCGCGGGTCTGTAGAGAATGTACTGACCGTTCTTAAGCGGCTTGGATTAAGGCCACAGGATTACGATATGCATATTAACTTTCCTGGAGGTACGCCTATTGATGGTCCTTCTGCCGGAATTTCGATGGCAACGGCCATCGTCTCGGCCATACATGGGATCCCGGTCGATCCGAAGCTGGCCATGACCGGTGAAATTAGCATTCACGGAAACGTCAAACCGGTGGGTGGAGTTGTGGCCAAGGTGGAGGCCGCTTTCCAGGCTGGGGCCGACCGAGTCATCATTCCCGCGGAGAATTGGCAGGAGCTGTTTGCCAGCCTGCAGGGAGTCGAGGTGATCCCGGTGTCTACCATTGAGCAGGCGCTGCAAGTAGGGCTAGGTATTGAAATTAAAGCGGAATCGGCCAATCCGCCCGTTCCTAACGACGTACTTGTGGCATCCCCTCTTCCGTATCTCCATGCTAAATCCGTAAACCGTTCAACGTGATTATACATGTGTAAGTAAGCGGCAATGGCTGGCCGTTCGCCTGACCATTGCCGCAAATTGGTGTTTTGAAATAACTTTTGATAAAATGGATTGCACAGTGAATAAGACAGAGTTCATCGGAGGTGCTGCAGATGGGGAATAAACTAAAGGTGCGTACTATGCCTTTGCTCCCATTACGCGGGCTGCTTGTTTATCCAAGCATGGTTCTGCATTTGGATGTCGGACGGGAAAAGTCCGTTAAAGCGTTGGATAAAGCCATGGTCGACGACAGTTTGATTCTCCTGTGTTCCCAATCCGAAGTGAACATCGAAGAGCCGGCCACGGAAGATATATATCGAATCGGTACCGTCTCCAAGGTTAGGCAGATGCTTAAGCTGCCTAATGGCACGATCCGGGTCCTGGTGGAAGGAATGGTCAGGGCAGAAATTATCGATTATGTATCCACATCGGAATACTATGAGGTTCAAATCAAGGAATTGCCGGAGCGGCTCGCTCAAGATCCGGAGATTGCGGCTTTGATGCGAACCGTGCTCAATCAATTCGAGCACTATATCCACTTGTCCAAGAAGGTGACACCCGAGACGCTGGCGGCTGTCTCGGATATTGAGGAGCCGGGAAGGCTGGCGGATGTCATTTGCAGTCATCTATCGCTCAAAATCAAGGATAAGCAGGAAATATTGGAAACGATCGACGTTCGAGAGAGAATGGAGAAGCTTCTCGATATATTGAACAACGAACGAGAAGTGCTTGAGTTGGAGCGCAAAATTAGCCAGCGGGTTAAAAAGCAAATGGAGAAAACACAAAAGGAATATTATTTGCGCGAGCAAATGAAGGCGATCCAAAAGGAGCTAGGGGATAAGGAAGGGCGCGCGGGCGAAGTCGAGGAGCTAAGGGGCGAGTTGGCCAAGACGGAAATGCCTGAGCGGGTACAGGAAAAGGTCGAGAAAGAGATCGACCGCTTGGAGAAAATGCCTTCCGCTTCCGCCGAAAGCGGCGTTATCCGCAGCTATATCGATTGGCTGCTGGCGCTACCCTGGTCGAAGCGGACCGAGGACGATCTAGACATAGTCAAAGCAGAACAAATATTGAACGAAGACCATTTCGGGCTTGAGAAGCCGAAGGAACGCGTGCTTGAATATTTAGCCGTGCAAAATTTGGTTAAAAAGCTGAAAGGCCCGATTCTATGCCTTGTCGGACCTCCCGGGGTCGGAAAAACATCGATAGCCCGCTCTATCGCCCGTTCTCTTGGGCGAGAGTTCATTCGGGTCTCGTTGGGCGGAGTTCGCGATGAAGCGGAAATCCGCGGTCATCGCCGTACCTATGTGGGGGCAATGCCTGGAAGGATCATTCAGGGGTTGAAAACAGCGGGAACTAATAATCCGGTTTTTTTATTGGATGAAATCGATAAAATGTCGATGGATTTCCGAGGTGACCCTTCGGCCGCTCTGCTTGAAGTGCTGGATCCGGAACAAAACAGCACTTTTAGCGATCATTATATCGAGCTGCCTTTTGATTTATCCAATGTTATGTTCGTCACGACGGCCAATGCGGTTCATAACATTCCGAGACCGCTGCTGGACCGGATGGAAATGCTCTACATCCCCGGTTATACCGAAATAGAGAAGCTGCAAATTGCCAAACAGTATCTGCTGCCGAAGCAAGAGAGGGAGCACGGACTGGAGCCCAATCAGCTAATTGTGGAGGAGGGGGCGCTGCAGAATGTTATCCGGCTGTATACGCGGGAGTCGGGAGTGCGGAATATGGAGCAGCAATTAGCGAGTCTCTGCCGTAAGTCGGCCAAGAAAATTGTCTCCAAGGAAGCCGACTCGGTTAAGGTCACGCAAGCCAATTTGAAGGATTTTCTCGGTCCCCCCAAGTTTCGCTTCGGGATGGCGGAGGAGCAGGATCAGATCGGCGCCGCCACAGGTCTGGCTTGGACGGAGGTAGGGGGAGATACCCTCATGATCGAAGTGAGTGTCTTGCCGGGCAATGGCAAGCTGACGTTAACGGGCAAGCTGGGAGAGGTTATGAAGGAATCGGCTCATGCCGCCTTTAGCTATACCCGTTCCCGTGCCAGAGAGCTGAACATCGCTCCGGATTTCCATGAGAAGAACGATATCCATATCCATGTTCCCGAGGGAGCGATTCCCAAGGACGGCCCTTCGGCCGGTATTACGATGGCCACTTCTTTAATCTCCGCGCTGACCGACATTCCGGTTTCTCGTCAGGTGGCGATGACCGGAGAGATCACTCTAAGGGGCCGGGTGCTGCCGATAGGCGGTTTGAAGGAGAAAGCCTTGGCGGCGCATCGTGCGGGAATCAAGACGGTGCTGATGCCCAAGGATAATGAGAAGGATATTCAGGAAATTCCTGATAGCGTACGTGAAGAATTGCACTTTATCCCGGTGGGTCATATGGATCAAGTGCTCGAGCAGGCTCTTACCCGGCCGGCGCTCGCCGGAAAGCAGGTGCAGCCCTAGATGAAGGTTAAACAAGCCGAATTTATCATTAGCGCGGTAGGTCCCGCGCAATACCCTGAAGATGCTCTGCCGGAGATAGCTCTGGCAGGGCGCTCCAATGTCGGCAAATCGTCCTTGATCAATCGAATGATCGACCGAAGGAATTTGGCAAGGACCAGTTCCAAGCCCGGCAAAACCCAGACCCTGAACTATTACAAAATAAACCAGGACTTATATTTCGTTGATTTGCCAGGCTATGGCTATGCTCAAGTATCCAAAACATTGCGGGCGGTTTGGGGCAAGTTTATCGAGCAGTATCTATTGGAGCGTGAACATCTCAAGCTGCTTTTGCATCTCGTGGATCTTCGCCACCCGCCGACCAGCGATGATCGGGCTATGTTTGAATGGCTGAAATATAATGAACTGCCCGTATGCGTTGTTACCACTAAAGCGGACAAGATTCCCAAAGGCAAATGGCAAAAGCATGTTAAGATCATTAGAGAGGCCCTGCAAATGGATGCGGCTGATAAATTGATCCTGTTCTCCTCCGAGACAGGACAGGGCAAGGAAGAGCTTTGGTCCGTTATTCAGGAACACGCCAATATAACTGAACAAGAACAGGAGGGAGCCGGGAAATAGGGCTCCCTCTTGCTTCGGAAACATCGGCTATTGTTATCGGATAAGAAATTTGAGGATAACAGCGACCGGAAGTCCGGACTTAGCTTGCAGCGATGAAATTTGATCGCCAGACTTTCTAAAGGCTCCTGCATGGGGATGCTTTTCATTCAGATGATACTCTTTTAGCGAGGATGAGCGAACAAGGGAGAAGGAGCAAAGGGTTCTTTATTTTTCTTTTCGGATTAAAGCGGTTTTTCAATAAAAATGGCCGTTTGCTCAAAAAATTAGGGAGGAATAATCGACTTTGATGTAGTATACTAATAATTGTACGATGTGCAAGGTTTAAATTAAAGAATCGAGGGGTTTTTATGGCTCATAGGTTAGCGACCGAATACGTCAAGACCTGCCTGAAATTATCAGAAGCCGAAATGACCGATTTTATCCGATTATTTGAGGAACAGAAAGCCACTCTGCATGTGAAAGTGCTGGATAACGGCAATCAGAATGTGGTGCTGCATGACGACGCATCAGGAGAAGAAGTGGTTCTTACCTTCGAGCGGGAGGCCAATGAATATGTTTGCAGCGGATCGTGCAAGCTGAGCAGCCCGAACTTAGTCAATTTGATGCGCAGGGCCGTATCCCGGTTTAAAGGGGACGCCATCGTCAACCGAATTTATTCCAGCTTCATCATGGTTTATCATTATCATAAAGGCAATGTCGTCAAGATTATCGAAGTCAAAGGAACGCAGAAGAAGCTTGTCTATGAGTACAAAGATACATTGGGTCAGTTGGAGCGACTGTTCCAGAACCAAGAGCCGGAGAAAGAAATTGCCGGCCTGTACGTTCAGATTAACCAGCTTCTAGACTTGCGCAATTCTACTCCGGAACCTGAAATCCGGGAGCATATCGATCGCAAGCTAAGCGGTTTGACCCATCGTCTGTTTGTGCTGGAGGCTTGAACTTCCGCGTGAAAGATCTCCCTCGGGTATCGAATTGCTGGTTATAAAACGCCCAAGTTTTACTAAAAAAGCTCTTTCTTTAAAAAAGTATTGCTTTTTTACTCAATAGATGTTATTTTTAATTTCGTTGAAAACTTTATAGGAACCAGGATTCACTCAGGACATTGTATGTTGCGAGAGAGTTTTCCCTCGAGAAGTGAATGACGTAGGTCCTAGCGGATGAAATCAAAACAATTTTATTCCTAGGAAGGGGGAACCGAAAGAATGGAATACTCAACTTTCGGAAGACACGTTGCTGTCGATACTTGGGGAGTCGATTTTGATCTTCTTAACAATGCAGATTGGTTACAAGCGCAAATGATTGAAGCAGCGGAGGTTTGCGGTGCAACTGTTCTGTCAGTACAGGCTAAGCAGTTTGAACCTCAAGGTGCAACCGTTTTGGTACTCTTGTCAGAAAGCCATCTATCCATTCACACGTATCCTGAGAAGGGTTTCGCCGCTCTCGATTGTTATACTTGCGGTGAAACAGTCGATCCGCAATTGGCGATCGATTATATGGTCTCGGTCCTGAAACCTGAGAGAGCGCACGCTAAGAAGCTCGTTCGCGGACTCGGTGAATTGCAAGTTGAAACTCCGGAAATGAAATGTGTTGAATTAGTCAAAGTCATATAGAGTTTAAATATATCCCTGAAGACCATGGAGAGATCCATGGTCATTTGTTTGTCCATCTGCCCATACAATCTATATAGAGGGTTCCTCGGAAGTGTCCTGGCATCTTATGGCTGAAGACATTTCTGGAACCGGATCTATATACACGGCACTATAGATTTCAAAGCTCATGAAGTGGAGAAAGAAAGATGCTTCCAGGGCGAGTTTTGGCTTTGTATTCCTACTACCCGAAGGCCCATCTATATACAAGGAATGATCGGTTGGATCGGGGTACCCGAAAAGTAAATGGAACTCACTACGAAGCCTAGCTTCACTTTTTGGGGAAGGAGTATGATGTTTGAAGCTTCGGAGGCACTTTCCTTCGGAACGGAATGATCGCTTTCTTTAGTGCCGCTTATATAATACAATTCAATGGCGGATGCGGAGGGAGCAAATTGGGAAGACTAAAGCCTGCACGTCTATTTGGAATGCTGCTGGTTATTTTTTTGTTAATATGGCCCATATATCAAATATACGGAATGCTGCAGCCTAGCCGAACCAAACATGATGCGACATTTTTACTGTATCAAGTATCGTTGTTTCAACTAGAGCTGTTGAGCAATCTTCTGGGAGAGGCTGAAAAAGCAGCTCATACCGGGCAATTGAATGCGCTGCGTCAAGCCGCTTATTCGGTTAATTACACTCACGAAAGACTGGTGCTGGCCGTAGGTGAGGATCGTCTCTCGGAGTTAAGCTCTATCCCGCAGCTGCTTCAGTACATTATGCGGCTGCAATTGGGGGGAGAAAGACAGCTCAAGACCGAGGAACGGGATACATTGACTGAGATTCGGAATGGCTATAAATCGATTTATGATGATTATACGAAGCTGATGGCCGCAAGCGGCACGACGGTGATCGCTTCCCAGAACGAGAAAGTGGTCAAGATCGACCAGGAATTGACCGATATGCTGCGCAAAAAATTGCTTCAATAGAAGCCCGATCAATAAGAAAATTGAAATGACTTTTCATAATATATTCAAAAGTGAAGAGTGACCTTTGTACCAGCTGTGGTATAATAGTCGTTGAGGATCAGACCGGAGAACCCCGGCAGCAAGAAAGGCAGGTGGACACAATTGCATATCATCGTGGTAGGCTTGAATTATAAGACGGCTCCGGTGGAGATTCGTGAGAAGTTTGCTTTTGCTAAAGAGGATCTGCCGGAAGCCCTCGCACAGCTTAAGAAGACGAAGAGCATCCTGGAATGTGTCATTGTGGGCACCTGTAACCGGACGGAAATTTATGCAGTTGTTGATCGGATGTACTTATGTGGCCACGCTATCCGTGGTTTTATTGAAGAATGGTTTGGAATTCCGCGGCAGCAATTTAATCACCACTTATATGTCAAAGAAGACGAGCATGCTATCCGGCATTTATTCCAAGTAACGAGCGGTCTGGATTCCATGATCATTGGAGAGACGCAAATTTTGGGGCAGGTTCGCGAAGCCTTCTTGCTTTCCCAGAAGGAGAAGGTGACAGGCCCTGTTTTTAATACGTTATTCAAACAGGCGGTTACGATGGCCAAGCGAGCTCATTCCGAAACCGGGATTGCCGATAATCCGGTTTCTGTCAGCTATGCCGCTGTGGAATTGGGCAAGCGAATATTCGGATCCTTTGCTAAGAAATCCGTTCTGTTGATTGGGGCGGGCAAGATGAGCGAGCTGACTGCAAAGCACTTGCGTGCTAACGGGGCCAGCCGGGTCGTTGTGGCTAACCGGACGTATGAGAAGGCCGTCGAATTTGCTGATAAATTCGCGGGAGAAGCGATTTCCTTTGACGAATTGACTCGCGTATTAGCGGAAACGGATATCGTCATCAGCTCTACTGGTTCACCCGGACTCGTAATTAACCGTCAGCAGGTCGAAAGCATGCTTCATCTGCGTAAGTCTAAACCGCTTTTTATGATTGATATTGCGGTTCCCCGGGATCTGGATCCCCACATAGGGGAACTGTCCAACGTGTTCCTGTATGACATCGATGATCTGCAGTCGATTGTCGAGAGCAATTTGGCTGAACGGGAGAAGATAGCGGCGGAGATCGAGGCGATGATTGCCGAAGAGGAGAAGGCTTTCGACGAATGGTTTAAGACGATGGAGATTAATCCGCTTATTAACGCTTTGCAGACTAAAGCCAGCCGGATTCATGAAGAAACGATGGAGAGCATGTTAAAGAAGCTTCCCGATCTGAGCGATAGAGAAGTCAAGGTTATCCGCAAGCTGACCAAGAGCATTGTCAATCAGATGATGCGGGACCCGATCGTGCGCTTTAAGGAAATGGCAGGCGGCAAGGACGGTAAAGAAGCGATCGCCATGTTTTCTCATCTTTTTGCTCTGGAATCCGTGACGGACGGGCAAAATGAAGAAGAGGAAGCGGAGCCGATGAAGGCGGGTGCCGGAAGAGCTAACGACAAGCTACCCTTATTGGGTCTTCAGCTTCAGGAGGCTTTGGCCCGGTCCTAAAGCACATGCGTACAAGCCGGAAAGGCGGGTGAATAGGACCTAATGCGGTCTTTCGCTCAAGGCAAGTCGTTATGGCTGCATTGGGCTGGCCGGATCGCTAACAGGAGGTTGCATGGTCACTCAAAGCTGGATATACGATGCGATAATTTATATATATGCCCTGAGCCTTCTGTTTTATTTCTCTGATTTTGTCGGCGCGAATCGGAGCGCCAAACGGATGGGCACAGGGCTGCTTATATTTGTATGGGTATTACAAACGATCTATTTTTTCTTTGAATTTAAAACGGTTCATGTCTTTACTAACTTCGAGACTTTGTTTTTCTTTTCCTGGGTGCTGGTCACGGTCTCCTTAGTCATCAACCGTTTTTTTTCTATTGAACTGCTCGTTTTTTTCGTCAATTTGGTTGGCTTTGCGATTCTCGCCTTGAATTTTTTTAGTGATAATACGGTCTCCACCGCTCTCAAAGGGTGGCAGATTGCAGATGAATTGCTATTCATACACGTCAGTCTCGCTATCGGGAGCTACGCCGCTTTTACGATCTCGGCTATTCTTTCTGTCATGTATCTATTTTTACACGGACAGTTGAAGGATAAAAAGTGGTCAAGGACAATGCGTCGCATCCCCAGCCTGGAAAAAATCGAGAAATATACTTATGTAGCTGTGGTGGCGGGAATTCCGCTTCTCATGCTCGCTCTATCCTTGGGAATCGTATGGATCGTGCTGCAGGGGGAAGTTCGCCTGCTATTGGATCCAAAAGTTTTGAATTCCTTGTTTATTTTAGCGTTGTATGCCTATCATTTATTATTAAAGCTGTCTTTGAAAGCTTCGGGCTATCGCTTGGCCCAGTGGAATTTATTTTCATTCTTTCTCGTACTGGTCAATTTTTTTATTTTGAATCGCTTTTCTATTTTTCACAGCTGGTTTTTGATGTAAGGGATGCAGCAGTAATCCGGAGTTGGGAGGAACAGACGTATGCGCAAAATCGTAGTAGGAACAAGGCAAAGCTCGCTTGCTCTGACACAAACTAATCAGGTGATAGAGGATTTACGCACCATTTGCCAGGAAAACGGGCTGGAATGTGAATTCGAGATCCGTAAAATTGTCACCAAAGGGGACCAGATTTTGGACGTTACTCTTTCCAAGGTAGGAGGAAAGGGCTTGTTCGTTAAGGAAATAGAGCAAGCGCTGCTTAACGGAGAGATCGATATGGCCGTCCATAGCATGAAGGACGTTCCGTCGGAGAGTCAGGAGGGACTGATGATCGGGGCCGTACCGAAACGGGTGGATCCACGAGATTGTCTGATCACTAACGGCCACGTCAAGCTGGATGAACTGCCGGAAGGCTCTTTAATCGGCACAAGCAGTCTCCGGCGCGCAGCTCAACTGAAGGCGTATCGCCCCGACTTTAGAATCCAATCGATTCGCGGCAATATCGACTCCCGTCTGCGCAAGCTCGAGACCGAAGGCTTCGATGGGATTCTGCTTGCAGCGGCCGGGCTGTTGCGGATGGGCTGGTCCGATCGGTTGAGCCAATATTTGCCTCAGGAGATTTGTCTTCCGGCCGTTGGACAAGGGGCGCTTGGCATCGAATGCCGGGAATCGGACGATTTCGTCCTGGGCTTGCTTGCACTGTATGACGATGAGGAGACAGCCCAGACGGTTCGTGCCGAGAGGGCCTTCCTCGCCAGATTGAACGGAGGCTGCCAAATCCCGATCGGAGCTTATGCTGAATATACTTGGGATTCAGCAGCAGAGACGAGCAGGCTTAAGCTGACTGGACTGGTCGGCGAGCCGGAGGGAGACCGTATACTTAAAGAGACGAGAACCGGGGACGATCCCGTTCGTCTTGGACTTGAAGTGGCGGAAAGCCTGATCGAGCAAGGGGCCGAAGAGATTCTGGCCACGGTGAGAGAATAGAGGGGGCCGCCGATGGAGATAGGCCAAAAGCCGTTGTCCGGCCGGCGTATATTAGTAACTCGGACGAAGGAGCAAGCGGGAGAGCTCGTGCAGCGGATTGAAGAACTGGGAGGGAAAGCAGTGGCGCTTCCGGTCATCCGGCTGCAATCTCCAGTCGATCCGGCCAGGCTGTCCGAATTGGAGCAGGCGATAGAGCGGCTGGAGCAATTCAATTGGATATTTTTCACAAGTGTCAACGCTGTGGTTCATTTCCTTGATCGGCTCAAGCAGTTCGGCTCGGATGTTCACAGGCTGCATGGGGCGCGTATTGCAGCCGTCGGCCCGAAGACAGCGAGAGCACTGGAGGATCGGGGATTAACCGTCTACGCGATCCCTGAACGTTATCAGGCGGAAGATTTATTCGATACCGTTGCTGGGGACCTGCGAGCAGGCCAGCAGGCTCTTATCCCCCGTTCGGATTTGGCCCGCAAGGTTTTGCCGGACAATCTACGTTCGCAAGGAATACATGTGACGGAAATTGACATTTATGAAAATATCCTATGCACGGACCATGCGGCCAAGCTGGCTGAATTATTTATCGATAGGCAAATTGATATGCTCCCTTTGACCAGTCCGTCCACCTTCCGAAATTTGGTCACCTTGCTCCAGTCCGCAGGGGTGAAGGAGCCGATGGTGCTGTTATCGGATGTAATGCTGCTCTGCATCGGTCCGGTAACGGCCCGGGCGGTCGAGGAAGCCGGCTGGACGGACTATCGCATGGCGAAGGAAGCCACCATCGATTCGCTCGTCGAGGCCATGGTCGAAGCCTCGGAGCAGCTTGGTTGAATATTGTAAAACAGAATTTTAAAATCTGGCGGGCATGCAGGGCTCCTGGAGCGAAAAAGGTGCAGTTATACCTTTATTTTCCCAGTTAAGATTGGACAGATTTTAATTTCATTTGAAATAACAAATATGCAGGAGGGAAACCGAATGAACTTTCCGGTAGTTCGCAATCGCAGGCTCCGCACTTCCCGGGGGATGCGCAATTTAGTAAGGGAAAACTCTTTATCCGTCCATGATTTAATTTATCCGCTGTTTGTTACCCATGGGACGGACATTAAAGACGAGATCGCTTCAATGCCCGGCGTCTATCACTATTCTTTGGATCGGCTGGAAGAGGAGCTCGCTGAAATTCATGAGCTGGGTATTCAGGCGGTGCTGCTGTTCGGAATTCCCGAGCATAAGGATGCCGAAGGAACTTCCGCCTTCGAAGAAGACGGAATCGTCCAGCAGGCGACCCGCCGGATCAAGGAGCTCTATCCGGAGCTGCTTGTCATAGCGGATACTTGCCTCTGTCAATTTACCGATCATGGCCATTGCGGCATCGTCGTTCAGGATCCGGTCAGCCGGCAGGCGGTGATCGACAACGACCGCTCCTTGGAGCTGCTCGCCCGTACGGCGGTTTCGCAAGCGAAGGCCGGTGCCGATATTATCGCCCCCTCCAACATGATGGACGGCTTTGTAACCGCTATTCGCGCAGCGTTGGATGAGGCCGGCTTCGAGCAGGTCCCGGTCATGTCCTATTCCGTCAAGTACTCGTCCTCATTCTATGGTCCATTCCGCGATGCGGCACATTCCACTCCGCAATTCGGAGATCGGAGAACTTATCAGATGGATCCGGCCAATCTTCGTGAAGCTATCCGCGAAGCGGAAACCGATGTGGCGGAGGGCGCCGATTTTCTGATGGTTAAACCGGCCTTGGCTTATATGGATGTAATCCGGACGCTTAAAGATAACTTCGACCTTCCGGTCGTAGCTTACAACGTCAGTGCGGAATACTCGATGGTTAAGGCTGCCGCTGACAAAGGGTGGATTGATGAGCAGGCGGTCGTAATGGAAATGCTGCTTGGAATGAAGCGGGCTGGCGCTGATATTTTAATTACTTATTTCGCCAAAGATGTTATCCGTTGGCTTAAGGAGCAGTGAGCGGACGGTGTCGAATGATCGGTTCCGGATCCGCAGCATTCCGTCATTGTATACTTGAAAGAGCAGAGAGACTGAACAGAGAGAGGGATACAGTCGGTTGGCATGTAAAATGCATCCTTTCGACGTCAATCCTTTATATAGCAAGCATCAAGTGGAATTAACGGTCTTAATCATGGCCGTTATTTTTTTCTGCGGTTGATTCGATAGGTTAGGTCACCCCAGAGCTGCTGGCGGCTTGTCATAGGATTGTCGGAATATCGCTGTCGGATCGGTTGTTACGCTCATTTAAATAGGGCATAATGAGAGGTAGCAATTTAACGGAAATGAGGAAAAAATATGATTACTAACGACAGGTTTCTTAAAGCATGCCGCAAGCAGCCGGTAGATCGTCTTCCTGTATGGTACATGCGCCAGGCTGGACGCTATGATCCGGAATACCGCAAGATTAAAGAAAAATACAGCTTGCTCGAAATTTGCCTGCAGCCCGAATTGGCAGCCGAAGTTACATTAATGCCGGTCCGGAAGCTGGGAGTGGACGCTGCGATTCTATATTCCGACATTATGAATCCTGTAGCTTCCTTGGGGATTGATTTCGATATTGTGCCCAACGTGGGGCCCGTTATCGCCAATCCGATTCGTTCCACGCAAGATATAGATAATCTGCGCCCGATTGATGTGGAAGGGGATTTGTCTCACGTGTTGAAGACGATTGAAATCCTGGACCGCGAGCTCGAGGTGCCGCTTATTTCGTTTGCGGGAGCTCCTTTTACTATCGCAAGCTATTTAATAGAAGGGCGTCCTTCCAAGAACTATATCCGGACTAAAGAGTTAATGTATTCCGAGCCGGAAGTATGGCATCGTTTGATGGACAAGTTGGGAGATATGGTCATCACTTACTTAAAAGCTCACGTTGCTTCGGGAGCCAAGGCTGTTCAATTGTTCGACAGCTGGGTGGGGGCGCTGTCTCCGAACGATTTCAAGCAATATGTTCGACCCGTTATCGAACGGATTTTTAAGGAGCTGTCTCATCTGGCCGAGCCCAAAATCTATTTCCCCGGCGTCAGCTCCGGAGAACTTCTGCCAACGATAATCGATCTGCAGGCGGAAGTGATCGGATTGGATTGGCGGCTTTCCATCTCGGAGGGACGGAGAAGGCTCGATAACCGGTTTGCTGTTCAAGGCAATCTGGACCCTCTCGTGCTGACGGCCCCGATGTCGGTCATTAAAGAACAGGCCAAAGCGATTATGGATGAGGGAATGCTGAAGCCCGGCTATATTTTTAACCTGGGGCACGGATTGTTCCCGGAAGCCTCGCTGGAGAAGCTGAAGGAATTGACCGAATATGTCCATGATTATTCAAGCTCTGTGCTTAATCCATCCGCGAAGGAAGTGAATTCGAATGTCCAAGCGTAAAGTCGGTGTGCTCGTCATGTCTTACGGGACTCCAGAGAGCATGGATCAGATCGAGGCCTACTATACTCATATTCGCCGCGGTCATCCGCCTACCGCGGAGCAATTGAACGAATTAAAACAACGTTATGAAGCGATTGTCGGCGGTTTTTTTCCGCTGAGGAAGAATACGGACCGTCAGGTCGCCGCTTTACAGGAAACACTGAACCGCAACCAGACGGACATTGAATTTGTTTGCTATCAAGGATTGAAGCATGCCTCTCCGTTCATTGAGGACGGAGTAGAGCAAATGGTGAAGGACGGGCTGACCGAAGCGGTCGGTGTAGTGCTCGCTCCGCATTATTCAACCATGAGCGTGGGCACCTATAACAAGCGGGCCCAGCAGAAGGCAGAGGAACTTGGACTGTCCATCCGGTTTGTGAACAGCTACCACCTTCACCCGAAGCTGCTTGAAGCATTATCATCGCGTGTGGAGAACACGCTGCAAAAGTTCGGAGATGCGGAGAAGGACGAGGTTCGCGTTATTTTTACGGCACATAGTTTACCGGCCAAAATATTGGAGCTGAACGACCCGTATGTCGATCAGTTGATGGAGACATCTCGGGCGATTGCCGATCGCCTCGGACTGACCAACTGGCAGTTCGGCTGGCAAAGTGCGGGCCAAACCGCGATGCCATGGCTTGGTCCGGACATCTTGGAAACGCTGGAGACGATCCACAAGGAAGAGAACGTAAAGAATGTTCTCCTCTGTCCAATCGGCTTTGTGTCCGATCACTTGGAAGTGCTGTACGACATTGACATCGAATGCCGCCAAACCGCTGACAAGCTGGGCATCCATCTTGAGCGGACGGAGTCTTTGAACACAGACCCGCTGTATATGGAGACTTTATCGGACGTTGTTACTGCGGAGCTTGAAAGGAATTGATTCGCTATGACCGAACCGAAGCAGATTGTCGTAATCGGCGGCGGGATCACGGGCTTAAGTGCCGCATTTTATATAGATCGGTTGTTGAAGGAAAATAAAATCAAGGCGGACATTACCGTTCTTGAAAAAAACCATACGATCGGCGGCAAAGTCAACACGCTGGCCAAGGATGGATTTGTGATCGAGAAAGGCCCGGACTCATTCCTCGCTCGAAAAACACCGATTATCGATTTGACCAAGGAGCTTGGATTGGAGAAAGAGCTTGTCCCGACTAATCCGAAGGCCAAGAAAACCTATATTATGAACCGGGGCAAGCTTCACCGCATGCCGCCGGGACTTAATCTGGGCATTCCGACGGAATGGAAGCCTTTTATGAAGAGCGGGCTTATCTCTCCATGGGGGAAGGTCAGAGCGGCAATGGATCTGGTTCTTCCCCGGCGGAAGGAATCCGGAGATGAATCGCTGGGCGGATTTCTGGAGCGAAGGCTGGGCAGGGAGGTTCTGAATAATATTGCCGAGCCGTTATTGGCCGGAATTTATGCCGGAGATACTCACCAGCTTAGCCTGCAGGCGACCTTTCCCCAATTCCAGGCGCTGGAGCAGAACAAACGCAGCCTCATTCTCGGCATGACCGAAAGCAAGAAACAAACCCCTCCGCCTAGCGGAGTCCCGGAGGAAGTCCGGCACAGTCTGTTCCTCTCCTATCGGGACGGACTGATGACGCTGATCCGGGGGCTGGAGGATGCTTTGCGGCGGGCAGGCGTGCAAATAATAACAGGCCGAGGCGTAGCCGGTATCGAGCGGCTGGACGGCGGGCAAGGCCGTATTGTTCTGGATAACGGCGACAGTCAGATCGCCGACGGGGTGGTTGTAGCGCTGCCAACCTATGCCCTGGCTGAGCTGCTGCCGGAGCTTCCTGCGGTTCAGAAGCTCGGGGGCATGACTTACGTGTCCGTCGCCAACGTCATATCCGCCTTTGATGCCAGCCAAGTTCCGCACGATCTGGATGGATCGGGGTTTCTCGTGCCGCGTAAGGAAGGACGGTTTATAACAGCGTGTACCTGGACCTCTTCCAAATGGATGCATACCGCTCCCGAGGGCAAGGTGCTTATTCGCTGTTATATCGGCCGATCGGGACAAGAGGAATGGATGAAGCTTTCCGACGAAGAGCTGATGCGCGGGGTTCGCAAGGATATGAAGGAATTGACAGGCATTGAGGCGGAGCCATTGTTTTACGAAATTACAAGACTCCCGCGATCGATGCCGCAGTATCCGGTAGGCCATCTGGACGTTATCCGTCAGGCCAGGAAAGAAGCTGCCGAGTTTATTCCGGGGCTGCTCCTGACCGGAGCGGGCTTTCATGGAGTCGGGCTGCCGGATTGCATTCGCCAAGGCAAGGAAGCGGCGCTGCAAATGGCAGAGCAGATGAGCCGGTCCTGACGGACTGCTGCTAAATATAAACCAGAATGACAAGGAGAAGGACAGGTGAGTATGTTGAATCAATCTCAGGGGCGAATAGATACGAAATCAAAAGCCGCGTTTGCAGAAGCTAAGCAATATATTCCCGGTGGAGTGAACAGTCCGGTCCGTGCTTATAAATCGGTCGGGCTTACCCCCGTTTTCATAGAGAGGGCGGAAGGCTCGAGAGTGTACGATATCGATGGCAATGAGTTTATCGATTATGTCTGCTCCTGGGGACCTCTCATTATGGGGCACGCTCACCCGGAAGTAGTGGAAGCGGTCCAAAGGACAGCCGCCCGGGGAACGAGCTTCGGAGCGCCTACCGAGCTGGAGACCGAAATGGCCAAGCTCGTTGCGGAACGGATTCCGTCGATTGACATCGTTCGGATGGTCAACAGCGGAACAGAAGCGACGATGAGCGCGCTTCGCCTGGCCAGAGGCTACACGGGCCGCAATAAAATTATGAAGTTCGAGGGATGCTATCACGGACATTCGGATTCTCTGCTCATCAAAGCCGGCTCCGGAGTGGCCACCCTGGGGCTGCCTGATAGTCCGGGCGTTCCGGAAGGGGTCGCCTCCAATACGATCACGGTTCCTTATAACGATCTTGAATCGGTTCGGCTGGCCTTCGACAAGTTCGGTGAACAAATCGCGGCTGTTATCGTCGAGCCTGTAGCGGGCAATATGGGAGTCGTACCTCCGCTTCCGGGCTTCTTGCAGGGCTTGCGGGATGTAACGAATGAGTACGGCACGCTGCTTATTTTTGACGAGGTCATGACCGGCTTCCGGGTCGGGTATTATAGCGCCCAAGGCTTGTTCGGGGTGACGCCGGACCTGACCTGCCTCGGCAAAGTCATCGGTGGCGGTCTCCCTGTCGGGGCCTATGGCGGCAAACGGGAAATTATGGAGCAAATGGCTCCGAGCGGTCCGATTTATCAGGCGGGCACCTTGTCCGGCAATCCGTTGGCGATGGCCGCTGGATATACGACGTTAAAGCTGATGACGCCGGAAGTGTATGAGGCGCTGGAGAAGAGAGCCTCCAGACTGGAGGAGGGCATCACTGCCAACGCCAGGGAAATCGGCATCCCGAGCACCATTAATCGAGTGGGCTCCATGGTCTGTCCTTTCTTTACAGAGCAGCAAGTAATCAACTATGATACGGCAAAAACATCCGATCTCTCGCTGTTTAATCGGTATTTTGCCAACCTGCTTGATGTAGGCGTCTCCGTCGCCCCTTCCCAATTCGAGGGAATGTTCGTCTCCGCAGCACACTCGGAGCAAGAGATCGAGATGACGCTGGAACGGCATTATGAAGCGCTGAAGAGGCTGTAAGCGAGAAATGAGAGCGAGAGTCTCATAACCATTCATTCATAGCGATCTCCCCGCCAGGGGTATCCACTTGACTTTTATTAACCCTCTGCCTTGGCATGATCGATTCATGCCAAGCTTTTTTCTTTTACATGCAGGACAGGAGGATGTCAATTTGAGTAAATATGTAATTGCCGGCTTGCCTTTGGATTTGATTCTTATTATTGGCTTGTTTGGGCTTGTACTCGTCGGGATATGGTTTATGGGGATTCGTTCGAGGTGAAGCTGTCGCGCAAAGGAGAATGGCTGGTTGTTACGTCTGCGACAACGGCTATAACTAGGACCAGGCCGCGGGTCAAGTCGGAGGATGACCCGCTTACGGAATTGGTAGAGAACAGGGAAGCGGCGAATTTGCAACCTCTTAGAACCACTGTGGAAGCTGCCTTGGACTCAGCTTCGTCCGCCACTCCAAATGCGGCAAATCTGTCCGACGAATGCGTGGAGGGGTTTCTAATTCATCTCGGCATTCCGGACAAGCTGAAGGCCAAGCTGTTGCGTACGGATGGCGTTCGCCGCCAAGGGAACCGGCTTCTCATCCGTTTATTCCCCGCAGAAAATAGCGGTTATGAGCCGGAATGGATGGATTTGGACGTCCTGTATGAGGATGATTATTGTCTGGTAGTCAATAAACCGGCGGGAATGGCTGTCCATCCGACCGATCGGGGCGGACGGGGGACACTGGCCAATGCGGTAGCCTCCTATTACGAGTCGACCGGGCAAGCCTGCCGGGTACGGCATATTCACAGGCTGGACGAAGACACGACCGGCCCGGTTCTCTACGGCAAGAACGAATTCGCCCAGCTTATTCTGGATGAGAAGCTGCGTGATAATGAAATGGAGCGGTTCTATGTCGCGTTAGTGGCAGGTCAGGTAAAGCCGGAACAGGGCACGATCCAGGCTCCTATAGGAAGAGACAGGCATCATTCCCAACGACGCCGGGTAAGCCGCAAAACAGGACAGGCTGCGATGACTCGTTACGAAACGCTGGAGAGCTATGCCGGGGCCACTCTGCTGAAGCTGAAGCTGGAAACCGGGCGCACCCATCAAATTCGAGTCCATCTAAGTTATATCGATCATCCGATTATCGGAGATCTACTTTACGGGGGGAGGACCGCTTCCATTTCTCGTCAGGCTTTGCATGGACTGGCCTTGTCTTTTCCCCACCCTCTTACCCGGGAGATCGTGGCTGTGGAAGCCCCGCTTCCCGATGATTTAGCTAATTTAATTCAAGCCTGCTCAGAAGGCTAACCGAAAAAATGTGGCATGCTCTCCTTAAATCTCCCATATAAATGGATTGAGCAAGGAAAGTCTCGATTCAAGAAGGGAGGAGTCAGGGTGACCGAGCATCAAAGCGGGTTGCGCTTCGACGTATATGAACGGGTGCACTTGGATGAAAGCTTGGCAGGCATTCAAGCGCTTGAGGAAATCGAAATGATCCCGCACATTCAGGTGATGCAGGAGGAAGAGCAAGCCGTTTTAAAAGGAAATTTGTGGCTCACCGGTACATATTTGGGAGACGATGGGGAGGACAGGCGGACGCTGGAGCATTTTATTCCGGTGGAAATTACTCTGCCCATGAACCGGATTCATCGGCTCGAAGATATTGCCGTCGAAATTGAAAATTTCGATATCGATTTGCTGTCCGCTCGCAGCCTCAATGTAACCGGCGTATTGTCGCTGCATGGAATCGAAGTGACCTCCAAAGCGGAGGAAGGCTGGAAGGAAGAAGAGGAATTTACCGTCGTTCACAGGGCGGAAGATGCAGAAGCCTGGAATCAGCAATGGGCAGCCGAGGCTGAGATGGAAGAGAGGGGACAGGAGGTCTCGGAGCGTCAGGAAGCGTCAGCCATTGGCAAGGAGGAAACGAGGGCGCGGGAGTTCCCGGCGACCGAGGCGGAAGAGAAGGCGCAAAGCAAACCGGTCATCCGGCCGGAAGTGGATATTCGCCGCGAACCGGAAACCTTTGCCGGGATGGAGAGAGCGGATGCGAGAAGCCGGGATGAACCAGTGGAGCCGCAGGAACCGCAGGCCTTCTTCGATGGGACGGATGCCGCGCAGGACGGGGAAGAGCAGTCCCGGACATCTGCGGAGCAAATATCGGTATCTTTCCGTCCGGCTTCGCCAAGAAGCAGCCCGGAGGAATGCAATGAGGACGGTGATCAGGGGGCGGCAGCTGCCCAATCAGGAGAAGACGCGGAGACTTCTGCGAATAGCGTCTCCTGGGCGGACTCCTTTTTTACCGTGCGTTCAGACGACAAGAGCCCAGATGAACGGGTTGAGATTGATTTGCCAGAGCTTCCCAAGATCGACCCGATGGAGCCATCTGCTAAACCCGGTTTTTCCGATGATGGACGATCGGAACAGAGCGAAAGCGCGTCGAACGAATCTTGCACATCCGGTGCGGATGCAGAGCAGCAGCCTGTGGTCGAAAGGGACCGTTCACAGTCAGGCTCTGAATGGTCAGATTTAGCGGGGACGGATCGTTCCGAGGGTCCTATCTCTGAAGAGAAGGCGGAAGCGCCGGTCTTGCAGGAGAACGAGCCTAACGAATTTATTGCAGCTAACGAAGCTAATCAAGCTAACCAAGAGCTGGCGGAGGCGGTTTCTGCCGAGGCTAACGAGGAAGCAGAGGAGATCATTGCGGTATCCATGCCGGAGGAGAAGCAGGAGCTGAAGATTGCTTTCGGTAAAAAGTCGTCCTCCGATCCTAATCCGCCGTATCATCTAACTAATCTGGTTCAAAAAACCGATATTACCGAGCTCGAAACCGATCACGCCGCCAATACAAGGGAGCAGGAAGCTGCAGAGAAGCCGGCGGCGAAGGAAGGCGTAGAATGGAAACGGCTGTTTATCCGCGAGGAAGGCGCGGAGAATCAATTCAAGAGGATGCGCATGTGCATCGTGCAGAAGGAAGATTCCATCGACACGATCGCCGAGAGATACAACATCAATCCTCGTGAAATTATTTTGTGCAACCGTCTAGGGGATCAGCCGATAGAAGAGGGACAGGTTCTTTACATTCCATGATTTAGTTATATTTTAAGCCCCAAGGCTTCCTACTTGGAAGCCTTGGGGCTTATTGTTGTTTGTTGGGATTAACGGAAGCTTCTCAGGCTTCTTTCTTGGAACGAGATGCTAATCTTTATTGGCCGAATTCAGCGTATGAACAAATATTCTAGAGTGGCACTGTCGGACAGACTCATAGGGTAGTATCGGATTCAGTACATATCGAACAGAAAGCCGAGATATAGTAGGAAGAAAGCGAATAAAAAAAAGACGTCCAGAGGATTGGGAAGCAATAAAGTTCGGATAAATTGCACGCATATGAGTGGGAAAAGCACGGCTCTAATCGTAATTCTTATTTTGAACCACCATCGCTGCATCGTCGGATCCCCCCTTTTACGATAACTTGTATGACTAAGTTTATGAAACGGACAAACCTGGATATGCTGTATTCATGGGGAATTTATCAAAATATTGACTCACCCGGCGAATATGTTTATCATAGTCTATATGTAAGCTCCCTTGAGCGGGGGGCGGGAGAGGATTTTCTTCCCATTGGACAACCAAATATAACCCATAAGCGAAGATAGGGAGGAGTAGGCAGTGAACCCTTCAGAGAGCGGAGCCCCAGGCTGGAAGGCTTTGCAGGATGTAACTGGCCGAATGTCGCCCTGGAGTTTGTAGAGAAGCGATAAGTCTGTTGTCTGGACAGAAGCGCTGCTCTGCCGGACACAGCCGTTATCTGTTCAAGTGCCGCGTGCAGGATTGCGCGGAATTAAGGTGGTACCACGGAAGAACAGCCTTTCGTCCTTTGCGGCGAAAGGCTTTTTGACATTGGGATTTATTCCGGGGCCCCCCGCAAAGTAATAGGAATACGCTTCGAAGGCCAAACGTCACTTTGTGGGGTATTTGGTGTTGAATAGACAGGAGGTATTAAGGTTAATGAATGAAACGAAAACGAATCAGCCTTCGATCGAGATGCCTACCACATACGATCCGAAAGAGGCCGAACACAAATGGTACCAAAGCTGGTTAAAGGGCGAATATTTCAAAGCGGGACAAAGACCGGACGCTGAGCCATATACGATCGTTATCCCGCCTCCGAACGTCACGGGAATGCTTCATATTGGTCACGCGCTGGACTTTACCCTCCAGGATATTGTGATCCGCACGAAGCGGATGCAAGGGTTTGACACATTGTGGCTGCCGGGCTCCGATCATGCGGGAATTGCTACTCAGACCAGGGTAGAGCAGAAGCTGCGCGAGGAAGGGCAATCCCGGTACGATCTGGGTCGTGTTGCCTTCCTGGAGAAGGTATGGGAATGGAAGGAGCTTTACGCCGATTCCATTCGCGAGCAATGGGCCAAAATGGGCTTCTCGCTGGACTACTCCCGCGAGCGATTTACTCTGGACGAGGGTCTTTCCAATGCGGTGCGGGAAGTGTTCGTTTCCTTGTATGAGAAGGGGCTAATTTACCGCGGGAAGTATATTATTAACTGGGATCCTGCGGCCAGAACGGCTCTGTCGGATATCGAGGTCGAATATAAGGAGGTTCAGGGCAACCTGTATCACCTGGTCTACCCGTTGAAGGACGGCAGCGGCTCGATTACGGTGGCAACCACCCGTCCGGAGACGATGCTGGGAGATACGGCGGTAGCGGTTCACCCCGAGGACGAACGGTATAAAGACATGATTGGCAAAATGCTGATCCTGCCCATTGTCGGCCGCGAAATCCCGGTCGTAGCCGATGAATATGTCGAGAAGGAATTTGGAAGCGGAGCGGTGAAAATTACTCCGGCCCACGATCCGAATGACTTTGAAGTAGGCAACCGGCATAATCTGCCGCAAATTCTCGTCATGGACGAATCCGGAACGATGAACGATAATGCCGGCAAGTATGAGGGAATGGACCGATTTGCTTGCCGCAAGCAGATCGTGGCCGATTTACAGGCTGCGGGTGTGTTGAGCAAAATCGAAGAGCACGTTCATCAGGTAGGACATAGCGAACGCAGCGGAGCCGTAGTGGAGCCGTACTTGTCCACTCAATGGTTTGTAAATATGAAGCCGCTGGCTGCCAAGGCGATTGAGACGCAAAAATCAGGGCAAGGCGTACGTTTTGTTCCCGACCGATTCGAAAAAATTTATTTGAATTGGATCGAAAATGTCCGCGACTGGTGTATTTCCCGTCAGCTGTGGTGGGGACACCGGATTCCAGCCTGGTATTGCGGTAATTGCGGAGAGATTCATGTCGCTCGCGAAGCGGTCAGCCAGTGCGGGAAGTGCGGCGGAACCGAGCTTCGTCAGGACGAGGATGTGCTTGATACCTGGTTCAGCTCGGCGCTATGGCCTTTCTCCACGCTGGGCTGGCCGGAGAAGACTGCGGATCTGCAGCGGTTTTATCCGACCAATGTGCTCGTGACGGGCTATGATATTATTTACTTCTGGGTGGCCAGAATGATTTTTACCGCCCTGGAGTTTACGGAAGAAATTCCGTTTAAGGACGTGCTTATGCATGGGCTGGTTCGTGATGCGGATGGACGCAAAATGTCCAAATCGCTCGGCAACGGCGTAGACCCGCTGGAAGTAGTGGACAAATATGGAGCCGATGCCATGCGTTATATGATTTCGACCAGCAGCACACCGGGTCAGGATCTTCGATTTCGCTGGGAACGGGTCGAGCAGGCCCGTAATTTTGCCAATAAAATATGGAACGCCTCGCGCTTCGCGCTAATGAACCTTGAAGGCTTCCGTACGGAAGACATCGATTTGAGCGGATCGCTTGGCACGGCTGACCGCTGGATTCTGCACCGGTTCAACGAAACCGTCCGCGACGTCACCCGGTTGATTGATCAGTACGAGTTCGGAGAGACGGGCCGGCTGCTCTATAACTTCATCTGGGATGATCTGTGCGATTGGTATATTGAATTCAGCAAGCTGTCCTTACATGGGCAGAAGCCGGAGGAGAAGAAGAACGCGCAATCGGTGCTTACCTACGTGCTGGACGGGACTCTGCGGCTGCTTCATCCGTTCATGCCGTTCATTACCGAAGAAATCTGGCAGCACCTTCCTCACGAAGGGGAGACGATTACGCTGGCCGCATGGCCGCAAGAACAGAAATCGTTCGAAGCTCCCGCTGCCGTTAAAGAAATGGAGCTGTTGATGGGCATCATCCGGTCCGTGCGCAATATTCGCGCGGAGGTTAACGTGCCGATGAGCAAGAAGGTGGAGCTGCTGATTAAGCCGGTTCATGCCGACGCTAAAGCTATTCTGGAGCGCAACGAAGAGTACTTGCGGCGGTTCTGCAATACGTCGCTGTTGGAGATCAACACCGAGCTTGCCACTCCGGATAAGGCGATGACGGCCCTTGTCACCGGAGCGGAAATTTATTTGCCGCTGTCGGGCTTGATAGATCTGTCGCAGGAAATAGCGAGACTGGAGAAGGAGCTTCAGACACTGCACGCGGAAGTGAACCGGGTGGAAAAGAAGCTTGCCAACGAAGGATTTATCGCTAAAGCGCCGGCCAAGGTCATTGAAGAGGAAAGAGCGAAGCTCGCTGATTATTCCGACAAGCGCGATAAAGTGATGGCACGGCTGGCTGAATTGAAGCAATCTTAATTTTGACCCGCCTAATGGATAGCTGAACCTGTCAAATTATAGCCTTAACTTCATATATTAACTTGAGAGTTCAAAAGGCAGACTTTTTGAACCTCCTCTTAAAAGGATGAGAGCAATGAATGGAAAAAGCGGACTGACAAGCTCAAGTTTTCAAACGTATGCCGAGGCTGTTGACTGGATTACCGGATTGCAGCCCTTCGGAATTCGCCCCGGATTGAAGCGGATGGAAACGTTCATGGAAAAGCTGGACCATCCGGAGCGGAGGCTCAAATTTATCCATGTAGCGGGAACGAACGGCAAAGGCTCTACCTGTGCCTTCCTGACCAAAGTGTTGCGTCGCAATGGATATGATGTCGGTACATTTACTTCCCCTTATATCGAGAAGTTCACGGACCGTCTTCGGTACAACGAAGAGGATATAGGCGAGGAAGATTTACTGCGGCTGGCCAACCGGCTTAAACCGCTGGCGGAAGAGATGGCCGCATCCGAGCTGGGTCACCCGACGATGTTCGAGTTTACGACGGCTCTGGCTATTCTCTATTTTGCGACCGTGGTTTACCCCGATTATGTCGTATGGGAAACCGGGCTGGGCGGAAGATTGGACTCGACCAATATTGTAAACCCTGTATTGTCGGTCATTACGAATGTTGGCCATGATCATATGGACGTGTTAGGAAATACTCTGGACCGGATTGCTTTGGAAAAAGCCGGCATAATTAAAGCCGGCGTTCCTCTTGTCTCCGCCGTGGAGCAGCCGGAGGCATTGGAGGCTATCGAGCAAGTTTGCAGAGACAAAAAATCGACGCATTACTGGCTCGGACGTGATTTCGAGTATCAGGTGGTATCGTCTGAGCTTAATCGGCAGCAGTTTGATTTTCGCGGGCCTTTTCGGGAGATGACAGGTTTAACGATTTCTCTTAATGGATATCATCAGTATAAGAACGCGGCTGTCGCTTTGATGGTTATTGAGGTTCTTCGCCAGTATTATGCTCTGATCGTGGAGAAAGAAGATCTATATGCCGCTTTAGCGGAGACGGTATGGCCGGGCCGGCTGGAAATGGTCTCTGACCACCCGCCTCTGCTCTTGGATGGAGCCCACAATCCAGAGGGAGCGGCGACGCTGGCGGAAGCATTGGCTTCCGTGTATAAGTACCGCAAGCTGCATCTAATGATCGGCATGCTGTCGACGAAGGAGCATTCTGACTACTTTAGGCATATACTGCCTTTGGCGGATACCGTTATCCTTACCGAGCCGAATTTCCGCAAAAAGCAAAGTGCCGAAGCTCTGGCGGTTAAAGCTCGTGAAGTGCTGCAAGAGCAAAATCGGGAAATCGAAATTACGGTGGAGCCCGATTGGAAGAAAGCATTGGAAATGCTGCTGAGCAGAACCGGTCCCGAAGATTTGGCAGTCGTCTCCGGAACCCTCTATTTAATTTCTGATGTCCGTTCATGGATTCTGTTTGAGTCCGAATCTGAAAAAGGTTGGTGAGCACATCGTGAACATTCCAGAGCACGTTCATTTTATCGGTATCGGCGGGTATGGCATGAGCGCCATCGCCAAAGTTATGCTGGAGATGGGATACAACGTCTCGGGTTCCGACTTGGCTTCGCAGGAATTGATTGAGAAGCTGGAGGCAAGAGGAGCCCAGGTTTATATCGGTCATCAGGCCAATCATGTCCAGGGGGCTGATTTGGTCGTTTATTCGACCGCATTGTCCAAAGATAATGTGGAGATGCGTAAAGCGGAGGAACTTCACATTCCCATTCTGCATCGTGCGCAAATGCTCGCCCGGCTAATGAACGAGCGGAAGGGGGTGGCGGTCGCCGGAGCACACGGCAAGACTTCAACCTCCTCCATGATCGCCCTGGTTATGGAACGATGTGAACAGGATCCGACCTACATCATTGGCGGAGAAGTGATGAATCTCGGCAACAATGCCAAGGCAGGGCAAGGAGATTTTGTTGTTGCGGAGGCGGACGAAAGCGACGGCTCCTTCCTGCAGTACCATCCCTTTCTGGCGGTGGTGACCAACATTGAAGCGGATCATCTGGAAAATTATGAGGGTGATTTTAATAAGCTTAAGCAGGCTTATGCTCAATTTTTATCTCAAGTGAGTCAGGGAGGGAAGGCGATCGTTTGTTATGATGACGAGAACCTTCAGGATTTGCTGCCAAGTATTCAGAGCGAAGTCATTACTTACGGCTTGCGCGAGGAAGCCGACTATATTGCATCTAATATACAGCTGGGGGACCGCAAGGTGTCGTTCGACGTTCGGCGACACGGCGAATGGCTGGGTCGAATTCACCTGTCCGTTCCCGGCAAACATAACGTCTACAATGCTCTGGCTACGTTAATTACCTGTATGGAAGCCGGCTTGAGCTTCGATCAGGTCGCGGAGGCCATCACCGAATTCCGGGGAGCTAAGCGCCGTTTCCAAGTGCTGGGTGAGATGGATGATGTTCTGGTCATTGATGATTACGCTCACCATCCCACAGAAATCGAAGCGACGATCTATGCTGCCAAGGCTACGGGCAAACGGATCATCGCTATTTTCCAGCCTCAGCGGTACACCCGTACCTTTTTCTTGTTGGAACAGTTTAGTCAAGCTTTCGGGCAGGCCGATGAGGTCATTATTACAGACATCTACAGTCCGGCTGGGGAGGCACAGATCGAAGGGGTGTCTTCTTCGAGGCTGGTGGAGCTTATCCGCAAGAACAGCAATCCGAATGTGACTTACATTCCGACAAAAGAAGAAGTGCAGAGCTTTTTGCTGGATCAGGTCAGACCTGGCGATCTCGTTCTGACGATGGGGGCCGGCGACATATGGAAGGTCGCTGCCGGCCTGGTTAATGAATGGGGAACGAGACAGCAAAAGGTCCAGTAGTCTCAGCCGTAAAAGACCTGATGACTGGTTGTATATGGCATTTTGCCTAATAATAGCAGATTTCTATAGTGGTTTGATGAAAACCCCCTTTTCTATGAGAAGGGGGTTTTCCTTTTTGCGGCCCGATTTTTCTGTGAACCGGGCTACTCTTCTTTCATATTTTGCAGGGACAGGTCATAGTCTAGTAGTACCAAGAAGGACAAGGGGAGAAAGCAATGAACAAAGCGAGGATCACATATCGACTGGACAATCAGCCGGATGGAGACCGGGAACGCACAAGGAAGCGGGGGCGGCATGCGGTGATTCCTCTTCATCAGGAGGAGTTTCAGGTGGTGGAGGAAACTCCGGATCGTCTTAACCAATATACAAGTGATTTCGGGACGTGGAAGAGTCCCTTTGATGAAGAAACGGAAAGAATAGAACGACTGATCCGGGAAACGACGGAACGCAGGCAGCCGGATTGGGATAACGAGCCGAAGGGCAATCCTCCGTCCCCGATTATAGAGGAGGAGCCGAGGCGAGAGAGGGAAGAAAGCTTGAGGGGTTCGTATTCCCCGCCCTATGAAGAGCAGCCGGTTATAACGACGACGAGATATGTCCGCTATTCTAAACCGCCCTGGCTCAAAATTGTTAGCGCCGTAGCCGCAGCTGTAGCTACCGGGGTGCTGCTAGGATTTTTCGTTTTGTCGATGTTGGGCGGCAAGGTGAGTCCACAGGAAATCGGAACGGGGGGCCAGATCTCACCGGATTCCGCAGCTTCGGTCAGCGGGACTGAAGGCGGAGAGGATGCTGGAACCATAGGGGCATCCGGGAACACGCAGAACGGGATGACAGAAGCAGTCTCCCAGAGCGCAGTCAGCGGGGTCGACATTCATATTGCGGCCAAAACTTTGTCAATACTCCAGAATGGAATATTCAGCACTGCAGAAGGAGCGCAGACGGCTCAGGAAGAATTGCGCCGCCAGGGGCTGGCCGGAGCTATCGAACAGTCCGACAGGCATTATGTATATGCTGGTATTGCGGCCGATCGCAATGATGCGCTTAATTTGAGCAAGGAACTGCAAAGCCGGCAAATAGAGATTTATGTCAAAAATTATTCTCTGCCGGCACTGACTAAAGTGAACTGGCCAGGCAGTACGGAGATACTGGAAAATTATTTGACGCAATCGGATCAGTTGGTCCAAATTATTAGCGGAATGACGGCTGTTCATCTGGAGGAAGCCACTCCGACACCGATGGATGAGAAAAGCATGCAGTCCTTGAAGGAGAGACATGAAGTGTGGAGCACGGCAGCCTCCAATGTATCCAGGGAAGCCCCGGAAGAGGCGAAGCCGATTCTGCAGAAGCTGGATCAGGCTATGAATACGGCCATCCAATCCATTGATGAGTATAAAAAGAATCCTGCCGGCTCGATGCTGTGGGAGGCCCAGACAAGCCTGATGAATTTTGTTCTCGCGGAGAAGGAATTGTTGGAGAAAATTGCAGTAAAGTAGCGTTTAATCAATTTGTGGAAGCACGTCCCGATGCGGATTATTCTCAATCGATATGAAGGAAGCTTTCATTCCGATGCTTAGCACCCTGTTGGGGAAATTGTGCCGCATCGGAATGATTTTTTTAATTGATAAGAATTTATCACTCCACTTTCCCAGAGCGAAAATCGGCTTGAAACCTTTGCAGTGACTGGAGCGCGAAGAGATCAGGTATCTTACTTTTTTTCGCCTAACGCCCTCTTTTTTCCTTTTTTCGACAAACCGGATGTGAAAATACGAATCTTTTCGACATTCATTGTATTGACATTCGTTAACCCGTATAATATGAATAGAGTTTGTAAATTTATCGCGAGGGACAACAGCTAATGAAGAAAAATACGCTAACTTTGATTTTGTTTTTACTGATCGGCCTGATAGCCGGGGCTATCATTACTCAACTACTCGCACCGGTACAAGCCCTTTCTTTTCTGACAAAATCGGCCGATATTGTTTGGCAGCCCAAAGCGGATTTACAAATTATTAAATATGATTTGTATTTTCAGATCAAACTAAATTTGGTAAGCATATTAGGGATTGTTCTGGCTATTTGGATTTATCGGAAGCTTTAATAACCGGTAAAAAGTGCGGAGAGAGGTTTGGAACGGGACCAGCGTTAGCTGTAAGCTTTCGTGAAGAACATCTATTCAAGTGTGCCTCTTGTATTTGTCGTCTAAAATCTTTATCAGGATGTGATAAATCCGCACTTTCGAGGACTATCACGGCTTAGGTTTTGATGAGTCTCCGTAACTTTCGCGTGAGCGGCTGCCTGATATCATTTGTGATCAAAAGGGAACTTTCTGAACAATCTATTTAAAGAGATTGTGTTTGGTGTAGGGAGGTTTTGGTGTGATCCCGCGCTCCAATAGGAATTCCTGGCTGGCCCATTGAACAGGCAACTGGAATAGTCGATGCTCCATAGCCAGTCTATTTTCGAGGAGGTTTCGTCGTGAGTTCAACACCTTCAGGCCGTCTTATTCTTGCTTCCACCTCACCGCGCAGGCGGGAATTGATCCGTAATCTCGGTCTTCCTTATGAGGTGATGGCTAGCGAAGCCGACGAAACGATCGAGGATGGATTAACTCCCGGACAGATTGTAGAAACGTTGTCCGAAAGAAAAGCCCGGGCTGTCTATGAACGTTTGCCCGCTGGCCCTCCACGTCAAATCGTGGTCGGTTCGGATACAATCGTTGTTTATAACGGAAGGGTGCTCGGCAAGCCGGAAGACCGGAATGACGCTCGAAGAATGCTTCAGATGCTGCAGGGCAGCACGCACCAAGTGTATACGGGCATTGCTTGCATCGAGACGGGGACGGGCAAGTCGTTGATTGCCCATCGGATGACGAAAGTCGTCATCAAGCCGCTCACTGAAAGCCAAATTGACCATTATATTGCAACGGGAGAACCGATGGACAAAGCCGGCTCCTACGCCATTCAAGGCATTGGGGCTACGATGGTGGAGTCGATCGAGGGCGATTATTTTAACGTGGTAGGACTTTCGTTAAATCTGCTTTCTGATATGCTTCAATCCTTTGATATCGACGTTTTGTAATAGGTTAATTAATCGGCGTTAAAGATTGTTAGTCCAGAAGGAGCGATAAACTGCGGAGCGGGTTTCTCCTTTGTATTTCACTGCACATACTTTGGGATACATAATGGAAATACAAGCAAGAGACTTGGAAGCCGGAGTCTTCTCTACGTAAAGTTTATTTCTGACAAAGCTTTAATGCCTTAATTTCTAACAAGGAAGTGGGGAGAGAATGGAATCTCAAACAATGACATTGAGCGAGATTCCCCATGAGGACAGACCTAGAGAACGAATGCAGCGGTATGGGGCTCATGCTCTGAGCAATGCGGAATTGCTGGCTATTTTGTTACGTACGGGAACCTATCAGGAATCAGCGGTTCAACTCGCACAGCGCATTTTGCGCGAGGCGGGGTCTTTGCGTGGCTTGGTTGAGATGAGCGTCGATCAGATGATGGAGACCCGAGGAATCGGCATGGCCAAGGCGCTCCAGCTCAAGGCAGGAATTGAGCTTGGTCGCAGGCTGGCGACCTCATTCCATCAGGAAGCTGTAACGATTCGATCTCCGCAGGATGTCCACTCTTTGCTCTCCGAAGATTTGAGATATTTACAGAAGGAACACTTCGTTTGCCTGTTTCTAAACACTAAGAATCATGTCCAGGCCAAGGAAACCTTGTCCATAGGCAGTCTTAACGCCTCTATCGTTCACCCCCGGGAGGTTTTTCTGGCAGCGATTCGAAGAAGCAGCGCATCTATTATTTGCGTACACAATCACCCCAGCGGCGATCCGACTCCTAGTCCCGAAGATATTGAGATAACCCAAAGGCTGGTTGAAGCGGGGCAAATTATCGGAATTGATGTGCTGGATCATATTATTATCGGAGATCGCAGTTATATCAGTTTGAAGGAAAAAGGGTATATGTAATATAATGATTAAATGCAGTTGAATTGCAGGAAGGGAGCTTCTATTTATGTTTGGTGGATTTTCAAAAGACCTGGGGATTGACCTGGGAACGGCTAATACCCTCGTCTATGTCAAAGGAAAAGGAATTGTCGTCAGGGAACCGTCCGTTGTTGCCCTGCGTACCGATACAAAAACGATAGAAGCGGTCGGGGAGGATGCCAAAAAAATGATTGGCCGGACTCCTGGCAATATTCGCGCCGTACGTCCCATGAAGGACGGTGTCATTGCCGATTTTGAAACGACGGCTACGATGATCAAATATTTTATCCGCCAGGCGTTAAAGCAGCGCCCTCTTTTTCAGCGCCATCCGAGTGTAATGGTATGTGTGCCTTCGGGCATCACCGCCGTGGAGAAAAGAGCGGTAGAGGATGCGACGAAGCAAGCCGGAGCGCGTGAGGCCTTTACGATCGAGGAGCCGTTTGCGGCGGCGATCGGGGCAGACCTGCCAGTATGGGAGCCCACTGGAAGCATGGTTGTCGATATCGGGGGCGGTACAACCGAAGTCGCAGTTATTTCTCTCGGGGGCATCGTTACCAGTCGCTCGATAAGAATTGCCGGCGATGATCTGGATGATGCCATCACCCAGTATATTAAGAAAATGTACAATTTAATGATCGGGGAGCGGACGGCCGAAACGATGAAGATTGAAATCGGCTCTGCCATTGCAATGGAAAAAAACGAAACGATCGAAATACGGGGACGCGACCTGGTGAGCGGATTGCCCAAAACGATGACGGTTACTTCGGAGGAAATTGCCGAGGCGTTGTCGGATCCGGTGACCAGCATCGTCGATGCGGTCAAGGTTACGTTGGAGAAATGTCCTCCGGAGCTGGCGGCAGACATTATGGATCGCGGCATCGTGCTGACCGGAGGCGGTGGATTGCTCCGCAATTTGGACAAGCTGCTGGCCAGAGAAACCGGGATGCCGGTTATGGTCGCCGAGAACCCTCTGGATTGCGTCGCTATTGGAACAGGAAGAGCGCTGGACAACATTCATTTGTTCAAAGCCAAATCTACAGCCGGAGGTCGAGTTAGACGGTAAAATGACGATAGATTAGAAGGTGGATCTGTTTGTTCAAATTTATGGGAAACAAAAAAATTGTTGTCCTTTTGGTTTCCTTGATCATCTTCGTTATTTTGATGGGTTTGACGATGCTGAGACCTGGAATGAGCTGGCCCGAAAAGTTCGTAAAAGACACGGTCTCCTGGACCCAAGGGCTATTCTACAGACCCGCTCAAGCGATAGCGGGTTTCTTTCAGGATATCCGCGATTTAAAAAATTTGTACGACGAAAACAAAGTGCTCAGAGCAACATTTTCTCACTACGCCAAAGACACGATGAGGCTGAATAAGCTGGAGGCGGACAACAAAAATTTGAAAGAGTTGCTGGAGTTTACCAATAGGCAGAAAGGCTTGGACAACTACAAATATCATGTGGCCCAAGTCTACGCTATGAGCGCTGACCCATATAGCGGCGTCGTCAACATCGATTTAGGGGAGAGAGACGGGATCCGTAAGGATATGGCCGTTGTTTCCGTCCATGGGCTGGTGGGACGGATCGACAAAGTGTCTGAATTTACCTCCAGCGTGCAGCTGCTGACTGAACTCGACGCGACGAACAACCTTTCCAAGGCAATTTCTGCAACGGTCAAAGGGAAAGAAAAATCATTTGGCATTATTCAAAACTACGACCACGAATCCCAGATGCTCGTTATGACCAATATTGATACCAACGACGATCTTGTCGAAGGCGATACCATCATTACTTCAGGAATGGGGCTTGTTTTTCCGAAAGGAATTGAGATTGGCACCGTCATCTCCAAGGAAGACGGTGATTTCGGCATCAACTATGTAGCCAAAATCAAGCCGTCCGCGACTTTTCGCCATCTGAGCGAGCTGATGGTCGTGGAAGTTCAAGATCCCGAGGTGAATTGATGGGACGCAATAAATTAACGCTTCTGTTGTTGCTGTTATTTCTGCTTGAGGGCACGGTAGCCAAATGGATTATCCCGCCCTCCTGGCAGCTGCAAGTAGTCGTCACTCCGCATTTGACCTTGGTAGCCATTATGTTCATAGGCATCTATCTTAATAAAAGGTTGGGGCTCGCTTACGGGCTGGGGTTCGGCCTGCTCCACGACATTGTCTATTACGGCCCGATGATTGGGACTTATTGTATGACTATGGGGGTCATCGGCTATTTAAGCGGATACATCCCCTTCCGTTCGCAAGCCAATATTATGACGAGCTTATTTCTGGTCGTTTCCGGCAACCTGCTTTTCGAATGGATGATTTACGGAATATACCGGGTGACACAAATCCGGCATATGGATCCTCAGTGGGCGTTTATGAATATCATGCTCCCGACTATTTTGGTCAATTTGCTTTTTGCATTGATGATTTATGTACCCATGAGAAAAATGCTGGATCATATCCGTAAAATTCAAAAGCGGGAGAAGGAGTAATTTTCATGCCGGGGGAGGAAAAGCGGCTGGACGAATGGAATTGTTAGGGCAGGAGGTTACGAAGGAACATGACTGCAGCCAAACACCATGTTACGATAAAAGGGGTTAAGGACGGGCTGGTTTTCGTTCTGGACGATACCTGCCGCTTAACGGATTTGCTGAAGGAGTTGCAGCATAAGCTCGAGAAAACTCATCAGAAAATCTTAACCGGACCGCTAATTCGAGTCTATGTCAAATTGGGCAAACGTGTCATTAATGAGGCGGAGCAAGAGCAGATTAAAGAAATTATTGGCAAGCGCGGCAATCTGATTATTCAGTCGTTCGAAACTTCAGTGCCAACGGCCCTTCCTTCCGATATAGTTCCAAGCGGCATTAAAGTGATGACGGGAATTGTGCGCTCAGGGCAGACTGTCTCTCATGACGGTAATTTGATGTGGCTCGGCGACGTCAATCCCGGAGGAACGATATTGTCAACCGGTGACATCTTTATTATGGGTTCTCTGCGTGGTTTGGCGCATGCGGGAAGCGAAGGCAATGAGCAGTCGATTATCGCCGCCTCTCACATGAGGCCCACCCAGCTTAGAATCGCCGGCATTTTCAGCCGTCCGCCGGACGAATGGGGCATTGATGAAGCTTTAATGGAATTTGCCTATATCCAGAACGGAATGATGGAAATTGATAAGATTTATCATATCCATCGCCTGCGGCCGGAACTGGGCAAAGGTTAAATTTATTGGGAAATGGGAGTGAGCATATGGGAGAGGCAATCGTCGTCACTTCCGGTAAAGGCGGTGTGGGCAAAACGACGACGTCCGCCAATGTCGGTACTGCCTTGGCCCTCCAAGGCAAGAAAGTTTGCATGGTGGATACCGATATCGGCCTGCGCAACCTGGACGTCGTCATGGGATTGGAAAACCGGATCATCTATGATCTGGTAGATGTAGTAGAAGGACGATGCCGGCTTAGCCAGGCATTAATCAAGGACAAACGGTTCGAGGAGCTGTACCTTCTGCCAGCCGCCCAAACGAGTGACAAGCATTCCGTGTCTCCGGATAATGTTCGCGATATTGTGTTGGAGCTGAAGAAAGATTTCGAGTTTATTGTCATTGATTGTCCGGCGGGAATCGAACAGGGCTTCAAGAATGCGGTGGCCGGGGCGGATAAGGCCATCGTCGTTACAACCCCCGAGAATGCGGCTGTACGAGACGCCGATCGGATTATTGGCCTATTGGAGAAGGAAAACGTCGAATCCCCCAAGCTGATCATCAACCGAGTTAAAGGAAGTATGATGAAAAAAGGGGAGATGCTGGATATCGACGAAATATGCTCGGTTCTTGCCATCGACTTGCTCGGGGTTGTGCCCGATGATGAGCAGGTGATTAAAGCCGCCAATTCCGGTGAGCCGACGGTGATGAATCCGGACTCCCGGGCCGCTCTTGCCTATCGCAATATTGCCCGTCGGATACTAGGGGATACCGTGCCTCTCTTGTCGTTGGAAGAGAAGCCCGGCATTTTCAAAAAAATGAAACAGTTCTTCGGGATGGGATGATCTAACCGTGCTCGCTAAACTTAAGAGGATCGATTGGTATATCGTTCTGATCCTTAGTGTCTTCATGATCATCAGCTCGCTTCTCATTTATAGCGCAACGGTTGATGTGCCGAAGTATGCTCATCTTAATTTTCATGTTAAAAATTTCATATATTACGGGCTGGGATTTCTGCTTTTTATGGTCGTATCGTTAGTCGACTATCGGCTCATTATGAAGTTCTCCTGGTACGCTTACGGATTAGGAATCCTTCTGCTACTGGGCCTGTATAAATGGGGGGTAGTCCGCGACGGGGCCATTGGCTGGTATCAGCTTCCCGGCAACTTCGATTTTCAGCCTGCGGAATTCATGAAGCTGGCCCTCATTATGGTGATTGCTTCCTTCATGGGCCTGAGGCAGGGAGAATCGCTGCGGACGATAAGGGATGTCATCCCGATCGGGTTGATCGTCTTCGTCCCGTTTATCCTCGTCTTCCAGCAGCCGGACTTGGGCAATGCAGTTATCTATTTGGCTATTCTGCTGGGTATGCTGTGGATCGGCAATGTGCCGTTCAAGCATGCCTTGATCGGAACTGTAATCGCAGCAGTTTGCATAGGCTCGTTCTACTATTTGTACCAGCATTATCATGATCCGATCGAGGCCTACCTGCAGGCCAATAACAAAGGGCACTGGGTCAAAAGGATCGATACTTTTTTAAACCCGGAGCAGGTGGATAAGGATGCGCGTTTTCACCTGGAGAGAGCCCAGATTGCTATCGGCTCCGGTTCCTTGATGGGGGACGGATACCTCAAGGGAGACTCGATTCACAACAACTTCGTTCCTGTTGCGTATTCGGATGCTATCTTTGTTGTCGTCGCTGAGGAGTTCGGCTTTGTCGGCTCGGCGGTGCTGCTTATGCTGCTGTTCAGCTTTCTGTATCGGATGATTCTGATTGCGCTGCAATCGAATGACCGGCGAGGCTCCTTTGTCGTGATCGGAATCGTATCCATGTATGTCTTTCAAATTTTTCAAAATATCGGCATGTGGTTCGGACTGTTGCCGGTTACCGGGATCACGCTTCCTTTTATCAGCTACGGAGGAACGTCGCTGTTGATCAACATGGTTTCGATCGCCATCGTAATAAGTGTTCAGATTCATCAGGATACGGAAGAAGAGTGACGCTGGACAGTAATGCTGAGAATGAACTTGAACAATGACCTGAAGAGTCGCACCGAAGAATTCCAAGAATAGCTAAACTATATAAATTGAACTAATGATTGAATAGGTCATGAAGTGGAGAAAGAAAGATGCTTCCAGGGCGAGTTTTGGCTTTGTATTCCTACCATCCGAAGGCCCATCCAAATAGAAGGAATACAAAACAAGATGTTTGAAGCTTCGGAGGCACTTTCCTTCGGAACGGAATGAGAGCTATTCTTTAGTTCAACATATATATTTGCTAGTAAGCTCTTGTTTTCGCCATACCGATCAAAAGGGGCGGAAGCGGGGGCTTATTTTGTTGTTTGGCGAGCTTTGGAGTGAAGACAATACCTTGTTCATAAACCTCCCCCAACGGACATAGGATGAAGTAAACAAGCAGTAAGTGGAATTTAATAAGTCCGCATGGAAGAAGCCGTTAGAAGTAGGGCAAGTCCAAACCGGGAGGGGTATGTGGTGGAAGTAAAAAGCAATGTGCGCCAGCGCAGACAAGAGCGAATTAAATCGATCCAGAATGACGGTCCGGACAGCATTCAACCGAAGGTTTCACTTCCGGTAATCGAACCGCCCTCCCCAATGGATGAAAGGTGGTCTGACCCGGAATATGTTTGGAAGATCAGACAAAGACAATGGATGGAGGCCGCCGTCCGTTCCTCTAATCGGGAATCGGATGAGGGGGGAGCCGGGGGGAATCGGTTTGTCCCGAGCGGTAAAACCATTTGGGCGAAATTGTTGATTAGTATAATATGCTTCTTGCTCGTTGGAGGGTTGTTCAAGTTCGAGCACCCTTGGGCGGTTCAGGGCAGACATTGGGTAAGCACTGCCTTGACAGAGGACATGCCCTTTACCGTCTTTGCCGGATGGTATGAGCGGACCTTTGGCGGCCCCCCTTCTTTTTTACCGGCTTTTCGCGGCAAGAAGGAGCAGGAGGCCCATAAAGTTAACTCTCCTCAGCTCAGGCATTTTACCGTTCCGGTGCAAGGAACGATTATTTCTTCCTTTACGGAAACCGAGCCGTGGATCGTTGTGCAGACGACAGGGGAAGCGCCGGTCTATGCGATGGATACAGGAAGAGTTGAATTTGCCGGCTATATGGAAGACACAGGCTATACGATCGTGATTCGTCACGCGAATGGATTACAGTCTATTTATGGATATTTAAAATCGAATTTATGGGAAGTCAACGACTGGATCGAGGGCGGGGAATTACTCGGAAAGACCCAACCGGGAACCGGCCGCTGGCCGCAGCAATTGTATTTTGCCGTTAAGAAGGAAGAGGAATCGATAAACCCGGCGGATGTGGTTGCCTTTGAATAAGTGGCTCGGAACCCGCTATCGTCTACATCCTCTATTTGTTGTCATGATGCTCCTGTCTCTGATTACGGGCTATTTTCTGGAACTGCTCACCCTGTTCGGCATCGTATTCATTCACGAGCTTGGGCATGTATTTACAGCCAAGAGCTTCGGATGGAACGTAACGGAGGTCCGTCTGCTTCCCTTCGGGGGAGTGGCGGTCGTGGAAGAAAGCGGGAATGTTCCGGCCAGGGAAGAATTGATTGTAGCGTTGGCGGGTCCCTTGCAGAATGTCTGGATGGCTCTATTTGCTCTATTTATAATGGCGATGGGCGGATCCGATCCGGAATGGTGGGTTTATTTCATGAAGGCAAATTTGTTGGTGGGCGCTTTTAATCTGCTGCCGATTCTCCCGTTGGACGGAGGGAAAATCATGCAAGCTTCTCTCAGTTACCTATTGCCCTATCATCGCACCTTGTTCATTACGACTGTGATAAGCCTTATTATGAGCGTTGGCCTGGTCGTTATTGCCATGCTCCCTTGGTCTGGAGGGGGAATTCAATTAAACCTGCTGGTCATCGGCCTGTTCCTTCTTTATTCCAATTGGTACGGGTATCGTCATCTTCCTTTTCAATACATTCGATTTTTGATGAGCCGTCACGACCGATTTGCCGCACATTGGATGCGTGGAGCTATCGCTCAGCCGATTATTGTGTCCGGGAGCCATCGGGTTCCGGAGATCATCAGGTTATTTATGAGGGAACAGTACCACTTGATCTATATTATGAGTGAGCGCGGGGTGATCCGGCATGTCGTGCCGGAGCAGAGACTGATCGATCTTTATTTTAGTGAAAAAAAAAGGAATTATGCGATTTCCGACCTGTTCGTGTAAAATGAAGAATAGCGGCTTAATGGATCAGAGGTGATCGTTTGAAACAAGTATTAGTTCAGAACGGGCGAGGCTTATGCAGCATTGCCGTCGTCGAGGACGGACAACTGATGGAATATTATGTGGAGCGTCCGTCCGAAATGGAGAAGGCAGGGCATGTATATAAAGGCAAGATTGTCAATGTGGTGCCGGGTCTTCAGGCTGCATTCGTAGATATTGGCCTGGAGAAAAACGCTTATTTATATATCGATGATCTGCTGCCTGCTCATTTGGAGAAACAGCCGGAGGACAAACCTCCGATTCGCGATTTGGTTAAAGAAGGGCAGACCGTGGTCGTTCAGGTGAAGAAGGAACCAGTCGGAACGAAAGGAGCCCGGGTAACGACTCATTGCACCATACCGGGGCGGTGGCTTGTGTTTCTTCCGGAGGCAGATTATTCGGCCGTTTCAAGAAAAATTGACGACTCCGAGGAAAAAGTTCGTCTGAAACAAATTGCGGATGACATTCGCCAGCCGGGCGACGGCATCATTGTTCGGACGCTTGCACAAGGGCAGACAGCGGAAGTATTGAAGGATGACTTCCGACTGCTTAAAGAGGTCTGGTCAGAGGTAGAGGAGAAGGCCCGTCTCAGTTCCGCTCCCCGTTTGTTGTATCGGGATCTCTCGCTTTTGCCTCGCCTGGTAAGAGATTTGTTTACCGATGCTGTGGACGAATGGATTGTCGATAACACTCAGGCCGGGGAAGAAATAAAAGCCATGCTGAACGAGCTGGCTCCCGAGCTGGCGGACAGGGTGAAGATTCATTCTTCCGGCCATCCGCTTTTTGAAGCCTACGGTATTGCCGGCGAATTGGAAGCCATGTCCCGCCGACAGATCTGGTTGAAGTGCGGAGGTTATGTTATTGTTGATCGAACGGAAGCACTGACCGTCATTGATGTGAATACGGGCAAATATACAGGAGAAGACGATTTCGAGCACACCGCCTTCGCGACTAATGTGGAGGCTGCCAGTCTGATTGCGCGGCTGATCCGCTTCCGGGATTTTGGCGGCATTCTGCTGATCGATTTCATCGATATGGAGCAGGAGGCCCACCGGCAAGCCGTCGAAGAGACGCTGAGAGAAGGGGTCAGCGGGGATCGAACCCGGACCAATCTCGTGGGCTGGACGAAGCTGGGGCTGTTCGAACTGACCCGTCAGAGAAGCCGGCCGGCCGTAGATGAACAATTCAACAACCGCTGTCCGCATTGCGGAGGGAGCGGTCGAATTCTTTCCACGAGTGTCAGGTAGAGGCAAATTTGTGTACGGGCTGTACGGGGCCGGGGGCTCCGGCGCCCGACCGCTCAAGAATCTAACGGAGGAAGGCCTTCCCTCCGGGCTGTCTCAGGAGGCGTGTGGAGGTCTGTGTAGCATTCAAAGCAATACAGAGCTCCATCATCCCCCACAACTCCATTGAGGAAGCCATCCATGCAATACACTTCTTTGTCACATTGACAGCATCCCCCGATATACTCCTTCATTCCATCCTCTCCTTTTCGCGAGATCTCAAAGTGAAGTCATTTAATTATCGCTGCAAGTTAAGTTTGGACGCCCGAACCGCTGTTACCCAGAGGATTGCAGGCAAGCCCCTTGGAAAAATGGGGAACTAAAGTGCAGAAATTCACTTTAATCTTCCCTTTTTTGGAAAAGTCCTGACTATAAAAAATATTATACCAAGTTTCATTATAGTTGTGCTCAAAACGGTAATTATCCCTTTGGACAGTGTATTCTGAACCATTAAATGGAATTTGCACCGTTAGTTTCTGCTGGGTTATTTACAAATTGGAAACAAACGGATATCATTATACTACGATGACATGGCAATGTGATAACTTGGTAATGCATTAAAGTAATTTATCACTTCATTGAGATTTCCCAAGGCGCGATGTACGTTGCGTGATCATGGTCAATCGCAGATATTGCGGATGATTCGATCTTTAATGGAGGAGGGTATCGATGATTGAGGCGGTTGTTTTTGATTTCGACGGATTAATAAGGGATACGGAGACGTATGAATATTATTCATTTGAGGAATTGTTAAAAGAATATGGCGTCGAGCTGCCATTGCTAATGTATGGACAACGAATTGGAGGGGATATGCATTCGTTCTGTCCATATACCTATCTTGAGGAATGTATCGGCCAATCGTTAGACCGCGAAAGCTTGAGAAAGCGGCGTTGGGAAATCTACACGGATTTGATCTTACACGAAATGGCCAGACCTGGAGTGGAGAATTATTTAGCTTCGGCTCAAGCCATGGGCTTGAAGATAGGCTTGGCGTCCAGCGCGCCATACAACTGGGTTATGCCAAATTTGGAGGAGCTCGGTTTAACGCACTTTCAATGCATCCGCACCCATGAAGATGCCGCTAAGGTTAAACCCGATCCCGAGCTCTATCTTCAAGTATTGAAGGCATTCGGAGTACGTCCGCAGCATGCGGTTGCTTTCGAGGATTCCCCTAACGGAGCATTGGCTGCCGTCAGAGCCGGAATGCGCTGCGTCATTGTGCCTAACACGCTTACGAAGCAACTGCCATTCGAGAGCTGCGATCTGCGTTTGGATTCCATGCTGGATATGGAATTGGAGGAGGTCATCGCGCGGCTGACCGGATGACAGTCCTGGGGCGAGGCTCCCCGCAAAGTACTCGGAAAAACTTCGAAGGCGTACGTCACATTGTGGGAAGTTCTTCGGAGTTTCTCGCAAGTACTCGGCAAAGCATCGAAAGGACACGTCACTTTTCGTTGCAATTTTGTCGCATTTACGTTGCTTTCCATAGGACGATGTGGTAGAATGATTCAGGTATGTTGCTGCAACATGCTGTAACCGCACATGTCGGGTACGAAGTGCCGAATTTCGCAAGGGCAAGGCCACCTGGACGATGGCGAGTCTGAGACATGAGGAGGTGCAACGAATGTACGCAATTATTGAAACTGGCGGAAAGCAGTACAAGGTTCAAGAAGGCGATGCGCTTTACATCGAGAAGCTGAATGTGAACGAAGGCGATGTGGTTACTTTTGACCGGGTTCTTCTCGTTTCGGGAGACAAGGGCGTTTCGATCGGATCTCCGGTCGTTTCCGGCGCTTCGGTTTCTGCGAAGGTAGAGAAGCAGGGCAAAGGCCGCAAAGTACTGGTTTACAAATACAAGGCGAAGAAGAATTACCGCCGCAAGCAAGGCCACCGTCAACCCTACACTAAAGTGGTCATTGAGAAAATTCAGGCGTAACGGGTCGGCCGATGATTAAAATCATCATTAACAGGCGGACTTCAGACGATGCCATCCACTCCTTCTCTGTGCAGGGACATGCCGATTTTGCCGAGTCTGGCAAAGACATCGTGTGCGCTGGCGTTTCCGCGGTTACTATCGGGACAGTGAACGCGATAGAGGAACTGCTTGGCATTGTGTCGGATACAGTCATGAAGAGCGGCCGGCTTACGGCTCGTTTTCCAGAGAGACTGCCTGACGAGCAGGAGGAGAAGCTGCAGCTTCTGTTGGAAGCGATGGTCGTCACGCTGAAATCTATTGAACAATCTTACGGTTCCTATATAACGATCAGTCAATTAAACGGGAAAAGGAGGTAGACCGATATGTTGAAGTTGGATCTTCAGTTATTCGCATCGAAGAAAGGTGTCGGTTCCACGAAGAACGGCCGGGACAGCATTGCCAAGCGCCTTGGCGTGAAGCGTGCCGATGGTCAGCTGGTGACAGCCGGAAGCATTCTTGTCCGTCAACGCGGAACCAAAATCCATCCGGGAACGAATGTCGGAATCGGCTCCGACGATACTCTTTTTGCGAAAGTGGAAGGCGTGGTCAAGTTTGAACGCTGGGGTCGCGATCGTAAAAAAGTAAGCATCTACCCGGCAACGGATGCGCCTGTCGCAGCAACGGTAGAAAGATAATCAACGGTGAACAAGACTCCGGCAGCTCCTGCCGGAGTTTTTTCTCTCTCTATATCGTACATAAGGCATTCATCTTCTGTGCCATAATCGTTAATCCCCTATTTTCGAGGCATATAGATGAAGTCCGATTAGGAAGATGCTATACTTGAACAATGTGAATCCATGGGGGACGGTGCGAAGCCATGAATCGGACGAAAATTTTGCGGTCTTTGACTATGCTTATTTTCTTGGGCTCTTTATTAACGCTCGCCGCGGTGGGGTTGCCTTCCTATGTGCGTTGGGTTGTTGCAGCCCTGCTTGCGGTAAGTGGTTATGCGTTCTATGAGCTGGAGCGAAGACGCTTGCAATGTACACATGACGAACGCCTGGTACAGACGGTCAATCATCACCGCCATGATTGGATGAACGACTTTCAAGTGCTGCTTGGGCTGTTAAAGCTTAAAAAGTATGATAGCATGCAGCCTTATATGGATAATATAAGAGTAAGAATGCATCAGGAGAGCTGTATGGCTAAATTGGGCTCCTCCTCGTTGATTGCTTACTTAATGTCGTTCCGCACAAAGCGGCGACCCTTGGAATTGGAGATGTGCGTAGAGCAGGAAATTAATCTGGCCGAGTTATCCGTCGGGGCCGATCAGGTTGTGGAAGTTCTGCAAAGTACGGTTGAGCATTATTGCCGGTGTGCGGAAGAAACCGACGGGGAGCCGAACCAGCTCAGCATCGAGCTTGGTGTCGAGATGGAGGATTTGCTTCTGGATTGTGTATATAGCGGGGGCTACCGGGTGGACAAGCTGCGGGAAGCTGTCTCGGAGTTAAGGCGCAAGTGTGGCAGCCGGGCTCATCTGGAAGCAGAGCTCGACGAAGATAAAGCCGTTCTCACCTTTCGTTTTCCGAATGTATTGGTCCGGGATCGGTGTGATGCCGCGGGTTGAGTTCCAATATCGATACGTCCCGTAATTGTATTTATTCGTCAGACTAATAAGCTTGAGAGAAAGTCGGGGTGATCCGGTTATGTTTGTAGACAAAGCTAGAATATTCGTCAAGGGCGGAGATGGAGGCGATGGGATCGTTGCCTTTCGCCGGGAGAAATACGTTCCTGAGGGAGGTCCGGCCGGTGGCGACGGAGGCCGGGGGGGCGATGTCATCTTCCGGGTCGACGAAGGCCTGAGAACGCTGATGGATTTTCGCTATCAACGCCATTTTAAGGCCCCGCGGGGAATCAAGGGACGGAATAAAACAATGCACGGAGCTAACGCCGAGCATTTGATCGTCCGGGTACCGCCGGGGACGATCGTCATCGATGAAAATACTCAGGAAATCGTTGCCGATCTGACCAATCACGGTCAGGAAGTTGTGGTGGCGAAGGGAGGCCGCGGAGGCCGGGGCAACACCCGCTTCGTGACTGCCAAGCATACCGCTCCGGAAATTGCCGAGCGGGGAGAAGAAGGCGAGGAGCGCTGGCTCGTCCTTGAGCTGAAGGTAATGGCCGATGTAGGGCTTGTTGGCTTTCCGAGTGTTGGCAAATCAACACTGCTTTCCGTCGTTTCCGCCGCCCGCCCCAAAATTGCCGATTATCCCTTTACAACGTTGTCCCCGAATCTGGGAGTTGTCGATACAGACGACGGCAGAAGCTTCGTCATGGCCGACCTGCCCGGTCTGATTGAAGGGGCCCATGAAGGCGTCGGCTTGGGACATGAGTTTTTGCGACATATTGAGCGTACCCGGATTATTGTCCATGTCGTAGACATGTCGGTCACGGAGGAAGAGGGACGCGATCCTTATACGGATTGGTTGAAAATCAACGAAGAAATCCGACTGTATAACGCCAAGCTTGAGGACAGGCCGCAGCTGGTAGTCGCCAATAAAATGGACATACCCGAGGCGGAAGAGAAGCTGCAGCGGTTTAGCCAGCAGCTGCTTGAGAACCACGGGGTGGAGAAGGTGTACGCTATCTCTTCGGCTACCCATCGAGGGATTAAAGAGTTGATTTACGCTATTGCAGATCAGCTGGATGCCATTCCCGAGGCACCTCATGTCGAGGAAGTAGCGGAAGTCGCGGAACGAAAAATATACCGCTATGAACAGAAGGATGAAAAAGAGTTTACCATTCGCCGGGAGAACGAAACCTTTGTCATCGAAAGTCCGGCCATTGAAAATCTGCTGAAGCGGACACAATTTGGCTCCCATGATGCGGTTATGCGCTTTGCCCGGATTATGCGCAAGATGGGTGTGGACGATGAGTTGCGCAAACGAGGGGCAACTGACGGTCAGATCATTCGGATCGGTGAGTATGAATTTGAATTTGTGGAGCAGGGCTAACCCTTCCCCATGCTCATCCGGAGCTTAAGCTCCACATCCTGACGGACAAAAGGCTACAGTGCAGATCGTCTTTTCCGATGAGAAGACGAGGCTGCGTTTTTTTGTTTTCAGTTGGTTTCTGTTATATAGGTTCTGGGGCTCCCCGCAAAGTAATGGGTTTAATTATTTGCCTATTGCCACGCCGTCGGCAATCCGTTATAATGTCCACTAGGTAGGAACAAAAGTGTGTGTGAGGAGGACGAATGGCGGTATGTCGGAGGGAAACAACAAGGACCCCTTTTATTTGGTTCGTGAAGATATATTGCCGGAAGCCGTTCTTAAAACGATGGAGGCCAAGGAGCTTCTCGCTCGTGGGGAAGCGAAGACGATTCATGAAGCGGTGGATAAGGTGGGAATCAGCCGCAGTGCTTTTTATAAGTACAAAGATGGAATCTTCCCTTTAAGCAAAGTCGATAAGGAAAGGATCGTTACCGTATCGATGAATCTTGAGCACCGATCCGGGATATTGTCCAAAGTCCTTGCCTGCATAGCAGGTATTGAAGGAAATGTCCTGACCATTCATCAGACGATTCCGTTGCAAGGGATGGCCAATGTCGTCATATCCGTCGATACATCCAGAATGGAGGATCCCATCAGCGGGATGCTGAAGGCGTTGAATGAAATGGATGGAGTTCGTAAAGCGCTTGTCATCGGACAAGGTTGAATGAACCTGTCTGATCTTTTGAATAGGTAAAAATAGAAAAGGAACTACAGGAAGATGGGGGTAGCGCAGATGAAGCCGATAAAGGTTGGATTGCTTGGTTTGGGGACGGTAGGAACTGGAGTGGTCCGGATTGTGGAAGGCCATCAGGAAGATTTGGTCATGCAAACGGGCTCTCCGCTTAAGATAGAGAAGGTGTTGGTGAAAGACCGCAGCAAAGCGCGGAACATTTCGGTCAGCGAAGACAAGCTGACAGAGGATCCGTGGGAAATTATTTATAATGAAGACATTGATGTGGTTGTAGAAGTGATGGGCGGAATTGAGCCGGCCAAAACATACATCCTCGAGGCGCTTGCCCGAGGCAAGCATGTCGTCACGGCCAATAAAGATTTGATGGCCCTGCATGGACAGGAGATTCTGGCGAAAGCGGCTGATAAAAGCTGTGATGTCTTCTATGAAGCAAGTGTGGCGGGAGGCATTCCGATTATCCGCACGTTGATTGAAGGCTTTGCCTCCGACCGAATTACGAAAATTATGGGGATAGTGAATGGGACGACCAACTATATTTTGACAAAGATGAGTCAAGAAGGAGTCTCCTATGAAGAGGTGCTGAAGGAAGCGCAGCAATTAGGCTATGCCGAGGCCGACCCCACCTCTGATGTGGAAGGGTTGGACGCCGCAAGAAAAATGACCATTCTGGCGACACTTGGCTTTAACGTCCAAGTTTCGCTTGATGATGTGAGTGTAAGAGGAATCAGCTCTATCTCCAAAGAGGATATCCTGTACGGGCAGAAGCTCGGGTATGAAGTCAAGCTGCTCGGAATCGCTGAATGCCGGGATGACTCGATCAGCGTCACCGTGCAACCGACGATGGTTAAAAAATCGCATCCATTGGCTTCCGTCAACGGGGTTTTCAATGCGGTGTATGTGTATGGAGAAGCGGTGGGCGAAACGATGTTCTACGGCCCGGGAGCCGGGGAATTGCCTACGGCTACTTCGATTGTCGCCGATTTGGTGGCGGTAGCCAAAAATCAGAATCTTGGGGTTAGCGGACGAAGGCTCTTTACTCCATACAAGGAAAAGAAGCTTAAATCCGATGAGCAGGTGGACTACAAAAACTTTATTTTGCTGCATGTGGAAGATGATCCTGGAGTGCTGGCCAAAATTGCGAAGGTATTCGCGGAACATGAGGTTAGTCTGGAATCGGTGCTGCAGCAGCCAAATCCCCACAATCCGAAGGCAGAAATTATTATCATTACTCATGATGCCAATCAGGCAAGCATGAAGAAGGTGCTGGAGGATTTCCAGACCCTGGATGTCGTTCATAAAGTGAAGAGCGTCTACCGGGTAGAAGGTTAAGCCGAGGCAAGAGACTATAAAACTGACAATATAGGAGAGCCTGAACTATGAGATATTTAGGATTGCTGGAAACTTACAAATCATATTTGCCTGTCAACGAGAATACGCCGATGATTACGCTGCACGAGGGGAATACACCCCTCGTCCATGCGGAGAAGCTGTCCGAGGAATTGGACCTGGATATTTATTTCAAATACGAAGGACTTAATCCGACCGGATCTTTCAAGGACCGGGGGATGGTGATGGCGGTAGCCAAGGCGATGGAGGAAGGCAGCCGGACCATCATGTGTGCATCGACCGGCAATACATCGGCCGCGGCGGCAGCTTATGCGGCACGAGGAAATTTGAACTGTATCGTCTTGATCCCTAATAATAATATTGCTCTCGGCAAACTGGCCCAGGCTATCATCTATGGAGCTAAAGTCATCGCAATTGAAGGAAATTTCGATCGTGCTTTGGAAATTGTTCGCGAAATTACGGCTAAGCATCCGATCACACTCGTGAACTCTGTTAATCCATACCGGATTGAAGGGCAAAAGACGGCCGCTTTTGAAGTTTGTGACCAGCTTGGCAAAGCTCCCGACTATCTGGCTATTCCGGTCGGCAATGCCGGGAACATTACGGCTTATTGGAAAGGGTTCAAAGAGTATCATCAGCTTGGCAAAGCTTCTGCCCTGCCGAAAATGATCGGATTTGAAGCCGAAGGGGCCATGGCGATTGTTAAAGGAGAGCCAATCCGTGATCCGGAAACAGTAGCTACGGCGATCCGAATCGGGAATCCGGCCACCTGGTCGGGTGCCGTCAATGCGGCTAATGAATCCGGCGGCCAAATCAATTATGTGACTGACGAGCAAATCGTTCACGCTTACCGGTCCATCGCTTCGAAGGAAGGGATATTCGCCGAACCCGCATCGGCTGCTTCGATTGCCGGCGTGATCAAGCTGAAGCAGGAAGGCTATTTTGCCGGTGGCGAATCGGTCGTATGTGTACTGACCGGACATGGTCTGAAGGATCCGAATATTGCCATCAAGAGTGTAGAGGCAGAGCCGTTGGTCGTTGAAGACAACGAGCAGGCGGTCATGGAAGCGATCCGGAAGCTTGAAGCGTAAATGGAAACTGGAGTGAACGATATGAACAAGGCGAAAGTCCGGGTCCGGGTTCCCGCCAGTACAGCTAACCTGGGACCAGGCTTCGACAGTCTCGGAATGGCTCTTAATCTATACGCCTGGATCGAGATGAGTCGATCCGAGACAACGAGCATTCATCTATATGGAGACCATATGGATCAGGTGCCGACGGACAAAACGAATTTGATTTATAAAGTGGCTCAGATGGTATTTGCAGAAGCGGAAGTGGAATGTCCGGATCTGGAAATATCGGTTTACAGCGATATTCCGCTTACCCGCGGCCTCGGAAGCAGTGCATCGGCCATCGTTGGAGCGCTCGCAGCGGCCAACCAATTAATCGGCAGTCCGTTGTCGGCGGATAAGCTGTTCCAAATGTCGAGCGCTTTGGAGAAGCATCCCGACAACGTAGGAGCATCGCTATTCGGAGGAATTATCGCGGCTTATTGGGACGGGGAGCGGGCGGAATATATTAAAATCGAGCCCAAGCCGAACCTGAAGGTGCTTGTCGCGATTCCGGAGTTCCATTTATCAACCGATAAAGCGCGGAAAGTGCTGCCCGACTACGTTCCGCTGAAGGATGCTGTATTTAATGTCAGCCATACTTCCTTGCTAGTCGCGGCCCTCTGCAGCGGGCGATATGATTATATCCGCCATGCGATGAAGGATGTTCTCCATCAACCGTATCGGGCGCAGCTTATTCCTGGAATGACGACGATTCTGGATAAAGCGACGGACTTCGGAGCGCTGGGGGTCGCGCTGAGCGGGGCGGGGCCTACGTTGCTAGCGCTGGTTGATGCGGATAGCGGCCATAAATCTAATCTGGAGCATTTTCTGCTGGAAACTTTACAGGCTGAGGAAGTTTCCGCCCGAACGATGTGGCTCAAGCCGTCTTTAACCGGGGTGGAGGTGCTCACTTCATGGGACGAGCAGCGAAGCTTCCTCGATAACATTATACATGGAGAAATGCCTCCAGCTAATAAAGGTGAAAGTGTTGGAAAAATGGGTGGATCGTATTAGTTTTTAGGCACGCAAGGCCCATTTGTAGCACGCACTGCATTGTTTTGCTGTATATTATGCCAAAGGTCTATTCAACAGGGGATTTGACCAAGCTCATGTCCCGCTGCAATCCGCGCCGGCAGAGGTGTGCGCTCGGACACGATAGGCCTGCCGCATTGTATACGGCCCTATTTTTTACAGCTCCTTAATTGCCGATCCGGGATGTACCTTCCATTGCCTTGCATTTTCCCAGGACAGGTGATAAGATTCATAAGAAAAACTTGATATTTTATACAAAGGAGAGGTCCGGGGTGACACGAATAGCCTTTCTTGGACCCGAGGGAACGGTATCTCAAGAATCTGCCCACTATTTTTTTAACAATGATAATTATGAATACATTCCGTATAATTTTATTTCGGATGTTTATAACGCAACCGTAACCGGGGAGACAGATGTCAGTGTAATTCCGATAGAAAATACGATTGACGGCTCCGTCAAGCTGCATGTGGACCAGTTGGTCATGGGTCATCTGCCCATCCAGGCGGAATGGATTTATCCTTCGATGCAAAATTTAATCGGTTACAAGCCAGCGGGAGACGAGGGGTTCCAAGGGATCGACACGATTGTTTCGATTGATGTCGCTATTGCCCAATGCCGCGAATTTTTGAAAGCTCATTTGCCCGAGGTTCAATTTGAATTTGTCAGCAGTACGGCCGAAGGGGTTAGAAGGGTTCAGCAGCAGCAATCGGCGAATGTAGCTGCGATCGGTACGAGCTTGGCTGCCAAGCTGTACGGTTTGGACGTATTGGCGTCCAATATTACGGATCATCACAACAATTACACTCGCTTCATTCTGGTAGGGAATTCCCCGCCGCCGTTGAAGGCTGCCGATAACTATAAGACGACGGTATTGGTTACTCTTCCCGAGGATTATCCTGGAGCATTGCATCAGGTGTTGTCCGCTTTTGCCTGGAGAAGGATCAACCTGTCCAAGATTGAATCACGTCCCACTAAGCTGAAGCTTGGAACCTATTATTTTTACATTGATGTTGAGGCTTCAATGGATTCTGTCCTGCTGTGCTCAGCTATCGAGGAAGTCAAGGCTCTCGGCTGCCAGCTTCGCATTCTTGGCTCTTATCCCAGTTACAAATATGAAACAACTGATACAGCACAATTGGAGGTGTAGGCATCCATGGCACAATGGATCTATTTGAATGGAGAATATGTAACGAAAGAAGATGCCACTATCTCGGTTTATGACCATGGCTTTTTGTATGGAGATGGGATCTTCGAAGGGATTCGGATCTACAATGGCAACATTTTCAAATGCAAGGAGCACTTGGACCGGCTGTACGATTCAGCTAAATCCATTATGCTGAATATTCCTCTTTCCTATTCAGAGATGGAGGAAGCTTTAGTGGAGACGATCAAGAGAAACGGACTGAAAGATGGCTATATCCGTCTTGTTGTTTCGCGTGGACCTGGAGATTTGGGCTTGGATCCGCGGCGTTCTCCTAAAGCAAATGTAATCATAATTGTCGAACAGCTGTCGATTTATCCGGAGGAAGCTTACGTGAACGGGCTGAAGACGGTTTCCGTATCTACCCGGCGCAATGTTCCTGATGCGTTAAACCCAAAGATCAAATCTCTGAACTATTTAAATAACATTCTGGTCAAAATTCAGGCTAATCTCGCTGGAGTGGGTGAAGCCATCATGCTCAATTCGCAAGGGTATGTGGCCGAAGGCTCCTCGGACAACATCTTTATTGTCAAGCGCGGGACGGTTTATACGCCTCCTTGCTATTGCGGGGCGCTGGAAGGGATCACTCGTGCGGCAATTATCGAAATCTGTCACAAAATCGGCTACACCGTAAAGGAGGAGCCATTTACGCTTCATGATGTGTACGTGGCTGATGAAGTCTTCTTCACGGGTACCGCTGCCGAGGTTATCGCTGTAAGAGAAGTAGATGCGCGTGTCATCGGCGAAGGCAAGGCGGGTCCGATTACGACTCACCTGCTGCAGGAGTTCCGTAAATTTGTTGAAATCGATGGGCTGAAAGTATACGAATAGGTTTACGAATACAATAGTATTAGCAGGAAGCTTCTACGAAACCATTAATGGTTTTGTGGGAGCTTTTTTGTATCCTGAAATACCACTTTCCTTGGAACGGAATGATCGCTGTCATTAGTGCCATATATATAGGAAATATGGAAGCTGCTTATTATTCGGAGGGCCAGATAAGAGATTTTTTCTCTTTAAAGGATGTCAAAAGCCTATTTCCTGCATACAATGTAATGTCATTTCTGGGCACGGTGAATGTGCCGGAGGCAAGGTCAGGTTCTTAGGCTTCAATCATTAGGCACAGGGCGAGAGAGAACGGCTACCGAAGCAGTCGGCCCGAAGTCGTAGCCTCGTTCCGTACATTACAAGGAGGTTTTAGGCTTGAAAATCCATATCGTCAAGAAAGGTGAGTCTTTATATCAATTGTCGAAAAAGTATCATGTGGATCTCGACAAATTGATCGAGTTCAACCCGCAAATCGCGGACCCGGACAAAATTGATGTTGGCATGAAGGTAAAAATCCCTTCCACATCCATACCGGTGGAACAGCCCGCAAGTGACATTGCCCATAAGCATATTGTTCAACAAGGGGATACTTTGTGGAAGCTTTCCCAGAAGTGGGGCATTCCGCTGAAAGCGATGATAGACGCTAATCCCCAGCTCAAAAATCCGAGTATTTTGATGACCGGGCAATTGGTCTATATCCCGAAATGGAACCCGAATGCGCCTAATGTTTCCGGAAATGACGCAGCGCATGAAGCGAACCTGGGAGCACAATCGAATGTGATGCCAATGAACGTTCCCCCTCATAAAAAGAACACGGCAGCCATTATTCAGGAAGTAACGGAAATGCCCCTGCCGGAAATGCCGTTCGTTGAAGAAGAGAAGGAAGAAATAAAAGAGGTAATCGAAGAACTCAAGCCGGAAATCGAAGAGGAAAAAGTAGAAAAAGAAATCATCGAAGAAAAAGTAGAAAAAGAAATCATCGAAGAAAAAGTAGAAAAAGAAGTCATCGAAGAAAAAGTAGAAAAAGAAGTCATCGAAGAAAAAGTAGAAAAAGAAATCATCGAAGAAAAAATTGAAAAAGAAATCATCGAAGAAAAAGTAGAGAATATCAACAAATCGGAAAATAAGTCCTATCCGCCAGAAAAAGTTGAGATTGAACAGGTGTTTGAGAAGAAGGAAACGTCTATTAGCCCATTGGAGAAATCGAAACATCACCATGCTTACCCTTCTGTCACCTATACGGAGCATTCCTTTGAGCAGTTTAATGTTCCCGCTGTTGAAGCAGCGGCGGAATATCCTGGATGGACGCAAACGGGTAAAAGTCCCAATATGCATCTTCAGTCCCATCAAGAGTGGCCAGCGTGGTCGAACCCAAATGTGGAAGCGATGATGACTCCTTTTGAGCAAGCTAATCTTCCCCAACTCTCAAATGTATCTCCGAATCCATTGCCGGAATACGCGCTCCAGGCTTATGGAGCCTTGGAGAAGAAAGACTGTGGCTGCCATGATCAAGGCCATTACTGGCCCCAAGCTGCTCCTATGGCCGCTTATCCTGGCCTGGAATCTTATGCCATGCCTATGGCAAATGTAGGCCATATGCCGAATGTAGGTCAGATGCAAAGCTTAGGCCATATGCCGAATATGGGTTACATGCCGAGTGCAGGTCATATGGAAAGCTTAGAAAACATGCCGAACGCAGGTCATATGTCCAACGTAGGTCATGTGTCGAATGCAGTGCCAAAAGCTAATGTAGAGGCTTTACAGGAGAAGGGGAAAAAGGAAAATATAAGCGGCGCCCTATTGAAGGAAAAAATGCACTCCTCCGATCACTGGTCGCACGAACATATGCATTCGATGGGCCATTGGCCGCACGATGGACATATGCATTCGATGGGCCACTGGCCGCACGATGGACATATGCATTCGATGGGCCACTGGCCGCACGATGGACATATGCATTCGATGGGCCACTGGCCGCACGATGGACATATGCATTCGATGGGCCACTGGCCGCACGATGGTCATATGCACTCGATGGGCCACTGGCCGCATGATGGTCATATGCATTCGATGGGCCACTGGCCGCATGATGGACATATGCATTCGATGGGCCACTGGCCGCATGATGGTCATATGCATTCGATGGGCCACTGGCCGCATGGCGGTCATATGGCGAATGTAGCTCCGATGGCTAACGTATCCCCAATGGCCAATGTAAACTCCATGGCGGCGATGGAATCGATGCCGAATGCCGGGCATATGCCTATGGCTAATATGCAAGCGGTGGCGAATGTAGGGGCCGTCCCGAACATGGAATTCGCGCCTCGTGCCGAGGAGATGTTTTATTACGGAACAGTCGCGGATCCTTACGGTATACCTCAATGGGGACCCTATTATGGGCAAACGGCCTGGGATTATTCGCCAATGACCGCGCCTTTATCCCACCAAGCAGGTGGAAGCGGGACAGAAACGGACTCAACGAACAGAGATAGTGAGAATGAAGGAGTGCCTGCTGAGGAAGCTCAGGACGAAAAACGCGCAGAAATAAAGAAAAGCAACCCTTCCAAAGGCGGTAAGGCTGATTCCAAGGCTTCTCTGCATTCATTTACGCGCAAGAAAAAAAATCGGGCGGCGGTAAAGAAAACAAGAGCCAAAAATCCGTGGATTAACTACTAAGCTGGCAAAATTAGCGTATATTCCCTTTATTTCTGGATAAACTAAAAAAAAATTCAGAAGAAGGGGATTACCGTGAGCTTTTCAAGCCTAATTAAACAGCTGAAGAAGCTTTTAAAGCAAAAAAAACGATGGGTATCGTTGGGGCTCATTATTTTTGCCGCGGGAGTATCCATAACGGCTTCCGCTTATTATTTAAGTAAAGACAGGACGTCTACGGTCGAATTTCAAGAGGATAACTCCTTGCCTGTATGGAATTCTGATGTCCTTCTGTCCGATTCAGGACCGGAAAAGCAGAACAAAGAATGGATGGACGTCCTGATGCGGGAGAACGAACCTAAACAGGTTTTTCACCAAATTAACTATGTTTGCGGAGAAGAGATCAGTTTGCTGGGCTGGTTGGAGCCGGAGGAAATCGCTCAGTTATCTTCCCGGTATCCGAATGCTCTTTTGACTGTAAATGAACATTCCCAGGTTTATTTAACGGAGAAAATAGACGATTTATCGGAACAATGTAAAGGAAATGCTTATTTCGGAATTGATAAAGACGGCAATTTATCGTTGTTCAAGGGTATCCCGTCCAATGATCAAATTATCCGAACGTTTTTCCAATTAAATGTTCAGCATCTGAAGAGCAGTCTTCCAAGAGAAACATTAGATCAACTGTATAATGGCATTCGCATTATGGATTTTGACGATTACAACAGCGTAATTTCAACCTTCAGCGATTATGCCGTCCAGGGAAATAAAGCCGAGTAGCGTCCCAACATGAGTGAGCTGAACCTCAGTCAGCCGGATAAAAGAGTGGATATGGATAGTTCGATCCTTTCCGGAAACGGCGATCGATTCCGGCATATTTTCAACATAAGGCAGTGAAGCGAAAGAAAGCCCCTTTTCGTTTCCTGCCTATTTGTCATTCACAAATCTTCCTCCTTCTACTCATAGTTAAGATTATCTGCTATAATGACAAGGAATACATATGTTCGCTTGTGAGATTGGAGAGAGAACCATTGCGGATTATGGGAATAGATCCGGGGATCGCGATCGTCGGGTTTGCATTTATTGATAAGCTGGGAAGCCGCCTCGTTCCGGTGCAGTACGGATGTATTCAAACCGAGGCGCATACTGAGCCGGCCGTACGTCTTAAGGAAGTGTATGATGCGACGATACAGCTGATCGAGAAGTACCAGCCGGAAGCTGTTGCTATAGAGAAGCTGTATTTTAACCGCAATGTGACGACCGCCTTTACAGTGGGCCAGGCCAGGGGAGTAATGATGCTGGCTGCAGTGCAGAACGGGCTGCCGGTAGCGGAGTACACCCCGCTTCAAGTCAAGCAGGCCGTGGTCGGTTACGGGAACGCCGAGAAGCGGCAGGTGCAGGAAATGGTCAAAATGCTGCTCCGGCTATCTCAGATTCCTAAGCCGGACGACGTGGCCGATGCTTTGGCGGTAGCAATCTGCCACTCCCATTCTTATGTGCTTTCGCAAAAAATGACCGAGGTATATAAACGATGATAGATTTTTTAAGAGGACAGCTTGTTCACATGGAAAAGGATTATGCCGTGCTCGACGTTCACGGAGTAGGATACCGTGTTTTTTGTGCTCATCCGTACTCCTTGGGAGGACATTCCGATGAGCCGGTTACTCTGTATATTCATTATCATGTCCGGGAGGATGCGACGCTTCTATATGGATTTCCGACTAGGGAAGAACAAACGCTGTTCAGGCGTTTAATTGAAGTGAACGGGATCGGTCCGAAGGTAGCCCTTGGAATCCTGTCGGCTGGTAATCCGGAGGCGGTTATTACAGCCATTGTTCAAGAAAACCTTTCGTTCTTGACCAAGCTTCCAGGGATCGGCAAGAAAACCGCACAAAGAATCATCCTCGACCTGAAGGATAAGCTAGGCGATTTAACGATCGGAATAAGCGATTCTACGAGCTTTGCATCGTCCATGACTGAACACTTGCCCGACGCATCCAACGCGTCCGAGGAGGCCAAGCAAGCGCTGCTGGCGCTTGGTTATTCGGATGGAGAAATCGAGAGGGTATGGCCGGCGGTGAAAAAGCGAACGGACGAATCGGATCCGATCGATACGGTTGTGAAGACTGCGCTGCAGCTTTTGTTCAATGATAAGAATTTTTAAGATTCACCCTTATTATCATTCACCGCGAAACGTTATTTCGCCTTCTAAGGACGGCGCCAGCCGTTTACGCTGTTCCGGGGCTCCCCGCAAAGTAATGTATAAAACTTTTATCGAAGCAAAGTCAGGAAGCTCGACCGCGATTAGAGGAAGGTTTAGACGCCGACTCCGTTGGAGTGCGGACGGAATACGCTACGAAGGCCATACGTCACTTTTTGTGGGGGTTATTTTGCAAGGGTAACATCGAAGGATAGCTACGGAGGAGGGCCCTAGATGGACGAACGGATCATATCCGCTAATTTAATGATGGAGGACCAAGCGGTCGAGCTCAGTCTTCGTCCAAGATATTTGGCGGAATATATCGGACAAACTCAAGCTAAAGAAAATTTGAAGATATATATAGAAGCGGCCAAGCTGCGCAAGGAAGCGCTGGATCACGTCTTGCTGTATGGTCCGCCTGGTCTCGGAAAGACGACGCTTTCCAATATTATTGCCAATGAGCTGGGTGTCAACATTAGGACGACCTCGGGTCCCGCCATTGAGCGGCCCGGAGATCTGGCTGCGATCCTGACCAATCTGCAGGAAGGGGACGTGCTGTTCATAGACGAAATCCATCGGCTGCATCGGACCGTCGAAGAGGTGCTGTATCCGGCCATGGAGGATTTCGCCCTGGACATTATTATAGGCAAAGGGCCGAGCGCCCGCTCCGTCCGTCTTGATTTGCCTCCCTTCACCTTGATCGGGGCCACTACACGGGCTGGCTTGTTGTCCGCGCCTTTGCGGGACCGATTTGGCGTGGTCAGCCGGCTGGAGTACTATACGATTGATGAATTGGCCTATATAGTAAGCCGCGCTTCCGAAATTCTGCAGGTGGATACGGTCGGGGAAGCAGCGAAGGAAATCGGCATGCGGTCTCGGGGGACTCCAAGAATAGCTAACCGTCTGCTTAAGCGGGTACGCGATTACGCCCAAGTTAAAGGGGACGGAATGATTACCAAGGAAATAGCTCGAACGGCGCTTCACCTTATTCAAGTGGATGAGCTCGGGCTGGACGAAATTGATCATAAAATGCTGCGAGCGATCATTAATCACTTTAGAGGCGGACCGGTCGGGTTGGATACGATAGCCGCAACGATTGGAGAGGAAAGCCAGACTATCGAGGACGTATACGAGCCCTATCTGCTTCAAATAGGCTTTCTGCAGAGAACTCCACGCGGCAGAATGGCTACCGTTCATGCTTACCGCCATCTCGGGATTGAACCGCCGGAGAAGCCGTAATGAAGAGCAGGCAGCGGCGGTTTACCCTTCTTTATGATGCCCGTTGCGTATTGTGCGTTAGAACCGTAAGCGCGCTTCGCAAGCTGAACATAAAGGCGGATTTGGCGATGATTCCACTTCAGGAGGCTGATCCGACTCTATTTCCCGAAGGGGTTACGAGAGAACAATTGCAGTCGCAGCTGCACATTATCGATGAGAGCAACCGGATTTATCGAGGGGCCGAGGCAGTGCTCCTGATCATGACAATGGTTAGAGGCTGGAGATGGCTGGCGGTTTTATACCGTGTTCCTGTTTTGCGTCCTTTAGCTAATCGGCTCTACAGATGGATAGCGGACCATCGTTATAAACTTTTCGGGCAAATCGATGAGTGTGATTCCGGAGCCTGTACATTGCACTCGCGGGAAGAATCTAAACAGCCTCCATCAGATTCCGGATCAACTTAACTTCACACTTTGGGAGATAGTTTAGATGTTTTCGAAGCTTCGAAGGCACTTTCCTTTGGAACATTGAAGGACTGTTTTCTTTAGTGCCACTTATATAGATTACAGAACCTTATCATCAGACGATAAGGTTTTTTGGCGTAGATCGAAAGGGATGTGCAACTTTTTCCAAGTGGAGGAGTCTAAAATCTAGAGGCTTGTCTACAAGCCTCGACAAAAAATTTGTAATCCAAATGGGCGCAAAATTGAAATCAGTGCTTGACGAAATAAATGCCTCACGGCACTTCCTCCAGGCAGATAATAAATTTTAAGGTGCAAATATGCACCGGAATGTTACCGCTTTATTCATTTTCGCAATTAAGGTGTAAAAATGCACGCTATTTTCTACCTTTTATGAAAATTGACGATATTTTCAAAATTAGAAGGTAATTTTGCACTCGAATACCCATTTTCGGGAAAAAGGTTAGATTTAAGAGGTATTTTTGCACTTCAATCTTCTTATCGGGCAACTGCTGGATTTAGGGGCACTATTGTCCATATGAGGGCTGAAATGAGAGATCTCAATTATGAGAACCTGCATATATCCATTTTGCCAAGAGGAGATTGGGCGTCTAAGCACTGAGATGGAGCCTTACAATTGGAAAAAATATTGAAATGAAGAAGGAGACCTCACGAATGGCACAATTTAAACGTTCGAGATGGACAGGATGGATACTTACTTTATGTTTAATATGCATGGCAGCACCGTCTGCTTTCCCCCAGCCGGCTAATGCCGCTGCTTTATCGCTGGATACGATTCGGGTGGCTTTATATATTGAATCCTCCCAGTACAAGCTCACTGTCCCGTCCATAACGGTTTCTGCAGATGGTGGTCTTCGTTTGGGGGTTCGCTCCACATCCGGCAGCGGCAACGAGCTTATCGATCCGGGAACGACATCGATTCGTGCCAGCCTGGATCAATACGGAGTTTTCCTGATGGAAACGGATCAATACAGCGGAGCCAAGACGTATTATGATCAATTGGTTAAAGCTGGGTACTCGGCGACTTTGTTTACTGCGGTTAAGCAAGGGAAAGAAATGTATCAGGTAGGCATTGGAGCCTACCCCGACGCTGCGGCCGCTGCAGCGGCCAAGGACAAGCTGTCTGCCGATTCCTCCTTGTCCGCACAGGCGGTCTCGCCCCTGTTAACAGGCCCCCTTCGCTGGAACGCGGGAACTTATGCCAATGAAGCGGAAGCGGCTGCCCAAGTGGTTAGTTTGCGGCAAGCCGGACTTCCAGCTGTGTTGGCTTATCATGAGGACGCTTCCGGTGCCCGGGTGTTTTCCGCATGGCTGGGGAATGAAGCGGATCAAGCCGGTCTGGCCGCCGTCCAGTCTCAGGCTCTGCAGGCTATGCCGCAGCTGGCATTGACTCCTGTTGAGGCAACACTGCCTTATATGATCAAGAGGGAGGAGAAATCCGGTGAGAACGGAATAGTTATGCCGCATTTTCAGGTTCAGGCCAATAGCAAGCTATGGATTACACCTCAGCAATCCAAGCTGAAGATCAGTGAGAAGGAAAACCGCTCTTACCGGGGAGGCTTGGAGCTAAGCCAATATAACGGCAAGCTGGCCGTCGTCAATGAATTGCCTTTTGAGCAATATTTATATTCTGTCGTTAGTACGGAGATGGGGACGGGATGGCCGATGGAAGCTTTGAAAGCGCAAGCGGTAACGGCTAGAAGCTACGCATTGGAGAAGGGCCTCAAATATGAAATCGCTCACTTGTCCGACAGTACGATCGATCAGGCGTATAACGGAGTGGAGTACGAGGATGTTATTCAGGCCGTGAATGCGACAGCAGGAGAAGTGATGAGGACGGATAAAGGGATTTTCAATCCATTGTTTTATTCTAATAGTGGAGGCATTTCCGCTGAGTCCGAAGAAGTATGGGGAAACCCTTCTCCTAACTACAGTAGTGTCGAAAGCCCGGATTCGATTGCGGAAAAAGGCAAGCTAACCTGGTATCGGGTATGGCTGCCTAGTGGAAAAGCCGGTTATATTCGTTCGGATTTATTAAAAGCGACCGGAAAGAAGAACGCCGCAGGGTTGCCCTATTATGAGCCAACGGAAAACGGGGTTAACGTTCGCGCTTTTCCTGATGCAGCGAGAGCGGAAGCTGTAGGCAAGGCCAGCCTCGGAGACCAAATCATAGTTTTTGACGAAGTAATCGAGAGCAACGCTTATTCCTGGATTCGAGGGGGCTATACGTCGGCCGATTTGTCCGATAGAATGAATAAATCGATTGCGGAACCGATACCCGGTCCCGTTCGCCGCTTGGAAGTGTCCAAGAGGGGCGCTTCCGGAAGAGTAATTGAAGTTAAAGCAAACGGGCAAATCGTCAAAGTTCAATATCCGGATGCCCTGCGTACGTTATTCGGAGGCTTGCCCAGCACCTTGTTTGAAATTGAAGAAACGGGAAGGTATACTATACTGGGAGCAAACGAAGTTTCCCGTACATATCCGGAATCTTCCCTGCCCCTACACGCGCAGCAAAGCGGAACGTCTCAAGCGGCGCTGTCCAATGAATTTTTCGTTCTGAATGGCAGCGGCGATGTTCGTCTGGCCACGAAGGACCAGCAATTCATATTCAAGGGCAAGGGCTATGGCCATGGCCTGGGGATGTCCCAATGGGGTGCTCGCGGATTGGCAGAGCAAGGGTATGACTACCGGCAAATATTGCAACACTATTATAAGGGAGTTACCATCGCTAAGGACTGAATAAGGTATGGATGTTGAATTATTTAATTATGAATTGCCAGAAGAGCTGATTGCTCAGACTCCGCTATCGAACCGGACGCATTCCCGGTTAATGACGTTGAATAAGCATACGGGAGAGGTGGAGCACCATTATTTTGAGCAATTGGAACGTTATTTAAAAGCCGGGGATTTACTCGTGTTGAACGATACGCGGGTCATTCCAGCCCGGCTTTTTGGGTGCAAGGCAGACACGGGAGCCAAAGCGGAGGTGCTGTTGTTAAAATCACTGGGAGAGGATCGCTGGGAAGCGCTGATTCGACCGGGCAAACGCTTCAGGGAAGGCTCCCGAATTATGTTCGGCTCCGAGGAGGCGTCCGAGGAAGAGGATACGTCTTCGGGATCAAAACCTCTTTTGTCCGCTGTAGTAGAGCAGTCAGGAGATATGGGAAGCCGTATACTGAAGTTTGAATACGACGGAATCTTTAATGAGGTCCTGGACAAACTTGGTCAAATGCCGCTGCCGCCCTACATTAAAGAAAGATTGGATGACCGCGAGCGTTATCAGACGGTTTATGCCAAGCATGAAGGATCAGCCGCCGCTCCGACGGCCGGGCTTCACTTTACTTCCGCTTATCTGGAGCGGCTGCAGAAGCAGGGAATCCGACTGGCTTATGTCACTCTTCATGTCGGACTCGGTACATTTCGTCCCGTTGCCGCCGAACGGATTGAGGAGCATGAGATGCATTCGGAATTTTACAGCCTGCCTCAGGAAACGGCGGATGCGATTAATGAGACCCGATTGGCGGGAGGCCGGATCATCGCCGTGGGAACAACCTCCGCACGAACTTTGGAAACTGCCGCAAGACAATGTCAGCAGAACGAGACAGGGGAGCCAACCATTGGGGCTTGCAGCGGTTGGACCGATATTTTTCTGTATCCCGGCGTTCCTTTTCTGCTGGTCGATGCGCTGTTGACCAACTTTCATTTGCCTAAATCGACTTTGCTAATGCTGATCAGCGCTATGGCGGGCCGAGAACGGATACTAAAGGCTTATGAGGAAGCGGTTCAAAACCGGTATCGCTTTTTCAGCTTCGGCGATGCCATGTTTATATATTAGTCTTATCAAGCGGAACATACGTTAAATGCGAATGCAAAAGGATGAGATGCTATTGTCAGCAGTAACTTACGAATTAATCAAAACGTGCAAGCAAACCGGAGCCCGGCTGGGACGAGTGCACACTCCACATGGAGTTATCGACACCCCTGCCTTTATGCCGGTGGGGACCCAGGCTACGGTCAAGACGATGAGTCCGGAAGAATTAAAACAAATGGACGCGCATATTATATTAAGCAATACGTATCACTTATTCCTCCGGCCTGGTCACGAAATTGTGAGGAAGGCCGGAGGACTGCACCGATTTATGAATTGGGATCGGCCTATTCTAACAGACAGCGGGGGCTTTCAAGTATTCAGCTTGAGTGATATGCGCAAAATTTCCGAGGAGGGGGTAGAATTTCGCTCCCATCTTAGCGGAGAGAAGCTGTTCTTGTCTCCAGAGAAGGCTATGGAAATTCAGAATGCGCTTGGATCCGACATTATGATGGCCTTCGATGAATGCCCTCCCTATCCAGCGGAGCATTCTTATTGCAAGCAATCGTTGGAACGAACGACCCGCTGGGCGGAACGCTGTCTGAGAAGCCACGCTCGACCGGAGGATCAGGCACTGTTCGGAATCGTTCAGGGAGGAATGTACGAAGATTTAAGAAAACAGAGCGCTGCAGAGTTGACTTCGCTCGATTTTCCGGGTTATGCTATTGGTGGATTGAGTGTCGGGGAGCCCAAACACTTGATGTATGAAGTGTTGGATTATACTGTGCCCTTGCTTCCGGCGGGGAAACCGCGGTATTTAATGGGAGTTGGATCTCCGGATGCTCTGGTGGAAGGTGCGATGCGTGGAATCGATATGTTTGACTGCGTCTTGCCCACTCGAATTGCTCGCAACGGAACCGTCATGACCAGTTCCGGAAGGCTTGTTGTACGCAATGCCAAATTTGCCGAAGATTTCGGGCCGCTTGATCCGGAGTGCAATTGCTATACCTGCACTCATTATTCCCGGGCTTATATCCGTCATTTAGTGAAAGCGGATGAAACGTTCGGGATTCGTCTGACTACGTATCATAATTTGCACTTTTTGCTTGATTTGATGCGCAAAGTGAGACAAGCTATCCTAGAAGACCGCCTACAGGACTTCAGGGATGAATTTTTTGAACAGTATGGCATGAAGAATAATTCCAGCGGGTTTTAAATCGGGGGACGGTATGGAAAGGGGTGAACGCAAATGAAATACATGGCTGAAGCGGCTGCAGAGCCGGTTGGCGCAGGTAATTTATTATTTTCCTTATGGCCTATCGCTTTAATGTTTCTGGTCCTTTACTTCTTATTGCTGCGACCGCAGCAAAAAAGACAGAAAGCTAGAAATACGATGCTGCAGGCTTTGAAAAAAGGCGATAAGGTTGTTACCATCGGCGGCCTGCACGGAACAATTATCGAAATTACCGATGACACTTGTGTGCTTAGGGTTAACGATGCCACCAAAATGACTTTTGAAAGATCCGCAATTAATTCCGTCGTATCTTCCACGAGCTCGGAATAAACTTTATTTATGAATTACATAGTTAATTAAAAAAGAGCCCTTAAAGGCTCTTTTTTAATTGTAGAAATTTATAACTCCACTTTAGCTGGCTAAAATCAGCTTGAAACCTTGCAGTGACTGGAGCGCGAAGAGATCAGGCACCTTACTTTTTTTCGCCGAGGAGAAGGGTAGCGTCTTTCATTTGCATTTGTTCTCTGAGTGTGCATCGTCATCGCTCCTTTCGTCTCCTACTGGCTATTATTCCCAATAAAAGCTCGAAAGAAGCAAATTAACCACTACCGCGATTAGCGGTTTAGTTCAACTGTATTTTGTGTGGGTAAATTGAAGCGAATGAGGCGAATGGACTGGACTAGATGGAAAAACCGCATTTAAAATGGAGGTTTTTTGCTGATATCCCTCTTTTTGCACAAAATAGATAGAGGTTTTCCACTTAGTTTCCGTTTTTAACCTCAAACGGAGCAAATTAGCTGTATGAAATCCATTTAGACCCCTATGATGTGTGAGCAGAACGCTAACTCGGCACCAGCAATTGTCCTTTTTTCGACCACCTACGAAGCTTATCCTCCCTTTTTTAATCATCATTCGCCCAAGCTGCTTCCTTTCCAAGGCCTGACAAAGGTTCTAACAGGAGAACTGGCTCGGCCCTGGCTGATACGCAGCGCTATCAAGGACGCGCTGACACCAAGAACAGAACCGGCTACCGCATCGGTAACCCAATGAATTCCCATATAGAAGATCGAGAAAATAATGAAGGCCGCTGTCAAGCTGGCAAACCAGCCCCAGAATCGATTTCCCGATTTCAAGGCGATGACGGCCATAGTCACGGAAAGCGATGTATGGAGGCTCGGAAAGCAATTATCGAGTCCAGACAGAGAACGATAGGTTTGTTCAAAGGTCGGAAAGGAATCCAAAATGAGAAGCCGTACGTCCGGGTGAAACGACCAGGCTTCAAAAACCGGAAAAAACAAATAAAAGGGAATGGCCACTACGTAATTAATTATCAGGGCGTAACAAACGGCGTAGAACAACTTGTATTGCTTTTGGTAAATATATAAAGCAATCGAAACGATCATGACTGCCTGGAAAACGACGACATAGAAAAAGGTGGAAAGGGAAGTCAATGCCGGATGCTCAAAAAAATGTTGAATCGACGCTACAAGGTCTCCCTCCAGCTGATAGATGGCTGGAGTAAAATCGGGTTGGGCGGGGATTATTTCCTCCAGCCACAGCTCCATTCGGTTGACTAGTAAAATGGCCAGCACAGCGGCGAGATGGAGGAAGATTCTGCGCGAAGTGAATAATTGCTGAATGAATGATCCGGCCACCGGAATAGGATTGCTTTGGGTAGTCGCAAGTAGTAATACAATAACGGTAATACCGGTCCAAATGGTGACCTCCGTCATGGTGTGGAAGCTAAACATGAAGAGTTCCTCCTAATGTGGCTGCTTATTCGACAAATAATAACAACGACTCGTATTATATCACATCAGGATTAATTGTGTAACGGGCAGTCACTTATTAGTATTTACCCCAATAATTCCGCCTAATGCTCCAATAAAGAAGCTGGCCGCACTGAATAGAATCGTATTCAAATCGAACCCTTTATCAAAACCAAGAAATCCAATAAGAATAATTATAATACTGTAAATCAGCCCAAGAATTCCTCCGTAGTACCAGCCCTTTAATTCCGCTCTCTTACCCGCGATCCACCCCCCCAGACAGAGGGACACCGTATGAATAATGTAAGCGTAAGCAGGGAGCGCGTCTTCTTTTTGGTCTGTAAGCATAAGGATAAGAGAAGTCAAGACAGCGGCGATGCTCATAATGATAAAGGCATAAAGCAGACCGGCCAGAATAGGGGAGTGGATCCGGACACCCGAAGTATTGTTTTTAGATTCCATAGCATTTTTCCTCCTCACACGAAACCCGGTATTTTTAATACATTGTATGGCCAAGCCGGAACGAATAGTACAAGGGTGAGAGGACTATCTGTTATGGACGGGTTTGGCAGATTTATGTATAATCTTCAAATAGCAGCAAGCAAATAAAGGAGTGCAAATATGAACGAGCTATCGACGGAAGCAGCGAACTGGCAGATCGTTGCCGCTGTAGTCATTTTCCTGATAAGCTACGCTTTGTTTATTGCGGAGAAGACGAATCGGGCGGTAATTGCGCTGGCTGGCGCCATTCTTATGATCGTATTAGGTTTGGTCGACTTCAAGGCGGCCTATTCATTTCACTTGCCATGGCAAACTATTTTTCTATTGATTGGGATGATGCTCCTTGCTGGAATTACGAGCAGAACCGGAATATTTCAATATCTGGCCGTCCGCGCTGCCCAAAAGGCAAAGGGAAAGCCAATTCCGCTGCTTATCCAGTTATCTCTTCTGAGTGCAGGATTCGGCGCATTGTTTGATAATGTTATGACCATACTGCTGTTAGTCCCGGTTACGTTATCTCTAACTAAAATTTTGAAAGTGAATCCGGTCCCTTTTTTAATAGCAGAAGTTATATCCGCCAATCTGGGCGGAACGGCGACATTGATTGGTAATCCGCTTAACATGATGATTGGCTCTGCAGTTCAACTCAGCTTTACCGATTTTCTTATTTATCTCGGGCCGGTTGTCGTTATTATTTTGGGAGCCGCTCTTTTGTATTTCAAGCTATTGTTCGGCAAACAACTGCAGGTCCTTTCCAAGCATAAAAAAGAACTGATGAAGTTGGATGCTAAAACTTACATTACGGATAAAAAGCTGCTAATAAAATCACTTATTGTCCTGGGATTGACCTTAATCGGATTTCTTATTCATCCGGTCCTTCATCTGGATGCGGCGGTAATCGCCTTGGCCGGCGCTACGCTTTTAATGCTGATTGGAATTAAGGACCATGCCGTAGAAGAGGTGCTGGATTCGGTTGAGTGGGTGACGGTCTTCTTCTTCGCCGGATTATTCGTCCTGGTCGGAGGATTGATGGAAGCGGGGGTTATCCGCAGTCTGGCGACGGGGATGCTGCAAATTACAGAAGGAAGTATTCCATTTATGGCGATGCTTGCTCTATGGGTAACGGGGCTGGTCTCGGCGACGATAGATAATGTTCCTTTGGTAGCAACGATGATTCCATTGGTACAAGATATGGGCGTTCAATTAAATATGAATGAGTCAGCCTTGAATCCGATTTGGTGGTCTTTGGCGTTAGGCGCTAGTTTAGGCGGTAACGGCACCTTACTCGGGGCTTCGACGAATTTAATCGCTGCGGGGATGGCCAAACGGGAAGGGAAAAGCTTTTCTTATATGGAATTCTTGAAAGTTGGAGCTCCCATCCTATTCATTTCGTTAATCATATCGTCCTTGTACATATATTTTATTGTGTTATAAGCCAGAGACGGTTTTATATCCTACGCTGAAGCTTCAGCATGACATTTTGCCAGCATTTATATAAGGAAATATTGTATGACGGAACAAGGGAAGGGTCAGAATACCCATTGAACCATTCGGTGTTCAAAGCTTGATTAATACAAGCTGGAACAGGAGGAAAAATCAATGGACGCTCTGATCCTTGCTTTTCGTACAGTGATTATGTACGCTCTCGTTTATATAGTTCTGCGACTAATGGGCAAGAGGGAAATTGGCAAGCTGTCCGTCTTCGATCTGGTCATCTCGATCATGATTGCTGAAATAGCTGTTTTTGTTATCGAGGATGAGGACAAGCCGTTCTGGGAGGGGCTACTGCCTATTGCCATATTGCTTATTATTCAAATTAGTATTGCGTACATTATGCTTCACAGCCAGAAATTCCGGGTTTTTCTGGACGGCAAGCCAAGCTTCTTGATTAAGAATGGCAAGCTCAACCGAAAAGAAATGAAAAAACAAAGGTATAACTTGGATGATTTGATTCTTCAACTGCGTGAAAATAAAATTACGAATGTATCGGATGTTGAATTCGCCATTTTGGAGACCACCGGCAAGCTGACGGTCGTGGAGAAGCAAAAAAATCAACAAAAGCAGCTGCCGCAAGGGCAGTCAGCCTCCACTCAGCAAGCTAATCAAGCCGGTCAGCAGCCGGCACAGAAGAAGAAAGCAGCGAATAAGAAAAACAATGCGAACAAGCAGCAGAATCAGGCACAGGCCCAAAGTAGCGGCCAGCAACAGCCTCCAAGCACCGCCCAGGAAAAGATTCGCTACGAAGGTCTGCCTCTTCCTCTGATTATGGATGGAAAAGTACAGGATAAAAATTTGGAGACTATAGGGAAGACCAGATTTTGGTTAAAAAATGAGCTGCAAACTAACGGAGTGAATGACTTTAAAGAAGTATTCTTTTGTTCGATCGACCATAAGGGAAAGATATATATAGATAAAAAATGATTGAGGGACGCCCTGTGCAATTGCCACAGAAAGGCGTCCCTTTTTTAGAGTGGGAAAGCAGGCTTTACAGTTTTTTTCCGATCCAGGGGATTCGTTTGAAATCATCCCAATCCACTATTTTGAACATCGCAATACAAACCGAGTAGATGGCAAAACCGAGCAGGAGCGCATAGATGAAACGGGGAAAAGGCTGAGAAATCCAACTCGAGTTCATGACTCCATAGCAGCCGAAGCCCATAATGACCATAGCAGCGATGACTTTGAAGAAATGTGCGGCATCCATAGAAAATTTCACAAGACGGGAGACGCTGGACCAGTTTAACCAGGCCACAACGATGGTATGGATATTGATGGCCATAATTGCGCCGAGGATCCCGAAATTGGGTTTGGAAGCAAGCCAATAGATTAGGAAGAGCTTGACCCCCGCTCCAATTAATGTGTTGCGAAGGGCGATGCCCGGTCGGTTCAGAGCTTGCAGCGTTGCTTCCAAGGGACCTTTTAAATACATGAATAAGGCGATGGGGGCCAGCATTTTTAACATAACGCTAATTTCGCTTTCATTATACAAGTAATAGGTGATAGGATCTGCCAGCACATACATAATAACGGCGAATGGGGCTCCGGAAACGAGTGCGAGCCGAAGCGATTGGTGGAGCCGCTTATGAATCGTCTTCATATCTTTTCTCGCCGCTGCCTCGGACAAGGACGGAATGAGTGACACGGAAAGCGAATAAGTAAGGGCGCTGGGAAGCATGAGAACGGGTAGAATCATTCCTTGCAGCGCACCATATTGTGAGGTTGCCATTGCAGTGGCTACCCCAGCCGCCGCCAAACTTTGGACGATGAGAATCGATTCCAGGAAGTAGGAGGAGGAACCGACGAGACGGCTCCCCGTAACCGGTACAGAGATCCGGAATATTTTTTGCAGCACATCTCGCTTTCCGCTCCCGGAGCCAATTTTAGCTGAATGATAAACGTTGTATTTTTTGCGGATAACTGCGTACTGGTACAACAGAATGGCCAAACCGGCCAATTCCCCGATCATTACGCCGAACATTGCGCCTGCAGCGGCAAACTCTATGCCGTAAGGGAGCATGACATAGGAGCATGCCAGCATGGTTACAATTCTTACCAGTGTTTCGAAGGTTTGGGAGACTGCAGTGGGAATCATATTTTGCCTTCCCTGAAAATATCCGCGATAAACCGATGAGACTCCAACTATCAGAATGATCGGACTCATACATATGAAGGTATAGTATACTCTTGAATCGGTAAACAGATGAGTCGTAATCCAGGGGGAAGCAACCAGGCTTAGCAGCGTGAATAGCAGACTTAGGGTTGTAATGAGCCCCAGGGAGATATGAAGAACCTGTCGGGCTCGCTTTTCGTTGCCCTCGGATTCCGCCTCTGCGACCAATTTGGCGATAGCGAGAGGGATTCCGCCTGTCGTAATGGTCAATACGACACTGAGAAAAGGCCAACCCATCTGATATAGACCGACTCCTTCGGCACCAATCACCCGCGGTAAAGTAATGCGAGGCACAAAGCCGAGGAGCCGGTTAATAATACCTGCGGCCAGGAGGATCATGGCTCCTTGAATAAACGATTGTTTGTACTTGCTCAAATTAGTCCCCTCTTCCCATTAACCCGGAGGTTGTCTTCTATAATGGATATGCAGAGGGTGGCCAAGCTCATGCTAAAATTTCCTAGAAAATAGACAGCTCTGGCAGGATTATAGAAGGCTGCGCAGAATAATTAGTATAATTAAGGAGGGAATGGCCGATAAGGAGGGAATGGCCGATGAATCCGGAAAGTCCCCGTATGGAAGATAATCTTGAAGAAGTTATAATGCATCTGTGCCAAATGAAAGCGGAGGAATTCGCTGCTAGCGGCTATGAACAGGTTAGCGCGAATGAAATTTGGAGTTGCGTCAGTGACAAATATAGTAAAACAGGTCAGCCTGCTCTTCATCAATTGGTTAATGATATTCTATCTCTAAGTGTTCCCAAATTTATGAACTGGATGACTATGCAAGCGTTTAAGGGTGCCCCGTTCTAGGAACGGGCTTTTTTCTTGCGGGCGGTTTTACCGAAACATCTTCCTCTTTTTTTCGTATTAAACCGAGTAGGATGTCGAATGAAAGGGTCGTTCGCAAAGAATAGCAAATTGACTCGATTTTTCATGGTTAGTATAATAGCAATATTGAGTATGGAAGGGAGACTCTCATTATATGAATGGCAAGAGAATGGCCGCATTTGTTATACTCATCGTGCTAACGCTCGGTGTAGTCGGCTTTACCAGCTCCCAATTGGTGAGCAAAGTGAGGCTGGGCCTTGATTTGAAAGGCGGATTTGAAATTCTTTACGTCGCCACTCCGGTGCATGATGAAGGCACGGTGACGAAGGATGCTTTAAGAGAAACGGCTAGAAGCTTAGAGAAGAGGGTCAATGCGCAAGGAATAGCGGAGCCTGAAATAACTCCGGAAGGAGAAGATCGGATTCGCGTGAGAATTGCCGGAGTTACGGATGAAAGCAAGGTCCGCGAAATGTTAAAAAAGCCGGCTATTCTAACGTTTCGTGCTCCGGATGGCACGGTGCAACTGGACGGAACGGATTTCAAACCGGGCGGTGCCAAGGTCGAATATGAGAATGGGACTATGCCCATGGTCGCGATTGAACTGAAGAGCGCAGAGAAGTTCGCCGAAGTGACAGGAAGATTGGTCGGACAGCAGCTCGGCATCTATTTGGACGATGACATGATTTCCAATCCTACGGTTAACTACGTTATCAATAGCGACAAAGCGACAATAACCGGCCAATTTACTTATGAAGAAGCGAAGAACCTGGCGGATACGATTAATCTGGGCGCTTTGCCGTTGAATTTGACGGAAAAGTACACTCAAAGCGTCGGGGCTACTCTTGGCCAGCTTTCATTGCAACAAACGGTAAAAGCCGGTTTAATCGCCTTTGTGCTTATTATTTTGTTCATGCTGGTATTCTATCGAGTGCCGGGAATCATCGCTACGATTACATTGATTACCTTTACCTGGTTATTGCTTCTGGTATTCGTTCTAATGAACGCTACCTTAACGCTTCCGGGTATAGCGGCCTTCGTTCTTGGAGTCGGGATGGCTGTGGATGCGAACATTATTACGTATGAACGGATCAAGGAAGAATTACGCAGCGGTAAAAGTGTTCTGTCCTCTTTCCGTGCAGGATCGAAAAGCTCGTTCCGGGCGATTATGGATGCGAACCTCACCACTATATTGGCGGGAGTCGCGCTCTATTTCCTCGGTACCGGAGCGATTCAAGGCTTTGCGTTGACATTGATCTTCAGTATTATCATCAGTATTCTGACGAACGTATTCTTTTCGCGATTGCTCCTGCACCTGCTGATCCGCTCTAATGCCGTGAGTAAACCGAAATATTTCGGCGTAAAGGAGGCGGAAATCCGTGAATTATAATATCCATTTCGACTTCGTTAAGCATCGCAAAAAATTCTTCGCGTTTTCGATCATTTTAACGGTGCTCGGAATCGTATCCCTCCTGCTGTTCGGATTAAACCGGGGGGTTGATTTTAAAGCAGGAACTACGCTCGATATTACGAGCTCCCAGGTGATGGACAAGACCCGGGTGGAACAAATCTTTAAAGATGCGGGATATGATATTTCTCCTACGGTAGGCGGGACAACAGCCTCTGCCAGATTTGACAAAGTGCTGACCCAGCAGGAAGTCGAGAAAATCATGGAAGGATTTCATGCCGCTTATGGGGAAGATGTCAGCCGGGAGGAAAATACGGTAGACGTCGAACTGGCCAAGGAGCTTGCGATCAAAGCCATTTATGCTGTATTGGTTGCAAGTATTGGAATCAGCATTTATATCGGCATTCGTTTCGAGTGGAGATTTGCAGTTGCGGCTATTATATCGCTGCTGCATGACGCATTTATCATCATCAGTCTGTTCTCTATCTTCAGGTGGGAAGTCAATCTTCCGTTCGTTGCGGCGGTATTGACCATCATCGGTTATTCGATTAATGATACGATTATTATTTTCGACCGGATCCGGGAAAATCTGCGGTTTGCCAAAATCAAATCGTTTGCGGATCTGTCCGAGCTGGTCAACCGCAGTATATGGCAGACGATGACACGGTCCATCAATACGGTTGTAACGATTCTGTTCGCAGCTGTCCTGCTGTTTATTATGGGAAGTGAGTCGATTCGTTACTTCTCGTTGGCCATTGTTCTGGGCTTAGCCTTCGGGGCGTATTCCTCGATCTTTATCGCCAGCCCGCTGTGGCTGCTGTTCAAAACGAAGTGGCCTGGCACGGCCAAAAAAATAGCAGCTGCCAAAAACGAACCCTGAGCGTCTGTTACGTTACTGTTTAATAATAAGTCTAATGCCGCGAGACTTGCTCCGCGGCATTTGTCTTCAAATCTTTTTCCCAAGAGAGGTGGCAAGATGTCTTATCATTCTTATGGCAAGGCAGGACTGGCCGCTTTGCTTCGTCTAGCCGGAAATTTGCTGCTTGCTTTGATCAAAGGCATAGTGGGGTGGTTGGCGAGCAGCCCAGCATTAATTGCCGATGCTGTTCACACCGCTTCTAATGGGATCGGGGATCTGATCGTTCTGCTGCGACTTCGGGAATTAAACCCTCCCAGCCATAAAAGAGCGCGAGGGCAAGGCAACCTAAATATGCTGCTGATTATCGGAGCGGCTGCTGTGCTGCTCGTGTCCGGGATAGAGCTTGGACTGGAAGCTGTCCATATCATTCAGAAGGGCGAGTATGGGCCGCCTCAAGGTTATGTCGTACTCCTTCTTCTTCTGTCTTTAGCTGTGAAAGCGTTAGCTGACCGGGGAGGGCAGGCAGGTGAGAAGAGGGCATTGCTTACCAAGCGGTCTTATAGGCGAGAAAGAAAGTATTCCTATGCCTCGTCATTCATCGCCTTGATTGGCACCGCTGTAGCATGGTGCGGGGCTTGGCTGGACATTACGCTGCTTTTTATACTCGATCCGCTTGCGGCTATAGGGATTGGCCTTCTGATTATTAGGGCAGGGTATCGGCTTCTGCTGGAATCCCGGACGATGTCTTTTCAACGTGCTTTGGGGGAGGAGGATTTGGAGGAGCTGATACGTGTCGCCCAGCGGGTTAAAGGGGTTATAGCCGTGGACGATTTAAAAGCGTATGAGCAGGGACATTTCGTCCTCGTGGACCTTCAGGTGAGCGTTAATCCGCAAATCACTGTAATGGAAGGCAATGAGATTGCCAAACGAATCAAGCATCATTTGATGAAAAGGTTTATGCACATCGCCGATGTCATCGTTGCAGTACAGCCTTATGACGGTGGCTATCCTTACCGGAATTCTGCGGATGCCGACCTGGAGAATCGATCGCTGTTTCATTAAGAAAAGGGGGAGAAGGAGATGCTTGCTTCCAGGGCAAGATGGAGGATCAGGGAAACGAATGACGATGCCGTGACGCGGTTGATCGATGAGCTTAGCCTGTCCCCGCTGCTGGCCAAGCTTCTGGTAGCCCGGGGGATGGAACAAATAGAGGAGGTCCGCAAGTTTTTGCAAGTTGGTGCGGCTCAGATTCATGATCCTTTCTTAATGGATGGAATAGAAATAGCTGTAGAGCGGATTCGCAGTGCTTTGCAGCGTCAAGAATTCATTCGAATCTATGGAGATTATGATGCTGACGGGGTTAGCAGCACGTCCTTGATGGTTTATTTGATGAGAGAATTGGGGGCGAATTTCGATTATTATATTCCCCATCGAATCCATGAAGGCTACGGCTTGAACAACAGTGCGCTGGACCAAGCAAAGGAACACGGAGTCAGCTTAATCATAACCGTCGATACTGGAATTAGCGCCTATGCGGAGGTTGAATATGCGGGCAGTCTTGGAATAGATGTGATCGTTACAGACCATCACGAGCCTCCGGAAATATTGCCGCCGGCGCATGCGGTTATTAATCCGAAGAAGCCGGGATGCTCCTACCCATTCAAGCAGCTTGCGGGAGTGGGAGTAGCTTTCAAGCTGGCTCACGCCTTGCTGAATCGTTTGCCTCATGAGCTGTTGGAGATGGTAGCTATAGGCACCGTGGCCGATTTAATGCCACTGACCGATGAGAATCGGGTGCTGGTGAAGCTGGGCATCGACGCGCTGCGCAATTCTGGCAATCCGGGACTATTGGCGTTATTCGATGCGGCAGGTATAGAGCGCAAGGACGTATCGGCCGGTCATATAGGTTTCTCGTTGGCGCCTAGAATTAACGCCAGTGGCCGGCTGGAAAGCGCGGGGGATGCCGTTCGTCTGCTGACGACGAACGATCGGGAGGAAGCGGATCGCCTGGCCTTTGAGCTGGATCAGTTGAATAAGGAAAGGCAGCGGATTGTGGAGGAAATGACGGCAGAAGCTTTGGCCATGCTGGAGGAAGGCCCGGATCCTGCTGAACAGAGAGTCCTGATTGTCTCCAAGGAGGATTGGAACGCCGGGGTTATCGGAATCGTCGCCTCCAAGCTGCTGGAGAAATACTACCGCCCGACCATAGTATTGGGGATTGATCCACAGACAGGGATCGCCAAAGGCTCTGCCAGGTCGATTGCCGGGTTTGACCTGTACAAGGCCTTGACCTCTTGCTCTGATTTGTTCGAGCACTATGGAGGCCATCAAGCGGCTGCCGGAATGTCTATCGCACAGGAGCGTATTCCCGAGCTTAAGCATCGTCTGGAGGCGCTTGCTCAGGAATGTCTGACGGAGCAGGACCTGCTCCCCGAAATTCAAGTGGACCTGTGCAGTACCTTGGAAGAAGCCACCTTGGATGGAATCAAGCAGTTGGAGCAGCTAGCTCCGTTTGGGATGGGAAATCCGTCTCCGCGTGTCGTGTTTACCGGGTTGGAGTTAAATCAATGTAAAAAAATGGGAAGGGAACAACAGCATCTGAAGCTGACCCTGTCTCAAGAAGCGAAGCAGGTACCCGCTATGGAAGCGGTCGGGTTCGGCAAAAGCTTCATGGCGGATAAAATGGCTCCTTCTGCACGGATCGATGTGCTGGGAGAGCTGTCGATCAACGAATGGAATGGCATCCGTAAGCCGCAGCTGATCATTCAAGATTTGCGCATTCCGGAGCCTCAAGTCTTTGACTGGCGCGGCATACGTAACAGCGATGACAGATGGTCATCCCTATTTGCCGAAGCAGCGGCAGTAAATAATTATGGCGGAGGCAAGCAAAATACGGCTTTTGTCGTTTTTAATGACCATAATTATAGCTATCTTTCACCCGGGTGGATAACGAGAAGCAGTATCTGGAGCTTCGCCGACTCCGGGCCGCCAAAGCCTATACATAATGAATCAGGACATTCGTATGCGGAAATAACCGATCTCATTCTTATGGCGATGCCCCAGCAAGCGTCGCAGGCAGAGCAAGCACTGCAGCAGGCGATAGGTGTTGAGAGGGTCTATGCAGTATTCGAGGATAGCTCCCGGAACGAGGCGGTGATTCCGGGAAGAGAGCAATTTAAACAGGTCTATGCTGCGTTGTTACAGCAAGCAAAGTCAACGGTGGAAGAGCGGGCTCTGTTGGATTACATTAGTAAAAGGTCAGGGTTGCCGAAGGGCTCCATTCAGTTTATTATTAAAGTATTTGAAGAACTTAGCTTTGTCGAACGGGATGGTACCGGATACCGGTGTGTAGCCTCTCCAGTCAAGAAAGAGCTATCATCCTCACGGTTATACAGAAGCAATCAGGAGCGACAGCGAACAGAGGAGATGCTGCTCTATTCCTCTGCCAAGGAATTAAGTCGTTGGGTCAGGTCCCAATTGACACACCGAATCTAAATCAAAATGTAACGGAGGCAGAACATGAATTTCAAGGAGCATATTCGGGTTATTCCCGATTACCCGCAGCCGGGCATCCGCTTTAAAGACATTACAACGCTGCTTAAAAATGGACCGGTTTATAAAGAGGCAATTGAAGCTATGAAGGAGCGGGTCAGCCGCTATGAAATTGATTATATCGCCGGTCCGGAGGCACGGGGATTTGTTGTCGGAGCACCGCTTGCTTATGCATTGGGGGTAGGGTTTGTACCGATTCGCAAGAGCGGCAAGCTTCCCGGGGATTGCATCGAAGCCGATTATTCACTCGAATATGGTAAAGATAAGCTGGCCATGCACCGCGATGCGATTCAACCCGGCAGCAAGGTGCTCATTGCCGACGACCTTTTGGCTACGGGAGGGACACTGGCGACTTCTATCCAATTAATCCGGCAATTGGGAGGAGAAATTGTAGCGGGCGCTTTTCTCATCGAACTGACCTACTTGAATGGAAGAGAGAAGCTGGGTGATCTGGAAGTTATCTCTCTTGTCCAATATTAGTTTTCCCAGGAAATATTTGGTTATAACCGCGATCTATTAAGGTCGCGGTTTTTTGCTGTTCTTGTGAGCGTAACGAAACCTCATATCGTTAAATCGCTATTTTTACACTGTTTTAAATTTTAACCAAACTGTGTATCGTTATGTTCCTTTCTTCGCATCATATTATCGTTTTTCCTGCGCGTAGTATTACCTAGTTTCGTTACACGCCCGATTCACCTGTATTTGCACAAATAAGGCTATCCAGTTTCATTAGAACGATTGGGGCCATCCCTCTTAACTTTCGTAAGATGATGTAAAATCCCAGGCGAGATGCGGAATAATAATAATTTTAGAGCAAATATAGGGTTGACAGATCGTTAAATGATTTTATATACTCAAAATGAAACGTTTCATCTCTTAGAGAGTACCATTAATTATCTGTTTAGGAGTTTAAAGTCACATGCAACCAACGATTAAAGATGTCGCTAAACGAGCCGGGGTTTCGGTAGGAACTGCATCCAAAGTCATTAACGGGGGCGGTAACGTTAAGCCGGAGCTGAAGGAAAGAGTCCGCCGTGCCGTAAAAGAACTAAATTATCTTCCCAATGCTGTCGCAAGAAGCCTGAAATCATCCAATACCCATACGGTCGCTGTCCTGTTGGCCGACGTTACGAATCCTTTCCAAATGACTTTGGCCAAAGGAATTGAGGATGTCATGTACAAGCGCGATTATCAGCTGTTAATTAGCTCGACCAAGGAGAATGTCGAGATCGAGCGCAAAAATCTGATGATGCTGTACGAAAAAAGAGTGGACGGAATTATCGTATGTACTACAGGCCAGGCCAACGATGAGATTCGTGCCATCATCCGTCGCCATATCCCGGTTGTTCTGGTTGACCGTCCGGTCTATTCATTGGCAACCGATATCGTTGCCGACAACAGTATGGTCGGAATGGAGCTTCTGGTTCAGCATTTGGTGGAGCTTGGGCATCGGAGGATAGGGGTCGTTCACGGAGATTTGAACACGATACACGGTAAAATCCGTCATGACAGCGTTCAAAAAGCGCTTGAACGGTTTCAGCTCCCTATGGTGCCGGAGTTGCAGTATACCGGGGGTTTTTCTTACAGCGGGGGTGCCAGTGCCCTGGAGCATTTTATCGCTCTGGATGATCCGCCTACGGCGCTTTTGTCCGCCAACAATAATATGACGGCCGGAATTATGAAAGCTTGCCGCCACAGAGATATCCACATTCCAGACGATATGACGCTCGTTTCGTTCGGTGAACTGGAGTACAATTGGAATTTGATTACTCCTTCGGTGACTCATGTGAGCCAGTCCCCCCTTATTATCGGGCAGAAGGCGGCTGAACTGCTGCTGAATCGACTTCAAAACGAGGGGAAAGAAGAAGTATCACATGTTTTTTACACGCCGGAGCTGATTATCGCGGAATCGTCAGCCCAAAAGAGTGCAAATCGTTGATTGCATCCTCTTTTTCAAAGTTAAAATGAAACGTTTCATCCAAATCATTCCATTGAAATACTTAAAGAATGCAGTGAAACTCCTACACAGAATACTTAAAATGCAGAAGGTCAGGTGATAGCTTGAAAGCGGTTGTTAATTACGCAGCAGGCAAAGGGAAGGTCGAGATTCGAGAGGTGCCGATTCCACAGTTAGGTCCCAAGGATGTGCTGATAAAAGTAATGGCTGCAGGGGTTTGTGGAAGCGATCTGCATATGTACCACGATATTCAAGGGTTCGAGGTGAAGCGTCCGGTTACGCTGGGACATGAATACTCGGGGATTGTCGCTGAAGTTGGCCGAGAGGTGACTCTGTTCCAACAGGGAGACAGGGTTGTCAGCGAAACTCCCGCTTACGTCTGTGAGAAATGTATATACTGCCGCACAGGACAATACAATCTTTGTCCGACCCGCAGAGGATTCGGAGTCCTCGAAGACGGAGCCATGGCGCAGTATGTGAAAACGCGGGAAACGATTGTCCATAAAATTCCTGATAGCGTTTCCTTTGAAAAAGCGGCTATGACCGAGCCGACTTGTGTGGCGTACAATGCAGTGGCTCATCATTCCCGTATTCGCCCCGGCGACTATGTAGCAGTATTCGGGCCCGGACCGATCGGCTTGATGTGCGTCCAGGTAGCGAAGCTGTTCAATCCCGGACAATTAACGATTGTCGGGACGAAGGCGGATCATAATCGCTTGGAGATCGCCAAGCAATTCGGAGCCGACACGGCTATCGTGGCCGATGAACAGGATGTCGTTAAGGAAATCATGTCCTACGGCGACGGTTTGGGCCCGGACCTTGTGCTTGACGCGGTAGGAATATCCATTACCTTGAAGCAAAGCATCGACGTCGTCCGTCCCGCCGGCCAAATTACGAAAATCGGCTGGGGACCTGCACCGGTCGGCTTCACGCTCGACCCGCTTATTCAAAAAGCGGCGCGCCTGCAAGGATCGTTCAGCCATAACTGGCCGATGTGGGAAAAAGTGCTGCTGATGATGGCTAAAGGCGAACTTGATCCGCTGCCGATGACGAAGACGTACGGAATGGACGATTGGAAAGCTGCCTTCGATGAAATGGATTCCTTGGTGCATGCCAAATCGATTGTTTGTCCCAATAGTTAAATAATGAGTAAGTCAGGAGGAGAGAAATGAAACCTATTGTTCAAATATCGTTAGACGTAACCAGCATTAAGGAAGCACTGGAGATGGCGGAAATAGCGGTGGAAGCAGGGATAGATTGGATAGAGGCCGGTACCCCGCTGTTGTTGGCAGAAGGACTTCATGCGGTTCGAGAGCTGCGCAAAGCTTTCCCGGAGCATCCTATCGTTGCCGATCTAAAAACGATGGACGGCGGTTACCTGGAAGCGGAAATGATGGCGAAAGCGGGGGCCACTCATGTCGTCGTTATGGGTGTGGCGCATCCGGCAACTATTCGTGCTGTCGTAAGAGCGGCCCGCTATTATGGCATCAAGGTGATGGGAGACGTGCTGGCGGCGGAGGACAAAGTGGCGAATGCCAAAATGCTGCAGGACAACGGCGTGGATTACATCATCGTTCATACCGGCTTTGACGAGCGGGGAGAAGACCCTGAACGAAGTCCGATGGATCATCTTGATCCGATTGTGAAAGCGGTAACAATTCCGGTGCAGGCGGTGGGAGGATTGTCAATAAAGCAAGCAGCCGAGATGCCTGCGTACGGAGCCCCGCTGGTTGTTGTGGGAGCGCCGCTCGTCATTGACAGCAAGCAATTTGCGGCCAGCACCAACCGTGAAGAACTGAAGCAAATATTATCCGATTTAGTCGTAACCGTAAAACAATAACCTTTAAATTACATCAAAGGAGTTAACGGAATGAGCCATAAGAAACAAGCTAGAATCTCCGTTTTTCCAAAAGGATTTATGGAAGAACTGTCTGACGGAAGAATGGATTTATTTGAATGGATAGAGCTGGCGGGGAAACTAGGTGCCGACGGCTTGGAATTATATCCGTTGTTTTTGCAAAGCACCGGGGAAAGTTACCTCGCTAAAGTGAAAGCGGCTGCCAACCAGCAAGGACTGGCTATTCCGATGATGTGTTCCTCTCCCGATTTCACGCATCCTGATCCGCTGTTCCGGGTGAAAGAAATAGACAAGATGAAGGGCATGATTGATGTCATGGCCTATCTGGGACCGGAGGACTTTCGCAGCTGCAGAGTATTATCCGGGCAAAACAGACCGGAGCTTGCCAGGGAAGACGGAATTCGCTGGACCGTGGAATCCATCGCAGCTTTACTCCCATATGCCGAAGAGAAGCGGGTCCATCTGGTTATGGAAAACCACTACAAGGACGGATTTTGGAACTATCCTGAATTTGCTCAGCCAACGGATATCTATTTAGAAATTATCGCCCAAATTTCCTCGCCTTGGTTTGGAGTTAATTATGACCCGTCCAATGCCATATTTGCGGGAGAAGATCCGCTGAGACTGCTGGATCTGGTTAAACATCGGATGATCACGATGCATGCCAGCGACCGTTATTTAAAGGACGGATTTACTTTAGAAGATTTAAAGGATTATTCCGTCCAGGGTTACTCTGAGGCGCTGGCGCATGGCGTTATCGGCAAAGGGATTAATGATTACGATTACATCTTCCGCGTGCTGAAGGAAATCGGTTATGACAATTGGATTTCGATTGAAGATGGAGTAAACGGCTTGGGTGACCTTGAAGAATCGGTCCATTTCCTCCGCCTTAAGATCGATCAGTACTTAACCGTGTAGTGTAAAGAATTAGTATTTATTTTATAAAGGGGTGTTGGCAAGATGGGCAAGAGAATGAATAAGAAAAAAATAGCGGCAGCCGTTTCATTGGCAACGGTATTGATGGGGACGACCCTCGGATGCGGGGGCGAAGGCGGGGGAACGACGGAAGGACAGGCCGGGGAAGGGAAAAAGCCCTATGAAGGGGTTGCTCTCCGATTGGTTGGCGCCAACCATCCGTGGACGGAATCGATTAAACCGTTAATTCCCGAATTCGAAAAAGAAACGGGAATGACCGTAAATCTCGAACAATATTTTGAAGATCAGCTGACGCAAAAAATTACGGTGGAATTTACATCCGGATCGCAGAGTATTGACGTATTTATGATTCGCCCATTACAGGAAGGAAAGCAATTTGTGCAGAATGGCTGGGTGGCCACTCTGGATAAAGCCTCATCTGATCAGGAATGGGATTTGAATGATTTCACCAAATCATCGATAGGAAGCTTGCAGACTTCGGATCAAAAGCTGTTCGGCGTTCCCGTCGTGACCGAGCGTGAAATTCTGTATTATCGTAAAGATCTGTTTGAGCAGCATAATCTGCAGCCCCCGCAAACATTGGAAGAGATGATGGAAATCGCCAAGAAGCTGCATGATCCGAGTAATGAATTTTATGGTTTTGTTTCGCGCGGACAACGTTCGCCCGCCGTCACCCAATTCTCGAGCTTCCTGTATGCTATGGGCGGAGATTTCATGCAGGACGGCCAAGCGACGCTTAATACGCCCGAGGCTATAGAAGCCTTCCAATATTATGGAGATATGCTCAAGGATTACGGTCCTCCAGGAGTATTGAATATGAGCTGGCCGCAAGCGGCTGGTGTATTTGCCCAAGGGAAGGTTGCAATGTATACCGATGCGGACAGCGTCTTTCCGAACATGACCGACCCGAGCAAGTCGGAGGTTTCGGATAAAGTGGGCTTTGCCGTATTCCCGGCCGGGCCTAAAGGACAACATCCGTATAACGTCACTTCGTGGGGGCTCGCCATTAACGCCAAATCCAAACAGCAGGATGCTGCATGGGAATTTATCAGATGGGCTACGAGTAAAGAAATTACCGCTAAAGTTCAGGCTGAAGGGAATCCCGGCCCTCGCCAATCGGTATGGGAGACAGAAGAAGGTAAACAAGCATTCCCCGACGGTTTAGTGGACGTCATTAACCAGTCTAACGAAATCGGTAAAAGCTATGATCGTCCTTTGATCATTAATGTAGGCCAAGCCCGCGACGCGATCGGCTCGATTATTGTGAAGGCGATTACAGGCGAAGATGTGGCCAAGGCGGCGGAAGAGGCGAACAAGCAATTCCAAGAACTTTTGGATAAAGAGAGCAAGTGATACCTAATCCAGCATAGAAAAAGGTGATACCAATCGAACGGTGGGTTGAAAGACATATCAAACTGCTTTTTACACTCCCTGCTGTCTTATTTGTTGGACTCATGATTGTTTTTCCGATCGGTTACACCACGTATCTCAGTTTTTTTGATTGGAGCATGTCCAATCAACAGCCGCCCCAGTGGGTGTTTTTGGACAATTACAAGAAGCTGCTTTTGGACGATCCCAGGTTTTGGCCCGCTTTTTTCCGGACTTTTTATTTCACTCTACTGGCTATTATTATGGAAATCGTTCTTGGTGTGGCGATTGCAGTCATGTTCAATAAACCTTTTAAAGGTAAAAATGTTGTCAAAACGTTATTTCTGATGCCGATGGTGGCTACTCCGGTAGCCCTCGGCCTCGTCTGGCTCTTAATTTTTGAGCCGACAATCGGTTTTGCGAACCAGGTGCTCGCATTTTTGGGGATAGACCCTCAACTGTGGATTGCCTCGGAAAAGCAGGTTATTCCTGCATTGGCCCTGGTTGATATTTGGCAGTGGACGCCGATGGTGACTTTGATTACTCTTGCCGGCTTAAGCGGACTTCCGCAAGATTATTACGAAGCGGCCCAAATAGATGGAGCCAGCAAATGGCAGCAATTTTGGCGGGTGACCTTGCCTCTTATCCTGCCGACGATTTTTGCCGCCGCCTTGCTGAGGTCGATAGACGCACTCAAAACATTCGATATCATCTATGCGATGACTCAAGGGGGTCCCGGATTTGCTTCGGAAACGCTTAACATTTATGGATTTACATTAGGGTTTCAATATTTTCAGTTGGGATATGCTTCTTCCCTGCTAATGCTGTTCTTCTTCCTGGTTCTAATCATCAGTCTGGTCATCCTTGTTATGCGCAGACGAATCGAGGTGCTCCATTGAACAGGAAAACACGTTTACAGAACCGATTGCATATGCTTCTGGTCCTGGTAGTTACCTTTATGTTCTTGTTTCCTTTTCTATGGATGATTCTGGCTTCCTTCAAAACGCAGTCGCAGATCATGTCCAAAGGCTCGTTCCTGTTCTTCGAACCGACCTTCAACAATTACAAAAGCGTATTCGCCGAATACAACTACACGAAATATATCATCAACAGCTTTGTTGTCGGTCTGCTGTCGACTTTCTTCGCGCTCGTACTAGGCCTCCCGGCTTCGTATGCGATTGCCAAGTACAAGCAGCACGGCTTGGGATTGGTCATTCTGATTGCCCGAATCATTCCGGGAATTTCCTTTATGATCCCTTGGTTTATCATTTTTTCGAAATTGAATTTGGCCGATACGTATACCTCACTCATTCTGAGCCATATGCTTGTCGGCCTGCCGTTTATTATTTGGGTCATGATTTCGTTCTATGAGAATCTGCCTTCCGAGCTGGAAGAGGCCGCCAGGGTGGATGGCTGCACGATTCAAAGTGCATTTGTACGAATTTTACTGCCACTGTCTTCGCCGGGTATTATTACTTCATCGATTTTGGCCTTCATTTTTTCCTGGAATAACTTTATGTTTTCATTGGTTCTGTCCGGGGATAAAACGAAAACCTTGCCAATTGCTGTCTACAGCTTTATGTCTTACTCCGAGATCAACTGGGGCGGTTTGATGGCCGCGGCGGTGATCATCACCTTGCCTATCCTTGTTATCGCGCTTATTATGCAGCGGTATATCATAACTGGGATAACGGCGGGTGCGGTCAAAGGCTAACGTCAAGGGAGCTATACCGGCCATGCCGTCCCTGAAAGAAGCGGTGCGGTTCGCGGATACCAACCGCTAGTGGCTCCAGGAAACCGGATCCCGGTTTCCTTTGCGATCCCAACCGACAGATGATTACTTAACCATTTTGATTTCTATATATACACGGCACTAAAGAATTTATAGATCATGGAGTGGAGAAAGAAAGATGCTTCCAGGGCGAGTTTTGGCTTTGTATTCCTACCATCCGAAGGCCCATCCATATAGAAGGAATACAAAACAAGATGTTTGAAGCTTCGGAGGCACTTTCCTTCGGAACGGAATGATCGCTTTCTTTAGTGCCATTTATATTAGTAAGGTCCGGGAGGTTATCCGATGTTTGAAAATATACAGGTGAAGGTAGAGGGCGGATTCGATCTCCCTTTTCCTCGCATGATCCCAGTTAGACAGTACTTTAAAACGGATAAAATAAACCATATTCCGTCTGCAGTGAAAGAGCAGTTTAAACGACCGGAAGCAACTAAGCAAATTCGCGCCGGGATGAAGGTGGCGGTTGCCGTAGGCAGCCGGGGCATTGCGAACCTTAAGCAGATTACCGCTTCCGTCATCAGCGAACTCGTCCGCTTGGGAGCAAGGCCGTTCATTGTTCCCGCCATGGGCAGTCACGGGGGAGCGACAGCAGAAGGACAGCAGGCGGTGCTGGCGGAATACGGGATTACCGAAGAGGCTATGGGCTGTCCGATTAAAGCTTCGATGGAAACGGTGCTGGTCGGTACGTTGCCGGGCGGGATTCCTCTATATTTCGATAAGCACGCTTATAGGAGCGATGCGGTCGTAATCATCAACCGGGTGAAGCCGCATACCGATTTCAAGGGAAGGGTGGAAAGCGGTCTGCAGAAGATGATCGTAATCGGCCTCGGCAAGCATAAAGGCGCTTCTTATATCCACAGCCTCGGCTTTGACCGATTCCACGATGTCATTCCTGAAGCGGGACGAGCGTTGATCCAGGCGGCCCCTATCGCTCTAGGCGTGGCCATTATAGAGAATGCATATGATGAGACGTGTGACATTCAAGTAATGCCTGCGGAAGAGATTTGCGCGAGGGAACCGATTTTGCTGGAACAAGCGAAGAACATTATGCCCCGGCTCCTTGTCGATTCAATCGACGTCCTGATCGTAGATGAGGTAGGCAAAGATGTTAGCGGGTCCGGGATGGATCCGAACATTACCGGGCGGACGGGATCGGGCTTGACTCAAGGCTTCGATGCGGCTCCGCCGATTCAGAAGATCATCCTTCGCGATCTAACCGCGAAGACGCATGGGAATGCCGCCGGTTTTGGAATGGCGGATATAGTAACCCTAAGACTGTTCCGCAAAATAGACTTCGCCTATACGTACGCGAACTGTATTACATCCACAGCACTTCTCGGGGCCAAAATTCCAATGGTGCTGCGTTCGGATAAAGAAGCACTGGCCATAGCTATCAAGACCTGCAATCGGGTTACACCGGATACCGTCAAAATCGTCTGGATCCGCAACACACTGGATCTGCAGCATATTTATGTTTCGGAATCGTACAGGAGTTTACTCTGCAACCGAAGCGGCATAGATATTTTGGGAGAAGCGGAGGAACTTCTATTCGACGAAGAAGGGAATGTGATGAACCCCGTTTTTCGCCGCTGAATGAACCGGCTTTTTATTTTAAACAAACCTGTCCCGCGCAAAGAGGCTGATCCTATTCCTTGCGAGAATAGAATCAGCCTTAAGGCATGACTATGTCGGACTAGTTCAATATTTCCTCCCAATTAATCGTTCCGTTCTGAATCTGTTCACGGAGCTCTTTATTCATAATATCTTTAGGGCGTCCGCCGTTAGGCCAATCGGTATCGTGACCTTTCCATTCCGGACGATCCATCGAGAGTATAAATGCCGCTACGTTAGATACTTCCTGGTCGGTCAATGACCCTCCTTGCCCTTTAGGCATCGTGTTCATAATGTAACCGGCCAGCTTCGTCATCCGCGACAGTCCGGCTCCATCATTGAAGGAATTATCGCCCCACAGAGCAGGTCCAGTGCTCGATCCGGTTCCTGATCCGTCCACCCCGTGACAGGCCAAGCAAGATTGCTTATACAGCTGCTCTCCCTCCTCCAGATCAGGGATGGGCAAATGTTCGGTAGCATTTTGCATTCTCCAGGGGAGGTCCGCGCCTACCGGAATGCCATCCGAAATATAGGTTAAATACGCCATCATGGCACGCATTTCCTCACTGTCGTATGGAAGCTCCTCTCCGTTCATACTGCGGACCATACATCCGTTAATCCGGTCTTCCAATGTAAAGACAATTCCTTCCCGGGCACGATATTGCGGGAAAGCCGTCGTCACCCCGACAAATGGCGAGCTGTTCATGTCCAGACCCGCCCCGGCATGGCAGCTAATACAGGACAGCTTGTTTCCTACATAATCGGGAAGCATCGTATCGGTTTCACTAATTAACTGATAGCCGTATTTAATAGCTTCTCCTACAGGTCCTTCCGGCACGTCGTCGAGGCTAGGCGGATTGAATTTGATCTCCTCTTGGACAGATCCTGCCTGGGAGGCAGGCGCTGAATCTGGAATGTTCATTAATTCGGTTACCTTATAGCCGACTAAAAACGCACCCAGCACAAAAAATCCGATGATAATAGCGACGTTAGTTTTCATCCTTCTCTCCCCTTTATCCTGTTGTATATACTTTCACTATAAAGGAAGGCCGGTTCCACTACTGTGAAAAAAGTCACATTGTCCATTTAAATGGAAGCAGGATCAAGCGATTTTCATGAAATTTTCAAATCTCACTTTGCCAAACGAAGCGGTGTTTTTCTATTTCGTCAAGCACTCTATGTGAACGTTCACTCAACCGTCACTTATATTAACGCTCCGCTGCTGTGTTGATTGAACCCATTAATCTGATCATCAGAAATGGTATAATAGAGATCACGAGAATAGTTAGGGCTGGCTAGGGCTACGAGGTTGAATTCGATTTATTGGTGGGGATGAGGGGTAGAGCGGATGAACATTTTATGGGTCGAAGATGAATTTAAAATTGTCGAAAGAGTCGTTGCTTTCCTGGATCAGGAGGGATGCCGGGTCACCCATGCGTTATGCGCCGAGGCGGCATTAGATCTGCTGCGCAAACAATCGTTTGACCTGATCTTGATCGATTGGATGCTGCCCGGACAATCCGGAACGGATCTATGCAGGGAAGTTCAGCGGGAACGCAAAGTTCCAGTTATTATGCTGACGGCCAAAACGGATGAGTGGGATAAAGTGATTGCGCTTGAGATCGGGGCTGACGATTATATTACGAAACCGTTTGGCATGAGAGAGTTGCTGGCCAGGATCAAAGCGGTTCTGCGGAGGTCCGGCTCTGCCGGCATTACCGAAGATAAGGTGTTACGCAGCGGGTCATTGACGATCGATCCATTTCGGCATGAAGTGAAGAAGAATGACCAATTCATTTCGCTGACACCGACTGAATTCGAACTCTTGGTCACGTTAGCCGAACAACCCGGCCGAGTTTTCAGCCGCCTGCAATTGATCGATCAAATGTTGGGCGAGGTTTACTATGGTTACGAACGGACCATTGATTCTCACATCCGCAATCTTCGCCGCAAAATTGAGGATGATCCTGCCCAACCGCAATATATCGTTACGGTTTATGGGGTTGGCTATAGGTTTGGCGGAGGAGCTTTACCGTGATACCGCTGTGGAGAACAAGCAGGAACGGCCTCGCCATACGCAATAGAGGCTCCCTTCTGGCAGCGATGATCCTGGCGGTCTTCTGTGCTTTGACCCTGTACGCCGTGACTGCTTGGATTCAGAACAACACGGAGAATCAATATAAACGGCAGCAAACGATACAAACAAGCACCTACCTCAGTTCGCTCTATGAGCTGTATGGGAATTGGGAGCGGGTGATAGCAAAGCTGGAAACAGCACGGCAGGAGGAACTGCCCACTCCTTTGAATGAAATAGGCGGGAACCTGCAGATATGGTCTGCAGATAACGAATGGGTCTGGCCGCCTGTCGATCCACCGAATTCAGATCCTATTTGGAGCGAACGGCAGATTTTACTGTTAGACCGGGAAGTGGTCGGTTATTATCAAATGTCTTTTCCGGCTGGAATCGCCGGGAGTCCTCAACTGGTCTATTTTTCCCTTATTTTCGGACTGTTGATTTTCGTGGTCATTTACCTGATCATGCGAAACAAAGATGAGGCTCAAGCTCAATTACTTCACCGTCTATCCGATCAATTGACCCCGCTGGCTCAAACGCACCCGGAACACGTGACGAACCAGAGCAGTAAATCCGGTCAAATCACAATGCAAATGCTAGAAGCTGAAATCGCCAAAATCTCGCAGCGGCTGTATCGTCTGGAGACGATCCGCAAATCGATGGTCGCGGATATCGCCCATGAATTGCGGACCCCTTTGTCAGTGATGCGAACGCAATTAGACCATTGTTTAACCCAGCAAATCCCTCTGGATCTGACGCAGGCAGCTTTGCTGCAGGATGAAATCTATCGCATGAGCAAGCTGCTATCCGACTTGCAACAGCTGGCTTTAGCGGAATCCGGCCATCTGCCGCTTTATCCAACATGGTTCTCGCTGCGGAATATGATTCATGAGCTTATCGAGTTATTCGCCGTAGACGCAGAAGAAACAGGCGGGATCAGCATTGAGCTGCAGGGGGAAGGCAGCTTTCGCATCTATGCCGATGAAACTCGCTTCAGACAAATTTTGATCAATTTGATTGGCAATGCGTTAAGATATGCGCGTAGTTCGGTGCTGATCCAGGTATCCTTCGAAGCTGCGATGTGTACGATTGCTGTGACGGACGATGGGATGGGCATGGAGGAGGAAGAGCTCCCGAACGTTTTCGAACGCTTTTATCGGGGAACGATGAAACGCCGTGAAGCGTCGAACGGGTCGTCAACCGGGCTTGGGCTCGGTCTTCCGATCGTTAAGCAGCTGGTCGAGCTGCATCACGGAACCATTGCCGTCAATAGCAAATGGAATGTCGGAACAACCTTTCGGATTCAAATCCCCATATTTCATGATCCTGTAGCATCAGATTGAGGATCTGCACAACATCTTCATAATTCCTCCATCACTCTTTCATAATGTTTCGTTAAACTATGACTCACATTGCAATAAAGAGGTGTGAAGATGATTCAAGCAGAGCGACTTACTAAAATATTCGGTTCCGGCGGTTCAATGGTACGAGCCCTTAGAGAGGTGGATTTATCGATCGCCAGAGGAGAAATGATCAGCATTGTCGGACCGTCCGGCTGCGGTAAAACGACCTTGCTCCATGTCCTCTCCGGGATAGAGCTTCCATCAGAAGGAACAGTCGTCATCGACGGATTTGATCTGTATGGAGCAGCAGAAAAAGCACGCTCCGCTTTCCGTCTGAACAAGACCGGATTCGTGTTTCAATCCTTTCACTTAATTCCGGTATTAAACGCTTTGGAGAATGTGGCGCTCCCGCTGATTGGACAAGGAGTGCCATCAAAGAAAGCGCACGACAAAGCAAAAATCGCTCTAACCCAAGTGGGCCTCGGCGACAAGTTAAACGCTCGCCCAACCAAATTGTCAGGAGGGCAAAACCAGCGAATTGCGATTGCTCGCGCCATCGTTTCCGACCCGGTTGTCCTCTGGGCCGATGAGCCGACCGGCGCGCTCGACAGCCAGACATCCGAACAAATTGTCGGGCTGCTGCGGCACATCAACGAAACGATGGGTACGACGATCGTTATGGTCACCCATGATAAAAGCATCGCTGCCCAATCGGACCGGACGATCCGGATGGAAAACGGACGCATCATCGACCAAGGGGAAGCGAGGGCGGAACGATGAGAAGCATGCTGACTCCTTCCCTCGTGTGGCGTATGGCGTGGCGGTACCTGTGGACCCAGCCCCGCCAAACGCTGCTGACTGTGCTGGGCGGCTGCATCGGAGCTGCATTGATCATGGCAACCGTTGTCTTTTTTCAATCGTTTGATGAAAGTGGAAACCGCTGGCTGAAACAGCATTATGGTCCGATTGATTGGGAATTGAAGCCTCCGGCAGGAACCCAACATTTCACGCAAGAGGAAGTGCAGGCAATTGCCGAACGGTTACAGCCATACAATGTACAGCTACTGCCTGCTGTTATTTTTGAAACAAGCGTCAGCAAAGTCGACGGTCAGCTGCAGCCCGTGCAGACAGGTTTACGCTATTTGGCCATAGGAGTCGACTTTGCTCAAGCCGCTGAATTTGATCCCGATCATCCGCTTTGGGAGCTGTCTTTGTCTGCCGATCAAGTTATACTATCCGAAGCGATTGCGAAGCCACTCGGTCTCGTCGAGGGCGATACGGTGGCGATCCCTGATAAACGCGGAAACTCTCAACTTTTTCAAGTGAAGAAAATCGTCAAAGAAAAAGGCATGACCGGTTATAGGGGCCTATTCGCTGCCGAAGGAACCCTCATTATGGGAATCCGCCAGGCCCGAAATTTAAGCGCTACTCTTGACGGAGCCTTCACCTCCATCCTGGCTGGCCGGGAAGATTATGCATTAGCAGAACAATCGGCCGTACGCTTTCCGACCCCGCTGCCGTTGTTCGATCTGCATGAGCAGAAAGTAGCGGATGAAAACCAGGTAAACAAAATGAAACAGCGGCATGGGGCTATTTTTATCATTTGCAGCATAACCGCTATTTTGGCCGGAGCCTTGCTGATGATCCAAATTCTGCAAATGCTGGTCTATTCACGCAAGGAGTCCATAGCTCTGCTGCGTGCTCTCGGCTTTCAAAACAGACAAGTAAGAGCCATTTTTTTCATCGAAACGACATTAATCAACTTATTAAGTACGGGCGTAGGTATTGTGCTGGGAATACCGCTGGGCTTCGGCGTCATTCGTCTGTTTGAATGGTTTAATCAGGACCTGCTCTACGCCTATGGTGCAAACTCAATTCCTATTATGCCTTATGTATCTTTTGGCGGTATTGCCCTGTCTTGCGCTGCGGTTCTCGGGTTATTAACAGTTATCTCATTCGTCGCTTGTTACCGGATGGGCAAAATGAACATCGTACTTGCTTTGCGGGGGGATCAAGATCCGGAGAAAACAGGCGGCGGACAGTGGATTCGCAAGGGGCTGCGGATCGTGCTGACGGTTTGTGCTGCGATTATGGTGTGCGGCCATTTTATTCAATTTTTCAGCGGGAAAAGTTTAGAGATCATGATAACCAATACAGGATTTGTACCGCACCGATCGTTGTCTGTCTTAGCTTTATGGTTTGGGGCTTCAGTATCGATGCTGTATTTGGTCGTTCAGGGGCTGCCCTATATCCAGAAAGGGCTAAAACCGCTTTTAACCCGGATCGGTATAGGAGATGCGGCTCAAATATTGGCGTTCCGTTATCCGGCAGGAAATTATCGGCGCACGTTTATTGTCACGCTGTTATTTAGCTGCTGTTTCATGGTCCTAGTACTCATCTTGATCGTCACCCAGCACAACTATCGGGATATCAGCCAGAAATCGTATTCGATTCTCGGTTATCCTGCTTATATCAAGTACTATAGTGAGCAGGAGAAGCAGCAGATCTTAGCTGGTTTACAGCAGGACCCCGAATTGGCAGAGGCCGCTCAAAATCCGCCGGTGATGGAACCTTATATGCTTGGATTCGAGCCGAACGATGTCTTTCTGGATTTACAGCAGTTGAATTTGACGGTGCCAAGCGAGGCCTTTCTCGCGCATGGGGCACCCAAGCTGTCACAGCGTTCCCCGGCATTCGCTTCTGATGAAGAAGCCTGGGCGGCTGTGCTAAGCAACCCCCAGGCCGTTATTCTGGATCATAAATACAGCTACGAGATGAGTACCGCCCTCTCAAGGGAGCTGAATGTGGGCGATCATTTGACGCTTAACGTGTACAATAAACCGGCAGAACCTAACACACCTGATTTCGGAAAGCCTCGAAAAGTTGTCGATGCGATCGACATCGACATTATTGGCTTCGCCGATACTTCTACGGGGATGGAATTTTATAATGTCATGTTTGTCCATCCGCAAATTTACGACCAATTGAAAGAGCATGGATATCGTTGGGAGTATTTAAAGGAATCAGGGTATGTTCTGTTGTCTTTGCCCTCTAACGATCTTCGCGATCTGCGCAAAATCGAACAGCGCCTCGCCGCACAAGGGATCAAAGGCTTCTATTCGCCTGGGATTTCCAAGGCCGGAGAAGACATGAATATGATCCAAATGCTCTGGATTTTCATCGGATTTATGACCTTGGTGACTTTGAATATCGGTTTAGCCGGATTAGCGATCCTTCAATACCGCGCAGTTCAGGAACGAGCCAAGACCTTAGCGATGATGCGCTGTATTGGGCTTAGCATCCGACTGATTCGACAAATGCTGCTGCTGGAAGGAACAACGATCAGTTGGCTGGGTCTCTTGAATGGCTGCCTGTTCGGCTCCATCGGCGGTTACACGATCGTAAGATTGGCCGAATTGACTAAGCCGCCTACCTCGCCAGCCCTGTCATTTGATTATCCATGGGAGATCATCCTGCCCATTATCGGCACTTTAATGCTGATCGCTTTTCTGCTGAATCTGGCTCCTTCGCGAAAGATCACACGCTTATCTCCAGGGGAGGCCATTCGTTCGGCGAGCGAATAACGATGACGAATGTTTGAACCTTGCGGGTCGGGATGATTGGATTTCACTCGAATTTGAACTGGACTTGGAGGAAGCGGAACTGCATTTCATGTTCTATTCAGTTAACGATAAAGAAAGGACGGAGGAAATTCCGCTTCTTCCTTAGGGGTTTGTTCCGGTGAAACGAGGGCAGCGCGAAATTCATCTGTCGGACCGAATCTGGGGAAAGCGGAAGCAAAAGATGAACGGACAGGGGCATGCAGCTCCTGTCCGTTAGTCTATTAATCGACTTGCCTTAAGGCGATTCGTTTATTATTCCCGATCGTTAGACAGCTTCAGGACTTCCAGCAAGCGGAGGAACAAGCTGAGCAGAATCGCTACGATGGTCGCGAGCGCCATACCCTTCAGCTCGAAATTCCCCCATTTGAAGGCTGCTCCGCTAATTCCAATGACGAGTACAATGGTTGTCAGAATCAGATTGACCGGTTTCGAATAATCGACCTTGGACTCGACCAGCATCCGGATGCCCGACGCCCCGATGACTCCGAACAGCAGGAGGGAAATGCCGCCCATGACCGGTTCCGGGATAGTCATGATGAGTGTGGACAGCTTGCCTGAGAAGGACAGGATAATGGCGAAAACCGCCGCACCGCCGATGACGAATACTGAATACACCCGGGTGAGAGCGAGCACACCGATATTTTCTCCGTAAGTCGTGTTTGGTGTCGAGCCTACGAAACCGGAGATGATCGTTGAGATCCCGTTTCCAAGCAGCGATCGATCGAGTCCGGGCTCCTTGGTTAAATCTTTGCCAACGATGTTGCCGGTTACGATCAGGTGGCCGATGTGCTCAGCGATAACGACCAGCGATACGGGCAAGATAACGGCTATACTGGCCCAATCCCACTTGGGGGTATAAAATGTAGGCGCAGCAATCAAGCTCGCCGCATGCACTTTGCCGAATTCGACAAGACCGAGCCGATACGCTACGAAATAGCCGACGATAATTCCGATCAGAATCGGAATTATCTTCAGGAAGCCGCGGAAGAGAACGTTGCCGAGCACAGCGACCAGCAGCGTCACCATCGAAGCGGTGACCACTTTGGGATCGATGCTCCATGCGGACGATGGAATATCTTCGGGCTTGATCAGTCCGGCCATCCGCGCGGCCGTCGGAACAAGCTCAAGACCGATAACGGCCACGATTGCACCCATGGCGGCAGGGGGAAAGACGACATCAATCCAGCTGGTGCCGACCTTGCGAATTAGAAGTGCGACAAGCGAGAAGATGACTCCCGTTATGATGAATCCTCCCAACGCCATCTCATAAGACCCGTTGTTGTTCAGAATGACGAATACGGGAGACAGGAACGCAAAGCTGGAACCGAGGTAAGCGGGGATTTGCCCTTTACAAATGAACAGATACAGCAAAGTGCCTATTCCGTTCATCAGTAGAATAGTGGCCGGATCGACCTTGAACAGGATCGGGACCAGCACGGTCGAGCCGAACATCGCGAACAGATGCTGCAGGCTCAACGGTATGCTTTTGATGAGGGGTGGACGCTCGTCCACTCGGATCATGCGCTGCAAGAGACATCCTCCTTTTAATTTTCGATAGGAATAATTAGGCTCATACTAAAAGCCCCTCGAATATATTATCAGAACGGAGGCCGGTTGACATTAGTTTTTTCTCCATTATGGAAATTTTAGCGGTAAGGCTCTTATCCTTCATAATCAAAAGGGGACTTTATATACGACCTCGCCAGTTAATCTTGACGGGTAGTCCAACGGATGGAATTAGTGATCAGGCGGATCATATTCGGATTAGCCCATGTTTCTGCTGTATGCCCGGGAGTCAGGACACAGACTCGGCCTTTGCCATACGGGTGGGCCCAGACCGCGGGCGCCTTCTCGCCATTCTCTGCAACCAGCTCTGCTAAAATAGCCGTATCTGCATCTCCATCAATAAAATACTGTTCATCCGTGATTTCCCAATCGGAGATTCCGGAGGTGACGGGGTGGTTTTCGGAATCCGTCATCTGGACCAGCAGCTTGTCGGTTCCGGGCGGATGGTGGGTGAACGTTCCTTTGACCAGCTTGCGGTAAGTCCCGTCCTTCGGGTATTGGGCCAACCCGGAATGGATCGCTATCAATCCTCCTCCTTGGTTTACGTAGCTCGCTAATTGCTGCTGACGCTCTTCCGGGCACCAGAGTCGGTCTGTTCTTATCCCATTCTCTACAAGCAGCGCGTCGCGGCCAATGACAATACCGTCGAACGAATTTAAGCGATCCCACGGAAATTGCTCTACGTCAGTCGATATTTCCAGATCGCAAGGGACGGAATCGGCCGAAGCCGTCAAAGGAGCGCGGGATCGTTCCGCAGGATGATAGCGGTCTTCAAGCAAAGCAAATAGTTTAATCATTTCGGTTCCTTCTTTCGTCTAATTTTTGGATAAAAATCCTGTATAAATAATATTTAACTAATATAAAGGAATAACAGCCTGTCTACACTGTTGGCTTCCTTATAAATGGAATGGTAGGGCACATTCCTTCGGAACGGAATGACCGCTTCCTTTAGTGCCACACAGATAGCCTAATAATACAATAAATAGTTGGGCTCGGGAACCTGTGCACAGCCGATCCCATCGAGCAATCGGGGAGTTTCGACACGTTTCTTGACGGGATGCCTATTGAGGTTCATAATGGATTAAAATCATCGAAACGGAAAGGGTTTAGGAATGGGGATCGAGCTGTTACTTGAGAAGGCATCAACCTATTTAAAAAATAGCGACCTGAACAAGATACAAGAGGCCTATGAATTTGCCGAACAGGCTCATCACGGTCAGGTAAGAAAATCGGGAGAGCCTTATATCCTGCATCCGCTTGCGGTAGCCGAAATCTTGGTAAAGATGCAGATGGATGCAACCTCAATCATCGCCGCTCTTCTTCATGACGTTGTGGAGGATACGAGCGTTTCATTAGATATGCTTCGGGATAAGTTTGGAAATACATGCGCTATGCTGGTGGACGGCTTAACCAAGCTGGAAAAGATTCAGTTCAAGTCCAAGCAGGAGCAGCAGAACGAAAATTACCGCAAAATGTTTGTCGCCATGGCTCAGGACATCCGCGTGATTCTTATTAAGCTGGCCGATCGGCTTCATAATATGCGGACGTTGAAATTTCAATCTGAGGAGGCCCAGCGGCGGATTGCAGATGAAACCCTCGAAATCTTCTGTCCGATTGCCCATCGGCTAGGGATTTCTGCCATTAAGTGGGAGATGGAAGATATAGCTCTCCGTTACCTGAATCCTCAGCAGTACTACCGGATCGCGAACCTGATGCAGAAGAAGAGAACAGAGCGAGAGCGGTATATTCAGGATGTCATCGTTAGAATTAAAGAGAAAGTGTCCGAAATGGGCATCGAAAGCGATATATCGGGACGTCCCAAGCATATTTACAGTATTTATAAAAAGATGACCTCGCGCAGCAAGCAATTCAATGAAATCTACGATCTGCTGGCCATTCGAATCATCGTTGACAACATCAAGGATTGTTACGCCACGTTGGGGATCATCCATACTTTGTGGAAGCCGATGCCCGGCCGGTTCAAGGATTATATTGCGATGCCCAAGGCCAATATGTATCAATCACTGCATACGACGGTTATCGGTCCCAAGGGAGAGCCGTTGGAGGTTCAGATCCGGACGTGGGAAATGCACCAGACGTCCGAATATGGAATTGCCGCCCATTGGGCTTATAAGGAAGGCTCCGCCGTTCCTTCCGGCAGTTTTGGCGAGAAGATGAATTGGTTCCGGGAGATTCTGGAGCTGCAGAACGAAGCCCGCGATGCTTCGGAATTTATGGAATCGTTGAAGATGGATTTCTTCAGCGACCTTGTATTTGTATTCACCCCTAAGGGAGAGGTTATTGAGCTCCCGGCCGGTTCGGTCCCGCTCGATTTTGCCTATCGCATTCACACCGAGGTAGGAAATCGGACGATCGGGGCGAAGATCAATGGGCGGATCGTTCCGCTCGACTACAGGCTCAACAACGGGGACATTGTAGAAATTTTGACCTCCAAGCATTCTTACGGACCGAGTCAGGATTGGCTTAAGATTGCGAAATCGTCCCATACGAAGAGTAAAATCAAGCAATGGTTCAAGAAGGAAAAGCGGGAGGAAAATATCAATAAAGGGCGCGAGGCGATAGAACGGGAATTAAAACGGCTCGCCATAGACCCTGCAGTGTGGATGACGGACGATAAGATGCTGGAGGTTGCGGGGAAGTTTAATTTTAACGACATTGAGGACATGCTGTCGGCGATCGGATTCGGGGGAATTACCGCGGCCCAAATCGTTACCCGGCTGACCGAGAAATTACGCAAGGAAGAGAGCGCCCCTCTTCAGTTAACCCATGAAATCAAGGAAGTCAAATCAGCTCCCGAGAAGAAAAACCGGCCTACGCATGGGGTGCGGGTTAAAGGAGTGGACAACCTTCTCGTTCGTTTTGCCCGCTGCTGCAACCCGGTTCCCGGAGACGATATCGTAGGGTATATTACCCGAGGTCGCGGGGTATCGGTTCATCGAACCGACTGCAGCAATATTCCTGCTCCGGAAGGGGAAGAGGGGAACCGGATAATAGAGATCGAATGGGAGGACTCCGTCGAGGCCAATTACAGTGTGGAGATCGAAATTACCGGTCACGATCGGCCTGGTTTGCTGAATGAGGTGCTGCAGGCGGTCTCCGAAAGCAAGACCGTCATCTCTGCGGTTTCCGGCCGTTCGGACAAGAACAAAATGGCGCTCATCCACATGACGATTCTGATCCGAAATATAGATCACCTTCATTCTGTCGTTGAAAAAATCAAACGGATCAAGGACATTTATTCCGTTCAACGGATTATGCAGTCGTAGACTACTCGTAAGAAAAGAGGCATAGACGTGAAAATAGTAGTACAGCGCAGTAAAGAGGCTTCAGTCACCGTGGACGGGGAAATCGTGGGAAGCATCGGCCGGGGTCTCGTTCTGCTGGTCGGAATAACTCATGATGATACCGAAGAGGACGCCCGCTATGCGGCGGACAAAATAGCCGGGCTGCGAATATTCGAAGATGAAGAAGGCCGGATGAATCATTCGGTGACCGATACGGGCGGACAAATCTTATCTATCTCTCAATTTACGTTATACGGAGATTGTCGCAAAGGGAGAAGGCCTAATTTTATGGCCGCTGCCCGTCCGGAACAGGCGGAACCGCTGTATAACAAGTTAAATGAACTGCTGCGAGACAAAGGCTTGACCGTCGAAACCGGTCGATTCGGTGAAATGATGGACGTCCAATTAGTTAATTGGGGTCCTGTTACTTTTATTGTGGATAGTAAGCTATAGAGTCGTTGCCGCAAGGACCCCGGGGTCCCTTTTTTTAAATTGCGTGTCAAGGACGCCGCAGGCGTTTATTATTACTTTTGCAGGTAAGGGTTTCGTTGGCAGAGTATTTATTTAGCAAGCGGGAATATTAAACGACATAAACATTGACTTCGGGTCAAAAGGAGATGTCTGCGTGCGCCGTTCTGTCAAGGAAGAGATAGTGCTCCTCTCTCAGATGACGAGCTTCCCCGTTCCTTATCACGAGGCGATATCTTCCTTGTCTCTTAACGGGTCGTCCGAGGACAAGCCATCCTGTAATTCAGCTTCAGAGACAATGAAGTGGGTTCCGCGTAAAATCATTCGATAAAAAATTAAAAGCATACTATAATGAGTGATATGGAAACGGTGTGAAGAACATGCCGCTTTGATTCTAATGGAAACCAGCACTTGGTTTCGTGATCAAAGCGGCTTTTTAATTTGGAAAATGATCTTGAAATGAAGGGAGAGTTACGATTGAGCAGTTTTGAGGCGAGAATGAACGAGTGGCTATCATTCACTCGGTTGGGCCGAAGTTGAAACTTTGCGGTTTGCACGCGGAATCATGCGGCCTTTTACTTCAGGCGGATTGGCGTCGCATTTAAAACGATTCCGACAGACAGGCTAGACGTATATTAGACAAGCTTGTAACCGTCAACAACTCATGACTCAAGTCACGAGCTTGTAACTGCCCGGAAGTACGTACGGCGGCTAGCCTCCTTCCTTGGGGTGGCGTTACCATAGGCAGGTTGACTGCTGCCCGACTGCATAGGTATACCTACACAGCCACTTCAGCGATGTACTGGATTCCAATGCGCTGAAGATTCATAGCGCCAATGCGATCATCATTCGAGCGATACCCGCACTTCTGACAACAGAAGCGGTGCTTTTTCTTATCCCGATTGGCTCTCTCTGTATGCTCACATTTGGGGCAGGCTTGTGACGTGTAACGGGGATCAACCTCCATTACTTTGGCTCCATGGAGGATGGCCTTATACGTGATCATCTGGCGCATCTGCTAGAAGGACCAAGAGACGGTTTCATAGCGATCCTGGACCCGAACCCGCTCTGTACGGTTTCGAATGCCCGTTAAATCTTCCAATACAAACAACGTACGGCCCCATATCGGTGGACGAGTGCCTTGGATATCCGGTGATTGATATCTGTCATCCAGCGGTTTTCTCGTCCCCCGATTCGCTTTAACTTCCGGCAAGCGGAGGCTGTCCCCAGTTGCTGCAGCTGCTTTCGCAAATGCTTGTACTTCGAGCGCTTATTCTTAATGGGTCTACCGTGAAAGAACGTACATTGACCTTGGGAATCATAGCTGGTCGCGATAAAATTGATGCCCATGTCTGTCGTAACCCATCGATTTGTTCAGGAGTGGGCAAGATCTTCACTTTGGCGGTTAAAGTGATCTTCAACTCAAGTCACCTGGCTTCGTGTTAATATGATCAGCTAGGCTGTATCCTACACACTCCATTATACCAAACATATGTTCCTGTTTGAAGCAGGAATTCAGAAATAAGTGGAAGATCACTTATCTAATCAAAAGAGGAGGAGTAAAGGGGCGTGACTAATAAGAGAAGGGTGTAAATTCCTCTCACGACTCAAGTCGCGAGTATCCTTTACGCAGATCATGAATATGTTGATCGTTATCAACGGTAAGCAACGTTATCGTCAATTTTTAGCGGTCACTAACGACCGTTAGCATGACCCGATTCGCAGAATCGCGTATTTAATAGTCACTTTTGACCATTAGAAAGCAAAATTATGGTTTTTCACAGGAATATGCAAGGTTAATGGTCATAATAGTCCACTATAAATCCTAAATCGCGAAAGGACCGCTCTAATGGTCATTCATGTCCATTTGTAGTTTTTTTGCGCGTTGTCTTCTGCAAATCGCATAAATTCTGCCTCCGACATAATTCCTTCTATGTTCAGCAGATGAAATTCTCAACACAATATCGGACCGGTTGCAGTCAAAGTCAGCCTATGCGAAAAGTTTTATTCCACAAGCATCTTGTGATACACTCTACATTAGATAATTATGCTTACGGAATTCCCCCTCGGAGGTGCGAGTTTGATAACTATTGGGATAGATCGAATCGGATTCGATGATTTTTCGACTGAAATTTTTCATATTGCCAGACTTTTTTTTGAACAACCTGAAGTGAAGTGGGAGCCGCCTTTAGAGGATGAAATAGATTGGAGAGCCATCATCGAGCTGAAGCAGGATGAGGGGATTCAGGAGTTTCTAGTCAAGACCTGTCTTAGCTCCAAAGAGCAAGGCGAAGTCTGGACCTATGAGCATAAGAAGACCTTAACTGGGGAAGGCAGTGCGGAACGGATGGAAGTCAAGCGGGCCATTCTGCATTCATTGCTTCAGGTTCTACAGCAGGCGACCGGATTGGAGCAGCCCTGGGGGATTCTGACCGGAGTCCGTCCCACCAAGCTGATACATAATATGATGGCGGAGCATGATATCGAGCAATGCCGACAAATCTTAAGGGAGCAATATTTGGTCACCGATCCCAAGGTAAAGCTGCTGGCGGATGTCGCTGAACGCCAATTGAAGGTCATCCCGGATTTGTTTCATTTAGACCGGGAGGTCAGCATTTATATCGGCATTCCTTTTTGCCCGACCAAATGTGCTTATTGCACCTTTCCTGCTTATGATATCCGCGGAAATAACGGGTCCGTTCAAGGCTTCTTGGAAGGACTGCATTATGAAATCCGGGAGATGGGCCGCTGGATGCAGCAGGCCGGTCTTGGGATCACGACGATTTATTGGGGCGGAGGAACGCCAACCAGCATCGAAGCAGAAGAGATGGATGCTTTGTTTCAGACGATCCAGCAATCCTTTCCTGGAATGAATCAGGTGAGAGAGTTGACGGTAGAGGCCGGACGGCCGGATACGATTACCCCCGATAAAATCACGGTAATGAAGCGGTGGAATGTGGATCGGATTAGTATAAATCCGCAAAGCTTTACCCAAGCGACACTAGATTCGATTGGAAGGCATCATACGGTTAAAGAAACGATAGAGAAATTCCAGCTGGCTCGCGAAATGGGTATGAACAATATAAACATGGATTTAATCATTGGTCTGCCTAATGAAGGAATAGAGCAATTGCAGCTGACGTTAGACGAAACGGCCAAGCTGCTTCCCGAGTCGTTAACGGTTCATACGCTTTCCTTTAAAAGAGCCTCCAAAATGACGAAAAATCGAAGCCAGTACGAAGTAGCGGAACGGGACGAGATCGCGGAAATGATGAACATGGCCTCCGCATGGATGGACCGGTATGGCTACCAGCCCTATTATTTGTACAGGCAGAAAAATATACTCGGAAATCTGGAAAATGTCGGTTACTCTTTGGAAGGACGGGAGAGTCTATACAACATCGTCATGATGGAGGAACGGCAAACGATCATTGGGCTGGGCTGCGGAGCGGTAAGCAAAATTCTCCATCCGGCAATTGCAGGGGAAGATGGCAGGGTGCAGCAAAAAATCGACCGGTTTCCGAATCCAAAAGAACCGATTGCTTATATCCAAAACTATAGAGAATATGTGGATAAAAAAATCCGATTGTTAAATCAAGCTTACAATACTAAAGCAGAAGGGATTCGAACAAGCGGAGAATAAGACTTCAAATTGATTCTTTACCATATGGAGGGTCTACAGTGAGGAATAAATGGATATTATTAATGTCTACCGCCATTATTCTGCTGGCAGCAGGAAGCGGTTGGTTATACTACAAGGAAAAGTATGGGGGCGGCATCAGCTTCACCTCGCGGGAAAAGCCGCAAGAATTGGAGAAAGTGGAGTTTGTTGCTCAGCCGGCTGATGAATACGACGTCATCGTTGTCGGAACGGACCCGGAAGGGATTGCCGCCGCGGTTTCCGCGTCCCGCAACGGCCTCAAAACGCTGTTAGTCGACGGTCATGACCGTGAAATTCTCGGTGGCTTGATGACGCTCGGCTGGTTGAACAGCATTGATATGAACTATGACGTGGAGAATAAATCTATCGTTCCCGGGGCGAAAATGCCCGTGCTGAATAAAGGAATTTTTCTGGAATGGTATGACAAGGTAGAGGGAGATTCATTTGACGTCAACACGGCGGCCAATGCTTTTAACAAAATCGTGCAAAATGAAGAACTGCTCGATCTGCATCTGAAGGCAAAAGCGATCGAACCCATTACCGAGCACGGTCAGGAAGACCTGACGGTCGTGGAAGGGGTATCGATTACAAGGGAGGACGGGACGGTTCAGCAGGTCAAGGCCAAGGCCGTCATTGATGCTACCCAGGATGGGGATTTCGCCGCGGCCGCAGGAGTTCCTTTTACGCTTGGCCGGGAGGATTTGGGAGATATGAAATCTCAAATGGCCGTTACGCTTGTTTTTCGCCTGGATAATGTGGACAACGAGGTTTGGAAGCAGGTTCGACAACGTCTGAGCAATGATAATAACCCGAATACCGGCGCTACCGAAATGTCGGCCTGGGGTTATGATGAAATGCAAAAATATCCGGCGGTCAATAAGGAACGGTTAAAAATGCGCGGTTTAAATATCGGCCGCCAAAACGACGGCACGATTCTGATCAATGCCCTGCAAATTTTTGGAGTCGACCCGTTTGATCCTGAGTCCCGCGCGGAAGCTTTTGAGATTGCCAAGGAAGAGATCCCCCATGTTGTAAAATATATGAAGGAGCTGTATCCGGAATTTGCCAACGTTGAATTTGTTGATACCGCTCCGGAGCTTTATGTGCGGGAAAGCAGACATATGAAAGGGATGTACCGGCTGACGATTCTGGATCTGCTGGAGAACCGCGATCAATGGGACCGCATTGGCTTCGGCTCCTACGCCGTTGACATTCAACGGACGAGTCCGGCGGATAACGGGGCAGTCGTTATGGATCCGCCCAAATACGCCATTCCTTTTCGCAGCATAGTTCCGCAGAAGGTGGATAACTTGCTGGTCGTAGGGCGTGCCGCCAGCTTCGATACGCTCCCGCACGGGAGCGCGCGGGTCATTCCAACCGGGATGGCGACGGGAGAATCCGCAGGAGCGGCGGCAAAAATTGCTATAGATAGTGAGATGACTTTTCGCGAGCTGGCTGAGTCCAAGGAGGACATCAAGAAGCTTCAGGACTTGATCAACAGCAAAGGAATGGATGTCCAGCCCTATACCCCTAAAGTGCATCCTTATATGGAGCATGAGGCTTATCCGGGCTTGAAGGTGGCGGTTTATCTCGGTATCGCCATTGGCGGCTACAGCAATGATTTCAGGCTGGACGATGCGTCCAACCCGCAAAGATTTGTTAACCAATGGAACATTGCCAAACGGGTGTATCCGAATTCGTTTAAGGGCGATGCATCGGCCTCTATAGCGGGCATAGATGAAGCGGGCAAGCAATTGTTGACGCTTGAGCAGGCCTGCTACACGATAGCTAAAGCGGTAGAGCTGGACGTAGCCAGAGATCAGGCCCAGACCGAATTGATAGGCAAAGGGCTGCTTAATCCGTCCACAGTAGATAAAATTAAAGACCCGAACCAGTTGACGAACGGGGATACGTACATGCTGCTGAAGGATGCTCTCGAGCGGGTGGTCGGCGTGAAGTTCTAGAGGAGCGGCAAACAAAAGATAGTGGAGATAAAGTTTGGACCTAATTGCGGTGAAATAAAGTTTGCAAATGCCTTTATTTAGAGCCGAACGCTTCAGTGGTGGGGGATGTTCCGAAGACCTATGAAAAAGACTTTCTCTGCAGTCTCAAACAACATTTATTTCGAATTAAGGGCAGATCCTGAGTCTGACCATCCCTCTATCAGCACCGAAGCGTGTCAGAAATCAACTTGTAATCAAACTGTAATATTAGTTTCATAGTCTTGTAATGATGTTTGTCTATACTTAGTCATGACCCCTTTTGTAATATATACAATTAATTTCAACCTACACCACGTGGTGTAGGTTCTTTTCTTTTTAATGAGTTTCTTGGTTGGGATTCATTCTTTAGATGGGGGTGCCTATTGACATGGTCTCCGACGAGACACGGAGCCCTCACAATAATGACAAATAATAGGCATGATTTCTAATAGACGGGGACTCCAACCAGACGAAATCATTTGACATGAATAGGACATAATAACACATGATCTCTGATACTTGACATTCTTTCCTCACCACATTACAATCAATACTAATCTTACGAGCTCTTGTGAGCGTCGATGTTTATTTGATTTATTTATTGGATCCGTTGAAGGGACCGAGTAATTCAACCCCACCTCTCCAGAGAAGGAAGCCTTTGGCTGCAAGCTTCCCGAGGATGATTGAATGAACGACCTCCCGGAGGACTGGCCGTGACCCCCACAGCTTATTCAAGAAGCGGGTGGAAGTAGCAGCTTGGCGTAGTCGGGCGTTAACCGAGCAAAGTGCGGAATATTCCCGGGATGATGAATCCTTATGCAGGGAAGAATCCGAATGTGGGTGGTACCACGGGAGATTGTAATAATCCCTCGTCCCTGGTCTATTGAGGCCGGAGGCGGGGGTTTTTTATTTTGACAAAAGGGGGCTAAAGCGAATGAGTTTTCAAAAGCCAAAAGGCACACAGGATTTACTCCCCGGCGTTGTGGAGAAGTGGCAGTTCATTGAAGCTAAAGCAAGAGATTTGTGCCGCCGCTATCATTATAAAGAAATCCGCACGCCGATCTTCGAGCATACCGAGCTTTTTCAGCGCGGAGTGGGTGAGACGACCGACATTGTCGAGAAGGAAATGTACACTTTCCAAGATAAAGGCAATCGCAGCATGACCCTTCGTCCGGAAGGAACGGCCGGTGTCGTAAGAGCCTACGTAGAGAATAAGCTGTATGCCGAACCGGACGTAACGAAGCTGTATTATATCGGGCCGATGTTCCGATATGAACAGCCCCAAGCGGGACGTTACCGTCAACTGCATCAGTTCGGGGTCGAAGCGTTCGGCTCGACCGATCCTTCGCTGGATGCGGAGGTTATCGCTCTAGGCTACAGCTTCTACCATGAAGTGGGCATTCGTGAGGTGACGGTCGAGATTAACTCTGTCGGCACCCCGGAAATTCGTGCCCGCTTTCGTGAGACGCTGCTGCAATTTCTTCAGCCGATGCGAGAGGAGCTTTGCAAAGACTGCCAGAATCGGATGGAGAAAAACCCGCTGCGGGTGCTCGACTGCAAGGTCGATCAGCATCGATTTGAAGGGGCGCCGGAGCTAATTAGTCATTTGGACGAGGAATGCTCCGCTCATTTCGAAGCGGTTAGGAATCGCTTATCGGCGATGAATATCCCGTACCGGATTAATCCGCGGCTCGTACGCGGGCTCGATTATTACACGCACACCGCTTTTGAATATAAGGCGGGGGGCATCGGAGCCATCGATACAATAGGCGGCGGCGGCCGGTTCAATGGACTGGTCGGCGATGTCGGCGGTCAGGATCAGCCAGGCGTCGGTCTTGGTCTCGGGCTGGAAAGAACTCTGCTCGTTCTGGAAGCCCAGCAGGTGAATGTGCCCGGCGGGGAGCCGATAGACGTCTATCTGCTACCGATGGGGGAGCGGGCAGAGAGCGAAGCGGTAAGATTGTTGTTTGAGCTTCGTTCTCAAGGGATAGCGGCAGAGAAAGACTATATGCAGCGAAAGATGAAGGCGCAAATGAAAGCGGCGGATCGCTGCCAAGCCCGCTACGTAGCCATTCTCGGTGAGGATGAGCTGGACCAAGAGGTCATAGCGCTCAAGGAAATGGCTACGGGAGAGCAGCAATCGGTGCCGCTTAATGAACTGGCCGACCGTTTGAAGCCGGCTCAGGCCTGACCGTGGCAGACGGTCGACGGCGATCGAATCGATCTCGCTCGGCTTAAGCGCAGTCGATCGGCGGCGGGCGCGGCAACAATTGCTTGCCATGAGGTTGGCTGCCAAGCTCACATCCCCTCATGGGCGGCATAAAGCTTGCCGCCGGAAGAAGGGCTTTCCGGCCAGCCGCCATCTCACGCGAAACGTTTGCCCGCTGGCATGCAGTGCTGCCAAAACTAGCTGCATAACGGGTAGCCAACGTTACTTGCAAAAGTACAGGTCTTTGGATGGATTTTACCCGGAACAGGCCAATCTAGTGCAAAAACGCAGTGAATTTTAGCGGTTTGATTGGTTTCAGGCTTTTGCTGTAAAAAACCTGCATTTTTGCACATCAGTTTGGATTGTTTGCCGTTTTTCAAAATCGACATGCACTTTTGTATTGCGATCGGACCGCTCACGGTGAACCATCAGCTTATACCAGATTTTAGAATTTTAATAAAAAATGTTAATTTTTCTTGAGGAGGAAGACAGCGATATGTCCATGCTAAAAACGCATCATTGCGGCCAGCTTACTAAAGCCAATGTAGGAGAAACCGTTCAATTGAACGGTTGGGTACAAAGAAGACGCGACCTCGGAGGAGTGCTTTTCATTGATCTGCGGGATCGAACCGGAATAGTCCAAATCGTATTCAACCCGGATTTCTCAGGGGAAGCTCTGGAAATAGCCGATAGAGCCCGTAACGAATATGTATTAGCCGTACGCGGTAAAGTAATTGAGCGGGCCGAGGATACGAAAAACGATAACCTGGCGACGGGAGAAATTGAAGTTCAGGTGTCGGAAATCGAAATTATGAATATCGCCAAAAATCCGCCGTTCTTCATTGAAGACGGCATCGAGATCGATGAAGCGCTGCGGCTGAAATACCGTTATCTTGACCTGCGCCGCCCGGAAATGCAGAAGACTCTCAAGCTTCGCTCCAAAGCGGCTAAAGTTTTCCGTGATTTCCTGGATGACAACGAGTTCGTTGAAGTGGAAACACCGATTTTAACGAGAAGCACGCCGGAAGGCGCAAGGGATTATCTGGTGCCCAGCCGGGTTCATGAAGGCAAGTTTTTTGCCTTGCCGCAGTCTCCCCAACTCTTCAAGCAATTGCTGATGGTCGGGGGGCTGGAGCGCTATTATCAGATCGCTCGCTGCTTCCGTGACGAGGACCTTCGGGCCGACAGACAGCCGGAGTTTACCCAGGTCGACATTGAGACGTCGTTCCTTTCTCCGGAGCAGCTTCAGAGCATGATGGAAGAGCTGATGGTGAAGCTGTTTAAAGAGACGGTTGGCGTAGACATTCCTCGTCCGTTCCAAAGATTGACTTATGCCGAAGCGATGGGTAAATATGGTTCCGACAAACCGGATTTGCGCTTTGGCCTGGAATTGGTCGAAGTGTCCGACATTGTGGCTAACAGCGGAGTCAAAGTCTTCTCGACCGTAGTGGGCCAAGGTGGTCAGGTGAAGGCGCTGAATGCCAAAGGCTGCGCTTCCTGGAGCCGCAAGGAACTGGATGATTTGCAGCCGTTCGCCAATCGTTATGGCGGCAAAGGACTGGCATGGATTCAAGTCAAGGAAGGCGAGTGGAAAGGACCGATCGTCAAATTTTTCAGCGAAGAAGAAATTGCGGCTCTTACCGAGCGCCTGCAGGCGGAGGAAGGCGACCTGCTGGTCTTCTCTGCAGATAAGCCCAAAGTGGTGGCAGACGTGCTCGGCAACCTGCGCTTGAAGCTGGGCAGCGATTTGGGACTGATTGACGAGAGTCAATACAAGTTTGCCTGGGTTGTTGACTTCCCGCTGTTTGAATACGATGAAGAGGAGCAGCGGTATGTCGCCGCGCACCATCCGTTTACCCGGCCCATGGAGGAGGATATCCATTATTTCGACACCGATCCGGGCCAAATGAGAGCGCAGGCTTATGACCTTGTATTGAATGGCTATGAAGTCGGCGGCGGCTCCATGAGGATTTACAAGCGGGACATTCAGGAAAAAATGTTCACGGCTCTCGGATTCTCAGAGGAAAAGGCGCGCGAAAAATTCGGATATCTGCTGGAAGCTTTCGAATACGGGACTCCTCCGCATGGCGGAATAGCCTTTGGATTAGACCGGCTTATTATGCTGCTGGCCAGACGCAGCAATTTGCGTGAGACCATTGCCTTCCCCAAGACGGCAAGCGCCTCCTGCCTGCTTATGGACGCTCCGGGCGAGGTGGACAGTCAGCAGTTGGAGCAGCTCTCCATTCGCATTGCGATGAAGCAGCCTTCCTCCAAGTAAGTCAACCCTAATCTGTTTGAAGAAGGAGGAAGCCCAAGTGCTGAATCAATTTTCACGGACGGAGCTGGCGATCGGTCCGGAAGGCCTCGACGTTATGAAGCGCAGCACGGTTGCAGTGCTTGGTGTCGGCGGCGTCGGCTCTTTCGCAGTCGAGGCATTGGCCCGTACCGGCGTCGGCCGGATCGTCATGATCGACAAGGATGTCGTCGATATTACTAACGTTAACCGCCAGCTTCATGCTCTGCTGTCTACCGTAGGCCGCCAGAAGACGGAGCTGATGAAGGAGAGGGTCCGCGACATCAATCCGGAGTGCGATGCCGTCGCTTTGCAAATGTTCTACACCGAGGAAACGTATGAGAAGCTGTTTGAATATCCGCTTGATTACGTCATCGACGCTTCGGATACGATCAGTTATAAAATTCATTTGATCAAGCAGTGCCTGCAGCGTAAAATCTCGCTGATCTCGAGTATGGGCGCCGCTAACAAAATGGATCCGACCCGCTTTCAGGTGGCCGATATATCGAAGACGTCGATGGATCCGATTGCCCGGGTAATCCGTCAGAAGCTGCGCAAGGAAGGGATTACCAAAGGGGTCAAGGTCGTATTCTCCACCGAGGAACCGGTCAAGCCGCGGGAGGAAGTCACCAGGCAGATTGTTCCCGAGAATGCGCCCGAGATCCGCAAAGCCCAGCAGCCGCCAGCCAGCAATGCCTTCGTGCCGCCTGTAGCCGGACTCATTATGGTTAGCGTAGCGGTACGCGACCTGCTTAAGTCGGCCGGTGTTTAAGCAGGAGGCGGCGCTGGATGCTGACTTTAATCGTAAATGACCTTTTTACTCTGGAGGTTTAGCATGGATTTATTTTCCTACTCGTCCTCTTCTGCCGAAAATCGGCTGCTGGCTGACCGGATGAGACCAAGAGATTTATCGGAATATATCGGACAGGAGCATATCGTAGGCCCGGGCAAGCTGCTGCGCCGGGCGATCGAAGCGGATCAAGTCTCCTCCATATTGCTGTATGGTCCTCCCGGAACGGGGAAGACGACTTTGGCCCATATCATCTCGGAGAAGACCAACGGGGAATTTGTGAAGCTCAATGCCGTTGATGCCAGTGTCAAGGATGTGCGGGAAGTCATTGCCCAAGCGGAAGATCGCAAAGCGCTGTACGGTACAAAAACGATTCTGTTTCTGGATGAAGTACACCGATTCAATACAGCCAGACAGGATGCTCTTCTTCCGGCGGTGGAGCAGGGGACGATCATTTTTATCGGAGCGACAACCGAAAATCCGTATCATCATGTCAACGGAGCGCTGCTGTCCCGCTCGACCTTATTCGAGCTCAAGTCTCTGAACGCGGGACATTCGCTTCAAGCGATGCGCCGGGCAATCACGGACAGCGAGAAAGGGCTTGGCCGCCTTTCGCTGAGAGTCGAAGAAGAAGCGCTGGAACATATAGCAGCCATGGCCAATGGCGATATTCGCCGGGCACTGAACGCTCTGGAATTTGCGGCGTTGACGACTCCTCCGGGCGCTGACGGAATCATTGTCATTACGCTGGCTGTTGCAGAGGAATCGATCCGCAAGCCGACGGTGAGAGCGGACAAGTCGGTGCAATACGATGTATTGTCCGCTTTTCATAAAAGCGTACGCGGCTCGAGTGATGCGGCATTGTATTGGTTCTTGTATGCGGTCGAGAAGCTGGGAATGGACCCGATGACTTTCCTGCGGCGGTTGATCGTCGCCTGCAGCGAAGATATAGGATTAGCTAACCCGCAGGCGATGGTACAGGCGGTCAGCGCCATGGACGCCTATCATAAAATCGGCTGGCCCGAATCGAAATACGTCATCGCCCAAGCCATCATTTTCGCGGTGGAGAGCCCTAAATCGAATTCGATTCCTGTAGCGATCTCCCGTGTTATGCATGCGATTGAACAGCAGCCATCGGCCGAGGTGCCGCTGCATTTGCGCGACACCCACTACAGCGGTGCGGAAAAGCTCGGTCACAAAGGCTATAAATATCCTCATGATTATCCCAATCATTATGTGGACCAGGCCTATCTTCCCGAGGCTCTTGAAGATTCCTCATTCTTTATTGCCGGGGAACAGGGAATGGAAGAAAAAATAAGAATAAACCAGCATAATCGAAAAAAACGAAAGCCTTCCCCCTAAAAAGCGAAGCTTTCGCTTTTTTTTGGTTATATTTGTGTAAAAAATGACATTCAGGTCCGGGAAGATTATAATATAGGATGGGGAAAAAAACGATATAAGTAAATAGGGGAGAAGGTACATATAAACGTATTGACCAAATGATCATCCGTTCTGTTTGCAAAAGGGGGCTGTTAAACAAGAACGAGACGCTGGCGAGAAGGTGATATGAATTTGTTTACGACAGACAATGCTATTTTACTTATTGCTATCTTGTTGCTGGTAGGCGTAATGACTACGAAATTTTCTGCCCGATTTGGACTTCCTTCGTTAGTTTTATTCTTCGTCGTAGGGATGGTAATCAACCGGTTTATTTACTTTGATAATGCAGCCATTACCCAGATGTTCGGGGTTCTGGCGCTGATTGTTATATTGTTCGAGGGAGGGCTCCAGACTAAGTGGAGCAATATGCGCAAGGTACTGGTTCCGTCCTTGTCTTTGGCCACCTTCGGGGTATTTCTGACGACGATCATTATCGGGGCCTTTGCCATTCTGATCCTGGATTTAAGTCTTATCGAAGGAATGCTGCTAGGAGCGATAGTCGGTTCCACGGATGCGGCGGCGGTGTTCGCCGCCCTGGGAACCCGGAATATTAAGCAGAAGCTGTCCTCAACGCTGGAGGCAGAATCGGGAACGAACGACCCGATGGCGGTCTTCCTCACCGTTTCGCTGATTCAGGTTTACCAATCTCCGGATTCTAACCTCTGGTTTTTGCTGATTAACCTGTTTTGGCAGATGGGAGTCGGCTTGCTGATGGGACTGGTCATTGCCAAGGCGGCCGTCTGGTGCATTAACAAAATCAATTTGGACTCATCCGGACTGTACCCGGTATTATCGATTGCTTTCGCTATCTTTGCCTACAGTGCTACGGCTTTATTGAACGGAAGCGGACTTTTGGCCGTCTATGTCATGGGAGTTATCGTTGGAAATTCGGATTTGACTTATCGGCATTCCATCTTTCGGTTTAATGAAGGGTTTGCCTGGATGATGCAGATTTCCATGTTTATTCTGATGGGACTGCTGGTCTTCCCTCGGGAATTGATCAGCATCGCATGGCAAGGACTGGCTTTATCAGCCTTGTTGATGTTTGTGGCGAGACCAATTGGCGTATTTCTCAGTATGATTTTTATGAAATTTTCCTTCAAGGAAAAAATATTGATCTCCTGGTGCGGATTACGTGGAGCCGTTCCTATCGTTCTGGCCACCTATCCGCTGCTTGCCGGTATAGAGAACGGTCATCTTTACTTCAATATGGTCTTCTTTATCGTCCTGACCTCGGCCCTCATTCAAGGCTGGACAATCACTCCTTTGGCTAACTGGCTAGGATTGACGGGGGACAAAAAGCCGGCCACTCCCCATAGTCTGGAGTTGGTTTCCATAGGTAAAACCAATACGGAAATTATCGAGATTCATGTAGAAGAGGAAGCGGCCATTGTGGGAATGGAGATCAGAGAGCTGCATCTTCCGCAAGATACACTGATCACAGCCGTTATTCGCGGAGAAAAAGTGATTACACCCAGGGGAACAACGGCTATAGGCGCAGGCGATATTCTGTATGTTCTCGTGTCCAAACACCAGACAGAGCGAGTGAAGAGTATATTTCTTGAAATGAAGCCCGGTGAGGAAGAGAACGAAAAGGAGAAGCCGGAAGGCGATAGTGATTGGCCTGATACCTCATATGTCAATCCGTCAGAGGGAAGCGATGGAGAGGGAAGAGAGGAAGCGGGATTGGATGGAGAGGGGGTTGGACATGGTGGAAGAAACGGAAGAGCATAGTGAAAATATCGTAATAACGACCGATCAAGCAATAGGTAATATCAATAAGTTAGAGATGGATCCAAAGTGGTGGGAAGGAAGAGCGCCACGTTAAAGCACATAGCAAAAAAGGGACGGTCCCTCCGATCAACGGGTTGATCTTGAGGGATTGTCCCTTTCCTTTTGTTTCATTGGCGCGATGCAATCAGCATTCGCTGCCGAAGGTAGGCCGTGCGGCGTGCAATCGCGGCGGCTATGCCCTCGATTCGTCGTCCAGCCGCTCGGTTCGGTCGATGATGCCACCGCCCAAGCATTGCTCCCCGTCATAGAATACGACGGCTTGCCCGGGGGTGATCGCCTTTTGCGGCTGGTCGAATTCGACCCGGCAAGTGCTGTCGCTGCTCATCGTCACGGTCACCGCTTGATCCTGCTGGCGATAACGGAGTTTACCGGTGCAGCGGATCGGCTCTGCGGGCAAGTCTCCCTCGATCCAGTTGACGTCGGTGGCAGTCAGCGCGGTGGAGTACATTCTCGGGTGAGCATCCCCTTGAACAACGTACAATATGTTGTTGGTCAAGTCCTTGTCCACCACAAACCAAGGCTCGCCCGTGCCGGACCCGCCAATGCCCAGGCCTTGGCGCTGCCCTAGAGTGTAATACATCAGGCCGTCGTGCTTGCCCTTCCATTCACCGTCGAGGCTGCGGATATCCCCGGGCCGGGCGGGCAGGTAATGGCTCAGAAATTCCTTGAAATTTCTTTCGCCAATAAAACAGACGCCTGTGCTGTCCTTCTTCTTGGCGGTGGCCAGACCGGCTTGAGCGGCAATTTCCCGCACCTTTGCCTTAGGCAGGTGGCCGATGGGAAACATAGCTTTGGAGAGCTGGTATTGATTTAACGCATTCAGGAAGTAGGTTTGATCCTTATTGGCGTCCAGTCCCCTCAGCAAACGGTATTTACCCTGCTGCAGCTCCACTCGGGCATAATGGCCCGTAGCAATATATTCAGCTCCAAGCTCCAACGCTTTTTGCAAAAACTCCCCGAACTTGATTTCACGGTTGCACATGACGTCGGGATTCGGAGTTCTGCCTTTGCGATATTCGTCCAGAAAATAAGCAAACACTTTATCATAATATTGTTTCTCGAAATTGACCGTATAGCAGGGAATCCCGATTTGCGCACACACTTTGCGCACATCTTCGGCATCCTCTTCTGCCGTACAGTGGCCAAATTCGTCCGTATCGTCCCAATTTTTCATGAAGATGCCGATGACATCGTAGCCTTGTTCCTTCAGAAGAAGTGCGGCGACCGAGGAATCGACTCCACCGGACATTCCGAGGACGACTCTGGTTTGGTGAGCCGGTTTGTCCATTGACTATCCCTCGCTTTACATGGGGTATATTTGGTAAAATGATTAACTTCACAAGGTCCCTGCATAGAGCATCTGCGAGCAAAAGAGGACTTTCAACGCCATCTCCGATAGACCTATGACAGAAGCTGTTTATTATTGTATCACAAACCGGATGAAAATCCGCTATTCTTGAAAATCAGAAGCATTATTATTTTCATGAAAATGTCATGGTTTTCATTTCCGTAAAAGCAATTCTGTGTTAACATATAGGTTAAGGTGTGTCATTAATTTTTTTTGACCTTTATCCGACTTTTTCCATCGCTGATGGGATGCTTTGCTTTCGATTTGGGCAAGCTGGATAACAATAATTGTACTAGTTTTTTGACTTTGAGCAGAAAGTCTTGCCAGCGAGAATAGAGCGGGGAGCAGATTACCTTCGACAAGCATGTGCTAAGCCTCAGGATGAGGCAAGGAAAGCGGCAAGCTGCATGAGTCAGGGAAGAATCCTAATTCTCCGCATCGAGACTTTCCATTATACTTTCTCTCAACCTTTACCACTATTTGCGCATAAGTCGCGAGTATGACACGAATGAGGTGTTACTTTGAAGATCTCGACAAAAGGACGATACGGTCTCACTATTATGATGGAGCTGGCTAATCGGTATGGAGAAGGTCCCACCTCCTTAAAAAGCATTGCGGAAAAACACCAGCTGTCCGAGCATTATTTGGAGCAGTTGATCGCTCCTCTGCGTAACGCCGGGCTGGTAAAGAGCATACGCGGAGCCTACGGCGGTTATATACTATCCAAGCCTGCCGAGGAAATAACCTCCGGAGATATTATCCGGGTATTGGAAGGCCCGATCAGTCCGGTCGATTTCACGGAAGAAGACGATCCGGCCAAACGCGCTCTGTGGATCCGTATTCGCGACAGCATCGCGGAAGTACTCGATTCGACGACATTGGCTTATCTTATTTCCTATAAAGACGAAGGCAAGAACGATAGTTACATGTTCTACATTTAGGAGTCCCAGATGAAGCCTATTTATCTCGATCATGCCGCCACAACACCGATGCATCCCGCTGTGCTGGAAGCGATGACTCCCTATTTTACCGACGTATTTGGCAATCCGTCCAGTGTACATTCCTTTGGCCGTCTTGCTCATCGCGCATTGAATGAGGCAAGAGAGCGAGTCGCCGCTGCTCTCGGCTGTGAAGCCAGGCAATGGATATGGACGAGCGGGGGGACAGAAAGTGACAACCTGGCCATTCTCGGCACTGTTGCCGCTTCGGAAGGCAAGCAGCATATTATTACGTCGCAGGTGGAGCATCATGCCGTGCTGTATGCCTGCCGCTATCTGGAGAGGCAGGGCTGTGAAGTCACCTATCTCCCGGTGGATGAAACCGGGAGAGTGGACCCGCTGGATGTCGAACAGGCGATCCGACCGGATACGGCTCTGATCAGCATTATGTACGGGAATAATGAAGTGGGTACACTCCAGCCCATCCGTGAGATTGGAGAAATAGCGAGGGCTTCGGGGATTCCTTTTCATTCCGATGCCGTCCAGGCACTCGGATTGGAGCCTGTCGACCTGTCCCGGCTTCCGGTAGATTTGGTAAGCTTCTCCGCGCATAAAATCGAAGGCCCTAAAGGCGTAGGGGGATTGTACTGCTCCCCCCGAATCCGCATTGCTCCTCAATCCTTCGGCGGCTCCCAAGAGCGCAAACGCCGTGCAGGAACGGAAAACGTAGCGGGGGCCGTCGGTTTTGCCGCTGCTGTAGAAAGAGCCGTTGCCAGAGTGGAGCATAATCAGATGCGGATGAATGAATTACGGCGAACGATGATCGACGTATGGTCTCGCGAGCTGGGGCCTCAAGACTATGTCATCAATGGCCATCCGCAATTCACGCTTTCCCACATTTTGAACGTCAGCTTCCCAGGAGTTTCTACCGAAACGCTTTTGATGAACCTCGATTTGGAAGGCATCGCTGCCGCCAGCGGTTCCGCCTGTACTTCGGGAGCGTTGGAAGTCTCCCATGTGCTTCAAGCGATGAAGCTTCCCTCTTCGGTTACCCATTCTGCTGTTCGTTTTAGTTTTGGATCCGGTAATCTCGTTGAAGATGTCGAATGGGCCGCTTCTCGAACGGCGGCCATTGTGCTCAGAATGCATAAGAAGTAAAACCTCCTCTCTTTTCGATTCATCCGTATAAGCATGGCTCGTTTGACAAACAATTTTGTAAGGTGAGAACACGCGCCACGGTAACCGGATAGGCCGGTTCGGTTCGAAAGGAGAGACGGTTTTTGCGCAGGGCTAATGATATGCTGGGTCTGCCCGTTATTGATGTTCAATCGGGAAAACAGCTTGGAACGGTTAAAGATTTGTTGATCGATCCCGAGTGGCTTGTGCAGGGAATTATTCTGGATACAAGACACTGGTTCTCCAGTCCAAGATTTATATTATGGGAAGATATTGCTTCCTATGGAGAAGACGCTGTTACGGTCGAGGGAGAAGATGTTATAAGGATGGAGGAAGACACCCCGGATTCATGGGTCCTGTTATCCGGCTCAGGCAAAATTATTGGTTTGCCTCTGCTTACGGTAAACGGACAGCAGCTAGGTCGAGTGGAGGATGTTTATTTTTCTCCAAAAATGGATAAAAAAATAATAGGCTTTGAATTATCCGAAGGCTTCCTGTCCGATGTGAAGGAAGGCCGGAAGTGGTTGCCTGCCCCAGCGCAGGCGACTATGGGACAAGATGTGATCATAGTCCCGGTAAGCAGCAAGGATGAGCTGGAAGAAAATTTATATGAGGAATAGGGGGAAAGAGATGCTGCGATGTCCTAATTGCAACTCCAAGGATATAGGGAAAATCGGCTCCCATCAATTTTATTGTTGGGGCTGCTTTATTGAGCTTACGGTAAATGGAGAGAAGATGTCCGTTTATCAAGTAGAGGAAGATGGTACTCTTAGCTCGTTGGATGATTTGTTTTTTGAGGAAGAATTTCCTCAGGAAATCCATGCGAATTAGCAGGCTGGCCGAGTAACCCTTGCATCCGGTTTTTCATGAGACGAAAGAACGCTTTTCGTCTGATGAAAAGCCGGATGTTTTAGTTAACACGCTGAATTGTCGGTAGAACCTGTGGGTTAAATCACTCTGCTGCTACATATACTACTGTAGATAGCTAGTCCGGCTGCTTCCTGAGATAGCCTGGGCTTAGGCGGGGTGAATTCAGTGGAGCCTTTTTACAAAAATAAATGGTTCGGAATCTTTCTGTTTGCGCTGGTTGGTTTAATCCTACTGTATATGCTTATACTCGTGAAGCCTATTATTCTATGGGGCTACAAATTTTTGAGCGCGGTGCTGGCCCCGTTCGTGATCGCCATGATTATTTCATACGTTCTCAATCCGGTTGTCACCTTGCTCAATCATAGAAAGGTTCCCCGCACGATAGCGGTGCTGCTGATTTATGCCGTTTTTATTACGTCTCTTGTTGTGATTATGATGAATTTAATCCCGGTTTTTGTGACCCAATTAGCGGAACTGAACGAGCATATTCCACAGATGACGATGAAAGCCGAAAGTATGATGATGACGCTTAATGACCATCCGCTTCTGCCGGACAGCATTCGGGAAGGCATCTATAATTCGCTTAATAAATGGGAGGACGCGATTTCCACTGCCATTTCGGATTATATCAACCGGATTGGAAGCACGATTAACATGTTATTCGTTGCCTTCATCGTTCCTTTTGTAGCGTTTTATATATTGAAGGATTTTAAATTGATTGAAAGAGGCGTCATTACGATTGTTCCCAAGGGGCACCGGCGGCCTACCGTAAAGCTGCTGCGGGATATCGATCAAGCGTTGGGGAATTACATACGCGGACAGTTCATTGTATGTCTCATCGTAGGCTTGCTAGCTTATATTGGCTATTGGATTATCGATATGCCTTATCCATTGCTTATGGCCAGTGTAGTGGCGGTGTTTAATATTATTCCCTATCTGGGGCCCTTCTTCGGTGCGGCCCCGGCGATCCTTATGGCGGCAACTGTCTCCTGGAAAATGGTTTTGTATGTCGTTATCGTGAACACGGCCGTGCAAATTCTCGAAGGCAATGTGATCTCTCCCCAAGTGGTGGGACGCACGCTGCACATGCACCCGCTTTCGATTATTTTTGCACTGCTTGTCGGCGGCGAGTTGGCGGGGATTATCGGGCTTATTCTGGCCGTTCCTTTATTTGCTGTTTTGAAGGTGATCATCCAGCATATTTTTATTTATTACGTCCACCGCAAACCGACTTGACCAACGAAATAGTACAGCTTACCGGGCTTCGCTGAATGGAATGCCAGCGGCTCTCACAGCGGATCATGACAATTGTTGACATGGCAGGGGAAAAACCGCTATAATTTGGGGCATATGCAACTGAATATCGGCTAAAGCGAGGATGAATTCCATGAAGTCATAGCCCATTCGCCAGAGAGGGGGTTCCTGTGAATAGCACAGGCTGAAAGAACCTCCGGAATGAAGAATGACGGAAGCTGTTTTCGGAGTGTGGATGAACTCCACCGGGGGAGACTCGTTACATCTCGTGTGAGGAGATTGCATGCGGCGCTATTCCGCAAGGCAATAACCAGGGTGGTACCGCGATTTAATCGTCCCTGAATCAAGGGGCGTTTTTTGTTTTCTTTTAGAAATAAGGTGACAAATGGAGGAAGGTATGAATGAAAGCTAGTGTAATTCGCCAAAAATGGCTTGACTTCTTTGCGGAGAAAGGACATAAGATTGAACCGAGCTCCCCGCTCGTCCCTCATAACGACCCGTCCTTGCTCTGGATTAATGCCGGGATGGCTCCGCTCAAGCCTTATTTCGACGGTCGTGTGAAGCCGGATAATCCGCGTATCGCCAATGCGCAAAAATGTATTCGCACGAACGACATTGAGAATGTGGGCAAGACCCGCAGACACCATACGTTCTTTGAAATGCTCGGCAACTTTTCGATTGGCGACTATTTCAAAGAAGAAACGATTACATGGGCGTGGGAGTTTCTTACCGACCCTAAGTGGATCGGCTTTGATCCGGAGCGTCTGTCGGTGACGGTCTATCCGGAGGACCAGGAAGCTTTCGATCTGTGGCACAATAAGATTGGGCTGCCCGCGGAGAGGATTTATAAGGTAGAGGACAATTTTTGGGATATCGGGGAAGGCCCCTGCGGTCCATGCACAGAAATTTTCTACGATCGGGGGGAGGCGTACGGAGATCTGAACGATCCGGAATGCTGGCCTGGCGGAGAGAACGAACGGTTTCTGGAAGTATGGAACCTTGTGTTCTCCCAATTTAATCATAACAAAGACGGAAGTTATACTCCTCTGCCGAATAAAAATATCGATACCGGCGCCGGGTTGGAGCGATTCGCCTCTATTTTGCAGGAGGTCGACTCCAATTTCGATACGGACCTGTTCGTTCCTATCATTGAGAAGACCTGTGAGATCACCGGGGCTCGCTATAAAGAGAAGGAAGACATGGATGTAGCTTTGAAAGTGATCGCGGATCATATCCGGACAGTCGTCTTTGCTGTCGGTGACGGAGTTCTCCCCTCCAATGAAGGACGGGGTTACGTAATTCGCAGGCTGCTTCGCCGCGCGGTCCGTTACGGTAAAATGCTCGGCATGAACGAGCCGTTCTTGTATCGTCTTGTACCGACCGTAGGCGAGGTCATGGGTGTGTACTACAAAGAAGTGGCTGACAAGGCTGAATTTATCATCAAAGTCATCCGTACCGAAGAGGAACGGTTCCATGAGACTTTGTCCGACGGTCTGGCTATTCTGGCAGGGTTCGCGGATCAAGCGAAGGAGGATGGAACGGGCGTCATTCAAGGGACGGACGCGTTCAAATTGTATGATACCTATGGATTCCCCCTTGATTTGACCGAGGACTTTGCCCAGGAGCATGGATTGACCATTGACCGGGAAGGCTTCGAACAGGCGATGGAAGCCCAGCGGGAACGGGCTAGAGCAGCTAGACAGGATACCGAAAGCATGAACATTCAGGGCGGTCCGCTGGCTGATTTTACGGATAAAAGCGAGTTTGTTGGTTATAATGAATTGGTAACTACTGCTAAGGTGATGGCCATCGTGAGCCAAGGACAAATGGCAGATTTCGTTAGCGAAGGAGAGGTATGCCAGGTCATTCTGGACCGGACACCGTTCTATGCGGAATCGGGAGGCCAGGTTAGCGACACGGGCATGCTGAACGGCGCTCAAGGAAGGGCAACGGTTGAGGACGTAGGCAAAAGCCCGAATGGGCAGCACGTCATGACCATTAGGATGGAGCAAGGATCTTTACGCCTAGGGGAGACGGTCGAGGCAGTCGTGGACCGGATCAAACGGGACGACATTATCAAGAACCATACGGCTACGCATCTGCTTCACCACGCCTTGAAGGATGTACTGGGCGAGCATGTGAATCAGGCCGGATCGCTGGTTGCTCCGGATAGACTTCGCTTCGACTTTTCCCACTTCGGCGGGATCAGTCCCGAAGAGCTTCAAGATATAGAGACTCGTGTCAACCGCCAAATTTGGAACCGGACGAGCCTGGACATATCGCTGAAGCCGATCGCTGAAGCCAAGGCGATGGGGGCGATGGCGTTGTTTGGGGAAAAGTACGGCGATATTGTGCGAGTGGTGCGAATTGGAGATTACAGCATCGAGTTATGTGGAGGCTGTCATGTGGAAAGCACCGCCGAAATCGGTTTGTTCAAAATTGTGAGCGAGAGCGGGATCGGCTCCGGAGTCCGCCGGATTGAGGCGGTAACCGGAAGATATGCCTATGAATATTTCGATCAGCAGCTGGATTTGCTCAGACAATCCGCCACTCTGCTTAAAGCAGGAATCCATGATGTACCCAAGCGGATTGATACGATGATGAATCAGGTCCGTGAATTGAACCGGGAGCTGGAATCTCTTCGCGGCAAGCTGAGTCATCTGGAGGCAGGCAGCTTGACTGACCGTCTGCAGCAGGTGGACGGGGTGCCTGTCTTGGCTTCCAAGGTCGATGCGGGAGATATGGACTCTCTGCGTACGATCGTCGATGAATTGAAGGCAAAGCTGGAATCCGGAATTATAGTGCTGGGTGCCGCCATGGACGGTAAGGTTAACCTTGTCGCCGCCGTTACGGCCGATTTGGTAGGCCAAGGCTTCCACGCTGGCAAGATCGTGAAGGAAGCGGCCGCTATATGTGGCGGAGGCGGCGGAGGCCGGCCTGACATGGCTCAGGCTGGAGGCAAGGACCCCTCCAAGCTGGATGAGGCGATCGGGCAAATTCCGGAGCTGATCAAACGGATGAAATGAAGATAACCGCGATTCGGTTATCGCACAGACTGGAAAAGAGCTCCGCAAGAGAAAATTTGTCCATAAAAGAGGAATTATTGTCGATGGCAGAGAATATATCAGCATAGATAAATCTTGTGGATTAAATGGCAAGGTTGGCATAGGCTATGAAGTAAGTTTTGCCCGATCAGGCAAAACTCTCAGGAGGTGCGGTAATGAATTCCATGGATAAAACAATGAAATTTAATGTGAAAGCCGAAGGGATAGAGGCATCACCGGAGGAAGTTATGATTGCCGTTTACGACGCCCTGCAGGAAAAGGGCTACAATCCGATCAATCAGATTGTAGGCTACCTGTTATCCGGGGATCCCGCTTACATTCCGAGACACAACAATGCCAGGAGCTTGATCCGCAAGAGGGAGCGGGATGAACTGATTGAGGAATTGGTTCGTTACTATTTGCAGGGCAAACAGCGTAAATAAATGGTAACGCAAACGGCTTGTTGACAAACCTATGGAGATTGACGCATGAAAATAATGGGGTTAGACTACGGAGATAAGACAATAGGCGTCGCTGTAAGCGATGAATTCGGCTGGACCGCCCAGGGCTTGGAGGTCATTCGCCGAACGAGCAAGGCCGCCGATTTGGCAAGGCTACAAAACATTATTCAGGAGCATGGGGTAGAAGAGATTGTAGTCGGACTTCCGAAAAATATGAACAACACGATCGGTCCGCGCGGGGAATTAAGTATGGAATTTGCCGAAGCATTGCAAACTAAAGTCAAGCTCCCCGTACACCTTTGGGATGAAAGATTGACGACCGTATCCGCGGAAAGAACATTGTTGGAGGCGGATGTCAGTCGAAAAAAGCGGAGGCAAGTCATCGACAAGATAGCCGCTGCTTTTATACTGCAAGGCTTTTTAGATTCTAATAAAAGAAGGTGAGGTTGTACAATGGCGAACGATGAGATGCATTTGGACGAACCGGAAATTATTTATATTCCCGATGAAGAAGGAAACGAAGAAGAATTTGAAGTAATCATGAAGTTTGAGGTTGACGGCTCGGACAAAAAGTATATGATGGTCGTTCCCGTGGAAGCCGATGACGACGAGACCGATGAAGTGTATGCATTCCGCTATGAGGAAGAAGGAGACGATCTTAAGCTGTACACGATCGACGACGAAGAGGAATGGAATATTGTGGAGGAAACCTTCAACACGCTGATGGATGAGTTGGAGGAAGAGGAAGAAGACGAAGAGGCTGAGGGAAAATAAATGGATGGCTATCAACTAAAGGACGCCAAGCCGATTGACGTATTGAAGCAAGCCTTCGGAGAAGAAATCATTCTGGATGATGAAGAAAGCTCACGCACTTATGTGCTGCTGACCGAATTTTCAATTGGGCAGCATGAATATGCGGTGCTGGTGCCGGCTGAATCCGGCAAAGATGAGGAAGCCTCCGTCTTTCGGATTACTCGGAACCCGGCGGGCGATCCAGAATTGGAAACGATCGACGACGATGACGAGTGGGAAATGGTATCTGAAATTTATGATGAAATGGTAGCCGATTTCGATTGATGGATAGTAGAACATTTTTAAAGAATGTGCTAGGATAAAAAGGGCGGCGAAAGCCGCTCTTTTTCGACATTATATTTATAAATTCCGGGGCTCCCCGCAAAGTATTGTATAAACCTCTTTCGAAGTAAAGTCTGGAAGATCGACCGCAATTAGGGGGAGGTTTAGACGCCGACCCTGTTAGGGTGCGGAAGGAATAAGCTTCGAAGGTCATACGTCACTTTGTGGGGGATATCATGCAGTGACATATTTTGCGCAAGTTCATCCGTGAATCAATGGGTGTGAACGTAAAGCGTTTGGGAGGGCTCGAGTGACGATTCGATGAAGAACGGTCATAATAATCATTCGCCAAATAGGAAAAAAAGAACAGGTATCGGGGTATTCTTTTCGCTGCTGCTGCTGCTGGTCGCTTTGGGGACGGTGTCCGGCTATATTATTTATGGAATGAAGCCGACTCCGTATTCGGATCAGATGGTTCGGCTGACGATCGCTCCGGGGACGGGATCTAAGCAGATTGCCGATATTTTGCATAGGGAAGGAATTATTCGCAATCCCTGGGTGTTTACAGGTTATTTGCGGTTTAAGCAAGAGGGGACCCGATTTCAGGCCGGTGAATATGAAATGAATCCCGGCATGAGCTTCGATGACATTATTTACAAGCTGAACCGGGGGGACATTGTTAAGGAAGAAATGATGAGGTTCACGATCCCGGAAGGATTCACGATCCGGCAAATCGCAGATAAGCTGAGCGAGCAGAATGGTGTGGATGCCGAGAGGTTTATCGAGCTTGCTCAAAATCCTTCAATGGTAGACTCCCCTTGGCTCGATTCGCTGCCTGTGGAGGATCCGAATCTGAAATACAAGCTGGAAGGCTATTTGTTTCCGGAAACGTATGAATTGAACAAAGACAGCTCGCCGGAAGAGATCATTAGCCGGATGTTGGCTGAATGGGATCGCAAGCTGGTGAAGCTGCCGGAAGGCTGGCAGAGCACGATGGAGGAGCGTGGATTGACTTTCCATCAACTTCTCACTTTAGCTTCGCTAATCGAAAGGGAAGTGACGGTGGAGGATGAGCGTCCGTTGGTGGCCGGGGTTATTTATAATCGAATAGAGCAGGGCATGAAGCTGCAGATTGATGCGACGGTACAATATTCGCTGGATGCTCCTAAAGAACGCTTGTACAACAAGGATTTGCTGGTGGATAGCCCTTATAATACGTACGCTAACGCTGGAATGCCCCCCGGGCCCATTGCCAGCCCGAGTCTGTCTTCGATAGAAGCCGCGCTCTATCCGGAGCAATCCAACTATTTATTCTACGTAACCAAAAAAGACGGTTCCCAACGACATCTGTTTGCGGAAACCTACGCTCAGCATCAGAAAAATATAAAAGAAAGCGAAAGTTAACAGCGATGGCAAAAGCGATTTTTAACCTTTGCTGCACGGGTTGCCGTTGAATAAGATTTATATTCGGGAGGAGCTGATTTCAGCGTCCTCCCTTTTCTCAGTTTAGGAGGAGCGCAGCGATGAGAACAACGTATCGATATGTGTTCGGAAACGGGGGTTATTTCTAAATTCTCTCTCGAAGCAACCCCGTGATTCTCGTCTTAATCGAAAATAAGCATGAACAGTCCATAAATTTTCAACGTTTTTAACAATTTTTTTGAAAAAAGACTAAACAAAATGGGTCGAAATGTCGAGAAAATAGTCATCAAGACTTAAATAGGATGGTGGCTGTCTTTGAAACTATCGAAAATATCATTTAAAAAGCTGTTTTCCCGCAACCAAAGGCCTAGTTCTGAAGGTGGTCGCTCATTTTCGTGGAAAAATTTCAAGCTGAAAAGCCCTGCGAAATCCGTAGGGATGAAGTTGTTTCTTATCTTTTTCTTTAGTATTATAGTGCCTGTCATTTTTCTAGGTATATTTTCCTATAATATTTCTAAAGAGATTATCCAGGATAAAGTCTCTTATGCCAGTGAACAGACCGTTCATCAGGCTACGGAGAAGCTTGATTTGGTGTTCCAAAATATTATGGATGTAACGACGCAATTATTTGCGGATTCTGAATTTCTAAGAAATCTGCAGCTGATCAATTACAATACGGATGAAGATTACTCGACCTATGAATTAATCAACAAAATTCAGCAGCGGTTAAATACATTAATTAATTCCAACAATACGATGACCGGACTCTATTTGCTTCCGACTGGAGATGAGCGGTTGTTGGGAAGCGGCTCGCTCAGCACGGTTAGGACCGCAGAAATCATTGAGGAAGAGTGGTTCCAGCAAGCGGTCCAGAACGGAGGGGTCCCCGTATGGCTGCCAACCAAACGAGATGGTTACGTAGGTGGAGATACCGTTTTTGGGATCGCAAGACTTCTGTCGAAAGATTACGTGATTCTGGCGGAAATTCGCGTGAATGTAATGAACTCCAGCATTGCCAATATCGCGACCTCCGGGGGCGAGGCAGTGATTGTTGATCTTCATAACAATTTAGTGAGTGTCGAAGACGCAGAGCTGATCGGAGATCCGTTCGAAATAGATGTTAACGACGACAATTTCGCCTATGCCGAGGCCGTTTCCAAAAAAGTAACTCTGGACGGCGAAGAGCAGCTGGTCGTCTACAAAAAGATGAGCGCTACCGGCTGGACAGTTGCCACTACTGCGCCTTTAGCGGGACTGGTTAAAGATACCGATAAAATCTGGTATACGACTCTGATTACCGTTATTGTTTCCACTGTCATCGCCATTCTGATTGGACTTTACATTGTCCGGATGATTGGCAGGCCGCTCGTCCATCTCCGTGATTTGATGAGCCAAGGGGCACAGGGGAATTTGACGGTGCGGATTAAAAATTACGGCTCCGATGAGATTGGCGAGGTTTCGGCCAGTTTTAACCAAATGATGGAGCAGATCACTCGTCTCGTAAGGCAAACGAATCAATCTGCAGCCGATGTGCTGGAAACGGCGGGTGTTCTTCTCCATTCCTCACGGCAGACGGCAACCTCTGCCAAGGAAATTGCTATCGCCACAGAAGAGATTGCAAACGGGGCTTCCAGCTTGGCGATGGATGCGGAGAAAGGGAACAGCCTGACCCAGGAGATTGGAATTCAGATGAAGCAGGTCATCGCCGCCAACGTGGAGATGGGCTCTGCAGCGGCTGAAGTGCATCAAGCAGGTGAGCAAGGAACGACTTATATGGGCGAGTTGACGACCAAGACGAATTTGACTGAAGAAATGACTCGCTCTATGGTAGAGAAGGTAGATAAACTTAAAGAAAGCACAAGCTCCATTAGAAAAATATTGGAAGTGCTGCAAAACTTGACGAAGCAGACCAATATTCTATCATTGAATGCGACTATTGAAGCAGCCCGCGCTGGTGCTGCTGGAAAAGGCTTCATGGTCGTGGCCGACGAAATTCGCAAGCTGGCCGACCAGTCCAAGCAATCGATCGAAGTCGTCGGTGAAATTACGGAAAAAATTCAAGGCGAGATCGATGAAACCGTATCGGTGCTGTCAGAAGCTTATCCGGTATTCCAGGAGCAAATTGAGTCGGTTAAGGAAGCGGAGCTGATTTTCCACAGAGTACAAGAGCATATGGGCGGCTTTGTGGAGCAATTGTCTGCGGTGACCCAATCGATCGAGACGCTGGAGGAATCGCAAGTAGTGCTGCATGAGGCGATGACGAACGTGAGCGCGGTCTCTGAAGAATCTTCGGCCACGTCGGAGGAAGTAGCTTCGCTAAGCAACGAACAGCTTAACGTTAGCGATGAGCTCGTTAAATTGTCAGAAAAACTAGAAGCCCTCTCCAACTCATTGAAAGATTCTCTCTCAAAGTTTACAATATAGAATAGACGGAAAAGTTCCTGTTCCTTAATTTAAGGGACAGGATTTTTTCTAGCGCTTCGAGTATAATCCTATTCATAAGGTACTGTCCTGTGGATGGAACACCGAAGCTAAATTTCTATATAAATTGAACTAAAGAAAAGATAATGATCCCTTTCTTTAGTGACACTTATATAGCGAATGAATTCAAAGGAAGTGTGGGTCACAAGTGAAGTATCCCGTTTACAAATGGTTTACCATTCTGCTGCCTACTTTAATCATTGGAGGATTCGAGTATATTCGTCATGAGTTTTTGCTGGATGTCCTCACGATGGAAGCAGGGAACGTGTACATTACCGTCATGACCCTAATTCTGTTCTATCTGTTTGCCACCTGGATGTTTCGTCATATCGAGATGACGAATAAGAGATTGGCAGAGGAGCAGGCCAAGCGGGCTGTCTATGAAGAAAGGGAGAGGCTGGCTACCGAGCTGCACGACAATATCGCGCAGACGTTGTTTTTTCTTAATGTAAAGCTGCAGAAGAAGCAGCTGGAAGAGGCTCGGTCGATGATTTCCGGAATTAATAATGACTTACGTCAGGCTATCTTTAATTTGCGCGCCTTGCCGGAGGAGGGAGTCGTCTTTGAAGACCGGGTAACTAAGTGGCTGGATGAATGGAGTATGGTGACAGGTGTCGAGGTCCAATTAAGAATGGAATTGAACGGACATCGCTTTACTTCGGCTGAAGAGGTTTTGTTATTTGGAATTATTCAGGAGGCTTTTACGAATATTCGCAAACATGCGAGAGCCAGTCTGGCTGAGGCTCATCTGATCGTTCAGAATGAAGGATGGGTGCTCAAAATTGTCGACGATGGGGTCGGCACGGTTCCGCAGGAGGAGCAGGATAGAAAGTACGGACTTTCCATGATGAAGCAGCGGGCTGCCCAGTTGGGCGCCGTATTCCATTTTGGCAATCGCCCGAAGGCGGGGACGGAGCTAACGGTAGCCTGTAAGAAAGGGGGGCCGCTACAATGAAAAATAAATACCGGGTATTAATTGCAGATGATCACCCTTTGGCCAGGCAAGCGGTGCGGACGCTTCTCGAAGATGACGAGGCGTTTGAAATCATCGGGGAAGCAACCAATGGGATCGAAGCGGTGGAATTGTGCGCGCAGCTTGAGCCCAATGTCGTGCTGATGGATATTCATATGCCGGGAATGAACGGCTTGGAAGCGACTCGCCGAATCAAGGCCTACGACCCCGCTGTAAAAATCGTTATCCTCAGTGTCTCCGATGCTGTGGCTGATTTATTTAGCGCAATCCAGTTCGGAGCCCAGGGCTATTTGTTAAAAAATATGGATCCGGCCGACTGGGTCGACTATCTACATGCCTTGCTGGAAGAGGATACCGAAACCGCCCGCCGAATGGCTGACCGATTATATTATCAATTCAAAGCGGTCAAGCCATCGGAAGGCCCATTGCCTAGTCTATTAACGCCGCGGGAGAAAGAAATATTGGCCTATATTTCCGAAGGGGTGACGAACAGGCAAATCGCCGATAAGCTGGTCATCGCCGAGAATACAGTCAAAAATCATGTGAAAAATGTGCTGGAGAAGCTTGGTCTGGACAACCGCGTGCAGCTGGCGGCGTACGCTGTCAGCCATCGGATTTCACGGCCGGAAGAAGACTAACCTGCCCGCCTGTTTCTTAAGAGGGGCAGCTTTATATGATTTGCTCCATGCTTTGCAGAAGAGGTTTATTCGGCAAGTAATGGAGCGTTTTAATGTACCGAATAGTTTTGGTTTTAGCTCTCATCACGATAGAGTGGGTTTCCGCCCGTTGGCCAGGAGAGTAGGCTACCCCGCTTAAAAACTCGCCAGGTGTAATTCCCGTGGCGGCAAAAATAACATCCTCTTCTCCGATCATATCCTTCATCGTTAATATTTTTAACGGATCTTTAAGCCCCATTCGCACGCAGCGTTTGTATTCTTCCTCGCCGGAGGGCATCAGCCTTCCTTGCAGCTCCCCGCCCAAGCAGCTCAAAGCGGCCGCCGCAAGCACTCCTTCCGGTGCCCCTCCCGATCCGATATACAGATCGATGCCGGATTCCGGGAAGGAGGGAGCCATCGCGCCTGCGACGTCCCCGTCACTTAAACATTTGATGCGGACACCGACCTTGCGCAACTCTTTCATCAGTTCCTGATGCCGCGGCCGATCCAGAATCATAACCGTCAAATCGGACAATGGCTTGTTCAGGACGGCAGAAGCAGTCTGCAATTTGACCTCGATGGGGTCGTCGAGACTGAGCTTGCCGGCTAAAGCAGGCCCTACGGCGAGTTTGTCCATATACATGTCAGGCGCATGCAGCAAATTTCCTTTGTTGGCAACGGCCAGGACGGCCAGCGCATTGTTCAGCCCTTTGGCCACCAATTCGGTTCCTTCGACGGGATCAACCGCCACATCTACCTCCGGACCTTGCAGATTGCCCACTTGTTCTCCTATGTAAAGCATGGGCGCCTCATCCATCTCTCCTTCGCCAATGACGACAGTTCCTTTGACGGATACAGAGTCAAGCATCATTCTCATCGCTTCGGTAGCGGCAGCATCCGCGCTGTTCTTATCCCCCCGTCCCATCCATCGGGCGGAGGCAAGGGCTGCTAATTCGGTTACTCTTACGATTTCCAATGCTAATTCTCTCTCCATAGAAGTCACTCCTATTTTTATATAATACATCATAATTAATTTTATGTTATGTAACATATTAGCGCAATCCTTTTATTTTTGGAATATATTTTTGTAAATTTGTGTGCGTGATGTACTAATGACCTCGAGCCCACCTATGATAGCTTTAGCAGGGGAGGGTTGAATGCTTTTGGAAAGCGATACAATGGGGAAGATGAATATTTCGGCTAAACTATGGAAAGAAATGCAATTCTTTAATGGGGAATGGGAGAGGGCACAAGACTATTAAACTTTTCCGGACAAAAGGTTTACTTCGATGCGGACAAACGATATATTTGGATTAATTAGAAACAATATGACGTACTAAACGTATGGAAAAATGGGATTTACATAAAAGTCAGGAGGGAACCGTCATTAAACTATCATCCCGGCAGTTGGAGATTGTGGAGTTAGTCCGACGTCATGCGCCGATTACAGGGGAGCAGTTAGCCGAGGCGCTTGGTCTGAGCCGGCCAACCATCCGCTCCGACCTGTCGCTGCTTGTCATGCTTGGTTATTTGGACGCCAAACCTAAGGTAGGTTACTTTTTGGGGACCTATGCTGCTGCAACCTCTCGGGCCTATGCCCGTACTATGGAGCTGAAGGTAAGGGACGTACAGGCAGTGCCTGTGGTCGTCCGTGATAATAGCACGGTACAGGATGCAGTTGTAACTATGTTTACCGAGGATGTGGGGGGGCTTACCGTCGTAGACGAAAAAGGCAGACTGGCCGGCATTGTATCGAGAAAGGATCTGCTCAAGGTTACCCTTGGCAATGCGGCTGCGGCGACTATGCCAATCAGCCTGGTGATGTCCCGGGAACCCAATATCGTTACCGTAACCCCCGATGATTCCGTGTTGGATGCCGCGCGTAAGTTGATCTCCCATGAGGTGGATATGCTGCCGGTTGTCGCTGAAGAGCAAACGGAAGGCCGCGAAGTGGTAGGGCGCATTACGAAAACGATTATTACCAAAGTATTTATAGGGATGGCAGGAGAGTAATTTATGACAGAGAAGGCTTTTATTTAAACGGACGAAGGTGCGCTCCAGGTCCGCGACGAGGGGGAAAACTCATTGAAAGAAAGTAAAATCTATACAGTCTATATTTGCTCCGATTCCGTCGGCGAGACGGCCGAAGCGGTCGCGCGAGCCACGATACGACAGTTTGACGAGCAGTCCGTGCAGCTGCGAAGATTCGGCCATATCCAGAACGAGGACGAAATTAAGGCGGTTATGGAGGAAGCGGCCGAGACCGGAGGGTTCGTCGTCTATACGCTCGTTCAGCCGGAATTGAGGGAAATGCTGAGAGAAGAGGCCATTCGTCTGGGGGTAAGAGCCGTCGATATCATGGGCCCGATGATGCAGGCGTTTATCGATACCTTCAATGGGTCTCCCAAACGTAAGCCGGGCTTGCTACATGAAATGAACGATGACTATTTCCGCTATATTGAAGCGATAGAATTCGCCGTCCGCTGTGATGACGGCAAAGACACCCATTCCTTAATCCATGCGGATGTCGTTCTGATCGGCGTTTCCCGCACCTCCAAAACCCCGCTAAGCATATTTCTTGCTTACAAGGGCTATAAAGCGGCGAATATTCCGCTGGTTCCGGAGGTCAGTCCGCCGCGGGAATTGTTCCACATCCATCGCAACAAAATTATTGGGCTGACGATGGACCCGGAGCATCTGCTCAAAATCCGGACGGAAAGGCTGCAGGCGGCCGGACTGCCCTTTGGGGCCAAATATGCAACGATGGAGCGAATCTGGGATGAGCTGGATCATGCTGCGCGCTTGATGGAACAGCTGCGGTGTCCCGTCATTGATGTGACCGCAAGAGCGATAGAAGAGACCGCCGGACTTATCATGAAGCGACTGTAAGAATAGAAGAGTATAGAACATCATCGCCGGGGACGGAAGTCCCCGGTATTTTTATCAGGGTTATGTATTCTCAAGATTTGTTTCATCTTCCCAAGATTGCATGTTATACCGATATTGTGGTTGATGGAGAAATATTAATATATAATTACTGGGAATTAATAACTATGAATCAGAGAGGATTGTGAAAAAAAGTACGTTTTTCTAAATAGATTGGGTCAAAAGATCTGGTTTATCGGAGGAATGAGATAAAAATCATAAAGCAAGATATGTTAACAGTTCAACAAGAAATGAAAATTAATATTATTTAGCGTATGTTAATATCTCTATGTAGAAAGCGTTAACAAATATTTTTATAGGCCTCCGGTTAACCTATGTTGTGAAGGAGGGACCAATCTTGAAAAGTTATACCCACTTACCTACTAACCGGGCGCTTTCCAAAGACAAGATTTATATTCGGAATCGGGAGATGGGAATCCAAACCTCCTGGCCGCTGCACTCTCATGAAGGGTTTGAAATTTATTACTTCATTGAAGGCGTGGCCAATTATATTATTGGAGACAACATTTTTCAGCTTCTGCCGGGGGATATGCTTATTTTCGAGGGACAGACTCTTCATCGGGTCAACCCGGATACCGAGGTCCCTTACGTGCGAAGCTATATTAACTTTTTACCCTCCTATCTTGAATCGTTCGTGCCTCAGGAGCTTCTCGACAAGCTGCTTTCACCATTCCATAACGAGAATGGCCAGCTCATTCGCTGGGGGCCGGAGGAGAAGGAAGACATCGATAGAATATTCGCTAACATCGTATTGGAAAGGGATAAGGAGAAGACAGGCTACCGGTTTATGATGCAGACTTATGTCGCCCAGCTATTGACCAGGATTTATCGCAAGTCTAAAGAGATGGATCCTACTCTGGTCGTTCCCAACGCATCGCAAAAAGAAATGTATGTTCATCGCGTTCTTCGCTACATTAACGATCACTATCAGGAAAATTTGTCGCTCGACCAAATAGCGGGTTCTCTTCACTTGAACAAATACTATATGTGTCATTGCTTTAAAGAAGTGACAGGGTATACGATCAATGTTTATTTATCCAAAAGAAGATTGGATGAAGCAAAGAAAATGCTGCGTATGACCGACCTGCCGATTGGGCAAATTTCCGATCAGATTGGATTCAACAGTGCGATTCATTTTAGCAGACTGTTCAAGCAGCATGTTGGCGTCAGTCCGCAAACCTACCGAAATATGAATCTGACGAATTCGGAATACTAAAGCTTTTGTTTACCAGCGAAGCCATAGCCGTTCTCCGGCAGACGGTGATAACGGCCCAAAGGGAAGTACACTGTACAGCTTGCGGGGAAAGGCTTGGTCTATAAATTATTTTATAAAAAGGGAGTTGTCATTATGAAGAAATGGAAGCGTGCCACAGTCCTTTTACTGTCCGTCATTCTCGCGGTCTCTCTTGCGGCTTGCGGCGCCAAAGATTCCGGTGAAGGAGCAGGCGGCGGAAAGAAAGTTTCCCTTGATTTCGTATGGTTCACGGATGGAGTAGAAGGGGAAGTCATGAAAGGGCTACTCAACGAGTATCAAGCCCAGAATGAAAATGTAAAGATTAATTTAATTGAAGTAGCTTATAAAGATTTGGGCACCAAACTGAAGACGATGATTTCCGGAGGCAAGCCGCCGGCATTAAGCCGGGTGTCGGATACCGGAATGTTCGCCAACCAAGCTCTGGATCTGAGCACTCATCTCGGCACGGCCGACGAATTCTCTTCCCAGTTTATCGATTCCATCAAGCCTTACTACATTGTGGACGATAAAGTGATCGCGGCTCCGATGGATGTTACAGCTAACGGAATGATCTACAATAAGACGCTGTTTGACAAAGCGGGTGTTAAAGTGCCGGCCTCCCCGGATGAAATATGGACTTGGGATGAATTCTCCGAAGCCTTGAAGCAGGTGCAGGAAAAAGGCGGAGCGAAATACGGAATGGTCGTAGACGTAACCCCGCATCGCTGGTCTACTATGCTGTATCAGTTTGGAGGAAGCGTCTTTAACGAAGACGGTACAAAAACACTGATCAATGACGAGAAAGCGGTTCAGACGCTGGAATACTTCAAAAAGCTTCACACAGACGGCATTATGCCCGATTCTGTATGGATCGGCGGAGAGAATCCGAACAACCTTTTCCGTACCGGACAAGTGGGCGTTCATTTAGCGGGCAACTGGATGCTGAGCAACTACAAAGATATCGACAACTTTGAATGGGGCGTCACTTACATGCCTAAGCAGGAAATTCGCTCTTCCGTTCCAGGCGGTAAATATTTAATGGCGTTCCAGAACTCCGGAGTGGAGAAGGAAGCGGCAGAACTCATCAAATTCCTGACTTCCAAGGAAATCAACAGCAAATACAACCAGGACTCCTTGTTCATCAGTCCTCGTAAAGACAGCGCCCAGCTGGATTATGAATTTGGTAAAGAGATGTTCGAAGTATTCTCTAATGAGTTGGCGGATACGACTCCGAAAGCAGCTAATGACTGGTCGAGACAAGATGTGATCACGAAATTTACGGACGATTTGAAAACAAACATCATCGAATCGTTGACTAGCAAGCTGACTCCGCAGGAAGCATTGGATAAAGTAGCAGAGAAAGCGACAAAAGCGATCGAAGGCAAGTAAGTAGGCAGTCGTTAGCTAAGCAAAGTAGAGCAAGTAAGTGGATAAGGAAACATAGAGTGGCTGCACTGGTGGCAGCCTCTCCATGTTTTAATCCATCAGGAAGGAGCTTAAGCCATGGCGAATAGCATTACTGGCGGCAGCAATGAATACAGAGCGCCTAAAAACCCAAAGTGGAAAAAAATGATTGCTCCCTATTTGTTCGTGCTGCCGAACCTGGCTATTTTTTCGGTGTTTATCGTTGTTCCCGCATTGTTCGGTCTTATTTATTCGTTTACCGATTATGACGGGATTAATAAAATGAATTTCATCGGATTCGAGAATTATGCTTATATTTTCCAGGATTCCGAATTTTGGGCGGCGCTTCGCCGAACGGCGGTCTATGCCGTTTTTGTCGTGCCGTTGTTATTTGCAGCCGCGCTGGGCATTGCTATTTTGCTGATCCAGCAAATTAAAGGAAAAGGGATTTTCCGGGCTATCGTCTATTGGCCAACGATGATTTCGTTAATTATCGTCGGTTTGACCTGGAAGTGGATATTCGGCGGCAGCTTCGGAATCGCGAACTACATTCTCGAATCGATGGGAATGCAGCCGGTTGGCTGGCTGACGGATCCATTCTTTGCCAACGCTTCTGTTATCGTGGCCACTCTGTGGTCGAGAGTAGGATTTTTTATGGTCATCTTTATGGCGGGGCTTCAGAGTATTCCGCAGGATTACTATGAGGCGGCCAAAATTGACGGAGCCGGCAAAATTCGTTCCTTCTTCAGCATTACTATGCCGCTGCTGAAGCCGACCAGCTTGCTCGTTCTTATGCTCTCTCTGATCGATGCGTTCAAAGCTTATCCGCTTATGTTCGCTCTTACCGGAGGGGGACCCGGACGCGAAACGACTTATGTCGTGCAGCATATTTATCAAACCGGATTTACCGCTCAGGAGCTTGGTCTGGCCAGCGCGATGTCGGTAGTCCTGTTCATCATCATCGCTATTTTTACTGTGTTTCAGTTTAGACTTGGAAAAGGAGGGGCGATCGACTGATGACTCGTGCAAACAAAGCAGCTGTTTATGCAGCGTTGATCATTCTTTCCCTGCTTTTTTTGTTCCCGGTAGTATGGGTCGTGCTTTCCTCTTTTAAAAACAGCAACGATCTATATGCCTGGCCGCCGCAAATTTTACCGAGTGTATTCACTCTGGAAAATTACAAAGCAGCTTTCGACAAAGGCAACTTCGGCGTTTATTTCATGAACTCCGCTTTTGTTACGATCGTCTCTACGATTCTGCTGCTTATCGTTAACTCGATGGCCGGATTTGCCCTGGCGAAATACCGGTTTAAAGGGGATACGCTGATCCTGGTCGGATTTATCTCTACTCTGATGATTCCGCTCGAGGTGATTATGATTCCGATCTTCTCGGTCATCAGCAAGCTGGGCTTGTATAACTCCTTATGGGGTATTATTATTCCGCCTGCGGCTACCCCGACCGGTGTGTTTCTGATTCGTCAATATTTGCTGAGCGTGCCTAACGAGCTGTTGGAAGCGGCGAGAATGGATGGAGCTTCCGAGTGGAAAATCTACCGGAGCATTATTTTACCGATCGCGAAGCCGATTCTTGCCGTGCTGACCATATTCTCCTTCATGTGGAGATGGGACGACTTCCTGTGGCCGTTGATTGTTATCAGCGATCCGAAGAAGTACACGATTCAGCTCGCACTATCCAATTTCATCGGTGAATATAATGTAGACTGGAGCAGCCTGCTGGCGATGTCCGTAATTACAATGATCCCGGTGCTTATTGTCTTCCTCGTCTTCCAAAAACAGCTTGTCCAAGGAATTGTCACTACAGGAATGAAAGGCTGATAATCAATGGGAAATATGGCCCGATACAAACCTCTTCAACATCATAATCTTACGATCAACCGTTGGCTGGTAAGCCAGACGATAGAAAGCAGAGTCCGTTTTGATCCGGTGACGATGGATGGAAGCATCAACACGTGGCTGTTGGAGGGTTTCGCTATCCATGAAAATCCATGCCGCCAGCAATTTGTAACGGAGCGTCGGGCTCATTCGCCGGAGCTGCCTCACGGCTTGGAAGAGGCGCTTCCCGGAAATACTCTTGCGGAAGCGGGAGCTTTGGGAACATGGAATCTTTATTTTCCGTGGGGAAATCCCCGGGTGGAAAGATCGAACTTCTGGATGGTGCCGACTCATCTTTTAACTTACGCTGTTACGCAAATCGACTGTCCCCGTGCTCATCTATCGAAGCTTAAGCTCATCACGTGCGGATCTATCACTCTATGGATCAATGGGGAGAAAACCGCCGACTTTACTCCATTTACGAGAAATAAAGAAGCGGAAACAGAGATTGAGGTCGAGTGGAAAGCCGGTATCAATACCGTCGTTGTCTGCTTTGAAGACTTGGCCGAAAGAGATACCCAGTATTATTTTCGCGTGGATTATGAAGGGACGGAGCCGCTGGACATTCTCCTTCCTATTGGAGAGGTGAAGGAGGAGGAGGCTCATTCGCTTGAGAAGGCATTGGCCGAAGCTTATTTTACCAAGGATACGGTAACGAATGGACCTGTCGTCCTTAACATCAGCAATCCGCTGGATGAGAAGATTGACTTCCGCATGCAATTTGGCAGCGATATTTTTGGCTCCTTGCAAAGCGCTGATGCGGTTCTTCAGGCGGGTGCGGCTGAGTTAAAGCTGGGTCAAGCGGAGCAATTCGGAATGGGCTATAAATACATTCAGCTGTCCGCCTGCAAGGGCTCCTTGTCCATGATGAGACGATTGGGCGTACAGATCTATCCTCAATCCGCTTTGGAGTTCGCGGTGGATGGAGATATAGCTGCCCGCAAGGAAGCAGCCCTCAAGACGATCGCCAAATATGGCGAGCCTAACCTGCACACGGCTTTGGCCCTGCTGAAAACAGGAGGCTCTACAGCGGAAGCGGAAGCGATCCTGCGAGAAGAAATGGAGGCCATTAACGCGCGGGCGGATTGCAGCGACTTTTTTCTCGTCTCGTTGTTCCGGGTTTGGCAGGATTATCGCAGCAGCGGACTGTTTACGGAGTCGTTCTGGAATGAAGTGAAGGCATGTATCCTCAATTTCCGTTATTGGATGGACGAGCCGGGTGACGATGTCATGTGGTTCTTTAGCGAAAATCACGCTTTGCTCTTCCATACTTGTGAGCTGCTGGCAGGGCAATTGTTCCCGGAGGGGCATTTCACCAACAGTAACGAAACGGGCGCCCAGCATAAAGCGAAGGCGGAAGCTCGATTGAAGGAATGGTTTGAGCGCTTTTTGACAGAAGGACTCGCGGAATGGAACTCGAGCGCTTATTTTCCAATCGATGCCATAGGCTTCATTCAATTGTATGATATGGCGGAATCTGCGGAAATTCGCAAGCAAGCCAAAGAAGCGCTGGACCTGCTTTATTATTACATGGCAGTCAATTCCCATCTCGGTGTGCTGGCCTCCACTTACGGCAGAAGCTACGAGAAGGAATTGAAAGGCCATTATATCGAAGGCACCTCCTCTATGAGCTGGATAGGTTATGGAGTTGGATATTTGAATAATTACACGATCAGTAATGTGGCATTGTGCCTGTCTGACTACGTTCCGCCAGAAGAGTATAAAGCTTATTTGCTTCCGAAGGACAAGGAACGGTTTGTTTTCCGGTTCGACCAAGGTCTGGGAGGCTATGCCAAGCTGTACAACTATAAAACGAAGAGGTACAGCCTGTCCTCCATAGCGGATTTTAAAATCGGGCAACGAGGCTATCAAGAGCATGTGATGCATCTGACCTTTGGCCCCGAGGCTAATCTGTGGGTGAACCATCCTGGAGAATTGGCCGTGCACGGTTCAGGCCGTCCGAGCTATTGGGCGGGTAACGGGTATTTGCCCAAGGTTGGCCAGTATAAAGGGCTGGGCGTCCTTCTGTATCGGATTGATCCGGCGCATGACGTCCATTATACCCATGCTTATTTTCCGACGGAAATTTTCGACGAGTACGCAGTTCATAATGGTTGGTATTTTGCTAGAATCGGAGACAGCTATGCGGCGGTCTATGCGGTTAAAGGATTACGTCTTCAGGATCAAGGTCCGGATCGTGGCAAGGAGCTGCTGTCTTCCGGCTTGACCAATGGTTGGGTGCTTAGAGTTTCTGACGGAGAGGAGAGCGGAAGCTTCGAGCAGTTCATGGAGCGCATATCTGGCATGGAGGTCAGCTTGGAAGGCAGTGAACAATTGGCGTTAACCGATCCTGATTATGGTTCTGTAGAGCTGCATTGGAATAAGCCGCTTGTCGTTAACGGGGAAGAACAGCCTGTCGGCGGATTTGGCATTCGCGGCAAGCTTGAATACGTATAGTCGGTCAGCGGGGAGGAATAGCGATGACTGTAAATAGAGAACAAGTTCTGGAGGCTATCGGCAAAGTATCGGAAGCGATGAAAACGATGAAGAACGACAGCCTTGAGGAGAAATATCCGATTGGTCTGATTGATATTCATTTATGGGAATGGCCCCAAGGAGTCGGGCTGTATGGAATGTATCAGTATTACGAGGAAACGAAAGACGAGAAGACTCTGGAATTCCTAAAGAACTGGTATCGGGCCCGGCTTAAGGAAGGCCTCCCGGAGAAGAACGTAAATACCTGTTCTCCATTAATTACGCTAATTTCTTTGTGCGAATTGACCGGAGATCAAGCTTTAGAGGCTGTCTGCGACGAATGGAGCCGTTGGATTATGGAAGAACTGATTCGTACCGGAGACGGAGCCTTCCAGCATATGATCACCGGCGATCCGAATGATGGACAGATTCTTATCGATACGTTGTTTATGACGGTGCTGTTCTTGGCCAAAGCCGGGATTTACTTCGGACGTCCGGAATATGTCGAGGAAGCCAAACGACAATTCCTCATTCATATTAAATATTTATATGACAAGCAAACCGGACTTTTCTATCATGGCTGGGATTTCAACGAAAAGCACAACTATGGGGCAGTTCGTTGGGGCAGAGGCAACGGCTGGTATACTTGCGGAGTAGTTGATTTCATCGACATGATCGGCCTGGAAGGCGGAATTAAGCACTATTTGCTCGATACGATGCGTGCTCAGGTGACCGCTTTGGCCGAGCTCCAGCATGAATCCGGATTATGGCACACGGTACTCGACGACCCGGATTCCTATTTGGAATCCTCTTGCGCCGCGGCCTTTGGCTATGGAATATTGAAAGGCGTCCGCAAAGGTTATTTGGACCGTTCCTATTTATCTAACGGGGTAAGGGCTTTGCAAGCCGTTATGGATCAAATCAATGACGATGGAGTGGTCATGCAGGTGTCGTATGGGACACCGGTTGGCAACGATGCGCAATTTTACAAGGACATCCCCATCAGTCCGATGACTTATGGACAAGCGCTGACGCTGTTGATTTTGATGGAGGGCTTGAAGCTGGAAGCTTCTTGATATCGATGCGAGCTTCGCCCGTCAAGGATAAACTTTTTTAATATGATAACGATACGGAAGGGGTTAATGCCGCGTGATTACACTGACTGGCTTCGCCGATGAAATATCGGCAGAATTCAAAGAACAACTGGATTGCCTGGAATCGGAAGGGATTCGATACCTGGAATTTCGCGGGGTATGGAATAAAAACGTATTGGATCTAACGGACGAAGAAATAGCGCAGGTTAAGGAAATGCTGGAGGAGAGGGGGATTAAAATATCAGCGATCGGCTCTCCTATCGGAAAAATCAAAATTACCGACCCGTTCGAGCCCCATGTCGAGAAATTCCATCGGGCGCTTCAGCTGGCGAAATATTTCGATACCCGCTATATTCGTATTTTCTCTTTCTTTATGCCTGAAAATGAAAAGCCTGAAGTTTACCGCGATGAAGTCATGCGGAGAATGAAGGAATTGGTCCGGCTGGCTGAGGAAGCGGATATCATTCTGCTTCATGAGAACGAAAAAGAAATATATGGCGATAACACCGAAAGATGCCTGGATATACTGACGACTTGCCGATCCAGTCATTTGCGGGCCGCTTTTGACCCGGCCAACTTCGTCCAATGCGGAGTGAAGCCGTTCGACGATGCTTATTTCCCGCTCAAACCCCATATCGAGTATGTCCATATCAAGGATGCACTATTTGCGGATGGATCGGTAACAGTGGCCGGGCAAGGAGATGGTCAGGTGCCACAGGTGCTGGCAGACCTGCAAGCATCCAATTACGCGGGCTTCATGTCTTTGGAGCCCCATTTGCAGGCGGCAGGCACTTTCCAGGGCTTCAGCGGACCGGCTTTGTTCAAGGAAGCGACCAGCGGCTTGAAGAAGCTGCTTTCTGATTTGAATTGGGAATGGAACTAACTCAGCAATAGAATACGGAAAAATGGGGTGTTAACGTTTGCATCCCTAAATATCAATATTAAAGCGGCCTCCTTTATGGGGGCCGTTTGCCATAATGATTATTATTCCACCAGTCCCATAGATAAATAATCGTGCTGGTTCACAACTCCGTCCACAGGAAGGTTATGAGCTTTCTCATAAGCCTTAAGCGCCTGTTCCATCGATGCCCGGAATTTGCCATCGCATGGCCCCTTATAATATCCTGCGCTTCTAAGCCAGCTCTGAATGAGCTGCACATCGGCACCGCTGTCCCCTCTGGCCAAATCCCGTGGATTGCGATTAGGTTCGCCTAACGCATGACTCACGATGGAGACGGAGGTTCCCACCTTAACCCATTCGAATAATTCCTCCACCTGGTGGTTTCTCATTCGGATACAGCCGTGGCTGGCATCTTGTCCTATGGAGGATGGACGATTCGTTCCGTGAATGCCATATATCCCCCAAGGCACATTCAAGCCGATCCAACGGGTTCCGAAGCCGGAGCCCCAATTCGTATATTTGTTAATGACCTTCCATTCTCCAGCCGGAGTCGGCGTTTGCGGTTTCCCTAGGGCGATTTTATATTTCTTGAATAATTTCCCATCGACCAGCACTTTTAATTCATTGCGAAGAGGAAGAATTTGGATCGAGACCTCTCCTTCCGGGATTGGATTCGAAGGGGGCTGACCGACCGCTTCTCCTTGAACAAAATCCGATTCACTAATCTCTTGGATAGCAGTCATAGCTGGATAACAGAAAGTGACAAAGACAAGCAGGAAAAGGATCGATCTCATGGTGCACCTCCTTGGAAAGCAATCAATTATGAACAGACTCAAGCTTGTTAAAGTTGAGCAGTTCAGAAACCGTAACGAATCGGAAACCTCGTTGCTTAAGCTCCGGTAATATTTGCTTCAAAGCTTCTACCGTTTGTGGATTTCTCTCCACATGGTCGTGAAAGAGGACGATATCGCCATTGCGGGCGTTGTCCAGTACTTTGCGAACAATTTTGTTGACGCCGGGAGAGCTCCAATCCTTAGTGTCCTGGTGCCAGGACCAGAGGACAGTCAAATAACCCGCATCTCTGGAAGCTTTTACGACGTTATCATTGTAAAATCCACCGGGTGGCCTAAACAGATGCGGCTTTTGGCCCGTGATCGATGTAATTAATTGTTGGTTTTTTACAATTTCCTGACGAATTTGATCGATCGGAGTACTCTTTTTAAAATAACGATGACTGTAGGTGTGATTAGCCAGTTCATGTCCCTCCGCCACTTCCCTTCGTGCGAGATCTGGAAACTTCTCCATGCGCCTGCCCACAACAAAAAAAGTCGCCCGGGCATCATATTGTTTCAATAAATCCAAAATTTGCGCCGTTTGTACCGGATTCGGGCCATCATCGAAAGTAAGGGCAATGACTTTTTCTTCCGTTTTGACCTCCCACACAATTTCCCCGCGGGCTTCATAATAATCTCTGCCTTTATCCGACAGAACGGAATTATGATTACCGTCCTGCGCTTCGGCAGACGCCGTCATGATTGAGCCCCAAGATACAGAAGCGGCCAGCAGGGTCATAAGAAAGGTTTTTAAGTAAATAGATCGCATAGCTTCCTCCGAGTATTCATGTCATAGTCTGTACACAGGTTGTCCCGCCTGTCCCGCCTCCATCCTTGGAAAAAGACGGATGTACACCATAGTGTTCCCAACTTGCGCCCCGATAATTTACCTAAGAAAGGATCATATTATAATCAGATCATTTAAGGGCATGTGGCAGCAGTCTACAGGGAAATGCCCGAACCTCAGGGGATGAAATGGCTATGCAAACTAAAGTATGGGTAGGATTGTGGGTTCTTATGAGCCTATTATGTGCGGGGTGGGCTGAACCGTCTGCCGCAAATGGGAAATCATCACCGGATACAGTCATTCTTACTGTCAAAAGTTCTCCATCTGCGGACTGGGAATCGAAGCTGGAACTTTCCTTTAAAGGGTTGAAAAGTGCCATTCGAGGGGCCACAAGGCTTGATGCTCTACAGCTTCCAGTGACTGACCGCTACTTAACGATAACAAGCGGCAGGCGGGACGAGGTGTTCCGAGTTGGGCAGGATGGTCGGGTGTACGACGCCGAAACAGGCCAGCAGCTGCAATTATCCGACAAATGGACGGCCAAATTGAAACGTTATGCAGATGGATTGGCTGAGCAGCATTATGGGCAGCTTGTGGAATGGGCAGAAGCCCGAAATTCCGTCAAGCTCAAAAACATAGTGACGGTAATGGATTTGGAAACCGGGCTTCAGTTCCGAGCTCAGCGCAGGGCGGGAAGGCATCATGCCGATGTTCAGCCTGTAACCAGGGAAGATACGAAAATCATGAAGCGAATCTACAACAATCAATGGAGCTGGAAGAGGCGGGCGATTCTCGTCCGGCAGGAGGACAAGCTCTTTGCCGCATCTATGCATGGAATGCCCCATGGGGGAGACGGAATACCCGATAACGGGTTCTCCGGACATTTTTGCATTCATTTTCTCAATAGTGTGACTCATGGCAGTAAAGCCAAAGACCCGGAACACCAGTTGATGGTTCATAAGGCTTCCGGCCGTTTGAATGAATATGTGCGGGGGCTTGATCCAATTGAATTGGTGGACAGCTTTATCGCGGCGGTTCACCTTCAGCAGCATTACATGCTTGGTCTGTTCGTGGATAATACGCAATCCTCCTTTTTCCATAAGCTTCAGGAGGAAGTACGGACAGTTCATTCTCTTCGCCAAATCTCTAAATCGAAGCCAGGGGAGACAAAGAAGGAAGAAGCATTATGGGCAATCGAGCTTCCGGTCGAAGTCCAATTGGAAAGAGAAGGAAGGAAAGCTATTAGGAAGAAGCTCGTTTTTGGACTGCATAAGGATGCAGCAGGAAGCTGGGTCATAACGGAGATTCAAGGGTTAGGCGAATCGCCAAAGGGGAGCAAGAAAAAATCAATACTAAAGAATAAAGGAGACTGATTATCATGAAGCGACCATGGGGATTATCTCTCATTGCCCTGCTGCTTGGACTCTTCGTAAATCCTATATGGTCTTCCGCGGCATCGAATGATCCAGGATTGACGGGGAAGAGGTCGGCAGCCGTAGTGATAGATGACTTTGGCAATAATATGAAAGGTACCGACGACATGTTCCATCTTCCCTTCAAAATAACTGCCGCAATCATGCCATTCCTGCCATCTACCAAGCTGGATGCGGAAAAGGCTCATCAAGCGGGCCACGATGTTATTGTGCATCTCCCGATGGAGCCTATTTCCGGACCCAAAAGCTGGCTAGGTCCCGGGGCCATTACGACGGATCTGACGGATGAGGAGATTCGGCGCAGAGTTCATGCGGCCATTGATGAAGTGCCGCATGCGATCGGGCTAAACAACCATATGGGCTCCAAAGCGACATCCGACCGCAGAGTAATGAAGGCAGTCCTTGAAGTATGCAAGGAGCGGGGGCTTTTTTTTCTCGACAGCCATACTAATTACCGCAGTATAATCTCCAAAGTAGCGCAGGAGGTCGGGGTTCCTTGCCTGGAAAATCACTTGTTCCTGGATGATGTCCATACGAGAAAGCATATGACGAAGCAATTGGCATTCATGAGACAGCATCTGAGCGACCATACTCCGTGCATAGCGATCGGTCACGTAGGAACCGGCGGTAAATTGATGGCCGAAGTGCTGGGGGAAATCATTCCCAAGATGGACAAGAACATTCGCTTCGTCGGGGTGTCCGATCTGTTCGCCGAAATGTTTCCTATTGTGCCTGGCCTGACATCCGGGCGGGACCATTAGACCCGTGCACAGGTTGATTGTCTAATGTTTAATGCGCCGGGCAGAACGATTTCCTGCCCCTGAATTCCGGGCTCCTTGATCTGCTGGAATAATAGCTCAACCGCTATGCTGCCCATCACTTTGGCCGGTTGAGTTATCGAAGTAAAGTAATCGACGTATTCCGCAGGCAGCGGAGTATATTCGTCATCAAATGTAACCAGGCTAATGTCCTCCGGTATTCGTAAATTGTATTCGTTAATCATTTGAACGGCGACCAGCAAGTCGCCAGGATGAGCAATGAAGATGGCGGTAGGTCTCTCGGATCGGTTCAGAATGGCTCTCATGGCTTCTGCTATCGTCATCCCGGCTTCATCCAGATCGATTAATCGATCGGAGCCGGTCTCCATTCCTTTTTCAAGCAAGGCAATCTGAAACCCGCGAATCCGGTCTCTATAAGTGGAGAAACGGGAGGGAGTAACCATGGCGATCCGGCTATGGCCTATGGAAAAAAGATAATTCGTCAGGTTCATCGCTCCCAGCAGATTGTCTCCTCGAACCAAATGCAAATTTTCTCCCTCCACCTTCTGATCGACCAGGACGGAGGGGATTCCGCTTTGCTTGAGCAGATGAAGATGGTCGCTCTGTTGATTCTTGCTGAGCAGAATGATTCCTTCCACATCGCGGGCGATCATTTGGGAAACAACCGCCTTTTCCTTATTTAACCCGCTGGAGTTCCCGATGAGGACCATATAGTCCTTCTCAAAAGCTTTTTCTTCCACCCCCAACAGAATGTCCATCCCAAAAGAATTAGCCGCAATGCTGCTTGTAAGCGGCAGCACTAATCCAATCATCATCGTGCCTTCGTTCGATCGTTTCATTTCGTTTGCATTCAAATTCAGCTTTCTCATCGCTTCCAGAACTCTCTGTCTGGCGGTGGCGGATACATTCTCGTGGTTATTGATCACTCTGGATACGGTCGCTTTCGAGACTTTAGCTAAGTCTGCGACTTCCTGAAGCTTGGACATCATTGTTCCCCTCTCTGAAACGTTGCAGTTTTCATGCTTTCATCCTAACTTACCGCTATTTTTTTGTCAAAATGAAGCTCCTAAAGGAAGGTGCATGCAAAAATTCATCTTGATCCTTGCAGGATTACCTTTTAGAATAGAGCTAGTTGCAACGTTTCAGAAACATATCATACAGTTCAATAATATTCTATCTATATAAATTGAACTAATGATGAATAGCTCATGAAGTGGAGAAAGAAAGATGCTTCCAGGGCGAGTTTTGGCTTTGTATTCCTACCATCCGAAGGCCCATCCATATAGAAGGAATACAAAACAAGATGTTTGAAGCTTCGGAGGCACTTTCCTTCGGAACGAAATGACAGCTATTCTTTAGTTCAACATATATAGTCCTATTGATCTGACAGATTTGGAGGAGGAGAAGCTTTGATTGAACATCAACTGGAAGGAAGCAAGCGAGCGCACGGCATGAAGCTGCGCAAGCCGGCAACGAAGTGGCAGGATGCTCTGCCAAGCGGCAATGGAACGATGGGGGCTATGGTTTATGGAAGCATCCAGGAAGAAACGATTCTGCTTAACCATGAGGAGCATTGGGAGGGAAGTGTAACGAAGCCGCTTCCCGATTTATCGGGCTATTTGCCGGAGGTTAGAAGACTGCTGGCGGAAGGAAAGTTCAAGGAAGCCAATACATTCTATCCCGATAGGCTTCGAGAGGCGGGTTATATTGTCCAGACGGGCCGGTTTCAGCCTGGCTTCGATCTCAAGCTGCGGACAGAGACGCAGTATGCTTTTCGGGATTACATACGCGAGCTGGATTTTGAGACGGGCCAGGTTTCGGTTCGCTGGAAGGACGGACAGATCCATTATGACCGTCGATTGTTTGTCTCCCGAACCGACGATGTAGTTGCTCTTGTTGTTCGGGCAGATCGTAAGGGAGCTATTTCTCTGGAGCTGGAATTGCTGCCTCATGATTTGCAGGATGCGACCGATAAGAAGGGCCATCCGCTGGACTTGCCCCTTTCTTTCGAACAAACAGTGGAAGAGGACTTTCTCATTGCTACGGGAAAGCGGGAGAAAGACGGCTCCGAATTCGGGGCGGTGGCCCGTATTGTCTCTGTAGGAGGAAGCCGTGAAGTGAAGGAGGATAAGCTGGTTATTGCTGAAGCCGACGAGGTGATCATTCTTACCCGGCTTTTTGCACAGGGAGAGAGCGCTTCGCAGACACAGCGTCTGAAGGAAGAACTGCTGCAATTGCCTGCCGACTACAACGCTCTGTTCGTTGGGCATCAAGCCGAGCACAGGAAACTGTTTCTGAGAACGGAATTGGATTTAGATATGGGATCCGGGAGGGATTCCGTTAACGAGCAATTACTGCTGGACGCCTACAATGGCGACGTTCCTGCAGCGCTGATGGAGCGGATGTTTGATTATGGCCGCTACTTGCTGCTTTCCAGCTCGCGCCCCGGGGGGCTGCCCGCCAATCTGCAAGGAGTTTGGAACGGCTCTTATGCTCCGCCCTGGTCCAGCGCTTTTTTTAACAACGAAAACATTCAAATGAATTATTGGCAAGCTTTACCGGGGAATATGCCGGAAACGATGCTGCCTTTCTTTGATTTTTTTGAATCGCTTGTGCCGGATATGAGGCAGAATGCTCAAGCCTTTTATGGCTGCCGCGGCATTCTCGCCCCGCTATTTGCCTCTCCTGATTCGGGATTGAAGAAAAATCTGCAGCCGCATGTCGTTTACTGGTCTGCCGGTGCGGGGTGGCTGGCCCAGCATTTTTACGATTATTGGCTGTTCACCGGGGATCGGGACTTCCTGCAGAATCGGGCGGTTCCGTTCATGAAGGAATGCGCCATGTTCTATGAGGATTTCTTCTTTGAGGGAGAGGACGGTTACTATATTTCGTCTCCGTCCAATTCTCCGGAAAATTGGGCCGGCGGTCATTTCGAGGGAGCGCTGAAGGTGGCCGTTTGCGTAAACGCGACGATGGATTTTGCAGTGGCCAAGGAGGTGCTTGCCAATCTCTGTGCAGCCTGCAACGAACTGGGGCTGGAGCCGGACAGCGTACAGAAATGGGAAAGAATGATCCGCAAAATTCCACCCTATGAGGTGAATGAGGACGGCGCGATTAGAGAATGGATGCATCCGGACTTGCAGGATAACTATCACCATAGGCACCAGTCTCATATCTATCCTCTTTTTCCCGGCTTGGAAGTGACGGAGGAGACGCAGCCGGAATGGTTTGAAGCCTGCCGCGTGGCGGTCGAGAAACGGCTGGTCATTGGTCTAAAGGAGCAGACGGGCTGGTCTCTCTCGCATATGGCCAATATTTACGCCAGATTAGGGGATGGCGACCGGGCATTGGAATGTCTGGAAATCTCCAGCCGTTCGTGCGTGGGCGATAACCTGCTTACTTACCATAACGATTGGCGGAGTCAAGGAATCACGATGAAAGCGATGTGGGGCCATAGCGCTCCATATCAAATTGAAGCGAATATGGGCTGGACGGCCGCGATGTTGGAAATGCTCGTGTTCTCTTCCCCCGGAATGATCAAATTGCTGCCGGCTCTTCCCCGCCCATGGACGAGAGGAAGAATCAAAGGAGTAATGGCCAGAGGAGAGGTGGAGGTTGCGATAGAGTGGGATATGGAGGCCGCCCAAGCGACAGCCACTCTCTTATCACGCCGGGATCAATGGATTACGATCAAATTTCCGCGGGCTATCCGGCAGCTTAGCTGTACCGGAGAGTGCAGGGATTCCTCCTATGGTCCGCTATATCGCGAGGTGCACGCAGCCGAGGATCAGGAACTGATCCTGGATATGGCTTTCATCTCCTGAGCCGAACAGAGGGCAGGACATGATATATGGTTGGGGTCCAAACCATAATTAGTGCAGGACGAAGGCAAAGAGAGATGAATCTTGGTCAGGTGCGGTGAAATAGGTGCAGATCAGTGGCATACAAAAGGGAACAAGTCTCTATAAACGATGGCCGGTGTTATAAAAGGAGTGAGTGACGATGTTCTTCAGAATAGAGCAGCTGAGCAAGCAAGTGGAGGAACTGGCGGCGTACCGTTACCGGGAGGAAAGAGGCATTTCCCCTTTATGCATGAAGCCCGATCCGTCAGGAGAGGTAGGCGCATACCCGACTGAAGAAGGGGAGTGGTCGGAAGTCCAAATAGGGGACCGCTGGAAAGGCCGGGATGCTTATTTATGGCTGGCGGCCGACGCAGTCATCCCCGAGGCATGGAAGGGCAGGAAGGTGGTCGGCCGGTTTTGCTTTGGCAGCGGCGGAGGAGGGAATAACCGCGGGTTTGAATCCCTGCTCTTTCTTAATGGCCAGCCTTATCAAGGGGTGGACACGAACCATCAGGAAGTCTTTTTTCCGTCGGATTGTGCGGGGTCTCAGGTCTCATTGAGGTTCAGATTATGGACCGGACTCAATGGCTATGGCAGAAGGCAGCCCGTTGAGCACCAGTTGATGAGAGCGGATCTCGCCTGGCTCGATCCAACGACCGATGATTTCTATTTTACGAGCAGGGCCGTGATCGAAACCGTTCAGGTACTGACCGAGAGCCAGCCGGAAAGACAGGAGCTGCTTTCTCTGCTCCATCAGTCCTTCCTGCTCATCGATTGGTCGCGTCCCGGCTCCCCGATTTTCTACGATTCCATAGAAATCGCCTTGCAGCAGTTGAAGGCCCGATTGGCGAAACTCCCGAAGCAGCATGCGGTAACCGTTCAGTGTGTCGGGCATACCCACATTGATGTAGCCTGGCTATGGCGTTTGCGGCATGCGCGGGAGAAGAGCGCCCGCTCCTTTGCAACCGTACTGCGTCTGATGGAGCAGTATCCCGATTATATCTTCATGCAGACCCAGCCGCAGCTTTACGACTATTTAAAGCAGGATTACCCCGAACTGTACGGGGAAATCCGGACCCGCATCGAGGAAGGACGCTGGGAGCCCGGCGGGGCGATGTGGCTGGAGGCGGATTGCAATTTGCCTTCCGGGGAATCGCTTGTCCGCCAACTGCTGGCGGGAACCCGCTTCTTGAAGAGGGAGTTCGGGACCGAATGCAAATATTTGTGGCTGCCGGATGTGTTCGGCTACAGCTGGGCTTTGCCGCAAATTATGAAGAAGTCGGGCATCGAAGTGTTTATGACGACCAAAATCAGCTGGAACCAGTACAACCGGATGCCGCATGATACTTTTTATTGGCGCGGCATCGACGGAACGGACATTCTTACCCATTTTATTACAACACCGGACCCCGGGGGAGGAGAAGGAGCTTTCTATTATACCTACAACGGTGGCGTTACTCCTTATTCCGTAACCGGTATCTGGGATGGATATCGAGATAAGGAAATTAATCAGGAGCTTCTGCTTTGTTACGGTTATGGAGATGGTGGAGGAGGAGTGAACCGGGAGATGCTGGAGATGCGGCGGCGTCTGGCCGAGCTTCCGGGAGTGCCTCAGGTGACGACCGGCCGGGCCGATGAGTACTTCGGCCGATTGCAGGATCGGGTGGCTGCCGCGGAGGAATATGTGCACACCTGGGACGGAGAACTGTATTTGGAGATGCACAGGGGGACGTACACAAGCCAAGCCTATAATAAGCGGATGAATCGGAAGCTGGAGCTTCTGTACCGGGAGGCCGAGTGGTTGGGAGTGACCGCCAGCCTGCTGCGCAGGGAGTGGTCACTTTATCGGCAAGCAGAGCTGGAAGAGGGATGGAAAATTATATTGCGCAACCAGTTTCACGACATCATTCCCGGTTCCTCGATTACCGAGGTATATGAAGATAGCCGCAAAGAATACGATGAAGCCTGGGGAACAGGGCAGAAAGTGTGGCAGAAGGCGGCGGATGAGATCGCAGCCCTGGACTCGCCAGATCAGGTGGCGGTAACGGTATTCAACTCTGCTCCTTGGGCAAGGACAGAGCTGGTGAGGGTAGAACTGGAGGAAGCCGCGGAGCATGGCGCCTGGCATGATGACAATGGCAACAGACTGGAAGCGCAGTACGATGGACGGCTGTGGTGGGTCCAGGTGGAGAACATGGCAGCCATGGGGTGGACAACGCTCGTCTTTACACGAGAATCCCAAACAACTCTTATCCCGGGGCAACCCTATCCTTTTGTCATGAAGGAGGAGGGAATGACTACCCCTTATTATGAAATTTCATGGAATTCCAACGGGCAGCTTACCCGAATCTATGACATCCAGGCCGAACGCGAGGTGCTGCTGGCAGGGCAGCGGGGGAATGTACTGCAAGTGTTTGAAGACAAGCCGAAAAGCCGGCATGAAGCCTGGGACATCGATATTTATTATCAGGAAAAAATGAGAGAGGTCCATGAGCTTGCCGAAGTATCCTGTCTGGAGCTTGGCCCCTTAAGAGCTAGAATTCGTTGGGAATGGACTTATATGGATTCAACAATTGCCCAGAACATGATCGTGTATAAAAATAGCCGGCGCATAGACTTTGAGACCGAGATCGATTGGCACGAGCAGCGGCAGCTGCTGAAGGTCGCATTCCCGGTCGAAATCCGATCGACAGAGGCGACTTATGATATTCAATTCGGCAATGTGAAGAGGCCCACTCATTGGAACACGAGCTGGGATTATGCCAAATTCGAAACGGTAGGTCATCAATGGGCCGATTTGTCCGAGAGGAGCTACGGAGTCAGCCTGCTGAACGATTGCAAGTACGGATATGACATTAAAGGCAACGTACTTCGTCTGTCGTTAATTAAATCGGCTTTAGCCCCGGACCCGACAGCCGATCAGGGGCGGCATTCCTTTACTTATTCGCTTCTTCCCCATCCCGGGGATTGGTTTGAGGGAGGCACGGTGCAGGAAGCCTGGGCGCTCAACCAGCCGCTCACGTATGCCAAGGGAAGGCCGGCGGCGGCCTCCAGCTTCTCCTTGTTCACTGTTCATTCTGATCATGTCATGGTAGATGCGGTCAAAAAAGCCGAGGACGGTCAGCATGTGGTGCTTCGCATCCATGAATACGGAGGCAAGCGCGGGCAGGCTGCCATCGATTGTGGATACCCGATCGATTGGTGGCAGGAAGGCAATCTGCTGGAGGAACCGGAAGGAGAACGCTTCCTGAATCAGCCCATCCAAATAGCGCTGCGGCCGTATGAAATCAAAACCTTGCTGATTTGCCCCCGGTAGGGGGCACTTTCCTTCGGAACGGAAAGGACGCTTGTCCTTGTTTGATATTTTTCATCTATGGGACAGACAGACTTTGCCGGCACAGATATGGAGTCCAAGAAGTGGAGAAAGAAAGAGGTCGACAGGGCAAGTTGTGGTGTCCATTAAATGTAATTAAACCTGAGGGCTTCTCCAGGAGGGGATGAGATGAAAAGAAACGGATATAAGCGATTGTTATTCTCTTACCTGCCTATCTTTTTCTTTATCACCCTGGCCATCGTATTTCTTTCCGTACTTTCCGCAAGCGAGCTGTCCAAAAAAGAAACCATTCGCGCCAACGAAGTATTCGCGGGGCATGTTATGCAGATGGTCGATCATACGATGCGGACGATAGAGCAGCAAATCATCAAGGAAGTGCAGACGAACGACAAGCTGGCCCAGTTTTACACCGAAAATTACTCCGGCAGTTCAGCTATGACTCTATATGAAATTTCCAATATGCTCAGAGAATGGATCGTCAATATCCCGATGATCGATTCGGTCTATTTGGTCCGTTCCTCGGATCAGATGATATTAAGCAATCATTTCATGAAGCCGGTGGCCGAATTCGAAGACCGCGATTTGATTGGGGAAGCACTGGAATCCCCCTCTTCCATCGCTTATAAATGGACCGACATAAGAAGCTATAGAGTGTTTGAGGATCAGCTTCGGCCGATCAAGGTTGTCACCTTGATCCACAGAGTACCGCTGCTGAGCGGGGATCAAGGCATCATCGCGGTCAATGTGCAAACCTCTGCTATTGAGAATGTGATCGAGGATCTGGCCGCTTCAAACCTGAATTTTATTCGTCTGCTGGACCGTCAGGAGTCGCCTATTCTGGACAACAATTCCAACGGCAAAATATTGACGAGCAAGGAATCGAGCTATACCGGTTGGAAAATAGAAAGCGGACTGACAAGCGATAATCTCCCTGCTTTTATCTTTTCGTACTCCTCTATTTGGTTTGCACTGAACCTGCTAATGATTGTCATAGGGATCGTTTGGATTCTGTTCGTGACACGCCGCAATTACCGGCCGATTGAAGCTATATTGGCCCGCATTGACGCCTATGCTGCTCAAAAGAACAGCCTTTCGTCCACCCAGGATGAATTCCGCTTTATTGAAACGGCCCTGGATGATTTGGTGGAGAGATCGATGAATTATCAAAAGCAGAGAGAGGACGATCTGATTTATCGAAAAAGAATTTTTTATAAGGAAATGGTTGAAGGCGGTTCCCCGATTACAGCGGAGCAATTGTGGACGGAGATGCGCCTGTTGGGCTTTCAGGACCCTATTGGAAAGCTGGCGATGGCTGTCGTCGAGCTTGACAAGTATGCGGAATTTGTAGACCGGTACAGCCAGAGGGACCAGTATTTGCTTAAATTTGCACTCAGCAGCGTCATAACGGAACTATTTCAGAAGAATGGGATAACGGTCTGGATGGAATGGATTTCTACTTCGCAATTGAGCGTCATGGCTCATCTCCCTGATTCGACGGATGACACAAGTCTGGCAGAGCAACATTTCGAGGACGTTATTCAATGGGTGAATCAGCATCTGACCTTCACGGTAACGATAGGACTATCCACTATGGCGAAGCAGATTGAAGAAATTCCCGCTCTGCACGAAGAAGCTTTGGAGGCCTTGAAGTACAAGCCGGTCCTCGGCGGAAATCGGATTATTCACAAGGAAGCGATAAGAATATACCCACAAGGGGAAGTTTACAAACATTTGAACTTATTGCGCTCCCTGGGACAGAAGTATCGGCTGGGCGATATGGAATGGGCGCTGGAATTAAAGCAAATGTTCCACGCATGCGCGGAGGGCCTGCTCACCCGCGATAGTTTGTCGGCAATTCTGCACAACATGATTTATCATCTGCAAAGAGAAGTGATGGAGCTGCCGCCGGAAGTCCAAAAATATTGGAACGATGAGACCCTTCCTCTGCTAAACCGGGCTATCGAACGGATGGACACACTGGACGAATTGGAGAAGGAGCTTCTTTCCATCCTGAACAAGTCGGCGGAGCAGATGGAACAATGGAGGCTGTCTCGCAATAACTACAATCTGATGCTGCAGATTAAATCATTTACCCACGAGCATTATGCCAATCCTGATCTTTGCCTCACCTATTTAAGCGGCCAATTCGATTTGAACGCCAAATATATTAGCCAGATGTTCAAGGAAAAGCTCGGCGTCAATTTTCTCGATTATTTGTCTACCGTAAGAATCGGGCAAGCGGAAAGATTGCTGACGGAAACCGATAAACCCGTACAGGAGATCGGGGTTCTGGTCGGCTATCCGAATGTAAGGTCCTTTTTACGTGTATTCAAAAAGATTACTGGAGTGACACCCGGTGAATTCCGCAAGAAGTGAAAGGATTCGGCAGAACTCCCCCTTTGTTCCGGAAAACTGTCTCTTGCAGAAATTTGTCCATAGCCTTCAAAAGCGGGCCGATAAGCGAATTTATGGAAAATAGTAACCTCCCGGAATACTGTCGATTGTCAACGAAAAAAGATTTCGGTAAATTGATGGAAATTTAGGGAGGGGAGGTGAGGCGGTGGAGCAGCCATTAAAGAGCTCAATACGGACAGCAGAGCACCAGAAACGATCGTTATCTTTGGACCGAAAGAGAAAATTTAAGCAGAATCTGCCTTTACTCGTCATGTTTATCCCGGTCGTCGCTTTTTATCTGATTTTTAAGTATGCGCCCATGGTCGGAGTTATTATCGCTTTTAAAAGCTATAACTTTGCCGACGGGATTTTTGGCAGTCCATGGGTTGGAATGAAAAATTTCCAGCTGCTGTTCAGCAACCCGAATTCGCTGCTCATTATTCGGAATACGCTGATGCTCAGCCTGTTGAGTCTTATTATCGGGTTTCCATTTCCGATAATGCTCGCCATTTTGCTTAACGAGGTCAGAAGAATGTGGTTTAAGAAGACGGTGCAAACCCTCGTTTTTTTACCTCACTTTTTATCCTGGGTTATCGTCGGCGGCATGGTGGTAACGATTTTCTCCCAGCAATCGGGAGTCATTAATCACTTGCTGGAGCAATGGACCGGGACAACCTTCGCGTTCCTGTATAACGAGCTTTCCTGGATATCGATCTATGTCGGCTCGGGCATATGGAAGGAAGCCGGGTTCAGCGCGATTATTTATATGTCCGCGCTGTCTACAATTGACCCGAGCTTATATGAAGCGGCCAGCATCGACGGGGCGAGCAAATGGAAGAAAATATGGCATATTTCACTGCCGGGGATTGCACCGGTCATTATTCTCATGCTGATTCTTTCCATGGGAAGGGTGATGGAGGTCGGCTTCGACCAGGTGTATACTCTGCAAAATTCGGTCGTAGCCAATGTATCCGAGGTCATCAGCACCTATATTTACAGCTTCGGCTTGCAAAGAGGACAGTTTAGTCTGACGAGCGCCATGGGCTTGTTCGAATCGGTGGTAGGCTTTATTCTCGTCGTCCTGGCCAATACGATCGCCCGCAGATTCGATCGTGGACTCTGGTAGGCTGTGTGTTAGTATGAACTCTCATATTTCAGGAGGATGCGATGAGAAGAACGTCAGGTGAAAGATGGTTTAATGGAGCCGTCGCCGTATTATTGTTCATTGCCGGCGTCAGCTGCTTGCTTCCCTTGCTGCATGTGGCGTCCGTTTCGCTCAGCGATCCCCATTATGTCCGGTCAGGGGCGGTTACTTTATGGCCGCGCGGCTGGTCGCTGGAATCGTACACGCTATTATTTAAAGGCTCTAAAATTGTTAGCGCTTTAAAAAACAGCTTCACCATAACCGTGGTGGGCGTTCTGCTGAGCATGCTGTTTACGACGCTGGCCGCATATCCGCTGTCGCGCAAATATTTTTATTTTCGCCGTTTTTTTACACTGGCCATCGTTTTTACGATGCTGTTCAGCGGCGGATTAATTCCTACCTATCTGGTCATGAAGCAGTTGGGCTTGATCAATACTTACGGGGCATTGTGGCTCCCCGGACTCGTAAGCACATTCAATATGCTGATCATGCGCACTTATTTTGACGGGATACCGGAAGAATTGGATGATGCCGCGCGGATGGACGGCTGCGGGGAGTGGCGGTATTTGCTGCAGGTGGTGCTGCCGTTATCGCTCCCGGTTATTGCGACACTATCCGTATTCTATGCCGTCGGCTATTGGAATGCCTTCTTCTCGGTATTGATCTACATTAACGATACCAGCAAATACAACTTAACCGTGCTGGTGCAACAGATGATCCAAAGCCAGTCCTTGATGCAGGAGCTGAACGCCAGCGATATGCAGACGTTCATTACACCCGAAGGCATCAAAACCGCCGGAATTGTCGTCATGGTTCTGCCGCTTCTTATCGTCTATCCATTCCTGCAGAAGTACTTCGTCAAAGGTGTGATGATAGGGGCGGTCAAAGGATAGCGGGATACAATAAAATCAGGAAAAGTGAGGGGTAGAGAATGAAACAAAGAAGATCACAATGGATGACCGCCGGGATGATTCCGGCGCTGGCCTTGGCTACAGTGATGGCAGGCTGTTCAGGCTCAGGCGGTTCCGGGCAGCCGGGTAAGGATCCTGATGTTAAGGATGCGGACGGATCCAAGAAGAAGGCGAATATAACGGCAACGATCTATGATCGCGGCTTGGTTCCGGAAAGTGAAGGAACGATTGAGAAAAATCGCTGGACAGAGTGGATTAACGAGAACGGGCCGGCCAATGTCAAGTTCGTCGCCATTCCCCGCAACGATGCTACGGCGAAGCTGACTACGTTATTCGCTTCCGGGAGCGCACCTGATCTGGTTTTTGAGTATTCCAACACACTTCGCGATCAGCTTTACTCGCAAAAACAGATTCGCAGTGTCGACGAGTTAATTGAAGAGCACAGCACGACTTATAAGCAGCTGTTGGAACAGTATCCGCTCTTCAAATCGGTAGCTACTATGCCGGACGGCAAAATGTATGCTTTCGGCAAAATCAACGGCTTGTCCACGAACCATGCTCTCTATATCCGCGCCGATTGGCTGAAACAAGTCAACAAAGAAGTTCCGAAGACGACAGAAGAGCTGTATGAAGTATTAAAAGCGTTTACAGAGCAGGACCCGGACGGCAACGGCAGCAAGGATACCTACGGCACATCGTTGGCTTATATAACCAATCAGGTCATCAATGCGATGTTTCAGAATGTGCGCTGGGTTGTTGAGGACGGGGAACTGATCCGCGATTGGGAAAGAGCCAAGGCGGCTACTGAATTCAAGAAGCGTCTTTACGATGAAGGCCTTGTGGACAAAGACTATCTGACCGATAAGAGCGGGCAAAAAGCCCAGCAGGATTGGGTCAACGGCAAGATCGGCATGTGGGCCGGACAAACGAACGGTCCAGCCTGGTTCCAAATTTACGAATCTTTGAAGAAAAATGATCCTTCAGCCGAAGTGCTGGTCATTCCGCTGCCTGAAAGTCCGTTTGGTCAATTCAGTCCGGTTATCCAAAATCCGGTTCAGTTGACCGCCATGATCAACGCTCAGGCTAAAAATCCGGAGGCCATTATAGAATACATTGATTTCATATCGTCGGAGACGGCCGGGAAAACATTGAAATATGGATTGGAGGGAACCCACAGCACAACAGGCTCCAATGGCTGCCCGGCCTTTGTAGACAAGGAGAAGGCTAAAGAATTGTCCTACACCGATGATTTCAGAATGCTCTATTCCCCTGCGCTGGAGGGGAAATGCGGGGAGTATGCAGAGACTTTGAATCAGGACAATCCTGTGGAAAAAGAGTTCTATGATCTGGTCCAAATGGCTAATGAAGCTTATTTGACTCCGGAAAGACCGATCGCCGATATTACTCACGGGGAACATATGCCGACGCCGCCGGAAGATATTCAACTGATTGTCTCCAGCGTCAACAAGCAGATCGACGATCTGTGGAATAAAGCTATCGTCAGCGGCCCTTCCTATACTCCTGATCAAGCTATGAACGAGGCGAAAAGCCTGTGGGACAAGGCGGGAGGCAAGCAGGTCGAAGAATGGTACGCCAATTGGTACAGCGAAAACAAAGAAACGGCTCTGCTGCGGGATAAATTGTATGAGTTCAAGCGATGAAGCCTGGCCATGGAACCTGACAGAATTGGCACATTGTCCCCGTCTTTATCCAATGTCCGAATGGGAGGACGGGGACATTAAGGCCCTGTTTTACGAAGGGCTGCCCTATCAGGGGCGGCAGACCCGGGTGTTCGCCTATTACGCCTTGCCTGAACCGGCCTGCGGGAAGAAGGTGCCTGCCATCGTGCTCGTGCATGGAGGAGGAGGGACGGCTTTTAAAGAATGGGTGCAGCTGTGGAGAGACCGGGGCTATGCCGCCCTCGCCATGGATCTGGAGGGACAGCTCCCTCTGGAGAAGAACAGCAGGGGAGAGCGGCCCAGGCATGAATGGGGCGGGCCGGCCAGGCAGGGGATTTTTGCCGATTACGGGCAGCCCCTGCAAGACCAATGGATGTATCATGCCGTAGCCGACGTCATCCTGGCTCATTCCATTCTCCGTTCCTGCGAACGGGTGGATGCCGACCGAATCGGTGTCACCGGGATTTCATGGGGGGGAGTCGTGGCCAGCCTGGTGGCGGGAGTGGATCGCCGTCTGGCCTTCGCCATTCCCGTATACGGCTGCGGATATTTATACGAAGCCGATAACCAGTACGGTCACAGCTTCGAGAGCATGCCGCCGGAGGCTTCCGCCAAGGTGAAGCGTCTCTGGGACCCGTCCTCTTTTTTGCATCGGGTCTCGATTCCCATGCTGTGGGTAAACGGCAGTGATGATCCGCACTTCCCGCTTCATCTGACGGGCCGATCGTATCGGACGGCCCACAACGGCATAGACGAATCCGCACTGAGCATTCATTTCGGATTAAGTCATTCTCATCGCGCCGGATGGGAGCCGGAGGAAATCTATTCCTTTGCCGATCAAATGACCCGGGGCGGGAAGCCGCTCGTGCAGATCGTTCGCCAGGAAATGGAAGGGAACCAGGTGAAGGTTCAATTTCGCTCGGACATTGCGGTAAGCCAGGCGGAATTGCGGGTTTCCCGAAATGTTTCGGATTGGTTTAAAGCGGAATGGGAAGCGATAGAAGCCCGAATAGAGCAGGATTCCTGTGAAATCAGCGCGGAGCTGCCGGAGCGGGCGGCTGCGTATTTTTTTCAAATCAAAGATGGATGGGGTAGGCTCGTGAGCACTCCCCCTGTCACGCTCTGAATGTCGCTTTCGACAGGGATCTACCCAAAAGCCACTAGTGTGGCGAAATAAGTGCAAAATGCATCTATTTTGCTCCGAAAGATTAACATGCGGTGAAATGGTGGTACAAGTGCTCTTGTTTCGCTGCGAAAGCTGCGCCTAATATACTCGCAACGCACTAACGTTAAGTGTAAATTCTGCAGTTAGTTCCTGCTTTGTTCGCTAAATGGCTTAATTTAAATGGAAAACCTGCATTTAAAAAAGGGCAAGTTGCTTGATTTCCTAGATTTTGCTCGAACTAGATGTAGGTTTTCCAGTTATTTTACATATTTTTGTCTGAAATGGCTGGATTTGCTGCAGAAAATCCATTTAATGAGAAGGAGGAATCGGAAATGCAATATAGACATCTGGGAGCCAGCGGCTTGAAAATAAGTGAGGTCAGTTTGGGAAGTTGGCTAACTTACGGGAATTCAATGGAAGAAAAGCAATCGGAAGCCGTCGTGGACAAGGCCTACGGGCTGGGTATCAATTTTTTCGATACGGCCAATATGTACGGGCGCGGAGCCGCTGAACGGATCATGGGCAAGGCATTGTCAAAATATCCGCGGCATTCCTACGTGCTCGCGACCAAGGTTTTCCATCCGATGGGGGACGGGCCGAACGACAGAGGACTGTCCCGCAAGCATATTATGGAGCAGTGCGAGGCCAGTCTGCAGCGAATGGGCGTCGATTATATCGATTTGTATCAGTGCCACGGCTATGATTCGAACACTCCTCTGGAGGAGACGCTTCGCGCTTTGGACGATCTGATCACACAGGGGAAAATTCTTTATGCCGGCGTCAGCCGGTGGAAAGCGGTTCACCTGTCGGATGCTGTTCATACCGCCGAACGGTATCATCTGGACCGGATAATATCCAACCAGCCCCAGTACAACATGTTCACCCGCGGACTGGAGCAGGAGGTGCTGCCTGTGTGCGAACGGGAAGGGATCGGACAAGTCGTATTCTCTCCTCTGGCCCAAGGAGTATTGACCGGAAAATACAAGCCGGGAATGGCTCCGCCCGAAGGCTCCCGTGCCGCCGATCCGAAGTCGAACATGTTTATGAAATCATTCATCCAGGAAGCGAATCTGGTCAAAGTGGAGAAGCTGCAGCCGATTGCCGAGCGGAACGGTCTTAATATGGCTCAGCTGGCGTTGGCCTGGATTCTGCGGCTGGATAATGTAGCCAGCTGCATTATCGGTGCTTCCCGGCCGGAACAGGTAGAGGACAATGTCAAAGCATCCGGCGTGAAGCTGGCCGCCGAAGATTTGCAGGAAATCGAAGCTATTCTGAATGGGCAATAGCGGCAGCTGCTGTATCTGCTAACAGTCTTTGACACCTCGCAGCTCAAGCAGGATTTTACCGGGCAGGGAATTATAGACATTTTATCGTTACGTTCCTTTCCTTCTTTTGGTCTATAATGGTCGTAAATGGAAGCGTTACCCCATGTCGGTTCTGTCGTATCAGTTCTAAAAATGCGATCCATTAAAACGAAAGAAGGTATGGACAATGGAAAAGGTTGATTTGGAGAAATTAGCGTTGAACGGAGGAGCGCCGGCCAGGAGCAAGCCGCTTCCACCTAATTATCCGGGTGCGGTTGTTATGGGAGAGGAAGAGGCGGCTCAAGCCGCGCAAATCATTAAAGCGCAATCCCCCTTCCGTTTTTATGGTCCAGATTTGCGAAATTCTGTCACCGCTATGGAAAGGATGATGGAGAAGGATTTGGGGGTTCCGTACGCACTGGGAGTAACCTCCTGTACTGCTGCCCTTGTTGTTGCCTTGAAAGCGTTGGGCATTGGTTACGGGGATAAGGTCATTGTTCCTTCCGTTACTTTTATCGCAACGGCCGGAGCGGTCGTTGCCGCGAACGCGGTTCCTATCTTCGCCGATGTGGATGACAGCTTGAATATAGATCCCGCCGACTTGGAGAGAGTGATGGACGAAGAAGTGAAAGCGATTATTGCCGTTCCCATCCTCGGCACTTCATGCGACATGGACCCTATTATGGCCTTCGCCAAAAAACATTCGATTCACGTGATCGAGGATGTCGCCCAGTCCTGCGGTGTCCGCTACAAAGGGCGTTATGCGGGAGCTATCGGAGATGTCGGAGTCTTCAGCTTCCAGATGAACAAAATCATTACGGCCGGCGAAGGCGGAGCGGTAGTTACGCATAGTCCGGAGTTCTACGAGCGTGCGGCAAGATACCACGATCAAGGGCTGCTACGGCCTCAATTGAAGGAGCGCCACGGACTGAATCCGGATGAGGAGACTGCGGCCTTCATCGGGCAAAATTACCGGATGAGCGAAATTACGGGAGCGGTTATGGTCGAGCAATGGGGAAGGCTGAACGGAATCGTCCAAACGATGCGAAATCATCATCGATATCTTAAGCAGGCTCTGGCGGCTGAGTTGCCGGATATGAAATTCCGCTATTCTCCTGATGAACAAGGGGATATCGGTTCCAATCTAGGAATCCTACTCGATTCCGCTGAGCAAGCCAAGGCATTCACGGAAGCCTTGAACGCTGAAAATATCGGGGTCCATACCTTATATGGAAGCCGCCCGGTTTATATGGTTCCGCAAATTTTCAATAAACGGACAGCGGAGAAGGATAATTTTCCATTCAATTATCCGTTCAAAAATCCTGTCGTCTATACGGAGGACATGTGTCCGCGTGCGGTTGATCTGGTGGCCCGTATGGTGTTCCTGCCGGTCAGTCCGGTGCTCGCTCCATCCGATCTCGACGAAATTGTCCAGGGGATCACGAAGGTATACAAGACTTTATTCTAACCTGCCGGGCAGGAAGCAATAGAATCTCTTCTAACCCGCCAGACAGGATGATAAATTAGAAGACGTTCGTCAATCCACCGCCGGATATGCCTGTTTTTGCGGTTTGACATCGTCGCTGCACAAGTGCTAACCTTCGAATAAGCGGTTAATTCCTTAACGGAGACCAAGCAATGAATTATAATTTTAATAATTGCGAGTGCACGTAATTCGATAGGAGTGAGAAGACGATGATGTTCACTAAATTATTGGTAGCTTATGACGGATCCGAGACTTCCAAGAAAGCTTTGGACAAAGCCATCAGTTATGTCAAAGAAAATCCTGCGGCCCAGATGGAAGTCGTCTATGTTCTGAATATGCAAAGTCTGGTCATAGGCGAGGCCATGATCAACATTCCGGTTTATCTTGAAAATGAAATGTACGAACAGGCGGAAGGGATCGTTAAAGAAGTCAATGAGCGATTGGCAGGGCTGTCTGATGCGAAGGCCATTATTAAACGTGGATCACCTGCGCCTACAATATTGCAGTATGTAGAGGAAGAAGGATTTGACGTCATTGTCATCGGCAGCCGGGGGCTTGGCGGCATCCGCGAATTCGTGCTTGGAAGTGTCAGTCACAACGTCGCCCAACATTCCAAAGTTCCGGTTCTTATCGTTAAATAGGAACGTAATGAAAGAGTCAGGTCTGAGAAGGTCTCGTACATCGGGGCCTTCTTTGTGTATTCTTGGCGCGCATCGAATAAACCACGAGAATGCGGTGCACGTTGTGTGGAGGCCGGAACGTACGACAAAGAGGCCAAGAGCACATCGTGAATAGGCCAAAAGCGTTAATGCGAGGATGCGAGAGCATAGCGTGAAGAGGCAGGGAATGTACTGCGAGGGCTCGAGAGCATAGTGTGTGGGCAGAAGCGTACACAAGGAGTGAGAGCGTATACTATAAAGGCCATAGATCCGTGGTACCGCATGACCGGCACGGTTAGAGGTCCATGCTATGGAACATGGACCTCTATGCTTGCTCAAGCGTTAAAGCGGCCGAACCGTTCCGACGTCTGCTGGACGGTCCGGCGGATGATGTCGGCCGCTCCTTCCGTCCGGCACAGAGCGGCGGCCTGTCCCGCCCAGAGCGACAGGCCGCCGGCGTCGCCAGCCCGTGCGGCCGCTTGCCGGATATCGCGCGTCAAGGCATTCTGGACGGGATAGGGCGGTATCCGCACCTCACATCGCTCCATATCAGCGATGAAGGCGTTGCGGATGCCGCGCGCGGGCTTGCCCGAGAACGCTCGGGTCAGCGTCGTGCTGTCATCCGTGGACCGCATAAGCTCCTCCTTGTAGCGGGGGTGAGCCCCGCTCTCCAAGGCGGTTAAGAAGGCGGTCCCCATCTGCACGCCCGACGCGCCCAGCGCGAGCGCAGCGGCAACCCCGCGCCCGTCCATAATGCCGCCGGCGGCGATGACCGGCACGCGGACGCGGTCGGCGAGCTGCGGGATGAGCGCCATCGTGCCGACGAGCGCCTGCTCGTGCGGGACGGCGAATGTGCCGCGATGGCCGCCGGCTTCGCTGCCCTGGCCGACGATCAGCTCGATCCCGGCCTGCTCGAGCTGGACGGCCTCGGCCACCGTAGTCGCCGTACCGATGGTGACGATGCCGCAGCTTTGCAGCCGCTCGATCACAGCGCCGGAGGGCAGGCCGAACGTGAAGCTGAAGGCGGGCACCTGCTCCGCGAGCACGACCTCGAGCTGTTCCTCGAACGGCTCGCTGTATCGGTCAGGAGGCGACGGATCTGCCGGAAGGCCCAGCTTCTGGCGATACGTGCCGAGCACCTCGTTCATCGCGGCAATGTCCTCCGATCGGACTTCGTACGGCTCTGGGATGAACAGATTGACGGCGAACGGTCGGTCCGTAAGCTCGCGAATGCGGAGAAGGGCTTCGCGGATTTGCTGCGCCGTCATATACCCGGCTCCCAGCGTGCCGAGTCCGCCGGCATTAGAGACGGCGGCGACTAATTCCGGTGTCGTGCTCCCCCCGGCCATTCCGGCCTGAATAATCGGGTAGCGGAGGCCCAGCTTCTCACTGACAGCGGTTTTGTACCAAGGCAAGGAAGCGGAGGGGACGGAGCTGGCATCATAGGAAGGCTCCGACTTTTTTCCATTAGCTGTGTATGCGGGTGTTGATTTGGATTTGGCCATACCATTTTGACTCCTTTTTGCTCATGATTATCGTATGAAGCTAAGCGCCAATTTCATTTAAAAGCTGGATGGCGGACGAAAGATGGATAAGAAACTTATTCCGGAAATCCGTGTATATAATTTAACAGACAGACTTCCCTATTATTATAGACGATATTATACCAGGGTATATACCGGCACTAAAGATTTCAAAGCTCATGAAGTGGAGAAAGAAAGATGCTTCCAGGGCGAGTTTTGGCTTTGTATTCCTACTATCCGAAGGACCATCTATATAGAAGTGATCTGTTGGTTCGGGGTCCCCGAAAAGTACCCGGAATCCCCTCGAAGCCTATCCTCACTTTTCGGGGAAGGAGTATGATGTTTGAAGCTTCGGAGGCACTTTCCTTCGGAACGGAATGATAGCTTTCTTTAGTGCCACATACATAGCTTCCTGCTTCCGTATTCTGATGAATTTTAAGGCAGCGGGCCGACAACCGTTTCAGTCTGAAACCTGCTCCATGGAGAGGAGTATCAAGTAAAAAATAACGGAAAAACAGCGGCACATGATATTTGACGGATGGCATTAGTGAACATTTGATGAAACATTTACTAATTTCCCCTAATAGTGAATGGACCGTGGTATAATTTTGTTAAACGGTTGCAAAAAGCGAGGTGACTGCCTTGGAAGGCACAGCAATGGTAGTTTCGTTTGTGTGCATAGTCATCGTTTCCATTATGACTTTTTGGGTAACAAGATTGGCTTATTCCAAAAGATGGGAAGATTCTGATTCGGATTGATCCACCATTTTATGGAATTTTAGCCTTCAGTTTATATATCAAGCACTTCTATTTATAATCATCTGATTTTAATTAAGGGAACGATTATTAATAATTTGGATATAGAGAAAGAAACACAATTAACGGCATCCGGGATGCCGTTTTTTATCGTTCGTTAGCATCCCGGCGTTGAATCCAGCCCCTAACGTTACCAGAGAGACTGTCGATTCATTGGTGAAGAGTTTTATTTGATATGATAATAACGAAACCTCGTCACGTTAAACCATTTTTTTCGCCCTGTTTCAAATTTTAAAGAAACTCCGTATCGCTATATAGCTTTTTTTGCATCCTTTTATCGCTTTTTTCGCTCATAGCGTTATCCAGATTCGTTAAAATCCCGCTGCGCCTGTTTCCGCCCAAATAAGGCTGCCCAGTTTCGTTAGAACGCTTAAGGGCTATCCCCGGCATCACCGGCACGATTATCATGCGATTATATCGTATCCTAAATGGGATGTTGACCAAAGCAGTGCTCCTTATTGCAGGAAATCTTTTGTTAGACAAGAAAGTTTTAATTGGGAAAAAAATTCCCTTTTTCCTTCAGATTCATTTTACAATATACATTAATTTAAGCGAAAAGGCGGTGTCTTCTATGAAAGAATGGATTCAATATGGTTTGTCTAAAAAAGGCGCGTTCTCGGACTATCCTTTCGGTCCGCAGCCATTAGTTCTTAAAGTCGGCTCGAAAATGTTTGCATTGATCAACGAAGAGGAACGCTCTGGAAGCATTTCTTTGAAATGTGATCCGGAAATGGCGTATTTACTCCGGCAGCAGCACCCGTCGGTAAAACCCGGTTATCACTTGAATAAGCAGCATTGGAATACAGTGATCGTCGACGGAACCGTCCCCGAAGAGGAGTTGAAATGGATGATGGATCATTCCTATGAGCTGGTCGTTAAGGGCTTGAAAAAATCAGAAGCCCGGGAGCTTGGTTTGATTTAGAGGCAATCCATCAGGAGCGATGGGAAATTGTGAATAATTGTGACCTTCGCAACAAAAGTTATGATTAAAAGGGAAGAAGGCACGAACGATGAAAATTTATCGTATTGCCGTCGCTATTATCCTGAGTATGATTACGCCTGTCCATCTCGAGGCCTCAGCAGCATCGAAACGGTTCGATATTCACTTACAGGAACGACAGGGGAGCTTCCATTCATTTAAATTGGTCACACCCGAATATGCCAAGTGGGGTAATCTTGCAATGAGGGAAGCGAGTAAAAAAGGTTATCAAATTTTGGACTACCAATATATCGGCAAGCAACAAATTAATCCCTTCGTGACGGAGCAGAAGTTTAAATTTTGGGTCAGCAAACAGGCAAGGAACTTTGGGTTATATGTATCTATCCGTTTTGAATCTACAACGGAACGAGTGCTGAACATCGATTATGAAGAAACCGATCGGTAACAGGAAATCGGTAAACATGCGAGAAAAACAGATCGTCAGCACAAAAACAATAAAACCGCCTACTCGTATAGAATAAGGCGGTTTTATTGCGGATTTATATAGTACTTGAACGTGACTCTTGCTCCACATAAGCGTCCCGACTGGCGCCCAATCCGACGATAAACAGGACCACGACGCTGGTCAGCAGAACTAGAAGAGGGGGGGTCCAACTTCCGCTCCAGTCGTGAAGCCACCCAATCAGACTCGGGCCAACGGCCGCCAGCAAGTAGCCGATAGATTGGGACATACCGGATAGACGGGCCGTCTGTTGAGAATTTCTCGTGCGGAGTGCTATGAAGACGAGAGCCAGACTGATGCTCGCACCTCCGCCAAGACCGATAAAGGCAACCCACAGCGGCAAGAGAGCAGCACCGCCGACAAACAAGCCCAAATAACCGATCAGGGAGAAGCAAAAGGTGATGATGACAAAGCTTCGCTGACTGCGCCGTCTGCCTGCCAAGAGCGGCATAATGAAGGAAGTCGGCAGACTGAATAGCTGCATCAGGGATAGCATCCAACCGGCAGCGGTTGGACTGTAGCCTCTGTCCTGGACAATTTCGGGCAGCCAAGTAATAGTGACATAGAAGGCAAGAGACTGCAGGCCCATAAAAAGAGTAACCTGCCAGGCAAGAGCGGACTTCCACATCGTGCCCTTGTGGCTTTCCTGAGCTTCTTCTCTCTCTTGGTGATGAGAGCGCAGCTGCGGCAGCCATACGATTGCGGCCAGTATCGAGATGGAGGTCCAGATGACCAGCGCTCCCCGCCATCCGAGCCCCAGTCCGACGGCCATCGGGATGCTGATTCCGGAAGCCAGGGACGCCCACAGATTCATGGACATCGTGTATAGTCCCGTCATCAGACCGACGCTATTGGGGAAATGGCGTTTGATCAGCCCGGGCAGCAGCACGTTGCATATAGCAATCGCCAAGCCAATGAGCACAGTTCCTGTAAATAAGGTGAACGTCGACGGCAGCGATCGCAGGACCGTCCCGACAATCAATATAAGCAAGCTGGCAAACAGTGTATTCTCCGCCCCGAACCGGTTCGCGATGGATGGTGCGATTGGGGAAAGAACGGCAAAAGCGATCAATGGAAGGGTTGTCAGCAGCCCGACCAGTACGCCGGATAATCCAGTATCGGCCTGAATGGTTCCAATAAGCGGCCCTATGGCCGTAAGAGAGGCGCGCATGTTGGCCGCTACGAGAATGACGCCAATAGCGAGAAGAGCTCCCGTAAGCTTGACTGGTTTATTTATTGATGGGTTTCTTACCTGAGACATGTTTTTCATAGTTTGGATTCCTTTCTTCACGGGAGAGCAGCGCAGATCGCATGGCTTCAATATAGGAGCGGGTTGCATTCTCCGCACCTTCCGGATCAGAGGCTGCGATGGCCTCCACCATATCGTGATGGGCTAGATGATGTTCATTCTCGGTCAAGGTGTCTTCCACCACAGTATGGATGGATTGATGCAAAGAATCAGACATATGGTCGTATAAATCGATCAACAAGGGGTTATAAGTAGCGGCCATGACCAATCGGTGCAGTTCCAGATCAGTGCGAATGTAAGTGTCAGTGTCTCCGGTGGCAATAGCGGCATCCCGCCGCTCCAGACAATCACGCATCTTGGCTACATCTTCCTCCGTGCGCCGATTCGCAGCCAGCCGTGCGGCCTCGCGTTCCAGGCAGTACCGGACTTCAAAGGTGTCATGTATGCTCGATTTGCGAAGCCGTCGCTGAATCGCTGCCTTTAGATCGCTGGAAGAGCAAACATAAGTGCCATCTCCCGGCTTGGCTTCCAGCAATCCGGTATGAATCAGCGCCCTGACGGCTTCCCGGATTGTATTCCGGCTAACACCCAGCTGCTTCACCAATTCGGGCTCTGCCGGAATTCTTGATCCGACTGCCCATTGGCCTGATTCAATCAGCTCCTCCAGTTGGCTGACCACTTGCTGGGAAAGAGTCAAGCGAGTAGGTTGCTGCAGTTTCATTCCGAAAATCTCCTTATAAATATTGTAATAGTATGATGATCCAAACGTAGGATGTTTGGATGAGTGCCTTTTGAAATTATAACTTTTTCAGCGCTAACCGGTCAATCCTAATTATAAAATTTTTTACGAAACCTACAGAAATTACAGGTATCTGTTTCCTCCATTCTTGCGATGAATAAATGGCAAATTGCATGTAATATGCCTCTACAACCTCAAGAGGGGCAATGGGAATTCCCCGGTTTTCGTTTGCTGTTGCCCTCGCGGAATGATATTCTTTAAGTATTGTATTTTTCCAATTATTTAAAATGAGGGTTATTCATGCATTATTCTATTGTCCAGAAGCTTAAAAAGCTAGATTTCGTCATTTTATTTCTGTTAGCCTGTTTCATGGTTATCAGCACGATTGTCGTCTACAGCGCCACTTCCGGCACCAAGCTGGATGGCTTGCATTCCGATAACATCAAGATGTATGTCTTGTCCTTCGTCGTCTTGTTTCTAGCAGCTTTTTTTAACTATAAATTATTGCTTCGTTACTTTGCCTATGTACTATATGCGATAGGAGTAGGACTGCTTTTGTATGTCCTGCTTAAAGGGGTCAACATTAACAACTCGGTTCGTTGGATCGCCGTGGGGGGGCAGCAATTTCAGCCATCGGAGCTGGTCAAGATTTTTACCGTGCTGCTGTTGGCCAAATTGTTAGCTGGAAGACAGGGAGAGCCTCTGCGATTGAGGAATGACCTTCTTCCTGCAGGTCTGGTCACCGCCTTGCCTGTCGTACTAATCATGAAGCAGCCGGATTTGGGAACCGCGCTCGTATTTGTCGCTGTGCTGATCGGCATGCTCTGGATGGCGAACGTCCGTCTCATTCATATTCTGCTGGGGGCAGCGGTGATAACGATCGCTGTGGGGCTTGTTGTTTGGTTATACTACTATGATTTTGCCTTGTTTTCCAAAATCATTCGCCCCCATCAATTAAGAAGAATAGAAACGTTCCTGAATCCGGCAGCCGATCCGCAGCAAAGCTGGCACGTTCTTAATTCCATAGGAGCGATCAGTGTCGGTCAACTGGCGGGCAAAGGCTTGTTGCAGGGAGATTTCGTACAGAACGGGTTTATCCCTTACCATTATTCCGATTCCATATTTGTCGTTATCGGGGAGGAATTCGGGTTTGTCGGCTCAGCAGTCCTGCTATTATGCTATTTTTTATTCATCTATCGCATGATCCGGATCGCTTTAAGCTGCTCCGATCTTTCCGGGGCCTATATAGTCATAGGGATCGTCTCTATGTTCACGCTCCAGGTGTTCGAGAATATAGCGATGCACATCGGATTGCTGCCGTTAACCGGAATTTCGCTGCCTTTTATCAGCTATGGGGGGAGTTCCCTGCTGACCTATATGATCGCTATCGGGCTTGTAATTAATGTCAAAATTCATGCCGACGAGCCTGTCCTTCCCGAGTAGAATCTACTTAGTTTGCGTTGATAGTGAAAGAGGAACTAGATTCCAGTAACAATTGCGATAATAGCAGCAAGCGGCAGCAGAGACGGATTGATCATTTGATTTTAATCAGGCAGGGGCGATATTTCGCTCTGAAGGTTAAGTTTTTTGTAAAAAAATGGTTCGATGGTTGGATTCATTGGGAGAAACTTTAAGCTAATATTAATGTTTGTATGATAAGGTAGTGGTTATGGAGCTATAGGGAGGTATCGGTTTGAACAGCAAAAAACTCCATTGGACAGAGCCGTTTGTTATCTTTTCTGTTCTGATGGTTTTGAAAATTAATTTGGTTTGGTTTGTTATTTATGGCGCCGCTAACGTCCTTCCCTTTATATTGGTGAGCATTCCGTCCGTTTGGGTTGTATTTACGTTAATAGAATGGCTGGCCCGAAGAAGAAAGCTCTTCCTATATATGCTGACCAATATTATCATGACATCCGTTTATTTTGCTGCCATCATGTATTACAAATATTATGGAGTCATCGTCAATTACCAGGCGCTCCAGCAGGCGAAGCAGGTCGTTCAGGTGAAGGCGAGCGTTCTGGAATTAATGCATCCTTACTATTTATTTATCTACACGGATATCATTGTTTTGCTCGTTATTTTTATGGTGAGAAAAAAATCACGACATTGGGGAAAATCACAATCCCCTATAGCGCGTAAGGGAGTTCCCATCCTGTTGTCCGTTTCTTTATTAACCTGTTTGATGACCGTCTGGTCGAATCGCGGGATCGCCAATGAATTGAAGCAGGCGGAGCAGATGGGGATATTGAATTATCAGGTCTACACTGTCTTTGCCAACATAAATAAAGAAGCTCAGGAGCCTCTGCCGGTTGATCTGGAAACGATTCTTGCCCTTAAGCAAATTGAAATGAAGGGTGAAGAAGAGAGAAAGTATTGGAAAGCGGCGGAAGACAAAAATCTTATTGTGATTCAACTGGAATCGTTTCAGGATTTCCTGATCGGTCTTAGCGTCGAAGGCCAGGAAGTTACTCCGGTCATGAATAAGCTGGTTGAGCAATCCTTATATTTTTCCCAATTTTACCAGCAAATCGGACAGGGAAATACGTCGGACTCCGAATATATGTCCAATACGTCCTTCTATGTTCCATCCGGAGGAGCCGCTTCAGAGGTGTTGAGCTATAAAGATATTCCTTCCCTGCCCAAGCTGTTGAAGGAGAAAAGTTATCGTTCTGTTACTTTCCATACGAATAGCGTTAACTTTTGGAACCGAAAAGAATTGTATCCTTCCTTAGGGTTTGACCAATATTATGACCGCGATTTTTTTGGCGATGAGGATCCTATCGCTTTTGCTGCCTCGGATGAAGTGCTCTATGATAAAGCAGTTTCCGAAATAGAGGCCTTGCTTGAGGAAGGGGATAAGCTGTATGCGCAGGTCATTTCCATGTCCAATCATCATCCTTATGAAATTCCGGAGGAAAAATATCAGATACCATTGTCTGAGAAATATGATGGATCTCTCGTCGGCAACTACTTGAAAGCGGCAAGCTATGCCGACTACGCTCTCGGACTATTTATCGAGCAGCTGGAGGAGGCCGCCATTCGCGAACAGAGCATGCTTGTCATTTATGGGGATCATATGGGGCTGCCGATTTATTCGTTGGATGGTCAAGACAAGGAGCTTCTTGAGGAACTGCTGGGAGGTCCTTACGATTATACAGAGATGCTAAAAATCCCGCTTCTCATTCATGCCCCCGAAGCGATCGAGCCGGCGGTGATTGAAACTCTCGGGGGACAAGTGGATATTATGCCGACTGTGGCCAACTTGCTGGGGATTTCTCTGGAAGATCATATTCATTTTGGTCAGGACTTGGTAAATCATACAAGCAATTTATTGCCGGAGAGATATTATTTGCCCTCGGGCTCGTATATTGATAATGATTTTATTTTTATCCCGGGTATGGGAATCGAGGACGGCACGGTTTATCCGTTGACGAGAGATGCCGAATGGGCGAATCCGAGCGAGGAAGACTACGAGAGGGCTTTACAGCTGCTGGAATTGTCCGACAGCTATTTACAGCAGCTGCCGTTTAGGAATCGTGTCAATTAGATAGATGGGAGATGGAGTCCTGCATGAATCGCGGTTGGATAATCCTGGGCTGGATCACACTGCTTTGCCTGATTTGGGTAGGCGCGGGTTGCGCGAATCGTTCGCAGCCCGGAGAGGGGGGCAGGGAAGTGCTGGAACCGACCCCTGCCGTCGGAGAAAGAATACCTGGCGCCGGCGGGAAGGTGGAGGAACAAACGGAACCGCCTGCAGCTCCGAGTCCCCCTTCACCGGAGCCGGAAGAGACAGTGACCACCGTCCGGTTCGCCGCGGTGGGAGATGTCCTTATCCACAGCTCCTTGTACAAGGACGCCAAGACGGAAGACGGCTACCAGTTCGGGCCTATGTTCGAGCTGGTAAAGCCGTTTATTTCGCGTGCTGATTTCGCCATGGCCAATCAAGAGTCCATGATTGGAGGAGAAGCGATCGGCCTGTCGGATTACCCGCAATTCAACAGCCCGTTTGAAATCGGCACCACTTTGAAGGAGGTTGGCTTCGAGGCGGTTACGATCGCCAACAATCATACGCTGGATCGGGGCCCGCAAGCGATATTGAATGCGATCGGCCATTGGGATTCCATCGGGATGATTTACACCGGGGCTTACCGTTCGAAGGAGGACCGGGAGACGCTGCGCATTGTAGAGAAGAACGGAATCTCTATGGCGCTGCTCGGGTATACCTATGGGACCAACGGAATTCCCGTCCCGGAAGGGATGGACTATCTTGTTTCGCTAATCGATCCGGAGCAAATCGTTAGTGACATTGAGAAAGCGTCCCGGTTAGCCGATGTCACTGTCCTCCAGCTTCATTTTGGGACTGAGTATGAGCGCATGCCGAACAAGCAGCAGAAGGAGCTCGCCCATCAACTGGCCGAGGCGGGCGCGGATTTGATCATCGGACATCATTCGCATGTTCTTCAGCCCTGTGAGTGGATAGAAAGAGAAGATGGACAGCGGACCTTCGTGATCTATTCGCTTGGCAATTTTCTATCGGGACAAGAAGGGGTCTACAAAGAAATTGGAGGAATCCTCGGCCTCACGATTGAGAAGCGCGTGCAGGGGGAGCAGCGGACCGTCACCCTGCTTGAACCCGCTTTGCTGCCTACCTGGACTCATAAAAAAAACTGGCGAAATTATAAAATCCTTCCGCTGGATCAAGTGACTGAACAGCAGCTCCCCGGTGTGGCGGGTTACCGCCAAGAAATTGCCGATCATATGACTCGCTGGATGCCCGAGCTTAAGATAATATCGTCCGGCGAAGTGGGAGGTTCCTGACAGGAATGAGGAAGGATAGCTTTTTTTAACATTACAGAAATTATAGTTTCCGGGGATGAGCGGGTCTCTTTCCAAACTTATGAAGGAATGCAAAAATGCAGTCGATAGGTGACATTTGATCTCATTTCACCAGATCTACTGCAAATATACAGTAGATTCGGCCATGTAGGCCCGAAAATGGCTGAATCGAAGAAATCGACTGTATGATTGCAGTCGATGACCCCAAAAGAGCGGAATCCGGTCAAAAGTAATGTATTATTGCAGTCGATTGTCAGCGGTGCACCAACACCAACACTTACGCTTATCCATCCTCATAGAACGCCGTCTGGCGTTTTTCTTAAATTATAAGAATTTTATAAGATTCACACTTATAATCATGCTTATAATTCACCGCGAAACGTTATTTCGCCGTTAAAGGACGGCGACAGCCGTTTACGCTTAAGGGCTGTCCTTTCGTTTGGTTCTTTTGCGATATTCGAGCGGACTGACCCTCATCATTTGCTTGAAAACCCGGCCAAAATGAGCGATTTGCTCATACCCGACCTGCTCGGCAATCTGGATGATTTTCAGGTCGGTCTCTCGCAGCAGCTTCTGAGCTTCTTTAATCCTCACGCTGTTGACATATTCCACGAACGTAAATCCCGTAACCTCTTTGAATTTTCTGCTTAAGTAGTAGGGACTGATATAATGCTCTTCTGCCACGGAGCCCAGTGTAATTTCATCCATATACCGACTGTTGATATGCTCCACGATTTCATAAATTTTGCGCTGCAGCGGGTTAGCCTGCTCCGGTGAATTCTCCGGTTCTTCCATAAAGCGCCGGCCTGCCAGAATAAGAAGCTGGGTTAACATGGCCTGCACGTTCGTCTTCCAGCCGGCAGGCTTATCCCTGTATTCCCCCAGCATAGCGAACAACAGCTTCTCTACAGCTTGCTTCTCCTCCGAGTTCAAGGCGATCCATTTGGAGCGGCTCTGAAAAGGGGTATAGCATACCGGATCGACAAACGGGCTCAGCCATTGGTCTTCGAACTGAAGCAGGATGCGCTCGTGATTAGCGACCCCGGTATCGGTCGTCTTATGCAGCTCATACTTGTCAATGAAGACGATCCCGCCTTCTTTAATCGGATGAGTCCGGTCTTTAATGAAGTAATCCCTCTCCCCTTGCAACAAGTAGTAAATTTCATAGTACGGGTGAAAATGATGGGCGGACATCGTGAAATGGCCTGTCCGTTTGACCTGCTCAATAAGAAATAAATCCACATTCTCTCCTCCTACTCTACAAGGTTGCGGGTGCCTCGACATCCGTTTCGGCTTCGATAATAATATCATACAATATTTGCGAAATATATAGACAAAATATGCAAGGTTTTTATATTAATGGGCAATATTTGTTTAGATATACATCTATTCTTGCGATAAAATGAATAAAAATTGATTCTATTTACCCGGCGCTATCGACCATCCTATTCCTCGATTTCCTTTCAATGAATGCGCTTAAGAGCGTCAGATTCGTATCCTTTCCGTTTCCTGAAAAGGGTTGACGCTCTTGATCTGGCAGCGGGGATCGGACTCTGAAATGCGCCGGAGGCAAAGGAGAATGGATAATGATGCTGAAAAAGTATGCGCTTGTAGGAACCGGCGGTCGTGCGGAGTTTTTTTACGGCCCATTGGCCCAGAAGTACCGAGAAACTTCCCAGTTGGTTGCCTTCTGCGATATCAATCAGACCCGAATGAATTACGCGAACCGTCTGCTTCAGGACAAATACGGAAGCGAGCCCGTGCCAACTTATCGCGCAGATGAGTTTGACCGGATGATTGCCGAAACGAAGCCGGATATTGTCATTGTTACTTCCGTCGACCGAACTCATCATACGTATATCATTCGCGCGATGGAACTGGGATGCGACGTCATCACGGAGAAGCCTATGACGGTGGATGAAGAGAAATGCCAGCAAATTATCGATGCCGTGAAGCGGACCGGCCGAGATTTGCGGGTAACGTTCAACTACCGCTATGCTCCGCATAACACGAAGATTCGGGAGCTTATTCGAGACGGCGTTATCGGAGAGGTCTTCTCCGTTCACTTCGAATGGCTGCTCAATACGAAGCACGGAGCCGATTACTTCCGTCGCTGGCATCGGGATAAGCGCAACAGCGGGGGACTGCTGGTCCACAAATCGACGCATCATTTTGACCTCGTTAATTTCTGGCTGGGCACCCATCCGGAGACGGTTTACGCCTTGGGCGGCCTGCGCTTCTATGGACGCGAGAACGCGGAAAATCGTGGCGTAACCCAGTTCTACCAAAGAGCTTACGGCAGTGAGATTGCCCGCCATGATCCTTTCGCCCTTGATCTGGAGAAGAACAGTCATTTGAAATCGCTATACCTCGATGCGGAGCATGAGGACGGCTATCAGAGAGATCAGAGCGTATTTGGCGACGGAATTAATATTGAAGATACGCTTGGAGTTATGGTCAGCTACAAAAATAAAGCGATCCTTACTTATTCTTTGAACGCCTACTTGCCTTGGGAAGGCTTCAATATTGTGTTTAACGGCAGTAAAGGCAGGCTGGAAGTGAAGGTCGTGGAACGGCCTTATGTCAATTCCGGCGGCAAAAAATCCGAGGAAGGCGCATTGAAGCATAAATCCGTTACCGTTCATCCGATGTTCGCCGAGCCTTATCAGGTGGCTATAGAAGAAAGGGAGGGAGGGCATGGAGGCGGAGATCCCATTCTGCTCAATGATCTGTTCGGAACTCCAGAGCCGGACCCGTTCAACCGGGCAGCTTCACACATCGATGGAGCAGTTTCGATCCTGACCGGGATAGCGGGCAACCAATCCTTGCGGACCGGGCAGCCGGTTAACCTTGATCGTTTAATCAAGTTTTAACGAGCACTTTTGCAAAGTCGAAGAAGGAGGAAAGTAGAATGGATCTTTATTTGGCTCTTATCGAGCAGTGGAATGAAGCGGAGGTAGACTTAGGCAGGGAAGGAAGAATCAGCTTCCCGGAGAATGGGGAGCATGCAGGGCAAATCGTTGTGTACGGGCGGTCTTATACATCGCTGGACGGCGTTAAGCTGCTTATGGTGAAAGGACTGGAAGGCAAAGGCTTATTGGTCTGGGGCAGCGGGGAGCTCTATCAGCAACTGAACGGCGAAGAGAGAAGCGGCTATAAGCTGTGCGGACTGACTCATGAGAATCGATTGGTGCTTAACCGTTTGCTGCCGTATACGGCTCCCCGGGCACTAGGCAAGCAGACGGCGACGATCGGTCTGGGGGACCGGCTCGGCCTGGCTTCCCCCGGACATATTGAGACCGTGCGAGGCAGAGGAATCAGACCGGTGCTGGCTCAACAAAGCATCCGCGAGCTTAACCTGACCAACCGCGATTACAAGCAGGTGCTGGATTCCGCCTGTTATGCGGCTCTGCAAGAAGGGTACCGCGACGGTTTTGGGGCCGATGGCGACCATCTGAAGGTGGAGCAGGATATTGAAATGGCGTTGGGACTCGGCTTCACTATGCTGACTCTGGATTGCTCCGATCGGATCGATAACACGATCGAAGGCAAATCCGAGGAGGAAATTGCCCAGCAATACGCTAATCTGCCGGAAGACGTAAGGAAGCGGCTGGAGCAGACGTATTTGCAGCAAGAGATTAAAGCGGGCTCTGTCGCCATTCATTTTGATATGGCGAATCTGCAAAAGTATGCGCTGGTTTATTTAGATGCCATTGGGTTTACGATTGAAATCTATGAGAAATATATCCGCAACCTGGGTCGTCCGATCGATTTTGAGCTGTCGATAGACGAGACGATGACGCCGACCGATCCGGCGGCTCATTATATGGTAGCTCATGAATTGTATTTGGCAGGGCTTGATTTGTACAGCGTGGCTCCCCGTTTTTGCGGAGAATTCCAAAAAGGAATAGATTATATTGGAGATCTTCGCCAATTTGAGCAAGAGCTGCAAATCCATTCCGCGATCGCGGACCATTTTGGCTACAAGCTGAGCATTCATTCCGGCAGTGACAAATTTAGCGTGTTTCCGATGATTGCCAAGTATACGAAGGGCCGTTTCCATGTGAAAACGGCGGGAACGAACTGGCTCGAAGCGATGCGAACCATTGCTAAAGTCCATCCGCAATTGTATCGGAGAATGCATGAATATGCGCTCAACCATTACCCTGAAGCGTTAGCCTATTACCATGTAACAACCGACTTCGATGCAATCGTACCGTTGGCGGAAATGAGCGATGAGCGACTGCCGGAGTATATGGACGAAAATAACGCTCGTCAGTTGATTCACATTACGTACGGGCTGCTTCTGCAGGCTAAGGACGAGCAGGGACACAGTCTGTTTAAGGAAGAGCTGTACCGCACGTTGGAGGAACGGGAAGCGGAATACGAACAGGCGTTGATCCGTCATATCGGACGCCATTTGGAGCTGTTGGGCAAATAAACAGCAGCTCTGAAGGAGAAAATTTCAGATTGGAGGAGAGCGAGAATGATAAGCGAACGGGAGCAACTGGCCGCTGTCGTGCAGGACGCGGTCCAACGTCAAAAAGTTACGGATATGCATACTCACCTTTATTCCCCCAATTTTGGCGACATTTTGCTATGGGGCGTTGATGAACTGCTCACTTACCATTATCTGGTGGCGGAAGTGATGAGGTGGAGTGAGATTTCCATAGACGATTTCTGGAAGCTGAGCAAGCAGCAGCAGGCCGAGCTAATCTGGAACAAGCTGTTCGTGGAGCATTCGCCGGTAAGCGAAGCATGCCGCGGAGTTCTGACCACTCTGCAGGGACTCGGGCTGGATTTATCCACTCGCGATTTGCAGCGGTACCGTGAGGTGATAGGCAAAGCCGATCGTTGTAGCCAGGTCGACCGAGTGTTGGAGCTGGCAAATGTCGATCACGTGGTGATGACCAATGACCCGTTCGATGACCGGGAGCGGGCGGTTTGGCTCGCGGGCACGAAGCCCGATTCCCGGTTCCACGCGGCGCTTCGAATCGACCCGCTGCTGAACGAATTCGAGTCCGGCAAGCATCGTCTCCGTGAGTGGGGGTACGCGGTAGGTGAGGATTGGGACGAGCCAACCGCGGCGGAGGTCCGCCGCTTCCTGAAAGATTGGATCGGGCGCATGAATCCATTGTATATGGCCGTATCGCTGCCCCCGACATTTGCTTATCCGGAGGAATCCGACCGCGGACGGATCATTCGCGATTGCATTCTGCCAGTGGCGCGCGAGGCGGGAATTCCGTTCGCCATGATGATTGGCGTCAAGAAGAAGGTCCATCCGGCGCTCGGCGATGCCGGCGACTTCCTGGGTCCAGCGGGGATGGAAGCACTGGAGTATCTGCTGTCGCAATACCCCGACAATAAATTCATCGTGACGATGCTGTCGCGGGAAAATCAGCATGAGCTGGCCGTATTGGGCCGCAAGTTCCGCAATTTGATGGTTTTTGGCTGCTGGTGGTTCCTTAACAATCCGGTCATTATTAACGAAATGACCCGCATGCGTCTTGAATTGCTTGGGTTGAGCGTCGTTCCTCAGCATTCCGATGCGCGTGTTCTCGATCAATTGATCTATAAATGGCGGCATTCGAAAGAACTGATTGCCGATGTGCTTATAGAGAAGTATTCCGATGTTCTGAAGACGGGCTGGAAGCTGGAAGCGGCTGAAATTCGCAGAGATGTAGCGGATCTGTTCCGCAACAACTTCTGGCGTTTTGTCGGACGGCCGGATAAGGTGCAGGTGCCTGAAGAATAGCAGCAAGATTTATAGAAGCGGTCTCTTTTTGCAGATATTCTGCTTAAGGGATCGCTTTTCTCATGGCTTGATCAGGCCCTGAATAATTTTCCCTTCTTTAAATAGAGAAAATAAATAATGGAGTTTGTAAATTTTCTATCTTAACTTTCCGATATAGTTCTAAAGTAGTGAATGTGTTGAAAAAATTCTATTGGAAGATAAGTCTTCAGGCACTGGCAATACATTAGTGAAAGGTGGAGTTGTTTAAGTTGTTTATCAACTGAAAAGGGAGTCTACTTGTCAAAAGACAAATCAGTTTCATTTTAGATTAAACCGAACAAAGAAGCTGCCTTATTGCCCATGTAAACAATTGTAAAAAATAAAAAAGGGTGCATGACATCCTTATTTCGGATCAGGAGACGAGCCCTATGTTCAAGAAATCATGGTCATTTCGCACTAAATTAACGATTACGATCTCGGTCTTTACCTTTATTGTAGCCGGCGTTTTATCTTTTATCGATAACAGGCAATTGGAAAGACTCATCGTTGCCGAGAAGAAGATACAGTATCAGCTGGTGGAAGACAACATCAGGAATGCCGTCCAGAATGTCGATCTGGTTTATGACGTATTCGAGCAGGATATGGAAGAACGGATGAAGGCTTCTCTGGAATTAATGGCTAAAAAGTATATGGAAAATCCTTATTTCGATACATGGGATTTCGCAGCCTTAAAAGAACAGTTTAATGATATGGATATTTTTGTAATAGACAAACAAACGACAGTAGCCTACTCCAGTCTGGCCTCGGATATTGGTCTTAGCTTCGCCAACGCAAAGGAGTTTGCCGCCCTTCTGCATAAAAGGATGGAAGGGGGCGAATTTACCGCTGATGGAATGGATGTTTCCGTCAATACCGGGGCGATCAAGAAGTTTGCTTACTTACCGACTCATGACCACCAATACTTGCTGGAGGTCGGAGTCAATCTGGAGGAAAGCCACTTATTTAAAACCTTTAATTTTCTGGATGCGTCCGAGCGGATTATTGAAAATTACAATGTTGTGAACGATATAACCTTATTTACTGCGACCGGTTATGCACTTGGAAAGCAGGGTGAGGATGGCAAAGCCTTTAAAATTGATGATGAGCTGCTTCCCTCCTTCCAGGAGGCCTTTGAAACGCAACAAGTCCAAGAGGTGGAATTAAGCCGGGACGGGAGCCTGTTAACGTACCATTACGTTCCATACAAGCTTGATGATCGAGATGGGGATTTAAGCCGTTCCCGGATCATTGAGATCGTTTATCATAATGAGGAGCTGGCGCAAATTATTGCGGAGCAAAAGAGAGTATTCTGGTTCAAACTGGCGATTTCCGCCTTGGGTGCTCTGCTCATCTCCTGGTTAATCGGGCGTCTGCTGACCAAGCCTATCGTACGTATGGGGCATCTCATCGACCGAACCGCACAATTTGAGCTTAAGGAATGGGCCGTCGATGTGGAAAAGCTCAACTCCCGGGACGAGATGGGAGCGATGGCCCGCTCGATTATGGTCATGCGCCAGCAATTGAACGAGATGGTGCACAAGTTAATCTCGGTATCGGATTCGATTAGCGATAACGCCCGAGAAGTGAAGCAATCGACGGACGGGGTGACCCGGCAATCGAATGGAGCTGCCGAAGCTGCCAAGCAATTGTTCAGTCACATGCAAGAAACGATGGCGGTAGCCGAGGAGATGAATGCGACCCTGAGTGATATCCAGACAGTGATTGCCGGGGTGACGGAACAAACGGCGGAAGCCGCATCGACCTCGCAGGAGGTCAGTGAACGGGCAGTTCAACTGAAAGAAATATCGCTCGCCTCCCGTGCTACGGCGGATCAAATTTATGCGGATGTGAAGGAGCAGACAGAGACGGCGATCCGACAGTCGGCCTCATCGATGGAACAGATTCATCGACTGGTCAGCGCCATTCTGGAAATTTCCGAGCAGACCCATCTGCTTGCGCTTAATGCTGCTATTGAAGCAGAAAGGGCGGGGGACAGCGGCAGAGGTTTTGCCGTCGTGGCCGGAGAGGTTCGCAAGCTTGCAGCACAGTCGTCGGTAGTAGTAAGCGATATTCAGCGGATAATAATTTCGGTGGAGGAATCGGTCAATCATTTGGCGGAAAGTTCCTCGAAGGTACTGGAGTTCATTGATCGCCAGGTACAACCCGACTATGTCAAGCTGATTGATACTTCGGAGCAATATAACGGAGACGCTGCTTACTTCAACCATTTGTTGACGGAATTCAGCGCTTCCTTCGAACAGCTTCAGGCGTCGATTTCAAGTACTGCTTCCGCTCTGGGGCAGGTCACCAGCTCGATTAGCGACAATGTCCAGCGAGTGGAGGAGATTACCTCCCAATCTGCGGGGATAGCGGACAATAACGGGCAGATTGCTTCGATCTCCAATCAAAACGTGGAATCAGCCAATACCCTGAGGGAAATCGTTAAACGATTTAAAGTATAGCCAACGATAGCTTCGGGCGTGCTCCTCGCTCATTTTTGGCGAAATATCGGAGTCCGGCAGCAGCACTTTTTATAACAAGAAGAGCAAAAGAAGCATTCCGATCCCATCTCGTACATAGGATCGCAGGAATGCTTTTTTTGCTTATGGAAGGGGGGACTCTCACGAAAGGCTTATTGTCCTGCCAGTTTCATTAGCCACAATTTGTTCGAAAAAATATGTGAAAACATTCACAAATATTGGGGACAAAGCTGTATAATAAAGTCATACAACAAATACGGCTCAAAACAGAAATAAGCGCTTGACGAAAAAGTCTGACGAATCGTAGTATGCTTAATCCGCGCAAAACGGACGGGTTTCGAACCTAACGAAACAGAGCAACGCTAATGTGACGAAAAAAGGGGAAAGTGAAGCGATATTCGGGAAATAACGATACAGACATTCGTTAAGGATCCAACCCCTTAATTTTAGTCTCCGTAACGTTACCAGAGTTCGTTAGATGGATCTATACCCAGTCAAGCACTGATTTTGAGATTGAGCCACAAACATACAAGGAGGTTTTATACATGGCTGTCCAAACGTTTAAAGCGTCCGCGCACTTGCAGCAAGGAATGGTAGTTAAAGCGAAATCCAGAAATTTTGAAATTACGATCGACGAACCCGCCTATTTGGGCGGGACAGATACCGGGATGAATCCCGTGGAGCTGGTTCTGTGTGCTCTGGGAGCCTGTCAGTCGATTGTAGCTAGAGTTTATGCGGGTAAATTTAACATCAAACTCGATGACTTCCGGGTGGAGCTGGAAGGCGATCTCGATACGGACGGCTTCATGAATAAATCCGATGTTCGCCGAGGATACTCGGATATCCGCTACAATATTTACATTAAAACCGACGCTTCCCAAGAGCAGGTGGAGCAATTTATTAGTTTTATTGAACGAACCTGTCCGGTCGGAGACACCATTGCCAATGAGGTCAATGTCCAATTAAACCGGATTATTATTGAAGAATAACGGAACGGGGAACTATATAAATTGAACTAATGAATAAATAGCTCATGAAGTGGAGAAAGAAAGATGCTTCCAGGGCGAGTTTTGGCTTTGTATTCCAACCATCCGAAGGCCCATCCATATAGAAGGAATCTGTTGTTTAGGGGTCCCCGAAAAGTACCTGGAATTGCTTCGAAGCTCATCTTCACTTTTTGGGGAAGGAGTATGATGTTTGAAGCTTCGGAGGCACTTTCCTTCGGAACGGAATGACAGCTATTCTTTAGTTCAACATATATAGAGACAGGCCTTGTCCGTTTGTAAAAACATAGCCATAATTTTATAGAGCAAGAGTAAAGAAAACAGATAAAGAGTAAACATGGAGATTAGAGGAAGAATAGGTTAGAATTTCAATGGTGCGTTATCGGTTATTGCTAACCGTTGACGCACCATTCGTCGTATATTCGGCAGATGATTCGCGATTCACTGTCCGGCAATAGATTTCGTGCAAGAGGGTGCTTTGCCGCAACATCAAGACCGGTCTACAAAATTCTCCGATAGAAGTTCTTCCCATTGTTGTTTTCAATCTCCTTTAATGTTGTCCTTGAATGGACCTCTATCTATTTTTCTATTATTGGCTGTCCCTTGTTTAGCTTCTTGAATATGCTGTATAGATCGAAATTAAGGAAAGGGAGACTGCGGTATGAAAAATCGTGGCTTGATCCCCTACTACAACCGCAACGGCTTTTCAGGAAAGTCTTCCTCCCCGTATTTTAATTCTAAGGTGCACCGGAAAGGGGAAGACGTGGGCAGACGATCGGCATATCGTAATAAAACTCGCATCGATCCGGTCGATTCGAGCGGGGCTTCCGATAAGGGGAAGACGATGTCCAAGTCCAGCTCGATCCATCCTAATCGAAGCGGACTAACAAGTGTGAATGAGAAGCTTCCCAAGAAGAATGAAGCGGATGCAGCAACGGAGAATAAATCCTCTGATGGTGGAGTGCGAGACAAGCGAGGGGCAAGAAAGGGGGATAAGAGGGAAGAAAAGAAAGAGGAAAAGAAAGAGGAACAAAAGGAGCAAGGATTGGCTGCTGCAAAGCATACTTCGAAGATCGCACCTTCCCGAAAACATGCTCCATCTGATAGTAAGATGAAAAGTACCCGAAGTGGTTATAAAGGAAAAAGTACAGGGAAAAGAGATAAAATCGAAGTAGAGAGGATGGATAGCCTCTTTAATGAATTGGAGCTGCTCGATGAGCATCAATCCGTCTCAGATAGCAGGTCGGAAAGTCGTTCCGTTCACAACCGCTCCAAGAAGTATGATAGGCAGTAAATCTCCTATCCCTCTCTTTTTCATTATTGAAAAAAAGTAACCTTGGAACCGGCCTATGCCTAATCCCCAAGTCCCCTGGAAGGGGGACTATTTTTCCACATAGGAATATTCAATCGCTTTACAGCGTTAATGTGGTGTGAAAAAAGATTTATATGAGCCATAAAAAGCTGCCTCTAATACCGGGTTATTCAACTCCGAAAAGGCTCCGTTAGGAGCTTATTTTTATTCCATTCTCTTTGGCTCCAAACCATAAGGAGCAGCTTGTAATCTACGGCATTCATTTTTGGTGTCGAATCGGCTTTCCTCCAAACAACTTCCTTCCAAGCAATCTCCATCCAACAACCTTATTCCAAAAAGTTCCTTATAATCAACTTCTATCCCGGGCAGTTTGAATATCCTTCGTAAATAAAACAGAGACTTTTTTGAACTCTCACTTAAAGGGAAAACAAACGAAATTCATAAAACAGAGACATTTTGGGAATATTTAGATTGAAATGCTCCCATTCATTGTGTGGATAAGCAATGATTTCGGAAAATACACTACAGACCTTCTTCTGGGGGGACTTATGATTTTTAACAATGATCTTTTACAGCAAAAAGCGCGCGAGCTTGCGCTAAAGCATGACACTCGCCCGGCCCTTCGTTCTGCCGCACGGCTTCGGACCAAGTTTAACGCGGACGTGGAAAGTCTGCGTTCGTTTGTTCGTTCTTTGCAGGAGGGTCATGGCCACTGCTCACAGCCGGCAGAGGAATGGCTGCTGGATAACGCTGAATTCATTGAGGAACAAGAGCTGACGGTTCGCGAGGAGTTGTCCGGCTCCGTTCTGCGGCGATTGCCGAGCCTGCGTAAAAGCGGGGAATTGCGGATCGAATCCGTTTGCGCCGATTATCTTGAACAAGTGGACGGCGTCGTGGATGTCGAGTCGTTCATGGTTTATATTCAAGCCTATCAGGAAGTCTCGGTGCTAACCGTGGCCGAGGTATGGATCATCCCGCTCATGCTGCGGGTTTCTTTAACCTCCCGGCTTGCCGCGGAAATGGAGCTGGTCCGGGAACGGCGGGAGGTATGTGTCGAGGTCCAACGTTTTCTGGAGCGGCTGGAACCAGCAAGAATCGATCCGGAACAGCTCAAAACCGCTTTGGACGAAGCTGGACAAGATATCCCGCTGGCCGGATCCTGGATCGTACACCTGGTCAGTCATCTGAGGGAATGGGCCGAGGATGCTTCTGTCGTACGGGAATGGTTAATTTGTAAATTGGAGAATGGATCGGAGAATCTCGAGCGTATTGTCTCTTACGAACATCAGCTTCAGTCCGGCTTTCAAGTGACCGCCGGTCATTTGATCAGCAGCTTTCGCACAGTGGAGCGGTGGAATTGGAGGGAAACGTTCGAACGGATTTGTCTGGTTGAGCAGACCCTTCGAAAAGATGGTACCGGGGTATACTCTCTGCTTGACGATTCGAGCAGAGATATTATTCGCAAGCGAGTGGAGGAAATAGCGTACCGATTGCGTGTCCCGGAAAATTTGGTCGCCAAACAAGCTGTAGAGCTGGCGCAAGCGGAACTTGCAAAAAAAGAGCCGGATGTTCTCAGCACGGCGACCGATGAAGCTCCGATGGAAGGGACCAGGACAAATAGCGGGTCATCCGGTTGCAAGGCTCACCCAAAATCTGTCGTGGAGATAAGAGAGAGAGCCGGTAATCTTGCTGATGATACTGAAAATCTTACGGATGAACCTCCCGTTAATCCGGCCGATCCTCCCGCGGACCATCTGGTCGGCGAGCTTCCGCCGAGACGAACGTTCGTCGCCTATTATTTACTGGAGCCCGCCGGAATAAAGCAACTGAGGCGTGCTCTTGCCATCTGCAGCGATACCCGTCTGGGGCCACGGCGGGCGGGGGCTGTTCGCCGGGAAACCGGCACTTACTTCAGCTGGCTTTCCATCCTGTTCGCCGTTGTCCTTATCGGCTTCTCCGCTTGGGTTGGAGCCGGACGCGTCCTGCAGCCGATCCATTGGTTTTGGATCGTGCTGGCTATGGCTTTGCCCGCCAGTGAATGGGCAGTTACCGCAGTACATTGGCTGATCGAGCGATTGACTCGTCCCCGGCCTTTGTTAAGGTATGATTTTTCCGCCGGAGTTTCCCGAGAGGCGAGCACGATGGTGGTTATTCCGGTTATTTGGTCGTCTCCCGAGGAAGCAGAAGAACTGGTGGACCGGCTGGAGCTGCACTATTTAGCTAACCGTGATCCTAATATTCATTTTGCGCTCTTGGGGGACTTTACAGACACAGACACGGAAACCACGCCGCAGGATCAGAAAATTGTAGATAGAGCTCGGGCCAAAATTGAAAAGCTGAATCAAACCTATTCCGGCGAAGACGGGACAACCTTTCATCTCTATCAGCGCCGCAGACAATGGAATCCTTCCGAAGGGGTCTGGATGGGCTGGGAGCGTAAGCGGGGCAAGCTGGTCGAATTTGTCGAGCTGCTGCAAGGAAGCAAGGATACAAGTTATCAGTTTGTATTCGGACAAGCCTCGGTGCTGGAACGAATTCGTTATATCATTACGCTCGATACGGACACTCAGCTCCCGATGGGGTCTGCTCAGCGAATGATCGGCACGATGCATCTGCCTTACAATCAGCCCCGTTTGAATGATACCCGGACTCGCGTGGTCGAAGGATACGGGGTCTTGCAGCCGCGAATCGGCATTAGTCATGAGGCCGCCATGAGCTCGCGTCTGGCCTATTTATGGTCAGGTGACCCGGGCATCGATCCCTATTCGTTTGCTGCATCGGATCCATATCAGGATGGGCTCGGGCAAGGTATTTTTACGGGCAAAGGCATATTCGACGTCGGCACATTCCAGCAGGTGCTGTGCGAGCGGATTCCGGACAACCATGTGCTTAGCCATGATTTGCTGGAGGGCGGTTTTTTGCGTGCGGGCCTCCTTTCGGACATTGAATTGATTGATGACTATCCTTCTACGTTCCGATCCTACCAATTGCGGCTGCATCGCTGGGTGCGGGGCGACTGGCAATTAGTATGCTGGCTGTTTCCCCGCATTTGTGACCGCCGGGGGATGCTGCAACCGATCGATTTGTCTGCTCTGACCCGTTGGCAAATCATCGACAACTTAAGAAGAAGTCTGGTTCCTCCAGGCTTGTTTCTCCTGTTGCTGCTCGGAATGACGGTTCTTCCAGGCGCTTCTGGCCGATGGTTGATCGTTGCCTTGATTACGTTATTGCTGCCGGCAGCCCGCCAATTAATAACGGGCCTGGGCCAAGGCTGGAATCCGCGCGGGCTGGTGTCTTCCATAGGCCAATCGCTTCTGACGATTTGGACACTGCCATATCAGACCGTGGTTTTGGTGGATGCGGCTCTCAAAAGCGTCTATCGGCTGTATGTTTCCAAAAAACGCCTGCTGGAATGGGTCAGCTCTGCGGAAATCGAAAGGCGGAACCAAGGGAAAAACGGAACAGAAATAGTAGGCTTAGGCGGGGGCATAGCTTTAATTGTTCTGTTCGCCGCGGCCTCTGTGGCGAGCAACGATCTGGGGATGATGTCGGCGGGGCTGGTTTTATGCGTTCTATGGGCCCTGGCACCATTCGGAGTTCGCTGGCTGGACAGACCGCCGCATCGCGCCATTCCGCGGTTTACGCAAGAGGAAGAGCGGCAATTGCGCATTCTGGCCAAGCAAATCTGGTCCTATTTCGAAGATTTTGCAGGACCCCAAGATAACTGGCTCCCTCCCGATAACATTCAGATCGAGCCTCCGAATGGAGCGGCCCACCGCACATCCCCGACGAACATCGGTTTTTTACTGACTTGTACGCTGGCGGCACGGGATTTCGGTTTTATCGATACCCGTGGGATGATTGAGCGTATGGAGCGGACAGTCGGTACGATAGAGCGGATGGATAAATGGCACGGCCATCTGTATAACTGGTACGATACCGTCTCCCTCGCACCGCTGCCGCCATTGTATGTATCGACGGTCGATTCGGGCAACTTTGTAGCCTGCTTGATGACGGTTAAAGAAGGATTGGCGGAATGGCTTCGCACCGAATTCAGAATGCAGGACATCCCGGATCGGACTATAAGCAACCACGTCCATGGGGCGTCGGTGGAGGAAAGGGAGGAAGCGGGTGTAAGCAGGCGGGGGTTAATGGCGATGGAGGAATTTGCCGTCGAGATAGAGCCAAGGGAACCAACTCCGGAAAAGCTTCCCCCCGTCCAGGGAGAGAGCCCTGATCCAACGGAGGAGACCCCGAAGGGAGATCAGGAACGATCTTCTGAACATTCGGAGGAGTGGGCCGCGCGCGGGAACGAATTAATCAACAGACTGGCCAAATTAATTGATGAAACCGATTTTCGCCCGCTGTATGACCATAAAGCCAAGCTGTTTGCGTTGGGATATCACGCGGATACGGGTGTGCGGGAAACGATACTATACGACCTTCTTGCATCCGAGGCGAGACAGGCCAGCTTCGTGGCCATAGCCCTTGGGCAAGTCTCGGTCTCTCATTGGTTCGCGCTGGGCCGGACAATGACTAAGCTCGGGAAAGAGGCCGCCCTGATTTCATGGTCCGGGACGATGTTCGAATATATGATGCCATGGCTAATCATGCGGACCTATCCGAATACGATCTGGGAACGTACTTACCGCGGGATTATAGACAAGCAAATTGAATATGCCCACAAGCGCGGAGTCCCGTTCGGCATCTCGGAATCGGGCTACTATGCCTATGATTATCAGATGAACTACCAATATCGGGCGTTCGGTGTTCCCGGTCTCGGCTTCAAGCGGGGGCTGGAACAGGACTTGGTGCTCGCTCCGTATGCGACCATCATGGCGCTGCCCTATGCTGCAAACCAAGGGCTGGAAGATTTGCGAAGGATGGAAGAGCTTGGAGCGCGGGGAAAATACGGTTTCTATGAAGCCATTGACTATACCCGCGAGCGGATGCCCCGCGACCGGGAATTTATCGTCATTCGCAGCTTCATGGCGCATCACCAAGGCATGAGCTTGCTTACGCTGGCTAATTTATTGCTGCCGCATAAAATGTACGACCGTTTTCACAGCGACAAGCGGGTTCAGGCTGCCGAGCTCCTGTTAAAGGAGCGTGCTCCTTTGCGTCCCAAAATAATGGAACGCCTCGTTATGGAAAGAACACCTCCGGAGACCAAGCTGGAATCGGTAGCTCCGCTTCGGGAATATTCTTCTCCGGACACTCCTGCGCCGGAGGTGTGCGTATTGTCCAACGGCGCCTATACGACCGTAGTGACCAACAGCGGCAGCGGGTTCAGCAGAATAGGCCCAATAGCCGTATCGCGCTGGCGCGAGGACCCGGCAGCGGACGACTGGGGAAGCTACATTTATGTCCGTGATGTAGCCGAGGATGAAGTTTGGTCGGCGACCTACCAGCCATGCCGCGGGCCGTCGGACGAGCAGCAAGCGCAGTTCATGCTGGAGAAGGCTGTCTTTACCCGGGAAAATCAGCAGATGCGGACGCAACTGGAAATCTGTGTCTCTCCAGAAACGAACGCGGAAATTCGCCGGCTGACTTTGACCAATCAAGGGAAGGAAACGCGGACCCTGGAGGTTACAACCTTCCTTGAACTGGTGTTGGCGCCGCCCGCTGCCGATGATGCTCATCCGGCTTTCAGTAAATTGTTCGTGCAGACGGAATATAGTCCGGAAGCCGAATGCTTGCTCGCCCAAAGACGGCCACGGGACGGAGGGGAGCAGACGATGTGGGCTGTTCATGCGTTGATGGCTTCGCGGCCGGACCGCGGATCGCTGGAATATGAGACGGACCGGGTCCGGTTCATTGGCCGCGGGCATACGTTATCCGATCCGCAGGAGATCCGTACGAGACTTAGCGGCACGTTGGGAGCGGTAGCCGACCCTGCGTTCGTTATGCGCAGGCAAGTAACGCTTGAACCGGGACAGCGAATGCAGCTGCATGCCGTCACCGGAGTCGCGGATACGCGGGAAGAAGCGATAGGAATAGTGAAGCGATTGAACCAGGAGCATTCCGTGGAGCGGACTTTTCAGCTGGCCTGGACGCGTGCGCAAATCGAGCTCAGGCATCTGCACCTAAAGGCGGTGGACACCGCTCTTTTCCAGACGTTAGCGGGCCGTGCTCTATATCGCTCCCACTTAGATGCGGAGAGAGCCAGGCGGATTGCCGACAATACGAAGGGGCAATCGGGGCTATGGGCTCACGGGATTTCCGGAGACCGGCCGATCGTGCTTGTCCGCATCGAGGATGCGGCACATCTGTCCTTTGTATCGAGACTGATCATGGGTCATGAGTATTTGGGCCGCCTCGGTCTGCCCCTCGATCTCGTCATCCTTAACGAGTCACTGGGCGGCTATCATCAGGACCTGCAGGAAGCGATCCAGCGTACGGCTGAACAAAGGACAGACCCCTACGGCTCCAGTCCGGGAACACTGTCTATCATCGCCGCGAACCAGCTTCCGGAGGCGGACAAGACGCTGCTTCTCGCGGCGGCCAAAGTAGTGCTGAATGCGGGGGGTCCCAGCCTGAAAGCCCAGCTTAGACGGGCGGGCGCTCCCGCAGGTCTTCCGGGGCCGCTTGTGGCATCGCGCGAAGAACAGCGGACCGTGGAGCCGGCCGGCCAACCGGCAGTCGGATCGGTCTCCAAGGCGACGGTCCGACCATCCGCGGAAGAGCCCCAGTCCTTATCCATGTTCAACGGCTGGGGCGGATTTAGCCCGGACGGCCGGGAGTACCGAATCGTCGTTAAGAACGGGAATCACCTGCCTGCGCCATGGATCAACGTCATGGCCAATCCGGGCTTCGGCACCTTGATGTCCGAGCTCCATACCGGCTATACTTGGTGGCGCAACAGCCGGGAATGCAAGCTGACGCCGTGGTCTAACGATCCGGTCATTGACCGTCCCGGAGAGATCTGCTACTTGCGCGATGAGGAGCGCGGCGAATTTTGGCAGGTTCCGCATTTCCGCACGGATTCTGCCAGCTCTCATACGGTCTCACATGGTCGGGGCTATACGCGTTACCATCAGGAAAGTCATGGCCTCGATCAGGAGATGACCGTCTTCGTGCCATTGGACGATCCGGTTAAGGTGATTCGTCTGCGGCTTAAGAACCGAACGGAAGAGAAACGCCGCCTCTCCGTAACGTATTATGCGGAATGGGTCCTCGGGGTGCAGCGGGAGGCCAACGCCTCATTCGTAGTAACGGAGTGGAATGATCGGCATGATGCTTTGTTCGCCCGCAATACGTATCAGGAATCGTTCCGTGAGGCGACCGCCTTTTTGACGATGGTCCGCCAGAAGGGCAAAGGAACTGATCCGTCGGATGCTTCGAAGCAGCGAACACACTCCGGGACTTCGGCCCCGGAGTTGTGCTGGACTTCGGACCGTGCGGAATTCTTCGGGCGCTTCGGGACGCCGGATCACCCCGCGGCAATGAGCCGCAGCTGCTTGTCGGGCAGGACGGGGACAGGGCACGACACTTGCGGAGCGCTTCAGGCTAAGCTGTCCATCGAGCCGCAGGGGGAACAGACGGTATATATTTTGCTGGGCTGCGGCGAATCCCGGGAGTCTGGGGCGCAACTGATACAGAAATATAGTAAAGCAGCGGAATGTGAAGAAGCGTTAACCCAGGTTCAGGCTTTCTGGGACCGTGTACTGGGACAAATTCAGGTCTCCTCGCCCAGCCCCGAAATGGATCTGATGGTGAACAGTTGGCTGCTTTATCAATCCCTTTCCTGCCGAATGTGGGCCCGTACCGCCTTTTATCAAGCCGGAGGCGCTTATGGCTTTCGCGATCAACTGCAGGATTCGCTGTCTCTGCTCCATTCTCTTCCGCATCTTACGCGTGCACAAATTATTCTCCACGCCTCTCATCAGTATATAGAGGGAGACGTTCAGCACTGGTGGCATGAGGAGACGGAGCGGGGAATACGCACCCGCTTTTCCGATGATTTGCTATGGCTCCCTTATTCCGTAACCCGATATCTGGAGCATACCGGGGACGATAGTATTCTGGAGGAAACCGCACCGTACCTGCGGAGCGAGCCTCTGGGAGAGGACGAGCACGAACGATATGAGGTGACCGTCACGTCGGAAGAGAGCGGGACGATTTATGATCATTGCCTTCGAGCTATCGAACGCTCCCTGCGCTTCGGTGAGCACGGACTGCCGCTCATCGGGATAGGCGACTGGAACGACGGCTTGAGCCGGGTAGGTGCGGAGGGAAGAGGCGAGAGCGTCTGGCTCGGCTGGTTTATATGCTACATTCTGGACCGCTTTGCCGAGCTGTGCGAACGCCGTGGAGATTCGGCCAGAGCTGAGCGCTACCGGGAGGTTCGCTCGAGTCTCGCCGCCTCGCTGAACGATCATGCCTGGGACGGACAATGGTATCGGCGAGCTTTTACAGATGCTGGCCAGTGGCTCGGATCAGTTCATAACGTGGAATGCCGAATCGATGCGATTGCCCAATCCTGGTCGGTTATTTCCGGAGCCGGGGAGGCGGACAAGGCGCGCCGGGCGATGCAGTCGTTTGATCGAAATTTGGTCGATCGCAGCCTGTCTGTCGTCTCGCTGCTCACTCCGCCGTTCGATCGCACGGACCCTTCTCCCGGATATATCCAAGGGTATCCGCCCGGCATTCGGGAGAACGGAGCGCAGTATACGCATGGCGTTCTCTGGAGTATTTTTGCCTGGTGTCAGTTGGGCAACGGGGATAAAGCGTTCGAGCTGTTTCACATGCTCAATCCGATTACCCATACCCGGACCCCAGGCGAAGTGAGGCGTTATGTCGGCGAGCCTTATGTCATGTCCGCCGACGTGTATACGACAGACCCGCACAAGGGGCACGCCGGCTGGACATGGTACACAGGTGCGGCAGGATGGATGTATCAGGCCTGCATCGAAGGGATTCTCGGCTTGCTTCGCCGGGGAGAACGGCTGTATGTTCGGCCTTGCATTCCGAGCGAATGGCCGGAGCTTGCTATTCAGTACCGCTTTGGGGACACTATGTACCGCATCACTATCCTTAATCCGGAGCGCAAGAGTCAAGGATTGACTGGTTGGTCGGTAGATGGTGAAGAGCAGCCATTGACGGAACGGAGTGAAGAAGAGGGAGCTGTAGTGGAACTGCGAGACGATGGTCAAGAGCATACAGTCGTCTTGACGCTGTAGTCTTGGCACCGCAGTTGCTTCTTTGGAACTGTTCTGCCCGCGGGATCACCCGTGGATAGAGCAGTTCTTTTTTTCGTCATATATCAAATTTAAAAGTTTCAGCTTCATGAATTATCAATATAAACGGCACTAGAGAAAGCTGCCGTTTCCGGTGCATCCAATCAACTAATGCCTCCGGTCCGGCCAAATTTTATGAAGGAATGCAAAAGTGCAGGCGATGGGTGACTTTTGTTCTCATTGCGAAGGATCTACTGCAAATATACAGTAGATTCGGCCATTTAGGCCCGAAAATAGCTGGATCGAAGAAATGGACTGTAAGATTGCAGTCGATAATCCCAAAAGAGCGGATTTCGATCAAAAGTACTGTATGATTGCAGTCGATTGCTCTAAACGCGCGCCGGGAGAGACGCGCGTGGCGGCGCTGGCATGGGAATGGTGCTCCTGCGCCCACGATTACGCTTTTGGTCGCTCCTCTTAGAAGGGCTTCGAAGGGAGATTTTTTTCATTTTAACAATCCGTTAATTTTCGCATAACACGGTCTTGAAGTTAGGCTGGGATAATAGGATCAAAAGGATGAATGGAGTGAACGATCATGAGCGCCATCGATATCCGCAAACTGAAAAAACTATTGTTCGTTTCGTTGTCCAGCCTGACTTTGCTCATTGTTGTCCATACAGTTATGTACCCGGAGAAATCGCGAGCCGGCAAGGGGACATGGATTAACGTTTCCGCAGGTGAGAAACTAAAGGAAAGAGGTGAATGTGGATGGCGAATTGGATCGGAAGGCTGAAGGAAAATGAAATTCGCCTGCTTTATTATATTAACCGGCGAATGAAGTCCCGATGGATGGACCGAGTGATGGGGGGAATCACTCACCTGGGAGGGGCGGTGTTTAACGTCGTTCTGCTGTTGGCACTGCCTGTTCATCCTGCGTTCGGATGGGATGGAATCGTCGCTTTAACGATGAGCCATTTGGCGGTTCAGGCGATCAAAAGATCCTTTAGCCGAACAAGGCCTTATGTCACCCTCCCGCAGCTGCATGCACCTACTAAATTGCTGGCCGACTTTTCCTTCCCCTCCGGTCATACGACAGCTATTTTCTCGGCCGTCACTTCCATCAGCCTGTCCGTCCCCGCTTTGGCCCCCCTCCTGTATTTCGTCGCCTTTCTTGTCGGCTGGTCCCGCATGTACCTTGGTTATCATTATCCATCCGATGTCATGATCGGAGCGATTACCGGCACTGGCTTTGCCGTCGCGGTTCACTATATGGTTAACCATGTTATCGGGTAGCCTGGTTTGGTCAATGCTGCATTCTTCGGCGGTATTCACTGGGGGAATACCCTAGTCGGGAACGAAACACGCGGTGAAAATACGAGTAGCTCTGGAAACCGCAGTATTCGGCGATTTGCTCCAGCGTCATCGAGCTGTACTCCATCCGTTCCCGGGCGATGGATAAACGGACCTCAATCGCATAATCGATGATGGATTTGCCGTGGATTTCTTTAAACAGATGGCTGGCCCGCGACGGGCTAATGCCTACATAATCCGCAACATTTTGTAAAGTCAGATTTTCCGTGGCATGCTGCTCCACGTATTCCTTCATCCGGTATGGAATGGAAGTCGAGGAAGATTTTCTGGTGGCTTGCTTGGATTCGTCGATGAGGCGGTCGATGGTCAGGCAAAGGATTTGACTGTAGCATTTTAAAATTTCATCGCTTTGATCGTGAACTCTCCTCTTTTCCTGTACGATCTGTCTCCAAATCGTCATGAGGCGTTCCCCGGAACCGACGTTAATTTTGGCAGGACGGCTGCGCATACTCCACCATTGATCGAACCAATCTCCTTCGACCATTAAATAATAGTCTGAACTGAGAATTTTGTTAAGCGGCTCTTGGGAATGAGGATTTTCATATCCGACAATCAGCTCATAAGGATCCGAAGGACACAACAGCAGCAAATCGCCGGGCTGAATCCAATGGTATTTGTCCCGAATCCAAATAAAGCAGTGGCCCTGAGTCTGCATCCGCAGCAAATAGCATTGCATTCCTTTTTTTTCGCTGATCGTAAGTGGCTTGTTGTGTCGGGAATACCCCGCGCTCAGGACATGCTTGTTCCCGGTAGGGGACAACTTATTCATGGCAATCGCACCTTTCCCAGCTAATCGTAGCAAGATAATTCATGAATTTAGTGGGATCATTCATTCTCATTATAGCCGTTCCCAGTATAGAATAAAAGCAGGGCCTCGACAGCCTTTCTTGAAATGGGAGCGTTAAATATTTCATGTGAAGGGGAATGAGAATGAAGCGAATGGGAATCGGACTGCAGATGTACACTCTCCGGGCAGAGACGGCGACAGATTTTACCGGAACCTTGCACAAAGTGGCTGCTCTTGGTTACGAAGGTGTAGAATTTGCAGGTTACGGAGGATTGTCACCGGAGCAGCTGAAGAGCTTGCTGGAGGAGCTTCAATTGAAATCGATTGGCAGTCATGTATCTATCCATGATTTAAAAGAGAAGCTGGATGAGATCGTCGAGATGAACGTCGCTATTGGGTCATCTTATGTCGTATGCCCCTTTTTAAATGAGGAGCAGCGTTCCGAGGGGGCCTTGCCCGACACCGTATCTGTGTTTACAAAGGCAAGCCATGAGCTCGGCAAGCATGGAATCCGCTTCGGTTATCATAATCACGCTTTTGAGTTAACAGAGACGATAGGCGGCGAAAGACTGTTCGACCGGCTGTTTGCTTTGATGGAACCCGAGGAATGTGTGGTGGAGATGGATGTTTGCTGGGTGCACCATGGCGGACAGGATCCGTTGGAGTATATTCGCAAATACGCGGGACGAGTGCCGTTAATCCATCTCAAGGACATGAGGACCTTGGAGGATGGCCAGGCCCAGACCGTTGAGCTGGGACAAGGGGAAATCGATCTTCAGGCAGTGATTTCGACAGCCGGGGAAGCGGGGGCGGAATGGTTAATTGTAGAGCAGGATCATTGTCAGAACCCTCCTCTGCAAAGTGTTGAAACCAGTATCCGCTGGCTGCAAGCCAATTACATAAACTAATTTATAGGGAGGATCAAACGATGACGGCTAAATATCGGGTTGGAATTATTGGATGCGGAGGCATTGCCAACGGCAAGCATATGCCGAGCCTGGCTGCAATTGATAAGGTGGAGATGGTCGCTTTTTGCGATATTCTTCCGGAGAAGGCTAAGGAGGCTGCTCAAAAATACGGAACTCCCGAAGCTAAAGTATATGAAGATTACAAGGAGCTGCTGGCGGACAGCTCCATTGACATCGTGCATGTCTGCACGCCTAATGATTCGCATGCCGATATTACTATCGCGGCGCTCGAATCAGACAAGCATGTGATGTGCGAGAAGCCGATGGCCAAAACGGCCGCCGATGCCAGAAGAATGGTGGAGGCCGCCCAAAGAACAGGCAAAAAGCTGACGATCGGATATCAAAACCGGTTCCGCACCGACAGCCAATATTTGCATCAAGTATGTGCAGACGGCGAACTGGGGGATATTTACTTTGCCAAAGCCCATGCGATCCGCCGCCGTGCGGTTCCAACGTGGGGCGTCTTTCTGGATGAGGAGAAGCAAGGCGGCGGACCGCTCATTGATATCGGGACTCATGCGCTGGACCTGACCCTTTGGATGATGAACAATTATAAGCCGAAGGCCGTTCTGGGGACCGCTTTTCATAAGCTCTCCGGTAAGGAAAATGCGGCTAACGCCTGGGGACCTTGGGATCCGCAGGAATTTACCGTCGAGGACTCCGCTTTTGGCATGATAACGATGCAGAACGGTGCGACCATTATATTGGAATCGAGTTGGGCGCTTAACATGCTTCAGGCCGGCGAAGCGAAGTGTACGCTTTGCGGAACGGAAGGCGGAGCCGATATGTGGGACGGACTGACGATTAACGGTGAGAAGCGGAGCCGGCTGTATGAGAATAAAATTTCGCTGCAGAGCGGCGGAGTCGCTTTCTATGAAGGTAAGTCGGTCAGCGCGGCGGATCTGGAGGCGAGATTGTGGATCGAAGCGATTGAGAACGATACCGATCCTGTAGTTACCCCTGAGCAAGCCTGTGTCGTCTCGGAAATCCTGGAAGCCATCTACGAATCATCCAGAACCGGCAAAGCCGTTTACTTCGATTGATCCGATGTCGCTATAACACAAAGTTAGGCCAAGGAGGCTGTTCTCTATGAGGACAGCCCCTTGTATTCACATTATAAGTTTATAAGCAGCCGTTGGATACGCAGAGGTTAAGATTCGGGTAAATGCTATGTTACGGCTTATAGGTTTCGCCATTCTGTTGGTGTTGTGCCGACATTCCTTTTAAATTGTTTATAAAAGTAAGCGGTATCTGAATAGCCGACTCTTTTGCTTATTTCTCCGGTCCGTAAATGTGTTGTTTTTAATAGTTCCTTTGCCTTTTCAAGCCGGTAGCGATTGATGTATTCAGAAAATACAACCCCAATTTCTTTTTGAAATAGCTGTCCTAAATAAATGGGATTGACATGGAAACGTTGACTTAATGTTTTTAATGATAACTCGTTATGATAATGCGTATGCATATACTGGAGAACATTTTGCACAATCGGACTGCGATTATCTTGCTGATGATCAATTGTATTCATTAATTCACTGCAATAATCAAGTAAAATATTTTTCATTTGCTTGATGTCGGCAGCAAATACAAGTCTTTCAATGGCAGCCGTATGATTGTAGTGCTTCACATCATGGATGGAATGATAGATATAAGAAACTAAATCAATCGTATATTTTCTTGCTACCGCTGGTGCAAGAAACGGTTTATTTTTTTTCATCGTTTCATAATATTTTTCAATCTTCTCAAGCAAACTTTGCTCGGCGTTCAAAATTCGCTTCACCATTTTGGTCTTAAGGCGCTGCAGGTGATTTAAAAGTTTTTGCCGATTCATATGAACTTGATTGGAAATAAGAGTATTCAATGGCAAGCAGACTTGAAACAATGAAAGCTCTCTAGCAAATAAATAGCTGTCCTCCAGTTTTTCCATCGAGTCCACAGCCTGACCCATGGATAAATAAAAATGGCCGATCGCCTTATTTTGTAATACAGAAACGAGCTGCTGATTGTATAAATAAAGCTCCTGCTCATTTTGCCCGGAAAATATAATAATCAGTTCTTGGTCAGGATTATATAAGCAGGAGGCTAAATATTGCCGCTCAATTTCACTTCGAAGGCTTTTTCTGACCTCTATGTTGTTATTATTCTCAAATTGAATAATCGAAACATTGTAATGCGGCTGCGCAACATTCATTTCATACAAAGAGAGCCTCTCATGCCATTCATTTTTATTAATTTCGCCATTTAGCAAGCGCCATAACGTATTATCCTTCAAAGTGGTAAATTCCGCCTCCAGCACTTCTTTGGAGGATGAATAGAACTTTTGGCTTACAGCCTGGATTGTATTTAACAATTCCTCTTCATCAACAGGCTTTAATAAATAATTTTCAATACCAAGCATCATGCCTTGCTTCACATAAGTAAATTCTCGATATCCGGATAAAATAATGCATTTTATATGAGGCTGGATTTTTTTGGCTTCTTCAATTAATTCTAAACCTGACATTTTCGGCATTAAAATATCGGTCACTAACAAATGAATGAGATTTTCGTTTACATATTCAAGCGCTTCTTTCCCATTTTCCGCAATTTGTATAATTTCAAATCCGTAGTCTTCCCAGTTTAACAAGGCCTGCAATCCTTTCGTAATAAGCGGCTCGTCATCTACAAGAAGGACCTTATACATCGTCATTCACCACTGCAGGGATTAAAATCGTTACGATCGTTTCTTTGCCAGGGTTACTTTTTAGTGAAATACCGTATTGCTTTCCATGTTTCAGCATTAAACGTTGCTGGACATTTTTTAACCCAATGGATTTCATCTCAACATCCTCTTTATTATTGATATGATCTTGAATCGATTGCAGTTTTTTTTCTTGAATGCCAATCCCGTTGTCTATTACTTGAATTTCGATTTTCTTTCCCGCTTGGCGGGCGCTTATTTGTAAAAAATTATCCTTTTGATCCTTGCGAAAACCATGGACAACATAATTTTCGATGATCGGCTGAAGAATCAATTTTTGGATCGGTGTGCTTTCGATTGTTGTAGGAATCTGAAAATCTGTTTGCAGCTTATTTGGATATTGTAACTTCATCAGCTTCAAATATTGACTCGTATTTTCAATTTCTTCATGAAGTGGAACCATTTCTTTCGATTCCAATGTATAACGAAGCAGTCGTGACAAATGATAGATCATATGACTAGACGTTATTGAACCATCGACCACTGCGGCCATTCGAATAACCTCCAATGTGTTAAAGAGAAAATGTGGATTAATTTGCGACTGTAACGCTTTTAATTCCGCCTGCTGTTGCTTTATGTCAGCAATGTAATAGCGCTCAATATAGTCATTTAATTCATCAAGCATGGAATTAAAACTAATCGCGATCGTCGCTAATTCATCATCATGCCTCGATTCTGGAATACGGACAGTTAAATTTCCGCTTTCAACTTCATGAATCGTTGCATTAATTTGTTTTATTCGTGCTGAATAATTTCTCATAAATGTGTAAGTCATTAAAATCGCAATAATCGTCGAAAGGACAATTAATATCCACATCGTTCCTCTTACAAAGGTTAATTTATTCAGCTCTTTTTGTGGAATGACGCTTACATATGTATGTTCTCCCATAGAGGCTAATGAATTGACATAGTACGTATCGCCATTTAGCTCCATCCGATTCTCGTTTATTTCATGATGTACTTTTTTCGTAATGTCTATTGGCACACCTTGATTAAACGAATAAACAATCTTTCCTTTCTCATCCAGTAAAAAGAAAGATGATCTCACTTCTGCATTTTTCTTCTTTATAATCTTTTCTAGCCCGTCAGTCGTATAAAAAATCGTCAGCTCTCCGATTTTTTTTAAAGAAACCGGATTGTTAATTCGCACCTTCTTAATGATCGTATCTTTTAGAACCCGCTCAACAGGCTTCTGCACCCGTATATCGGGTTGGTATCCGGCTGTTTCGGGTACTTGCCGCTCCGCTACGACACTTTGAGTCCAACGCCCATTATCGTAAATAAACAAATACTCGATTGCAGGGTAATCTTCCGAAGTTAGTGCTGCAGCATTAATATCGTTATCTTGAGTAAAAAGACCATTAAAATACGTATTGATGTTGCTCGGAATAAACGTTTTGCTCTCTGTAAATTTATCCAGCCGATATTTCGTATAATCTTCATAACCATTATGTAATGCATAAATGATGTCGGCTATCATATCCTCCCGATTATAAAGATTTCTAATGACACTATTTATGTCAGACTCCTTATTGGAAAAATAGTCCTCGACCCTTTCAAGTGTCCGCGTATTTAAATTCATTTCTCTTTGAATAATGATATCGGAATAATAGTTGGTGATTGTAATAATTAACACAATCACCGTCACAATAATCGTAATCGAGGAGGTCAGCAATAGCTTATTAAAGATTTTCTGTTTAAATGTTGGTTTAGAATGGGTAGTCATGTCTGTTCCCTCCCCGAATTAAGACTTTAAAAAAAACAAGCTGGAATATGACATCCAGCTCGATCACTTCTGTTTATTTTTTATTCTTCCATTCGTCATATTGTTTTTGGATCTCTTCCATTACTTTATCGAGCCCGGCCTCTTTTAATTTTTGATTAAACTTGGGCAAGTATTCTTCCGGATCAACAGAACCAGTAGCCAGTGATGGGAAGAATTCCTTCGATACGTTGGAAATCGAAGCGATCTCTGCCCTTACCGGATCGCTATCAAAATGGAATCCTAGAGTTGGCGCCGGTTTAGCTCTTTCATTAAACTCTTTAAAGGTATCCCATTTGTCAGCGGGATCTTCTTCATAGAGATAGAGAATAAAATGGTTTCCTAAAGAATAAGTTGGCAAATTGTAGTTTTCTACACGTGCTGGAAGATCTTTAATCGTTCCATCGTCATTTTTTTCGTAGTGGACTCCTTCGATTCCTTTATCCACTAGATTTCGCAAGTAAGGATCTGTATTAAGCAAGTTCAAAAATTTCATTACCATTTGAGGATTTTTAGAAGTTGTTGAAATGGCTTGGATGGCTCCTGTTACAGAGCTATTGTATGTCGTAGGTTCTTCAGCCGGTACAGAAACAACATCATATTTAGCTGAACGAGTCCAAAGCAAATCTGCATAGGGCTGGGAATCACCCATGCGTACAAACCAGTTTTCTACATCCATTGGCCAATTATCTTTACTTGTTGCGGCATCCGATTTAACGTAGCCTGCTTGATAATATTTATGCATTGTTGTATACGTTTGCATGGTTAAGTCTGTCTCAAAGAAGTTAATAACGTGATCCGTGTCTCCTTCTAACGGGAATGCAAAGGGTAGTTCGCCTGTAATGACATAATCGTATGGGAGGAACGCTTTGAATGTCGCAATAGGTGTAACCCCCGGCTCGTTTTCTTTAATCACTTTCAGCATTGGCTCCAGGTCTTCAAGCATTTTTACTTGAGTTATATCGAAGTTGTATTTATCTACTAAACGTTTATTAAATGTATAAACCGTTTGTCTGGCAGCTTCTTTATTCGATGGAATTCCATAGAGCTTGCCATCTATTCTAGCACCTTCGATTAGCGCGGGGTCCAGTGCTTCTTTTAATTCTTTTCCATCTGTTTCGAGCAAATCGTCAAGGGCCACGAATGCGCCTTTCTGAGCATCTTGAATATAGTTTCCACCGCTTGTAAAGCCTAAATCAAATGGCTCACCAGAAGAAATGATAACCTGCATCTTTTGTTCATAATCGCCCCAGTCAATTTGTGTCATTTTAACTGTAGCATTAATTTTTTCCTTCGTATACTTATTGACCTCTTCAAATACTTTTTCAGTATCCTTCTGGGGTGTTCCAATCGTATACCATTTGATCTCATATGGTTTGTCACCATTTCCACCGCCACCAGCGGATTCCTTTTTATCACTGCCGCAAGCGGCAAGGATGGTTCCAAAGCTTAGGACGAGAACGAATAGAAGCAAAAGCTTTTTCCTCATGTTAACTCCCCTTTCGTGTTCATTATTATTCTTTAACGCCACCGATCGTTAATCCACTAATAAAGTACTTTTGGAAAAATGGATAGGAGACTGCGATCGGTAATGTGGCAACTACCACCATAGCCATTTTGGCAGCATCGGCAGGAATCGTGTTAAATAAGCTTTGCTGCATCGCGCTTATTTCAATGTTTTGCCTCATAAATTCAAGATTTGCTTCAATCTTCATCAGCAATGATTGCAATGGTACAAGACTAGGCTCATCAATGTATAACAAAGCGTTAAACCAATCGTTCCAATAACCTAGCGTACTGAATAAGGCGATTGTCGCAATGCCCGGTAAAGAAAGCGGAAAAACAATTCGGTAAAATATTCTCCACTCACTGGCACCATCCATTCTGGCCGATTCTAAAATCGCTTCTGGAACCGATCTCATGAAGAAGGTACGCATAATAATGATATAAAACGCATTCATCGCAAGCGGCAAAATCAAGGCCCAAATCGTATTTTTCAAACCAAGAAACTGTGTTGCCACGATATAGCTTGGGACTAACCCACCGCTAAATAATAATGTGAAGAAGGCAAGAAATGTGAAAAATCTTCTATATTTAAATTGTTGTCTGGAAATCGCATATGCATAAAAGGTGATTAACGCTAAGCTAATTAGCGTTCCTACGATCGTAATAAAGATTGTAACCCCGTAGGAACGAAGTAACTGATCCTTAACGGCCCACAAATATTTATAAGCATCTAGACTCCATGCTTTCGGGACAAGCTGGAAGCCTTCTTTCACTATGGTTGTTTCATCTGTAAAGGATATGATAATAACGTAGATAAACGGGAAGATACACATGAATGTAAAGATCCCTAATAGCAAACTCATAATCCAGTTTGTTAGCGGATGAAAATGATGATAGTTATGATATTTTTTCCTTTTTATAGGGTGTCCTTGTATCGTCTTCACGATAGAAACACGTTTACTATCTTGACTCCTCATAAGGCGCGCTTTCCCCCCATCAATAAATTTGAGTATTCCATCGCCTATTGCATTTATCTCCGTCGAATGAAGCTAAAATAATGCATTATCCTCGTCAATTTTTCTGACAATATGGTTCGTTAACAGTACAAGCACAAGGCCGACTGCTGACTGATAAAGACCGGCTGCTGTACTCATTCCGATATCTCCAATCGTCATTAAACCACGATAGACGAATGTATCAATTACGTTCGTAACAGAGTACAAGGCTCCTGAATCACGAGGCACTTGATAAAATAATCCAAAATCAGAATTGAATATCTTTCCGACGTTCATAATCGTTAATATAATCATAAGGGGTTTAATCATCGGCAAGGTTATATGACGAATTTGCTGCCATTTCGTCGCCCCATCCATCATGGCTGCCTCATAATACGTTCTGTCGATCCCGACAATCGCAGCTAGATAGACGATACTTCCGTAGCCGATACCTTTCCACATACTCATAAACACGAGGATGAACGGCCAGTATTTCGGCTCGTTATACCAAGAAACCGCATCGATATTAAACCAGCCAAGAACATTGTTGAGCAAACCTCGGTCAGCGCTTAAGAAGGTGAATACGAAATAACTGACAATCACCCAAGATAGGAAATGCGGGAATAGCATACCGGTTTGATAAAACTTGGCTAGTTTTTTATTGGCCAGTTCACTAAGGAGGATAGCGGCTGTTACTGCTGTAACAAGCCCAAGTACAATAAAGACTAGATTATACAAAATAGTATTCCTTGTAATAACAAAAGCGCTATTCGTACTAAAGAGATAATTGAAATTATCCCAGCCAACCCACTTACTATTCATAATGCTGGCAAAAAATCCGTCAGGATCTATTCGAAACTTCTTAAAAGCGATAACAGTTCCAAACATAGGCAAATAGGAAAATAACAGAAACCAAATTGTTCCCGGCAATACCATAAGAATCCAGACGCGATTCTTATACATAATGTGCAGTGTCTCTTTCAAGTTCCTCCTTGCCCTCCTTTACTTGAAACATTGTAAGCACTTTCATATATTGATTATAAAAAAGAGCATCTTTCTTTAGTAGTTGACTTATTTCAGATTCACTGGAGAAATTAAATAATTTGCTGCTGAGCCTCTCAACATTGCGGTCATCGCCGGAGGAGCACCACAAGATTGACATGCAGTAGGTCAATTTTAAGAAATGCCGGTTTATAGGAAGAAGACGTGCAATCATGCACGTCATTCCCTGTCAAAAGCCAAAAATCGGCCGAATGACTAAATTTACCTGCACAACTGTATGTCTTTAGCTAATTTCAACTATAAAGCTTACAATGACGTGCATATTTGTATGTTTTTTGTAAGTGATCGGGGAGGGTCTTACCATTTTGCGCCAGCGAGACTAGACGGGTGATCTTGTCGACCTTCAGGGATTTGTAGGCTTATTATCATTCAGTAAAGTGTACTTAGGACGAAACTGGCTGGGAGACTTGCCGACCCAACGGCGGAATTGTCTCGAGAAGTGGCTGATGGATCCGAAGCCAAGCCGGGAAGCGATGGCTTCAATAGTCATATCGCTGTTGACCAACAGCTCCTTCGCTTTATTGAGCTTCAACCGGCTTAAATATTGTCGCGGGGGAATTCCGTAAATTTTGGTAAAAATTTTGCTGCACTGACTGCGGCTAAGATGGAGCTCCTCCGCAATAGTTGAGACGGACCCGGCAGTAAGCACCATGGATTGCAGTCTTTCTGCAATGATATGGGCGGTATCCGCTTCGTTCTGGGTGGCGTCTTTATGGGGAGCGGGCAGATCGGAACCGCTTTTGCCGGATGACAGAAAAAGAACGATTTCCCTGACGATCAGCAGGGTGAAGGCTTGAAGCGCGATTTGGTTGTCATAGGTAAGCTCCAGACGGGCGTCGGGGCATGAAGGCAAGCTGTTGTCGGACAGTAAACTCCGCTGCAGCAGTTGCTCGATTTCCTGAATGTATCGGGACAGGTTCGTTTGCAAGGCTTCCTCCTTGGTCAAACGCCCGTACGGGGAATGGCTTAACCGTTGGCGCAGCTTCGGATCATCGATGTCAAAATGAAGATTAAAGAAAGAATAGGGCTCCTCTGATTTATTTTCCATTTCATGCCGCACCCCGGACTTCAGCAGCAGCCAATCTCCTGCATGCAGTTGCAGCTTGTGCCCATTAATTATATGGGTTACACTTCCGCCCCAGCAATATAAAAGCTCAAACAGATGGTGATGGTGATTAGGGAACGACCACCCGGGAGGCTTCACGCTGAAGTGGCAGCCGACGATTTGTAAAGTGCTGGTCATGTTGGGGAAATATATATCGATGTTCATCACGGTCACCCTTTACCTGCAGAGATAGGACAGACATGCATATTTCTGTAAAAATTATAACATGGATGCGACACAAATGTACAAAAACAGGGATGGTTTGCTAATTGTACAAATAGGCTCAGCTTTCTATTATGAAGGTAACCTGATTTTAATATGGATATAGAAAACGGAGGCTGCTCTATGGGACAATTTGCGATTAGCGGGAATCAATTTACGTACGATGGAAAACCGATTCAACTTCTGTCCGGGGCGATGCATTATTTTCGGGTCGTGCCGGAGTATTGGCGGGATCGCTTGCTTAAGATGAAAGCCTGCGGTTTAAATACCGTTGAAACTTATGTCGCATGGAATATTCATGAGCCTGAGGAAGGGCAATTTAACTTCAGCGGCATAGCCGATCTGGTTCGTTTTATTGAGATTGCCGGCGAGCTCGATCTGCACGTTATTGTACGCCCCAGCCCTTATATTTGCGCGGAATGGGAATTCGGCGGCCTGCCGGCCTGGCTGCTGGGTTATCCGGATATGAAGCTTCGTTGCTATCATCAGCCTTTTCTGGATAAAGTCGATGCATACTATGACGTGCTGTTGCCGAAGCTGAAGCCTCTGCTGTGCACGAACGGCGGACCGATTATCGCGATGCAAATTGAGAACGAATACGGCAGCTATGGCAATGATAAACGTTATTTGGAGCATCTTAAAGAAAGTATGATTCGACGTGGAATGGATGTGCTGCTGTTTACATCCGACGGTCCGACTGATGTTATGCTGCAGGGCGGAATGGTGGACGGGGTGTTGGCTACGGTCAACTTCGGTTCCAGAGTGGAGGAAGCTTTTGCCAAGCTGGAAGAATACCAAGCGGGCAAGCCGCTGATGTGCATGGAATTTTGGAATGGCTGGTTTGACCATTGGGGGGAAGAGCATCACACCCGAGACGCCAAGGATGCTGCGGCTGTATTGGACGATATGTTGAAGGTCGGGGCTTCGGTTAACTTCTATATGTTCCATGGCGGGACGAACTTCGGGTTTTACAATGGAGCCAACTATGGCGGATTTTATGAGCCGACGGTAACCAGCTATGACTATGACTCGGCTTTGAGTGAGGAAGGAGAGCGGACCGAGAAATATTTCGCTTTCCGTGAAGTCATTGCGAAATATGCCAAGGTGGATGAGTCGATTCTACTGGAGCCGGTAAAGAAGAAGAGCTATGGGCGTGTGGAATTGACCGGGCAAACGAGCTTGTTTGACAGCTTGCCAGCCCTTTCCCAGCCCGTGGCCCGGACCTGTCCGGAGCCGATGGAGAAGCTTGGCCAGAACTACGGCTTTATTCTGTACACGACCCATGTATCGGGACCGAGGGAGAAGGCGAAGCTGGTTCTTCAGGATGTCCATGACCGGGCGCTGGTTTTTTTGAATGGTGAGTTCCAAGGGGTACTGGAGAGATGGGATAAGGAGGGCAAGGTCGAACTGGAGATTCCGAAGGAAGGGGCCGAGCTCCGTATTCTCGTAGAAAATATGGGCAGGGTCAATTACGGGCCCAAATTAAAGGATTATAAGGGAATTACCGAAGCTGTGCGGCTAGGCTATCAGGCTCTTTACCACTGGACTATTCATCCTCTCCCATTGGACGACTTGACCGAGCTGGTGTTTCAAGAGGGAGAGGGAACTTTTGCTCCCACAGGGAAGCCTGTATTTTACAAGGGTACTTTCCAGGTGGACGTGGCTGCGGATACGTACTTGGATATGTCTGGATGGACTAAAGGGGTGGCTTATATCAACGGCTTTAATCTGGGCCGCTATTGGGAGCGCGGTCCCCAAGAGACGCTGTACATTCCGGGTCCCTTATTAAGGGAAGGGCAGAACGAAATCATCATCTTCGAGCTGCATGGAACGGGCGAAGCGGCTGTTACTTTGACGGATCAACCTAATCTGGGATAAAACTAAAGAGCCTCTCCTCCTGATTCGGGACGGGGAGGTTTTTGAGTGGTTAGCGACTAGGTGAGGGGGCATGAAGAGGGCGGATTCCTGAAAAGCGACTTCGTTGATTTGGATCAGGACCTTCTCCTTCTTAATTCAGCTCATGGACTGAAGCACAAATCGGTTGCTTCTCCAAAGGACTAAAGCACAAACCGGTTGCTTCTCCAAAGGACTGAAGCACAAACCGGTTGTTTCCCCGAAGGACTGAAGCACAAACCGGTTGCTTCTCCAAAGGACTAAAGCACAAACCGGTTGCTTTTCCAAAGGACTGAAGCACAAACCGGTTGCTTCTCCAAAGGACTAAAGCACAAACCGGTTGCTTCCCCAAAGGACTGAAGCACAAACCGGTTGCTTCTCCAAGAACTGAAGCAAAAACCGGTTACTACCTCCAAGGTCTGTCAAACAATACGTGCCGGAGAGCTTATTATCGGGAAATGAATATGTTCAAATATCTGGTTTATTTATCCGGAAACAAGGTATAATTGAGCTTGATTTAACAGTAGATTTGATTCTCGTAATGATCAAAAGTCATTCGCAGATAAAGTTCTGGTTAGTTGAATATTTCCCTTCTCCTCTTCATGATCGAACTATAATGGAAAGTTCATGAAGGGGGAAGAGGGTGTTTCCATGGCAACGACATGCAAAAGCGCATGCTATTTCGAGAATCTCGTAAGCATCGAAGACCAATAGTACATGTTCGTCTGTGAGAATCCGGTATACGTCGAAAAAGACGTGCAAAAGCGCATGTCCATTTACGAAATTCCGGCAAACCACGTTGAAGACGTGCAGAACTGCAGGTCATTTTCCGCCATAATGAGAAAATCGGTCAAATGACTGAATCCACCTGCATATTTGCATGTCATTAGCTGATTTCAACTCGTTTCCTTCCAAAGACCTGTATATTTGCTGGTTCTTGCTCGATACTTTTGCCAGGACTTGTACTATCTGCCGATTTAAGGTGCAGAACTGCTCTTTAATTCAACGTTTTTCGGCATTTGGTTCCTTCCAGGTGCAAAACTGCTCTTTAATCACGCCCTTTTGCAGAAATTCCAGATTTGGACCGATTTAAGGTGCACGATTGCACTTTATTCGGCTGAAATGACCGAAATGGAGAATTAAGGTGCACTATTGCGCTATATCTGGTTTGGATGCTCTCGGAAATTCAATACTCTTCAAGGAGTAGTTCCTATGAAAATTTGGTTGTATCCCGAGTCTTCTCCTCGAATGGAGGGAGAATTGGCGAAAGCGGCAGAAGCTGCAGAAGTTACGGAGGCTGCAGAAGCTGTGGAAGTTACGGAGGCTGCGGAAGCTGTGGAAGTTACGGAAGCTGATGGAGTTGCGTCAGCTGCAGAAGCTGCGGATGATATGAAAGGCACGGCAGCTTTCGGTGCCGCAGAAGCTCAACATGTCCTCCCGTCCATGACTGCCTATTGGGCAGAGGGAACCGGGCCGAGGCCGGCGATGGTCATATGTCCGGGAGGCGGGTATGCCCGCAAGGCGGGGCACGAAGGGGAGCCCGTCGCCCGTTGGCTGAACGGATTGGGCATTACCGCGTTCGTCCTGGACTACCGGGTTGCTCCGCATCGTCATCCGCTGCCGCTGTCGGATGCGCACCGGGCCATTCGGCTAGTCCGGCATCTGGCGGCAGAATGGAATATCGATCCGGAACGGGTCGGGATACTCGGCTTCTCCGCGGGAGGCCATCTTGCGGCTGCGGCGGGGACGATCGAAGCTGCGGCTGCCGAAACGAGTGACGACGCCATCGAGCGGCATTCTGCCCGTCCTGACCTGATGGTGCTGAGCTATCCGGTCATCACCTTTGGAGAGGACGGGCATGAAGGCTCCTGTCGGAACCTTCTTGGGCCGAACCCCTCGCCTGAGCTTCAAGAAAGGCTGTCGCTCCAACGGCGGGTAGATGCCGCGACACCTCCCGCGTTCATCTGGCACACGGCAGACGATCAAAGCGTGCCCGTCCAGAACAGCTTGTTGTTTGCGAATGCGCTGAGCCGATTCGGCATCCCGTTCGAGCTGCATGTCTTCCCGCACGGCCGGCATGGGCTGGGATTGGCCAGGGAGGATGAGCACGTGAATCAATGGACGAAGCTTTGCGCTGCATGGCTTCGCAAGCACGGTTTTTAAGCGGAGGAAAGCTTATCGGGGCTGTGAAATGTTACTAGACGCGCGCCTCAACAGGCGAGCGGTAATATTGGCATGATAGTCAGACCAATATCATTTGCTGCCTCCAGTGCGTGCTTTCAGCTTTTGAGATGTTGACAAGTTCGACGAATTCGTCGAAAAGTACTATCAGCAAGGCGGCAAGATGATTGAAGAGCAAGCTAACGATTATAGTCCATGAAGTGGAGAAAGAAAGATGTCTCCAGGGCTAGTCTTGGCTTTATATTCCAATCATCCGAAGGCTATTTACTAGAAGGGAGTAACGGGTTTGACCGGGGTCCCCGAAAAGTAAATGAAAATCGCTACAAAGCCTGTCCTCACTTTTTGGGGAAGGAGTATGATGTTTGTAGCTTCGGAGGCACTTTCTTCGGAACGGAATGGACGTATATCTTTATTGCCGTATCTATAATAATTAGCCATATTCAAGAATTACTATCCGTTGGACAGACTCATAGATTGTAGATGACAATGGGAGGGATAAACATTGGCTACGCAGAAACGGCCGAATGTGGTCGTCTTTTTTACAGACCAGCAGCGCTGGGACAGTACAGGAGTGCATGGCAATCCGTTGGGACTAACGCCTAATTTTGACCGGATGGCTGTTGAAGGAACCCATCTTTTCCATTCATATACATGCCAGCCAGTATGCGGTCCGGCCCGCTCGTCTCTGCAAACCGGCAAATATGCGACAGCGACAGGCTGTTATATTAACGGCATCCCGTTATCGAAGTCCTCCAGAACGTTGGCCCATTATTTTGGCGAGGCCGGTTACCGGACCGGGTATATTGGGAAATGGCACCTGGCGGATCAGGAGCCGGTTCCGAAGGAGCAGAGGGGAGGTTATCGGTACTGGCTGGGGTCCAATATCCTTGAATTTTCGTCAGATGCTTACGATACCGTCATGTACGATAACGACAATCATCCGGTGAAGCTGCCCGGATACCGGGTCGATGCCATCACCGATGCGGCCATTCGCTATATCGACCGCCATCAGGACGAGCCGTTCTTCCTGTTCCTCTCTTATCTGGAGCCGCATCATCAGAATCATTCGGACAATTATCCGGCGCCGACAGGCTATGAAGAAAGATATACCGGCAAATATATACCGCCGGATTTGGCAGCGCTTGGGGGGACGGCCCATGCTCATCTGGGCGGCTATTACGGAATGATCAAGCGGCTGGATGAAGCGTTGGGCCGCCTGCTGGATGCACTGAAGAGCCTCGGGCTTGCGGACGATACGATTGTGCTGTTCACATCGGATCACGGCTGTCATTTCAAGACGAGGAACGGAGAGTACAAGCGCTCCTGCCATGACAGCTCGATCCGGGTGCCGACCGCTATTCACGGCTCCCGCTTCCAGTCGGGCGGACAGCTCCGCAGTCTGGTTTCGCTGGTCGATCTCCCGCCTACGCTGCTGGATGCGGTCGGGATCCCCGTCCCTGACGACATGCAAGGCCGTTCTATTCTGCCGCTGCTGCGGGGAGAGAAGAAGAATTGGCCGCAGGAGGTTTTCGTGCAGATCAGTGAATCGCATATTGGCCGCGCCATCCGTACGGAACGCTGGAAGTACAGCGTGGCCGCCCCCGATAAGCATGGCTCTGAGCAAGCCGGATCGGAGCAATATGTGGAGCAATTTCTATATGATCTGCAGGCGGACCCTTATGAACTGACGAATCTCGTCGGAATGGACAGCTTCCGCGCGGTAGCCGATGATCTGCGTGACCGTTTGATCCGTCGGATGGTGGAGGCGGGAGAGGCCCCGCCGGCAATTATTCCTGCTGAGCCGAAGCGCAGCGGCCGCAAGACTTCCGTGGAAGAGCTGCGAATTAAGATGGAGTAAACCGGCAGGAAATAGATTACCCGAATAGGAGGGAGCGGCTGTTCACTCCTATTCGGGACCAACCGTAATGAAAAAGTGATTATTAGAGATGAAGGATGCCGTCAGGGCGTAATAGCAGGTGATACGGTGAACAATTGAGCAGTTAGTCTTGCTTCCTGATATTAAAGTTCCTTCCATAACCCAGAGGGCTATCATTCATCTTCATCCGCATATCTCCTAATTGGTATCAAACGCCCCATTCTTTACGAGCATCCGCAACCGATTTCTGCGGAGTTTTGCCCCAGGCGTAATGTCCTTTCGGCTTGTGCCCGATCCATCTCTCGTCGACAGGCTCCGAAGCAAGCTGATAGCGGGTATCGGAGCTGATTCTGAATCGGTTGGTCCTATTGTTCAACGACGTATGCATCATGTACATTCCGAAGATGATCACGTCCCCGGCTTCAAAGGCCGTTGTCGCCCATTGGCCCCCGTACGTATCGACGATTTCGACCGGATCTTCGGAGAACCAGCCTGTAGCGACATTGTCGCGATCGACGTCCATTTCTCCGTACGTTTGTTTAATTTTGTCATAATGCTGCGATCCGAGACACATGGCCAACGTTCCCAATTCAAGCGGGGTGTCCCCGAAAGGGGTCCACATCGTGTAGACGTTCTTCGTTCCTCTTCCCATGTAGACGACATCGTAATGGGCGCCGGTGTTTCCTCCATGAGCAATGGCGCGAGGCCACTTATAGTCGTATGTCATAGATTTACCGCCCAGCAAACGATCAAAGAAGCTCATGACGGAAGGATGGTTAACGACCTCCAAAAAATGTGGAAAGTCGGCTTGCAGCTCTTCGGCGCTTCCCCCCCACATCCCGCCCTTATTTTCTTTGGAAATGACGCCTTCTTCAAGCGGAGCATGGGGGTCAAGCCTGCCCATGGCCTGCAGCTTCCGCAAAAAATCCATTCTCGCGGACAGCACTCGCTCCCGATCGTGGAATCCCCGGATCAGCAAATATCCGTCTTCCGCCAGACGAGCTCTCAACGCCTCCGTATCCTCCCAAATATCATTGCTGCTCCTTAATTCGGTCAAATACTTGCTTCCCATCTCCAGTTCCCTTTGTCCGATGGTTACCTTCATGCCTGATCTTCTCCTTTCCGGCCTTCCGAATGGTTGGCTTCGGTGTTATGGATTCCTTATCAGCATAGGGGATCCTTAAGGAGAAGTCGTTAGCCAAAACCGGACACTATTTACGCAAAACCCGCCGGAGCCGTTTTTCACTGATGATACAACCGCTGACGGGCTCTCCATTCGGAAGGGGGACAGCCTTCCAGTTTTTTAAACCAAAGGGAGAAGGAATGAAGCTGGGTAAAACCGATCAGGTTAGCGATCGACTGCATATCTTTATCCGAAGAGCTTAGCAGCCATTTGGCTTCCGCCAGCCTGCACATTTGCTGGTATTGCTTGGGTGTCCTTCCGTATATTTTGTAGAAGCGTTTGCGAAACCCTTCCTCCGAGAGACCGGCCATTGAGGCCAAAGCGGCGATTTGAATGGAATCTTGCAAATGCTGCCGAATGTAATCGCCAATGTGAGAGATCGAAAGAGCTTGCTGATCCGAATGGGAATGTTCGTTAAGAAATAACAGCAGCATTTCGATCCAAACCAAGTAATTTCTTTCCGGTTCTTTTAACGGGGAGAAGTGGACCCGGAGCCATTCGCGGAACAGCCGTTCATAATGATCCTGATCCAGACGTGACAAGGCGATGATTCGGGGAAGGCCGCCGATAATCAATCTGTCGAACAAATTTCGAACTTCTGGAGGAAGTCCGTCAATCAATAGAACCCCGAAACGAATAGGGGTTATCGCATGAAAGGAATGGGGGACGCCCGAAGGAATGAGGATGACATGCCCCGCATCCACAGTTCTTTCATCATCTTCCCGGCAAAACCGTCCTCTTCCTTCCAGCACAACGGTTATCTCCAAATCCCGATGTCTCCACAGTCGTTCGTCCTCCCAATCTTTGCCGTGGGTGCCTATAAAGCTTCTGACTTCAAGCAAGACTGTCATCCAACCTCCTTAATGAGAGTCCGCTGCTGCCGACCCTATGATCCTATGATGAATTCACTATACAGTCGATTATTGGTGCGATCAAGCTCATGAAGGCAGATCTTAACCGCCAATCCTAAACATTTATACATCTGCTAACAATGTATCCATACGAAATCTAACGAAACGAATATGATCTGATCTTTTTTACATTGAATCGATGAGGAGATTGCACTAGATTTGAGTGGAGCGAGTTTCATACTGCAAGCTATCCTATAAGAAAAGGGGGGTTACCATTGACAAATCCGCCTGGCATGCCGACGGTATCCATGGACAAACCAATGAAGCCGGCGAAACGGCACAACATGGTTAGAAACATGATTAAACAGAAATATTTATATTTAATGATTCTTCCCGGATTTATAATCGTTCTTGTGTTCAGCTATTTTCCAATGTACGGGGTGTTGATCGCGTTCCAGGACTATAACGTTGCCAAAGGGATTTGGGGAAGCGAATGGGTGGGCTTCAAATACTTTGCGGAATTTTTCTCCAATCCGCTAGCGGTCCGAACGATTAAAAACACGCTCCTGCTTGGCATATACGGATTGTTATGGAGTTTTCCGGCGCCGATCATTCTCGCTCTGCTGCTAAACGAACTTAAGCATTTAAAATTCAAGAAATTTGTGCAAACGGTTTCATATTTCCCGCATTTTATTTCCACGGTCATTATCGTCGGGATGATCAAGGAATTCGCTTCGTTGGACGGATTGTTCAACAAAATAACCGGCTTCTTCGGAATGGAGGCGGTCCAATTCATGTCGGAGCCTGCATTTTTCCGTACTCTGTTTATCGGATCGGGTATTTGGCAGGGAATAGGGTGGGGAACCATTCTGTATTTGGCCGCTCTCAGCGGAGCCGATCCGACTCTTTATGATGTCGCTTCGATAGACGGCGCGAACCGCTGGCAGAAGATGAAGCATATTTCCTGGCCGGCCTTGATTCCGACAACGGTCATTTTGTTCATTTTATCGGTTGGCGGTATTCTGGGCACCGACTTTATGAAGGTCATGCTGATGTACAATCCCGGAACCTACGAAACGGCGGATGTGATCGGCACTTATGTGTACCGCGTCGGTTTGGAAGGCGGCAGGTTCGAATATGCGGCTGCAGTGGGTCTCATGCTGTCCGTCGTCTCCTTCTTGTTCGTCTATGCGACTAATCGATTCTCGCGTAAATTTTCGGAAACGAGCTTATGGTAGGTGAAGCAGATGCAATATAGGCAAAGTTTCGGCTCCAAGCTGTTCGATGCCTCGAACTACTTTTTTATGTTGGTTCTTGTAGTCATCATGGTCTATCCGTTGTTAAACATTATCGCCATCTCGTTAAGTCACGCAGATTTCATTGCACTCGGTCAGGTCAATATTTTTCCGAAGGGCTTCAACGTCAAAGGGTATGAAGTCATTTTCAGCAAGCAATTGGTGTATATCAGCTACAAAAATACGATTTTGTACGCGGCCGCCGGTACATTCCTTACGTTATTTCTCACGTCCTTGATGGCCTATCCTCTAACGATCGGAAATTTCCAATTAAAGAAGTTCATAACGATCTTCTTGGCCGTTACGATGTTTTTCAGCGGCGGAATGATTCCGACCTATTTGCTGATCAAAAATTTGGGGCTGCTGAACACGTTCTGGGTCATGGTGCTCCCAGGGTGTATAAGCGCTTATAACGTCATTATTTTTCGAACGTTTTTTCAAAATCTGCCCAATGAGCTGCGGGAATCGGCTTATATGGACGGTGCGAGCGATCTGGTTGTGCTGTTTAAAATCTATTTGCCATTATCCAAAGCTCTGCTCGCCACCTTTGCTTTATTTACGATTGTCGCCCATTGGAATGAATGGTTCAGCGCACTGATCTATTTGCAGGATGAGAGCAAGTATCCGATCCAAATGTTTTTGCGCAGCATTATTTTTACCCAGCAAGGCTATGGGCAGAGCCAGCAAATCAGCGAAATGATCCAAAACAGGCAGATCAATCCGAAAAATATACAAATGGCCGCAATTGTGATTACGATGGCGCCGATCCTTTGTATTTACCCTTTCGTCCAAAAATATTTCGTGAAAGGGGTACTGGTCGGTTCGCTTAAAGGGTAGGAAATGGGTTGAATAGCGATTTAAGTTCAATCTATGAATCTATGGGGGAGGTTATTGACGATGATAAGAGCTTTAACTATCGTCTTATGGTTAGTATTGGTCATGGGTGTGGCGGCCGGGTGCGGCAAGGAAGATTCTACTTTGAATACGGATTCCGGGGACCAGGAAGCCGGCTTGAAACTGAAGGTGGTCATTCCCCATTTTGGCGGTGATCCTAAGGGGACTCTTATTCAGCAAGAGTACGAGAAGGAAATCGAGAGCTATCTTGGGGATAAGGTGGAATTCGAATGGAATCGGATCCCTTGGGCGGAATATAAAGAGAAAACGAACGTTATGCTGACAAGCGGAGACATTCCGGACATCATGCTGGTGTTAGGCAACGATGCTATCCAGAAGTACGGGGAGCAGGGGCTGTTTTTGGAGCTTTCCCAATACATGGATACAATGCCTAACTATAAAGAATATGTGGCGGCAACGCCCAATGCGGAACAATATCTTTATACGCCCGATCAGAAGATGTACGCTTTCTATGACGGCTTTAACAATCCGACCGATATCGAGCCGAGCCAATATGCCGCAGCGTATCGTCTGGACATTTTCAATAAGCATGGCATCAAGATTCCGGAAACATGGGATGAATTATATGATGCCGCCAAACAGTTGAAGGCGCTTTATCCGGATTCCTATCCGATTTCCCAGAGTGAGCAGTATCTCGGATTGAGCGGATTTCTTAACGCCAACCATACATCTGCGGGTATTTATTGGAACGGCGAGAAATATGTATACGGACCAACGGAGGAAAGGTTCAAGGAAGCGTTGATGTTCGTCAATCGACTGTATACGGATAAATTGCTTGACCCGGCTTATTGGTCCGACGATATCGATCAGGCGAAAGCGAAGGCGACCAACGGAAAAACGTTCATATTTCCGCAGATATGGTCCGGTTATGTAGCTGATTTCAATGCGAACCAACAGGCCGGTGTCCAATGGACACTTGCCCTGCATGCGGATAACCCGAAATATGGGAAGGCATGGAAAATCGACAGCGAACCGGCCGGTAAAGGATTGAGGAACGGGTACGGCTTGATCATTTCGGCTAAAGCCAAAAATCAGGAGCAGCTTGTCAAGCTGTTGGACTATCAATATTCCAATAAAATGGTGGATTTGCTCATGTGGGGAATCGAAGGCCAAACGTACGAGATCAAAGACGGTGAGAAGCGGTTTTTGCCTGAGTTGCGAAATTCCGAAGACTTCAAAGGAGAGTTGGCTAAAATGTGCGTGTCCGCCGCTATGACCTGCCGCCCGGGAATCGTCTTTACTCCTCAGGAAAGACTTGCGGTCTATACTTCCATCCCCGATGTTCTGTTCTATCATGACGGCCAAGCGCAGGAGGAGAATTATTGGATTGCATCCGATAAATACGGCGGGAAAGAATCGATTGCGCCCGGCGACCGGGCCCCGAAAATCGTCTTTACTAAAGATGAGAACGACAGGATCGCCAATACGATGACTCCGATCAACACGTACGTAAGCGAATCTACGGTTAAATTTATCAAAGGGGAAACGAGCTTTGCGGATTGGGACAAGTTCCTGTCGACGCTTAACAAGATGGGGGATTATGAGTCGATCTTAAAAATGTACAATGAAAGAGCGAATAAGTGATATTTAGAGACATTCTTCCGTTATGGGATATTTCGGAAAGAGTCCGCGAAGAGAGGGGATGGAATATGGAACCGTATTTCTTGAATTTCAATCGGGCAATCGACCGTTGGGATGAAGCGCTCCCGCTCGGCAACGGTTGGATAGGGTGTCTGCTGTGGGGAAATGGCGCACCGCTCAGATTCAGCCTTGACCGTGCCGATTTATGGGATCTGCGGCCCGCGCCGGAAACGTTATCCGAGGATTTCACTTACGAGCGGTTAATCGCGCATGTCAGGGATGGAGATCAGGAGGCGATTATGCGGAATATGCCCGCAGATGGGGGGCGGCCGGGCTCGAAGCGCAGAAGCTTTATTACGAGCATGCGGATTCGGTCGGATTTTTCACCGGGCCGGCTGTTCCTTTTACACAAGAGGATATGATTGAAATAACTAAAGTGATGACACCGCTCAACAAGCTTGTGAACGAGAAGTTGATCAAGTTTGTCTCCGGGGAGCTAAATATGGAAGCGGATTGGGGTCATTTCCAAGAAGAATTGGATATCATGGGATACGACAAGGTGCTCAATCTGTATCTGACGAAATACGCCAAGCTTTCGGACGAGAACAAAAAATTGTATACCGATATTAAAAAATACACTACCGCTAAATAAGAATTATTGCTAAGAAACCAAACTCATGGTTATTTGGTGACGGATTGAAATCTAGAGGAAATGGATTTAACGAAGGCTGCCCCTTAAGAATTATTTTTGGGATCAGCCTTTTTCTTATGCTGATTATCTCTTTCTACGATGGGATAAGCTTGTGGAAATCGAGAGGAAAGAAGCCTTCTTGGGAATATAGACTAGTACCGGTGCTTTGCAAAAAAAAACTATGGCCGGAAACGCCGGTGCAAAAAGCAATGATTGCTTGAAACGGTTCGCTTGAGTAGTTTATTAACAAGGCGGCAATACCTGTTCGGGACGCTGCCATCTTGCGGCGATCCTTCATAACAAGGACAACAACTGCTGAAAACTATGAAAAAGAGAGGGATGAGTATGCATGCAGAAACTACTTCAGAAACGGCCGCTAAGCCTGGGCGGGTTCCGTCCAAAAAACGCAAGCTTTGGTTGGATATAAAGAGGGACAAATACTTATATTTGATAGCGCTTCCCGGATTGCTTTATTTCCTCATATTTAAATATGTTCCGATAGGCGGACTTGCGGTCGCGTTTCAAAACTATTCCCCTTATTTCGGAATTTTGAAGAGCGAATGGGTAGGACTGGAGCATTTTCAACGTTTTTTTTCCAATGAAGATTTCTACATTTTATTCCGCAATACGATGGCGATCAATTTGTTGAATCTTACTTTCTTTTTCCCGTTTCCGATTATTCTATCCCTGCTGCTGAACGAGCTGAGGAGCTTTGCTTATAAACGTTTTGTGCAGACGATCATTTATGTACCTCATTTTTTGTCGTGGGTCATTATCGCCGGCCTTACCTTCCTTATGCTATCCGAATCTGAGGGGCTGATTAACAAACTGATAGCCGCTCTTGGAATGAAACCGATCAGCTTTCTGACAGAGCCGAATTATTTCTGGGGAATGCTGACAGCGCAATCCATGTGGAAGGAAGCGGGATGGGGAACGATTATTTTCCTGGCGGCGATCGCCGGGGTTGATCCGCAGTTGTACGAGGCTGCCGTAATGGACGGAGCTAACCGGTTTCGTCAAATGTGGCATATTACTTTGCCGGCCATTCGCAACGTCATCGTCATCCTGTTCATTCTTAGACTTGGGGCGATCATGGATACCGGATTTGAGCAGGTCTATTTGATGATGAACGGGGCCGTTTCCCACGTCGCAGACGTCTTCGATACTTACGTATATAGAACGGGGATCAAACAAGGAGAGTTCAGCTACAGCACGGCCATCGGTCTGTTCAAATCGGTCGTCGGCGTTATCCTTGTAGTGCTGGCCAACAAAATGGCCAAACGGTTCGGCGAAGAGGGGGTATACTGATCGATGGCCAATAAAAGCTTGGGGAGCCGGATTTTCGACGTTTGCAACATCTTGTTTTTGCTGCTGATCAGTTTCGCCTGCTTTTTTCCGATTTATTATACGTTCGTCCTTTCTTTTACCGATCCGGTCGAATATTATCAGAAACCACTTATTTTATTCCCGACCCAATGGACTTTAAGCGCTTACCAGTATTTGCTGTCTACCGATACGGTATTGAATGCCATCGGCGTAAGCACCTTCCTGGCGACGGTCGGAACGATGCTGAGCTTGGCGGTCAGCTCCGGACTCGCCTATGCCATTTCCCGCAAAAGATTGCGGTTCCGAAGAATTTTCATGTTTGCCATTCTGTTCACGATTTTATTCCAGCCCGGGTTGATTCCGCAATATTTGATCGTCCGTCAGCTAGGTTTGATCGACAGTCTGTGGTCTCTAGTCATTCCTTCGCTCACCGGAGGCTGGTTCGTCTTATTGATGAAAGGTTTTTTCGACAGCATTCCCGACAGCCTGGAAGAGGCGGCCAGAATAGACGGAGCTAATGAAATAGGGGTTTGGCTGCGGATCATCCTGCCGCTATCCGTCCCGGCCCTGGTCGCTTTCGGATTGTTCTTTGCCGTCTCGTATTGGAACACTTTCTTCAATGCCATTATGTTTATCAACGATCATAAGAAATGGCCGCTTCAAGTACTTCTGCAGAACATGCTGGTCGATCCGACGTCATCCGTTAACGGAGGCTCCGCCATGGATTTTCGCTCCAACCGGCAGATGCCGACCGAAACCTTGAAGATGGCCGCAGTCGTCATTGCCACGCTGCCGATTATGCTGGTGTATCCGTTCCTTCAAAAGCACTTTGCCAAAGGGGCAATGGTAGGCTCTGTTAAGGAATGATTACATAAATGGAGAATTAAAGGGAGGTAGGCTGCTTATGAACAAAATTTATTTACCGCTTTCGGTACTATTGTCTTCATCGCTTCTATTGACCGCCTGCGGAGGAAACGCGAAAACCGGTGGAACGCAGCAAACGGAAAAAGCCAAGGAGCCGGTAGAGCTTACATTAAACACGCTAAGCTATGGCACTCAATTTCCTGACGACAACAATCCGGTCGTTAAAGAATTCGAGAAGCGGACGAATACGAAGCTAAAAATCGACTGGGTTCCGGTGACGACGTCGGAGGACAAGTTCAAGGTGTTGTATGCTTCCGGGAATCTTCCGGATGTTACCTTCGTTGAGGACTTGAATGATTCGCAAATCCGAGGGTTGATTAAGCAAGGAGTATTCTGGGACCTGACCCCTTATATTAAAGATTATCCGAATCTGATGAATCCGGAATTGGCCGAGATGTGGGAAATAGCCCAAATAGAAGGGAAGAATTATTCCGTTCCCCGCTTTTATCCGACTCACGGAGGAGGAGTGTTCCCGATGCTGCGCCAGGACTGGCTGGAGAGGCTTGAAATGAAGGTGCCGGAAACACTGGATGAATTTTTTGCAACGATCAAAGCCTTCAAAGAAAAGGATCCCGATGGGAACGGGAAAGACGATACGATCGGATATTCCGCCGACATTACCTTTATGTCGTTCATTTATAATGTGTTCAACGATACCCAAGGGGCCTGGAAGCTAAGGGACGGCAAGCTCTATCCGATCATTACCGAGGATGCTTCGAGGGACGCCCTTCTATGGATCAAGAAAGCATATGAGGAAGGGTTGTTCCCACCGGACTTCGCTATCCTGAAATTTTCCCAGATCAATGATATTTTACACAGCGGAAAAGCGGGCGGAGCCGGTTACGCCATGAACAACTCATTGACCCGCACCCAGGAAATCCGCAAAATCGATCCCGAGGCGAATTTGATCCCATTAGCTTATATAATCGGGCCGGAAGGGAATAAATACGTCCCGTCGGGCGCTCCTTTCTATGGTCACTTCCTCGTTCCGAAGAAAGTGTCGGAGGAGAAGCTGAAGGCGATATTGGAATTTATGGACTTCGGTTACAGTAAGGAAGGCTATGAACTGGCAACTTACGGTATTCCCGAGGTGCATTATAAAATCGAGAACGGGGAAAGGATTCCGACCGAGCAAGCCCAAAAAGACTTGGTCATAGACGCGATGAACTATTTCTTCCACCCGATCGGCGATGAGATCGTCCTCGGCGATCCGTCGATAACGACCCCGGAGATTTTCGAGCGGAACCGCAACATATTAGAAGAGAGGAAGAAGGTGAAGGTCGATTACCCTTCTCTAGGCCTTGTTTCCGAAGCGAATACGAAATTTATGCCGGACATTAAGAAGAAAGTGGATGACATGAGAACTAAAGTCGTATTGGGGCAAATTACGATTGAAGCTTACGATGACTTCATCGAGAAATTGAAGCAGGATGCCGATCTGCAAAAGATTGTTCAAGAGATGAATGAAGCTTATCAGGCGAAGATTTCCAGCAAACAAGCGTAAACGGCAGCCGCCGTCCTCTAACGGCGGATTGACGTTTCACGGTGAATTATAAGCATGATTATAAGTGGGAATCTTATAAATCGTTATAATTTAGAAAGCAAGAGCTTAGCCTTCCGGAAGGAAGGCTAAGCTCTTGTAAATTTGAGAGCGAAGCAGGTTGGGCGGGAAGAAAGCCATATAGAAAGGGAACAGAGCGGAAAGATTAGTCCGCGTTAATGGGAATGCTTTTCCCGGTATTGACCCGGAGTCAACTCCTCGCTTTTTTTGAATAGACGAATCAGATGAGAGGGCTGGTAACGCAGCTTTTCCGCTATTTCTCCGATTTTCAGATCGGTGGTCAGCAGCAGCTCCTTGCATTTCTCCATCCGCAGCTTGGTCACATAGTCTACGTAGTTCTGTCCGGTCATTTGCTTGAACGCCCGACTTAATTTGAATGGGCTCATTTGCAGCTGTTCCGCATAACCTTCCAGAGAAATATCCGACAGATACTCTTCTTGTATTTTTAGAAGCAACCGATCAATCGCACTCTTTAATTCGGGATCGTAGGTTAAAGACAGCGTTTGAATGAAAGGTGCGACCAGCTTATGCCGGAACCAATCCAGCATTTCCTCCGGCTCGCGGATCGCCTGAAGCTGCTCGTACAAGTCTGCTCCCTGATATAGGGTGTAGGGATTCGTTCCGGATTTCAAGATGGCATCCCACATGCTCCCGAGCAGCTTCATCAAGCCTTGATGAACCATCAGCTCCGTGCTCGATTCCTTCTGCAGAGCCTGCATAAATTGAGAGATTCGCATCATCGTCTCTTCTTCCATTCCGATGCTGAAAGCATGCACGATTTCTCTCTCCAGCTCGAACGGGAAACGAACGGGTTGATGTCCGGCCAGCAGGAAATCGTCCATATCCAGCCGTTGATTGGAAGGGCCGATTTCCCGGTAACGAAGAGCCTGCCGGGTCTGTTCGGCCAGACCGGGAATCTCTCCGATGGAACAGGTCGCTTTACTAATGACGAGAGTCACGGTCATCCTGAGGACATTATTTAAGGCCGACATGAAATCGTTAGCCAGCTTGTCTTTTATTTCAGAGGAGTCCATGGAACTATCCAGCATCAGAAACAGACCCACGGACAAATCCTGATAGTTAATGACATGAAATAATTCCACTTGGGCAGAGCATAATTCTTCCACAATATTGGATGCGGCATAGGATATTAACTGCTTGTCCTTTTCGGAGAAGGCAGTGTCAAAGCTGGACATCCCATGGAGCTGCATGACGAAAAATACGAATTGTTTGTTCTCGATGCTCCAGTCCAGCTCTTTCATTTTCAGGGCCAATTCTTGATCGCTTAAATAATATAGATGGCCTTCTAGAAGCTGCAATAAGAAGCCTTCCCTTAAATTGGGAACCGATTGCTTGACCTTGGTATAAAGCTGTTCGCTTTTTTCCAACTGACGTTTCCATTGCCGTTCGATATAGGCCAATTCGTCATTGGCAACCGGCTCCCCGTCCTTGAAAGAATGGAATACTTTGGCCAGCCGCCGGATGGGATCGTAAATCTTTTTTGAAGCGAACCAGGACAACAGCAGCGCCATAAACAGGCCGAAACCGCTTACCAAAAGGACCGTTTTAACCATTGATGAGACGGGAGCCATAATCTGTGATAACGGGGTGGCTGAAATATAAGTGAATTCGGTGCCCAATTTGGCCAGCTTGCCGTAAGAAACGGAGAAGCTTTGGCCTTGCCAATCATATACGAATGTATTTTCGTGCAGATTATCATGACGGACGTAAGCTTTCAATGCCTCCTCCAACCCTTGAATTTCGTTAAAGTCCTTTGAAGAATCCGTAATCATCTGGTCATGATCGTCGATAAGAAAGGCTACTCCGGCTCCGGAAGTCAGCCTCTGAACCATGTTGTTTAAGGCAGACTGATTGATATAGATAATGAACGCGCCATAAGCTGCGGACTGAGTCCCGCCGGGCAGTTTAATGATGACGCCATGGTGATTGGATTCAGGCCTATGAATCGGATGGATGGAATGAACCCAATAAATGCCTTCATCCCCCCTCAACAAAGATTGGAAGACTGCGCGCTCCTGCTCGTTAGGAATCGTTCTGACCCCGGAGTCGTCTCCGATTACTTTATCTGAATCTTTCAAATATAGAACGACCGAACTGATCAGCGGGTTGGAATCTTTCATTAAGGACAGGGACCGGAGCAGATCGTTCGTTCGTTGAAACTGTTGGTGAAAATCGATGACCGCCAACGATTTATCGAACCCGGGGTTAAATCCGAGCTGGGCCGAATACAGCTCCAGATGGGATAAATAATCGTCCAACCGCTGAATCGATTGCTTAAGCTGGATTTGGTGCGCTTTATTTAATTCCTCAACGATCCGGTCGCTTCCGGTATAATAAAGCCCGATGCTGATTAATGTCACGGGCAAACAAGTTATGATCAAGACAAGAATTAAACTCTTTCTGTAAAAACTTCCTTTGACGGTTCCTTGCGTAATGATTTGCAAATGTTCACACCCTTATTTCCAGATGATGTTTCCAGTATATCAGCATTCTCCATTTCCTGAAAAGGTTTCCATAAATTCGCTCTAATCAGCACGCCTAAAGCTGTAAGTTACAACCTGTTCACCGCGTAAGGAGAAGTGCAAGGAAGAGATTATTATTCCAAAGTATGGATCGGGCTCTTCAACGAAACTGTTTGCGATAAGCTGTCGGGCTCTGTCCATAGTGAGAAGTGAATTGCTTGGTAAAATAGTACGGGCTTTGGAAGCCGACATCGTCGGCGATTTCCGTGACGGTACGTGAAGTGAATTCCAATAAACGGGCGGCCTGACGGAGCCGGATTTTCATTCGCGTAGCCACGATTGAATCACCGACCTGCTCTTTGAACAGGTGGGCCATGCGGGATGGAGACAGCTGAACCTGGTGTGCCAGTTCGGCTACGCTCAGCGGCTGCTTCAAATCTTGAGCAATCACTCCCAGCACTTCCTCTACTCTTGGATCGAGCACATGTCCTGCTGCGCCTCGGTTTTTTTGAGCAATCCATAGAATAATTTCTTCCATGGCGTTTAGAGCAAGCTGCCGGGAGTAAGGGCGGTTGTCCAGGCTATCCCTCATTAACCTTCGGAAGGCGGTTTGCAGACGTTCCAGAATGGCAGAATCGTCCATGCGGACGGCTAACAAGCCCGGATGCGGCTCCGGCCAAGTAAGCCAATTGATCCAGGAAGGCTGGGGAACAAAATGGGCCCAGTAAAAATTCCATACCGATCCTTTATCCGTGGCATAATGATGAATCGTCCCCGGCTTCAACACCACTATATCTCCGCTATGACATCGCCATTGCTGTTCCCCGATCCAGTATGTTCCCGTTCCCGAGAGCGTGTAAGTAATCAGCCAATCTTTGGTTCCTCTGGGGCGGTGCACCCGGTAATCATCCGCCTCGGAGTAATGGTCGGAAACTAAAATACCAGGCAGCGGACTTGCCGTCTCGACAGCAGGATAATTAAGGAATTCAGCCATTTCCATCATTCCTTCCTTCTTTCTTACATTCTACAATGAATGCATGGAAACTAAAATATATAGCAGCAAAGGAGAGGAAACTATATGAATCGTACATGGCCCGGGCACAAGCAGCAGTTTGACCTAGAAGGCTATACGATTGTCAAAGGGCTGTTAAGCGGAGCGCAGGTAGAGGAAATTAAAGAAACGTTCATGGGAATACACCGAGAAGGGCCGATTCCCGGATATTTTCATCCAGTCGCGGCCGCCGAAGCCGCAGAAGATATTCTCAAACAGTATCCCAGGGTTATGCACCCCCACCGGTTCCACGAAACGGCCAAAAGATATATGCTTCATCCGGGAGTGTTTGACGTTCTTGCACAGCTGTTGGAGGAGGAGCCTATTGCGGCGCAAAGCATGTTCTATTTCAAGCCTCCCGGCGCGAAGGGACAGGCGCTGCATCAGGACAATTTTTACTTGAAGGTGGAGCCCGGCACTTGCATTGCGGCTTGGATGGCCATCGATCCTTCCGACGAAGAGAACGGCGGGATTATGCTGGTTCCGAAATCGAACAGCCTCGACATCGAATGCCCGCATTTGGCCGACCCGACCGTATCGTTTACTAAGGAGGAAGTAACCGTCCCGGACGGGATGAAGATCGTGTCGACTCGCTTGGAGGCGGGAGACGTCCTGTTCTTTAACGGAAGTGTCATTCACGGGTCCTATCCTAACCGCTCCCCAGACCGCTTCCGACGCTCCTTTATTTGTCACTATACCGGAATCTCGGCTAGAAGAATCGGGCAATATTACAATCCGCTGTATACTAGGAACGGGCAGCATTTGGAATTGGAATGGAATGAGGACGCAGGCCCATGCGGTTCAGAATTCGAGCAGCCCGCTGAAGCACACTAAGCAGCCGCCAAAAGCAGCCGAAACGCGGCTGCTTTTTTTACCACAATAGAATTTATAAGTTTTTGCGTTCCGAACAGCTTCAAATTCTATTTGGCGATAAAAACATCCTTAAAACGCGGTCGCTCATCCACGAAATACTCCGATAGGAGTTTTTCTCATTGCTTTGTAGATAAGGGGGGCTCCTGCAATAGTAATGAATGCTCGGAATGCCCATAACGCAGGCAGTATAAGATTTTAATAATAAAAAAAGGATATAAAGCAAATAATTGTTATGTCTCGACATTATTGGATAGAGGGTGGGTTTATGCAGGAGTGGTTGGAAGTGGCGTTGCGTACGCTTACGGCTGTCGTCATCTTATTTGTGCTGACCAAGCTGTTAGGAAAAAGACAAGTCACTCAGCTGTCGGTGTTTGAATATATAACGGGGATTACGATAGGAAGTTTGGCCGCTTATATTTCCTTGGATCTTGAAGCTAAATGGTACTTGGGAATAGTTGCGCTGGCTGTTTGGGTGATGATTTCTTTTGGCATCGAGCTGCTGCAAATAAAAAGCAAATGGTTCAGAGACTTTATCGACGGCAGGGGAAGAGTTCTCATCAAAGATGGTAAAATAATGGAGGATAACTTGAAAAAGGAGCGCCTGTCCACGGACGAGCTGCTGGAGGAGCTGCGCAGAAAAAACGCCTTCCGGGTGGCCGATGTCGAATTCGCCGTAATGGAGCCAAGCGGAGAAATCAATGTGCTGCTTAAGCGGGAGAATCAGCCGATAACGCCGCGACACTTGGGCATCAAGGTAGGACCCGAGCAGGAACCGCAAACCGTCATTATGGATGGCAAAAGAATGGACGAGCCGCTCGCTACTATGGGGTTAAGCCGCGAATGGCTGCAGACCGAGCTGGACAAGCTTGGGGTTGCGCTGGAGAATGTGTTTCTCGGCCAGGTAGATGCTTACGGGCAATTATTTGTAGATCTGTTTGACGATCAAATCCAGGTACCGGCGCCTTCGCAAAAGGCGGCACTGCTCGCGACCTTAAAAAAATGCGAGGCGGATATGGAGATGTTCGCGCTGTCTACGGATGATAAAGAGACGAAGCAAATGTATGAGTACTGCTCGGAAAAAATGCTGCGGGTGATCGACGAGGTAAGGCCGCTTTTGATCGGGTAGTAAAAATCCAGGAGTTGTCGTTGAACCCGGACAAACTCCTGGAGGAATAAGAGATATTAAGGATTTTATTCAATTTTTCGTCAAGCCGTCGTAAATCGTATCGATGTTCCACTTCATCATTTTGATATAAGTGTCTCCATCCTTTCCCGGGGCTCCCAGGGAATCGGTAAATATTTGGCCTCCAATCGGAACACCGGTATCCTTGGACACCATCTCCATGCTTCTCGGATCGACGCTCGTTTCTACGAAAAGAACGGGAACGTCTTTATTGCGAATGAGGTCCACGATCGATTTAACCTGAGCCGGAGTTCCTTGATTTTCAGCGTTAATTTCCCAAATGTACCCGGCCTCAAAGCCATAAGCTTCGCTGAAATATTTGAAGGCCCCTTCGCTTGTCACGAGGAATCTTTTGTCCTGGGGAATCTCGTTAAAGCGGTCTACTGCTTCTTCATGCAGCTTCTCGAGCTCCGCTAAATAGGCGCCCGCATTATTCTTATACTCAGTCTCATGGTCCGGGTCGATTTGAATTAACGCATCCCGGATATTCTCCACATATTTCATGCCATTACGGACGTTGAGCCAGGCGTGCGGGTCCATTTCTCCTTCATTGCCGGTCGAAGTTAAATATTTGGCTTCGACGCCTTCGCTGACCCGGAATACGGGGGCATTCTCGCCCGTTTTTTTAGTCGTTTCGAGCAGCTTCTCGAACCAGGAATTACCGGCTTCCAGATTCATTCCGTTATAAAAAACTGCATCCGCATCCGCTGTATTCTTAACGTCCGCCGGCAGGGGATCGTATTCATGCGGATCGGAGCCGACAGGGGCGAGGCTGACCACTTCTACCCGATCCCCGCCAACATTAAGGACCAGATCGTAAATGATGGAATAAGTGGCCACTACCTTAAGCTTGCCACCCGTTGGTTTGGAGCCTTCGCCCGATCCATCGGAAGAGGGCTGCTTCCCGCCTGCGGAGCATCCCGCAATAAGCAATAGGGCTAATACAAAAATAGTCAGTTTACGAATCGTTAATTTCATAGGATGACCCCCCAGCATGATGAAAATGAATTGGAATAAGAAAAGGTATGGAATGAATGGGCCTGTTGAGCTTATCCGTTCAGCATCGCTCTTTTGCGCCGAGCGCGCATAGATCGAATAAGCAGCCCTTGCTTGGGCGAGAAAATAAACGCTGCGAAGAAAATGACCGTAGCAACAATGACAATGCTGGCGCCGGAGGCCAGATTGTACACGTAGCTGAAATACATGCCGGCAATAGACGAGATGACCCCAAACAAGGACGATAGGTACAGCATGATCCACAGCCGGTCGGTAAGCAGGTAGGCGGTGGCCGCTGGAGTAATGAGCATGGCGACGACCAGAATAATTCCTACCGTTTGCAGGGAAGCAACGGTGACCATCGTCAACAAGGTCATCAGAATATAATGGATCAATCGGTTCGGTAAGCCATAGGCCGCGGACATGGTCGGATCGAAGGTGCTGACGAGCAGTTCTTTATAGAACAAATAGATGGTGCCGATAACGACAATTCCAATGATCAGTGTGAACCACATTTCAGAAGAACGGACCGCCAGCACGTTGCCGAACAGAATGTGATACAAATCTGTGCTGCTTTTTAACATGGTGATCAAAATGATTCCGAGAGCAAAGGCGAAGGTGAACATGATCCCGATCGAGATATCGTTCTTGATCCGGCTGTTTTGGCTGACGAAGCCGATGCCCACCGCCGTCAGAATCCCGGTAATGACCGCGCCGATAAAAAAATTAATGCCCAGCATGTAAGAAATAGCAACTCCCGGGAGAACGGCGTGAGAGATAGCGTCCCCCATCAAAGCCATTCCGCGAAGGATAATGAAGCAGCCGATCACTCCGCAGATGATTCCAACCATAATCGAAGTAAGGAGTGCCTTTTGCATAAATCCATAATGGACAATGGCGTCGATAAACTCGATCATAGGCTCACCCCCAGTTCTTTCATGAACGAAAATTCACCGCGATAGGCTTTGGCCAGAATGTCCGGCCGGAAGACGTCCTCCACCGGTCCAAAACCGACCAGCTCCCGGTTGAGCAGAATCAGTTGGTTAAAATAAGAGCTCGCTTTGTTCAGGTCATGATGGACGACGATGATCGTTTTGCCGCTTTCCTTCAAATGCTTGAGGATCGATATGATGGTCTCCTCACTGGCTAAATCTACACCGACAAAAGGCTCGTCGAGGAAAAAGATTTCCGATTGCTGAGCCAGCGCTCTGGCCAGGAATACCCGCTGCTGCTGGCCTCCCGACAGCTCGCCGATCTGCCTTTGGCTAAAGGCCTCCATCCCTACTCTTTCCAGACAGTGATAGGACCAATCCCGGTCCGATTTCTTGGGCCGCTTGAACAAGCCGAGCTTCGGGTAGGTTCCAAGAAGGACGGTATCCAGCACGGTTATCGGGAACGTCCAATCGATATCATTGCGCTGGGGGACGTAGGCGATCTGCTTGCGGATTTCGGCGATCGTCCTGTCAAAAAACGTGACATCCCCCTTATCTCTTGGAATTAAATTAAGCAGTGCTTTGAGTAAGGTCGATTTACCGGCTCCGTTAGGGCCAATGATTCCGACCAGATTCCCCGGCGCAAGCGTGAAGCTTATATCTTTAATCGCTTCGTTTCCATGATAGGAAACGTAAAGATGCTGTACGGATATGGCTGAAGTCATCATTAATCACCTCAAATTCTACACGTATTTCTGTAGGGTCATTTTAAAATATAAGAAAGTATAAGTTTTCACCTTATACCTGTTCTTATATTTCATCGGTAAACGCACCAGTCCAAAGGACGGCGATAGCCGTTTATCCTTGTATAACATATTAACAATCATTTGCCTTCGCCACATTTCTTTCGGAAAGGAATACAATGTGTCCAAATGAAAGAAAGTTTCCTTAGGTAAAATTTTAAAGGCGATTGGTTTTCTTGTCAATAAGAATTGCTCAAAAAAATGTTCTTAAAAACGTCAAGACTGTGCCCTTCATTTGGTTGACGATTGCAAATAGGTTATACTACAATCCATAGTGTATGAGAGTTGAAACGGTTGAATCCACGGCAGCGGAACAAGGCGGGTCAGGATCAACGAAAGGAGAGGACAGAGCTATGAAGAAATATAGAAAATGGATACAGATCGGGATATTATCCGTTTTTGTCGTATTGGGCGCGGTGACGATCGCGGGCACATTCTCGGCTAGTGGCAGTCTGGCCAAGGAAGGCAATCAGGCTCCCGAGTTCACGCTGTATGATTTAAACGGGCAGAAGCATTCCCTGAGCGACTTTCGGGGGAAAGCGGTCATCGTTAATTTTTGGGGGACATTCTGTCCGCCTTGCAAGAATGAAATGCCGGCCATCCAGAATCAATATGATAAATGGAAGGATCAGGGGCTGGAAGTCCTTGGCCTGAATCTGGGTGAATCCAAGGTGACGATAGACAGCTTCGTCAGACAAGAGGGGATTCGCTTCCCGGTTCTGATGGATCGGAATTTGGATACGGCCAGCAATAAATATAACGTCACCCGCTATCCGACGACGTTCTTTGTCCGGCCGGACGGTGTCATTCATAAAGTGTTCGTCGGAGAAATGAACGAACAGATTATTGAAGGATTTGTCAGGGAGATTATGCCAGCCAAATAAGCAGGAAAGAGCCGGGGCGATGAATGGGATTATTTATATCGTTTTATTTTTAGTCAGCTTTGTTTATATGGGACTGGAAATGGCGGCGGGGAGAATAGTAACCCCCTATTTTGGGAGCTCGGTGTATACATGGGGGGCCGTTATTTCCGTCTTTTTAATTGGCTCGAGCCTGGGTTACTGGATCGGGGGGAGAGGAGCGGACTCGCCGCGCAATCGGTTGTGGCTATCATTCTATATGTCAGCGGCGGCTGTTTCTATTGCATTTCTTCCGATGGCGGCGGCTTTGATCCTGCCTCCGCTGCAGACACTTCCCGAGCCTTATGGAATATTGGCAGGTACGGTTGGGTTGTTTATTGTTCCCAACCTTTTTCTAAGCGCGGTTATTCCCGGGATGACCAAAATCGGTCTAACTACCCAGTTTACCGGGCAAAAAATCGGTTCTTATTATACGATTTCCGCGATAGGCAGTATTGTCGGAACAATGGTCACCACATTTGTCCTTCTGCCGGCGATAAGCGTCGCAGGGATTATTATGGTGAATCTGGCCCTGCTCATTCTGGCTCTGTTCCTGTTCCGAACAAGAGATTCGTGGGTTAAAGCGGCCTCCTCATTAGGACTGGGTCTGCTCTGCCTTATCCCTCTAATTCCGCAAACCCAGGTCTCCTTCGCGCAGGCCAAGCTGGTTGCCCACGTCTCCAGCCCTTATCAGGAGCTGTACATTACGGAAAGGGAATCCTACAGGGAACGTCCGGGCCATTACCGGTTTTTGCAGTTCAGTCAGGGAGGCTATCAGGGCGGAATCGATTTGAATCAGCCCGACGCTTTATTGTTTCCGTATACCCGGATGCTGCTGGACCTGCTGATGGGACATCATCCCGATTCGCGTACCGTCTATATGATTGGCCACGGCATCGGAACCCTTACGAGCCGAATCGATGCGATGGGCAAGCAAATCGAAGCCGCCGAAATTGACGGGAAGGTGCTGGAAGTGAGCCGCCAATATTTTGGCTATGAGGGAGGGCATGTTGAGGTTGGGGACGGAAGAATGCTGCTTGGAAGGAAGCCGGATCGCTCGCAGGATGTTATTCTGGTCGATGCGTATAACGGAGGCTCCATTCCGTTTCATTTGACGACAAGCCAGTTCTTTCAGATGACGTCCCGCAAGCTGCGGGATGATGGACTGCTATTAATGAACGTTATCGGACAAGCTTCAGACGACGAGTTCGTCGAATCGGTCTATGCAACCGTTCGCAGTATTTACCCCTATGCTGTCGTCTATGCCGCCGATCCGGGCTCGCCGGACAGGCAAAATTTATACATTGCCGCCAGTCCTCAGCCGCTGGACCCTATTACTCTGGAGGGAGTTCAGGAAATTCACGTCGGCCTCGGAACGGTCATTACGGATGAGAAGACTCCGTTCGTGACAGGCAACTGATTTTCCGAAGGCCTGTCCGGTATAAGGAGCTTATGGTTTGAACGGGGTCCCCGAAAAGTAAATGAATTTCGCTACGAAGCCTATCCTCACTTTTTGGGGAAGGAGTATGATGTTTGAAGCTTCGGAGGCACTTTCCTTCGGAATGGAATGAGAGCAATTCTTTAGTGCCACTTATATAGATTGTTGAAGAGAAAAGGTTACCGAATAAAGGAGGGGCTACCTGGAATGATAAGGCGATCTACTGCGGCCTTCGTCTGGGCCGTTATGTTAATAGCAGCGATGCTGACCGGATTCACGGCGGTTTCTTATGCAGAGACAGCGGAAACGGCAGAGACAGGGGAAGAAGAAGGGATTTATGTATCCAGCGTCTCATTGAGCGATGTGTATGTTAAAACACGGACACCGTACTACGTCAAAGTATTCGAGGGTGGAGTGACGCCGGGAACCGGCAAGAGCGAGCTGTCGATTGCCGAAGCCGAAGTGAGCGTCGTCATGACCAAAGGCTCGCATGAAATCAAGCAGGAGCTCACCAGCATCAGTGAGGAAGGCTATCAAGGAGAAGTCACTTTTCCTGAAGCTGGCCTGTGGAACATCGTCATAACGGCGGCCGATCCCCATCAAGCCGGCCAGGCCGATGTTTTTGAAATGGAGCTTAACGTCAAGGAAAAGAACAATGAGACAACTTATTTGTGGATCGGATTAATGACGCTGTTTGCTGTAGTGATCATCTATGTTTTGTTTAGAATTCGCCGATTGTTAAGGAAATGATCTGCTCGCTTGCGACGGGTCATAGGGAAGCAGAATCCTGTCGATGAAAGTGATAGCCATAATTGAAATAATAAGCCGTTGAATGAAACGGTAAGTTATACGATAAAGCTTTGATGAAGCGAAAAGCAATGATGTGATAGTCATCATGCAGCGAAAAAGCCCCGTCCTGTGCCTTATTAGAGGCCAGGGACGGAGCTTTTTTTAATTATTTTATAAAAATCGTTATCGGAAAATTTCGACGGTAAAAGCAGGTTTTTGATCGGATATCAAGGACTCCGAAGGCGTTTATCCTTGTGCTGGAGGTGAGGGCAGGTCTCTCTCCTCTTCATGATAAGTAAGCATTGTCTAGGAGAAACGCCCGGCCTACTCGGTTTGAAAGTACACCTGGCACATCTGTCATTATTCACGAATCCGGGTATCTTTACGATTTCCCGTGTGGCTAAAACATACGGCTTTACCGAATTTTGCGGTTGAATGCAAAAATACAGTCGATGGCTAACTTTTGATCTTATTTCGGCAGATCTACTGCAATAATACAGTGGATTGAGCTATGGGGGGCTAAAAATGGCTGAAACGAAGAAATTTACTGCATTTTTGCAGGCGATGATAGAAATAGAGCTGATTCCGATCCAAAGTAATGCATTTCTGCATTCGATAGTCAGTGATAATTCAGTTTGCTGTTTATTGCGGCGGTTTTGGATTCTTGGAGTAATAATAAGATTATAATATGTAAAAGATGTTTGACATAATTTCCGGATTATTGTATTCTTTTGTCAAATAAGTTTGACATTTGAGGGAAGGAGTCTGCCGTGGAAAACAGGATCAGAGAATTGCGTAAAGCGATGGGAATGTCACAGGATGATTTGGCCAAAGCCTGCAGTGTTTCCCGGCAAACCATCAACGCAATCGAGAATGACAAGTACGATCCGAGCCTGGCTCTGGCGTTTCAGCTCGCGGCTGTGCTAGGGATTACTGTGGATGCCTTGTTTGCATGGCCCGGCAAGCAGTAGTTCCGCTGATACTAAGTGAACGAGTTGAAGATTAAAGAATGGATGCGCCGGCTCATTATGAAACTTGATGAAACTTTATTGCTGCTCGATAGATTAACAACAGCCGGAGGGGAATACTCTTCTTTCCCGGAACAGGTTTATGCGCAAGAAGCGGATTATCGGCAGTGGACTATTTAGGAAGGGATGTCTGCCCATGAAGAAGAAATTGCAGTATAAAAACTTAATCCTTGCCTATTCCGGCATTGCTATTCTGGCTGTTGCCGGTTTCAACCTGTATAAATATTTGCGCGACGAAATGCTTGGTTTTAGCGATTGGATCGCCATTCCTCTCTTGCTTATCTTTTTCTTTAATACGCTCACCTGGAATTCGGAAGAGGAGCAAAAGGATGAGCGAGGGCAGCTGATTACTTATAAAAGTGCAAAAATCGGATATTTCGCTTTGCTCATCCTTATTTTTATCGTTTTTGTCATTGTGGAGTTTCCCATGAAGAATCAGCCTATTCAGAACTACCCGCTGTTCATCGTGTTGTGTGCGGCGATCGTCATTTTGCCTGTGTGTGAGTGGATTGTTTCCAGAAGACATAGGTAGCATCGTTTAATGGGTATGGACGGAGGGCGGAAGAAGCTCCCTCGTCAGGTTAAGATCATGCTGCAATGTGAAAAGAATGACGATCACCACAACCAGAAACAGAGTAACGGGCCGCTGCCAGAAGGCCTGGGATGCTACCCGTTTGCCTGTGTGAGCCGCTTGGTGAAGCATGAGAAAGATAATAAAAATAATGACACTATAAAGGACCACCATCCATTGGACGGTTAAGGCTACGTCGCCGGGAGGCATCATCTCGGTCAACATCGCCCCCATCATCCCGGCCATGACTCCGGACAGAAGGCCGTCCAGCACCGCCATCATTCCCACGGGGGCGCCGGTCAAGGCTCCGGCTATCGCTCCCGCGCCCATCCCGAGTGCTGTCGCCAAGGCAAATTGCCCTGGAATCCAGGCAGCGATAAGCGAGCCGAGCCCTAATCCAATCCCCATGCCTAGAGCCATAGCGGCGGTCATGCCTGCCATTCCGGACAAACTTTGGCGATATTGGTAAACTGTGCTGATAATCCATGCAGCAAGCAGTAAATAGATAAGTACTAGCGGAACCAATCCTTGCACCGGGACCACCTCCTTTTCTATCTACATGTATATAGCTTGACCCTGCCAAATATGTAAGCATGTATGAACATATTAACGGGACAAGACCAATATACTGGGTTTAAAGCGGACAAGAACGGAGGAGAAGGAATGGAAGGCAGAGGCCAACCGGAGGAAACGGTGGTGAAGATTACCGGCATGACCTGTGCGGCTTGCGCTAATCGAATCGAGAAGGTGATCGGCCGGATGGAGGGGGTATATGACATCCGGGTTAACCTTGCTCTAGAACAGGCCGCTATTAAACGGGATCATCGGCTGGTGACCATGGAGCAGCTGGAGGAGCGATTGCTCCAACTGGGCTTCGGAATGGAAAAGGAGAAGGAAGGTGAGGAAGACAACGGGCTGTCCGCGCAAGAGCGGCATTTTGCGGCTTTGCTTCGTTCGTTTATTTTCTCAGCAATGCTCACTCTTCCTTTGTTGTGGACGATGGTTACTCATTTTTCTTTAACCTCATGGATTTGGATTCCGGAATGGCTGCTGAATCCATGGGTCCAGCTCGCGCTCGCTACTCTGGTTCAGTTTGTAATCGGTCGTCCTTTCTATTTTAATGCTTATTATGCTCTTAAAAATAAAAGCGCCAACATGGATGTGCTCATTGTGCTTGGCACATCGGCCGCCTACTTCTATAGTCATTACTTGACGATCCGTTCCTTGCGGTTTCCGGAGTCGGCGGAGCATGTGTCTCTTTATTTTGAAACGAGTGCGATGTTAATTACGATTGTGCTGCTTGGCAAGCTGTTGGAGGCTGCAGCGAAGCGCAGAACGACGGATACGATCCGGCACCTGCACCAGTTGCGGCCGGCGAAGGCCAGCGTCATGCGGGAGGGCCGGGAATGGTCCGTGGCCGTAGAAGAGGTGGAGAGGGGCGAAATGGTGCTGATCCGTCCCGGAGAAAGAATTCCGGTAGACGGTCAGGTCGTCTCCGGCCACTCGACGGTGGACGAATCGATGCTGACCGGGGAATCGCTTCCCGTAAACAAGCAAAAGGGCGACCTCGTGACCGGAGGTACGGTCAATCGCGGCGGCATGCTGAAGGTGACGGTGACCCGGGCTGGAGAGGACTCTGCGGCCTCCAGAATGATCCGGCTGTTCGAGCAGGCCCAGGCGGCCAAAATGCCGATCCAGCGAATCGCCGACCGGATATCCGGAGTATTCGTCCCCTGCATTGTGGCGGTCGCCTCGGCAGCTTTCCTCGCCGGCTACTTCTATTTGGAGCCGGGACTGTTTGGCGCCGCATTGGAAAGAGCGATTGCCGTACTGGTCGTCGCCTGCCCGTGCGCGCTCGGACTTGCCACTCCGACCTCGATTCTGGTCGGTTCTGGCCGGGCGGCGGAGCACGGGATCCTGTTCAAGGACGGCAAGACAATGGAACAGATGCAGCGCATCCGCACGGTCCTGCTGGACAAAACCGGAACGATCACCACCGGTCTGCCCGTCGTCACGGACGTATACGCTGTCGATGGCGACCGCCAATCGCTATTGCGGCTTGCGGCTGCTGCCGAGGGGCCGTCCGAGCATCCGTTTGCCCGGGCAATCGTCCAGGCGGCGCAGGAGGAGCAGGTGCCGGCGGTGGAGCCGGACCGGTTCGCCGCCATTCCGGGAAGCGGTGTCCGCGCTGTGGTCGAGGGGACGGAGGTGCTGATCGGCACCCGGCGGCTGCTGCATCTGCACGGGATTACGCATGTAGCCGACGAACGGATGGCCAGCAGGCTGGAAGCCCAGGGGCGAACCGTTCTATTTGTCGCTGCTAATGGTCGGGCTGCGGGCTATATTGCCGTAGCCGATCCGCTGAAGCCTTCTGTCCGGATGGCGGTCCGGCGGCTCCGCAGGCTGGGAGTCCGGGTCATGATGGTTTCCGGCGACAATCTGCGGACGGCTCAAGCTATTGCGGAGGAGGCAGGGCTGACGGATGTCCATGCCGAGGTGCTTCCCGAAGGAAAAGTAGGGCTTGTCCGCAAGCACCAAAGAAGGGGAGGCAAAGTAGCGATGGCCGGGGATGGCTTGAATGACGCGCCGGCGTTGGCTGCCGCCGATGTCGGAATCGCGGTCGGCAATGGGACGGACATCGCCCTGGAAGCGGCGGACGTCCATCTGATTAGAGGAGACGTGGGCGGGATAGCGGACGCCATCTGCATCAGCCGGCTCACGACACGCAATATTAAGCAAAATTTCACTTTCGCACTGCTGTATAATACTTTGGCTATCCCGATCGCTTTCATGGGATTGCTGGCGCCATGGGTCGCCGGCTTGGCGATGGCGCTCAGCTCTGTATCAGTCGTCGCCAACTCTCTTCGACTAAGAAGGATAAGGCTGACATGAATCGGGCTGGCGAAGCGGAGCGATAAAGAGGCCGGACAGGCTTTCTTACCACATATAGGATTTATAAGTTTTTGCTTCCTGAATCCCATCAAATTCTATTTGGCGATAAGAAAAGCTTCTATTGAAGTCACTTCGGAGATGTCGTCGAATTCAACAAAATTCCCCAAAAAGTGACGCAAGCCTTCGAAGCACATTCCGGGTACTTTTCGGGGACCCCAGATATTTAAAAAGCTTTTCATGCCAACCAGAACGTGGTTCACTTTAATGCTGTGCTCTAGTGGATTGCACTTCTGGTGTGGCAAAAACAACCTTTAAACGCGGTCGCCCATCCTGGAAGGACTCCGATAAGAGTTTTTCTCATAAATATTGAATGGCGATTTAGGATAAAATAAATTGACTTCATACAAGTTATTAATATATACTAAGTTACGAAAAGTAATTAATTCACTAATTTTACGTAAAGCTTGATAGCTCAATAATAATCTCTGCGAGGGTGAGTCCAAGATTCGATGTCGGTTCGGTTGGGCTTATTGGCATCGATCGTGTGACATTTTTTGAACAACCTCTATAAGAAAAGGGGGAGGGTTTTATTGTATACCATACATCCGGATATTGAACTGGGCGAGGTCAAATTGAAGGTCAGTCATCTAGCAAGATCGCTTAGATTTTATCAGGACGTGGTTGGCTTAACGGTGCTCACGCAAAATGCAACAACGGCAGAGCTAACAGCGGATGGGAGTACCCCATTGGTCATCATCGAAGAAATTCCTGATGCAGTTATCGTGCCGCCACGTTCGGTCAGCGGGCTTTATCATTTTGCTATTCTGCTGCCTACCCGAAAAGCTTTGGGTGTTTCTTTACGGAGGCTTATTGACTCCGGAATTTCTATTGGGCAAGCCGATCATCTTGTCAGCGAAGCATTGTATATTTCGGATCCCGATCATAACGGTATTGAGATTTATGCGGATCGCTCCAGAGAAGACTGGGAGAAGGATGCTGAAGGCAACTACAAGATGACGACCGATCCTATCGATTGGGAGGGATTGCTGGAGGAAGCCAGAGGGGAGGAGTGGACAGGGTTGCCTGCCGGAACCAGAATAGGTCATGTCCATTTTCACGTCAGTGATCTTCTTCAAGCACAATCCTTTTATTGCGGCATTCTGGGATTTGATGTAGCGGCTAATTATATGAGTCAGATGAGGGCTCTATTTATATCGGCGGGCGGCTATCATCATCACGTTGGATTAAATTTATGGGCTGGTATTGGCGCCCCTGCTGCTCCGGCAAATGGAACGGGTCTTGCTTATTGGACTATCGTTTATCCCGGTGCCGTCGAATTGACCAACGCTTTAGAGCAGCTTCACCAGGCCGGTATACCGGTTGAACAGCAAGCCGATGCTTGGCATGTTACGGATCCTTTTGGCATTCGGCTTAAATTGTCAACAAATTAAACCGTTCTTCCTTAAAGGCTTGGCGCGAGTAATTAATACTATAGTTAAATCAGCATCCTCCTGGGCGAGCTCCGGAGGATTTTTGTTATTTTAAACAGCCTTCGGAGCTGTAGTTAAAGAGAGGAAAAACCTGCAAAAAAGCAGGTCTTCGCGAAGCGGCTAATTGAAAATAGCAAAGGACATGCAAACGTGCAGGTCGTTGGAGCCTTTTGAACGATTTTCCGCTTTTATGGTAATTAACCTGCAGATTTGTATGTCTTTTTCTATATTTACTGGATTCTTGCCAATTGACGTGCACTTTAGCATGTTTTGTTGAGCAACAATACAGATCAGACAGATAGCGAAACCACCTTGCAAAAAAATTATGGTTGACTGAAAAATAGTTTACATATAAAATAAATTTTGCCTAAATACAAAATAATTGTTAGTGGACAAAATCGATTGGCTCAGTCCAAGGATTCAGGATGGGAGAGGAGAGAGCTAGAGAACGATGAATACGAATAAGCTGCCAAGCACAGAAAAAGCCGATCACTTGAGCTATAAGCGCCATGTTCGCTCCGCTTTCACCAGCAAATGGTTGTTGGCTATCGGGATTCTGGCCGTGGCCGCGGTAATCGCGATCGTATTTGCGGCTGCGGTAGGACCGGTTTCGGTCCCGTTCTCCACCACGATGACCTTGCTGCTGGAGAAGCTTCAGCTTCCCGTCCAAACGGTTATTGAAGATCGGGAGCGGCTGATCGTCGAGCAGGTCCGTCTGCCCCGAGTTATAGTCGGAGGCTTGGTGGGTGCGGCTTTGGCGATTTCGGGTGCGGCGATGCAAGGGCTGTTTCGCAACCCGCTGGTGGAGCCGGGGTATGTGGGAGTTTCCAGCGGAGCTGCGGTAGGGGCGGTATGCGCGTTGTTTTTTGGCTGGACGCAATTTGGCAAATGGATGCTGCCCATTTCGGCTTTTGTCGGTGCTATTGTTTCCGTTATTCTCATTTTGCTAATTTGGCGGGGAAGCCGTAAATCGTCCATTACAACGCTGCTTTTGCTTGGAATAGGCATCAATGCCCTGCTCTCCGCAATCATCAATATTATGGTAGCCAGCTCCAACAGTGAGCAGGAGCTGAGAAGCATTGTGTTCTGGCTGCAGGGAGGCTTGGAGGCGCGTACCTGGGAGCATGTTCAGTTGATCGGGCCGCCGATTGTGCTGGGATGTGCGCTTATCTGCATCTTTGGCAGGGATTTGAATCTGATGCTGCTCGGAGATGAACAGGCTGAGGGCTCAGGCATTCGGGTCAGGGGGACGAGGTATATGATTCTGGGCCTGGCCTCGCTGATGACGGGCTCCGCCGTAGCGGTAAGCGGAATTATCGGCTTTGTCGGGCTGGTCGTCCCTCATGTAGTCCGGCTGATTGCGGGTCCTGATCACCGGCTGCTTCTGCCTGCCAGCGCGCTGGGAGGAGCCAGCTTTCTTATCGTCGCTGACGTTATTTCCCGCATGATTCTGCAGCCGGTCACATTGCAGGTTGGCGTAGTTTCGGCTTGTATCGGGGCCCCATTATTTATTTCGCTTGTATTGCGTTCAAGGAAGGTGAATCTGGGATGACCGTCCGTTTAAATGCACATGATCTGGCCGCCAGGATCGACCGTATATCGATTTTACGGCATGTTAACTTGAGCGTGTTCCAGGGTGAGTTCGTCGGGCTGATCGGCCCGAATGGCAGCGGCAAATCAACGCTGCTGCGCGTGCTGGCCGGGTTCCTCAAGCCGTCTGCAGGAGAAGTCTCTCTCGATGGCGCCGCTTTGCAGACGATGCCCAGAAAAGCCATTGCCCGCAAGCTCGCTTTTGTTCCCCAAGATTTGACCGTTGATTTTGATTTTACGGTACGGGAAATCGTGGCGATGGGGAGGCATCCGTTCCTTTCCCGTTTTGGGGTAGAAAGCGGTAGGGATCGCGACCAAACGGAGGAAGCGATGCGCCAAACGGGAATTCTTCATCTGGGGGAACGTTCTATGCCCAGCTTGTCGGGAGGGCAAAGGCAGATGGCGTTTATTGCCAAGGCGCTGGCCCAGGAGCCGGAGGTGTTGCTGCTGGATGAACCGATCTCCGCCCTGGACATCGGGCATCAGCTTAGAGTGCTTGGCGTAATCCGCAGGCTGTGTGGGCAAGGATTATCTGCGATAGCGGCTCTGCATGATTTGAACCTGGCTTCCCGGTATTGTGATCGGCTGATCCTGATTCGGGAAGGAGAGGTGCTGGCCAGCGGAACGTCGGAGGAAGTGATGACCGAAACCTTCATTCGCCAGGCTTATGGAGTAGATGCGGTTGTGACGACTGATTCAACGACGGGCAAACCGGCCGTTACCGCTTTGCAGGAAGCCGCCGGATAACTCGGGAACAAGGAGCCGGATCTATGAGGAATTGGCAGGGTAATGTCGAATGAAAATGAGAATCCAAGGAAGCTCGGAATGAGAATGCTAGGAACCCGATGTGAGAACGCGGGAAATCGATATGAGAACGCTGGGAACCCGTAATAAGAGCGTGGAAATCTGCAATGACGCAAGGGAACAGGAAAGATAAGAATTAAACATCAAGAGGTGGATAGGAAATGGCAAGTAAGGGAAGTGTTCTAAAAACAATAGGAATCGCAGCCGTTGCCTTGGGATTGCTCGCTGGCTTGTCGGCTTGCGGTTCAGCAGATCATCCGGAGAAGGGAGCCGCGGGGACGGAAGCGGTTCAAGGGCCAAGCGAATCCACTCCTTCGCCTGCATCGCAGTCTGATGCTGGAGTAAACGACAAGGCTTCAACGGCGGATAGGGAGGCGCAGGCAGAATTTCCCCGGCAGTTGACCGTCGGGAATGAAACGGTCACGATAGACAAGCGTCCGGTCCGGATAGCAGCCCTGTCTCTGGATACGGCGGAGATGGTTCTGGAATTGACCGACGCCTCCCACGTTGCCGTTGCTCCAAGAGGCATTGACGATCCAACGCTGGCAAGGAATACGGAGGCCGGACAGAATATCCCTAACAAAATCGCCGGGGCGACAATGCTGGATCCCGAGCAAGTGCTTTCCTACGATCCGGATCTGGTTCTGCTGACGACGATCCATGACGGGGAGAGGGATGCTGACCCTATACTTAAACAAGCCGGGATTCCGCTGATTACGTTCCAGGAATGGAACACATTACAGAAGCTTCAGCAGCATTTGCAGTTAATCGGACAGGCGATTGGACAGGAGGATAAGGCCGAATCGATCGTGGCCGACATGAACCGGAGAATCTCTGCAGTTGAAAATGCCGTAGAGAACAGCAAGGTTAAGCCGTCAGTGCTGGTTCTGTCGCCCGTCGGTCCGAATACGGGACCTTATCTGCTTGGACAGACGAACATTTCGTATGATCTGGTCGTTAAAGCTGGCGGGGTCCCCGCTGTCGATCTTATCGGAGTAAACCGGACGACGAAGGCGTCCATAGAGCAAGTAATGAAGGCCGATCCGGATATGATCCTGGTGATTGAGTGGGATGATAAAGGCGACAGCGAATTGGAGGAGATGATGTCTCAAGCCGCTTGGCAATCGCTTCAGGCCGTTCATGAAGGGCGCGTGAAGAAGATGAAAGCGAATCAGGTGACCAACCCGAATCTGAGTGTTATAGACAGCCTGGAGGAAATAGCGGAATGGGTGCGCGAATTCGCATCCGGACAGGAGGCGCCATGATCGGGCTTGTACTGACCGCTTACGGGATGGTTTCTTCCTTGGATGAACTGGAGGATTTCTATACACATATTTATCATGGGAAAAAACCGGATGAGGATAAAATGGCCCAAGCGCTGGCCCAGTACCGTTCTTTGGGGGTATGCGATCCTCTTTATTCGGTTACCCGGCGGCAAGCGGAAGCACTGGAGCGCAGGCTGGCTTCTAAGCTAGAGCAGACGGTCAAATCATACGTAATCTGCAAGCACACTCCCCCGTTTGCCGCAGAGACGGCAGCAGCCATGATCGCCGATGGGGTGTCGAGAGCCGTTATTCTGCCGTTATCTCCGCTTTATTCCAAAACGGGAGCAGGCTGGTATGAGCGGGACCTGCGTGAAGCATTGCCTTGTGAGCGGCCAGTGGAGCTGCTGCCCGTTTATCACTGGCACCTATTCCCTGAATTCGTGCAGATAGTCGCACAAAGAGTCCGTACCGCTGCAGCCTGGCTTCCAGCAAAGGTGCGCGGGAGAACGACAGTCGTATTTACTGCTCATAGTCAGCCCGGCCGGCCTGAGGCCCACCCGGAATATTGCGAACAATTCCAGGCGCTGGCGGAAGCTGTCGCTCAGGAGGCGGGCTGCGTTTCATGGCGGTCAGCTTACCGCAGCGGAAATCCCGCTCCTCAGACTTGGCTGGGACCGGATGTGCTGGAGGTCATCGAGGAAGAGAAGGCGGCAGGCACTGAAGCGATCGTTGTATGTGATTTGCTGTCTCTGACCGAGAATGTAGAGCTGCTGTACGATATTGGAGTCGAGGGGCAGGCTAGAGCGGAAGCGCTCGGAATGGAATTCGTACGGACCGGTTGCTTGAACGACTCGGACGATTTCATGAATGTCATGTTGACTATCGTTATGGAGCGGCTGGCGGAAGCGGGTTGGAACTATATAAATTGAACTAAAGAATTCATAGATCATGGAGTGGAGAAAGAAAGATGCTTCCAGGGCGAGTTTTGGCTTTGTATTCCTACCATCCGAAGGACATCCATATAGAAGGAATCTGTTGGATCGGGGTCCCCGAAAAGTAATGTATAAACCTTTTTCGAAGCAAAGTCAGGGGGATCGACCGCGCTTAGAGGAGGGTTTAGACGCCGACCGTGTTACGGTGCGGACGGAATTCACTACGAAGCCTATCCTCACTTTTTGGGGAAGGAGTATGATGTTTGAAGCTTCGGAGGCACTTTCCTTCGGGACGGAATGATCGCTTTCTTTAGTGCCACTTATATAGATTGTTGTCCCGTCTTAAGAAAAAACCAAAATTATACAAAGTATGGGAGTTAACTATATGACTATGGGGAAATTAGGCTTCTGCCTAATTTTTTTTGCAATTAGGGCGAATCTTTATTCCAAAATGGTATTAATAGAGTTATAATAAAGACGAAGAGATCAATTTTACATCATGAACGTGGAAAGAAGTGTTGCCTGATGGCTCCTATACAAAATTCGTGGAAGAAGTACGCGTCGATCTTTTGGACGTTTTTTAAAATTTCGCCGGTCACCTTCGGAGGGGGCTATGCGATGATTCCCGTTATCGAACGGGAAATTGTCACGAAGCGGCAATGGATGGATGATAAGGAGATGGCAGACGTGCTGTCGATATCGGGTTCGGCTCCCGGAGGAATTGGCGTGAACGCCGCTATTTTTACCGGCTTCCGGCTGGGCAAATGGGGCGGGGCCATCTCCGCTCTAATCGGGATTACGCTGCCTACCTTTCTCATCGTGCTAGCTCTTGGTGCTATTTTCGTCCAGTTTCGGGGAATTCCGAAGATCGAAGCCGCCTTTGCCGGCATTCAATCCGCAATCGCCGCTTTGATCGTGTTCGCTGCTTACCGGCTGCTGCGAACAGCGGTACTCGATGTATCTACGCTGCTTGTTGCGATAGGCACCGCGGTGCTGCTTCTTTTTTCCCCGGTTCATCCTCTTATCTTAATTGTATCGGGCATGCTTATCGGCGTTGTGCTCATTAAGGTTAAGGAAAGACTTGGATTGAAGATCAAACTGGATAAAGCAAGCTCTCGTTCCAAAGATGAACCATCGCGAACCGATCGTGCTTCTTATACCTCCAACGATTATTTCATCGGTGACGGAATTTGATGCCAGGCAAGGAATTCACTACGAAGCATATCCTCACTTTTTGGGGAAGGAGTATGATGTTTGAAGCTTCGGAGGCACTTTCCTTCGGAACGGAATGATCCCTTTCTTTAGTACCACTTATATAGCGGCAACCGAGTACAACAAGAATGAGAAAGGCGGGTTGCAAACAACCTATGGGACGGGGGGATTGTCATGCTGCTATTAAACTTATTTTGGACATTTTTTAAAGTCGGGCTTTTTTCCTTCGGCGGCGGTTATGCGATGATTCCCGTCATTGAACACGAAGTGACTACACAGGGATGGATGACCAGTGTGGAATATAATGAAGCGATTGCCCTAGCCGGAATGTCACCCGGTCCGATTGCAACGAATGGGGCTGTATATGTAGGTTATCATACAGCGGGCCTGGCCGGAGCTTTGGCCGCTACACTCGGGATGGTCCTGCCATCCTTACTGCTTATTGTTATTATTGCTTCCTTTTTTATACGGATTAATGAGCATAAACTGGTTAAATCAGCTTTTTACGGTCTGCGGCCAATCGTTGCCGGATTGGTTGCTTATGCCGGGGTTAACTTTAGCTATACGAGCGGCATCATCGGAGAAATATCTTGGCAAAGCGTCATTGCCTTTACTATTTTTGCGGCTGCTTTGTTCGCTTTGTTTAAATACAAGCTTCATCCGCTGTATGTTATAGTATTTTCCGCCTTGGCCGGCGCTGCCTTTTACAGTTAAGCCTGGAGTTGTATAATGGGATTAACTGGGCACAACGGAACTTCAATGTGTCATTAAGAAGTTAGGAAGGGCGGGGAAAGCTCTGATGAATGGTTCGTCTTCGGGAATGGGGAATAAGGCGAAGTCGATTTTTCGGCTCATTCGCAAGCAGCAAAAAGTGTCCAAGCAGCACTTGCTGGAGCAGTGCGAAATTCCAGTCAGCACATTAACCCGAATATTGGAGGAGCTTACGGCGCAAGGCTGGATTCGCGAAACCGGTTTAGGGGAATCTACAGGAGGACGCCGGCCGATTCTATACGAGGTGAATCCAGAATATGGATATTTATTCGGTCTGGAAATTTCTCGACTTTATGCCAGACTGGTGTTATGTGACCTGCAGACGAATAAGCTTGCGGAACGAAGCTGGAGCATGACCCGTGAGGCTACACCTCAATACGTCATGGATCGGGCGGCAAACGAAGTCGAATCGCTCCTGAGAGAAGGGAATATTTCATTGTCGGCCGTGCTCGGACTTGGTATCGGGGCGGTCGGTCCGGTTGACAGGGAGCGGGGGATGATTTTGCAGCCCCGCCATTTTCTTGCTCCCGGCTGGGAGAATGTTGAAATTTGCCGGCTGCTCCATGAGAAGCTGGGCATTCCCGTTGTGCTGGATAATGGCGCCAATACGGCTATTCGTGGCGAATACTGGGCCGATTCCGCCAAAGAATTCAAGCATTTGCTGTATATTCATGGAGGGATGGGCTTGCGCTCGGCGGTTATGTCGGCCGGTAAAGTCGTCTACGGGGCGGTCGATATGGAGGGAGCTGTCGGACAAATGATTATTCAGACCGATGGCAGGCCTCATCGCGAAAGCGGAGGCAATTACGGCAGTCTTGAATCGTATACGGCTATCCATGCATTAGAGAAGGAAGCTTCGGCCAAATTAAAGCAGGGCCGAGACAGCCTGCTTCTTGCATTGGCGGGAAGTCCGGAGCAAGTTTCTTTTGCCCATCTCGTTCGGGCGCTTCAGCAGCAGGATCCGATGACGGTGGAAATTTTTGCCCAGGCGGCTACTTATTTTGGAATTGGCTTAGCCAATCTGTTAAATATTTTACATCCCGAAAAAGTGATTCTGGGCGGTCCTTTAATTACCGCTCACGATCTGTTTTTTCAAACGAGCACCCGCGTAGCTGTGCAGAAGGCTTACTATTACCCGGAATATCAGGTTATTTTCAGCCGGGGCATGCTCGGTGAGGATGCGATAGCGCTGGGAGCTGCGATCATGATCATTGATTCGCTGACAGAGGAATAGCTCTTTCGAGACGGCTCTTGGATCACGGTTTTAAGTCAAGACAGGCGAGTCCATGGAAAGCGAGGATAAAAGAATGACAATGAAGAAAGCATGCTGTTCAGCGAGCAGGCCAACGGCAGAGGGGAAGGAATTTGCAGCGCTTGACCGGGAGATTCCTGTTTCGGGTTCTTCCTCATCGACGGAAGGAATGATCCTTTTGCCGGGGGGAACATTTATGATGGGAACGGAAGACGATGAAGGCTTCCCCGATGACGGAGAAGGACCTGTTCATGAAGTAGAGGTCGCTCCCTTTTATATCGATCCTTATGCTGTATCCAATCGAAAATTTGCCGAATTCGTTCAGGCAACCGGTTACAAGACAGAGGCCGAGCGATTTGGCTGGTCATTTGTATTTCACCATTTTGTGTCTGAAGAGGTGGCCAAGACGGTGGAGCGTGTCGTGCAGGCCGCTCCTTGGTGGTGGCCGGTGAACGGAGCTTATTGGGCCTGCCCGGAAGGACCGGACTCGAATGTGGAGGATCGCTGGGATCATCCCGTCATTCACGTCTCCTGGAACGATGCGGCAGCCTATTGTCAGTGGGCCGGCAAACGGCTGCCTACGGAGGCGGAATGGGAATATGCGGCCCGGGGCGGGTTTGTCCAAAAAAAATATCCATGGGGCGATTTGCTTAAGCCCGAAGGAAAATACGTCTGCAATATTTGGCAGGGAAAATTTCCTGTCAAAAATAATGCCGTGGACGGATATGCCGGAACCGCGCCAGTTGACGAGTATTCTCCTAACGGGTTCGGCTTGTACAATGTGGCCGGGAACGTGTGGGAATGGTGCTCGGATTGGTTTAGTCCGACTTATTACAAGGAAGCGCCCAGAAACAATCCTAAAGGCCCAGAAGCCGGGACGAGCCGGGTAACCCGGGGCGGATCGTATTTATGCCATAAATCCTACTGCAACCGGTATCGGGTCGCTGCGAGAAGCTCGAATACCCCGGACAGCTCCACAGGAAACATGGGCTTCCGCTGTGCTGCGGACGCATGATTCCATGGGCGGTACAGAAGTGGAAAATTTTTTCGAAAAATGGATGCCCCTTTGGAATTAAATGCGCTATAATAAACAGATCATTAGCATAAGGAGGCAATATATATGAAAATCGGACTGAGTTCCTACAGTCTGTCCCGTCTTATTAAATCCGGGGAAATGACCCTTCTTGAGGCCATCCAATGGGTCTCCGAGAATGGCGGAGAGCACGTAGAAATTGTCCCGATAGGCTTTGATTTAATCGAGGAGCCTTCGCTTATCGAAGCGATTCGCAACAAGGCAGCCGATGTAGGCATCGATATTTCCAATTATGCCGTTGGCGCCAATTTCATTACCGACAGCAAAGAGGGCTTTGACCAGCAGGTAGAGCTGCTGAAGAAGCATGTCGACATTGTCCATGGTCTTGGAGCGAAATTAATGCGTCATGACGTAGCGTCCCGTCCGATCCCGGAAACGTCGATTGCCCAGTTCGAAGCGGATTTGGAGACGATGGTGGAAGGCTGCCGGCAAGTAGCCGACTATGCTGCTCAATTCGGCATTACGACGAGTGTGGAGAATCACGGTTATTTTGTGCAGGCGAGTGACCGGGTCCAGCGTCTGATTCATGCAGTGGACCGCCCGAATTTCAAGACTACGCTGGATGTAGGCAACTTTATGTGCGCGGACGAGAACTCGGTCGTAGCCGTGAAGAAGAATGTTTCTTATGCCTCGATGGTTCATCTTAAAGACTTCTATCTGCGTCCCTCCTATCGCAATCCGGGTGAAGGCTGGTTCCCGACGGCAAGCGGTAATTTTTTAAGAGGGGCAATTGTTGGACACGGCGATATCGATATGGTGGAAGTGATTCGGGTAGTGAAGCAGTCGGGTTACGACGGATACATATCGATCGAGTTCGAAGGAATGGAAGATCCCCGCACCGGATCGAAGATCGGAATGGCTAATGCCAGACGGATTTGGGAAGAAGTTTAATCCAACTGAACTAATTCTAGTTAACGAACTAAACCAGGGACTGCTCTTTCAGCAGTCTCTTTTTGTTTGATTATTTAACATGTACAAAAAGATGGAAGACAAGACCAGTGGCTGATAAACTATGGTTATCTTTTCCAATAAATGGGGGAGTTCACGATTATGAAAAAATTCATTACAGGGGTGCTGGTCGGAGCCTGTCTGACACTGGGCACTACGGCACTCGCGGCCACGGTAAAGCAATACATCCTGACAGAGCCTTCTTATCCGCTCTTCGTCAATGGAATCGAGTATAGAGATTCCGATAATCCCATCCTGAACTATGAAGGCAGCACCTATATTCCTCTGGCTAAAATCGGCGATCTGACCGGTGTCGATTATCACTGGAACAATGAATTAAGCCGGGTGGAAATTAACACGGACGGCCAAGGGAGAATCGAGGGAGATAACGCTGCTTCGTCCGGGCCATCCAACGCTTCCAGTCCCGGGAACCGTGAACTTGCCGAGAGAGAAGCGATTGAGAATTTAAATATAAATAACCAGGTGAAGTACGGACCGCCTAAAGGTTTGGTGGAGCAAGGCGGAATGGTTTTTTTCTATGCGTATGATGCTGATGGAAATTTCAAAGGGCAGTTTACCGATGAAGATGATATCGTGCTTGTCATGTCCAGGTTAGAGAAAAGAAGCGAGCTTCCGCCCACTTTATCCGAAGGCTGGATTTCATCTGGCTTGCTTGCCAAAATCTACGATAGCCAAGTTGAATTCAAAAACGATGTGATGGTATTTAAAACAAATCCTTTCGTGCTAAACGAGAAGGAATACTTCCGCTTCGTTCTTGCGCCGGATTGGAAGACGAAAGAGATTAGCAAAACAAGCAATGACATTCGGGTGAAAACCTTCAGCTATGAACAAGGGATCACGGACGAATGGGTGAGGGAAGAGACTCTGGAGAAATATACGAATGTCGAAATCTTGGGCGGGGTCGGGCCTGAAGTCAGTCCCGGAATCTATAAAGCGGTCAGTTATTTTTATACAAAGGATGAAAAGGGAGACCGGAAGCTGCTGTATGAAATCACTTGGCCCAGAAGAGAGACGAAAGATGACGAAGAAATACAGAATGTGGACGGAATAAGGGTGAAATATAGCGGCTCTCGCGTTTATTATAATACCGACGATTTGAAGAAGCTGGGCATTCTTCAATCCGAGCGAGGCTACAGCCCCTACTACAACATAGAAGATTTGCAGAAGGCGGGCATTCTGCAATAAACATCTCTCAGTGCACTTATAAATGCAAACAGGCCCGGTCCTCTCAAAGAGGCCGGGCTTATCATGTCCAACTCTCTATTCTTACTCTGGGATGAGCTTCAGAGCGTTTTGATAATAAATCTTGTCGAGCACCGGTTTAGGCAAGTCCAGCGAGTTCAGCAGCGGCTGGTGCACATTATCGAAATAATCTCGTCCGTACATAATCCGATCCTGGAACTCGATCAAAAATTGCTTGGCAAATTCTCTGTCTCTTGCCAGCGCGTTGCAGCCCGAGCCTGCGGAAATATCGCAATACAGGTTCGGATATTTGCGCAGCATCTCGGACACCCGGCCTCCCGGCAGGACAGGGCCTGTCGGATAGGCGGTCTTATTATACTGATCATCGCCCGAAATATGTGCCCAGAAACCAGGGGCATGCCCGATAAAGATCGTTTCCGGACAAGCCTCGACCGCGCGCTCAAAGGCACCGATTCCGCCGCCGTACCACCAATTGGGACGAGGATAAGTGGAGCCCGTATCCAGCTCGTAGTCGATATGGACGAGGATGGGCAGCCCCTTCTCACCACAAAAACGATACAGCCGAATGGCATCCGGATTGTCGTACATCATCCGCAGCTTAAGCTCGCCATACAGCTTGACGTCATAGAGCTGAATCGCATGATTGAGCTTATCGATGGCATTGGGAAGACGCGGATCGGGTGCGTACCCGAGCACGAACTTGTCCGGGGCTTGTTCCTTGTAGGCGACGCATCGCTCGAATGGAATCGGCCCGTTAGGCTTATCCGGGTCGGGAATGACCTTAATATAATCCGGATTGTATTCACTCTCCGGGCATTCCCAACTGAGCAGCCAGGTTTTATCAATATTGTATTGCTTCATGTTATCCAGAAATCGTTCCAGATTGTAGCCATACCAGTCCGGGTGATTATGTATGTCAATAATCACAATGAATCGCCCCTATCTCCTGCAATAATTAAAAACAAGTATAATACATGTCTTTATTGTAGACTGGATAGCGAGCGCTGGCAATACGTTTATTTATTAATTTGAACGTAATAGTCCACAGCAGCTTTTTCAGCTTGCTCCGCAGATGGCTGAGGAAACGATAAAAATATGAGTTCCTCGTTTGCTTCTGCCGGTTGTTCTGCACCCTCGGAGAGACTCTGCCCCTGTCGCTTTATTATTTTGCCGATATAGCTGTTATTTTCGTTCTCCTGATCCACAAGGAGCAAGTATTGAGGATTGTTGAGTGTTCGGGTCACTAGGTTCGTAGTCATAATCCTGATCGTCCTTTCGTAAATTACTGCGTATGTCATCATTGTATCATAAATAACGGTTGAAAAAAGACACGCCGCTATGCAAGCGAACGTGCCCTTAATCGGTAATTTTTCGATTAGAAGAATCCCGGACCGCCGAAGCCACCGAATGGGCCAAAGCCGCCAAATGGGCCGAATCCGCCGAATGGACCGAATCCTCCGAAGGCGAAAGGAGAGGTTCCGATAGCCAACAAATCAAACAGAACGAGAGGAATGACCGCTTTTGTCTGAACGGATTTTCCTTTGGGCTGTTCAAAGATTAGCTGGTTGCCTCTCACTGCCGCTAGCTTTCCGCTAACTTGAGAGCCGTCTTTTTTGACTGCATAAACATATTTGCCAACAAGCTTTTGCACTTCTTGTCTGGAAATCGTCTGGTTCACGCTTACACCCCCTTTATGGCACGGAAATCATGGACTTTGGGGACAAGCCTAGTCTATGCCGTCTAAACAAATCTGGAAGACACGAGACACCCCATGTCGTAATCTTATTCTATGACGGAATAGGGGAGGGGGTTTGGATGGATGCCGAGGGCATGTACCCGATGTCAGTCAGGAAACGTCCGGTGAAAAAGGAGAGAGCGAGAGAAAGTTTGCCGAAAGGTAGTTTTTATACATAATAGAATTTATAAGTTCGGGGCTCCCCGCAAAGTATCCGGAATAGACTTCGAAGGCATACGTCACTTTGTGGAGTTATTTTATCCCGGACTTCGTGGCAAACCTTCCGGTATAAAGTATAATAGATGGAGAATGGAGTGAGGAACTGACCCCATAGGCATGACTCTGAAACTATATGGAGGGTAGGCAACAGATGGAACAGGTTATTATCATCGGAGCGGGACCTTGCGGTTTATCCGCCGCCTCCGAATTAAAGGAGCAGGGTCTCGATCCTCTTATTATTGAAAAAGGGTCGATTGTCGACTCGATCTATCGTTATCCGACGTTTTTGCAATTTCACAGCACGCCTGAATTATTGGAAATCGGCGGGATTCCATTTATTACGCCGAATGAGAAGCCGACCCGCCTGGAAGGGCTGACCTATTATAGAACGGTTGCTGAGCGCAATCAATTGCGAATCCGACTATATGAGAAGGTGTTGTCCATTCATTCCGCAGAGGAAGGATTTGAATTGGAAACAGAGGATCGGCTCGGCCACGTTCATTCCTATAGAGCGAAGCATGTGATCGTCGCCACCGGTTATTTTGACCAGCCTAACAGGCTGGGTGTACCCGGAGAGGACCTGCCTCATGTTTCCCATTATTATCGCGAGGCGCATCCATATGCCGCTATGAAAGTGGCCATCGTTGGCGGGAACAATTCAGCGGTGGACGCTGCTTTGGAGCTGGTGCGGGTGGGCGCCGAAGTAACGGTTATTTATCGGGGAGCGGAGCTGTCCCCGTATGTGAAGGCATGGGTGCGGCCGCTCTTCGAGAGCATGGTGAACAAAGGAAAGATCCGGATGCTGTTCTCTTCCCGGATTACGGAAATCGCGACAAGGTATGTAACCGTCGAGACAGAAGGGACAACCTCGCGGCTCGACAATGATTTTGTACTGGCGTTGACCGGGTTCCGACCCGACCGCCAGCTTCTTCAGGCATCTGGAGTAGAGGTGGATGAAGAGACCGGGGCTCCGCAGCATAACCCGGAGACGATGGAGACGAATGTGCCTAACTTATACATCGCCGGAGTCATTGCGGCCGGAAGCCGGGCGAATGAAATTTTTATTGAGAATGGACGTTTTCATGGCAAAAGCATCGCGCGATCGATTGTGGAGCGCGCAGGTATTGCATTCGATTCTCAGCGATAGCTTCTGCGCGTATGATTACGAAGATCCATCCGCGAAGGACGCCGATAGGCGTTTTTTTCGAGACCTATTTAGAAAGTAACCGTTTTTTCAGGGGAGGCAAAGGGCCATCCCCTTTTTGTTTTTATGAAGGCCCCTCCCTTAACGACCGGGGAGGGACGTTTATCTGCCCATCTGTAAAGGTACCGAATCAGAGCTGCAGCAAAGAGTCATGAAAGTGCTGTAAAAAGTAATGAGCTTCCCCTATTTTCATGTAAACGCTGTCAAATATAATGAAGAAGGACCGGTCCATATTATGTAATAGTCATGGGAGGTGCAATAATGTTAAAAAAGCTGAATCTGCTGCTTCTTTGCTGTCTTGTCCTTTCTCTATGGTCCGCATCGGGAATAGGGCAGGCCGCACAGACGGAAGCCGGCCTTTCGGCTAACGGCCTGGCGGCTGGGCTCTCCGCGGCCTTGGAGCTTTCGAATGAGAGTGATCTTTCCTTCTTAAATGCATCGGGGCCTAACCTGTTGGATCCAAAGCTGCCGGATGATGAGGATGTTTTCACTGATGGAGATACGGTAACCGAATCGGTCTATTCCCCTGATATCCGTGCAGGTATGGCCGAAGAGGGAGACTACATAGAGGTGGAGGCAGCCCCGGAGGATATTACGGTTATTGTCGAGGGACCACGCAAGCAAATCAATTATATTGATGAGCCTTTGGACGGAATTACCGATTATATTGCTCTCTATACGAATGATTTCGGAGAGCAAATTACCGTTCCGCGGACCGCTGTAGCTGTGCAAACGGACAGTAATAACCAGGTGCTGCAGGTGATTAACCGATCTTTTAACGGAGAGGCTCCGAATTGGACGGGTCCGACCGATCTGGCGATTCCGCCGGGCGGATATGTGCTGTTGGCGAATGATGACAGCTGGGCTAACAAGACATACAAGCAGTATTTGGCGAAAAATTTCAAGCCCGGCGATATCATCAAGCTGCGCAAGAACGGAGAAGTGGTGCCGGTAACGGAGCTGATGACGGGTCAGGGACCAAGAGCAAGGCTCACGCTCGACAATGCCCAGATCTATACGGTTACCGGGCCGCAAACGGAAATTGGCGGGTTGGTCACCAATCGAAGTGATGACGCGAGTTATACGCTGACTGTTAACGGTCAAACGGTAGCGATAGCAGCGGACGGTACGTTCCGCCATGTCTATTCGCTGGTTAGCGGGGTTAATTATATAGACATCGCGCTTAGCAAGAACGGCATTCTGCAGGATGAACAATCACTCATTGTTTATTATCATCCGCCGCAAAGTCTTCCGAAGAAAGTGTTCCTGTGGGTGGATCAAGGATCGAATGCGGTCAGCTTCCAGACGAGCCAAAGTGTGCGCGATATGCTGGATAAAGCCAAGGACGCTGGCGTTACCGACGTTCTCCTTGATGTTAAAGGAGTCGAAGGCTTCGCTTCGTACCAGCGGAATGATTTAACCGGACGTCCCTATGTCAGTGAAATGACCGCTCCGACCAGAGCTGGAGCCAATCCCGATCTTGATTTGCTGGAGGAATTCATCCGTCATGGGCATGAGCTTGGCCTGAAGGTCCATGCCGCGTTTAATGTATTCGCAGAAGGATCGTTCGCCCATAACGAATTTGCGGTGCTCAATGATCATTTGGATTGGGAGGAGTACATTTATCGTCCGGAGGACAACGGAGAAATCAAGAGACTCCGCGAGAGCGCATACGGTAAGAAAGACGCTCTGGTCGCCTTCGTCAATCCGGCTAATGATGATGTTCGGCATTATCAACTGCTGGGCTTCGAGGAAGTCATGAAGAACTATGATGTGGACGGAATCCTATTGGATCGCGGCAGATACGATAATTTCTTCGCCGACTTCGGGGAGGTTTCGCGAGCCAAGTTCGAGGCGTTTCTCGCTGAGAGAGGAAAGAGCGTCAATCAGTGGCCGCATGATGTGTTCCACTACGCTCCGGACGGATCCCGTGTCAACGGTCCGCTCATTGCGGATTGGTGGGAATTCCGGTCCGCGACCATCCAATCTTTTACCGAAGAAGTCAAGGAGCTTGCCGAACGTTATGAAGCGCTGACGGGAAGAGAGATTCAAACGTCCGCATATGTCGGTTCGTGGTATGAGTCTTATTATCTGAACGGGGTGAACTGGGCGAGCCCGCAATTCCGCTACGATTCGCGGCTTGGTTTTCCCGAAGATTACCTATATACGGACACTTACTACAACACCGGATATACGGATAATCTGGATTTTCTAATTATCGGAACGTATCAGACGACGGCTAGACAAATAGAGAAGTATATTACGCTCGGCAATATTTTGACTAACGGAGATTTGCCGCTTTATGCCGGTATGGCGCTTTCCAACCTTCAGGACCCCGCCCTGCAGCGGGAGGTGTTCCAGGCTGGACTGACGAAGACGAACGGCTTGATGCTGTTCGATTACTCACAAGTAAACTGGCCGATCATTAAAGCGTCCATCGAAGACCGGGAGTATGTGAAGGATTACCAACTCGGCGTCAGCATTCCCGGGGAGCCGAATCAATTTATCGAGGCCGACTTCTACAATGTGAACCGGAATGAGAACGATCTGAATGTGTATACGAGCCAATTCGGTCTATCGACCGGGACGAATACGTGGGGAGTGGAGGCCATTGTCGATGCGCAGGGCCAAGTGACCCGCGTCGTGAACAAGACTCAGGCGATGACTTGGAACTGGACGAACAAGGAACCGAATAACAGTCTCATTCCTGACGGCGGTTTCGTCATCTCCGCTCTCGATGCTTCCGGGCTGCGGACAAAAAGACAGCTGGTCGCCAACACTTATTCGGCAGGAGACCACGTCAGATCCGCGATATTGAGCGGAGTCCAGCAATATGATAATACAGTCGTTAACGGGCCGCTCGCGGTCATGGAAGGAAGTGTGGAAGTGCTTGGTCCCGGAACGCCACTCGTTCAATTGAATGGGATTCCCGCGGTAGTGAAGCCCAACGGAGATTTTAGCGCCAGCCTACCTCTGGAGCCTGGTGAGAATCAGGTTGTCATTACCGTCTCCGTGGATGGGATGAAGACGAATGAGGCACATATTCGGGTGACTCGGGAAGAGCCTGCGCTGCCGATCATCCGGCTGGAGCTCGATTCCTACAGATATAATCTTGTAGTCGGAGAAACTCACGACACCGAAGTGACGGCGGTTTATTCGGATGGAAGCCGGGAACGAATTACCGGGGCCACTTTCAAATCATCGCACACCAAAGTGGCCGAAGTGTCCGATAGCGGCCAAGTGACCGCGCTCAAACCAGGAAACGCGTTCATCACCGTCGAATATGAAGGACAAAAAGCCCAAGCTCAGGTAAAGGTATTCCATCATGACGTTCCCGGTCGGGGGAAAGGCAAGGGGAACTAACCGCTAAAAAGTGATATCCAAGGAGGAATTATGAAAAAACGATTATTGTTTTTACTAACCGCCTTCGTGATGTTGTTTAATGTTCCCATGCTGGCCTCTGCTTACTTCGTGGGAGAGGAGGTTCCGATTACCTACCAGAAACGTTTTCTACCCTTCGATACGCCTTACGTCAACTATATTGCCGAAGGCGGTCAGGTGTTTGTCTCCAACGCTCCCGAGTCCATTTATAGCGATGGAGCGGAGCGTGCGGATGGCAGTCTTATTGCCGGGCAAGTCAACGCTACCTTGTACAGGGATACTGTAGGCGGATCTTTCCGATTCTGGGGATCTCATTATAATAGAAGCTCTACCGCTCTTAAGTTCTGGATCCACATCACAAATACCGAAAATGAGCCGGTTCGCCTCTACAGATCATTGGAAGGATTTGCGGTTGGAGAAGTCACTGCAGCGGCAAGCAAGGCAACGCTTGAATTTATGAATAGTGAATCTCAGCCAACTTTGCTTCATACGATCCCCGCCGGTAGCTCTTATTATTTTGAATACACAGCGGATCAGCCCGTTGATCTGTCAAGCGCGGTCGTTTATTTCGCAGAGTTTCGTGCGGAGAAAGAGAACGGAGGGGAAGAGGCTTCCATCCTGCTCTCTCATGTCGTCACGGATGATTCTGTAACCGACCCGACCTCTTATGCGGAAACCCCGACCATTGCCCGAACGAATGCGACAGCAACCCGCTCGGACGATTACCGCGGCTTGTTGGAGCATTGGGGGAGGAAAGGGACGATTGAACTGGAATTAGACGACCAGGCTCTGTCGGCAGGAGTTAAAATAGCTGATTTGGGATATTCCGGAGAGCAGGAAAAGCTGATGACCCGCTGGAATACGATGGGGGAGCCAATCGAGCAGAGCGAAGTCCGGTTTGTGGTTCCACCTAATATTGACAAGATAAGGCTCGCTTATTGGTATACGGATTATGTGCTGGATGTCCGTCTTGTCAATAACACTTCCTATTCTAAAATCCATACGATGCATGGCAGCGCAGGCTTTAACCCGGGCTTTATTAATTATCAGCTTAACGATTCCACTGCATACAACTTTCATTTTAGCCGCGAAACGGCCGTACCGGTTACAACGGATATGAATTACAGGCTGCGCTTGATGGTTATGCCTTCCGCTTATTTGCCCTTTGGGATTTACTTTGTGGCAGGGGATGAAGAAATACCCCTTGATCTGGCGGTAGTCCAAGCCGAGAATACATTCGATGAGAATGATTGGACCGAGGCTCAAACGATTGTTAATGCTATGCCCGATGGAGAAATAAAAACCGCACTGCTTATTCGCCTGCAACAATTGGAGCAGAAGAGAAAAGCTGCTCTGCAAGCAGTGGCTCAAGCCGAGAGTGAAGTTGCCGGAATCGAGCAAGAACTGTCCCAGCTTAATGATAAGCTGCAGAATACCGACTTTGCAGTGGATAAAAAGGAACGGGAGCGCCTGATTCAGCTATTGGAAGCGGAGCGCAGCGAGCTTCAAGAATGGGCTAAGAATACAGGCCAAGCGATTCAATTGATTCCAGATAAGGATAAGCCGGGCCTGTCCGGGATAATCGTGCGACTGACCGAAAGAATGGATCGGACATTAGGATGGTTGGATTCGATTTCGATTATTTTGGAGGAAGCAAAGGATAATGACCGCAAAGGAAACGGAAATACAGAATTTCGTCTCTCCATCTCCCGGGGCGACACAGTCAATCTATTCGATCCATTAGAGGATCGGCTGATTCAGCTTCTGGGATCTGTCGATGAGTTGCAATGGTTGTCCATGAATCCATTCAAAGTGACGGTGGATGGATTGGGCCATGTGACCGCTAATGAGAATGGAGTCTATAAAGTTATCGTTTATAATGATAAAGGGAAAGCGGACATATTTCTGGTGGTGAATAGCAAGTCGCATTAATTATAGTTAAACGGAAAACAGAGAAATCAACAGACTGATAATCTGCAGATAGAGAAGGCTATGCCAGAGCTGGCAGAAGACAGAGACCATCCTTCTCCTGAGAATTCCGAAATAGAGAACTGGTCGCGGGGAAACCCGCGGCCTCTATTGCGCTAGAGACCATGTAATTACGAAGCTTCGATGCATTAGGATAGGAGGCGCAAGAAGATGAATCTGATGATCGTCGAGGATGAAGCCCGTCTACGCAACAGCCTGGCCAACAATATTCCATGGGAAGAGCATGGCATCGACGTAGTCGGCTTGGCGGCTAATGGCAAAGAAGCCTTGGAACTGATTGACCGCAAAAAACCGGATATTCTGCTCGTAGATATCCAAATGCCGGAAATGGATGGACTGACCTTGGCCAGGCTTGTTCATGACAAGGATCCCTACACTCAGTTTGTAATTTTGAGCGGTCATGACAATTTTGCTTTTGCCCAGTCCGCTTTGGAGCTCGGGGTCTGCAAATATTTACTCAAGCCTGCAGGGGATACCGAAATATTGGAGGCGATTCTTGAAGCGGCAGAGAAGGTTCGGAGAGAAATGGAAAAGCGCCACAATCAGCAGCAGCTTCAATTGAAATGGAGTCAACACCTTCCATACGCCAGAGAGATGTTCCTTCAATACTGGCTGACCGGGAAATATGTGGAATGGGAAATTAAGGAAAAGGGTCGCGATCTGCTGCCCGGCTTGCAGATGAATCAGCAATATATCGTTGCGGTAGTGGACATGGATCCGCTGCCCGAAGAAGAGAAGCGCTTCAAGGATAGCGATAGCCAACTGCTGGATTTTTCGGTCAAAAGTGTCGCGTTGGAATTTTTGGAACGGACCCCATGCTGGATTTGCTCAGACTCCGCAGGGGCTACGGCCATTATTTTTACCTCCTCTCCAGCAGAGGACGGGTCAGATTTTCTGTTGAATGTCAATACGCTGGTCGTCAAGCTGCTGTTTGTTATTAAAGAATGTCTCAAGCTTACGGCGAGCGCGGGAATCAGTAAGCCGACGCTGGATAAGGAGTCCGTCAGCAAGCTGTACGAACAAGCGCGCAAAGCGCTGCAGGAAAGGATTGTCTACGGCAACGATCTTGCTGTGCCTTATCGCGGGGAGAGCTTGAAGGAGCCTGTTTTGCCGGCAGAGCCGAATATCGAGAAGGAACTGGAGATCGCCTTGGAGATTTCGGACTCTAATAAGGCAATGATGGCGCTGGATCTTATTTGGCAGCAAGGGATGTTTAAGGCCGGCTCCGTGGAGGAGATGCAGGAGAATGTCCTCTATTTGAGCAGCCTGTTTATCCGCTTCGTCCACAAGCAAGGCTGGTTGCTGCAGGAGGTCGTGGGCAATGATTTTGCCTATTATCGCAATACCCAGGGGCTGACCTCCAAGGATCAGATTTACGAATGGATGCGCCGATTTGTTAAAAGCTTTATTTCTTATCAGCAGACCCAAAGAAAAACAACGAGCCATAAAATGGTGAGGGAAATCTTAACGATTGTCGAGAATGAAATGGATCAGGAGCTGACTCTGCATACCGTCGCTGACCGGCTGTTTGTCAATTCCTCTTACTTGAGCAGGCTGTTCAAGCAGGAGACGGGGAAATCTTTCTCCGCTCATGTGCTGGAACGCAAAATGGAGTCCGCCAAAGGCTATTTGCTGGAAGGGGCCAAGGTATACGATGCGGCCCGCATGGTGGGCTACCGCGATGTCAGCTATTTCACGCGGGTATTCCGCAAGTACTGGGGCGTCACGCCGGGAGAAGTCAAAGGAGGCTGATCTTGGGAGAGGCTCGCCCTTTTCGTAGAGTCTTACCCGTTCGGAAAGTATACTTAGGCTTCCTCGGCAGCGGTAAATTAAGGTGCATTTCTGCTCTTTAAATTAGCCGTTACCGATTATTGTCTTTATAGAGCGCAAAACTAATTGCAATGATTTGGATCGGCAGCCGGCCGAAACTGCAGCAGAGGCAAGGGAATCCTTTTCCTTTGCCTCTTTGCGATGCTTATTCAGTAAGATGTTGGACAAGGTGGGCAGAAATAGGATTAAAACAACAGAGACAGCAGCGATTCATTGTCCAGATTTCCAATATATTTGCTGGCATCCGCTTCATTCAGCGCCTCCTGCACGGTCGCTTTGTCATAGCGCAGCCCGACCAGCCGGTTCTCCAATTCCGATACGTCCTGGAGACCGAAGAAATCGCCGTAGATTTTCGCCGTCTGGATCTTGCCCTTGTCAATATCTAGTCGGACGTCGACCGTTCCTACGTTGTCAAAGCGTCGGGACTGACGGAAATTCGACTTGGGAGATTTGCCGTAGTTCCAGTCCCAGGAACGATAACGAGAATCGGCCAACGCCTCAATTCGCTTCCAGTCTTCCTCCGTCCATTTATATTCAGGGATGTCCGTACTTCCGAAGATCGAATGCAGCACAGACTGTCTGAATTGCTCAATCGTCATTTTTTGCGGCAGAAATTCCGAGATATTCGCCACACGGCTGCGGATTGACTTGATCCCTTTGGATTGGATTTTGGCGCTGTTTACTTTAAGGGCCGACACGACGTTCTCCATCTCGGAGTCGAACAGCAGCGTTCCGTGGCTGAACATTCTCCCTTTGGTGGCGTACTGGGCATTGCCGGATATTTTTCGCTCGCCGACCTGGATGTCGTTGCGCCCGGTCAGCTCAGCCTCCACTCCCAGCTTCCGTAGAGCTTGAACGACCGGCTCGGTAAATTTGCGGAAATTGTGAAACGAGCGGCCGTCGTCGTTCATAATAAAGCTGAAATTCAAATTGCCCAAATCGTGATAAACCGCTCCTCCTCCAGACAGTCTGCGGACGACGTGGATGGAATGAGCATTGACGTAATCGGCGTTGATTTCTTCCGATGTATTTTGATTCTTGCCGATAATGATCGATGGTTCATTAATGTAAAAAAGCAAGTAGTCTTCGTCACGAGGCAGTTCTTTAAGAGCATATTCCTCTATAGCCAAATTGAGGCGCGGGTCGGTAATCCCCCGGTTATCTATAAACAGCATCTCTATCTCCTCCGGAATCCATCAGCATTGTCCTTCTACAAGAGGACAACCTCATTGTAGCCTAAAAAAGACCTGGAGACAAAAAAATTAGCTCTCCGGCGAGAGCTAATTTGTCGTATGGCACCAGAGGCCATCTATATTATTATAAAATCTGCATAAATCCAAAGGCTACACGTAATTCAACCCCGCATCATAAGGGAACGGGATCGGGAACAGGGAAGCGAGCCGTCCTTTGAGCGGTTCGGGAGCGTCGATCTCCGGGTCCGGATCGAAGAAGAGGGAGATCGTTTCCTGAACGGATAACGTTGCGGCTGAACCATCCAAAGAGACATGGGTCCCGCCATTCTCCAGCCTCTTGATTTGCAGCGCCGCTGCCGTCTTGGCATCGACAGACATGAGGTAGGGGCGGAGTTCATCCAGCAGTCTTTCCGGATCGGTAATACAGATCGTTCCATTGGCTTTGCCGGTCTTCCGGGGAAGTCCCTCGAGTGCGGCGACCAACTGCTCTTCATGCCAAGGAACCGGGATCGTTAATTGCTTCATTCCGTAAGCCTGAGCCGCGTAATTCAGCAGCGCAGGTATGGCATCGGCTGCGCCTCCCCATTCAAACAGGTGCGGTCCGCGTTTCGGATTATCCAGATACGGAATTCCGACTACCGCAAAGGCAAGCAGATCGCCGTCAGCCTTCTGAGCGACGACGACTTTATGAGTAAGCTTGAAGCAGCTGCTTAGCGCATTCGCATGAATCAGTCCGGCTAAATCCCAGAGGCTCTGTTCATAACGGCTGAAGCGGCCTCTGGCCAGCTTGTGCAACCGGAACCAGTCGGTCGGGGCAAGCTCACGTACGATGGCCCCTTCCGGAAGTGAACTGGAGGGGAAAGGCTGTCCTTCCTCCCATTGGTAATGATGGACTTGACCGAAAGTATGGCAGCCTGCACGGGTGTATAGCGATCGCCCTCCCGAGACAAGAAGGAGCGGGGCGCCTGCCTTGTTCATATGATCGAAGATGAGCGCCAATATTTCACTGGCCGTTCCTCTTCCCCGGTAATCCGGGTGGGTGCATACGGAACCGAGAGAATAGGCGGGCAGTTTTGCCTCGCCGATGCGCAGCACAACGGGAACGAGACCCATGAACGATACGAGCTTGCCATCGTCAAAAGCGCCGTACGATTGTCCGAGCGGCTCCGAGAATACGTGGGAAAAAGCGGTTTGCATCGAACCTTGCTCGGAATCGCGAAAGATGGAATCGGAAAGCTTCGCCGCTTCATCTAATTCCTTCTGGGTTAATAAACAACGAATTTCCATAAATACGCCTCCTAAATGACTATTGCCGCAAACGCTTTCGTCTCCCCAAGATGCAGCTTCCGGCCCTGCCCGCGAATTGGTAACCGTCTCGTTTTGCCCGTTAACGTGTAAGGCCAGGATAAGACTAGAAATTAACGAGGACGATGAAGATTAACGAAGGATCAACAGTACCTCGTAGGCTAAGCGTCCTATTGCGGTGAGGCACAATAACGTCAAATACAAAAACAAAACGCTGGAATGAGGGCCGTCCGTGGAAAGATTGGAATATCACGACCGATTTGACGATTTGCGGAGTCTCATTCCAGATTGTAACATATTTATGGCCTGTCATGGATCAATACAGGCTTAATATTTCTTCGGTCAGCTAGCTGTGTCACCGAACTGTACGCATGGACGCCTATACAGCCCGGATCGTTGGCCAAGCCAGTTCGATTCCCTCTGCCGTCAGCAGCCGTTGATAATCCTCGAGCAGTGCGGAGTCGCTGCGGACCTGGCGCGGGCGGACCTGGCGGTCCAGGCTGAATGCCGCCAAATAACCGGCAGCTTCCCCGATATTCCATTCGACCGGATGCAGTCGGTAGCAGCCGTTCGTAATATGGGTCACCCCCAGATTCTTGCAGGCGGGCAGCAAGTTGTTGACCCGGATCGGCAGGAGACTGCCGAGTGGAATCTGGAACGGCAGGCTGGAAATGTCGATATAGTGCCGCAGCGCCGTACTCGGATGGAGATCGATCCGATAGCATCCGATTCCGACGGAATCGGCGAATTCGGCTGCCCGGCCGTTGTCGCTGCAAGCGGCGCTGACGTGCTGTTCGAGCACGGTAAACTCCGCTTTAATTCGCCGTGATTCACGAATGTAAGGATATAAGGCGAGACCGTCCTCGCTGTTAGTTACGTCTCCGCGAAGCCTCAGCCCGGGATAGCCCTGCTTGCCATCTGGACGGGGAGCTTCTGTCTGCAGCCAGTACAGCAAAGACAGACTGAGCTGTTTCGCGGCTTCCAAATGCTTTTGCTTCTCCTCCGGGCTGACATCGATGATCGGTCCGAGCCAATAATCGTTGGCCGGCCAGTTAACCAACGAGATATCCCCGGGGAAGGTTCCCGGTACGAAATGGTTCTTGTCAATAATTCTCCGGTAAACCCAAAGCGGGAATTTGTTGCCGTCCCCAGGAAACAGAGCGTAGGTGACCGGCTCGAGAGTATGGGGTCGGACTCCGGCAAAGCTGAGCTGCTTATCCGGCCAGAAGTCGGCTTTATATTGATTCCAGAAATCATAATCTCGGGGCTTTTCTATCGTATGATCTTCCCCTTCCACATAATCCATCGCAAAGCAGTGCGTGAACGACTGCATATCCATAGGATCCGCCGGTCCGTCCAGGGCGTGAGGCTCGCCGGTGTCCTGCTTCGATTCCGAGCCGGTCACATACTCGACTCCGGCCAAGGGCAGGACATCTCCACATTCCGTTGCGTCGAGAAAATATTGGGCCGTCAGTTCCATTCGCGATCCCGTATCGAGATGGCGGACAGTCACAGAGACTACCTCATCGCCATCGGTCCGGGCGCTTTCCGGCTGCATCCGGGTCAGCACCTTCAACCGGCCGCTGTGAATATAGGGAGCCAGCATCTGCTCGATAACGGCCCAGGCGGCCCGGGGTTCATGGCTGATCCGGCTGACGTTGGCGCTGCCCGGATTCCAATGACGGATGGCTCGAGCCTCGGCCGTAAGCGGAAAATGGTCGCGATAATATTGACGGACCCCGTCGCGGAACCGGCGGTAGCTTCTCGTACAGCCGAAGCTTTCGATCCACGGATGCTCATCGGGCGGTACAGCCTGGCTCGTTAATTGCCCGCCAATCCAAATCGTTTCCTCCGTCATAATGACGTTCTTTCCCATCCTCGCAGCGGCCAAAGCTGCGGCGCATCCACCTGTGCTTCCGCCGATAATGACAATGTCTGCATTCATTTCCTTATTCAAATCGGCACCCTCCCTTAGTTTAAATACGATTTACTCTATTGTAATGATAAAGCGAACAAGCTGAAAGTGAGGTTCATGACTTTTTGTGGTACTCTGATAGCTTAGTGCGTTCCCGGCAGATGCCGGGGCCTGTGCTTTTCACGGTATTGCCCCGGCGTCATTCCGGTATGCTTCTTAAAAACACGTACAAAGTAAGGGGACTTGTTCTACAGCATGCTTCATCCACAAATCGCAGCCTCCTGAAATCATCTGGATAAAAGGGGCAATGACCCGGTGAAATCTGTATCCATAGTGACATTATCTCAGAAAAGTTATGGGATGACCTTATCACAGCCCAGCCCAATAACATCACTTTAAAAAGAACTATTGACACTGCTATAGGGATATACTAAAATCTTAAACATCATGATGTTATTATCTTTTGATGAGAAAAATAGCTTTAGTCTTTTTTGGAGAAAAGAAGGATGAGATGAAGAGGCATTTGAAATTTATCCTTATAGGCAAACAATGTCCGTCTGGATAAAAGAAAAAATCTCTGTAAGCGGTTTGAAAAAAGTGGAGCAGGGGGTAGCAAGCATGGGTTTTCAGGTTCGCGATCATGAGGGACGGCTGACGGTGGAACTGGATGGTCGGGAAATCATCCGGCATTCCCGGACAGAGCCTTGGATTTATGCAGGGCATGGAGAAGGTCAGTACGATATGTACCGGGGGAACTTCAGCATTAGCGACCGGCTTGGGGAAAAGCTGGCTTTGATCGACTACATTGTAGAGTCATCCGGGAGCGAGGGAGCGCGCGTTACATTTTCCAGATCCGGGCTAAATTCTCTCACTGTTCTCTTTGGGCAGGAAAACGGCCGGGCTGTTATTCGTTTTACAGGGAATACGGATAGAATGAATCGCCTTTGGCTGAGGCTCGCGGCGGAGGAAAGAGAGCATGTCTATGGCTGCGGAGAGCAGTTCTCCCATTTTGACTTGCGCGGCAAAAATTTTCCGCTATGGACGTCGGAGCAAGGAGTCGGCCGGAATAAAGATACGTACGTCACCTTTCTGGCCGATAAGGAAGACCGGGCGGGCGGCGATTATTACTGGACTTTTTTTCCACAGCCGACCTTCGTGTCCAGCCGCAAATATTATTGTCATGTCGATGATAGCGCCTACATGGACTTTGATTTCCGGAATGCAAATTATCACGAGCTGCATATCTGGAATATTCCCGAGAAGCTTGTGCTGGAGACGGCGGATACCTATGTCGGCCTTCTCCGGAAGCTGACGGCATATTTCGGGCGCCAGCCCGAGCTGCCCGATTGGGTCTATGAAGGGGTATGGATTGGCGTGCAGGGCGGCACGGAGGTCGTGCTGAGCAAGCTGGACCACGCCCTGTCCAAAGGTTTGAAGGTAAGCGGAATATGGGCACAGGATTGGCAAGGAGTCCGCTATACTTCGTTCGGCAAACGGCTGATGTGGAATTGGATCTGGAATCGCGAGCTTTATCCCGGTCTGGATGAAGAGATTGTCAAGCTTCGTGAGAAGGGCATCAAGTTTCTTGGCTATATTAACCCTTACGTCGCTGTGGAAGGGCATTTATTCAAGGAAGCGAGCGAGGGAGGATTTCTGGCGAAAGATACTCAGGGAGAAGATTATTTGGTCGATTTCGGCGAATTCTATGCCGGCATCGTCGACTTCACAAACCCGAAGGCGTGTGAATGGTATAAAAAGGTCATTAAAGAAAACATGATCCAGTTTGGCTTGTCCGGCTGGATGGCTGATTTCGGGGAATATTTGCCTACCGATGTCGTGCTTCATAATGGGGCTCCGGCGGAATGGATGCATAATGCCTGGCCCGCCATTTGGGCCGGATTGAATCGCGAGGCCATTGAGGAAGCCGGCAAGCTGGACGAAGTGACTTTCTTCATGAGGGCCGGATATACGGGCAGCCAGAAATATTGCACGATGATGTGGGCTGGAGACCAGAATGTCGACTGGAGTCTCGACGATGGCCTCGCTTCCGTCATCCCGGCGGCATTGTCGCTCGCCATGACCGGCTGCGGACTGCATCACAGCGATATCGGCGGATACACGACCTTGTTCGGCATGAAGCGGACGAAGGAGCTGTTCATGCGTTGGGCCGAACATAGCGCTTTCACTCCGCTGATGCGCACGCATGAGGGCAACCGCCCCGACGATAATTGGCAGTTCGATTCGGATGACGAGACTCTTTTGCATTTTGCGCGGATGAGCCGAGTCTATGTCGCTTTGCGATCGTACCTGAAGGCGGCGGTGAAAGAAAACGCCGAATCCGGAGTGCCCGTCATGCGTCCATTGTTCCTTCATTATGAAGCGGACGAGCGCGTCTATTCGATCCAATATCAATATTTGCTGGGGCGGGATTTGCTCGTCGCTCCGGTCATTGAGGAAGAAAAGTCGGCCTGGGCCGTATATTTGCCCGAGGATCATTGGATCCATCTGTGGACCGGCAAATCTTATTGGGGCGGCGATGTCGAAGTGGAAGCTCCGGTCGGACAACCCCCGGTATTTTACCGCGCGGACTCCAGCTATGCAGCGCTGTTTGAAGCTTTGCGCTCGTTGGAATAAGCCCGGGATGCGTCGAGCTTCTGAGATAGGGTGCATAACTGCGCTTTATTGGTGGGAGGGCAAATGGACGGAATTATGCGCTCTCCCGGTACGCCGGCGCGCGTTGCGGACTGACGGTATGCGCAATGGTCAGTCAGGCGAGCCTCAGAGCTTCATTGGCTCAAAAGGGCTAAAGGATGCAATAGTGCTTTCTCCCGGTGCGCGTTGCAGCACTGGCGCCATGGGAATGGTCAGCCGGGTAAACATCTGTGCTGCATTGACCCAAAAGGGCGAAAGAATGAAATTAGGGTTACGCACTCCATTGGCTTATTAGGGTGAAGGGATGGAATAAGGTGCAAAAATGCACTCCGTTTTCGGCGATTATTAGTTTAGATCGGATGGGGTGCAAAAATGCTCTTTAATCTTGTATTTTTTGCAAAAATGCGAATTTCTTCAGAATTAAGGTGCACAAACGCGCTCTATTGGCTCAAAAGCGAAAAAGGACGAAATTAGGGTGTACAAATGCACTCTAATGATCTGAAGGGAAAGATGAATTAAAAGTCCATTGTACTCTATTGGCCGGATCAGGTGATGTGAAATCTGGCAAGAGATATTAGAAGATGCGAGCTCAGATGACGAGATGCAACCTGATGATAGACCAAGTAATCATAGCCAAGTAATGCCAGGCCAGCGATGCCAGGCCAGTGATGCCAGGCCAGTGATGATAAGCCAAGTGATGAGGCCACGTGATGAAAGCCAGCACTTATGCTAGACGATAACGCTACGCCCGCAGACGAGATGGGGGAAAACTTCTTATGATGAACCAACAATATAATGACGAATTCAGCGAACGAGTAGCCGCTCTGCGCTCGGCAATGGAGGAAGAAGGCGTCGAGGCGGTCCAGATAGCATTGCAAAAAAACGTATCCTGGCTTACCGGAGGGAGAAGCCACGTCAATACGGCATCAGAGGCCGCCTGCAGCCTGCTGCTCGTCACAAGCCGGACGTGTCATCTGCTCGTCAATAACATCGAGGCCAGGAGATTGCTTGATGAGGAAACTGCCGCCCCGGACTTCGAGCAGAAGGTGGAGCTGCAGATTTGGCCCTGGAGCTCGCCGCAACAGCGAGGAAGCCTCGTGAAAGAGCTGACGGAAGGGATGACGTGCGTCCGTACCGATGCCGAGCTGGAGGCTATTTTCCTCCGGTTGAGAACAGCGGTTCGACCGGAGGAGCTGAAGGCGTGGCGGACGCTGGGCCGCCTTACGGGGGAAGCCATCGAGCAGGCCGCGCAGAAGCTCAGGAGAGGGCAATCGGAGTTCGCCATCGCCGGTTTGCTTGCCAGCGAATGCTGGGAGCGCGGCCTGGAGCCGATTGTGAATCTGATCGCGGTGGACGAGCGCATCTTCACGCGAAGGCACCCGCTGCCGACGGCCAAGACACTGGACGCTTACGCGATGCTGGTCGTCTGCGCCCGGCAGAACGGGCGAATCGCCTCGGCTACCCGGCTGGTCCACTTCGGGGAGCCCTCCGCCAGGCTGAAGCGCAAGCATAACGCCGTAGTCGAAATCGATGCGCGTATCATCGATGCGACCCGGGGCGGCCGTACTCTGGGAGAGCTGTACGGCGAATTGGAGGGCTATTATCGCGAGGCCGGTTTTGCCGAGGAAATCGCCTTTCATCATCAGGGCGGCTTGACGGGTTACGCCAGCCGGGAACGGATCGCGACTCCGGGGGATGCCTATCCGGTAGCATCGTCCTCGATTTACGCCTGGAATCCGTCTATTGCCGGAGTCAAGTCGGAGGATACGATCTTCGTAGGTGAGGATGGAAATGAAATATTGACAGGAACGGGGCTCTTTCCGCAAATGGAAGTGGTCGTCGGAGGCCGTGTCTGGAGCCGTCCGGGTATCCTTATCCGATGAAAGTGAGTGCATTGGCGGCGACCAACCGGCTGTTGGAGCGCTGGATTATTGTCATCCTGCCAGTCGTGTTATTCGCCGGATTTCAAGCCTCCGGCGCTTTAGAGCGCTACGTCCCGGCAGTGCCGTTCCTGTTCATGTACCTGACGTTCGTTTCGTCGATCAACGTGACCAAAGAGCAGTTCGCCGAGCTGCGCAGCAAGCCTTGGACCATTGTGATTCTGCTTGCTTTAGTGCATGCGGCTACGCCCTGGCTCAGCTATGGCGTGCTGAGTGTGCTGTACGGCCGCGATAATGAACTGATGCTGGGCGCACTGCTCGCTATGATCCTGCCGATCGGTGTCACCGCGATCGTCTGGGTAACGATGAGCCGGGGCAGCACGGGGATTGCGATAGGAATGGTGACCCTGGATACTCTGCTCAGTCCTTTGCTGCTTCCGCTCACGCTGTGGCTGCTGCTCGGCACTTCCGTCTCGATAGATGCGGCAGGGCTGATTTGGGGAGTTGTCAAGCTGGTCGTCCTGCCATGTTTGGCGGGGATGCTCGTCGGCATATGGCTGCGCCGGAAGGACAGGCAGACTCTGCGCCTTAGCCTGGGCTTGTCCTCGAAGTTGACGCTTTATGTCATCGTCTTGCTCAATGCGGCGGCGATGGCGGCATCCATAACACAATTGGCCGGCGAAGTGGTGAAGCTGGTCCTGACCGTTGGCGGCCTCATGGTGATGGGCTACGCGCTTAGCTGGGCCGCGATGCGGGCGATGAAGCTTGGCAGCGGGGCGGAAATCGCGCTGACCTATTCGGGCGGGGTCCGCAATTATACGGCGGGGATCGTTATTGCCCAACTGTATTTCACTCCGCAAGCCGCTATTCCGGTCATGATTGCGATGCTGCTTCAGCATCCGCTCGCCCTCTTTGTGCACTTTTTGTTCTCACGCTTGAAGCAGGCGGGAACACGCTCCGCGTCGTCGGCCTCCTCGACAGCCTGACAGAAGCCGGCATCTCTACTGAAACGTGCGCCTTTCCGAAGGCGCGCCTTGACGGGCACGCGTTTAAGATCCGGGCAAAGGAAGAGGCCGGGCCCTCCATTTAAAATTAATTTGCAAAAATGCATTGACAACAATCGGGTAACGTCTCTATACTGTAAGCGTAAACATCATGATGTTATTATGAATGTCAAAATGGCTAAAAGCAGCTTGATGGCTTTGCGGCCGGTTTTTAACCGCATTCCTGGCATCGGATGGTTGTTATAAAGATCATAGGGAGGGTTTCAGAATGACAAGAAACAGAAAATCAGCATTCGCCTTAACGTTGGCAGGCGTCATGCTTCTGGGCACCGCTTGCGGCAGCGGCGGCGGAAGCGGAACAGATGGCGGCTCCAAGGACGGCTCGAAGGGCGGCTCGAAGGGCGGGCAGAAGGATGTATCGATCAGCTTCATCCACTGGCGTGGAGAGGACGCGAAAGTATTCGCCACGCTGATCGAGAAGTTCGAGAGTGAAAATCCGGGAATTAAAGTGAAGATGGATATTTATCCATCCGAGCAATACCAGTCTACAGCGCAAGCCAAGCTGCTGGACGGAACGACGGGAGATGTGTTTGCCGCTTTCCCAGGCGCTCAGTTCGAAGCGATTGCCAAAGCGGGGCTGTTCACGGATTTGACCAACGAGCCATTCGTCAGCAACTATAACGAGAACCTGATTCAAGTCGGGGTCAAAGATGGCAAGCAGCTGGCTATTCCGCTGCAGCTCGTCTACAACATGCCTATCTATAACGTCGGTATTTTCGAAAAATACAATCTCGAGCCGCCTAAAGATTGGGAAGGTTTTCTGGAGGTTAGTGAAAAGCTGAAAGAAAACGGAATCACTCCGATTGCGTTCCCTGGATCGGATATCGGGCCGGGTCAGTTTATGAATCCGATGATGATGAATAATGCGCCGGACGAAGACATTTTCCAGAAGCTGGAGGCCGGGGAGGCCAAGCTGACAGAGGATTGGTGGCTCAAGACTCTGGAGCAATTCAAGGAATTGAATGATAGAGGCTATTTCCAGAAAGACTCGCTAGGTACGAAGAAAGACGCTGCCGGCGCTTTGTTTGCCCAAGAGAAAGCCGCCATGCTGGCAACCGGTTCGTACATGCTGGCTACCAACAAGGAGCAGAATCCGAATCTGAAACAGCAATTGCTCGCGCCGATCACGGTACCCGCAGATGAGGCTCAGTACGAAGGAATTCACACCACGACGTTCATGCTGGCTTTGAACAGCAAATCCAAGCATGCGGAGGAAGCCAAGAAATTCATTGAATTTTTGAGCCGCAAAGACATTGCCGGGGAGTACGCCAACGAAACCGGGCAGCACGTGACGGTTGAGGGCGTCGAATACACATCGCAGGAATTGCAGGATACTGCGGTATGGATGGATAAGAAAACGCGTTTCCAGCCCCGTTATTTTATAATGAACGGCGAAATTCAGAAAGCCGTCACCAACTCGATCCAGGCGGTGCTCGCCGGAATTGATCCGGAAAAAGCCGCCCAGGAAGCCCAGGCTGTCGTCGATCAGCAGTTGAAACTGGCCAATAAGTAACTGGCAGCACCCGACTTGGAAGGGGGCGGTTTCCGGCATTCGCCGGACCGCTGTCCTTCTGTCGCGGACGATTTATCGCTTCGTATGCACCCGGAAGTGATAAAAAAGGGGGGAGCTGCAAACCCGCAGGAGGTCACCGATGAAAACTAGCAAAGCGATTTATTTGTTTCTTTTACCAGGCATGCTGCTGTATTTGATTTTCTTTGTTTATCCGACGCTTAGCGGCTTGTACTATTCTTTTACCGATTGGGACGGTCTGTCCCCGGAGTACAGCTTTGTCGGGATCGATAATTATACGAATATGATTTCTAATGATCTAGTTTTTACGAAAGCGCTGGGCAACAATCTGAAGTTTATGTTTAGCGTAGTTATCGTTCAAACCGCTTTATCGCTCCTCTTGGCCGTTTTGCTGGTGAAGAACTCCAAAGGCAGCGTGTTTTTGCGGGCACTGTATTTCTTCCCTACGATTATCGCGTCGATTTCCGTCGCTTTTATCTGGTCGTTTATGTACGATCCGAACATGGGACTGATCAACCGCACGCTCAGCGCCATCGGTCTGGATGCCCTGGCCATGAACTGGATTGGCAACATGGACATTGCCATTTACTCCATCGCCTTCGTGCAGGTATGGGCGCATACCGGGCAAATGATGGTCGTCTTTATCGCCGGACTTCAAGCCATACCGGAGGATCTGTACGAAGTAGCCCGGATTGAAGGGGCTACCCGCCTGCAAACCTTCAAGAGAATCACCTGGCCGCTGATCGCGCCTTCTGCGACGATCGTTGTCGCTTATACGACCATCCAATCTTTCAAGGCGTTCGATCTTATCTTTGCCATGACCGGCGGCGGTCCCGCTTATTCTACGGAAATATTGTCGACGTTCCTATATCATACGGCGTTCCAAAATTATAAATTTGGCTATGCCTCGGCCGGTTCCGTCATTTTCATGTTTATTATTGCCCTCATTACGCTGCTGCAGTTCCGTATTTTGAGAGGCAGCAAGGTTTCTTACTAGGAGGGGTGTCTGATGGTGCTTAAATGGGGAAAACGATTGATCCTGCTACTATTTGCTGTCCTGATTATTATACCGGTATCTCTGGTATTCATCACATCGTTTAAGCAATCGACGGAATTTTATTCCAATCCGGTCGGCTTGCCCAAGCAGTTCACATGGGACAGCTATCTGGAAATGTTTCAACAGCAATCGATGGGCCTGTATTTTATGAACAGTGTGGTGGTGACGGTCTCCACTGTGTTCTTCATTCTGTTCTTCTCCACCATGATCGCTTATGCCATCATGCGAATCGGAGGCAAAAAAGGCTTTATCGTTTACGGTTTGTTCGCCTTGGGCATGATGGTTCCGTCCCAGGTCAACATGATTCCGCTCTATGCGCTCGTCTACAAGCTGAAGATGACCAATAGCCTGACCGGACTCATTATCGTCTCTATTGCGGTCTATCTTCCTGTCGCCGTCTTCATCATTTCCGGCTTTATGAGCTCCATGTCGAAGGAATTGCTGGAAGCGAGCAATCTGGACGGGGCCAACGAGTGGGTCATGTACCGCAAGGTGGTTTTACCCATATCGATGCCATCTGTAGCAGCGACCGCTATATTCTTGTTCGTGATGGTCTGGAACGACCTGCTGTACCCACTGCTGTTCATTACAGAAAAAACGAAAAAGACGATTCCGCTGGCATTATTGCAATTTCAGGGGGAATATGTAACCAACTTCCCCGCCATTTTCGCCGGTGTCGTCATCGCTTCCGGGCCGATGGTTCTGGCTTATGTGCTCTTGCAGCGCTATTTTGTAGCCGGAATGACTGCCGGAGCGGTCAAAGGATAACCGTTTGCCGCAGGGCAAGGTCACACAGAAGGAGGACAATAACGATGCTGACAATGAATTTGGCTTTTCTCCCCTTGGCTAGGCCAACATTTGATATAGAAACGGCCAATACTTATTTTGCTCAATCGTGCGAGCTGCTTAAGCAGCAGGTGGATGGCTGTCGTTTGCCGGAGGGATTGCTGATGTCTCCGGAGGAGGCAGGCGCCTTCCTGCGTCAAGCAGCAGCTGAGACAGAGCTGGATGCGGTCCTTGTTCAGGCCACTACATTCATCGACGCCAGATTCATTCTGGAGATTATGGATGCGACAGAGGCGCCGATCTTGCTGTGGGGCGTTCGCGAGCCTCGCGTTAACGGTACCCGTCTATCGTTGAACTCGATGACAGGAATTAATAATTTGGCGAATTCATTAGTGGCCAAGGGCCGCAAATTCGCGCTGCTGTTCGGCAATCCGGCAGAGGAAGCACTGGCTCGCGAGCTCGGCAGCCAACTGAAGGTGCTTTCGCTCGTCCGTCAGCTGAGCCGTTTAAAAATCGGCGTGATCGGCGACCAGCCGGATGGCTTCCTGTTCTCAGGCGCTGATGCGGGCATGCTGGCCAAGCTGGGGCCGCAAATAGTGGAGCTGGATCTTCGGCAGGCGTTCGATCGCGCTAATGAATTAAGCGAAGCGGAGGCGCAGGCGGCGGTTGAAGCCGTCTCCGGTCAAGTTAAGGGACTGGAGCTGATACCGCCGGAAGGCGTAATGAAATTCGCGCGCTTCCAAACCGCGCTGCAGCAGCAAATTCAGGAGCTGGGCATTGCGATGGTCGCTGTCCGTTGCTGGCCGGAATTTTTCACAGATTATGGGGCAGCCGCCTGCTCGACCGTTTCCAGTCTAATCGATCAAGGGGTGATGGCCTCTTGTGAAGCGGATATTCATGGAGCGATTACGATGCACATCCAGCGGCAGCTCTGCGGAAGCGCCCCGTATTTGGGCGACCTCGTTCATATCGATGAGACGAAGGATTCGGGCGTGTTCTGGCATTGCGGAGCGGGAGCCTTCTCGCTGGCACGGCCGGATACGGGAGCGGTGGCCGGCTTGCATCCGAACCGCAAGCTGGGCTTTACTCTTGAATTTGGCCTGAAGCCGGGGGAGGTATCCATTCATCGTCTGGGGCCGGATCCGAGCCGCCCCGGGGAGTATCGGATGTTGATGATGAAGGGCGACGCGCTCGACGAGCCGCAGAAATTCTGGGGAACGAGCGTGGAGGTCGGCTTCCGCCAGCCGGTTGTGCCCTTGATGAAAGAACTGATGAGGCAAGGTTTTGAGCCGCACTACTCGTTAGTGTACGCCGATATCAACGAAGAAATGAACATACTGTGCGATTGGCTGGACATTCGTCCGGTCGTGCTTGGAGAGGCGTGACTATTAGGATGATGGAGAAACCTACTGGCATTAGGCAACGTAACCGCCTGCGGGTCGCCATCGCTCAAGTGGGCGGTCCGACGGCTGTTATCAATTGCAGCTTGCTCGGCTTTGTGAACGAGCTTCGCGAGCAATTTCAAGGCGAGGAAAATCGGCTGGAGCTGTTCGGTGTCGTCGATGGCATGTCTGGCTTATGCGAAGGCCGATTCTTCAAGCTGGATACGCGGCACTCGTTCGAATGGCTGAAGGATCAGCCCGGAGCGGCGCTTGGGGCCGGACGCAAGGCTTTGTCGCAGGAAGACCTGCTGTCCTGTCTGGAGTCCCTCCGGCGTCATGACATTCGCGCGTTGGCTCTGGCCGGAGGCAACGGGACGATGTGGGCTTGCCGCAGCATCGAGCAAGCGGCTAAGGAGCTGGGTTATGAGCTGCAGGTGATCGGAATCCCCAAGACGGTAGATAATGATATTCGGGTCACCGATCATACTCCGGGCTTCCCCAGCGCCGCGAAGTTCGTGGCTCATGCGATCCGGGATATTTGGGCCGATCTTCAATCGATGAGAAATTTCGAGCAGGTGCGCGTCATCGAGACGATGGGCCGCAATGTAGGTTGGTTAAGCGCCGCATCCGGCTACTTTAAAGAAAAAGAAGAAGATGCGCCGCATTTGATCTACATTCCGGAGAAGCCCTTTGATTTTGAGCGAATGGTGAAAGAGGTTAAAGATGTTTACGAGGAGTTGGGCTGCTGTCTGGTCGTGGCCAGCGAAGGATTGAAGGATGCCGATGGGCAGCCGATTCGGGCGCAGGGGATTGCCAATGGGAAAAAAAACGGTCAAGGTTTGCAGGCGCTGGGAGGAATCGGGTCCACAATTGCAGAAACGATTAGTAAAGAGCTGGGATTAGCCTGCCGCTATGAAAATTTGGGCATCTTGCAGCGCTGCGCGTCATTCGCTGTCTCGCAGCAGGACCAGATCGAGGCCGAGGCGGTCGGACGAAGAGCAGCAAGCCTGCTGCTGGAAGGAGCCAGCGGATGTATGGTGACGATCGTCCGCTTGAGCGATCAACCTTACAGATGGGATGTCGATTCGGCGCCGTTCGATGAGGTAGCCGGGATCGAACGCAACTTTGATCCACTCGATCTGTCCGCCGGCGGACGAATCAGTGAGCGGCATAAAGCGTGGCTCAAGCCTTTTATCGGGCAGAAGGCGCCTTATAGACGATTGAATCTCAGCTCGGTATGAATCGTATAGACACGCTCTGGAGAGGGGTTTAATGATGGAACCGATGTTGAATCCGAAGCTGCCGATACCGTTGTATCATCAGCTGAAGGAAATTTTTGACGCTAAAATAGAAAACGGAGAATGGCAGCCGGGTCAGCTTATCCCGACGGAGAATGAGTTGATCGCACTCTATCAAGTAAGCCGGACTACCGTCCGCGAGGCAGTGACGGCGCTGGTCAACGAAGGGAAGCTGGAAAAGAAGCAGGGGCGAGGCACGTTGGTGTGTAAGCCAAAGCTCGTCGAGCGCCTGGGGAGATTGACAGGCTTTACCGAGGAGATGATGGCCAAAGGCTTTGCGCCCAGCGCCAAAGTGCTGGAAATCGGGGAGGTTGATCCTCCGGCGATCGTGAAAGACCGTTTGCTCGGCGGCAAGGAAGAGAAAGTGCTTCATATTCGCCGGATTCGGCTGGCGAACGGGGAGCCGATTGCGATTGAAAGAACGTATTGGCCGCTTGAGATCGGGCGCTGGTTCTTGCAGGAGGATTTGGAGAATATCGCTTTTTATACGGTGCTGGAGCAAAAGGGAATTCAGCTGCGGGACGCCGATGAAGGAATCAGCTCGACAGCCGCCAGTAAAAAGGACGCCCAATTGCTCAACATCAAAGAGCGTGATCCTCTGCTGCGAATGGAACGGGTGACGTATGCCCTGAACGGGATGCCGATCGAGTATACCTTTACCGATTACCGCTCCGATCGCTATACTTACCGGGTTCACCTGCACCGGTAAGCCGGTACGCGGTTTGGAGCATAAGAATGGACGAGGCAGCTTTAGACGATTTATGAAGAAACGGGGTTGGACAGATGAAGTTGGTATCAGGGAAGGAATGGTTGGAGGACGCCAGAAAGCGTCAATATGCCATTGGGGCGTTCAGTGCCCATAATGCGGATATGATTCAGGGCATACTCGAAGCCGCTGAGGAAGAAAAAGCTCCGGTATTGATTCAAATTGGCCAGCGGGCGATCCGTTACTGCGGGTTTGCGCCGCTTGTGGAAGCAATCCGCTTCTACGGACAACGGACAGATGTCCCGGTCATCATTCACCTGGATCATGGCAAAAGCTACGAGCAGGCCATCCAGGCCATTCAGGCGGGCTGCACTTCGGTCATGTATGACGGATCTCACTTGCCTCTTGCCGAGAATGCGGCTGTAACCAGACAAGTGGTGGCCGCGGCCCATGCCGTTAACGTCTCGGTAGAAGCCGAGCTGGGGAAAATCGCCGGCGTCGAGGACGATCTGTCCGTGGATGAGAAGGATGCGTTCCACACGGACCCGGCTGAAGCGCTGGAGTTCTATCAGGCGACCGGAATTGATTCGCTGGCCGCAGCCATTGGTTCGGCTCACGGGTTGTACAAAACCGAGCCCAAGCTGGACATCCCCCGATTGCGGACCATTGCGGATAAGCTGGGCATACCACTTGTACTGCATGGCGGCTCGGGGATTCCCGACGATCAAATCAGGCTCGCCATTGCTAACGGGATTAGCAAAATTAATGTGGATACCGAGCTGCGAGCGGCTTATACGGACGGGGTGCGTGAAGCGTTGGAAGTGCATGGTCCCCAGCATGATGTCTATCCGCTGGGACGGATGGGGGCAGAGCGGGTAAAAGCGCTGGTTAAGCAAAAAATCCGCTTGTTCGGCAGCGCGGGCAAAGCATAACGGCACGAACCGCAGAAGCAGTCAAAGGAAGAAATAGTGGACGGAAGCCGGAAGCATCCAATGATGATTCAAACAACAAAGAAACGAAGGAGTGGGGAACTGACTATGCTGAAGCATTATCCGCTTTTAATTAACGGGCAATGGTTGGAAACCGGGGAGACTCTGGAAGTGCTCAATAAATTTACAGGAGAAGCAATGGGAGCTGTATCCGTAGCCGGCAAAGAGCAGGTCGATCAGGCGGTGTTTGCGGCTTTGAAGGCTTTTCAGACGAACCCTCTGCCTCCCTATAGGCGTTATGAAATTTTGAAAAGGGCGAGCGAATTGCTGCTTGCGCAAAAAGAAGACTTTGCGCATACGATTGCCGGAGAAGTCGGCAAGACGTGGAAGGAAGCTTTGGTGGAGGTAGAACGAACTGCCCAAACCTTGGAAGTATCGGCTGAGGAGGCCAAGCGGATTCAAGGAGAAGGGGTTCCCGTCGAAGCGTCTCCCGGCGCGGAGAATAGAATCGCCTTTACGATCCGCGTTCCGGTCGGAGTCGTCTGCGCGATTGCGCCCTTCAACGTTCCGTTAAATTTGGTGGCACATAAGATCGGGCCGGCATTGGCCGCAGGGAATACGGTTGTGCTCAAGCCTGCCAGCGTAACGCCGATAGTGGCGCTTAAACTTGCCGGGCTGCTAGTCGAAGCCGGTCTTCCGCAAGGCTACTTGAACGTCGTCGTCGGCTCCGGCTCTACGGTCGGCGATTGGCTGGCCAAGGACGAACGGATCAGCTTATATACGTTCACCGGCAGCCCTTCCGTCGGCAGGCAGCTGAAGGCGGCGACCGGCTTGCGCAAGGTGCTGCTGGAGCTGGGCAGCAACTCGGCAGTGATTGTCCATCAGGACGCCGATTTGGACCTTGCGATCAACATGTGCGTCGGCAAAAGCTTTGGCAACGCCGGGCAAGTATGCATCTCGGTGCAGCGCATTTATGTGCACCGCGAGGTTCATGATGAATTTGTCCGCCGTTTTGTCGAAGCGACGAAGCAATTGCGTGTCGGTGACCCTTATGACAGTCAGACGGACATCGGTCCGATGATCAGTGAGAAGGAAGCGCAGCGGGCGGAAGCATGGGTAACGGAAGCGGTGGAACAAGGAGCGCTTCTGGGATGCGGAGGGACACGTGACGGAGCGCTTTTCCAGCCAACGGTATTGACCGGAGTACACGATGAAATGAAAGTTTCTTGTGAAGAATTGTTCGCTCCTGTAGTGGGCATTGCCGTCTACGACGATTTGGACGATTGCATTAGAAGGATTAACCTGTCGCGCTACGGTCTGCAGGCGGGAATTTTCACGACGAATATCAACACGGCGTTCAAGGCGGCCCGTGAGATTCATGTCGGGGGAGTTATGATTAACGACGCTTCCCAGTTCCGTGCGGATCTGATGCCTTATGGAGGCGTCAAGGAAAGCGGATGGGGCAAAGAAGGACCAAAGTACGCGATTCAGGAAATGACGGAGGAGCGAATTATCGTCATGAATTTGTAATCAAGCTTGCGCTATGAACAGTGCTAAATGCCGCGGAATGGTTTGTAATGCTCAGATGTAACTACGAATGGACCCTAAAAGGGTCCATTTGTTGATGGAAGGTTATTTAGCGAGGTATGGGAGATTCCACTATAATTTCCATCTATGAATTTTAATTTCTCAAGAGAAAATAACAGCATCACTATTTCTAAAGGGGAATTGGGTCATGTGGATAAGATGGATTGCCGTGTCCATTTGGAATTTTATGGATCCCTTATATTATGCTTGCACCCGATTAAGGTATGTAGGGCAAGGCGGGCGAAATTGCAGCATCTTCCGGGTGCGGCTCACATCGTATAGAGGCCGGAATATAACTTTATCCGATGGGACGCCCATTAATAAGGGGGATACCTTGCTGAAGATTCATCTCCATAATGTCAATCTTATAAAGAGCATGTTCTCCATACAAAATGAAGTAGCCAGGGCCAGACATCTTTATCGGATCATCGAGAAATCGTTACCCGATCTCGCCATGTATGTCATCAACCACCCCGAATACGATAAGGTTAAAGGGGTTATCGGTATAACGACATTAAACAGAGGCTGTGGCGGGTTAGGTTTTGAAACGGTGCAAATTACAAGTTCCTGTTATAAATGGATCAAATTTTTAACGATGCTGCCCATTTACTTCTTGTCCGCCAATCAGCCGTTAAAAAATCTAAGAAAACAAGTTCCTGCCTATTTATTTTTGTCTAAAAACACCCTGATTTCCAAATACGCAAATTATTTCACCTGAAGCCTTCCGAGGCTTCAGGTCATTTTAAATCGCCGCCTGGGTTTTTTCACGGGAGGATATGGACAGGTCTGGCACTGGAAGTGGCAGTCGATGAATGGTGATCTCCGGCCGGCTTCCCAGCCGAATATTTAGACCGGTTTGTCCTAAGCCCTCACTGATATAGAAGGGCTTATCGTCATAAACATGAAGTCCTTTAATCATATTCATCTTAACTAGCTTGCCCATCTTAACCAAGTGGTAGGGCTTGGGCCAGTGAATTTGTCCCCCGTGAAAATGACCGGAAAGCAAATAATCATAATGGAAATTTTTCATGTGAAGAACGATGTTCGGATCATGGGTAAGAACAAGGCGGTAGCCCCTGTTAACTCCTTTGTAGGATTTACCTACCTGGCTCCGTTCTGTGCTAAAGTCATCTATTCCGATAATATTAACGGTTGTTCCGTTAATCCAAATCGTATCGCATTCATTTTGCAACGTTCTGCAACCATAATGTTCCAACAATTTCTTAAGGGAATGGAAATCTTGCCTCTTTAACACATAATCGTGATTGCCGAATACAGCGTAGATTCCATATTTGGCCTTCAGGCGGTTAAGAACCTGGAGATAGGGAATTAATTTGGGAATGCTCCGTTTGCGATCGAGAAAATCCCCGGTAAGGGCAATGAGATCGATTTGCTCATCCTTAAGCTTATCGTACAATTGCTTAGGTGAAATCGATATATTTTCCAGATGCATGTCGGAGAGCTGCAAAACATTGATCTCTTTTCCAGCCTCAAACTGATCTTCATAGGATGGCCCGATATCCACGTTGATCCTGTTGATCATCACTTGCCGGGTATTTGTATAAGCTTTGTATAGAAGAGCTGTTAGTGCGACTGCAACAACCCCTATAGATAGGAATAATAGCATAGTAAAAATAACCCCTTTCTATATTACCAGTATAGAATGAGGGGGAATGAATTGTTAGCGGTAATTCATGGAGCCGGCTCCCTTTCGTTGAACAGTTCCATAACAAACTGTTTTAAATCGATCAGCCGCGGGGGTTCTTTGACCGGATGCTGTGTACCGGCAATGATAAGGGGGATTAATGAATCGTATTTATGCAAAGAACCATGGCTGCCTCCGTTCAAATGAGTGGGGTAATAGCGGCTTTTGAATTCATACCGGGGGCGAGCTGTAATGACGATCATGGGGATGTCTTGGGAGTACAATGCTCCATATAGCCTGGACAGAACATCCGGGTAATCCCGATAATGGAACAGGTCCCCATCTTTTTGCAAATCTAATACTTCCCATTCTCCGACAATAGTCCAAGCGGAATGGTAAACATCTCTCTGAGACCCTCCCTTGGCGAAATAAACCTCCCGTCCGGATCCTCCTTCCTTGACTCGGACACCCTTATCTTCTTTCCAAGCAATAAGATCACATCGGGCTTCCGTAACGAGCGTCTCTATAATTTCATGCTGAATCGCCGGTCTTAATGGATAAATATAGGCCATTCGCTCATTGTTGCATACGATAAGATCCTGATTGGACACACGTTCACCCAATTGAAAGACGTGAAATGATTTCAGCAATTCGTCAAGATCAATGTTGAATTCTTTGCTTTTACCAATACGCGTCTGGCCATGATCGCTAATGACGATAATAATGTTCTGGTCCAGGGTCTGATCCCACGAGTCGAACGTATTTAGAAGGTCCTGAATATGTCCATCGACACGAATCAACGAGCTTTCCGCATGGGCGGGATTATTCTTATGAACCTCATGATCGTTGTCCGGCAGATAGACGAGCATAAAATCTGGCTGATGGCCCGATTTAATAAGGTGCTTAACTACACTTACCGCATATTCATCGTTTATTCCATATAATCGGGCCCCTCCTCTTAGACGGCTGGGAATATGCTGCTTCACCTTCGTATCCGCCATAGCACCCAACGTAAGGAAATCCGGACCGGATAGTTCCTGCTGAAGCTTAAATCCAGTGGCCAGCTTCACCAGAAAAGGCAGTTGAACGGGATGCTTCTTGCTGCTGCGATGCACCATGGCGTTAATTGAAGCAGAAGTGACTCCCATTTTATCCAGTTCCTCGAATACAGTAGATACTTGTTTGCTCAGATGCTTTTCATTCAAATTGTATAGAACATTTTGGGCACAGTAGGCGATCCCCAGCTTGCGGATGCATTTCCATCCATTAATGTAATTGATAATGGTTTTTTCTTCCGGGTTGTACCAGATCAGTCCGGGTACCCGATGAATATCCGGATACACTCCTGTAAGCAGGGAGCTGTCGACGGATGCGGTCATGGTTGGAAACGCGGTAACACAATGGGGCCAGTATCTTCCCCGCGTGATTAAAAATTGTAGTGCCGGAACCGTTTTATGACGAATACAATCCTCCAGCGTATCTGGCATCAAAGAATCAACCAATAGAACGATGACTTTTTTCAACGGTATCCGCCCTTCATTTTACTTGGTTAGCATTAATGTACAAAATGCTGATTCTGCCATAACTGTATGTACCAAAGGATAACTTTAGTGATCCGGATTATACTTCCTGTATTATTACCAGATATCCCGTATATATTATAGAAAATCGGGCGCAGGGTTCGGCAACGGGGGCTGTTTATGGTTAAGAAAATTTTGTTACTTCCTTTTTTAAAAATATCGTCCGGTCATCATCAAGCGGCGGATGCCATAATCGAGCACATTAAGCAGGTTGACTCGTCTATTGATTGCGAGAAAGTCGATATTTTACATTATAGCTATGGAAAAATGGAAACATTAGTATCTTCTATATATTTGAAATGGATTCATTCCGCACCGTACTTTTATAGCTGGATTTATCGAAAAAATTGTGTGAATCCGAATAAGATAAAAAGATATTTTATATACGAACAGTTATTCTTAAAATTCATGCAAAAGTTAGTTCAGGAAAAGAAGCCTGATTTTATTATTTGCACTCATTCCCTACCTTCTTATTTATTGAGTCAATTGAAGCAGAGGGGATATCTTTCGATTCCGGTAGCTAATGTTTATACGGATTTTTTTGTTAATAATATTTGGGGCAAAGAAGAAATCGATTACCATTTTGTACCTGATTTGTATACGAAAGAATGGTTGGAGGAGAGAGGCGTTCAAACTAAGCGAATTATCGTAACGGGCATTCCTGTTCATCCCCAACTGATGAGCCTTCCGAAGGAGAGTTATTCCAAATCTCCATCCCCTATATCCGTATTGATCACCGGTGGAAATCTTGGCGCTGGGGCGGGGGCGATTAAGTCAATCATTAATACTATTGGAGAGACCGGGAAAGTGAACTATACCGTTCTTTGCGGCAAGAATGAGGCATTGTATCAATATATTCGGAATATCAAACATCCTCAAATCATAGCGATGCCGTATATTCAATCGAGACAGGAAATGAACTCTTTGTATGGTCAAATCGATGCAATATTAACCAAGCCAGGCGGGGTGACGATTAGCGAATGCTTGTACAAAAAAATCCCGATCTTTGTCTATCATTCATTACCGGGACAGGAAGAATTCAACTTGCAGCATCTGCTGCGGCAGCAATTAGTTTTTTACTTGGACGATAGTAGTGAGGGGGTTGAGAATCAAATACTCACCCAATGGAACAATGAACATGAATTGTCACGCCTTAAAGACAGAGTCGACGAATACCATAAGCAGATCACAGATCCGGTGTCGGCTCTTCGCGAAGCTTTCTATGCATTGGAATACAAGCCCTCGCCGATCCAATGACCGCATCGCCTGTTGAGTTGGTTGACTTCAATGAAACCATAGCCGTTCCACTCTCTTGCAAGAACAGTTCATACCACTCAAAAGGGATATCTAATTGGAGTAAAATTTTGCGGATATCGATCGTCTTCAATTTTCCCACCTCCAATATTTTTTCTGATCTCATATATCTCATTCCATTATAGAGAGGGCAAATCCGCTCTTATATTGCTTGCACTCGCTATTATAAACTACATGCAGATAAAAAAACCTCCCCCAAATAGGGGAGGAAGGGGGTGAATTTAACAAAAATTTCCGTTTTATTACATGGAAAGTCGTCTGTTTTAATGTCGGTGCTGCTGTGTTATTTAAATTTTATAGTTGCCTGGACAGGCAGATGATCTGAGGCGACAGGCATCAGATGGACGACTTCTGCTGAGGTCACGTGCAGATGATCGCTGATAAAGATGTAGTCTAGTTGTACTTTGGGCCGGAACGAAGGGAAAGTCAGGCAAGGAGTCGTACAAGCCGTATGGCAAACATCTGTAAGCCTCGCTGTTAAACTTCTCCATACCTTGGATTGAGGTCTTGTATTGAAATCCCCTAATAAGATCAGAGGCTGTTCTACATTCGCTAGTTGATTGAAAATGAAGCTTACCTGCTTCATTTGGATATAAGGAGTCAGGCTGAGATGAGTAACGTACAGATTCAGTGGTTGTCCTTCAATAAGCAGACCTACCTCCAGCAAAGCCCGATCCTCCAAATTAATGGGCGATACGGCAAAAACGTAGTTTCTATGCTCTGTAATAGGGAAGCGGGAAAGAACGGCGTTCCCGTATTGCCGGGGGATGAAGTTAGTTCTTCTTGAAGGTTTTCTGGTTATTCCCGAACCAAAAACCCGGTTCATCCCCAATCGCTCCGATAACCAGCTTACCTGATCTATATAGCCGCTTCTGCCTGCAAAATGCTTGTCTACTTCATTAAGCGCAATGACATCCGCATTGCATGCCTCAATGACCTGGGCAATCCGTTCCAAATTCACTTTCCCGTCCGTTCCTCGGCCATGATGAATATTAAACGTGAGTACTTTTATTTCCATAGTGTTCTCCGTATTATTCTGCAATTTACTCTTCGTATTATTTCCAAATAATTGGAATTTATGATCGGAACGGCTAGTATTTTATTCGGACGGTAGAAATTTTACTTAAAGATCTACTTCCTAAGCTAGTTTAGCATAACCGGCTATCTATATCCCATAATCATTCAACCTCAGCCAGCTTCAATATTGAAGTTCTCGAAAGCCCTTGTCAGAAAATCCATATGACCCAATAAGCAAGAACGACCAAAGTGAACACCACTGTAATCGGGATGACGGCATAAGTGACCTTCAAGTAATCTCCCCAGCTTATTTTTACTTTATTTCTCTTAAGAATGTGCATCCACATCAGCGTAGCAAGCGTTCCGATAGGCAGGAGCAGGGAGCCCATGTCGCTGCCAATGACGCTGGCCAAGTATGAAATTTTAAGCGTAAGAGGATCCAGGTCCATATTGGTCAAGGCAAGCGTTCCGACCATTAAAGCCGGATGGTTGTTGAACAGATTGGACAGAACTGACAGCAGGCCTCCCATAAGGACACTGGCATGCAGCAGGCTTCCGGAGACGATCGGCTGCAGGAACTGGATAAGCATGTCGGTCAAGCCAATATTATTCAGACCGTATATAATTACATACATACTGAAGGCGAAGACGAGGATGTTCCAAGGTGTTTTTTTGATCATATCCTCGGGTGTAATCTTGAGATAATACCAGCGCCAGCCAAGCAATAAGGCCGAACCAATGACAGCCGCTAACGGAACGGGGAAATGAAAGTATGAAGCTACAAATAAACTAATTCTAACTGCAAAGACAAAGATTAAAATATTACGCATGAATCGGGTCCGATTTTCACTGGAAATGAGCGGCTGCTTGTCTTTTAATGGGTGGTTGCCTGAGGCATGGGAGAAATTCCAGTATCCCGGCGTCGGTCCGGGAAGCTCACGCGGCAAGACGCGATAGAAGGTGAGAAAAAGCAGAGTCGTTAGCAGGAGAAGCCCGAGTGTTGCCGGGACGAACATCATCGCTGTATGCATGTACAGGTCCATGTCTACTATTTTTAAAGCTATCAGGTTAACGATATTGCTTACTCCTATAGGGGCGCTCGAGGCTGTGGCAATTAATGCTCCAGAGATTAGATAAGGTATTTTTTGCTGGTTTTTCAGCCCCAGGTAGTGGAGTAACAAGAGTAGGATCGGTGTTGTAATCAAGATACTCCCATCGTTGTTGACGAATAAGGTCATAAGAAAGCATAACAGATTCGTGTACCAGAACAGGCGGATCCCGGATCCTTTAGCTTTGATGGCTAAATTTTCCGCAGCCCAATGGAAAAATCCGAAGCTTTCCAGAACAATGGCCATGACGATTGTCGCCATAATAGTGACGGCGGCCCCGCCTATCGTTTCTGTAATTATTCCCAGGTCTGCCAAAGTCACGCTGCCGCTAAGCAAAACAATGATCGCACCAACGGTTGCCGGGATCGCCTCATTCACATGGGGACGCCAGAAAATAAAGGCTATCGTGAATAAAAAGGAAATGATCGTAAGGGGCACCATTAAATCATTCATCTGTTTAACCTCATTTCTGCTTGATATATTCAGAGGCTCCCTTTTTTGTCACCATCTAGTTTCTTCATTTCCTATGAATAAGAGTACGAATCTACCCTAGTATTTTCCCTCCTCTATACTTGTCTGTAATAAGCATTTGCTGTATTTATACGCGTGCGGCGGACCGTTCGAACTAAACGCTTTTCTCAATTTCTATTATTTTCAACTAGTAGCTTTCCCCGGTATTTGTCTCTCCCGGATAGCTATCATTTATCGAAATCTATCAATAAGCATGACAATTAATCTACGAGATTTTAGCTGAGGCGGTTAATGGAATGAACCTGTCCCCTCTCAGGCTCGCCTATAGTAGGAAGGTCGACGGTTGTTGACTTTTTCAAGCCGAATATCTATTTCGGCACTGTGGCGGCAAAATGAAGGTTAGAGAGGACTTCTTCCGTGATTTTTTCATCCTACAGCTTTATTTTTGTTTTTCTTCCCGTAACTTTGTTTGTTTACCGGCTGCTGGTCATTTGGAGAAGGTATTCCTCCGCCAAGTTATGGCTGGTGGCAGCGTCCCTGTACTTTTATGCCCAGGGCAGCTCCGAGTTCGTGCTATGGTTTGTGGCGGCCATTCTGTTCAACTATGCACTGGGTGGCAGGATTCGAAGGCTGGACGGATCGGACAAGAAGTCGCGTCGGTCCAAGCGGATTCTGTTGGCTGTCGGGCTGGCTCAAAATCTTGCGTTATTGGGCTATTATAAATACACCAACTTTTTTATAGAAAACCTTAACGCGCTCACCGGCCAATCGCTCACCTTGAAGTCCATAGTTCTGCCGTTGGGAATTTCCTTCTTCACGTTTCAACTGATTGCTTATCTGGTGGACTGTTATAGGGGCAGAGTGGAGGAGCATTCGGTCATCGATTATTTGGTATTTATTACTTTCTTCCCGCAATTGATCGTCGGGCCTATCGTTCATCACGGAGATATTATTCCCCAACTGAATCAGCACAGGCAGGCGTTCTTTAACAAAGCCGACGTTATGCTGGGCCTGTATCTGTTCTCTATCGGCTGCGCCAAGAAGCTGGTGCTGGCCGATCCGCTAACCGCCTATGCGGAAGCCTTCCTGGCCGATCTGCCGGGAGCGGATCCGCTGACGGGGTGGACGGCGGTTGTCAGCTATACTCTGTCGTATTATTTCGATTTATCGGGCTACGCGGATATGGCTATCGGCTTGGGCTGGTTATTCGGAATCCGGCTGCCGCACAACTTTGACTCGCCCTATAAAGCGAGAAATTTCCGGGAGTATTGGCAGAAATGGCATATGACGCTTTCCAGGTTTCTTGGCGACTACATCTTCCGCAGCATCTACCGGAAAGGGGCCGGAAGCGGAAGATTCTATTCGGCCGTGCTTGTGACTTTCCTGGTTTCGGGGATATGGCATGGAGCCGGCTGGCACTTTGTCCTTTGGGGACTCATCAACGGCATCTTCGTTTGCGCGGCCCATTATATGACCCGGAATAAGCTGCGCCTTCCTTTTCTGCTGGCATGGGCCATGACCTTCGCGGGGATTGTGGGGACGAGAATTTTGTTCGTTTCGTCAGGAGCTGCACAGAGCGTGGAGGTGTTCCGCAAGCTGTTTAATATTCAGGAAGTCTTGGATGCTGCGGATTGGGGAATGCGTCTGGCTTCTTTTATCGCCTTTAACTTGTATCCTATCCTTCTGCTGATTATATCTCTGGGCATCGCATTGTTTGTCAAAAATACGAGAGAAATGACGGAAAACTTCGTCCCGAGCCGTAAGCATGCGATTTGGGCGGCTTTTCTGCTTGTGCTCGCTTTGTTCCATATGACAGAAGTATCCGATTTTCTATATTTTCAATTTTGAGGTGGGTATCATGACATTCCGCAAGTGGGCAGTTATCTTCGGCGGCGCCATGCTGGCGACCGCCGTCTTGCTCGGTCTCTTCAATTATGTTGTGGACCCGTTCGGCGTGTTCGGAGACAAGCTGCTGAAATGGCATTCCTATAATATGGTCAATAATCCCCGCCTCGCTAAGATTGCTTACCTGGATCAGTATCATGAGCGTTATGATTCTTATGTCATCGGGGGCTCGAAGTCCAGCTCGCTGGACCCGGCACTGCTGAATCAATATTACGGCGATGCGAAATTTTACAGCATGCTGATGTACGGAGGGGATTTCCATGACTATGAGAAAACTCTCTATTATCTCGCGGAGCATTATGAAGTCAAGAATATCGTTCTTCATATGAGCTTGCAGGAGATCAACCACTATAACGTCAATTCCGAGACCTTTGATCCGAAGAAGAACTTGCATGCCAAAGTATCCGGACAATCGCCCGCCGGTTTTTATTTCCGTTATTTAACGCTTCACCCGAAATACAGCTTTTCCAAGCTGGAGGGCTTGGCCAGAAGGGCGGTAGATCCGGACGAGTTTACTCAGATCAAGCCTGAGGACGGAGTTTATAACAAAGTGAAGCGGGATGCGGAAGAGCTGGGGAGCATCGAAGACTTCCTGGCCAATCATCCCGATTATGCCGTTCCTGTAGGGAGGCTTGACGCCTCCGCCATGCATCAGAACGTGGAGACGTTAAGACGGATGAAGGAATACTGCGAGGCAAAAGGGATCAGCTTCACCTTCGTGGCCGGTGCCACATCCAATATGGAGTTGGAAAGCTATTCTTTGAAGGATTTAAAAAAGTACTGGGCCGAACTCGCTGAAGTAACGGACTTCTGGGATTTTTCGGGCTATACGCCGATCAGCTCCGACCCCAGAAATTTCTATGACTCCATGCATTACAGAAACAGCGTCGGCCGGATGATGTTGGCTTATATGTTCCAAGACGATACGATCTATGTTCCGGCGCAGTTTGGACATTACACGACGAAGGAAAATGTGAAGGAGCACAGCGAGAGGATTTTTACGAAGCCGTGATGGGTTTTCATATGAGCAGGGGAGCGGGATGCGCCTAATTCCAACTAGAGCTTTGAACCGGAAGAGGATGCTGTTCGCCTATAGGTTATCCAAAATACAGTCAGAGACCTATAGGGGGACAGTATGCGAAGAATAATTATCCTGATATTGACTTTAGTCTTACTATCGGTGACAGCCTGTGCGAGCAGGCCGGAGACCATGCAGCAAGCCGGCCCGATTTGGTATGAAAACAAGGCCATCGTCTTGCTGTACCATGATGTTGTCGATTCCAGAGAGGGGGGAGCGGCAGACGAAGTCTCAACGATTAGTTCGGATCAGTTTGAGGCTCATTTGCTGGCCTTGAAAGACAACGGGTATCGGATTATTCCAATGGAGGATTACATCCAATTCGTCCTGCATCAGAAACCGATCCCCGCCAATTCTGTCGTCATTACTTTCGACGATGGGTACGAGAACTTCTATACTCAGGCCTATCCCATTCTGAAAAAACACGGTGTGACGGCGAGCAATTTTATTATCGGAATTTATTCGGACACTTATTATCCGGATGCGGAGCCTCATCTGACCTGGGAGCAGATGAAGGAGCTGAAACAGAACACAATGGGGATTTATAGCCATACCTATAACCTGCATCGTATGGCAAATAGGGGAAAAGACCAGACGGGACCGGCGTTAACCCATAAACTGTTCCTGGAACAGAAACAGAGATTGGAAACGGAAGAAGAGCTCAAGCGGAGGGTCAAGAGTGATCTGGAGTTTATGAACCGGCGGATAGCCGATGAGCTTGGGGAACAGACTCCGCTGTTAGCTTTTCCCTATGGCGAATATACCGATTTGACGGTAGAATTAGCCGAGGAGGCCGGGATTCCAATCTTTTTTACGACCCGGGAGGGGATTAATTCCTCCACGGATAAGCTCGTGTACCGAATTAATGCGGGGGAGCCTTTTATAACCGCCGAAGCTTTAATTCAAATTTTAAAAAAATATAGTAAACCATGAAAAATGAATGAACCGATCTTTCGTTTGGTTCGCCTATATAGAGCAGGTCTAATTGGAAGGTGAAGCAAATGGATAATATAGAGAGCTTGGTAAGGCAATGCCGCGATGGAGATAAAGAAGCCTTCTTCAAGCTGGTAGAGCCGCTGCTGGGGCGTGCCTACCGGACGGCGTCCGCTATTTTGCGATCCAGCCATTTGGCGGAGGACGCGATGCAAAATGCCCTTATGGAAGCTTATCAGGCCATCATGAATGAGAAGAAGATAAGAAATTTTACAAGCTGGTTCAATCATTTGGCGGCATGCCGTTCTCTGGATCTGGCCAGACAAAGGTCCAGGCTGGCTAACCGCTCAGGAGATATCGATGAGGTCCAGATTCCCGATGAGCAGGCTTCTCCTATAGAAGAGGTCCTGCAAAAGGAGTTGGGGTCCGAGCTGTGGGATTCTATCATGTCATTGGATATTCATCACCGCTCGGTCATTGTTTTGTACTATTACCAGGAGCTGTCCATAGACGAAATAGCGGATGCCCTGGGCATAAAAAAAGGGACTGTCAAATCACGGCTGCATAACGCCAGACTGAAGCTGAGCCGCCTGGCCACACCATTAAATCCCAAGCAGGTGATCGGATGTTAGACAGGAAGGAAGAACAGCGATTTAAGCAAAATTTGCAGAATTCATTAGATGAAGTTCCGGTTCCTGACTCTCTCCTACAATTTGCCAAAGATGTTCCCATGAAGTACGAGCAGAGCAGCAAGGAATGGGCTCCGCGGGCACATCGGGTCAGAAGAAGAAGGGCGCTTCCCAAAGTAGCCGCCGTCTGTGCGGTATTGGCAATTACCTCATTGGGAGCCATGCACGCTTCGCCGACCTTTGCCGAATGGATCAAAGACATCCCCGGATTTTCCATTGCAGCGAAATGGCTGGACCTCATCCCCGGAGAGGATGGAGTCCGGAATGCGAAAGCCCATCATTACAGCCCGTTTGAACCGGTCGTGAAGCAGTTCGACGATATGACCGTCAGTATTAGCGACGTGTACTTAAGCAATGACAAGCTTACCTATAAAGTGTTTATCAAGTCGGATAATCTTAAGGAACACTCGTTCGCCAGAGAGGACGGCACTTTTGCTGCGGATATCAATGCATTTTCTTATATCGTCAGCGCACCCGATCTTTCTGACCAGAGCAGAGGAGGCGGCGTGGTAATTCCGTCCGACGATGAGGCGAAGGAGCCGACGCAGATTATTTTCAATACGATAGATTTGAAGCCGGAGGACGTTAAGAAGTTTCTGGACCGGAAGCCGGAGGAGCTTGCTTTTCACATCGGTATTTTTAAAACAGATCCGGTCGACTATTCTTCCAATTTGATTGATACATTGGAGGTGAAGGTTCCTTTTAGACACACGGACTGGCTGGAGGACGAGATCATTCCGCTGAATCGACCGGTCGCTGTGAACGGCGATCCGGATATAAAGGAGCTTATGCTGGAACGGATCAAGATTACGCCCACCGATATGTATCTCGATGTGAAGATTCCGGACTACTCGAATTATTACTTGACATTTGGCCGGGCCGAACCGTATCTGACCGATGATCAAGGAGGCATTTATCCGCTGAACTATGCCAGCCCGCACGATATTCCAAGATATAGGCGGGGAGGGGACGGGAACCTGCTCGTCTTCACATCCTCACCGTATTTCGACGAGTCGGTCACGAGCCTTACCCTTCATTTGAATGGACTCCTGCTGACCGAAAGGGAGCCAGGCGGCAAGTTTACGATTTCTCCGAACGATTCCTTCCCGAAGGAGGTCTCTTTTAAGGGTAAAACATTGACCATAACGGATGCCTATTATGAAGACGTCTATTTGCATTTGAAAATTAAGAAGGAGCAGTCCGGCAGCAATGAGTTAGGCATTCAGTTTAGCGCATCAGGAGAAGCAAAATGGGATGATCCCGAATTAAAAAAATGGCGGGCCAGCGGCAACCCGACCGATGCGGGATATGCTAGAGAGCTGGATGACGACTTCTTCGAAGCGCTCGTCTTTGCTCCCAAGCAAGACGTCTATGAAATTGAAATGATCCGGTCCGGTGATTATATTCCGCTAAACCTGGAGCTTCCGATCGATTTGTCCAGATAAAGATAAGGGAAGATATGAAAAATACATTAAAAAAGCAGGCTTTCGCTTATTGGCGGAAGCCTGCTTTTTTTTTCACCACATAAGACTTCCATGTCGCGAATGCAGCACACTTTCTACCATTCGCTTGAATTTTTCTGCATAAAATACAGCTATATTAGTTGAACTAATGATTGAATAGGTCATGAAGTGGAGAAAGAAAGATGCTTCCAGGGCGAGTTTTGGCTTTGTATTCCTACCATCCGAAGGCCCATCCATATAGAAGGAATACAAAACAAGATGTTTGAAGCTTCGGAGGCACTTTCCTTCGGAACGGAATGACAGCTATTCTTTAGTTCAACATATATAGATCGTCGGTAATAGAAATCACGTGGATGGTACGGGTATGGCACGAGCGAGAGGGCGGCTAGCCCAGTTAGTCCAGTTAGCCGAAGCCTCCTTAGTCTACAAATGCGGTGAATGCCACTAACAGCAGCAAAAATCCGCTGATGAGGGTTCCGAACTGCCCAATCGTAAACCGGCCGATGCGAACGTGAGTCAGCCTAACGCCAAAAGCGACTCCGGCCCAAACCGTCACGAAGCTGCCCACCGCGGCCAGTATCGATATTAGAAGCGGAGAGAAGCCGAGCAGGCCTGCGCCGACTCCATTGGTCAAGGCATTGGCGGAAAGGGCAACACCGAGCACTATGGATTCAATAAAGCCGATGCTTTGGGAAGGGGCGCTAGCGGCACGGCCTTCCGCCTCCGCTTTGTTCTTGGACGCTTGATCCTTACGCGGGACGGCCAATAGCATGATCCGGATTCCAATAATGACTAATATGAAGGAACCGAGGACAACGGGAAGAATCCCGGGCAGGATTTGAGAAATCCACAGACCGAAATAAATACCGCATACGCTAAAGAGAAAACAAATGACCGCAATCAGCAGGTTAGAAAGCAGGCTGATCCGGATATTGCGTATGCCGTAAGACAGACCGACTCCCAAATTATCAATGCTTGACGAAAAAGTTAAGGCCGCGATGATAAGCCATGATGTCATTTTCAAAACTCCTTTAGATTTATTTATTATCATCTTATGAGAATGTGCTCAAAAATCATCTTGTCTCAACAAAATTGTTGCGATTTTTATCGAATTTGTTGATTTTGCCTCAACACTTACCTCAGATCCAGCTTGCATAGCCCATTCGCCGATCAGTTGGAAGCCGACTTTCTCACGAAAGCTCATACGACCGCCTGCTCCTATTCCCCCTAATTCGATCCCGCTGTAGCTCTACTCCGCACACTACTACCGCGTTCTTTTGACCTCTATCCCATTAGATCAGGAAGATTAATTGGCTGAACACTTTCTGATTCAAAGGGATAACTATAGAAAGGCGATGGGAAGGGAACGACAAGGAACTCATACAAGTCGATGTAATTTGCAAGTGAAATCCGGTGAAAGCTGACGCGGATCATCATCCATTCCCTTCCATTCCTTATTTTACGGATCATGTTGAGATTTAAGCAACACTTTGTTGCCAAATCATGCACACTTTGTCAACAGTTGAATACACTGGAGCAACCGAACACTTAGGGGGAGGTGTAATAGCCTTTATTTTGCTATGCAGCTGCTGATGAATCCACATAACGGTCTTATTGATTCTCCATCAACCGCTTCAGCTTATATTCGGTAGGAGATTCCGGAGCCGGAGTATAGATGCTGCAGCGCAAATCGGCGCTGCCCTGGACCTGCAAGGATGTGAGGTGGAACAGCATTTTTCCCGCTTTGGCATGGCGAAATTCGAGCACGACCTCCGGAGCGGAGCTCACCTCGCTTTGTCTCCATAAACCGTCGAAATCGGGATGGGCTTCCCTCATTTCCTCCAGAAATTGATCGTACCATTCATCCTCCACGTACTGACCGTAGTAGGCGCGGAATATAGCCAGAAATCCTCTGACAAAATGCTCCCAATTGACAGCCAGTCTCCTGAACTCTTTCCTGGCGAACAATAAACGAATCATGTTGCGCTCTTCGGGCGGGATTTGCTCAAAATCCAGAAAGACATGAGAGGCAGCCGGATTCCAACCGACAATTTGGCAGCGGCGGTCTGAAATGATCGTTGGACAGCATCGCAGCTCCTGCAAAATTCGAGCTAAAGACGCACTGATCTGAGGCGGCTCGTCCTTCAAGAGAATGGAGGCTCTTGGCCCGGCATCCAGAGCCAGTGCATACAAATATTTGCGTTCATCTACCGTCATTTGCAAGGCGGCGGCTACGCAATCCAGAACCGATGTCGATACTTTAATGTCGCGCCCCTGCTCCAGCCAGGTATACCAGGTTGTACTCACTCCGGCCAGCTGAGCGACCTCCTCTCTTCTTAACCCGGGGGTTCTTCGCCGGCTCCCTGCCGGAAATCCTACGGTTTCCGGTAAAATTTTTGCACGTTGGTTTTTTAAAAAAGCGGAGAGTGCTTGAAGTCTCGTTGGTTGATTCATCCTCCGGCCTCCCTTCTTGTCTAATTATAGTAGTTATTATACTAGGATAACCTATAACTTGTAATAGGATAACGGCTATGGAAAAATATTAGTAAACCAACGATAGAGGAGGAGTTCGATGGAAAGAGTCGTCATTACCGGAATGGGGATCATTTCGCCGCTTGGCAATGATGTGGATACGTTTTGGTCTCGTCTTGTTCGGGGAGAATCGGGGATTAGCGTTATTGATACTTTTGATACAACAGGGCACAAAGTTAAAATTGCCGGGTTAGTCAAAGATTTTGATGCGGATGCGCGGTTTGGCCGCAGGGAAGCGCGCCGGCTGGATCGCTTCTGCCAATATGCGCTGGCTGCTGCCGAGCAGGCTTGGGACGATGCCGCGCTTTCCCTGGAGCAGCTGGATCCGGAGCGGCTGGGGGTATATGTCGGTTCGGGAATTGGCGGCCTCCAGACCTTGGTGGAGCAGGAAGCGCTATTGCTGGCCCGGGGCCCTGAACGGATAAGTCCAACGCTGGTACCTATGATGATATCCAACATGGCGGCGGCGCAGATCAGCATCAAGTATGGGGCATTGGGACCGGCTTTATCTCCCGTAACCGCTTGTTCCATTGGCAATACAGCGATCGGTGAAGCCTTTCGGCTGATCCGCAGCGGAGGAGCGGATGTCATCATCGCCGGGGGCATAGAGGCCGCGGTCACGGAAATCTCATTAGCGAGCTTTGCCAATGCGACGGCCTTGTCCCGGCGGAATGACGAACCGGCCCGGGCCAGCCGTCCGTTCGATGCCGGGCGCGACGGATTTGTGATCGCCGAAGGGGCGGGGGTGCTCGTCCTCGAATCTCTGGAGCATGCTTTACGCCGGGAGGCCCGCATCTATGCCGAGGTTATCGGGTATGGAGCCAGCTCGGACGCCTACCATATCGTAGCCCCCGATCCGACGGGCGGCGGCGCATATCGTGCCATGAAATGGGCCATTCAGGATGCTGGTGTACAGCCGGAGGAAGTAGATGTGATCAGTGCACACGCCACCAGTACGGAAGTGGGGGACAAAGCGGAAACTTTGGCTATCAAAAAACTGCTGGACGAGCACGCCTCCCATGTTCCGGTGACGGCTAATAAATCGATGCTGGGTCATATGCTGGGAGCGGCTGGCGGCGCGGCGGCGGTAGCCCTTGTGAAGAGTCTGCAGGAGGGAATCATTCCGCCTACCATTAACCAGGAGTCGAGAGACCCTGATTGCGATCTGGATTATGTCCCCAACAAGGCCCGCCAGGCCGATCTGACCATCGGATTATCCAATTCCTTCGGATTCGGCGGGCATAATGCGGTCATCGTGCTGAAAGCTTATAAGGAGTTGTATAAATAGATTTCGATTTAGCCCATGGGATAGTAATGGGATATCCCGCTGTTGGCGGTGTTCATACAGGCAAATCACCGGACTTCTAACCTGGAAGTCCGGTGATTTATTGAACGCTGCAATTCAGAAAGTATCGCCTTGATTTGGCAAATAACGTGTCAAAGTATCAATAATCGTTGATTTGTCATATTTCTTTGAAAGCGTTTCGAATGTAATATGAAGTAAGCGATAGAAGATAAAGGAAGAAAGCTATTAATTATGCTTATCCTGCTGCGGCATTATGATAGAAAGGAGGTCTCATTTATGGTGAAAGGATCTGCCGGACTGGAGACGAAATCACGATTGAATCTCGGGCATAAAAGCAGGCTTAGGCGGTTTTTCATGCAGATGGATATTCAGCTCATGGTACTGCCCGCGCTTGTCTTTATCTTTATTTTTTCCTATATCCCCATGTATGGCGTTCTGATCGCCTTTCAGGATTACAAGTTAGGTTCTAACTTATTGAACAATAATTGGGTCGGGCTGAAGCATTTTATCCAATTTTTTAATGCTCCGGAATTTTATATCGTCATGCGAAACACGATTGTGATCAGTTTTCTGAAGTTTTTTTTCGGATTTCCGGCTCCGATTATTTTAGCTTTGATGCTGAATGAAGTCCGCAAGATGGTGTTCAAGCGGGTTGTACAGACCGTAACTTACCTGCCTCACTTTCTGTCCTGGGTCGTCATCGGGTCCATGGTGACCTCCATGCTTTCCGTGGATAATGGCAGTATCAATATGCTGCTGGAGAAATTAAGGCTGATCGATGAACCTATTAATTTCCTGTCTATGACGGAATATTTCTGGACCATTCTCGTCACGACCAATGTGTGGAAGGAGATCGGATTCAATTCGATCGTATTCTTGGCGGCCATTGCCGGAATCGATCCTCACTTATATGAGGCAGCTTCTATCGACGGCGCAAACCGGTTCAAGCAGATCGGTTTAATTACTCTTCCGTGCATCATGCCTGTTGTCATCATCTTTATGATCTTGGCAATCGGGAACCTCCTGAATGCCGGCTTCGAAGATATTCTCATTCTCGCCTCCAACCCGGCTTTGCGAGAAGTATCGGATTCCCTGGAAGTACATGTTGTTCGAGTCGGGATTGATAACTACAGGTACTCCTATGCAACGGCCATCGGTCTGTTCAAAGCCGTAGTCAGCGTAACGCTGCTTACCTTGGCGAACTTCCTGGCCAGAAGGACAGGCAACAGCTTGTGGTAATGATCATTCCACAGATAGGAGGACCTAGCGATGATTCGAGATAGTATGGGAGACCGCGTCTTAACCTCACTTATATATGTCTTTTTGACTGTGCTGGCGTTTTCGACCTTTTATCCGTTCTGGAATTCACTGGTGATATCATTTAACGAAGGGATAGATACTTCGAAGGGCGGAATTACGTTCTGGCCGCGAGAATTCACTTTGGATAACTACAAAATTGTATTTGAAGATTCGCGATTAATGAATGGATTCATTATTGCCGCCTTGCGTACGGTCATAGGCACCGTATCCGCGATACTGGCGACGTCCATATTTGCCTTTGGAATGTCGAAGAAAGAGCTGATTGGCCGTAAATATTATATGATCATGTGTATTATTACGATGTATTTCCACGGCGGACTCATTCCAACCTATATGCTCATCAGAGGGCTCGGCTTGTTCAATTCTTTCTGGGTGTTCATTATTCCTGGACTGATCAGCGTATGGAACATGATTATCTTCCGCACGTTCTTCCACGGACTTCCACAGGGCCTGGAGGAATCCGCCAAGATCGATGGCTGCGGCAATTGGGGAACGTTCTTCCGGATTGTCCTTCCGCTCTCGGGACCTGTAGTGGCAACACTATCGCTGTTCACGGCCGTCGCCCACTGGAATGAATGGTTCGTGGCCAGCATTTATATCACGAATGAGAATTTGCTGCCGATTCAGACGGTCCTGCGGCAAATTCTATTCTCCAATATTGCGTCGGAACAAATGTCTAACATCGATGTCAGTTCGATTGCTCATCTGAACGCCGCCAAAAAAATTACATCGAAGTCGTTAACGATGGCCACGATCATGGTCGCAACCATTCCCATCGTATGCGTATACCCATTCCTTCAGAAGTATTTCGTTAAAGGCGTCTTGATCGGATCCATGAAAGAGTGATGGATGAACACCGCGAGATGAAGCGCCGCATGAGTTTAGAGCCTGAGTGCTTTAAACATAGATTAATAAGTGGAAAGGGGAAGAATCCAGTGAAGAACAAGAGAAATTTTCTTCTCAATGTGCTCTTTGTCTTTATGGTAACCATTCTTTTGCTGGCAGGCTGCAGCAGCGATAACACAAGTGCACCGCCCGCGAATGAACCCGAGAAGCAGGGGGATTCCGGGCCTAAGGCTGAGAGTGAGACTCCAGAGAGCGATCTGTACGAGTTAGGCAAGGAAGAGCTTGAAGTATCGTTCTACGGCAACTATGGCTGGTATCAAATGCCGAAATGGGGCAAAGATCCCGCTTCGAAATGGATTGAGGATAATTTGAAGGTGCACGTCACGGCGATCAGCTCGGGCGGGAACAATGCGCAGAAGCTGCAAACGATGATTGCCGGGGATGAACTGTCTGATATTGTGTGGACAGAGAGGGGAGCGGACGTTGAGCGGCTTCGTGAAGCCGGCATGCTCGTGCCGCTGGACGAGTTCATCGAGAAATATCCTAATTTCAAGAAACATCTGTCCGAGCAGCATCTGGCCATGCTTCGTTCTCCGGACGGCAAGATCTATCAGCTTCCCAACTATTACACCCAGCAGCCTAACGGCAACGCCGGATACGCGATTAATAAAAAAATCTATAAAGAGCTCGGTTCTCCGAAGCTGGAGACCACCGACGACTTATATGAATATTTGAAGGCGGTCAAGGAAAAGTTCCCGGACGTGACTCCTTTTGAGACGGGATTGGCCAAAGAAGGTCACGGGATTGACCAGATTTTCTCTTCCTTCAAGGAAGGCAACTTGTCCTTTACCCGCTTCTTCGGGGTGCCGGACGGCGACAAAATCGTTTCCATCTATAAAGACCCCGGATTCCGCGAATCGGTAGTTTTCGTTGCGAGGCTGATGCGCGAGAAACTGATGACGCTGGACGCCAATACGCAGACGGAGGATCAGGTCAAGGAAAAGGCGATGAATGGCAAGTTTGCCGTCATAGCTACCTTTGACCCGATGAAGATGCTGGCGGCTGCCGATGCGGAGCTGAAGAAGAATGACCCAGAGGATGGATATATGTTTATCCAGCCGATCGTCAAGGACGGCCTGGATCGCAGTAAAATCTATCCGGGTACATACAATCAGTTGGGCTGGAACGTCGCTTTGATTACCAAGAAGGCGAAAAATCCGGAAGCGGTGTTCGCTCTCCTGGACTGGATGACCGGGCCGGAGGGAAGCATGATTCTGAACTGGGGACCTCCCGGACCGGATGGATACTGGAACGGATTTGAGGCGGACGGAGTGACTCCGAAGTTCAATAATGAGAAGTACTTGAGCGATCCCGATACATTGGCGGAAATTAACGGAAAAGCCGGCGATCTGGTATGGGTGGGCAATACGATGTTTCTGGATAATACGAAGAAGCAGATGCTGTCGAACGTGCCGGCCGATCAAATCGACTTTAGCAATCGCTGGCAGATGGAAATTACTTGGGCGACGCAAGGTGACTTTACCGAGTTCTTGAATTGGGAGCCGGCCCCGGATAGTGAAGAGGGCATCATAAGGCAAAGCATCAGAGATATATGGCTGACAGCCAGAGCGAAGTCGATGTATGCCAAAACAGATGAAGAAGCGCTGCAAATTTTGGATAAGGCCCATGACGATTCGATGAAGGTTGGCTATGAGAAGTTTCTTGATCATGTAGCCAAAGTATGGGCCGAGAATAAAAAAGCATTAAAGAAATAAGGCTGTTTGAGGGCCCGCTATACGGCGGGCCTTTGTTTCATTGGCAGATGGGGTGGTAGAGAATCCTCTCCCTGTTCAAAAGGGACGGTAATGATATACTTAGAACAGGAAATTATTGGGTGTCCGTTAACGGCTGACCTCATGTGTTGAAGGGAGCATCACTTATGTATAACGTATTATTAGTAGACGACGAGATGCTTGATCTCGAAGGAATGAAGCAGTTTATTCCATGGGAAGATCTCGGCATGAAAGTGGCAGCAGCGGTAAATAACGCCTTTGAAGCATGCGATATTATAGAGAGACTTCCAATAGATATCCTGGTTAGCGATGTAAATATGCCGAATATGTCGGGGTTGGAACTGGCACGAAGAGCAATAGAGAAAGGGGCAGATATCCGCATTATATTTGTAAGCGGTTTCCAAGAATTTAGTTATGTAAAGCAGGCATTGTCATTAAAGGCTTATAGTTATGTACTGAAGCCGATGGATGATAATGAACTGATCGCAGCGCTTATGAAGGCGAAGCAGGACTTGGAAAATGAACGGAAGCGCCGTGATGTGGAAGAGGCGTACCAGCGAATGATTCCAATGGCCAAGAACGACCTGCTTATAAGATTGCTTGAGGGCGAGTACGACCGTGATTACCTGCAAGAAATGATAACGCTGGTTCGGTCGTACGAATTGGATAAGCTGGAATGGCCTGTTCGCGCCGCCGTTATGGAGCTTGATGAGTTGAGCTGGACGCATGAGGATACCCGTCTGTCCCAGCAGGTGATGTCGAGGAAATTCCTCTATGAGGTGAATAATATTGGACAAAAACATGGTATGCCGCATTGCTGCAAGCAGTCACCCCACCGGATCGTATTGTTGGTTCATGATCGGCGGATGAAAGAGCTGGTGGATGAATTGTATGACGTTGTTCATGCGAATTTTCCCGTTACGATGACGATTGGTGTAGGGGAGCCGGTGTATACGCTTGAACAGCTTCACATCTCTTTTAAGCAGGCTATGGAGGCAGTGGACGGAAAAATGTTCATAGGTAAAGGCAAGCTTATTATGTATGAAGAAGCAAGTCGGGAACCGGAAATGATTGATGCCCGAACATTGGATAATCGCATGGAAGCTTTATTTAACGCCCTGACGGAATACGAGTTGGTCCTTATTTATGACGAGATTGAGAAATTACTCGAATCTGTAAGCATGCTAAGATCCAAATTTACGGTACATAATCTTGCGATGTTTATCATATGGAAGCTGGATCAGCAGTTGAAGGCTAGGGAGGAGAACTTATTTGATATTTTAGGAATGGAGCTTCATAACCTAAATATTTTGCTTCAGTTCGAAACGATTAACGATATTCGCTCTTGGCTTGTCCGAAAGACGTTTGAAATATCGGAGTACCTGCGAAGCAAATCAAGCTCCAAGAATAACAAGCTCATTCGGGAAATGATGCAAATGATGAAAGATAGAATGCACGACAATATTACGCTCAAAGATGTTGCTCAACAGTTTTCTTTTTCTCCCAACTATCTGGGATATATGTTTAAGGAGGAAACAGGCAAATCGTTCAGTGAAGTGCTGATTCAACTGCGCATGGAGCGAGCGCGCGATTTGTTAAAAGAGCCTTCTATGAAAATATATGAAATTGCCAATCAAGTCGGCTATCGCTATCTCCCTTATTTCAGCAGACAATTCAAGGAGGCGTACGGGATGACGCCGATGGAGTATCGCAAACGAGAATTATAATAGGGAGGGTGCTATGAACGAGCAGCGGTCGAAACACCGGTATTTGCCCATCGGCTATAAATTAATGCTTACCTATATGCTGTTCATTCTTATTCCGGTATCTGTTATCGGCTATGTCTCCCATTCCATTTATGACGAATCGATACGGAAGCATATGAAGATGAATGTTCGGGGAACCTTGCTGCAGATCCGCGATAACATTGAATATAAGATGCGGGATATGGTCCGCATTTCTTCTCTTTTATATAGCGATTATGATTTGTACCGGTATTTACGAAGCTATGAGGAGGGGTGGGATAACTATGACCGGATGACCAAAGAAGTGCTGCCCAAAATAGAGGTGGCCACTAAATCCACCGGTATGAAGCTGTGGACTTCGGTGTTTTTCCGCAATGAATCGATTCATGAAATATACAAGAATGTGATTGGAGATGAAAATCCGGAAGACGGCAGTTGGTCGTACGATATCTATCATCTTAACCGCATAGAAGAGAAGGAATGGTATCATCAATTCCCTCACGAGAAATACGGGTTTACGATGAAATGGAGCCAAATTGAGAAAGATGAAGAGCTTCATCGCATTTCTTTGCTCCGTAGGCTTGTAGACACGTACAATCCGCTTCAATTGGAGGAAGCCGGGTTCCTTCGCATTAATGTGACCATTCAGGAATTGTTCGACAGTCTCGATTATTCCAAGATTGGCAGCGGCAGCGTACTTTATATCCAGGATGAATCCGGCCGAATTATGCATCAGTCGGGAGAGCTTCCGGCCGCCTATTCGGACGGCCAAGACGAATTGGACAGGAGCTATTTAATGATTCAAGAGACGGTCGGACAGCCATCGTGGAAGCTGGTTGCCCTTGTCCCTCTCACGATCATCCAGCAGGATGCGCTGAAGGTCCGCCTGTTGATCATCTTTATTTGTTTGATTTGCTTTATTGTCTTCTCTTTTGCAGGAGGGTTTATCTCCCGGTATTTTGCCAAACGGATAAACAAGTTTGTATCGGTGCTTAACGCCTTTCGTGAAGGAGATCTGCATAAGCGTATCTCCTACCGGGGCAAGGATGAGTTCTTCCAAATTGCAACGGCGCTCAACAATATGGGGGAAAATATCGAGACCTTGATCAAGGAAGTGTATTGGAACCAGCTCCAGAAGAAGGAAGCCGAACTGGAAATGCTGCAGGCGCAAATTAATCCGCATTTTCTCTACAACACATTGTCTTCCATCAGCCGTCTCGCCAAGTTCGGACAGAATGACAGGCTGCAGCAAATGGTATTAGGCTTGGCCAAATTCTACCGTTTGTCCCTGAACAGCGGCAAGCTCATGATTCCGGTTCCGAAAGAGCTGGAACAGGCGCAAGCGTATGTGGATATTCAGAAGATCAAGTATGGGGAGCGGCTTCTTGTGCAGTTCGACATAGATATGGAGATATGGCCTTACAGCACCGTAAAATTGATATTGCAGCCGTTTATTGAGAACGTTCTGGAGCATGCCTGGTGCGGAGACCGGATCCATATTCGCATCGTGGCGGCTAGGGAAGGGGATAACCTGCTGTTTCGCGTCATTGATGATGGAGTCGGCATGTCACCGCAGCGAGTGGGAGACATCTTTGACGGTCGGGATCATGTGAACGCAGGCTATGGCATCCGCAATGTCGATCAACGCATCAAGCTGCATTACGGGCCGGAGTATGGCGTAACTATCGACAGCCGGCTGGGAATCGGGACATCCGTTTCGATCCGGATTCCGGCGAGACATGACTGATGGGCACGAATCGGACAGGGGGAAGTATGACGGCTGGGATAACCGCAACATATTAGCGATTAGATACGTTCTATAAGTGAGGTGATATTGGATGGGAAAACCATTTTTGTTACAATTTATTATAATTATGTTTGTGTTGACCAGCTGTGCTTCTTCAACCCTGGATGGAGAAAACGGGGCAGATCTGACGTATGAGCCATTGAACAGGCAAAGGGCCGAGGTAACAGAAGGGGATTTCGTCTATCGTCTTGTTACGGAAAAACCGGAATACCGAGAGGGTGAACCGGTCATTCTGTATGCGGAGCTGGAATATGTAGGCGATAAGGAAGAGGTTACGATTTACCATGCGGCATCGCCATTCTATTTTCCCATGACGGAGAAAACCCGGGGCTACAGCATTGAATACAATATGCCGCAACCGCTTATAAGCACAACACTCAAGCGGGGGGAGCCGATCAGGGAGGATTACTCGAAGAGCGGCGGATACAGCCAGGAGGACGATCCCCAATATATCGCTTTCATCAAAAAGCTGTGGGACAGCGGTTTTCCTGCCGGGTACTATGTAGTTGGCGGCGTGGCCGAATTCTGGATAGAATTGGACAAGGTTGGTCAGGAAAATGAAGAATACCGGATAAAAGCTGAAATTGATTTCAGAGTCGTTGAATGAAGGAAGGTGCCGGGCGAATGACTAATTTCCGCATAGATATGGACGGGAGGAACAGCGGTCCCTGGATGGGCCACTGCCTTTCGGAAATGGGGTGCATTTGGCTGGCGGACACACCGCAGGGTGTGCTGCCTCATGAACGTGAGCATGCCGCCATTGTGAAGCAGACGGTCGAAGCCTACCATGCCTTTACAAAGAGTCTTTAGCGCTTTCAGTTTCATCCGTCGGACTGGCCCTTAGAAAGCTCCCGGGGGGGAATAGGATGCGTTAGTCGGGGCATTGATCCCCGACACGCGTTGCGGCAGTACATGGTGGATGGTCAGACCTATGGGCCTCGGTTTGCACGGAAGAGAGCAAAAGGAGATGAGGAAGATGCCACACCTGCTGCATACGTTTGAAAGCATGCCTATTGATTTACGGCACTATCTATCGGGTGATTCAAGGGTGTCCGTTATCAAGGAGAAGACAAGAGCCTCCGTATATCTTATCGAACAAGAGAATGCGATTTATTTGAAAATAACACCTAAGGGTGAACTACATCATGAGGCTGAGATGACGAGATATTTAAGCGGCTGCGGCGTATGTGCGAAGGTGCTGCTCTATGTTCAAGATGACCAACACGATTATCTGGTTACCGAACAGGTTAAAGGGAAGAATGCCGCAGAAGAGGAATATCTCGAACAGCCGGAACGATTATGCGAAGCTTTTGCCGAAAGCCTCGTCCGATTACATACGATTGGGGCGGAAGATTGCCCCCGAGACAACCGTCTGCAGATCATGGTCGAGCGTGCCATAGGAAACTTCCGGGACGGGAAAGCAGACCGAAGCCTCCTTCGCTATGTGGGCTATGAAAGCAGGGACGAGGCCTACAAGGAGCTGCTTCTGCTCGAAGAGCATGCTGAAAGTGACGACAGGGTTATCATTCATGGCGATTATTGCCTGCCTAATTTGATATTGAATGAATTTGAATTCAGCGGATATGTGGATGTAGGCTACGGGGGGAGCGGAGACCGGCACTATGATCTTTTCTGGGCGCTCTGGTCTTTGCAATTTAATTTGAAAAGCAGCCGATATTCAGAACGCTTTATCGACGCCTACGGCAGAGATAAGGTGGATGAGGATCTGCTTCGTCTATGCGGAATTGTATCGGTCTTTAACGGCTTCCGGGGACAGGACTATTATGATTAATAAGAGGGATCCTATGAAAATTGAAGTCAAGCTGACGAATAAAGAAGAAGCCTATATTATTAAAAATTTGTACCCGCTATATCTACACGATCTATCCGGCCATTATGGACTGGTTCCGGGTCACCTTCCCAATATCCATGGGATTTTTGAAGATAGCAATGACTATGTGACTTTGCAGGATCAATATGATGTTCAAAATATTTGGTGGGATAAACCGGGCACTCTCTATCCGTTTTTAGTTACTGTGGATAACATCCCAGCCGGTTTTGAACTCATTGCAACTCCTCCGCATTGTGCGCAAGGGGTTGACTACTTCGTGAATGATTTTTTTCTGCTGCAGCCATTCAGAGGGAATGGAATTGCGGAATACGCCGCCGGTCAAGTGTTTGAAAAGTTCAAAGGGAGCTGGCAGCTATTTACGAATCCATCCGAAAAAAATATCGCCGGACAAAAGTTTTGGCGTAAGACGGTATCCAACTATACCAAGGGCCAATATGAGGAAAAGGTAGGAACGACTTTTGACGGGTACAAGATGATTTTCAGCTTTCATAACGTCTAAATTCAATCCTTTTGATAAAATTTGGTCGTTTGCGGATACTTCTCAATAAATAATTCATTTGCCACCTGGAGGTTCTTCTTAGAACAGATATTTCCTTCAATAAGGATAAATCCTTATCACTATAATTTCTATATCCGTTTCCTCCAACTTCCGGATGCACAAGTCCTTGCTTTTCATAATACTCGATTGCCTTTTTTGTTAGAGAACATTTCTTACATACTTCGTGGATTAACATTCTTATCACCTCAAACTAATAATAAAGTGATCCCCAAGGTGATAGTCAATATGATTTTTGAAGATTATCTGTCGCGCGGATTCCAAATACCACAACAGACAGATAAAAACACTAGCCCGGCATTCAAACCGGACTAGTGTTTTTGGCAATTATTAAGGGAACAGCTGTTGTTTAAGATAAAGTATCCACCGGTCATGAAATTCCGATTCTGAGCAATGAAAGATTTCCCGGAAGCCGTTCGGATTCCTTATTAATTGATTTAACTCTGGCAAGCCATATTCCTTTGCAATGAATTCTATGAATCTATAGGAAAATTGAAATCCCTTCATCGATTCAAAATCCCAGGAGTCATTATTCAATTCCTCAAAGGAGGGAACGTTTCCCTGTTGAATGGAATCATAAATGGAATTATTAATAAAAGCCGTCGTCATTTGATCCGCCTCGTATCCGCCAATCCCTTGTCTAATCCACTTAGGAACCTTCGGATTGATATCGCTCATTAACCACATGGCAAATAAATGGATGGTAGATTTCAGGATGGATCGATAAGTGTGCTCCGGTCCCGGATTCAAGGGAGAGACGATCTTGAGCTTGTTGCCTTCTATCGTACCCATGAACCAATCCGGAGCATCAGCTTCTCCAACCGCTTGATGGAACGTTGGAAGATCCGGATAGATTTCAATGACGATTTTCCGGGATGGCTTATGGTTGAATTTGGCTGCCATCCGGTCGACATTTGCCTGCAATTCATTGAACAAGTCCTCATAGACCTTGATTTGACGATCCTTATTTTGGTCATCCGGTTCTTGTTTGTTTACGATGGATATCCAGCTTTGAACAGTCATTAGATTAAAACCTCCCCAATCTTTTAATTCATTTCTTAATTTGCTTAGGGACCGATATAAACGATTCTTCACGGCACTTTCGCGCATTTCCACAATTTCGGCAATCTCGGACAGGGTACAGTCGACAAAGAAGCGCAAGGAGAGAATCTGCTGGTCCCGCATACTTAATTTTTTCAACGCCTGACTAACATCTATCCGAATTTCCAAATGGCTTGCAAAGTCAAAGGCAATGAACTGTGAGCCTAAATCTGAAAGATCGTAAGGGGATTCTTTGGATCGGGATTTTGCACGGTACTCGTTTTTTAACGTGTTTTGGGCAATTTTGAAAAGCCAGGTAAATAAGCTGGATTCCTTTCGGAAAGAGGGCAATTTCTCCATAGCCTTCAAAAAAACCTGCTGCGTTAAATCGTCCGCCATTTCGGAATCAACCTTCATATAGAGATATTTACGAATTTTAGAATAAAACTGGTTGTAGATAAGTTCAATCGTTTCTTGCTTCCCCTGATTATCCGGATAAACAGGGGGCCTTCTGTCCTGAGCTCCTGACATGATTAACCTCCTTCGACCTTACACTTAATTAGACACCGCAGAGGAGGAAAAGGCCACAATAAAATAAAAAGTAACCGAGTCTAATATCCAGTCAGTGATCAGCCGGTCAGGGGCAATTGTCCTTCTTGAAGTCTTATTGCCTGCAAAATTCCATATAGATAGGAATAAATAGGGCAGTGTTGAAGGAGGGCGTCAGCGGATAATGAAGCAGAGGGTAACGATTGAGCAGCTTAATCAATTGAGTGCGGTGCAAAAGGGGAAGGTACAACATCAATGGAAGCCGGATAACGGAGATCGGGTTCTGTACCGGTCCAGGGAAGGAGTTATTACGGGCATAGACAGCCTGCAGTCAGGAGGCACCTTTTTTGTAGAGACGATAGACAAGAAATGGCGGGCTCTGTTAGTAGAGAAAAAGGAATGCTTGCCGCTTCTCTCGATCGGGCAGATGGTGGAATTAATGGCTGCTTTACGCGAAGACGGGGGCGTAAGCCTTAACGCTCTATTCCCAAGCATGGGTGAATGGACAGCAGATGAGCTTTCTGACCGGCTTTTTGAAGCTATCCGATCCCATCTTTAGGCGGACATCCTTGATGTCCGTTTTTTAGTGGATGAAATTAACAGCTTTTCGTATACAAAAAGCCCCTAACGTACCCAGTGCAAGAATGAACAGCAAAATAAGCAGCCGAGCCCCAGAGATCGGGATGCCGTAAATGATCATTCCGACAGCCAAGACGAGGCCGCTAATGGTTAAGCCTAGTACAGTGCGAGCCAACGTTAACGTCAGCACGAACGACAGGGTCGGAAAAGGGGTGACCTTCAGCAGCTTGTAGACACCCCGGCCGCGCTGCTGGTGAACCTGAAAAGCGGTTCCCTGGACGCTCCAGAAGAGTGTGCTTAGCAAGACCGTCCCTGTTAATAGAGTAAAGCGGTATTCCGGCGAGTTGAAATAAATGCCGAGTCCGATCAAGAGCGCGATAGGGAATAAGATTGAATAAAAGAGCGAGATGCGATCTCTTAACGCGGTGGTGATCATGGAGCGAAAAACGGTCATGTACATGCGACGGTAGCCTCCTCCATTGTTAATTTCAAATATAATTCATTGAGATGGCCGACCCCATGCTGCTCACACAGCTGTTCGGGTACACCGCCTGCGATGTGGGAACCGTTATGGATCATTGCGACCCGGTGGGCTAGCTTCTGAACCTCCTCCATATCGTGCGAGGTAAACACGACCGCGGTTCCGGCATCGGCTAAGCTGCGGATGAGCGTATGGATTTCCAATCGGCTGCGGGGATCCAGTGCCGAAGTCGGCTCATCGAGGAACACCAGCTCCGGCTCGTGAACAGTTGCGATGGCAATAGCCAAACGCTTCTGCTGCCCCCCGGACAAACGGGAAGCTTCCGCCTGTGCCACTTCCTCCAGACCGCAAAAACGAAGCAGTTTTTTTCCTTTTTCAGCATCGAGTTTTTTCTTGTAAAATGCTGCAAACAGACGTAAATTTTCGATGCAGCTTAAGCCGGGGAAGAAGGGGGTGGTTTGCAACTGGACGCCGATATGTGCCAAGTAATCTTTGCGCCAATAGGCGACGTTCCCCTGATCGGGCCGGCGGAGACCAAGCAGCATATCGATCGTTGTAGATTTGCCTGCACCGTTCGGCCCGATAACGGCCAATATTTCTCCCGCAAAAACTTGCAGTTCAACTTGATTGACCACTGTGCGCGAGCCGTAGCTTTTCGTCAGCTGTACGGCTTGAAGCAGCATTTCACTTTTACTTATAATCATGGAGCCGCACTCCTTTCTGAAAATAAATCGGGATGTCCCCGGATAATCTCTTCCAATCGGGATAGAAACTTTAATTGAATTTCATAATGATCGTACATATTTTGAAAGGATAGCTGGACAATTTCAGTAAAATCCTTATACGTCACCTTCTTCTTTTCACCAGCTTTCATAAGGGCATACTGCTCTTCAATCGTTCTGCGCTGCTCAGCCAATGCCTCCAAAATAGTTTCTCTCGGCAAGGCGTTCAGAAAAGTAACGGCTGTATAGGTTGTGGTCGGAAAGGTAACAGAGGACTGCCGCAAAGCCTCCTCCAGCATACGGATAAATTCCTCCCGTCCGCGATCGGTAATGCGATAAACCGCCTTGGTTCGGTGACCGGTCTGCTGCACGGCTTCGATTTCGACCAAGCCCTCTTTTTCCATTGTTTTGAACGCATGATAGATTGATCCCGGCAGGATGCCCGTCCACGTGTCGGTTTGGGATTGCTGCAAAATCTGCTGCATCTCATAGCCCGACATCGAATTTTTCGTTAATAAACCTAACACCATGAGCCGTGTCATGCTTTCACCTCCGTTTTAATTCAAGATTGTATAGTCAACGTTGAGTATCGAATCTATTTTAGAATATCATGGCTGGATCTAAGTTGTAAAGACATTATTCCCAAATTATGAGAAATGTTTTTTCCTATACAGGAAGTTGATTTAGGCTCGACCTTGAAATCAGTGCTTGCCTTCCTATACAGCTAAACTAACTGGATTTTATGTCTGTAAATAATCCAGATCAGACGATTTTTGCAATTTAACTGGAAATCTTACAGCTAATTCGAGCCAAATCTAGCCAATCCATCTGTATCCTCAATTCTAACGGTAGGTTTTCCATTTAGTCTGGCTATTTAGCGAACAAAGTACGAACTAACTGTAGAAATTACATTAAACAAGGACCATCTGCCAAAGATACCCGTCAAAGGTATGGACTGTTATGATTTTGAGACTTTATTTAATTTTAATTTGCACAAATTATTTCTTTATAGAGTAAAATGCATTACTGTATAAAGTAATGATGTGAAGTGAGAGGGGAGTTTGGACAATGAAATGGATTATTGAGCCTGAAACAGCGCTGGTGGATCAAAAAGTCGATATTAGATTAACGGGAGTAGAACCTGGCCGGCATGTCACGATTCGTGCCAGAATGAACGAAATGCCCGGAGCGGTCTATGAAGCAGAATCCTATGCCACATTCATAGCAGGGAGCAGCGGTGAAATTAGATTGGATCAAGAAGCGCCGATAGAAGGAACGTACAGCGGTATCGCCCCGATGGGGTTATTCTGGTCTATGGAGGCTTCCAAGGTTCGTTATAATACAACCCGGAAACTGGATCAATTATTGTTTGAGCCCGCCTCGTCAGAAATTATATTAACGGCGGAGATAGACAAGAAGATAGTGATGGAATCCAGGCTGCGGAGACAGTACGTCTGTCCGAATGTGCAGCTTGAAGAAGTTAGAGATAACGGCATCATAGGCAAATACTTTTTCCAACCTGATCAGGCTCAGTCTCCGGGGATTATCGTTCTTGGAGGAGGGGAAGGCGGATTGGGTCCTGCCATGAATTATGCCGCGTTATTCGCTTCTTATGGTCTCCCTGCTCTGGCGCTGGCTTATTTCCGGTTCGAGCATCTTCCGGAGCGGCTCCAGGAAATCCCTCTCGAATATTTTTATTCAGCGATTCAGTGGCTGCGGCAAAGAGAAGAAATTCATCCGGATAAAATAGGTGTGTTTGGGCGTTCCAAAGGAGCGGAACTTTCCCTAATCTTGGGGGCGACTTATCCGGAGATCCGGGCAGTAGCGGCGTCCAGTCCAAGCTCAACCATGTGCATTGGCCATTTTGAACCGGCTGGTCATAATGAATTTAATAAATATTCCTCCTGGTCCTATCAAGGATCGGCTCTGCCGTATGTAACATGGACTAATCAGCAATGCGAGGAAGCCCGAGGCTGTTTCAAGACGGCCACACGCATCGATTGTATTCACAGGGCTGCCTTGGAGCAATGTGACCGATTAGATGAAGTATCCATTCCAGTAGAAAATATAGCGGGTTCTCTCTTGATTATCACTTCCTCGGATGACCACTGGTGGCCAACTGAACTTTATGGCAATAGAATCGCGGATAGATTAAAGGATAAGGGATTCACCCATGCCTTCGAGCACCTTCATTATGAGGGTGCCGGCCATATGATACGTTACCCGTATATTCCGAGCACTCAGCTTACAATGAATGGGGGAACGGCATCTGCCAACGCCCAGGCCTCGGCTGACTCCTGGCAGCGGATCAAACAATTTTTTAAGGCTAGCCTGCAATAAAATATTATACGATTAGAGGGATGTAATCTATGGATGATCTTCAGCTTAATGTTCCGCTTCTCCGTCGTCGGGTCCCCAACTTAACGGTAGCTGCTCGAGCGGCCGGCTTGCGCCCGGCGACGGTTTCCAACCTTTGTACGGGCAAAACCCCTGTCGGACGCGCAGAGGTACGGACTCTGGCCACACTGGCTTCTCTTGCGGGATGTACATTGGACGAATTAATCATTCGAGAGACCAATCGGGGAATGATCGAAACAGGTGTCAAGGTGCTGGACCTGCTGTCCCCCATAGTAAGAGGAGGAACGATCGGTCTGGTAGCCAGACCGGGAACCGGTCAGCTGGTGCTGCTGGCAGAGCTTTTCAACCGAGTGGGTAAACGGGATTATACAACGGTGTTCTGGATGCCTGGGGAGAAAAGCCCGGGGATTGATGAAGTGGCCGCTGAATCGGATGCCGTATGCTCTTCGCTTGACGAAGTGCTGAATAAGATTAGGCGATACAGGGAAGATCGCGACGTAGTGCTCGGGGCGGATCGATCCATCGTCTTGTCCGGCGAGCTATTCCACTTACAGGATCAACTAAAGGAGGCGGGTGCCAGACCCGTGACGATTCTATTAGTGGATCACCGGGGGGAGGCCGTGGATGCAGAGGCGCCTTACGGGCCCTTGGACACTTTGATCAGATTCGATATGGAGCTGCCGACGAGAAAGCTCTACCCGGCGATTGATCCCATCGTTTCCACATCTGTCATATTGGAAGGAGCTCAGCTGGAATCCTCCCATCTGACCATTCAGCAGCGATCGAGAAAGCTGCTCCGCCGTTATCGTGAACTAAGGCCTTTGCTGTCATCCGGGAGTGCCGGGAAAGTTTCCGAGGCAGATCAGGCATTATACGATCGCGGTGAAAGACTGGAAGCTTATCTTTCCCAGCCTTTTTATACTGCAGAGCCGTTCACGCAAAAGCAAGGCCAATGGTGCTCCCTTCAGGAAACACTGGAAGATGTAAGAGTTATTCTTGATGGAGGGGCCGACCATTTAAAGGTAGAAGAGCTTTACTTCATCGGTCGATTGCCTATATAAGAAGAAATGGAATGATAAGTGGCCTAATAAACATCTAAAGGTTTCGACTGAACAGTTGCAAGAACGTGCGATAGTGCAGGTCTTTGAGGGAAGTCTAGTTGAAATCGGCTAATGAAATGCAAATCTGCAGGTGAATTTAGCTATTTGGCTAATATTTCGATTTGGTGGCGATTGACATGCACTTTTGCATGTCTTCTCTTACATTTGCCGGATTCACGCGAATTGACGTGCACTTTTGCACGTCTTCTTTGATTAGTCGATATCGCTAATTACATGCTATAGCGTGCTTTGATGCGACGCCGCACGCGCTTTGAGGCTGATCGCGGTGTTTTTAAGAGACTCTCCCACAATCGTAGAGGCGAAGATGAATATTTATAGGTGCACTTCGCCGTTTTTTCAACACGCTCCTAAAGTTTCGCTGAAATCGGCAAAATCTGATATGATGAATGGGATAGCCTGGACTCCAGTATTCTAGGCAGGGATTAGCGAGTTTTTCTTATAGCACCGCTAACAGACGGTATGTGTCTAATGTTTGTTCCGTATGGGAAGCTATAGCTCATACTCTTATTCATACTTATTACCTTCACTGAAAGGATGTCCTATATGCAGTTTAGACCTTGTATTGATCTTCACGATGGAAAGGTGAAACAAATCGTTGGTTCCAGTCTGAATGATGGAAGCAGTGAATCGTTGGTAACTAATTTTGAAGCTGAAATGTCCGCGGCCGACTATGCCCGATTGTATGCCAAGGATGGTCTGGTTGGAGGCCATGTCATTAAGCTGGGCCCAGGCAATGAGGAGGCGGCCTTGTCCGCACTGCAAGCTTATCCTGGCGGATTGCAAATAGGCGGCGGAATCAACGCGGATAACGCGAAACAATATATCGAAGCAGGCGCTAGTCATGTCATTGTCACCTCTTATGTCTTTCAGAACGGGCAAATCGATTTTGAGCGATTGACCCAGCTTGTGAGCATAGTGGGTAAAGAAAGACTGGTTCTGGATTTAAGCTGCCGCAAACGGGAGGATACTTATTTTGTAGTAACGGATCGCTGGCAGAAATTTACGTCTTATGAAATTACTAAGGAAAATTTGGACGAACTGTCCGCCTACTGCGCTGAATTTTTGATTCATGCCGTCGATGTAGAGGGGCTGTGTCGAGGAATCGAAACGGACTTGGTGAAGAAGCTCGGTGCTTGGGTGACTATTCCAACGACTTATGCGGGCGGGGTCTCGCAGTTTGCGGACTTGGATTTGGTTAAGGAGCTCGGCCAGGGAAGGATTGATTTGACGATCGGCAGCGCGCTTGACATCTTTGGCGGCACGATTCCTTATCGGGACGTCGTACAATGGAAGGGTTAGCCTGTTAGATAGACTCATCGAGGTCGGGCAAGCACGGATTATAATGAAAGCTCTCAAGAAAGCTTAACGTTGGAGCAGATTGCCCATCGCTTAAGCTTTGCTCGTTTATGGATATCAAGAGCGCGTGGTATCCGCGCCAGGGATGACTTATGAAGGGAATGGATCAGGATGGCCCATCCGGGAGAAACCAGGCAATTTTTCATCCTTAAAATGTTTAATTTTTTTATTTACGCGACGATTGCCATCTTATTTACCTTCCTTCCTCTTTACTTCAAGGAAATGGGCTTGGAGACGATACAAATAGGGATGATCATGGCCGGCGGGCCGTTCATATCCATTATTGCGAACCCGTTCTGGGGCTACTGGAGCGATCGATTGCAAAATATACGGCGAATTCTGGTGATCATGCTGCTCGGCAACCTGATCGTTATCCAGGCTGTCTTTCATTGGAGCGGATCTGGCATTCTTGTGCCTGCGATGATTGTCTTCTTTTTCTTTCAGAGCCCTCTATTTTCTCAGAGCAACTCTCTCATACTGAATGCTATCGAAGGAACGAGCTACCGGTTTGGCGCTTTTCGGTTATGGGGCTCTTTGGGCTGGGCGGTATCCGCGGTTGCCGCCGGGTGGCTGCTTCAGGGCATTGGCCTCGATAGGCTGGGGCCGGTATACAGCCTTCTGCTTATCTGTTCTCTGGCCTTTACGTTCGGACTGCCCCGAGGGAATGCGACCGCCATCGGGCAGATTCCTAATAAAGGCTACAGAGCCCTCTTTGCAAATAAATATTTTATCGCCTTTTTGTTGTTAGGAGTGCTTATTTCGATTCCTAACTCAATCAATTCCACCTTTGTTTCGCTCTATATTGCAGAGCTGGGCGGGACGGAATCGATGATCGGCTGGTCGGCGTTTTTATCTGCCGCATTTGAAGCGCCCGTCTTTTTACTGTTGGACAGATATTTGAAAAGAAATCCGGTAACGATGATCGCCTGCTTGGTCCTGGTCTGCCTGTTGTTTGCGATCCGCTGGTTTCTAATGTCTGCCGTAACCGGGGCAGGTCAAATCGTGTTGACTCAAATTCTCCACTGCGTTTCCTTCGGCAGCTATTATTACATCGGAACTCAATTGACGGCGCAGATGGTTCCGAGAGAACTCAGAGCGACCGGACAAGCAGCCTATGCTCTTACCTGGGCAGGAGTTTCCGGGATTGTGGCAGGAGTGGTCGGCGGGTGGCTGTTCTCGGCGGTCGGGCCAAGAACGATGTACGGTATCGGAGCAGGGATATCTCTATTAGGAATGATCGGCTTCGCTATCCTCTGGCGCCAGATGAGCAAAGGAGCGGGAAAGAATGTACACAAGCCGTTGTCGGCTTAGGGGGCAGGCTGCGTCCGATGGTACGATTGTAGCCAATATTATTCAAGAGAGATTTATCACCCGTGATGGAGAAAGAAAGAAGTCTCTGCCAATTTCCTTAAGCGAATCATTCGTCTCCTCCTCTTGATTTTACCGTCTACAAGTTAATCCCAAATTCCCTCGCAGACCCTGTGTTGGCCCACCAATACAGGGTTATATGCTTTTTCGGCCGGGCCTTTCCCATATTCCTTAACTATATTTTAATAATGGATTGACACCGTTCCCAACTATATATATTATCTATATGTACCTGTAAATTATTTGTCTATATCTAATTGTAAAGCGCTTTAATTTGTTGTGTTGTGAAGAGGATCGACAGGGGAAGGGGTCACAGCTTTTCAGACGGCGGAAGCGGTCTGACATCTGGAAAATTAGCACAGGCCCTCAGCAAGACATCCATAGAAAATGGAGCAGGCACAGCAAGATGCCTAAACATCCATACAAAATGGAGCAGGTCCGCGAGGAAGATGTCAGCATTGGTTTGGATCGGAAGAAAGCAAGCGCGTGATGGAATTATCTCGGATACGCGGAGGTGAATCATTGACAGTCAGGCCATTTCCGTGACGCCGACCGAATCCAAAATGTAAATGATTAAGGGGAGACTGTTTGTATGAAGGATACAGCCGTTCAAACTCAAAGAGCCGGACAACTTAAAACAGGACGGTGGAAAGGTTTAAAACGAAGGATGTGGCGGGAAAGATATATTTATTTTTTGCTGCTTCCGGGTGTTCTGTATTTCATTATTTACAAGTACGTGCCGATGGCGGGGCTGATTATCGCCTTTCAGGATTTCAATCCTTTTACAAGCATCTGGTCTAATGATTGGATCGGCTTCAAAAACTTTATCCGGATCTTTGAAGATAAGGAAGTCGTTAATGTCGTATGGAACACGATTAACATTTCTTTATTGCAGATCCTGATGGCTTTTCCCATCTCGATTGTTTTGGCGCTGATGCTGAATGAATTGCGCAATGAAACCTATAAGCGGATCGTTCAGTCCATGGTTTATTTGCCTCACTTTTTGTCCTGGGTTGTAGTGGTCGGTATTTTTGTAGTGTTCTTGCGCGGAGAAGGGTTGATCAATAAATTTCTTGTCGACACCTTGAATTGGAAGCAAATTCCTTTCTTGACGGACCCGGCATTATTCAAGCCCGTAATCATTGCCCAGATTATCTGGAAGGAATCGGGCTGGAGCACGATTATATTTCTGGCGGCCTTGGCGGGAGTCAATCCACAGCTCTATGAAGCGGCTGTAATGGACGGAGCGAGCCGTTGGAGACAAATTTGGCACGTTACCTTGCCGGCTATTCGCAGCGTCATCGTCATCCTGTTTATTTTGCGGTTGGGCAGCGTGATGGACACGGGCTTTGAGCAGATCTTCTTAATGTTGAACCCGTTCAATATGGAAACAGGCAATGTTCTCGACACCTATGTTTACTTCAAAGGGATTCAGCAAGGGGATGTAAGCTTCGCTACTGCAGTCGGCATGTTTAAAGGGCTGGTTGGATTAGTGCTGGTTATGGCGGCGAACCGGATCGCCAAGCGTTTCGGAGAAGACGGATTATATTAAGACATTAGGATAATTAAAAGGTGGCTTCAAGAGATGATCAAACGTACCTTTTCCGATAAGCTCGTTGACGGCATCAATATCATTCTGCTGGCTGTCATCGGATTATCGATGCTATTTCCTTTCCTGCATATCTTTTCAGTTTCGTTCTCATCGCTCAAAGACGTGCTCGAAAGAGATTTCATACTGTGGCCAAGAGAATGGGTCAGCGATGCTTATCAGACCATTATTGCGTCCAACAATTTTATTCGTTCCCTGGGAGTAACCGCTTACGTCACCATAGTCGGGACGATCGTCAACCTGTTTTTTACCGCAACGATGGGTTATGCGCTTACCCGCAATGTTCTTGGGCAGCGTGTCATTCTAATGATGGTCGTATTTACGATTTTATTCTCGGCAGGCATGATCCCCACTTATTTGGTCGTTAAAGCGACAGGTTTAATTAATTCGTTGTGGGCGCTAATTATTCCAACAGCGATAAGCTCTTTTAATCTGATTGTTTTTAGACAATTCTTTCTGAGCATACCGAATGAATTGAATGAGGCGGCTCTTATCGACGGCGCTAATGAGCTGCGGGTGTTTTTCTCCATTATCCTGCCTCTGTCCAAACCATCCTTGGCCGCATTTGGACTGTTCTATGCCGTCACCCATTGGAATACGTATTTCACCGGTATTCTGTACCTGAATGATTCTGCCAAATGGCCGATTCAGGTCATTCTGCGTCAAATTGTTATTGTGAATGAGCCGACGGCCGCGCTTGGGGCGGAAGCGATGATGCTGATGGAGAATCCCCCGCCGCCCGTTACTATTCAGATGGCTGCGATTCTGCTTGCCACACTGCCGATTCTCGTCGTTTATCCGTTTCTGCAAAAGCATTTTGCGAAGGGAGTGATGCTCGGATCGGTCAAAGGATAGAAGCATCATCGTAATCGGAATAGTAAGGAATTATATTTAAGTGTGGATGCATGATGATGAGGAGGGGTTCTAAACAATGAAGCGCAATAAACAATTTCTGTTAGCCTTGGCCTTGATGATGACGGTTACGGCGTGCAGCTCCGGTTCAGGATCAGGGTCAGGTTCCGAAGCGGGGAAGGAAGAAGGCAAGGAACCGGCAACCCAGGTTGACAAGAAACATAAAATTACCGGAATTACTTATATCTTTGGCAACCCGCCGCCAGCTAGCGGGGAAGGTCAGAAGAAGCTCAATGAACGCTTCAACGTCGATTATAAGGTGGATAAAGTTCCCCAGGAGAACTTTGTGGAGAAATTGACCGCTATCGTATCCGGCGGCGATATTCCGGATATGATCGGTTTCCGCCCCAATGATCTGGCCTTGTTCCAGAAATGGGCCGGGCAAAAGGCCTTCCTCCCGCTGGACGAATATATCGACAAGTACGAATCGTTCAAAGCGGTTCCGAAGGAAGTCTGGGATCAGTTCAGAATCGATGGCAAAATATACGGGATTCCGTCCTGGGCTCCGCTGGAAGGCAATTCCTTCATGATCCGCAAAGATTGGTTGGACAATCTGGGACTGGAAATGCCGACCAGCTATGAAGAGCTGAAAGAGGTTGCGATCGCATTCGCCAAGAACGATCCGGATCAAAATGGCAAGGATGACACTTACGGATTGGCCATCGGGCAAAACATCAATCCCGACTTCGCTATGGGACCTTACTGGCAATACAACACCTGGTATCATCAGGACGCGGATGGAAACTACATCCCCGGAATTATGTCGGAGGGACGCAAGGAAATCGTTCAATTCCTGCATGACCTGCATCAAGAAAAAGCGATCACGTCCGATTTTGCGGTACTGAATTGGGCCGACACGAATGATGTGTTCTATAAAGGAAAAGCCGGAGTCTTCCTGGTTGCCCCTCGCGGAATGTCCCAGGCGTACATGGAAGGTTTGCTGCAGCTTTATCCGGATGCCGAATTCGCTGTCATTCCGCCATTTGAAGCTCCGGACGGAAGCCAAGGCTTTACGGCGGGAACAGGCTTCGCGCGCTTCAATGCTTTTAGCGCCCAGCTAGCCAAAGATCCGGATAAACTGGCCAAAATTTTCGAGATGCATGATTTCTCCAGAACGTTCTATCCTTCTTCCGAGCAGAATGCCTCTAATGCGGATTTTGACTGGTTCTATGGGGGAGAGAACGTAGGGTATAACATTGAAAACGGCAAACGTGTCATGCTTAAACCGGAGGAAGGAATAGATCCGGCCGCTTATTTCCAGGACAACACCAACTGGATTCCAAGCAATGTCGATCCCGAGTTTGATAAAGCATATACCGAGCCGAAGCTGGTTCAAGTCACTAAAGATTTGATGGCGATTAATGGCGAAATGAAACGCTACTTCCCGCCGAACTATGGAATTATTTCCGAAACAGAGAACCTGAAAGGAGCCGAGCTGCTCACCTTCATGATGAACGAGCAGACGAAGATGATCGCCGGGCAGCGTCCGATTTCCGATTGGGATGCTCTGGTGGAGGAGTATTTAAAACGCGGCGGAGCCGATATCATTAAAGAAATCAATGACGGAATCAAGGAACGCGGTTATAGTGAAAGGATATGGAAATAACTTGCGGTTTTCTTCCGCCACCATATAGTCTTAATGAAAACAGAAGAGGGGCAGCTTATGCCTCTCTTCCTGTTAATGTCCATAGTCGGCAATAAAAGATTTATATATAAATTGAACTAAAGAATTCATAGATCATGGAGTGGAGAAAGAAAGATGCTTCCAGGGCGAGTTTTGGCTTTGTATTCCAACCATCCGAAGGCCCATCTATATTGAAGGAATCTGTTGGTTTCGGGGTCCCCGAAAAGTACCTGGAATTGCTTCGAAGCTCATCTTCACTTTTTGGGGAAGGAGTATGATGTTTGAAGCTTCGGAGGCACTTTCCTTCGGAACGGAATGATCGCTTTCTTTAGTGCCACTTATTATAGAATGAAGGACAGCTGCATGAAGCAAAGGCAAAGGGGGAAGGATTGTGGGGGCATTCCATTATTTGGGGACGCCGGTTCGTGCGGATGAAACCCGTTCGGCGGCCGTCTGTCGAAATGCAGAGGGAAAGGAACGAGTCGTCATCGCTGCTCGCGGTTATGTGCTGATTGTAGATCCGGTCTCCGGGGAGTGCAAGCAGCTGCCATTTCCGGAGGGGCAGATCGACTATCCATTTGCTTCGATGAGCGACAGCTCCGGCTTGTTATACACAGGGGCAGGCCGAATGCTGATGGTGCTCGATCCGTTTGGCGCCGAGTTCGTTTGGTGGTTCAATGGCGAGCAGATTCCGGAGGAAGAGATTCTTGGATTCGCGTTCGTGGAGACCGAGGATAACATCGTCTACGCGACCACCTATCCGGGCTGCAAGCTGCTGAAGGTAGATCCGGCAGCGGGTGAGTGCACTTTAGCAACTCGGCTGGATCCGGAGCAAAAATACGCGATGACCCTGGCTGCCGATTGCCAAGGCTGGATTTATGCGGGGATCGGCACGAAGGAAGCACTCCTCTGTGCTTATCATCCCGCTTCGGGTACACGGATTCATCCGGCAGCCGATGAGCTTGGGGCAGCGGGCGGCTCTGCGGTATCCGGCAGCGGCCAGGTTCACCGAGGAAGCGATGGCGAAGTCTATGCCAGCTTGCCGGCCGTGCATGCTGAAGCGAAGGACGGACAGGAGGCAGCGCCTCGCTGGTTCCGGCTGCATGGGGGTCAGGCCCTTCCGGTGGCGGCCGAGGAAGTGGCTCCGTCTGTGTATGCCGGAAGCGGGTATCAGAAGCTGCACCGGAATTTGTCCGGAGGCCGGCGCATCGTTGCCTGGCAGTTGGCCGAAGGTGAGCTCGTCATCGAGGAAGCGGATGGGCGGATGACGGTGCTGCCATTGCAATACGACGGGTCAGGGACAGCGCTCTCCCCTATCATTGGCGGACCGGACGGCCGCTTGTACGGCACTTCCAATCATCCTCTGCATCTTTACCGTTATGACCCGAAGAATAAAGAGCTGACCAACTTTGGGGCCAAGGTTGTGGAGGGGGGCGGAGGCGGCAATATTTGTGCTTATGCAGCGCAAGGTCCGATACTGCTGGGAGCGGCTTATGCCGGTGGCAAGGTCTATCTTCTGGATACGCGTAAAGATCCGAGTCCGCAGAGAGGAACACCGGGCAACCCAAGGCTGATCTACGCCGACGACTCGATTCATCGGCCGCGTTGTGCCGCTGCTCATTCGGATGGGGAGCATATTCTTTATGGCGGCTTTCCCGGGTATGGGGCCGTTGGCGGAGGACTGGGAGTAGTTCATGTCGCGAGCGAGACGGTGACCATCTACCCTCACGATCAAATAGTGCCGTTCCAGAGCACTCTGGGCCTGGCTGTCTTAAGTACAGGAGGCGTGATCGGCGGCACCAGCATCGAAACGCCCGGCGGGGCGGAGCCGATCGCCCGGGAAGCGGTGCTGTATCGCTTGAATTGGCAGAGCCGCCGGGTCGAACGCCGCTGGACACCGGTACCGGGAGCCAAGGAAATTTCACTGATCGCCTGTGATTCCCAGGATCGTATTCATGGGCTGACGTCCGACTCGATTTATTTCGTCTTTGATCCGCATCGGGAGTGCTTGCTTGCCAGCCGAGATTTGTCGGACTGGGGACGGATCGTCAGGCAAGGACTTATCCCTGTCCAGCAGGGTGGCCAATGGAGCTTATACGGTTTGTTAAGCGGTGCGCTGTTTCGGATCGATCCGGACCTATGCGAGCCCGTTCTGCTGTCGGCTACTCCGAAGGAAGCCACTAGCGGGTTGGTATATATAGCGGGAAGCCTATTTTTTGGCTGCGGCAGCGAGCTTTGGCAGTATGAGGAGACGACCGAATAGAGCGGCAGAGGCAGCATCAGATCCGAATTATCACGATTAGAGGAGTATGTCCAGTTGGTCCGCCATTTCACCACATTTTTAAGGCAGATAACATCTATTTCTCACTATCTATAATAATTAAGCATAAATGGTAACGGCAACCAAGCCGTGTTATACTGATAGATAGATTAAGATATGTATAGGAGCGGTATACAATGCTGCGCAGAAGAAACAATTTTCAAGAAAGATATAATCGGTTTCTTCAAGAGTTGAGAGATGAGATTGTGAGCGGGGAACTGGCTCCAGGGGAGTATATATTACCGGAAGGCGCACTGGGCGAAAAATACGGGATGAGCCGCATGTCGATCCGCAAAGCGCTGTCTGAACTGGTCGAGGATGGAATGATCGAGAAGATCCCTGGCAAAGGAAACCGCATTACGACTCCCGCCGGCGAACAACCCCCCATCCTATTGAAGCTCGCATGGTTCTCCAATTCTTATGAAATCGGTATCGTCCGGCGTATTTTGACCGCTTTCGAGGCCAAATATCCGAACGTAAAGGTCGAGCTAATCTTGCTCCCGGAGGACGAATATACGGATTCGGTCATTCGTATGATCGAGCAGGAGCAGAGTCCGGACGTTTTTATGCTGTCAGATCAGCATGTCCGGGAGTGGATAGATTCCGGCAAGACCGATTACGTGACGGGTTATGTTCCTGAGCATTTGGATCCACAGGAAACCAGCTATCCACAGATTTTCGAGATTTTTATGAACGGGGAGCGGATGCTGGCCGCACCTTTCATTTTTTCCCCGGTAGTCATCGTTTATAATCGATCGATTTTCAAGCAGAATGGAATTAATGAGGAGCCGCAGCTCAAGGACTGGAGCGATTTGTTGGATTTTGCCAAACGATGTACCCGTGACATCAACGAAGACGGTGTAGTAGAACAGTACGGCTTCTGCTTCTCCTCCTCCATGAACCGTTGGCCGGTCTTTTTGCTCCAGAACGGCGGGGAATTGATGGCTAACGGGCGGAGTACTCTATCCAGGCAAGAAAACATAGAAGCTCTCGGCTTCTGCACCTCGCTTATGTATGAACACAAAGTATCGCCGATTTATTCTCACGGCAGCAGTCATTTAGCGGAAAGCCTGTTCGTGAAGGAACGGGTGGCGATGATTATGACGACCTATTATTTTATGAATGAATTTCGCGACCAGTCCATTGAATGGGACGTGCTCCCGGTGCCAAAGCAGCAGGAGCAGGCTACTCTGTTATTAGGGGGAGGCCTGGCAATTAACTCCGTATCCGAGCATATGAAGCTAAGCCAGAGACTGGTTGAGTTCATGACGGGAACCGAAGCCCAGACCCTGATTAAACGTTACGGCTGCACCATACCGGTTCTAAGATCGGTGGCGGAGAACGATGACCTGCTTGACCCGGCCATTCATCCGGCGCATTACGGCCGTTTTCTCGACGTGCTTCCTTATTCACGCTCGCTAAAGAGCCTGCAGTTAAGTCAAAGTGAGACCACCAGGCTGTTCGATGAACTGAACCTGTTGTGGGCGGGGATGGAGAAGCCCGAGGAGGCCTGTTTGCGGATTGAAAAGAAATTAAATGAGCTTAGGAAGAAAAAGCAGCCGCTTGCATAAAAGGAGGCGGCTGTTTTTTTTTATTTTTAGAAAAAAAGTGGGGGATTCCTTCTTGACGGATGTCGTTGGATCGTTCAAAGTGAAAGTCATGAGAGTACCATATTAAGTAACTGCAGACATCTATTTTTTGGAAACGCATACAGGTACAATGACTATACATCTTACTTCTGGTATTCTCGTTAAACAATACAGCAAGGAGTAAGGATATGAATAATCGCCATTCCAGTACGATCGTTCTCCGATTACTGGTATTTTCTGTTGCCGGATGGCTGCTGGCCTCCTGTTCCTGGCTGACCTCAGGCGGGGATGACGGCAAGAGCGAACGGAAGCATGGAATTCTGCCTCATCAAAAAATTCGCATTGTCATCAATAGTCTGGGCTACACCTTTCCTGAAGGGATGAATGAGAATAACAATCCGTACCTCGATTATATCAAGGAGGGCACTAATCTGGACATTGACGTCGTTTTGCCTCCGATCGATGCTTACCATGAAATGCTTAATGTCATTATGACGTCAGGAGACTTGCCGGATATGATCAATACAAGCAATTCCGGCTTTCTGTCCAATTATGTGAAGCGGGATGCTATTATGCCGCTAGATGAATATATCGATTTGTACGGCCCCGATTTGAAAAGGCTTATTCCGCAGGAAGCATGGGAGCAGGTCACCTTTGATGGGAAAATATATGCCATCCCCAGCTTGAATGAAGTGATGGGGACGGAAATTATGTATGTCCGCAAGGATTGGCTAGACAATCTGGGGCTGGAGCCTCCGGAGACGCTGGAAGAATACGTGGAAGTGATGAAGAGATTTGCCGAGAGCGATCCGGATGGCAATGACAGCCTGGACACGATAGGTTTATCCATTACGGAGAATCTTGGCCGAACCGCTCCATTCTTCGGCGCCTTCGGGACGCAGAAGAGTGCATGGTATGAGCGTGACGGAGAATTAGTTTACTCCGGCATTCTTCCAGAAACGAAGGAAGCGCTCGCTTTTTTGTCCGGACTGTACAGGGATCAACTGCTGGATCCGGAATTTCCGCTTAACAAGACCAAGACATTGGAGGAAAAAATAATTTCCGGCAAGGTAGGCCTTTTCTCGGCAGCTTGGTTCGACACAAGGGGACCGATCGAAGAGAGCCGGAAGAGCGATCCGAAGGCCGAGTGGATTCCGCTCGAATATCCGGTAGGCAAAGACGGGCACCGAGGAACCTATAGCACTTCGCTGGTTCGTTCCTACAACGTCATTCCGGCAACGAGCTCCAACCCGGAAGGAGTGGTCACTTTCCTGAACTTTATCGCGGGGGAAGGGCATAAAACGTTAAAGCTCGGGTTCGAGAACGAAGTCTGGATCAAGAGGGACGGCAAAATGATCAGCAACTTCGCGGAGCATGACAGACAGAAATACCGGGGAATCTATGGCGCGCTTTGTGACACGGTGGAGCTGGATGTGAGCAAGGACAGGCTGGATTCGTTGGGAGAGCATTTTCACCTGTGGGACAATATTGAGAAGGTTCACGCCAATTTGATTAAAAACCAATTCGAATCGGCCCCGACTCCGGCCATGGGCAAATATAACACCAAGCTGCAGCAGCTTCAGGATGAAACGTTCACCAAAATCGTTGTCGGAACCCTTCCGTTGGACGAATTCGACAGCTTCGTAGAAAGGTGGAAGCGGGAAGGCGGGAACGAAATAACAGAAGAAGTGAACGAGTGGTACAAGAATAAATAGGAGGAGCACGCATCTATGAGAAGGCTGCTGAGAGGGATCTATCATTACTTTACCGGACGTATTCAGGTGAGGCTGACTTGTTATTTTTTATTGATTCTCCTCCCCCTCGTCATCATCAGCCTATTTGCCAACAACCAATCGCAGAAAATATTAGAGGAGGAGACCGGGGAAAGAACGCGCGGTGCGCTTCAGGCCGCGGTGGAGTATATTGATTTGACGCTTCAAAATGTAGATGAATTATCGACTCTGCTCGCAACGGACCGCAATTGGATTCAACTGCTCGAACAGGCGGATTCGAAGCTGACCCCGCAATCGATTGTCGATTTCTCGATCCTGATGCGGGAAATAACGAATGTGATGTCCATTAATCACATCTTGTCCAAAATTTCGATCCTCCATCTCCCTTCGGAAATGATGGTGACGACGGATTCTGGCGGAAAGCGAATCCCGGGTGCAGAGAGGCACCCCGTCATCGCCAAGGCGATTGAGGCCAATGGGGCCAGGATGCTGTACATCCCGGAAGCTGACGGCAACGAGGATTTGCTTAACGGCACGTTTGAAACCGATCAAATTTATTTGTTGCGGACGATGGATTTATACAATCATGACCGGCAGCCGAACATTCTGATTCTTGCTATCAAAAGGGATACGCTGCTTAAGCTGACTTCTTCCATTCAACCGTCCGAGAATGCCCATATCTACTTATTCTCCAATGATAACAAGCTCGTCGCCGGCACAGGGCAAAGCAGGTTCTTCCCTTATTGGGATTCGGAGAGAGAAGAAATGGTTATGAAAAGCATGGCTAAGCACGAAGAGAATATGTTCATTATTCGTGCCAAATCCCGCTATTCAAATTGGTCGCTGCAGCTTATGCAGCCGGAGATTGAACTGAACGGGAAAACCCGGCAGCTGCAAAACTTCACTTATTTGATCATCGGGCTGAGTGTCATTCTGGCCCTCTGGATTTCTTGGCTTGTGTTCAGCGGGATTTCTTCCCCTCTGTCTAATCTGGCCTACGGGCTCAGGCAGCTGAGATTCGGCAATCTGGACGTCAGGTTAAGCGACCAAAACCGCAAGGATGAGTTCGGATATGTGACCAACGCATTCAACAAAATGATCGCCGATCAAAAGCACTTGATCGAGAACCACTACGAGCAGCAGCTGCGCTTGTCGCAAACGGAGCTTAAATTTTTGCAATCGCAAATCAATCCGCACTTTTTGTACAATACATTGGACACGATTTATTGGACAGCGAAAAATTACGATGCGAGCGAAATTAGCGAGATGGTGCTGAACCTGTCCCGTTTTTTCCGGCTTAGTCTGAATAAAGGACAGGATACGTTCACGGTTGAGGAAACGATCGGGCATCTGTATTATTACATCCGGGTGCAGCAGCTTCGCTTTCTCGATCAGTTCGCAGTAGAGTATCGAATATCGGAGGACAGCAAGCGTCTATACATTCTCAAGCTTCTGCTGCAGCCCTTGGTGGAGAATGCGATCTTGCACGGGTTGGAGAAGAAACCATGCGGAGGCCATCTTCTGATCGCAAGCCATCTGGAGGACAACATGCTGCATCTGGTCGTACAGGATAACGGGGTCGGTTTAAGCGAGGAGAAGCTGCAGTATATCCGGAACGAGCTGGCTGCTGCGGATTCTGTTTCGTCCAAGGCTCCTTCCGGGGATCCGGTCAACGATTTGTTTGGCTTGAGAAATGTTGTATCCCGTATCAAGCTGTATTATGGCAACGATGCAAAGCTGTCGATCGACAGCCGGGCGGAGGAAGGAACGAAGGTCCGAATTTCGCTTCCCGCGAATGATTTGCTGCAGCATGGCATCGACACTCGTTCGGATTAACCGATAGCCGTGGAACCCTCTTCTTCGTTTCTCCATACATTGAAACAGGGCCTATAGACTTTTGCCTCATCCGGAACCTGATTTCTTATGGACTAAACGATTAACGGTATAAGGAGGAAGCCATGAATTGGTTGGAAGAAGTTAAACGAGTGACTGAAGGAATGACGACGATCAATGAAGTGGAGCTTGGAAAAGCGCTTCGCAGGCTGAATTGTACAGCGAAACAGGTAAGCTCTTATGTGACCGAGCCGAGGGAGCTTCCTTATGGCCGCCGGGTTATTCATCGGACCGAGGAGGTGGAAGCGATCGTCGTTCATTTGCCGGCCGGCCGCTCCACCTTTATTCACGATCATGGCGAGTCGGTGGGGTGCGGCTATGTCGTTCAGGGAACGATGATCAACACCATTTACACCCCTAATGAACGGGGAAGAGCCGAATATGTTTCGGAGGCCATTGTCAGGGAGGGAGACTGCTTTTATGCTGAGCCTGGACAGGTTCACGCCATGCGCAACCCGGCGAAGGAGCCGCTCATTACCTTTCATCTCTATGCTCCTCCGCTGGAGAAGGCTAATCGTTATGAAACCGAGTGGGTTTTGGACTATGTTATTTGATGTTAACTAGATCGGAGGAGCTAACATTAAGGACGGATAAGGTCTGCTCCTTCATCCTCATCATCTTGTCCCGCTCCTCTGCCTCGGTTACCACCCCGGGCTGCTCAATCGCAGCTTCGATCGGCACGACTTGGTAAGTTCCGCTTTCTGTCTTGTCCGGAGAGCGGATCCAGGTCGGCACGGCGCTTACGTTGGAGAAGCGTATCTTGCCATTCGTTTCTTTAACGATTTCGAATTGCATAATGACCCCCGCCAGAGTGGCGGGATTTTTTTTCAATCGGGTGCTCACAAGGCTCCCCATGGAATAGACCGCCCCTTGCTCCGGGGACGGCAGCCATACCGGCTGGACGACATGAGGATGAGAACCGAGTACAAGGCGCGCTCCATGCTTGAACAGGATTCGGACCAGTCTCTGCTGCTCCTTGGTCGGTGTATGGCTGTATTCAGGCCCTGTATGAATACAGACGATCGGCAGATCGGTGAGGCGAACGAGCTTTTTAAGATCGCGCAAAAGATTGGCCAGACGAAGACGATTGACCATCCACGGATGAGGAACGGATAAGCCATTTGTGCCTCTTGTATAGGAGAGGATTCCAATGCGGATTCCGTTTCGATCTAGAAGGAGCGGCTTGCCCGCCTCGGCTTTGGAGGCATAGGTTCCGGTATGTTCAATCCGATGCTTGTTCAACACTCGCAGAGTCCGGGCCAGGCCGGCCGCTCCCCGATCCATACAATGATTGTTGGCGGTCGTCAACACGTCGATTCCGGCGTTAGCCAGAGCGGCTGCCAATTCGTCGGGACAATTGAACTCGGGATACCTCGTCCGCGGATTTCTCCTCAAATAGTTCACTTCTCTTCCCGCCAACGTCACCTCCAGGTTGCCAATCGTCAAATCGGCCTGCCGCAGAATGGGCGCCACGGGCTCCAGGATCGGATCGAAGGAATAGCGGTCCTGTCCGGGAAGCTTGGCGGACTCGATGATCGGTCCCCGAACAAGCAGGTCGCCAAAAGCCGCTATCTGAATTTGCTTCGTCATTTTGCGTCTCCTCCCTTTTGTAAATAGTGTATAAACCGCGGGTAAACTCCAGCCCTTTCTGTGTACATCCTATTCAGGGATCGTCGAAACGTTAGTGAAGTCTAAGGAGTAAAATGAAGGCTCAGAAGTGAAAACCTGACTGTACGGGAGATATTGAAACAAAGCTTCCCCAAATCCACCTTAAGGAAGAACTAATGTATGCATTGTGCGAGGAAGCTTAGTGTATAGCAAGGTCAGGTTTTTCTATTAAAAAGAGTGTCCGAATTGTCAAGGTCTGCTATATTAGAAATGAGCTTACCGGTTACATACCTTGTACTATTATTTTAAAATAATGGATGCACACAAAGGACGGTGGGAAGGGTATGAATATCTATATATTGACGGATATGGAAGGGATCAGCCTTGTGACCGAATGGGATCAGGTAAAGCAGGGGAGCCCTAGATATGAACAGTACCGGACGATCTTGACCGAAGAGGTTAACGCAGCCGTGGAAGGGGCGATGGCCGCGGGAGCGACACGGATTGTCATCAATGACGGGCATGGAAGCCCGGACTACAATCTATTGTGGGAGCGCATGCATCCGTCTGTTGAGATCGAGAGGCCGGATTCGGCGGCGAATGTCCTGCCTTCGCTGGATGAATCCTTTCACTCGATGCTTCTCATAGGTTATCACGCGATGGAAGGTACACCCTATGCGGTTATGCCGCATACTCAAAGCCACTTGCGGGTGTCTTACTATGAAATTAATGATCGCCGAATCGGTGAGATCGGACAGATGGCGCTTATTGCGGGAGCCAGCGGTGTGCCCGTCGCTTATATTAGCGGAGATCGGGCGGCTGTCGACGAAGCCCGGCAATTTTGCGGTGAAAACCTGCCGGGGACGGTGGTCAAATGGGGGCACTCCCATGGCAGGGCGAGGAGTCTGCACCCTGGAGAAGCGACACGGAGAATCCGGCAGGAGGTGGAGGAAGCACTGAAGCAGCCGCGCAGGGAACCTTTGCTTATGGAGTCCCCCTATACGGTCACTATTGGCTTGAAAGCGGAGGAATATGCCGAGCAGCAGGCTTCTTTGCCCGGGATAAAGCGGGTCGATGCGTTTACCGTATCCCGGACGGTCACTTCGGCCAAGCGTATTTTAGGATGAGCTTTATCGATCGATTCCGGGTCGTGGTATCTGCGGCTCAGACAATCCAGCTCATCTATAGTTTTGCCATTTCTTAAGCAGAGAAAGAATATCAAGCAGCCTAATCCATGTGGAGGGAGGAAGTAAGGAACTGGACTAATCGTAATAAGGAGATCAATATTGCCGGGAATAAAGCTTAACAGTATTTATTGTCGCATTCTTAGGTGGAATTCCTTCGATGATTCCAGTCACGAAAATCCTTACGCAGATCATGAAAATAGTTGTATTGGACGGATATACATTAAATCCCGGTGATATGAGCTGGGAACCATTGGAGCGTCTGGGGCAGGTGACGATCTATGATCGAACCGCTCCGGAGCAAATTGTGGACCGGGCTCAGGAGGCCGACTTGGTATTGACGAACAAAACTCCGCTTCGCTCCGCCACATTGGCTGTCCTCCCGAAGCTGAAATATATCGGAGTGCTGGCCACCGGTTATGACGTCATTGATGTAGAAGCAGCATCGGAGCGGGGGGTTGTCGTAACGAACGTGCCGGATTACAGCAGCCGTTCCGTAGCTCAGCTTACCTTGGCTTTGCTGCTGGAGCTTTGTCATCATGCGGGCCGGCACAGCGATACGGTCAAGTCAGGCAAATGGGCGGCGAGCCAAGATTTCTGCTATTGGGAAACTCCATTAATCGAGCTGGCAGGCAAGACGATGGGCATTGTCGGGCTTGGACGGATTGGAGAGCAAACCGCAGAGTTGGCGCGCGCATTCGGCATGGACGTCATAGCGACCAAGCGCAGTTTGCCTCCGGGCTCGATTCATAATGGAGTTCGGATTGTTGATCAGGAGGAGCTTCTTCGCTTGTCGGATGTGGTCAGCCTGCATTGTCCGCTGACTCCTGAGACAGAGGGGCTGATCCGACAGCAGACGCTTGCCCGGATGAAGAAGGGAGCTTTCCTGATCAATACATCCCGGGGCAAGCTTGTGCGCGAGCAGGATTTGGCCGATGCTTTGAAGGAAGGCCGAATAGCCGGAGCGGCGGTCGACGTTCTGTCGCAGGAACCCCCGGATGCGAATCACCCGCTGGTTAACGCGGAGAACTGCATCCTGACGCCGCATATCGCTTGGGCGACTCGGGAGGCCAGACTGCGGCTGTTGTCTCAAGCTGCAGCCAACGTCTCCGCATTTCTTGCGGGGAAACCGATTAACACCGTATAGCAGCCGTCGTAAAGATTAAGGAGGCGGGGGAAGGAAGATGAATCACTTGGACGAAGTGCGCCAGCTTCTTGAACAGAGCGGCCGGATGGTCTTTTTTGGCGGGGCCGGCACCTCCACGGAGAGCGGCATTCCCGATTTCCGCTCGGAAACCGGGTTGTACCGGATATCCGGAGGGGAGGAGGTGTCTCCCGAAACGATTCTTAGCCGCAGTTTTTTTATTCGCCAGACCGAAGATTTTTACCGTTTCTATAAGGATAAAATGATTTATGCCGATGCTAAGCCTAATGCGGCTCATTTGGCATTGGCCAGGCTGGAACAGGAAGGGCGTCTCACCTCAGTCATCACCCAAAATATTGATGGTCTGCATCAGGCGGCAGGCAGCCGCAGCGTGTGGGAGCTTCATGGATCGATTCACCGGAATCATTGCATGAACTGCCATGAAAGCTACGATTTGGACTATGTTCTGAAGAATGAAGAGATTATCCCGAAATGCGCCGTGTGCCGGGGGAAGCTTAAGCCGGATGTTGTCCTCTATGAAGAAGCGTTAGATGAGAGAGTGCTGATGGGAGCGATGGACGCCATAGCCGGAGCCGATCTATTGATCGTCGGCGGAACATCGCTGTCCGTCTATCCTGCCGCCGGACTGATCCGCTATTTTGCCGGAGACCGGCTCGTTATCATCAATCGAACGCCTACACCCTTTGACGACTCAGCCGATTATGTAATTCATGATTCCATTGGCCGTGTTTTTGCCGAGCTGAAATAATAACCTTTATTGGGTGCGATTTTCCTCTCTATGCCGCATTCTAGATGTGAGGGAGGGGGGAGATGGACAAGATGGGTATCACTGTAGCTATGGGGAATTTTACGGAGAGAGACCGGGCAATGCTTGAGGAAAGTACCCGTTAAAGTTGGTCAACGGGGCCTGTCTTGGCTCCAAAGAAGCAATCCATTCGGGACCGTATTATCGGACAAGCATATCTGTACCTCTTAAAACTACCCCCTTTAGAAATATAGTCATCAAAACTGTGACCAGTAAAACTAAACTACCTTCGTGGATAGTAAAGATATGACCAGTATGACTACACTATCTCCATGGATGGTAAAAATATGACCAGTATGACTACACTACCATAGTGGATGGTAATGATCTGTAAAAAATGACCTGCAAATCTACATGTCTTTTGGACGTTTTGAGTAGAAATCAGCTAAAGACCAACAAATATGCAGGTCGATGTATACATTTGGCCTATTTTTCGGTTTTTATTGGAAAAGACGTGTATGTTTGCACGTCCTCTTCGATATTGTGGGGATTCTGGGGCAATAGACGTGCACTTCCGCATGTCTTTTGGTCACTGGTCGTTCCTGTTCACCTATTGACCATCCGTCTTGGTTACCCCCACACACCTATTGGTCGGACTCCCCACCCCACACGTCAACAGGCTGTGCGGTTTGGCTGCCCCTGCATGTCCGTTTTCGCTTTTCAGCGACTGTATAGTTTGCAGAACAGAATCTGTGCAGACTGTGCAGACTGCTAGACTGCCAACCGCCGATGGTGTTTTAGAATAACGGTCCGCAATAAGGCACAAATGCGCCTGGAAAAATATTCAAAATGATCAGCATACGACGTTTGGATCGTGACGAAACTCCATAACGTTAATTCGCTATTTTCGCCCTGTTTCAAAATTTAACGAAACTGTGTATTGCTATCTGCGTTTTTCTTCCTCTTTTTATCGATTTTTCTGCCAATAGCGTTACCCCGTTTCGTTAAAATCTCGATGGGCCTGTTTTTGCGCAAATAAGGTTGCCCAGTTTCGTTAGAATGCTTGAGGCTATCGTTCGGGACCATCCCCGACTCAGCGCGAGATACTATTGTACCCCTAGCTGAAAGACTATCCATGGGTGTGTTCTTATATGGTGCTCCGATGTTCTCCATGTTTGGCGATTCCATGTGGCTTACTCATGTACGGTCCCGCGAGTATTTCTCTAATGTTCCCCCGCCTAAGTGATTGCCCTATCCTCTCCAGTGCGCTCCCGCCTAAGTGATTGCCCTATCCTCTCCAGTGTGCTCCCACATACGTGATTGTCTCATCCTCTCCAGTGTTCCCCCGCCTAAGTGATTGTCCTATCCTCTCCAGTGTTCCCCCGCCTAAGTGATTGTCCTATCCTCTCCAGTGTTCCCCCGCCTAAGTGATTGCCCTATCCTCTCCAGTGTGCTCCCGCCTAAGTGATTGTCTCATCCGCTCTCGCTCCCAGTGTATTCCTCCCATGTGCTGCTCCCAGCACGAGCGCTATCTGCAGTTGCACTATCGTATGACGATCTGCAGTTGCACTATCGTATGACGATCTGCAGTGACTGGGCGGTCTGTCTCCGCATTTATTCCCGAATATCGTGTCACTTTCCCCTTTTTCGCAAAGTGCCCATTTCCATTTTTAACCGAAAAGAGACAGAGCCTAAATTTTTATACGAAAGCGCTTCAAAAAGTAGTTGACGGATTTATAAGGGGGGTGATATTATTTTATATAGACGTATATACAAGTTGGAAAGTAGGTGATGAAGGAGAAGATGTTAAGAAGATGCCTGACTTATGTTTTCAGCAACAGTCGGAAGGATGATCATCAAGTTTCGTCTATTACAACCAAGGTGAGGGGAGATAAGCTTGAAATTAGTCGGGTACGCATTGGAGATGTTTCGTTCAGAGTTGGAGGATGCCGTCGGATTTGAAAACGTTCTCTCAGTGGAGGACAAAAGAAAAGAGCTGTCGGTGGATCAGTATTGGTTGACCCATATGTGGAAGGAGAAAGGACAGGAGATTCCATTGCCGTACTTTATCGTCCGGCCTTATACAACGGAAGAAACGTCCAAAGTGATGAAAATTTGTAACAGCTATAAGGTTCCGGTCGTTCCTCGCGGAGGAGGTTCGGGAACCCAAGGTGGAGCGGCCACGATGTACGGGGGTATTTTGCTCGACTTGACGAGAATGGATCAAATTATAGGCATCGATGAGGAGTCACTCATTCTGACCGCTCAGCCCGGCATTAACGGAAGAGTGCTGGAAGATTATTTGAATACGAAAGGTTACATGCTGGCTCACTATCCGTCTTCTGTCGATATCGCCACTCTGGGCGGTTATTTGGCGGCTCGCGGTTCAGGAGTTATGTCAACGAAATATGGCAAAGCCGAGGATATGGTTCTTTCCATCGAGGTCGTGCTGCCAGACGGTAAAGTAATTAACACTCTCCCGCTTCCCAATCACGCTTGCGGCCCGGGAATGCTGCAGCTATTCGTCGGTTCGGAGGGGACTCTCGGAGTCATTACGAAGGTCAGCATCCGGCTGGATCCGATCCCGGAAGCCAGGTTGTTCCGAATGATCAAATTTTCAACCGTCAGAGAAGGACTCGAGGCGGGAAGACAAATTATGGTGAATCGGTTGAATCCAGCCGTCATGAGGTTGTATGATCCCGGCTCCACGAAGCGGTCTTTGCGAGACACGGGACAGGAGGTGGAGGGCGTCAACATGGTTCTTATGGTGGACGGCTTCCGTGAAATGGCTGAAATCCACATGAAGAAAGTGGTAGATATTTGTCTTGCCAACGGTGGCAAGGATCTTGGAGAAGGGCCGGGGGTCTACTGGTGGGAGCACCGCTATGATTTCTATAAACCGCCGCTTCAACCGGCTTACCCGCTGCTATACGGGACGGTTGAGACGATTACAACTTATGCTAATATCCAAAAGCTGTATGAAGCCAAGAAACAGACGATCGAGCAAAAATACAAGGAGTGGGACGCCAAGTATATGGCTCACTTCTCGCACTGGTATCCCTGGGGAACGATGATTTACGACCGCTTCTACATTGACAACCCGCCGGAGGATCCGCAGGAGGCCTTCCGCCTGCATAACGAAATTTGGGCGGAATGCTCTCGAATCAATATGGAAAATGGTGCTTTGTTGAATGAGCACCATGGAATCGGCTTCAAGCTGGGATGGCTGATGAGAGAGCAATACGGAGACGCCTATGACGTGCTGTTGGATATTAAGAAAATGATCGATCCTAAAGGCATCATGAATCCGGGCAAGCTCGGTTTTGGAATCTGGTAGGAGGTGTACTTGTGAAAACACTCGTATACGAAGGCAATCATACGTTGGTCTTGAAAGAAAACGAAGTACCGGAGGTTGCGGTTGGAGAGGTGTTGATCCGCGTAGCCTATACCGGAATTTGCGGGACGGACATGCATATTTGGCACGATGGGATGGCGCGGGTTAAGCCGCCGGTTATTCTCGGACACGAATTTTCCGGTGTGATAGAAAGGACAGGCAGTCCCGATTCGGCCTATAAACCCGGAGACAGGGTCGTCGTTGAGCCACTGATCACGCGTGGAACTTGCCCGGCTTGCGTTACCGGAAATTACAATGTGTGCACCACATTGAAATTGATAGGCGTCGATACCGATGGAGGAATGGCAAAGTTCGTCAAAGCTCCCGAACACAAGCTGTTTCGGCTCCCGAATTCCGTATCCTTAAGACATGCGGCCTTGGTTGAGCCGCTCTCGGTCGGGGTTCATATGGTGAGGACGGCTGCTATTCAGCAGGGCCAGAACGTGTTGATTACCGGAGGCGGTCCGATCGGGTTGATTGTGGCCAGCATAGCCAAGCTTCACGGGGCGAACGTCTACGTGTCGGAAATTAACCCCTATCGGATTGGCAAAGCCGAGGAACTCGGGTTTCAGGTTCTGAATCCTAAAGAAGGCAAGGTCGGAGACAGACTTCGTACATTAACGAATGGCAAAGGAGCAGATGCTTCGTTCGAAGCTACCGGGACCCAGTTCGGAATTACAGATTGCATTGATGCCACCGGGATCAAAGGAATGGTTGTGATTGCCGGTTTGCCGAAGAAGCCGCCGGAGATCGATACGAATGCGGTCGTTGTGAAAGAATTGAACATTCGCGGGTCCCGGGTCTACAAGTCGGAAGATTATCAATATGCGCTTGAACTGATGGAAAGCGGTCGATTTGATCCAGAGCCATTCGTCAGCCGGATTATCGGTCTGGATGAAGTGATTGAGGCTGGATTTAAATCCATCGATCGCGGAGACCCGGTCGTCAAAATACTGGTTCAATTGGAAAACGGGGCTGGATATGATGGCTAACCAATATGTTATCGGAATAGATCATGGGTCGGGTGGCTGCAAGGTAACTTGTCTTGACTCGAAGGGGAGTTTGGTGTCCGAAGCTTATGTTCCGTATCCGTCCTATTATCCGTTTCCCCGTTGGGTGGAGCAGGAGCCGGAGCAATGGATTGAGGCGGCGGTGGAGGGGGTTCACAAGACGCTGGCTTCGTTTACTGCGGAACAGCGGGCAGAAATCGCCGCCATCGGCTTTTCCGCTCCTCATCATGTAGCGGTTCTGCTGGACAAGAGGCGACGCGTGCTGCGAAGAGTCATCATGTGGAATGACCAGAGGAGCGGAGAGGAGGCTCGTTATTTGGCCGATCATTACGGGGATCTTATTTTTCGGATCACTAATAATAGGCCAAGCCCGACCTGGACGCTTAGTCACTTGCTTTGGCTCTCAAAGCACGAGCCCCGGCTATATGAGCAAATTGACCGGATTGTTTTTATGAAGGATTATGTAAGATACCGTTTCAGCGGAGAGCTGGCTACAGATTACATTGAAGCAGAGGGCACGTTGTTATACGACATTCATCAACACGAGTGGTCCCAGCAGTTGCTCTCGCTTTTGTCGCTGGACCGGACGATGCTCCCCGAGGTGAAGCGTCCGACCGATTCAGGTGGCCGGCTCCTTCAGGAAATGGCGAACCGTCTCCGCCTTCCTCCCGGAATTCCGATCATTATAGGAACGGCGGACACAGCTGCCGAAGTTTACGGCTGTGGGACGGTCGAAGAAGGAGATGGCGTAGTTAAGCTGGCGACCGCAGGCAACTTTACGATCGTCTCCAGCGAGCTTCCTACCAATACGAATATTATTATTTATGAGCATGTGGTGAAAGGACTCTATTATCAAAACAGCGCAACTAATTTTGCCGCATCCTCGTTTCGCTGGTTTAAAGAAGCCTTCTACAAAGAAGTCGAGGAGCAAGTATCCGCCAGACGAATTTATTCACTTATCGACGAGGAGATTGCCGGCATTTCTCCGGGGGCCGAAGGCTTGATCTTCCAGCCTTACCTTAACGGAGAGCGTTCCCCTCATTGGGACCCTTATTTGCGCGCATCCTTCTTTGGCTTGACGGCGAGGCACGGCCGCCCGCATTTTGCCCGGGCGGTGCTGGAGGGGGTTGGCTTTTCCATCCGGGATGCGGGCGCTGAGTATTCCGCCCGTCCGGACAAGCCGATCAAAATTATCGGCGGCGGAGGCAAGAGTCCGATTTGGACACAGATGATGGCGGATATTCTGAAGGCCGAGATGGAAGTGCCGCAAGTCAGTGACGCTTCCTTCGGAAATTGTCTCCTCGCTGCGACGGGCATCGGCTGGTTTTCCGATCTGAAAGAAGCTGTCCGCCAAGCGCAAAAAATCGTAGCTAAGGTAGCTCCGATTGAGGAGCATGTCAAAGTGTATGACGAGCTGTTCGACATTTATCGAGAGCTTCATACCAGTACGAAGCAGCTTTCGCACAGATTGACCGAGTGGATGGACTCTACCTCAGGCGAGCAACGGAACTAAAGTAAGCAAGTGATTCCATGACGGTAAGAATACGTCGGGAGAGTCCATTGGAAACGAATAAAACAGTAGCGATTGAATTGCCAGTGTCCTCAGATGCAGGCTAGGAATCCAAATCAGGAAGTCTGAGGATATATTGCCGCTGGAATTCAAGCAGGGAGAGTATTCATCTTGGATGTCCGGGCAAATAGCCGCAAGAAAGAAAATGACGACGCTTACTTAAGCGTTTCCATAATGGAAACAGAAATAGCAAAGGGGAGATTTCATTGAAGGCCAACAAAAGTACAATGGTAGCCGTAAGTTTAGCGTTGACCGCTTCTCTCGTTTCCGGATGTCTGGGTGGGGGGAGTAAGCCGGCGGAATCAGGCGGAGGAACAGACGCTTCAGGCCATAAAAACGTGACGATTCGTATCGCTTCTACTGAAACCGGCGCTGAATCGATGAAAGTTCTTCAGGATGCGGGCAAGGAATATGAAGAAAAAACCGGGGTGAAGGTAGTAGCCGAAGCGGTTCCTTTAGCCGACGTCTATACTAAAATTAACGCTACCTATGGGACATCTTCTCAGTACAGTGCTTTCCTGACGGGATATATTGGACATATCACTTTGCTGGAGAAGCAAGGAAGACTGACACCGGTGGATGACATCATAGAAACCTTGGGTGGAGCCGAGGATTTCTACGACGGGCATATTCTCTTTCCGATCAACGGGAAAGTATACTGGATTCCATATGATTACAATCTCGGATACGGATATGTTCGTAAAGACTGGCTCGCCGAAAAAGGATTGAGCACTCCGAAAACGTGGGACGAGCTCGTCAATGCAGCCAAACAGCTAACCGACAAAGACGCCAACCAGTATGGCTTGATTATGCCGCTCAAAGCGGACGATTCCAGCAACTGGCTTACAAGCGCGCTTCTTTGGGCTAACGATGTTCGAATTTTTGACGATCAATGGAACGTTATTCTCGATTCTCCAGAGATGAAGCCGAAGGTCGTGGAATCTCTTAATCTGTTGAAGGAATTATTCCAATACATGCCTACCAAGGCGGCCAACGCATCCTATTCGGATATGACAGAAGCTTTCGTGGGCGAGCAGGTGGGAATGAGCTTCTACTCGGGAAGACTTGTGGACATTGTGGATTCCAAAAATCCTAAACTGGCCGATCAATTCGAGGTGTTCGGCATCCCGAGAAAGGATGGCAATGGGGTAGCCGCCTCCCTTGGTTATGATTCGATGGCCGTACTTCAAACGAATCATACAGATGAGACTAAAAAGTTCGTGGAATGGTTCTATAAGGAAAAAATGATCGATTTCCTGAATTCCGTCCCTGTTCATTACTTCCCGGCACAAAAATCGATTTATGAGAGTGAAAAATGGAGGAACCTTCCGAACATTAAAAAATATTGGGAAACCGGCGTGGAGCCGCAGTACAAGCTGCTGACCGAAGCGACCTTGCACTCGATCGATACCGATGGTCCGACGACGGATGAACGTCCGGGCAAAGTGTTTCAGTCCCTGATTATACCGAAAATGTTCCAGCGCGTCACTATTAACAATGAGGACCCGGGCAAAGTCGTTGACGAAACGGCCAAGGAGATCCGTTCCCTGATCCAGCGCTGATCAGTAGAGCCTTCTTATCTCTGCTTAATTCTATGGAGAAATCTGAGACAATTCGTGAATCCATGCGGACGTTCCGGAATCTCCAGTGCGTCCGCAAGATCTGCCAATAAGGAAGTGGGGCGATGGCCATCGAACAGAATGTTAAAAAACGAGACCTTCCGTTAATTTTCTCTTTTTTGTTGCCAGGACTTATTATCTTTGCAGTCGTTATCGTCATTCCGACGGTTCTTGCGATTCAATACAGCTTCTATCAAGCAGACAGCTTCGTAAACGGCGCGACTTTTATCGGGATGGATAACTATGTTCATATTTTTGAAGATCAACGGTTTTGGAACGGATTGGGCCGAACCATCTTTTATGCCGGCGCCACCGTTGGCCTGCAGATGATAGTAGGCATTGCCATTGCGCTTGTTTTAAATCAGACGTTTAAAGGAAATAACATTTTACGGGGGATTTCGGTGGTTCCTTATATCATTCCTGTCGTCGTTGTAACGATAGGCTGGGAGTGGATGCTGGACGTTAACAATGGAATCGTGAATGAAATCATCGCGTCTCTGGGGCTCGAAAAAATTCAATTTTTGTCCGTCAATTTGGCGATGTTTACAAGCATTATGCTATCCACCTAAACGTGGACTCCCTTTGTCACTCTTGTCTTTCTTTCCGGTTTGCAGACGATCTCAGCAGATCTGTATGAAAGCGCCACTCTGGATGGAGCCAGCACGTGGAGGCAATTCTGGAGCATCACCCTTCCGATGCTGAAGGATCTGATTGTGACGATTGTCCTGCTGCGGGGGTTGTGGATGTTTAATAAATTTGACCTGATCTGGCTCTTGACTGGAGGCGGGCCATTAGAAAATACGGAAATATTGCCCGTCTACATTTATTTGAACACATTCAAAATGTTCAATGTCGGCTACGGATCGGCATTGGCCGTTATTTCCTTGGTTGTCATGGGCTTGGCTATGGCCGTATATTTAAAAATTTTTTCCGAAAAGAAAGCCAAAAGGAAATACAAAGCGGCAAGTTCCCGGTGAAAGGTGGCACTTCCCTATGCAAAAAAATTTACGCGCAAAAATTTTGCTATATATTATGGCGATCGCTATTCTAGTTTATTCGTTATTTCCGATCTATTGGATCGTGGTCTCTCCCCTTAGAGGGATAGAGCATTTTTTTACGGACAGCACAAAGCTGTGGCCCACCGCTTTTGACCTGCAATATTTTAAAAATATTATAAACCAAACCAACTTCCCTATTTATTACGTTAATAGCTTTGTTGTGGCGGGGTCGAGCACGTTCGTAACCATCGTTCTGTCAACCCTTATGGCTTATGTGCTTACCCGTTTCTCATTTATTGGCAGAAGCCTGCTGTTGAATACAATGCTGGTCGGGTATATGCTGCCGCCCATGCTGTTGGCTATTCCATTGCTCGGTTTGTTTATTACCTTGGGCATCGACGATACGATTCCGGCGTTAATTATATCCCATATCGCGATAACGCTTCCATTCGGAGTATGGATGCTGGTCAGCTTTTTCAAGACCATTCCGTTTGACTTGGAAGAAAGCTCCTGGGTAGACGGGGCGAGCCGATTGCAAAGCATTATTCGAGTCATTTTCCCGCTAATGCTTCCCGGAGTAATTAGTGTCGGAGTATTTTCTTTCATTGTCTCGTTTACCGACTATGTATTCGGGCTGATGATTGTATCCTCAGAAGGCAACAAGACGATTCCGGTTGGCTTGGCCACCATTAAAGAATCGACTTCTTTGCAGCGGGGGGAATTACTGGCCGGAGCCGCCTTAATCGCCGTTCCGATGGTTGTATTGTTTTCTTTCGTAACCCGTTATTTTATTAAAGGTTTGACAGCCGGAGCTGTTAAAGGCTGATGAGGAAACGGCTTTACACTTTCCCATTCAACTAATAATCGTAAATCTGGAGGAATGAAATGATGATTAAACCGGAGAAGGACACTTCTACTCAACAAGAGGGGTTAGCACGATCAGCGGGAGAATCTTTGCCATCATTGGAGACTTTACGATCCTCCCGATCATCTAATCTTAGTCGGATGACCTTCGATATGAGCGATCGGGTAGCGGTCGTCACAGGAGCGGGAAGCGGGATTGGACGAGCGGTAGCTCAAGCCCTGCTGGAAGCGGGCGCCCGGGTTGCCTGCTGGGATATTGCGGAAAACGAAGAAATCGGAAAAGGGGAGGAATTGTTCGGAGGCCGGGTCATGGCGTTGAAGGTCGATGTCTCGGAGGAAGCCTCGGTAAAGCTGGCGGTTGAACAGACACTGGAAAAATTCGGGCAAGCTGATCTCGTAGTCAACTGTGCAGGAATTATGTACAAAAGCCCGTTGGAAGACATCGACATCAAAGTCTGGGACAAGATGTATGCAGTCAATGTCAATGGGACGCTGCTCGTCAATAAGCATCTGGCCCCATTCCTCAAAAAAAGCCGATGCGGCCGAATTGTGAATATCTCTTCGATGACCGCGTTGATTGGTTTGGAGACGTATCTGCCCTATTCGACGGGTAAGGCGGCTGTTTCCAGCATGACCAAAATTATGGCGGCGGAACTGGCTCCTTACGGAATTACCGTCAACGCTCTATGTCCCGGCTGGGTGGATACGCCATGGCTTGATAAACTGATCTGGAAAATCGCTTCCCTGCACGACTGCGATTTCAGGACAGCCGAGCAAATGCTGCTGGAGCATATCCCGCAGCAACGATATATCCATCCGGATGAAATCGCGTTCAGCGTCTTGTTTTTGGCCCACCCGCTTGCACAGGGCATCAGTGGAACTGATTTTGTTATTGATAACGGACTAACCGCGACTTTTAAGCCAGGACTGCATCTTCCCTACCCCAACGTAACGAAAAGGGTGCTAGAATAAACTGGCCGAAGTTATTACTGTACGGAATTACCCGGCGACAGCCTTATTCCGTTCTCCCTTTATGAAAAAATTATAGCCTGTGCTTGCATCCGGTCTCTTTTCACCCCGATATTCAATAGGTATACTGGTATAGACAATAGTAGGGAAAGGAGGTCCGGTAGAGGCGATGCTTAAAAATAATCATGTTCCTTTTTACTTGCAAATTGCCCAAAATATACGAGACAAAATCATCAGTGGGGAGTATCCGGTCAACTTCAAGCTGCCTTCGGAAGACGAAATTGTGAAAATTTTCGGGGTCTCTCGAATGACCGCGAGACACGCCGTCACTCAATTAGTGAATGAAGGGCTTGTCTACCGCATGCACGGCAAAGGAGCCTTTGTCGCCAGAAGCAAGGTGGAAAGAAATTTAAACAAATTGAACGGCTTTTACGAGGATATGAAGGAATTGGGAATGAATCCTTCATCCAAAATTCTACAATTTACTAAGCGGTTGCCGGACCAAAGAGAGCAGCATTTACTGCAAATTCATAAAAATCAGGAAGTTTATTATGTCTATCGGAGTCGATATGTCGATGACAATCCGATTGGTTTGCAAAGTCTTGTCGTTCCCGTTCGGCTAGTGCCTGACCTGGACCAGGTTGATTTGGAGGTTACATCTTTTTATTCTTACCTGGATCAGATAGGCAGTCCGCTTGTCAAAGCGGACCAACGAATGGAAGCGATATTGGCTCCAAATGTCGCGAAAAAATTGGGAGTGTCCGAGAAACTGCCCTTTTTCTTCTTCGAACGAATATCTTATAACGAAGAAGATAACCCGGTCGAACTGCTGAATTCTTATTTTCGCGGCGACTTTTATTCGTATAATATCACTCTCTACCGTTAAACGAAGAAGGTGGATGTTCATGCTCGGTATTGGCATTCTTCTCGGATTTAACCTGCTTGGGCACCTGCTTCAGAGCGGCTTTTCGCTGCCGTTGCCGGGAAACGTGATGGGATTGCTGCTGTTTACCCTTTCTTTATTTCTGGGCTGGGTCAAGCTGGAGTGGGTAGAGCAGACCTCGCAATTTTTGCTCAAGCATATGATGCTTTTTTTTGCACCGATTATTGTGGGCAGCCAGGTGTTCTTTCCCCTGTTTCGTGAGCAGTGGGTGACCATCGGGATCAGTTGGCTTGGAAGTACGCTAATGGCCTTGCTGGTAACCGGATGGGTGGCGAAAGGCTTAAACAAGAAGGAGCATAACGATCGTGCAGAACTTACCTTATGAGCATCCGTTATTCGGCATCGCGATAACCGTCATGGCCTACCTGATCGCATTGAAGCTTCACCAGCGGTGGAAATGGCTGCATCCGCTGTTTGTGACAAGCGGAGGCCTGGTCGCGCTCCTGTTGTTGGCCCGGATTCCCTATGAAGCCTATAGCATTGGAGGGGAATGGATCGAATTTCTGCTGGGTCCGGCTACCGTCGCTCTGGGGGTACCGCTGTATAAGCAGGCTTCCCGGATCAAGGACCGGCTAGCTTCGATTCTGTGCGGCATCACCGCAGGCTCCCTTAGCGCCATGGCCAGTGCCGCGTTATTGGTCTGGTTGTTAGGCGGTACCAGGGAACTGATCGTGACGATGATTCCGAAGTCGGCGACAACCCCTATTTCGATGGAAATTATAAGGCAGCTTGGCGGAATGCCTGAATTGGGCGCGGTCCTGACTGTTCTGACCGGTCTTCTTGGCAGTATGATCGGTCCGGAGCTGCTTAAGCTTACTGGAGTTCGGGAAGACATTCCGGTTGGTGTAGCGATCGGAACTTCCTCGCACGGGATCGGCACCGCTAGAGTGCTGCGTGAATCGGAGCTTACGGGCAGCGTCAGCGGATTCGCCATGGCGATGACCGGGATCATCACATCTATTTGTGCCATACCGATATATTTATGGCTTTAGTTCCTCGCGGCAGGTTAAGTGTCTGCTCCTTGAGCATCTCTAGCTTGGTTCCGCTAGCCTTTACGATAAACCGCCGAAGGTGGTTTTTTGGTGCAACTTTCCTTCCTCTGTCGCGTTTTATACATGGGAGGAGATAGACAAGATGAAGAAATGCTGGATAGCGCTATTGGCGGGATTGCTGCTTATGAATGCAGCTGCGGGAAGCATCCATGCCTATGACGTCTCTTTGCGTCCTTTTAACGATTTACAAGAGGGGGATTGGTCAGAGACATCGGTTTATTTGCTGTCGTCCTTAGGGGTGATTGACGGTTATTCCGACGGAAGCTATCAACCGGAAGGCCATTTGACCCGAGAAGCGTTTATTAAGCTTTTGACGACGGCCCATAGGCTTAATATCGACCAGGAGCCGTCTGCTCCATTATACGATGTTGCCGGGGATCGCTGGTCTTATCCTTATATTCAAGCAGCTTATCGTCTGGGCTGGGTAGACTCACTGATCGATAACGGGCTGATCCACCCTGAGCAAGCCATTACTAGAGAAGAGGTTGCTGCTGCAGTGGGCAAATCCCTTATCGCTGATCTTAACGAGCAGCTAGGACAGTCCTGGCTGGAATCGGAATGGCAGAAGGAGCAGGAAACCCGCGGGTTTGCCGATCGCGATCAAATACGTCCGGATCTGGCTCCTTATGTCTACTACGCGGTTAATTACGGGGTGATGGAAGGGGACGATCTCGGGTTTCGTCCGTCAGATGTGTTAACGAGGAAGGAAGCGGCGGCGATCATCCACCGATTAGCGGATCGCCTGCAGGCAGATCATTCCTTAACACTCACCGGATTTTATGCTATTCGTTCTTATTCCAATATAAATAAGCTGGCGGGATTGGATCAAGCTGTATTCGGCTGGTCACACCTCGATTATTCAGCGGAAGGTACAGCCCGATTGAATACGGAATCGAGCGAATACCGGATTCCGGAAGGCTGGCAGGCCGCTATCGATACGGCGGATCAGAATCAGGTTGCCAAACAACTGATGGTGTTCTATAATAACGGTCCGCAATTGGCGCAATTTCTTCAGGATCAGCCCGCGATAAAGTCGTTCTATGATTCTGTGCTGGCGGTATTGAACGATCCACAATATGGATTTACCGGAATATCAATTGATTTTGAAGGGCTCTTGCAGGAAGAGAGCCGTGAGCCGTTCACTCGATTTTTGCAAGGGCTTGAACAGAGGCTGGGCAGCTACGCGCTGCAGGTAGCGGTTCCGCCGACCTATTACTATGCCGGATACGATTTGGATGAAATCGGTCGCATCGCCGATTCGGTGGTTTTAATGGCCTATGATTATACCGACCGGAACAGCCGTCTGCCCTCTGCACCCCTGCCTTTGGTGAGCGACACGGTACGGGAGGCGCTGCAATCGATTCCGGCCGAGAAGCTGATCCTGGGCATATCCAAGCAGGCCAATCAATGGGTTGTCGGTCCTTCGGGGACCGAGTATTATTCCCCCTCCATCGACAGAGTGGAGGAACGCATGCAGCAGCCGGATGTTCAAGCCAAGCTGTCCAAGCCTTATTTCTTGAAGCAATTGCTCTATTCCGACGAGAACGGGGATCATGAGCTTTGGTATGAAGATACCGACAGTATAGAAGCTAAGATATGGTTGGCTCAATATTATGGCTTGCAAGGAGTATCTTTGTGGCACATGGGGAATTTTACGGAGAGCGACTGGGAATTGTTCGATGGAATAGCTCGATAGCCTTCCGAGTCAGTAATTAGGAAAATTTCTTCAGAGCCATTTCTTACAGGTATAAAAAATCAATGAAAGCCCGACCTCTAAACAATGATCTGCCCCCTGTCAAGTAGACAGTATAAAAAACAAAAAGTTGTGGCACTGACCGTATCCTTATGGTTGGTGCCATTTTCTATGCTGCTGAATTTAGAAGGTATTGTCTATATTCCAACGGCGTCATACAATTAAGTCTTTTCTGGTAACGATGAGTATTGTAGTAATCGATGTATTCTATTACGGCTACTTCCAGTTCTTCATATGTACTGAACTTACGGAGATAATACATTTCGGATTTCATCATTCCCCAGAATGACTCCATTGGACCATTATCTATACATCTGGATACTCTGGACATGCTTTGTGTCATTCGTGCATCATCTAGTTTTTTCTTGAATGCTTTGCTTGTATATTGGAAACCCCGGTCACTGTGAAAGAGGGGTGTAGCGTCAGGATAAGTCTTATGGGCGATATCAAAAGTTTTAAATACAAGTTCATTGTTGTTGGAGTGCCCTATCACAAAAGAAACAATGCTTTTATCCGATAAATCGAGGATCGCACTAAGATAAGCCTTATTTTGGGAGCCGTACTTCATTTCAGTCACATCTGTGAGCCATTTCGTACCGAACTCAGAGGATTTAAAGTCTCTGTTCAAGATATTTTCCGCCGTAATTTCAGGCGTAGAATGGATGTAATTCTTTCGCTTCCTGCGGCATACCGATTTAGGCCTAGGATGCCCATGAGTCTGTATATTCGCTTATGATTGACATTTAAATGATGTTCTCGGTTTAGTTTAATGGTCATCTGGCGGTATCCGAGGATCCCATCCTTTTCCTCGTAGGCATCTTTAA
>NZ_BOSH01000002.1 GCF_018403245.1 Paenibacillus sp. J2TS4
CCATCGATAATTTTCTCCACCACATAGATCTTCTTCAGTTCTGCTCTGCTCAATGTAATCTTCTCCTGTCCCATAGTGACATTATCTCAGAACAGTTATGGGATGACATTATCACAGCACAATAACAAAATAGTGGAATTAAATTGACAGAGCAAGTTGAGTGTGTTATCATCGCTTTAATTTAAAATGAAAAGGCTATGATGAGAAATAGTAGGTATTAGGGATCTCACAGAGAGAAGATGGTTGGTGCGAATCTTCATTGATCTAATAGTGAAGCAGTCTCGGAGCTGTGAACCGAACAGAGGAATCTTAGTAGGCTTCAACGGAGTTCCACCGTTATTCAGGAAACAATATCGGAGATATCCCGTATTGATAGAGTGCAGAGAAATCTGAAATTAGGTGGTAACACGGACATAATAGTTCGCCCTAAGTTGACAAGAAATATGTCAGCTCAGGGCTTTTTTTGTTTTATTTCTTTTCGTTTGAATATTCGCAGAATAGAAACTTTTGGATTTTCCAAGAATAAATAATAATTGAAATGGTGGTATTGAGCATGGTGAAAATGACACCAGATGAGTTAAGAAAATCATATATTGATTTTATGAAAGGAATAGGGGCTAGCCAAGTGCCCTCTTCTAGCTTGTTACCAGAAAATGATCCCTCAACGTTGTTTACGGGAAGTGGAATGCAACCTATGGTTCCCTATTTATTGGGGGAAAAGCATCCGATAGGTAATGAGATAACTAATATTCAGAAGTGTTTAAGGACAGTGGATATTGATGAAGTAGGAGATACGTCGCATCTAACATTTTTTGAAATGATAGGTCGATGGGAGTTTAAAGCAAATGAAAATAACTATAAGAAAAAGCAAATCGATGCCATTTGGAATTGGCATATTATCGAATTAGGAATTGATCCTGGCAGGCTGTATATCAGTGCTTTTATAGGAAGTGATGATTTGAATATACAGAAAGATACGGAAGCCATTCAAATCTGGTCAGAAAAATTCAAATCAGTTGGTATAGAACCTATTATTGAGGATGATCCATATAAATATGGGACATCTAGAGGTGGGAAAATATTCTTATACGATGAAAAAGAAAATTGGTGGAGTAGAGCCGGAAGTCCATTAGATATGCCTGTTGGTGAACCAGGTGGGCCTGATAGTGAGATGTTCTATGATCTTGAACCAGGCGGTGATTCACTGGATCATCCTGCTTCTGTAAGCGAGAGGTTTTTAGAAATTGGGAACAACGTATTTATGTGTTACAAAAAAGAAGACACAGGATTTGTAAAAATGCAAAATCCCAATATTGATTATGGAGGCGGATTAGAAAGGGTTGCAACAGCCCTTAATGGTGACAAGGATATTTATAATACGGCTTTCTTCCTTAATCCCAAGAAAAAATTGATGGAGTTAAGTGGTAAACAATATACTGACGAATTAAAGTCGTTTAGAATCATACTTGATCATGTGAGGGCTGCTACTTTTCTAATTAATGATGGTGCGGAGCCAGCTAATAGTGATGCAGGGTATATAACAAGAAGGTTATTAAGAAGGGCGATTCGTGCAGGTAAAAAAATCGGTATACGAGGAAGTTTTGTGGGTGAGTTGTCTGAAGTTTATATAGATGAAGCAACAGCTTATGAAGATTTGATCAGTAATAAAAAGAAAGTTATCGAAATAGTAAGTAAGGAAGAAAATCTTTTCTATAGAACTTTACAGCAAGGAGAAATTGAAATACAAAAACATCTTAAGAATAAAGGTAAAGTTACAGGTGCAGACGCCTTTTATTTTTACGAAACATATGGGTTTCCCTTGGAATTGACGGAAGAGTTCCTAACTGAAAGTGGATATAGCATGGAGGACAAGGCGTCTTATGTAGAGGCGGCAAAGAAACATGCTGAAAAGAGCAGAACTGCTTCTGCGGGTAAATTTAAAGGTGGATTAGCTGAACATTCAACGGAAACAACAGCGCTACACACTGTATCTCATTTATTACTTGCTGGTTTAAGGGAAGTTTTAGGTGATCATGTTCATCAACAAGGAAGTAATATTACTTCAGAACGATTAAGGTTTGACTTCAACCATGATGAAAAACTTACGCCAGAGCAAATAGCTGAGGTGGAGAAGTATGTGAATGATGCGATTTCATCAAAAGCAATTACCTATATTTCAGAGCTGCCTAAAACTGAAGCGAAAGAAAGTAATGTTGTAGGGAATTTTTGGGATAAATATCCGGATATCGTTAAGGTGTATACAATCAAAGATAACGAAGGGAAAGTTTGGAGTAGAGAAGTATGTGGAGGTCCTCATGTAGAAGATACAACAAACTTAGGAAAGTTCAGTATTAAAAAAGAACAATCTTCTTCTGCTGGAGTTAGAAGGATTAAAGGAGTAATTGACAAATATTTCCGGAACGCGGAACAATAGCTGATGTGGATAAAGCCTTAAACAAGTTGTAGTCTTGTTTGAATTACCACATAGCGGTAGTCGAACATGGCAACCGCCAGACTTCTCCCGACCGCCGCGCCGAGATTGGCAAAGAAATCGAAGCTATTCGAGCCGAACGTGACTATTAGATCTACGTGTGTACTTGGTGCTGAAATTTTTCTGTTTATTATGGAGATTTATGCTTATTCACGAAGTTTGTCCGATCCAGTTGTTCTTCTGCTTATCTAGCTCCCCTTCATTTTAGGGGTATATTTTGACAGAGCAGTTTGATTCGTTTTGTGACTTGTAAACTGGCATTCAGTTGGTATGATGGCGACTCGGATTGGCGGGTCGTCTTTTTTCTTTTGTAGGGGCTTGATGGTCTGCCGGATGTTCAGATGGCTCATCGTTTGATAGAATGATCGTAGAGATTGTCACAATATGTCGTTTCCCTTGGTGAAACTAGTGGAGAGGAGCGATCCCTATGTTACAAGTTGTGAAGCAACGCCGGAATGCGGATGTTCAGGTTAGCGAGATGCCGAATCCAGTTGAGGCATTATGGCAGATCGAGCTTTTATATGGAAAGCATCCGTCCTATACGGAGAGTACGTATGCAGTAAAGTTAACAACGAAGCTGGAGGTCGGGATTACCGCAGAGGGGCTTTTAGAAATCCTTGATCTGGATGGCAGCACGAGGGATGCTCGTTTTAGCCCTATACCAAAATATGATGATCTTGGAGGAATGTATGATGGTAGTAAATAGTAAGCCGAAAGCTGCTTTGTACTTGCGTGTATCGACTGAGGAGCAAATCAATTATAATCCGTTTGACCGTAATTCTTCCTTTTGAAGGGAGCAGAGGCAGTCATAGTTCACTTATAATCCTCTTCAAACCATAGTTAGGAAGAGGAGTGTAGGAAAATGAAGAGAGTGAAGACCAGCGTTTTCTTAAGCGTTTTTGTAGCTATGCTGGGGCTTATGCTGATTGCCCCCATTATGCCTCCCTTGATTCGGGAATTAGGGCTTAGGGAAGCTCATTCCGGTCTCATTATCTCGCTTGGCTCTGTCATGATGGCGGTTATGGCGCCGGTATGGGGGAATGTCAGTGATACGAAGGGGCGGAAACCCGTTATTCTAATTGGGTTTATTGGAATGAGTATCAGCAGTTTATTACTGACCCTCACTTTTTATAGCGGACTTAAACAGTGGATTAGCGGTGGATTGTTGCTGCTACTGTTAATCGTAACCCGTAGTTTAATCGGGATGTTCATCCCTGCAGTCTTATCCTCCTCACAAGCTTATATGGGGGATGTAACGGAGGGGAAGGAAAGAGCGAGCGGCATGGCGATCATTAGTTCCGCAAACGGGCTGGGGCTTATTTTCGGACCGGCCATTGCCGGCGTGTTTACGTTAGTTGGATTGCTATGGCCATTATATTTTGGAATTGTGATTGCAGCTGCCGCATTTATAGTCACACTACTGCTAATGCCTGCAACGAAACCGGTAGTAAAGGAACGCCCGGTTAAAGTCAGTCCATTTCAACCCGGATTGCGGATGTATTTATTAGCCGCTTTAATCACGATGCTGGGGATTGTAACGGTTCAGGTTATCGGAGGGTTTTATTTGCAGGATCAGCTAAATCTCGCATCTGAAAGTGTGGCGAGAGTGGTTTCCTTAGGACTGATGCTTACAGGTCTGGCTATGCTTCTTGTACAACTGATTCAGACGAAATGGCTGAAATGGGAGCCGCGGCCGATGATCCTGCTCGGTTCTATGATTCTCGTCCTCAGTATGATCGTATTCCTGTTTACAGCTAGCCTTCCATTCTATTTCTTGGCGTTTTTTATGTTCGGTCTAGGTGCGGGATGGATGATGCCCGGATTTATGGCAGGCGCGTCCCTTTCCGTCAGTAATGAACAACAAGGCGGGGTTGCCGGGCTGGTTGCCGCGATGCAGGGGATTGCAGCCATCATCGCGCCTATTGTAAGCACCACTCTCTACCAAGTCGATAAACAAATCCCTATGGTCATTGTGGCGATTCTAGCCGTACTTCTGGGTGGAGTCATGATGAGAACCTCCAAAAAGAGACTACCCGCGAAAAACCTTTAAGAAGGAATTGGGGACAGGGGCCATGATTGGGAGGAAGAATGAACAGATTGCCATGCGTCAACACGGCAGCTTAAAACAGTCACCGAGAAAATGCCCAGCCCCAACTATGAATGTAAATAAACTCACTCACGCTTGGGTTCGGGCGAAATAACAATGACTCTGTGCGCATGTAGCCGCTCACGAGTCGGGTGAAATACAGAAGTATATGGTGCATGAATTTATAAAGGTGAAACGGTGGCCTAAAGATACCATAGCGGCGGGGCGTCGTCATACCGTTGGTCTTAACCTAAATTTCGCAAGCTCATATTATCAAGCCGAGTTAACGGAGCAATGGTCAATTCTGATGTAAAAATGTTGGGAATGCTCATGTTGCCCAGAGACAAAAATCGATTGTGAATGGCTCGAAACGAACTTTAAGCAAATTGATTTTCACCGACTTGTTTTATTAAAGGAGACTGACGCCATGACCAATACGTGGGATCCTACTTCGTCGGGTGTGCTGCGACTGCCTCGGGCAGACTCGTCCGCGGTCGGGGACTGAGACGCCCGTTCCCGCAGGGCCCCCCACCCGAGTTCGCACTCTATCTGCTGGGCCACCAGCCACCACCCGTTGCTTGGGAATACCGCTGGATCCGTTGGCCTGACTTCTGTTTGCCGCTCAACCGCACCACGGCCGCCGACGCGCTATTCGAGGCTTGGACACGCGCTGAATTCGAACGTGTCGAAATCGCCTGTGCTGGCGGCAACGGACGCACCGGCACTGCTTTGGCCTGTCTCGCTGTACTTGATGGAATACCTAACCACCAGGCAGTCGCCTACGTCCGGCAGCACTACTCTCCACGTGCCGTTGAGACACCCTGGCAACGCTGGTTCGTCTCCCGTTTCCGAAAACATTCGACCGGAAGAGATTGACGCGATTTTGAAAAAGAGGACCCGATTCAGCATAAAAAGACGCTTCCGACAGGAGCGTCTTTATCGTCCGAGAACAAACGTTCGTTTTTTGGAGCAATTAAATTAAATCGGGGCATACTTGACTTTCATATCATTAGTATAAATCATCCGTAATTATAAGTCTATATTTATTCAGGATATTGTTCTATAGTTTGTATACCCGGCCGGGAAGCGATGTTGTGGAAAGAGGAAGGTATTGTGCAAATACGTTTATGGAATATCAATTTGAAAGTCCGGTTAATCGGAGAAGCACTGTTTAACATGCTATTTTGGATGTACTTTCCGTTTATAACCGTATATTTCGGTGCGGCATTAGGCAATCATATTGCAGGCATTTTGATGACACTTCCTCCGATATTTAGCATAATAGGAGGTCTGCTTGGAGGAGCTTTAGCCGACCGGTTAGGGCGTCGTCCCGTGATGCTGCTGGGTGCTTCATTTCAGACGGTGATGTTTGCATTGTTTGCGGTATCACCATCCCATTGGATGGATTATATCGCATTTATCGGCATAGGACTTGGGGGAGCCCTATACAGTCCTGCAAGCTCCGCGATGGTTGCCGACCTGGTTCCCGCATGTAATCGTCGCCAGATTTTCGCAACGTTTACAACGGCCAATAATATTGGCGCCGTGCTTGGGCCTGCACTTGGAGCCATCTTCTTCTTCCAATACCGGGAAGTGCTGTTGTGGACTTGCACGTTGGTCATGCTCCTGTATGTTATCGCTATCTATTTCATTGTTCATGAAACACAGCCACAAATGGCGAAACAACCTGAAGCTTCAACGTCTATTACCCAAGTATTCATGGAACAGTGGAAGGGATACGGCATTATTTTTCGCGATAAAGTGTTCCTCATTTATATTTTGGCAGGCATCTTTGCCCTAATGGCCATTATGCAATTGGATCTTTATTGGGCTGTTTACGTGATCAACGAGGTACCTGCCCAAGCTCTATTCACATGGATACGAGATTCCCTTATTCTGTCCAGTACGGAGATCTTCGGATGGTTACTGGGATTGAACGGTCTATTGTTTGTTCTGTTTATCCTTCCTGTTACGAAATGGTTCTTACATTGGAAAGATCGCAATGTATTCATTCTATCATCGCTCCTTTCAGGAGTAGGTACATTCTCCCTTGGACTGGGCACCAATATATGGTATTTGTTTTTCGTCACAGTAATCTTCACCTTTGGTGAGATTGTACGCTCTCCGGTGACACAGAGCTTTATTAGCCGTTATGCTCCGGATCATGCAAGAGGACAGTACATGGGAGCCAACAGCCTGCAGAATACCATCGCGAGATTTTTGGCCCCGGTGACGGTTTTCCTATCCAACTGGGTATCGCCTGTGGGAATATTCAGCATCATTCTGGTGTTTGCTTTCATCAGTATAGTGTTATACAATCAGTTATTTAAAATCTATGTGGAGAAGCCAGAGGCAGCGAATTGATGGAATCGTAAATACTGTCGGATTTCTGCTTCCATTTAAATAAGTTCGTCGGTTACATAACAACGCCACTCCGAACAAAGGAGTGGTTTCTTATACAAAAGAGTTCAACCAGTAAAAACTGGCTGAACTCATAATACGATGGGTACGTCTCCTCAAGCGACTAGTGAGAGCGCTCCTCATTGAAAAATTGGCAAACGGATCGCCCCCTGACGGAGCAGGCGAACCAGATTTCCCATCTATAAACTTCAAAGCGGCTATCAGATAATCCTCCTCAGATAACGAGTGGAGGACTTTTTTTCATGACCGTTATGAGCAGAAGGCGATTCTGGGCCGATCAGATCTCAACTTAGATGGCAAGTGGATGATTATTTCGAAATGGCTTGAAATTTATATTAGAAATTTATATAAGTTTGTGATATGATTTTTCCCATGGAACCTAATAAAGAACTGAATGAGTTGAACGTTACCGACTTCGCTATGGTATTCGAAGATTTAACGAGGATTATTATTCGGTTGCCCTCAATTGAAAAACTAAGCTTCACCACTCTTTCCGTCCTGCACACATTATCTCGCAAGAGTCCCATGCGGCTAACTGAGTTGACAGCTAATGAGCAAGTTACGCAGTCGGGAATCACGCAGTTGGTAACCCGACTTGAACGAGACGGGCTTGTCGAACGCCGGCCAGATCCGAATGATGGTCGAGTCGTTCAAGTGCATATTACCGAGAGGGGGGCTAATGTTATTGATTCTCGTCGTTCGGAGCGCATTGAACAGCTCTCGAAGTTTATTGAAGGGCTCACACCGGAAGAAAAACGGGCAATTGCATCTGCAATACCAGCGTTAAGGCGTGTAGTCCAATTTGGAAACGATTCGTAATCCCAGTCACGGCTGCAATTGTCTTACTCAGACGAAAGCAGCGATCGAAAGTCATTCGAAAAGAAAGGGAATCTAATTATGACAACAGCTTCTTTTGCGCTTCAATCTAGTCCCATCTTTGTATCGGATGAGGTGCTTATTGATCTTTGCAATCGTCTTCAGTCCATTAGGTGGCCTCTTGATGCCGGAAACACGGACTGGTTTTACGGTGGTAGCCGGAACTATCTTGAAGAACTCGTTATTTTGATTTAGGAGAATGGGGGGAACCGTTATGTTGCCGAGCTTTGATACAGAACGTTTATTCCTAAGGCCCCGTACTTTGGCTGACTTCGAAGCATGTTTGGTAATGGATCAAGACACTGAGGTAACTAAATTTATACCGGGGCCATGGGGCAACCCTGAGCAACATGAAAGTTTTCTTTACGAGAGGATTCAGAAGGATTTCGGTCCAGGTCTAGGCTATTGGTCTATATTCCCGAAGGAGAAACCAACACGATTTGTTGGGTGGATCCTTCTCATCCCTTATGATGGTATTGGACCGGAGATTGAAATCGGTTGGCGGTTAAATCGTTTAGCGTGGGGGAGGGGGTATGCAACTGAAGCTGCGCAAAGAGTTCTTGAACATGCCTTCGAAACAGTTGGTGTAGACCATGTTGTTGCCGACATTCATCCAGAAAACAAGCCGTCCATGAGCGTCGCAGCGAAAATAGGGCTTACGTTCGTTGTTGACGGTATGCATGATGGACATCCTTGCAAATCTTATGTGATGACAAAGAATGAGTACTGCAATTAAATCTGCAAGTTTCATAACAAATAAAGCAGGGAAAATGTTATTGATTCTCGTCGTTCGGAGCGCATTGAACAGCTCTAAGTTTATTGAAGGGCTCACTCCGGAAGAAAAACAGGCAATTGCATCTGCAATACCCGCATTAAGGCGTGTGGTCCAATTTGGAAACGATTCGTAATCTCGGTCACCGCTGTAATTGTCTTACTCAGACGCAAACAGCGACATTCCTACAAGAAAGGGAATCTATTTATGACAACAGCTTCTTTTGCGCTTCAACCTAGTCCGATCTTTGTATCGGATGAGGTACTTATTGATCTTCACAATCGTCTACAGTCCACTAGATGGCCTCTTGATGCCGGTAATGCTGACTGGTTTTACGGTGTTAGCCGGAACTATCTTGAAGAACTCGTCGACTACTGGGTGAACGAGTTTGATTGGCGCAAAGCCGAGAAAGTGATCAATGCCTATGAACACTATAAGGTACATGTTGACGGAATTCCTGTGCATTTTATGCGTAAACCAGGCGTCGGGCCCGATCCCGTGCCGTTAATCTTGTCCCATGGTTGGCCTTGGACGTTCTGGCATTGGTCCAAGGTCATGGATTCGCTAGCGGACCCTGGCTCATTTGGGGGTGATCCGGCTGAAGCATTCGACGTAATCGTGCCCTCGCTTCCTGGTTTCGGATTTTCTACGCCACTGCCAAACAACCCTGACATGAACTTTTGGAAAATCGCCGATCTATGGCATACGCTAATGACCGATATTCTAGGTTATACCAAATACGCGGCAGCGGGATGCGACGTTGGCGCTCTCGTGACCGGTCAGCTAGGACACAAATATCCTGACGAGCTTTACGCCATCCATATCGGATCCGCACAAAAACTTAACTTGTTTAACGGGGATCGCGCTTGGGATCTTGCTGGGGGTCGTTCCATTCCTGACAACATTCCTGAAAGTATCCGATTGCAAATTTTGGAGTTTGATCGGCGTTTTGCATCTCATCTCGCTGTACATGTTCTTGATCCCAGCACACTCGCGTACGGACTGAGCGACTCGCCAGTAGGAATGCTCGCTTGGATATTGGAACGATGGGTGAGGTGGAGTGACAATAAGGGCGACGTCGAGAATGTCTTTTCGAAGGACGACATCCTTACCCACGCAACCATCTATTGGGTAAACAACGCTATCGAAACCTCCATGCGCGTCTATGCCAACAACAATCGTTATCCATGGACACCCGCTCATGATCGCTGGCCTGTTATTGAGGCGCCGACCGGCATAACCTTCGTGGGCTATGAAAATCCGCCGGGGATCACGACGGAATATCGCGTGCAAAATTTTCTCGAAAGCGATCGCGCTTCCTGGTATAACCATGTGAACATCGTAGCCCATGAACAGGGCGGACACTTCATTCCTTGGGAGATTCCGGACAAATGGGTTGATGATCTGCGTCGCACCTTCCGAGGTCGGCGATAAGTATGGCGGTTCTTAGGTCGTGGCCATCTCGCATTGAATAGTCTTAAACTTGCCGTTACAGATAGCGCGGGGAACCTTATCACAACTAGTGATAAAGCGGAGAATCGAGATAAATGTTGAAGCGGCATGAACTGTAGTCGGATAATGCGCTGGTACGGAAAGTTTATATTGGGGCTTCTAGTGGGTGCCTTGATGCAGAAATATCATATGGATATTTATCAAGCTGCTGTATCTAAGTTTTTTGGAATTCGACCAGAGGGTAACCCAAACATGCATTTTTCAGAACACAGTATTGTAGTATCCCATCAGCGAGATGTACGACTTTCCACGCATGTAAGGGGAAATTAGACGAACTCCATCCATGGGGGAGAGAGTTCATGAAAGATCGGAAAAAAATGATATTACAGAGTTTTCCTGATGCATTTCTGTAAACAATAAGCTGTTTATAATTTTCGCCTTATTTGTAATACGCTCTAAGTGTGCAGCATCACGGTCAACCAATTTGTTGTCAAACGCGGTGCAATTGTTGGTGCGATTAGCTGAATTGAATCCAGAGGTTCTTGGTTGTAGGAGAGAAGCAGTAACTCAACTTTCACATGGTAAAACAGCCAGATACGCCTTGATGTGATAGTGGGAGCTGGCCTAAAAAATGGAGTGATTACAACTAGGTAAGATAGCTCAGAAAACTCTATAACTAGTTTGTAAATATTGTAATCGAAGGACGGTAATGATGAGGGTTGTAAACGCAACTATGGATGACCTCAAAGGATGGTTAGAACTTGCCTCTGAAGTCGAATACCTATTTGGACCGATGGTAAGTGACTCCCAATTTATACAAGCATTAGAGGAGAATATAAAGCAGAATAATGCTTATTGTGTGAGAGATAACGATGGATTGCCTGGATCTAGATTGCTCGGCGGGGTTTTATTTTCAGTATCAGATGCCCCAAAGTATAAGATTGGGTGGTTATCCGTTTCATCACAAGCAAGAAGCAAAGGAATAGCAACAGCTTTGGTAAGACATATTCTTGAACTTATTGATGTTCCGTCAGAAGTAATAGTTACTACATTTGGTGATGATGTTCCAGATGGGCAACCCGCCGGAAATTTTTACCAAAAGCTCGGCTTCATTCCATTAGACGAATTAATTCCAAATGGCCCGGAAGGAGGTAGTCGTCAAAAATTTAAATTGGTTGTTTCTTAGATGATTTCAACTAACATTCTTAAAACAATCAATTCACATGTTGGATATGAAAATACCATCATTTCAAAATATCGAGGCCACTTTATGAAAAATTGCGTGGCGAGTGGACGCGATGGATAGAAAAAGGAACAGGGGAAGCCAATATTCAAAAAGAAAAGAAACAGGGAGCGCTTAATAGGACAAGGGAACGCGATGTATGCTTCATGACTAAAAAAGCCGATTTGGTTCTTCATCCTGTTCGAATGCGGATTATACAACAATTGCTTCTCGGCAATTGACCCAACCGGCAGTTTCGCCAAAGTGCGTGTTAAAGACATTGCCAGCGGAAGAACATGGCTATTAGATAGTATCAGACGTTTGCAGCTGCCGATTCAAAAGTTCGAACTGGTACAAGAAAGTCTGGAAGATATTTTCAGGATGGTGAGTAAGCGGTGAACCACTTGTCTGTCTATTAAAGAAAGAATGGCTGGAAGCCAGTAGAAGCTACAAATTATTGTGGTTTCCTGTTGTGTTCATGTTTTTGGGGATCATTCAGCCTCTTTCGTCCTATTACCTGCCACAAATCCTGGAGCTGTATGACTAATTCGCTGCAACCCCAACCCCCCTTCCTGTTTTAGAAAATATCATCACATAAAGCGTATGAACTCCTCATAATACCTCAAACCCTTGTGTAGCAGAAATTCTGCCCATCTTTACTTCTCCTTTTTCACCGCACATAAGGGCTTACAATATCTTGAGGATCCAACTATGAAGGGATATTTAAACAAGTATTTACAGTTTGTACGTCAACCTGCCCAAGAAACTGATCCCATTTCAGATATTCTCAATAAGATCAGGGAATTGGAAATGGAAGAAACTATATGACTCTTGTCATAGGGTGCAGTTGTTGTACTTTTGCCACTGCCATTTTTGTGCTAACGTCTCCATAATCCTTTCATACTGAATTGATCACCAATCCGATCTCCCTCTATTCATAATCCGAGCTTTTGGTAACTACTGAGGTCGAATAACTCGTCTTCCACAATGCGGATATACTTGTCTGTTCCTACTTCCTTCGTCTCTATAACCATGTTTTCTTCAAGTAGATCAATTATCCGCTGAAGATCCTTCCAACCTTCACGATCCCTCTTGCTTATATTGAACATTTCCTTTGTTACAGGAACCCAATCCTCTTCAAAATTATGCTCGGCATACTGCCGAACCAAAATACCTAATGCATACTGCAAATACTTTGGTTTACGACCGTTAACAAATATCTTGTGAGGCATTAGTAGGCTTTCTTTAATCTTTGTGTTCATATCCGCATAGAGCTTACGGGCTTTCTCACTATTTGTCATCGAAAACTCCCTCTCTTTACTGGTTAACTGGCCCCACGTTAAAGCCAAGTTCATCATCATAATTGACTTTGAATTCTTGGCCCCATGTTTTGTTCAATTCGGCTAATAAATTTATTACCATTCATTTCCACAATTATGGTCACTATCCTGCTCGTAATTCTCTGCTTTGCCGCTAAGCTTTTTGTACTCTTTCGATCTGAGCTAGGTGTATGTGGACATAACAAACTCGGGATTCCAACAGCTGTTCGAATGTGTATCGCCCTACCTCAGGGTACCCCACCTGCTGGCATTGTCCTGCTGTCAGTTGTTCCAGTATAAGCTTCATACTGGAACACAGCGCTTTGAATGAGCAAGTGCTGCTCGCTAGCAAATTGATTCATCCTACATCCCTATTCCGGTCACGAAGGTCGTAAATCACTTGAGGAGTGTTCAAAGCTGGCAATCACTGATGTGCAGTATGAGTATAACGAGATTATTAATAACTGTCCACTTTAATCCATACGTTTGCCCCAGGTGTCACGACGCTGGTACTACCCTGCACGGGAAGGTTTCGCAAGCGATATGACGGCCATTCTTGAAACATCAATCAATGGAAAAATATTATATCGAAAAAATATATTTATTTTATATATCTTTATGATATAATAAACACAATCAAAGAATAAGGAGGAAATTTTCTATGTTCAAAAGTGGCAATGTATCTGTTATGGTAGCGGATTTAAAAAAGGCAGTACAATTTTACGTCGAAACCCTTGGTTTGAAGCTGCAACACGAAATGGGTGGGCATTTTGCGCAGGTCGAAGCACCGGGATTGACGATTGGACTCCTACATCTTGCCGGTGACCAAGGTGTTAAACGGGAAACATCGGGTAGTATGTCTATTGGATTTGAGGTAGAGGAATTGGAGTCTGCCATCGAGACCCTGAAAGCCAGGGGTGTTCAATTCCACGATTATGTAGAAGGCCAAGCAGCCCAAGTCGTACACTTCAGTGACCCCGAAGGTAATACCCTTTACTTGGTTTGTAATCGTTAAGCCAAGGAGAGAAAAAGTGACAATGAAAAGAGGCGTCTTCTCATGACACCGAAAACCAACGTCAACATGGTTGTCATCGGACTGCTGGCGGCGATGTTTATCGGCGCGATGGACGTGACCGTCGTCGCCACTGCCACGCCGCATATGATTGCGGATTTTCAAGGCAAGGGCCTGTTTAGTTGGGTGTTCGCGATTTATACGTTGACCGCTTGCGTGGCGACGCCCATTTTCGGCAAGCTGGCTGATTTGTTCGGGCGCAAAGGCGTGTTAACCGTCGGCATCGGCTTGTTCGTACTCGGTTCCATTTTATGCGGAGCCTCGCAGTCGATGGTGGAACTCATTGGGTTTCGGGCGTTGCAAGGACTGGGGGCCGGGGCGCTGACGCCCGTATGCTATACGATTATCGGGGATTTATTCTCGGGTGAAAAACGCGGTAAAATGATGGGCATCTTCACGTCTGTTTGGTCCGTGGCCGGTCTCCTCGGCCCGGTCGTCGGCGGCTATTTTGTCGATCAAGTGTCGTGGCGCTGGATTTTCTATCTCAACGTGCCGATCGGCGCCGCCGCCTTGCTGCTCGTCTTCGTATTTTTGCACCAGCCGGTAGAACGCCGGGCGAAAAAAATCGATTATCTCGGTGTGCTCACTTTTACCATTTCCATCTCCGCGCTCCTGTATTCGCTGCAGAGCGGTGGAGTCAACCATCCGTGGGATTCCCCGTTGATTGTGGGGCTGTTCGCGGTAGCGGTATTGTTTTTCCTGTTGTTCCTCTGGATCGAAAAACGGGCGGAGGAGCCAATGATGCCGTTGTCCATTTTCCGCATCAGCGTGTTGAACGTGACGAATGTCAGCGGTTTTCTGGCGTACAGCATTACGACAGGCTTGACGATTTACTCGCCAATCTGGATTCAATCCGTGCTTGGCCATTCTGCGACAAGCTCGGGTCTGATCGTCATGCCGATGTCACTGGCCTGGCCGCTCGCTGCCAACATCGCCGGCAGGCTCATGTACCGGATAGGGGTAAAGGCGTCGATCGTGTTCGGTTCCGGTCTGATCGTGGCTGGCTCCATTTGGCTTGCCGCGCTTCAGATGAACTCTCCTTACGTTTACTGGATTGGTATCCTCGTCGTAATCGGGTTCGGGATGGGCTTTGTCGCGACGCCCTCCACCGTTGTCGTACAATCCGTCGTCGGCTGGGAAAAACGCGGCGTCGTCAACGCTTCCAGCATGCTGTTGCGCTCAATGGGCCAAACGATCGGAATCGCGGTGTTCGGCACGATTTACAACCAGCATGTGACAACCCTTGGCTCCAAATCGGAGCTGGCTGCCGGAATGCATGCCGTTTTTCTGCTCATGTGCGCCATAGCGATTGCGAACCTGCTTGCCGTGCAGCTCCTGCCGAAACACCGCGAGGTGATGGCGCAGCAGCAGTCGGCATGACGGGCATGAAAGAAAGAAACCGGAAATGGCCTCAAACGGATGCAGCCTGGAAAAAGTCGTGACGACCGCGGCTTTTTCTTTATTTAGGCACCGTGCGCTAAACTGTCGTTTACTTATTATATCTATGCGATATAATAAAAAGCAGTTAAAACGAGTAAGGGGGTCATCCGCTTGAACGAACTGTTTATCCTCGGTGAATTGATGAATAACCCGATGCACGGCTATTTGCTGCATCAGATTTTGAATGCGATTATTGGACCGACGCGAAAAATCAGCTGGGGGGTGCTTTATCCGCTCATTCACAGTCTGCTTGCAGACGGTCTGATCGACCAGGTCCCCGATGAACAACCGGAGAGTGATCGGCAGGGAAGAGGAAAGAAGAAAAAGATGTATACCATCACAGAAGCAGGCAGGATGCGATTTTTGCGGTTGATGGAAGAACCGATTCCATATTCGCCGGATTATGAGCAGCATTTTTATACCAAACTGAAAAATTTCGATCGGATCAATATGGAATTGCAATATTTAGTTTTGCACCAGTACAAGGATTACCTGCGTTATGAAATCCGCTATGAGGAAGAACGGTTGGAGCATGCGAGTATGGATGAGCGGATTCCCGAAGGGGAACAGCAGTATATTCTGATTTTTTTCCGGCATCGTTTAGAAAAGCTCCAATTTGACGAAAAGTGGGTTTTACAGTTGATTGATAGCCATCGAATGAATGGAGAAGGGCTTAACTGTGATTGAAACATACCGTTGGATCACGGAAGAGCAGGAGATCTATTCGAAAGGAGGAATGCGGAATTAGCGGACTAAATGCATTGTTTCGTCAACGAATTGGCATGCCGGAAAACGAAAAAATAACATTTGCTGCATTGGACTTGGTTCTTGAGCTGACGGCAAAAAGCATCCCTTTTGAAAATTTCAGCATAATTGAACAACGCGCAAGCGCGATCACTGAAGACAATCTGGTTTGCAAATTGCTCGTCAACAAGGAGGGCGGTCTTTGTTACGAATTGAATGCACTGCTCTATTTTTTCTTAATCGACAACTCTTTTCACGCCGTTCTGACGCGAGGCGTCGTTTACAATAACGACGCGCAAGCGTATTTGACCATCGGACGAACGCATGCGACGATTTTGCTCGCGCACGAGGATCAGACGTATCTGGTCGACACGGGCTTCGGCGGGAATTTGCCGCTAACGCCGGTTCCTTTGACCGGGGAGACCGTCACTTCGCGCAACGGGGCATTTCGGGCGCGGAAAGCGCACAGTGAACACGGGGACTATGTGTTGGAAATGAAACTGAAGCATAAGGATAACGATTGGAGAATCGGCTATGCCTTCGATTCCGGGAAGCCGGTCGGTGATGTGGCGGAATTGAACGAGATTCAGACAATCATCGCCGAACATCCGGATTCGCCATTCAACAAGCATTCGTTAATTACCCGGCACACCGCTCAAGGAAGCGTAACATTAACCGATACCTCGCTGACGCAATGGACCGACGGGGCTGTCGCGAAAGAGAAAATTGACGGCGGCAGGTTCAAAGAACTGTTGAAGAAGCATTTTAGCAGATGAAACGAGCGGAACTATACCGTTGACGAATCCGTAACTTTCTTGCCTAATGGGGAGTGTTCTGTATTTATCAGAACACTCCCCATTCTTGCTGCAAAATAAAGCACCCGGAAGTTAACGGTTGATGCCGTCCTCTCTTGGGTGTTTCCAGAGTGAGAATGTTTATTGTTGGATGGTCAGGTAATTGACCAGTCTGCACATAGTGGACAGTCATGTCCAGTTTTTATATGTATTCATCCCCGCCGACCACCAAGAGGAAGAGGTCATATTTCAAATTCTAATCGTGATGTTTCACAGCGGCTTACGGACAATGGAAGTGTGTGACCTGGCTCCCGGAGATTGTCATTGCAAGGATCGAGTCGACGGCAACAAAAATGATTATATCCCTTTGTGGTCAAAGGGATACCTTTTGACAATCAAAAGAATAGCCGTGGCAAGAACACTAAAAGCAGGGGATAGATTGATTATAAAAAGAGATCCTAGAAATGAGTATGACCCCTATGCTATTCAAGTTTGGGCGGAGAACAATCAACTTGGTTTTGTACCTAGAGATCTGGGTTATCAGGGCTTGACAAGCGAAAGCACACGCTTTCTGTTAGTTGTCGATTCTTTGAGTAAAGGAATCAACGTCGATCGTACCTTGATTTGCGAATCATTTGATCAGTTTAATCCCTTCCTAGATGAAGTTACTTGCTTTTGCGCATGAATGCCTGAAAACCAAGATTGCCCAGGGAAAGCGGGCGTTTCATTTACCTAGCAGCTTTCAAACTCAGGTGAGAGTGCCTTCTTCAACCCGCCCCATGCTACTAAATTGCAAGAGGTCCATTCGGTTTAAATATGCGCGAGAGTATAAGAGTGGCTGCCCCGATGGATGTACTGTTCTCTGCAAATCGAACGGGCTTGATGTCTGGCACATAATCGGCATAATTCGGCTGCAAGGCGTTGAAATGTACACGGACTGCCTCAACAAACTCGGGGCTTGACGCCAGAGCATGCCCTCCGATTACAATCGTCTTTGGATCGTAGACGCGAACCAGGTCGCATAAAATTTTGCCGAGGTAAGAAACGGCTTCCTGTACGAACCGTTCGACGTCTTTATCGCCCAGGCGGAAAGACTCGATAATTTCAGTGATATTCATCTCTTTCGAGTCAGCTGAAGGTCCATCAACCCTCTTTCTCCGATTTTCATTAACGCGTTTGCATATCGCTTTTTCACTCGCGACCGCTTCCAGGCACCCTCTTCTCCCGCAACTGCATATTGGCCCATCAGGCTCTACGATGACATGGCCGACATCGCCTTCAAGCTGATTGGCTCCGCGGTAAAGCTGCCCGTTCAGCACCAGTCCGAGACCGATGCCGCTTTGGAAGAGTCCCAGACATAACATGTGATCGTGTTCCTTGCCGAACCAATTTTCCCCGTAAGCCATGGAGCGCATTTCGCGTTCTACATAAACAGGCAGCGAAAATGCCTGTTCCAGCTCCTCTCGAATCTTCACATTGCGCCAGTTCTTAAAATTGACGGCATAGATGGATGTTCCGGCTTCAACGTCAACTTTCCCCGGCACACCCACGCTGATTCCTATGATTTTGTCGATCCGATCTTCATGTATGGATAGAAGCTCCCGAATGACATCTTTTAAGGCTTCCATGACCATAGCCGGTCCTTGGTCCGAAGGGCTGGCCATGCGGTGATGGCACACGACATTGCCGGTCAGATCAAGCATGACGGCATTGATCTCATCGGAATTCAGATCGACTCCGACCGCAAACGCGCCTTCCGGTCGAAGCTCCAGCAGTGTTGCCCTTCTACCTCCTTTGGCTGTCGCCTGGCCTTGCCCCGACCTTATAATAAGTCCTTCCTCGAGCAAATCGGTAATGATGCGCAGGATGGTAGACGGCTGCAGCGAGAGAGCTTTTGCCAGCTCCGCTTGGGAAATCCGCTCTTTTCTACGAATAGTATCGAGCACGTTAGCGCGATTGATATCGCGGATAGTTGAAGGGTTTGCAGATTGGGTTATCATGAATTTCCTCCTTGACATGCATTCATTGTCGGACAAGCCGCGCTTGCAGATATGTATCTTCATTGCCTCATTGCACCAATTCTATCACTTTTTCCTTTTTTGTTTTGGAATGAAATTCGGAAACTTCAGAAAAGTGTTGTAATTATGATTCTGAATGATTATAATTCAATTGTAGAATAGTTTCTTGCCAAAAGCAACAAACTATTCTGTTATGAAAAGCGCCGCACGGTAGCTCAATACATTCATCGTCGGTGAAAGCGAGGATGTAAGAACATGCACTGTGTAATTGGAATTGACGGTGGAGCAACGAAAACAGAAGTGTTGGCTTTAAGACCGGATGGAACTGAGCTTTGCCGGCTCAGTGGAGATTCGAGCAATCCCAGTTCTCAAAATCCCCGGCAAGCGGCAGCAAATTTAGGGGCGCTTCTCGAGTGTATGCTGGAGCAACCCGCACTTCAAGGAAGGGAGGTTTTGTCTGTTTGCATGGGCCTGGCGGGGCTCATAACCGATCGTGATCGTCATTACTTCGACTCTTACATTAGAGATTTTCGCAGCAAGCGTCGTATGAATTTCCGGTTCGCGATAATGAGCGATATCGAAATCGTACTTGCAGGAACGCTGGAACAAGAACATGGGATCGCCGTTGTTGCGGGAACCGGGTCGTGCGTTTTTGGCCGGACGCCAGACGGAGCTGTCTACCGAACAGGCGGATGGGGGCATCTGATCGGCGATGAAGGAAGCGGTTACAGGATTGGTCTTGCTACTCTGCAATCCCTTGCGCAAAGCCATGACGGTTTGCTTCCGCATACAAGGTTGACCTGGCTGTTGACAGAGAAATGCGGAATAAGCGGGATTATGGAATTAAAGGATTATATTTACGACCAAGCCATCACGAAAAAGGATATCGCCGCCTTCACCGAAATATGCGTCCAGGCAAGCAACGAAGGAGATTCGGTCGCATCGGACATCATTCGCGAGGCCGCAGGAGAACTGGTGCAGACGACGCTTGCCCTGATCCGCAAAGATCGATGGTTCGCGGCATCTCCCGTCGTAATGTCCGGATCTATCTTCAAACACTCCAGTCTGTTTCGACAAACCTTTACAAGCCAATTGCAAAGCGAGTACAATCTCCTATCGTTCCATCTTCCCCGGCGTAAGCCGGTATACGGAGCGGGGAGGATCGCGCTCAGCCTTCTGCAGGGGCACCGAGCGTAAATAAAAAAGATTTGAAGGGGAGAAAATGATGCGGGATCAACTAAAAGAGCTTGCAACCGAGCAGCCGAACAAACGGACAGAACAGATCGACACGCTTCCGACTGAACGTATTTTGGAGCTTATCAATGAGGAAGATCAGCAGGTCGCAATCGTCGTCAAGGGTTGCCTTTCTGCCATTGCATCTGCGGTCGAGATGGTTACTGCGGCTATTGCCGGAGGAGGGAGGCTGATCTACGTCGGAGCCGGTTCGAGCGGGCGAATTGCCCAGCAGGATGCGCTTGAATGTCCCCCCACCTATGGGACGGCTCCCGGTATTGTACAATGCATTCTGGCCGGCGGCAATTCTATCAATCACAGTCCCGACGAGAAAGCGGAGGACGATTTCGCTGCCGGCGCGGAAGAGATCAGCCAAAGAAAAGTGACCGCACAGGACGTCGTCGTCGGCATTGCGGCCAGCGGCCGTACCCCCTTCGTCCTTGGAGCAATGAAACAGGCGGCTGCCCTTGGGGCGAAGGTGATCGGGATTTGCAACAACCGCGGAACGCCAATGGCCGAAGCTGCAGACCTGGTCATCGAAGCTGTCACCGGACCGGAGGCCATTATGGGATCTACCCGCATGAAGGCCGGCACCGCCCAAAAAATGATACTGAACATGCTGACCACAGCGACGATGATTCGTCTGGGCAAAGTATATAAAAACTTGATGGTAGATCTCCAGGCGGATAATTCCAAGCTAGTTGACCGGGCCAAACGTATCGTAGAGATAGCGACTAACGTATCGGTGAAGGAAGTGGAACGTGCCTATGCGGCAGCAAAAGGTGACGTGAAAACCGCCATCGTCATCCTTGCGGCGGGAGTGGACAGTTCGGAAGCCCGGCGGAAGCTTGCTGAGCATGATGGTCATATTCGCAAGGCCATGAATGGAGGGATTGAAGTCGGATGAAGCTTAATTCTCAAGCCGTCTCTACGTTGGCGGAGCGGTTGATTGGTGAAGCTTACGCAAGTCAGCTTCGTTTTGAACTGCTGAACTGTACAGATGGAGTTCATCGTTTCCAAATCGAAGAAGCGGACGGTCTGATCGTCATACGCGGTACAACTCCCGTCGCACAGGCGGCCGGTTTCCACTGGTATCTGAAGTATTGCTGCCGTTGCAGCATCTCCTGGTGTGGTGATCAACTGAAACTTCCCGCGACCTTGCCGAGGCCTGAGACGAAAATCGAACAATCCAGCCCTTACCGATATGTATACGCTTACAACTTTGTGACTTATTCCTATACCACGGCGTTCTGGGATTGGGCCCGTTGGGAGCGTGAGCTCGATTGGATGGCCCTAAACGGAATTAATCTCGTTTTGGAAATGACCGGACACGAAGAAGTTTGGAGAAGAACGTTCGCAAAATTTGGGTATACCGACGAGGAAATTCGGACGTTCTTAAGCGGCCCCGCTTACTTGCCGTTTCAATGGCTCGGTTGCTTGTACGGCTGGGGCGGACCTCTTCCGCCAAGCTGGTTCGACGACCGCGTGGCACTTGCTCACCGGATTCATGCCCGGATGGCCGAACTGGGTATGACGCGAATCCTTCCGGGATACACAGGCATTGTGCCGCCGGATTTTGCGAACAAGATGCCGGGTGCTGTGGTGCTGGATCAGGGCAAATGGGTCGAGATGGAACGTCCTCCCATCCTCCGGTCTGATTCCTCTGCTTTTGATTTGGTTGCCCAAACCTTCTATAAAGAACAGGAAAAATTGTTCGGTACCGATCATTTTTATGCCGCTGATCCGTTCCATGAAGGGGGGAATACTGGGGTTCTTGATTTGTCGGAAGCGATGCGGCGGGTACAGGACGCGATGCTGAAAGCAGACCCGCAGGCAGTTTGGGTGCTGCAGGGCTGGTGGCAAAATCCTACGCCGGAAATGTTCGCGGGACTCAACAAGGATCAGGCATTGATCCTGGATTTATGGGGAGAACAAGCGCCGCGCTGGAAACGGGCAGGAGAAAATGTGTTTTACGGAACTCCGTGGATTTGGTCGTTTCTCCACAATTTCGGCGGACGGCTGGGACTTTACGGGCACATGAAGGGAGCCGTAGATCGGCTGCTTGAAGCACTCCATCATCCTGATCATGGGCGGATGTGCGGGATCGGTCTTACCGGTGAAGGGATTGGGCAAAATCCGGTCATATACGATTTAATTCTTGAAATGGCCTGGCGGACCGAGGTTGATGTCGATGATTGGCTGGAACGATATGTGGAGCGCCGATATGGAGGGCGAAACGCAAACGCCATGAAGGCATGGAAATACCTGGAGGGAAGCGTCTATTCCTGCTCTCGGCAGATCGGGCCGACGGAAAGCATCATCAACGCACGGCCGAGCGAAGTATTCGAGAAGCGGTCGGCGAATCAAGGTGTCGTGCCCGACGGGGAGACGGCTCCGGGAAAAGCGATCCCGGCAGAGAAATATTGGGAGCCGGACTCGCTCTATTACGATCCGTCCCATGTCGCGGAAGCTTGCCGGCTGCTGTATGCCGCATTCGACGAACTGCACGGAGCGGACCCGTACTTGTATGATCTGGTCGACGTAACGCGTCAGATGATCGCCGATCGCGCGAGAACATTTGCCTCCAATTTCCTCCGGGCTTACCATAGCGGAGACGTCGAAGGCTTCAACCGGAACAGCAAGGAGTTCCTCACTCTGCTCGCCGACCAGGAAGAATTGCTTAATACGCGCGGTGAATTTCTGCTCGGCCGCTGGCTGGAACAGGCCAAGAGAATCGGCCGCAGCGAGAACGAGAAGCGGCTCTACGAGTTCAATGCCCGCACATTGATTACGCTGTGGTCTAATGAAGCCGGCCAAAGCTTCCTTCACGAATATGCCCATAGGGACTGGGCGGGTTTGACAGCGGATTTCTACTTGCCGCGATGGCGCTTGTTCATCGCAGCATTGGACCGATCCCTAACAACCGGCGAACCTCCGGAACCTATTGACTGGTACGCGTGGGAATATAATTGGACCATTGAAACGAAGCCGTATCCGACCGAACCGTCGGGCGATATTCGCTCGATCGTCGGCCAAATGATTGAGAAACTGAGTTCGTTTTCTTCATCCCAGTCGCAATATTTGGAGGGTTCGATATGAAAAGAGTTTCTCCGCGCCTCAACGTATCTATGCTACTGATAATCGCTCTGCTTGTCAGCGCATGCTCGATCAACAGCGGCCAACAAAATGATTCCGCTGGTTCTCCCGGCTCCTCGGATAATCAAGCGTCCACTTCCGAAACCGCCGATCCGTTTGGAAAGTATGATCCGCCAATCGTAGTGTCGGCTGTTCGCGCCATTGACGAAGCAGTGAAATATCCGTCGGGAGACAGTCTGGACAACAATGTGTGGACCCGGGAATTCGCCGACAAGCTTGGCATCAAGATCAAGTATGATTGGACAGTTGCGTCAACGCAATACGAACAAAAGCTGAACGTCTCGCTTACTTCCGGGGAAATGGCGGATATTATGCCGGTCTATTCCAAGCAACTTCAAGAGCTCGCGGAGTTCGACAAGCTGGAAGATTTGACCGAGTTATTCGACAAATACGCGTCGCCGCTCACAAAGGAAATATTGTATCAGGACGGCGGAACGGCAATGAAATCGGCGACTTTCAACGACAAATTGCTAGCGCTTCCATATACGGGAGCCAGCTTCGGCCAAGTGCTGTGGGTACGATCCGATTGGCTGGAGGAGATGAATCTGCCGGAGCCGAAGACAATGGACGACGTGCTGATGATTTCAAAAGCGTTTAAATCCAGGAGCAACAATTCTTACGGTCTTGCGGCGAATTGGGGCACTGCGCTGACCGGATTTTTCAACGGCTATCACGCTTACCCCAATATTTGGATCAAAGACAGTGACGGTAAGCTCGCATTCGGCAGCATTCAACCGGAAATGAAGGCCGCACTCGCAAAGCTGCGCGAGCTGTACGCCAACGGCGAGATTGACCAGGAGTTCGCGTTGAAGGATGACAATAAAATGCTCGATACGGTAACATCGGGCAGCGTGGGCATGATTTATGGACCCGACTGGTATCCATTCTGGCCGTTCGCCGATGCCAAGCTGAAGGACCCGAAGATCGACTGGAAAGCGTTTCCCATTCCGTACATCGACGAAAATCCCGCCAAGGTACCGGTCACCTTCCCGGTCGGAATATACTTCGTCGTGAAAAAGGGCGCCAAGCATCCGGAAGCGGCAATTAAAATGCTGAATCTATTTATTGAAAATACTTGGAGCAAAACGGCGGACACCGAAAAATTCCTCATTGCGCCGGACGGTATCGAATTGTTCAAATATCCGCTGATTCAAGCCTGGCCCGCAAACAAGGATTTGCCGGATTTGTACAATGCGATCAAAGATGCGCTCCAGACGAAGGACGCCTCCGCGCTCAACGGCGAGCAGAGGACAAAGCATGACCGGATTGTTCAATTCCAGAGCACGGGCGAACTCGGTACCAACGCCATCAATTGGGCAACTGCCCGACAGATGGCGCCAGAGAAAGGCTCTTCTTTTTCGGTGCTCGCCTATTACCGGGATAAGGGACTGGTGCTGACTGACGAAATGTACGGTCCTCCGACACCAACGATGACGAAGAGTATGACCACCCTGCTGGATCTTCAGAAGCAAGCATTTACGAGAATTGTCATGGGCACCGCCCCGCTGGATTCTTTCGATTCATTCGTGGAGGAATGGAAGAAGCTGGGCGGAGACAAAATTACGAAAGAGGTGAACGAGTGGGCGGCATCGCAATAATTGGCTTGCGGGGGAAGCGGTAATGAGCCGCTCCCTCCACCCGTTTACCAATATATCTAAAGAATGTGGTGGAACAGATGAAAAAAAGGACGAGTCTTCTACAGGTCATCAACCGGAAAACACTCCCTCTGCATTTAATGCTGTTGCCTGGCGTCCTGCTTGTCTTCGTATATTGTTATATTCCGATGGCGGGCATTGTGATTGCGTTCCAGGATTTTCGGCCACTGGGCGGTCTGTTTAATGCCAGGTGGGTCGGACTCGAAAACTTCGAGTTTATTTTTAACTACCCGGGCTTTCGCCAGGCGCTTTGGAATACCGTTTATATTTCATTTATGAAAATCGTACTCGGTTTGTTCGTTCCGATCGTGATCTCCCTGCTGTTGAATGAAGTCAGGCTTCAGTTTTTCAAACGCGGCATCCAAACGCTGATATATTTGCCGCATTTTCTTTCCTGGATCATTTTGAGCGGTATTCTGATCGATATTCTTTCGCCTAAAACGGGCATCGTCAACCAGTCGCTAGGTGTCTTCGGTATTGAACCGATCTTCTTTCTGGGCGACAATCGCTGGTTCCCAATTACTCTGGTTATATCGGACGTTTGGAAGGAGTTCGGCTTCAGCACGATCATCTACCTGGCGGCGCTGACCAGCATATCGCCGACGCTTTACGAAGCTGCAGTCATGGACGGGGCGGGCCGCTGGAGACAAACATGGTACATTACCCTTCCCGGGATGAGGCCGATCATCGTATTAATGGTCACGTTAAGTCTTGGCAATGTTCTGAACGCAGGCTTCGATCAAGTATTCAACCTATACAACCCCATCGTGTACGAGAGCGGCGACATCATCGACACCATGGTCTACCGCTTCGGGATCGTCGACGCTCAATATAGCGTGGCCACGGCTATGGGATTGTTCAAATCGGTCGTGTCCTTTGTATTCATTTCGAGTGCGTACTGGCTGGCTTATCGGTTCGCGAACTACAGGATTTTCTAGAAGGGAGGTCACGCTGTATGTATGCCGATTCAACGGGGCGCAAAATTTTTGAGTACGTCAATTATTTGTTTCTCATTCTCGTTTCGCTTCTGTGTCTGTTGCCGTTCGTTCATGTGCTGGCCGTTTCGTTAAGCTCGACCAGCGCGGCGACATCCGGGTTGGTGAAACTGTGGCCGGTCGATTTCACGCTGCAATCGTATATGTATATATTGAAAAAGAAAGAGTTTCTGCAAGCGTTATGGGTCTCTGTCGAACGCGTGCTGCTCGGCACATCGCTCGGCATGCTGCTGACGATTCTGCTCGCCTATCCATTGTCCAAGGAAACACGGGTATTCAAACAGCGCACTTGGTATGTATGGTACTTCGTATTCACGATCTTATTTGGCGGAGGACTCGTTCCTTGGTTTCTGACCATTAAATATACAGGTCTGATCGATTCCATATGGGCGCTTGTCGTTCCTGGAGCGGTTAATGTCTTCAATGTCGTACTGCTGCTCAACTTTTTTCGGGGCCTGCCCAAAGAATTGGAAGAATCGGTATTCATAGACGGCGCTGGGCATTGGACCTCGCTTTGGAAAATTTACGTTCCCCTTTCCTTGCCCGCATTGGCAACCATTATGCTGTTTACGGTCGTCGGGCATTGGAACGCGTGGTTCGACGGCATTATTCTGATGAATTCCACGGAGAAATATCCGCTGTCCAGCTATTTGCAAACGATGATCATCAATAAAAATCTGGCTAACGTCCGTGACGAGGACATCGCGTCGCTGATCGAGGTTTCCAACCGCACGGCCAAAGCTGCGCAAATTTTTATTGGAGCGCTGCCCATGCTGATTCTCTATCCTTTCTTGCAAAAATATTTCATGAAAGGGATCGTGCTAGGCAGCGTCAAGGAGTGAGTTTAATATGAATGGCGGCTCATCCGCATTTGTAAAGTCTCCGAACGGAGGCAAATTATCGAGAAACCGCTGAAGCATATTAATGAAAATTGTTCTGGGGCTGTTTGTAAATTTTGAGATGTATTGGGATGAGCGAAGAGGGGATGATCCCCTCTATTTTGTTGGCTCAAAGCCACCATTGCCGGATCGTAGCTTCCTGTATTCTGGTGCTGGTCAGAAATTTGACGAGAAACGCAAGGCCTTATGGATGGATAGAAAATGTGGTTACGCATAAGAAGTATAGAAGAAGAGGGTTTGGACGGATGGCACTGGAAAAAGCAATGGAAATTGCCCAGGCCAGAAATTGTTATAAGCTTATGCTGATGACCGGATCTCAACGGGAGGAAGTACACAGCTTTTATGAGGGAGCCGGGTTCGTGAAAGGAAAGAAAACCGGATTTATGATCAGCTATTAAGGTTCGCAGCAGCGAACCAATGGATGGAAAATCATTAGTGAAATTATAGGAGGGTGATTCCGATGAACAAAAAACCGCAGCTTGTCCTTGATGCCGCCGGAGTGGTGGTCACCAATTTTTCTTCTTCGTTTTGGAGGGAAATGACAGAGGGCTCCGGAATTTCATTTGAATCTTTCATAGCTTTATTTCAGAGAGAGATGAAAGAAGTTTTGTGGACCGGAAAGATAAGCGAGAAGGAATTCTGGGAGTGGCTTAATGAGAAGTGTCCGGCTATTGAAGACAAGGCTGCCCGTCGTTTGATGGAACGCCATATAGTGGCATTACCCGCGTATGAATGTTTAGCGGACTGGAGTTCGTGGGCAGATATTCACCTTCTAAGCAATCATCGCAGAGAATGGCTGGAAGATATATTGAAGCCGGTAGCTCCCTACATCAAGACAATTACCATATCCAGTGAAGTGGGATTGTGTAAACCCGATCCTTCTATCTATAAGCTTGTTCATTCCCGGCTAGAAGGGGGACCCATCATGTATGTCGATGATCAAGAGAAAAACCTGGACCCTGCGCGTCAGCTGGGATGGAAGGCTGTGCTGGCCGATCAGGAAGGTGCCTGGGTGGAAAGGGTAGAGGCCTTTCTTAAATCATAGGCCCCATATAGAAGAACCTGAGTATTTTAAGGAAATCATAGACAGCTCTTATGGCAAGATTTAAGGAATAGAGAAGCTTGAAGTATCCAACAGAAGTTAGGTTTGGTGGGTATTCCCTTGAAATCGCCAGCTTGATAGAGGAAGGCAGGGAAGCAGATGTTAGCCATCCGAAGACTGATTGCCTATGGAATCGACTTTATTATCCTTGCGATGATCCTTGTGGGCGTGCAATTAATAATTAATGTAATCACGGGGGGAGGGCTATCCCGCTCGCTGCAAAGCGGCTGGGCCATCGAGCTGTGGGTGCTGCTGACGATGTCTGCTCCCGTATGGGTGTACTTTATTTACCTTGAATATCGCAAGCAGCAAACGATAGGCAAAAAAGTGATGAAGCTAAGGCTTGAAACGATCGAAGGTCATCCAGTGAAGCTTGGGCAGGCTTTCAGCCGAACGTTGGTCAAACTGCTGCCCTGGGAGCTGACTCATATCTTTATATTGCTGCCTGAACCCTGGTGGTTCCACCCGGAAAAGCCCAATTACTTGATCTATATCCCTAATGCATTCATACTGCTGTATGCCGCTTTTTTGTTCTGGACGAAGGGAACACGGGGACTTCATGATTTAATCCCGGGGACACGTGTCGTCTCACAGTAACAAGACCGAAAGGGGAAATTGCTTCTTCTTAGGTTTTATTTTTTTTGGATTATGAAAAAACACCTCTAATCTTTTTGAGTAAGGATAAGGCTTCATCTTCGTTCAGCCAGGCGATTTCCGGTATAATGAGAAGAAGAAAATTTGATTTCATTGGAATCAAGAGAATACGAGGGAATCTCTATGGAAGCCATCAAGGACGGCCTGAATCTTCCTGGATACGATGTGGACCAAATCATATATGAAGACCCCTATCTGTTCGTCTGCTATGCCTACGCGCAGAAGCGGGCTCGCCCGGCTCTGCTCAAGGTGGTGAAGGAAGGAAGCAGCACCTTCGTCGAGAATGCGAAGCTGCTGCATGAATATGAAGGCGCCGCCCGGGTGCCGATGGACGGGATACTGCGGCCGATGGCGATCGTGCCGCACGGCAATGCTTTCATTCTGGAGTATGAGCGAGTGAACGGCGTAACGTTGCGCCGCTACTTCGAGATGCAATCGGTATCGCTTACTGCGTTCCTGGAACTCGGCATCGAAATATGCCGGATGGTCGAGGCGCTGCATCAGCAGCAGGTGCTTCATCTCAATCTCAAGCCCGATACGATCCTCGTACAAACCGAAACGATGAGGATCTATGTGACTGGCTTCGGGTATGCCCAGTACTTACAGCAGGATTCGGATGGCCATGCAAAAGGCCTGATGAAGCCTTCCCTGCCGGAAGGCCATCCGATCTATATGTCTCCGGAGCAGACCGGACGCATGAACTGCGAGCTCGGTCCGTATTCCGACCTGTACTCCTTGGGCGTGACTTGGTATGAACTGCTCGCAGGCGAACCTCCGTTCAAGGCCGCCAGCGCGTTGGCCTGGTCCCACGCGCATATGGCGCTGCCGCCTGTGCCGTTAGCCGTGCTGCGGCCGCAGTTGCCGGCGAAGGTTGCAGCCATTGTCATGAAGCTGCTGGAGAAGGATCCGGAAGCGCGCTATCCGGATGCGCGCACATTGCGCGCCGCGCTCGAAGAGTGCCTGGCGGAGCGGCTGAACAGCCAAGCTCCCGATGGGCCGGGGCGAACAGCCGGGGACGAAGCCGGCCGACAGTGTTCTGTAGCGGCGATGCCAACGGTCGAGCCGAGAGGCGTCCTGCCGTATCCTGCGCTGGGCCTAACCAGCGACGCTCCCCCGCATGGGATGGCAGGAACGTTCGCGGGGGAGCTCAGCAGCGGCTATCCGCAAGCGCTCGATCTGGCGGCGATCGTCCAGGCGTCCCGCACCTTCACGGAAGGCTGGAGGGGCCGCGATCTGGCAGCCAAGCTGCTGGCCGTGATTCTAATGCAGGCGGGGGCAGGGCAGGGATATCTGATCATGCCGCGCCAGGACGAACCCTATGTGGAAGCTGCCATTAATCTGGAGGCCAACGGGGAGAGCGGCTGGTGCGAATTCCGGCCCTGCCCGCTGAGCGAGTGCGGCGAAGTGCAGAGGGAACTGGTCTATGCCGCGCTCCATTCGGGCAAGGCGATGCTTCTGCGGTCCGGGAACCGCAGGGACGATGCGGGGAAGCTTGTTAAGGAGAAGCCGCTTGAAGCGGCGACACAGACTGAAGCAGCGAAGCAGTCTGATGCGGCAACGCAGCCAACTGGAGATTCGGAAGGCTGTCCGGCCTCCGTGCTGGTGCTGTCAATTCAGCTTGATGGCCAGGTGCGTGGCTGTCTGTATCTGGTCAATCATAGGTCACGTCATGCCTTCGTCCCGGAACGTCAGGGAACGCTGCATATTCTCGCCTGCCAACTGCTATATGTGGCGGAAACCGAAGGACGAGCGCTGCCGCCGCAGCGGGAGAAGTTACAAAGCCTGGCGAAGGTGGAGAAACTGACGGCCCGCGAGCGGGAAGTGCTGAACCTGTTGGCCCGGAGCCTGTCGAACCGAGAGATTGCAGAAGGGCTGCAAGTGTCGTTCGAGACCGTGAAGGCCCATATCAAAAATATATTCAAAAAGCTCGGTGTCGATCGGCGAATGAAGGCAGTCTCCGTAGCAAAGACGCTCGGTTGGCTGGATGAGCAGGCGCCTTAACCGGCGGTTGATAAAATCCCCCTTTCGGGGAATTGCCCAGATTATTGAAGCACGGTAACGTGATGAGGGAATAAGCCGAAAGGGGAATGAGGAAGAAGATGAATGAGATTATGCGGGACGTGAAACATGCGCCCGCCGGGTGGGCTCCGCTTATTCTGTACTATATCGTCTTCGCGGCGGGATGGGCCGTGTGCAGAATATGGCTGCTTCCGCCAGGAATGCCTTCGCTTTCGTGGGGACTGGTAGAAGCGGCGGTGAAGACATTCGTCTGGGTTGTGCCGGTATGTGTCTATATTATCGCCGTGATTGGCGAGTCTCCCGTAACGTATTTAAGATGGAACCGGAAGATTGGCAGCTGGGGGTGGACGGTTATCCCGATCATCATCTGGGCTGTCTATACCTTCATTGTCGATCATATCGTGTTCTCGCAGCCGTTTACCGTTACTCGGAACCTGTCCGTCTGGCTGAATGTCGTGCTGCTTGCCGGCGTCCTGGAGGAGACCGTATTTCGCGGCTTCCTGCTGCGGCAACTGGCGGAACGGCTGCCGTTCGCGGGAGCGAACCTGCTGACCGGTGCGCTGTTCATTCTCATCCACGTGCCGATATGGATGAGCGGCGACATGGCGTGGCTCGATATGTTGTGGCGGGCGACAGATATGCTGCTGTTCTCTCTTGTCGCAGGTTACATGTGGCTAAGAACAGGATCGCTATGGGCGCCAGTGCTGTTTCATACCGCCAACAACCTGTTTATCCACCTCGGTCTGTGAGCGTAAGCCGTCAGGGTTCTCCTGGCGGCTTATTGCTGATTCGGAAGGTGCTGCCCGTCACCCCGTTTTGCCTTTCAAGATATGTATGGATTTCATAAAAAGGCATTTTTTGTTAGCCTTAACAAAATAATTAAGCTATTATATTACCTAGGTAAGATTATCCATATCTATCGACATTAAGGAAGTGATAACGTGGTAGTTCGCGAGACTGAACATGAAATTATAATGGTCAGACAGCACGATCATGCCCAGCTTTCCGGGGAGATTGCCAAGCATTTCAAAAGCTTCTTTACAGACGATCCCTATTTTGAGGATACGTTATTAGCTATTTATCAGCATGATTTGGGGTGGGTCCGGTTAGATGAGGTTCCTATGTGGAACGACCGCACATCCCTTCCATTTTCTTTTATGGACTTCCCGCTGCTCCCCAAGTTAACCCATTATACGTATGGCCTGGATCAGATAGAGAGGATGAATAAATACGCCGGACTATTGTGCAGCTTGCACTATGCGTCTTTTGGCGTTTTCCGGAACAGCACGGTGCCGGAATGTATTGATTTTTCCCGGCATGAATGCTTAAGACAACATCATAGAAGAATTAAGCTTGACTAATCAAGATGACTGGATCGAGCCATTCCGATTGCTGCAGCTGTGCGATGTCGTTTCTTTATATGTCTGTTTGAATGATCCGGGGGTTCGTAAAGAACAGGAATATCCTCGATATGCCGATGGATTCGAAGACTCAGAGATGTTCAACCCTATAGGAGAAGGTCGTCTGGTGGCCGAGTGGGTTAATGATAAAGAAATCAAGATAAGCCCCAACCCATTCGATCAGAGCTTTGTCGCCACTTTAAAGCAGAAGCAAGTGCCCAAGAAGCTGGTACAGGAAGCGGGGATTGCAGAAGCCTACAACCAAACAGCGTGGGTAGAGCAAGAAGTGATATTCAGGGGCGGCTCCTAAGGGTACCAAGCTGATCCGGCTCCGCTACCGTCTGGCAGAAGTTCTCTGCAGTTGGCGGTAATCCAGGACAAGACGCAGACCTAATAAACATAGGGTAAGCCAGACTCCCCCGGCAGCATAACCGGCGAGAACATCGCTAGGGTAATGGACCCCGAGATAGATCCGGCTTGTCCCCACCAACAAAATAATGATACTCGTTGATATAACAATAGTGATCTTTGGCATCCTTGAAATTAGAAACATGTAGCACAAGATGCCCAGCATCCCGTATAAAATAAAAGAACTCATGGAATGCCCGCTCGGAAAACTATAACCGGTTTCCTCAATTAGTCGATGCAGGGAAGGTCTCTCCCTTTGATAAAACGACTTCAGCCCCAGGTTAAAAAGCGCCCCTCCCCCCAGCGCAATAACTAGAAACAGAGCTTCCCACCGTTTCTTATGCCAGATCATCAGGACGCTGGAGACTATCAGAAGCGTAGTCAAAAACACTTTGGAGCCAAGAAATGTGAAGCATTTCATTAGGAGCGTAAGCTTGGGAGAGATGAGGGACTGGACCGATTCAATGATCTGTTGATCCAAGAGGATCCATTCAGATTCCGTGATTTCATCCGCAATTTTTGCGAATATGAACGTGAGTATGAAAATCACGATAATCAAGATGATTCTATATATTATCGAGGATGAAGACTTTCGGTATTGTTCCATGATCTGCGTAAAGGATACTGAGCGACTTGAGTCCTGAGCGGAATTTACGTCCATCTCTTGTTAGTCATGTTCCTTTACTCCTCCTCTTATGATCGATAAGTGATATTCTACTTATTTTTACTCTAAATCGACAGCTAAATCAAATTCGCAGGAGAAGAGGATGGAGTTGGAAGATCATTTTGTTATTTCCCGGGTCATTCGGTAAGTTAGCAAGATATACAGAAGGACAAGACTGTATAGAAAGAACAGGCTGACGATCGATCGCACCGGTTCGGCAATGGGGAGAGGATCGATTAACCAACCATTTAAGCTGGAGCCAAGCAGGCATAGAAGAACTAAGCCCGCTGTTTTCCAGATGGGAAACCAGTGGCGTGGAAAAGAAGATTTAAGCTTAAAAATGACTGTCAGGTTCCACAATGCGGATACGAGCTCCAAGGAAAGAATGCCGATGGCTGCGCCGGCATAGGCGAACCCAGGAATCCCCAGCAGTGCGAAGTGCAGCGCGGCGGAACAGATGCATCCCGCGATCAATCCGGAGAGCGGAGTTTTTTTATTCCCGGAGGCCCATAAAATGACGGTGGTCAATTGTTGGACTCCCGAAAATAAGGGCGCCAGAAACATATAGCGGACCGGAGTAGAAGCGGAGTCTTCTGAGAAAACGAGCAAAGACAGCTCAGCCGAATAGTGGAACAAGATCCAGGCGGAGCCGATTCCCCACAAGCAGCCAATATGAATAGCGGCTTGGGACCGATGCAGGAAGCGGCTGACCTCTTTGTTCTGCCAATCGGAGGTGATTTTGGCCGCAAGGGTGAAAGCCAAGGCCGACGTGAGCAGAGTGGGCATATAAACGATCGTGGCGGCAACTCCTGCGATCTGCCCGAACGTGGAAGCAGCTTCCGAAGCAGACATGCCGGCCTGCTGCAGCCGATAGGGGATAATGAGGGCTTCGAGAAAATCGGATACGGGCACGATCAGGCGAGCAGCCGATATCGACAAGGCGCTGTACAAAAAAAGACGGATTCGGTTATCGGCCGGTCCTGCAGCGGCGTCCGGATGTCTTGATAACCCTAAAGATTTTCTGCGAAAGAACAGAATCGCCAGCAGCAAAAGAAAGGCGATCAAGGCTCCGGCAGAAGCCCCCATCACAGCGCCGCCTACCGCACGGCCCAAACCGGAGGGGATCCACAGGCTAACCAGCAGCAGCATGACGGATAGCCTTACGATCTGTTCCGTCAGCTCCGACCAGGCGATGGGGCCGTAATGTTCCAGCCCCTGAAGAAAGCTGCGAAGCAGAAACAGCAGAGGAACGAGGAATAGCGCAGGCGCTATATAACGAACCGCCATCTCCAGATCGGAATGGCCGAGCCAGCGAGCGAGGAGAGGGGCTATCTGGTAGCACAACCACGCGAGTGCTCCTCCGATAGATGCCAACAGAAGAGTCGCTGTTTTATAAAGCTGCCAGCCTTTGCGGCGGTCTTGGGCGGTGGTGAGGGCAAGGGCGGTAGGGAAACCTCCGGAAATGACCGTCAAAGCGAGTCCGTAGAACGAATAGGCGATTTGATAGAGCCCGATTCCTTCCGAGTCCAATAGCCGGAACAGCGGAATACGGGCGGCAAACCCAAGCAGCTTGACAACAAAAATGGCACCCGCTCGAAGTGCCATCTGTTTAACAAATATGGGCAATCCCAACGCAATTCCTCCTCACTGCATCCGGTCTGAGTCCTGCTCTACAGTATATGAGCCTGTCCCGTCAGATATTATGAGGTTGGCGTTAAGATTTATAAGATTAGTCTTTAATATGGATGAGCCAATATTTGGTATATTTATCCCAGCCCAAGTCGAAGGGGACCCGGTAACGGTCTGCGGAATGCGAATTAACCAGCGGATAGCCGTAGTCGTCAAATCCGACCACGATCGAGAAATGATCCACATCTCCATTCATTTCGTAAGCAATAAGATCTCCAGGTTGAATGGAAGCGAAGGCTCCATCCGGATGCTTATCCGTTCTAGTTGTCACGGCCTCGAATGTCCCCCGGGCGACAAGCTGACCGTATCCGCTGTAAAGTAAAAAATTTTTAAACGAATCCGTTCGTACCCAGCCTTCGTTACCTCCGACATTATAGCGGTATCGCCACCGCGAAGTCATTTTCAGGCCGCCGCCTTCCTCTGGATCGCCGATAACCTGTGAAGCGAAATTAGTGCAATCCCCGCCCAAATGGGCATAGTCTCTATATTTTTGGTTATATCGGTTGTTGTTTCCTGCTCCCCATGCAATCCCCGCATATTTATTAGCGTACTCGACCGCGCGTTCACGTTGATATCCAATGGAATTTGAATTCGGGGAGGAAGTGCTTACCCCGTCTGTTCGGAAGAAAGGAACTCCATTCTGTGTCGGCTCCAGTTCGGGAATCAGCTTCGGATTTTCGGTGAGCGGGTCAAGATACCATTCCCTGGTCACCTTCCAATGACCGTCCTTTTGCCTGAGGGTAAGGACATGACGAGTGCCGATTCCAAAATGCTGAGGCTGATCGGGCTTGGCGTTATAGGCGTAGGAAAGCTTCAAAGATTGGACGAGAGACACCCGTGCCTGGTTGCCGGACACATTTAGCCGGACGATGCGCACTCTGCTTTCGGCTTCGTTGAACGTTAAGAGCCTTTTGTCTGCCCAGGCTTGAACGTATTCGGTTCTCTGCTTTTCCAGTTTCAGGGCTTGCTTGCCGGTAGCTTCTGCAGTCAAGTAGTACTCATCCAATGCTTCGCTTGTGGAATGAATGAGCATCTGTGCCCGTTCATCGAACAATCGTCCGATAAAGGATTCCACCTGTTGCCTTTCTTCTTCCTTATTATCATGCTCCAGCGTCAATTGTGTCGGGAAATCGACCTCAGAAGCTGCAGCCGTTACCGTGGCCGGCCATGGCAGGAGCAGAAAGAGGACAAACCAAACCAATGAAGTCAGCCGCTTCCCATTCACTTTATTTCTCCTTTAGTTAAATGATGTCAGTTATCCTTAGATTATCCGTAACTGTTCATAAATATCCATTGGTTCGAGAGTAAGCCGCAGTCGAGGAAAAAGCTTCCCTAACTCCGGCAATTGACCAAATCACGCTTCCGAGTGAGAAAATCGCTAAATCATCAGATTTGGGGTGTATTTTGCACTTAATATTATTTTAGTCTTCGGTTTTGAATCGTGAAGTAGAAGGATTTTAGTCGGGGAATCAAGAATGAAGCAGGATGAGCTACTTTTATCTACTTTGGAGGTGCGAAATGAATACGATTCAAATTATTCAAACCACTGAACTTGATCTTAAAAGCATGTCTTCTTTAGTGGAACGCAGTCGGGAAGAAGGCTTTCGACATATCGTTAGATTGGTCAAAGATTACGAGCAAGGAAAGAACACATTCGCCCAGCATGGGGAAGCGTTGTTTGTGGCTGTTCAGGGAGAACAAATCGTCGGAGTGTGCGGGTTGAATGCGGATCCTTATTCACAGGCCGAAGCAGGAAGAGTCCGGCGACTTTATGTGCTCCCCGAATTCAGAAGAGCAGGGATAGGAAGAAAGCTGACGGAAGCAGTCATAACAGAAGCCGCCAAACATTACAAGCGGCTCGTTCTAAGAACAGACAATGAAGGGGCCGGCAAATTCTATGAAGCTCTGGGATTTAGCCAATCCAATGGAATAGAGCAGAGCACCCATATTCTGCGGCTAACTCCAAGCCGTCCCGTGGAGAAGCAAGAGACTAATAGGATATACGAGAAAAACGGATGGGCCCTATATGAGGATAAATTTGGCAAGCTATACTATAATCAGATGAATAATGAATCGGTCGTTATGCTGGCCAACGATGCGAATTGCTACATTCTTATTAGGCAGTTCAGAAGAGCGGTGCAATCTTCCGTCATTCAGCTTCCGGGCGGCGGAGTGGAGCCGGGGGAAGGACTGGAGAACGCTGTGAGAAGAGAATTTCTGGAGGAGACGGGTTATTCCTGTGGAGACGTTATCTATCTGGGTAAAATGTGGTCCTCTTCCTGGCGAAGCAATGAAGTGACCCATGTATTTTTTACAGAAGAAGTATTGAAGCCTGACGAGCAGCGGTTGGAAAAGCATGAAAGCATCGAGGTTTTACGAGTGGAAGTAAAGGACTGCTTAAACCAAATTAAAGCGAATGAAATTTCAGACCCGGAACTAACCTTCGCCCTATTGCAGGCCATCTTAAAGGGACTGGTGACTGTGGAATGAAAACAACTAACGCTGCTCCTTAAACCAAACGCAACAATAAATAGCCAAAGGTAATAGAGGAAGATTATTATAAAAGAAAGGGGCTTAATAGTGGACAATTTAATTCAGGAGCTGATCTCGCAATATTTTGATGAGAACATGGAAAATGCAGAGTCGGTGCCCTTCGGAATAACAAACTATACTCAAAAAGTCACGGTAAATAACCAAAAATACATCGCCCGAATCTATGACAGTCACTCTAAAAATGTGGAAAGATTAAAATTTGAAATCGAGTTGATGTCTTTTTTGGAGCAGCAAAATTTATCCTTTCAGGTACCCGGTTTTGTGACTTCCAAGAGGAAGGAGAATTTTGTCCAGCTTTCCAATGGGCAATTAGGTTCGATCGTTAATTTTATTGAGGGAGAGGCTCCCGATTTGTCACGGGATTCGGATGTTAAAGAATATGGCAGATCGGTTGGCGAGCTTTCCAAAGCGTTGAGCCATTTCGCCACAGAATTAATTCAACCGGAAATTAAATTTTATGATCTGAACAGTCTGCATCCATTGTGTAATGAAAGATCGGTCAGCCAGTTTTTTGAACGCCCTCCTTTTGACATCGACAATAATCACTTCCGGCTACTAATGAATACTTATCACTCCATTCCTAAGTATAGGTCCGGGTTGGATCGATTACCGAAGCAGATCATTCATCACGATTTATTGATTTTTAATTTGCTAATCGACAGGGAACTGCGGAAGATGAACGGAATTCTTGATTTTGACTTTGCTTCCAACGATGTTCGTGCCTTGGAGCTAGCCATTTGCCTTAATCATCTTCTGCAAACCAAGGATAGCGATTTTTCCAATGTGGAAATTTTTTTAGAGGAATATTCCCGTTCTATGGAACTGACGAATGAAGAGATACAATGGATTCCGTATCTAATGCAGATGTATTATGTCTCTTTGCTTTGTATTTATATCGGACAACACTATTCGGGGCGAGACATTGTTGAATATTTTCAATTTATCTTAAATCAATGGGTCATTAGAAGACAATGGATGGGTCAGCACGAGATTGAACTTGTGAAGATTTTAAAATCAAAATTGCTTTGACTGAAAATATGGAGGTAAACATGATCCTGGAAGTGGCTATATTGCAGGTTATCCCAGAGTTAGCCGATGAATTCGAACATAATTTTAAAAGAGCCTCTAGCCTTATTTCGAAAATGAAAGGCTATATTCATCACGAGCTGCACAAATGTATAGAGGAAGAAAATAAGTATATTTTGCTGGTTCGATGGGAAACGCTGGAGGACCATACCGAAGGGTTTAGAGGGTCGCAGGAATACTTGGAGTGGAAAGCTCTATTGCATCATTTTTACAGTCCTTTTCCAGTGGTAGAACACTATAGAAACGTCGATCTGGATTAATCAAAGCTTTCTATATAAAATGAACTAATGATTGAATAGCTCATAAAGTGGAGAAAGAAAGATGCTTCCAGGGCGAGTTTTGGCTTTGTATTCCTACCATCCGAAGGCCCATCCCAATAGAAGGAATACAAAACAAGATGTTTGAAGCTTCGGAGGCACTTTCCTTTCGGAACGGAATGAGAGCTATTCTTTAGTTCAACATATATAGACGGATTTGGAAGGCAGATTGGAGTTCCTTTTCCTTCGGAATGGGAGAAAGACATTTCTTTATTGTCGTAAGGAAAGTCAGAACATTAGCGGTCAGAATCAAGCTTTGGGAGGGATAGGATGTCCAATCGGTTCTTCATGATTACAGGGACTTCCAGTGGGATAGGTCAGGCCGTGGCAAGGTCGTTATTAGAAAGCGGCGATTTGGTCTGTGGAATCTCCAGAAGGGATTCGGAAGAGTTAAACCGATATCCCCAATATTCGCAGATTCTTTTGGATTTACAGCGAGTGGAAGAAGTGGAAGACGTGATCAATCGAGCGTTAACAGAAGTAAATCCGCAGAGCCTGGAAATGATCTGTCTAATCAATAATGCCGCCATGCTAGAGCCGCTGCTGCCTATAGATGAATGTACCGCTGAAGATATCTTATCAAACATTCACATCTGTCTTATAGCGCCCATGATCTTAACTTCGATATTTATTAAGGCCACACAACATTGGACAGCGAGAAGAAAAATAATCAATATTTCTTCAGGCTCAGGCTCTTATGCCCATCCTTCCATGAGCGTCTATTCTGCAGCCAAGGCTGGTTTGAACAGATTTACGCAAAGTGTGGGGGCGGAGCAAACGGGCAACGATACGAATCCGGTGGAGATTATTTCTGTTGATCCAGGGATGGTAGAGACTGAAATGCAGCAGACGGCCAGAAGTAAGCGGGAAGAGGAGTTCAGAATGGCAGGTTATTTCAAGGAAGCTTATCTTAAAGGACGGCTTCAATCAACCGATGAGATGGCCGGGCATTTGATGAGAATCATAGAGAATCATTACGAACCAGGAAGACTGGTCCATTATTGTGATCTATAGTGCAAAAGGTTGGTGAAGGGATGAAATATCACCGTCATTTAGGCGTATACGGCATCTGTTGTCAAGATAATCAATTACTTGTCGTTCATAAAACAGATGGACCTTACAGAAATCGTTTTGATTTGCCTGGAGGAACCATTGAACGTGATGAGTCTATCATTCAGGCGATTTATCGTGAATTTCAAGAAGAAACAGGATTCGTTATTAATGTAAATCATAATATTGGGGTTTCCGAGTTCATTGTACCGTATAGTTTAAGAGATTGTTCTCATATCCAGCACATTGCCATCCTTCTTGAGGTTAGTTTGGAAGGCTCTTGTGAAAGTATATTAATATCCGATGATACCGCTGGCTGGAGCTGGATCAACGTGGATGAAATTGGTGAAGATAACTCCTCTCCTTTAGTTCAAGCGGCTAAAGCTTATCTGGAAACTGATCATTTGGAATGGATAAGCGTGACCTATGATAACTGGAAAGTAGCGGAGTAATCCGGGTGCTTCAAAGAGGATTGCCAGAAAGGTGGAAGGGGAACAAGGTCGGGAAAGGGGCGGAGACCAAGGATGCGGGAAAAGAGATTAAAACAATACCTTTATGAGCATGAACGGCTATGGAAGGATTTAAGAAAGGTTCGGGAGTTGGATTTACCTCAATGTTATATTGCGGCGGGCTACATACGGAATTATATTTGGGACAAATTGCATGGATTTGAAGATCGCCAGCGACATAACGATATTGATGTTGTTTATTATGATAAGGATTATGCTTCTGAGGAAAGAGATATTGGATTGGAGAAGGAATTAATAGAACAGACAGGAGATCCGAAATGGTCTGTCAAAAATCAAGCTAGAATGCATATTAGAAATGGAGAAAAGCCCTATCTATCCACAATAGATGCTTTAAGCAGGTGGCCGGAAACAGTGACGGCCCTAGGGGGCAGGTTGGATGCAAACGATGAGCTTGATATATGCAGCCCCTACGGATTAGAGGATTTATTCAACCTGGTTGTAAGACGCAGTCCGCTATTTAAGGATAAAGAGTTATATTTGAACCGTGTCCATAAGAAGGAATGGAAGAAGCATTGGCCCTTAATCACTATTCTGGATGAATGATATGATATGGGAGGGATACATAGAAGAGCGTATCATGGAAAGGAGGGTGCCTGTGAAGGCGGAGCTTAGAAAGCTTTCAGTTATGGATGGCAAAGAAGTTTATGAAATGATAGTGGAAATAGGGCTGGGAGAGGGCCATGACGAATGGAATTGGAAAGCTACAGATGCAGATCGCACCGCTTCATCGGAAAAGTGACAGACTAATTAATCCGCCCAAACCAATTCGAGCCAGAACTATATTTCTCGAGTGCTCTCATAATTCACATTTCCGAAATTCATAGAAAGCCTGCTATTCTGCAGGAATTTGGGCTGTTATTTGTCCGTAATCGCAGAAAGCCTGGAAAAATACATTTTTTCTCATTCCCAATGGAGATTGGACTGCTTATTTACGAAAATTACTGCACAACGCAGGCTTTTCTCCCAACCATCCGCATCGCTAAATAATAACTCCAGATTAATCCCCACGCTATGCGTGGGAGAACGGAATAGGAAGAGCCGAGGCCGATGATGGAAAAGCCCTCCTCTGGTATACTGACAATGGTTTCGCAGCCAATGTCAGGAAAAGAGGAGGGCATCCATGGACAATTCGAGTCTATCACATACGAAATGGGATTGCACGTATCCCATCGTATTCATTCCCAAATACAGACGAAAGGTCATGTATGGGGAAGTGAGAAGTGATATTCGGGAAATCATCAAAAAGTTATGCGAGTATAAAGAAGTAAAGATCGTCGAGGGGAGCGTATGCGTGGATCATATTCATCTGTGCGTGAAAATTCCGCCGAAGTTGAGCGTATCTCAATTTATGGGGTATCCTAAGGGTAAGAGAGCGTTGATGATCTTTGATCGACATCCCGAGTATAAAAAGAGAGGCGACCGGCATTTTTGGGCAAAAGGATACTACGTCAACACGGTCGGTAGAAATGAGGCGGAAATCCGAAAATATATTCAGAATCAAGTAGAAGCGGACCAACTCGAAGATAAAAAGCAAGAATAAAATCCCTTCCAGGGGTAGCAAGCGACATTGGCTTGCGAAACCACGCCTTTAGGCGTTGCCAGTATATTGCCCCTTATAGGGGCAATATAAAAACCACCCGTTGAACGGGTGGTAAGCTTAGTCAAACGAGAATCAGAGGCGAAGAACATGGAAGCTGTACCAGAACTAAGCACAGTATCCTTTCTCTTTTACTGCGAAGAATATTGTGGCATGCTTTTTTTGTTACAATAATTACAGAAATAAACTTATTGTGTAAATTATTTTATGGTCTGATGAAAAGTGGGTGGATGGATTGCTGGAAATTTCTATAAATGATCCTAACAAGCTGGTAAAAGTAGCTCATGCATTGAGTACTCATACGAGAATCGGCATCATCAAACTGCTCCTCGAATTTTCTAATCTAAACATTCTGGAAATCGCTGAGAGGCTGGATATTCCCGTATCTACGGCTGCTAACAACGTAAAGGTGTTGGAGGAGGCTGACTTGATCGTTACGGAGCTACAGCCGGCGACAAGAGGTGCCATGAAGGTATGCAGCCGAAATTTTGATGACATTAGGATGATATTAAACCCTAGCGTCTATGAACAGAATCCGAGCAAGGTACAAGAAGTGGAAATGCCGATAGGTCATTTCAGTAATTTTGATATCGTTCCAACCTGTGGCATGGCGAATACGGTCGGCATGGTATTCCCGGAAGATGATCCGCACAGTTTCTATCACCCTGATAGCAGAACGGCCGAATTGATCTGGTTCCGAAAGGGTTGGATCGAGTACCGGTTCCCGAGGAAGCTCCCTGCCGATGCTAAGGTTCGATCCCTGGAGTTTTCACTAGAGCTGTGTTCCGAGGCGCCGAACTATAACAATGATTGGCCATCGGAAATTACGGTGTGGGTGAACGACGTGGAGATCGGTTCATGGATTTGTCCTGGGGATTTCGGCGACCATCGGGGAAAGCTGAATCCGTCGTGGTGGTTTGAGGGTAGCACCCAGCACGGTCTGCTCAAGACTTGGGCCACGGACTTGAACCGCAGTACGATCGATCAGGAGAAGTGTTCGGATACAACGATCAAGGATCTTGGCTTGGAAGAGAAGCCGTTCATTGCCTTCAAGATCGGTGTGAAGCCGGACGCCAAGCATCAAGGAGGACTTAATCTGTTCGGCAAAGCGTTTGGCGACTATCCCCAGGCCATTATTATGCGACTTAAATATGATTGATCTATAGAAAAGTGGATACACAAAAAAGCTCCAAAGTGCTAACCATGCACTTCGGAGTTTTTTTTGTGTATTAAAACAAATATTTTGAAAGAAAGCGTTGACATTACGAAATATAATCTTTAATATTTTGGATGTAAATAAAAAATATGAAATAAAACAAAGGAGTAGGAACGTATGACAACAGAGATGTATATCAAGGACTATCCACGGCCTCAATTCGTAAGGACAGCCTGGGTTAATTTGAATGGAGTGTGGAGCTTTGGGTTCGATGATGATAACAGAGGCGAAGGAGAGCGTTGGTACGATAACTTTGGAGGGGATATGACGATCCAGGTTCCTTTTACTTACGAGACCAAAGCCAGTGGAATTGGAAGAGAAGAGCATCATCCTGCGGTTTGGTATCATCGCGAACTGGATCTTTCGAAGGAATATGAAGGGAAGCGGCTTATCCTGCATTTTCAGGCGGCGGATTACTTAACGAAAGTATGGGTGAACAGCCAGTATGTTGGCTGTCATGAGGGGGGATATTCGGCTTTCTCCTTTGATATTACCCCTTATATAAGCCTAGACGGTTGCAATGTCCTCACAGTCAAGGTTGAAGACAGTATGGATGCCACGCAGCCCCGTGGAAAACAACGGTGGGTTGAACGCAATTTCGAGTGCTTCTATGTGCAGACAACAGGCATTTGGCAGTCCGTGTGGCTCGAGGCCGTAAGTCCGGTCTATATCGATTCGGTGAAGATGACCCCCGATCTTGATACGCGTTCGATCAGGTTTGAGTTTCAAGTGAACGGCGACCTTGCCGCCCAAAATATTCGGGTTGAGACGATCATCAAATTGAAAGGACAGCAGGTAAAGAAGACGAGTCTGCTCATTGACCGGCCTTGGCTTCAGCTCGATGTCGATCTCGTTCACGAAGCCAATGGACCTTGGAAATCCTGTTACTGGAGTCCGGCGCACCCGAACTTATATGATGTAGAGTTTATTTTGTATCAGGACGAAGAAGTAGCCGATCGAGTATATTCCTATTTTGGAATGAGAAAAATTTCGATTGAAAAAGGTCAGATTCTCCTTAATAATATCCCTCTGTATCAACGTCTTGTGCTGGATCAGGGATATTGGCCAGAAAGCCATCTGACACCGCCGTCCGAGGAAGCCATTATTGAAGACATAGATCTTATTCTCAGTATGGGGTATAACGGTGTTCGCAAGCATATGAAGGTGGAGGATGCAAGATTCCTATATTGGTGCGATGTCAAAGGCCTGCTTGTCTGGTCGGAAATGGCCGCAGTCTTCGAGTTCAACGACAAGGCCGTGCAGAGGTTTACGAATCAGTGGATGGAGGTTGTCCGTCAGCAGTATAACCACCCGAGCATTATTACCTGGGTTCCTTTCAATGAATCGTGGGGAGTTATGAACATTTTCAAGGATAAGAAACAACAGAAATTCACGGAATCTATTTATCATTTGACGAAGGCCTTCGATTCGAACAGACCGATCATTTCCAATGACGGTTGGGAACATACGATATCCGATATTTTGACTTTGCATGATTACGTGGAGACCGGCGAGGAATTGATGAAACGGCTTCAGAATAAGGAAGCGATTGTGGACAATGAGAAATCCTTTAATGGTTTGAAATACGCGTTTGCCGACGGCTACTCCTACAGCGGACAACCGGTCATCATCAGTGAATTCGGAGGGATCGCCTTCCAATCGGAAGCCGGTTGGGGATACGGCAAGCAAGAAACGTCGGAAGAGGCTTTCCTGTCGCGCTTCCGCGGCATCCATGAGGCCATCAAAAAGACGGATTACATTGTAGGCTATTGCTATACCCAGATTACGGATGTACAGCAAGAGATCAACGGGCTGCTGACAGAGAATCGCAAGCCGAAATTACCGCTGGATATTATTCGAGAGATCAATATGGCTTAAGTATAGAAAGGAGAAATCTTATGAGTGAAAGCAAATTCAAAAATCCGATCTTTCCCGATGGCGCCGATCCTTGGATGTTGAAACATAAGGATAGCAACTATTATTTGACCGTAACTCGAGGAGACCGGATTCAATTATGGCGAAGTCGCAGCATGACCGGCCTGGCTAAAGCGGCGCCGGTAACCGTATGGACGCCGGAGCCTAATGGCCCTTATTCCTATAATTTATGGGCGCCTGAGCTGCACTACATTGAGGATCGCTGGTATATGTATTACACCGCCAACGATGGAGGCGGTGATGATACCCGAAGAGTTTGCGTTCTTCAGCTTGAAGGAGAGGACCCTCTGAAAGATAAATGGATTTTTAAAGGCGTCGTGAATACCGCCTACGCTGGCTTGGACGGCACTGTGCTTTCTCATAAGGGAGAACTATATTTCTTCTATTCCGGATATGGGTATTTCCCAGAATACGGATCTGCGATCTACGCAGCCAAGATGGAAAATCCGTGGACGCTCACCGGCCAGAATGTATTAATCTCCGCGCCGACGGAGGCTTGGGAGAAGCAAGGCGGGATGGCGATCAATGAGGGACCTGTCTTTTTACGGCGCAACGGAAAGATATTTCTTGTATTTTCTGCGAGCGCAACCTGGTCTGACGATTATTGTCTCGGAATGACGAGCATTTCAGAAAATGCCGATTTGCTCGACTCTGCGGCTTGGGAAAAGCATCCGGGTCCGGTGTTCGGCAAAAATGTGGAGCAGGGCGTCTATGCGCCGGGACATAACAGCTTCACCGTCTCGCCTGATGGCAGCGAAGATTGGATCATCTATCATGCTTATTCCTATTCGGAAATGGATATGAATCGGTCCGAAGGTTCCAAACGCAGCACGCGGATGCAGCGATTCGGCTGGCAAGTCGATGGAACTCCGGACTTCGGGGATGCGATATCGACAAACCAATGGATTCCATCACCTTCGGGTAAATAATTTTAAAAAAATTGGAATAATATAGTTTCCATCATATGAAAAAATAAATATTTATTAAATAATCATAATGAAAGCGTTGACATAAAAGGTTGGTATCACTTATACTTTTAGCAAAGATACAAAATAATTGTATTAAAACATATAATTAATTTGTATCTAAGAATTAAAAAAGAAAAGGGGGCATTGCAGGGAAGGAGACAAGAGTAAGAAATTATTCGAACATTCGGGCCAAAACATGACAGGCGTTCTATCTGGTCGATTGTAAGATCTTGTGTGAAAAAAGGGAGGATAAAGATGAAGAAATTCACGAAACGCATGATTAACCTCGCGATTGTATCCGTTTTGCTGATTACAACCGTAACCGCATGTGGCGAAAGCTCTAACAAAGCAACCAAGAACGAATCTACGAATGTTCCCGAAACGAATAAAAGCAATGAAACCACTTTTACAGATATTAGCGCAGACATCCGTGGCAATACGGCACCGACCGCCGAACAGATTGAGGAAGTGAACTCAACTTTGAACGACTCTTATTTGGGCGATATTTTCGATCAAGTTATTCCCAATGATTATTCGGCTTACCCTTTCAAGGAAAGTGTGACGCTGGATGTTTGGATACCGGCTAACAGAAACATTCCGAATATGAACGATCATGCAGTTCATAAGCAAGTTGAGAAATTGACGGGTATTAAAGTCAACTTCATCACTCCGCCGGTCGGTCAAGAAGCGGATGCCTTTACCCTGATGATTTCCTCCGGGGAGTTGCCTGACATCATCATCGAACCGAACCGCTATCCAGGTGGCATGGAAGCCGGTGTGAAGGATGGTGCTTACCTGGAACTGACAGATCTGATGGAGAAGAACGCGCCAAACTACACCGCGTGGAGAAACTCCGATGAGTTGCGAAGAAAAACGACCGTTACCGACAGCGGCAAACTGCTTGGCTTTTATGGAATCGCTCCTTATTCGGAGTGGACCTGGTTCGGTATGCTGATCAAGAAGGAGGCTCTCGAGAAGACAGGCATGGACATTCCGAACACGATTGACGAATGGTATGCGTTCCTGAAGAAATGTCAGGAAGTAGGCTACAAAGAGCCGTTGAACTACGGATCCAACTACGGTCAAATCTTCACCGGTATTATTAACGGCGCCTACGGCGTATGGGACTGGACCTTCCTCGACGAGAACGGTAAGGTAGCATGGGGGCCTGCGCAACCGAAAGCGAAGGAATATCTTGCTACGATGCAAAAATGGAACAAGGAAGGCCTGTTGAATCGCGACTGGGCGACAGCCGACTTTAACCAAAGAATGGCGAGCGGAATCTCCGACAATACCGCGGTCATGATGGACTCCCCAGATACACTATGGAGTTACTGGAAGCAACAAAACAATATTGACTTCGTTGGAGCGCTAAATCCGGTTCTGAATGAGAGCGACAAATCTGCAACAACGTATAAGAATTTCATGAGAGCAGGAACTTCGGCAGCGATCACCACACAAGCCGACAATGTGGAAGCTGCCATGGCTTGGCTCGACTTTGCTTACTCGAAAAAGGGCTGGGAAATTTATAACTACGGTGAATACGGCAAAGTGCATTTGATCGATGAGAACGGCAAGCCATACTTCCATAAAGACAGCTATATGTATAATGATCCTGACGGTCAGCCGGTTGCTGTTACGATTTCCAAGTACCGCGTACACCAATGGCCGAACATTCGCGATGAGCACAACTCCAATCCGAATATCGTGGCGGAAGGAAGCTACTCCGGTGATATCAGAAAATACTGGACTGAAAATATGGATGCAAGCGTAACAAGGCCGCCGATTACCTTCACCCAGGAAGAAGCTTCTCGCGAAGCGGAGCTGGGCAACCAGTTGTCGACACTCCGGAGCGAATACTTCGCCAAAATTATCAAAGGCGAACTGCCGGTGGATGCTTATGACAAGTTCCTGAACGAAGCGAAAAAAATGGGGCTGGATGAATTTATAAGCATCCATCAAGCGGCACTCGACAGGTATAACAAAAGATAATAACCAAGTAACCTGACAAATAATGCAAAGGTAAAGTAACGAGGGGAGAATCCGGCGATGGCAGACAAGCCCCTCGTTATCCTTGCATAAGGTTTCAGGATAAGAAAAGTAGGTGATAGGTACATGGAGATTACACCCAACAACAAAAACATTGATAAAATCGTTGTCTCTCCAAAGTCCAAGGGCCTTCAATACACGCTAAAAAAAGACTTCAGAAAAAACTGGTTTGTCTATCTGCTGGCTGTGCCGGTAATAGTCTGGTACATTATTTTCTGTTACGGACCAATGTGGGGCGTCATGATTGCGTTTAAGGACTACAAGCCTTTGCTCGGTTTTGCTGAGAGTGACTGGGTAGGCTTTAAACACTTTATTGATTTCTTTACAGGACCTTACTTTTGGCGAGTCGTAAAAAATACGCTTCTCCTCAATGTATGGGGAATTGTCTTTGGTTTTACAGCACCGATTATTCTTGCACTGATGCTTAATGAAATTCGGGACGGAAAATTTAAAAAAACCGTTCAAACGATCACTTATATGCCGCACTTCATCTCTTTGGTCGTCGTTGCCGGGATGATTCATATCTTTGTGGCGGATGAAGGTGTCATTACCCAAATTCTCCAATGGATTACAGGTAAAGATTATACATCGCTTCTTGGGTATTCCTCTTTCTTCAGACCCATCTATACCTTCTCGGGAATATGGCAGAATATAGGCTGGAATAGTATTATTTATCTCGCCGCTATGAGCACCATCGATCCTGCGCTCTATGAGGCGGCGGATATAGACGGCGTAGGCAGAATCAAGAAAATGTGGTATATTACGCTGCCTCAAATTACTCCCACTATCGTCATTTTGTTTATTTTCGCTGTCGGCGGACTCATGGCTTCCGGACACGAGAAGATTATTCTCCTTTACAATCCGTTGACTTATGATACAGCAGACGTCATCGCATCATATGTATATCGAAGAGGTTTGCGTGAGGCAAGTCTGAGCTACTCCACCGCAGTAGGATTATTCAGCGCCGTGATCAATTTCGGTTTGCTTTGGATTACGAATAAAGTTGCCAAACGCACTTCTGAAGTCAGCCTTTGGTAGATAGGAGGGATGGCTATGTCGCAATTACAAGAAGTTCGATTTAGGAAAAGCAAATTAAAGCCCGCCACCTTCGGAGACCGAATCTTCGATGTAGCGAATTATAATCTATTGATCGCATTGACGATTGTTTGCTTGTATCCGTTGCTACATATTTTGTTCGCATCCGTTAGTAATCCTACGGCTTTGATGGCGCATAAAGGGGCATTGCTTAAACCGCTGGGCTTCACGCTGGACGGATATAAGCTAGTGTTTAAGGACAACAGCCTGCTGGTCGGCTACAAGAACACCATTATCTATGTAGGACTGGGAACGCTCATAAATATGGTCATGACGATTATAGGCGCCTATGTCTTGTCCCGACGGAATTTGTATTTCAAAAACTTAATCATGATCGTAATTACTATTACAATGTTCTTTGGCGGAGGGCTGATACCTTGGTTCCTCTTGATGAAGGATATCGGCCTCTATAACAATCTGTGGTCGATGATTTTGCCAACCGCTTTAAATACCTGGAATATCATTATCATGAGAACAAGCTTCCAGGCGCTGCCGATCGAGCTTGAGGAAGCGGCGACGATTGACGGAGCCAGCCAGGCCAATATCTTATTCCGGGTGATTTTGCCGTTATCTAAAGCAACGCTTGCCGTAATTTTTCTCTATTATTTGGTGGGTAACTGGAACTCCTGGTTTAACGCCATGGTTCTGCTGAAGGACCGGGAATTGTTCCCGCTGCAATTGTTAATGAAAGAAATACTGGTTGCCAACGACTCGACGGCTACAACAATTGGCAGTGCTGGCGGCGTGGTGATCAACAGTGCCGAGAGCTCAACGGCTTATCGGGAATTGGTCAAATATTGCGCAATTGTAGTGTCGACCGTACCGATTCTTATGGTGTATCCGTTCTTGCAGAAGTATTTTGTTAAGGGCGTATATGTCGGTTCCATTAAAGGTTAATCGATTATAACAATTATATACTCACGTATTAGGAAGGAATAAAGATAGGATGAATGAATTAGGTTCAAGTCTCAGTATTGAGCGATCTTGGACTACTCGTCGTGATAAAAAAGCGCTACAAATAGCTAAGGTTGAAAAGCTGGTTAATGGAAATATGATTCCAACGGACAGAATTGTTGAAGTTCTTGAAGAACTTATTGTTTCGAGAGACTGTGTAGCACTTGAAGGAAATAATCAAAAACAGGCATCTTTTCTTTCTAATGCACTTAATCTTTTAGATTCCAATAAGGTCAATAATTTGCATATGGTTATGTCGAGTGTTTCAAGACCGGAGCATCTTGATATTTTTGAAAAGGGTATTGCCAAAAAGCTGGACTTTTCGTATTCGGGTGCGCAGAGCCTGCGCATGGCGCAGATGATCGAAGATGGTATCGTAAACGTCGGCTCGATTCATACTTATCTGGAGCTATACGGAAGATTGTTTGTCGACCTGACTCCAAACATCGCTCTGGTTGCAGCCGATAAAGCGGATGTTTCGGGCAATTTGTATACCGGCCCCAATACTGAGGAGACGCCGACAATCGTGGAGGCAACAGCCTTTCGGGACGGCATTGTTATTGTTCAGGTCAATGAACTCGTTGAGAAACTTCCACGGGTGGATATCCCCGGCTCGTGGGTAGACTTCATTGTCGTTGCCGATAAGCCCTACCAACTGGAGGCTTTGTTTACAAGAGATCCAAGGCAGATCAGCGAAATGCATATCTTAATGGCCATGATGACGATCCGGGGCATATATGAACGCCATCAGGTGACTTCCCTCAACCACGGGATCGGCTTTAATACGGCGGCAATTGAGCTGCTGCTCCCCACATATGGCGAAGCCCTTGGGCTCAAAGGGAAGATATGCAGGAACTGGGCGCTTAACCCCCACCCGACGCTTATTCCGGCCATCGAAAGCGGCTGGGTAGAAAGTGTCCATTGCTTTGGCGGTGAAGTGGGCATGGAAAAGTATATTGCGTCTCGACCGGATGTATTTTTCACCGGCCGAGACGGGAGTCTTCGGTCAAATCGGACAATGTCCCAGGTAGCCGGACAGTATGCGGTTGACTTGTTTATCGGCTCAACGCTTCAGATGGATGCGGACGGCAATTCATCCACCGTGACTAGCGGGAGACTGGCAGGCTTCGGCGGAGCGCCTAACATGGGATCTGATCCGAGGGGCAGAAGGCATTCAACGGATGCCTGGCTTAACATGATTGTCGGCAGCAGCCCTTTGGCGCATGGGCGAAAGCTTGTTGTTCAAATGGTTGAAACCTATCGGCAAGGCAATGCGCCTGTATTTGTCGAATCCCTGGATGCCATTAAAGTGGGGCGTGACGCTAAATTACCTGTAGCGCCTGTTATGGTCTATGGTGACGATGTGACACACGTTGTTACTGAAGAAGGTATTGCTTATTTATATAAAGCCCGTGACATGGATGAACGCCGGATGGCGCTGGCCGCAGTAGCCGGTGTCACGTCTATTGGTTTGAGATGCGATGCGGATACGGCATATAAACTGCGCCGAGACGGTATTGTCGCCTATCCCGAAGATCTTCAAATAAGGCGCACCGATGCCAAGCGCTCCCTGCTGGCGGCAAAAAGCGTTGACGATCTCGTCAGATGGTCTGACGGATTATACGAACCGCCCTCTAAATTTCGAAATTGGTAAACACCAGGAGGTAAAAATTAAATGGAGACATTGAATTTTTCATATCCAGCGACACAACCGGTGTCTCAGAGAGCTTATGTTGGCGTCGTCGGTTCAGGCGATTTGGAGATTCTTCTGGAACCGTCGTGTGAGCAGCGCGCAGTTGTCAATGTAAGAACCAGATTTGATGGTTACGGTGATGTGTGGAAGAACATTCTCGACAGGTTTTTCACTGCGCATGACATTGCCGCAACAATAGAGATTAATGATTTTGGCGCCACGCCTGGTATGGTATCCATGAGACTATTTCAGGCACTGGAGACAAGCAACCATGAAAAAAATTAGAGATAGTTTTATAGAACTCAGTGCCCGTGACAGGGCTAAAGCGTTGCTTGATGCGGGAACCTTCAGGGAACTGCTGGACCCGTTTGACAGGATGGAATCTCCTCATTTAGCGCTTCAGGGCATAGTGCCTCAAAACGACGACGGCGTCGTCGTGGCGCGTGGTCTTATGAATGGAATATCCACCGTTGTCATATCGATGGAAGGGGCGTTTCAAGGCGGCGGAATCGGTGAGGTTTCCGGCGCAAAAATTGCCGGCACTCTGGAATTGGCTGTTCTCGATAATGAGCGAGGCGTCAGGACAAGAGCTGTAGTGGTTCTTGACAGCGGCGGCGTCAGGCTTCAGGAGGCCAACTATGGTTTGCTTGCTATTGCGGAAATTCAGTCGGCGATTATCGCTTTGCGAAAGTATGTGCCAGTCGTTGGCGTTATCCCCGGCAAGGTAGGATGCTTCGGCGGCATGTCCATGACAGCAGCGCTTTTCAGTACGCTTATTATGACCCCGGAGGGCCGTTTGACTCTGAACGGTCCGGAGGTTATTGAGCAGGAGGCCGGTATCGGGGAATTTGACTCAAAGGACAGACAGCTTATCTGGCGCACAATCGGCGGGATTCAGCGTCAGGCTGTCGGCTTTGCGGATGTTCTCGTCCAAGATGATATCTCAGAAATCGCGGAAGCTGTTCACAAGGCTTTCACTCATCGCACAGCAGAATTCAGAAGCGAAAGGGTAGAGCTCTACATCTCGCGATTGCGGTCGATCGATCCGGCCGCACCTTTGACTCCGATGCAGTTGCGTACAATTTGGGGAAATGAGGACGTGCGTGGAAATTTCGAAATATATGAGGACGAAGCGCGCTTGCATGGGATTGACGGTGCAGACAGCAGAGGCTCGGTATGGTTCAAAGCCCTGGCCGGAGCGTCGGATTATAAGGTTGGAAATGTCCCGTCGGTTCTGTGCGCAGACGCCGTATTAAATGGCGAGCCCGTCCGCTATATCGCCGTTGTTCCCAACCCGAACAGCCGGTTTCCGCGGGCACGTCATGGCGAGGTCGGGTTGGAAGAAGGATGGACGATTGCCAAATACGTGCGGGAGGCAATTGCGGAAGATAAGACTAAAGAGAAACGCCGGGCGATCATCGCCCTTGTGGATGTCCCAAGCCAGGCTTACGGGTATAAGGAAGAGTTGCTTGGGGTTTTTCAATCCTGCGCGGGGGCCGTCGATGCATACGCGACGGCGAGATTTGCCGGACATCCGATCGTCTCTTTACTGGTTGGGCCAGCGATCTCAGGCGCTTTTTTGGCCCACGGCTATCAGGCAAACAGGATCATAGCGTTGAACGATCCGCATGTCCTTGTGCATGCCATGTCAAAGCAGTCCGCGGCAAGGATAACAAGGCGCAGTATTGAAGAATTGGACGAGGCCGCCAAAACGATTCAGGCAATGGCTTATGACATCGAATCCTATGCGAAGCTCGGCGCTTTACATGAGATTATAAGCGGGATAAATGCGGATGAACCCAAGGAAGACGATATCAAGAGAGTGGGCGATAGCCTGAGTTCCGCTATAGAGATAGCCCGTAAAGCGCCATATGATCTTAGCAGTCGGCTTACATCCAGAACTGCCTTAACCGGGAGGGCTGCGTCGATTAAAGTACGGGAGAAACTCAAAGTGAAATGGAACTGATGCCGCATGATTTAATAAAAATCAAGAATACAGATGGGATTATACACGATGCACCGCCGCCCAACTGGGTCAAGGGCGCTTTGGAGTGCTTTCCTTACGCAGTGGTACGCCGTGCACCATTGCTGGAGAATAGAATACCAGTCGGTATCCGCGGCGATAAGAGGTGTTATCGGCAGCCGGCAGCGATCAATTTTGATAATATTCTCCAACGCGTTACCCCGGAAGAACTGGCAGACAAAAAAATGTGGAGAAGCTCCCAACGTCTGAGGGATTTCGGTGTAGCAGACACGCTTGATCAGGTGGACAAAATTTTAACTGAACAGCGCTTAAAATGGGGACCTACCGGGAGCGTAGGCTTTGAGCTTGCTAGTGGAGCGCATGCTGTGAATGAAAACAGTGATCTGGATATTGTTATACGGGCAGTTCAGTTTTTACCGGTAAGTACGGCCATGCGCATCATGCTTGAGTTGGAGCATTTATCATTGAAAGCCGATATTCAGATGGAAACCACGAAAGGGGCTGTAGCACTGGCTGAGTATGCCAGGGGCGGCGATGTCCGGATTATACTCCGGACAGTGTATGGACCTGTTCTGGTGAACAGTCCTTGGTATGAATAAGTAGTTGGGGGGTAGAGATGAGCACAGCTTTTCTATTTGCAGGGCAAGGCTCTCAGAACTGCGGTATGCTTCATGATTTGCCTTCGGACCCGATAATCACCGAAACATTAGATGAGGCCGGAAGAATATTGGGTGAGGATGTATTGAAACTGGATACGGCAGAAGCCTTTGTTTCAACAAGGGCTGTACAATTAGCGCTACTTATTTATGAAGTGGCAGTTGTCAGGCTGTTGAAATCGGAAATGGTTTTCCCTGACATCGTCGCTGGCCATTCCGTGGGCGCGTTTGCAGCGGCTGTCGCTTGTGGAGCCTTGGAATTTGCAGACGCCATATCAACCGTAGAAATGCGGGGCAGACTGATGCGGGATGCATACCCATCCGGTTTTGGCATGGGCGTCATTATCGGTCTTGATGAAAACCGGGTCAATGTATTGACGGAAAGAGTGAATACGGAAAGCAATCCGGTTTATATTGCCAATATAAACGCAGTGGATCAGGTAACGATATCGGGCAGTCTGACCGCTATACAGGCAGTATTTTCTCTTGCGCGCAGCACAGGCGCCTTTACGACAAAACTCATCAGAATCAGTGTGCCGTCTCATTGCAGACTGCTAGGCTCGGTTTCTGATGAAATAGCAAAAAAACTGTCTGCAATAAGAATGCATAAGCCGTCCATTCCTTATGTCGGAAACTATAGGGCACGAGTACTAAGGAGTTCCGGTGAAATTGCAACTGACCTCTCAAAGAGTGTTTCAAATACCGTGCGTTGGTATGAGGCGACAAGTCTGATGTATGAACGCGGTGTACGCTTGTTTATGGAGATAGGCTCTGGAGAGGTTTTGACAAATTTGGCAAGGAAAGCGTTTCCGGAAGCTCGCTGCTTATCTGCGACGAGCGGTGGCATGAATTCTGCACTCCTTCTATTTAGCAAGGAGAAAAACAGAATGGGCATATAAGACGATACGACGTGGGAGGTGTTTATGATTAATGAAAACTGCTTGAACATCGATGAAATTTCGTTGACTGTCGGCAGCTTTGCTATACAGGCTATACTATATGAAGCCTCCTGTTTTCCGTCTCCGGGGTTAGTGTCGCCTGTATCAACAGGGTCGCATAAAGACATGGATTACTTTATGTTCCTTGACAGCACTGCTGTTTTGAGTAAATACCTGGCGGAGTTCGTCCGCCAGGGTTTAAGTGACCGGTCTTATAGAAAGATATTTGAAGCCATCCGGGAAATCGGAAAAAAGGCCGAAGCGGAGATGTTTCTTAAAACAAACGGCATTAACACTCATAAAGGCGCATTGTTTCTGATGGGACTGGCTTGCGCGGCTGTCGGCAAAGCGATTTATGATGGTTGTGCATTTGAGGAAATACAAAATATTATTAGAAGCATGACAAAAGGAATCGTCCAGCGGGAGCTTATGGTATTAGAAAACCGGCCTGATTTAACGCATGGCGAAGAAATATACTTAAAATATAAGTATCCTGGAGTCAGAGGAGAAGCGGCAGCTGGAATACCTGCTGTTTTTAATTATTCGTTGGATTTTTTCAGGCAGAATTCCGATATGACAATCAATGACCGGCTTGTTCAGACACTGATCGCAATCATGTCGCATTGTGAGGATTCTACAATCGTTTACAGGCATAACCCTGAAACATTGGACAAAGTAAAAGCCAGGTCTCGGAGTATCATTGACGCCGGGGGGATGAAAAGCCATGAGGGCAGAGCTTTAATTGACCGCCTGTGTGAGGATTTCATTAAAGAGAACATTAGCCCGGGAGGAAGCGCAGACTTACTTGGCGTGACAGTATTTTTAGACTTGGCAGAACAATATATGAGCAGAAATATCAGAATAATATAAAGGAATGGTGAATATGAACTCGGAAAAAATGATGGAACTCATGCAAGATCAGGATTTCAAAGAAGTCATGCAGGCAATTATGATGAAGAATTCTGAAGAACAAAAGAAAAGCACACAGCGGAAATACAGGGCACTTAATCAATATGCGGCAAAAGGACAAACTCTGTTTGTTGGCTCTTCTCTGATGGAATGGTTCCCAATTAATGAAATGCAGCTAACGCTCAACTTAAAACATATCATTTACAATCGAGGTATTGCCGGAAGCACTACAGCCGATCTTCTTGAGGTTATGGACGATTGCATTTTTGATCTTGCTCCGTCAAAGATATTTATTAATATCGGGTCAAATGATATCGGATCAGTCGGACCGAATGGCTATGAAAAAGAAACTCTGCTAGCAAACTATAATAAAATCATGGAGCAGATCAAAGAAAGATTGCCTCAATGCGAAGTGTATGTTATGGCCTACTACCCTATTAATGCCAAGGCTGATTATGGGCTTGACAAATCTAGGAAAGCTATGATGTTTGCCACACGTACCAATTCGAATATATTGGAAGCCAATACCGTGATTGAAGAACTGGCTAATAAACACGGTTTTCACTTCATCAATGTCAATGAGGGGTTAACAGATGAAGACGGAAACTTAAAAGCAGAGTTTTCTACCGACGGAGTTCACATGTGGCCTGGTGCTTATGCTGTTATTTTGGAGAATCTCAAAAAATATCTTTGACAAGCGGAGAATGTGTTAGCTAACGGAAACCAGTAGTGTCCGGTAGGCTCGATGCCAAACACGATGTCTGTCTTCCCATGTGCTTGCCCTAGCTCCTTCATCCACGTTGCCAACTTCGACAGCCCTTCCTGATCGTTATGGAATACGCAATCCTTCCCAAGTTCGATACCACGGAAGTCTACAGCACGTGCGACATGTATCTTCTTAGCAATATCCGCACCGACCACCAGTGTCGATTCGGTAATTCGTGTAATTCGTTGATTCTGCTTCTGTTTCAGTTTATACTTCATATTGAGCGTCCTCCTCTTAATAAGGGCAGTGAATGTTTGTCGATCATCCATTCCAAGACCCAGCATACAGGAGGCGCTTTTTTTTATTTTCAAAGAGCAAATTTATTCATTACAGGAATGGCTCCTTTATAAGGAGTAGATGCAACAAAATAGACGATTCAATTTTTGCTCTGCAACGGAAGCAGCCGTTTGAAGAGCGCAAAGACATGTAGAAATACATGTCAATTTACGAGAATCCGCCAGTATAGTGAAAGACGTGCGATTCTGCAGGTCATTCACCCCCAAAAGTGGAAAATCGGCCAAATGGTTAGAATGACTTGCACATTTGCACGTCATTGGCTGTTTTTGTATAGTCCCTCTAAAATGACCTGCATTTTTGCAGGTTCTTGTACCATTTTTCATCAGAGTTTTAAAGCTTGACTCGGATTTATCCTTCCTATTCTTCTCAAGACTTTCAATATAGCGGCTCCTCGTCTTTTTTAAGTGCCGATTTCCATTTTCTATCATTTCTGATAAAATACTAATCAAATTAAATTCTTTATACAATGGGAGGACTCTATGATATGGCGCAATTAAGCTGGGAAGAATCCTATTTGGGGAAAATCCGGAAATCCATGGGAGATCACAAATTAATCAATATAGGGTGCAGAGGGATTGTCATGGATGAGGAAGGAGGAATTTTGCTAGTTCAAAGAAAGGATAATAACAAATGGGTCATGCCTGCGGGCAGCATGGAGCTCAATGAGTCGGTGTTCGACGGATTAAAGCGGGAAGTATGGGAGGAAACGGGCCTGAAGGTTCAGGAAGCGGAATTAATAGCCATTTACTCCGATCCGAATAAATATTCCTATGAATCATGGGGATTCGAGTATCAGATGCTGTCCTTTGTATTTTACGTTACCCAGTGGGCAGGAACTCTGGAAAGCGCAACGGAGGAGACAATCGATGCCCGATTTTTCAAGCATGATGAATTAGCTTCAATAGATATTCCACCCCTATATATAGAAACATTACAAGACCTGCAGAAATATAAAAAGACGCGAAAAGTGATCGTTAACTAAATATTCTCTTTTATCAAATATCCCACAGTGAGGGGGGATCGTTTGATAGGAAGAACGGTTGAATTGTAGACGAGTGAATGAAAAAAGGGGGGGATTTCCATGAAGGCAGAGCTTATAGAACTTTCAGCTATGGACGGCAAAGAGGTTTATGAGATGATACTGGAAATAGGGCTAGGGGAAAATGGGTTCACTAACCCTTTCCCAATGAATAGTTTTGAAGAATTCGTCCAAAGCCTTCCACGGTTTGTGGAAAAGGCTGGAGGAATAAACTTGCCCGACCAGTATGTGCCTCAAACGATCTATTGGCTGTATGTGGATGGCCGGCCAGTAGCCTTTGGAAAGCTCAGGCACTATCTAAATGAAAAGCTTCTGGAATACGGTGGGCATATTGGATACATTGTCAGACCATGTGAGCGAGGGAAAGGCTTCGGGACCTTGTTTTTACAAAAGTTATTAGAAGCGGCAAAAGCTAAACAGATAAGCGAAGTGCTTCTAACTTGCGATGAAGATAATGTGCGCTCCAGAAGGGTCATTGAGTCGAACAATGGCCAATTGAACGAGATTACCAATGGAATTTGTAAATACTGGATTAAGAATTAAATTTCCGGGGAGATTCAAGAGGTGACGTTGCTAATTTGTACCCAGAGAAAGGGGAGAATCTATTGGATAGATTACGAGAAATGGTTCAGCGACAATTTTCCGACTATTTAATCAGCCCCTTAAGGGGAGGGGGGACAAATGCTGTGTTCCTAATGGAGCATAGCGGAAGACGCAGCGTTCTAAAAGTAGCGATGATATCCAACAGCAAAGCTTTCGTTGAGGAGAATTGTTTGAAATGGTTAGCCGAAAGACGAGTGGCGCCATTATTATATCAGAGTATAATGATAGATGGGCATACAGGGATCCATATGGAGTTTATTAACGGAAAATCAATTCTATCCATGGTACAGGAATATCTTATATCTTCAAGTTATGATAGCATTTATCCACTTTTTTCAACTTTAGGGGAACTGCTTGCAGATGTTCATTATGTTCCGATTGATAATAAGCTGGAACTTCCCGGGTTATTATTCGAGGCTCCGCTTGAAAAAGCTTTTATTGATGCAAATTTACATAAAAGATCTATCGAATTATTTAAAGATTTCGGTGAAACTTTAGGTCAGCCTCCAGTGCTCCTGCACGGAGATTTTGGTTACCATAATGTGATTAGAGATTCGTCAGGGAGTAATAGGTTGATAGATTGGGAGCTTGCAAGTATAGGAGATCCCAGAGTGGATGTAGCCAATGTTTTGTTTTGGACACACTTGCATTTTCCTGACATTGCACTTGATTGCGGGAGAGTTTTTGTAGATGGATACAAGGCACGGAGAAGGGCGGGCTGCTCTTTAGAGGAACTGCATACTTTTGTAATTTATCAAATCTGGAGAATAATAGATATGGTTAAAGATGAGTTTCCAAACCAGGTCAAGCTGGAATGGAATAGAAGACTATTATGGGCTTTTGATCATGTTTTTATTTGATCTGCTGTTGATTCTACATAGCATCATTATGTCCGTAGAACCTTGAAGAGCTAGGAATTATTGAAATAGGGAGTAATCAGATGTTAAACAGTTCAAATAATAGCAAGTAGGAGGTCAGATCCATGAAGCTGAGAGTCGGAGCCGTATTTATTCCTGTCATCGATCTGGAAGAAAGTATTGCATGGTATACCGAGCGTCTGGGTCTTCAATTGGTCGATCATTGGGGGGCGGGTGCAAGCTTCACCTTTAAGGAGGGAGAGGCTCTAGTTGCTTTAATTGAAGTTCAGGAGCCGCAACCATTGGATTTTCCGGTTAACCCTAATCAAAGCAATGTTTATTTTCATATGGAGACGGATGATATAGAACACGCTAGAAAAGTGTTAGAAAGTAAAGATGTAGTAATTTGTAAATATTACGATCATGGACTGATGGAAGAAATATTTATTAAAGATCCTACAGGAAATCAAATAGCGATTTATAGCGAGAAGAAGGAGTCGCCCTTCTATAAGCATGCCTCCGGAAAAATATCCTGGTAAGCAAGAGTTTGTACGCAGATTACGAATTGGCCTGGATATTGGCACTTCTTCTAAAGCTAAACGCGGATACTGAACAAGGAAGGAGAAATGGGTCTGGGCCGAGAAATCATACAGTCATAAAAAAGTGTATGTGAGGGGGTCCTATTTGCAAAATTATAAAACCTATGGAAAACCGCCCTATCAAACCTTATTAATTCATGGTGGGCCCGGTGCTGCTGGGGAGATGGCTTCGCTGGCGAGAGAAATCAGTGATCAGGTTGGGGTTGTTGAGCCTTTTCAAACTAAAAAGACGATAGAGGAATTAGTATTAGAACTGCATGAAGTGATTCAGGAAACCTGTCCTTCTTCCGTATATTTGGTCGGTTATTCCTGGGGAGCATGGTTGTCCTATCTCTATTCTGCAATTTATCCAGAGCAGGTCAAGAAGCTTGTTCTGATCGGAAGCGGTCCGTTCGAAGAGAGGTACGCCTCGGAAATTAGTGCTGTGAGAATGAACCGAATGAATGATGGGGAAAAGATAAAATTTGCGGAACTCACGAAGAAGCTTAGCCGTCCTGATGCCAATACCGATAAGGTGTTAAAACAGTTTGGCCAGTTGATGTCGGCGCTTGACAGCTATGCCCCTATATCCGTTGAAGCGGAAGAGGGGAGTGTAGATTTTGAACTATATCACAGTGTGTGGGGAGAGGCCAGTAAATTAAGAGCGAGTGGTCTATTGCTCGAATACGGCAATCAAATTACATGTCCAGTGGTAGCTATACACGGTAAATATGATCCTCATCCTTATCAGGGGGTTATCGAACCTTTGTCTACGATCATTAAAGATTTCCGGTACATCCTATTAGAAAAATGCGGACACACCCCATGGATGGAGAGATTTGCCAAACAGCGTTTTCGAGAAGAGCTATTAAATCAATTGGAAATAAGTTAAATGAAGAGAAGAAAGGAAAAAAGCATATGACATCCTTCCCTGTTTTGGAAACCGAAAGACTTCTATTAAGACAATTGACAGTAAAAGATTCCAGCGATTTATTTCATTACTTTTCTAAAGATGAAGTAACCCGATATTATGATTTAGAAAGCTTTGTAGAAGTGGAGCAAGCAGAGAAATTGATTGATAAGTGGAACGATAATTTTCAACAAGAACTAGGCATCCGATGGGCTATAACTTTGAAGAAGGAGAACCGGGTTATTGGCACATGCGGATTCCATAACTGGTTTAAAGAGCATTACAAAGCAGAGATTGGGTACGAGTTGACACCGGAATATTGGCGGCAAGGAATCATGACCGAAGTATTGAAGGCCGTATTAGACTATGGATTTAAAGAACTGGAACTAAATCGAATTGAGGCATTTATTGACCCGGATAATATTAGTTCAAGAAAGCTGCTGGAGAAATCCGGGCTGCGGGAGGAAGGTTTTTTGAAGGAATGCTTTTATGAAAAAAATCAGTTTGTGGATGCTGTCCTCTTTGCAGTATTAAAGAGAGAGTATCTTAGGTGAACAAAGAGAAAAAACGCGATGTCTTAAATTTTTAAACCAATGAGCAGGAATATATCGTGATGAGAATCGATTGGATATCGGCTTGGGAATGGATCCTTTCCTGACAGGTAAAGGGCTGGGGGGGCCTTCTTTGTAGCAGAGGGCCTTAAATTTATGAAAGAGCATAGGAACCAGGTGCAAATTAGACTGGTCGTGGCCAGCTTTAATCAAAGAGCGATAAATGTCTATAAAAAGAATGGATTCCTGGAAAAGGAGTTGCCTTCTTCAGTAAAGCTCACGGGAAAGATGTAAAGTTTATATGCATGGAAACTCTTTAGAAGGAAGGTTACATACATGACAGAATTGAATTCACTGGCTGCCCCTGATGTACTGAAAAAGCGGCTGCTTGCCTTGGCGGCCCTGGATTTAATCCTGTGCCCTGAACAATGGCTGCGTTATCACAGCTTTGATCCGCAATGGGCCCATAATGTTTCTCTGGCCATAATCGACAATGGGTCCGGCGATCATTTGTTTATTCTGTTTACGCCGGAAGGGACGATCATGAAGGGATTCGATCATGAGTCGACCTTGAGTCCACACGCCAATGACGAATACAAGGTATGGCCTGGCATTTACGACGATGTGCCTGCCCCGCTTCTGTCTTGGCTGGATGATGAAGCCATAGAACAAGAAGAAGTCACCTTCTGTATATGGCGCGAAACCGGAGACTCCGTCTGGCGCAAGGGAGAAGTCGAGGTTCCGGACGGAGAGGATGACGGTACCGAATTTCTGCTGGGGACCATCTTTGTAACGCCGGAGAACTATGTGGAGTGGGCGGAAGACTATTTTGACATGCCGGTGCCGGTGGAAACGGTAGAGCAGATTTATAGCGGTACTCCGATTACGGAAGCGATGATTCGTTCTCTTAACCCAGAACGAGATGTGGAGGAAGCTCTGCGCGAGCTGGAAACCCTGTTCACAACCGCCTGACGGAATGGCACCGCAATCTTGCTGTCCTAGCGGTATATTTCTTGAAATCCATTAGGCTTCACTAAAAACTCATTAACTTCACTTGCAACCGTCATTTGATCTTGTAACGGTTGTATGCACCATATTATTTACATTGGAGATATGACGCTATTTCGCGTCATGAAAAATAATCCCCAGACTATACCTTGTTCCCGTAGTCACTGTGCCGACTCCGTGTCGCAGCGTTGTCCTATAGTAGCCGCGTGTTCCCGGTACAGGGCGATGATTAGTCGGGAAAATAAGGCCTTCGCCTTGCTCCAGCGTAATGACGTGGCCTCTGCTTTGCGCCCGAGGCCGCTGTTCCACCAACAAAAACTCACCGCCCGTGTAATCCGTACCCCGCTGATTGAGTGCAAACACAACTTGGAAGGGAAAGAACACTTCTCCATACAAATCCTGATGAAGACAGTTGTATCCTCCCGCTTCATATTTCAAAATCAACGGAGTGGAGCGGATCTGCCCTGCCTGATGACATTGCGAGAGAAATGCCGTAAGTGATTCGGGATATATAGGTGTCAGATTCAACAGATTCAACCAACGGTTGGCGGTTTTGGCCAGCTCCGGGTACAAGTCGTTACGCAACTGCTGTAGTAATTCCGGGAGGGGAGCATCATAATATTTGTACTCCCCTATCCCGAAACGATATCTGGCCATGTTGATCGTGCTTCGGAAATGGGATTGTACCTCGTACGTATCCATGAGGGTCGTGCACGCAGCGGGACTTAGTAAACGCGGTAACTTGGCATATCCGTGCTCATCGAGCGATTGCTGCAGCGTTTCCCAGTCCAGTTCGGTGACAGGTGTCGTGAGTTGATCAGGCATGCTGCCTATCTCCTTTTCCACGCAGGCCGTTCCGTTCCAATTGCAGCAGTTTTGTTTTCATATCCATTCCGCCGCGATAGCCGGTAAGTGCCCCGTTTTTGCCGATCACACGATGGTTTTGTGACCCGACAAAACAAAGCCCTTCGTCCATAGCGACGATATGCATGGTCCAATCCTGAAAAGTAAGCAACGACCAATAAATGGTCCCTTTAATTTGGTTTGTCATTTTGTATCGTATCCTCCATTTGTTGCTTATACCACCCGCGATAGCCTTCTGGCGTGTATCCATCTTCTTTTTGAACAAGGTGATGAAATATGGCATGATCCGGATTCGGTTTCCATTGATCTGCCATGTTCGTTAACCTACACGAGTAGTATAACCCCAAAATGAGGCGTTTGTGTGCTTTCTCGAATGTAACAGCAAGATCGCGAAATGGTTAGTCGACACTTTTATGATACAACTGCGAAAGGGCGAATTTGAAATATGGAATAAGACAAAAGGAATTGGCGGCGTATGTTGTTCATGTAGTTAACCAACCGATTGTAATAGATAAGAACATAATAACTTCCTATAACCCGTCTACCGCATTCGATGTAGCAGTTAAACTTTTGGAACAGTTAACATCAGAAGAAAATTGTAATCATGTCAAAAAATTAATGGGATTCTTAAAAGGTTAGCGGCTGCACATCGTTGCTGCCAGGTGTGGAAATAAATTAAATTGGCAATTTTGTAATGCCCAATAATCAGCCAAGCTGCCGTTAGGCACCCTGGCTGATTATTGAACTATTTTTTCCACCCTTTAAGGAGCGAGCAAAGTTCATTCAACCGCCAGTCAATTTATTGGCTTCGGTTGGTAAGTGAGAACAACAACGCCTGAACGGAACGTCCATTGCGGTTCTTCCATAACACCATCAAGCGATAAAAATTCCGATACAACGATTTTCCTCATTTTACCCACTCCCGGATCATTGATAGTTGCCTACTTCGAAACTACTAAATATCGGATGAAGCACCCCCTGTCTTTGCCTCTATAAAGACGACGATAGGGACATATCAAAATCGACATGTTCTAAAAAAATAGCTAGTGATGAAAAACTAATTAGCAAAACCTATTTTTACAACTTCATAATAACTTGATGACGATTCTATAATCCGGCTATTCTATACTGCTTACTGTGATCACAAACAAAACTATAAGGGAGAGATTCAAAATGATAGCAAGCAGATCGGAAAGAAGTGGATTTAAAAAAAGCCTATTGGCGGCCGCAGCGCTCATTGGGGCCAGCGCTTTACTGTTTCAAGGATTCGCCCAGGCAGCGACGGCTTCGGAATTCAAAAACACAAATACTACTCCTGCAAGCTATGCGAACTATACAACCGGCTCATCGCAAACGGCGCCAAACAGCTTGCCGGAAGGTTACATAAAAGCAAATTATACGGTGGGAGCTCTGGATCTTGAATATTACCGCAACCAAACGCCAACCAGCAACGATATGACCAAAGAAGAGGCGGCGGAAATCGGCGCACAGGCTCTTTGGGAGTTATTTGGCCTGAACCTGGAGGGTCAGGTGATTGAAATGGGCTACAGCCAGGCAACCGAAAATCTTCCTCTTTCGCATTGGGACGCTAGTGTGCTGATTAACGGAGAGCGCGATCATTATTTCTCTGTAGACTCTGTAACGGGAGAATTACTTAACATAAGCCGTGCTAGCAGAGCGCTGGATAAAAGTGTATCCATAGCCTTTGATTCGGCTCTTGATCAAAACCCGGGGGAATATATTGCGCTGGCCGAGAAGCTGGCCGAGAAATATAACGTGGTTCACGGCGCAGTCCAGTCGGTGGAATATAACGGCCAAGGTTACGGCAACCATGAGCCGGATATTTCATTTGATATCATAGGCGAAAATGGGGAAATGGCTTTGATGTCTCTCTCCCGATATGATCAGACGCTGCTCGGTATCGTTTATAGCGCGGAATACAAGCCCACAATGGAATCCCATGAAAAGTTCATTAAGCAGGTGCAGGAAAAGGTTAAAGAGCTTGAAAAGTCATCGCCTCCGGCTGATGATAACGAAGCACCCGCTCTGATGGTTTTGCAGTAAAACACTATTTATAAAGCTCTCTCTTTATGGGAGGAAAACCAACTTTCGATTCCCAAACAAGCCACTCCTGCGTTCGGTGAAGTATCACGCTTTACAATGAAGCGATACATGCTTCGTCTCTCCACCATGCAACACGTTTTTGTCCCACTTAAATTAATGGGGCGTATCGGGAATGGAAAGCTGGCCAGATTACCGCGACGGAGGCTATGCGTCAGATCGGTATGAAAAAGCCTACGTTGTACCAGCGAGTGAAGGAATACGAGGAAATGGATTAAAATAACGAATCGCTTCCCGTCCGGGAAGCGTTTTTGTTTATATGGATCTGTCTGTGCTTCTTTATATCGGTATCCGTAAACCAAAAAGCTACGTCCTTTCGGATTGACAGCCGCAGCACCCGGTAGCTTGCATAGAAGAACCGGAACAAATCGATTATAGTTAAAAAAAACATTCACAGTCCAACAACCTGATTGTAAGGGCTTTTTTCATGGATGTCACAACTACAAAGAAATCAACGCTTGAGTAAGGAGTCATTGGGAATGAAAGTTGATCGCTTACTTGCCACCCGATCACTAGAGAGGACGATCCAAGCCGCAGAATGTTGGACAGACAGCACGTCAATTATGTTTGTTTAGCATGTGAAGAACAGGAGTTAATTCCACTCGGGGTGGTACAAGATTTCGACCGAATGGACGGCGGAGATCGAGTGTGCCGCCTAAATTTGCATGTCAACGTTGTGGGAGTGAGATGTACCCCGAATACTACAAGGGAGTACATGGGTACGAATATAAATTTTCAGAAATCCTCCAAACTCAAAAGGACCGTCAGGGCGATCTTCCCTGACGGTTTTTCTTATTCTAGATCACAATATTTTTTATGATTTTGCACAAATAGAGTCCGGAAATTTATTTACACTTTATACAACATCATATCAAACCGTGATTTATAAGTCTATATTTTTTTAGCCGAGTATGCAAAAATAATTTTTTCTGAAGTCAGAATTAAATATATTTGGGGGGGAAACACGATATGACAACTTCACTTGAAGAATTGAATAGAAAAGAGCGATCATCATGGTGTTCGGTCGTAGCAATTGCGCTTGGGGGTTTTTCATTAGTCATTGCCGAACTTTTGCCTGTGGGCTTGCTGACCGAAATTAGTAAAGATTTGCAGGTAACCGAGGGAACAGCCGGGTTGATGGTCACCGGTACCGGTTTATTGGCGGCTATCGGGGCTCCAGTCATTACGATTGCCATCGCCGTTTGGACAGACGAATTGTTTTATTGGGACTTACTCTTATGCTTCTTGTTTCAAGCGGTATCTCAGCGATAACGTTTTCCTTTCCCGTCATGATGATGGCAAGAATCATCTTGGGATTTGGTGTTGGCGGTTATTGGGCGGTTGCTATAGCTTCTTCCGCGAGGCTGGTTCCAAAGCAAAAAGTAGCCCGTGCGGTTGCGGTTATTTCGGCCGGTATATCCACAGCAATGGTTATCAGCGTGCCTTTTGCTACATTTATTGGTTCCCATTTTAACTGGAGAATTACATTCATTGCCTCAACAATACTTGCTTTTTTCGTTTTTCTCCTACAGTTTGTATTTCTGCCAAAACTTCCTACGGAAAAAGGGCTTGGTGTATCCGACTTTTTCGGTATACTCCGAAACAGAAACATGCAGATTGTTTTAATCTCAGCCGTTTTTTCGATAAGCGGGCACTTTGCGGCTTATACTTTTATAACACCTTTCTTTCAACAAGTGACGGTAATCGGTCCAACTCTACTTAGCATATTAATGCTTGGAAACGGGATTATGGGAATCGTTGGCAATGTGTTAGGCGGCATTGCGATTGGACGTAATCTTCATAGAACGATGGTCACTACGATGGCTTTGTTCACCATTGCTCTGATGATGGTGGGCTTGTTTGGACAAAGTTTAATTGCTGCAACGACAGGGCTGCTCATATGGGCACTCGCTTTTGGCATTATTCCACTGGGTATGCAGGTATGGGCGCAGGCATCCTCGCCTCAAGCACCCGAAGCTGCTCAAGCCATGATTACAACCGTAAGCCAATTATCGATTTCTTTTGGATCTCTGTTAGGTGGAATTATTGTAGATGCTATTAATTTGACAGCTATCATGTGGATGGGGGGAGGGATGTCTGCCTTATCACTTGTGGTAGTATCCTTTTTTGGAAAAAGAGCCGCGACAGCTGAAACATAACAAGCTGTAAGCATCCACTATTATCATTTGGAAAGGAGGTCATTCGGATCGATGAGCAAGAGTTTGAAGAGGGCATCCGCATCATTGCCGAAGAACTGGAACGTGCCCAATATACAAGCAGCTCCCCTAAGCCATTCTTTTGGTCACTATATGTACGAAGTTGAACCGAGTAAGATTATCTCAGAATTAGAAATTAAAAACGAGGAGCATGCAGATGATTGAAGAGTTAATTGATGGCGGAGAAGTGCTCTTGGCGCTTGTAGCAGAAGGATTGTCGAATAAAGAGATTGCGAGACGCCTCTTTATAAGCGAAGGATCCGTACGCAATTATGTGACACCGCTCTTGGAGAAGCTTCAGCTCCGCGACAGGACTCAATTGGCTATTTTTTATCTGAATCATTATTGACAAACAGGCGTCTTCGTTGTTAGTTATTGTCGATTCGCGCTTAAAGACGCGCAATTCTGCATGTCTTTTTGACGGTTTCGCCCGGAAATCCGCTAAGACATGCAACTATGCAGGTCAATTTAATTTTTTGGCCGATTTTGAGGTTTTGTTAAGGAATGACGTGTATTTTTGCTCGTCTTTCTCGTTATTTACTGGATTCGCGCCAAGGACGTGTACTTCTGCATGTCTTTTGGATGCTTTCGCCCGGAAATCGCAAAGCCATGCAGCTACTCCCCGGCCGACTATGCGGATCCATTTGACTTTTTGGCCGATTCGTAGGTTTTGTTGGCGAACAATCCGCATCGGTAGATAATAACTGCACTCCCGTCACGGAAGCGATGATTCGTTCCCTTAACCTAATAGGGCATGTTAGCGGTACCTGTCGTCACATGCGACTATAAGCTTACCAGCTATGATTCCCAAGGTCAATGTACGTTCTTTCACGGTAGACCCATTAAGAATAAACGCTCGAAGTACAAGCATTTGCGAAAGCAATTGCAGCAACTAGGGACAGCCTCCGCTCGCCGGAAGTTAAAGCGAATCGGGGGACGAGAAAATCGCTGGATGACAGATATCAATCACCGGATATCCAAGGCACTCGTCCGCCGATATGGGGCCCATACGTTGTTTGTACTGGAAGACTTAACGGGTGTTCGAAACCGTACAGAGCGGGTTCGGGTCCAGGATCGTTATGAAACCGTCTGTTGGTCCTTCTATCAACTGCGCCAGATGATCACGTATAAGGCCATCCTCCATGAAGGCAAAGTGATCGCGGTCGATCCCCGTTACACGTCACAAGCCCGCCCCAAATGTGAGCATACAGAGAGAGCCAATCGGGATAAGAAGAGGCACTGCTTCTGTTGTCAGAAGTGCGGGTATCGCTCGAATGATGATCGCATTGGCGCTATGAATCTTCAGCGCATTGGAATCCAGTACATCGCTGAAGTGGCTGTGTAGGTATACCTATGCAGTCGGGCAGCAGTCAACCTGCCTATGGTAACGCCACCCCAAGGAAGGAGGCTAACCGCCGTACTCACTTCCGGGCAGTTACAAGTTCGTGACTTGAGTCATGAGTTGTTGACGCAATGAATGGGGAGGCTGTCTCACCAAGGTCAGAAATGATCCGTGAGATAGCTTGTTTTTTGTTTGGACATCAGAATCCCCGAAACCGCTTAAACCGCTCGCTCGTTCTGATGAGCGGTGTTTTGTATTTGCTAATTTGGCTTACTTGTTATTGATTCCTGCGCAATCATTTGATATAGTAGTAATCGATAATGATAATCGTTATCAATTGAAGACCGAGTTTACAGGAAGGACTATTCCATTTATCAAAAATAAAGGATGGCGAGGAGTAGAGAGATGGGCACAGAGCAAATTTTTGACGTTACGATTATTGGTGGCGGCCCTGCGGGATTGTTCGCTGCATTCTATAGCGGTTTGCGCGAGATGAAGACAAAGATTATCGAGTTTCAGCCTTTTCTCGGCGGCAAGGTTCATGTATATCCGGAGAAGATGATTTGGGATGTTGGAGGGCTGACACCCGTCACCGGTGCCCAATTGATCGAGCGAATGGTGGCGCAAGGCCTAACCTTCGATCCGGAAGTGGTACTGGGGCAAAAAGTGACTTCCCTGTCTAAAGATGAAAACGGCCTGTTCACTTTACATACTCCATCCCAGAAGCATTACTCCAGAACGGTCATTCTGGCTGTAGGCGGCGGTATCCTGAACCCAACCAAGCTAAATATTGATGGCGCTGAGCGATTTGAAGTAACCAACTTGCATTATACCGTCAAATCCCTGGCCCGTTTTCGAGGGAGAACCGTCCTGATTTCAGGCGGCGGCAATGCGGCTATCGACTGGGCCAATGAACTGGAGCCGATTGCGAATAAAGTTTATTTGACCTATCGGAAAGAAATGCTGAACGGACATGAAGCCCAAGTCACGCGGCTGTTAAGCAGCTCTGTCGAATGCTTGTTCAATACGACGATCGAGAAGCTGGTGGCGGCGCCAGACCATGAAACGATTGATAAAGTGTTATTGAACCGTAACGAAGATGGGGAAAAAATAGAACTCGCCGTAGACGATGTCATTATTAATCATGGCTACGAGCGGGATAAAGATTTGCTGGAGAATAGCGAATTGAAAATAGCGATGGAAAATGAATACTATGTAGCCGGCAGTGCGATGAGCGAGACATCGGTCAAGGGGCTGTACGCGGCCGGGGACATTTTGCATCACGAAGGGAAGCTCCATTTGATTGCCGGGGCATTCCAGGACGCCGCCAACGCAGTCAATAAAGCGAAGCAATACATCTCGCCCGATGCGAAGGCCTGCGGGATGGTTTCTTCTCACAATGAACTCTTTGAGCACAAAAACCGGGAAATGATGAAGCATTTATACAGGGAGGATGTGACCTCGCAGTTAGCAGGAACGATTAGGGGGCAGGAATAGAAAATTCCCCTATTCTGAATATGTTTGATAATCATCACCTCATGAGATATTGTGTATCTTAATGGGTGATTTTTTTCTTGACAATCCCATTCGATGTAACTATTATAGTTATATCGGAAAGAGGAGGCGAACAGAATGGCTGTAGCAAGCAGGTACACGGTCGCGATTCATGCATTAACGTGGATTGCAGAGATGACGATGAATAAAGACGACTACGTTCCTTCTAACCAGGTAGCTGTCAGTGTAGGAACCAGTCCGGTTTTCATCCGGCGCATCTTGGGGCAGCTTAGAAAAGCGGGAATAGTGATTGTAAAACATGGGGGTACAGATACGGGCTGGAGATTGGCGAGAAACCCGGAAGCCATTTCATTGTTAGAGGTGTATGAAGCACTGGAACAAAAGCCTTTATTTGAACTTCATCACAGTACGCCAAGCAATAGCTGTCTTATCGCCCAAGGAATTCAACCTGCATTGAGCCATCTGTATGGCCAAACGGAGGATGCCATGAAGCAGCAATTGTCCATGTACTCCATTTCAGATGTATTAAAAGAAACTCTTGCTCATGCCTCTGAAAAGAAGAGTTAACCAGGGGCGAATTTTTTTTACGCATCAATGTAACTAATATAGTTATATTGAAAATCGACTTTGACCAAAAATAGAGTGATGATTACCGGGAGGGAAAAGATAATGAAGAGTTGGAGCGTATACCTTTTGACAGTTGGTGTATTTTTAGCAGGCACAGCGGAATATATGATTGCGGGTGTATTGAACATGGTCTCCACCAATTTACAAATCAGTATAGCATTGGCTGGGCAATTGGTGACCGCCTATGCGCTAGCAAATGCCATTGGAGCTCCTGTCATAGTTATGCTCACTGCGCGGGCGGATAGAAAAAAAGTAATGATTGGAGCCATGTGTTTATTTACTGCAGGAAATTTAATCGCTTGGTGGAGTCCGAATTTTGCAGTATTGCTAGGCTCGCGTATTTTGCTTGGATTAAGCGGCGGGATTTTTACAGTTGTCGCAATGAGCACGGTCTCTAAACTCGTGCCGCCAGGGAAGCTGGGGAATGCCATTGGCATACTGACAATGGGACTTAGCGGCTCTCTAGTATTTGGAGTGCCATTGGGAGTGGCTCTTAGCGGTTGGGTGGGCTGGCGTGCGGCTTTCAGTGTACTTGCTGCAGCAAATCTTCTCATCATGATCGGTATTGCGCGGTTGATTCCGGCCTTGCCGGGGAGGAAAGCGATCCCGTTCAAGCAGCAATCCGCTATATTTAGAAACCGTAAAGTAGTCAGCGGCTTTTTCATGACGTTATTCTGGATTGGGGGCTATGCGGTCGCTTATACTTTTTTGACCCCTTTCTTGCGTGAGACGGTGAATATGGATACAGCCGCTATCAGCATGACTTTATTTGTATTGGGGGTATTTGCCATGTTAGGTTCCCGTTTGGGCGGATACGGAGCGGATCGCTGGGGGGTGGTCAAGACAGTTGTGGTCAGCTTGATCATACACGCTGTTGCGCTATCGTTCTTACCGCTTCTAAATGGAACTATGGTGTCCACAATAATGATCATTGCGATCTGGATTGGTTCAGCCTGGATGACTTCGCCTACTTTGCAAACCTATTTCATCCAACAAAACCCACAATCTCCCGATTTGGCCTTAAGTTTGAATACTTCGGTGCTGCAATTAGGGATTGCTATGGGAGCTGGATTCGGAGGGATTGTAGTAAATGCAACCGGTACAGTAACGACAATGCCGTGGATAGGTGCAGGTGTAGTTATTTTAGCCTTGGCTGCAGCAGCGATTTCATTCTCTCTTCGACCAAGTCGTGGAAGCGAGCAGGGTAAAAGATAACTGCATTTGATTACAAGAAGAAGCGGTTTCACCGTCTTTAGAAGACGGATGCGTTTCTTAAGGGGATATCGAATGGTTGTCGGCTAGTAAAAAAAAGCAGAAGATTTACTTCTGCTTCCCGCTATATTGCAAATGCAATATCGGATAAGGACGGCCTGCGCTGTCTGTCGCATCTTCGCTGACAATCGAAAAGCCGCCTTTCAAGTAGAACATGACCGCGTTCTCGTTTTGCTTATTTACATCAACGGCCGTCACGCCAAAATCACTGATTAACGATCGGATGATTTGTTTTCCGTATCCTTTGCCAGTTTGACGAGGATCCAAAAACAACATTTCCAAGTGATTTCCATTTGTGGCTGAAAAGCCTATTAAAGAGCTTTCGGCATACCAAAGCCGTACATCGAGATTAGGAAAATACGAAGGGATTTCTCTCTTCATTTCCTGTATATCGTTGAAACTCACAAAATGATGAGTGGCCGTTACAGATTGTTCCCACAGATTTAAAATCAAGGCATAGTCATTTGTTGTTGCTTTTCTATTTCGCATAAAAGTCTCTCCTTTTCTTTTCTTGGTTTATCACGCTCCTTTCCATGGCTAATTGAAGATGGTAATCGTGTATCTCCAGTCCGTATATAATTTCATATTTACCGCTCTTTTCATATAAGATTTAGTCTTTTACAATCAGACTTTACATTTCTTCACCTATTATATCAAAACAAAACGGTGGAAGAGGTCATGGAAGAAAATTCGACTCATTTTTGCGACTCGTTTGAAATGCTGTGCGATGCATTGCAGTTGAGACAGGATGAATTAAAAGGAACAAACGGAATAGGCAACAGGCTCTGACTTGGTTGAAGTCAGAGCCGTTTTTGTTTTCTCCTCGGCTCCTGTTCAAGCCGATCCTGAGGGTACGTTCCCGCCGTATACGCTGCGTGCGATAACTTCCGCCACTTCCGATTTATGGGCCAGATACGCGTCGAGGGAAAGGCTGCCGCCTGCGAGACGCATGTCCAGTTGTTCCGTCAGTTCGGCAACTTGCAGATCGATGACGTTCTGTACCTCGGCCTCGTTAGCGGCGGCGATGTCCGCCAGCGATTTGCCTTCATACAAGGCGTCGTATAATTCCTCATCCGACGTAGCGCCAAGCGCATGAAGCAAAGGATCTTGGCCGGCGGCGTCTTGAAGCGTTCTGCCGCTTCCGGCAATTTTGCTGAGAATCTTATATTTATCGACGCAAGCAGCGGCACTCTTCTCGTCATTCCATACGATGCCAATGGCGATGGCGGCCGCCATCGTACAGACGATCACGATTCGTTTGGAACTCATAAGCATAAATCCTCGTTTCCGGGGTCGTATTATGTAAGCATTCTTTCGCCTAACCTTCTTCTACGGAATTGGACCTCTTTTGGTTGCAAAAAAAAGCTGCCGGATTTGCACCAAGCTATCCCTTGCACGAGGGGGTTCCTTGCGAGGAACCTTTTTCTCTTGTAACAGTCAAAATATTGCACGCTTCAGCAAAAATTTGAACCCGTAACGATCGCTTATTTCGCTTATATTGGTAGCAAGCAATGAAAGAAAGCGAAGGGAGCTTGCTATGGTGTGGAAAAATGCGACCGAAGACGCCGTCGCCAAAACGTTAGACAACATCGGCCGATTCGGGGAGAAGAGCATATGTATAAAAAGGAAATGCGGCCGATTCGTTGTCCTGCTACAATGAAAGTAAAGCAGCATGGAAGAGGCGCGAGTAAACATGTTCAAGTTGACCTATTACCGAAGAATACAGTTGTCGTTTCTCATCTTCATTTTTTTGCCTATCATTGCAGTGTCGGTTATCTCTTTCGTTCTCATTAAGCAGACCATGGTAGAGAAGCTGCAATTAACCAACGATAATTTCCTGAATGTGATGATCGATGAAATAGGCAAGACGATCGACGATGTAACGTTTGCCTCGCACTTTATTGTCAATGACTCGAGCTTTAGGGAATACCTGAAAAAATTCGCAGATACGGATCGAATTCGCACTTTCGAAGATTATACGAACTTTACGCAGATCAAAGACGTATTTTCCCTGATCACATCGAAACCGTTGAATAACCATACCCGCATGTATCTGGTTAACAGAGAGCGGTTTATTATTTCTTCCAATACGGAAGAGTTGACGCCCGTCAGCCAGAACCTGGATTTTTTGCTGGGAAAAGTGGATTTGAACCGACCGGAAACACTCCAATGGCTCGGCATGGCGACCGACCAAACCACGAAGAAGAGCAGTTACTATATCGCCCGGGTCATCCATGACAGCAGCGACAAGAAATTCCTGTCGGTCCTCCTGATCGGCGTTTCCGAGTCCTATTTCGAAGATCTGTTGAAGCCGGTGGAGTTCGGGAGGGTAGCTCTGTTCGACGCGGAAGGGAATCGCATCGCCGGCAATAAGGACCTTTCGCCGCATGGATCGGCGCCCGCCAATTCAAAGTTGCGGTCGGAAGTCTCGCTGGACAAAACAAATTGGACTCTCGTTTACGAGGCGTCCCAAGAAGCGTTCACGGGCGAAATTTCAAGAACGTTTTATGCCGGAATTGCCGCTGTTTTCTTATTCTTTATCATTTTTTCCATATCGTCCATATTTATTGCGAAAAGATTGCACATGCCCATTCAAAAGCTGCAGCGCGTGGTCCGCCAATTCGGTACGGGCAACCTTGACGCAAGGCTTGAGGTCAGGGGCAAGGACGATATCGCCGAACTGGGGCTTACGTTAAATACGATGCTGGCTCAGCTTCAAGGTTTGATTTACGACATCGAGCAGGAGCAGGAACAGAAGAGGGTGATGGAACTGGAGGCATTGTTTATGCAAATCCGGCCTCACTTTCTGATCAACACGCTGAATTCGATCAAATGCAGCTTGATCTTGCACAAGGATCGGCTTCACAGCGGAATCATCGATTCACTTATGAGCCTGTTGCGGGCGTACCTCAAGCTCAATGAACCGGCAACCTTGCAGGAAGAATGCAAGCTGCTTGGTCATTACGTCGATATTATGAAAATTCGGAACGAAATTCCGCTGGAACTGAAGGTTGATCTGGAACCGGGACTGGAGCAGACGGTGATCCCTAAATTGATTCTGCAGCCGTTAATCGAGAACGCCATCGTGCACGGACTGATGGATAAGCATGATGCGGTCATTACCGTTCGCGCCAGAAGCGGGGATGGCATTGCCGTCGAAATCGAGGATAACGGATGCGGCATGGGGGAGGAGCTTATGAAGGAACTGAATGGCCGGCTGTCGTCCGACGATACGGAAGCCTATTCCTCCTACGAAAGGGTGGGGCTGATCAATGTGATCCAAAGGTTAAGGCTGACATTCGGTCCGTCCGCCACTTTGACGCTCCGCTCCAATCCGCTCGGAGGGATAAGCGCCGTCCTTCATATTCCTGTAGGAGAACGAAACCTTTTCTTGACGGGGGGGACGACACTATGATGCATAAAGTCATGTTAATTGATGACGATGTGCCAATGCTGAAAGTGCTGCGGCAAATGATCGACTGGGAATCGCTCAATCTGCATATCGTCGGGACAACCTATTCGAGCGCCAAGGCACTGCATATGTTTAAAGAAACGGCGCCGGACATCGTTATTACTGACATCGGCTTGCCGCAGACGAACGGAATTGAGCTTGCGGCCGCGTTTGCCCGGATGCAGCCGGACATTCGAGTTATCTTTTTGACCTGCCACGAGGATTTTCATTACGCCCAGAGCGCGGTAAGGTTGAATGCGGACGATTACTTGCTCAAAGATCAGTTAACGGAGGAGCAGTTGGAGCAAAGTTTAAGAAAATCGATACGTTTGCTGAAGGCGAAAGCGACCAGAATCGATCATGAGACGTCCAATTACAACAGTGAGCTTTTCAAACAAGGCTTGTTTCAGAGAGTCATCGACGGCGTTCATCCCGAAACGACGCTAGGGTATGCGGCTCAGCTGGGCATTTCGTGGGGATACCCCTGGTTTATGCTGGGGATCGTCCATCTCAATTATTCTCCTTATGAACAATTGTACGACCAAAGCGACCTTTCGTTGATTTTGTATGCCATTTACAACATTGCGGCGGAGTTGTCCGCATCGTACGAGGGCATCACGCCGTTTATGGAACAGGACCACCTTGCCGTTTTATATAACTATCGGCTTAATTTGGCGAATAACGCGAATCAGCATTTCCACAAGTATTTGCAGGATCTGCGGTGGCGCTGCTCTCAATTTATAAAGGTACGGTTAAGTACGGTCGCCGTTACGGATAAAATGCTGGTGCAGTCGATCGGACCCGTCTACCATTCAATGGTTCACCGTAAGAACGAATTTTATGAGAGCGACGAATTGACGGTTTCGGAAATCAATCGTTTTGCGCAAAATTTATTCCTGCCGTCCCCCCAAGGATTTCTCGACCCGTATAAACCGGAGCTTGAACGGGCCTTGCTGAAGAACGACATCGATGCTGTTCGTCGCGCCGTTGCAAATGTAGGCAAGGCAGCGCAAGAACAAAGAATAGAGCCGGGCGAATTCGCGAGAGACGTATCGTATCTGCTGCGCAGTATTGAAATGATGTTTGGAAGCCCGAATTCGGACGAGGCGTTTTATTTCTATTTATCCTCCGCAAGGACATTGCGGGACGCGATGGATTTGGCGGGGAACAAACTCGTGCGAATCGCGCAGAACCGGCAGGGACCGAGCCCTGCCGTACGGGAACCGAAGCTGCAGGTCATTCAGCAATATATCGACCGGCATTTATCGGAGAATATTACGTCTATAGACATGGCCCGTTATTTATTTCTTAATCCGAGTTATTTCTCGCGTTACTTCAAGCGGTTGACCGGCATTAATTTTACGGATTACGTTCATCAATACAAGATGAAGATTGCCGCGAAAATGTTGACGACGTCCAGCCAAACCCTCGAATCGCTGGCAATGGGTCTGGGGTACTCGGACCGAACCTATTTCTCGAAGGTGTTCAAGAAATATATAGGCATGACTCCCAGCGACTATAAAACGCGGCACTCCGTAGGAAGATAATAAATCGGGATCTCCGGCTGACAACCTGTCCAATAGCGATATGGGCAGGTTGTTTTTATTTCAGGAATGATTGTTCTTTAAAAAAGTCAAAATATTTCACATAGCTGGTCAGAATCCATCCTTTGAGCGGCAGGACGTTTGATTATGATTAGTAGCAACGAACAAAATGTTGAGGTGATACAACGTGGATGTTGCTAAACAAACCGCGCCCGAAAGTTTTCCCAAACCCCGGAAGTTTTGGACTCTGCAGCGAAAGGAAGCACTGATCGGTTGGCTCTTTCTTGGGCCGGAGATCGTGGGCATGTTGCTGCTCAACGTATTTGCCCTCGGTTTTTCGCTTTACCTGAGCTTTTCATCCTGGGATTTGCTATCGGGGATCAAGGGAATTAAATTCGTCGGGCTCGAAAATTATATTTATATGTTTCAGGATCCGACTATCCTGCAAGCGTTGAAAAATAATTTGATCTATACGATTTTCACGGTTCCGGTTCCGATCGCCATCGCCCTGGTGCTGGCGGTTCTGATCCAAAGCAGAGTATATTTGAAGGATTATTTCAAAGTGGCGTTTTTCATCCCCTATATCTCGTCCATTATTGCGGTAGCCGCCGTATGGAGCGCTTTGTTCCATCCTTCCCTCGGCCCGATCAATCAGTTTCTGATGGACATTGGAATATCCAACCCGCCGAAATGGCTGGCCGATCCGAAGACGTCCCTGTTATCCGTCGCGATTATCAGCGCCTGGGCGGGGCTCGGTTATACGATCATCATTTATTTGGCCGGTCTGACGAACATTTCGGAAGAGCTGTACGAAGCCGCGGAAATCGACGGGGCAACCGCATTGCAGAAATTTTTCAAAATAACCATTCCTTTGCTGCGTCCGACGACGTTCTTCCTGTTCATCACGATGCTGATCGGATCGTTCAAAGTTTTCGACGTTGTTTCTTTCCTGACCGATGGCGGCCCGAACAATTCCTCGACTGTGCTTGTCTACCGCATATACGAGGAAGGCTTCAAATTTTATAACATGGGCTACGCGTCCGCGATTTCCTGGCTGCTGTTTGCCATTATCGGGCTTGTAACGGCGCTCACCTGGAAGATGAGACAAGAAGATACGCTATAATTTTGAGGAGGGATCGTCTTGCTGCTTGTTCGCAAAAATTTTGCAAAAATTATTACGACTGTAGTTATGGCAGGGATATCCGTCATCTTCCTGATTCCATTAATATGGATGGTGTCGGCGGCCTTCAAGTTTGAAAAAGATGTGATGCGCTTTCCGATTCAATGGATTCCCGAGAAGATCAACGTGCTGTACAACTTTAAAACCGTCTGGATGGGGAAAGTGCCTTTTTATCACTTTTATGCTAACTCGTTGCTAGTTGCGGTCATTACGACATGCATTGCCCTTGTTATATCGTCGATGTCGGCTTACGCCTTGACCAAATTGCGGTTCCGGGGAAGAAATCTGGTGTTTCTGGCCCTTATATCGTTTATGATTATACCGGACCAGGCGACGCTGATTCCGCGGTTCCTGCTGATCCGCTGGTTCGGCCTTTACGATACGCATGCCGCGCTGATTCTGATGAGCATGTTTTCGATCTATTTCACTTTTCTGCTGCGCCAGTTCATGGCCGGTGTCAGCGACGAATTTATCGAAGCGGCGAAGATTGACGGCGCGGGCCATATCCGAACGTTCGTGTCCATTATGCTCCCGCTATGCAAGCCGGTGCTGGCCACCGTGGCGATCATTAAATTTATTTGGACCTGGAACGATTACCAGAATCCGCTCATTTTCCTGCTTAGTAAGGAACTGTATACGATTCCGCTTGGAATGACGCTATTTAGGGATGATTATACGAACAATTATGCGATTATGATGATGGCCGCCTTGTCAGCCATTGTTCCGCTGGTGATCGTCTTTATTACGATGCAGAGACAAGTCATTAACGGGATTTCGCTCGGCGGTGTGAAGGGCTGAGTTCGGCGCAAAAGGTCAAAATCGTCTGCCCAGGACCTCAAAATTTTGCACTTGGCCGCGGACGTCCGTGTTTATACTGATGTTGAAAGTTATTCGAACCATATATAGTAACGGGGGTTGAAGCAAAATGAACCAAAAAAGCAAACGCGGTATTTCATTATTGCTTAGTCTGTCGCTGATGCTGATCCTGTTGTTGAGCGCATGCGGCAAATCCGGCTCCGAGCCGGGGACCGGCGACTCAGGCAATGCCGGCGGGAATCAGGAACAAGTGACCATCAAGTATTACAACTGGGACAACGAGGCGCAGTCAGTCAGCACCGATGCCATGCTGGAAGAGTTCATGAAAGAAAATCCGGATATCAAGGTCGAGCATGTCGTGCTCGTTCCCGGCGATTCCGTGGAAATGATGAAGAAGCTCGATTTTCTCATTTCTTCCGGGGAAGCGGTCGACGTAGTGCAGTTGCCGAGCCTCAGCGACGTTCTCTTGCGGGCGAGCCGGGGCGCGCTGACTCCGTTGAATGAGTTCTACGAGAAAAACAACCTGGTGCCCGAAGACGAATATTATGTCAATCCGAAAATTGACGGCAAATATTACGGCATGCAGTACACGAAGAGCGTCAATTACGTGATGTTGAACAAAGACATGCTGGATGAGGCAGGGCTTCCGGTGCCGACCTACGGCTGGACTTGGGACGATTTCCGCGATTATGCCAAGAAGCTGACCCAAGGAGAAGGCGTGGACAAGCGTTACGGCACGTACTTTCACACTTGGGAGCTGTACATGAACGCTCCGGCGCAGACAGTAATGAAGGATCCGTTCCTTTACAGCGACGGGACGACGATTATGGCGGATCCGACGTACAAGTACTTCTTCCAATTGCGCAAAGATATGGAGGAAGTAGACAAATCCGCGAAGCCTTATGCGGACGTGCTGGCCGCCAAGCTGAACTACCGGACGGAATTTTTCAACGAAGAAGCCGCAATGATTCTCACCGGCAATTGGACGATTCCCGATGCGGGCAATCAGGAGCAATATCCGCACCAGTTCACAACGGCGTTCGCTCCGGTGCCGCTGCCGCCGCAAGGGGCCGAGCCTAAAGAATACGAGGGCGGCAAGTATTTTACCAGCGGCTCCCAAGTGGCGATGGGCGCGACTTCCAAGCATAAAGACGCGGCGTTCCAATTGATGAGATTCATGACTACAGCCGATTCGCCGGCGAGAGCCGAATTCTCCGGTTGGAAAAAAGCGAATAACAACGCGATTCTGGACCGACTGATTGCCGGCAAGGAAGAATGGTATGATGTAGACTCCTTGAGAAATTCGGTTGCTGGAGAGGAGATCCAATTTTTGGACGGTTCGCAAGTGATGACGACGGCTTCGGCGGAATTGACGAAAATTATCAACGATGGATTCAGCAAATTTATGCTGAGCAATGCGTCGATCGACGAAGTGCAGAAATGGATGGTCGATGAAGCGACGAAAATTATCAATGAAAAAGGAACTATTAAATAATTGAATTTTGCCGAGCTTTTGAGAACTCAGACTAAGCCCCCGTTCGGGGGCTTTTTTCAGTTAGTGGCAATTTTCACTCATCAAGAGTAGGCGTACGAGAGTTTATCTAAAACAGCCCCGATCATTTTCATCCCAACGGAGTGTCCACTTTCTTGACAGAGGTCCAGTATATCCAATAAGAAATTTAGTATGAACTTGAAGCGATCACTGAAAAAGTGAAATATAATAGTGGTACTAAGAAAAGATTGGAAGTGAAAACGTGCAAAAGAATATTCTACTTGTAGAAGATGATATAGATATTTGTAAGTTGGTTACAAGTCACTTGGAACAGGAGAATTTTACAATATTCACTGCATTTGACGGAGAAGAGGCTTTAACTCTTCTTGGAAAAAACAAGGTTGATTTGATCTTGCTTGATTTAATGCTTCCTAAGTTAAGCGGAATGGACTTTTTGAAACAGATAAGATCAACAAATTTAATTCCTGTACTAATAATTTCAGCAAAAGGAAGTGACATAGATAAAGCGTTAGGCCTCGGTTTTGGAGCTGACGATTATATTAGCAAGCCCTTTTCCATGATAGAACTAACCGCCAGGGTACATGCTGCTATTCGGAGGGCAACGCAATATCTTCCGAAAGAGAATCAATCTAAACCTACTACCCTTCATTTTAAGGAGCTTTCCCTTGATCTAAACACCTTTTCTGCACGAGTTAAGGATAAATCTGTCCAACTTACATCAAAGGAGTTTCATATGTTAAAGCTGTTTATGACAAATCAAAGCAGAGTTTTTACAAAGGAGCAAATTTACCATTCTATTTGGGAAGATGACTATTATGGAAATGAAAATGTGATAAATGTACATATCAGAAGGCTTCGGGAAAAAATTGAAGACGATCCGTCTAACCCAAAGTATATTCAGACAATTTGGGGGATCGGATATAAATTGGGTGAATAGCTTATGGTCTTAGTATTTGGCTTAATCGTTATTGTGTTAGTTGTTATCAATGTGTTGCAATACCTTTCCCGAAGAAAATTGAACCAAGACCTGCAAGGAATAATTGAAAAAGTAGCCGACATTTTGGAACAAGCGTCTGCAGAAAAAGTGTTCATTCAAACAGACCAAAAAAATATTCAACTTCTCCTTATTCAAATCAACCGTCTCTTGGACAATAACCAAAAGGTAATTGCGGATTATTCAAAGACAAAAGAAAGTTTAAGAAAAATGCTCTCCAATATGTCACATGATTTGAAAACTCCACTGACTGTTATTTTGGGCTATGTAGAAAAATTAAAACTGGATCAAGAGATGACCGAGAAAGAGCGGAATGAGATCACTTTTCGCCTTCACCAAAAAACGTTAAGTGTAATTGCTCTAATGAATAAATTTTTTGACCTTGTAAAAATAGAATCGGATGATTATGCAATTCCTCTAAGCAGGATATCAATCAATGAAATTTGTCGGAAAAATGTGTTGGAATTTTTTGAGTTGTTACAAGAAACAGGTCTTCAGGTTGAGATTGACATTCCAGAACAACCATATTATATCCTTGGAAACGAAGAGGCGTTAAATCGCATACTCAGCAATTTAATCTCTAACTCCATTCGGTATGGAAGTGATGGTGGAGTGTTTGGTTTAACGCTTCGAGAAGATGGAAAATACATGGCAATAGACATTTGGGATAAAGGAAAAGGAATATCCGAGGTACATCAAGATCGGGTGTTTGAACGGTTATATACGTTAGATGATGCAAGAAATCCGCAATTTCTGGGAAGTGGCCTTGGGTTAAGTATTACAAAACGATTAACGGAATCCATGAAGGGTTCTATTCATCTAAGCAGTAAGCCGTATAAAAAAACGGTCTTTACTTGTGTATTTAAACGTATTACGTATTAATTTTTTAAGAAGAGGTGTTCTGTTAGACCTGCCTTAACGGTTGAAAAGTATTTAAGAAATTTGTAAGGAATGAGAAAGAAAAATGTTATAACTGTTCCTTATGATGAAAGTAGTAAGGGAGGTAAAAAAATGAATGATGTCATTCGAACAAGGGGGCTAACGAAAAAAGCTAATGGTAGAGAGCTTGTTTCTAATATCAACCTTCATATTAAAAAGGGAGAAATTTATGGTTTCCTCGGTCAAAATGGAGCCGGGAAAACAACCATTATGAAAATGCTCACTGGATTAATGATTCCCACAAGTGGAGAAATAGAATTATTTGGTCACTTGTTGACAGAAAAGTCGAAATCGGATTTAAAACGGGTCGGAAGTATCATTGAATATCCCATCTTTTTTGATCATTTAACCGCCATTGAAAATGTAAAACTTCATTGTGAATATTTAGGGTTTTATGATGATAAAGCTGTAAGAGAAGCCTTGGATTTGGTTCACTTAAAGGGTATTGAAAAAAAGCAAGTGAAGAACTTTTCACTCGGGATGAAGCAGCGATTGGGGATTGCCAGAGCGATCATCACGAAGCCTGAACTAATTGTTTTAGATGAACCAACCAATGGGCTGGATCCAATAGGAATCAAGGATGTTCGTGATTTAATCCTTATGCTTAATAAGGATTACGGGATTACCTTTCTTCTTTCAAGTCATATTTTAGGTGAAATGGAACAGATTGTGGACAGGATCGGTGTGATTAATAACGGAAAGTTATTAAATGAAGTCACTTTAGCGGATATTCGAAAGCAACGAACGGATTATATTGAGCTTGTAACGACGGATGTAGAAAAAACAGTTTATTTACTTGAAAGTGAACTCCAGATTTCCAATATGAAAATCATCCAAGATAAAAAAATTCGAATTTACGATTGGACACAATCACCAAATGCCATCTCCAAGATGTTGGTCTTACATGATATAGGGATAGAAGAAATTCAAAAACATACGAGTTCATTGGAAGACTATTTTTATAAGCTAATTAATGAGGGTGGCCATATTGAATAAACTAGTAAAGCTGGAATGGAGAAAATTAAAACAAAAATCTATTTTGGGTGAGGTAGCCATTTACTGGTTTATTCTTATGTTGTTGCCGGTGTTTTTTATAAAAATGGTAAGCGCTGATTTTGGACAGAACTTTGATTCTCTGTTCGAACTTATCCAATCCATCCAGAGGGGGTTAGTCCTGTTTGGAGCATCGATGATCAGTCAGGTTTTCATAGAGGAATATAAAAATAAAACCATCACGCTCTCCTTCGGGTATCCGATTAGCAGAAGAAAACTGTTTGCGGCAAAAGTGTTGTTTATCGCCCTTTTTATCTTTATGACTACCATTGCCTCTTTTCTATTGACAGGTGTGGCAACATATTTGCTTAACCAAATGTTTCCTATTATATATTTTTCAATAACGGGATCGAATATTGTAAGTTACTTTAGTGGTATGATTGTCGGATCGTTTATTGTCACGCTAATTAGTTTCATCCCGCTTTTTTTCTTTGCAATTTGGAAAAGAGCAACGGTTTCAACCGTAATCTGCGCAATAATAGCAATGAATTTACCAAACCTTTCCTCGATTTTTCATTTTAATAATGAGCTTATCATAGTAATACTGTGTTCAATAGGGGCGCTAAGTTTATTCCTTTCTATAAAGACAGCTGACAGGATAGGAGAGATTTAGTTGTGTGTATTACATAATATACGAGAGGGGTTTTTAAATGGAAATTCGTTTAGTGAAAGGTTCAGATCCTGAATATCGAAAAAATAACATTGGCAAGAAACTTTATAATGAATTTTATAATGTTGTTAAAGAGAATGGCAGAAACATTGTCCGCTGTGTAACGTCCCCTGTGAACAAAGTTTCGATTGCCTATCACATCAAGATGGGATTTGAAATTGAAAAAGGAAACAAAGAAGTTGATGGAGTTTCTGTTTTTGCTGATTATGACGGACCAAATCAAGATAGGGTTTTATTTGCTAAGAAATTAGACTAAATGAAACAAGACCAAATGGGGGAGAAATTATTGGAAGAAAGGGGGAAGGAGAAACAAAATGAGCAACAAAATCAAAGCAACAAAAATGGTTATCATCGTATTAGTCTATTATCTTGTCACTTTGTTTGCTGCGGGATTTTTTGGGCTTATACAACCCGATACCGGAATCCCGACCGAGGTTATTCAGCTGACACAGTTTGGTCCAACGTTCGGCGTTGTCATTATCATGTTGCTATTTAGGCGACACTCCCTTCATATTGCATCCGGGTTTCGTTTTAATTCAAATATCCTCCGCCGTTTGCTGATTGTCCTTGCATCGATAGTATTTGTATTTGCAATAGCGATAGGCTGGTATCGGGTATGGGGTGTTTCCGTAGATTTTGTTCACCCCTCAGATCTGTCGAGCCCGTTTTGGCTGATCATCATTGCACAATTTATCGGAGCTGCAGGTGAAGAATTTGGCTGGCGGTGTTTTCTTCAACCCTTCCTACAGACCCGTTTAAGAGTGCTTAATGCCTCTTTGCTTGTCGGTTTGTTATGGGGTATTTGGCATGTTGGTATTTTTTCTGAAGGTTTCATGTTTGCCGGTTTATTTATTTTATCGACTGTTTCCATGTCAGTATTTCTCGGAGAGTTGTTGAGTAGGGCAAAAGGGAACCATCTCATGTTAGCAGTATCGTTTCATGCATTGATGAATCTGGGAATGTTATTACTATTTGATGAAGAAAACGGAAGTCTTTTTGCCATGGCAGCTCTTGCGGGGGCCGTGATGATTTTAGCTTTGAGTTTGCTGCTTTTCAGGTGGAGAACCAAGTATAATAAATTTCCGCGAAAAGATAGACATGATTATTCGGTGATTCCACGGAAATAAAGAAATTTCTGAAATATTACCAGTTGAGCTTTATGTGAATATATCATTTTAGACGAGAGGAGTTTGTAGTTGATGGGCGATTTGAATAACGAAAAAATACCGAAGGAAGCGATTCAAGCATTAAAAATTGTAGAGGAGTTACTTGGCAGTGAGGTAGTCGCGGTATATCTATTTGGTTCTGCCGTAATTGGTGGCTTGCGCATTAACAGTGATGTAGATGTCCTAGTGGTCGTAAATCATAGTTTACCTGAATTAACTCGAAGAAAACTAACAGACAGACTAATGCTTATATCTGGAAAGATTGGAAATACAGATTCTGTGAGACCACTTGAAGTCACGGTTATAAATCATGGAGATGTTGTACCTTGGCGATACCCGCCAAAAAACGAGTTTATCTATGGTGAGTGGCTCAGGGATGAGTTGGAGAAAGGACAAATCCAGGAACCAACTTATGACCCTGATTTGGCTATTGTTTTAGCACAAGTAAGAAAGAATAGCGTTTCACTTTTTGGTCCTGATGCTTCAGATATACTTGAACCCGTGCCAATGACAGATATTCGAAGAGCGATTAGGGAGTCTTTGCCAGGGTTAATTGAGGGTATCAAGGGTGACGAACGCAACGTCATTTTAACCTTAGCCCGAATGTGGCTGACAGTGGCTGTTGGTGAAATTTCTCCAAAAGATGTGGCTGCAGAATGGGCTATACCTCGGTTGCCTAAAGAACATGCGACTTTACTTGACTTAGCTAGAAAAGCCTATCGGGGAGAGTATGTTGATAAGTGGGAAGGACTGGACTCCGGGGTGACAGCACTCGTTAATCATATGAAAAACTCTATAGAGTCTTATCTTAATAGCTGAGCATGATCTCAAAAAAGCGATAACAATGCAATGCAAATATAGACGTATTTTCCTGTAAATTTGTTCAAATGGATGTGGTGCAGCTTTGAAATAAAGTCTGATAAATAATTCCGCATAACCCCAAAGTTGATGGTAAATAAAAAGAATCCATTTTTTAAAAAAATGGATTCTTTTGCGGAACCGATGTTCAAACTCCTTAATCGCTAGTCGATAGTGACATCCAGTTAAGTTAGATTAGAGGATCACGACTTTCTGATCTAATCGCGGTAAAATCTCTTAGAGAACTTAGGGAGAAATAACAAAAGAAAATTTCATTCAAGTGGTCTATTTGAGTGAGCGTCTTCGGTCATTGGGATCTTTTACCCGGCGGGCGAATCCAGCTTGTTCCAATCTGTCAATCACTCCTGTAATCGCACCAATAGTCAGGTTACTTTCCTCAGCAAGATCTCCTGCAGTCAATGTTGTTTGTAGAGTTCTCCATTTCAAATTTAAGTAATCCAACTTGCAAGCATCGCCTCTTTAACAGGTCGGCTTCTATCGTAACATCAATGCTTTCCTAACCGCGTTTCCTATTGTTTCTTCATCCTTGAAATAGTTAACGATAAAACCTCGAAATGCGATCGCTGCCTGTGATAAATAACGATCCTCCCGCCAGATTATCCGAAAAATCCTTTCACCTGCAAGATCCTCGATCGGCAGTTTGACTAAGTCCAACTCTTCCCCACTTTTACAACCACCGACAATGGCGACACCAAATCCAGAACGAACAAGACCGGCGATATTCGCAGGATCTTCAGTTTCACACACCATCTTCGGACGAAATCCAGCTTGAGCGCAAAGGTCATCATTCATTATCCGCAAAGGAGAATTTTCTTTATATCCAACAAAAGGTTCAGCTGACACTTCACTAAGGTTAATCGCTTTGCGATTTGCATATTTATGTCCGTGCGGTACAGCGAGGTAGAGCTTTTCTCGAATCAATGGAATTTCACTGAATCCTTCCTGATGAATCGGCAACGAAGTTAAATAGAAGTCTACTTCTCGTTTTGTTTCTAAGTTCTCGAAATCCTCCATAGATAATTGAAACATCTGTAAATTAACCTCTCGATGTTCAGCCAAAAAGGTCTGCAGAGGTTCTCTAACCTGTTCCATATTCATAATTGCCAGGTGAATACGACCTTGCTTTAAGCCCGATAGATCTTCTATTTCCCGTCGCCCCTCCTCAAGCAAATGGATTGCAGCCTTCGCTTTTGCTTCAAAAGCTTTTCCAAAGGGATTCAAACGAATTTGTCGTCCTTTACGATCAAACAATGGTACACCCAAGTCCTCTTCCAGCCGATGAATCGTTCTACTCAAGGCTGGCTGGGCGATATGAAGTTCTTGCGCGGCTTTCGTAATATGTTCTAACTTAGCAACGGTTAAAAAATATTTAAGTTGTAGCAGTTCCATTCACTTCCCCCTCATTCATTACATTCAGTATATGAATATATATCAAAAGATGTATTTTTTATTATCTAATTACGATTATATAATACATATTGCGAGCTGACAATGCACTTTGATTGATCAATCAGAGCAGCTATAAGGGAGGGAGGAAACAGATATGGGAAGTGATTCACAGGGAACAGCTTCTAAAAGCATGATGGTTTCAACAGTCGAACCCCGCATTGGCGACAAGTTCATTCGTCCATTGGTTTTCACGATGGTTATTTCGATGATGAGCGCAACGATGTTTAACATCGTACTGCCTGAAATCAGCCAAGAATACGGACTGACTTACAGGCAGGTAAGTTGGGTATCCTCCGCTTATCTACTCGTTTATGCCATCGGTTCCATGATCTATAGTAAACTATCAGACCGTTATCGACTCAAATCATTATTGACGATGGGACTCCTTCTGCTATCGGTTGGTTCTTTGATTGGACTTGTTGCTCAGAACTACTGGATGGTTCTGCTATCCGCTTGGAACCCGTTCTATATTATTGGAGAAGGTGTAATTTATAACAATCTCTATTTGATTCTCTCACTTTCATATGCCGGTTTGATCTTGATTCACCTGTTTAGATTTAAATCTAGAACACCAACAAAAGTTTTATAAAAAATTAAAGGAGCTGATGAAAATGAAGGCAGTAGCCTTTCATTCACCAGGAACACCAGAAGTATTGCAAGTGATGGACTTCGATAATCCTGTTCCAGGGACCGGGCAAGTTCGAGTAAAAGTAAAAACGGCCGGCGTACAGCCCGTTGACTGTGGGATTCGCGGGCAAGGTTTTAGCCCACCAGGAGTGAAAATTCAATACCCTCAAATACTAGGAAATGAATTTGCTGGCATCATTGACGTGGTTGGAGAGGGAGTTGAGGGATTTTCAGTTGGCAACGAAGTTATTGGTTGGTCACTTCTATCTAGCTATGCTGAATATGTGGTTGTTCCAACATCTCAACTTGTTAGAAAGCCTAAAAGCATGCCATGGGAAGAAGCTGGTGTACTCACCGCTTCAGGGCAGACTGCTCATACGGCACTGCAGGAATTAGGAATTAGTAAAGGGGACACAGTGCTCATACACGCAGCTGCTGGAGGAGTTGGAACATTCGCAGTTCAATTGGCAAGAGCTTGGGGTGCGACTGTGATCGGTACCGCTAGTCCACGTAACCATGACTACCTGCGATCCTTAGGAGCTATTCCAGTCGCATATGGAGAAGGACTAGTTGATCGAGTACGCGAACTTGCGCCTAAAGGGGTCGATGTAGCCCTTGACGCAGCAGGCGAGGATGCGCTAAGAGCCTCTGTGAAACTCGTCCACGACAAAAAAAGGATCGGTACGATCGTTGCTTTCGATCTTTCAGAAAAGCTAGGAACCGTTCCCATCCGCAGTAAGCGCAGCGTATCAAGGCTATCCGAACTCACCCAGTTGTACGAACAAGGGCAGCTTCGTGTTGTCATATCACAATCATTTCCACTGCACCAAGCTGCCGAAGCCCACAGAGCTGTAGAGACTGGGCACGTTCGTGGAAAAATCGTCCTCACAGTGGATTAGAACGTAAATACGATACGAGGAGGAGTAACGTGGAAAAATTAAACATTGGGATTGTTTTAGGAAGCACACGTCAAGGACGTTTAAGTCCACAAGTAGGGAATTGGGTAAAAGAAATTGCTGATAAACGAGGAGATGCGAATTATGAAATCGTGGATATAGCAGATTATAAATTGCCATTTTTAGGAGAAGGTACTGGTAAAGAACCAGGATTAATAGCTTGGTCAGAAAAACTTTCTAGCTTAGATGGTTTCGTATTTATTGTCCAAGAATACAATCACAGCATTACAGGAGCATTAAAAAATGCGCTTGATTCAGCACGCGATGAATGGAACAATAAGGCAGCGGGGATCGTAAGCTATGGTTCTACAGGCGGAGCTCGTGCTGCTGAGCATTTACGCGGAATCCTAGGCGAATTATTAGTCGCGACAGTTCGTGCGCATCCAACCTTATCCATTTTTACCGATTTCACAAATTCTAAAGTGTTCAACCCTGCCGACTTTCATACTGATTATACCACTACGATGTTAGATGAAACTCTATCATGGAGCCGTGCTCTAAAAACAGTAAGGAAATCGTAGCTGTATTGAACATAGAAAGAGCATGTAAAAAACATGTTCTTTCTATGTTTCTACGTTTGTCCCGATTCAAGCCAGTTGCTGGCTTTACCCCTATTATTTTTCGAAATACCGAACAAGAAAATCACGAAAGTTAGATGCTGCCTTTGATTGGTAACGATTTTCGGCCCAAGCCAGCTGAAAGATACGCTGACAAAGGGGATTGATATGCAGTAAAATCGGTGAACCGTCATCCGTTTTACAGGGGGCAATGGGCATTGATTGGTGAGACATTGTAGAAGAAATCGGTGAGTCATCACGCGATTTGCATGTCCCCACAAACGCCACTCCAAGACCAGCGCGTACAAGGCTAATGATGGCTAAGGGTTCGTCAACCTCGCACACGACATTCGGCTCAAATCCCGCCTCTTGGCAAAGCCCATCATTTATCTTTCGGAAATGGGTGCCCTTTTTGAAAGAAATAAATGGCTCACTCCTTAGTTCACTTAAAGAAATGCTTGTCTTGTTCCTAAATCGATGTTCAGGTGGTATGGCCAGAAAAATTTCTTCCTCGAGTAAAGGAAATTCGCGAATTCCTGGACGTTCGATTGGCATGGAAGTAAAGCAGAAATCGACCTCGCCAGTTTCCAGCAATAGTTCCATTTCTTCCATTGGGGTCTGAGTAATGCGAAAGTTGACCTTGGGATAAAGGGAACGAAACCTACCCACGGGTTCGGAAAGGCGATCTAGGGTAGTGGTTGCCAAATAAATACTTCCCCGTTCCGCCCCCGAAAGATCAGAGAGTTCCCTACGACCTTCTTCGAGAGCGCCTAACGCCGCTTCGGTTTTCTTCAAATAGGCCTTACCAAACTTATTTAGTCGAATTTTCCTTCCTTGTCGATCAAATAACGGGACCCCCAGGTCCTTTTCTAACCTAGAGATGGTTTTGCTAAGGGCAGGCTGCGCAACTCGAAGCTCTTCAGCTGCCTTTGACATATGTTCCAGTCTAGCGACGGTACGAAAATAATGTAGCTGCAATAACTCCATAGGATTTAACTCCTTAGTTCATATACTTGAAGGAATATGTATATTCCAAAATATATATTTTTATTTATATACAATTGATTGTAATATAAAGATGATATCAATGCAATGTAGTACATGATGAAGAAAGGATGGAAAAAATGAAACTTAATCACCTCAATCTTACTGTTACGGATGTGCCTGCTGCTCAAAAGTTTTTAGAAATTTATTTTGGTATGACGTTTGGAGGAAGTCTAGGAAACGGATTCGTAGCAATGCTTGATGACGATGGTTTCGTGCTGACTTTGATGCAGGGAAGGGAAGTCCATTATCCGAAAAGTTTCCATATTGGGTTCTCTCAGGAAAGTAGAGACCAGGTAGACCAAATCAACCAACGCTTGAAAGAGGATGGATATGATGTAGATCCTCCGCGGCACGCCCATGGTTATACCTTTTATGTCAATGCACCCGGAGGATTTATGGTCGAAGTTAATAGTGAATGAAAGTGATGGCTTGTTTGAATTGCTTTACCCTGATTTAATACCATTCGACGTAGCAAGAAAAGTCTTGGAGTGTTATGGGATTATTATGGCTGTAAATTACAAACACACAATGTCTATAAAAATTATCAACTCTCATGTTCAACTGTCTTATGTTCAGTTGGGCATTTTTGTGTCTGCACAACTTTTTTAAAAATATGGCAGAAAAGAAAATTACCCCGAAACTACTTGCCAAGCCATGCATACTTTGCCAGATGAGAAACGTACCGCAGTCCTACAGTACTACTTTTCTAACATGTCTGATGTGGAAATTGGTCAATTACTCGATATTCCACGGAGCATTCGTACAGTATAGACGGACAAGCTCTTTTGAGCTTTAAAGAGGTTTTTTGAGGAACATGCAGATGAATGGGATGATTAATTCCATCAAGGAAAATAACGAAGAGTTTTGAAATATGACAGGCTTCCAACGTCACCTGCAATCTTTGAGTGGGAGTTTAAGGAGACGCTTTTTTTGAAGACGGTTGCAAAAAAAACGTTGACATTTAGCGGTAGGGAAATTAAGATATCACTATAGTTTATTCTTCGGATAAACTAACTGATTTTTGAATTAAATTTTGTCTTGAGGAGATTGATGGATGGCGTTGATTATGGGAGTGGACGGCGGTGGGAGTAAGACCTATGCGGTAATAACCGACGCCGAGGGGGAATTGCTCGGGGAAGGGCTGGCCGGTGGGGCCAATTACCAGAAGATAGGTCTCGACAGAGCGATGGACCATATTTCAACTGCAATGAAGCATGCACTGGAACAGGCCGGCTTGCAGTATAAAGATCTCGATTTTGTCCAATATACGCTCGCAGGAGCCGACCGCGAAGCAGATGTTGCCCGGTTGGAATCCAGACTGAAGCAGATTCCGGTAGCCAACTGGAACCTGGCTTGCGATACGATGGCCGGGTTGCGAGCGGGAAGCTCAGACAACGTAGGAATTGTACTGGTCTGTGGAAGCGGTACTAATGCGTTCGGCAGGAACAAGGATGGCAAAGTCATACAAACAGGAGGATTCGGTTATCTTTACGGCGATTATGCCGGGGGAAATCATATGGCGATCGAAACCTTCAGAGCGGCAGTCAGATCATGGGAGCAGAGGGATATTTCTTCTATCCTTACATACAGAGTTCCTTCTTATCTTGGCTATTCCTCCATGGAAGCGCTGCTCAATGATTATTTGGACCGGCAGGTAGGGACGGTTCCATCGGAACTGACCATTGTTCTTCATGAAGCGGTCCAGGACGGGGATGCTCTCTCGATTCGCCTGTTAACCAAGGTCGGGCATGAACTGGGCAATGCAGCACGCTCCGTCATGAAAAGAATGGGAAGCTTTGGAGTGGATAACATCCCGGTAGTGTTGATCGGAAGCATTTTTCAAAGGGGGAAGAGCTCCTGCCTGCTGCAAAGTCTGGACAAGACTCTGCGTCAGCAGAACACTCCTTTTACGATTGAAATTCCGGATATGGAGCCGGTCTTCGGCGCGGTATTGATGGGGATGGATCAGCTTCAGCTTCCTGCAGGGCCGCAGGTGACCGAACGATTAAATTCATACAGGAGGGAGAATCTCGTTGAATTCTAAACCGCTTAAAGTGGCCGTTATCGGCGGGGGTTCCTCTTATACCCCCGAATTGATCGAAGGATTTATTAAGAATTATGACCAATTTCCGCTGCAGGAGCTGTATCTTGTAGATATTGATGCAGGCCGGGACAAGCTGCAAATTGTCGGTGCGCTTGCCCGGAGAATGATTGAGAACGCAGGGATTCCCATTCGGCTGCATCTGACGATGGATCGCCGGGAAGCGATTTCCGGATCCAGCTTTGTCCTGACCCAAATTCGCGTCGGAGGACTGGATGCCCGGGCGGCGGACGAACGGATTCCGCTGCAATATGGCTGCATTGGCCAGGAAACAACCGGGGCCGGAGGGTTCGCCAAAGCGATCCGGACAATTCCCGTCATTCTCGAAATTTGCAAGGAAATGGAAGAGCTTGCACCCGAAGCCTTCCTGATTAACTTCACTAATCCGGCAGGCATTATTACGGAAGCGGTATTGAAGCATTCCTCGATCCGTACGATCGGCTTATGCAACTTGCCCATCCATACGAAGATGCAAATCGCCCAACTGGCGGAGACCGACCCGGCAAATGTCGATATGGAAATGGTCGGGATCAACCATTTGAACTGGACGCGAAATATAAGGATCAACGGGTACGACCGGACGGAAGACGTCGTGCGGATGTTTGACAACTCAAGCGGGCTGTCCGTGAAGAATATCCCCGATTATAAATGGGGGGAAGGCTTTCTTTCTTCCCTTGGAATGATCCCTTGCTCTTATCTTCGCTACTATTATTTACGGGATAAAATGCTCAAGGAACAGCAGGAAGCGTTACCTGTCAAAGGAACCAGGGCCGATGCGGTCAAAAAGGTGGAAAGAGAGCTGTTCGAGCTGTATAAGGATCCGGAATTAAAGGTAAAGCCAGCCCAACTGGAACAGCGGGGAGGAGCCTACTACTCGGAAGCGGCCGTCGAGCTTATCACTTCAATATACAACAATGCTCGCAATATCCAGATAGTCAATGTACGCAATAATGGGGTTATTCCGTGTCTTGGGCAAGATGTTTCGGTAGAGGTCAGATGTATCATCTCTTCGGAGGGGGCTACTCCGATGATGCTGAGCGGAGGGCCGCTGCCGGCTGAAATCCGGGGCTTGATCCAAGTAGTTAAAGCTTACGAGGAGCTCACGGTAGAAGCCGGTGTGAACGGGGACTACGGCAGTGCTTTACAGGCGCTTACCATCCATCCGTTGGTAGGAGCCTCATCATTGGCCAAGGCTATTCTGGATCAGATTCTGGCGGAGAACAAATCGTATTTGCCTCAGTTTTTCAATAATAAGGCGTAAGTATTCCAGACAGATGCGAACAGAAGTTAAGCCAAGAGAATCCAGGTACAGGCGAATGGAAACTATACCCAGGATGAGGACTAGCTATCAGCCTATCATATGGTGACAACGATCTTGGACCGCATTTGACTGTATTACTATAGTTAGTTAGATTAATCGTTGTATAAACTAACTAATCATTTAAAAAAAGGGAGGACTTATTCATGAGCTTGGCAGATGAAAGAATTAGAGAGTTGGGTTTGAAGCTTCCAAAGATTGATTTGCATGGAAAAGGAATTGTTGCGATCCGTCAGCACGGCAATTTGCTGTATACTTCCGGCCACGGACCGGAACGGGAAGATGACGGAAGCCCGATCTGGACAGGCAAACTCGGCAAAGATTTGACGGTGGAGGAAGGCTATCAAGCGGCCAGGGAATGCGGGATTATCCTGCTTGCCCAGCTCAAGAGCTACTTGGGGAACCTGGATCGCGTCGATGCGCTGGTCAAGGTGCTCGGCTTGGTCGCCAGCAGCGAGGACTTCTACCAGCAGCCTCAGGTGATGAACGGCTTCTCGGATTTGATGGTGGATGTTTTCGGGGAAAGAGGCAAGCATGCCCGTTCTGCCATGGGAACCTATGTGCTGCCTAAAAATATCCCTGTCGAAATCGAAATGATTGTAAGAATCAGAGATTAGCAGACCATTAAAGTTGAGAGATGAAGGGGAGAGCATAGCAATGAAAACACCTTTTCGTGCAATGAAAATGTCGTTGGCAGCTGTTTTGTCTGTATCCATGTTAGGTGCCTGCTCCCAGAGCGGCGGCAGTGAAGAGCCGACCTCCGAAGAGAAGGTAGAGCTTGTGTTTCAGCATATCGGCGGTACGGTTCCTGCACAGGTAGGCCTGTTGGATGAAATGGCGAAAGAATTTAACAAACAGAATCCTGATGTCACTGTAAAAATCGTGAATGTCGGCTGGGGGGAAGCATACTCCATGTTCCAGCGTCAGGTTGCGGTCGGACAAGCTCCTGACCTGGTCATGCTAAATGGGCAGTGGGCAAGCGAGTATCAGCGGCTGGGCGCGTTTGCCCCCGTTAATGATTATGTCTCTCAAGAAATGCTCGACCTGTTCCTGGAATCCGGATTCGATTCGGTGAAGGGGGAGGACGGCAAGTATTACGGCGTCCCTTGGGATGGAAGCGTGTGGGGCTTCTTCTACCGCACCGACTTGTTTGAAGAGGCCGGTCTGGATCCCGACAGCCCGCCTCAAACCTGGGAGGAATTGTTGGACTATGCTCAGAAGCTCACCAAAGACAAGCAATACGGTTTAGCTTTCCCGGCTGCCGGCTGGGAGCCTGATGATTATGTGCTTCCTTTCTTCTGGCAGGCTGGCAATGACGTAGTTGTGAAGGAAGGGAACTTCTGGAGACCGACGATTGATAACGAATCCGGTCTTGCGGTTGCCAAATACATCTATGATTTGGCCAATACTTATCAAGTGATGCCGAAAACGGTTACAGGCATGGATTGGGAAGCGACCATGAACAGCTTTATTTCCGGGAATACGGCGATGATGTATAACGGAATGTGGGCTACAGGCAGCCTGAAGGCCAATCCCGAGCTGGATGGAAAATGGGCGACTGCCCCAAGTCCGGTAGGACCGGCTGGAGAAGCTGTGCTGGGCTATCCGAATACGTTAAGCATCACGGAGCAAAGCAAGCATAAGGAAATTGCCGGAAAGTTTCTGGAATTCATCTTTACCGGAGAGAAGCCGACCTATTACGATAAATTTGCTGAAGTGACCAGCGTAGTCGGCTGGACGAAGGATTTTGCAACGACGGACTTTGCCCAGGATCCGATTATGAAACCGTTTGTCGATCAGGTGTCCATTAGCCGCAACCGCCCGTTAGCGCCCAAGTATGAGGAGTTTAGGCAGCTGCATTTCAACGCGGCCATCCAAAAACTTATACAGGGGCAGCTGACGCCGGAGCAATTTGTCAAAGATATGCACACGAAACTGGAAGAGCTAATGGGTCAATGATCATTCTTTAGGAGACATTCCGATAGCCCGGCGGCACAAGCATGCTGTATATGCTGCCGGGCTTAATCTTTAAGGAAGCCTGGAGGTTAACTTAGCTATGAAACTCACTGCGAGTTTGTTTTGGAAGAGGGCGCTGCCGTATTTTCTCATTGCACCGGGCGTCATATTTGTCGGACTCATCTTGATCTATCCCATGATCTCAGGGATTATCTCCAGCTTTTTCACCCAGCATTCCCTGACCGCTTCCGACCGGACCTTTGCAGGGCTCGAGCATTACAGGGCGCTGTTCTCGGACAGTATTTTTACGGGAGCCTTCTGGAATACGCTGATTTGGACTGTAGGAGTAGTTGTCGGCCAGTATTTGGTCGGCCTTGCTGTTGCTCTGTTATTAAATGAAGATATTCCCGGGAGGGGCATCTTCCGGAGCTTGATCCTTATTCCCTGGATCGTGCCCATGATCGCGGCCGGTCTCACCTGGAAATGGATCTATTCCAGCCAATTCGGGATTTTGAACTATGTGTTAATGAAACTGGGAATCATCTCGGGGCCCATCGACTGGCTCGGAGACTCCACATATGCCCTTTATTCGGTACTGGCTGTAAGCGTTTGGAAAGGAATCCCTTTCGTCGCTGTTGTTCTGCTTGCCGGACTGCAATCGATCGACCGTGAAATGTATGAGGCGGCTAACATTAGCGGGGCTAATTTGTGGCAGCGTTTCTGGTATATTACGCTCCCCAGTCTCAAGGGGGTTTCTCTTGTAATTGTAACTTTGACAATCATCTGGTCTTTTAACCAGTTTGACTTGGTCTACCTGATGACCAAAGGCGGACCTTCCAATTCGACGCAGCTCATTCCGGTATACTCGTACCTTAATGCCTTCAATTTCTTTAAAATGAATTACGCTGCGGCCATTTCTACTATTGGCGTACTCATGCTGAGTGTATTTGCCATTTTCTATCTGAAGAAAAACAAGGAGGACTAAAACATGGGGGGGAATGCGAGAAAAAACTTGCTCATCAAACGGAGCATCACTTACGTTTTATTGACATTGGCTACGGTGCTGCTCGTTTTTCCGTTTATATGGATGATTTCCACTTCGTTTAAATCGTCCGCTGAAATTTTTGCCGAAGTGCCCAAGTGGTTTCCGAACGAGCCCACCCTGGAGAATTACCGGACGCTGTTTCAAGAGACCGGCTTTATGCAGTATTTCAAAAACAGTGTCATTGTCGCTATATCGACAACGATTGTCACTTTGTTTATAGCGATCTTCTTTTCTTATGGCCTCTCCCGTTTTAAATTCAGGGGCAGAATGCTGTTTTTGAATTCCTTGTTGGTTTCCCAAATGTTTCCCTTGGTGCTGCTTATTATTCCGATCTTCGCCATCTTTATCAAGCTGGACCTGATCGACAGCTACCTGTCCCTTATTATCGCTTACTGTACGTTTGCGATACCGTTCGCCACTTTGATGATGAAAAGCTACTTTGACGGAATCCCGAAGGATATGGAGGAAGCCGCCTTCATCGACGGCTGCACCCCGGTAAGCGCGATCTTCCGCGTTGTGATTCCGCTGGCAGCTCCGGGAATAGCCGCCGTAGGCCTGTTCTCTTTCATCCTGTCGTGGCAGGAGTTCATCTTTGCATTGACGCTGACCAGCTCCGACACCATGCGGACTCTGCCCGTCGGCATCTCTCTGATGGTAGGAAATCGCGAAGTGCTGTGGGGGCAGTTGATGGCCGCTTCGGCCATGGTGACGACTCCTGTTGTAATCGTCTTTATCTATTTCCAAAAATATTTAATCAGCGGTATGACGATGGGCGGCGTGAAGGGCTAGCTGCCACCGGTATACCCGGTATGGAGGAATCTTGATGAGCTTTGATGTATGCATTAGAAATGGAATGATTATTGACGGAACCGGGAACGAACGCTACAAGGCGGATATTGTGATCAAGGATGGCAAAATCGCCGGAATCGGCAGCTTCCCCGACGCGGAGGCGCGTTACACGATCGATGCGGGCGGCCGCATCGTCAGTCCCGGCTTTATTGATACACATGTCCATTCGGACGTGATGCTGCTGTGGGACAGGCAGCATGCTTGCGGATTATACCAGGGGGTCACTACCGAAATCCTGGGTCAGGACGGGTTGTCCTACGCCCCGTTATCCAAGGACAATCTGGAAATGTACTTCAAGTATTTGGGCGGGTTGAACGGAACTCCGGATATTCCGCTGGACTGGTCGACGGTAGAGGAATACCGCAGCAAATTCGACGGAACCGTGGCCATTAATACGGCCTACCAGATTCCTCATGGCGTTCTGCGCCTGGAAACGGTCGGCTTCCGCGATGTGCCGCTAACCGGTGCTCATCTGGAGAAGGCCAAGCGACTGCTGGCCGACGGAATCGATCAGGGCGCCGTTGCTTTCTCGACAGGCCTTAGTTACTTCCCGGGCTCCTATGGGGATACGCAGGAACTGATTGAGCTGTCCCGCGTCCTGGCGGAGAAGGACAGCATCTATGTCACTCATTTGCGCACCGTGTTCAAGGGTGAGAAATTCGATGCGGTTCAGGAAGCGCTGGATATCGGCTGGCAGTCCGGCTGCAAAATCCACTATTCCCATTTCCGCACGGGGCCCAACAACGCCGGCAAGGTGGATGAGCTGATGAGGCCGATCGACGACGCCTACCAGAAAGGGCTTGATGTCAGCCTCGAATTATATCCTTATGCCTTCGGCAGCAGTACAGGCGTCATTCACCTGCCGCCCTGGACAGTGGAGGGGGGCTACGAATCCACCCTGGAGAGGCTGGCGGACAAGAAGCTGCGCCCGGCTATTGTGCGGGACATTCAGAAGGATTTCCCGAATATTGACGGCACTTTCTCCTACCTGCCTTCGGGCCGCAATGATGAATTGCTTGGATTAACGTTCCAGCAAGCGGCAGACTTGCGCGGTCAGACGGTGTACGAGGTGCTGTGCGACCTGCTTCTGGAAGAGAAGCTGGCTGTGGGGATATTAGGGGAGCGTCCCGAGGACGAGTCCGTAGTGAAGCAAATTGAAGACGACCTGTTCGAGCTGCTGTCGCGTCCCTACTATATGGTAGGAAGCGATGCGATTTATCTCGGGCAGAACCCGCATCCAAGGGCATTCGGAAGCTTTCCCAAGCTGCTCAGGCTGGCCAGGGAGAAGAATTTCTCGCTGGAAGTGCTGATCAACCGGATGACCCAGGTGCCTGCAGAGCGTTTCGGGCTCAAGGACAGGGGAGTTATCCTGGAAGGGAAAGCGGCCGATCTTGTCGTTTTTGACGCGGAGACCGTCACGGATACTTCCGTGATTCATCAGGCCAGAACAGGCCCGTCGGGCATTTCGCACGTATTGGTTAACGGAGAAATTGCGGTTTGGGACGAGAAGGTTACCGGAGTATTCGCGGGCAGGGCATTGCCGGTTATGCGATAAGGAAAGGGGAGCAGGATTATGCAATCATTCTATGACCGATTCGGTTTAAGAAAAGTAATTAATGCCAGGGGGCCCGCAACCGTATTGGGCGCATCGCGGGTCAAAGACGCCATACGGCAGGATATTTATGACATGCTCGGCCTGTCCGTGGAAATGTGGGAGCTGCAGAGAAGAGCGAACGAGGCTATCGTTAAGCTGACCGGCGCCGAGGCCGGTGTAGCTGCAGGATGTACGGCCGCCGGGATGGCCATCAGCATCGCCTCCACGCTGACCGGAGACGATATGGGCAAGATCAAGGAGCTGCCGGTTATTCGGGGGCCGAAGCATAAAGTCGTCATTCAAAAAGGCCACGTCATCGGAATCGGCGATACGCCGGCCAACCAATTGATCCGGCTGACCGGTGCGGAGCCCGTGGAAATCGGCGAGGCGCTCGATTGTGCCTCCTATCATCTGGAGGCTGCACTTACCCTCGATGTAGCCGCGGCCGTCTATGTGATGATGGATGTATTTCCTCCCAATCTGCTGCCGTTCGATAAATTCGTGGAGATTTGTAAGTCCAAGGGCGTTCCCGTCATTGTCGATGCCGCTTACGATACCGATTTCCGCCATTCCATCGCCAAAGGAGCGGACTTGGTCGTTCACAGCGGGCAGAAATGGCTCGGGGGAGCGACTTCGGCTCTCATCGCCGGGAGCAAGGATCTGGTTCACGCCTGCTTCCTGCAGGAACTGGGCATCGGGCGGCCGATGAAGGTGGGCAAGGAAGGCGTCCTCGGCTTGATCTCGGCCATCGAGCACTGGCTGGCCAGGGACGCAGAGGCGATTATCCGGCAGCAGGAGGCGTTGGCCGAGCGTTTCATTGCGGCCATGGCCGAAGTTCCGGGATTGACAGGGTCGATCAAGCGTACCCGCTTCTCGCCGTCCGTCAGAGTCGTCATGGAGATCGATGAAGAACAGACCGGGGTACCGGCCTGGGAGATCAACATGAAGCTGGGAACCGGCGATCCAGTAATAAAAATGGACGATTACGCCGTATACCACGGGAAAATGGAATTCGATCTGTCCTTTCTTGACGATGGGGACGAGAGAACGATTATTAACGCTATTGCTTCCATTGCAGAGGATAAGAAGAAGAACGGCGGCACGGTTCGACAGCCGGAACCGATGAATCGTCTGGATTTACAGTATCACACATTGAGGCGGTGGTTGGATGACAACCCGAGGGCATAAGCTGCGGTTCGGCCTGATTGGTTTTTCCCAAGGGTTCTACGCGACCACCTATACCCGGCACTTGGCGAAGCTCAAGGACGTTGAAGTGGTTGCCTGCTGCGATCTGGGCCAATCACCGGATTATGTGGGAGAGTGTGCCGGAACGACGGCAAGCCGGTTTTGCGAAGAGATCGGCTGCCGTCTGGTCCATCGGCCCGAGGAGCTGTTTGAGCTTGGCGTGGATGCGGTCATGATCGCTTGTGAGGTATGGGAGCATGCGAAATATGCGGATATGGCGCTCCGGCATGGCTGCCATGTCTTCGTCGGCAAGCCGTTATCGCTGGAACCGGATGAAATCCGTTCCCTGATGCGGACGGCGGAAGCCGGAGGGCGCATCGTCCTGCCGGGCAACCCTCTGCGTTATGAGGGATCGATCGTATCGATAGCCGATCGGATTCGCCAAGGGGAAATCGGCCGGCCTACGAATTTGCGGCTGTTCATCCATCATGAAGCGATGATTCATCAGGAATGGGAGCGGGACCCCGCACGAAGCGGAGGTCCTCTCGGCACCTTCGGTGTCTATCTTATCGATACGGTCCGCTGGATGACCGGGGATGATTTGACGGAGCTTTATGCGGCGGGAGGACAATATGTATTCCAGCAAATCGGAACCTGGGATACCGTTCAGGCCATGGGCAAAACGTCAGGAGGCGCACTCGTGCAATTAAATCTTGTCTCCTCGATGGATTGGGATTTCCCGTTCTATATGCTGGATGTTGTCGGAACCAAAGGAGTGATCCGGACCGATCACGACCGTTACTCCTATGTTATGCAAAACCCGAGTACCGTGCTGGGCCCCATCCGTTATGATCTTATGGGAAGCCTGGAAATCGAGCATTTTCTAAACTGCTGCCTGGGAAGAGAAGAGCAGCGCATGTCATTGGAGGATATGCTGCATGCGGCCAACGGAATCAAGGCCATGGAGCAGAGCATTCGGACCGGCCAGCCTGTTCTGTTGTAAGTGTAGAGCGGCAGTGTACAAAAAGAGCGAGCAAGATTGCAGAAGGGGGAACTTCAGGGTGAAGAAGAGGATCATTATCATTGGTGCGGGCTGGGCCGGCCAGCATCACGCCCGCGCGGTATACGAGCATCCGGACACCGAGCTTGCGGCCATTATCGACCGGAGGGAAGAAGCGGCGGGGGCATTGGCACAGAAGCTCGGAGGCGTCCCTTATTATAAGACGCTGGAGGAGCTGGAGTGGCAGGGAATCGGCTACGATGCGGCGGTTATCTGCACATTGCCGGATACCCATGCTACCTTCTGCAAGGCGCTTCTGCAACGCGGCAAGCATCTGTTCTGTGAGAAGCCGGCTGGCAAAAACTCCGGCGAAATCGCCTGGCTGCTCGCGCTCTCCAGGACAAGGGCGGCGATTGCGGGCGTCAACTACAACCAGAGATACTCTGCTTGCTACCGGAAGCTGAAGGATAAAATCAGCGACGAGAAGCCGCATCTAATCTCCATTTCCATGCAGCAGCAGGGCCCGGTGAAGCAGTCCGACTTGGCCCATCCTTACTTTATTGTGACGGATTCCTGCTGCCATATGATTGATACCTTAAGATATATCAATGGAGAGATCAGCAGTGTCTACGCTGTCGGAAAGCGGATTGACAGTGAAATCCTGTCTGATGTGGCCGTCAGCCTCGAGTTCCGCAACGGCAGCATCGGAGTCATGACCCATACGTTCGTCGGCGGTGTCCATGAAAGCCAGCATCCGTTCCAGCATTTCGAGCTGTCTACGGACAAGGCCCGGCACGAGGTGACGAACATGCTGGAAGGCCTTCACACCTATCCTCACCATTCCATGGAAAGAACGACCTGGTCGCCCTCCGTCTTCGAAAGCTGCAATTACGCGGAGACGCTGAAGAGTTCGATCTACGCCTGGATAGAGAGCTTGACCGGTTCTTCACCGGCACCCGTAGACCTCCTGGATGCATACCGCAATTCATTGGTTGTTGAAGCCTGCATTAAATCCCTGGAAACCGGGCAGAGAGTTCAATTGCAAGATGATATTGAGACAGGGGGCGGGTTAATATGAAGAAAATCGGTTTTATCGGCTGCGGTGAAATTGCCCATATCCATGCTGCGTGCATTCTGCGGCATGGTGGAACGGTGGCTGGGGGCTTCGATCTTGCGGAGTCGTCGGCCGGCAAGCTGACCGCAGCTTACGGAGGGAAAATTTATCTCTCGGCGGAAGAGCTCTGCGCGGACCCTGATATCGATGCCGTCTATATTTGCACCCGGCACGATTCGCATGTTGCCTATATTGCAATGGCAGCGAGCCATGGCAAAGCCGTTTTCTGCGAAAAGCCGATAGGGCTTCGGCTGGCGGATGCGGAACAGGCAGCGGACATTGTCGCGAGCAGCGGAATCCGCTTCGCGATGGGATTTAATCACCGCTACTCTCCCGGCATGCAAAGATTGAAACGATTTATTGACCAAGGCGGTTCGAAGGTCGATGCTTTGAATGCTCAATTCGTTACGGCGCCGTTCATGAAGGGATGGGCGGGGAGCGCCGAGCAGGGCGGCGGCGTTTTTGTCTGTCTGGGCAGTCATTTATTTGATCTGGCCCATTATTTAATCCCGGTCGCGATACAAGAAGTCAAGGCGGTTTCCTCCCGGATCCGGCTGGGCCCGGATTATGAAGATGACGCCTTCGCGGCGGTTCTGATGACAGAGGCGGGGCAGATGCTGACGCTCAATGCCCATGAATTCGGAAATGCCTCCTATTCCACCGATCCCGGGCACCGCATTAATACAATAACGATATTTAAAGGCCATGAAGCGGCTTCCGCGGGCACCGGCCATTTCGAAAGCTTCTCTGCCAGCGGAAGCACGACGGAGCGGTTTCCGGCAGATCATTTGACTTTATGGGGATATTCCGAGCTTAACCGCAGGTTTTTGCTGAATCTGAATGGGGAAGAGGCGGAAATTCCGGGAGTGGATGCAGGCTTGTTTGCCGCACAGCTTATCGAGCGCTGCAAGGAAAGCCTTTAAGAGAGCCCTTATGAGAGATACCACATGGCGGAGGTAATCGATTTGAACAAGAGAACCATTTTTATATACGCATGGGACTTGCTGGATGAAGGCATTGAAGCCGCACTGTCTAAATTGAAGAAAATGGGAGTGAACGGGATTGCGGTGACGGCTGCCTACCATTCCGGGAAGTTTTTGCTGCCCCATAATCCAAATAGAAAAATTTACTATCATACTCACAGCTCCGTATACTATAATGTAAATACTGCCAAATATGGGCAGCTCCTGCCTAGGACGGGAGATGCATTCGAGCAGTACCGCATCGCGTCACAGCGAACGGGAACCCCCGGAGATTTATTGACATCGATATGTCATCACGCCAAAGCACTCCAAATGCAAGTTTACGCATGGGTCGTCGGCTTTCACAACTCTTATCTGGGAGAGGCCTTCCCCGAATTTACGGTTCGCAACGCATTCGGGGAGTCTTACCGGCACGCCCTATGTCCAGCGCACAAAGAGACTCAACAATATGTGACGGCTATCCTCTCGGATTTGGCCGAAGGCTATGATTTAGACGGATTTGTGTTGGAATCATTCGATTTTCCCGGTATGCTTCATGGCGACCATCATGAGTTGGTCGGCTCCTCCCGCAAGGATGAGCTTGAACGGCTGCTGGGGCTATGTTTTTGCGATCAATGCATGGCCAATGCGCAGTCTGCGGGGATAGATGCGGCCCAGTTCAGGCGAGAGATTGCGCAAGCGGCAGAAACGGTTGCAAACAGCCGGAAGCCCGTGACCGCCATGTCTCTACCTTCATATAAGCAATTTATTCAAATGAGGGAGGAGACGGTGGCTGGCGTATTCGCGCAATGCCGGAGTGTCATGGAAGGCTCCGGGAAGCCTCTCCAGCTGCTTAGCACCCTATGGATGGCCTATGGCTCCGATCCGGGGCTTTATGGCATGAATCCCCACAGGCTGGATCGGTATGTAGACCAATGGATAGCCTGCTATCCGTCTTCCGCCCACGATACGATACCGTTCGTGGACAGAGCGCTGCAGTCCGTTCCTCGGCATAAGCTGGCGGCAGGCGTCAGACTTATCGAGCCCGAAATAGTGACCCCGGAACAACTGGACGGCTACTTGAATGCTTACTCCAAAGCGGGGATAGATGATTTGTTTTTCTATAATTACGGCTTGGCGTCCGGAGAAATAGTCGAGCGGCTTGGTATAAGCCTCGAATAATGAGGAGGATACATGGTCAAATTTGCCAAAGCAGGAGACCAGAAGTTTCTGCAAACTTTAAACAGAACGCTGGTCCTGAATACTATACATCATTTTAAGACGATATCGCGAATCGATATAGCCAAAAAAACGAAATTAAGTCAAAGTACGGTCTCCAATGTGGTGGATGCTTTGGAGAAAGAAGGCTATATTGCCGAGGTAGGTACGGGCAATTCGACCCGGGCGGGAGGCAGGCGGCCAACTCTGCTTACCATCAACGCAGCCGGCGGATATATCGCTACGCTTGCCGTCGTCACCGAAGCGTTTCATATTACGCTGCAGGTCTGCCTGTTCGACTTGCATCTAACGATGGTGGACGAGCAGGAAATTGAGGTCAAGGAAAAAGGCGCGGAGTTAATCGAAACGATCAAAGCTTGCGTCCACAGCTTCCTTCAGAAGCATGCCGACAAAAATGTTATCGGCCTCGGTTTTTCCATGCCTACGGTATTGGATCGGACAGGCGTCGTTTATAGAGGACATTTGTTGGAATTGGAAGATTACCCGTTTGAGGAAGAGATGCGCAAAGCTTTTCCGTCCTTGTTTCTCGTTGTGGAGCAGGAACAGCATGCAGCCATTCTCGGGGAGCGTGCGATCGGTCCGGCCAAAGATGTTAACAACCTTATCTATGTGACGGTGGGCAGGGGGATCGGATCCTCGGTCATCGTCAATAACGAGTTGATTCGTGGAGAATATGGCGGGGCCGGAGAAATCGGGCACATGTCCATTAATAAATACGGCCCCAAATGCATATGCGGCAAGAAAGGCTGTCTGCGCTTGTACGCAACGGAGCTGGCCTTCATTAATAAAATCAATGAGGCTGCCCAGAACGGGTTTCCGCTGCCCCCCAAAATCTACAATCCCGTGCTGGATCAATGCAATATCCGCGAAGTGTATAATCAAGCGGTGGCGGGGGATGAATTTTGCAGAGAAATGCTGGTCAGCTTGCTGGACGACCTTTCTATCGGTTTAAGCAATCTAATTTACCTCATTAATCCGAAGATGATTATTATTGGCGGAAACCTGTTGTTTGCCGAGCCTTTTGTTCTTCCGTATATTACGGACAAGCTTAAGGAAATTATGGATTCACCAACAGCGGATATACAAATTGTTGGAGCCGCCCTGGGCAATAAATCATCGGTTTACGGAATGGCCTCATTAATTCTCGATAAACATTTTTTGAAGAAAGAATTAATGTTTCACAGCGCCTAAACGTTAAACCATCTAAAGGCCCCATCATTTTTTTGAAAATACAGCGCATTTTATTAACAAGATTGTTTCAGCGGGTTTGCGTGGTCACGTAAACCCGCCTGTTTGTGCAGCCTATGACCCAGAGAACGACCAGTTGTATGTACAGACAAGATGTTTACAAGATAGATGTCAAGTCGGGGCTAGCTTCTTACGGATAACGCGTTCCGGAACGGTATGGAAAACTTCGCTAGCGGATTGAACGGTAGCCCATATTATGGAAATGCGATGGAACAATATACCCGCTCGAAAACGGAGTTTATCCAATCGGTGGTCGATGCGGCAAGAACGGAAAAGGGATTGCCGCTGCAAAATGTTTGGGAAGACTGATGAATGTGCATCGGGCAGAATATGGCGTATGGGTAGAGGCGTTTCGCGTACTTAAACCAGCGGGACGTTGATTAGGGGGAATAACTCAAACTATCCGTGGGAGATCTCTCATGGTAAAATTCCGGATTACTTACGAACAAACAAATTACGAACCATTGGGGTAGGTTCAACATTCGTAAAGTGAGGAGGGCTTGGGATGCCGGTCGTTAGAGTATTTGTGCTGGATTCGGAGGAACGTGTATTACTTGTAAAAACCGATCATAAAAAAACAGGCAGTTATTATTGGATTATTCCAGGTGGGATGATTGAAGAAGGGGAGTATAGTCGAGATGCAGCCATCCGCGAAGTTAAAGAAGAGACCGGTTTAGACATTTCAATTAGCAGGCTGGTTTGGGTCGAGGAAAGTAAAAACGATAAAAGAGAAGTAAATTATATACATTACTTTCTGGGTGAAGTTATTGGTGGAGACAAAATGATTGGAATAGATCCAGAACTAGAGCCAAATGAACAAATCATAGTAGAAGTAGAGTATAAGAGTAAAGAAGAAATAAAAAAACTGCCGAGAGTTTATCCAGAAATTTTGTTATATGATTATTTCTGGGAAGTTATTCGATCCTCTTTACATGATCCATACGTAAATAGACCCAGTAAAGGATTTGGAGTTAGATAACAAAGCATAAACCATAGATCAACTCTCTTTATATTCGGCTCGATACCAAGATAGAGCTCGGGCTACTCTTCCCAATGTAGACAACATGTATCTAAAACAAGGTAGAGGGGAGCCGGGCGAAAACTTCTTTCATTTTTTGAATCTTGGGCCGCTTGTTGAATTCCGATAACATGATCTCTTTGCTTACTCTCAAATCCGTGTGGAAATCTTGAACCAGACGCTCTACAACCTTGTCATCAAAAAAGACCGCATTGAGCTCAAATTGGCCGCAGAAGCTTCGCATATCCATATTTGCACTTCCGGAACAAGCCAAGTCATCAGAAATAAGTACTTTGGCGTGGAGAAATCCTTTTTCATAGCAAAAAAAACGGACCCCTGCTTGCAGCATTTCCTGAACATAGGATAAAGAGGCATTGTAAACAAGTTTTTTATCAGGTGTGCCAGGGATGATGATACGCACATCGACTCCGCGTTTGACGGCCGTTTTTATCGCCAATAGGACACCGGGATCGGGAACGAAATAAGGCGTCTCCATATAAACCCGTTTTTTCGCCGAAACGATCAAGGAGAAAATAAGCTCCAGCATCGTCTCATCCGGATCGCTTTTCACCATCTGAACGAATTCTTCACCTGGGATGTCCTCCAAAGGGTAGAAAACGGAATCGGTTAATAATTGTTTCTTAACCATATACCAATCCGTCAGAAAGGCGTACTGGATCCACAATACAGCATCTCCTTTCATGCGAAAATGAGTGTCGCGCCAGTAACCGAACCTTGCACTTCTCCCCACATATTCATCTCCTATATTCATACCGCCGAAAAACCCGATTTTGCCGTCGACAACCACAATTTTGCGGTGATTGCGGTAATTGATCCGCTTATCGAGAAAGGTGGTTATCGGTGGGAAAAAACACCCCGTTTGTATGCCGGCCTGCCGCAGCCGGTTCAAATAAGCCTTTCCTAATCGGCGACTGCCGATCCCATCATAGATAATCCGTACTTGAATTCCTTCCTGCGCTTTGTGAATCAATAACCGCTCAAATTTCGAGCCGAGCTCATCGTCACGAATAATATAAAACTCGATATGGACATGATGCCTTGCCGCGGCAATGGACTCCAGCATTGCTTCAAATGCCTGTCCTCCATCTGCATAAACGATCGTTTCATTGCAAGCGGTGAAGGGGGCGGACGGTATGTTTTGGAGCAAAGCTTTTTCGTGTCGAAGCATTTTCTCAAGCCTATCTTTCGGTATTCTCTGGTTGATTCGATCCATGAGCTCAGTTTTGAACGATTCCGAATGGCTGCTTTCTTCCCTCTTATGAAGCCTGTAGGAATATTTTCTCGCTACAAAATAATACGGAAGAAAACCAATCAGCGGCATGATGAACAAGATGACCAGCCAAGTTACTGCTTTATCCGGATGGCGATATTCTACGATGATAATGATTGCGATTTGAAGAATAAATATTAAGAGAGCCATAAGGGTCCATAGCAAGATTTAAGTCTCCCTCCATGCGTTCCGCATTTCATTCATATGGTCTTTGTATATTACGCGTGATTTATTCAAAAACTATCCGGGATTATTATGGAAACTATGGGTCAGGTGGAGGGAAGTCATTATGAAAGCTATAGACAGCGTAATGATCGGCATTGACGTCGGTTCGACAACCGTCAAAGCAACCGTTGTCGATTCACTAACACATGAAATCTTATGGTCGGATTATCAACGCCACCATACGAAACAGGCGGAGAAGGTTTTGGAACTTCTGGTTGCCATCGGCAACGAGTTTCCGGATATCGAGCAGGACAAAATTCGTGTATTTATAACAGGATCCGGCAGTGGACCGATTGCCGAACATATCGGAGCGAAATTTGTTCAGGAAGTAAACGCTGTTACGATGGCGGTTGAACAGCTTCATCCCGATGTGGGCAGTGTTATTGAACTTGGGGGGCAGGACGCCAAAATCATCATATTTAAAATGAACGAGGAAACCGGAAATAAACAAGCGATGACGTCCATGAACGACAAGTGCGCATCCGGTACAGGGGCTACGATTGACAAGTGCATGATTAAAGTGGGAATGCCAATGGAAGAAGTGGGCAAATTGCACTTCGACGATTCGAAGTTGCACCATGTGGCGGCCAAATGTGGTGTTTTTGCCGAAACGGATATCGTCAATCTGGTGAAAAGCGGTATCCCCTCCGCTGAAATTATGTGTTCTTTAGCCGATGCGATCGTAATGCAGAATCTTTCCGTGCTGACTCGTGGAAATACGCTGCGGCATCGTGTTTTACTGCTCGGGGGTCCTAATACGTACTTGCCATTCTTGCAGGAATGCTGGCGAATGCGTATTCCACAAACATGGAAGGAACGGGGATATGATTATCCCCAAAATATTCCGATCGACGAATTGATTTTTGTCCCGGACAATTCCCAATACTATGCTGCCTACGGGGCCGTCATGTATGGTTTGCATGAACCGGCCGATGTGGGCGTTTATACAGGATTGGAAAATTTGAAACAATTTATCGCGCATGGCCGAAAAGCAAAGCTGGGAGAAAAAGCGGGTCCGCCGCTGGCAACCGGCGAAACGGAGCTGGAACAATTCCGCAGGACATATACGATTCCGCGGTTTACACCAGCTTCTTTCCAACCGGGGCAGAAGGTGAGGGCGGTGATTGGCCTGGACGGCGGATCCACCTCGTCCAAAGCCGTTCTCGTCGATGAAAGCGGAGAAATTTTACTTAAGGAATATCAGCTTTCCAAAGGAAATCCACTCGAAGATACGAAAGAAATGCTGATGCGTATTAGCGATAAGGTAAAGGAACAAGGAGCCGAACTGGAAATTATCGGCTTCGGAGCTACCGGTTATGCCGCAGATGTACTGGAGAAAACGTTAAAGGCCGACGTCAACATTGTCGAGACCGTTGCACATATGATGAGTGCCGTTAATCAATTCGGTGAGATCGACGTCATCTGCGATATCGGCGGTCAGGATATTAAAGTGCTGTTTCTGAAAAATGGGGATATCCGCAACTTCAGGCTGTCCAATCAATGCTCCGCCGGAAACGGAATGCTGCTGCAGGCGATGGCCGACCAATTCGGCATTCCGGTTCAGGAGTATGCAGATACGGCGTTTGCAGCAGACCTTTCGCCAAAATTTTCATACGGTTGCGCCGTATTTCTTGATGCCGATCGGGTTAATTTTCAGAAGGAGGGGTACTCCAAAGAAGAATTGCTTGCCGGCCTTGCCCTCGTCTTGCCGAAGAATGTATGGCAATATGTCGTACAGATTCCGCGCATGGCGGAGCTTGGCCGCAAATTCGTCCTGCAGGGAGGAACCCAATATAATCTGGCTGCCGTGAAGGCTCAGGTGGATTATATTAAACAACGAGTTCCTGATGCAGAAGTATACGTTCATCCTCACCCCGGGGAAGCGGGAGCGATAGGGGCGGCAACGGAAACGCTGCGTGTAGTGAAACGGCGCGGCTATTCGACGTTCCTTGGCTTAGAGACGGCGATTCATCTAAGCTACGTGTCGCGCAATGACGAATCTACCCGCTGCAATTTCTGCCCGAACCATTGCAGCCGCACCTTCATCGATTCCACAACTCCCGACGGTCAAACCGCCCGTTATATCTCCGGTTTCAGCTGTGAGAAGGGAACGGTTGAAGACCAGGCAGCCGTCGTCAAACTGACCAAAGAGCGGCAGGAACTGAAAAAACATTATCCAAATCTGGTGGAATACGAAGCACGCCGTATGTTCCAGCATTTTTACGATCCGGAGCCTCTGCCCGAATTCGGCGCGGAGGTAACTGACGTCCGGTTGCAGCGAAGTTGGTTCGGAACACGCAAAACACCATACAAGCGCGGGTTCGAACGTTCCTCCGCCGAAGCCGCTGAGCGGCGCAGCCATATTCGCATCGGAATTCCGAAGGTGCTGAACATTTGGTCGACGGCGCCTTTTTGGCGGACCTATTTCGAGACGCTTGGCATCGATAAGAAGAACATTGTGTTCAGCGATAACACAAGTGAGGAGATGTGGCAGGAAGGCGGCAAATACGGATCGATTGATCCTTGTTATCCTTCTAAAGTCGCTCAGGCGCATATTCACAATTTATTGTTCAAGCATCATGAGAAAAAACCGCTCGATTATATATTCTTTCCGTGCATTACCCATATACCGACCCATCTGCATAACGTAATGGATTCGGCCAGTTGTCCCATTGTGGCCGGCGCGCCGAATGTGATCAAGGCGGCGTTTACGAAGGAAGTCAACTTTTTTGAGACAAAAGGAATTGTCTATCTCGATCCGGCTGTTACATTTACAGAACCGAATTTGCTTAAGAAGCAGTTGTATGAGGCGTTCAGTAATTGTCTGGACATCACGGAGGATGAGAGCGATTTTGCCGCCGAGCAAGGCTGGAGGGCGATGGATCTGTTCGATAGCGAAATGCAGGAGAAGGGACGCTTGATTCTGGAGCAGCTGGAAGCGGACAACCGACTGGCTATTCTGTTGATCGGCCGTCCTTATCATTCTGATCCGGGTCTGAATCACGGCGTCTTGGAGGAGTTTCAGGTGCTGGGCTACCCCATTTTGTCCATGCGGTCCATCCCCAAGGACGAAGCGTGGCTCAGCCGGTTTTTCCAAGATGATCTGCAGAGCGGCCGAGTCGATTATGCGCTTGAAGTGACCGACGTGTGGCCCGAAAACTTCAGCTCCAATAGTGTACAAAAGGTGTGGGCAGCCAAATTCGCCGCGCGTCATCCTCATGTCGCCGTGCTGGACCTGTCCAGCTTCAAGTGCGGACATGACGCTCCTACCTACGGGCTGATCGATTCGATCATCTCCACCGCGGGAACTCCGTATTCGGCATTGCATGATATTGATGCGAACAAGCCAGGTGGTTCGATTAAAATTCGGGTGAAGACGTATGCCCATAGTCTAAGCCTGCATGAAGAACGATTGCAGGACTTGGCCGCGAAAAAAGCGGAATTGCAGTATCTTCTGGAGCAAAAACGTTCCGAACTGTTGAAAAAAACCATCTAAAATATCGACAAGGTGACGTGGAGCCCTAGATCAAGCTATCTAATTTATAAGGAGTGAAACAAATGGCCAATAAGAAAAACACCGAGCCGTCGCAACATCATCTCTCGATGGAGGAAGAACTTCGTCTGTTTCAGGAAGAACAGGAAAAAGCGCTTGGATTGAATTCCGCGTCCAGGCATCAGTGGTTTGATCCGGTACCTCGCCGGTTTGCGGCCAAAGATAAGGCAACCACAACCATTCTGTTCGGGGGCCTGACGATGGCTCAGGATTATTTGGTGGAGGGCGCTTTATCAGGGCTTGGCTACCGAGTAAAAAATATGGATTGCCCCGACAATGAGGCACTGCGGTATGGCAAGGAATTCGGCAACCGCGGCCAATGCAATCCAACGTACTTCACGGTGGGCAATTTGATTAAATATTTGCACCATCTTCGTGATGTGGAGGGGAAATCCAAAGAAGAAATCGTTAGAAACTATCTTTTCGTCACGAGCGGCTCCTGCGGTCCCTGTCGATTTGGCACATACGTGACGGAGTACAGGAAAGCGCTGCGCGATGCAGGGTTTGACGGCTTTCGCGTACTCCTGTTTCAGCAGACTGATGGTTTAAAGCAAGCGACCGGCGGCGAATCGGCGCTAAAATTGGATACTTCATTTTTCGTCAGCTTTCTGAAGGCAGTCGTGCTAGGGGATATTCTGAATGCACTCGGTTACCGCATCCGTCCTTATGAAGTGGAGGAAGGATCGACCGACGCTGCCTTGACACGCTGCAAACAGATATTATATGACGCTTTAAGCCGGCGTAAACAGCTGCTTCCTGCACTCCTCCGCTGCCGTAAAGAAATGCGGGCCGTTCGGGTGGACCGGACACAAGTAAGACCAAAAGTAAGCATTATTGGCGAGTTCTGGGCCATGACAACGGAGGGGGACGGAAACTATCAATTGCAGCGGTTTCTCGAAAGTGAGGGAGCCGAGGTTGAAGTTCAATCGGTTACCGCCTGGATTCTGTTTCTTATTTGGTCGGGACGTTACGATACGAAGAAGCGCATGAATCTGCGGGAAGCGGATTCCGGTCGTCAGGGTTTGAAAGGAAAGAACCCTGCTCGGACGCTGCGAATGTTGGGTCTTGCCGATAGGGGCGTTCGAATGATTTTCCAGACTTACGCCCGAATCATTGGTTTGCACGGGTATCATTTACCCGATATGGTGGAAATTGCCCAGGCTGCGCATGAACATTACAATAACCAGCTGCGTGGTGGAGAAGGCCATATGGAGGTGGGCAAGCTGATTCTGAACGTGGTTAAGCGGAAAGTCAACATGACCATCTCCGTCAAGCCATTCGGCTGTATGCCGTCTTCCGGCGTATCCGACGGCGTTCAATCGTTGATTACCGAGAAATACCCGGACGCCATCTTTCTTCCGATCGAAACAACGGGAGACGGAGCGATCAATGTGTATAGCAGGGTACAAATGATGTTATTCAAGGCAAAACAGGCGGCGCAAAAGGAGTTCGAAGAAGCAATATCGAAAAAGGGGTACACGCCGGAGTCGTTACCGAGAGGATTAACCGTTACTCATCCGTTGCGGGCGGCCCGTCACGTCGTGGCCTGTACGGCCGCAAATGCGGTTTACGACATGCCAGGGAGACTTGTCAACTGGTGCTCCTTCTTACTCAAAAAGAGGGAACTAAAAAACGCAAAGCACAGTTGAACGAATAAAATATAAATTGCATATGGGGAAATTGGGACGGGTCTAATCGGGTGCTGCTGAAGATGGCGACACATCAGCTAACACCTATACGTTAATATAAACTAGAGCCAGAAGGGCTGAGGTCTGCCTTTTTCGGGCTGAAATTAAGATTGGGCTATTATCATGATTCACGGTTTCTGGGTCAGTATCATATCTTGTAGCAGTACAGGGAAAGGAGGGATTAAAGCTTGGTAAAGCTTACTTTGGAGACCGCGAAGAAATTATTGGCCGCAGCCGAACAAAAATCCCGGCAAATGGGACTCTCCAGCAATATAGCAATTGTGGATGATGGAGGAAATTTGATTGCTTTTCAGCGAATGGATAATGCTCGAATTGCAGGAATCGAAATTTCCAAGAATAAGGCTTGGACGAGCGTAAGTATGCAAATGCCGACTGCAAATTTGGCGCAAAGCGCGCAGCCGGGCGGCCCTACGTTTGGCATAAACACCACTAACTTTGGCAGAATTGTCATCCTGGGAGGGGGCATCCCTTTCGTAAGGGATAAACATATTGTTGGCGGTATTGGTGTTAGCGGAGGAAGCAGCGCACAGGATATTGAGATTGCTACTGCGGCAGTTCAAGCTTTTGAGAGCATGCATGCAAAGCCAAGGGATGGGGGAATTCACGCTCGAATTGGTTCAACGTATTCTAATTGTTAATCCGAGATTCCGCATTCGGGGCTGTTAAACTCTTCGTATGATGGGCATATTTCAACTGAAAATACTTAATCCAAGGGACGTTCCTATTCTCATCATAGACTTTATGTCAGCGGGCAACCAAGCATGCCGGATCGGCAGCAGGGCTCCTTATCTTTTAATAAGAGGGGCTCATAATTCAACATCATTTCCGATTGATGCCGCTTTATCAGCAGCCTGGTTGCCTGACGCTGTCATATTACCGTTCCGGAAGAGACCGTGCAGATAGACGCAAAACCATATCGGTCAAGCCCGTATCGGAGATTTCTGCAGAAATGCCCGATGGGCAGGAATCGCAGATGGAGAAGGCAACCTATTATAGTTAAGGATTCCGGTAATGAGAGGTGTCACCATACAAATCAACTTGAGGTGTATCCTTATTGATCGTAATCTTGCATAATGCAGTTGGATAGATATCGGGCATTTCGCCAATTTCATGCAGCGCTTTATTCATATAGTAACTCATAATTACTTTTAATGTAATACGGTGGGTGACTACAAGGATCTGTTCGCCTCTATGCTTAGTAAGGATTCCTTCGATGGCAGGAATCGTTCTTTCGAGCAAGTCTGCATAGGTTTCTCCATAACCTGCAGGGCGGTATAAGTGCGGCTCGTTAAAAAATTGTTCATACGGAAGGGGAAATTGTTGTTGAATGTGCTCTATCCGTTGACCTTCCCATAGTCCCATATTAATTTCCTTCAGTGAATCGAGGCTCACAATGGGTACGGGACGATTATTTCCCAGCAGAATTTGAGCTGTGCTTAGTGCCCTTGGGCTGGAACTGCAATAGACCGCATCCCAATGAACATTGCCCAATCGCTCCTGCAGCCACTCAGCTTGTTGAATACCATATTGTGTAAGCGGGGAATCTTTATGCCCTTGCATTTTTTTCTCCAAGTTCCATTCCGTCTGACCGTGACGGGTTAAATATAATGTTGTTGTCATGACTAGATTTCTCCTCTACGTATTCATAATCAAGAAGCAGGAAATCAACCCGACTTGAATTTGAACTCCTCATTTCGTCCGTAGTCTTTGTCCAATTTGACAAGGCCGCCTTATTTTTCCAACCTTCTTCGCAGCAGGTCCTTCCCTCTCATCGTCGCTTCTCTGCATAGCTTTTCCACTCCATTCCCCCATTAGGTTATGGAATGAATGTAAAACATTTCCCACGAAAAGTAACCCCCCAATTGGATACACTATAGACCAATCCGATTCGAACTTCGAAGCGATTAGTGCTGTCAAAATCAGAATGGATGGTCTAATCTCCGTTGAAGTGGATGGCGACAGTCGAATCTTTCTGTTCTAGATTTAAACTAAAGGGATTACCATGAGGTTTGGAGGGGATTTCAATGGAAGTACCAGCGGGTGTGTGGATTGTATCGGCCGTAGTTACTATTCTCGTCTGCTATATCACTTTCTGGATAACAAGGAAGGCTTACTCCAAAAAGTGGGAAGATGATGAATAGCGAGGGATGGTCGAATGAGAAATCGTTATATTAAGGTAGCCGCTGTTCAGTCCGCGCCCATTCTGCTCGATAAACAATCTGCCATGGACAAGATTGCAGCCATGACGAGAGAGGCAGCTGGCCGAGGGGCCGAATTGATTGTTTTTCCAGAGGTGTTTCTGCCGGGTTATCCGCGAGGGCTAAGCTTCGGTACACGTGTCGGAAGCCGCCATGCCGACGGGAGAAAAGATTGGGAACGCTATTGGGCTAGCGCTATTGATATCCCGGGAGCGGAAACCGAGATTTTTGGCGAATTGGCGAAGGAACTGGGAGTTTATCTAGTGATCGGTGTTGTGGAGCGAGATCAGGAGTTTAGCACCGGTACGTTATATAATACGATGGTATACATCGGGCCGGATGGCCGTCTTATGGGCAAGCACCGCAAGCTTGTTCCCACAGGTTCCGAACGTCTTCTATGGGGGCAGGGGGACGGTAGTACGCTTACGGTCATCGATACCCCTGCAGGGAGAATCGGCGGTTTAATCTGCTGGGAAAATTACATGCCGCTGGCCCGAATGGCCATGTACGCGCAAGGCATAGACATTTATCTGGCTCCCACGGCAGATGCCCGGGATACATGGCAAGCGACGATGCGGCATATCGCCTGTGAAGGCCGCTGTTTTGTCATCTCTTGCAATCAGTTTGCGACCAAAGCTTCTTACCCTGCGGATTTAGCTTACTATGAGGATATCAAGGAAGACGCTGATATTTTATGCAGAGGGGGAAGTGCTATTATAGGCCCGCTTGGCGAATATGTCGTCGAGCCTCTCTATAACCAGGAAGGGATTCTGGTTGCCACTCTGGATCTATCTCAGGTTACCCAAAGCCGCTATGATTTTGATGTGGCCGGTCATTACAGCCGCCCGGATGTTTTCCAATTGATCGTTAACGATAAAAAGCAAGAAATTGTACGACTGCAGGCATGAGTTCATTTGTATAAATTAGAACACGATCTTCGGATCGTGTTTTTTTATTGTCTTTGTTGTTATCAATGGAAAATCGCTTGTTTGCATTTGGATGGTTAAAAAAATCTGAAATTGGTAGGTTTCTTTGGAGCCTAATCTGTTAATGTAAATCAATGTATTCGGTACGGTTAGTCTTTAACGGGATGATAACGAGTAAAGGGAGAATACGAACGTCAACAACTCATGACTCAAGTCACGAGCTTGTAACTGCCCGGAAGTGAGTACGGCGGTTAGCCTCCTTCCTTGGGGTGGCGTTACCATAGGCAGGTTGACTGCTGCCCGATTGCATAGGTATACCTATACAGCCACTTCAGCGATGTACTGGATTCCAATGCGCTGAAGATTCATAGCGCCAATGCGGATCATCATTCGAGCGATACCCGCACTTCTGACAACAGAAGCGGTGCCTCTTCTTATCCCGATTGGCTCTCTCTGTATGCCTACATTTGGGGCAGGCTTGTGACGTGTAACGGGGATCAACCGCGATCACTTTGGCTCCATGGAGGATGGCCTTGTACGTGATCATCTGGCGCAGTTGATTGAAGGACCAAGAAACGGTTTCATAACGATCCTGGACCCGAACCCGCTCAGTACGGTTTCGAATGCCCGTTAAGTCTTCTAGTACAAACAACGTATGGGCCCCATATCGGCGGACGAGTGCCTTGGATATCCGGTGATTGATATCTGTCATCCAGCGGTTTTCTCGTCCCCCGATCCGCTTTAACTTCCGGCGAGCGGAGGCTGTCCCCAGTTGCTGCAGCTGCTTTCGCAAATGCTTGTACTTCGAGCGCTTATTCTTAATGGGTCTACCGTGAAAGAACGTACATTGACCTTGAGAATCATAACTGGTCGCGATAAAATTGACGCCCATGTCTAATCCAACCACTTGATTCAAAGATGGATCCGAAACTTCTTCCACTTCTCTGGTCATTGGAAGATGTAAGAAGAACTTCCCTCGCTTGTGGATTAACTTGGCGGTCCCGAAGGACCAGGATCCATCGAAATACGTTTCCATGCCTTTCGATTCATAAGGTACCTTGATGCGCCCATGCAGGGTGTTGATGGAAAACATCCGTTGCGTAAGTGAGTAATCTCGACGCCAAACGAGGTCGAGTTCCGGTTTCTTGAACCGGACGAAGGTCCAGAGGTGGCCGTTGCCGACTAATGACTTGTATCGAGCAATCACCGTTCGCATGACCGATTGGGCCATTTGAGATCGTAAGGAAAAGGTAGAACGCAGTTCACGATACGTCCGTTGATGTAGCTTCGTCTTGGAGAGAATTTTCTCTTCAAATACAAGCTTGGACAGGTAATCACTTGCCAGACGATAAGCTCGTAAAGTCTGTCGTAACCAATCGATTTGTTCAGGAGTGGGTAAGATCTTTAATTTAGCGGTTAAAGTAATCTGCAACTCGAGTCACCTGGCTTCACGTTAAGATTCAGCTAGGCTGTATCCTACACATTTCACTATATCAAACATATATTCCTGTTTGAAGCAGAAATTCAGAAATAAGAATCAAAAGAGGAGGAGTAAAGGGGCGTGACTAATGAGTGAAGGGCGTAAATTCCTCTCACGACTCAAGTCGCGAGTATCCTTTACGCAGATCATGAATTCTGACGATTCAAGTAAAGTAACGATTATTTCATACCTTGTTGCCATTGGCTTTATTGTCACCATGATTGCGGCTTCGGTGATATGGGAGGAAAACGAGATCATTTTGCCGGAAATTGCGGCTATGGCCATTGCTATGTGGGTATACCGGGAACCCGGATGGATCAGGCAGCCATCGAACATTTTTCTCGCTCCTACTATAACTGCTGCGATCGGCTTCATGATCAATCAGTTACCTATTGCTTATATAGGAAAAGTCATTCTCTGCCTGGCGATCGTGATGCTCTTTTTGCGAATCATTCAATCGAACCTCTCGCCATCTATAGCCACAGGGTTGCTGCCATTGGTCATAAATGCAAACGAATGGACATTTATTATTTGGATCTTCATCTTTACTTTCTTTTTAATGCTTGGGGTTTTTGCATTTGGATTGAATAAAGGACTTGAGAAGAAAGTGAAGATCAATTACAAGTATATGCTCGTATTTCTAGTGCTGACTTTTGTTTGGATGGGGTTATGCTGGGGAAGCGGCTACCAACAACTCGCCGTTATCCCGCCAGTTCTCGTTGTGGCTTACGAGTCACTTCAAAAGCCAATGTACAGTGGATGGATGGCTATTAAGCAAGGCTTTGTCCTGACCCTATCTGCGACTGTCGGTGCGCTAATGTATTTTAATATGGATTCTTCGATTTTGGCGACGCTGTTGGATATGATCTTGATGCTTGTGCTATCCCTGATTGTCGGTATCCGTATCCCGGCTATTTACGCCTTTCCATTGCTCCCGTTTATTTTCCCTGATGATATTGTAATGAAGCTGCCATTAGGTTCGTTGGTCACATGTTTGTTTATGTTTGGTTCCGTGCTGCTGTATAAAAAATATGAGAGCAAACGAGCAAACAACGGCTATGACGCCAAGAAATTTACACCCACTGCCTAATCTATTGGATTGGATTCATGGTCTACCTTTGGAAACCTGTTGAAACAGGGTCGCATCTTTTCGATACAAAATGGTCGATGGAGAAAGATCAAAAGTGGATGGTTACTAAATCTGTTTTATTCGCTAGCATGGATTGTGAAATGGCTTTCTTCAAGTACTAATCCAGGCTTGAGGAAATTTGGCTTAGAGGAGAGGGAAATAGATGATATCACGCAAAGATTTAAGCGAAACACTAAAGATGGCACTGCATGACGGAATGGTTATACCAGCGCATCCATTGGCGCTCACCTCGGAACGCAAGCTGAGCGAAAAACACCAGCGTGCATTGACCCGTTACTATATCGCTGCAGGCTCGGGTGGAATCGCTGTTGGTGTCCACTCTACGCAATTTGCTATTCGGGATCAGGGTGTTAATTTATTCGAACCTGTTCTTCGTCTAGCGGCAGAGGAGGTGGCTCATGCACAGCTAGACCGTCCATTTCTCAAAATAGCAGGGATTTGCGGCCCGACGGAGCAAGCGCTTGCTGAAACGGAAATCGCTGTTGGTCTTGGCTATGATATCGGCATTGTATCGATGGCCGGTCTGGAAGACTGGACGGAAGAGGATCATCTGCTAAGGATCCAAGCGATCGCTGAGCGGATTCCGGTTTTCGGATTCTATATGCAGCCGTTGGTGGGAGGTCGCGTGTTTAGTTACGATTTCTGGGAGAGGTTTGCAGCTATTGATGGGGTTATTGCCATTAAAATCGCACCCTTTAACCGATATCATTCGATGGATGTCGTCCGCGCCGTCTGCCATTCTCCGCGAAGGGACGAAATTGCATTGTATACGGGGAATGATGATAACATTGTCAGCGATCTATTGACGAAGTACCGGTTTAACGTCAACGGACAAATGGTCGAGAAAAGGATTGTTGGCGGTCTGCTCGGTCACTGGTCCGTATGGACCAAGAAAGCCGTTGAACTTCTTGAACAAATAAAAAGAGATCGAGAGGGCACAAACATATCTACAGATTGGTTAACAAGAACCGTTGAAGTGACCGAAACCAATGCAGCGTTTTTCGACCCGTCCAACAATTTTGCAGGCTGTATCCCGGGCACTCATGAGGTGCTGCGCAGGCAGGGGCTTCTGCCAGGCATTTGGTGTCTCGATCCGCAAGAAACGCTTTCGAAAGGACAGTCGGAAGAGATCGATCGGATGTACCGTGACTACCCGCATCTCAACGACGATGAATTTGTGGAGCAGCATTTACAGGAGTGGCTTGCAGACTAGAACCATTTTGAACGGTGATAATCCAGGGTAGGGGGATGAGAATCAAATGTCAGCCAACTATTGTATATCGTGTGGGCATTTTTTAGAAACCCGCAACATAGGAGGTACGGAGCGGTTCGCATGTCCCTGCTGTGATTATGTATATTGGGGCAACTATAGCGTTGGCGTCGGTGCAATGGTCGTTAAAGATAACAAAGTGCTGCTGGTACGCCGCGCACAAGAGCCTGGTAAAGGGAATTGGACCAATCCAGGCGGTTATATCGAGCAAATGGAGTTGATCGAACAAACCGTTGCTCGGGAAGTATTGGAGGAAACGGGCGTTAAGGCAAGAGCGACAAGTGTTATCGCAATTCGCGATCTACCTTCCAGCATCCATGATATATACATTGTTTTCGCGATGGAATATATGGGAGGACAGCCGAAACCGGATGGGATGGAAGTCGATGCTGCAGGTTTTTTCAGTTTGGAAGAGATGAAGACGATGAAAGTGGCCGGGTTAACCCAGTGGATTGTGGATTCCGCAATGAATGCCGCTTCATCAGGCTTGTTAATAGATAAAGAACCCGTCGTTCCATTGAACGGCAGCGGTTTATTTCGTGTCGCTGTGACCGAAGAATGATACTCCCAACGGTATTCACCATTTCCGAAGGAGGTTTTCTGTCAGTCCAGGGAAATCATGTCGTTTTGTTAATGGACGAGTTGTTTTTTAGTGCTTATTCCTGGGCGGTTGTTCTGCTTGCGATGTCGAGTGTGTTGTTTATAAGTTCGACATTTTTGACGTACTATGCGGCCCAGGCGAAGGATGCAACAGCGCTGGAACTGATGCGTCGATTTGCTCTATGGGGCGGTATTCCGACGATCATTTCCAGCCTGTTTGTCTTTATTGCCCTTCGAAATCATAACCTGGAACATTTTGAGCGTACGTTGGATCTATGGTGGCTGTTCGGGCTCTCGCTGGTTAGTTTTGTATTTGCGATCTGGCTCATTTGGAAGCAAAAATGTTATGGCGTTGCATTTGTGATGGTGATGTTACAGTTTGCCTTTGCGTTTTACGGATACGGTATATCGCATCTGCCTCACTTGCTATATCCTTATTTGACACTATATGGCGGTGCGGCGAATCCGGCCATGGGCCGCGCATTAATCGTAGCATTCGTTGCGGGTTTTGTCTTGCTGGTCCCGTCACTCATTCTGCTGCTCAGACTGTTTTTGTTCAATGCCCGATATGTGAAGGGAGAACTTTCATGAATATGTTTGATTGTCAGGATAAATGGCTGATGCGCCTTTGTTTTGGCATTGCCTTTTTGCTCCTGATATCCTTCGTAAAATTTTTCGTCTAACCGTTTATAATTTCCGTTAATGCCTGAATAAGGGCCGCGTTTTCTGATTCAGTTCCCACCGAGATACGAACATGGCAAGGAAGATCCCAAGTAGCACCGTAACGAACAATAATTCCTCTGTTCAGCAGTTGTCCGTAAATTGCTTTTGCATTCGGCCCAAGCTCCACAAGCACGAAGTTGCTCATGCTTTCAATGAACGGAAGACGAAGCTCTTGGAATGCGCGGTAAAGCTGTTCACGGCCTTGAGTATTCGCTTGAAGAGACGAGCGGATATGCTCCTCATCATGAAGAGCCGCTACGGCCGCAGCCTGTGCTAATGCATTGACATTAAAGGGCTCCTTCACCTTGAGAATATGCCGGATAATGTCTTCCGAAGCTGCCCCGAAACCGACCCGTAATCCCGCCAGTCCATATATTTTTGAAAAAGTCTGAAGCACGACCATCGGATATCCGGCTCTGACAAATTCCAGCCCGTTTGTGTAATCCGCAGCCGTAGCAAATTGACTGTATGCCGCATCAAACAGCACAAGAATATGTTTAGGCAGAACATCCAGCAGGTGATGCAGGACGGGTTTTGGCAAATAAGTGCCGGTAGGGTTGTTGGGTGAACAGATGCAAAGAATCTTGGTACGTTCCGTAACCGCTTCTATTATCGCATCCATATCGAAGGTGTATTGTTCTCCGAACGGGACGGAGATGATGTTCGCACCCATAAGATGCGCCCCGAATTCATACTCGCTGAATGACGGAGAGAGTACGATGATTTCATCGCCAGGCTCCAGAAATGCCTCAGAGACCAGTGTAATCAGCTCATCCCCACCATTGGTAACAATGAATTGTTCCGGTTTCATGTCTAGTTTGGAGGCAAGAACCTCCCTCAACTTCGCCGTACTTGCATCCGGATAACGATGAATGTCCGATAATGACCCTTGTATGGCTTCCAATGCTTTAGGAGAAGGGCCTAGCGGGTTTTCGTTAGAGGCCAATTTGATGATTCTGGATAAGCCAAGCTCGCTCTGAAGCTCCCAAATCGGCTTTCCCGGAGTATAAGGGTGGATGTTTAGAATCGTCTTCCGTGCTTTGACTTCCCTATTTTCAGACATAACTAATCTCCTCACCATGTAAATTCCTCAAGCTTTTACTTGTTCATTTAAAATGTAAGTCTACTTCCCGGCTAAGTAACCATCCAATCCCATTCCTTTAGACCCATCCAGTTTCATGTTTATTGTCATCTTCACTGGTAGGTATAGAAAGAAAAGAAATGGAGGGTTACAGCCCTGCACCGATCCGTTACGATCGGTTTGATCCCTGATCCATCCATTGATCAAAACAAAAAGCAGCAAGGAGCTGAACAAAATGAACCTAATGGAAATTTTGAAAAAGGAAAAAATTATGGCGATGATCCGGGGGCTCCATCCATCCACTACAGACCGGACCGCCGAAGCTTTGGCCGAGGGCGGAATCCGATTTATTGAAGTGACGACGAATACAGACGGGGCTTATTCGCTCGTCTCCCGTTGGAGGAAGGAATATGGCGATGATTTGTTCATTGGCATGGGTACCGTACTCGATGTGAGCATGGCCAAACAAGCGGTAGATGCGGGAGCCCAATTTCTGGTCTCCCCAAATCTGGATATAGAAGTCATTGAATATGGCACTCATCATCAGATCGATGTTTATCCGGGCGTCATGACTCCGACGGAGATTGTGAAAGCTCGCAGCGCGGGGGCCAAAGCGGTCAAGGTGTTCCCGATGGGATCGTTGGGCGGCCCTTCTTATTTAAAAGAAATTCGCGCACCGTTGGATAATATTCCGATGATCGCTTCAGGAAGTATCGGCTTACACAACCTCCGTGAGGTGATTGCCGCAGGGGCTTTTGCAGTAGGCATGGGCGGAAACCTGGTGAATAAGCAGCTTATTGAAGCCGGTGACTATAACGCAATCAAGAAATTGTCACTTGAATGTATAAATGTGATAGCCAATCTTCAGGCTTAGTTTCGATCCGGGAGACGATATTGACCGTTCATTGAAAGGAAGAAACAGCATGAACCACGAAAGAACGCCATTGTTTACGGCATTGGTGCAGCATGCCTCCAGCAATCCGTTACAATTTCATATTCCCGGCCATAAGCAGGGGAAAGGAATGGATCCGGAATTTCGGGCCTTTATTGGCGATGATGCCTTGTCCATTGATCTTATCAATATTGTTCCGCTCGACGATCTTCATCAGCCGGCAGGAATCATTCAAGAAGCCGAGATGCTTGCGGCGGACGCCTTTGGCGCGAATTTCACCTTATTTTCCGTTCAAGGAACAACCGGGGCGATTATGGCGATGATCATGTCGGTTTGTTCGCCGGGAGACAAAATCATTCTTCCACGGAATGCTCACAAATCCATCTTGTCTGCCGTTATTTTATCCGGTGCCATTCCCGAATTTGTTACGCCGGCTAAGGATAGTAAGCTTGGGATCGACCATGGGGTGACGGAGGAAACGATCAGAAAGGCTTTGAACCGACATCCGGACGCCAAGGCTGTCTTGTTCATTAATCCGACGTATTATGGGACATGCGTCGATTTGCGCGAAATGGTCGAACTCGTTCACAGCTATGACATACCTGTCCTCGTTGATGAGGCGCACGGCACGCTGATTCATTTTCATGACAGGCTGCCGATGTCGGCTATGCAAGCAGGGGCGGATATGGCGGCAACCAGCGTCCATAAGCTCGGCGGATCGTTAACGCAGAGCTCGGTCTTAAACGTGCAGGGAACCCGGGTGAATATAGAGAGAATCCGTACGGTGATGAGTATGCTGACGACGACATCCACCTCTTATTTGCTCCTTGCTTCTTTGGATGCTTCTCGCAGACAGTTGGCTTTGAGGGGTCGGCAGATAGCGGAAGAAATTATTCGGCTGGCCGAATATGCACGCGGTGAAATCAATAGAATACCGGGTCTCTATTGCTATGGAGAGGAAATATGCGGCTCTGAAGGAGTATTTGATTATGACCCTACCAAGCTGTGCATCCACCTGCGAAATCTGGGCATCACAGGCTATGAGGCGGAGTTATGGCTGCGTAAGGAATTTAATCTGGAGGTCGAGCTTAGCGATCTTTGCAATATTTTGTGTTTGATTACATTGGGAGATACCGAGCGTGAAATAGACCAGCTTCTTCTCGCTTTGCAGAGAATGTCATCTGCATTCAAGGATCGAGGGGGAGAGATTCAGATTGCCTCCCCTCCCGTTCCGGATTCCCCTAAGTTTATAGTATCTCCCAGGAAAGCCTTTTATGCAGATACGGAAAGGGTTCCCTTTAACGAATCGAATGGTCGTGTGATCACCGAATTCATTTATGTGTATCCGCCGGGTATTCCGATATTAATGCCGGGACAGTTAATCTCTCAGGAAATCATAGTTTATATTCTCCAGCATATAGAGGCAGGACTGCCGGTTAAAGGACCTGAGGATTTGGATATCCAATACGTAAAGGTCATTTCGGATCGGCCGTCTGATATCCTTCCGGATTAATTAGACAACGGAAGAGGTGATTCATTTGTTGTCATTCCGTTATCGTTGGTTGGCATGGTCCTCATCCATCGGTATGTTTCTTGTATTGCTCGCAGGGGCCATAGTAACGAAGACCGATTCCGGACGCGGCTGCGGAGATGACTGGCCTTTATGCAACGGGAAGTTTATTCCGGCCTATACATTGGAATCCATGATCGAGTATTCCCACCGAATGGTTACCGGCATTGTGGGTGTGCTTGTCCTCCTGACATTTTTATATACATGGCGCTACCTTAGACAGCATCAAGAAGCCCTGTGGTATGCCGGCGGAACGCTCTTATTTACGATTATCCAGGCGGGGATGGGGGCCGCAGCGGTGAAATGGCCGCAGCAGCCGGCTGTGATGGCTCTTCACTTTGGAATTTCCCTGCTTGCGGTAGCCAGCAGTATGCTGCTGGTCGTATGGTGTTATCGGATGAATAAAGAGAGGCACAAGCTCTCTTCCGCTTCCATCCCGAAATCTATTTATCCCGTGGCCTGGGGGATATGGATCTATTGCTACGTCGTTGTCTATTTGGGGGCATTCATCCGTCATATGGAGGCGGAAGGCGGTTGTATGGGCTGGCCGTTATGCAATGGGCAGCTAATCCCCTATCTATCGGGAGCTTCGGGGATTGTCTTTGCACATCGGGTTGCCGCTGCTGTCCTGCTTATTTTAATTGTCGCATTATATATACTTGTTCATCACGGCAAATCGAAGGATCAGACTTCCGAATTGAGGAGGGGTTCCGTCTATGCTCTTGTATTCGTTATCGGACAAATTGGCAGTGGATGGCTGCTCACTGTAACGATAAACGATGAAAATAGATATCTGTTTGCAAGTCTGCTCCATAATGTTCTGGCCACCGCCTTGTTCTGTGTCCTGACGGATATGGCCATCCGCGCATGGAAGCTTCGGGCGCGATAAGGTTGAGCTCTTCATGATCTATGAAGGGCTCTTTTAATGAAGGAAGTTCGTCAAAAGTAACAGGAATCAACTGCGAAGGCCGACTTCATTTTCACAGGATTCTCTGGGGAAAATTTGCCTATTTTGTTTCAGTTTATTGAACATGGTCGGTTTATTGACTTCTCCAGTGGTTGGTGACATCTATCACAATCCCCCTTAAAGTAAGGCGTGATGATATTCACGCAATTCGCAATTTGATAGGAGATGAGAAACATGAAGACCCCCAAAGCACTCCGCTGGTTGGCTTCCTTGTCTATGCTGGTGCTGCTGCTCTTGACGGCCACCGGGTGCGATAACATCATCGTGCTGGATCCCAAAGGACCGATAGCCGGCGGGCAGCGAGATTTAATGCTCATATCAACGGTATTGACATCCATTGTTATTGTGCCTGTCCTGATTCTTACCGCAATCATTGTTTGGCGCTATCGCGACAGGAAAGGCAGAAAAGCAAAATACACACCGAATTGGGAGCATAGTACGAAGCTGGAAGCCATCTGGTGGGGGATTCCGATCGTGATTATTACCATTCTGGGCGTGATTACCATAAAGAGCACGTATGCCCTGGAGCCGTCCAAGCCCCTCGAGTCGGATCGCAAACCGTTGACCATTCAGGTGACTTCGCTGGACTGGAAATGGTTGTTTCAATATCCGGAGCAAGGAATCGCCACCGTGAATGTTGTCCATATTCCGGAGGATGTACCGATCCGATTTGAGATTACGGCCGATTCTCCCATGAATTCTTTCTGGATACCGCAGCTCGGCGGTCAAATTTACGCCATGTCCGGAATGGCGATGACTCTTTATTTGCAAGCCGATGAAGCTGGAGACTATTGGGGTTCCGGTGCGAATTTCACCGGGAAAGATTTCGCCAAAATGAATTTTGATGTGAAATCGACAACGCAGGAAGAGTTCGATCAATGGGTGAGCGAGATTAAGGCATCGTCTCCGGAGCTGACTTTGGACGGCTACAAACAGCTGGCAGAGCCGGCCGCTTCGGAGGTTCAAACCTTTTCCGCTTTCCCGGAAGGCTTGTTTGAGATGACAGTGACCAAATATGGTGCTTCGCACAATCACGGCTTGTCCTGGAAGGACATGCAGAATATCAAGCTCCAGGAGTAGCGGGCTTCGAATTGGAAGGTAAGGAGTGAGTGCCCATGTGGGACGAAATAAAGAGTTTTGCTTCGGAATTTTTTGTGACGGGAGATCCGTTAATTTACGGTGCGGATGTCAGCATTGTTATAGCCATTATCGGCATTGTATTTGTCCTTACTTATTTCAAAAAATGGGGATGGCTTTGGCGTGAATGGCTAACGACCGTCGATCATAAAAAAATCGGCATTATGTACATTCTGGCCGCTTTCCTAATGCTGTTCCGCGGCGGCGTGGACGCGCTTCTGATGCGGGCGCAGCTAGCGTTGCCGGAACTTAGTTTTTTGCCGCCCGATCATTACAATCAGATTTTTACGACGCATGGCGTAATTATGATTTTGTTTATGGCGATGCCGTTTATGTTCGGCTTATTTAACGTGATGGTTCCGCTTCAGATCGGTGCGCGCGATGTCGCTTATCCTTTCCTTAATGCGTTAAGCTTCTGGCTGTTCTTCTTCGGCGCCATGCTGTTTAATTTGTCCTTCGTCATCGGAGGATCGCCGGATGCGGGGTGGCTCGCTTATCCGCCTTATTCGGAACGAATGTTCAATCCGGGTGTCGGCCAGGATTTCTATATCTGGGGGATACAGATCTCAGGGATCGGCAGCTTGATGACGGGGATCAATTTTATCGTGACGATTCTGAAAATGCGCGCTCCCGGCATGAAGCTGATGAAAATGCCTATGTTCCCGTGGTCGGTTTTATCGAGCTGTATTGCGATTATTTTTTCTTTTCCCATCTTGACGGCAACTCTGGCGCTGCTGTTTCTGGACCGCTATTTGGGCGCGCATTTTTTCACCCTGGACGGCGGCGGCAATCCAATGATGTATATCAATTTGATCTGGATGTGGGGTCACCCTGAAGTTTATATTATCGTGCTGCCGGCCTTCGGCATTTTCTCAGAAATTGTGTCTACCTTCGCGAAGAAAAAGCTGTTCGGCTATAAATCGATGGTGTATGCCATGATGATTATCAGTATTTTATCGTTTTTTGTATGGGCGCATCACTTCTTTACGATGGGCTCCGGCGCAGGGGTCAATTCTGTCTTTGCGCTGACGACGATGTTGATTGCCATCCCGACAGGCGTTAAAGTGTTCAATTGGCTGTTTACGATGTTCCGGGGAAAAATCACCTTCGAGACTCCTATGTTATGGACGATCGGCTTTATTGTTTGCTTTCTCGTCGGCGGGATGACCGGGGTGCTTCTGTCGGTGGCGCCAGCGGATTTTCAATTCCACAACAGCTATTTTCTGATCGCGCATTTTCATAATACGATCATTGGCGGTGTGGTGTTCGGCTATTTCGCAGGTCTGTATTATTGGTGGCCCAAGCTGTTCGGCTTCAAGCTGAATGAGCGTATCGGGAAATGGGCGTTCTGGTTCTGGAATATCGGTTTCTACGTATGCTTCATGCCGCAATATGTGCTTGGGTTAATGGGAATGACACGGCGGCTTGTCACCTACGGTTGGGACAAGGGATGGTGGGAAATGAACCTGGTCTCCACGATCGGGGCCGGGTTGATGGGATTGGCCTTCCTGTTTCAGGTATGGCAAATCGTGTACAGCGTCAAGCATCTGCAGAAAGATGAAACGGGCGATCCCTGGAACGGGCGCACGTTGGAATGGTCGATTCCTTCTCCTGCGCCGCACTACAATTTTGCAACGCTGCCGCAGGTATCTTCTCAGGACGAATGGTGGGAGGAGAAGCAGCGCAGAAAGAGCGGTCCATTCTCTCCGGCTCCGGCGAAGCTGGAACCGATCCATATGCCCAAAAATTCGGGAGTTCCTTTTGTGATGTCGATGTTCTGGTTCGCAGCCGGATTTGGTTTTGTATTTGATTGGCTCTGGTTAACGATATCCGGTTTAGTGGGAGTAGCGGTATGCATGCTGGTTCATTCATTCAATTATGATACCGATTATTATATCCCAGTGGAGGAAATTAAACGCACAGAGGCTGCGATGAGGGGGTAACCAACGAATGGCTTCATACAACGATTCTGCGCAAGTCTATCATCCCGCATCTCATTCGGATCATCATCACGACCATCCGGATATGGAAGAAATGCGGACCTTCGGATTCTGGATCTATCTGATGACGGATGTGATTATATTCGGTACATTATTTGCTACCTATATTGTCCTGCAAGGCAATAGAGACGGGGGGCCCGGACCTAAGGAACTGTTTGAGCTAGGCGGTATTATTGCAAGTACTTTTATTCTGCTGACCAGCAGTTATACAAGCGGTCTCGCCGTGCTGTCCATGAATAAAGGCAATCGCCAAGCTCTAATGGGTTGGCTCGGCGTCACGGCATTGCTCGGTGCGGCATTCATCGTGCTGGAAGTCAATGAATTTGTTCATCTGGTGCACGAGGGAGCCACCATCAGCACAAGCGCTTTTCTATCGGCTTTCTTTACGTTGGTCGGAACTCATGGGCTTCATGTATCTATAGGATTGGTCTGGATGGTTGCCTTGATTCTTCAGTTGGCCAAGCACGGCATTACGCCGGTAACGAAGCGTAAAGTGAATGTGATCAGCCTGTTCTGGCATTTCCTTGATGTCGTCTGGATTTTCGTATTTACGATTGTCTATTTGATGGGGGTGAGCTAGATGACGAAGCATGATATGACAGCTCCGCATGACGCGGGAAGCCATGGCTCCTTGAAATCCTATACGATCGGTTTCCTGTTCTCCATTATTTTGACGATCATTCCCGTTGCAGTCGTCGTATATGGCTGGCTTGAGGGGATGGCGAACACTATCGTTCTGATGACGGCAGCCGTGCTGCAGTTCGTCGTTCAACTGATTTATTTCATGCATCTGCGGGAGGAAAAAAAGCCTCGTTACAACCTGGTGACCCTGATTCTTGGTCTGTTCATTTTACTTCTTATCGTTATCGGCTCCATGTGGATCATGATGTTTAATATGGTGGCAACATGAGTCGGTCTTCCGCAAGTTTATTGGCTTCTGACAGGAGGAAGGAGGTAAGGGTCAAAGACTGGATTCAATTGACCAAGCCGCGAATCCTTCAATTGAATCTCGTTGCCGCCTTTGGCGGGTATTGGTTGGCTTCCCGTTGGATGATCGATTGGAGCCTATTGCTTTGGACGCTGCTGGGCACCGCATTGACGATGGCCTCCTCGTGCGTTGTGAACAACATTTGGGACTGGAAGCTGGATCAGAAGATGAGCCGAACGAAGGACAGGCCGCTGGCGACCGGACGTTTGAAATTAAGAGGCGCGCTGCTGTACGCCCTGGCGCTTGGAATAGCAGGAGAAGCCGTCCTGTTCGGGCAAGTAAACGCACTGTGCGGCTGGCTCGGATTGCTCGGCATGTTGGTCTACATCGTCGTATACACGATGTGGTTAAAACGATCCTCGACCTGGAGCACGTCCATTGGAGGCGTGTCGGGCGCCATGCCGCCTGTCATTGGTTACTGTGCGTCTACGAATGAGATAGATGCAGGGGCTCTGCTGTTGTTCGCGTTGTTATTCCTTTGGCAGCCCGCCCATTTCTGGTCACTTGCCATCCGGCGCGTAGAGGAATATCGGGCAGCGGGCTTTCCTCTTTTGCCGGTTCGCAAAGGAGTGCGCCGGACGAAGCTGCAAATGATTCCCTATGTCGTGCTGCTTCTGCCGACAGTAGTATTGATCTTCACCTATGGTTATGCAGGCATTATCTTTCTTATCGTCTCTTTGCTGACCGGATTCATTTGGTGCTGGCATACGATAAGAGGCGGCGCTGCGTTGGACAACGACAAGTGGGCCAGAATGAATTTTCTGCTTTCGGTCAATTACTTGATGGTCGTCTTTCTCATTCTGATCTTGGACACCTCCGGTCGCCCATTTTAGTAATAAAAATTTGGAGGGATTGGTTTATGAAAAAAAATAGTTTGCTGTTAATGGGTCTTATGTTTCTCTTATTCACTGCAGCCTGCTCAAATACCGACATTGCCGAAGATTCAGGGTTGGTTCAGGTCGAAATAAAGACGGTTCAGGATACCCTGCAGCCGGGACGGGCCATTCTTATTGATGCATCTGTTACTCAGGGCACGGAAAAGGTGACCGATGCCCGGGAGGTCAAGTTTGAAATTTGGAAGAAGGGTCAAGAAAAACATGAGATGATAACTGCACAGCATTGGCAAGATGGCACTTATCGAATCAAAACCATGTTCCCGGAAGATGGCATTTATAATGTAACGGCTCACGTTACGGGCAGAGATACGGATGTTATACCGACAAAAGAACTGATAGTGGGAAATGGATCAGCGAGTTAATTTGGCTTACCTTGGATGACGAATGTAAATAGTTTATCCGTTATTTTAGGAGTGGGGTGGAACGCCTTGAAGGCAAAGCTTACGAGCTCTCTTATAGTTGTCATTGTGCTTTTAGTTACTGCGTGCAGCAAAGAAACGGACAACCAGGTGAAAAGTGAAACGATGAATGGACCGGCAGATGCGAACGCAGCAGCATTGTATAAGAAACAATGTATATCCTGCCATGCTGCTGATTTAAGTGGAAAAGTAGGACCGGACTTGCGGGGGATTGGCGCCACTAGGACGGAGGAGGAACTGGTTGAGATCATTCAAGACGGTTCCAAAGGCATGCCGGCCTTCCAAAAAATATTAAGCGTAGAGGAAATAGAAGCACTAGCGCAATGGCTCTCGACAAATAAATAAGGCAAGGGGATGGATTTTCGTTGAAAAGAGCAGTCTTATACGCTTTATTCGGTTTGATGATTGTCATGGCAGTAACCGCATGCGGCAACGGAAAACCAAATCAGCTTAATTATGAGGTTAAACCTTTTGAAGCGGTCGACCAGAACGGTGAGCCGATGTCCTTGTCTGACTTGGAAGGCAAGGTCTGGTTCGCGGACTTTGTTTTTACGCAATGTATAACGGTATGTCCAACGATGACAGCACACATGTCCGAATTGCAAAAGAGATTAGAAGCAGCGGGTGTGGAGGCGGAATTGGTCTCTTTCTCCGTGGATCCGGAGCGGGATGATCCGGAGGCATTAAAAAATTACCTGACCAAATTTGACGCCGATTTCTCTAATTGGCATGCGTTAACCGGATATGAGTTTGACGAAATCAAAACTTTTGTTCTGGATTCGTTCAAGACGGTGGTGGCCAAGGATACGTCCTCTGATCAAGTCATTCACGGTACTTCGTTTTTTCTAGTAGACCCGTCGGGCACTGTGGTGGCCAAGTACGATGGGATGGTGGATACTCCATATGATAAAATCATTAAAGATGTTAAAGCGCTGCAGCAATAGTTTGTAGCGAGATCCGCTTAATAGGAGGGACGAAAGGATGATCCAGAGACTTGATCATATGGTTCTGACCGTAACCGATATTGAAAAAACGATCCGCTTTTATACGAGTGTTCTCGGGATGGAGGAGGAAACGTTTGGCTCAGGAAGAAAAGCATTGCGCTTCGGGCATCAAAAAATCAACTTGCATGAGGCCGGCAAAGAATTTGAACCGAAAGCCAAACATCCTGTACCCGGATCGGCAGATCTATGTTTCATTTTCGAAAGGATGACCATAGAGGAACTAATAAGCCATCTTGGAAACCATGATGTGGAGATTGAGGAGGGACCAGTCAGAAGGACAGGTGCGCTGGGCCCGATTATATCCGTATATATTCGGGACCCGGATCAAAATCTAATTGAACTCTCCCAGTACCTGGAGGAGTAGTCGGGGCTATCGGCCTTTGAATTCGTTATTAACCAACGAATGGTTAGAATAGGTTCGAAAGTTATAAAGGGATAAAGGATCTGCGAATGGATTCTTTATCCTTTTATCTTTATATCGAAGTGATGTTCTAGTAATGAAGTCGGACGACAAGTACATATAGACACTGAAAGCCGCATAATACGCGGCTTTTTTTGTGTTAAGCATATCAAGTTCTTGTCGTAACCTTAATGACATTCATAAGCGGATATGACAATTGTCATGTCAACTCATTCCTCTGATCACTGTGAGCACGCTCTTTACGATTGTAAGATGATCACAGAGACAAATAAGAAAGTGAGGAGTATGAGAGATGATTGTAGAGGTAAAAAATTTGATCAAGCGTTAAGAGGCCGCCGTCTTCTCTGGGATTGAATCCCCGTGAACTGGAAGTGCTGGCGCTTGTCGCCGAAGGATTCTCAAACAAGGAGATTGCCGAGCATTTATATCTGAGCGAAGGGACCGTGCGCAATTATGTAACAGCACTGCTCGAGAAGCTTCAGCTTCGCGACCGGACCCAACTGGCTATATTTTATCTAAAGTATCATTAGACGATAGGTATATAGATTCCCATGATTGTGGCCCACATGTAAAATGGCAATATGGGGCAATTAGGTATTCCTTTAGCGGACACGAATTCCTGCGATTATATGTTCTTATGAAGCGATTTCAATCACAACATGTAGTCAGCTAGGCTCTGAGAAAATTAGTTATCCATTCCATATGTGACAAAAAAGGTGAATGAAAAGACTTGTATACATAAATACAAAGCTTTCATTCACCTTTTTTAAATTAGATTATAAGATTCTCACTTATAATCATGCTTATCATTCACCGCGAATCGTCAATCCATCTTTAAAGGAGGCGGGAACCGTTAACGCTTGGTTGGATTAATCAAGAACGGCCCGGAGCGCTGCAGCAAATTTGGAAATGCCCGAAACAATTTCATCTGCTTTCGGCCTTGCAAATGTGAACCGAACATAACCGGAATCCGAACCGTAGACGCTGCCAGGGACAAAGATCATTCCATGGCGGATAGCTTCTTCCAGCAGCTTGTTATCGTTTACCTCGGGGATAATCTTGCACCACAGGTGCAAGCCTCCCTGTGGAATTGAGAAGCTGACCAGATCCGGCAGTTCTTTGTGAAGTGCTTCTATTAACAAATCCCGTTTATAAAGCAGATGCATTCGCAAACGCTCCAAATGAGGCTGGATATATGGAGACTTCAAGAACTGGGCGGCCACCTGTTGAGGAACAATGCTAAGCCCGAAATCCATCTGCTGTCTGGCATCGGCCAGCCGTTCAACAACGGAATGAGGAGCGACCATCCACCCGACGCGCAGCCCGGATGCTGCGATTTTGGAGAAAGAGCCAATATAGAGGACCGAGCCGATGGCATCCTTTGATTTCAGCGGAAGCGGCGGTGTTCCATCATAGGCGGTCAGACTGAAGGGATCGTCCTCTACAATCGGGAGTCCCAGTTCACTTGCCACATCGAGCAGTTCAATCCGGCGCTTGGCATCAAGGATAGTACCGGTCGGATTCTGATAATTTGGATTGATGAACACCATCTTGATTCGGTGTTTTTTATATAAGGAACGAACATCCTCGGGACGAATTCCTTGAGTGTCAACGGGGAGACGGAACAACCGGAGGCCGGCCGATTGAAACATGGGCAGCGAGTAGCAATAAGAAGGATCTTCAATGGCCACTGCATCTCCCGGGGCCAGCAGACACTGAGTAATTAAATATAAGGATTGCTGGGACCCGGACGTGATAAGAATCGACGATTCCGTCGTTTGAATCCCTCGGTATTGATTTAGATAGGTGACGAGTGTTTCTCTAAGAGGAACGAATCCTTGAGGATGATCGTATCCAAGATATCCTGTATAGTGGTTTTCGTCGATGAGAGTATTGATCTCTTTCACTGGAGAGATGTCGGCACCCAGTTCGCCGCTGGCAAAATCAATCAATGTTTTGTCTTTCTGCAGAGCTTCCCGGATTCGGCGTAAAAAAGGCAGATTAGGCAAGAAACTGCCTCCTTCAACGTACCGGTGCCAATTAGGGGTATGTTTCGGCATAGCTCCCCATTTATACTTACTTACCCGAGTTCCGCTTCCCGTACGGCTTTCGATGATCCCAAGCGCACGAAGCTCCGCATACGCAAGAATAACGGTGCTTCGGTTCACTCCCAATTGTTCGGCTAATTTTCGTTCGGAAGGCAGAAGGCTGCCCGGGGGGAACTCGCCGTAGGAAATTCTTCGCTCGATGTCGTCTGCAATTTGTTGATACAGTGGTTGGCTGCTAAAACGATCGGGCTTCCACATGATTGTCACCTCCCTTACTTGGTGTTATTAGCTCGATTAGGGTCACAGGATTATTTTCATCATAACATTTGGCTGGTGAATTAAGAGCCGTTTTTTCCATCAAAAAAATGACGAATGTATTTCAATCTGTTGAACATGGATGGTGATGTTACTTATAAATTGGATGGTTTATAATCAGAAAATTCTTTCTTCTTAGTATCGACTATTATTGGTCGGATAACCCTGTCCCCAAAGAGGCTTCCATACCGGGGAATTCTGGTGATCATCCGAATATTGTTGATTTAATGGGGGATTTTGGAATAAGATAGAGGGGGAATGTATGTTCTTTCGGTAGCAAAGGATGTGAGAAACTATCATGCGACAAGTACAATATGATAATGAAGAGCGTATGATTATATTAAGCCTTCAACCCAAACCGTACCGCAGCATTTTGAATGGGAATGAAGAAGTATGAATATCGGCGTAAATTTCTGAAGACTCCAGTTCGTGCCTTCATTTCTGTAAGTTCGCCAATTAAAGAAATAAGAGGATACATAGAATTCGGAGAACCAATCATTGATACAATTGAGAGAATTGGTCAGATCGCTGAACAAGAAAGAACCGGAGGGGCTTTTGGAATATTAAAATATATGCAAGGGTTGGAAACAGGATTGGCAATACCTATTAAATCAATTCGTGAAATAGAACCGATACCACTTGTAGAACTTAGAGAAAGGTATAATTTTGCAGTACCGCAATCTTATATGAATGTAGATTCTAATCCGAAGCTCAAACAAGTGTTGGTTCAAAGACTCCTTTGTACAAATCCTATTGCTTTCCCTATCGTTGTAGATGGAAAAACGAAAAAAACGGCATTTCCTGCTACAACAACGAGTCGAGACATGGATTTGTTAAGGAAAGCCAAGCTGGGATTGATGCGAAAGGTTGAAAAGTCCAGGAAGTGGTACGCTCAAATTTCGGTAGAAGTGCCTACAAGCGAAACAAGTCACGAAGGAATCATGGGAATCGACTTCGGGTTGAAGGTTCCTGCTGTGGCTGTGACGACTACAGGCAAAACCCGAGTCTTTGGAAACGGCAGACTAAACAAGTACATACGAAGAAAATACCAACAACGTAGACGTAAATTAGGAAAACTTAAAAAGTTGACTGCTATTCGTAAATTAGGTAATAAAGAGCAGCGTTGGATGAAAGATCAAAATCATAAGATGAGTCGTCAAATGGTGAATACAGCCATTCAAGAAGGTGGTCCATCACAAGAATCCCAATGATACCGAAGGTGTCAGCTTGCGGCTTTAGCCGTGGGTTTCAACCGAAAGGAAGAAGAGGAAGAACCGCCTGCATGGGCGTTAAATTTGCTTCAAAATATGGGGAGATACGTTTTTAACAGCGGGAATGTTTTTAGAACGGGTGATTATTTGGACGCAAACGGTCCGATATGCCTGGATTCCGATACCCAACTGACCGCGCTAGCTTTTGTCCATGATCCGGAGCTGTCTACAATCGATACACCGAATGGGCGGGTACAGTTTCTGCAGATGATTGGTATTACAGGGGATGAACTAGAATCTATGCAGACATGGAATGCTTGGGGTACTCTCGTCGGGGTTAAAGTATATGCCGTCGTATATAACAGATTTAGAGCGAGATTCTCTGCTCAAGATTCCTGCCGTTTCCGAGCTGATCATCACATTATCAAAAATCATATGCAATAGGATAGATTGGGAATACCAACTAAGAAAGAGCAGTTGATTGGAGTAAATAATTTCAATTTCTCGGAGGTAAAGTATGACGAACAAAAAAGCATTAATTATTATTGATGTTCAATTGGAAATGTTTAACGAATCAAATCCAGTTTTTCAAGGAGACCTATTACTCGAGAAAATTAATAATTTAATCTCCAGGGCACGTGGCTTAGAAATGCCAATCATATATATTCAACACTCGGAAAGACCTGGCACACCGCTAGAGAAAGGTAAACCAGGATGGGTCATTCACCCATCCGTAAAACCTGAAGCTAATGATACGGTAATTGAGAAGACAACTCCGGACTCTTTTTATAATACGAGGCTTAAAGAAGAATTAGATTTAAGAGGAATTACCGAATTAATAATGACGGGAATTCAATCTGAAGTATGCGTGGATACGACCTGCCGCCGTGCGTTTAGTCAAGGATACAAAGTAACTTTGGTGAGTGATGCTCATAGTACGTGGAATACAAATCATCTTTCGGCCGAACAGATAATCAATCATCACAATAATGTTTTGAAGTGGTTTGCGGAAGTTGTAGAAAGTGAAAAGATATTTAAATAAATTCGGCCCGACGGTTGACGGGCACTCAGTATTCGGGGAGTGAACATTATTAAAGATCTGATTAACAAGCTATTACCATTAGATGAGCTGCTATTAATGTCTGGCGAGGATATCGTCGGACATGTTGCTCTAAATATTTATGATGGTTATTTAACAAAGATCAGAGAGAATTTTGAACAAATTCCAATAGTTTTGAAACATATAGTACTTCTTATTGATCTGGATACGGAGGTAACTATGAATGGAATTTCGGGTTACTTAGAAAATTCAAGCGGCTGTTATTTAGAAGATACGATTGAGGCCTTGGAAAGAATTCAACTTAAACAAGATCTATCTATTCTAAAGAACATCCAGAACATTCTAGCGTCTAATGGAATTTAAATTTGAACTCGCTAGCAAGAACCGGCAAGAATACAGGTCTTTGGAAGGGTTTAGCTGAAATGAGCAAATGACATGCCAATCTGCAGGTGAATTTAGCTAATTGGCCAATTTTCCGCTTTTGGTGGGGAGTGACATGTATTTTTGCCTGTCTTCTTCGTTATTTACCGGATTTTCGCAAATAACCTGTATTTTGGCTTGTCTTCTAATGCGATGCCATATCGATTGCCGGGAACTACGCTGTTTTTCAAATGACTGCCTCTATCGTGGAGCAAAAAGAACATTTAATAGTTTGCCGACGACTCAATAATCAAAGAGGTATATCCAAACTTGCAGGGCAAGCGGATTTGTGTAGCCACAGCCTGAGTCCGACGAAGTGCTGGCAAAATACAGTAAGCTGATGATCGAAGAAATACTTTTATAATCACGAATCAGATTTCTATCTCAGGGTCATTGACACTACATTGTCGATGGCCCTTTGTGCTTGGGTGGATTCGATAAAAAAAGAAGCTTGTCTGTACAAAAAAATGTTCCACTCTTAGTTATCGAATTTATGGAATTTGCCCAAATGGGCCACTGACACGTAAATCTGCGTTGACTGGGCCAATATGCAAGGCTAGAATTCTGTTAGCGTCCTTGCACGGATGTAGAAAGGGTGATTGCATTGCGTATGCTGCAAGGTAAAGTGATTTTAATTACCGGCTGCCTCGGGGCGGCGGGGCGTTCGGCGCTGCCTATGTTTTTGGAGCGAGGAGCCATTCTGTTCGGATGCGACATCCATCCTATTGGCCATTATCCGGAAATTGTACAATTGAAGGAGGAGTACGGTGAGCAGCGGTTCGTTTATAAGCAAGCCGATATATGCGACGAAGATCAGGTGATAGCGGTGATGTCGGACATCGACCGCAGCTTCGGGCGGTTGGACGGCACGTATCATAATGTGTATCGAAATGTTGAAAAGCCGGCCGTAGAGCTTTCCTTGGCGGAATGGGAAGATTCGATAAGGGGGACGCTGACGAGCACCTTTATGGTATGCAAATATGCACTGCCCTTGCTGATCCGCTCGGGTGGCGGTTCCATCGTCAACATGTCTTCCATACTAGGGCAAATTCCGATAACGGGCTGTTACGCATATGGGGCGGCCAAAGCGGGTGTCATTCATTTTACCCGTGTGCTGGCCCTCGATTACGCTCAGTACGGCGTACGCGCCAATACGGTCATTCCCGGCGATTTCCGATCGGCGGAAGTGTATGCGCTGCAAACCGAGCAGCATAAGGAAGCGATGAGGAGGAACGCCTTTCTCGGCAGAAGCGGAATGGCGGACGAGATTAACGAGGTGGCCGCCTTTTTACTATCGGACGCATCCTCCTATGTAACCGGTTCGTCATATCATGTGGACGGGGGGTTCCATCTATGACCCTGTCATCCGCCCCATCTGTCTCGATTGACTGCCGGCATGCAGGAGGCAACATTCGGGTTCTGTCCGTTGAAGACGACCATGTGCTGCTGGAGCAGGATTTGCGGGATACGTCAAACTGGTGGTTTTATTGGAATTTTTCAGCCTTTGCTTCGAGCGGTAAGACGATACGATTCCAATTTGTCAACGGAGAAGTGGTTGGGCCTTGGGGTCCTGCCGTTAGCGTTGACGGGGTTAACTGGCGCTGGCTGGGAGAAGCGTCTCTCCTATCGAGGGAAGCCTTTACTTACACCTTTCGGAATGGAGGCGAGAAAGCCTACTTTTGCTTTTGCATCCCCTACCAGCTGTACCATTTCGAACGCTACTATGCCCGCATTGCCGGCCACAAGGAAGTGAGCCGGGGAGTGCTGACGCATTCCGAGCTGCTGCGGCCGGTTCCGCTAATAACGCTGGGCAACCGTAAGGCGGACCGGCATATTTTTTTCACAGCAAGGCATCATGCATGCGAGTCGGCTCCTTCCTATATGCTGGAAGGTTTGTTCGATGCCCTTCTCGCGCCTGATTCATCTCCGATTCTGGAACGATTTTTGCTTCACTATATTCCATTCATGGATATGGATGGGGTCGAGAACGGTGACCAAGGCAAATCGCGGATCCCTCATGATCACAACCGTGACTATATCGAGAAGCCCCTTTATCGTTCGACCGCAGCGTTAATGAAATATGCGGAAGGATTAAGGACAGCTGTAGCAATCGATTGTCATAGTCCGTATAAATGGGGAGAGCGAAACGACGTCCCCTTTTTTGTCAAGCGGGATTCGCCGATCAAAGAACGGATCGAGGCACTGAGCGGATTATTGGAACAGGTAAGCAAGGAACGCAGCGACAAGGACGCCATCAGGCATTCGTCTGTCCATGACATTAATATGGGAGAAGACTGGAATCTGCCCGGCAGCACAACATGCGCGAGCTTTTTTGCGGATGCGGGGGCACATCTGGCATGCAGCTTCGAACTTCCTTACTTCGGCAGCGGCAATCCCGTCTACACCCCGGATAACAGCCGAAGATTAGGACAAGATTTTGCGCGTGCGCTTGAGCTATTCGTCCTGTCGATGTGAGGAAAAGTTCATAATTTTGTTCTATAACGATCAAAACAATGTGAATGATATACTTTTGGGCGGAGTGATACAATAAATTTGATAAATAAGAAATAGGAAGGGGGGAGTTGATTCCAAACGGGCACGGGAAACGGAATAAAAGCGATAAATGTGGATTACCGCTGGCGATGACCGGGTTCGCTATCCAACCAATTGGAGAGGGAGGCGGGAGAGTAATGAGCTTCTATCTCATTGACGTGGCCGCATGGGGTATCCGTAACGACGGTACGAATCCGCTTGCAACGACACAAGGAATTAACAACGCGCTACTATGGGCATATCAGAATGGGTATACGTATGTAAAGCTTCCTGAAGGTGTGTATACAGTAGCGAAAGGATCAGCTTCCAAGGATTTTAGTGAAAACGCTTGCATTCATCCGCAAAACGATACTACGCTGGATTTGTACGGATGCGTGATTCAGAAAGAAACTAATGGTTGGGATTATTACGCCACCATAAGTATTATTGAAAAAAATAACGTGACAATCCTCGGCGGAAAAATAGTGGGCGATCATCTTGCTCATGATTATGCCACAATAGCAAATTCCATTCACGAAGGCTGTATCGGAATCATCGTAGAGCGCGGATCACGCAATATTACGTTAAATGGCGTGGAGGTAACTAATTTCCCCGGTTATTGCGTATCTTTATCGGGCACATATAGCCAGTTGGCTGTAACCACTTCCCTTGATTGGGAAGCCGGTACATTGGATTCCGTCACCGGCACTAACGTTGCAGATGCAAACTGCATGAGAATGAATAAAACAATATCGTTAGCTTCTTTGGCAACTTCATCGACCGGCCGACCCAATACTTCGACTAACGGCGGATACTTCTGTATTTGGGGAAACGGATACGGATCCTACGGTACGCGATACGATGGCAGCCCGGTAAATCTAAGCAAGACTATCTTTGAACTATACTGTTACGATGACGATATGGTTTATAAAGGAAAAGTTCGAAAGCGCGGCTTCGACGATATTCATCTCAATGTGCTGCCGGCCGGAACGACCCGGTTTAAAATTTCGTTGCCTTACGACCTTTCCCAGATCATTCCGAGCACGATTTACATTACGATCAACGCATTCCAATTTTCGCGCGGTATACGTCTTCTCAACTGCGATATTCATGATTCTTTTTCTCTTGGAGCAGCCATAACAGGTGCACAGCAAGTAGTCATCGAAAACTGTGAGTTTTACCGGATAGGCAATTCAACTCCTGTGGCCGGCAGAAAACTTTATCCGTTTCCGATGGGAATTGACATCGAGGACGGATCGAACATCAACCAGCATATCATCATCCGGAACAATCTATTCCGGGACAATGAAAGTCTGCACATCAGCGTAGTTCATGGAAGAAATATAATTATTGAAAACAACAAGTTTGACTCCGTTACGAACGGCTATAGCAGCGGTGTCGTTTTCCAAGGCTCCAGAGGCGCAAATATCGTATCCCAATATAATCAATACAACTGCGTAGTCGGTACGGGGCAAGGAACAAACGGCTATGTGCTCTTTAAACGAGACACTTTCTTAAGCGCAACGTTGTCCATTAACTATGAGTCCATATACGAAGGATGCATGTTTGAGGACGTTTCTTTCCTCTTGATGATGAAAACATATCCCGACTTTACTGCAGGGACGAATTATGCCGGAAGTGTCGGCACTGCCGTACTTCCTACTGTCAAGAATGCCGCTTGGTTAGACCATCCGTTGTATTACGTCCTTATAACACCAGGCGCACTCTCATGGTCTTCCGGTATGAAATATACGGTCGGAAATCAAGTTACCAATGCCGGCAAGGTTTATCAGTGCACGGAGGCAGGGGGCGGCAATGCCACGAATGCGCCTGTCCATTCATCCGGTGATCATGCCTACGCAGACGGTTATACATGGTTCTTCGCGGGTGCCATGGTTGAGCCGGCATGGGCAACAGCTCCCGGAAGCTACACCGTAGAAATTACAGGTAGTATATGGCAAGCTTTCGCATATGATGTTCCCTATGACACCGTTACCTTTAGCCATTGCAAATTCAACTTTAACAAAAAAGAAGCTGCAGGAGGTTGGTTGAATCGCAGGGGGATAGCAGAGTTTAAAAATTGTAAATTTTCGTTAAATGCCTCTTCCAGGTTGTTCGGTGATAATTCCAAAGGCTGGGATTTCATCGGGAAGAACGCCTTGATTTTTCGGGATTGCGACTTTCGGGTCACAAACTCTGCTGCCAAACTTGGAGAACTGTCTTTGAACCAACTATCTTTTATCGGGTGCAGTTTGTACGGCGACAAGGCCGGATGGGCATCAGCGGGTTTCTGGAAGGTTAATGACGCGCTTATCCAGAATTGTTTCCTTCACAATTTTGACATGAAGCTTTCCGGACTTGCGAACTCATTTACCAAAACGGTCCAGATCAAAAATAACCGGATCGTTCTGAATAAAGAAAAACGAGTATTTGGTGCGAATAACGAAGGAATTTACTTAACCAATTTCGAGAACGTACTCATTGAAGGAAATAAGGTGTCTATGCAGCATCCGGCGCAGCTCAACCGACCGTTCACGATATATGCCGAAAAGCATCTAAAAATAACCGATAATTATTTTGAATCAAGTTATAGCGGCAACAAAATCGAGCTGTTCGGTGCATTTAGAAATGCCTCATACACAGCAACTGTGCCGAAAGTAACAGCATATATCGGTGAGAACCTCGTTCATCAGATGACTATTCAACAGGATAGTACATTCATTCCTCAGCTATTGAAATTACTTGGCGATATTTCCACAGATATCAACGCGGCTTCGGTCGGAACGGGCGATCGGATGGCTGGAATCCCGACTTCCGGAGCATATGCCGTAGGACAAATCCTATATCATTCCGCTCCTGTCCCGGGCGGATATATCGGATGGGTTTGTACGACGACGGGAATTACAAATGATACGGAATGGACTTCCGGCAGTCAGTATACAGTCAACACCTTGGTCAATGCTGCGGGCAACGTCTACCAATGCACGGTTGCAGGCCAATCGGGCAGTTCGAATCAACCTGCAGGAACTGCGGCGACCGAGCAATCGTATCCGGATGGGTACTCATGGCTATATATCGGAGCGTTGGCTGTCTTCAGGCCTTTCGGATCCATCCTATAACTATTCGGAAGGAGCGATTTATCCATGCTTAAGCATCTGTTGCTTGGAACCATCATGCTCAGTATCTTGCTTGCGATGGCTTTACCGATTAAGGCAAACGCATCGCCTCCTGTGCCAAGGGAAGCGCTGATCGAGCAGGCCGACCAGCTCCATTCGTTGCTAGGTTCTACGAACCGGCCCCAACTGAAACAGTTTCTTGAAAGCGTGCATGATAGAGCCACTTCGCTGCTAGGCTCTTCTGAGATTTCGCCAGAAGATGGCCGGCTCACTCAGAAGGCGTTGGAATATGCGTTGAAATTGGCGGAGGATGTCCATATGGCAGATGATGCCGATCTGTTGGCGAACTCTCCGTTTATCGTGTATGATGTTCCAGCGCTAAGTCCGCTGCCACGGCTGCCGGATGACGTTCCGGAAGACGGTATCATCAGCGATCGGATTTCACTCATTTCGGCGCAAGGCGAATTTGAAGCCGCATCTTTCGTGCTCGCCCCTTTGAGAGACGTGAACTCGGTCACTTTCACTACCTATGATTTGCAAGGCAAGGAAGGCACGATCCCCGCCAGCGCTGTTGATCTGCGGGTCGTAAAAACCTGGTATCAGGGCGGAACGGCATGGTACAGCTATTTCAGCGACTCTTCCAAGAGCGTGCTGGTCCCCGAACTTCTTCTGCATGATGAAAACTTGGTTCAAGTAGATACGGCTAGAAAAGGCAATTCGTTACGGGTTGACTACACGACCGGATCGCAGTATGTGGACATTTCCAATATCCCGACTATGGAATTTGACTTTTACTCGGAACCCGTCGAGGATAGCCCGACGCTGCTCCCTATTACGCTTAAGCAGGGAGAGTCCAAGCAGATGTGGTTGACTACGAAAGTGCCGCTAGGGACGCCTGCCGGTATTTATAAAGGTTCGATTGATATTACTGCAGATGGGGCCCCGGCTGGCAGGATCTCGCTCCACATTCGTGTTCTGCCGTTCGAGCTTCCCGACCCGAAGACGTACTACGATTTGAATAAGGATTTTTACGTCATGCTTTACAATCACAGCCGCTTGAAGGAAACGTTGAAAGCGACCGATGGGAACACCGAACTGGCTGAAACGAGGCTTCTGAACGAATATCGCAATATGGCCGACCACAACGTTATCCATCTCCCCGGGCCCTATTATTCGGCCGCAGATAAGAGCACCTTCCTCAGACAGCTGGAGCTGATGGCGCAGGCCGGACTCGATTTGGATCCGCTTTTCGGCGTCAAACAAGCTTATCCTCCGTACAGTATCTATATGCAATACAACAACTATTTGAATGCCAAAAAAGCTTATGAATCGAACCCGACGGATGAAAACAAACAGAAGATGGATACTTTCTACAATGCATGGCGTAAGGGCATCGAGGACCACAAGGTTGCGATTGCCGAAGCTTTTGACATTGCTGCCGGTGCAGTTGGTCATACGAATCTTTACTTTGATGGTTGGGATGAAGCCAGTTGGGGCCTGCTTCAGTTCCAGCAAGAGCTGTGGGAGCATATTCAGGACAAGGGAGGTAAAGTTTATGCCACAGGCCATGCGTCTCATCTTGAACTGGAAACTCCGGAAAATTTCTTGAACTGGGTCGGGGAACCGACGCGCGAGAAAGCAGATCAATGGCATGCCCTGGGCGGCGATCGGCTTATTACAAACTATGCTTACCCGCACACCGGTCCCGAGAATCCGGACTTGATGCGTCAGCGGCACGGGATGTGGCCATACAAAGCGAATTATGATGCTACCTACAACTACATCTATTATGAGAATCCTACGAATATCTGGAACGACAACGCATCATCCGAATTTCGCGCCTTCAACCTCGTTTATCCGACCCGAACGAATGTTATCGACACTATTGCATGGGAAGGTTACCGTGAGGGAATCGACGATATCCGTTATGCGACGAAGCTTAAGCAGGTAGCTGCCGACGCGATGGACTCCGGCGTTCAAGAACGTATCACGGCTGCCACCCATGCCTTGAACTGGCTCGAGTCCGTCGATGAACGCTCAACGAATCAGGATTTACTGAGGCTTGAGATGATTCGCCACATTCTTAACATGCTTGACCTGCAAAATGGGCAATAGGAGGGGGAACGATGACCCGAACGACAAATCGAATGATTGCGTTGCTGCTGGTGCTGGCCTTCTGTGGATCGATTATGGTAAACGCGAGAATGGCGGATGCCGACGGTACAAAAGTCTACGAAGTCACCTACGCGACTGAAAATTTATCAACTCCGATAAGCTGGGTGCAAAGTCCATACTTTAACCATCCGCAATACAAAGAAACACGGTTTGAAAACTATAATAACAATGCTCCGATTCCGCCAGGCGGCGAGCATGAGACGGCTTTTTACATGGTATACCGCGAGGATGGCTTGTATATGTTTTTCCAGTCCGCCGAGCCGGGAGTCGATGATAACGGCGATCCGCTCGAAAATTGGCTGGAAATCTATATAGCTGCTGGTGAAGGAGACATTCCATACCATCAAATAATTATACCGACATCCGGATCCCCGATCGAATATTATGAGTGGCAGACCGAATTTCGGCATAACCGTCCGCTGGAAGGCAGCGTAAAAATAGATTCGGAGCCCATCCCGGGTGGATGGGGTACGGTGGTTATCCTACCTTGGGAGGCCGTATATGACTCTGTGCCGATCAATGGAGGCAATTGGCAGTTCAATCTGATCCGCTGGTCACCCGTGGATGGCCAAACCTGGGGAGGGAAAGTGCACCAAACGGGACGGTTCAATCAGCTTCAGTTCCAACCGCCGACACCGGAACAACGTATGGCTATCCAGAAGCACGTGCTGACCAAAGCCTGGAATAAATTTCAGTCAACTTCCGAAGCGCTCACTGAATATTGGTTAATTAACCCTGCGACGTCGGAGACCGCTTTCTATCACAGAGTTGTCTTGCCTCTGCTGGTCAAAGGACTCGCGCATGGTGTCCAAATGCGTGACTTGGATAGACTGAATGCACAACAAGTGGATCATCTGTTCCGGCAAGTTCCGAATTGGATGGAGCTTCGCTACAATGTAGATGATCAACGTCAACGATACATCCGAAATCAACTGCTGCATGGCAATCCGCCTTCGTCGGTAACCGATGCGACATACGATGCAAGAAGCAATACACTAAGCGCAAACGGGTATATACGCTCCCCTTCATCGAAGTACGCATAGGCTTGATGCCCGGCCAAAGTCGCCTCCCGTTCGGAGAGCGGCTTTTGTCAACTTTCCAGCATCGCGGATGATGGAAACGGCCAGGATAATGTAATAAAATAGCGATAATTACAAAAGGAAGGAAAATTGGTGATTTGATGCAAGCTGTGAAGCGTTTTATAAACCGGATAACTCCTGCCAAGTTGAAGTATCGTTTCTTTTATGCATTTATCCTGTCCGTACTGATTCCTATTATCGGCATTCAAATCTATCAGTACAATAAGTTGGAAAATTTGATTGAATATCGAATCAGCCAATTAAACCATAACCAGTTGGAGCAAATCGCGCAATCGTTCGAAATGATGAAAACCAACATCATCATGTCCATGCTGACTTTGGAGAAAGACAACAACGTTATCGCCGTCTTGAGAACACCGGAACGTTACCAGCGAGCGGAGAGAATCGGCAAGCTCGAGGAAAGATTCGATACACTGCAAACCTATGAATACAGCTCATATGTGCAATATTGGCTGACTGATAATTACGGCAACCACTACAGTTCCTCCAAATCGGCGGAGACCGGCAGCCCTGTCATACCGGAGAAGGGGCTTGCCAGCCTGCTGCAAGATAAGACTTCTTACCACTTGTTACTAAGAGAAACAGATAGAAATGAATTATGGGATCATTCGCCTCTGTTCACCTTATTCTCGGTAGTCAAAGATGCGACCAATGAACCGATCGGCATGCTGCGAATCCGCGTCGATTATAAAGAATGGTTCAAATCCATAGCCAAGGAAATTTCCACGGGTCAAAGTTACTTCATTACGGATGCTGAAGGGGCGGTGATCGCCCAGACGAAGAATGGATTGCCTTTGCAAGCCAGCATCGTTCAACAGCTTATTTCCAAACAGCCTAAAGACCACTTCCCCACTTATTATATTGACAAAACAACGAATGCTCTTATTAACATCCGATATCTTTCATCGCTCGATTGGTATATCATCAATCTGTTTCCGCTGGATTTATTTCTGGGCGATCTAAAGACTATGCGGGATCAGGTGCTTGTTACGCTATATATTATGTTCGGTATTTTCTCGGTCGTCACCTTGCTTATTTCAGCCTCCATTACTCGTCCTCTGCAGCAGCTGCAAAAGAAAATGAAGGAAATGGTCCAAAAAAATCTGAAATTGCATCTTCCTGAGGATCATTACAAAGGGGAGATTCTGGGACTCCATCAAGCCTTCAATCGAATGGTTTATGATATTAATCATTTAGTGACCCAATTGAAGATCGAAGAACGTCAGAAGGAAGCGATTCATTCCCAGATGCTCTTGAATCAAATCAATCCCCATTTTTTATTAAACACACTGAACTCGATTAAATGGATCGCATTAGATCATAAGAATGAGGAAATCGCGGAAATCTGCGTATCTTTGGGTAAATTGTTGGAATCCGGTTTGAATTCGGAGGTCGAGATGATCTATCTGAAAGATGAACTCGATTTGGTAGGCTCTTATGTATACATTCAAAAATATCGCTACGATCAACTGTTTGACGTTGTTTACGAGGTGGATTCCGCTCTCGATTATGCGCTGATTCCCAAGCTTAGTCTTCAAACCCTTGTGGAAAATGCGATCCATCACGGGTTCTCCCAGATGGAGTCGGGGGGAAGGATCGTTGTTCGCGCTTATACGGAAAATAAGAAGCTGCACATTGAAGTGGAGGATAACGGGATCGGTCTGGAGTGTGCAAAACAGTTGGATCCGAATCGCAATCGAAGGGGCATTGGACTTGCCAACTTGCGGGAAAGATACCGCCTCTTGTTTAAACAGGATGCGGTAATGCAGATCATTCCGCTTTCCCGGGGGACGAAAGTAAAGCTATCCTTGCCGTTATTGGTTTCCATTCCTTACACGTTGGGAGGGTTGAGTCATGTGGAGCATTCTAATCGTTGAAGACGAAGTCCATGTAAGAAAATCGCTAAGGTCGAATATCAATTGGCATGAAAGCGGATTCGAGGTGATCGGCGAGGCAAGCAACGGAATGAGGGCACTGGAGTTTATTAAAGAACATCAGCCGGATCTTGTCATTTGCGATATCGTCATGCCGATCATGAATGGAATCGACCTTCTAAAGAAGACGAGAGAAGCAGGTATGCCCTGCCTTTTTGTCATGTTGACCTGCATGAATGAATTTGAATATGCGCGGCTGGCATTGCATAACGGAGCTTTCGATTATGTTCTGAAGCTGTCCATGAATACCGAAGTATTGCGGGATATATTAACGAAAGTGGATGAACAGTTGAAGCGAATGGCGGGACAAACATCGCTTCGATTGTTTTTCGAATACCGGCCGCTCTATCAGGAAATGTGGGAAACCGTAACGGATGTTAAGCTCGAGAAGGATGGCCCCATGGAGAAGCCGGAACAAGAAATGCTGCCGTTTGTATTGGTATGTTCGGTGCTGAATGGCAACGGTGTTTTTTCTATTGAAGATTTTAAGGCATTGGGGTTGGTAGAATGGGACGAACATGCCGTGATCCACGAATTTTCCGCTTTGGGTCACACCACCCTGTTCTGTTGGAGTCGGAAAGAAATCAAAGTGAATCCGCTTCGCGGTCAGGAAACGCCCTTCCCCTTGGCCATTTGCGCTTCCGTATCTAGCTCGCAATTGCTTGAAGCATGGAAAAGTACATTGAGGAAACTGGACGAATTTTGGTATAGCGGGCAACAAGGATTTCGTTATTTCGAAAGAGAGGATAAAGCCGAAGAAAGCGGTCATTCGGTTTCTTGGAAAATCGAGCGCAAGCTGATTAGATCTTTCGAGCAAGCCAAGATAGAGGAATGCGAAGCTCTGCTCAAAGAAATATGGGATCGAATGGAACAGGGAGTATTTCCGATGCATGTGGTGAAACATACGGCGAATCAGTTCAACAAACTGATGTTCCGCATCGCACAATGTTCGGATGTTGAGACAGACGATCTTGCCGTTTGTACCAGTCACAAGGAACTGTTGGCCAAATTGATGGGCAGATTGAGGGATGGAATGGGAAGCAGCAGGAGGGCCGAACAATCCATGACCGATCATATTGAAATCAACAAAGTGTTGGATTATATACATGAACATTACCAGACCCAAATCACCCTGAAATCGCTGGCTCAGTTCGTTGCTCTGGAGGAGCACTATCTGAGCAGTTTGTTTAAGAAAAAGACAGGGGCCAATTTTATCGAATATTTGCATTGTCTTCGCATCGAGAAGGCCAAGCATTTCATGGACCATACGGATATGACCGTCAGTGAGGTGGGAAGACGGGTAGGATTCTTGCATGATAATTACTTTATCAAAATATTTAAACGATATACGAACATGACTCCGAATATGTACAGAAATGCGGAGGAATACGGAAATGCATAATATTGTTCTACTAAGTACAAAACGATGTGAATTATGTGCGATGAGACGGGTTGATACAATGAACTTGTAAAGATGCATCAGGAGGAGGTGAATGGATGCAAGGGGGTGCCATTGTAAGAAGAGCATGGCAGCATCGAGTGTTTTACGTTATGCTGCTTCCAGGGCTGGTATGGTTCGCCGTTTATAAGTATGTTCCGATGTATGGCGCAATCATCGCTTTCAAAGACTATGATCTTTTGGGGGGAATATTGTCCAGTCCATGGGCGGATCCGTGGTACAAATATTTTCAACAATTTTACGATTCGCCCTATTTTTCCCAATTGCTGTTAAACACCTTTACTATCAGCTTCTATAGACTGATATTTGGCACCGTGCCGCCTATTTTAATGGCGCTTATGTTCAATGAATGTCGGTCGCCGTGGTTCAGAAATCTAATCCAAACGTTAAGTTACATGCCTCATTTCCTGTCATGGGTCATTATCTACGGGATTTTGCTGGCCTTTCTTTCCCAATCCACCGGACTTTTGAATCGATGGTTAGTCGAGTGGGGTTGGAATGCGATTCCGTTTCTTCAATCGACGGATTGGTTTCGCAGCATACTTGTCGGCTCGGATATTTGGCAGAATGCGGGATGGGGGGCGATTATTTATTTGGCGGCGATGGCAGGAATTGATCCGACTCTCTATGAGGCCGCCAGGGTAGACGGAGCGAGCAGACTGCGAATGATCTGGCACATTACGCTCCCCGGAATACGAAACGTTATCGTCTTGCTGTTAATTATGAGACTTGGCTATATGCTCGACGCCGGTTTCGATCAAATTTATATTTTTTATAATATTCAAGTTTATCCGGTAGCAGATATTATCGATACCTGGGTGTTCCGTACCGGTCTCCAGCAAATGAATTACAGCTTGGCATCGGCGGTCGGTTTATTCAAATCCGTAATCGGGCTCATTCTTGTTCTGGGAGCAAATAAGATTGCGAAGCATTGGGGGGAAGGCATTTGGTAAAGGGGACAGAAGACAAGATTTTTAACGCCGTTGTCTACACGATCCTGGTTCTCGTAGGGCTTGCTGTCCTTTTTCCGCTTTTCTTCGTCCTGTCCGTTTCGGTTACACCGATGGCTGAAGTGTTGAAAAACGGAGGGTATATCCTCTTTCCCAAGAACATTACCTTCGTGGCTTATCGGGAGCTGCTGGGAGATCGGGCGATTCCGCGGGCATTTCTGGTCACGGTGTTTATTACGGTTGTAGGAACCGTGGTCAACATGGCTCTAACCCTGCTAATGGCCTATCCGCTTAGTCGGAAGACGCTGCCGGGGCGAAGTTTCTTCCTGCTGGTCATTCTTATTACTATGCTTTTCAACGGAGGGCTTATTCCTCTCTATTTAACGGTAAAAGCGACAGGGCTGTTAAACACGGTTTGGGCAATGATCATTCCGGGGGCAATAGGAACATTCAATGTCTTGATTATGAAAAGCTTTTTTGAAAATATCCCGGAGGAATTATTGGAATCAGCCCGAATTGATGGGGCGAAAGAATTGCGCATCATGCTGCAATTGGTCATGCCTCTATCCGTTCCTGTGATGCTAACGATTGGTCTGTTTTACACCGTGGGGCATTGGAATTCATTTTTTAGCGCGATTATGTTCATTACCAATCCGGAGCTTCATCCGATTCAGGTGATCCTGCGCAACATTCTTACCGAACCTGCCAATTCGGTGGATCGATTGGACGTCCCCGTTCCTACGGAGGCGATGCAAATGGCGGCGGTCGTTGTGGCTTGCTTGCCCGTCATTGTCGTGTATCCGTTTATTCAGAAGCATTTTACCAAAGGTATGATCATCGGTTCTATTAAAGGATGAAAGGAAGATTGTCCATGGAGAATAAAAAAATGACAGCGCTTTTATTCACCTTCACGTTTACGCTCGGGACTATATTGGCCGGATGCGGCGGAAGCGGCAAGCCTGCAAGTGAAGTCGGCGAAACCGGGCCGACGCCCAAGACATCGGATACCGTGCAGACCGCCGAGAGGATTAAGATTGAAATTATGACGGACGGTGCAGGATCGAAGCTGCCGGAAGGCGAGAACGACAGGATAAAAATGAAGCTCGATGAGAAATTGAATACGGACCTTCGATTGACGCTATTCGGCGGCGATCCCGCCAATCAGTTGAATCTGCGCATGGCAGGTGGCGATTATCCGGACTTGATCAATATCACCCGCTTGCAGATGCAGGAATACGCCAAGAAGGGGCTGCTTCTCGATCTGACCCCGTATATGGACAAATTGACGCAAGTCAGGGAATTTATCGGAGAAGACAGTTTGATAAAAGGCACCGTTGACGGTAAAATATACGCCTTGCCCAAAAGAGCCTCCATTCCATTCTTCAACATTTGGATAAGGAAAGACTGGTTGGACAATCTGAAGTTGGAGGTCCCTACTACGCTGGAGGAGTTTTACAATGTGGCCAAAGCATTTACAGAGCAGGACCCGGACGGAAACGGCAAGAAGGACACCTACGGATTAACGGGGGTAAGACTGGGTACTTTTGATCCGATTTTCAGCGCATTCGGCATGGGAACGCTCGATACGTTCTATATGAAGAACGGCACATTGACCAATTTCTTCATGGATCCGGATATGAAAGAAGCTTTGAAATTTATTAACGAGATGATTAATGCAGGGGTCGTTGATCCGGATATTTTGGCGAATACCGGAACTCAGCATGAGAAGAACGCTTTCCAGGGGAAAGCGGGGATGATCTGGAACGGGTTTCCGAGAATGACCCTCGCTGCCAATGTGGAAGAGTCTAAAGCGGTTAATCCCGACGCCGAATGGGTGCAGGTGCCCGCATTGAAGGGCCCGGGGGGCCAGTATGCCGGACATTGGGACACCGGCGTAGCTCCAGGATTGCATGTGATTCCCAAGGCGATCGAGAAGGACCCGGCCAAGCTTGAGAGATTGTTCGACTTGCTGAATTATGTGGCCAGCCCGGAAGGGAATTCGCTTGTTGCACATGGGGAAGAAGGCAGGCATTGGAACAGAGAGAACGGAAAAATCGTTCGTACAGAATTAAGGGCAAAAGAAGTCGTGTTCATGTATCAATTGCTGGGAAGGAACGAAATGGAATATCTGGAGTCCGGATATCCGAAAGAGGCCATCGAATTTTCTGCAAATACTCCGCGTGTAGAAATCTTTAACGGGTACCTGGACATTCCGGATGGGTACAATCCTGCGGATGCCTACCGTTTCATGGAAGAGGAAAAAGCAAAATTTATCTATGGCAAGCGTCCTATAAGCGAATATGACGATTTTCTGGAGAAACTGCTGACAACGTTTAAATACCAATTGATGCTGGATTCGGCGGAAAAGCAGTTAAAAGAACTGGAGATTATCAAAAATTAAGCCCATGGATGGACCTTTATAGGGGGAGAAGGGATGAAACACAATTTATTGGCCGGGATCCCGGAAGCGAACACCCGGTACACGCAGCTGCCAAACGAGAAGGGGCATAATGCGGTATGGGATTTCGTACGATCGCCCGATGACCGATTTTATATAAGCGTATGCGGCGAGAACGAAAAACCGTTGACGGCTTTGCTGTATGAGTATTATCCAAAAACGGGGGAGCTGCGGCTGATCTTCGATGTGGCGGACGTCTGGATCATCGATCCGGCGCATATGCCGCCGAGTAAAATTCACACGAGCATCGATTTTCTGCCGGACGGCCGGCTCATTATGGCAACCCACAACACGGCGCCGGCTCCTGGTCATAAGCAATGGATGTTCGAGCAGCATTATGAAGACCCGTGGGAGGGGTATCCCGGGTCCATTGTGATGATCGTCAATCCCGACACGAACGAGGTGCAGGTCAGAGGAATTCCCGTCCCGAGGGAAAGTATATATGGCGGCATGTTGGGAAACCATCCGGGATACTATTATTTTCTCGGGTATATGAGGGGACATTTTTACCGGTTGGATCTGGAAACGAATGAGGTTAAAGATTATGGCAAGGTGTCAGAATATTCCTCATGCAGACTGGCGAAGGACGATAAGGGACGCCTGTACGGCAGCTCTTTTACCGGAGGTATATGGAGATACGACCCCGAACGGGACGCCATCGAAGACCTGAAGATAAGATTCATGTCCCCAAACGGAACGAAACAACGAAGGCAGTTTATTTTTGCACTTCGCTCCCCCCGAGGCACTTTGTTTATGGTCGATAATATGGATGGGGAAATGATCGAGCTTCATCCGGAAACGCTGGAAGTGACCAGGCACGGTCCGGTTCATCTGCGCCATCAAATACCGAAGAACCCTTACGGGATCGGAGGGCTGGCTGCGGACGGCAACTTCGTTCTGTATTACGGGCTGAAAACATACGACGAGTATTGCCCGATTCGGTTGGTCAGATGGGATATTTTAAGTGGAGGGGAACCGGAAAATCTGGGACTCATCACGCCGGGCGGCAAAGATTCACAATACATTTGCGAGATGCTTTTCGACCGCGACGGTTGGCTTCACATGGTCGACGTATGCGGGGAATTTTCCCCGTACGTATTGGCAGTTGACGTGAACAAGCTGCAGCCTCCGGGGGAAGATGCGCCAGACGCGCAGATTCGGCCTTATACCGAACCGGATTATAACGGGGTCGGAAGTCCGGCCTTTATGCATATCGCGGCGGAGACGGTTCGCACTTTGCCGCTTCACCAGTATATGGATTGGAAGGACACAGTGGTTAAGCATGTCCATGCGATGGACGGCAAAGTTTATGCCATCAGCGGTAAGGAGAGCGTGTATCTAATCGAATCCGACTATAGCGGTGAGGAGCCTAAGGAAATCGCGGTCGTCTACGACGAAGGCGCTCCGGTATCCTGTGTGGATGCCGGCAAGAACAAGGCTGCGTTGCTAACAACAGACGGAAGCATCGTACTTATCGAGCTCGAACGGAAAAGAGTTGGGCATAGACTGAAGGTTCCTCGAGGTATCGAACTTGTGAGACTCCACTTCATGCTGGATGGGAACAAGCTGCTCACCAGCGATTATGATGGAGCCGTATACGTTTGTGACCTTGGCAGCAGCGGCTTCCGTATGCTGCAAAATATACGAATGGAGACAAACGACGCGGAACCGGTGAAGCTGAGTGACCATCGTGTATTGCTGTCTGCCAAAAACGACGAAATGCGGATCTATGATATAAGCGAAATGCGCTCGGAGACGCTCGCCATTCGAACCCCTTCTATTAGAGGGAGGGCCTTCAGAGCGACAATAACAGGGGGGGCTGTTCTAGGGGACGGAACGATTGTGCTTGGAACGTACGACGGCATGCTGTTTACGCTCTCGTCAGACCTCCGCCGAACGACTGTGTACGGCAGGCTGCATTCCAGCGGTCAACTGCGGAATTTTATCAAGCGGAATCACGATGAAGTCATAGGGGTGCACGGCGGGACTAAGGATGCGGGGCATGTCTTTCATTTTTCGCGCGAATGCGGCTTCGTCGATTTGGGCAGGCCGCGTGTCGTTAAAGACAATAATGAGCTGCGCGACATGGATACGGAGTGGGCTAATATCCATTACATCTCCTCCCTCGCGTACGTTCAAGAAGACGAATGCCTGTGCGTCGCCTCAGGAGAAGAGTACGGCTGTGTAGTCCGGTATAGGGAGGTTGCTTTTCCGACCGGTAAAGCGGTTGGTGCTGAAAAAGTGGAAAGAGATGGTTACTGACGGATGCATAACTGTTAGCGGCTGAAGAAATATGGCTCAAAACTATAATTAGCGCTTGACGAAAAGCTAGCCCTAAAAATAGCAGGCGCGGTGAAATAGAAAGTGAAAAGGCATTTAAATAATATATCCCGATGGTTGACGAGCACTCCTTCTTCCATGAAGGTGTGCTTATTGTCATGGATAGAAGGAGTAGAAATCTTTCATGTCTCAATTCTGTCTAATTAGTCGTTCTGGTCACCGAAGTGGGACCGTGGAATCGATCACCTGATGGACGGACCCCAAGCTGAAAAACCGGATGATTGCGGCGATTCATCATAAAAACGATTAAAGCCGTTATCGCTTGTGCCGTTGGGAGCGCTAGCCATATCCCGTTCAGGCCAAACCAATGGGGCAGTATCCACAATAATGGGATGACGAACAGCATTCCGGCGCCGACAAAACCGATGAGAACGGCCAGAAGGCCGGAGGTTAAAGCCGTTTGTACCGTGAGCCGCAAGCTTTGGTTCAGCCGTTGACATTAGCAGCATGCCGAGCACGGAAGGAATTAAATAGGAGACAAACAGTTTTTTACTGGCGTTTCCCTTAGTTTAATAGTTGCTTCTGTCATTGTGTTAACCTCCTCAGAGAAGCATTATAAACCTTCAAGTAGCTTGAAGGTCAAGGAGGTTGATAAAAAAACAAAAATACAATTAACGCTTTACGACAGGGATTTGTATCTCCGTTACGTACTCGCTGTCGTCCTGTGCCACAGAAAGATCGATAATACCTAATTCGATAGCATCTCCATTTATTTCATAGTCTTTTTGGTCCAATTCCATCAGTAAGCGCTCATAAGTGATCACGCCTATGACGATTGTGTGTGCCATAGCATAAAATTATCCTCACCCTATATGATTTGTCCAACGGTTGCAACCATGGCCTGAATCTTGGTCTCTGTACATTTTCCATGGCCTTATGGCATAATGTGTAAACGGGTTTTGAGTATGAATTGGAGGAAGGGGCGGATATTCGATGGTAAGTCAAGGCCTGCTGCAAAGAGCGGCGGCATCCTTTCAATTTGATGTGAAAACATTGATGTTTATTAGTAATTCGAGTAATGAAGTGTATCGGTTCACCCGTAATGATCGCCCCTATATCCTGAGGCTTTCTGAAAAGCCTCTAGAGCATGCAGACAGAATCAAAGCGGAAGTGGATTGGGTACACTTTTTAGCGGAAAACGGCGTCCGCGCCTCCTTACCCATCCAAACAACGGATCATCAGTGGACCGCCGTTTATAAAGAAAAGGATACCTCGTATATTGCTACTGCTTTCCATATGGCATCAGGGCGGTTTTTCGATAAAAACAATCCGCAATTATGGGGCCCGGACATATTCGGGAAGTGGGGAGAAGTCATGGGTAGAATGCATCAACTTACCCAATCCTATGGTTCTTCTGATCAACTTGTAAATAGAGATGCTTGGATTACATTGAGTATTGAGAATCCTTATTTGCAGCAAGGTCATTATCAAATCCTGCTTGAGAAATTGAGAGCCCTTGAACAGACTATTATCGCGCTTCCTAAAGACGTCCACTCCTATGGATTGATTCACAATGATTTTCATCCCTATAATTTCCATATTGATGGGGGAGACATTACAGTATTTGACTTTGACGATTCTATCTACGGCTGGTTTGCTTTGGACATTGGAATCGCGGCGGCTCATGCCGTATGGTGGGGATCGCCAAAGGAAGATCGAAAATCTAAAAATGAGTTTGCTCAACGATTTTTGAATGAGTTTTTAAAAGGCTATTTCAAAAATAATCATCTCGACGAGTATTGGATCCGAAAAATCCCCATGTTTATGGATTACAGGAATATATGCTCCTTTTTCTGGTGGCTCAGCCGTTGGGACGGAGATGAAAGTCACCTGTCGGAACATCAGAAGAATGCGATGGTCCATGCTGTCGAGCTTATTCACAATGATCTGCCATTTGATGGCTGCAATATAGTAATTTAGGAGATTTAAGGGGGAAAACAATGAAAACAAAAGAAGTCATCCTCAAGTCGGCCGAGCAGTTTGTTAAACAAGAATTGGACTCGGACCGGAGCGGACATGATTGGTGGCATATTCAGCGGGTTAGAAGGCTCGCTGTGGAGTTGGCCAGAGTAGAAAATGCGAATCTCTTTGTATGCGAACTATCCGCGCTTCTGCACGACGTGGCGGATGAAAAACTTAATGAATCCAAAGAGGCCGGATTATTGAAGGTTCAGCATTGGCTCGCAGAACAAAAGATAGACAAGCGAACCATTGGAGAAATTATGACTATTATTTCAACGATGTCTTTTAACGGCGGAAGCAATCCGTCAATGGAGACAATAGAAGGCAAGGTTGTTCAGGACGCCGATCGACTGGATGCTTTGGGAGCGATAGGAATTGCAAGAACCTTTATTTACACGGGCTGGAAAGGGCAATTATTGCATGACCCGGAGCGGGATTTTAGACATCTGGATTATAGGTCGGAAGAAAAGACAGCCATCTATCATTTCTATGAGAAGCTGTTAAAAATCAAGGCTTTACTAAATACGGAATATGCCAAGCAAATAGCTGAGAACAGACATCAATTCATGGAAATATTTTTAGAGCAATTCTATAACGAGTGGGAATTAAGAGATAATATGGAAGAGTAAAGTTTGGAAGAACATACCCCTTGTTCTAATCGCAGGTTATTATTTTCACAGAATCCGCAAAAAAACATGTCAATTGAGGCATGTTTTTTTGCGTTTAGGCATACCTGGAGGTACGCATTTTCTGCTGTCAGCCCGAGAAGCGCGGCGTGTTTTTATTCCGCTAACTTCAGAATTTCTTCAGAATTTTCTTTGTTCGTTCCGAAGAAATTTTTCTTAGTATAAGGATACTGAAAAGGAGGGGGGAGACTTATGATGGGACATATCCAAGAGAAGCTGTTATTTCTGTACAAATTTTCGCGTGCGCCGAAGCAAATCGGAAGCATTACACCAAGCTCGATGTTTTTAGCCAAAAAAATGCTCGAACAGGTGAACTGGAAACGGGTTGAACATATTGCCGAGCTTGGAGCAGGTACGGGCGCCATAACCAAATACATCGATGCGGTAAACCTGCAACATGCGAATGTGATGCTGTTTGAGATGGATGCGTTGCTGCGCGATCAATTAACGAGACGGTTCCCCGCTTATACCTGTTACGCCGATGCGTGCAATCTTCAAGAAGCGCTGGAGAACGAAAGGATCGAGCATCTGGACTGTATTTTGAGCGGACTGCCGTTTTTCAACTTCCCGCAGCAGCTGCGCGATCAACTCATGGAACAAATCGTAACCTCGCTGAAGCCGGGCGGATTGTTCATCGCCTTCCAATATTCACAGCAGATGAAGAAACAGCTGAGCGGTCTATTTGAAATGGAGCACGTTCATTATGTTCCTTGGAATATACCGCCGGCATTCGTATACGTTTGTCGCAGAAGGCTTTGATGCCGCATGGAAAAAAATCTTATCGCGTACTCGCGTGGAAAGGAGTATGTCGCCAATGAATTATGATATGCTGCTATCGTTGATTCAGCATTTTGGTTATGCTGCGCTGTTTTTCGCATTATGGCTGGGCATCATCGGCCTGCCGATTCCAGATGAGGTTATCGTGATGACAGGAGGAGTTTTAACGGCGAACGGGCTTCTTCACTCGTTCCCCGCCTTTGTCCTGACCTATTTGGGGGTTATCTCCGGTTTGTCGCTAGGTTATGTGTTGGGCCGCATATTTGGAACATCGGTGCTTGACCGGCTGCAACGAAGGAAAAGAATGAACCATTGGCTCGATTTTTCCAAGACATTGGTGCATAAATATGGTAGCTTTGCATTATGTATAAGTTACTTCTTCCCCATATTACGTCATGTCATGCCTTACGTAATAGGCCTTAACAAAATGACATTCAGGCGTTACGCGCTGTTCTCCTTCACAGCGGGGTTTGTCTGGACGGCCGTTTTCTTCATCGTCGGCCGATTTGTCGGCGATCATGTACAACAAGTCGGCGAACTCGTCTATCGTCATGGATTAAGGCTGCTATGGATTCTGTTTGTCTTGACTGCAGTATTTTTCATTATCCGGTATACCTCCAATCAGCATAAAATCCAAGGGAGAGATAAAGCTTGACTTCAAAAGTGCTCGTAGTCGATGACGACCCGGAAATTCGCGATGTGGTTCACATTTTTTTGCGAAATGAAGGATTTCATGTATTAGAGGCTGTGGATGGCCTCCAAGCCTTGGAAGTATTGAATCGCGAAAAGATCGATTTAATCATATTGGATGTGATGATGCCCAATTTCGACGGAATTAAAGCGTGTTTCAAAATCCGCGAAACGTCGAGTATCCCGATCATTATGCTTTCCGCCAAAGGTGAAGATATCGATAAAATAACCGGGCTTACGACGGGAGCCGACGATTATGTCGCCAAGCCGTTTAATCCGCTGGAATTGATCGCTCGGGTGAAAGCACAGCTTCGCAGGCAGAAGCTGGCTGCAGGAAGCGACGACAAAGCGCTTCTTGAAGCCTCGGTCATCGAAATTAACGATTTGGTCATCGATATAAATCGCCATATTGTGACGGTGCGCGGCAAAGAAGTATCGCTCACACCGCTTGAATTTTCCATTCTGGAGCTGATGGCCAGCCATCGCGGGCATGTGTTTAGTGTGGAAAAAATATACCAGAGCGTGTGGAAAGAAGATAAATTCCTATCCGATAATACGATTATGGTTCATATCCGCAATATTCGCGAGAAGATCGAAGATCATCCACGGGAACCTAAATATATTAAAACCGTTTGGGGTGTTGGATATAAAGTGGAATAGAGAGCTCCTTTCCGTTCTAAGCGGGAAAAAGAATATCCGGATACGAATGTTTTGGGCAGCCCTGCTAAGCTTTATGCTCGTGGTGGCTTTATCATATATTGTTGTTTATTTATCATTTGACCTTAGAAAACTGGGGACGATAGGGAATTTTATTTTCCTGGTCGCTACGTTTATGTTCTTCTTCTTCCTCTTCACCCGTCCGATCGTGCGTAATTTACGGACTTTGGCCGATGGGCTGTTGACCATGGCTAAAGGAAATTTAAATTATCGTGTTCTTCTATCCAATGAAGACGAGCTGGGCCAGGTGGCAAAGAACATCAACTTTATGGCTGAGCAGCTGCAGGAAAAAATCAATCGAGAGCGAGAAATCGAATATTCGAAAATGGAATTGATAACGAGTGTTTCTCATGATTTGCGAACGCCTTTGACCAGTATTATCGGTTATTTGAATTTGTTGAAAAATGACGATTATACGAATCTCGAAGAACATAAGCGCTATATCGACAACGCCTATAACAAAACGCAGCAGCTGAAAAAGCTGATTGACGATTTATTTGAATACACGCGATTAACCGGCGGCACGGCAAACCTTTCTTTTCAGAAGATGGATTTGAACGGTTTGTTGGAACAAATCATTAACGAATTCGAGCCCATTGCGCAGGAAAATTCACTTACCGTACAGATCATTCGGGATCAAACGCCGATTTACGGATATGTCGATTCTGAAAAGATGGTCCGTGCAATCGACAACCTATTGATGAATGCGCTCAAGTTCTCAATTAAACCGGGTGAAATCAAGGTTCGGCTTTCCGCGGAACAGCACAATATTTATTTCGCCGTCGAAAATGTAGGTAAACCGATATCGAAAGAGCATGAAAAACGGTTATTCGAACGGTTGTATAAGGTCGATCCATCGAGAAACGACAATCATGCGTCTTCCGGTGCTGGCATGGGGCTATCGATTGCCAAAAACATTGTCGAACTGCATGGAGGACGAATCGGGTTGAATCATTTAAGCGGGCACTTCACATTTTTTATCGAGCTGCCTCGTATTCCTGACTGAAGTGTCTGCAGCAGGCAGCAATGGGTTTTAAGGGAAAGTGAATGCAGGTCGGATAAAAGCGGGTGGACCTGTTCCTTCAGAGGAATTCAAGTTCATTCCTTTTATGAACTGTTATGAATTTATATAACATAGAGGACTTGTTGCGAAGACGATAGCAACGGAATACGAGAGGGCACTCATTTAGAGCTGTCCTCTTTTATATTGGGGAAAAGTTGAACTCGGATTGATTTTGTGAGAAATCCAGTGGATGAGACCGCCAGATCATAACTACTTTTAATTCTATGGGGTTGAAAGTGACGTTACGTCATCTTTTATAATGACTATGTAGAGTTCCAAGATATCAATAGCTCATGATAATAAAGTTACCGCGATAATTAGCGAAAGCAGGTGTATGAGGCTGATTTCCATAAAAGAAGTAAAGAATCAGACAGGGATTACTGTCCGGACGATGCGTTACTATGATCAAATTGGATTGCTGGCGCCTTCAGCCAAGTCAGAGGGAGGCCACCGGTTGTATTCGGAACAGGATCTACAAAAACTGCAGCAAATTCAATTTCTAAAAACGATGGGATTCAGCTTGGATGAAATTAAGGAGATGATTTCCGATCCCGACTGGAACTGGCTGGCCAGCTTGAAAAACCAATTGGCCTATGTGCTTAAGGAACAGGATAAATTGAAACAAATGGAATCATCCTTGCACGGACTCATCCATACCATCATCGCAGAAGGAGATGAATTCAGCGGTGCCATTCAGCAATTGATCCGGTTATCCAGCCTGGACAAGAAGATCAAGCATGATTTTCGAAGTCGGATGTTTGAGGAACAGGAAAGGGAGTGGCTGAAGCTTCTTCCCAACATAAACAGCAATGATCCCGATTCCCTCGAATGGATGGGATTGCTTGGACAAGTCAAACGGCATATCCATGAGGGACCCGATTCACCGCGAATCCAGCGTATCATTCGGCGGATGAACGAGAAGATGGAGGATACATTTGCTGAAGCCGATAGTTTTTTGGAGAAGATGTGGGAGATAAGAAAATCACCTGAACAGTCCGAGCAAATGGGATTGTACCCTATCGACCAGAAATTGCTTGATTTTGTCGAGAAGGCTTGGGAGATCCATATAGCTCGAGGAGAGTCGCATGATTCTCAGGACGAACCGTCATGAGTTTGGAATTGCTGCTTTCAGTCGGAGCGCTTTCCGTATTGGATACGCTGAGTCCTGCTACCTTGGCAGTGACTGTGTACCTTCTGCTTACAGCAAGAGAGCGGCATATTCCGCGTCTTCTAGTATATCTGACGACTGTAGCAGGATTTTACTTTGCAGTCGGCGTTTCCCTCATGCTCGGCCTGGACACCGTTATCCAGTCCTTTACCGGACTCTTTCAACACCCGGCCATAAGCCAAGCCATGACATGGATTGGAATAGCTTTGGTTGTCATCAGTTTTTTTGTCCCTGCCAAGAAAAAGACGAATTCATGGGAACCCGCCCGAAGAACGGACCGGAGTATCGGCGCTATGGTCATCCTTGGTTTTACGACGTCGTTAATTGAGGTAGCTACAGCTCTGCCTTACTTTGCCGCGATTGGTATGATGACGGCAGCTAAATTGACGCCTATGCAGTGGCTTCCCCTATTAGCTGGTTATAATTTCGTCATGATATTTCCGCCACTGGTGCTGTTAGGTTTGCATGTGCTTTTTGGCCGCTGGATGCACAAGCCATTGGAGAAGCTACGGGTTAAATTGGCGAGAAGCTCCGGTTCCGCTCTTTCATGGGTCATGTTTATTGCCGGGCTTATCCTCCTGCTCAATGCCTGACTCAAGCCGATACTCCATGATAACTTTATTAAAGAAGAGGGGATTAGACATTGCGAAAAATATTATTGTCTCTTTTGATAGTTTCAATCATGCTTGTGGTATCGGGATGTGATCAAGGTGGTTCCAAGGAGCATGCTGCTCAAAGCATTCCACTTAATGATGCAATGGTTGTCAATATTCATAGCGGAAGTATAGCAATAGAACTGGAGAGTGCGGAAATCGATGACATTGAAATACGGTACGATAAGCAATGGGGTCTTGCTGCCAAATCTGGAGTTTCCATTGATCAGGATGGGGATGAAATCAATATACGAATCGAAAGTCCCTTAGCCGGTATTGGTCGAAAGCCCAGGCTTCTGGTGCGAATTCCTGCTGAATATGAGGGAGAAATCTATGTTAACAGCTCTTCCGGTCGTGTGACGGCCAATCAATTCGAGAATAAACATATCGCAGTGAATACCAAGAGCGGTCATGTTTCTCTTGATTTTGCGCCATTTCACAGTCATGTTCATGTATCAACTACCAGCGGCAATATTCAATTAAAGCTAAACACAAGCGAACCAGATATTAACTTTCATGCCAAGACAGGGAGCGGGAAATACTTTCTTTCTATTCCTATACAGAACGACTCCACACAAAATCATAGCCCCATTGAAGGGAAATTGGGTGAAGGAACGTATGAGATCGATGTCAACACAACTTCCGGTAACATAACAGTGAAATAAACAACTACATGGCCCTACTAGCCTCATTATGATAGACTGGCAAAGTACTTGATTTCAAAACACAATCATAATGTTTTTCCTATGATAACCATAAGGAATATGTAATTGATCACTATTTACAGTCTCTCTTATAATATAACTATGTAGCAATGCTACATATAAAATCAGGGGAGTGGATGGTGGATGTCAAAAGCTGTTTTTTATCATGCCGGTTGTCCGATTTGCGTAGATGCTGAACAGGTTGTGCTTGAGTATCTTGACAAATCAAAAATCAATACAGAAATCGTACATCTCGGTACCGAGCGAAACCGCATTGAAGAAGCGGAAAGAGCAGGGGTTAAATCAGTTCCTGCCTTGGTGATCGACGGAAACATCTATCATATCAATTATGGTGCAAGCATGGAAGATGTCAAAAAAGGATAGTTCGAAAAGAAGGGGGTGCCGGATGCGGCACCTTCTTCTGTTTCCTCTAACGAAAGAAGTTTCGAGCCTGCTTTTAACTGACCAGGTTTACATGTAAAATAAATAAAAGAATGAATAGGGAAGGTACGAAGAAACTATGATATTTGATCCCCAGCATCGAAAGGATAATCGTTCAGCCCGTATCAGCATGGCTCTGTTCCGGATGTCGCAGGCAATAAAAAAATTGACGCAGGCCGAAAGCGATGCCTTGGGATTGTCACCTGTACAAATTCAAGCGCTGCTGTTCTCTTCCTATACGCGAAGCGATGTGGCTACTGTAGGCAACTTTGCAAATTCCATTGGAGCCACTCATGTAACGGCGGTGAAAATTTTGAATGGATTGGTTAGCAAAGGGCTGATAATGAAAACTCAAAAATATGAGGATCGTCGGGTAACCTTGCTCAGCCTGACTTCAAAAGGGAAGGAAATCGTATCAAAGCTTGAAAATTGGGGGCACTCTCTTGAAGAAGCGCTTCATCCGATATCGGATGAAGTTTTGGCGAATTTCGAGCTCGGGCTGGGCACTATCCTTACAGCCCTGCAAAAAAGCGGTCATCTTGTTGTAGCGGAACCTTGTTTGGGCTGCATTCATTTTCACCCGAATGTTGGTGAGGCTGCCGCTCCCCATTATTGCGACCTTATTCAACAATATCTATCCCACGAAGCCTCTCTCCAAGAATGTCCCGAACACGCTTCCTCTTGCGAAGTCTAAAAGAAAAAGGTTGCCCTAAACCTGAACGGGGCTTCATTTCCTCTGTTCCAAACGTTCACTTTTGACCGTAGTAATCAATTGCTCCATAAATACACGGCTAGCCGCACATAGATACTTGTTTTTTCGATAAACGACACCGATTTGTGTCGTAAGTACCGGGTTTTGAATAGGGATCGTTCGAATTTGCTTATTGTCGATATAATCAAGGTAAGCTCTCGGTAGAATGGTAACGCCAACCCCCATGCTAACCATATTGATAATCGATTCCATAGTCGTCATTTCCATGACCGGCTGGGGGGCGAATTCAAACGATCGGCATTTTTCGTTAATCAGTTGCCGCATGAAATACGTACTCGGCAAGAGGATGGAGGGAACTTCTTTCAGAATGTCAAGCGTTACAGAAGGTTTCTGGGCAACGGGATGATCTGCAGGCGCCGCTAAGGCCAAGTTTTCTTTGTAGAGCGGGATCGCTTCCAGATCTTCATGTTCCATCGGCAGCAATACGATACCTAAATCAAGCTCGTTTTGAAGCAGCCCGTTGTAAATATCTCCGGTTCGCAGTCCGAGAACCGATAGCTCGACATGGGGATAATTGCGGTGGAACCCGATAACCGTTGGCGGCAGCAAGTAATTGACAACGGTAAGAAGCGCGCCGATTTTTAACGATCCTCTTTCTAACCCTTGCAGTTCACTGATAGCGGCACGTGCCTGTGAGAGCTCATGAAACACATTGTAGCTATGATGCAGCAGCGTTTTGCCCGCTTCGGTGATCATGTTTTTTTTGCCGATGCGATCAAAGAGGGGGGTGCCGATTTCGTGCTCGAGCAAACGAATTTGCTGGCTTAGCGAGGGCTGGGCGATGCCGAGTTTCTCGGCGGCACGGGTAAAATGCAGTTCCCGGCATACGGCCATAAAGTACTCCAGTTGCTTTAATTCCATCGGACTTCCTCCCTTAAAGTTTATCCTATAATGATAGGATATACCTATCATTATAGGATAAACAATATAAATTATCTAATAAATTATTTGGAGGAATGGAGATGAAACAAGTCCGTCTATAACTTATGATAGGTAAAACCAATCATTATGAGTAAAAAGTTGAAATTGAACATATCAAGGAAAGCGGGTAAGATCAGGATACGATACAAAAATTACTATCTCGGGAGTATAGCCAAATGGTAAGGCGAAGGTCTGCAAAACCTTAGGTTCTGGTTCGAATCCAGATACTCCCTCCAAATAAAATTCCCCTCTGAAGAAATGAGGATGACATTATCCCGACAGCTACTATTGGAATGAGCAAGCCTCTATATCCGATTAAAAATTTCATAAGAAAAGGAGGCGGGTCAGATTGTCGGACCTCCATGGTGCATCAGTTCAGCCGTTTCCAGACACCCCTCCTTGGAAAGATTGGATTTCTGTTATCAAGCCAGGGATCATGACCTCCAACTTGTTTTGTGCATTTGCCGGGTACTGTCTTGCTTCAAGGTGGAATCTGGAATATTCAACCTTGCTATTTATGCTGGTTGGCACAGCGCTAGTCATCGCGTCTGCTTCCATGATGAATAATTTCTTGGATCGAACCCGGGATTTAAACATGCATCGGACGAGAAACCGGCCCTTGCCCAGCGGCCGGCTGAAGCCCCGAAATGTATTGGCGGCCGGAATCGGAGCGGGTTTAGTTGGATTAGTCATTTTATACGTATTGGTCAATCCATTAAGCATGGTTCTGGGATTCATCGGTATCTTTGTATACGTAGGGATCTACACGGCATGGCTTAAGCCAACCTCTACTTGGAGTACATCAATCGGAGGAATTTCCGGCTCCATGCCGCCAATGATCGGATACTGCAGTTTTTCAAATAAGCTGGAACTGGGTGCATGGCTTTTATTTTTCTTTCTTTTCTTATGGCAGCCGCCTCATTTTTGGGCGCTGGGGATCTTAAAGAAGGAAGAGTATCGGGAGGCCGGCTATCCTTTGCTCCCTGTCGTAAAAGGTGTGCGTCGAACGAAAATTCAAATGCTGCCCTATATCGCCGCCTTATTTCCCGTTAATTACTTGTTATTCGATAATGATTACGTTGGTGTAGGTTATTTGATCGTTACTGAAATACTGCTAATCATTTGGTTTTTAATGTCGCTCCAGGGTCTGGTTACAAAACATGAAGCGAAGTGGGCAGCGAAACATTTTCGATTTTCACTTTATTTATTAATGGTTTCTTTTTCAATGATACTGATCGAGACAGCTATACGGTAATTATAATTTGCTTCATCAACCGATTATCAACCTAATGGCCTGCTTCTACAAAAATACGCCCGCCGCTTTAGAATAACCATAAGCGGCGGGCGTATTACGTCCATGGAGTACAGCTATCTCTTATCTCAAGGCTTTTTTTGAAGCCGGCTATATACGAACAAGAAGAAGCTTCCTCCAATGAGGATAGCTGCAATGAAGACCAGCGTCAAATTGCTGTAAAGCGATGCTGTAACGTCTATTATCGTCGGAAGCAGGGGGTAGGTGAGCCAGGATCTCGTCAGCAAACCTCCGACAATGGCTACGCCGATCCCTTCGGCCAGGAAGCAGGCAAAGTTAAGCAAGCCCATGCCCGAGCCGGATTCCTCGGAACTAAGCGCTCCCGCCACACTCGTGGAAACAACGGTTTTCACAAAGGAGAGTCCGCCGAAAGTGAGAACCGTAGCACAGGAAGTAAGCCATGGAGTTTGATCGGCAAACAACGAAATGCTCAGAAAGCTTGCGCTGATCATACATAAGCCTATAATCATAGTGAACCTATATCCTCGTCTATCGACAAATAGGCCGCCGGCGATTCCGAACAGGATTACACTGACCGTACCGGGAAACAGGATGCCGACCCCGATAAGGCTTGTCGACATTTGGTGCACCTCTTTCATCATATAAGGAACCATGGATACATAACCAGCCACCGTACCTAACAGTATGCCCCCTGTTAGGACGCCGACGATAAACGTTTTTCTCCTAAACAGGGAAGGTTCAATAAAAGGCTGCTCCGCTTGTCGAATTCTCAGCATAAATCCGATAAAGCATACCGCGCCGACAATGATGTATACCCAATAATACATCGTTGTGAAAAGCGTAAATGCAATGATCCCGATGGATAATAACACGGCTCCGACAACATCCATCTTTCCTTTTTTCACAGGTTCGCCAGGCAGGGTTTGGATGAAAAAAGGAAGAGTCAGAAGTGTCATCATCGGCAGGATGAATAAGAAGTGCCAGTGGAGATAGCCAGTTATAATTCCCCCGATTACAGGACCGACGCCTTCCCCAGAGGCTACCACCGATCCAATTAGCCCGAAGGCTCTGCCTTGAAGATTCGGCTCGATGTAGCGGGCTGCGATGACCATAATCAGCGCCGGAACTGCCGATACTCCTGCTCCTTGCACAAAGCGTGCGGCCAGCACCCCGGCATACCAAGAATGACATAGGGCCCCGATTAAGGATCCCGCGCCGTAAATCAACAGACCTAGAAGAAGCAGTTTCCTCACGCCGTACAAATCCGACAGCTTTCCATACACTGCTGTTCCAATCGCGAAAGAAAGAATAAAACTCGTATTTATCCAATTCACCGCGGAAGGCGTGATGCCGAAATGATTGGCGATATCTGGAAGTGATACCGTGAAAACGGTCTCGTTAAGAACACTGAAAAATGCAAGAAAACTAAGCCAGGCAACCGCCTTCGGATTGCTGCCTGTCATTAATTTGGTCAATTAAGTTAGCCCCTTTAAGGGGAGTCGCAGTTTATAGGGCCGATGATACGCAATCCCCTATTTTTTGTGCCCTCTTCTGCATTTTTTGCCGCATGGTAATGCCTCCTGACTTATAATCGTATTAATAACCAAATAAAAATTATATACTGGTGGATTATAAATCATAAAATGAGTTGTTTTATAGGATTTTTTTATTTTACTTAATTTTACCGCATGAAGCAGACGGCATATGATACCCTTGAAGGCGAAGGCAAGCTTGGGATCCGCCAGAAGGGAAAGATAACGCATGAATGTACACAAAATCATTGAAGATATATCTAAACAATTAGAAGGTATTCCTGGCATCGTAGGAGTCGTCTTGGGCGGCTCAAGAGCTAGAGACACACATAGGCCCACTTCCGATATCGATATTGGCATTTATTACGATGAATCCGCAGGATTTGACGTGAGGGAATTAGGCAAAATCGCTGCCAGATTGGATGATGAGCGGCGAGAAAACTTGGTTTCCGCTTTAGGTGGATGGGGGCCTTGGATTAATGCCGGGGGCTGGCTTGTCGTAAAGGGTTACCCTGTTGATCTTATTCTACGCGATGTGAAAAGAGTGTCCCAAGTGATCGAGGAGTGCTTATCAGGTTCTGTTTCAGCCCATTATCATGCCGGCCATCCTCATGCATACTTGAATGTGATGTATATGGGTGAAGTAGCGATTTGCAAGATTATATCTGATCCAAGCCATCAAATAGCGGAATTAAAAAAGAAAACGGAACCCTATCCGAAAGCAATGCAGGATGCGATTATTGGATATTTCATGTTTGAAGCCACTTTCTCTGTGAGGTTCGCCGAAGACAATGTAGATAAAGATGATGTTTCTTATGTTTGCGGTTGTTGCTTCCGAGCCCTGTCTTGCTTGAATCAAGTCTTATTTGCCAAGAACAAGCAATACTGCATTAATGAGAAAAAAGCTGTAGCGATGGTAGACCGATTTGAAATAAAACCTCACGATTACAAGAACAGAATAGATCAACTGGTCACCCTTTTATCTTTAGACAAGGGAAGCACTAGGGAAGGGGTGGACATGCTGAAGGATCTCATTGCGGAAACGGAAAAGCTGCTTCAAGGATAAATAAACGACGACAACGAGTGTAGAGAAGGCAAGATCCATTCGCGTGGAAGCATTCTTGTGACACTCGTTGTTTATTCCATTGACAATCACTACAATGGTGTAGTAGTATTTAATCACTACACCGATGTAGTGTATTAAGTGATTATGGACGCATAATCATGAATGGAGAGGTGTACACCGTGAAAGAATTTCAAAAGCTGTCGGATACTGAAATGGAGTTAATGCAGGTCATTTGGGGATGCGGCTCCCCTGTCACCTCCAGCGAATTGCTGCGTATTTTTGCTGAAGACAGAGGAAAAGAATGGAAGGGACAGACGATTTCAACCTTTTTGGCAAGATTGGTCGATAAAGGTGTATTAGAGGCAACGAAGCAAGGCCGGGCGAATACGTATGTTCCCCGTCTATCACCGGAGGAGTATAAGCTATGGGAAGCGCAGAGCGTACTTGACGGGCTGTATCAGGGGTCTGTCAAAAATTTCCTGTCAGCCTTATATGACGGAAAGAAGATGTCAAAGGAAGAGATTGCTGAGCTAAAGCAATGGTTCTCGGAAAAGTAGGTGAATTCAAGTGAACCTATGGCTAGAATTACTCGTCGCTCTAACCGTCGCAGGAAGTGCCGTTGTCGTTTGTATGCTGCTGCTGCGGCTCGTATCAGCCGGCGCCATCCCCGCAACATGGCATTACGTGATGGGAAAGGTGGCACTGATCTCTTATCTTCTGCCTGCAGCCTTTGTGATCCAATGGCTTCCTTTCTATTGGCGGGAGCCGTTGGCTTCCGCCAACCTGACCCATCTGGGGACTTGGGCAGAGATAACCTCTGGGCTAAGGGCTGCAGAGCCGATAACTACAGAATGGATGAATCCGGAGCAGACGATATCCGCCGCCTTTGCCTCGGCGATGTTGAGCCTATGGGGACTGGGAGCCGTAATTTATGCCGCTTGGCATGTATATGCCTACATCAGGTTTATCCGGAGGCTGCATACAACGAGCTTTCCTTTGCCACAGGATAGCGAAGCCGCCAGGCTGCTGTCCTCAAGTAAAATAGCGCTCGGCATACGGAGCAAGGTTAGACTCGCCTGCAACAGCGAGATAGAAAGCCCTGTTCTTGTGGGGCTGTTGAAGCCTACGATCCTCATTCCCATAGGTCATAGGCCGGGTATAGACCTGGGGATGGTCATCCATCATGAGCTGATCCACTTGAAACGAAAGGATCTATGGGTCAAGATGTTCAGCTTGGGAGCCAGCAGCATTCATTGGTTTAATCCCTTCGTTCACGTACTTCGCAAGGACATTCATGTATGGAGCGAGTTGTCCTGTGACGAAGAAGTGGTTAGGGGAATGTCCCATGCCGAACGAAAGCGATACGGTGAAACGATTTTGAATGTGGTGGAAGGCTCTTCCGGAGTTCCCGTCAGATTTTGCGCCTCCTTATCTGGCAGCGGAAAACAGTTGAAAAGGAGATTGACGATGTTACTTAAAGTGAAGAAATTAAAAAAACATACGGTGCTTCTTACAGCAGCAGCGGTCATGGCTATTGGAGCTATCGGCACATCGACAGCCGCTTGGGCATCCAAAAACATACCGCAGGTTGAAGCTGGGGCCGGACAACCCCCCATGGCAGAGTCCGTTAGTATGAACAACAATAAGGAAGAGTTTGTTGAAAATGTTAAAGTGGCTGCTCCCGATCTACTCGCGAAAGGAAATTCATTTGAAACTAGGCTCATCGCAGTCAGCCCTTCAGATGAGAGTAAATTTACACCTGAGGAATGGAAAAACATTTTAGCTCAAATTGAGCGTGGAGAGGTGTACTGGGAAGATAGCGAAGAGTTTAAAGAAATGAAAGACAAAGTGATGAATGGGGAGCTGACATGGGGGGAAGCTCTCGGGTATAAATCAGAATAATGAGTAAGAAACACGGTCTATAAGCAAAAAAATTTGAAAGAAGATATTGGCTGGAAGACATTCGTGGGAACCCATTGCTAAGTCAATGGGTTCTTTGTAGTGCGGTGAAGGACTATCCGTGCTTGATAACAACAATTATCTTTAGGCCCCTGTACGATCAGCCCGACCTCTTTACACAGCTCCACCAATTGATGAACTGCTGGATGTGTTGTCGCAGTGATATAACGCAACAAAGCAGAAGTAAGCGGCGGGGGTGATCGCGAAGCGGGTTTTATATTGTATGATTAATGTAACGATTTTGAATTTTAGTCGAGGAGGAGAATAATGGACAAGTATCGAATACTGGAATAGTATTTATGCATAAGGATTACAGGAGAATGCGTTACACGATATCAAAGGAGAACGGCAATTATCCAAACGCGTTTTTTGGATTAATTCATAATGAGGGGGGGCCGCAAGTTGAGACAGAACAAATATGATGAGCTTGAATTTTTCGAGAAATACAGTCAGATGCCTCGCTCGATCGATGGACTGAAGGCAGCCGGGGAATGGCATGCCTTCCGCGCAATGCTTCCCGAGCTATATGATAAGCGTGTGCTTGACCTGGGCTGCGGCTTTGGCTGGCACTGCCGATATGTGCGTGAACGACAGGCGCGGTCGGTGGTAGGGATAGATCTATCCGAGAACATGCTGGCACGTGCAAGAGAACATACGGACGATTCCGCGATCAAGTATCTTCGGCTCGCCATGGAAGACATCGATTTTCCTGCGGAGGAATTCGATGTGGTTCTAAGCTCGCTTGCCCTCCATTATGTGGAGCCCTTCGATATCGTCTGTCGTCAAGTTCAACACTGTCTTGTGCCAGGGGGCACCTTCGTGCTCTCGGTCGAACATCCGGTCTTTACTGCACTTGCTGCACAGGATTGGTATTACGGTCCTCAGGGCGAGCGGCTGCACTGGCCAATCGATAACTACCAGAACGAAGGTCAGCGGACGACCCATTTTTTGGATCATGACGTTATCAAATACCATCGAACCGTCACTACTTATGTGAATACGTTAATGGATTCCGGATTCAGCATTACGAAGCTGTCCGAGCCTCAGCCAACGCAGGAAATGCTGGCTCAAGTTCCCGACATGCGAGATGAAACCCGCCGGCCGATGTTCCTCCTTATTGCGGCGATCAGGAACTAGGGGAATTTCAGCCTATTTATTATTGAAGCAAACATGTGGAAGAGGGGGATTCCGGTGAAGATAGGTTTTGTCTTGTTCAATGGTATAACGTTTCTCGATTTTGTCGGCTTTTACGACGTGATTTATCGTTTGAACCTCTTTGCAAAAACAAAAGGCACGTCATGGGATATATGCGGTTTATCCGAAGAAGTAACCGATGAGCTGGGAATGAAGGTGAAAGTCAATAAGATTAAACCGGATTTGGCTGAATATGATTTACTCTTCGTGCCTGGGGGGATGGGAACACGAAAGCTCAAAGAAGATAAGGATTTTGTCGATTGGTTGCGCACGGCGGAGAAGGTGCCGTATAAAGTATCCGTTTGTACAGGCGCTCTTTTGTTGGGAGCCGCCGGGTTTCTGGAGGGAAAGCAAGCGACGACACATCCGGGAGCATACGATTTATTAGAGCCTTACTGTAAACAGGTTCTAAAATCGCGAATTGTCAAAGACGGCCATGTGATTACCGCTGGCGGGGTCGCTACTTCTATTGATCTAGGGCTATATTTAATTGAATTGTTTGTCGGAAAAGATGAAATGGAACAAGTGAAAGTCCAAATCGATTATCCATATAACACAGAAGGAATTGTGGAACTGTAACATGTCTAAATAAAAATAGGGCCATCGAAAGAATGATAGCGCGACTGCATCGCCTTCTGCTCAGCTTCTCGACTGGGTGGAGGGCGACTTTATTATGTTCTACCGACCTCTGGATTAGCGGAAGGCTGAAGGGATGGTGACTTGCAATCTACTGCAAAAATACATCCGAACCGCTAAAAATCAGCCCATTTTCGAGAATTGCCTGCAAAAGTGCAGTGGAATCCTCCGTTTCATCCCATATCGAGCCTAAATGGCCGAAATCACTGTATTTTTGCAGTACATAAGCATCAAGCAGACAAAATCACGCGAAAAGGCTGCACTTTTGCAGTGGACCAATAGTTATGAAGTAGTATCGCTCAACTAGCCTGCATTATTGCATCGGATCGCTGGGAAACAAAGGGATTCGAAGAGAGTCGTATAAAACCGAAAATCGAAAAGGGTTGAGGGACTTAGAGCATCTGCTGCATGGACATATACAGCCAACTTTTCAGAATAGTTCAATTATAATAATTCATTCACTTGTCATCTTATCCGGCTCAAGCCTATGTTATTACTATAACCTGCCTGAGGTGATAGGACATGACCGTACGGTTTCGGCCTTATGCTAACGAAGCGGATTACACTGCTCTTCGCCAAATAATCATTGAAAAATTTCCAGACCCCGGGCGGCGATTTTACCCAAGCTTGGGCGATCTGGATTACAACCGATCTTTTGGAGGAGATATATTTTTAGAGAAATTGATCATTTGCGAAAATCAAGACGGGACTATTATCGGTGCTATTTGGCCCGGACATTATCGAATCTTATATTGTGTTACGGACCCAAAATTTGTAGATCTGGAAGATGAAATTGTAGATTGGGCAGAGAAGAAATATAGCGGTCCTGTTTTACAAGATCGCCCCGGCACTGGACATGAAGTATATATATGGGGCTATCCGGAAGATCTTATACGAACCAAAATTTTGCAAAACAGGGGATACATTCAACACACCTGGTACATGTATTCCGGTGTAATGGATCTTGCCTCTGACATTCCAGAACCCCGTTTTCCCAAAGGGTTTACGGTACGGTATATTCAATTCAATGATCTGCCCCAGAAGGTGATGATTATGAGTAGATCTGCCGGTCTGACTGAACCCAACATGGCTATATACCACCGTTTGATGAATAGTCCGATCTATCAACAAGAGCTAGATTTGGTGGTAGTGGATGAAACTAAACAAGTTGCAGGCTTTGCGAATATTTGGCTGGATATCCCAAATAATATAGCTCTAATTGAACCGTTCGGAACGGCAGAGAAGCACAGGAAAAAGGGATTGGCAACCAATCTTTTATACGAAAGTATGAAGCGTCTGAAAAACAGAGGGATAAGTAAACTCTACATCAATCATGGGGGATTATGGACTCTAGACCCCGAGCCGGATGACGCTATGCGAGTATACAATAAGGTTGGATTTCAGGAATTAGGAAAAATGTTTGTCTGGTGCAAACCGGTCCATTCCATCGATTGTGATTCCGACTCCGAGGTGAAAGAATGACTATAGTAAAATGGAGACCGCTTAAGGAAGCTCAAAAAGGAATCATAGAGGAATTTAATGAATATGGAGAGGGGTATTTAATGAAGTATACGGTTCGAACTATACAAATCCCGGGAGATTATGAGCAGGTGGCCAGAATAATGAATCATGTATTATCTGAAGAGATCAATGCTGAAATTTTGGCCGACGAGGACGCGAAAATTCCGTCGAAAGGAGTGTTGAAGAGGAATGAGAACGGATTACTAACAGGATTTGATCGGTTTCGTCTTGTAGCTGTTGACGAGCAAGAGCACATACTAGGTTATGGCATCTCTTGGAGAGCACCTTGGACGGCCGATGGTGAACTCAATCATACACTTGTGGTTGGTCCGCAATATCGCAATCAGGGAATTGGTAATGAACTTTACAAAAATTTGGAGGAATGGGCAGTCGCCAATGGAGCCAATAAATTGAATTATGAAGTGCGAGATAATGAATTGAGCTCCATAGAATTTGCCAAGAAGAATGGATATACGATAGAAAGACATTCCTTTGAATCTATCCTGGATTTGTCATCGTTCGATCGAAGCCTGTTAGAGCAAATAAACAAGCAACTATTGATCCTCCCTCTTTCAGAGATTACAGATACGGATAAAGAGGAAAGGCTGTACGAACTCTATAGAGAGACAAGTATCGATATTCCTGGTTTCAACGGGGATTTTTTTGAATTCAATGAATGGCGAAAGTGGACTTTAGAATTACCTGGTTCCAGTCCGGAATATGTATTGGTAGCCATGGACCAAAGCCAATATATTGGGGTGGCACATATACTGTACCAAGCATCCACTCAAAGTATGTATCACGAATATACGGGAGTTAATAAAGCGTATCGTGGTCAAGGCATAGGCTTAACTCTAAAGCTTAAAAGTATTGAACTAGCAATGAAGCTGAATATTAAATATATGCGCACAAACAATGATTCGTTCAATACGCCCATGCTGAAGATTAATAGAGACCAGCTTAAATTCAAGGCCGTCCCTGGAAACTACAAAATGGTAAAAAATTTATGAATTATGCAGCCCACACGGACCTGAACTATGCGCGTCTGCTAATTTCGTCGGGACATGACAATATTCAGCAGGCTAAACCCCCGATAATTGGGCCGCAGTGAATTTATATGAAAGATTTGGGTTTAAGGAAGTGGGAAGGGCAGGCACATCCATTACATGGTGGCAGACATATAACACTTTGCAGTCAATAGGGAGAAAGTTGCCCAGAAGTAATGAAAGGATGGAAATTCGATATGAATCCAATAGAAATGGAGTTAGATATTGAAATAACAGATGCCTTTTCAGGCGCAGTTTTGATTAAAGATGATGAAAGAATACTTTATAAAGCTGAGCACGGGTATGCAAATCGCAGCGACAGGCTAGCCAATCAATTAACGACGAAATTTGCTATGGCTTCCGGCAGCAAGCTTTTTACGGCGGTTGCCGTATGCCAGTTAATAGAGCGCGGGCTCCTTTCTTACGAAACGACGCTTAAGGAATGTCTGGATGTATCGCAAATAACATTTAGCCATGATGTCAATATTCACCAATTGCTTAGTCATTCCTCGGGTATTCCTGACTATTTTGATGAAGAAGTGATGACGGACTATGAACATTTATGGTTAAAGACCCCAATGTACAGGATGCAGCATCCTAAAGACTTCCTGCCGTTATTTCAGAATCAATCTATGAAATTTAGTCCGGGAGAAAGATTTTCCTATAGTAATTCGGGATATATTCTATTAGGCCAAATTATTGAAAATGTGACAGGCGAAAGCTTTCGTAAATATATTGAACATAATATTTTTGAAGCGTGCGGGATGTCCAATACAGGGTATTTCCGCATGGACCAGTTACCTGCTCAAACTGCGCTGGGTTATATAGATGGAGAAGAGAACGGGCAATGGAGAACCAATATTTATTCGATTCCAGTCATTGGGCAGCCCGATGGCGGAGCTTATACTACGGTTTTTGATATGGATAGGTTTTGGGATCATTTTCTTAACGGAGCCCTATTGACGAAAGAAACGGTAAACCAAATGTTAGCACCCCAAATAAAAACAGAGAACCATACCAGCTATGGATACGGTATTTGGATTTCGATAATCAATGATGAAGTGTTCAAACATTTTGTGATGGGATTCGACCCTGGAGTCCGCATGGAGTCATCTGTATATTCGAAAAAGGGAATTCGCTCCCATGTAATAAGTAATAAAACCAATGGCGCCGGATCAGTTATTAGAGAAATTGATAAAAGTATATACAGGCAGTATTTTTAAAAGGGCTCTAGAAGTTTCGCCTAACATGGTGTACGCGGGACATGGTTCGTACATTCTTGTCGTTTTTTTTATTTGAATAGGAGGAATTTGCCAATCTATGTCGAATTAATAGATTGCATTATTCGGCATAGGGAGATGGAGTATAAGTGTTAGATTATAAAAAGATCGGCGTGGCCGTTAGCTCTTTGCTGCTTGTCGGCATTCTTAATGGAGCAGATGTCCATGCCCAGGAAGCATCTGGGGAACAAGCTATCCTTGTTCAGGTTGAAACCAATAACGTTCAGGCCAATCTCGAGTTAGAAAAAGTTGAGGAAAAATTCGCAAGAAGTACGGTAGACCGATTGAATGTTCGCACTGAGCCCAGTTTAACGTCCTCGGTTCTCCTGATGATCGGGAAATCGAATCGATACGGAATACTGGACGAGCAAGAAGAATGGGTGAAAATCCGGCTGCATGACGAAAGAGAAGGCTGGGTATTTCGGGAATACATCGATTATGAACAAAGTGAACCCGCCAAAGTTGAAGCAGAGCAACCCGAAGCGAAACGACCCGATGAAGTTGAAGCAGAGCAACCCGAAGCGAAACAACCTGATGAAGTTGAAATCGCAAGCTTGAATCAGGCCACCGTTGTCAATATTGTTGACATTACGAATATGCGCAGCGGTCCGGGAACCGACTATGACATTGTCGGCAAGGCGCAGCCTGGTGAAACCTATCCGATCGTCGATACGGAAGGCGAGTGGCATGTCATTATGCTTCCGGATGAAAGCAAGGCTTATGTGGCAAGCTGGGTCGTAAAGACGGATTTCTTAAGTCGCAATGCAAATGTGATCTCATCCGTGAATAAGGAGAACGTGGAATTTGCGCCCAAATTATATATTTATCATACCCATAATCGGGAATCATGGAATAATATCGCCCGCAATACCAAAGGGACTTCTGTGGACGATCCGGAAGTAAACATTACGTTGGTAGGGAAGCGCTTAGGACAGCTGCTGAAGGAGAAAGAAATCCCGGCATTATTGGGGAATGATGATTTTTCGGAGAAGCTGAAACAGCAGAAACTGAGTTTTTCCCATTCCTACAAGGTATCCCGACAAGCCGTCGACAAGGCGAAAGAGACCTATCCTTCTCTGTCCTATTTCTTCGATATTCACCGCGATGCCAACATTCCGCGCGAGAAAACTACGGTAACTATCGAAGGCAAAGCGTATGCGCGCATTCTGTTTGTCATCGGCACGGCTCATTCCGGATACGAGGAAAACCAAGCATTCGCCGAGGCGATGGATAAATTATTAGATGAGAAATATCCCGGATTGTCACGGGGCGTTCTTACCAAAAGCGCTCATCAGGGAGATGGGGAATACAACCAGTCTGTCTCTCCCGGCAGCTTGTTGATGGAAATCGGGGGTACGAACAATACGCTGCAAGAAAGCTTACATACAGCGGAAGCGATCGCTGACGTATTTGCAGAATATTACCGCTCGGTTAAATGACATCATCTACCGGGAATTAATTGAAGTACAGTGGGTTGGAGCCGTGGCATGATATTACCATGGAACGGCTTCAACCTCTTTCTTTTTCTTTGCGTAAAGAAAGCTGTTGTATAAATACAGGGAGAAAAGATGATGAATGATTTAGAATCCATTCTTAAAGAGCAAGGGATAGAATATGTAATTATTCAGCATGAGCATTCCATACAATCAGCGCGGGATGGAGCAGAATATTTGGGAATAGACATTGGCCAAACAGCACCGACGCTAATATTAAAATCCGAAAAGGAATATTATGCGATTATACTCTCAGGCAATCACGGACGAATAGATTTTGAAATACCGAAACAGATATTGGGCTGCCGTGAACTTAAATTAGCCAAGCCGAAGGAAGTGGAACAAGTCACAGGAAGCAAAGTAGGAACGGTAGCATTAATAGGACATCATTTGCCCACCATCCTGGACAGGCAATTAAAACAATACCCCCATATTTATGGAGGAACCGGATTCGCCAACTCAACATTAAAAATTAGTCCGGGTGATGTTGAAAAATTAAACCATATCATAGCATATATCCGTTAAACTTAGGAAAATAAATAAAGCGAGAAGGGCATAGCCGATCAAAAGGCAGAGCCCTTTTTCTTTTTACAACCGAATGTATCGGATTCCGTACTCCGCTCAAGATGCTATTCCCCGCACGGCAATGGGTTCAAAATGTTTAAATCGTTTTACATGCTTGCCATCGGACCGGCATATAAATCAGACATGCCTTGTTCGGGAGATGGTTCGATTGCTGTATTTCCATAAATTTATAGTTACTCTAACGGGAAGCTTATTCATCGCGGCAGGAACACATTGTTTTCTCGTTCCCAATAAAATTTTGGACGGTGGAGTCTTGGGAATTGCTCTTATCGTCAATTATTTATCCGGAGCCAAGATAGGGCTTGTTATGATCTTGTGCAGTGTACCGCTCTTTACCTTAGCTTGGTATTATGAACGGAGTTTTTTTTACAGCAGCCTGCATGGGCTGTTAATTTCATCTTTGATCATGGATTTGGCGACCCCTTTACAACACCGTATTGTTAATTATTTGGATATAACGCCTGTAGGCAGCTCTATTCTGGGCGGTTTTGTAGTAGGAACCGGAATCGGGCTCATGCTAAAATATGAAACGAGCACGGGAGGGACCGATCTTCTGGCCCAATTTATTGCTAAAGGACTAATGATTAACGTAGGAGTTATCATTTTTCTATTGGATGGGGTCGTTATTTCCCTTGGCGGGATTCTTGTTTCGGCGGAAACCTTCTTTCTGTCCATGCTAACCATTGCGGCCGGCGGTTTAGCTACAAGCCTCTGCACGATGAAGAACAGTGATCGTAAGTGAATGGGCTTACTCATTCAGCATAAACAGCATAGGAAATCAGTCAGCGGATGGAGAAATGAAGAACCGCCATTCAAGGGTTCTAACTAAGCAAGCAACCATACTCGTCCGGTATGTTGCTTTCATGATTTCAACAACGGTGTGACGCTCACGATTTATTGGCCAGCCGGAATATTTAACAATTCGGGTACAGTCACTAGCTTTACCCCGTCCTCCCTTAATTTCGCAATGATTCCAGGCAAGGCGTTAACCGTTCCGGTTAAGTCCTCTCCGATTCCTCCTGCAGAATGCTGCAAAATGATAGAACCCGGATGCACCTGAGCAAGGACATTCGTTTCCACCTCTTCGGCACTTAATCCTTTCCAATCCAATGAATCGACATTCCAACTGATTATTTTTTTATGCTGGCTCGCCAGCCATTGAATTTGCCCCTCGCTGATGTTTCCGTACGGCGGCCTGATCAAATTCGGCGTATAGCCTGTAAAACTATGGATGAGGTTATCCGTTTTCGTGATTTGCTCGCGGAATTTATCGTCGGTCAGCTTTGGAAGGTTCGCGTGATCGTACGAATGATTCCCGATGACATGTCCTTCATCGACCATGCGTTTGACAATATCGGGATGTGCCTCCACCCGATTGCCCACTACAAAAAAGGTTGCCTTTACCCCTTCTTTTTTCAAAACGTCCAGCACTTGCGGAGTAAAATGGTCATCGGGCGCGTCATCAAAGGTTAAAGCCACTTCCCGTTTGGATGAGGGGCCGTTAAGAAGGAAGGTGCTACGGTATTTGGCACGCAAATCGGCAAGGGTAAGAGGCCGAGGCTCACGGGTACCGCTTTCCGGTCCATCCGCTAAATCGGGTGTATGGGATAGCGGTTTTATTTGTTCAGGCTGCTGCAATGGCTCCAATTGTTGAGTTTTGGTTGTATCAGGTGAGGCACACCCGTTTGCGAGAAGTACCAGAATAAGCAGAATTAACCAGCGTATTTTCATGAATACCTCCTGTAATGATTAATTGCTTTTACCATAGGATTTGTTATTCGTGGCAAGGTATGCATGAAGAGTAAAAAAACGAAAATCTGAAGCCGGAACTGCCTCTTGTCCTGTAAAGTTAGAATATATACATTCTGTCCTGTTCCGGTACAGGGGTAATACATTAAACTAAAGGAGATGTAGGATCAATGAATTCAAATGAAAGCGGGAGTGAGGGATGGAACTGTGCATTTCTGATCAATCCGTTAAGGAAGGCAGGGCCTATGTAAGAAACAAGCTGATCGAGTTTAATGTCATGCCTATCTTTTTATATCGGAGAGCGGACATCCGAAAATCCGTATTCGGGAGGAGGACCGATTGAACAATGAATAAAGTCTATGTACGGTGGGCGTCGGCGGAGGATTCCAGCACGCTGGTCAGTTTAAATAACAAGTTCAATGGAGTGGAAATTTCCGCTTCGGAAGTTAAACTAAGTTTGCAAAATTCAAGGGAATTAGTGGCCATTGCCATGCTTGATGATACACCGGCAGGATTTGCCTGTGCGCAATATTTTAAATCGTTTTGTTACTCTGAACTGCTAGGGGAGATCACCGAATTGTATGTGGATGAAGGGGCCCGCAGGAAAGGGTTGGCCACACTATTGATCAAGTTTCTGGAAGAGAAGCTTATAAGCTTGGGTGTAACGAATATCAAGGTCTTGACTGGAATTAACAATCGGGCTGGGATAAGTACATACGAAAAATCCGGTTATAAGCTTCAGGATGAACTGGTTTTTGAGAAAGAAGGGGATAAAGGCCAAAAATAATCCTATGATTCTATTCCTCCAACATTTTTTATTTTGTAATTGCAGTTACAGATTATGATACCGTGGAGCAGTAAAATCAAAGTAACTTGAATCACAGATAAATAAAATGATATGAGTTGGAGGAATTTTTGATGAATCGAAAAAAATCGTTACACTAACAGCAACCCTATTGTGCGGGGTGATCACTGGAATCGGTCTGATGCAAATAGATCCGGTATACTCATCTGTACAGTCTGCCTTGGGAAAAGAAAATACGCATAATACTATCGGATACAACGGGAATAACGGCCTTTATCTTCCAAATATGTCCTCTATGGATTTGGAAACTGCCTTGAAGATGGTTCAGGAGCAAAGGGTGCAAATAATGGAAAACACGTTGGAACAACAGATCAAAGCTATTCAAAGCCGCAATGAGGAAATTGCCAATTTAAATGATCTGTTATATCAATTGAACAGGTTGAATGCCTACTTCGCAAGAGATGCCAAAGCGAGTACACCTGTTCCAGATGCAGCCAATCCGCTCGTGGAAGAAATTAATCAGAGTATCGTCAACCTGGGTTTGAATCATCAGCATGCTTCAGAATGGACTCCATTTATAAATAAAAAAATAGTAAAGAGCGATGTAGAAAACGCGATTGATCGAGTTAAAGGAATGGTAGATAGTTCAAGCAACTCTCAGCAAATGGATATGCTGCGATTGCAATCGATGAGCAATAAACGAAATGAGGCTTTCGACGTGATGACGAACTTCATTAAAAAGATGCAAGATTCCCGTAGCTCAATTATTGGGAATATGAGATAATTTTACTAAGTAACCTGTACTTGTATAGGTTACTTTTATTTCATTTATTGGAGAGAAGCGAAAGTGGATCAAGATATGGTGGGATTTCTGCATGCCCACCCCTTGCTGCAAGGGGTGCCTGATCACGAGCTGGCAGCAGCAGCGGCCAAGATGGATACGATTGTGTACGCTGTGGGAGAAAGCATCATCAAAGAAGGATCAGTTGGCCATGATGCCTTATTCATTGTCGATGGAACCGTGCAAGTATATACCCGTAATTTAATTGGCAGGCCCGTGTTTCTGGCCGAGCTGGGTTCGGGTGATATTGTTGGCGAGATTGCGCTTCTTTTGCATGAGCGTCGAAGCGCGAGCATTCGGGCGCGTTCCGAGGTGACGGTCCTGCGTCTGGAGCGTGAGGCGTTTGCGGCATTGGCCAAAGCAAGCCCGATGTTCCATGGAAGCTTACAAATGTCTGCTGAAATCCGCTATGTTCATGCCCTATTGCGCAAAGCATCGATCTGGTCGGCGATTCCTGATTCAGAGTTGCGTGGTTTGGCTGAAATCACGGTTAGGCGACCATTTGCACGCGGTGATGTCATCATTCGTGAAGGTGAGAAAACAGAACAGTTATTTTTGATCACGGCAGGACGATTCGAGGTGCGTTCACGAGGCAAGCGCAAAGCCATACTCGGAACGGGTGACTATTTTGGTGAGCTCGTCTTACTGGCCGACATCGATCCTATGGATACGGTCATTGCATTGGAAGACGGTGAATTACTGTTGACCGGGAAAGCAGAGTTTACCTATATATTGCAGCAATATCCGCCTGTGCTCATTCAATTCGCTGAGGTGATACGCATTCGTTGGCCCGATCTCCAATTAAGCGAACCTTATGCTGCGATGATAGCCGCTCAAGAACAAACCCTTCATTCTACAAGGGTGAAATCTTCAAACACGGCTTTTCACCGGGATATATTTGAAGGCAGATGGGTAGAAGTTTTATTTGGTCTGGGAGGTGTATTCCTTCTTACTACCTTATTAGCTATCTTTTTGAAACAGCCGATATGGAATTATGCTGCATTATTAATGGGAGCTTTTGTGGGACCTGTTTCGTTCGTCGTTTATTTACGAAATTCCCAACTGTTAGGTTTTCGTCCCGGTAAGCTGATCTTTGTTTTTCTTGCATCTGCGCTGGTAGCGATTCCTATGGCCTGGAATTTGGAACGAATATGGTTGTTTTCATCAAGTGCGGAAGCCTCTTTTTCTAGTATCCGTATTCCGCTTGCTGTTGCATTAATAGAAGAAATCGCCAAGCTTGTGATCTGTGGCTGGATGATATGGAGAAGGAGATACCGCTTTTTGATGGATGCAATCGTGTTTGGGGCGGCTGCTGGTATGGGTTTTGCTGCCGTAGAGACGGTGTTGTATGGATGGACGCAATTAACTCACCACTCAGGAAATATGCTGGGCGTGATCTGGGCTAGAGCATTGTTCTCGCCATTTGGACATGGGACATGGACAGCGATCGCTGCTGCCGGTATTTGGTTTGGATTGATTGGGACGCATAGACGTGTGCTATTGGCGGTCGGTCTGCCCATTCTATCCGTCACTCTGCATACCCTGTGGAATTATGATATGACAACGGGCCATTGGCATATCCTGATCATGCTCTTGATTGGTGTTTTGGGTTTATATGTACTCTACTTGCTTATGCGTACAGGACAGTCAGAGGAACAACAAGCGCTCGTGCGCATCAACCCCATACTGGATGAAGCCTGTTTTAACAGTGAATTCGAAGATATAGATGGTAGTGGAGAATGTACTGAAAGAAGGTCATCGTCCCTGCTCTATTGCGAAGCCTGTGACACCCAGTCGCCACCGAATGCTCGTTACTGCGCACGATGTGGTCAATCTCTGCGCTTAAGAAGAAGCGATTTCACGGCATGATAAGACAGACAGACTATACATAATACGAAATCTGACCAGATAAGACCTTTCGACGTTGAAGGGTCTTTTTGGGTCAAGTGTAAATCAAGACATTTTGTCCCATTGTCCAAGGCTCCAAATAATTTATGATAGGCGGATATCGGGATATAGTTTGGGTATGCGTTTGGCAGAATAGTTCAAATATAAATAATAATTCCCTTGTCATCCAATGTGGCTGAAGGCTATGTTAGTTCTATATCCTTACGAGGTGACGACATACAGTCAGTAAAGAAAAATTTGCCTGCCGACGCGGAAGGAGTTTTATAATGCTAACCAGAGATCATATTCTTTCTCATTTGGAGGAAGGTTTGCAAAAGCACCCGAGCATTTGGGCCATGTGGCTGGAAGGCTCGGATGGAACGGGCTCGTCGGATGAATATTCGGATATAGATATCGTCGTAGCCGTTGAGGATGGTTTCGAGTCGGAAACCATTAGTTTATGTGAACAATTATTAAGCGAGCTTTCTTCTCTCGATTTATCCTATGAAGAACCGCGCCATAACCCAAGCAATAGATATAAAGTTTTTCATTTGGAAAATACGCCGGAGTCTCTATTATTAGATGTTAGTGTTCAGGGGCCAAGTATGAACTTCCCATTCGTCAGGGAGAATGATAGTGAAAACCCTAAGATTATCTTTGACAAGAAGGGAGTGGTCCGTTATACCGATTTAAACCAATCCGAGCTGAAGCATAAATTGCAAAATCGGCTTTATCATCTAGAGAATACCATACAGCAAAAAGTGAGAGTAGAGAAATACGTGAAGAGAGGCAAATTCATCGAGGCTATGGGGTATTATCAGAAATTTATTATGACCCCGTTAATTGAGTTGTTGAGAATCAAGTACAAACCCATTAATTCGGACTATTATATTGTTTGCATTTCAAAGCACCTGCCTGAGGACGTTATTCAGCAATTAGAGACCTTCTATAAAGTTAATGCGGTGGCGGATATTAGCACCCATGTCAAGCAAGCCTATCAATGGTTTTATGAGGTGCTTGAAGAAGTTAAAATAGAATTAGAGCAGATGGGGTAACTCCAGGAAGACACTGCCAATCCTTATTTGGAGGAGGTACGGAATGAAGGTTAAACGAATAGTCACTAATATGGATACACAGGATATTGCGGCAGCGAAAAGTTTTTATCAGGACGTACTGGGACTCGATTTGTGGATGGATCACGGCTGGATTGTCACTTACGGTTCGCATGAGAAAATGAGCGTACAAATCAGTTTTGCCTCACAGGGAGGCTCCGGTACGCCTACGCCTGATCTTTCGATTGAAGTCGATAATATTGAAGAAGCATATGAACGTATGAAAAGTGCAGGATTTCCGATAGAATACGGACCTTCAGACGAGCCTTGGGGGGTTCGGAGATTCTATGTCCGTGACCCTTTCGGCAAGCTCATCAATATACTGGCGCATATCCAATCGAATTAAGCGCCATAGGAGTGAGGGCAACAGCATAAAGTTGCCCTTTTGTTACTCTTTTATTTAAATAATTTGCATAAAAACCGATTAGTAACAAATTATATCTTTATGTAACAATCCAATTTTAAGGAGGTTTTTCGTTATGCAACTCGCCGCGCATGAAGCTCAAGACTTGCATGAACTCGCGTTAAGCTGCGTCAACTCTATTACGAACATGGCTTGTTTTATAAATTTGGTTCAAGACGCAGAGCTAAAAGCTATTCTGCAGCAGCATTTCCCGCTGCATATTCAAGACTATAATATGAAGGCAGAATACTTGAGCAAGGCAGAAGGCACAGCTGCTAAATTACCGGTCCCTGATTTACGACCCATCTTGCAGTCTTTTACCCAATCCCCCCAAACTCCAGTCCCGGTAACACCCCGAACAACGATTCAACAATTTAATGACCGGGAAATGGCTACCGCTTATTTGCTCACTTTAAAGCGAGCTGGGAGAGAATATGCATGGGCCGCTATGGAGATGAGCCATCCGGACATTCGAAGCTTTTTGGAGGATGCCTTCCGTATGAGCTCCCATCATGCCTATGATGTTTGGCAATGGATGGTGAAAAAAGGCTTCTATCCGTTAGAGCCAGCTCCCCAAACAACGCTAAGCACATTAGGGGGGATGTACCAACTCGTTCAGGAGCCAGCGGTTGTGCAGTAGCTTAAATATCGATGCCCTCTTTACAAACATGAAGAGGGCATTTATTTGATTCTTTAGAAAACGGAAGGAATTAATGCGAACAGATTATCAATACGAAGCTTGGGGGGATGAAAATGGAAACGGAAATGTCTTATGGGAACGATTATCATTATTTACCCGTAACTTCGCTTGAGAGCGGAGCGGGGCAAGAAGTCCAGCCGGATCTGTTTAGTCAAACAATTCAAATCGTTAATGTTGCTCTCGTTGGTGATCCTGGGCAGGGTGAGTGGGTATTAGTGGATGCAGGAATGCCGAAATCTGCTGATGCTATTATTGCTGCTTGTGAAAGACGATTCGGTGCTAACAGCAGGCCTAACGGGATCGTGTTAACACACGGCCATTTTGACCATGTTGGAGCCATTATTGAATTGGTCCGGCATTGGGATGTTCCAGTTTTTGCACACGAATTAGAAATGCCGTATTTAACCGGAAAACAGAGCTATTCGGCTCCGGATCCTACAGTAGAGGGCGGAATGGTGGCTAAAATGTCCATGATATTTCCCATAGAGCCAATAAACCTAGGCCAACGAGTGGAGAAGCTGCCCTCAGACGGAACGATTCCCATCATGCCCCAATGGCGTTGGATTCATACTCCTGGGCATACACCCGGCCACATATCCTTATTCAGAGAAAGCGACAGTTCCCTGATCGCTGGCGATGCATTTGTAACAGTAAAGCAAGATTCCCTCTATAAAGTTGTTACACAAGAGCAGGAAATCAATGGCCCGCCAAGATATCTTACCCCCGATTGGCAAGCAGCTTGGGAATCCGTCAAAAAGCTGCAAGCATTGAGCCCGGCCGTTGCCGTTACAGGTCATGGACTGCCAATAACCGGTGAATTATTATCTGATGGCTTACAAAAACTGGACGATGAATTTGACCAAATTGCCATACCCGATTATGGAAAATAAGTTAGGCATTAGTGCTTTTTCCTTAGGATGGATATTTTCACATGGTGGTGATTACTAACTAACTTAAGAGGCCGAATACAATAAAAACGGTTCGCGAAGCGATGGATTGAAAATCATTACATAGGCAATCGGACGATGAAGTGGGTCCCCTTTCCAAGGGTGCTTTCTACGTCAATGCTCCCATCATGTGCGGTTACGAATCCTTTGGCAATGGCAAGCCCGAGTCCCATTCCGCCGTTAAAACGGGCACGTGCTTCATCCGTCCGGTAAAATCGATCGAAGAGATGAGGCAGATGCTCCGGTTCGATTCCGGGTCCGGTGTCGGTCACGGTGATGCGAAGATAACCGGATGTACTGCCTTCGCTTGTTTCCCGGTCTATCCCGATCGTGATAGAGCCACCCTGAGGCGTATAATGGATGGCGTTCACAATCAAATTGAGAAAAACTTGAGTCATCCGATTGGGATCGATGTCAATTTCAGGGACTTCGGAATCACACGTCAAGAAGATCCGGATCGATTTCCGATCGGTATCGGGAGTCACATGATCGACAATCCGGTTCAACAAGGTGGGCAGACTCGTTGCTTTACGCTCCATTGGCAATTTCCTGGATTCCGCCAACGAAAGCAAATGCAGGTCATCCACCAATCGAGTGAGGCGAATCAACTCATCCTGCAAAGACAGCAAGCTTTCCTGTTCCATCGGTTTGCCGCTCTGCTGTGCCAGGTCCAGCTTACCGCGTATGATCGTAATCGGCGTTCTCAATTCATGCGCTACATCGGCCACGAGGCTTCGGCGAACGTTTTCGGAGTTTTGAATCATCCGGGACATATCGTTGAAGGCCTGAGCTACTTTCCCGTATTCATCCTTGGTTGAAACAGGAGCCTGTATGCCGAATTCCCCCTTGCCCAGACGGTCAATGGCCGGGATCAATCGATAGAGAGGAGCAGTTAAACGCTTCGAGAGCCAATAGGCAACGCCAAGAGATATAGCGATGAACAGGCTGGCACTCAGAATGAGAAGAAAGAGAACGGAAATGGGAATGCCGATTCGCATTTTGGATAAATAGGCGACTTCCGGGTCGTAATAATACAAAACGGCAATCGTTTGTCCGTTCAGGCGAACAGGCTTGGTGATCCCCAGCCTCTTGATCAGCAGATCGGTTTCGTCGCCACCCCGCAGCAGCACATTATTTTGGGTAGACAGCAAAAGAAAGCTGGCATTACGGGCTTGGCTCCACTCGTTGAAATCAAGCTGCTGAACACCTTCCCAGGAATGGCCGTGATTTTGGTAATAACGGCCAAGCGGTTCGGCCAACGATTCTATTTCCTCGCCCCGGGTAGCCGCCACCGCAACTTCTGCGGACTTCTGAACAACCAGATGAGTCACCAGAATGAAAACCCCACTCATGGCGACGATAAACGAAGCCATAGCGAGAAATATCTTGCGGCTGACCTTCATGACCGGTCACCGAACCGATACCCGAATCCATATACCGTATGAATGTATACGGGGCGCGAGGGGTCATCCTCGATTTTTTTGCGGATTCGACTGATATGAGCGTCCACGGTTCGTTCATCGTTCAGGATATCGTCCTCCAGCGCCGCTTGCAGCAATTGAAGGCGGCTGTATACAATTCCCGGCTTGGCGGCGATGGTCAGCAGAAGCTTGAATTCGGTAGGAGTCAGGGAGATTTCTTTCCCCTGTTTCCATACGCGGCACTGGGCTTCCGAGATCGTCAGGTCCATATATTCCAGAGTCTGCATCGGAATTTCGCGCCCGCCGATTCGCCGCAGGACGGATCGAATCCGGGCGGCCAGCTCCCGCAAGGAAAATGGCTTGGTAATATAATCATCCGCTCCGACCTCCAGCCCGATGATTTTATCGGCTTCCTCCGTTCTCGCCGTAACCATAATGATTCCCATCTGTCCCATCTTCCGCAGCTCGCGGCACACCTCGAGACCGCTCATCTCCGGAAGCATCCAGTCCAGCACGACCAGGGAAGGCTGCATTTCCCGGGCTTTATGAATCGCTTCCTTCCCCGTTCTTGCCGTCATGATGGTAAACCCCTCCTCCCGCAAGAAGGACTCCACAAATTCAAGCACCTTTTCCTCGTCGTCCACCAGCAGCAGCTTGTATGACATCCTTTCAACTTCCTTTTCCGCTATTTTTATTATCATTATACTAGGTCGTTTATACGTTTTGTGGGGATTCGTCAAATTTCATCAAACCCGTAAAGGTTCGTCACAAGTTCACAACATTGTGCTGGTAAGATAAAGCCATATTCAGGAGTTAACAAAGCGGCGGTGGGCAAACAAGAGCCTAAGGCTTCAACCACCACAGTCTAGGGACCGGGGCGGAAAGGGGGAGAGGGATAGGTGCTCGTGTGGGTATTGAATGTATTTCTTGGCGGCTGGTTCGCATTGCAAATCCAATTGGACAGGAGAGTTCAAGGACATTGTGCCTTGAGGCAGTGGCAGACCAGTATTTCCACCGGCTTGTTAATCCTGGCTACCGGTTCCGCCGTTATGGCGTGCGGGCAGCTGTTAGTCAGGGAAGAATCGCTCCCTATGGTTTGGAACGGTTGCACCTATTTGGCGCTGCTCGTAATGCTCCCGGTTCTGTTCAGGGATCTGTCCGTCATAGCTACAACGCCAAGCGGATTTTGCATCGGGATAAGCATTAATCTGATGGCTCTGGGAGGGATGCTTCCTGTTTCCCGGTTAATCTTCTGGATGCCGTTGATCGGGACGGCAGCTATGGTACTGTTATATGCAGGCTACTGTGGACTGCACCGGATATGTTCTCCCATTCGCTCATTGTCGAACAATACAGGAGGAGGTTTGTTGCTAATGTCTGTTGAAACGAAATCAAATGAACGCCGCGGTAAAGTATCGGGACTTCTTTTTCTGGGTCTGGCCTGGCTATTGGCAGCCTGTGTTGTGATCCAAATCTTCATAGCCGGAATGGCCGTCTTTACCTCTCCGTCATACTGGCATAATCATATAGTGTTTATTCACTTATTTGAGTTTATTCCGATTTTGATGCTGATTTTCTCTTTTACCGGCCATCTGCCCCATTCATTGCGCTGGATGAGCGCAGCTCTATTTGTGATGATCTTTGCCCAGTTCTTTACCGCCAATCTTACCGGGGCCGGTGCATTTCATACGGTTATTGCCGCCGCGATGTTTTGGTTAGCTCTGCATGTGGCGATTCAGGCCAAGCGAATCATCATCGGTCCGGTTACGCAAAAAAGAAATTGCAAAGAATCTGGAAGCCGGACATAACGCCGACCTCTAATAAAATGAACTAAAGGAGCGGATTAGCTAATGAAAAATTCATACCGCAAGCCATGGCCGCTTATTTTGGCTCTGGGGGCTCTGGCACTCATAAGACCGATCATGAGTATGCTCGGGCTGTTGGAACGAATAGGACAGCCTTTCGCCAGCATTATCGTAACCCTCATAATTACCTTTATTTGGATCTTGGTAGTTGTCTTCGCGCGTGTCAGGCAGCCACTGGTGGTGTTGCTGTTCACCGGGATAACCTATGGAGGGTTTGCGATCCTAATTAGCGCCATTCTTTCTCCCATCCTTACAGGCCAACTGCAAGGTCCTTTAACGAACCCGTTCGCCGTGATCAGCGTTCTGGTCACCAATGCCATCTGGGGACTCCTCGCAGGGCTGTTGGCGTCGGCATGGATGCGTGCGCGTCAGCTTTAAGGGTTGTATTTAGGAATGTTACTGGATGCCGCTTTTTCAAGTCCGTTGTCAATCTTGGGACCGGGAAGAGGGAAGGGGCTGCCCCATATAAAAACGAAAAGAAGGGTGACCCGCTTCTTCTCGTTTTTTTGGCGTTTACTATTTTATAATGAACAATTCATATTAACACTTAAACCGAATGTTTCAATACATACAAAGTCGTTTGGACAGAGAAGTAGATATCGCCGGCATCAGTAATCGTTGCAGCCCGGATTTTGCCCGGCAGTTCGGACAGGACGGACGATTTCCCGGTTAGCAGATCGATTTCATATAACGTTGTTCCGCAGAAGGCGCCGACCTTCCGATCATCCAATTTTATAATCCACTCGCACTCTTCGGAAATCGGTATCTCTTGAACAAACTTGCGAGTATCCGTATCGTATATTCGGATTTGTCTGCCGACACTTAAAGCAACCCTGCCGTTAATCGCGCACAAGCCGGAATCCAGTTCATCGCCTTGAGGCAGCTTCTCTGTATGAATCAGACCTGAGCCTGGCTTCCATATCGCAAGATGACAGCAAATATCGCGGCGGGCTACCAGTCCGTTGGCATGGCCATTTGTCGTAAAATAAATATAATTGTCGTCCGCTGCCAAACCGGAGATCGCCTGCTCGGGAATCGGGTCGTACCAGCTATCGACCTTCAGTGTTTCGGGATCCACCCGCGATAGTCCACCGCCGTAAATCCCGTATTTGGCCCACCACCCCGTCCAAATACCACCGTCAGGACCTCTGACACTTCGCCCATGCGGCCGGATCAAATCCGGTCCTACAGATTGCAGCGTCTTGGGATTGACATTGTTCAATTGGTCCCAGGGCTGGTTCGGATCGTAAACGATATGATCCCCTCCGACGTATGCGGTCATGAATAGACGTTCGCCAACGAACACCATGCCGTACACCTCGCCTCCATGGTTGCATACCGAAGAGGAATTCCAGTACTCCCCCGATGTCGGATTGAAGCGAAAGATGGTCTGGCCGAAGCCGCTGGCTCCCCAAATATGGCCCCGGTTGTCGGGCGCAAGCGCAAACACTTCCGTCTCGGGAGCCTCAACAGGAATAGGATTCAACTCAATAACAAGCGGATTTTCATAATCGGGTTTGGAAGGCGGGGCATCGATGATGAAATAATCCTGTCCCCTGAAGCCGGCCAATCTGTTATTTTTCAACGGGATAAAGGGATTCTTTTGCCCATTTGGTAAAACGATGGCCTTCGGTCTGAGCTGTTCTGTATAACCATTGTCTTCGATCGGCAACAGCGACTTCGGATCATAAAATGCTACAACGTCAGTATCTTCTGTACAAATGAACTTCTCGTTAATTTCCCTAACGGTTGCACCTGGCGTGCCGAATGGCAGAAAAGTCCCGCTGTCGATATGATAAGCTTTCAAGCCATTCGTATCAAATCCGAAGTTCACGATGATATAGCCCGGCGCTTCGCCATGTACGGGACGAGTATACAAGTTTTTCGCGTTATCGGATACTCTACCAAGGTTAACCAGCGTATGGGTAGCCGGGTCGTACTGCATCAAGGAACATCCGGGATAAGTGCCTCCGTATACTTTGTCGTCAGAGCCGATCGTCAGTTGCCAGAAATACGATTCTCCGATGGACGGCAGCGGTTCTGCCCAATGCCTTGTTTTCAAATCAAAGACGTGCAAATAAGCCTGGTCCACGCAAGTGCCGATCACAAGCTTCTCATCATGCCAATTTACAATGCCCCATGCGCCGTTGCCTTTGGGTATAACAAACGATTCACCGTCACCCGTCACAACATCGATAAAAACGACAGTTCCGATAGCTCCCAAAGCAAAGTTCGACAGCACATACTTCTCTCTGCCATCCCATGGATCGGTTATCGTGGTATGCCCCAGAATGTTGAAGTTCCTGCAGGGCTGCGCAACATATTCGTATCCTGCTTTCGTTATATCATTCAATGGCGAACCCTCCTTTAGCGCTTGTATGTAGGTTGTATTTGTTTGAGTGTATTACTTGGAAGATTGGCCGTCAATTTAAAGACATATTATCGTTATTCGTAAAGCTATTAGGTTTGCCAACGATCTAACTGTATTTTATGTAGGCAATTTTAACCGGATTGCAGAAAATGACTAATCTAACTGGAAAAACCGCATTTAAAATCGGGGATTTGTGTTGATTTCGCCCAATTCTCCCGAACTAGCTGTATAAAATCCAGTCCGTTTTTCGCTTTTCACCCTAAGGGGGAAAACTAACTGTATGAAATCCAATTAGAGCCATCTATGCCCTTATGGGACAGCTCCGAATGATGAAAATGATGCTAATTTCTGGGTTCCTTCATATTCCTTACAGGATCAATCTATATATTTTGAAATCAGGAATTATATGGTATATTCACTACTATAGTATCGGTATGATGGGCAGAGCTTGGAGCAGACACTGGAATACTTGGAGCAGCACGTGCTGCGCCAAGGGAAGTGCTATCTGACGGAGGCCCAGCCTCTTTACGATGAAATGCAGCAATTTGCGGAACAGTTTGTTAGGGACTTGCGAGCCGGGCTTGAAGGAGCGTAGACCGCCGACCGAGGGAAAGATTAGAGGGAAGCTGCTGAGTGACACTTTGGAGGCGGCAAAACCCGTTGTATCGCTTTCCCATTTTGAAAATAATCTGACGTACGTCCAAAACGCCAATGAGGTGAATGAACTGAAATATACAGTAAGGATAGCCATCCTAATCGTCATCGTGATCGTGGCAGGGATCGTTGGGATTCAATATTATAGCGCGAAATATGTAGGCACCGTAGAAGAAGCGATAGCCCAAACCAATATCACTTATGATGAAATTTACCACATGACAGAGAAAAGAGGGCATAACATTCTTTTTTATGGAGAGGAAGATCATTTATCTGCAGGTTTAATAACGAAGAGCCGCTTGGGATACCAATGGATCTATGGTTTTGGCAGCAAGCTGTTTAACGAGCAGGACAGAGTTCTGACCAGAGCTTTCACCAACCTGCCTACCCAAACATCCGGAGATGTCAGTGAGCTGATCTCTTTGACCTTCGGGGTCATTAACGATGATAGAATAGACAAGCTATTGATCCAGCATAAAGATCAGCCCATAATGGAAGCGACGATAATTCCTACTTCCAAAGGACGGATATGGTTTTGTTTTTCCGAGACGCCCGTTAATTACGATCCCGAAGTCATCCGAATTGACGCAAACGGCAAAGAGGTATCTGGTTGGAACTAACCCTTCGGTATCAGGATGAGCCTTATGCGGGAAGAGGGATTAGGAGTTGGTTGAAAAGCGAGGCTAACAAACGGCCTCATTTATAAAATAACGGATTAGGAGAGATTAAGGATGCCGAGCGAAATTAAAGTCGTCGTAGGAGCGGGGGAGTACAATAAAGGGGAGGACTGGATTCATACCCAGGAAGAAGATTTAAGTTTACTCAACGAAGAGAATTGGCGAAGCCGATTTTTCCGAACAGTATTTCTGCCATTTTGTCCGAGCATGTTTGGGAGCATTTGACTTATGAAGAAGGGATACAGGCCGCCCGAATTTGTTATAACTATTTGAAGCCGGGAGGATATATTCGTTGTGCGGTGCCGGATGGATTGTTCCCTGATGAGGAATACCAGAAAACAGTCCAGATTGGCGGACCGGGACCGAACGATCATCCGGCTGCCAGCCACAAGATCGTACATACCTATCATTCCATCGTTTCCATGTTCAGTGAAGCCGGTTTTGACGTCCAATTGTTAGAATACTGTGATGAACAAGGGAAATTTCATTATAACGAGTGGGACGAGAAGCAGGGCTTTATTTATCGTTCCCGGCGGTTCGATCACCGAAATACCGACGATCATTTAGGTTTTGTGTCTTTAATTGTCGATGCGGTTAAATCATTGTAAGGACGGATAGAGTGATGAACAATTTTATGATCGGACAGTATGGAAGCTTTGATTATAACAAGTACCGCCGTGATTACAAGGACGCCTTTTTCGGAATAGAAGCCTGCCTTTTTAATAGCGAAGAGGATACTATGAATTTGATTCATGAATCCAGGACTCGCGGTTTTAACGTGGGCATTCATTTTCCGCTGCGAGCCGGACGTTCCCGTCTCAGAGATGCGCTTTTTCTATCCCCGGACCCTAGTGAAAGAGAAAGGGCTTTTGAGTTGGTTCAGCAGGAACTGGATTATCTGGTCAGAGTGAAGCCTGAGTATGTGTTGTTTCATTATCCGAAGCCGGTCCTGTTAGACGATCGGGTGGATTGGAGCAATTGGCGTTTTGCAGACAGTAAAGAATTTATTATGGAAAGCCATTTTTCTGCTGATGAATTTTTTGAGAAGAGTGTATATTTATTTCAGTGGCTGTCGGCGAAGAGCGAGGAGTACGATTTTGTCCCTGTTCTGGAGTTCGATGCTTTGAATAAGTATGTTTATGAGACAGACCGTCTGGAGCAACTATTACTTAAATACAGCAAAATTAAACTATGCTTGGATACAGGGCGACTATATTTACAGGAGAGGTTGGACCCTTATTTTAACTCTCGAGAAGTGATCAAGAAATATGTTAAATATGCGGAGGTCATTCATCTGTGGACTCTCCAATATACCGATCACATTGAAAAGTATCATTACCCGGTATTGCCCGAGCTCGGTCCCGAGGAAGGGTGGGCCCCCATTGAAGATTATCTAAAGTTGATTAGAGCGGAGAACAAAACGGTTAAGATTCAGTTTGAGCATAGATCCGACTTAATCAGCGACGACGATTTAGAAAGAGTCTATCAGTGGGTAGATGAACTGATAAACCGTTGAGGAGAAAAAGATAGGTGTGGAAAATTTGCCGTAAAGGTTGACAAAATCCAGAGGTTGAGGTAAGGTTTAGTTTGTCATAAAGACCTTGTTAGGTGAGGCTCCTATGCAAACAGAGGCCACTGCCCAGAAATATCGAAAGATGCCCATGGGTAGAACAGGAATTGCCGGATTAAGGCTTTTCATAAGGTGGCTAAGAGAAGAATCGTCTCTTTACGTTGTATAGTGCCAAAACTCAACTAGGGGGGCGGGAATGTTTTTTCGATATGCATTCATCCGATCCTCTAGGACTCCTAGAGGTTTTTAATTTTGTACTATAATTGTGAGTTCAAAAAGTCAACTTTTCAGCACCAAGAAGATTGTGCGAAGCTGAAGGAGGAGGAGCGGAGTGTAGGCAGACCTACATGAGCACCGGACTTCGAGGGTGAGTGCAAGGTTCGATGTTGAATATGCTTCTTTGTATTACTTCGTGATCAAAAGGGGACTTTTTTTGAACCACCTCTAAAAAAGGGGGGAGAACACCCGATGGACAGTAGTAGTAGCAGTTCCAGTAGTCGATTATCTAATCAAGTTCACAGTCTTGTGAAGAGGGGGAACGGTGTTCTCCTTGCCCTCAACTGTTATTCATATGGTCATTCCCATGCGCACTGTACACCAGGGCGGGTGTGTTTGAGTATGCGTATTTAAGCGTTGAGTGTAATGGAGAATAGGATCTGCTTGACCCTCCTTTTTACAGGGAGGGTTTTTTTGTGTTGGTGAACGGAAGAGAAGACAGCATGTTGAGAAGGATGAAAATGTTTTTAAGCTAGGAGGGGACTACTATGGTTCAAGAATGGATGCTTCAGGAATTACAAGATAGATTAGCCGAGCAAAACAAGGAGGGGCTGGATGATTTCCTGGCTCGGTATCAGCCTTATGATTTGGCTGAAATGTTGACCCAACTGGAGGAAGAAGAACAGATTGAATTTATTGCCGCGCTTCCCATTGCTTTAGGGGCAGAGATATTGGAGTATGTCGATCCCGAATTGCAGTATCGAATACTAGACCGTGGAGCCAGGGAGACGGCGGCCTTGCTGCTTAATGAGATGTCCAGTGATAGAGTGGTTGATTTACTGATAGCGATACATCCTCATCAGGCCAAAACTTTAATGGAGTTCCTGCCTCTCGATTATCGGGAGAAAATCAGCACCCTGATGAAGTATCCCCCAGAGTCGGCGGGAAGCTTGGCAACCGTAGATTATATTGCGGTACGAAATTATTGGACGGTGGACCATACGCTTCAGCATGTCCGCAAAGTCGGTCATGACGCGGAAATCGTCTCTTATTGTTATGTTCTCGATACGCATGGCAAGCTAGTCGGGATCGTCTCGCTTAAAGAAACTATTCTGGCCAAGACGGGCTCCAGGCTAGAGGATATCATGAGAGAGGATGTCATTTCCGTTCCTGCTCAAATGCACCAGCAGGAGGTCGCGAATATTTTATCCAATTACGATTTAGTGGCTATTCCTGTAGTAACCGATGACCATCGAATGATCGGAATCATTACCGTCGATGATTTGATTGACGTTATTCATGAAGAAGCGACAGAAGATTTTCAGAAAATCGGCGGAAGCCAGCCTTTGGAAGAGCCTTATTTTAAAAACTCCTTCTGGAAGCTTTTTCGCAAGCGGATCGGATGGCTGCTTATCTTATTTGTAGCTGAAGCGTACACGGGGAATGTGCTGCGGTATTTCGAGGATACTCTTTCCGAAGTGATTGCACTCACTTTCTTTATTCCATTGTTAATTGGTACGGGTGGAAATACAGGGACGCAAACCGTCACTATTCTGGTACGTGCCCTGGCACTCGGGGAAGTCAAATTTAACGATATCTTTAGAGTCGTCCGTAAGGAGGTCGCTACCGGTCTGTTTCTAGGAGCTTGTATGGGAATAGTAGCTTTTATTCGCGCGGAGCTTCTGGGAGTTGGCTTCGACATTGGGTCTGTCGTTGCCGTCACGGCTATCTTTATCGTGATTTGGGCCTCCTTGATCGCGGCAGTGCTGCCTCTTGTATTGCACAAGCTTAAGGTAGATCCTGCCGTCGTCTCCGGACCTTTTATTGCCACCTTGGTGGATGGAACCGGTTTGATCATCTACTTCACTTTGGCCAAGCTGATGCTGAACTTATAGTTTTGTATTTAGCCCTCATCCACAGGCTGGATGGGGGTTTTCGTCTTCTGTGCAACCCCGAGCTTGTTATTGCTTGTGAATATGATAGACTTCACCTGGAAGGGTTTTGCTTTTACATGAATCTCTCTTACAGGGAAGATAGGAGCGGGATTCGGATGATCAAAGCGGTCATTTTTGATTTGGATGGAACACTGCTGGATCGGGATACTTCGCTAAGAAGATTTGTTGAAGATCAATATGATCGATATTTTGCTGGCGACGGGCCTATTGCCAAAACAAAGTACGCCGATCGGTTTATTGAGCTGGATAATCGCGGATATGTCTGGAAGGATAAGGTTTATCAAGAGCTAATTAAAGAACTGGCCATAGATCAGCTTACATGGGAAGCCCTGCTGCAAGATTATTTGGACAGCTTCCCCAAGTTCGCGGTTGCGTTTCCGAATACAGCCGAGCTCCTGTCTTGGCTGAGGGGGCAGAAGATTAAGATAGGCATGATCAGCAATGGTTATACCCAGTTCCAAACCGATAACTTGCGGGCCCTCGGATTAGAACACTACTTCGACGAAATATTGATTTCGGAACGCGAGGGAGTTCGTAAGCCGGACCAAGAAATATTCAGGAGGGCTTTGGAACGATTGAAGGTGAGGGCGGAGGAGGCGATTTTTGTAGGAGATCATCCGCTCAATGACGTACAGGCTTCAATAGATGCCGGAATGAAGGGGATTTGGAAGAAGGATCCCTTTTATCAGCAGGAAGTGAGTGCAAGTGGAATCATTGAAGATTTGTTGGAAGTCCAAGAGCTGATTAAGGCTTGACCGTATGCGGAGCGTCCACCCCGACTTCAGGGAATTCTCGTTCTTTATGATTGTTAATAGCTGCTTAATGGATTTTTAAGAATTAATTAGTCGGGTTTTAAAGAATGGATCGTATAATAGAAACCGACAAGCTTAGGGGATATGAACACCCTCTAACCAATAAAGAGGATGGTGCAGATGATAACGATCCTTGTAGTGGATGATGATAAAGAAATTGCCAATCTCATCTCGCTGTATTTGGAGAACGATGGTTACCGGGTATTGCGGTGTGGGAACGGGCGGGAAGCGCTCAAGCTGATGGAAGAACAAGAGGTAAATCTGATGGTTCTTGACATCATGATGCCTGAAGTAGATGGCTTGGAAGTGTGCCGCAGAGTGCGTGAGCACAGTACCCTGCCTATTCTGATGCTTAGCGCCAAAGCCGAAGATATGGATAAAGTTCTCGGCCTAATGACCGGCGCCGACGATTATATGATCAAGCCCTTCAATCCTATGGAGATGTCTGCTCGGATTAAATCATTGCTCCGGCGTTCGTTCCGTTACAATACGGAAGGGAAGGCGACGACTCGACCGGATATCCTGCAGATTCATTCGCTCGAAATTAATAAAATTACTCACACCGTAACAGTAAATGATTCCCCGCTTTCGCTAACTTCCCGAGAGTTCGATATTCTACACTTGTTGGCCAATCATCCGGGCAGAGTATTTCGGGCGGATGAAATTTTTCAACGGGTTTGGAAAGAAGACTGCTATGTGGCTAACAACACGGTCATGGTTCATATTTGCAATCTGCGAGAGAAGCTGGAGAAAAAGCTCGGGTATAAGCTGATCCAAACGGTGTGGGGGGTAGGCTATAGAGTAGAGGAGTAAACATACGGCCAGCATCTTTTGGAGATTGATCCGCTAAAGGAAAAGCGCCTGCATCCTTGCAGGCTTTTTTGCATTTTTCCGGTTCGCTGCATCCTAGGACTCCAAATTTATACAAACAAACTACTTGTCATCGGAGGAGGGAAGGGTTAACATCGATAGAAATCCGGTCGAAATAATAACTTCCGAGGATAATAGCGATTCGGTTACGCTAACTTGGCTCATAGCGATGAGAAATTCATCGGACTTCTAAAAAAGAATTAATGTTGGTAGAGGAAGTGAATTTAATGGATATTTATATCGTAGATGCATTTACTAGCGAACCTTTTAAGGGGAATCCGGCAGGTGTATGCCTGGTTGATTCTAATGTCTCCGAACGTTGGATGCAGGACGTAGCGAGCGAATTGAACCTGTCGGAGACCGCTTTTTTATATAAGCAAGAGGAGGGCTACATTCTTCGCTGGTTTACACCTCTGGCGGAGGTGGAGCTGTGCGGACATGCGACCCTGGCCAGTGCGCATATTTTATGGGAGAAACAAATTTGCCCGGAGCCTGAAATCAAGTTTGTAACAAAGAGCGGAATATTAACCGCCACCAAAGACAAGGACGACATCCGCTTAAGCTTCCCGCTGGAGCCGGCGGAGGATTGCGATCCGCCACGAGAATTAATAGAAGGTCTGGGAGTTCCTTTGCAATACGTTGGGAAGAACAGAATGGATTATTTGGTAGAAGTGGAGAATGAAGAGCTTGTTCGGGGTTTAGTGCCCGACTTTAATTTATTTAAACGTGTGAATTCCAGAGGAATCATCGTTACCAGTGTATCTGGCAAGGAGGCTTTCGATTTTGTGTCCAGATGTTTTTATCCGGCCCTTGGTGTAGATGAAGATCCTGTTACAGGCTCGGCCCATTGCTGCCTGGGTCCATACTGGAGCAATAAATTAAAGCGCAACCGGTTACAGGCCATCCAATTATCTGAACGACAAGGAATATTAAAGCTGCTCGTATCGGAGGATAGAATTCAAATCTCGGGACAAGCGGTTACCACCCTGCAAGGAAGCCTGGTGTGCAGATAAGCATAAAGTGATGAACTCATAGAAAACTGTATCGCCATCTGACACACTCTAATATTTATCAGACTAAAGGAGCGTATTGACCCTCATGGATAAGACTTTCAGCCTGCAAATCCTGCTGCCGGACAATATGGAAAATCAATTTATAGACTGGACGAATAAAATTCCTTATGCAAGCAGGGCTAGTTGGGGCGGGCACATTACTCTAATCTCTTCGTTGCGGCTTGTGGGGAATTTGAATGAGGTTGCCCAAACGATAAACGAAGTTTGCAGCAGAACCCCGCCGATCCCTATTCAGCTAAATCATGTAGTTTGTGAAAAGCATCTCGTTTATCCGGATCTAAAAATCGTTTACCTGGAAGGCTCTGAACCTAATGAACCGCTGAACCATTTTCAAAATCGTTTGATGACCGAATTAATGCAACTCACTGAAATGGAAGAAATCGAAGGGAATCATCCATGGGATTATAATCCTCATTTAAGTCTGACGCTGGGATTAGAAAACGAACAAGCTAACGAAGCTGCGGAGGCCGCCCGGCGGAACAAGTTAGAAATTCAGTTCTCCGTCACCCGGATATGGCTTATGGAAAATCGGTTATCTGCAACAAGCGGGAGAATGGATACCATCCGGCTGCAGTCTTTTGATCTCGGGAGTAAATTAACACGACAGCCCAAATAAGTGCCGATGTTTATGAATGGAAAGTTGTATAATGAGTTGCCATCTATTTAGTCTTCCATTTCCTCTTCTTCCTCTTCGCCGTATGCCAATTGAATGTCGATGAACTGGATGACCATTTGGCAAATCTCTCCTGTTTCATCGTAGCCCCAATAGACAGGGTAAGAGCCATCGCCAAAACCACTTTGAAAGATAGGCAGATGGTATTCCGTATCAGGAATCTTCCAGTTCATCCAATCGCCGCCTTCACGTTGATATTGGGGATTCTGCCGGAAGCTCTGGGCAAACAGGGCGGCAAAATAATCATCGTAAAGGTTGCTTTCTTCTGTGTGCCATTCCCAACAAAGTCACAGAAAGCTTGATGAAGTCGCTTATCACAGATACATGCGAGACCGGCATCCACGTTGAAGCCAAAAAAATCATCTTCCTCTAGTTCCGAGAGGTCTTCATGGCCAATGAGAGCTTCCTCGAATCGGATGGCAATCGGCAATCGCATCGGCAAATCTCAGCCGAACAGCGGCATATCGGGCACAGTCACCTTGTGATTAAACGGTTATACCGAGACTTTCCCTTGAACCGGTCGCCTAAAATTGATTTGATGAATACATCAAACGATGAGAAAGAGGGAATGTTTTTGCAGATTCAATTGTTAGAAATCGATAAAACAAATTGGTTTGATGTCACACAGCTCCAAATCAGCGAAGAGAACGGAAGGAAATTTATTGTCCCTATCGTTTACTCTTTGGCCGAATCCAAGTATGAGACACATTTATGCCCGTTAGCCATCTATAATAAGAAAGAACTTATCGGCTTTACGATGTATGGGCATGACCCAGACGATGGGAATTACTGGATTTATGTGTTTATGATAGATAAGAGAGCCCAAGGGCAAGGTTTTGGCCGGGCTGCGTTAACCCATTTAGTCGAGCATATTTGTAATCGGCATCAGGTGCACAAGGTGGTTTTGGGACACAAGCCCGAGAATGAGAAGGCGATGAGGCTGTATGAATCCGTCGGCTTTGCCGATACAGGCCAAAGAATTAACGGGGAGATCATAAGACAGCTTGTCCGGAGCAGGTAGTCTTTTACCGCTGCATGAGCTGAAATTGAAGGGTTGAAGCAAGGGGGTAACGCACCAAACCAGGAATCCTCAGAGATTGACGCCCTTACTTGAAAAAGCTTATAATTCTATTCACTCACAGATGCGGTGGAATCGATGGTGGACGTGTTGGTCCGCGGTCTGGTCATGCCCTCGTGCGATCAGAATTAGCTAGAAGATGTAGCTATTACAGCAGCAATAACTGAATTAATGAGATGTATAGTTAATACAATCAATATTTAATAACATTAACGAAATGAACAAACCACTCGAATCCGCAGAAATATGAGAATAGACAAAGGAAGTGATCAAGCTGCCTTGGATTTATTTGACCTTAGCTATCGTGCTGGAGATTGCCGGAACCGTGTCCATGAAGCTGTCCCAAGGACTTACGAAACTATGGCCCTCCGTTTGGATGATTGTATTTTATTTTCTGGCCTTTTCCAGCTTAAGCTTATCTCTGAAGAACGTGCCGGTAAGCGTCGCTTATGCCATCTGGTCCGGTCTCGGTACGGCTGCTATTGCCGTGATCGGGTATTTCGCTTTTCAGGAGTCGATGACTTGGCTTAAGGCCGGTTCGATTATGTTAATTATTGTTGGAGTGATCGGGCTTAATTTAGGGGGAGGAGCGAAGTCATCAGACGGGTCTGTTCCGGATGGAGGCAAGATCGAAATCGTCCATGAGGGCTCGAACGATTTATAAATCGAATGACCTTTCGGAACGCGCTTGAATGATGTTGGTATCCATATGATGTAGTTGAAAATATCTCACAATATGAGTCGAGGAGTTAATTAAGATGAAGACGGTGCCGAGTAAGGTAAAGGCTATTACAGAGGCGCATTTGGATTTACTTCACTCCACTTTGCCTGATAGGGTTGAAGGCTACTATCTGAATGGTTCCACCGCGCTGGGGGCGTATAATGACGGTTTAAGTGATATTGATTTTATAGCCGTTATGCGGCGAACTCTGACGGAAGCCGATCAGAATGCGCTTCTGCAGGTTCATCGTCAGCTTCAGCGCCGATTTTCCGCTACATTTTTAGATGGAAGCTATATAGTGAAAGAGGATTTGGAACACTTGAATCATAAGGCGGCCCCGTGTCTTCGGTTTAACGAAGGGAAATTCCGCGGAATAGAGTCATTGGACAAAGACTCCATCGACGTTTATCAGTTCATCACCTATGGAATCCCTTTGCGAGGGCCGGAACCATCAGCCTATCAAATAGAGATAGATTGGGATAGATTGCTGGCAGAGATGAAAACCAATTTGAATACATACTGGGTAAATTGGAGAAACCGTTGCGCGAAATTTCCGTCGCTTTCTTACTTGGCTTTGTACGTCAGCTTGAGCGGGATTGAATGGGGCGTATTGGGAGTTACCCGACTTTACTATACTTTTAGGGAAAGAGACATTATTTCCAAGATCGGGGCGGGGGAGTACGCACTGCGGACGCTTCCCGAAAGATGGCACCGAATTGTTAAAGAAGCGATGAGACAGCGCCATAAGATTACGAAATCCTATTACCGCTCCCTTATCGAGAGACGCAAGGATGCTTTGGCCTACATCGATTATATTATTCAGAGCTGTAACAAAAGGATGTAGAAGAAGGTAGAGCGGGTGTATTGACAGACCCCAATGAAGCAAGGTATATTATTTATTGTAAATGTTACGATTAAATGACGTGCATTCGTCGGGCGCAAAACCAATGAGCTGAAGGTTTCTGTTTTATCCATATATTAATCCAAACATCGGACTTGAATGTCCGATATTTTATCGAAAATCAATCGTAATATTTACAATCAAACATCGACCGCTGTGTTTTCGATCGTATTAATTTGCTCCCAAGTACCGGACAGCATAACGTTTAAGGATACTGCGGGCAAAGAAATTACGCTGTCTCTTACTGATTTTCGCTTAAATGTCGCTGTATTTATTGGCGAGAATTTTTCAGAAGACGAAATCAAGACAGGACTAGCCAGCTTTCGGTCCGTTTACTTAGGGCGGTTCATTAGGACAAGCACCGTGGAGCAAACGAAAGAGAATAATAGAGAATTTGAAGAGAGGAAGAGTCTATCATGAGAGTAATCATTACCCTGGCTTGTACGGAAACAGGGGACCGCAACTATACGATAACTAAAAATAAAAAGACACACCCGGAGCGTCTCGAGCTCCGTAAATACTGTCCCCGCCTGAGAAGACATACACTGCATCGGGAGACCAGATAAGGGAGGAACTTCATTGACCACATGGAATTTATCGGATACCCGTTCTCAGGTGCTGCGTTGACCACCATCATTTACCGTCATGTTCCTTCACGCACCGCCACACCGTCCGCCGCAAGCTGCGTATGGTGCGGTCTTCTCTCCTTTCCAGGCTGGATCACCTTCGAAGCTTCTCTCCATACTTGATTCAAAGCTTTACATCCTCAACTTCCAAACTTCCACAATTAGCAATAACCAGTCCCGCGAGCCCTTTCAAACAAGGCAAGGCCGGCTAACAGCTGTTCCTGATCTGTCCAAGATTGAACCCTCAGCTAACCGAAATCAATTTAATTTTGTTTTCAAAAAAACATTGACAAATGGCTTTCAACCAATTAATTTGTATTTAGACATAAGTTTTGCATAGGGGAAACAAATAGACGACTGCTCAAATAACATTTGTTGCGGTCATGTGACGAACCAATTTTCAGAAATCGGGAGGAGAAACAATGGAGAGAAGCTTTTTCAAAAAAATTGGCTTTTTAGGAAGCACGGGGGTTCTGGCCTTGTCATTGCTGCTCGCAGGCTGCAGTTCAACGGAAGGGGAGGCTGCAACGGAGGAATCCGGCGGAAAAATTAACATCGTGACGACGATTGCGCAAATTGCCGAACCTATATCGGTGATTGGCGGGGACAAAGTCAATGTGGAGAGTTTGATGGGGCCGGGGGTAGATCCGCACTTGTACAATGCGTCACAGGGAGATATCAAGAAGCTGGAGGGCAGCGACATCGTCTTTTACAGCGGATTGTACCTGGAAGCCAATATGGTCAGAGCGTTTGAGGAAATCAGCAAGACCAAGCCTACGCTGGCTATTGGAGAAAGTATCTCCAAGGATAAGCTGCTCAATGATGAAGAAGGAGCGATCGACCCGCACATTTGGTTTGACATTGATTTGTGGAAGGAAGCGCTTGGAGCCGCGACCGAAGAATTGAAAAAATATTCGCAGGAGGACGCAGATTACTTCGAAGCGAATAAACAGAAATATTTTGAACAGCTGGACGAACTGAAGGCAGAATCAAAAGAGAAGCTGACGCAAATTCCTAAGGAACAACGGATTCTCGTAACGGCACATGATGCATTTGGTTATTTTGGCCGCTTGCAGGATATAGAGGTGGTCGGGCTGCAGGGCTTGAGTACGGAGGATGAAATCGGACTGTCGGATATCGATGATACGATTGCTATTATTGTGAAATACCAGGTTCCGGCGGTTTTTGTCGAAAGCAGCATCAATCCCGCCTCTATTAACGCGGTCATCGAAGGAGCGAAGAAACAGGGGCTCGATGTGAAGGTCGGTGGAGAGCTGTATTCGGATGCGATGGGCGATGCAGGAACACCGGAGGGAACTTATATCGGAATGTACCGACACAACGTAGACACGATTTATAAAGCTTTGAGTGGAAGAGGGGATTAAGATGAATTCCGTATTGAGTGTAAATAATTTATCCGCCTCCTACCGGAAGAACACCGTGCTGCATGATGTGAATTTCGAGGTTCAGCAAGGCTCGCTAACCAGTATTGTCGGTCCTAACGGAGCAGGTAAATCGACTTTGCTTAAAGTCATTTTGGAATTGCACCCCAAGCTTACCGGAAACGTGGAATTCTTTGGCTCGCCTTACAGTAAGGTGAAATCCCGTATCGGATATGTCCCGCAGCGGGGCTCCGTTGACTGGGATTTCCCCACCAACGCATTGGACGTGGTGACCATGGGCTTGTATGGTCAGATCGGCTGGCTTAAATGGCCTAAACGCGCTCATCGGGAATTGGCCATGGACGCTCTCGCCCAGATGGGGATGGCCGACTATGCCGAGCGGCAGATCAGCCAGCTGTCAGGGGGGCAGCAGCAGCGAGTGTTCCTGGCTCGCGCTCTGGTTCAGGACGCGGAGCTGTATTTCATGGATGAGCCGCTGGTCGGGGTAGACGCCGCAACCGAAAGGGCGATTATGGACACCCTGAAGGTTTTGAAGAGCAAGGGCAGAACCGTCATGGTTGTGCACCATGACCTGCAGACCGTAGAGGATTACTTCGATCATGTGCTGCTGATTAACCGCAAAGTGATGGGGCATGGACAGACGAAAGAAGTATTCACCAAAGACAATGTATATCGGACATATGGAGGTTCATTGCGCTGGACGGGGGAGAAAATATCATGATTCATGTGTTGTCTCATAATGCACAGTGGGTGCTGTTCAGCACTCTAATATTGGGAATGGCATCCGGTATTATCGGCTGTCTGGCCTATTGGAAACGACAGAGTCTGATGAGCGACGCCCTGTCTCACGCAGCCTTGCCGGGGGTAGTCATCGGCTTTGCCATTCTCGGTGTCAAAAATTTGCCCGTCATGATTATGGGGGCGGCTGTGAGCGCCCTCGTGGGCGCGGTCATTATTCAATGGATACGCAGTTCAAGCCGGGTTAAGGAAGATGCAGCCATGGGGATTGTGTTATCCGTCTTCTTCGGCCTCGGGATTATGCTGCTCACCTTTGTCAACCGGACAGCCGGAGGCAGTCAGAGCGGACTGGACAGCTTTATTTTCGGTCAGGCGGCTTCCATGGTGCGTAAAGATGTATACACGATGATTGGGCTTGGAATATTGGTTCTGCTTATTGCCTTTATCGCCTTTAAAGAATGGAAGATCTTTTTATTCGATCCCCATTTTTCCAAAGGCCTGGGGCTCTCCAGCAGATGGATGGACGGCTTGTATTTGGGAGTGCTGGTGCTTGTCATCGTGATCGGCATCCAGGCTGTAGGTGTCATTCTTATGGCGGCGCTTCTTATCATTCCAGCGGTCAGCGCCCGTTACTGGACGGATTCCTTCAAATGGATGATGGTCTGGTCCGCCTTGTTTGGCGGAGGAGCGGGAATGGCGGGCACGTTCATCAGCACGTTGGGCAAAGGCTGGCCTACAGGTCCGTTTATAGTGATTGCGGCATCTGCTTTATTTGTTGTATCTCTCACCTTGGGGGTACGCAAAGGGCTGTTGGTCATCTATTTGCAGCATCGCGCACACAAGAAAAGCCACATTCCTTCCTGGTCCGAGAAGAGGGCATTGGAAGGGGGCGAGGCAAGATGAGCTACGCAGGCTGGATATTACTAACCGCATCTCTTGTTGGCTTATCCTGCGGTCTGATCGGGGCTCTGCTGATCTTGCGCAGAATGGCGATGATGGCCGATGCTATCAGCCACTCGGTTCTGCTAGGGATCGTCGTTGCTTATCTGATTACCCGCGAACTGAGCGGCGTTCATATGCTGCTTGGAGCCATTGCGGCAGGTCTCTTGACTGCTGTGCTCGTTCAATGGTTCCATGCCCGCGGCGTCCAACAGGAAGCTTCCATCGGCGTCGTCTTCACGACCTTGTTCGCCATTGGTGTAGTCCTGATTGCAACCAAGGTCGGCAACGCGCATCTGGATGTACAGCATGCACTGATGGGGGAGATCACCTTCGTCCCCTGGGAGAAAATTGAGCTTCCCTGGGTGGGCAGCATTCCAGAGGCGGTATTTGTTCTGGGACTGGTGTTAATCATCGTGCTAGCGTCTCTTCTTCTCTTCTACAAGGAATGGAAAATCACTTCCTTTGATCCGGCGCTGGCGGCCAGTATTGGAATCCCCGTTATGCTCATGCATTACTTCTTCATGTCTCTTGTCTCGGTTACGACCGTCGCCGCTTTCGACGCCGTAGGAGCGATCATGGTTGTAGCAATGCTGATTACACCGGCTGCAGCCGCTTATTTATGGACAGACCGGTTATCGGTCATGCTGGTCCTTAGCAGTTCATTCGGAGTAATCTCCGCCATAATGGGCTATTATATCGCGGCCTGGCTGGATACGTCGATTTCCGGCTCGATGGCTTTTGCGACAGGAATTATTTTTATTATCAGCTTCTTGGGTTCCCCCAAGCATGGAGTGGTAGCGAGAACTATCCGCCCGTCTGCATCGTCAACGTGAAAGGAGGGCAGGCATGCCAACCCCTGGAATGGAGGATCATCTGGAACAGATTTATTTGTTGTCTAGGACCAAAGGCTATACCCGGGTGTCGGATGTGGCGGAAGCGCTGGCGGTGAATGCGTCCTCCGCTTCGAAAATGGCGCAAAAGCTGGGAGAGTCCGGCTATATAATTTATGAGAAATATGGCCGGGTCTCTCTGACCAGGAAAGGGTTGCGGATCGGCAAACGGCTGCTGTACAGACATCAATTGCTGGAGCGGTTCCTGAAGAAGATCGGCGTGCCGGAGCATCAGATCGAATCCGAGGTCGAGCAGGTCGAGCATCACCTTAGCTGGAGTACGATAAGCCGCATCGATGACCTGGTTCGTTTCTTAGAAGAGAGGCCTGAATGGCTGAAGGAATTTCAACAATGGAAGCAGCAAGCCCCGTAGTTTGAGCCGGTCATCCCCTATTTCACGCGGAGGCATGTCTTTTATTCCTGTTTAGATTTATAATGTGGATAAGAGATCATCTTATCGATTCTTTCATGTCTGCGTCAGGATTATTATCATGCCTACGTACTAGTAGGAGGAGGTGCATCATTCTATGAATATCACGGAAGGAATTAATAGAATTAAACAGTTGATGGCGGGCAAGGGCTACAAGCTGACTCCTCAGCGGGAAGTGACGCTCAGAGTGCTGCTTGAGCAGGATAAGGGTCACTTGAGCGCTGAGGATGTATTCATGCTGGTGAAAGCCAGATTTCCGGAGATGGGTCTGGCGACAGTCTATCGGACCCTGGAGCTGCTGGTAGAACTCGGTGTGCTCGTGAAGGTCAACTTCCAGGATGGAGTCGCCCGCTACGACCTGCGTTGCGAAGAACAGCATCATATGCGCCACCACTTGATCTGTAACGAATGTGGTCATCTTAAGAAATTACAGGAGGATTGGCTCGCAGAGCTGGAGGAACGGCTGCAGCGGGAATACGGTTTTACAGTAACAGATCATCGCCTGGATTTTATCGGCACTTATGTTACCTGCCAACAAAGCAGCAACTGTAAACGCAAAGAGGTATCCTGACGATAGCGAAGAAGTCTCTTGAAGAGCAAGGTAGCAATAAACCGAGATCACGGCTGCAGACGGAGATCTTAACTACAAGTCTTTGCTAATTTACGCAGCACGTTAATAAAGATAAAGTTCATGCTTTTGGAGCGATAAGCGGTTTGATTGAAACCTCCTACAATATATACTTCCAGATTGGGGAAGTAAAGCATGCAGGTGCCGCTCGCGCCAAAATGTCCCCATCCTATATATTTCTGGGCGAAAGGAATAAAATGCGTCCTCATCAGTCCATAGCCATAATCCATTCCTAGCCACATTTTGTTCCATTGCTTCATAATGTCCAAGGTTTCCTTTTGAATAATCTGATGATTAACCAACGCTTTCATGAAGATTAATTGATCCTCTAGCGTGCATACGGTCTGACCGCCGGAATAAAAGCTGCTAAAGCTGCGGTAGTCATCCACGTGTATTTTTAACTCATCCATATAGATATGAGCTACTGGATGTTCGCTTTTTATGGCAGGCTGGGAATATTGGGATAAATAAGAGTGCTTCATCTGCAAAGGGTTAAAAATATAATCATGAAGTACTTCATGATAGGGCTTTGCCGTAATCGTTTCAATAATTAGCCCTAACAGATTGTACCCTGTGTCTGTATAATGTACACCTTTACCGGGAGGAAAGCGGGGGGTTAAGTGCTTCTTGGACCATTGGATCGTTTCTTGCGGTGTCCAAAAACGGGAAGGATTGTCCAGAATCTGATGCAGTAATCCTTTGCCCCGCTTAGGTTTATCCTCAAAATAGTCGGGCAGTCCCGATGTATGGCTTAATAAATGCCGGATCTGAATGTCGAAGGTGTACTCTTTTCCTTTATAAATGTGAAGATCTTTAACCATATCTGCAGGTAAATAGTTGGCGATAGGATCATCAAACCTGGCGAGTCCTTTTTCTACTAATATAGCCAGCATTACAGAAGTAAAGGTTTTTCCCACGCTAGCCGTATGGTAGGGTTGCTGTGGATCGGCGGCCACCCCATCCGTTTGTCCTGCGGCCATAGGCCAGTGGAGATCCAGCTTATCCGAATGGATTAATAAATAAACATTATGAAGCTTTGGATCAGAAGCTGTTTTTGCCGCCAGTTTTTTTTCAATTCTACTTTGCAGATCATCTACTCTCAATAAAATCCCTCCTCATTAATCCAGAATGAACTGTGCCTTATCCCATCATATGTTTCAGGAGCGCTGCCTTTTGAATTATTTTCAGTTCGGTGTCACCCTAATCTCCCTCTAGAATGGCGCCATAATATTCTACCCAACACATAGAGTTATAGTGGTGAGTATAAATAGGTGAGTATAAATAGGTAATTATATAGGGGGAAAATCGATGCTTAAGCTATGGAGTGGAGGATATATTCGACCGATTAAGGACCACAATGGCAACGTTAAGCCTGACAGTCTATCGGTTCTTGAGAAGCTGATACTCGGCGGAGCAGAACAGTGGATTACGATACGGGCTCATTCCCGCGATCATCCGGTGCTGCTTTTTCTGCATGGTGGACCGGGTGCCTCGCAGGTCGGAACTCAACACAAATTTCTGTCTCCGCTGGAAGAGTCTTTCGTTGTCGTCAATTGGGACCAGCGGGGAGCCGGTAAATCTTATTCCAGCGCCATTCCACCGGAAAGTATGAACGTGGAGCAGCTTACTACAGATCTCCATGAGCTGATGGTTTATCTTCGGCAAAGGTTTGATGGTAAGAAAGTGTTTATGGCAGGGCACTCCTGGGGAGCTTATCTGGGGATGGTTTTTGCTCATAAGCACCCTGAGTTTCTACACGCTTATATCGGCATTAATCAACCCGTACACCGTCGGGAGGAAGAACAACGCTCCTATCAATTTACTCTGGATAAAGCCCGGCAAACCGGAAATCACAAAGCGCTGCAGCAACTGCAAAGCATTGAGTTTATCGAGAAAGGCGTATACAAAAGCATGAAGCATTTGGCTAAACAGCGTGCGTGGTTGACCAAGTTTGGCGGAGTCACCTATCAACAGAACGCCCTGCGTATTAATATTCACAGCTTGCTCAGCTCTCATCTGACCTGGAGGGAACGGTTCCGGTTTATGAAGAGCTTTGAATTTTCAGTGAACCATCTGTGGGCTGAATTTACCCGCTGTCATTTACCCTCCCAAATTCCGAGGTTGAGCATTCCCGTCTATTTTATCGTCGGCCGTCACGATCGAATTGTCCACGATCTATGTGAAGAGTACTATCAGAAGCTGGAGGCGCCTTATAAAGAATTGATCCTGTTCGAGCATTCCGGCCATCTGGCCTGCTTCGAAGAGCCGGCAAATTTTATAGAGTGGATGAAGAAGATCGCTTCACAGATTTTACTCCATGACGAGAAGCGAACCTAGAATGGACTTATTGCTCAATTAAAATAAATTAATTATTTTTCTCATTAATTGCACGGCTGTATAATGGCCTGTAAATTGATTAACCGTACCTGTAAAATAAAGATCCTTCTCCGGATAATGGAACGCAAAAGCACCGGTATGGCCCCAATGTCCGAGCAATCCTTTGTTCATGCCGAATAAGGACAACGGTTGTCTGGATATTCCAATTCCGTAATAAAAGGTTCCCGGACCAAAGAGGAGATTCCAGATCTGGAGCTCGGAAAGCTCCCGCCGCGAGAAGAAATGTCCGTTGAAAAAGGCTTTGAGAAAGATCATCGCTTCTTTCGCCGTGGAAACCATTCCTCCTTCCGGTGCAATTGAAGCCATGTAGAGGGGCAAGTGAAGCGCTTTGGATTTGTAATAGATCGGGACCGGACGTGTATCGCTAACCTCTTTGAATACATACGTTTTTTCCAGTTGGAGCTTGTCAAAAATATATCGCTTAAATACGGCCTTAAGGCTTTGGCCGGTAATGGCTTCGATAATGGCTCCCAGAAGCTGATAATTGGTATCGCAGTATTGGGCCTTTCCTTTTTGCCCTGGAATGAATTTGGGTTTCATCTGTTTGACTGCCGTCAGCGTTCTATTCAAAGGCCATGCCTGGTCTTTGCCGCTGAGCAGCTCGGTGATGACACGACCCGAGAAGTAATCGGGTAATCCGGAAGTATTGGACATAAGCTGTTTGATAGTAATTTCGTGTGAATAATCGTTCCCCTTGAATACATGTAGTCCGCTTATGACCTCATCGGGAAGATACTGGCTTATTTTATCCTCCAGTTGCAAACGGTTTTCGGCCCTTAAACTTAACATGACCGTAGTCATGTACAATTTAGTGACGCTTGCGAGAAAATACAAATCGTCCGCTTTTATATTTCCGGCACCGCTAACCAAAGATAACGTGCCGTCTCCTTTTTCCACACATAGCACTGCGCCATGAATGTTTTTTTTCGTTGCGGCCTTCGACGTAAGCTCATCAAGTAGCGATTGGGTCAAGGGCTGGCTCATCGTAAAAGCTCCTCACTTTAAGGACATTTTATTTGTGGCGTAAACGGGCGGTTGTCACGACATCCTCCGCGGCACTATTCAGCATATCCATCATATTCTTCTCACTAAGGCCGTCTGGCAGCAATCCGTTCGCCACCATCACCGATAGACCAATTTGGAAGATCTGCATCTTTAGCAAAATCATCTTCAATTCCCCGTCAGGAAGACTCTCCAGCAATGGATCCTTCTTCATGTGCTCAATGACGATGTTTACATGTTCTTCGTTGTACTTCATATGAGCGTTGTTCTTCATGACCAAATCCCTGAACAGCACACTGTACTCCTTCGCGAACCGAAGACTCGCGATGCCGATGTCGCGAAACGGATCTCCGGAATCCTGTTCGTCTAACAATTGTCTAGAAACCTCCAGCGTTCTAAGCACGACCTCCTCGATTAGCTCCTCGACATCGGTGAAGTTGACGTAAATGGGAGCAATGGAGCTGCCTAGCTTCTCGGCCACTTTTCTAATCGTGATCGAATCGATTCCCTCGACCTTCGCAATATCGAAAGCAGCGTCGATAATATCTTGTTTGGAAAATTTCTTCCTGGGAGCCATCGTTAAATCCTCCTTTCATCTCAATATAGAACACTTGATGTATAACATTAGATATATATGATTATATCGTTGATATATGTTCATGGCCATAGTTAAATTTACTGAGAACTAATTTGTGATGACATGGCTAGATATGTGATCTTAACGATAGATTAAACATTCCATGACACCGCGTTTACATTCGTTATTTATGCTGATAATAATTGATGAATAGGAGGGATTTAATTGATCATCCATCGTATTATAAGACAGACCGCCGCCTTAGTTATGGCCGTTGTTGTTCTCTTCGGCAGCATGACAACGGTTGCTGGGGCTGAAGCGAAGGGCAGTGCCCGCAATGTCATCCTGCTCATTCCGGACGGAATGGGAATCGGCTACATGACCGCCGCCCGAATCTTCAAGGGGGAAGAGCTTTCCTTCGAACGGTATGTCAAAGGGTTGATGAAAACTTATTCGGCCGACACGAATATTACCGACTCAGCCGCAGCTGGAACAGCTATGGCGACAGGCTACAAAACGAATAACGGGATGATCTCGGTCACTCCAGAGGGGAAAGAGCCGGATTCGATATTAGATGCGGCCAGAGGAAAAGGCAAGGCAACGGGTTTGGTCGCCACTTCGCGGATCACTCATGCGACTCCCGCTGTTTTTACTTCTCATGATCCGAGCCGCGGGAATGAAGTCGCCCTGGCGCGTGAGTATATAGGGAATGTAGATGTTATTCTTGGCGGCGGCAGAGACATGTTCTTATTGGAGAAAGATGGCGGCAAGCAGCCGGAGCGCGATCTGGTGGCCGAGGCCAAAGCCGGTGGATATGACTACATAACTAACCGGAAGGAAATTAGCCAGGTGAAGTCGAATAAAGTGCTGGGCTTGTTCGCGATGAGCGACTTGAAATACGAGATTGACCGGGATAAGGAGAATGTGCCCAGTCTTGCAGAGATGACCCGGCTGGCTGTCGATGTCCTGAGCAAGAAGGATAATGGGTTCTTCCTGATGGTGGAAGGCAGCCAAATTGACTGGGCGGGCCATGCGAATGATCCGGTGGCGCTTATCCACGATATGCTTGCCTTTGAAAAGGCCGTCGATGTAGCGCTGGAATTCGCCAAGAAGGATAAGAATACACTTGTTGTCGTAGTGGGCGATCACGAGACGGGCGGGATCAACATAGGCAATACGCCCGGAGGATATAAGGAAAACATCGCCGTCCTGAAGAAGGCGACAGGCAGTGCCAATGCGATAAGAGATGCGCTGAAGGATAAAGCTGCCGCCATCCCGCTTCATGGTGCGAAACCGTTGAACGGCAGTTACTATGTGCCGGTAAGGGAACTTATCGCCGGGCTCGAGGGAGAAGTCATGTATAACGAGCAGGCTTCCACAGTTGAGGTTGCCGTTCAAGGTGTCAAGTTCACCATGAATCTGGCTAAAGAGACGATAGTCTACGGAGGCCATACAGTGGACGGAGCCTACTTTGTGGAGGACGGAACGGCCTTTGTCGATGTTCGGACTATAGCGGATTTCATCGGACTTGAGGTTGGAATAGGAACGGTGAAAGACAAGCCGGAGGAAACCAAAGCTTATTTCGTCGACGGTCGCAAGACGGTGGAACCGATTATCGGATTTGAGCTGACCGACGCGGATCTTCAAGCCTTCACCAGCGTGAATTGGGAGAGTGACAGCGCTCTGGCCAACGAAGCGGGCACGGTTCTGTCCGCTCACGCGCTGATCAGCTGGGGCACCCGCCATCATACTGGTGAAGAAGTGCCGCTGTACGCTTATGGTAAAGGGGCCAATGAGTTCGTCGGCCTGATTGACAACACCGATCTTCCCCGAATTCTCTCCTATCTGATGGACGTGGAGCTGTTTAAGAACGGAGAGCAATTTATGCAGCGGCTGGAAGACAGAAGAAATAATTAATAGGTTTGCCCAGACATAAACATTTTGACGGACGGAATGAGAACATCAGCGATGAATGATGACATATTGCTACAATCGTTATAATCGTAACCAATCAGTGACTCATAGGCCTTGCGCTTGCAGCAAGGTCTATTGTTTTTTTCTTGCGAAAAAAGAGTCGTTTACCTGCAAAACTACAGGTCTTTTGGAGATTTTGATCTGAAAGAGCTAAAGACAAGCCATTGTGCAGGTGAATTTAGCCATTTGGCCGATTTTTGGATTTTAGCGGGAAATGACATGTACTTTTGTATGTCTTCTTCGATATTTCCCCGGTTCTTGCGAATTGACATGTACTTCTGCATGTCGTTCTGTGCTTCTCAAACGGGCACGCAGTCTTGAGGGGAACCAAGGTGTTATGTAACAGGGAAGAGAGTGGTTTGGGGCAGAAAAGCGATAGTTCCTCTAAACGCAGTGGCTCATCCTTGGAGGAATCCGACAGGAATTTCTTTCATGGTCACCTCCATAGTTTTCCCATCATCACTTTCATCGTCGCTTCCATAGTCTTTTCGTGGATGACAAAGCTGGGATAATGTGTTACTATCAGAAAAAGAAATCGATTACTAGGAGGTTTCCGGGAAGGGGAGAGAACATGAAAAAGTATGTTATTGTCGGTGCGGGTGTGAGAGCGCTGCATATGTTTGCCCGGCCGATAACCACTGAATTCCAGGATGTGGCTCAATTAGCTGCGATTTGTGATGTCAATATTCGCCGTGCGGAACAAATGAGCAGGGAGTGCGGGAATGCACCGGTCTATACGGATTTCGATCAGATGATCACGGAAATTCAGCCCGATGCTGTCATTATTACGACTCCCGATCATTTGCATCATGAATATATTATTCGGGCACTGGAAGCAGGATGTGACGCCATATCCGAGAAGCCGATGACGACCGATGCGGAGAAATGCCGGTCGATTCTGGAAGCGGAACAAAGAACCGGCAAGAAAGTCATTGTTACTTTCAATTGTCGCTTCATGCCCTACGTTGTCCGCATTAAGGAATTGCTTAGGGAAGGGGTTATCGGAGACATTCAGAGCGTACATTTGGAATGGTTCCTGGACCGCGATCACGGAGCCGATTATTTCCGCAGATGGCATCGCAGGATGGAGAAGAGCGGAGGCTTGCTTGTCCATAAATCAACGCATCATTTTGACATGGTGAACTGGTGGCTGGAGGATGAACCGGATCTGGTGTTCGCTCATGGTGCGACTCGCGTCTATGGACCGACCAGAGAAGAACGGGGCAGGCGTTGTCTTACATGCGATTACAAGTCGACGTGTGAGTTTTATTTTGATGTAACAGCAAACGATTTCAACAAATCCTTTTATTATGATGCGGAATCTATGGACGGCTACTATCGGGATCAGTGCATATTCGGCGATGATGTTGACATCTATGATACGATGTCCGTCAACGTTAAATATAGACAAGGCGCTCTGTTAACTTATTCTTTGACCGCCTATAATCCGGTTGAAGGCTGGAAGGCCAGCTTTGTCGGCACGAAGGGGAGACTGGAGACACAGGAGTATTCCAGAGGCCCGGAAGCGAACGCTTCTCATCAAAGCATACGACTATATAATTTAGGCGGAGAGCTGCTGACCTACACGATGCCCAAAGCGGAGGGAGTCCACGGAGGCGGAGATCAGCGATTGCATCAGAGACTGTTCAATGAACCGATACCGGACCCGTTGGAGCAGCAAGCGGGCTCATGGGCAGGGGCAATGTCCGTCATGATCGGCGCTTCGGCCAATCGGTCGATCGCAGAAGGGAAACCTTTCTCCATCCAGCAGCAAATGAAGGGCCTAGGGTAATCTCATCTTCGCTGCTTTGGCTGATATTGCGTGGTGTGGCGGAAGACCAGAAAATGTTGGATACAGCTTTCTACAGGCTGCTCCTAATGCTTAGTTAGCTTAAACCTGCTGTAGTAATCGATTACCAGGATAAAGGACTGCGTTTGTGATTCTTTTGACCGACTTTTGGCTGCAGGTCAGGAAAGTAAATAACATTTACGTGGGAGGAGAAAGATGATACACGCTGCTTTAATTGGAGCTGGGGCGAGAGGAAGAACCAGCTATGGACCCTATGCCTTGAAAAATCCAAGAGAAATCAAGTTTGTCGCGGTAGCGGAGCCCGATGAACAGAAGCGGGAGCTTTTTGCCAGCCAGCATCAAATCCCGCCCGAACGCCAGTATGCTTCATGGGAGCAAATGCTGGAACAGCCTCAGCTCTGCGAAGCCTTGTTAATTTGCACAGCGGATGAGCTCCATTTTGCTCCCACGATGCAAGGGCTGCAGCAAGGCTATCACATTTTGTTAGAAAAACCGATGTCTCCTCGCCCGGAGGAAGTATGGTTAATGGCGGAAGAAGCGAGAAAAAGACGCAGGCTGCTATTAATTGGACACGTACTGCGATACACGCCGTTTTTCAGAGCATTAAAACAATTAATCAACGAGCATAGAATTGGCCGGATCATAAATATCCAATGGACCGAGCATGTCGCCTACTGGCATCAGGCACACAGCTATGTTAGAGGGAATTGGAGAAATTCCGATCAGTCGAGCCCGATGATCTTGGCCAAATCATGCCATGACACGGATCTGATCCGCTGGCTGGTTGGCGAGCCGTGTGAGCAGGTTTCTTCCTTTGGAGGGCTTACTCATTTTAAGCCGGAAAATGCGCCGGAGGGATCGACCGAACGATGTATCGAGGGGTGCGCTGTCGAGAGCTCGTGCCCCTATTCGGCGCTCAAGCTGTACTACAACGAGCGCGAACATTGGCCTCAATATATGGTCAGCCTCGAGCCGACATTGGAAGCGAGGAAGAAGGGATTGGAGGAAGGGATTTACGGGCGGTGCGTCTATCACTGTGATAATAATGTAGTAGATCATCAGGTCGTCAATATGAGATTTCGCAATGAAACGACGGTCTCCTTTACTATGGTCGCTTTCTCTGTCGAAGGGAATCGAACGTTTAACATCAAGGGGACGGAAGGAGAAATAGAAGGAGATTTTAAAAACAATCGGCTTGAGATCAAATCTTTCTCGGGGAGAAAGGAGGTCATCGTCCCGGAAGTGGCCGAAAGCGGACATGGCGGAGGGGACCACCGGTTAATGAAAGAGTTTGTCCAGCTCGTGAGCCAAGGAGCGAATACAGGGGAAACCTCAGCACTGCAATCTGCTGAAAGTCATATGATCGCCTTTGCTTCAGAACAGTCCAGAATATCAGGCAAGACTGTATCGTTGCAGGAATACATGGAAGAGGTTAGAAGGAAAGCGGTGGGGCATTAATGTGCAGAACAAGAAGTGAACTTTAGCTTCCATACTAAGTACAGTGTCCTTGAAGCTAACGATGTGACAGAGGCTTTAAAGTAAGGTATAATCCATCTAACGATTCATATATATGAATTATTTTTATAGATAAAGGGTGGATTAAACGATGACCGTGCAGAAGCCTAAGGTCAAATCTGCGGACCGTGTATTGGATATACTCGAGCTATTTACCGGGGAACAGGATCATTATAACTTAACGGAAATCTCGAGAAGCTTAAACATGCCTCCCAGCAGCACTTACCAACTTATTCAGAACATGGTGGATAGAGGTTATCTGGAGGAGGAGAAGTCGGGCAAGCGATTCAGAATCGGGTATAAACTGTTTATGATCCGCTCGCGCTATATGCAGGGGACGAGTTTAACCAGTGAATTTTATCAGCTGGCGGAGAGGATTATTCATGATGTTAACGAAACCGTCTCTTTAGCGATACGAAGAGACGATCAACTGCTTTATATCGCGGAGAAGGTAAGCACGCGTCCGCTTAGATACACTCCTAATCTGGGAGGAACCTTGCCCTTGCATGCGACGGCCTCGGGGAAAGTGTTTCTCGCTTATTTGGATGAAGAGGAACTGCTTGCGCTATATCCGCAGCAGGAATTGGAGCCGGTCACAGCCAAGACCATTCGCTCTTTTTCCAGCCTGCTCCAAGAGCTGAAGCTTGTGCGCGAGCAGGGATTTGGCTATAACGAAGGAGAGACGGTGGAAGGGGTACACTGTATCGCCGGACCGGTCTGGGATCATGAGCATCAAGTGGCAGCAGCCGTCAGCATTTCGATTCCGGAGGTCAGAATGACAGAGGGAGTGCGGAGGAAGCTGCATGAAATCATTCGGCAGGCTTGTAATGAGTTAACCTATAGAGTGTTTCAACAGCAATAAACTATTAGAGGTTGTTCAAAAAGTCCCCTTTTGATCACTTACTGGAAGTGTATTTATAAAGCATAAATGCAGATGAAGCCGGGCTCTCGCCCGGCTTTTACTTATTTGGTTACGCTGGACAGAGGCTACAAGGGCCTGACCGAGTCTCTTATGATCAGTTCCGGTTCGATCAACACATCCATTGGATCTGTTTCATCCGCACGGTCATCTGTCAAGATATCCAGCGATTTCATCACCAGTTCATGGACATTGGGACCAACCGTCGATAGAGGAGTATCGAGAAGCTGCTCCATCTCGGGGATACTGTCATATACGATAAGAGAGAGATCATCCGGAATTTTGAGCTGCTGCCTGCGAATGACCCGAATGAACTGGAACAGCATCCCTTGACTGTCCACGATAAAAGCAGAGGGGCGATCCGGACTATCCTTGCTGAGCAGGGCCAATACTTGGTCCTCCGGGAACGGGTGTTCATTCTTAGTGATTATAATCGAATTGGAGTTGTATTCCAGATGATACTCCAGCAACCCCAGAGTGAAGCCGATCAATTTATCAGATTCCACACCGACAAATCCAATATGCTTATGACCCAAATCAGCCAAATGATGAACAGCCTTCATAATTCCGCCTTTGCGATCAATCGCAATTCGATGGGCTCCCTCCAGGCTGCCGCCCCCGAGAATGAGCAGCTGCCCTTGCAGCTGTTCCTTGGATTTGTAGAAATCGAGAGTAGGGACCCATTCCGGCCCGGCCCAGAACAGAATTCGATCGACAAAATGCTGGTTAAGCATCCGGATGGCATGATCCGGCTCAGTGAAAGCGGCGAGAATAGAGTAGCCTCGCTTAACGGCTTCCATTTGAAGCTCATTGCATAGATGGTAAAAAAACAGCCCTTTTTGCTGAGGCCAAATAAAGCCAATCGACTTGGACTTGCGATCGGTCAGTCTTCTCGCGGCTAAATTAGGCACATAATTCATCTCACGGGCGATCTCCATAATCCTCTTGCGGGTATTCGCATTCACGCCCGGCTCGTTGTTCAATGCCCGGGATACGGTTGCAAAGGTAACACCGGCGACTTTGGCAATATCTTTGATCGTTACCACATTTGTCTTCTCCTTGAGTAAAAATGGATTGCAAAGATTGCAAACGTTTACTATAATTAATTACATAATAAAATAACTTGTTCTTTATTGCAAGGTTTGTAAGCGTAATCACATGTTCGATGATCAATAACAAATGTTTGCGGAAGGAGGATGAGCTTATTTTTGCACGAGCCAAGCAGAAATTTTACAAATAAAAAATAAATTCATTGACAGGAAATAATTGGGTGTAATAGGATGTAAATAACGATCTCTTTACTTAAAAAAAGAAATCGATTACTGAATCGTGTGAGGAATGACAGGCTTTAAACTATTATAGGGGAGGATGGAAGATGAAAAAAATAACGGGCCTTATTTTAAGTCTTATGATGGCGTTTTCATTGGCAGCATGTAATAGCGGTAATGGGAATGGCGGCAGTGACGGGGGCGGCGCGAATCCTAGCCCGGACAGCAGTGCCAAGCCTGGAGAGGATAAGCCGAAGGAAGTGACGCTCAAAATTGGCCTGCCGGGAGGCTATGACGTGACCCAGAAAGAGATTATTGACGGATTCGCCGCGGCCAATTCACATATCAAGCTGCAAATTGATGAATCCCCTTGGGGAGATTTTGTCCAGAAAATCACCGCTCAGGTTGCCGCCGGCAACCCCCCTGACGTATGGTTTCAGGAAAATGCCGTCATCCTTGGCTATGGCCACCGCGGAGCGGCAGAAGATCTTAGACCCTACATCGAGCGAGACATTAAGAAAGAGGACTATAGTCCTCTGTTGTTCGCTTCGGAAACACCTCAAGGGATCTGGGGAATTCCACACGGATTGAATCCGGCCACGATTATGTATAATAAAAAAATGTTTGAAGAGGCCAATATTCCATTCCCTTCGGATGACTGGACGTACGAGGAAATGCTTGACATCGCTGCGAAATTATCGAAGGATACGAATGGCGATGGCAAGAATGACGTATTCGGAATCGGAGTTGCTCCCTCCATCACAACGGGTTGGTTTCCTTGGTCGAAAATTTACGGAGGTGGAATATTGGATGAAACGAAGACTAAAGCGATTGTAACCGATCCAAAGACAATTCAAGCATTGGAAGTATGGGCTGGCGTGATCAAGGATGGCCTGGCTCCATCTGTTAGCGACTATAAAGCAGGCGGTGGACACGATGCCATGTTTGCCGATAATAAATTGGCCATGAACATGCTGCAATACAGTAGTCAGGTAAAAATGAACGAAAAATACCCGGATCTGGACTATGACGTGGCGAAGATGCCCATAGGATATGATGGGAATCGGGTAATGCCGCTGGTGACCAACAGTTGGCTTATTTATTCCAAATCGAAGCCGGAAGTGAAAGAGGCCGCTTGGGAGTTTTTGAAATACTATATGGGGGAAGAAGCGCAGGATATTATAGCGAAGAGCGGATCGGCCATTCCGATCAAATTATCCTCGACAGAACAGCTTAAGCAGGATACGACGACCCGGCCGCAGAACAAAAGCGCCTATGTGGATGGTGTGAATGAGTCCGGTGTGACGTTGGACGAAAATCATTCCTGGCAAGAGTGGCGCCTGGCAGCCCAACCGATTTTTCAGGAAATCCATGAACTGATCAAGACGCCGGAAGAAGGCGCTAAAGAAATTCAGGAGAAAATTCAGAAAGTGTTAGACGAAAATAAATAATCGGCTGTCCTATTTCTTGGCGGGGAGTCTCCGGGCTCCCCCTTCTTGATTACTCTCGATCAGCTCGTTCGATTGAAACTTAAGAACGATAGGAGCAATGAGTATGCATAAATACAATCATTGGGGATATATTTTGACCCTTCCTTTCATTGTCGGCTTTCTCGTATTCTCCGCATATCCGTTTGTATACTCCATCTACCTGTCCTTTACATCTTGGGATATGTTCAATCCTCCCAAATGGGTTGGGCTGGCGAATTGGAAAAGAATATTTAGCGACGTCCCCTTCTGGTATTCGTTGCGCAACATTTTTTATTTCGCGCTTATCTTTGTGCCGCTGCAAACTTTTTTTGCCTTAATTGTAGCGTATATATTAAACCAGGCGATCCGGGCCAAAGGCTTGTTTCGCGCTATCTATTTCTTGCCTGTCGTCACTCCTTGGATCGCAGGAGGTCTGGTGTGGAAATGGCTGTTGGATTCCAACTTCGGCCTGATTAATCTCATCCTGAGCTATATCGGGCTCGGCCCCTTCAAGTTTTTGGATAATCCCCACTGGTGGATTGTAATCGGCAGCATTGCAATCGCTAACGTATGGAAGGGGATCGGCTCTTCGATGATTTTGTTGTTGGCCGGGATGCAAAATATTTCTAAAGAAATGTATGAAGCCGCGGAAATAGACGGAGCGACGAAGTGGAAAATGTTTACCCGGATCGTTATACCATTGGTGTCGCCGATGGCTTACATGGTCGTAATTTTATCGACGATAGCGGCTTTTCACGCCTTTGATGTTTTTCTCGTCATGCTGGAGTCGCCGGGGACGGTGAAGGATCAGCTGCTCACAACGAACATCCTGATCTATCGGGATGCTTTCATGACCTTCAAAATGGGGCCGGCCTCAACGATGTCCTGGTTGTTGTTCCTTGTCATTCTTGGCATTACGCTGATCCAGAGATCGTTTGAAAAAAGGTGGGTTCATTATGAATAGAGCAACCAGCGCGAAAATGATATTGTTGTATCTGGTCCTTATCTTCGGAGCGATAACGATGCTGGTCCCCTTTTATTGGATGATCGCGACCTCGTTTAAAACAGGGGCCAAAGTGTTGGAGCTGCCGCCCAAATGGATTCCGGATCCGATCTCGGTGGAAAGCTACTTGACGGCCTGGACCAAGGTCAATTTTGCCCGTTATACTTTGAACAGTACGATTGTCGTTGTCGCAGACTTGTTCGGAACGCTGCTCTCCTGCGCCATGGTCGGCTTTGGCCTGTCCATGTTTCAGTTCAAGCTTAAGACGCCTATTTATTTGGCGATGATTTCCACCTTGATTCTGCCCTCGCAGGTGACCTTGATTCCTACTTATTTCATATGGAAAAATCTGAATGCTTTCGACACCTATTTTCCGCTAATCGTGCCCAGCTTTCTAGGTGGTGCCTTCGGTATTTTTTTGATGCATCAATTTTTTAAAAGCTTGCCCAGAGAGCTGTTTGAAGCGGCGCTTATCGATGGCTACAGACCGTGGGGAGTGCTGTGGCGGATTTATATTCCGCTCTCCAAGCCGGCCTTGTCCGCTCTTGCTGTATTTACCTTTATCGGGGCATGGAGCAATACGATCGGCCCGTTGCTGTATTTACAAAGCAAGCATTTGTATACCCTGCCGCTCGGACTTTTATTCCTGCGGTCGAACTTGAACTCCTTCGAAACGCCGATTATTATGGCGGGTGCGGTTATTACTACCCTGCCTGTCATTGTCGTGTTTTTAATAGCCCAAAGACATTTTATTCAAGGAGTAGCGACAGCAGGGTTAAAGGGATAGCGGTTTGTTATAGGAGATATTCAGGGGAAGAAGCCGGCCCAGCGATACGCAGAATAAAACCGCCCAAGCATAGTTAGCGATGTGCCTGGGCGGTTTTTTTGCATTCCCCGCAAATAGGGGACAGTTCATTATCATCCGGCGCAGATGATAGTGCAGATTGATTTGGCCAGCGCTATAGCGAGCCTTGTTTAGATAATGGTTCGGCCGCTGCGGCAGCCAGTCCTTGCTAACTGGTTATACCCTGATGCTGCTCTGCCTTCTTGCGATCGGTCAAAAAAATATATATGGTTAGTATTATAGAAAGCAGGAGGGTGGCATGGAAGATGAAATGAATGGTGTTCGGGACCATTCCGTTCATAACCGGTAAGAAGGAATGAGTGCTGCCGAACATTTCCTGATATCGGGGAGCTCTTTCTTGAGCGCCGATCCCGAATAGATAAGGAATCCACCACGCTATCAGAGCTCCGCCAAATATGAAAGACGGGTGAATGACCAGCCATAGCTTGGCCCAAAGAGGATATCTTTTACCGATGAATAACAAAATAAGCCCGATGAGAAGCAGGACTTGCCCAACGCCGATAGCCGTTACAACTAGAAGCTCCTTCGCCGATCGGTCCGCCATAACCGCGGAGACATCATTCAAAGAACCGAGCGGGACCCAATCATGCAGCAGCATGAACAAAAAAATAATTCCATAGCCTGCCATTAGCAAGGACTCTGAAAGGCGAATGGTTCGCTTAATAGAGAACGCCTCCATATCTAGAATGTTTTACCAAAATTATAGTCGTTTATAGCATTCCCTGCAAATGAGAGAGCAGGACAGCCAGATCTGATCTTGAAAATGGATAATAAAAAATAAGGGTTCAGTTACCGAGCCAAACCAATAATTACAGAGAGGAATGAGAAATATGCGGAAGTTTATTTATATATTTGATGCGTTATGTCCTTGGTGCTATGCTTTTACTCCAATTGTTAAAAAGCTTCACGAAAGCTTCAGACCGGAATACGGGCTTGAGGTGCTCAGCGGGGGATTAGTGGTCGGAGACCGGGTGGGGCCGATGGACAACAAGCTGAAGGAAAATATCCGGACTGCATATAGCTCTATAGTAGAGAGATCCGGGGCGGTGTTTGGCGAGCCTTTCTATCAGTTGGTCGAAAGTGAAGATTGGGTCATGAATTCGGAAATACCGGCTGTGGCCCTTGCTGTCTTCCGAGAGAGTAATTCTCCATCGTCTCCCCTTGAATTCGTCCATCGCCTCTATCATTTCATCTATGTAGAGGGAAAGAATCCTAATACCAGCGAACTTTATGAAGATTTAGCCTGTCACTTTAAACTGGATCCAGCCTTGTTTGTCAAGCGGATGGAGGAGGACCATTATATCCAGCAAGCGCGGTATGATTTTGCTCTGGCGAAGCAGCTTCAAGCGGAAGCCTTTCCCCGATTATTTTTGCAAACATCCGAAACCTACTTCCATCTGATCGCCAAAGGCTATTCCGATTACGAACAGATTGTGCGAATCGTCGATAAAATCAATAACTCCCAACCTTAACTTGGCCCATTGTCTGTATTCATTTTAAACAGCCTGCTTCGTTTAGAAGTGAGGCTGTTTTTTTGACCAAGCCAGAGCACTGTTTGCTTTATTGTCACAGTTAGTAGAAATGTCGAGTCATTACCATGAAGCCGCAGCCCGAGAAGGAGCACGGCGTGGCCTGCCACTGGTTGTCACTCGCGAACGTTCGCAATCAGCTTTTCACCTAATTTATGCCCCAGAAGAACAACTGGAATTAATACCAGTCCGAAAGGCGCGCTAATAAAAATATCTTTCCATTCAACCATGTTCTCTGTCAGCAATCGGTAGTATAGATAAAGCGAATAGGGGAGGAGGATTCCTGCGCCCGTTAGCACTCCAGGCGTAAGCTTTCTTACATAGATGGATTGTCCGAGATGCATGAACACATGCAGAATCATGACTGCATTGATGCCCAGGAAGAGCGGGTAATAACCGTAATCCGCGGCCAACCAGGTCGATGGGATGAAGAACACAAACTCGGTACAGACTGCGATGGCGAACTGCGGTGCTTTGACTTGCGATGCGTAATCTATCAGCGAGCGGAAGCTTTCCGGCACTTTGGGAAGTATTGAATCATAATGCTTTTGAAACCAGGGTTCCAAACAAATGATTTCTTCAAAATCATGGAGCATGAAAGCGGCTAGAAACAGCCAAATGATCGAGTGAGTGCTGATGGCAGAGTCAAGCCATTCTATCATGGAGCCGCACCCCCTGTACTATAGGATGGATGAATCAGGCCGAACAACAGAACACGGGTAAATTCATGAGCCACTTGCTTTGGATCGCGCCGTTTGACGAGAATAGCTTGTAAAATGACTTGCACAAACATCCCCAGAATGCAATCCGCTATCATCTCTGCGGACAGGTCGTTGCGAATAAATCCCGATGCTTGATTTTTCATCAAATTGCTGACTATCGTTTGGTGGATCAGTTTCTCCACCGCCTCGCTATTTTTTTCCTCCGTCAAGAAGATTTTCGTCAGTTCAGGATGTTCCCCGAAGAAGCTGAATAGCCCTTCCAAATTGCCCCGAATTCGTTCAGGCGCCTCTTTCAAGGGGAGCTCAGTCTCGAGCACAGCTGCTTGCAAATACTTGTTCACTCTGGAATAAAAGAGTTGACTAATTTCCTCGAATAGAGCTTCCTTGCCGGAAAAATATAAATAAAACGCCGCTTGTGTCAATTCGGCTTTCTTTACGATATCGCTGACCTTGGTATCCCGATATCCTCGCTCCGCTATAAGTGAAATGGCCGCTTCCAGCAATCTGTTTCGGCTCTCTCTTCCTTTGGTTCCTGGTTTCATTCGACTCAATCCTTCTCATAAAAATAACTTTCGAGTTACATAACTCAAAAGTTAGTTTATTGCAGATTTCGGGCGCTGTCAAGGGTGCGTGATTTATGGGACGAATGCTATTGCATAAATTTACAGCATGATCTTGAAATTAATACGAAAGTGTAGTAAATTTAATAAAAATACGAAATCGTAGTATGTGGGGTAATCATTATGGAGCAGCTATTCGAGCTTTTTTTCAAAACTGGCCTGCGTCCGCTCAGCATCTTACCGGATACGAGCCATCTGGAGCGCCAATTAACGAGGTCCGATGCGGCGACACTTCAGCTGCTGATGGTTCATGGTCAGCTGACGATGTCTGAGCTGGCCGAGCTTTTGGGGGCGCCCCTAAGCACAGCAACCAGCATTTCTAAACGGCTTGTCCGCAAAGGTTACCTTTCCCGAGAGAAATCCGAGTCCGATCAACGGATAATCGTCAATCGATTGACACCAGCCGGCGCTTCGGTTGCTGCCGAAATGGTGGAGCTAATGGAGGAGGCGTTCTCTCGAGTCCAGTCTGCGTTAACCCCGGAAGAGATTCAGCAGTTCATCGGTCTGGCTCTCAAGGTCGCTAAATCGCTGCAGCAGGAAACTGAGCCGGTTGACCAAAACAGGGTACCCGATGTTCGATCGATAGAGATAGAAGGCGAATAATAGAAATTTTTTTACTCTATTACTACGAAATCGTATTAAATGTCGGAGGTGGATCTATGCGAATCATTATTTATACGGGTAAAGGCGGCGTAGGGAAGACGAGTATCGCGGCGGCGACTGCCTACCAGCTTGCGGAGGAAGGGAAGCGGACTATTGTGCTCAGCACTGATGCGGCCCACAGCTTATCGGATTCGTTAGGAATCCGGATTGGCGGCGAGCCCCAGCAAATCAATGACCTTCTATGGGCCCAGGAAATTGACAGCCTGAAGGAAACAGAAAGACATTGGGGCAGGGTCACCCGTTGGTTTGCCACTTTTACACAGTGGGCCAAGCTGGATGATATCGCTACGCAGGATTTGATGATTTTCCCCGGCTTTGAAGAGCTGTTCAGCTTGCTGCGAATTAAGGAGCACGTGGAAAGCGGTCGTTATGACGCCATCATCGTCGATTGCGCGCCTACGGGGGAGACGCTGCGTCTGCTGAGCTATCCTAATTTACTGCGCTGGTGGGTGCAAAATATTTTTCCATACGAACGCAAGCTGTTAAAGGTGGCACGACCAATCGTCAAGTTAACGAAAGGACTGGAGCTTCCCAATGACGAGACGATGGAAAGCCTGGCCCACGTTGTTCTGGAGCTGGAGCAGCTTCAGAAAGTCATTCTGGATTCCCAAAGGACATCGGTGCGCCTCGTACTTAATCCGGAGAAAATGGTCATCTCCGAAGCGAGGAGGGCTTTCACTCATTTGAATCTGTATGGATTTCATACCGACGCCGTCATTGTCAATAAGATCCTTCCCAAGGAGGCGGCCGAAGGCTATCTGGCTCAATGGCAGAAGATCCATCAATCCTACGAACAGGAAATTGAAGATTGCTTTCGTCCACTGCCGATTCTGAAGGTTCCGTTGATGAGCAGGGAAGTGATAGGCAGAGAAATGCTGGGACGGGTAGCGGCTGCCGCGTTTCCTGAAGGGCAGTGCGGAAGCATGCTCTATCACGGGAAGACGGAGGAAATTGACAAGACCGAAAGCGGTTATGTGATGACCCTCGCTTTGCCGTTTGCCGAGAAGCAGCAGGTGAAGCTGAATCAGAAGGGAGACGAGCTTACTCTTCAGGTGGGCAGCTACAAGCGAATTGTGACGCTGCCCCGAATGCTTCTTAGCCAACAGGTCAGAAGCGCTAAGCTTGCGAATGGCCGATTGACGATATATTTCAATGAGAACGAAGGGGATGAGGGACAATGAAACAGCGATTCCAACAGTCCGATTTGGAGCAAATAGCGGGTCATTTAGCCGACATTCACCAGCTAGTCTCAGACAGGCTGATTCCTGAAGCGAGCCGGGCGCATTGGAGGAGAGCGGAGATAGAAGCAATGCTTGGAATCCGCTCGTGGCTAGACGATAAAATAAATCGAATAGGGAAAGAGCAACGCAATTCGCCGTTCAAGGCCTCCCAGAAGTCCAGTAGACAATCTTCCTCGCAGTCAATCCCGATAGAAGAAGAGACCGATTAAATAAAGAGACCTTTAACGGAGAAAGGTTAAGATGGAAATCATGACGGATAGCACCAAGAAGGCTTAAGGAGGAGATGATTGAAGTGTCCAGGATCTTGATGCCGGTATCCGGGCGTTCGACTTGCCAACGTTATCAATTAAGGTTACTATGCCTAAGATAGGTTAAAATGAAAGGTCGCCATAAAGGAGCTCAGGTTGCTCATGAATATGAAAGTTTATGTTTTGGCGCTATCCGCTTTCGTTGTAGGAATGGTTGAATTAGTGATTGGCGGGCTTTTGCCGCTCATTGCCCGGGATTTACAGATTTCCGTCAGCGCCGCCGGGCAGCTGATCACCGTCTTTGCGCTTGTCTTGGCGATTGCCGGGCCGGTTATGCTGGCCCTGACCTCGCGAGTGGAACGCAAAAAACTGTACCTATGGTCGCTGTTCCTTTTCTTTATTGGGAATCTTCTGGCGTTTATCAGCCCGAATTATGAATGGCTTATGGCATCGCGTGTTTTCACGGCTTTTAGTGCGGCCCTGATCATTGTGCTATCGTTGACGATCGCAGCTAAAATCGTTGATGTCCAATATCAGGCAAGAGCTCTAGGCATCATTAGTATGGGGATCAGCGGAGCCTTGGTGCTGGGCGTTCCGGTGGGCGTATTAATCGGGGATGCCGTTGGCTGGCGGGCTCCCTTCCTGCTCATTGCTTGTTTAACAGGGATCGTCATGGTCATCATTTATCGCTTTCTGACGGCCCTTCCCCCGGAGAATAGAACTCCTTTAATGAAGCAGCTCGCTTCATTAAAAAGCTTCAAGATAGCCAGCGCCCATCTTGTAACCGTTCTGATGTTAGCGGGCCATTACAGTCTTTATGCCTACTTTACTCCATTTTTGCAAACGACGTTGCAGCTGGATTCGTTATGGATCAGTATCGCTTATTTTGTTTTCGGAGTCGCGGCTGTCGTAGGAGGCGGAGTAGGCGGTTGGCTGTCAGATCGTTGGGGAGCAGGCAGAAGCATTCTTCTGGTGGTGTCCTTGTTTGCGCTAACCCTGTTTTTATTGCCCTTCTCCACTTATTTGCCGTTAGCATTCCTGGCAGGCTTAGTGGCTTGGGGGATGTTAAGCTGGGCGCTCAATCCGCCTCAGCAAAGCTATTTAATTCAGACCGCCCCGGAATCTTCGAAAATTCAACAAAGCCTCAATACGTCGTCCCTGCAAATCGGAATTGCTTTAGGATCAGCCGTTGGCGGGCTAGTGGTCGGCGTGTATCCTGTCATGTATAATGCTTGGTTTGGCGCCGGCTTCGTTATCCTAGCTCTGCTGTGTGCCGCCTACTCGCTAACCAGGACGATGCCTGTCAGCCATTATGGAAAAGTCTCCTAGCGGAGTGTTTCAAGGAAGCATGGGGATCTAAATGGATTTCATGCAGCTAGTTTGCTCCGTTTGAGGTTAAAAACGAAAACTAAATGGAAAACCTCCATCTATTTTAGGCCAAAAGAGGGGTGCCAGGAAAAAAACTCCATTTTAAATGCAGTTTTTCCATCTAATTTGTCCATTTACGCCATTCGCTTCAATTTACCTACATAAAATACAGTTAGACGCTACCCTTTACCCTTCTCCCAGGCGAAAAAAAGTAAGGTACCTGATCTCTTCGCTTCTCCAGTCACTGCAAGGTTTACAGCCGATTTTCGCTCTGGTCGAGTAGACGTGAGCCTCACGACTCACGCCCCTCATAGATCCGTACGTGCCCAAGTCGGGATAGAATTTCAGCTGCGCCTATAGGTTTCCAATACATCTGTTCCTACATTATCATTGACAGTGAGATTGTAGGATACCTACTGTCGGCATTTTTTTTTTCTTCTTACCATCGAAGAATTTCAGTGTTTATCTACCTATCACGTTTTCTGAAGCCTCCCTGCGATCCCGGACGGTCGGATTTCCCGAGTCCGGTTCTGGTCTTGGCTCTGCACCCATTTGCCACGGCTAAGCCTTCCTGCATGCCATTTGGTTTAAGTTTTAGCCAACATACGCCTCTATGACATGTAGTTTACTTATCCGCTAGCTTCTCAATCCTTACTGAAGGTATCGACACTGAGTTCGATTTGATGTATTTTGTTGAAGCCACCAAGTACCCAGAGCCCCTTTGCCCATTATTGACTGGAATGGTTTGATACCATTTCATTGGAAATTACCCCAACTTCATCACTACTACGGGCTCATGCGCCAGTCCTAAATCCTCCCATCTCTTTCGTCTCCCTTATAAGACGGGTCTTTGCAGGTTGTTGCTAATCCCTGCTGGAAGTAGGACCTTCCCGAAGTTATCTCTGCAATCATTCGAAAGGTGCTTGTACCCTTACCCCGGGAAAGGTTTGCAGTGCTTTTGTCCATTTCTTCCTGCAAACTGCCAGCTTTTCCTCACCTTAAACAGGATTTGCCTTTCCGATATGGTTCCGAACGCAACTTTGCGGAACGCCGTATTTCGAGGCTGCAGTAATTCCTTTATGTTCAGGCTCCTATCTTTGCTCGATCCCCTAGTTGCTCCCACCTTCTATGAGGCGGCAAGACCTTTTTCGCCGCGCAGTACTTGGTTTGTTACCTCTCCAAGCAGCGGTATAGCTACGTACCCGTGTATGGACAATTGGTACGACCGGACTTCCACCGGTTTGATTGCAGCCTTATCGGCTGCTCCTTAAGGCATACGGCTCCTCATATCATCATTTACAGAATTGCAATGATTAGCCATAGATACTCACATAAATTTTGGGCTCAGGTAAAGGGTTACGTTTCAGAAAGAGGTTAAATTTGTCATACGTGAAGCTTCTTCTCTGGCTTCTGCGATTCAACCATTTAAATAATGCTTTGGTAATCTGAAATTTGTATACGGACAGCGCTCGGCTATTGTCGGTGATCCCATAATAGCGGTAATGTCCTGTTAGCTTCGCCCGCATCGTTTTCATTAATTCCTTCACGTCTTGATGGCGTTCTGCTTTCAACCATTCTTTGAATCCTCTCACTTTCGACTTAAACTTCTTTCCGCTTGTTTTCCTCTTTACTCTGAATTTACCCTTGCTGCTTTTGCTGCAATAGTGAGTGAATCCTAGAAAGTCAAACGTCTTGGGCTTCCCCAGTCCTTTTCGTTTTCGGTTTTCTTCGGCGAAGCGTCCAAATTCCAGAATTTTCGTCTTCTCTTCTGCAATTTGCAGGTCGAATTTGGCCAATCGCTTGATTAGTGCTGCATAGAATCGTTCTGCATCGTCCTTGTATTGAAAACAGCATACGTAATCATCGGCATATCTGATCATACTTGCTTCGCCGCGGCACGCTCTCTTTACTGCGATCTCAAACCATAAGTCCAAAGCATAATGCAGATAGAGATTCGCAAGTATCGGTGAAATCAGGGACCCCTGAGGAGTGCCGGTTTCAGTCGGTTCCCACGTGCCCTGTTCCATAACCCCGGCTTTCAAAAAGCGCCAGATCAGCCTTTGAATATTAGGGTCTGCTATTCTCTCCCCAAGGAATTTCATGAGCCATTCGTGATTGACATTCGTGAAGAAACTACGGATGTCAGCATCCACGATGTAGCTGGTTTTTCCATACTCGATGATGCGATTCACTGCTTTCAGCGCATCGTGGCAGCTTCTTCCTGGTCGGAAACCGTAAGATAGGTTTAGAAAATCCTGCTCGTAGATGGCCTGTAGAATCTTGTTCAATCCCAACTGCACGATTTTGTCCTCATAAGAAGGGATGCCGAGCGGTCTTTTGCTCTTTTCATCCTTTGGTATATATGTTTTTCTTACGGGCTGCGGTTGGTAGCTTTTCCTTTTTAGCCGTTCTACCAGGTCCTTGATGTTGGATTCCAGATTTTCCTCGTATGCTGCTTTCGTGACTCGATCGACACCTGTTGCTTTGCTGCCATCCAGTTCCCGATGGCATTGTGTCAGCAGTTCCTCGTTCAAGAGGTGATACAGCGATGTGAATTGCTCTTTTGGCTTTTCTTTTGCAATCTCTGCTATTCTTGCTAGTTTTGTTTGCATTTTTCGACCTACCCCTGTGTGTAGAAAATGTGTCTCTATCAAGAGTGATGATATGTCACTGCCTTCCCTCTACCGACGTTACTCGGTTTCATCGGTAGTACGCAGTGATCCGACTCCCTGTCCATCATTTGACATCCTCCCTTATGATCGGTTGTTTGTCATACTTCTTCAGAAGAATAGGCAGGGCCTCCCAAGTTGCTGTGAAGTCATTGTATAGCATGCCTGGCTCTACGACCCCGGGAGAGCTCATTCATCCTCGCCCTTGACGCATGAATGAGTGTTGTCTTCCGTACTTTCGAAAACGTCGACCTCTCCGTTTTACTCTTTTCGTGGCTCAATCACTTTCAGGCCTACTACCTGACTGTCTACGCTTAACGTTTAGAATTACTTCCAGCCATCCAAGACTCGCTATTGGTGGCTTGGCTTTGCCTTTCCAAGCAGGATTTCCACCTGCTAAACTTCACAACCTAGGCTTGGTCGCACCGAAAGTTGAGTTATAAAATTATAGTTTATCAACACATCCTTCTAAATTAAATGAAATTCTTCAGTCAGTGAATAGGGCATTCACTGGCTTTTTTACTAAGTATTTACAGTAATTTCCTTCCTGCACGACTCTGAGTCTGGTCTGTTCATCTATTTATTACGTCATATATAAAATAATGTTGCTTTATATAGAGTGTAATAATATATTTATTACATACTATATAAATGGGGGGTGAATAGATGAGAATCGGATTAAGTGGAACCGGAAGGATTGGAAGATTGTGCATTCGAAAGCTGTTGTCCGCTCCGAATCGTACTCTTGAGCTGGCCGTTATCAACTCTACCAGTCCTGTCGCTACCTTGGCGCATTTGCTCAAATATGATTCCGTCCATGGCACTTGGGATGCGGAGGTCAGTTGTGACGAAACCGGCCTTATAGTGAATGGCCGTCATTTGCCGGTTATTTCGGAGTGGCAGCCTGAGCAAATTCACTGGAAGCATTACAATGTGGACCTGGTTATTGATGCTACAGGGAAATTCAACGATCGTGACGGAGCAAACAAGCATTTGCTGGCGGGGGCCGAGAGGGTGTTGGTTACAGCTCCCGGACGCGGGATGGATTTGACCGTAGTCATGGGGGTCAATGAACAGCTCTATCATCCGGAGAGTCATCGCCTTCTATCGACAGCCTCTTGTACAACGAATTGTATAGCTCCGATTCTAAATTTGTTGGACCATACGTTTGGTGTGCGTAGGGGCTGGATGACGACTGTCCATTCATTTACTAGCGATCAGAATCACCTCGATAATCCGCATAAAGATCTGCGACGAGCCCGCTCCTGCACGAATGCAATTATTCCGACCTCGACTGGAGTGGGCAAAGCTCTAGCCGACATTCTTCCTCATCTGGCTCCGCATTTGAAAGGGCTTTCGGTTCGGGTTCCTACCCAGAATGTTTCTTTGCTGGATCTGCAGGTTCAGCTAGCTTGCAAGCCTGGGCCTACTGACATCCGGGAATGCTTTCAACAAGCTGCACAGGGGACGCTTGGAAAGTATGTAGGCTATAATGAGCTGCCGCTTGTATCCTCCGACTATATCGGGAATGAGAAATCGGCGACGGTGGACGGCCTGAGCATGATGCTTAACGGGGATCAGTTGAAAATTTTAGCGTGGTACGACAATGAGTGGGCCTATTCCTGCCGGGTCATTGATTTTGCCATGCACATGGCCGAAACCGGGTACAGCAGCAGAAAAGTGACATGCAGCTAAAGTATGATTTATTGTTAAGGGAGGGAGTAAGAAAACGAGCCTATATTTAGGGCTGACGCGGCCAGTGAGCTTTTTGCTTGCTGGTTTTTTCGTTGTGAAAGTAAGCCAACTATCGAAAATCCGTAAATAGTAAAGCCGAGTATGACAATGTAAAAATGCGTATATTGAGCGGGGGGGTCAGCCCGATTATAATAGTTGCAAGAAACCGGTTTCTTCAAAGAATACGAAATATGGGGGAAAGAGATGAATCGCATATGGAAAACGGGTACGTCCATTTCATTAGTTATGGCCTTGGGGATTGTGACCGCCTGCGGCAGCCAAAACACATCGCCAGGCGAGAATGCTCAGGGTCAGCCAGTGAAGTCTAATGAGGCAATTGCCGATCCAACGGCCAAGTATGATCCTCCCATTGAAGTGACGACGGTGCGGGCAGTATCGAACATCCAGTTCGACGACGGAGAAACGATCGATCATAATGCTGTCTATGACGCCTACGAGCAAGATCTCGGCATTAAGATCAAAAATAAGTGGGTCTCGGACAAATATTCGGAGAAGTTGAAGATCAGCATCGCATCGAACGATATCCCCGATTTTTTCAAAGTATCGGCTAGCGAGCTGCAGCAATTATATGAAGCGGATATGATTATGGATCTTACGGAAGTGTTTGAGCAGTACGCTACCCAGACAACGAAGGACTGGTTCCGGCTTGATGGAGGCCGTCAATTAAGTACGGCTACCTTTGATAACCAACTAATGGCCATTCCAGCAACGGATAATCCGTACAACTCCTCCAACTATTTATGGATTCGCCAGGATTGGCTGGACAAGCTCGGTTTGCCGGCACCGCAAACGATGCAGGACGTGCTGAACATTGCGAAGGAGTTCGCGGTCAAGGATCCGGGAGGAAGCGGTAAAAATTATGCATTCGCGATCAACGGCAGCTTTATTAAAGGCGGAGCTTACGACTTGCAAGGCTTCTTTAACGGTTATCATGCCCATCCGGGGATTTGGGTCAAAGATGACGACGGCAAGCTGATATACGGTACAATCATGCCCGAGATGAAAGAAGCTCTAAAGCAATTGCAGGAATTGTACAATGCGGGTCTGATCGATCCGGAATTCTCAGTGAAGGACGGCGACAAGGTCAATGAATTGGTTGCCGCCAACCAGATAGGAATGGCGTATGGAGCCTTCTGGCTAAGTATTTGGCCGCTTCAGGCCGCAGCGGTGCAGAATAAGCAATTGGTGCAGGATTGGCAGGCGTTCCCGATCGTCTCGGTGGATGACCAGCCGGCGAAGAGCTCAACCGACACCGGTGTAAGCTCCTACTATGTCATATCGAAAAAAGCGAAAAATCCGGAAGCCGTCATTAAAATTATTAATAAATGGATCGAAGTTCAGATGAACCTGACAGACGATAATAAAGTATACATGTTCGGCAAGTCCGGAATCGATAAGAGCGCGTTGTTGTGGAAGATTAACCCGACCGTCTTCTTTGCCCAGGACGAAAATCTGCCCGCTGGCCAATTGCTGCCGCAAGCGATCGAAGCAAAGGACCCGTCCTTAATCGGCCCCAACCCCGAGATGAATTCCCGATACAAACGAGTGGAGCAATATTTGGCAGGAGACACGAACATGTGGAACGAATGGGCGATTTCCAAGCCGGGCGGTTCCTTTGCCATTATGCATCAATATCACGAAGAGAATCGTTATCAGATGGACGAATTCTACGGTACGTTAACGCCAACCATGCTCGAGAAAAAAGGCCTGCTGGATGAAAAGGCAAAAGAATTTTTCACCAAAATCATCATGAACAGCATCCCTGTGGACGACTTCGATAAATTCGTTGATGAGTGGAATAAGCTTGGCGGGGAGCAGATGACCCGGGAAGTCAATGAATGGTACGAAACCGTGAAGAAATAGCAAAGGGTAAGTGTCCGGGAAGCACGAATCAACGTTTTTCGGGCACTTTTCAATCTCTACGCTTACGGTCAATAAGGAGAGTGAAAGATGTTCAAGTTTTGGATGAGCGAGAAATTTCCTCTGCATCTGATGCTGCTGCCAAGCTTGGTGATTTTGGCGGTTTACAGCTACTGGCCAATGGTCGGAGTCTCCATTGCCTTCCAGAAATATATTCCTACCAAAGGGATCTTCGGTTCTCCCTGGGTAGGTTGGAATCATTTCGAGTATTTATTTCAGCTTCCTGATACCAAGCGGGTCATTATCAACACACTGGCTATCGCTTCGATGAAAATTGTAGCTGGATTGATTGTGCCGATCATCGTTTCCTTACTCTTGAACGAAGTGAGAAAGAACGTGTTTAAAAGAACCTTTCAAACGCTTGTCTATTTGCCCCATTTTCTGTCCTGGGTCATCCTCGGCGGAATATTAATTGATCTGCTCTCGCCTTCACACGGATTGGTTAATCAATTTTTGGGTGTGTTCGGCATTCAGCCGATCTTCTTTCTCGGTGACAATCACTGGTTCCGTTTTATTCTGGTAGTTTCCGATGTATGGAAAGAGTTCGGCTTCAATACGATTGTTTACTTGGCTGCACTGACGGGGATTAATCCTGCCTTATACGAAGCCGCCGAGATGGACGGCGCCAGCCGTCTCAGGCAGACGTGGCATATTACGCTTCCCGGCATGCTGCCCATCGTCATTCTGATGGCGACGCTCAGCCTGGGCAACATTCTGAACGCCGGCTTCGACCAAGTCTTCAACCTGTACAGCTCAACTGTCTACGAAAGCGGCGATATCATTGATACATTGGTGTATCGTCTCGGTATTTTGCAAGCACAGTATGGGCTCGCAACCGCAGTCGGACTGCTGAAGTCCGTCGTATCTCTGATCATGATTTCCTGCTCCTATTTTCTGGCCTATCGGTTTGCCAACTATCGGATTTTTTAAAGAACAGGGGGTAATAAAACGTGGTATCCCGATTATCTACGGGCAGCAAACTATTTGCGGCTTGCAACTATACTTTCTTGTTGCTGCTCTCTGTAGCTTGCGTGCTGCCGCTCATCCATATCTTGGCGCTTTCACTTAGCTCGGGGGCCGCGGCATCTGCCGGCATCGTCAAATTTTGGCCCGTCGATTTTACAACTTCGGCCTATGAAAATATTTTAGGCAAGAAAGAGTACGTTACTGCCTTCTCGGTTTCTATCCAACGGGTTGTGTTGGGAACGGGACTCAATCTGCTCCTGACTGTGACAGCGGCCTATCCTTTATCCAAAGAATCTTCCTATTTTCGTTATCGAACTTTTTATGTATGGATTTTTGTAATCACGATGCTGTTTAGCGGCGGGCTAATTCCGTGGTTCATGACGATTAAATCAACGGGATTGTTAGATACGATTTGGGCATTGATTATTCCGTCGGCGGTCCCTGTGTTTCATGTCATTTTACTGTTGAATTTTTTTCGCAGCCTGCCGAAGGAACTGGACGAATCGGCCAGAATGGACGGAGCCGGGCATTTTACAATCTTGTGGAAAATCTTCGTTCCGTTGTCTCTACCGGCTCTGGCCACGATTACCCTATTCAGTATGGTGGGGCACTGGAACAGTTGGTTTGACGGCTTGATCTTGATGAATAATCCGGAGAACTACCCGATGCAGACCTTCCTGCAGACGATCGTTATCAGTAAAGATCCGCGGTTTTTGTCTGCCCAGGAAGCGGAGTTGCTGCAGCAAATGTCCGACCGGACGAGCGCAGCGGCTCAAATTTTTGTTGCGGCTCTGCCCATTCTGTTAGTTTATCCTTTCCTGCAGAGATTCTTTGTTAAAGGAATTGTGATGGGCAGCGTGAAGGAATAAGCTATATAATTGAACTAAAAAATTGATAGATCATGGAGTGGAGAAAGAAAGATGCTTCCAGGGCGAGTTTTGGCTTTGTATTCCTACTATCCGAGGGCCCATCCCATAAATAAGGAATCTGTTGGTTCGGGGTTCCCGAAAAGTAAATGGAAATCAATTCGAATCCAATCTACACTTTTGGGGGAATGAGTATGATGTTTGAAGCTTCGGAGGCACTTTCCTTCGGAACGGAATGAGCGCTTTCTTTAGTGTCACATAAATAGAATAACAGCTAGACGGTGATGGAAGGGGAGGGCGCAGGATTGAGAGGATTATATAGGTCATCACCGATATTTCTTCGCTTAATAACGGCTTTTATAGTTGTCTTGGTCCCTTTATTTCTCATTATGCTTACCATCATCGATAAAGGAAAGCAGGATTTGCAAAATAAAATTTCGGAATCTATTGTAAGCAAAAATTTGAACGCATTGCAGTCATTGGAATTTGAGAATGAGAGAATGCTGCGGCTTCTGCTGGAGTTTGTGTTGGATAAAGATTTGCTCGAATTGGCTGCGAGCGGAGATCAAATGGACGGGTATGAGAAGATCGACAAGATCAAACAGATTCAACGCCGCCTCCATCTTATCAAGCAGTCGAGCCCCTTTATTGCTGAGGTTAAGACCTACGTTCCTTCCATTGACCGGACGATCCTCAGCACCGAGTTTCTGACCTCGGTACCTGTCACGGAGATGGCGGCTATGACGAAGGTGAGCCCCGAGCATGAGGGCTCCTGGAAATTCTGGGACGAGCGGGTCTGGATCCGGTTTTATTATGGAGGTACGAAGAATAGCGAGCCCTTATTCGTCCAGAGCATCGAACTTGCGCTGCCACAGCTGCATCAGACGCTGCTGAACGTTCACGGGGAAATGGGGGGGACGGCGGCCTTCATACATGCGTTTGAAGGATGGTCCATCTCCATCGAGGACGATCCGGAGCTGACCGGATGGTTATCCGCTTATTTGCAGTCTCGGCAGGAGGAGGCAGGGATTGAATCGGTCACCTATCAGGACGAGCCCTATTGGGTTGCCTATCGTTATTCTCCATCCATTGGGATTTTTCTGGTCGATTTCGTTCCCGAGAGAAGTATTCTGGGAGAAATGAAAAAATATGAAGCGAGACTGTGGATGCTGTTCCTTGCCTCATTGGCGCTAATCGTTCTTTTCTCCTACTCTATCTATCGGATTATTCACCGGCCTTTGAGAAAACTGCTGTTGCAATTCAGAAGTACTCGTCATGGCCACTTGCAGCCCATGGAGCTGCCGAGCCACGAGGATGAGTTTGCCTACCTGTATAAAGGTTTTAACGATATGGTTGAGAGATTACAAGAGCTGATCAGTGAGGTGTACCAGCAGAAGATCATCAGTCAGCGTCATGAATTGAAACGGTTGCAGTCGCAAATTAACCCTCATTTTCTATATAACTGTCTGTTTGTGTTAAATCAGCTTATTTTATCGGGAGATATGGAAACGGCGTATCGGTTCTCGCTTTCTATCGGGCAATACTTTCAATTTATGACCAAGGACGGGGCTGATGAAATTCCGCTCGAATTAGAGCTTGCTCACAGCTGCACATATGTCGAGATTCAAAAAATATGCTTTGCCGATCGCGTCGAGGTATGCTTCTCCGATTCTGTCCCGTGCAGCCAACCGGTAACCGTTCCTCGCTTAATCCTTCAGCCAGTGATCGAGAACAGCTATAAATATGCTTTTGGAAATAAGCGTTCCGGTGGCCGGCTTCGTATTCATAGCGCGACGGAAGGGACGTTCCTGTCTATAGTTGTGGAGGATAACGGAGATCAACTGAGCGATGATGAAATTGTCAACTTAAGTGAGCGAATTACCGGCTTCCCGGCGGAAAACGAAGATATATCGGGACTGCATAACGTCCATAGGCGAATTCAACTGAAGTTCGGACAGCGAAGCGGACTTGTGCTAAGCCGGTCGCATATGGGCGGCTTGCAGGTGAAGCTCCTGCTCGAGTGCAAACCATAGGTCCATCGATTCGGTTGTCCTAAAAGGAATAACTATTTGGGAATTTCCATCTGTCGGACACACTTTTAGTACTAGGCGGGATATAGATGATGTATCGTTTATTGATCGTGGATGACGTTCCGATCATTGTTGATGGCTTGACGGACTTGCTGTTGGAGCAAGAACGCTTTGACGCTGAAATCTATCAGGCGTATTCCGGGATGGAAGCGGTTGAAATCTTGAAAATCCATAAAATCGATGTAGTCTTGTCCGATATAAAAATGCCGAATATGGAAGGCATTGCTCTGCTGCGCGAAATCAAATCGCAATGGCCAGGCTGCAAGGTCATCTTCCTGACCAGCTATAACGATTTCGATTACGTTCAAAGCGCTCTAAGCTTGGGGGCGTTTGATTACATTTTGAAGACGGAAGAACAGGCCAAAATTGTGCGTGTCGTATCCAGAGCTATCGAGGAATTGGAAGAGGAATTTTCCTCGAAGAAGCTTGTGGAGAAGGCGGAGCACCATATGCTGATGGCTATCCCGTCGCTGCAGATGGAATTCATGAGATCGCTATTGTACGGGAAGAGGAGAGACCACGAGCGGATCGAAGCCTATTTCTCGGAAATACAGCTTCCCCTTCACGGGAAGGATCGGGCATTACTGCTGATGGCACGCATCGATAGCTGGCGCGATATTTCGATGAGACCTGACCAAGAGCTCCTCGTCTATGCCGTCCAGAATATTACAGAAGAGTGTTTGGGGCCAAATGTCGCCTTCTTTGCCATCGTATATGATCAGTCCCGGATTGTCTGGTTCATCCAGCCTAAGAAGACCGATCCGTCTGTATATTCGGAAGAGGATAGGTGGCAGCGGACGTTCTATTTCGTCAAAGGAACATTGGAAACGGTTCAGAACGCGTGCCGGCAATTGCTGCAACTGCCTGTTTCCTTCGTATTAAGCAGGCAGCCATCCGAATGGACAGCTGTTTCTGAGAAGTTCGATCAACTGCTCTCGTTATGGGTTCAAGATATTGGCCTGCAGAGCGAAGTGCTGCTGGTGGAAGGTGACCGGCCGACTCCCCCGCATCTATCGGCGGATAACGTTGGCAAAGCAGTAGGATTCTCTTTGCAAAGGAAAATGCAGCTTCTTGGATATCATCTGGAGAATGGTGAGGTTGAATCGTTCTCTACTGAGCTTTCAGCCGTTTTGCAAAGTTTGAAGTACGAGGACATTCATGATTTTGTCAAAATGGAAATTTACCATTCGGTCTCCTCCATCCTGATGTCTTATATGAACAGACACGGTTTGATGCATAAGGTGATCAATCAGATTCCGGTTGGCAAGCTGCTGAATACAAGCGAAATTGCTTCCTGGGTTGATTTGGCCGACTACTTTCAGCGGCTGGCGGAGCAGATCCTGAGGTGCCAGAAGAACGGAAGGGATGAAAGTACACATATCATTGTCCATAAGATTCATGAGTATGTCCAAGCTCATATCGCCAGCAGCATCTCATTAACGGATCTGGCCGAACACGTTTATCTGAATGCTTCCTATTTGTCCCGATTATATAAAAATGTTGAAGGGATCGGCATCTCCGAATATATAGCTTCGGTTCGCAACGAGAAAGCCAAAAGACTGCTCCGGGAGACCCCTATGCAGATTCAGGAAATAGCCAAAGCGGTCGGGTATCAATCCGGACTCGCTTTTACCCGCTTTTTCAAAAAATACAATAAGGTTACACCTCAGGAATATCGAAACGGAAAATAAAATTATGGTTTGTTTACTAAGGAGGAAGAAAGGCATGTGGGTGAATGCGGAACAATTCGGCGCCAAGCCGGAGTCAGGATACGATAATACGTTAGCGGTCAAGTCGGCGCTGGAATATTGCAAGACGTTGGAGGGAGCTACGCTTGTTTTCCCGCAGGGAACGTACCATTTTTGGCCCGATAAAGCATTCGAGCAGCAGCTGTTCATTTCTAATCATGATCAGGAAGGCTTGCGCCGGATCGCTTTTCGTTTGGAAGGAATGAAGGATTTGACGATCGACGGGCAGGGATCGGAATTGATTTTTCATGGTCCGATCATTCCTTTTATGATCGATTGCTGTCACGGGGTGACGATACGCCGCATGACTGTGGATTGGCAGGAGCCGATGTTCGCTCAAGGAGTCGTCCTTCGCGCAGAATCCGGTTCGTTCGACATCAGGGTTCCGGAAGGTAGGAGCTATCAAGTGGAAAACGAAACATTATCGTTTCATTTTGGAGGCCGCATGGAGCACGTATGGGGCTTGAACGAATTCGATCCCCGGACGAAAGCGCCCGCCTATCAAAGCGGCGACAGGTTAAGCTGGGGAGCTTACGGGAAGCTGCGCGCCGAAGAATCGAGCCCTGGTGTCATTACTTTTCACGGCGTCACAGCACATATGCCGCAAGTCGGAAACATCGTTGTTATGCGATTCGGACGCAGGGAGAACCCGGCTTTCTTCGTGCAGGGAGGGGAGGAGATTCACCTGGAGTCGATCCTCATCCATCATGCTCCGGGCATGGGACTCATAGCTCAGCGGTGTACAAATATCCATTTGGAAAGATTTGATGTCATGCTGAGGAGCGGCACGGATCGGTTGGTGACGGCTACTGCGGACGCCACCCATTTTGTCTACTGCCGCGGCCAGGTGACGATCGATCATTGCTTGTTCGAGAATCAGTTGGACGATCCGTGCAATGTGCACGGCATTTATGCCAGAATCGCTGAACAATGGGGCGATAACCAACTCCTCGTAGAGCTTGTCCACGGTATGGCCAAAGGGATCAATATCGCCGCCTCCGGAGATCGGATCGGCTTTGTCCGCCGGGACTCGTTGTTGACCTATGCAAGCTCGAGGGTCATTGCGGTGGAAAGTCTGAATAAAGATTATATTCTGTTTACATTCGAGCAGCCGCTGACTGATGAGATTCAGGTTCATGACGTGATCGAGAATCAGGAATGGTCTCCCGATTTGACGGTCTCTCACAGCGTCGTTCGGGCCAACCGGGCAAGAGGCTTCTTGATTACGACTTCCGGGAACGTGCTGCTGGAGCATAACCGGATCAGTGCCCCTGGCTCCGGTGTGAAAATTTCCGGGGACGCCAAGAGTTGGTTCGAGTCGGGAGCGGTGAAGCAGGTAACGATTCGCCATAACGAGTTTACAGATTGCAATTATTGCTGCCCTGACTGGGGGAGGGCGGTCATTGATATCGATCCCGAAATCGAGCATCCCGATCGGTATGCAGAGTGCTATCACCGTAATATTCGCATAGAGGACAACCGATTCGCCACCTTCGATGTCGGAATCGTATACGGGCTCTCTATCGACGGATTCACTTTCACCCGGAATGTGATAGAATCGAGTGATAGTTATCCGCCGCATCAGGTGATGAAATATCCGATTGAACTAAAAGCGTGCAAAAATATCAGTATTTCCCAGAATCAATGGGAGAAGAATACATCGCCTGCCGCTTGCATAGATGATCGCCTTATAGAAATCAGCTAGAATGTCGGCAGCAAAGATTGTTCCTGAAGCTGAAGAAAGGTTCTATTGGGAGGGGCTCCGGTTTGGTATCTCGGCTCCCTAGAATTGTCCCATCATATTTCACCGAATAATTCTGACGTATTCCCGCGGCTGATAAGGGGGGAATCCATCGGACTCATGCTCTGCAAAATAGGCGCGCAGAATATAGCTGTCTTCGGGGGAGTTAGGGGAGGAATCCGGAAAATGCCGGCTTGCGATGTATTGATCCAATAATCCTCCGCCAAGCACAAGGGTCAGAAAGAGAAGAGCGCAAGGCAGTATTTTTTTAAGTAACATGAGAACCACTCCTTTACTAAAAAGTGATCCCCACATCAACACAATTTATACAGCAGGGGACTATTGACTTCCGTTCAAACTTGCCAGGGCATTCGCGATAAGCATTCTTGTTTGTCATATTTGTTTTGACAAGAAACCCAATAATCGATATACTAATTGATGTGAATATTAATTTAATAATAAGTTTTTCTTTAGGAGGAGCCTGCGCAAGCGGGTTCCTCCTGTTTTTTTTCAGCTTTAAGGGGGCGAGAGCACTATTTTGGACAAATTAGGCAATGCTGAGGAGTAACAATACGAATGGTTAAGGAGGAACTAGCTTGTCATTGCTGCATGTCGCTATCATGGTACCTTTCATACTTGCTATTCTGGTACCTCTGTCTTACCGAATCCTGAGTCGCATTCATACAGGGTGGCTTATTTTGCCGGGACCGGCCGTCCTTTTTGCCTACTTCCTGGGACAGATTCCGACCGTAAAAGAAGGGAGTACGGTGACCGCGTCCATTCCGTGGATCCCTTCCTTAGGAATCGAGATTACGGTCCATCTGGATGGATTGGGCTTGTTATTCGCTTTACTGATTACCGGAATCGGTTCATTGGTCGTCCTTTATTCCATTTTTTATTTGCATAAAAGCAAAGAGGCCATACATCATTTTTACGTTTATTTGCTTATGTTTATGGGAGCGATGCTCGGCGTTGTGCTGTCGGACAACCTGATGGTTCTCTATGGTTTCTGGGAGCTCACGAGCATTTCCTCATTCTTGCTGATCGCCTTCTGGCACCATAGGGAAAAATCCCGATACGGCGCACAAAAATCGATGATCATCACAATCTTCGGAGGCTTGGCGATGTTCGCCGGATTCCTCCTGGTCTATGTGATGACGGGCACGTTCAGCATTCGCGAAATCATCGGCCAGTTGGACCTCATGGCGGGTCATGCCTTGTTTCTGCCCGCCATGCTGCTTATCCTATTGGGGGCTTTCACTAAATCGGCGCAATTTCCATTCCACATCTGGCTGCCGGATGCTATGGAAGCACCGACTCCGGTAAGTGCCTATCTTCACTCGGCGACGATGGTTAAAGCCGGCCTGTATTTGGTGGCCCGGTTCAGTCCTGTTTTTGCCGGGCAACCGGAATGGTTCTGGCTCGTTTCCGGATTCGGGATAGGCACGTTAATTTATGGTTCCTATCGGGCGATCAAACAAACAGATTTAAAAGCGATGCTGGCCTTCTCCACCATCAGTCAGCTGGGGCTGATCATGAGCTTGCTCGGCCTTGGCTCCGCGTCCGCTTTTTATTCCGGAATTAACGAATCGCTTTTCTATACGGTAGCGACTACGGCTGCTATTTTTCATCTGATCAATCACGCTGTTTTTAAAGGGGCCCTCTTTATGGTCGTTGGAATTGTGGACCATGAAACCGGAACCCGCGACATTCGCAAGCTCGGCGGGCTGATGTCGTTAATGCCCGTTACGTTCTCGATTGCACTGATCGGAACGTTCTCCATGGCCGGCCTGCCGCCATTCAACGGCTTTTTGAGCAAGGAAATGTTTTTTACCGCGGTGCTGAACATTTTGCAAATGGATCTGTTGAACATGCAAACCTGGGGGGCTCTATTCCCGGTCATCGCTTGGGCGGCCAGTGTATTTACGTTTATCTACAGCATGATTCTGCTGTTCAGAACGTTTACAGGCAAGCTGCAGTCCGACAAACTGGACCGCAAGCCGCACGAGGCTCCGATGGGCATGCTGATCTCTCCAGTCGTTCTGGCGTCCTTGGCCGTCGTCTTCGGGCTGTTCCCGAATCTGCTCTCCTACTCTCTCATTGAACCGGCGATGGCGTCGATTCTTCCCGGCTTATTGGCTCCCGGGGAACATTTTCTCGTTTCCATAGACTTCTGGCATGGCTGGAATACGGAAATTTTCATGACGATGGGCGTAGTCGCAGTCGGAAGTTTAGTCTACTACTGGCTGAGACGCACCGATAGAATGCACCGGGGTGCCGAATCCAGCCGGATCTCGCTGAATCGCACTTATGATTGGGGGCTGAGGTCGCTGGAACAGTCTTCCCATCGACTGACGAACGGCTACATGACCGGCTCTATCCGGCACTATTTAATTTATATTTTCGCGTTCTTCATTGTCATTCTGACGGTAGCCATGATTCGTTCCGGCGGGATTCGTCTGGACACGTCAGGCTATGCACCCGTTTCCCTCTACGAAACGGTTGTCGCCATCGTCATGATTCTGGCGGCGCTCGCTGTCCCGTTTGCCCGATCGCGCATGATGGCCATTATATTTACCGGCGCTGCCGGATACATGGTCAGCTTGTTTTTTGTTCTTTTCCGGGCACCGGATCTGGCCTTGACGCAATTAATCGTGGAGACGGTGTCGGTCACGCTGTTCCTGCTATGCTTCTATCATCTGCCTAAATTAAGAAAAGAAGTAACAGCAATGCGCTTCAGACTGTCCAATTTTGTGATCTCTATTGGAGTAGGGGCCGTTGTAACATTAATTGCTTTTGGAGCGTTAAGCGGCAAATCATTCGATTCGATCTCCGATTATTATCTCAAGGAAAGCTATACTTCCGCCGGCGGGAAGAACGTGGTCAACGTCATTCTCGTAGATTTCAGGGGCTTTGATACGATGCTGGAAATCGTTGTTCTCGGCATAGCGTCCTTGGGAATTTATGCCTTGATTAAACTAAGGCTGGATTCGGGTGAACTGGGAGTCAAGCTTCTGAAGGGAAGAGGGGGAAGAGCGGATAGAGCCGATGCACGGCAGCCTCTCTATGCCAGAAGCAATGATGTTATGCTGATCACGGTTTCCAAAATCGCGATTTTCATCATTTTGACGTTTTCCTGGTATTTATTTTTCGCAGGTCACAACGACCCGGGAGGCGGCTTCATCGGCGGACTCATGACCTCCGCTGCGTTGGTGCTGCTTTCCATTGCCTTTGGTTTGAAGCTGTTTGATAAAGTCTTTCCGATCGACTTCAAAAAAGTGATGGCGTCAGGGCTGTTGACGGCGCTGCTTACAGCGATGGGCTCCTTCCTGTTTAACGTTCCATTCCTGAGTCATGCCTTCGGACACGTTAATTTGCCGTTATTGGGAGAGACGGAGCTGGCCACCGCTGTACTATTTGACCTGGGCGTCTATTTGGCCGTCGTTGGCGTCACCATGACCATCATATTTACGATTGGGAGGGACAACTAGCCGTGGAATTGATAATGTCTTTAGCCATCGGCATCCTATTTGCCATCGGGGTTTATTTGATCTTGTCCAGGAGCTTGCTGCGAATCATTCTAGGCACGTCTCTGCTTACTCACGCCGTCCATCTGCTGCTGCTTACGATGGCAGGGCTTAAAAGAGGGGCCGCACCGCTGCTCGGCAAAGGAGCGGAAGCTTTCGTCGACCCATTGCCGCAAGCGTTAATTCTGACTTCGATCGTCATCAACTTCGGAGTCACGTCCTTCTTTTTCGTATTGGCGTACCGCTCCTACAAAACTTTGGGAACAGACGATATGGAACAGCTGAGGGGGACAGAAGATGAATAATGTAATCGTGCTCCCGCTCCTTATTCCTTTGTTCACCGCTGTCATTCTCATCTTTTTCAAGGAAAAGATCACGGCGCAGAAATGGATCAGCGCGCTGAGCGGCCTATTGAATATGGCCGTGGCCGGCTTCATTGTGTATCAGGTCCGGACCGAAGGCATTCAAACGCTGAATATGAGCGGCTGGCTGCCGCCTTTTGGCATCGTGTTCGTCGTCGATATGTTTGCCGCGCTGCTCGTCCTCACTACAACGGTAGTCGGGATCGCCTGCTTGTTCTATGCGTTTCGCAGTATCGGCGAAGAGAGAGAGCGAAATTATTTTTATCCGTTCTATCATTTTTTGCTGACGGGGGTGCTAGGTTCCTTCCTGACCGGCGATTTATTCAATCTGTTCGTTTGCTTCGAGGTCATGCTTATCGCTTCCTATGCGTTGATTGTGCTGGGAGGAACGAAGCGTCAGCTTAGGGAAACGTTAAAGTATATTTTGATCAATATCGTTTCTTCCACTTTATTCGTCGCGTCCGTCGCCTACCTGTATGCTGCTGTCGGGACTTTGAATATGGCGCATCTCTCTCTTCGTGTGGCAGAGGTGGGGCAAGGCGGAATTTTGACAGTGATCGCTATTTTGTTTCTAATCGTCTTTTCCTTGAAGGCCGGGTTGTTCCTGTTTTTCTGGCTCCCGGGCTCCTACAGCGCGCCTCCCGCCGCAGTAACCGCCTTGTTTGGTGCGCTGCTAACCAAAGTCGGACTCTATGCGATCATTCGCATGTTTACGCTGATTTTCCATCATGATTCGAGCTTTTCTCATACGTCGATTGGTTGGATGGCCGCGGCGACGATGCTCCTGGGCGGGCTTGGAGCGGTAGCCTATTCCGATATTAATCGCATTCTAAACTACAATGTCGTAGTCAGTGTCGGATTTATCGCTTTTGGTTTAGCCGCCGCTACACAGGATTCATTGGACGGAGTCGTATTCTATCTGATGCACGATATGGTCGCCAAAGCTTTAATGTTCTTCCTAGGGGGCATGATCATTGCGGCGGCCGGGACTTCTCGGCTGCAGGAGATGGGCGGCCTGATTAAACGGTATCCGTGGATGGGCTGGATGTTCTTCGTCACGGCGCTAACGCTTGTCGGTGTACCTCCGCTGAGCGGATTTACCGGGAAGCTGCTGATCGTCCGGGGCGGGCTGGATGCGCAATTGTATGGATTGACCGCGCTCGGTCTCGCATCAAGCTTGATCGTTCTGTATTCTATGATGAAAATATTTATGCAAGCGTTCTGGGGAGAAGAGAAGCTGAATCCGGACCGTCCACGCACGAAGGTAAGTGGAATGGGAAGTGCGGCGGCAGGAATGTTTATTGTCATGATCTTGCTTGGGCTTGGTTCCGAATGGGTCTACTCGTTGGTTTCACAGGCGGGGGAAGGACTGTTCAGACCGGAACTGTATATCGAAGCTGTATTAAAAGGAGTAGGATGAAATGGCAATCCAAATTCTGCTAAATTTATGTATCGCGCTGCTGTGGATGTTTCTGAACAATAGCGCTTCCGCTTCTCAATTCCTCATGGGGTATTTAATAGGGCTCATTTTTATAGGTGCTTTAAGACGCTTCTGGCCGCAGCCATTCTATGTGCAGAAAATATGGGCCATTGTGAAGCTGTTGGTCCTGTTTCTGAAAGAATTGATTTTATCCAGCTTTTCGGTCATTCGTCAAGTGATTCGGCCGAAGCTTAATATTCGTCCGGGTATTTTTGCTTATACGACGAATTTAAAGACGGATTGGGAAGTGACTTTGCTGTCCTGTTTGATTTGTCTGACACCGGGAACGCTCACTCTGGAGGTTTCCCGGGACCAACGAACGTTATATATTCATGCTATGGATATGGATGACGCGGAAGTCATTTCGCAGCAGATTAAAGATTCGTTTGAAAAAGCGATAGTGGAGGTGACGCGGTGATGATAACCCCTATATTGCTGGTGTCGCTGCTCATTATTGCTCTTTCCATCCTGGCCTGCATGTATCGTTTGCTTAAAGGCCCTTCCATGGCAGACCGAATTGCGGCTCTGGATACGATTGGTGTCAATCTGTTGGCGATGGTGGCCATCATTTGTATGCTGCAGAAGACACAAGCCTACATGGATACGATTCTGTTAATTGGAATCCTTTCTTTTATCGGGACGACGGCTTTGGCGAGATACATTGAAAGAGGTGTTGTCATTGAACGCGGGGACGATGAGCATGATCATTGAATGGTTGGTAGCCTTGTTAATATTGTTCGGCGCTTTGCTTAGCGGGCTTAGTTCATTTGGACTCGTTCGTTTGCCGGATGTCTATTTGAGATCGCATGCCGCTACCAAAAGCGCTACGCTCGGCGTGCTCTGCATTTTGACGGGGGCATTCCTGTATTTCATGCTATTCCTGGATCAGATCAGCGCGAAGCTTCTGCTCGGAATTGTCTTTATCTTCATTACTTCTCCGATAGCGGGGCATTTAAACGGAAGAGCTGCATACAGAACGGGTGTTCCGCTGTGGGAGAAAAGCGTACAGGATGATCTGAAGGACGCGCTCAAGCGCGAGCGGGACGCCCAGTCTTAATCCATTAAGCCGGGAGCTTATCTATTCCCGGCTCGCAGTGGTTGGAGGCTGCGCGGACAGGTTGTAACTTATTCAATTCATTCAAAAAACCGGGTTCCCCTGCGGGAATCCGGTTTTCATATAACAGCGATCGGAAGTCCAAACTTGGCTTGCAGCGATGACTAAATCACCGGTCTTTTAAGCTCGGTGACAAAGGAAGGCGCTATCGCACCTGGTAGCGTTTTTCAACGCGTTTGCCCGCATACCATAGAATGAATAATACGGCTGCGACTAGCACAATACGCCACGGATAGTAAAATAGCCCCTGCCAGTCATGGCCTATGAAGGACATCATAAAAACCATCACTGACTTGCCGAGCAGAACGGAAGCTACATAAGTTCGCAACGGAACCGTGCTGATTCCCGCGGCAATATTAACGAAAAAAGAAGGAGTAAACGGAAAACAGTACATGACAAACAGAGGAGTAAACCCTTTGCGCTCAATCCAGCTAAAAAAACGATCCGCCTTCGGATATTTGTCCGCTATGTACCGGCTGAATCGTCCTCCAAACCGGCGGGCCAACAGAAAAATGAGACAGGCTCCAATGACCGTCCCTATCCAGGAGTATAGAAATCCCAGCCATAACCCATAAGCAGACGCGTTGCCTGCGACAATTATGAACAATGGTAAAAAAGGAAGGAGGGCCTCGATCGCTGGAAGTCCGATGCCCGGAATCGGGCCAAGGGAAGAGTAATCGTGCAACAGTTCTTGAATTTGCTTCATGTCTAATTGTGAAAGAAATTTATAAATGCGCTCAAACCACTCTATCATTTATGCACCTTACCCTTATGATTATTCTGATTGTACCTGCACGGGTACTTGGCTGCGAAAGCTCTCTGGGAGAACCGGCTTCCCATCCGGTGCCCCGTTCCACTACGTTCTTTACCTGACCCGCTCATCCACTTATTATTTCCATTATAAAGGATGGATAGACTTTATTAAACTATCCCCTGGCGGGCCCTGCTCTTGGACCTTCGTCGGGAAACTTCCCGGACTATAGTCGGATAAAAAGGGGGGGTCAGATATTCGTTTCTGCCACTCTATTATTCTAAAGCTATTGGAGGGTCGGTGAAAGGTGAAATCCTGGCAAATTATAGAAGGAGATTCTCAAGACGAGGGATTCTCATTGCCTAAAGCTCTCGGATAGAGTCCCAGTTGCAGGGAAGTAAAGGTAAATCTCAAACTGTTGAAAAAAGCATCTATGTCGCTCGTATCCGTCCTATAGTAAAATAGAATGCGAGAATGATCTGATGCGAATGAGTGCATTTTGTACGAAAAATCGTACAAAAGGGCGCGCGAGATCCGAGTACAGTGAAATAAAAGTAAAAATAGAGTGCATTTTTATTCGCGAATGCCTCGGGTGTCGAGTGTAAACGATAACCGACTTTCAACAGTCTGAAATCTGCATCCGTTTCGTCTGAAAATCTTAGGTGGCAATTGGAACAATGGATAAAATACTTTTTTAGAGGCTTTTTTACAGACTTTTAAAGGCAGAAAATCATAAAATCAACCCTGAAATAGGTATAAAATGGTATACTATACTAAAATCAAATTAGTCTATACATACGGTTCCAATAGATGTTAGCCAGACCAATACTATCATTCCTTGGAGAGAATATGAAAAGTCCTTATAAAAAAATAATGAAAATCATAGGGGCAGCTGCCATCATTGCCATATTGCTATTGTTTGCGATTTTGTGCATTTTTCAGATCGTCTTCGTACTTGGCGTATGGTATCAGGATTACTATATGTAGAACAGTCCTCTAGGCAGAGACTAACCGAGAATAAGCGAATAAATTGAAAGGGGTTTCATTAAGCATGGCTAAGGAATGGAAAATAGTGTTCGATGCCCCGGCCACCTTGGAAGGACATAACACTGAGGAAAGCTGGTACCTGGGGGATAGTTTAGATGTTTGAAGTTTCTGGGGCCCTTTCTTGTGAACCTAACAATCTGGAAATCTTTATTGCCGGATATATAATAGACTAAAATGGAATTCATTAGATGGGAGAGGGATTAAGATGGGAGCCATGAGGCGTCTGGTTGGATTTGGAGACAGTCTCACTGCCGGTGTATTTATACAGCCGGAAGAAAGCTTTCTATACCGGTTGGGTCAGCGTTTCAGTTTGGAGACCGTGAATGCCGGAGTTCCCGGCAATACGAGCACACAAGGTCTTAAGCGGATGAAGGAAGATGTGCTGGACCGCCATCCCGACTTTTGTACTGTTGTGTTCGGAATGAACGATCATTATGCGATAGGACCGAACCAGCCGAATGTCTCCGTGGAGGATTTCCGGCTGAACCTCGAAAGAATCATTCAGGCTTTGCGAACTATCAAGTGTGTGCCGATTTTGTGTACGGTTCATTCGATACTCGAAGGAACCGACACCTCCTATTATTATGGCCGCCATCCACGCGTATGGTACGAAAATCCGGTTGGAGCACAAGCATGGATTGATCGGTATAACGAGATGGTAAGAGAGGTATCGCTCAAGACAGATACGACACTTGCGGATGTCGCAGAGCGCTGGCGAAATGAACTGCTTTCCGGCGTGAAGCTGGGTGATCTTCTGCGCACGATGGAGAACAGCGGCAGTGACGACGGGACTCATCCCACCGCTCTCGGTCATGCAGTCTATGCCGATTGTATAGGAGAAAGCTTATCTGCAATATTAAATGAATTAATTAAATAATGAATGACGTATAGGCTGCAGAAGTAGTCCTATAAACAATAAAACTACGGAGAATGTTATGGTTATTAAAACGATTAATGTAAACGCGAATAAGATTGAAATTAGGCAAGCGGCATTTGGAGATAAATCTGTTTTCCGCAATTTAATGCAATTGTATCAATATGACACAAGTGACTTCGCCCAGCTCGATCCGGATTCGCACGGGTTATTTGAATATCGTTATCTGGATCATTATTGGACGGATTATGGTATAGAGGCGGAGGGAAGGATTGCATTGCTTGTCAAAGTCAATGATCAATTGGCAGGATTTGCATTGATAAACAACTTTAGTATGCTGCTCGAGCGAAACTCAACCACACGAAGCATGGCTGAATTTTTTATATTGAAAAAATGGAGAAGGCAGTCGATCGGCAAGACGTTTGCCACGGAAATTTTCGATCTATTTCCTGGACATTGGGAAATCAAGCAAGAAAGAGATAATGTTCAAGCTCACTCCTTTTGGCGAAATGTTATTAATCATTATACCAATGGAATTTATAGAGAGTTCGATATGAAAGAGGAAAGATGGGACGGGCCCATGCAAGTATTCGATAATGGGAGATAATGCAGAACTATGTCCGACGAACCGGGAAATTGGAATGGCACCATTGATTAGCAGGCTTATAAATGCTGCGGTGCGGTAAAACCAGCCTAGAAGAAGCGACTCCTGAAGCAGCTCAAACGATCCGACAAGGATATTATTTTTATTCGTTAGCTAAGCGAGAGTTTTTATAAAGGAGAGAGCAGTATGCGTTTACTTGGTAAATCGGCGATTATTACAGGAGCTAGCCGGGGAATTGGCAAGGCGATAGCGATGAAGTTTTTGCGGGAAGGGGCCAAGGTGCTCTTATGCGACATAGACGAAGCAAGATTGAATGCTGCGCGTGATGAGCTATCCTCTCTCGGGGAGACACACCGTTATGCCGTCGACGTGACGAGCAGGGAGGAAGTCCAAGCGATGACGGATTATGCCGTCCGCGAGTTCGGCGGGGTAGATGTGCTGGTCAACAATGCGGGGATCGCCCGCTTCGAGCCCTTTCTTGAGATTACCGATGCAAGCTGGAATGCGACGCTTAATGTCAATTTGACCGGCACCTTCCTTTGTTCGCAAATTGTCGCGAGATACATGGCCAAGGAGCAGAAGGGCTGCATCGTTAATATGGCCTCTACCAACGGGATTCTGGGAGAAGCGGAGCTGGCCCATTACAATGCCAGTAAGGCCGGGGTTGTGCTATTAACGAAGACGATGGCGATTGAATTGGCCCCTTACCATATAAGGGTTAATTCGGTATGTCCCGGCTCTATTAGAACCGAGCTTGCCGCTGAGGGCGGACAAAGTGAGCAGAACCTTCATCAATACACGAGCAAAATTCCGTTAAACCGGCATGGGCATGCGGAAGAGGTCGCCAATGCCTTCGCTTTTTTAGCTTCTGATGAAGCCTCTTTTATTACGGGAACGGAATTGGTCGTCGATGGCGGACAAATTTGTCAGGAGTAAAGAAAGGGAGAAGAGCATGTATCATACCATTATCCATCGTTGGGTGGAAGCCAATCGGGAGCGTCTGCTGGATTGGAATCGGCAGGAATGAGATTGAGGCCTTTTTTCATTTAGTGGAATGTTTCGCTATGACGATGATCGATTGGTGCGGTGTGGCCCAAGATATTAACAGTTAACGTAATAGATAGCAACCAGAAAGCAGGCAGTTTACGGCTGCGCATTTGTCCGGGCTCAATAATAAAAGAGAGGTACCGGCTGTTATTCCAAGGGGAGTTTTTAACGCCCAATATTACTGAAAACAACCCTAAAGCCAGATTGAGTAGCAGATCGCGACATTATACAATGATTTCAAGCCATAGTTATCGATTGACTATTGGACACTACAATGAAGGAAGGTCGTTATGGTTCTCAATTTGTCCTTGTTTGTTTTATTGCTTTTGCTTTCTGCTTTTTTTGTGGCGACGGAGTTTGCGATTGTAAGGGTGCGTTCCAGTCGTGTCGATCAGCTCGTGTTGGAAGGCAATAAGGGGGCGCTCGCCGTTCAACGGGTTACGTCGAATCTGGACGGATATTTGGCCGCCTGTCAGCTGGGGATTACGATTACCGCAGTGGGGCTGGGCTGGTTGGGTGAGCCGACGGTTGAACGGGCTTTGCTTCCGGTATTTGAATATTTCAAAATTAACGAAAACGTCAGTCATCTCCTGTCCTTCGCCATTGCCTTTGTATCCGTCACCTTCTTCCACGTTGTTCTGGGAGAGCTGGCTCCCAAAACGATCGCCATTCAAAAGGCGGAACAGGTATCCGCTTATTGCGCGCCGATCATAATCATGTTCTACAAAATGCTGTATCCTTTTATATGGATTATGAACGGAACGGCTAACGCTCTTGTCAAAATATTCGGGATTAACCCGGCCAGCGAGCTGGAGGAGGCGCATTCGGAAGAAGAGATCCGCATCATTCTGTCGGAAAGCTATCAGAGCGGTAAAATAAATAAGACGGAATTCGGTTATGTGAATCGAATTTTTACCTTTGATGAATTGCTGGCACGGGAAATTATGGTGCCGCGAACCGATATGATCTGCCTGTATGCGAATAAATCACTGGAAGATAACCTGAAGATTATTAAGAAAGAACAATTTACCCGCTTCCCTGTTGCCATGGAAGACAAGGATCATATTATCGGGATTGTCAATACGAAACAGTTTTTCCTGCAATATGACAGTAATAAACAGCTCGATTTTCAATCGCTGCTGCAGCCGGTTATGACGGTTCCTGAAGTGATGCCGGTTAAAGCGCTGCTCAAAAAAATGCAGCAGGAGCAAGTCCAAATGGCCTTGCTGCTCGATGAATACGGCGGCACGTCGGGATTGATCACTATTGAAGATATTTTGGAGGAAATCGTCGGGGAAATCCGTGATGAGTTCGACAAGGATGAAAAGAAAGAAATCGAAAGCCTTGGCGATAATCGCTACTTGGTTGCAGGGGTTTTGCTGGTCGATGAGCTTAACGAAATTATGGGCACTAACATCCAGGATGAGGATGTGGATTCGATAGGGGGCTGGCTGTACAATCGCAAGCCTGATTTACAGAAAGGGGAACCGTTTCATTATGATTCCCTTACCTTCATCGTAAGAGAGCGCGACCAAAATCGGATTCGCAAAATCGAAATCATTCAGCAGAAGGAAGGAAGGGACGCTCCTTCCAATTAACCGAAGCTTAAGACAAGCTGGTTGCTGTCCATAGCCTATACTTTGGGGCCCCAATAAGGGCCCTTTCTTGTTGACACTGCCCTGGATCATGAACATAATAACAATATGGAAAGCGCTCTAAGCTTAAGGAAGTTGCTATGGTAGGAGGTTGCTATCGTGAGTCATACACTGGAATCTATCGCCAAGCTGGCAGGTGTATCCAGAGGAACGGTCTCCAGAGTCGTGAATAATCAGCCAGGGGTTAAGGCCTGTGTACGCGATAAGGTTCTAAGAATCATTAAGGAAACCGGCTACCATCCCAATGCGCAAGCTCGCAGCTTGGCGGGAGGCAAGACCCATAATATCGGTGTGGTCGTGTTTGGCGATGAACCGAATTTTTTGACCCATCATATTTTCTATGAAGTGCTGCAAGGAATTCAGGGTCATTTGACCTCGCAGGATTATGATCTGCTGCTGTTTTCGAATCGTTCGGAGTCCGATCAACAATATTGGAGACGGATCGGGGACAGACGCAAAGTCGACGGCTTAATCGTGATGGGCGAGCATATACGGGAGGAGTATCTTGTTTATTATTACGAGAAACAGCTTCCTTTTGTAACGGTGGGGAAACGTTACTTTCACCAGATTCCTTTAGTATGTGTCACATCAGATTACAGGCAAGGGGCCTACAGCGCAACAAGACATTTGCTGGAGCAGGGAAGAACGAACATCATGTTCTTGCGGGGCTATCCGGATACGTATCATGAAGAGGAGAAGAGGGCGGGCTACGAGCAGGCCTTGAGGGAAGCCGGGAAGGTCTTGAATCCTGCTCTAATAATTGACGGACAAGCTCGGCAGGAACCCGCCTGCGCAGCTGTCCATTCAGCAATGGAAGCCGGTCTTTCGTTCGATGCCGTGTTTGCGGGCAATGATCTGATGGCTTTCGGCGCTATCGAAGCCCTGAAGGAGCACAATCTCGCAGTTCCAAGAGACATATCTGTCGTTGGATATGACGATATCCAGACGGCCGCTTATTTCACTCCGAAGCTGACTACCGTTTCCCAGAACAAGCAGCTGCTGGGAGCACAGGCAGCCGAGTTATTAATGAAGCTGCTGAATTCCGAGCTTGACGTGAATCAAGCGCATGATCGGTTAGTCCATAACGAATTAATTGTACGTGAAAGCTCTGTCCTCCTGACATCCTGACAGCAGGAGGGCAGTTTGATTAAGAAGGCGCTATTGGGCCGCGGTTCTTGAAGAAGAATGAGAAACATCCAGTATAAGATTGACAGAATCGGCTAAATAAAAGATAATTTTATTAAATGTGGGAGCGCTCCCGAAAATTATTTGCTTACGGAGCGAATATTTAGAGGATTGGTAAACTAAAGATGGATAGAATAGTTGGAGGCCATGGGATCATTCTTCCATTTTAATCATTATTCTGGGAGCGCTCCATAACTATTGGAGGTAGAAACGATTGATAAACATATCGCAACATTATGATGTAGCCGTTCTGGGCGGAGGACCTGCGGGAATTACCGCTGCCCTTTCGGCGGCCCGAGCGGGAGCCAGAACCATTATCGTGGAAAGATACGGGTACCTGGGAGGAATGTCGACGTTAGCGATGGTCTATCCCTGGATGACCTTCCATGCCCCCTCCGGCGAACAGGTGATTCATGGGACAGCCCAAGAAATTGTGGACCAATTAATCAAGCGTAAAGCTTCGCCGGGCCATTTAAGAGACACGATCGGCTTTGTATACTCTGTTACCCCCTATGAAGCTGAAGCCTATAAAGTGCTGGCTAACGAAATGCTGCAGGAGGCTGGGGTCGATTTATTGTTCCATTCTTTGGTAACCGGAGTTGAAATGGATGATAAGGCAATAAGGAAAGTCCAGGTCCATCATAAAGGAGGGCGATCCGATATTTGTGCTTCCGTTTACGTCGATGCGACTGGAGACGGGGATGTCGCGTACATGGCTGGAGCGGAATGGGAACAAGGGAATAAGGATAACAAAGTTCAGCCGATGACGATGAAATTCCGTATGAAGGGGGTTTCCCTGGAGGAAGTCAAGCAATACATGAAGGAACATCCCGAACAATTTTATGAGAAGACGATGATCGATGAGCTGGATCAATATCCTTTAACAAGTGTGATGGGGTTCTATAAACAATGGAAGGAAGCCAATCTTTCGATTCCGCGAGAAGGCATTTTATTTTTTGCCGGACCGAGAGAGGATGAAGTACTGGTTAATGTAAGCCGGGTATCCGGATTGGATCCAACCCAGGTCGAAGGATTAACCCAGGGGGAGATCGAGGGACGCAAGCAAGTGATGGAGCTGGAGAATTTCTTTCAAAAGTCGGTTCCCGGCTTTCAGAATTCTTATGTTTCCCATGTTGGAACTCAAATCGGAATTCGTGAATCGCGGAGGATAATGGGCGAGTATACGCTGACTGGACAGGATGTGCTGGATGCCCGCAAATTTGAAGATGTCATCGCGAGGAGCGCCTACCCGATAGATATTCATAATCCTGAAGGCAAGGGGATAACGGCTAACTTTATTAAGGAAGATGGCATTTACGATATTCCTTATCGATCCCTTGTACCCAGAGGAATGCCTAATTTATTGCTTGCCGGCAGATGCATTTCAACCACTCACGAAGCCCAGGCCACCGCACGTTTAACCCCGAGCTGTATGGCGATCGGCCAAGCCGCCGGAACCGCCGCGGCCATTGCTTCTAAGGGAAATTATCGTACATCCGACGTTCCCATGGCCGAATTGCATCGTCAACTGATAGAGCATAACGCCAATTTAGGATTTAATTAGATCAAAGGTACCGATAGGAAATAAACTGGAAAAATGATGTTATCGTCCTGACAATAATGATTTTTAGCAGGATGAAGACGGTATTCCGTCCAACCGATACCAATAACCCGGAGCGCTAATGGCTTCGGGTTTTGTTTTCAGTTTTGTATCTAGTTTTATCTTAAGCTGCAGAGTCATGACGCCGGTCATTGACATCCGCTCCATAAGTTTTTAATATTTATACAATAGAAACAAAAATCGGCTGGTCATCAATGGGCAGAATTGTCTACTAGATAAAGGAGGGAGCGGGAGATGCAACGAATAGAAGACAGTGGGGGAAAGAATAAAATTTCCGTTATAGATGACATTGATTTCGAGGAGGGCCAGCTATGCGAAACGACACGACGAATTGTCATCGTTAGTCCACAACCCGCCTCTATCCGCTCTTTGTTTGTTGCGCTTTCGATTCGCTGTTATGATGTCCTTGTCTTTCACCATGAGCATGATCCCCTTTTGCTGACGATTGAGAGTGACTTGTTTATCGTTGATCGGACCCTGGGGGTTTCTTCAGAGCCAATCGAAGAGTCCGAAGTGAATCGCACCATTTTATATTTGTGCAAACCAGGTGATGAGAATAATGGTCATGCCCACGTCCTTGAGTGGCCATGCACTATTGAAAGGGCGGTTGAGAAGATCGAAAAGCTGGTCAGTCGCAACCCCTCTGCTTATGGTTCGCAGGGATCAGGCGAGCTGCTGAGGCTTAAAGATCTCGTTGTCGATCTGAAAAGGATTATCGTTCGCAAAGCCGGCTCCAAAGTGGAGCTGACAAAAACCGAATTTGATCTGCTTAAAGGGCTGCTTTTGAACGGAGGAGGTGTCATGACTCGGGAAGAAATGATGTCTTTTGTCTGGGGTGACAGCTATTTCGGCGGCAGCAACTCGATTGATGTTCATATTAAAAGCTTGCGGCGTAAATTAGACGATAACCCTAGAAATCCAAAGTATATTGCGACAGTGCGAGGAGTCGGTTACCGGATCGCCGATTGATTGCGTGCGCTAGGAGCAGGTCTTTCTACGATAGGCTTGATCAGAAGAGGAACCCTTCATGAATATTCATGAAGGGTTTACTATTTCTTCATCAAACCTTCATGAATCGTCATGAAAGAGATGCTATAATTATTTTATAATCATTTTCAGTTTATAATAATTATAATAAAAGGGGCGGTTATATGTATAAATCCGTTATTATTGGAACAGGCCCTGCAGGATTAACAGCGGCTATTTATTTGGCGCGGGCGAACTTAAAGCCATTAATTATCGAAGGGCCGGAGCCTGGAGGTCAGCTGACAACGACGACCGATGTCGAGAATTTCCCCGGGTTTCCCGAAGGGATTCTCGGGCCGCAATTGATGGACAATATGCGTAAGCAGGCCGAAAGGTTCGGAGCTGAGTTTCGCACGGGGTGGGTAAACAAGGCAGACCTGTCCAGACGGCCATTCACGCTTTCGGTTGAGGGGCTTGGAGAAATTCAGGCGGAAACGGTCATCGTCTCGACGGGGGCATCCGCCAAATATCTCGGTATTCCAGGCGAAAGGGAGAACGTCGGCCGTGGTGTCAGCACATGTGCGACTTGCGACGGATTTTTCTTCCGCAATAAGAAGATCATTGTCGTAGGTGGAGGAGATTCGGCCATGGAGGAAGCGAACTTCCTGACCCGATTTGCGTCTGAAGTCGTTCTGGTTCACCGCCGCAATGAGCTTCGCGCATCCAAAATTATGCAGGATCGGGCCCGCGCTAATGAGAAGATTACCTGGGCGTTGAATCGAACTCCGCTGGAGGTAGTGGCAGGGGAGTCCGGAGTCACGGGCCTCAAGGTTAAAGATAATGAAACCGGCCGGGAAGAAATAATCGAGACCGATGGCGTATTCGTAGCGATTGGACATACACCCAATACCGGATTTCTGGAGGGGCAATTAACTGCGGACGAACAAGGATACCTGCTCGTTAATCCGGGTACGACAGAAACGAATATTCCAGGAGTGTTTGCTTGTGGAGATGTACAGGATAACAGGTACCGCCAGGCGATCAGCGCAGCGGGTACAGGCTGTATGGCCGCGTTGGACTGCGAACGATTCCTGGAAGCGACAGAGCTGGAAGCTGTTGTCCGCTAAGAGGCAAGTTGCTGAGAAATATCAGTAACACGTGAGAATGTGCTGTTCAGGCAGCACAGTTCAGAGATGAATGATTAATTGCTAAGGAGTGGTCCATATGTCAGTTAATAATAAAGTAGTCGTTTACACTAGCGCACATTGTCCTTATTGCACTCAGGTTAAAAACTACTTAACCGAGAAAGGCATTGAATTCGAAGAACGGAATATCAGCAAGGACGAGAAATACGCAGAGGAGCTGTGGAATACGGGCGTGCGCTCGGTTCCGTTAACCATCATTGGCGATGAGAAAATACTTGGCTTTAATCAAGCCCAATTAAACTATGCTTTGGCTTAACCGCAGCAAGAAAAAATGCAAGAGACGTAAAAAACCGCCGTCATCGGCGGTTTTTTGTTTTTTCATCCCTTCTATTTCGGCAGAGTCGAATAAATTGGATAAAATTACAATTTCAGCGAACGATTTTCCAATATCCCATTTTTTCCTTGCCGTATAATGGGTGAAGAAAACCAGCTCAACAAAAGTTTAACGTCCTGTACAGCATAGAGAACGGTTGCATAAAAGGGGGGGGAATCAGTTTTAAAAATTGAATGAATCGGAACGAGCCTGAATTAAGCAGGCAGTGAGGGTGAAGGAGATGTGAAACCGCAACTTTGTAAGCGCTTGAACTGACCATCCTCACATTACAGCACCACGTATGCGGGGAGAACAGGCTCCCGGAGAGAACGTGATAAAGAAGGGCTCGCGTAACCTAATGGATGAAAATCTAAGGCGGGGAGGAATAGAAATGGAACGAAAATCGGTGGGATCGCTAGGTGCTGCGGCCATATTGGCTGTATCTTTATTGGCGGGCTGTTCGGGCGGACAGACCGGGCCGGGGCCATCGGGAAAAGACCAAGATACGGGGGATAAAGGGAAGGATAAGGTCGAAATCAGCTTCTGGTACGGCTGGGGAGGACCGGAAGAGCAGGTCATCAAGAAGCTGATTGACAAATTTAACGCCAGTCAGGACCGTATAATCGTCAAAGGAACGTTAGAAGCCGATTACAGCAAGCAGCTTACCGCTATTACGGCTGGCAGTCCCCCGGACGTGGCCTCCCAGTTTGGAAGCAATAGTGTCCCCTATGGTGTGGACGGTGCCATGACGCCGCTGGATGATTATATGAAGAAGAGCGGGGTAGCCGCGACGGATTTTGTTAATGGCGCTCTTGAGCAGAACCAATATGATGGAGTCACCTATGCATTGCCCGTGGCCATGCATATCTCGATGCTGCTTTACAATAAAGATCTGTTGGCTGAGGCCGGTTACGACAAGCCGCCTGAGACAGTTCAGCAGCTTGCCGAATATTTCGATAAGCTGAACAAGATTGAAGCGAACGGCGAAATCAAGCGTCTCGCTATTAATCCGAATCTGCCGATCTATGATTTTGCTTATCTTTTCGGCGGGCGCTTCTATGATGAAGAGAATAATGAAATCACTCCGCAGGACCCCGGTTTTCTGCAAGCAATGAAGTATAACGTAAGTTTGTGGAAGAAGGCCGGGGGCAATGAGAAGCTCAGTCCTTTCTTAAACTCGCTGGGAACGCCCAATACGGTGGACGATCCCTTCTTCACAGGGAAATACGCGATGATGATCGCAGGGGAATGGGTTCCAAGCTTTATCAAGCGGTTCGCACCGCCGAATTTCAGCTATGGCATTGCCCCTCTACCCTACGACGAGAATCATCCGGATAAACAAGGCTCTGTTTCCGTTAACACCAGCACGTTTTATATCCCTAAAGGAGCCAAACATCCGGAGGAGGCTTGGGAATTTATCCGGTGGTTCCTGGAACCGGATAACACGGCCGAATTCAATGCCGGCATAGGCAATCTGCCCCCGGTGCTCAAATCTATTGACAGTGAAGCCTTCGCTGGAGTTCCCGGCTTTAAAGAATATTTGGAAGCTTCCAAAAATCCCAATCTGTTTACATTTCCATCCATGCCCTTCACGCCGCAGTATAGGAATGAAATTGGTGCTGCTTATACAGAAGTGCTCAATGGTAACCTGACTCCGGAGGTGGCCGGCAAGCAAATTGCGGACAAAATGAAGCCGATTCTGGAAAAGTATAAGAAGTAATGGGGGGTCCGCAGCCAAGCTATGAAGGATAATCGCAAGCTACCGGGTAGGGAGAATAAATCCATTTTTCGGCGACGGGCATCATGGGCGGTCATAGTCAGCCTGGTTTTGTTAATATCGGCGGTGCCGTCCAAGGACATTGGCGCTTCACAGAAGCTGGCGGATAAGTATAAAGATGCCCTTCAACTTAAGCCCATTGAATTTACCTCCTACTCCGAGGATCAGTTGCCTGTCTATGCTGCTGTCATCCGTAAGCAGCGGGAGGAAGGAAAAGAAGATGCGAGCGGCACAAGAATCGATATTCCCGCCGTTCAATACAGCAGGTATGGAGACGACGCCGGGAAAGCGCCGCAAGTTAAGACGGGTATAGGGGGAAGTCCCGAGCCCGTCCTGATCTGGCACGAGGAGACGGCTTGGATCGAATGGACAGCGGAGATCGAGAAGAGAGGATTTTATCAAATTGAGGTGACTTATTATCCGATAGAAGGCAAAAGATCGACGATAGACCGCAGCTTGAAAATGGATCGGCAGTTTCCCTTCAACGAAGCCCAGCGTTTGTCCTTCTATCGATTTTGGCAAGACGCCGCAGAACCGGTCCGCAACCGCAAGGGAGACGATGTCCGGCCGAGGCAGATAGAAGCCCCACACTGGGAGACGGTTCGCTTGAGCGATAATGAAGGCAAGCATTCCGAGCCGTTCCGTTTTTACCTGGAACCGGGAAAGCACACTCTGAGAATGGAAATGATCAAGGAGCCGATCGCTTTATCTCAAATTTCGCTGATTCCCCCCGAGGATCCACCGGAATATGCCGACATAAAGCGGCAATACGAAGCGAAAGGCTACTCCCGGACGGAGAATGTAGAAATTAAAATTCAGGCGGAGCAGGCCCGCTATAAAACCGATCCGACCATCCGCAGGGAGACGAACTCCGATCCTCTGGCAGAGCCGGCCGCGGAAGGAAACATCCGTTTGAATGTCATCGGTGATTATCGCTGGCGCAAGGGTGGACAGTCGATCGCCTGGTCCTTCACGGTGCCCCAATCCGGGCTGTACAAAATTGGCATCAAAGCGGGTCAATGGTGGGGGGATGGCTTGCCCGGTTATCGTAAAATCGAGCTGGATGGCCGAGTCCCATTCCAAGAGCTCGCGGAATTTGCGTTTCCCTATGACAAACACTGGAGAATCGAGCGACTAGGCGATGGCGAAGAGGATTACTTGTTTTTCCTTGAGGAGGGCGAGCATACGATACGGATGACGGTCCAATTGGGTCCTTACCGGGAAGTTCTGCAATCACTGATGGAGACGATCCGTCAGATTTCGGATCTCAATCGCAAGATTATTCTGGTGACCGGGACGAAGCCCGATCTCAATTACCGTTACGATCTGGATCGGCGAATTCCAAATCTGCTTGATGATTTGTCTGCGATTACCGAGCAGCTTCGGTTCCAGGTGAACGAAATTCAGCAATTGTCCGGCAAAAATCCGGCGATTGTGCAAAGCTTGAAAATGATCGAAGATCAATTCGAGCGAATGATTCGCAACCCTGACAGTATCCCGGCACAGTTGGAAGATATGACAAACAGTCAGGCACAGCTCGGGAATTGGTTGTTGAGCTTGAAGGAAGCCCCTCTCGTGGTCGATTACCTGATCATTGCTTCTTCCGACACGGCATGGCCGAAGGCTATGTCCAACGTTTTCCAGCGATCGCTCTCAACATTCCAAAACTTCTTGAATTCGTTCACCAAAGATTACAACAGCATCGGAGATGCCTTTGCTGTAGGAGAAGAGGGCGAAGATACCGTCGTTATTGACGTATGGGTCGGCAATGGCAGGGAATGGGCGGAGCTGATCAAAGATTTGGCGGACGAAGCCTTCACCCCTGAAACCGGAATCTCCGTCAACATGAATACAATTCCGGCAGGCCAGCTTGCCGTGGGGGGAGTGAATACATTGCTGCTGGCCGCAAGCTCTGGCAAAGCGCCAGACGTAGCTGTCAGTGTAGACGGGCTGCTGCCGGTTGAGTTCGCCATTCGAGATGCCGTAGTCAACCTTAATCAATTCGCTGATTACGAAGAAGTTTCACAATGGTTTCTGCCCGGCGCCTTAATTCCGTTTCATTATAACGGGGGCGACTATGCCTTGCCGGAAACGCAAGATTTTAACATACTGATCTTTCGAAAGGATATCCTGGCCGAACTGAATTTAGGCATTCCCGATACGTGGGAGGATCTATATCAAATCTTGCCCATTCTCCAAAGAAATGGAATGAATGCCTACGTTCCGCCAGTGATCGATCCGTTCCTGTATCAGCACGGAGGCAACTTCTACAACGAGGAAAGAACCGAATCAGGCTTGTCTTCCGGGGAAGCTTATCGCGCATTCAAAGAATGGACCGATTTGTACACGAATTACCGGATTCCGATTCAAGCCGATTTTTTCAATCGAATGCGCTCTGGTGAAATGCCGATAGGTCTGGCCGGCTATCAGCACTATGTGCTTCTATCCACGGCGGCTCCGGAATTGGCGGGACGCTGGGGAATCGCACCGGCGCCCGGCAGGAAGCAGCTTAACGGGACGGTAGATCGTTCGGCCGGAGGGGCATTGAACGCGGCGGTTATCTTCCGGCAATCGGAGCATCCGAATGAAGCGTGGCAGTTTCTGAAATGGTGGATGAGCAAGGAGACGCAGCAGAGATTCGGACAAGAGCTGGAGTCGCTGCTTGGTGTTGAAGCAAGATGGAACAGCGCCAATGTCGAAGCGTTCGAGGAGCTGCCTTGGCCGCAAGAAGACTTATTGACCTTCCAGGAGCAGTGGAGATGGTTCAAGGAGCCCCCGGTCGTTCTGGGCGGCTACTTCACGAACCGTCATTTGACCAACGCCTGGAACCGGGTTGTAATGTCTGGTATGAATCCGCGGGAATCGCTGGAGCAGGCAGTCAAAGATATAAACCGGGAGCTGAAGGCGAAGCAGGAGGAATATGGCGTTCATTCCTCTCATGACTAAGTCGCAAGAGTTCTTTATGCTAAGCGAATAAGTCTTCGCTGCCAGTCGGCCGGTGATAGGAAGGAGGAATCGGATGACGGGAAAAACCGCAACAGCCAAAGAACGCGCTCTTATTTCCGAAAAAAGGGAGCTGGGCAGATTCGGATTCGCGCACTTACATAGGCATAAACTGCAATACTTGATGCTCGCTCCTTTTGTTCTGCTCTTCACTCTCTTTGTTGTTGTGCCGGTACTATGGTCGATCGGATTAAGCTTTGCCTACTACAACATGCTGCAGCCAGCGCACTGGGTCGGGTTAACCAACTACAAGCTGCTATTTCTGGAGGATGATATTTTTTTGACGGCGGTGAAAAACACTCTTGCTTTTGCTGTCGTCACCGGTCCGCTCAGTTATTTTCTATCCTTCTTTTTCGCCTGGATCATCAATAATTTGAGATTCAGCAATGGCTTCGCTCTTGCTTTTTACGCGCCGTCGATTACCAGCTCCGTCGCTTTATCGGTCGTCTGGCTCTATGTGTTTTCCGGAGACCGGTACGGTTTAATCAACAATCTGCTTATCCATAACGGGATGCTGGAACGCCCGATCATCTGGCTCGGCAATCCGGATACGATGCTGTACGTCATCATGTTTGTATCCCTCTGGATGAGTATGGGCGCGGGCTTCCTCGTCTTCCTCGCCGGCTTGCGTAATGTGCCGACCGATATTTACGAAGCGGGAGCGATCGACGGAATTCGCAGCAGGTTTCAAGAGATGTGGCTGCTAACGCTGCCGATGATGAAGCCTCAATTATTGTTCGGAGCCGTGAACGCCATTGTCAGTTCCTTTGCCGTCTTCGATATCGCCACAGTGTTGGCCGGCATGCCGAGCCCGAACTATGCGGCTCATACAATTGTAGCCCATTTGTATGACTATGCTTTTATCCGTTTTGATCTGGGCTATTCCTCGGCGATTGCCGTGGTGTTGTTTCTGTTCACGCTCACTCTCGGGCGAATCTGCATGCGTCTGCTATCCTCTAAGGATCAGTAGATAATGATCGATTTACTGCACTTTGCAGTAGATGAATAGAAAGGAGGGAACCTGCTTTGTCGGCACTAACCGATCAACTGGTCAAGCCTCTGTGGCGAATGATTCGCCGGGCTCGATTGATCCAACCCAGGCAGATGATCTTGCATCTGGTCATGCTGGTGCTCGTCCTCTTGACCTCTGCTCCAATCGTCTATGTCATTTCTACCGCTTTCAAGCCTCTTGACGAGTTGTTTATGTATCCTCCGCGCTTCTTCGTTATGAAGCCGACTTTCAAAAATTTCAGCGACCTGTTCATCGCCACGGACGGTATGCTGGTGCCGTTCACCCGCTATGTTTTTAACAGCGTATTAACGACAGTGGCGACCGTTATGGGCAGTGTCATTATCTGTTCTATGGGCGCCTTCATTGTATCCAAGTATAAATTGCCGGGAAGCGGTCTGTTGTTCGCGTTAATTATATCCGCTCTAATGTTTTCACCTCAGGTGACGCAAATTCCGACCTATTTCGTCATCTCTAACCTGAATTTGATTGACAGCTATTGGGCCCTTATATTGCCGAAGCTGGCCGTTCCGTACAATTTTTTCCTAATGAAGCAATTCATTGATCAAGTGCCCGAAGCGACGCTGGAGGCGGCAAGAGTGGATGGGACGAACGAATGGACGACGTTCTGGAAAATCGTTATGCCGATTGTTAAGCCGGCCTGGATCACCGTTGTGATCTTTACGTTTATCGCCAATTGGAACGATTTTTTCACTCCGTTGATTTATACGACCAGTGAAGCGATGAAGACTCTTCCATTGGCTATGGCGGGCGTGTCTAACGGCACCGTTGGCCGGATGGGGGCTGCGGCTGCCGGGGCATTCGTCACGACCATCCCGACCATTCTTCTGTTCATCATTCTGCAGCGGCAGGTTATGGACACGATGGCGCATTCCGGTATCAAGTCTTAGCAGAGGAGGGATTGGGTGAAATCGTGGATTCAAAGGATCGGAATAATCGCGCTCGGCTTCATCGTACTCGGGTGGACAGGAGGCTCTCCTGTCTTGGCCGATCCGGCGGAAAGCTATGTGATCGACAAGGAAGGTTATAAGATCCCTTCCCCTCTCGGCTATTCGGTAGAACGGGTGCTCATCGGAGATTATCATTATGGAATGCTGAAAAATCCGGAGGATTTGTTCATCGATGCCGCCGATCGGTTATACATTGCAGATACGGACAACAACCGGGTGGTAATGATGGATAAGTTCGGCAGCATACTGCGGGTCTTCGGCACGAAAGAAGATGGACTTGAGCTGATGACACCGAGAGGTGTGTTCGTAGAGAATGACGGGGACATCTATATCGCGGATTCGGGCAATGCCAGAATCGTTCATTTGTCGCCGGAGGGCGAACTTGTCGAGCAATTTGTTGCGCCCGAATCAGAGCTGATCGATCCGGACTTTCCATTTATGCCAATGAAGCTCGTCATCGATAAAGGCGGAAACCTGTACGTGCAAAGCGGCAACGATTACCACGGGCTGATGGTGATCGACGGCACCAATCGCTTCCAAGGGTATATTGCCCCGAACAAGCTGAATTTTAATCTTCGGGATTGGATTTTGCGGGAGTTCGCAACGAGAGAACAGAGGGAGGCATTGGGTAAAAAAGTGCCGCCCAATCACCGGAACGTTACGATCGATCCGCTGGAGGGACATCTGTATACGGTGATCGAAAATACGGCTTCAGATGAAATAAAGCAGTTCAACTTCGTCGGCATTAATATGTACCCATCCGCCAGATATGGAGAATACAGCGGAAAGAACGGTATTTATACTTCAGCCAATCTGGTGGATGCAGCCGTCGATGCCGGCGGTATTCTGAGCGTGGTAGATTCAAACCAGCGGAAGGTTTACCAATATGATCAGGAGGGCAATAATCTGCTTGTATTTGGAGGTAGAGGAGCCCAAACAGGCTTCTTCCAGGAGCCGGTCGGCATCGACGTTGATTCCGAAGGTCTGTTGTATGTGTTGGACCGGGCCCGGGGTGATATTCAAGTCTTTCGCGCTAACCATTTCGCAAGCCTGGTTCAGGAAGGAAGCCGGCTATTTCACGAAGGCAGATACGAAGAAGCGATGCTGCCCTGGCAGCAGGTGCTGGCGATTCATTCCAATTACAACCTGGCGCACCGGGGAGTAGGAAAGGCGCTCTACAAGCAGGGAGAATGGAAGGAGGCGATGAAGCATTTCCGTTTGGGAGAGGACAAAGCAAATTATTCCAAAGCCTTTCAGGAGTACCGACACGATCTGATGAGGCGGCAATTCGGATGGGTCCTGCTTGCAGCGGGCTTAATCGCGGTTGGATTGTACGTCTCTGTTATCCGGCTTGAGCGCTTTGTCAGGAAGGTAAACATCTCCTCTTCTTGGATACCGTCGTTGGATCATGCCGTGATGGTGCTGTTTGCGCCATCCGAAGCATTCGCTCGTATCCAGAGCCGTCCGCGGTGGACTCCAGCCATTGTCCTTATTCTTATGCTTGTTGCTGCCCGTTTTATTGAAATTTACTTTACAAGCTTTCACTTTGCCGGCACGCGTCCGGAATTCGCCAATTTGTGGCTGGAAACGTCACAAATGGTTGTGCCCTTTGCCGCTTGGGTTGTATCTGCTTGGGCGATTACTTCGATCATGGACGGGGAATCGAAGCTTAAGCAAATCGCTGTCGCTTCCGCTTATGCAATGATCCCTCTGATTATCGGGATAGTACTGTCCACGCTGCTGAGCGGCATTCTAACCTTGGATGAACAAGCTATTTTCGAAGGGGTCCGGGTATGCGTATGGATTTGGACAGGATGGATGTTTCTGATTCAGCTCAAAGAGATGAATGATTATTCATTTGCCAAAACAATCTGGGTAATACTGGTTACCCTGTTTACTATGCTTGCGTTATTGGTCGCTGCTATTTTGTTCTATGTGCTTTTGAACCATATTTTCAAATTTATTAAGGAATTATTTCTTGAGATTTACATCCGAAGCCAGTAAGACAGCAGGAAAGGAGGGGAAAGCTTGATGCCTCGACGTGTGCTGCGATCAATCTCCTGGGCCTTGGTGCTCGGGCTCATGATCTTTTTTATATATGTTCTTGAGAATTATGCGGTCGAACAAGGAGTGATGGGGGAAGGGGCTGGCCAGGCGAACGCCGAATTTCCAAGAGCGATTTTGGAGAAGTTGAACGATCTTTCCGTCTATGAAAAAGTCGCGGATAACGGGAGATTAGCGCTTTATTTTGAACCGGTTACCTCCTCCATCGCCGTAGAGGATAAGGACACGGGAACGGTATGGGCGTCCGCTTCCGATGTTTCCGATGAGGCGGCAGGCGGGAGCCAATTGCTTAAGGACAGCCTGAAATCGCCGTTTAACTTCTCCTATGCCGATATTGGCCGTCCCACCCACGAAGTGGTTACTTCGAACCTGATTTCCAGCTTTCCTCATATCGAAAAGGCAGCGGTTACGGACGGAATAAGCGTTACTTACCGGTTTGATCAACTCAGCTTACAATTTACGATTCAATTCACTCTGGACGATAACCGGCTCGTCGTCTATGTTCCGGTTTCGGAAATTAAGGAGGAAGGAAATTACGCGCTCGTTTCCATCGAACCCGTCCCCAATCTGGCAGCGGGAACAGATCTGGACGAAGGCTATATATTCTACCCGGATGGCAGCGGGGCGATCTCTTATTTTAAAACGAGCCATCCGCAGTACAGGGAGAGGTATTCAGCCCTTGTATACGGCTCGGAAGATATTTTCGGGAAGAACGGACAGCGGGCGGAGAACGCTTATTTGCCAGTGTTCGGTATTCATAAGAACGGACGCGGCTTAGTGGCCTATATTACGGAAGGGGAGTATGAGTCGCGGCTCCACTACTCTCCGAGCGGATACCTCGTTAATGTGAACCGGGCTTCCGCGGAATTCCTCTACCGGCGCGAATACTCTGCAGCCATCCGCAGAGGGGAGTCCGCCAGACGAGTGGAGTCTGAAATAAGGGCCTTCGATCATCGGATGGTCTATCATTTTTTGCCACAAGAGTATTCGGACTATTCAGGTATGGCGGGCGCCTATCGGGAATATCTTCTCCAGGCAGGGAAGCTGCACAAAATCATAGATGAGGCTCAGACGCTCCCCCTCGCGCTTACTCTGTTTATGGGGATAAAGGAGGAGCGCGTACTGAAGGACCGGTTCGTGCAGGCGACAAGCTTTGAGCAAGCGGAACACATCATTCAGGAGCTGAATGCAGCCGGAGTGGAAGAGATGAGCGTTATTATAAAAGGCTGGATGAGAGGGGGATATGGCGACTATCCGGATCAGGCCTCTGCGGCTGCCGAACTGGGTGGGGTCTCTAAGCTGATAAAGCTTACCCGTTCGGCCAAAGAGAGTGGAATCGATCTGTTTCTGAATTTCAACAATATGGATGCGAATTCAAAAAATCTTGGTTTCAAGAAAATGACGGCGGTCATGAAGGACCCCAGCAAGCTGCCGCTGCAAAATTATTACGGAGATTCGTTGCTGCTGAATGCGGCAACGGCCGCAAGCCGGTTCAGGTCCAGTCAAAAGCAGACATTGGCCGGCTACGGCGCAGCTGGTATCGATTTTGCAGGGTATGGAGCCGTAGCTCTTGCGGATCACAGTGAATGGAATCCGTCGACGCGCAAAGAAACGGTCGAGCAATGGCTCTCTATGCTGCAGGAATCGCGTGAGATGAACGGTAAAGCGGCGGTTCAGGGTGGAAATCAATATGTTCTTAATCGGGTCGACCGCATATCGGATCTTCCGCTTGAGGATTCCAGATACGTGTTCACGGACGAAGCCGTACCTTTTTACCCGATGATTGTTCACGGTTACATTCCATACAGCGGGAATATTCCGCTCAATATCCATTACGACCAATCGAAGGGGTTATTGAAATGGGTGGAATACGGCAGCATGCCGTTCTATGAATTAACCTGGCATGAGCCGGATGAGCTTCGTTACACCGAATACCGGAAGCTGTTTAGCTCCGCATTCGAGCAATGGTCGCCTGTGATCGTTGAGCAATACAAAGAGATGAACGAGAGGCTCGGATTCACCTGGAAGCTCGCGATGACCTCTCATCGCAAGCTGGAGCGGGATGTGTATGAGACGACTTATGAGGACGGGACGAGAGTAATCGTTAATTATGGCTCTATTCCTTATGAGGTGGAAGGAACGCAGGTTAAGCCGCTGGATTACGCCGTATTGGTTAAGGAGGTGCGGGAATGAAGCTCGGTTTGGAAAGAAGAAAGATGGTTAGCGGATTTCTCTTTATTTCTCCTTGGTTAGTCGGCTTTATCGCCTTCCTCGTTTTTCCGTTGGTCAAATCCCTGTATATGAGCTTTCGCGAAATCCATGCGGTGGCCGACATGCAAATGACCTTCGTCGGATGGGACAATTATTCCAAAGCGATCTTGAAGGATACGCAGTTTATCCCGTTTTTTTACAACGCGATCCAAGACGCGATTATTGAGATTCCGCTTATTCTCGTGTTTTCTTTCTTCATCGCCACTTTGTTAAATCAGGAGACCGTGGGCCGAATGTTCTTCCGCGGGGCCTTTTTCCTGCCAGTCATTATCGGATCGGGCTTTGTGATGCAGCAACTGCTCGGTCAAGGCATTGGGGGACTGGATGCGGTGAAGGATCCGACGGAAATGATGCGCGAGGGTGTTGCCAACGGGCTGGCGGTTCCCGGGGCTATCGCCATGTACTTGCCTCAAGATTTAGTAGGAACGCTATCTGACATAATGGGAAGGTTAACGATTATTTTCTGGAAGACGGGCATCCAAATTCTGCTCTTTTTGGCCGGGCTGCAGGGCATCTCGGATTCACTCTACGAATCTGCCAAATGCGACGGCGCCACCCCATGGGAAATGTTTTGGAAAATTACGTTCCCGCTAATGACTCCAGTTCTTCTGCTCAACGGCATTTTTACGCTGGTGGACTCGTTCACAGATATGCGTAACAACGTTATGCGCTATATACAGAGGGTCGCTTTCACCAATATCGAGTTCGGCTATGCCGCGGCGCTGGGATGGATCTATTTTCTGCTCGTGTTTCTGCTCATCGTGCTGATTTTTGCCTTAACCCGCAAAAGGGTGTTTTACGCCGGCGACCGATGAGGCGAATGCCAGCCAGCCGGCTCGCCCCGCAAGCCATAAGGAGGTTTAAACATGCAGACTGTTCGCACGAGTGCCCGGGGCCGTAGGATGGCCTTGTCCGTAGAGAGAATTCGCAGGTGGAGAATCGGATACCGAATTTACCGATTGTTCATTTACCTGTTTCTAATCGGACTCTCGTTTGTTTTTCTATACCCGTTTCTGTTTATGATCACGACCTCGTTTAAATCACCGGGAGATCTTGTGGATCCGACGGTGTATTGGCTGCCGAAGCAGTTTAGTCTACAAGGGTATTTCGATGCCTATGCGGCGCTCAATTACTTGCCCTATTTGAAAAACACAGTCGTGCTCACACTGTTCACCGTCACGGGTCAAATGCTGTCCTGTGCGGTCGTCGGTTACGGCTTCGCCCGCTTCCGTTTCCCGGGAAGAGAAATATGGTTTGCTCTCGCCATGTTTACGATGATCGTCCCGCCGCAAACGATTATCGTCCCTATGTTTATTCAATACAAAGAATTAAATTGGATTAATACGATTCTGCCGATGGTCGTGCCAAGCTTTTTTGCTAATGGTCTTCGCGGGGCCTTGTTTATTTTCATTTTCCGTCAATTTTTTCGCGGTTTGCCCCATGAGCTGGAAGATGCGGCCCGCGTAGATGGTTGCGGATCACTGCGAACCTTCATCCGCATCGTCCTGCCTGTGTCTATTCCGCCGCTGCTCGTATCGACCATTCTGTCGGTAGTATGGCACTGGAACGATTTTTTCGAGCCGGCCATCTTCCTGGTCGACCGCGACAAATTTACGCTTCCGATGATGCTGCCTTTCCTCGGGCAATCCTTGAACTCGATGTCGGGCGGCACCGCCAACGCCAACGTAGATCAGGCTACGATCATGGCAGGCTGTATGCTGGTCGTTCTTCCCATCCTGATCCTCTATCTCGAAATCCAGAGATACTTTATGAAGAGTATCGAACGCTCGGGAATTGTAGGCTAAGCGGAACAGATAGAAAACTATATTGTCGGCAATATGATTAACAGTCCATGGAGTGGAGAAATGTCCTCATCTATAGACAAGAGAGCAGCTAACAAAGCAGTCAAGAATGAATGATAACAATACTTTCCCTTTGTGAAAAAAGCTGGATATGCTACGCTGGAAGGAACTATTTATAGGAGGCGATGTTTATGGTTAGCAGTGTATATGTCGTTCAGGGGCCAATTAGAGGGGGAACCGCATCCTTCGCCCTATAAACTGCGTGATCCCCCTCAGAATCTGGAAGGGGTATCCATTTGGACAACCATAAGCAAGTAAATGTGCGGCCGGCGAGAAGCCGCTGTCAGTCGCAGAGTTTTAACCATGGCGTCGAATCCGTCGACGCCCTTTGGACTGCCGTCCAATCGGTTCAACGTATAGGCTTGGATAAGACAAGACCGGTCTGTTCAGGAACAAGCCCTGGCATGGAGGGGGCCGGACATGGAGCTTCCTAGAGAATTACGGCAGGCTATGGAGTCCGAGCTTGCTTCGCGATCCTCCAAGAAGCTTGCTGCTATTGCGGCAAAGCTCTCCGAACGCTATCGTGCCGGCTTGCCGCCGGGCGGCGGCAAGCTCCTGCAATCGCAAGAGGATGTAGCTGCTTATGCAGCGTTCCGGCTTCCGGCAACATATGCTGCGGTGTATGCCGCAGTCGGCCAGGTTCAAGACCGGCTTCCGGGCTGGCATCCGAATACGGTGTTAGATGTAGGGGCCGGACCCGGTACGGCGATGTGGGCTGCAGCCGCTTTATGGCCGCGGCTGATCAATCGGATTACACTTATTGAACGCGAGGAAGACATGATTGACCTTGGCCAACGGTTGGCTGCTCATTCCTCCTTCTCCGCTGTTCAGGAAGCAACTTGGCGGAGGTTCGACCTAAGGGGGAAATGGGCCTTTACTCCGCATGATCTGGTGATCGCATCGTATGTACTGGGAGAGATGCCTTCAAGCCATAGCGAGGCCTTCATTCGCAAACTTTGGGAGACAACCTCTCATACTTTAGTGATAATCGAGCCGGGCACACCGGCAGGGTTTACCCGTATCCGGCAAGCGCGGGAACAACTGCTGGACTTAGGAGGGCAACTAACGGCTCCTTGTCCTCATGACAAGCCGTGTCCAATGTCCGGTCGGGATTGGTGTCATTTTGCTGCGAGAGTATCCCGCTCCCGGCTTCACCGTCAGATCAAAGCGGGCGAGCTGGCCTACGAGGATGAGAAATTTTCCTTCATCAGCATGTCCCGAAGCAGCGGTACGCCGATTCAAGGAAGGGTGATCCGTCATCCTCAGGTCCGCACAGGGTTAATTCGACTCGAACTTTGTACCCCGCAAGGACTTAGGAATACTGTTGTAACCCGGAAGGATCGTGAGCCGTTTCGCAGGGCGCGTAATCTTCGCTGGGGATCGGCAGTATTGGAGCCGGACGATCAGGAGTAGTCAGAGTACGAGTTAGAGAGTATCTGCTCATTTAAGCGAAGGTGTGGTCTGCCTGCGCGTGTTCCTGCAGATTTAGCAGCATCGTTGCCATAAAGAGTCAGACTCCATTATTCCGATGCTCCATGAAAGAGGCAGTTCCCGTTGCGGGAACTGCCTCTTCTGGGTGTGGTAAAAACAACCTTTAAACGCAGACGCTCACCATCGAAGGACCTCAATAGGCGATTCTCATGGAACCCCAATCAAACCTAGTCTATACTGGGTTCATGAAAGCATGTTACATTTTATATAGTCTATGAAGAGGGGCATGAAGTCCTTGAGCTATGTGCTGGATTAGTGGTACGATGGCGGGAATATCGTTTGCCAAGCAGCTATGGACGGAAGTTCTTGCAAGATGAAAAATAAGAAAGAGGGGAAGGCAAATGGCTAGTATCCATACGTTAAGTACAGCCCAATTGAAAGAACGCCGGCAGAAATTACAGGAACAATATAATCGCTTTAAAAGCCAGAAGCTGAGACTGGACATGTCCAGAGGGAAGCCTTGTCCGGAGCAGCTGGATCTTGCCAACGGCATGCTGGAGCTGATTCGGCCCGAGGACGGCTTTCAGGCGAAGAACGGGATGGATACCCGCAATTATGGCGGTCTGGACGGAATTCCCGAAGCCAAGGAATTGTTCGCTCCAATGCTTGAAGTCAGCACACGAGAATTGATCATAGGCGGAAATTCCAGTCTCAGCATGATGCATGATACGATAGCGAGAGCTATGTTTCACGGTGTTTACGGCAGCCTTATCCCATGGGGAAAGCTTCCAGTTGTTAAATTTATAGCTCCAACCCCGGGGTATGATCGGCATTTTGCCATTTGTGAGCTTTTCCATATCGAGATGATAACTGTCGATATGTTGGATGATGGGCCGGATATGGAAATTGTGGAAAAGCTGGTCCGCGAAGACGAAGCCATTAAAGGGATTTGGTGCGTTCCCAAGTACAGCAATCCGCAGGGAATCACTTATTCGGATGAAGTGGTGGATCGACTGGCCTCCATGCCAACGAAAGCAGAAGATTTTAGAATTTTTTGGGATGACGCTTATGCCGTCCATCATTTAACAGAAGAGCCTGATTCGCTGAAAAATATTTTAGCAGCCTGCAAAGAGGCGGGGAATCCGAACCGTGTGTTTCAGTTCAGCTCGACATCGAAGATTAGTTTCTCTGGAGCGGGCGTAGCTATGATGGCAGCGAGTGAATCCAATGTCGACTTTATCCTCAAACAGCTTTCCGTGCAAACAATCGGCCCGGATAAGATTAACCAGCTGCGGCATGTTCGTTTTTTCAAAAGCATGGATGGGATTCAGGAGCATATGAGAAAGCATGCCGCCATTATCCGTCCTAAATTTGAACGCGTATTGAGCATACTCGAGGCCGAATTAGGAGATCGGCAGATGGCCTCCTGGAGCCAACCGAACGGAGGGTATTTTATTAGCTTGAACACGATGGACGGCTGTGCCAAAGCAGTGGTCGAGATGGCGGCAGAAGCAGGGGTCGTGTTGACTAAGGCGGGAGCCACGTATCCATACGGCATCGACCCGCGGGACCGAAATATTCGTCTCGCTCCTACATACCCGTCATTGGAAGAGCTTACGACCGCCATTGAAGTGCTTTGCCTGTGCGTCCAGATAGTGGGCATTAACAAGCTTTTGTCGGATAAGGAAGAGTATAGTGCATGATGAAAGCTTTAGCGGTTCAAGCCTGTGTAGAGGTCCGGAGGGAAATCCAGGGCACCGAAGAAATGATTACGGAAATTTATTATGATATGAAGCTTTTTGAGAACGAAATTCAAGTCAGAAATGAGCGAATTCCGTTAAAGTCGGTTTTCGACATTTCTTATTTCATCAAAGATCGGGAGAAGGATGTCATCGGTTTTCTTTATTTGCATACAAAGAGCGGAGTCCAAACTTACTATGTTAAAGAAAAGCCAATTAAACTAATAGAGATTTACAAAAAACTGATAGCTGACCGCTAGCAGCGCAAAAACACCTGGATGCAGGTGTTTTTGCGGGCTTATGCAGCAGGAAAATTATTGAGGCTTTCGTGGCGAAATAAGTACATTTGTACCCTAATTTTCCTTTTAAGCCATTTATGCGATTAAGGTATAAAAATGAACTCTATTTTTTACATTTATTTCTCTGTAGTTTGGAATCCGGCATGGGAAGTGGAATAGGGGCCTCCCAGGCTCAACCATATAACACATCCGACGCAACCTGGCGAGGGTTGCGTTCTATATTGGATTTCTTAGGGGGAAAATGTTCTTCTGTTAGCGTCCCTATTATTTCCATTGACATCAATTCTAATACAAGTTATGATAATTGCAAATATTCACTTAAACGTATAAGTGCTTAAACGATTAAGTGAGATTCAAAAGGGGGATTAAGCATGTCTAAACGTCTGTTCATCGGCACCATTCTTTCTATTTTTTGCATGGTTTCTGTTTTGAGCGCATGCGGCAAGAACGCCGGCACCGAGACGAGTCCGCCAGCGGCACAAGGTCAGGGTGGTCAACAAGGAGAGGCCGCCAAACCAGGAGAGCTGAAGCCGGAAGAAGGCGCACAGCTGCTTGTTTGGGAATCGAAAGGGCAGGATCTGGACTATTTGAAAGCGGTCGCAGAACAGTTCCAGAAGGAATACGGGGTCCAAGTAAAGGTAGATGCGGTTCCCGCAATCGATTCTGTGAAGAAGCTGACAACGGACGGACCGGCCGGAATCGGCGCCGATGTGTTCTCCGCTCCACACGATCAGCTGGGCAATGCCATTATGGCAGGGCTCGTACTGGAAAATGATGTGTACGACGAAAAAGTGAAAGACGAATTTATGGCATCGGCGATCGAAGGGGTCAGCAACCAAGGCACGTTATACGGATTTCCGACGGCAATCGATACGTATGCGTTGTTCTACAACAAAAGCCTCATGCCGGAGGCTCCGAAAACGTACGAGGACATTGTTAAGTTCGCGGCAACGTACAACGATCCGAAAAACAAGAAGTATGCGTTTATGTGGAACGTCGGCCAATTGTACCAGTCGTATTCGTTTCTTGCCGGATATGGGGGTTATGTGTTCGGGAACAATGGCAGCGATCCAAGCAACATCGGATTAAACAATGAGCAATCGGTCGAAGGAGCCAAATATTTGCAATCGCTCAAACAAATACTACCTGTAAACACAAACGACATTAACGACAATATCATTACGGGTTTTTTCCAGGAAGGGAAGACGGCAGCCGTCATTAACGGACCGTGGCTGCAATCCAGCTTGACCGAAGCAAATTTTGAATACGGCGTTGCGCCACTGCCGCTGCTGCCGTACGGACAGCATCCGGTCAGCTTCTCAGGCATACGCGGGCTGTACGTAAATTCGTATACAAAATATCCCGCCGCGGCCAAATTGTTTGCGAGCTACGCGACAAACAAGGCTAATTTGCTCAAACGATTCGAAATGACAAAGCAACTTCCTCCGAGAAATGATTTGATGGACGATCCGGTCATCACGAAGGACGTCAACGCTGCCGCGTTCCTGGAGCAAGCGAAGCACTCCACCCCGATGCCGTCCATTCCGGAAATGGGCAATGTGTGGGTGCCGGCAGGCACTGCGCTCGCCAGCTTATGGAATGACAATCAAGATCCGGCCGCTGTTTTGAACAGCGCGGTCGATCAAATTAAAACAGCAATCAAGACGACGAAATAAGGCGGATTAACGTATGTACTCCAATCAAGGCGCTTTACGATACCGCACGAAAGCCGCGATATGCTCCGCGGTCTTCATCGGACTAGGCCAGCTCTATAATAGACAGTACGTCAAAGGGCTCTTGTTCATGATGATGACGCAGCTGTTTTTCTGGAACTATTATCCGATAGCCAGCAAAGGCATCTTAGGTCTGTTAACACTGGGGGAAACGCCTACCCGAATTATCGGCGGGAAAATCGTTCAAGGAGATCACTCCATCTTTCTGCTCATCAACGGTCTCATTACGCTGGTTATTGTCCTGCTCTTCCTGGGCTTCTACGTATTAAATATTGTGGATGCACGCAAAAATGGGGAGCTTAGGGACGAAGGGGCCCGCATTCCGGGGATACTCGATTCGTTCAAAAAAGCGAAGTTCCGGCACCTGCCTTATTTGCTGCTGCTGCCAGCCGCCGGTTTCGCACTGTTCGTTACGGTCATCCCGCTGGTGTTCAACGTGCTCATCGCTTTCACGAATTATTCGGCGCCGGCGCACATTCCGGACCGGTCGCTGGTCGACTGGGTCGGCCTCCGGACGTTTGCCGATTTGTTTACCCAAGAGGCATGGCGGTCAACATTTTTCGGCATAACTATCTGGAATATCGTCTGGGCGGCAGCTTCGACCGGTACGACCTTCTTCGGCGGCCTGCTGCTGGCAATGATGGTTAACCATCCGGGTATCCGCTTCAAGCGGTTCTGGAGAACCGTGTTCATCCTGCCGTGGGCGGTACCGCAATTTATTGCGATTCTTACGTTCCGGGTGTTGCTTAACGGATCGTTTGGTCCTATTAATGACATGCTGGCAAAGCTCGGCATCTCACCCGTACCTTGGCTGTCCGACCCGATGATGGCGAAGCTGTCGATTTTGCTCGTCAACTTATGGTTCTCGACTCCGTTTCTGATGGCGCTGATGTCGGGTGTATTAACGACGCTGCCTCGCGATTTGTACGAAGCGGCCGAGGTGGACGGAGCCTCCGGGCGGCACAAGTTTTTCGGCATTACGCTGCCGCTTGTACTGACAGCTACGGCGCCGATTCTCATTATGCAGTTTGCTTTTAACTTCAATAACTTCAACCTGATTTATTTACTGACGGACGGGCAGCCGAACAATCCTGATTATTATTATGCGGGGAGCACCGATATTTTGATTTCGTGGATCTTTAAGATGACGTTAAATCAGAGTCAGTTCAACATGGCTTCGGCGGTATCCATCCTGATGTTTTTGTTCATCGCAGCCTTTTCCATCTGGAATTACAGGCGAATGAAGTCAATACGAGAAGAGGATTTGGTCTGATGTCCATGCTGAAAAATAAACTGGTCGTTGCCGGTATTTATGCGGTTTTTGCCATTCTGCTAGCCGCAATCTTTTATCCGATGCTTTGGGTTGTCGGAACGTCGCTGAATCCGGGGACGACGCTGCTGGTCAGCAACATGTTTCCCTCCGATCCAACGATCGGCCATTACACCGAATTGATCCGCAATACCGATTTTATGCTATGGTACGGCAACACGATCAAGATCGCAGCCGTAAGCGCGGTTGTATCGACAGCTTTGGTATCGTTGACGGCATATGTTTTCTCCCGGTTCCGGTTCGCCGGCAGGAAACTAGGCTTGATTGTGCTGCTAATTTTGCAGATGTTCCCGGGCTTCCTGTCCATTATGGCGATTTTTGTTCTGCTGTTACAGTTAAAAATGCTCGACACTCATCTTGGCATCATTGTTGTGTATGCCGGCGGAGCGGTTTCGATGGGAACATGGGTCATGAAAGGCCACTTTGATACCATCCCCCGCAGTCTGGAGGAAGCGGCCTTTCTAGATGGAGCAACCCATAAGGACATTTTTTTCAAAATCATTTTGCCGTTGTCGCTGCCGGCCGTAACTTTTGTGGCGCTGAACAGTTTTATTACGCCGTTCATGGATTTTATTTTGCCGCAAATTATATTAAGATCGTACGACAAAATGACGCTGGCTCAAGGACTGTACAATATGGTTGCCAACGAAACGAATTCCAGCTTTACCTTATTCGCCGCCGGGGCCGTGCTCGTAGCGCTGCCTATTACGATTCTTTATATGTATTTCCAAAAATATTTGGTTGGCGGGCTTGCATCGGGTGCAGATAAAGGCTGATGGGAGAAATGACGGGGCAGAAAAGAGGCAGCACAACAATTAGAGAATGGATGGAGGGGAGAGATCATGCTCGTTGAAGCGATTTATCACCGCTCTGCGGACAGCTACTGCTACGCTTACGACGACCGTACCGTTCATATTCGGCTGCGCGCCCGGAAAGGCGATCTTCAAACCGTAAAAGCTTTACACGGGGACAAGTACGATTGGAACAACACGGTCACGGAAAAGAATATGCGTATTATGGCGTCCGACGAGCTGTTCGATTATTGGCAGGCGGAGCTGACGCCGCCGCACTTCAGGCTCCGGTATGCATTCGAGCTTATTTCCGGGGGACGGAAGCTGTGGTATACGGAGCAAGGCTTTACAGAGCGCAAGCCGCAAGATCCGTTGACCTTTTTCGACTACCCGTTTATATGGCCGGACGAAGTATTGAAGCCGCCGGCTTGGGTTAAAGAAGCGATTTTTTATCAAATATTTACCGAACGGTTTGCTAACGGCGACTTGTCAAACGATCCCGTCGGAGTTCGCTCCTGGGAGGAGGACAATCCGGGACCGCACGATTATTACGGCGGAGATTTGCAAGGGGTGCTGGACCGGATCGAGTATATTCAGTCGCTTGGCGTCAATGCCGTTTACTTTACGCCTCTATTCGAAGCCAACACCAATCATAAATACGATACGACCGATTATTACCGGATCGATCCGCATTTTGGCGATGTCAGCTTGATGAAAAAGCTTGTTAAAGCCTTTCATGAGCGGGGGATACGTGTTGTGCTCGACGCCGTGTTCAATCATAGCGGCTCCGGGTTCGCTCCTTTCCGCGATGTGCTTGAGAAGGGGCGGGCATCGGCTTATTGGGACTGGTTTCTGATGAAGGACGAACAGCTTGAAGATACAGACAGGCCGCTTTATCATTGCTTTGCGTTCGAAGCGCATATGCCCAAGCTGAATACGGCTAACCCGGAAGTGCGAGATTATTTGCTCGGGGTAGCTCAATTTTGGGTCAAGGAATGTGATATCGACGGCTGGAGACTGGATGTGGCCAACGAGGTCGATCACAATTTCTGGCGCGAGTTCCGCAAATCATTAAAAGCGCTTAAGCCCGACTTTTATATATTGGGCGAAACTTGGCATGATGCGATGCCGTGGCTGCGCGGAGACCAGTTCGATGCTGTGATGAACTATCCTGCAACCGAGGCAGTCCTTCAGTTTTGCGCACAAGACACCATTGATGCTCAAATGTTAGCTTCCCGAATCAGCCGGCTTCTGGCAAGCTACCCGCAGCAAGTAAATGAAGCGGCGTTTAATATTATCGGGAGCCACGATACGCCAAGGGTGCTCACTGTCGCGGGAGATGTACGCAAGGTCATGCAAGCCGCATTGCTGCAATTTATATTGCCGGGGGCGCCATGCATTTACTACGGAGATGAAATCGGAATGACTGGCGGTGCCGACCCCGATTGCCGGAAACCGATGGTTTGGGACGAGGCGCGCCAAGATGCAGTGCTGCTCGGCTTTTACCGCCGGCTTATTGAATTGCGCAAGAAACATCCCGCACTGCAGAAAGGTTCTTTCGAATTTGTTTATGCACATAGCCGCCAGCTAGTCGTGCGCAGAACGCATGCCGGCGAACAGATGTATATTTGTTTTAATCACGAGGAAGCCGGAAAAACGATTACGTTCAATGCGGAACCGGCGGAATCGTTCGTTATGGCAGGCGGCAACGGGACATTTCGGATGGCTGATGGAGCAATAACCGTTACCTTGCCCGGGTTCGGATGGCTTGTATTGGCCGGGGTATCCTTGAGCGCTTGACAAATCAAATAGCGTATGGTTAAATCGACCGAAACGTTTAAGTGAGGGCGGATGATAACGATGAAAAAAGCGACAATCAAAGATATCGCGAAGGCAGCGGGCGTATCGATCGCAACCGTTTCATATATTTTGAACGACGTGAAGACGCAGTCGATTTCCGACGAGACACGCATGAAGGTATTGAAAATCGCGCAGCAGCTTCACTATGTCACGAACCGCAGTGCCCGTTCCTTAAAGCTTCAGAAAACCGGTCTGATCGGCATCTTATTGTTTCGGGATTTGGTGTCTCAGCCGTGGTCGGATTTAAAATACGTCAAAACGCTGTATACGCTCGAACGTTTGTGCGGCGAGCTTGGATATCACGTTATTTTTATGCAGGTTGACGGTGACGCCCCGTCGTATGACATGATCCGGGAGCGAAATCTGGACGGCGTCTTTCTGATTAATGTAGATCAGGAGCGATTTTCGACGGTTTCCCGTTTTTTCGGTTTCGGGATTCCTGTCTTTGTCATTGACAGCTGGATCGAAGATACGTTGTTTCATAAAGTTTTGCCCGATTTTGAAAGCAGCTTCCGGATCGCAGGTACGCTGCTCGGCAGTGCTCCGGATTTCCTTGTGATGGACGCGTACAATAATGCGGAGTTTGTCGATACCATCAAACAACTGTCCGGATTGGACGAAGAACGGATTCATAGATATGAGAGTAAAGAGGGATTGGACGATTTTTTAAACAAGTTCACGGATCGCAAGGGACTTGTCATCAATGAGTTTCTCGCTAATGAAATTGTGCGGACCCGTGGAACTCAGGACCGGATTGCGGTTCTTTGTACAAGCCATTGTCCGGATATTTTGCCGGCTCATGTTGTGAATCTGTCATATGAATTAAACGATTATAAGCCGGTTGTGGGCATGATGAACGGCAATATCCAAGATGCAGATTACAGCAATCATAACAAATTCATTTATTTGTCCGTTACATCGTGACCCCCGGGTATGAGGAGAATGCCAGGTGGATGCATCGCGGTTAATTGAAATTAAAGATTTTCATTCTAAATTATTAAATAACGATCGGGATCTATTTATATATTTGCCCCTAAGTTATGCAAGTGAAGTCGATAAAAGGTATCCGGTTCTGTACATGCATGACGGGCAGCATGTCTTCTTTCAAGATCAGAAGGGCGAGTCGTGGGACGTTCATCTCACCGTTGACCGGTTAGTCGCAGAAGGAAAGATGCGGGAAATAATCGTCGTGGCGATCGCCCATGTGGAAGATGCAAGAATCGCCGAATATATGCATGCGAACCCGGACGGACGCGACGTGTTCGGCATGACGAACCAAGGGGAGCTATACGAGCAATTTCTGCTGCAGGAAGTCAAGCCTTTTATCGATAAGCAGTACCGTACCTTGCCGGACAAGGAGAATACCGCTCTGATGGGATCGTCTGCCGGCGGGCTTGTCTCGTACAATATCGGCTTCCGCCATCCGGACACGTTTGGCATGATCGGCGCGTTATGCCCTTTTTTTGTCAGCGTGGATTCGGCCACGATGGAGGAGCGATGGCTGAGCCAGGTGTATAAGCAGAAGGAGGAGCTGAAGATATGGATGGATATCGGCGATTCTGAAGGCTATACGGTAATGGAAAAGCATGTTCGCCAAGTGGCGGACATCCTTGTCCGGGCAGGCTTTAAGCCGGGAGAGGATTTCATGTTCCATATTGCGGTCGGCTCCGGTCATTCCCAGAAGGATTGGGCCGCCAGAGTTCATGCGCCGCTGCTCTATTTCTTCGGTGAGATCGGCTCGCCGATACGCGCCGAACTGCACGGTCCTAATGTCGTTGGTCTGGAAGGGCAGCGATGCTCGTTGAATGCAGTCGTGCACTACGACAGCGGTTTTATGATGACGGATTTGGACGCCCGCTATGAGGCAGCCAATCCGGAGGTCATTGAGGTCCGTGCAGATGGAACCCTGCTGCCGAAGAAGACTGGCAAAACGACGATAATCTATGCCGGACAAGATTTGACAGCCGGTCTTGATGTTGAAGTCATTCCTCACGTTTCCGAGACGGTTTCTATGGAGATGTATGTGAAGGTACCGGACAACACGCCACAGACGGACAGATTGTATGCCGGGATTGAGCTGCCGCTCGCTCAAGACGGGCTGTTCGGCGGTACGTTCGAGGTGCCGAGAAACGTAGCTTTTATGTTTCGGATATCCCGGGGGCTCGGCAAACATGAGACCGATGGGAAGGGGCATGAGGTTCCGTACCGGAGCTTTAAGGCGGAGGACGGATTGAAGCTGTATTACGAAGTGGAGAATTGGGTAGATATGTCGGGTGTGCGTTTGCAGGGGGGATTGCAATGACGAACAGGTCCACTATTTTACGCATCGAAAATTTTTATTCCGCGAGTTTCGATAACTGCAGAGATTTATTTATCTATTTGCCGCCAAGCTACCGGCAGGATACAACCAGGCGGTATCCTGTGCTGTACATGCACGATGGGCAAAATATTTTTCACCCGGCATTCAACGGTTACTCATGGAACGTGCACGAGACGGTCGACCGGCTCATTGACCTTGGCCGGATGGCAGAAATCATCGTGGTGGGCATCGCAAATATGGGGATGGAGCGGGCCGACGAGTTCACTCATGACCTGGAAGGCGTACAGTTTCGGTCCGATAAAGTGCAAATCCAGCCGAAAGGCCATTTGTATGAAGCATTTGTTATCGAAGAGGTAAAGGCCTACATCGATGCGGTGTTTCGGACCTCGTCAGGTCCGGAGCATACGGCGCTGATGGGGTCGTCGCGAGGGGGGCAGGTCACCTACCATATGGGGTTCCTACGTCCGGATATTTTCGGCAAGCTGGCGATCATTTCTCCGTATTTCTACTGCGTAGACCCCGCCCACGGCACAGAAGCGCCGCAATTGCATGTTTTTCGCCAGAAGCAGCCGTTGTCCAGCATCTGGATCGATCTCGGCGGCCGCGAAGGCACTCTAGTCATGGAGAAGCATGTGCGTGGAGTTGCGGAGCAACTGCTCGAATTGGGTTACACCGCTGACGGCGAGCTGGCGTATTATTGTGACCCGGAGGCCGGGCATGTGGAGAAGGACTGGGCGGCAAGACTGGCCTCGCCCCTCATTCATATGTTTGGGGCCAGGGGTGAGATACAGTCGCTTGCTTTGCACGGTTGCAAGGAGATAAAGCTTGCAGGGCCCGCATGCCGCCTCAATCCGATTGCGAAGTATAAAGACGGGGTTGCCATAACTGTTTTGCGGCCGGCTTATACGGCAGATGACTGTTCGGTGTTGGACGTGCGTGCAGACGGCACGATTGTTCCTAAGCAAGTAGGGGAGACGGAGGTCACGGTTGAATACGAAGGTTTAAAGGCAATTGCAATCGTCCGTGTAACCGCCGATTAGCTTAGCTTGAATCAAACGCCCGAGGTTTAGTAAATGCCCCGGAAGTCATTGATTCTGCATTCGTCCTGGTAGCGGATCGCTCCTATGGGAACAACACCATTTTACATGATACACAACATGGGGGCGGAAGCCTGCAGCCCGGCAGAATTCGTCATTCATGGTGCGAAAAGGATAGCCTTCCTTGTAGCCGACAAAAGGCTCATCTGCCGCTTGGCTTAAACAGATTCTATCCCGCTCCGCTAATCGGTGTCCGCTAGGAACGGCCAAAAACACCTCCTCATTCAATACAGGAAGTGCGCTAATTCCCGGACGTTCAATTGGCATCGCAGTGAAACAAAAATCGATCTCGCCATTCTCAATCAATTGTCCCATATCTTCCATAGAGGCCTGGGCAATGCGAAAGTTGACCTTCGGATACTGGGCCAAAAATGCGCCTACCGGCTCCTGGAAGTTCAAGGAGCCATCGATCTGAATCGATGGTACGCTCAGCCTGAGCTTTTTTGAATTCTGATAAGTGTCCCTTGCCTTTGAAATAAGAGGCGGGGCCCTTTTTTATTTATTCAATTATGGCCAAGGTTTGAATTTGCACGTCTGTTTTGGTATTATTTTTCAAAACTAAGTGAAAATCGTCTATCTATATTGTTGGTATTAATGAAATAGTCTATCGGTTTAACCGGGACCCCGAAAAGTTATGTAAGACCCTATTTTGAAGCTATGCCGACCCTGTTAAGGCGCGGGAGGATTTTGCTGCGAAGCATATCTTCGTTTTTTGGGGAGATAATGCCACTTATTTAGTCCATGAAAAGGAAAGGAAGCAATGAAACCTATTATCCAAACGTTATTTTTGTTTATTTTGTCGTTTATGATGGCTTTTCCAAATCTAGCATACGCAATGGAAGAAGATGAAGCGATATCGCTTCATAGTGAGGCGGCTATTTTAATAGACGCTGCTACCGGCGCTGTCTTGTTTGACAAAGAAAGTGACCGCCTCATGTATCCTGCGAGCATCACGAAAATCGTCACAGGAATTCTCGCGATAGAGGACGGCAATCTGGACGACATCGTTACGGTTAGCGAAAAGGCGAGAAATATCGATGGGACCCGGGTTTATTTGCTGGAAGGGGAGCAGGTTCCTTTATTAAAGCTGGTGCAAGGACTGCTCATCAATTCAGGCAATGACGCGGCTACTGCGATTGCAGAACATATGGACGGCAGCGAAGCTCAATTTGCCGAACGCATGAACCGCTTTGTTCGGGAGACGATCGGCGTCAAGAACACAACTTTCCAAAATCCACATGGCTTGTTCGATGAAAATCATCAAACCACCGCATATGATATGGCAAAAATTACCCAATATGCGATGAAGAACTCACTGTTTCGTTCGATTGTAGGAACGAAGGAAATGGAATGGATTGGCGAAGGGTGGGAAACGACACTTTACAATCATAACAAGCTTTTATGGCGATATGAGGGTACTACAGGAGTAAAAAACGGTTTCGTTAACGAGTCCGGAAATACTTTGGTGGCGTCAGTCCAGAGGGGGGAGTCCGAATGGATCGCTGTTACTCTGAAGGCCGATTCGGCAGAATCCGCATACAGCGATATGGAGACGTTATTTGATTACGGGTTTGCTCAATTTGAGACCCGGCAAGTCTCATTGCCCCCCGCCCTGTTGGAAGCTTATCAGGATCGCTTCGTCATCCCGCAGCAACTAACCTTCACAAGCCGCAAAGATGAAAATTTCGTGATCCAGATTAACGAATCCTCCGGTCAACTTGTCGTATCGAGTCTCGACGGAACCACGCTTTATTCCGAGGAGCTGGAAACCAGAGAGGGCGCCCATGTTCAATCTATGAAACCGATCAAGTCGCCGGACAATTCGGAAGGGACCTCTATGGAGAAAAAAGCGACTTCCTTTAAATTGAGCGCCAGTACAACTTTTGTGCTTACCATTCTCATTACGTTTGCCTTCTTGATCATAAGGAAAAGAATGAAAAGAAAAAATGCTCTCTAAAACATGGTTTAAATAATTGCAGCGAACTCTTGTAAAAGGGGGGCTGTTTTTTTTTTTTTATTTACGTTGGTTCCTGACTATTATATAATGGGGTTGTAGTCTATATAGGTATAGTGTCTCTATATATGAGACGATCTTATTTCTTCTTCCAAGAATGACATTGAAATGTGAGTGAATAGTTCAAAACGATTCAGATGACTAAGCCGTGGGGGGATAGAATATGGCCAACGCTTTGGTAGAAAGGGAAGTTATTCGTTTGGCGATGATCGGAATGGTTGATGGCAACGGGCATCCTTATTCCTGGAGCGCCATCTTCAATGGATACAATGAGAGGGCTATGCAGAGCTGTCCTTATCCCGGCATTCCGGAGTATTTGGCTAAAGAGCCGAAGGAGAATTTGCGCATTAAGGGAGCCGAGGTGACTCATATTTGGACGGATTCGCCGGAAGATGCCGCACTCGTTGCGGAGGCGTCCTTAATTCCCCATATTGTAAGCCATCCGGAGCAGGTTATTGGCCAGGTGGATGCGGTCATCATTGCAACCGACAAAGGGGGAGAGCATGTGGAGCGGTGCCGGCCTTTTGTAGAGGCTGGTCTTCCCGTGTTCGTGGATAAGCCGCTGGTGGATAACGAAAGCGATTTAGCTATATTTGCCCAATGGGCAAGAGAGGGCAGGGCGATCTTATCCTCCAGCTGCATGAGATACAGCAAGGAATATTTGCCTTACCGGCTGTCGACAGCGAATTTGGGTCGGCTGCGCTATGCAACGGTGGCTATGGCCAAGTCCTGGGAACGGTACGGCATTCATGCGCTGGAAGGAATCTATCCAATTGTGGGGCCGGGTTTTTTGACGGTGCGGAATACGGGCACGGAGGACCGGAACATCGTGCATCTTAAGCACCGGTGCGGGGCGGATATTGTAATCTCCGTTACAGCCGATATGTATGGAGGTTTTGGCCCCGTGCTTCTGTGCGGTACGGCTGGGCATGCGCATGTTTCTTTTCAAGATACCTTCTATTCGTTCAAAGCCCAGCTTCAAGCTTTTATCGATTATTTGCGCACAGGCAAAAGGCCATTTCCATTTGCGGAGACAGTTGAACTGATGAAGCTTCTCATAGCGGGAATTCGCAGCCGCGAACAGCAGGGAGCGGAAATTGCGGTGGACGATATAGCGCCTTCCCTTGCGGGGCTGGAATGACAGCATTGCTTAATTCTGTCAGCGGATCAGGCGGTCAGCAGAGGTGGCCGTTGGCCGATCAGCCGCCTGTCAGCCGTTGACGGACCAATCAAACGGTTAGCCTGTGACGGATCAGCCGACCGTTCAGTTGATGCTCCGGGAGCCGCAGTCAATACTTTTGCTGCTAACGATAACAACTCAATAATCAGGAGGAACCATTATGTCCGTAAGAAAGTACGCGATGCGGCCGAGCAGGGTGCTGCGAAGACTGCACGCGGGAGAAGTAGCTTATTGCACCAAGCTTAATCTGGCCGATTCCCGTACAGCGGAAATAGCCGCTATGTCGGGCTTTGACTGTATCTGGACCGATATGGAGCATGTGCCCAATGACTGGTCTGCAGTAGAAAAGCAAATTCTGGCCGCCAAGGCTCACGACGTGGATACGATTGTCCGCGTTGCACGCGGAAGCTATAGCGACTATATCCGCCCGCTGGAAATGGACGCTGCCGGCATTATGGTACCGCATATCATGAGTCTGGAAGACGCGAAGCGGGTGGTACGCAGCACGAAGTTCCATCCGCTTGGCTTGAGGCCGGTCGATGGGGGCAATTCGGACGGGGCCTACTGCAACGTGGACTTTAACGACTACATCAAGCAGGCTAATGAAGAACGCTTTTTGATCTTGCAGATTGAAGATGTGGAGCCGTTGGATGAACTGGAGCAGATCATCGCTTTGCCAGGGGTGGATATGATCTTTTTCGGTCCGGGCGACTTCAGTCAATCGATCGGAGCCCCCGGCCGGATGGATCATCCTTTGCTGTTGGAAACCCGGAAGCGGATAGCTGATCTTGCCAACAAATACGGGAAGTTCGCGGGCACCGTGGGGAGCCTGGACAACCGCGAGGAACTGATCGGGCTTGGTTACCGGTTCATCAGCATTGGAGCGGACGTCGTCGCTTTAAGCCAGTATTACAATGCCATTATGAAGCGGCTGATGTCGTCTGCCGGAAGAACGGCGAACAGCATCTACTCGGAAAGCTCGAAGGAGGGGACAACATGAATGTTATGTCATCTTTTTCACTCGAGGGAAAAGTAGCTGTCGTAAGCGGAGGCAGCGGCTTGTATGGGCGGCAAATTGCCGCCGCGCTCGCTCAGGCGGGTGCGATTACCCAGGTAACTTCCCGCAGCGGCGACAAGCTCGCCGAGATCGGATCGGGCTTTGCCGCTAAAGGGGTGCAGGTTACCGCCCGCCAGCTGGACCAGGCCGAGGAGCGGTCGATTCTGGCCCTAAGGGATACGCTGCTGGAGGAGTACGGACGCATTGATATCCTCGTCAACAATGCGGTGCTGCGTACGATGGGCTCCTGGCAAGACCCTTTGGATGCATTCACCAAGAGCATGGAGGTTAACGCCGCGGGATTATTCGCCATGACCCGCGCTTTTGGCGACGTGATGGCCGGACAGGGTGGAGGCTCTATTATTAATGTAGGCTCTATCCAGGGCATGGTGGGGCCTGACGCCGAAATTTACCGGGATGTCGATTTCCATGGCTTTGTTCCCGACTACTTCTTTCATAAGGGCGGCATGATCAATTTTACCCGCTTTACGGCCAGCTACTATGGGAAGAGCGGGGTGCGCTGCAATTGTATTAGTCCAGGTGGAATGGCTTCCGAGCGCACACCTCCGGCTTTTATTGATAGCTACAGCAGACGGACTTTCCTCGGGAGAATGGCGGGGGAAAGCGATCTGATGGGCAGCATCGTCTTTTTGGCTTCAGATGCTTCGGCTTATATAACCGGGGTTAACCTTCCGGTAGACGGCGGCTACACCGCCAAATAGCCGGTTTGCATAGCGTCAAGCGTCAGCACGGTAACGACCAGTATGGATTTGATAATTGAGGAGGCCTAAGCATGTACAAGAGTTTGTTTTCCTTGGAAAACAAAACTGTTATTGTCACCGGCGGAAACGGTTATTTGGGGCGTGAAATCGTTCGCGCCATGTCTGATTTCGGCGCTTCAGTGGTGGCGGCCGATCTGCAGCTCGCAGAGCATGAAGGAGAGAGAATCGTAAGCGCAGCTTGTGATGTTTCGGATACCGAATCGATTCGCCGCCTGTTCAGCGAAACGAGAGAAACGTTCGGCGGCATCGATGTTCTGATCAACTGCGCCACTTACGGGGCCGGGTATGGTCCGCTCGGAACCGTGGAGCGGATGTCCGACGAGGATTGGGCGCGCGGGTTGGACGGGGCGGTGGGCACCAGCTTCCGCTGTACCCGCGAAGCCGTGCCGCATCTGGAGGCTGCAGGAGGCGGAAGCATCGTCAATATCGCCTCCATGTATGGAATGGTCTCGCCCGACCCGTCCATCTACGGAACCAGCGGGGCGAACAACCCGGCCAATTACGGAGCCGGCAAAGCGGCCGTCATCCAGTTCACCCGCTATTGCGCGGCACATCTGGCTGCGAAGGGCATCCGTGTGAACAGCGTTACTCCGGGGCCATTTCCCAATCCCAAGGTTCAGCAGGACGAAGCTTTTTTGGCCCGGCTGAACAGCAAAACGATGCTTGGCCGAGTAGGAAAGGCGCATGAAATTGTGGGTGCCGTTCTCTACTTGGCATCCGGTGCCTCCAGCTTTGTAACCGGATCCAATATTGTAGTGGATGGCGGATGGACCGCTTGGTAGCTTCTTTATTCCATGCGCTGTTGTGTTTTGTGCCAATCCATCATTTGGGGAACAGCGATAATTCCGAAGAAATAATAAATTCACTAGAATTCACACATTCGCCCGCATCCAAGCATTCACCTTCACCCATGTTGATGTGCAACTAACTTGCATCTGTTACCGGGCAGCGTGTTATTGGAGGGAGGTGGGACGAGCAATCGGGAAAATGGACGAATAAATAGAAGTCGATTTCGGGAGTAGAGTCATTGGGACCTGCTGAGTGGCAGCCCTTCACTATGGCGTCGAGGTCTGCTAAATTTTCTAATTCGGAGGATGCTCTTATGAGAAAATTACCGATGATCATGCTGATGAGCTTGTTTTTGCTGATGATTCCCTTGGTGGCATTGGCTGCTGTGCCTAATCCGTCAGAGCCGGATGTGATTGTAGCCGCAAAGACGGCAGATGGTTACAATACCTTTTTCCCCTCTATGGAACAATTGCCGGACGGCAAGCTTATTGTAGTCTACTACAGTGCAACCGCTCATCAAAACACGAACGGCAGAATCGCTATGGTAGAGAGCACGGATGAAGGACTGACCTGGACTCAGCCGCGGATCATCATAGATACGCCAGAGGATGACCGTGATCCTTCCATTACCTTGTTGTCTGACGGAACGCTGCTGCTGAATTGGTTTAAACCCGATAACGGAGTAAACCAAGTATACGTATCCCGAAGCACGGATGAGGGCTTGACCTGGAGCGCGCCAGTCAAGGTACAAACGAACCTGATAAACGCAGCTGTTTCTTCCAAAATGATTGAATTGGATACCGGAGAGCTTCTGCTCCCTATCTATGGCTCCTACACTTCCGATCAAGGGGTTAGCCGATCGGTGGTTGTTCGCAGCTTGGACGGGGGTTTGACCTGGAATCCCTCGTTGGAAGCGACGATGGCCGAGCCGGTACCCTTGCCTCAGCCCAATCCGTTTCCGGCTATCGGATTTGTTGAACCGGTTATGGCCGATTTGGGCGGCGGGCACCTGATAAGCATGCACCGAACTTTTTCAAGCAGCGACAATGGGATTGCCTGGGAATCGGAGTCGTTTGATAACGGGCACACTTGGACTGCCGCGGTCAGAACCACGATGTATGCCCACTGCTCGGATCTGCTTGTGCTCAGCAACGGTACTGTGCTTCATACGTGGGGAGACCGCAAATTTGACTTCAGCAGCGGAAGAGCTGTAGTAGGACGAGTGTTGGAGCCCGGAACCGATTGGGATGATTGGGAGGATGCTCTCATCTATAAAAGCCCTGGCTCAACGGACATGGCTTATCCGAGTGCGGTTGAGCTTTCCGATGGGCGGATCTTTATCGTCTTCTACGATGCTCATTCCTCCAAGGGCTTCATAGGCGGAAAGTATCTTAACATGGAGGATGTAACGGTTGAGAAGCGCACCGACCGTATGGATCTGCTTGCCATGTATAATAATGGAAGTCTGCAGATTGATACCAATATGGACTATGAGGAGCCGGATACTCCTAGTCGCGTGCATGTCAAACCAACAGGAGCCATTGATGGAGTGGCGAGCTTGAATTACGCAGCTTGGGGAAGTGTCCCCATTCCGCCTGAATCCTATTACTACACTCTTATTTTACCAAAGACCTACAATATTAACGCTATCGGAATCAACTTGAAACCGCAAGCCGGAAGACCGGAGAGTGCGGTTGTTGAGTATAAGGATGGGCAGGGTCAGTGGAATTCCTTGTTCTCCTACACTGACGTTGTTCATGAGCAAGGGATTCTCGATATCCATGAATTTGATCCCGGTCTCCAGGTAAGGGAAGTTAGAGTGAGAATTACGAAAGTGTCCGGGCAAGCGGTTCTGAGCGAAATTGCATTATACGGCGAGCCTGCGTTGGCCCAGATTGATCTGCTGTCGCTATACAACAACGGCCAAATTCAGATTGATACCGATATGACTTATACATCGGGCAGGGTGGGCGTTACCGGGCCGCTGGACGGCAGTCTGAATTATTGGGATTCCGCCACGCGAAATTCTTCCACCCCACCGCCAGCATACTATACTGTAGAATTGGATGCCGTGAGAGAACTTGGTGCCATTGCGATCAATTTGAAGCCCAGAGAGTATGCGGAGGACGCTATCGTGTCGCTATCCGTAGACGGAACGACGTGGACGCCGGTTATTTCCTACACCGGGGCAAGGCACAACAGCGACTATTTGGATATCCATCATTTCGACACTGTCCAACCGGCCAAGTACGTCAAGGTGGAAATTACAAGATCAGAGGGCTGGCCTGTGCTGAACGAACTGAGGCTTTATGAAGAATACTAAACTAAACTATGAATAGGCAGCCACTAACTATCCGCTAGTCAGATAGGGCCATTGCTTACCCTAACGGTCAGGGAAGACAATGGTCCTGCATTTTTGTGTTGCAAAAAGACTGCGTATTGCTAGCTCGACGGTTGTTGAGTGAAGCGTGGAGAGGAGCATAATGATGGAACCAAATGCTGAACTGAAGGTATCGGGGCTTACTTTGGGTACGGTTCAATTAGGGATTCCATACGGCATTAACAACCGGGGAGGCATGCCTTCGGAGGAGCAGGCGCTGCGGCTTCTGGAGCTGGCTTGGAATGAGGGCATAACTTCATTTGACACTGCTGCAGGGTACGGCCGGGCGGAAGCGCTGCTCGGCCGGTTCAGCCGGGGCAAGAGTCCCTTCATTATTACCAAGCTGAAGATGGGGGCCGGCGGGAGGCTTGACCCCGATCATCTGGAGCAGGACATGCGAAGGCAGGCCATCGATTCCCTGCAGCTGCTCGGTATGTCCTCCATTCCGCTGCTAATGCTGCACAATACCGATGTTTTGAAGGAGCATGGGGACGTTGTTGAAGACGGCTTACGTTCCCTGCGTAAGGAAGGCTTGATAGAGCGTGCCGGCATTTCCATTGCTTTTAACACCGAGGAAGAGTATTCCGTGATTGGCAGCCGTTTGCTTGACGATCTTTATGAAGCGGTACAGCTGCCTATGAATCTGCTTGACCACCGCCCCTTGCGCAATGGCTGGCTGCGGAAGCTGAAGGAGAAGGGAAAGGTAGTGTTTGTGCGCAGTGTTTTCCTGCAGGGCCTTATCCTTATGCAGCCGAAGGAGCTTGGGGAAACGATGGCCAAGGCGAAAGCGCCGTTGATGGGGCTTCACGAACTGGCCGGGAAGTACGGGTTTCCGTTGTCCCAGATGGCGGTTTCCTTTGTCAGGGATTGCGGCGGAGTGGACAGTCTCGTTATTGGAGCGGAGACAGAGGAGCAGATTAGGGAGAACCTGCGGCTGATGGCGGGACCTCCATTGCCTGAAGGGCTTAGGGAAGAGCTCTTGAACCGTTTTGCACATGTAGATGATGCGGTTATTACCCCCCATTTGTGGACGGCCCGCTAACTTACGAAACTCGCCACGTCACTAATCGAGACAGCGTATTTTCTTTTTGGATTAGTTTGTGTATAATTTTATTATCCGTTTTCTTCGGATTTTTATTGAATGTAATGAAGCTATTATAGACTGTACGGCCTACAAAGGGGTTTAACCCGGCTAGTCTTTAATCACAGCGGGAGCAGGTGACTTGTCATGACAGACTCTTCCATCAAAACGAAAGATTCCCCCTACTTCCTGATCCAGTCCGTGGACCGGTCGTTGACTATTCTGCAAAGCTTTATAGAGGAAAGGCGCCCTATGGGGGTAACGGAAATTGCCAAGCGTCTTGGGCTGCACAAGAGCGTTGTTCACCGTTTAATGCTCACCCTGCAGGCACATGGTTATTTGCAACAGGTTCGGGATACCGACAAATATATGGTAGGCCCGAAGGCATTTGAGCTCGGATCCGTATTTACGGGCTCCACTTCCCTGGTAGACGAGGGCAAACAGATGCTTATGCAAGTGGTCGAGGAAATAGGCATGACTGCGCACCTGGCCATCCTGGACAGAGACTCGGTGCTGTATTTGGTGAACGTAGAACCGGATCATTTCAAGTATTTATTTGGAGCCGTCGGGCAAAGGAAGCAGATTTATAATACCGCCTTGGGCAAATCCTTGACCGCCTGGCTGCCGGAGGAAAAGACCAGGAAGCTGTTGGAAACCTGCAGCTTCGAGAAGCTGACAAGCACTACGATCGGCTCGGTGGAGAAATATTTGGAAGAGCTGGAGAAGGTCAGACAGAACGGTTATGCGATTGATAACGAGGAAGCGGTAGTGGGCATGAGATGCGCATCCGCACCGGTATGTGACCGTGGAGGCGATGTCATTGCGGCAATCAGCGTCAGCGGCTACAATGTCTCGTATGAGCAGATTCGTGAAATCGGAATCAAAATGAAGGGCCTTGCCGCACAATTTTCCCGCAGGTTAGGGTATTTTGGGGCAAGATAGAAATGCAGGACGGCAAGGCTATCCATAACAAGCCGGAGTTCCCACAAGGAGCTCCGGTTTTATTCTGCCCATTAACCTGATAAACATGTTAACTATAAAATGAAGGCGATTTCATTCCATGCTTGACACTAATTAGGCTCTATAATAAAATATAAGTAATTATTAGAGACTCTGTCTCTCATTGTGATACGCGAATATTTGCTTGAGTCCACCAGCAACGAATCGGCCCGGTGTTCCGTTTATAGCTGCAGGTTCGCCTGTTCCTATACATGACTATTATGATTTTAGGGGGGAAATGGGATGAGAAAGTTTCGTTTACCGATTATGAGCGGACTGCTCACGGTCTTATTAATGTTCACGGCTTGCGCCGGCCAGCCGGGAAGTTCTTCTCCGGGGGCCGGATCAGATGGGGCCGCCGGGGACAAGCCGGTCACCATCACTTATTGGATTGACCCGCGTTTTCAATTTATTGAGGGAATGGAAGATGAAACTAAAAATTACGGCGACTACGAGAAAATTCAAGCTCAGAAGTTTATGGATCTTCACCCTCATGTAACCATCGATATTCAAACGCTTACATGGGATGATCTTCCTAAGAAAGTGCCCATAGCCATCGCAGGAGGAACGCCTCCAGATATTTTGCGTGATTACCTTGGAAGAACTGCACAGTACGCCTATGAAGGGGTGCTGGAGAATCTGGAAGACCTGCTGCCGCAGGAGGAGCTGGATGATTATATTCAGGATTACCTGGATATGTATACCATTGACGGACACCTTCATGCGCTCCCTGCCTATGCGTGGGCGGCAGGCCTTGTCGTCAACAAGGAGTTATGGACGCGGCAGGGCAAGGAGGATCTCCTGCCGACACCTGAAAGCCCTTACTGGACGATAGAGCAGTTCGATGAGGCGATCCGTGCGATAGCCGAGAAGAACAAGGTCTTCCCATATGCCGCACAAATTGCGGTTTCGCAGGCCGACCAAGGCATCCTGAACTTCCTCTGGGGCTTCGGAGCCAAGCTGTTCAAGGACGGCGATTACAGCAAGACAGCTTTGAACAGCCCGGAGGCCATTAAAGCGCTGGAATATCTGGTTAAGCTGAACGACGAAGGCATGCTGCAGCCAAGTGCCGTTACGACTCAACACGGGGAATTAGATATGCTGATGTGGCAGGGTCAACTGGGCTCTTATAGCGATACATTGGCAGTCTGGGCCCGACTGAACGCCGCCAAGGAAGAAGGCAAGACGAAAGGGGAGCACGATCTGGTCATGGTCCACCAGCCTAATGACGAAAGAGTCAGCAATGGGGTTCCTGTAGGACCAACCGGCTTCGCCGTATTCAAACAGGATGACGAATACAAATTGCAATGGGTTATTGAATTCTTGTTATACCTCAACAATACGGAGCATCAGCAGGTGTATGCGAAGGGCGCCGGACAATTCCCGGTAAAAAAATCGGCCGGGGTTCCCATGGAAGAGGACGTTAACTACAAGGTGCTGCAGAAAATAATTGAAGAACGAGGGCTGGAGGATATGGGCCTGACCCATCCGAAATATGCGGAATTTCGCGTTCTGCTGCAGCCGGAAATTCAGGCGGTTCTATTAAAGCAGAAAACACCGGCCCAAGCGTTGGAGGATTACGAGCGGGAAGTAAATAAAATACTGGCGAAATAATATAGGAATGATACGGATGCCCGGGATAGCGGCATTCCGTACCCCTGTCTTTCGGTTTGCGTCTGCTTAGGGAATAGAAAAGGAAGGAGGGCATAAGGTTGATCAGAAAAATCGTACAGGCTAGATGGGCGTATTTTTTTCTCCTTCCGGCTTACTTCTTTTTTGTCATCTTTACATTATTGCCTTTGATTCAAGGAGTAGGCTTCAGCTTTTACGACGTTAAGCTGAATACGAGGGAATTCGTTGGGCTGCAGCATTATATAGCCCTCTATCATGACGATGCCTTTTGGAAGGCGTTAATCAACACGCTGCTTATTACACTGGGTGTCGTTCCGGCTGTTGTCGTTATTTCTATCCTGGTAGCCGTAGTGGTTTATCCGTTAAACAAACATGTCCAGACCTTCTTCCGGATGTCCTTCTACATGCCTGTTGTAGCGAGCGGAGTAGTCCTATCCATGGTTTGGGTATGGATTTATAATCCAACTTACGGGCTATTAAACTATTTGATCGGTCTAGTAGGGTTGGAGCCGGTCGCTTGGCTCGGAACTCCAGGCAAAGCGCTCGTTTCCATTATTATAGTTGTTATTACCTTGGTGCTGGGTCAGCCTATCATTCTGTATCTGGCCGCCTTAGGAGGAATTCCCCAAGATTTGCAGGAAGCGGCCATGATTGATGGGGCCAACAGCCGGCAGCGGTTTTTCCGGATTACGCTTCCTCTATTAAAACCGACAACGCTGTTCGTTATGGTGACGCAGACGATAGCCGTTTTCCAGGTATTTGTCGTTATCATGCTGCTTACCAACGGGGGGCCGGCTAACGGGACGCAGACGATTGTTTACCGCATTTATCAGACTGCATTTGATTTTTTTAATTTCGGTTACGCCTCCGCGCTTGGTGTGGTTATGCTGGTCATTGTCAGCTTCCTGGCCTGGTTTAACTTCCGCTTGCTCGGACAGGACACAGAGTTTTGATTTCCGAAATGACCGCTGATGGAAAAGGAGGACCCGTTAAAAGATGGATTACCGCAAAATGAGTGCGACAGAGAGAGGCTGGAGTGTGCTGGGGCTGGCGGTTGTGATTGTTCTGGCCCTGATTTCCCTAATGCCTCTGTACTGGATGCTGACCGGCTCCTTCAAAATTTTGTCAGATACGATGAAGATGCCCCCGGAATGGTTCCCGAAATCACCGACGCTGGCCAACTATGATCATTTGTTCACGAACAATCCGACCTTCCGCTGGCTGTTCAACAGCATTTTTGTTGCCGGCTGTGCCTCGATTGGGGCTATTCTGACCAGTACGACGGCAGGGTATGCTTTTGGCAAGAAGCAGTTTCCCGGGAAGAGGCCGTTGTTTTGGCTGATGCTGATCACGATGATGCTGCCGAATCAGGTCCTGCTGATTCCGCTCTACCTGTTAATCGCCGATTTGAAATGGATCAATACGTATGCCGGGCTGATCGTGCCTTTTATCGCTTATCCGTTCGGGGTGTTCCTGGTAAAGCAGTATATGCAATCGTTGCCCAATGAGCTTCTGGAAGCGGCCCGGATCGATGGAGCAGGGGAAATCCGAACGTTTATCAGCATAGTGCTGCCTATGGTTAAGCCGGCGATCGGCGCACTGGGGATCTTTTCGTTTGTGGCGGTATGGAATGAGTATTTGTGGCAGCTGGTCGTTACGGACAAGAGGGAAATGTTTACCCTGCCGCTTGCGGTATCGAAGCTGGCTTATGGAACGCAGAGCATTAATTTGGGGCTTGCCATGGCCGGGGCGACGGTCACTTTTATCCCTATGCTGCTGTTTTTCCTTGCTTTTCAGAGGTTTTTTGTAAAAGGAATTACGGTGGGCGCTGTTAAAGGCTGACGGTGCGTTGGGGGGCAAACTTGACAGCGCTTCCCAAACAAGGAAAAATAGCAAGCAGCGGGATAGAATTCGATTGGAAAAGGCGCCTTTCCCCAATTAAACAAATGAGGTGACGGATAATGGTAGAAACCGTAGCTGGTATTCAAGCAGTTCTGGGAGAAGGGCCGACATGGGATGAGCGGCGGAAAGTGCTATACATGGTGGATATTATCGGGCAAACGATTTACGAATACGATCCGCATAAGGAGACAATACATAAGACCGCCCTGAATCAGATGATCGGCGCAGTCGTTCCCCGCCGAGCGGGAGGCCTGCTGCTGGCGCTTCAGCATGGGTTCCATGCCTATGATCCAGAGAGTGGAAAGCTGACGGCCATTCATGATCCCGAACAGCAACTGCCTGGCAACCGCTTTAACGATGGGAAATGTGATCCGGCGGGCAGATTCTGGGCCGGAACGATGTCGTTAACCGGAGAGGGCGGCCAAGGAGCCTTGTACCGCCTCGACAAAGACTGGAAAGTATCGCGGATGGTGGAATCCGTATCTTGCTCCAATGGACTGGCCTGGAGTCCGGACGGGGACACTCTATATTACATCGATACACCAACTAGAGAGGTGGCCGCCTTTGACTACGAGGCGGTGACAGGGGCAATCAGCAACAGACGGGCGGTCGTCCGCTTGGAACAAGATCAGGGCTTTCCGGACGGAATGACGATTGACGAGGAAGGGATGCTGTGGATAGCTCATTGGGGCGGAGCCCGGGTGTCCAGATGGGACCCCGGAAGCGGCAAGCAGTTGGGAAAGATCGAGCTTCCGGTTCCACTTGTAACCTCCTGTACTTTTGGCGGCCCTAACCTGGATCAACTTTATATCACTACCGCACGGACAGGCATGTCTGAACAAGACCTGGAGGAGTATCCGCTAGCCGGCAGCCTTTTCCGAACAAAGCCGGGAGTAAAAGGGATGCAAACGATAGCGTTTCAAGGATGACAAACGGAACAATTGCTATATCGGCCATCGAAAGATCTGTCTCACTCCAAAAAAGAGAACAGCATGATGTAAATTTATGGTATGTTTAACTTGTCGGTGGCGAAATAGTGCCCATGGATGCAGGAATTACTCCTTGGGCATTTTTTCGTCATTCGTAAATCCCTGGTATGGAGTGATGACAATGGATTTGAATGTGCTGGCCAAGCAGGTGGAGGCAGGAAAATTCGAGCAACTTCTGGTTAAGCAATTTCCGGAAGAAACGGCTTTGCGTTTGGGCAAGATGACCGCTGCAGAATTGGAGAAAGAATTAAAGCAAGTGATCCGTGTCCCCATCCAGCTATCGGGGGAGATGGGCCCTGAACTGTTTGAATTGTTCTACACAGCATCATGGTTTAATCTTTTTGAGCGGCTGGCGGTCCCTGCCAATGCTATGCTTTTTGAAATTGCTGCGGGAGATACGGTTTATATTCCTAAAGCATTGGATGCGTATACAGGAAAGGGTGCACAATATGCAACCGCAAATCTGAACAAGGAATTGTCCCGCAATTTTAGGGCTAAAACAGCGGGGTTACGTATCGATATCCGGGTGATCGAGGATGACGGAGCCCATATTTTGAATTATTATGGGGGTGAATCCTTTGATGTCATCGCACTGCACCACGCCCTTAATGATATTATCCAGACGATCATCGCAAGCAAAGAGGGAATAGATACCGTAAACAGCAACTGGTGGACCATTGAGCCTCAATTGCTGCAGGCGGTGATGGATTATTATAACCGGGGAGAATTAAAGAACGCAGCATATGAAAGCTTTATTCGCATTATATCGACGCTAGGTAGATTGTTGAAACAAGGCGGGTATATGATTTTTGATAATTGCACTCATGCGGGTTACGAGAAATTAGGTTATTCTACGGAATTTCACAGCTCCTATATTCAATTAGCGAGAGAATGGATTCAAGAAGCCGATGTAGGCTTGGAAGAAGTGAAGCTTGAGCAATATAACAGCAAATGGTGGATGATTTTGCAAAAAAGATAGGGGAGTTGCAGTAAGGTAGAAAAATCAAAGCGAGTAAATTGAAGCCCATGAAGGAAAAATTCCAGAGAGCCTATCAGGCATTCCTAAATCAAACTTCACAGGACTCTGCGGTGTGTGGAGTTCTTTTTTTTGGATCGGTTCAGCAAGGACACGGCACAGATTCATCGGATCTTGATTTCTATATTGTCGTCCAGGGGAACGAAGGATGGAATAACAAGAAATATTATGAGGGAGTATTGGTGGAAGCCTACTATTATCCGGCTGCCTATTGGGAAAAAGCAATAGCAGAAAGTCAACCGGTGATGTTTGCCTTTGCGACAGGGTCGAAAGCATGGGATAGTCAGGGGCACTTGGAACAACTTATGGACAAGGCTCGGACTATCTACAGCCGGGGGCCGGAGCCATTAAGCGATCTCCAGATTAACAATTGGAGAATTACGCTAACCGAACTATTATCGGATATGGAAGGAATGAGCACAGCGGCCAGAGGGTCCAAAATTGGAGCGGCTTCGTTGATCACCCGGGCTTTGGAAGGCTACTGCGCTCTTAATAAAATTTGGTTGACGAAGCAAGAGAAGCTCGCAGAATCCGTATCACAAAGGGACCGGACACTTGGAAGTCTATTACACGAATACGAAGAGCATGGGAATCTGCAGCAGGCGAGAAATATTATTCAATACGTTCTAAACAGGCATGGCGGTCGAATGGATGAGTATGAAGGGCCGAGAATGAAGCTTGATAAAGAGAGATTATAGAGAAGAGAAGCGGCTAATTATAAGCCATCCTTCAAAGGCCTGATAGATATGCTGAGGTGGAACCATAAATTTGAGAAAGAAAATAAAAGGAAATTCCTTGAGTATATAGAACCATTTAATGATAAGCTGATCTTTGTAAAAGCAACCAAGAGATGACTTATGCGAAGCTTGCAGCCATCCAGAGCAGGAATAAGTCATTTGAATGAATGGGGGAGTTTGGATGAAAAGAAAACAAAAGCAAACGGCGCTGGCCTTAACCGCTGCCGCTATGTTAATCGGGTCAGCGACAGTATCGACCCACGGGGCGTTGGCCTCTAATGAGCTTTCTACGGAAGAGGAAAGTCAGGTATGGCGGCAGGAAGGACGGGCTCCCGGCTTCCCGTTGACTTTCGATGGACTTCAGGTCTATCTGCCTGCGCCCGCCGTCTTGGACGGCGATACGATGATGGTGCCGGCCCAAGCGTTGCTCGAAGGGCTAGGCTACCAATTGGAATGGGACGATTCGGAGAGGAAGCTGTCGGCTACCCGGCCTGCAGGCCCGACGCTGTATTATTGGGCAGATCGGCTGGAGGCGGGAATGGAAGGCCAGCCGGTATATACACTGCCTGCGGCCCCTTTCGTGGAAGAGGGGATGTTGTGGATTCCGTTGCGCCACGCAGCTGAAATGAGCGATCTGGACGTGCACTGGAATCCGGAAGAGCGCTCCGTCCTGGTGAGCGATCCGAATGCGCCGCTTAACTTCAGCATAGGAACTAGAGCAGATAATGGGGAAGCCCGTCCGCCGGAACAGCTGGTTGATTATATGAAAGAAGAAATGAAAGTGGATATCCGCTTCTCCCTGATTCCACCGGATCATTATAATGAGAAAGTCAATCTGATGATAGCAGCTGGGGACCCATCGGATTGGATGCTAATAGCGCATCCATACAATTATGACGACGAGCTGTTTCGTTCGTTTGCTTCCGATATGACGGACTGGCTGAAGTCTTTCCCCCGGCTCCAGGCTTTGGCGGAGAGCGGCGCTTCGTCCGCCCGGGTGATCGACGGCCGGATTTATGGCATCCCTCGTCCTTCCCATCCGCATGACTCCGCTTTCCCGGTAATGAGGCAGGACTGGCTGGAAAGACTCGGGCTGGTTGCTCCCGAAACGATGGATGAGCTTTATGAGGTGCTGCTTCGGTTTGCCAAGCAGGACCCTGACGGGGACGGCAAGGACAATACCGTTGGATTGACCGGGCGGATTGCCGGTAACGGACTGGGCTCCTTCTCCTGGGTGGAGCAGGCTTATTCGGGCATCCCGAGTCGCTTTGCAATCGATAACGGCGAGGTTCGCGATACGGTCATCGAACAAGGAGAGAGACAGGCTCTCGAATGGCTTGCCCGTGCCTACGCGGAAGGTCTGATCGATAAAGAATTTCCGGTGCGGAGTGAAGAAGCAGTGCTCCAGCAATTGAAGCAGAACCGGGCCGGAGCGGCGGCGTTAACCGTGGAGCAGGCTGCAGCGCTTATGGCCGATTCGGATCCCTCCGACGTGTGGGTGCCGATTTGGGTGCCGCTGCCGGCTATTCAAGCCAATAATGCTGCACCAGTGGTGCCCTGGGATACGGAAGGAGCCGGCTTGTACATTATTCCGCGCACCGTTTCGCCAGACAAAGCGCTGAAAATATTGGCATGGTTTGACCAAGGCCTGGCTATGCAAGAGGCAGGGGAATGGAAGGCCATTTCAGATTTGGAGGAGGTGGATCATTCTGCGCTTTCCAACGTATTCGGTTATTCCGAGCTGTTGTCTAAGCCCGGAACAGAACTTACCCAGCTTCCCGACGCGATCCGTGATTATTATGTCGAAGCCGTCTCCAATTGGGAGGGCTATTCCTATCAGGATATAACTATACCCGAAGCCCGGCTGGTGCTGCGCAATAAAGACTATATCGAGATGAATATGCTGTTGGAAGAATTGAAGGTTAAAGTAATTACCGGTAAAGCTACACTGGACGATTGGGACCGTCATATCGAACAGATGAAGAGCTCTGATGCTTACGAATCGATGATGGCGGAGCTGAATGCTCTGCTGCCGTAATCCGGCAGATCGATAGCTTATTCGAAGGAATAGAAGACTCTGCCAGAAATGGGGGCCGTTCTTAACAACGCCCCCTTTTTGCTTTATGGCTGCCGGATAAGGACAGTGTTAGTTTTGATAAATGCGGCTATAAGGCTGGCAATAAAGGATTAAACAATTAGGTGGTGACCGGGCGATGTTTCATTTGACCCATGTAAAAAAACAGATTCTCGACATTCCCGAACTGACGATTCCGGCTAATAAGGTAACTTGCATTGTCGGAAAAAGCGGCAGCGGAAAAACAACACTGCTCAAGCTGCTGAATGGAATGATCAGCTGTGACGAGGGGGAAATTTACTTTGACGGTGAACCGATCTCCAATATGGACTTGGTTGAACTAAGGCGCAAAGTAGTGATGCTGCAGCAAGCTCCCGCTATATTCAGCGGTAACCTTCGTCATAATTTGCTTATCGGTCTCCAATTCTCCAACAAACCTATGGTGACCGATGATGTCCTTTGTTCCACTCTGAATATTGTGCGGCTCTCTAAAGATTTGGAGCAGGACGGCGAACCCTTGTCCGGCGGGGAAAAACAGAGGCTTGCGATGGCCCGCGTGCTTTTGCTGCAGCCGCCGGTCCTCCTGCTGGATGAACCGACCTCCGCATTGGATGAAGGGACTTCGCATGAGATTATGGAGGCTCTCATCGAGCAATTCAAGCACAGGGGACAGACAGTCATAATGATTACACATTCTCCAACCGTCGTTCGTTCCTTTGCCGAATACATAATAGAGATTGACAATGGTCGTCTCATCCATGCAGGAGGTGCCTGATCATGAGCTCTGTCATCGATTTGGAATGGTGGCGTCTCGCCGCCGCATATTTATTTGTGCTCATCCTGATCGCCATTGTCAAAGCGAAAGGCATTTCCAGAGAAAAGGAAATCATCATCGCTACGGTACGAATGACGGTTCAACTTGTTATTGTAGGTTATGTTCTGGAATATGTTTTCACTAACGCTAATCCCTTCTATACCGTATTGCTAGTCGGAATTATGCTGGCTTTCGCTATTTACACGATCCAAAAACGGATTAAATCCGAGCTTAACCGGGCGATGAAAAATTTAGTTGCTCTTTCCATGTCGGCGGGAGTCCTGGTCAGTTTAATCTATTTCCTTCTTGTCGTAATCGGGGTGTCCCCTTGGTATCAGCCGACCTATGTTATTCCGATTGCCGGCATGATCGTCGGCAATTCGATGACTGGTATTGCGCTGGGCGTGAATACTTTAATGGGAGAAATGCATTCGAGAAAGCATTTGGTAGAAGCGGCATTGATGCTGGGAGCTACTCCCAAACAGGCCTGCAAGGAGATCGTAAACCGGGCCTTTGATGCGGCTATGATGCCGACTATCAATTCCATGGTCGGGATGGGGATTGTTTTTCTGCCTGGAATGATGACCGGTCAAATCCTCGGCGGTGCATCGCCAATCGTCTCTATTGAATACCAGATCGCCATTATGCTGGGAATTGTCGGCAGTGTATCCTTGTCGGTTATTTTATTCGTTCAGTTTGGCTATCGGACGTTCTTTAATCGCCGCAATCAGCTGGAGCTATAGCATCTTGCATCAGTTAATGATTAAGCTTGGACGATCTCCATGTGATGCTTGCAAATATTCGCTCTTGGGGGGCTCCAATCATGATAATATTTAGAGAGACGCCCACAGATAGGGGGATTATTGATGCTGTACATAGGCCAAGAGCAATTCGACGCTTATTACGAGGATTCGGTCCAAATGAGTACGTCCGCCCTTGTTAAAGTGCTTGAAGAAAATCTATCATTTCTCGCCGAGAGGACTCCCTCTTCTATAAGTGGCGAGGTGAATCGGCGACCTCCCGATTTTTCCCTCAAGATGCTCTTCCCTTCCTAAATCATTAGCGATATAATCGAATTAGGAACGTATATTCGTTTTTTTTGGCAGGGGAAGGAGGTGAGGTCGTGGCAGATTCAACATTCATGTACAGAACTCAGCAAGTGTGGATCAAGCCAGGCCATCGCTTGTTTGCTTACTTGGATCAAGCGTGTCAGTATGCCAAGAACGTATATAATACGACGAACTTTTACATCCGACAGGTATTTACTGCTTTTCGATCGAAGAAGCCATTACAGCCGTTACAGCAGCAAGTTTTGGATACGCTCACAGCGCATTTGGATTTGATGAACGAGCGGCGAAGCAACAAGAACCGTCTACATCCGTTCCAGTTGCCATCACAAGAAAAACCCTTTATTCATTACAACTTTTTGGACGCCTTGTTCAAAGTGATGGATCAAACCGATTATCGGTCGCTCCCGGCGCAGAGCAGTCAGGGGATCATGAAGGTCGTTTTCCACAATTGGAAGGCCTTTTTCCAGAGTGTCAAGGACTACCGCAAGCATCCGGATAAGTACAACGGGCCGCCCCGTATTCCGGGCTACGCTCGAAGCAAAGTGAAGGAAGTGGTGTTCTCCAATCAGGATTGTGTCATCAAACATCAGAAGTTTCTCAAATTTCCAGGGACGAAGCAGCAACTGAACATCGGCAAGTTGGGCTGTACCGATGGGAAATTGATGCAGGTGCGCGTCATTCCCAGCCATGGCCAGTACGTAGTCGAAATGGTCTTCGCGCATCCGATCGAAAAGAAGGAAGTCTCGTCAGAACATGTGCTGGCGATCGATCTTGGTGTCGACAATCTTGCAACCATCGTCACGACGACCGGGGCCAAACCGGTGGTAGTGAAGGGCAAGATCGTGAAATCGATCAATCAGTACTACAACAAAATGAAAGCGTACTATACCGGTATTCTTCGACAAGGGAAGAAGCCGCGTGAAGGCATGCACACCTCCAGACGATTAGAACGGCTGCATCTTAAACGTCAACGACGAATCAAGGACCTGTTTCACAAAGCGAGTCATCGTATCGTCGACATCGCCGTGGAGCAAAAGGTGGGTACGATCGTCATCGGTCATAACGATGGATGGAAGCAAGCCCCTGCGATGGGAAGGCGTAACAATCAAACCTTCTGTCATCTTCCCCACAAGAGGCTGATCGAAATGATTCGCTATAAGGCGGATGAACGGGGGATGAAGGTAATCCTGACCGAGGAATCCTACACTTCTAAAGCCAGCTTCCTGGATCAAGATCTGTTGCCGCGCTATGATGAAGAAGGAACATGGACCTTCACAGGCAGACGGATGCATCGCGGGTTGTATACAAGCCCCCGGGGCTTGATTCATGCCGACGTCAATGGTGCAGCCAATATCATGCGAAAAGTATTCCCAAACGTCTCCGCCAAAGGAGCGAATGGGATAGAGGGGTTGGGTGGTCACCAGGCCATCAACGTGTCAACTCCACTGGTGTTAAGCCTCCTGGGATAGCTCAGGAAGAGACATTAGAAACCTCCACTTCCATCGAAGCGACAGCGTAGATAAGTGGGGGAGTATTCATCCTACCGGATTCCAGATGGATTTAATAAAAATACGGCAAGAACATTAGTTCTGGTAGGGGGCCGGGAGAAAAAAGCACTCATTCAGTCAGCCCTCGCTCTCGTTCAGAGCAATGCGCGGTGCGAAGGATATGTCGCTCCAGGTATTGGCCACGGAATATCATTAGCCAATCCCGATTTGTTCAATCAAATCATACAAGCCTGGATGATGGATAAGAATCTGCCTAAAGAAATAGAGCCCCTGCCCATTTGAGGTAACACCTGACAGGGAAGAAAATAACCTTTCATTCTGTGAGAGATTGAAAGAGATCGTGTTTTCTTACATTTCATCTAGGAAAAAACATACCATACCCGAACAGCAGCAGAGATGGATAATTCGCCTGGTTGGACGGGGGTAACCGTACTGGCCGCAAGGACAGAGGCCTGATAGAGAACAGGCTCGGCAGGTCGGGATAGCTCTTGGACTTTACAGGGAATTGCGGTTAAGGACATACCCAAAGCATTGGCGATCGTTATCGCTTTGTTCCGGGCATTCCGAATGGCAAGGGACAGGGCTCGCTGCTGGTATACTTCTGGATGGGCCATTGTAAAGCGGATCCCTGTAACCCTATTCGCTCCATGGGCCACGGCGGTATCGACTATCTCTCCCGTTTGTCCTACTTTCTCTGTAATGATTTCCAGCAGGTGAGTCACATTATATCCGCGAAAAATTTGTTTGCCTTCCTGATAATCGTATTGAATTTCGATCCGATAATCCTGGGTCTGTATCTTTTGTCTTGGAATGTTAAGCGTAAGCAGGGAATGAATGATATTATTTACAACATTGGCGTTTTCAGCTTGGATCGTTTGCAGGACCGGGCCTTCCGTTACGGCTCCGAGAATGATTACAGCCCGATCAGGAATGGCCTGTACCACTCCTCCTCCCATGACTTCAATGACCGGCCGGCATTCAGAATGATTGGAAGCGGATGCCCTGTTAATGGGTTGACCGTTCATCGCGTCACTCCTTTCTTGTGAAGGTATACCTTAAATGTATGAAAAATTGGCCTTAAAGATGCTCTTCTTATATAAATCGGTGTAGGTAGTAAGGGTTTGTAGTTTGTATCGCAACACAAAGTAGTCACTAGTATGGAATTGAGCGCTTCCATATCAACGGCCATCAAACAACAGCACGATGAATGCATGTCAATGCCGAGGAACCATGTAAATATCGTCGTAGAAGACATGCAAAAATACATGTCAGTCGTCAGGAAACCGGTAAACATCAGTATACATCGCAGAAGTTCACAAACATTGCATCGAAAATTGAAGTTAGCTTCGAAAGCCTGCAATTGTACTGCCTTTTAATCCGTTTGTACCGGTTGCTGCAGCAAAGCTGCCAAAATACATCTTTCTTCTTGCTTCGATGGAGAATGGGGTGGTTTGGTACGGAAATTCATGTAGGATCGCAGGCATTTTCTCATTACAGCTTGTTTCGATAAGGAATCCATGTATAATTGCATGAATTCGTATTTCGTTTCGCAAGGGGAGTCGCTAGCCAACAACCCATCTCATCTCAAGTATGGACTAGTAAATGCGTACGCACAAAAAATACATGCCGTTCTCCACCAAACCGGGAAAATCGGTCAAATCACTAAATTCAGCTCCCCTAGGTGCGAACCCTAAGCTCACATGAAAACCCCGGGACATTCGCACCAGCGTAGCGACGCGGGTTTCGGGGATTTTACGAAAAAATACGGTCTGAAATAAGACGCAAAAATGGGGATTCGCACTTTCGGGCTCACGGGCCCTTGTGGTATGCTGTATTTGAGACTCCGCAGTCGCACTCTACATGAGTGCGTGGATTGAAATCGTACATCATCATTGTTTTGTTAGTTTTGTTTAAATGTCGCACTCTACATGAGTGCGTGGATTGAAATAGGTCACGCCAGCGCCGCATGGGTAACGCGATTGTCGAGTCGCACTCTACATGAGTGCGTGGATTGAAATGTCTCTCATAATCATCTACTATTAAGCTATCGCGGGTCGCACTCTGCATGAGTGCGTGGATTAAAATATGGGATACTTGTTGCATTCGGCCATAAGTCGCACTCTACGTGTGGCAAGGGATGAGGGGATTATAATGGTGTCGATTGAACTGTTTCATTATTATGAGCGGGAGACAGGGCCTTTTCGCAATCTATCGGATTTAAGTTTGGACGAGGCGAGGGACGTTCTCCATGAGCTTCGACAATCAGGAGAGGTTTTTTCCAGTCAACGCTCGGACGATTATATGGAAATCCGGCGTGATCTGGAGGATAGAGCGAGAGAGCTGTTTATTAGAAAGGGCGGTCAACCTATTCGCAAGCGTCCTCATTATATGACCTTGGGCGAATGCCCCTGGCTTAAGGGCTGGTATCGGGAAGGGCGGCAATTAATAATTCCTATAGAACAATTTGATGCTAAAGCCGTCAGTTTCACTTATGGGGATCTTTTTCCGACGATGAGATACAATGACGACAGACCCTATCGCAAGCAAGTCTATACTATGCAAGAAATAAGGGATATCATAGCCGAATATGGGATGCCTCAACAATGGAATAAAGACGGGACCAACGGTCCCGAACGATATATTGAGGCACAGGTATGGGACAATCGGCCCCTTTTGAAATACATGAAATCAGAGGTTTAAAGAAATCTGATGATATTTACTTAACTTTCGCAGCTTGAACTCGCTAATTTGCCGGGTCATGTCTGGATAAGGGCACAGCTACTCTGAAAATAAGCCATCATTATCACCCTACTGATGTGCTGCATGACGGTACCGTGATGCTTTCCGACTTCGTCTACCTTGAAAATCCGTCTACTTTCATTTTCTGCTGGTGCCGTACTTGCAGGGGGCTAAACAGCGGCCGTCTAAATGGATTTCATACAGCTAGTTTGCTCCTCTGGAGAGAAAGACGGAAACTAAGTGGAAAAACCGCAGCTAGTTTGTGCAAAAAAGGCGATTTCAGCAAAAAAACTCGATTCTAAATGCAGTTTTTCCATTTACTCTAATCACCCTCCACCATTGACTTGAATTTACCTACATGAAATACAGCTAAACCGTCTTTACCCATTAGAAAGCAATGGTTTTCTATTTGTGCAACATTTATATCCAAACTTATATTTCACCAGTTAAATCAATCTTTTAAATCGATTTTCGCTCTGCGAAAGTTGGGATATATTAATTAATGTTTCTCGTTATTCATTTTTCAAATAATTAGCTGCTGCTTTATTGAGAAAATAAGTGTAACCTACTTGCCATTGCTCTAACATATTTCTGTGAAAATCATCAACGATGAAAAACTCGGTCTGATTTAGAAAGTCTTGCGGTGTAGATGGATGCCCTTTTTTTTCTAAAAAGGTTAAATGTTCTTTTATACGTTCCAATACTTTCGGATCGTTTGCAGAGAAGCCTTCTTGTAAAAATCGAATCATATCTTCATTAAATGACTGTGCTTCCATGGCCGAGTCGTTCATTGATTCCACATCCATGGTTTGATTCGATAAGTCAAACTCATATTCGTTTTTCAAATGTTCATTGTGGTCTTTTAAGGCTTCGCGCCATTCTTTTTCCGTTTTAAACCCTTCAAACATAGTTTCCATATCTATAACGACTCCTTCTTCGGCACTTTTGATAGTAGAATTGATCGTCTTGATCAGTCCTTTAAATCTATCGATTTTATGTTCTAATAAATATTTTTGCTGAATCAACGTTTTTTCCCTGTCGATATTTCCGTCGAGCAATCGTTTGATTTCTTGAAGAGGAAAATCCAGTTCTTTATAAAACAGGATTTGCTGTAATCGTTCGATATCTTTTTTTCCATATAATCGATAGCCGGCGTCTGTCGTTTGTTCCGGAATCAAGAGACCTATTTTGTGATAATGATGTAACGTCTTCACTGTTGTATGAGCCAGTTTGGCAACTTCATGAACGGTGAACATTTCTTTTCCTCCTTTCCATATTCTTTATACTAAAGTATCCTCTAAGGTAAGAGTCAACTCATTGGTTCATTTTTTTCTTTGGGCCCCATACGTGAATATACAAAAGCAAACGGCTATAACAAGACTAGCTATAATCAGTAAATAGTAGCTGATTGCGGGTGAATGGCCGAATGTAGATTGTGATGCTCTAACTACCCAGTTCACCGGATTTATTATGGAAATAATACTTACCCACTGTGGCAACAGATTGTCCGGCATAAAGGCCGAGGATAAGAAAATCAATGGGAAGGACAGAAATTGCATCACAGCGATCATCGTGGAGTGCTTTTTCGTTAGAACAGCAATTCCTATGGAAATAGCTCCGATAAGACAAGAGAAGAGTGCTGGCGTAATGAGAAAAAGTAATGGAGAAAGAATCCCGGTCGGCAGTTTGAACCCCATAAAAAGGCCGATAATCACCAATAATAAAGATTGAATCCATTGAAAAATAAAAATATATAATAAATCACCAGCAATGAAAACGAGATTACGCTTTGGTGCGACTAAGTATCGGTTAAATATTCCTTCTCTCATGTCATCTAACGTACTCATTCCCAGATATATTCCACCAAATAGAGCATTCATGATCAAAATTCCGGGTAGAATATAAGCTGCGTAATTTGAACCTTCAAAACCGGTGACAGAAGAAATACTTGAAAATATCGTGCCAAATAGGACGAGAAAAATCAAAGGTTGAAACATTGAAAGGATAATTGCTATTGGATTTTTAATTAATGGTGTCCATCTCTTTTTTGCTAATAATAGGATTAACGATATATTGCTCATTGTATATCCCCTTTCTCTTTGAAGTTTGCCAAATAAAGATCATTTAAATTAGCTTGTTTAAGCTCGCTAGATGCAATGTCGGCATCGTTATGGATTAAAAATTTCAATAATTTGGACAAAATTTCTTGCCCCTTACTACTAATAACTGTTAACGAAGTGGGCTTTATTTGATAATCGACGACTTCAGTCAGGTCAGATACATACTCATCCAATGTCTGAGTCATTGTGGGATTTAGTGTGCTATAGTGAATTTCAATATGATCAGCTGCAAGTTGGTTGATTAGTTCTTTTGGTGTTCCCATATCCAGTATTTTTCCGTTGTTCATTAGTGCAATATCAGTCGCCACATCGTTCAATTCATCCAGATAATGGGTAGTTACAAAAATGGTGGTTCTTTCCCTGTAAGAAATAGTTGAAATGATTTGCCACAATGTATTTCTAGCTTCGGGATCTAATCCGGTTGTAGGCTCATCCAGTAAAAGAACTTCGGGTTGGTGAAGTAAACTTATGGCAATATCCAGTTTTCTTTTCATTCCACCTGAGTAAGTACCGACTAAATCATTGGATACTTGATGCAAGTTAAACTCCTTTAACAGGTATTCTCCTCGCTCCTTTATTTTTGAAGTTCTCATGCCATACATTTTTCCCGCAATCCATAAGTTTTCCCAAGCTGTTCCGGTTGAAAATACAGTTGTTTGCTGGAACGTGACTCCAACTTTTTTTCTAACCGGTTTCACATTAGAAACAACATCTAAATCTGAGATGGTTACGGTTCCTTCATCGGGTAACGATAACGTAGCTAAGATTCGGGTCAAAGTAGACTTTCCGGCTCCATTTGGACCCATCAGTCCAAAAATCGAGCCTTTTTTTACTTTGAGAGATACCTTATCCAAGGCCGTTTTTTTGCCAAATGCTTTGCTAACATCGTGTAAAGCTATTTCATAATGTTCATCCATACTGTTCCCTCCTCGTATTTCTTACAAAAGGAACTATAAGCTATCCTCTAAGAGGAGAGTCAACTATCTGTTTCACTTTTATAGTGAAGTCTATCATTTACACAATTTTACGAGCATATTTTACAGGAGCAGGAGGGTGTACTCTTACAGAAAATGGAACTCCTTCGTTCCAGCCTTGCAGCTATCGAGGCCCTTTGACAATGCGGATTGTATATCTTGCGTCCAATCTTTGAAGCCAAGGAAGAATGGTATCCAGCCTGTTGAGTACGCCAAAGAGCACCATCTCGATTTCTGGTCCAACTTGTACTAACGGAGTATATTAGACATTAAATATTAATGTTATTAATTATTAATGAAATAAATATTCGATAATTATTAAACTAAGCCCAGTGGCACCTCCCCGCGGAACAGAAGGGAAATTCACTTATTTCTTGTAAGTCATGATACAATGGAATTATACACACAGCGGGCAGAAAGAAGGGACTCTTCATGGCAATAAAACTTGGGGTGCTGGATCTGGTTCCGGTTCTGGAAGCAAGTGATTCGGCAGCCGCATTGGAGCAGGCCGTACGACTGGCCAGAACGGCTGAGGAGCTCGGCTACTCCCGTTATTGGGCCGCGGAGCATCATGACCTTCCAGGCTTGGCCTGTCCTGCGCCCGAGGTGCTGCTGGCTTATATCGGGGCACAGACGGAACGAATACGGCTCGGCTCAGGGGCATTATTGTTGCCACATTACAAGCCAATTAAGGTAGCAGAGACATTTCGCCTGCTGGCCTCCTTGTGCCCTGGCCGAATGGACTTAGGCATCGGGCGGGCTCCCGGCGGGTCAGCTCACGTCAGTCTTGCGCTGAGCGATAATTTTTTGGATAACGTCAGAAGACTGCCGGAGTCAATACAGGCATTATCCGCTTTGCTGACCGACCAATACGAGTTGGAGGGGCATCCGGTGACCGCCCGCCCGATTCCGCCCTGCCCTCCGGAATTGTGGATGCTGGGCACGAATGATCGGAGTGCCTCTTATGCGGCCCAATTCGGAACAGGCTATGTATTTGGTCAGTTTATGAGTGAACGCGACGGGGTGGAGGTGCTGTCTGCTTACAGAAAACAGTTCCAGCCTTCGGCACTAGCCCAAGCGCCTCAAGCGGTCGTTGCCATAAACATCCTATGTGCGGAGACCGAGGAGGAAGCTTTAAGACTTGCTTCAGAAGGAAGTTCTATGTGGAATCCGCATGGAAACAAGAAGGAAGAATCACAGACAGTTAAGCCCAATGGGCTGGTTGGAACCGCTGAACAGGTTAAAGCCCGATTGGAGGAATATCAAAAGCTGTATGGAGTCGATGAATTCCTCGCAGTGACTCTAACCGGCGATTACAATAGCCGCCTGCGCTCTTATGAGCTGTTGGCGCAAGCATTAAGCAGGTGCGAAGACGCTGATTTGAATGCGTAAGAAGACTTAACTAACATATAGATAAGATAGGGGCAGCAGTTAAGTAAAAGGTAAGTTAAAGGTAAGGTTGCTATGTGCGCAACAGTATGGTACTATGTGTTCGTAGACAAATTTTAACCTTAAATTTCACATATTGAAAAAGGTTGTCATTTGTGCGATGATCCCTTTTTCAATATGTGATTTTTGTTTGTCTGCAAAAAAAAACATGTTAATAAAATGGTTGGAGGTAATTCAATTATGGAAACAGGCACAGTGAAATGGTTTAACGCAGAAAAAGGTTTTGGCTTTATCGAAGTGGAAGGCGGAGATGACGTATTCGTTCATTTCTCAGCTATTCAAGGCGATGGCTTCAAAACTTTGGACGAAGGTCAACGTGTGGAATTTAACATTGTTCAAGGAAACCGCGGACCTCAAGCTGAGAATGTTGTAAAACTGTAACAGTAAGAAATTAAAAAACTGCCTTTAACATTGGTTAAAGGCAGTTTTTTTGGGAATATAAACAAATCAATACCTGTAACCCCGCGCTATCCTTCCCCGTATGACCGAGAAACCGCATATCATTCGCAGCCTCAGCATGGCTTATAGTCAGAAACAATATGATTCGATAGAGAGGAAGATCGATAAGAATGCTTCAGGAGAAAACAGGGGGTTGGCGAAAGAAAATTGCTCCTTATGAAAAATCTCGAATAAAACATAGTGTGTGGCAGCTCTTTAATACTCTGCTGCCGTTTTTTTTGCTCTGGTACTTGGCCTATCTGAGCTTATCCCTATCCTATTGGCTCACCCTTGCGCTAGCTGTGCTGGCCGGTGGGTTTTTGATAAGAATTTTTATTATTTTTCATGACTGCTGTCATTCATCATTTTTTAAAAATCGGCTGGCCAATGAGATCGTCGGAACGATAACCGGTATTTTGACTTATTGCCCCTACCACCAATGGCGCTACAGCCATTCTGTTCATCATGCTTCAAGCGGTAATTTGAATAAACGGGGGACGGGGGACATCTGGACACTTACCGTGGATGAATATTTATCCGCCTCTCCTCTAAAACGATTGGCTTATCGTCTCTATCGAAATCCTTTCGTCATGTTTGGTTTGGGTCCCATTTACATTTTTCTGATCGATTACAGGTTTAACCGGAAACGTGCGGGGCGTAAGGAGCGGCTAAACACCTATCTCACTAACCTCGGCATTGTTTCTATAGCGTGTTTACTATGTTGGGCTATAGGCTGGCAGGCATTTCTACTGGTGCAGGGTCCGATTTTCTTTGTCTCTGGGGCAGTTGGCGTCTGGCTGTTCTATGTTCAGCATCAATTCGAGGAAACGTATTTTGAGAAAGAAGAGGATTGGGATTACGTTAAGGCGGCTTTGCAAGGCAGCTCCTACTACAAATTACCGAAGCTTCTGCATTGGATCACAGGTAATATCGGCTACCACCACATTCACCATTTAAGTCCGCGTATTCCAAATTACAATCTCGAAGCGGTTCATAACCATCATCCATTCTTGCAGGATGTCAAGGCAGTCACAATAGCTTCCAGCTTCCGCTCACTCCGCTTTCGAATCTGGAACGAGCAAAGCAAATCATTTATTGGATTCAGAGAACTTCGGCGAATATCCGTCAAACGTAATGTATAGCCGAAGAACTATGCTTTAGAAAACGGACGAGCTAGAGGTTGTAAATACAGCACTTATCTACCCTTATGATCAAAAGTTAAAGCAGATGGTAATAAAAAATGGTGGCGCGGGAGCAGTCCTCGATCCACCATTCTTTATTTTGTATTAGCGTTCAGATTCCATGCAAATGCGAAATGGCGTGAGCCAGCTGCCGGGATTGTTCGTGTAAAATCTCCAACCGGTTCAAATTGGCCAGCATGCCCCGGAGAATAGCCCGGCGAGGATTCAGTTCCATCAATTCTTGTTCGAGAATATGAAGAGATTCCAGTGCGTCCTGTCGTTCCTCCTCCCCGATAGATAGGGAAGACAAGTTGGTTCTCATTTGTTGAGCCAATAGCAGAGGAGGAGGATTCCCGGCGGACTTCATATGAATGGCTTGAAACATAGCCGGCCAGTTATTCTCCGAAATTAAAGGAGCTGGCTGTTCCTCCTGCAGACCTCTCGCCACGTAATCGAGCGTAGTCATCACATACCCGCTGATCTGCTCGATATTAAGCTCTACCTCATCGACCAGGTTAATCCCCATAAAAGTAGCGGTTAGGCCCCCTAATATAATCGAAGCATCCAAAGTATAAGGCTGAAAGGAGTCCCCGTAGACTTCAATTAACGATTCCGTTAAGGCTTGCAAAGCTTTAATATGGATTCCCCGCAAAAATTGCTTGATTTCTGCATTGGAAAACCCGGGATTTTCCCGAATTTGGATTGTGACGAACTCGGGATATTCCAGCCACATGTTTAAATGGACCTCAATTTTTTTCAACAGACGTTGGCGAGGGCTAAGCTCTGTGTCTTGCTGGATCCATTGCATTCTATCGTCAAACAGCTGGTGAAAATATTTGTAAATGTCCAGCAGCAATTCTTCCTTGGAGGAAAAATGCAGGTATACGCTTCCTTTGGACATTTTGCAGTATTGCGCAATTTCCTGCATCGTCGTTTGTGTATATCCTTGAGTCGCGAACAGCTTCATGGCGGAGACGAGAATCTGCTGCTTTCGGTCAATAACTTTGTCCTGCATGATAACATTCACCTCAAAATGGGTCCGGTCCATCAATGACTCATGATTGACCTTCATCGTACCTGAGCATCCGTTAGGTTGTCAATCTGGAGGAATTCGGCATAGAGGCTCCGAGGCAAACCGTCGCAGCTAATAAAATTTTTTAGTAAATTTATCTTGAAATTCGGAACGAACCTAATTATAATGAGTTCAAATCAAATGAATGCAATTATAAATTCGATGATGAGAAAGAGTAAGTTATCGTTCCGATCTGACAGAGAGTTGGGGGAGCTGCAAACCAACGTTCGGAGCCTGACTGAAAGCCATCTCTGAGAAGCAGGCTGAAACTTTACAGTAAGCTCTGCCGCAGGTCCAGCGTTACAGGGAACGCGTATTGATAGATACGTTGCAGAGTGTCACGATTTATTTGGTCGTGAAACGAGGGTGGTAACACGGGTATAAACTCGTCCCTAGACAGGGGCGGGTTTTTTTGTTTTTTAGGATTTCCGTTATTTAGGATTCATAAAAGGGACATTGCAAATGTCCTGAATTAAACATTCTATACAAGGTGGGAATGAACATGGATAAAAGCTCAATGAAGGATTATTTATCACCGGCTGTACGGACGATACCACCTTCTGCTATTCGCAAATTTTTCGATTTGGTTGAGGGCAGTAAGGACATCATTTCGCTAGGAGTAGGAGAGCCGGATTTTGTTACTCCGAAGCTGGCCAGGGAAGCGTGCATGCTTGCTCTGGAAAAAGGAAGAACAACATATACCCCGAATGCCGGTCTTCCTGAGCTAAGGGAAGAAATCGCGAATTATCTGTATACCCAGTTTCAAGTAAAATACGATCCGGCGGATGAGGTATTGGTTACAGTCGGAGGAAGCGAAGCGATCGATCTCGCCTTGCGGGCACTAGTGACGCCCGGTGATGAAATATTGATCCCTGTTCCTTGCTATATTTCGTATTCGCCGATCACTTCGTTGGGAGGCGGCATACCGGTTGAAATCGAAACGTTCGCCCACAATAACTTCAAGCTTACGGCAGAAGCTCTGACAAGTAAACTCACGCCGCGCTCCAAAGTGCTTATCGTCTGTTATCCGAACAACCCTACCGGGGGAATTATGACTTATGAGGATTGGCTGCCCATCGCCAAAGTGGTTGAGGAGAATGATCTGATCGTCATTTCCGACGAAATTTATGCGGAACTGACCTATGACCGCAAGCATGTCAGCCTGGCTTCCATCCCCGGAATGAAGGAGCGAACGATTCTGGTCAGCGGGTTCTCCAAAGCGTTCGCCATGACCGGGTGGAGGTTAGGCTATGCCTGCGGCCATCCGGAGCTCATCTCTGCCATGCTGAAAATCCACCAATACACCATTATGTGCGCTCCCATTATGGGGCAGGTTGCCGCATGGGAATCGCTTCGCAACGGATTGGAAGAGAAGGACCGCATGATGGACTCCTACAATCAGCGGCGGCGGATGGTGGTCCAAGGATTAACGCAGATCGGCCTGCCTTGCCATGAGCCGCAAGGGGCGTTTTATGCTTTTCCATCCATCTCACATACCGGACTTAGCTCGGAGGAATTCGCCCAGCGGATGTTGGCAGAAGCCAAGGTTGTTGCGGTTCCAGGCAACGCTTTTGGGCATGGCGGAGAAGGCTTTATCCGCTGCTCCTATGCGACTTCGATGGCCCAACTTGAGGAGGCTCTAGCGAGGATAGACCGTTTCCTCCAAAGCTTGCCCAGATTCAGTTAGGACGATGGATTAAGAATAACGGGCTCAATGATGACTCGTTCTTCAATCTCTTGCTCCTCCTATCTGATTGGAAATTTGGTTAGCCGCACGCATGACTAATTGACCCGCCCGGTCCAATTTTTCCTGAGGAAGCCGCCATTTGGGACCGGCCACACTGATTGCGGCGACCACCTCGCCAAGATGATTGAAAATAGGAGCCGCGGCGCAATGAACTTCCGGTTCATGTTCTCCCAGATCCAAAGCATATCCGCGCCTCCGAATCGTATCCAGGTCTTGGAGGAGCTCGGAGCTGGTAGTGAGGGTATGCTCCGTAAACCGGACCAGGCCTTCATCGATAACGGCTTCGATAAGGGAGGGGGACGAGAAAGCGAGAATCGCTTTGCCAACTCCTGTGCAATAGAGAGGATTGCGGGTGCCCAGATTGGAATGCATGCGGATTGGTTTGCTCGTCTCCACTTTTTCGATATAGACGACCCGCTTCCCGTCCCTAATGACGAGGTGAACGGTTTCGCCGCTCGCTTCCATCAATTCATGCAAATGCCGGCTGGCTGCCCGTCTTAAATCTATATGCTTCATCGCGGCTGCAGCCAGACGCATACTGTACGTACCGATGACATACTTGTCTGTATGAGGATGCTGATCGACCAGTTGAAACTGCTGGAAGGCGGCCAGATGTTTACAAACGCTGCTCGCATGCTCGCCTGAATGACGGGCAAGCTCGGAAACAGAGACCCCTTCCGGCCGATCGGCGGAAAGAATCAACAGACTGTCCAATATGCGAAGAGCTTTAATTACGGTAGAAGAAGCGGCTTTATTGAGTAATGAATCCTTTTCTGTCATAGAATCCTCCTGTATGGATATGAAATGGAAATACCATTTAATTCAAAAATAATACTTGACGCGATCCAGAAACGTTAGCTAAGATTGCTATATACAATAAGAAATTAATTTCTATATTAGAAATTATACCTGCACAGAACCGGATTGCAAATAGGGGGCAAAGAAGCACGAATTGACACATGACCTTAATAATCAGGTTGCCAAGGGAGCGGAACTAATCTTCAAAGAGCTTCCAATAACAGCTGCCCTGTCTGGGATGCTGCCGGAGCTTCCTGCGGTTCAGAAGCTCGGGGGCATGATTTACGCTTCATATAAGCTGCCGACATCTATCAAGGATGAGAGAGAATGGCAACTAAACGCAGGAAGGGAGTCGAAGGATGCGAAATTTACGGGAGAAAATGAAAGCGCTTGTATATGAAGGGCCTCGAATCATGAACATGCGTGAGGTGGAGGTGCCTGTCCCCGGGAAGGGAGAGCTTCTTATTAAAGTGGAAGCGGCGGGTATATGCGGATCGGAGCTAGGCGGGTACCTGGGCCATAATTCTTTACGCAAGCCCCCCCTTGTGATGGGACATGAATTTACCGGAACGGTAGCGGTTGTTGGTGAGGGGAAGAGGCCGATTTTCCGGGCCGGGGACCGGGTAACCGTTAATCCTCTAGTATCGTGTATGCATTGCGATCGGTGCCGGGAAGGGGAGGCCCACCTATGTTCTGGGCGAAAACTGCTGGGAGCCGGCATACCGGGGGCTTATGCCGAATATGTGTTGGTTCCGGCGCGCAATACGTACCCTTTACCAGATGAGGTCAGTTTCATCGAAGGAGCCTTCACGGAACCCTTTGCCTGTGCCATTCATGTTTGCCGACTGCTGAACTTGAAACCGCAGGATCGCTTGCTGATCGTGGGAGCGGGTCCGATTGGACTCTTCACTCTTCAGGCGGCTCTCGGGTACGGGCTTCATCATATCGCCGTGCTGGATATCAATGAGGCTCGGTTGGAGATTGCGAAAGAGCTCGGAGCCGTGACGGCCACTCGGCTGGAGAATCTTAGAGCAGATTTCGTGAATTCCGAGCAGCCGTTGTTTGATGCGGCGGTCGATGCGGTCGGTATGACCGTGACGCGAAATCAATGCATGAACGCGGTCCGGGCAGGTGGAAAAGTAGTCTTTTCCGGACTGCATGAAGCCGACAGTTCATTGCCGATTAATTACGCGATTCGGAATGAACTGATTTTGATGGGAGCCTTCGCCTACTCTCCAGAAGATTTTGAATTAGCGCTGCAATGGGTGACCCGCCAACGGGTAAATTTACTGCCTTGGACAGAAATAGCCCCTCTGTCGGAAGGGGCTGCCTGTTTTGCAAAGCTCTTGGACCATCCGGGTAAAGTGGCCAAAATTATGCTGCAAGTAGCGGACGGATAGAGGCGGGAAATAGATGAATAAGGGCAGATATGCACTTCAACTCGATAGTTTTAGCAACTTTTGCGATTACCGTGTAATTGTGCACTTTAATTCCTTACTTTTTACGAAAAGGGACGTTTTCGTTAGGTCCAGAGGTATTTTTGCACTTCATTCCCATTAGCCGAAACGTTTCTGCTGTACCTCCGCTCTCCATGCAAGTATTGCAGGGTGGAGCGGATATATGATTTAAGGCTTAGCGAGTCCATGCTTCTGGACCAGTAACTTCGAAAGCTCGTGCTTACAGATGCTGAGGAGCAGAACTATGGGAACATTTCTATAAAACAAAAAGTAAGATAGCGAAAAGTTGTATAAAATTACACAAAGTCACATTAAATAGCTGATAAACATCGAAGCTGTGCCAAAGTATACCGTTAAGGAAAAAATATCATTCAACGTTGTAATAAGCGGGCCCGAAGCTACAGCCGGATCGACATTAAAACGATACAGAATAAGCGGGATGATAGTCCCGGCCAATGTGCCGATAATAAGAGTGAGGAACAGGGAACTGCCAACCACCAGGCCGAGAATGGGGCTGCCTTGCCAGAAATAGGCGATGCCGGCTATCAGCAAACCGCAGGTCGTTCCAATAATCAGTCCGACCCCTAACTCGCGAGAGACTAGGCGGATAACGGCCCGTCGATTCAAATCCTGCGATACCAGACCTCTAACGACAACAGCCAACGATTGGGTTCCCGTATTTCCTGTCATCCCGGCAATCATCGGCATGAAGAAGGCGAGGGCTACGACCTGCTGCAGCGTTTCTTCAAAGCCGCTTATAATACTGCCGGAAACGAGACCGAGAAAGAGCAGCAAAATCAACCACGGCAATCTTCGGATCGAAGCGGTCACGGCGCCGGTTTCGAAATCGATCGCTTTGCCGGAAGCCGCGAACTTGCCGATATCTTCATTCGCTTCCTGGATGAAGACGTCGATGACGTCGTCGACGGTAACAATCCCGATGAGCCGTTCGTCGTCATCCACAACCGGCACGGCAATGAAGTCGTATCGTTCAATAAGCCGGGCGACCTCTTCCTGGTCCGCATGAACGTTGACCGAAATGACCCTCGTAAACATGATGTCGTCAATTTGTTGATCGATGTCGGCCAGCAGCAGATCCCGATAGGAGACAACGCCGACCAATTTTTTATCGTTATCGAGAACATAGAGATAATAAAGATTTTCAGCCAATTCTGCAAAAGATTTAAGCTTGTCGATCGCCTCGCGGATCGTAAAATGCTTCTGAATCCATACATACCGGTTCGTCATTATTCCCCCGGCGGTTTCCGGAGGGTATTTCATCAGATTTTTAACGGACTGCTGCTCTTCTTCCTTCATGACAGCGAGAATTTCTTCAATTTTATCTACAGACAGCGTTCCCAGCAAGTCGGCCAGGTCATCGTTCTCCATCAGGTCCATAACGGCGGGCAGCTTGTCGATCCCCAATCTTTGCAGAACCTCGATTTGCGCCTTCACATCCAATTCCTGAATAAGAGCGGCGATTTGCTCGGGAGTCGAAAACAGCAGAAATCTCGTATGATGCTTGCTTGGAAGGTTTTTGTAAAGGACAGCCAGGTCATAGGGTTGAAGCTCGTCGACCGTCGTTTGGAACATTTCCTTATTCTGTTCCTTCAATTGTTTGATAATGAGTAAAGTAAGTTGATTTTCAGACATCTGTATAACCATGGCTACACCCCTTTCTATGTAAGGAACACGAATACGGACAGATCAAACCAAGGATGAATGACAGTCCATCCCGAACGTATGAATAAGTGTTCATTATGATTAATCTTGTAAAAATGGATATTTTCCTTATGATTCCACACGAGGTATAGATTTATGACGAGCCTAAAGCGGAGCTGTATAGCGTGAGGAGGGAAGGGTTGGATTTCAAGCCAGATGAACGGTGTTGATCTCCAATAAATTCAGCTGCCGGGACAGCTTATTATGATTTTCCTCATAAGCCTCTCTAGGTTCAGGGCTGCTTACAGCTAGCCGGTCCAAATAAAACAACAGCTTGCAAAAGGATTGCTTGAGCACATTCTGCGGCTCCAGAGCTTTGACTTGCTCATAACCTTCGTAAAAAGAAGGCAGGTAGCCAGGGAAGGAGGGGTCTAACCGATCATCGCTTTGCAGATCAAAAGCTGGATCTCCTGTGTGCGCCTGCTCGAACCCGATGATTCCAGTGAGCTCTCCGTTATGCTGCCACAATTGGTTCAAATGAAATTGACCATGCAGGAGAGAGGCCTTCTCCACTCGTTCGAATAAGGGGCGGAGCTTATCCAGTACCATTTTAATACGCGCTATGGTCGTTTTCTCTATCCTATCGGCATTGATGGCTTTCCGTGCATATTTTCTAAATTTATTCTGGATATAACGGTATCCGTTAGTAAATCCTTCATCACCGGGCGCAGCGGATAACGTCTTGAACGTATCAAAAGAATAAGTATGTATAGTGGCCAAGTAACGGCCTGCTTCCCTCGCAAGGTGTTCCCGGTCGGGAGCCTCCAAATCGGGCCAGCTTCTTGATAACGGTCCGCCCTTCAGTCGAGTTGTGATGAGGAAGCTGAAGGGGACAACCCGGCCGCTTTCGTCGAGAACAATGGTCTCGGGAACGGGAACGGATGCTCCTCTCAATATTCGATAAGCTTCTTTCTCACTATGCAGATCGACGGATTCATCCTGCAGGCTTGAAAAATGAATGACATATCGGTCATTCACAATATATCGTCGATAATCCGGGAGGAGGGATACGATCGATTGGACAGGAGCCAGGTTATATTCATGCCATATTCGTCGGATCGGTTCTTCCGCATTCATCATCACCGTAACAGCCCCCTTTGGTTTGCGCACCAAAGATAAACGCCTGCGGCGTCCTTGATTTCTGATCAAGAAAGCATGCGTTTACCATCGAAATTTACCGATAACGATTTTTATAAATTCTGGCGTTTAATTTAAATAAAAAACAAGCTTAGAAAAATCTTGTTTAATCTTACCATAAAGAAACAATGGGAGCAGTGTCAACTAAAAAAATAATGTCCCGAGGAGTAAAACGCGCCTTGGGATTATTTTTCCTGTTCTCCCCGGGAATAATCTATAAGGAAAAAGAAAAAGTTGAATTCATAGAAATGGATAGGTAGAATGGGCAGAGACGAGTATTCCTTGATACATATAGGGAACTTTATGCAAATATGAATTGTCATAAAGAGTAGAAGAGTGATGAAAAGCTAGAAAGAAAATCAAGAAGGTGGGATTAAGTTAGCCCAGCTTCGGATAGGAGGATCCAATCATGTTAAAAACTCGTTATTCTGCCGCTACTGCTATACTCCTTGCCGGATCTCTCGCTCTGCTATCCGCCTGTGGGGACCAATCTCCCGGACAGGCCGCCGAGACTCCGGGGGCGACTGCCCCGCCGATTGTGGAGAGTTCCCCCAGCGTTAGTCCCTCCCCTTCAATGAAGCCTGAAAAGCCTGAAGAGAATAAACCCGAGCCTACTCCTTCAGCAGAAGTTAATCAGGGAGGACAAGCGGGCTCCGATCCTGCAGACGATGCCGTTCAGGTAGCGGCGACCCCGGAAGCGATGAGCGTGCTTGTCAATAAGCAATTTAAGCTGCCGGACGGTTACAAGCCGGATGATCTGGTCGAGCCGGATGTTCATTTTATTTTTAGCGAGAAGCTTGAGAAGAGACTGATGCGCAAGGAAGCTGCGGAAGCTTTGGAGCTATTGTTCGAGGGAGCAAAGAAGGATGGCTATTTTCTAGGCGGGGTTTCCGGGTACCGGTCTCATGAATATCAAACCTCCTTGTTTAACCGATATGTGAAGCAGCAGGGCGAGGAAGAAGCGCGGAAGGTGAGCGCCGTTCCCGGACACAGCGAGCATCAGACGGGACTGGCGATGGATGTGTCGGACAGCAGCGGGAAATGCGCGGCTGAGGATTGTTTCGCCGATATGAAGGAAAGCCAATGGCTGGCTGGGCATGCTCACGAGTACGGCTTTATCATCCGTTACCCGAAGGGGAAAGAAGAGATCACCGGATATAGCTATGAGCCTTGGCATATTCGCTATGTGGGAACAGACATCGCCAAAGAAATATACGAACAAGGTATAACTTTGGAGGAGTACTATAATACGATACCGGTCTCGGCACAAAAATAAGCGGATTTCGTCGGGGCTGGTGAAATGAATAGCGTCTTAACATAATGCAGATAAGAGAAAAAAGGGAGGAGAATGGCTGGTTCATTCCCTCCCTTTTTTCTTTACACTCCATAACGGATGGTATAATAGCACTGCTCTATTAACGTTAAAAGCTATATGTGGATGGATTTTTTCTCCTCCAGAAGAGCTTTCACAAATTGCGGAAGCTGGAAGCAGCCGGTTAAAGCATCCTTGTTGGTATAGACCGTTTGTTTGTCGAAAGCCGCGATTCGGCTGAAATCGACTGGACGCTTGGAACCGAGAGTAAAGCTCCACATCCCTCCAGGGTACGTCGGAACGACGGCCCAGTACAGGTGAGATTGGAGGAACAGACTGTCGATGCGGCTGTAGGTTTCCGACATAATTTCCGGCTGGAAGATCGGAGACTGGCTTTGACAGACCATGATGCCGTCTTCTTTAAGCGCACGGTGGAGACTCTGATAAAAGCTTAGCTCGAACAACTGCTTGGCCGGTCCGACCGGGTCCGAGGAGTCCACAATGATGACATCGTATTCCCCTTGAACCTTCTTCGCATAATCGACTCCATCCGCGTAGATGAAGTTGACCCGCGGATCGGACAAATTGCCCGATACTTCAGGCAAATGAGCTTTGCTCGCAACGACGACGCTTTCGTCAATCTCCACCATATCAATTTGTTCTACCTTTCGGTATTTGCAGGCTTCCCGAGCAGCTCCGCAATCCCCTCCGCCAATAATCAACACCTTGCGCGGATCAGGATGTAACGTGAGAGGAGCGTGAACGATCATTTCGTTATAAATGTGACCGTCCATAGAAGTTGTCTGCACGGCCCCGTCAAGGACTAGCATTCTTCCGAAATCGTAAGAATCCAGGATCATTACATGCTGAAAACGAGACTTTTGTTCAAATACCACTTCTTTAATCCGGTAATTGATTTTAAGATTGTCCCTTTCGTTTTCGGTCAGCCAGAGTCCACCCTTATCCCGATGAAGATACATGGATAACCGTTCCATTTTCAACCCCCAATAAATTGATAGTAAGTTAGCAGGATCACGAGCCCGACCCAGCCACTGCCTTCATTGTACCAGAATCGGCTGGGGAAAGCTTGTCTTAGGCTTTTCAATTTGCCTTTAGAACAAAGGTGTGGTTCCTTTGCGAGTCCCGGAGTCGGCTAAATACGAGGCGATAACCGAGCATAATTCGGTTATTCCATGGCGCAGCTGCTCTTCGCTAACCTGAGAGAAGCTGATCCGCAAATGGTTCCATTCCAGATCGTTCGGATAGCAGGCCGACCCCGGCAGGAAGGTCAAATGGCGCGCTTCAGCTTCATCCAGCAGCTCGTTCGTATTCGCCTGCGGAGGGAGGGTCAGCCACAGGTTGAAGCCTCCTCTAGGGATGACCCACCGCACTCCTTTAGGCGCATGCCGCTTCAGCAGTTCAAGGGCCAGGTCGCGTCTTTGCTTGAGGGCGGTTCGCAGCTGCTGAAGCAAGCGTGTAATTTGGTTGGCCTCAAATATCGGCAGGATGACCTTCTGATTGAGCAAAGGGTTCCCGAGATCCGCGTTCGTCTTTGCCGTAATCAGTCGGTTAAGAATGGCGACAGAAGCTATTAAAAATCCGATCCGGCAGCCGGGCGACAGCATTTTGCTCAAGCCCTTCAAGTAGATGACATGCCCGTGGCGATCCATCGATTTGATATGCGGAGGCGGGACCGCGTCATAATAGATTTCACTCCACGGATCATCCTCCAGCACCAGACAATTCAAGTCTTCAGCCAGCTCCAGCAGCTGCTTGCGGCGCCGCAAGCTCATAACTTTGCCCGTGGGGCTTTGAAAGGAAGGCACCGTATAAATCAGCTTGGGGACGGCCTGATCGGCCAAGGCGGTCAGCCGATCGATCCGCATTCCTTCTTCATCCATCGGCACAGACAGAATCGTAGCTCCCCGGCTGCGAAAGACGTCGATAGCCGCCGCATAGGTCGGCTCCTCGGTAACGACAATGTCTCCCGGACCGATGAAGCTTCTGGCGACCAGGTCAATCCCTTGCTGGGAACCGTTTGTAACTAATATTTCTTGGGGCGATACGGAAATTCGTTCGTTGGTCAAGTAGGTTGCGAAGGCTTGTCTAAGCTCCAAATCTCCCTGGATTTCGCCGTATTGGGCGAGAACTTCCGGATAATAGCGAGCCAGATGTCTGAGACTTTCCGCCAGCTCTTGAGTAGGCAGCAAATCGGCTGCTACCGCCGACAAGGAAAAATTAATGGCTGCGGGCTTCTGGCTGTAGTGCATTGATTGAGAGCGGTGCAGGTAGTCGGGAAACGGCAAGGGGTGATTGTCGTCGTCTGGCTTGTCTTCCTTCGGTCTTTCTTCATAGACAAAGGTACCTTTACCCTGTATCCGGGTGATGAGCTTATTGGCTTCCAGCAGATCAAGAGCGTGCGACACCGTTACCGGGCTGACCTTCAGCATCCGGGTCAGCTGCCGGACCGAGGGCAGGCGGGACCCTTTAGGAAAATAACCGGACAGGATACGGTCGGCCAGCGCCTGATGAATTTGCTGCGCCAATGGAACCTGCGAGCTGCGATTCAGTTCGATTTTCATAAGATTTCTCTCCAGTTCTACTGTATTACTGTTCTACTCTTTCTCCAAACCGATCTTATAAGTAAAGTGTTACACTATGATATTGACTGTTACATACCATCCTACCTAAAATAACACCAAGAAACAATCTATGTAAAAAAAAGGAGCTGTCGAGAATGGCACAGACCGGGACAGATGTAGTCAAAAGAGGAATGGCAGAGATGCAAAAAGGCGGAGTCATTATGGATGTAATGAATGCGGAGCAAGCGAAGATTGCTGAGGCATCCGGAGCCTGCGCAGTTATGGCGCTTGAAAGAGTTCCTTCGGACATCCGAGCTGCCGGCGGAGTAGCGAGAATGGCCGATCCGACGATTTTGGAAGAGGTTATGAAAGTGGTTACCATACCGGTTATGGCGAAATGTAGAATCGGACACTACGTCGAAGCCAAAGTGCTGGAAGCGTTGGGCGCGGATTATATTGATGAGAGTGAAGTTCTCACGCCTGCGGATGATTTGTTCCATATTAATAAAAAAGAATTTACCGTTCCTTTCGTTTGCGGGGCCAAGGATATCGGCGAAGCGCTAAGAAGAATCGGCGAAGGGGCTTCGATGATGCGTACCAAAGGAGAGCCCGGCACAGGGAATATCGTTGAGGCTGTACGTCATATGCGGGTGATTAATTCGCAAATCAGAAAAATTCAGAACACTTCCAAAGATGAACTGATGGCAGAAGCCAAAAATTTGGGGGCTCCTTATGATCTTGTTTTATATGTCCATGAAAATGGAAAGCTGCCGGTCGTCAATTTTGCGGCCGGGGGAGTCGCTACTCCTTCCGATGCTGCACTGATGATGCATTTGGGAGCGGATGGGGTGTTTGTCGGCTCGGGTATTTTCAAATCCGAAAATCCCGAGAAGTTTGCCAAAGCTATTGTGGAAGCAACGACCCATTATCAGGATTTTGAGCTGATCGCCAATGTGTCCAAAAATCTTGGCGTGCCTATGAAAGGGATTGAAATAAGTAAACTGGACAGTTCTCAACGCATGCAGGACAGAGGCTGGTAAATTTCTGGGGTGAGTATATGAACATAGGGGTTCTAGGTCTGCAAGGAGCGGTATCCGAGCACCTTCTGATGCTGAGGTCGATCAACGTGGAAGGCAAGGTAGTCAAGCATGTGGAGGATTTGAGAGGGATCGATGGCCTGATTATCCCCGGGGGCGAGAGCACGACGATTGGCCGATTAATGAAGCAATACGGATTTATTGAACAGATCCGACAGTTTTCCAACGAGAAAAAACCTGTTTTTGGGACTTGTGCCGGCATGATTTCGCTAGCCTCCCAAATCAGGGATCAGCAGGAAAGCTATTTGGAGCTTATGGACATTACCGTAGCCAGAAATGCATTTGGCCGACAAAAGGACAGCTTTGAAGTATCCCTGCCGATTGATCACATTGGCGACGATATTCAAGCAGTATTCATAAGAGCGCCGCTTATCGAGAAAGTGGGTCCGAACGTCGAAGTGCTGGCATCTTTCGATGACTCGATTGTTATGGCCCGGCAAGAGCATCTGCTGGCCACTTCGTTTCATCCCGAGTTGACCAACGACTCTAGAGTGCATCAATATTTTGTTAATATGGTCTCCAAGTACGTGTTTGGGGACGATAGCAGTCTATGAGGCTGAGGTCGACAGCAAGGCTATAGTAACAAGCGAAAGAACCGGTTCAACAGGAGAGCCGGTTCTTTCGCTTGTTGGCGTAAATGGGGACAAATCTGCAGTTGCAGACATGGTATGGCCTTAAGTCTGTCCTTATGTTCTGTTATTCTTCATGGAAGCCCGATGGAGACTATGACGATGTTCTAAACGAAATAGATGATTTGATGATACAGAATATGATACTTTTTATCATGGGACGTCAAGGCGAGATGGTCAATGAAGGCGCCGTCCAGCTTTCCCTCCACTTTGCCTCCTGTAGTCATCACCGTTATTTTTTTGCCTTTGTGTTCCATGAGATGCTCCATAAACTTTGGTTTGACGATGGTCACTTCTTGAGGAACTCTCGTTTGGGCAGCTGCATGATCCGGGGAGGAACGGTTAATGTATGACGTGTTCCATGAATGACCGAAACCGGGGGTCGGGGACGCTGTTGTCCGCGCCGGCCATACGGGAACATTGCCGTAATACGAATTCATGCCGGTTACAACACTCCTCTGCAAACATTTATAAGACAGTTATACTATATGACAGATGCCCGTAAGGGGTTCCATCCAAACAATAATCGGTTTCTCGCAGGAGGTAATACTTAAAGGATGGGAGAACCGACAGTCCTTCGGAAAGAGGGCGTGTTGCCGCGTCCAGCTTTACCACAGAGAGTCCCGAACGGTATAATGGACAAGTAAGATATAATTCCCTAAAGCTGGATACAGCGATCCCCATCGAGGAGGGAAGGACATCCAACGCGTGATGGAGTCTACTTGACGAACATGCAAAGGAAAAGTTTTAGAAGTGTTTTACCAAATTAATCAAGATTCGAATAAAGGAGATTACATGGGATGACTAACAATACCTTATTTTCCAGACCCGAGCTGGCCGACTGCGTACCTGATTTGGTAGCGACCGCTCGAGGAGACAAGAAAGCAACGCTTGTTATTACGAATGCTCGTCTGATCAGTGTCACCTCAGGGGAAATTATAGAGGGAATGTCGATAGGCGTTCAAGGGGCGAGGATCGCCTTTGTCGGCAAGGACGCCAGTCATCTGATCGGGAAGCATACCCGGGTAATCGATGCTGCAGGACGTTACGTTTCTCCAGGATTTCTGGATGGTCACTGCCATATCGAAAGCAGTCAGATTACGGCGACCCAATTCGCCCGGGCAGTGCTTGTCAAAGGGACGACAGGAGGCTTCTTCGACGCGCATGAAATATCCAACGTTCTCGGGCTGCCCGGACTCAAGCTGATGCTGGAGGAAGCAAGGACGACACCGTTGGCCGCCTATCTGCAGGTAGCGTCCTGCGTTCCATCCACGGGACCGGAGCTCGAAACCTGCGGCGCGACGATAGGTCCGGCGGAAGTTGCCGAGGCGTTCACCTGGGGGCCGGATATGATCGCGCTTGGCGAAGTGATGAATTTTCCGGGAGTCGTATTCGGCGACGAGAAGATGATCGGAGAAATTCAGGCGGCGCTCAGGGCGGGAAGAGTAGCGGATGGCCATTATACCTGGCCGGTGAACGATTGGAGATTGTCGGCGTATGCGGCCAGCGGGATCAGCGGGGATCACGAGCCGGTCAGCGCGGAAGACGTTATCCAGCGGGTACGTCTGGGAATGTACGCGAAGATGCGAAGAGGATCGGCTTGGCACGATGTGGCCGCGACGATCAAGGCGCATACCGAGCATGGGATCGACTCCCGCCGCATGATTCTCGTCACCGACGACCGCAGTCCGGAATCGCTGGTCGATGAGGGCCATATCGACTTTGTAGTTCGCCATGCGATCCAGCAGGGAGTAAGGCCGGTAACGGCCATCCAGATGGTGACCATCAATACCGCTGAACGCTTTGGTGTCGCCCGTGATGTGGGGTCGATCTCTCCAGGGAATTTTGCCGATATCGTAATGATGGACGGCAACTTGGCGGACATCAACGTAGTGATGACGATTGCTGCCGGACAAGTAGTAGCGGAAAATGGACAAATGACGGTCGAATTGCCCGAATTCGTCTATCCCGAAGAAGCAATCCGTTCGGTCAAGCTGAGCCGCGAGCTGAAGGCGGCCGACTTTGTTATCCAAGCTCCGATCGCTTCAGGCGAAGTGAAAGCCAGGAGTATGGAAGTCCGCGAGAATCATGTGGATACGAAAGAGATTATCGTATCGGTTCCGGTGTCGGACGGACAAGTGAAGATCGATGCCAGCCGCGACTTATGCAAAATTGCTGTTATCGAACGGCATGGCATTAACGGGAACAAGGCGCTTGGCCTGGTGTCGAATGTGGGCTTTAATGTGCCTGCCGCTATTGCCACGACCGTTGCTCACGACTGCCACAATCTGATGGTCATTGGGAACTCGGACGAGCTGATGGCCCAGGCGGCGAATGCAGTAGCCAACGTCCAGGGCGGCATCGCCGTAGTGACCGAAGAAGGCGAGACCGTTCTTCCGCTGCCGGTAGCCGGCCTGATGTCGAACGCCCCGTTCGAGGAAGTAGCCGAGCAATCGCGTGCGATCGGTGAAGCATTGAAGCGGGCAGGCTGTACTATGAACTATGCGTTTATGACATTGTCCCTGCTGGCGCTGGTTGTCGTTCCGGAATTGCGATTGACCGATATCGGACTGGTCAAGACGACGGAGGCAGGCTTCGAGCTGGTGCCACTTTTTGTTGAATAATTCTGCCGGCGCTGACGGATTGCCTTATTGAACTCTCATTAAACTGAAAGCGGAGGAGCGTATTTGATGGAAAGGCTGTTTTTTATCGAACTGGGAATGGGAGCCGATCTGCACGGCCAGAATGTAACTAAAGCCGCCGTTCGTGCCGTTAAGAACGCGATACATCACAACTCGATGCCGGGTCTTCGCTCGGTGCTGCCTGATCACGATCTGAATCGGATGAAGGTCAGGGTGAAGCTGGCTGTCCCTTGTGATGTGGAGCAGCTTGATGTGGAGCAGGTGAAGGCTGTCATTCCTTACGGAGAGGTGACCGTAGAGGTCATGGACGGCGGCATGATCACAACGAGCGGTATCGTGCTGCCGGATAAAGATGATAGAAACGATCTTATCTACGTCGTTAACGCTTCGGTGGAAGTGGGATACTGATAGTATTGAATTGGGGCAAGCCATCCGATCCATTGAATCGGATGGCTTTTTGGCATCCACAATTCTGTATTCCATTTCTTCTGAGCAACATTTCCCGGGCAACCGCAAAATGTGAGAAATGTTTACAGACGGCGAGGAAAACTTTTGATCGTTTTCGACAGAATCCGGAATAAAGTGTCAAGCAGAAGGGGGGAGGCGTCCTTTAATTAAAATGATTTTGCAGGAAATGAAGAAATTTCAGTCTATACCTGACAAAATGACAAACGCTGCAGACATTCTTTCATTCCGAACGCCAGCCATACGCCCTATAATTAAAGGAAATAGCCAAGGGAGCTGAGACGGTGAAAAAGCCTAATATTTTGTTAATTACAAGTGATCAGCAGCATTGGAATACGATCGGGGCATTTAATAAAGAAGTCAAGACCCCTAACCTGGACCGGCTTGTTAAGGAAGGCACAACGTTTACGAGAGCTTATTGTCCCAATCCAACCTGCACACCGACCAGAGCCTCCATCATTACAGGCCAATATCCGAGCCAGCATGGAGCTTGGACGCTGGGAACCAAGCTTCCGGAAGAGCGGCATACCGTTGGGGAGGACTTGATGGCAGCAGGTTACCGTACCGCTTTAATCGGCAAAGCGCATTTTCAACAGCTGCAGGGGACAGAGGAGTACCCTTCTATTGAGTCATACCCGTATCTGAAGGATCTGGAATTTTGGAAGAGCTTTGATGATGTGTTTTACGGATTTGAGCATATTGAGCTCGCGCGAAACCATACGAACGAATTTTTGGTCGGTCAGCATTACGCTCTATGGATGGAAGATAAGGGCTGTGACAACTGGAGGGATTATTTCTCCCCGCCGGTTGGAAGGATGGACGAATCGATCCGCCATTCCTGGCCAATTCCAGAACGATATCATTACAACACTTGGATTGCGGAGCGGACGAACGCGATGCTGGAACAGTATCATCAGAACGAGGACAGCTTTTTCTTATGGGCAAGCTTTCCAGACCCGCATCCGCCGTATTTGGTGCCTGAGCCGTGGGATCGAATGTATGATCCGGACAGTCTGACCATTCCGACTGTGACTCCGGGGGAACATGTTCATAATCCGCCTCACTTTCAGATGACACAGGAGGATAGTCCGGATTTCTCGGCTTGGCAGGAGACCGGTCACCCGATTCACGGTTATCATTCCCATGTGATCCATTCGGAAGAGGAACGCAAGCAGTTGGTCGCCACTTATTATGGCATGATCAGCTTTATGGATAAATATATCGGCCGAATCCTGGACAAATTGGATGAGCTGGGTTTGACGGACAATACGATCGTAGTCTTTACAACGGATCATGGGCATTTCTTCGGCCAACACGGGCTGCAATTCAAGGGTGGCTTCCATTATGAAGATTTAATTAAAGTGCCCTTTATCGTTCGTTATCCCGGCCAAGTGAAAGCGGGGTGGCAGTCCCCGGCTATGCAGTCTTTGGTGGATTTGGCTCCCACCTTCCTGAGCTTTGCCAAGGCAGACATTCCGCGGACAATGACCGGGATCGATCAGCGCGAAGTGTGGACAGGCAAGGCCCAACACGCTAGAGATCATGTCATCTGTGAATTTCGGCACGAACCGACAACGATTCATCAGAAAACCTTTGTCGATGAAAGGTATAAAATTACGGTCTATTTCAATCAGACCTACGGCGAAATATTCGATCTTCAGGAGGACCCCGGTGAAATTCATAATCTATGGGACGACCCCGACGCCCGTGATTTGAAAACCCGGCTGTTATTGAAATACATCTGGGCCGAGCTCGGAAAAGAGCCCCTGCCAATGCCCCGGGTAGGCGGAGCGTAATTCTCCTGACCCGGCTAACGCGCGCCTATCCCGGCGCGCGTTGTGGCGCTGGCAGAAACCAGTCATGCCAACAACGGGAGTCTTGGGGACCTGGAATCATCAGATTTGTCGATTTATAAGAGAAGTTTCAGAGGCCGTTCGCTATAGTACTAGGAATATCGACTTAAATATTTAAAAACGATCATTCTTTTATCTTATTTTTGCCTTAAAATCTAGCAAAATACTTGTCAGAATCAGCTAATCAATGACATAATAGGGAAATCCCAATCTTTTACTCTATTCTTTATTTCTATCTTTAAATTTATTTTTTATAGGGAGGCCCAGATGAGAAATGTTCTTCGGTCGAAGTCCAATGGCCGTCTGACGTTATGGTGCTGTGCGTTTATTTTATGTTGGATTGTCTGGTCGGCTATACATATGCAGCAAGTCCATGCGGAAGCCGGAGCGGAAGCTTATACGGCTACCGTACACGCAACTTCTTTAAATGTCCGGGAAGAGCCTGCTATTAGCGCAACTATTATTGGAAGCCTCAAGCAAGGAGCAGAAATACAGGTGCTGAGCGAGCAATTCGGATGGGCGGAAATTAACTTCAATTCCGAACAGGGCTGGATCGCAGCACACTATTTGAATAAAGACCCTGCAGTTAAGACGGCTTTGGTCGAGGAGGAGGCAGGAAAGGAAGAACAGACCACGGCTTCACCTTCTTCAGAACCCGAGTCTCTTGTGCAGGCAACGCTTGGCAAAGTGACCGGCAAGGTGACTGCAGATGCACTGCGGATGCGGGCAGAGCCGGATCTCCAGGCGGAAATCATTGACCTGCTGCCGCAATCTTCGGCGCTTGAAATTTCCGGCCAGTCGGGCGAGTGGTTGGAGGTGACCACGGCTGACGGTCAGTCCGGGTGGGTATCCGGGGAATTTGTAGCTCTTGTTGAAGCCGGACAGAGTGAACCGGCGCCGGTTGCAACAAAGCCTCAAGATCCGCCGACGCCGACACCGACCAAGCCGCGTTTTGACGCCGCCGGTTTAAAGAACAAACGGATCGTCCTTGATCCGGGGCATGGGGGATCACAGCCCGGGACAATTGGGGTCAAGCTTGGAACATTAGAGAAGGATTTGAATTTATCTACTACGAAGCATGTTGCCGAAGCTTTGAAGGCGGCGGGGGCGGAAGTCATTCTGACGAGGGATACCGATAAGTTCCTTGATCTCTCTGATAGAGTAGAAATTAGCCAAGCGAATAAGGCGGATGTGTTCATAAGCCTCCACTATAATTCGGGCAAGGCAAATTCAAGAGGCATCATCAGCTTCTACTACTCCGAACAAAGGGATAAGCCGCTTGCCGCGGATCTTCAGAAGGCGTTAATCGCTGTCACGGGCATGGCAGACGGGGGCGATCGCTTTGGCAATTATCATGTGTTGAGAAACAATACCACTCCATCCGTTCTGTTGGAGCTGGGCTTCCTGTCGAATCCGAAGGAGGAAGAAGCGGTCAATACAGTCGATTACCAGCGCAAAGTAGCTGAAGCGGTCGTGCAAGGATTGCAGCAATATTTTGAGCCTGACAAGAAAGAATAACCTTCCTCTGCATTCCCGAACTTATGCAGCGAGGAATTTCATCACAATAAAAACAAGGACTTTATCCTCATCTGAGAAGCTTCTGGCGACCAAGCCAGCTTGCCAGCGAGGGTAGAGTCCTTTTTACGTTGCCAAACTATTGATCGGAAGAGGCTTCCAGCATCAGGATTTCTTTTTTTAATTGGCTTACTCGCCCTTGGCTAATGCCTAGCAATTCGGCCAACTGCTTCTGCGTAGCCTCCGGATTCCCTTGCAAAGCTTGACTTAATCGGAGCAGTGACTCTGATTTCTTGCTACGCTTCTTAGGAGAGAGGGTGGCGGCAGGCTCCTTCAGCTCGTAAACAGGATCATTTTCTGCCTGAACTTCCCCGCTAAAGGGATGGAGAGGGAGGGATTCAGGCACATCCTTCAATTCCGATATGCAGGATTGACAAACAAATTGCTGCTTATAATACGTTATGCTGTTTAATTCGCGGCAAAAAACGCACTCGGTAGATTTGTATTTTCTCATTACGATGGTGTTGTCGCTAGTAATAAAAAATTCCAGGGGGTCGCCAATATCGATGTTTCTGGTCATTCTGATTTCTGTTGGGATGACGATTCGACCGAGACTATCTAAAACGCGGATCATACCAGTGTCTCTCATAATTATTCCTCACCCATTAATTATTTTCCTTAGTATAACAGAAACTTCAATATTTTTACTATAGGATAAAATAAAATTGACATTAAACGGATTGAAATCCAAATTTATGTCAATAAGTTAACGGATATAGAAGCTTCCCGTTGCGAGCAAGAGCATAGCCTCCGTCATAGGATAGGCCCAATGGAACTTGGTCAAATCATTCGCCCGATGGCTGATCCAACGAGTCCCCTCGGTTATAAATATAAAAATAGATTTACGGTATTTGAAGCCTGTCCAGGCAGCAATTCCAAGCGAAGCAGTCAACAGAACCAGTTTTGCCATGGGCGTGGAGGCCAGCCGATGAAGAGCGTCCCAATTGGGGCCTAAGAGATGTCCCAGCGTTAGGAAGGTAAGCACCCAAAATATAGCTCCACTGTAAGCATACATGGCAAACGTACGGAAAGGAAGCTTGAGTATACCCGAAAAATATCCCGTAAAATGGCGAACTCCCGGGATAAAATAGGCGATGAATAAAATTTTATTTCCGTATTTATGAAACCAGCCTCCCGCCCGTTTCAATTTGGCGGGGGGAAGAAAAATGTATTTGCCATATTTATCGAAAAATACAGTTCCGAAGCAGCGGCCAATCCAATAAGTGATAGTAATGCCAATCATTGTACCAGCGGCGGAAATCAATACAGCGACAGACCAGTAGATCCGGCCGCTATAGCTGAGAAAGCCCGCATAGGTCATTACCGTTTCACCGGGAAAGGGTAGAGCCACGTATTCCAGAAGCAGGCCGAAGAATAGCAGCCAATAGCCATATTGCTCAAACCATTGCACAATTGTATCGATAGCGGTTCACCTCTTCATTACACCAAATCCAAAAGGCAGGCCTCCACCGCCTATTATTACAGCATCAGGGCACGCTTAACGGTTGCCCCCACCTGTAGAGACAGCAGCGATGTCATGCTCTTATATTAGTTACCAATCTATTATATCCCGAATAGAGCCGTTAAGCCTTTATTTAATCTTAAATTTTCCTTACTTTAAGCTTGTAATACGAACCAAATGGGTAAGCGTGCCATATCACGAATATAAAAACGTATAAACCACAGCTGCGAGATCAGAAGGTCAGGCCTACTTCTGGAGGAGTCCGTAAAATAATTAATAGAGTGAATCCGTAGTGGAATAGCGACTACGCCGCTCATCTCTATGAAGTTATGATATAATTTAATAGTCTGCTATACGGTCGGCAATTAAAAATAGTAGTCCATGAAGTAAAGAAAGAAAACTGAGTGGATGCTTGCTTCATTGCCGCATCAATAGTTCAATAAAATACGAAATTCGGAGAGATGAACGTGAATAATTCTTCAGTTATGCTTGTCGATGGAATGGCCTTATTATTCCGAGCTTATTATGCTACCGCTTATAGCGGCTATATTAGAAGAACGAGCGAAGGGCTGCCGGTCAATGCGATTTATGGATTCGTCCGATATTTCGCCGATGCGGTGCGAACGTTCGGTCCCTCCCATGTTGTCTGTTGTTGGGATATGGGGAGCCGGACGTTCCGCAGTGAGCAGTATGTAGATTATAAAGCCAATCGTCCGGAGGCGCCGGAAGATCTGGTGCCTCAATTCAGTATGATCAAGGAAGTCGTCGAATGCTTCGGCGTTCCCAATCTCGGGATAGAGGGCTATGAAGCGGATGATTGCATCGGCACGTTGGCCCATACATATAGCCAAGACATGGATGTGTATATTCTGACCGGGGATCACGATATGCTTCAGCTTATTACCGAAAAAACTAAAGTGATCATTATGAAGAAAGGCCACTCCAATTACCGGGTTTACGATCTGGCGGCTTTGTATGAGGAGAAGCAATTAACTCCGCGGCAAATTATCGATCTGAAGGGGCTGATTGGCGACCCCAGCGACAATTATCCGGGAGTCAAAGGTATTGGCGAAAAGACAGCGTTAAAGCTTCTAACCGAATACGAATCCATTGAAGGCATATTGGATAATCTGGCCGGGCTGCCCAAAGGGGTGCGCACCAAAATCGAACTGGATCAGGAAATGCTGCATCTCTCCCGGCAGCTCGCGACCATTAAGTGCGATGTTCCGCTGCAATGTTCGCTGGAGAGCAGTATTTGGAGACCGGACCTCAGTCGCATTCGGGCTAAATTTGAAGAACTGGAGATGGAGACGCTGGTCAAACAAATTAGCTGACCTTTTCCAACTGCTCCTTTGTTTTCGAAGGTTTACGTTGTATAATGAAAATGATTCTTCATACGGGTGTGAACAGGAGTTGTAGTCAATGTTTGAAGCCAAAACGTTGTTTCAAAACAGGGGGTTTCGCAGGTTCGTCATTTTGGCGACCATGGTTATTGTTTTGTACAGTATCCGAAGTATTTTGGATTTAATCCTAATAACGTTTATTTTTATTTTTCTCATGAATCGGCTTCAACATTTTGTGGTTACCAGATTGGAGAAAATCGTCAAGGTCAACCGAAAGCTAGTCATTCTGCTGCTATACACAGCCATTGTATTCGGCTTGGGCGCAGGCCTGTATAAATTTTTCCCCGTGATCGTTGTTGAAATCTCGCAATTGATTCGACAAATTACCGATTTCTATACGAGACCACAAGATAATGAAATCGTGAATTATATTGTTAACACCATTAAGGAAATTGAATTGACGGGTTATATGGAGAAAGGGTTTGACTTTCTGTACAAATCGATCAGCAATATTGGCAAATGGGGTTTACAAATCTTTCTGGCCTTGATCCTTAGTCTGTTCTTCCTGTTGGATAAACAGCGAATTCAACAATTTACATCCAAACTAAGGGAAAGCAAGATCTCTGCCTTTTATCAGGAATTGGAATATTTCGGGCAAAAATTTGTCGGATCCTTCGGCAAAGTTATCGAAGTCCAGTTCATGATCGCTCTGGTCAATTGCGTATTATCGGTGATCGTCTTGTCATTTATGGGCTTTCCCCATTTATTTGCCCTCGGCCTGCTGATCTTTGTTCTCGGGCTGATTCCGGTCGCTGGAGTCATTATTTCATTAATCCCTCTATGTACTATTGCCTTTACTATTGGAGGGATTCCCAAAGTCATCTATATTCTGATTATGATCGCCATCATTCATGCGGTGGAAGCCTATTTCTTGAACCCGAAGTTCATGTCCTCCAAAACCAATTTGCCGGTGTTCTACACCTTCGTCGTTCTAATCTTCTGTGAGCATTTCTTCGGCGTGTGGGGGCTGATTATAGGGATTCCGATGTTTATTTTTATTCTCGATGTGATCGAGGTGAAGGATTATAGTCACTAATTGTGTCGGGAGCTGCAGCCGGACAATCCCAATCGGTACACTTACACGTTAATTAAGGCCGTTCTTCCTATAACGGGGGAACGGTTCTTTTATTGATAGGCTTGTTTCCTTTCATTACATGTGCAAATGAGCTAGCACCTCACCACTCGATAGAGGAATATGATATGATATTAAACAATATGCGGCCGTCTGTTATGAGGATGGAGGAAGGAGGGACAGGATTGCACGGTCAAATTCGACTCATTCTATTTGACTTGGACGATACTTTGCTGCATTTTGACGATTATTGGGAGGCGAGTTCGAAGGAAGCCTTCCGCCATCACCCTTTAACCTGTGAAGAGGACCCTGATCAACTCTTTGCCTGCTTTCGTCAAAAATCGGAAGTGTACGAGCGGCAATATTACCATCAACAGATTAGCATTCAGCAATTCCGGGAAAAACGGTTTATCGAGACTTTGGCTGAATTTGGGAAGCAGGCTGACGAGCTCTCCGCCAAAGCTTTTGAAAAAATATATCAACAGCAGAGCAAAGCTTTTATGAAAGCGGATGAAAGATTAATTGAATTGTTGAGCACGTTGCAAGCCCGATACCTGCTGGGGATCGTCACCAACGGGACCGCCAGCTGGCAGCAAGATAAGCTTCAGGCATTAGGAGTTAATAGATTTTTTCCCGCCGAATCCGTTTTTATATCCGAGCAAGTCGGATGTGAGAAGCCGTCTCCCGAAATTTATTACAGACCATTGCGGCATTTTCGCGTAGAGCCGAATGAAGCCTTATTCGTAGGCGACTCCTGGAAGAATGATGTGGAGGGGCCGATGAGGATCGGAATGAAATCGATCTGGTTCAACAAGAAAGGAAGAACGCAACCGGCAAGTCCGGTCCCTGTAGGAACGATCAAACAGATTTCAGAGCTGAAAGCGTTTGTATGACCTGCGGTACGGATTTGTCCATCAGCAGTCGGCAAGCGAGTGGGAGAGGAGAGCGGTAAGGTCTGTTTCACCACTCGCTCCCCACTGGCTATAGGGAGTGTCCCCGTCTATAGGAGACACCCGAATGATTTCCCTGAACGGCATTTCCTGCTGCAGGTGCACGTGTGCATTGCGGAGGATCATTATTTTATGCTAAGCTGTTATTTGTGATCACTATCTGGAAGGATGTTGAAAAAGCAATGAGGATTTCCGCAACAAGAAAACAGCGCTATCTGCTTTGCGGCTTTGCTTTTTTACTGTGCTTCCTTTTAGTGATACCGGTCGCTCTGCACGACAACTTGCCCTCGGCTCCTCAAACGCCGATTTTAAACATGAAGTCTGCGTCCTACTCTAAGTCGGCTTACCATCCGTGGGCCGCCATTAAGACCATTCTTATTCTTCAATTGTCCGTTCTGTCTACGTTACTCCCCGTTTTGGTGAGCTTTCTTAATTCAAGCGAACAGTTTCGCAATCGCGCTTCCATTCCTATTTTATTTAAGAGCTTGATTTTATCCCCGATTAAATTCACTTCAATAACCTTTAACAAAGCGATGACACAGCACCTGTGAACGGAGACTGCAGGATTCCGTCCGCTTGGTGTCCGGACCTCTAATCTAGTAAAGTAAACCCTGCTTAAGCTATCCGGAAGAACAGAGCTTATTAAAGTCTTTATAGGTGAGGGAAGGGGTTGAACCCGTTCTTAAGCAAGCTTTCTCCAACTATGGATAGCAATCCCGCATGATATATGAACCCGCCATATTTTAGGAGGCCTCGGCAATATGTTTCAAACAGTCATCGATTTTTTAATGGATTTTGGTAGCCTGGGGCTATTTATTCATTCCTTTATGGATGCCGTTATTTTTCCGATTCCCGCTTTTTTTCTGCAAGTGCCGCTAAGCATCATTCATCCTTCCTCAGCCCTAAGTTTGGCAAGCGTAGGTTATCTTGGGAGTCTCCTCGGAACTCCGCTAGGATATTTAATAGGGAAAGGATTGGGCAAATCCGTATTATATAAATTTCTTAAGAAGGATTGGATTGAAAAAGCCTCCACCATGTTCAACCGCAATGGGGAGGCCGCGATTCTCGTCGGAGCTTTTACACCTATTCCTTTCAAAGTGTTCACCATCCTGGCCGGCTGCCTGAATTTCTCTGTCTGGAAGCTAATCCTTTATGCCGCATTAGGGCGCGCCGCGAAATTCTACGTCGTTGGAGCACTTTTCTATATGTATGGCCGGGCAGCAGAGAGCATGATCGACAGCTTGAAATATATTTTTCTCGGGATAGGTGTAGTGCTGGGAATCGGATTTATCGTTGTAAAAATAATAAAGAATAAAAAAGATCTTAAGCGCAAATCGGAGCAGCAGCTGGAACAATCGGAATAAAACGCCACAGCGGTATTACTGAGTTAAGGAACGAAATCTTATGAATATCCGGTTTAACTTCTCTAGCTCCATATATCGGAGCTAGATCATAAACAGCCCAGCCGGGCTGTTTTTTCAATAGTATAGAATTTATAAGTTCCGGGGCTCCCCGCAAAGTATTCGGAATACGCTTCGAAGGCAAACGTCACTTTGTGGGGTATTTTACGGGGCTCCCCGCAAAGTACTGTATAAACCTTTATCGAAGCAAATTCATGAAGAACGACCGCGATTAGAGGAAGGTTTAGACGCCGACTCCGTTGGAGTGCGGACGGAATACGCTTCGAAGGCTATGCGTCACTCCATGGGAATTGACAAAAGCAGATAGAGGAACCATGATAGAAAATATTAAAAATTTCAAGGGGGATGTGACTCCATGATCCGTAAAATGACGGTAACGAAGTCCGCTTTCCGCAAGCATTTGATCTTGTTCTTCGTTATGATACTGCTTCCAACTCTATTGCTCCTGACTCTTCAAATATACAATAAGTATCAGGATGCCGTTCGACAAAATGAAAGCATTTCCGAAGACTTCCTGAATCAATCCTCTCGCAATCTACAGCAGTTGCTCGATCAATTAGGACAAATGTCCTTGCAAATTTCTCTAACGCCGAATGTGCTGGAGATGCTGACTCGCCCCTTTGACCTGCAGGCTTATCAATATGCGGAAATTAAGGGCCAGCTGCGCAGCTGGATGAATTCCAATGCATTGTTCGAATCTATTTATCTGGATATTTTGCAGAATGGAAAAGTGTTGACGGTCAATGAGGGCTTGTATGACAAAGAGGACTTTTATGATCAAGATTTTTTACGCCAGGTGACTGGCTCCGATTCTGGATATCCACGCCCTTGGGTCGGTTTGCGTGAACGTCCGGGCGATCCGGACAAGGAGGTCCTGTCTTTCGTCAAGCCCGTCCCGACTACTCAAAAAACGGCCTTAGGCTATCTGGTGTTCAACATACACAAGGATGTGTTCATGAGCACTCTGCTTAATTTGAATTCGCAGCTGCCGGGACCTTTGATTGTGGCCGACCCGGGAGATCGTCTGGTCTCCGCAACAATCGAGGGACTGGATTTACATAAACAGTTTCAGAAAATCATGCCGGGAATCGTCTATACAGAAGTGGTTCCGCTCGCCGGAACGAAGTATCTGCTGAGCGGCTCCAAAAGCACAACGAATGGCTGGACCTTGCTGCATTTGAACCCTGTCGGTTCCTACACCCCGGTTATAATGGGCGCCATTCGCCAGGCTGCACTCATTATGCTCGGCGTTGTTGCGGTCGGCGTCGGATTGTCTTACTTGTTCGCTTCGATTCTGTACGATCCTTGGCGGCGTCTGGCCGCCAAGCTTCAGGGGCATGTACTGGGGACTCCCGGAGAGAGTCAGGACGCCTATGCGGTCGTCAACCGGGCGATTCATAATCTGATAGCCACTATCCGCCATAATGAGCCGATCGTTCGCAATCATGTCGTCCACGAATGGCTTCACAACCATCAGCCCGACGACCATGACGCCTCCCGGCGCTTCGCCGAGGCCGGCATTCATTTCGTCTCTCCTTATCATGCCGTACTCGTTGTCGCGGACGAGAGTGGGCGCGATCGGGAGAGCTCGGCCGGACATACGCTGTACTTGTTCAGCTTGGCAGAAGGCGAGCTGAATGCCCGATTTATGGCGGCAGGAACTATTCTCGAGCGAGGCAAGTTCGCCTTCATCCTGAATTTCGACCGGGGCCTATTCGACGGAGAGCTCATGGCGGAGCTGGAGGACGGCTGCCGGACAATCCAACGTTTGGCCCGCAGCCGATTGGAAGCGGAGCTGTACTTCTTCGTCAGCGGAATCCGGCCGTTAGAGCTGCTTGCTGAAGCTTACGAGCAAGTGAAACGGGCCATGGCCTATAAAGCTTTCCTGCCGCAATCGGCCGTTTGCTTTGCCGAGGAGACGAATGAATCCGGACATTTTCAATACCCGGCGGCTTATCAGAAGAAAATATTGAACACGATTCTGACCGGAGACCGCGACCGGGTGGAACATTATATGACCGAGCTGTTCGATAGGTATTTGCTGAGCAGCGGCTCTCCCTATCCCAAGCTGCTGCAAATGATCGTCATGCTCATGAGCCATGTTCTCGGCTCTCTGGTGCAGGAAGGATATGATATCGAGCCGCTGATGGATCAAGTGGACCTGCTTCAGCTGCAGCAATGTCAGAACCAGTTGGAATTACAGGGCATGCTCCTGCGGCAAATCGGGCAGATTATCGATTATTTGGAGACGGTGAGGGAGCAAGCGGAGGACAGCAGCCCCTGGGTTCGGCAGGCGATAGAGTATATGGAGTCTCATTATGCAAGCAATATCTCGATTGCGGATATCGCCTCGCACATCGGAATCAGTCCTTCACATCTGAGCCGCGTCTTCAAAGCGGAGGTGGGCAAGTCGCCGCTCGAATATTTGACGGAGCGGAGATTGAGCATGAGTAAAGTCCTGTTGAGAGACAAGTCGAAATCGCTGCAGCAAATCAGCCAGCTGATCGGCTATAACGACGCACATACATTTATCCGTTCGTTCAAGAAAGCGGAGGGAACAACTCCAGGCGAATATCGCAAAAAAGTGATGGATCTTTCTTGATCGGCCATGAATATTTTGTGTCCTTAAGCCTAAAATGCGGGATAAAATCCATGCGAATCAAAAACTCGTAATTTCCTCCCTGGTCGGAATCCATTACGATGAAAACGCAATCATAACTCGACGGAAGGAGGAATTCGCTTGGCATTGCCCGCTGTATCCCGCGAAATCGCAAACCGACAAACTACTGCTCGAGGGAAGAAGTATTGGAGAACATTTGCACGGCACAAATATTATTATGTTCTCCTCCTGCCAGGCATCATTTACTTTCTATTAATTCACTATTGGCCCATGTCGGGATTATTCCGACCTTCTGGATGGAGCGGGACGGACAGCTCAAGAAGGGGCTGGTCTTGCCGGAGATGAAAGAGGCGCTCACCCTTCTTCAGAATTGGTATAAGGACGGCTTGATCGATCATGATTTTCCGATCATGGAGGATAAGCAGAAGAACGAGAAAATTACGAACTCTCTGGTAGGATTGTTCGAAGGGGATGTCTACTACACCGAGAAAGGCTCGAATCCAACGGCACTGGCCCTCAGCAATGTTAATCCGGGTGCCGAGGTGGTTATGCTGGAAGCCCCGCTTGGTCCCGACGGCAAATGGGGTTACCAGGAGGTCAACGCCGTCTCCGCTGCCCCCTTCCGGTCTTTATCCGCTCATGCGCAGGATCCGAAGAAGCTGTTCCAGTTCCTCGATTGGATGGCTAACGATGACGGAGGCTTTAACCTGGTGCTGTATGGGATTGAAGATAAGGATTTCACTTATGACCGGGCCAGCAATACGATCGATCAAATTACACCATATGCCGATCTTTACAAACGGGGCTATTCCAATCCGATCCGAATGATCTATATTACGGACCGGCGTTACGCCAAGCCGCCAGTGCGCGAAGCGATCGAAATTGTCAATCAGCATCTGATCGTCAACGAATTGTGGAATACGCTGCCGGCGGAGAACGATTACCCGGATCTCGAAACCAAGCTGTGGAAGGAGTATTTCGTTAAAATCGTGACGGGAGTCTGGCCGGTCGACAAATACGACGTATTTATTCAAAAATACTATCAGCAAGGCGGTGCAGAAATCGAGAAGCAAGCAAACGAGCTGTGGAAGGAACTCAAAAACTAAAATGAATGAGGAAGAGGAGATGTTCGGATGCTCTTTATGAAGAGGCGCACGCGGACCCTTTCCGGTCTGCTTGTTCTGGGGAGTCTGCTGTTATTGCTTGCTTTCAACGGCGGGACAGAGGTTGCTGCGAACAACATCTTATCTCGGGCAGAGTTTCAGGTCGTTCCCGGCGTTCAACATGAAACGGGTACGGTTCAGATGTCCATGAATTTCCATATGATCGCGCCTTCGGAAAAAAGCAAAGACAAAGAGAAGGAAACCGTTCTGGAGTCGGACAAAGAAACACGTATTGTCAATGTGTTTCATAGGCTAAAGGCTCGGGCCGGCCATCCCCATCTTAAATTGGAGTTAGTTCCGGCCACAGAACATGTAACCGGTAAGGATACGGTGACAAACATTGCCGCCAAGCACGATAGGGAGGGGCACAGAGTCGTAGCTGCAGTCAATGCCGATTTTTTCGATGTCCCGACCGGAGTTCCGTTAGGCTTGCACATCATGGACGGGGAAATCCTAACCACGCCCACCGGTATGTCCAGCACCTATTTAGCCGTTATGACAGACGGGACCTACCGGATGGGCGGAAGTGTGCAGGTGGAGTCCTGGCTGCGGACGGAGAGCGGCGGCAGTCTCGAGCTCGATGGGTTTAACAAAATACGGAAGGACAAAATGACGGACCATGCTTTGATCCTGACGGATCGTTTCGGACCGAGTACACTGTCAGAGGGGAGCGGGGGAGTCGAGGTGATTCTGACTCCCGACGCTCCGAGCGAAAAGTGGCAGCCGGGCAAAGAAATGTCCGGCACCGTTGAAGCCATTCTGACCGGATTCAACCATCCTATTCCACAGGGGAAATATGTGCTTTCGGCGAGCGGGGCGAAAGCGGATTGGATTCGGCAAAATTTGCAGACCGGCGAAGCGGTTTCAGTTAAAATAGAGATAGATAGCGGTCTCGATGAGGCAGAGTACGTCCTGGCCGGATTCAACCACAGATTTGCCAATGTGTTGGTTCACGAAGGCAAGGTAGCTGAGTCCGTTCTGAATATTGAGGACAAAAACTATTTCGAACACCATCCGAGAACGGTGCTGGCCTTGAAAGACAACGAACTGTATGCCTTCGTCTTCGATGGCCGCCAGCCAGGATTCTCCGATGGAATCTCCACCCGGGAGCAAGCTGCCTTGCTTCAGGCCATGGGGATGGACGAAGCGATTAATGTGGATGGAGGGGGATCATCGACCTATGCGGTACGCATGCCGGGAGATACGGGACTTACTGTATTGAACCGTCCTTCCGACGGAAAGGAACGGCCCGTAGGCAATGCTCTGCTCTTAGTTTCCACCAAGCCATAGGTGGCAATGACACATCGGCTTCTATGGAATGAAGAGTGGATTGTCCTATAAATCGACATCGATCAGGACGAATGAAGGACGAAAGTGCTCATGGAAAATCTGAAATAACTGAGATGGAATCACAACATAGCCGAGTGATCGCCTATCAGGCATTTTACAAACAGAGGAGAGTGAAACGATTGAGCCCACTGGAAGGATGGAAGGTCGGCACTTCCTACAATGTTAAAAATACCGCCGGATTGGAGCAAATCAAGAGCGCCGGATTGAACTGCATTGAGCTGGTGCTGCACAGCAAGGACTGGATTAATCAGTTCCAAGAGCTATCCGAGCAATTTGCCGCGATTGTCCGGGAGGCGGACCGCTTGAACCTGGAGGTATGGTCTGTTCATTTGCCCTATGGTCACGATTGGGACGTCTCGTGCCCGGATCCTGGTAAAAGAGAGGGTATAATAGCCAATCTGTATAAATTGCTGCAGCTGGCGGAGAGCTGGGGGGTAGGAAGGGCAGTGCTGCATCCGAGCTATGAGCCTATTGCCATCGAGGATAGGCAGGAGCGGCTCTCCATCTGCCGGGATTCGCTGCACGATTTGGCCCAGCGGGCGAGCCATCTGAAGGTTCGCATCGCAGTCGAGTGTTTGCCCAGAACCTGCCTCGGGAATACGAGCGACGAAATTCTCGAATTGATAGGGCCTGACGGTGAATTGATGGTTTGCTGCGATGTCAATCATTTACTGCAGGAAACCGCTGCAGATTTCATCAGCAAAGTCGGTTCGCGGATTATTACCGTTCATATGTCGGACTATGATGGGATCGATGAGAAGCATTGGATGCCCGGGGAAGGGATCATCGATTGGCATCAAGTTGTTGCCAGCCTTGTCGAGCAAGGGTACTCTGGCCCGTTTATGTTCGAGGTCCGGAACCCTGCGCCAGAGGAGCTTAAAGCTTGCTGGGAGCGCTTGCTGGCATGAAGCCTTAATAATAGCTGGCTAATGGCAGCCCTAAATCAGAGTAAGTCTGATCTATTCTTGCCAAATTCAAGTCACCTACGGAACCCTTTTCCGCGAGGTGACTTGGTTTTTTTGCAAATCCGACCGTATAATCGTCCGGGGCCGCTATAGAAATCGGCACATCTGACTGTATGATATTTCGTACATAACGCACTCTTTCGCATCCATCTATCGCGCACTTATACCCCTATTTGACTTTGCAGGGGGCGGATACACCAACATAGATGCTTCTACAACAGTCTGAGAAACTGGACTTAGGTCCAGTTTCTAACTTGCCCGAGGTTGGAGGTAAATCTTGTCTGAACATGCTATGCTGATTTTATCTAATTCGCAGGGAAATTTGAGAAAGGAGCAAAACGATGAATTTACGAACTGTTTTTGGAGCTGTCCTGCTGCTTCTCGGGGCGTTCCTATTTTTAAACCGGGGGGAAACATTCGGAGTCGGAACGATTTTCGGATTGTTTTGGCCGAGCTTGTTCGTTATTCCGGCAGGATTGTTTTTTCACTGGATGTACTTCTCTATGACGGGGCGCAGAGGAGTAGGAATGCTGGTTCCCGGAGGGGTACTGTTGACGGCGGGGGTTGTTTGTCAAATCTCCATGCTGTTTGATAGTTGGAATTACATGTGGCCAGGGTTTATATTGGCTCCAGCGGTAGGACTATTCGAGCTATACTGGTTCGGAGGCCGCAACAAGTGGCTGTTGATACCGATTAATATATTGACAGTTCTGTCTATTTTGTTTTTCTCGGTCTTCTCCATCGGCTCCATGCTTACCCATCTGTCCATCGGATGGCCCATCATTCCAGTGGCGATGATCCTTGTGGGCGCATTCATGCTGGTCGCGAAGAAAAGGGAGAGCTAAAGCCTTCTGTCAGCTCTGCCTGACGACAGGAATCAGATCATTGAAGAAACAGATTTACAGCCTGAGCTAATTTTAGTTTCGGGCTGTTTTTAGTTATCGATTCTTGCCCGAATCAGTTGCTACAATGGACAGTATTTTAGGGGTTATCAAATAGGAGGGAATTCTTGACGACGGATGCTATAAATAATTAATATAGTTAATAATTAATGCGATTAATAATGTGGAACGGAGCAATAACTACAATTTATGGTAATAAGTAGGACGATTATAGGAACTACCCGACTAGGGGCAGATAGAGAAGAGGGACGGCCATAGCGGATGCCGTCCCTTAAATCACTGCAGGCATAAGTGATGACTCCCTAAATAAAATTACGGAAAAGGATGAGGATGCGGGTTAAGCTGCTCAAGCGATAGGGGCTGCTTCACATACCCTAGCTGTGCCGGAATTTTCAGAACCCTGTCCAGACCGTTCAAGCGAGTCAGATGGTGACCGAACGACATCGGGAGCATTCCTGGTATCAGCACTTTGACGCAATACAAGCCATTGCGCATCGTTTCCGGTGACGACTGATTGACGACAATCACATCGAGATTTAAATTAAGGAAAACCTGTAGCAAATCCTTCAATTCGTCGGTCAGATCCGGATGCTGTACCCTCGCATGGAATTCCTCATTAAAGGTTCGCAATGGACGCTGCTCATCCAGCAAAAATTGTAGCCGCTCCTCCGCTTCCGGCAAACAGTAAAGAAGGGAATGATCCTCCATCTGCTGCACGAGGGACGAGTCGTGAAGCATCGATACATATTCGTCCCGATGCGCCTCGAATTTCTCCTGAAGCGGTCTCATCATTCCGGACAATTCATGGATGGCGCTTTTGGCAGCCCTTATCGGATCAAGATGCGCCCCGGCGGCACAGAGGAGGTTGGGTCCGCGGGATCCCCGATTTTTGGCCAATGCCCAAATGCTCGGCACCCGATTCTCCATAGTCATGTTAAACAGATAAACATCATAACCAGCGACATTGTGCAACCAGTCAATCATTAATAGCAGCTCCTGGTCGTCAGCCGAACGAGGATCGAGGCGAGGAACGGGTAGCTGCGCGTACCAGGTGATCAGGAAAGAATCACGTTCCACGACTTCCAAAATACCGTATAAAATCGCTTCCTCCATACTTCCGCCAATAGCGCTCCCGTTAGAGGTTTCCTGGACAAACCCTCCGCCGTAATCCGTGCTATAATAAGCTAGCCGTTCAGGAACAAGAATCGGACGCTCCTGCAGGAATGAATACCCCCAAACCCAGTCGAGCGGACGGTCGGGATCAAACGGTTCAAATGGAAAATCGGGTTCGGCATATTGCTCCTCCGTATACACTCCTACTTGGATGGGATGGAGGGCCTGGTCTTGCAGATTGCGAAAGCTGTCCTTAATCACCGTTCGTTTACCGCGAGGAGTCAGTCCGCAGTTTCGTTCCAGGCCTTCCATAATGGCGGTTAGCTCGCTTTCTATAAAGGAATTGGAGCGTCCTCCCGTGACTTCGTCTCCTGTCGAGAACGAAGGCAAGTTAACAGTCACATTCGCAAAGGGAGAAGCCAACTCATGCATTCTGGCATTGAAAAGCCCGGTCCGGACGTCCAAATAATCCATGACCAGAACTTTTTGGAACTCATCGAGCGAACGACAACGGTAATGGCCCTTGCTTATTTTAGGACTTGGCTTAAGCTCAATCTGCGCCTCCGCCGCAGAGTCATCGGGCAGCCGGCCGCAAATGGAGCAGAATGGGTCCGGAAGGAAGAAGTGAAGGGAGCTTTGCAATGTCTTCAAATCTATTAGATACATCCGTTCCTCCGCACGAGTACGACTGCCTCGCAGCTCCCGGTAAGCTTCTGCGACGATCAACTGAGCCACTTGCCCAAGGGCTGTTCTGGAAGGTCTGGGATCCGGGGTCACTCCATCTGATGAAAGCAGGCCGCTGAGGAGATTTTCTAACCTCTCGTCGGATTCTCTTCCCGCAAGGAAACGGCGGGTATTGGCACACTGAGGGCATCCGGCAGCCCCAGGACGTACCCATGGACCGACGATACCTTCGTCACGTGCAACATATCCGTACAGCCAAGGAATGCCCAAGGGCTGCAGCAATTCATACGCCGCAAGGCAGCAGGAGGATTGCCATTCATCCTGCAGCACCAGCACTAATTTCGAGGATGAAGGTATTTTCTTCTTTAAATCAGAATGAGAAACAACCTTAAACAACTCAGAATCCGACAGTTCTGTACGTACCATATCGGCTAATAGCCCTTCACCAACAACCGTTACTATTTTCACTGCGAACCTCCTCCCGCACATTTCCAAGTTTTTACGATACCTTTCAAGTACGAGCTCTTTTGCAATAGTATGAAACGGCCAGTCACTTACGTTTCCTTCTTATAAACTCCCTAACAAATTATGATATGAATTGGGAATTAGTTCGCAATAGAATGCCGGATGGCAAGATCAACAAATAGGGAGAGCCCATCTGCATGGAACTCCCCCTAAAGAAGGTCTAAATCCAGTTTAATTAAACCCCGTCCCCAATACTTCATTCATACTTCCGGACCGATAGCCCTTCAGATCCAGAGTAACATAGGCGTAGCCAATTTCTTTAAGTTTAGCATGCACCGTTTCCGCCACTGCTAACACCTCTGCCAAATCCGCTGCGGGCACCTCTATCCTCGCCAGATTGTCATGCTGTCTGACCCGCACCTGCCTGAATCCCAATTGAATAAGGAAATCTTCAGCTTGATCGATCATCGAAAGCTTCTGCGCTGTAATAGCCTCCCCATAGGGAATGCGTGAAGATAAGCAGGCAAAAGACGGCTTATCCCATGTTCGCAACCCAAATTGGCGAGATAAATGGCGAATTTCAGATTTTTTAATATGTGCTTCCAGCAGTGGTGCGCGGACGCCCTGATCATGGGCCGCTTGCAAGCCGGGACGATGCTCTCCAAGATCATCAGCAATCGCTCCAAACACCACATGGTCATATCCGCGTTCCTTGGCGATAGGGATTAAGTGATCGAATAACGAATTTTTGCAGAAATAACAGCGGTTCGTCGGATTTTCGGCATAACCTGGAATAGCCAATTCACTGGTATGAATAATGAGATGCGGTGCATTCATTTCTTTAGCCAGCTCAATCGCTTCATTTTTCTCCCGTTCCGGATACGTTTCCGAATCTGCCGTTATGGCCAGTACGCATTCCGGTCCCAGAAATTCCAGCGCCGCCTTTAATAAAAAGGAGCTGTCCACACCACCGGAAAAAGCAACGACGATCTTCTTCATATCTTTCAAAATCTCACCGAGTCGAGCATATTTTTCGTCCATGCCTTGCATGAGATTCCCCTCCAATTAATCGGAAATAATGGAATAATAGAATAAAATTGACGTGTATACATGTATACGCGTATACTTGGAAGTAACAATATCATACCATATGGCGGTGAATATGAAAATGCGTTCCATCCCGTCCGTCTCTAATACACGAAACTTAGGCGAACAGGTATACGACAAGCTTCGAGATTCCATTATTACTTTGGAGCTTCTGCCAGGACAAACCGTTCAGGAAAACGAGTTGGGCGAATCGTTGGGTATTAGCCGTACGCCGATAAGGGATGCCTTCCACCTTCTTATTGCAGAAAAGCTGATTGACGTGCTTCCCCAACGTACCAAGAAAGTGGCATGCATATCCGCAACGAAGGTACTGGAAAGCAGTATGGTGCGCCTGAGTCTGGAAAGCAGCGCGTTCAAAACAGTGGCCAAACATTGGGGGGATACCCCGCTCTATATGAAAGCCGAGAAACAAATATTGCGCATTCTGCAGGAACAGCGAGAGGCTGCCGAGCTTCAGGATACCCGACAATTTTTGCAGCTGGATGAAGATTTTCACCGGCAAATCCTGCAATTAGCCGGCAATGAGACACTGTTGGAAGTTGTATACCATATGCGAGGCCACCTTAATCGTTTTCGCTTTTTGGCGATGAAAGAGCTGGTGTTGACCGACAAGCTGGTCAAGGAACACGATGAGCTTTTTGAATGTCTCAAGAAACGGGACGAAATCGGAATTGTGCAGCTGCTCGAGCTTCATCTCGGAAAGCTGGAAAGCGAGATTCCCCCTTTGCGTGAAAAGTTCCCTCAATATTTTCAGGACTGAAGCCCGTGCATACCAACGATTCTAATGAAAAGGAGAATGACTAATGGCTTGGTTTTATGAACAATCCGACGAAATTACACGAGAGCGCATGGAGAAGCTCGTTATTCAGAGCGCGGAGCAGTGCTTGCAGCGTATACATCCGAATCCCCGAAAGGTTCTCTTGCTGCCCCCCGATATAACCAGGGCACACTCGGGCGCAGGCTGGATAACCAATCTGCTGTATCATTTTTTTGCTCCTTCGGCTGAAGTGTATTTGATGCCGACCCTGGGCCAGCACGTTCCGCATACGCCTGAGCAGAATCAATGGATGTTCGGGGATATACCGGAGGAGCGCATCCTGGTTCATGACTGGATTAATGACTGCAAAACGCTCGGAACCATTCCCGCATCCTATGTTAAGGCTATCTCAGATGGGGCCGCCGATTGGGACATCCCGATAAGCATCAACCGCCTTGTGCTTGAAGGGGAGTGGGACATTATCCTGAATATTGGGCATGTGGTCCCTCATGAAGTGTTGGGTTTTGCCAACCACAACAAAAATTATTTTATCGGATTAGGCGGCAAAGATACGATTTGCGCTTCGCATATCGCTGCAGCCTGCTATGGTATTGAAAACAATCTCGGCAGTCTGGTCACACCGCTCCGGCATTGCTTCAACAAAGCGGAGTCCGAATTTCTATCCCATTTGCCTGATGCCTATATCCAGGTAGTGATGAAATACAATGATGGGGGCCAACTGGTACATAGCGGATTTTATTGCGGAGATGATCTCGATACCTATCTTCTTGCGGCCAAACAATCTCGCAGAGAGAACATTACGATCGTACCCCCGTTAAAAAAAGTCGTTGCCGTTATGCAAGGCGACGAATTTTTCAGTACATGGGTGGCGAACAAGGCCGTGTATCGAACTCGCAAAGCGATGGCCGATGGCGGAGAATTGATTATTGTAGGGCCCGGTTTATCACGATTCGGCGAGCAGGACTCGGTAGACCGAATTATTCGTAAATACGGTTACTCCGGTACGGAAAGCATCATTAAGCAATGGAAGGAAAATGAGGATTTGCAAGACTTGACACATGCTACGGCCCACTTGATTCACGGTTCTTCCGAAGGCCGCTTTTCCATCACCTATGCTCCCAAATATTTAACCCAAGCGGATATTGAATCGGTCCATTATAACTACCTGGATTATGAAGAAGCATTGGAGCTGTATCCGCCAGATCAATTGAAGAACGGCTTTAACCGCCTGGAAAATGGAGAGGAGATCTACTTCATTAGCACTCCCTCCGCCGGCCTTTGGACCACTCAAGAGAAATTAAATCAATAGCCTGCTGTTGATTCAGCTTGGCCTGGTTTTGGGGGCCGACCTTGGCAGGCGGTCGGCTATTGCAGTACATTTTTTAATACCTTTTGGAGGGCACAGCACAGAATAAAACTGTCGGTTATTGCAGCAAGTCTGCCCCTAGCATTTTCTAGCTTGCCTTATCTATCCAGCGTCTGGCCTATCTTCCCCATACGCGATGATTCTTGCGGTACCTTTTATGCTGATCTGGAAGAAGAGAGAATGGAAAATATGTGTGATTATACTTTAAATGGAACATCCAGTATTGCCGATAAAGCAGTCTAAAACTTGAAATCGTTTTAGACTGCTTTCTTATTTTGGTAAGGGAAAGGTTGCTTGGCTTAGCGGGTCTATAATGGAAATTCACATTCCGTTGGTTGTTTCTGCTTCGCAAACGTCGATCCGTCCTTATAAAAATGGTATACGTTGCAAACATCCGATTTGTCCGATTGCGAACTTTAGGCCAGCGGTGAACCTTGCCAGATGTGTCTGGGCGCCATTTACTGGGCGAATTTGCGCCAAAGATATTACGCCAGTTTTTTTATTTTTACCAATGCGGGTGGTCGTGCCGTTGTCGCTGGGGACTGCCTTACAATACTAAAACGTTTACTCTAAACATCCGTTAACGGGATTAAAACTACGACGTGAACGACAGGTGCAACAGTTCGGTTAATTCAAGCATTGTTTGTCGAGCGGTAGCCTGAATTTATGGGAAAATCAGGAGGATTCAGCACGTTTTTCAGTTCTGTTTTTTATTTCCGTATAATTTCCTGTTGCATTTCTATAACATCATGTTAAAATAAGACTTAAGAAAACGTTTTCTTAAAAATAAGATTAAAGAAGTGTGTGATATGTCATTAACCATTAAAGATATTGCCAAGATCGCAGACGTATCAATTGCTACCGTTTCGCGAGTGATCAACAACAAGGCGGAAGGCATCAGCGAAGAAACACGTCAGCGTGTTCTGCAAATTGTCAAAGAGCATAATTATACGCCGAACCGGATTGCGCGCAGCATGATTACGAAAAATACGAGGACAATCGGACTGATCATTCCTGATATCCGCAACCCGTTTTTTACCGAACTGGTACGCGGGGTGGAAGATGTGGCGAATCGTTTCCAGTACACCGTGTTTCTTTGCAATGGAGATAAAGAAGTGCACAAAACGATTGAATATTTGAATTTGATGAAAGAGAACAGCGCCGACGGTGTTTTGCTTACCGTATCCGACCAGATTATGGGCAAGCCGTTCCAGCAAGCGGTGGAACAATTGGACATGCCTGTGGTGCTGATCGACCGCGGTCATCAAAGCCTGAAATTCAGCGGCGTGTATATCGACAACGTCAAGGCTGGGTATAAAGCCGTCAATTATCTCATCTCTTTATCGCATACGGAAATTGGCTGTATTGCCGGACCGAAGGAGATTAAAAACTCTCACGATCGTTTGCAAGGCTATTTGGAAGCGCTTAAAACCGCCGGCATTCCGGTGAATCCGGAGTATATCGTGCATAGCAATTTTGAGATGGAGGAGGGGTATCAGGCTGCCAAACAGTTGTTGACCCGCCATCAGGTAACCGCTATCTTCGCACTGAACGATCTGATTGCTTTTGGCGTCTATCAAGCCGCAGAGGAACTCGGTTTGCGCATTCCGGACGACCTGTCGGTTGTCGGCTTCGACGATCTTGAGTATAACCGGCTGCTCAGTCCAAAACTGACTACCATTCGCCAGCCTATCTATGAAATCGGCGAAACGGCAGCGGAAATATTGTTGAAACAAATTCAGGGAAGGAGGCGTGCCCGTGTAGAAACATATATGGAAATCGAGTTGGTCGTAAGAGGAAGTACGGCGCGCTTTCAAAAGTAAAAATGTTGTAAACATACAAGGAGGAATGTACGATGCAAACTGTGAAAAGAGGTTTGAAATACGATTTTACGCTTATTGCCATTCTTTTAATTCCCATCGGTGTAGCCATAAATTTCGTAGGAGCGCAAATCGTCAACGTGTTAAAACTTCCAGTCTACCTGGATACGATTGGTACTGCGCTTACAGCGATGATCGCCGGTCCGTGGGTAGGCATGATTACGGGCGCCTGTACCAATTTTGTCAAAGCGATCATCAATCCTGTCAGTTTGGCGTTCACCCCCGTACAAATGGCAGTTGGTCTTGTTGTCGGTCTGCTGTCGATATACGGTATGTTCAACAAGTTTTGGAAAGTAATTATTGCCAGTGTTTTGGTTGCGCTTACAACGAGCATTGTCGCCTCTCCGATACAAGTCATGGTATTCGGGGGCGCAACGGGCAACTCATCCGACGCTCTTGTCGCTACGTTCCTCGCATCGGGCCAAAAAATCTGGACTGCCGTATTTTCGACCAAAATTATTAACGAAAGTATCGATAAAATTTTGTGCTTGCTCATCGCCTACTTTACAGTTATAAAAATGTCGCCCCGATACTTGTCAAAGTTGAATTACGGCGCATCATTTATCCGAAAGAAGAAATAAATCTCATCCATCGTTTACCTAGTGAAAGGAGAGTGGAGCTATGGCTGCAACACAATCGAACGCCATCCAGAGCTTGTATCCCTCTACCAAATTTTACTTTGTCCTGTTTTGTATGGTCTCTGTGTTTATTATACCGAATTATTGGTATGCCTATGCGATCTTGCCGCTTTGCATGGTGCTTTCTTACTTTGCCGGCTGCTTCAAACAATTTTCAAATCTATCATTAAAAGCGCTTTCCCTTATTGTCGTGTTCATCTTTATTTTGCAAAGTTTCTTTTATCCGGGGACCGATGTTGTGTGGAGCTTCGGGATATTTGCTATTAAGCGCGAAGGGATTTTGTTCAGTCTCGCTTTAACATCTAAGATCGTTGCAATCGGCTCCGCATTCATTCTGTTTTTTCGTACGACGAATGTGAAGGACATGACTTATGCGCTGGAGCGGCTCGGCATTCCACCAAAAGTGACATTCATTTTGCTGGCTACATTGCAGATTATTCCTGAGATGAAAAAGCTGACGTATGTCATTATGGATGCCCAACGTACGCGGGGCGTAGAAACCGAAGGCAAATTAAGCGTGAGGATCAAAGCTTTTTTGCCCACGATCAGTCCGTTGATCCTTGGCTCGATCGCCAATACGGAAGAACGCGTACTGACCCTTGAGTCCAGAGCATTTACGGCGAACGTAAAAAAAACGAGCTTATACACTGTTCATAAGACGAACGCCGATCGGATCATTGCGGCTATCCTGGCGCTGCTGCTTATTATCATCATTGCGGGGAGGGTTGTACTATGAGCATAATTTCGCTAAACAATGTCTCCTACCAGTACCCGACAAGTCAGAGCCCTGTATTGCAAGATATTACGCTCGACTTTGAGGCTGGCAAGTTTTATGCGTTGATCGGTGCGAACGGTAGCGGAAAAACATCGCTGTGCAACGTCATTCGCGGATTTATTCCTCATTTTTACAAAGGAGATTTGCAAGGGGATGTGATCGTATGCGGCAAAGATATTCGCCAGTGGCAGATGGGAGAACTCGCTCCGAAAATCGGCTATGTTTTTCAGAATCCATTCACGCAAATAAGTGGAGTTAAAGAAGCGGTATTCGACGAAATTGCGTTTGGATTGGAGAACCTGGGGGTGGAGACCGGTGAAATTCGGAACAGAGTGGATAGCGTCTTGACCCAACTTGGCATCGAAGCGCTGCGCGATAAAAATCCGTTCGAGCTGTCCGGAGGGCAGAAGCAAAGAGTAGCGCTCGCGTCTATTATCGTAATGGAGCCGGATATTCTCGTCATTGACGAACCGACTTCGCAGCTTGATCCGGAAGGGACGGAAGAAGTGTTTGCCATCATCGAACTGATGAAGCGAAGCGGGAAGACGATTATTCTGGTCGAGCATAAAATTGAACTCATCGCCAGTTACGCAGATCATGTCGTACTGCTGCATGACGGCAAAGTCGCCTTGAGCGGCGAAACGGAGCAAGTATTAACTGACGAGGCGGTGCTGTCTTATCATACCGCACTTCCGCAATATGCGCTCTTCGGAATGGAAATGAAGCGACAGCAAATGGATTTGGGGACGATCCCGCTTACCGAAGCGCAGGCGATTGCCGCCGTGCAATCATGGCTTAGAGCGAAGGAGGGAGGGGCATGAGCTTTCTGACTTTATCGGATGTATCCTACCAATACCCAAGCGGGCACCTGGCCGTAGATCGGGTGAACATGTCTTTTGCCAAAGGCGAATCGGTAGCCATTATCGGCCAGAACGGAGCGGGCAAAACGACGACAGTGAAAATGATGAATGGGTTGTTAAAACCGACAGACGGCAATGTGATCATCGACGGATGGAATACGCGTGAGTACACGACAGCGCAATTATCGCGCAAGGTCGGTTATGTGTTTCAAAATCCGGATGAACAGATTTTTCATAATGACGTCTACAGCGAAATTGAATTTGGACCGAAAAATTTAGGTCTGTCCGAGGAGCAAATCAAGGAAAATGTCATGCGATCGGCAGAGCTGACCGGCGTGGTTCCATTTCTTGAAGAAAACCCGTACAACTTGCCCTACTCGATGCGTAAATTCGTTACGATTGCTTCGGTGCTTGCGATGGACTCCAGCGTCGTTATTTGGGACGAGCCGACAGCAGGACAGGATTTGCCGGCGATGAAGCGATTGAGCGATCTGATCCGCATCCTCGTACAAGAGGGCAAAACGGTAATTACGATTACGCACGATATGGAATTTGTCGTCAACAACTTCAATCGTACCATCGTTATGGCGAATCGCCAAGTGCTGGCCGACGGGGATAAACGGGATATTTTCTGGGATCACGATATTTTGCGGCAGGCGAAGCTGAAACAGCCGCATATTAGCCGGCTATGCCATTCGCTGAATCTGGATGGAAAAATATTGACGTTGCAGGAGTTAACCCGGCATTTGTGGCAAGCTGACACAGTTACGGCCACCAACGGTAAATAGCAGCAAGTAAAAAAATAAACGGATGGAGATCGCGGGGTGAAACGTCTTGAACAACATTTTAGTGGTCGGGAGCTTGAATATTGATTTTGTTATGAATGTGCCGTGTTTGCCAAAGCCGGGAGAAACGTTGTTAAGCACCAAATTCTGTAAGCATCCGGGCGGAAAAGGAGCCAATCAGGCCGTGGCGGCTGCCAAACTGGGCGCCGAAGTGCGGATGATCGGTAAAGTCGGCGCAGACGAATATGGTGACATCCTGCTCGAAAGTTTACGTCTTGCCGGGGTTTCAACAGATGGAGTGGCGCAAGAAGGCGTCACCGGGATGGCTTGTATTACAGTGGGCGAGAATGCAGAAAATCACATTGTCATCGTTCCCGGGGCCAATGCCACATTGGACAAGCGGGATATCGACCGCATATCCGGAATGATACAGGCAAGCGACTGGATTGTGATGCAACTGGAAGTGCCGCTAGAAGTTGTCGGCTACTGTTTAGAAAAAGCGGCAATGTATGAAAAGCCTGTTATATTGAACCCGGCGCCTGCTCTTATACTGCCTCCGGCGATGCTCAAACATGTGCACACTTTGATTCCTAACGAGACGGAACTGCAAACGTTGACCGGTATGCCGACCGAAAGCGACGAGGAAGTGGAACGGGCGGCGCGCCATATGCAAACTCGCGGAGTGCGGCGAATTGTCGTCACCCGCGGGGCGAAAGGCGCTTATTTGTTGAACGAGCATACTCAATATTTTGTTTCCGCGTATCCGGTTGATGCGGTGGACACGACAGCGGCGGGGGATTCGTTCGTAGCGGGCTTCGCGGTTGCAAAAGGCAGGGGATTATCCGATTTGGAGGCGCTTGAGTATGCCAATAAAGTGGCGGCCATTACGGTAACTCGGGAAGGTGCGCAACCTTCTCTGCCGACTAAAGATGAAGTGGACCGGATTCTAAATAGGCGAGGTGAATAATATGAAGCAAGAAATGAAACGCATTCTGATGGATGTAGATACCGGAGTTGACGATGCGCTGGCGATTTTGTATGCGGTACGGTTGCCGGGATTGCGCATCGAAGGCATTACTTGCGGCTTTGGCAATGTCGACGCGAGGCAGGCTACCGTCAATACGTTGAACGTATTGAAGCTTGCGGAGCCGGATTATGATATCCCTGTCGCCACGGGAGCGGATGTTCCGCTATTTCGCCCGCGACGGGAATTCTCATCCGTCATTCACGGCAGCAATGGACTGGGAGGATACGAATTGCCTCCGAGCGACCATCAGCCGCTGCCGGAACATGCGGCAGACTTTATCGTCCGTAGCGTGAATGAAAATCCCGGCCAACTGACGCTTGTTTTTACCGGACGGCTGACGAACTTGGCCATCGCGCTGGCAAAAGACCCGACGATCGCGCGAAAAACGAAGCTAGTGCTGATGGGGGGCGCTTTGAACGTTCCAGGAAATATTACGCCGGTGGCAGAAGCGAATATTCACGGCGATCCGGAAGCGGCCGCCCGCGTGTTTGAATCCGGCATACCGATTACGATGGTCGGACTTGATGCGACGTCGCAGGCCAAATTCGGAGAACGCCATTTGGAACGGCTATTGGAAAAACTGTCGCCGCAGCAAACAGAGTTGCGGCAATTTCTCGCCCATCTGTTCTCGTTCAGTTTTGAGGCGAGCGCCGGATTGAATGAAGGTAAATTTCGGCTGCTTCATGACCCGCTGGCTGTCGGAGTCGTCTACGATCCCGGCTTTGTTACAATGGAGTCTTACTATATTTATATAGAAACGAAAGGCAGTCTGTCGTCGGGGGCGACATTGGCCGATCTTCGATATCCCCAGTCCAGAACGAACGCCAATGTTTGCATGGCTGTAGAAGACGAACGCTTTATCAGTCATTTTATCGATACGATTGCTTCCCGTTCTGATGATGGAGGTGACAGTTAATGCAACGTGTTATACTGGATGTTGATACCGGAATTGACGATGCTTTGGCGATTTCGTATGCCGTCCGTAGTTCCGAGCTCGATGTGGTAGGCATCACGACATGCTTCGGCAATGTTCCTGTAGAGCACGCCACTTGCAATACAAATTATGTTCTGGAGAAATTGGGAGCGGACATTCCGGTGGCCAAAGGTGCGGAGCAACCGTTGTTTCGTCCAATGGTGAAAGGGTATTCCACGCATTTTCACGGCGATAACGGGTTAGCGAATCTCGACATTCCCGCAATGACGAGCCGTATCTTGCCGCTGTCCGCCGCCCGTTTCATTGTCGAGCAAGTGAAGGCTCATCCGCATGACATTGTGCTCGTCTGCGCCGGATCGCTGACCAATCTGGCGCTGGCGATTATGCAGGAGCCGGACATCGCCCGGCTGTTTAAACGAATCGTCGTCATGGGCGGCGCCATATCGGTTCCGGGCAACAATCAAATGCATGCGGAGGCGAATATTTATGCCGATCCGGAAGCTGCCGATTACGTTTTTTGTTCGGGAGCGCCGATCACGCTCGTCGGGCTCGATGTCACGATGAAAACTGCATTAAACTTGCAGGAGGTCGAAGGATGGCGTGCCAAAAACACCGATCTGGGACAGTTTCTAGCCAACATCACAAAGTACTATATCGGAAGTTACCGCAAATTTTATGGTGATCGCGACCATTGCGCCCTGCATGATCCGCTCGCAGTCGCGGTAGCGATTGATCCAGACTTGGTGACACGGCAACCTATGTACGTACGGGTTGATCTGGAAGGCATTTATTCTTATGGCCGAACGATTGCCGATTTGCGAAAGCGCAACGCCAATCAGCCGAATGTCGAAGTATGCATAGATGTGGATGCGGACCGCTTCAAAACCCATTTTATGAAAACGGTTTGTTAAAGGACGAGCATGTCTCTTATTTCGTTACCCGCCAGGTTACGAATTTCGTAATGACGACATACATGACGGGAGAAAACCCAGGCAAGATCAACAAATTGCACGTCAACTCAGCAGTCCAGCCGACGAGAAAAGTATCCCGCAGCGCTGCGGTAGCGTACGTCGGTCGAAATATATACGAGCTCCATTGAAAAATGATAGGAAACTGGTTGATCTCGACCATAACCGGGGTAAGAAAAGTGACGACATCATTAATGTAAACGGAAATATCAAAGCCATCAGGAGTTCGGCGATGACTAATGAAAAGAACGAGCGCAATTGCTACGACCGAAAATCATGATTGTCGCTTATGGAGAATAACCTTGTTGGGTGCAAGAACCGGAGATCAGCACGATCGCCCAGCCGATTTACCAGCTTGGCGCGACAGCGACGAATCGTCTGATTGACCTGATCAACAATACGCAAATGTCGCTCCTCGACACTTTCATTCATTTAGGAAGTCCAATCTTTGAATTACTCGCTGCGAGCTCTGCCCGGACAAAGCACAGCATAAAATAATATAAGCACCTGTAAGCATCAGGAGGAAGCTGCATTTTCTTCAAGGATTATGTCGCTTCCTTTTTTTCAACTTCAGACCGCAGTACTTATATCGATCCAATGGTTTATTCATCTGGGAACAATCCGAAAGATCCTTTTTCTCGCCATAGGCTATTCAATCTTTTTTGCCAATTGCCTACAGTATAGTTTAAACATAGGGGTTATTGATTGTGTTGAGAGGCAGGCATCGCCGAATATTAAAAACAAACCTTGATTCAAGGAGGAAACGATGGCAATCTATCTTGTTAGACACGGTAAGGATGAGGATGGATATCGGGGAGGATGGAGTGACAGAGGACTGATTGACGAAGGAATACGACAGTCAGAAAAACTGGCACAATATCTTTGGGACAATAGAAGCTTATACAAGATTAAAAGCTTGAACTGCCCATCATCAGTTCGGAGAATTGGCGGGAAACTAACAATGGTGTACTGGCTGGAATGCCGAATGAAATAGCGGATGAAAAATATCCCGGTCTGTACTTCTCCAGTTTACGAATCGATGAAAAGTACCCGGGTGGCGAAAGTCCGATTGAAAATTTTACGCGAATAAAAGAAACATTCAATAAGCTGTGTATCGACCAAATAAACCAAAATCATAACGAGAACGTATTAGTAGTCACTCATGGCGGAGTTATCAATATTATTTATCATATTGTAAAAGGAATAGAGTGGACGAACAAGAACAAGTTTAATCCGGCCTTGAACACCAGCATTCACAAGATTGAATATCGCGGCGGGAAATGGGAGCTTACTTTGGAAAATCTAACTCCCCATCTATAATGGGCAAAATAAAGCTTGGTGGAGCGGGGATTTATCCAAAGAGAGAAAAAGGGAATGGCCTAATATTGGTCATTCCCTATAAGCTTCAGACCTGTCTTCCATTAGCCGAAATCGGGTCCTTGACTTTAACACTCTCCGAACGGTTCGGGAGGTTGAGCCAGACAAGTCCGATAATGAAAGCCAGCGCCCCCAAAAGGATATAAACCGTAATCGGCTCTTTGAAGAACAGATAGGACCATAGGATCGTAAACAGAACCATGCTATTGCTTATAATGACGGCAATGGAGAAATCAACCCTGCGCAGTCCTTCGGCGAACCAGTAAAAGCTCAAGCCCGTGATCACTCCCAGCCCGATTAAGGCGAAAACCGCAGAGAGGCTGACACTGCCGATCATCCCCTCAGAAAGAACCGGAAGGGGAAGGGCCGTTATAATGGAGGCCCAGAAGAAGACCGACAGGTTCATATTGCCTGCATCCATGTGCTGAATCAACAGCTTCTGACTGAGGACATGCACGGCTGCGCCAACTGCAGACAATCCGAACAGTAAGGTGATCTGCAGGCTGCCCTCCTTCAGCAGGGCAAGTGGCTGTCCGTTCCAACTGATCAACAGTACCCCGATAATGCTTAAGCCGGCTGCAACCCATCCCTTCATCGTTACCTTCTCCTTGAGCCACAGAATCGAAATAATCAGCAGTACGATCGTTTGGATCGGAGGTACGAGAATATTTCCGTAAGCATAACCAAGCGAGATCGCCATATTCTCGAATAAATAATTGCAGGCTTTCCCTGCTGCACCCAGCCAAATCCACTTCATATTGGAGCGAAGCAATAGCTTGCCGTCCTTGATCAGCAGGAAAGCAGCGAGAAACACCACACCAATAGCAAAACGTGCAAAAGTGATTATCGAGGTGTCTACCATCGTATTTGCCAGCTTGACGAGAATGCCGACCAAGCTCCATGCGAGTGTTGCGAGTATAAGCAGCAGTATGCCCATCTTAATATAGATTCCCCTCGTTCAATTATGACTGTAAGTATTCAATATCCGGACAATTCCGGGTCCGGCCATTCGCGAGGCCGCGGCTGTCGGCTTGGTACAGTCCCTGCCAAGCCCACCCTATAGTGAAGAAATTATATCATGAATGGGTCCGATAATTAGAAAGTTTTTATGCAAATGAATTTTCCCTTGTTATTGGCGGCACTGGCCACTACAATCGGGGGGGGGGAAGCAAGCTTCAAAAGGAGGAGACAAACCATGTTTTTAGAATCGCCCAGTATTATTCTAATTACGGGGATTATGGCAAGCGGGAAATCGACAGTCGCTCAATTGCTGTCGGAGCGATTGGATAAATCGGTTCATTTGCGCGGCGATGTTTTTCGGAAAATGATAGTTAGCGATCGAAAAGAAGTAAGTCCGAATGCCGGCGAGGATGAATTGGATCAACTGCGGCTCCGGTATCGCCTCACAGCCCAAGCGGCAGATACGTATTTGCAGGCCGGATTTACGGTTGTTGTCCAGGACGTTGTTGTTGGACGTATGCTGGATGACTTTATTTCGTTTGTCAAAAAACGCCCCTTATACGTTATAGTTTTATGTCCCAATGCGTCGGTTGTCGCCCAGAGGGAGGCTTTGCGATCCAAAAAAGGATACGGAATCTGGACCGTAACCGATCTTGATCATGTGCTGCGAAGCGAAACCCCACGAGTTGGATTATGGCTGGATTCCTCCGACTGGACACCGGAACAAACCGCTGAGCAAATTTTAACCAGATTGCAGGATGCGGTTCTGCAACCTTGAACGTAAACGGCTTTAAACCTTTGACATCGGGAGAATTAAAATATGGATTTTCGATATCTTGAACTTATCCAAAACGTATATCCGGACTTGTCCATTGAAGAAGTCGCACCGAACGATATTGGACAAAATAACGATGTTTTCATCATTAATCATTGTTATGTGTTTCGGTTTCCCAAATATAAAGCAGGGATCACGGGCTTGAAAATAGAGACGGCTCTATTGGAATCCATTCAACACCATGCAACGATACCTATCCCCAATCCGGTTTACAAATCGTTTGAAGCAATGGAAGTAGGGAAAGTATTTGCCGGATACAAGCTCATTCAGGGGACTCCTCTATGGAAAGAGGAACTGGTTAATATTCAGGATAAAAATGTGCTGAATGGGCTTGCAACACAGCTTTCCGCATTTCTTCATGCCCTGCATTCCATTCCCCGGAAACAAATCGCCCATATTTTTGGGCATGAAACCCGGGAGCCGGGTTGTGAAATTAAGGAATGGTACGCCAAAATTCAGAATATGCTGTATCCGTTAATGAGAGAGGACGCCCGAGAGAAAGTTTCCCGCATGTTTGATGCGTTTTTGGCAAAAGAAAAACATCTGAATATTAAACAAACGTTAATTCATGGAGATTTTGGGGCGTCGAATATTTTGTGGGAGGCGGACTGTTGCCGAATCTCGGGCATTATTGATTTCGGCGGCTCCGGTCTGGGCGACCCGGCTTATGATTTTGCGGGAATACTGGCCAGTTATGGAGAGGACTTTTTATCCAGGTGCCTTCATTTGTACCCTGATGGATTGGAGCTGCTGGACCGCGCCATTTTCTATAAAAAAACGTTTGCGCTGCAGGAAGCACTGCATGGGGTGGAACATAACGATAGGGAAGCTTTGGAAAACGGAATCAGGGATTACAGATAGAGCGTCATTCCAAGCAATCAGGAAAATACTGCAGCTCGTAGAAACAACTCACCGTCCGTGCTATTCATTACGGGGTGAAAATTATAGTTGTATCATTTATAAAAAGAGGGGCTGTCCCATAAAAGTCATCGAAGATGACCTGAGATCAGCCCCTTTTTTGTGTATCACCCGGTAGATAGGTATATTTGTCCCAGCTTCTAAAAGTTTCAAAGAATTCTCATTCGTGGTTGTGATAAACTGAATTTTAGGAGATAAAAAATAGGGGGAAGGACACATGGACAAACTTGATTTGATCCTGCGGAAGCTTGAAGCTCTTGAAGAAGGGCAAAAAGAACTTAATCAAATCAGCCGTGCGATCCGCGACCATCAAGAAGAAACCGATGCAAAGCTGGAGGCAGTGGCTATGGATGTACATAAACTGCAAGGCAAGGTCGAAGAACAAAATGAAAAGCTGAATGCCGTATCCAATGAACTGCATATCTTTCGCAGAGAAACGAAAAGCAACTTCCGTCAGTTGGAAGGTCACATGCGAATGCTCGACAATGACCTTGACGAAGCGATAGAACGCATTGACCAATTGGAGTCCCATTCATAGGGATCTCCTTTCCCGGCCATCTGACATCAAATGCCGCCATAAATATAAATTAAGTCGGTCATCCTAAGTCAAGGCAGGCAGGGGGCCGACTAATAATTTGGCAAGAACTGTAATATTTTCAATTTACGTTAATGGATTGGCGATACCTCGTACTAAAAAAGTGACCTTTCGATAGTGAAAGGTCACTTTTGACTTTCCGACCCCTAAAATTGCAGAGATACAGTTCTTTTAAAGACAAATCAATTAATAATTATAGATTGACAACGAATAGGTTCTACTATAGAATCAACATTAATTCACACTATTCCCATAGGATATATTGAATCGATAGATGAATAAATTATCCTTTTCTATCAGATTGCTTGTTCCCGATGGTCTGCTGCGCATGGAGCGGCTGCGAAACCGGGGAGGATATCTGATCAGTTGATTTAATAGAAATTATATAGTAGAAATCCATATTTCGCAAAAGAAATTCATATTAGACAAAAATAAAGGGGATATGCTCTATGACGACACTATCAACCTCCTTCCGCGAGGAAGCCGAAAGGTTGCAGCCTGAGCTTGTAGCGATGCGGAGGGAGCTGCATCAATTTCCCGAGCTATCTAATGAGGAATATGAGACAACCGCGAAGATTCGGTCCTGGTTAACGGAAGCAGGGATTCGTCTGCTGGACCTTGACTTGCCGACCGGCGTGCTGGCCGAAGTGAAGGGAGCGCATCCCGGTCCGACGATCATGCTTCGCGCTGATATTGATGCACTTCCCGTATTGGAAGAGACGGGCTTGCCGTTCGCTTCAACTGTTACCGGGAAGATGCATGCCTGTGGCCATGATTTTCATACGTCATCGATGATTGGAGCAGCGAAGCTGCTGCAAGAGCACGTCCATGAGCTTCACGGAACCGTCCGCATCCTGTTCCAGCCAGCGGAAGAACAGGCGATCGGAGCTCGCGCCGTTATCGAAGCGGGAGCGTTGGAAGGAGTCTCCGCAGTCTTCGGCATGCATAACAAGCCGGAGCTGCCTGTCGGAACCGTCGGCATACGAACGGGCCCTTTGATGGCCTCGGTAGATCGCTTCGAAATTAACGTCGCGGGCAGGGGAGGACATGCGGGAATTCCCGAAGCCGCGATCGATCCGGTTGTGGTGAGCAGCGCCATGGTTACGGCACTGCAAACATTGGTAAGCCGCAATGTCAGCCCGCATCATTCAGCCGTTGTTAGTGTGTGCAGGCTGGAAGCCGGTTCGTCCTGGAATGTCATCCCGGATAAGGGTGTTCTGGAAGGCACGGTAAGGACATTTCAGCCGGAGGCAAGAGAGAGCATTCCGGGTCATATGAAACGGGTAGTAGAGAATGTGGCGGCCGGATACGGAGCAGAGGCGCATTTGAAGTGGACGTCGATGCTGCCTGCGGTAAATAATGATGCCAGAATGGCGGAAATCATGCATACGGCGGCTCTTGCTCAAGGACTTAAAGTAGTGGAGGCCGTGCCTACGATGGGAGGCGAGGATTTCGCCTTGTATCAAGAGCAACTGCCGGGATGTTTCATATGGATGGGAACCGGCGGGACAGAGCAATGGCATCATCCGCGCTTCACGTTGAATGAAGATGCGATATCCATCAGCGCGGCACTATTTGCAGAAGCAGCCGTTGATGCACTGAAATCGATCGGTTAAGCTTCGATTCTATGTTCGACAACAGTCTGGCGGAACATCTTCGTCGATCCGCTGAAAGGGGCGCTGGCGGCGGGAACCGCTCGCGCCTCCGTATGTACGGGCAGAGTTTTGGATTGGAAACAGATTTGTGTTCATTCACCTGAGATCTAGGAGGAAAGCAGTTATGCCATCACATGTAATCGATATGTTCATGCTCCAGAATAATTTCGGAACCGCAGAAATGCGTCAGGTCTGGTCAGATGAGAACCGGCTGCAGAAGCACCTGGATGTTGAAGCGGCCCTTGCGCTTGCTGAAGCGGAAGTAGGACTCGTCCCGGCTGAGTCCGCACAAGCCATTGCTTCCAAGGCGAAGGCAGAGCTGATGAATATTCCGGAGATCGCACAGGAAGTTCTGAAGGTCAAGCACTCTTTAATGCCGACGTTGAAGGCGCTGCAAAAGCTTAGCGGACCCGAACACGGGGAATGGGTCCATTACGGTGCGACTACACAGGATATCGTGGATACAGGAATGATGCTGCAGCTTAAGGAAGCTCATCACATCATTGTACGCGATCTTCGCGCCGTTGCCCGCGAGTTGGCCCGGCTGGCGCGCGAGCATCGGGAAACCCCGATTGCAGGACGCTCTCATGGAATGCAGGGCTTGCCTACCACCTTCGGCTTCAAAATTGCGGTCCTTCTCGATGAGACGATCCGCCATCTGGAGCGGCTGCGCGAAGCGGAGTCCCGGGTGTTCACCGGCGTGATGGGAGGCGGTGTAGGGACTTATGCTTCCTTCGGACCGCTCGGACCGGAGGTGGAACGCAAGACGCTGGAGCGGCTGGGACTGCGAGCGCCGAATATAAGCTGGCACTCGTCACGGGATCGGTCGGCGGAATATGCCGGTCTATTGGGGATGATCAGCGGCACTCTTGGCAAAATGGCTAACGAATTTTACAATTTGATGCGCACGGAGATCGACGAGGTGGAAGAGCCGTTCAGCTCTGGCAAGATCGGCTCATCGACAATGCCGCATAAGCGGAATCCGGCGGCGCTGGAAGGGCTCGCCAGCCTTACCAAGCCGATTCGCTACAATGTTGCGCTCGTTCAGGAATCGATGATTGTCGAGCATGAGCGAGATGCGATGTCGTGGCGCGGGGAGTGGATTGCACTGCCGGAAAGCTGCATCTATCTCGCCGCCCAGTTAGCTTCCGCCAAGGCTATCCTCGCCGGATTGGTCGTGAAGCCAGAGAACATGCTGCGGAACTTGAATCAACTCGGCGGTCTCCTCCTTTCCGAGCGAGTCATGTTTGCTCTGGCGAAGCCGATGGGCAAGCAGACGGCTCATGAGATCGTCTATGAGCTGTGCATGAAGAGCGTGGAAGAAGGGATTCCCTTCCGCGAGGTGCTGCTGGACGATTCCCGCATCCGGGAAGCCGTGAGCCAAGAAGAGCTGGAGAAGCTCATGGATCCTTCCACCTATCTAGGCTCGGCCCCGCAAACGGTAGACCGGGTGCTGGCCGCCGCCGAAGCATCGGGCTGGCTCGGGGAGGATGAACAGCATGGCTGATTTCCGACTGGCCACTTTGGAGGACGCGCCTGCTCTCCTGGATCTGACCTTGCGCGCCTATGAACCGATTCGCAAGCTGGGCATTAACTTCGCCGCTGCTTCGGCAGACTTGGAATTGGTAGAGAAGAACATCCGCGACAATATGTGTTTCGTTATGGAAGAGGGCGGCAAGATCGTATCCACCATCTCGGCAAGAATGCCGTGGGGACCATCACCGGGTCCTTTTGGCGTACCTCATCTCTGGTGGTTTGCCAGTGATCCGGATGCCGGACGCAAAGGGATCGGACGGGAGATGATCACCTGGTGCGAGGAAGTAATGATCCGGGATACGTTGAAATCCCCGGCAGTCTCACTGGGTACAGCAGATCGACACCCTTGGCTGATTGAGATGTACAAGCGCCGAGATTACGAAATTCAAGGCTCTAAAGATTTGGGGCGCGGACATCTTACGATTTACATGAAGAAAAATCTTGTGAAAGCTGCTCCTTAATTATTTCCTCAAGACGATTTAGTGTGAGGATAAGCTTAGATGAAAGGCCATTTCGCGATGGTGAATAGCTGCACGAAAGAAATAACAGCATAAAAAGGGGAATGTCAGATGAGGAAATTATATTTTGTTCTGATTTCAGTATTACTTCTCGGTTTGATTACGACAGCGTGCTCCGGATCGAATTCCAACAATACCGGTAATTCCGGTAAAAGTGAAGGAGAGAAAGTTCTTCGCGTAGGTGCTACAGGACAATCTTATCCGAATAGCTATAAAGAAGGGGATAAGCTGGTCGGCTTCGATGTGGAAGTTATTGAGACGATTGCCGCCAAGCTCGGCTACACGGTAAAATGGACTAATTCCGACTTCAGCGGATTATTGGGCCAATTAGAGACCGGCAAAATTGATACCATTGCGAACGCCGTTGCGGTCACTAGCGAACGGAAAGAAAAATATGCCTTTACCGATGCTTACTCCTATGCCGGAATTACGATCGTAACACATAAAGACAACGAAAATATCCAAACGTTGGATGATTTGAAAGGTAAAACTGTGTCCGGTGTATTAGGCTCGCAAAACGTCAAAAACCTGCAAAAATTTGATGCGAACGGGGAAATCGATGTTCGTACTTATGAAAACCGCGACGGTGCCCAAAATGATGTCCTTAACAAGCGTGTTGACGGGTATGTCAATGCCAAAGCTTCTCTGCTGGCTGAAATCAAGAAAAATAACCTGCCTTTGAAATTCGTTGGCGAACCTTTCCATTATGAAGATATTGGATTCCCCTTCACCAAAAAGGACGAAAACACAGCTTTGATTGAACAAATCAACGCAGAGATTCAGAAATTGAGAGAAGACGGTACATTAAAGGAGCTTTCGGTCAAATACTACGGAGAAGATATTACAACGAAAGAGTAATGGTCTTGCTCTAACGTGAGTGAGTGATGATACATGAATTTTGATCCATCGTATATTATAGAGCTTATTCCCAAAATTGCCAAATATATTCCAATTACACTGTTAATCGCGGTAGTCTCCATGATTATCGCGGTTATCATCGGCTTGGTGCTGGCCTTGATTCGCAATAGCCAGCTCAAAGTATTGAGATCGCTGGCCGGCGTATATATTTCATTTTTTCGCGCCATTCCGATGCTGGTCCAATTATTTTTGATCTATTACGGATTGCCGCAGCTGTTTCCATTTTTCTCAAAAATGGATGCCGTAACCGCGGCCATTATCGGTTTTGGATTCAAGCAAGCGGCCTTCCTGGCTGAAATCTTCCGCGCGGCCTTCCTCGCGGTGGAAAAAGGTCAGATGGAAGCTTGTCTAACCGGCGGCATGACGAAGATGCAGGCTTACCGCCGGGTCATTCTGCCTCAGGCGGCACGTATTGCACTGCCGGCTACTGGCAATATTTTTATTAGTCTCATTAAAGAAACTTCCCTTGCTTTTACACTGGGGGTCGTAGAAATTTTTGCCGAGGCCAAAATGCAGGCCGCAGAGTCGTTCCGTTTCTTTGAAGCTTATTTGGCGGTTGCCTTGATTTATTGGGGACTAATCATTGTATACTCTTATCTGCAAGAACGGCTGGAGAAATTTTTAGATCGCCCATACAAGACGTAAAGGTTGAATGATTATGATAAAAGTCACGAATTTAAGAAAGAGCTTCAATGACTTGGTAGTCTTAAACGGGATTGATTTCGAAGTGAAGGACGGGGAAGTGCTCTCGATTATCGGTCCTTCCGGGTCCGGTAAATCGACGCTGATCCGCTGCTTGAACTTCCTGGAGACGCCCGATGCCGGTCTTATCGAAATCGGAAATGTGAAATTGAATGCAGAAAGCTGCACGCGCAAGGAAATTCAGCAATTGCGTTCGCAAACCGCGATGGTGTTCCAGAACTATAATCTGTATAAAAATAAAACGGCATTGCAAAATATAACAGAGTCGTTAATTGTTGTGCAGAAAATGCCGAAAAAAGAAGCAAACGAAATCGGCATGGAATTGCTGAAACAAGTCGGGCTGGAAACTAAAAAAGATAACTATCCGGCAACCCTCTCGGGAGGGCAGCAGCAGCGTGTCAGCATAGCCCGTGCACTGGCTCTAAGACCGCATGCGATATTGTTCGATGAGCCGACATCTTCCCTTGATCCTGAGCTGGTCTCGGAAGTGTTGCAGGTCATGAAGTCGATTGTCGAGACGAAGACAACGATGATTATCGTTACCCACGAAATGGACTTTGCCCGCGAAGTTTCCGATCATGTCATTTTTATAGCTAATGGTAATATTGTGGAGCAAGGAAAGTCCAAGGAATTTTTCAATAATCCTCAGGAGGATCGTACCAAACAATTTCTTAAGCACTTAACTTCGGAATCCAAATCCTAATTTCCTCAAGGTGCTGTGGATGATTCAGTTGCCTGGACCATCCACGGCTTCTTTGTCCCTCCATTAGTAATAGAAATGCAGGTGATAAACATGGGTAAAGATACCCTCACTTTCTCATTTGTCGAAAAGCTGTGGAACACCCCCTTTACTAAGGATAGCTTGGAGAAAGCAAAATATGGACTGTTGGATTACATTGCCTCTTCTTATGCAGGCAAGGATGACTCGGGAGTGGCCAAGCTTATCCAGATGGCCCGCATGGAAGGCGGACATACGCTTGCTCCCGTGTTATTCCACCCGTTAAAGGTTTCTCCCTCCCAATCTGCACTCATCAATGGCTTTATGGGCCACGCTTTAGACTACGATGACGTACATATCCAGGTTCGCGGGCATCCCAGCTCCGTTATTTTGCCTGCTTTATTAGCTTTATGCGAGGCTGGCATGTCAGGCCGGCGTTTTTTACAAGCCTACATCATCGGTGTCGAAGCCATGGCCAGAGTTGCCCAAGCGTTAACGAATGAACATTATGAGAAGGGCTTCCATAATACGAGCACTGCCGGCGTATTGGCGGCCTCGTTAGCCGGTGCATATTTCAAGTCCTATTCGGTCGAGAAGGCGTGTTTGGCGCTCGGTTTAGCCACGACTCAAGCCAGCGGCTTGCGTGTCCATTTCGGCACAGAAACCAAACCGCTGCACGCAGGGTTAGCCGCATCCTCAGCGGTGAGGTCGCTGCTATTAGCCGATGTGGATTTTCAATCCAACAGGACAAGTTTGGATGGGAACCTTGGTTTTTTTGCTGTGTTTGGTCAAGGATTAGATCAGGCCCGCAAGCAACTTCTGCAAGACAATGGACTGGCGTGGCGCATCGAGACTCCGGGGTTGTGGTTTAAGCTGTATCCCTTTTGCTCCGGAGCCTACTTTGGCCTTCATGCCGCAGAACAGATAGGTCCAATCCCTCTTCATGATATTAGTGAAATTGAGCTCATCTTTACGCATCATAGTGATGCAGCATTAATTAATCGCAACCCAAGCAACGGAGAAGAGGGAAGGTTCAGCATCGAGTACATTGTCGCACTAATCCTGAGCGGACACGGTGTACACCCGGATGACTTTCAGAGGGTTCCGATCCGTAAGGAGATCCGGGCGTATATGGAGAAAATGAAACGGACCAATATATTCGACGTTTCCGACACCGTAAAATATACGCAAATCATCGTTACCATGACGAACGGGAAAACGATAAGTGAAATCGGGGATTGCCCGAAAGGTTCACCGGGCAATCCGGTAACGGAAGAGGAGCTATTGTCCAAGTTTAATTGCAATGTAACAAATATTCATGCCCCCGTCGTTCTCGAGCAAATTTTAAGACTGGACGAGATAGGGGACATACACAAAGAATTTGCCAGGCAACTCTCTGAAGTGACGCACGAATGAAAAATTAACTGGCCGGAATGAAATCGTAGCTCAGGTCGAAAGTCATTTAATTTGACAGCAGACTCAAGGATGCGTCAATTCGAAAGGTATGCTTAGAAGTGGGCGATTCGTTCCGAGCTGCGGGTGGGTATCAACGAGCCGTCGAGGAGATCTTCGTTGTATAAACGAAGTCTAGGCATGACTGAATAATCGAGTTGCACCCCAATTAGATCAAAGGCGATGCAAGGAATAGACTGCTCTTTCGGAGCAGTTTTTTTGTTGGGCCGCATAAATCCTTCTAACCGTTAAAGTATTCCGGCTAGTGGTAGAGGAGGGACTCTTATCCATTGTATTATGGGGTGGATAATAGAGAATCTCCTCGGTATGGATTCGAAACCACTGGTCCACTCCTCCAAAGCTTCGTCGTTTCGCCGCCGTCAGCATCAATGGAAACAGGGAGAAACCAGACTGGGGATAGCTTATCAATAGGAGTGAGAGGATATGAAATACAGATTTATTATCATGTTTCTTATTGTATTGTGCGGGATGATCTCCATTGCGGCCTTCAATCCGATTATTGGTCCGCTCTCTCGGACACTTGGCTTGAGCGAGCTTCAATCAGGGTGTTTAGTATCCGTAGCAGGGCTTTGTTGGCTGCTTGGCGGGTATTTTTGGGAAAAACAGACGTTCATGAGCAGAAAAATGATGCTGGCCTCCATTATGCTGGTCTATCTGATCACACTCATCCTGTTTGCTCTGCTAGCCGACTATGCTGAGACCCGTTTAAAAGGTTCAACCAGCTTATTTTGGATTTTCTTAGTGCCGCGTGCGATCTCAGGGTTTTTCTTTGGGGGGATTACGGCGATAGCCCAAGCCTACGTGATGGGATGGACAACTAGGGAAACACGTACGCGGGGAATGGCGTTGTTCGGAGCGGCCAACGGACTGGGGTTCGTGTTAGGTCCGGCGATGAGCGGGGGAATGGCGGCGATTGGCCTTACCGCACCGATGTATGCGGCGGCTATCCTGATTTTTGCGATGATGCTCCTGTTTGTGCTGCTGATTGCAAATGAGCCGGAACAAGAGATGCATCGTCAGGCCTCTGTGCTTTCGCTTAACGATGGAAGGATTCGTTTCTATTTATGGATAGGTCTTGTCCTATCGCTCGCATTGAATATTGTGCAGGTGACAATCGCCTTTTATGTGCAGGATACGCTAGGGTATAATGTTCAGGCAGCAACGCAGCTCATCGGACTCGGACTGACTATTTCAGGCGTCATGGTCGTCGTCTCGCAAATCGTGATTAGCAAATATTTGCAATGGCCGCCCCAACGGGTGCTGCGTGTCGGGTTGCTATTTGTTGCCTTGGGCATGCTGGGATTGTTAACATTCATTCAATTCGCCTACATCGACTTTGTCCTTCTGGGGATTGGCATCGGGTTTACCTTACTCGGGTATAGCGCAGGGGCCTCTCATGCAGTGCAAGACCATGAACAAAGAAGTGTCGCTTCGTATATTGCAGCTTTGCAAGGGGGCGGCTCTTTCCTCGGGCCTGTTACCGGCACCGCGTTATATACGGCTCATCTCGCGTATCCGTATTCGTTCTGTATCCTATTGATTGGTGTTACCGGTCTATTGGCGCTTAAGAAGAGACCTGCTGCCATTTCATCAAGCTCTAGTGCCAAATGAAGAAAAATTAAATAATCCTGATTACGGTACTGTATTCGATATACGATTATCGTTTGGCTCCAGGCAAAGGAACGTACATGCAAAGGCATACGGTTCTTTGCTTTTTATATGTGTATAGCGGAAATGGAACAGCCTGCAGGCTTATAACTAACCCGGATGAGCAGTATCCCACCGCTTGGACGCAAAATGAATTGTTTGGATGATTTTGCAATAAATACATGAGATAATACATACAGATCATCCTATTATCGGTGAAAAAAGAAAATGGCTAATTATATTAACTATTAATATCATTAATTACATGTCCCCGGATCGTTTGAATTATTTCCCTCCACCCGAGAATCTATAAAACTGCTAAAGGACCTAAAAATAAAGCTGTACGGATTTACCAACCAACCGGGAATTTCCCGAGGAGAAGCAACAGAAATTGATTTGTTAATGAGATGATTAGCTTCGGGTTGGATGGTGTTTATATTTGTCCCCATCAGCATACAGAAGGATGTCCGTGCAGAAAGCCTAATCCTGGAATGTTATTTAAAGCAGCCGAAGATCATCATTTAGACCTGACAAAATGTATAGTGATTGGAGATAGATGGTCCGATATGGTTGCCGGCCATCATGCGGGTTGTATGAACATATTAGTTTTAACCGGAGCAGGTCAGGAGGCTCTAAACAAGTATAGGCACAAATGGTCATTCACTGAAGCAGACTATATTGCAGGCGATTTCGCAGATGCAGTGCAATGGACAAGGCAATATGTAGAAAATATCTAGCAGGGCAAAGATATTCAATAAAACTCTCAAGGAGGGAGGGAGCGTGGTCATGATAATTATAAGAGAAGCAAATTATAATGATTTGGAAGGAATCGCCAGAGTCCATGTGGAGAGTTGGAGAAGTACATATACAGGTATAGTATCGGAAGTCTATTTATCTAAACTGACTTTAGAGACGCGTAAGAAGAACTGGGAGTGGACCTTTAATCATTTAGATCAGGATGACAAAATATTCGTGGCTGAAGATGAAGGGAAAATTGTCGGATTTTCAACTGGGGGCAGGAATCGGGTGGACACTACCGAATATGAAGGGGAATTATACGCAATTTATATATTGCAAGAATATCAAGGGAAAGGAATTGGAAAAAAGCTGGTCCAGGAAGTCATGAATGCTTTAAAGGAAATGAACTACCTTTCTATGCTGGTATGGGTACTTGAATTGAATCCCGCTATGGCATTCTATCGTAAGCTTGGTGGAGAAGTATTGACAAGAAAAGAAATAAAAATAGGAGAAAATCTATTATTTGAAGTAGCTCTAGGGTGGAGGAATTTGGATTTGCCATAGCGGCGCTTACTAATGGACGAGGAGGTGGGGTTTTGATTTCTCAAGCGATTCTATTTAAGGATGGCAAGTTCTTAATGGTCAAGCAGCATAAGCATGCCAGAATCTTTTGGAACTTTCCAGGTGGGCATGTGGAAGAAGGAGAGACACCCGAGGAGGCTTGTATCAGGGAAGTTAAAGAAGAAACCGGATTGGATGTTGAAATCGAACAAATTTTATGTCAAACCGAAGGTAAATTTACTTATATTGTTCAACACTTGGGCGGAGAGCTCAAAAAAGAACAGGGTCTGCTGGATATCGGTTGGATTGGACCCCAAGAAAGAGATAAATGGGATAGCAAAACAGAGGAAATCAAAGAAATGTTTATCCGCATGACTTTAAAGAAGGGGGAAGATAATTTGAGTGAATGGAAGGAACTCAATAAGGATTCACAAAGCAGGTGGAATGAAAATGCGGAATTTTGGGATGATTATATGGGAGAGGAAAGCAACCAGTTCCATCGTGAATTAATTAGACCTTATACCGAAAAATTACTGGAAATCGATGAAGGTCAAACCGTTCTAGACATTGCATGCGGCAATGGCAATTTCTCCAGAAGGCTCGCGGAGCTGGGTGCGAATGTGATTGCCTTCGACTATAGTGCCAAAATGATTGAGCGAGCCAGATTGCGCTCGCAGTCCTTTGGACAGCAAATCGATTACCGGGTTATCGATGCTACAAATTATGAGTCCTTGATGGAGCTTGGATATCACAGATTTAATAGTGCAGTCGCTAACATGGCACTGATGGATATAGCCGACATAACCCCGTTGATTAGAGCATTGTATGAATTGCTTCAAACACAGGGGACGTTCGTTTTTTCCATTACGCATCCATGTTTCCAAACCCCGGGGATGAGAAAAGTGCAAGAGACCGAAGAAATCAATGGTACGGTCGTTATCCGCAACAGTATCCAGACCTTTGGATATCTGACCCCTCAGCCCTACGAGGCGATAGGGATCAGAGGACAGCCGGTTTCGCATTTCATGTTCCACAGGCCATTGTCGACGTACCTAAAGCTGTTTTTTGAAGCGGGATTTGTACTCGACGGGATGGAAGAACCCAGTTTCAAGAAAGAAAAAGAAAATAATAAATTTGATTGGTATGAGATTGCGCCTGCAGTGATTCTGCGGTTCAGAAAAACAGATTAAAAGAAAGCAAGCTCAGACTACACGCAGGGCCGAAGATGCGAGCCTCTGATCCTATATTTGGATCAGAGGTTCTGCTTTTTTTTATTTGCTTCCTAAGATTATAATAGAGGAAGCGGGTTTCTATAGAATCAATCAATCATTAGAGCGAGCAACAGAGAGAACGATGTCCGGGCTGCTGAACTTGAGTCAATGCTCATTAAGCGGATCGTGTGCGTAGAAATATACAAGAAGTGGATTGGGAGGAATTGCCAATGTATGAACTGAAAACAAAAGAAACGGATAACAGTGTCCTGGAGTTTATTGAAAATGTGGAAAGCCCCAAAAAACGTGAGGACGCCTATCAGCTGCTAAATATTTTTACAGAAACAACAGGTTATCCGGCCAAGATGTGGGGACCGAGCATTATTGGCTTTGGCTCCTATCACTACAAGTATGAATCCGGCCATGAAGGCGATGCCCCGCTTGTCGGCTTCTCGCCTCGCAAAGCCAAAATCAGCTTGTATTTTGCCGTCGGTGACCCTAAGCGAGAACAATTATTACAAAATCTCGGAAAACACACAACCGGCAAAGCCTGCGTTTATATCAATAAAGTAGCAGATATTGATGTAGATGTGTTGAAAGCGTTAATCAACCAATCGGTTGCATTCTTAAAAGAAACCTACAACTGAGGAGCTGCTTTCTAACGCGCCTCTCCCGACAGATTCACAGTGCTGGGATGGGAGTGTCTGAACTAGGCTGTAAACAGCGGGGCTGCAGCCACTTCCTATCAATTATATTTAACAACAGTATAATCGTTTGATTGCTCCTGAGCTTTGCGGAAGCCGCCACGCGCTTTTGCAAAGCTTTTTTGTCTTTTGAGAAACGACGAACAACAACCAAGCTCAGCTTCCGTTGTTGAGAGAGGATACTGCCGATGCAAGGGTAAGAGAGAGGCGCTTTCTATAGGACAGAGGATTGCACAATGAATTTACTTGACAAGGAGGAGGGGAGCAAGGTTATAATCAATAATGATAATCATTATCAATTAAATTACATACTTATTGGAGGAATTATCGTGCGTCATAACAAACTATCCTTAGTCCTAATTATATTATCTTTAATGCTGGTGCTGGCTGCTTGCGGCGGCAACTCCGGCCCGGCTCCTGCGGCGTCTCCGTCAGCACCGGAAGGGGAGCAGAAGGCAAGTCAAGAAATCCGTACCGTTCAACATGCACTCGGGAACACCGATATTAAAGGCATTCCGCAGCGTGTAGTAGCTCTCGAATGGACTTATGCCGAAGACGTACTCGCTCTTGGTATCCAGCCTGTAGGCATCGCGGATATTGCCAATATGAAGAAATGGGTCCGACTGCCGGTTGAGATTGCACCGGAAGTCGTCGATGTAGGAGAGCGGATCGCTCCGAATCTGGAATCCATCATGGCGCTCAAGCCTGACTTGATTATAGGATTGAAAAGAAATGTGGAGGCCAATTATGCAGAATTGGACAAAATTGCCCCCACGCTTGTCTATGAGCCTTATCCGCAGGAAGGTCAGGGAGATCAGTATTCGGAGATGATCGACACCTTCAAGGCGATTGCCGATGTATTAGGCAAGAATGACGAGGCCGAACAAGTCCTTAAAGATTTGAACCAATCCTATGAAGAATCCAAAGCAAAGATTGCCGCAGCAGGGATGGATAAAGTTCCTTTCGTGCTTGCTATGGCTTACAGCAATCAAAATTCAGTGGACTTTCGTTTATCTACAGACAATTCCATGGCGGTCAAAATATTAGAGCATATTGGCTTGACCAATGCGTACAAAGCAAAGCAATTTGAAATTTACGGTTTCACCTTAACGGATGTAGAAGCGCTGCCGGCATTGCAGGACGCCAATTTCCTGCATATTATTCAGGAAACCGACAACGTGATTGAAAATCAGTTGAAGAACAATCCGGTATGGAACGGCCTTAATTTCGTCAAGGAAAATCGGGTATATGCTCTTGGTGGAGACATGTGGCCATACGGCGGCCCGTTGTCCGCGCAAATTATGGCTGAGAAAACCGCTGACTTGCTAACGAAATGAATCGTTTCCATCGTCAACCAGCGGCTTCCGCTCCTGTCTTGAACAACCATCCCGTCCCCTCCGCACGAGCCGGAGGAGGCCGGGGGCCGTTATGGATGTTGGCTGGAGGAGTGGCCGTTCTATTCATTACTGCGTTTCTGAGTCTGACGCAAGGGCTGGCGGATATATCCGTTCATTCCGTTATCCAGGCCCTTCTGTCCCCGCAGGATATATCCGATCATCATATGATTCGCGGCGTTAGACTTCCGCGTACAGTCATGGGCCTGCTATCCGGGGCGGCCCTTGCCGTGTCCGGCGCGCTCATGCAAACGGTCACCCGAAATCCGTTAGCCTCGGAAACGACACTGGGCGTCAATGCGGGAGCTTATTTCATCGTTGTGCTTGGCACGATTTTCTGGCCGGCTTTGCTGCATCAGCATCCGCTACCGTTCGCTGTGCTCGGAGGCGCCTGTGCGGCGGCCGCTGTGTATGTCATGGCAGGGGGGCGCAAGGGCACTCCTATCCGGATAGCTTTGTCCGGGATGATTATTACGTTGGTGTTCTCCTCTCTCACGAGCGCGCTTCTGTTGTTCAATCAAGAAACAGCTCAAGGGATTTTCCTGTGGGGCTCTGGCTCACTGAAACAGAACGATTGGAGCGGGGTTCTCTTCAGTTGGCCGTGGATTCTCGGGGGAATTATAGTCGCCTGTCTAGCGGCGCGACATCTGGACTTGCTGTCTTTCAGCGAAGAAACGGCGCGTTCCTTGGGGCAAAAGGTAGGAAAGACCCGGTTATTCGTTATGGCCATCGCCATATTGGCGGCCTGTGTCAGCGTCAGCGTCGTCGGTCCGATCGGATTCATCGGTCTGCTGGCTCCGCATTTGGTCCGCCTATCGGGAATGAGCCGGCACGCCTGGCTTATTCCCGTCAGCGCCATCTGGGGAGCAGCCATATTGACCGGCTCGGATATGCTGGCCCGCACGTTTATCAACGCTTATGGAGAGCTGCCGGCCGGGGCCATTACCGCCGCGATTGGCGCCCCATGGCTGATTTGGCTGGCCCTGCGTGTATCGCGTGCCGTCAGTACGGGCTCCCGATCGGGGCAATCGCTCAGTATGGGCAGCGGGTCGCAGCGGGTGGCTTATCCCGTCTGGGTGATCCTGCTCAGCGTGCTGCTCGCAGTCCTCTCGATCAGCAGCTTGACGAGCGGAACCGTGCCTATTCCGCTTTCGGATGTTGTCGCGGCGCTCATGGGACAAGGAGATGACTTCTATCGGCAAATTCTGTTCGAGCTGCGCTTGCCGCGAATGCTGACGGCAGGTCTGGCCGGCGTGGCGCTGGCAGTCAGCGGCAGCCTGATGCAGAGCGCCGTCCGCAATCCGCTGGCGGATCCGCAAATCGTAGGTGTCACGAGCGGTGCCAGCGTCGGTGCGATTCTGATGCTCATCGCTTTTCCGCAGCTCTATGGCTGGATGCCGATAGGAGCCATCCTTGGCGGGATAGCCGCTTCGGCGATCGTGTATGCGATCTCCTGGAGAAGGGGGCTTAACCCGATCCTGCTGACGCTCGTCGGAATCGCTGTAGCTGCGGCCGGCTCGGCGTTCGTCAATATACTCATCATTCAGGCCAAGATGACCGCCGCGCCGGCGCTCGCCTGGATGGCCGGCAGCACCTATGGACGAGGGTGGACCGAGGTAAGCCGTTTGGCGCCGACCCTTGCTGTATTGCTGCCGATAGCGTGGTGGCTCGGCCGGAAGGTCGATCTGCTTTCCTTCCATGACGAAAGCTCTATCGGGCTGGGCCTTCAGGTCCGCAAGACAAGGCTATCCGTCACCTTGATCGCCGTATTGCTTTCCTCGATAGCCGCATCGGCTGTAGGCGCAGTCGGCTTCATCGGCTTGCTCGCGCCACACGCCGCACGCATGCTTGTCGGGACGAGTCACCGCAGGTCGATGGCCATTGCGGCTCTGCTCGGTGCGGTGCTGCTGGCCGCAGCGGATTGGATCGGGCGAATCGTACTCATCCCCAGGGACATTCCTTCCGGGATTATAACGGCACTGCTGGGTGCCCCTTACTTGTTCTTCTTAATGTTTAAATCGGCGCGAAAGTAATTCCGGCGATGGCTAATCCTTTATTCTGGTTTATAAATATAGATCGGTCTCGCTGCGAGACGGGTCTATTTTTAAGTGAATTTATATCTTGCATCTCCACTTTCGCAGCTTAACCTTAGAAGAAAATCTTTGATATAGCTGGAGAAACCCACACCCCCCATGCTCTGGTTGCAGTTTGCTATATTAATTCTTGGGAACATGAGTAGCCATTGGAATTCCGTTCCATGCTTAGCCTTTCATTTCACATATATCTGAGGGCGGTCAACCGTTCACAGTGCCAATGGTAAACACGAATTCCTGCGATTATACCGTTATTATGAATCGCGTTCGATCGTTCAAAAGAAAAGCCTGCGATAATGCAGTAATTTTCGTATGAAACCAACCGAACGCCACTGGAACGAGAAAAAGGATGTAATTTTGTAGGCTTTGCGGCGGAAACGGAGCATAACGACCTGAAAGGCTGCACAATTGCAGGCTTTCTACCAGTTGCTGACGCGAAATGATAATTCATCATGTTACATGTTATATATTCCAAGGTTCACCTTAAGAAACGCATCCGTCTTCTATAGAGGTGAAACCGTTTCTTCTCATGCGCTCTTTACGAACGACTGATATCGAAGGTTATCCGTTGTCCGGATGATTACATGGGACGAATAACCTCAGCGTTCTTTTATCGTTTCATAGAGAGGAGTGTTACTTTTGTCCGATCCACTGAATACAGAACATCTATGTCTTTTATTGGATAGTATGGGCTACAGACTGCAGAGCGTAGAGTGGCTGCGTACAAGTGAGCTCGAGCCCCAGCTCGTTCATTCGCATGTATTGTTCGTAGTTAGGAAGGGCAGGGGAAGGCTGACCATTGATTATACACAATATGGCTTGAGAGGCGACGCAGTCCAATTTGTTCTGCCGGGACAAACGATCGGCCTGACTTCCGAGTCCGACGATTTGCTGGACCTATATGTGCTTACCTTCGATATCATAACGAATTCGGAGAAAGCCGAAGCTTTTCCGCTGGCGGGGGAGGTTCCGATTCATCCGGATACGCAAATCGTTAAGCTGTGCAAAATAATACTCCACTGTTCTAATAGCGGACAGTCGTTGGAACGGTTTCGCGGGCAGTCAGCCTTTCAAGAATTACTGTACTGGATCATGAAAAATGTTCGGCTGCGCCCCGAGGATGATCCCCGCACGGCGCTTGATCGGAGCAAGGCCTATATCGACGCCCACTACAGCGAGAGTCTGACCATTGAGCAGTTGGCTCGTCTGGCTGATATCAGCCCCAAATATTATGTGGATTTATTTAAAAAAACATATGGTCAAAGCGCCATCGATTACATTACGGAGGTAAGGCTCAACAGTGCGAAGCAGCTTATGGCGCAGTCGGATCTCCGGCTGCGTGATATTGCTCATCAAGTGGGGTATAGTGACGAGTTTTATTTCAGCCGCAAATTTAAAAAGGAAATAGGGGTAGCACCCACCGTCTATATGAAAAACCGCCGCCGCAAAATCGCTGCTTATACGGCCCCCATTCTCGGTCATTTGCTGGCGCTTAATATAATTCCGTATGCAGCCCCGTTGCATCCGAAATGGACGGCCTACTATTACCGGACTTATCGGGCCGATATTCCCGTTCATTTGAGCGCCTACCGGTTTAATCAAGACTGGGAATCGAAGCTGGAAGCGCTCAGCCATGCCCAACCCGAAATTGTCATATGCAGCGATGATCATCTGTATTCCCGTGAAAGGATGCAATTGAATCAACTGGCGAAGGTGTTCTCCGTTCCTTGGCGGGAACGAAATTGGCGGGAGCAATTCCAGCTCATTGCGCAATATCTCGATGCCTCTCATGAAGCGGATAGTTGGCTGATGAGCTATGACAGCAAGCTCAAGTCCGCGAGAGAGCGGCTCCACCGGGAATTACAGGAGGATATCCTGCTTGTTATGAGTATTCATAAGCAAAATTACTATCTATGGCCCGCTCGAGGAATGACCGAGGTGCTCTACGAGGACCTGCAGCTGAACAGCGTGCCGGACTTTGATTCCTCCTCGCACAGGCAAAGGATAACCGTGGAGCAGCTGACCGAGCTGGATTGCGATCGGATTATGTTGAACGTGTGCCAGGAGCCGGAATCATTGAGCCAATGGAGGAAATTGCAAGCTTCTCCGATATGGCTCGATTTGAAAGCTGTGCGCCGGAACCACGTCTATTTCATTTCTTCGGATCCTTGGCGAGAATATTCCGCTTATGCCTGTGAACGGATGGTGGATGATCTGCTGAGGCAACTAACCGCAAGCACTCCGTAAACCCGCTCTTACTCGTCATATATGGAAATCGTCCAAAACGATTCTGGATATTGTCCATGTTGTTACAGGGGGACGTAGTTTATAATCTAATTGAGAATGATTATCATTATATAGAGACGATGGAGGGAGCTATACAAATGAAGAAGAAGTTATGGACAGGCGGGGTCGTTTTTATACTGCTGCTGCTGGTACTGGCAGCCTGCGGGACGCAAGGTGCCCAGCCGGACAACACGGCAAACGTCGAGACGGGGAAACAGAGCGACAACGCAGAACCAAACAATGGGGCCAATAATGAGGGCAGCAGCGAAGGAAATGCCGAAGGTGCCGAAACCGAAACGCGGACCATTACATACCTGGATCAAAAGTACACCGTGCCGGCCAAAGCAGAGAAAATTGTCATCACCGGATCGGTGGAGTCGATGGAGGATGCGTTGGTTCTGGATGTCAAACCGATCGGTGCGATGACGACAGGCGGTCAATTCGCCCCGATGTTCGCTCCCATTACCCAGGATACGGTCGGTATTGGGGAAAAGACACAGCCTAATATTGAAGAGATTCTGAAGCTGAAGCCGGATGTCATCCTCGCCAGCACGAAGTTTCCTGCCGAAACGTTGGAGAAATTAAACAAAGTGACGACGACCATCCCCGTATCTCACATTTCGACCTATTGGCAGGATAATCTGAAGCTGCTGGCAGAGCTTGCAGGCAAGCAGGAGCAAGCGGAGCAGGTGCTGCAAAAATATGCAGAGGACAGCCGTGCCTTCAAAGAACAAATCGGGCCGGTCTTCAAAGATAAAAAGGTTGTCATCCTTAGAGTCCGTGCTGGTTCTCTCGCTATTTATCCTGAAGATGTATTCTTCAATCCGTCGGTATATGCGGATCTGGGAGCCAGTGTTCCGGAAGAAATCAAGCAAGCGAAGGCTCAGCAAACCATTTCCCTGGAGCAGCTGTCCGCGATGAATCCGGATTATCTCTTTGTCCAGTTTGCAGAGTCTGAAAATACCGATACCCCCAAGGCATTGGAAGACTTTCAGAACAACCCAATCTGGAAAAGCCTGAATGCGGTGAAAAATGATAACCTGTTTGTCAATCTGGTGGATCCGATTTGCCAAGGCGGCTCGACCTACAGTAGAATCACTTTCCTGGAAGCCGTTAAGAACAGCAAGCTAATTCTAGAAAAGTGAGTAGAGTCTAATGCAGACAAGGAGTTATGTCTCTGCTCTAATCTTGTGGAGCTCACCGTTTCTTATTGTATTTACGATTCTTTTGTCGGTTTTATACGGAGCCAAGAACATCGAGATAAGCACCATTAACGACGCGCTCCTCCATTTTGATTCCGGCAACGTCGATCATCAGATTATTGTCCATTCCAGAATCCCGAGAGTCATAGGTGCTCTGTTAATCGGAGCGTTCCTGGCCATCTCGGGAGCGCTTATGCAGGGGATGACCCGGAATTACTTGGCGTCCCCTTCCATAATGGGAGTGACCGACGGCTCCGCCTTTGCCATTACGCTTTGTATGATTTTAATACCTAATTCTTCGTCCATGGACATGATTATGTTTTCTTTTATCGGCTCGGCCTTAAGTATCGTCATCGTGTTTGGGCTGGCAAGCCTGCTTCCCGGGGGGCTTTCACCTGTTCGGATGGCCATTCTGGGCACCATTATCGGCACATTTTTGAGCAGTATTTCCGCGGCATTATCGACTTATTTTCAAGTGTCGCAAAATATCAGCTTCTGGTACAATGCGCGAATGCATCAAATGGACCCCGGATTGATCAAGCTCGCGATCCCCTTTGCCATTGTCGGGATTGGAATGGCCATCCTGCTTTCCAAATCCATCTCGGTCCTGTCGCTTGGTGAAGAAATTGCCGTTAACCTGGGACAGAAGACGACGTTCATTAAGTTTGCCGCAACACTCAGCGTAGTCATTTTGACCGGCATTTCCGTAGCGCTCGCGGGCAAGATTGGCTTTGTCGGCCTTATCATTCCGCATATCGTCCGGTTTTTGACTGGACTCGATTATAGATGGATCATTCCCTGCTCCGGTATAATTGGCGGAATTTTCCTTGCACTGTGCGATGTGCTCAGCCGATTCCTTAATCACCCGTTCGAGATGCCGATAGGAGTAGTCACTTCCATCCTCGGCGTTCCTTTCTTTCTCTATCTAATCAGAACGAGAGGGGGCGGGAAGCGTGAATAAAGCGACCTCAAGCAGCTACGCTATAGTTTGGATCAGCGGGCTTGCCCTTATTATCGTTATGAGCTATTTGAGCCTGACGAACGGCGCATTTGACATCAAGCTGATGGATGTAGTCCGTACGTTATTGCGTCTGGATTCGCAGCCCGATCAGGATTTGGTCATATTAGAATTTCGCCTGCCGCGAATAGTTATCGCCGCTTTGGTTGGAATGGGTCTGGGGATAGCAGGGGCAGTCATTCAGGGCATCACCCGAAACGGACTGGCCGATCCCGGAATCCTGGGGATTAACGCAGGAGCCGGAGCGGCTATAGTTATCTTTTTGTTTTTCTTTCAAGGAAAGATCAAAGGCATCGGTTTGGGATCTATTATGGCCATGCCTTTATTTGGACTGATCGGCGGGCTTCTCGCAGCATTTCTTATCTATCTTTTTGCCTGGAAGAAGGGGAAGCTGGAGCCTCAGCGTCTGCTGTTGACCGGAATAGCCATAGCTTCAGGTCTGGGAGCAGTCTCGCTTTTTCTATCTTTAAAAATGAATGCCAACGATTTTGAGATGGCCGTTGTATGGAATTCGGGCAGCATATACAACGCCAATTGGAAATATATTTTGGCGGCTCTCCCTTGGCTTCTTGTCCTCATTCCGATCATTATAAGGAAATCATATATTTTAGATTTGTTTCAACTGCATGAAGACAGCGTCATCAGCTTAGGGATTGCCTCGGAAAAAGAGAAAGCCGTGCTCCTGTTATGCAGCATCGGCATAGTAAGCTCCTGTGTTTCGGTTTCAGGAGGGATCGGCTTTATTGGTTTGATGGCTCCCCACATCGCCAAGCGCCTTGTCGGCAGCATGCATCGGCGCATCCTTCCGGTATGCGGAATCGTTGGAGCCTTGCTGGTTATGATCTCCGACTTGATTGGCAGGACTATCTTCGCACCGACTGAATTGCCCGCCGGGATCGTGGTAGCGATTATCGGGGTTCCTTACTTCATCTTTTTGCTGTACAGAAAAAAAGGGCGGAACTAACGGTGTATCTGAAAGTGCGGTGAAATCATGGCAGAGAACATCGCCTAAGATTTCGTCTTTTGGACTGGTGTATAGAGCGTGTCTTAAGGCATTGGTATATGGACTTCACCCAACGAAGGTTATCCTATCCAACGGCAGCCTGGATCTACTGCAATAATACATTCGATTCGATAATCATCTGCTATATTTTGAGCATTGCCTGCAAAAGTACAGCAAATAACCGTTAAAATTGGGTCATGGACCGAAATGGCTGATTTCCACTGCACTTTTGCAGTAGATCAATAGATATGGAGGGAAAAAGTCGCCCAAAGCCTGCACTTTTGCAGTAGATTCATAGATTCGATAAAGGAGGTTAAGAGACTATGGCTTATCAAGAAAAAAAACGGAACGAATCGCCAAGTCAAGACATAACTGGCGAAGAGGTAACCATACCACGGACAGAGCAATGGGATATGGGGTCCAGTGTCGGCCATCGGGAATACCGAATTTTCGTGGCTAAGCCGCATGAGGCCCCGCCCCCTGCGGGCTATCCGGTTATTTATGTGCTCGATGCCAATTCTATATTTGGAACGATGGTGGAAGCCATGCGCTTACAGTCACGCCGGCCCGAGAAGACGGGAGTTGTACCAGCCGTTATTGTCGGAGTAGGCTATCCGACGGAAGCGCCGTTCGATCCCGCCCGTTTCTATGATTTTACTCTGCCCACGCCGATGGAAGAGCTGCCGTTAAATCCGAAGGGAGAAGCCTGGCCAGAGCTCGGCGGAGCGCAATCATTTCTAGACTTCATTGAAAATGATTTGAAGCCTATCATCGAGCGAAAGCTTGATATAGACAGGAGCAGACAAACGATATTTGGCCATTCCCTCGGCGGTCTCTTTGTGCTGCAGGTGCTTTTTGCTAATTCCGATGCATTCCAGACGTATGTCGCTGGCAGTCCCTCTATTCACTGGAACCGATCGTTTCTGCTTGAAGCGGAGCGACAATTTGCGGCCCGCGCAGAGAGAGAAAGGTTAGCCGTCCATGTGTTGATTGGGGTGGGAGAGCTGGAAAAATCCCATCGCATGATCGACAACGCGAAGGAGCTGGGGGATCGACTATCGGGCTTGGCCGGATTTGGGGTCCGTTCCGAGTTCAAAGAGTTCGAAGGGGAAGGGCATATCTCGGTTCTGCCGGTCCTGGCCAGCCGCGCGGTGCGTTTCGCGTCAGCCCGTGTTGCCGATTGCGAGGATCAGTAGACCCGTAGACCAAGGACCAGCGTCCCTAAAGATCAGATGAAGCAATAAGGAGACCTAGCGTCGCTCACTTCCGGCATGGAAGAAGAGCGACGATTTTGTATTTAGCGGTATCCGCAGATCGGCGAACTGAGCCTCCGCCATGGCGACGAGGTCGGCTTAGTTCCAGCCGTAGTATATCCTGACCGCCGCCAAACCAAGGATGAACACGAGAAGAAGAGCGGCGGCGTTTCTGAAACGAATCGAGCGTTTATACGTAGAGACTGACATATAAGCACCGTCCTTTCTGCAAAAGCGGGAAACTGATGTAACGTAGGAATGCTCCTTACAGTATCCCCTGAAACTCAGGGTCGGAAGCGAATTTCAGCTTCACGACGTGACGAACTGTGGCGGTAAGCTCCGCGTCGTATTCCTGACTTTCCGCCAGCATCCGGCACAGCCGCAGGAGCCGTTCCTTGGGCAGATCGACGGCGCGTTCGAGCAGCAGCTGCCTGTACGTTCTCAGATATCCCTTGACGCGAAGAGCGGCGCCGGCCGCCGCCGTCAGCACATGCGGACCTTCGGGCAGCGCTTCGATCGCACTGCAGTATTTTAGTACATAGTCCAGCACTTCCCGGGTGAAGAGCTGCGGGCGGACTTTGCCGACCTCATGCATGTACCGGACGAAATCTTTGTTGAATTGGCCCGGCAGCAAGGAAGCCAGCTCCAGGTTCATGTCGCTGCGAATAACAAAATGATTCAAGCAATAAACCTTAAGCAGTTTGATCGAATCGTCGTTAATAAAATATCCGATTTCCCGGAACTTTTCGTAGGCGGTTTTTTTATCGCCTGCCTTGAAGTCTTTCTCCGCATCGCCGATGTCCAGAAGGAGGCCTTCGCGAATTTTTTTCATTTCGTGCAGTACTAATCGGCTCAGCGTACGTCTATATATAATGGACTTAAACTGTTTACTGAGCAAGGCGTACAGAGTAAGAAGCACAGCAGTGCCAATGAGCGCCAGTGCCATCTCTTTCGTATTGCGCGCCAGCAAAAAGGCGGCAGCGCCGATCGTGCCGATGAACAGCATGCTGGTCTGGGCCCGATGTTTCTGTACGGCTTGCACCATCTCGGGTACGTCGATCCAACACCGTTCGGCTCCGCACGAAAGACAGCGATCGTCCCACAGACAAGAGTAGTTGCCGCACTTGCGGCAATGCTTGATTCGCTGAAACAAATGGGCGGTCGTCCGGGTTTTTCGGAAATGGACGGCGACTTTATCGCTCATGCTTCTCACCGCCGCCTAGCCTCGCCGCGAAATCAGCATCGATTCTCGTCAGCGGCACATCTTTTTTTTGGCAATACAAGAAATAGAGAAAAAAAGATAGAACAAACAGGGCTCCGAGAGCCAGCGCGATAAGGGTCAGCATGATTCTCTCCCTATGAACGGTATAGTATGGCACGCCGTCTTCAGAAATTTCTAAGGTTTGTTTAGTGGAATTTTACTATTCAACCAGTTAATATGTAGATTAGTAGACGACATGCAGTTCCATTGTACTACCCCTTACGTCAATTTTCTACACCAGACCGGATCCGTTAGCGACAGTTCGACGATCCAACAATGTGAATGTGGAGGGATGAACCCAGTGAAAATCTTCGGAACGCTGCTTCGGCCGGTCGTCCTGCTGCTGCTTGCCGCTCTTGCTCCCTATACTGCATTAGCCGCTCCGGCGGCTGCGACCGATATGAGAATGGATGCCGTCCTGTCGGTGGACGTCAGCACGTCCATGAACGAGAGCGACGTCAATAATGTAAGCTATGAAGCGATGAAGATGTTCGTCGACATGGCTTCCGTGCAGGGCGACAAAATTGGCATCGTTGCGTATACAGATCAAATCATGCGTGAAAAAGCACTGCTCGAAATCAACTCCGCTGCGGACAAGGAGAACTTGAAATCATTCATCGATCAACTGTCCCGAGGGCCTTACACCGACATCGCCGTTGGCGTCAGCGAAGCGGTGAAGGTGCTTGAATCCGGCACGGAGCAAGGGCACGTCCCGCTCATCGTGCTGCTGACCGACGGCAACAACTCGCTCGGTGCCGGCAAGACGCAGCAGCAATCGGACGAAATGCTGGAGGATGCCATTCAGAGAGCCAAAGACAAAGGCATCCCGATCTACACAATCGGTCTCAATGCCGACGGGCAGCTCAACCAAACGGTGCTGGAGCACATCTCGGACGAAACAAAGGGCAAATCGTTCGTCACCAGTACGGCGGACAACCTGCCGCAAATTTTGAGCGAAATCTATGCGAGCCATTTCAAGCTGAAGGTTGTGCCGCTGACCGGCTTCGAGGCGAACGGCCAGTTCCAGGAAGTGGCCGTTAAGATACCGAATGCGAGCGTGCAGGAGGCCAATATTTCGATCATATCGCCGCACCCGGTGGAGCTCAAGCTGATCGACCCGTCCGGGATGGAGCAGGAGATGCCTTCTGACCGCCTTGTCTATACGGCTTCGAACGCCTACTCACTGTTGAAAATACTGAGTCCGGTTCAAGGGGACTGGAAACTTCAGGTCAAAGGCGTCCCCCAAGACAAGATTAACATCAATTTGATTTACAATTACGATCTGCAATTGATCATGGAGCCTTTGGCAAGCAACACGTTGAATCCGGGTGAAGAGGTAGCGGTCAAAGCGTACTTGGAATCGAACGGCCAGAAGACGGACGACGTGGATTTGTACAACAATCTGAAGGCTACCCTGCTGGTGACGGATCTGGATACGAATCAGACCGAGGAGAAGCCGCTAACGGCAGACGTGCAAGGCATTGCGGGCAGCTTTAAGGTAGCGGAGCCGCATGACTACGAGATTAAAGTGCAGGTGGAGGATGCTAACTTCCTGCGCGAGACACAGCCGGTGAAGATTACGGCTAAGCCGACGGGGGGCACACCCGAGCCCGGGCCGCAAGCGGATGCCGCCGCCCCGGCGGGCGGTCTAAGCATGGGCGTCTGGGCAGCGATCATCGCAGGAGTGCTCGTGCTTGCGGGAATTGCAGCATACGCGCTGTCGGCCTACCGCAAAGCGAATAAAGGGTTTGTCGGGCAGCTTGTGATCGAAGTGAAGGACGAAGATACCGGGGAACGAACGAACCCGCAATACCGCAAGCTGCACGCGTTTAAAGGCAAAGTGACGCTGCACCAGCTGCTCCAGCTCGCACCCGAATTCGCCGAGACGAGAGAGATCGTCTTCCGTCCCGGTCCCAACGATACTCTAGTGCTGCACAATGCTGGCTCTTGCGTGATCGAGAAAGGCGGACGCGTGTTCGATGCCGGCCAAGGCAAAGAAATTCGCGGCAACGACCGCATCAGAATTTCGCTTCAAAACGTCAATAAATCGATAGGCCTGGAATACTTGAAGTAAGTCCGACCAACGTTATACCATACAAAGAAAGGCAAAGGAATGCAGAGGAGGAGTCCGGACATGAAAGCAGTAGTCAGAGAACATATACAGCAATTGGACGTGTCGTTGGGCGGCGGCATAGTCAGCGAGAAAATCCGTGTCGATACGATCGACAACCCGATGCTGGTGATCGGTCTCGGCGGAACGGGAATTGATGCGCTGCTGCGGCTCAAATATCAGGTGAACCGGCGGTTCAAGCTGCCAGAGGATCCATTTACCAAGAAAAAACGCGAGAAGCCCGCCAACATCGAGTTCCTCGCCTTCGAAACGAACGAGCACGACCGCAACAAACGGTATAAGGGGATCGGACTCGATCCGATGACCGAATTCGTGCTGCTGTCGAACGCCGAAATTGGCAGCGTACTGCAGAACCGCAGCCTTCTCGAGCCGTATATCAAGGAATGGCTGTCGCCGGAACTGACGATAACCGATGGCATAAGCGGCGCCTCCGGCGTGCGGCAGGCGGGACGGCTGCTGCTCTTCACCAAGATCGTGCAGGTCGTTCAGACGATCGAGCGCAAGATCAAGACGCTGTCGGTAGGAACGAATAAGAAGCTGATGGTCTTCCTTCTGACGGGCGTTTCCGGAGGGACGGGGAGCGGCTGCTTCCTCGATATCGCGTATATCGTGCGCGGCATTCTGGAGCGGGATTACGGCTCGGCTGGCGTCGATAAGGTAAGCATTCTCGGCTACTTGTTCACACCCGACGTCAACTTGGCGAACAAGAGCCTGACCGAGCATTCGCGCGAATATATCAAGAAGAACGGCTATGCTGCGCTCAAAGAGCTCGATTACTGGATGAACGTAGACGAGCGGGGCGAACGGTTCAAGCAGCAGTACGCCAACATTCTCGCGGTGAATTCGCCGATGCCGCCGTTCAATCTGGCCCATCTTATCTCGGCGACTAACCTGGAAGGCAAGCTGCTTGAGAACGCCTATGATTACTGCATGAACGTGACAGCGGAGAACATCACGAACTTTATGGCCAGCGAGCAGAAGCAATCCGGCGAAGAATTCGCCATCCACGATTATATCAGCAACATCCGCACCAACATCAACCAGATGCCCAAGACTTATGCGGCCAACTACCAATACAACATTCTCGGCGCATCGTCCGCCGTTCTGCCGATTGAGGAAATGACGACTTATCTTGCGTATAAGGTGTTTCAGCGCATGGCCTCCATGTTCGAGGCGGGTCCGGCACAGGAGGACGTCGAGAAGCTGGCTCACAAGCTCGGACTCGATCCGGATTCGATTCACCGCGAATTCGACAAGCACGTGCCGGAGCCGCTGCCCGGCTACCAGAACAGCGAGCGGCTCAACTACAACAATGTGGTCAAGCAGCAAGTCGTACATATCGACACGGAGCTGGAGCAGAGCTACCTGTCCCGTGCACGGGAGGAATACATCAAGTGCCGCAGGCAGCTGCCAGGCCAGATCAAAGAAGCGTTCGCCGAGCAGATGGGCAAGATGTTCCGGCATCCGGAACAAGGGCCTTTCTACGTGTCGCGGATCATTTTGCAGGATAAAGGGTTCTGCCTGCTGAAGCTGATTTCGTCGTACATCGAGTCGCTCAAGGAGAACTTGTACCGCATTCCCCGCGACATTGATGCGGCCCAAGAAACCGCAATACAGAAGCTGTCGGAAGCGAAGAGCGCGTTCATCTCCAAGGACCGCAAGAAAGATGCGTACATCGAAGCGAAAATCCAGGAGTACTTGCTGCAAGCCGACCGTGAACGGATGGAGCAGATGATCGAGTTCTACGAAGATTTATACACACTGATCAACAACGACAACTCGCGTATTTATCAAGTATTCACTGAGTTATTGGGCGAGCTGAACAAAATTTTCGACAAAAACGGAAATATTCTTATCAATGGCGAAGAGGAAATCGACCATAAAGGAAACCGCACGTACTACTGGAACATCGTGAGCGTGCCGGACATGGCCCGCATGATCAGCGATGTCGCGGATGAGAAGAATGTGACCGAATTGATCCGCGACTTCACTCAGGAGCTTCTGGAGAAGTCGAACCAATGGATCAAGGAGCAGGAAGTGGATGTCGTGAACTCGATTTCCGAGTTTTTGACCCACCAGTTCAGCGATCTGATTACGAAATCGATGGAAGATTTTCTCGTTATCAAATACGGCCACGAAGACTCGATCGAGAAGCTCGTCGAGCAGAAGATCGCCGGCCGTTTGTACGAGGAGGCGAAACCGGTATTTCATCTGACCAACAGTTCGGGACATTTCAATTTCCCGTCCTGGGGCTTCGTCTCCGTGCCGGTGAAGGCGCCGAACATCTTCAAAGGAATCCGCAATTTTCAGGACAACGCCATTGCCAACTCCCGCTTTACGATCAAGGAGAGCGAAGTGAAGAACCGTGTGTTCTGGCTGAATACCCAGAACGGTATTCCGCTGTTTCTGTATACCCCGCTTAAAGTATACGAAGAGAGCTACGAACGCACGATTCTTGAGCCGGAAGGCGTGGGACGCCATCTCGTCCAGACCGACAAAACGAACTGGACGTACCTGCCGTCTCCCATCCCGGAGAAATCGTGGGGCGAGACGTACTTGAATCCACGGGTGCAAAGCTACAACACTCAAGTCCGCAGTATGTTCGAGCAAGCGGTGGAACGGCGCATCATCCGGGAGAAGTCGGCCGATCACGGCACGATGGCCCGATACGAATGCGTGTTTACGAAGCCGTTCGACTTGGAGCGAAAGCTGGAAATGTATCCGATGCAGCTCACAGACGCAAGACCGAATCTCGGCGAGATCAAACGCTGCGTTACGGACTTGAAGAGCCTTATGGAGGGCGGGCTTGAAGCGGACGGCGCCAAAGATATCTTCGGCAGCGTGAACGAGGAACTGGCAAAAGATAACTTGATCCGTTCCCCGGATCTGCTCGGCCGGGTCCGTGAGGAATTGCGCAAGTACGGCCAGATCGACCGGAAGATTGAAGAATTGGAGCAAGTGCTTAGCGCCCATCAGGATGAAGAGAAGTTCGTCCAGCAATTCATCGAAGGAATGTATACCGGCACGATTATCAGGAAAGGCGCGCTTTACGTGTACGACCATGACGCGGAGGAAGATCCGTGGGAGCCGTTCGTCAATTTGATGCAGACCGGCAAATTCCCGGAATACGAAATTTACAGTAAAATCCGCGCACTCGATGCGAAGCGTCTCGCCCTGCTTCAGCGCAAATCGTCCAAACGCAGCCAGCAGCTTACAGCTTCGGAAGATATCGGCAGCTTGCTGACCAAGCTGGAGGAGATGGCCGGCGCCTACCAAGATGCCAAATCCGCTCTCGATTACGACCGTGGCGAATATGTGAACGGCGAAGACATGTATCAATTCTACAAGCAAGTGTCGGGCAAGGTTAATGACATCTTGAGAAGCTTGAAATAAGCTTGAAAGCTAGAGGGGCCTTCCGGAAGGAGTGAACGGGAAGCATGAGGGAGCGATTGACGGCATTCGCGAGCGCATATGCCGCGGAAGCGGACAGCATGTGGGCAGGCGGGGATGAGCTTCGTAGTTTAAGCCATCCGCTCGTGTTTCTTTTTGTCGGCGACCGGTCGGCGGAAACGCTGGATCAAGTATATGAGCTGAACCGAAGGAAGTGGAACAACAGCGCCGGCATCGTGTATTTGCATGTCGGGACGCAAGAGCTCGCCGCCAAAGACAACGTCTACAATTGGCGGTTGGACGGCGGAAGCGAAGATAGAAGAACGCTGCGCTCCGGGCTGTACCGCCGGTTTTATGACGATGACTCCAAGCTGCTCGAGCTTAATGTGACGCTTCGGCAGATGAACAGCCGAATATCCGAATTCGGCCGGCTGTATTCGTCGCTGCAGAGGCTGCATATCGCTGTTGTGACACGCCTGGACGATCCTTGCAACGTATTGGTGCCCGAGCTGACCGTGCTGATGAAGTCGATCTTCGGCGAGAGTTTCCGCTCCGTCGTCGTCGATATGTACGGACTTCTGCAGGAGAAGCAGGTGGATGATGAATTTGCGTACACGGCGGCGCTCGGCATAAGCTTCCTGCGCGAGCTGGACGAGGTACAGCGCCGGGAGTTCCGGCTTGCGGCAGAGCTGCAAGTGACCGGAGACGGCATCAAGCTGCCGGTGGAGCATCGGGACGGACCTTTGTTCGATACCGCCCACCTGATCGGGGACAAGGACGAACGCGGTCTGTTCACCGGGGACGGCATGCGGTGCTGCAGCGAAATTATTTGCCACTTGAATCTGCTGAAAAACCGCAAAATAAGCGGAGATCTCGATCCCCGCCACGGTGTGTACAATCATCAGCAGTTTAAACAAAACATAATGCCGCCGGGAGAAGCGGAAGGAATATATGCGTCCGCAGGTTTCGCCAAGGTGACGCGGCCGAATCAAGCCATTGCTCTGACCGTACTGTATCATATATTCCGGCGGATGCTGCGAAGAATGCAGGACAATGCCGGCATGAAGCTAGGGGAACTGCTGGAGCGGATCGACCTCGATCCCGCAAGAACGGAGGCGGATGTCCGGACGTTTACCTGCGGGCACAGCCATCCGCTGGAGGCCATGCATGGCTTGCTCTACGAGAACGCGGCTTACCATGAGCTGAGGAAGATGACGCTGCGGCAAGCTGAAACCGCCTTGTACTCCGACAATGCCCGGGCGTTCTTCGATGCAAATGCGGTTCGCCAAGCCGAAGCGGCGCTTGCCGCACATAATGGCGCCGGAAGGCTTGAACAAGCGGTGCGCAGCAAGCTGATCGACAGCGCGGCGTACGGGTGTTACTGCACGTATGTATGGACATCGGAGCCCGCCCAAAGAACGGGAAAGGAGACTCCAAGCCTCAAGGAGACGGTAAGGGGATGGCGCAAGGAAGCGGAGAGACAGCTCGAAGACGGGAAGCTCGATCTTGAAGCGCTGTATGAAGAGCGGGTGGACGATCAGGGGTACGCCAAAGGATCGCTGTTCGGACTGCTTTCGTCCAAGAGCAGGATCAAGCCGCTCGCCCGCGGGCTGCTCGCCCGGATCTACGGCTTGAAGCTCGAACTGCTGGAGCTGGAGCTGAGGATTAAGCTGTATCGGGAATACGAACGAAAGCTCGAAGAAGTTCACGACCAGGTGAAACAGGATGTTGAACGGCTCCGCGAGATCGAATCCGTGCTGCACGAGGCGAGCCGCCGCAGCATATCGGAGATGGAGGACGAGCTTGGGCGCAACATTCACGAATACTACGGGCAAGTCGTGGACCGCATCGCGGATGAGGCGGAAGCGCGGTACGGGCCTCAGTTCTATTTCGACGAGAGATATATCGGAAACGTGACCCGGCTGCTTGCCGAAGGTGATGGCCAATTGATCGACAGGCTGATCGAAACGGCGCGTAAGGAATGGTTCGTCCATCCCTTGTTCCATCAGCCGTTCGAGCAGGAGCTGCTCGAACGGGCTAACGTCACGGTCAGCTACGACAACCGTGAGGCGCTGACTAAAGAACAGCTGTATCGTGACTTGTACGTGACGCTTGAGAGCGAAGCGGCGATCCGTCTGGATGTGTACGGGTACACGCACAAGCACAGGTATGAGGAGAAATATTTGTTCGGTGATTTTCACAGCGAATGGATTCAATATGCCTATTCAATCGATCAAGGAAGCCGTACATACAAGCTCGGATGTGTGCATGAGAAGAAGCAGAGCGGCGTGGAGAAGCTGAATCTGATGGGAGGGTTCCGAATCGCCGATCTCATGTACTACCGGAACGGCTGGCGCTATTACGACACCTACGTGCGCAACGGTTACTTGTTTCACGGAAGAGGGTTGGCGGATTCGGCGATTGGGCCGATGCAGGAACAAGAAAGTGGGGAAGACGGATGAAACGGCGAAAATGGAGCCCTCTGTTGACCGGTTTCAGCTTAACAGGAGGGCTGATCGGTTTTGCTGCGGGCGAAGCGGTACTCAGCCGGTGGGAAGGGATATGGCATGAAACGTTGGTGATGGGCGTCTACTTCGGACTGTTTGCGCTGATCGTCGGACTGTGCTGTCTGCTCGCGGAGATCATTGCTCCGGAACTGAACGGCAGGAACTGGCGCCTGCGTTATGCCGCCGACGGATGGAAGTGGCTTCTTCCTTCTACGCTGCTTCTGCTCTTTGCGTGCGGGGCGCTGTTTCAATGGATTTACGGACTTCAATTCAGTCACAGGACGGCGCTTCCGCAGGATTACGTGCTCGTGATGGACACGTCCGAGAGCATGAAGGAGACCGACCCGGACGAGCAAAGCCTGGAGGCCGCCAAATCGCTGATCGGGCGGATGGATAAAAATATGCGCGCAGGGATCCTGACGTTCAACGAGAACGTTGCCTGGGTGCAGAAGCTTACAGAGCTCAAAAATAATGCAGCCAAAAGCGAAGTCATGGCGCAGTTGGACGCAGTCGCATCCCCGATCGGAGGGACGGACATCGGGCTGGCCTTGACCGAGGCGATCGGGCATATGACCGAAGAGAAGCTTCCGGGTCGCAAAGGCGCGGTCATTCTTATCTCCGACGGCTACAGCGAAATGGACTTCGATAACGTGACGGCCCCTTACAAGCAGGAGGGGATTATTATCCACACGATCGGAATCGGACAGCCGAACGAGCAGGGCAGCCGGCTGCTTGCGCGCATTGCCGAAGCGACCGGGGGGACCTATCAGGACGTTAAGCAGGCCGAGCTCATCTCGGATGCGTTCCAGAACATCGACGTATCCGGCCATCGCTATCATTTGATGGGCGAACGAACGGGGCCAGCGGCGGCCAGCGGCTATTACGCGGTGCTGCGCGTTGTGATGATCATGCTGATCGGCGCACTGCTGGGATTATCGCTCGGCATCATATTCGACAACCGCTATTTGGCCCGAAGCTTTGCGTTGGGCGGCGCCGTGGCCGGCGTTCTGGCCGGTCTGATTCTCGAATTCGGCCTGTCCTCCAATCATCCGGTCTTCGTCCGCGGAGTGGCGGATCTCCTACTGGCGGTGGTGCTGTCGCTGTCCACCTTCCTATTTGCCGTTCGCGAAGGAAACACGGTGACGGTGATGCGCCGCAAGAGCGCCCGGGAATATTACGGCCGGCCGGAAGGAGAACGCAACCGCTTCGGCGACAACAGCAAGGCGGGCAGACGGTTCCGATAACAGGGGAACGGAGGTTGGCAGATGATGCAATGGAGCGAACCAGACGAACGATATCGAATTACAAATGCGGCTGCCCGGTTCGAGCAGGGGGAGGGAGAATGCATCCTTACCTGGAACTGGCCGCAAGACGTGAACTACGTATACATTTACAGCTTCGAGGATGGAGCGGGGCTGTCTCCGGACCGGGTGGACCCGCGGCAGTTGAAGCTGTTCACCCGTGAGGAATATAAGGTTAAGTCCGGTTACCGGATGCGTGTCGATTTTACGGGACCGCACTATTACCGGATTTTCCCTTGCGTGACGAGGGAAGGCGGCCTGACTGTGCTGATGCAGCTGGACAGCAGCAATCTGGCGCGCGTCAGCGGAGGGCGGGCCAAGATCCGATATTCTATTAAATACGGCAATCCGTGGTTCGGCAAGTATAAGTCGGTGCGGATTCGCCTGTTCTGCGAAATTCCGGTGCCCAGGGAGGCGCTGTGTTACGTTAAAAAAGAAGGCGCGGCTCCTCGCAACAAGGAGGACGGGACCGTCTATCCGTTCATGAATGATTTTCCGCCGGGACGTACCGAGCTGCCGCCTATCGAAGTAGGCCGCAGCGAATACATCCGCTTGTTTTTCAGCGACGGACCGGCTTTCGGCGAACGGTTCGAATTACTTCAGGAATAAGCTTGACAGCTAAACTTTACAAAGCAGCGCGGTCCTGCAGACCGCCCGAGGAGGGTTGACATAATGGGTTTTTTCAAGCAATTATTCGGAAAAAAGACTGAGGTGAAAGAGCGGCCGCCATATTACAGCATCGTCTGTCCCTATTGCTTCAGCAAGTTCGAGCCGGATGCGGTCGTATTCCGCGCCGCGCATACTAAGGAACATGACGACGAGTTTACGCTCCAGGAAGACGAGAAGCTGAACGCTTGGCGGCGCAAATTCAACCTGTCGCAGCCGGACATGGAGGCGGTGATCGAGCCGCATACGATCCCGGAAGAGAACCAGATCTACTCTGAGAACGTACTGGTGGCCGTGACCGACCGTTACGGCATCACAACCAGACGGCGACTGTGTCCGAACTGCCATAACGAGCTGCCGATTCTGTCGGGAAAGGTACCGAGCAATATTATTTCCATTGTCGGCGCTTCGCAGGTCGGTAAATCGGTTTATATGACGTCCCTGATCCACACCCTGCAGACGTCAACCGCTTCGAACTTTGGCGCCGCCTGCCTGCCGCTCAGTGCAGAAATCAGCCGGAAGTTCCGCCAGAACTACCTGGAACCGATCTTCGAACGCGGAATGATGCTTGAGTCGACGAACCCGAATGAGCAGCAGGAGCCGTTCATTTTCCAGTTCGTCTTCAAGGACGACCGGCAGGCGCCGCTGACACTCGTATTTTTCGATGTGGCCGGCGAAGGGATGGTAGAGCGGGATTATCTGGATATTTACGCCGCTCATATTAAGAACTCATCCGGTATACTATTTCTGGTCGACCCGCTGCAAATCCGCACCATCCGGGATAAAATCCGCTTGAGCGCGGGAGAAGAGGAAGGAGAGTTCGCGAGCCGGTATGACGAGCCGCGCGAGGTGGTGATCAGCCTGTTCGAAAACTTCATCGCACACCAACAAGGCAGCAAGACGGACATTCCGACGGCGGTCGTGCTCACGAAGAGCGATATGCTGCAGTATCTGAAAGAGGAAGACAGTGAGTATATCCGGCCGAACAGCAATGTGTTCCGCAATTTCATCCATAAAGGCCACTTGAACAAATCGGAATTTGAGAACATCGACGGTGAAATCCGCCGTTTTATCGAGAAGGTCGATCGGCCGTTCCAGGACGCGATCGACGTATACTTCCAGAATACCGCGTATTTTGCCGTATCCGCGCTCGGCTCGAATCCCGTCAACCGAAAAGTTACCGGTGTTATCAGCCCGGTCCGCGTGGATGAGCCATTCATTTGGCTGCTTCACAAGCTCGACTATATCGACAGGAGAGATGCGCAGTGAGCCGGGAGCGAACGATTCAGCAGCAGTATTTCACCCGAGACCGGGAAGGGATCTTCCGCACTAACGAAGGGTTCGATACGGTCGCGAAATCTCCCGGATTGGATAACGGCTTCATCAAGTCGGCGCTGCATCCGTACTGCGTCTATAAAGGTCCGCAGGAACTGCTCGGAAGCGACGAAGCGGACGCCAGCCGGTATCCTGATGCGCTCGGACTCTTCCATGCGGATAACGGGGATCTGGTCATCGGTCGCAGCGTCTATGTAAGCACAGATTTCACCGGACACCGCAGCGCTTTTTTTACCCACCAATACGTAGTGCCCAAGCAGCGGAAGGAAGAATTTGTCCGCGATCCGAGACGAATCTTCGCGATCCGGGGCTTTCAGAGTTCTTATGATATCCGCAGCGGCAAATCCATTCCCGAACTGCAGGACATCGACTATGATGCGGGAAGCTTCCCGGAAAACCCGGATGGCGTGCTTGCGCGACTGGGTATCGATCGCAAGCTGTTCCAACAGCTGCTATACGCGATGATGGCGTCCGCAACGGGCAAGAAGAAGGTGTACATCGCGCTGGATACGCACGTCTCCGCCAGCAGCGAAGAGGCGAAGCGGCTGATGGAGATCGTCTACAGCTGCCTGCCATACGCTATTCGCCGTCTGCTCGGCTTCGTCACTTACCAGCAAGAGCCGGAAGGGAAGCAGCATTACCACGTCATGTTTGTGGAGAAAGGAAGTATCCGTCTGCCGGACCGCCAACTGGAGAAAGACGTGTTGTTCGATTTTCCGAACCGGCGTTTCACGGGCACCGATCTGCCGGATACCCATCATCCTTATTTGGACTACGTGTGGGACCGCCGGCATGAACCGGAAAGCTTGCGGCAGCTGCACGACTTCTGCGATGAAGCTCTCGGCGGCGAAGGGACGGCCGCTGCCTTTGCTGCGATAGCCGTACCAACCTATGACGAGTTATGCACGCTGTTCGAAATCAAGCAAGGCCGTGAAGCGTTGTACGAGAATAACCGTACCGGAGTCATGAACAGCATTTTGAACTATTTGACCGCAGAGACGGCTGCGCACAAGCAGCAGCTGAACGATTTGTTCCGGCGTTTGTTCTCCAAGGAAGCGAGGGACGGGCATCAGGTGCCTTCGGCCGACTATATCGAACCCCTGCTGCGATTCTATTCCTTTGCGGACGAAAGTTCGCAAGCGACGTTGATTTCCTGCTTTGCCCTCTTTATTCAGCGTGCGGCAAGCACGTCTGAGAACGGCATTGCCGGGGCAGTCCCGCTGTTTGACCGGCTCCTCGGTGATGATGCGGTCTTGCGCTCCGTCCTGCGGCAGCTGTACGGGCAGCATCCCCGGACCGTCGAGCAATACGTCGCCTACCGGATCGAAGCGGCGGGGTCGGTCCAATCGTTTGTGGACGAGATGAGCTTCTGGCTGCAATCAGCCGATGAATGGGTGACACAGCGCTTTTTTGCAAACGAAGTGCTGGGAAAAATCAAGAAGCTGATCAATGCGGAAAAAGCGAAGCGATCCGGGGCAGCCAGAACGTTGTATACATACTTCGACCATCTGCCTGAACGGAAAAACAAGCAGCATCTCAAAACCTTATGCGAACAATTCAAGCTCGAAATAAGTCTTGAAACACTGGAAGGCATTGCGCTGCCGAATCTAGGCTATGACGATATCATACAGTTGGATTTCATGCTGGATCGGCCGTCGCCGGAGCTTGTGCAGAGCCTGGGCAGCGGAGGAAGGCTGACGCTGGATTTACTTATGGCCGTGTATCGCGTGCTCACGCTCGACCGGGGACGGGAGTCGAATGCGGCGAAGTCGCTCGAAAAGCTCGGACCTTTGGATTTGGAACACGCGCAAGAGATGATTTGCCGAGCGTTGGCCGACAGAATCGGCCCGGCCGATTTCAGCAAAATCACGTACGCTTTCTACCATCCTGGTGCCGGAATGGACAACAATGCGTGGGATGCGGCCGAGTACAATTTCGACCGTCTGTTGGAATATATATCAGAGCATACACGGAATACTAGCCTGATTTACGAATTTATGGCATGGAGCGCTGCAGACGAGCGGTTCTCCAGCGGCTCGGGCGTCAATGCGCATTACCGTTCTGCTTTGATTCGTTATTTCGACCGTCATGACAGCCGCGCCTTTAAGAATAAAGAGGTCAGGGACCTTCTGCTTGGCGTGCCGAATCGCGCTTTCGCTGCGCTGTTCAGAGAAATTAAGCTGCGTCAGTCGCCTGCACTCGTGAAGTTTATGGCGACGCGCAAAAAACGATTGTTTCGGATCGGTATTTTGGCTCTTCCGTTAGCTCTCGTCATCGTTCTGCTCTCCGTTTATTGGACGCCGATCACCGGCTTTATCCTGAAACCGACTCCGACGCTGACTGTCGATGCATTGCCGGAAAAAACCGCCGAGCCCGAAGTGACGGTAACGGCCAGCGCGTCCGATGGCGGGTATGATCCAGAGCCGAAAATATACGTAAACGGGGAGCTTGCGGGATACGGAAGCATCTCCAAGTCGGTCAGCCTCAAGGAAGGCGAGAATACGATCGAGATCAAGTCGGAGAACAAGTACGGCAAGGTAAGCGAGCCGCTGGTGAAGAAAGTGCTGCTCGATATCCCGGCGGACGAGCCTCCGGATAAGGCAACAGATTCGACGCCGGAGGATGGAAAGGGCGCAAGTGCCGGAAGCAGCACTGGTGGAAGCGGCACGGATGAGGCCCGGTCTGCAAAGGATGGCCGCGGGACGAAGCCGTAAACCGGGCAGTATAAGCCGGAAAACAGTGCCTCGAAACAGCAGCCGAAGCAGCATTAGAGTATGAGAATCTTTTTGTCGGCTGCCCCGAACATTTCGGTTTGGACAAGTGATCGGACGAGAAATACTCTATCATACAGAAGAGATCCTATTAATTGTAGGTTAACAAAAAATACCAAAAAACGCCTGATTTCTGTACGTTACTCACAGATCAGGCGTTTTTTTTATTTCTTGTTTCTCAACCGTTTGAAACAGTCGCGAGTCATTTTTTAGTATCTTCCTTCCGCAGATTGTGTTAAAATTTTGGCACATTCTGTAAGAGTAAGCGAGATATTGATATTCATTTATGGGAGTCGAGAGGAGCGCGGATTCGTTTGAATATGTTATCCGATATGAAACGCTTTTTACAGATCCAAGGTGCAGGCATGCTGCTGCTGACCTTATTTTGCTATGGGATAGGTCTCGGCATTTTGGCGCCGATGAACTCGATCTATCTCAGCGAGAGCATCGGTCTATCCAAGGGGCAGATTGTTTCCATATTTTCGATATCGCTTCTGCTAAATATGGTGACGACCCTGGGGATCGGAACGATAAGCGACAAGTTAAAAAGCAAGAAGAGGCTGGCGATGACAGCCGCCGCTTTATGCATGATCGGCTTGCAGGTTTACATGCGTGCCGACAATTACGTCGGAGCATTGATTGGAATGTGCATTGCCGTTGCTCCATCCGGATTGATTATGGGGCAGTTGTTTGCGATGTCGCGCAACCATTTTCAACGGGTCGCCTCCGATATTGTCGAGATGGCGCAAATTTGGCTGCGTGCAGGCCATAGTGTCGGTTTTTTTGCAGGATTGCTCATAGGGGCGAATTTGTATTTGCTGGCCGATTTCCGGGGGGTTTTATGGGGGAATACGGCGGGATACGCCATGCTGTTCGGACTGCTGCTGTTTTATAGAGAGTATAAGGGTGAGACGGTCAAAGCGGAAGCCAGGAACGGGGAGGCTTTCTCCCTGCTGATGCTGTTCGCGTTATTAATGCTCGCCTGCGCGGATGCGATTCGCGGTCTGTATCTGCCCCTAGTCGTTAAAGATTTATTCGGCAAGCCCGAGCTGATGTCCTACATATGGAGCATTCAAGCCGTATTTGAACTGTTGTTCATGACCGTCGCCGGGTATTGGGCGGCCAAATATGGCAGCAAACGAATTATTTTGCTCGGCGGTTTCGGGGCCTTCATCACATACGCCGTCTATGCATCTTCCGCGGCGCTTCCGGTATTTTTCCTTATTCAGCCGGTTTATTCATTCTTTGTATCTATCTTGTACGGAGTGGCGATGGGCTATGTGCAGCGGATGTTTATGAGCCGAACCGGCTTCGGGGCCAGCTTGTACGTGTTTATTTCTTTAACGGCGTCATTGATCGGGTATATGTTTCCGCTTTTTATCGAAGGGTATAACCCGCTTATCTTCGTTATTCCACTTACGTTGGTCGCCGGTTCGCTGCTGCTGATTGGATATGTGCTGGTGGTTGACCGGAAGCAGGAGGCAGGAATTTCCGGCTAATTGAAAGCAGGACGGGGTGCGTACCTGGAGGAGAAAAGCTATAGAAGAAAAACTCCAAAGGATGAAATTTAGACCCCGAACACTTCATCCGGACGGATAGATTTTTGATAAGGATAAAGGAAGGGATATTTATGTTTCGGGTGCTTGGGCAGCTATCCTGGTTTTTCAGAGAAGAATGGCGGCGATATACGGTTGCTTTGCTGCTGCTAACTATTGTGGGAATCCTTGACCTCGTTCCCCCGCGCCTGATTGGGATGGCGATTGATGATTTTCAACTTGGCGACTTAAGATCCGGCAGAACCGTTGCCTATATCGTGCTGTTAATCGTTGTTACATTGGTTTCTTACGGCATGACCTATGTCTGGATGTCGAAACTATTTGGCGGGGCCTTTGTCGTCGAGCGCAAGCTGCGTTCTCGCTTTATGCATCATTTATTCAAGATGGATCCGCCTTTCTATGAGCGGAACCGCACCGGAGATTTGATGGCGAGAGGGACGAATGATCTGAAGGCCATCTCGAGAACAGCCGGTTTTGGAATCTTGACGCTTGTCGACTCTAGTGTCTATATGCTTACTATTCTTACTGCGATGAGTATGATGATTAGCTGGAAACTGACATTAGCGGCTATTTTGCCGTTACCGGTAATGGGGATAGCTATTTCAATACTCGGTAAAAAAATTCATGCCCGCTTCATGCTTGCGCAGGATGCATTCGGAGACTTAAATGATCGGGTATTGGAGTCTGTTGGCGGAATGAGGGTGATTCGCGCCTATAGAAAAGAACGGCAGGATGAATCCAGGTTTCGGCATATGAGTGAAGATGTGTATGACAAAAATATGAAGGTAGCCCAAATCGATGCTTTATTTGAACCGGCGGTTAATCTGTTGGTCGGGCTCAGTTATGTTATTGGAATCGGCTACGGGGCTTATCTTGTATTTAAGCAGGAATTAACTTTAGGACTTCTGGTTACCTTCAATGTTTACCTTGGAATGATGATTTGGCCGATGTTTGCGGTCGGCGAGCTGATTAATATATTGCAGCGGGGAAGCGCTTCGCTCGATCGGATTAATGAAACGCTCGCAGTCGCAGAGGATGTGGCCGATCCGCAGCAGCCCAAGCAGATTGAGGCCCCCGACAGGATTGAATTCGTCCGAGTCAAGTTTAGCTACCCTCAGGCGAAAGGAAACCAGCTCGTCGACATATCCGCTCTGGTCCGGTCGGGAGAAACCATTGGAATTGTAGGAAGGACGGGAAGCGGCAAATCGACATTCGTGAAACAGCTTCTGCGCTTCTATCCTTCAGGAATGGGTGCGGTTCAAATCGGAGGGGTGCCGATTGAGAAGCAGAGGAAGAGAGACATTCGCGCGTGGATCGGTTATGTTCCGCAGGACCATGTATTATTCTCGCGCTCCATTCGGGAGAACATTCTATTTGGCAAAACCGATGCATCCGATGCAGAGCTCGAGGAAGCGATTCGGCTGTCGGCGTTTGACCAAGATCTTACTTTTATGCCTGACGGGCTTGATACTTTAGTTGGAGAGAAGGGAGTCGCTCTATCGGGCGGGCAGAAGCAGCGGATTTCGATTGCCCGGGCCTTAATCTCCGATCCCGAGGTACTCATTCTTGACGATTCTCTTTCAGCTGTCGATGCCAAAACCGAGGCGACTATTGTCCGCAATATTCAAGAGGAACGTCAGGGAAAAACAACCCTGATCACGACACACCGCATGTCCGCGATTGAACATGCCGATCTGATTCTCGTGCTTGACGAAGGCCGGGTCGTGGAGGCAGGAACTCATGAGTATTTGATGGAAACTAACGGCTGGTATAGTCAGCAGGTGAAGCGGCAAACGTTGGAGGGGGAAGGAGGAGATCCGGTATGAAGGTAGGAGCACGATTGGTTCGTTACGCCTTAACGAGCAAGATAACGATTTTGGTTGCTTTATTTTTGCTTACACTAAGTGTTGCTGCTGAATTAACAGGGCCATTGATCGCAAAAACGATTATCGACCGCCATGTGACCGGTATCGAAGAACCTTGGTATCCAACGGCCGCCGGGGAACAGGCTGTTTCATTTCGAGGACAGAGGTATACGCGGGAATCGAATTTGCCTGCGGGTTCCGATAAAACAAACCCGGTTCAGATCGCTCAAGTGGGAAGAAGTTTCATCTTTTCAGAAAAGCCCATTCCCCTTAATGGCAATCGAATATTTGAAGATGGGCGCCTAATGGTGACCCAAGGCTCTGTCAGGCATGAAACCGAAGCCACTCTGCTCTCTGCTGCCGAGGTTATGGCTTTTTATGCACCTGAAGTTGCACCTATTGCCCGTCTGCTAAGTTTTTATATTGCGCTTATTCTTATCTCATCCTTCTTCCAATTTGGCCAACGGTTTTATCTGCAAAAAGCGGCGAATCGAATCATTCAACGGCTGAGGACCGATCTATTTAACCATCTGTCCCGGTTGCCGGTTCGGTTTTTTGATAATTTACCTGCCGGTAAGGTTGTTTCGCGCGTCACTAATGATACAGAAGCGATTCGTGAGTTATATGTTGCCGTATTGGCTAATTTTTTCTCAAGCGGAATATATATGACCGGAATTTATGTCGCCCTGTTCCTTCTGGATGCCAGACTGGCTTTTATTTGTCTTGGGTTGCTGCCGCTTCTGGCAGCCTGGATCGTTCTTTATCGCAAATTCGCCTCTTTCTATAATCATCGAATTCGGTCCAAGATCAGTGAAATCAATGCATCTTTGAATGAGAACATCCAAGGGATGAGCATTATTCAAGCATTCAGGCGCGAAGAACAGCATAAGCAGGAATTCCGACAGTTAAACGACGAACATTACCATTATCAAAATAAATTGCTTCGTTTGAACGCCTTGACCTCCCATAATTTGTCTTACATGCTGCGGCAGCTTATTTTCGTCTGCATGATTTGGTATATCGGGGGAACGACTGCCGGGATTGGACAGGTTTTGACTTTAGGTGTTCTCTACGCGTTTGTTGATTATGTGAACCGTTTATTTGAACCGATCAAACAAATTGTAAACCAGCTGGCCAATCTCGAACAAGCCCTTGTCGCTGGCGAAAGAGTATTTGAATTTATGGATAAAGATGGTGAGGAAGTAGTCGATCAATCGATAGATCGTCCCCAAGGGGAAGTCGTCTTTCATCATGTCAGTTTTGGTTATAAGCCGGATGAATATGTGTTAAAGAATTTGAGCTTCACGGCCAGAGCTGGAGAAACGATAGCATTAGTAGGTCACACAGGCTCCGGCAAAAGCTCGATTATGAATCTGCTCTTCCGATTCTATGATTGTCAGCACGGTGAAATCACGATTGACGGTAAAGATATTAAGACGATTCCGCGTCAGGCGTTGCGAGAGCATATGGGAATTGTATTACAGGAACCGTATTTATTTACCGGGACCATCGCTTCCAACATTTCGTTGGACGATCCAAGGATCTCGCGTGAACAAATGGAAGAGGCGATGCGCCTCGTTGGCAGTGAACAAATTTTTGCCCAATTGGAACAAGGTTTGGATGAAGAAGTACAGGAAAAGGGAAGCACTCTATCCAGCGGACAGCGGCAGCTCATCAGCTTTGCCCGGGCGCTTGTCGTGAACCCGGCTATTCTAGTGCTTGACGAAGCCACGGCGAACATTGATACGGAAACCGAAGCGGTCATTCAGCAAGGAATGGAAGCCTTGAAGTCCGGCCGAACGACATTCATTATTGCCCACCGTCTGTCAACGATTCAAAATGCCGATAAAATTATTGTACTTAATCAAGGTCAGATCATCGAGCAGGGCAATCATCAACAGTTAATGAAATTGAACGGTGAATATGCGCAAATGTACCGCCTGCAGCAGCAGTCCCATACAGCCTATGCGGGACTATATTGAGTCAAATATGGCACAAATTACAAATTAAACCGAAGGGGCGCGTTTTTTTGGAGCTTTTTTATGTAACTTCAAATTCGGCGAAATTTGAAATTGCAACGAGGGTACTTGAAGGAACGAATGTGCATTTACAACAAAGTAAGATAGATGTACCTGAAATACAAAGTATGGAGGTATCAGACGTAGCCCATTTTTCGAGTATGTGGGCAAGAGATAACCTCGGTTGTTCGGTTGTGATTACCGATGTAGGTCTGTACATTAATGCTTTAAACGGATTTCCCGGTCCATTTGTAAAATATGCTAATAGCTGGTTAACGACTGAAGACGTTCTAAGACTATTAGAGGGTAAAAAAGACCGTACTGTGTTTATTAAAGAGTGCTTGGCTTTTTGCCCGGTGGATTCCAAGCCCTTGTTATTTCATAGACAGATTAAAGGTATGATTACAAGAGAAAAGACATCAGGGAAGGGATCGTTGATGGATAGGTTGGTCGTACCTGAAAATCATATTTTATTGTCAGAGCTCTCAAACGATGAGTTTATCGATTTTTGGGTCAAGTATAGTGCGTTTCATCTTTTTAAGGATTGGATTCTATCTAATCAGAACTGAAAGAAATAGGAAGTCATTACAGCCACTGTTGTAACTGTCCGAGAGAGCGAAAAGGAGAATAAAGATGGATATTCTGTATACTGAAGCTATTCCAAATCAAGATCAGATCTATAAACTATATGATTGCTTTGGATGGAATAATTTCCTAATATTGAGTAAGGAAAGCCTTCATCAAGCCATGGTCCAAAGCTGGTGTGTGATTAGCGCCTTCCATCAAGACGAATTGGTGGGAACAGGAAGGCTTGTTTCAGACGGAATCATCAATGCCTACCTTTGCGGGTTAGTTGTTCACCCCAACTATCAGAATCAAGGGGTGGGGAGTGAAATTGTACAGCAGCTAGTCAACAAAGGTCATAGTCATAACCTGCATATAGAGCTTTTTTGTGAGAGTGATAAGATTAAATATTACGAGAAATTTGGCTTTAAAGTTTTTGCTTCCGGCATGAAATATCACGCACTGCCTTAACCGTATTATGATGGATTATAAGTCATTTCGGAATTGTTTAATGTCATGAATATTTTAATGTATTAATAGATATTTTTGGGGCGGATAATGATCAAGGTCCTGGAGCCAGTAACTTACGAAATACATAGAAGAAGCTGCCCAAGACGGTAATGTTCCAAGCTTGGGCAGCTTCTGCTTTTTCCCTAAACAATTTATATAAATAAACAATCAGACTTCATGACTAAACTGCCATTGAATTCCAAATTTATCTGTTAAGCTGCCGTAACATTGGCTCCAGAAGGTTTCTTGAAGGTCCATGATTACCGTTCCGTCTTCTTTTAGTTTATTGAATCTCGCTTTAATTTCATCCATGTTCTTGCTAACAAATGCCAGGTTTATGTTATTTCCTGCGACAAAAGGCATACCAGGAAAAACATCAGAAAACATAACGTTGCTTCCATTAATGTTAAGCCGGGTGTGCATGACTAAATCTTTTGCCTCCTCCGGAAGAGTGAATTCGGGGTTCGGCGGCGTCTCTCCAAAGGTCATAATTTGAGGTTCTTCTGTGCCAAAAACCTGTGCATAAAACTCTACAGCTTCACGACAATTTCCATTAAAATTGATATAAACATCAACTGCCATTTGCTTCACTCCTTAGATTAAGTTTAGTCATGGTTTATCACTGATTAGTGATTTTCTCATTGTATCATTCAAATGTATTTTATCAAAGAAACGGAAACGAACTTCCATCAAAACACTAATTCTTCGGGTTAGAGGTAGAGAATCATCAATGGGGTGGAAGCTACTCCAATTGACGGTCAGTCATCTGTTTGCTAAACTAAGTTAGGCACATATTTTTTCTAGAACGCGAGGAGGAACCTCATCCATGTTTTGCATCGCTTTCATTCGTATTTGGTAGTATAAGGTACAGAACATTTATACCCTTCCTTTCATTTTTTTAAAACGGAATGGTCTGGGTTTATTTGTGCTGTGCCTTTTTCATTCACACTACCAACGAATGAAAGAGGTGTTTTTTTGTTGTCTAAAAATATTCAAAAAAATGATAAAAGGTCGAGAGCCCTAAACTTTTCTGCGCAGCATTTACTAATCGATAAACACTTGATTAAAGATTTGATCCTTCTGGCGAACATTACTCCGTCGGATACTGTGTTGGATATTGGTGCGGGAACGGGAGCCATAACCATCCCCTTGGCAAAGAAAGCAGCCCATGTATTAGCCATCGAGAACGATCCGGCTTATGTCCAGATCCTTTCAAATAAGACGTGTGAAGAAAACAATATAAGAATTAAACAGATCGATTTTCTGAAGATCCATCTTCCGAAAGGGCCGTTTTGTGTAGTGGCGAATATTCCATATTCGATTACCACTCCGATCTTAACCAAATTGCTTGACCATCCAACAAGCGTATTATTGCAGAGAGCTGCGCTGCTCATTGAAAAAGGAGCGGCCAAACGTTTTACCGCTGCTCGGATTACCGATCCACGCATATTGAAATGGAGAATGTGGTTCGATATTCGACTCGTTCGGACGGTATCGCCGAACCATTTTTCGCCGCCGCCCAATGTGGATTCAGCTGTATTAACTGTCTGTAGAAAGAAGAGCCCGGAGCTTCCTCCTCACCATCATGGAAGGTTTATGGCTCTGGCGTCACATGGACTTCGTCATCCGCATCTGCCCTTTTTCGAAGCCTTGGCTGACGTTTTTACACCTCCACAAATAACAAAACTGGTGAAAATGCTGAGGGTAGAGCGAAATCAGCCTATCTGTTCTCTGAATGAGCGACAGTGGGGAGAGCTTTACCTTGCGATGCTTCAGCACGTTCAACCCTTCCGCTGGCCAAAATTATGCAGTAGAAAAGCGAAGAAGAACAGACGATTTTAAAGTCTTGCCATTCAGATCGAGCAAGCCTTGAAAAACAGAGCGCTTCTATGTCAAAATCGAGTTAAATAACTATGGTCCCTTGTAGTTCCGGCAGCTATGCTGCTAATAATGTAAAAGAGTCCGTGAATCCTCCTTTAGAAAAAGAAGAGGTTCGTATGGAATATTCAGCAGAACAATTTGGAGGGCCACCCTATGAAAAACATGAATTATTATGACACTTTCATTGAAACTGCCGAAGATTGCCCTGTTACAGCAGCAGAAGTTCCAAAAACAAAAGGAGACTCTAAGACGATCCCGGTTTTGCAGTACGAGCTCATTGCGAATCATCCCTACAAATACACGCAAGAGGATGTATTATTTGAAGTGTTTGCTCAGCGCAACAATATTCCGGCAGAGCAAAAGCAAGCCGCACGCGAGAAGTTTTTTTCCAAAGGGCAGCCTTGTCTTCGTACATCGTCCTTGGGCAAACGCTATGGCTGGGGGATTCATAATGATGCACAGGGCAAAGTAGCGCTGTATGCTTGCGAATCTGAAGAATATAAAAAATTAGTGAACGATAAAAGTATAAAGCATTTCAAAGCCATGCGCTCCAGTCGCACTAAGTGAAAATAAAATAATATGTCATAGTCGACGAGAAGGAAGAGTAGTATATGAACGCTTTTACGAAAAATGCCGTTGAAATTATCCAAAGTATTCCTGAGGGGAAAGTGATGACTTATGGCCAGATTGCAGCGCTAGCCGGCAGTCCCAGGGGAGCTCGGCAAGTCGTAAGAATTCTGCATTCCATGAGTAGAAAGTATAAGCTTTGTTGGCATCGTGTAGTCAGTGCCCAGGGCAAAATCAGCATCAAGGATGAGGAAGGGTATAGGTTACAAATTATGCTGCTTCAGGATGAAGGAGTGGTCGTGACGAATGATGGCTATGTCGATCTGCAACAGTATGGTGCGTAAGTACCGGTGACAGAGCAAGAGATATTGATTTATGTGAAAAGCATTGTAGATACCGGTATGCCCGCTGGAAGTTGGCGTTGCTGTGGGTTATGGTCGGAGGACTGGTTATTATTCTCGCCGTAGCCTTGGGCAAGAAGTCGCTCAAGCGTTAGTATTTGGATATTGGCAAAGTAACCAGGATCGCGGCTTTCCCCGCGATCCTGGTTACTTTGTTTAGGGGCTTTTCGTTCAAGGTTGAGGTTCAAGGGCGAGGCGTCTGCAAACTATTGAGATTTGCCGAGTAGCGAACAGTCACGGAAGCATGAGATTCGTCCAGCAAGGATAGCCGCACGACGACGTCAAGAGCACTATAATCTGTATCTCCTATTAAAGTGGTCAAAACCTCAGGATCGACTTCGATGTGCCATTCCTCCAAATAGTCGGGCGAAGGAAGGGCTTGATCGGTCGGCAAGGCCGTCAATGTATCCAGCCGGTTGGGATGGCCGTCCATTGTGTCGGGTTGACCGTGCAGTTTGGCCAGTTCATCTCTAAGCGCTTTACTGACGGCAAAGGCATCCTGATGGTTGTCAAACCGGTATTGTAAATACATCAACAAATCATTGTAGAAGCCAAGCTGCAGTTGGCTCGAATGGCCATGTACTTGAACAGGCTGCTTCAACAGATATTCCGCACTGTCGGGGTTTAAATCCGTTTTCTCGGCATCGTTATCCGCATCAAGCGACAAGGCAGCGAACACCTCTTGTTCCGAGGAACCGAATAAAGCATAAAGCCCGGCAAAGCTGTTTTTACCTTTACTTTGAGCCGACTGGCTTTGGCAAGATACCAAGGTGCCTCCGGCCAGGATTATGATCAATAGGAGAGAGGAAATCCAGGCTGCCGATTTTTGGGGCTGATTTTGAAAAATTAACTTAAATCGCTCTTTCATGACACGATCCCCTCCAAGGAAAGAAGTAGATAAAGAAGGTCCTTTATTCACACTATTTTCCATATAATGGATGATGGTGTTGGCATAAAGCTGTCTAGTGTGAACATCAGCATGTTTAATCACGTGGCTGTCGCAGATTTTTTCCAGATCATCGTAGGCCATGCGGATCATCCAATGGACGAACGGGTTGAACCAGTGGAGGGCGGAGACCCATGTCATAAGCGCCATGAACCACAAATCTTTCCTCTTGGCATGCGTCAGTTCGTGCCGCAGGATCAGCTCAAGCTGCTCATCTGTCAGGCGTGTATCCGGCAGCAGGATGGAAGGACGAATATAGCCGATCAGCATCGGGCTGCTGGCGAGCCGGCATTGATACAGGCCGATGCGCCGGTTTACGCCCATGTCCGACTTCAGCGAGGACAACCGTGCTAGCTCGCGTGGACCGACTGACTGCGAGCAAGCCTTTAATCTTCGCAAGACAAGGTGATACTGGAGAAGCCTCCAGCATAAATAGCTTGCTGCACCAAGCAGCCATATCCAGGACAGCAAAGTCAGAATATCCGGAATATAGCCGGAAGTGGAGGTATCCGTATTTGCAGCGGACCACGATTCATCAATCGGACTGGCTTCAGTTGACGTTTCTTCGGATGAAGGCGCATTCACTATAGACGGCCCGGAGTTGGAGGTAAGCTGATCCACTACGATGTTAGGAAGCGTTAATACAGGGACGGATTGCGGCACTTGCCAGAATGGAAGCGCCAGGCGCAGACCCAAGACAAGCCATATCCAGTAGCGCCATTGCAGACGATATCGATGGCCGGTCCATCTGCCGATCCCTGCAACCAACAGGATGGTAATGACTGCGAAGGCAGAAGTCTCAATAATGATTGCAAACCAAGTGTTAATCATCTTCTTTACCTGCATTTCGGACGATTTCCGACAATTCGTCCAATGACTCACGACTAATTTTCCGCCCGCCTGTCAGTGCCGCAAACAAGCTTTTGTACGAGTTACGGTGGAAGCGGCTGAAGAAGCTTTGCGTTTCCTGCTCGGTATATGATTGCTGGTCAATTAAAGGATAATAGAGCTTCAGTCTGCCTTCATTTTTGAAGTCGATGTAGCCTCGCTGCTGCAAGCGCGTCAACAGGGATTGCAAGGTGGAAATGTTCCAATCCTTTCCTTGCTCCTCGTGGAGTCTGGACAAGATCACGGATGTCTTAAGCGGTTGTTCCGATTGCCAGATGATTTGCATAACGTCATACTCGGCATCCGGCAGACGTTCAAACGATGGTTTCATTGGGGAATCCCTCCATTCAGTGTAGTGGAACTTAATAACCTAAGGTGTCGTTGATCATCTAGCGTGTTGTAATGCTTTCAGTATAGCATGCGATTAATATTTCGTCTACAAATGTAGATGAAATGTCATTAAAATTGAGCGGAAGCTGAAACTACACGTAAAATGGATGTGAATATATGTAAAATGATGAACTTCTCCTCAGACAAAGAATTCAACGTCTATGGAAAATGTGTTAAAAATAGCGCGATTTGAAATCCACTTCGGGATAAGATTTCTTACCCGAAAGTAGGTTGCTAAATTGGAAGGGAGGGGGCTGGGGATGAAGATATCGCCCCTTACGGGAGAAGAAGCGAACTTTGGGGTGGTGTTAGCTTCGCTGATACTACCCCATACAATGAGGTTGGTGTATAACACTTGGGGTGCTATGAGGAAGGAGTGCTTGAATTAAAGTTGGTCCAATGACACGCATTTTATTTCTTTGACATTTTCGAGTCGTTGATCGTTCGTTATAAAAAAATCGGCATTGGCTGCAAGCGCCGTAGCTAAGATCAATGCATCCGGCGTTCTGATATTGTACTTTCCTCGGAGATAGGCCGCTCGTTCGGCGACCATGTTATCGATTGGTAAGATCGTAAGGTTGGGGAAGTGGGAGAAAAGCAATTTGTATTGCTTCTCCAGAGTCAGGTTTCCTTCACGTATTGGTTTAACCAGGATTTCAGTCAGAGAGACGGAAGAAGCCACCGCGGTAACAAGTCCATCTTCTATCTGTTCTAAAATCGATTTAGCTTTCTCTCCAAATTCGGGATGCTGTTCAAAAACATAAATGAATAGGTTCGTGTCTAACCCAATCTTCTTACTACCGTGTAGAAGGTTCGATATTACCATTCAGAACGCTCCTTGCGAATGTAATCTTCTGCTGATTCCTGTTCCCAGATGTCTTTGCCAAGTCCCCATAGTTTTTCAGAGAAAGATTTCGGTTTTGGCATGACAATGATTTCTTGGCGAATTTCATCGTACTGCCACAGTAATGAATCGCCAATATTAAGTTTTGCTCTCGTTCTTATTTCCTCGGGTATTGTAATCTGATATCTTGTTCTTATTTCACTTTCTGATTTAACAACATGACCCACGTAGATCATCTCCTTGATATATCTTATATATAGAAATTATATCATACAATTTTTTTGTTCGTCTAATCAGAATGGGTTTTATCATAGCGCAAAAATTGAGCGTCATCATCCATCCAATAACTGTTTTTGAAGGAGAATCGGAAGATAAGGATGTGCAATTTGAAGCTTTGCAGAATCTGTTAGCAGCAACCGATAAAGAAGTGGATTGGGCTTATGGCTTATGAAAGTTTGGGATCAGCTATTGGAATGGCTGACAGACAGTGTAAACCGAGAAGATCCAGATCAGCTCAGTTTCTCTCTAATTTAGCCGTCAGTGACCTAAATAAACTATGCCCCAAATAAGCATATTGACATCGCTTTTGATCGCTTTTATAAGGTGGATCAAGCAAGAAAGGGGAAAGGAACAGGACTCGGATTATGTATTGCCAAAAATTTAATGAAAAAATGAGTGGAAGTCTCTCTGCTGAATTGAAAGAGAATCAATTATTAATGAAATTTCAAATTTTAGTTTACATAATATACATTATCGGACTCAATAATAAATTCGGAGTCAATGTTTACAGGCTCAGCCTGATGCGTTTGACGCTGCCCGAATGTTGTTGGTGAATTAAGCACGCACAACATAAACAAGCGACGGATCGGTTCCATCGCCCACTTTCGTAATCCATTAGTTGTTCCTGATTATACGTCGGGCTGCTCATTAGGCGATGGTATATATCCATGGCAGGTGCTGTCAGTCCAGCTGAACAGCCCATGATGTTTACCTTTTGCTCCAAGTCACTAACATCGAGCGGCCGAACTTTGAAGCCTCGGGAAACTGTGGTGTTGGAATCGCGGCATCAAGATCATCCTTGTTTGAGTCATCTAGGATAAAAAGAGTTTACTGGCGGTAAGGTCCTTGATCGACCTCCCTAATATCACCCATACCGCTTTTACGGAGATTTATACCATATTCCATATATGCTTTTAGACAACATAGCATAAAGGTCCAACCGAACGTTTGTCCACGGGATCGCTCAAAACCATCCATTCCCTCTCCGAGCCCTTCTTCTACAATGGAAAGCTTAGTGGAATCATTCTCCGCTTCAAATCGCATGGTTACTATGCCTTCTACTCCGCTCCCTGGCCACAAAAAAACGATCTTCTCTTCGGGGATAACTTCAACTACCTGAACTTTTGGTGTCGATTCATATTCATCAAAACGCCACTGGACGATTCTGTTAGGTTCTAGTCGACCGCTTGCATAATCCGTAAAATATTGACAAAGTTTAACAGGATTTACGACGGCTTCAAAGACTTCAGAAATTGGTTTCGCTATCCGGAGTGTCGCTCGAGCACTATAATCCATTCTGTTCCCTCCCATTCGTTATCGCCTTCTGGCGATCTGGTTCTTAGCTAAATGAGGTTATGCCTCTAGATGACTAGCCTTCTCTCTTGGATGATAGTATATCCACATATTCTACAGATTCATGGACTCTCATAATATCGAGGATGCGCCGACCATTACTCCAAGATTAAAGATTTCATACTTTTATATTATCGTCATAACAAAATTGAATCTATAGTTTTTAAAAAAATGAATGGATTCCATGTTCTTAAGTGTCCTCGTATGTACAAGCACGAAGCAAAGACTACAGGAAGTGCATCTTTTTTGAGAGAACACATTATCCTTAGGCTGCCTCTGAGATAAGTGGATAGGTAAACGCGCTTGCACCTTCCACCGATTTTTTGCGGACAGTCCGGCAATCGTAGACGAACAGCAGCATCATTGCCATCGGAGTGATGTGAAGATGATGTCCAGACTCCGCAAAATATGGCGCATGGAACGTCCACGCATCAAAGCTTCGCCTACAATTTAATCAACACTTCCGTGCCGTCCTGAGCCTGGACATCGACCAGAACCGTCCCTTTGCAATGATGCAACTCCTTGATGAACTGTCTGATCGCTTGCTTCGTGCTCCGGTTTTCGAGAATCGACAGCACGATTTCGATCCCGAACCGGCTGCGGTCCGAATCGAAATCATGCTTCCCACTGGAGTGCCCACCCGCCTGTCCGCCGTGCTTGTTCAGCCAATCCTTCAGTTTGCGCTGGACTAAATTGGAAGTCAGGATTCCGCTCCCCATGCGCAATAGGGCATAAGGGACCGGAAGCGTAAAAGCGTGCTCCTTGCTCTTAACCTTCACAATCATCATGATCCATCACTCAATCACTACGGTGACGGTATCCTTTTCACCGGAGCGAACGTCAATGATTTGGCCGTCAAGTTCGTTCTCGATTGCATCGATCAGCAGGTCGATATCGATATCCTTCACGTATTTCGCAGCCTGCGGTATATTGGATGCGATACTGTGCCCCGCTCCGAGAACCGCCTTCACCAGTTTAATCGGCAAATTGATGTTGACATTATCATTTTCTTGGGATGTTACCCGTATTTTCAACGTTTTGTCTAAATAACCGCCGGATGCCGATGACAGTTTCCTCGAATAGTCGGGTTTCCCCAGCACCTGCACGGCTTGTGATGTATGAGCCATTTGCTTCTCCTTCAGCACAGCAATCAACTCCGAAGCCTTGTCTGAATCAATTTTGCCATCCTGCATCATGGACAGTACTTTGCTGATTTCTTCTTTCATCGTTTCTTCCTCCTTATTCATCCTTCAACATTTTGACCGCTTCGTCCGCGGTGATTTCGCCTTTCTCCAGCATGGATAGGACCTTCTTCTCATCGATTTCCGGCTTCTTTCGCGTATCGTATCCGAGGGCCGTGATGATATCGTTGAGCTTGCCGCGCACCGTCGGGTAAGATATGCCGAGCTCTTTCTCCACTTCCTTTATGTTGCCCCTGTTCACAAGAAAGGTGATCACAAAATGGAGCTGTTCGGGCGAGAGTAGAGCCAGCTTTGATAATTCAAACGTGTTTTCAATCGTCGTCCGGCAATGTCCGCATTCCAGCTTGACGGCGTGCAGCGAATGATCGCATACAGGACACTGTGTGATGATGGGATATTTCATACTCTACTCCTTTCTTTTTTTGAATTATAAATCAATACATTCAATTTGTAAATAAATAAAATCAATTATTTTAATCCCGTAATTAACTTTATTTATTTTACGGGTGTTATTCTAAACATTTTAAAATGCTCTATTTAAAAAAAGAAAGCCTCAACGAATCCATCGGGATGGAGCCCAGTTTCAACCTGGTCCATCCCTATCGACTCGATGAGACTCTTTTCATTTTGACCTGCTTTATAATAACAATCATACATTATCGATTCATTAACCTATTGCCATTCGTGCTTAGGTAAATAATTGCTTCGAGAGACGCAGTTAATTATTCATCTCAATTCATTGACTCTGCTGATGCCTGTTATTCAATTACAAAAGAATCGATAATTTTTTTCACCTCGGATGAAGGTATGTTTCCGGAAATGGTGTAAAACAAATTGTCATGTACAAACACTGTAATCTTATCTGTGGTATTGTCTGCTGCATAAATTAATAGCCTTTCCTCGCCGGATTCGACTTGGAACGTGTTTGTTAAAAGGTATGCTGTAATACCATTCACCGGGCTTATATATTTTTCATCATAATCATAGATATCCCAGTTGTCGGTCTCATAATTTGCGCCTTTTCCAGTGAAAAACAAAACACTCATCGATACCGGAGACTTGTAGATACTATCATGATCTGTACTGTAAGAAAGTTGTCTATCACCATTATCCAGTATGGTTTCACTGAAGTTTTTCAAATCCCCAATGAAGAATTCTCCCAATAAGAGCTGGGCGATATTTCGTTCTTCGAAGTATAAGAAAGGCACCTGTCTCCGAGCAACAGATTCATAACTCATCGTATTTTGTAACACATTGATCTTTAATTCATCTTCCGCGGCAATGATATCAGTATAAAGCTTCGACCCTACCCTTTTCGGCTTCTTACCGACCCATGTGAGATTACCCACCTTAATCGGTACCATTTCCAGATCGTCATTAATAACCAAGATTTCATTTTTCAAAGGTATTTGAATGTTCCTATATACGTTCTCAGCAATAGCCATTACCTGATTAAATTGGGCAGTGCCAATTATTATAACCAACAGAGCGGCTGCTGCCGAAATCTGGATCCGCCTCTTTATGCGTCGTTTATGGTTTTGCTTGCGAATCTGAATCTGTTGTAACACACTTGGTTTAATATCCAATTCGGGTGGATGAATTTCTTCTAATTGTTCACGAATAAATTCCATCCTCATTCCACACACTCCTCCTTCGTACAAAATATCCTATGTTCCCCCTTCTTTTCTGCCTTCTTAGCCAGTCTGTTGCGCAGTCGCTCAAATCGTTTCCTTAATGCCGCTTCAGAAGTGTTTAGGATCTGTGATAGTTCTTCGTATGGCCTCTCATCCAATACTCTGCCGTAAAGCAGCGCCCTGTCGGCCACTGATAAAGACAATAAAATACTATAGAGAGGTTCGGATATATAATTTCCTCTAGTATTGTTTATTTTTTCACTTTGTGCTTTGAATAGTTTAATTCTGCGTTTCCGCTTTCTCACCACATCGATGGCCGTTGTATAAGCAATGCGATACAGCCAGGAATTCATAGACGTGCCTAAGCAAAAATGCCTTCTTTTTTCGTATGCTTTGATAAAAGTTTCTTGTAAAACATCCTTTGCATCTTCCGAATCACATACAATTGAAATACAATATCGTAGAAGCGGCCTACTGTAAACATTAATTACTTCTTCAAGTGCCTTCTCATCTCCGCTAACAAAGGCATGAATTGTTTCCTGTTCCAGCAACTTTGCCCCTCCTTTCAATCTATATTCATTATGTATAACGTGTCATCTGCGATATTTGTGACATCGATCCTTTTATTTTATTTTCCATAGGGAATTCGAGTTCTGGCTGTTCAATCACTTCCATCAGGCAAAAATGCTCTAAGCGTAGCTGCCACCAGGGACAAAGTAGATGGAAAATATTGTATTTTACTAAAGCCTTGTAATTCCTGCGTAATGACATATCCCCTAAATGCATGGGGATAAAAATGAAAGAACCCTCCGCTTCTGGAGAGTTCTTTTTATGAGTAATAATTGTACTAATTGCAGCCTGTTAGTTCAACTAGCGTGTCCCGTTAGAGCGTAACAAAGTATTATGAACAAATTCCCTTATTGCCATTGCAATTTGTTCAGGCTGTTCTTCCGCTGAAAAATGTCCGCAATTTTCGATTATCTTGGCATTAATATTTTGCAGGCCGTTTTCTCTAAATTCGGCAAGGTATTTTTCAATATTTGTGTATTCATCCGATCCTCGCAAGTAAAGAACCGGCGTTGACACCATAACATTTTTTGACGCGGCATTATCCTTTTCATCCTCAAGGAAACTTCTGTATAAATCAAACCCTGCTTTCAATGCGTCTAAACGGGAATAGGCTTCGACATATGATTTCCTGCGGGCATCGCTCATTCTCTTGCCTTTTCCGGCTAACGCATCATAGAAAAAGGAGAAATAAGGAAGTTCTCTGCCTGAAATCAGTATCTCTGGCAATTCAGGTACGTTATGAAATGGAAAATGCCAGATGCAAGGATTACTTTTCACCTCGTTCCACGGATCAACACCGGGGATGGCGACATTCATAATCACCGCGCGCGAAAGCCTGTCAGAAAAGCTTTTCAAGAAAGCATACATCACCTGGCCTCCGGCATCACACCCTACTATAGTGACATCGTACAAATTCATGTGATCCATAATCCCTCGAACATACTCGGCTATATTGCGCTTGCTGTATGACTGCAAAGGAATTACTGAATTCCCGATACCGGGGATGTCGATAGCGATAACATGATACTCTTCGGCAAGCCTATTCATCACGCCTTCAAATTCCAACCAACAGGTCGGCCAACCGTGAATAAAAAACACTGTCGGCTTTGATATGGAATCGGCTTCGACTACATGGATCGGGACTTCTTTGACAATAACTTCCCGGTGTGTGAACAAACCTTCTCACTCCTTTTATATTTCTGATCACCTCACGATCTTAGCATTCAAAATATGACAACAGCGTGTCATGGTATATGCTGGGTATATGGTCAAGGATCGATATTCCCCCGCCCTTTCCCTGCAAGGTATAAATGGGAATACCTGCCGCCGATAAAGTCTCAATATCGCGCAGTATCGTTCTCACGGAGACCTCAAAATGTTCCGCTAATTCTTTTGAGGTTGCTCGTTTCTTATCCAGTAATAGATATATGAAGAGCTTTGAAATCTTTAGTGCCGAGTATATAGGTTGATTTTTCCAGATCATTTATTTATTGAATTCATTAACTGGAAAAAGTATTCAGGTTTATGAGTCTTATTTAGGTTATACCATGAATGTAATGTATCTGACGCAAATACATCTAATTTTTTCAGTACTTCCATCGCAAATTCCAGAGGAGCTACTCCTGATGCAGTAATCAAATTCTCACAAGATACTGCAGGTCCCAGCTTATAAAATTTTTCTCCTTTATAATTAGGACAAACTATTTTCATATACTCTAAGTCATTGCTTGTATGCTCTCTAGAATCTAGGTATCCACTATTCGCGAGGGCCTCAGTTGCACCACAAATTGCAGCAACAATAGTGCCAATCTTTAAAGCTTCACCAATTTTTTTTAAGATAGGCTGATGAATATCATCTCTCCAGGTATTCCCTCCAGGTAAGACTAAAAGGTCCTTACTCTCAAGAGTACAATCATCAAGGGAAATATCCGGTTGTACGCTCAGTCCTCCCATCGTAGTAATCATTTCTTTATTGGCTCCTACTGTAACTACTTTTAAAGGTGCTAAATCTTTTTTGAAATATCTTCCTGAGTTTAGTTCAGCAATTAAATACCCATATTCCCAATCTGACATTGTGCTAAATACATAAAGATAAACTTTTTTTGTTTGCATCCAATAACACCCCAATCGCAATTGATATAGCCTACTATAATATAACTTCCCTGACATCTAACGTCAGGGAAGTTATCCTAATTGATGAAATTGTATTAATTCCGACAGAAACTCTTTTTTTAAGACTTATTGGCTATCTTTATCCCAACTTTTTTTGCTTTGGCTATGTGCCGTGCTTGAAGCCGACACCGGCAATGGCCGCGGCACCGTATATGTCATTTGCTTTGAAGCTCTGCCAAAAAGTCGGCCAGTTGGTCCCAGGTTTGGGTTATCCCTTGAATGACTCCCATATCCAGAACAGACTTGAGCGTTTCTTCCGTCGCGTATTCCGTACGGCTGATCAATTTCGTCTTGCCGTCATGTTCGACAAATTCCAACATAATGCACGCCTCCGGCATGTTTTCGTTAACGTTGCCTTCCGCATCGGAGAACGCGTCAGTGTACACGATCCGTTCCGGTTCTACGATTTCAATAAAAACGGACCTGCCCCACGACTCTTGACCGAAATATTCCTGGTTTTCGTCATCGCATTTCATACAGTAGTGCCATACGCCCCCCGGACGAAAATCGATGTTGCAAACCGTAAGCGGCCAACCTTTAGTCCCGAACCAACGCATTAAATGTTCGGCCTTCGTGAAAACTTCGAACACCAATTCGCGTGGCGCGTCAAAAATTCGTTCGAGTACAAGCTCCCGGCCTTCCACCTTCGAAACCAATTTGTTCGTTGCTCCGTTTGCCATTTCATTCCCTCCCATCTTAGATACTTGCTAATAACGCCATTTTATTGCTTTTCCTTGTTCTGCAGTTCTCGCAAATAATCTTCCAGATTATCGAATCTCTCTTCCATGATGTGCCGGAAGGACTTCAACCAGGAATCCAGCGCTTGGAAAGGTTCGGGCCGGAGTTTATAGATCCGGCGGTTGGCCTCGGCCTTTGCCTCCAAAATCCCGTTGTCACTAAGCACCTTCAAATGCTTCGAGGCTTGGGGTTGTCGAAGCCCCAGCTGGTTGGCAATTTCCCCGACGGTCAGGGGGCCGCCACGCAAGAGTTCGACGATATTCATACGGTTCGGCTCGGCCAATGCACTGAGTGCCGCCATATCCATGCCCGGATTCTTCCCCGACATGTCTCTCACCTCGTGTAAACAAGTTCTTTGTGTCGGCCAATCCTCCCTTCATCTTGCCTGATTTAAATATACTCCATAAGGAATATTCTTGTAAAGGAATATTGTGAATAAACCATGCTATTCATTCAGTAATGAACTTGAACCGAGCGTAAAGACCAATCCTCAAGGCAACCTTGGAACCATTTAACGGATGAACCGATTAACAAAGAGTCTTGCCTTCTCATAATCTGTACATCGCCTATTTATCTTTATCTAGCAAAACATTCAGTATCGATCATCAAGCACGCAATCTGATTACACTCTTCCGCGAACCACACATGACCTTCAGGACAAACCGCAATGCCATGAGGTTCTGCATTCTTGGTAGGGATCTCATATTCAGTAATAACTCCTTGTGTTGTAATTCGACCGATTTGATTGGCCCCCCATTCCGTAAACCAGAGATCCCCTTTCTTCCCGGATATGATGGCATGAGGACGAGCGTCAGGCGTCGGTATTCCAAATTCGTTCATTTCCCCTGATATCGTAATTCTTCCAACTTTATTGCCGTTAATCTGAACAAACCATAGAGCGCCATCGGGTCCGCTTGTAATCCCGACAGGTCCCGAGTCAGGAGTTGGAATTGGATATTCTGTTATTTCACCATTTGTAGTTATTCGTCCGATCTTATTGTTCTGGTTCTCGGTAAACCATAGTGCCCCGTCGGTCCCCTGAGTGATAAAGGAAGGAAATGATTTTTGAACCGGTAAGTCAAACTCTGTAATTTCCCCTGATTTGGTAAGCCTTCCGATCCTGCCGCTACTCATTTCAGTAAACCATATTGCGCCGTCAGGCCCTTCCGAAATGCCAAAAGGAGATGAGTTCTCCGAAGGAAGTTCATATTCTGTAAAAAGACCATTCATCGACATTCGTCCGATCTTGTTTGCGTTATATTCTGTAAACCACAGGTCGCCATTATGATCCGAAACGATAGACATCGCCCCTGCACCCGATGTCGGGATTGGAAATGAGTCTATTTTACCTGTCCCTGTTATTCTTCCGATTCGATTACCTTTCTGTTCCGTATACCACAGAGCCCCATCTTGTCCAACGGTTATTCCATAGGGTCCCGCATCTGAATTGGCGACCGCATATTCGTGCATCATGATCCTCATCCTATCTGCCTCCTCTTCATTTTTCTGAGCATATCCATATTTCTGCTTCGACGGCTTCAGCACCTATGATGGCCCCATCGCCAATGCGCACACCCGGCATGATTGTTGCACGTCTTGCTATCCAGACGTCGTTGCCTATGATTGTATCTCCTTTGAGCGGCAGCTCTTCTAATGATGGAGTGAATTGTTCCCAACCGTTTCCAAAGAGGTTGAATGGGAAGGTGGAGCCGTCCATTCTGTGATTTCCGCCATCCATCATAAATCTGGTTTCTGGAGCAATGGAACAAAATTTGCCGATGATTAAACATCTATCCATAGATCTCCAGTTCCTCGATTAGCAAAACAAAAAACCTCCTTTTCCGGTCAACGGATAGGAGGCTTACATATGTACAAAAAGACGGACTGCCACAAGCGTAAACGGCTGCCGCCGTCCTTTAACGGTGGATTGACGTTTCGCGGTGAATGATAAGCAGATTATAAGGGTGAATCTTATAAATCCTTATAATTTTAAAAAAAGCAGCCGCACTTCATGCCAATATATAAAAAAGCCCATACTTTTCCTATCCGTAAAACCTAAATAAATAGATTTTTCTCATCAATGGATAGGATTAGTAGATCATTGGCTTTTGGTCACCCTTTCATTATAGATAGGTTAAAAATAACATCCTCCCTACATGGAGTCAACCGTATAAAACGGCTATATCTAAATATTCCGTTATAACGTGTTGATTGAATACCTTATCTCCGCCAATTTCCTTCTGTGTCGTTTATCGGAAGATTGCTTATTATTTAGGTCTACGCTTCCTTTTGCTATGGATGCGCCTGTTCGACTGGCAAGGTTACTGTCATCGTTGTCCCTTCTTGCAAACGGCTTTCCACACGAACGTTGCCCTGATGCAGTGTAATAATTTTTTTCACAATCGCCAACCCGAGTCCGCCACCGCTGATCGCGCGGTTTCGAGCTTTGTCCGCTTTGTAGAAACGTTCAAAAACATACTTCAGGTCCTCTTCCGGTATCCCTACTCCGGTATCCGAAATACGGATGATGGCGTCTTTGCCCTGCATTCGCAATTCGACGGTAATCGATCCGCCATCCGGAGTAAATTTAATGCTGTTATGAAGCAGGTTGATCCATACTTGGCTCATCAAATCTTCGTCGGCGATGATCGTGGTCGGTTCCAAGGAAGCCTCCACCCCGATCGATTTGCTGCGCCATTGCGGTTCACAAGCAAGAATATGATGACGAAGCTGTGTATCCAGACGATAACGCTTGGGCACGAATGGATGATGCTCCGATTCCAGTGAAGTCAACTTGAGCAGATTATCGCTTAGCTTCGATAGTCGCATACTTTCCGCTTCGATAATGCCGATATAGTACAGACGCTCGTCATGATTAAGTTTATCATTCCGAAGCACACGCGCAAAACCGTGAATGGATGTAAGAGGAGATTGAATTTCATGGGAAACATTCGAAATGAATTCCTGACGCATCTCCTCCATCTGATTCAATTGCTGAGCCATATGATTAATGCTGTTAACTAATTCGCCAAACTGGTTGTCCGGCCCTCCGGGAACGTCCAGACTCACCTTGAAATCCCCTTTGGCAATGCGTCTCAGCGCCTCGATAATCGAATGAAAAAAAGCCATCTGCCTCGGCCGGACAAACCAGGAGAAAAGAAACATCCCTCCGCCAAAAATAAAAAAGCTCAGGGTTGCATTGATTATATACTTGGCAAAATCGGAAGACGGGGCGTTGATCTTTCTGTATAGAGACCACGTGATGAAATAAGCGGCGGACCAACAGAGAAGTGAAAAAGCAATAACAAACAGGACACCCAATGTACTGCGGACAAGCTGCTTCCTCATGTGGTGTTTCGATTTGCTCATGAGTCCGCCTCCATGTAATAGCCGAGCCCGCGCACAGTTCGGATCCGGAAGGAATGTCGGTCCTCCGGAAACCGTTCACGCAGCCGTCTAATATGAACGTCCACCGTCCGTTCGTCTCCTTCGTAGTCATAGCCCCAGATGTCCTCTATCAGCTGCTCTCGGGAAAAGGTTTTGCCCGGATAACCGGCCAGCTTGAAGAGCAGTTCGAATTCCTTGAGCGGCAGCGTCACGCTTTCACTGTTGACGAACACCTCGAACGTCTTGCGGTCAAGGATTAATTCCCCGACCTGCACGCGTTGAGATACAGCAATCCGATAGCGCTTCAGGAGAGCTCTTACTCGAGCCACCAGTTCCTCCGGTTCGAACGGCTTGACAAGGTAGTCGTCCGTTCCGAGCTCGAATCCCTTCACCTTCTGCGCCGTTTCGCCTTTAGCCGTCAGCATCAGAATCGGAATGTCGTAATGGTCGCGAAGCTCGCGGCACAATTGCCAGCCGTCCATATTCGGCATCATAATATCGAGAATGACCATGTCGGCCTTGACCGATTGAAGTGTGGCGAGGGCTTCGACTCCGTCCGCCGCTTCATACACATCGAAGCCCTCGGCTTGCATAAACAATCGGACCAATTCCCGGATATGCGGGTCGTCATCGACAACGAGTATTTTGGTCATGTTGGGTCACGGTCCCTTCTATCTTGATTTGCGTATCCCTTTTCTGCCTGTTGTTCGAGCCGTTATGCTCGATCGGCCGCCAGTTCGTTCATTGGCGCGGACTCATTCATCCGCAATTGCTGGACGGCGAATTCCCGGTACATGGGATGGGAGTCCAGAAGCTGTTCGTGGGTTCCTTTGCCGGTAATCGTTCCTTTCTCAATAAACACGATTTGATCCGCATCCACGACCGTAGACAAGCGATGGGCGATGATGAGCGTTGTCCTCCCTTTCATCAGATTTTGCAGAGCCTGCTGGACCACGATTTCCGATTTGCTGTCCAGGCTGGAGGTCGCCTCGTCCAGCATTAAAATTTTCGGGTCCCGCAGGAGCGCGCGGGCGATAGCAATTCGTTGACGCTGGCCCCCGGACAGCTTCATCCCCCTCTCCCCGACTTCGGTATCGTACCGCTTGGGGAGCTCTTCGATAAATGGATCGGCATAGGCCATCTTTGCTGCTCGGCGCAATTCTTCTTCGCCGATATCCCGTTCCGACCCGTAACATAGATTGTCGCGAATCGTACCGGCAATGAGCGGACTTTCTTGGGACACATACCCGATCTGGCTTCTCCAAGAAGCCAGTGAGAACGTATCGATCGGGTCCGGCCCAAGGCGAATGGTTCCACTCTGCGGCTGATAGAATCGTTCAAGAAGTGAGAACAATGTCGTCTTCCCGCCCCCGCTTGGCCCGACAACTGCCGTCACTTTTCCGGGCTGAATCGAAAACCCGATCTCTTTCAACACCTCTTTATCTGGTCCATAAGAGAACGTTACCTTATCCAGGACAATAGGTTGATGCGCATTCCGGACTTCACGGCCCGAGGTGCTGTCTTCTTCTTCGAAGTTCAGCGTATCGATGATTCGTTCCGTGGCACCGACCGATTTCTGCAGTTGGGTGAAGAATTGGGTCAACTGGCCGACGGGCATCACGATTTGCACCAGATACAAGATGAACGCGACCAGGTCCCCTGCTGTCAAAGCGCCGGAGGAGACCCGCATTCCGCCATATCCGATAATGGTCACCAGAACGACCATCATGACGAAAGACATTAGAGGAGCGACCATTGCCTGGATTTTGCCCTCGCGCAAACCGAACCGGAACAGGTTCGTAATCCCTTCTTTTCCTCTCCGATATTCTGCCGGCTCTGCATTCGAGGATTTCACCAAGCGGATTTCCGATAAAACCTGGTTCAAAATCGCGGTAAAGCTGGCCGTTTCGTCCTGCATGCCTTTTGAGATTTTGAACATCTGCCTGCCGAGCGGCATCATGACGAGGAAGGTAATCGGAACGGCTATCAGAATCAGCAGCGTCATTTTCCAATCCAGAACAAGCAGGATGGCGATAGAACCGATGATGGAGATGACTCCGTTCAATAGGCCCGGCAAATGGTCGGTGATCAGGCTCTTAACGATAGAAGTATCGTTCGTCATGCGGCTGATCGTTTCCCCCGTCGGATGATGATCATAGTAAGGAACCGGGACGGCTAACAGCTTTCTCCATAACCGGTCCCGCAAGCTGGCCACGATGCCCTGGCCGATCCGGTTCAGGCAATAGATCGATAGCCCGGCGGCAATGGCCTGAATGATAAACACAATCGATAAGACAACGATCTGTAAAGGGGTAATGGTGCTGACTGTAAAGCTGTCTACAAGATTTTTCGTAAACATCGGAACGGCTAAGCCGGCAGCGGTTGTTCCCAAGCTCAGGATCAATGCGACGGTCAGCAGCCATTTGGACGGTTTCGTCTGTCGAATCAAATCGACAAATGAACGTAAATTTCCCGCTTTTTGTTCTTTTCTCATCATAGCATCACCTAATCCAAATATAAATTCAGTTGCTAGTATTGCCTGATAAGAAAGAAGATACCTCTTTAATATGAACTGTATATGAACTGGCTAAGCGATGCTGATCGGCTATATGTGTTTACGGCCTTATCGCTTGATGCGGACAACGATGCCGAGAAAACGGATTCAAACCCCGACAGCGCGGACTGCCTGCTGAAGCAGCCTGTTCAAGTACATGGCCATTCGGGCCAACTGCAGCGGTACGGTAATGCCCTTGCTAAAAATTCCTCTTAACTATTCGGTTTGTTATCAATTGGGCGAATCTCTTGTCGTTCATCCAATAACGCGCGAAGCTCCTTGCTCCAAGGATTGTTTTTGGGCCCATTCTCCTTTCTTGACCCCTAGTTCTGCTAGCGTTTCCCATACATGCATTTCAAAGATCGCTTGATCAAAACAAATAATTAAGTCAAACGGAGGCATTTCATCCAATCTTCTCAGGGCGAATATATATTTTGCTTTTGAATAAGGCATATGGTTTTCAAAAACTCTAATGTCTCCCTTGTCGCGTTAATGGCTTTGCGCATTTCTACTTCATTATCAGTTGTACGAGCCAGTTGATAGTTGTATATGCTCTGATAAGCTTTCCGTAATATCGGCTTGAACTTTTCAGTTGCTCGCTGTAAGCGACTCTGATCAGTCGATATCTGTTATCGACTTTCCACCAGTCCGGATATCCTTCTATAAATTTTTTCCAATTAACATATGTGTAGGCGTAAGGACATGGTTCTCTAAAATATCCTGACTTTCTAACACAAGAAATGTGACCACGAAGAAATAAGAAACCGCCTGATAAGGCGGTTCACCAAAGAGTCATAGAGTCGTCATATTTGGGACGAGCAGTGCAGACCCGGCTACGGTCTCTATGACCGCGCGCTCGGCATTATGCACCTGTGGGGCTTATGGGACGGGTATCAATATGCGGAGCAACAGCGGAAAAAATAAGTAACCTTTTTTGTGACACAACATGCCTACTAAACCTGATTATGTGGCATGTTTGTGTCACAATATTTTATACTTTATACCTCTAAGTGCATGCAAGGGATATCGTTTTTAATACTTTCCACGTTCCAGTGAAGCCATTCCCGCTGTTCCTTAGTTATGCGATATTACTAGCTTAAATAATTAGTATAAACTCACGTAACAAAAATGTTCGTTTTTGTTACTGATAACGATTAATAAAGTTGTTACAATTACAATAAAGTCATTTATTTACAATATAGTTGTTTAAAAAAGTCGTTTGTTTATAATGGGGAATTAAGATATAATGAAGAATTGGAGTTCTATTATTTTTAAACAACGAGGCAATCTAAATGAGATGTCTTTTTTTATTTTGATAAATTTTTAAGGAGTTTTAGAGAGGGTGAGTCAATTGACTAAAAATCTTAGGCAATTGAAAAACGTTTCAGTGTTCCAAACGCTTCTAAGTTAGAAAAAATAATTTAGAAGCGAGGAATAATTATATGAAAAATCAAAGAATCTTTAATAAATCATTTCTTTTTTTATTTATCAGTAACTTCTTAGTTTTTATAGGGTTTGAAATGCTGCTCCCTATTTTGCCAGCCTATTTGTTAAGCATGAATGCATCTTCCATTCAAGTAGGTTTAGTGACAACGTTATTTACTATAGGCGCTGTTTTAATCAGACCTTTTGCAGGGTACTATCTAATTGATAACCAGAGGAAAGGTCTAGCCATTATTGCAAGTGCAGCTTTAATGATTATTACATTTCTGTATCCTTTTCTTAATATTATATGGCTTTTTCTATTGTTACGACTTTTCCATGGTGCAGCGTGGGGGGTATCAACCACAGCCAATAGTACAATAGTAGTCGATTTAATTCCTAAGACACGGTTAGGAGAAGGGATAGGGTATTTTTCCATTTCAACAACGGTCGGGGCTATCATTGCACCGAGTATCGGTATCTTTATCTATTACTCTTTTTCCTTCGATATTTTAATTTGGTCATCAGTAGTACTCAGCCTATTGGCAGTAATTGCGCTTCAATTTGTATATTCGCCTACTCCTGTAAAGCTTGAGAAGCAACCATTTAGATTTTTGGATATGATTTTTGAAAAAGACGTATGGTTCCCAGCGTTACTGACGGTTATTACAACACTTGGTTTTGGAGCGATTATTACATTTTTAGTTCTTTTTGGCAAACAAAAGGGATTAGATCATATTTTTCTTTTCTTCCTTATCAATGCAACTGTCGCAACTTTACTACGTCCGTTTACCGGAAAATGGTATGACAAAAAAGGACCTTGGTCTATCATCATTGTGTCAGCTATGTTAGGATTTTTGTCACTTGTTATACTGTCTTATACGACAAATGATCTTCATCTTATTATTGCGGCGATTTTATTTGGAGCAGGTTATGGAACTGTTATGCCATGTTTACAAACATGGGCGGTGCAAAAGGTAAGTGAAGAAAAAAGTGGCGCAGCTAACGCAACCTTTTTTTCCAGTTTTGATGTTGGTGTTGGAGTTAGTGCATTTGTATTAGGTATTTTAGCTGAATGGATTAGTTTAGGGGTGATCTTCCGGGTTGTTAGTCTAAGTTTTATTGTTGTTGCTGTTTTAGTCTATAAGGATTATTTAAATGAAAAGAAAAGATATAAAAATATATAAATCGATCTAAAAGCAAACTATATCGAAAAATGACATGGAAAGCCCTGGGGCGTACTTATCCCCAGGGCTATTTTCTTATCATCCTGCCCGGCGCCTCCCGTGCTCCCGCAAACGGCGCTTTCGCCTTCCACCCTTACCTCTGGCATAACAGAAACATGCCCCCCGATCCGTATCCTCCATCTAATTTCATGGATGCCGGCCATAGAGCCCGCTTTGCTCAAGACTTCACTATCCGCCGGACCTGCCAACTGCGGTAACTGCTCAAACAGATGCTGCAAGCAAGCCTGTAGCTTCAGGCCATTGGCAACACTGCTGTCAAGCCAAAAATACGCCTTGGTTGCGACTTTGGATGGTCTCCCAAAACTTGAGACGTTACAGAAAAGAGCGATTCAGGGCGAACAAACGCTACCACGCTCTTTCCCGATTGGTTTTCCAGTCATAGGGCAGAAGCTCTTTCAATACAACAAACGTGTCGTTTTCAACCTCGACAACTGCTTTTATTGTGCTTATCGTTCTTGTTCTTTTATTGCAATCTATCATCATACATTAATTGTATTTGAATACCGAACGGGTCTTCAATAATACCGTATGCTTTGCTAAATACATTGCTGGATAAAGGAACAATAATTCTCACTCTGTCATCTGTCGTCAAGCTCTTGTAAAAATGCTCGATTTCCTCTAAGTTTGCACTTTGAATACACAATGAGGTGTTGTTGCCAACCGTATATTTTTCTTTGACATCCATTGTATCTTCTGCCAGCATGACCTTTGTTTTTCCGATGGATAAGACCGAGTGAGAAATATAATGCTTATTTTCATCCGTAACAAGCAAAGAGCTGTCACGTTTTGCCATGTCTTCATAGGTAACAAGTAACAATTCCTCTGCGTTAAAATGCTTTTTGTAAAAATCGACAGCTTCTTTTGCTTTTCCGTTCATGGATAAGAAAATAGCTACTTCTAGTGTTGCACTCATGGTATCAATCTCCTTTTATATAATGATTTTAGGCAGATATCTTATAAATTTGATATATTACCTTGAACTTATTATCATATATAAAGGTAGCAAAATATGACACCTTTATAAGGAGATTTAATTATGAAGAAATCGGAAAGATTAAATGACATGATAAGATACTTAAACAGTCGAGAGTTCTTTAATTTAAATGATCTAATGGATAAATACAATATTTCAAAAAGTACAGCTCTACGTGATATTAGCTCATTAGAACAATTAGGTATGCCTATTTTTTCGGAACATGGCAGACATGGACGATATGGTATCTTAAAAAATAGATTGTTATCCCCCATTATTTTTACTATTGATGAAGTGTATGCTCTGTACTTTGCCATGTTGACGTTGGAATCTTATCAATCCACGCCTTTTCATTTAAGTGTTAATCAACTGAATGAAAAGTTTGAAAATTGTCTTTCTAAAAAGCAAATAGAGCAAGTTCATAAAATGAAAAAAGTCCTGCAATTTGAAATATATCAGCATAAGAATGTTAGTCGTTTTTTAGATAAAATTCTAAAAAGCATTCTTAATGAGAGTAGCTGTAAGATTCAATATTTAAAAAATAATCAGAAAAAAAGCTACCATGTTCAATTTTTCAAAATTTCCGCCAAGTTTGGTCAATGGTATGCTGCTGGGATAGAGTTAAATACGAATAAATACAGAGTTTTCAGATGCGATCGAATAACCTCTATACAAGAAGAGGAAATCAAATCTCACTTCTCTATAGATGAACTCGTTAGTCGTTCCTTAGAAATTTATCAATCAGAGAAGAGTATTGACTTTGAAATAGAGATTTTAGAACAAGCAAAGGATATTTTTTATAAAGAACATTATCCTTCTATGAAAATTGAACATGGTAATCGAACCGTCATTGCGGGATTCTATAATCCAGGAGAAGAGGCATTTATAGCTAACTATTTTATGAGATATGGAAATAACATTGTATCCGTAAAGCCTGAAACATTAAAACAAATGATCCAAGATAGAATAGAGAATCTATTAAATCACTATCAAAAATTATAAGTCAGCTTGCAGACTCCAGGTCAACAAGCGACAATCAAGTTGCAGACCAACAACAATATTTTCGCCGTCACTTGGCGCATATATACTGCTGCGTAGAGATAGACGCGGCTCATATCGGTAGCAACAAGCATTTTATAGGTCGCTCCCTTATGTTCCATATCACAAATAAATACCTTTGTTCCGTTACCCCAAATTCCTGTTATTCAACCTGTTGCGTACATGAAATGTCACCTTGGTCCCTGCACCTAACGTACTTTTGATCTGAAGTCCTGTTCCGAAGTGTCGTTTTAATCGCTGATCCGTATTTATCAATCCGACTCCTGCCCTGCTATCTGCTTTTCTGTCCAATATTCGTTGCAATTGAACGTCGTCCATTCCGATTCCATCGTCTTCAACCGATATCTCTGCATGCGTTTCATAGACAGAAATCCGAATAAATATCTTTCCTCCAAGCGCGCGCTTCATGATGCCATGTCTTATTGCATTTTCGACTAAAGGCTGGATAGTAAGATAAGGGATTTTTAATTCCTCGCAGTCTTCTATCTCCCAGACAACCTGTAGCCTTTCTTCAAACCGAACCTTTTCAATAGATAGATAAGATCGCACTAGACCTAGCTCCTCTTTGATCGGAACAAGATCATCCATATTTTGGAATTGGAATTTATTCCTCAAAAAATTGCTGAATTCATTAAGCAAATTACGCATCTTATCCAGATCAATGTCACTTAAAGCTGTTATAGCATTTAATGCATTGAATAAAAAATGAGGCTGGATTTGCGCTTGCAGCCATGCAGCTTCTAATCGCAATTGTTCCCGAACGACTTGTTTAATCGTAGTTAGCGCCTCTATTCGCGATCTTATTTCTACTGCTTCCACTGGCTTTGTCACGTAATCGTTGGCTCCCGCAATAAAACCGCTTTGAATATCTTTCGGTTGGCTTCTTGCGGTAAGGAGCAAAACAGGGAGCTCTGTCAGTGTAAATCGCTTACGAATCATTCGTGTCAGCTCGTAACCAGACATCTGTGGCATCATAATATCAGAGATGACTAGATCCCATTCCTTCGTATCCAGCATAGCCAACGCTTCTTTGCCGCTCGTTACCATCGTTACATCATATTCGTCAGGTGGTAGTATGGCTTCAAGCACTTGAAGGTTGACAGGATCATCATCAACCATCAAGATGAGCGGACGATCATGATTCATTTCAATTAAAGCTGTTTGTTTTGTAGCTGGTGAGATTTCCGCTTCTTCCAAATGGATGGATTCTTCTTCCAGAATAGGGATGGATTGCAAGGGCAACTGTTCGAAGGAGTTGGAAATTTCATTCTCTTCCTTCGCTTTCGAATCTGCCAGCTTTAACGAAAATGTAAATTTGGAGCCTTCGCCTAAAACAGAGGATGCCTCTAACGTACCTCCATGAAGTTCAACCAGTTGCTTGCTTATACTTAACCCTAGCCCAAAGCCGCCTTCAATCATTGTCTTATTAGTGCTGGCTTGCTCATACGGACGGAATAGGCGCTTAAGCATATCCTCATCCATTCCAATCCCGGTATCGGTAATAACTATAAAAGCTCTTCCATCCTCTTCAAAAGCTTCAATCGAAATGACCCCTTCATTCGTATATTTCACCGCATTATGAAGTAAATTGAAAACGATTTGAACCACCCGATTCTCATCCGCAATCACCGGAGGAAAATCTTCCGGAATTCGATTTACAATTTTTACAGCTTTAACTTCTACGTTAAATTGCAGCATATCCATTACTCCGGTCATGATGGGCTGAATCCATATGACTTTTTTCTGCAGACGCGGATTACCTTCACGTAAGCTCATCACATCAATCAAATCATTTAATATCAATGTCAGCCGGCGTCCTACAGATAAAACCGTTTCAAGCTCTTTGATACTCCTTTCCTGCAACAAATGCCGTTCCCTTTTTAAAACGGATTGTGACATGTTAAGAATGCCATGAAGCGGATTTTTAAATTCGTGTGAAGTGTTTGCCAAAAACTGATCCTTATGGTCATTCATTCTTTGCAATGTTGCAGCAAGCTCCTTGGTGCTGGCATGCATACTAAAATAATCTTTAAACCATACAGAGGCAAAACAACCCATCGAAATAATGAGATCAAACGGATAGTGAACAACACTCAAACCGCTTTCCCGCCAGATGATCGACCAAACGAAATGGTGAACCAGTGCAAGAATAGAAAAAAGCAGTAAAAGATGGCTCTTTATATCCTTGATTACTTTTTTAAAGATGGCAATCATCGTAATCACTGCTGCAATACTAACCAATAAAAAATAAACCGGGAAGAGCATAATGACCTGATAAGGAGCTAAAAACAACGTAATGCCGGCCGTCCCTAAATTCATTGCCGTATAAACAGGATATATCCTGCCCCAATAAGGGAGTTCGCGATGATCCGTACACTCCAGCAAAGCATAGAATCCAATAATGAAAGCGGCGTTAGATAGCCGGAAATCCCAATTCAAGCCGATATAAAATAATTGGTGAAACAATTTCTCATCATTGCTTAATACATTTGTAAGTGTTACACATAGGGTCAGCAAAGAAAAATAGAGCAGCTTCTTTTCCCGATTTCCCAGTAAAAACAATATAAACGCATAGATAGAATGCACAAGAAATATAATGGCTGACAGAACCTGCATAGAAACGGAAACTTTCATTTCCTTTGCAATGGCTTCTTCTGAACCAAATTTAATCGAACGAATAATGCCGCTGCTTCGGCTATCCGCATAATTGGCCGCCTGAATCACCAGTTCGATTACGCCGTTCTCGTCTGCCGTAAAGGTTGTAGAATAAGGGAGGTTCTTCGCGATATATTGTTCTTCTGCTTCCGCCACCCGACCGGAATTAGCTAGCAAACGGCCATTGACATATAATTCCGATGAAGTGCGCACGCTGGGTACACGAATACTATAATTAAGGTCCTTTTCCGGATTTACATAAAGACGCAAGCGATAGGAGCCAAAACCATATGGCGTTGGCTTTTCAGCCTGCAAAGCTTCATTCCATCCTTCCGGAACCTGAATGAACATTGGCCCGTTCTCGCCTAATCCCGGTTGCCGCCTACCATCCATCAACCATTGGGAGGGATAAAACTCCCATTCCCCATCAAGCAAGAGAACGTCACCGTCTTCTGCATTCCAATTACGCAAATCGATTTGCCCATTCTTAATGGCCTGCTTATGATCGCGAAACGATTCCATCCACAAAATACGCGAGCAAGATAAAATGACTAATAATAACCCTAATAACAATATAATATGACTTTTTTTCATTTGGGAGTTTGGCGAATCACTTGCCAAGAAATACTCCTCTCTTATTTTTAGTATGACACATGTGAATATTTCATAATTTTAAGCCCTTACACACTATATCGGCCAGCGACAAATCTACCATTACTTATAATATAACTACAACGATAAACAGAAACATTATCAATTGCAACATGGATAAAAAAAACCTGGACCCCACAGGACGCAGGATCAGGTTTTTTTCTTGTCTTTGTATTTTTAATTCCGGTCACAGGACATCTCCGCTCACCATTCATGGCAGGGTCATTCCCTTTGTACAAGCGCATCAATTATATCATCGGTGGAATGCTGTTCCAACTCTGTCCAGATGTGGCATAGAACGTTGCGGCACCTACCTTCAACACGTGGAGCAACAGCGGATAACACCTTCAGGCACAGTCTTCTCTATCAGCATTTCCTGCAGCGTTTCGGCAAAAAAGATCCCTCAGAGCACGCTCCGCTAATTATTTTACTTATTCGTCAAATCATCGATATTTTTATTTCCTTCATCCTTTATATCGTCATACACCTTCTTACCGTTCTCGGTAACTTCGTCATATAGACGCTTCCCCGTTTCGCCGGCATAATTCCATGCGAAATTTTTGCGCTCGTTAATTTTTTGGAAGAGATCGTTCCGGGGAAGATCCTCTTTCTGGGTTTCCAAATACTTGAGGGCAGCCAGCAAATTCGAATTTTCTTTATTCGCCAGACCTTGCATCGTTTCCCGTGCTTTATTGAGTGTTCCCTGTTTTGTTTCTTTCTGTATATTGGCCTCTCCCGTTCCTTTTTCTTTCCATAGCGTCCATTCGCCTCGTAATTTATCATATGCCTTATTCAAATAATTTTTCAGCGCTTCATCATTATCAATGGAAGTAAATTCTCCTCCGCCGGATGCAGCCACCTGTCGGAGCAGTTTTTGGCCTTCATTATCCACATCAAAGCCAATAATATTTACAACGGTCTTCACCTGTGATTGATGGAGTTCTTTGGCAATCTGTACAGGGTCGCCTCCGCATGTTTCAATTCCATCGCTTACTACATAGACAACGGAATCGGTCGTTTCAGGATCTATGTCTTGCTTTACAGATTCCAGTGCATTCGCAATTGGCGTCCATCCAGCCGGTTCTACATCTTGAAGCGCAGTTTTAATTAGATCGGTCTGCTCGCCTTGACCATGAAAAATTTCTTCAGTGCTGCTGCATGATAATGAATAATCTTCCTGGCTTCCTGAACCTTTATGCCCATAAACCCTCACGGATATCTCTGCATTTTTAGGCAATTTATCGCCGAAACTCTGAATGGCTTCTTTTGCGGAATCCATTTTGGATTTACCATTAATTTGCTCCCTCATGCTGCCGCTTGCATCAAGCAAGATTGAAATATGCTGCTTCCTGCTGGTCGGCAATTTAATCTTCAAATTAGGCCGCTCGTTATCTACCGTAATCTCGGATTCAAAATCAATGAAAGTGGACACATAAGGCCGATAATCTTCAGCCAGCAAGAGGAGCAATTCTTCCATATATTGATCGGCCGTCAAATCAGCCGGCAACTGATCCAACGCCTCCTGAACATTCGACTCATCATAGTTGGAACCGGACAAACTCCCCGGAGGTTTCATTAATATTTGTTCATCCGTTAATACAATCTGAGGTTTGCTTTGCATCGAATCTGACGGGTTCTGATTGTTTGAATTATTCTCTTCCGGTTCGTTATCCTGCTCCGATTCCGACGGATTCTGATTCTGATTGTTTGAATTATTCTCTTTCGGTTCGTTATTCTGTTCCGATTCTGACGGGTTCTTGTTTGAAGTGATTTTTTCCGGCTCATTGCTGCAACCGGCAAGAATTACAAATATCGCCAAAACGATGAAGATAGCGCTTCGAATCATCAAACACACCTCCAAATAATCTCCTAATTTACGATCAAAAAGCCAGCTTCTTATCCTCCACAAACCCCTATGCTCGGCAGTTTCATAAAGATCCGACGAAGGAGATCGTCGCCGATCTCTCCGTCTAAAGTATGGTCCAAATTGACTATCTCCGGCCGGTAGATGTGAATCGCTGACACCTGTGCCTAGCGCATCCCTAACCGAAAGTTTGATGAGCATCTCACATTGCACTTCGAATGGTTTGACCATCGTCCGTTGAGCCATTGGCTGTACTTTGACAGGACACCAGACGACTGTCATACGCTGGCAGCCGGAACTAAACCAGCTTGGCACCGGCCCGCTTCGCCAGCTCATACAGATCCGCGCCCTTAAGCGCACCCTCTACAAAGCTCGGCAGAAGCTGCGGCGTGCAGGCAAAGCATGGCGTGCCATCGCGCGAGAGCGCCTTGGCTATTCCTTCATCATAGTAAGGCTCCCCGCCGTCCGATAAAGCGAGCAAGCCCATGGTCTTCACACCGGATTCTCGCATTTCGCGCATACGCCGCACGAACGCGGCGCGATTACCGCCCTCGCACATATCCGATATGAGAATAAAGATCGTCTTGGCCGGCTCCTCAATAAACTGCTCGCAATAAGCGACCGATTTGTTGATATCGGTGCCGCCGCCGAGCTGGATGCCGAACAGCATATCTACCGGATCGTTGGCACATTGCTCCGTCAAGTCGACGACCTCGGTATCGAAGACAACCACTCGCGTTCGCAAGGCCGGAATGCTGGCAAAAATCGAGCCGACGACCGAAGCCCAAATGACCGAGTCTGACATCGAGCCACTTTGGTCAATATCCAGGATGACCGTCCATTCCTGGCTTCTGCGCGCCCGATCGAAGAAGTAGAACTTCTCCGGAATGAGCTTGCACCGCTCCTGATCGTAATGCTTCAAGTTGCGCAGGATCGTCCGTTTCCAATCCATCCCGCTAACGGATGGCAGCGGCGTATGCTGCCTGCGGTTCAGCGCGCCTGTCACCGCGCGGCGGATATCGCTTTCCAGCCGCTTCGCCAGCTCCTCTACCACCATTTGTACAAGCATGCGCGCCGTATCCTTCGTCTTCTCCGGAATTTTGCCTTTGAGCGACATCAAAGTTCCGACCATCTGAATATCCGGCTTCACCTTGCCGAGCACTTCCGGTTCAAAGAGCAGCTGCTTTAGCCCCTTGCGCTCGATCGCATCATTCTGGATGACCGAGACGACATCTTCGGGAAAGAACGTCCGGATATCGCCAAGCCACTTCGCCAGCTGCGGAGCCGATTTGCCAAGCCCGGCCGAACGGGCTTCCGGCGTTCCTGCTTCACCGCCTGTATCATCATACAAAGAGGCCAGCGCTTCATCCATCACCTGCTCCTCCTCGCTCAACCCGATTCCTCCGCCTTGGCTGTATGCCTCAAGCTGCTGCTCCGCCGATTGGCCGAGGAGGAGCCGCCAACGTGTCAATTGCTTTCGTCTCCATTCATTGTTCATCTCTACAAATCTCCAAAATCAAAATCGTTCAAGTCATCGAGCATCTGCTCCTCGGCCTCCTTCAACTCTCCGGTCAGCACCTCTGCTGCCGCTTCGGCGTCAACGCCCCATATTTCGCCCAGCATTTCGGCCACCATCGTCTTCTCCCTGCTGTTAAAGCTGCTGAAGGCGCGGCGCAAAAAGACGAGCGCGCGGCGGAATTCCTCATTGTCAAGCTCTGCGATATACTCATTCAGCTGCTCCCAGAGACTCATCCGCGACAACAGGCTATACCGATTGCGCATCGACAGCCCCTCGAACCAGCCCGCGCCGAGATCGGCCGGCACACCCGGCGACAAGCGCCGCGACACTTCCTCCGCACATTCGCCGGCCGACAATTCGCCGCGTTCCAGCAATATGGCGCAGGCATAGCCCGATAGACGCGGATTGCGGTCATCACGGCTGGCGAGATGATGCAACTCCTTCACCCACAGCGCCTCATCGACGAGCTCATGGTGCTCCTGCGCAATTTGATTCAGCTCATGGATCGCAGTCAGCAGAGTGCCCGAGGCTTCGTCATTGCAGCCGCATGCGTCGACGAGAAAAAGGCATGCCCGCAGAAACAACTGCTCCAGCAAGGGCAAGAGCGGCGCTGTATCCAGTTTGCGAATATCGCCATACCCGATGATGATGGCCAACTGATGCGCCGCGCCGGCAATTTGACCGACATCCTGGCTATCGATGGCCAGCTTCTGCAGCGTTTCGCGGGCGGCCACAGCATCGCACACTCGCATGCCACCCGAATCAGCGCCGCTTCTCCGCCTTCTCCCGCTTGGATAAAATATCTTCGGGGATTGGCGCTATGTCGAAAGCCTCATTGCCCGCATAGGCGTAAAGTAGGCCCAATCCGTGCTTGCACGGAAACTGCCGGCTCGGGCATGAGCAGCGCAATACCGGTTTATCCGGGTCTATGAAATCGGCAGAGCATTGATAATTGGACAAAGCTGCGTTTCTTCACCAGCCCGCGCCCGTTTTTCACCGCCGAATCATTCGGAGCCAATGCATCTATGTATGACTCTGTCAGTGTAATCAATGTGTTCGTCTCCCTCCTGGCATCTCCTGGTTTTTCTCTCCATTACCATCATATCACGCCATAATATGTCAGCTCTCCCGGCCAAAAGTCCTATTTCCCGAACGAAAAGCGAACATATTTTGAACAAACTATCCATGGACTGCAGCTTTGGATCCGATAGAAAGTCAAAGCAGCTCCAGAGAATGGAACTGCTTATGATCAACCTATCTCTATAGACTTGTTTATTGGCCAGGATACAAGGGATAGTTGCACCACTCTTGATCTTCTTCCATCGATAAATGGATACTTATAATAACCTTTGGGCTATTCGCTTAGACTTAAGGTCGGTGAACATTTCCTTTAATGAATCTTAGGAGGTCTCTATGGTCTATGCTGCGCTGCTTCGCGGAATCAATGTTGGCGGGAACAACAACATCGACATGAAGTTGTTAAAGAAGTCATCTTATTCCCCGCTCCAGCGGAAAAACCGTGAGGACAAAATGATAGATATGATGGCGACACCTACTAGAACTACAACATCCACCCCATTCTCCCAAATCGGTGTGAAATTCCATGTTTGCCTTATTAAATCAATGACGTAGTAAAGCGGAAGGATGTGGGCGATAACACGTAATAGGTTTGGCATCCATTCAATCGGAAAGGTGGCTCCCGATAGAAAAATCATCAAATTCAAGGCAAGTGAGCTGATGGCCGAGGCCGTCCGAACTTTTTTGGCAATCGAATTGATCAACAGTCCGAACGGGAAGAAGGCAACCAGGCTTAATAGGATGGCCAACAAGGTACTTCCCAAATATTTCGGTACATGTAAATTGAAGACGAGGAATCCAAAAATGAGTATAATTACGGCACTGATGGTAAAAATGACGGTTCCCTGCACGGTTTGCGCCGTTAACACCATCCAAGGCCGCACGGTTGTGACCTGGTAGCGTCGCAGAATGCCTTTTTCACGATAGTTGGCCATCACCGTTCCGATTCCGAAAAACGCAGTGGTCAGGATGTTCACGGCAATCCAGGACGTGATGTAAGCATTGCTGTAAGTCATCCCTCCGATTTCTGTATTTCCGAACATCACCCCGAATAGCCAGATCATCAGAACCGGAAACAGAAAGGTCCAGAATACGGCCATTTTTTCTCGAAAAAATAATTTTGTTTCCATTATCGACAGTTTCACAATTTTATTCATGCTGATCGCTCCTTTAACAGGTGGACAAACAAATCATCCAGCGTGCCCCGCTCGAAACGGAATGCGGTCACTTTCCAATCGCGTTCTTCACATTCTTTTAAAACCAAATAGGCGGAATGCTGGAGATTCTCCGTTTGAATTCTCACCCGATCCCCGGATTTCTCCACGTGAATCACGCTGGGCAGGGCGATCAAAACATCGGGATCCACATCGAAACTCTCAAACGCTAGGTAATTAGTCGCCAGGTCTTCGAGCAATACATTCGGTTTCCCAAGTGCCCGAATTTGACCTTCGTACACCATTGCCACTCGATCACAGAGCTTTTCGGCTTCTTCCATATAATGCGTCGTGACCAGGATGGTGGTTCCTTGTTCCCTCAGGGTATGGATGACTCCCCACAACTCGCGGCGGGCCTGGGGATCCAGCCCCATGCTCGGTTCATCCAAAAACACGATTTCGGGTTGATGCAAAACGGATAGAGCGAGCGTTACCCGTTGTTTCCAGCCACCGGAAAGATCCTTGAAATACGAATTGAGTTTGTCTTTCAATTGTAGCTGTTCAATGATGTCCATCAGGACATGATTTGTGTCATAAAAAGAGGCAAACAGATTTATCGCTTCTTTGACCTTCATTAACTCCTGTATGGATGTGGCCTGGAACTGCACCCCGATTTTTTTATTTAATGGATAGCGGTCGGATTCCTTGCCGGGATCAAGGCCGAGTACGTGTACCTTTCCGGAATCTCTTGTCCGCAGTCCTTCCAGGATCTCAATGGTCGTGGTCTTACCGGCTCCGTTCGGACCGATGATACCGAAAATTTCGCCTCTTTCGACTGTAAACGAAATCCCCTGTACGGCTCGAGTTTCCCCGTATTGTTTGGTCAAGCCTTCAACTTCAATGACAGGTTTCATCTTTTTTCTCCTTCTCTCATAACAAAAGTCAGTCTTGCATCATATAAAATCGGTTTTGTTTTACAAGAAAGGGTTATTCCGGCAGCCACCCTTTATTTTCGGCAATGGAAACGGCATCCATCCGGTTTCTCGCTTCCAGCTTCTGAATAATTTCGGAGATGTAGTTGCGGATCGTAGCTGGAGAGAGATAGAGAGTTTTACTGACTTCATTGACCGTATCCCCCTTCTTCAGGTGCAGCAAAATCTCGGTTTCTCGTTTCGTGAGCGGGTTTATTTCTTCCATCATGGAAAAAGTAAGGTGCGGGCTAAAGACACGCTTGCCCGCGTGAATTTTTCGCAGCGCTTCCGCCAATTCGGACACGGGCGTATCTTTTAGCAAATACCCCATTACCCCGGCCTTCACGGCACGTTGCAGGTACCCGCTTCGGGCGAAGGTGGTCACGATGGCGACCCGGCATTCACTGCCTTCATCCCTCAACTTTTCCGCTGCCTCCAGTCCGCTTAACAATGGCATCTCTATATCGAGCACGGCAATATCGGCGTTTTTTTCCCGAATCAGCCGGAGAGCCTGTTCACCGTTGTCGGCTTCCCCGACAATTTCAATATCTTCTTCCAGGGCCAACAGCTGGCTGACCGCGGATCGAAGCATTCCTTGATCTTCCGCAATGACGATTCTCATTGGATTCCCTCCGTTATCGCCGGTTTCTTAACTTTCGGCACGATGATCGTGATTTTTGTCCCTTTTGTTTCCCCGGCTGCCATTTCAAGTTTTCCCTCGATCAGCAATAACCGTTCTTTCATTCCCAACAAGCCGCTGTGAAACTGGTCGTGATTTTCCTTCTCAATGCCGACCCCATCATCCTCCACCTGAAGAATGTATCTTCCAGGTTCTTCTTCAATGCGGATTGTGCATCTGCGCGCGCCGCTGTGTTTTACGACATTGGTAACACATTCACGAAGACACAGGCTCAGGATATTCCGGATAATCGGCGGGGCTCCCGAAAGTTCATCCTTCCGTTCCACGTTGAATGAAATCCCGGCAGACTCGCAAATTTGAGCGGCCTGTCGGCACTCCTCATCAAGATCGATGGACTGCATATCACTGATCAGTTCCCGCACCTGCAATAGGACGGATCTTGAAATATTTTGGATCTCACGTGCTTCTTTCAAGGCTTGATCGGGACTCCGGGGAATGAGCCGCTCCACCAATTCACCTTTCAACGTAAGCAGAGACAGGGTATGGCCCAACGTGTCATGAAGATCACGGGCGATTCTCTGACGTTCTTCATTTTTAATCAACCGGGAAATTTCATCATTGGCATATTGTAACCCCAATTTCATTTCATGTGACTTCCGAATCATTCTCACCATAAAGGGCAACAGGAAAAGTATGAAAAGAATCGAATACCAGCCAAGGTACATTGAATTCGACTCTCGCAAGAAATTGAACCCGACCGACCCGGCAAAGAGCGCAGCCATGAGTACAGTCATTGCGGTAATTTTGCGGTAGGATGAGTACTTGCCGATCACCAAAGCAGGATAAAAACCGAAGCTTAATTCCCATGGGGAGATGAAGGCTCCCCATAAAGCAACCGCGACCAGTTGAATAATGATGAAAAAGGTTCGGTGTTTCGCATTCATAATGCTGATCAAATGAGCCGTTGCGATTATAAAAAACAATAGATAGTTGTACCCCGTCTGTTGCGGAAAAATAATCATAGAAATCAATGGAGGAAGCAACATCATTGTTTCCAACGGCAGTCTGACGCGAGCCATTTTTACCACCTCCATCATTTTGCTCTATCATACCATCATTATTACTTGTGCCTCCTTGATTTATTATATAAGAAGCATATCTAAAAGCCGACGGGGCCGGTAGTTATGTATATCACTTCTTTGAAATGATAAATATCATTTTTCTAGAAGGTTTTTCGGATCGATTCATGTTATTAAGTTGAAAGGGAACTGGGAGTTAGATGCTAACTGACCACTACATCCTCATGCCTGATGAACAAAAAACAATATGGCCGTTCTACCTGCCTTGTCGATTGGCTTGCATCGAGGCAAAAAAATAACGGGTCGCGTATGGTTCCGCATACACACCCGTATTTTAGACACTGGCTTTATTTGATCAACGCAAGCGTTTATCTCGTTTATCCCGAGTACTCTCACCTCATCCATTGAGAACGACCGGCTTGGGAGCGACCAAGCGCCAACCCTGTATCAACAATCCTTGTATTTCTTCAGGATGGACAAGGTTCATCTGAATAAGCATGTAATTAAGCTTCGAGAAACTTTCCGGTAATTTACGCACCTCTGCCGTTGTTCGCAGAACCTCTTTCCTCTACCTAACCGTCCCCATAAATGTCGCGATGTACCAATGATTGCCAAACGGATCTTTCACGCCGGCACTCCGCTCACCATAAGGCATATCCGCGGGTTCATATAGAGAAGCGGCTCCAGCGGCGATCGCTTGTTCATAACATTTGTCAGTATCTCTTACATACAAGTGAATTGCACTTTGCATCGGGGGATATGGATCTCTGCCTTCCGAACATTCAATGATGGAGCCCTCCAGACGAATTTCTGCATGCCGGATACGTCCGTCAGCATCTGTCGAACGGTTCAATTCCTCCGCCCCAAAAGCTTGCTTCAGGAAATCAATCAATTTTTCCGCTCCCTGTACATGAAGATAAGGTGTGACGGTATGAAAGCCGTCCGGCACATAATGGTTCGCCTTCATCAATATATTCCTCCTTCAAACTTATTAGGAAATCACTTGCTATGCTCTTAATAATATCCTTCTCTCACGGTCAAGTATTGTAAATTTTTGACCTTACGTGACATACTTGGCATGATTATGGTGCCTTCCCAATATCGGACGGTATTCACTCGGATTGATGCCGGAGAAAGAACTAAAGTCCTTTATAAAATGCGCTTGATCGAAATATCCGCAAGCTTGAGCGATATTGACCCACGAAATATTTTCCCCGGAATGAACGAGACGCAGAACTTCCTGGAATCGATAAAGGCGGTTTAGTCGCTTAGGTGTCATACCGACTTCTGCTTTAAAAATTTGGTTGAATCTTCGATGACTGATCCCGGTCTGCTCAATGATCTCAGCGATCTGGCAACCATGAAGGTGGTTCAATACGAATTGTACTGCCGGGTCCCATTTCAAATCTTTCCTCGCAAGAGACAGCAAGCTGCGTTCAAGCACTTGGAACATCTCATCCGGTCCAGGGGAAGCCAGCAGTTCGTCGCGAATCTCGCTTACTTTGGACCCCCACAATATATCTAATGGAAAATGTTTATTGTGAAGCTCTACGAGCGGTTCTTTAAGGAACGGGTGGATACCGCCTTGTTTAAAGTGGATGCCGATCACTCTCGACTCGCAGGCCGTATCGATAACAAAATATTCCGAGTGCGGACCGCAGAGAATTGAATGGCCGAAAACCAACTCGCGATAATTGCTATCGAACAGTCGGATTTTGTCCTCGCCAAGATCGATGATCACATCCACAGATCCGTCCGGCAAAGCCAGTTCCTTGGAATGCGAAGGATTATAATCTTCCATATACCAAAAATAATCGACGAACAACGATAACGGCATTTTCGGAATGTACGTACGATGCAGCAAGGGTGCCCCTCCCTTCATCATTGTAATAACACTAGCAGATTCCTCGTAAATTCGGAAGAATCTCATGGATCGATCCCTACTGTTATTGTTTGTAATATTCTGAAGCCGATTAGTTATCCATTTCACATCATAGCTTGCTTCATCTAAGATTACCGTATTATACCAGTTCTTCAAGACCAAGGGGAAGTATGTATCATATAATCGCTTTCTTTTCATTTTCCGACATGAAGCCCTAAGCTCTCCAATGCTTGAATTAAGCCGGATGAATTCGGAAAAACATAATCAAAGCAGCTCCAGGGAATGGAACTGCACAGATTGTAAATTAAATGATTTTAGTGTTATTGAAACCGATTAAAATTTTGGGTCTCAATCCGCTTATTACATTAGTTTAGGGACGAATCTAAATCAAACCAGACTATATCTAGGCGTTTATGGCTCTACGAAAGTGGCTGATGCTAACCAAGGTACTGTTTTTGAAATTGTTCCATGATTCATAACTGTAAAATACAATGATATAGGTGGAACCAATCATTTGCTGTATTAATACATTTCCTGCCCCATCGATTTAGCGACTCTACCTCGAACTTCGTATGCTAATTCTGAGGCTCGAACGGTTGCATTCCAAATAGCAGGCTCCACTACTGACCGGCTGATGGCCAAGGCTTGCCGCGTCGGCTGCACCATGTGCATTAAGGTTCGCTCCGCTTGATCAACGGCAGACGCGTAACGGGGACCCGCCGCACGCCGCAGATTGGCTATGGCTTCAGGGAAGGTTTGCCATAATCGGAGAATCGAAAGCATGCAGCCGACCGCCAAAGGAAAATGGGAGTAACGGCCTCGTCCGGTTGCCAGAAGCTCTGCTGCTCCCAATGCAGAATAAAGATGGTAACTCAGGGGTGTGAGATAGCGGGAATGTACAATGTGCAGTTCAGGAAGACCCCATGTTTCGGGGAGGTACCGGAATTCGGAACTCATTCCGCATCCCAAGGCAAGAGCTTTACTGACAATCTGAAGGTGCTGAAGAACAGAGCCCATAGCCTGTCGAAACGAAGGCGAAGCTAAAGGTATTCGTTGCAGGATAGGCTGCAATCTTCTCATTTCCGCATTTTCATTACTCAGATCGGGTTGCGGTCTAGCCTCAAATATGTCGTTATAATTTGATAATTCCCATTGTGAGAAAGACATAGGATAGCTCCTTTCAAGGAAATGTATATCATCAGGATATGCGCCTACGCGTTTACCCGGCTTCGGACATTAGCCCATTTCATTCCGAGAGTCGTTCCTTAGCCGATTGGTTTTTTCAAATGCTCCCGGAACCAGTGGAGGATGTGGTCTAGCCGGATCACCCGGTGCCAAGGTTCTCCTTCACGAGATAATTCGTGTGTTTCGGTAAGAAATCGAACCATGCGCACCTTGCGCCGTAGAAACTTTAAAGCAGTGTAGAACTGTTCGCCCTGTTCGATGGGAACCCGAAAGTCATCATCGCTATGAATAAGCAGTAGCGGAGTTTCAACTTTGGCCACGAAGCTGATGGGAGATCGCTTAAGATAGCTCTCCGGAAGTTCCCAAGGCGGGCCACCGTATTCTTCGGCATGTAAGAAGCCTCCATCCGATGTACCGAAGAAACTATACAAGTTGCTGATCCCCCGCATGGAAACCGCTGCTTTGAACCGGTTGGTTTGGGTCACAATCCAGTTGGTCATGTATCCCCCATAACTCCCCCCTGCTACGCCTAATCGTCCAGGATCCAAAGGTTCCTGAGACAAGGCGGTGTCCACTGCCGACATAAGATCGGCAAAATCATGATTTCCCCAATCCCCCCGGATCGCATCGGCAAATTCCTGGCCGTAACCCATACTTCCACGAGGATTCGTATAAATGACGGTAAATCCGTTAGTTGCGAGCAATTGAAACTCGAAGAAAAACACGTAACCATACATGACGGTAGGCCCTCCATGAATTTGGAGGATAGCTGGAGCCGGAGATGGATCTGCCGAAGAATCGGGGGGGATGGAGAATCCAGCCCTCCCCTTGCGGTCCACCAGCCGATCGGAAGGCAAAGCGAGTCGGCCGTGCGAGAGCAACCTGATCCAGCCAGTCACTGTTCACATTTGTAAGCCTCCGCTCACGAACGGTCTCTCCGGTGATCTCGCCAACCCAAATATCATTAGGCAGCGTGGGGGTAGTTACAGCCATGGCTACCCTGCAAGCGCCAGAACTGAAATGAAGGTTGTAGATGACCAATGCCCCGTATGTTAGTTGGACCGCTCCCCCATCCGGAACGGAAAATTGCCACAGATGAACCGCCCCATATGCGCTGACATTCATATAGATCGATTTCCCGTTCGTGGACCAGCGGGGAGTAACTCCCGGCTGCGCCACCCCGAGGACATCTTTGATGGCATAATCGCCAACCGGGAACCTAAACCCGGCGGTTAGTTCCCTTGGCTCTCCTCCTTCAAAGGGAACGAGCCATATCCCCCGGTTCGTATAATATCCGGATCGTCGATCGTGACCCGTATATGCAATAAGCCGGCCATCCGGCGACCAGGACGGGTCGTTTGCAGGCCCCGTACTTCGGGTCAGCTGGCGTGGTGTTCCTCCGCCGGATGGAACGACCCAAATATCGTTGACTAATTCCAATTCCGTCCTCTCCGAAATCCGGTTACCGGCAACCGCGATAAATCTTCCGTCAGGGGACCATGCAGGGGAAGAAAAATTGTAGTTGCCAAACGTCAATTGTTGAAATGCGCCTTTCTCCGGGCCCATGACTTGAACGGTGAATAAATGCCAATTCTTATTTACGAGAAATCCTACGCTATCCAATTTGTACCGGAGTTGATCAATGACAAGCACATCTTTTGAAAATCGTTCTCTGGGACTTTGTTCCGGTTCCCCATCCCCTTCTTTGTCCTCCGCACTTAGACGAATGATACAGGCGATGGTTCGGCCGTCGGGACTCCATACTGGCGAGCCGGCAACGTTGCGGATACGGGAGAGCAGTTGCGGCTCCCCTCCGGTGGCGGGCATGATCCACAACTGACGCGATCCCGATCGGGTGGAGATGAAAGAAATTAATGTGCCATCGGGCGACCAACGAGGTGCGAAGTCTAACGCCGTTCCGGAAGTAAGAGGCCGCGGTTCATCTTGTCCTGAGGTGGTTACCACCCAGATGCGGCTTTTGTATTCGTTCGTGTTGCGGTCCATAATCGTTTCCACGTAGGCAATTTTAGAACCGTCTGGAGAGATTTGCGGATCGTTAACAGCCTTCAGGTTGAAAAGATCTTCTGAAATCAATGGTCTTCCATTTCTCATAGGAACCCTCAATATTATGATTTTTCATTCAGCATATGCCTAACTGAGGGAAGGAGTACCAATCTTGCGGGCTTTAAAAGTCATTGACTATATCTGTCCTTTCTGTCGGTTCCGGTCTGACCGCCTGCTTCCTCGCAATTTTGCTGCTTTTTTTCTCCAACCAAGCGAACTGATCGTATTTCCTTTCACGACAGGCCTACTGGGACTCGGGATTGGCAGTTCGCTGTCATATTTGAAAATATCGTATCGTTCAGTTTAGCATAACAATTACAATCGCATTCTGGTAATATATATCATTGAAGGAAGTAAAACTAAGAGTCGATATTCTCAAGCTGATTGTCTGGATATGAAAATAATTTTGAAAAAAATGGAGCATATATGGAAATATATAATAAGTTGATTCAGATTAGAATGGCGAACAAATCAACTACAAATCAAAAAGTGTTTTCAATAGTAATTGCAATGATTACCGGAGTTATTATGGGATTAACGGCAAAACTTGTGGATAATTCGAATATCAATCCCATATTTGACGATATCGGTGGACGTCTTGGTATATGGGTATTTGTTGCAACCATTTTATCGGTTTTCAGCTATTCGCCCAAAATGGCGGCCGTGAAAGTATTCGCCTTTTTTGGGTCGATGCTTACGGTTTATTATGTTTACACAACGTCTGTGCTACATTTTTTCCCGGAAAGAGCCATTGTTTTTTGGGGTATATGCGCGGCGGTATCTCCTATTTGTGCTTATGTTATGTGGTATGCGCGTGGAAGCGGATTATTTTCTAATATGATTTCGGCCCTTCCAATCACAGTGTTGCTGTCAGAAGGGTTTAAATTACGCGACGCTTACTTACCCATTCACCATCATTACTACTTAGTACCATGGCTTATGGGAGTATATCTAATAATGATAGTTGCTTTGTTACTTATAATTCCGAAAAACAAAAGGGAATTCTGGGTCATTCTGCCAACGGCCATTATATTATCTTTAATCATGTTAAATTTTAATATTTTGGGCCGGATATTCGGTGGAATGAACGGTGTATTGTAAGGCGTATTCTGATTTTCATTGCTGTCAGTTTCAGCGATAGTGTCAAGTGCAGAGTGTCAGTCTTGACCTGCAGCCCGGTTTGTCGTAGCGGTCAACGAAGAAATGTCGGATTCAGAGAAACCTCTGTCCGGCGTTTTTTTTGCGGTCATGAGTCATACTTCTATTGGCCGATCGGACCATTTTTCAAGTCGTTCAATCGAACTCTTCCCTATCTTCTTGCAAGCCAATCATCCTGATTCTTGTTAGGAATTGTTATTGACGACGATGACATTAAGGATGTATTATAAACTTAAATCGAGGATTTACATTGTTTTTGTATTGTTAATTAAAATTTATCTGTTTCATTACCCAATTTAAGTATGGTTTATAAACTTAAAAGCGTCTGGAAATACTGATGAAAGAAGTGTGATTACGAGCAATGCAAGTACATTTGCCCAGTACGATTCGGAGAATGAACAAAGAAATCGTTCTGAACATCATTAAAGATTCAGGACCTCTGTCCCGCACTGAAATCGCCAAGCAATCGGGCATTACGAAAGCAACCGTATCCGACATCGTCAAAGACCTTATTGAGGAAAGACTGATTTATGATGAGAAAGAGGATGCCGATTTCAGCAAGCGGGGCACCAAGCTTCATTTTTCCAAGAACGCGGCCTATGGGATAGCGGTTGATTTAGGCGGGACATCGATTCATTTTGGACAATTCAATTTAGCCGGGGAATGTATCGGAGAACAGACCGTCGCAACTTATCCCCTCTCGACTAGCCAAGCTTTTTTGGATCAGATGGCCGCAGATATGAAAACCTTTATCCAGCAATCGGGACAGCCGATGGAACGTCTTTCCTTTATTTGTATTGCCACACCGGGGATTATAGATCCGTCTAGCGGCGTTGTTTTGGAAGGCTCGCCCAATTTGCCCGAATGGAAGAACGTTCGATTAGCGCAATATTTTAACGATGTGTTTCATGTCCCCGTCACGATTGAAAATGACGTGCGCGCAGCGCTAGTCGGTGAAATGTACGAAGGAGCTCTTCAAGACTTAAGCTCCGCTGTATTGATCGGGATCGGAACGGGATTGGGTTCTGCCGTGCTCATGGATGGAAAAGTGATTCGCGGTGCCAGAAATGCTGCCGGTGAAATCGGATACATGATATTTCACAATCACCAATTATATGCTCCATCTGCGAAAGGGCATTTGGAAATGATATGTTCCGGGTCCGGGCTGGAAGCTGCCGCCCTGGCTTTATACAACAAGAAAATCTCGGCCAAGGAAGTGTTTCGTCAAGCGCAGCAGGTTGACTTGCAAGCCAAGTATTTAGTCGATCAATTTGAGGATCATTTGGCGATGGGAATCTTAAATATCATTGCCTTGCTGAATCCGGAAAAAATTGTATTGATGGGCAGCGTCACCAAATCATTATCTATGGATCAACTCAAGCGCAAGATCAGTCTCCATACATCCGATGTGACGGATGTAGCTATTGAAATTTCTAATTTGCAGCATCGTTCCGCTTTACAAGGCATGGCCATATTGGGCTTGAATCAAGCGTTTCCATCTTTACAGTTTTTGAAAGACAAACAACTTTATTAATAAGGAGCGTGGTTCCTATGTCAGGCATTCAATTGCATCCCCACGATATTTTAGACGAAGGCATGCCGCAAATTATCGCTTACATTCATAAATTGAAAGATATTAAATATATCTTTCCCGAAGTTAACACGATCTTCGAAAGAAATCCTTATCCCGTTGGAAAATTACCTCGAAATCCTGTACATGAAGTCGTCTTCGGGACAGGTACTATGCATGCGATTCTGCCTTCCTATGAAGATTCCGGGCTCGATCAACGAAGGGAGCCGACGCTGTCTACGGAACGCGATCCGCTGATGATCATCAAGGAAGCCGTGCAGCACGAGCCGTTCGAAGTCATTCCTTGGTTGAATATTTTGAACGGACATTTCGAAGGAGCTTTGCTCGCCAACAATTTGGTCACGGATGTGTACGGACAGGTCATCCCCCACTGGCTATGCCCGAATGCGCCGGATGTCATTAATTTCTGGGAGAAGGCGTTCGTAGATTTGTATCGGCGCTATGGCTTCACCTCCTATATGATCGACCGCATCCGTTATCCGGATTGGGCCGGACAGGAAGTGAATCCCAAAGGGCTGCTTACCTGCTTCTGCTCCCATTGTGAGAAGAAAATGGCCCGGCAGCATTTGGATGTGAATGCAGTCAAACAAGCTTTGCAAACCTGGTCCATGAAATTGAAAGAAAAGCAATTTGACGAGGCCGTATCTTACGCCGAACAAAATGCACATATTCAAGCGTGGATATCTTTCCGTCAAGAAAGCGTTTCCGGTTTTGTGGAGCGGTTGATCGAGCGGGTACGAAAAGTAAATGACGCCTTTACGATATGGCTGGATCTATGGCCGCCCGCATACAGCTGGATGCTCGGGCAGGATTATGCAAGCTTGACCAAGCTCTCCCCCGCTTTGAAACATTTTCCTTATCACAAACTGGGCGGAGGTGCCGATGTGCAGGGGTTGATCCGCTACCTGGCCGATACCGAGCAAGAGCAGGAGGAAGCTTTCCGGGCCTTCAAAAGGTTCTTCCATCTGCCTTATGATTTAACTTACCAAACTTTTCAAGAAGAGGGATTCCCCATTCAGTTCGTCGCCGATCAAAATAATATCGTGCGTGCCCAATCCGATCCGAACACACGCATATTCAGCGGCATTCAGATGTGGAATATATCGCCGTCCAATTTGATTGAAGCCGTAAAAGCGGGTGAAAACAGCGCTGCGGACGACCTTCTCTATTATTGCTACGGTTGGGCTGCGGACGAGTTATTCGACGCTATTCAGAACTATCGTGAAAAAAGTCATCGAGAGAAAGGAACGAACTAATCATGCAAAAAATACAACGGCCCGTTATCTTTTTCCTCATATTCGCCACCATGTTTGTGTTGGGCGGCATCCAGAACACGAAAGGCATCATCTTAGAGAAAGTGCAGAACGATATTCAACTCGACATTAGCCAAGTTGGCGTTATGGTGTCGGTGTTCCAGATCGGATTTTTGCTGGCGAGCCTTGTTGCCGGTATTTTGGCAGACCGCAAAGGCATTAAAGTGGCCATGAGTATCGGTACCGTTCTTATGATGATCGGTTTAGTTGGAACCGGGGCTGCGTTTACCGTTGCTTTCTTCCTTGGCTTCTATTTGATGGTCGGGCTGGGCATCGGGGCGATGACCGTATCGGTCGCTACCCTGATCCCTACGTTTTTTAAAGAACGCGCAGGCGTAATCTTTAATTTGGCCAACGCCTTGTTCGGCGTAGGAATGATTGTAACTCCACTTATATTAAATGTCATCTTTGCACAAAATATAAGCTGGCGCTTCTTTTATATCGGGGCTGCGGTTGTGATTGCGGTTATTTTGTTCGCTTTGCTTTCCTTCAAACCGGCACCCTCCTCTGCTCAAGGTCAAGATAAAGTGACGGTCAAATCCGTTCTGCAGCTATTTCAAGATCGTCAAATTTTGCTTGTCATATTATTCATTCTGTTCTATGTCGCGGCGGAAGCCGGGTTCCTCAATTTCTTCCCGATTTTCTATACATCGCTTGACATTGCGGGAATGGATGCCGAGCATAAAGCAGCGACTGCGGCCTATATTATTGCTAGCTTCGCTTTCCTGTTCACTATCGGCCGTTTTGTGGGCGGATTTATCATTTATAAGCTGGGCGAAAGACGCACCCTTATTGCTTTCTCTCTGTTTGCTCTGGTCTCTTTGATCGTTGGCCGTCTATTCATGACTGACTTCAGTTATTTAATGATGCTATTCGGTCTCGCCATGTCCGTCTTGTTCCCTACTGCACAAGGCATTGCCTCCAAGCTGACGAAGCAAGCCGGTTCTTTGCAAGGTTTAATCTATGTCGCTTCCGGACTCGGCGGAGCTGTCGTCGGCATTGTGATCGGGCAAGTCTCCAAAACGTTCGGCATCGGCAACGGGTTTAATTTGCTTATCCTGTTTACCGCCATCATATGTCTGCTCGCCTTCCTGATCCGAACTCCGAAGGTGACTGATCAATAACGGCATAACGGCACACTAAAACACATGCCCCCGTCCTGTTCTGGATGGGGGTAAAATAAAGTTTGTTAATTTTGTTAAATAAGGATACTTTAGCAATCGCGCCCTTTTGTTTACGATTGCTTCTGAAACACCCACATTGTTGATACATCTCGGTAACCCAGTTATAAATATAAAGGATGCCCCATTTGACTAGAAGCAAGTACACTCTTGACAGCGCCTTCCTGCTTGGCATCCATAAGCATTTTTCGGCATAGTGCTTTGCCTATTCCTTTACCCCTATGTATTTTCGAAGTAAATATATCACTCAAGAAACATACCGTTTTATCTAATAGTAAATAGCGTCCATATGATGCAGGTTGCCCGTTCTCCTCACCAACGTAAAAATGCAGATTTGGGTCATCTAATTTTTTCAGATCGATAGCAGCCCTATCGAAATAATGATTGATGCGTCGACCTTCTTCCTCTGTTTTCACCCGCTTGATGAGTTTGTTTTCTGTTTCAAATTTCTTGAGATACAATTACTGTTCAAGTCCTTCAAAATTGCATCGTCAATCAGACACCCACGCGGGAAAATACCCTAATCGGTGAGCTACTCTCTGTGAAGCAATGTTACTGGCGATTACGTCATAACTTGGTATCTCTCCACGTCCCAATATTTCAAAAGTTAACCTGTTTACAAGATAACTAGCCAATCCCAAATTACGATATTGGGGTAATACTTCTATGCCAATTTGCCACAGTTTTGCACAGGTTTTGCTTGCTCCTGCCAAACCAACAATTTCCCCATCTTGCTTTGCAAGCATAGCTAGATCAGTCTGCCAGGGAAGATTCGTATCGTATATAATAGCTTCATTGAATCTTGTAACATCAAGTAAACTGACCACTTCTTCCCGCTCAATTAGTTCAAATGAAAAAAATCTCGGCGGTGACATTGGCTTTATTCTTTTTACATCAGGCAGAAAATGCAAGTAAAGACCTCTGATAAATGGTAGATAATTTGCACACCCAACGTTAAAAACCCAGCCATCACAATGTGGCTGGGTTTCATAATTATTTACATCTTAATCAAGAACGTCTCCCCAGTTTCATCAAATACGTGCTTAAGGAATGGGGGCCTTTCCAAATAGTTAGTCTGCCCTCGCTGTATGGAAGATTTTAGGTGGATTTGTTCATAGAAAAATGGTAAATTATTTTGGGATCAATCGCGCAGATTGTTCGTGTTCGATATGTGTTATTGGAATAACGCGCAAGTCGGGATATACGTTTAGGCTCATATTATTGATATTTGGGGAGGATGTCGGCATGGACAAGAATTCCGTATATAAAACAAACATTATAGGCGCTGGCGAGGTTGGGCGCGCCATCTCGGTCGACATGGATAAGAATTTTGTGCATAAAACTAACAGCTTCTATTGGGATACAAAAGGAAATGACTTCTTAGGAGCAATCGTGCTTCCTTTGTATGGAGCATTTGTCTCAGAAGAAAAATGCCGGCTTTTTGGCGATGTCTCAGGGAAAAAGATGCTAGAGATAGGCTGTGGTAACGGTCAATCCTTGCAATATTTGGGGGAACGCAAAGCATCTGAGCTATGGGCTGTGGATATATCAGAAAAACAAATCGAAAAGGCAGCGCAACATTTGAAGGCATGCGGTCTTTCAGCAAAATTGATCTGTTCTCCCATGGAAGAAGAATGTGGCTTGCCAGTGGATTATTTTGACTTTGTTTATTCAATTTATGCCATAGGCTGGACCACCGACCTAGAGGGTACTTTTGGCCGGATCGCATCTTACCTTAAAAAAGACGGTGTATTTATTTTCAGTTGGTCTCACCCTATACACAAATGTGTTTCTGCAGAAAATAATATGCTTGCTTTTAAAAAATGTTATTTCGATGAATCTTGGTATTCGGTATCACTTAATGAAGATACGCTAACATTATCGGACCGTAAACTATCCACCTATGTGAATGCGTTGGCAAAAGCGGGATTTGTCATTGAGCAAATGATTGAGGAATCTGATGATGAAATTATACAATCGCGGGGCGATAACAGCGATTTTGCAAAAAAAGCAAAGATGCTTCCTGTAACTTTTGTAATCAAAGCAAGAAAACTATAATATCCGATAGCTTAATCATGACTAGCAAATGGGGGAAAATATGGACAGGGTTTTGCATGAGATAGCCAATTCGGTTAGAGGAGAAGATAAAAGATTTATTATTGGGATTTCGGAAGTATACGTGATGTTGCCGAAAGAGGAACAGATATAAATTATTTAAGAAAATCTCATGAAGAGCGCAGAATTCAATATGATTTATTTATGCATCCTTATCATCGGAATTTTGATTTAGTTTTAAAAAATTCCAATGAAGACTATATTCTTGAAAAAGGCAGTATCAATTAATATGTTTGCGTCGCCACCTTTCGATGGGTTTGCTATTCTGGTACGAAGTATGACTTCGTTGAATGAAATAGGTCTTAAACGATCCAATAAAGGAGCGAGGCTGGTGGTTATCTTCCGCCGACACTCGCTCTTTTGTCTTTCATCCATAGGTAAATCTTTGCTTCATCACCGCAAACAATAATTCCGGCTTGCGGGTAGTGATCGCGTCAACGCCAATATGGACAAACGTTTCCATCGCTTGCTGATCATCAACAGTATACGTCCAGACCGCCAGACCTGCAGCATGGGCTTCGCCGACGATTTCCGGAGAACAGGTGTCATACTTTACGTTCAGGCCGCAGTATCCGCTCCGCAGCGCCTGCTGACATAGCCGCTTCGCATAATTTCTGCTGCCTGCGAGCGACACATCCGCCGGTGAAATGGATGTATTGATCATGACCTGGATATCCGGATGCCGTTCCGGAATCTCTTCCGAATACCATCCCGTAATAAACGCCCGCTTCTCGGCGCCATATTTCCGAATCAGCCGAATAGTCGGCTCGACGCTTTCATTCGACTTCAAGTCAATGTTCAGCTCCGTGCCTAGCGGATCGGAGGCTTCAAGCACTTGACGCAAGGCAGCAAGCTCGTGTTTCTCGTAGGCTGTCCCCAATTGCTGGCGAATGTCAGGCCGATTTAGCTCCTCATACGTATACTGATGCAGCAGCGAAACATCGTCATGCAGCAGCACTACCGTCCCTCCTTTGCATACGAGCGCATCCACTTCGACAATCTGTGCCCCGGACTGGATGCCTTCGAGGAAGGAGGCCAACGTATTGGCCGGACTTTTGCCGGAGCCGGTATGTGCGGCAACCTTTGGTCTATGCACCAGTACACCTCCTTGGCCGTTGCAGCTAAGCGCATTTCTCTTCCGATTACAAACGGATCGTTGTCATCGTGACCTCTCCTTAATAGAGCCCCCCTTTACTCCTTCACCGATCCAAGCATAATCCCATGAATAAAATACCGCTGCAAAAATGGATATACAAGCAATATCGGCAGCATCGATACCATAATTTTTGCCGCGTTTAGCGTTTTATCGGACATTTTGGCAACCAGATCGACATTGGTCGAATCCATCATTTCAGGCGCAAGCTGCACAACAAGCTGCTGAATATAAGTTTGCAGAGGGTAATTCTCCACGCTGCGCATAAAAATCATGCCGTCAAAAAAGGAGTTCCAATGATTTACGACGCTAAATAAAGTAACCGTAGCCATCGCCGGTAAAGAAAGCGGCAGAAACACTTTAAACAGCATAAACCATGGTCCTGCGCCATCCATTAGCCCCGCTTCGCTCAGCTCCTTCGGCAAGTTTCTAAAAAAGTTCATCAGAAGAATGACATTGAACACTGGTACCGCACCTGGCAATACCAATGCCCAGATCGTATTGAACATGCCAAGCGATTTGACGACCAAATACAAAGGGATCACTCCGCCGGAAAACAGCATATTAAATAAAATGAACCACATATAATAATGGCGCGCCTTGAATTCCTTCCGGCTTCTGGAGAGCGGATAGGCAATCAAGATTGTCAAAATAAAGTTGAGCGAGCCGCCTATCAGCACCCTTTTGATTGAAACAAAAAAGGAATTGAAAAAGTAAGGATCGTCGATAATTTTCCGGTAAGATTCAATATTGAAGCCTACCGGCCAAAACGTAACAAAACCCCCCGCCGCTGCGGACATATTGCTAAAAGATACAGCTATCGTATGAATGACCGGCGCCAGTGACGAAAAGGAGATAACGACCATCAGCACAATTAAGCATATATTCCAGATCCGCGCGGAAACGGTTTTATCTTGTACCAATGCTAGACACCTCCTGTCCGCAGTCGATGATCATTAGAAAATGCGGTAATTCGCATACCGATAGGCAAGCCGGTACGAAATAATAATCAGGATAAAGCCGATGACCGATTTCAACAGTCCCACTGCCGTTGCAAATCCGTATTGCGCCTGCACCAGGCCGACCCGGTACACATACGTATCGATGACGTCGCCTGAAGGATACACAAGCGGATTATACAGGTTAAAAATTTGATCGAAGCCGGCATTCAGTATACTGCCGATGCTCAAAGTGGCCAACAAAATAATCGTCGGTACGATGCTGGGCAGCGTAATGTAGCGTATTCTTTGAAATCGGCTCGCCCCATCTATTTCAGCGGCTTCATACAAGGTAGGATCAATGCCCGCCAGCGCAGCCAGGTAAACAATCGCCCCGAACCCAAAATCCTTCCATGTATCTGAGCCGATAATGATCCACGGGAACCAGTCATTGCTGGCAAGAAACATAATTTTCTGCCCGCCGAACGCCTCAATCGCTCCATTGATAATACCATCCATAGACAACATATCAATTAAAATGCCGGCAAGTATAACCCATGATATAAAATGCGGCAAGTATACAATCGTCTGAACCCACCTTTTGAACAACACATGTTTCAGTTCATTGAGCAAAATAGCAAATGTGACAGGGAAAATTAAGCCGGCAATTATTTTCCCTACAGCGATAAAAATCGTGTTATAAAAAATCACCTTGCTGTCTCTGATTTGGAATAAATACGAAAAATTTTCAAGACCGATCCAGGGCGAATTTTTAATGCCCAGCCCGATATCAAAGTCCTGAAAGGCGATGATGACGCCAAAGAGCGGAATCGTAGAAAAGATGATCAGTAGAACGATACCTGGAAACAGCATAAGGTGATAATGCTTCTGAAAGCTCTTCATCTTGTTCTCCCCGTTTCATCGTTAAAGTAGAAAAGCGCCATCAAGCTTAGACAGGAGTGGCGCTTTTCACTTCTCTTGCTTTCCGTTATTTCATCTCGTTAATCTCCTTCGTAATTTCATCGCCGCCCTGCGCCTTCCAATCGGCTACGAATTGATCAAACTCATCCAGCGACTTATTGCCCATCACGATCGCAAAGAACATTTCATCCTCAATCTTCTCCAGATTGGCCCATTTGCGATCCATTGTTTTGGTCGTTATCGTAAACTCATTGTAAAGTGAATTCATTGGCTGTTTCAGCATTTCCGCAGGCTCAGTATAGCCCCAGAATTTGCCCCAGCCGGCCAGATCTGCTCTTGGAGCCGCCTCATCCGCTTTAGCGAAGTCGTACAATATCTTCATCTCTGGCGTCAATGCAGCCGCATCAATCTTGCCGGCGATCGCGTCAGCAAGAATATCGGCTTTTCTTTCCACCGCATCCGCATAGTCGAAGGTTGCGTTGCCGATCGGCCAAAACTCCGTACTTATCGTCGTATCCAGTTTGGCCGCATCAGGATCGGCTTTGCGTTCGGCACGAATAAAGTTGTTGGCATATACGACGGCAGCTTCCGGATGTTTGAAGCCTTTCTTGACGACAATAAATCTTTGGCTGACAGGAACCTGCAAGTTATTGATCACACCGCTATCATCGGTAATCATATAAGGCTTGAACACGGCATCGGGATCATTCGCATACGTATCTCGAATTACACCGCCAGACCACCAAGGCCCGAAGAACATCCCCGCTTGGCCGGAAATGACCGTTTGATCCGTATCTTTACGAAGCGCGAACTCTTTATCAATCAAGCCATTTTCATACATTTCACGAATTTTGCCGAGAGCTTCCTTTGTTTCAGGCTGTATAGATCCATACACAATATTGCCGTTTGCATCCTTGATCCAGTTGCGAGGATAAGCATGGTATGCAGCATATAACCCTTTCAAATTGTGGCGGCTTACTTTTTGCTGCATAGTCAGCCCGCTTGCGGTCAAACCAATCGTGCTTTCGCCGCCCATCTTATTGTCGACGAACGCTTGGGCAATTTTCTCTACGTCTGCCACTGTTTTCGGACCTTCCAGCTGCAGTTTGTCGAGCCAATCCTGCCGTACAAACAGCATGCTGACCGAGTCAGCCTGTACCGAAATATTAGGAATCGCCATCAGCTTTCCATCGATCGTCGCTTTTTCAATCGCCTTGTTGTTCGTAGATTCATAGAGCTCTTTCGTTAATGGCGCTGCATACTTGGCGAATACTTCCGTCAGATCCTCCAGTTGATTCGCGCGGGCAAGTGTGCGGAACGTCTGTTCGTCGACGATCATCACATCGGGAATGTCGCCGCTGCCGATGGATAGCTTGGATTTTTGTTCAAAATCATTGCCGGAGGCGTACCACAATATTTTGACGGAAATGTTGGATTTTTCCTTCAAATAACGAGAATACTGATTGTCCTCAACCGTATCTCCGGTTGGCAGCTTGGCGTCAGCTCCGACATGCTTAAAGGTTGTAAACTCGACCGGCTCCGGCAGCCTGTATGGATCGATCTCCGCCGACGTCCCCTGCCCGTTCTTTGGCTCTTGCTCATTGTTCCCTTCGGACTGAGCCGGCGGCTTGTCATTTCCTCCCGAGTTCGTCTTGCTTTGCTTCCCGCCATCAGAACAGGCAGACATAAGTAAGAGGAATACTAATAATAAACTGACCAACCAGCCTTTCTTGCCGTTCATATTAACCCCTCCTCCCTGTAATCGCTTACAGTCTTTATTATATAAAAGAAAAAAGTATGCAAGTGCCAATAATGTCCTCGGTTCATGTTCAAAACGTCTCTAATTCGCTTGCAGCCCTTTGGAATAGAAGATCAATTTATACATTATTAAGGACGATGTGTGACTTTTCCGGCAGATTTGCGGTAATCTCTGGGCTGCATCCCTGTTGACTGGCGGAACACTTTGCTGAAATAACGCTCATTCGGATAGCCCGACTGTAGAGCAATCCAACTGATCGAGCGATTCGTCTGCTCCAGCAGTGCCTTTGCCCGTTCTATCCTTAGATCCCTAATATAATCCTGAAATGTGCTGCCGATTATATCGCGAAAGCACTTGCTGAAATAGCTGCGGCTCATCCCGACCTTCCTCGCAATGATGGGCAGTTGGATACTATCTTTAAGCTCTTCCTTAACATAATCGACTGCCTTCATGATGCTGTTGACCACTTCCTCCGAGTACGCCTGATCTCCCATATCGCCCTGCATACGATGCCTGACCTGTTCCAGCCAACTTATCCATTCTTCCCAGCTTTGAGGATGGATTTGTTCATGGAAACCGATCATCTGGCGGTCCAAGTATCGGCCCCACTCCTCCAGCACGACATCAAACATATGCTTCAGTTGAGCGGCAGACATTCTCATAGCAGCGGTTCGCTCCAGCAGCTCCGCATATTTTTCCTTATCCGATATCCAGGCGATTCTGGACCAATCTTTACTGAGCTTTATGTATTCCACTTTATCCGGGGGCTGCTGTTCTCCGATCCGGTTGACGATTCGCTGCAAAATCTGCTCCATCTGATCGCCTTCCAGTTCTATTTTTGTAATATAATCCAACGCCCCCAGTCTTAGCGCATCCCGGATCAACTCAAAATCATGGTGAAAAGTAAGGACGACCATAAAAATATGCGGATACTTCTCCTTTACTTGCTTCATAAGCTCAATTCCTGTCATAACCGGCATCGCCAAATCCGTTATGAGCAGATCGACCGGATGTCCGGCAAGCTGCTCCAGCGCATCCATCCCGTTGCTTGCTTCACAGATGACCTCCAAACCAAATCGGCTCCAGGGCATAATGCGAATAAAACCTTGCCGTACCAAATAATCGTCATCGACAACCATCACCTTCAACATAGCGTCGCTTCCTCCTGTTCTATCATTGGCAAAGTAAGGGTAATTAGCGTCCCCTGTCCCAGAATGCTCTGAATATCCATGCTCGACGTGCCGGGGAAATTCAATTCCAACAGACGGCGCACATATTTCCAGCCGATCCCCATTCCTGTTCTGCTGGCGACGCTTTCACCCGAAAGCATGCGGGAAACTTCCTCCTCTGTCATGCCATATCCGTTATCCCTTACACCCATTGTAAAATGAGTGCTGCTCTCTTTACGTACAAATACTTCAATGACGCCCTGCTCGCTGCTTTTCGTCTTCAAACCATGAGAAATCGAATTTTCAACCAGCGGCTGCAAAATAAACCTCGGCACCGACATTCTCATCAGCTCGTCGTCTGCTTGAATTTGCACATCAAACTGAAAGTTATAGCGGACCCCTTGCAGCGTAACATAATTTTTCAGCGCGGCAATCTCCTCTTCAATCGGAGCCAGCTGCCCCTTGCCCAGGTTATAATGCAGCAATCGATTCAATGTAGAGACCAGCCGATCCGTCTCCTCTTGCCCGTTAACCCTGGCGAGCCAGCGAATCGTATCCAGCGTATTATGAATAAAGTGCGGATTGATTTTATACAGCAAATTTTCGATCTCCAGCTGCCGCTTGATCTCCGCATTCTCATCGATATCGCGAATAAGCTCATCTATTCTGACCCGCATCGCGGAAAATTCCTGATGAATTTCCGCGAACTCCCGAGCCACATCCTTCTTTAAACCGGGAAGCTCCGTCATTCTGCCGTTTTTCAGACGGCGTATGTTCTTCTGCAAATGCAACAAAGGAGAATAAATCATCCGCCAAATCATAAAGGCGAGCAAACAGCTGACAACGAGCGATAATGCTGCAAAAAATACAAATTTATTAATCCATTGGTTAATTTCTTTTTCATAAGTTTGTTTGGAAACAGCAGCCACAATTCGCCACGACTGGTTGCTCAATTCCTCGAACAAGTAATATCCTTTATCCTTACGGGCATCTTCCAGCGTGTCGGTCATCAGACGGCCTGCCGGAAAATCATCCTGATTTTCGCTATAAGCGATTCGATTATTGTTGTCTACGAAAAAATAAAATGTATCCTTCAGCAGATCGTCAGCATTTAAAATACGGTCAGTCAGCTTGAAATCCGTCTCCATATACAAATAAACGTCATCGCGATGGGGAAACTCCACTTTACGCACAACGGAAAGCACTTTGTAACCGTCTAACGGATTTAAAGAAAAATGCGGCCCATAATAGGTCAACGTCAGCTGCTCAGCCAGCAGCGGCAAGTTGAAAATATTAAAATCTTCACGAATATGGGAATTTTTAAATAAAATTTCGTCTGTATCCGTCTGATAATAAAAAATTAAGCCCAAAGAAGGGTTCGTAAAATGGATCAGGCTAATCTCGCTCTCTATCTCTTGATATAATTGCTTTTTTTCAAATAAATTTTCAGTGGTCAAATAGTTATTCAATTTGTTGCCGATCCGCCCCTCGAACACTAGCTGCTGTGAAGCATGATTCAGTTGGCTAAGCGTATTTTCGAAGGAAAGCCGCACATTGTGGAGATTGTTCATAATTCCCTTCTCCGCTTTATTCTTCAACATTTCATACATGGACGTATGTGTAATCGAGCCAATGACGACGAGCGGGAAAAGCGAGCATAGCAGCAGCAGTACAATCAGGCGGTTTTTAAGCGTTTTCGGAAATAACAGTCCCTTCATTCCCTTCCCTGCTTTCCAATGAAATCGAATGCCCCTCTCTTGTATTATAGTTAACTTATCGTATACTTAATGTAAAATTTATCTATATTAGATAAGCAGAGCTGAATGTAAATCAAGCGAAAACAAAAGACGGCCCTCATCCTCATTTGCTGACACCACCCGCAAGTTCAAAGATATAAATGTAAGAACCCTCCAAGTATGGAGAGTTCTTTTAAAAGGAAAAACCTGAAAAGCGATTTATGAAAGAGAACCGGCCAACCTCCATTATTCAAAGGCTTATTCGACCAGAAGAAATTGCACATCTTGTCACCTTCTCCAATACCTCGTGCTTCGTACTTAGCCTTACATCAAGTATCTTCCCGTGATCGACTGCTCCGCATGGATGATCTGCGGAGGTGTGCCCTCGAACACCACCTGGCCGCCCTTGCTGCCTCCGTCCGGTCCCATATCGATGATCCAATCCGCTTGGCTGATCACATCGAGGTTGTGTTCGATGACGATCACCGTATTGCCGGCATCAACAAGACGATTCATGATCTCGAGAAGGTGACCGATATCTGACATGTGCAGGCCGGTCGTCGGCTCGTCCATCACGTAGATGCTGCCCTTCTTATACAGCTCGCTTGCCAGCTTGATGCGCTGGCATTCCCCGCCCGAGAGCGTGCTGAGCGGCTGGCCGAGTGTAATATAGTTCAGCCCCACATCGCTCATCGCCTGGAGCTTGCGCACAACCTCTTTTAGCTGAAAAAACTCCAATGCCTGCTCCACCGTCATCTCCAGCACTTCTGCAATGGACTTGCCGTTCAGCTTGTACGCGAGCACCTCTTCCTTGAACCGTCTGCCTCCGCATACTTCGCATGGCAACTTCACGCTGTCGAGGAACGCAAGGTCTGTATACACAACACCCAGCCCTTGGCAGTTCTCGCAAGCCCCCTTGGAGTTGAAACTGAACAAGCCCTTGTTGACCTTGTTCGCGGAAGCAAACGCCTTGCGCACATCATCCATAATGCCCGTGTAGGTCGCAGGATTCGAGCGTGTGGACACGCCTACCGCCGATTGGTCGATGACGATCGCATCCGGATGCTGGCTGAGGAATACTTCGTTAATCAGCGTACTCTTGCCCGAGCCGGCGACACCCGTAACGACTGTCAACACACCTGTTGGAATATCTATACTCACGTTCCGCAGGTTGTGCAGTGTGGCATCTTTGACGGACAGTTTGCCGGACGGCTGCCTGCACTCGTGCTTCAGCTGGAGCGGCCGCTTCATATGGGTGCCTGTCAGCGTGTCTGCCTCCAGCAGGCCTTGGAAGCTTCCTTCATACACGATGGTACCGCCGCGGCTGCCGGCGTGAGGCCCAACATCGACGATATGATCCGCCACCTTGATCACATCGGGATCATGTTCGACGACAATCACGGTATTGCCCTTGTCGCGGAGCTTCTCAAGCAGTTCATTTAACCGGTGTACATCACGGGGGTGCAAGCCGACACTGGGCTCATCGAAGATGTAAGTGACATCCACCAGACTGCCGCTCAGGTGCTTCACCATCTTGACACGCTGCGACTCGCCGCCGGATAATGTATCCGTCTCACGATCCAGTGTCAAATAGTCAAGTCCGATATCCACCAGATGCTGCAGCCGCTCCGTCAGCGATTTGACGACCGGCGCGGCGATCGCGTCGTCAATCTCCCGAATGACGCGGATAAGCTGTCCGACCTCCATGGAGGACATCTCCGCAATGTTGAGTCCATTGATCCTGCAGCTTAGCGCGGCCTGACTGAGTCTCGCGCCGCGGCAGCTGGAACAGGGACCCTCGGAAATGTACGGCGCAACCGCTTTTTGTGTCCGCTCGGACTTCGTCTTCACATCCTGCTTGATGTATTTGTTGGTGAACTTCTCAATGACGCCTTCTACTGTAATATTCGTTGCCTTACCGGCGAAATCCATCTTCACTTTCCTTGCCTTGCCGTACAGCAGTTGCTCCAGTTCCTCATCCGAATAATCGCTCAGCTTCTTGTCGAGATCGAAGTCCCCCGACTGCACGATCATGTTCCATTCCCAGCCGTTCACCGAATAGTCCGGCAGCATAATTGCCCCTTCATTCAACGACTTTGACATGTCCACCGCCTTGCTCATGTCGACGCCCAGCCTGCGACCGATCCCATTGCACTCGGGACACATGCCTTGAGGATCGTTAAACGAGAACATGTGCGCTTCTCCAACATAGGGCTGGCCCGCTCGGGAGAAAAGAAGACGGAGAATGGGAGAAATATCGGTAATCGTGCCCATCGTAGAATGGGAACCGCCGCCCAGCCGCTTCTGATCCACAATAACAGCCATGCTCAGATTCTCGATCCCGTCCGTATCCGGCTGCGGAACGCGGGGCAGGAAATTGCGCACGAACATGCTGAAGTTCTCATTCAGCAATCGTGTGGATTCTGCAGCGATCGTATCGAAGACGATCGATGACTTGCCGGATCCGGATACCCCGGTGAAGATCGTGATCTTCCGCTTGGGAATGCGCAAGGATACATTCTTGAGATTGTTTTCCCTCGCACCCGAGATTACGATATACTCCTGATTAGATTCGCTCATGCTTAACATCCTTCCGATCGTGTTAATTTCTACTCATATTCACATTGTACTATTCGTCGTGCAAGTATAACTTATCTTAATTCTCTTCATTTACGATCCTTCCGTCTAGCTGTCCCTTGGTTTGGTACACTTGGTCTGTAAACTCGGCTAACTTGGCTTCACATAGATCCAGTTGACTTTTTGCCTGAGTTTCCCGTGCACATTGGAAAAAATCTCTCCTCATGATCTTTCGAAACATCGTTTCAATTTCCCCAAATCGGACGCTCTGTCGTAAAACTGGCTGCCGCCTCGAAATCCATAAACAACTCCATCATTATAATCTGAATTGACCGGCAGAGGAAGTCCGGTTACGACGGCAAACAACGTACTGAGAATCAAAGCTACTTTGGCCGCTTGTTTACTGAGTCTTTTTACGGAACAGGCTTACGACATTCCCACTCACCCTTAATCCCTATGTATGAACTGACCTAAAAAGCTCTCCATTACCGTTGGGGGAAAAGTATTTACAAGCTTTTTCCATGTCTCAAAAGCATGTTATTAAATTTATTCAGCTTCACTTGACAATCTACTACGCCACGTAGTAAATTAAAACCACTACGTAGTGTAGTAATTCAAATTTGTTATGGACGCATAACGAGAAGTAAAGAGGTGTACACCGTGAAAAATGTTCAAAAGTTGTCTGATACTGAAATGGAGCTCATGGAGGTGATTTGGGAATGTGACCCGCCTATCACATCGACCAAATTGCTGCGTATTTTTGCTGGGCGGGGGAAAGAGTGGAAGGCACAAACGATGTCCACCTTCCTATCGAGGTTGGTGGACAAAGGGGCGCTAGAAGCCACAAGGCATGGCCGAACGAACAAGTATGTTCCTCTCATATCGCCGAAAGATTACAAACTAGCGGAGACGCAACATGTACTGGACGGATTATACCAAGGATCGGTTAAAAACTTACTCGCTGCCTTGTATGACGGCGACAAGCTTTCGGATGAAGATATTGCAGAGCTGAAGCAATGGTTTTCGGGAAAGTAGGTGCAGTCTATGAGTAAACTTCTGGAACTGCCCGTCTCCCTTTCCGTCGCGGGAAGTACTGTTGTAGCCTGCATTCTCGTGTTGCGGCTTATTTCACCAGATGTCTTCCCAGCGAAATGGCGATATGCGATTGGAAAAATGGCAATAGGGTTTTATCTTCTGCCCATAGCTCTTGTTATACAATGGCTTTTGCCACTCTTCATTCCGAAGCAAACGGTAACCGGCCCTATGCCTGGATTACCTTTGAGTGTACAACAAACGCAGTCTGACCTGACCACAAGAGCCATGCCGGAACTGAATCTTTCTGCTGATGCAGCCCTCGTTTTTCTGAGTATTTGGGGAGCAGGAGCTTTGGTCTTTGCCATATGGCAGGTATATTGCTATCGCAAGTTTATAAAGAAATTACAACAAACCCGTTCGCCTGTACCGGAGAAAAGCGAAGCAGCCCAACAGCTAACCCTGATGAAGGTAGTTCTCGGCATGCAAAGCAACGTCCAGCTTGCGTACAGCTCTGCGATCCGAGGTCCTGTTCTGGTCGGGTTATGGAAACCGACCATTTACCTCCCTATGGAGAATATCGCGAATGTGGACATGAACATGGTGATTCATCATGAGTTGATTCACCTGAAACGGAAAGACTTATGGGTCAAGGCGATTACATTGGCAGCCAGTGCCCTGCACTGGTTTAATCCCTTCGTTCACATACTCCGGAAAGACATTCATACATGGAGCGAGCTATCCTGTGACGAAGAAGTCGTAAAGGAAATGTCTTATGTAGAGCGAAAACGGTACGGCGAAACGATCCTGAACGTAATGGCAGGTTCAAAGGGTGTGCCCATCAGATTTTGTGCTTCCTTATCCGGTGACGGCAAACAATTAAAAAGGAGATTAACGATCATGCTTAATGTGAAAAAACTGAAAAAACATACGATGATTATGACCGCAGCTGCAGTCATTACGGTTGGAGCCATCGGTACATCGACAGCCGCCTGGGCAGCCAAGAACACGCCCGAGGTCAGTACGGATACGAATCAAACCATTGAAGGTGCAGGTAACTCAATACTATATAAAGATGTTGGTGATTCTATCCCGATAAACGGCGTACAATACCTGAAATACAGTGCCCTTACGCCTGATGAACAAAAATTCATAATCGAGGAAGGATTAGGGGCACCAGTATACGCTCTTGAAGGATATGAGCACCCGGTATTTGTTGACGAGCTCACACCCGAAGAACAAGCACAGGTCACGATAGAGGAGGGGTATTATTCACCTGACAGCATCGCCAGATTAAAAGAATCCAGCGAGAAGTTCCCGCGTGGAACATCCGTTACCATCACTCATGAAGAAGACCCGTCGATTCCTCCCGGAACTTCAATGACAATAAGGAGTTTGACTCCTGAAGAAAGTGCTATATTCAAGAAAAGGCAAGAGGAAGCAAAATCAGGGGGATCAAGAAGCCTGACTCCTGAAGAAATAGCTGAGTTAAAAGCTTTGTTTCTTGGTTCCGGAAATACTCAAAAGTGAAAAAATGAATGAAATATGATGTTGCAGAAAGGGGCTGTCTACCTCGGTCACCGCAAGATGACTGAGGTGACAGCCCCGTTCATTATCTGGCTGCCTTCAAATCGGTTTGGTTTTGCTCCAGGAACTGAAGGATCGAATCATTTACCAAAGTTGGGTTTTCCCTTAACATATGAGGTCTATGGCTTCCTCCCGAGACAACTAGATATTTTGATCCTTTTACAAGGGAACTCAAATATTTAACCCTTTCCTCACCAACAAATGGATCATGTTCCCCTGATATAAACAGGGATGGACATTGAATACTTCCAAGCTGTTCCGCTTTAAGTTGAGGGTAAAGACGCCAATCTTGAGCCGATTGCCTCATGAATTGTTGCCAATTCCCTTTATGTGCTTCTTCGTGTCTTTCCATCATTTGATCGATGGTATGTTGTAATCCCTTTTCAATAAGCCATTCCGGCTCGAATTCTTCAACCCCGGTCGGGTCGCAAAATCCGCTTGTACCTATCGTAGTAAGCGTCATGATTCTCTCAGGATGATTAATCGCAAGGTAAAGCCCAACATTCGCTCCCAAGCTGTAGCCCACCAAATGCGCTGCATCCATATTCATTTGGTCCATAAATTCCATCATGTCATCTGCAATTTGCGGCGTAGACCATTCAAGGCTTTCGCATCTTGTTCTGCCATGCCCTCTAAAATCCGGGAAGTAACACGTGTATTTTTTTTGAAAATCCAAGATTTGACTAGCGAAAGCTAAAATACCGCGGGAATAACCGCTGTGCAAAAAAATGACATTCTCTCCATGACCCATCTTCTCGTAAAACATTTCCAAATCATTGACTTTTACATAAGGCATTATACTCCCCCTATCAACTGTTCATTTCCAAAAAATCAAGAATGGTATCGTTTACAAACGACGGGTTTTCTCTACTCATATGAGGTCTATGGCTTTCACCGGGTACGATAACATAATGGGAGTCAGGGATTAGATTTGTCACCCGTTTAAGATCTTCCTCTGGAGTTAACTCATCATATTCCCCAGCGACAAACAAAGCGGGACAGCTTATACTTCTTAATTGATCATCGGTTAGCCTGGGATAAGTTCGCCAATCCTTTAGTTTTTGCCTTAAAAATTCCTGCCAATTTCCTTGATGCGCATCAAAACCTCCCATGCCATAACCGATTAAATGGGCCCTGGGAATCTGGAGTTGATCCATAAAGGCAAAAATATCGTCTGCATGCTGAGGAGTACTCCACACGAGACTGCTGCTCCTTGTTCTTCCGTGCCCTCTGAAATCCGGAAAATAGCATTCATACTTGCGTTGGAAGTCGAGCATTTGGCTGGCAAAAGCCAATATTCCCCGAGAAAATCCACTATTTGAGACTCCCACGGCTAAAGCCGCAAGCTGACACCTTCGGTATCATTGGGATTCTTGGGTGGTAGTCGGCAGTGCATTTCTGCTAACCGTAGTTCCCCCAAGTTCAGGGCTGTCTCATCAGCCCATCCTAAGACAGTGCATCTAGCATCTTAGGCTGACAGACTGTTACCATCTGCCACAGGTTGACGCATGATATTGATCGCTCCAACCCGATCACGATGAGCGCTGAATCCGCATGAACATTCGTACCTTCTGTCTTTCGCTTTGTTCTTCTCTCCACAGGCAGGACATGATTGAGAAGTGTAGGCAGGATTTACCTCCACAACCTTTATGCCGACAAGGTTTGCTTTGTAGGTGATGAATTGTTGAAGCTGATAGAAAGTCCAACTATGCAGATTCTTTGCGTTTTTACGGCTTGTTCTTGCCGTCTTGCGAATGTTTTCGAGGCGCTCTAACTTGATAACGGATACACCCTCTTGAATGGCTGTATTCACCATTTGACGACTCATCTTATGATTTTGATCTTTCATCCAACGCTGCTCTTTATTACCTAATTTACGAATAGCAGTCAACTTTTTAAGTTTTCCTAGTTTTCGTCTACGTTGTTGGTATTTTCTTCGTATGTACTTGTTTTGTCTGCCGTTTCCAAAGAATCGGGTTTTGCCTGTAGTCGTCACAGCCACAGCAGGAACCTTCAACCCGAAGTCGATTCCCATGATTCCTTCGTGACTTGTTTCGCTTGTAGGCACTTCTACCGAAATTTGAGCGTACCACTTCCCGGACTTTTCAACCATTCGCATCAATCCCAGCTTGGCTTTTCTTAACAAATCCATGTCTCGACTCGTTGTTGTAGCAGGAAATGCCGTTTTTTTCGTTTTTCCATCGACAACGATAGGGAAAGCAATGGTATTTTCGGATACCGTGTAGTTTTGATTGTTAACGAAATATACAGGTTTTTTAAGAAGTGGACGAACACCAAGTTTCTGGATTTTATTGAAAACACTTTTGGCATCACGAATCGCTTGGTTACTAACGGCAGAGGGAAGAATGGTTTCTACATCTTTTGTCGTCATTTTCGGAAATGCCCCCCGTTGTTCAGCCCGTTCGGTTAGTTGATTGACGATCCGAATGTACTCATTTCCCAATTGACGCAGAATGGCCGGTTGATCAGGAAATATGCGTATCTTAACGGTTAAAGCTTGCATGGGTTCACCCCCTTTTCTTTTGTTCCTCAACATAACGCTAACAGATGGACATGATCGGGCATAACTTCCATATCCACGATAAGCCAGTTATTCTGATGACCTATTTCAGCGAGTAGCTCCTTGAATCGAATTTCCACTTGTTTTACTAATGCTTTTCTTCGAGAACGAGGGCAGAAAACAAAATGATAGTTAATGAGAGATACTGTTTTAGCTGTACGTCTATATTCTTGTCCCATAAAACAATTGTATTAGTTCAACTATACTACTGCAATATTGAACGAAAAGAATAGCACACGCACATGTGCTTTGTGTTTGCCCTGCCCATCCCATGAAGGGATGTTCTGACAAAGCCGTCTTTCATCCTACGATTAAAACCGTGGGCTTTCAGTCGGCAATTACTGCAAGAACAATACCGGACTTCCGATCCCCATCTTTTCATAATACATTTCTATGTTATTGCATTGAAGGTACGGCACCATTAATCAACTCCTCGTTAGACATAACTTGCCAGCTTAATATCCGTATCACTATATTTTTTCAATTGGAAAGTATAATGCCAATTGGTCTTTATTATCTTTAGGATCGTAAAATTCATGAATCGCTCCAGCTATTGTATATTTATTTTGTGGTAAAAAATCTGTAATCATATAATGAAAAGTTTCTTTATATGAATCTTGTGTACATTTGACCACAGCATACTTAAATGCTGGAATGACCCATTTGGTCCATCCATTTGGTGCTATAGCGTCGTCTTGAACTTCACATCCTGCTAAATATTTCCCTTCTTTCTTCCACCTTTCAAACTTCTCATCTACATCACTCATGGCCCCCCAAATCCCGGCAATGTTACCTCCCGCATCCAACTTCGCGAGATGGCTTATCTCGGCAAAGTTGCTATTTGCCTCCTGCCATAATTGAGGTATCCACTTTGGGCCTTCGTTAGCCGACCCCCTTCCTACTTTGCCGATAATTGAAAATCGTTGTTTTTCGACTATTTCAACCACTTTTTCCTCCTCCTGTTTCCGTATTAAAGTGCAATCGATGACAAACAAATGTTCCCTATATGTTACCATATAGTGGTAATCGGTTCAAGATGTTTTGAAAGGAAAGCGCGTTTAAACAAAGAGAGCCTTCGCTCCACGTCGGGATAAAGGCTCTCTAGACTTTAAGAATAATGATTATTCACTTGTGGCAGCAACTTCGCATTTAACGGCCGGCTACCGCCTAGCTTCCGGCATTCCCGCTTTGCAGCGGCTTGATCGCTTCCGCCACCAACGAAGCATAGACTTTCGCGCCTTCCTTGACAAGATGGACGCCGTCCGGTGAGAAATATGAATCTTTGTCGGCGCTGGCTGCGTACCAATCGACGAGCGTTACGTTGGAGAACTGCTGCGCCGTCTCTGCCAAGGTCGAATTAACATTGCTTTCCCAGGGATGCGGTACGCGCGTGTTTACGAGCACAACTTGCCGAACGTTTTCGAGCGAATGCAGCAGAGTAACGAGCGTCTTCTTCGAGAATGTTCCGTTCGTGCCGAGCTGGATGATGACAGCGTCGCCCAGCTCGTCTTTCGACTTGAGCCGATCAATGACGTCCTGCGCCTGAGACATCTGCCGGCCCACTTTGCCATCGATCGTGATGCCGGGAAGAAGGTCTTGCAGATACGAAGCAACGTCAAGCATGATCGAATCCCCGATTGCGTTCACTCCCTGTCCCGACTCCGGTTTCACTCTCTCAACAGCTTTAGAGCCGTTTGGCTTCGATATCTCCCCCGGCTGCGCTGTGCCGCCCGATTTAACTGAATCTTCAGGCAGGAATGTATTGTCCGGCCGCCATCCAGGACTTTCTGCACTGTCTGAACTATCGGCACTGTCCTGTACGGGGGATGACAATGCTGCCTTGTCCGCTTGAAGATCGCCGCCGTCGTGCGAAACCAAGCCCGCCGTCGTGTCTGATGCAAAGCTGGTCAAGCCAATCAAGGATATGACCGGTACGAGCAGCATACACACCGAAGCGATTTTGCGGCCGATCGGTACCCGTCCCCGCCGTATTTCCCGCGCACGCATCTGCCTCCATGCATTAATCAAACCGCCGTTGCGAATGGGCTCCTCGACAAACCGATACGAGAGTGCGGCAAGTATAACGCTGACTCCTATCTGCAATATCCCGCGTACGATATCGGTCCCGCCGGTGTTAACCGCAGGACTGGTCAGTACGATAACCGGATAATGCCAAAGATAAATGCCGTAAGAACGAACCCCAAGCCACCGCAGCGGTTTCCAGCCCAATGCTTTACCCAACCGGCTTACGGGATGAGCGAGCGCCGCCACAACCAAGGCCGTTGCGACAGACAGCAGCACAAAGCCACCTCGGTAAAGAAAGCCGTCGTACTGATCGACCAGCCAGATCATGGCCGCAATTATCGCCAGACCTGCCCCTCCGATGCTGTCAAGGATAAGGCGGGCTTGCGGAGCGGCCTTTACGGAGAGCTTGCCGCTCGGCCAAATCATGGCGAGCGCGGCGCCGATGAGCAGGGCGAACGCTCTCGTATCCGTACCGTAGTAAACCCGGCTCGGATCTGTGCCCGGCTCGTAAAGCAGAGCCATCGCTAGCGCTGAAACTAGCGCGAGTGCGAGAGTCAGCCCGAGAAGCCGCCATCGCTGCGGCGCCAAGCGAAGTCCGATAAAGAGAAGCGGCGGCCAGAGCAGATAGAACTGCTCCTCCACCGCTAGTGACCAGAAGTGGCCGAACGGGGAAGGCGGACCGAATCTCGAAAAATATGAAACCTCGTGAAATATACGCCACCAGTTGTTCACGTACAGCAGCGATGACAGCACATCTCCACGCAGCGACGCCAGTTGGGAACGATCGAATAGCGTGACCCATGCCGTGACGACCGTCACCATGACGAGCAGCGCGGGCATTAGCCGTCGTACCCGTCTTAACCAGAAGTCTTTCCAATCAATCTGCCCGCTTCTTTTCCATTGGGCAATGAGGATATCCGTGATCAGGTACCCGGACAATACGAAAAACACGCCGACACCCAGTAACCCCCCGGGCGCCCACCCAACATCGAGGTGATAGACGATAACCGCGAATACGGCGAGTGCTCTCAATCCATCGAGTCCGGGCATGTAGCGGCCTTTGCCGTTTAGCGGCTTAGGCATACCGTCCGCCCTCCCCACCTATATCAGCGTTTGTTGCGAATAATAAGAGTCGTTCGTTTGTCATGCGGTGCGCTGCGGTCCGTATACTTCTTTTCTGCTTCTTTTGTTTCATGATTTGCATCTGCATCTGCATTTGCCCTTTCGATCACATTTATGATAGGTATCAACTAAGCTGACAAGTAACTAATTTGAATACATATGTTAGATTGATAGATTTCCGTTACTTGATTTCTATTGTTACTTGATATATTCGCTACTTACTAATGCCTCAGCAATCACATCGGTCGGTATGATAAATTCCAACACGCCCATAGCCCCTGGAGCGGCTTCGTATTTATCAAAGGAGATGACAAGCTTGCCTTCATTGTTAATATAAAAGCTTTGATCTTTAGAAATGGTTTCAAAACTCATTGGACCTTCTACCCAATAAACCTTTTCAGGGTCCGCCTTCATCTGCTCTCTCATCTGTTCCTTAACATTTTCACTGATTAGGCCGATATAACTGTCATCCTTAAATAAACTCGGCAGGGTAATCAAAATTTGATTTTTCTTGTCTACCGTATCGTATTTAAATGTTGTCGAGGATGAGCCAACGGTATTTACAACATATCTGCCCACGACGAGGATCTGATCATTGTCGGTTTTGACCTCATAACCGCTTTCTACACCTACATGACCTCCGCCATTTTGCTTTAATTCCTCCATTTCAGCCACGAAATCGTTGTACAGCTTTTTACTTTCTTCCAGGTATTTGTCGTTTAGGGTGGCTTCTAACGTTTTATTTTCCATGTTTGTAATGGTAGGTACTTTTATATCGGCTTTGGCGTTTTCCTCCTCTACTTGAAATTCTGTAAAAGTGAGTACGTTGACGAACGAACCAACCCATGGCACTTCTGATAGGGCTTTTGCGAAGGTAGGGCTGGCATTAATCCCTGTTATCAATATAATAGCCGCTGCTCCGACCCCAACAAGAGGTTTCATCATGTTCATATTTCTTTTCTTTCTTTGCTTGAGGGCTTTCTTCACGACGAAATCCAATTCATCAGGAATAGACGTATTCTTATATTTTCTTCTCAATGGTTCCAGTTGCTCGCTCATTTTACTTGCCTCCTCTAAATTTCATGGCACATTTGAATTCGAAGTTTGCGAAGCGCTTGATACAATCGTGTCTTTATGGTATTGACGTTCTCATTCATCACTTCTGCAATTTCTTCAATTTTTAAATCTTCAAAATATCTAAGAACAACCACCGTCCGAAAGGCATAGGGTAATTCCTCCAAAGCCTTCTCCAGATCAGTGTCAGGGTAAACATCTTCACATGAGGGACTGTGGAATTCCAACGTCTTGTCATCGACAAGTTGAATTTTCTTTTGTTTTCTCAGGAAATCGAACGATGTATTCACCACGATCCTGTAAAACCAGCTTTTCATCGACCCTTCAGATTTTAAGGTTGCTGATGAGGACAGAGCCTTACGGATAGAATCCTGAACAATATCCAGCGCATTTTCGGAATTCTTAACATAACTGAAAGCTAATCGATACACGTTCTCCTTGTTTTCTGTAATAAAACCAATAAGTAATTTTTCCAACTTCCTATCCATTTAAAAGATTCTCCCCTTGATACGCGCGTATCATTGCTTGCTATATATACAAGACGTGTGAGCTTTCCAAAAAGTTTGTTCTTCGGTTAATAATAATAGGCATGGAATTCACCCTGTTCCGGTTATCCGCCAAAAACCGGCGATAGCTTGATTAATGATATATATTTACTGATATACATTAAAAATATATTGATAAACGATAAATCGCATGATATGCTAATGATAATAATGAATTGTGAGGTGCTCTATGATCCGAGGAAAAACAACTTTCCTGAAATTTGCTATCGTCATTATTGGTATTGTCGCTCTTAGTCTGTGTATATTCTGGCTGCCAGTGCTTGCTAGAAATACTGCAGAGATTAATCCTGATTATGCCTATTTGAGATATCCCGTGCTTATAGGTGTTTATATTACAGCGATACCGTTTTATATTGCTCTGTATCAAGCTTTAAAACTATTACATCATATTGAAAAGCAAAATGCTTTTTCAGAATTGGCTGTAGAATCATTGAAACATATAAAACACTGTGCCGTTGCGATAATCATATTATATGTAATAGGCGTCACATTCCTTTTGTTCCAGAACGTCTTACATTCTTCAATTGCAATGATGGGAGCCATCATTATTTTTGCCACTTCATCTGTAGCTGTTTTTGCAGCTGTTCTCCAGGAACTGTTAAAAAATGCGCTTGAAATCAAATCAGAAAATGATTTGACAGTCTGAGGTGTTCATATGGCGATCATAATCCATATCGATGTTATGTTGGCAAAAAGAAAAATGAGCGTAACCGAACTTTCTGAGAAAGTGGGAATAACTATGGCGAACCTTTCCATATTGAAAAATGGAAAAGCGAAGGCGGTTCGATTTTCGACCTTAGAAAAAATATGTGAAGTGCTAGATTGTCAACCAGGGGATATACTGGAGTATTCAAAAGATGCCCCTTAAAAACTATTAACAAAAAGTACCTAATGGAGATGGAATGACTATTTTTTAATCATTATTATTTATGGAGGTTGTGATGAATATGAAAGTTGCAAAATATCTTCCGGCTTTAACGCTATTTATTTTAGGAATAGGCTGTCTAGTTGCCCATAGCATCATCGGTGCGGAAGTCGCTCCGGATGGCACTCTTATAGAATCCTTTTTTCTCATCCCAACGGGTTACTTTCTCGTGGCTGTCGGTATAATAATTTGGATCGTGGCCGGCACTGTGTCACACTTTCGTAACCCTAAAATATCTGACAAGTGATCTTGCATAGGAGGGCGAATGCAAACGGAACAAACGAAGGGGATGGAAGCAAGGACGCAGCGCCGAATCCCTTATGGACAGGCGTTCCTGCAATTGCTTCATTTCGGTTATCAACAGGCGATGAGCTGCATATTCCCGGTAGCGATATTTGGAACGTTGGCTGTCTCCAAATGGCTCAACGTACCGTTCATTCACAGGTACGATCTCATTTTGCTTGTGCTGATTGCCGTGCAATACTTGATGTATCGCAGCCGATTGGAGACGCTTGATGAAATCAAGGTCATTTGCGTGTTCCATATCATTGGACTGATGCTGGAGCTTTATAAAGTACACATGGGCTCCTGGTCGTATCCCGAACTGGGATATACCAAATGGTTCGGTGTTCCGCTTTATAGCGGTTTTATGTACGCAAGCGTGGCGAGCTACATGTGCCAAGTATGGAGGCGGCTCAAGATGGATATGACCGGCTGGCCGGGAACGGTACCTGCCACCGCGCTTGGAGCGGCAATATATTTAAACTTTTTCACCCATCACTTTATCCCCGATTTTCGCTGGTGGCTCATGGCGCTCGTGGCGATTGTGTTTTGGAGAACCCGGATTTGGTTCACTGTTCGCACAACGACTTACCGTATGCCGCTAACGATGGCTTTCTTGCTCGTCGGCTTTTTCATCTGGTTGGCAGAAAATATCGCAACATTTTTCGGCGCCTGGAAATATCCCAATCAACAAGAAATATGGCAGCCCGTTAGCTTTGGCAAAATCAGCTCGTGGTTTCTGCTTGTCATCATCAGCGTCATTATCGTGGCGCAGTTGAAGTACGTGAAAGCAAATAGAACCAAGACATAAGAGAGAAATGAGAGCTATTCTTTAGTTCAACATATATAGGTATGCTAACTTGTCGTCGATCTTCTGCTTGGTCTGCCGAATGTAATCCCATCTGCCCAAGCAACTTCGATCCATTTTGCTTCCGGGCTCGATAAATCGCCGCGGCTAACTGATAGTCGTGCTATTGCGTATTTTAGGCGTAATCGTGCAACATATTGAAAGACCATAACGTTTATGATAACAAATCAAGAATATTAGGGTGATCTAAATGAGGAAAAATTGGTTTCAATGGACTGTTCCTCTGTTGCTGTTTGCTATAACTGCGTTAATCGGAGGTTGTTCCACCAATGCATTACAAGGAAAAGAAATGGTGCGTATCGATATCAGGGGAAGCATCACAGATATCTATTCCGTGGAGAAGGACGAAAGCCAGGCTCATACCGGTGACGGAAAAATAAAGAATCCCGACACACCGGTATCCAGCAGTGATTCACCTGACGAAAGAACTTTACATCCTGACCTTTTGGGTACTGTGACCGTTGAAGGCAAGTTAGAACAAGACACATCCTATGATAAGGCAGGAATCAGCATTAGGAAGTCAACAAAAATCTACAAAAAAGCAGGTGGAAAATTAGTTGCCGCACATTTCAAAGACCTGCAAGCGGGGAGCGAAGTCGAAGTTACATTTACGGGACCAGTAGCGGAGTCGTATCCGGTACAGGCAATCGCAGAAGAAATAGTAATTTTACGCAATGAATAATTGATGATTTGCAGCAGAAAAACCGATCTTCCTATACGGGAAAATCGGTTTTTTTGCTTCTGGCTTGGCCGATTTAACCAAAACCAGTCCGACCCGTTTGAAGAGTATGGTTACAAGCTTACGGGTCAACAGGATCGATAGGAAACGTCTCGCTATACGCAGGTATGACAATACGAACCGTTGTGCCGATCCCCGGTCCGCTATGCAGCATTACGCCGAACGATTCGCCAAATTGCAGCTTGATCCGGTCGTTGACGTTCCGAATCCCATACCCGATACCGGTATCCTTGTTCGCAAAAATATTACGGATCATTTCTGAGTCCATGCCAATCCCATCGTCGATCACTTTCATCACGATGGTCCCTTCCTCTTGATAAGCAACAATACGCAGATGAAGGCGCTCCTGAAACATGGCATGCTCCAGCGCATTTTCCACGAATGGCTGCAATATCAGCTTTACGGTGTCATAATTTAATACGGAAAGCTGAATGTCGTAGCTGACCTCCAATCTGTCGACATGCTTGGTTTTCTGGATATCAATATAGGATTGAACCTGGAGGATCTCTTCCCGAATCGGGATGATCGATCTTCCCTGGTTCAAGGTCAAGCGGTAGAAGGTCGCCAGTCCGCTCACCATCTTATGCAGTTTCTCCGTTTCTCCCAGACGGGCCAGCCTGCTGATCGACGATAATGTGTTGTATAGAAAGTGCGGTTTAATTTGAGTTTGCAGCGCTTCAAGCTCCGCTTCTTTTTTTCGGAGGTTGCTAATGTATACTTCCTGGATCAAACCCTCGATATTTTCAGCCATCTCATTAAACGCACCCGAGATGCGGGCAAACTCATCCGTACCGGAGTAGCTTATACGTTTGGCAAAGTTGCCTTCCTGGAAAGATTGAAGCGAGAGGACGATCTTTCGGATTTGCTTGGAAAAATAAGTGGATACGAACGCACCGAGCGCCATAATGACCGAAAAACTGAACAAACAGACGAGTAACGTGACGATTCTTACCCGGTCGGCCCCTTTTTCCAGCTCATGAAGCGGGACAAGCGCCATCACCTGCCAATGGAGCCCCTCGATCGGCTCGCGGATTTGCATATAATGTTCCGGACGCGATACCCAGTCTTCCGGCAGAGGATTTTTACTGCTCTCGTAAACAGGCTCGTTCTGCTCATTCATCACTGCCAAATAGCTGGGAACCCCTTCATTGCCGCCTCCATAATTCAGATTTCCAAACAAATCATCCATTTTAACAATGACTCGCAGCATGCCGATCGGCGAAACCGTACGAAAATCCATCAGTTTTCGGAGCAAGGATATATTTCCGTACTCCATGTCCGTATCCACCTGCTTCCACAGCGGATCCGTTCTCCATTCACGAGACAGTCGGACCCATTCCAGGTTCTCAACTCTGTCATAATGATAGAGCTCATAGCGTTTCCCTTGCAGCAACGGATCTTGACCGTCTCTCACCTGATAGATTTCCGGCAGCGTATCGTTATGCAGGAACAGCTCCAGCACGATATCGTTCGAAGCCAGATTCAGTGCGGCCTCCAATCGGGGAATGACATTGTTCAAAGTGGTTTGATAACTGCTCCAGGGCTCAACCTTACGATTTAGAGCTTGTTGAAGCGATTGGTCCAGGTAGAGTTGTGAATCCACCCGTTCCACCACTTTCATTTTTTCCAAAATATTATCGCGCGCCTGCTTCAAGATTCCTGATACGTTCTGCACCGTCTGCTCTTTGACATACTGGACGGTAGTCGTGTAGGCATAATAGCCGATCGTCACGACGGGAATCAGCACCAGCAACAGATAGGAAATCATAAGTTTATATCCGAACGAGAGCGGGATGCCGGGATATCGTTTCATTCGATCACACCTAACTTTGTTTGCGGTAGTCTAACGGCGCAAGGCCGGAGCTCTGCTTGAAATGCCGGCTGAATAAGGTGAGGTTTTGGTAACCGACCCGGTTTGCTACTTCGTAAATTTTCAGCTTCGGATCCGCCAGAAGCTCTCGCGCTTTCTCCATCCGTTTCCTTACGACAAAATCGCTGAAGGCTTCACGAGTCGTCTCTTTAAACATATAGCCGAGATAATTGGGCGAAAAGCCGAATACTTTCGCAACATCCCGCAACTGCAACGGCTGCTCGAGCTGATCAGCGACATAACGCTCAATTTCATCGATCAGCTTTCGATTCGGGTTTTTCTTCTTTAAATACAGATGCTCCGATACTTCAAATAACCGCCGGCGCAGCCATGACTTGATATCGTCAATCGTTTCGAATTCATAGAGAACATTCAAACTGTTCAACTCGATGCTTAGCAAGTCGTATAAACTGGCATTAATAGACCCCAGGAAAAAATCGATTTTGGAGACAGCATACAGGGCGAAGTTGTAGACCGACAGCTTGTCCCTCAGTCTATGCACCAATTCGAACAGTTGTTCCAAACTGTCGTCAATGCGGATAAGATCGTAATTCGCGGTAGCGGCAAACATCTCTCCCATGATCTGTTCAAGGTCGGTCGTGGATTGGGCGATCTCTCCCTCCGTTTGCTCAGGCGTGATGACCCGGCATTTGCCCACGAACATTTTGGCGCCAATGGCCTCTTGGGCTTGGCGATAAGAGAGCGGGAATTGTTGAACCTCTGACACGACGGAACCCAAACCGACCGTTACCGTCAGACTCGAATGAAGCCGCACATGATCGACCAGAGACTGCATAGAACTCAGCGGGTCGATTCCTGAGTTATTGATGACAATGACGATCTTGTCGTCGTCCGTTTTGCAATAAACGCCAAGTTGATGGTCTTGGATATAATCCTCTATCAGTAGAAAAACATGCTGAATGGCAAACCATTTCTGGTCGTCCGAGAACTGTTTCAGCTTCCATGCCCTGTCGTCGATTTCAATGATTCCGACGCAGCCTTGTCCGCCCTGCAAACGAATGCCGCAATTTTCATAGAATCGGTCCAGCTTGCGGAAATCGATTAATCCCTTCAGCCACTGGTGCATCATTTGGTTCTGCAAAAGCGGGATCGATTCCTCAATTTGCTCTGTTTTCTTCGACCGTTCCCGTTCATAGTTCAATTGTTCTTTGATAATCAGCAAAGCGTTATACAGTTCCTGGTCGTTCACGGGCTTTAAAATATAAGAGCTGGCATTCATAGCAATCGCTTTTTTGGCGTATTGGAATTCGTCATGTCCGCTTATAAAGATGATTTTTAACCCTGGGGAAATACCGCGCGCCTGTTCCGCCAGATCCAGTCCGGTCATAATCGGCATCTTGATATCGGTGATCAGGACGTCGACGCGCCGTTTCCGTATAATGTCCAAAGCGGCAAAACCGTTGTAAGCGGTTCCGGTAATCGTCATATCCAGTTGTTCCCACGGCACAAATCGCTGCAATACTTCCAAATCCAATTGTTCGTCATCCACAAGAAGCACTTTATACATCATAATCATCCCTTTAAGCAGATGTGGGGAGAGTATACTTTACTCAAGTATACTCTCCCGCCGAAAATAATCTATTAGTATTAATTGCCGTTAATTTCCATCCATTTTCTTTAAATTGTCCTGCCATTTTTCCTGGACGAAATCGATGACCTTCTGGAATCCGGCGTTCTTCATGTCTTCATCCGCTTTTTTCAAAATGGACAGCACTTCTTCGTCACTCTTCGCATAAATCATCCGGGAAAAAGCTTGGTCAAAAATATCTTGAGCCGATTGTAAAATAATCCCCTCTTCGGAATCGCCCTGCGGGTCCGTATTCGCGAAGGCCGTCATATCCATCGACGTTTTCCAAGCCACATTCAATTGCTGCGTCGTTTGAAAATCCCGTTGATCTTCCGGAAGCAGATTCTCTCTAGAAACTTTGGCCATGTCGACCCAAGTGGCATTACCGGCCATCATATTATCGGATATATGCAATTTGTCAAGCTCCGCTTTATCCATGGACATGTATTTTTCATTCGGAATCGGGATTCCGTTCTCATCCTTGTCATCCCACAGGAATCCTGGAGGTCCGAACCAAAGTACCGCCTGACCCTCGTCGCTTGTCGCCCAATCGAGAAAAGCAAAAATACGTTCCGGATCCTTTGCCTTCTTCGTGATGACGATTTTGCCGCCGCCCTCTCGGCCCGTATAATTCACATAAATTTTGTTTTTATCCAGCCCTTCCTTGTGGATCGGCCAAATAAACTCATATCCGCCGTCGGGATCCTGTGCCCGAAGAATGGAGTTCGGAACGCGGGCCCGGCCGGACAGGTTCGCTTCGAGCGCGACCGCCACTTTGCCCTGGCTCAGCTTCTCAACCATCTGATCCGTTTTTTGCGTAAAGACATCCTGCGTCATTAGCTTATCACGAAACAATTGGCTTGCATACAGGATGAACTCCTTGAAAGCCGGGTCTTCCGTAATCGGCTTAAGCTCGTTTCCATCCGGGTACAACATTCGGCTGACAAAATAAGGCGAGCTGTTTTCTTTAAAGGCCGAATACATCATCTTGATCGCATAAGGATTGCCGACCTCGAGCGGAATCATGTCCGGATATTTTTCTTTCACACTGCGCAAGTAGCTTTCGAAATCCGCTAACGTTTCCAGTTTCGGCGAGCCCATTTCACTATAGATTTTGCGATTGATCGCATATCCGCCGTTGCCGTTCAAATGATCTCCGGGAACATACCAGTCCGGAATCATATACAGCTTGCCGTCGCTCGAACGGTTAATGTTGAGGATTTGGTCTCCCGCCGATTTTTTCAGATTCGGATATTTGTCGAGATAGGGATCGAGCGCGACCAGCTGCTCTTCGCTGACCATCCGGTCCAGCTCGGGTCCCGGTCCCAGCGAAATGACATCGGAGAGATCGCCGCTGGCATACATCGTATTAAACTTTTGCTTGGCGTTGCCGTTGGTGGGAACATAGGTGATGGAGACATCCTTGTTCTCCTGGATCCATTTCGTCGTAACCGTTTCTCCCCATGCTGCAGGCTGCCAACCGTCTGAAAAGTTGTAATAGGTGAAGGAGAGAAGATTGTCCCCGTCCGGAGTTTGTAAAGCGGTCCCCCCTTCATTCGGCTTGTCTGCTCCGCATCCTGCAAGGAGCGTTCCCAGCGTCAAAACGGCGGCCAGTGAACCAGCTAGCCCTGTTTTCCTTTTCATTTGCCGCTATCCCCTTTCTAATTTTTGGTGTTATATAATTAAAGCCGTTTCCGGCTTGTAACATCTCCGTCATTCTTTCAAAGACCCTACAAGCACCCCCTTGACGAAAAACTTTTGTACAAAAGGATAGACCATCAGGATCGGAACGGTGGCCACCATCATCGTCGACATGACGACGGATTTGTGTGTCACGCTTTGCATGCCGAGCAGAAATTCCTGTTTGGTTCCGCTTATCTGTGTAGACGCCTCAACCTCAAGGATCGAGCTGATCGTTTGGTTCAAGATGACCTGAATCGGCAGCAGGTTCTGATTCGTAATATAGATCGAGGCGTCGAACCATGCGTTCCAATGGCCTACCGCTGTGAATAGCGACAAAGTGGCAATGACGGGGCCGGACACTGGAATGACGATGCGAAAAAAAGTTTGGAGATGATTGCAGCCATCGATCTTGGCCGATTCCTCCAGTCCGTCCGGAAGCCCCAGGAAAAAAGTGCGAAAAATAATCATATTCCATACGCTGATCAGGCCGGGAATAACGAGCACCCAAAACGTGTTCATCAAATGCAGCTCTTTGATCAATAAGTAACTCGGAATGAGCCCGCCGCTGAAGTACATTGTGACCACGCAAATAATCATATAAAATTTTTTGCCGATCAGGCCCCGTTTGGCCATCGCATAAGCAAACATCGATGTAAACAGAATCGACAGGAAAGTGCCCACGACCGTTCGGGCAACGGTAACCCAGAATGAATGAATCAGCCTGCTGTCCCTGAAAACGTACTTGTAGTTTTCCATCGTAAATTCCCTCGGCCAAAAGGTGATGCCCCCTGCCGCCGTATCATTCCCATCGTTAAACGAAATGACCAGAGAGTTCCAGAAAGGATACAGGGTGACGAAAGCAAGCGCTATCAAACATACATAAATGACGCTGTCCAGCACATAATCTTCGGCGGTTCGCCTCTTCAAAGTCCGCTCCCTCCTTCCTCACCATAGACTCGCGCTTCCCAGCTTTCTCGCAATCCAGTTCGCGATGAAGAGCAGTCCTACACTGACGACCCCTTTGAACAACCCGGCCGCCGTTGCATAGGAGTAACGGTAATTTTGGATCCCGACACGGTAGACGTAAGTGTCGATTGTTTCCGAGACCGGTCTTAATATGACGTTGGTGCCCTGATTGGTCAGCAGCAAGATTTCTTCAAAGCCCGCATTCAATATTTGACTCACCGACAAGATGAGAAAAATGATAATGACCGGCGCGATCGAAGGAATCGTAATCGAAAATAACTGCCGCATTCGTCCGGCCCCGTCGATCGAAGCCGCCTCGTACATATGGGGATCGACACCCGCAATAGCCGCCAAATAAACGATGGCTCCGAAGCCAACCTCTTTCCATATCCCTGTCGTAATCAGAATCGACCAGAAATATTCGGGAATTGACAACCAGTTAACAGGTTCCTTAATCAGGTCGACCTTTTGCAAGAGCATGTTCAAGCTTCCGTTATCGACGGAAAGAAGGGAAATGACGAAACCGGAAACGATCACCCACGAAATAAAATGGGGCAAGTAGCTGATCGTCTGGACGAGCCGTTTGAACGCCGCATTCTTCACTTCATTGAACATGAGAGCAAGAATAATCGGCGCGGGAAAGGCCACGAACAGCTTCAACAGGCTGATCACAATCGTGTTGCGCATAACTAGCCAAAACTCCGGCGCATTAAAAAACATTTTGAAATGCTTGAGGCCAACCCATTGGCTTCCCAGAAAACCTTTGGCCGGATTGTAATCCTGAAAGGACGTCAGTAGCCCCCACATCGGAATATAGGAAAATATGATGATGAGGATGATGGCCGGAATGACCATAATCTGCAAGTCCCATTGTTGCCAAAAACGTTTCGCCACTAGCATTCACCTCATCCTTCAATAGCAAATTGTCTTTTATAAGTTCTGGGGCTCCCCGCAAAGTACTGTGTGGGGTTATTTTATTCTAACGGTTATCCGAAAATAAACCTACTGACGCTATCAACGATATTTGCACTGTAGCAACAAAATAAGTCATTACCCCTATATAGTCGAAATGTGCGTCACCGCCGGACTCAAGCCTTGGGAGGAAACCGTCACAGTTATTTCGCCAGCTGTTGTAAGGGACTGAAGCAGCACTGTCGCAATACCGGCCTCTGCCCGTACCGGATTTTCACCGATGATGACCGCCGGACCTTCGATACTGAACATAACCTCGTGGATGGCGGAGGGGACCACGGTCCCGTTCGCATCTTGGATTTCCGCATAGACGAAGACGAAGTCGGCGCCGTCGGCGGAAAGGTCTTTCCCGCTCTTATCGATGCGGATGGATAACGTCTTGGGCTCAAGCGGGGTTTGCACGACGCATACGGCCGCTTCCTTCCCTCCTATTCGCCCTACTGCCTTCAGTTGTCCAGGCTCATAGTTCACTCCGGTGAATGTGAACGGCGCCCGTTCCAAGTTGCAGCAATTTCCCCCGTCATGCGGATAAACCTTCATATGGCCAGCATCCGTTTTCGCGTCGAATCCGGTCCCCTTCCCCTTATGCTGCTCCTCATCCGTAAGCCAATAATCCACCTCATAGCCTGTCACGCGCTCACCGTACTCCGTGTCCGGTCCTTGATCGGACTTGCGAATCCCGACAGATTTGCCGTTTACAAACAGCTCGACTTCATCGCAATTGGAGAAAACGACGACCTTGGCGGGGGTTGTTCTTTCCGTCCAAGTGTTCGCAATATATACCATCGGTCCGCTATCCACGTTCTCATGAATGATTTCCGGGCTTCTCTGGCTCTGATAAAAATAGTAGACGTATTTGGGCAGCCGGAACGTATCGAGTGCTCCGCATTCCGACAAGCGAGGGGAACAGCCGCGGTTATGGTCGATCCCGACCCATGATGCGTCTCCAAGCGACCATCGGTTCCCGCGGTTACGGTTCAGCGACCATTGATAATTCCAGGCCTGCAGGAGCAGTCTTTGTTCCCCGGCGCCGCGCGGCACCCGGCTTGTGCTCTCATGGCCTCCGAATTCATAATCTCCGTACTCCCTATCGAATCCTCCTTTGTCGGGGAGAACCTCCTCCAGAGGGCGGGATAAAGTTTCGCCGTTCCAAAGCGTGTAAGGCACGTCAAAGCCGACGTAAGCGGGATTTTGTCTTCCGAGCGTATCCCCGGATGTAAACATTTGATCTCCCGGATATTCTTCGTGCGCGATCAGATGCAGCTCGCGGAAAAATTCATCCGTTGCCCCCGGACGGCCATGATAAGTCTCATTTAAACTTACCTCCCACATAATCACACACGGATGATTTCGGTCGCGGCGGATCATATCCCGAACATTCTGCCGGACTATTTCCTGAAATTCGCCTTCCTCGCAGTACTGCCACCCGGGTACCGGTTCGACAACCATCAATCCGAGCTCGTCGCAGGCATCCAGAAAAGCCGGCGATTGCGGATAATGACCGAGCCTGACAAAGTTGAAGCCCCCCTCCTTCAGCTTACTCGCATCGCGATAATGGGCGTTGTCTGACGCTGAGTTACCGATATAAGGAAATTGCTGGTGGCGATTCGTTCCGCGGATAACGAGCCTTTCTCCGTTAATGGTGAAGCCCTCTTCTTTGCTGAACGATATCGTCCGAATCCCGATCCGGGTACGCGCTTCATCCGCCAATTGATCGTCATCCAACACTTGAGTATGCAAGTCGTACAAATAAGGACTGTCGGGATGCCAGAGCTGCGGATTCGTTAATGTCATGGATTGCACGAATGTCATGTCCCCGCCCGCGGCAACGCTCTCGACCGCTGTAACCGCCGATTCAATAATCCGGCCCTGCCTGTCCAGAATCGATGTCGCCACTTTTACTTTCTTGGCAGCATCGTGCTCGTTTAACACATGGGTTTGGATTTCAATCGCAGCCGACTCTTTCGAAACCCCGCTATATTTGACGAAGATTCCGCCACCCGCCGCCTTGCCGGCATATACGGCATCGGTGACATGGAGCTTGTCCGTAACATGAAGATGCACGTTTCGATACAGGCCGCCAAAATAGGAGAAATCAAGGCTTTCCAGCGGTTTGCCGGGAGGAATGCTTCCATTGTTACGATTATCCAGCCGGACGGCTATCACATTTTCCTCCCCGAACTCTACTTCGTCAGTGATGTCAATAGTAAACGGCAAAAAACCCCCTTTATAGTTCAGCTTGAACTTTCCGTTTACCCAAACATAAGCATTTTGCATGGCTGCCTCGAATTCCACAAAAAGCTTCTTGCCTTTGAATTTTTCCTCTGCGATAAACGTTTTTCTGTACCAGCAAATTCCTTGAAAATGCAAATCGACATGAAGCGGCTCTATTCTAGGGGCATGAGGTAAACAGACCGTCTCCCAGCTTCCGGCGGGAAACGGCTTCTGCTCGGCCCCAAGGATGTCCTCGCAAATAAACTTCCAATCCGTGTTAAAATTTATAGTTTTTCTGCTGTAATTTGAATCGTTCACCCTGGAAACCTCCTTTTGCTAATATTGTATTTTTTTCAAAGTTTGAAAACTACCGCGCGAATCAACGAAATCTGCATTATATCAACGATTTGCTCTTTTTTTTGCAAAAAAAGAACGGAGCCCGCTTATGGCGAACTCCGAACGATATCAGCAAGAGGTGTTGCACTGGATGACGGCGGTCGGTCGAACATTAATCTCTACTTCTGCAGCAGCCCCCTTGCCAACATGGATTCAGCGAGCAGAACCGCACCTTTTCCGGCACCCATCTTCGTATTGTGGGAAACCAAAACATATTTCACCCCACCAAGGACAGGCTCCTCCTCCAGTCTCCCCATACTTGTGGTCATACCGCCTCCGAGCTCGCGATCCAAGCGGGGTTGAGGGCGGAACGGGTCATCAAAAAGATGAATCATTCGTTCGGGAGCCGAGTGTAGAGGATGGCAGTTCCCGAAAGGATTATAACGTTGGATCGCTTCTTTAATTTCAGATAAGCTTGCTTGTTTCCTTAGACCCACAAATACGGATTCCGTGTGTCCATCCAGCACGTTCGCTCTCGTACATATACAATTAATGTGAATCTCAGCCGGAATAATGCCCTCGCCCGAATATTCGCCGAGAATCTTTAACAGTTCTTTTCTGACCTTCTCCTCTTCATTCGGGATGTACGGGATGATATTGTCCAGAATATCTAAAGAACGCACCCCTGGACTTCTTCCGGCACCGCTAAGCGATTGGCTGGAGACCATCAGAACATTTTGAATGCCAAAGTGTTCATGCAACGGTTTTAAAGTGATCGCCAATCCGGTAACCGTACAATTGGGAACAGGCAGCACGAAGCCTTGCCAGCCGCGTTCTTGCTGCTGTTTGCGAATTAAATCCGCATGATCGTCATTAACTCCGGTAATGAGAAGCGGAGTGTCATCGAAGTAACGAAAGGCGGATGCCGTCGAAAAAGTCGGGGTCGTTTCGGCAAACCAAGGCTCAAGCTCTTTGGCAAGATCGGATTCAATCGCCGTAAAAATAACGTCAACGGAGTCGGGACGGAACTCCTTGGAGGAGACGACCGGAACTTCCAGCATGTCTCCGGGAACCGGCGTACTTTGTGTCCATCTGGATGAACCATTCGATTCCAATAAGGCTTCTTCGTATGTTTCCATAGTTCTTGAGGTAACCATAACGACAACTTCAAAGTTCGGATGATTGGATAATGCCTGGACAAACTGCTGACCGGCCATTCCCGTCGCTCCGACGACTGCCGCTCTTAACCTGGACATATGGCTCACTCCTTGTTTGATATGAATTTCGTAGAACTTTCGTGTAAATAAAAAAAACTCACCCCCAAGACTTTAGTCTCAGGGACGAGTATTGTATGCTCGTGGTACCACCCGGATTCACAGATATGTCGCCATTTCTGCCTCTTCAAGTACGGCTTATCTTTAGTAAGACAGCTTATACTCTAGCTCTATAACAGGAGCTCCTGTTACACCATCCCCTCTTACGGTTCCGATGTACGGCTCAGAGGCTTTCTTCAATAAAACATTCTTCACTCCTTTTCAGCAGCCGGAGCTCTCTGTGGAAGAATGTTTTATTTACTTTTCTCGTCATCGCTTTTTCGATATTTTGGATACATCATATCAAGCAAAGAAAGTAGAGTAAAGGTAATTTTGTACCGGCATGGGCGCTAAATGGATTTCATCCAGCTATTTTGCTCCTTTTGATGTTAAAAACGAAAACTAAATGGAAAACCTCCATCTATTTTTCCGAAAAAGGGCGGTATCAGCCGAAATATTCCATTTTAAATGCAGTTTTTCCAGTTAGTCTAGTTGCTTTCTACCATTCACTAGAATTTACCTGCATAAAATCCAGTTACATCGTCGGAATCACATCGAGGGAATAAGTAAAAGCGATAACATCCGCATAAACAGAACCAATTTCTTCGCAGAGGGCGGCCAGTCTGCCGCTTAGCGTTCTTTCGTCGTTCCATATATTATAAGTTGCGATGATCATGTAATCGCCTCGTTCCTCAGCTTGCTCCAATAAGCCCAAGCTTTCAAATATTCAGGCAAATGTGAAGAATGGTACTTTAAGCATGTCGCAATCCTACAATAAAGCTGAACAAGTACTTCTTCCACCAACGACCGATGATCATCCCACTGCCACAAGGAAGGGTGTAAGGTACGGGCCGCACGCCTAAGTGTATCCATAGTCAAGTCGTCGGGAGACGAACAAAAGGCGAAGAGAAAATCATAATGCGAAGGTCCGACCATTGGCGATGGGTCGATGACGCCTCGCAATACGGACGAATCAAAAATAAAATTATGAACCCCACAGTCCCCGTGCAGCAAATATGCTTGCAGATTACCCGATCGGTATATGGCTTCAGGAAGCTGCTTAACCCAATCATGGTCGTCTTGTGGCAGCAAGCCTCGTATTTGATCACGCGCCTCGACGATCCGCTGCTGCAGGAACGCCGGCCAAGAGTCGGCAAGCGGCTCATCCAGCCACCCCCAACCTTGGTCAGCACTGGCGCGTTGATATCGATTTATGAGAGATTCAGCCAAGGCGGACAGCCATTCTGATTTGGACCCCATCTCTTTATTGGCGGTTCCTTGAATATACTCATAGACGAAGAATTGATGAGCCGGATCGACAAAATGAAGCTTGGGGAAAATCAATCCTGTGTAGGTTTGAAGAAAGCTTGCCACTAATTCTACGTGTTTAGGATCATCGATTTTCAGAACATAAAACGGTTCGTCACGAAAGCTGACAGTGTATACTTTGCCCGTAGTCGTACCCGACATTTGCCAGTTCAAAATACATGCCGGTTGAAGAATTCCTTGATTCTTCAACCGAACGAGTATCGATTGCGCTTGAACATCACTCATTCACACCCTACCTTCCTTTGCTTCTGTCCGTGATCCTATCCTTTCCGATCATTTTACTTCTTCTCCGAATTCTTCAGATAGTAAAGATTGATCATAATTAAACTATCCTGTACGGAACAGTTTTTTTCGCAAACGCTCTGCTCTTCTTACACTCTCCTTGGTCCACTCAGGGGTTCGGGATGATTCATGATTTCAGTAAAAGGCAACCAATAGATTTCTTCAACTTCATCGGGACTTTTACAATAGGCTGTTCCTTTGCCGTATTCGCACAGGAAAACGACATTGAGCACATGGCGTCCATCTTTTAAAACAAATGAGGAACTATACAAGAAATGCAGCTCTTCTTTTATCTCGATGCCAACCTCTTCAAATATTTCCCTCTTCACTGTTCTTTCCAAAACTTCAAGCGCCGTTTCTTCAGGATCCACCTTGCCCCCGACGAAAGAGAGGGTTCCTCCGGCGTGCTCTTCTTTCGTACTGCGTTTAATGACAAGCCATTTGTCTTCATTGAATACAGCGCCCTCTACATTCACTATATACATTTAATACCTACCTCCAAAAGAATATATGAACGACCTTTTTTAATGATTAGTTTGTCATAAAGTGAGTATGAAGTCTTGGTAGCCTTCAGGAGTCGGTTTTCCATCGGACACTTTGAGCATTAGTTGCTCTGGAAAAGCCATAAAACTGACCTGGGTAGTCTTTCGACATACCGGGTAATCACCCTCTTTGTGGCTTAGTATGGTCTTCATGGTTTGTTCGGACAACTGGCTTTGGGACAGCAAATCTTCGAGGGCAAGGTGTCGTTTATATCCTTCGGAGCTATCATCTATGTTATGATTTCATAAGGTGTTCCACGCAATGTAATTTTGAGCATTATGTCCCTCACCAAAAAATGTCTTAATTGCTAATCTCATCTTCTGATGATACCGGGTCGGCTGCAGAATAGGCGTGAAATATTTTAATTTATTTGTCAGTACTCTTGTCAAAAAATCTTCTATACCCTTTTTGAAAATCCGGTTTCCGAGGATCATTTTGGATATTTTCGACCATATCATACAACCCATAGATTCTGTCGTACATTTGACTTCTTTCATACAAGCAGCTATCTGCTGAACCATACTCCTCAAATACCGCTTGATGGAATTGTTCGGGATAATAACCCATATACATGAAATCCAGGGCGGGGTCTTCGATTCCTCCTTCATTGAAATCTATCACCCCAAGGCGGCCGGTCTTCTCATCCCAAAATATATTGTCGTAATGAAAATCGCCATGAACAACACATTTCTGAACCGATTCGGAAATTTTATAATATTCATTCAGGAACTCCATAACTTGATTCATCTCGGAATCGGAAAGCCTGGTCTCCAGAAGCGCGATGCCTTCTTTCATGTCATTTCGAACATCCTGTGCAAAACCGGTATGCAAATCCAATCCTTCTGCTGATACCCTGTGGAGTTGTCTTAAAAACCTGCCTAGTGATCTTCCTATTTGTTTTGCGTTTTCCAAATGTTCCTTTACATACTGAGGTGTGATTCGATGTCCCGGCACATATTTTTCCATAACGAAATCCTTCGTTGGAGAAATATATGAATTATTCGGCAAAACTGCCTCCGTGTGCTTCCCCAATCTGTGAATCAGTTCTTGTCTCACACCATAAGCGTCTAACTGAAGTCCATGACGATAGAATGAAATCACTGTTTTTTTGTCCAAGACCACAACATCTTTCTCGCAGCCTGTGTTTATGAATTCAAATGTCTGATAAGATAATTCTCCTAATTCAGCTTTCACAAGTTCCAGCTTGCGCTCAAGCGACTGCTCTCTCATTTTTATCCCTCCATCAATCATTTTCGAAACACCCTCCTGCTGCTGCTCAACCAGGCTAGTCGAACCATATTTGCTCCGTTCACATACGCTCAGCCATATGATATATGCAAGGATCTAGACCTTGCTGGAATTGGCACCGCGTTTTGCTAGCGGTACCGATGCGGATCTTGCTGTCTTTCCGTTTTATGCAGATGTCTTTACCCGATACCACTTGTATATTTCGGATATAATGTCGATCAGAGCGAAAAGTCCAATGGCAACAATGAGCCATTCGGTTACCCCGAACCATATCGAAACCACCGTGTCGAATCCTTCTCCGCCGGCTGATATAATTCCTGCCGCCTCCAACTGCTGGATAAAATCGGGATTCCAGACGGCCGGATCGGCCAGCATGACGCACACCAAAACCGTTGTTGCAACTGACATCACGATATGAAACGCAAGCATCTTGCCTGTCCTTTGGCGTACGATGATTCTGGTGCCCCTTGTTGTCAAAAAATAAAGCCCGTGTGCGTTGATCTCAAGCACACGAGCGAATATCCAGCTACATTGCGGGTGATGTCATGTTTATTAGTATTATACCAACCAGCCTCCGGAATGAGCTTAAGTAACTGTGAAATTGACTCCATACAAGGACAAGGCGGATTTTCTCGCCACACTTTGGGATGCAAGATTCTCCCACGAAGTACTGTACAGCGGGATTCCACCTAGCTCCCGCACCGCCATTGCCCATCCGGCAACAACTGCGGCGGCATATCCCCTTCCACGAAACAAGTCCAAGGTCTCAAGTCCTGCTTCGTGTGCATTGGAGGTGATGCGAACACTGCGGCAGATCGAGACGGCACGCCCTTCGCGCACTAGCGCAATACAGGGCTGCGCGTAGTCTATTTCGGAGGTCAGCCATTCGAAACCGCCGTGCAACCATTCCGTCATATTTTCCCGGGTGATGCTGACCACCTGCAGGGTCGGCTCGGCTTCGCCAGGAACAAGAAAACAAGGTCCCATCGAGAACCGTTCCCCTTGGAGGAGGTTCATATATGCCTCGAAATGTTTCGGTTTCGTCTGGAAGTCCCTAACGATCGGTTCGTCAGCACACAATCCCTCCAATTGCTCGATCAGAATCTCCGGGACATCATACCGAAACCGACAAATAGCCGTTCCCTCTATAGTCCGCCCTAAGAAAAACCGGGGCGCCGGGGCCTCTCCGGGCCAAGGCTCGTTTATCGAACGAAGCCGCATGTTCTGGTCATGCGTAAACAGCGCCTCAACATGGAACTCCATCAGGTCATGGGCGGTTGGTTTGATTTCTTGCCGGTCACTCATGTATCTATCCCTCAATTCATTAAAAAATACTTGCGTTGTTTGTCACTATTCATAGTATCAAAATATTCAAAGATAACCTGAGAAAATTTAATAATAATCGAACTATCCTGTCAGTTGCAGGAAGGTTGGATGAAGCAATCAATAAATGGAAAGCAATCATTAAATTCCTTCAAGAGAATGACTTTTACATGGAGGCGGAATGGCCGAAACGAGAATTGCAGAGGATTGAAAAGAAAAGAATACAATAGGAATGCCCCTTTTAATGGCGGGTATCCCTATAACGGGAGTAAACATCCGATTACCATCTGATTCAGTAAGAATGGCCATCATCATTCCCCCACGGTTCGCCGAATACCCAAAAGACGTGAAGCAGCACAATAGCAAAACCTCACCATTAAATGGCGAGGTTTTGCTATTGGATAAAGTTTTTACTGTATGAATTATGGTTGAAACTCATTATGCCTTCCCTGGATATCATGCAAGCGACTGTATGCTCCACCCACCTCCAGTAATTCATCATGTGTTCCTTGCTCCACTATTCTCCCTTTGTCGATTACATAGATAACATCGGCCTGCTTTATCGTTGACAATCGATGGGCGATCACAATAGTGGTTTTCCCTTCCATTAAGCGTTGAAGCCCCTGCTGAACAGCCTGCTCTGATTTAGAATCCAGTGCTGATGTAGCTTCGTCAAGCAGTAAGATGGGAGCATTTTTCAAAAATGCTCTGGCGATCGCTATCCTCTGCTTCTGGCCACCCGAAAGTCTCGCTCCCCGTTCCCCTACCATTGTGTTGTAACCATCCGTCAGTTCCATAATAAAGTCATGGGCATACGCAGCGCGGGCCGCGGCGACAACCTCCTCATTAGAAGCGTCCATCCGCCCGTATCGGATATTTTCTTCAATTGTCCCTTCAATAAGGTAGGTATCTTGGGAGACATAAGCCATCCTATCCCTTAGTTCTGATAGCGGATAATCTGCGAATCGCCTGCCCTCCATTCGAATTTCACCTTGCTCAAGAGAATAAAAACCTAGCAAGAGCTTAATTATTGTACTTTTTCCTCCTCCGCTGGGGCCTACGAGAGCGACAACCTGTCCTTTTTCAACTATTAAGCTTAACCCGTCCAGTACTTTTTCATTTTCGTTATAGGCAAACGCCCCGTTTCTAAACTCAATCATTCCCAGGGTTTCGTTATAAACGACCCCCTCCACTACAGCGGGATACCTTTCCGGTTCTTCGGCGAAATCTAATAATTCAAACACCCGGCTGGCTCCTGCCAACGACGATTGCAAATTGGACCAAAAATTTCCAAACTGGCGAAAAACATTCGTCACATGGTCCAGCAGTAGTATAATTGATAATAATGTCCCTACGGATGTCAGCCCGTTAATGACCATTAACGAGCCAAAAATAAAGACTCCGCCATTGTTTATCCACATCAACATATAATTCGTGCTGTTTAGAAAAGCATATTTATTTATGCGGGAGATGGATAATTTGGCCAACTGGTGATTAGTTTCTTTATATTTTCCGTTCATCCTGTCCAGCATTTGGAAGATGCGGCTTACTTGTGTTCCTGCTATCAGTTCCATTAACCGTTCCATTTGTCTGGCCGAACCTTGTTGTATTTCCGTGCTAATTTTTCGCAATGGTATGGCAAACCGGGTATTCACATAGGTGGACAACAACCCCATCAAAATCAGGGCAACGGCAAATCTCCATTCGAAGATTATCATAATGACAGCTGAATAAACTCCAGTCATGACCAAAGATATAATGTTACGTAAATTTCCTGATAAAGCGTGTTCCACTTCACCAACATCATTATTGATTCTCGATATGCTGTCGCCGCTGTGTGTGTTCTCATAATAGGAAACAGGAAGCTTTTCCATGTGGTGGAATACAAGCAACCGAAGATCCATCATGATCGATTTAACCGTCTTTCCGAACAAATATTGAAAGAATGGTGTGAGACAGAATAAAGCGGCAGTAATGAGAGTAAATCCCAGACTGACCATCCATAAGACATCCATATTTTTGTCGGTTATGGCATCGAGTACGAATTTTACCAATAGTGGGAACACGATGGCGACTATCGAATCCATGAGACTGCAGCCGAACAGTCCAATCAGGTAGGCTTTCTTTCTCGGTCTGATCAATCTCACCAGCCGTGAAACTTCAGAGTTACTGTCGTTCATCATGGTCTCAAGCTCCCTCCATTTCAAGCAGCGTCTGAGAGTTCCCTTGATGAATCAGTTGGTTGTTATATAAACGCTTATAGGCTCCGTCTTTAAGAAGTAATTCATGATGGGTCCCGCTTTCGACAATACGGCCTTCTTCCAATACAAGAACTTCACTGGCTTCGATGATTGTAGACAGCCGATGTGCAACGACCAACACCGCTTTGTCCTTCATGATGAGGTTGATGGCTTCTTGTACCAACATTTCCGATTCGGAATCAAGCGCTGAGGTCGCCTCATCCAAAAGCAATATCGGGGCGTTCTTCAAGATGGCGCGTGCGATCGATATACGCTGCCGTTGTCCCCCGGAAAGCTTTACGCCTCTTTCCCCGACATGGGAGTCGTATCCGTGAGGCAGAGACTGAATATATTCATGAATGTTCGCCATCTTTGAAGCCCTCACCACATCTTCCATACTGAAGTCACTTTTTCCACAGGTGATGTTTTCCGCTATGGATCCAGAAAACAGGAACGTCTCCTGCGATACCAACGAAATTTGGGATCGGGCATATGCAATATCCCACTCAGTGAGTGGTTCATCGAATAGCTTGATACACCCACCTTGGTAATTATAGAACCCGGAAATCAGTTTAAAAATCGTAGTTTTTCCGGATCCGCTTGGTCCCACCAAAGCTACCTTCTTCCCTTGCGGCAACGTAAAACTGACATTTTCCAAAATCTTCTTGTCTCCGTCATACGAGAACAAAACATCGGTGAACTCCAATGCGGGAGCCGACGGGGATATGTTCGGCCTTTTTTCGCCTATCCGTTCCGTCTTCTCATCGAGAATCTCAAAGAGATGTTCCGCAACCCCCGAAGCAATTTTGTATTTATTTATATAGTGGGGCAGAATAGCCATCGCCGGTGCGAGATAAGCGAGCAATTGGGCGAATGCTACCAGTCCGCCTGTAGTAAATTCTCCATTAATAACCATAAATCCCCCGAAAAGAAAAAAGAGTAAGTATGGAACGGACTGCACGATGACGTTCATAAAACCCATCATCGCTTTACGCTTTTCAACTTTCAGGGAATCCGTTAACATCTGTTCAAGCAATGCTTGAAATTTAGAAAATAAGATTTGAACCAGATTGTATGATTTGATTGTATATATGCCGTTAATGGCATCTTGGACTACAGAATTGGATTTCGCCAAGCTGCGCTGAAGGTTTGAGGAGTATTCATTTAATGGGCGACTAATCAAGCTTGTCAGAGCCGCCATTAAGGGAAGGACCATAACACAAATCAATAATAATTTCCAATTAAGAAAAAACATCGTCACAATACTTGCAATCAACCTAACCGTCTGGAAAACCATCCCCATGAGATCGTCCCTGATAAAATCCTCAATAGCATTAACACCATTGGTCATTCTCGAAACAAGATCTGCCGAATGATGTGTTTCCATATAGGAGATAGGCAATTGGCCAATATGAGAACTAAAGCTGTCATTCATATCACGGGCAGCATAAACACTGAACCGTCCGGATGAATACGTTTCCACGAAATTCATGATGATTCCGATGATAACAAAAAGAATCATATATTGAATAGATTTGCCTAACTCCGCCAGATCTCCGTTCAAGGAAGAGTTCACCAATATATTAAGCAAATAGACTAAAAAAATGTCATTCGCCGCATTCACTAATGTACTTAACAGTTTAATGATTACCCAGAAACGATAAGGTTTAAGAAAAGCAAAAAGTCTCCGTGCTATAAAAAAAGAAGAAGGACGGCGTGCATAACCCATATAGAATCACCTTCTTTTTTTAGGCTAACCCTTCTTTGACCGTTAGAGTTTGGTACATCTCTTCCAACATTTCTGTAGCCTCGTCAATATCGAGCTCTGACGTATTGGTGTTGATTATCATGCCAATTCCAAGCCAATAAGTGGTGAGTTTACGAAACATTTTCTCGGCCTTACTCTCTGCCATCGTGCTTAATCTTTTATCGAGCAGTAAAAAAGCAGCATACATTTCCTCTTTAAGTTTGTCCTTGTTCCTTTTTAAGTAATGCCTTCTATAATCAGAAAGGTACAGGGTTCGGAAAAGATGCTTTTCATTTCTGGCGAAAAGTAGACAACCGATCGCCAAGTTCATGGCAGGCGCGTTTTTGTCATTGTGGTACTGTTTCATGCTGGCAAGGGCATAGTCAACTGCTCGATTAAACACATCGTCTTTTACTTCTTCCATATTCCCATACACGCTGTAAATAGGCTGAGTTGAGCATTTAAGTCTTTGTGCTATACTCCTGGCTGTTAGAGCTTCAAGGCCTTCTTCTCGTACAATTTTAAACGCTGTGTCTAAAAGCTTTTCCTTAGTTATCTCTGCTTTTGGGGGCATAATATTATCATCTCCACATAAAAACAAATGTTATATAACGTATGTTATATGGATTTATATGGAATGTCAACATAAATTTTCGGTCAAATCCAGCGAAATGAAAAATAAATCTCGTCTCTAAGAGACAAGATTTATTCCCGTGATGCCACTCTTATTTTTAACGTTACAGATCCTCAATTTTATTATTCCCCGATGTACGTTACTGACTCTTCAAGTACATTTCGTAGAAATGGGCTTTATGGATACAATGGAAGCTATCACGATCCCCACAGCCATTCCGGAGAATGGAGCGACCATTAATATTTCGACCGCATGTCCTAGGAGTTCTTTCAGGAGATCTTCCGTATGCGTGGAATAAACGGACCAGACCTTTATAAAGGTTGCCATAACGATTGAAAATAAGACTATGGACCAATAAACAATTTTGTTTTTAGTGGCAACATAGGGTATCTCAAGTGAATTTTTCTTTGTTCGAAGCACGATCCGAATTAAGATAATTAATTCAATACTTAAAAAAATAATCGATAAAATATATTGCATGAAGATAGTAAATGACCAACGGATAGAAGAAGTCACCTGACCTTGAATGAAAGGCATAGACAGATATAAGGAGCTGTCTGTCAGGCTATCCAAAAATAAATGGCTTAAAAAACCAAGGACAACCGACAACAAAAATATTCCCCATCCCCTTGCCCCATCGAGCCTCCATTCTTTTTGAGCAAGAACGGATGCAGCTTGATTCAATGGTGATGGCAAATGTAGCGCCAAATTCTTTTTGATTAAATAATGAAACAGAAATGAGAGGATGATGGATAAAGGAATCACTAGAACCAGTAACCCCAAAAATGAATGACCGATCGTTTGTATCGGAACCATTTTAATAAAATATTCAAAATCTGGTGCCATGCTTCCCATGACCAACCCCGTAAAGCACAGCGATTTGGGGGCCAAACGTTTAAGGACAATCGCCGTAATCGGGTGTGCGAGTGTATAGGGCATGATCCTTCTCCTATCGCAAGAAAAATGGATGCATCGCTGATTCAGTACAACTATATCTGGTTATATAGCAATATTACCATAATTCGGAAATCCCGCGCCTATCTTTTACAAATATTGTTCACATCTCTTCATAAAACGCATGATCAGGATGGTCAGGGCAATGGAGAAAACAAAAAGAGCGACAATATAAATAATAGCCAGCGGTGGTATGATGATCATAACAAAGGCAACCATAGCCGCCACCTGCAGTAAAAGATATTGCGTCCACCTTTTTTCCGCTTCTTCGTATATCGTTGTTTTTTCTTGCCGATTTGCCATCTCCTTGATTCCCATAAATAAATAATAGACAATGACCAGACCCAGGATTAAGGAAACTATTCCAACAACCATGCCCATAGGGTTAAAATGAATTCCTCCACCTGTATCAGGCTGTTCGTATATACTGAAAATAGATAGGAAAATCATAAAAATATTCAGATTCCCGGCCTTTTTAAAATAGGAACTTTGTTCAGCTAACGTACTAAATCCAACAGCGAACAATATATAGCCTATGATATCAGGCAAAATATCAAAGCCCTGTATTCGAAAATCAATCATGGTCAACAACTCATGACTCAAGTCACGAGCTTGTAACTGCCCGGAAGTGAGTACGGCGGTTAGCCTCCTTCCTTGGGGGGGCGTTACCATAGGCAGGTTGACTGCTGCCCGACTGCATAGGTATACCTACACAGCCACTTCAGCGATGTACTGGATTCCAATGCGCTGAAGATTCATGGCGCCAATGCGATCATCATTCGAGCGATACCCGCACTTCTGACAACAGAAGCGGTGCTTTTTCTTATCCCGATTGGCTCTCTCTGTATGCTCACATTTGGGGCAGGCTTGTGAGGTGTAACGGGGATCAACCGCGATCACTTTGGCTCCATGGAGGATGGCCTTGTACGTGATCATCTGGCGCAGCTGATAGAAGGACCAACAGACGGTTTCATAACGATCCTGGACCCGAACCCGCTCTGTACGGTTTCGAATGCCCGTTAAGTCTTCCAGTACAAATAACGTATGGGCCCCATATCGGCGGACGAGTGCCTTGGATATCCGATGATTGATATCTGTCATCCAGCGGTTTTCTCGTCCCCCGATTCGCTTTAACTTACGGCGAGCGGAGGCTGTCCCCAGTTGCTGCAGCTGCTTTCGCAAATGCTTGTACTTCGAGCGCTTATTCTTAATGGGTCTACCGTGAAAGAACGTACATTGACCTTGGGAATCATAGCTGGTCGCGATAAAATTGACGCCCATGTCTAATCCGACCACTTGATTCAAAGATGGATCCGAGACTTCTTCCACTTCTTTGGTCATTGGAAGGTGTAAGAAGAACTTCCCTCGCTTGTGGACCAACTTGGCGGTCCCGAAGGACCAGGATCCATCCAAATACGTTTCCATGCCTTTCGATTCATAAGGTACCTTGATGCGACCATGCAGGGTGTTGATGGAAAACATCCGTTGCGTAAGCGAGTAATCTCGACGCCAAACGAGGTCAAGCTCCGGTTTCTTGAACCGGACGAATGTCCAGGGGTGGCGATTGCCGATTAACGACTTGTACCGAGCGATCACCGTTCGCATGACTGATTGAGCCATTTGAGATCGTAAGGAAAAGGTAGAACGCAGTTCACGATACGTCCGTTGATGTAGCTTCGTCTTGGAGAGAACTTTCTCTTCAAATACAAGCTTGGACAGGTGATCGCTTGCCAGACGGTAAGCCCCTAAGGTCTGTCGTAACCATTCGATTTGTTCAGGAGTGGGTAAGATTTTCACTTTGGCGGTTAAAGTGATCTTCAAGTCAAGTCACCTTGCTTCACGTTAAGATTCGGCTAGGCTGTAAGTTACTCACCCTAATCCTACACACTCCATTATATCAAACATATGTTCCTGTTTGAAGCAGAAATTCAGAAATAAGTGTAAGATCACTTATCTAATCAAAAGAGGAGGAGGAAAGGGGTGTGACTAATAAGAGAAGGGCGTAAATTCCTCTCACGACTCAAGTCGCGAGTATCCTTTACGCAGATCATGAACAGAAAGCCCCAATACAATTTGCTAAAACCGATATTATTCATGAGCGATCCTCTCTTTTCCAAACGATAGACCATACTCCATACCGTTCCCTCCTTTCTCTATTGGAACATTATATAGCAAAATACTTCAAATGGTCAGTGTTCCGCCTTCACCTTAGTTACCCACATTTTTTTCTTTGCTTTTATTAAGAGGAAGGAAGGTCTTCTTCTTTCGTTAATTAACTTTGGCATTTTAGAGAGCCCTTCCGGAGTAGATTCTGGCTCTTCCATTCTTTCTATCATAAAATCATTTTCTAGTAGTGTGTTTATTAGTGTAGATAGTTTTCTATGGTACTTAATGACACCTTCGACTCCCCAAAATTGTTCTCGAATTCCTTCTTCACCGTAATGATCAATAGGCCAATAAAGCTTCTCTCTATCCGAATTTTCTATCCAACCGGACTGTTCCTTTCTTGAAAGGACAACGGGATGTTCAGTCGAAAAAACCAAATATCCATTTACGGTTAACCAATTCGATATATTCATCATCAGTTCCTTGAAATTCTCTACATAGTGAAAAGCAAGCGAACTAACTATTAAATCAAACGCCCCTCTCTCAAAAAATAAATCTTCCATAGCCATACAATGATAAGTGATTCTTGGATCCTTATGGGCGATAGACAGCATTTGTTTAGAGATATCAATTCCGTGTACGGATTGAGCACCTTGATCGACACAGTACTTAGCAAGCTCACCGAATCCACAGCCTAAATCAAGTACTTTTAGATCCTTCAACTCAGGTAGTAGACGTTTAATGGCAGGCTGCTCAATAAAATCATTGTAGGTTACTCTTGTCTGTCTTAATTTATGATACATTTGAAAAAATTCGGGGTCATCATAAATATTTTGTTTCATATGAACCTCCTGTTTTTTAATCCTCATTTTCTACAGATAAAATTATACTTTGAATTGACCCGATAATATCCCCGCTCTTCTGATCACTTCCATTCGCTCTTCTCTATTCCCAAACCATCACTAGATTGCCATTGTCTAAAATAGGAACACAGTGTACCCCGCCTACAGGTTTGTCCGTTGGTAATTCAGAAATAAACTTCAGTATTCTGGAAACCCTCCTGATAGACTATTTAACTAAATTAATATTTAATGACAATAATATTTAGTGTCTTTAATGTATTAGATCTTCTCTGTGTTCGGCTCAACCCCGTAATCCATGCTTGAATAGCCTTTCGGAGTCAATAACTGATTATCGTTTTTAGCCCTTTTTCATTTACGTTTTTCTTCAAGATTAATTTCTATCGGTATTATCTCACGCCAAGCGTGCAAAAGCAGCCATAAATTACAAAAATATGGCTGCTTTTAGTACAATTACTATTTGATATGGCATGATGGATCAGAAACGTCTGCCTCCGCTAGCGGAAGACTAAATGTAAATGTCGTACCCTTTCCTTTAACACTTTTCACCTTGATTTCTGAATGATGTCTGTCCAAAATTTCCTTTACGATGGAGAGACCGATGCCCGTCCCGTTCTTCTTGGATCTGGCTTCATCCGATTTAAAGAACCGATCCCAGATTCGATCCAGTTCCTCCGGAGCCAGTCCGATTCCTTGGTCGATGATCTCGACGACGGCTTGATCGGTTTTTCGGATAACAATTTGAATTTCTTTCCCTGAATCCGTGAACTCGACGGCATTTTGGAGAAGATTGTGCAGTACCTGCTCAATCCGATCCGAGTCTCCGATGGCGTACACGTCCCTGCCTTCCTGCGAATCCATTTGAAAAACAACTCTGTGATGCAAAAATTGAGGCTCCATTCTCGCGAGCGTTCGACGAATCGTCTCAGTCAGATTAAAGGCCTGAGACACGACCGCGAATTGCCCTGCATCGACCGTGGCCATATCCAGCATATCGTTAACGAGCCGAATCAGACGCTTGGTCTGACCTTTAATGATAGCCAAATATTTTTGATTTTGTTCCGGCACAATCGTTCCATCCTGAAGAGCGCCAACATAACCGTGAATAGAGGTTAACGGCGACCTCAAATCATGTGAAACGTTAGCGATAAAATTTTTACGCATTTGATCGAGGCTGCCCAGTTCCTGCGACACCTGGTTCAACGTTTCGGCCAATTGCCCCAGTTCATCCCGGGAGCCTACCGGAACGACCTGTTTGAAGTCGCCCTTGGCGATTTTCCGGGCGGCCTCGATCATATTTTTAAGCCGGCGGGTAATAAGATTGGAAATAATGAGCACGAGAAAAAAACCGAGGATGAGCGTAGTCACGGCCGCATAGACCAATTGGCGATTCCAGCGATTAAAATCAGGCTTAAACACAGGAGAGATACTGATTACCTCCAGACCGTTATGGTCCGGGACAGCAGCGGCGGCGACAAACCAGTCCACCCCTTCATGCTGCAGCAAGCGGCTGGTCTCGGAGGTGGGCTGATTCATCGCAACGGAGAAGAAGGAGACATCGGGTTCAAAAGTCATCGTTTGCGGCACAACCTCAAACAAGACGGTATTCTGAACGCTGTCGAATACATACCACGCTCTTTGTCTTCCGTCTTTTAGCTTGAGTGCCGATCGAATGCCTTCGGTTGACCACCCGTCCGCAAGCGCCTCTCCGACAAAATCCGCGACTCCCTGAACTTCGTTGCGATTCTCAAATCTTCCATTCTTCAGAATGTCACCCCGCACCAATACACTTGAAATCAGGAGGAGCAGTGCTTGAGAAACAAACAATAGCACGATGACCGTTGCGACCAGCTTGATGGTGATCCGGTTCAACCGGATTCTGTTTAGCACACGCACCCTTCGTTCACCTCAAATTTATAACCGATCCCCCAGACCGTTACGATCCGCCAATCTTGACGCTCCCCGATTTTATCGCGGATTCTTTTAACATGAACATCCACCGTCCTTAGATCGCCTTCAAAGGACAATCCCCATACCTGATTAAGCAGTTGTTCGCGTGTGTAGACCTGATTGCGGTTAACGACCAGATAATGGAGCAGCTCTATTTCCTTCGGTGGAAAGCTGACCTTGTCACCATCCACAAACACTTTATATTCTGCCGGACTAATCTTTAGCCCGGGAAGTTGTACCGTTTCTCCCATCGTGACCGGGTTCAGTCGACGCAGCACCGCTTTAATCCGCGCTACCAGCTCCTTCGGTTCAAAAGGCTTAACTACGTAATCATCAACGCCTAACGAAAAGCCCTTCAATTTGTCGTAGCTTTCTCCCTTGCCTGTTATCATGATAACGGGTGTGTTGCGGATCTTCCTGATTTCCTCCATGACCTGCCAGCCGTCTTGCCTCGGCAGCATGATATCCAGCAGGATGAGATCAGGAGGCTCTTTATAAAATAAATCCAAGCCCCTGCTTCCATTCTCCGCTATGGCACAGCGAAATCGTTCTTTAACTAAATAAAGTGAAATTAATTCCGAAATGTGAGGGTCGTCTTCGATAATTAGAATGTAAGGCATGCGCATGCCTCGTCCCTCCTCTCTATTAAATGGCCTCAATCATATCTTAAAGCATCGACAGGCTTTAAGCGAGAAGCCTTGTTGGCGGGAAAGATGCCAAACATTACTCCGATAGTAAAGGAGAATAGAAAAGACATAGCTATCGTATCCCAGGTCATAACCGCTGTTGTGCCGGATTGATTCAGGAAATAAACGGCCGAATAGCTGACGATCACACCGAATACACCGCTCATACCGCTAATAACGAGAGATTCCAGCAGAAATTGAATCAGGATATCTTTACGCTTTGCACCAATCGCTTTGCGAATTCCTATTTCCCGGGTGCGCTCCGTCACCGACACGAGCATAATATTCATAATGCCGATTCCGCCCACGAGGAGGGAAATCCCTGCAATGCCTGCGAGTGTTTTGGACAGGGTGGACGACACCGCCGTCATCGTCTGCACCATATCCGCCTGGTTGAAAATACTGTAACTTCTCGAATCTCCCTTGAATTTCTTCGCCAGTTTATTTTCTATGACGGCCTGCACGGCAGTGAGGTCCTTTTCACTCTCCGTTTGAATATAAATTTGCCGTACACCGGAAGACCTGAGCAGCCGCTCTGCGGTACTGATCGGAATCATAATTTGGTTATCATTCGATCCGCCCAGGGAGCTTCCTTGCTCCTCCAGCAGGCCAACGACTTTAAAACGAATGCTGTTAAGCGAAATATACTGACCGACAGGATTGCGGTCGCCGAACAGCTCGCTGGCGGTCCCCGTCCCCATCAGTGCGACCTTCTGCCGGTACCTGTTATCAATTGCGTTAATAAAGCGGCCGCTCTGTACGTGGACATCCCTAACCTCCTCGTAGGAGGCCGTAACTCCCATTGTGTTGACATTCGCATTGTCCGCTCCATATTTCACCTGCGTGCTTCCGCTGACAACCGGAGCCACTCCGCGAACAGTCTCGATTTCCTCAAGCTCCATTGCTTCTTCCACACTAAGCGAGCTGACGGCGCCGCGTCCTGTAATGCTTACGGACAGGAGGTTCGTGCCGAGGCTTGCCATCTGATCCTGCACTTCCTTTTGCGTCCCCTTGCCTATAGCAATTAACGTGATGACCGAAGCAACGCCGATGACGATGCCAAGCATGGTCAGAAGCGTACGAAGTTTATTCGCCAGGATGGCTTTCCAAGCCATTTTAACCCCTTGACTAAATTGCAACGCTTCCCCTCCTAACTATCGTCAATTCCCCATCGGTTATGCGCACGACGCTTTGCGCGCGGTCCGCTACAGCCGGATCATGCGTAATGAGCACGATCGTATGCCCTTTGGCATGCAATTCCTCAAATATGGCGAGCACTTCATGGCCCGTCTTCGAATCCAGTGCTCCGGTCGGTTCATCGGCTAGCAGAATGGAAGGTTCGCTAGCCAGCGCCCTCGCGATGGCGACACGCTGCTGCTGTCCTCCCGAAAGCTGCTTCGGCAGGTGACTCCGTTTGTCGGCGATCCCCATCTGTGTCAACGCCTTGATCGCCCGCTCCCGGCGCATCTTGGCCGACATGCCGCGATAAACCAACGGAAGCTCTACATTCTCCAGTGCGCTAAATTGGGACAGCAGATGAAAGCTTTGAAAAATAAAACCGATTTTGTGATTGCGAATTTCGGCCAGCTTGGAGTCCCTCATTCGACTCGTGTCTTGACCTTCAATAATATATTTTCCTCTCGTCGGACTGTCCAGACAACCGATGATGTTCATTAAAGTCGATTTACCCGAGCCCGATGGACCGATAATCGCCATAAATTCACCACGGTAAACCTGAAGCGAAATGCCTTTGAGCGTCACAAGCGTTTCGCCGCCCATCGGGTATTCCTTAACGATCTCCTGCAGATCAATATCCATGGCCCTATTCTCGCTCATCTGCTGAAACCGCCTCCGCCGTTGGGGCCTCCAGTACCGGCAGGTACTCTGGTTCCGCCGCCGATCCCGCCGCCAAATCCGCCAAATCCCCCCATATTGCCGGGCATGCGCATTTGTTCCATGGAGGAAGACATAACGGCCGGTAGAATCACCTTCTCATTCTCTTGCAATCCATCGACAATTTCTATGTACGTATCGTTGGCGCTGCCAATCGTGACGATACGCATGGTGCCTGAATTTCCTTGCCCGGCCGAGCCTCCCGCATTACCCGGCATGCGTTGTCCCGAGCGCGGAGCGCCTTGCCCTGTTCCTTGCCCCATCCCTTGCCCGGCGCCGCGTTCCGGACGGGGCTCATTGCCCCGCTCTATACGGGAGTTGTCTGTATTCCCTGTGTCCGCTCCGCCCGCTCCTTCGGAGTCCCCCGCCGCGGACGGTGCTCCCGGGAAGGACGTTCCATTCGGCCGCTCTCCGCCCGCTGGCAGAGACGATCCGTCGGGCCGCTGTCCGGCCGCCGGGAACGAGGACCCGTCCGGGCCTTCCCCAGCCTCTCCCTCTTCGTTCGAGACCATGACGAATGTTTGCCCGCCCCGCTCCTGAACGGCCTCAATAGGAATCAGCAGCACATTCTCCTTGCTCTCTACCATGATGTCTGCCGATGTCGTCATTCCTACCCGAACTCCTTCTTGGGCCGGAAAAGCGATCGTAACATTAAACAACGATACTCCATTGGAAGGAGATCCTTCATCGGCAATCTTCACAACCTCTCCTTCAAGCTGCAGCTCTTCAAGAGCATCCAAATGAATCGTGGCAGGCTGCCCGGTCTTCACCTTCGGAATGTCCAGTTCATCTACCTGAATGACCGTTTGCAGATGGTTATAGTCGGTTATAGTACAGATGGCAGTGCCCTCCTGAACCCTTTGACCGTCTGTCGAAATGTCAATGGCGGTCACCTTCCCGGATATGGGCGCTGTGATGGTAATAACGTCTTGCTTTTGCTTCTCCAGCTCTGCGACCGACTCTCGATTGCTCTGCATTTCCAGGTTCAGCTTCTCGATTTCCAAAGCCGCATCCTCCCGTCCGCCATCACTTCCCGCTTCCAGGAACTTTTTTTTCAACTGCTCCAGCTGCAGCTCTTGCTTTTGGTATTCCGTGTCCAGCTTAGAAATATTATCGTCTACATCGGGAGGCTCATAACTCGCAATCAGTTGACCCTTCTCAATCATGTCGCCCTCTTTGATCAGCAAGGGCATCAGCTTTCCGGCTTCGTTAGCCTTAACAGCCTTGCTGTTCACTACAGAAACAGTCCCCGAACCGGATACTTTGACGCTAAGATCGCCTCGCGTTACCGTTGCCGTTTGCAAGGGAGCAGCAAAAACCTTTTCTTTAGTAAAGAAGGATTGGTACCCATAATAACCACCTGCTGACAGTAGCACCAAACCAACGCAAGCAAAAACCCACTTTCTCATTCACGCACTCCTTTCGATGTTTGGCCCAGTTTCGATTCGGTTCTACTAGTCTAGCAAAAAAATATGAACAAACTATGACCGACCCGCAGAATTGGATAAAGAGCGATGAAACGCAAAAAAACACGGTCGGATTAAAACCGTGTCCATGGTGTTGGCGGGTTCAATGACTCAGGAGCAGCGATAGACGGGGGCGTCCCCATCTGCTTCCTGCAGGCATCGCGTCGTACTTTATTGTAATCATCCAATGCCGCGATCAGAATGGTTTTCAAGCTGGGGATAATATTATTCAATAGTCTCTGCTGCTTTCGGCTAGAGAAGGGCCGATTATATCCGTCACGGCCCGGTATAGATTTGGGGGGCCATTTCACATAGTGTATATTTTACAGATCATAAAGACTTAGCAGCCGGAATCTGTGTAGACGGCCAAATGATCTTTGGTAAAGGCGAGACGGCAATGATTCACACATGCTCGTCGTAGTAAACAAAGCCGTTTCGTCCTCTCCTCTGCATTCCTATGCTTGTCCCTCTTGGGCAGAGTCCGCCTCTTCCCCTCTAGGCATAGCCCGGTAAATAAACCAGGTCATAATAAACGCGATTAAGGCTAAGCCGAAGGAAATGAGGTAAACCAGCTCGACTCCGGAAACCAAAGCTTCGTTAATCGTTGCCGGGTCTTCGGGATTGGCCGCCTGCTTCAGCAGGTTCGTCTGCCTGGCCGTCATTATACTGATAAACACCGAAACTCCGATAGCGCCGGCTACTGGCTGCAAAGTGGTCATCACTGCCGTTCCATGGGGATAGAGATGTTTAGGCAGCTGGTTTAATCCATTCGTTTCTGCAGGCATCATAATCGCGGAAATCGTGAGCATGAGTGAAATATATCCTGCAACAAGCATCCATATCGGAGTATCCATGCTAAGCATGCTTAACAGGAATAGCGTTACAGCTAATATGAATGTCGCCGGAATCATGAGTACGCGCGGACCGAATTTGTCGAATAAGCTTCCCATCAAGGGCGAAAGCAGTCCGCTTAATAGACTGCCGGGCAATAGAATTAATCCAGCGTTTGCCGGAGAGATAGCCAACGGGCCCTGCATATAGATTGGCAAAATAATCTCCGAAGCGAACATCGCCATAATAATAATCAAGAACAACAAGACGCCAAGGGTATACATCGGGAATTGAAACACACGCAAATCAATTAAAGGCTCCTTCAGCTTCAACTGCCTCAGTGTAAAAAACAGTAGCGCCAGTCCCCCTATAATAAAAGGAAGCAAGAAGTCCCGACTTAAAAAACCGGCCTCACTTTCACCCGCCGAGCTGAACCCATACACGATCCCGCCAAAAGCAAGTGTCGAAAACACTATGGAGAGAACATCAATTCTGGGGCGGGTTACCTCTGATACATTGATCAAATATTTATAGGCAAAAAAGAGAGAGAATATGGCAAAAGGAATGACTACAATAAACAGATAGCGCCACCCCAAATAGTCTACGATCACTCCGGACAAGGTGGGTCCGATGGCGGGAGCAAACATGAACACCAAACCGACGATTCCCATAATGGCCCCGCGTCGTTGCGGCGGAAATAACAAGAGGAACACATTAAAAATAATCGGGATTAATAGACCTGTCCCCGCTGCCTGCAAAAATCGGCCGACTAACAGAATCGGGAAGGTCGGCGCCATCGCGCAAATGATCGTTCCTACAGTGAAGACGCCCATCGTGCCTAGAAACAATTGCCGCGTCGTGAACCACTGCAGCATTAATGCCGATATAGGGATGACAATGCCCATGACCAGCATAAATCCGGTTGCCATCCATTGCACCGTCGACACATCAATATTGAATTCATGCATTAGTGTGGTTAAAGCAATATTTAACAAAGTTTCATTCAAGAAAGCGAAGAACGCCCCGATGATTAGAGAAATAATAATCGGCATCACCTTGACATTCGGATCGTCAGCTAGAAATTCGTAAATTTTACGCTCATTGATGTTATTCATGATCTGATTTGTCTCCTTGTCTATTCATGACTTGTGGTTTGGAGGAATGTGGTTAAAAATACAAAAATTCACCCTACTATAATATCAATGTTCGATGACCATAACAAATTAAAAAACAATTAAAATTAAACAATCCCTATTCCCACCAGCTTATAAAGTCAGTTGTAATCTTCCCTCGGACACCTATTCCACCGCACATAGATTTTTCGGCAAAATAAATGCATTGGTACCTTTATTTCAGCGCATTTGAAAAATTCAATTTTTTAAATCAGAAATGACAAAAAATTTCCCCATAAATGGTTGTATATTTCTTGAAAACCGTTACAATATACTTGTCAAAATAACTTTTGTTGGAAATGACCACGGGGAGGGAATTTGGATGGAGAAAATGAAAGTTGCCATTATTGGCTGTGGAACGATCGCAAACAGTGCCCACATTAAGGCATATCTGGCCAACCCAAATGCGGAAATTAAATATTTCTGCGACATTATTAAGGAAAGAGCCGACAAGGCTGTTCAAGATTACGGGTGTGGTCAAGCGGTAGAAGATTATCACGTCATTTTGAATGATCCGGAAGTAGAAGCCGTTTCCATTTGTACTCCGAATGACGGACACGCCGCGATCGCCATCGATTGCTTGCGCGCAGGCAAGAACGTCCTCTGTGAGAAACCCGCTGCGAGAACGTATGCGGAAGCGCTGGAAATGCAAAAGGTGCAGCATGAGACCGGCAAAGTTCTCAATATCGGCGTGGTCAACCGCTTTAATACCGGTGTGAATATCGTTAAGAAAATGATCGAAAACGGAGAACTCGGCGAAGTCTACCATGTGTATGTCAGCTTCCGGGTTCACCGCTCTATTCCCGGGCTCGGCGGCGCCTTTACGACCAAAGCTATTGCCGGCGGAGGTGTGTTGATCGATTGGGGCGTTCACTACCTGGATGTCGTAATGTACTGTACTGGCGATCCTAAGCCGAAGACGGTCAGCGGGCAAGCTTATTGCAAGCTTGGCAAAGACATGGAGAACTACACGTATACGAAGATGTGGGCGGGCCCCCCGAATTATTCCGGTACATATGATGTAGACGATTTTGTAACCGGATTGATCCGCACCGAAGGGCCGACGATTTCGTTGAACGGCGCCTGGGCACAAAACATCGGCGTCAACGAAACGTATATCGATTTTATAGGTGACAAAGCCGGGATTCGTCTGCAATACGGGGCTGACTTCAAGCTGTACAGCGCTAAGAACGGCGCTTTGCTGGAGACGATGCCGAATTACAATTCGACCGATATGTTCCAAAACGAGATTGACAGCTTCCTGAACTGCATTCGCACAGGTGAGAAGCTGCCGTCCCATATCGATACGGTCGTGCTGACTTCCCAAATCATTCAGGCCATCTACGATTCTTCCGATCAGCGGGCGGAAATTTCATTCGAGTAACAAGGAGGCGTTAAGACGTGAAAACGATTGGATTCATCGACTACTTTCTCGATGAATGGCATGCCAACAAATACCCGGGATGGATCCAGCAGGCGACGGACGGTGCAATGAAAGTCGCTTACGCCTACGGCAAGAAGGACTCTGAGCAAGGGCTCGACAACGCCACCTGGTGCCGGAATATGGGAGTCGAGCTGCTTGCTTCCATAGAAGAAGTCATTGACAAAAGCGATTACTTAATCGTGCTTTCACCCGACCATCCGGAATTTCATGAAGAGTTGGCCATTCCTGCATTGAAATCGGGCAAACCGACTTATGTCGATAAGACGTTTGCCCCTGACCGGGCGACGGCGCAGCTTCTATTCGATACGGCAGCCAAGCATGGAACGCCGCTCTATTCCTCTTCAGCTCTGCGCTTTGCCACGGAATATGTGGAGGCAGACAGACAAGGGATAGAATCTATTTGCAGTATGGGGCCCGGAACATACGCGAACTATTCCATCCATCAGATTGAACCGATTGTTTCCTTGATGGGCAGCAAGCCGGCCCGGGTCATGTATATCGGCACGAAGCAATCTCCTGCCCTGCTCATCCAATTTTCGGACGGCAGACAGGCGACGATTAATCATTTTGCGGACAGTTCCTTCGGCTTAGCGATAGGTTATGAATCGGGGCGCTCGGTTCATCTGAAGCCGGAATCGAATTTCTTCGGCTTATTCATTGATAATCTGGTTCAATTTTTTAAGTCTGGCCAACCGACGGTCGATCCATCGGAGACGGTGGCGGTTATTACGATCATCGAATATGGCGGCAAGGCCGCTCTCACTCCGTTCCAATGGGTGGAGCTTCCGCAGGACTGACTAGCCTGCAATCCAACTAGTTGGCGCTGTCCCATAGTACCAATACGGGCGGCAGGTCCATTTGACAAATGTTCACGTATCGTTTAAAGTTTCAGTATACGACAAGAACGGAAGGGTGAAATCAACTACAATGGATAACTAATCCTATTTACGAAAACCGTTATATTGAAGGTATTTTGAAACAGATGGGTTTTTCTGTCTTGTTTTCATTACCTTCAATCGGAGTTTTCAGAATAGGATTGGACTTCTATAGTTGAGCCCCAGAAGGATGATCTGTCTCTTCTGGGGATCTACCTATGCTATGCCTCCTATTCTGAATGTGGATAGGGGGCATTTTTTGTCCCCATAAAACAGAATAAATGGGGATGATTTTATGATTTTACTGGAAGCTCTTCATATCAAGCACTATGTCAAAGACCGCTTATTATTGGACATCGCTCAATTACAAATTCACCATGCGGACCGGATCGGGTTAGTTGGCCGGAATGGCAGTGGAAAGACAACTTTGCTGAACCTATTGGCCGACAAGCTTTCTCCCGAAACGGGTACCGTTCTGCGCCATGCTTCCTATGAACTGTTGCCTCAGCTTAAAAAAACGGACACAACCAAAAGCGGCGGAGAAGTGACCCAGGCTTACATTAATGACGCCATCATGAAAGCTCCGCAAATTTTATTGGCGGATGAACCGACCACGAATTTGGATACCGAGCATATCGAATGGCTGGAAAAGAAGCTGCTTCAGTGGAAAGGCGCTTTCGTCATCGTCTCTCACGATCGTGCATTTCTGGACGCCCTTTGCACAACGATATGGGAAATTAAGGAAGGGCAGTTGACAGAATATAAAGGCAACTTCAGCGATTATGCAGAACAAAAAGAATTGGAGCATCGGCAAAAGACATTAGCTTATGAAAAATACGAAATGAAGAAAAGGCAGCTTGAAGAAGCTTTGGACTTGAAAGTGAAAAAGGCTGAAAAAGCGACTAAAGCACCCAAAAAAGTTAGCCCATCGGAAGCCAGAATAACGGGTGCGAGGCCATACTTTGCCAAAAAACAAAAAAAGCTGCAAAAAGTTGCAAAATCGATTGAAACGAGATTGGAGAAACTGGAAAAAGTAGAGAAAATTAAAGAAACGCCTGCAATTAAAATGAATTTGCCTAATGCAGACACAGTTAAAGATCGAATCATTATTCGTGCAGAAAAGGTTCCGGGGGTTATAGGTGAACGTTTGCTATGGAACAAAACAAGCTTTCAAGTTCGTGGCGGAGATAAACTGGCGATAATCGGTCCGAATGGCAGCGGCAAAACGACTCTTGTGAAAAAAATAATCAACCAGGAGAAAAGCTTCACGATTTCACCATCCGTAAAAATTGGTTACTTTAGTCAAAACATAAATATCGTAGATGTTGACAAGTCGATTTTGGACAATGTCCGCTCCACTTCACGGCAGGATGAAGCCCTCATTCGCACGGTACTGGCCAGACTGCATTTCTTTAGAGACGATGTTTATAAGAAAGTTGCGGTTTTGAGCGGAGGCGAACGAGTCAAAGTGGCACTGGCCAAAATATTTTTAAGCGATATTAACACATTGATTTTGGACGAACCGACGAATTTTCTCGATATCGAGACCGCCAGCGCCTTGGAATCGCTTCTCAAGGAATATGAAGGAACCGTCATTTTCGTCTCCCATGACCGTCGTTTTATTGAAAATATTGCCACTCGAATTTTGACTATACACAATAAAGAGATCAAATTATTTGAAGGAACCTATCAACAATATAAACAGTATGAACAAGCCAAACCATCCAAACCATCCGAGGTCCAAAAAGAGCGAAATACGCAGGAAGATCAGCGGCTCTTACTTGGGACGAAAATATCTGAAGTTCTAAGTCGCTTAAGTATTGAACCAAGTGAAGAACTGGAAAGAGAGTTTCAATTGCTTTTGGAGGAAAAACGAAAATTGGACACCTTGGAATAACAGTGAAAAGGTTATATGGAGATCGAGGCACTTGTAAAACGCAGTTGCCTATAAATGTAGAAGCTATTCAGCCGATAACGAAGCAACAAGCCGTTCTGCAGCGTGAAAGCTGCGGGCGGCTTTGTTTACCACAATAGAATTTATAAGTTTCTGCTTCCTGAGTTCCATCAAATTCTATTTGGCGATAAAAACAACCTTTAAACGCGGTCGCTCTTCCTCGAAGTACTTCGATAGGAGTTTTTCTCATTAATCATCGTTGCCGCCCCGTTCTTGACTATTGGCTGATTTTTGGCGCCAAAACTAACTGGATTTTATACAGCTAAATAAGCGAAATCTGAAGATTTTTGCAAACTAATTGGAAATCATACAGTTAGATCGAACGAAATCTAGCCAAACCCTCCCCATCCCCATTTCTAACTGTAGGTACTCCATGTAGTTCGGCTATTTTGCGAGAAAAGTAAGAACTAGCTGGATAAATTCCATTTAGTCGGGTCAGGTTGCCCCTAAGATTTAGAACTGATCATCATACTAAAATAAGACTACCGAGAAACAATTCTCGATAGCCCTATATATAATTTTGTACACTTCTCCCCTCAATTTTTATCCAAGCTCAGAATTAAGCCGTCGCTTTTTTCTGTGGATCAGGACGAAGTAGCATACGATCGATCCAATATCGGCACAGGCGATAACGATTCCCATTGGAATGGCGGTCGCTTCTCCGCCAAGTCCGACAAGCGGTGCCACCAGAGCGCCGAAGATAATGGACAGCAGCCCAAGCAAGGCGGAAGCGCTGCCTGCGGATTTTCCTTGATTTTGCATAGCCAGGGAAAAAGAAGCCGTGCTCACCATTCCGACACTCGATACGACGAAAAATAATGGAATCATAACGCCATATAACCCGGCCTCCAGCATTATCATAGTGAACAGCGAAACACCGGCCAGTGATGCGATGCATAAGCCTCCGATTAACAGTTTTGTCTCGCTGATTCGGCCGGCCAGCCTGCCGGTCACTTGCGTGGCTATAATGATGCCCAGTCCGTTAATGGCGAAGAATAGACTGTACATTTGCGGTGAAGCTCCGTAAATCTTCTGAATGACAAACGGCGAACCGGAAATATAAGCGAACATTGCCGCAGATACTAAACCTTGGGACAAAGCATAGCCCATAAATATACGGTCGCGGATCAGCCCGCTAAAGGTTGAGACTGTATTCCTGATCCCGCTCTTCGAGCGGCGTTCGCGGGGAAGCGTCTCCGGCAAGCTGAAGAAAGCGGAAATAAACATGAATACCCCCAGCAGGCTCAGGACGATAAAGACTCCCGACCAGGTGGTGAATCTCAGCAATTGACCACCGGCTATCGGAGCCAGAATCGGGGCTGCCCCATTGACCAGCATCAACAGCGCAAAAAACTTGGTCAACTCCACTCCCGAGTACATATCCCTCACCGTAGCACGGGAAATGACCACTCCTACCGAGCCGGACAAGCCCTGAATCAAGCGGAGCACGATCAAAGCTTCTATCGAAGGACTAAAAGCGCACAAGAAGGAGGAAACGGTAAATATCGACAGACCGACAAGTAACGGAATTCGGCGCCCATATACGTCACTCATCGGTCCGGCAAACAGTTGACCAATCCCCATTCCTGCCAGAAAAAAGGTCAGACTCAATTGAACGAGCGATGGTGTCGTCTGGAGATGCTCTGTCATCGTCGGCAGCGAGGGCAGATACATATCGATGGAGAGCGGTCCAATAGCCGCAAGCATTCCTAGCAGCGCCGCCATTTTGATCCGATGAGATCGGGCAGGCCTCGGGGGCAATGCTTCTATCTCTGTGTTCTTCTGCAGTTGGCTCATTTCTCCCTCCCTAACCTTTCTAGCCTAGTATTTCAAAAAAATAGAGACTTAAGTCTACAGACTAACTTATTAATTGTAAGCATATCCATTTTTATTGTCAATTCTATATGTGAAACATTCCAAGCTAATAATAGGTGGCACTAAAGAATTCATTCCGTTCTGAAAGAAAGTCCCTCCGCAGCTTTACATGCTGGATCAACGTTTTTTTCTAGGCCAACGATACGGCTCCACATGCTGAAGCATCGTCCGAAACACAACCGCCCACTGGGCTTCGTTCAAATGTTATACAGGCATACAAAAAAGAGGGCAGGATCAACCTTCCCTCTTTATAAGCATCCCTATAAGGTTACCGTAGAAAATGGGCGGACCATTCCGATTGCTCTGCACAGGCAGAGGCTTTGAGCAGTATTCAATTATCTGCACAAAGTTCTCAATCGAATGAAAAACGTACCCACACGTAACCCTCCGTTCTTTCAAAGTATCCTCATCCTAACATATCGGGGAACAGACCTGCAATCTGATCACTCTGTAATAAACCGTTATAATTAAGCTTTCCGCCCCATTCTCCTCCCGTATGTCGCACATGTCCCGCGATTCCCCCGTTATCCTTACACTTCCGCTTCTTTATTGGACTGACATTTCATTCAGCCTTGGGTAAACACAGGTGCTCCATTGTTGCCGATCGTCATCTTGTATCTCGTTCCGTTCGGAGCATGGACATAAATACCATCGAAATTGCTCGACCCTTGAACGAGGACAGCGGCGGTTTTGCCTTCGGCACAGTTGTCGGCCACCTGTACATTGCTCGTCGTACCCGTAACGTTGATGCCATATTGGTTCTGGTTGCCGGACGGAGCTTTGCTGACCGTATTCCCGGCGACCTTACCATTCTTCGCCTTGTTGGCTACGAGGATACCGCTGCGTGTATTGTCGGTTTCGGTGGCAGGCGAGCTGATCGTGTTCCCTTCCACGCGAAAACCGTCCATACTTTGGATGAAGATCCCCGTTCTGCCGCAGCGCCGTATCTGGTTATAGCCTACATAGATGCCTGACGTATGTCCTTTATCCTGATAATCTGCGTCCGGCTCCTCGGTATACACCGCCTCCGTTTTCATATCGAGAAAACGATTGCCGCTGATGGACACCTCGCTAACGTAAGATAACAGCATTCCACGATATTGATTTCGGAACAGATTATTGGCAACCGTCACGTTATGAGTCCATCGCAGCGTGATGCAGTTATGGCTTATCGACCCCTCCTCGAAGAGGTTACCGGAAATGATCACCGACTCCATTTTGGCATAAACCGCATTGGTTTTGGGCCATCCTGCACCATAAATATTTTCCGACAACGTCCCTTTGAATACATTTCCCGATATCACTATGTTTCTACCTGATTGGGGGAGCCCGCTCTGAACCCCGTCCGCGTCTTTCGACGATTCGGTATTGGCCTGCGGATTCGACAGCATGATTCCCCGGTTGCAATTCAGAAATAAATTGTCTGTAACAAACAGCTCCGTATATTTGAAACTTCTTACTCCGGCGAAGGTCATTCCTTCGAACGTATTTCCATAAATTTTAATATTCGAATTGTACAAGTTATGCACGGCATAATGGTTGCCCACTCCGGCTGGCCAGGCCTGGGTGCCCGGGGTACCGCTGGCCCCGAAATAACAGTTTCGGATGGTAATGTTCCGGCAGGGAGTTCCGTCGAATACTCCAATCAGCGAAAATCCTTCCTTAGTATGGTTAGCAATCTGAATCGCTTCGGCATAATTCCTGGTTTGATTCGGTGTATCATCCCTATAGCCGAGGAAGCGGCAATTTTCGATCAGCACGTTCTCGCAAGCATTCATGTCAACTCCGTGCGCCGAAACGACGTCTCTCAACTCCACATTGCGAATAATGATGTTCCTCCCTCGGGCCAGACCGAAGCCGTTAAAGTCATCCGGGTATTGAAGAATGTTCCCTTCCCAGACACCCCCCTCGATAATAATATCGCCATGCCCTTCGTATCCCTGGAAGCTCGCGTTCAGCTTGCCGTTGACCATAAAAGAATAGTCGTGGCAGCGCAGCAGGGTGGCGCCTTGCTCCATACTGAATCGGGTATGGCGATAAATTCGCAGCGTATCGGTCACTTTATAGGTACCTCTAGGGACGACAACATGTGTATAGTGATTATGCTGAGCCTCGTTAAGCGCATTCTGTATGGCCGCCGTATCGTCGGTTTCTCCGTCACCGACGGCTCCGAAGTCGCGAACGTTGAGCACCGGACACGTTCCTCTGGCGGAAACAGAAGGTTTATCCGCTTGCTCGTAGACATCGCCAGTCACGGACATGGCAGAAACGCCGGGAACCGCCCGCAGCATACTGCTTCCGGCAACGAAGGCAAGCCCGCTCATTCCCAGAGAGGTCAACACCTTCCTCCGGCTGATTTTAGCCTCTTGTTTCTCTGGCTTCTCCAGCCTCGCTTGCTTCCCTGGTATCCCGCGCTCTTCCCGCGGCTCCCGAATCTCCTTTTCCAACATCCCTCATTCCTCCCTCTTTGGCATCGATAGCTTGCTATTATCCTATTTATACGGACCCATCCAGCCTTCATGCCCCTGCCCTAAGTGCCCCCTCCTTTTTGGGGAGGCTCCCAATCCTTCTCCGTCATCACTTGAATCGTCTGACCATCAGAGTGAAGCAGGATATGGCCGTGTAAGCCTGTGGAATAAACCTCTACACCTTTTTTCTCCAACCTTTCCTTCAGATTCGGACTCTGAAAATTATTCTGGCTCATAATGACGATCTTCGGCGAAACCGCTTGCAGGAATGCTTCCGACGACGAGGTCGATTCACTGCCGTGATGGGGAATGTCCATCATATCGGACTTCAGCTTTGCTGCCCATGGAGAGGCGGTAAGCTCAATTTCCCGGTGCTTGTAAATGTCCGCAGTGAATAAAAACGTGCGCTCCCCATACGTCATTCGGAAGACCATCGAATAATCGTTAATTTCTGGTGGGGAGAAGGCTCTCACCGCATCGGGCAACTCCCCCTTCGGCGGGCTGAGCACTTCGAATCGAACCTGATCGCCAAGCTGAAAAACATCGCCTTCTTCCAGCGTTCGCACAGGAACCTTCTTCTCTTCCATAGGGCTCATCGCATTGTTATACGCGGAAGATTTCGTGTACGGCAGGTTGACCATATAAAATTGCTTTATTTCCTTTTCCTTCGCCACAGCAGCAAAGCCGCCGATGTGGTCAATATGCGGATGCGTATTGAGAGCGATGTCCAGTGTTTCGATTCCCAGTCTGTTCAAATAATCGATCACTTGCGTTCCTGCTTCCGGAAGCCCTGCGTCAATCAGCATCGTTTGGCCGTCCGGGGATATAATCAGGAAGCTGTCCCCCATCAGGTCCTCGCCTTCCAGAAGAAAATATCGAATGGTCAGCTCATCTTTGTAAGCCTCCCTATCGAAAATTTGCTCCGTGCGTACACTCGCCGCTTCCGGTGCCGGCTCCATCGTGGAAGACTCCTTGCTGCAGGCCGTAAGCAGCAATATAACGGCGAGCGCTGTCCATATCGCTCTGCTGACGACAGTCAAGCGATTGAAGGACATCTCGATAACCTCCTTCCTTGATCATGTAAATTGGGAGGAGCGTCAAGCCGCCAATCCTCCTTCCAGGAGTCTGTCCGACAGAGCGCGCCCTGGTGACATCCTGCTTAGTCTGCTCCATGGACTCTGCCTCTTGGCGCCGACAATATGGCTCTTTAAGATTCGTCCATCGTTTCATCGGACGGGACTCCTTGGATGGCGTGGATCGAACGATAATCAGCTTAATTGCTTCCCTTGTAACGCTCGTAAGCCTGATTGTAAACTTTCATATAATCGTCCAGTCCCATTTTCTTAATCGTATCGACATATTTATCCCAATCGGACATCGGCTGGGAGCCGGTAATAAATTTCGCTTCCATCTCGGTAATGTAAGACTCGATATCGGAGCCGACCGTAGAGCGGAACTCGGTTTCCTCCTCCGTATAGTTGAAGCCGTTCCACAGCTCTTTAACTACATACGGTGCCGCTTTCTCCCCGGCCGCCAATGATTCGGGCAACGTTTCGGAGCCTTTGAAATACTTCTCCTGCACATACCCGGGGTAGCTGCCGCCAAGCCAAGTAATGTATTTGGCCAACGCTTGGTCCATCGTAAGCCCCTCTGGATTATTGGTAATCTCCTCTACAAACTCCAGCTTGCCTTCAGGAGTGGTTCGGTAGGTCTGTCCCTCGATGCCCATGAAGTAAAATGTAGCCCCTTCATCACCGAAGAAATGGTCGATCCAGCGAACGGTCGCTTCCGGGTGCTTGTTCTTATCCGTAATGACAAAAGCTCCCGGCCAGACGGCAGGCACTTTAACGTGAGTGTATAACTGATCGCCGTACGGTCCCTTGAGAGCTCTGAGACCGACATACCCCGCCTGATTAAGCTGGGTCATCGGATTCGGATTGATGGTCGCCCCGAAGACGCCTTTCTGACCTTTGGCATACAGCGCAGCCGTTTTGATCGTAAAAATTTCCTTATCGATCAGACCCTCGGTATACAGCTTGCGTACATATTCGATCACTTCCTTGTATTTCGGATCAACGCGGAAGAAACGAAGCTCATTCGTCTCCGGATCAACATCCACGTATTTATGGCCCAGACCGCGGTTGCCAAAGCCCCATGCTCCCCGAATCTGCTCCAACAGCGGATTGATTCCCGCGCCGGCATAAGGAATTTCGTCCGCCTCCCCATTCCCGTTCAGATCGGTTTCCTTGACGGCTTTTAAATATTGATACAATTCCTCGGTGGTCGTTGGCTCCTCCATGTCCAGCTTATCCAGCCATTCCTTGTTCACCCACAGCGGCGTACCGATGAGCATGGGCAAGAATTCCGGGCTGTAGAACGATGGGAAGGAATAAATGTTGCCGTCCGGCATCGTCAGGCCTTTTTTCAGGTCCGGGTATTTCTCCAACAAACTTTTAAAATTGGGCGCATAATTATCGATCAGGTCATTCAGCTTGATAAAAGTTCCCTGGGCTCCATACTTCATCAGATCTGCGGCCGGGACCCTTGCAGAATAGAAGGCATCGGGATAGTCGCCGCCGGCCAAAGCCAAATTTCGTTTTTCAGTCAAATTCTCGAACGGGACCAGCTGGAAGGTGATGTTCATGTTCGACATCTTGGCGTATTCCTTCCATACGAGTGTTTCCTCGAAATTGTTGCCGTTCGTTGCCGCTTTTCCTGTAAAAAAAGTAAGGGAAATCGGTTCCTTCACAATCGGCATCCCCGTCTCATTCAAATTTGTAACCTCTTCCTTTTCCGGCTGGTCACCCTTCCCTTCCGCCGGTTCCTTGCCGCCACTGCAAGCAGCCAACAAGCCGCCGGCCATTGTGACAGTCAACATGGCGGAGATCCATTTATTACTGCGCATTCCTTCTTCCTCCCTTTTCTCCAAAAAGTATCTATCGGCTAGTAGGGGGCTTAGCCCCTAACAAACCCAAAATTTGTTACGCACCCATCCAAGTGATACATCGCATATCACAAAGCCAATGTCTCCCAACCCCCGGCTCAACCGTGTTGAGACTCAGCCTTTGACGGCGCCGATCATGACGCCTTTGACAAAATATTTTTGCAGGAACGGGTACAGCAATAAAACCGGCAAATTGGCTACAATGACGACAGCGTATTTAATCGCTTCGCCTTCCATGACGTTGCGGGCATGGGAGTCATCACCGACCCCAAGCATCTCCTGCATCTGCCCCTGGATCAGAATTTCCCGCAGAAACAGCTGCAATGGGTATTTGTGGCGGTCGGTCAAATACATAAGGGCACTAAAATAGGAGTTCCAGTGGCCAACACTGTAGAACAATATCATGACCGCCAGAATGGGTAAAGACAACGGCAGCACGATTCGCATAAGGATGCCCAGATTGGAACAGCCGTCTATCGATGCGGCCTCCTGCATCTCATAAGGGATGGAGCTTTGAAAAAAAGTCCGCATGATCAAAATGTTGTATACGGATACCGCTCCCGGAATAATGAGCGCCCACATGGAATTGAGCATGCCCAGCTTTTTGACCAGAAGGTAGGTAGGGACCATTCCCCCGCTGAAAAACATCGTAAACACCATCAGCGCTGCTATGAGATTACGCCCGTACAAGTCTCTTCGCGAGAGCGGATAGGCCGCCGCCACAGACAGAATCAGGTTGATAGCCGTACCGACGGTCGTATACAGGATCGTGTTCATATAGCCGGACAGAATTTCCTGGTTTTGGAATATTTTCTTGTAGCCCATCCACGTAATGTCTTTGGGCCACAGCCACACCTCCCCCTGCATGACCGCTTCCGGGTTGCTGATGGATGCGGCGAGGACAAAGATCAGCGGATACAGCACGATGACGGATATGACCGCCAGAATGGCGTGGACAAGCCCTTCGAACAGCTTATCGCCGAAGCTTGGATTGTTCATGCTCTACACCTCCTACCATAAACTTGTATCATTCACTTTGCGGGCAATCCGGTTAACAATAACGAGCAGGATGAAGTTGACAACGGAGTTGAACAGCCCGACCGCCGCAGAATAGCTATATTGCCCGTCAATGATTCCTTTGCGGTATACATGGGTGGCAATAACGTCCGAGGCCGGCATATTCAGCGAATTTTGCATTAGAAATACTTTCTCGAAGCCGACGCTGAGCAAAGAACCCATATTCAGAATAAGTAAAATGGTGATCGTCGGAACGATCCCCGGCAAATTGATATGCCAGATACGCTGCCAACGGCTGGCTCCATCTACGCGGGCCGCTTCATGCAGTTGCGGATCGATCCCGGTCAAGGCGGCGAGATAAATAATCGAACTCCAACCCATCTGCTGCCAAACCCCCGAAAGGACATATACGGATTTGAACCAGGCAGGCTCGGTCAGGAATTCGACCGGTTCTCCACGGAACCATATAATGACCAGATTAATCAGACCGGTCTGCGGTGACAGAAAAATAAGGATCATTCCCACCATGACAACCGTGGACAGGAAATGCGGCGCGTATGTGACCGTTTGCACAAAACGGCTGAACGTTCTCGATCGAACCTCGTTAATCATCAACGCCAGAATAATAGGAACCGGGAAGCCGACGAACAGCTGATACAGCCCGATGCCAAGAGTGTTTTTGAGCAGCCGCCAGAAATAATAGCTTTGAAAAAAACGTTCGAAATGCTGAAAACCTACCCAGGGGCTGCCCCAAATGCCTTTGGTTGCGATAAAGTTCTTGAATGCAATCTGCACGCCGTACATCGGAACATATTCAAAGAGAATAAAGAACGCGATGACCGGCGCCAAGAGCAAATACAAGTCCCAGTTTTTCCGAATCCGTTTTGTGATCACGGACCTTTTTCTACTGAGACCCATCTCCGCCTGCACCGGCGGTAATGGTTGTTTTGACAAGCTCCCACCCTCCTTCGTCTATTCAATCCGGAGCATACCAGAGCACCCCGAGAAATTGAATATACACTTCTTTCGGTAGCTTGCAGCACATTGTCATGCAGAAAAAAATGATAACTATATAAAAAAGGGCATGTTTTACAATAAATCGACTTTAAGTATAATGAATACATATTTGATGTAAGCGCTTCTATTAATAGGAAGCCCTGATTAAACGGTAAGGGAGCATGTTCGATTGAAATGGGCCGTATTGAATCGCCAAAGCTTAGTCTTCAAAGTTTTTTTCAGCTTTCTCGTCATCATTTTGCTTTTTTCCGTTTTTAATCTGCTGTCCGTCCACTTGTTCAACCAAAGCGTGCAAAACGAAATTATCCAATACAACCGCTTGATACTGAAAAACACGGTGGAACGGTACCAAACGCATATCGAGAGGGTCAAGACACTGCTGTTCGACATCTATATGAATGAGCAAGTCGTAGCTTTCAACCGTAAGCTGCACAGGAAAACAGAGGCGGAAATCGATTATTGGAAAGCTGGGGATGTGGTGAAGAGTGTTCGCTCGCCGGCGTACAACCCGATGTTTTTTCTTAACAATCTGTTTCTTTATTTCGATTCACGATCTTTAATAGTAGAAAAAGAAGGAACTGTCGAGGCGGAGATGCTGTTCTCCCAGTTTTACGAGAGTGATGCCTATCCCCTATCCTATTGGAAGGAGCAAATGAACCGTAACAGCAACTATGTGCTGCATCCGGAAGCAACGTTTACCGTTTCTACCGTAAATTCGTCGGTGGATGTTCAGCTCATCCCGTTTTCATTCCGGGCAACTTCGTCCAATTACATGCTCATCGCTCTGCTGGACGCGCGGGCACTGCAGGAAGCGTTCTACGGAATCGATAACCGGCATTTCATGATTGTGACGCAGGACGGATCGCTTCTCTACCGTTCCTCCGACACGCTGTCGGCGAACGATATCCCCGTCTTCGCCAACGGTAAAGAATACGGCTTGGTCGGCAATTATTATTTCTTCATCGAAAGAACGGCCGACCTCACTTATGTGACGGCGGTGCCTTATGCGAATATTGCTTCTCAAGTCCGGAACGCAAGTCTGCTGCTACTTCTGATTTGTATCGTGTCTATTGTGATCGGGGTGTTTGCCAGCGTGTTCTTTAGCCGCAAGATCAACCGGCCTGTGAAACAGATGGTTACATCGATTATGCGCAGGGACCCGGTCAAGCTGCAGAGCGCTATTCTCGAGTTCGACTTGATTCATCAGAACATTTATGAGCTGATGAAGGAGAAGGAAACGATCCAGAAAGACCTGACCGGCAAAAGATCGCTGTTGACCAGCTTTGGCTACATCAACAAATTGAAGGCGATAACGTCCGATATTAACGAATGGAAAGATATCGCCGAGATGGATGAACCGTTCGTGATCGTGCTCTATCAGCTTCATTTCAAGACACGGACCGTAGCCAGCAGCCAGATGCAGACGGATCGGATGGCTTATTACATTCAGGAGTATATCAATGTCGTCATTTCGGAAAGAATGCCTTCCTCTCATACGTTTCAAATCGAGAATAACCAGATTCTCTCCCTCATCCGAGCCGAGGAAATACCGGGGGCACTGGACGAGACGCTGACGATGCTGAAGGAGATTCTGGATCGCGACCAATCCTATTTTTTGGTGACCATCGCTGTAAGCTCGATCTATGGCCAGGCGGCCGATCTTAACGATGCTTACCGCCAGGTGTTAAAGCTGGCCGAGCAGGCAAGACCGCTCGATGAGACCCAGGTGATCCGCGAATACCGGCGAGTGCCCGCCCATCCCGTGCTTACGGTGCCCCAGGAGCAGGAGCTGTACGCCAATTTGCAGGCGGGCAACCACCTTTTCTGCATCGCCTTCATGGAACGGATATTGGATCAGTTGGATAAAAAAGAAGCGAGCCTTCAGCAGCTTCGCGAGCTCGCTCTGGGAGTCATCGTGAGGGTAGCCAAAATGCTGGAGCCCTACGGGGAAGATGCGGATTCCTCCATGCGGCAGACGCAGCTTGAGCTTATGCAGGAATGCTGCACCATTGAGCAGTTCAAGCAGTTTCTTGCCCAACTGTTACATACCGCTGGAGCGATCATTCAGTCGAGAAAACAAGGCGAGGATCCGACCATTGCCTTCGTCATGGATTATGTGGAGAACCGGTTTGCCGAAGATTTGTCGCTCGATCTGCTGGCCGATAAACTGAACTTGTCCGTAGCCTACTTGTCGGTCTATATTAAGGAAAAAACGGGGGCTAATTTCAGCGAACACATTAATGCCGTTCGTATAAGCAAAGCGAAGGAGATGCTGCTCGATACCGATCTCAGCGTGAAGGAAATCAGTCTGAGGATCGGTTACCGCAACGTAACCTCCTTCATCCGAATGTTCAAGAAGATAACGGGCATACCGCCGGGAGAATACCGAAAAAGCAAAATGTTCGAATCCGGAGTCGGAGAGATGCCTTGAGCTGAGATGCCCCGACCCAGATATTGTGGCACTAAAGAAAAGTTCACCTCATGTTCCCGCCAGAACGACAAATCGCCCGGGAGGACTTCTTCACAGAAGGTCCCTCCCGGGCTGATTTTTCGGCAATAATAATTACTCATGACCTTTCAGTGGGGACTAGGTGCACTTTACCTCTTTTCCACTCTCATGGGCCATTCATGAGGAAACAAGTGCCATTATACCTTTAATTCCCCACTCCAGGTTCAATTAAAAGCAGTTCAATGGGCCGGTTCACAAAACAAAATAAAAAGCAACGCCCCGCTTCGTGTTGGCGACTCCGTACTCGCTTTCATGCAGCTCCAGAATATGCTTGACAATGGCGAGTCCGAGCCCGGTTCCTCCGGTTTTTCGATTACGGGACCGCTCTGCGCGATAGAACCTTTCCCACACGTGCTCCAGCTGATCCTCCGGTATCGGTTCCCCTTCGTTCTCAATGGACATCCGCATTTTGTCCTCTTCGTTATCGATCCTGACCGTAATCTCGTTGCCAGCGGTTGCATACCGGATCGCGTTCATCAGGATATTGAAGATAACCTGCTCGATTTTTTCCTGATCCGCATAGACGACCGGCTCGCTGGCTGTAACGGTCACCACCTTCAACTGCTTTTCATTCAGATGATGGGACAGCTTATCGACAATTTCCTCCATCAGCTCGCTAACACAAAAGCTGGTTTTTCTCAGCCTGATCGTTTTGGTCTCCAGCTTAGTAAGCTCCAGCATGTCTTTTACGAGGTTTTCCATCTTTCCGGTCTCATCCAGAATGACCTCGATATATCGCTCCCGCTTATTTTCACCCACCCCGTCCTTCAAGCCTTCCGCAAAGCCTTTGACAATGCTGAGCGGCGTTTTTAACTCATGAGAGGTGTTAGACATAAATTCCTTCTGCATCCGTTCGATCCGCTGCTTCTGCTCCATTTCCTCCTGAAGCTGATGATTGGTCTCTTGCAACTGCTTCAGAGTATCATCCAGCTTCTCAGACAGACTGTTCAAGCTGTCGGACAGGCTTCCGAACTCATCGTTGCTGCGGATGGGAGACTTCACCGAAAAATCGAGCTTCGCCATGCGAAGGGCAATCCGATTCAAGGAAAGAAGCGGCTTGGAAACGATTTTGGAAAAAATCAGGGACAGAAGCAGGATTAGGGCAAAGCCACCTATCCCGATGTATACATAAAATAATTGCAGCGCGTCGTTCGCTTCACTAATCTGCTGCAAGGAGGTTAACGCCATGATCAACTCGCTAACCTGCCCGTCCCGCATCACGGGTTGAATAGCGATTAGAGAGCGGATTCCCGTCCATGGCTCCGTCCATTCCGCCGACAGAATATGACCATTGTGCAGTCGGGCAGCATGAGCCTCCGACAGCGGAAACCATTCGTCCAGGGCGAGAAACAGAAGGCCTTGCCGCAAATTCCATTGGTTGGGACCCGGCAGCAATAAATCGGTAATCGTACCGGAAACTCGATCGAGCTCTTCCGGCTCTTCAATCCCCTTCAAAGTGCCGATGTCCTTTACGCCCGGTTTTTTGATGACGAGCGGAAACAGAAAATCATTCGTCTCATCCTCATACAGTCCCTCAGCTTCTATCTTGTCTCCGAGCGTAAGATTCGCGTTCCATAAATTTTCCAGATCCGAATGGTTAAATAAGGAGAGAGAAATCTTGACACTGTGACCGTCTTCCTCCTGAACGACGATACGGAACGGATTGTCATACTTCACTTTGCCGTCCGGATTCAGAATCGCTAACTGGGATTTATTATGAGTCATGAACAACGCGATTTCCCGGCTCATGCGCTTGTCATCCCACTGCTGCGTTACATAATATTGTTCGAAAGCCTTCAGCTTTCTTTCCAAATCGGCGCCTTTCTTCTGCTGATAAAATTTCTCGAAAAACAGCAGCTGCCCCAGCATGATGATCGCATAGAATAATAGAAAGAAGAGTGCTGTAATCGCAAACAGTTTGAAAATTACGCCTCTTTTTTTCATTGATCTTCCTCAAATTTATAGCCGGCCCGGATGACTGTCCGAATATGACGAGCCTCATCTCCCAGCTTGCTCCGCAATTTTTTGATATGCGTATCTACAACCCGCAAATCCCCGAAGTAATCGAACCCCCATACGTGATCGAGAATAGTTTCCCGGGAAAGCACGATGCCGGCATTTTTGATTAAATATAAAAGCAATTCATATTCCTTCGGTGTCAAATCGATTCGAGTTCCGTCCAAATCGACCAGATGAGCCCGCTTGTTGATAACAACCCGGCCAAACGTGACCAGGTGATCTTTTTTACCGATCGTGCCTTCCACCCGTTTCATTAATGTTTTGGCCCGGGCCACCAGCACCTTTGGGCTAAAAGGCTTGGTGACATAATCATCCGCCCCTAATTCGAAACCCATCATTTTATCATCATCTTCTGATTTGGCGGTCAGCATAATGATCGGAATGTCCGACTTGGCGCGAATCGATTTGCAAACCGTCCAGCCATCGCATTCGGGCATCAGAATATCGAGGATAACAAGGTCCACTTTCATGTGTGCCAGCATATCTAACGCTTGTCTGCCGTTCTCCGCCTCATAAACCGTCCAATGGTCCCGTTCAAAGTAATCCGCAACGATTTCACGGATTCGGCTTTCATCTTCAATAAGAAGAACCTTCCTTTTCATGTGTGCCTCCAGTTTCCAAGTCACCTCTGGCCTGCCCCTTTCATCGATAAAGGCAATATAACCGGCAGCCGCGACCGGCGGCTTTCCATTTCTCCAGGTTTTCCCTAAGGCGAAAACCTGGAGAATGGTTCCGTTCCTAGTATAACAAACCGATGTGTATTTTGTGTGTTAGCCTGTGAGAAATCGGACAAGAAAATCACTTTTTGTTAAGAATATACACATGAAATACACACGGGCAGGGTATAATGGGTCAAATACGCAACTTTGTTGGAAAAGGTTGTCAGATTCAAGCCATTTGCAGGTGGCGAATCGCATGCATTAAGGAGGAGCCATGACGATGATTATAGAATTGATCCCTTTATTTTTTACTACGGGGAGTTTAAGTGCGGGAGTCCTTTCACTTATTCATGTTTTTGAAGGTTATACCGCTTATGCCGTGTTGTTTGTCATGCTGGCGGCAGTGATTAACGGTCTCGGATGTTACATGACAGCCAAGATGCAGCTGGTTAACGAATTCGGCAAAGAGCTGCGGTCTTTGTCGGAGCTCATTTCATTCGGTGCCGCTCCGGCGATGATATTGTATGTCGTTGTCCTCCATCAGCTGGATGCCTTCGCACTCGGTATCATCATTACGTCTTTGTTCCCGATTTGCGGCGCACTGCGGCTGGCCAGGGACAATATCCAGACAACGCCCGGAGGCTATTATGTTGGACTACCCGTACCTATCGCCGGATGTATGCTCGCGATGCTTGCTCTTCTTGGTACACAGCTGGATAAACTCTTCCTCGCTCTAGCCGTCGTCCTTCTCTCTTATCTAATGATCAGCACGTTCAAAATCCCCGCAGGGCGCAAAGTCAAATCATTGCCGGACGAAAGGGACTTTTTGAACAACCTCTAGAACGGAGATACAGATATGGAATTTGTCCAGGAAATGATCGCACAATACGGATATATTGCTCTATACTTCCTCCTTGCCCTGGGAATCATTGGTCTTCCTATTCCCGATGAAGTGCTGATGACCTTCGTCGGTTACTTGGCTTCCATTGGAATATTTGGTTATTCAGCCGCCGTATCCGTCAGCTTGCTCGGAGCTATGTCCGGGATGATTCTAAGCTACGAGCTGGGTCGTAAAATTGGCAAGCCGCTGATATGGAAATATGGCAAATGGCTTCTCCTTACTCCGGAGAGACTAGAAAAAGCCGAAGGCTGGTTTAATCGATATGGCCTGTGGACGGTCAGCTTCGGCTATTTCATTCCGGGCATCCGTCACCTCACCTGCTACCTGTCCGGAATAAGCGGGATCGAGCGGCGCAAATATTGGTTGTTTGCAGGTGCCGGAGCTCTGGTCTGGTGTGTCTTGTTTATTACGTTGGGCTATTTTATCGGCGTGCAATTCGAATAAGACGTGAACCTCCCTGACTTACTCGCTATCTCTAGTTGATGTCGGGGCTTCTTACCACGGACAACTTCATGTACCTATTGTAGATAGGGATTTGCCCGATCTACTCCATATCAGCATACTCCAGCGAAGATGTTCGGGAAAGGCGTCATTCATGCTTCGCTTAGGAATGAGACTTCTGACGCAAGTTGTTAAATCAAACTAGCCTATACGGTTCCATAGCTGCGGCCATGGGATTGCTATGCAGCTTCGCACCGCATTCTAAAGTGCGGTGCGAATTCCCGAGAGGAATGGTACGCATCCTTGATCACGAAAGGGATTTCAAATATTCCAGCAGGAACGCCCGGTCTTCCGGAAAGGACAGCTCCAATTCCTGCAGCTCCTTGGCCGACTTCCATGCAATGTCATAGATAAGACCATCGGGGTCCTGGATCTTAGCTGTCCCGCCTATCCGTTCTACCGCGAAATAGGTAACCGTAAATTCGATCTGGTTATGCTTTCCTTGCTTCTTCTGAATCTCTTTAACTACCTTAACCTCGTATCCCGTTTCCTCATATACCTCTCTAACACAGCATTCCTCCAGTGTCTCGTCTCCTTCTTGCCCTCCCGACGGCACGGACCACACTTTCTTTTCTTCCGGCTTGCCCTGAAGCACCATAAGCAGCTGGCCTAAATCGTTAACACATACTCCGGCTGAGCCCGACCACGAATCCATCCAAGCTTCCCCTCCCTAAATGATTAATCGAACATAACTTCTTTATCCGGTTCCCTTAATAATTGGAATAGCGACCGGATTTGTTGGACCGTGTTTCGTGATTTAGACAATTCGGGCAACTGATCCTCTGCAAAAAATTCCACTTGCTCGGTTTCCGTTCCTCCCTTCGCTTCTCCCCCGATAATTTCACATAAAATAAACAGGATATACTCGTCGAATTTCGCCGAAGGGTGATCGTGAAGCCTTTTATCCAGAAGGGCCAATAGTCGAATCGGCTGGACTTCGAAGCCGGATTCTTCTCTAATTTCCTTGACGGCTATTTCTTTGGGAGACAGACCAATATCCGCCCACCCTCCTGGCAGAGACCATTTTCCGTCTGCTATTTCTTTGACCAGTAATAGTTTGCCCTCCTTGAATACCACCCCACGTACAGCGACTTTGGGTGTAGCGCCTCCCGACTCGCCGGCAAATAATGTGCTGATCCTCTCTGTTCCCGCATCTCGGCAGTTCTTCATAATGTCCGCACGGACGAGGGCCAGCTGTTCGAATCGTTCCCTATCAAACGTGTCTTTAGCATGGGCAAACCCTGCTTCGCTTATAGATTGAAGCCGCTGTGTCCACTCCCGCCATTTATGCTCCATAACTCCATCTTCCTCCTTTCTTGTCTTCATATCAGGATAAAATAAAAGGGACAACGGTATAGGAGTTGTCCCTGATGTCTTGGAAGTTATTTTAACATTTGGGTTAATTTTTCGATGCATCTTTCAAATACAGCAATTTCTTCCGGTGTAAACTGACGGCTGAGCTCTTGATAAAACTCATGATGAACCGCTTCGTGTGCACGGTAAGCCGACTTCCCGGTTGCTGTTAACGAAATGACAACGGCTCGTGAATCGTTCGGGTGAGAGCCGCGCTGAACCAGTTCCTTGCTCTCCAGCTTGGCAACCAGTTGGGTTACCGCTCCTTTGGTTACCCCGAGTCGGCCGGCTAGCTCACTCATCAGCATCCCGCTATCGCAGCCTATCGCATCAATCATGTGAATTTCACTGGGAGTCAGGACACCAGCCTCGCCAAAACGACGGGGTTCGCGCTCCAGCCGCTGTAATTGAAAAATAAGCCGGCCAAGAATATGGCTTCCCTTACCTGCAGGTTCAGTTGGAATCATGTTTTATTCGCCCCTATAATAATTTAGTTCTTAACCGATAGCATGTCAAGAATAGGAAAACCTTACGTAGTTTAACCTCCGAATGAGATCTACATATGTGGCACTAAAGAAATCGACCCTTCCGTTCCGAAGGAAAGTGCCTCCGAAGGATATGTATCGGTCCGCACTGCTAATCCATTTGTCGTTGAATGACTCTATGACGCTGTCCGAGGACGGTTTCACTCCCCAATATGGCCAAGCCGATCACACTTACGAGGATATTCATAGCAAAAGGAGTCAGCCATTCGCCAGAAGCCGATGCTTCACCGCTCCCAGCCGCGTCATTCATGAGCCCGAGTCCCAGAGCCGCGCCAACCACCATACCGGCATTGCGGGTTAAAGCAATGATTCCACCTATCGTCCCGATAAGAGAAGAAGGAACTTGCCTCAGAATGAAGCTGTTATTGGGAGCGGCAATGAGCCCCATCCCGATCCCGGTCAGAATCAGAGACGCGATAATTCCAAATAGGGCCGGAGTATCAGGAACCAGCATAAATAATAAAGACCCGCCTCCCATAGCGCATAAACCTATAAATAAAAACGGTCTGGAGCCGTAACGGTCGGACAGACGCCCGGACAGGGGGCCGGTGAAAGCGAGCGCCAGCGGATAAGCGGCCAGCAAATACCCCGCTTCTGCAGGTGCGAATCCGGCAGAAACAGTCATATAGAAGGGCATGACGACCAGAAGAGTATTAGCCAGAATAAAAGAGAGAAAGCTGACTGCTAATCCGGAAACGACGGCCGGGATACGAAAAACATTCATCGGCAAAAAGGGAGAGCTGTGAGTCGAGCCCCGCCATATGAGCCAGGACATGGACAGAGCGGCCAGTAAGAACAGAATTCCGGTATTCAGGGAAAGCCAGCCCCATGTATTCCCGTTCGAGACTGCGATGATGGCGAAGCTGATAGCCGCCGCAAACGAAACCGCGCCTGGAATATCGACTTGGCCGTTACGGCTTGCCGGGACTTGGACCGGAATGAAGCGATAGGCCAGCCATGCTGCCGCAAGGATGATGGGGACATGGACTATAAACAACCAATGCCAGTTAAGCCACTGTGCAATAAATCCGCCGGCGATGGGACCGCTCATCCCGCCCAGGGCGACAGCCGTGCTTAAGATCCCCATGGCCCGACCTCTAGCATTCGCGGGCATATGAATCGCAACCAGCGCCATATTGGTTGCTTGAAACATCGCGGCGCCGATCGCCTGCACCATTCTGAAGGCAAGCAGCAGAGTAATATTCGGGGAAAGTGCAACCAGCAGCGAGCTCGCTGCGAAGAACACATACCCGAGATTATGAATCCGGCGATGACCATATCGATCCCCGAGCTTCCCCATCAATGGAAGTAAAGCTGCGATGACTAACAAATAGCCGGTCGTTATCCATTGAACGATTCGGATCTCCGTTGCAAACAGCTCGGCCAAATGAGGAAGCGAGACATTGACAACGCCGGCCGTAAAATGGGAAACAAATGCGCCCATACAGATAGCAGCCAGCATAAACGTCGGATTTGGTTTGGCAGAACGTTCAAGAGACAGTGGTAAAGAATTCATGACGGGTTCTCCATTCCTAAGCTGATCATAGTATAGTTTTTCTAAATCTATCTCATTAATTAGTTTAGTTTCTATACTATATGGCTGTCAAGCCCTCCTTTTCCAATGTCCAAACAGCCATAAGGAATTACATCCCCACAGGGAAAGCCAAAAAGACCGCGAATGTTACCAGCATCCACGGTCATCAGGACAAACTATTCAGAGAAGAAAGGGGCGATGACGTACTTCACTTCCGCGACCCCGTCATGAACCTCCCCTTACGCAACTATTTACTTACAAATCCGGTCTATCAAGCCATATTCCAGCGTCTCTTCGGCAGACATATAATGGTCCCGGTCCGTATCCTTCTCTATTTTCTCCAGAGGTTGCCCGCACTTGTCCGCCAGTACGCGGTTGATCCGATCGCGGGTCTTCAGAATGTTCTGGGCATGGATAGCGATATCCGCCGCCTGGCCTTTGATTCCGCCGCCGCCCACCCACGGCTGGTGAATCATCACCTCGGCGTTCGGGAGAGCGAGCCGTTTGCCGGGGGCGCCTGCGGCAAGCAGTACGGCGCCGAAGGAAGCGGCGAGCCCCACGCAAATCGTGGACACATCCGGTTTCACATGCTGCATCGTATCGTAAATCGCAAATCCGGCGGACGTCGATCCCCCCGGGCAGTTAACGTACAGATGGATATCCTTATCGGGGTCATCCGCAGCAAGAAACAGCAGCTGAGCGATAACGGCGTTAGCTACTGAATCGTCAATGGCGGAGCCCAGAAATACGATTCGGTCCTTCAGCAGTCTGGAATAGATGTCATAGGACCTCTCTCCGCCCCTGCTCTGTTCCACTACGACTGGCACTATACTCATTTCGTTCCAATCCCCTTTCTTTAAGCCGCACAACGAAGCGAATGATTCGCTGTACCTGCGTTCTTGTTAGCTTGCGGCAGGCCAAAGCCTGAAGATACTACGCGAATGACAGGCATCTTCACCCCGGCTTCGCCGCCTGTATGCCATTCTTGTACGGTCGCCTCGCGGCCTTCCTCTGCTGCTTTCTCCCAAACCACTATCGGCCGGGCTGTGACCGGTTCACTTTTGATATTCATTGGTTACCTCCTTGTTCGGGTTCAGGATAAACGGCCATCAATACGCGATAGCCATTCTTATTCCCTGCGGTTCGATACTTCTCCGCCAGTGCCTTCATCGCCTCCGCATAGTCGCGGATGAACGATTGCCGGTCCGCTTCATCCGGCAAATAGACCTCTGTCTCCAGCGTGGCGCTTGGAATCTCCTCCGCTTCATCGGATGCCTCCATCAGCCGCAGAGCATCGCTGCGCATTCGCTCCGAAACGGTAATCAGATGCCGCAGCGCACCTTGATCCTTCATCCTGCTTACCGTCTCCTCCGGCCAACCGAACGATTCCGGAATGATAAATGTTCTGGCGATCGATTGATACAGCACCTCGATCAAATTCTTCACTTGACGGGTGCCGCTTCTCTGGATCAATCCGACTTTTTCAAGCGATTTCAGATGATAGTTGATTTTCTGCGGGGCTTCCCCTAGCTGCCGGCCGACCTCTGAGGCAGAGGAAGGCTCGTTCAGCATTCTCAAGATCTCCGCCCGCAAAGGATTCAGCAGCGCAAGCGCCTGTTCCGGGCTTTCCAGCCTATAGACTTCCATTATGTCTGTTTCCGCCATCGTCTTTGCGCTCTCCTAAAAATTATTTTTTACGTAAATTTATTTTATTATGATGAGTTAGTTTTGTCAATCTTATCCGTGAAAGTTATGAATCCAAATTTTTCTGATCCAAGGGGATACGGGTCCAAAGGAGGCCAGCCCCATAGTTGCCCACATATACCAATACATGTGGCTTCAATCAAATTATTTATAGGTTTGAGGCATTTTTTTAGTGGAGTTGTTACCAAATCAAAGTGCAAAAATACCTCTTAAATCCAAATTTTTCCCGAAAATGGAGATTAAAGCGCAAAAGTACCCTTTAAATTGGCGAAATCGTCGTTTTCAACAAAAAAGCGGAAAATGGAGTGCACCTTTACACCTTAATCACAAAAATGAATAGAACTGTGGAAATGAGGTGCACTTTAGCACCTTAATGTTATTCCTCTTTCGGTTTGCTACTGTGAGACGGCACGAGTCGCCTGTCTATGACTTCCTACCCTTCGTCACCTTTATTCAAATAATTCATAATTGAAAAAAGAACCTCCGTTCCCCCAATATATAAGGGTCCGAAGGTTCTTTGTCTATGGTTGGGCACGGATAATTTTTCAGAACATCTTGAGCAGATTGTCGCGCTTCATTACCTGCTTTTAATTAGCAATTCGACGGCTTCCTGAACCATCTTGCTCGTATCGCGGCCCGCACCCTTCTCTTCCAGAATGCACTGTTCCAGGTTGACTGCTACCACATAAGCAACCGCTTTGTCCACCGCACTGCGGACAGCGGAAAGCTGACTCACTACATCTTTGCAATTCTTTTGGTCCTCCATCATTTTCAGAACACCGCGAACCTGTCCTTCAACGCGGCGAAGTCTTCTTTTAACATCATCATCGTAATTCATAGTCATCTTGTTATCCCCCATCGGTACATTACATGTATAGGTATATTATAGCTTAATTCACACGAATTTCACGTTTAGTACTTATCCAATTCGTGAATCAGGCGCTGCATCATCAAGTCTCCCTCTTCCTTCGCTTTATCGCAACCCTTTTGCTTCATTGTTACGCATTTTTTAGATGCCTATTATTCTATCAAATCCTTTTTCATTCTTCCAAAAAATTTCCAGCATTAGACAGATTGTCGCGAAGCGCATTAAAATATAATAAGATGCTTCTTCTTGGTCCCGTCATTGTTCTTGTCCTGGCGTCTATAACAGACCGTCTTCCAGTTGCTCCAGCACGCAGTTCCACCAATGGTTTTCCTCCGCCAAACTGCTCGCATCCTCTTCTTCAAAACGGGCTCGCATCCGGGCCAGTTCTGCCTTTCGATTGAAGGCTTGCCGTTTCGGAGGCTTCGGAACGACTTCGCCGCGGCGAAAGGCAGCGAGACGCTCACGCGCTTCCTCCAGAGTCATGTGCGTCGCCGTATCGCCTTCGGACTGACTGGCGGTGAACGATCGTATGCAAGACAGAAATAACAGAAACCGGCGGATATCCGTGTTTACGAATCCGGCCTGCCCGGAGGCGGGATGGAAACTATACACATGTCCGGAATGTTCAGCCAGCCCCAGAACCGCTGTTTCCGGCTCCCATTCGTATCCGATGGGCAATAGCTTTTGTTCACCCGCTTGGATCAGCCCCATGTCCGGGAACGATTGAAAGCGAACGCCCAGAACGGCATGGGCTGGATCGACAAGAGGAAGCCCCTCGTCAAGCAGACGTGCCTCCGTACGCTTGGGTAAATTAACAGATCGGACGAGAACGGGATCATACCGGACAACAGGAGTATCTCTCTTCACAACTTCACCCCCATCTTCAGAATTAAACTCACTATATTCGTTGTGAATGAACTTCTTTTTCAAATGCCATACATATGGTTATATTTCACTTTGCATTCCATGCGGCATTACTCAACTCAACAGAGAACTCATAAAACTCGCTGGTTAGTTTTTGTTCATTAATTTCCTGTTTGTTCTCGATCCGGAACTCTACATTTGTCCTGACTTTGTACTGTCCGGGCTTATCTATGACGAATGTATAATACTCTTCGCTTCTATGTTCTTCTCCATTGATATGGAGAACCTCATCCGGTTTTAGTTGTGTCAGAAAGCCTATATTGTTTCGAAAGAGCATGCCGCTCTTTCGTTTGAGCGGATTTCCTTCCGCATCCACAATTTCATAGGTAAACATTCCGGCTCCGTGAGAGATCTCCCAAGAATGTTTCGAGTTGTTTTTCAGGTAACCGGTTATTATAAAAGGCTCATTCGCTTGGATACCCTGTAGTTCCTCAATCCCCACCTCTAACATACTTGCGTCAGGTTGGACGCTATTGGAACAACCGGCCAATATACTTATGAACATGAACGCAACTACTATTGCATTCGCAACCGCCTTCATAGCTTGTCCTCCTGCTTTGCAACGATTTCCACACAGTTATTTCACCAGAATCCGCTTTAAAATACTAACTTGAGAAGCCGTCAGGCTTTGCAGCCTCAAACTTGATCTTGTTCAAGTATAATTCCAAAGTCTTTCTACTTCCACCTCGATTTGGTGAAATCGCCGGAAATTCGTTAATCTTAAATATCTTTACTCTTCCTTCCTCACTGCTCGTTATTTCACCACCTATGGCACGTGCATGAAAATAAAAGCTAATCATAGGCCCTGGATAACCTATATTTCTCTTAAATTCCAGACAATCTACAATCTCTATATCTAATCCGGGTTCCTCTTTCGTTTCACGTATAGCTGCCTCTTCTGGTGATTCTCCATATTCTGCATGGCCACCGGGAAGGGCCGCAGGGAATTCCTCTGGCGAACGGGGTGGCAGTATGGCTACAATTAAGCGTGCGATCTGAGACGCCGTTCGAGCCGAAAAACCCGGAGCAGGCCTCTTCGCAGTTCAGGACAACTACGAATAGGCCTGCTCCGGGCCAACGACTACTATATATTTACAATTCTAACATAAATTTCTGCCGTTTACCGTTCAAAAATTAAAACGTGCCATCAAATGCGCGTTCCATCAGATCGGCCTCGTGGGAGACCGCCAAAAGAATAAAGGGGCCTTTGGTTTTCAAGACATGCTTTTCGATAAGAAAGTATTCGTCCGGACGATAGTCTTTAAATTTTACCGTTTGTGCTTCGATTCTTTGCCGTATTTTCTCTTTGACGCTTTCCACCTGATTCACATCTTTTACTTTGATGACAGCCAGCTCGTCCGCCTTCACATTGGATGAAGCCGTATAAAGGATAAAATCCTCCACCTCCCCGGCATCGATATGGTACAGCTTACTCAGCTTGCTGCTGTCCCCCTGCTTCATATCATCGAGGTTCACCGCCTGCCGGATTCGTTCCCCCACTTCAGCGGCCGACAGAGCATCGGCAGCCCCGTTCTCCTTGCCGGAACAACCGGCCATAACACCGACAGCCACGGCGAACGCCAGTATCGCGGCTATAAACTTCCCAATCTCTTTCCTGTAGCTTCTCATTCGATCCCCTCCGATAGCTTCTTAATAGATGGGTCTTCCAAAAAGGTTTGGATATTATAAAGCAGAAGCATGTCATCGATATCTTGTTCCTGCACGAGCTTCACCAAGTCTTCTTCGTAATAGCGCAGGTCTGCGACGTATATTTCACTAAAGTGCTCCGCTAAGAAAGGAATCAGGTTGTTGGCGTACGAATCTTTGACCACCAGCAATTTCTTTCCCTCCGGATGGCCCGTTGTTATATGGATAAGCGCATGATTGCCGTTAAGAAAAACCGCATACTTATCCTTCTTATTGAGATTGTCCATCTCATACAAGGAATCCGACGTTTGTTGTTCTTCGACATACTCAACCGTATAGCTCCGATCCTTCTTCGGCACATAAAGCTCGATACTGTCTGGCTGCATATGTCTGAATCCGCTCTTCGAATAGATTGAACCGTAAAATTCTTTCGTGACCTGCCGGATATGGAAATCTTCCCCCTCCTGTGGGGTGATCCCCATTTGCCTGCAAAGCTCCCGATAGGCGTAATAGGCGCCCCGGGTCGTCCAATGATGGTCCGTTTTGTAAAAAATGGGCTCCTCCCGTTCGGCATACAGCGCAGGATAGACGTCGACAAATCGAATATCGCTATGGAGCACTTGCCGGACTTGGTCCAAATACTTCGGTTCATCGCCGGCCGGGGCATAGGCCGGAAGTTTATCCTTGAGCAGGGTGACAGCCGTGGGCACAAGCATCACGTACTTATGAAGGCCCGGCGTGGCACTATCAAACGAATGAATGGCCTCTATCTTGTCTTCCAAGTCCCCGGCCGCCGGCTCAGTGAATTTTTGAATGAGATATCCGTCATCGCCCAAGTAAATTCCGTTGCTCTCCTTCTTTCCCATGAGCCGGTCCGCATCGGATTTCACGCCAATCCATACATCCCTGAAAGCAAATTGATCGGATACATACTTTTCGTAATTGGAAGTGAACCTTCCAGATACAAGAGCTTGCAGTGAAAAATCCGGAAGCCGCTCCAGCACCCGATTTTCCGATTCCGAGAATGCCCTGTCGGGCGTAAGAAGGTGGAGAGCGCCAATCGTGCCAATAAACAGCAGCAGCAGGATGGCCATTAGATTTCTGTACATTTTGTCATACCTGTTCAGAGCCGGCGCCTCCTTCAAAATCGAAAGTATAAGAATGGATTGTAGGTTTCATTGACCAAATAAGCCGTAGACAGAATCATAAATATGAAATAAATGGCCGGAACGGCGATTGCGCCTGCCATGTTTCCTCTTTCCCTAAGGGAAGACAACACTCTCCGGGGAAGCGGCGTTGCGCATAACGCCAGCACGATCAACAGGATGAAATTGGCCGACAGATCACAAAATGCTTGATGATCCGCAAATCCGTGCGCACCGAATCCGAACATCGTTCCGATGAATGTCCAGGCGGATGCCAGATTGTCAAATTCGAAGAATACCCACCCGATGATGACGATCAGAAGCGTGTAGAGATGTCCCACGAAGCCGGGGCTGCGCTGCAGCCATTTCAGCAGAAACAGCTTCTCGGCCGTCACGAAGAAACCGAAATACAAGCCCCATACAATAAAATTCCAGCTTGCCCCATGCCATAATCCGGTTAAAAACCATACGACCAACAAATTGCGGAGCTGTTTCGGAAGACCCGACCGATTACCGCCGAGTGGAATGTAGACGTACTCCCGGAACCAGGAACCCAACGAAATATGCCATCTGCGCCAAAATTCCGTAATGCTTTTGGAAATATAAGGGTAATTGAAGTTTTCCATAAAATCGAACCCGAACATTTTGCCGAGTCCCCGCGCCATATCCGAATACCCGCTAAAATCGAAATAGATCTGCAGGGTAAAAGCGATGATGCCGAGCCAGGCGGAAAGAACGCTCAGTTCTCCCATCGGCGTTGCCTTCACGCTCGCCCACAGCAATCCGATATTGTTCGCAAGCAGTACTTTCTTGGCCAGTCCCCGGATGAACCATTCCGTCCCTTCGCCAAACCGGTCCAGCGTCATCGTTCGGGAAGCCAGCTGCGCGGCGATATCGCCGTATTTAACGATTGGACCCGCAACGAGCTGCGGGAACATCGTCACGTAAGCGCCGAAAGAGATCATATTCCTCTGTACGGGCACTTTGTTCCGGTATACGTCCACCACGTAGGACATGGTTTGGAACGTATAGAAGGATATGCCGATCGGCAGCGGAAGCTCCGCCGCCTGGATTTGGAGGTGAAATAGCTGGTTGAGATTGTCTACAACAAACCCGGCATATTTAAAGAACCCGAGAATGCCTAAACTGCCGGCGATGGAGCCGATGAGAACCGCTTTGGCCATCGGCTGGCGATGTCTGTACTTATCGATCAACAGCCCGTTGGCATAGTCGAATACGGTCGAGAAAATCATGATAAAGATATACAACGGCTCGCCCCATGCATAGAAGATCAGGCTTGCAACGAGCAGGACGGCATTTCTCAGCTTCTTTGGTGATAGATAGTAAATAAGAATGGTGGCCGGCAGAAAGAGGAACAGAAAGATCAGGCTGCTAAAGACCAAATTCCGTCACCTCCGGTTATGAACCCGTCCCGCATATTACTTCACTTGATCCTTCAACATATCCAGCACTAACGGATAGAACCCGGCTTTAAAATGAATGCCGTCCGCATCGTACAGGTTGGGATGGTCGACAATGATTGGCGATAAATCGACAAATCCGACTTGTTCCTTGGCAGCCAGTTCTTTCAACCCCTGATTGTAATCCGCGATATTGCGATAACGGGGCTCCTCCTTCTCCGCTTCCGCAGTTACGGGGGTAACCGCTAAAATCGTTATGGCGGCATCCGGCAGCTTCTCCTTGATCGTACCGATCAATTGGGCGTAGTGCGTCAGTGCGTATTCCTTGGGATTGTCGGTAGGCCACAGAATATCGTCCGATCCCAATTGAATGAAGATATGTTTCGGCTTACGCTTAACCAAATCGTCGATATCTTCGAGCGCGAATTGGGCGGTTTTCCCCGCTCCCGCAAGCACATTCGCCTCATCCAGCACATCGTGGAACGACAGCCCCTCCGTAATCGAATCCCCCAGAAATACGCTCGTTTGAAACAGAGTCGCGTATGTAGCTTGTTCTGGAGCTGCGGGGTTCGCCCCCTTTTCTTGAGCCACAGACCCGGGCTTCTGCCCGCCTTCCGGGTTCCCGCACGCCGCCAACGATAATGCGACGAGTCCTATTAGCAGGGTAATCATCCTTTTTTTGGTCATGTTCATGTATGTCCCTCTCCCGTACTTAGTTTATTTTTAAATATTCCTTCATCCCGTCCAGAATGGAAGCGGCAATCCGATATTGAAAATCGTCTGTAAACATCTGAGCCTCGTCCTGCGGATTCGTGACATAACCCACTTCCAGCAGCACCGCCGGCATCTTCGTATCTTTCACAACGAAAAAATCCTCTTTCTTCACCCCGCGGTCGCGGAATCCGGTCGCCCCAGCCACATGCTTGTGCATAAGCTTGGCCAGATTAAGCGATTCTTTGCGGTAGTAATAAGTTTCCGTACCCGAAACATCGGGATCGGTATACGTGTTGCCATGAATGGATATAAATAAATCCGCATCCATCTGATTAGCAAATTCGGGTCTTGCCCGATCAATGGAAGACAGGAATCGGTCATCGGTTCGGGTCATATAGACCTCGATTCGCGGTTCTTGCTGCGCCAGTTCCTTCACCTTCTGTGATAGCTGCAGCGTAAAGTCCTTCTCGTCTTTGCCGCTGGCGCCGGCAGCGCCCCGGTCCTTGCCCCCGTGTCCCGGATCAATGACCACTTTATATACCGGGGCATCGGCGATATCCGCAGCCCCGCTCTCGCTCGCGCGAATTTCGCTGGTGTAGCCGGCCTGGAGCTTGTACACGGCAAAAATAAGGATGGCGGCCGCAAGCCATTTAAAGTACGGTTTCCATCGCTTCATCGCTCTCCCCCCTTTCCGTCAACCTTACATGCGATGACCCTGCTCCGAAATTCAGGCGGATAGTTGGGCATCGATATGGCTTCTGCATCGATCTCGCTCAAGGCGGACTCTTGCTGTCACGCTCCCACCTCGCAAAATAGAATAATAGAGAGAGATAAAGATAAGATGCAGATGATATAAAAGTAGTTTAAAAACTTAAAATAACCCCAGGTCCCCGCTTAGTTGTCATTTTCCCTGAGAGAAGCGATCTAGGAGTTTGTCCAAATGAACACGTAACTTATATGAGCATGCAGAATCACTACATAAAACCGGTGGTATAGCGAATTTATGCTTTGATGCTGCGCCGTTTACAAGGGGATATCCTTTCACTGGACAGACTACTAGCTGTATTCCCGGATACCCCTTCACCGGACAGTCTCCTTGCTGTAGTTTATGTAGGTAAATTAAAGCGATTGGTAGAAAGTAAGTGATTAACGGAGTTTTTCCCGTTAGTTTTGATTTTTCATATCATAGGGGGACATTAGCTGGAGGAAATCCATTAAGTTATCCAGGCCAATGCCTGCCGAGGTACAGTCAGGAAGACAGTTCTATTGGCCGGGAATGGAATCGGCATATAAATGTGGAGAGAAGCCCCACAATTTGATTCGGAGTCTACTCCAGCGGCGGATAGCCAGTGGTCTAAGGAGATCTAAAGAAGCCATGAGGTGATTTCAAGCTGCGAAAAATACAAAAAAGGGACCGTCCCAAAAGAGGGTTTGCGAATTTTCAGCCCCGCTCAGCACCGATTTTTTTTCGAGAAAAAGGACCTCACCATCCACCTTTGCAGTGGAATGCGAGGTCCTTCATTCGTAATATATACTGGAGGTTCTCGTTTTATGCGAACTCCTTCGGGACAGCCCACTCCCCCGTCGGGTAGTGTAAAAGACGGACGATAGTCCGGATCTTTTTTGGAAAAAAGCTGCCCCGTGCCTGATTCTAAAGCGAAACTGCAGGTCTTTTTGGGGAAAAGGCGCGCCATGCTTGATTCTAAAGCGATAATGCAGGTCTTTGGAGTGATTTTTGCGAAATCGCCCCATTTGCCAAAAAGACCTGCACATTTGACCGTCTTTCGCTCTCTTTGTAGAAAACGGCCGGATTTCAATGTGTTTTTGCTCGTCTTTGCGCCGTCCTTGACATCCATGCTCACGGTGGAACATTCCGTTCAGGCCGTTTCTCAGTCGTTTGGAAAACTACTTTGGAGATTGGAGACAGCCCACTCTACACTTTTTTATTCAGATGGAAATAAAACATTACGCCTTCGGTTGTATTGGTGACACCGTACGGCACGCCGTGCAGCTCCAGAATCTTCTTGGAGATTGCCAGACCCAGTCCGGTTCCTCCGGTTGCCCGATGGCGGGAAGCTTCGCCGCGATAGAAACGGTCCCATATCTTCTCCAGCTGTTCCTTCGGAATATGGGCTCCTTTATTTTCGATACTTACCCGGACGGTGTCCCGCTCCTCGACGGCCGAAAGAATAATGGATTCCTGTTCCGGCGTGTAACGGATCGCGTTGGTGAGGAAATTGACAACCACCTGCTCGATCCGGTGCTGATTGGCCACAACCTCGACAGGGGCGAGACGGGTATGCAGATGCAATGACTTGCTCTCCAAGTCCGAAGCGAATTTCGCGCAAACCCGCTCTATAAGTGTATCGAGAGGGAACGAATCCATCTGCATCTTGTAAGTGCCCGACTCATATTTCGCCAACTCCAGCATGTCCCCGATGAGCAGATCCATTCTTTTCACTTCATCTTCCATCGCCGCAAAATAATGATCCCGCTTATGGCTGGCAACCCCATCCTTCAGAATGGACAGACAGCTTTGGATGACACTTAACGGAGTTTTCAATTCATGGGACACTCCGGCTATAAATTCCTTTCGCGTATTTTCCAGCTGCTTTTCTTTCTCAATGTCCTGCTCCAGCCGGGTTATATGGGAATGCAGCCGTTCGGACAGCTCGTTTATATTGCGGGACAAGTCCCCGATCTCATCCTTGGTCGTTACCGGAATTTTCTCGGTGAAATCCAGGCCGGCCATTTGCTGCGCCGTACGGTTGATTCGCAGCAGCGGACGGGCAATCCGGCGGGAATAATAGAAGGAGGCGAGCAGCACGAGCAGAAGTGTGGCGATAACGATGTATACATAGTAATCCTGCATTACATCCGCGGCTTCACTCACCGGCTGAAGCGACACCATCGCAAACAGGTAGGCGGGATTCCCGTTCCGGTCTTCGAAGCGATCCACGAACAATTTGTAATTCACCTGGTTTTCTTCAATATCTATAATCTGGCTCGCATTCGCGCTGTCATCATAATCCCCATACAGAAGATCCGCTTGAAAGCTCTTGACCCGATCCAGAAATAAATGGTTCGTATAACGCGATGCTTCCGCCCCTTCCGGGGTCCGAACTTTTATAATCGTTCCTTTGACAAGAAACGACGGGTACTGATCAAAATATCGGTTCGGATTCTCAAACCTGGGGACGACCTCATATTCTTTGTTCACCATCTGCTGATTTTCCAGCCGGCCTTCCTCCCTCAGCCGGCCTGGATCCCTTCCCATCCGCTGCGGAACCGGCTGATTGTTCATCAGCAAGCCTTCAATAGCGATCCGTTCTCCCTCTTGAATCCATGTAGTGAGGAATGGATTGTCCTGACTGAAATCCTCCACATTCATGACGCTGTACAGCGGGATGGTCATCGTTTGGCCTGAAAGGGCAGGATCGTCAGAACGCTCCAACCGAACCTCCATATAAAAATCTCCGAAATAATTCAGATTGCCCATAGCGTCCAATGTAGTGACCCAGGTATTATGCCTTTGATAAAAGTCTTGTTCCAGCTTGGCCACGGCCTGCGGGTCCCCGGCATTATTGAAGTTGTCCTGCTTATAAGCTTGAAGGGCCGCCTGCACCTTCTCTACTTTCTGATGCACATAAAATTGCTTGAAGAAGACGGTCTGCCCGACAAAAAGAATCGCAAGAATGAACAGGCATAATGCGGTCGTTAATAGAAAAAGCTTGAGTACGATGCCTCTTCTCATGGCTGATCCTCGAATTTATAGCCCGAACGGACAACGGTGACGATACATCGGGCACTCTCTCCCAGCTTGGAGCGCAAATTTCGGATATGACTGTTGACCGTACGATCATCGCCGACGAAATCATATCCCCAAACTTTCGTAATTAGCTGCTCCCTGGTGATGATGATCCCCTTGTTCTTCATCAGGTAGGCCAGAATTTCAAATTCCGTATGCGTCAAGCTGCAGTTCGTCCCGTCCACCGTAACGGTGCGGGAAGGAAAATGGATCGCAATCCCGCCGTCGGATAAAGTATCGCTCTCCTGCCCGCTAACCCGCCGGTTTTCGAGAAGCCGTTTGGCCCGTGCCAGCAAAATGGGAGGACTGTACGGTTTGGTGACATAATCGTCAGCGCCCAGCTCGAAGCCGAGCAGCGTATCGTCCTCGTCCGAGCGGGCCGTCAACATAATAATCGGAACGTTGGACGACTTCCGGATGCGCCGGCATACCGCCCATCCGTCCAATTCAGGCAGCATGATGTCCAGAATGATTAAATCCACTTCATGCTCCTGAAATAATGCCAGCGCTTGTTTCCCATCTCCCGCTTCCAGCACCGCATAGCCTTCGTCAAGCAAATAATCCTTCATGATTTCCCGTAAAATAGGTTCGTCTTCCACAATCAGTATCGTTTTTGACATGGCTAATCACCTGCTGCAATTTTTCTTGCTATGCTATCACGTTTGCGATTTCAGCACAAATCTAGGGGTCGCCTCATAAATCTATTCTGGTCTCGGATAAACCCGAATGGTTCATAGAGTCCATGCGCGTCTTGTGTGCCTAATACTCCGGTCAAACCTCGCAATTCCTCTGAATGGACAATCACTTCTACTAATTTCTTGCCGATTCCTTGTCCTCTATAATCTTCATCAATAATCACATCGCATAAATAGTACAGTGTTGCCCCATCGGTAATAACTCGGGCAAAGCCGATTTGCTTCGCATGGTGATATACCCCGTAACAGATCGAATTTTGGATCGATGCTTCCACCTTTTCCATCGTTCTTTGGTTAGCCCAGTAAGAGCTGGATAAGAACCGATGGATCGTTTCGAGCTGTAATAAAGCCTTATCTTTGCTAATCATGTATTCTCCAAAACTAAGCTTCATAGTCCTCTTTCCCTCCTATTTCTTCATTCTATCTTTTCCGCGTCTGCTGAAAATCTCCATCCGGTCACTTCACAATTTTTAATTTGCTTTTAAGTATACACGTTTGACGTTTGTAATTCATTCAGCTGGTTTAACTTTTCTTTTGCAGATTAACATGACAATAATGAAAGCTTTCCGTAAGGAAGATCAATGGCTCTATTATTCGGAACCCATTACAGTTAATTGTATAGATAAGATTAAAAAGGAGTGTGTGGATCCCCATGTTGGAGGTTCGGAATGTATCCAAAGTCTATGAAGGCAAAGTAGCTTATCAAGCGCTGGCCAATTTGAATTTGGCCGTGAAGCAGGGAGAGTTTGTCGGTATCATGGGACCATCCGGCAGCGGGAAAACGACCCTGCTGAATGTCGTGTCGACCATTGACAAACCCTCTTCCGGAGAGGTATGCATTGCCGGGAAGAACGCGCATCAGTTGAATAAGCGTCAATTGGCGTTATTTCGCCGCCGGGAGCTTGGATTCGTCTTTCAGGATTTCAATCTGCTGCAAACTTTGACCGTTAAGGAAAATATAATTTTCCCGCTTACGCTGGAAAATGTAAGCATCCAAGAGCAGGAGGATCGAGTTCAGCGGATCGCGGACAAGCTGGGCATCACCAGCATCCTGAATAAGCGGACTTATGAAATATCCGGCGGTCAATGTCAGCGCACAGCGATCGCCCGGGCGATCATTCACGACCCCAAGCTGATTCTCGCGGATGAGCCGACCGGCAACCTCGATTCCAAGGCGGCTAAAGATGTGCTGGAGACCCTGCAGAGGCTGAATCAGGATGAGGGCGCCACTATGATGATGGTCACGCATGACTCTCAGGCAGCGAGCTACTGTGACCGCGTTATTTTCATTAAGGACGGTACGCTTTACCGGGAGCTGCACCGGACCGACAGTCAACAGGTCTTTTTCCAGGAAATTATGAACGTACTGACGTCTATAGGGGGAACGCCAGATGAATTTTCGGCAGTTCGCGTTTAAGAACGTATTTCGCAACAAACGGCTGTACGCCGGCTATTTCTTCAGCTGCGCTTTCTCAGTCATGATCTTCTTCGTCTACTCGATGCTGGTTTTCCATCCCGAATTGAACTTCTCCAACCAGGGCAATTGGGGAAAAGGCGCACAGACCGGAATGGATGTTTCCCAATACATCATTTATTTCTTTACGTTTTTCTTTATTTTGTATTCCATGAGCGTCTTCCTGAAATCGCGCAAGAAGGAATTCGGTATTTGCATTATGCAAGGGATGTCTGATTTTCAACTGAGAAGGCTTGTTTTTCTGGAAAATGTCATCATCGGACTGGCCGCGACGGTATCCGGCATTGGCATCGGGCTGCTGCTGTCCAAGGGGATGCTCATGCTGGGCACCTCAGTGCTATCTCTGGAGAAGCCGTTATCTTTCTATCTGCCTATTACGGCAGCCGGGTTTACTTTCGTAGCCTTTGTGCTTCTGTTCGTGTTCATTTCCTTGTTCACCGCCATGATTTTGCGCAGCAGCTCGCTGATCGACCTGTTGAAAGGAACGGCCAAGCCAAAGCCCGAGCCCAAGGCTTCCACCGCACTCGCCATTCTAGCGGCGGTGCTGATTGCTGTCGGTTACCTCATTGCGTTTCTGGTTAAAGGGATTCTCGTTATATTCGCACTGCTGCCCGTTGCGGTGATCGTCGGTGTCGGGACCTACTTCCTGTTTACGCAGCTGAGTGTCTATATTATCCATAAGCTGAAAAACAAGCCCAAATTGTATCGCAGCCGAACGAACCTGATTACGCTGTCGGATCTGGCTTACCGGATGAAAGACAATGCCCGTATGTTTTTCCTGGTGGCAATTATATCGACGGTCTCCTTCTGCGCCATCGGTACATTGGTCGGGATGAATTCCTTGTTTACGACCTTGATATCCGAATCGAGTCCTGCCCTCAAGTACGAATCGTATGCCGGAAACAAGCAGCAGGATCAGCATACCGCGCTTATTGAGGAGAGGCTGACGGAGGCCAATATCGCTTACGAGCGGCTCGTCATCCAGAAGAAGACGGCATCCGATGCTGTAACGAATAAGTCCTACAGAATCCTTTCGCTGTCCGATTATAATCGCCTGATGAATAAGAATGTGAGCTTAGGTGATGAGGAGGTTCTCTTGTTCTATCCCGATGATATGGGATTCGGCGGCAAACAGGCCCAAGGCGAGGAGAAACAGATCACTCTGCAAGAAGGGCACCCGATCACGGTAACGGAAAATACCGTGCTGCCGACTCCACTTCAGCAAATAGAAGCCTCGGGCATCGCCATTGTGTCCGATGCTATGTTTCTTTCGCTGCCGGAATCGTCGGAGGACTCTACCTCGTTCGTATACGATGTGAAGGATTGGCAGCAAACATTGGGTGTGTCCAAGCTGCTTATTGAGGAGATAACAGAGCATGGAGAGCATTTTCACTTGACCTCCCGGGCCTATGCCTTGAACGATATCAATCAAGGATTTGGTCAAATTCTGCTGACCGGACTGTTCATAGGCGCCGTATTCTTCGTTGCCGCGGGGAGCTTCCTGTACTTCCGTCTATATGCAGACCTCGACCAAGACCGTGTGCAGTATCGTTCCATTACAAAGCTGGGATTAACGGATGGAGAGCTGTCGCGGATCGTATCGACGCAGATCGGATTGTTGTTTCTCGTGCCGATCGTCGTTGCCGTCATTCATGGGGCGGTCGCCTTGAACACTCTGCAGAATACGTTCAATGTGAATCTGGTCAAGGAATCAGCGCTTGTGCTAGGCTCCTTCACAGTCATTCAATTGGTTTACTTCTTGTTCATCCGTGCCAATTATGTGAGGAAGCTGAAGGATGTCATGTAGAATGCCTCAATGAATAACGAATCTGCAAAGGAGCAGCCGAACATCGGTCTGCTCCTTATTTCTACCCCCGCCGCGCTTTGCGCCCTGTCTTTCTCTCCCGGTATTCGGAAGGAGTGATGCCGGTATACTTTTGGAATACTTTGGTAAAATATCTTCTTTCCAGATACCCTACCTGCTGACCGATTTGCCTGACGCTTTTATCACTTCTTAACAGGTAGGATTTCGCCAATTCCATCCGCTGCTTCGTAACATATTCGACGAAGGTTTCGCCGAAATAATTTTTAAACAGCAGGCTGAAGTAGCTTGTGCTAATCCCGAGATGGTGGGCTATCTCCTCAATTCCGAAGTCGGACGACAAACGGCGATGAATATAATCTTTGGCAGAAATCATCAGCAATTCACCGGGCTTCTTGTCGGAACGGGACGAACGGCCCTCTGCAAGCGACTCGGCTTGATAATGAATGAACGGCTTCTTGATGGGCTGTACCAACAAGCTCCACTGAATGTTTTTATAGGCTTCTGCTAATTGGTCCTGCTGGATGGGTCCTGGGTGGATCCCGATGCTAACGGTTAATTTCACATTTTGTTGGACGCTATGCTGGAGTTGGGCCGCCCTGCGAATCATGTCGTTCTTTGGTAACGGCAGCGTCTCATTATCCAACGGGAGAACGATGCACCATTCTCCCTCTTGTGTCTGTATGACAGCGAAACTCGAGCCATCTTCACGCATCGTCTCTTCCAGAACGTTCTTCACTGCAAAATTCCATAGCTTGCGTTCCTTCTCGTTCCAAGCCAGCGATTGTTGGGAGTAATCGTCTATCGCGATCAACATAATAGCGTATCCCATCTCTCGTTCCTGATCGTTAACTCCTCTTAAATAATAGGCGGGAATGGACGAATACCCCATTAAAACATCCAGCATCATTTTTTCGTTAGCCAGGTCAAGAACTTTGCTCCACTCCCTTTGCTTTCTATGCTCTTCCAGCTTGTCGGCGCGGATCCGCTCTGCCAGCTCGCGAACGGTCTTCTCCAACTGCTCATAGTTGATAGGCTTGGAAATATAGTCTCTTACGCCGTATTGCAAGGCGATCTTGGCATACTCAAACTGCTCGTACCCGGTGATGAGCAAAATTTCACAGCGGATGTCCCGCTTCCGAATCTCCTGTACAAAGGTCAGCCCGTCCATTTCCGGCATGCGGATATCACATAGAATAAAATCAGGCATCCCGGCCTGGATAGCATTCAGCGCTTCCTTGCCGTTCTTGGCAAGTTGGACTTGAACATTCATTTCTTCCCATGGAATGACCTGTTTTAAATTATGCAGAATCGGAATTTCATCGTCGATCAACATCGCTTGCAATTTCATGCAGATCCCCCACTCTCATATTTCGGAAGGGTACATTGAATAATCGTTTCCTTATTCCGCTCCGAACAAATCATTAATCCGTACCCCGCCCCATACTGGATACGAATACGGTCCGCCACGCTGCGAACGCCTAAACCGCGCCTCTCTTGGTGAAAATCAGGGACAGCCGCTCCCCCGTCACTCTCCTCCTCCTGCAAATAGCGGAATCGCTGCAGCTGCTCATTGGAAATTCCTTTTCCATTATCTTTAATATAAAAAATAACCTTCTCCCCTTGCAGACCGGCGGTAACCTGGATAAATCCTTTGCGTCCTATGCCTTCAAAACCATGCTGAATGCAGTTTTCGACCAATGGCTGCAGGGTCAGCTTAAGAATGGTGCAATTCATCACTTCTTCCGGAATCGCTAGCTCAAAATCGAATAGTTCCTGAAAACGAAATTTTTGGATTTCTAAGTAACTGCGTAAATGCTCGATTTCTTCCCGAATGGTAATCTCTTCCCGATCCTGAATGCTGATCCGCAATATATTCCCGAGACGGTACACCATTTGACTGACCTTTCTACCTTCGTTCTGCACAGCCAGCACGTTGATGGACTCCAAAGCGTTGAACAAAAAATGAGGCTTGATTTGCGCTTGTAGAACACGCAATTGAGCTTTCATCTGATGATTTTGCTCTTGCTTGACCTGCTCCAGTAAGACATGGACTCGTTCGACCAATCGGTTGAACCCTTGGGCCAGCAGATGCAGCTCATCGCGGCCGTTCGGCCGAATGCGGACCTGAAGATCGCCGTTCTCTACTTTACGCATAAAACGAACAATTCTGACGATCGATTTCGTAATCCGATTCATAAATAATAAGAAGAACAAGAAGGCAGCCAGCAAGCTGACAAATAATATGCCGACAATCCATTTGGTGAAGGTCATCATGTCTTGAGATAAGGAATTCCAGGAAGCAACGGAAATCAGATACCAGTCGAAGTCCTGCAATTTATCCATGGAGATAACGCTTTCATTGTCTCCAAAATGCCGCTTGAAGCTTTGATAGCCCGGCTCAAACTTAATCTCTCCGGGAATATAGCTGTGAATATTTTGGCCGCTGGCTTCTTCCAGATGGTCATATAGAATTAATCCTTCTTCATTCACGATTAAAAAACGGGTGTTCGCTAAATTTTTATTATTGCTAAAGGCTCTGAAGATTTGAGAAATGTCCCAGTCTTTAATCTGCACCGTCAAGATCCCTATTCTTTTCAGCGTACTGACCTCTTTCACCAGCCGGATTTGAGTAAATACCGAAGAGAAGCCGGACAGCTCCGGGTACTCGTAGGGCCCCACCCATACCGGCAGACCATTAAGCTCCATCACCTTGGAGTATAGAGAATGGTTCCTCAGCTCATTCAGAGGATAAGTGATAAAGCCGTCCTTGTTAAAAAGAGAAATCGCTCCAGGGCTCGCACCTTCCTGCAGATTATAGAGATAGGCGTAGCTTATGGCTGGATAACCATAGAGCATGCTTCTGAACATCCGCTGCTTTTCATTCAATTCCAAATAGTCGGCGGCCGTCAAATCTTGAACTCCCGGGTCCTTGGCATTGATGGCTGTTTCAAATACGGAATTCGCAATTCCGCTATCGGTAATTTGGTTCATTTGCTTAAACACATATTGAATATTCTGGATGATGGATTTGACCGAGAACTCGGCTTGTTGGCTGTATTGCTTTTCGATGAGGTTGAAAGCGACGAAGAAGATGAGCAAACCAATCAACAGAAGCGGCATAATGATGAGGGTAATAAAGGCGGCTGACAGCTTCCAACGCAATTTCATCATTAAACCGATCCTCTCTTGTTTAACCTTTAACGCTTCCTGCGGTCACTCCTTCGATGATTTTCTCTTGCAGCACCGCATAGATGAGCAGAACCGGAGCTACACTGAACACAATGCCTGCCGACATTTGGGCATAGTTCGTATTATACGCATCGCGAAAGCCGACCATCCCCACCGGCAGCGTCCGCAGCTCATCGTTGGAAAGGAAGTAATTCGCTAATAGAAACTCATTCCAATTTCCAAGAAAATTAATAATAAAAACCGTAACGATTGCCGGGATCGTTAATGGTATTACAATTTTAACAAATATTGCCTTTGCGCTCAATCCATCCATAATCGCCGCTTCTTCAATTTCACTCGGCAAGGAGCGCATGAATGCCGCCAGAATGATGACCGAAAAAGGAATGGCATTGGCGACATAAGGGACAATGAGTGCCAAATGAGTATTCAAAATATCCAGCTTGCGCATTAGTCCATAAATCGGAAGCAATAATGCATTGTTCGGAATCAGCATGCCCAGCAGAACAAACTGAAACAGAAAGGCGCTAAGCTTATGGAATCTCATCCGGGTGATAGCAAAGGCCAGCATGGACGCAAACAAGATAGACAGCACGGACGCAAGAACACCAATATATAAGCTATTGAAAAAATAGGTGCTGATTTTAGCGTTAACCCAGGCGGTCACATAATTTTGAAATTGAAACGACGTCGGAAAACCAAACGGATTCATAGCTATCGCCTGATTATCGGTTTTGACCGAGGAAAAGAGCACGAACAAAAAAGGATAGAGGATAATGACTAAATAGATCATTAAGAAAAAGTGCGGAATCCATTTCTTTAACGCTCTCATGATCAATACTCCGTCCTTTCACTTCGACTGGCAATAAGAACTTGATACAAGACTGTAACGATTAACGTAAAAATAAAAATCAACACGGCAATGGTATTGCCAAAGCCATATTTAAAGTTCGTTATCGCATACCTGATCATATAAGTGGCCATCACATCCGTTGAGCCCGCCGGCCCCCCTTTGGTCATGACAATGACGATATCCGCCGCTTTCATAGCCCCGGCTATGGACAGCATGATGACGACCGATACGATCGGCATAATAAGAGGAAGTGTAATTTTCATAGCCGCTTGGAATTTGGTTGCTCCATCTATCGCGGCCGCTTCCTCCAATTCTCTAGGAACCGCCAGAATCGCCGCCAGCACCATCACAATATAAAAACCGGTCCACTGCCAGGCGTTAGTGATTAGAATCGAGAGCATCGCCCATCGCTTCTCCGCCAGCCAATAAATCGGCTCGACTCCAAACAAACCGAGAAATTTATTCAACAAGCCGATGTCCGGGTTATAAATAAATCCCCATAAGATCCCGATGACGGCAGTCGACATGATGGAAGGCAGAAAAACAGCCGTTTTATAAAGCCCCTTCAACCGTTTGACATTGGCAATGAGCAAGGAAAAGACAAGGATTACCGGGACTTGAATGAAGCAGGAAAACAGGATGAAGTACACGTTATTTCTAACGGACTTCCAAAAGGCGATATCCGTCAGAGCCGTCTTATAATTACTTATGCCAATGTAAGTCACGTCTTTGGAGATGCCGTTCCAGCTTGTAAAGCTGTTCTGGACCGCGCTGATGATAGGATAAATAAAGAAAGAGATAAACAGCAGGAGCGCAGGCACCACAAATACGATGTAGGTGAGAGGACGTCTCATGGCTTTATTCATCGTTACCTCCGATATATTCATCGTTGTTATATTTTGAGAAAGGATACCTCCTTCTAACCGGAGGTATCCTTCTCCCTGCAGCAAACTATTCTCCTGAAGCGTTAGCCGCCTCCTGCGCTTTTTGCAAGTTATCCAGCATCTTCTCGGGTGTAAGCTCGCCTCCTATCACCTGCTGGATGCCGATATCGAGAGCTGTTTTTATCGAGGATTGCACCAGCGCGTCAAAGGCCGGGAAGGAGATGTCAATTTCACTGACTGCCTGGAATATATCCTGCATCAGAGGATCGTTGGAAGCAGCCGTTAATTGAGCTTGATCGATCTTCATAGCCGGCAGAACCCCATCCTCTTTTAAGCCGCGAATTTGCATTTCTTCCGTCCACATATTTTTAATAAACTCTTTAATCGCCTGCAATTTCTTCGGGTCTTCTGCCGCTCTGGCGGAGAAGCCGTAGCCATTATTCGTATCCTGCATGACGACGATCTCGCCGTTCTCCTTCAGCGGAGGCATATTGAAGAATCCGATCTGGCCGACCTTATCTCCAGCTTGCTGCGGGTCCGTGAAGACGGAATTGGCCCAGGAACCGTCCATCATCATAATGGCTTCCCCTGATATAATCTGATTCCTCATATCGGCATATTCCAGACCCAGCTCGCCTTTTTTGAAATACCCTTTGTCCACCCATTCCCGATGCTTGGCGAATCCTTCCACCACCTTGGGGTCCGTCCACTTCGCTTCGCCTGTTTTAAATCCATAAGTAATTTCAGGACCAGCGTAGTAGGACCATAAATTATTCGTGGTCATGAGAGGCACCCAGCCGTCCTTGGAGCCTTGGGCAAAGGGAACCTTGCCGTCCGCCTTAATCGCTTCCGCGATTTTTTCCAGCTCGTCAATCGTTTTGGGAATGCTGAAGCCTTTTTCCTCAAAGTAAGCTTTGTTGTAAAAGTACCCTTCAATGGATCCGCCAATAGGCAGTCCATAAATCTTTCCATCGTGGGTGAATGGGTCCAGGCTCGTGAATTGATCCTTCAAGCCGAGCTCCTCCAGAATCGGAGTAAGGTCTAGGACCAAGCCTTCCTTCCCGTAGAGCCCGGCATCCGGGCTGCCAAACACATCGAAGATATCCGGCGGACTGCCGGCAGCCATCTCTCCCCTCAGCTTCTCCGTCCGGTTCACTTCCGAGTCCACCGCGTCCAGCTTGAACTTCAAGCCCGGAATCGCGGCTTCCGTTTTGGCTACGACATCCTCCAGCAGCGCCAGACGGAACCTTTTGGCATCTCCAAGCTGGGTATGACGTATGGTCAATTCGAACGGCTCTGACGTTTCCGGCGACGGTGACGGGGCCGGCTTATTGTTTTCCGGCGGACTGCTCCCGTTATTATTGGTTGCTTCTCCCTGATTGCCGCCACAGCCAGCTAACACGATGGAGACGATGAATAGGAACGAGATAAGGAACGATACATGCTTCTTCATGGAATGACCCTCCCCATAAACCATTTATTTTTTCGCTACAAGGCTATTATAAGTTCATTCCATATTTTGGGTAAGGATGACATTTCGATCATATGGGGATAAAATTATCTACTCTACAGACTTCCCGGACGATTACATGTCTTAAGCTAATCTTTTTCATTAATATAGTTTAGTCTCTAAACTTTTTAATTATCATAGGAGAAGTCGCAGCTTCTCCCGCTGTCATCCCGTACATTTCTGATCTATGATGGCTAATTAACAGATTGAGATAAACTGTTAAGGAAATTATTCATCAACAAGGGTAGTGAAATGAGAATGGGCGGATCGTCCAAGCGCGGGGTGTGAAGCATAACTTGCTGATAAGGGACGGAGGAATAAGGTTTGACTATAATGGGCTGCCTTGACCGGGTACGCAAAGTGGCCTGCGGCAGCAGAATATCCATCGCCTGCATCTCCCAGGAGACCGATGTTGCCATCAGGTAATAAGTACCCGGTTTAACGTCCGTAAAGCAAAATTCCCCTAATGAGGAAAGAATCGTTCCGTACAGAGGAATGCCTTCAGGAATGGGCTTGGCAAACAAGCCAATCAGAATGACACCCTCAAATGGAATCTCTGCCTGCACATTGCCTTCTATTGTGGAGAATGGACCGGCAGCAGGAAGGTAGGAGGACCAGCCTTTAAGCCTTTGCAAGGACCGGAAATGGTTATCCGCATGCAGAACCTGATTCCGGAAGTCAGACGGCGATACGCCTACCCGTTCGGTAAATCGGGTAGTGAAAGTTCCCAGACTTTGTTGCCCGATCTCCAGACCGATATCCCGAACACTCATATTCGTTTGCAGCAATAAATCCTTAGCCTTTTGTAATCGTAAGGAGGATACATAATAATGCGGGGAAAGCCCCATTCTCGCTTTAAAAATACGGGTAAAATGATACGGGCTATAGCCGACAAAACGTGCAAGCTGGGAAAGCGGCAGCGGTTCATAAATATGCTGATGAATATATGCGATCAACTCGTCTATTTCCGGGTACCGATTAATCATCATCTTCTCCCTTATTATCGCATCGCAGTTTGAGCAAAACATGCCTTTACTTTCAAAGTTCGGGGCTTCTTCTACCAATTATATAATATCAAAATTTCATCCGAATCTGTACCCGATTTCTCACTAACTTATATCTCTCTACTTAGGCATAGCTACTTCCTCCCTCGGACAGCTCATGCTCATACGGTGTAATACGTGAAGGTCAAGGAATAGCGAGCATGTCCCCCCAAACTTTATGAGAAAATGTTTGGCAGTTGCTTTGAGAAAGCACTCAACATTCAGGCTTCTAACTGTTATCCCCTTGGTTCAGAACAAAAGTTCTGAGCCAAGGGGATATTGGTCAAAAAAGCCCTTTTCTTGCTTCCAAATTCTCGACACACCGGATTTGAAATCTTTGGCAATCATATTAACTGCTTCTGCTTTAGTCAAAGCCAGATGTTCATAGAACATCTTTCTTACTTCTTCTTTAGAGATCGGAGTGATCTTACTCCAAAATTCAGCGATGTCATCTGCATTTGCATGCCACTTTTTATCTATAGCAGCTACTTTATTTGGGTCGCCGGCTATTGCCGCTTTGACAAGATACGCGGCCCGGACAACTTCATGTACCTATTGTAGATATGGATTTGCCCCATCTACTCCATATCCAAGTACGGGGTATCTTTAAATTCGCTCGCTTCGATTTCACTTATTCCCAGATTCTGCTGATGGAAGCACCCCTTAGATCCACAGCTGCACGATAAACATCCGGATTGGAAAGGCTCTGCCAATCGTCAAAACCAAAGCTTGAAATAAAATGTTTTAATATTAGCGACATTAAAGCACCGTGGGTGACTACGGCTATATTGTTTTCCGGTCGATCATGCAGTTCATTAAGGACGGCTATTCCTCTACTCATAGCTTCATTCGACGATTCTCCGCCCGGGAATTTGAGATCGAGATCGGAATAGGTATCCTTGAGCCGCGACAGCCAATCCTCGTAATTTTCCGTACTTAACACCCGTTCCTTTAATCTCTCGTCCGTGTGACAGGGCAATTGATTCCTTTCGCAAAATGGCTTTATCGTCTCTACCGCTCGAACATAGGGACTGGAAACCACCCATTCAATCCCTTTGTCCTCCAGCATTTCCGCTAATCGTTCCGCCTGCTCCTGTCCTGTTCGAGTTAAGGGTGCAGCTGGTTCTTGCCCAGTAGCTTGGCAATGTCTGATGAGGTATATGGTTTTCATAGATCGTCTCCCCTCCCTTTGATCTCCCCAGGCCTTCACGTTAATTCACCCACTGGACAATCTCTTCAAGATTGAGCCGGGATTTGGAGTATTTGGGCTCATTCGCTCTATAGCCGAAGGCCACCATAACCGAGATGTCCAGTTTTCCGTCCTCCAGCAAGCCCTCTTTTCTCAATATTTCATGAGCCTTATCATAGTCAAAGCCCTCGATCGGACAAGAATCGATTCCTATCAAAGCAGCAGCGGTCATCATATTCCCCAGTGCAATATAGGTTTGTTTACACGACCAATCGAATAAGGCACGTTCGCTATCCAGTAAATGCCAGTCCGATTCTTGAAATTCTTTATACCTGGGCATCAGCTTCTCAATGAGATGATCCGGATAATTTTTAACGTTTTTCTGAAGGTTCAGGACATATTCGGAATCGTATTTCACATCTCGTCTGGCCAGAATAACGACAAAATGACTGGCCGTCGGAAGCTGGCCCTGGGCTCCCCAGGCCACCTCTCTTAACTTTTCCCTCAATTCCTTGTTTTGAATGACCAGGAACCGCCAGGGTTCATAGCCGACCGAGCTGGGAGACAGCCTTCCGGCCTCCAGAATAAACCGGAAATCCTCTTCAGGAATCAGCTGTGCCGGATCAAATGTTTTAGTTGCATGTCGAAAATAAAAAGCGTCGATAATTTCCTGTTTTTTTGCCTTCTTCGCATCCTTATTCTGCATCATATTCACCACTCATTAATAGGTTTAATCCGGAATCCATGCCGCTTGGTTGTGGACATAACGCCTCTTAAATAGTCCCTGCTGCACCCCGTCTGCTGCCATGATCAACGCTTGGTATTCGGCGATTGCGCCATTTGAATAATCCGCTCCAGCCCTTCAATATATTGCTTGAACATATTCAATCCCAGCTCCGTTGGACTGCAGACCGTTTTTGGCCGTTTCCCGGCGAACGTCTTTTGCACATCGATGTAACCGGCCTGCTCCAGCACGCGAATATGATTGCCGAGATTTCCTTCAGTCAATTGAAGCTCATTGCGCAAAAATCCGAAGTCGCAGGACCCGTTTACGACTAACAGACTCATGATGCCAAGACGGGCCTTGGCGTGGATTGTCTCATCTATTGCGTCAAAAATATTATCACCCATGACGCTTACTCCGCCAATGAAGGAATAATCCTGTTACGATATTGCTCCCTCCGCCAAGCAGACCCAAAATAAGAAATTGATATTCTCTTAAAAATAACCAGGTCGCTATCGATAGCAGGATAAACCAGCAGCCGATGACAGCCGGACCTTTGCCAATTAACGAGGCCAAGGATACATATGAAATGCCTACCAGAATAACCCAGAAGAACGAGGCGTACTCAAGTCTTACTATACCCGAAACCATCATGAAGAACCCGGACAGCATCATGACAAGGAACGGCAGCCAGAACATCCAGGCATAGGACCCGCCTTCCTGTGAAGTCGAGGCGATTCTGCGGGACTGCCTAATCCCTACCACAGTCGACAGAATCCCTCCCAGAATAGCAGAGATCGGCCAATACCACATAGGCCACACGGACAGATCGAAGTGCATCCCGATAAAACCGATCATCATGTGAGCTCCCCAAATATAGAGATAGGGAGGAGAGTGATCCAGCTTTTTCTGGTTGCGGGCAATTAATTGTTTAATAAATTCAATGTCCTGCAGCGCCTGCTGAGGCTCTGAAATCTTCATCGGCTCGCCCGATGTTTCCTTGCGGATTTGCGGATCCTTATCCATGCTCAACCTTACCACTCCCGAAGCCTACATAATTTACCTTCCTTCGTTATCGATTTTCCCATCGAAAGAGTAATAATGCAAGCATACCGCTAATAATCGTAAAACCAGCGAGCACGATCAGCTCCAATCCGAATCCTGACAGCGGTTGGCCATGCCATACCCCTTTCACTAGATTAACGAAATAGGTCATCGGGATCCACTGACTGGCAGACTGCAGAACCTTGGGGAAAATCTCCAGCGGCATCGCAATGCCTGAGAGAAACAACATCGGAAAAAAGATAACCATCGCCAGCCCGCTTGCCGCTCCCGGACTGCTGACGAGCCCCGACAAAGCAAATCCGATACTGAACAAGCCAATCATTCCAAATAACAAACATCCTAAAAACACCACCACAGATGCCGCGGAAAGCTGAATATCCCAGAGCAGCTTGGCAATGACGATAATTTCGACAGCGCCGGCCAGTACCAGAACAAGCCCCTGCACCGCGTGGGAGACCAGCACCGCTGATTTATGAATCGGGGTCACCCGGAATCTTCTCAGCATGCCATTCTCCCGATAAGTAACCATATTTATGTTAAGCGTAAACAGCGCTACAGACATAACATTCATCGCGCATAAGGCCGGGACATAGTCATCGATATATCGGCTGCCTGGAACGATCTGTCCTGGGGCATCGCCGTACATCGAGCCAAATAAGAGCAGCATCAGCGCGGGATAAACCAGCACCCAGAAGATAGTAATCCAATCCCGCAAATACAGCCGGAAATCAAAAGCCGTTAGTCTAATAAACGCGTTCATCAGGCTTCCCTCCTTAACGGTGAGGTCAATTCGTTAAAGACCTCGTTCATCGACGTTTCCTCCAGCTTCAGCCTGCTGACCATCCAGTTTTCCGCATCGGCCTGACGAAATAATTGCTGCAGCGTACGATCAATGTCGGTAGAATGCAATCGGATCAAATCCGGCTCCCATTCCACGTGGATGACATGAGATAGCGCCGCCAATGCTTTCTTGCTGGTCTGCCCGGTATTCTGGAAGCTGACCCTCTTCGCCCCGCCGAGCAGGTCAATAAGCCGCTCAGGAGTATCCAACGCAATCAGACGGCCGCGGCTCATGACGGCTACCCGGTCGCACAGCTCTTCCGCTTCTTCCATGTAATGGGTCGTAACGACAATCGTCCGGCCCGCCTCCCTTAATTGCTTAATCATTAGCCACATCTGATTCCGGGCTGTCGGGTCCAACCCCATGCTCGGCTCATCCAGGAAGACGATATCCGGATCGTTAATCAAGGCCAGTGCCAGCGATACACGCTGCTTCCAACCGCCGGATAAGGACTTGAAGGAGGCGTTTTGTTTATCCTGCAACCCAAGGAAACGGTTAATTTCGTTGAGATCGGATGTTCTGTCATAGAACGAAGAAAAAACGTTCAGAATCTCCTTCACCTTGGCATTCCCGGGGACCGAGGTCGATTGAAGCAGAACACCTATTCTCCGTTTAATGTCTTCCGCCTGGCTGCGAATATCTTTGCCCAGCACCTTCACACTGCCGCTATCCGCAACCCGCAGTCCTTCAATCATTTCGATCAAGGTCGTTTTACCCGCCCCGTTCGGTCCTACGACACCAAAGATTTCCCCTTTGTTGACCTGCAAAGATACATCATTCACGGCTACGTTAGCTCCATATTTCTTTATAACATGATCAAGCTCAATCACCGTATCCACTTCCTCACCCTCTCCCATAACTGCAATATTTATTTACTCTGAAATACAGAGTAATCTGTTTTTCAAATAATGTCAACGGCTTTGGCCGCTTTTCATCCAGAATTTATAGATTGCCACGTACCTGAATTCAGCCCTTAGTTCACGGCTTGACATAAGGCGATCAACCGGCTCCGAGGAATCTCGTAAACGAAGCGTCAACAGCCACGTTATCCAAAATGGTTCAAAATATGCAGCACTTTAGTTGGAAATTGGTTTCTCTCAACGATTTGGGAGGCGGAATGACAGATAAATATGGTATAGTATTTCTGGGCCAAAAACTGATGAAAGACGAAGAACTTTTCAAAGAAAAATCTCAAATCTATTTTTACTATGCTATTGGATAATAAGAGAGGACAGGATGACATGGAGTGGAGAAACATTTATAGAGGCTTGCTAATAGGAGCCACAGATTTAATCCCGGGAGTAAGCGGAGGCACACTGGCTATTATGCTGGGAATTTATGATCGGCTGCTGGAAGCGATCAGTGGGTTTTTTAGCCGGGAATGGAAACGCCATATCGGATTTCTCATTCCGCTGGCTGTCGGAATGGGAACAGCTTTAATTTTATTGAGCCGGTTGATCAAGTATCTTTTGGCGCATCATTACGAGCCTACCCAATTCTTTTTTGTCGGTCTAATTATCGGCATCGTCCCCTTCCTGCTGAAGCAATCCGATGCTAAACGTAATTTTTCAAAGCGGCATATTATCATGATGCTTGTCGCGGTTGTACTGGCTGCTTCCCTGGCCTTTCTGCCAACGGATAACTCTGCAGAACCGATTACCAGTTTATCGTTTCTTACTATCCTGGGCCTATTCTTCTCCGGCTGGCTCGCCAGTATGGCCATGCTGCTGCCAGGCATTAGCGGCTCCTTCGTGCTGCTCCTGCTGGGAGTATATCCTACGGCGATCCATGCTCTTTCCGAGCTGAATGTTCCACTCATCGCCACGATCGGAGCAGGAGTCATCATCGGTTTTATAGTGAGCAGCAAAGGGATCCGTTATTTGCTTTCCCATTATTCCCACACGACTTACGCTGTCATTATCGGCCTGATCTTTGGGTCCGTCGCGGTGGTGTTTCCCGGCTTCCCAAGCCATATAGAGACTATAGCTGTTAGTGCCGTTACTTTTGTTGCGGGTCTCAGCTTGGCCCTGGCCTTCGGCTCCAGAACCCGCCCATAACGGACTCATGCTCTAATAACGAGGGAGTTTCTCAGCTTAGCTTCACCGCTTATCATTGCTTGGCAAAAAAGACAGTCAAACCAGCCTATGCGCTGTCCGACTGTCTTTTCTTAAACTCAGCTCACTAAAGCATTGAAGACCTGCTTCATTTACGGCATCTGCAAAACCGCAACGGAATATTGGTGCGGAATGACAAGCAGTACGTCGCATTTGCTTAAATGATTCTTTATTTCGGTTAGAATATCGTTTTTGGCAGCTTCCTCCACCGAAGTCATCCACGAAATCGTCCTCACCTTCCCGCACCATTCTTCAATGGAGAACGATAGATCGTAATCATATTCCCATACATCAATAAGCTGGAAGCCAGCCTCTTCCCACTCCCGAAACCAATGAACAGGGAATCCGCATCGTCTTTCCTTGGTCTCGCCCATAGCACCGGCCGGCTTCACCTCCACCCCGCTATCCTTGACGATTTGCAGCGTTTGTTGGGCGACTTCCGATAGACGGGGGACGAATACGGATTGAATAACGATTAGGTGTCCTCTTGGTTTAAGCAGCCGCTGCACTTCTCGGATAACTGCGGTGCGGTCAAACCAGTGCCACGCCCTCAAGGCGGTAATGACATCCTGGCTGCGGTCCGGCCAATCCACAATCTCAGCTTGTGAATGAAGGTACTGTATGTTGTACCCTTGCGAAGAATCCAGAGCTGCCGCTTCCTTAATCAAGCTCCGTTCCGGTTCAATCCCGACTACTGAAGCACCCTGACTGGCCAATGCTCTGCTGAAGATGCCGCTGCCCGAGCCCAGATCCATTACTTTCTTCCCAGAGAGCTCTACGCCTCTCTGCTTGAATTGTTCAAAGATGACTTGCGGAAGCTCATCGCGAAACTTGGCATAATCGCTGGCAACCTGACCAAAACTGACTTTTTTGAGCATGCTTTAATCACCTCAAAGCAAGCTTACATCCACATCCATAAAAAGTAAAACTAATCATTTCTTTCAAATATATAAATTGTTTTTATGTGTCATGCTGCCAACCATTTCGCTGCGAGCTAAGTTTGGACTGCCGATCGCTGTTATCCCCGGATTTCTCATGATTTGACCCTTGAAAAGGTTGAAATCCGCTTAAACTTTATACTTGCCATCATATAGAGTACTCCACCAACCATCCAGAATGGCTCCCAGAAATACAAGCGCCAATGTATAGCATATATATTAAGCTCCATGTGGAGCCATCCCAGTTTGGCTAAGCCGATAGTTGTGAAGTTAGCCGCTCCATATAACAATAAAACTATTCCAGCTATCCAAGCGGTGTAGTATATCATTTTATTCCAGAGCCGGGAATGCCACTTTTTTAGCATGAATAACAGCAGCACTCCGCCCATCACCTTCACTATTCCGGTAAGCCATACCACAGGTAAGAAATCAGGATCTCTTTCAAGCGCCAGACGGTATATTTGACCTCCCAACGATTCCAGGCCCATCATCCCGCCAGCCGCCCAATAAAAACTCATTCCTGCAAAAATAAAGGACCATAAAGCTCCGGCGAAGACAGCCCATGTCCTGCTAATAAATTTCATAAGAGCTTCATCCTCTTCCTTCACAAGCTTGAGGTCAAAAATCAATAAAAAGAACAACCAGCAGCGCGGTTACCGTCCCTAAAGTTCCTCCCGCAACACAATCCGAAGGAAAGTGGTAGCCCCAGTAAACTCTGGACAACCCGACCAGCAGAGCGAGTAGGATCAGCAGGATGGAAACAGGCATCGGAAAAAGAAACAGAAAAGGCGTGACAACCGCAAAAATGGCTGTCGTATGACCAGATGGAAAGGAATAATCTTTAAGCGGAAAATTCCCTAATTTAACTTGCTCCAAAATACGAAAAGGACGAATTCGCTGGACCTTTTTTTTAATGAGAGTGGTAATGAGATGGCTGACGATGAGGGCGATCAGACTGTGCTTGCCCGCCCCCCTCCAATCTTCCGGAGCAAACCAAATAACGATCAAAGTGCACAGAATGGTAAAAGTAGCTCCGCCCATATGAGTTATCCATCCTAATAACCGATCCAAAAATCCGTTGCTGATTCTCTGATTGCACCACACAAACAGAGCGTGGTCGAATTGTTTTAACCGTTGCAACTTAATGATTCACCTCCGGATTTCAGCTTTCGCTCTCCGGCGCTTTACCTTTCTTCCGCTTACGATAATTTCGTATGAACAGCCACACTGCGGTGATCAGAACACCAGCCAGCAGCAGAATGATTCCCAGCACTCGACCTACCATATGCTCCGCCGCTCTGCCATAGATATAGAACATGAAGCCGACGGCGTAAAACTTGACCGCACGCCCGATCGCAGCATAAACCAGCAGCTTCCACAACGGATAGTTCATACAACCGGATAAAATAGTAAACAGTTTAAACGGAATCGGAGTAAACGAGCCTATCAGTATGGCCGCTTCCCCATGCCGACGAAACAGCGCCGTGGCCGCATCCAGCCACTTCTGTTTAATGATTTTGCTCAAAACTAAATTTCCTGACGCCTTGCCAATTCCGTAGCCTATCGGCGTCCCCGCCAAACAACCGGCATAGCCCAGCGTAGCTAGCCAGAGGGCCGATTCCGGATTCAAGGCGCTTAATGATAACTGAAGAAATAAAGCGGGAATCGGAAATAGAATAGCGTCTATCATGGCATGAATAAACAGTCCCGCAGCACCGAAGTTACGCAAAAACTCTAATATTGCATCCATCAAACCGTTTTCTTTCTTAAGCAACCTTCAGAATTCAACGGCTGGAGCACAAGCTTTCGTCCGAAGCTTAACATATTGTCCTGTCCCGCGTCCATAGCTTTGGAAGCATATTTGCACGGAGCCGCCATTATGAGTCGAATCATCTTTGTCTGTATGGCGCCGAAATCGGTTTGAGGCATCTTCCACTTGTTTTCTTCTGGCATTTCCATGACCCCCAACGAAAAAATGATAGCCTCATTTTAATCGGATCTATCGATTTGCAGAACCGACTGACGACGAGACTTGATCCTAGACCTAAGTCGTGGACCCGTCTGGAAATAGATTACCTTTGGGCTGAATAGGACAATTCTCACCGGCCCCTTGCGGAATGGCATCGATGTTAGCGGTATAATTTATTCTCCTGTGTGTTCTCTGTCCATCCTTAACCGCTCTATGATAATATGTAGGAAGTGGTAGACGAGGAGGAATACGATTATGGAGCTGCTTATCGGCAAACGATATAGCTTGGTCAAGCAAAAAGCATCCTTAATGGATGGATTCTTATATAGCGCTAGAGATATTTCTTTGCAGCGGGACGTCTTTCTTTTTTTGACCGAAAAGCCTGGAGAATCTGCAACGGAAATTTACTTTCACACGATTGGGGAAGCCGCTCGGATCAATGACGAAAGATTCATCCATATTCTTGATGCAGGAGTAGATAAAGATTATATTTTTATTTCCTTACACGCTTGTGAAGGGTATCCGCTGCTCCACGATCTGACCCATCCTGGCCGAACATCGCGAGATATTCTCGCTTTGTTGTTTGAGCTGGGGCGGGGTCTGCAAGAAGCGGCCGAGAATGATATGGATTATTTTTCCGTCACCGCCGAAAATATTTGGTGCCATAATGGCACGTATAAATTTATCAATTATTGGACGGAAGGAGCAAAAAACCGCAAAGGGGTCAAAGGACTCTGTATTCTTCTGTATCAGTTGAGTTCGCGTTCTGCAGAAATTCCATTGGATCTTCACAACTATGAACAGCAGCTGCGCGAGACGATGAGCGACCTGCCTATGCCGCATCGAGAGAAATTGATGGCTATCGTTCGACGTGCTATGAATGGCGAAGAATCGCTGCCTTCCTTTTTATTTGGCCTGCACGATCTTATTGTAGGAAGTGAACAAGAACCGCGAACTTATATACCTAGCCGCAGCACGAATGAAAGGCTCCAGATGAAAGCGGACAAAGACGCCCCTCATTCAATGAAAGCTGCTGTAGAAGAGCCCATAGAAAATAGGGAAGAAGAGGACTCCGATAAGAAATCGACCTCTCCCACAAGGAAAATATTTATTGCCGGGGTTTCCGTCGTCTGTGTCGTTCTAATCATTGGAGTTTTCTTACAAAAAACGAAAGGAGACTTGGCCGACCCGTCCCCCTCTCCCCCGCCGGTGACGACGCCAGGACCAGATTCCACAGAGCCCCCCGCCATTACGGATAATGACAATCCAGACGGCAGCTCAGACAACGGCGGACAGACTAAGGAGAAGGATAAGACCGGAGATGGGAATCAGGAAGGGCAACAAGATCAGGAAGATCCGCCAACGGATGCTGGTGATGAGCCAGATGAGGACGGAGCCGGCATCGATCCAGAACAGGCTATCGTTCCTGTCCCGAATCTGATTGGGCTTAGCAGAGAAGAGGCCGAGCAGACCGCTCTCGATAACGGGCTGCGTTACGAATATCATATCGAAAATAATGATGAACAGCCGCAAGGCAATGTATTTAAACAGGAGCCTGCGGCGGCAGAGGAAGTTCCGAAGGGAACTAATATTACCTTCTGGGTGAGCAGATAAGATTAGTAGATCCGGCTGCCGAATCGTATCGGCAGCTTTTTTCTTTCGAGATTTACCTTCATCCGCGGTTCCAACGGTCTAGTTTCATTTGCAGCCTCATATCGGATTTTGTTTCTCATGCAGCTTGCGATTAATGAACGTGTCAATGGCTGTTTTAATGACCGAGAATACAGGAACTGCGATAAACATGCCAATGATTCCGAACGTCCCGCCGCCAATCAGAATGGCCATAATGACCCATAGCGGGCTGATGCCGACCTTGCTGCCCAATATTTTCGGACCGAGGTAATAGCCGTCGAACTGCTGAACCAGGAATACAAACAGGGCAACCCATATAGCCTGCAATGGTGAGACGAATAATGTGATGATCGTTACGAAGACCATCCCGACTAGAGGTCCGAAGTACGGAATAACGTTCGTAATCGTGATGACGACAGCGGCCAGCAGCGCATGAGGCGCCTTCAATGCAAGCAGACCGAGAAAGCTGATGAAGCCGACAATTAGCGAATCGAAGATAACTCCGGCAAAGTATCTGGAAAATACTTCATCGACCCTTTTCACCGATTGAACGATTTTATCCGCACGCGCTTCCGTAAAGAGTGCCTTGAGAAGTCTTTGTGCCCCTACGGCCAGCTTCTCTTTATCTTTTAACATATAGATAGATATAACCAAGCCAAGAACAATGTTGATTAAAGTAGAGGTCAGCATAAATAGACCGGACGTAATATTGTTAAGAATCAATCCAAGAATATCGCTTACCGAATTGGACAAGGAATTAATCATTTCCTGAGCATGGTCGGCAATCTGATATTTCTGCGCCCACTCATGGCTTAGAATATTTTCCGTTATCCATGTATTCGTCTCCCGGATATAATAGGGCATATTGGACAGTAAGCGTGTAACGCTGTCAATGACCTTCGGAGAGACATAGGTAATGGAAACAATGATAAATCCAAGCACCCCGGCAAAAACGATCAGGATGCTGATCAACCTCTTGAACCGCAAGCGGTGCAGCTTCGATTCAATAAAATTGACGATCGGTCTAAGTAAATAGGCGATGAAGAAGGCAATGAAAAACGGAGTCAGCAGCTTTAGAATGGACGAAACCCAGGTCAGTACATAACCAACGTTGTCGATTAATTTATATAACAGTAAAGCAATGATCAGAACGACAAAAAAATAGATTGTTCTTTTATATTTTAACACTAGACCCTCCCCATGCTTCATCCGGTCAGGCTTCCTGGAAGCCGGGCCCGTAGACTATGTATTGACTATACTTGATTCAACCCTTTATTTTCAACTTAAGGCGGACGCAACCTTCCTGCTGTTCTCATTCCCCTAAATCATTTCACTTCTTTCATCTCTCCACCCTCCTGCTAATTGGGTATAATTGTCGAAAGCGGAGACAAGCTATTCTTGACAAACATTTAAGGAGGCAGTTTTAGATGGGCTTTCTTTGGAATGCTCTAATCGTTTTATTTTGCGGGTTTATCTTTCTAAGAATTCTGGGCAAAAAAACGGTTGCCGAAATGACCGGACTGGAAATCATCACCTTGCTGGCGATGGCATCCGTCATGGGACATGCTGTGTCCGAGGACGGGTTATGGAAAACATTGCTCACCCTAGCAACTTTTGTAGTATTGCTACTAACCGTACAGTACTTGGCATTGAAATTCAACTTAATGGAAAGATTATTTATGGGCAGGGCTACACTTGTGATTAAGGACGGAAAGATTATCACTAAAAACTTGAAAAAGCTGCGAATCACCGTGGATCAGCTGGAGGCGAGAATGAGAGAAAAAGGAATCGCTTCGTTCAGCGATGTCAAAACGGGGACAATCGAAATCAACGGGCTGCTGGGCTATGAACTGATGAGACAGGCTCAGCCGGTAACCATTGGAGAATTGGAGAAGATTCTGGCCCAGCTTAACTTGATGCGGCCTAAGGAAAGATCGCAGCCAAGCATGAATCTGTTTGACGAAGTGATAAGCGAAGAGCACCGTCCCCCTATTCAGCCGGATTTGGATTAATGAGCAGTCGTCAATTTCTATATAATGAAAAGAGAAGAGATACAAAAAAATCCCGGAGGGTTCCCGGGAATTATGGATTAGGACAAAAACGCCCGCAGCATCCAAAGATTTTTCTCCAGCTCGGCTTGAATATTAACCAGCATGTCCGCGGTAGGCCGATCCCCTGCATCTTCCGCTATGGCTGCGGCTCGCTCCAGGAGTGGTTGTGACCGTCATAATATAATCGGACCTTAGGGCTGTTATTTAGTTTGACATTAAACAGCTTTAGTGTCCTTTCGTCTACCTCCACTAACGTCCAAAGGTCTGCATCCTGCAAGCCAAAACTTCTAATTAATTCCGTCTGTTCTATCTTTGGGATGCCGTTCTCTTCGTCCATCTCATTATACCAAACCCCGTAGTACTCCATATTGTATTTGTTAAGCTGCAAGCGCGTATAAACCTGCTTCGTCTCGGAATTCCAGCATATGTAAGGCAAGGCCTGTACTCTCTCCTTTCATGGCTAAAAAGTTCTCCAAGCTGCTTTTCCTCCGGCTGCGCTAGCCAACCTGAAATTCGGATTTATAAAGGCACCCCGCCATAGACGGTGGTGCCTTTGCTTAGCCATAACAGAACCTGGACGGTCACACATTAGGTCGCGCGCCTAATTCAAATCAGCCTCTACAGAGCAGGGTGCTCGTGCTTAGCTTTCAGAGCAGACCAACGTCTCTCGACCTCTGCTTCGAACGCCTGTAAAGCCTCCGCGTACTCCTCCTTCACCATGTGCTTTGTTTTCCCCATTGTTTTCAACCAGTCCACCAGTGGAATGCGCTTCTTCTTTTCATCTGGATTGTACGTAATATTCGTTATTCCCCGCTCCACTTCATACAGCGGGAAGAAGCAGGATTCGACAGCCGCTCCCACAATGTTCGAGCCGTCCTGATCTTCCGACAGCCAATTTAACGGACAGGCGATCAAGATTTTCCCGTAGACCAGCCCTTCATTCTGCGAGTACCATTGAGCTTTGGCCGCTTTGCGGACCAAATCCTGGGGATAGGCCTCAGAGCCGGTGAAGACGTACGGAATATGGGTGGCCGCCATAATTTGCGCTGTGTCTTTATGATGAAACAACTTGCCTCCCTGGAAAGATCCTACATTGGAAGTAGAGGTGCGATGCCCCATCGGCGTCGAGTAAGACAATTGTGCCCCTGTGTTCATATAGCCTTCATTATCGTACTCCAGAATGATCATTTTATGATTGCGCAGCGCAGCCCCAATGGCCGGGCCCATGCCGATATCCATTCCTCCGTCTCCGGTAATCATGACGAAGGTAAAGTCATCGGGCAAGTTCAAGTCATCCAGCTCGCCTCTTCTTTTACGCTCCCAGAACATCTCCACGACTCCGGAGAGAGTGGCGGCTCCGTTCTGAAACAGGTTGTGAATGTAGGTGGCCTTGTGGGAGGAATATGGGTATCCGGTCGTAACGACCATCGCGCAGCCGGTATGGAACAGGGCGACGATATCGCCTTCGATTCCTTTGAAGAACAGCTCCAGCCCCGAGAAAATCCCACAGCCTGGGCAAGCTCCGTGACCCGGAGCGATTCGTTTGGGCTTGCGGGTTAGCGATCGCAGCGGAGGCATTTTGACCGTCAGCTTGCCGCTTTGCTCATCCGGCTTAACCGTAATAAGCCCGGTTTTAAGCTCCTCGAACTTCATGGGCTTCAGAACGCGCTTGGGCGCTTTCGCAGGATCGCCTGGAGTATGTCCGAAATAGTCAAACGGAACCTCCACCTTGCCCTTATTCACGGCATCCATAGCCAATTGGAAGAAGTGATGGCCGTCCTCGGCATAGAAATCCTTGCCGCCCAGGCCGTATACTCTGCTGATAACCTGCGTGTCCCGGTTCCCATGGGTGAACAGAGCCGCCTTCACTTCCAGAACCATATTGCCTCCGTGTCCGCCATAGGAATCCGCCCGGTCGCCCACCGTCACTGCTTTAACCTTCCTCAGTGCTTCAGCTATCGCCTTGGCGGGAAACGGGCGGATCATGTTAGGCGAGATAGAGCCCGCTTTGATTCCCTCGGCCCGCAGTTGATCGACGACATCTTTAATGATCTCGGCGGAAGAGTTGAGCAGGAGCACCGCCACCTCCGCATCCTCCATCCGGTACAGATCCAGAAGCGGGTAATCTCGCCCGGTTAATTCGCAATACTCCCGCCGAATCCGGTCGTAGACTTCTTCCGCCTTGTACATGGCCATAGACTGCTGATAACAGTTGTTAATATAATCAGGTTCGTTCATGTACGGACCTACCGTAATGGGATTATGGCGGTCCAGTGTATCCGGAAACCCGCGAACCGGCTGCTCTCCGATAAACTTGTGAACATCCGCGCGATGCGCAAACGTCTGTACTCTCCGCTTTTGATGAGAGGTGAAGTATCCGTCGGAAGCTACCAATACAGGCAGACGGACCTCAGGATCCTCAGCCAGCTTGATTGCCATAATATTCATATCATATACGGCCTGCGGGTCCCGGCACATCAGGATCGGCCAACCGGTGTTCAAGGCGTAGTATAAATCGGAATGATCCCCGTGTATATCCAGCGGCCCCGACACGGACCGGCACACCAGATTCATCACCATCGGAAAGCGGGTCCCCGATTGCACCGGCATCTGCTCCAGCATGTACAGATAGCCGTTGGCGCTCGTAGCGTTGAACACCCGGCCGCCCGCCGTCGACGCCCCATAGCAGACTCCCGCAGAGCCGTGTTCGCCATCAGCGGGAATCAACACAATATCATGCTGGCCATTTGCCTTCATCAAATCGAGAAATTGGGCTACTTCCGTCGAGGGGGAGATCGGAAAGTAACCCATAATGTGATAATTTATTTGATGGGCCGCATAAGCCGCCATCTCGTTTCCCGATTCATAGACAATCCTTTGTTCGACCTTCCCTTGACCTATTTCTTTCTTCAAATCCATTGCCATTGGCTATTCCACCCTTCTCCTTATGGAATGATCTACTATGGATTCCTTATAAAGCCAAGTCAAAACGGTGCGGAACCCGGTGTTGATCGGCATAGCCCTCCTCTTCTCTCGCGCTGGCCAACGCTTCCGTAGGACAAGCCTGAACGCATTTAAGACAGCCTTTGCAGTACTGATAATCGATGCCTTGCAGAAACATTTGCGGACGCCCTCGCCTGTCCTCCTGCTCATCCCAGACGAAGCAAAAATCCGGGCAAACGTTATCGCATGCCGCGCAATGAATACATTTGTCCAGGTCAAAATGAGGCATCATCCCCGCCCGGGATATGCTCAAATCTTTCAATATACTATTCCCCGGATTAGTAATCGTTCCTCCCATCGGCTGTGTGGCATAGCCTAGCAGCGGAGTATCCTGACGTACATAGCCCGGCATAACCTCGCCTTCCGGGAGCTCGAACGTTTGGGACTTAACCTCATTGTAACCCCTTTCAAACGTGTTGAGCGCCGGTTGAACCGCTTGGGGGTATTTCTTTTCAAGAGACTTGCGGATGACCTGCTTCATTTGATCCGGATCGAGAAACGGACAAAGCTTGAACAGGGCTCCAAGCATCGCCATATTGACCCGGTTTTTTTCCTCCAAGGCGATAGCAATGGCATCTAATACGGCTATAGTGCCGCCCTTCAGATTCATTCTTTGTTTAAGCTGTTCGGGGGTTTTCGCTGAATTGACCAGAACAAGGCTGTCTTCGTAGATTCCGCTGATGACGTTGATGGTTTTGGATAGAGATTCATGGAAGATACCGACAATGTGAGGCCGTTCGACTGGAGTAGTATCGCGGATGTTAGTAGTATGATCGCAAAAACGGATGTGCGCCTTAACAGGGGAGCCTTTCTTTTCCGAACCGTAAGAGGAGAAGCTAACGCCGTTCAAGCCGGAACCGACGACACCGGCTTCCGCAAGCATTTTGCCCGCCAGGTTGGCCCCGAGACCGCCAATCGATTCCAATCGGATTTCAAAAAATCCCAGTTCATTTAGTTTTGGCAAAGTAACCATAGCACTGCTCCTTTCGCAGGATCATTACATCCAATATATTTCGAATATTTCTATAATTTAATATTATCAGTTAATTCTCTATAATCAACCATTTTTTGTATCCAAAAACCGAAAGACAAGCCCTGATCTGCGAAAAATGACGCCCGGATTTGAAACGAATGAGCAAGGTGTAATCATTTAATTTAATTAATATTTAATGTTATTAATTAAAATTTCGGAGCATCTTAAAATTGGGGGTGATTTTGCAACATAGTATGAGCTGGAATCCAATAAAGCCACTTATAGAAGTTATTCATTAGCCGCTCCATAAATGCCCGTAGAATGTATGAATTTTGCTTGGGGAGGCTTTCTTTGATGCCATAGTGAACCTCCCCGACTTACTCGCTATCGTGAGTTGAAGTCGGGGCTTCTTACCACGGATAACTTCATGTACCTATTGTAGATAGGGATTTGCCCGATCTACTCCATATCAAAAGTACGGGGTATCTGTGAAGTTGTCTTAGTAAGCAACCTATGCCTCTTGTAGACATCGGGGGCGGAACAGCCCGTCTACTACTTTCTTGCCTAAGCAATCCGTAGATACTTCATCTTGCTTTCTACATCAAAATGCAGGAACTCGCCATAGAATGCTTGGCTGAGTATATTCCTGGCTCACCTTGAACCCGTCTTTGACCCATTTCGTATTGTAGTGCTTCTTGATCTTATAGGGGTATTTAGCAGATTGGATGCCCTTACGCACCGCTTGGTGGGCGACGTCTCGTGCGAACAAGTACTTATGACTGCTTCTGAAGCTCTGACTGCGAAATCCATTTCCGATGCTCCAAATAGTAGTTCTTAGCGAGCTGCAAGCACGTATTCCACACCTGGGCAGATTCGCGATTACAGGCATATAGTCGCTCGATATCTCGTTTGGAGGCATGGAACCGTACAATTTGAACACTAATCATAGAACCCACCCCGAACATTTGTTCCATTCTTACACACATACATTCCTGTTCGGGGAATTTTTCACATCAAAGTGACTAGAACAAATCCAGGCTTTCCCTGCATATCTCCGTTCGGGAAAGGCCTCATTCATCTCCCACCTGCTTCGCTGAGGAAGGAGACTTCTGACGCAAGTTGTTAAATAACCAGAGTTGAAAGAGATTCCAAAACATCGGCTGCTTTACATACCGTTACGCCTATATTCCCCATCTCCTGTATCCCTCTATCATACACTTGTGACATGGCATCCTTAACCATCACTATACGAAAGTCTCTTTCACTAGCTTCGTACATGGAGGTACGCGGGCAATTCGGAAAATTACAGCCCGTGAATACTAGTGTATTCATTCCTTGATTTTGCAGGAAGCTCTCTAGATCCGTTTTATAAAATGCACCCCAACGAGATTTATACATGACCCATTCTTTATTACCTATCGATTGGAATTCGCCGTTTAATAACTTGCCGGCATTCAACTGTTTGTAGTCCGGTGGCCGAATCTCTTCCGCCAATTCCGCACCCTCACTATTTGGAGCAGCGATTCTGGCCCCATTCTCAACGGCTTCTTTACGGCATAAATCCACATTGGAACCATCTTCCTTGTAGTAACGAATCACATGTAAAACAGGTAATCCTTTTGCTCTATATGCCTCCAGGACCTGATTCATTGTCGGCAAAACCGCGGCTGTCCCTGTGATTTCAGCAGGGGCACCTGGTAATGTGAAGTCGTTTTGTGTGTCGACGGTTATAAGAATGGAGTGCTCCCAATGCGGCTCTGTATATTTACTCATTTTGTCCCTCCTCTTTCAGCGCTACTATTATTAACATTATATAAGATTATGGTTGGGCTTAGCTAACCCTTTTCAACAGTGAATTGTGTTCTATTTCATTCAACTTCAGGTGCGTTCGCGCAAGGATCATCTGATATGGATGGGACACATCTATAGAACCAGCAAATGTGCAGGTCTTTGGGAGGGGTTGAATTGAAATCAGCAAATGACATGCAATTGTGCAGGTGAATTTAGCCTTTTGGCCGATTTTCCACTTTTGGTGGCGAATGACCTGCACTATCGCACGTCTTCTTCAATATTTGCTGATTTTCGCAAACTGACATGTATTTCTGCATGTCTTTGCGATTTTCAAGAGGTTATTCTCATCGCAGAAATAACAAGAGGAGCGAGGGGACAACCGATAGACCCGGATTTATCCCCTCGCCAATACGGTGCATCCACAGAACAGTGCGGTCCTTGCGGAGTAGGGTTGCTTTTTGCACTATGCCGTCCATGCGCGGTGCACAGCTGCTCTGCACTTGCCGTCCATGCGCGGTGCACAGTTGCTCTCTCCACTTGCCGTCCATGCGCGGTGCACAGTTGCTCTCTCCACTTGCCGTCCATGCGCGGTGCACAGTTGCTCTCTCCACTTGCCGTCCATGCGCGGTGCACAGTTGCTCTCTCCACTTGCCGTCCATGCGCGGTGCACAGTTGCTCTCTCCACTTGCCGTCCATGCGCGGTGCACAGTTGCTCTCTCCACTTGCCGTCCATGCGCGGTGCACAGTTGCTCTCTCCACTTGCCGTCCATGCGCGGTGCACAGTTGCTCTCTCCACTTGCCGTCCATGCGCGGTGCACAGTTGCTCTCTCCACTTGCCGTCCATGCGCGGTGCACAGTTGCTCTCTCCACTTGCCGTCCATGCAGAGCCACAGTTGCTTTCTTCACTGAGCTATCAATAAGGAGCGCAGCTGCAATTCAATACAGGCTTGCGGGCCGCCAACGTTTCATCCAATCTTTGGACAACCGTAGAATACGGCGCGTTTTTCACCAAATCGGGATTCTCTTCCGCTTCCTTGGCAATTTGAATCATCGCTTCGATGAAGCCATCCAGCGTCTCCTTGCTCTCGGTTTCGGTCGGCTCTATCATGATGCATTCCTCGACATTAAGCGGAAAATAAATCGTTGGCGGGTGATATCCGAAATCGAGAAGCCGTTTGGCTATATCTAATGTGCGTACTCCGAGCTTTTTCTGGCGGTTGCCGGAAAGCACAAATTCATGCTTGCAAAATCGCTCATACGGAACATCGAAATACGGAGCGAGCTTCTTCAACATGTAGTTGGCATTAAGAACAGCGTTCTCCGACACCTGCCGCAAGCCCTCCCCGCCGTAACTCAATATATACACATAGGCGCGCAGCAGAATTCCGAAGTTGCCATAGTAGCTTTTCACTCGGCCGATGGAGTGAGGCCGCTCATAATCGAGGAAGAAGCTTCCGTCTTCCCGACATGCAACAATCGGCGCGGGCAAGAAAGGAATCAACTTCGCTTTCACGCCTACCGGTCCGGCTCCCGGCCCCCCGCCTCCATGAGGTGTGCTCATCGTCTTATGCAAGTTGAGATGAACGACGTCAAAACCCATATCACCGGGACGGGTAATCCCCATAATGGCATTGGCGTTAGCCCCGTCATAATATAACAGTCCTCCGGCCTCATGGACAATGCCGGCTATCTCCTCGATCCGTTCTTCGAATAAGCCTAGCGTATTCGGATTCGTCAGCATCAGGGCCGCGACGTCGGGACCGATCGCTTCCCGCAGCGCCTCCAGATCGACCAAGCCTCGCGAATCCGATGGAATCGTGACCGTTTCAAAACCGGCTACTGATGCGCTGGCGGGATTTGTCCCGTGGGCAGAATCAGGGACGATGACCTTGGTCCGTTGTTCCCCACGGCTTTCATGATAGGCACGGATCATCATTAGCCCGGTCCATTCTCCATGGGCGCCGGCCGCAGGCTGCAGAGTGATTTGGTCCATGCCGGTAGTTTCTCTCAGATCCTCCTGCAGACGATACAGCACTTCCAACGCTCCCTGTATCGATTCTTCCGGCTGGTAAGGATGAATTTTGGCAAAGCCGGTAAAACGGGCCACATCCTCGTTAATCTTCGGATTATACTTCATCGTGCAGGAGCCCAGTGGATAAAACCCGTTGTCTATTCCAAAATTCCGCCGGGACAGCTCAGTATAATGACGAATGACATCAACTTCATAGACCTCCGGCAGTTCAGCTTGCTTCTCCCGCAGCATCGATGCAGGCAGGAGAGTCGTCCATTCGACTTCCGGAACATCGCTAGGCGGCAAGGAATAGCCGATGCGTCCGGGCCTGCTTAATTCGAAAATGGTAGCTTTGTCATGCTTCTCACCGTTGCCGGTCATAGCCATCCCTCCAATGCAGATGCGAATAATTCTATCTCTTCCCGACTCCGCTGCTCGGTGACGGCGACCAGCATATGCCCGGCCAGTTCGGAATAATCCCGTCCCAGATCGAATCCGCCGATCATGCCGGAAGCCAGCAAGTGCCGGTTAAGCTCCCGGATATCGCTTCCTTCCGGCAGCTTGATTACGAATTCGTTAAAGAAAGGCGCGGAGAACGGCAATTCTATCCCCTTGATAGAGCTAAGGGCTTGCGCTGCAAAATTCGATTTTTGCAGGTTAAGGGCGGCAACCTCGCGGATGCCCTGTTTGCCCATCGTCGATAAGTAGACGGATGCGCATAAAGCTAGCAGCGCTTGGTTGGAGCAAATATTGCTCGTCGCTTTTTCCCTGCGAATATGCTGTTCCCGCGCCTGCAGCGTCAGGACGAAGCCTCTCTTGCCATGACGATCCACCGTCTGCCCGACTATCCGCCCGGGCATTCGCCTCATCCATGGAGTCGAGGCGGCAAAGTAGCCGCACGTAGGTCCTCCAAGAGCGGCGGGAATACCGAGCGGCTGGGCGTCTCCCACCACGAGATCGGCTCCCATCGCCCCCGGCGCCTCCAGCAGGCCGAGCGCCAGCGGATTGCTGCTTACGACAAGCAAGCCCTTCACCCGATGAATGAGCGGCTCGATAGCGCGGATATCCTCGACACAGCCGAAAAAGTTGGGCGATTGCACGAGAACGGCCGCCGTCTCTTCATCGATCAGGGAAGCCAGCTGCCGCACATCCGTTACTCCATTCGCATAGCCGGCTTCTACTACTTCGACATTCAATCCTTTGGCTGTTGTCCGCAATATTTGCCGGGCTTCGGGGTGGACCGTGCCGGAGACGATAAGGCGCTTGCGTTTGGTCGCTCCGACCGCGAGTGCGCCAGCCTCGGCCAAGGCAGTCGCCCCGTCGTACATCGAAGCATTGGCAACGGCCATACCGGTTAGCTCGCAGATGTAAGACTGGAATTCGAAGATCGCCTGCAGCTCCCCCTGGCTGATTTCCGGCTGGTACGGAGTATACGCCGTATAAAATTCCGATCGGGAAAGGACATGGTTGATCACGACTGGAATATGATGATCATAGATGCCCGCTCCCAGAAAACAGGCATACTGCTCAAAATCTGCGTTCTTGGCGGACAGCTTACGCATGAGGCGAAGCAATTCCGGCTCGCTTAACGCAGCAGAAACATTCAGCTTTCCTTTATGCCTGACACTGTCGGGGATATCGGCAAACAGTTCGTCCATGGAGGATATTCCGATGTCCGCCAGCATCTCTTTCCGATCCTGCCCGGTCAACGGCAAATAACGGTGCATCATCGCTTCAAGCTCCTTTTTTAATAAGAGTTAGATTACTGCTATGCTAAAGCCCCCTCCGACAGCAGCCACATCTGGCTTTCCGGCCCTATTCCGTAACTAAGAGGAGTGTGTCTCGTAAAGATGTATCAAGCCGTATCTAAGGAATGCCTCACTTTCCGGATCGTTTATAGAATGGAGTGGGAACGACCTTGGCCTTAAGTCTTTTTCCACGGATCTCCACCCAGATCTCCGTTCCGGATTGCGCATAGGAGCGGTCGATCAGGGCCAGACCGACATTCTTTTTCAAAGTGGGAGATTGAGTGCCGGTCGTCACTTCCCCAATCCGGTCATTGCCGGAGTAGATCGGATAAGTGCTTCTCGGAATTCCACGATCCACCATTTCGATCCCTACCAGCTTGCGGAGAGCTCCCGCCTTCTTTTGCTCCAGCAGAGCCTCACTACCGATGAATTCGCCCTTATCCGCTTTGACGAACATACCCAGCCCGGCTTCAATCGGAGTAATGTCGGCGGACAACTCCTGGCCGTAAAGCGGCAGCCTCGCTTCGAACCTGAGCGTGTCTCTTGCTCCCAATCCTGCCGGAACGAGCCCCTCTTCTTCGCCCAAGGTCAACAAACGCTCCCAAAGTAGGATCGCATCATCCCGGTGGACGTAAAGCTCGAAGCCGTCCTCTCCTGTATATCCGGTTCTGGACACAATGGCTGGAACTTCGGCGACCTTCACATCCTTCATGAAGTAAAACGGCTTCAATCCGGATACCGGGGCATCAATCGCCTTCTGCAAAATCCGTTCGGCCTGCGGACCTTGTAAAGCCAGCAGCGCCGTCTCTTCAGATACATCCTGATATTCGGTGTCCTCACCAATATGCTGATCTATCCACTCTATATCCTTCTCCACATTGGAGGCATTGATAACGAGCATAAATTCTTCTTCGTTAAACCGGTAGACGATCAGATCGTCGACTACTCCACCGTGCGGATAGCACATAAAGCTATATTGGACCTGGCCGTCTTCCAGCTTGGACACGTCGTTGGTGGTTAACCGTTGAAGGAATTCAATGGCCCCTGGACCGAGCACCTTCACTTCCCCCATGTGCGACACATCGAACAATCCAGCCTGCTGCCGGACGGCGTGATGCTCCGATTGAATTCCGGCATATTGCACAGGAAGCTCCCAGCCTCCAAAATCGATCACTTTGGCTCCGTACTTTTCATAAATCGGAAACAGCGGCGTTCTTTTCAGCATCCGACCCTTCCTCCTTGTCAGTTATCAAACAAAGAACTATTAAACACCCACTATCAGCATAGGCAACTGTATCGATTTTCATGATCTGCAGCCTTTTCGCCAAGGATAAACGCCTGCGTCGCACTTGATCTCTGATCAAGAAAGCCTGCATTTACCGTCGAAATTTACCGATAACGATTTTTGTGAATATTTCACAAAAAAACAGAGCGAAACAACACAGTTCTCCTGCGTTATTTCGCTCTGTCCTTTTACCTGAGAGTTGCCTCTAGCCTCCTGCTGCCGCTAAAGTTTCCCCTTGGGTGTCCTCGCAAAATGCGGGATCTCTCCAGAGTTGCGTCCGATACAGGTCCTTTTGCCTGAGAGATTCACCTTGCGGCTTACTCCTTCGGCGTTACCGTCTGACTCCGTCAGCGGCAATCTCTCCCTTGTATCCTCATTCGCCTATATGGATTGTATTATGATCGTACTCCAATTTATGTGCACCCGCTAATGAGCCATGCAGATTAATTCCCCATTCCGTGTGTTAAATGGGTATATATCCCATTATTTCACAACTTCTCTGTTTGTCAACCCTTTTCCAGCCTCCTTGACACCCGTTCTTTAAGTATAATAAGCTATTAGCGAATCCGTTAGACGCAGTTCGAATATGTGTAGAAGTGAGGGATTTGTCAATGAGCGAATTAAAATCCGGATTATTGTACAGTAAAGAACATGAGTGGGTACAGAAGCTTGATGGCAATAAGGTCCGAATCGGAATAACTGATTTTGCACAAAATCAGCTGGGCGACATCGTTTTCGTTGAGCTGCCGGCTGAAGGAGACGAAATTACTGCCGGGGACAGCACAGGCAGTGTCGAATCCGTCAAAACCGTATCGGACATTTATTCCCCCGTCACAGGCAAAGTAGTCAGCGTTAACCAAACATTGGACGACTCCCCGGAGCTCGTCAACACCGATCCTTACGGACAAGGCTGGATGTTTGAAGTGGAATTGGAGAGCGAAGAAGCTCTGGCCGGTCTATTGAGCGAGGAAGATTACCGCTCCTTTACAGACAGCGAGTAATAAGTCACACCGGGGAACTCTTGAGGATCGCCGCGGTGTCTGGTCCTCGCGCATCCGAAGCGGGGCCAAGCACGATGTATGAAAGCGAGTTTGTAACTGCGCAAGTTCACCCGCGATATATTCGCAACTAGCAAAACCGCCCAGTTCTCTGTGGCGGTTTTGCTAGGATCAGGCCCCATCAAATCCGGTCTGACCCCAACTGCCGGAGCCTTCCCCACTGAAGGATGAAGATCAATTCTATCAGGTGAAAGCTTTACTAAAGCGTCGTGCCGCAACTTGACGAAGCAAGGAATAGAGTAACCAACCCGCAAAAGCACCGCTTCCGTAGTAAATGATGTCGTTAATATTAAAAGCAATAGAAAAACCCGCCTATAGCCGGTTTGTATCCGTCCAAGCGGGTTGTATAAATTATTAATGCCATTAACCATTCTAGAAGCTATGGTTAGAAAACTCCGGATTTTGTCGGAAGCATTCTTCCATGACAGCAATTTGCTGACGGACTTGCTCAGGGGTAATATCCAGCGGCTCTCCGTTAGCTAGTGTATTATAGAGCATTGTATAGAATTTCATACCCATTTGGTCGAAGAAGCTCCCGCCATCTTCAGAGATGCTCCAGCTCTCTTCATACCATTTCAGTTCTTCCCCACAGTAGGCAGGAGTACCATCGGCCTTGCTCAGCGGCTCGCTTACCACGCTCTGGTCGGGCGCTTCTTCGGGCTTGAAATATTTCCAATCCAGACGCTGGATCGACCCTTTAATCCCGCCGAGCGTTCCTTGTACATTATAGGTCCCTTCCGGGTAAATACAACAGGACGATATTTCGACGTCGATATTCGGGCGTCCATTGCCGTGCAGAATTAGCTTAACATAATCCTCCGCGTCTCCGAACGAAACGGCCCGATCCATGATACAGGTCACTTTCGGCATAATATCGGTGCCGTATAATTGAAGAGCTTGGTCTACAGGATGAGGACCGGTATTCAGCAGGTTCCCCCCGTTTTTCTCTTGCAGCGTCTGCCAATCCCATCTTCTGGCAAACCCGTTATAGGAAATATTCACTTGAACAACCCGGCCGATAACGCCCGAGTCGATAATTTTGCGAATTTGCTCAAAGGCTGGAGAGTAGCGGGATTGCTGATAGATCGCCAGCACTTTTCCTGATTTCTTGGAGGCTTCAATTAATTGGTCCACATCGGCGACTCTTCTGGCCAATGGTTTTTCACAGAGGACGTTGAATCCGTTGTTAAGACATTCCAAAGAGACGGGTACGTGAAGCTGGCTGGGTGTCGCGTTGACGATTAGATCCAGATCGTCCCGTTGGAACAGATCTCGGTAATCGGCGTAAGCGTCACAATGGAGCTCGGTCTCCGCCCTTGTTCTACGTTCTTCCAGCGGATCGGACACCGCGACAATCTCAAATAATTCCGGCAGCTTCTGAATTATGTAGCCGTGAATATCGCGACCGCTTCTGCCTTGACCGATAATCCCTACCTTTAATCGTTTCATTAGGTGCAACCTTCCTTTTCTGGATTGGATATTTACCTATGTTCTACCATATCAACGGAAGATCAGATTGACAAGTCCTTTCTTACAGGGAGACAAATCTATTTTTAAACGTACTATAGATAAAGCCGTCTAGCCCCTCTAATATTGGCAATCATAGACGGACTCGGCCTGCTCCTCCCGATAACGGGTTGGAGAGCTGCCGAACCATTTTTTAAATTGCTTGGAAAAATAAAGCGCATCCGGAAAGCCGACACTGGAAGCCACCTGTTCGATGGTCAGCGGCTCCCGCAGCAAAATCCGGGCACGCTCCATACGAATTTTGAGCAAAAATTGCATAGGGGACATTCCTGTATGCTGCTTGAAAATTTTAGATAAATAGGAGCGGTGGTAGCCCAGCGTATGCGCCATCTGCTCTATCGAAATCGGCTGAGGATATTGCAGATTCAACCAGCGAACCGCCTGCTCCACCTGAAGCTGTCCCGGGTCCGCACTGGAAGAGCGGGAAGGCAGCACCTTCAGTTGTTTACCATATTCCGCAAGAACAAGACGAAAATAAGCTCCCGCCTGTAAGTCGCAGAATGGCTGACCTTCCTTAAGGACTCGGGCTATTTTATGAAATAGAACAGTAATTTTACGGTTGCCTGTCGTGCTTACCGTTGGCTGATGTGGAGTGATTTGAAGCTCTGCCAACAATTCATCCGCCCGGCTTCCCTTGAATCCGATCCATAGATATTGCCAAGGCTCCTGCTCGTCCGATTCGTAGCTGGACAGCTCCGATGGAAAGATAAAGAAGTGCCCGCCCTCGGTAATTTCGTAATCCCTCCCCCGGCAGCGAAAGGTGCCTTTGCCGGAAATGACATAGTGGACGAGATGATAGTCGAGTAATTGCGGACCTACCTTGTGCCTTGCCGGAGTTTGCGCATAGCCGGAAAATAATACAACCAGTTCCCCTGTTCCCGGGTATGGATTCAAGGAAACCGTATGAGTGGGTGTGCCCATTTCGCATCTCTCCCTTTCTTTGGCTTTCTGCTTTCATTGTCTCTTATCGGGGGTATCCGGGATCTATCTTATGGTCTATCTTCCTTTGTATCTAAGTCTGTATGTATACCATCTGGCTGCTGCCAATTGCGAAGGAAGAGCGCGGCTTTTCTATCTGTCTGACACTCAGTTCTCCTTCATTGTCACGCAGAATTCTGCTCAGGTGCCGCCGGACTTCTATTTACAAGGTAATGCAACTTGCCGTTCTTTTCAAGACTAATCAGAGCAAATAAACAACATTTCTCCATATGAAAGTGGTATGATTCCATATGCAAGCTTCCTCCCAGACCGTATAGTTTATGGTAACGCATCACTTTACTATTAAGGGAGGAACAACAACATGTCCAAAATTACTTTTCTCGGAGCTGGAAGCACCGTCTTTGCCAAAAATGTTCTGGGCGACTGCATGCTGACCGAATCGCTTCAACAGTTTGAGCTTGCTTTATTCGATATCGACCCTGAGCGATTGAAGGATTCCGAAAATATGCTCAACAATTTAAAACAATCGACGGGAAGCGGTTGTCGGATTACTGCCTACTCTGACCGCAAGGAAGCATTGCGAGGCGCCAAATACGTTGTCAATGCCATTCAAGTGGGAGGATACGATCCTTGTACGATTACGGATTTTGAAATCCCCAAAAAATACGGCTTACGTCAAACGATTGGAGACACCATCGGCATCGGCGGTATTTTCCGCAACCTCCGGACGATTCCAGTTATGCTGGACTTTGCCCAGGACATTCAAGAAGTCTGCCCTGACGCCTGGTTCCTGAATTATACGAACCCGATGGCTGTATTGACGAATGTTATGAATACCCACGGCGGTGTCAAAACAGTAGGCTTGTGCCACAGCGTTCAGGCCTGCATGCCCCATCTGTTTAAACAATTGGAAATGGACGCCACCGGAGTTCAGACCAAAATTGCCGGCATTAACCATATGGCCTGGCTGCTGGAGTGCACCAAAGACGGAATCGACCTGTACCCGGAAATCAAACGGAGAGCGAAGGAAAAGCAGCAAGAAAAACATCACGACATGGTCCGGTTTGAACTCATGTTCCGCTTCGGATATTATGTTACGGAATCGTCCGAGCATAATGCGGAATATCATCCGTACTTCATCAAAAGAAATTATCCCGAGCTGATTGACCGCTTCAATATTCCGCTGGATGAATATCCGCGGCGCTGCGTTAACCAAATCCAGAGATGGCAAACGATGCGGGAAGAATTGGTTAACAATCGCAACCTGGAGCATCACCGCTCCAACGAGTATGCCTCTTACATATTTGAGGCGATGGAAACCAACCGCCCGTTCAAAATTGGCGGCAACGTGATGAACACCGGACTCATCACCAATCTTCCTCAAGAAGCGTGTGTGGAAGTTCCCTGCCTGGTCGATTCAACCGGGGTGACACCGACCTATGTGGGAGATTTGCCTCCACAATTGGCGGCACTTAATCGGACCAACATCAATACGCAGTTGTTGACGATCGAAGCGGCCATAACCCGCAAGAAAGAACATATCTATCATGCTGCTCTATTAGATCCACATACATCAGCCGAGCTATCGATCGATGATATTGTGGCTCTGTGTGACGATCTAATTGAGGCTCACGGTGACTGGCTCCCTAAATTTCACTAATTTTTTGACTAAATAGAAAAAAAGACAGCCTCCGACTTTGGCCGGAGGCTGTTTCTATTGGATAGTATCTAATCATTGTAACTTTCTATGAAATAAACCGGCTGCTGCAACTTATACAGCTTAGCAAATTAGTCCAGAATATAAACGGTTACATCCTGAATGCCAAATCGATTAACTTCGGAACGGCTGCCGGGCATGAATATGTCAATTCGATTGCCTTTAATGGCCCCGCCCTGGTCTGTCGCTTTGCCTACCATTCCTCCTACAGGCAGGCCTGCGCTATTATATCCGGTAATATAAACGGTAGAATTCATCGGAATCACCGACGGATCTACAGCGATCGTCCCCAATTGCAGCGGGTTGCCGTAATAATCGACCGGTCCCCACCCATTCTCTTCGTGAGAAGCGGAGTACGCAGTAGCTTTCGCATTAATCACTTTGCTATAAGTATAGGATTCCCCCGAAGCAGTCGTAATGGTGGAGGCATCGCTGGCAGGAGCCGGGATTACGGTCGGCTGGGACTCCGCCATTAAAGCCGTCATGCGATTATTCGTAAATCCTTCCGGAAGCGCAAGCACGATTCCCGGGTATAGATTGAGCGGATCATACTGGGGATTAGCCGCCATTAACAGATCCAGAGGAATATTTAATTGTTGTGAAATCTTCCAGAAGGAATCTCCCTGCTGCACCGCATAGGAATTCGCGCCGGATACCGGAAGATTAACCGTTTGCCCGGCTTGCAGATTGTACATATCCAAATTCATATTCGCATTTATAATAGATTCCAATGAGATTTGGTGCTTTTGAGAGATCGTCCATAAAGTATCGTCATCCTGCACCTGATAGGTCGCGGCAAAAGCCGGAGAAGCCAAGCTGGCAAGCGATACACCTAACGTTAGCGTCAACGCAGTTTTTCTCACAAACCGTTTCATGCTGCACTCCTTTTCACTGCCTGCGGAGTTAGTTGTCGGATTCGGAATAAAGGATACATCCCTACGCCCAAAAAAGCGATTCACCCCAGTGCCGCGCAAGCCCATAGGCGGCACAACGGATCCCCCGCACTTCAAGTTAAATTTTATTGAAGTTTCGGCGGTTAAAGTCTAGCATAAAACAGCGGCCCTTTGAATGAGTAAAATATGGAAGGAGCGATCCGTTAATCAGAGATGCCCCCATTTTACGGACAAGTGAAAAGAATGTGAAGAAGACCGGCGGAACCTGCTTTGGCGGAAACTCCCATCCCGTTTTCCATCTTTTGGCCGTTTTAGTTTCCTGCATTCTCCTTTATAGTTAAATTAGAGCATTCTAAGAGAAAACCTCTATCGGAGTATTTAGAGGAAGAGCCGACAAGATCAGCGAAATGGCTTCAATTAGAGGCTTTTTATCGCCTAATAGAATTATTCAGGAAGTAGAAAGTTATAGAATGCTATGGCGGTTTTAATATTGGAGATCTCACAAAAAGGAGAGTCATCGGTTGTCCAGCATCTTTAGAAAAACGATCCTTACCGCAGCCATTGCCGCATCTCTGCTTTCCAGCTCCGTTCAGGCGGAAGCCGGGAAATATAATATGTCCTATTTATTCCACGGTTCACCCGGAAAATATATCGATCACGTGGATAAAGCCAAAGGCTCGCTTGATGTCGTTTCCCCCTCCTACTTCAAGCTCAACATAGACGGCACTTTGCAGCTTTCCCCTTCCCTCGACCCAACCTTTATTAGGGAAATGCATAGCCGCAATATCCGCGTCGTTCCGTACTTAAGCAATGATTGGGACCGGGAGCTCGGCATTCAGGCTCTGATGAATACGGAGCAATTGGCTGAGCAAATGGCCGAAGCCGTACATACCTATCAACTGGATGGAGTAAATATCGATTTAGAGAATATACCAACGCCATACCGCGATAACTTGACCTCTCTAGTTCAACGCCTTCGCAGCCTGCTCCCGGAGGATAAAGAGGTTTCCGTAGCAGTAGCCGCTAATCCGGAAGGAAGTGAGCAAGGCTGGATCGGATTGTATGATTACAAGGCGCTTGCCGAACATAGCGATCATTTAATGATTATGGCCTATGACGAGCACTATGAAGGAGATCTCGCCCCCGGATCGGTGGCCAGCCTGCCTTTCCTAGAGCAATCCATCCGCTACGCCCTCACCCAGGCGCCTGCGGACAAAATTGTTCTCGGCTTCCCTTTCTACGGTCGGATGTGGAACCTGAATGGAGCCCTGTTGGGTATTCCCGTGCAAAACCGGATGGTGGATGACCTTGTCCGAACCTACCACGGAACCGTGCAAGTGGATTCGCCAAGCGGATCTGCCCGGGTTACTTTTACCGTCCGGCCTTCCGATCCAGCCTTAACCGTGAACGGAAGGAAGCTCACTCCTGGCAATTACGAGCTGTGGTACGAAAACGATACGACGCTAATGAACAAGCTTGAATTGGTGGAGAAATACGGATTGAAGGGAGCCGGAAGCTGGAGCTTGGCTCAAGAGGATTCGAGAACTTGGGATTTCTTCCGTCTCTGGTTGAACGGAGCGGCTTATCCTGACAGTATCGGCCACTGGGCACATAATGAAATTGCCGAAGCTTTCAGCCGCGGCTGGATGGATGGAATGACGGAGACGACCTTCTCGCCCGATGGAACATTAACGAGAGCCCAGGCTGTCACAGTCTTGTCCCGCATCGCAGAACGGACTATGGCGGCAGCGTCGGCAGGCGAGCCGATCCCAGGCGTGACCGGCGCTCCTCTGCCGGGTATCTCGCCAAACCCTATGGATGACCGGAGCTCGAACCAGATGCTTAATCTTCTTGGGCGTCAAGCTTTCTCTGACGTTCCGAGCGATCATTGGGCTGCCGAGGCGATTGCCTGGGGCTATGCCACCGGTGTCATCGACGGCATCGAGCCCGGCCGATTCGCGCCGGACGAGCCGCTGACCCGGGAGCAAATGGCCGCCATCCTTGCTCGCTGGCTGGATTTCCCCTCGGCCGGGAGCGGCGGCAATGCCTCCTTCTTCAGCGATGTAGCGTTCGATCGCTGGTCCTATTCCGCGATTCGGACTTTGTCCTTGAACGGAATCATAGATGGCTTTGCCGACCGGACCTTCCGTCCGTCCGAGCCGGTCACGCGAGCGCAAATGGCCGTGCTGATGAACCGTCTTTTTGTTTCTTCTGAATAAACGAACCAAGAATGAACGCCTCCGGCGTCCTTGATCTCTGATCAAGAAAGCCTGCTTTTACCGGCGAAATTTACCGATAGCGAATTTGATAAATTCTCTAATTTTGTAAAAAAGAACGCCCTGGGCAAAGGGCGTTCTTCCTATTAATTCTATTAATCAGGCTGCTTCGACAAATATTCCTTGATGGTCTGATTGATTTGCTCCCGCTTGTTTAATAACCAGTCGGAATCTCTCGGATACTCACGGAAAGTCATCTCCTTCTCCAGCCCATCCTCGACGAGTTTCATGACCTCCTCTTTGCCGATCAGGCTCTCCAATAGCTGCAGTGCGCGCAAATCCTGAAAGGCATCATAGAACACTTTCAAACGGAGTGATTCAACCACCTGACCGCCTTTTCCCGGGTAAACTACAAAGGCGTCTCCCGCCGGAAAGCCGTAGTTGGAGTCCGTGTTCGTATAAGGATCGATAGGCTTGATCGAATATTGGGCGTACCAGAAGTTATAGCCCCAATGCAGGAAGCCGGCAATATCATATTTATATAATTGATAGCCCAGTATCCGGTTTCGCGCAGACGGCATATTCAAAAATCGGTTCGCTACTTCCTTATACTGCGAGCAGCAGTAATACGTCCATAGATTGGGTACTTTGTTATCGAGGAACGGCTCGATGTGATTGCTGGCCGGAATAGGATTTTTGACATAGCCTTTTTCATAAAAATCATAATCAGACAGAGCGTCGATCATCGGAAAATCAGACAGGTATTGCTTCAATAGATCGCTTGCTCTTTGGTAGCTTTCCAAATGCTTCTTATGCGGCTCATCGGAAACGTGGAAATAGCTGCGGTCCTCCAACTGATTATCCTTAATAAAGCGGACGAGCTCCGGTAAAAATTGCGATAAGAACACTCGGTAATCGTCCCCGGCTGCATCCGTCTCCCAACCGAATATGCGCCGCGACTCCCCATTCACTGTTGCCACGATTTTAGGGGCATGCTCGGCCCCCCACTGAGTAAACAGATGGGAGAACTCAAAATACCGGATTCCATGTGTCGTGCTAAGTTCGATCCATCTCTTCAGCTTATCGAAAGCAAAGCGATACGTATCGCCGGTTTTCTCGACGTCCACCAATTGAACGGTCGGACGCTCTTCTCCTACCTTCGTATCCAAAGGAGGGGTGAACAAAGGGGTTAAAATCATATTCATTCCATGCTTTGCCGCAGTCTCCATGAAATTCTCTATCACTTTCCAATGCTCTTCGCTGAATACAGGATAGGAATAATAGGTCGCCAGACAGTCGGTATGAAACCAATTGGTATACTTCAGCTGCTGTTCAGGAAGCTCGGCGCCAATCACCTCCAGCTCGAACGTTCCCTCAGCAAGACACTCGCCGGAATGCTCGAAAGAGATGCGAATCGGATAGATGCCCGACTTCACCTTGCCCTGAAGGTCTACTGTGATCCATAGGGAACGCCAATGTCCGGGCAGACCCGCCAAGCCTTCTTCCGGAAGCTCATACAGAGGATCGGGAAACAGTCCCGGCGTCGAACGCAGGATGTAATCGTCGTGGTCGTGGTAGGCAACCATTTCTGCCGGAACCAGTCCAACAGAGCGAACCGTTACCACTTCTTCCAGCTCCGAATCCACCTTGATATCGATCCATTTCAATAGCAGCTTGGATCGATAAGCCATTTGAAAGGAAAACATTTCGTTAGCGAGAGCGGAGCCCCTGTGATAGGCTTTGGCCTTCAATTGTTCATCTGCGAACACCTTCTCCAGCGAGCTTAAGCAGCGAATTTCGAGTTTTTCCAGCTTGGTACTCAACCGGTATCTCCTCCTTCAATATACTATGATCCAGCTTCGGTTATCTTGATCCCACTTTATCTATCACAATCATCCCCAAGATTTTCCCGCGCTTCCCTGACTCCGGTCTTTATTAGGGATTCAACGGTACACACAGCTTCCTAGTTAATTGGGATAACCTGCATATTATCCATTCGACATTGATAAACTGTGTCCCTGCTTATCCAGTACGAAATTTCAATATACGGCCCCATTGGCAGGGAAAGGGATATTTTTGCAACCTTTTTCTGGTTCAGTCGAATGAACCTGTAATGTCTCTAATCCCATTGCATAACCTAATAGAAAATCAGGCTGTTATTTACGGCTTGCTGCGCATTACAACTTACTGCAAAGGAACTTGCTATCTACGTGCAGATATATTCGGCTTGTTGTATACAGCAACAGCATTCGATTTACGAAGAATAGTAAATGAGAGCGTAGAATTTCGTTTTTTGATCGACTGGATTGTGATAGATATGGGGGAGATCGCCTTGAAACTGGATGGCGCTCTCTTGTTTAACGTTATAAACTTCATTCTGGATAGTGACTTGAAGCTCCCCTTGAATCACATAAATAGATTCCTCTACCCCCTCATTGTGCGGTTCCGATTCATGTGTGCAGCCCGCTTCCATCTCTACAATAAATACTTCAAATCGTTTACGCTGGTTATAAGGAATCAGCGGGTAAGAGCGAAAACTTCCTTCCGCCTCCATGAATGGGCTCAAATCCTCCAGCCGGGTAATGGATACAGAAGGCTCACTTTCTTCGATAAGTGAAGTGAATGAGATGTGCAGTCCATTCACGATTTTCCATAACACCGATATAGTGGGATTGGAATCCCCCCGTTCAATTTGACCCAGCATCGCTTTGCTTACTCCCGTAAGCTCCGATACCCGTTCGAGGCTAAGTGACCTCGCCTTGCGAATCGCGAGTAAATTTCTGCCGACTTTTTGATGAATTGGTTCCATAGGTCCCTCCTACTTAAATGGCGCTAATAATCGCCCCTGTATACAATATAACATATTTCTGTAATATATAGCATTTACATTATAACATCCATATGTATAATATAATGTATAAGACGAAGTGAAAGGGGGAGATTGGCCATGAGTCGTATGATGGAAGCGTTGGTTAAGGAGCATAGAGGCTTTGGAGCCGTATACAAACAAGTCCCGATCCCGGATTACGGGCCCGATGAAGTATTGGTTCGGGTAAAAGCCTCCTCGATCTGCGGCACCGATGTGCATATATACAAGTGGGACACCTGGGCAGAAAGCACTGTCGTTACCCCAAACGTATTTGGCCATGAATTTGCCGGTGTCGTAGAGGCTGTTGGCGATCGTGTGCTGAATGTAAAAGTAGGTGACCACGTGTCGGTTGAAGGGCATTTCGTATGTCGAACTTGTAAGGCATGCCGTACCGGAAATGCCCATGTTTGCTTGAATACTCGATCGTTCGGGATAACCATCCCGGGATGCTTTGCTCAATATGCCGTCATTCGGGCCGATCAGGTTATCCATAATCGGCCGGATGTGCCGTTTGAACTAGCCTGTCTGCAGGATCCGTTAGGCAATGCGGTACAAGCGGTGCTGGCTGGAGACATCGTGGGCAAATCCGTCGCAGTCATTGGAGTCGGACCGATCGGTCTGTTGGCGGTCATGGTTGCCAAAGCATGCGGGGCGGGTCAAGTATTCGCCATTGATGTAAATGATTACCGTCTTGCCCTGGCGGCACGTCTTGGCGCGGATATGACTATTAACAGCCGGGATGGCTCGCTGGTGCAAACGATACTCCAGCACACTAATCATGAGGGTGCGGAAGTCATTCTCGAGATGTCCGGGCATCCAGCGGCTATACGTGAAGGATTCGAAGCGGCCGCCCCGGCCGGCAGGGTTGCGCTGCTCGGCATTCCATCGAAGGAAGTATCGTTCGATGTGGCGCGCCACATTATTTTTAAAGGCTTGCATATAGATGGCATTACTGGAAGACGGATGTACAGCACATGGTATCAAATGAAGGGGCTTCTGGATAACCACCGGATGGAGTTATCCCAGCTGGTCACTCATCGTTTTCCGCTGGAACAATTTGAAGAAGCCTTTTCACTAATGATGTCGGGGCAATGTGGAAAAGTTGTTTTTATTCATGAATAAAGGCAAGGCTATTCTCCAGGACTATGGAAGGGAGGACTATTCGGATGACATTTATGAATCGTTTGCAAAAAGAACTGGAATTGCTTAAAGAGGAGGGCCGATACCGTGACCTGACAGCATGGGACAGCGGCTCGGGGCCATGGATGAGTCTCAACGGCCGTAAAGTGCTGCAGATGTCTTCCAACAATTATTTGGGCTTGACCGCCCATCCGAATTTGAAGCAAGCCGCGGTCCAGGCGATCGAAACCTACGGTGCAGGCAGCGGATCCGTTCGGACGATAGCGGGAACACTCGATATTCATCAGCGTTTGGAGGAGGAGCTGGCCCGCTTCAAAGGAACCGAAGCCGCGCTGGTCTTTCAATCCGGATTTACAGCAAATTTGGGCATTCTTTCTTCCCTGCTCGGTCCAGACGACGTCGTAATCAGCGATGAATTGAATCATGCCTCAATCATTGACGGTATTCGATTGACCAAAGCACACCGCAAAATTTACGCACATAAAAATATGAGCCAGCTGGAGACTTGTCTGCAAGAAAGTGCTCATTACGCCCAGCGCTTTATTGTTACCGACGGCGTCTTCAGTATGGACGGCGATATTGCACCGCTTCCTGAAATCGTTGATCTTGCGGAAAAATATGATGCACAAGTGTATGTGGACGATGCTCACGCAAGCGGAGTGCTTGGGCGGAGCGGCAAAGGCTCCGTAGACCATTTTGGCCTAAACGGACGTGTATCTATTCAAGTCGGGACTTTATCGAAGGCCGTCGGGGTCGTCGGAGGTTATTTTGCGGGACCGCTCGTAATTAAACAATACCTGATCCAAAAGGCGAGATCGTTTTTGTTCAGCACCTCTTCGACTCCTGCGGATGCCGTTTCCAGCCTGGCCGCCATTGAAGTGCTCAAGAACAGCACTGATCTCATGGAGCGCCTTTGGTCGAATACGAAATACTTTCGCGATTCCTTGCACGAGTTGGGCTTCAATACGGGGGAAAGCGAGACACCGATTATTCCTATCATGATAGGCGCTCCCGACAAAACATGGAAGTTCTCCGAGCATTTGTTGGAGCAGGGAATCTTCGCCCAAGGGATTGTCTATCCGACGGTCGCCTTGGATAAGGGCAGGGTGCGGCTCATTGTAACAGCTGCCCACACTAAAGAGGACCTGGATTTTGCTCTGGCGAAGCTGCAGAAAGCGGGCAGACAGTTCGGGTTGATTGGACAATCCTGATTGGACGGCCAACACTCGAATCGTTAACAGCGATACACAGCATCAGGTCCCTGACATAATATAAATAGCAAAAGCAGGAACAAACACCCTCCTGCTTTTGCTTTTACCCTTCTGTTTGTGCTTCTACATTTCTGCCGCTGCACCGGCTTCAACATATTCCTTCAACAATCTCTTGGCCACTTTACCATTGCGGTTCTTGGGGAGCTCCTTCAGAATGCTCCATTTTCTCGGACGTTTATGCGGCGCCAGCTTGAGCGCACATTGCCGTTTAATCCAGGACAGCTGATTGGGCTCTTCCAGCACAAGGACAGCATGGATGATTTCCCCTCTGGTCTCATCATCTTCCCCTAACACCGCTGCTTCCTCAACTCCTTCTATTTCTATAAGGACGGCTTCGATTTCGGCGGCATGGATCAAGCTGCCTCCTGATTTGATCACATCCCGATCCCGACCAACCAATACGATTCTGCCATCTTTCCTGCGATAACCGAGATCGTGGGAGGTTACCCATTCACCGTTCCAGCTCTCTTCGGTCAGTTCCTGCTCCGAAGCATAGCCTTCGAAGGCCTGCAAGGTGCGGACATACAATTTGCCAGGGAAATCCTCTGTCGCATGGAATAGTCGGCCTTTGTCATCCAAAAACGCGATCTCGACTCCCGGGAACGGACAACCGACGGTGTCGGGGGCTTGCTTCGCATCCTCCGGGCTGACCAGCGTCACATATCCCATCTCGGAAGATCCATAGTATTCATACAAGGAGCTTGCGTTAAAGCAGCTCTCGAACTTCCATCTCTGAGACGGTGACAGCTTCGCACCAACCGAAATGACCGTCCGCGGCATCCTGTTCCGAGAATTAGGAGACAATCGCTTCTCCGAGTAACGGAGTAACGAGTCGATAAGCGCTGGAGTTATCGTTACACAAGTAGCTTCATAGGCCAGAAGCCCTTCGGGCGTATAGTTGTCCATCAGTAAGACCTCTGCCCCTGTCGCCAATCCGTGAACGGCCGGATATAGCTGGGCGGAATACGACATCGGAAGAGGAACGACAATTCGCTCTTTGTCGCCTAACCGGAACGACTCGGTCCAGCCCTCAAGACCACATGTCCATGAGCGGTGACTTTTAACATAGCCCTTGGGCTTGCCTGTCGAGCCTGACGTATACCCGATCAGAAACAGGTCCTTGACCGATTCCGTCTGCCGCAAGGGCAGCTGTGATGCAGGAGCCGGTCGCTGACGCCGCACTTCATCCGGCCGCAGCATCCAATGCGGCGGGACCGAGGCGAATAATTTATCCCGTTCGTCATCCGTCGTCTCCGGATGAAGCGGCATGATGATGCCGCCCAATGCCAGCACGGCAAGCATATCCGTCACCCATTCAATGCTGTTCGGTCTTTGCAAGCTGAAGATTTCCCCCTCTGCCGCTCCAGCTCCTGCCCTCCTAAGTTCTCGTACCCTTTCTTCTACCTCTCCCGTCCATTCCCTGTAAGTCAATCGCCGACGGGAATCCGCTATCGCCCAACGATTAGGCATCCGTTGTGCCTGTTTACTGATGATTTCTTCTATTCTCATTCTGTTCGTGTTCTCCTGTTTTTACTCTTTTGCACACAGTTTTCAATCATGGACCAACCGAATGACTCGTTTATCAGCTTTACTTTAACGAATAAACTGATCGTCCCCGGTAATTATTTAAACGGGAGCCGGCCCGAAATCGACCGTCTCCCGTTCGTTATCTCATTTGATTACAGATTAGTATCAAAAGGAGTTAGATTTTCCGGGCCTCCCTCCCGGATCACATAAACATTTTCTATCCGAATGCCGAAATGTTCTATGTAAATTCCAGGCTCCACACTGACGACCATGCCTTCCTGCAGCATATCCTCACTGCCAGGGACCAGGTAAGGCCCTTCCTTATCGCTCACCCCAACACCATGTCCGAGATGATGGACAAGTGAATAACCGTGGCCGATCGATTGCAAAATTTCGTTTGCCGTATGAAACAGCTGCTTGGCGGAGGCTCCCGGCTTCAGCAGCTTTTCCACCTGTTCAAGCGCTTTCATCACAACTCCGTGCGCCTTCTGCTGGAGCTCTGTCGGCCGTCCCCCAATACAAATCGTCCGGCAATTATCCGCATGGTAACCAAGAATAGTCGGAAACAAGTCGGCCATCATTAAATCTCCGTTACGAACTATCCGAGAAGTCGGCGGTCCTCCGATAGAATGAGTCCTTTCCCCGGTTACTAGATCGGACATACCCGCAAACTGAACGATTTGCTGGGTTTTCCGAATCGCTTGATCCGTCATAGCAGCGAATAAATCATATTCTGACATGCCTTCCTGGGCACATTCTCTCAGCGTATGGTAGCTCACTCCGTTCACGGCAGCCCCTGCCCGGATTCTGGCTATTTCATAAGGCTCCTTCAACAGACGCATCCCATTGAGGCATGAACGGGCATCGCCCCACTCTGCTCCGGCAAACTTGCGGCTCAACGGATCACTCCAGACCGTCGGGTAAGCGTCCGTCGCTATCTTTCCGGCTTCCATCGAGCTCACCGTATCCGCTATAAGCTCTGCCGCATTTTTCAACGGATCGGCCCATACATTCATATTATACGTCGGGTAAAGTTTGACATCGACGAAGGCAGGCAGCTTCTTTGGCTTATCCGATTCTCCGACAACATAAACGGCCTTTCCTTCCTTCGTAATGAATAACGAAGCCGGATGTTTGACCAGACCTTCGATATCCAGCAAATAACGATGGACTACAGGATCCGACATCCAACAAAGGTCTACGCCAGCCTCATTCATAAATCGAACCAGCTTATCCAGTCTGCCTAACAGAACGCTTTCTTCAGCCCATAAAGCTTCAGTTGAAAACATATAGACCATCCCCTCCTCAACATAAAAAAACAATAGCTCTGGTGAAATGATTCTTCAACCGCGCCTTCCGGTAATTAAAGGGTCCGACGTTGACTGCGGGTTCAATGGAAGATTATCAATAAAATAATCTCAAAAGATGATAACATAAACAGAATACCATAGATTATGAGAAAAAGGCTTCAGTAGTGGCTTTTCTTATCGCCAAATACAATTGGGCGGGATTCTGGAAGCGAAACCTTATCATTTTTTCCAGACAAAAATATATTCAAATGACGCAACCTTAACTATAATAAATAATGTCAGTCGATGAAGGTGCCGTCGTCATCGCAGCTTAATTGGCTAATAAACAAGGCGCTTGACCACAATTAGTCCTTGACAGATCGAGCACTGATTTCAAGGTTGAGCCATATAAAGGAGATGCATTTATTGATTGCCAATCAAAGAAATATTGGATATGTTATCGCCGGGCTTCTGCTCGGTATCCTTATGGCGGCCATGGATAATACGATTGTCGCCGCAGCTATGGGAACGATTGTTTCCGAACTCGGCGGAGTAGATAAAATCGTCTGGGTTACTTCAGCTTATATGGTAACGACTATGGCGGGAACGCCGGTTTTTGGGAAATTGTCCGACATGTACGGCCGCAAACGCTTTTTTATTTTTGGAATGCTGGTGTTCCTGCTCGGATCCGTCCTTTGCGGAACGGCACAAAGTATCGAACAGCTCAGTATATACCGAGCGATTCAAGGGATTGGCGGAGGCGCCCTGATGCCCATCGCCTTTACCGTTGTATTCGATATTTTCCCTGCGGAAAAACGGGGCAAGATCACTGGCCTGTTCGGCGCGGTATTCGGCATTTCCAGCATATTCGGACCTTTACTGGGCGCCTATATTACCGAATACATAACCTGGCATTGGATATTCTATATCAATCTCCCGCTTGGCTTGGTCTCGCTTGCTTTTATTTATATTTTTTATCATGAGTCACTCGCGCATTCCAAGCAAAAAATCGATTGGTGGGGAGCGTCTACTCTTGTAGCAGCGGTAGTAAGCCTGATGTTTGCCCTTGAATTGGGCGGACAACAGTATGCTTGGAGCTCACCGGTCATTATCGGGCTTTTTGCAGCCTTCATCTTGTTTTTAGCTGTATTTTTATATGTGGAAACGAAAGCCGCAGAACCGATTATATCGTTCAAAATGTTTAAAAATCGTTTGTTTGCTGCTAGTAATGCGGTAGCCTTGTTCTATGGCTCCACTTTTATTGTCGCGACGATTTATATTCCGATTTTTGTGCAGGGCGTATTTGGCGGTTCCGCCTCGCAATCCGGCCTCATTCTGATGCCGATGATGATTGGATCGGTTGTAGGCAGCCAGACCGGAGGTTTCCTGACGATCAAAACGAGCTACCGCAACATAATGATCTTTTCCGGCTTTTGCTTCGTTACCGGTATTTTCCTGCTGTCGACGTTGTCTCCCGAAATGGCCCGATCGATGCTTACCTTCTTCATGATTATTACCGGGTTTGGCGTCGGTTTTTCGTTCTCCGTCTTAAGTATGGCGGCCATTCATGGCTTCGATATGCGGCAGCGCGGCTCGGCGACGTCTACGAACGCTTTTATGCGTTCCTTGGGGATGACCCTTGGAATCACAATTTTCGGCATTATCCAGCGGAATAAATTTGCCAATGGGCTGGAGGAAGCATTGGGCGGTGCCGCCGGATCAGCTCCGATCAACATTCAAGATCCCCGGGAAATGCTGTCACCGGAAAAGCGCTCCCTCATTCCGGCGGAATTGCTGGATAAAATGACGGACACCTTGTCCTCGTCCATCGCCCAGACCTTCCTGTGGGCACTCGTCCCGGCAGTGCTCGCGCTAATATTTGTGTTTACCATGACCGGCGAACGGCTGCAGATGTCGGAAAAAAAAGCGGTACAGCCCGCTCCCAAAATGCGCTGATATCTTCACTTGTTCAATACGAGTGCCTTTCTCGGCGTGCGCTCCAGCGTCACGAAGGTTCAGATCAAAGCGATTTGCTGCATGCTTCACCACTTTCTGGAAACCCAAAACCCCTCCGAGGAGCTCAGAGGGGTTTTGGGATTACTTATTTAAAAGGAGAGTTGCGCCCACTCATTACCCTTCGAGCAGCAAAGACTCCGGATCTTCCAGCAATTCCTTGACCGTAACGAGGAAGCGGACCGCTTCACTGCCGTCAACGATACGATGGTCATAAGACAAAGCGATGTACATCATCGGGCGGTTTTCCATCCGCTCTTCGTCAATGGCAACCGGACGCCATTGAATTTTGTGCATGCCCAGAATACCTACTTGCGGTGTATTCAGAATAGGAGTCGATAAGAGCGATCCGAACACCCCGCCATTGGTAATGGTGAAGGTTCCGCCTTGCAAGTCAGCCAACGACAGCGAATTGCTGCGTGCTTTGCCTGCCAAGTCGACGATTTCTTTTTCGATTTCGGCAAAGCTTAGACGGTCGGCGTCGCGGACTACCGGAACGACCAGACCTTCTTTAGCGGATACGGCAATACCGATATCATAGTACTTCTTGGCTAAAATTTCTTCGCCGGAAATTTCGGCGTTCAACAATGGGAAAGCTTTAAGAGCACCGACAACAGCTTTAGTAAAGAACGACATAAAGCCAAGTCCAACTTCATGCTTTTCTTTGAACTTATCCTTCCGGCGCTTCCGTACATCGAGGATTGCAGACATGTCCACCTCGTTAAATGTCGTCAGCATCGCCGCCGTTTGCTGAGCTTCTACTAAACGGTTAGCGATGGTAATCCGGCGCCGCGACATCCGAATGCGTTCAATCGGCTTGGCCGGGTTAATGACTGCTGGCTCCGCTGCCTTGACAGACTCCGGACGTTGGGCAGCCGGAGCTTTAGCAGCTTGCGTGCCAGCGGCAAACGACTGGACATCGCTAGGATAAACTCTGCCGCTCGGGTCTACCGCTTGCACTTGACGCAAATCGATTCCTTGCTCTCTGGCCAGCTTTCTGGCGGCTGGAGTAGCTAATGGCGCTGCCTCCGCAGATGGCTGACTGGTGCTGCTAGCCGCAGGAGCAGCAGCTTCAGCTTGAGGAGCAGCCGGGCTCTCTTGAGCAGAAGCTTCGGCAGCCTGAGCTGCTGGAGCGGCTCCGGCTGAAAGAGCTCCCGCTCCAATCATCCCGATCACTTCGCCCACCTGAACGGTGTCTCCTTCTTGTTTAAGAATCTGGGTCAGCACGCCATCCTGTTCAGCGGTGATTTCCAAATTTACTTTGTCGGTTTCCAGTTCAAGCAGCAGATCTCCCTGGCTGACCGACTCCCCTTCTTTTTTAATCCATTGGGCAATGGTTCCTTCCGAGATCGATTCGCCAATCTCAGGTACTATGATTTCACTCACAGCTGTATCCTCCCTGCTTTATTAGTTTTCAAAGAAGCTTCGATTTAATGCATTCGAGATCAGCCGTTGCTGTTCCATGCTATGGACGGACTGATAGCCACTTGCTGGGCTGGAACGATCCGGACGGCCAATATAACGGACATTGACTTTGCTCGGAGCTATCGACCGGATACGGGGATCCATAAAGAACCAGGCCCCCATATTGCGAGGCTCTTCCTGAACCCAGACGATATCCTTCAATTTGGGGTAACGCTGAATGATAGCTTCGATTTCGCTTTGGGCGAACGGATACAGCTGCTCGACACGAATGATGTGGAGCCAGTCATAATCCTGATTTGCGTCTGCTTCCAAAGCCTCTTCCAGATCAATCGCTACTTTGCCGCTGCAAAGAATCAGCCGTTCCACTTTTTTCGGATTAGCTCCGAGACCAGCTTGCTCCAATACGGGCCGGAAAGTTCCTTCACTGAATTCGGAGCCCGGGGAAGCTACCCGCGGATTACGGATTAAGCTCTTGGGAGCCATCAGCACGAGCGGACGCGCATCTTCGGTTTCCGTTAATGCTGCCTGCATACGGAGCAGATGGAAATATTGGGAAGCGCTGGTTAAATAAGCAACCTTCCAGTTCTCCTCGCCGGCGAGCTGCATAAACCGCTCCAATCGAGCACTCGAGTGCTCTGGGCCCTGTCCTTCATAACCATGCGGCAGGAGCATGGCCAAGCTTGATTTTTGCCGCCATTTGCTGCCACCAGCCGAGATGAATTGATCAATAATAACTTGGGCCGCGTTAGCGAAGTCGCCATATTGGGCTTCCCACAGAACGAAGGTTTCTGGCGCAAATACGTTATATCCATACTCAAAACCAAGGACAGAGGCTTCCGACAACGGGCTGTTATAGACCGCGAACGAAGCTTTAGCCTGCGGCAAGCGGTGCAGCGGTGAATATTTCCGACCTGTCTCCGCATCGTTAAGCACCACATGTCGATGAGCAAAGGTGCCCCGCTCTGAATCCTGACCGCTTAACCGAACCGGTTTGCCGTCCGCAAGAATCGTCGCAAAAGCGAGCGTTTCGGCCAAGGCCCAATCGACTTTTTCCCCATCCTCCAACGCATTGGCGCGTCTTTCCAGTATTCGTTTAAGCTTGGGGTAGACTTTGAAGTCTTCCGGCCAAGCCAGTAAATCCCGATTGATTTCCTTAAGCAGCTCCTGCGGAACCGCCGTAACGATACTTTGCGAGCTCAGCCCATTTCCGGCTCCATTGCCATTAACGCCATTCTCCTGGGGCGGGTTATCTTTAATTTCGTCATAGGCTTCCTTAAGACGCGCAGCAATATTCTGTCTCATTTGCTCGGTCTTTTCTTCCGTTATGAACTTATCGTTAATCAGCTTACTGGCGTACAGCCTGCTGACCGTCGGATGATTCTTCACTTTGGAATACATAATCGGCTGGGTCGTTTCCGGATCGTCAGATTCATTATGGCCGTAGCGGCGGTAACCGATCAGATCAATCAGGAAATCCTTCTTAAACCGGGAACGATAATCACACGCCATGCGAACTGCTGCGATACACGCTTCCGGGTCGTCTGCGTTAACGTGAACGATCGGGATTTCATAGCCTTTGGCCAAATCACTGGCATAGTAAGTCGAGCGAGAATCCGAGCTTTCAGTAGTAAAGCCAAGACGATTGTTGACGATAATGTGAATGGTGCCGCCATTGCTATAGCCCTTCAATTTATTGAAGTTTAGCGTTTCTGCAACGATTCCCTCTCCGGCGAACGCCGCATCCCCGTGCATAAGCACAGCCGCAGCCTTGCTCTCATCCTGCTTCGGATAGCCTGGCTCGCTGCGATCATCCTGAGCGGCCCGGGTGAATCCTTCCACTACCGGATTGACAAATTCCAGGTGGCTCGGATTGTTAGCCAGAGTTAGTCGAATAGGAGGCATTTCTCCTTCCGTTACGGAACGATCCGCACCCAAGTGGTACTTCACGTCGCCGCTCCAGCCATAGTTGATGCCGGTCGAGCCTTCTGATGGAAATAGATCTTTATTGGGCGAATGGTGGAACTCGGAAAATATTTTTCCATAAGGCTTGCCCAATACATGAGCAAGGACGTTAAGACGCCCGCGATGCGCCATTCCCATTAAAATATGCTTGCAGCCTTCCCGGCCTACCGAACGGACGACCTCATCCAGCATCGGAATAAGCACGTCGTTGCCTTCTACGGAAAACCGCTTCTGTCCAACAAACGTCCGGTGCAAGAACGATTCAAATTGCTCCACTTGAATAAGCCTGTCCAATAATTCGGTCCGCTCTTCCAAAGAAAGCTGCTTACCGGACAGCGCCTCGGTTTCTACACGATGATTCAGCCAATTCCGCTCTTGCTCTTCATGGACGTGGCTAAACTCATAGGCTGTCGATTTCGTATAAATTTTCCGCAGCTGTTCGATCGCATCCCATGCGGTTACGACATGTCCCGGGGCATTCTCCCATATTAGAGAAGCGGGGAACGCCAATAAGTCGTCTTTGCTCAACTGGTAAGTTTCCGGCTCAAGAAGCCGGGTATCCGCAGTTAAGCCAAGTCCCAACGGATCTAAATCCGCTGCCAGATGACCATAAGTACGGATGTTCATAACCAATGTTTTAGCTGCGACGACCTTTTTTAACAAATCTGCCGAAATTTCGATGTTTTCAATGGATTGCGGTGCATTGCCGCCCTCTGATTTTAACCAGGATGGCGGGGCTCCCCATCTGACAAACAATTCCTTGAACGTCGGTTCCACAGAGTCGGGATCGGCTGTGTATCGCTCATATTGCTCGTAAATGTACCCCAGGTTCGGACCATAGTAGGTTTGCCAAGGATTTAGCTTGGTCATATCCCCAATCGCCATTGAAGTTAAACCTCCCCTTGCATCATCATGATAGCCGTAAGTAAGCTGCTTGTTTTCATGTTCCCGTTAATTTTGTAAGTAATATTCCCGTTTTTGTACTGCGGTAGTCTTCTTAATTCAATAAGTCCTCTCTATACTATAAACCTTAATAATGTAAATATTAAATATTGATTAGTCATCATATCGATCTAATTTTGAGATGAATCCACCCTCCCTTTAATTAAGAACATTCAGAGCGTGTTCCCCCGTTTCTAGGCGGAAATCGCTGTTCTTCCCCCGGACATACCGAAAAGACCGGGCTCGTTGATCTCTCTCAAACCGATCTCCTTATGGTATAGAACCGCTAATGATCCCAAGGGAAATTTCATTGCTGATGCAAACATTAATTAAGGAAAGAGCCTGTTGATCATGCCGGGCATTCCTGCTGCAGCATCGTTAATAGCTCTGGTCTTTTTTGCCGCGAAATTTGACATCATTTGTCGATTTTTCGTCACTCTATTGTCATATTTAGTCGCAGCATCTACTACTCTATCATATTACCGAGCTAATGTTAAGCTTTCGTTGAATAAAGGAAGAATCTCGTGTTCAGCCTCCTTTTAATTCTATAAAAACTTAATGATATGGCATCATTTGGCCAATCATCCAGCCAATAATTCTGATTTCAAATAATTAGCCATCCTATTGCTCGACGCCAGCTGATTATGATATATTAGGCAGTGTCTAAATTAATTAGGTGCTGCCTAACTTTATACTTAAAGATGATCAACCCCACGATAATCAAATGATGATCAAGAAGGAGGATCGGCATGCTCATCTGGATGCTGCGACAGTTAATGGCTGAAAGAGGAATATGGACAGGGGCGGAGCTGGGGAGATTATTAATGGACCAGGCCGGATATCGTTTATCTCCTCCGTCCATCAGCGCTTTGCTTAACGGCCAGCCCAAACAAATGAAAGCGGATACGATGGATGCGTTGTGCACCGTCTTGAGATGTACTCCCAGTGATTTATGGGTTCATATCCCATCGACTAAGGGGGATCATAATCTTCAGAACATTTCATAGCTTCTGCTCGGAATTAATCCCTTATTTAAGAAAGGCATGGTGATGAACAATGGCTATCAGGACTATTCTTCCGTTTGGAGAGGCTGTATTAAGGAAAAAGGCCAAGCCCGTTACGGAGTTCTCCCCTAAGTTGTTCAAATTGCTGGATGACATGAAGGATACGTTATATGAGGCCGACGGGCGCGCCGGTTTGGCCGCTCCGCAAATCGGCATCTTGAGAAGAGTGGTAGTCATGGATTGCGGAGAAGGATTGATAGAACTGATCAATCCGGAGATTATAGCCATGGAAGGAGAACAAACAGGCCCGGAAGCCTGTCTGTCCTATCCCGGTTATACGGGAATCGTTAAAAGAGCATACTATGTGAAGGTCCAGAGCATGAACCGACAAGGCGAGCGCTTCACACTGGAGGGAGAAGGTTATCTTGCCCGATGCATCCAGCATGAGACAGATCATTTGAACGGTGTGCTGTTCATCGATCACATTGAAGGCAACTCCCTCTTCGACGATCATAGCGGTCAAAGCGTCAATGTACTCGATGCCCTCCGTCTATCTAATCGGGACCTGTAGAATGCAGTTGCCTGTTGCAGAGAAGGACAACTGCCGTATTTCTGCTTATACCCTTAGACGAAAATCCCGCAATATACCTGAGAAAAAACACCCCGGCATAGGCTATGCCTGCGTAAGAGGTGCTTCCCGATTGGTTGTATTTGCTTCGTTGATCCAGACACAAGGGATTACGGTATAACAAGGGTTAGCAGCAAGCTAACCAAGCCTCCCGCCGCAGAGCTGAGCGCATTGACCGCATCATTGGTCATCCAGCCGAGACCTCGGATTCTATCGGTCGACGTTTCACAGTGGCTCGTTTTCTCCACCTCCGCTCCGCAAATCCGGCAGCGATACATTACTTGAACGACCGCCCCCAGCCAGGAATCGATCAGCGATCCGGCAAGTCCTCCGATTATTCCCAAGGCAAGCAGTGGCCACGGCCCGGCAGCTATGCCTAATGATGAATCTAACGCATCCTGTTGCAGCAGCGATAACAGCCAGGCGGTGGCTCCGATGACCAGCCCCCCGGCCGCAGAAGCAGCAATGCCCAGCTTCGTGATCCCGCCCGAGGTACCGGCCGCTACTTTACGTCCAGTTACGATGGAGCGAGGCTGACTGCGGCTCCATCCTCCGATTTCTGTTGCCCAAGTATCGGCGGTCACCGTTGCCATCACTCCGATAAACGCCGCCCACCACCCGGGATTCGGCCATAAGGCATGACCGAGACAAAGCAATAGCCCCAATCCACCGTTAGCAAGCACTTGTCCCGCATCCCTGCGTCCTGATTTGGCATAGCCGCTCTCAGCCTTCGCTTTACTCCGGCTTTTCCATTTGGACAGCAAGGTGGAAGTAACGAAGAACGCGATCAGGGTACCATACCACGGCAAGCTTCCAGCCGCATACATAGCCGTGCCGAGAACTACCGCCGCAACCAGCCCGGATCGGGATAGGGAGCTTTTCCAGTAAGCCGCTCCGGCGATGACTAAGCTGCCGGCTAATCCAATCCACCATTCCCCCACGGGTATCCCCCTCTCCTATGCTTCAAGCTACCCAACGAGAATTATATCAAATATACAGTTTAATAAAACCTGTAAGGAGAGGAACATTGGGATGATCACAATGAAGAGTTTTCGGGGATGATCGCTTCCCGACTCTTTTTAGCCGACACCCATTGAGTCATAATATATACGACCAGGAACAAGATCATAAAACCGGCTGAATAACGGTACATCGCAGCATAGCTCGAAACGGTAGATATCGCTCCCAGCATCAGGGCTCCCACAGCAACCCCCAAATCTGTAGAATTGTAGAACATACTGTTTGCCATGCCGTGCTGTTCCCGCGTAGACGAGCGGATCATCCAGGCTTGAATGGTGGGCTGAATTGCGCCAAAGCCCAATCCGTACAGCAGTGCGGACACAATGAGCAGCAGCAGCGAAGTCGTATACGAAAGCACTATCAAGCTGGCAATGACACTAATGGCTGCCGGAATAAGGACAGCGGCATGACCTCTGCTGTCGAACAGCCTGCCGGAAATAGGTCGGATAATAATAATAGTGAACGCGTTAAACAAAAAGAATAAGCCGACCTGCTCCAGATGCACTGACTCGCCGAACAAAGCAATAAAACTGAGCAGCCCGCTGTAGGTAATCGCCAAAAGCACATTCAATAAAGCGGGAAAGATCATTTTCGTATTAAAAGATCGACTCTTATTAGGACCAGTACCGGTTCCCTCGGGTTGCCTTGGCGGAGCGGGCGGAATCGAACGCGTTAACAGCAGGATGGGCAAAATAAGCAGAACAGTCACAGCGCCTACAATAGCAAGCGTGTTAAAACCAAGCTCCCTCATCACGTTTAAACCGATCACCGGACCGATCGACATCGCAAGACTGGAGGATAGGCCAAAATAACCGATCCCTTCCCCGATCCTTCTAATCGGAATAATTTGTGAAACCAGGGTTGGAATAATCGTACTCGACATTCCGAAGCCAATGCCATATACAACTCTCATGACAAGCAGCGAGCCAATAGATTCGGCCATAATATAGAGTACGGATGTAAGGGCATAGACGGCCAGCCCTACGAACAAAATGACATTGCGATGCACGATCCGCATCAGCGCTGCGGTTAAAAAGCGGGTAGCAATAGCCGAAGCCGCAAATACACTCGTTACCAGACTGACCGTAATATCCCCTGCCTGAAATTCATTTTTGACATAAGCCGGGAAGGCGGATATGAGCATCTGTAAATTTAAAAACAACAAAAAGGAACAAATAGTTAATGCTATAAAGGATTTCGTCCATAATCTCGATTCGGGTTCAAGTGGCATGATTCCTTCTCTCCTACTCTCTGTCTGTTAAATGGTCGGCATAACGGTGAACTCGGAGGAGAAGCTCCAGGAGAACCTCATACTCGTCATCCGAAAGACATTGTTTAATGTCATTAATAAATTGCTTTTCGACAGGGATGGTCGACTCGATCAATTGCTTGCCTTTATCGGTAATATGGACCAGAAAAGATCGGCGGTCCGCTATTCCTGTTTTTTTGTAGACAAGCCCCTTCCCCTCCAAATGATCCAATATTCGGGTGGTCGTCGGCTTATCCTTGCCCGAGCGCTCGCCAATTTCTTTCTGAATTAACCCATCGGCCCGGTTGATCTGATATAGGACCGACCATTGCTCAGGGGTAATATCGTATTCCTTGAGCCGATTCTGCAGCAGAAGCGCTAATTTACGATGAGTAATCCCCATTAGAAAGCCGATAGAATGGTTCAGACCGTTCTCCCAATTGTCCGTGCTCATCTTCCACATCACCTTTATCTTAATCACTTCGTAATTTAGTTGCTTTAACAACTATATGGTAAACAACGAGAGCTGTCAACGTAGAAATTAGAACCAATAGCAACAATCACCCGCTAAACCTACTGCAATAATCCATTATTTCTGATAAAACCTGCTTTTTTCAACGATCTGAAAAATTGAGATTCACAGATTCCTTCTACTGAAGCTTTTCTTGCCGCCCTTATAATGGGACGTGGTTCAAGGAGCGGAAACTTATACATGCAGTCGTTCACAAAGAAAACAGACTACCCTGCGGGTCAATTCATATCCGTAGGGTAGTCTGCCTTGCATAGAAGCGAGCACTCCACCTGAACTAAGAGCAAGCGGAGCGAAAGACGATATCCTTCAGTTCTCTGCCGGGGGATCGAATGTATGCGCCTTGTTCCAATGCTTGCCCCCATCCGATGTCGTGTACATGATGGACGGCTCGATGCTGTCGGTAATAATCCACCACACATGGTCGGCGTCGGCTGCAGCCAGCAGGGCATTACCGTAGCCCGGGAATTCCGCTTCGCCGTTCTCCCAGCTCTTGCCTCCATCCTTCGTCCAGCCGATCGTATTCGGATTGTCGCAGGCTGGACACTGTCCTCCCATGAAGGCAATCTTGGGATTCACCACATAGAGGGGGCCAGGCCTGGAGCCGGTATTCGAAGGAGCCTGTGAATCGTTGTCCGGGAAGCCCGGGGCAGGTCCTCCACCGGCTGTTGAGTTGGCAAGGACCGTCAGCCAATTTTCCCCTCCATCCGTCGTATGGAACAATGAATAGGATGTTTGAGTCATTCCGGAATCCCCGATAAGCTCCACCCATGCATCGCCGGCTCCGGCCGACCTGATTATCGACCCATTTAACGGCCCCGCCGTCTTGCCAGACATGACGTTCTGCCAGTTCACCCCTCCGTCGGTGGTTCGCTGAATCTGGAACGATTGATCCCCTTGGGTAACCGCCCATCCGTTGGCCGCATCATGATAATAGGCTTCGCCAACGATAGACTCCGGCACGGGCAGCGCGGTCCAAGTCTTGCCCCCATCTGTCGTATGCTGGTTCCCGATAAACGCTTCCTGCGAGGAGACGAAATGAAGGAATTCTCCTATCGGAACCTTCCCCGCCGGAGCCCATTCTCTCCCCCCATCCGTCGTATGCAGCAAAGGACGATCCGCAGCGGCTTCAGAATCTTCTCCTAACACCGCCCAGGCCTCTTGGCCGTTCAGCGCAAACAGCTGCTTTACCGTCTGCTGTCCTTTATATTGAACCGTCCAGCTCTTCCCGCCGTCCTCTGTGCGGGAGATCCATCCCTTCCCCCCGCTCCACCCGGAGGAAGGATCTATCAAACGCACAGCGGTGACAGGGCTCATCATTGCCTGCTGCGAATCGGAAGAAGGCGGGCTTGTCGCTTTATTCGAATCCGGATTCGGCGTGGCTTGCTGCGGGCTGGAAGAGCTGGAAGGAAGAGCTCCCCCCGAATTCTCGGCCCGGGGAGATTCACTTGGCTCGGAGCTGGAATCCGTGCCTGAAGGAGTCATCATCACTCCTTCAGATTCGCCTGGATTCGGAATCTCCTGACCATTCTTCACATCACTGCAGCCGGCAGAAAGAAGCAGAACCGCCGACAGAATCACTGCAACTATTTCTTTGCGTTTACAACCCATGTTATCTCTCCTCGTGTCTCTTTATATTAAAGGACAGGGCAAAGGTTAATTTTGTTCCCGATTTCAGAAAATCGAGTGGAGTTTATTTTGTTTAAAATGCTCCTTCCATGATGACTCCCCAACCCTTTCCTAGCTTATTAATACAAAAACAAGCATCCCAAACCTTATGGAAGAGGATGCTTGCTCTGTAACTATGATATAGCTTTCCAGCCATGATGAGCTTAGTTCGAGCTTGAACTGCTATTTTGCAGAATCGTTAAGCCTTCCAAGTGCTTTACTTGCTCTTTCAAATCTTTGGTCCGCTTTAACCATTCGGTATTCGACTCCACTCTGCCGGCAACCTAATGCATAGTATCGTTTTTCTGATAGAGGTGCTGCAAATAACGCCAGCGAACTGCCAGGAAATAGACGATTTGCACAGCGATAAAGGAGACTATGACCACGATGGAATCCGCCGCCACGGAATAATCGACCAACTGCTGCAGCGCCGTAAAGGCTACACTGCTATGGATAAGAGCCAGGACGAGCGGCAGGAAAAAGAGAAGCACAAGCTGGCGCGTCACCATTCTTCTCAGCTCCGATCGGCTTAAACCGATTTTGGATATCATCTGATATTGCTTTTCATCGCGTTCCAAATCGGCATATAGACGGAAGTAAATAAAACTTGCCGCAAATGTAAAGAATACGATGCCCACCAATACACTGACAATCATTAAAATACCATTCTCTTGTTTAGACGTTAGCCATTCGAATACTAAGGCGGAAAAATGGTATTCCGCTCCTCTATCTGACTCCAGCGAATCCAGCAGCTTTTGCGAGACTTCCCTAGATTTTTGCCATTGATCTACTGCAAAAAAATAATAGGTGCGTAGACCATATTCCTCCATAGGCATCTGGTCGTACAAGGCGTCTGAAACGACGATTACCGTTCCTCCGAAATTGGAAAGGACGATGTAGGGCATCGCTTTCTGGACAGATAAAGAGATGTCCAGCTCCCCTTTCATGAGAGGAATAGAGGTCGGGACATTAGTGGACTGCTTCTTATACCCGTCTCTTTGACTGACCGATGTTGGCGTCAACAGGGCTTCCTCCCCCTGGATCGTCTCGCTTTCATAACCGAGAGCACGGGCCAAATCATTGTAATCGCTAAGCTTCAGAACGGTATGACCGTCATCTGTATACTGCGGAGTGGCTTTAGCCATACGGTAGGAGAAATTGGCTTCAGCCAGCTGCTTTCCGATTTCCTGAATGTGCTTATGCTCCTGGGCATTCTCCGGACTGGAGGAATAAGTAAAGGCAAAGGGATTCACCATCTGAGCCAATCCCGGACTTCCTATAGCCAGGCTGGTACCGATGCCGGTAAAGGCGACCGCCGATATAATCGAAACCATAAAGAACATAATCGCATTATCTTTCATCCGATAGGTCAGCTCCGAGAAGGTCAGCAGATTGATCTTTCGGAAAAATAGCCAGTCCCTCTTCTTTAATGCCCGGATCGTGTAAACACTCCATTGCGTGAATAAAAAATACGTCCCCAACACGACAAAACCTACACCCGCAGCTAATGACAGGAACGAAAACAGAAAGCGCAAAGCAAAGAGAAATACGAGTCCGTAGCCTAACCCAATAAACAGAACAGCCAATATCGAGAGCCACACGGATGCTTTAGGCTCCGGCTTCGGTTTATCCTCGGCTTGAATCAGCTCCACGAGCTGAGTTCTTTTACCCATTCTAAAGGTAAACAAAGCGATAAGCAGAAACAGGAGGAAGAACGCACCGGCGGTTGTCCATACAGCTTGCATGGGGATATAAAAAGGCAGCCCGTTTTGAATGAATAGAATGCTGGCGCTAATTAATAAAATGAGCTTGGAAAAAACAAGGCCCACGAGGATTCCGGTAATAATCGAGGCGATCCCGATGATCATATTTTCAATAAAAACAAGCTTGTTCAATTGCCGGGGCGACATCCCGAGCAGCATCAGAACACCGAAGTCCTTCTTGCGTGTTTTAAGAAACGCACTGACCGAATAGAGCAGGAAGAAAAAAGAGAAGATGAAAATCAAATATTGAGAAATCTGCATTCCCATCGTTCCCAGTTGACTCATCGTTTTACTAGTGGAAGCCAGCTCCCCTTGCAGATTCGGATGAAATAGAAGCAAGGCATACGTAAAAAAGATCATGACCGAGAAGGCACTGCTCAGAAAATGAGCGACATAAGTACGCTTATTACGAATAATATTATTAAACGCGAATTGGCGAAAAGTCATGCCCATCCCCTCCCAGCAGCGACAGAACATTGATAATTTTTTGATAAAATGAGGCCCGGCTGTCCCCACAGTGAATTTCATTATAGAGCTGCCCATCCTTAATGAAGATGACACGGTTACAGTAGCTGGCAGCCATCGGATCGTGGGTCACCAGCATCATGGTCGCCTCCTCTTCTTCATTCAATTTGGCCATCAGCTCCATGACATCGCGGGCCGCTTTGGAATCGAGATTCCCCGTCGGTTCGTCGGCCAGTACCAGCTTGGGGGTATGAATCAGCGCCCGGGCAATAGCCGTGCGCTGGGCTTGGCCTCCCGAAATTTCATAGGTTCGCTTGTTCAAGATCGATGTAATCCCCAGCTTCTCCGCCATCACTCCGAGCCGTCGGTTCATTTCTTTCAAATTCATTCCGTCCAAAGTTAGTGGGAGAACAATGTTTTCCTTGACGGTTAGCGTATTAAGAAGGTTGAACGATTGGAACACAAAACCAAGCTCCCGCCGGCGAAAATAAGCCAGTTTGTCTGGGGACAGGCGATGGGGATTTTCCCCTTGAATCCGGACTTCTCCCGCTGTCGGAGAATCGATAGTTGAGACCAGGTTCAGCAAGGTGGTCTTCCCGCTTCCGGAAGGCCCCATAATTCCTACAAATTCCCCTTTGTTAATAGTCAAATCTATATTGGTAAGGGCCTCGTATGGAATTTTTCCCGGGTAAATCTTATTGAGCTCGCGCGCTTTTAAAATTTCCATGAATCTTCTCTCCTTTACTCACTAGTTGCTGGTAATTATATATGTGGCACTAAAGAAAGCTATCATTCCGTTCCGAAGGAAAGTGCCCCCGAAGGCTTCAAACATCTAAACTGTTACCCCAAAAAGTGAAGTGATGCTTCGTAGTGAAGTCCTATTACTTTTCGGGGACCCCGAAACCAACAGATTCCTTCTATATAGATAGGCCTTCGGATAGTAGGAATACAAAGCCAAAACTCGCCCTGGAAGCATCTTTCTTTCTCCACTTCATGAGCTTTGAAATCTTTAGTGCCGAGCATATAGTTTACTCCAGCTTTGCCGTTTTTCATATAAAACAATCTTTCAATAGTCTAACAACTTTGTAAGGTAATGAAATGAAAAAATCGATGAATGACAGACATTCATCGATTAATGGACGGCGTACGGAAATCTAATGCGCACGGTCGTTCCTTGGCCGACTTCCGATTGGATTTCAATTTCATGATTCAGCTTCTCTATCACTTCCTTGACCAGATACAGCCCCATTCCGGTAGACTCTTTAAACTGCCGGCCATTCTCGCCGGTATAGAAAGGATAGAACACACGGGAAAGATCCGAAGACGGAATCCCTACTCCACGATCCTTAATTTCGAGGATGACGGCGCGATTCTGTGAAGAAGCGGCTACGGTCACCTTTTCACGGTTCCCCGCAGAATATTTGATGGCGTTGGACAGCAGTTGCTGAAGAATAAAGCGAAGCCACTTCGCATCCGTTTCCACCGTAAGCCCGGAATCAACTTCGATTTCCGGATAGACGTAGCTGCGGATAAATAACCGCTTGTTCTCCCCAATCACTTCATTGACAATTTCTCTTAAACTTACTTTGTCCACGTGAAAATCCTGCTCGAACGTTTCCAGTCTTGCCATGTAGAGCACCATTTCGAGCCCGGCCCGCATTCGATCCGTCTCTTCCGTAATGCTTTCAAACTGCGGGCCCTCTCCATTCTGGGCAATTAATTCGATGACGGACAGCGGAGTCTTCATTTGATGAACCCATTGATTCATAAAGGTCAGGTGGTTCTGCTGCTTCCGTTCCCAGCTTTTCAATTGCTTCTGATAATGGCTGTATTGAGACTGGAGCAATTCGTTTAAAGCTCTGGATAAAGGAGCGGCATCCGCGTGTTGGATCGATTCTTTAAGCGAGGCTTGCGGGCTGGATAATCGCTCATATAATTTACGATGGCTCCAGTAGCGATAAGCCAAATAAGCGATCAGCAGACAAATGCCTAGAAAAACAGCATACAGCGCGGTTGGCAAATCGCTGTATCCATCAAACCAATAAACGAGCAGCACGATGAACAATTGAACGATCGTAAACCCGATAAGCGGGAGATGCTCTCGTACAAATAGCTTCATAGCCCTTCCTTCTCTTCCCAGACGATATTCAACCGGTAACCGACGCCGCGAACCGTTTCCAGAGCGTCTTCAATGCCAAGCTCCGCCAGCTTCTTGCGGATTCGCGTTATATTAACGCTGAGAGTATTGTCATCAATATACGTATAATCGTCCCAGAGCTTGTCGAGGATAATTTCCCGGCTGACGATGCGGGGACAGCGCTCCAGCAGTGTTTCGATCAGCACGGTTTCTTTTTTCGTCAGCGGAACCATTCCACCCTTCAGATGCAGCTCCATTCTTTCCGGATATAGGGTCAAGCCGGACTTCTCGACCGTCCGCTCGCTCATTTGAGCCGCATAATCGCCATACACGCGCCGCAGCTGGCTGCGGATTTTAGCCATGACAACCTCATAATGAAACGGCTTCGTTATGTAGTCGTCCGCCCCATTCTCGATGGCCCGCACCTGATCCATCTCTCCGCTGCGCGCAGAAATAAAAAGAATAGGACAAGTGGAAACCGTACGAATTTGGCGGCACCAGTAATATCCGTCAAAGCTTGGCAAATTAATATCCAGCAGCACAACATGCGGCTGCGCCTCTATAAATACGTCCAGCACACGCTGAAAATCATTGACGACCAGCCCTTCATCCCCATATTTTTCGATATAGGACTGCAGTAACTCGGAAATTTTGGGATCGTCCTCCACGATCATAATTTTATACATAGCCTATTCTCCCTTGATTTGGCATCGAATAATATTATTTATTAGATTTGCGAAAAGAAGCCCGTTGAAGGAATGAACTCCATGATGGTCGAAAATAGTAACATCTCAACTTTCAGGAGGGGAATATGGATAACAGTGTGGCTATCCTGCGTGAAGCTATAGAAGACTACGGCCTGGATCCGGATAAGCTGATTATCGTAAAAAAGCTGTCCGGCCATTCCCATGGCGACTCTCATTACCAAATTCGAATTCAAGACAAATGCTATTCCGCCCGATTCATAAGCAACAAACGATATGACCATGATGTTTTTATTGATTTAACGGATGCCGTGCTAGAACAACAGATGAAATTCATTGATTTTTTAAATGGCCACGGCATTCCTTTTATGCGGCGATTTACTACGTTAACCGGTCATTCCTTTAAAAAACTTAACTGGAATGGAACGGACTATCGCTTTTTGTTATTCGAATGGATAGACGGTATTCATATGACCCGCTGTACAGAAAAGATTGCCTACAAATCTGGGGTAATGGCTAGACAATACCATAATGTTTCCTCCAAGTTCAATGCCTCGCTCCCCAAAATATCTCACTTCGAAGGAAGTATGAAGTGGTTATCCATGATTAAAGACACCGCCGGCAATGCAAGCCTTGCACCTGAAAACTCAGCTATTCTGCAGGAGTACATTCAACTGGCAGAACATCATATAGAAGCCGCCTACTCCTCTCCCGCCAATGACTTTATTATGCAATCCGATCTGAATCCACTGAATATAGTTTGGGATGAAGGGGAGAACATTGTCGGGCTGGTCGATTTTGAGCACATTGGCTATACCGATCGGGTCGAGGGTCTGGCTTGGCTAATTAAATGGTATTCTCGGCCGGAGGGGATCGCATCCCACAGCTTCTCACCACATCTCGCCCATAGTCTGTTACAGGGATATGGCGCCGAAGATTTCCTGCGGCCGGAGGATTGGATGCGACTGCCCTCATTAATCTGGCTAACGGGCTGCCTGAATTGGGGATTCGTCCGTGCCACGATCCAAATCCTCCAAGGCGGAGAAAAACAGCCGGCCTTCCAGCTGCAACAACATTTGAACAAATATCGGCAGCGAGGAGAGAAGCTATCCTCTTTAGTTTCCAAATAAAATGAACGTTTGCATGGCTCCCCCATCCATTCCGGGAATCAGATGGATCTTGCACTGGAATCTCATTACCCATCATCCATTCTTCCGTATAAGGCTCCGTCAGACTGTTCAGATAGTTGAATAAAGGCAGTTGGATAAACATGGAGAAATAAAGCCATTGACACGAAACCCAAAGGTTTCATACAATCAAAAGAGAAACCAAATAGTTTCGTAATGACAAAGGAGTGAGGCTATGAAGGAAGAGCTATTACAAAAATTACGCTACAAAAATGGACAAGCGGCTGTTCTTAATGCCCCTTCCGGCTTTAGCCTGGGCATTGAAGACGGTGAGATGCTGGATGGAACCATCTACGATTTCGTGCTATTGTTCGTCAATAATGCTCGGGAGGCGGAGGAATGGTTGCCTCGAGTCCTTCCGCTATTGAACGAGGACGCTCTGTTCTGGATCACCTATCCCAAGCAAAGCTCGAAGGTCAAGACCGATATTAACCGGGATACATTAAATACAATGGTACAAAATAACACTGTTTACAGAGCTGTCAGCAATGTATCGGTGGACGAAACTTGGTCAGCATTGCGTTTTCGTCCTCAAAATAAGGTCAAAACAAAAAAATAACTTTAACTGTGCCCAAGGAGGAACATGATGATGCAAAAGAAACCCGATACTCTGCCCGACATCCGTCAGACAAAACGGCTGAACGCCCCCATTCAAAAAGTATGGGACGCTGTTTCAACTGCCGAAGGTCTGGCTGCCTGGTTTATGCCGAATGATATGCAGCCTGTAGTCGGCCATGAGTTTCAATTAAACGCCGGACCGTTCGGCATGTCCCCCTGCAAAGTGACGCAGGTCGACCCGCCGCGCCGTCTTTCTTTTACATGGGGCAAGGATTGGAGCCTGACTTTTGAATTGATCGATTTGGATGGCCAAACGGAGTTTACGTTAATCCATTCGGGATGGGATATCGAAGCCGTTACCGAATTTGGCGAATCCCACGCCTTGGTCCGCGATCGGATGAATGAAGGCTGGGTCGGACTTGTCAAGAAGTTGAGCACCTATGTCGAGAATGAATAAGAATGCTGCTAAGGTAGACGTCTTTCAGGCTATCGCTGATCCTACCCGCCGCAAGCTGCTCGAGCTGCTGGGAGATCGGGAGATGTCGGTGACCGTAATTAGCGGGCACTTCCCGATGACCCGAACGGCTGTCTCCAAGCATCTGCGAATTTTGACTGACGCCGGTCTTCTCAAAGATACAAAAGTAGGCCGGGAGACACGATATCGCCTTGAACCGGAGCCGCTGCTCGAGCTGAAGCGCTGGCTCGCCTACTATGAGCGGTTCTGGGAGAATAAGCTGTCCGCCCTTCAGCGCTATGTCGAATCAGACAGGTCCGGGTCCGACGTTCCGGAGTCTGTTGTATCGAAGGCTGCTACACTGGAGGAAGAGGGCCTATCGACTGAACCGGGCTTGGCCAATCAGCCGCACTCATCGGACAAAGCTCCGAAAGGAACGAAATCAAGGAGTACTTCTGACTCCTGAGGCGGTCAATCGGATTAAATGCGCGCTTAAAGTGCAAAAATGCACTTCAATTCTATAGTTTTTCCCTTTATTGAAATTAAGGTGTAAAAGTGCTCTTCATTCTCCACATTTTTCGAAAATCGACGATTTCGATAAATTAAAGGGTACTTTCGCACTCCATTTGCTCAAATTGAGAAAATGCTCGAATTAAGGGGTACTTTTGCACCCGATTTCACGAATTTGCAACTTGGCTCTCTACTTGCCCTGTACACATCAAAACCCCGCACTGCCGAAAGTGCGGGGTTTTGTCCGTTCAACTTCCATCCTTTTGGAAGGAATTGATGAATCGCCGTTTAATTTTCGAGTTCATCATTGTCTATTTTAATTTATAGGTGTCTATCGCCTTCCTTATCCGTTCATTAAGTAACGTCAAATCAGGGGGATCGAGCGGCTTGTCCTCCAGGTTGAACTTGGTTTTCAACTGCAGAATCCTCCGAACGCTTTCGTCAATCCTCTCTTCGGAAAGCGTGCCGTCCGCTACGCTTTGCTTCAAGGCGGCAGTCACTTCATCGACATTAGAGTATTCATGAGCAATGAGAAGAATATCGGTTCCCGCCTGCACCGATAGAACAGACGCCTCCCCGATTCCATACCGGTTCACAATCGCTCCCATGGTCAGGTCGTCCGTCAGGATGACACCCTCGAAGCCCAGCTTATCGCGTAATTGGCCCGTCACTACCGCCGGTGATAAGGAAGAAGGATATTGCTCATCGATTTGCGGAAACAAAATATGAGCCACCATAATAGCGTCCGTCCCTTCCTCAATCGCTTTGACGAACGGCTTCCACTCCAGTTCGGTCAGATCCTTCTCGCTCTTATGAATAACCGGCAAATCCAGATGGGAATCCGTCTCGGTATCCCCATGCCCCGGAAAATGCTTGACGACCGGAATGACCCCGGTTAGCTCCATTTGCTTCATAGCTTCGATCCCCATGGAGGACACGATTTCGGCTGTCGAGCCGAATGAGCGGTCTCCGATAACCGGGTTCTTCGGGTTGTTATTAATATCGAGCACCGGAGCAAAGTTCATGTTCAAACCCATTGCCTTAACTTCTTCGCCGAGGATAGCGCCAATCTCCCCCGCCGCTTCCCGGCTATTCCATTGCCCGATTTCCTGTGCGGTCGGCAGAAGATCAAGTCCTGGCAAACGACTGACTCGCCCGCCCTCCTGATCTACAGAAAGCAGCAGCGGGACAGAATGGCTCTCGTTCCATTGCTTGAGCTGGTTTGCGAAACGAACGACCGAGGCCGGATCGGCCAAATTGTTTTTATAAAAAATAATCCCTCCGACATGCTGTTCCTTAATCATTCTTTCGTCCTCGGATGAGGCGGAAGTCCCTTGTACACCGGCAATGATCATCTGCCCGATTTTTTCCTCCAGCGTCATCTTGTCTATCCTTGCACGAATAGCGTCCTTCTCCGCTACAGGTGCAGACGGACTCGGAGACGGCTCGGGACTCGCCTCGGGCGAAGGGACTGAAGATGGAACGGGAGAGGATGGATTAGCGGGAGTGGTCTGCTGGTTCCAGGAGCATCCGGACTGTAGCCCGATGAATAACATAGACCATAAACCTAATAGTACGGACAGCTTCTTCATGTTTATCACCTGCTAGCCTAAATTTATTCGTTTATCATACCATACCAAGGGTTCCATCCCAAAATCATATCATTTTACTTCTGCTGCGAACAAAATGCGGTATGAAACGACAATCCCCGAATCCATTGGCTTAATAATCGGTTTTCGCTTTAAATTAATAAGGCGTTAGACTCTTGTTACTTCTGTGCCCATCTATGTTATGATTAGACTAAACCCTTAAAAAGAGAGAGAGGGATAAAAACCTATGCTAGATCAGCAACAAAGCACCCAGCCAACGTTCGATCAGAACATGTTTCTTAACACTTTGCGAAAAAAACGGACCAAATGCACAGTTATTACCGTAAATGGAGTGCAGATTAAAGGAACCATCGGAGCTTTCGACAAATACGTCATTGTCCTTCAGGATTCCTTCGGCAAGCAGCACACCCTTTACAAATCCGCCTTGTCTACGATCATTCCAGAATTCCCGGTCGATTTACACCCCTCTTCTGCAAGCCAATAAGACACAACAAAGCCACCGGCGACGGATCGCGGTGGCTGTTTTTATTCCTTTTGTCCCGAACCTTCCTTATGGCTCATTGCAGTGAACATTTTCTCCAGGCATAAATTCCCTCTTTACCCGTTCGTTTAGAGGTACGTTATCCGAGAACAGGTGCGGATCGAACCGCAGCATTCGGTTGAGAAGCTCCGTCATCGGAACCGTATGGCATATCCTGACTTCAGCATCGCCCCACCGGCCCTTAACCAACGCCCCTTCTTTCTCCAGAACCTCTTCGACTTTCCAGAAATGCTCCGACCAGGGTAAGCCGCAGTGCCTCCGTGACGGGACCGGGATCTCTGTTCCATCCCCCAAGATCGTGTATAGCTGTTGATGCCCCTCTGTAAGCCGGCCTGGAATATCGACCCATTCCTCCACACCGTGGATGAATGTATTGCGGCGGAGATCGACGCCCACCAGCAGGATGGTCGCTTGCCGGTCCAGCAGCTTCCCCCATGCCGACCCTCTGGCGCAGGGAGTATCAAACCGTTCGTCCCCCGCTGTAAAGCTTTCCGCGTCGCTTCCCAAAGCAGCGACAGAATGTGTCGGGTGCCAGGAACGGATTACTTGGGGCCTTTTACGGAACAATTCCGGCAAAATACCGACGCATGAAGGAGATTCTTCTACATAAAACCGGGGGTTCTCCGCGTTAATATAGGACCACGTATGGGTTGGCAGCACCAACAGACCGTCTTTCATATACTCTGACAACGCATCTAAAACCGTATCGGCACCCCCCTCCACCTGCCCCATACTTTTCATGGAGGAGTGAACCAACAGCGTTCCTGTACGGTCAATTCCCAATTGCTCCAATTGATCTATTAATATGGATTTGGTATACATTCCAAAGTCCTCCTTCTTTATATAAATTAACTGCATTAGCCTCGTGGCTGCTGCGGCTAAATCTGCTCTCCTCATAAACGATAATGCTATTTCTCCAGTAAGTCCAGCGGCCGGACGGTGAGATGTAGAAAAAATGTAGAATTCTCCTCGAACCCGACTCTCTATATCTGCTATTCTGTTACAATATACATGATTTTACAGACTACGGAGGACTGAGTAGAGAATGTCTCAGCTTATTGCAATTGTGGACGATGAGCTCCATATCCGGCAAATTGTCGAAGCTTATATGCAGAAAGAAGGATATCGCACGATCGGCCTATCATCCGCCGAGGAAGCGCTGGAGCTGCGTAAAGTCATGCCGCCCGATCTGTGGGTATTGGACATCATGCTGCCCGGAATGGATGGTTATCAGTTCTGCCGGCAGATTCGGAACGTTGACGAAGTGCCGATAATAATGATTTCCGCCAAGGATGAAGAAGTGGATAAAATTTTGGGACTGGAGCTCGGCAGCGATGATTATTTAACGAAGCCGTTCAGTCCGCGCGAGCTGGTAGCCAAAGTGAATCGACTGCTATTACGGTGGTCAATGCAGCAGGTTAATGGCAGAACGGGAAGCGAGAGCTCTCCCAAGACGCTGCTTGCCGGAATTCTGCAAATTTTTCCTGAGGAAAGAAGAGTGTGGTGGCACGGCACCGAGCTGGAGATGACCGCTAAGGAGTTCATGCTGCTGAATATATTGGCAGATAAGCCGAATCATGCTTATTCCAGAGGCGAGCTGTTGGATGCGGTGTGGGGAACGGATTATTACGGCAGCGACCGGGCTGTGGACGATTTGGTGAAGAGGATACGCAAAAAGATGAACCGTCTCCCGTTAGAAACGGTGTGGGGATACGGATATCGGCTGCGCTCCACGGAAGAGGAGAGCTGGTCATGAAGCTGCTGACCCGTCTGAATCTCGCCTTCGGCTTGCTTCTTCTGTTCCTCTTTGTCGTCACCGTCTGGTTAATGAACAACTTATTGCTCGATGCACTGATTGACAGTCAACGTAAGGAAATGCGGGAGCAGGGCAAAGCCGTCATGCTGCATCAAACCTCTCTTCACAGCAATGACCCGGAGAGAAAGGTCGATCTGGTCACCCGGATCCTATCGCCAGGCGCCAATATGGCCTTCATGTATTCCAACAATCAAACGCTCTCCTTGGCTGGTTCCGAGAGCGATAGCGGGTATGCGGAAATCGTTCAGAACGCCCAAGAGCTCGCTATTGGAGAAGACAAGGTGTGGAAAGGACAGCAGGGCACCTATCTGATCGAAACGATACAAACGAATAATGTTTCGGACAAGCTCGTCGTAGCATCTCCAATGGAACGATTAAAATCGCTCCAGCTCAGCATCATCCAACGGATGATCCTCATCTTTGCTATGGGCGCCTTGTTCGCTCTCCTGCTTAGCGTATTGATTACACGAAGGCTGGTTACCCCCCTGTCCACTCTGCGGGATGAGCTGCACAAAGTACAGAATCGCCGTTTCTCCGAAGTTCAGCGGGTGGAGGCGGGCGGAGAAATCGGAGAGGTAGCTTCCAGCGTCTACAAGCTGGCTGCCGAGCTCGACGGCTATCACAAGACGCAAAAGGAGTTTTTTCAGAATGCATCGCATGAACTAAAGACTCCTTTAATGAATATTCAAGGGTATGCCGAAGGCATTCGGGACGGCGTTTTTCAAGAGGAACAGGCGAAGCACGGAATGAACGTCATCGTCGAAGAGTGTGAACGGCTTAAAAGGATCGTAACGGAAATGATGCTGCTGGCCAAGCTCGATATCGAAGAAGGAATTTTCCAGCATACGGAAGTATCGGTCAGTCAAATCATTGCCCAAACGATAGAGAAGCTTGATCCGCTCGCCCTCCAGAAGCGGATAACGCTCGATTACAAAGAAGATGAATCTGCAGGAAGCGGCCATCCTCCTTTTATCTATGGCGATCCGGACAAGCTTCTTCAAGCATTGGTGAATGTAATCGCCAATGCGATCCGACATGCCCTTACGAAAGTCAGCATACATACCTATTGCAAGGGCCGGCAGCTCATTATTGAGGTGGCCGATGACGGTAACGGGATTGCGGAAGAAATCGTTCCGAAGCTTTTCTACCGCTTTGTCAAAGGAAACGACGGAGAGAACGGTCTTGGCCTAGCGATTTCCCGGGCCATTGTGGAACGTTGCTCGGGAACGATTTCCGCTGCGAATCGGCCCGAAGGAGGAGCCCTGTTCTGTCTCTCCTTCCCTCTGCTGGAGCGTTAAGGAAGAAAGTCGATTTCCTTTCTCGTTTTACACAATTTTTACACAATTTTTTCGTCTCTAAACCCGAAGATTATGCTCTAAGTTTGCCGATATATATCATGATTCGGAGTGCTGCTCCTCGTCCCCGCCGGTAAAGAATCTCGAACCCTAATACTACTTGCTCCGGCTGCATATTAAACTACCAAGGAGGACATTGATGTTGAAGCTAGTAAGGTCTAATAAAATCGTTCAGGTTGTACTGTCTATCGCAATGCTTTTCTATTTCATGGGCGCAGGCAGCGCGATGGCGTCAGAAGAAATTTCCCGGCTCGTTCTGTCCAAGAATGAGCTAAAAATGGAGATCGGCGATACACAATCGTTAACAGCTACCGCAGTCTATGTAAACGGCAAAACAGACGAAGTGACGATCAAGACGGATTGGGTGAGTGAGAATCCGGAGGTGGCTGCGGTCTATGCCGGCACCGTTACCGCTAAAGGCGAAGGAACCGCGGTCCTAACGGCAACTTATCAGGGCAAAACGGTTGTCGTCAACGTGAAGGTTCATAAAAAAGTGAAGGCGCTGACGAAGGATAAGCATTCCCTGCAGCTTCGTACCGGCGCTAAAGAGCAAGTCGCTTTAACCGCTTTTTACAGCGACGGAACTAAGGAAATCGTCACGGAAAAAGCCGAATGGAGCACCGACAATTATGAGGTAGCGACAGTCGTCAACGGTACGGTCGAAGGATTGGGCTCGGGGACGGCAACCATAGTAGCCAAGTACGGAAGCCAGTCGATTTCGATTCCCGTAAGCGTGGAATTGGTCCGCCGGCTCGATCCGGACAAGCCCCAGGTTAACCTGCTTGTCGACGGTACGGAGAAGGTGACGCTTCAGGCTACCTTCCCTGACGGAACGGTAGAAGATGTGACCGATAAGGCCGAATGGTCCAGCAACAACGAAGCTGTGGCGGACGCCATCCAGGGGGAAATTACTGCTTATGCTCCCGGTGAAGCCGTCATTACAGCGAAATATGGCAGCAAGTCGGCTACGATTAAAGTCGATGTCGATTCCGCCAAAAAACTCGAGGTCAACAAGCAAAGCTTATTCATGCGGGTGAACGATACCGAGCAGTTTACGTTAAAGGCCACTTATGCCGATGGACGAATCGAAGACATTACGAGTACAGCCAAATGGACCTCCAGCAACGAGAATGTCGCATTTGTCAGCAACGGAAAGGTCCACGCTGCCGCTCCGGGCGAGGCTGTTATTACGGCCCGCTTCGAAACGAAATCGATTGACATTGCAATTGATGTTGAGGTTCCGAGAATCCTTGAAATCGATCGGGAATTTCTTACTCTGCAGCGCGGCCAGGCAGAGCAGTTGAAGCTGTTCGCCACTTATCAGGACGGAACCCGCGAGGAGGTAACCGTCAAAGCGGAATGGAAGTCGGATAAAGAAAATGTCGTTTTTGCGACGAAAGGCAAAGTAACCGGGAAAAGCTCCGGGGAAGCTACCGTGACAGCGAAGTACGGGAATAAAACGGCATCCATCGTTGTCGATGTGGACATCCCGAGAAAGCTGATGGCGGACACCGACTCGATTGCCTTGCAAAAAGGCGATGCCCATCAGGTTATTCTTAATGCCGTGTTCGCAGACGGCCGGATGGAAGAGATTACGGATAAGGCGGAATGGTCGGCGAGCTCCGGCTCCGTGGAAGTTCGCAGAGGGCTGGTCACTGCAACGGAGAGCGGCGAAGCTAAAATTATCGCTAAATTCAGCGGCAGGTCGATCACCATTCCCGTCTATGTAGATGTCGTTAAAGAGCTTGGCGCGGATCGAAAAACGTTGATGCTGAATCGGGGGCAAACGGGTTATATTAAATTAACATCCACCGATAAGGCCGGAAACACCCGCGACGTTACCCGCGATGCGGAATGGTCGTCCAGCGCCCCCAAATATGCCGAAGTAAGCAAAGGAGCGGTCACTGCCTTCGAACGAGGCAAAACGACAATAACCGCCAAATACGGCGGTCAATCCGTCAGCATTGCGGTAGAAGTCGATATTATTGAGAAGCTGACCGCCGATACGCGTGTCCTGTCTCTTAAATCCGGCGATCAGGAGGAAATTGTCGTGACGGCTACCTTCTCCAACGGAAGCGAGAGAGACGTAACGGCCGAAGCGGATTGGAAAACCTCCTCCTATAAAGTGGCCGACGTCGATCATGCGGGGCAAGTAACCGCAATCGGTTACGGGAAGACAAAAATTACCGCCTCCTATGGCGGCAAATCGATCTCGGTGGCAGTGGACGTCGATACATTGAAATATTTAAAAACAGATGTGGTTCAGCTGGAATTGAAAAAAGGACAGACCTACCATGCCAAGGCCATCGCTACTTATGCAGATAACAAGGACGAAGACGTCTCCGTAGCTGCCTACTGGCAATCGTCCAAAATTATAGTAGCTGATGTTAAGGACGGAATCATCCAGGCGCATGGGCCCGGCAAAGCAACCATTACGGTCAAATTCGCAGGGAAACGAACCAAAATCGTCGTTACGGTTAAAGAGTAAACAAGCATAAATCCCCTTTCCGCTTCAAGCGGAAAGGGGATTTATTTTAGTGCTCTATTCAAGGTGCTATGCAATAACCCATCTCCATAAGGCATAGACACAAGCCGCATTAACGGCAATCAATGCAGGAATACCTACAGTGAAAGAAGGATGCTTCGTTTTATGACGATAGCTCTGCATCCCTATCCAGGCACCGAGCCCGCCTCCGGCCCAAGCCAAACCAAAAAGCCTCTTCTCCGGTATTCTTCTTTTTCCCCTGGCTGCCAGTGCTTTATCGCGTCCCATCGCTCCATAGCTAATGACATTGATCAGCAGCAAATAAGCTATCATCCATTTCAACAATCCCCGCCCGTCCTTCCCCTTGTCCGTTGCAGACACTTTACCGATACCAGTTAAAATCCCGCTCCAAGCTGAATTTACCCGATTCCCAGATTCCATACTTGTGGTCTATGGCGATAATGCTAATGGATTTTCGTCAATCTTGCAACCCATGCTGCATTTATTCGGGTACCCTGTAGAAGTCTGCCGCCTCAAGTTCCCATCGATGGATACACAAATTCAACCTTCGGTCGCCCTATTTAGCCCAGTCGTGTATAATAGAAACCAAATTTGTAAACATAAAGGGGTAAAGGAGGTTCAATCGTTTGAATATCAGGGAAGTAGATTTACCGGGGATCGGCCGCAAATTTGAACTCAAAACTCGCTCAGACTACTCCATGGTCATCGTTATCCACGATAATGGGCTGCGAGAAATTTATCATTTCGGAGAGAACGATCCGGAAGAGTGTGTCTCGAACATCTCTCTTGAAGACGATGAAGCGAGACAAATGGCTGCCATCATTGGCGGGATGAGCTACAAGCCTAAGGCGTTGGAAGAAATTGAATTGTCCCTGGAGGACTTGATCATCGAATGGTTCAAAATTGAACCTCATGCCGCTTGCGTCGGCAAAACGATCGGGGAGCTGACCATAAGGCAAGCAACGGGCGCTATCATTATTGCCGTCATAGACAAAGCTGAGCAGACTAAAATTATTAACCCTGGCCCCCAGCACAAGCTAGCCGCCCATTGCACTCTTGTCGTAGCCGGAGAAAGACAGCAGTTGAAGAAGCTGAAAACCATTTTGCAGGATGGCTAGAACCTCTAGCGAATAAAGTAAGGCAATGCGGAGCTCACCTATTGGTTGAGCATACCGCATTGCCTTTTTTGAAATATGAAATTACCCGTCCTGCAGCTTCTGTTCTTTTTTATCTTGACCGCTTATCTTCAGGATCAGGTTGTATATCCTTTTGGATTCCTTAGTTAACAGCGGACCCAGTATAGCCAGCAATAGGACATACAGCACTGCAAAGGACTGAACGACAGGAAGAAGTCCGCCCGCCTTGCCGATATTAGCCATGATGATAGAGAATTCGCCCCGCGAAGCTAGTGTAAATCCTATATTGAAGGAAGCACGGTTGGAAATCCCGGCAATCCGGCCGGCCAGCATTCCGGCCCCTACATTTCCGATAATCGTCAGCACGACCGCGATAATCGCCATGCCTACCGCTCCGCCAAGAGAAGACGGGGCGATGGTTAATCCGAAGCTGAAGAAGAACATCGCGCCAAAAAAATCACGGAACGGCACTACCAACTGCTCGATCCGTTTGACATGGGCCGACTCAGCCAGTACAAGCCCGACCATAAGCGCTCCAATCGCTTCCGCGACATGCGCAGTCTCGGAGAAACCGGCAATTAGAAACAACGCAGCCATTATAACGAGCAAAAATAATTCGGATGAAGAAATATTCAAGCCTTTGTCAACGTATTTGATCACCTTTCGTCCTACGATGAGGAACAATAAGATAAAGATAAGCGCCGATAAGGAGGTCAGAAGCACACCGATGAAGGAGGTAGCCCCGCTCAGCACCAGTCCCGACAGTATGGAAATGTGGACAGCGATAAATAAATCGTCGAACATAATCATTCCCATAATAATTTCAGTCTCCCGATTTGCAGTCCGTTTAAGATCAACCAATACTTTGGCCACAATAGCCGTGGAGGAACTTGTCATAATCCCGGCAATGACGAGCGTTTCTTTTAAAGGCATGTCCATCATCCAGCCTACGAGCAGTCCAAACAGGAAATTAATAATAATGTAGAAAAGACCGCCCATGACAATCGCTTTACCGGATTTCATCAAGCGACTTACGGAAAACTCCAGACCTAGATAAAACAACAGGAACAGGACACCGAGCCGCCCCATAAAATCAATAAACTCCATACTTTCAATAAAGCGAAAGTCGAATATCCAAAAATGAGGTGCATGAGGTCCGACAGCCATTCCAACTAAAATATAGAAAGGAATAACTGAAAAACGAAGCTTTGTGGCAATCAATCCAACTGTGGCCACCAAAACAACGGCTAATCCGATTTGAAAAACGATCGTATCCATAATTCCCCCCCTGTTGTTATTCGTCTCCTGACAACAAAAATTGCTTTAGTTTTTTAATGTGCTGTCTTTCTCCAGCGACAATCAGGGTGGAATCTGCCGTCAGCTTATATTCAGGCCCTGGATTAATATATTTTTGACTGCCCTTTTCGACCACTGCGATGACCGATGCCCCCGTCTTTTGCCGCACATCCAAGTCGCCTATCGTATATCCTATACATTTTGCAGTGTGCTCAATTTTATACCACTCGATCACTAAACCATCTAACGCGACATCAATCGTTTCCAACGCTCTAGGCCGATAGGTCATGCCTCCTACAATGGCCGCGATCAGTCTGGACTCATGATCGTCCAATGTGACCATAGAAAGACTTTCCTCCGGATCCTCATGTTGAAAATGAAACAGCTCGCGTCGACCATCGTCATGAACGATAACGACCAGTTTATCTCCGGCACGGGTTTCCATCTGGAACTTGCGGCCAATTCCCGGTAAATCAGACTCACGAATATTCAAAATCTATACCCTCCATTATTTCGTAATCACTACATGAAGATGTCTTCGCACGCTAAAAAGCAGTACAAAACAGGCACCTGGTTTTTCAGGATCTGATTTACCATAATGGTAATTCAAATCGCAGGTGAACACATCAAAAGTCTTGAGTTTCACGGATGAAATGGATGTATAAATTAAATCACGAACGTCGAAGTAAATTTAATAGGGATGAGAAATAAGCTCCTTATGGAGAGTGGAATAAAAAGGAACAAATAAATAAAAGAAGGTGCCGTTAATGATAATAAAAGCTGTGGAAAAAGCATAATCCAGGATATGGATTTAAGAGGCCACGGAGTACTCGATGTGGTTGGATTTCTAAAGCTGACTACGGAGTGTTCCTTGATGGAAGTAGTCAATGTAGGAGATTCTTCAACAAGCGGGTGACTCGTATCGACATACGTGGAAGCAGCCACGAAACAAACTAACAGGATTAGCGCTAGGAATAGAAAAGAGAGCCTATGACTTGGACTAGAGATTCGTGGAGCTAGGGCCATTAGCGCACCTCCTGTTGTTAAAGTCGATGAACGGTCACCTTTAAGGGCGAACATCCCGTACAACCTATGGATAAGAGCATTCTGTATTAAAAACCTAATATTTAGTTAAAACATATTGGAATAAAGCAAGAAAAACTCCCTAACACCTACATGTAAAGACTATAAAGAAGAGTCTTCCAATAAATAAGGTTATCATTCCAACTGTAACCAGTCAAGTTTCAATATAATGCTTCTGTACAATTTTCCTCCCTTTCATGACATAAATAAAAAAGGCCACTGTCTTTACCCTGAATGGGCGCCAGACAAATGACCTTGGGGATATGAACTTGTATGGAGCCTCCTGCCCGTCAACAAGCTTCGACCGTTAATCGTTTATTAGTTCTACTCCGCGTTGCGAACTTTAATAAACAATTTGCGAAAAACATCAACCGGACGCATTCCCAATTCCGTCTGGGCCTTTCCCGGTACTTCCTTACGTAACTGTTCGTTCACCCGTCGATCATTCTCCATCGCAATAAATAAACATACGCTTCCCAGTAAAACCAGTCCGATGGTGACGATCGGAAGTAATAGACTCATCTTAACGTCTCCCTTTTAATCATTGGATAATGAACAACAATGATAATCATTATCATTATTGTATTCGACTTTCAGCCAAATTTCAATGCCTTTTATAATAATATTCTGAGCATTTAATTTGGCTCCTATTCATTACCGCGATTTCAACATGAGAGCCGTTTGTCAAATCAACAACCTTGTTCTTTCTAGCGAGCTGAAGAACAAGGTTGTTGACAATGATTACGCGTAACCCGGCACTGACCCGCTGATGTTCGCCAATATTCCGATCCGGGTATTTAGAAGTCATTCAAAGAGCTTGCCGTTCGTGTTCATTCTGGCGATAATAATTCGCTTCGTAGACTGAAAGTCCGTTCACCCACGTTTTACGAACAAGCGGGTAGCCGTTCTTCATCTGAATCAATATCAAATCAGCCTGTTTCCCGACCTCGATGGAACCCAAACAGTCGTCTATTCCGACCGCTTTGGCCGGGTGAAGGGTGGCCATTGCGGTGGCTCGGGCTATTCCGATTCCGGCCTCGTCCGCGATCCTAACGATGGCAGATAGCATAGAGGAGGGATAATAATCGGAGCATAGAATATCGACGGCTCCAGCTCGAATGCCGTCCATTGCTTTCATGTTGTTATCATGCGAACCTCCACGGACCACATTCGGAGCCCCCACACACGTTTGCAGCCCGCGCTGCTTGGCATATTGGGCTGTTTCCAGATTAAGGGGAAATTCAGACACCGAGGCGCCAAAGCTCCTGGCTTCATCCACCTTCTTCAGCGTATCATCGTCATGGGAAGCGAGCGCAATTCCGTCAGCCAGAGCCTCCTCAGCCAAATAACGGAGTCTTTCCCAGTCAATCTGCTCTTGCTTCTGCAGCGCATTCTCAGCTATGCGGCGCACCTCTTCCTTATTGACTCCTTGATTTTTCATGACATAGGCTTCAAACGAGCCCGGCGCCCGATATTGTCCTTGACCGGGGGCGTGATTCATATACGATAAATATTCCACTTGTCCCGAACGAACAAGCTCCTCGGCCAAGGGCAAGCCATCCAGATAAATCACCTCATAACGCAGATGAATGCGATGGCGGATCATTGCCTGCTCCTGCCGATAGCAACGGATAAGACGGATCATCTTCGTCACCAGATCCTCTCCCCGCAGGCTAAGCCCCGTCCCGAGCGAAAGAGAATGATACATCGTAGTAATTCCGTTACCAGCGAGCTTTCTTTCGAGCTCCAAAAGCGCCATTTCCATCGGAAACAGTGTGTTCGGCCGCGGCTGTACTTCCTTCTCGATCGCATCGCAATGAATATCGATCAAGCCCGGCAGCAAATACATACCGTCCTGCCAAACATAACCACGCTCCCCAGGCGAATTTCCATCCGTGCCCCGGTTATCCGCCAGCCTAATTTCTGCGATCTGCCCTCTCTCGATCCTAAGACTTCCCAGTACGACTTCTTCCGGCATCACGATCGCAACCTGATCTATCCATTCGTCCTGCTGTGCCAATGCTCTCCCCTCCTTGATATGCAAATAGCTTAGGCAATACCGTCCCATTCTCGCTGCAGTCCCCGGTCACTAAAGTCATTATAATTCATTTGCAGGCCGGAACAATACCCATGAATATAAAGAACAGGCCCTTCTATGTAAGGATAAACGCCTGCGGCGTCCTTGATCTCTGATCAAGAGAGCCTGCGTTTACCGTCGAAATTTACTGATAACGATTTTTTATAAATTCTTATAGTTTTACAAAAGGACACCTCAGTAATTTATTAAGGTGTCCTTCTTTAATCCAAATTAGATTTGTTGCACAAGGGTTAAGACTCTGTACGAGGGTTAAGACTCTGTACGAGGCTTAACCAGTTCTTTTTTTCTTACCTTTCCGGCCGCTTTTCCTTCTTCAGGTTTGGCGTCCTTGGCGGAACGAAGAGGGATTTCCTTCAGGAATAACGTCAGCACAACTGCGACGATGGTTACAACAGCGCCGGCCAGGAACGTACTGGTGACCCCATAGCTCAAAGCTTCGCGCAGCTTATCCAGCAGTTGATTAAACATCACTTGCACATCTGCCGGCAGGCCAGCCATAAATTCAGCAAGCTTGGGCTGATCCAGAAGAGCCTGCGGATTTAAAAATTCCTTCATTTGCTCAGCCATAGCCGGATCTATTGGTACTTGTTGCGCTGCTCCTCCCTCGGAAGCGAACTGTTCGGCCAATTTGCTGCTCATGCGGGAAGCCATAACAGTCCCCATGATAGCAATACCTATCGTTCCTCCAAGCGAACGGAACAACTGAGAAGAAGCGGTGGCCACACCGAGTTGCTTAGGCTCTACGGCATTTTGCACAGTAAGGGAGAAGACCGGCATGCTGATCCCCAATCCTAGACCTACAACACACATATATAGGACGGTAACATATATCGGCGTATCCATATGCATGAAATGAAGCAGCGTCATTCCTACCGCCATAACGACAAGGCCCAGGATCGCTATCTTTTTGTATTTGCCCGTCTTGGCAATCAGTTGACCGACGAAAGCCATCGTCACGATCATCCCTATAGACATCGGCATAGTCACATAACCCGAGTAAGTAGGTGAAATCCCTTTGACCCCTTGAACGAAGAAGGGAACATAGATGATCGCCCCCATCATTCCGGCGTTCAGGACAAATCCCGCCAGGTTAGAAACCGTAACGACGCTATTCTTAAACAAAGATAACGGAAGCACAGGCGATTTGGCCTTTGTCTCTACGATAATAAAGATAAGGAGGGAAACAACAGTTATAGCAAACAAGCCTATAATTTGCCACGAGCCCCAAGGATATTTGCCCTCCCCTTGCCCAGCCCACGAAAAAGCCAGCAACAGCGGAACGATGGTCGTCGTTAAAAATAAGGAGCCCAGGTAATCGATGGACTCGCCTTCTCTGCGCTCCACTTTCGGAAAAAGCATGATGATCATAATAAATGCAACAATTCCGAGAGGCAGGAACATCCAGAACACCCAATGCCAATCGAGATGGTCAACAATATAGCCCCCAACCGGCGGTCCCAATACGCTGGAAAGGCCAAAAATCCCGCTCATTAACCCGGTCCAACGCGCCCTTTCCCTAGGCGCATATAAGTCCCCAACGGCTGTGAAGGCGGTCGACATAATAATTCCCGCTCCTAGCCCCTGAATTCCCCGATAAAAGATTAATTCAATGATATCTCTTGAAAAGCCGCTTAAAAAAGCGCCTAACATAAACACAGCAATCCCGGTTAGAATAAATGGCTTTCTTCCATAAATATCCGATAGCTTACCGACCAGAATAGTAGCAACAGTCGAGGTTAATAAATAAATAGTAATGGCCCAAGTATAATAGTCCATTCCACCAAGCTTAGCGATAATTCGCGGCATGGCCACACCAATGATGGTCTGGTTGATAGCGGAAAAAAACATGGCCGCCATAATCGCAATCATAATCGATACTTTACGTTTTTCGGAAAGATGCTCCATACTACTTCTCCCTTCGGCAATGCTCTATGTTTTGTATAAGTTTTTCATAAATTCTGACCAAATGGTGAATATCTTCTTCCGGCAAACCATTGAACACTTTGTTGATCATTGCTTTGCTCTCCTCTTGAATTTCCCGCAAGATCTCCTTTCCTAATGGAGTAATTTCCAAGTAAACCACCCTGCGATCTTCCTCGTCCCTACTTCGAGTAGCAAAGCCGCATGCAATTAATTTATCGGAAATACTTGAAATCGCTCCGGGAGTAATGTCCAATGCCTCAGCAAGAACCGTGATTTTTTGAGGTCCCTCGGCATCCAATTTAATTAAAATGTAGGATTGGGTATTGGATAACCGCTGTTCAAAATTTCTCTTCCAGATAGATGACAAGCCTCTAGATACTAGCCAAAACATTTCGACGTATCTGGACACATCATCGCTCTTCGACATTGAATCACTCCTTTAATGACAAAGTATTATCCTAACTAAATAGTTTACTTATTAAAATAATAATAGTAATTATATTAAAGGCTCTCTTTCTGAGTGTCAATATTTTTTTAATAAGTTTTTTCAAGCTAAGCTTAGTGTTATCGTTCCGGCTAAAAAAGAAAACGGAAAACAAAGGAAATAAGAAGAAGTTATAGTTTAGCGAAAAAACTCAAATTAGAAGGCCGTTCGGGGCTTCTCCATAAAAAAACCGCCAATAGGCGGTTAGGAATAAATTCAATGGACTGTACGCAAGGTCCATCGGGGTCGCTTACTTCTCAATCTACTAATTCCACATCAACCCGGACATCCAGCTCGAACGTTCGATTCCAGGGTAATTGTACAAAGGCGAGTTCAGCATCCTGAACAATTGAAGGGAGTTCCCCCTCTCCACGATCCTCGTCACAAATCAGCGGCTTCGTGGCCTCAAACAGTTCTTTTAAGCGTTGGACGATCCAGGCGTTGACCTGCTTGTACTCTGTTTCCAGATCCCAGGGACTAACGGATAGATGCGCTTCAATCCACTTATTCGTTGCCCCGCGTATTTGGGCCTGATAGCCCCATTCATCCATAAGACGGGACAGCAGGAACGAGTAATGCGCCTTTTCAGGCTTGTCCGGATTAACTCCCGTATCGGTCTTTTTCACCTCACTGACCGCAGGTTCTGAATCATATTCTCCTTTTGTGCTCAGCATTTCATACATTGTGCGGGCAATAGCGTGAGAAATACATGTGCCCAGACTATTGCCCGCCGTATTCCAACCGGCATAACCAGAAAGACGGGTAAATAGACGTTCATCGAGCAAGTAGCGGATTAACTCCATGTCAGAAGCGTTAGGCAAAGCCACATCCGCAATCGCCACGCGCCGCCCCTGCTCTAAGTGATATCGAACGTTCTCCGCCAGATCGGCGATCAGATGCCGGGGATTAAATAAAGCTTGCACATTCTCCGTCTCTTTGCCTCTATTGGATATATCATTCAGTGGCGAATTCACCGCTAAAATCAAATCCGCCTCCAAAAGCGAGTCCACAACGACCGCACCCGCTGACAGCAAATGCGCCTTGACCGTCTCTTCCAAAGGACGATCCTCGTATTCCGGAATGACCCGCTTGCCCATCTCGGACGTAAATCTCGGATAGATTCTCACCTTGCGCCTATTCAATGTCTGCAGCATCCGAGCAAGCAAGGTTTGGGTTCCCTCATCCGCGCCAGGATATATCATCGTCTTCGCCTGAACATGCCGGTCATAGATATGACGCTGCAGCTCCCACTGTTCCTTAATATGGACGCCTGCAGGACTCGCATCCTCCTGTGTAATGCTCAAATAGTCGAGGATGCCTTCTGCCGTCCAATCAATCAACAGCTTATGGACATCCATATTTCGTTCGCGCGCCTGGAAGTAATCCAATAAAATCTCATTCGGAATTTGGGCTTTAACACGTAATAGTTCTTGCTCAAGGCCGGCTTCCTTCAACCGCAAATGCCGATCGGACAGTTCGGAATATTGCTGCACGAGGTGTTTGTATCGAACGAATTCGGCATTTTTTCCCGTTATTGTAATTCGCATGAGTACACTTGAGACGAATAAAGGCTTGCTGGGGTGCCTCTCCTTAACGGCACGCAGCGCTTTCAGCGTTTCTTGAGCCTGCTCCAGAGTCCGTTCGTTCGTGCGTGAAGCAATCAAGCCGCCAAAGGCGAGCTGATCCGCCGCTACGACCAGACCATCGACAGAACCTGCCGTCTCCAACAACCAATCACGAATGTTCTCACAGTTTCCGGATTTCATAAACATTCCAAGCATTTCGATTGGAGGAGTATGCAAATCCACCCCGGCGATCTCGGCAATTTTTCGAGGGAACCACTGACAGCACGGCCGGCTATCCAGTGGAACAAGCGCTATACGATGTCTCATAGTCCTCACGCTCCGTTCCTATGTTTAAAGCTTTGCTTTGTAATGCATTGTCCATTCGCCACAATTCGCTAATAGCTTTTTTGGCAGTCCTTTTATAGCCGCTTTTATCTTGCCTCTAGAGACTCTGCAATTTCATTCCATTTATTCAGCCAAACGGTCCAATTCTCTCCGAAATCTTCTCGTCGCATCAAAGATCGATGGCCCATCGGTACCCGTCACAATCGCCCCAATCATGATGCCCTTCACCCCGGCAAGTTGAAGAGCCTCGAGTTCCTCGACCTGAAGGTCCCGTTGACTCGGAACGATGACCGGCTTGCCGGACCTATCCACAAGCCAGCGATAATTCAGCAAATCCTTGATGGATAGGGGATCGCCGTATTCCTGAGCTGGAATGATGGACGCCTCCAGCATCTCAATCGGCAAGGTCCGGAATGCGGAGACAGCGCTTTCACTATAATCACCGTTTACGGCGAGCATCTTGTAGATCCTTTGGTCGCTAAGCAGCCAACCAGGCGCATGGTGAGCATACAAGGAAATAAAATCAATTCCGGAAGCAATTAATCGGTCCACTTCTTCTTTCGTTACCTTCTGAAGTGAGTCCCCGACCACAGCCCCGATCGAACCATCGAACCTCTCTCGCATCTCCGCTAACAGATCCGTATATTCAGTTGTCGGGCCAAACGATGTTCCGCTTGCGCGATGCTCGATGTTGAAATGAAGCTTGATAGCATCCGCACCACCTTCTACTGCCGCTTGGAACAATTCCAAGGAATTAGCAGGGAGACTGACGATCAACGCTGTCTTCTGCTGGAGCAATGGAGCAAGCTGATTCATAGCAGACCTCCTATACATCTTTTTTGAGAGCGCTCCCAATCCGGGGCTGACCCCATTGTATCAGCTCATTACAAAAAACGTCAATCCACAATATTCATTATATGAGAATCCTTTTCTAATAGGCTTCGGTTTTTCGGTTAGTTTGATTTTCCTTTTTGCTCTATAGCCTTGACCATGCGTATAAACCAATAAAGTGCGATCCAGGGTAACAAATATTTCGTAGCCCACTCTGCAATAGCTGCAATATCGGTATTCCATCCGGCCGCCACCAGACTGGCTACAGCGATAAGGCCAAAAAATACGACAACGCTAGTGGTAACATAATAAAAAATAGATTTCATAACGGCCCCTTTCTTGGTTACCCTTCTTTCCATTCACTATATCATATTTTAACATTTTACATCCAAAGCTTCATATTTGGAAATCAGAAATAACTGCGTGGTGGGATAATTACTTGCCAATAGTTATGTCAGTTGATGGTGGATATTCCTTCTATGCGATTGATTTAACAGAGCCTACAAAAAAAGAAGACGGCCTTAATTTCAGCCAGTCTTCTTCCATTCGATTATCGCAATCTATATTAAAATGCAGGGATAATGGCCCCTTCGTACTTTTCTTCAATAAATGCTTTGACTTCTGGTGTCTGCAGAGCTTTAACGAGCTTCTGGATCGCTTCGGAATCTTTATTATCTTCCCGGGCCGCGATAATATTCGGGAACGGAGAATCTTTGTCCTCCATGAACAAGGCATCTTTCGTAGGAACAAGATCAGCTTGGAGCGCGTAGTTCGTATTGATCAGCGCAAGGTCGACTTCGTCCAGAACGCGCGGCAGCATAGCAGCTTCCAATTCTCTAAATTGGAGGTCTTTTTTATTGGCCACGATATCTTTAACCGTTCCGGCAATCCCTACTCCTTCTTTGAGCTCGATCAGACCGTTCTTCTCCAGCAACGCGAGGGCCCGCCCTCCATTGGAAGGATCTGAAGGAATCGCTACCGTAGCACCGTCGGCCAACTCGTCGATCGATTTGATTTTATTGGAATAGCTACCGAACGGCTCCACATGAATGCTTCCTGCACTGACCAGCTTGGTGCCTTTATCTTTATTAAACTGCTCCATGTATGCCAAGTGCTGGAAAAAGTTGGCGTCCAACTGTTTTTCGTCAACCTGGATGTTCGGCTGAACGTAATCGGTAAATTCTTTAATCTCCAGAGTGACGCCTTCCTCCTTCAGTTGATCCTTGACCAGATTCAAGAGTTCCGCATGAGGAACAGAGGATGCTCCGATCTTCAGTGTAACTTCCTTGGCACCTTCATTGTCGGCAGCCGGTGAAGATGATGGCGAAGTCGAAGGCGTGGGTGCCGCGTTTTTCTCTCCGCAGCCGGCGAGGGCGACTAGAGAAATAATGAGCAGAAATGCGAATAAAACTTGTTTTTTCATTTGGTTTCTCCCCTTTTTTTGTAATATCTATTGCATTATTTGCGGCTGAATCGGAGCACAAGACGATCCCCGACCATCTGCAAAACTTGCACCAGGATAAGCAATATAATAATAGTAACGATCATTACTTCCGTCTCGAAGCGCTGATAGCCGTATCGGATCGCAAGGTCTCCCAATCCGCCTCCGCCAATCATGCCCGACATCGCGGTATAAGACACGAGCGTGACGGTCGTGATCGTAATGCCGGCTATCAAGCCCGGCAGAGACTCCGGCAGCAGCACTCGCCAGATGATCTGTCCGCGCCCGGCTCCCATCGATTGAGCGGCCTCGATAATGCCTCGATCCACTTCTCTGAGCGCGGTTTCCACCAGACGGGCGAAGAACGGCGCGGCCGCAATAACTAGCGGCGGGATGGTTCCCTTGACACCGATGGAGGTGCCGACCAGCAGCTTCGTGAACGGAATGAGCGCAACCATCAGAATGACGAATGGAACAGAGCGGAGCACGTTGACGACGAACGAGATAATGACATGGATGAATCGGTTTTGCAGCATATTGCCCCTGGTCGTCAGGTAAAGCAAAATCCCGATAGGCAGGCCGATGATAAAAGTGAATACGGTGGATAGACCGAGCATGATAAGCGTTTGTTTGGTTTCGTTTGCGATCTCAGGCCAATGAATACTAGACCAATCCATGCTCGTACACCTCCACATCCAGACCATGTTCCTTGAGCAGTCTTATCGTTTCGTCAGCCGCCGGTCGGGAACCTTCGATGCGGATGACCAACTGTCCATACGGGGTATTCTTCATCCGCGATATCGTCCCCTGCAATATCGAGAACGTGACGCCTGTCTGCTGCACAGCTCTGGATAATATCGGCTCATAGGTGGACTCGCCCAGGAAGCTGATCTTGAGCACGGTCGCTCTTTCATCCTTTACGCGACCCCGCAAGTCGACAGCATCCACCACCTGCTCGATAAATTGCCGGGTCACTTCATGCCGAGGCTTGATAAAAACTTCAGCCACCGGTCCCTGCTCTACAATCTGACCTTGATGAATGACAGCCACACGGTCGCAGATAGATCGGATCACTTGCATTTCATGCGTAATAAGCACGATCGTAATTCCCAGCTTGCGATTAATATCGAGCAGCAAGCCAAGGATCGAATTCGTCGTCTGCGGATCGAGCGCTGAAGTGGCTTCATCGCAGAGCAGAACATGTGGATTGGTCGCCAGAGCGCGGGCTATGCCTACTCTCTGCTTCTGCCCTCCCGACAATTGAGCCGGATATTTTTTGCTTTGATCCGATAGCCCGACCAAGTCCAGCAGCTCGTCCACCCGCTGTTTCACTTCCTGTTTGGGCGTTTGGACCAACTTAAGCGGAAAGGCTACATTTTCTTCAACGGTTGCAGAGGAAAGCAGATTGAAATGCTGGAAGATCATTCCTATTCGCCTGCGCTGCTCTTGAAGCTGCTTTGTTGGGAGCGCAGTAAGCTCAACGCCATCCACTATGATCGATCCCGCTGTCGGGCGCTCCAGCAGATTAATGCTTCTCAGGAGAGTGCTCTTGCCGGCGCCCGAGTGCCCAATAATTCCGTAAATTTCCCCTCTCTCAATTTGCAGATTAATATCGTGCAAAGCGTGAGTCGTATGAGAACCGTTACGGTACTTTTTTTGCACATGACGCAATTCAATCATGGGTTCACTCCTTTGGTTAATAAAAAAAAGCCCTTTTTTTTGCAGAGCAAAAGGGCTTCCGATATCGAAATCAACCCTTCTCATCTGCCAGAATCGTCTCGATTCTGAAGGAATTGGCACCATAGACACCGCGCGATGAACGCGCGATCGGTTGCCGGGCTTCATAGGGCCTGTCCCTCCGCCTCTCTGGATAAGAAGTTGTTCTATTCTGTTATCTATTGAAAAACAGTAGTTTCAGTATACCTAACCAAATTTCTTTCGTCAATCCTCTCAGGCTCAACCCCCATTCTCCGAACGAAATCCTTGAACAAAGCAGTGGACGGCTTCCAGCATAAATGGTTCAGGCGGCCCTCCCCATCGATCGGTCAGTTCTTGAATCATCCCTTCACCATGCCCTTTAGTTTTCTCCGTCAAATGACACAGCAGCCTCAATAAATCACAGTATTGTCTAAACTCGTCCGGGGATAAGGGCATCTCATGAGATAACACATAATAGTCCGCGCTGTACCGATCCAGCTTCTCCAACAAGGATAGGGTACCCGCAACAGTATATCTTCCATTAAGATTCGGATACAAGCAATCTCCTATAAAAAGCGTCCTTTCTCCCTCTCCGTTTCCTTGAGTATACACGACAATGGAATCGTTGGAATGATCTCCTCCCACATATTCGAGATAGCATTGAGTCCCACCCAGATCGATCTCCATTTTATCTTTGAAGGTCTTATGCGGCCTTTGAATGACGATGTCACGGTCTTTGGCGAACTCCTTTTTAATCATATCCGCGCAAAATTGAAATTCAGTCCCTTTATTTACCCTCTCATCCAGAGCTTCGTCCGTCCAGGAAAGGGGAATCATTTGCTCTATAGCGTCTTTCGTCCTCTCATGAGCAATGATCGGCAGATTCAGACGATGAGCCCCAAAGATATGATCCCAGTGACAATGAGTCAACACAACGGAATGCAGATTGGATATTTGCTCCTTGGCTACCTCCTCAAGAAAAAGAGCAGCATGGGAAGGTGAATTTCCCGCATCTACAATTAATGTCCGCTCTTGACCGCATATTGCGGCGAGAACGGGCCGATCGGTATTCGCTTCAGGCGGTAAGAAATAGACAGAATCTGTCAGTCGCCTTAATTTTCTATCCTGCATCTTCTCTTCTCCTTCCTTAGATCAGCATATCACCTGTATTTCAGGAACCACGGTGAGAAATCGACTAATTTGGCGGATTTCCGGTCCCTTGGTCCCTATTTGGTCCTTCTCCGAGATCCTCCTGGGCGGCAGCAATTAATTGATGAAGGACTTCAAGTACTTGCTGAAGGTCCTCCAGAGGAACCTTGGAATAATACTGGCGTACCAGCAGTTCGTCTATTTGATGAAGCAAGGCCGCATAAGCCTTCCCCTGCTCGCCCAAGTATACAAACGATTCCCTCCGGTTGTCCGGATTAATCCGGCGGACGATCATCTCTTCTTTCTCCAGCTTTGGCAACACTTGACTGACTGCGCTTTTAGAGATTTGGAACGTTGCGGCGATTTGATTCGCGGTCACCGGCTCATTGCGGATAATATAATACATGATTAACTCTTGTTGTGGAGTCAGTTGGAAACTATTCAATTGCTCAATTTCTGTCGTCTTCCGCCATACAATCGATTTGAATTGCTCGAACGCTTGGTTGATCCGATCCACAACGCTCAGATAGGAATCCAATAAGCCCCTCCTCCTCCATTCCTTACCGTTGAATATGTCGATAACCTATTTTATTTAGTTAACTAAACTTAACTATATAGATCAGTCTATCCAGGCCGCTCTACTTCGTCAAGGTCGATTCTTCGCCAAAAGTGAACGACACGTGACAAATAGCCACCCTAATCGGTTCGCTGCCTCATTTGGAGCCCCCACTCCATGGCATCCACCAGTTCCATTTACCGAGCAGCTTCATTAAAGACGGAACAAGCATCATCCGGACGAGAGTCGCATCGATGAAAATAACTGAAGCAATTCCGATGCCGAGCTGCTTAACCCCTGCCACTCCTCCTAAAGCAAAGGGTGCGGTGACCGCAATCATAATTGCTGCTGCAGAAGTAATGATTTTGCTTGTGACGGCCAGTCCCTCCTGAACGGAGCATTCATTGTCTTGTGTCCGTTGATAAATTTCGTAAATACGGGATAGCAAAAAGACCCCATAGTCCATACTGATTCCAAAAGCCAGGCCGAAGATAAAAACTGGGATCATTAAAGCAATGCTGGACGGCTCCATTCCGAAGCGGCCATCCTCAAAAATCCAGGCCAGAATTCCAAAGGCTGCTCCCAGGCTTAACAGATTCATGAGGATCGTTTTGACCGGGATTAAAAAAGAACGAAATGCAAGATATAAAATAAGGAAGTTGGAAACGAAAATAAATAGAAGAATATATTTAATGTTGTTAATAATTTCATCATAAACCTCCTGCTGATATTTAGGCTCTCCTCCCATAAGCACGAACAAATCCGAGGACGGGGCTTGCCAATTCCGGACCCAATCAAGAGCTTCCTTGGATGAAGCACTGCCCTGCAAGGTTAAGGAAATAAGCATCCTGTTTCCTTGCACTGAAGACTCTAATATCGGCCCATACGTTTTCTTTGACAAGGCGTCTTGCTGGATGAGACTCATTTGCTTCGGTGTCATAGGAAGGCGGCCATAGATAGAATCGACTGCCAAGACAGCGGGATCCCGCTCTAATTGCTGTACCAGTTCATAAGCGGACTGCCAATCGGTCAGCTTCCATTCCCGTTGTTTACTTTGGGCAATCATGAAGACTTGAGAGCTGGAAGAAGGAAAGAAATGGGCGTTGACTTGTTCTGCCGCTTGACGAGATTCGTAATTTTGCGGCAAAGAGGCCGCATCCGGAACGGCCAAATTCATTCGAGCGAGCGGAACAAGACAGACGAGAAGCAGACCTGCAGCCAATAATGCCATTCGCAATGGCCGCCGCATGACAAAAGCGGATAAAGCATGCCAGATCCTCATGCTCCTCGACCGGGCTCCGTGCCCGCCTTCTGCCCCGATTCGTCCTCCCGCCGCTACTAATAGCGCCGGCACCAGAGTAAAGGACAGCAGCAGCGATACGGTGAGAACGAGGATAGCCCCAATGGCGACCGTGTTGAATATCGGCATCTGGATAAAAAAAGTACTGGCCAGGCCCAAATAGACGCAGAGCGCGGAAAAAAACACGGCGCGTCCGGCCGTGGACAGAGTGATCCGGAGTGCCGTTGCCAGTGAGTGGTGCCGAAGCTCCTCGCGAAAGCGGCTGACCAGCATCAAGGCGAAATCAATGCTTAACGCCAACCCAACCATAGGAATGACGTTCAAGACGAAGATAGAGAGCTCCAGCCCGCTTCCCAGCCAATACAGGATGCCCATCGTGCCAATGACTGCGATCCATCCAACCGCAACCGGGATCAGCGAGGAAAGCAAGCCTCCGAACGCGAGCCACAGAATAATAAAAGCAACGGGAATTCCGATCATTTCCGCTTGGAGCAGATCACGATGACTTGTCCGGTTCACATCCTCCTGCACTACGGGCTTGCCGGTCATGGCTACGGTCATTCGCTCGTCCCCGTCCAGCAGCCCTCTAAGCCGCTCGAGGGCAGGCTTGATTTCGCGGGATTCCCATTCCACTGCAAGCAGCGCATAAGCCAGATTCTCTTTTACCATCCCGCCTCTGGCAAGCGGGGAGATCACTTCCTTAATCCCCTGTACACGTTCTACTCGGGTGAGGGCTTGCTCTATGGCCTGGTGAAATTGCTCGCGAGAAACCGGATCCTTTTTCTCAAACAGGAGGACAACCGGTTCGTTCGGAATATGAAAATCTTCGGATAGCATCTGCTGAACCTCGGCGTAGACACCGTCTACCCTTAATCCGTGGTCTTTCAGAACCGCAGGCAGCTTGGCAGCATAAAAGCCGAGCACAACCAGGAAGCCAAGCCACAGGACAATAATCTCTTTGGAATATTTGATAGACAAGCCGGCAAGCATTCGATACAACATAGCCTGGTCTCCTTGCTGGGGCAAATTAGCCGTTTCTCCCCCGCCTATCCTTCTATAACCTGCACTTATTTCGCTCCGAACGCCACTAACGCAGACAAATAAGGGTAAATCCCAGACTGTTGAAAAAGCATCCACGTGGCTTGTACGCGCCCTATCCGCCGGGCCCCTTGCATAGTCAAATAGACTTACAAATGGGCGAAAGATGGATGCGAACAAGTGCGGTTTGTACGAAATATCATACATTCGGACATGCGTATGCCGCGGAGGTTTCGCTTTGGTATGAATAATCGTACAAATGGGCACGCCAGTTCCGTGAAAGGGTCATCTTTGTACGAAATATCGTACATCCAAACTAGGTATAGGTCGCGAAGATCCGCTTTGGTATGAATAATCGTACCAATGAGTACACAAGATCCGTGAACCGATTTTTTCAACGGTCTGAAATCCGCATCTATTTCCCTTCCGTGCTTTTTAATCTTGTCGCCAGCACCATTCGGTAAGCCAAGTGAGGCATAAGGTTCCCTGTACGAATCAATATAGGCGACAACAGGCGATTGCCAAACAGCCGCTGAAACCATTTGCCCCATCTTAAAAGAGAGGAGCAATCCCGGCGCATAGCTTGCGTATAGTTGTGGCGCCAGTCGGACAGGGTCATTCTTCCGCACAGGAACTCGTCCGCCCAGCGAGAGCATAGGACGACCGAGTGCAGAGCTATGGCCATCCCGTCTCCGCAAAGCGGAGGGATGACCAGCGCAGCGTCGCCGATGTGAGGAACCTTCCCCCAGGCCGCCGGTTTACGGCTTATTCGCACAGGCGAGACGGCTGCCTCGGTTCCAGATACCGGCTCACCCAGCGCCAACCGACGGCGCAATGCCGGGTTCAGGCAGGCCGCCATTTCTATGGCGCCCTGTACGGATTTGCCGGCTTGCTGGAAGACGTCCCGAGTCATCAGCGCCGCTACGTTGTGGCGCCCTCCTTCCACAGGACAAATCCCCAGGTATCCGCCGGAAAAAAGATACAGCTCCACTACAGGCTCCATCCCTAGTCCATCGTAATGAGACTTAACTCCGACATAACGGTTGGCACCAGCCGGCTCCAGTGAGCTGGCCAGCCCGGAGCGCGGGTTGCGCCCCCAAGCGCCAATCACCGCTCTGGCTTCGATCGTCTCGCTTGCGCGCCTGCCGCGAATTTCAATCTCGTATCGCTCTCCAGCGCGGTTAACGGATAGGACCGTCATGCCGCCGTGAGTCTCAGCCCCCCGATCCAGCGCCGCTTGATGCAGGGCGTGGTCCAGCGCATAGCGGCTGACTCCGAGAGCAGCTCCGGGCAAAGGAATATCCAGCGAGTTTCCAAGGGCTGTGTGCAGCCTGGCACTGTTCATTTCGACTGGCTGAAGCGATCGGATCCTGGGCTCCAAACCAAGAGAGGACAGGCTGTTCCTTGATTCGGGAGACAGGAATTCGCCACATACCTTGTGCCGGGGGAAGGTGCTTTGATCGATCAAGACGGTGTGCCAGCCCATGCCCGCCAGAGCTGCCGCCATACTGCCCCCGGCTATCCCGCCGCCCAGGACGGCCACATCATACATTCGTTCTGTCCTTTCCCCCCGCGTCCCCATGTCGGATCGCTGAAGGGACATTCTCTGACTTGTGCGCAGTGACCACATACCGGAATAACGGTCTCCAGATCACCGACAGGTTGGACGCCACGATGCTCTCCGACAGAGTTTTCCATTCCGCCGTACGGAACCCTTTGGCTACCGATAAAGGACCGTCATGGCGAATATAACGGTTGCGCGAGATCGAACGGGTTACGAGCCAAACGGCCAGCCAGGCGAGCCAATGCCGGTGAATATCATGGATGACGATGCCCATTCGGGAAGCAAATAGCAGCTGCTGAACAACTTGCGGCAATTCCTCCGAAGGAAAATGATGAACGAATTGGGTGGCCGTCACGATGTCTGCACAGCCTTCCGGCAATTGGAACAAATCCTGGCGCACGACCTGTATTCGCGGCTCCCGCTTATAGAGCAGCCTGGCTTCCTCACATGCCTCCTCGGTAATATCGGATAAAGTAATCGTTAATCCGATACGATGGCGATCGGCCCATTGCAGCAATGAGCGATTGACATCCCCGGAACCGGAGCCGATGTCCAGAATCGTAAACCGCTTCGGCCTGCCAGCCTCCTCCCAGATCCGCCTGACTCCGTACAGGGTTGGCCCGGACGCTCCAAAAATCCGGTTAAGCAGGCGAAGATGCCGCAGCGCCTCCCGCAGGCCGGCTCCCCCCGAACTCAAATCATCCATCAATTCGGGTTCTGCCGCCCTCCGCTTTAATCCGTTCATAGCAGCGCCTCCTTCCAATGTATCCCTCTTGCTCTACACCCATTTGCTTCTCTAGGCAGCCCTATTCTCTTCTCTTTCAATCCTCTTCCAAATCTTTTTCACTTCTCTTTCGGTTCTCCCCCCATTTTCTTCCCGCGCTTTTATGCTTCTCGTGATCTCAGAACTCCCTCACCGTTCCATCGGGAAGGATGGCGGCCAATAAGTCAGTTGCATCAATTCCGCATTCAAGCCGGGGCCGAAGGCCAGGGCCATTCCCTGTTTCGGACTGCGGGCGGTTGTATCCAATGCTTGTCTTAGATGCTGCAGCACAAACAGAATCGTGGCCGAGGAAAGATTGCCGCACTGGCGAAGAACGGAACGGCTCGCTTCAGTTTGCTCCTCGCTTAATCCGTATAACTCTTGAATCGTATCGATTATCCCGCGACCGCCCGGATGAATAGCCCAAAATTCGGGAACTGGCCCGCCGTCCAGCAGACGATCCACTTCGGGAGGCACATATTTCCCAATAAGCTTTGGAATATGAGGGGACAGATACAGATCAAAGCCGTAATTGCCGACATTCCACACCATCTCGTCCGCAGAGTCCGGGAAGAGGACGGCCCGTTGACGCCCCAGAGAGATAACACCTTTTTCACGAAAATCAGGGGTTCCCACGACGCAAGCCGAGGCCCCATCGCCAAAAAACGCCGCCCCAAAGAGCGCTTCCCTCTCGCCCGAGGGCTGAATATGAAGAGTGCATAATTCTACGCACACGACTAACACTTTAGCTGCTGGATAATGCTCCACAATATCCGCAGACATACGAAGGGCCGTCATTCCAGCCGCGCAACCGAGAAAAGTAAGCGGAATCCGCTTCACATCTGCGGCCAGCTCCAGCTTGTGGGTAAGCGCCGCATCCAAACCAGGCAGAAATATCCCGGTACAGCTGACGGTGATCAGATGGGTGATATCGGCTGTATGGACACCACTGTCTTCCAGTGCCCTAACGGCTGCCTCGAAGCCTAGCGGAACGGCCTCTTCCCTATACTTCTTCATTCGCTCATCCGTAGAAGGCACTTGATTCAAACTGGAATACGCCACATATCGGCAGTTGTCCCCCGACTCCAATAATTCGGGCTCACAGGTGAAACGGGTTTCGACCCCGCAGCTGCTAAAAATTTTTTTGGCCCAGCGCGCCGCCTGCCGATATCCTGCGCTCGTCAGAGCTTCGGTCAGCTTGGACGAGGTCTCCTCCTGCTCCAGACGATAAGACGGCAAAGCCGTGCCGATTCCCAATATCGCCATGTCCGTTCCTCTTCTGGTCATTTCATTTCCTTCCTCTCTCCTATGGTCATCTGTACAGTATTAAAGGATGGACAAGTTCGTTATAGAATTGTATGAATGAGGTTAACGGTTTATTCCCGGGAGCCGACCAGAACGGTAACCCTACCAGGCGTCTAACGCACCACGTACTAGAAGCTAAGAATGATGCGATTAATAGACCGGTTAAAAGCATTCCCTTCCCTTCTCACAGCGCTGGTTGATGTTAGAGCGTTAAGGCGCTTATACTGTAGAAGAGTTATTTAATGAAACGATCCTTAATGGAGTGACCGAAGGAGGAACAAAGATGAACCGAGAGACGATCGAGTTATTTCAAACCTTGACCGAGCTGCCGGGACCGCCTGGCTTCGAGCATGAAGTGCGCCGCTTCGTGCGCGGGGAATTGGAGAAGGTAACGAACGAAATTGTGCTTGACCGTTTAGGCAGCATTTTCGGTGTTCTGCGAGGCGATGAGCATGGCCCTAAAGTGATGGTCAACGGCCATATGGATGAGGTCGGATTTATGATCTCGAGCATTCAGGAGAACGGAATGCTTAAGTTTCAGACACTGGGCGGCTGGTGGAATCAGGTACTGTTGGCGCAAAGAGTACAGGTCATAACGAAACAAGGCCCGCTGACCGGCGTCATCGGCTCCACTCCGCGCCATTTACTGGATGAAGCCCAGCGCAGCAAGCCGGTAGAGATCGCCGCGATGTTTATCGATATCGGCGCGGACAGCCGGGAGCAGGCGATGGAGATGGGCGTACGCCCCGGCTTGCCGGCGGTCCCGGTTTGCCCCTTCACCCCGCTGGCCGACGGCAAAAAAATAATGGCCAAGGCATGGGACAATCGTTTCGGCGTCGGGTTGGCTCTGGAATTGGCCAAGGAGCTTCACGGCAAGCCATTCCCGAACGTGCTTTATGCCGGAGCAACCGTTCAGGAGGAGGTCGGATTGCGCGGTGCGCAGACCGCGTCCGCTTTAATTCAGCCCGATATTTGCTACACGCTTGATGCCGGACCGGCGAACGATACGACGGGAGACCGTCATTCCTTTGGCCAGCTGGGCAAAGGAACACTTGTCCGAATACTGGACAGCTCGATCGTTCCGAATCAGGCATTGATCGAATTCATTCTGGATACGGCAGAAAGTGCCGACATTCCGTATCAATACTTTATTTCTCCCGGGGCGACGGATGCGGGCAAGGTTCATTTGTATGGCCAAGGGGTACCTACCGCGGCTCTCGGCGTATGCGCCCGCTATATCCATACTTCCGCCTCGATTCTGCACGTGGACGATTACGCGGCTGCCAAAGAGCTGTTAGTCCGCCTGGTGCAGGCAACAGATCGAACGCTTCTGCAAACCATTACAGAAAACGCCTAGAGAGGGATCATAGGGAATTAACCCGACGAGGAGTCGCTTGAAAAACACCACGCACAGTATTCGATTAGCTGATCAACTGAATTTCTTCCAGAGAGACCTGCACTGTTGCAGATTCCTGCAACTTTTTCATCAGAGTCATAGGAAAACCCTTGTTGTATGAGAGATGCTCTAGAGTCGGCAACTGTATGGCATCCTTTTCACCGCACTTAGAAAGTGCGGTGAAAAGGACCCGTTATGTGCTTCAGAAGGACTCCAATAACATTACCTTTCCTGATTAGTGAAGTATATGACGTGCGGGCCGGGGGCTCCTCCGGTAAGACTTATTTCCGACTTATAAATTCTGCCCTTGGGGTTTAATGTAAAGTTGGCGAACGGCCAGGCCTGTTCATAAGTGATATAACCGGATAGCTCGAGCCGATTTTGCCATTTGACTACATAATGGCCCGCGCCCCCTGACGGATTATGATACAGCGTGACCGCGCGGGGACGGCGATGATCATTCTCGATGTCCACGCTAAGCCGGTACATGACCCCGTAGTTGCCATTATTGACCACAGTCCTCCCATCGACCGCATTGTATCCTTGCTCGTATTCCCCGGGCATGGCATCGCTCCATTGGCCCGATTCCGCGCTGGATATCCGGATCAGGGCATTGCCCATACCGGTGTTATATTTCAATGTGCCTATCCGGTCATAGTGCGGAAACGTGCCGCGGGTATGAGAATCACCAGGCAGAACCGTAACGGTTTCCGGATGGGCCGGCCTATCCTTGTAATTCAAGACGGTGACCGTTACGGTAGCCGGCCGGTTCCCCTTCTTCGTATTCGCCAAAAATTGGGCGATCCCGCTATTGGTGAAGGTGGACGGCGTCAAGGATTCGAGATAGTAGCTTTCTCCAGGAGCGAGCGAGGCGAGAAACTGCTTTTTGAAATTAACCCTCATAAATTCGGCCAGCGCATTTTGTCCGGCCACATCCACATAATAATTCGTTCCCACTCCGCTGCCTTCCGAGAACAGCTTCACCTCTTCCTCGGATTCATTCGTAATGGCCACAGCTACCGTCAGCGGCTCGCTCGACATATTCTGATGATGCCAGAAAACACGGAACGAACCGCTTACCCGATCCCGATAAAAGGCTCCTTGCTCCGTGAACGATTCCGGGGAATCGCTGAGAATCAGCTTCCCGCCCACTCCTGTAAGCTGAGGCTTTTCCATAGACTGGGCCGGCTTCAATTCAGATACCGGGATAATTCCATCCCAGGCAAACACAGTGCTGGCGGATAACAAGCCGATCAGCACAACGGCCAACAAAATTCTCAGTTTTTTTATTATTTATTCCTCCTTTTTTTGTAATGCTGAGGAAGTCGGCTCCTCAACAGGCCAGGCGGCGAGCTTCTCCCCAGAAAGCGGGCACTGCTGACGGCAGCAAGAAGCTTTATCCAGCATTAAATCGGAAACAGGTATGGCCGACAGTCCCAAGCTCCGTCTTGCTTTCCATTGGAAGCGAGCTATCTTTTCAGACGATAGCTTCATCATTATTCAATCAGCGACAACCAGCCCCCCTGACTTCAGCGGGGGTGTTCCTTGCCAAAGGTCTCCCTCCTTATCGTTATATGTAATGGGCCCTGCCGCCTACCTTTATTGTATTCTGAGGATTACTTTACTTTCCCATTTATGTAAATTTCCACTTAAGAAGAAGCTCCCCCAACATTTGCAAATCGCAGCTTATCCAGCAGCAGGTTCAGCGGGAATAATCCCGCCTACTGTTCCTGCCGCGTCCACCTTGCAAAGGAGAGCTATCACCATGTTTCGATATCAATATAAGTGCAGCGGATAGGGATAGTTCCAGCGAGCACCTGTGCGATTACAAATCCAGCGGCGTCCCTAATTCAATAGAGCGGTGAATGGCATGCACCAGCTTCGTATTGAGCAGTCCGTCCTCCGGTCCGGCAAGCGGCTCGGTATCCATCCGGATATTATCGATGAAAGCATTCAGCATATGACTTGGGGGCCCAAGCAGCATTCCGTTCACCGGGGTGCCCAATGTCGGTACATGCTTGAAAGCCTGGCCGGCCTGATGCACCATCTGATCGTGCAGATCGATGTAGAAGGCCCCATCCTCCCCAATAATTTCATATTTGAAATCTACAATCAATGGCATCGATTCCGGTAAAATCCAGCTCGTCGTGAACGTGGCATTCGTACCATCGGCAAAAGTTACCACCGTCTGAATCGAATCGTATGTGTCGATGCCCATAGACAATAGCTTTTGTTTAGTCCCGACAGCATAGACTCTAACCGGTCTAACCCCCGCCTTAAGATAGCAGGCCATGTCGGTGGAATGGGCCAGCAAGAACCAGCCCGGCGAAGAGCCCTTCGACCATTTCAGCATTTTCGTCGGCACGAAGATCGTATCGTTAAGCCGCGAATTCATCGTCAGAATGCTGCCGATCTCTCCTCGGCGCACAGCCTCGCTGACGGCAATGAACGGAGCGCTCCAGCGATTCTCGAACGCCACCAAACATTTGACTCCGGCATTCTGCACAGCATCGTACATCCCCTGCGCTTCTTCCACGCTGGTGGAGAACGGCTTCTCCACCAGGATGTGCAGGCCGCGGGCCGCCGCCAGCATGACTGGCTGCTTATGGAGAAAATCGGGAGTAGCCACTACAAGAGCGTCCAAGTCCGCCTCGCGAATCATTTGCTCTACATCCGTATAGCCCTTTACTTGATAACAGTCAACGCTGTGCTTCAGGCTCTGCTCGTTCAAGTCGCTTACCGCAGCGAGCTCTGCGTAACGGTTCTGCCCTATAGTATCGGCGAACAGCTTGCCGCGCAGCCCCATTCCAACGATTCCGATTTTAATCATCTGCGTATCTCCCCTATAAATTAAAGTGGTTTAGTCTGTAATACTGAGACCGGCCGCCGCAGACTGCGGCATGACGGATTATTGTAACCGGACTTTATTTAACAGCCCCTGCGGTCATGCCCCTTACCAAATATTTTTGCATGGACCAGAAAATAACGACGATCGGCAGCGTAGTCAATGCGGAGCCCGCCATAATATAATCCCAATTCACAATGTATTGTCCCTGGAAGCTGGCGATGCCAACGGACAGCGTCCATTTCTCCGCGCTATTCAGCAAAGTGAAAGCGAACAGAAACTCGTTCCAGCTGGTTATAAAGGAAAAGATGGCAGTTACGACCAAACCCGGCAAAGTCAGCGGCAGCAGAATGCGCAAGAATGTCGTCCATCGGTTCGCCCCATCAACCATCGCGGCTTCGTCAATCGTCGGAGAAATCGTATCGAAGTAGCCTTTGAGCATCCATGTGCAGAAGGGGACAGCAAACGTCGTATAAGCAAGCACCAGCGCCAGATGAGTGTTCAATAAGTTCAGGTCTTTCATAATAATGTATAGCGGGATAATCAAAAGCGAGCCGGGCAGCATCTGAGTAATCAGGATGATATACCCTATCCCCATCCGGCCGCGAAACTGGAATCTCGACATCGCATAACCGCCCAGCGCGGAGATGGTGATCGAAAACAGAGTCGTCAGTAGAGAAACGACCGTGCTGTTGACGAACCAGTTAATAAAGTTCAAGTTATCGTCGGCTTTGGTGTTCAGCATATTATCGTAACCGCTCCAATTCAGCTGATCGGGAATAATGACCGGAGGATTGCGATAAATTTCTTCCTGCGGTTTAAACGATATATCGACCATCCAGAGGAACGGGAAAACAGCAAACAGACAGACGAGAATAACGAGACAGTAAATGACTAGTTTTTTCAAGATGCCGACTCCCCCGCTTTCGATGCTTTTAAATAGATGAAAGTAAAGATGAGCGAGAATACGAGCAGAATCATGCCGCCCGCGGCCGCTTCCCCGAATTTATAGTAATCGAAGCCGGACCGATACACGAAGATCGAGAATATTTCCGTAGCGCGGTTCGGACCGCCTCCCGTAAGCACATACACCAGCGCAAAATCCCGGAGCGTCCAGACGACGAGCAACAAAAATACGATCATCGATACGGGACGAAGCATAGGCATAGTAACGTGGAGGAATTTCCTCCAGATGGAGGCTCCGTCCATCGTCGCCGCCTCATACAAATCATCGGGAATACTTTGCAGCCCGGCCAGAAGCATAAGGGCGACAAAGGGGAAGCCCTTCCAAATGTTGACCAGCATCGCCGCGTTAAGCGCCAGATTGCCCTCTCCAAGAAAAGAGAGTGGAGTATCAATGAGATGCAGGGACATTAAAATATGGTTGATAATGCCGTATTGGTAGTCGTACATCAGGACAAAAATAAGGCACGTCACCACCTCGGACATCGCCCAAGGGATTATAATCAACGCCCGGGCGAGACTTCTCCCGGCAAATTTTTTATTGAGCAGGAGAGCGGTGCCGAGCCCGAGCAAAAACCTTGCGATGACGGTTACGGCGAGGTAGATGCCAGTAATTCCAAGCGATGTGAAGAAATAGTCGGATTTAACGACACCCACGTAATTTTGCAAACCGACGAAAGGATGTCCGCCAATCGGCTTGGCGATATACCAATATTGAAAGCTCATCAGCGCCGCTTTAAAGATGGGATACAGCAAAATGCAGCACACGGTAATGACCAGCGGAGCGATGAAGAAATAAGCGGTTCTGTTCTTTTTAAGCGCTCTCCACTCCCTTCTCCAGAAGGATACTTTAGGAGCAAACGTTGCTTTGTTCGTTATCATGCGGGATTACCCTTCCTTTCTTCCGGTCCCTCGCGGGAACGCGAACGCTCCCGCAATAGACTTCCGGAGGATTGGCTAGAATCGGCCGGAATCGGTTTAGCCTTGCCGAGCCTACTTCATCACTTCCTTCATTTTGGCTGCGGCTTCGTCCAGCGTCTCCTTGGCGTCGGCCTGACTGACGAACATTTTCTCCGCCGCATTCTGCATAATTTGCGCCAGCTCGCCCTGCTCGGCTATTGGCGGGTCCATAACGGCCGGACCGTAATCCTTCTCGACATAGTCCAGAAATTTCGCGGCAAGCGGATTTTCCTTGCTGTATGCTTCTGAGCCGGAGTATTCCTTGTTGCTCGGAATCATCCCGGACAGTTGAATGATCTCCTGTGCTTCCGGCGTCGTCATCCACTCGAGAAACTCCCAGGCTTCCTTCTGATGCTTGCTCTTCTTGGAAATCATGGTAACGAGCGGATACATCGTCGGATTAGGCTTATACTCCTGTCCGTTGTACTCCACGACCGGCTGGGGGATCATCCCGAGATCGTCCATCAGCTTCTCGTCCCTCTCCCGGGTCATGCCGATGAACCACGGGCCGTCCATGATCATCGCCGCCGCGCCGTTCCAGAACATTTCACGCGTCGTCTTCTTATCTCGGGTTCCAGCCGGTGTGGCGTTGGAATCCTTCAGCAGATCCTGCCACCACTCAGCCGCCCATACGTTCGCTTCGGAGTTTACGTTGATGCGGTCCGGATCATAGGGACCGCTCTCTCCATCCGGGAAATAGACACCGCCCGAAACCGGACGCGCCACAAGCCGGTACCATTCGGAGGAGGTGAACGTATGGGACGAGGCGACGCTGGCGAATCCGTATTGATCTAGCTTACCGTCGCCGTTCGTGTCCGCTCCGAGCTTGGCGGCCGCGTTCTTGAAATCTTCCAGCGTGCGGATGTCGTCTGGGTTCACGCCGGCTTTTTCCAATAGAGATTTGCGGTAAAAAATCCCCGTCGATCCCCAGGCATAGCTGGATATTGCGTAATAAGAACCATCCAGTTTATTCAACTCCTGCCCGACCAGCTTCGTCTCCAAATCCGTGCCTTTAATGTACTCATCCAGATTGACGAAAGCGCCTCCTTCCACAAGGGCGTTGTAGCGGGCCAGGTTTTCAGGATACAGCTGGACGATGTCTCCCTGGGTCCCGGCAACAACTTCCGTCGTCAACTTGTTAAAGAAGTTGTTATAATCGGTTCCGTGAACGGTAATTTCCACATTCGGATTGATTTCGTTATATTTTTGCAGCAGCATGTCGATCGCCTTCTTATGCGGGGCTTCCGTATAAACAGACGTTTCGAACGTCAGTTTAACCTTCCCGCTGCCGTTTCCATCCGCAGAATTCCCGCCTTCCGTATCCGTTCCTCCACAGCCGGCCAATACCGCAGGGACTGCTACCATTAGCGCCATTCCGGCGGCCAATTTTCTCGTAAGCCTTTTCATCATATTACGCTGACTCCCTTTCGTGGACATGATAGTGTTCACTGACCTATTCGTGTTGCGGAATTCCATACTCTATATTTCAGGTTCCGGACCTGCCACGATTCTATACCGGACCGGAACCACGGCTCAATAAACACTTTTCCCCCGCATAGACTTAATGTCAGCTTTAAACGGGAAAAAACCGGTAAGCTTCAGACGATGGCGTTGTTAAAATTTGCCTCGCTTCGATCTTGCCGGTGTTCACCATAAACTTTTTTCGCCGATTAATTTATGTCGCCATGACTACTGTTTTTGCGGAAATCGCCAGGCGATACTCCGGTGATTTTCTTGAACGTGCGGATGAATGAAATCGAGCTTCCGTAGCCTGTCTGTACGGCAATATCTTGAACGGAGTCCGCCGTTTCCGTTAACAGCCGCTTGGCATGCCTCATTCTCAATTCGATGAGGAAATCGACGAACTTCACGCCGAATACTTCCTTGAACAGCTTGCTGACATACTTGCCATTCATGCCGAACTGATCACCGAGTGAATCGAGAGACAGGTCCGGATCGGTGAAGCGGTTTTCTATGAACGTCTTCACTTCCTCCATAAGCATCAGGTGATTACGCGATTGGCGAAGCTCTCGGACATGTCCGGCATAATCGTCCAGAATCGTTGTCCATTGTTCCTCGATCCCGTCCACCGTTTCGAAAGAATCCAGCGCCTCGTACATCCGGGGCAATATTTCATTATTCCATAGACTCTGGAATTCCTCTCCCATGCCATCGATGGCCCGATTCAAGTGAAACAGGAAGTGATTCATCAACCCAGCGATATCCTGCCGCGACAGCAAGCTGCTTCTAATTTGTGCAAACAGCTCATGCAGACTGCTCCTCCACTCTTCCTCAGAAAAACGATAATGCCGGACCACAGCTTGGATAAGCTGCTGGTGACTGTAAACCTCCCCGCGGGGTTTGCCGATTTCGGTAGAGCGGATCCATCGGTTTGTTCCCAGCACCGCCTTGTAGTTGAGTCCATCCAATGCTTCTCTATATGAATTTTTGAGACCCGTCGGATGATCGACCGCTTCTCCTATTCCGATCGTTACGGTCAAGCTGAGATTATGATCTACCCAATCCCGGATCGACTCGAGAAGTGACACCGAATACGCCCCGTCGTCCCGTTCGCCCTCAGGCACGTGCAGCATCCCGCTCAATTGATTCCCTGACGACCATAGAGTCCAGATCGGACCGTAACGGGTGCCCGCACTTTCCTGAACGACGCTGCTCAAGGCGAATTTCATTAAATTTTGATCCCGGCTGTTATACTTTCGGCAAAAATCCGAATACCGGTCGATTTCAATCACAAAAACCATCTGCCGTCCGAACACTTCGGGCATATGGAACCTGCCCATCTCCTGCCTCCATTCCTCCATGCTCAACGGCCTTGTGCCTTCCAATAGCTCGTAAAACATAAATTTTCGTTTGACGGACAAATCTTTTTCATGTTGCTTCTCGAAATCATTGGCCTCTTCGATCAAGCCTTCCAAAGCGGTCTGGATGAAATGAAATTCGTTCCGCTCGCTGCTCCCCCCTGACCTCGCCTTCTGCTGGGAATACGTTTGGATTCGAGAAACGATTAATTCGATAGGCTTATAATTTCTCTTCGTGACGTAAATCATCCAAACAATTCCACCGATCACCATCATTAGTCCGACGGCCAGCCAAATATTGTACAAGCTCGTTATAAAATGCACTACCGTCCCGTTCCGCAAGCCGCTCTGCAGCTTCCATTCCGTATAATCCGACGAATATTCGGCAAACACTTCCTGACTCGCTATGCCTTGTTCGGATGCCTGCTGCACCCTTTCTGAGCCGGCTGCGGAAAATAATTGATTGCCTTCCCTATCCAGCAAATTCATAAAACTGACTTTGGCATCGAACATCTGACTGACCGATTCCAGCAGTGTATCCGTTTTCACATTGACGACCATCATTCCCTTATTCTGGCTGAATATAGGAATCCCGCGGGTGAGGCTGACGACCGTATGATCGGTATTGGTGAAAGTTTCCTTGTAGGTTCTTGCGTTGGACCATCGGCTGTTCGGCGCATGCTCCTGCTGCTGGACGAATGAAGCATCCGGAAACTGCTCCAGCGGGTAGGACGTCCCTCCGCTCAACACCGTTTGATCATTGAAGCGCACGAGATAGATCGAATCAATCAACGGATTGGCGAGCTGCAGCTGCTGCATCGCATTCATGGCCTGAACATCCAGATACAAATCGACATTCTGATCCTGAGCAAAATAACGGGCCAGGTCCTGATTGTTCATAATATCGAGAGTCACCTTCTCATCGATCGATTTCAACGAATAGTCAAGAAGCTGAATGGCCTGCTGAGCCAGAAAATCATTCGCTTTGACCGCATTGTTCCGATTCTGTACGCTTAAGGTCTGAAAGAAAATAAAAAATAAAAAGGCGGTTACAATGAAAAAGACAGGAAGATAAGAAAAGAGCGTCCGGTAAAACCAAGTTTTATTCATTCCGAATCCCTCACTGATTCTAATTTTGGAAGTAAGCGGTTACTATAGGAATTATTAACCAAATGCCTCCAGGGAGCGAAAAAACATCCCTTTTCCCTGTGGCTTTGCTCTAAGACCCGCCAAGGGAAGGATGTCTTTTACTTGATGATCCTATCATATTTTGCTGCCGCTGAACAGCCTTTGACCTGCACAGTTCATTTTGGTACATTCAGGACAGAGGTGATCCAATGATTAAACTGGGCATTCTGGACCAATGTCAAATAAGCGAAGGCCGAACCGCGGCCGACGCATTGAATGAATCGAAACAGCTCATTCAGGAAGCGGAGAGGCTCGGCTACACCCGGTATTGGGTGTCCGAGCACCATGCTTCCAAGGCGCTGGCTTTTTCCAGCCCGGAAGTGCTGGTGGCTCATCTGGCGGCGGCAACGTCCCGCATCCGCGTCGGCTCCGGCGGCGTTATGCTTCCCCATTACAGCTCGTACAAGGTGGCGGAAAACTTCCGCCTGCTTGAAGCGCTTCATCCGGGAAGAATCGATCTCGGGCTGGGCCGTGCTCCGGGCGGCTTGCCGCTGGCTACCCGGGCTCTCCGCGAGGGCAAATATACCGGTGTGGACCAGTATCCGCAGCAGGTCGCCGATTTGACCGGTTATTTGCACGATGCCCTCCCGCCGGAGCACCCTTTTGCCGGGCTGCTGGCTTCCCCCGCTATCCCCACGGCACCGGAGCTGTGGCTCCTCGGTTCGAGCCAGGATAGCGCAAGAATTGCCGCGCAGCAAGGGACGGCTTACGCTTATGCGCAATTTTTCGGCGTACCGGGCGGCGAGACGGCGATGAAATACTATCAGGAGAACTTTCAGCCCTCGCTTCTGAACGATCGCCCCCGAGCGTTAACCGCCGTCCTGGCCGTTTGTGCCGAAACGGAGGAAGAAGCCAACCGGCTCGCGTCGAGCACCGAATTGTTCTTCCTGCGCTTGGAGCGCGGAATGGAGCTGTCATCGTTTCCATCGGTAGAAACGGCCATGAACTATCCCTACACCGATTTCGACCGGGAGCGAATCCGCCACGGCCGCGAACGGCGCATGGTCGGTACGCCCGCGCAGGTGAAGGAGCAAATGCTTCAATTGAGCAAGCAATATAATACCGATGAACTGGTCGTTGTCACCCCGACCCATGACTTCTCGGCCCGGATTCGTTCTTACCGGCTTCTGGCCGAAGCTTTCGGGTTGAACGGGCGCGTCTAACCGTAAGTCCGCCGTTGGACGAAGGACGCGAGACGCAGGAAACGAAATGGCGGACCACGGATGCAGCCTCATAGAGCTGGTGCCGGAGGCTCACTAAACGGGGTGCGGGTATATTAAATCCACCATTCACCCCGTCCCCCATTGTACGCCGAAAACCTCCAAATCCAAGGTTACTAGTGGAATTGGAGGTTTTCTAATTTAAGTGGAACCCTTATGAATGAAGGGCCGCCTGCCGTTTGAAGTGATCCTCCAGAACGATGCAAGCCATGGCCTCGACGACCGGAACGATTCGGGGACAGATACAGGGATCGTGTCTTCCCTCGGTCCGGATCGTCTGCTCCTCCCCGTTGATGTCGATCGTCTGCTGGGGAACAGAGATGGAAGAGGTCGGCTTGACAGCCAATCGGAAGACAATTTCCTGGCCGGTACTGATGCCCCCGATAATTCCCCCCGAATGATTGCTCAAATATCCGGAGCTGTCCATCGGATCATTATGCTCGCTTCCCAGCATCCGGGCCGCCTTGAACCCGGCACCGAATTCGATCCCTTTAACGGCACCGATCGACAGCATCGCTTTGGCGAGCTCTGCGTCCAGCTTGTCAAATACAGGCTCCCCGATGCCCGGGACCACTCCTCTGATGCGGCATTCAACAATGCCCCCGCAGCTATCTCCGACACGGGCCAACGACTCGATTTTTTCCACCATTTGCCCTACTACATCGGGATCACAGGCCCGAACCGGGTTGTTCTCGATTTCGCTTTCCACAAAGTTCTGGCATTGAATTCCACCGACTTCCGTCGTATAGGCCACGATGCTGACGCCCCGTCTTTCCAGCAGCTTCCTGGCCAGAGCGCCCGCGGCTACCCGGCCGGCCGTCTCCCTTCCGGATGCCCGGCCGCTTCCCCGATGGTCTCTTATCCCATATTTCTGCAAGTATGTGAAATCCGCATGTCCCGGACGGAATGAATCTTTAATCTCATCGTATGCGGAAGGCCTCATATCTTTGTTATATAAAATCATAAACAGAGGCGTCCCCGTCGTTTTTCCTTCATAAGTTCCTGATAGAATCGATACGGTATCGTACTCTTTTCTTGATGTCGTAATGGAAGACTGCCCCGGCTTTCTCCTATCCATCTGCTTCTGGATGTATTCCAAATCGATCTCTACTCCGGGGGTGACCCCGTCCACGATTACACCCACCGCCTCGCCGTGAGATTCCCCAAATGTAGTAATTTTATACGCTTGCCCGAATGAATTTCCTGCCATCCAAACCATCCCCCTTAATTTAGGTCAGCACTCTCTTAATTTATGATATCGAGAATGATTACTGCAAGCTCATGCTCCGTTGCTCCAGCATGCTTGGACCCGCTGCAAAAAACCATTTCATTTTGACACATGAGCTTGACTCTCCTTGACTCTCATTATAATGTGGAAATTGAAATAAATGAAATCGAAATATTACCACATTGCGATAGAGGGGTTCTATACCATGATGAATTTGGAAGGATACCGCATCTTTCTCCATACCGCCAGAGCAGGGAATTTAACCAAAGCGGCCCAGGAGCTTCACATCACTCAGCCGTCGGTAAGCTACGCCATTAAGCAAATGGAGGACGCTCTCGGCGTCAAGCTGTTTCACCGCTTGTCCAAAGGAGTGGAGTTGACGGCGGAGGGCCGCGCTCTGCTTGAGTACGTAGAGCCCTCCTTCTCCCTGCTGGAAGCGGGAGAGAACAAAGTCCGCTCGCTGAAACGCCTCGAAGCGGGGGAGCTCCGCATTGGCGCCGGAGGATCGCTCATCCGGCATCTGCTATTACCCTATCTCGATCGATTCCATACTCAATATCCGGACGTTCGGATCCGGCTGTCTCACGGCAAAACCCCGGATCTGGCCAAAAGACTGATCGATGGCCAGATCGATTTGGGAATTGTGCACATGCCGTTTACGGATCGGCAGCTTGACGTTCGGCCGCTGATCACGATCGAGGATTGCTTTGTCGTAGGAGAGGCTTACCGGCACATGGCAGAACGAATCTTAGCCGCAGAGGAGCTGTTAAACCTGCCGCTTCTCCTGTTATCCAGAGGAAGCAGCACCCGGGAATTCGTCGAGCAATGGTTTGCCGCACAAGGGATGCCGCTTGAGGTAGACATTGAGCTGGGCAGTTTGGAGCTGCTGATCGAACTGGCGCGGCTCGGGTTTGGCGCCGCCTTCGTCACCCGCTCTTTTGTCAAGAAGGAGCTGGAAGCCGGAAGCCTGTACGAACTGCGGATTCGCGAGCCGATTCCATCCCGCAGTGTCGGAATTGCCCTGCGCCGCGACATATCTTTATCCGAAGCGGCAAGCCGCTTTGTGGAGACGTTAACTTCACCGCCAAGCGAATTATCCAACTAATGGCCCCCTTGGTATAATCCATCGACACTCTGAGGATTGCCTGCTTGGATGGAACAGAATATAATTGAGGTCCATAACCTCATCACTTTGTTTTGAATGGAAGACGGGAGGAAGCCCAGTTGATCGTAGATACATTGAAGGTGTTTGTAACTGTGGTAGAGCAGAGCCACTTTTCCAGGGCGGCCGAGAAACTCAATCTGTCTCAGCCCGGCGTAAGTCTGCATATTCGAAACTTGGAGAATGAATTCGGGAGCAAGCTATTGCACCGGACCTCCAAGCATGTCAAAATGACGGAGGCCGGCTCCATCCTGTATAATCGCGCCAAGCAAATATTGGCTCTATATGAGGAAGCAAGAGAGGAAATTCACCTGTTAAGGGATGAGGTGACGGGCTCTGTAAACATCGGGGCCAGCTATACGATCGGAGAATACGTACTGCCGCATTTATTGGCGGAATATACGAATGTATATCCGTTGGTCGAAACATACGTCACGATTGCCAATACGGAAGAAATCACCCGGGCCGTACGCGCCAATGAGCTCGATCTGGGTTTAGTGGAGGGAGAGGTCGATGTGCCGGAGCTTCGGACCAGCCCTCCTTTTGCCGAGGATGAAATGGTACTGGTGGCTCCACCCGTGTGCCCCCTCTGCTCGATGGGATCAGTAGACGTATCCAAGCTTCAGGATCAGACATGGGTCTACCGAGAACCCGGCTCGGGAACCCGCGCATACAGCGACCGTTTTATTATGGAATCGGGACTTCGTGTGCAACGCTCTTTCGTGTTTAACAGCAATCAGGGAGTTAAGGAAGCGGTGATGGCCGGATTGGGCATCGCTGTGTTATCCCGCCTCGTTATTCGCAAGGAATTGGAGTCAGGGGAGCTGTGCGGCATTACTATAAAAGGCAGGCGCATGAAGCGGAATTTTTCTATCCTCCAGGATCCAAAATCCCCCTCTACCATGGCGGTCACCATGTTCATCCGCAAACTGGGAGAGCTCGAATCGTTGAAATAGATGGGATTCTGTAAATAGGGCTGCGCTGTTTATCTTCTCGGAGGCATGACGCAGCCCGATATAGGGGTTATTTTTTCCGGCCCTTCACGATTCGCACAGGCGGAAACATTTGATAATGAGGGCCTATCACTTTCACTTCAGCCGTATGGAGCCGTTGGAGGGTTTCCGCATATTGACGCACATGCTGGAAATCCAATAGGGCAAAGCGCCCGCCCTTCTTTAACACGCGGACAATTTCTGCCAGCGCCTTGTCCCTATCTTCCTTATTCTTAATATTATGAATGGCCAAGCTGGAAACGACCGCATCAAAATGATTATCGGGAAACGGAATCTGCCGCATGTCTCCGTCTACAACCTCCACCCGGTCGGCCACTCCTTCCACTCGAGCATTGGCTAGCGTCGCCTCCGGATGATTTCCGGATTGATCCTGCTTATTCCAAATGTCCAAGCCAACCGCTTTACCGGACGTAAGCCTTCTCGCCGCCTCATTCAATAGAAGCCCGCGGCCGCATCCGGCATCCAGCACCAGCTCGTCTCCGCGAAGCGGAATGAGGTCAAGCAGTCTTTCTCGTTCACGGAATTTCCCCACCTTGCTGCTCCATACCATATACACTCCTTCCCCACAACCGATAAGGAAGGTAATCAGCAGAATCGTCCCGAGAGAATTACCCAGCCACTGAAGCTTTGCTGGAAATACGTTATAAGATAGAATAGATAAAATCAAACAAGCGATCCCAAGCAGAATCAGATTGCGAACAACATTCGGGGCATCCACCCCGTAGTTCCCTTTGCGATACCCGACGGAATCCACTCTTTCTTCCCCCTTTTTCTCCAAAGCTTACTATTACACTACGTCCCTGACTTTGCTTTCATTCCATTGGCAGTCGCCAAAAAATGATTCCTCATTTCAATATAGTGATCTTATCTTCGATCGCGCATTGATTTTCCTCATCCCATACAATGGATATTTCAAAGGTCCCCTCCTCGAAGAACAGCGGAAACCTTCGCCTGAACCAAGGCTGCATCGGCAATTCCAGCGCTTCTTTAATCGGCACCCATGCCAGTTCTCCTTCGGGAGGGTTATGGAGCAGCTCGCCTTCATAATCTTCTGCCAAATAATTAAACACCATATACCGGTAGTTGGTCTGAGGAACGACGTATTCGTCCAAGCCCTTATAGATCAGGCGGTTAATTCGTAAACCGGTTTCTTCATAAACTTCCCGAATGGCCCCTTCTGTCGGACTCTCCGGAAAATCAATCTTGCCTCCGGGACCAATATACCCGGGAAACCCTCTATGATCCGGACGCCGGATCAACAAAACCCGGTCTTTCTCTTTGACTAAACACATAGTATACATACCATATCGAATCTCGTTAGACATAGCTGCTTCTCCTTAAAAAGTGTGCTCTTAGTATTCCTTAACAGATTTACACTCGTTATTACTTATTCTCTTTGAATTCATTCCTCCGGGATTTGCATTTACTAGATTCATGCTTGTGGGACTTATGAGCATAGCTTGACGATTTCTTGATGGACTTGAATACATAATAGCCCTGCTCTTCATATATTTGGACACCGCCAAAAATAGCGATCATCTTCTGTTTATACCAATCCTTCCGCTTCGTTACCAGATACATTCTGCCTCCAAGCTCCAGCCGGTTAAACCCTTTTTCAATAAAATGCTTCGGAACGGCAAAATCAACATGATAAGGAGGATTGGACAAAATGACGCTGAAGCCGGTCTCCTTGAAATCTTTAAAACCATCGCTGCAATAAACCTTAATCCCGGGTACTTGATTAATCTCGATGTTTTCCTCTGCTGCATCAACAGCCGCCTTATGGACATCCACCATAACTACTCTTTCCGGTCCGACGATTTTGGCCGCATAAATACCGACTACCCCATAACCGCAGCCCAGATCCAATACTTTATCCTCTTTGCCAAATTCAACCTTCGATAGCATAGCCAAGGTCCCTTGATCGATCCGGTCTGGAGAAAAAAGGGCTGGATCCGTTTTAAAACCAAGGGACTGACCCTGAATCATGACATGGATCAATTACATAACCTCCAAGCTTCGCCTAACCGAAATCCCCCTCCCCAATCCTCGCTATAGTAGTAGAAAGAGACTTCTTGGGAAACGGTTAATCAAACTCTCCATTACCAAGGGAATTCCTCGTTCAAAGGCTGTGTGAAGCTCCCTGTATCTTTAATCGTCAAGCTGTTGGCCCAATGGTACAGGTTCAGAGCTCCAGTGGAGGGCTCCATATCCGCATCAGTGGAGGCCATTCTCGTTTTCAATTTTCCCGGATGCACCGCACAAACCGTAATGTTCTGCTCAAGCAATTCCTGGCTTAAACATAGACTGAACATATTCTGTGCGGCTTTGGCCATCCGGTAGGAATACGAAAAATGACGGTCGCTAAATTCCCCGGATGCCACTTTATTTAGCGAGCCCAAACGCGATGATATATTAATAAGACGAGGATTGTCCGAATTGCGCATCAACGGCAAACACGCCTGCACCACCCGTATGGGACCTAGGCAATGAATGTTGAACAGGTCGCTGATCTCCCCGGTCCTTACCTCCTCAATGAGATATTCTTTCCCCGAAATCCCGGCGTTGTTAATGACAATATCCAACCGATTCGTTCGCTTGGCTACGGCTTCGGAAATAAGCTTCTTGGCCTGATCATCAGACAGATCCGCGATTATGGGAAAGCAGCGCTCAGGATGAGCATCCTCCAGAAATCGGGCCGCTTCTTCGGTTCGCACAACCGGATAAACCGTACAATGATTGCTTAAATAAACTTTTAAACACTCATATCCGAATCCGCGATTGGCTCCGGTAATCAATACATGATCCATCGGTATCCCTCCTTCCAACCATGTATACCCTATGCGGCACGAAAGAAGTACTCCCTTCTGTTCCAAAGGGAACGTGCCTTTTGAGGTTCCAACCCCCAACCACATGGCATGAATGTCTGGCGACAGCCTCTCTTATTTATTAAATAGAAATTGCTTCCATTTATTATACTACTACCCACTCTTTCTTTACTACTTATTTCCTTTTTAACTTAATATCTCAACTTTCGTAGAGCGAAAATTAGCTTGAAACCTCGCAGTGACTGAGCGTGAAGAGATCAGGTAGTCTTGCTTTTTTCGCCTAGTTGTCATTTTCCCCGTAAGAAAAAAGCAGCATCTAACTGCTTCTCCGCCTGGTTGTCCTTTTTCGCACCTGGGAAAAGTGCAGGTAGAAGGGAAGCGTCTAACTGTATTTTATGTAGGTAAATTGAAGCGAATGGGGCAGTTTGATTAGACTAGATGGAAAAACCGCATTTAAAATGGAGGTTTTTTGCTGATATCCCTCTTTTCGAACAAAATAGATGGAGGTTTTCCATTTAATCTTCGATTTCAACCTCAATGGAGCAAACTAGCTGCATGAAATCCATTTAGATCCCCACACTGTGCGAAAGTAGACTGCTAACGTGGTGTGGCACCCGAGATGCTTACGGCTGCTGCCACTTTATGCTCTCCCCATGTTGTGCGAGTATACTGCTAACGTGGTGGCACTAGCAGTTGTCCTATCTTGCGACCTTTTAGCCACCTATGCTCATCTGTACCCCGGTTGGGGGTCCATGAGGCGGGTTGTTCTGTTTGGCTATGTGATGAAGTCGGTATCACTCGACTGGGCTTTAGCCTGCAGCAACGGCTCGAATCGATCAATAAAATCTCCACAAAAGCCGGAAGGAAGCTCACCCTTTGATTCAGCGTCAACTCCAGCAATGAATAGCCAAAATTGCCTAATTACATAAAGGCTGTGTGACGATTTCAAGCTGCGAAAGTTGACTTAATATAGACAAAAAAAGCCGCGGACTCTTCATCAGAAAAATCCACGGCTTGTTTATATACTACCAAATATTCGACTCGGCAGCTCTTTGATTCAAAAATTGGAAGTCTTCATCCTGCAAAGGCTCGACCTTTCCTTTTTGATACCCTTTGCCTTTGGTGGAGAAAAAGTCATGCGTGCTCGTCTCCGTTCTAATACCATTAAGCACGACAGGATTGACCTCCTCCTCTTCAAAGATAGGCTCGATGCCAAGATTCATCAACGCTTTATTGGCGTTGTAGCGAATATACTTTTTAACCTCATGGGTGAGACCAATCGGATCATACAGCTTTTCTGTATATTCCAGTTCATTCTTGTACAGCTCATTCAACAGCTCGTGAACGAACGCGGATGCGGTATTCTGTTCCTCCTCGCTTAACTGCTGGAACAGCTCCTGCGCCAGCAGACCGACGAATACGCCGTGCACGCTTTCGTCCCGAATGATCAGTTTAATAATTTCACCGCTCGCTACCATCTTGCCCTGCCCCGCCAAATATAAAGGGTAGAAAAATCCTGAGTAAAACAGGAAGCTTTCGAGAAATACCGAGGCAACCATTGCCTGATACAGGCTCAGTTGATCCCCTTCCTGAATGTCCCGGTAATAGGAATCGATCCGGTAGGTTTTATATTGGAGCTGTTTATTCTCGCGCACCCATTCGAAGGTGTCGGCAATCAACTCCGAGCTCGCCACCGTCGTAAAGATCGTGCTGTAGCTCTTGGCATGGATTTCCTCCATCGCCGCCTGAAAGATCAGGATCGCTTTCTTCTGCTTGCCCTTCACATGCTGGGCGATTAACGGCATGCCTACGTTACCTTGCTCCGTATCCAGCAGCGTCAATCCGCCCAGCACTCTCATAAACGTCGTCTTCTCATCGTCGCTCAGCTTGGACCAGGATCTCAAATCTTTGGAAATCGGAATTTCCGTATCCAGCCAAAATTGCGACGTGTTCTGGGTCCACAGCAACTCCGTGTAATCGGATTCCGGTGAATTCCAGTTCACCGCTTCAAATGTTCTCATTAGGCTTGCTCCTTCCTTAAACAACGCAGCTGACGCATTCTTCGATCGTTCTCTTTTTCGTCCGCGTATAATAGAGAGTTTTCAATCCTTTTTTCTGAGCGTAAATATAGTACTTGGCTAAATCTCTCGTCGTCAGATCGTCCTTGACATAGAGAATGGTGGATATCGCCTGGTCGATATGAACCTGGACCTCGGCAACGAGATCAATCAGATTGAACATATCCATATCATAAGCTTCTTTATAATAGAAGTAATTTTCTTCACTCAAAAACGGCATCGGATAAATCGTACGGGAATCCCCGTATTCACGCTCCTCAATCCGCTGGGTAATCGGCGCTATCGAAGCCGTCGACGATTGAAGATAAGAGATCGAACCGGTCGGAGCGATCGCCATCCGGTAAGCGTGGTAGACGCCGTGTTCCTTCACCTGTTCTTTTAAGTGGAGCCAGTCTTCCTTCGTTGGAATATCGTGACCTTCGAACAAGGCGATGACTCTATCCGTCTTGGGAGAATAATCGTTCTCGAGATATCGGTCGAAGTAGGCCCCGTTGGCATACTCGCTTTTCTCAAAATCTTTGAATGTTTCCTTCCGCTCTTTAGCAATAAGCATCGAACGTTCCAATGAATAATAGTTAATCATCATAAAGAAGGTGCGCACAAAATCAATCGCTTCCCTGGATTCGTAAGGAATTTTGTTAAGCGCGAGATATCCGTGCAGATTCATCGCGCCCAAGCCGACGGAATGCAGCTCCCGGTTAGCTTTGGCCACGGATGGGACAATGCTGATATTGGTCCGGTCGCTCACCTCGGTCAAAGCGTCCATAGCCAGATGGACGGTACTTCTCACCCGCTTGTTCTGCATCACATTGACTATGTTAAGAGAACCGAGGTTGCAGGAAATATCGCGTTCAATGACGTCTTCCACCCCGTAATCGTTAATGGTCGACACTTCGCTTAATTGAGCAATTTCGCTGCACAGGTTTGAAAACTTGACCCGCCCGATTTCTTTCAGCGCATGATATTTGTTGGCATTATCTACGTACATTATGTAAGGGTAGCCGGATTCCATCTGGATTTGTGCGATTTTAATAATCAAGTCTCTCGCCACGATTTTTTTCTTGCGGATATTCGGGTTGTTTACGAGCTCGTCGTACATTTCTGTAATGTCCATATCGTCCAGATGCTTGCCGTATTCTCTGTAAACCGTGTGCGGATAGAACAGATACATATCTTTGTCCTGCTCCACCAGCTCAAAAAACTTATCCGGGGCCACTACGCCGAGCGACAACGTTTTGATGCGGATTTTTTCGTCGCTATTAATCTTCTTTGTATCGAGAAATTCGTGAATATCCGAATGGAACAGATTCAGGTAGACGACACCGCTGCCGTCGCGCTGCCCCAGCTGGTTGGCATAGGAAAATGCATCCTCAAACAATTTCATGACTGGCAGAACACCGCTCGCTTTGCCGTCCAGACCTTTGATCTGCTCATCCGCTCCGCGAATTTTGCTTAAGTTCAAGCTGACCCCGCCGCCGATTTTGCTTAATTGCAGCGCCGAATTGATCGCAAAGCCGATCGAGTTCATCGAATCGTCTACTTCCAGCAGGAAGCAGCTAACCAGCTCTCCGCGACGTTTTTTACCCGCGTTCAGGAAGGTGGGAGTCGCCGGCTGATATTCTTGTGAAATGAGAAGGTCCGCGTAAAGAGCCGCTTTCTCCATATCCCCGTCGCCCAAAAAAAGCGCCACAACCGCAATCCGATCCTCGTAACGCTCTAGAAACTTCGTCCCGTCGTTCGTCTTCATGGCATAGTTGTTATAAAATTTAAAAGCGCTCATAAACGAAGGAAAGCGGAATTTTTTCGCGTACAGGTCGTCGTATAACTTTTTTACCTCTTTAAAATCATATTGATCAAACAGCTCTTTCTCATAATAATCATGCTCGATCAAATAATCGATTTTCTCCTTCAAATCGTGAAAGAAGACTGTATTTTGGTTGACATAATCAACAAAATAACTGCGGGCGGCTTCCCGGTCTTTCTCAAACTGGTATTTCCCGTCCTTCAACACCATAATTTCATTATTAAGCTGAATCCAATCGGATAGCTGTGTGGACAATGTTATCTACCTCCTGTTTAAACCGTTCGACGTCTTTATTCGTGCCGCTCAGTTCGAATTTCATCAGTAAAGGAACCGAGTACATTTCGGCAATCCGATCTCCGGCCAAGCCGTAGCGGGTACCCCAATTCATGTTTCCGCTGGAAGCTACCCCTTGCAGCAAATGACCGTTGTTCTCCAAAAATTGCAACGTTGTCGGCGGGGCTTGGCCCACACCCGTAGTAAAGGTGATCAGGATGAACGGCTGATCGACGGTCAACCCGTCCGTGATTTGCACACATTCCCGTCCCAGCTTGCTAACGAACCGTTTAACGTTACCCGTCTTAGAGTCGAATACAATGAGCATGGGTTCCCTCCAAAGCAATACTATTAAGCTCTCTACTGTTTGCAATCTTCGTCTTCGGATAGATTCCTAGAAACACAAATCTATCTGCTGATGGAAAATATAAATAAGCTCATCCGCTAGAGATGAGCCTAAAACGACAGCAATAAACCGACAGAGCGTTAATAGCGCTCTGCAAGCATGTCGTTTCTACTTCTCATTCCCCGAAGATGCGAAACTATAGAGAGGAGGCAGGTCTACTGGCTTGTGCGTCATCTTACTTTGAGCCCTTCCCATATAAGCCGCCGTGAGACGATTCTTATACAGTGGCATGCCCATTTCATCCGCACTTACAGTTGCGGGGACAGCTCCGGTATTCCACCGGATTCCCTATTAAGTCGTACTCGACACCTCGATCTCTTGTAACAATATTCAGTTAAATATCCCATATATAGTATCAATGCATCACTTGAGACACTAAATATAGTTCCCTATCGTAATATACACATTTTTTTAGCAATAATCAAGTGGTATTTTTCCGAGAACGTGTTTCATAGCTTTGGCATGGGGCAAAAGACCAACCCAAGAGCCGGTCATTGGGCATTATTTGAAATACAAAATGACACTTGAAGCTCGGAGGCACCTTCCTTGAATGGAAGGACTGCTTTTTTTTCGTGCAGCACATGTACTTCTCAGGGCTGCGGAAATAAGGTCTGCAAGCAAACTCGTTACTGCAACTATTGGACTCGTTTAGACTTTCGTCTCCGGTATTCGACTGCTAAACTCGTCTAGTCTTTCGTCTCCGGTATTCGACTACTAAACTCGTCTAGTCTTTCGTCTCCGGTATTCGAGTATTGTCGTTCAGCGGAGGTGGCTTTGGATCGACTGCAAAAATACAGCAGATAAGATAAGAATCAGACCGATTTCGAGAATCGCCTGCAAATGTGCAGTGGAATCATCCGTTTCATCCCTTATCGAGCCGAAAATGGCCGAAAGCACTGTATTTTTGCAGTAGATGAGCAAAGATCAGACAAATTCTCTCCACAAGGCTGCACTTTCGGCTAGGCCCCCTAATTCCGGAGTCCGTACCACAAAAGAACTAACTTGTATACAATTCCTCTCTTTTTAGAGGTTTTTCATAAGTTTTCGTGATTCTATCGCCGTAAGGGGCCGACTTGACACGGA
>NZ_BOSH01000003.1 GCF_018403245.1 Paenibacillus sp. J2TS4
GATTAAATGTAATTGATGTAGTTAATTCTCGCTAAATCTCGCTAGATCTCCGGACTAAATGTAAAACCTACCGTTAGAAATGGGGTTAAAGAGGGATTGGATAGATTGGGACCGAATTAGCTGTATGTTTTCCAGTTAGATTCCCAAAAATCGTCTGATCTGGCTTATTTAGCTGTATAAAATCCAGTCTGTTTGGTGGCGAAATAAAATCAAGCACTGATTATTAGGTTGAACCTATTTAAGAATGCAGTCTTTGTCGATTTACGGATTAACGGCCGCTGATAGGGAAATCGTTTCCTCCTTCGTCAGAATGGGCAAGACGGGCAGGGCATCGACCTGACAGCAAAACCGGACATCGTCTTCCTGACCGAGGCTTCTGAGCCGGATTCCATTGGAGCAGCTAAGCACAATACGGGTCAGGTCTCCGCTTGCTTGCTCGTAGCTATGTTCCATAGCCAGGCCGAAATCGTTAATATTTCCTTCATAGCTTCTACCTTGATCACCTAAGCTGCGCTTAATCTGCCGGGCTATCAACCCTGCACACAATCCATCCTCCAGAGAGAATCGGCTCTTCGTTCCGGAACAGAGTACTGCAATGTCGCGGCCGGAAGAGGCTGCTGCGGCTGCGCAAACGGAAGCATTCAAGAACGAGCCGATAAGCACCTCTTCCGCCTGTTTTGTTTTGCTTATAGCCAACGTTCCGTTAGTCGTTGTCAGTACGATACGCTTGCCGCTAACCTCACTTGACTTGAACTCGTATGGAGAGTTGCCGAGATCAAATCCGGCAATTCGTTCGCAGTTGCGCTCTCCGCCAAGCAAATCACCCGGTTCCTTAAGCTGATAAGCCTGCTGGATGGTGGCAACGGGAACGATTGGGCCGCTTCCATGAAACAGTCCCGTTACAATGTTGCTGGTCGCACGCAGCACGTCGATGACGATAACCGTTTTGCCGGCCAGCGCTTCTTCTGTTGTATCATTCAGAGTGGGAATGACGTCAATCTGCATGTTTCCTTCCTTTCCATTCCATTAAATTGATAGGACTTGCAGTCCAGCTTAGCAAGCTCACGTGGATCGGCGGAGACTTTTCAGGCGGAGTCCCCGCCGAAAGTTGACGAGCTATCCTAGGAATTTGTTGAGTCGGCGTGGGCGAGAACACCGTCCTCGAATAGCGATTCCTTATCAGAAAATAGCGAATCGTGACCTGACAAGTTCCTTTGACTGTCAGATGAGAGTTCAAATTCTGCCTCACCCAACAGATCATCTATTTCATTCACTCCACCATTAACGAACTCATTGTCCAGTTCAGCAGAAGCCTCAACTTTTGTCTCGGTTAACCGTTCTTCCTCTTCACTTACTCCACTATTAACGAACTCACTGTCCAGTTCAGTTGAAGTTTCAGCATTTGCCTCGCCCAACAGATCATCTATTTCATTCACTCCATCATTAACGAACTCACTGTCCAATTCAGAGGAAGCTTCAACATTTGCCTCGCCTAACCGTTCATCTCCTTCACTTATTCCAGCAATAACGAACTCACTGTCCAGTTCAGAGGAATCTTCAACTTTTGTCTCGGTTAACCGTTCTTCCTCTTCACTTATTCCAGCAATAACGAACTCACTGTCCAGTTCAGAGGAATTTTCAGCATTTGCCTCGCCCAACAGATCATTTATTTCATTCACTCCATCATTAACGAACTCACTGTCCAATTCAGAGGAAGCTTCAACTTGTGTCTCATCGAACAGTTCAACTACATCACTATCTCTATCGTTAAAGAATTCACTGTTCAGTTCAGAGGAAGCCTCACCCTCTGTCTCGCTCCATATGTCCTGAGCGCTCGCTTCATACTCCTCGCTCAGGCTCACTTCACGTTGGTTCAACTTACCCTCTTGCTCACTTAATACAGCAATCGTTCCTTCGTTGACCAGGAGGCTGGGCTCCGCTTCCAGGCTGAACTCCACTTCCGCTTCCGCTTCGCGATTAATGAACTCATCGGCAAGGAAAAAAGTATCGGCACGCAAGCCGCGACGGAGAGCTTCCAGTGATAATACATCCTGGGGAGCGATATTGCCCAGATTGATCGTTGGCCCCAATCGATTGATGAGATGAACCTGCTGCGATTTTTGAGGCGCTTCCCACAGCAGCTTATGTTGAGCGGGGATTTGGCTTAAGACCTGCTCAATCTGGTCATCCCGGCAGCCCCCGTTCTCATCAAAGATACCTACGCCTGCGCCTGATTCTCTTCCTTCAATCGTCACCAGCTCAGCACCGAGCCGAATGTCCTCGTTCACGGTCTCTACTAAATCCGACATGCGGATGGTGGAGCCCCAGCCTTTTTTGCCGTATTCGGTATAGACCTTGAAGCCTTCGGAGATGGCCGTAATGATGAGCTCGCTTCTGGTATCCCGATCCAAATCGATAATTCCGTCAGAAATTTCAACAGCATTGAATCCAATTTGCTTGACCATCCGGAAATATTCATCGACTATTCCTTTACTGACCGCAGCTTCCAAAAAAGTTCCGCCGGGATAGATATCGATTCCAAAGGCTCTGACCAACTCCACCTTGCGGCGCAGCAGCTGCTTTGGGTATAGAGGGGAGGTGCCGAATCCGATTTTGATCATATCCATATATGGGGCGGCCGTAGCCAATAAATCTTCCAGGGCGTGCAGTCCGAGCCCCGTGTCGATGGCCATCGTTCTGCCACTTGTTCTTGGCTTTGGAGAACGGTCCAGAGTCCGATCCGCAAGAAGCGGATGCCAATCCAAAAGTGAGGTTGCTTCCATTGAAATAATCTCCTCGCGTTAAAAAATGGGTTTCAAACTATGACCATCATATGCACTGGAAAATAGCGTTGTGCCCATCATCCTAAAAAGAGACGAGCTTGCATAGTAATGGAAGAGAAGCTTAAAGACTCGCATTGATAATATTAGCGATTGGTGTAAACCATTCCATATCGAGTTCTTGGCGTCGTCCCGAATCAAATAAATCACGCGGGGGGAGAGTCTATGATCAATAAAATCATTATGAGCATGGCGTCGATTAGAATTTTGTCAGGAAGCCTGGAGATTTTGGCGGCCTTGCTCATTTTGCGGCTTAACCAAGTGGACAAGGCTCTGCTAGTAAATACAGGTCTGGCAGTCGTCGGTCCAATCGTTCTATTAACTACCACAACCATTGGTTTGATAGGAATCGCGGATAAGCTGTCGTGGGGTAAATTTGCTTGGGTGATTGTGGGGGTAACCTGCATTTTTATTGGCATTTTAAAAAAGTAATCAGTCATAATTCATTCGTCCAAGCATAAGTATGTTGTAGACACTGGACAACTTGGAGGCAGCTCAAAATGCTAGAGTCCATCTTGCACATTCTACCTCATCCATTGAAGTCGATTATCATTAGTCTGCCCTCTTCTATTCTATCCCAGATGGAAGAGCTGAGGATTCGGGAGGAGCGGCCTTTGGAATTGGGGTATGGAGGCCGTTTCGGATTCGTAACCTCGCAAGGGGAGTTAACCAGCAAGCCAAGCGAAGCGATACGTCCATCGCATGACGATTGTATGAAGCTGCTCGACCTGCTGACCAATCACTCTGTTTATACGTATGAGGAGGAGCTGAAGCGAGGGTATATTACGATAGCTGGCGGGCACAGGGTTGGGTTGGCCGGAAGAACGGTGCTGGAGCATGGCCAAGTGAAGCTGATCAGGGATATTACCAGCTTCAATATCCGGGTAGCCCGGGAAAAGAAGGACTGCGGTCTTCCCGTTCTGCCGCTTCTTCTGGACCGGGAGCACCGGAAGGTGCACTCTGCCTTGATCATCTCCCCGCCCCAGCATGGGAAAACGACGATCATCCGGGACTTGGCCAGACTGATTAGCGCCGGGGGCTGCCCTCCGCTTATGAGAATGGACGCGCTCAAGGTCGGCGTTGTCGATGAACGATCGGAGATCGCGGCGTGCTTCAAAGGCGTCCCGCGTTTTGACGTAGGTCCGCGTACCGATGTGTTGGATGGCTGTCCCAAGGCCGAAGGCATGATGATGATGATTCGTTCCCTGTCACCGGATGTGATCATTGTGGACGAAATCGGCCGGCCGGAAGATGCTCTCGCCGTGCACGAAGCCATTCACGCCGGGATTTCCGTTATCGCCACTGCTCATGGCTCGGGGCTGGAGGATGCCCGCCGGAGGCCCATCCTGCGGGAGCTGCTCGAAGCCCGAGCCTTCGATCGTATCATTCAGCTGCGCAAAACCGGCGGAACCGTGAAAGTGGAAGCGGCATACGACAGTCTCGGCGGCAGACAGGACATCTCCGTTCAGATAGGCGGAAGGCGGAGGGAAGCGGATGCTTAAACTGTTAGGTGCGCTGCTCATTCTTTTCGCTGCTACGATGTTTGGCTTCTATCAATCCTTGCAGCTCTCCCGACGCCCCAAGCAAATCCGCGAGCTGATCCAGCTTCTGCAAAGATTGGAGACGGAGATCGTATATGGCTCAACACCGCTATCGGATGCACTGCTCTCCTCCTGCAAGCCGTTGTCCGAGCCAGTAGCCGCTATGTTCCGCCAGGCGGCCGATCACTTGAACCGGCCGACCGGAAAGACGACGGAGGAGAGCTGGCGGAAGGCGATAGACGGGGGATGGAAGGATACGGCAATGAAAGCTGCAGAGCGCGATATTCTCCATCAGCTAGGCTGTTCTCTCGGGATTACAGACAAAGAAGATCAGCTCAAGCATTTGCGGCTCGCCGTCAATCATTTGCTCGCGGAGGAGGACAACGCGGCCGAGGATCAAAAGAAATACGCCACCATGTGGAAAAGTTTGGGGGCGTTAGCCGGGGCGTTGATCGTTATTCTCATGTACTGACGCTCTGGCGACAATGCTTTGAGCGAAAAATGAGGTGCCGTTTATGAACGTGGATGTGAATGCAATCTTCCAAATAGCGGGAATTGGCATCATCATTGCCATGATCCATACCGTGCTCAAACAGATGGGAAAGGAAGACATGGCTCATTGGGTCACCGTGATCGGCTTCGTCGTAGTCCTTTTCATGGTCGTAAGCATGTTGAACGATTTATTCAGGGAAATTAAAACGATATTCCTTTTCCAGTAGGTGAGTCTGTGGAAATCATCCAAATCGTCGGGGTGGCCCTGCTTGCCACTATTCTCATCCTGGTTCTGAAGGAACAGATGCCGTTGTTTGCTTTCCTGCTCGCTGTTTTTACAGGGATCGTCATCTTCTTCTTTCTGTTAGATAAAATCTCTTCGGTGATTAACGTATTGGAGGGGTTGGCGCTGAAATCGGGGGTCAATCCCGTTTTTCTCAAAACGATTCTGAAAATAATCGGAGTCGCTTATATTGCGGAGTTCGGGGCACAAATTGTTAGAGACGCCGGACAAGAGGCTATCGCCTCCAAAATCGAGCTGTCCGCAAAAATATTAATTATGGTTATGGCTATTCCAATCATTACTGTCATTATTGAAACAGTGATTAATTTGCTGCCCGTTTGAGGAGAGGAAGCAAGCATTAGGAGCTGATGGCCAATGAGCCTGCGGAACAGAGGCGTGTGGACAATCGTTTGGTTATTCGTTCTCCTGTCCAGCGCTATACTCGGAGAAACTGCGGCTCACGCTTTGGCAGGGCCGGCGGACGTCATCATACGCGAGCAGGCGGAAAATTTGCCGACGGATAAAGTGGAGCAGTTCTGGAACCGGCTGATCAAGGAATACGGCGGATATTTTCCTGAAGGACAAACCCCCGATTTTTTTGACCAGTTGGTTCCGGGAAAGAAGGGGTTCAGCTTCTCAGCTGTCATGAAGGCGATCATTTCCTACTTTTTCCACGAGATTCTGGTTAACGGCAAGTTAATGCTGACCATCGTTATTCTCACCATATTCAGCATGATTCTCGAAACGCTGCAAAGCGCCTTTGAAAAAAACTCAGTGAGCAAAATTGCGTATGCCATTTCCTACATGGTTCTGATCGTCATCGCCATCAACAGCTTCAATGTCGCAATCGGGTATGCCAAATCGGCCATCTCCGACATGATTCATTTCATGGTTGCAGTCGTCCCTTTGCTCATGACGCTGCTCGCGTCCATGGGAAATCTGGCGACGGTGTCGATTATGCATCCGCTTATCGTTTTTATGATCCATACGATTGGAACCGCCATATACGTGTTCATATTTCCGCTGTTATTCTTCTCGGTCATTCTGCATATTGTCAGCTCGCTGTCCGACCGGTATAAGGTAACTCAATTGGCGAATTTGATTCGCACGGTAAGTGTTGGGCTGCTGGGTTTTTTTGTGACCGTCTTTCTCGGAGTCGTATCCGTTCAGGGATTATCCGGAGGGGCAGCGGATGGAGTGACGATTCGCACGGCCAAATACATTACCGGTAACTTCGTGCCGGTGGTCGGCAAGATGTTCACAGACGCCTCGGATACGGTCATCGGAGCTTCACTATTGGTCAAAAATGCCGTCGGTCTCGTAGGAGTAGTTGTTATCGTTCTGCTGTGCGCTTTTCCGGCGGTAAAAATATTAACTCTCGCTTTTATTTATCATTTGTCTGCAGCCGTCATGCAGCCGCTGGGCGATAGTCCGATTGTAGCCTGCCTGCAAACGATAGGAAAGAGCATGATCTACATATTTGCGGCGATGGCAGTGGTCGGGCTGATGTTCTTTCTCTCTATTACGATCATGATCGTTGCCGGCAATGTTTCGGTCATGATGAGATAGATTAACAAGGCGGCCGAGCGAGGAAGCCAGGAAGGAGGCAGGGATGCAATGGCTTAGCGGCTGGCTGAAGGAGTTGATCCTGCTTATTCTGATCGCCAGCTTCGTCGATTTGATGCTTCCCAACAATACTTTTCAACGGTATGTCAAAACAGTCGTTGGCTTATTCCTTATTCTTGTGCTGATCTCACCGGTCGTGCAATTATTCCAGAATCGTTGGGATGTCAACCAAATGATAAGAGCCGCCGATTTCCAGCAAAGTAATGCAGGACGGGGCGATATCCCTTCGCTTATGGCCATCACCCGCGATGCCCATAAGCTGGCCGCCGCGAACGAACGGCAAGCGGTAGAAATTTTGGAGAGCCGGCTGGCCGAGGAAGTTAAAAGTGATTTGAGCCGGAATACGTCCGAACGGGTGGAAAGCGTACAGGTAACCGCTCAGGAGGATTCCGAAGGCCGTCTCTATATTGAACGAATGAGCGTCGTGCTGTCTCTGGTTATGCCAGCGGAACAAGCGGGAAGCGAGGAAGCCGTCTCCGCCAGCGCCGATCAGGACCGGGGAATCAAGCCGGTGCGCCCGATCGAACCGGTTCAGCCCGTCATTATCCGGATTGATTCTTCCGAGGAGTTGGCGAAGGAGACGAATGCTCCTGTCCTGCCCGGCGGCCAGTCTGCGGAGCTGCAATCACGAAGAGAGGGCGTCGCTCAATATTTGCAGCAGCAGTGGCAAATGAGACCGGAGCAAATCGAACTTCGCTTTTCCGGTTCGGATCCGCCTTCGGAACAGCGGGCAAAAGGAGGATAGCCCGTGGAGAAAGCAATTATGAGACGTATGCCAATCAATCCTAAGAGTCAGGGGACATTTTTAATGCCATTTAAATAGATAAATAGAGTCATTAAGAACGAAGAGGCTGCCGTCGACAATCACCGGATTAAAAACCGTTCAAAGAGGTGCCGTATGGGAAAGTGGATTAAGATGATCGAGCAATGGATAAGCGGCGGCCCGGGCGGGCCTAAACGGATACAAGCGCTGCGCTGGCTGCTTATTATCGGGTTGACAGGGGCGGCCCTGATGATAATGAACTCCTTCATCTCTGTCAAGGAAATTGATCCCGCAAGTACCGGCCCTCCCAAGCAGGAGGATGTCAGGGAAGCCCTCGCTTTTGGCGGCGGAAGCAAGGAAGGCTCAGTATTTCGCGATTATGAGCAAGCCTACGAATCTCGGTTGAAGGATGTTTTGGAGAAAATTGTCGGGGTCGGCGAAGTGGAAGTGATGGTAACGATCGATTCGACAGAGGAAATACAAGTAGAGAAGAACACGAAGGAGAGCCAGCAAGTAACGAATGAAAAAGACCAGACCGGCTCTACCAGAAACAATTCGGATGTTACACGCAGCAGTGACGCCGTCATGATGCAGCAATCGGGTGGCGAACAACCGCTCGTGCTGAAATATATGAAGCCGAAAATCAGGGGGGTGGTGGTCGTAGCTAAAGGAGCTGAGAATGTAACGGTCAAAAAGCTGATTGTCGAAGCCGTGGGAAGAGGTTTGGACGTACCGGCCAATCGGATCTCGGTCGTACCGCGCAAGCAATAATTTGCGGCAGGGGCAAACAAATACGAAAGAGTGTAATTCCAAGGAGGAATAGAGCGAATGAATACTAAACGGCAAACGATATGGTTAGTTTCCATGCTAAGCTTAATGGTTGTTTTATCGGCTTACTACTTGTTTACTGAAAAGGTGGAAGATTTGGATCTTACTGCAGATGGCGTATTGATGGAGGACGTCAACGTGGAGCTTAGCCAGTTGAATGGGGAACCGGCAGCTGATCCGGATCAGGCGGTTTCCGGTCAAGTTCAGAAGGATGCGGATAAAGGGTCTGTCGATCAATCGGATCAAGCCGTACTGGATCAGATAGAAAGTCAAGCGGTATCGGGAGTAGACTATTTCTCCGCTCTGTCCTTGAAGCGTCTCGAAACCGTCCAGACTCGCACAGAGGAACTGATGAATCTGGCCAACAGCCAGGACAAAAGCAATGAAGAAATCGCTCAAGCTCTGGATGAGCTTCAGCAAATTGAAATGACTCAGGCTAAAGTCGATAGTCTGGAAGAGCAGCTTACTCAGGAATACAAAAGTGCTATCGTTATGGAGCAGGACAATAAATGGAATGTTATCGTTCAAACGGACAAATTGGAAAAAAGCGAAGCGGTCAGCATTGCAGATCTCGTTATTGCAGAAATGAACATAGGTCCCGAAAAAATTCAAATCCAGTACATCCCCTAAGCGGAATCCTGTCGCAACTTGCCAGTTTTCCCGAATCTTGTCGCAAGAGCCCGGTTAAACTGGGCTCTTTCCATTTCCATCGTTTATGTTATAATTACTAACGTTGCGAGTGATGTTGACGCTGGCCTGTGAGGCGGCAAGCACGTCACTTTTTTCCAAAGCGTTAAGGTTTCGAAGCCGGTTTTTGCTTCGCAAAAACATTAAGGAGTGAACGAGTTTCATGTTTAAATTAAGTGAAATCAAGGAACTGATTAAACTGGTTGATCAGTCTTCCCTGCAGGAATTGGAAATACAGAACGAGGGGAGCAAGCTTTTTATCCGTAAGCCTTCCAAATCAGAGACGGTCTACGTTGCCTCCCAACAACCGGTCATTGCAGCTCCTCAAGCTCCGTTCGCGCCCTCGGATGCAGCCGTTCACCCGCAACCCGCGAGCGAGGTTAGCAATCAACAAGATCGGTCCCATTTACATACAATTTCTTCGCCTATGGTGGGCACCTTCTACAAGGCATCGTCTCCTGACGCTCCTCCTTATGTGAGCGTAGGAACGGCGGTTAGGGAGAATACGGTCGTCTGTATTGTGGAAGCGATGAAGCTGATGAACGAAATTGAAGCGGAAGTTAGCGGAGAGATCGTGGAAGTGCTTGTAGAAAACGGACAGCTTGTCGAATTCGGACAACCTTTATTTTTGGTTAAACCGGTATAATTCAGCTTTACCTTCAGGAGGAAATCGAATGAAGTTCCAAAAAATATTAATTGCGAACCGCGGCGAAATAGCCGTCCGGATCATTCGCGCTTGCCGGGAGCTTGGAATTTACTCGGTAGCGGTCTATTCCGAAGCTGACCGCGACTCCCTGCATGTCAAATTGGCGGATGAAGCCTATTGCATCGGACCGACACTTTCCAAGGACAGCTATTTGAATTTTACCAATTTGATGAGTGTTGCGACGTTGACGGAAGCGGATGCTATTCATCCGGGTTATGGCTTTCTTGCGGAGAATGCCGATTTTGCGGAGATATGCGATCGCTGCAACATTACGTTTATTGGCCCCTCTCCCGAAGCGATTAACCGGATGGGAGATAAATCCGTCGCCAAGCAGACGATGATGGAAGCCGGAGTACCGGTTATCCCCGGATCGGACGGGCTTGTTGCCGAATTGGAGGACGCCATCCGGATTGCCCGCGAGATTGGTTATCCGGTCATTATTAAGGCGACCGCCGGAGGCGGGGGAAAAGGAATACGGATTGCCGAGAACGAGGAATCGCTGATCCAGCAGATTACTACGGCTCGTCAGGAGGCTGAGAAAGCATTCGGCAATGCCGGGGTGTATCTGGAGAAATATTTAACGGGAATGAAGCATGTCGAAATCCAGATCATCGCGGATAAATACGGGAACGTGGTCCATCTAGGCGAACGGGATTGCTCTGTCCAGCGCAGACGGCAAAAGCTGGTAGAGGAAGCCCCTTGTCCGGTATTAACTCCGGAAATTCGGGAAAGAATGGGAGAAGCTGCTGTGCGTGCCGCCAAGGCGGTTCAATATTCCGGCGCGGGGACACTCGAATTTTTGCTGGGTGAGGACGGTAACTTCTACTTCATGGAAATGAATACTAGAATTCAGGTCGAGCATCCCGTTACCGAAATGATTACCGGCATTGATATTATTAAAGAGATGATTCAGGTGGCCCAGGGAGAAGCACTGTCCTTCTCTCAAAAGGACGTGGTCATTGACGGCTGGTCGATCGAGTGCCGCATTAATGCGGAAGACCCGGACCGTAACTTCATGCCTTCCCCGGGGCAGATCGATTTTTATTTAGCTCCTGGTGGATTCGGCGTGCGGGTGGACAGCGGGGCCTACCCGGGCTATGTCATTTCCCCTCATTACGACTCCATGATCGCCAAGCTGATCGTTTGGGGTAAGACAAGAGAGGAAGCCATCGATCGGATGAAGCGGGCGCTTAATGAATTTGCTATAGAAGGTATCAAGACAACGATCCCTTTCCATCTGAAGCTGCTTAATCATCCGAAGTTTATAGACGGAGATTTCGATATTAAATTTCTGGAAGAATATGATGTGAACTAAAGCTCCGGAGGTACTTCCTTCGGAACGGAAGCAGTTTTGCTTCTATATCTTTATTTGTCATATTTTTTCAGCAATGGTATAGTAATTAAATAAGACAGACCTGTCCTTGAACGAGATTTGCACGGTCTGAAAGCGATCAGGAGGTCATCAAATATGAGTACAATTGCCCCGGATTATGAGAAGACGGATTTGGGCAACATTCAGATTGCCCCGGAAGTTATTGAAGTGATTGCCGGCTTGGCGACGATCGAAGTGTCGGGAGTTGCGGGAATGAGCGGCGGCTTTGCAGGTGGCATTGCGGAACTGCTCGGCCGCAAAAACTTGTCCAAAGGCGTAAAAGTGGAAGTCGGGCAGAAAGAAGCGGCTATTGACGTCTCCATCATTATCGAATTTGGTCATAAAATTCCGGAGGTTGCCGGAGAGATTCAGCAGAACGTTAAGCAGGCGATTGAATCGATGACCGGTCTCGATGTCGTAGAAGTTAACGTACATATTCATGATGTTCATTTTAAAACTGTGGACAAAGCGAGCGAAGAAGACCCGGCCGTTCTTCGAGTGAAGTAATGGAGTCGATCCGAAACTAAACCCCCTCTATCAAGCAGGGGGTTTCCTTTAAGGAGGGACAAGCCGCAGTGGCCAAAATTATCGACAGATTATTATTATTTATCTTCAGTCTGTTTATTATCGTAGCATCATGCGTGATGCTGATTGCTGCGTTTAATGCCATCCCAATGGAGAGCACCAAGCGGTTTGTGGAGCAGGTTTATACGGATTATCCTACTGCCGCAGCCGTTATTGCCACATTAATTGCCGTTATCTTGATCAGCATTCGGCTTTTTGTTATTGCAGTTCGCCCGGCCAAAGGCAATATGGCCTCGATAGACCAGCGGACGGATTTTGGAGATATAAGGATTTCATTGGATACGGTAGAGAATCTGGCTTTGAAATCCGCCAACCGGACCCGCGGGGTTAAAGACTTGCGTGCGCGGGTACACGTGAGCAGCTCCGGCATCGAGATTGAATTGCGTACGGTCGTGGATGGGGAAACGCCGATTCCAGAAATGACTGAGGAGATTCAGCAAGCCGTTAAGGAATACGTGGAGGAAATTACCGGCATTCCGGTTGCCGTCGTTTCAGTATATGTGGCGAATATCGTCCAATCATCCCCAACGTTCAAAAGCCGGGTTGAGTGAGCTCTCAGTGGAAGCTGAGCTTCGGAGATTGGGATGGAGGCCGTTCCTCCACCTGATTCATTCCCGCCTTAGAAGGCGGGGGGTCTGACCCAATAACAATATTGGGATAAAGGGGGATTCCGGAATGTTTAAACAAATGCTGGAAAGTCGTCCGGGCACCGTCATCGGAACGTTATGTGGAGTCATTCTCGGCATTCTTTACTTGATTGTCGGGTTCTGGGATACGCTTATTTTTGCTTTTATTGTTTTTATCGGTTATTATGTTGGAAAAAAAATCGATTTCAAGGAATTCCGATTGCAAGCAGAGAACCTTTGGCAATGGTTGTCGGAAAGATGGAGAATGTTCAGATAAATTCCTGCAAAGGGCAACTGCTCTGTACCGGTTGTTCCTTGCAGGTTTTTTTGACATTATAGACTTTACAAGTCCGGAGGCTTTGGCGTCTATGTGGCGGCGAGGCACTGCCCTGTCGGAACCTGACTTTTAGAATTGGGAGGAAAATCAATGAAACGGCGACTAGCCAGAGAATTAGCGCTGCAAAGCCTTTATCAAATGCAAATGAATGAGGTCTCTTCACAGGAAGCGATTCAGATCGTAATCGAGGAAGCGGTGCACGAGAACGAAGCCGGATTGGATGTCCGGCATGAGGAGATTAGTCCCGAGTATGTAGGCGAGCTGGTGGAGGGCACCCGCAAGCATCTGGATGCGATCGATGAACTTCTGGAGAAGTATATTAAAGGCTGGAAAATGGATCGTTTATCCAAAGTTGACCGGGAGATCCTCCGTCTGGCTTCTTATGAAATGATCTATCGGGATGACATTCCTCCGAAAGTTGTCGTCAATGAGGCGATTGAGCTGGCCAAACATTTTGGCAGTGAGGAATCGGGTAAATTCGTAAACGGAGTATTAGGTCAAATGATTCGTGAGATGGAAGAATTGAAAGCCAAACGCCCCTAAAACACGAACAATCGAATTGTTTTCCTCCTTAACTTTCGTCTTTACACCATCTGTTCAAAAGGTTAATATGAAAGAAAGTTAATATACTCGACAATAAAGAATTCATAGATCATGGAGTGGAGAAAGAAAGATGCTTCTAGGGCGAGTTTTGGCTTTGTATTCCTACCATCCGAAGGCCCATCCCATAAATAAGGAATCTGTTGGTTTCGGGGTCCCCGAAAAGTACCTGGAATTGCTTCGAAGCTCATCTTCACTTTTTGGGGAAGGAGTATGATGTTTGAAGCTTCGGAGGCACTTTCCTTCGGAACGGAATGATCGCTTTCTTTAGTGTCACTTATATAGACAGCTATGCATATTTAAGGAGGGGAATCATATATGACAGCGGAAAGAATTAATGGAAAGCAAATCGTGGCGGAAATTCGTGAACAAATAACTAAGCAGGTTCAAGATTTAGTAAGAAATGGAATACAGCCGGGACTGGCCGTCGTGCTTGTCGGAGATGATCCGGCCTCTGCCGTCTATGTTCGGAATAAGGAGAAATCCTGTGCAGAGGTAGGAATACATTCTGAAGTGTATCGCCTTCCGGCATCCACTTCACAAGGAGAGCTGATGGAATTGATCGGCCGCTTGAACAGGGATGCTAACATTCACGGAATATTAGTGCAGCTTCCGCTGCCGGAGCATCTTAACGAAGAGGCGGTCATTGATGCTATATCTGTGGACAAGGACGTGGATTGCTTTCATCCCGCCAATGTCGGCAATTTAATGATCGGCAAACCGGGGATGCTTCCCTGCACTCCCTCTGGTGTTATCGAGGTCCTGAAGCGAATCGGAGTGGGAATCGAGGGGAATCATGCCGTTGTAGTCGGCCGCAGCAATATTGTAGGCAAGCCGATGGCGATGCTGCTGCTGCGGGAGAATGCTACCGTCACTGTATGTCATTCCCGGACTCCGAACATGGAGGAAATTACGAAACAGGCAGACATTCTGGTGGTAGCTGTTGGCCGCGCACAAATAATCGAAGCCCGGCATGTTAAGCCGGGAGCGGTTGTGATTGACGTCGGGATGAATCGGTTGGACAACGGTAAATTGGTAGGGGATGTCCATTACGACAGCGTCGCACAGGTCGCCGGGCACATCACTCCTGTTCCTGGTTGCGTAGGTCCCATGACGATTACGATGCTGCTGCAGAATACACTGCAAGCCGCCCAAAACATGGCGCCGACGCCTAGATAAACGGAAGGTGATCATGAATCCGGAAACGATATTTTCCGTCAAAGATCTGACCCGGCATATCAAAGTGACACTGGAAGCGGATGAGCGGCTGCAAAATGTTTGGGTGAGAGGGGAAATTTCCAACTTCACCCACCATTCGAGCGGCCATATGTATTTTACGCTTAAGGATGCTCAGAGCCGGGTAAAAAGCATTATGTTCCACTCGCATAACCAGAGGCTTTCCTTTGTACCGAAGGAAGGACTAAGGGTTTTGGCGAGGGGGAGCATTTCCATCTATGAAAGAGATGGCCAATATCAATTTTACGTCAATCAAATGCAGCCGGATGGCATAGGCAATTTGTATCTTGCCTTTGAGCAGCTGAAGAAGAAGCTGGATGCGGAAGGGCTGTTTGCGGCCGCCCGCAAAAGAGCGATCCCGCGCTTTCCTAAAGCGATCGGCGTCATCACTTCTCCAACCGGAGCGGCTGTCCGGGATATTGTAACGACATTGCAGCGGCGATACCCGTCGGTGCCGGTGCAGCTTTATCCGGTTCTTGTGCAAGGAAGGCAAGCGGCTCCTTCGATCGTGAAGGCGATCGAAGCGTTCAACCGGCAGCGTGAGGTCGATGTGCTTATCGTCGGCCGCGGAGGCGGTTCCCTTGAGGAACTGTGGGCGTTCAACGAAGAAATCGTTGCCCGGAGCATCTTCACATCGGACATTCCGGTCATTTCGGCTGTCGGACACGAGACGGACTTTACAATTGCCGATTTTGTGGCCGATCTCAGGGCGGCGACGCCTACGGCGGCGGCGGAGTTGGCTGTGCCTCATCATATGGAGCTCAAGCAGCAGCTCCTTTATTCTGTTCACCGGCTGAGACGAGGATTGTACCAGATGCTGCAGGAGCAGCGCGAGCGGCTCGACCGGATTAATCGCTCCCCGGTACTGACGAATCCGCTGAAGCAGCTTCAGCAGCCCGCGGAACGATTGGACCGGCTGTCGGAGCAACTGCAATTCCGGATCCGGCATCGGCTGTCTGATATTAAAGCAAGACAATCCAGACTGGAGCAGGCCGTGAGCAGCTTCAATCCGAAGCGGCAGGTCGATTACGCCCGACGGCGGACCGAGGATTCACACAAGCGCATCGTGCAGGCTATGCAGGTGCTGTATCGAATGGAGCGCAGCCGTTTCACTTCACAGTTGCGCCAGCTCGACTCGCTCAGTCCGCTTAAGATTATGCAGCGCGGATATAGTCTTGTATATGATGAGCAGGAAAAGCGATTAATCAAGTCGATTAATCAAGTGCAGCCTGGCGATTTGCTTAAAGTTAGATTGACGGATGGACAATTGGACTGCCATGTATGGGGGATGGAGGACAAGGACGATGACAATGGACAAAGCAGAGCTTAGCTTCGAGCAAGCGATGGATAAGCTTGAGGAGATTGTGACCCAATTGGAGAACGGCGATGTGCCGCTCGAAAAAGCAATCGGGCTGTTCCAGGAAGGGATGGAAATGTCCCGGATGTGCAGTGAAAAGCTGGATCAAATTGAGCGTAAAGTGGAGCTGCTTATTGAGGAAAACGGAACGATAGGCAAAAAACCTTTTCTTGCGGAAATGGATGAAGGTGAAACGGATTGAACGATGCGAAGACGATTCAACAATATATGGAAGCCTCAGCCGCTCTCATTGAGAGCGAGCTCAGGCGTTCCATCCCGGAGCATGGGTTTGTTCCCGCTCCACTGCGCGAGGCGGCCATGTATTCACTGCTGGCGGGAGGCAAAAGGCTCAGGCCAATTTTTGTTCTTGCGGCCGTGGAGGCGCTGGGCGGAGAAGCAGAGACGGCTCTGCCGGTTGCGTGTGCGGTCGAGATGATACATACTTACTCGTTAATTCATGACGATCTTCCCGCCATGGATAATGATGATTATCGCAGAGGCAAGCCGACCAACCATAAAGTATTCGGCGAAGCCATGGCCATTCTGGCGGGTGACGCTCTTCTCACGCATGCGTTTTATACCGCTTCCCAGGTAGGGCGCAGCGGTCAAGTCCCGGCCGATCGTGCTTTGGCCATTATAGAAGAGATGGCGAAGCTGGCTGGTTTTCAAGGAATGGTTGGCGGGCAAGTCGCAGATATGCTCGGCGAGCAGGGATTGACCCGGAAGGAAGAGCTTGATAATATTCATAGGCATAAAACCGGAGACCTGATCGTTTTTTCGCTGAAAGCGGGAGGAATAATCGGGGGCGCTACTCCGGATCAATTGTCAGCTCTGGAGCGGTTTGGTTACTCCATCGGTCTGGCTTTCCAGATTCAGGATGATATACTGGATATTACAGGCGATGAAACGAAGCTGGGCAAGCCGGTTAACAGCGATGAACAGCAGCGGAAGGTGACCTATCCGTATTTCATTGGCCTGGAGGCCTCCATGAAAAGAGTGGAGCTGCTAACGGACGAAGGAATACAGGCGATTATGTCGGCGGGCTTTCCTCAACCGCAGCGGCTCAAAGATTTAGCTGAATTTTTAATGAGACGGGAATACTAGTCATGCCGGAACTTTGGTTCTATTCTCAAGGCTTTCGTTGAGAAGGATTTGCTACCTGTGATATAATGAATTACATTGCAGGGTGGCGCAGTATTCTAGTCAGTCTACCATTTCTGAGGGCGGGCCTAAAAATTCGCCAAAGGGCACATCGATGAAGTTCCTGGTGTTGGCTTCTAACGCCCAGTTGGGGGCTGATGCTGGGAGTTAAGGTTGGAGGGCGATCCACAAAGGCATGTGGGCGTTGACCCTACTTCCGCGGAGGCCCAAGTTCGTGGCTTTTGCGCCACCGCGCGCTCGGTTACGGCTTGGGGTATGAACCTGCAAAGGCGAGTCTAACTTGTTCAACCGGCGGTTCCTAACCGTCTGCCGGGGAGACTAAAATGGCTTGCGTGCAGCGTAGCCTGCCTTGAGTGAGTCAGAGGGGATTACAGAAAGTAGGACTCCGTTTTTTCGGCCAAAAAAATGGAGACTGGTGCTGTATGAAATCTGGCTTGCAAAAGAGGCTAAGAATTGGTTAAGGACTGCCCGAGGAAAACTCCTAGACTGTTCACAACCGTGAGGCTTTTTGGGGATTATAGTGTGGTCTGAGTGGTAATCCAGTCTGATGACTGGCGACAGCGTCAAGGCTGGCATAAAGGGAAACCGCCCTTTCGGCGACGATAGGGAGACTGGCCTGGGAAAACCTACTGGACCTAAGCCACAGCGTTTACTCAGAAAGCTGCCACTCCATTTCATTAGAGATGGAGACGTTCCGAAGCATGAAATATTCGTTAAAGCACTCCATGAAATGGAGTATTTTTATATCGGTCGTAACCTTCATTATGGCCGGCATATTCACCGTTGCCTCCACCTCCATACTGGAAGGTGTGTCGTGGGGCTTCGGGATGCTGATCGTATTCTTGCTGGTTTTGATCGGAGTTTTTTTTGATATTCTGGGACTGGCGGCGGCGGCCGCAAGCGAGGTTCCCTTTCACGGAATGGCTTCCGAACGGGTTAAAGGTTCCAAGCATTCCATCTATATTGTCCGCAATGCGGACCGGTTCTCCAATTTTTGCAACGATGTTATCGGCGATATGGCGGGCGTTATTAGCGGAGCGGCCTCTGCGATTGTCGTGATTAAGCTTCTGGGCAATATTGGAAGCGAAAGTCAGGCGCTCAGCATTACAATTAGCGTAATCTTTACGGCCATGGTTTCGGCCATGACGGTCGGGGGCAAAGCATTGGGCAAATCGTTCGCTATTCATTACGCGACGGACATTGTTCTGATGATTGGCAAGTTGTTCTATTACTTGGAGCGTCATCTAAAAATTCGTTTGTTTAACCCGAAGAAACGAAAGCGCAAATCACTCAACGGGAAGCGAGGGAATAAACGTGCTCGAACAAGTCAATCAGCCTGAGGATTTAAAAAGGCTGTCTGTTGCAGAATTAGAAATTCTGGCCGAAGAAATTCGACAATTTTTAATTGAAAAGCTTTCGCTAACAGGCGGTCACCTCGCCCCGAATCTGGGTGTTGTTGAGCTTACACTTGCGATGCATTATTTATTCGATAGCCCTAACGATAAATTTATATACGACGTAGGACATCAATCCTACGTACATAAAATTTTGACGGGACGAAAAGATCAATTTCACACCCTTCGCAAATACAAAGGGTTATGCGGATTCGTCAAAAAATCCGAGAGCGAGCATGACGTATGGGAGGCGGGGCACAGCAGCACCTCCCTGTCCGCAGCTATGGGAATGGCTGTTGCGCGCGATCTCAAGCAGGAAAACAATAAAATTATCGCTGTCATTGGAGACGGGGCGATGACCGGGGGAATGGCTCTTGAGGCTATGAACCATATCGGTCATGAGAAGAAGAAGATGATCGTTGTTCTGAATGACAACGAAATGTCGATCGCTCCGAATGTCGGCGCCATTCACAATTATTTGAGCCGCCTTCGTTCGGATAAGCATTACAAGAAAGCTAAAGAAGAAGTGGAGAATATTCTAAAGAAAATTCCGGCTATCGGAGATTCTTTAGCGAAGACAGCAGAGAAATTAAAAGACAGCCTGAAGTATTTGGTCGTGTCCGGAATTTTTTTCGAGGAGCTCGGCTTTACTTACATGGGGCCTATCGATGGTCATAATCTGCCTCTGTTACTCGATTCCTTCCAGCAGGCGGATAAAGTACAAGGACCCGTTCTGCTTCATGTCGTGACGGTGAAGGGCAAAGGCTATAAGCCGGCTGAGGCCAATTCGCAGGCTTGGCACGGGGCCAGCCCCTACAAAATCGAATCGGGTCAAATGCTTAAATCCGTCGGTCCGCCGATGTATACCGACGTCTTCGGCAGTACGCTGATCGAGCTCGCTGAGAACGATCCCCGGATTATCGCGGTCACTCCTGCCATGCCCGCCGGCTCGGGCTTGCTGAAGTTCGCGGATCGGTTTCCAAACCGGATGATTGATGTCGGAATAGCTGAACAGCACGCCGCGACACTATGCGGAGCTTTGGCGGGCGAAGGCATGAAGCCGGTATTTGCTGTCTATTCGACCTTTTTGCAAAGAGCTTATGATCAGGTAGTCCATGACATCTGCCGGCAAAATCTGAATGTAGCCTTTGCGATCGACCGGGCCGGATTTGTCGGGCCCGATGGAGAGACGCATCAGGGTGTATATGATATCGCCTTCTTAAGGAGCGTTCCCAACATTGTCGTCATGATGCCGAAGGATGAGAATGAATTGAGGCATATGATGAAGACGGCTATCGAATACAATGATGGGCCGATTGCGGTCCGCTACCCGCGAATCAATGGGACAGGGGTCAAGCTCGAGGAGGCTATGAAGCCTATTCCGATCGGAACGTGGGAAGTCGTCAGGGAAGGGGCGGGGTATGCCATCCTGGCAGTAGGTCCGATGGTTCAGCTGGCGGAGCAGGCAGCCGAGCTGTTGAAGCCGCAAGGAATGAATGTACGGGTAATCAACGCCCGGTTTATTAAACCGTTGGATGAGACTATGCTGCTGCAGCTGGCCAAAGAGCGAGTGAGCTTGCTTACGCTGGAAGAAGGCGCCGCGATGGGCGGTTTTGGCAGTTCCGTGCTGGAGTTCTACGCTAATAAAGGAATTTACGGGATGCAGATTAAACCGATCGGTGTACCGGACTATTTCGTAGAGCATGGAAGCATTTCGGAACAACGGGCGGAAATCGGATTAACTCCAGAAAACATCGCATTGCAAATACAGGCTATGCTGCCCCGCAAAAAAGTTAGAGCCTAGAACGGTGGAACGGAATGTCTTCAGATAAAGTTCGAATAGATTTGTTATTAGTGGAGCAGGGCTACTATGATAACCAGGCAAAAGCACAAGCGGCCATTATGGCCGGTCTTGTCTTTCTTGGGGAGGAACGGCTGGAAAAAGCGGGGACCCGGGTTCCACGTTCGGCCAAACTCCAGGTCAAGGGAGCGGTGCATCCTTATGTCAGCCGTGGAGGATTGAAGCTGGAGAAAGCGCTCCAGGTATTCGGGATTGATCTTAGCGCTAAGGTTATGCTGGATATCGGAGCCTCTACAGGCGGATTTACCGATTGCGCTCTTCGTAACGGTGCTTCTTATGTCTACGCTATTGATGTGGGCTATAATCAATTGGATTGGATCATTCGGAGCGATCCCCGGGTTCATGTCATGGAACGTACGAACTTCCGCCATTTGTCACCGGAAGGGCTGAAAGGACCTAAACCCGAATTTGCCTCTATCGACGTTTCGTTTATTTCACTTAAACGGATCCTTCCTCCTCTTAAAGCGATGCTATTTATTGGCGCGGAAGTGGTGGCGCTTATCAAGCCGCAATTCGAAGCCGAAAGAGAGCAAGTGGGCAGATCCGGCGTCGTTCGAAGTCCGGAGGTTCATCGGGAGGTTCTGGCCAATATGGTTCGTTTTGCCGCTGAGCTCGGATTTGAGCTTCACGGTCTTACCTTCTCCCCGATTACGGGCGGGGAAGGAAATATCGAATTTTTAGCCTACTGGCGAGTAGCTTCAGCATCGTTATCCGAGCCGGCAGGAATCGAAACGACGATTAGCGCAGTCGTTCAGGACGCGGCGGATACGCTTGCGAGAAACCCATCCGAGTGATGGGTTTATTTTCGATTGTCGGCCATTGTATCAGCGATTCTCTGATAATCCGTTAAGCTCTCAGATCCCCAAGTAAATAAAGGGCTCACGGTCGGATACATTCTATATAAATTGAACTAAAGAATGTATAGATCATGGAGTGGAGAAAGAAAGATGCTTCCAGGGCGAGTTTTGGCTTTGTATTCCTACCATCCGAAGGCCCATCCATAAATAAGGAATAATGGGTTGGATCGGGGTTCCCGAAAAGTACCTGGAATCGCTTCGAAGCCCATCTCCACTTTTTGGGGAAGGAGTATGATGTTTGAAGCTTCGGAGGCACTTTCCTTCGGAACGGAATGATCCGCTTTCTTTAGTCCCACATATAGGCAAACCTCAAAGAAAAAAAGAGGAATTGCAAGGCCGGGAAGAGAATAAAAGTAGCGAGGTGATCGGATGCAGAACATCGATCGATACATCCTTGTAGTCATTATAGCTCTTCTTATTCTGTGGGGATGGTCCCGGCTCCGTCAATGGTGGAACAAGCCTCCGGAGGAAAGCGATTGGGAAATCGAAGTGGATGAAGAAATTCCGGTGACGGCGGCGGTCGAGCTGCTTGAAGAATCCGGCTACGAAGTCATGACCTTAAAGCGCAAGGTGAATATTAACATTTGGGTCAATGAGCAAGAGGAATACCAGAGCCGGTTGTTTATCGATCATTTTGCCCGCAAAGATGAGGGGCTGTATGTCGTCAAGCTGGCCAAGGAGCGCAAGCCTCTGGATATGACCGGCAGCGGGTTGAGAGATATGCTGATGGCTTATGCATTAATATTTAATGAAGCGGAAGGCATTTTATATGTAGATCCTAAGCTTCGAACGATCCAGAAGATCCAATTTGAAATCAATGGAGATAAAGGTGATGATTGAGTGAAAGGACAAAGACATATTAAAATTCGCGAAATATTAGCTGGCCGTGAGATCGAAACACAGGATGATCTAGTCCAGGCTTTACGAGAGTCGGGGTTTCAGGTGACTCAAGCGACCGTTTCCAGAGATATTAAAGAATTACAGTTGATCAAAACTCCGCTTGATGACGGACGGTATAAATATTCGCTTCCCCCGGACAAGCATTATAACCCATCCTTTCGATTGAAGCGGGCTTTAACAGACCATTATGTCAGCATTGATTACACGGATAATCTGGTCGTCATGAAATGTATGCCGGGAACGGCCAATGCGATTGGGGCGCTTATCGATAATTTGGAGTGGGAAGAAATAATGGGAACCATCTGCGGGGACGATACGATCCTCATCATATGTCGCACCAAAGTACAAAGCAAGCAATTTGTAGAGCGGATTATCGGGATGATTAGTTAACAAGAACTATATAAGTTGATCTAAAGAATGGATAGATCATGGAGTGGAGAAAGAAAGATGCTTCCAGGGCGAGTTTTGGCTTTGTATTCCTACCATCCGAAGACCCTGGAATCGCTTCGAAGCCCATCTTCACTTTTTGGGGAAGGAGTATGATGTTTGAAGCTTCGGAGGCACTTTCCTTCGGAACGGAATGATCCCTTTCTTTAATGCCACATATACCAAAATTCGCAATTCGAAGGCTAAGCTGTCTTGCAACTCAAACTGACCTGCTTGGAGGACGATCCAATGTTAACGGAACTATCGATTCGCAATCTGGCTGTCATTGAATCGGTGCAGCTGTCTTTCCGCGAAGGATTTCAAGTGCTGACGGGGGAAACAGGCGCCGGTAAATCGATTATCATAGACGCGTTAGGCTTAATAGCTGGCGGGCGCGGCTCTTCCGAGCTCGTTCGGTATGGGTGCGACAAGGCGGAAATTGAAGCGCTGTTCGATCTGCCAGCAGGGCATCCGGTATGGGAGGTTCTGAATAAAATCGGAATCGATGCCTCACCGGACGAGCATTTGGTCATTCGCAGAGAAGTATCCGGACAAGGTAAAAGTGTCAGTCGGATCAACGGTCAACTCGTCAATCTCTCCATGCTTCGGGAGGTTGGGGAATGGCTCGTTAACATTCATGGACAGCATGAGCATCAATCGCTGATGAAGCCGGAGCAGCATATTCATTGGCTCGACCTGTATGGAGGCAAGCCTCTGCAGGCAGCCAAAGAACGATACCGGGCTTCTTACGAGCAGTATAAGCGGATTCAGAAGCAACTGACAGAGCTGCAGGAATCGGCGAGAGAAGCGCTTCACCTACAAGATTTATACCGTTTTCAAGTAGAGGAAATTTCGGCCGCAGAATTAAAAGCCGGTGAGGATGAATGGTTAGCGGAAGAAAAGCACAAGCTAGGGAATGCGGAAAAATTGTTTCAAAACGTGACGGAAGCTTACGAAGCTTTATACGGAAATAAAGGCTTGGATGCGATAGGGAACTCGGTCCATAAGCTTCAGGAAATTGCAGGGGTCGATCAGAAGGTGCTTCAGCCTCTGGTGGAACAAATGCAGTCATCGTACTACCAACTGGAGGATGCGGCTTACCAGCTTCGCGATTATCGTGAGCAGATTGAGTTTAATCCATTGCGGTTGGAAGAGATTGAGCAGCGGCTGGACCTGATTTCATCCTTTCGGCGCAAATATGGACCGACTACGACTGAAATATTAGCTTATATGGAGCAAATCCAGCAAGAACTGGAGCTTCTGGAAAATAAAGACGAAGCCATGCAAAAGCTGCAGAAGCAGTTGGCCGAACAACTGGAGCAGCTGATTTCTTATGCGCGAGAGCTGTCGAGCTTGCGCAAGAAGGCGGCGGACAAGCTGGCTTCTTCCATAGAGCGTGAGCTGCAAGAATTACATATGGAGCGAACCCGGATGGCCATCCGGCTGGAGCCTCTCCACGACCCGCAGGGACCTTCCGTAGAGGGACAGACGGTAAAAATCGGTCCTCATGGGATGGATCAAGTGGAGTTTTTAATATCTGCGAACCCGGGGGAACCTTTACGCCCGCTTAGCAAGATCGCATCCGGAGGAGAAATGTCACGGATTATGCTTGCAATGAAAACCATTTTCGCCAAAGTGGATTTAATTCCGGTTCTTATTTTTGATGAGGTAGATACTGGAGTCAGCGGACGGGCTGCCCAAGCTATTGCAGAGAAGCTGTCCAGACTTTCGCGTGAGTGCCAGGTGTTCTCCATAACGCATCTCCCCCAAGTGGCATGCATGGCAGATGGACACTACTTGATCCGCAAGGAAGTGGAGGGCGAGCGAACTTTCACCTTAGTGACAGCTCTGGACGAACGGGGACGTGTGGTTGAATTGGCGAGAATGCTTGGCGGGGTAGAAGTGACGGAGACCACCCTGCACCATGCACAGGAAATGATCCGAATGGCGGAAGCCAGAAAAGATTCCGAAGAAGTGCCAAGCCGTTAATTTCCTTGTCTTTCGTGGCATCATTTACAGTAATAAAACGATTTGGCTGGGGTTAACTTATAGGTACGCTTTTGACGACAACTCCTCGTCAGGCAGCAGAAGTAAGGGAGCGTGATATGTTTGAACCCCAGCAATAGAAAAAGATGGATCGGACTACTTCTCGTTTTCTTCGTAGCTCTAATCAGCATCTCTACACCCTTTCAAAGCTTCGCGGCGTTTCCCGAAGAGCTGCACATTTTTTCCGGACAAGGCAAGCAATTGGCGTTATCCATGCCTGTTCAGGCACAGGTGAGCGTTAAGGATCCCGGCATCGTCCAAGTGAATGGTTCGTCTCGCCCCTCCTTTGAGTTGAACCTTAAGGAGCCTTTTACCCTCCAATCGCACAATGTGGGACAAACGGAAATGAAGCTCAAATTGTTCGGAAAAATTCCGTTGAAAACTGTAAAAGTGAATGTTGTTCCGGATTTGAAGGTCATTCCGGGCGGTCAGACGATTGGGGTGAAATTAAAATCGTCAGGAATTCTTGTCGTCGGGCATCATCTTGTTTCGGTTTCCGATGAGCAAAAAGTATCCCCCGGCGAGGAAGCGAAGATTCAAGTAGGAGACCTCATTACGAGCATCAATGGGGTGGTCATCAATGATGTCACTAAAGTGGGGGAACTGGTTAAAAAGGCCGGGGAATCCAAGCAACCGCTGGATTTAACAGTTAAACGAAACAAAGAGCAAATTAAAGTCTCCTTGCAGCCAGCCTATGATTATATTGACAAAGCTTACCGTCTCGGACTTTATATTCGCGATTCCGCTGCAGGAGTGGGAACTTTAACCTTTTACGCTCAGGATCAGGGAGTATATGGAGCGCTCGGCCATGTCATAACGGACATGGACGCCCAAACTCCGATAGAAGTCGGAGGCGGGGAAATTGTTCATTCCAACGTAACCTCGATTGCAAAAAGCCAGACAGGGGAACCAGGAGAGAAGAGAGCGCACTTCTTTAAGGAAAGTAAAGTGATTGGAAATATTGAAAAGAACACTCCATTTGGCATCTTTGGCCGGATGTTGCAGCAGCCGGATTTCGGTTTGGCGCAAAAACCGATTCCTGTAGCCTTCGCTGAGGAGGTTAAAGAAGGGCCTGCTGAAATTTATACAGTCGTCAACGGACAAAAGGTCGAGAAATTCAGCATTGAGATTATGCATACAGCCAAGCAGGAATTTCCCGCAACTAAAGGATTGGTTATCAAAATTACGGATCCGCGGCTGTTGGAAAGAACGGGCGGGATCGTGCAAGGAATGAGCGGCAGTCCCATCATTCAGAACGGGAAGCTGGTAGGAGCCGTCACTCATGTGTTCGTTAATGATCCAAGCTCCGGATATGGTTGCTTTATCGAATGGATGCTCCAGGATGCGGGAATCATCCTGCGCAATCAGAAAGCACCGGATTCTCAAGCAAGCTAATAAGCACAAGCCTCGTGGAAAAGATCATGAGGCTTGTTTTCATTTTTTAAAGCCTGTATTGGAAGGTTTTGCGGAATTTTGTAGAAAAAGAAAGAAATTTTGATGAAATTATCTATTATAAATCAAATCGAAAAAAAAAGAAAGAAAAATAATTTTCGACAGCAGGAATTTAAATTTAGATGTCGAAATGATTTATAGCGAAAAAAGCTTACATTCCAGTTTATAAGGAGGATAACAATTTGCAAAAGATTGAAGTGCTTTTGGCGGATGACAACCGGGAATTTACTAACTTGCTTTCGGAGTTTATCGATAACCAGGAAGATATGGAAGTTACAGGTGTCGCTTATAATGGCAATGAGGTTCTCCGGCTGATTGAACAGCAGGATAAGGTGCCGGACGTCCTTATATTGGATATTATTATGCCGCATTTGGACGGTTTGGGTGTACTGGAAAAGCTGCGTGAAATGAACCTGTCCCCTCAACCGAAAATTATAATGTTAACGGCGTTCGGCCAAGAAACGATTACCCAAAAAGCGGTTCAACTGGGAGCTTCCTACTATATTCTGAAGCCATTTGACATGGAAGTGCTGACCAGCAGAATTAGACAGCTTGTGTCCAACAACCAGAATGCGGTTACTTCTTCTACAGGTTCTTCATCCCTATCCAAAAGCAATGTAGTGCCTATGACAAAAGGCCGCAATCTGGATGCGAATATAACGAGCATTATTCACGAAATCGGTGTGCCGGCTCACATTAAAGGATACCAGTACTTACGCGAAGCGATTACGATGGTTTATAACAACATCGAAATATTGGGCGCGATTACGAAAACGTTATATCCCGCTATTGCAGAACGTTACAAAACAACCCCCAGCCGTGTGGAAAGGGCGATTCGTCATGCGATTGAAGTAGCCTGGACACGGGGGAATATTGACTCCATCTCCCACCTGTTCGGATATACGATCAACATAAGCAAGGCGAAGCCGACAAACAGCGAATTTATCGCTATGGTGGCGGACAAGCTGAGAATCGAGCATAAAGTTTCCTGAAAGGGGGAGAACCGCCCCGAGGACTGATTGTCGTCGGATGTCAATGACTTGTTAATTTTACAGCGAGGAAAGGAACTGAATGATGATTAATTAAAAGGGCAGAGCCGGGAACAACGGAACTCTGCTCTTTTTTGGCCATCGGTCTGGGAGTGGAATGGATTGCTCCTTAATAAGCAACAATAAGGACAACCAGATCACGAGGAACGGAGTGCAAAGCCGTGGCTATTTGGATGGAAAAGAAAGTGGATAGAATTTTATCGGGAAGGGTGAGGGCAGGAACTTTGACGAAGGAGCTTCTTCCCGAGCTGGAACCCGGATCCATAGCGGTCCTGCAGCATTCGAATCTGGATGTGACCACCGCGGAATCTTTAGTACTTGCCGGAGTGCAGGCGGTGGTGAATGCGGCTGAGTTTATAACCGGACAATTCCCCGCAGGCGGAGCACGAGTTCTGCTGGAAGCGGACATCCCTTTATTTGAAATAGATCCTCATCATTACAGCTGGGTTGAGGATGGGGTCGTGGCTTATATAGATGGCAGATTTTTCAGAACCGGCCAATGGGGTATTCCATGTCGGAGATTTAATTTAGATGCCTATAAGAAAGCCTATGATCATTCCCATTCGCACTATGCGGATGTATTCCGCGCTTTTGCCAATAACACGCTAAGCTTTGCCGTTGCGGAGAAGGAATGGCTGACCCGCCCCCTCCCGCGGATTCCATTGCGAACGCCGCTGGAAGGTCGGCATGTTCTTGTCGTTATTCGCGGGCCGCATCATATGGTGGACCTGCATGCTCTGAAGCCTTATATAACCGCTGTAAAACCGGTGCTGATCGGTGTGGATGGCGGGGCAGACGCTCTTATTCATTGCGGGTACAGTCCAGATATCATTGTCGGCGATATGGACAGTGTCAGTCAGTCGGCCCTGCTCTCCGGAGCGGAAATCGTAGTGCATTCCTATACAAGCGGCCATGCTCCAGGTTTAGCCAGAATGCATGAATTAGGGCTTCCCTCCAAGCTGTGGATGTGTCATGGCACAAGTGAGGATGCGGCTTTGCTGCTCGCGGATGAACATGGAGCCGAGCGAATTATAGCGGTGGGAACCCATACCGGAGTGCTTGATTTTTTGGAAAAGGGCAGGCCCGGTATGGGGAGCTCGTTGTTGGTCCGCATCAAGCTTGGAGGGAAGCTGATCGACGCTAAAGGATATGGCTTTCTTAGCTCGGCGGAACCGGTATGGGGCTCTCAGTTATGAGCAGCCCAGCAGTCTCCGTCATTATTCCGGCTTGGAATGAAGAGCGTACCATCACCGCGACATTGCGTGCCCTGCGTCCATTCGCCGACCATGTCGATGCGGAGTTGATCGTTGTCGACGATGGCAGCTCGGACCGGACCGCCGATTTAGCGGAAGCTTTATGCCATTATGTCGTTCGGCATGCTGTCAATAAGGGGAAAGGGGCTGCCCTTCAGTCAGGCCTGGCTCAGTCCAACGGGGAAGTCATCCTGTTTCTGGATGCCGATCTGAGGGAAACGGCTGCTTATGCGAACTTGCTGCTGCAGCCTGTCCTCGATGGACGAGCGGATATGAGCGTCGCTTGTTTCGTGCCCCGTCGTAAACGCGGAGGATTTGGGCTGGTTAAGCGGTTGGCCCGGTATGGAATTGAGGCGCTAAGCGGATATCAGTGTAAAGCTCCGTTGTCCGGACAAAGGGCGATTAAGAAAAGCGTGCTTGAGCGAATTGGCCGCTTTTCCTCCGGTTTCGGAGTAGAGGTGGGAATGACAATCGATGCCGCGGTCCTTGGATTTCGAATCGTCGAAGTAGATATCCCTTTTTGCCACCGGCTGACAGGGAATGACGTGAGCGGATGGACTCATCGCGGAAGGCAGTTCTTTGCAGTGGGGCTCACCCTGTGGTCCAAATGGAGGAAACCGATATGCTAATATTTATCGTTTGGTTTACAGTTTTATTTGGCCTGGGGGCTTACGGGCTTGTATTTTTACTGCTCCGATGTTTGACCGCTGGCGAGTTGATGCGGGGGAATTATGCCGGTCAATTCATCCCGACCGGATTAGGCATCTATTTGCTTGCATTGGCGATAGCCTATGGATGGGCCGTCGAATGGGCAGACCGCGCCTTCCTGTTGCCTCAAGCAATAAGTGATGCGTTGGGTGGGCGGATACTGCCTCTATCTTATCCGGTTTATTTGATGGCGCTGACAGCCGTAGGCTTGACTGGATGGTGGGATGACCGTTGGGGAGATCGCGAGACGAAAGGGATAAAAGGCCATTGGAACAAGCTGTTTCGTGAAGGAATCGTAACTTCCGGGGCCGCTAAAGCGGTTATCGCTCTAACTATGGCGGTCTGGATTTCGATCCAGACGGATGGACTGGGGTGGAAAGCCTTATGGGGAATTGGGTTTATTCCATTGATGACTAATACCATTAATCTGCTGGACGTTCGTCCCGGACGTGCTCTCAAAGCATTCATAGGGCTGTCTTTGTTGCTGCTGGCGATGACAACGGCAAGAGGACAGGCAGCGCTGGCCTTCAGCTTTCTATTCCCGCTTTGGATCGGAGCAGCATTGCTTTTTCCTCTGGATTTACGAGGTAAGCTGATGATCGGCGATACCGGAGCGAACCTGCTGGGGTTCGCCCTTGGCTGTCTCCTGTTCGCGGTGTCCCCTATTTGGCTTCTAGCCATCGGGACAACCCTGCTTGTACAGCTTCACCGGTTTGCCGAGCGGCGATCCATTACCGAGCATATAGCAGCGGTAAGATGGCTTTCGCGTGTGGATCGTTGGGGCAGGCCAACGGAATGAGAAGTGCCTAACGTTTTCGTCTTTTCTTAAAACGGGGGGCGACATAGTTGCGTTTTTGATCCCGGAAAAAAATCCAGCCTGCAATAAAACCGACCCCAATAAGAAAAAGCAGCAGGCCCGCCAGAAATTTCCCCCAAGGAAAAGCCACATCCGGATGGAACTGATCAAATATAGAATTCTTCATTAGCAGGAACCCGTAGGTCGCCCCTATTCCGGGCACGGCCAACAGGAGGGCGGCGATCAAACGGGATGCGGTGCTTGGATTTTTCGTACTCATCATTTTCTTCTCCATCCCTCTTGCTCTTTGGTATAGATTAGGCAATAAGGATAATCCCAGTCGGTCGGAACGAAACGGATTCCAACGATAAATCTTTATTGCCGAAAGTATCTTAATCATACAAGGAATATGCGCTTGTGTCTATTTCGTCTATTTTGGAACAAATACTATATTTATGATGGTTAAAAAGAGTACAATAAATGCTAGAGCCTGACCGGAAGCGTATGCCATGCCGGGTAAGGGATAATATGCAGGCAAGCCTGACAAGTCATCGGGAGGTACAATCATAATGTCCAACCAATACGATATAGTAGTGCTAGGAGGCGGGACGGGAGGCTATGTAGCCGCGATCCGCGCCGCTCAGCTGGGCAAAACCGTCGCGATAGTGGAACGGGACAAGCTGGGGGGAACTTGTCTCCACCGGGGATGTATTCCCAGTAAAGCTTTGTTAAGGAGCGCAGAGCTCTATGCCCAGATGAAACAGAGTGAAGATTACGGAATTGTCATTTCATCCATGTCACTGGATTATCCTAAAGTCCTTGAGCGTAAACGGAGGATAGTTGATCAACTCCATAAAGGAGTCCAATATTTGATGAACAAGAACAAAATCGAAGTCATTGAAGGAAATGGACGAATCATTGGGCCGTCCATCTTCTCTCCCCGCAGTGGATCGATTGCCGTTGAGCTAGTCAATGGAGAGACAGAGACGATCGTTCCGCAGCAGCTCATCATCGCCACGGGGTCTCGACCCAAGACGCTTCCGGGTCTCGAAATCGACGGAGAGTTTGTATTGACAAGTGATGAAGCTCTGCAGATGGAAGCTCTTCCTTCCTCGGTGCTGATTATCGGAGGGGGAGTGATCGGAGTCGAGTGGGCTTCCATGCTTAATGATTTTGGCATTGAGGTGACCTTGGTGGAATACGATCAGCGGATTCTGCCTATGGAGGACGAAGAGATTTCTACTGAGATGGCAAGAATATTGAAGAGAAGAGGAATCAAGATACATACCGGTACCCGCATTCTTCCAGAAACCGTCGCCAAGGAAACAGGGGGCGTTCGGATAGAAGCCGAACACAACGAACAAAAGCTCGAATTCAAGGCGGACAAAATCATTGTCTGCGTCGGCAGACAAGCCAATGTGGAAAATATTGGACTGGAAAATACCGATGTTCGCATCGAGAACGGCGTTATTAAAGTGAATAAGCATCTGCAGACGGCAGAACCTCATATTTACGCGATCGGCGATGTCATCGGAGGCTTGCAGCTGGCCCATGCCGCTACTCATGAAGCGTTAGCGGCTGTTGATCATATAGCAGGACTTGTACCCAATCGGACTCCGGATCATCAGATCCCTCGCTGCATCTATACTCGGACAGAAGCGGCCAGCACCGGCTGGACGGAGCAGCAAGCCCGCGAGAAGGGATTCGACGTGAAGGTAGGTAAATTTCCTTTTAAAGCAATCGGTAAAGCTCTTGTTCACGGAGAGAGCGACGGCTTCGTCAAAGTCGTTGCAGACAAAAAGACGAATGATTTGCTCGGGGTTCATATGATTGGTCCCCATGTGACGGACTATATATCCGAGGGCGCCCTTGCCCAGTTGTTAGACGCCACTCCATGGGAAGTGGCGATGACTATCCATCCTCATCCGACTCTGTCTGAAATATTAGGGGAAGCGATGCTGGCAGTGGATGGGCAAGCGATCGGAATGTAATCCGGGACAGTACTATTCACGGACATCTCGAATATGGTATGATATACTAAAGTTAAGTCTTAAGACCAGGTATTAATTTTGCTGTTTAGCACACCGATTGTTGCCAAATTCCAAATCAGTTTGGCTATTTCGATTTCGATGGAACGATAACTGGATGTCAGGATCGCTTTTAGGAAATTACGATTTTAAGCTTGACCAGTATGGAATAGAAGGAGGTTTACTCCATGTCCATAGGACAATTGACTAAACACCGTTCATTGGGCTTGACAGATCAGGAAGCGATAGGAATGTACCGGAACATGGTAAGAGCAAGAAAGTTTGACGAGCGGTGCTTGCTGCTGCAAAGAGCCGGCAAGATTCAATTCCACGTCTCCGGAATTGGTCAGGAGGCCGCCCAGGTTGCGGCAGCCTATGCCCTTAACCGAGAGGAAGATTATTTTCTGCCGTATTACCGGGACTATGGATTCGTATTAAGTGTCGGGATGACCTTGAAGGAGCTGATGCTGTCCGTCTTTGCCAAGGCGGCAGATCCTAACAGCGGCGGCAGACAAATGCCCGGACATTTTGGACACAAGAAGCTGCGTATCGTTACCGGCTCCAGTCCAGTTACGACTCAAGTTCCGCATGCCGTCGGTTTTGCTCTGGCTGCGAAGATGAACAGGAAGCCGGGTGTTTCGTTCGTTACGTTCGGAGAAGGCTCCAGCAACCAGGGAGATTTCCACGAAGGCTGTAATTTTGCCGGAGTTCATAAGCTGCCTGTGATTCTGATGTGCGAGAATAATCAATACGCTATTTCGGTTCCGTTGAATAAGCAGGTTGCCGGTCAAGTCGTAGATCGGGCCATTGGATACGGATTCCCCGGATTTCGTGTGGATGGCAACGATGTGCTGGAGGTTTACCGAACAGTTAAAGAAGCCCGGGAGCGAGGTATCCGCGGTGAAGGACCGACCCTGATAGAGGCGGTTATGTATCGAGTGTCGCCCCACTCTACCTCCGATAACGACATGCTGTACCGATCCAAGGAAGAAGTGGAATTACATCGCAAGCAGGATGGCCTTCCCAAATTCAGGCAGTATTTAATGGACTGCGGAATCTGGACGGAGGAAGAGGATCGCGAGCTTCAGGAGGCGGTTCAGCAGGAAGTGAACGAGGCGACCGATTATGCCGATCAGCAGCCTTATCCGAAACCGGAAGATTTAATGAAGCACGTATACGCACAACCTTAAAGGAGGGGGATGCCGGATGGCCGTTATCACATATTTGGAAGCCATTCGTTCCGCCATGCAGGACGAGATGCAGAGGGACGACCAAGTTTTCGTGCTGGGGGAAGATGTCGGCGTTAAAGGCGGGGTCAACAACGCTACGAAGCATTTGTTCGAGATGTTCGGAGAGGAGCGGGTGCTGGATACTCCGCTTGCCGAATCGGCTATAGCGGGTGTGGCTATCGGAGCGGCAATGTACGGAATGCGGCCGATTGCCGAAATGCAGTTTGCCGACTTTATTTTTCCCGCAACCAATCAGATCATTAGCGAGGCGGCCAAAATCCGCTACCGTTCTAACGGCGACTGGAACTGCCCAGTCGTGATTCGCGCTCCGTACGGAGCGACGGGAGGCGGGGGACTGTATCATTCCCAATGTCCGGAGTCGGTTTTTTTTGGCACTCCGGGATTGAAGCTGGTCGCTCCGTCCACCCCTTACGATGCCAAGGGATTGTTAAAAGCGGCCGTTCGGGATGAAGACCCGGTCCTGTTCTTCGAACATAAAAAATGCTACTTGCTGATTTCGGGGGAAGTGCCGGACGAAGATTATATCGTTCCTATCGGCAAGGCCGACGTCAAGAGAGAAGGAACGGATATAACCGTTATCACCTATGGAATGACGGTTCACTTTGCGCTGAAAGCAGCGGACGATTTAGAAGAAGAAGAAGGAATCAGCACCCATGTGCTGGACCTGCGCTCGCTGCAGCCGCTTGACAATGAAGCGATTCTCGCGGCCGCAGCCCGAACCGGCAAAGTTCTGATCGTCCACGAAGATAACAAAACTGGAGGAGTCGGGGCGGAGGTTTCGGCTATCATCTCGGAAGAAATGTTCTATGACCTGGACGCTCCGATTATGAGATTGTGCGGGGTGGATGTCCCTGCTGTCGGAATGAGCCCGACCTTGGAAAAACATTATCTGCTGAATCCGGAGAAACTGAAGGATGCGATGAGACAGCTCGCCTCGATATAAAATACAGAGTCGGCAATTAAGAGTTAATGTCCATGAAGTGGAGAAAGAAAGACGCTTCCGATCGGAAGGACGATTCCCTCCAGATTGGATAACCCTTAGGAGGACGAATAATGAATCAAACCAAAGGGCGGGAAGTAGAAGTCACGGTTCCCCATCTAGCTGAAACTCTCGTATCGGCAACGGTTGGACAATGGCTTAAGCAACCCGGTGATTACATTCGGAAATACGACGTATTATGTGAATTGATGACTGAAAAAGTCAATGTGGAGATGCCTTCGACAGTGGAGGGTACGCTTACGGAGATTCGGGTGCAGGAAGGAGAGACCGCGGACGTAGGAGACGTGCTCTGTATCGTTCGTCTGGAGAATACAGGCGCGGAAGCGGAGGGAGCAGCGGCTCCGGAATCCTATGACGGAGGAAGCAGCAAACTCGAAGAAACAGAGCAAGCTTCAGGCTCCAACGATATGCGCTCCCGCTTGTCGCCTGCGGTATTAAAGCTGGCGTCCGAACACGACATAGATTTGAATAAAGTGAAGGGAACCGGACTTGGAGGCCGAATTACGCGCAAGGACGTACTGACCTATGCGGATCAACGCGGGGAAGGAACGGCACGGAATTCGGAGTCGGGTGAGGACATGCGGGCGGAAGAGCTCAAGCAACCTCAGGTCCCTGTCCGTACGTCGGGTCTGCATCTGTCCCAGGATCCGCCGATCTCGTGGGTCAAGATGAATGAGTCGGAGCAACAGGGTTCGGGAGATCATTTTATAGACGTCTCTCCGATCCGTCATACGATCGCGAGCCGGACTCGGCAGAGCGTAACGGAAATCCCTCACGCCTGGACGATGATAGAGGTGGACGTCACCAACCTGGTCGTGCTGCGCAATAAATGGAAGGACGATTTCCGCCGCAAGGAAGGAATCAACCTTACTTATCTAGCCTTTTTATTAAAAGCTGTCGTAAGCGCCATTCGGGATTATCCGATTATGAACTCCGTCTGGGGTGTTGATAAAATTATCGTCAAGAGGGATATTAACCTTTCCCTCGCCGTCGGGACAGAGGATATGGTGGTCACTCCGGTAATCAAAAATGCGGATCAAAAAAATATTGCCGGCCTCGCCCGGGAAATTGATCGGCTAACGAAAAAAGCCCGTGCGGGCAAGCTCGGGCTGGATGATATTCAAGGGGGAACCTTTACAGTAAACAATACGGGCTCTTTCGGGTCGATCTTATCCTATCCGATCATTAACTACCCGCAGGCGGCCATCCTTACTTTTGAATCTATCGTTAAAAAACCGGTGGTCATTCAGGATATGATCGCAGTCCGTTCTATGGTTAACCTATGTCTGTCTCTGGATCACCGGATTTTGGACGGGGTCATTTGCGGACGATTTTTGCAAAGAGTTAAAGAAAATATGGAGAGTTTCAACGCCGAAACGAATATATACTAGGCAGTTTAAATCAGGTGGGGGATTCCCCATCTGACATTTCCAGCTGCATCTGCAGCAGTCGAACTCCAATGATCTGTCGTATGCTTGAACGGATCACTGGAAAATAAAAGCGAAGCTGAACAAAAGGGTCGATAACAGCATGCTGGCCAGCATGACGTAAATGACGATTCGGAACCACATTTTGTTTCTTCTCATGGTTATTCAACTCCTCTATTTTATGGGAATACTATCTATGGACACCCCAATAGGCCGAACTCATCTATAATCTTGTCCGATAATGATTCATTTCCTATTGTAACCTATTAATCCTGACGGAGGAAAGTCCAATGATCCAACAAAACCGATTAGTTGAAGAGTTTATGGAGCTCGTGCAGGTAGACAGCGAAACGATGCATGAGCAGGAAATTTGTCAAGTACTCAAGGAGAAGTTTTCTGCATTAGGATTGAAGGTGCTGGAGGACGATTCGGCCTCCCGTTCCGGTCATGGGGCCGGCAATCTGATTTGCACCCTTGAGGCGACGGAGCGGGGGAAGCAGACTCCTGTCATTTTCTTTACTTCTCATATGGATACGGTCGCCCCGGGAAATAACATCAAGCCCAGATTGGATGAGGATGGCTATATACGCAGCGATGGAACAACGATACTCGGGAGCGATGACAAAGCTGGAATTGCGGCCATGCTGGAAGCGATTCGCGTCTTGCGGGAGCAGCAAATGGATCATGGGCGCATCCAATTTGTCATTACGGCCGGAGAGGAATCCGGCTTGAACGGTGCTCGGGCGATGGACCCCAAATTAATGGAAGCCCAATTCGGCTATGCATTGGATTCCAATGGCGAAGTAGGCAAAATAGCGGTAGCCGCCCCATCGCAAGCGAAGATATCGATTATGTTCGAGGGAAGATCGGCCCATGCCGGTGTTAATCCGGAGGACGGAATCAGTGCGATTACGGTGGCGAGCCGTGCGGTGTCCAAAATGCCGCTCGGCCGGATCGATTTCGAGACGACTGCGAATATCGGCAGCTTTATGGGAACCGGCCAGACGAATATTGTTTGCGACCGGGTGAAGCTGGAGGCGGAGGCTCGCAGTCTGGTGCAGCAAAAGCTGGAACGGCAGGTGGAAGCCATGCGTGCCGCCAGCCAAGCGGCGGCGGAGGAAATGGGCGCCAAGGTGCAATTCAGCAGCGAGCTTATCTACCCGTCGTTCAAATATGACGAGACCACTCCCGTTGTAAGTCTGGCTATGAAGGCTATCCGGTCTATTGGCAAATCACCGGAAACTTTTCATACCGGCGGCGGCAGTGATGCCAACATTTTTAATGGAATGGGGATTCCAACGGTCAATTTGGCGGTAGGCTATGAGAACATCCATACGACCTCCGAACAAATGCCCGTGAGCGAGCTTGTCAGCACAGCTGAGCTCGTCTTAGCTATCATCCAAGAGGTGGCTTCGGGTCAATAGCCGCTTCCGGGTCATAAGCCGATAGAAAGACTCTTAAACCTGAAATGGATGGTTTAAGAGTCTTTTTAGTTACGAGACCATGTTACTACTTACTCGATCTTAGTTTTGAATTTTGCACTCAATAAAAAAGATGAATACTTCGATTTTGTTTTATATATTATAACAAAGGGGTGAAATAAAATTTCATAATTTTATGCAGTTAACTAAATTAAATAACTGCACAAAATGAAAAATGGGAGGGAATAAGGCATTGGCGAAATGGTTTCATCAAACCAAAAGTACGATCTCACTTATTCTGGTTTTAGTACTTTTACTGTCCGCTTTTGTAAGCGGTGCCAATTATGTTGCAGCAAGTTCCGCATCCACTGCAAATGAATCAGTCACCAGGACTACATACGGCCCAACAAACACAGCCGATGATGAATCGGTCACCAAGATTACATACAGCCAACCAGCTCCATCTTCTATTGTTCGAGTGGTCGAGGATTTTGAAGGGGGGGACGTCACAGGTTCTTTTATAAGAGCCACGGGAAAATTAGAATCGGCAAGCCGACCGGAGCCGGTTCTCTACGGTAAACATTCGGCCAAACTAACCTATAACTTGGTACAAGAAAGTGGCACGGCAGCCGCATATGTAAACTTCTGGGATCCTGGAACCGCAAACTTCAGGACTTTAGAAGGCAAGCCGACCAAGCTTGGCCTTTGGGTGTACGGGGACGGAAATAATAAACATTGGCTTCGCGCAGAGTTCAATACGACAACCGATGTCGCCGACTTTACATCAGGATCAGGCTTTAACTGGACAGGATGGAAATACGTGACCGTCAATATTCCTGAACGGCTGACCAAACCGGATTTCACAGATCCGATTAAACTTCGCCGGATCTATATCGTACAAACCAACGATCTGAATAAAACGGCCGGAACCGCCTTCCTCGATCGTGTAAGCGTATTCTACAGCGATACGGGAGGGCTATACGGTTTAGATCTGCTTGGATTGACTCCGATGAAGGTAGGCGAAACTCAAACCGCGCAAGTCTTCGAAACACGTGAAGGATATACAGCCCCTCAATTAGTTCAGAAGCCAGTAGCTTTCACAAGCAGTGACGAAAATGTCGCCACCGTGGATGAGAGTGGCACTGTTACTGCTATAAGCAAGGGGGTAACGACCATTACAGCGTCCTATGGCGTATTTGACGCAACCTATGAATTGATCGTAAGCGATGATGGCCCGATTGTGGAACAGATTAATTTTACAGGAGCTGTCGAGTTACAGATGTTTGAGCAAGCTCAGACAGAGCTGTACGCTTCCATTCAAGGCGTGTCCGAGCCCGTACGGATTCTGACTGGAGCGACTTATTCAAGCAGCAATGAAGAAGTGGCAACCATCGATGAGAATGGGCTTGTAGAGGCGCTGTCCGTTGGAAAAACGATTCTAAGCGCATCCTACAAAAACAAATCGGCTTCCTTCGAGCTTAGCGTTGGAATACCGGTTCCCGTCCTGCAAAGTATTAAATTAACCGGACTATCGGCAATGGAGATTGGCGAGTCGAAACAAGCCAAGGTGATAGGAACCTATAATATCGAACCTTTTGAAGTTGGGCTCCAGGAGGGCGTCACCTTTACTTCCAGCAATCCAAGTGTAGCCACTATTGATGATAAAGGATGGATTCAAGGAAAATCACTTGGCATTTCCATCATTACCGCAAAATACGAAGGCAAGAGTGCCACTTACACTGTAGTCGTGAACAACCCCAATCTTCAGCCGCCAAAAAGAGAGCTGCGGGCCGCTTGGATTTCAACAGTAGAAAGAATTGACTGGCCCAAATCAACAACCGACCCTGAGCAGCAAAAACAGGAATTCATCGATTTGCTCGATTTTCATCAATCGCTTGGAATGAATGCGGTGGTCGTACAAGTGAAGCCGACGGCCGATGCCTTCTATCAATCGGAACTGGCTCCTTGGTCCCATTGGATTACCGGCGTTCAAGGGAAGGATCCCGGGTACGATCCGTTAGCGTTTATGATCGAGGAAGCGCATAAGCGCAATCTTGAATTCCATGCCTGGTTCAATCCGTATCGGATCAGTATGGATACGGATCTCAGCAAACTAGTCGAAGACCATCCGGCACGCCAGCACCCGGATTGGGTCATGTCCTATGGCGGCAAATTGTATTACGATCCGGGCGTACCGGAGGCCATACAATATATTACGGATGGTGTCATGGAAGTCGTTAAAAACTATGATGTCGATGGTGTTCATTTCGATGACTATTTCTACCCGAATCGATTTGATGGAGAAGGATATCCCGATCAAGCGACATATGACAAATATGGAAAGGATTACCCCGGAGATATTAATGCCTGGCGCAGACAAAATGTAGATACTTTAATCTATAATCTAAGCCAGGAAATTAAAAAGGAAAAAAACTACGTGAAATTCGGCATTAGCCCATTCGGTGTATGGCGCAATAAAAGCGTGGATCCTAACGGATCGGATACGAACGCCGGACAGCCAAGCTACGATAATCTCCATGCGGATATCCGCAAGTGGGTCATTGAAGGCTGGATAGACTACGTTACTCCGCAAATCTATTGGAGCTTCGGTTTTGCCCCTGCGGCGTATGAAATTCTAGTGGACTGGTGGAGTGAACTCATTGAAGAGCATAACGCCAACACTCATCTTTATATCGGTCATGCCGATTATAAGGTAGGCTCGGACGCTAACTTTACGGACCCTTACGAGATCCCGAATCAACTGATCTATAATTTAAACTACGAGCAAGTAAAGGGCAGCATCCACTTTACAACAAGGGATTTGATAGGGAAGCCGGAATTAAGGAATAAGATCGCTGAAGTCTATAAATACCCGTCACTCGTTCCGGTCATGCCCTGGTTAGAAACAGAGGCGCCTGAAGCACCTGCCGCCATAGAAGCGTTCTCTCATCCAAGCGGCATTCAATTGAAATGGACAGATACGGATGACGGCACGGCCTATTATGTCATCTACCGTGCTTCCGGCGATCAAGTGCTGGATAAGAATAATCCCGCTCATATTTTAACTACAATACGCAAGTCCGATCCGGCCTCCTATGTCGACCGGGATGTGACTTTGGGCAAGACTTATACCTATGCGGTAACAGCGGTTGACCGATTGCATAATGAAAGTGAACTCAGTGAACAAAAGACGGTGACTGCGACAGAAGCAGCCATTGTGGAAGAAGCCGCCGGGTTATCCGACATTTCTGTTGCGTACGGTACACCGTTAGAAAGCTTGGATTTGCCCAAAACCATTCAAGTGACCTTAAGCGACGGAGCGAAGCCAAGCCTCAACGTGACTTGGGATGGCGGTACCCCGGCCTATGACGGCCATAAAGCCGGCAACTATGTGTTCGCAGGCAAGCTGGAATTGTCGGATGGGATTGAAAATCCAAAGAATATTCAGGCAGAAGTTCGGGTGATCGTTAAGGCCCGGGAGACTGGCACTATCGTGAAAGAAGCTGCCGCGCTTGCCGACATTTTTGTAGACCATGGAACCGCATTGGCGGACCTGAAGCTGCCTTCCAGTGTCGAAATCACATTGAATGACGGTACAAAAGTAAATGTCGCAGTGACTTGGGACGGCGGTACTCCCGCTTATGACGGCAATCAAGCAGGTACGTATGAATTCTCGGGCGAGTTGGATATTCCCGAAGGAGTCAACAATCCCGATAACATTCAAGCGAAAGTGAGTGTCATTGTTAAAGCCGGCCCTGTCTATGCGAAAGAAGCAGAACCACTGGATGATATTTCTGTAGACTATGGAACCGCATTAACCGATTTGAAGCTGCCTTCCAGTGTCGTGGTTACTTTGAATGATGATTCCACGACGAAAGCAACCGTGACTTGGGATGAAGGCACCCCGGCCTATGACGGTCATAAAGCCGGCACGTATGTGTTCGCAGGCGAGCTGAAATTGCCGGATGGAGTTGGAAATCCGGACCATATTCAGGCGGAAGTTCGGGTTATCGTTAAGGCCGAGCGGGTTATCGTGAAAGAAGCATCGGCAATAGCCGACATCTCTGTCAAATATGGAACCAAACGCTCAGACTTGAACCTTCCTTCGAGCGTTAAGGTTACTTTAAGCGATGATACAACAACAGATGCGGGAATAACTTGGGATGAAGGCACCCCGGCCTATGACGGTCATAAAGCCGGCACGTATGTGTTCGCAGGCGAGCTGAAATTGCCGGATGGAGTTGGAAATCCGGATCATATTCAGGCAAAAGTTCGGGTTATCGTTAAGGCCGAGCGGGTTATCGTGAAAGAAGCATCGGCAATAGCCGACATCTCGGTCAGATATGGAACCAAACGCTCAGACTTGAACCTGCCTTCGAGCGTTAAAGTTACTTTAAGCGATGATACAACAACAGATGCGGCAATAACTTGGGATGGTGGCACCCCGGCCTATGACGGTCATAAAGCCGGCACGTATGTGTTCGCAGGCGAGCTGAAATTGCCGGATGGAGTTGGAAATCCGGATCATATTCGAGCCGCAGTCAACGTCATCGTTAGAGCGAGTTCCAGTGGCGGGGGCGCTATCTATCTGCCGCCATCAAGCACTGTGATATTGAAAGCAGGAAGCAGCGGAACAGCCAGACTCGGTGAGGATGTATTAATTATCATTCCGGAAGACGCGTATGATCAAGACATGCAATTAACGATCCGGAAATGGATCTTCCCGTTAAACGTGCCTATGCCTGAAAATGAGCTCGTCAGTTCCGTTTTCGAAATAGTGAAGGATTTCAAAGGCAATTTCAAGAAGCCAGTGACGCTTACAATCGCTTACGATCCAAGCAAAGTTGGCGAGAACCAAATCCCGTCCATCTTCTATTTCGATGAAGATGAACGCGAATGGTTTGAAATTGGCGGAACGGCGAAGGATGGAAAAGTGACTTCGGAAGTAGATCACTTCGCAAAATTCGCGGTGTTCGCCGTTGAGAAACCGGTAATGGAAGAGCCGGCTTGCGTCAATGTTCAATTAACCGACATCCAAGGACATTGGGCGGAGAAGCAAATTAAGGAAGCTATTCAGCAATGCCTAACTAATGGCTATCCCGACCATACCTTCCATCCGGATAAGACGATCAGCCGGGCGGAATTTACAGTGATGCTGGCACGGGCGCTCCAGTTAGAGGGCAACGAAGAGCCTCTGGCCTTTACCGACCGCAATCAGATTGGCGAATGGGCGCAACCGGCCATATCTCTGGCGGTAAAAGCGGGAATAATCAATGGCTATGAGGACGGCAGCTTCCGTCCGGATGCGCAGATCAGTCGTGCGGAAATGGCGGCCATGATCATCCGTGCACTAACCGTAGAAGTACAGTCCAACCATTCTACGTCTTTTGCCGATGATGCCGACATCCCTGTCTGGGCCAAAGGATACGTAGCCGCAGCCGCCCAGGAAGGAATCATCCGCGGACGGGAAGGCAATCAATTTGCACCGAATGAACAGGCTACAAGGGCAGAAGCCGTAGTCATGCTGTTGAGGATGCTGGATACATTAATCTAAGCTATAAACGATTAAACAACCTTAGTCCGGAATTCAACCGGGCTAAGGTTGTTATCTTTTCCGTGAAATTACACTTTCACGGAAGTGAAAATCAATAAAAGTTATTAACAATTTTCTTTGGTGCGCTTTCAGCCTGCTATTTCCAACAGGTGTTTGAAGATGCGGATCCAGGGTAAAGATATAGGTAGACCATTTACAGATATTCCGAACAGGAAAGCCCATGAAGGGTGGTCTTGAGGCATGGGATGACAGTGAGGTCAGATACGGTGTACCACTAAAACCGTAAGGTTTGTGGTACTTACTAAGTATCCGAAGTTTTTTATATCTATTTGCTATCTATCTTGTAGTTTATCAATCTAACGAGTAGAATAGGGATACATAAGAACACACGTTTCTATTCACTATACCATCAAGTCCTGTCCATATTATGGATAGAATTAAGGGGAGGTGAGGCCTCATGTCCCAAATGATCACGGTTAAGGTCAAGTTGCTTCCTACAAAAGAACAAGCAACAATTTTGCGTGAAATGAGTCAAACTTATATTTCCACAATCAATACTCTGGTGTCGGTAATGGTTGCTGAGAAGAAAAGCACCAAGAAGTCCAGCAAGGATATCCCTGCTCAGCTCCCAAGTGCAGTCAAAAACCAAGCCATCCAAGATGCAAAGAGTGTGTTCAAGAAATTGAAGAAGAAGAAATTTGAGAGGATACCTGTTTTGAAAAAGCCGGTTTCCGTATGGAATAATCAAAACTATTCTTTGAATTCCTGCATACCTGGTCATTCTACCGCCTCTCCCATTCATTAAATACAAAGCCAAACTAGAAGGAATGAAAGTCGAATATGTCCATCCCGCTTATACGAGTCAAACCTGTCCTAAATGTTCTGCCAAGAACAAGGCACAAGACCGTACGTATAAGTGTAAATGTGGGTTTAAGAAGCACAGGGATCTAGTAGGTGCCATGAATATTCGTTATGCACCTGTGATTGATGGTGACAGTCAATCAGCCTAAGATGCTATAGGCACTGTCTTAGGAGGGGCAATGGGATGCCCTCATCTTGCAGGCTGTTCAAAACAGAAATGACTGCGAACGCTTAGTCATGCAAGAATCCCACCCGTCGCACGGTAAGGTGTAGCGCTTGCGGCTTTAGCCGTGGGAGTCTCAATAGGGATAAGGAGATAGGAAAAGGGGGGTAAGGAAATAGGAATGAAGCCAAAGCTATGGAAGCCGGAAATGATTGTCGTTGTCGTGGCCGCTGTCATATTAACTTATTTGTTAATGGTTAAGCCGTTAGTAGGGATGGCGAATAACGGGGACTTTGAGAGGATTATGGAATCAGCGGGATTGGACTACTTGCCTGTAGCAAAAGAGGATAAATATTTCACCTACTTTTTTAGCCAATATGCCATTAATCATAATGCTTTGACGGCTTTGGGAGGTTATTTATCCTCCCAGGCCCTCTTGGTCAAGCTGACCGCTTGGGTTCAGCAATGGTTTCATGCCGAGGTTTATGATATTCGTATCCTGTCGGCGCTATATATTCTGATTTTGATAACGGCCTTATACCGGATTGTTAACGAACATCGGGACAACTCAGCCTGGACCCGCTGGGCGCTTGCTGTAATGCTTGTGCTCGTATTTGTGGACGGAGCTTATGCTGCGTATTTTAACTCTTTGTTCGGAGAGCCGGTCTCGATGCTATTTCTTTTGCTGACCGCCGCTTTTGGCACGGCGCTGACATTGCGAGAACGTCCTGCCCTCGGACTGTTGATCGGGTTTTACTTGTCAGCTATCTTTCTGATTGGGGCCAAGGTTCAGAATGCCCCTGTCGGAATTGTGCTGCTGTTGCTTAGTCTTCGTTTTGTCAAGCTGAGGGAAGGAGTCAAATGGAGGGGGGTAGTAATCTCCGGAACGGTCTTGCTTTTGCTGACATCCGCCGTCGTTTTTTTGTCGCACGACAGCAGCATCAAAATTATTAATAAATATCAGACTGTTTTTTATGGAGTCTTAAAGGACTCTCCGAATCCGCAGCAAGATTTGGAGGAGCTCGGACTAAACCCCGAATGGGCTGTTCTGGCCAATACGAATTATTTTGTTCCTGATCTGCCAATAGATATTAAATCTCCCGAATTCGAGCAACAGCTGAACGACAACGTCGGCCATCTCAAAATTGCTTTGTTCTATCTGAAGCATCCGGTTCGTTATTGGGAGAAGCTGCAGGCGACGGCCAGTCAGGCATTTATCATCAAGCCATCCTATTTAGGAAATTATGAGATGTCAGAGAACCGGGCTCCCGGCGCGCTCTCTCACGCCTTCACGTTATGGAGCAAATTCAAGGTGCATGTCCTTCCCAATAAGCTGGTGTTCCTTATTATTTTCTATGCGGCTTTTTTCCTCGTTTGGATAAGCTGGTATATGGAAACCAAAAGACCGGGCACGAAAATCTATCTGGAGCTGCAAATGGCTATTGCCCTAATAGGAGCCATCCAATTTATTGTTCCGGTGATCGGGGACGGGGAAGCGGATCTGGCTAAGCATTTATTTTTGTTTAACGTCTGCTTTGATATTATGTTTGTCACAGGCGTGGTATGGGCGGTGGATACTCTCGTTCAAAGACGCAAGCGATTCCGTTATCTTCACTCAGCCGATAATTAGTGCATTTGGATCCTGATTAAGGCTATTGATTCAATTGAATAGCACGGGACTTTGCAAAGGAAGTTTATGTACAACCTGTTCATTGTGGTGAAACCCTCTTTCCAAATTTTATGAAGGAATGCAATAGTGCAGTCGATGGGTGACTTTTGATCTCATTTCGACAGATCTACTGCAAATATAAAGTAGATTCGGCCATTCAGGCCCGAAATTGGATTTATCGAAAGACTTTACTGTATGATTGCAGTCGATGATTGAAAAAGAGCGGATTCCGGTCAAAAGTAATGTATGATTGCGGTCGATTGTCAGCGCTGCTCCTTCGCCTACACGCGGAGCCGCAAACAGTACGTTTTGAGTATAAGAAGACAGACCGGACGGCTCCAGTCACAGCTGCTGCAATTTCGCCGGAACAGCCGGATGGGCAGAATGGCTGGTACAAACAGCCGGTAACGGTCAGCCTGACGCCGGAGGATGAGGAATCTGGCATTGCGCAAACCGAATACAGCCTGGATGGCGGTACGAGCTGGCAGACCTATACGCAGCCGCTTGTTTTTGACAAGGATGGCCGCTACAGCGTCAGCTACCGTTCGACAGACAGGGAAGGAAACGTGGAAGAGGCGAAGGCGGTCAGCTTCCAGATCGATGCAGCCCCTCCTGTCATCACGATCGCTTCTCCGGTTGACGGAACGTATACGAGCGCCGAGCAAGTAACGCTGCAGTTCGCAGTAAGCGACGCTTTATCGGGCGCAGATGTCTCCAAGACTGTGGCGCTGCTGGATGGCAAAGCAGTGCAGGCCAGTGCTGTGATCGACTTGTACCAGCTGGAGCCGGGAATGCATGAATTTATGGTTACGGCCGCTGATTTGGCGGGCAATACGGCAAGCAGAACCGTTCGTTTCCAAGTTGCCGCTAGTCTGGACAGCTTGAAGGCGCTAGTGCAAAAATTTTATAACGACGGCTGGATCGACAATAAAGGGATTGCCAACAGCCTGCAGAGCAAGCTGGAGCAAGGCAATGCCAAAAGCTTTATCAATCAGGTAGAGGCGCAAGCCGGCAAACATATTGCCAGCGAAGCAGCGACGATTTTGCTGCGCATCGCGCGGGCGCTATAACAAAACATACAATCTACAGGCGAACGAACCTCCTTTGTTAAGGGGGTTCGTTTTATGTGATTTTTTTATTGCGGCAAAATCGTTATCAGGATAGTACAGGACACATACATATACGATAAAGCTATGGCGGGAGGAATCGGCATGGTCGCATGGGAGTGGGGAAGGGTGATCAAGGATTCGGAGCGGAGAGGGGGCTATCAGGAAGTATGGGTGCGACTTGCCCGTGACTTGAGCCTGACTAAAGCAGTTGTATATACGAAGCTCCATTCCCCTGTTATTCCGGGTGATACCGTATTGCTTAACCGGACCGCTGCGGATTTGCAGCTAGGGAGCGGGGGAGTTGATTTCGTCAACGCGGTGATCCGCGACGGCGAATGGATTCGACAGTCGGCGCACGGGCGAGCCCAATGGTCCATTCGCTGTCTGGAAGCGGAGGAAAGGCTCTCCGAGCGATGGGCCGCCGGATTCGACAGGCCGATCATCGCCACCGCGGTAAAGCAAGGGGCCCCTGCCGATGATAGCGATCGAAGCCAGTCATCCTTGCCGCAGTCGGAAGCTGGATCAGAGGTGAGCAGCTACCCCAGCAAGCGGAAAGACGGCCATATCATGAAGCTGCGCTATACCCCGATACAGACTGCGGTTCTTGCAGCAGAGGAAGAAGGAAGCGAGCACCATCAGCTCTTTACGGAAGAGCGCAGCCTGGAGGGCACACCTGTATTGATCGGTGAGCTTCACAGCATGCTGCCGGTCGCGATGTGCTGGCTTCGATCTTTGGCTCGGGCCGAATATGCGGATCGGATGCCAAGGGTCGTCTATGTCATGACTGACGGAGGGGCCTTGCCGCTCGCCTTCAGCAGCCATGTTTCCTTGATGACCGACAGCGGCTGGTTGGCCGGGACGGTCACTTATGGTCATGCGATTGGAGGCGATATTGAAGCCGTCAATAAATATACGGCTCTTTTGGCTGCCAAACATATTCTCGAAGCCGATCTGATTATCGTGACGATGGGCCCGGGAATTGCCGGAACCGGAACGATCTACGGCTACAGCGGGATAGAAGCGGGGGAAGTCCTTAATGCCGCCGCTGTTCTCGGGGGCCGCCCCATCGTTATTCCGAGACTCAGCTTTGCCGATCCGAGGGAACGCCACCACGGGTTAAGCCATCATATCCTGACCACCTTGACGAAGGTCGCTGCGCATCGGGCTATGCTGCCCTTGCCGGAAGATTTGGAGCCGTGGCAAAAAAATCGGATTAACAAGCAGGCAGAACAATCCGGCTGTACCGATCAGCATGAATTATTATGGCTGGGCGGAAATACCCGTGCTTTATTGGAGGAATCCTTGCGGGCCTATCCTAAGCCTATTCTGACGATGGGAAGGGGATGGGACGAGGATCCCGCTTTCTTCCTCGGCGCAGCCGCTGCCGCTCATCTCGGCTGGCATCTATGGAGGTATCCCTATTATCAAGCCGGGTCAGAGAGTCGTGGGTGAGGCCTGTCAGCCATTCGGACAGAGATCGCTGTCCCCCATCGGTATGGTTGATCGTCCGCTTTAGGTAATGGCGGATTTCCCAAGCTTTTCCGACCAGTCTCAGCTGGTCATGGACGGTATAACTTTTCATTTGACCTGCCCTCATTCCTGTTAGGATCGTGGTATAATAAAAAGATATGGAATGGCAGGACAAGTTATACTCACATTTTGGAAAAGAGGGATTGACATGACATCCGCCAACAATAAATTTGAAGAAGTAACGCTGGAAAGCGAGAAAATTTTTGAAGGAAAGGTGATTTCACTGCAGGTGGATCGGGTACGGTTGCCAAATGGGGAAACCGCAGCCCGGGAAATCGTCAGACATCCTGGCGCGGTCTGCATCCTGGCGCTGTTGGATGATAAAATGCTCGTAGTCGAACAGTACCGCAAGCCGCTAGGCAGGAGCCAGGTTGAAATTCCGGCAGGCAAGCTGGACCCGGGCGAAGAGCCTGTCGATGCGGCCAAGCGGGAATTGGAGGAAGAAACCGGATATCGCTGCGGCTCCATCCGGCCTATCAGCTCCTTCTATACATCGCCAGGCTTTGCCGACGAGCTGCTGCATTTATTCGTCGCTGAAGATCTGGTGCCGGGAGAGGCCAAGCTGGATGAAGATGAATTTCTCGACTGCGAAGCGCTGACGCTCGAGGAAGCGAAGCAGTATATTGCCGATTGCCGCATCAGCGATGCCAAGACAATCGCGGCCGTATATGCGTGGCAGATTTATCGGCTGACGGGGTCCTTCCTGTGAACCGTTATTTTGTCGATCTGCACATTCATATCGGAAGAACGGAGAAAGGCAGCGCGGTGAAGATCAGCGCAGCCCGCAACCTGACCTTTTATAATATTGCCAAAGAAGCATCGGAGCGCAAAGGGATAGAAATGATCGGTATTATTGACAGTCAATCCCCCACCGTGCAGGAAGAGATTATCGCTTATTTGGACAAGGGTGAAATGAGCGAGATCGCCGGGGGCGGCATTCGCTACCACGATACGACCATTATGCTCGGCAGCGAGATTGAAGTTCGCGATCCAGGGATGGGCCCCGCACACCTTCTGGCCTATTTGCCGACCCTCGACGATATGCGCCGGTTCACGGAGTGGATGAGCAAGCATATGAAAAATGTGGGGCTCAGCTCACAGCGCATCTACGTTCCGGCCAGGGTGCTTCAGCAGGAAGTCATAGCTCGCGGCGGCATCGTTATTCCCGCCCACATCTTTACCCCGCATAAGAGCGTCTATGGGAGCTGCACATCCCGGATTTCCGAGCTGCTGGATCCCGACAACGTTGCGGCGGTCGAATTGGGGCTAAGCTCCGATACGGAAATGGCCGGCGGAATCTCCGAACTGGATCCGCTGTCCTTCGTAACGAATTCCGACGCCCATTCCCTGGGTAAAATCGGCCGTGAATATAACCAGATGGCAATGAAGGAGCCTTCCTTCCAGGAACTGGTTCTCGCCTTGTCCGGCCGGGAAGGAAGAGCGGTCACCGCCAATTATGGATTGAATCCGCGGCTTGGCAAGTATCACCGGACTTTCTGTTCCCAATGTGACACGATTCTCGAGGAATCCCATTCGGCGGAAGAGCGGTGCCCCTGCTGCGGCAGCCGCAAAATAGTACGCGGAGTCTGGGACCGGATCATGGAGCTGTCTGACCGGGATTCAGCACCCACCGGGATTGTCCGGCCCCCCTATCACTTTCAGGTGCCGCTGGAGTTCATTCCCGGACTGGGCCCCGGCAAGCTCAATCGTCTGCTGGACCGATTCGGCACCGAAATGAATGTTCTCCACCACGTCGCTCCGGAGCAGTTGGCGGAAGTCGTTGGAGAAGAAATCGCCGAATATATTAAGCAGGCCAGAGACGGGAAGCTGTCCGTGCAGGACGGCGGAGGCGGGCACTATGGAAAGGTTAACAAGCTGTCTTGATTTCGTTTGATAGAATACTTTTCCTCCTCATCTCATAAGATTCAATAATGGGACAAGAGGAGGAAGCCACATGCCGAAAGACCTGCGCATGTATTCAAAAGACCAGCTATCATACTATGTGTTCGTGTCGATACTGTTTATTACCGGGGTTATCTTTGGAGCGGTTATGGTCAATGCTCTGACGCTGGAGCAAAAGCAGGAGATTGTGCGGCATCTGGGCCATTTTTTCCATACGATCGATACAGGTGCGGAGGGCGATGTTGCCGCCAAACAAACTTTTTTTCAGGCGGTATCGTTAAACCTGAAATGGGTAGCCTTGATCTGGATTCTGGGGTTGTCCGTCATCGGCCTGCCGTTTATCTTCGCCCTTGATTTTATCAAAGGAGTGCTGATTGGCTTTAGTGTCGGGTTTATGGTTGGCCAGTTTTCCTGGAAAGGCATGCTGTTCGCCCTTACATCGATAGCTCCCCAGAACATGGTTTTAATTCCGGTCATTGTGGCTGCCAGTGTTGCTGCGATGAGCTTCTCGATCCAACTGGTCAAAAATCGGTTCATTCAACGAACGGGAAGCGTCTATCCGCTTTTTATCAAATATTCGACAACGACCCTTACTCTAGCGCTCGCTGTCGTTATCGTCTCCCTTTTTGAAGCCTATGTCAGCCCAATCATGATGAAATGGGTAACCCCTTATCTGATTTCGCTCGCAGAGCTTCCGGAGAAGATCGTCTCCCTCCTGTAGGGATCATTTATTGGAAGAACTTCAAATACTACTATAGAGAGGAATTCCTATTATTGGAAGCCTGTGCGGTAAAATGTTTGACTTTCCCTTCTACATCACCCTATAATGTTAAATAAATGACACGGGAAGCCGGTCATTGCTTTGCGGATTGGTAAGGGGGAGGAGAATGGAAACGCGGATTGAGAAGATTAAACAGCAGCTTCAGTCTCAAGGTTACAAGTTGACTCCCCAGCGAGAAGCGACTGTTCGCGTTTTGTTGGAGAATGAAGAAGACCATCTGAGCGCAGAGGAAGTATTCATGCTGGTCAAGGATAAATACCCCGATATTGGTCTGGCAACCGTCTATCGAACCTTGGAATTGTTAAGCGAATTGCATGTATTGGAGAAAATGAACTTCGGCGATGGAGTGGCCCGTTACGATTTGCGTAACGATAGTTCTCATCACCACCATCACCACTTAATATGTGTTCAATGCGGGGCGGTAGATGAGATTATGGAAGATTGGCTCGGACCGCTGGAAGAAAGACTCGAGGAGGAATTCTCGTTTAAAGTGCTGGACCACCGATTGGACTTTCAAGGCATCTGTCACCGCTGCATCGGCAAAGGAAAAGAACAAACCGCCGCTCCGGTCAAAAGCAGAATTAAACACTCTTAAGCCCTGAGTTAGCTGGAGAGTGTTTTTTGTTGCTTTTTTGCTAATACATATTTTCATTATGGCTGCCGAAACCTATGAATGTTCTAAGGCTGATGAAATAAACCGGATCGGTGAAAGAGTCAAGGCGTTTTTTGTACCGAAAGAGAGGAGATAGGTTATGATTATTGGCGTTCCAAAAGAGATTAAAGACAATGAATACAGAGTATCGTTGACACCTGCGGGGGCATCGGTGCTGTCCGGGAAAGGACACCAGGTGCTGGTGGAAGCCAGTGCCGGTCAAGGAAGCGGATTTACCGACGAGGAATATCGTCAGGCAGGGGCAAGCATCGTGAATGATGCGGCAGAGGTATGGGCCCGTTCGGAAATGATTATGAAAGTAAAGGAACCGCTTGCTTCGGAATTTGGTTACTTTCGCAGCGGTTTGATTTTGTTTACCTATCTTCATCTGGCCGCAGCGGAAGCTTTGGCGCACAAGCTGGTGGAAACCGGAGTGACCTCTGTAGCGTATGAGACCATCCAGCTTCCTAATGGAAGTCTTCCCTTATTGACGCCTATGAGTGAAGTGGCTGGACGGATGTCGGTTCAATTAGGTGCGCGGTTTTTGGAGCATTTTCATGGCGGGAGCGGGGTTTTGCTTGGAGGCGTTCCGGGGGTTCCTCCGGCAGACGTCGTCATTCTTGGCGGAGGGATCGTCGGTGCGAACGCGGCCAAAATAGCTCTTGGCATGGGAGCTAATGTGGTCATCGTCGAAAAAAGCGCGGATCGGATGCGTTATTTGGATGACGTATTTGGCGGCAGGCTTCATACGTTAATGTCCAATTCGTATAATATTGCCGAAGCGGTTCGTAAGGCGGATCTGCTGATCGGAGCCGTTCTGATTCCAGGCGCTAAGGCGCCCAAGCTGGTTACGGAAGAGATGGTCAGCACCATGAAACCGGGAGCGGTTATTGTCGATGTGGCGATTGATCAGGGAGGAACGATTGCCACAATCAATCGGGCAACAACGCATAGCCAGCCTACCTATGTGAAGCATGGAGTGGTCCACTACGCGGTGCCGAACATTCCTGGAGCGGTTCCTCGCACGTCTACGCTGGCGCTGACCAATGTCACTCTACCTTACGCAATGGAGCTTGCCGGTTCCGGGGTGGAGGAAGCCGCCCGATTAAATTCGGCGCTTGCTTTTGGACTCAATACTTACCGTGGAGCGGTAACGCATCCGGCTATTGCTCAAGCGGTATCACTGCCCTATACGAAGCTTTCTGACCTCTTGTAAGGCAAGTTCATAAGTAGTCATTCAACTATTTTCCGGCTCTTGAAGGGTCCGAGCATACCCGGACGGACAAGATCATAAGTATATCCATAACAGGGAATGGATGGAGGAATGCGTAATGATCTTGTCGGTCCGTAAATGGGTGCAGAGATTTAAATTTCTGGTCACTTTCGTAATTCTTACTTATTTGATGTATCTATTGCTAGCCGTCATTACCGAATGGATTCAGCCTATGGACAGATACCGCGAGCCCGGGGGCAGGGCAGTTAAGGTTTTTCATCCGGGTGACCCGGCCACGCATCCGGATGGAATGATCGACAGGCTGCGAATGTTCTACTGGTATGGCCAATAGTCGCAAGCTGTCAATGTTCTACTGGTATAGCCGGGAGATCGTCGATCCTGCATCTTGTCCAAAGGGCAGGATACTTGATTGTGCCAGGATGAATTACAACTGAACAATCATTCCGTCATAAGCAACCTGAATTCCGTCAGGCTGGAAGATTTGCACCAAATCATCGTGAAGCAATCCGCAATTATGAGAAAAATGGGTTGCAAAAACAACGGAGTTCTCTCCCAAATTACTCTCCTCCTGCAACCGCCGCTTTACCTCCCGCACGGTCTCCACGTTCATGTGGTTGATTTCCCGCTTGCTTGTCGTCAGTTGTCCATTAGTGCAATCTAACAGCGCCAGATCGATTGGCTTTCCCTGCAGCCATTGCCAGGTTTCTTCCGGAAACCACCCCGTATCATGTCCGTGAAGCATATGTTTTCCATTCTTCTCGATATAGTATAAATAACACGTCTCGTAGCGGTCATGATCGGCCAGCAGCGGAGTGACGCTCGCCTCGCCTAACTTAATCGTATGATAGGGGAGCAGGCGATGGTAGGACAGACGTTTGCTGTGTGCAGGCAGCACTTGGCGCGTTTTATGGATGACCAGGTCGTTTCCGTAAATTTTCAGCGCATGCTCGAATCCGTGGGCATACCCTTCGATTCGGTTGTGCAGATCTTCGGGGCAAAAATGATCATAATGAGTGTGCGTAAACAGCAAATGCTCGATCACGGTAAGATCAATCTGGTCTCTGAAGGCGTGTAACAAGGTGTCCGCGGGATAATCAATTTTAATAGTATCGTCGATAATGACAGAGCTGCGTGTGCGGATATTTCGCCCGCCCAGCTTCCTAGCTTTTTCGCAATGGGTGCATTTGCAGTGCGGACTAGGGAATCCTTCCGCCGCCGCTGTTCCTAGTACGTGGATTTTCATGTCGCAAAAAACCCCTTTCTTTATTAAGAGGATATACAAAATTAGTCCGGAAGCGGAATCGCTTCCAAGCCTGATATATTGAATCATATCATATGAAGAATCGATTTCCAGCACTTTTTGCCGGGAGTCGTCTTTTTGTGTTGGTTGGAAAATCAAGCAGGAAAGAACGAAATAATGGCGAATTTTAGTATATTAGCTGCAGTTATGTTTACGAAGCTTTTGGCGATGAAACCGTCAACCGAACTAAAGCTTATACTATTTGAGGGTTGGGAGTTTAGGTTATAATGAAGCTTCATTTGCAATCTTTTATCCATTTTCTATCTGTGGAGAGAGGTCTTTCCTCTAATACGCTCGAAGCGTATGAGAGAGACTTAAGCCAATACATTGACTACTTGCGGGACACGGGCATCACTTCTTTGGACGGTCTTGCTCCTGCGGATGTGCAGGGCTATCTGCTTCACCTCAAAAAAAAGGGAAAAGCGTCCTCGACATTATCCCGGACAATGGTGTCCATTCGTTCGTTTCATCGTTTTCTGCTGCAGGAACGCACGATAACCAAGGATCCATCCGCCCACATGGAGTCCCCTCGCCAGGAGAAAAAGCTGCCCAAAATTTTAACTTTTGAAGAAGTGGAGCGGCTGCTGGAAACTCCTCAAAGCTCAACGGCGGCGGGGCTGCGCGACAAGGCAATGCTGGAATTATTATATGCTACCGGAATTCGGGTGAGCGAGCTTATCTCCCTGGAGGTTGGAAATGTTAACCTGGGAATGGGATTTGTTCGCTGCATCGGCAAAGGCTCGAAAGAACGGATCATTCCTGTAGGCCGTACGGCCACGGAATGGCTTAATGAATATTTGTCCACCGGAAGGCCGCAATTGCTCAAGCCTGCTCAAGCCGATTCCACTTTATTTTTAAATCGGCGCGGGACGGGAATGACGAGGCAGGGCTTTTGGAAGATTATTAAACAATATGCGCGTGAAGCGCTCATTACTAAAGAGATTACTCCGCATACGCTCCGTCATTCCTTTGCCACTCATTTATTGGACAACGGGGCGGATTTGCGGGCGGTTCAAGAAATGCTCGGTCATTCGGACATTTCGACGACTCAAATTTATACTCATGTATCCAGAACACGCATGAAAGAAGTATATGATCGATCTCACCCGCGGGCCAAGTGGTAGTGAGTTAAGCGTTGAAATTTATCGAAAATGGACTCGTGGAAGGAAGGCGCTGCTCTATATTGTTGGCACCGAGGGATAAAGCCATGGAATTAAGAAAGAGGCTTCCAGGGCGAGTTTTCGCTTTGTAACGAACGGCGAACCGCAGTCGTTCCCAACGGACAAAGGAATGAAAGGAGAGAATAACGACATGAAATTTGAACGAATTTGCCTCATTGTCCTCGACAGTGTCGGGATTGGGGAGCTCCCCGATGCCGATCGCTTTGGAGACATGGGGTCGCATACTCTTGGTCACCTGGCCGAACGGATCGATTCATTCTCGCTGCCTAACTTGCAAAAGCTTGGCCTGGGAAATATAGAGAAGCTGATGAGGGTTCCACCGGTTGAGAAGCCTGCCGGCTACTACGGTAAAATGGCTGAAGTATCCGTAGGAAAAGATACGATGACAGGCCACTGGGAGCTGATGGGATTGAACGTAACGATCCCTTTTCAGACTTACCCGAACGGATTTCCCAAAGGCTTGATTCAAGAGTTCGAGAGGAGAACAGGCAGGAAGGTGATAGGCAATAGGCCGGCATCCGGCACCGAGATTATCCGCGAGCTGGGCGAAGAGCAGATGAAGACCGGAGCGTGGATAGTTTATACATCGGCAGACAGCGTGTTTCAATTGGCTGCCCATGAAGAGGTTATTCCGTTGGAGGAGCTGTATCGGGCTTGCGAGATTGCCCGAGAATTGACCCTTAGCGACGAGTACGCTGTTGGCCGGGTGATCGCCCGTCCATATGTTGGCTCTCCGGGGCAGTTTACTCGCACGGCGAACCGTCACGATTATGCGGTGAAGCCGCCGAATGCTACCGTCATGAATAAGCTGAAGGATGCCGGCTTCGATTGTATCGCAGTCGGTAAAATAAATGACATTTACTCCGGTGAGGGGGTTACTGAGGCTTTGCGCACGACGAGCAATGCCGATGGAATAACCAAGACCATAAACCGGATGAAGAATAATTATCGCGGGTTATTATTTATTAACCTTGTCGATTTTGATTCATTATACGGGCATAGGCGCGATCCGGAAGGCTATGCCGGGGCGTTGATGGAGTTCGATCGGAAGCTTCCTGAAATCATGGAAGGGATCGGGGATAAAGATTTACTGATTCTAACTGCGGATCATGGGAACGATCCTTATCATTCCGGAACGGACCATACCCGGGAGTATGTCCCGCTGCTCGTCTGGAGCCCGGCCCTGAAGTCTCCCTCTTCGTTAGGCGTAAGGGCTACCTTCGCCGATCTGGGAGCGACGATTGCCGATAATTATGCTCTTGAATCGGTTGGAGCTGGGACCAGCTTTCTGGCTCAATTAGTGTAAAAAAGATGCGGAATAGAAGGACCGTTTTCTTTTTTTGACGATACGATCTGCAATAAATGGGTTCATTTTTTGTAACGGAAGGAGATGTCCACAATGACACAACCGTCTCACTCCTCCTCTTTGTCCAGGCTGGAAGAAACCGCCAACTGGATTCGAGAGAGGATTTCCATAACTCCGACGATGGGACTCATTCTTGGCTCGGGTCTCGGCGTACTGGCTGAATCTTTGGAGCAGCCCGCGGTTCTCCCTTACCGGGAAATCCCTCATTTCCCGGTTTCGACTGTGGAGGGGCATGCCGGAGAGCTGGTCTTCGGCCAATGGGGAGGCCGCCCGCTCGTCATGATGAAAGGACGTTTTCATCTATATGAAGGTTATGACGGCGAAGCAGTTACATATCCTGTAAGAGTCATGAAGGCTCTTGGTGTTCAGACCTTGCTGGTGACCAACTCCGCTGGAGGGATCAACCCTTCTTATCAGGTGGGGGATTTTATGCTCATACGCGATCATATCAATTTTATGTTTCGCAACCCGCTAATCGGACCTAATGACGATCGGCTGGGACCGCGATTTCCCGACATGTCGGAGGGCTACAGCCGTCGGCTGCTCGAGTTGGCCAAACGAACGGCTTCCAGGCTCAAAATTAAAGTAAAAGAAGGTGTATATGTCGGAATGACCGGGCCGACTTATGAAACACCTGCCGAAGTCCGCATGCTGCGAATGCTGGGGGGAGACGCTGCAGGAATGTCTACCGTACCCGAGGTGATTGCCGCCAGGCATGCGGGAATAGAAGTGTTCGGAGTCTCTTGTATTACGAATATGGCGGCAGGCATGCTCGATCAGCCGCTTTCGCATGCGGAGGTAGTGGCGACCGCGAACAGGGTTCAGCCCCAATTTATTGAGCTGATGCAAGCTCTTATCTCAGAAGTATAAATTATAGGAGGGATTGGAATGCAGCAAAGCCGGCAGTGGGAAGAGATTCAGGAAGCGGCTCAATATTTGCGCGAGGCTTGGCAAGGGTTGTCTCCACAGATCGGGCTCGTGCTTGGCTCCGGGTTGGGGGATTTGGCTGAGCAGGTGACAGACGCTATAGCGATTCCGTACCATCAGATTCCTCATTTTCCAGTTTCGACGGTTGGCGGTCATGAAGGCAAATTTGTGGCGGGCCGGCTTGAAGGGAAGCCGGTTGTCGTTATGCAGGGAAGGATTCATTATTACGAGGGCTACCCGATGACAAAAGTTGTTTTCCCGATTTATGTAATGAAATCTCTAGGTATCGGTACGTTAATCATAACGAATGCGGCTGGGGGGATGAACCGTTCATTTCGTCCGGGCGATCTGATGCTTATTAATGATCACATTAATATGACGGGGGCCCATCCTCTCATTGGCGTTAATCATCCCGAACTGGGCCCTCGATTTCCCGATATGTCGGAAGCTTATGACCGGGAATATCGCAAGCTGGCACAACGGCTGGGTGAGCAAATGGAAGCCGACGACGAGCGGAAGACTTGCCGACTCAGAGAGGGAGTATACTGCGGCATTAGCGGTCCTTCCTATATGACTCCGTCTGAGCTGACTATGCTTGCCAGATTGGGGGGGGACGCCGTAGGCATGTCCACCGTAGGAGAAGTCATTGCCGCACGGCATTGCGGGCTAAAGGTACTTGGAATTTCCTGCATAACCGATATGGCCATAGGAGAAGAATTGGAGGCGCTGACTCATGAACAGGTCGTTGAAGTGGCCAACCGGACCAAGCCTGTTTTTCAGTCGTTGGTTCGCTCTTTTATTCGGGAATTGCCCCTTTGAGAACTAAAAAAGATGACAAAATTATTAAGTTTACAAAATTTGCATTGTGTAAAATTGTGACATATGGTAGCGTAAAAAAAGGAATAAGAAATTAATGCCGAATCCAGCTTGTCAGAAATGGCTGGTACGGGGGACTAATATGGGGTGAATGTTTTGCGGGTGCACGCGAAACTAGGGGAGTCCTCAACCCGAATCCGACAACTAACTCCGGAGGCATAAGGAGGAAGCAACTCTGAAGTTCAAGCGTTTTGGTCATAAAATGGTCTTGTCGTCGGCATTATTGCTATCTAGCTGGTTGGTGGCACATCAGGTTGATGCGGCTAATACCGAAATTGATGTTCAACTGCAAATTAATGATGAGTTAGTCGTATTCGCGGAGGGACAGCCTTATATCGACTCCAGCGGAACGACGATGGTACCTCTTCGGTCGGTTGCGGAGAAGCTCGGTTTTCAGGTGACATGGAACATGGACAATGAACAAGTCATCACCGAGGTATCCAATGGCATCCGCACGATTGATCTGGTTACCGGAAACAAGGAAGCGAAAGTGAATGACGAGCCTGTTGCATTGGATTCCGAAGTCGATTTCGCAGACGGACAAGTTTATGTCCCGGTTCGGTTTTTATCCGAGGCGTTTGGTTACATGCTGCAGTGGGATGATGTCAATTATATAGCTATTATAGCGGAAGACGGACAGTACCACGCTCCAGCCAGGTACTATGTCCCAGAGTCAGAGATTGAGGCAACAGTGACGGTCGCTAGCACGACTCCAGATGTCATCGAGAATGCCAAGGAATATATAGGAACTCCTTATCAATGGGGAGGGACAACTCCGAGCGGCTTTGACTGCTCCGGATTCATTCGTTATTTATTTTCTCAAGAAGGGATTGAACTGCCTCGTACTTCCGCGAGCATGTATGAGTCAGGGACTTCCGTAAGCGATTTGCAAGAAGGAGATCTTGTATTCTTCTCCATTACTAAGAATTTCTCTATTTCACATGTAGGAGTCTATATAGGCGATAATAAATTTATTTCATCGACAACCTCTTCCGGCGTTAAAATAGACAGCCTGGACAGTGACTACTGGGGCTCTCGTTACGTCGGTGCAAAGAGAGTATTGTAATTCTGGACCCGCGAAGACGCAAGCATGCACCGGCTTGTGTCTTTTTGTTTTTCCACCTGGAAGGGCAGAGCAGCTCTATAAATAAGCTTGATGCTCAGGAAGAGAGTTCAAGAAGCAATGATTTGAACAGCCTCTATAAATGGTTACCCTTTCGCTGTGTTTTGAAACTATATTCAAGCAAGGTAAAGGGTAAATAATTTAGGGGAAGCACCGGGTGGAATGTAGTCTGGACTGGCAGAACGTTACTCTTACTAAAGCTTATATGATTATTGACGGGTAAAAGTAACAAAAAGTTTGCAATCCCTTATTTTTTTGGCTAAAAATATTTAAAAGTTCACAATTTGGACACACACTGTGTTTTGTACCGGAATTTTGTTACAGAAGTGATATCTAAACGCGAGCTCGCTCTTTCTCGAAGGACATCGATTACAGTTCTTCTCATAGTCGGTCTGTAGTTGGGACAAATGCCGGAGAAAAGGGGAAGGTCGGGATTCGCGGCAAAAAATCGTTTATAATAGGGAGAGAGAAGAGCGAGGGGGATAATGACTCACCTAGCCTCTTCTGTACTCCGTCTGTATTATTATTGACATTGGAAATATAACAATCTGGTTAGTACCTTATTTCATCGCTATTGCTAAATCGTAGCAATGCAGATTTACCTTATTGGAGGGATAAGGATGAGAACGGTAGATATTATTCGCAAAAAAAGAGACGGCATGGAGCTGACCTCCGAAGAAATCGCGTTTTTGATCCGTGGCTGCACGGACGGCTCTATTCCCGATTATCAATTGTCTGCGTGGGCTATGGCTGTCTATTATCAAGGGATGACCGCCAGAGAGACGGCTGATTTAACGATGGAGATGGCCCGCTCGGGGGATCAAATGGACCTGAGTGCCATTCACGGCATTAAAGTGGATAAACACAGTACAGGCGGGGTTGGCGATACAACTACACTTATACTGGCACCTCTCGTTGCTGCGGCAGGAGTTCCGGTAGCCAAAATGTCGGGACGAGGCCTGGGACACACCGGAGGGACGATCGACAAACTGGAGGCTATTCCGGGCTATGAGGTGGAGAGGACAGAACAGCAATTCATTGATCAGGTCAACCAGGTCGGTGCGGCCGTCATTAGCCAAACCGGGAATATCACTCCGGCGGATAAGAAGCTGTACAGCCTGCGCGATGTGACCGCTACGGTCAATTCCATTCCGCTCATCGCCAGCTCGGTCATGAGCAAGAAAATTGCTTCCGGCGCTGACGCTATCGTTCTGGATGTCAAAACCGGCAACGGTGCCTTCATGAAATCGCTGGAGGAATCCATTGACTTGGCCGAGGCGATGGTAGCGATCGGAACTGAGGTTGGCCGGGAAACCGTTGCGGTGATTACTGGAATGGACGAGCCGCTTGGCCGTTCGATCGGAAATGCTTTAGAAGTGAAGGAAGCCATTCGAGTGCTTCAGGGGAAGGAAGCCGGCAGTCCGCTGCTGAAGGTTACGTTGATGCTGGGTGCCCATATGCTCTTGCTTGGGGGCAAGGCCAACGATTACGATGAGGCCAAGGGCCGACTGGCGGAGGCTATAGCAAACGGTTCGGCATTGAACAAGCTGAAGCAGATCATTAAAGCGCAGGGAGGAGAGGACGATGTTGTAGATCGTCCGGAACTGCTGCATGCGGGGGCTCAGATCGTTCCAGTCGTTGCCGCACAGGACGGTTGGATTGAAAGTGTGGCAGCAGAGGAGATCGGAAGGGCAGCGATGACTCTGGGCGCCGGCCGGGCTACGACGGATGACAAGATCGATCTCGGCGTCGGTATCGTCCTGCATAAGCGATCGGGTGACCGGGTGGCAGCCGGTGAGACGTTGGCCGACCTGCATGTGTCATCAGCAAGCGATGTCGAAATAGCGGAGATCAACCGGCAAGTGCTGAATGCCTTCTCTATATCAGAAAGCCCCGTGCCGCCCAAGCCGCTCGTCTATGCGGTTATTACTAAGGACGGGATAACAAGGGGCGAAGAGGTCCGATTGTAAGAAGCCTAGGCTCTATGGACAAGCCGCAGCTATAAGCTCATAAATTCAACCTTAAATTGGGGAATAGGATGAAAAGATTTGAACAGAATCGAAGAAGGCGCATCTGAAGTCACATCTGTTGAAGCCGATTGGCTGCAGACGGTTACCGTTATTCATACAAAGCAGGAAGTAAACACGGCCAGTTTCCCGATTCTGCTTCCTTTTGCCTGGGATGAGGTCATGTGCAGACAAGTGGAGGAGCTGCAGGGACCGCTGCTGCACATTTGGAGACATCCCCGTGCGTTTGTAGTCGGTTTAAGAGACCGGAAGCTTCCGCACGCTGAACAAGCAATGGAATGGCTGAGAAAACAGGGATATGATACAGCCGTTCGTAATTCCGGAGGGGCGGCCGTTCCACTCGATGCCGGAGTGGTCAATCTGTCGCTCGTCCTGCCTAATCCGCGAGGCAAGATGGATTTTCACTCCGATTTTCGTTTCATGGTCTCGCTGCTGCGCAAAGTGCTTTCTACCTGGACGGACTCCATTCAGGATGGTGAAGTGGCCGGGTCTTATTGTCCCGGAGATTACGATTTGGCGATAGAGGGACGAAAGTTCTGCGGAATCGCCCAGCGGCGGCAGACCCGGGGCTTCGTTGTACAAGCGTTTGTCGTCGTAGAAGGAAAAGGGGAGGACAGAGCGGCTATAGCCAGACAGTTCTATCAAATCGCATCCGGCGGGGAGGAACGACTGGCTTATCCTCGGGTAAGCGAAGCCAGTATGGCCAGTTTGGCGGAATTGGCCGGTGTTCCTTCGGCGGAGTCCTTTGCAGCAAAAGCGCTGGAGGTAGTCAAGGAAAACGGAGGGACTGTAATAGAGGGCTCGGCAGATCATCTTCTTAATCCGGAAATCGAACAGGCTATGATGATGCTGAGAACCCGTTATGACCGGTAAGAAGCCCGTCTCTGATCGGGTGCTCAACAAGCGGGATGCTTGCTCGCTTTTCTGTAACAGCTGAGGGCACGCCCGGAATATGGCGTGCCCTTGACGTCTTTTTTATCCCAAATAATGATACAGGGCCGCTGGAAGCTTCTTTTGCCAAAATCCCCATATATGCTTTCCTTCGGCTTCTTCGTAATAAATTTGCGCTCCTTTTTCCTCTAGCAGCTCCTTGGCTAACCGATTCGCCTGCAAAAAGTCGAACGTCCCCCGTTCGGTTTTGACCTCTGTTTCCTGCAGGCCGATCAGCATATACAGATCAAGCCCGCTCAAATCCGTCTCTTCCCGCAGACGCTGTATGCTTGGAGCCAGGAAAGCTCCAGACAATGAAATTATTTTGCGAAATAAGTCGGGATGATCCAGGGCGAGGTGCAAGCTGACCGTAGCCCCTAGCGAATCACCGGCCAGCACTCTATCCTCGGCGACGGTTCGGACCGGAAAGCTGGCCTCGATCTCAGGCATCATTTCATCCGTCCAAAAATGACAGTATGCATCAAAGCGTTCCCCGTCCGGAGAATATTCCTCGGTTCTGTTCTCGAGATCGACGTGAACCCCGACAATAATCGGCGGCTCCATATCCTCCTCGAGAATGAGCTGGTTAGCCGTTGTCGCTATGCGGCCATAATTTAAAAACTCGACTCCATCCTGACAATAGACAACCGGGTAAGACAGTAATTCATTATATCCCGGGGGCAGATAGACCGAGATCTCTCTTTCGGTTTGCAAAGAGGCGGAATAAATCTGTTTCTTAATAATCGTGCGGTGGTAAATAGAGGGAGCCATCGACATTCCTTCTTTCTTTACATAGTTATTGTTCAATAAATGCTTGAAGATTTAACTTCCACCTAAATAGATCCGGTGTTAAAGATGAGCATCCATTCCGTTCAAAAGCAATGGGCTTTCTCCACTTCAGGGACTCAAAATCTTTATTGCCGGCCATATGTCTGCTTTGTCTTCTTACTTTTTTCGGTACAGAGGTAAATTATTAAATAAAAAGGCAAAGCTAATGGGGGAACTTCGTTAAAACAGGAGCATCTGTTATATAACTTTTATTAAACTGTTTTTAAACAGTTAAGCCTATAAACAGAACAATCTTTATATTTTGGTGGAAATTATAATGAGACAGTAATATAATAATAGTATAACAGATTACTCTTCGTAACAATTATTGACTAGCGAGGTGCGAAGCAAATGAGTAGTGAGGTGCACGTAATGAATAAAGCTTCCGAGGTAAGCAAGGCTTATGAAGTTAAGACGGAGGAAGTTCAGCCGCTGTCCATTCTTTCACCTGACGGGGAAATTATCAATGAAGCGGAAATGCCTGAACTGAGCGACGATGAATTAAAAGAACTGATGCGGAGAATGGTGTTCACAAGAACATGGGATGAGCGGGCTGTCAATTTGGGCCGCCAGGGCCGTCTTGGTTTCTACGCGCCGGTATCCGGTCAGGAAGCAACGATGGTCGGCAGTGAGTTCGCATTGGATAAAGAAGATTACATTTGTCCGGGTTATCGTGATATGCCTCAGCTGGTATGGCACGGATTGCCGTTATATCAAGCCTTCCTGTACTCTCGCGGACATCAGCACGGGGGACAAATACCCGAAGGTGTGAACGTCCTCATGCCGCAAATTATTATCGGCGCTCAAATTTTGCATGCGACCGGTATTGCCATGGGCTTGAAGAAGCGCGGCAAGAACAACGTTGTCATTACTTATACCGGTGACGGCGGATCTTCCGAAGGAGACTTCTACGAAGGTTTGAACTTTGCGGGCGTCTTTAAGCTGCCGGTAATTTACTTTGTACAAAATAACGGTTACGCCATTACTACACCGTTCTCGAAGCAAACAGCCGCCTTGTCGGTTGCTCACAAAGCGGTAGCAGCCGGCATCAAAGGCGTGCAAGTGGACGGCATGGATGTATTTGCCGTTATTAAAGCGGTGCGCGATGCTGCCGAGCGCGGCCGGAACGGAGAAGGCGCGACACTGATCGAGGGCTTAACCTATCGCTTCCGTCCTCACTCCATGTCTGACGATACGACGAAGTATCGGACGAAAGACGAGGAGAGCGAATGGAGCGTGAAGGATCCCATCGAGCGTTTGCGCAAGTATTTGAATAAAAAGGGACTATGGTCCGAAGAAGATGATGCCCGGGTGAGAGAAGAAGCTAAAGCGACCGTTGCGGAGCATATTAAAAAAGCAGAGCAAACGGAGAAAATGACGGTACCCGGTCTGATCGACACCATGTTCGAAACGACGCCTCAGTATTTAGAAGAACAGAAAGCGTACTTTAAATAAAGGCTCATAAACGGCCGTTTTCGCAACAACTAACAGCTTGATTAGGTAATCTAAGGAGGAATCGGGTTAGTCATGGCTCAAATGAACTTGAAAGAAGCAATTAGAGACGCAATGCGCGTCGAACTTAAACGCGATCCCAACGTTCTGCTGTTCGGGGAAGACGTAGGGAATGTGGGTGGAGTTTTCCGTGCGACCGAAGGATTGCAGGAGGAATTCGGAGAAGAGCGTGTATTTGACACTCCACTGGCGGAATCAGCCATTGGCGGTTTGGCTGTCGGCTTGGGAACCCAAGGGTTCCGGCCGGTAGCTGAAATCCAATTTATTGGTTTTATCTATGAAGCTTTGGATCAAATATGTGTGCAGGCTGCCCGGATGCGTTACCGTTCCGGCGGCAGATACCATGCTCCAATCGTGTTCCGCACCCCTTATGGCGGTGGCGTCAAGGCGGCTGAACTGCATACCGATTCCCTGGAGGGACTCCTGGTTCAGACTCCCGGGATTAAGGTCGTTATTCCTTCTAATCCTTACGATGCCAAAGGCCTGCTCATTTCGGCGATTCGCGATAATGATCCTGTCTTTTTCATGGAGCATCTGAACTTGTACCACGCGTTCCGTGCGGAAGTGCCGGAAGAGGACTACACCATTCCGCTAGGCAAGGCCAAAGTTGTTCGCGAAGGTACAGATGCGACGATTATTACTTACGGTGCTATGGTTCATACTTCTTTGAAAGCGGCCGAGGAGATGGAAAAATCAACAGGGGCCAAAATCGAAGTGATTGACCTGCGGACGATCATGCCGCTCGATATAGATACCATTGTAGAGTCGATCAAGAAAACAAATCGCGCCATCGTAGTCCAAGAAGCGCAGAAAACATCTGGTGTAGCCGCTGAAGTAATTGCTCAAATTAACGAGAAGGCTATTCTACATCTGGAAGCTCCGGTTCTCCGTGTCTCTCCGCCGGATACCGTGTATCCGTTCGCGCAAATCGAGGATCAGTGGCTTCCCAATCCGGCCCGGATTATTGCCGGACTTAAAGAAGTACTGGAGTTTTAAATAATCTCGAGTTAATTTTATATACTCGGCAATAATGGTTTCAAAGCTCATGAAGTGGAGAAAGAAAGATGCTTCCAGGGCGAGTTTTGGCTTTGTATTCCTACCATCCGAAGGCCCAACCATATAGAAGGAATCTATTGGTTTCGGGGTCCCCGAAAAGTATCTGGAATTGCTTCGAAGCTCATCTTCACTTTTTGGGGAAGGAGTATGATGTTTGAAGCTTCGGAGGCACTTTCCTTCGGAACGGAATGATAGCTTTCTTTAGTGCCATATATAGCCCATCAGAGCATTCGGCGGTTAGATTCGATGCATAACGATTAAGGAGGTTGGAGCCTTGGCCATATTTCAATACAGATTCCCCGAGCTGGGGGAAGGGCTGCACGAAGGTGAAATCGTCAAGCTGCACATTAAAGCTGGCGATAAAATAACAGACGATGATATTATTATGGATGTGCAGAACGACAAGGCGGTCGTAGAAGTGCCTTGTCCCGTTAACGGCACAATTGTAGAAGTGAAAGTACAGGAAGGCCAGGTATGCAACGTCGGCCAAGTAGTGGCTGTCATTGATGCCGAGGGAGATATTCCTGAACAGCCTGATTACGGAGACACCGAAGGTTCCGCTGAGGAGAAAGTGGAAGACAATATTGGCGAGGCTGTTGTCGAGAACGTGGAGAAGGCCGCTGTGGATACGGCTCAGGCTGGCCAAGCAGGCTCTGCTGAGGCGAAATCGGCTGCGCGGGAAGTTCTGGCTACGCCAAGCGTTCGTAAATTCGCCAGGGAAAAAGGCGTGAGCATTGCGGACGTGCCGGCTACTGGCAAGAACGGACGAGTGACTCGCGAGGACGTAGATGCGTTCGTCGCTGGCGGAGGCAAAGCGCCTGCGGAGGACAAGCCTGCGGCACCGGCTGCATCGGCAGCAGGCCAACCGGCGGCAGCCGTATCGGGCGATCGGATCGAAGAGAGGGTTCCGTTCAAAGGAATTCGCAAAGTCATCGCCAATGCGATGGTCAAATCCGTTTATACGGCTCCACATGTTACGATCATGGACGAGGTGGACGTATCACAGCTTGTCGCTTTGCGAGCGAAGGGCAAGCCACTGGCCGAGCAAAAAGGCGTCAAGCTTACCTATTTGCCGTTTATCGTCAAAGCTCTAGTCGCTGCGGTTAGACAATTCCCGGTGATGAATGCGACGATCGACGAAGAGAACAACGAAATTGTTTACAAAAAGTACTATAACATCGGAATTGCCGCCGATACGGACAATGGCTTAATTGTCCCGGTTGTTAACGATGCCGATCGCAAGAGCATCTGGTCGATCGCAGCGGAAATTAATGATTTGGCTACCCGCGGGCGTGAAGGCAAGCTGGCTCCAGCCGAGCTTAAAGGAAGCACGATCTCGATTACCAATATCGGCTCTGCCGGCGGAATGTTCTTCACTCCGGTCATTAATTTCCCGGAAGTAGCTATTCTGGGAACGGGACGTATATCCGAGAAGCCGGTCGTTAAGAATGGCGAAATTGTTGCGGCTCCGGTAATGGCATTGTCGCTGAGCTTCGATCATCGTATTATTGACGGAGCTACGGCCCAATATTGTATGAACTATATCAAGCAGCTTCTTGCAGATCCCGAGCTGCTAGTCATGGAGGTGTAAATATGGTAGTCGGAGATGCGTCTATCGATATTGATGTTCTAGTTATTGGTGCGGGGCCTGGCGGTTATGTAGCCGCCATCCGTGCCGCTCAGTTAGGTAAAAGCGTAATGATCGCGGATAAAGCGGAGGTTGGAGGCGTCTGTCTGAATCGCGGATGTATTCCTTCCAAAGCGCTTATTTCTGCGGCTCATCAATACGAAACCATGCAAAGCGGTGACATCGGTATTTCGGCCGAAGGGGTTAAAGTGGATTTTGACAAAGTTCAGCAGTGGAAATCTTCCGTCGTCAACAAGCTGACCGGCGGCGTAGCTTCTTTGTTGAAAGGCAACAAAATTCAAACGTTCAACGGCGAGGTTATGTTCATTAACGAGAACGAAGCGCGGTTGTTTAACGAAAGCGAATCTCCCCGCTATCGCTTCCAGCACTGCATCATTGCTACAGGCTCCCGCCCGATTGAGCTTAAAGCTTTCCCTTATGGCGGACGTATCCTGTCCTCTACTGAGGCACTGGAACTGCAAGAAATTCCGAAGAGCCTGGTCGTTATCGGCGGGGGGTATATCGGAATTGAGCTGGGCCAAACTTTTGCTAAATTTGGCACCAAAGTAACTGTACTGGAAGGCTCGGATACGATTCTTCCGGGATTTGAGAAGGATCTGTCGCAGCTGGTAGCCCGCAAGCTGAAAAAATCGTCTGTAGACATTCACACCGAAGCTATGGCTCAAGGCTGTGAGCAGAACGAGAATGACGTAACCGTCACGTTTACCGTTAAGGGCGAAGAGAAGAAAGTAACAGCCGATTACGTGCTGGTTACCGTAGGACGTCGTCCGAACACCGATGGCGAGCTTGGACTCGATTTGATCGGAGTTAAGACTACGGATCGCGGCCTTATCGAAGTAGACGAGCAAGGCAGAACGAATATCCCGCATATTTATGCGATTGGTGACATTGTGGCTGGTCCTGCGTTGGCTCACAAAGCATCCTACGAAGGTAAAGTGGCAGCTGAATCGATTGCCGGAATGCCGAGCATCGTAGATTACCGTGCCATTCCGCTGGTCGTCTTCTCCGATCCGGAAATCGCCAGCGTCGGATTGAGCGAGAAGGAAGCCAAAGAGAAAGGGATTAACGTCTCGGTTGGTAAATTCCCGTTTGCCGCTAACGGCCGTTCCCTGTCCTTGAATGCAGCCGAAGGCTATGTTAAAGTAATAGCCAACAAAGACAACGGACTTGTCCTTGGTGCGCAAATCGTGGGGGCCGAAGCCTCCAACCTCATTTCCGAATTAGGATTGGCAATTGAAATGGGGGCTACGCTCGAAGATATTGCCTTGACGATTCATGCTCACCCGACCTTAGGTGAGATTGTGATGGAAGCGGCAGAGGTCGCTCTTGGGCAACCGATTCACATTAAAATCTAATCGAACAACAATAGGCCAGCCTTACGGGGTTGGTCTTTTTTTCTGCGCAGGAACGGGTTTGAAGCAAGGCTGGAATCGCAAGCGGCTTTTCGGTATGCTTAGAAAGGAATCCACGATGCCCAAAGGAATGGTTGAAGAGGTTATTCAAAATTTCCTTATTAATCACGAAAAAAGATACCCAGAAGTGACCTATATAAATTGAACTAATGATTGAATAGTTATGAAGTGGAGAAAGAAAGATGCTTCCAGGGCGAGTTTTGGCTTTGTATTCCTACCATCCGAAGGCCCATCCCATAAATAAGGAATAATGGGTTGGAACGGGGTCCCCGAAAAGTAACTGGAATCGCTTCGAAGCCTATCTTCACTTTTTGGGGAAGGAGTATGATGTTTGAAGCTTCGGAGGCACTTTCCTTCGGAACGGAATGAGGCTATTCTTTAGTTCAACATATATAGAAGCCGATTGACTTGTTGCTCTCCCCTTAAAGGCGTAAAATTTAGGGAACCGAGGTGAGGAAAATATTATTGCATAAAGGAGATGTTCTTTTCCGTCAAGGAGAGGCCGGATCTTTGTTTCGGCTGAGAAGCGGGATGTTAAAAATTGTAAGGGTGCATGAGGATGGGAATCCGTTAATTATGAATATTATCGTTCCAGGAGAAACGATTCCTCACCATTCATTGATATCGCCGGGTCCGTATCATGGAACGGCCGTTGCCATCGTCACAAGTGAAATCGAGCCGATTCCGTGTGAAGAGTGGTACTCCGAGCTGGAGAGGAATCCGGAGAAGTATAGAGAGGTAGCTCTATTGTTGCAAGACAAGCTAAGAATGATGCAGCAGCGAATGGATCATCTGACGACGATCTCACCATCCGAACGCTTACGTTTGTTTCAGGAATGGTTTGCCAGGTACATCGGGGATATTCCGGTAAGCGAGGTGCTGACCCAGGAAGAAATAGGTCACTGGATTGGCATTCGGCGGGAAACAGTCAACCGTATGCTGCGGAGCCATTCCTTATAGAGGACGTGACCCGAATTACATTCGGGGTACGGCGTATGTCGAGATCCGTTAAGGAATAAAGCCGCCATAATGCTCGCGAGTATGTTAATCGCTGAGCATTATGGCGGCTTATTAGCTGCGATTTGATGAAGTGGGAACAGATCAGACTACGCTTTCTTCTCTTTCGGCTTCATTTTCGATTGCCAGGGCAATGTCCGGCCCAAAGCATTCATAATGAATTTGCTCAGCCGCTATTCCCCAATCTGCCAGTGCACGATAGACCATGCGAAGCATCGGAACAGGCCCGCAGAGATAGAAGTCACGATCCGGGTCTGGCAATATTTGCTGCAGCCAGTTCAGATCAACAAATCCATCTTTGTCGTAAGATTGATGTGCGCGATCTTCCGGTGTAGGCTGCGAGTAGCATACATAGGAATGGAGCCATTCATTCTCCTCGGCCAGGCGGGCGACGTATTCCTTCATAGCATGGGTTTGCGAGTTGATGGCCGCATGGATAAATGTAACCTGGCGTCCGTTTGGGGCTTTGGCCAATGAGTTCAGCATGGCGATCATAGGGGTTAAGCCAACCCCGCCGCTTATCAGGACGATCGGTCGTGAGGAATCGTTATCCAGCGTAAAATGGCCTGCCGGTGCACTCAGCGGGAGCAGATCCCCTTCTTGAACGGAATGGTGCAAATAAGTGGATACGATGCCGTCGGGTTGTCCGCCTCTGCCGTCCTCTCGTTTTACACTAATCCGGTAATAACCGGTATCGGGACGATCCGACAAGCTGTATTGACGGATATGGGTATTCTTCTGTCCTGGAATATCAAGCTTTATGCTGACATATTGACCGGGCTCATAGGAGGCCAGATCGCCGCTGTCTGCAGGCTCCATATAAAAGGACGTAATCACGTCGCTTTCCTTAACTTTTTTGACGACTTTAAACACGCGAAAGCCTTCCCAGCCGGCGGATTGTTTCGCGCTTGCCTCGTACATTTCGGCCTCCACTTGAATGAACACGTCAGCAATCGCTTGGTAGGCTTGAGCCCAGGCTTGAATAATTTCCTCTGTAGCCGCCTCACCCAGCACGTCCTTAATCGCCATCAGCAGATGCTTGCCGACAATAGGATAATGATCCGGCTTAACGCCTAGGCTGCGGTGCTTATGGGCAATTTGCACGACAGCCGGCAGAATGGCCTCCAGTCGTTCGATATTTTGAGCGGCGGCCAGAACGGCATGGGCCAGAGCAGTTTGCTGTCTGCCTCGATTCTGGTTGGCGTGGTTGAATATATTTAACAACTCCGGGTGATTGGCGAACATCATTTGGTAGAAACGGGTCGTTATTTCTTCTCCGCGCTGCTGTAGAACAGGTACAGTGGACTTAATAACCTCTATGGTTTCCTTGCTGATCATCTTAATCTCCCCTTTCCAGAGTTACCCTTTTGCAGCAGGTCCTATATAGATCTGGGTCAGCATTTCGCTGCTTAGAGGGCTGTATCTGGCTTAAGTATATCGCTTCGTTCCTCTCCTCTTAGTGATCCTGATCACATCAGATTTGAAAGATTAGTGAATAGAACGGATCAGGCCAATTCCCAAATCTGGAATAAAATTCGGCATTGTTGTCAACAATGGGAGAAACAATGATTTCTTTGAGCTATGCTGACCAGGAAGGGGAATGCTTATGTTGAAAAAATGGGTTTCAAGCCTGCTGGGAGCCGTGGTGCTGTTGGCGGTTGTCCTGCCTTATGCCCATGCTGAGGAGAAGGAGAGCGGTACGATCGATCTGACTCCCGGCGCCCGATCCGCGATTCTGATGGATGTCGACACGGGAACGATCATCTATGATAAAAATATGGATGAGAAACTGCCGCCTGCAAGCATTACTAAAGTAATGACGATGCTGTTAATTATGGAAGCTCTGGATGAAGGCAGTTTGCAAATAAACGATAAAGTGCGAACAAGTGAATATGCGGCATCTATGGGAGGCTCACAGATTTTTTTGGAGCCGGGGGAAGAGATGACCGTCGATGAAATGCTTAAAGGAATCGCCATGGCTTCAGCTAATGATGCTTCCGTTGCGATGGCGGAGAAAATATCCGGCTCCGAAGAAGCTTTTGTGAAAAAGATGAACGAACGAGCGAGGCAGTTGGGAATGACGAATACGCATTTTGTCAATTCTAACGGTCTTCCGGCTTCCGATCATTATACGAGTGCGCATGACATTGCCATCATGTCCAGGGAATTAATGAAGCATGAACAAATAACGAAATATACCGGAGCTTATCAGGATTATTTGCGTAAAGATTCTGCCAAACCATTCTGGCTGGTCAATACAAACAAGCTGGTCCGGTTCTATGAAGGTGTGGACGGTCTTAAGACCGGCTACACGAGCGAAGCGAAGTTTTGTCTGTCCGCTACGGCCAAAAAAGAAAATTTCCGCGTAGTTGCGGTAGTGTTAGGGGAGCCGAATACTAAAACGCGAAATGCGGAAGTCACCAAGCTGTTCGATTACGCCTTCTCGCAGTATACGAATCATCCTATCGTGAAATCCGGCGACAGTTTGGGAGAGCTGAAAATAAGCAAAGGAAAAGAGCATCTCATTCCGTTAACGGCCAAGCATCAATACGGGATTCTGCTGAAACGAGGAGAGGTCAGCGAGGGAATCCGCCATGAAGTGCAGCTGAGAACGGATCTGAAGGCGCCGGTCAAGGCGGGTCAGGAAATAGGCAAAATCATTGTCTACAAGGCCGATCAGCCGCTTAAGGAATTTCCGCTGTATTCACCGGTGAATATTGATAAAGCCAACTGGTGGACGATGATGAAGCGAACGATGGGGCATCTGTTCTTCGTAGATTGACGCGAATCCATGTCGGATTGTAGCACATTCCTTCTACTTCTATCACTTTTCTTCTAGTTTTGTCGGGCGTGAAGGAATTGCCCGGTATCTCGTAGAAGTGATTGGGCAAGATGGAGGAGGAATGAACAGATGAGTTTACAAATCGAAATGGAGCATGGGCGAAGAGCTCTGATCGTCCGTCTTGCGGGTGAACTGGATCACCATACGGCGGACATCGTCAAAATGCGCATGGAGGAAGCGATCCGGCAAGGAGCGGTCACTCACATCATTCTTAGTCTGGAACGATTGAATTTTATGGACAGCTCTGGCTTGGGAGTTATTCTCGGCCGCTATAAGCAAATTACCGGAAAAGGCGGGAAAATGATCGTCTGCGGAGTCAATCCTTCTGTCTACCGTCTGTTCGAAATGTCGGGTTTATTTAAAATATTGGCCATCGAGGAAAATGAGAGACAGGCAATCTCTAGTTTGGAGGTTGTATCATGAACAATAATTACATGAAGCTCCAATTTGCCAGCCGTTCCGAAAACGAATCTTTTGCCCGGGTAACGGTGGCCGCCTTTGTCTCTCAGTTGGACCCGACGTTGAATGAGCTGACGGATATTAAAACCGTCGTATCCGAGGCGGTAACGAACGCCATCATTCACGGATACGACAACCAGCCGGATGGATGGGTCACCATCACTTGCTCGATAGAGGACGATATCGTCCGGATTTCCGTGGAAGACAGCGGCCATGGAATTCCCGATTTGGAACAGGCGAGACAGCCGCTGTATACCTCCAAGCCGGAGTTGGAGAGATCGGGAATGGGCTTTACCATTATGGAAAATTTTATGGATGATATTGAAATCACAACCAATGTTGGCAGTGGAACGATGGTGACCATGACAAAGCGGATAGAAACAAAAAAATGCGCCGTTTGATTAGGGGTAATGGATATGAATGTCGACTTAAAGAACGCCTCTCATAGCTACCTTGACGATGCGGAAGTAAAGCGGCTCATCGCTCTTAGCCAATCCGGCGACCCTATTGCCAGAGATACTTTGGTCAATTGCAATATTAGACTGGTCTGGTCGGTCGTTCAGCGGTTTTTGAATCGCGGATACGAGGCGGAAGATTTGTTTCAGATCGGGTGTATCGGCTTGTTGAAGTCGGTAGATAAATTCGATTTATCCTATGACGTTAAGTTTTCTACCTATGCCGTGCCCATGATTATCGGTGAAATTCAACGGTTTTTGCGGGATGACGGAACCGTTAAAGTGAGCCGGTCTCTTAAGGAAATGGCTAACAAGGTCCGCAAAATGAAGGACGAATTGGCCAAAACGATGGGCAGACTGCCGACAGTTAAAGAAGTGGCGGATGCGCTGGAGATCGCTCCGGAGGATGTAGTCATGGCCCAGGAGGCCAATAAACCGCCTTCCTCTATTCACGAAACCGTGTTTGAGAATGATGGCGATCCGATCACGCTTATGGATCAAATCTCGGATGAGTCGCAAGACAAATGGTTTGAGAAGCTTGCGTTGAACGAAGCGATCGGGATGCTCAATGAGAGAGAACGATTAATCGTTTACCTGCGCTATTTCCGTGACCAGACGCAATCCGAGGTGGCCGAAAGACTCGGAATATCCCAGGTGCAAGTGTCCCGCTTGGAGAAGAAAATATTGCAATCCATCAAAAACCAAATAGCTCAGTGACAAATTCACAATAAGAGCAGCCCCCAGTTTCCCGATTCGGGATAACCGGGGGTTTTTTGGTGTGGTAGATGGCTGCTTCCTTGTCATGAGGAACGATTGAGAGGGGGTTAGGGATGAGTAGGGAGACGGGGCTCTTCACATAATAAGGAAGGTAAGGAGAAGACAGGATTCAAGGTAGGAGTCGAAAGGAGAGGAAGAGATGGAGCCTTCTGATCATTCGGTTATTTATATTCGCTTCAAAAAAAGGGTTCGCTGCGAGCCTGGGCAATCCATCGTGCTCGGAAGGATTGCGCGAATCGTGGCCGACCCGGAAAAAGAAAAGACATTAAGTGAGCTTCCGATTCGCTTTCCTGAACCTAAAGACGGGAATTTGCTGCTGATCGACATGATCCATGTCGTGCGCAAGATTCAACAGCTGTTTCCCGGCGTTCAAATCGAATTGTATGGGGAGCCCCACGTTCTGGTAGAAATCGCCCGGACGGAGCGCCGCGCTCATCCTTTAGTTATTGGATTTGTCTGGATTTTGCTGTTCATTGGCTCGGGGCTCGCCATCATGAATTTTCATGCCGATGTCAGTATGCCCGCAGTTCATCGGAGAGTGCATGAATTGCTTACCGGAGAGATCAAGGAGACGCCTTATTTATTGCAAATTCCTTACTCGGTTGGGATTGGGGTCGGGATGATTTTGTTTTTTAACCATCTGTTCAAAAAGAAATTCAACGAGGAGCCAAGTCCGCTTGAAGTCGAGATGTTTTTGTATCAGGAAAACTTAAACCAATATATTATTACCGAGGAATACGCCAAATTAAGCGGCAGCAAGGAAGCGGCTCCTTATGCTGACAATGAACTTGGTTAGTCTGCTGCAGGTGTTGATCGGCTTGGCCGGAGGACTGGTTGTCGGCACCGGGATGGTGGCTTTTCTGATCGTTCTCGACATTATTCCCAGACTGGCGCAAGTGACGAAGTCGCAGCGCTTTATTCATTGGTACGAAGGAGCGGTTATCAGTGGATCGCTGTATTGGACATTTGCCGATTTTTTTCATTGGAAAACTCACCTGACTCCGTTTTCCACTGCATTTTTCGGCTTTTTTGCGGGAGGGTTTGTCGGTTTGTTGGCGGCCGCGTTAACCGAAATCATTAATGTTCTGCCGATTCTGGCCAAGCGGCTTGGCCTTGGACAGTATGTCATTCTTTTTTTGATGGCGATGATATTCGGGAAGGTGATAGGCTCTTTGCTGGAATGGTTTTTGTTCTAGCATGGACAAGCTGATTTGCCGCGCAGCCGATGAAAGGGAGAGAAGAACGCGGTCTTATTGTGTTTGGCAGGTGATTATGATAAATTTTATAATAACTCTTTTCAAAAGCTCCAGGAACATTCTATAGGGAGAGGAAGTTTCGCATGTTTCTACACGGTACAAGTCAAATTAATGATAAAGGACATTTGGAAATTGGCGGCTGCGATACGACAGAGCTGACCGCTAAATGGGGGACACCGCTTTATGTAATGGATGAAGCGCTAATTCGTCAACGGTGCCGCGAATATGTCGAGGCTTTCCGCGAGTCCGGCTTTAAGTTTCAGGTAGCTTACGCCAGCAAAGCTTTTTGTGTCCAGGCTATGTGTCGGATTGCCGAGGAGGAAGGCTTGTCATTGGATGTCGTATCCGATGGAGAACTGTATACCGCTTTACAAGCGGGGTTCCCGGCGGAACGAATACATTTTCACGGGAATAACAAATCGCCTGCGGAGATTGAGATGGCGATAGAGGCGAATATCGGCTGCTTTGTTGCCGACAATTTTGTCGAGCTGCACATGCTGAATGCGATCGCGGCTGACAAGAACCGCAAAGTGAACATTTTATTAAGAATTACTCCTGGTGTGGAGGCTCATACCCATGAGTTCATTTCGACCGGACAGACCGATTCCAAATTCGGATTCGATTTGGGGAATGGCTCGGCCTACCGGGCGGTGGAGGAAGCATCCAAGCTGCCGAATGTGGAATTGCTCGGCATTCACTCCCATATTGGCTCGCAAATTTTCGAAGTGGACGGCTTCAAGCTGGCGGTGGAGAAAATGATCAGCTTTGCTATAGAGGTGCGTTCCGGGCTTGATGTCACTTTCCGTGTGGTCAATCTGGGAGGCGGGTTTGGCATTCGTTACACCGAGGAGGATACACCGCTTCCGGTGGGGGAGTATGTCCGAGCGATTACAGATGGTATCGCCACTTATTTTGGCAGCCATAACTATCCGCTTCCGGAAATCTGGGTCGAGCCGGGACGCAGTATTGTCGGCGAAGCCGGGACAACCCTCTACACGGTCGGCACGGTCAAGGAAATTCCGGGAGTCCGTAAATACGTTGCCGTCGATGGAGGGATGACGGATAATCCTCGTCCGGCACTGTATGATTCTAAATACGAAGCGATGCTCGCAAATCGGGGAACCGATTCTAACGAGGAGACCGTATCGATAGCCGGCAAATGCTGCGAGAGTGGGGATATGCTTATTTGGAATGTGGATTTGCCCCGAGTCCAAACGGGCGATCTTCTGGCTGTCTCCTGTACCGGTGCGTACAATTATGCGATGGCCAGCAATTATAATCGCATTCGCCGTCCGGCGGTCGTTCTCGTCAGCGAAGGTCAGGCGGATGTCGTGGTCAAACGGGAAACACTGGCGGATTTATTAGGCAACGATGTCATTCCAGAGCGTCTGCAGAAAAAAACAGCCGGCACGGTATAAAAGAGCAGCTTTGCTCTGCAAAACTTGCAGGTGGGGCGGGGAAGACCAACAACGTTCCCCCATTTTGGGCAAACGAAATGCCATTTTTTGCTGAAATGATGCAACGCTAGGCTATTTTGGACATAGGGTGCAAAAGTACCTCTTAATTTCCGTATTTGTTTATTTTGGGTGATCGAAGTGCAAAAGTACCTCTTAATTTGACGAAAACATCAATGTTCAAAAAAAGTGAGAATTAAAGAGCATTTTTACACCCTAATCTCAAAAAGTTGCATAAGCTGCAGAGTTGAGGTGCATTTTTGCACCTTAAATTCATTTCCCAAGGGTACGTGCAGGTTGAGGCTTCGATGCCGAATTTGGTTTTTTGGCATCCTTCGGGATGATTTCTAAAAAGAACAAATAGGGGAGGGGGAGCAATTAATGCCCTCTCCCTTGTCGCGTATGTGGAACCATGCTGGTGTTTTTGCTCGAAGTCGATTACAATAAGAAGGGTACCAGCCTATTATAAAGAGAAGGAGTGACCCATATGGCAAAGCAAGCAATAATTGCCCTGGAGAACGGCGGAGAAGTAGTCATCGACCTATTTGACAAGGACGCTCCTAACACGGTAGCAAACTTCGAGAAGCTTGCCAATTCCGGGTTCTATAACGGTCTTGTATTTCATCGTGTCATCCCTGGATTCGTAGCACAAGGGGGATGCCCTAATGGGGACGGCCGAGGGGGCCCTGGATACGAAATCGACTGTGAGATCAATCCCAATCGACATGAGCGGGGAACGCTGGCGATGGCTCATGCCGGCAAGAACACGGGAGGCAGCCAGTTCTATATCTGCTATGCGCCTCAGCCACATTTGGACGGAGTTCATACCGTCTTCGGGAAAGTGGCTAAAGGAATGGAGCATGTCGATGCTTTTCAGGGAAGAGACAAGATGGAGACAGTAAAAGTAGTCGAAGTATAGTCTCGCGGACGAAGTGAAGTCCCTTAACATGGTTATGGACCTAAGGGAAAATAATTGAATACATGTTTCCTTCGGGGGTGGGTGAAATTCCCTACCGGCGGTGATCCCGGGCTGCGGCAAGCGGCTGCGGGCAAGTCCGTGACCCGGCTGCATCGCTCTGTCTGAAGCGTGCAGGCGGTGGATTCGGTGAGATTCCGGAACCGACAGTATAGTCTGGATGGGAGAAGGAGAAAGAAGCAAGTGGCCGGCTCGGGCTTGAGCTTTTTTTCACATGTTGAATGGTGAAAAAAAGAACAAACGATCCGTTTATTTGCTTGTTTCCTCATACCTTTAACAGCCCCTTGAATAACAAGGTTCGGCCGACCCGCGATGAGGGTGGTCGAAGCCTTGGGTCAAGGGGCCTTTTGTATAAACCCGGTTATCGAGGTATAGCGGGTGAGAAGGATGGTGAGTATGAACAGCATGGACTTATTGAATGAAGAACATTACATGAGGCTGGCTCTGGAGCTGGCCCGCGGCACACAAGGCCAGACGGAAATTAATCCGGTCGTTGGTTGTGTCATCGTTAAAGACGGCCGAATTGTCGGAATGGGTGCCCATCTGGAAAGGGGCCAAGCTCACGCGGAGGTCCACGCCTTAGAGATGGCGGGCTCGCAAGCCGAAGGAAGCGTCGCCTACGTTACGCTGGAGCCTTGCAGTCATTACGGCCGGACCCCTCCTTGCTGCGACCGCCTCATTGAAGCCAGAGTAGCCAAGGTCGTCGTAGCCAGTACGGACCCTAACCCGCAGGTAGCTGGTTCGGGGATAGCACGGCTGAGAAGCTGCGGCATACAAGTCGAGGTTGGCCTCTGTGAGCAAGAGTCAAGGCAGTTGAACGAGGCCTTCAATAAATATATTGTCACCAAACAGCCTTTTGTAACGCTCAAAACGGCCAGCACGCTGGATGGTAAAATCGCCAGCCGAACGGGGGACAGCAAGTGGATCACGAATGAGCGGTCGCGTGAGTACGTCCATGCCCTAAGGCACCGCCATCAAGCCATTATGGTAGGAGTGGAGACGGTTATCGCTGATAATCCGCGCTTGACAACCAGGTTATCGGTCGATGCGATTAATCCGATTCGACTAGTCATCGACTCCAATTTGCGGATCCCGATGGACTCTCTTGTGCTGAACCAAGAGGCGAAGACGATCATCATTACGACATCCGCCGCCCCGCAAGAGAAGCGCGAACAGTTAACAAAGCGGGGAATCGAATGGGTGGATGCCGGATCGGGCCCCAAGGTCGATTTGCAGCTGGCCATGCATAAGCTCGGGGCCAAAGGAATCAGCTCGATTCTGCTCGAAGGCGGAGGACGCTTGAACGGTGCGATGCTGGAGTGTGGACTCATTGATAAATGCATTCTGTTCTACGCCCCCAAAATCGTAGGCGGGCCCCAAGCACCGAATAATTTTCAATTCGAAGGCTTTGATCGGATGAGCGATTCTGTCGAGCTGGACATCGTTCAGGTACAGCAGATAGAACAGGATATCTGTATGATTGGGTATCCAAAATATAGAGGGGCATTGAGCTGGAGAAAGGGGGAGTAAAGATGTTTACAGGGCTGATTGAAGAGATTGGCACGCTGCGCCGCATTTCCCGTCAGGGACAGGCGATGATCTTGACGATTGAGGGCAAACGGGTGCTGGAGGACGTTCAGCTCGGAGACAGCATAGCGGTGAACGGAGTTTGTCTGACGGTCGTTGCGTTTGACGGTACCACTTTTACTGTAGATGTCGTGCCGGAAACGTTCCGTAAATCGACGCTTCACCGACTGGCTCCCGGTCAACCGGTCAACCTGGAACGGGCGATGTCCATTCAAAGCCGATTTGGCGGCCACATCGTCCAAGGACACGTCGATGCGACTGCAGTCATTACGGCGCGGGACAATGAGGACAACGCCGTTATTTTTCGAATCGAGCCGGATGATGGTGCGGTTCTGAAATACATTGTTCCGAAAGGCTCTATTACAGTAGACGGCATCAGCTTGACCGTCGTAGAAGCGGAAGAGACATACTTCACCATCTCGATTATTCCTCATACGCTCGCCCAAACGGTGCTGCAGAGCAAAAAGCCAGGCGATCCGGTTAATATTGAATGTGATGTGCTTAGCAAATACGTGGAAAGACTGCTCGCCTTTCGGGATAAACCGAATTCAGCCTCTTCTGGACGGAAGCCGGCGCTGACGGAACAGTTTTTGGCGGATAACGGATTTTATTAAAAAAAGGGGGGAGACGCTATGGCGGATCCGGTACAATTTGATAAAATTGAAGAAGCGATTTATGATTTAATGATAGGCAAGGTCGTTATCGTAGTCGATGATGAAGACCGTGAGAATGAAGGAGATTTTATCGCCTTGGCGGAAAGGGCTACTCCCGAGGTGATCAATTTTATGATCAAGGAAGGAAGAGGGCTCGTCTGCACGCCAATTACGGAGGAGCGTGCGAGAGAGCTGGACTTGCCGCTTATGGTTTCACATAACACGGATTATCACGGAACGGCCTTTACCGTTTCCGTAGATCATCTGGAGACGACTACAGGGATCTCCGCTCATGAAAGATCGTTGACCATTAAGGCGCTGATTGATCCCAAGGCAAAGCCTGCTGATTTCCGCCGGCCGGGGCATATCTTTCCGCTTATCGCGAAGAAGGGCGGAGTCTTGCGCCGGGCAGGGCATACGGAAGCGGCTGTTGATCTGGCCACTATGTGCGGATCGTACCCTGCGGCAGTGATTTGCGAGGTCATTAAAGAGGACGGATCGATGGCCAGAGTTCCTGATCTCGTGCAGATTGCACGGGAGCATGAACTGAAATTAATTACGATTCGCGATCTGATTCGCTATCGCAACGAGAAGGAAAATTTGGTCAAGCGTGAAGTCGAGGTCAAAATGCCTACCGATTTCGGGCAATTCACGGCAGTTGCTTACACCAATGAAGTTGACAGCAAAGAGCACGTTGCCCTCGTTAAAGGGAAAATCGATAGTTCCCGGCCGACGCTTGTCCGGGTTCATTCTGAATGCCTGACCGGGGATGTATTTCATTCGAACCGCTGTGATTGCGGGCCTCAGCTCGCCGCGGCATTAAAACAAATTGACGAAGCGGGCTCGGGTGTGCTTTTATATATGAGGCAGGAAGGGCGCGGAATCGGGCTGATCAATAAATTGAAGGCCTATAAGCTGCAAGAACAAGGGCTTGACACCGTTGACGCCAATCTCAAGCTCGGATTCGCTCCTGATTTGCGGGATTACGGGATCGGGGCGCAAATATTGAAGGACTTGGGTGTCCGCCAAATGAAGCTGCTCACCAACAACCCTCGCAAAATAAAAGGTTTGGAAGGCTACGGTCTGGAAGTGGTCGAAAGAGTTCCGATTCAGATGGAAGAGAACGAGAGTAATACCCGCTACCTTCATACGAAAAAGGATAAGCTGGGTCATTTGCTTCATTTTATTAATGATACCGAAGAGGAGACGAAGGAAAATGGCAAAATTGTATGAAGGACATCTAGTATCTAAAGAAGCCAAATACGGCATTGTGGTCGGCCGTTTTAACGAATTTATTACAAACAAGCTGCTGTCGGGTGCGCTGGACGCTCTTAAGCGGCACGGGGCGGAGGAAGAAGAAATTGAAATCGCTTGGGTCCCCGGAGCATTTGAAATTCCGCTCATTGCACAAAAAATGGCGGAAAGCGGCAAATACGATGCGGTCATTACATTAGGAGCGGTTATTCGCGGCTCGACGCCACACTTCGATTATGTATGCAGTGAGGTTTCCAAAGGGGTAGCGGCGATCAACCTGAAGACGGGCGTTCCTACTGTCTTTGGAGTGCTGACGACTGATTCTATAGAGCAAGCAGTCGAAAGAGCCGGGACGAAGGCTGGGAATAAAGGCTGGGAGGCCGCCGCAACGGCAATTGAAATGGTGAACCTGGTTAAGCAGTTGAAAGGATAATGGAGCTTCTTGCTTATTTCGATCTGGATACGCTTTTGTTCCGGGCTGTCGCATTTATGCTGGCCATTACATTGCATGATGTCTGGCTGTCCGTGTTCGCTCTTCTATTGGGCGACCGGACGGCCAGAGAACAAGGGCGGGTTCACGGCAACCCGGGCAGACATCTGGATCCGTTAGGATCGCTAATGGTGCTGTTCGGCCCGTACGGATGGAGCCGGCCGGTCACATTAAGCCCGAAGCCATTGGAGAAATCAAGTCGGTTCATGCTGATCTTGTGGGCTTTATCCGGACCGCTGCTTCACCTGGTTCTAAGTCTTCTATTCGGCTGGCTGTTTCTGGAGCTGCCGCTGGATGGCCCGCTAGGAGCGGGCGGAGGCTGGGCCGGAGCTTTGCTCAAAGGCATTTTGCACTATTGCTATATTGTTAACGTTCTTCTGTTTCTGCTGAATTTACTGCCGCTTTATCCTTTGGACGGCTGGAAGCTTCTGCGTCATCTGGCTTCCGGACGAATGGCGGCATTTCTCGATAAATATGAAAAATGGAGCTTGCTTGTGCTGATGGCCTTGCTGATGCTTCCCTTCGGACGGCATTGGCTCGAAATGCTTTTTCAACAGGTTAATCATTGGTTAATGGCGGTCTATTCCGTAGGATGAGGGGGAGAAGGAGTGAAGGTAACTTTCAAATTGGAAACATTCGAAGGCCCCCTCGATTTGCTGCTTCATCTCATTGATCAAGCTGAGGTGGATATTTACGACATTCCGATTAAAGAAATCACGGATCAATATTTGGAATATATCTCGGCTATGCAGCAATTGGAGCTGGAGGTGACCAGTGAATTTCTGGTAATGGCCGCCACCCTGTTGTCCATCAAAAGTAAGATGCTGCTCCCCAAGCCTCCGGTGATCGAGTTGGAATGGGATGGTATGGAGGAGGGCGAGGGAGAGGATCCGCGTGCAGAGCTTGTGCGCAAGCTGATTGAATACCGTAAATACAAAGGGATTGCGGATCATCTAAGAGATAAAGAGCTGGAGCGCAGCTTGATCTATACAAGGGAGCCGGAGGATCTGACTCCTTACGTACCTAAGAACGTCAATCCAGTCGAAGGAATTCATGTGGCGGACCTTGTCTGGGCCTTCCAGAAGGCGCTGCGTAAAATGGCGGAGCGAAACCGGATTACTAAAATCCGCAGGGATGAAATATCGGTGAAGGACCGAATTACGGAAATTGTTACGCTGCTGGACAATCGCGGAGGCAGAGTATTGTTCTCCAAGCTGCTGGAAACCGGATTCAACCGGGAAGACATTGTCGTTACTTTTCTCGCTTTGCTGGAGTTGATGAAAATGAAAAAGGTACAATGCTACCAGCATAATCGTTTCGAAGATATTGTCATCCAGGCGAGAGAGGATGGTGAGGGAATCCATGGATACACCCCAGATGAAATCAGCTATTGAAGGTTTGTTATTTGTAGCCGGAGATGAAGGGCTGGATGGCAAGCAATTGGCCGATGTGCTGGAGCAGGATGTCCGCCAGGTTATTTCCGTCTTGCAGGAAATGAAAGAAGAGTATAAAAATCAAGCAAGGGGTATTCAAATCGTAGAGATGGCAGGCACCTTTCAATTGACGACCTTGCCTGAGCATGCCCCTTTTTTTGAGCGACTCGCTCATTCTCCCACTCGAACTTCTTTGTCCCAGGCCGCACTGGAGACACTTTCTATTATTGCTTATAAACAGCCGATTACGCGCGTGGAAATAGAAGAAATTCGCGGGGTCAAATCGGATCGCGCTCTCAGTACTTTAGTTGCTAAAGAGCTGATTGAAGAAGTCGGCAGAGCGGAAGCGATCGGAAGACCGATTTTGTACGGAACGACTAAGCAATTTTTGGATTATTTTGGTTTGATGAGCATTGATCAACTGCCGGAGAAGGATCATTTTGCCCAGGATGTGGATCTTGAGGAGGAGACTAGATTGCTTTTCGAGAAACTCGATGTAGAGCAGTTGACGATCGACGATATCAACTCCGGTGTGGAAGAATAAAACGAATGTTTTCATAATGGAAATCACATACTAAACTCCATGTGAAGGATTACGGCTAATCTGTCCCTTACTTCGCATCGGGGTTTTTTTGTCGATAGGAGGCCTGGATCATGCTCATTTTCTGGTTATTTTTGGCGGCTGCCTTAATCGTCGTGGCCGTTATTGTCTTCTCCAGTCACCTGACTTTTAAATTGTACGTGTCCCGGGTTCGCGAGAACGATAAGATTTATATTCAACTGAATGCATTGTTCGGAATGATTCGGCTAAAATACGAGGTATCCGCCCTTATGTTCAAAAGTCTGGAAAAAGGATTGAAAATGAAAACGTCACAGATAAATGAAAACAAGGCGACAAAAATGAATGACACCGAGGATCTGATTAATCTGGATAAAATCAAGCAGTACTACCACAATTTTAAAGTGTTCCTTTCACAAATATCGAATTATTGGGAATGGATGAAAGGGACTTTGTCCCGCGTCAAAATCAAGCGATTGGAATGGTCCACTCATGTTGGAGCGGGGGATGCACCGGAAACCGCAGTTTTGACCGGAGTGGTCTGGAGCTTGAAAGCTTCCCTGCTAGGTTATTTGCAGCAATACGTCCGGCTTCAGTCAGAGCCCAAGATTAATGTGCAGCCTCAGTATAATCGGACACTATTTACCACGGAAGTCGTGTGCATAGCGAAAATTCGCCTGGGTTATGCTATAGTTGCAGGACTAATGCTGCTGATTCGCATGATGAAAGTGAAGGGAGGAATCAAGACATGGCAGACCATCCTATCCAAGGCCTAATGAAAACAGCGATGGAAAATATCCGGGATATGGTTGATGTAAATACGATTGTCGGTGATCCGGTAGAAACTCCGGATGGAAGTGTCATCATGCCGATTTCCAAAGTGGGATTCGGTTTTGCGGCCGGAGGCAGCGAGTTTGTCACCGACTCGGAGGGTGGACCTACCGCTGGTGCGGCACATCAGGGAGCCACGAATCAAGGAGCAGCCAACGACGCCAACCATGCAAAGGTTGCGCTTCCGTTTGGCGGAGGAAGCGGGGGCGGGATTTCGATTACTCCGATCGCTTTTCTCGTGGTGGGACAACAAGGAGTTCGTGTCGTTCCGTTGGATAATCAGACACACTTGTTTGAACGGCTGATCGATTCCGCTCCACAAGTGGTGGACAAGATTCAAAGCATGATCAAAGGAAATACTTCCACAGCTGCTGCTTCGCCAGCACCTACCCCGCCGCCTGCAACACCGCCTGCAGCACCACCTGCGGCACCGCCTAAGCCTGCGGATCCGAATACTATGCCTTCCTAATTAATTCCAAATGTTCCAAGCCAATTTCATGTAATTGGACCGGCCGGGAACGAGTTCAAGTTGCAAAAAGCTGCCGTTAGCCGGCAGCTTTTTGCATGGAGAGCTATACTCAATTGCTCTTATTTGTTTTCGTTAACATCGTCTGTTACTATCCGGTCATATAAAAAGTCGACGATATGGACCGCTTGCATCGATTGCCCCATCTTTTCTCTTTCAATTCCGAGTTTCATTTGCAGCAAGCATCCGGGGTTGCTGGTCAGCAAATAACCGGCTTCCGTTTTCTTCACGTCTTCCATTTTGTGATCGAGAAGATCGTTGGCCATGTTGGGCTGGGTCAGATTGTAGATCCCGGCGGAACCACAGCATTTATCGGAGTTGGCCAGCTCCACCAATTGCACATTGCCGATCCGCTTCATTAATTGGCGAGGAGCAGAACCGCTTCTCATCACATTCCGGAGATGGCACGAATCCTGGTAAGTTATCGTAACAGAAGTAGAGGAGCGCTCGTCGCGAAAATCCGGCAGCCGTCCTTTGCGCAGTAAAATATCGCTTATATCGACTACTCGCTCTGCGAACCACTGACCGGCTTCGGCCCACTCCGGGTCGTTCTGCAGCAGATGATCGTACTCCATCAGCAGTGCTCCGCAGCCCCCGGCGTTGGATACGATATAATCCACATCGGCTTCCCGGAAGGCGGCAATGTTACGCTTGGCCAAATCTGTGGCCGCTGATTTCTCCCCGCTGTGGGCATGCAGCGCTCCGCAACAGTTTTGTGCTGTCGGAATGACGACCTCGAAGCCGGCCTGCGACAGCAGCTTGACGCTGTTAATATTCGTTTCTGTAAACAGCACATCCATGATACAGCCCCTGAACATGCCTACCCGGGCAACCTTGGTTCCTTTGGCAGGGACAAGGGTTCCCAGGTTTTCGACGACTCCTTTGCTGCTTGCCTCTGGCAATATTTTCTCCATCTGACTCATCGATTCCGGAAACAGCTTCATAACGCCGGACTTGCGCGCAAGCCACTGCAGTCCGGATTTCTGATAGACGCTTAGCCCCATGCCAAGCAGCTTCATGCGGCTTTGCTTAGGAAATACATGCTTGAACATAACCGTGCGGATAAACTTGATATGGGGCGGATGGTGAGCATGCTCCTCGATTGTTTCTCTGGCCTGCTCCAGCAGATGCCCATACTTGACATCCGAAGGACAGACGGGCTCGCAGGCTCGGCAGCCCAAGCATAGATCGAGCTGATCCTTGAAGGCCTTATCCGGCTCCATAAGCCCATCGGCCACCGCTTTCATCAGAGCTATTCTTCCCCGGGGAGATGCGGCTTCAATTCCGGTTTCGCTAAAGGTCGGGCACGCGGGAAGGCAGAAGCCGCAGCGCATGCAATTGGTCAGCTCGTCGTAATCGAGGCTCAGCTTCAATGCTTCCGCGAGCGGATTCGCCGGTTTGCCAGAGGGGCTCTGTCCCGGCTTCAAAGGAATCGCAGGGGGTGCAGTTTTCGTCTCTATCGTTTTATTCATTTTTGAACCACCACTCTTTTGCGAGTTTCAGTGAAAATTTTGCCCGGATTCATAATGTTGTTCGGATCGAAAACTCGCTTGATTCCTTTCATGATTTCCATGCCGACCGGTCCGACCTTCCATTCCAGATAGGGGGCTTTGACGATGCCGACCCCATGCTCCCCGGTAATGGTGCCTCCCATTTGAATCGCTGCTTCAAAAATTTCCGCGAAGGCCTGCTCCACTCGTTCAATTTCCTCGTGGTCCCGGGCATCTGTCGTACAGGTGGGGTGAAGATTTCCGTCTCCGGCATGTCCGAACGTACAGATATGAACGTTATATTTTTGAGCGATTTCGTTAATCGCCAGCACCATGTCGGCAATTTTGGAGCGGGGAACTGTTGCGTCCTCAAGTATGGTGGTCGGCCGAATTCTGGCCAAGGTCGACAAGGCGCTGCGGCGAGCCGTCATCAGCTTGTCAGCTTCCTCCGCATTGCGGGCCATCTGAACATCCGCGGCTCCTTCCTGACGGCAAATCTCAACGATCTGTTCGATATCCCGGCGGATAGCTGCTTCGTCTTCACCGTCCTGCTCGATTAGTAAAATCGCTTCCATATCAAGCGGCAAATCGAGCTTGTTGAATTCTGCCACTACTCGGAGCGTAGCGTTATCGAGAAATTCCAATGTGGATGGAATGATCCGGTTGCCGACGATTTTCGAGACCGTTCGGGCCGCGGCGTGGATGTCCTTATACATAGCGAGCATCGTCTGCTTATGCTTGGGCGCCGGAAGCAGCTTAACAGTCGCTTCGGTAATGACGGCCAGCGTTCCCTCCGAGCCGACGAGCAGCTTTGTCAAATCGTAGCCGGCCACATCCTTGTAAAGCTTGCCGCCCGTGCGGATAATTTCTCCCGAAGGCAGCACCGCCTCCAGCGCTAGAACGTAGTCTTTGGTCGTTCCGTACTTAAGTCCCCGCAGACCGCCGGCGCATTCCATAATGTTGCCGCCAAGCGTGGATATGACCATACTGCTTGGGTCGGGGGGGTAGAATAAGCCGTACTGTTCCAGAGCCGTATGGAACTGCTTTGTGTTCAGGCCAGGCTGGAAGGTGGCGGTCAGGTTATCCTGATCGACCTCCAGCAGCCGATTCATCCGATTCATGACGAGCACGATCCCGCCTTCGACCGGTACAGTTCCACCGCACAGATTGGTGCCCGCCCCACGGCCGACAATTGGAATACGGTGCTCATTGGCAAGTTTTAAAATTTGCGATATCTGCTCCTTGGTCTCGGGATACATCACGGCATCCGGCATAGCCTGGAGCATCGGAGTGGCGTCGTAAGAATGAGTGACAAGGGCTTCGTTGTCATCACGAAAGAAACCAGCGCCTACGATATCCATCAGTTGTTGGCGAATGGTTTGCTCCAACATAAGAGGTCCTCCCTAAAAATAAAATTAGTCAGGTCATCAGATGACTTTTGCTTTATTATAGCTTATGATTAAATCATTGTATATGGTTCGCAGAAAAATAAGCCGTCGGAGGATATAAAGGCATGAACGTAAAACAAGTCAATCCGCAAAAAAGCTATGAAATCGTTATGAACGATATTCAATCGAGAATTAGCTCAGGAGAGCTGGAACCGGGACGCCGGCTTCCTTCGGTTGTCGATCTGGCCGCCAATTACGGGGTCGGCCGGTCTACTCTGAGAGAAGCGCTTAGTGCACTGAAGGCTATGGGCTGGTTGGAAATTCGTCAAGGAGGAGGCACCTTCGTCAGTCAGACCCTGCCTAGCGAAGGACAGGGGGGCTTCCCTGCCCTGTTCCATCATACGGATTCCTTGAAAGAGATGATGGAAGTCAGAAAGGTGCTTGAGACCGGATGCGCAACGCTTGCGGCGAGAAATCGAACAGAGGAAGACTTGGCGGAGCTTGCCTCCATTTTGGACAGTATGAAGGCCTGTTCCGGGGATGACAAGAAGGAGGAGGAAGCCGATCTCCGCTTTCATCTGCAGATCGCTAAAGCCTCGCACAATTCGCTGCTGCTGCAAATGATGGAATCCTTGACCCATAAGCTGGAGGAGACGATTAAGGAAACGCGGCAGCTGTGGTTTTATGGTGAGCGAGCGACGGCCAACCGGCTCACTAAGGAGCATCAGGGAATTTATGAAGCTATTCTCCGGCAGGAGGAAGAAGCAGCTTCCCAAAGAATGCTGGAGCATTTGACCAAGGTGGAGAAGGTGCTGTCCCAGTTTTTCTAACCCCGCTGCTGCGGACAAAACCTGGCCCGTCCAGCCAGCCTGTGATTTTTCAAATGCAGGTTATTTTCCATGAAGTCGAGCCAACCAAGCGAGGACTAACTACACCATTTGGCTTGGCAAGGACTGATGATGGTTTTGAGCTTCTCCAAGTTATGGTCGCATACTCGGGCCCTCTTATTGGGCGAGAGTGCCCTTAAATACAGCCGTTACCCAGCAGGAGGCAGTGTTCCTAGCCCCGCAGTGACTACATAGGAATTGAAGTGCAAAAATACCTCTTAAATCAACCTTTCTCCCGAAAACCGGGATTCAAGTGCAAAAGTACCCTCTAATCTTGGCGAAATAGCCATTTTCCATAAGAAATAGAAATTATAGTGCATTTTTACACTTGAATTGCAAAAAATGGTTAAAGCAGTAACATGGGGTGCATTTTTGCATCTTAAATTTGTTCCGGATTTAGGGATTTGTAAGCAAAATGCAGATTATCTATTCCAGGGTAGAAAAGTTCAGCCGGTCCATGATTATTGAAAAAGGTACGCAAATGACAAGAATACTATCCATCGTATAGTCCTCGTATAAATCAAATAATTCCATTTCCCGCTTTTCCCCTTCCCTTTTCAAATTGAATTACAACATCCAATCACAATCCATATTTTACCAATTAAAAGATGGTGTGATGTCTAATAACCACATAAGTGGAACTGAATCTTTGGAGAAAGAGTCGATCCGTTATTAGCCACTTGGAGGACACGACGCAATTTTTTTCGGAAGTAGGGTGCTATCAAAATTTTGATCACAAATAAAGTATTCATTTGAAATTTGAGAAAGGATCTTAAAATCATATACTTGGCCTGAAATGACTTATTAAATTCCCGTCCTAATAGGATAGACAGGACATGTTCCTTCAGGGTCATGCATATATATTAACAATCGTACCTGCGGACAAGTCACGGGGGAATTAGGGGAGGGGAAATATGAGGAGAATGTTCTGGGCGGCCGTCATAGGGTCTTTGCTGATCAGTTGGGCGATAAGTCCCGCGCACGTTAATGCAGACAAGCCGACGTTGTCCACCTATGCGGAAGCGGCCGCCTTAATCGATGTGACGTCGGGAAGAATACTGTACAGCAAAGAAGGCGACAAGCCGATGAAGATCGCGAGCTTGACGAAGGTAATGACGGCTATAGTCGCCATTGAACAGGGAACCTTGAGCGAACCGGTCACCGTCAGCAGGAATGCCTTCGGCAAAGAGGGCTCCTCTCTGTACTTAAAGAATGGAGAAGAGATGAGTCTTCATCATCTTCTGTACGGCTTGATGCTGCGCTCCGGCAACGATGCTGCTGTAGCTATTGCTGAGCATATTGGCGGCTCCATCGAAGGATTTGCCCTTCTGATGAACCAGAAGGCAGAGGAACTCGGAATGGAGCATACCCAATTTATAAATCCGCACGGGCTCGATACGGAAGGACATTACTCCTCGGCCAATGATATGGCCAAACTAACGGCCTATGCTTTGAAAAATCCTACTTTTCAAGAAATAGTCAAGACAAAAACAAAGAGAGTTCCGAGACCGCAAGAAAAATGGGATGCCGTATGGAACAATAAAAACCGGATGCTGACGCTCTACTCGGGAGCGGACGGAGTAAAAACCGGGTACACGAAGCAGGCCAGACGGACGCTCATTTCCTCGGCGACCCGGGATGGACAACAGTTGGCCGCCGTCACGCTCAATGATCCTAATGATTGGCTGGATCATAGCAATATGCTTGATTATGGCTTCAAGCATTATCCTCTTCATGTGCTTCTCAAGCAAGGAGACAAGGTGGGAGAGGGTCTTGTGCTTGGAACGTCATTCGTTTATCCTCTGACCGAGGACGAAGCGGCTCGACTTACAATCGAGCGGGAAATGATATCGGAGAATACCGTTGCTTATCGATTGGGAGAGAGAGGGAAGCTGAAGCTCTCTATGGATGGACAAATGGTTGGATCCGTTCCTATTTATGCTGAAAATAGTCCGCGAACGGCATGGAATTCGCGTTCGGCCTTCCAATTTACAGAGATGGATCAGATAGATTCCGAAGGCAGCGGATTTTTCCATACTTTTCGCAAGCTCTGGAATGCTCTGTTCACTCTATCCGGCTGACACAATCTCTAAGTCCGATGCTTGGATTCCCGAGCCATGCGGCTTTCTTCCTTTACAGACCGTTGGAATCAGAAGCGAGCTTTCTGGGAACGGGAGGCATGACGAGATAATAACTCAGGTCAAGCCGGATGAGCAGGAGAGAGGACATAGGCTACAACGAGGAGGGAATAGACGATGGTCAATTTCATCTGGCTATTTTTTATCATTGCCGGCTTTATCGTAGCCGCATTCAACGGCAATATAGAAGCGGTGACTCAGGCTGTATTCGACGGGGCCAAGACCGGGGTGACCATCTGTATAGGCTTAATCAGCATTCTGGTTTTCTGGCTCGGAATGATGAGGATCGCCGAGGATGCCGGCTTGTTGAAAATTCTGTCGCGTATGCTGAGGCCCGTCGTCCGCTTCCTGTTTCCCAGCATTCCCGACAATCATCCTGCGCTCGGATACATTATGTCCAATATGAGTGCCAATCTGCTCGGGTTAGGCAACGCGGCCACGCCGATGGGCATTAAAGCGATGCAGGAGCTGCAGAAGCTGAATCCCGATAAAGATTCGCCAACCCCGGCAATGGCGACCCTGCTTGCGCTCAATACAGCGAGCATTACGCTCATTCCGACGACGTTGATTGCGATCCGGCTTAATTATAATTCTGCGAATCCGGCTGAAATCGTCGGCACGACTTTGATGGCCACAGCCATTGCCACTGCGACGGCGATTATCGTCGATCGTTGGTACCGAAGCCGCATTGGCCCCAAATCATCTTGAAAGGATGAGCCCTCGTGTATTCCTTCATTACCTTGATATCCGCCTGGTCGATTCCGGTCATCATTGCCTTCATTCCATTATTTGCCGCCTATAAAAAGGTTCCGGTGTACGAATCGTTCGTCGAGGGGGCGAAGGACGGCTTTCAAACTGCGATATCCATCATTCCTCAGCTCGTCGGGATGATGGTGGCCATTTCTGTATTTCGCGCATCGGGCGCGATGGATCTGCTGATCAGCGCAATTCGTCCCGTTCTCGACTATGTTGGAGTACCCGGGGAAGTACTGCCGCTGGCGATTCTGCGACCGCTGACCGGATCGGGGTCGCTTGCTTACACCGCTGATTTGATCGGGCAGTTTGGACCGGATTCCATAATCGGTCGGATAGCCTCAACGATCCAGGGCAGCACCGACACGACTTTGTACGTCTTGACGGTTTATTTTGGCGCGGTCGGCATCCGTAAAGCGGGATACGCGCTTAAAGTCGGCCTCATCTCGGATATCGTCGGTTTCCTCGCTTCTATCCTCATCTGTTATTTGGTGTTCGGGTGACCCGGCTCATGCCGTTCTCATATACTATTGCATTCCAACAACGAGAGGTGAACGGCATGCCATCCTACTCGGGCATTATCATCCATCACTCCGTCTGCACAGCAATCAATGGCAAAGGCTATGACTTTCTGGTGACAAAGAACGGCGACATTATCCCCTCATTCACCCCGACAGATCCTCAATTTATCCATATTTGTCTGGAAGGCGACTTCTCCCATACCGAAGCTTCCGAGCTGACTCCTCAGGTACGGCACCAATTATTTGTTGCCCAACGCCTCATTCTCCACCTGTATGATGATTTCGAATTTTCCTCCAAACGGCTGCATGAGCATCACCTCTATTGCCCAGGTATTTATTTTCCATGGGACTCGCTTGTGATTTCACATCAGGATCGTTATCATTAGTTTTGAGGTGAAGGCGAACATGGAAAGATTGCAGAAAGTGCTAGCCCAAGCGGGCGTAGCTTCCAGAAGAAAATGTGAAGAATACATTACAGCCGGCAGGGTGGAGGTTAACGACGTTGTCGTAACCAATCTGGGCGTAAAAGTGGACCCGCAGCAAGACGAAATCAAAGTAGACGGCCGTGCGATTAATCTCCAGAAAAAGATTTACCTGCTTTTTAATAAACCTAAAGGAGTCATCACAAGCGTCAAGGATCCGAAGGGCCGTAAGGTGGTGACCGATTACTTAACTAACATCAAGGAGCGGGTTTATCCTGTCGGAAGATTGGATTATGATACCGAGGGGCTGCTGCTCCTGACCAACGACGGGGAATTTGCTAATTTGTTGACTCATCCGAAATATCACCTGCCGAGGACCTATCTGGCCACGGTTAAAGGGGTCCCGCACGGGACGGTATTGGAGAAGCTGCAGAATGGGATCGAACTGGAGGATGGGCTGACCGCCCCGGCAGAAGTCGAATATTACGATATGGATCCGGACAAAAAACAAACCGTTATCTCGATTACGATATATGAAGGCCGAAACCGCCAGGTACGACGAATGTTCGAGGCGGTTCATTTTCCTGTGCTCAAATTAAAGAGAGTGCAATTCGGATCGATCTCCTTATCGGGTCTGCCGCGAGGGAAATACCGAGTGCTGGACAAGCAGGAGGTAGACGCTTTAATAGCGGCGGCCCTACGGTCACACAATGTTCAAAATAGTAAATAAGAGGTTCCCTTTAGATTAGTTATAATTAGGGATGGGTAAGCGAAACGATCTTTATTGCAGGATGAAGGTGATCATTTTGGGAAAATATAGAAAGTGGATGCAGATCACTATTTTGAGCGCTCTTCTTGTTCTCGGGGGGTGGACCGTTTACTCCGCTATGGATAACAGTCAGGAAAAAGCCCGTCCCGGCGGTCCCGCCCCTCATTTCAAGCTGTTTGATTTGGAGGGGAAGGCACAGCGACTCGAAGACTGGAAAGGAAAGCCCGTCGTTGTGAACTTCTGGGCCACCTATTGTCCCCCTTGCCGGGAAGAAATGCCCGATTTGCAAAAGCAATACGAGAAATGGGCGGCCTCCGGCGTTATCATTGTCGGGGTTAACGTAGGGGAGAGCAAGGTTACGGCGCAAAGCTTCATTAAGCAGGCTAACGTAACTTTTCCGATTTTGCTGGACAGTGAAGAAATGATCCGCAAGCAATACGGAGTGACCGAATATCCTTCCACTGTATTTATTAGAGCGGACGGGACGATTGAGCAAATCAAGGTGGGAATGATGGATGAGGCTTTCATTGAGCAAAGTGTGTCCAAGCTGGTTGCGTCGGCGCCATGACAGCCTGTTTCGAAGCGGACGTCCTATTAATCTGGAGAAGGAAGCGGATCATCATGCGGCTTCCGGGAGGTGACATCAGGTGATAGAAAATACTAAATGTGAGTGCGGTCACCAGAATCATCTGGGGACCGTACTTTGTGAGTCTTGCGGCAAGCCTTTGTTCGACGAGGAAGGCAGCGCGCCGCTGGAGATGAGATACGACGGTGTAGCGCGCCGATCGCAGCGAAGAAATCCGTCATGGATTGACCGGATCTGGAGTTTTTTCTCTTCGGTTAAGGTAGCCGTTTATTTGATTTTGATTACTTTGGTTTTATCTATACTGGGAACGGTTTATCCGCAGGAAAATACTTTTATCAATTTCGATCCTTCCACGTATTACAAGGAAAACTACGGTACGCTCGGCCATATTTATTATTTGCTGGGGCTGTCCCACACGTATGAATCGTGGTGGTTTATTACATTGCTGTTTATGATCGGGACCTCCCTTGTCGTTTGTAGTCTTGACCGGGTTCTGCCGCTCTACAGAGCTCTCAGCAAGCAGAAGATTCGCAAGCATCTTATTTTTATTAAACGGCAAAAGGTTTCCTACACGGCCCCCCTGCCGATAGAGCCTGAGGATCAGGCCGGAGCCCAGGAATGGATTAACCAAATGGCTGCGCTGCTGCGTAAAAAAAGATACCGGGTGCACACGGAAGATACAGCGTTAATGGCGGAAAAATACCGCTTCAGCCGTTGGGGGCCTTATATTCTCCATATTGGTCTCATTATCTTCTTGTTAGCGGTCCTCATGCGGGGAATCCCGGGTTGGCACATGGATAAATATATGGGTTTTCTGGAGGGACAGACCGTTCGGATTCCGGACACCCCTTATTATTTTAAGAATGAGAAATTTACGGTTGAATTTTATGATCCGGAGGAAATGACCGACGAGTTCCGGGCCAAGGATCTCAATGTATACAAACATTTTGAGACCAAAGCGGTCTTATATGAATGCACCGCCAACTGTGACGATGATCCGTTGGCCAAGCCGACGCTGCATGAGGTTCACCGGCAGGATATTATCGTCAACAAGCCATTGCAATATAAGGATCTGCTTGTCTATCAGTTTGATTTTGCCCAGACTCCTACCCTGTTATCGGTAAAGCCTTCGATTACGAATAAAAAAACCGGGGAAACGTTTGGGCCCATCGAATTGTCGATGCTGGAGCCCGAGACGAGCTATGATGCGGGTCCTTATCATCTGGAGGTGAAAGGGTATTTCCCTGATTTTGGTCTGGACGAAAGCGGGTCTCCGGTTTCATTGTCTCCTAATCCCAATCAACCCGCATTTATCTTTACGATTACCGGACCGGATTTGAAGCCGGATGGAGAAGTGTTCATTTATTTTCCGCGTCAAGTAGACAAGGCCACCTTCCGTCAGGATGATATTAACGGGGAAGTGGCTCAAAAAATAGAGATTGCCGCAGGTTCTATGGAAAATGTGGAAATCGCCGAATTTACCAGCTACTTGAACATTCGTGTAGATAAAGCTATTCCTTATATTTGGATAGCTTCCGCTATCTCGATGATCGGTCTAATCATGAACTTTTATTGGCAGCATCGCCGGGTTTGGATCCGTATCGATGGCCGGGAACTGAATCTGGGGGCTCATACGAATAAGAATTGGATCGGGCTGCGCAACGAAGTGGCCCAAGCCCTTACGCAGAGCGGAGTATCTGCCGACTCGAAATCGCTAGAAACATATGGAGGGAAGAAATCTTGAGCCAATTATTAGATACTATTAGCTCATACAGCGGAACCTACCTGCTGATTGCCTTCGTCCTTTATTCCGTCGCCTTTATCCTGTTTGTTACCGGTTTGACGGGGAAAAAATGGAGCGGACGCAGCCCGGAAGAGAATTCTCGAATCTGGGGCAAGCGAGGGTTCATCGTTACGGTTATCGGACTGGCTATGCATTTGCTGTTTTTCTTTACCCGGTGGTATGCCTCGGGGCATATCCCGACGAGCAATATGTATGAGTTTATGACTTGTTTGGCGATGATGATCATATTGGCCTTTGTCGTCGTTTATCTGATTTATAAAAAAACGGTTATCGGGGCATTCGCCGTTCCTGTAGGCATCGTGATTCTGGCCTATGCTTCCATCTTTCCGCGGGAGATTCAGCCTCTGATTCCGGCCCTGCAAAGCTACTGGCTGGCTATTCACGTTACCATGGCTTCCCTCGGTGACGCTTTCTTCGCGGTAGCCTTCGCGGGAGGCTTGATGCATCTTGTAAGAACGGTTGATTTTAGCTCGGAAACGAAGGTCGGCCGTTGGGAGAGAAGAGGGGTCGAGCTGTCTATCTTTTCCCTCGTTATGATTATCGCCTTTGTCGGAGCTACATTCGGCTTCAATGCCGCCGGCTACAAAGCTGAATTTTCCAAGACAGAGATTACGATTGAAGCCGGTGTGGAGAAGGAGACACTCAAGAAGGAAACCTACGTGCTGCCGCCGATTGTGAAGCCGTACGGAATGGAAACTGTTGAGATGAAGCCGTTTCTCGGAATGAAAAAACCATTATTCAGCACTCCGTCCTGGATGAACGGCAAGGATGCCGGACGTAAATTCAACACGGTAATTTGGTCGGTTATCGCTGGATTGATCCTGTATGGAATTCTGCGGCTTATTATCCGCAAGCCGATCGGTGAGGCCATCTCACCCGCGTTAAGCAGCCTGGATCCGGACGATCTCGATGAAATCAGCTATCGGGCGGTAGCGATCGGATATCCTATCTTTACATTAGGCGCGTTGATTTTTGCAATGATCTGGGCCCATGAAGCTTGGGGCCGATTCTGGGGATGGGACCCGAAGGAAGTGTGGGCTCTTATTACCTGGTTATTCTATGCTGCTTACCTGCATTTGCGGTTATCCAAAGGGTGGCAAGGAAAGCGCTCGTCCTGGATGGCGGTTATCGGCTTCATCGTAGTAGTATTTACACTCGTAGGGGTTAATCTGATTATCGCGGGACTTCACTCGTACGCCGGTGTATAATTAGATAGAGAGAAGTTACGGCCGCTTCCGAGAGGCCAATGATTATGACAGGAGGAGTGAGAATCGATGTCAGACGCACAAACAACGATTCTTGTCGTCGACGACGAAGAACGGATTCGCCGTCTTCTGAGAATGTACTTGGAGAAAGAAGGATATCAAATTGATGAAGCGGAGAACGGAGAGATCGCTCTGCAGAAAGCGATCGACCGCGATTATGATCTGATTATGCTCGATTTAATGCTTCCGGGCATCGACGGTATTGAGGTCTGCTCCCGGCTTCGTCAGGTCAAGGCGACCCCGGTTATAATGCTGACTGCCAAAGGGGAAGAGGCCAACAGAGTACAGGGGTTTGAGGTGGGTACGGATGATTATGTAGTTAAACCGTTCAGCCCGCGCGAGGTCATCTATCGGGTGAAGGCCATTCTGCGCCGTTCGTCGGCAACGGCCTATCTGTCCAAGGATGCGAATTCCAGCAATAATATCGTCTTCCCGCATCTGGTCATCGAACACGATGCACATCGGGTGACGGCGGGTGGACAAGAGGTGACCTTGACTCCTAAAGAGTACGAGCTGCTGCATTATTTGGCGATTTCGCCGGACAAAGTGTTTTCTCGTGAAGAACTGCTGAAGGATGTCTGGAATTATGAATTTTTTGGAGACTTGCGCACCGTAGATACTCATGTGAAGAGATTGCGGGAGAAGCTGAACAAAGTATCTGCGGAAGCCGCTTCCATGATCACTACGGTTTGGGGCGTAGGTTATAAGCTAGAGGTGCCTAAATAGTGTTTATTTTCAACAGTGTGGTGGGCAAGCTCTGGATGACGATTATCGGATTGGTCGCGGTTGTCCTGATCAGTCTTGGCCTTTTTCTATTTCAATATATCGACAGGAGTATCCCCAATGTCAGAAATCAGGAGGATAACCTGCTGAAGCTTGCAACTAAAATCGCGTCAGAGGCTCCGGCCCACCATAATGACAATCCCTATTTTGAGGCGCTCACAGAGCTGCTGGAAACCCAGGATGCCGGAATGAAGCTCCTGGATCGGGGCGCCGTTCATCTGGAAGACCCGCTGTTTGTGGCGGGGGATAAAGTAATAACGGTAAGTGAAGTAATCAGCGATAAGGAATTGGCTTCCGTATTTGCGGGAGAGACCATTCGCGAGCGCTTCTCGGTATCGATGAATCCATGGCATGGCGGGTACGTGTATGTCGCCATGCCTTTGTATGCCGAGGGGGAAACCGAGCCCTATAATGCCATGATTGTCTTTCAATCGATGCAGTCGATTGAGGATACACAGATCTATGTCAAGCGGCTATTTGCGCTTGTTTCGTTAATGGGCTTTTTGCTGACGACCTTTTTTGCCTTTTTTTTAATTACGCGAATTACCAGACCGTTAACCAGTTTGAAAAAAGCGGCCGATTCGATTACGCACGGCCAATATGATAAAAGAGTTCCGCTCGTGTCTAACGATGAAATCGGAGAGTTAACGCAAACCTTCAACCTGATGGCCGATCGGCTGCAGGGGACGATCAAGGATCTCAATCATGAGAAGCAAAACCTGGCCAGTGTTCTCCACAGTATGGAAGATGCGGTCATTTCGTTCGATCCTGAAGGAAATATCATTTTTATTAATCCTCATGGAGAGAAAATGCTGGAGGATTGGAACGGGCTGGACTGGGAAGAAACCGAAGAAGAGGAAGCAAGCGGTCTGTATAAAGGACAAATTCCCGATCCTCTGCGCCAATTATTCGAAGGGGTTGTGAAAGAAACCAAAGGAATCAGCTCCAGGCTACACGTGAAGAACGGAGTGTATTCCGTCGTTATGGCTCCATTGTACTCCGAAGACCAAGTGCGGGGGGTCGTGGCTGTTATTAGGGATGTTACGGAAGAGACCCGCTTGGAGAAGCTCCGCACGGATTTCGTCGCCAACGTATCCCATGAGCTGCGGACGCCAATATCGATGCTTCAGGGATACAGCGAGGCGCTGGTGGACGATATTGTTACTTCGCCTGAAGACCGCAAGGAGCTGGCGCAGGTCATCCATGACGAATCGCTCAGAATGGGCCGGCTGGTCAAGGACTTGCTTGATCTGGCGAGAATGGAAAACGGCCATATGGATTTGAACCTGCGGGAAGTGAACATTACCGAGCTGATCCGCAGGGCGCAGCGTAAATTCATTGTGTTGTCCAAGGAACAGGGAATCCGTCTGGAGACAGACCTGCATTGTGATGATTTGGTGCTTCATCGGGCGGATGAAGACCGGCTGGAGCAGGTATTGACGAACCTGCTGGATAACGCCATTCGCCATACGTCGGCCGGGTCCAGTATAAATATCTGCTGCGACCAGGTGGAATACTTAAAAGCTCCCGCCGTTCGTATTCAGGTAGCAGATGAAGGAGAGGGGATACCTCCCGACGAGATTCCCTATATCTTTGAACGATTCTACAAGGCGGACAAGGCTCGCACGCGAGGAGCGGCAGGGGGGACCGGTCTTGGTCTCGCTATTGTCAAAAACATTGTCGATGCGCATCGAGGAGCCATTTCGGCTACAAGCACCATCGGACAAGGGACGACTTTTTCCATCCTCCTTCCGCTTGAAGCGGAACCTAATTAACTCAAACAGGCTTCTTCCCATAGCGGGAAGAAGCCTGTTTGAGTTAAAATTGTTGAAAAAACGAGAGAAATCTTGTTGTACGTGAAACATTGAACTCTCCCTTAGAGGACAATTTGTTTCACTTTCATAATTTCGGGCAATTTGTTTAATTCGTTAACGACCTCGGCAGAAGCATGCTTGTCGATGGCAAGAACCATAATTGCCGAGCCGCCGGCTTCTTTCCGTCCCACCTGCATGGAAGCTATGTTGACATCGTTCGTGCCGAGCAAGGTGCCTACACGTCCGACCATTCCCGGCTTGTCGTTATGGGAAATGAGAAGCATAGCTCCTTCAGGAGTAGCATCGACGGTATATTGGTCAATTTTCACAATTCTTTCTCCATAGCCCTCCAATAAAGTTCCGGCCAGCATACGGGTCTCTTTGTCTGTCTTCAGCGTTAACGTAATCAGATTAGTAAAGCTTTGCGACGCTGAAGACTTTTGAACGACTAATTTAATATCTCTCAGCTTGGCCATATGCATCGCATTGACAATGTTGACGTCTCCGCCGAGATGGTTCGCGAGCAGTCCTTTAACGATATACCGGTTGAGATGGGTCGTATCCAGGTCAGCCAGCTCGCCATTGTAGCCAACGGTAATTTCCTGGGCAGGCCCTTCGGTCATTTGACCCAGGAAGCGGCCCAGCTTCTCGCATAGAGTAAAGTAGGGCTGCAGCTTGTTAAGAATGATCGGCGGTACAGGAGGCATGTTAACCGCATTTTTGAACGGCTCGTCACGAAGGATGTGCAGCACTTCCTCAGCTACGTCGATAGCTACATTCTCCTGGGCTTCCACCGTAGATGCGCCCAGATGAGGAGTGACGACAATCTTGGGATGGTTCAGGAACGGATGATCCTCTGTCGGCGGTTCATCGACATATACGTCGAAGCCGGCCCCCGCGACAATTCCTTCGTTAATTGCATCGACCAGCGCCTGTTCATTAATAATTCCTCCACGGGCACAGTTCACAATGCGGACTCCTTGTTTCATCAGCTGGAATTGCGGGCGATCAATCAGGTTGCGAGTTTCATTCGTCAGCGGAGTATGCACCGTTATAAAATCGGCCTGTGCGGCAATTTCGTCGACTGTGGCCAGCTTGACACCGAGCTTGTCGGCCCGCTCCTGAGTGAGGAATGGATCATAGCCGACCACTTCCATGCCGAATACTTTGGCCCGTTTGGCCACCTCGCTTCCGATCCGGCCCATGCCGACGATGCCGAGCACTTTGCCGCGCAGCTCTACGCCGACGAACGATTTGCGGTCCCATTCCCCGGAAACGGTCTTCTTGTACGCTTGTGGAATTTGCCGAGCAACTGCCATAATCATGGCGAAGGTGAGCTCGCAAGTGGCAATGGTGTTGCCATCGGGAGCATTAACGACGACGATCCCCCGCCCAGTCGCCGCCTCCAGATCAATATTGTCCACACCGACTCCGGCCCGGCCAATCACCTTCAAGCGGGATGCGGCCTGCATGATTTTGGCGGTTACCTTCGTTTGGCTGCGGACTAGCAGGGCGTCATACTCGCCAATAATAGCAGTCAGCTCCTCCTCGGATAGTCCGGTTTTTTTGTCCACGACCACATCTTCGGCTTCGCTCAATTGGCGAATGCCCAGATCACTGATCGGATCGGATACCAATACTTTGAACATGGGGTTTGTCCTCCTTAAAATGTGTAAATTACAGCCCGTTGGCGGCCATGCGCAACAGCAAAAAACTCCCGTCTCTTTTATACTGATTGCGTATAAAAGGGACGAGAGTAATACGTTCGTGGTGCCACCCTTAATTCACCGCCCGCTTGCGCGTATAGCGGCCTCAACGGCCAGTCGCTGGCCGGGAAGATAACGGCTTCCTGCCGGCTGCGCCTACTGGGAGATCGGGTTCATCGGGATAAGCGATTCGAACGTCAATTCCATACAATTTCAGCGCAGCAACTCCGGAATGCTCCACATAATTATAACCGCCGATTTGCACCGACCATCGGCTCTCTGAAGGCTTCCTTATGCTTGGTTCCATCAATGTTATGTTGCTGTATTGATTTTTTCATAATGTACCACGCCTGTCCGCAAAGGTCAACAACAAATTAAAGACATTTTTGGGACACGTTGTTTTGTTTAGCTTTTCACGCTGTGACGATTCAGGCATTCCTCATACAGTTTTGCTGCAAAATCAGCATCTCTCCAGCCTTCGATCGTGCTCGTTTTATTCTCCAGGTCTTTATAAACCTGGAAGAAATGAGAGATTTCTTTCAGCGTATGCTGCGGGACATCTTCCAGAGAGTTGACCTCTGCGAAGCGGGGATCATTCACGGGAACGGCCAGCAGCTTTTCGTCCGGTCCTTTATCGTCGGCCATGATCAGCACTCCGATGACTCGCGATTCAATAACACAGCCAGGGAATGTCGGAAAAGAGGTGAGGACCAGAATGTCCAAAGGATCTCCGTCCAGAGCGAGCGTGTTTTTCAAATAACCGTATTCCGCCGGATAATGCATGGGGGAGTACAGGACACGGTCGAGCACGAAAGCTCCCTTTTCCTCATCAAATTCATACTTGTTCTGGCTGCCTGTTGGAATTTCAATAAATGCATCTACGACTAAATTTTTTGACATCGTTAACTTCCTCCTTAAACTCTAACCATTCCGATAGGAATGAGTGGCATTCACGAAAACTTACCGTTTATTATTTTATAGTAAGGGGCTTGATAAAAGCAATCACTGTTGCTTGAATTCGACTTTTTTTTTCGTTATTCTTCAAAGGAAGCCTTAATTATTCTCATTGGCCAATGCAGATGCTCCATTTCTGCCTGGACCGAATATAATTTATCGACACTATGTGTTACTGTATAGAAAGGACGTTGCCAATGAATCGCCATTATATAACTCCGGAAGAATTCGATAGAAAGTTGAATTCGGGAGAACTGCTTAACGATCTGATTGTAGATGTTAGGGAACTGGAAGAACGGAACTATTATCATTTGGAGCCGAGCGTCCATATTCCTATGAACAGTATTCCCGAGATGCTGGGTAAATTTCCAACGGACCACAAAATATATATCCTATGCGCTCATGGTGTCCGAAGTGAAATGGTCGTCCGATATTTATTGCACAACGGGCTGGAGAATGTGGTTAATGTAGAAGGAGGTATGGCCGCGGTAGCCGGACTCCGTGGGTTTGCTTATGATTAATAGGACATCGGGAAAGGGAATCTATGAAAAAGTGGAATTTTAAAAAATGGAAAGTAAGGCAAGTCGATATTACTCTGCTCGATGATAAAGTCATTATCCTCAATCTATATTTTACTCAGCTGGCTTGTCTATTGTTGGCGTTAATTTTAATTTTTTTTCAAAAGAACAATCGATTGTTCCCGATGTTTGCCATGTCTGATCCGCTTCAAGCGTTACTGTGGGGTGGTGGGTTCGCGGCTGCCGTATTGGCTGCCGATTTGCTGCTTACGCGATGGGTGCCTGAAGAGGTGACGGATGATGGTGGAATTAACGACAAAATGTTCCGTAATCGGCCGTTATGGCACATTATTATCCTATGCTTCGTCGTCTCTGTCTGCGAGGAGTTGCTGTTTCGGGGAGCCTTGCAGCATTGGATGGGTCCCTACTGGACAAGTATTGTCTTCGCGCTCATCCATGTCCGATACCTTCGACATTGGCTAATGACCGGATTGGTATTTAGCATCAGCTATGGTTTAGGATGGATCTATGTTCAAACCGGGATGCTGTGGACGCCTATTATTGCCCATTTCTTAATTGATCTTGTTATGGGGTGCATCCTTAAATACAGAAAAATACCTGCAAATGAAACAGACAGCCGTTAAGGGCTGTCTGTTTCAATCGTGCGGGGATCGATAAATCCGTAGCCTTCCTCCTCCAACTGGTTTAGCAGGGTGTCCAGGGCCTCAACCGTCCAGGGAAGCTCGTGCATAAGGATGTTGCTGCCGGGATGAAGCTGATCCATTACGTTCTGAATGACCGCCTCCGGTTTATCCTTGGTGGAAGCGTCCCAATCGAGCGAGCCGTTGGACCAGGTCATGAACAAGGCCCCCTCCTCTTTAACCTTCTGTTTAACATAATCGTTCGCGGAGCCGAACGGCGGACGGAAGAAAGCCGGAGCGCTGCCCGTAATATCCGTAACAATCCGTTGAACATCTTCTATTTGCTTGTCTATTGATTCCTGGCTTTCCTGCTTTAAATCAATATGATCCCACGAATGATTTCCAATGGTCTGTCCCCGACTGTGGATAAGCTCGAGCAGCTCCGGATTTTTCTCAACGCGATAGCCATTGACGAAAAATATCGCCTTTGCGTCATGCTTGTCCAGCGTATCGAGCATCGATTCAATCATGTCCCGATCCTTAGGACCATCGTCAAATGTTAGCAGAACGACTTTTTTATTTCCTTCTGGATCAATCGGAGTCAATATATAATTTTGATTCATCCTATAGGCTTTGGCAGGTTCCTCGGGAACCTGCGCTTCCTCAGCCGGCTCCGGCGTCGGTTCGATAGTCGGGCTTGGGGAAGGAACTGGGACCGGGGTCGTATCGGCTGTGGCGTTGGGCGATCCGTCCAAATCCTTCGGTTCCGTTGCAGCACAGCCGGTAAGCAGTGCGGCGCTTAAGGCAAGTATAGTCCACGTTTTTTTCATTCAAATCTCTCCCGAATAAGCTTGATATACGATCATGGCCTTCGTTTGGTAGTTGGGGGTGCACAGTAACTGGTACCGGAAGCGAGTTCTTAAACTTATGTCCAATTTTAGCGGCGGAGAAGCTGGCTTGATGAGTATGGATAATTAGATACACTCCTAATTGTATCGAAAGGGCTGGCAAAATCCCACCCCCGATTTCCTATTTTTCACGGGCATTAGTTTAATTCCGCATGAGAACAATACATAGGGAACCGCAATCAATAAAGAAAGGGAGGCGAATGAATAATGAGAATGGCATCTTTTTTGTTGGGCGGGATAGCTGGCGCGGCTGCTGTCGTCTATGTAAGCCGCAATAGTGACAAGGTCTGGTCTGGAATCATGCGGATGGCCGGTTCAGCCAATCAGATGATGTCGCAATCCAAATCGATGATGAACAATTTGACTTCCAGCCCAACGGATTCGTTGGCGGGACAGGGCCCTGCAGCGGCTAAATCCGTCAAAAGCAGCGGCGGCCATAACGGAATGTCTAAATCGCAGACTTCCAATTATTCCATGTCGGATGTCGAAGAAATCATTAACAAAGACTCTCAGCTTAAAGCGACGGTTCAGGAAATATTAGAGCATAATGACAGCCAAAAATCTGAATTCAGTCCAATCCGCTCATAAAGGTGAGTGTTGTTCAGAATACCCCTCAATTATTATTCCTCTAAATAGTCATCATTGTTGCTCCTGCAGCCTAGCGGCGAACATATCCCGCTAGGTTTCTCATTGGAGCATCCCTCCTAATCTTTTTCCGAACTAATTGTCCATAAAGAAGAAGAACATGCTATAATAATAGTGATATAAACATTTATCAATCTCGAAGCACAATTAAACATAATTTTCATAATCTGTTAGTAATCAGGTTTGCTCTACCTCGCTTCATAAAGTGAAAGAGGTTAGTAACAGGTATGAAAAGTTAAAGGGGGATCCTATATGAAAATAGAGCGTTTAAGTTCGGACAAAATAAGGATTTTCCTAACCTTTGACGATTTGACGGAACGCGGCATTCAGAAGGAAGATATGTGGCGTGAAATTCCGAAGGTTCACGAGTTATTCAGTGAGATGATGGAGCAAGCCTACTCCGAACTCGGTTTCGACGCGACAGGTCCCCTTGCAGTTGAAGTGTTCGCGCTGCCTGCCCAAGGCATGGTTGTCATCGTTACTAGAGGGAAGATGACTCACTCGGATTCCCAGGATTCTCTTCTGGATGAAGAGGAAGATATTTATGAGATGGAAGTTACGCTGGAACAAAGCGATATGATCTCCTATGTTTTTCATGACTTTGAAGAACTGCTGAGAATGGCCAAGGTGATTCAACCGCTTGTAACGGAGGGCGGAACGCTTTATTCTTATCAAAATAAATGGATTCTTCAGCTAGATCCTGCAGGGATGGATGAGAAGGACAGCAATTACCAAGCGATTATCGCCATTCTATCTGAATTCGGAGACGCTGCTTCAGTAACTCGCGCTGTTCTGGAGGAATATGGGAAGGTCGTCATAGAGTATAATGCCGTCCAAACGCTCAATGCTCATTTCAAGTAAAAGACAACAAAATCTAAGGGCATCTTCAAAAACAAGACGTTTTTGCTGGATGCTTTTTCACTATGCCCAGGGGGGTGACTGCCGGGTCACACAATCACTACTGTAAACCCGTGAACTGGTCAAACGATGTAAGAAGGACAAGCCTAATATAACCCCACAAAGTGCGCATAGCCTTCGAAGCGTATTCCGTCCGCACTCCAACGGAGTCGGCGTCTAAACCTCCCTCTAATCGCGGTCGCTCTTCAAGACTTGCTTCGATAAAGGTTTATACAGTACTTTGCGGGGAGCCCCGGACTTCTAAATTCTATACCATTAAAAAATGTCGATTTTTCGATAATTTTGTGGAATCACGCTGGAAGTTGATGGTATGCTATACTCAGCTATTGTTGAATGACAAACGGCATCATTAGCCGGCAAAGTCTTGCACCGATCAATATTGAACGGAGTGGAATCCATGGCAGAAACAGAAAAATTAAATGTTTTGCATTCAACTCAAGTCGTAATTAAAGAAGCGTTGACCAAGCTTGGATATTCAGAGGAGATGTTCGAGCTTCTTAAGGAACCGCTGCGTATGCTCACCGTGCGTATTCCGGTTAGAATGGATGACGGCAAAGTAAAAGTATTTACAGGATACAGGGCCCAGCATAATGACGCTGTCGGACCGACGAAGGGCGGAGTCCGGTTTCATCCGGATGTCACCGAGGATGAAGTATCGGCATTATCGATCTGGATGAGCTTGAAATGCGGCATTGTCAACTTGCCATACGGTGGAGGAAAAGGCGGAATCATCTGTGATCCGAGAGAAATGTCCTTCGGCGAACTGGAAAGGTTAAGCCGCGGGTACGTCAGAGCGATCAGCCAACTTGTCGGACCGACCAAAGACATTCCGGCACCCGATGTGATGACGAACTCCCAGATTATGGCCTGGATGCTGGATGAGTACAGCCGCATTCGCGAATTTGACGCTCCCGGCTTCATTACCGGCAAACCGATCGTACTCGGCGGCTCTCAGGGACGGGAAACCGCTACGGCCAAAGGCGTTACCATTATGATTGACCAGGCGCTCAAGACGCGGGGCATCGATGTGAAGGATGCTCGTATCGTCATTCAAGGGTTCGGTAACGCGGGCAGTTATCTGGCCAAGATGATGCATGAAGCCGGAGCCAAAGTAGTGGGGATTTCCGATGTGTATGGCGGCCTATATGACGAGAAGGGTCTGGATATAGAATATTTGCTGGATCGAAGAGATTCGTTCGGTACCGTCACGAATCTGTTTACCGATACGATTACAAATAAAGAGCTGTTGGAGCAGCCATGCGACATTCTGGTACCGGCGGCTATTGAGAATCAGATTACCCATGAGAATGCCCATCTGATTAAAGCGGGAATCGTCGTAGAAGCCGCTAACGGACCGACTACATTGGAAGCCACCAAAATTTTAACGGAACGGGGGGTTCTCCTTGTTCCCGATGTGCTGGCCAGTGCGGGAGGAGTAGTAGTTTCTTACTTTGAATGGGTGCAGAACAATCAGGGCTACTACTGGACAGAAGAGGAAGTATACACTAAGCTGCATGAGATGCTGATTCGCGGGTTCGAGAATGTATACCAATTGCATCGGACGCGCGGGGTTGATATGAGATTGGCCGCCTATATGGTGGGAGCTAGAAAAATGGCAGAAGCGGCGAAATTCCGAGGCTGGGTATAAAATGCTGTGGCTGTCGCTTCTGACGGCTGCAATAGCTCCAGGAATGGCACTCCTTGTTTACTTTTATCTTAAAGACAGGTATGAGCCCGAACCGGTTCATATGGTTGCGAGGATGTTTTTGTTCGGGGCTCTGCTTGTTTTCCCAACGATGGTTCTGCAGCGTGCGCTGGTATTAGGCTTTGGAGAGAATCCGATCCTGTTCTCCTTTGTGTACTCTGCGGGGATTGAAGAGTTTTTTAAATGGTTTGTTCTGTTTTTTGTCCTTTACAAGAATGAATACTTTAATGAACCTTATGACGGGATTGTGTATTCGGTAGCTGTCGCTTCGGGGTTTGCGACGGTGGAGAATGTGTTTTACGCGCTGCTGAATTTTTCTTCCTTTGCCGATTTGTTCTTACGGGCTTTGCTTCCCGTTTCCGGTCATGCTTTATTCGGCGTCTCGATGGGTTATCATTTGGGCAAGGCTAAATTTAACAAAGACCGGGAGAAACGATTTCTGTTGATTGCCGTCCTTCTTCCAGTGTTCTATCATGGAATCTTTGATTACATCCTGCTGCTCAAAACGAACTGGGTACTGTTGATCGCAACCTTCATGGTCTTCCTGTGGGTGAGGAGTCTGAGGAAAGTACGGAAAGCGAATGACCGATCTTCCTTTCATCCTCTTAGATCCGAGGAGGAGGTTAAAATGTCTTCTTTCAGCTAATAATGACGGATATACCCGCTATTTAAGGGGGAACTATTCGAGTTCAAAAGTCAGCCTGGCACTGCGAGGAAGTGCTGTGCAGCGAAAAGAGCTAGGAACACGTCATCATCTGAAGAGACTTTTGGAACATCTTCTCTAGGAAGGACGGGATGAAGGGTTGCACCCTAGAGTTAAAGTAAGCATTCGCTGTAAAACATGCGGAGAGCGATTTGTGCTTAAAGGCAGCCGCGAGAACGGAAAAGTCGAGACGGGATTTAAACGGTGTTTATGCAATAACGAAAAAGACTTTGATATCGCCATACTGGATTACATTTGACTAGGGGAGGCCGCGGGGTCTCCTTTTTTTGTATTCTTTTCGATTAAATAGGCCATTAACAATGGATTGGAAATAGATGAATAAAGCGTTTCTTTTTAACGAAAGCTATGAACATCCAACGCTGATTAAAAGGAGAGACCATCGTATGTACAAGCGACTAAGCGCTGTTATGTTTCCAATATTGTTAGTAGCATTAATCGGGACAGGGGTGTGGGGATACCAGGAGAACCGGGAAAAAAATACGGTGCTCATCAAAGCTGAAAACCAATATCAAAGAGCGTTTCATGATTTGTCTACCCATATGGACAAGCTGCATATGGAGCTCGGCAATACGCTCGCAGTCAACTCTTCCTCGCATGACATGTATCGTAAAGGGCTCATTAATGTATGGCGAATTACTAGCCAGGCGCAAAACGAAATAAGCCAGCTCCCGCTTACTTTGCTGCCCTTTAACAAAACAGCCGATTTTCTAGACAACATTTCCAAATTTTCTTACCGCACTGCCGTGCGCGATTTATCCAAACAGCCCCTTAACCAAGAAGAATCCAAAGCTCTGTTCACTTTGTATGAACGCTCTAAAGAAATAACCAACGAGCTTAGAGGCGTGCAAGATAAAATAATCGCCAACAACTTAAGATGGATGGATGTCGAAGTAGCGGTTGCCTCACAAGACCAGAAAATGGATAACGTCATCGTCGACGGCTTTCAATTGGTTAACCAGAAGGTGAGCGAATATCCGGAAGTCGACTGGGGCCCGACGATGGCTACCGTAAACCAGGACAAAGTGTTCTCCGCATTATCCGGAGAGGAAGTGAATGCGGATGAAGTGAAGCAAAGAGCCGTTCAATTTCTGGGCGTACAGGATGATGGCAGTCTGCAAGTAATGGAGAGCGGTGCAGGGACGGAGTCCAATACGTTCTCTGTCTCCGGTGTCAAGCCTGGAAGCGATCGTGAAGTCCATTTGGATTATACCAAGAAGGGCGGACAACTGATCTGGTACATGTCTCCCCGGGAAGTGACGGAGAAGACGATAGACATCCGGACGGCGCGAGATTCTGCGATGGAATTTCTGGACAATCACGGTTTCTCCACCATGGCCGCCGTATCCGTTGACGAATATGCAAATGTCGCAAGTCTCACCTTCGCCAACCGGATCAATGGCGTCGTAGTCTATCCGGAGAAAATGGTAGTGGAAGTGGCGATGGACAATGGCGAGGTGCTGGGACTTCATGCCGCCGACTATATTTTGGAGCAGAAGACGAGGGATATCCCTAAGCCTGCTCTCACGGAATCACAGGCTCGCGAATCGCTAAATAAACAATTCGAGGTAAGCGGCGCCCGACTATGTTTAATTCGCAATGACGTAGATGATGAGGTGCTTAGCTACGAGTTTACCGGCAAGGTGAACGGGTCCAACTATAAAATATTCATTAACGCGGATACAGGAACCGAGGAAAAAGTAGAGCCGGTCCGTCAGCAGGATGTCGCGGCCGTCCAATAAGTGGCAGGAAGAAGCCTGGAAGCTAAGGCTTCTTCTTTTTGAAATTATAAAAATCGTTATCGGAAAATTTCGACGGTAAACGCAGGCGTTTATCCTTGGTCATAAGAGATGGCTCAAAAAGTCCTTTTTGGGATCATGAGATCTGCCAAGAAGACTATTCGCCGCGAGTCACTTTTTGAACTCTTGCCATAAAGGGCTTCTTTGTTTTCCCTGGCATGATATAATCTTTAACGGATAATATCACTAAGGGAGGTGTGCATTTGCTGCCAGCTGTCAATCAAAAAATAATGCTGAACATTTTTTCGATGGACGAAAAAGAATCCAAGCAACAATATCATTCTCGCATTGCGGATATGACGGACGATTATATTTACATTCAGATCCCGATTAACGGAACATCGGGCAAATTAAAGCGTCTATATATTGGGGACGAATTGGAGGTTTGGTTTGTAACCGAAGGAGGGCTTAATCATTATTTTCAAACCGCCGTCCTCGGTTTCCGCGAAGATAATATCACTCTCGTCGTCTTGAAGAAGCCCGAGCCTCAATCGATTACACAAAATCAGCGACGCAGCTTTCTCCGCGTGCCTGCGAATCTGGAATTATCTGTCACCGTGGAGGAGCAGCCGGCTTTGATTGCTCTGACTGAAGACATCAGTGGAGGCGGGATTTCGTTTCGCAGCAGCAAAGATTTCTCCGTAGGGGTGCAGGCAAGCTGTTGGCTGTTAATCCCTAATAAAAACGGGAAGCCGGAGCATGTTCACTTTAACGGAGAAGTAGTGCGGGTCTCCCCGCAAGGGAATGCGGAACGAATGATTATGATGCGATATACGGACATTGCGGAGCGCGATCGGCAGAACATCATTCGCTATTGCTTTGAGAAGCAAATTGACTTCCGCAAATCGTAATGATTTTGCATTGAAGACTTTGAGTGTGGTATAATTTTGAGCGTTAGCAGGCTGCTTGCGCCTGTTTTTTTGAGTGAATCGGGTTAGTTTATTTACCTGAGTCACCCCCTTACTTCCATACGCAGCCCAGGAAGGGATGTCCATTCCAAGGGCCATTGCACACCTTGGATTATCGTAAGGGAAAGGAATTATGCGGTTGGCAGATTTTATGGGAGGCACTATCTTTGGACAAAATTAATGTTGCTCTGGATGGCCCCGCGGGAGCGGGAAAAAGCACGGTAGCCCGGCATGTGGCTAAAGCATTGGGTTATATTTATGTGGATACGGGATCCATGTACAGGGCAGTCACTTGGAAAGCGCTTCACAGTGGCATCCGCCCGGAAGATACCCCAGCGGTTATCGCGGCCGCCGAACGTATGCAGCTCGAGCTGTCTCCTGCTGAGACAGGACAACAGGTATATGTGGACGGTGAGAACGTGACGGAGCTAATCCGGTCTCAGGAGGTTAACCAGGCTGTTTCCATCATCGCCCAGATTCCCGAAATCCGGAGGCTGCTTGCGGACAAGCAGAAGAAGTTAGCGGCTTCCAAGGGGGTAGTCATGGATGGAAGAGACATAGGTTCTTCCGTGCTCCCTGACGCAGAGGTGAAGGTGTTTCTAACGGCGAGCCCGAGAATTCGCGCGGAACGAAGATTCAAAGAATTGGAGCCGTGCAATATCGACTTGGATGAGCTGGAGAAGCAGATCTGTCTGAGAGACGAGATGGACCGCAACCGGACTCATTCTCCCCTCGTTCAGGCGGAGGACGCGGTGCTTATTGACAGCTCGGACATGGATTTGCCAGAAGTCATTGAAGCGGTGCTCAAGCTTTGCCGATTCAAAGTGAGCGGGGGAAGGTAATTGATGCTATACCGTGTATGCAGGGCCCTATTAAGAGCGATTTTTACTATCCTTTACCGTTTGGATGCGAAGGGAATGGAGAATATTCCGGAGAAGGGTCCGGTTGTTCTTTGCGCCAATCATACGAGCAATATAGATCCTCCCCTTGTCGGTACGCCGGTTAACCGGATGGTTCACTACATGGCCAAGCAGGAATTGTTCAACGTCCCCGGCTTGGGATGGTTTATTAGCAAGCTGGGCGCCTTTCCGGTCAAACGCGGAGGGGTTAGCAAGGAATCTATCAAGCTCGCCATTCAACTGCTCAAAGACGGCAATGTGCTCGGGATTTTCCCGGAGGGCTCCCGTAAGAACGCAGGAGGCATGGGCAAGAAGGGCGCGGCTATGCTGGCTCTCAAATCGCAAGCGACGGTTATCCCGGTTGCGATCATGGGCAATTACAGGCCGTTCTCCAAATTGACCATCCGTTATGGCACTCCGGTGGATCTGTCCGAGTTTGCCGAAGGCGGTTCGGAGGTTCTGGAAAAAGCGACCGACAAGATCATGACAACAATTCGCGCGATGATCGCTGAAGAGAAAAATTCGGCGAAAAATTGATTGCTGCGCATGGACATGGTATCTTGGAATTATACGGCTTTATAAAAAACTGTCTATCATGCCCATCTTTAACATATATGGGTTGCTAATCGAGGAGGTAAAGACAATGTCTGAGGAAACAAAAATGCAAGAAAACCAAGCGGAGAACACGGAGGCTAACGTGGAACAATCCACGGAGGCGGAAGCAGGATATGCGGACATTACCGCAGTAAAAAAAGGCGATACCGTTAAGGGTAAAGTCGTTAAAGTGGATAGCGATCAAGTATTTGTCGATATCGGCTACAAATATGATGGAATCATTCCTTTGCGCGAGCTTTCTTCCATCCAGCTGGATAGCGCTTCTTCGGTCGTAGAAGTAGGTCAGGAAGTGGAATTGAAGGTCGTTACCATTGATGACGAGAAAGAAAAGCTCGTCCTGTCCAAGCGCGCTATTGACAGCGAGAAAGCATGGGATGAACTGCAAGCCAAGCTGGACAGCCAGGAAACGATCGAAGCCAAAGTCGCTGACGTCGTTAAAGGCGGTCTGGTCGTAGATGTGGGTCTTCGCGGATTCATTCCGGCTTCGATGGTGGAGCGTCATTTTGTAGAAGACTTCAGTGATTACAAAGGCCGTACCCTGCGCTTGAAAGTTAAAGAGCTGGATCGGGAAAAGAATAAAGTTATTCTGTCTCAGAAAGATGTTCTGGATGAAGAGTTTGAAGCAAACAAGAAAAATATTCTGAACAGCATCGAGGTAGGACAGGAAATCGAAGGAACGGTTCAGCGTCTGACCCCGTTTGGAGTATTTGTCGATATCGGTGGAATCGATGGCTTGGTGCACATCTCCGAGATGGCATGGCATCATGTAGAGCAGGCCTCTGAGCTTGTTAAAGAAGGAGACAGTGTCAAGGTCCAAGTGCTTAAGGTTGATCCGGAGAATGAGCGTATCAGCTTGAGCATGAAAGCTGTTCAGCCTGGTCCATGGGAGCAGCTTGGTGATCACATTCAAGTGGGAGCCATTGTTTCCGGTACAGTGAAGCGGCTGGTCAGCTTCGGAGCTTTCGTTGAAATTGCTCCTGGCGTAGAAGGCTTGGTTCATATTTCCCAAATCGCTCATCGCCATATCGGAACTCCGCATGAAGTTCTGGAAGAAAATCAAGAGGTTCAAGTGAAGATCCTTGATTTGAATCCCGCGGAGAAACGGGTTAGCCTCAGCATCAAAGAAACAGAAGAAGCTCCTGAAGCTCCGGCTAAGCCTGAGAAGTCCCGCAAGGATAAGGACAACACCGGCGACTACGTCGCTCAGCCTAACCAAAGTCTGAGCCTGACTCTGGGAGAGCGTTTCGGTGACAAGCTGAGCAAATTCAAATAATAATGAATTGACAGACGGATTCCTTTTGGGGAACCGTCTGTTTTTTCGTCTAAAAAGGAAATGATTCTTCGCCTCTGCGATTTCCCCATATTCCTCAGCATAGCCCCCTGCAAATAGCCCCGCGATTGGGATGGTAATGGACATTATGAACCATACTAGAATAAAGCAAATCGTTCCCAGCTCCATCAGACTGCGTCTTATGTCGTTTTTCTGGGGACGGCCGAGCCAATCTAGATGCTGTTTCTCTCAAATAAAAAGACCTCTGTCGGGTGATCCGGGATGAATACGGGATATATATCCTATATATTAATTTGCATCACCATTATCCTGCTGGTTAGCGGCTGGAAGGATACTGTGCTTAGAGGGGTTCCCTCCCGATATATTGCTGTCTTTTTTATCGGCTGGTTTAGCTTGTCCAAAGCTGAGCTTGCGCTCGGACAAGTCAAAATCAGCGGGATTTATGCCGGGCTTGTCATTCTTTTACTCATTGTCCTGTATGCACTTCCCAGGGAAACAGGAGTCATTCCATTGGTAGTCAGCGGACTGATGCTGGGGCTCTTTTATTTTTTGGCCAGCGAGATTTCGGTGACTTTGCCCGATTTGCCGGGAGGCTCTCTATTTTGGCTGGCTTTCATCATTGGTTTGCTTGTCATTGCCATGTACAGGCATCCCCTTGCTCAAATCGGCTGTATTACCCTATGCGTACTCGTTGGTTGCCTGCTCCAAATGTATAGCCATTCGGCATTAGCTGGATATCGACTGGGCTTTGGGCCGATGAAGGACCATTGGTGGTTATTTTCATTTATCGCCAGAATAGTAACCGGCATGCTCGAATTCACCGCATCGGCATCTAAATCTCTATACCGGCAGTGGGTCGATGCGCGAAAGGAGAAGGAATAGGGTGGAGCTAATAATAGAGAATAAATACTTGACTGGGGTGGTCATAGGTGTCTTATTCGGAGTGCTGACACGAATTATGCTGCTGAGAACCGATTACAGGCAATATCCGACTTATCCCCATGGACGAATCATTCATATCTCTCTAGGCGTAATAGCCGCCGGCTTGGGAGCTGTCGCTGTCCCCTCGCTGCTAGGGAAGGACTATACCGCGATCACGTTTCTGTCCCTCGCCGCTCAGCAATTCCGCGATGTTCGGAACATGGAGCGGGAAACGTTGTCGAAGCTGGATGAGATGGAGCTGGTACCCAGGGGAGCTTCGTATATTGAAGGGATTGCCATGGTTTTTGAAGGAAGGAATTATTTGGTCATCTTCTCGGCGTTTATGACGACAATGTTCTGTGTATTATTTGCCTGGTATTGGGGGATTCTGTTTGGCTTGCTGGCTCTCCTGCTAAGTTATCATTTCCGGTCAGGCAAAACGTTAGGCTCGATCTCGGATGTGCGTCTTGAAGAAGTAAGGGTAGAGGGGCCTAATCTTTATGTAGGGGATATTTACATAATGAATGTCGGTCTGGCAGATTCACAGAAGCTCATTCGCGAGCGCGGGCTTGGACTTATTGCCACTCCCAAAACCCGGGACGGCCGCTCAGCGTTGGGCAATCTGGGACAAAGGCAAGCGCTATTGCATGATTTGTCGACGATTCTTGGAATATATCGGGACTCAGGAGAACCATCGCTCGTTCCGCTATCCAAGCTGGACATAAGAGATGGCAGGCTTGGGATTTTCTTACTGCCAATAATGAAGGACGGAGAGAAAGCAAAGAGAGTATTTCTTAATGCTGCACTGCTGGAAAGCGCCATAAAAATGCCTACAGAGGTAAAGCTGTGAAGTCGTTATGCATAACCTCATATGCCCCAAGTGGAAGTTCGATTTTAGGGAGGTGGTGACCTATGAATTCGATTTTAGCGGTTGTGGCGCTGGACAAGGATCAACTGGTCGGTGGCGGCGCTCCGGTTTTTATTGCCGGCAGTAAAGAGGAACAGCAGAATGTGGCGTTTAAATTGGAAAAAATATTGGATGCGATGGCTCATGACCTGGAGAACGGCGTCATGATTATTGTTAAACATTGATTAGCCATTTATAAGCATATTTGCTATGATGGAGAATGGATAAAAACGTTATGACAGCTTGATACAGGGAGTGGATGGAATGGCGAGACCCGTAATTGCCATCGTGGGCCGTCCGAACGTCGGAAAGTCGACGATTTTTAATTGGTTGATTGGCGACCGGTTGGCCATTGTGGAAGATAAACCCGGGATAACGAGAGACAGATTGTATGGGTCCGGCGAATGGCTGGATACTACCTTCAATGTCATCGATACCGGCGGGATAGAAATTGGTGAGGAAGATACGATCCTTAGATCGGTGCGGGTTCAAGCGGAATTGGCGATCGAGGAAGCTGACGTCATTCTGTTTATGGTTGACGGCAAAGCCGGCGTGACAGCCGATGATGAAGAAATTGGGCAGATCTTGTTTAAATCCGGCAAGCCGGTCGTACTAGTGGTCAATAAGATCGACAATCTTCAGCGTCAAGATAGTATTTATGAATTTTATAGCCTTGGTTTTGGCGATCCGATTGCTGTATCCGGAGCGCATGGCCTCGGTCTTGGAGATATGCTGGAGGCAGCGGCTAAGCACTTTCCTCCGGAAGAGGAGGAGCCCTATGGCGAGGAAGTCATCAAGGTAGCCTTGATCGGCCGCCCTAATGTCGGCAAATCCTCCCTCGTCAACGCCATATTAGGCGAGGAGCGAGTCATTGTCAGCGATGTAGCCGGGACGACACGGGATGCGATCGATACTCCGTTTGAGAAGGATGGTCAGAAGTTTGTGCTGATCGATACAGCCGGAATGCGCAAGCGCGGCAAAGTATACGAAACGACGGAGAAATACAGCGTTATGAGAGCGATGAAAGCGATCGAACGGGCCGATGTCGTGCTGATCGTCATCAATGCCGAGGAAGGAATCATTGAACAGGACAAACATATTGCCGGCTATGCGCATGAAGCGGGCAGAGCGAGCTTGTTCGTGGTAAATAAATGGGACGCTATAGAAAAAGACGACAAGTCGATGCAGCAATTTACGCAAAAAATAAGGGATCATTTTTTGTTCATGCCTTATGCGCCGATCCTTTTTGTCTCGGCCAAAACGAAGCAGAGACTGAACAGGCTGATGCCGGTAGTCGTGCAAGCCGCTGAAAATCATTCGGCCAGAGTCACTACCCACCTGATGAATGAGGTCGTTCTGGATGCTGTAGCGATTAATCCGCCTCCGACGGACAAGGGCAAAAGACTGCGGATTAACTATGTCACCCAGGTGGCCGTTAAGCCCCCCACGTTTGTCATATTTGTTAACAATCCGGAATTGATGCATTTTTCGTATGAACGATATCTGGAGAACAAAATACGAGGAGCGTTCAGCTTCGAAGGGACTCCGGTCCGGATCATAACACGAAAAAAATCATCGGGTGAATAAGGTTAGGGGGAGCGGGAGTGCAGGTTTTTGCAGCATTGTTAATCAGTTATCTGCTAGGTTCCATCAGTTTCAGCTTTCTAGCGGGCAAGCTGCTGAAAGGAATCGATATTCGGAAGCACGGCAGCGGTAATGCCGGAGCGACCAATACTTTACGGATTTTAGGGAAAGGTCCGGCCATTGCCGTTCTTGCTCTCGACGTGCTCAAGGGGATTGCGGCTGTCTGGATCGGCCGTTGGCTGGGAGGAGATAGCGAATGGATCCCCGTCTGGGCCGGCCTATCTGTCATAGCGGGGCATAACTGGCCCGTATTTTTCGGCTTTAAAGGAGGCAAGGGGATAGCGACCGCCATCGGCGTAACTGCAACCCTCTGCTTCCTCCCCGCTCTATTTGCGGGGATTATAGCAATCGGCTCGATAGTTATTACTAGATATGTATCGCTAGGCTCACTTATTTTTACCGGACTTCTTCCTATTTCTATTCTTCTCATGGGAGAGCCTGCTGCGGTATTGGTTGGAAGTTTGCTGATAGCTTTATTTTCTTTTGTTCGGCATCGTACGAATATCGTTAAGCTGATTCGCAAGCAGGAAAACAAGCTGGGAAATAAAAAATGATCGGACCAGATCGACGGAGGAGAGCGAACGATGGCAAAAACCAAAGCAACGGTCGTAGTAGCCGGAAGCTGGGGAACGGCCCTGGCCACTGTGCTCGCCGCGAACCATCACGAGGTAACGCTATGGACGAGATCTGATGCCCAAGCGGAAGAAATCAATCGAACTCACCGGAACAGCCGATTTCTTAAGGAGGCCGTCCTGCCCGATACTATTAAGGCGACGACCTCGATAGAAGAAGCCATCATCGATTCCGAGGCGGTCATTCTGGTGGCCCCTTCCCACGGCATGCGGGAGGTCGTTGGCAAAATCCGGCCGTTTCTGCGTCCGCAAACCCTCCTCGTCCATGCGACCAAAGGGTTTGAAACCGACTCATTAAAACGGATGACAACGGTCATTTCCGAGGAGCTTCCTGACTACGACCGGGAGCGGATAGCGGTGTTATCGGGACCAAGCCATGCGGAGGAAGTGGTCCAACAAAGTCCCACCACGGTCGTAGTGGCGGCCTCCCGGTTGGAAACGGCTGAAGAAGCGCAGGATTTATTAAATAATACTTATTTCCGCGTCTATACGAACCCGGATGTGAGCGGCGTTGAAATTGGCGGAGCTCTCAAGAACATTATCGCTCTGGGAGCGGGAATGTCCGACGGTCTTGGCTTTGGAGACAATGCCAAGGCGGCTCTGATGACCCGCGGTCTTGCCGAGATGGCAAGGCTTGGCACCGCCATGGATGGCAATCCGCTTACCTTCGCCGGTTTAGCCGGTGTTGGCGACTTGATCGTCACCTGCACAAGCCGGCACAGCCGGAACTGGAGGGCCGGCCATATGCTGGGACAAGGAGCGGTCCTGGATGAGGTGCTGGAGTCGATGGGAATGGTCGTAGAAGGCGTTAAAACAACGAAGGCCGCTTATGCGCTGGCCGATAGATATAAGGTGGAAATGCCGATTACCCGTGCGCTTTACGATGTTCTCTTCAACGGTAAAAAGGCCAAGGACGCCGTAGGTGATTTAATGGGCCGTGTGCCGACTCATGAGATGGAAGAAATCGCCCAGACCGGAAGCCTCCGCTGGAAGTAAGCAGAGGGCCTACACGTTTGGATACTCTCTTTCATACTATACCTTAGTGCAACCCGACTCGACTAAGGGAGGTAAGAGGATGAGCAACAAACAAGTCCCGAAAGATGTACTGAATGTGGTTAAAAACAAAACCGGCAAATCGGTTTCGGAAAGAGATATTCAAAAGCTGGCCAGCGGAGTAAAGCCTTCGACCTTGCAGAGCGAGGAGCAGCTGAGACAGTTGATCCGTCAAGTCTCGTCTTTGGTCAATATCAAAGTATCCGAGGCAACTGTTAATGATATCATTCAAGCGGTGAAGGGAAGCAAGGTCAATCCGAACAATCTGGAGCAATTGATGAAAATGATTTCTAAAAAATAGTCTGGTTGTTAACAAAGGAGCCTGTTTAATCGGTTCCTTTGTTTTTTTGGTTGCACCTATATAGAATCGTATTTCGTCCACACAATTGTCATTGTTTTAACGCCGGCTCTCCATTTCACAAACAATAATCGTAATGCTATAATACATAGGATGCGGACTATGGGAAAGAGGGGTTGTCAATTTTGAGCGGTATGGACAAAATGTGGGCATCGTTCATAGCGATGGGCCTAATGCTGGTCGCCACAGTCATCATTACATTTGCCAGACAAAAAACTAAAGGTTTTGTCCGGTTTATCCTTTCCTTCGTGGCGTTTCTTCTTTTTGTACCGATTTTGCTCTATATGCTGCTGTCAATGATCTAACATATTGGAGGTAATTTCGATGATTCAACTAAAGGGCCGTTTTGGGACAGAAACTGTAGAAGCGGAAACCGGCTTATCCATTCTGGAATTGGCTCTTAAAAATAAGGTGGATTGGGGCTTTTCTTGTACGAGAGGAACCTGTGCGCGCTGCAGGTGTCATATATCGGAAGGAATGGAATTTCTGACGGAGCCTACGGAGGCAGAACTGAACCGTCTGGATCCCGAAGAATTCGATGAAGGGTATCGTCTGGGCTGTCAGGCCAGAATCAAAGAAATCGGGCCGATCAAGGCTACTAACAAAACTTATTTCTAACGATAACGTTTGAAGCTTCGGAAGCACTTTCCTTCGGAACGGAATAAGAGCTATTCTTTAGTTCAACTTATATAGAGCGGCGAACTGTAATATTCTTGAAGATTAAACTGGAAGGTACGGTATACCATGCGTCTTGATGGTCAGGTGGAACAGGTAATCGAGCTTATTGCGGAATCATTGCAGAATAATGGCTCCGGAACCGAGTGGTTAATCGGAGGGAGCTGCGGACTTCTTTTGCAGGAGGTTGGGTTAACACGGCAGCCTCGTGATATCGACTTGTATACCGATGAACAGAAGGCCGATTTGCTGTATAGTCGGCTGGAGAAGTATGCTTTGGACCGGTTAGAGCTGAGCACTACCGATATGTATTCGTCGAGATTGGCCCGCTTTCTTATCCAAGGGATGCCGGTTGAGCTGGTTTCCGGATTTCAGATCAAACAGGCCGACAGTATCTATAAGGTCAATGTAGCCGCACTGCTGCCCTACAGCCCGGAAGTCAGACTGGGAGGTCAAGTGGTGCGGTTAATGCCATTGGCGCATGAGCTCGTGTTTAACGTTCTTCGCCACCGGGAGGATCGTTATGAGTCGATCGCTGCGAGAATGCGGCTTTTTCCTGACCTTTTCTACCCTGCTTTAGGGGCAATCGTCAAGGAAAATCATCTGGATCGCTCTGTACTTAATCGATTGCATGAATTAACAGGTGAATCATGGATACGGTAAGATTAAGATTTTCGAGACAAGCGAAACTATATGCTCGGCACTAAAGATTTCAAAGCTCATGAAGTGGAGAAAGAAAGATGCTTCCAGGGCGAGTTTTGGCTTTGTATTCCTACTATCCGAAGGCCTATCCATAGAAGGAATCTGTTGGTTCGGGGTCCCCGAAAAGTACCTGGAATTGCTTCGAAGCTCATCTTCACTTTTTGGGGAAGGAGTATGATGTTTGAAGCTTCGGGGGCACTTTCCTTCGGAACGGAATGATAGCTTTCTTTAGTGCCATATATATATATTGCCCGATCATAGATCGATAACAAGTCTCTCGCTTAATCTAACGCTGTGCAGCTGAGGAAAGGAACGATAGAATGAACGAGGTTCATTTTTTACCCGATAAGACAACGATTAGCGTTCGTCCGGGAACGACCCTGCTGGAGGCCGGCCGTAAAGCCAGTGTTCCTATTCGTACTCGCTGCGGAGGCCGAGCCGCCTGCCTGATGTGCAAAGTCAAAGTGGAGGATCAGGCGGGACTGATGCCTATCAGCCGGAATGAAAAACTGAAGCTGGGCTCCTTGCTCCAGGAGGGGATTCGGCTCGCTTGTCAGGCCAGAGTGACCGGAGATGTCGTTGTGCTAATTCCGGAGGATCCGCTCAAGGCTGCCGTTCGTAAGCTGCTGGCCCAACAACAGGAGGATGACTAAAATCGTCCGGGAAAGGATGAATGAGAAATGATAGCTGGCCTGCGACTGTCCAGACATTGGAGAGACCCGCTTACCTGTATGGTATTGCTGCTGATTGTTGTCCTGCTTAGCGGGTGCTTATATTCGGGTGAAGTGAAGAAACAAAACCTACCGGCTACCGGTGAATTCATTGTGTTAGTTCAGAACGCTGTCGATCAATTTAAAGAACGGACGGGTGTGCTGCCGATCAAAACTAAAGACAGTGATACCCCTCTATATGAAAAATATCCGATTGATTTCAAGAAGCTGATGGACAACCGTTTGTTGAGCATGATTCCGACCAACGCCTTTGAAAACGGAGGAACGGCCATTTATGTTCTGATTGACGTGGAAACCAAGCCTACGGTGAAGATGATTGATTTGCCCTTGTACCAGAAAATGGTAGAGATCCAAAAGGAAGTGAGCGCCTACCAGCAAAAGAAGGGCAAGCTGCCGAATGGTGAAGCGGTTGCGGACGGTATTCATCTTCTTGATTTTGAGCAGCTAGGAAAGAAAATGCCGGCTATCCAAAGTCCGAATACCGGCCAAACTCTGCCTGTTCTGATTGAAGCTTCGGGCAACGTCTATATTGATTACTCTCTGGATCTCGTTAAAGTTATGGAGAACAAGGGGGAGGCGGGGCTGGATGCTGATATCGATCTGAGGGAAATCCTCGCTGAGGAATCGTTGTTTGTCCCGGTATGGTCCCTTCCTTACCAATGGATTGACGGACAACCCCAAATTGTGGCCCTGCCCTGACAGAGCTGATTTCCCTCTAGGCTCTATTTGCATACCGCCCCAAGCGGCTTCCAGCTCGCGTTATGCGGGCATGAGGGCAGTCCAACGCCTCCCGGCTGAATCGATTCTAGACCCAACCAGGGGAAACCGATAACTCTATGGTCATTTATCTATGACTATAGAGTTTTTTTGTAGAATAACCTATGTCTTCTTCACATATATGATAGGAGTAGCCTTCTTTTATTGTCATCCCGGTAACCATTTCCTTAAGAAAAGGAAGCGAGGGGGATTAAATGTAGTCATAATCTATGAAACCGCACGTATATTAGTACTAGTCCAATTGAATGTACGAGTGTGGCCGCACACGAACCGAATCCGGGAGGCTTCCCCGGTTCGTCTAAGCGCGTGCTTCGTTAATTAACCTTGTAGGAGGGGATCTTTTTGGAGAAAATCGACATTTTTAAAGACATCGCGGAGCGAACCGGCGGTGACATCTACCTAGGAGTCGTAGGAGCGGTCCGCACTGGAAAATCGACATTTATAAAGCGGTTTATGGAAGCAGGAGTATTGCCCAACATTCGCAATGAGGCCGACCGCGTACGCGCGACGGATGAACTGCCGCAGAGTGCTGCGGGACGGACGATTATGACGACAGAGCCTAAATTCGTACCTAACAATGCCGTGCAAATTACAGTGACCGAAGGGCTGAATGTGAATGTCCGCCTGGTCGATTGTGTCGGCTATGCCGTCGAAGGGGCTAAAGGATACGAGGACGAGAATGGCCCCCGAATGATTTCGACTCCATGGTTCGACGATCCGATTCCTTTTCAGGAAGCTGCGGAGATTGGCACGCGTAAAGTCATTCAGGAGCATTCCACACTCGGTGTAGTCATAACGACGGACGGAAGCATCTCGGAAATCCCCCGCTCCTCTTATGTAGAAGCGGAAGAAAGGGTGGTTGAGGAGCTTAAAGAGGTTGGAAAACCATTCATCCTCATCATAAACACCATGAAACCTTACAGCGAGTCAGCGGTGGAGCTTCGCAACGAGCTTGCTGCTAAATATGACATCCCGGTTATGGCCATGAGCGTGGCTACGATGGGGGAAGAAGAATGCATGTCCGTTCTTCGTGAAGTGCTCTATGAGTTCCCCGTTCATGAAGTTAACGTTAACTTGCCAAGCTGGGTAATGGTGCTTAAGGAAAACCACTGGCTGCGCACCAATTTTGAAAGCTCCGTTCGAGAAACGGTGCAGGATATTCGCAGATTGCGCGACGTAGATCGGGTTGTCGGCCAATTCTCAGACTATGATTTCATCGAAAGAGCAGCTCTGGCCGGGATGAACATGGGTCAGGGGGTCGCAGAGATCGACCTCTACGCTCCGGACGAATTGTATGACAATATTCTGATGGAAGTGGTCGGGGTAGAAATTCGCGGCAAGGACCATCTCCTGCAGCTGATGCAGGAATTCACCCACGCCAAGCGAGAATATGACCAGTTTGCCGAAGCGCTGGAAATGGTCAAAACGACCGGCTACGGAATCGCGCCTCCAACTTTGGCGGAAATGGCATTGGATGAGCCTGAACTGATTCGTCAAGGCTCCCGCTTTGGAGTCCGCCTGCGGGCTACAGCGCCTTCTATCCATATGATCCGGGTCGATGTCGAATCGGAATTCTCCCCAATCATTGGCACCGAGAAGCAAAGTGAAGAGCTGGTACGCTACCTCATGCAGGACTTCGAGGAGAATCCGCTCAAAATATGGGATTCCGATATTTTTGGACGCTCGTTGCACTCCATTGTGCGCGAAGGAATTCAAGGAAAATTGGCGATGATGCCGGACAATGCGCGCTATAAACTGCAGGAAACGCTGGGGCGGATCATCAATGAAGGCTCCGGCGGATTAATTGCGATAATCCTGTAAAATAACATAAAATCCGATTAACGAACACTCTTCGGGGTGTTCTTTTTGTATAATTTTAAAAAAAAATGGTTGAATACTTGAAAATGCGACTGAGGTGTATTACTATAAATTTGTTCGTTTTTCCTTGTAAATACGTATAATTTGTGAGTAATCCGTTAACACATGGAGTAAGGACGTTATTTATTTGTAGAGGAGGTGAAAGATTATGAATAAATCCGAATTGATTGCCAAAGTGGCTGAAACTTCCGAATTGTCCAAAAAAGATGCAACCAAAGCGGTTGAAGCAGTTTTTGATGCGATTGCCGATGCATTAAAAAGCGGAGATAAAGTTCAACTGGTAGGCTTTGGAAACTTTGAAGTTCGCGAGCGCTCCGCCCGTAAAGGCCGGAATCCGCAAACGGGTGAAGAAATCGATATCGCAGCTAGCAAAGTACCTGCATTCAAACCAGGGAAAGCACTGAGAGATGGAATCCAATAAGGAATCTCCTTTTTACATATTGGATATCGAGAACCGTGCCGCTTTATCGCGCACGGTTTTTTCTATGCTCTGGATAGCGTCTCGTAAGCATGCTGTTAACCATCATGCGTTTTTTCTTGTGCGGAAAATAAGAAAGCAGGAGGAACCGCGACAAGAAGTAAAGAAGCGGGAATAAGGTCTTGACTTACTGGGCAGGAGCAGATATACTAATTTTTGCAGCTTCCATATCGGGGTATGGCGCAGCCTGGTAGCGCGCACCCTTGGGGTGGGTGAGGTCGCAGGTTCAAATCCTGTTACTCCGATCTTACTGCAAGACGCTTCTTTGACTGGATTAGTCCGGTTGAAGAAGCGTTTGTTTTTTACTAAGTGAAAAACCAGCCCAGGGTAGTTATCTCTTGCAAATCTAATGCCACTAATTATATTGAATGTATTAAGGCACAACCTTGATATCAGCGCGTGGCATACCGCCAAACTAACTGGATTCTATACAGGTAAATAAGCCGAATCAGACGGTTTTTGTTAATTCAACTGGAAATCATACAGCTAGTTTGGACTCCATCTAACCAATTCATCTCTATCCCCATTTCTAACGGCAATTTTTCCATTTAGTTTGGCTATCTAGCGAACAAAGCAAGAACTAACTGTAGAATTTACATCTAGACAGCCAAGGAATATGTGTCAAGGAAAGACTAGTCAAAATCAAGGAGCGAATATCGTTCTGAACCTTTATTTATTTCATTTTATCCCGCTTTGACTTGCACTTGGATTGACATAACCCTGTTTTTCTAGCATCATTAGATGAGTGGTGAAAAGGGGCAATGCACGTCCCCCTTCAAAATAAGGGCAAAGGTGCAACTTTAATTCACCAGACTATTGGAAGGTTAGAAGTGATTCTTTCATTGTGGGAGGCTGCCGATCTTAATGAATAGCCAGGGAGATTATTTCATTGTTAAAGCGAAAGCTAACGGTGTGAATGTGATCGGATTGACTAGAGGCAACGATACTCGGTTTCATCATACGGAGAAGCTGGATAAAGGAGAGGTTTTGATCGCGCAATTTACCGAGCATACTTCTGCGGTCAAAGTAAGAGGCAAAGCGACAATTATGACAAGGTACGGAGTTATGGATACAGAAGAATAATTGCAGTTGCAGGCATAGCCTGCTTTTTTTCGTTGTACAATGGTGGTAGGAATCAATTTCTGAAGCTGGGCTTAGCCTCTTCTAATCCTTATCCTGGAACCCAATAAGGAGGTCCCTTTATGAAATGGCCAGCCACCATTCTGACGGCCTGTCTTGTTACGGCCGCATTCGCGCTGATTTTCAGCATATTGCCTCAATGGGATAAATTTAATTCCATGAATGAGGACGAACTCTCTGTCTTCAAGGAAGCTCATTCAAACCGTTTAACGGATATAAACCTGGTTGACAAAATGACTCAGCTGCCTCTCCAGCTAACGATTCGCAGAGTGGACTGGAACAATGCCATTCTCTCAGTCGACTTGGGGGCGCCCACTGGATCAACAGCCAGCCGCGTCTATCATGATCTGTACGAGCTGACTAAATTTGGTTTGCAGAATCATACGAATGTCAGTCAGGTGCTGATTAGGGTGATGGAGACCTCGAGCGTTAGCCGCGAGCGCAACGGCTCACTGCTGGTTGCGATGGATGCCCGCAAGGACAACGCGAAGGGGCAAGCCTCGACGGGGGGGATGAGCGGTCAGGATATCCGGCAATATTTGCAATCGAACTTTCGTCTTACTTACACCCAGAAGTGGAAGGACGTGTACGCTTACTAGGTGAGCATTTTGGTTTCGTTCACTTTTTCGTAATAATTGCCGAAACGTTGATTGTACGGTGCCTGTCAGGTTATGCTATAATTATATGTTGTATTTAACAAGCAATTGGTATGTTCGGAGGCGGCATATGACAAAATCTCGAATTCAAGAAATGGCAAAGCCGTACATGGAGTATGATATGATCCAGAGTCATACTTCCCTGCCTGACTTTCCGGAATCCCGGGCAAGACTGCTGCTTGCTTTTTTGAATGCCAAAGGAATTCAAGAGGATAATCGCAATTTATTTGCTTTAGTGACTTCGCTCGTTCAGATCGCGCTGGATACGCATGATCAGGTCCCCGAATCGAACGAGCTTAAAGAACAGAACGAAGCCCGTTCACGCCAATTAAAGGTGCTGGCAGGCGCTTATTTCAGTTCGAGATTTTACAATCTTCTGTCGCAGGCGGGGCAGATTGATATGATCCGACAGCTGTCTCTTTCGATCTGTGAGGTCAACCGGATGAAGATGAATCTCTATTTGCAAATGAAGCATTTAAAGCTGACGGCGGAAGAATATTTGCGGCAATCCGTCAATATTAAAACTCAGCTATTCCTGTCCTTCAGCAAGATGATCTCGGAAGGGCATCGGAAGCTCTGGCCGGAAATATTGACCGGATTTACCAAATGCGAAGTGCTCGTGAAGGAAATATTGCGTGCAGAGACGCCGAACCATTTTCGCAACAGCTGGGGGTTCTGGCATATGCTGCAGTTTGGAACCAAGGAAGAGCGCTCTTATTTATTGTCCGAGCAGGCGGAAGCGGGTCCGATCCGCTCTATGCTGGATCGTAATCATATTATTGATAAGCTGTCCATCATGCTTAATGAACAGTTGGACTACTTGAAGGAATGCATCCGCAGGCTGGAGCCGTCGAATTTGTCGGAGGAACTGACTCGGCTGCGAGAAACCTATTACCGTTATGCCGGCAGGCCTCAACTGCTGGAAGAAATATGAGGTGAAACAGGATGAAGCCGAATGAACAGTTTGTTCACTCCGTTTTTGAAAGCATCGCTCCTAAATACGATCTCATGAATAGCATTCTTAGTTTTAATCGCCATAAATACTGGCGCAAGTTTACGATGCAGAAGATGAATGTGCAGACCGGGAATAGTGCGATTGATATTTGCTGCGGGACTTGCGACTGGACGATCAGCTTGGCAGAGGCCAGCGGGACAGGAGACATCGTGGGGCTGGACTTTAGCCAGAACATGCTTGATTACGGAGCGTACAAAATAGACAAGCTGGGAATGGACAAGCAAATTTCGCTTGTTCATGGCAACGCCATGAAGCTTCCGTATGACGATAATACGTTCGATTATGCGACGATTGGTTTCGCCTTGCGCAATGTTCCCGATTTCAGGCAGGTCCTGAAGGAAATGCAGCGAGTCGTCAAGCCCGGCGGTCAGGTTGTTTCGCTGGAGCTGTCCAAGCCAACCTGGCAGCCCTTTAAAGCTATCTATTTTTTTTACTTTCAGTATATTTTGCCCCTGCTCGGTAAATTGATCGTTAAGAAATACGAGCAGTATAAATGGCTTCCCGAATCGCTGGCTCATTTTCCGGATCATAAGCAGCTGGCTGCTATTTTTGAGGAGATCGGATTGGTGAACGTTCAAGCATACCCATTAACCGGGGGCATCGCAGCCTTACATATAGGGACTAAACCCGGTATATCGCAGGTGAAACCGTAAATGCTTAACAAAGTGAAGATTTTTCTAGATATGATTAAGTTTGAACATACCTTGTTCGCCCTGCCCTTTGCATACATGGGAGCATTGCTCGGGGCGTTCGTTATGTTCGGAGCCTTCCCCAGTTGGGGACAGATCGGCTGGGTAACCGCAGCGATGGTCGGAGCGAGAAGCGCGGCGATGGGGCTGAACCGTCTTATCGACAGAACGATTGATAAGAAAAACCCGAGAACGGCAGGAAGAGCTATTCCCGCGGGATTGCTTTCGTCCAAAGAAGTTTATGTGTTCATCCTAATTTCTTTTGTCGTTCTATTCATCGCTGCTTCCCAATTAAATCCGCTTGCTATGAAGCTGATGCCGATAGCGGTCTTTTTTCTTGTATTTTATTCCTACACCAAACGCTTTACCTGGAGCTGCCACATTATTCTGGGGCTGACCATTGCCCTCGCGCCTTTAGGAGGATGGGTTGCAGTCACCGGAGAAATTACTTGGACCGCTCTCATTTTTTATGTAGCCATCGCATTCTGGACAGCCGGCTTCGATGTGATCTACGCCTGTCAGGATATGGAGTTTGATCGGGACGAGGGGCTTCATTCGATTCCCAGCCGCTTTGGGGTGGCTAAAGCATTATGGATCGCCAGATCATTTCATCTGATCACGGCTATCGGCTTGGGTGCCTTGTTTTTCATCACAGATTTAAGCTGGATTTATTTTATCGGCCTCCTGATTTCTTATCTGATTCTATTTTATGAACATTGGATCGTTTCACCCAAGGACCTGTCCCGATTAAATACGGCTTTCTTCACGATGAACGGCGTCCTAAGCGTCGTTGTATTCATTTTTACGTTAATCGACTTGGTGGTGTTATAAAGTGAGAAAAGAAAAGTGGGTCATCGGGATAACCGGGGCGAGCGGTGTGCTTTATGGCGTCCGCCTTTGCGAGGAACTGCTGGCCAGGGGCGAGACCGTGCATCTGATTGTATCGGATGCCGGCTGGCGGGTGCTGCATGATGAGCTGGATTGGAGCGCCTCTCCCCGCCGGCGGGATACGCTGCAGCAGGTTTTTGCCGATTATCCGGGTGAACTGATCTACCATCCGATTCAGGATATTGGAGCCAGCGTGGCCAGCGGAACCTTTCTGAACAAAGGAATGGTCGTCATTCCTTGCTCGATGGGTACCTTGTCGGGCATTGCGAGAGGGTCCTCGGACAATTTGCTGGAGCGTGCAGCCGATGTCATGATGAAGGAAGGCAGAAAGCTGATTCTCGTGCCGAGAGAGACCCCTCTTCACGCCATTCATCTAGAGAATATGCTGACGCTGGCGAAGATGGGGGTACGGATCATTCCGGCAATGCCAGGGTTTTACCAGAAGCCGTCCTCGCTCGAGGAAGTGGTAGATTTTATGGTTGGCAAAGTATTGGATTCTATGGAGATAGAACACGACTTGTATATAAGATGGGGAGAAGGGAATGGACAACAATCGAGAAAAAGTTCGGATAGGGAGAATTAACTACACGAACGTTTGGCCGATTTTTTATTACTTTCCGATGGATCGTTTTCAGGAAGAGGTCGAGCTGCTCCTGCAGGTGCCTACCAGCTTGAATAAAGCACTGGCAGAGGGTAAGATCGATATGGGACCGATTTCTTCCTTTGCTTACGGGCAATACTATAAGGATTGCGTATTGTTTCCGGATTTATCCGTGAGCGCTTTCGGCAAAGTCCGTTCGATTCTGCTTTTTCACCGTAAGCCGTTGGAACAAATTGTGAACGGAACAATTGCTCTGCCTACAACTTCAGCCAGCTCCGTCAATCTCCTAAAAATCATCATTGCGAAATTTTACGGCGGACAGCCGACGTATTCCTATGCTTCGCCATCCTTAAATGATATGATGAAAGAGACTGATGCCGCCCTGTTGATCGGGGATGATGCCATTCGTGCCGACTGGAACAATCCGGGCTACCATGTTACCGATCTGGGGCAGCTGTGGAAGCATTGGACAGGACGCTCTATGACATTCGCCGTCTGGGCGGTACGGGAACAGGCGATGCGCAATAAACCTGACGTCGTCCGACGGATCTATGAGGCTTTTTGCTGGAGCAAGGAACAAGGACTGGCAAATTCCGCAGATATGGTTCGCGACGCCCAATCGGCCATCGGTGGAACCGAGCAATATTGGCAGCAATATTTTGAGCGCCTCACCTACGATTTTGGGCCGGCTCAATGGGACGGACTCCGTTTGTACTATCAATACGGATGGGAGCTCGGCTTGCTGGAGGAACCGGTATCGCTCAAGATCTGGCACGATAATTCCGTCATACAGGTGAACGAATGAAAATAATAGATATTTACGCCAGAATCAAAAAAGATTTAAATTATCTTGAAAAAGAATTGCTCAAAAGCGTTTATTCCGAGCATCCCCAGCTGCGGGAAACCTCCAGCCATTTATTGAAGGCCGGGGGGAAAAGGCTGCGGCCGGTATTTGTGCTGCTTGCCGGTCAATTTGGGAATTACGATCTCGATAAACTGAAGTACATAGCTATTCCAATGGAACTTATTCATATGGCCAGTCTTGTTCACGATGATGTGATTGACGATGCCGACACCCGCCGCGGACAATTAACCGTCAAGTCCAAGTGGGATAACCGGATTGCGATGTATACGGGGGATTATATTTTTGCCAAAGCTTTGGGGGTAGCGACCCAGCTTTCAAATCCTGTCATTCATCAAATCATGTCCAAGGCGATTGTTGAATTGTGCATTGGAGAGATGGAGCAAATCCGGTATTTCTTCCATACCGGACAGACGCTTCGTAATTATTTGTTAAGAATCAAGCGAAAGACGGCTTTGCTTATAGCGATCAGCTGCCAATTAGGGGCCATTGCCGCCGGAGCGCCGGAGCGAGTGTCCGACAAGCTCTACCGGTACGGATATAACGTAGGAATGGCGTTTCAGGTTCGCGACGATTTGCTGGATATTACCGGAACCGAGAAAGAGCTCGGCAAGCCGCCAGGCAGCGATGTCAAGCAAGGGAACATTACCTTGCCGATTCTATACGCGCTGCAGGAGGATAAGCTTCGGGAGCCGCTGCTGCAGGAGCTGGAGCGAATCCGCGCAGCGGAAGGTCAGACGGACGTCAGCCGGTTTCTCGATATCGTACGAGGCAGCGAAGGGATTCGCAAGGCGGATCAATTGGCCTCCCGCTATATCGGCAGGGCGATAGAGGCTCTCGCCTCCCTGCCAGACATTCAGGCCAAGAATGATCTAATTCGGGTAGCCCGTTTTGTCGGGGACCGCTCTTATTGAATAAACGATTTTGATAATGGACAGGTTGGAATTAAAGATTAAGGAGACTCGTCTTATACTATATGCTCGGCGCTAAAGATTTCAAAGCTCATGAAGTGGAGAAAGAAAGATGCTTCCAGGGCGAGTTTTGGCTTTGTATTCCTACTATCCGAAGGCCCATCCAATGAGTAAGGAATGATGGGTTGAATCGGGGTCCCCGAAAAGTACCTGGAATCGCTTCGAAGCTTACTTCACTTTTTGGGGAAGGAGTATGATGTTTGAAGCTTCGGTGGCACTTTCCTTCGGAACGGAATGATAGCTTTCTTTAGTGCCACATATATATTTGTGACGACGCAAATCAATCTTTATTACCGAATAAATAATGCACAGGAGTGATTCTAAATGGAAAAAACATTTTTAATGGTCAAGCCCGATGGAGTTCAGCGCGGGTTGATTGGAGAAATAGTCAAACGCTTCGAGCAAAAAGGATTTCAAATGGCAGCCGGCAAGCTGATGGTTATTTCTCGTGAGCAGGCGGAGTTTCATTATGCAGAGCATAAGGGCAAGCCATTCTATGATGAACTGGTCAGCTTCATCACTTCGGGTCCTGTATTTGCCATGGTATGGCAAGGGGATCAGGTCATCGCTCTGTCTCGTCTTCTGGTAGGCAAAACGAATACGATGGATGCCCAGCCGGGAACGATTCGCGGCGACTTTGCTCTGCATACAGGAATGAATCTTATTCACGGTTCCGATTCTCCGGAAAGCGCCGAGCGCGAAATCAACAATTTCTTTACTGCTGAAGAAATAACTAATTACGACAAAGCGATCAATCAGTGGATTTAGCCGTCAAACCTGATAGCAATCAAGCGATGGGGAGAGGAGCCCGGACTTGTTGGAGGATAGAGACTTTGCGCTCTTTACGGAGAACGTGAAGAGGTTGACCGCAATTGATTTGAATCAATATAAAGAAGTCCAGATGAAGCGCAGACTGAGTACCTTTCGGATGAAAAAAGGGTTTACGACCTTCCAGCAGCTGTTCGAGAAGATGTCGTCGGATAAGGCTCTATTGGACGAGTTTCTGGACCGGATGACGATCAACGTATCGGAGTTCTTTCGCAATCCGAATCGGTGGGAGGCTTTGCAGCAAAAATTTCTTCCCGCTATGCTTCAACAGGGAGGACGTCTTAAATGCTGGAGCGCCGCATGCTCTACCGGTGAAGAGCCGTACACACTGGCGATGATTCTGCATGAGCTTCAAGCGTTGGATTCCGCAACATTGTTGGCGACCGATCTGGATGAGGGCGTGCTGGCTAAAGCTCAAGAAGGTCTTTATTCCGAGCGATCGATAAAGGAAGTTCCCAAGCCCTTGTTGAACAAATATTTTGACAAGGAAAATGGCGGTTACCGAATTCAAAGAGAGAAGTTTCGGAAGATTGATTTCCGTAAGCAGAACTTGCTGGAGGACCGGTTTGATGCAAATTTCGATCTGATCATTTGCCGGAATGTCATGATTTATTTCACGGAAGAAGCGAAGCAGCTTTTGTATCAAAAGTTTTCCGATGCGCTTAAACCGGGAGGGATTTTATTTGTTGGCAGTACGGAACAAATATTTTCTCCGGGCAAATTCGGATTAGAGCCGGCCGACACATTCTTCTATCGTAAAAAACTGTAGCTATCAAGTATAATCTTTTCAAGTTGTTCCAATACTGAATATGAAGAGCTCTGTATGCGTTTACGGTACACACCCTGCTCTAGCGGGAATGTATGAATCTAATCAGGCTCTCCTTATCGCTCCAGAACGTAAAGCAGAGGCTTCTGACAAGGCCGGCTATCACCGGAAAGCGGATGACGGCTTTGCCGCCATGTAACTCAGCTTCAACTTACGAAGAAAGCTTTCCTTCCGGAAAGCTCGCAGGAGGGAATTCATTGGACAAAAGAAAGGTTATTGAAGCCTACCAAAGAGGATTTATTACGATAAAAGAGTGCGCACAAATATTGGGGATTGACTCCCTGGAAGTTATGGGAATGGTTAGCGCTCCCCAGGGAATGGACCGGCCGCGTTCCATTCCAAGGCAATCGTTGAACGGTTGAAGGAAAGTGCCCGCAGTCCAGTAAGCACGCCCGGTGACTAATGTCATTTGGCGTGTTTTTGTCTTTGCTTAAGCGACCGTCTTGTCAAACTGAATCGGCTATACTATAATTAGCACATAAAAGCGCTAAAGCGCTAAGGTTTACATTAGATCAATATCGGGACAATACAAAGCAAATGGAGAGTTATATAATGAAAGAGCTAATGGTCGATTTAGGCGAACGTTCTTATCCTATTTATATCGGTGAAGGAATTATAGAAGGAATAGCGGAAATATTTGATAAACATGGAATTCGTAAAGCTTCTCCCGTTATGATCGTGACAGACGAACATGTGGCTGTACATCATTTAGCTCCGGTTCAGGAACGGTTAAGCGATGGGGGTTATCAGATAATCACGATGACCGTACCTCCGGGAGAGTCTTCCAAATCGCTGGCCGTCCTCGAGGAGATCGTTACGAAAGCATTGCAAGCGGGGTTAGACCGCAATTCCACTATTGTCGCCTTAGGCGGCGGCGTCGTAGGGGATTTGGCCGGATTCGCGGCCGCCAGCTACATGCGGGGTGTGCGCTTTGTCCAGATTCCGACGACGATATTGGCTCACGACAGCAGCGTCGGAGGCAAAGTGGCCGTCAACCACAAGCTGGCCAAAAATGTGATTGGAGCTTTTCACCAGCCCGAATTCGTTCTGTACGATACGTCGACGCTGCGAACCTTGCCTGATCGGGACATTCGCGCCGGGTTGTCCGAAGTGATCAAACATGGCTTGATCTGGGATGCTGCTTTCGTGGATTGGTGCCGCGATCATGCGGATCAACTCCTTGCACTGGAGCCGGAAGTGCTGGGAAATGCTCTGTATCGGGGCTGTCAGGTTAAAGCTGCTGTCGTTTCGCAGGACGAGCGGGAGAATGGACTGAGGGCCATACTTAATTTGGGCCACACGATCGGACACGCGCTGGAGGCGGTAGCCGGATATAATGAGCTGCTGCATGGGGAAGCGATATCGATAGGCATGGTCGGAGCTTCGAAATTAGCGGTCAAGCTGGGACATCCGGAATCGATCTACCATGAGACCAAGCAGATTTTGGCGCGATTTGGGCTTCCAACCAAGCTTCCGAATCATTTGGATACGGATCAAATTATGTCTGCGATCATGCATGATAAGAAATTTAGAGAAGGAACGATGGTTTTCATTATTCCTACAGCTATTGGCAGCGTAGAGATTAATAAACAGGTTTCAGTGAAATGGGTACGGGAAACTGTGGAACAATTGAAACGGGAGGATTAACAACTATGTGGGTTAGGGGAATTCGCGGGGCAACGACAGTCCATAACAACGAAGAGGAAGAAATTTTACAAGCTGCGGTGGAATTAATGAACGAGCTGGTTGCCAAGAACGATGTGCATCCGGAAGATATTTGCAGTGTGCTGGTTACGACTACACATGATTTGACCGCTACATTTCCGGCCAAAGCTATTCGGCAAATGCCGGGATGGGAACTGGTGCCTTTGATGTGCTCCTTGGAAATTCCCGTTCAGCCGAGCTTGCCTAAATGTATTCGCTTGATGGTGCATGTCAATACGAGCAAACGTCAGGACGAAATCCAGCATGTGTTTTTGAATGGGGCCAAAGCGCTGCGCCCGGATATTATTGCGGAAAAAAAAGGTTGACGAGTCAAGCCGGTCTCCTGTATATTGATAGGTAACATAAGTTCGAAAGGGCTTTTTATAGATACCCTTTGAACTAAAGTTAAGTTAGAGAGTTTAGTTGAGTAGAGACTAGTTGAGCAGAGTTTGAGTAGAGATGAGTTGAGAGAAGACAAGAATATGCGGCACGTGTAACGAATCTTGGATTCATTACGTTTGTTTGCTTTTCTTTAGTCGCTCCTATTTTACTTAAACCATACATTAACAGCCTCTACGGCCAGTAGAGGCTGTTTTTATTTGTTTCAACTTTTTTATACGCGGCACTAAAGAAATCATAGATCATGAAGAGGAGAAAGAAAGATGCTTCCAGGGCGAGTTTTGGCTTTGTATTCCTACCATCCGAAGGCCCATCCCATAAATAAGGAATCTGTTGTTTCGGGGTCCCCGAAAAGTACTTGGAATCGCTTCGAAGCTCATCTTCACTTTTTGGGGAGATAGTTTAGATGTTTGAAGCTTCGGAGGCACTTTCCTTCGGAACGGAATGATCGCATTCTTAGTACCCCAGTATATAGAAAGTAACTTTGTGTTGATGAGTAGAGGAGAGATGCAAATGTATAGTCCAGAGTTCAAAGAAGTAACCCGGCTGGCTCAAACGTATAACCTCATTCCCGTCGTTCGTCATTTGTTGGCCGATGTGGAAACCCCTATCCGGCTATTCCAGCATTTTTGCAACGAGCCGAACGCCTTTTTGCTTGAGAGCGTCGAGGGCGGCTTGAAATGGGCGAGGTACTCTTTTATCGGAACGGATCCTTTCATGACCGTGAAGGCAAAGAACGGCCAAATCCGGGTCACTCGGGGACGGGAAACGGAAGTATCACGGGAGAAACCGTTGGACGTTCTCAAAAATTGTCTCTCCTCTTATAAGAGCCCTCATTTTAATGACATGCCTCGCTTCACGGGAGGGGCGGTCGGCTCCTTCGGATATGATTTGCTCCGGTATTATGAGGACCTGCCGGCTCATCGTAAAGATGATCTGCAAATGAACGACATTCAGTTCATGTTTTGCGATCAGGTCATCGTGTTCGATCATTTCAAGCAGCAAATTAAAGTGATCGCGAATGTTCATGTCCCGTCTCAAGCAACGGAAGCAGAACTGGCGGAAGCCTATCGCAGTACTTGCCGCAAAATTGACGAGACGGTCCGGAGGCTGCAAAAACCGTTCCCCGCAATGCCTCTGGCAAAGCATGGGATGCTAGACGATGTCGATCTGGGTGAAATCCGCTCCAACGTCACTAAAGCCGAGTTTATGAGCAATGTCGATCAAGCTAAAGAATACATTCGGTCCGGCGATATTTTTCAAGTCGTCCTGTCCCAGCGATTCGAAATCGAGACCGATGTCTCTCCACTTCATGTCTATCGGGTGCTCAGAACGATGAATCCTTCTCCTTATATGTATTATTTGAAAATGGAGGACGAGATCATTGTCGGCACTTCTCCGGAATTGCTGGTCCGGGTAGAGGAAGACAAGGTCGAGACTCGCCCGATTGCCGGGACGAGGCCCAGAGGGGCAACACCGGAAGAAGATGCGGCTCTGGAAAAAGAGCTGCTGGCCGACGAGAAGGAGCGGGCGGAGCATATCATGCTCGTCGATCTGGGGCGCAATGACCTGGGGCGGGTAGCGGAATTCGGCTCGGTCCAATGCGATTCTTTTATGGAGGTGGAGCGGTATTCCCATGTGATGCATATCGTTTCGAATGTGACGGGGAAGCTTCGTCCGGACAAAGATTTCTTTGATGCCTTTATATCCTGTCTTCCTGCTGGAACGGTATCCGGATCTCCGAAATTAAGAGCAATGGAAATCATAGCCGAACTAGAAAATGAAGCTCGCGGAACTTATGCCGGTGCGATCGGTTATCTAGGCTTCTCAGGCAATATGGACACCTGCATTACGATTCGCACGATTGTGTTCAAGAATGGCAAAGCCTATGTTCAAGCCGGAGCGGGGATTGTCCAAGATTCCGTGCCGGAGAACGAATATGTGGAGACGACTAATAAGGCCAAAGCTTTGTTGAAGTCGATCCGTATGGCGGAAGCCATGTTCGGAGGCGAGGACGAAGAGATGGAGGCGAACCAAGATTACTATATTGTCGGCAGCAAGGATTAACCATCCATCTCAAGACTTACATTTCCTGCCTGTGGAGGCAATCGATAATCCGATTTGGGGGATGAGAACATGAATAAACAAGGAAAGATTAAGCTGGCTATCGCCAAAGTAATAGCGGGGCAGAACCTGGAGCGGAACGAGGCCGGCGAGGTCATGTCGGCCATTATGGAAGGGGAAGCGACATCCGCACAGATCGGCAGCCTGATGACCGCCATGGCGATGAAAGGCGAAACGATAGACGAGATTACCGGCTTTGCAGAATCGATGCGAGGCAAGGCCCATCGCGTAAGTACGGAGCAATACGAGCTGCTGGATACTTGCGGGACCGGGGGAGACGGTAAGAATACGTTCAACATTTCGACCGCTTCCGCAATTGTTGCAGCCGCTGGCGGAATTCGCGTAGCCAAGCATGGCAATCGGGCCATGTCCAGCCGCAGCGGAAGCGCCGATGTGCTGGAGATCCTCGGCGTCAACATTCAGTTGGACAGCTTGCAGGCCGCCCGCTGCCTGGAGCAGATCGGAATCTGTTTTATGTTTGCGCAGGACTATCATCCATCGATGAAGCATGCGGCAGGACCGCGAAGGGAGCTTGGAGTTCGGACCGTGTTCAACCTGCTCGGACCTTTAACGAACCCGGCGGGGGCCGATCGCCAATTGCTAGGCGTATTCGACCGTTCCAAAACGGAGCTGCTCGCTCATGTGCTGAACGCGCTGCAGCTTAAGCGGGGATTGGTTGTCTCAAGCTATGATGGACTGGATGAAATCAGCATCTCCGCTCCTACGCAGGTGACGGAATTGCAGAGCGGAGAGGTTCGCACGTATACGATTTTCCCTGAGCAGCTCGGGCTGCAGACCTATTCGCTGCAGGATGTAGCCGGCGGCGACGCCAAAGCGAACGCGGAAATTATCCATTCGATTCTCAATGGGGAGAAGGGAGCTTACCGGGACATCGTACTGGCTAATTCCGGAGCGTGCTTCTACGTGTCGGGTCGTTGCTCCTCCTTGGCAAAAGGTGTACAATGGGCAGCGGAAGTTATCGATTCAGGCCAAGGCAGAAGGAAGCTGGAAGAATTAATTCAATGCACAGGAGAATTAAGCCATGTATCTTGATCGTATCGTAGAGACGAAGCGCAAAGAAGTGGAAGTTTTGAAGGGACACTTTTCCCTTAGCGCGGCAGAGAGGGAAATCGCAGACCGGCCGGCTTGCCTGGGATTCGGCCACAAGCTGGCCGCTGGACGCAGCCGCGCGATGGGCTTAATTGCGGAAGTGAAGAAGGCTTCTCCGTCCAAAGGGCTGATCCGCGCAGATTTTGATCCGGTCGTTATTGCCCGGGCCTACGAAGAGGCGAATGCGGATTGTTTGTCGGTATTAACGGACGTGGAATATTTTCAAGGAAGCAACTCCTATTTGCAGGCGGTCCGAGAAGCGGTCTCCATTCCGATTCTGCGTAAAGATTTTACGATTGATTATCGGCAAATCTATGAAGCTCGCTTAATCGGAGCCGATGCGGTTCTGTTGATCGCCGCTATTTTGACGTCGAAGCAGATGAAAGAATTGCTGACCATCAGCCGGGATCTCGGATTGGATGCCCTCGTGGAAGTGCATGATCGGGAAGAGTTGGAGCGGGTTTTGGAATTGGAGGCGGACTTGATCGGAATTAACAACCGCAATCTAAAGACCTTTGTCACCGATCTGGCAGTTACGGAGTCATTGATCCGCCATATTCCCGATGGAGTACACATCGTCAGTGAGAGCGGCATTTCCAAGCCGGAGGAAATCAGCTTTTTGCTGGAGGCCGGGGCTCATGCTGTATTGATCGGGGAGCATTTTATGAGGCAGAAGGATATCGGGCGAGCCGTACATGATCTGCTCGGGGAGACGGGGACCTACGAGGTGGTCCGATGATGACCCGACCAACGATTAAAATTTGCGGACTGCAAACGGTAGAAGCGGTCCGCTCTATTCTTTCTCTGCCGATAGATCATATCGGCTTTGTTTTTGCGCCAAGTCGACGCCGGGTAACCGGCCGGCAGGCGGCGGAAATGGTCGACGAGCTTGCCCGGGAACGGGCCAAGGGCCGCTCGACTCCGCAAGCGGTCGGAGTGTTCGTCGATCCCGACCTGGAGCAGCTTCAGGAGATTCTGAACGAAGTCTCTCTGGATGTTATCCAGCTTCACGGCCGGGAGACGCCCGAGTTTTGCCGTCGAGTTAAAGAAACGTTCGGGCTCGGCGTCTTTAAAGCTATTTCCATATCCAAGACGCAGACGGCTTTTTCAGCAAATTTGTTCACCCCTTATGCGGGGTTCACGGATGCGATTTTGCTGGACACTTATGATCCCGTTCATGGAGGCGGAAGCGGTAAAACGTTCGGCTGGGAGGTCATACCGGAATACCTGGAGCGGACCCGGAACGCAGGAATGAGCTTAATTATTGCCGGAGGATTGTCTCCGTCCAATGTAGGGGAACTGATCCAGGCTTATCACCCGGATGGCGTAGATGTCTCCAGCGGCGTGGAGACAGAAGGACAGAAGGATATCGATAAAATTAAACAATTTGTGGAAAGGGTGAAGAGCCGATGACACAGGTTCCGGATCAACACGGCCGGTTCGGCCAGTTCGGGGGGCGCTATGTTCCCGAGACATTAATGAACGCTTTATTGGAGTTGGAAGAAGCCTACAGACATTATGTACAGGATCCCGAATTTCTTCGCGAGGTCCGATACTTGCTTAAACAATATTCGGGGCGACCGACCCCTTTATATTACGCCGATCGGCTGACCGAGCATTTGGGCGGTGCTAAAATTTATTTGAAGCGCGAGGACTTGAACCATACGGGAGCGCATAAAATCAACAACACCATCGGACAGGCCGTCCTGGCGAAACGAATGGGCAAGAAGAAAATTATTGCGGAGACGGGGGCAGGTCAGCACGGAGTGGCCACGGCTACGATCGCGGCGCTTCTCGGTCTGGAGTGCAAGGTCTTTATGGGGGAAGAGGACACGAAACGGCAGCAGTTGAATGTGTTCCGGATGAATTTGCTCGGTACGGAAGTGGTTCCGGTTACCTCGGGGTCGAAAACATTGAAAGATGCTTGCAATGAAACTCTTCGTTACTGGGCCGCCAATGTGGAGGATACGTTCTATGTGCTTGGTAGCGTAACGGGACCGCATCCTTATCCAATGATGGTCCGCGATTTCCAGCGAGTGATCGGGGATGAATCAAGGGAGCAAATTCTGGAAGCCGAAGGAAAACTGCCTGATCTGGTCATTGCATGTGTCGGAGGAGGAAGCAATGCGATGGGAATGTTTTATCCCTTCGTGCAGGATGAGGGAGTGCGGTTAATAGGAGCCGAAGCGGCAGGAGACGGTGTGGACACCGATAAGCATGCCGCGACGATGACGAAAGGCACCCATGGTGTATTTCAAGGCTCGCTCAGCTATGTGCTCCAGGACGAATATGGCCAGGTGCAGCCGGCACACTCGATTTCCGCCGGACTCGATTATCCGGGAATCGGACCCGAGCATGCTTATCTCAAAGATAGCGGACGGGCGGAATATCTTCCGATCACCGATCAGGAAGCATTGGATGCCCTGCAGCTCCTTAGCCGTAAGGAAGGGATTATCCCCGCTCTGGAAAGCGCCCATGCGATCGCCCAGACGGTGAAGATCGCTCCGACCATGACGTCAGACCAAATTATCGTGGTCAGCTTATCCGGCCGCGGCGATAAAGATGTGGAGTCGATCATGAAGAGATTGGGAGGGAACGAGCAATGAATCTAATTGACGAACGTTTTGCAGAGCTCAGAGAGCGGGGGGAAACCGCGCTTATGCCGTTTATCTCCGTCGGCGATCCTGATTTACCGACGTCGGTCGACATCATCCTTGAATTGGAAAAAGCAGGAGCCGATATGGTGGAACTGGGGGTTCCTTACTCTGATCCGCTAGCCGACGGACCCGTCATTCAACGTTCCTCCCAAAGAGCGCTCAAGCATCATGTCACGATTTTGGACTGTATCCAAACGGCGCGCCACTGCAGGGAAAAGGGCAGCAAGCTTCCATTTATTTTATTTACCTATTATAACCCGGTTCTGCAGCTTGGTCTGGAGCGTTTTTTCGACTTGCTGCGGGATAACGACATCAGCGGGATCATTATTCCCGACTTGCCGTTGGAAGAGAATGAACAGGTACTGGAACTGTCAAAAAAATATAATATACATTTGATTCCGCTCGTCGCTCCGACCTCTAACGATCGGATAGCCCGGATTACGTCGCAGGCCGCCGGCTTTATTTATTGTGTCTCCTCTCTTGGTGTGACCGGAACCCGGGCGAGCTTCTTTACGGGCATCGATCAATTCATCGATACGGTTAAAAGTACGACTGAGCTGCCGGTGGCGATTGGGTTCGGCATATCGTCACGCGAGCAGGTCGTTGCCTTCTCCGAAAAATGCGACGGTGTAGTGGTCGGCAGCGCGATTGTACGGAAAATTGAAGAAGCACTCCCGCTTTTAAGTGATCAAGGGACAAAAACGACGGGTCTCTTGCAAATTCGTGATTTTGTGCGACAATTAAAAGCGTATAATATTTTTTGAATATTGGGGTGTTGGCTGTGCAACCGAAAAAAAATATAGTTCATTTACCGGTGTACCAACCGGGTAAACCTATGGAAGAAGTTAAGCGGGAGTTGGGTTTGACTGAGGTCATCAAGCTGGCCTCCAACGAGAATCCGTTCGGATGCTCCGAGAAGGCTAAAGAAGCCATTGCCGCCGAGATTGCCAATACAAGCATTTACCCGGACGGCGGGGCCGTTCAACTGACCGAGGCTTTGGCTAAGCAGCTTGGAGTGGAGCCGAATCAGATTATTTTTGGAGCAGGTTCTGATGAAGTGATTTTAATGATCGCGCGTGCTTTTTTTGAGGCTGGAGATGAGACGGTCATGGCTTCTCACACATTCCCTCAATATAAGCATAACGCGGAAATAGAAGGAGCTGTCTGTATTGAAGTGCCGCTTAAAGACGGCACTCATGATCTGGACGCCATGCTGGCCGCGATAACGGAACGGACCAAGGTGGTCTGGATCTGCAATCCGAACAACCCAACCGGCACTATGGTCACTCATGACCAAGTGGCCGAATTCATGGACAAGGTGCCGTCTCATGTGCTGGTCGTCCTGGACGAGGCTTATGCGGAATATAACATGACCTCCGAATATCCGGATGTGTTCCAATTGTTAAGTACTTATAAAAATCTTATTTCCTTACGCACATTTTCCAAAATTTACGGACTCGCTTCGCTTAGAATTGGCTATGGTGTAGGACATCCCGAGGTTATTCGCTCTATCAACCAAGTGAGAGAGCCGTTCAACACTTCCCGCTATGGGCAGGCGGCCGCTCTGGCAGCTATTCATGATCGATCCTTTATTAACCGCTGCAGAGAAGTCAATGCGGCGGGTATCCGCTATTTAACGGAACAATTTGAGCGAATGGGGCTGTCGTTCTATCCGGCGCATGGCAACTTTATTATGGTGGAGGTGGGTCGCCCGGCGGCAGAAGTGTTTAACGGTCTCCTCCGACAAGGCTTTATTGTCCGTGGCGGACACCAATTGGACTTCCCTACCAAGATCAGAGTCACAGTGGGCAGTCAAGAACAGAACGAAAAATTCATTCAGGCGCTGGAACAAGTTTTGTCGGAAGTCGCCGCGGAAGTATAGAGTGTACTTATGACAGATAACGTAACGAAAATCGCCATTTATGGCGTCGGTTTAATGGGGGGCTCGCTTGCCCTTTGCTTTAAAGGAAAGCCTGGCTTATGGGTAACAGGCCATTCCCCTAATCCGGCGTCTGTTCAAAAATATTTGGAACGAGAAGTCGTGGATGAGGCGACCACCTCCTTCGAACAAGCTGCCCTGGGTGCTGATTTTATATTTCTGTGTGTTCCCGTAGGGAAATTAGAGGAATATTTAGACCGATTGATGACTCTGCCCTTGAAGCCCAGCTGCATCATTACCGATGTTGGCAGCACTAAAGCTTCGGTCGTGGCGAGCGCGCAAGAGCTTGGAATGAAAGAGGTTTATTTCATCGGGGGCCACCCGATGGCCGGCTCGGAGCGGTCTGGAGTGGAGGCCGCATCCAGCTATTTGTATGAAAATGCCTTCTATGTGCTCACTCCGTTGGAGGCGACGCCCGATGAGGCTTATCGGAGGCTGGAGGAGCTTTTGCGCTGGACAAGGGCGCATATTATCCGTATGGACCCTCGCCTTCACGATGATATTGTCGGCGCGATCAGTCACCTTCCGCATATTATCGCGGTGGCACTGGTTAATCAAATAGCGGCCTACAACAAATCCAATCCCCTCTATGAGAGTTTGGCGGCCGGAGGATTCAGAGATATTACCCGAATCGCTTCCAGTGATCCGGTTATGTGGCGGGATATATTGGTTAATAATCGGGAGGTTCTGCTCAAGCTGCTCAGAGATTGGAACGATCAGATCGATCGTTTTACAGATATGCTCGAAGCGGCTGATGGCCCCGGGATTGAACAGGAGTTTATCCGGGCCGGACAGTTTCGCAGCCAATTGCCGGAAAGGCGCAAAGGCGTTATGACGTCGCACTATGACCTCTACATCGATGTTCCTGATCATCCGGGGATTGTCGGGAATATTGCCGGTCAGTTGGGAAGCGAAGGGATCAACCTGCGCAATATCCAGATTATCGAGAGCCGTGCCGACGTTCCCGGAGTGCTGAGACTTTCCTTTGGCAATGAGAAAGATTTTGCGAAGGCGGCAGAGCTGCTGAAAAAAAAGTATACGGTTCATTATTAATCATCCGGTCTTCACCAGTCTTGCTAACCTCATACTCAAGATTTAATAAACCGTCTTATAAGGCGGTTTATTATATTTATGCTTGATTAATTTCTGACGTTGCATTGGAAGAGATAGCTGGAAGATAGATTCAAGAGCTTGGGGCCGGCCTCAAAAAAATTAAAACGTTTACAAAAAAACCATTGACAGAATGTAAACGGATTCATATAATAAAAGTACAGTATGGTTTCTCTCCACTCCTATCCGAAATATTGCACTGTGTGCAGCCGCCGATAATAATCGGCGGTATTTTTTTTTCATTATATATTATAAGTTCGGGGCTCCCCTCAAAGTAATGTATAACCCCCTTTCGAAGAAAAGTCAGGAAGACCGACCGCGATTAGTGGAAGGTTTAGACGCCGACCCTGTCTCGGTGCGGACGGAATACGCTTCGAAGGCACACGTCACTTTGCGGGGTTAATTTTGGCCTCTTTACTAAGTGCATTCAGGCTAGGAAAATTCCCCCTTGGATTTTTTTCTACATTTTTTTTAATTTTGTTGGCGAAAAAGAAGGAATTATTGGAGCAACCTCGAATACTTTATAGTCAGGTACTTATAGCTCCGGTTTTGTATAATGGGTTTCCCTAGTTTAAACGGCCATTCCCATAGTTTAAACGATTTATTATAATTGCTCTATCCGATTTTGAATGTGATTCCTTTCCGCATGCGAATAAAGCGTGGGATCGGAACATTTTGTCATTTTTGCGGAAGTACAGCGTAAGTATTTAATCGGATGTGCGCAACTTTTTCATACCCAGCAGAGTACAACATGTTAAGGGCTGGGATTAACGAACGAGGATCGCAAGGAGGATCGTTTGTAATGACCGATTCCCAGTTAATTAGAGAAATTAAGGACGGAAACGTAGAACTCTATGCAGAATTGATGCAGCGGTATGAACGCAAAATCTACGCTTTTGTGTTTCATATGCTTAAGAGTGCCGGATTGGAAGCGATGGCCGATGATTTATGCCAGGAGTCCTTCTACAAAGCCTACCGGAGCTTGTCGACTTTTCGCGAAGTGGAGGCATCCTTTTCCACCTGGTTATATACGATTGCGCGGAACACGGTGCTAAGCGAGCTTCGCAAGCATAAGACGGTCAAAGTATCTTTGGAGCAAAGCGGGCATACGCCGCAGGCTGCTTCAGATACGCTTCCCGAGCAGACAGCCCTGCGTAATGAGAAGGTTTCTATGGTGCGCAAAGCCATTAATAATCTTCCGGATAAGCAGCGATCCGCTCTTATTTTACGGGAATACGACCAGTTGGATTATCAGGAAATCGCCAATATCCTTGGCCAGACGGTCAGTGCCGTGAAGTCGCTCCTGTTTCGTGCAAGAGCCAGTGTCAGACTGCAATTAGAGCCGTACGTTCTTGATCCCATCTTGACTGATTGTGAAGGGATGAATCGTTAATGAAATGTGCTGACATTCAGGAATGGCTAGAGATGTATACAGAACTTCCTGAAGAGGATGAACGACGATTGCGTGTGGAGGAGCACGTCAAGCATTGTACGGATTGCGAGCAAGAACTAAAAATATGGATCGATAGCGCTGAATGGATTGCTGAGGCGGAGATGTCCAACCAGGTCCGTGAGGCGGCTGTCGAACGATCGGAATATTCCAGTCAAGTCATGACCCGGATTTATGAGCAGGAATCGTGGAGATTGCCTGTCTCTGATCGGATTTACTCCATTTCTTATAAGGTCAGACGGAAGCTGACCGCATTTATCTCGTTCTGTTTGGCTTTATTTATGTTCAGCTTTTTGTATTCCCTGGTCAATCGGGAATCACCGGATAGTCAAGCGGACAGCGGAGTTTTTGGATTCCATCAGGCGGTCAGCGCGGCAGGCAATTCTGCCGAGCCTTCCATGCATTTGCAATCTCTGTCATCTAACGTGTCCTACGGGAAGATGGTAATCGAACCGCTCAAGCTTGGGCCCATCCAATCGTACCCTGATTATTTTTTGGTCGTTTCTTTTCTTGGGCTCATTGCTGCCTTGCTAATTATGAATTGGCTGTCTAGAACCAGAGCCTAACTTCAACAATGTTATAGATCATGACGCTCTCTACTTTGGGGGCGTTATTTTTCTTTCATGGAATAGCTTCGGTGTTTTGTGAGAATTCAAAAATCAGCTTTTTAGCACCGGGAAGATTTGAACAGCCTGTATGAAAATGAGGCGTTTGATTTTTATTCATTCGCCAGAAGGAATATGTTGTCAGAAACCGTTCATACTAACAAAAAAAGGGTGAACGGGGGCTTGCCGAAATGAATCTGGCAGATATGTTAAGTTATGCGGATATTAGGGAGTTGAGCAAAATTGCCAATACCTATTCCTGCGAGTGCAGCACCAATTCCAAAAATGAATTAATTCAATCGATTCTGTCCAGCGTTGGGCGTAAAGACGTGTTTGAACGACAGGTCGTCGAGCTCTCTTTGGAGGATATCCGCTTTATTAATTCCTTGCTGTTTGAAAGGCGAGATTTATTCAGCCTGGAGGAATTGCTGGCCCGGGTAAATCAGACCCGGTTTATGAAAGAAGAGGATTCCGAATGGAATCCGCGGGAAATGATCGCTAAATTTAAGCAAAGAGGCTGGCTATTTAACGGTCATTCCCAACAAACGAAGTATTTGTTTCAAGTTCCTCAAGATTTAAAACGGAGAATCGGGGACGCCCTGGCCAAGCAATTTGCCGCCAGATTGCACTATACACAGGCCGATCCTTCGGTTTACCGGGACGAGCAGTCTCTATTTAGTGCTGACGTATCTTCTTTTTTGCGTTATTTATTCCAGCAGGACGTCCAGCTGTCTGCCGATGGATATATTTATAAGCGGAACCTGCAGCAGATGCTGGACAGTTTGGCCGTTCAGGAGGAACCTATTGGCCGAACGGCATGGAGGTTTGGTTATGGACGGCGATTTAAGGAGTATCCGGATCGCTTCTCACTTTTGTACGACTATTGTTATTTCCATCATTTGATTTCCGAGGAGGGGCAGCAGCTGGAGTTGACTCCCGAGGGCCGAAAGCGATTGGAGCAAGGCGGTACGGAGGATGTCCGGTCGATCTACCAATTCTGGCTGAAGCTTTATAAGAGTGCTGTACCTAACCTGCAGGCGATTGTACAATGGATAGACAAGCTGGCCGCCTCATGGGTGACCGTAGACTCATTGCAGGAAGTGCTCGTTCCTTTAATTAAACCATTCTATTATGACTCCGCAGAGTCTATACTGAACAACCGGATAATCCGTATGATGATGCATATAGGCCTGTTAAAAATCGGAGAAGAGGATGGATGCGGTCAGGTCATCATGCTGACCAAGCTGGGCAGCGGAGTAATCAAGGGGACCTATGTACGCGAGGAAGAGAAAATCGACTTGCCGATTGACAAGCCATAGCGGGATTGCTACAATCACTCCCGAAATCATAATATGGGATTGAGCTAAATACCGGTCTTGACGTGGCAGAATTGGAGGGAAGCGAATGAAGCATGATTATCGGGGGATTTTTCCGGTATTGCATCCAACCGTATTTATAGCGGAAGGAGTTCACATTATCGGGGATGTAACGATCGATGAAGAATGCAGCGTATGGTACAATACGGTTTTGCGGGGAGATCTGGCCCCTATCCGGATAGGGAGACGAAGCAATATTCAGGACGGCTGCATCGGACATGTCAATACCGGTCAGCCGTTGCTGGTAGGTGAAGAAGTGTCCGTAGGACACGGGGCGATCATCCATGGCTGCGAGATCGGCAACGGATCATTGATTGGTATGGGGGCTATACTGCTCAACGGGGCTCAGATCGGCGAGTACTCCATGATTGGGGCCGGGTCCGTCGTAACGGAGAATAAGATTATTCCCCCCTATACCTTATCGTTAGGAACGCCTGCGAGAGTCGTTCGGGAACTGACAGAAGCCGATCTGGAACGGATGAAGAGAACGATGCAGGGCTATGTGGAAAAAGGAAAAGAATACAGGGAGGGGAAGGGCTTCCATGAAGTTTAGTGAAATTGAAAAGGAGCAATGGGAGGAACTCAAGCCGTATTTGGATACTTGCTTGCTGCCGATTACCGGATTAACCGGCGATGAGACCCCCTGGCAGGCAACCGACGCATTGGAGAAGCTGAGAGATACAATGGATTGGATTGAAATTCCCTACAAAGGAAGAATTGTTACCTATCCCGCCCTTCATTATATGGGTGAGGCGGAATCATTCGTCGAACAGATTAATACGGTATGCAAAAAGCTTAAGGATGTCGGCTTTCACTATCTTATTCTAATATCCGCCGACCCGCGGTTAAATGATCATTACTTCGAGGAAGCGGACTTATTTATTTCTGCTAAGGAAGCCAAAAACGGCCGCGGCGGAATTGGCCAATTGATCGAAACCTGCTGGGCCCGCACTCCAGATTCTGAGAAACCGATGAATGAGAAAGGCTAATCGGGAGAACGATAAAAGGGATTCGATCGAATATGTGACAAATTCGTTAATTATTTCTTTATTCCCTATAAAACCACCGGGCAACGGACAAGTATCGTTCTTGACGCCCCCATGGTCGTGAGCTATTATAGGTTATGTCCTAGTATATTATGTAATGACTTGTCGATTGCGACGTGAGATATATGGCTAAAGGGGGTAGAACCAGCACATGAGCGAGAACAAAGATCAGGAAACCCAATTTCCAGTGAAGCAGACCGGACCTAAACGCGAAATGTCACGCCGCCAATTCCTGAGTTATGCACTCGGGGGTACGTCCGCTTTTATGGCTGCCGGACCGTTGATTCCAATGATCCGTTTTGCTGTCGATCCAATTTTGCAGCCGAAAGGGGAAGCCGATTGGGTCAAGGTAGTGGAAGAGAGCAAAATTCAGTCCGAGCCTCAATCCTTCAAATTCACTGTTAATCAGGTGGACGGATGGTATGAAAGTACGCCGACCATTGAAGCCTGGATTGCCAAGGATGATTCCGGCGAAATCTTTGCTTTGAATCCAACCTGTAAGCACTTGGGCTGCACGGTCAACTGGAATAATCCGAAGTTTCCTAATGAATACTATTGTCCATGTCATGACGCTCACTATACGAAGTTAGGTAAGAACCTTGCGGTGGCGCCTGCACCATTGGACCAGTATGAGGTCAAAGTCGATGGCGGCTTCGTCTATTTGGGCAAGCTGCATCCGAACGAGTTAGTCTAATAAGGAGGCGTGCTATTAAATGCTGAAAAGTGTTTATAACTGGATTGACGAACGCCTTGACATAACACCGATGTGGAGGGATATAGCGGACCATGAAGTTCCGGAGCACGTTAACCCTGCGCATCACTTTTCCGCTTTCGTCTATTGCTTTGGCGGATTGACGTTCTTTGTTACGGTAATTCAAATTTTGTCCGGCATGTTCTTGACCATGTACTACGTGCCCGATATCGTTAATGCGTACAATAGCGTTGATTACCTGCAGCATCAAGTGGCGTTTGGTGTTATCGTCCGCGGCATGCATCACTGGGGTGCCAGTCTGGTTATCGTCATGATGTTCCTACATACTCTCCGGGTATTCTTCACAGGTTCGTATAAGAATCCTCGTGAGATGAACTGGGTAGTGGGAATGCTAATTTTCTTTGTTATGCTTGGTCTTGGTTTTACCGGTTATCTCCTGCCATGGGATAACAAAGCATACTTCGCTACACAAGTAGGTATTAAAATTGCGGAAAACGCACCTTTTATCGGAGAATATGTCAAGACGTTCCTGCAAGGGGGCGACATAGTCGGGACCCAAACCTTAGCAAGATTCTTCGCACTGCATGTATTCTTCCTGCCAGCTGTATTGTTAGGCCTGATCGCGGCTCACTTCTTTATGATCCGCAGGCAAGGAATTGCAGGTCCGCTATAAGGTGAATTCGAATAAGTCCACTTTATCAGCACCGAGAAAGTTGTGCGAAGCCGAAGAAGGAGGGGTAAAGCGTGGCCCATGGTCCTAAATCTAATGAAAAGATAATATATGTCGGCGATTCGCGTATTCGCAAAAAAGAATTCCGACCGGATCCGCAAGATTATACCTCTTATCCCGGTAAATCGGAAGCGTTCATCCCCAACTTCTTATTGAAGGAATGGATGGTTGCGGTCGTCTTTTTGGTAGGCATCCTGGTCCTGGTCATGTCAGAACCGGCGCCGCTCGGTTATCCTGCCGATCCGACGAATACGGCGATTATTCCGATGCCGGACTGGTATTTCTTATTTATGTATCAATTGCTTAAATATCCGTATACTTCTGATCAATATGTAGTGCTCGGAACGATTATTGTGCCTGGTATTATGTTTGGCGGTTTGTTATTGGCGCCGTTCCTGGATACCGGCAAGGAAAGACGTTTCTACAGAAGACCGATTGCTTCTTCCTTAATGCTGGTTTCGCTTGCAGCCGTTACTTATTTGACGGTTTTCTCGTGGGATCACTATACGAAGGAGCTCGAGAGACAAGGACTCGTTCCGGACCATATTAAAGCGGAGGAAGAGAGGAAAGCGGCTAAGGAAGAAGGTCGCGAGCCTGATATCCGTAAGAAACCGGAAACCGCTGCGGTGCCTATTGTGGAACCAGACAGTGAAGGAGCCCAGATTTATGCGAAAGCTACTTGTCTAAGCTGTCACCAGGCCGATTTGAGCGGTGGCGCGATGCCTGCTCTGCTCGGAATCGGAGACAAGTACGACAAAGCCGGAATTCTTGATATCATCAAGAACGGTAAAGGCGGAATGGGAGCCCAATACGATGCGAATATCGCTCAAGGGCTGACCGATGCCGATATCGATACTCTGGCAGATTGGCTTGCTAAACAAAAAGCTCAATAAAATGTACTTTAAAAAACCTGACCTTAGCATTGATGAGGTCAGGTTTTTTTACCACAATCGAGTCTTTTCTCAAGACTTGTCCCTGTTGATATAGTATGGAGTAAGGAGGTGGCCGTTTGCCAAACGGACTCACTTGGACTACCCTGGTCAGTCGTTCCTTCCTGACCTCTCCATGGATGCTGTGGAGCTTGTTCTGGATCAACTGTTTAGGAACCGTATACGGCTATTATTGGTATTGGGAACAGCTTGTTTATACATTTGCCAACCGGCCCATCTGGATGATTCTGCTCGTTCCGGACAGTCCGACGTCCAGTTTGTTTTTTACCCTGGCTCTGATTTACTTGTTACGGGACATCAAAAAGGACAAGCCGACCCGTTCGCCTCTGCGCCGAATCATTGAGGTGGTTGCCGTCATCACTTCCTTCAAATACGGGATATGGGCCGTCGTGATGATATTTGCCGGAGCTTATCAAGGGGTGCCGATGGTTTGGCAGGATTGGATGCTGATCGGTTCACACCTGGGGATGGCCGTGGAAGCCGTTCTGTTTGCCCGATTTTTTCAGATACGTCCGATTTCGTGGTTGTTAGCAGCTCTATGGGTGCTTGGCAACGATTATGTCGATTATACGTATATTATCTACCCTTGGTTACCGAAGCCGCTGGAGGATCATATCGATGGGGTGGCTGCGTTTACCTGGGGGCTGAGCTGGTTTACTTTGCTTCTGTTCGGATGGATCGGATGGAGCAAAAAAAGACGCAAGTCTGGGTCTAAATAGGGACATCCCTCCATATCATGATGATAGGAGGGATGTCCTATGTTTATTAATGGACGAATAGCTGCTTTATTGATAGGATGTGTCATCGTGATCGTTGGCATGACCGGCTGTGGACAAGCCCAGCCGTCTCCGGACGATTCGTTAAACAGGCCCGATTCGCGGGAGATAGCCAAGCTGGAGCAGGTTAATCGGTTGGCGGACGACATGTATCGTCAGACCGCTTCCGGCGATATTGAAGGAGGCAAGGAGAAGCTGGCGGATATATCCGATCAACTGCCGAAGATCAAATTCGCAGGCATTGCCACACTGGAAGGGATGAACGCCTTGATCGACACCGTCGAACAGGCCAAGCGAACATTTAATTCCTTGCAGACTTCTCCGGAGGAGCTCATGCGTGAAACCGTCAAAATTCGCTTGGTGACTGATGCTTTAACTCATCCCAACGCTCCGATGTGGCTGGAATTCAATAAAGGGATGAAGTCCGAGCTGCGGCGAATGGAACTGGCTGCCGGGCGCCAGCAGAATGAAGAGCTGTCCGATTCGTTATGGAAGGTAGAGGAGCGATACGAGACTATACGCGCCTCCATTCTGGTCAGTCGCGAAGCAGCGGATGTCGAGAAGCTGGATTCATTGCTTGCTTTTATCAAGCATCAAATGCAAGCCTCTCCCATTTCCTATACAGAGGTTATGTCAGCAGTCAAATCGTTGGAAAGTACAATGGATGAAGTCTTCTACAATAATGATGATCGAACGGCCTATCTTCCGATGAGCGACGGCAAAGAGCCTATTCTCTGGTCGGCAGCGATGGGGGCGATCATTCTAACGGTTTTAGGCTTCGTTGCCTGGAAAATGTTCCACTCGGACAAAAGGTTCGCCCGAGTTCCCAGAGACCGCTGATCGATAAAATAGTTAGAAAAGAATAGGAGAGAAAGTACACTACTCCTCTTCTTTAAACCCTTCGCCCAGGACATCGTGCACATCGGTAACGATAATAAACGCAGAGGGAGCGACCATTTTAATGATCATTCTCAATCTTCGTGCTTCTTGGCGGGCAATGACGCAATATAATACTTCTTTGTTATTTTGCGAATAAGCTCCTTTGGCTGGGAAGATCGTCACCCCTCGTTCCAATTCTCTGGTGATGGCATCGGCCAAGGGCTTCGCATTCTCGGTTACGATAGTAAAAGCTTTGGCGGCGTAGGCTCCTTCGGTAATGAAATCAATCATTTTGGACGCTATAAAAACGACCACTATCGTGTAGAGCACTTTTTCCTTCGGAATATATAGTAATGAGGAGCCGATGACAAGGACATCGATGGCCAGAATGATCTGTCCCATACTCCATCCTTTATTCTTATTAATGATCCGGGCCAAAATATCCGAGCCCCCGGTAGTGCCGCCATAGCGAAAAACGATCCCGAGTCCGGTCCCCAAGGTGACTCCAGCATAAAGCGTAACGAGGAAGTAGTCGTGACCGGCCAAGGGAACGATCCAACCCGAGCCGATGAGCAGCTCCATGATCCACAGAAACAGGGAGAGGAATAAAGTTCCGAGCACCGTCAATGCCATGGCCTGATTGCCGAATATTTTCCAGCCGATTAGAAATAGAGGTACGTTAAGGATCAGGGTGGTGATGGAAGGGGGAATCCCGAGCGCGTAATTAATCAACAGAGATACGCCCGTCATGCCGCCTTCCATCAGTTCGTTGGGGATGACAAAATAGTGAAGACCAAAGGCATAGACGGCTGTTCCGAGCATTATGGGAAATAAGTTGCGGTAAGGAAGACTGAACTTCATCATAACCGGCTGCAAGCCTCCTCCGGGGTCAATGAACGATATGAGTTCATTATACCCTTTTTTTGTGGACTCATAAAAATCCAAAGGAAATTTAATCCACCGTCTTCCATGCCAGGTGCAAGGGACTTCGGATTTATTTTCCGCATATTTAAACGCGGTTGAGGGGTTATTTTAAAAATGATTTGTCTTCATGACCGCTTTGCGATAACATGTATTTTAGCTGGACTGCAATACTGCGCGGTTTCATGAAACCCCGCTATATCGACTGGTGGGAAAAGGAAGGGATTAGATTGGCAGAAAAAAGCTTAAAAGAAATACAGAACGAGGTGGATCGTTACATCTCTCAATTTAAAGAAGGATACTTCAGTCCTCTTTCGCTGTTGGCCCGATTGTCCGAGGAAGTCGGCGAATTGGCCAGGGAAGTGAATCATCAATTCGGAGAAAAGCCCAAAAAGCCGACAGAGGAAGAAAATACGATAGAAAATGAGCTTGGCGACCTGTTGTTTATTCTGATCTGCTTTGCTAACTCATTGGGTATTGACTTGACCAAGGCTCATGATGAAGTGCTGAACAAGTTCCAAACGAGAGATGCGAATCGATGGACTCCGATTAACAACGAAAATCAATAATACATATGCTGTACCATCACCTTTCATCCGTGAAGCATTAGGAAGGGATGGGAACGCATGAATGGACATAAAGCGATGCAAAAGGCATACGAGTCGATTCTCGCTCACGATTTTAATCAGGCCATTGCCTGGTTTGAGCAAGCGGTGGCGGCGGCTCCGGATCATGCGGAGTATCACTACCGGTTGTCGATATCCTGTATGCGCAGCAGCCGGTTCGCCCAGGCGGCTATCCATGCTGCGAAAGCGGCGGAGCTGGATCCGAATAACGAAGCGTATCGATCTCATCTGGAACGTCTTCAAGCTAAGGAAAATGTGGAGAAAGCACAAAATTTATTGGAAGAAGGCCGTGAAAAAGCTTATTTGTCCATCCTGCTGCTTAAGCAGGCTGTCAACTTGGATCCGTTGTCAAAGGAAGCCTATTTGCTGTTGGCTATGGCCTATGCTGATATTCAAGACTTCTGTTCGGCGTTGGAGGCCGTTACCGAAGCATTAAAGCTGGATCCATCCAATCCTTCTGGCATGGAGCTTAAGAAAGAATATGAACAACAGCTGCATCAATATTTGAAAAAATCATGGACGTTAAAGAAAGGCAAAGGTGAAATTAATGAATAAGCAAATTAAAGTAGCCGTGACAGGAGCGAGCGGCCGGATGGGCCGGGAAGTTGTGAAGATGGTGCTGGAAGATCCGGAGCTGCGGCTGGTCGCAGCCGTCGATCATTCAACGGAGGGACGGGATGCAGCGGAATTAGTGGGCAAGGAAGCTTGTGGAGTCCGCTTAACTAGAGATTTGGAGCTGGCGCTGGTAGAGGGGCAGCCCGACGTAATGGTGGATTTTACAATCCCTCAGTCAGTAATGGGAAATGCCCGCGCTGCCATTAAACATAAAGTGCGTCCCGTAATCGGGACAACCGGAATGAGTCCAGAAGATATCGAGGAGTTGGACAGGCTTTGCAAAGCGGAAGGCATTGGCGGCATCGTAGCCCCTAACTTCTCTATTGGGGCCATCCTGATGATGAAATTTGCAGCTCAAGCGGCCAAATATATGCCGCATGTCGAGATTATTGAATATCACGGAGATCAGAAGCTGGACGCTCCTTCAGGAACCGCAGTCAAGACAGCGGAACTCATTTCGCAGAATCGTCAGGAGCTGCGTCAGGGAAATCCTAACGAAGAAGAGACGATTGAGGGCAGCCGGGGAGGCTATTATGATGGGTTCAGGATACATAGTGTCCGTCTGCCCGGTGTTTTTGCCCAGCAGGAGGTTATCTTTGGAGGCTTCGGACAAACGTTAAAAATTCGCCACGATTCTTACGAACGTGCCGGCTATATGCCTGGTGTGAATCTGGCTGTCAAGAAAGCGTTGGAGCTGGACGGCATCGTATATGGCTTTGATCATTTTATTGAATAAGCGGGGATAATCTGCAGCGTCAGTAATAGTAGAAAGCTAACGGAGGGAAGTGTCAACATGAGCTTGCATATTGCACTAATTGCACATGACCGTAAAAAAGAAGAAATGGTCAACTTTGTTATTGCCTACGAATCCGTGTTTGCTGACCATGAGCTCTATGCTACCGGAACGACCGGACAAAAAATAATGGACAACACAAAATTGAAGATCCATCGCTTTATGTCCGGGCCTCTAGGCGGGGACCAGCAAATTGGGGCTCTCGTGGCGCAAAATATATTGGACTTCCTTATCTTTTTGCGCGATCCGCTTATGGCGCAGCCTCATGAGCCGGATATTATTGCCTTGCTTCGTCTCTGCGATGTGCAGGGAATTCCGGTAGCGACCAATGTAGCCAGTGCAGAATTGCTGGTGAGGGCACTGGATCGGGGAGATTTTGCATGGCGCGAGCTTGTCCATAAGTATAAATCGGAGGGGGAGCTATGACCAGGCCCTTGGATTTATTAGTGTTTGGAGCGCATCCCGATGATGCCGAAATCGGGATGGGGGGAACGATTGCCAAGCAGGTGGAGGCGGGTCATCGGGTAGGGATCTGTGACTTAACCTTTGCGGAGATGTCATCCAACGGAACCGTCGAAATCCGTAAAAAGGAAGCGGAGGAGGCCGCCAAAGTGCTTGGTCTGTCGGTAAGGGCCAATCTGGGCTTGCCGGACCGGGGGCTGCAGTTAGTAAAAGAGCAGCTCGACGAAATTACGCTGGCGATTCGCAGATATCGGCCGCGAGTCGTCTTTTGCCCCTATTGGGAGGACAGGCATCCTGATCATGTCAAATGCAGTCATATGGTTCAGGAGGCGGTCTTTAGCGCCAAGCTTCGGAATTACTTGCCGGAAACTAAGCCTCATCAGGTGGAGCAGCTTTATTTTTACTTCATTAATGATGCATACGAAGCCGACGTTATGGTGGATATTACCGCTCAATTCTCCAAAAAGAAAGCGGCGCTAATGGCTTATCGTTCCCAGTTCGAGTCGGTCGATCCGTCACGAGGCCAAGTGGCTACTCCTCTTAATCAAGGATATTTAGATAACGTAGAGGCGAGGGATCGCCTGCTCGGACAAAAACGTCTGGTCCCTTATGCTGAAGGATTCGTAAGCAAGCTTCCGCTAATCGTTAATCTATTTTGAAGCCTTCCGGAATAAACATGAATGGGATGGATGATACTGGAAAGGAGGCTGAGCCATGACTGACAGACTTAAGATCGGTATTACTTGTTATCCGACTTTGGGCGGTTCGGGCGTTGTCGCCACCGAGCTCGGCAAGCTGTTGGCGGAGAAAGGGCATGAGGTTCATTTTATTACGCATAGCATTCCTTTTCGTTTGGGTAAATTTGATAAAAATATTTTTTATCATGAAGTAGAGGTTAGCGATTATTACGTGTTTCGTTATCCGCCCTATGATCTCTCGTTGGCAAGCAAGCTGGCTCAGGTAGCGAAGCGGGAGCAGCTCGATTTACTGCACGTCCATTATGCGATTCCTCATGCGGTTTGCGCTTTGCTGGCCAAACAGATGGTCGGGGAGCATCTGAAGGTGGTGACCACTCTTCACGGGACGGATATTACCGTTCTCGGTCATGATGAATCGTTAAGTGATTTGATTCGCTATGCCATTAACAAGAGCGATGCGGTGACCGCCGTTTCCGAAGATTTGATTGCAGAGACCCGGGAGACGCTGTTTATTGATCGCCCAATGGATCTAACCTATAATTTTGTAGATAAAAGAGTGTATTATCCACGGGATGCCTCCAGTTTGAAAAAAGAGATCGCCAAACCGGATGAAAAAATATTGATCCATATTTCTAATTTCCGGCCCGTCAAAAGAGTTCTGGACGTGATCGACATTTTTGAGCGGGTACAGCGGAAAGTGCCTGCCAAGCTATTATTTGTTGGCGAAGGCCCGGATTTGAACAAGGCCATATGCAGAGTAAGAGAGCTTGGCTTATCTGACAGGGTTCTTTTTTGGGGCAAGCAGGATGACGTTGCGCAGGTCATTTCTTTGGCTGACGTTATGCTTCTTCCTTCGGAAAAGGAAAGCTTCGGTCTGGTCGCTCTGGAAGCGATGGCCTGTGGAGTTCCTACCGTTGGCTCGCATGCCGGGGGAATCCCGGAGTTGGTCACAGACGGGGAAACAGGGTATTTGGCGCCCATAGGAGATACGGAGCAAATGGCGGCAGGGGTGCTGCGGTTATTAACCGACGAAGCTTTGTACCGGTCATTCACAGAAGCTTGTTTGTATCGTGCCAGAAATACATTTTGCAATGATCTTATAACTTATCAATATGAACAAATTTATTACCGGGTTTTGGGACGCGCTGCACCTGAACTGGAGCTGGATCTCAACAACCTGTGCATGGGGTAATGATCATGATTCCGTTGGAACCGGAAGCCGTGTATGTACTTCGGCGTCTGCTAGAGAACGGGTACGAAGCCTATGTAGTTGGCGGTTATGTGCGGGATCGTTGGCGAGGCCGACCTACGAACGATATTGACATTGCGACATCCGCCCTGCCGGAACAGACGATGGCTCTTTTTGAGCGCACGGTTCCGACAGGGCTTCAGCATGGAACCGTGATGGTGCTCTATAACGATAAAGCCTACGAGGTAACCACCTTCCGGACCGAGTCGGACTATGAGCAGTACCGGCGGCCTAAAGAAGTAGCTTTCGTCCAGAAGCTGGAAGAGGATTTAAAACGCAGAGATTTTACCATTAATGCGATGGCAATGGATGTTGAGGGAACGTTGATCGATCCGTTCGGCGGATGGAATGATTTAGAGCAGGGCATCATTCGCTGTGTTGGACAAGCACGGGAGCGATTTAGCGAGGATGCGCTGCGGATGGTGCGCTGTATTCGGTTCGCCGCCAACTTTGCTTCCCGGATCGAGAATTCAACATGGGAAGCGCTTCTAGCGAACAAGAAGCTTCTTAAACACATCGCCATGGAAAGAATTTATGCGGAGTGGGAGAAGATCATGGCGGGCCCCGACCCTTACAGAGGCCTTGTTTTGCTAATAAAAAGCGGACTGCTTGAGCATTTAAAAAGAGAGCTCCCGTGGCCGCTTGTTCATTGGAGGTCAGAAGCGGATCTGCCTCCGGAGCTTGCTCGGATAAATAGTGTAGAGCAGGCCAATCTGCGCTGGACATTGTTAATAAGAAGCATGAACCTGGCATCGGATACGGCTCGACAAGGGATGGCTCAACTGACCTTTCCCCGTAACAAGGCAGAGAAGCTGGTCAAGCTTATGGAAATGGATAAGCATTTGCTGTCCCGGCTTGCATTAGAGAACACGGATGTTCCAGCCGAGTTGGTATGGAAAGAAACCGTTCTTCGGTACGGGGTCGAAGCTGCATCCGGCTGGCTGGCTCTTGCAGGTGTCCTGTCCTCCGCAAGCGATGGGAGGGAGGAGGAAGACTTCCCTGCTGTGCCATGGAGTGCTGTTCGGGCAGAGGATGGCCAGCGCTGGCTGGAGGAAATGCCGGTGAAAGGGCTTGGGGAACTGGCTGTATCCGGTTCCGATCTTATGGAATGGATGGAACGCAGCGGTGGCCCCTGGATCAGCCGCTTGCTGGAACGGCTGCTGCGGGAAGCCGCACTTGGCGAATGCCCTAACATCAAGGAAGAACTGCTGCGAAGAGCCCAATACTATTTGGCAAATGAGTGAATAAACATGAATAAAGATTTGCTTGAGCTGTTTGAAAATAATCTGGAACAATTCGTGTCAGGGGAAGAGATTAGCCAGAAATTGAATTGCTCGCGAACGGCGGTATGGAAGCAAATTCAGAATTTGCGCAAGCTGGGATATGAATTCGAGGCGGTTCCGAGGAAAGGGTACCGGCTGGTGTATGCGCCGGCGAAGCTGGACCCTGTGAAGCTGACCGCTCAATTACGAACGAAGATTATGGGGAGCTCCCTGCGGATTTATGATGAAGTCGATTCCACCCAAAACCTGGCCCATGAACTGGTTCGCCAGGGCTGTCCGGAAGGAACGGTCATTCTGGCTGAGGAGCAGACCTCCGGCCGGGGCAGGATGGGCAAGGCATGGCATTCCCCCAAAGGCAAGGGGATTTGGATGAGCGTTATTCTAAAGCCGCATATTCCGCTCAAGCAAACCTCCCAGTTGACATTATTGACCGCCGTAGCTCTTTGCCGCACCTTGCGCAAAGGGCTGGGCATCAATGTAGGAATTAAATGGCCCAATGATTTGCTTATCGATGGCCGCAAAATAAGCGGCATTTTATTGGAATCCAGTGGAGAAGACGATCGGTTGAATTATGTTGTCGCGGGAATCGGCATCAGTGTGAATTTGGATGCGGCTGATTTTCCGGAGGCATTGGCGGAACAGGCGACTTCTTTAAGAATCGTCTATGGGAAGCCTTTGGACCGGATCGATATCATTTGCCGGTTTCTGGAGGAGTTCGAGGATCTCTATTTGCTTTATTTGCAGCAAGGTTTTTCTCCCATTCGCACTTTGTGGGAAGCTTTAACAATTTCGCTCAATCGTCCGCTGAAAATTCGGACCCACGATGGATGGATTGAAGGCACCGCGGAAAATATTGACGATGCCGGTGCGTTGACGGTAAAAACAGCGGATGGAGAGCGGATTAAGCTGTTCTCTGGCGATATTCAATTCTAACCAAAAAAACATAAGAAATGACAAAAAAATGATGTTGAAATTGTGAACGTTTTGTTATACTAATATTATCTAGGAGGCGGTATCGGGCAAGAACCGAACTGCACTCTGCGGATAGAAGAAGACAATTGTATAAAGCACGTTTCCCATATCGGATTCTGCTCTGAGCCGTACGGACCGAGACAGAAGGATCATGGAACACAGTTTCTTTGTGTATTTATGAACCCTTTTAGTTCGGCTAAAAAGGGTTTTTTACATTGTGGTCTGAACAATGGGCTTAGAGGAACGAGCATTTCCACCCATTATGGGAAAGCACGGAAAAAGAGGAAGGCTGTTGTGGCCTCCCTACTATTGGGTAAGGAGTGATTATGAATATGGAACAAAGAAAACCGGTGACCACTTCCACAATGAAGCGGATGAAAAAACAAGGAACTCCGATTACCATGATTACCGCTTACGATTATCCATCGGCCAAATTAGCGGAAGAAGCTGGGATCGACGCTATTCTAGTCGGAGATTCCCTGGGCAACGTAGTGCTCGGTTATGACTCGACACTGCCCGTTACACTGGAGGATATGATTTATCATACCCGTGCGGTTACCCGTGCGGCCAACATTCCTTTTGTTGTGACGGATATGCCGTTTATGACGTATCATGGCAGCTTGGATGAGACGATGAAGAATGTGGCCCGCATTATGCAGGAAGGCTTGGGAAAAGCAGTAAAGATGGAGGGCGGCGAAGAAATCGCGGGTACGGTCGAGGCTTGCGTCAAGGCTGGCGTACCGGTGATGGGGCATCTTGGCCTGACCCCGCAATCGTTATATCAGATTGGCGGCTACAAGGTTCAGGGTAAAACTTCCAAACAAGCAGCCCAATTGCTGCAAGACGCTAAAGCGTTAGAGCAGGCCGGAGCGTTTGCCATCGTGCTGGAGCTGGTAACAGAAGAATTGGCGGCGCATATTACGAAAGAGCTGTCGATTCCGACAATTGGAATTGGCGCGGGGGTGGCCTGTGACGGGCAAGTGCTGGTCTATCACGATGTGCTGCAATACGGTTCGCCTATTATTCCGAAGAAATTTGTTAAAGCCTATGCCAATATCGGGGATCAGATTCGAAACGGAATTTCCCAATACGTCCAAGAGGTCAAGGAGCGGAAATATCCTGACCAAAATCATGCTTTCCAAGGCGATGACGAAGTGATGACTTTTTTGTACGGTGGTAAAGAATAAAGAACACAGATGGCGTCCATAGGGAGTGTGCTCATTAGATGAAAGTGATTACAACAATTAAAGAAATGCGCGCCGCGATAGCGGATTTGCGTCGAGAGCCGTCAGGCAGCGCTAAAGGGATTGGTTTTGTACCGACTCTAGGGTATCTCCATGAAGGCCATGCGAGTCTGTTGAAGCGGGCGAGGGAAGACAATGGCGCCGTGGTCTTAAGTATTTTTGTCAATCCTTTGCAATTCGGACCGAATGAAGATTTTGAACGTTATCCCCGGGATTCCGACAGAGACCTGAACGTTGCGCGGCAAGAAGGAGTCGCTATTGTATTTATGCCTGATGTTCAGGAGATGTATCCGCAGCGTATGCTGACTTCTGTGGCGGTATCCGGTATTACCGATATCCTGTGCGGCTCCTCCCGGCCGGGGCATTTTGACGGAGTGGCGACGGTCGTCAGCAAATTGTTTAATATCATTCAACCGGATCGCGCCTATTTCGGCTTGAAGGATGCTCAGCAGGTGGCCGTTGTTCAGCGGATGGTGCAGGATTTGAATATGAATGTAGAAATTGTCCCGTGTCCAACCTTGAGGGAAGAGGATGGACTCGCTATGAGCTCGCGGAATGTATATTTAACTGCCGAGGAGCGCAGACAGGCTCTTGTTCTTCAACAGTCACTTAACGATGCTGAGGAGTGGCTGAAGCGGCCCGGTATTCGTCTGGGTGAACTGAAAGAGAAAGTGGCAGCCCAAATATCGACTGCGCCACTGGCTGATATCGATTATGTGGAAATAGTCTCTTATCCATCCTTTCTTCCTCTAGAGGAATGGGAGCATCAAGCGCTCGATATTGTGGGCGACAAACAAATATTGATCGCCCTGGCGGTACGGTTCGGGCAAACGCGATTGATCGATAATCGGATTCTGTCGTTAGAGGGACTCGATTTAAAGGGGGCATTAAGCCATGTTTAGAACGATGATGAAAGCGAAGCTGCACCGGGCCACGGTGACCGAAGCTAATCTGAATTATGTGGGAAGTATAACCATTGACGAGGATTTGCTTGATCTGGTAGATATGCTGCCAAATGAGAAGGTACAGATTGTCAATAATAATAATGGCGCCCGTCTGGAAACCTATATTATTCCCGGACCAAGGGGCTCCGGCGTCATTTGTTTGAATGGAGCTGCGGCTCGGCTTGTGCAGCCGGGAGACAATGTTATTATTATTTCTTATGCTATGATAACGGAGCAAGAGGCAAGAACGTATGAGCCAACGGTAGCCATCTTGGGCGAGAACAACAAAGTCGTTACGATGATGAAGCAGGAACCTCATTCTACTGTAGTTTAACGGTTTAAAGGAAATGGCTCTGATTTAATTCGCCCTCACGGCACCTTAAAGATCGCCCCTTTAGTAGAGGCGATTGGATGCCCGCGAGGGCTTTCCTGCATTATTTCCTTCTATTGGCTTGCCTGTAATATCAGGCAATGTAACTACTGGAACCCGTGTATGAAACGAACGCCCTTGACAAACAATGATTTTACACGAGTCTTTGGATTCGTGGACTCCGCTTGCAGGGTGGGATCAACGATGTTCAAGCCTTTATTCTCCACAATGAATGAAGTCCTGTCGGAAATCATGTCGGAATACTCGACAGCCTCGGGCTCACGCAAGCAATTGCTTGACGAGCAAATTATCGCATTGAAAGCCATGAGCGATTCCTGCATCGAGGAATGGCTCCGCTTTGAGGAAAGGCTCGGTGCCTTACTCCCGTTAGCCAACCAGGGAAAATCTTTAACGAAGCCCAAGAAGGCCATTTTGTCGTCAACCAATTCATCCTCTATAGGGCCCGTGGATCAATCTGTTTTTGAACAAGCGCAAGGGTATTATAAATTATCTATGTTTGATCAAGCAGTGCTTATGCTGAACCCTTTGGTTCGTCAGCGGCCGGAATTTGTGTTGGGGCGATTTTATCTGGCTCTGTGTCATTTTCATCTGGGCGATTTGGGGGAAGCTTACCGGGAATTTAAAATATTATTGCCTTTGACGGATAATCGAAAATTAAAAGCTATATCTTACACCGGAATGGGCTGTGTGCACTACGAAAACAATAACTTGGAAAAAGCGATGGAATATTTCCAGCTGGCGTTCGAGGAGGATCCGGCTTGTGTGGATTCATCTTTAGCCCAAGGAACGGATTTACGCTGGTAAAATCGTCAGGGACGGCTGCTTGAAAGTTCACATTAAGAAGGGGAGGGGCATCAAAGCGCCTCTCTTTTTCAATAAGATTCATCTTATCATGCTTACATTCACTGCGAAATGAAATGTTATTTAGCCTTCTATATATGCTGAACTAAAGCATAGATCATGGAGTGGAGAAAGAAAGATGCTTCCAGGGCGAGTTTTGGCTTTGTATTCCAACCATCCAAAGGCCCATCCAATAAGACAGGAACTCGGTTTGGTCGGGGCCCCCGAAAAGTACCTGGAATCGCTTCGAAGCCCATCTTCACTTTTTGGGGAAGTAGTGTAGATGTTTGAAGCTTCGGAGGCATTTTCCTTCGGAACGGAATGATCCCTTCTTTAATGCCACTTATAAAGGAGCGGCGAAGCCGTTTATCCTTGTCTTTTACGTCAGATAGACGTTTTTTTTATGTTCTGGTATGCTTGAAGCAGGCTGTTAATGAAGGGATGAACGGTTTCGATGAAATATGCTGTACTTGATTTTGAAACAACCGGGGGCCAAGCAACCGATGAAATTATTCAGGTTGGCCTCGTCATTATAGAGAACGATGTCATAACCGAGCGTTATTCGAGTCTGGTGAAGCCGACGATCCCCATCCCCCCGTTCATAACTTCCTTGACGGGGATAGGCGAAGAAGATGTGAAATCCGCTCCTTCCTTGGAAGATGTCATGATGGACATGCAGAGGCTTCTGTATGACAGCGCATTAGTTGCTCACAATGCCGGCTTCGATGCCGCTTTTTTGCAGCGGGCTCTCGATACATGCGGCTATATGCCTTTTTCGGGGCCTGTTCTTGATACGATCGATCTGCTCACTATTCTGTATCCGTCGCTTACCAGTCTGCAATTGTCCAACGTCAGTCAGGAGCTGGATATTCCGCATGAGCGGCCTCACCAAGCCGATTCGGATGCGGAAGCGACCGCACAAATCTGGCTCCGGTGCTTGCAGAAGCTGGACCGCCTTCCTCTGTTAGTCGTTCAGCGGATCGCCTCGCTGTTTGAGGATGATCGTTCCAACAATGACTTGGCTTGGTTTCTGCAAGAAATGCTTGAGCGTAAAGAAGCAGAGGTCAGTGTGGACGAAGATTCCTACAAATATTATAGACAGTTTGCGATGAATGTGGATGAATGGGGAAATGAAGAGGAGATTCGTTCGAAGGAGCAGGGGGACGAGCTGCAAATTCCTTTTGACCATTTCTATGATGGCTTGAAGCAGAGGTTAAAAGAGAAGTTCAATTATTACGAGGAAAGAGAATCGCAAAGTCAAATGTTGGAAGAGGTTGCCACTTCGTTTGATAACGACCAGCATTTGATGATTGAGGCCGGAACCGGAACGGGAAAATCGTTAGGCTACCTGATTCCATCCTTGTATTACGGAATCCGCGAAGACAAGAAAATACTCGTGAGCACTCATACGATTAATTTGCAGGAGCAGCTGTGGACTAGAGATATTCCGGTGCTGCAGGAAATTTTTCCGGTGCCTTTCCAAGCCGCGGTGCTTAAAGGACGCAGTCATTATTTATGTCTCCGTAAATTCGAGAACAAAGTCAATATGCAGGATTTTAATTATCCGACGAATGACCGGATTACAGCCGCACAAATGATCGTATGGTTAAGTGAAACGGAAAGAGGGGACGAGGAGGAGCTCCATTTAACGGGCAAAGGAGCTGATTTTTGGCGGACCGTCGAAAGCGATGCGGATTCTTGTCTGAACCGGGCCTGCCCATGGTTCAAAAAATGCTTTTATCATCGGGCACGGAATGACGCTAATAGAGCCGATGTCATTATAACGAATCATTCTCTATTATTCACGGATATTAAAGCCGAGCATAGATTGCTGCCTTCCTATAAGCACCTGGTAATCGATGAAGCTCATCATCTGGAAGATGTGGCGAGCAAGCACATGGGGATTGAAGTGAAGTACATGTCCTTTATTAACTCGCTCCTCTGGCTCTATAGGGACAGTAAGAACGGACAACTGCCTTCCTTGCGCTCTCAATTGGAGAGACTCGGAGAGGAAATGCCGGGGCCCTCTGAGGAATGGTGTGCCCTCATAGAAGGACTATATTCCAAGCTGATCGATATCAAAGATCATTGGGACCAGCTATCGGAGCTGCTCTTTCATTTGGTGAGCGGCCGAATAAGCGAGGCGGGCGAGTCCGGTCAGTTCGTTCTGAGAATCCAGGAAGAGAAGCTGCCCGCCCAGTGGGATGAGCTGCTAAAAATAGAGGATAATATTTATGTCGGCTTGGGGGAAATTCTGCGTAAGCTGGACCGTCTCGCCCAGGATTTGAAGGATGTGCAGGAGGAGTACGAGCTTAAAGGTATATTGACCGATTTGGCCGGAACGGTGAAAGAGCTTAACCGGCAGCGAGATTCCTTGCGGTTCTTTATGAAACGGACGGATCCGGACTATGTCTACTGGATGGAAGCCAGTCCACAATTCAAAGCCAAGTCACTGCACTTGTTTTGTGTTCCTACAGATGTCAGCAAAATTCTTCAGCAATATATTTTTGATGAAAAAGAAAGTGTCGTGCTAACCTCGGCCACCTTATCCGTGGGCAAAACGTTCGACTACAGCCGCGAGCAGCTGGGGCTGATCTCGTCGAATAAATTAAACACCGTATTGCTTCCATCACCTTTTAATTACCGCGAGCAGGCGCTCGTTTGCATCCCGCGCGATTTTCCGGGGATTAAAGGAAGAGAGGGAGAAGATTATTTTGTCCGCAAGCTGGTGCAGTCCCTGCATGACGTCGCTGTAGAAACTAGAGGAAGAATGCTCGTGCTGTTCACTTCTTATCGGATGCTCAAGAACACCTACTCCGAACTGAAGGAGAAGCTGGCCCCAGCAGGAATCCAGGTGTTGGGGCAAGGAATGGACAGCTATAACCGGAGCAAGCTGACCCGATTATTTCAGGAGAGTGAATCCGCTGTCCTCCTGGGAACCAGCAGCTTCTGGGAAGGGGTCGATATTCCGGGCGAAGCTTTAACTTGCCTGGCGATCGTTCGACTCCCTTTTCAACCGCCCAATCATCCCGTGGTCGAAGCTAAAAGCGAGAAGCTGAAAAAAAATAATGAGAACCCATTTATGAAGCTGTCTGTTCCCCAGGCCGTCATCCGCTTCAAGCAAGGGTTTGGCCGTCTCGTTCGCCGTGCCAGTGATAAGGGAATAGTCATTCTGTATGATACCCGCGTTATCGATACGCGATACGGCAAATATTTTCTGTACTCCCTGCCTGGTCCCAAAATCGAGCATATGACTACAGAGCAGATGGTTCCGAGAATCAAAGAATGGATGGAGGAGGAACAGGCTTGAAAGCATTAAAAATTTCGGAGGCCGTCGTTCGGCGGCTTCCCATCTACTTGCGGTTTTTGAATGAGTTGAGCCGAATGCATGTCACGACGGTTTCCTCTCAGGACCTTGGAAACAAGCTGGATTTGAATCCGGCTCAAATTCGTAAGGATTTAGCCTATTTCGGCGAATTCGGCAAGAAAGGAATCGGCTACGACGTGGCTTACCTGATTGAGAAAATAAGACAGATTCTTAAGCTCGATCAGAGGATTCAGGTCGCTTTGGTCGGCGCCGGGAATCTCGGCAGAGCCTTGTGCAATTATAATACCTATCTGCATGATAATATGAAAATAGTCGCCGTGTTCGATGCGATTCCCGACAAAGTCGGACAGAACATGAACAATTTAACCGTGCTTGCGATGTCGGAACTGGCCTCGACGATTCGGGAGCTGCAAATCCGGATTGGGATTATTACAGTTCCCGCATCGGAAGCTCAGAATGTGGCTAATCAGTTCGTGGATGCCGGTGTCGAGGCTATATTAAATTTTGCTCCTGTCATTATTAAAGTGCCGCCACACATTCGTGTTCATCATGCGGACTTCACGACTGATCTTCAGAGCCTGGCCTATTATTTAAATAAAGACCAGGACAAGGATTCGGAATAAAATAAATAATAAAATGGCTTGTCCTGCATACAGCAGTTCAAGCCATTATTAATACAAGAGCATTGAACAACCTCTTTAAGCGTAGCGCAGCACTACACTGTCCAGAATGTTGGCAACGTCCTCACAGGAATCGGTCGTCTGCTCCAGGCGCTCGTAGAGCTCCTTAATTTTGAAATCGTGATAAGGGTCCTTAGGCGCCACAAAGATCGCTCGGATTCCTTCTCTCATTAACCGGTCCGCTTCGTTCTCCAGACTGTTGATATGAACGGCATGCTCGGTAATCTCCGTGTACTTCTTCTTGGCCAGCAGTTTAAAGGCTTCCAATATATGTTCACAGCTCTTGACAATTACTTCGGCAAATTCCTTCATGAAATCATCGGTTTTATCGATGTTCAAATAGTCGAAACGGGCGATCGTCGCTTCAATTCCATCTACGACATCGTCCACTGACATAGCCAATTCCATAATATCTTCTCGGTCGATCGGAGTAAGAAAGACTTTGCTCAGTCCTTTAAAGATGGCGTGGGTTAACTGGTCACCCTTGTTCTCCAGCTCTTTGAGCTGATCAAAGTAGGGGGCCAGCGGGACAGAGCCGGACATGGCCTCCCGAAAAACAGTCGCTGCCTCCAGTGTATTTTCGGCTGCTTCAATTAATAGTAATAAAAAATCTGTATCTTTCTTCTTGCCGCTAAACATTGAGAAGACCCCTTTCTTCTATAGGAGCCCAGCCGACCACACCTTGTGGTGATCCTTATTCGATGGCATGCATATCAAGCTTGATTTTTAAGGGACATGCATGGGTCACGTAGTGGATGAGGTATTTTCCGTCGGGCAGACTCCAAGAAACCGATAATGTTATTCATAAAATTTAAAATAGCACATTCTCCCTCCTAAAAGCAACGGATGATGATCAATGATAAACAATCTGGAAACTTTCTTGATTTTGACTGAACTTAAAGGTACATTGGAAAAAGAGTTGATTTTTGTTGAAAGGGATGGAATTTCATTGAAGGAAACGGTAATTATTAATGGAAGCTTTATAACCATGGACCCGGAACAACCCTATATAGAAGGGGTTATGGTTATTAAAGGGGACCGCATCGATTACATAGGTCCGAATATGCCCAAGAAAGCTGAAGAATATGCGCAAGTAGTAGACGGTCGTCATAAAATTTATATGCCTGGTTTGGTTAACACTCATGGTCACGCAGCCATGACTCTGTTGAGGGGAGTAGGAGACGATCTGGCGCTGCAGGTATGGCTTGAGGAAAAAATGTGGCCGAACGAAGCCAAGTTTACGTCAGAGGACGTCAAGTGGAGCACTATGCTGGCCGTTCTGGAAATGCTCAAGGGCGGAACGACCTGCTTCGTTGATATGTATGACCATATGAACGAAGTGGCGCTGGCCGTGGAGCAGTCCGGCATGCGGGGCTGTCTGACCAGGGGAGTCATAGGCCTATGCTCTCCGGAGGAACAGAGCGCCAAGCTTGCCGAAGCGATGCAATTCGCCCGTGATTGGCACGGCAAAGCGGATGGACGGATCACGACGATGATGGCACCTCATGCGGCCTATACCTGCCCTCCGGAGTACATTGAACGAATCGTGGCAGCGGCCCATGAGTTGAACCTTCCTCTGCATACCCATATGTCGGAGACGGCCGCCGAAGTGGAGCAGAACGTGAAGCAATATGGCTGCAGACCACCCGAGCATCTGGCTAAGCTCGGAGTGTTCTCCCGGCCATGTCTGGTAGCGCATGGAGTTCATCTGACCGATGAGGAAATCACTCTGTTGAAGGAGTATGACGTTCGGGTCTCCCATAATCCGGGAAGCAACCTTAAGCTGGCCAGTGGCGTAGCGCGTGTGCCCGAGATGCTTCGTGCGGGAATTAAAGTATCGCTCGGTACAGACGGAGCAGCGAGCAATAACAACCTGGATATGTTTGAAGAGATGAGATTGGCTGCTTTGATCCATAAAGGAGTATCCGGGGATCCGGTTTCCATTCCTGCCGAACAGGCGCTGCGCATGGGTACGGTTGATGGAGCGCGCTCCATTTGGCTGGATGAGGTTGGAGTGCTTAAAGCGGGAATGAAAGCCGATTTTATCGCCCTGGATGCGGATCAGCCTCATTTATTGCCAAAGTCGAATTATATATCTCATGTCGTCTATTCTGCCTCGGCCAAGGACGTTACAGATGTATATGTCAATGGGACTCAAGTCGTAAGCGGAGGACAATGCTTAACGCTTGATGAAGAAAAGATCAAGGCCGAATTCCGCCAACGGTTCAGCGCTTTGCTCGGATAACGGCTAATAGGAGGCCAATGAGAAATTGCGCAATAAAAAACGAATCGTATGGGGGAGTATCGCTGCTGTCATTCTGATTTTGTTTATCGCGTTTCGATTTTATCAGGCGATTCAAGCGGATCTGAAGCAGGATAAGGAGCACGCCGTCGCTGTCGCCCTGCAGGAGACGAGAATGGAGCAGGTTAATAGAGTGGAGCCATTCATCGGCGACAAGCCTTACATGGTCGTGTATGGCCTGTCAGATCGCGAGGAGGAAATGATCGTCTGGGTCAACGAAGACGAGGTGCTTACTAAATTTGGACGGGAAGGAGTGGATTTGGAAACGGTCAGGGACAAAACGGCAGCCAAAAATCCACAACTTCAAATATTGCGTGTCAGCGCAGGCAAGCTTCAGGATGTACTGGTATGGGAAGTTTTCTACAAGCAGAAGGAAGAAGAAGGAGAGCGGCATTATTATGATTATTACCGCTTTACCGACGGCGAGCTTCTGGACACTTACCGAATGACGGGGCCTTAAGCGGGATTCTATGAAACTTAAGGAACAGATGGTATAAAGCCCCTTGCCTTCACACATTTTTCTAACATTCGTTATAGATTCTGTGATATACTCGTATATATCACTTCTTAATGATTAGAAAGGTGGGCGTAGATGAAACTGAGAGTAGTTCCAATATTGCTGGCAGTAGTTTGTTCAAGTTTAATTTTGTTCGGCGGTTGGTTCATGTATCGCAGCTATGCGATGGAAACTCCGCTTAATGAACTCGTTTCTCAAGCCCAAGGTGTTGAACAAGTTCAAATGGAGCTGTCCAACCAAGCGGTTAATATAAAAGTAAAGCTGAACGGCGAAGCAAATTTGCGTGAAATCTATCAGAAGGTTGCTACAGAAGGCGCTAATATTATCGGTAAACGCCAATTGACTATTCAAGTGGAGAACAATTCTTCTTCCGATCTGGATCAGTGGTGGTCTCTCGTCTTGTTTGACATTGCCCAGGCGATGGATACAAGGCAATATTCCCAAATACCCGCGACTCTGGAAGAAAAAACTGCTACCCTTCCGGGCTTGCAAGCCGTAACCGAAATGGACGATAATAATGTATATGTTCGACTTACCCACGAGGGAAAGAGCAAATATATTATTTTGCCGAGAGTTCCGGCTAGGTTAGGAGTGTGGCCGAATGAGCAAGTACAGTAAAGAAATACTAATCGGAGTCATTCCGGTCGTTCTGCTGTTTCTCGCTTTTTTAGGACTTAACATTATTCCACTTGTCATGATGGCCGTTCTGATTATTGCGTTACTGTATATTGTCAAGCCCAAGATGAACATGGAGGCGAAGAGAGAGCGGCCGGGGAAGATAACCAAGCCAGTCGCGCTGACCTTCGAAGAGATTGGCGGGCAAGAGAATGCGAAGAATGAATTGAAGGAAGCCCTGGAGTTTATAATAAAGTTTGAAGAAATTAAAAAATTCGGAATTCGCCCTTTAAAAGGAATTTTGCTTACAGGACCTCCGGGAACGGGAAAGACGCTGATGGCCAAGGCGGCGGCTCATTATACGAACTCCGTCTTTGTCAGCGCCTCCGGAAGTGAATTTGTCGAGATGTACGTAGGGGTAGGAGCCAGCCGGATTCGCGAGATGTTCAAGAAAGCGAAGACGATGGCTCAGAAAGAAAATAAGGATAGCGCCGTCATTTTCATTGATGAAATTGATGTTATCGGCGGCAAAAGGGACGGCGGGCAGCATAGGGAGTATGACCAGACGCTTAACCAGCTCCTGACCGAGATGGACGGAATTCATACGACGGAAACTCCGCGGATTCTTATTATTGCTGCTACGAATCGTAAGGAAATGCTGGATTCGGCCTTGCTTCGCCCTGGTCGCTTTGACCGTCATATTCAGGTCGATCTTCCGGACAAGAAGGGACGTCTCCATATTCTGAACATTCACGCGAAAAATAAGCCGCTGGCCGAAACCGTAAATTTGGAAAAAATCGCGGAAGAAACCTTTCACTTTTCCGGTGCTCAGCTGGAAAGCGTCATGAATGAAGCGGCGATCTATGCTATGAGGGACAGCGAGGAGACGATCGATCAACGGCATTTGACGATGGCGATCGATAAAGTGATGATGGGGGAGAAGACGGATCGCGAAACAAGCAACGAAGAACGCGAACGCGTCGCTTATCACGAATTGGGACATGCTATTGTCGCAGAAGTGGTCAAGCCGGGTACGGTATCCCAGGTTTCTCTCAGTCCCCGGGGTCCGGCGCTAGGGTATGTCAGACATAATCCTCAGGAGGACCAATACTTGTATACTAAAGAGTATTTGGAAGAACGGATTATGATCGCACTTGGCGGAGCGGTTGCCGAAGAGATGTTCTATGGCAACCGGAGTACCGGTTCCCGCAATGATTTTGAACAAGCCCTTAATCTGGTCAAAATGATGATGGATTCCGGGTTGACGACCTTGGGAATCGTTGACCGGGAAATGGTAACTAAAGAGGAGCTAATGAAAGCTAACTCTTCCATATTAGATTCATTGACGGCAAGAACACGTGAAATTTTGGAAACTTATCGCACGGTATTCATTCAAGCTTTAAGCATCCTTATTAAAGAAGAAGTGTTATCCGGAGATCAATTCCGAAACTTGCTTGCCATGCTGAAGCAGAAAAGCACGGCCTGAATAGACCGCGACAGAGGCTGTTTTCATTAGCGGATAATGCTAATGTTAACAGTCTCTCTATTTATTATCCGATTTATTCTGCTTCTATATGATCTGTGCAAATAGCTGCCCAACATAGTACAATAGAGTTTGTGGTTCGTATTTCTAATGAGGTGATGGTGTGAACAACAAGGAGTGGAAGCGACTGGAGGAAGGGATACTCGTCGGCTTGCAGGAAGGGACTCTTCCGGTCCCCCACTTGTTTCTCAAAATGTATCCCGACTTGAAGCTGAATGATACGGAGGCTATGCTGCTCCTTCACCTGATGTCTTTTATCGAGAAAGAAAAGAAAGATTTTCCGACGATCGAAGAAATTCAAAGCCGGATGGCCGCTTCTCCGGAGCAGGTTATCCAGGCACTGCAAAAGCTTCTTAAAGAAGGCTGGATCAATATTGATGAAGAGGTAGACTCCATATCCGGGATTCAGTATGAGCGCTATAATTTGTCCGGCATGTACCGTAAGCTCGCTTCAGCCTGGGGGGATCGGTGCAAGGAGGAGGATCGCCAGAGGAAGCTGTCTGCGACGAAGGAAAGCAAGGATATCTTTACTATCTTTGAGAACGAATTCGCTCGCCCTCTTACTCCTATGGAGCTGGAGACGATAGCCGGCTGGCTGGATCAGGATAAGTACAATAAAGATCTTATCGTAGCTGCATTGAAGGAAGCGGTGTTTGCCGGGAAAGTGCATTTTCGTTATATTGATCGAATTTTACTCGAATGGAGCCGCAACCGCATCTTCACACCGGAGCAGGCTAAGGAGCACGCCCAGCGTTTTCGTGGGACCCGATAAACGAGCAAATGAAATGAGATCTATGGCAAGAGAAAACAAAAACCTTCGAAGGGGGATCTTTTCCCCTGCATTCGAAGGTTTTTCTATCTGCTAAATGATTAGAATTTATAAGATTTCACCGCGAAACGTTATTTCGCCTTCTAAGGACGGCGACAGCCGTTTACGCTTGTTTATTGAGCAAATGCCATCGGTAAATATACTCGAACAAAAATTCGAACGCCTCCAAATGGCGCTTAGCCTCAAAGGCATTGGCCCCCCAGGCGTAAATTCCGTGCTTGCGCAGAACGATCCCTGGAATGCGCGGGAGGATCGCTCCTTGGACAAGCTCGGCGATTCTCGGGATTTCCGCATAGTTGGGGAGAATCGGAATACGGATCTGGGCGTCCTCTTCCCATATGTTCAGAGCTTTAATCAGCTCGACTCCTTCCACGGGGATCGATTTCTCCGGCCAATACAGCTCGGAAACCAAATTATTAAATAAGGTATGCACATGGAAAATCGCTCCGCATCCGGTCACGCGATAGATTTCGCAGTGGATGAGCGTCTCTGCGGACGGTTTAAGCCCGGTAGACTCAAGCGGCTGCCCGTTCTGATCGACGATCAGGAAATCCTCGGGAGTCGACTTCGATTTATCTTTGCCGCTCGCGGTAACCGCAAAAGCGAAGGAATGGCCATCCTCGCTCCTATCTCCTATCCTTACAGAAAGGTTGCCGCTTGTGGCAGGAAACCAGCCCCGTGCAGCCAGCGTTGCTTTAATTTCACTAAGTTCAGCGAACGCCTTCTGTTTTTGTTCCAAAGTCATTCTATGCACCACTGTCCGTTCCCCCTCTTAAAGCGTTCAGTCCGTAGATGACATCATGAAAAGTTGCAAATTTATGATAGGGCATCCCCAGCTTCTGGCATTCCTCGGCCAGATGGGAACGGGCAAATACAAAATCGGCCTGCTTGGCCCCTTCAAAATCGGAGATGCTGTCTCCGATCAGGATTCGGTTGTAACGGTCGGGCGAGTAAGACCGGATGATGGACGTTTTACACATACCGCAACCTTTGCCGCAATGCTCGTCACATGGATAAGGCCATGTAATCCGAAGTCTCTCCTCCGAAAAATCACTGCCGTTACAATAAATTTGCTCTGGCTTCAGATCGAAGGGAGCCAGTGTAGGAAGCAAGAAAAAATCTATTCCTCCGCTAGTGACGAGAAATTCAAAATCATGCTCTCTTACATAATCCAGCAGCTCGGGAAAGCCCTCGCGGATACGAATCGATTGTCGAGTGTACTGGATAATTTCTTCCTTGAGAGACGAAGGGAGCAGAGCAAACATGCCTCCGACGCCCTCTTGCAATGTAATCTCTTTGTCGAGGACCTGGCGAAGCAGATCTTCCCAACCGTCCGGCTGAAAATGCTTCATAATGTCCAAAATGTTATCGGTGACCGTGATGGTTCCATCAAAGTCACAAAAAATGATGTTTTTCTTGCCCGCATCGAGCTTCATTCTTTGACCCCCCACGCCTCAATAGCGGCCTGCAGCTCTTCGTGACCGGAGATACTGGCGTACTCTCGCAGAGAGGTACCGCTCATGGCAGCTTGAATAGCTTGTCTGAAAGCGCGACCGCCGGCTTCCGTCCCCATCGGATGGCCGTGTATGCCGCCTCCCGCGTTGACAACAACCTCCGTGCCGAAATCGCGTAAAATGAGCGGGACGAGCCCCGGGTGAATACCGGCCGATGGGACCGGAAAGCTTTGCCGCAGAGGCATAGAAGCGGAAGCCTTGCTATCCGGCGTATTTACAGAATATAGATAATCGTTGATGTTATCGGTAATCAATGCATGGCGGATCGCCATATTCTCTTCTTTCGGCATAACAACAGAGCCGTAAGGGGAAGGGAACAGAACGAGATCTGCCCCGGCTAACCGCATCAGCTTCCCAAGCAGCAGGGAGGCGGACATGCCGTGGTGCGGAGACGGATATAGCGCTCCGGCTAAAGCGGGGTGAGCCGCGATAGGCACTGTAATGTCCGGATGGGCGCTTAGTTCTTGCAGGGTATCAAATCCGTAAGCGAGCACATTGAACAGAAGGGCATTGGCACCGAGCGAGATCGCCCTAACCGCTTGCTCCGCCAAGCGGGAAGCAGGGCCGGTCAGATTCACTGCGTAAAGCAGCTTTTGACCGGTGCTCTCCTCGGCCTGCCTAGCTGCTTCCATGCAGGCGGGCACCCGTTTCTCCAGCGGGGTAAGCGGATTTTCGAATAAAATTTCGTCATCCTTGATTAAATCGACGCCACCCAGCGCCTGCTTGTAGAACTGTTCACTCAGGGCAGGCAAATCATGGCCAATGACCGATTTGAATATGCTCATAAGAAGAGGCCGGTCGTGAACTCCAAGCTGTTCACGCACACCTTGGATCCCGAATTTAGGTCCGGTAAAAGATCCAAGGAAATCATCGGAAAAATGGAGGTCTATCAGCTTGATTCGACCGTCCATGGACAGCTTTCCGAATACTGTAACGAGAAGCGCCGGGAGATCCCGGCTGAAATTAACATCTGGATAGGCAATTCGGATATCGGCGTAGCGTTCCTCCTCGTCATCGCGGCTTTCCTTGATATCGATCACTTGGCCCAGATAAGGCCGCATGCTGATTTTGTTTGCTTCGGGCAGGTCCGTCCAGCTTCCGACGGTTAACCCTACGGCAATACCGGTCGCCTTCTTGTGAAAATCCGCTTGTTCGTCATAACAGCGATAGGTCGCTGTACAATAGGAGCTCATGGTTTCACCTGCTTTTCGTTCATGGTTTCATCATTTCGGCGGAAGTGCTCCGTCCGAGCTCCCCTGCTCTTTCAGAAGCCCGGTGCACCGCACTTCGGACCGCCTCATGGAAGCGGTACTCGTCCAATTTCTCCAGGGCCGCCTGTGTCGTTCCATTAGGCGAGGTTACTTTGCGCCGGAGGGCGGCCGGATCTTCTCCTGTAGCTTTGACCATCGAAGCCGCCCCGAGAACCGTCTGCACCGTCAGAAGACGGGCTTGCTCTTCATCGAGTCCGCCGGCGATTCCGGCTTCCATCATCGCTTCCATCATATAATAAATATAAGCCGGTCCACTGCCGGAAACGCCTGTAACGACGTCTATGAGCGGCTCCTCGACGATGACCGTCTCTCCGGTGGCCGCAAACAGATCCAGGGCGAGAGCCTGATGCTCGCTCGTGGCAGAGGAGGAGAAGCAGAGGCCGGTAGCTCCCAGGCCGATCGTGCTCGACGTATTGGGCATACATCGGGCGATCGGGATCCCGCCGCCCGACAAGCCCTCGATTGTAGACAGAGATAAGCCGGCCACGACGGAGATGAGAAGATGCCGGGGATCCAGCGATGGCGCGATTTCGACCAGTGCTTCCCCGACATCCTTCGGCTTCATCGCCAGGACAATCAGATCGGCCTCGGACATATACCGGGCTACCGCTTCCGATCCGCAGCCTATGCGGATGCCGTACTCTCGGTTTAAAGCTGCCAACCGTTCCCGGTTGCTTCGGTTGGTAGCGATAATTCGCTCAGGATCGGTGTCCGGTCGGGACACCAGCCCGCGAATAATGGCTTCCGCCATCGGCCCGGCGCCGATGAATAAAATAGTTTTGGCCGCTAACAGCTGATGACTCATGTTCAATACCTCCGTGCTGTCGGTCAAGGTGCTGGGACACTTGGCCAGAGTTTCTGACAGGCTGGCTTTCTAACTACATAATTTATAAGTTTTGGAGGTGAGAACAGGTCTCTTTCCAAAATTAATGAAGGAATACAAAAGTGCAGTCGATGCGTGCCTATGGACCTCATTTCGAAAGATCAACTGCAAATATACAGTAGATTCGGCCATTTAGTCCCGAAAATGGCTGGGTCGCAAAAATGTACTGCAGAATTGCAGTCGATGTCTCTAAACGAGTGGATTTCGGTCAAAAGTACTGTATGATTGCAGTCGATTACTCTATAATGCACTCCGGAAGAGGCGTGCGTTGCGATGCTAGCATGGGAAGGCTTACTCTCTAATCTGTCCATCTCCATAAATGAAATACTTGGAGGATGTAAGAGCGGGAAGTCCCATCGGTCCCCGTGTATGGAGCTTCTGGGTGCTGATTCCGATCTCGGCTCCGTAGCCAAATTCAAAACCGTCGGTAAACCTCGTCGACGCGTTCACGTATACTGCCGCTGCATCTACTTCCTGAAGGAAGCGGTCGGCATTAGCTTTTGTCCCGGTTACGATACATTCCGAATGCATTGTCCCAAATTTGCGAATATGGTCCAGAGCCTCATCCAGCGATTTCGCTACTTTAACATTCAGAACATAATCGTTATATTCGGTAGACCAATCCGCTTCTTTAGCCGGCTGAATGACCGAGGCAAGCTCTACCGACACAGGGCAGCCGCGCAGCTCCACGCCGGCCGAGGTAAATTTGTCCGCGAGGTCTGCCAAATGCTTGCGGGCATAAGCCTCATGGACAATTAGTGTCTCCATTGCGTTGCAGACCGAGGGGCGTTGGACTTTGGCATTCATAGCTATTTTCAGCGCGTTTACGGGATCGGCCGTTTCATCGAGATAAGTATGGCACACTCCTGCCCCGGTCTCGATGACGGGAACGGTGGCATTCGTAACCACGTTCTGAATAAGGGAATGACCGCCGCGAGGGATAACGACATCGAGCAAACCATTCAATTTAAGCATTTCATTGACAGAAGAACGGTCAGTGCTCGCCACCAGCTGGACAGCGTCTGTCGGAATGGCTGTGCCTGCCAAAGCCTGGTGAAGCACCTCCACAATTTTGCGATTGGAGGACAGGGCGCTGGAGCCGCCCCGCAGTAGTACGGCATTGCCGGACTTCAAGCATAGACCGGCAGCATCTACGGTTACATTAGGCCGGGCTTCGTACACAATCCCAATGAGCCCGAGCGGTACCCGCTTCTTACGGATCAGAAGGCCATTAGGCCGTTGCAGCTCCTCCAATACATCTCCGATAGGATCAGGAAGCTCAACAATCTGCCGGAGTCCTTCGGCCATCGCTTCAATTCTTGAAGGATTCAGCTCCAAGCGATCGAGTAGAGAAGAGCTTAAGCCCCCGGCCGCTCCTCTTGCCAAATCTTCCTTATTGGCACTGATGATAGCTTCGGTCTGGGTAACCAATGCGTCAGCCATCGCTAATAGCGCTTCGTTCTTTTGCTCCGTCGTCAGGCTGCCGAGCACCGGCGCCGTCCGCTTCGCCAATTCCGCCTGCTGTTTTACTTCGCTCATATCCTTAGCCTCCCATGAAATAGTGTAATCGATTAGATTCAGTCGATTGCCATCCACTCATCACGATGAATGACCTCGATCCTCGGCACTTCCACCCGTGTTCTGACTTCATCGGTGGATAGGCCGGCTACGGCTTTAAGCTGCCAGGCTGCGTAGTTGACGACACCCCGGCCGATCGGATGCTGATCCAGGTTAATCACCTCGACGACATCTCCGGGATGGAAATCGCCGGAAATCGAGCGAATTCCGGCGGGCAGGAGACTCTTGCCTCCCGACAGAAGGGCTTCCTCGGCGCCACGATCCACATAGACCTTGCCTTGCGGGAAGGAATGGAATCCGACCCATTGCTTTTTGGCAGATAGAGTATGGAGACGGGTGTCGAAATAAGTTCCTTTGCCCTGATTGTTAGTCGCAGCCAACAAATCCCCGCTTTCACTGACTTTGCCAACGAATACGGGAACGCCTCCCCGCATGGCGATGCGCGCCGCCTCGACCTTGGAGCGCATTCCGCCGGTGCCGACGGAAGAGCCGCTGCCTCCGGCAATTCGATACAGCTCGTCGCTGATTTGTTCGACCCGATCTATTCTGACCGCATCGGCATTCTTGCGGGGGTCCTCTGTATATAGCCCGTCTGTATCCGTAATGATCACCAGATTGTTCGCTTTAACCAAATTGGCGACAAGCGCGGAAAGCGTATCATTGTCTCCAAATTTAAGCTCATCTACCGCGACCGTATCATTTTCATTGATAATCGGGATAATTTTTCTGGCAAGAAGCTCTTCTATCGTCATGAGGGCGTTCAATATCCGCTGCCGGTTCGAGAAATCGGAGCGGGTGAGAAGAATTTGGGCTACGCTGATTTCGTCCTCGGCGAACGCTTCTTGGTAGCATTGCATCAGCAACGCCTGTCCTACCGCAGCAGCGGCCTGCTTCTCTTTGAGCGCTCGCGGCCGTTTTTTGTAGCCGATGGTAGTGAATCCGGCAGCGACTGCCCCCGAGGTGACCAATAGGATTTGATGCCCGCTGCGGTGCAGGGCCGATAATTCCTCTGTGAAGAATCGGACTTTGTCGCGATTCAGCCCGCCTTCGTCGGAGGTGAGAGAGCTGCTTCCGATTTTGACGACTATGCGCGATTGCATTAAGATCACTTCTTTCTCTCTAATCAAAGCTCGTTCAACAAGCTGATATTACGTGATTGGAGCTTGTTGAACAACCATTATGAAAAAAACTCCTATCGGAGTCCTTCGAGGATGGGCGACCGCGTTTAAAGGTTGTTTTTACAACACCAGAAATGAAGATATTCACTAGAGCTTTGAATTAAAGTGAAACTTTCTGGTTGGCATGAAAAGCTTTTTGAAAATCCGGGGTCCTCGAAAAGTACCCGGAATGTGCTTCGAAGGCTTGTGTCACTTTTTGGGGAATTTTGTTGAATTCGACGACACCTCCGAAATGGCTTCATATAGAAGCTTTTCTTATCGCCAAAAAGAATTTGGATAGTTTCAGTAAGCAGAAACTTATAAATTCTATATGTGGTAAGGAAAAAACTTTCGCCCGTGCAGGACGAAAGTGTAGCTTTCCGTAGGAATTAGCCGCAGGCGGAACTATCGGAAACCGGGCCCAATCAACGGACCGGATTATGATCTGCCAGCGACAAGCCATCGACGGATGGATGCTGCTTCCTTATTCAATTAGGATATCATTCGACCCGTCATTTGTAAAGAATCATAGGCAGGGCGGGGGTTTGACTCCAATTTCCTATATATGGAAAATATCTTTCTGCTTCTATATAAATAAGTGGTACTAAAAATGCTACCATTTCGTTCCGAAGGAAATTGGCCTCAGAATTAACTAACGCTAACCGCAATCAGCAGCTTTTCCCCAAAATTTAAAACAGATGCAGCCGGCCTATTCGTTCTGCCGCTTCCTGGAGACGCTCCTCAGAGGTCAGCAGTCCGAGACGGACATAGCCTTCCCCGCTGCGGCCAAAGCCAATACCCGGAGCGACGACTACATTAGCCTCCTGCAGCAGCTTGTCGGCAAATTCACTTGATTGGAACCCTTGCGGCACCGGCAGCCAAGCAAAGAAGGAGCCTTGGGAAGGCTTGGCGTGCCAACCAATCTGTTGAAGCGAGGAGAACAGGGCGTTTCTGCGGCTTTCGTACACTGACGCAAGCTCGGTCACACATTGCTGCGGGCCGGTTAATGCCTCCGCTGCTGCCGCTTGAACCGCGCCGAAAAGGCTGACGTAGTAATGATCCTGGATCAGATTGATAAGGCGGATCACTTCCGCATTGCCAACGGCAAAGGCAACTCTCCAGCCAGCCATATTGTAGGTCTTGGAGAGAGTGTAGAACTCGACACCGACCTCTTTGGCCCCTGGAGTCTGGAGGAAGCTGACCGGCTTCTTACCATCGAAGCCGATGGCCCCGTATGCAAAATCACTCGCTACGACAATTCCATGCTTCTCGGCGAAACGGACCGTATCCTCATAGAATGATGGAGGAGCGCAAACGGCGGTTGGGTTATTCGGATAATTGATAAACATCAGCTTGGCCCGTTGTAAGTCAGATGGAGCTAACGCTGAATAGTCCGGGAGGAAATGATTCTGCTCAAGGAGCGGCATGAAAACCATCTCTGCGTCGGCGAGGGCGACTCCTGACCAATAATCGGGATAGCCCGGGTCGGGTACCAGGCATACATCTCCTGGATTAAGCAGGCATTGGCTGATTTCCACCAAACCGGTCTTGCCGCCGAAAAGAACGGCCACTTCAGTTTGCGGATCCAGTTCGACCCCGTAATCTTCTCGATAGCGGATAGCTGCCGCTTCCTTGAGAAATAAATACCCGTCAAACGGGGGATAACGGTGAAATGACGGATTCGCCGCGGCTTCCTGCATCTTGCGGACGATATGATCCGGGGTAGGACGATCAGGATTGCCTTGTCCTAAGTTAATGACATCATGCCCATCGGCGATCCGCCGATTCGCTTTTTGCACAAGTCCGGCAAAAAATTGTTCGGGAAGGGCTCGCAGCCGGTTTGCGGCAGCGATGGGAAAACGGGATGGGGTTAACATCTATTTCATCACTCTCCAGTATGTATCCGTAAAACACTCCTGTCCTAACTAAGCTTTAATTTATCATGATTATTCCTATCTGTATAGTGAACCGGATTGATGATCCCGCTGCTTTCCCTTATGATAGAGAAAAAAACGATAAGGAAGTGAGTGGAACGATGTCGTTATTGCACCTTGCTCTTCTTCAGATGGATGTCGTCGCAGGAGAGCCTGATCATAACTTTACCAAGCTGGAGCAAATGCTGCAGCAGGCTATCCAGGTCGAGCGCAAGCCAGACGTGATCGTTTTTCCCGAATTGTGGAATACGGGCTTTTCACTGACCGATATTCATGCGTTGGCCGATCCGGAAGGGGAAAGAACCCGTTCGTTTATTGCTGAATTTTGTGCCCGGCATTCCGTTAACGTCGTAGCCGGATCGATTGCTAATCTGGTGAACGGGGAGGTAAGGAATACGCTATACGCTTTTGACCGCAGCGGTCAACTGACGGCGGAGTATGACAAAATCCACTTGTTCCGCCTCATGGATGAAGAAAAATATTTAACCGGCGGCGACCGGCTGGGCCGCTTTGAGATCGATGGCGTCCCGACGGGAGCTGTTATCTGCTATGACATTCGTTTTCCCGAATTGTCACGGCGGCTGGCGCTGGATGGAGCCAAGCTGCTGTTCGTTCCTGCCCAATGGCCGCATCCCCGCTTGAATCATTGGCGGACCCTCTTAACGGCCAGAGCTATTGAAAATCAGATGGTAGTCGTGTCATGCAATCGGGTAGGACAAAGCGGAGACACTTCGTTCTTCGGCCATTCGATGGTCATCGACCCTTGGGGAGAGATACTCGTGGAGGGCGGGGAGGAAGAAGCGATATTAACCGCGGCTGTTGATCTTGCGGAAGTAGATCGGGTTCGTGCTAAAATCCCGGTGTTCAAGGATCGCAGACCGAATTTGTACTGATATTTAATATGTGGGAATAGACCGGATCGATCGACCACTCTCGCGATCCGGTCAGAGCTAGCGCTTTTGGACGACCTCTTGCAATACACTAATGAATGCATCCGCGGCCTTGGATAAGTATCTTCCATGCCGGTAAGCGATCACGAGAGTTCTCGTCGGACGACCGGCCAAGGGCAGGTAGACCGGAGCATTCGCTTCCCCTTTCTCTCTGGCGACCATCTTCGGAACCAAGGCGACTCCCATTCCGGCGGCAACCAGCGATTGAACGGTGTCGATATTGGTGCTCTCGAACACGATCTGCGGTTCAAAGTGGGCAGAATGACAAAGATCGAGCGTGATCTGGCGAAATCCTTGCCCTTTTTTCAATAGGATGAAGGGCTCCTCCTTCAGTGCAGTCATCTGAACATTAGCCGGCGCCGGGTGTATATGAGCGAGCGGATGGTTGGGAGGAACGCATAGACAGATCTCTTCCTCGATCAAAGGCAAGTAAGAAAGAGTTCGTTCGGACAAGGGGAGGGACAGCAGACTGATGTCCGTCTGGCCGTTCGCTGCCAGTCTCTCTAAATTGGAGGAGGTTTCCTCAACCAGCTGAATTTCAATTTCCGGGTATTTCTGCTGAAAGACCGGAAGGACCAGCGGTAAAATATGCGATCCGGTAATAGGCAGGCTGCCGACGATCAGCTTGCCTTTTCGCATTTGCGAAATATCCTCCATTTCTTTTTTTAGCTGGGCCACCTTATCCAGAATGATTTGCGCCTTTTCGACGAATACAGAACCCGCATAGGTCATTTCAACGGAATTCGTGTTGCGCTGAAACAAGAGAACTCCGATTTCCTTTTCCAGCTTGGATAGCTGCTGGCTTAACGAAGGCTGAGCGATATGAAGCTTTTCTGCCGCTCTGGAGAAGTTTTTCTCCGCGGCTATTTGAATCGCGTACTGCAACTGTCTTAATTCCATCGAAATCCCCCTCAGGAAATTCAATTTACCCAATTTCATCAAACGGCCCTATTTAGTATTTAATATTATACACTGGCTCGTGCAGACAAACCAAGACGGATTTGGCTGGATTTCGCTAGAGTTGGCAGAAATCCGCCGATCTTGCTTTAATTCGGCTGCACTAGAATCATCCTCTCTTCCGCTACGGAACCATATATTACTATCCTTTCCAGATGGATAGAAAACGCTGGAAGTTCTTGCTACAATAACGAGGACTATGTAATCCATGGGAGAGGTTTCATTTGAAGGAAGAGATTAGAGCGTATTAGCTTCGACAATAAAAGAATAGGAACAGCCTCTGGAGATGTATACGATTTGCAAGGTGGCGAAACCAAAACCGTCGAATTTATAACATTTGATCCGGTGGAAAATTACGCTTCTTTGAAAATTCAGGTAGACAGCGCCTTTATAAAGGAAGAGGATGATTATGATTTCTAAAATGATGTCCTCCAGCGAAAGAAAAAAGTATTCATTTTACCAAAAGAAGCGTTCGTTTTCCCTGTACTTGCCGCGTCATCATTTCTAAACTAGCGATAGAAGTACGGTGAACCCTTATCCCTGCGAATGAGGATGAACTTCCGATGGTTGCTTTCTCGATGGTCGCCTCGCAACGGGTTCGGGATTCCCCCTTCCATATATCCTGCAGGGAATACCTGCAAAAGGAGCTAGGACGATGATTAGAGAAATGAAATCCGATGTTGTCATCATCGGAGGCAGCCTGGGGGGCTGCGCGGCGGCTTTGGCGATTGCCAGATTGGGCAAGCGGGTTATTCTGACCGAGGAAACGGACTGGATCGGCGGTCAGTTGACCAGCCAGGCGGTTCCGCCGGATGAGCACCGGTGGATCGAGCAATTCGGCTGCACGCGGTCTTACCGGCAATTCCGCAACGGGGTGCGGCAATATTATCGGGACCATTACCCCCTGACCCCCGAGGCTCGGTCGAATCTGCTGCTGAATCCCGGCAATGGAGGAGTCAGCCGTCTGTGTCACGAACCGCGCGTGGCGCTGGCCGTGCTGCAGCAAATGATGGCGCCATATGTCCACAGCGGCCGGATTACGATATGGACCCGTCACCAAATGGAGGCCACGCAAACAGAACAAGATAACATCGTTTCGGTTACTGTAAAAAATATGGTGAGCGGCCATCGGATCGAGCTCGTTGCGCCATATGTGCTGGATGCGACGGAGTGCGGCGACCTGCTGCCGTTAGCCCGCGTCGAGTATGTGACCGGAGCCGAGTCGCAGAGTGAGACCGGGGAGCCGAGCGCGGTGGCAGGCGAGGCTCAACCGATGAATATGCAGGGCTTTACTTATTGCTTTGCAATGGATTACATCGAGGGCGGACACTATACGATAGACAAGCCAGAGCAATACGATTTTTGGCGTGGCTATGCTCCCGCCTTTTGGCCGGGGCCGCTCTTGAATTGGACTGCTCCGGAGCCGCGGAATCTGGAGCCGAGGGAGTATACCTTATTACCCGGAACAGATAAGTATTCGCTGTTCTATTATCGCAGCTTGATTGATCGCAGCCAGTTTGCTCCAGGCACCTATCCGGGAGACATCTCGCTCGTCAACTGGCCGCAGAATGATTATTTTCTAGGCCCGATTATCGATGTGAGCGAGGAGGAGCGCAACCGCCACCTGAAGGCTGCGAAGCAGCTCAGCTTGTCGCTCCTGTATTGGCTGCAGACGGAAGCGCCGCGCCAAGGGGGCGGATACGGCCATCCTGAGCTTCGCTTGCGGCCCGACGTAGTCGGAACCGAGGACGGCCTGGCGATGTATCCGTACATTCGCGAATCCCGCAGAATCTCGGCTGAATTTACGGTGCTTGAGCAGCATATTTCCGCTGCATGCCGCAGCGACGGGCGGGCGGAAGCGTACCGCGATTCCGTCGGCATCGGCTGCTACCGGATTGACCTGCACCCAACGACTGCCGGGAATAACTTTCTGGACATTTCGTCGCTGCCCTATCAGATTCCGCTCGGCAGTTTAATCCCGGTGCGCGTTAATAATCTGCTGCCGGCTTGCAAAAACTTGGGCGTCACTCATCTTTCCAACAGCTGCTACCGTGTTCATCCGACAGAATGGAATATCGGGGAGTCGGCCGGCAGCCTGGCGGCTTTCTGTCTGGAGAAGGGGGTCAAGCCGCGGGACGTGCTGCGCAATGAAGCCTTGCTCGATGATTTTCAAAAGCTGCTTGTTAGTGAAGGAGTGGAGCTGTCCTGGGCTGCCGTTCACGCAGTATAGAGGGAGCAAGTGCAGCCCGTAAGGGTAGCTGTAAATAGATCCAATGGATTCCGGTGAAACTCTCTGCCGAGATGGTCCGGTATAGAGCTTCGCTTGTCTGCAGATCGGCAAGAGCTTCACCGGATTGCTATATAAACTGAACTAATGATTGAATAGCTCATGAAGTGGAGAAAGAAAGATGCTTCCAGGGCGAGTTTTGGCTTTGTATTCCTACCATCCGAAGGCCCATTCAATAAATAAGGAATCTGTTGTTTCGGGGTCCCCGAAAAGTACCTGGAATCGCTTCGAAGCTCATCTTCACTTTTTGGGGAGATAGTTTAGATGTTTGAAGCTTCGGAGGCACTTTCCTTCGGAACGGAATGAGAGCTATTCTTTAGTTCAACATATATATATTACCGGTCGATGAAAGAGGGACACTCATAATGATTCGTATAGTCCGGTCGATTTATTTAAGCTACAAGCGCTATATCCAGGTCAGACTGACCTGCTATTTTTTACTCATTCTGTTGCCGCTGGTAGCTATCAGTCTGTTTGCCAATGTCAAATCTCAACATATTTTGCTGGAGCAAGCCGCGGAACGAACAACCGTTGCCCTCCAATCATCGATGGACAGTCTGGAGTCACACCTGCAAAGCGTGGAGCAAATCTCGACATTGGCGGCTGCCGATTATAATTTGATCCGGCCTTTGGACCGGGCGGGAGCCGAATTGAAGCCGCGGGATATTTTTGACTTGTCCATTTATACCCGGTCGCTGGCCAATTTCATTTCGATCAATCCGATGGTATCGGACATTTCGGTCTATCATTCCTTATCCCGGACCATTGTTTCCACCACCAGAGGCTTCGGTCAAGTGAAAGATGAGCAGCAGGCAGAAGGTCTGGAAGCCATGTCCAGAACGGTGGGAACCGGCGTGTTATACAAGCTGCCGGAAGAGCGTGTAGCGGGTACGACGTTCGGAACTATTTTTGCGGCTGACAGCATTTCCTTGATTCGCGCCGTAGATTTGTACAATCTGGCTCGGCAGCCTAACATGCTGATTATTACGCTGCAGCAGGTTAGACTGCTGCATTTGCTGCAAACTCTGCTTCCGTCTGAACATGCGGACATCTATCTGTATACCGGTGACAGGAGACTGATTGCCGGAACGGGGACGGAGAGGGTTCCCGTATTGTCCGAGACAGGGGCTGTAGTAGACGGAGTAGGTTCAGAGGCCTTTGTAGTGAAAGCGCATTCAGATCGTTATGATTGGTCGCTTGTCATGGTTCAGCCCATCGATGAAGTATATGGGCTGACGAGAGATATCCGCACTTTTACACTGATCATTATTATCATCAGTATTCTGCTCGCCTTAGCGATAGCCTGGTTCGTCTATATTTCTATCACTTCGCCGCTGCAAAGGCTGTCCCGCGGTATGAAGCTGTTCGGAAGCGGCAAATGGAACATTCAGCTGCCGGAGAAGCAAATGGATGAATTTGGGCAGATGACGCGGGAATTCAATCAAATGGCGGTCCGGCATAAAGAGCTGATCCAAGGTTATTATGAGCAGCAGCTTCGTTTGGCACAAACGGATCTGAAATTTTTGCAATCGCAAATTAACCCGCATTTTCTATACAACACTCTGGACTCGATTTATTGGATTGCCAAAAATTACGAAGCGGTGGAAATTAGCGAGATGGTGCATCATTTATCGAAATTTTTCAGGCTGAGTCTTAGTAAGGGACGCGAAACGTTTACTCTGGAGGAGACGATCACTCACCTTCATTACTATATTCGGGTCCAACAGCTCCGCTTTATGGAAAAATTTTCGGTTGAATATGTAATTGCCGAAGAGACTAATCCGCTCCCGATATTGAAGCTTATATTGCAGCCTCTTGTAGAGAATGCGATATTGCACGGAATGGAGAAACGAAAAAAAGGAGGGAGATTAATCATAGAAAGCGCGATCGAGGACGGGCAGCTTGTTCTGGTTGTGGAAGATAACGGTCCGGGTATCGACGAGAAGAGGCTGTGCTACATTCAGGAAGAATTAAACGGTCAGATGGAGAGGGTAGGCAGACAACCGGCATATTTATCGAATGATAAAAGCGATTTATTCGGATTGCGCAACGTCGCTTCCCGAATTCGATTGTATTACGGGGAAAGAGCCAGTCTGACCATCGCAAGCCGACAAGGTATTTGCACAAAAGTTACGCTCAAGCTGCCGTTGGAGCTTTGTGTGCATGATATTGAGCCGTATCCACCACAATCGGAAGAGAGGGAAGAAGCATGAATTTGTTGATCGTCGAGGATGAATTTCGTCTTCTGTATAATATCGCCAATAACATCCCGTGGGAGAATCACGGGATAGAAGTGGTGGGAACGGCCGAGGACGGCCGGGAGGCGCTTCAGATGATGGAGCGGAAACGGCCCGACATCGTGCTGCTCGATATTCAGATTCCGGAAATCGACGGGCTGACTCTCGCGCGGAAAGTAAGGCAGCGTTATCCCTTAACCAAAATGGTCATCCTGAGCGGACACGATAACTTTGCTTTTGCCCAACAGGCCATTGAGTTGAAGGTGGACCGATATTTACTTAAGCCTGCATTGGAGGAGGAAATATTGCAGGCTGTTGTGGAGACGGCAGAGAAATTGAAGCGCGAGCTGGATGAGCGGCACGGGCGGGAAGCACTGCAGAGAAGATGGGCGGATCATTTGCCTCAGCTGCGCAATTTCTTTTATCTCAATTGGTTGAATGGAATCTATGACGATTGGGAAATCGAACTTCGAGCGAAGGATCTGCAGCTTGATTTCGTACAGGAAGCGGAGTATGCCGTCGTTCTGCTGGATGTTGATCCTCCCTCTGTGGAGTCTTCCTTTGGACAGGAAGACATAGCTCTGCTGCAGCTTTCCCTTCATAGCATAGTGGAGGACACTATGCGGATGGAGTATGGACCGTGCTGGATTTGTTCGGACGTGGACGGGAAGACGGCGGTTATTTTTCGCTTTCCATCCGGGGCTTCCTCCAACGAGGCCATGCTGCACATTCATACCTTGATTTCCAAGCTGCTTGGCAACGTCCGGCACTGCTTGAAGACGACGGCGAGCGCTGGCATTTGCGGATCTCTTGGCAAGCAAGGGGAAGTGAACAAGCTTTACTTTCAAGCGCGTAAAGCACTGCAGGAAAGAATTGTCTATGGCTGTGATGTGGCCGTTCCTTATTGCGAAACGAAGCCGGAAGACCGCCCATTCGAGACAGATCTGAATTTGGAAAAGATGCTGGAGATTGCTTTGGAGACAGGGGAAGAGGGCAAGGCTGAGGCCGCATTGGAATCCATGTGGTCTCTTCAGATGGAGAAGGCGGAAACGCCCGAATTAGTCTGGGAGAGAGTGCTGTATTTCAGCGGCTTGTTCGTCCGTACCATTCAAAGGCAAGGGTGGCTTGTCAATGAAGTGGTGCCTGATGAATGGATGACGTTCCAAAACCTGCAAACCTTGTTTACTAAGGACCAAGTGTTGGCTTGGCTGAAGCGAATGATTCGCAGTGTAACCGTCTATGTGCACAAACAGCGCAGCATGTCCAGCAACGGGATGATTCGAAAGGTACTGGAAATAGTAGAGCAGGAGATCGATACCGATCTGACGCTTTATATGATGGCTGATCGAATGTACATCAATTCATCTTATTTGAGCAAATTGTTCAAGCAAGAAACGGGAAAGTCCTTTTCCTCCTACGTATTAGAGCGGAAGATGGAGCTGGCCAAGGCGAAGCTGTTGAGCGGAGCACGCGTCTATGATGCCGCAAATACGGTCGGATATGTGGATGTGAGCTATTTTACAAAAGTGTTTCGCAAGTATTGGGGCGTCACTCCGAGCGGAATGAAGCCTTAATTAGGGCAATCAGGATCTGCTGATACAGAGCTTAAATGACTTTGAACTGCAGCTTCCACTGCTCTGTTGATGTGCAACTATGTCATTTTGCACGTCTTTTATCGATAACTGACTGATTCTAGCCAGTGGACATGCATGCGCGCATGTCTTTTCGTTTTTGTTGCTAAACTGCTGCAATTCCAGGATTAGACGGGATTCGGAGGCACTTTCCTTCGGAACGGAATGATCGCTTTCTTTAGTGCCACTTATATAGCCCGCACCCATCATCATGAAATGAGTAAGGATCAGACGATGAAAGTACCACAAAAAGCGATCATTTTCCCTACATTAGATCAGGGTCAGCCTATACACTTAGAACTGAGGAACAGAAGACAGAAGGAGGCTGCTCATGAAGCTTACTGCACCGCACCCCGAGCCGATGATTCCGCCAAGAGTGAAACGGCGGGCCGGCTATTGGACTACCTTGCGATCGGATATTCGCAAAGATTGGGATTTATACCTGGCGCTTGTCCCAGGCCTTTTCTTCCTGCTTTTGTTCAAGTACACGCCCATGTATGGCATAGTGATCGCATTTAAGGATTTTAATATTTTTGACGGAATGAGCGCGAGCCCGTGGGTTGGACTTAAACATTTTGGGAAGCTCTTTTCTTCGCCTGATTTTATTGTTGTCTTTAAAAATACGCTAGTTATCTCCTTGTTGAAGCTGGTGTTTTTATTTCCGCTGCCGATCGTGCTGGCTCTTCTAATGAATGAGTTGAGAAATATCGTGTTTAAACGAAGCGTTCAAACCATCGTTTATTTGCCCCATTTTTTATCGTGGGTTATTGTAAGCGGATTATTCATCGATTTGCTGTCTGCGAACGGTGGAATTGTCAATCGTTTTATAGAATGGATGGGAGGAAAGCCCGTCGCTTTCTTTCTGGACCACAGCATATTTCGCTCCGTATTAATTACGTCCGCGGGATGGAAAGAAGTAGGCTGGGGCACGATCGTCTATCTGGCGGGCTTGAGCAGCATTGATCCGCAATTGTATGAAGCCGCGAAAATAGATGGAGCCAACAAATGGCGGCAAGTAAGGCACATTACGCTGCCTGGACTGTTGCCCGTCATTGTGCTGATGTTTATACTTCGCCTCGGGAATATTATGGAAGCCGGAACAGAGCAGATTCTAGTTATGTATAACCCGGTCGTTTATAGCGTTTCGGATGTCATTGGAACCTATGTATATCGGATCGGCTTAGGTCAACAGGATTATAGCTTTTCGACCGCCGTCGGCCTGTTCGAATCCGTCATATCATTGGCACTCATTCTGACGGGCAATTATTTGAGCAGAAAATATTTAGAGCGCGGGTTATGGTAAAAGCTGCTAGGGAAAGGTTGGATGCCCATGTCTCGGGGAGAAAAAGTATTCGCCGTTTTCAACTATTTATTCTTTGCTTTCTTAAGCTTCACGACGATTCTTCCGTTTATGAATTTGATTGCTAAATCGTTCAGCAGCGAAGCGGCGGTCAACGCAGGCTTAGTTACCTTCTTTCCTGTCGATTGGCAAATGGGAACTTATCAATATGTGCTCAGCGACCGCACTTTTCTCAATTCGTTCAAAATATCCATTCTCGTTACGATTATCGGGACGGCTGTAAGCTTGTTTATGACCGCATTGGCTGCTTATCCGTTGTCCAAACCCCGCTTACGGGGACGCAGGCTGTTCATATTGATGTACATCTTCGTCATGCTGTTCAGCGGCGGCCTGATCCCGACTTATTTGCTAATGCATAAGCTCAGCCTGATCGACAAGCTGGCGGTACTAATCTTGCCGGGGATGATCAGCGTATTCAACGTGCTCATTATCAAAAATTATTTCGAGGCGCTGCCGGACAGTCTGGAGGAATCGGCCAAGCTTGACGGTGCAAGCAATCTGGCCATTCTGTTTCGCATAACCCTCCCCCTATCCTTGCCAGTATTGGCTACTATAGCGCTGTTCTATGCGGTCGGCTACTGGAATGATTATTTCGCCGCGATGATTTATATCCATTCGACGGAACTAAAGCCGCTGCAATTATATTTGAAAGAATTAATAGCGCATGCGAACAATGCCTATAATTCGGCAGGGATGCCTCTAAGCATTGATTCCGCGATGAATGCGACTCCGCAGGCGATTCAAGCGGCCTCTATTCTGGTGGCAACTGTTCCGATTCTGCTGGTTTATCCGTTCTTGCAAAAATATTTTGTCAAAGGGGTATTGGTAGGTTCCGTTAAAGGCTAGACTGCAACGGATCAACGGAGCTTTTGCTGAAAGGGCTTGCGTAAGCGGGCTCCAATGGAATGAAGCGAAAGAGCAATCTCTGGAAAGGATGTGGTGCCGCGGGAGCATTGGTTCTGGGAGTGGAAGGCCGCTCTAGCCTTTTCTAAAAAAAAGTTGGAGTTTATGGAGTGCCGCTATTCGAATTTTCAATGTATTCACTGTTCAAGGAGGGTTTACTATGGGAAAAAGAAAGGCGCTTTCGTCCTCGATGGCGATACTGTTAGCTGTATTGATTACCGCTTGCGGAGGAGGGGGCAGTGGCCGCGATTCACAAGAGCCGCCGGTTTCCGGTCCCAGCGAGACCGATGCAAAGGATGCTTCGCAGGAGAAGCCGAGACTGCGGGCTCTGCTGCCGTTCGAGCGTTTCGATCCGAATCTCGATCCCGTGGCGCAGTACCTGAAGGATACTACCGGTTATGATGTGAAATATGAGCAGTTACCGGCGGAAGAGCCCGATGAGAAGCTGAATTTGTTAATGGCCAACAAAGAACCGTACGATTATTTGATGCTGTATGACACCCAGTTTTATAAGCTGGTCAGTTCAGGAGCTCTCGAACCGTTAGATGAGCTGATCGAACAGTATGGGGCGAATATGAAGAAAGTCATTTCAGAGAAATCCTGGAATAAAGCGAAGTATAACGGCAAAATTTATGCCATCCCGCAGTCGGGAACGGGTGCCAATGTTTCACACGGGCTGGTTATGAGGCAGGATTGGATGGATGAGCTCGGGCTGCAGCCGCCAAAGGATCTGGATCAGTTTTATGAGCTGTTGAAAACGATCAAGGAGAAGAAACAGGTCATTCCGTTGACTGGCGGCAAAAATGCTGTTTTCCCGGACATCGCCTTGGCATTCGGCATTACGACAGTCTGGAAGGAACAGGATGGAAAGCTGATTTATCACACAGAAGATCCGGCTATAAAGGAATATCTCGTATTTATGAATAAATTATACGAAGAAGGACTGATCGATTCCGAGTGGCCGATTAACACCATGGATAATTCGATTCAAAAAATGGCGAGCGGCAAAGCCGCAATGATGAGCATATCCTGGTGGAGCGCTCCTAATCTGGTAAATGCCTTTCATAAAAATTTTCCTGATACCGAGCTGACTATATTCCCGTATATGCAAACAAAAGACGGGATTTCTGTTGTACAGGCGTCAGGAGACGGAGTGGGCGGCTATGCCGTCATCCCGAAGTTTTCCAAAAACAAGGAAGAAACTATGAAATATTTGGATATGAAATTTGATGCAGATATTTTCAAAGGATTGGTCGTTGGTGAGGAAGGCGTCCATCATACCGTGGAAAATGGCAAATATTATCCGGTCTTTCCTAAGTTTTTTGACGAGCGGAACAACTCAAGTTATTTCTTGACCGGTGTCGACGAAGAGAATTATCCGACTTATTGGCAAGCCCGCTTGCGTAAGGACCCGATCATTCAGCATCATTTTGAGACCTATCTGGAGAACGCGGAAGGAATTATGGTATTCGACCCGATCACATACGCCCCTCCCATTGAAGAAGTGACTAAAAATGTGCAGAAGCTTGCTAAAATGGCCGAGGATATGTATATCAAAATTATTGGCGGGGCCGATTCCATCGATAATTATGATAAATTTTTAATGCAGTGGAGAGCGGATGGCGGCGAAGAAATGATGAAAGCGGCCAATGAATGGTATCAAGAATATAAGAAGCAGTGATAGTATACTGTGGTTGCCAGCTGCAAGGCCAGGCTGACTCCAGGCACGGGCTCCCGTCTTTCGGGAGCTTTTTTGTCCATTGTCAGGTGGGCAGCCTCGTCCTTGTCGAATAAGGTCGCCGGAAACCGAATGGATAAAATAGGTGCTACCGCTTGCCGGCATAACGTGCGATAATAAAGGGTGGGAGGAATTAGGATATGGGCACTGCTTATATCTTTTTCCTATAGAAGTTATAGTTATTATATCTTGGATCAATGAAGCCGTAGATGATACTATAATAACAATCGAAAATCGATGATCTTGTCGATGGAGAACTTTCGTTGAGGTGAAAAAGATGTCGAAGAAAACGATGTATGAAAAAATTTGGGACAATCACGTCATTCATCAAGAAGAAGGAAAGCCTGGCATTATTTATATTGACCTGCATCTGGTGCATGAGGTTACATCGCCGCAAGCTTTTGAAGGGCTCCGTCTGGCCGGCCGCAAAGTCCGCCGCCCGGATCTGACCTTCGCGACGATGGACCATAACGTTCCAACGAAGGATCGTTTTAATATCAAAGACCCGATCTCGAAGCAGCAAATCGATACTCTGTCGAGCAACTGCGCCGATTTCGGTGTCAAGCTGTTCGATCTGGACAGCACAGACCAAGGGGTTGTTCACGTGATGGGGCCCGAGCTCGGCTTGACCCATCCCGGCAAGACTATCGTGTGCGGAGACAGCCATACGTCTACCCACGGGGCTTTTGGAGCTCTTGCCTTCGGGATCGGTACGAGCGAAGTCGAGCATGTGCTGGCTACGCAATGCTTGCAGCAATCGAAGTCGAAGACGATGGAGGTTCGCGTAAATGGCAAGCTGAGCACCGGAGTGACGGCGAAAGACCTGATTCTGGGCATCATCGCCCAATACGGGACCGACTTTGCTACCGGATACGTTATTGAGTACACCGGCGATGCTATCCGTTCCCTGTCGATGGAAGAGCGGATGACCGTATGTAACATGTCTATCGAAGCGGGCGCCCGCGCAGGTCTGATTGCTCCGGACGAAACGACGTTCGAATATTTGCGCGGTCGTGAATACGTTCCGCAAGGAGCTGCCTTTGACCAAGCCATCGAGAAATGGAAAAGCCTCGTAACGGATGAAGGGGCTGTCTATGACCTCGTAGTCGAGTTCGATGCAGACTCTCTTATTCCTCAGGTCACTTGGGGAACGAGTCCGGGAATGGGAACAAATATTAGCGCAGCGGTGCCTAACCCGCAAGATTTTGCTACCGAGAATGAAAGAAAAGCTGCGGAGAAAGCACTAGAATATATGGGGCTTACTCCGGGAACTCCGATGACGGAGTTGAACGTAGACCGAGTCTTCATCGGTTCCTGTACGAACGGAAGGATCGAAGATTTGCGTGCAGCGGCTTCTGTAGCCAAAGGCTACAAAGTGTCTCCGTCTGTGAACGCGATTGTCGTTCCTGGCTCTGGACGTGTCAAAATCCAGGCGGAAAAGGAAGGATTGGATAAAATCTTCTCCGAAGCCGGATTTGAATGGCGCGATGCCGGCTGCAGCATGTGTCTGGCGATGAACCCGGACGTGCTGAGCCCCGGAGAAAGATGCGCATCTACCTCCAACCGTAACTTCGAGGGTCGCCAAGGTCGCGGAGGACGGACTCACCTCGTTTCCCCGGCGATGGCTGCGGCGGCTGCGATTGAAGGACGTTTTGTCGACGTTCGCGACTGGAAATTTAATTAATGTTAGAAGGAGTTGCTCGATATGGAACCTTTTAAAAAACATACCGGACTGGTGGCTCCCGTTGACCGCGTCAACGTCGACACAGATGCCATTATTCCTAAACAATTTCTGAAAAGAATCGAAAGAACCGGCTTTGGACAATTTTTGTTCTACGAATGGCGCTTTGATGAAAGCGGCCAGGTGATTCCTGAATTTTCCTTGAATCTCCCTCGCTACAAGGGAGCATCCATACTGATTTCCCGCGCCAATTTCGGCTGCGGCTCTTCCCGGGAGCATGCTCCCTGGGCGATTCTGGACTATGGCTTTAAAGTAGTTATCGCTCCGTCCTTTGCAGATATTTTCTATAACAACTGCTTCAAGAACGGAATTCTTCCGATTAAGCTGTCCGAGGAACAGGTTCAGGATCTGTTCGAGCGTACGGCAGCTAACGAAGGATATCAGCTGAACGTAGATCTGGAGAATAATAAATTGTCCGACAATCAAGGGCTTGAGCTATCTTTTGAGTTGGATGAGCACCGTCGTCAATTTTTGCTCCTTGGTTTGGACGATATTGGCTTGACCTTGCAGCATAGCGACAAAATTGCCGCCTATGAAGCAAAGCAGCAAGCTTAATCACAGCGACTATGAGGTCTATCAGTTAATCCATCCAAGCGAGGGCATGGAAGGGATCGCAGCGGAGCTTAAGGGAAGCAGCTAAGCTAAACACATCATTATACCCAAAAAGCTTCTTGTCGAAACAGAAAATTCTGTCGACAGGAAGCTTTTTTCGCAACTTTTTGGAAAATATTACGTCTAAATATACGTCGTATGCCATAATCTACTAAACTCAGAGGTGTAATGATGAAAAAGCTAGTAGTCTCCCTGTTGTCCTTGTTTGTTTTTCTCTTTATACTTCCCCAGTTCATCTATGCGGACGAATCGGTAGAAGAAATTCCGCTATATTTGAACGGAAAGAAGCTGAACCCTGAGGTAGCCTCCCGCATCTTGAACGATACGACACTGGTCCCTGTTCGGATTGTTTCCGAAGAACTGGGCGCGAAAGTCAGTTGGAATCAGGAGGAACAAAGGGTTACGATCCAAAAGACAGAAGCGGAAATGCTGCTCTGGATCGACAAATCCTACGCTTCCATCGACGGAAGAGGTTATCCGCTGGAAGTTTCCCCGGTTAACATTGAGGGGAACACACTGGTCCCTGTCCGGTTTGTTGCCGAGAATCTGGGACTGGATGTGTCGTGGGATAATGAAACCCGCTCCGTACATATGGTGGATGCGCCGGTTGAAGAACCGCCTGCGGACGATCCAGAAGAGACAGATCCTTCTGAAGTAACTCCTACTCCGAATCCAGATCCAACTCCTACTCCAGATCCAAGTCCGATCGTGAAGCCGAAACCGGATCCATCTCTTCCAGCAATGGAATCCATACATATGGATGGAGATCAGTTGATTATTCAGGGAACAGAACCTATGAATTCCCAGCATTTTTCGTTGATCAGTCCGAGCCGTTTGGTCATTGACGTGCCTAATTATCGACTTGGACAAGCTTTATCGTCCGATCCCGATATGAATGGAGGGACGATAGAGGTTGAGGATCATCCTATGGTATCCAAGATTCGTTACGCTTTATTTTCGGACAACCCTTACACCGTTCGAGTCGTCGTGGATCTGAAATCCAAAGCCTCTTACAAGCTTGTGGAGGATCCGGGGACGAATCAAGTGACTGTAACTTTTCAACCGCTTGTATATAAAGTAGTGATCGATGCAGGGCATGGTGGTAAAGACCCGGGAGCTTTGTCCCTAACCGGCCGGCGCGAGAAAGAGTTCACCTTGGCTGTAACCTTGAAAGTCAAGGAACTGTTGGATCAAGAACCGCTTATTCAGCCATTGCTGGTCCGAAGCGACGATACGTTCGTCGAATTGGATGATCGTGTAGCCTTTGCCAATAGCCAGGAGGCGGATGTGTTCATCTCCATACACGGGAATAAATTCAGACCGGAAATTAACGGGCAGGAGACTTATTATTGGAGAAGCGCAAGCTTGTCCCTTGCGAATACGATGCATAAGCATGTTTTGGAAGCGACCGGGTTTACGGACCGGAAGGTCCGGAAAAATAACTTCCGCGTCATTACAACTACCTCCATGCCGGCCGTCCTTCTCGAAATCGGATATCTTTCCAATGTGGAGGACGAAGCCCAAATGTACCAGGAAGATTTTCAGCTCCGGGCAGCCGAGGGAATTGTAGCAGGAATTAAGGATTATTTGCAGATTCAATAAGGGGTGAGGGATTATGCGCACAATGACTAAAAGGCTTGTCATCCTTTCTATTTTTACTGCGATCTTAATTGCTGGCTGCGGAAATCATGCGAAACCGACAACGGGATCAGCCCTGCCTCCTGAAGGGGCCGCAAGTCCAACTCCAGGGGCAGAGGAGCAGTATAAAGAACTGTCCATAGAAGCTTATTTTAGCGATACGGATGCCGAAAAACTGATTTCCAAAAAGACGGATATCCGTTATACTGATGAATCAAGTAAATATTTAGCCGCTCTTCATACTTTGAAATCAAGCCCGGGTCCAGAGTATGTCGCTCTGTTCGCCGGTATTGATTTCTCTTCGGCCGACCTGAGCTCCGGAGAGTTGACCGTCGATCTGTCGATTAGTCCGGAAGCTGTGCTCGGTTCTCAGGGAGAGGCTCTGGCTTTGCAAGCATTAAAGAATACCTTGTTCCAGTTCGACGAAGTGCTGGCTATAACAATTCTGATAGACGGCGAAGAGTCGAACAGCTTGATGGGACATGTGGATTTGCCCAAACGGTTGGAGAGAGAGAATGAGGAAGAGAAGAAGTAGCATTCAGGCTGAAAGGGGAAGAGGAATGAAATCGGGAAAGAAGAAAGCTGAGAAAGTTATTGTTTCGTTAGTCGTATCCGCTATGGTGGTTGGCAGCCAGGCGGGCGGCATCATGGCCGCTGAATGGAAGCCGGAGGGCGGTCTTGTTCAAATCGCCGCGGCTTCGAGCTATCAATTTGACGATGTGCCGGTGTCCCATTGGTCTCACCGATATGTTACCCAGTTGGCCGCTCAAGGAATAGTGCAGGGCCGGGATGAGGGCAAATACGTGCCCAACGATAGAGTGTCGCAGGAGGAAGTGATCGTTCTTGCGATCCGGTTGATGGGATTGGAGCAGGAGGCGGAACGAGTAAAAACCGACAACTATGTGCTCCCGTTCTCTGTCAGCGATTATGCGCGTGGGTATGTCGTAACCGCTATTGAAAAGGGACTGTTGAATATTAAGGAAGAGAGCTCGGGTTCTCCATCGGAAGGCAAGAGCTGGGGAACAAGCAGCGCCTCCAGAGAATGGGTGGCCAAAATCGTTATCCGCGCCATCAATAAACAAAGCGAAGCAGAGCAAAAGAAATCCAAGTCGACCGGCTTTAGCGATAACAACAAAATCGCAGACGGCAATATCGGATTTATCAACGAAGCGATTTCGTTAAAAATTGTAGACGGCTTTGAAGACAACACCTTCCGTCCGGACCAAGCGGTTACCAGAGCGGAGATGGCGACCTTTATCAGCCGGGCTCAGCATCATAATTCCTTCCAGCCCGACAAAGTATTGTACGGGACGGTTCAGGCGATTACTGGCAGCTCTGTGCAAGTGACCGATACGAAAGGGCAGTCCCGGACACTGAATATTAATTCCGATTCGGTTATTTACGGAGAAGGCAATGACGGAAAGATATCGTGGAGCGGGATTAAACCGGGATACTCCGTATATGCCGTTGTACAGAACAATTCGGTGAATTATATGGAAATCAAAGAAAAGGTTTCCTACCAGACTGTGGAAGGCAAAGTAGAAAATATTGATTTGTCGGCAATGAGACTTACTTTAAAATCCGGCGATAAATCGGAAGTGTACGAGCTGATGTCCGGTACTTCGGTAACGGATAAAAATGGCTCGGGTCAAAGTCTGTCGGATGTTCTAAAAGATAGCAAAGTTGAAATCCGCTTCACAGACGATCGTAAAATCGCCCATATTACAATCAAGGAAGCTCCAATCAACAAGACTGCAGTCGGAACTTTCGTCTCTGTGGACAAAGAAAGCAAGAAACTGACCGTTAACGAGAACGGCCTAGGGAAGCAGGAATATATTTTTATCGATAACGTTCCGGTCAAATATAAGGAGACAGTGCGGTCGTTGGATCATCTATTCGAAGGGGATACGATCAGCTTCCGGGTGGAGAACAATATCATCGTAGAGGTCGAAGTTACCTCGACGAATGTAGAAGTGATCAAGGAAGGAAAGCTGGATCATATTAAGCTGGACAACCGTGCTTCATATTTGACGATCCAATTCGCTGACGGCCGTTTCGGCACTTATTCTTACGACAATAATTTTGTAGAAGTCATTATGCCGTGGAAGCTAAGCTCGTCGATTGCGGAGCTTCAGGTTGGAGACGAAGTGACGGTTTATCTCGATGCGGATAATAATGTCAAGAAGTTATTTGTCAAGGAACGGATACAAACCGTCAGCTATATGGCGACTATCGAAGGCTATGACAATAAAACTAAATACTTGATCATCAAGAAGAACAACGTTCCGGAAATCTATCAATTGGACGATAAAATTAGTTTGACGTACAACGGAAATTCGGTTGCTCTGGAACAGTTCGAGAGTATGTTTGCTATTGGTAAAAAAGTCGATTTGACTTACAACAACAACGATGAATTGGTTAACATCGCGCTGAACATCGGATACGAAGGAGTCATATCGATGATTAACCCGACAACGAAAGAACTCAAGCTGAAAATGCCGAACAATCAATATCTGGATCTGAAAATGAATACTTTCGTTGGAGTGGAAGCTTTCAACCAGGATAATGCGACATTGGATGATCTGAAGGTTGGCGATTCGGTTAAAGCGATTGTCGGTCCTCAACAAGATTATGTATACTCAATGCAAAAGAAACAGACTTTATCTTACGAACTGATCAGCAAGAACGATACGAATCGTCAAATCACCGTTAAAGATCAGAATGGAGCTACCAAGTCGTACAATGTTCCATTAGATGCCAAGATCTTATCGGCTGGAGACACCAGTCTGACCTTTGCTCAATTATCTCCCGGCAGCAAAATTGAAATTACTTACTTGGGCAAATCGCTTCACCAAGTGAAGGTCGCCCCATAAAATAAGAGTTCAAAAGCTTTAGGATGCTTTTGGAACAGTCTCTTAAAGCAGTACTGCCATAGCTGAAATGGCCAGAGGATACTCGGCATTAGGAATAGGCCGTCCGAATAAAGGAATTCCTTATTCGGACGGTTTTCTTTTAAACGCGGTCGCTCATCCTCGAAGGATTCCGATAAGAGTTTTTCTCAATTTAGAAACGTTTTAAAAATGTTCATTTTTTACTGCATAACCAGCATTGAATATCTTTATCGGATTCGATACACTGTAGGGTGTTCGGGCGAAAGATTGGGAAAGGGGAGCTTTGAATATGAGTACTCTGAAAGTTCGGCGCATTCTGGATACGATCGGGGAGATGTTCCCGGACGCCCACTGTGAATTAACCCATTCCAATCCGTTCGAGCTGACGATCGCAGTGCTGTTGTCTGCTCAATGTACAGATGAAAAGGTGAATAAAGTTACGGATTCTTTATTCAAGAAATATACGAAGCCGGAAGATTACTTGGCTGTTCCTTTGGAGGAGCTGGAGCAGGACATTAGAAGCATCGGACTGTATCGGAACAAAGCGAAAAATATTCAAAAGCTTTGTCAGTTAATAATAGAGAAATACGATGGACAAATTCCGCAAGAGCACTCTCAATTGGTTGAGCTTCCCGGTGTCGGTAGAAAAACGGCCAATGTCGTTGTTTCTAATGCTTTCGGCGTGCCTGCCATTGCTGTGGACACCCATGTGGAACGGGTATCCAAACGTCTAGGCCTGGCGAAAGCAGAAGATTCGGTACTGGAAGTAGAAAAAAAATTAATGAAGAAAGTGCCCAAGGAAGAATGGACCCTGACTCATCATCGTCTCATCTTTTTCGGAAGGTATCATTGCAAAGCACAAAATCCAAACTGTGAAATCTGCCCTTTGCTGGATTTGTGCCGTGAAGGCAAAAAAAGAATGAACACTTTGAAGAATAGGAAAACGAAGGAAGTCAAGACTAGATAGGGAAGCTACAGAAAAAGGATGGGATGACATGAAATGCATATCGGTCTATACTAAAAACTTCGGAGTGTTCTCTGACATTTATGAAGAGATTATGAAAACTCCATTTGCCGAAAACGAGGAAAAAGAGATTGAGGGCATTGTCGTCAGTGAATCGGGAGAGGTTCCGGACAACTACTTGGATCGCATGAGAGCGAAGCCTGAAGTAGTCGTCATGAAAGTGAAGGAACAGAACATTACGATTCTGCAGCACGGGGATGTGTTCGAAATCATTCTCCCCGAGAATGAAAATGTGATACACTAGTACGGAGTACAAACAAACCCAATAGAAGAATGAGACCTTTGAAAAGGCGCTGTCTCATCAGCCGATAGGGATCTTGTTTAGGCAGCGCCCTTTCAACAGTCTCCACCGGGATCATTCATTCGAACACCGAGGTTTAAGGTTCCGGGAGCCGGAGTTCTGTTTTTCAAAACTTCTAACCGAAGCTATTTCGGTTTTTTTGAGTTTATAAGTTCCGGGGCTCCCCGCAAAGGTGGGGTTATTTTATTTGTAACGGACAACTAAGGGTCAGGAGAATGTGTGATGAATGGTTTGGAAACGATAGCCAAGCTGGCATCCGGTATGCAGGCTGCAGGGGACTCGTGGCATGCCGATAAGATGATGCAGCTCAAGAAGAAGCTGGCATCCGGGCAGCTCTATTTTGCTTTTTGCGGACATTTTTCCGCTGGGAAATCAAGTCTGATCAATCGCTTGTGTGGCGCTAAGCTGCTGCCATCCAGTCCGATTCCTACAAGCGCTAACATTGTATCGATCGGCAATGGAAAGGCGGAGGTAACCGTCTACCGAAACGACCGGGCCGAGCCGGACCGGATCAAACCGGAGCAGCTGGCGGAATATTGCAAGAATGGAGAGGATATTCGCTCGATCGATATCCGTTATCCGATTCCTTTTCTGGGGGAGCATGCGGTATTGCTGGATACTCCAGGCATCGATTCAACGGACGATGCTCACCGGATGTCTACCGAATCGGCTCTGCATCTGGCGGATGTCGTCTTCTATGTCATGGACTATAATCATGTCCAGTCGGAGACGAATTTTGCATTTACGAAGCAGCTTCAGGATTGGGGCAAGCCCGTCTACTTAATTGTCAATCAAATAGATAAGCACCGGGAGGAAGAGCTGCCGTTTAAGCAGTACAAGAAAAGTGTGGAGCAAGCTTTTGGCAACTGGAACATCCACCCGGACGGGATTCTGTATCTGTCGGTGAAACACCCGGAGCACCCTCATCACGAATGGAGCGAGTTGGTATGGCTTATTCGCAAGCTGCAAGGTTGCTCCGAGCCGTTGCGCCAACAAAGCGCCGCTGCGTCTTCTGAGCAGCTTATTCGCAAGCATGTGGCGGTCATGTCTGCCTCGCGAGAAGAAGAGAAGGCAGAGCTGCGAGCAGAGATTCGTCAGGGCGACGGCCTGGAAGAAGCCCGCGAACAGTATGAACAGAAACGGGAGCGATTAAATCAATTGAAGCAGCTCCCGCTCGAGCTTCATGCGGAATGGAAGAATGAGATTGGCTCCATCGTCGAGAATGCCAATCTTACCCCCGCCGCGACCAGAGATCTGGCTCATCATTATTTGCAGAGCCGCAAGCCCGGCTTCAAAGTTGGTTTTTTCTCGAGAGCGGCACAAACAGAAAAGGAAATCGCCAGTCGATTGAATGACTTTTACACGGATTTTTCCGAGAAGGTTAGAGCGGGACTGAGCTGGCATCTGCAGGATTTCATTAAGAAACAAGCAGAGGAGTACGGGGTGTCAGCGGAATTGGAGCCGTCGTCGGTGGCCAGGCTGGAGTTTAAGCATCCGGCTTCCTGGGTGGCTGATCAGGTTCATATGGGGGCGGAATTTTCTAGCGAATATACGCTTACTTATTCCCGTCAACTCTCGTCGGAAGTAAAAACTTCGTTTCGGCGAGAAGCTATGGAATTGGCGGATGAGCTGATCGATAAGTTGACGTCTCGATTCGAAGTCGAGCGGCGGCAGCTGGAGTCGGAACTGGCGGAGCTGGAGGAAGCTCTGCAAGCCCAGCGCCAATTGGAGCAGATGGAGCGGGCCGAGCAGGAGGAGCTGAAGCGGATGCTTGGCTTGTCCGAGAGCGCCCTGCCCCGGACAGGGCTCAGGCTGCCATCCCCGGGTGATTACGATGAGCAGGAATTTGCCGCAGCCCGATCAACCGATCCCGAGGCAGCCGATAGCTCCGTGACGGCGAAGAAGGCCTCTGAGCCGGCTCCCGGGAGTGCTCGCCAGGCCGCTTCCCCTTCCGTCGCCAATGGCCTGGCGGCCGAAGCAGGCAGAGCAGCAGCAGACGGCGGAAGTCTGACCCGGGTTAAGGATCATCGCGACCGGCTGCGTCGGATGGCGCAAACCTTACGCGAAGCGGTAGCCTTGACGAAGGAGATGTCCGCTCTGCAGTCCGTCTCCCGCTCTATGATAGATAAAGCCGAACGGATGGAAAATAATCGGTTTACCGTCGCCTTGTTCGGAGCTTTTAGCGCGGGAAAATCGTCGTTTGCCAATGCCTTGATTGGAGAACGAATTTTGCCGGTTTCCCCTAACCCGACCACTGCAGCGATCAATACGATTCTGCCGCCAACAGACGATTGTCCGCATGGGACGGTTAAAGTCGTCATGAAGACGGAGGAGGCGGTGCTGGAAGAAATCCGCTATTCGCTCGATGTGCTGGGAATGTCGGGGGGGACCCGGAAGGAATGTTTGCGGGCAATCGCCGGAATCTCCCCAGAGCAGGTAAGCGAGGGAGGAAAGCCTCATTACGCCTTTTTGAAGGCGGTGGAAAAAGGCTGGAGCTCCGCCGAAGGACGGCTGGGTAATGAATTGACGGCTGATCTCGAGCAGTTTGCAGGATATGTCGCCGAAGAAGATAAATCCTGCTTCGTAGAATCCATCCGGCTCTATTACAGCAACCCGCTGACCGAGCAAGGAATGGTGTTCGTCGATACTCCGGGAGCGGACTCGATCAACGCACGTCATACCGGGGTAGCGTTCAATTATATTAAAAACGCTGACGCTATTCTTTTCGTCACCTATTATAACCATGCATTTTCCCAGGCTGACCGGGAATTTTTGCTGCAGCTTGGACGGGTCAAGGACGCTTTTGAGCTGGATAAAATGTTTTTTATCGTCAATGCTGCCGATCTGGCCGCCGATTCCGAGGAGTTGAGCGCGGTCATCGAGCATGTGGAATCGAACCTGGCGAGTCATGGTGTAAGGAATGCGAGAATTTATCCTGTATCCAGCCAGCAGGCGGTGCAAGGCAAGTTGGGCAACGACAAGACACTGCTCGCGCAATCGGGTATAGTGGAGTTTGAACGACAGTTCATTCGATTCACTTATGAAGAATTAAGCGAGATGGCTGTCCGTTCCGCCCAGTATGATTTGCAGCGGGCGGCTGCTACTATGCAGGAGTGGATTCAAAGCGCCTATCAAAGTGAGGAAGAACGAAAGGATAGCATAGACCGCCTTGAGGAAGCATGTACACAGGTCAAGACGATCATTCGGGAGGCCGACGACTCTGCTGGACAGAACGATTTAGCCAAAGAAGTTCAAGAACTGCTTTATTATGTCCGGCAGCGGTTGACCTACCGTTTTGGCGAACTGTACAACCTGGCGTTTAATCCTGGCTCTTTGCGTGAAGACGGAAGGGACATTCGGAAGTTGCTGCGAGCCGCTCACTTTGAGCTTGTCCGGCTGCTCTCCTATGATTTATCCCAGGAGGTGCTTGCAACGACCCTTCGCCTAGAGCAATTTATGAATACTTATTCTCTTAATCGTTTGGAAAAGCTATGGACGGAAATAGAGCAGAAATTTCCGGGCTATCCCCATGAACGCTTTGAAGCGGAGCCCTTCGATACGCCGGTTGTGGACGAATCGATTTCTGTGGAAGAGCCAGATATTAAAGGGCTGCATCGATTCTTCAAGAACGGAAAGTACTTTTTTGAAGGAGAGGGCAAGGAAAAGCTGAAACAGGAGCTGGAAGCTACTCTTGGATCTGCCATCCAGCAGTACTTGGACCGCCATGCAGAACGATTAATGTCCGCATACAGCATCCAATTTAAAGAGAGAATGAGCCGGCTTGCCGACATGGAGCTGCAATCGGCACTAAATCATTACCAGGGATTAAAGGATGCCCTGGAAATGAAGATCGACGTTGACCAGCTTAAACGGACCCGTAACCAGTTAGTTGCATTGACAGATGAACGCGTCGCTCCCAGCCTCCGTACCTAGTAGGTACGGAGTTTTTTTGTTGGCAAAGTTCCAAAAAAGCGGAGAAATTTTAGTGGAAAATTATTGGACTTGAAAATAGCAAGCAATCGCGGGGATTTCGACTATTTTAAAGGATTCTACCGATTGTATCTGCTTTTTATTAGCAAATGTTGAAATAGGAGGTTTTTAGCGGGTTTCTACTTATTGCCCCCCTGTAAGGATGGTGATAATATTGCTAATGATTCGAGCGGAAATCCGCTTGGATACAAGCGTAGAAAAGGCGAAAAACCGGGACAAACCGGCCCGTTATTTCGCTGCAGGCGATTGCCGTGTGCTTGGCCGAAGGCAACCCTATTCCTTCGTGCTTAAAGCGAGGAGCGCATGCCTACGAGACAAGTTTTGCGATATGCAAAGCTTAGGGGAGGCAAGAGCATGAATGTATTTAGGCAGTTGAAAGAGTACTACTGGAAGGAGAAGAGACTATTCTTCATCTCGATCATTTGCCTGGCGTGCGCAACGGCTTTGGGGCTTGTATATCCCAATCTGCTCCGCTATTTGATCGATGATGTAATCATCTTGGGCAAATACGAGATGGTTCCTTATCTGGCTCTTCTCGTCATAGTCGTCATTACAATTAAGGGGGCGTTTCAATTTCTCCACGGGTTTGCCGGAGGACGACTGGGCAACCGGGTGGCGTACAACTTACGGAATGCGTTGTACAACAAGCTGCAATATTTATCCTTTCAATTCTATGACAAAGCTAGAACCGGTGATTTGATGTCAAGACTGACCGCCGATCTGGAGGCGATTCGTCATTTCATCGGATTTGGCTTGGCGCAGATTTTGAACGTGATGCTCATGCTGGGCTTCGGGCTGGCCATGATGTTCAGCATTAACTGGAAGCTGTCCCTGATTACGATGGTCACTATGCCATTCCTGGCATTTACAGCTATTCGATTCGAAGGGAAGATTCACCCGGCCTTTCGCAGCATCCGTAAATCGATGAGTGATTTGACAACGGCGGTGCAGGAAAATATTACGGGAGTACGGACCGTTAAATCTTTTGCACGCGAGCCGTATGAGATAGAAAAATTCTCGATTAGAAGCGAGGACTATAAAGGAACAAACATTTTCACTTCTAATATTTGGGCGAAGTTCTTTCCGGTTATGGAATTGTTTGCGAATTTAAGCATCGTTATCCTACTTGGAGTAGGGGGATATCTGGTCATAACCGATCAGATGTCGGTTGGGGAATTGGTCGCCTTCAACGGTTTGATCTGGTATATTATCGGACCGATGTGGGGCATCGGGATTCATATCAACAACTATACGCAATCCAAAGCATCCGGGGAACGGATTCTCGAGCTGCTTCATCACTATGTCCATGTCAAAAATGTAGACAATGCCATCAAGGTTAATCCTGAGCAGATTCAGGGTCATGTTAAATACGAGAACGTTACTTTTGCTTATCCGGATCATTCTCCGGCGCTGCATAATATACAACTGGATGCTCCTGCCGGCAGCGTCATCGGCTTGCTCGGGGGCACAGGCTCCGGTAAATCGACCTTTATTCAGCTGTTGATGCGGGCCTATAACGTCAAGGATGGAGCAATCACTTTGGACGGAAGAAATATTAACGAGTTCGAATTGGAGTCGTTCCGTCAGCAGATAGCGGTAGTTTTTCAAGAGACTTTCCTGTTCTCCGCATCGATTCGTAACAATATTGCATACGGGAACAGAGACGTACCGATGGAACAAATAATTAAAGCAGCCCAATTAGCCAAGGCTCATGATTTCATCATGGAAATGCCTGAAGGCTACGATACCGTTGTAGGTGAACGGGGAATGGGGCTCTCCGGAGGACAAAAGCAACGGATAGCGATCGCCCGGGCACTGCTCAAAGATCCGAAGATCTTGATACTTGACGATGCGACGAGCGCCGTCGATATGGAGACGGAGCATGAAATCCAAGCAGGCTTTAGCGAATTGATGAAAGGCAGAACTACTTTTATTATAGCACACCGAATCTCTTCGCTTCGCCATGCTGATGAGATCATTGTACTAGATAAAGGACGGATTGTGCAAAGAGGCACTCACCAGCGGCTCTTGTCGCAGTCCGGACCTTACTTGGAAACGTATAAAATTCAATACTCCGATCGGCCTGATTCGGTCGAGGAGATTTTGCTGAAGCCGAGGTGGGCCAATTGAGTAAGCATCAAACGAGCGAGTCGGGTGAATCGTTGAACAAAGCGAAGGACGGCAAGCAGCGTTTTGTTTATCAAGACGATGAAGTCATGGAGAAACCATTCGACTGGGGCCAATTGAGAAGATTGGCTAAATATTTACTCCCTTACCGCAAGCAGATGCTGCCCATTATCATCATTACCATTCTTCTGGTGACGCTTACTAAGCTGGCCATTCCTTTGTTCATCACTTATGCGATTGACCATGCGCTTATAGAGAAGAATGGCAAGCTGTTGCTCATCATCGTTTCATCGATGGCGGCCGTCTACATTGTGCAGTGTCTGGCAAGTAATTACCGAATTCGTTATACGTCCTTGATCGGACAACGAGTGATACATGATTTGCGTCATGATCTGTTCAGTCATATTCAGTCGTTGTCCTTCCGTTTCTTTGATAAACGTCCAGCGGGATCGGTGCTCGTTCGTGTGACGAACGATATTAACTCCCTGCAGGATTTATTCACTAACGGAGTTGTCAACGTACTGATCGATTGTATACAGCTGCTAGGAATTGTTATTATCCTGCTGATGTTTAATGTGAAGCTAGGACTGGCCATTATGATTACGGTGCCGCTCATGTTCCTGGTCTCAACCTCGCTCCGCAAAAAAATAAGACGAGGCTGGCAGGACGTTCGGATGAAGCAGTCACGCATCAACTCTCATCTGAACGAGAGCATCCAAGGAATGAAAGTGACCCAGGCATTTGTGCAGGAAAAAGAAAACATGCAATATTTTACCGAAATGAACGACGTGAACCGGAAATCGTGGGATCGGGCTTCCCGTTTGAACCAGTCCTTTGGTCCGTTAATCGAGATTACCGGAGCGATCGGCTATTGCGTATTGTTCTGGTACGGAGCTACTCTCGTCGCTGCGGGCGACATTTCGATCGGGGTATTGGTTGGTTTCGCCACTTACATTGGGCATTTCTGGGAGCCTATTAACCGATTGGGACAAATGTATTCCCAATTGCTCATCGCGATGGCTTCATCCGAACGGATTTTTGAATTTATCGATGAACAACCGACAGTGAAGGAGAAGCGCAACGCCAAGGAACTGCCTCCGATTCAGGGCAATATCCGTTTGGAGCATATAGTATTCGAATATGAACCGGATCGTCCTGCACTTAAAGGAATTGATTTAGAAGTCAAGGCTGGTCAATCCATCGCATTGGTTGGACATACGGGATCGGGTAAAAGTACGATTATCAACCTGCTTTGCCGCTTTTATGATCCAGTACAGGGAAGAGTTATAATAGATGGCCATGACATCCAGGATGTTACGGTACAAAGCTTACGCTCGCAAATTGGGATTGTGCTTCAGGATACGTTCATCTTCTCAGGCACGATTCGCGACAATATCCGATTCGGCCGATTGGATGCTACCGATCAAGAAGTGGAAGCGGCGGCACGGGCGGTACATGCTCATGACTTCATTGTATCTTTGCCGAATGGCTATGATACGGAAGTGCAGGAGCGGGGAAATGTGCTTAGTATGGGACAAAGGCAGCTCCTTTCTTTTGCCAGAGCATTGCTTGCGGATCCCCGGGTGCTCATCCTGGATGAGGCGACGGCAAGCATCGATACGGAGACGGAGCTGAAAATTCAAGAAGCGATGAAAACTCTCCTTGCGGGCAGAACGTCTTTTATTATCGCTCACAGACTGTCTACCATTCGTCATGCGGATAGCATTGTAGTGCTCGATCATGGGTCTATAATGGAGGAAGGGAATCATGATGAATTGATGAATAAGCGAGGAATCTATCATGGTCTGATTGAAGCACAGTACAAGTTTTTGAACGAAGCAGCCGGCTAAACAAAATTAATTTGCCGAGGTAAAAGGAGAGCCTAAGGGCTGGCTTAGGGAACAGGTCTTAGGAATACTTTTGGAGATAGCTCTAGGCCCTGCTTTAGGGCTAATCTCTCAACAAACTTCGATAAAAGACTTATTTATGGTAAAGTTAAAAGTGTAATGGCAAGCTAATCCAGGCTGGGGAGGAATTCGTAGTATGATGAAGAGCAAATTTGCAGCACAACTATACACTCTGAGAGAGCAAGTGAAACAAGACTTTCCAGGAGTATTGAGAGAGTTGAAGGCGATGGGCTGGGCTGGCGTTCAAATTTCGGGATTGCATGGCTATTCAGCAGAAGAAATAGCCGCAGTGTTGAAGGAAACCGGGCTGGGAACGGCAGGGATGCATATTTCTCTGGATCGGTTGAGAAATGAATTGGATGAAGTATTGAATGAGGCCCGCATATTGGGAACTAAGGATATCGTCTGTCCCTCGCTGCCAGGCGAATTAAAGAATGAAGAAGGGTACCGGGCGGTTCGCAAGGAACTCAACGAGATTGCTTCCAAGATTCAGGCGGAAGGTTTTCGAATTAGCTATCATAATCATGCTTTTGAATTTGAAACAACTGTGGACGGTAAGTCCGCATTGGAATATTTGCTGGAGCCATCGCAAGATAACCGGATTTTGGCCGAAATTGACGTTTATTGGGTTAAGAAAGGCGGTCGAGATCCACTAGATTTTATACAACCTTATGCCCAACGGATGCCCATCCTTCATTTGAAGGATATGTCCAAGGACGAGGCTCAGACGTTTGCTGAAGTCGGTACGGGATTGATCGATTTTGCTCCCATTTTGCAATGGGGGGAAGGTAACGGTGTGGAATGGTATGCCGTCGAGCAGGATGTATGCCCAGGTGATCCGATGGACAGCTTGCGCATTAGCTTGAACCATTTGAACGAGTTAGCTCAACAAGCCAAATAAAGCTATAGAATTTAAATATAGTCGGCCTTCCGAAATTTTTCGGAGGGTCGTTTTTTTGTCTTGTCTTGGATGCTTGTATTTTTTGCGCCTGCTTGCTTCACTGAGATGCTGTTTTATTGCCTTTTGACTAGTATCCCCTTGGATCAGGAGATTTTTAAAATTGAAGTTGGTAAAAGAGGGGAGAACATGGGTAAAGACAGGTAGAAGAGTGGTAGAAGTGGTAACTATAAGAGGCATAAGTAGTTGCTATAAGCGTGGGTAGAACAGTTTATAGAACAGTTTGTGAAGAAGTATGTGTACCAATTTGTATAATTATGCAGAAAAGCAGGCAGAAGAAGTAGCTATAAGAGTGTTAAAACAGTTTATAAATTATGTAGCAAAGCAGGAAAGTAACTATAAAAGTGATAAGAACAGTTTATAGAACAGTTAGTGAAAAAGTATGTGTAACCGCCTGTATAATTATGTAGAAAAGTAAGCAGAAGAAATAACTAAAAGAATAGGGAAAAATTAGCTAATAGAGTAGCTAAAATCAGGTAAGAGCAGTAAGAGCAGTAAGAGCAGTAAGAGCAGTAAGAGCAGGTAAGAGCAGGTAAGAGCAGGTAAGAGCAGGTAAGAGCAGGTAAGAGCAGGTAAGAGCAGGTAAGAGCAGGTAAGACCCAGGTAGGAGCAGGTAAGACCCAGGTAGGAGCAGGTAAGAGCAGGTTGGAGTTGAAAATGTGGATTAGAGGAGAAGCAAGTCTAGTAAAATCAGGTAAAAGTATGTGAAATGTTATAAAGAAAAAAGAAGGTAAGGCATAAGGGTGGAATAAACTAACTGAAAACAAGCTAAATAAATCCAGATGGAAATAGTTGGGGACCAGAATAAAAAAATAAATAAAGGGAAAACGAGGGAACAAAAGTAAAACAAAATTAATTGAAAGAAAACAAAAGAGAAAAAGAAAAAAAGGAAAACGGAGGAATTCGAAAGAAGACGAAAGAAATCGAAAGAAGATAAATAAAACTGAAAGAAACTGAAAGTAACTGAAAAAAGTTTAGCAAGGGAGTTGCATCAAAAGGATAACGCTATGATTCGGCGGGAAGACAGGGCGATGGAAAAGAACGTAAGCATACAAATATGAAAGGCCAGCGTCAAGCCTCAAGACCTAACAATGTTCTGCAACAAATGCCTATTTACTCCCGCATGATGTTGTTATTAACAAGACGGTATATTGGAACAGCCGTTGACTTAGCAGATGGTTGGAAAAGCTCGCCTGATCATTGCGAATCGTTTATTAGAGAACCTCAGGAATTTAAAGATCTGGGGCTAGGCTAACAGCTTAGTTATGGATGTTCGTGTACAAACGTGGATAAGATGCTGGAAGATAGGAACGTTACGGAGTTGTAGATTAAGACGAAAGCAAAACTCATCCAAATAAAGCTGTAAATACTTGGAGCCGATTCCGTTAAACGTCTGATTAATCCACGTCCTGGCATCCCTGATGTATTTTCGCAGTGATGCGATACGAGGAAAACGAAACCGTTTTGTCTCAATATTGATATCTTCATTATCAGAGCTGACGTGTTCCTCGATAAAATGCAGGCGAACGGATGGAAGGAATGAGTTATTGCTGATGTATGCTGGTGTAATGGTTTTAATTTTCACTTGAAGGGGAACATCATTCCTATTCAATGAAACCGCTGCGAATACTGGCTTTTGCTCCAGGTATAGGTCCAGTGTAGATGAAGAGTTTGAGAAAGGGCTATAGAAGGTGGTTCCACCTTTAACGATGCCGGTAAGCGGCTGATTATTATCTATATGGGATATTGCATGACGAATTTTCCGGAGCATGGACCAGGCTGTTTTATAGGTGATCTGGAGGAAGGAGCTTAACTTAACCGCGTTCGTTCCCTGATTGATGCGAGATACCAGATAGAAGGCGAGAAACCATTTGCGCAGCGAAGTTCGACTCCCTTCCATCACTGTGTCGGTGATAAGGGAGGCTTGATGTCGGCAATTACGGCATTCATAGAGTGGAATTCGGCGAGAACGGATGACATAGGCTTGTTTATTTGCACAGCGTGGACATGTGAAGCCACCGGGCCACTTAGATTGATAGATAAACTGAAGGCAGTCCTCCTCCGTCTTAAAGCGATTCTGGAAGGCCTTTATATCTAGGTGGTTATTGGAAAGCAAATTCAAGTCTATATCTTTACCCATATTCAAATAGAGCATTGTACTCATCCTCCCAATAAGAACATTTGTTCCGTTTTTAATTTTACCAAACTAATGATTGTATTTCAAGTAACATAATTTTGATTTCGCGTGATTATTTTAGATGGATTAAGAGAATAAAACCCATAAAATGATATATTACAAAAATTGATAAATTTAGTTGAAATATTAATATCATTTCCTGACGGAAGGGGATAACAGTCCAAAGCAACAGGAAAGAGGAGGGAGATGGACACGTTTAGGTCCGAGAAGCTGTCCAACAAAACTTAATCAAAATAGACTGAATTAAGGGAATTGAATTAAGGAGACAAGTCAAAGTCGACGATACTAATCTAAAAGCGATTGTCCGAGTGTATTGCATCAAATTATCGATACTAATCTAATAGCGGTTGTCCGAGTGTATTGCATCAAAATATCGATACTAATCTAAGAGCGGTTGTCCGAGTATATTGCGTCAAATAGTCGTTACTAATCTAAAAGCGGTTGTCCAAGTTCATTGCATCAAACTGACGATATGAATTAATAGGGTTTGTCAAAGTGATGAAAATAGTAGGTTGAGATATAGTAAGTCGCAAGAATGGCGGGACAAGTTGCAAATTGTGAACGGAACCTTTACTCTTATAAGGGAAATATATCTTTTTGTTCGGATCAAGGAAAGAGAACGGGGGATAAGGAATGAATTCATCACGGCTGCTTTGGAGGACGTCAGGGTTGATTGCTGTTCTGTCTACCGTGTTGTTCTTGTTCGGCTTTGTGTATGCGGTCAAAGATATTTTGTTTCCGATCGCGGGGGAGCCTGTGGTGAACCGGGAAGATTTATCCGCTACGAATCCGTTGTTGTCTATGAATAAAATTCAAATCGTCGCGTTGGGCGATTCATTGACCAAGGGACAAGGGGACAGCACAGGAGAAGGATATGTAGGGAAAGTGAAATCCTGGCTGGAAAAAGAGACGAGCAAAGACGTTTTTGTGTGGAATTATGCCGTCGGGGGATTGCGGACCGACCAACTGCTGGACTACATAAACGGCTCCAACAGCGAGATTTCGCAATCGATCAAAAAGGCAAATCTGGTACTCATTACGATTGGCGGTAACGACTTGTTCCAATTCGGACTGAGCCAGTCCGTCGATTCCGACCCCGATTCATTGGAGATCGACTTCGATAATGTGACGGGACAGATGCCAATGGCGATGGAAGGGCTGGAACGGATCTTGTCCCAAACAGCGGAATTAAATCCCGAAGCCAGAATTATTTATGTCGGTTTATACCATCCTTTTCTTGATTACGATAGGGATGGCCAAGGCTCTCTCCTCCTGCAGGAATGGAATAATCACGCTATTTCCCTCTCTTTGCGATACCCGAATTTGACAGTTGTTCCAACTTATGATTTATTTGAAACCTATTTAACTAAATATTTGGCGAGTGATCATTTTCACCCTAATGATGATGGATACCAGCGTATCGCTGAGCGTGTAATCCAGGTGCTTAATTAAGCGGTTGAGGGGGAGAACGAATGCCGGCGACGGAGCAAGTTCTGACGGTTCGGAATTTAAAGAAAAAGATCCGGGGAAAATGGATCATTAAAGGAGTTTCTTTTGATATAAGGGCAGGGGAAGTATTTGGCTTTCTAGGACCCAACGGTTCCGGTAAAACAACAACAATCCGTATGCTCGTCCGGCTGATCAAGCCGACGGAGGGAACCATTTCGGTCTGTGGAGTATCGATGAGCGAGAAACCGACGGAAGCGTTGAAAAATATCGGCTGTATTGTAGAGAACCCCGAGCTTTACAGTTATTTGACCGGGTGGGAAAACCTCGAACATTTTGCCCGGATGCTGCCGGATATCTCCAGGGATCGGATTCAGCAGGTTGTGGAGATCGTCGGGATGGACAAGCGAATCCACGATAAAGTCAAAACATACTCGCTTGGAATGAGACAACGGCTGGGCATCGCTCAAGCGTTGCTGGGACGCCCTAAGCTGCTAATTCTCGATGAACCGACAAACGGGCTGGACCCGCAGGGCATTAAAGAAATGAGAGAATTTATTCGCGAGCTGGCGTCTACCGGCTTAAGCGTCTTCGTCTCCAGTCATTTGCTAAGCGAAATTCAATTAATGTGTGACCGGGTAGCCATTATTACTCAAGGCTCCGTCATTGCGGTGGGGGAAGTAGACGAGCTGATCGCCCAAACAGAAAACATTATCGTTTGGAAAGTAGACCGTTTCGCTGAGGCGAACGGACTTTTCCAACAACAGGGGATCGCTACCGTCACAGAATGGTCGCGAGCTTATGAGACGGAAGGAAAGGGACCGGGGGAAATTGCTACTCACCTTACGGAGGAAGCGATACCCGGCGTTAATCAAATGCTCGTCGCTTCGGGAATCGGTGTGTCGGCCATTACTCATAAAATTCCAACGTTGGAAGATTTGTTCCTGCGGCTGACGGAGGGTGAACAGATTGGTTAGCCTGTATCCACTCGTACAGAATGAAACGATCAAGATGTTGAAAAAGCGCAGATTTCTCGTCGTCATCCTTATATTAGCGGTTCTCATTCCGATGTTTACCTATGCCCAGATGAAAGTGGCCGAAAATTATCGCAAGCAGTTCGGCACGGAAGATTGGCGGGTGACGACGCAGCAGCAGATTATCGATTATACGAATCGATTGAGCAGCAACCGGGTAGCCGAAGAATGGAAGAAGGTGCTGCGCATCGAAGTGCAGAGGCTGCAGTACGCGTTGGAGCAAAATGTAAACCCGCAATGGCCGAACGGGGTTACTTTTATGAGGGACTTTATGAAGAATTCGGTCGGCTTGTTCATTCCGCTGCTAATCGCTGTCATTGCCTCCGATATTATTTCCTCGGAGCATTCGACCGGAACGATCAAGCTGTTGTTGACAAGACCGGTGCAAAGATGGAAAATTTTGATGAGCAAGTGGATAACGCTGGTTTTGTTTGTCGGGCTTATTATTCTGTCCACCGGAATTTTATCGTATCTTATTTCGGGCTTTGTTTTTGGCTATACAGGATGGAATATGCCGGTGCTGGTCGGTTATCAGCTTGTTGGCGATGAATTAAACACCGATTTTGTTCACGCTATCCCCCAATGGCAATTTATACTAATGGAATTCGGGCTTGCCTGGTTCTCCTGTGTAATCGTTGCCTGCTTGTCGCTGATGGTTTCCGTTCTGGTTCGCAGCACGGCCGCCAGCATGGGGATCATGCTCGCGATGCTCATTGCCGGTACGATACTTACGAACATGGTATCCTCCTGGGAAAGCGCCAAATACTTGTTTATGGTAAACTTGGAGACGATCCATTATTTAACCGGCTCCTTGCCGCCCGTACCAGGCATGACGCTTACCTTTTCATTAATAACCTTGGCGGTATGGGGAGCGGCGGGACTGGCAATCGCTTTTATTGTTTTTACACGTAAGGATATAATGAATTAGAGCAAGAAGATTATAGCTGTCATTCTCAAAACGTCTTAGTTCACATTTCGTTAGGAGGCACATGAATGGCCGAGCAGTTAAACTCGCTTACGGAAGAAACTACAACACCGCGTACGGTTGATTACGGGGCGGATGATATACAAGTATTGGAAGGATTAACGGCTGTTCGCAAACGGCCGGGAATGTACATAGGAAGCACCGGAACGTCCGGCTTGCATCACCTGGTGTGGGAAATTGTCGACAATGCCGTCGACGAGCATCTGGCTAAACATGGCACGCAGATTGAAATTATTATCCATAAAAATCAATCGATTACGGTTCGTGACAACGGCCGGGGAATTCCGACGGCCATGCACAAGACGGGGGTCCCCACACCGCAAGTCGTCTTTACGATGCTTCACGCGGGAGGCAAGTTTGGCGGAGCGGGCTACAAGAAATCCGGAGGCCTGCACGGTGTCGGAGCCTCGGTTACGAACGCTCTGTCTGAGTGGCTGGAGGTGGAAATTTATCGGGACGGTAAAATCCATAAACAACGCTTTGAATATTGGGTGGACGAGGATGGAAAAGAGCATGTCGGAGAACCGGTTACCGGACTGGAAGTGATTGGCACGACCAATCGGACGGGGACTAAGGTTTCGTTCATGCCGGATAAGCGTGTGTTCGCCAACGGAATTGGCGTTAGCTACGACACATTGGCCGAGCGGCTTCAGGAAATTGCCTTCCTGAATTCCGGCTTGAAGGTAACGATTAAGGATGAGCGCAACGATAAAGCCGATCAGTTTGAATATGATGGGGGGGCCAGTCAATTTGTTCAATTTTTGAACGAAGGGAAGACGGCCTTGCACGACGTCGTTCATTTTACCGGAGAGAAGGATGATATTGAGGTCGAGGTTGCGCTTCAGTATAATGACGGGTACACCGAGACGATCGTTTCATTCGTAAACTCCATCCCGACTAGAGGCGGAGGAACACACGAAACCGGGTTCAAGACGGCCTACACCCGGGTTATGAACGAGTATGCCCGAAAGACGGCTATTCTGAAGGAGAAAGATAAAAATTTGGACGGGGCTGATCTGCGGGAAGGACTAATGGCCGTCATTAACATTAAAATGAGCGACGTAGAATTTGTCGGTCAGACGAAGGACCAGTTAGGCAGTTCAGCGGCCAGAAGTACGGTAGACGCGATTGTCGCCGATAATATGGCGGTTTTTCTGGAGGAAAATCCGCAAGTCGCCCAGATGATGCTTAAAAAAGCGGTTCAATCCGCCAAAGCTCGAGAAGCGGCCCGCAAAGCCCGGGAAGAAGTGCGCTCGGGTAAAAAAGGCAGGAGTGAAAGCTCGAATTTGAACGGGAAGCTGACTCCGGCGCAATCCAAAGACTACGCCAATAACGAGCTGTTTATCGTGGAGGGGGATTCCGCCGGCGGTTCGGCCAAGCAGGGCAGAGATTCGAAGTATCAAGCAATTCTTCCGCTTAAGGGTAAGCCGATGAATCCGGAAAAGGCCAAGCTGCCCGATATATTAAAGAACGATGAATACAGAGCGATCATATCCGCAATTGGGGCGGGAGTCGGCAGCGAATTCGAGCAGGACGAGAGCAATTACGGCAAAATTATCATTATGACGGATGCCGATACAGACGGAGCTCATATCCAGGTGCTGCTTCTGACCTTCTTCTATCGCTATATGAAGCCGTTGATTGATTCGGGTAAAGTCTATATAGCCCAGCCGCCTTTATACAAGCTTACGAAGAAATCCGGGAAACAGACGGTGGAGAAATATGTCTTCAGCGATGAAGAGCTGCAGGAGCATATGAAGGTCATGGGCAAAAATGTTGAAATTCAACGCTATAAAGGTCTCGGGGAAATGAACCCTGAGCAGCTGTGGGATACGACGATGAATCCGCAAAGCCGAACTCTGTTTCAAGTCATGATCGAGGACGCGGCCAAGGCTGAACGCCGGGTATCCACTTTGATGGGAGATAAGGTCGATCCCCGTAAACGGTGGATTATCGAAAATGTGGATTTTACGGAATTTGAAGAATAGAGGGGACAGACGCCATGAGTACGCTGGAGCAATTTTTACCTGCCTTTTTAGAAGATGTGATGGGGGACCGGTTCGGCCGCTATTCCAAATACATCATTCAAGACCGGGCGATTCCGGACGTTCGTGACGGACTGAAGCCGGTTCAGCGACGTATTCTGTATTCGATGTATGAGGCTGGCAACACACCGGATAAGCCTTACCGCAAATCGGCCAAAACGGTCGGAGACGTCATGGGAAACTACCATCCACACGGGGATTCTTCGATTTACGAAGGGATGGCCCGAATGGCCCAGTCTTGGAAGATGGGGCATGTGCTTATCGACGGACATGGAAACTGGGGCTCCCAGGACGATGACCCTCCGGCGGCCATGCGTTATACGGAGGCACGGTTGTCGCCGATCGCTATGGAGATTCTGAGGGACATAGAGAAACGAACCGTCCAGTTTAAGGATAACTTTGACAATACAGCCAAAGAACCGGTCGTATTGCCTTCGCGTTTTCCTAATTTACTGGTTAACGGAGTGAGTGGGATCTCCTCCGGATTTGCTACGGAAATTCCAACTCACAATTTGCGCGAGGTGATCGATGCCTGTATAGCTATTATGGACGACCCGGAGATGAGCCTGGAGCAATTAATGCAGGTTGTCAAAGGTCCGGACTTTCCAACCGGCGGCATTATTATGGGGGAGGAAGGAATCCGTGAGGCTTACCGGACGGGCAAGGGACGGATTTATTTGCGCGCCAAGACGACTATTGAAGATTTGCGGGGTGGAAAGCAGCAAATCGTTATCTCGGAAATTCCTTATCAAGTCGTAAAGTCCCGCCTGGTAACCGCTATGGAAAATATTCGGCTGGAGAAAAAAGTCGAGGGGATTGCGGAGGTTCGGGACGAAAGCGGCCGCAACGGGCTGCGAATTGTCGTCGAGCTGCGGAAAGAGGCTGATGCTCAAGGCATCCTCGCCTACTTGTTAAAACGAACCGATCTTCAGGTGACCTATAACTTCAACATGGTGGCCATCGTTAACAAAACCCCTCAGCAGCTTGGCTTGAAGCAGATGTTCGAGGCTTATATCGCTCACCAGAAAGAAGTGGTAACCTATCGCACCCAGTACGATCTGGAGAAGGCGGAAGATCGGGCTCATGTCGTCGAGGGACTCGCCAAAGCGCTGAATATTTTGGACGAAGTCATCGCTACAATTAAAGCTTCCAAAAACCGCCAGGACGCCCAGAAAAACTTAGTCGAACAGTATAGTTTCACGGAAAGACAAGCCGATGCCATCTTAACGCTTCAGTTGTACAGGCTGACTAACTTGGAAATCACCTCGCTGGAGAAGGAATTGAAGGATGTTCGCAAAACGATCGATTATTTGCGGTCCATTCTGTCCAGCGAGCGAAAGCTGCTGAAGGTGATTAAAGATGAACTGATTGAAATTCGCGATCGATATGGAATAGATAGACGATCGGAAATCCAGGGGGAAATCGAAGAGATCAAGGTCAATCTCGAGGTCATGGTAGCGGCCGAGGATGTGTTTGTCGCTTTGTCCAACGAAGGATATGTGAAGCGAACGAGCAAGCTTTCCTTTACGAGATCGGGCGGCGAAATCGACAATACCGGTCTCAAGGAAGGGGATTTCCTGCGCTTCGTGCTCGATGTCAATACGATTGAGAGTCTGTTGATATTTACATCAAAGGGTCAATATTATTTACTGCCGGTGCATCAGATTCCGGAGTACAGATGGAAAGAGAACGGAACGGCGATCGTCAACATTATACCGATTGCGAAGGAAGACCGGATTGTTTCCGTCATTCCGGTAAAAGATTTTGAAGAGCCCGGAAAGTCGGTCGTCTTTGTCACTCGCAAGGCGCAGGTGAAGAGAACGGAGCTGAAAGAGTATTTCACCAACCGTTCCAACGGGATCATTGCCTGCAAAGTAGCGGAGCAGGATGAGATCATTGAGGTTCAACTGTCGGATAACCAGAAAGACATGTTGCTGGTTACGAAAAATGGCATGTGCATCCGATTCATGGAAGATGAAATCAATAGCATGGGCCGGGCCGCCGGAGGAGTCCGGGGAATTCAGTTAAAGGATGACGATGAAATCGTCGCCGCTGAATGGGTAAAAGGAGAGGAAGGAGAAGTGTTGGTTATCTCCGATCTGGGATACGCTAAACGTTCTCTTTTGCTCGATTATCCGGTGCAGGGCCGCGGAGGCCGCGGTGTGTTCACTTTTGAGTTCAAGGACGGCAAGCGGGTTCGATCGAACGGCTCGGTCATTATGGGGGCTTTTGCGGTTAAAGAAGAATATGAAATACTGACAGTCCTGTCCGAAGGCGACAAGCATCTAGTCTCGACGGAGATGGCGCCCATCGAGGAGCGCAAATCCACTGGAAAATCGCTTGTACCGGCGACGAAGGCGAATCGGATCGAATATGTCGGCAGAAGAGCGGTCATTGAAGAAGCTCCCAAAAAGCTGTAACTAATGCTTCATTCGTCAAAAAAATCAAGTCTATCCTAATGGATCCCGCGTCTGGATGGAAGAACAAGCCAGTAACATGTGGATCAGCCTGTCCTGATGGACCGAGCCTGAAATGATGCAGGCCCAACTATACTAGTCGTAGCCGATAGACGGCGGATCGATTTTTTCTAGCAAATGGAGTGCAATTTCCAAAACGGCCCAAGCTGGCATTGGTTCTTCTAACCTGTCCTGCCAGCGAGGGTCGTTTATTAATCCTTCCTTCAAAGCGCGAATAACGATTTCCTGCTTCATTTGGCTATCCATGTCGCTTCCCCCTTCCTAATCAATCAAAACAGGGTGAAATTCTACAGGATTTGATCGTCTGGTCACCCGCCTATTTTATGTGTATGTTGAAAGTCGTCAAAAGTTACATATTTGCATCGATTAATGTCATAAAGTATTAATCGGCTTAACCTTTAAATCGACATTCGCTCAGTGCTATAATGGGGACAAATCAACAGGAAATCGGAGGGATTTTAACGTTATGTATACAAATGACTTTGCCAGGCTGTGGTTCAAGCTGTCCCGGGATCTGAAGAATCATATGGAGATTGGACTGGCTCCAACATTGACCGAAGGACAATTGAATGTTCTTGAGCTGCTCCATGACCAAGACCGGATGAAGCCTTCGGATTTCATTGCTCATTTGGAGACGACCCCAGCGGCTATTACGACTCTGCTGGACCGGATGGAGAAAGGCGGCCTGATCGTCCGCGAACGGGACAGTCATGACCGCCGGATTGTATGGGTTAAGCCGACCGATAAAGGCAGAGAGGAATGCGCAAGGGGGATAGAGCTTCGGGAGCAATTTCTGCAAATGCATTTGGACCGGATTTCTTCACATAATCAACAACTGCTGGTCTATTTGCTCGGCAAAGTGGCCAATGCTTCCTAAATTTCAGTTTAGGGACCTTTGAAATGGAGAGCCAGCTCATTCTCCCAATTCGTCCACGGAAAGGTTTGCGGAGGCGCGCAGGTGAATGTGACTATTTCTCGCTTTACCGGATGCTCAAAGGACAACCGTGAAGACCAGAGGGCTATTTGCTGCCCCGGACGGTTCCGTCCCTGTCCGTAACGTTGGTCCCCGTATAAGGGGCAGCCTTCAGTCGCCATCTGCACCCGAATTTGGTGAGGGCGGCCGGTAAGCAGATGAATCTCTACCAGACTCAACCCTTCCGCGGAACGAATGACCGAATAATCGAGAATGGCTTCCTTGGCGCCATCCTTTCCTTTAGGCACGGAATAAACCGTATTGGTTTTGCTGTCCTTGCGCAAATAATGAATCAGACGGCCGCGGGAAGCCTTGGGAGTCCCGTGTACGACGGCCAAGTAGCTTTTGTCCAGCTTCCGCGTCCGGATAATATCGGACAAGCGTGAGGCGGCTTTGGATGTTTTGGCGAACACCATGACCCCGCCGACAGGCCGATCCAATCGATGTACGAGTCCGAGAAAGACGTTGCCCGGCTTTTGATAACGGACCTTGATATCCTGTTTGAGCACCGACAGCAGGTCCGGATCTTTGGAATCGTCCTCCTGGGTTGGCATATTGACGGGCTTGACTACGACCAGAACATGGTTATCCTCATAGAGGATAGGAATGTTAGAACGGTTAGAGCTGTTCATCATCATGCATTGGCTTCCCAACGTCCTAATATTCCGCAGGGCAGCCGCAGCCCGGATGCGGTAATGGGCAGTCCGATTTCGCCGGAGGCGATCCTTCCGCCGTATTTTCTCTCAAGAGAGAGCGTTAAAATATTCGTCAGAACGGTGGCCGATATTCCTGTCGTATAAGAGTTGATCAGGAAAAAAAGAGGATGCTCGGACAAGATTTCGGTACACGATTGTACGAACGGATACAGATTGGTTTCCAGCTTCCACATTTCGCCGTTCGGCCCTCGCCCGTAGGAAGGAGGGTCCATGATGATGGCATCGTAGCGGTGACCGCGTCGCTGCTCACGCTGGACGAACTTGAAGACATCATCCGTTATGTATCGAATCGGACGGTCAGCCAAGCCGGATAGAGCGGCATTTTCCTTGGCCCATTGAACCATCCCTTTGGCAGCATCGACATGGACGACATCGGCGCCTGCTGAAGAACAGGCCACGGTGGCCCCGCCGGTATAGGCAAACAGATTTAGCACCTTGATCGGCCGACCGGCCTGGCGAATCTTATCCATCATCCAATCCCAGTTCACCGCTTGTTCTGGAAATAAGCCGGTATGTTTAAATCCTGTTGGCTTAATATGAAATTTCAAATGCTCGTACGAAAGGGTCCAACGCTCGGGCAGCTTGACTCGTTCCTTCCATTGGCCGCCTCCGCTGGAGCTGCGGAAATAGTGGGCGCTCGCCTCGTTCCACAGCCCGCTGTTTCGTTCTTCCGCCGGCCATATAATTTGCGGATCCGGACGTCTGAGCACATACCCTCCCCAGCGCTCCAGCTTTTCCCCGTCTCCGGTGTCCATTAGTTCGAATTCTTTCCAACGATCTGCAATGTACATGCAACTAATCCTCACTTTAACTGTATTGAATCGATAACTTCAATCCCTAATCAATTTCCTAAATCCAATTACTGAATCCGATCCTTAAATTCCAAACACTAAAATTTGAAATTCGGTTAAAATCCAGCAAATTCTTTTCTATTCTACAACACAAAGGATTGGTTTAGCCAGCAGAACCCGCTTGTGCATCATGTATACGGATTAGGGTCACACCGCGCGAGACTCTCAGCGCGCGGTGTTTGGCGCCGCATGACGGTGGTCAACCCCATGCGCTAAATCGATGGGAAATGTGAGCAAATCTTTACTTAAGGGTGGGATCCTCGGGATGCAGAATTTTGGGCCGCTTCTTTTTGGCCGGGACGGGCGAACGAACGATGACGTCCAATAAGGCTCGTCCGTTGAATGGAAGCAAGGGCCATAGATATGGGGTCTGGAGTGACTTTGTAAAAAGCAAGAGAAGGAACCAGACAAAGCAGCCGATCAGGAAGCCAGGCCAGTGAAGGCATCCGGCCAGGATCAGCAGAGAGATTCGGACTATTCGCAAGGCAAGACCAAATTCGTAGCTGGGCGTGGCAAAGGTACCGATAGCGGAGAGGGCCAGAAACAGGATGACATGGTTCGTCAACAATCCTACGTTAACAGCCACCTCGCCGATCATGAGCGCGGCAACTAACCCTAGTGCTGTGGCCAGAGCTGAGGGAGTGTGGATGGCGGCCATCCGAAGAGCGTCGATCCCGACTTCCGCCAAAATTGCCTGTATCAATAGAGGGATGGAGCCCTTTTCTTCCGGGGCAATAAAAGCGAGCCAGCGGGGAACGGAGGACGGATTCTGAGCGATTAACAGCCACAGCGGGAGCAAAACAGTGGAAGCGAGCATAGATAAGAAGCGGACCCAGCGGAGGTAGGCACCGATTGCCGGCTTCTGGCGGTATTCTTCAGCATGCTGAACATGGTGAAACAAGGTGGTCGGCGCAATCATGACGCTAGGAGAAGTATCGGTATAAATAAGGACGTGGCCCTCCAGCAGATGAATGGCGGCAACATCCGGTCTTTCTGTATATCGGACCAGAGGGAACGGATTCCAGTTTTTGCGGAACAAAAACTCTTCAATCGTTTTGTCGGCCATCGGCAGACCGTCAATCTGGATACGCTGCAGTCGATTCCTTATTTCGTTGACCAGGTCCTCGTCCGCAACGTCCTCCAAGTAGCTGATCGCAATATCGGTCTTGGAACGAGCGCCAACTTGCATATATTCCATTCGAAGAGAAGGGTCGCGCAATCTTCTTCGGGTCAGGGCAGTGTTGAAAACGAGCGTCTCCGTAAAACCGTCTCTGGCTCCCCGCACAACCCGTTCGATATCCGGCTCTTCCGGGGATCGAACCGGGTAAGTTCTCGCATCGATGACGAGCGCCTCATCACAATTCTCGACAACCAATGCGAGAGGTCCGGATAGAACAGAGGTGATCAGTGTATCCATATCGCGCACCTTGTCCACTTCGAGATACCCGATATGGGTGTGCAGCAATTGGGAGACGGTGTCTGTAGTCAATTCCCCTGGCTGCAGCTTGGCTAAATGAGTGGTGATAATATTCATGACATCGTCCTTGGCGAGGCCATCTACAAAGAATAACCCGAATCGGACACCGCCATAAACCAGCTCCCGATGAATCACGTCGAAGCTTTGATCCACTCCTAAAGCGTCCTTGAGAAAAGCTACATTATTGTCGAGATTCCTGGTCAGCCGCTGCTGCTGCTGGCTGATTCTGCTATCCGGATTGCGCATCTCTAATCCTCCCACGGATCTATAGTAGTCAGTTGCTGCTGAGTACTATTCATTTATTCCCGTAGGGGAAAGACTTCAAACCAATCCGGCCAAGAACCCCGAGAACCTCGTAAACCGAAGCCTCTATTATTGACTCACCGCGCATACGGCAATTCCCGCTGATACCAGGGCATCCCGGATGAGGCGCGAGGCGGCCAGTGCCTGCTCTCCATCACCGTGAATACATACGGTGTGCACCTCCAGCTTCACTTCCGGGCCCTCCAGCGAGCGGACGGTTCCTTCCATCACCATCCGAACGGCTTGGTCCGCCGCTTGCTGCGGATCGCGGATGAGGGCACCGGGGTGCGCGCGCGAAGTGAGCGATCCGTCCCGTTGGTACGTTCGGTCGGCAAAAGCTTCGCTGACGGTGGTCAGCCCGAGCTTTTGCCCGGCCCGGATCAGCTCCGATCCGGACAGCCCGAACAAAAGCAGGGACGGATCGATCCGCCGCACGGCCTCGGCGATCGCTTCGGCGAGCGGGGCGTTGGACGCCGCCATGTTGTAGAGGGCGCCGTGCGGCTTCACATGCCGCAACGTCCCGCCTTCGGACCGCACGAATGCATCCAGGGCGCCGATCTGGTAGACCACCAGATCATAAGCCTCCTGCGGCGTAATAGCCATAGGGCGGCGGCCAAACCCGACCAGATCGGGCAGCCCGGGATGGGCCCCGATCGCAGTCCCGGCTTCCAGCGCCAAGCGAACGGTCCGGCGCATAGTCGACGGATCGCCTGCGTGAAAGCCGCAGGCGATATTCGCCGATGTTACAAGCTCGAGCAGTGCTTCGTCGTTGCCCATCCGGTAAGCGCCGAAGCTCTCGCCCAAGTCGCAATTCAAGTCAACACGGTGCAAGAAATCCTCTCTCCTTCCTGTTGTTTGAGACGGATGGCCAGCTTAAGCATCCGCCATTCGGCTTCCCGCAGCAGCAGCATACTCTCGGCTTGCTCGCGGGAAATTTGCTCGAACGCCAGCATGTCTCCCGGCTTCGCCTGCGCCAGAACCGGCAGATCGACCGCAGCGATCTGGGCCAGCATCGGGTAGCCGCCCGTCGTCTGGCGGTCGGCCATCAGCACAATCGGGCGGCCATCGGGAGGAACCTGAACGGTTCCCGCCGTAACCGGGCCCGATAGCAGGTCCGCTGGCCGGGAGAGCGACAAGGCCGGCCCTTCCAGCCGGCAGCCCATCCGGTCGGAGCGGGAACTGACGAGGAAGCGGAACGAGCCGAAATCCAGCCGGCTTTGGTGCGTGAACTCGTCATATTCCCGACCGGGTACGAACCGGAGGACGGGGGCCTCCCCGTAAGGCGGCAGCGAGTCTGGGCCGACGTACCAGTCGGCGGCCGCCCACGACCGCGATCCGCAGCCGGCGGCCAGCCGGCCGGCCAGCTCCCGCGAGAGCGTGCTGGCGGCGCCGATGGGCAGCGCATCGCCCTGCTGCAGCGGGCGTCCGTGCAGTCCGCCGAGGCCGGCGCGCAAGTACGTGCCGCGGCCTCCGAGCACGCGGGGCACGCTAATGCCGCCGGCTACGGCGACGTACGCGCGGCAGCCCGACCGGCAGCGGCCGAAGCGAAGCGTGCTGCCGCCCTTGACGTAGACAGGGCGCCAGGCCGGCACCGCTTCGCCGTCGAGGGCGGGCGCGAAGTCTCCTCCGCCGATGGCGATTAGCGCTTCGCTCTCGAAGCGGAGGGCGGGCCCGGTCAACGTCATTTCCAGCGCGGCCTCCTCTTCATCATTGCCGACAAGGATGTTGGCCAGCCGGAAAGCGTAGGAGTCCATAGCTCCGCCAACGGGGACACCGTATTTTTGCAGGCCTGTCCTGCCGCCGTCCTGAACGGTGGTGAAGAGACCGGGTTGTTGAACAAGCAGCTTCATGTTCATGACGATCGTCCCTCCCAATGTTTATATTCATAGGACGAAATCGGTTGAAACCGGACCGTATCTCCTGCCCGAATTAAGGAGGGCGGGTGCTCATGCGGACGAAACAGGGCAAGCGGCGATCGACCGATCAGCCGCCAGCCCCCGGGAGTGGGCAATGAATAAATTCCTGTCTGCTCGCCGGCGATGCCGACCGAACCAGCCGGGATCTCCAGACGGGGAGTGGATAGACGAGGGGCTGCTATCCGCTTCGACATCCCTCCCAGATACGGAAAGGCAGGAGTAAAGCCAATCATGTAAACCAAATAATCTCTGCCGGCGTGAATGGCAATGACCTCTTCGGGAGTCAGGCCGTTGAGAATCGCAACGTATTCCAGGTCTGGACCGTACTCTTCGCCGTAGCATACGGGGATCGTCACAAGCTTGCCATCTCCTTCGGCAAGGGAGGCGGAGCGATCGGCTGCTTCCCGTACCCATTGACATACTCTTATATATGGAGAGTCTATGGAAGCCTCGAGTAATAGCGATGATTGTTTCTGAAAAACAAGAGCTGCTGGATCGTAATAGACCGCCAACGAGGTGAAGGCGGGAACGACCTCGATCAGGCCGGGGAAGGGGCGTGTCTCCAGCTCAGCCGCTAAAGACATAACCGCAAGATGAACATCCCGGTCGATGGAGTCCCCTAATTCAACGACAATGGCCGATTCGCCTAACGGATAAATCCGGGGGAGGGGAGGATGGAGCGGATCGGAAGACATACACATTTCCTCCTTGGGGCTATTATCAGCCCTTTGGTTAATTATCTTAACGATACAACCTAATGGATAGTCCCTGCAACCATAAAAGGCTCAGAACCCCATTATGGCCACATATAACGCGGCCGTCATCTTTTATCGCCAATAAATGAAAAGAAAAGCCTCTTCGCTATGAACCTCCCATTGGGCGAACGCATAGAATGAACAAATTCAACCCGAACGGAGGTCATGTTATGAACGGGCAGCCAGTTAGTCAACATATGATTTATCAAGTCGACGCAGAGCGGGTCGAAGCTTTAAAGTCTATCCGTCATAAGGTGCAGCAAGTATGTGGACAATGCATTCATCGGAAAGTGCGCGTGGAAACGATAGACGGACATATTTACGAGGGGATGATTGTCAATATTAGCAATGGACACCTTTATTTAAGTATTCCTCAGCCTCCCATGCAACGGGCGTTTTTTAATCCGTTTCAGAGCGTGTATTATAATAATGTCATTCTCCCCCTTGTGCTTTATGAACTGTTGGTTATTTCTTTGTTATCTACCTAATTAGCTTAAGCCAGCTTAAGCCTTAAAGAGCCTTCACTATGAAGGCTTTGATTGGACAAGCAACACCGGGCAACCGGATAACCCATTCTCCTATTACAGCTTCTCCTCCGCTGAATATCGAGGCTCATTTTGAATTTTTGGAACGGAATGTATATACTGATTAGCAGCTATTTGATTTGCTAGGAGTGATGAGGAGATCTACGATCGATAGCGCTATTCTGACGCGCGCAGCAACTACAAAATAATTGGACAACCCATAGGAATAGAGAATTTGAATGCCAGTCCGGACAGCAAATCTATATGCCATTGGCCAGCTTGATGGAACTAGATGGTTACTTAACCGTAGAAATTAGTATATGTCGTTACCAACCTAACAAAAAAAGACAACGAGGAGGAGTTCAAATGAGTAAGGGCGGTAAAATAGGATGGACGATTGCAGTTATTATTCTATCTCTGATCATCGGTTCCATTGTTTGGTATTTCAATACGGCCAGCGGCCAGCGAGCCATTAAGTCGATGAAGTCCAACAACTCAGGGGGACTGGAGAGAACGGTCAAGGTGTACAGCAATAACGGAGAACTGATCGAGGAGTACGAAGGCAAGATCGACATACAAGACACCGAGTATGGAAATAAGATATTGTTCGATTTGGATGGAAAACGGGTGGTCATCTACAATGCAACCGTAATAACGGAAGAAAAATGATAGTACGCAGGCAATCTTAGCCCCTGCTCATGACTGAAGGCAGGGCTCCATAATCTAAGCAAAGACAATAGGTGAGTGAATGAGTAGATGGAAAAAATGGACATGCGTATTGCTCCTGTTGATCGTAATAGGGGCGGCATTTGTATACGCTCAAAATAACTGGTTGCAAGTAACGAAATATACGGTGGCTTCCGCAAAGATTCCGGAAAGCTTTGATCGCTATACGATTGTTCAGCTTTCTGATTTGCATAGTCATTCTTTTGGTCAACAGAATCAGAGGTTAATCCGGAAAATTAATAAGATCAAGCCCGATCTGATCGTGACGACCGGAGATATGTTGAATTCCGTTAACGATACGGGAGATGTGTCTCTGCAATTACTGGAGCAGCTTACCCCGCATTATCCTGTCTATTATGTTTCGGGGAATCATGAGCAAATCGCCAAGATTAAAGCGGCGGAATTGGGTTCCGAGAGTTATAATCGGTTCATGGAACGGATGGAAGAGCTTGGAGTAGTCATTATGGACGACGAGAAAGCCGACATAACCATTAATAACGAGAGCATTCATATCTATGGATACATTCTTCCGTTGAGATTTTACAAGGCGAAGGATACGGCTACTTATATCGGGGAAAAGCCCTTTAGTCCATCTTACCTCGATGAATCGGCAGGCGAAGCCGACGCTGGAGGCTTTAATATTTTGCTTACTCATAACCCTATGTATTTTAATGAATATGCTGACTGGGGCGCGGATTTAACGATGGCGGGGCATATGCATGGCGGAATTATCAGAATTCCTTTTGTCGGGGGAGTTTTATCTCCCGAACGAGCGTTTTTTCCGGAATACGACGCCGGTCTGTTCACAAGTTCGGATTCGGTCATGATCGTTAACCGGGGATTGGGCAATGAAACCATCAAGTTAAGAATATTTAACCGACCGGAATTGAGCATTATTGAACTTAGAAGCGAATAAAGGGGCAGCGAGTGGAAAAAGGACGAAGCCAGTGGGAAGGTTGCGTAACGAGTGGTAAGACGCAGTCTGGCGGAAAGATACGCGAACGAGGGAAAAGGACGCCGGCAGTGGAAATATATTCGGACAACGGAGCATAGTTGCATGGACCGTGGTACAGTAAAGGGAGTAAGTAAAAAAGCTAATGGATTTAGAACCCATTAGCTAGGCTTTTTCCAACTCGTCGACACCCTCCTCCAAGGGTCCCCCGATTTCGGTCAATCTTCCGGCTTTGGCGTCCTCGTACAGCGCTTTAAGCCAATTTAATTCGGTTACCGCATGGAGATAACCTCCCCACAACATGTGCAGATTAGAGCGCGAAACAAACGAGGTATGCTCTTCGTACAAATTCCGCATTTTATGGACCATTTGCTCCATATCTTGAATCTGCATAAGGATAATCTCCGTTATTTGGGCCTGATCGCCATATTGGGCAAAGGAAAGAGCGGCAAATAAAGGGTGCGTTATACGCGGGGACTTCCTCATTTGCTCCAAAAGCATGGTTTGAAACTGCTTTGTGCCTTCCTCCGTAATTCGGTAAATCGTTTTCTCCGGTCGATTTCCTTCGCTGGTTACCTCCACTTTTTCAATTAGACCGTCCTTCTTTAATTGATCGATCGCATAGTAAAGGGAGCCGTACTGAATTTTCATATAGTTATGCATTTCTCTTTCTTTCATTTCCTGCAGCATTTCGTAGGGATGATTGTTCTTCTCCATAAGTAGTCCGAGGATAGCTAATTTCATAGACATACGGTTTCACACCTCTTGCCATACTTTTACCCCCAGCTAGTTAGAGTTTACCGTCCGTGTATTGCATTCGGAACCGGCTGGATAGGTTCTTTCTTTTCTATTTTAGCATTTCCTATCCACAAAATGAAAATGAAAGTGACAATGACAATCGGTACGGCCCACATAAACGCATAAGCTATAGAATCGGAGAGAATCCCCGTGAGCTGATCCAACTGCCCGGCGGGAATAGTGGATCGCATCTCTTGATTCAGAAGCGCTTCCGGATCGCGGAATAGGTCCCCCGGCTCGTTCTTGACAAACCATTCGCCATACCTAGTGGTCAAGGCATTGGTTTGCAGGCTGCCAAGCAAAGAAATGCCCAGTGTATTGCCTAAAGCTTGGGAGAACCGGACCAGAGAATTGACGGTTCCTCTCTGGTGCTTGCCAATTCCATCCTGCGCCATTAAAGACGAGACCGGGAAAGAAATTCCGATGCCCAAGCCCATAAGAATCATATCCAAAGTAATGAGCCAGCGAGCGGTATCCGGGGTAATCAAGCTGAGCAGGATGACGGAGGCCAGCAAACAAGTAACACCCGGAAGCATAAGGTTACGATAAGCGGTTCTACTGAGAAAGATTCCCCCAATCGTGCTGCCTGCAACCAAGCTTAACATCATCGGCATGAGCACGATCCCGGCATTCGTTGCCGACCCTCCGTTAACCCCCTGGATGAACAAGGGAATTAGCGAGGCGCCTCCCATAAGAATCATTCCGAATCCGACACCGATGGCCATGCTGGATACGAAAAGCTTTTTCTTGAATAAGGATAGTGGAATCAGCGGGTCGGCGGCCCGGGTCTCCACCCATAGGAAGACAAGAAGTAAAACGCCAGAAGCCGTGAACAAGCTAATGACTAAAGGAGAAGACCAGGAATATTGCTTGCCTCCCCATTCCAGTGCGAACATCAGGCAGAGAATCGAGCCGATCAACAGCAGAGTGCCCGCCCAATCAATAGAGGGGCGGATGCGGGCGAATGATTCCCGGTAAAAGTAGGCAACGAGCAGCAGGGAGGCAATGCCCAAAGGCAGATTGATGTAGAAAATCCACCGCCAATGAAGATGGTCTGAAAAGAATGCCCCGGCAAGCGGACCCAACACGCTGGATAGACCGAATACGGAGCTGAATAACCCGACGATCTTCCCCCGTTTGTCGGGAGGAAACAGATCGAAAATAATGGTGAAAATCACAGGCATCAAGGCCCCTCCCCCGATTCCTTGCAAAACCCGGTAAAGGATGAGCTGTGTCATGGATTGGGAGCTTCCGCAGAGCAATGAGCCAATCATGAATAAGATCAATCCAAGGACAAAAAACAGCTTGCGGCCGTATTGATCTGAAAGTTTTCCGAAAATAGGCATTCCGGCTGCACTTGCCACCATGTAGGCAGAAAACACCCAGAAAAACTGAGCCATTCCTCCCAGATCTACTACGATGGTTGGGATGGCTGTCGATAAGATGGTTGAGTCCAGTGACACGAGCAAAAGAGCCAGCATAAGCCCAACGATTGTGATGCGAGTGCCTGAAGTTTGTTTTGTGTTCATGAGAAACCTCCATATATTATAATTTGAATAATATAAATTATAATATATAAATTAAAATAAAAATCAAGAGAAAAAACTGATTTTTTAGATTGAAAAAAGGGAGGGTAAGCACAAATGGAGGGTCATGCTCTGCTCTGAGGCAGGTGAATACTTGCGGGAGCGGTGGCGACTTATTTCTTGTCTTATTGACAGGAGAGGGCTGTTCACTGGTCGGGCCCCTCGAAGATATAGTCCATTTCGTATTCCTTTGGACTGTTATCCCCTTCAATCAGGAGAACCTGCCCTAGCTATCCTTAAATACCATTGATCATAAGAGCATATTCTAGCTATCCTTAAATACCATTGATCATAAGAGCATATTCTAGCTATCCTTAATTACCAGTGGTCATAAGAGCATATTCTAACTTTCCTTAATTGCCGGTTGTCATTAGAGCGTGTCCTAGCTAGCCCTTGATTGGCAGAGATCAGGAGCGTATGTCTTCTATCCCTCTGTTCCTCCTGCAGTCCAGGAATATGCTTGAAGTTGCACAGCATCTGTTCTGAGTCAAGGGGATATTAGTCAGAAGGACGTCACTCGTCTCCTTCAACACTGTTAGTTGCAGGTGAAATTGCCTTCGCCTATTTTCAGTGCATAACCGGTTACGGCAGATTAACCTCCAACCTTAAATGAATTGTTATTATTATCGGTCACAACGGTGCTTACAGGGTTCACTTTGCTATGTGAATTTTGGTAGAATAATAATTATCTGCCGATGGTTTGGGGAAATCAGCTAAGTGTAAATTGAAGAGCCCCGGCAGGAGCCCGATGCACATTGGGAAATCAGACAGATTAACGATACGGGGGATGGTCCGGGTGGTTTTCGAAATTAAAAAAAATCCTTTGTTGGTTTTTTTAGCTTGGTGTATTACGGTTCTGCCATTTTTTATTATTTACAACACATACGAGACGGTCATGTCCAGTTTGATTCCTCTTGTTCTTTCATTTTTGATATCCCATGCTTTATTTAACTCTTATTATTTGATTAAAGACGAGACGCTAATTGTAGTGTTTGGAATATTCAAGAAGAAGATTCCGATTAAAGAAATCCATGGCATTACCTACAGCAGCCGTTCGCTGTCGTCTCCCTCCTGGACTTTAACAAGGCTGGCCATTCAATACGATCCCGATAGATGGGGATTATTCTCCCTGCCCAAGGATGAAAAAGGATTATTTGCCAAGCTGCAGTCGGTTAATCCTTATATCGAATTCCCCTGACGAAGAAAGGCCGCTTCATAGCTCCGGACCTTCATGAATAATTATGGCTGCACCCTGTAGCTGTTTCATTAGACTAGGTGCTGCTAAAATCGAATAGATTTTTTATAACAAGTCGCTTCCTGTACGGGGGCGATCTTTATTTTAGGCCTCCATTTTCTGAAACTAGATTCCCTTATACTATCTTTTTCGTGTAAAAATCGGGATAGTGGTTTGTGCTAAAGAGGGGCAGCAGGGGTTGAGGATGAGCTGCAAATTTAATACAATAAGTGATATTGATAATCATTATCATTTAATATATTATCAGTACAAATATACCGAATCTGATCCACTGGAGGATGCTTTCATGGAAGAGTTGATGCACAGGGATGTGCCCGTATTTGATATTGTCGAGGTGGAGCGGCTTTCGCATTCAGGAACTTGGTACTATAACGAAGGCAGGTCCGATAATGAGTACATAATGCTTCTGATCGATGAAGGAAAAGGGACCATCGATTGGTCGCAAGGCCAAGAAGAGGTAGAAGAGATAGAAGAGATAGAAGAGATAGAGTCAGGGGACCTGTTAATTGCTCCTCTCGGATTCCAGTCGTTCTCTGTCATGCCGAGAACCCGGTTTATGTCGGTGTACCGGATCATATTTAATGCCGCAAGAGCATTCAGAGTAGGGAAAGAGTGGAGGATAGAGGATTCACCTCCTTCAGTGCAAGGTAAAATCAATCTGCGCCTGGCGCCTATGGCGCGCCATTATGTGGAAGAGCTGTATCGATGCTGGAGGGGCCGCGGCGGAAGTGTTCATCTGCATATAGCATTTATGAAGCTGTGGGAGATTCTGAAGTCGGCCATCCACAAGCACGGCGGGGCATATCCCAGATTGATGTTTAGAAGAATGGCCGAGCGGATGGAGCAATATTGTGAAGAACCATTTCAGATTGAAGAGATGGCGCGTTATTCCGGGATGACACCGTCCGTATTCTATCAGCAGTTCAAAGAATATACGTCATTAACTCCACTGCAATTTATTACGAAGAAAAGAATGGAGAAAGCAAGGAGGCTGCTGACGGAAGGGGAAGCAAGAATAAGCGAAGTAGCTCAAGCTGTCGGGTACAATGATGTCTACTATTTTAGCCGGGTGTTCAAGAAGACGGTTGGCGTCCCTCCATTCCGCTATATGAAATCACTACATGCCAAAATCGCTGTACTCCATCCCGTCTTTATTGGAAGCTTGCTTGCTTTGGGAGTCCCCGAGGACAATCTGATCCCCTATTTCAGACAGAGTCCTCCCCTGGGGATCAAAGATCGGTGGTCCGAAGCCGGGCTGGATTTGCACATGCTGCGTCAGGCCAAGCCCGATTGGATCATCGGCAGCGACGCAGTTCGGGAATGGAGGGAAGAGCTTGCGGAGATCGCTCCGGTGCAGCTCATTTCTTATAAGAAACTATCCTGGCGCGAGCATTTGAAACAGCTCGCAGAGATGATCGGGGTGAAGGAGGTCGCAGCTAGTTGGCTATATTATTACGAATTAAAAGCCAAAGCCGCGAGGGAACGGATTCATAGAAAAATGCGCAACGAGACTGTTTTGGCGGCGAGGGTGGGGGTCAACGGAGTCCGGGTGTTCGGTGCAAAAAGACGGAAATTGGGAGAGGTATTGTACGGCGATTTACAGCTGCATTCTCCGCTCGGCGTTCGTGATATGGAATTCGAGGATGTGGAGTGCATTGAGCAATTGAACGATTTTCAAGCGGATCACGTTCTGCTGTTTGATCTTCATGTTCGTGCTGGATGCAAGCCCAAAATGATTAAAGGAAATGTATATTATGCCAATGCGTATCCTTGGCTCCATTATTCGGCCCTGGGCCACGAACAGGCGATTGCTAAAGCATTGGGTTATTTCACGAATGATTATGAGGAAGAGGAATGTCTATTCAAATAATCAGGATTCTCTATTTTAATATTCTGCTGCTGCACTACAATGATAATGAGAATCAATTTCAAAACAAGTTCATTCCGAGGAGGTCCTACATCTCATGAAGTCCAACCCTTATCCCGCCAGCCGCATAATTACAGAGAGGCGGACAATCAAACGGTTTAAAACGGATTCCGTGTCTGTGGAGGTAATTACCGAGCTGTTGAATATAGCCGTTTGGGCACCCAATCACGGTTTGAGAGAGCCGTGGAGGTTTATTTTATATATCGATGAAGGAAAGAGGATTATTTCTGAAGCGATATCCAGTCACGGCATCAAGAAACGAGATCCCGTAAAGCTTATGGAAATTCCGGCATATTTGCTGGTTATCATTCAGGAGGATTCCCGGCAACGGGAATGGGAGGAGGATTTTGCAGCTGCTAGCACATTGATTCAGAATTTTCAGCTCGCCGCTTGGGAGCGTGGGCTCGGAGTCATCTGGAAAACGGAGCCATTCACGTACCAGCCCGGATTCCTAAAGGCCGTAGGCGTCAATCCTGGAGAAAAGCTGGTCGGTATGCTTCAGGTCGGCTATCCCGAAACGATTCCCGAGGCAAGACCGCGGACCCCTGCCAAGGATAAGCTGACGGTTATTCATACATCGACCCTAACGGAGGAAATGTATTCTAATGGCCCGGTCTCAGCCGATATCCGGTAATCCTAACCCTCCGCTTCGAACACGTCCGTGGATGGCTGCTTTCATCATTTTTGCCGGGGCGTGTGCAATCGTATTCGGCATTGGTTCCTCCATCATAACGGGAGTGGCCAACATTTCGTTTGGGACGGTATGGAGTGCCATAGTCGCTTATGATCCCAATAATGATCACCATGTGATCGTGCAGACGCTGCGGATGCCGCGGGCACTTGCCGGGGCATTGGTCGGTGCCGCCTTTGCGGTAGCGGGGGCGCTCATGCAAGGAATGACTCGCAATCCTATTGCTGATACCGGCTTGCTGGGCATTAACGCAGGAGCCGGCCTCGTCCTCGTGCTGGTCTTTGCGTTCATTCCATGGCTGCCCTTTGAATATATCATATTATTTTCATTCATTGGCTCGGGAATGGGGGCCTTGCTGGTCTATGCGATCGCTTATTTTGCCAAAGGCGGCATGACGCCGCTCCGGCTCGTATTGGCCGGCGCTGTTGTCGGTTCCTTAATATCGGGATTAACTCAAGCCTTGTCTCTACTGTTCCAGATTAATTACGATCTGGCCTTCTGGTCCGCTGGCGGGATATCGACCGCCGAATGGTTTCAGGTCTCGGTGATGCTGCCATGGATTGTTGGCGGATTAATAGCAGCCATGCTGATTTCCCGCTCTATAACGATACTAAGCCTGGGCGAGGAGGTAGCTTCTGGCTTAGGCCAGCGGACAAAGCTGATTAAAGGAATCGGAACGGTTATCGTTATGGTTCTGGCCGGCGCTTCCGTTTCTACCGTTGGCGGCGTCGGGTTTATCGGTCTGATCATTCCGCATATCGTCAGATTTCTGGTGGGTGTCGATTACCGATGGATTATTCCGTGTTCCGCTGTGCTGGGAGGAGTTTTAGTGGTTTTTGCTGATATCGGAGCGAAGCTTATCGCCTTGCCTTACGAAACTCCGCTTGGTTCCATCATTGCTGTGCTGGGCGTTCCTTTTTTCCTCTTTCTTGCTCGCAAGGAACGGAGGGAATTGTAGCCTATGCCGGAGCTGATGAATTCTAAACAAAAACAACGAAGTATGAAAGGGATCACGCTGCTGGGGATCCTGCTGCTGCTCGGCTTGCTTGTCAGTCTGAACACAGGGCGTTACAGCATAGGGCCGCTTGAGGTACTGCATACGCTGCTGGGAGAAGGCTCCAAGAAACAAAATACCGTATTGTTCGATCTGCGTCTTCCCCGTATTATCATTGGAGTAATGATTGGCGCTGGTTTGGCGGTATCGGGAGCTGTGCTGCAAGGAATCTCGCGTAACGGATTGTCTGATCCCGGCATTCTCGGGATTAATTCCGGCGCAGGGCTGGCCGTCCTGCTGTTCGTTTCCTTTTATCCGACGACAAATGTTGCTCCTCCGTTTTTGATGCCCTTTTTGGCTCTAGTCGGTGCAGGGCTCACGGCAGTGTTAATATACACCCTCTCTTATAAAAAAGGGCAGGGCATTTCGCCAACCCGTCTCCTTCTGACCGGTATTGCGGTAGGGGCTGGATTAAGCGCCGCAAGTGTCATCCTGACTCTGCAGCTTAACCCGCGAAACTTTGAGTTCGTAGTCACCTGGCAGATGGGATCGTTGTGGGGTTCCAACTGGAAATTCGTTCTCGCCCTGCTCCCTTGGATAGTTATCCTGCTGCCCTATGTCTATTGGAAATCAAGAGTGATGAATATGCTCAGCATGAATGAACAAATCGCTGTGGGGCTAGGGGTGCCCATCCATCGGGAAAGATTGGGATTAATGGCCGCGGCCGTTGGTTTGGCAGCTTCCAGTGTAGCTACCGGCGGGGGAATCGGGTTCGTCGGGCTGCTTGGCCCGCACATTGCGCGAAGGCTGGTTGGTCCTCAACATCAATATATGCTGCCGATTACGGCTGCAGTCGGCTCGCTGCTTGTGCTGGCCGGAGATACGATCGGCCGGAGTTTTATGGAATATACGGAGATCCCGGCCGGAGTTGTCATCTCGTTACTGGGCGGTCCTTACTTTATTTACTTATTATTGAGAACCAAGGCGTAAATATAGAAGATTTGGATCGGTTAAGAAGAAGCAAACGCAAACCTAAATATTAAGAAGTGGAATAGAGGGGAAGTCCAAATGCGAATTGGGAAAATGAAGATCGGTATAGCGGTTCTTATGCTCACCGTGGTATTGTTGGCGGCCTGTGGAGAAAAACAGCAAGGGGTAGGGCCAGGCTCTGCAGCTGATCCAGATCCGTCAGGGGCAGCAATGGCCTCTGCTGAAAACGGGTCGTCTCCAGACAAGGAGAAGGATGAGCTGTCTAAAGAGGCTTTCCCGCGTACGATCAAGCATGTAATGGGAGAATTGGAGCTGAAGAAGAAGCCGGAAAGAGTGGCCAGTGTCGATATAATGGGGACAGACTATTTGCTCATTCTTGATTTTGCCCCGATCGTCTCTGAAGGCTTCAGCACGAAAGAGCGGTCACCGATCTTTGCCAAATATGCGGAAGGAAAAGAAGTGGTCGATCTTGGCGGGAAAACGAACCTGGAAACGCTGATGGAAATGGATCCGGATATCATTGTAATGACCAGTACGGGCAAGGGCTCCAGGTTTGAAGAATTCGATAAGCTGGCTCCATCTATCGTCATTGATTTTTCTTTGGATGCTCCGTCCCGCCTCATGAAATTTGCTGAGATCATCGGCAAGGAGGACAAGGCCGAGGAAGTGATTGCCGACTTTAATAAGCTGAAGGAAGAGGCCAAGGCAGCGGCCGCCGTGCATTCGGGTGAAACCGTGCTGTTTCTAATCTCGAACGGCAAGGACTTCACAGTCATTCATCCTGTCAATTTTCCTATTTACTATGAGGAGGTTGGACTGACACCTGTGGAAGGGCTGCCGGAAGACGGCAAGATTGGAGGCAGAATAGGAATAGAAGCGTTAAGCGAATTTGCCCCGGATCATATATTTATTGCTGAAAATCGCCGGCAAATGAATCCGGAAGATCCGCAAGGGCTTATTAATATTTGGACCGATCACCCGGTATGGAAAAACTTGAAGGCTGTTAAAAAGAATCAGGTTTATTCCGTTGATACTTTAGTTGGGGATACGTTTTTTCTTGGACAGATGGCGGGGCTTGAGGCCATTAAAGAACATCTTGGAAACTAACCATAGCATATTTGCTTAGAACCGCTGTAGGAAGGCGGTTCTTTTTTTTGGGTTGCAATGGGAATAGCTAGGCCTATTCATAGACTTGTTCAAAATAGGATGTAATAATAAAATGATTAATTTATATATTGTGTCATAAATCAGTTTGTTGTATTATATTTTTAGAAATAGTACGTCATATTTAATGAATTAAAACTCATTAATGAAGGATTCAACGTTTTCCCGCCGTAAGGCGAACCTAATTGGGGGTGACGGGTAATGAACACTAATGAAGGATGGACGGCAAGAACGGCGATTCTCCCGCTTGAGCTCGGCACGATATTATGTCGGAGCTGCGGCAAGATTATCGGGACTATACCCACGGAAGGCGTCAAGAAGTTCTACACAATATGCGAAGAAGCCAATTGCAGCCTGGCTAAAGGAGTCGAGTCGAATGAACGCGGTTAAATGGGTGTTTCTTTTTCAAGAGGGCAGTGTGTCTATGAAGGAATTGCTCGGCGGCAAAGGTGCCAATTTGGCGGAAATGACAGGCATCGGTCTTCCGGTGCCTCCCGGTTTTACCGTGACGACGGAGGCTTGCCGTGCTTTTTATGCGAGCGGGCGTGCTTTGCCGGAGGGGGTCATGGAGCAAGTTTCTACGGCAATGCACGGCATCGAAGACGCAAAAGGCCAGAGGTTCGGGGATCCACACAATCCCCTTCTGGTCTCGGTTCGCTCGGGGTCAGTCTCCTCGATGCCGGGCATGATGGACACGATATTAAATTTGGGGCTTAATGACGAAACTGTGCAAGGCTTGGCGAAGGAAACGAATAATCCTCGGTTCGCCTACGATTGCTATCGCCGTCTTATTCAAATGTACGGGAATGTCGTTCTCCATATTCCATTGATTTCCTTTGAAGACCTTTTGATTCGCATGAAGGAGGAGCGGGGCTATTCGGAAGAAAGTGAAGTAACGGCGGAAGACTGGCAAAGCTTGGTGGATCAATACAAACAGCTAATCGAGCAGGAAGCGGCGGTTCCGTTCCCACAGAATGTAAACGAACAACTGGAGAAAGCGATAGAAGCGGTATTTTTATCCTGGAACAATGCAAGGGCCATTATTTACCGCAAGGCTCATCGGATCCCGGACGAACAGGGCACGGCGGTCAATATTCAGGCGATGGTTTTTGGCAACAGGGGGGACGACTGCGGGACCGGAGTAGTATTCACCAGGAACCCGTCTACTGGGGACAAGATTCTATTCGGCGAATTTCTAACTAATGCTCAAGGGGAAGACGTAGTGGCCGGAATCAGGACGCCGCTGCCGATAGCCCGGATGGAGCAGGAAATGCCGCCACTTTACGTGCAGCTTGCGGAGCTGGCGGATAAGTTGGAGCGACACTACAAAGATATGCAGGATATCGAGTTTACGGTGGACAAACATAAGCTGTATATATTGCAGACGAGAGGCGGGAAAAGAACGCCGCAAGCAGCCATGAGGATTGCCGTGCAGCTGGTGGAAGAAGGCATCATCACGAAAGCAGAGGCGCTGCTGCGGATAGAAGAGACTCATCTCGATCAATTGCTGCATCGGGCGATCGATTGTTCTGGTGAGCCGGAGGTTCTTGCGGTCGGACTTCCGGCATCTCCCGGAGCCGCGTCGGGACAGGCCGTGTTCGACACCGATACCGCCGAGCATTGGACGAAGGAGGGCAAACCGGTTATTCTTGTCCGCTCGGAGACGACTCCGGAAGATATTCACGGTGTGCTGGCGGCCGAAGGAGTATTGACCAGTCGCGGAGGGATGACTTCCCATGCGGCCGTTGTCGCCCGCGGAATGGGGAAGCCGTGCGTGTGCGGCTGTGAGTCGCTAGACATCGACGGAAACCTGTTCAGGGCCGGAGACCGAACGATCCGCGAGGGCGACTGGATTTCGATCGACGGCGCGAATGGCCGCGTCATTGCAGGCAAGGTTGGGCTGAAGGAAGCGGAGCTGTCTGCGGAGCTGGAGCAGATGCTGCAATGGGCGGACGAAGTGCGCACGCTGCGAGTCATGACGAATGCGGACAATCCGGAGGATGCCCGCAAGGCGAGCCTGTTTGGTGCGGAGGGGATTGGACTGTGCCGCACGGAGCATATGTTCTTCGGGGCGGACCGGCTTCCGCTCGTACGCCATATGATCCTCGCGGAGTCCAAGGAGGAGCGGCTGAAATGGCTCGCAGAGCTGCTGCCTATCCAGCACAAAGATTTTGCGGGCTTGTTCCGCGCGATGGACGGGAAGCCGGTGACGATCCGTTTGCTCGATCCGCCTATGCATGAGTTTTTACCGAATGTGGACGAACTGTCCCAGCGTTATTATCGTTTAGCTGCACAAGAAAGGCGGGAAGCGGCCGTACCGGAAGGTCACGAGTTCACATCTGATCGGTCTGCTTCAACGAAGGCGGCAGGACTGGCAACCGCGGGACTGGATTCGCAGGATTTCCCCTCCGCTGCAGTGGAGAAAGCCGAGGTGGAGCAGCTTCTGCGCAAAGTCCGTCTTCTTCACGAAGCGAATCCGATGCTTGGCCAGCGCGGCTGCCGCCTCGGCATCGTATTCCCGGAAATCTATGAAATGCAGGCGGAAGCGATTTTCCGGGCAGCAGCCGAATGTGCGGCCGAGGGGATTCGTGCCTTGCCGGAAATCATGATTCCGCTCGTCGGTCATGTGAATGAACTAGAGCTGATGCGTTCTTTGGTGGATCGGATTGCGAAACGGGTTCTGGGGCGGGAGGCCGCTCGCTGTCCTTATAAGGTCGGCACGATGATTGAAGTGCCGAGGGCTGCATTGACTGCCCATCAAATTGCGGAGAAGGCGGATTTCTTTTCATTCGGCACGAATGATATGACTCAGATGACGTTTGGTTACAGCCGCGACGATGCCGAAGGGAAGTTTTTGACTCATTATGTAGAGCAGAAGGTCATTCCCCACAACCCGTTTCAAGTGCTTGACCGGGAAGGAGTCGGGCAATTGATTGAATGGGCGGTGCAGAAGGGCAGAACGGTAAAGCCCCATTTGAAAACCGGAGTTTGCGGGGAGCATGGGGGAGATAGACAATCGATATTTTTCTGTCATGCGGCGGGATTGGATTACATTAGCTGTTCACCGTATCGCGTGCCATTGGCCCGGATTGCTGCCGCCCAGGCGCAGCTTTTGTCAGGTGCCGGGAGCCAGGATCAAAAGTAGACCAGCCATTATAAGAGCATAGGAGTAATTTTCGCAGATTGTCGGCAATAAAGTACGGAGGACTTTCCATCGGGACGGAATTGATTAGTTTAATTTGATTGGGTGTTATTCAGGAGCATCCCGTTCATACGTTGCAAGGAATGCTAAGGCATGGAATCTGCAGACCGCTGCCTTTTTATTCCCCAAGAACGAAGGACGGGATGTTTTTGCGCGATGTTGGCTTGGTTGCCTTTCTTATTCGTTTGCTTATTCGCATGGCTTGTTTTGCTTTGAGTGCTTTTTGTCGTACGCAAAAACGAATATAACTATAAAATCCGGTATGGACGGTCAGATCTCTGTTAAAATATAAGAATAGAGAGCCACCCAATCCAAGGCTTCTTAGATCAGAAGGGTGCGCCCATGCACTTTTATTAGAAATGCGATGAATTCTCTAAGGGTAGTGCGCCACAGGTTAATATAAAATGCTCGGAGGATATTTACTTATGGAACTAACACAAAAAGCGATTCTGGTCGGTGTCAATTTTAATCAACAGCAGGATTTTGCCTACTCCATGGAAGAGCTGGCCAATTTGGCAGCCGCTTGCGAAGTGGAGGTCGTCGCTCGGCTGACCCAAAATTTGAATCGCGTCAACCCTTCCCATTATATCGGAACGGGGAAAATTCAGGACGTTCTGGCTTTGATCGAGCAATATGAGGCGAATGTCGTTATTTTTAACGATGAATTATCTCCTTCTCAGATTCGTAATCTGGAAGCGGATCTGGAGTGCAAGGTCATCGACCGGACGATTCTAATATTGGACATCTTTGCCGAACGGGCCAAAACTAAGGAGGCGCAGCTTCAGGTGGAAGTCGCGCAGCTGCAATATATGCTGCCTCGGCTGATCGGGCTGCGGGAATCGTTAGGCCGTCAAAGCGGCGGCGTCGGGACGACAAACAGAGGCCTCGGCGAGACGAAGCTGGAGCTGGACCGGCGGAAGATCGAAGAAAGAATCTCCGCCTTAAATAAAGAATTGGAAACGCTGGTAGCCCAACGGCAAACACAGAGGTGGCAGCGGAAAAAGAAAGGGATTCCCGTTGTCTCTCTAGTTGGGTATACGAACGCCGGTAAATCAACGATCATGAACGCTATGGTGAGCCTGTCCAACCCATCGGCCGATCACAAACGAGTGTTTGAGAAGGATATGTTATTCGCCACATTGGACACTTCAATACGCAATATTTCTTTGCCGGATAACAAATCTTTTTTGTTGACGGACACGGTGGGCTTCGTGAGCAAGCTTCCCCATCATCTCGTTAAAGCCTTTCGCTCTACGCTGGAAGAGGCGGCTGAGGCTAATCTGCTGATTCATGTCGTGGATTATTCTAATCCTCACTACGAGCAGCTTATTCAGATTACGAAAGATACTTTAAAAGAGATAGGCATTGAAGACGTTCCTACTATTTACGCATATAATAAGGCCGATTTAATGGAGATTGAAATTCCTCGGGCGGAAGCCGATAGAGTGTATCTTTCCGCCAGGAATAGCGTCGGTATTCAAGAGCTGATCGGGCTAATCCGTGACCATATTTTCGACAATTATATTCAATGTCAGATGTTGATTCCCTATGACCAGGGAAGTTTGATTTCTTATTTCAATGAAAATGCCCATGTTCTGGCGACCGATTACGAACCGAACGGCACGAAGCTGACGTTGGAATGTAAGACGGTTGACTTGGATAAATATCAAAAGTACGTGATTCAACAATGATCCATCGGGAGATCCGTAAATAAAGCAAAATCCCCCAAGAACAGTAACACTCTGGGGGATTTTTTTGACCACATTTTGCGAAGTTATTTTTTCGGTTGGGGAGGAAAGTCTTCCGTCACATAACTTTCGATTAATTGCTGGACCGTGGAAGGATGGGTAAAGCTTACGGTTTGCAGCTGACCGCCGTTCATATCCAGCGCAGATATTTGAATGCTGTGATACGGTACCTGACGCGCTTGCAGAGCTCTCAGAATGGCGGTCGATTTAGCTATAAATTGCTCCTTCGACAGCTTATCGTACTCATGGCTGAAGGGACCGAAAGAGATTTCATAGCGCAGCTTTCCGCTTTCGCTTTTTCTAAGCCCAGTTGCTTTATTGCGCTTATCCAGATCATAGGATAGATGGTAATATCGGTTGTTGATTTCATCTTGAGTTATGTGAAGCACCTCTTCCGGCTTGGCCGCAATGGTCAATGGCGAATAATCAACCGCGGCGGCAATTTCGGTCTTCAGCTCTGCGCTCCGCTCCTCAACAAACTGCATCTCCAGAGCGTACTTATACGAATCGTTCACCTCTCCGTAGTAATTAATACCGATGAGGGCCGTCTGCCGGGTTTGGTTTAATACATATTCGAACTTTCCATAATGCTGCTTATCCTTGAAGTTAAAAACAACTCCCTTGAACGTCAGCGTTCCTTTCTCATAGGTTTGATTAACGTATTCCTTGGTTTTGCTCATCGTCTGGACATAACCGACCGGATTGCCGCTAAGCGAGAAGAAAACGAGGCAGCTTACAATTAACAGGGCGCCGGCAGCTATGGAGCAAGCTACTCTCCAGTTTCTTTGAAGCCCAAGCTTCATTAGAATTCCGGCTCCGACACCGACACAGGATGAAAGAAAAGCCAAGAAAGTAAAGACAGGAACAAAACTGACATGATTCTCGCTTAATAATCCTCCGATAACCCCAAAGACGATGGAAGACAACAGGATGGGCAATGATTTGTTATAGTACAATCTGCACACAAACGGGACCAGAATCAGAAAAGGAAGCGTCGACATAAACTGAACCCCGGCGCCGTGGATGATACTGGTCATCAACATGGCTAGCAGCACCCCGGCCAGCTTGATATTCTGCTGATACTTTGCCAGCTGCGCCATTAATTTATCCAACTGTTTGTTATCCGGTTGAACCGGCGTTTGTTTATCATAATCTTGTTTGATCATTTCATAGTAGCTTTTGCAATCCGCACATTCCGCAAGATGCTGCTCCACCAGCGCTGTGCTGTCCTCATTCGTAAGCCCCTCTACATATAAAGGGATGAGGTCTTTGGCCACATTACATGTGTTCATAAGCAAACTCCTTTCTAAGCTTATCCTTGGTGCGGAAAAAATTCACCCGACAATAGTTTTCCGTCTTTCCTACGCGCATTCCAATTTCTTTAAAGGACAGTCCATCGATTAGCCGCAGTCGCATAATCTCGTTATGAGGCGGGTCCAATCCGTTGATGGCATCAAGGATTTGCTCTGCCAGCAGTTTATCGCTAAAGTCGCTTTGCGTAGCCAGCTCCGCCTCGGCCAGTGCATCGAGGTCGAGCTGGATTTTGTTTTTTCTAAATTGTCGATACAACTGATGCTTGGCTATGCCGAACAGCCAGGTTTTGAGGGAGGAATGGCTCTTAAAAGTTTCCATGCTTTTAATCGCCTCCAAAAACGTATTCTGGATAATATCATCCACCTGATCAGGGTCTCGGCAAAGCTTGGCCACAAACCTGTACAGCTCATGGTAGTAAACCAGATACATCTGTTTTATGTGATCATACATGAACACACCTCTTCGTTACTCATATTTCCACAGGCCTGTTTGACGGTCTCTTACTTATTAGTGCCAGTTTACTATCGTTTTGTTACAGCTGCAGTAAAAAAAGTATTTGAAATAAGAAAACTTCCATCGGATTCCTTCGAAATGGGTGGCCGCGTTTAAAACTAAGCAAATTATGGAAATAAAAGAATGTGAGAGCGAAATCGGACCGGATTCAAGTAAAAGCTAAATAATTAGGAGGTAACAATATGAAGCAAGGAGCATTAGGACGCAAATTGGCCGCTTTAATCTGCGGCATAATCTTAATCGGGGGCTTGACGCTGGCTGCGGTTCAGCAAATAGACTGGCGAGGGAAGGCCCAACCCGTATCGATCGGCAAGCCGTATGTCAAGCTGTACGATACTAGCGGCAAGGAAGTAGGCTCAGCGACCCTGACGCGGGAAGCCGGGGGCGTCCGCCTGCAGTTGCAGGTATCCGGACTGACTCCAGGCAAGCACGGCTTTCACATTCACGAGAAAGCTTTTGTTCCGTTCGATTTCAAGACGGCCGGGGGTCATTTCAATCCGGAAGGAAAGAAGCACGGCCGCTCCAACCCTGAGGGGCAACATCTAGGCGATATGCCGAATCTGGAAGTAAAGCAGGACGGTACCGCTGAAGCCGATCTGCTGCTCGAACGAGCGACGTTGGAGAAGGGGAGTCCGAATTCGCTGCTTGGCAAATCCATTATTATTCATGCTCAAGAAGACGATTATTTAACAGATCCGGCTGGAAATGCCGGAGATCGAATCGTCGGAGGCAATATTAATATGGAGTAAAGGCAGCTAGAGAGCGTTGCACGGCAATGCTCTCTCTATGCGTTATTTGTCCACATGCTTCTATTCGAATCGATCTATTATTTTATTCTGCTAAGCCGTTCATGCGGGTTTGAACAGCAGCTTTATTTTTAATATAATCGATATATCAACTGTTGATGTGCAAACTAAATGAGCCGTGCGTGAAAGATCGGCAAGAAATTTCGGACTCAAAAGACTATTGCTGAAAAATCGGGAAAATCTAAAAGAGAACAATATAAGTGAGGATGACAACAGGAGGCATTGCAGATGAAAATTGTTGCAATCGTAGGAAGTATTCGCAAGGAGTCGTATAATAAAAAACTGGCGGAATACATGCAGAAAAAATATCAGTCCAGATTGGATATAGAAGTCCTGAGCATTAAAGAGCTCCCCATGTACAATGAAGATATAGAAAATAACCCGCCCTCGGAGGTTGTCCAATTTCGCAGCAAGGTGGCGGCAGCGGATGCTGTTCTATGGGTCACTCCAGAGTATAACTACTCTATTTCCGGCGTTTTAAAGAATGCGATTGATTGGTTATCCCGAGGCGATAAGGTGTTGGTCGGTAAACCATCGTGGATTATGGGCGCATCTATGGGTGCGCTGGGCACGGCTCGGGCGCAAGGACATTTGCGCGACATTTTATTTTCACCTGGAGTTTCCTCTCCGCTCCTTCCGGGCAATGAAGTCTACGTCGGTGTTGTTCACGAGAAAATAGATGCGGCGGGCAATCTTATTCATGAACCTACCGTAAAGTTTTTGGATATGGTTGTGGACAATTTCATGAATTGGTTTAACCGGCAAGCTCAACTGCTGGAGCAGTAGAGTTTAGTATCAGAAACATTCCATATCTTACTGAACATAAGCTAGAAGAACCCTTGTACATCAAGGGTTTTTCTGTTTTCTATCTATAGAAAGTTAAAATATTACTATGGAATGTCATCATATTACCATTTATTTTGACAGCAAAAACAACTAGGATGATATTGGTAACGCTTTCAAATATATGAAAGGAGGTCAATTATTTTTTTCAATCCAAAAACTTTATGTAGGAGGCGACAAGTGTGGGTTCGTATGCTTATAAACGGTTAAGTGCCAAGCTATCAGTTATCCTTACATTTTTACTTGTTGTTTCAATGCTCCCCGTTTCATTTGCTGCTTCATTCCTATCTAAAGCACAGGCAGCAGAACAACCGATGGAAAGCACCTATAGGTTTATTGATGCATATTCCGGAAACGCGAATATCCGGGTGCTGGGAGACATTAACGAAAAGCCGATTACTCGTAAAGTGGATTTATATGGAACCTCGATTGCGGCAGATGCGGTCGGGCAATCCCGATCGTTCGAACTTGATGTTCCGAAGACAGGCTATTACCTGGTTAATTTTCAAGGTTATATTTACAAGGCTGCAGGAATCGGAGATTTGTTTATCGATGATGAGCGGATCGGGCAGTACGATTTCTATGACCCGGGAAGTATGTTCGGACCTAGCGTTCCGTTGAAAACGGTCTATTTAACCGAAGGGACGCACACCCTTACCTTTACAGTAACGGGACGGAACGAGCATGCGGACAAGGGATCGAACTATTCCTTGTATCCGTATCAATTTACTCTAATTGAACAGCAGGGGCTTCCTGCTTTGCATCTGGAGGCATCGACGGACAAGGAAGTACTGCTAAGTAATGAAACGACCAGTGTGCTTGCAGCCGTCTATAAATCAGACGGAACACCGGTCCATCAGGTCAATCTCTCCTACTCTAGCGATGACAGCCAAATTGCGAGTGTGGATGAAAGCGGTTTAATAACCGGTTTGGCCGAAGGCTCGACCTACATTCGTGTTCAGGCTGAGGCGGATGGGCTGGCAGCTGATCAAGCCATAAGGATTCAGGTGATGAATGCTAAATTGGAGAGCGTTGTATTGGAATTGGACGGGGCCCCATTACCGTTGATGGGGACAAGACAGCTCAGGGTCAGCGGGAAATTAAGCAGTGGAGCCGACGCCAATTTATCGGGGGCCGTTATTCAGTTCCAAAGTGATGACCCGGAGACGGTTAGTGTGGACGACACTGGCCAAGTAACCGGATTAAAGCTGGGAACGGCCAATATTCATGCTCAGGTGACATTGGCTAGCATTACCCAAAGCGCGGAATTGCCCATCGAGGTTACGAATAGTCATCTTCAGAGTGTGCAGCTTAGTCTCGATGATGGGGCTCCGGTGGAATCTCAATATGTGAAGGCTTCGGTAGAGGGGCTGCTGGATAATGGCGAGGAAGCCGACTTATCCCATGCCGAGATCGAATTTACAAGCAGTGATGGGCAAGTATTACAGAAGAAAACAGACAATGGGTTTTTTAAGGCGGTCGGCGCCGGAACTGCGGTAATTACTGTGAACGTCACTTTTGCCGGTATCACCCAATCCGATCAGGTCACTGTGGAAGTAGGGGAGTTAATGAGTTCTAAAATCCGCAGCACCTTTTATACCGAAGAAAAGGTGGCCAACGCTCGAACTAATGTAGAGCAATACGATTGGGCCAAGAGCTACCGGACAGGAGCAGTTACAGCGGCTGCTAAATATGTGGATGCTGGATGGGATTTTCTGTGGGATGCGGTTCCGCCCCAAACCTTGCCGCGAAGCTATGCGGTGAATCAGCCGTTAGGCAGTCCGGTGTCCGGCAAGGAAATTGATAAATGGGGGAATTACCCCTACAAGGCCGATCCGTTCAATGAGCCGTGGAAGCTGATCGATCCGAGCGCGGTAGACGAGAATGGAAATAATTATCGCTACCCGACGAATGATTTCAAGTCTTATTATGAGAGCGGCTTGGATGAACAGGGCATCTTCCGTAGAGAATTGGCGGACCCTCGATTTTTAGTCAATGAGCTGTACCCGGAGAAGGGAGAAACCTGGGGAGTAGACGACGGCTATGGCTGGATAGATGATAACGGGAATTACTATACGTTTATTTCGTATTATACACACTGGCATCTCTGGTATGGAAACGGTGTCGTGGTGGATGCTCTGAAGTCGCTGCGGGATGCCTATATTTTCTCTGGCGATAAACAGTATGCCCAGGCGGGGATTGTTCTGCTCGACCGGATCGCTGACGTTTACCCGAGTCTGGATTTACGGGTATTTGACCGGTCGATCTATTGGCATTCCGATGGGGGAAGAGCCGGGGGCAAGGCGGTCGGATCGATATGGGAAACCGGGCTGGTGAAGGAGTTTGTTAAAGCTTATGACGCCTTCTTCCCGGCGATGGAGGATCCGGAAGTGATGGCCGAGGTTCTTGTATTTTTACAGCAAAAGGGTGAGCAGTACAGGCTTTCCTTCAAGGATTCCGCAGCAGGCATTCACAAAAATATTGAGGACGGAATATTGAAGGAAGTGTATCCGAATATTCAGAACGCGAATATTTTTGGCAATAACGGCTTCCATCAGAGTGCATTGGCCTTGGCCGCGGTCGTGTATGATACACTGCCAGAAACAAAGGAATGGCTGGATTTTAACTTCCAGAGCGGAGGGCTGTTATCGAACCCGTACCGGGTGACAGGCGGTAATATACTAGCTGGCCTTGTCAATACAGTCGATCGGGATGGCCATGGCAATGAAGGCTCCCCCGGTTATAACCGCTTATGGATCTCGTCCTATCTGGAGGTCGCCAATATATTGGAGGGATACGATAAGTATCCGGAGGCAGATTTATACCAGAATGTGAAGTTCCGCAAAATGTTCTCGGCCATGTATCCTTTAACGATGCTGGAGCGGTATACTCCTTCCATCGGAGATACGGCAGCGGCAGGGAATCCGGTACATGTCCTGGATTTGGCGCAAATGATCAGGGCCTACGAAGTATACCGGGATCCGATTTATGCCCAATTAGCCTATTTTCTGAATAATTACCGCGCTTCCGGTATTCATAGTGATGTGTTTACAGAAAATCCGGAGCAAATCGGCCAGGATCTCGAAGCCATTATTGAGGAGTATGGACCGCTTGATTTGGGAAGCACGAACCTGTCCGGTTTCGGCTTTGCGGGCTTGCGCGACGGCATTAAAACGGCTCCGCAATACGGAGAAAGCCTATTCTTTATGGATATGGATGTTACCGAAAGCTCAACGGGCTATAAAATCTTCGATTCCAACTCTACGGTCCAGTTGGAAGCTACCGAGCCCGGGCATTCGATCACTTTCGCTTTTCCTGTAGAAACGGCAGGGGAATTTGAAGTGCTTCTGCGTCCGTGGCGCGCGCCTACCTATGCCAGATATAACGTATATATTGATGATCAATTTGTAAAAGAAGTAGATTTCTTCGGTTCCTCCAAAGAATTGGAGTTGCTGGCCACCATGACACTGGAAGCGGGTGAGCATCAAATCTCATTCCGGTACAGTGGAATTACGGACGGAGCCAGCAACTATAAGATGGGAGTGACCGAGCTCCGGCTGCAGGATCCTCAGGATGATACTCTTCCGGAACCGATAGATACTCAGCGTGGAATGTGGATGTATTATGGAATTTCGTCCGGGCACGGGCACCGGGATACGCTCAATCTGGGTATTCACGCTTTTGGCCTTGATCTGCTGCCTGATCTTGGCTATCCGAAATTTGCGGATTCGGTAGATATGCATCGGGCGCAGTGGATGAACAACACCATTAGTCATAATACGGTTGTGGTCAATAAAAGAAAGATGAACACGCAGGTTGTCTCCCTGCCCAAGCACGCAGATCTGAACGGCGGCAGAGTGCAGCTGATTGATGTAGAAGCGCCCAAGGTCTACCCGCAGGCTTCGCAATATCGCCGGACGTCTGCAATGATCAAGGTGGACGAGGAGAACTCCTATATCGTCGACTTCTTTAAAGTCCAAGGCGGCAATGACCATCACTTCAGCTTCCACAGTATGGAAGGACCAGTGACTACCGAAGGACTGGAGCTTGTTCCTCAAGTCGATGCCAACGGCCAGTATGTCGGTACTTATGCCGGAGCGGATGTGCCGCTTGGTCAACGGGTGGATGATGTGGAAGGAGCCGGTTATATGGGCAGCGGCTTCCACTGGCTGAAGGATGTGGACCGGGCTCAGAATCCGCAGCAGCCGTTTAGCATAGACTGGAATGTGAAGGATACGTGGAACATCTACGGAGGCGGAGCTGGGGCGGATACCGATGTCCACCTGCGGCTTACGATGATGACTTCGCTGGATGAAGCGGCGCTGGCCAATGGGCTGCCTCCGGACAATAAGCCGGGGAATCCGAAGGAGATCCGCTATTTCATTGGACACCGCACGGGTGCTGATCTGGACAGCTTATTTACTTCGGTCATCGAGCCTTACAAAGGCAGCCGGTTTGTTCAAGCTATAGAAAAGGCGGTTGTGCGCCAAGGAGAGAATGAAGCCGATGAGAATACGGTGCAAGCCGTCAAAGTTACACTGGATAACGGACGGACAGACTACATCATCTACTCTCTGAATAGCGAGCTGGAGTACGTCGTCGATGGCAAGTTCCGATTCCAAGGATTCTTTGGAATCTATTCCGAAGTAGATGGTGAGCAGGAGTATGGATATGTGCATGATGGAGCGGCCATCACTCCGCTTGATTCCGAGGCGGAGCCTGGTCAGGCAAGACTGACCGGAACCGTCACCGACTTTACCCGCGATCTATCGGTTAGCAATGAGCTTGTGGTGACGATGGACTTGTCCGGGAAGCAGCCGGAGGACTTGATTGGCCAATGGCTGTTTGCTGAGAATGACCAAATTCGCAATGCAGCCTATCAAGTGAGGGGAATAGAAGCGCTTGGTGAAAATCAATACAGCATCCAGCTGGGCGACATAACCCTTATACGTTCCTTTGTCGATGTGAATGACTTTAGCAAAGGCTACGTTTACGATGTGGCTCCAGGCGCATCGTTCGTCATTCCGTTGACGCATGAAATGGTTTCCCTTCCTGCACCGGTTACATTAGAATCGATAGCCTGGCAGCTGGAGGAGTATATTTCTTCCGGTGATGTAACAAAGCCGCTTACGAACCAACTGCGCAACAGCCTGAAGCAAGCAAGGCATCATTGGGACAAAGGGCATATCACGCATGCGGTGAAGAGCCTCGGCGATTTTCTGAAGCATATGAACAATCAAGCTCATCAGGACAAAATATCCGAAGCAGCAAAGAATAAGCTGGCTGCGGATGCGCAAGCCTTGATCGCAAGTATGGAATAAAACAGAAATAGACATTAGCCGAATTTAAAGTTCGTATACATGGCTTGAAGCTGATACACATAAGGTGCTAGAATCCGATACTCACGGGGATATCCTGACAAAGTACAGTTGTACTTACAGGGTATCCCTTTTTACGTGCAGTCGGATTTTTCCACATATTAGATGGGCTGGAAGGCATGAGAATTTCGCGGAATAATGGAGCAACTTTCACAGAGTACTATGAATCAACAGAATTTCCTCAAAACGGAAATATGGCGCAACTGATCGACGGTAGACTGTACTATACAATCGTAGGTTCAAGAATTGACGAAAACTCCGTCGAAGCATTTTCTTGGGTTTCCGCGGATTCGGGTGTAACCTGGACTAAGCAGACGGGGACAATTTATACGCCGGAAGATACCTTTACTCGCGGAAATGCAGGTTTAAGTACTCTTGTTTTTTGTGGGAAACCCATCGTGGAAAGTGACGGTACCATGTATAATTCACTACAAGCCCAGTATCGGTTTGTTAATGTTTCGACATCAATATCAAGTACAAGAAATTTCAGCAAAGCAATGATCGGATCCAACATTGACCAAATTGCATCAAGCAACAGCACGGAATCGGTTCATGTCATTGTTTTAGATCAAGATGGAAGAATGATCCCGAAGGCAGATTATACCGTAACTTATTCTTCGGATAATACAAGCGTTGTAACAGTTAATGCTGATGGATTGCTTACACCCGTTGGGACAGGGAGCGCAATTATTACAGCGGCGATTACCTATCAAGGAGTTACTCATCCTGTATCAAGACAAGTCAAGGTTATTGATGATAGCATCATTACAGAGTTGGCGTATAAATTGGTGAAATCGAATTTAGTGCCTAATGAGCAGACTCGTCTCATTGCGTGGGCAAATAATGGTTTGGGAGAAGAGGTAACAGACGGTGTTTCGTTTACGTATGGAAGTAGTGCGCCCAGTATTGCAACAGTTTCCACAAACGGAACCATAACGGGCGGAAATACTTTTGGAAAGGCGACGATCAGCGTAACCGCTTCAAATAATGGAATCACCTTTAACTCTCAGGTTGATGTCACGATTGTAATGGATGTGATAGACCCTATCACCTTTGAAGGGACGGGTCTTCCTACCAGCTTTACCGTGATATCGGGAGCGGCAAGTATTGCAACAATGAATCAAAATAATGTGCTCAGCATTTCTGATAATCTTTCTACAAGTGCGGGAAATGTTGAGCTTGTCGGTACACAAACAGCTACTAAAGTATTTGAAATGAAGGTTTATCCAAAAGTATTAGACAGAGGTTTTGGATTGTTACTATGGTCTCTTAATAGTATGAAGGAAGTGGTCTATCAGATATCCGTCAGTGCAAACGGGGTCGTCAACTATTTTACAGATACTACTCACCCTCTCGCTCCCGCAGGCACGATAGCGACCAATAATTGGTACAAATTCCGGGTAGAGGCGAATGGTTTGGGTGACACGAAATTATTCATTAACAATCTATTTATAGGAAATATTCCGAAACGCAGTGAATGGCTGGAAACAGTGGATCGAGTGTCATTTATTGTCGGCAGTACAGCTGGAACGAAAGACGTCATTTATGTCGATGATGTTTCCTTTTTTGAACCAAAGCCAGACGATTTTTGACCGATATCCAGTTGGCCACGCGGGAATCTCCCAAGTTCAGTTTGGTGCACAGCGCAACGCTACCGGCTCGCATTTTCTCAAGCACTCGGCTTGGCTTCATAGCGCTATGAGAGTAGCGGCTGACCACGATTGCGCCAGTCGCTCTGTTGGCTCCTTCGGTTGTGGTGGGAGGCACTTGTCCTTTGCGCAGTATCCCGTTCGTTCAGAAAGTCGAGCCCCGTCTATGGGCAGTATCCCGTTGGGTCAGAAAGTCGGGTTCCCGTCTATGGAAAGTATTCGTATTGGTAAAGTGGATTATCCTGAGCCAAGGGGATAATAGTCGAAAGCGATGACGGCTTGCAACTGAATAGCCCCCAGCAAGGTATCCTGCAGCAATGTAACCTAGCAATGTCCCCTATGTATCCCACAGCAAAGTAACCTAGAAATGTCCTCCAACAATGTAGCTCGCAACAAATACCCCGGCAGCCCTCAAGCGACAACTTATTCCTTATAAGCGGGAATGCCGAGCAGCTCCGGCAGGGTGGCGAAGGAATAGCCTTGTTTTCTCAGTGTTTCAATTGTATAAGGAAGGGCGTTAACGGTATTCTGCAGGCTCCCTCCTATGCCAATGGCGCTGTGCTGTAGAATAATTGCGCCTGGATGAGCATGAGAAAGAATGTTGGTGGCAACTTGTTCTGCTGTTAATCCGGACCAATCAAGACTGTCGACGTCCCACAGGATGATTTTGTAATTCATGGCCAGGATAGTTTTGACCACCTGGTCGCTTAGCGCGCCATACGGGGGACGGAAGAGCGCTGTTCTTCGTCCTACCAAACGATTAATTTCATCCTCGGTCCGCACAATTTCATTCTTCACCTCATTCACGGGAAGCTTGGTCAAATTAGGATGATTCCATGTATGATTGGCTACGATATGCCCTTCCTGTACGATGCGTTTGAGAACATCGGGATATCGCTGAATTCGCCACCCGACGCAGAAAAAGGCCGCTTTCACCTGATGAGCTTTTAACACGTCGAGAATTTGTGGGGTCCACCTATCATCCGGTCCATCGTCATAGGTTAGGGAAACTTTCTTCACCGCCGGGCCGTGCAGGATGATTTCATTCGGATACAGAGCAGACCAGTCAATCAGTTGAGGCTGAGGCGGCCTACCCTGTGAACTTTCCGGTCCTCCGGCATGCTCCTCCGGAACCCGGAAGCCTTCATGCATTGGAATCGCGGGATTTATCGCATACTTCGGGTAAGGTTGGAATGCATGGGCTGAATATCCATGCCATGACCAATAAGGCCAAGGTAACCGTGTGCTAGGCGTCCCGCAGCGGGGACACGGAGGAACATTATAAACAGGATATCGCATAAGTCACCTCCTGGGTCTCATTCTTATCAATTTATGCCCGAGAGCTTTTACAAATCCCTAAAATGACCTATGATGCTGCTATTTAAGCGTAATTTGTATGAACCACCAGATAATTAGACTATTGACAAAGGAAGGTTTTTATTATATCTTAAATTCAAGATAATTAAATTCAAGATGTTTGAAAGGGGGGATTGTCCAATGTCAGGCATTATCGATCAAGCAGGTAACTACTCCACCGACTCTCTTAAGTTATTTATCGTTCTGTCCAAAATTTATAAAACCGTTATGGATCGGGCGGTTCAAGACATGAAGCAATATGGCTTATCCCCTTCCGAATTTATGATTCTCGAGGTGCTGTATACGAAAGGCAGAATTCCTCTTCAGCAAATCGGCGAGAAGATACTGGTCACTAGCGGAAGTGTAACCTATAATATCGATAAGCTGGCGAAGAAGGGCCTTCTGCGACGGATTCCCTGCGACGAAGACCGGAGAGTCATTTACGCGGAATTGACTAAAGAGGGTAGGGAGTGGTTTTCCGGTATTTTCCAAAAACATGTGGGGGTCGTTGTCTCTATCACAAATGGTCTTTCCTTCGAAGAAAAGCGGGAAGCGACCCGGCTGCTTAAGAAACTGGGAAAAGGGGCCGAGGGAGGCTAGCTCCGGCGTCAAAGAAGGCTGGTCAGGCTTAAATAAGAAAATTTACCGAACTAAGTTCTTTATTTTTTTGTCATATATCTTTAAATCAAGATTCTTGAAATTAAATTAATAGGTGTCGTCGTCATCGGCATCGCCTTGATCGGAGCAGGCTCATATTCTTTAGACTCTTTGCTTCAATAAGCTGGCTAGCTTCCGCTCTCGGTTGATGATTTAAGTAACGAATGAGAGGAAAAGCTAACCTTAGCAAGAAGGCCTCTGGATCATTTAAGAATAAACAAAAAGGAGAGAGGATTTATGTCCTTACAAACGGCAGGGATTCACCACATTACTGCTTTTGCCAGAGATCCGCGGGCGAATGTCGATTTTTATGCTGGAGTATTAGGTTTGCGGCTTGTTAAAAAGACGATCAATTTCGATGCTCCCGAAGTGTATCATCTCTACTTCGGGGACCAAGCGGGAAATCCCGGAACGATCATCACCTTCTTTCCATGGCCGTCCTCGCGCAAAGGGCGAGTGGGGGGAGGCCAGGTTGGAGTGACCACGTATGTCGTTCCTCCGGGAACGCTCGGCTTCTGGGAAAATCGCCTGCATGGCTTTAGAATTTCCACGATGAAGCAAACCCGGTTTGCAGAAGAATACTTGCAATTCTCGGACAATGAAGGCTTGCGATTGGAGCTTGTCGAACGGGAGGAAGGGCCGAACAGCGAATGGTCGTTCGACGGTATTCCACGAGAGAAGGCGATCAAAGGTTTTGGCGGCGCGATTCTGTTCAGTACAAATGCGGCTGAGACGAGAAAAGCGCTTGAGCATACGCTTGGTTTGAAAAAAGTAGGCGAGGATACCGGGTATACCCGGTACCAAGCGACGGGTCAGCTCGGCAACATTATTGATGTTCCGCTGTCCGACGTAGCGATGGGGGCGGGAGGAGCCGGTACCGTGCACCATATCGCATGGCGCGCACACGATTTTGCAGAGCATGCCGATTGGCGCGCGCTGGCCGATCAGCAAGGCTATCAGCCGACTTCTGTTATTGATCGGCAGTACTTTAATGCGATCTATTTCCGTGAAGGCGGCGGCATCTTGTTTGAGATCGCGACAGATCCTCCAGGCTTTACGCGAGATGAAGCTCCGGAAGCATTGGGCGAACAATTAATGCTGCCGGAATGGTTTGAACCGTACCGGTCTCAGATTGAAGCGAATTTAGTCCCTATTCAAGTCAGAGCATTGGAGGAGAGGCAAGGATGAGACATCTTTTTGAGCAAGGCTCCAACCCTGAGGCGCCAACTCTCGTATTGTTTCACGGAACCGGAGGAACTGAGCGCGATTTGCTGCCGCTGGCCAAGCGAATATCCCCCGAATCGTCCGTCTTAAGCTTGCGGGGGAATGTGCTCGAGAACGGAATGCCGCGCTTTTTTAGAAGATTGGCGGAAGGGGTGTTCGATGAGGAGGACCTGATCTTCCGAACAACAGAAGTTTACCAATTTCTGCAGCAGGCTTCTGTTAAGTATTCGTTTGACCGGAGCCGGTTGATAGCCGTCGGTTATTCCAATGGGGCTAATCTGGCGGGAAGTCTCCTCTTTCATTATGAAGATGCGCTGCAAGGAGCCATTCTTCATCATCCGATGGTTCCACGGAGGGGAATAAAGCTGCCTGCTTTAACAGGAATCCCCATTTTTATCGGCGCAGGCGTTAATGATCCGATTTGCTCGGCTGAAGAAACAGAAGAGCTGCAGCAGCTGCTCACTGAAGCGGGCGCTAACGTAACGGTTCATTGGGAGCGCCACGGTCATCAGCTTACAGCGACTGAGGTGGAAGCGGCAGCTGTCTGGTTAGGGGAGCAATCGTATGAGGACGATGGATCCGGCCAGCCTGCCTCCACACGAAAGTGAAGTTGCTTTAACCGGCTTAACTCCGGTAGCCAGCGATATCCTTTCTGTACCGGGTGTGAGGGAAGCGAAGATCCGAATGGAATGCGCGTTGGAGCAAGCGATCCCGCTTGGCGGCTCGGATGAAACTCCTGCTTGTGATTTTCTCGTCGAGCTATGCCGATACGGGAACGAATTGGGTCTGGAATGGTGGACGAGTGAGGAAATCGCGGAATGGTTCCGGACACGCAGGCAAATCCAGGTGGATTTATTGGAGGATGGTCCATTAACGGTTCGCATCGAATCGAATGAAGAAGTTCGCGGGGTGACGATTCTTCTGCCGAGACGGCCCGATGAACAATGGCAATGCGTCGGATGTGAAGGGAGGGAAGGAAATATTGATCAGAGTGGAGGACTTTCAACGAGGCCTTCCAACATTCTTGACAATTTTGCATCAATAATATAAATTAATTTTAGAGGAATGAATATTCATTCCGAGTGTTGGGAGGACTGTAAAATGTCTAAAAACAAAAGAACGGATATTTTGGAGGCTGCTTTAAAACTGTTTGCCGAACGGGGTTACGACGGGACTACGGTGCCTACGATTGCAGATCAGGCACAGGTGGGAGCCGGCACCATCTATCGCTATTTTGCGAACAAGGAAGTCCTTGTCAACTCGCTGTTTCAAGAATGCATCCAGCAGCTTACCAATACTCTGCTGACAGATGTGCCCCCCGATGCGGCGCCGATTCGCGAACGTTTTAAACATATTTTCTTCTGTATCAGTGAATATGCAGGCGCTCATGATCAGGCTTTAACTTTCATTGCATCTCATTCGGACGCTCCTTTCCTGGATGAGAGTAGCGGAGAGATGTTTGAACAATTTCTCGATTTAATTCGCGGTGTCATTGATGAAGGCAAAAAACAGGGGATTATTTGCCCGTTGCCGTCGAATGCTCTGATCGCCATGGTTTATGGAGCGATGGTCAAGCTCTTTAAAATGATGAAGGCCGGCGCACTGGAAGAAACGCCCGGTTTGTTGGCTCAAATTGAAGAATGCTGCTGGAATGCGATTCGTGTTCATTGAATAAGCGAAGTTTTTTGTCCGAAACGGAATGAATATTCATTCCGTTTCGGACGTAAATGGGTGGAGCTGAATACCCCCAGGATACCAGTTCCATACTAACCTGTATCAGGAGGAGAGTGCACATGACAACAACGATTCCACAACCCAAAACATTCGGACCGCTTGGCAATCTTCCCTTATTGGATCTGGATAGCCCGGTCCAATCCTTGGTCAAGCTGGCGGATCAATATGGGCCTGTTTTCAGAATGGATTTGCCCGGACGGTCGGATTTGTTTATATCCAGCCACGAATTGGTAGCCGATGCTTGTGACGAGTCCCGATTCGATAAGAAAGTGTGGGCACCTCTGCAGAAAGTCCGCGCTTTCGCCGGAGACGGCTTGTTCACAAGCGAGACGGATGAGCCTAATTGGCAGAAAGCGCACAATATTCTGCTGCCAAGCTTCAGCCAAACGGCCATGCGCGGTTATCACGGCATGATGGTCGATATTGCGCTCCAACTCATTCAGAAATGGGCGCGCCTGAACCCGGATGAGAGTGTAGACGTACCCGAAGATATGACTCGATTGACGCTGGATACGATCGGTTTATGCGGATTCAATTACCGATTCAACAGCTTCTATCGGGAACAGCCGCATCCTTTCATTACAAGCATGGTCCGGGCACTGGGCGAAGCCATGAATCAGCTGCAGCGCCTCGGCATTCAGGATAAGCTGATGGTGATTACCAAGCGGCAATACAAGCACGATATTCAAGCGATGTTCTCCCTGGTCGACAAAATCATTTCCGAACGCAAAGCCCAAGGCTATCAAGGAGGGGAGGATCTGCTCGCGCATATGCTGAGCGGCAAGGATCCGGAAACGGGAGCCTCTTTGGACGATGAGAACATCCGGTACCAGATCATTACATTCCTCATAGCCGGGCACGAGACGACAAGCGGGCTGTTATCCTTTGCGCTGTATTTCCTCCTGAAAAATCCGGATAAGCTGCAGAAGGCTTATGAAGAAGTGGATCGTGTTCTAACCGATCCGGTTCCGAGCTATGTTCAGGTTCGTGAACTCAAATATATTCGGATGATTCTGAATGAATCGCTTCGGCTGTGGCCAACCGCTCCGGCTTTCTCCTTGTACGCCAAGGAGGATACGGTGCTGGCCGGAAAATATCCATTGAAAAAAGGCGACAGCGTGAACGTGCTAATCCCTAAACTTCATCGGGATACCTCTGTATGGGGCGAGGATGTCGAGGAGTTTCGCCCGGAGCGATTCGCGGATCCGAGCCAAATTCCTTACCATGCCTACAAGCCGTTCGGGAACGGTCAGCGGGCATGCATCGGTCAGCAGTTTGCTCTTCAAGAAGCAACGCTTGTATTGGGAATGGTGCTCAAGCATTTTGAGATTATAGACCATACAAATTATCAGTTAAAAGCGAAGGAAACTTTGACGTTAAAGCCGGAAGGTTTCACGTTGCGGGTTCGCCCCCGGGGCGGACAGGTTTCCTATACCTTCTCCACGGCGGAGACAGCGGCCCCGGTGGAGAAGCAGGGCGAGCAGGCAGTGAAGCCTGCGGTGGAAGCCCATAATACGCCGCTGCTTGTGCTCTACGGATCGAATATGGGCACGGCGGAAGGCATTGCACGAGAGCTTGCGGATACTGCGCGTTATTGGGGCTTCCGCAGCGAGGTGGCTCCATTGAATGATCGCGTAGGCAAGCTGCCCAAAGAGGGGGCGGTCTTCATCATCTCGGCCTCTTATAATGGGAAGCCGCCGAGCAATGCCCGCGAATTTGTGCAATGGCTCGAGGGAGTGGAGCCCGGCGAACTGGAGGGTGTGCGCTATGGGGTGTTCGGATGCGGAGATCATAACTGGGCCAGCACTTACCAGCAGGTTCCCCGGCTTATTGACGAGCTGCTCGCGGCCCGGGGGGCGACACGGCTAGCTATCCGCGGGGAAGCGGATGCCAGCGGCGACTTCGAGAAGCAGGTCGAAGAATGGGGCGGGAAGATATGGCCGGAAGTGCTCAGTGCTCTCGGTCTGGAGAGCATCAGCATTCCGCAGGAGGAGCGAAGTACGCTCACCATGCGGTTCGTCAGCGGTCTTGTCGGAACTCCGATCGCCGACAGCTACGATGCGCTCCTTGCTTCCATAACGGTAAATCGTGAGCTGCAAGCAGAAGGCAGCGAGCGGAGCACGCGCCATATCGAAATTTCACTGCCGGAAGGCGCAGCTTACCAAGAGGGGGATCACCTTGGAGTTATCCCCGAGAACGAGCCCGAGTTGGTAGAGCGTGTGCTTCGGCGATTCGGTCTGAATGCCGGCGACCATCTTATCATAAGCGCAAGCGGACGCAGTGCCGTTCATCTACCACTCGACCGTCCGATAAGAGTATATGATTTGCTCAGCCACAGTGTGGAGCTGCAGGAAGCGGCTACGCGCGCCCAGCTTCGTGAGCTGGCCGCATTTACCGTTTGCCCGCCGCATAAGAAGGAGCTGGAGGCCCTCCTGGAGGAGGAAGCCTACAAGGAAGAAGTATGGGACAAACGTCTGACGATGCTCGAATTGTTAGAGCAGTATCCGGCTTGCGAATTGCCGTTTGAGCGGTTTGTGGAGCTGCTGCCGCCGCTTAAACCGCGGTATTATTCTATCTCCAGCTCTCCCAAGACGCAGCCGGGCCAGACAAGCATTACCGTCGGCGTCGTATGCGGACCGGCCAAGAGCGGACGCGGCGAATATCGCGGCGTGGCCTCGAATTATTTGGCCAAGCGTCAGCCCGGAGATCCCATCGTCCTGTTCGTCAGCTCGCCCGACTCCGGTTTTCAACTGCCGGAAAACCCGGAAACGCCTGTCATTATGGTGGGGCCGGGAACGGGGATTGCACCGTTCAGAGGTTTCCTGCAAGCCCGCAGCGTTTTAAAGAAAGAAGGCAAAAAGCTGGGTGAGGCTCATTTATATTTCGGCTGTCGCAATGAAAAAGACCAGCTCTACCGTGAGGAAATGGAGCAGTTCGAGCAGGAAGGAATCGTGAGCATCCACACGGCATTTTCCCGAATGGAAGGGACCGCAAAAACCTATGTCCAGCATCTGATGTTGAAAAATTCGCGGGAGATCATCGATTTGCTCGACCATGGAGGAAGGCTCTATATATGCGGAGACGGAAGCAGAATGGCTCCGGAGGTCGAGCTCGCTTTACAGGAAGCTTACCGGGAAGTTCATCAAGCAAGTGCGGAGGAAGCCCGTAAGTGGCTGGAAAGTCTGGAAGATGAGGGCCGTCTTGCCAAGGACGTCTGGGCAGGAATATAAATTGCGGCCGCGAGTAGAGGAAGGTTTACCGATTCCGAACACTCCAGAGAAAAGCCTGCGATAATGCAGTAATTTCCGTATTAAACGGCCCAATCTCCCTTGAAACGAGAATAAAGATGTATTTTTGCAGGCTTTGCTGCGGACATGGGACCCTACGGTTAAAAGCATGCAGAATTGCAGGCTTTCTCATCACCACAGCGTAAAAAGGAGTAAACAAAAATTGTTATACATGAAAAGCTGCCTTATAGAAGGGTTGCCGCTAGAAGATTAATAAACGAAGTTGGCTCAACGTCAAAATTTTCATCCCCGATGGTGGCCGCCAGGTCATGCTTTGTGGGAGATTTACAGGGCTCCGGTAGAAGTTTTTTTATGTTACACGCTTATCCAGTACATGAATCTTGGTCAACCGGACAAAAATAAAGGCTGGAACCAACGTTCAAATACACATTTACTGGAGTGATTTAACGAATGAAACGGTTTGCGGCCCTATTCTTCCTGATAACGCTTATGATTTTTCCTTTCCAGGCAGAGGCGTCACCCGGAGGAGTGCATCACTTTGGATTTAAGAAAAGCAAGAACGGGCAACTGCCTTCTATCGATCAGGAAGGATTCAAGGACATTGTGCAAAAGCATGGCGCTATCTTTCTGGGGGATACGACGAAGAAAGAGCTTTATCTGACTTTCGACAATGGTTACGAAAATGGCTTTACCCCCAAGCTTCTGGATATATTAAAGGAGAGGCAGGTTCCCGCTGCTTTTTTTGTCACCGGGCATTTTGTCCAGGATCAGCCCGAGTTGGTTAAGAGAATGGTCAGCGAAGGCCATGTGATAGGCAACCATTCCTGGAGCCATCCCGATATGACGCAAATTTCCAGAGAACAGATCAAGAGCGAATTGGACAAGGTCAGGGAGAAAGTTGCCGAACTGACGGAACAAAAAGAGATGAAATTTTTGCGCCCGCCGCGGGGAATCTTTAACGACCGGATGCTGGGGATCAGCAAAGAATTGGGGTATACCAATGTGTTCTGGTCAGTCGCCTATAAAGATTGGGATGTTAACGCCCAGAGGGGCGGAGGCTATGCTTACGAGAAAGTGATATCCCAGCTTCACCCCGGGGCGGTCATCCTGCTCCATTCCATCTCCAGCGACAATGCGGCCGCATTAAGCCGGATCATCGATGATGCCCGGCAACAGGGCTATGAGTTCAAGAGCCTGGAACAATTAATAAAATAATGATCGATCCGCCTGTTTTTTATAGATTGTAGAGCTCTGTCTTGTGGTAGCCAAATTGCTTTAACCGGGCTAACAGCGGTTTAGGGAGGGGAGGCAGAGAAGCGGCACGCAGATTGTCAAACAACTGCCCGGGATTTCTGGCCCCGACGATAACAGTGGATAAATGCGGGTTGGCCAAGACAAACTGTATGCTGAATGCGGACAGATCGGGCGTCCCCTCCGGAATCCATTCCCGCAAGTCGGAGACGGACTGCAGGATGGTGTCCAGCGCCTTCTCGCTCCAGCGGTTGCGGTGATCCGTTGAGGCGAACCGGTGACCTACCGCATATTTCCCGGTAAGGAAGCCGCTTTCGAGCACCGTGCGGATGACCAGCCCGACTCCCGCTTGATGGCAGGTCTCGAAGATGCCGTCGTAGTCGAGCTTCTGTCGGAGAACGCTGTACACCGTTTCGAATACATCTACTTCTCCTTGCGCTATATACTGGCGGCACATGGCGACCGTCTCGTCCGTGACCGCAGGACCTTTAATGGAGGCGCCGATGTGACGGATCAATCCTTGCTTCTTCATTTTCTTCATTTCCCCGATGGCCAACTCCATGACAGCCGGGTCTTCAGACGGAAGATGCATCATCAGGACATCGACGTAACCGGTTTTCAGTTCGGTCAGTGAGGTCTCCAGATCCTGCCACATCCTCGGAATGCGTTCGGCTGTTTCTGAATTGCCCGACTTCGTGATAAGGACTACTTCTTCGCGGTTCCGTCCCTCCAATGCTTTCCCGATCCATTTCTCACTTAGTCCATAACCGCGCGCGGTATCAATCAGATTGCCGCCGCTTTCCAAATAAGCCTCAACGGTAGAGACGGCGTCCTGTTCTTTCACTTCGCCGTACGAAGTCCCGCCGATTGCCCAAGCGCCGAAGCCGAGCTCGGCTACTTGCAGTCCCGTTCGTCCCAATCGTCTTTTGTTGATCATTGTTATGACCTCCCTTGTTTGAATAAGCTTCGATTTTTTGCTGACGATGGCAAAACTCGTTCTTGTCTATCATACTGCAGATTGGAGAAAAATGGAGGAAAAGTTTTGGGAATTGTCATTGAAATTATAGTTTACAAGGGCAGATGAAAAGTTAAAAAAGGATTATTCTCGTCTCGTTTTGTACCTGGTAGCCATTTTTCTGTTCTTTTGACTGTTATCCCTTTGGGTCAGAAAAATCTCCTCTCATTCAAATGGGTTACCCTGGGATCATCATTTGGTTCTGGGCAGGGCTCGGGATTCGTGTTAATATGTTGCCAGAGACACGTTTCTGACAATTTTAGGGTTTTTGCTAGAATTGCAACTCCTGCTCGTTTTACAATTCTATTCAGTGTTTCAAGTTCTTAAAAAATCCATAATTATGAGGGGATTAGGATGAGAAGTACGCAGCTTCAATGGACGGACAACAACCTCCACGTATATAAATGGGAGCCGGATGAAGGGGAACAGGCATACGGCGTCATGCAAATCGTCCATGGTTCTTGCGAGCATGCTAACCGCTATGAACGCTTTGCCCATTTTCTTACGGAACGGGGATGGATCGTCTATGCCAGTGATCTGAGAGGGCACGGCCGGTCGGTCTCCCGAAAGGAAGATCTCGGATATTTTGGAGAGCGGGACGGCTGGAACGGAATGGTCGAAGATTTGCATCAGGTCACGGAGCTTATTCGCGAGGAGCATCCTGCTATGAGCATCTTTCTGTTTGGCCATAGTATGGGCTCATTTCTGGCTCGCCATTATGCGATCCGATTCGGATCGGAATTGGCGGGACTGATCCTCAGCGGAACCGCTCACCATGACAGAATTTCTCTGCAGGCGGGCAGACTTCTGGCGAACCGGGAAATCCGCAGGAAAGGGATCAAGCACCGCAGCATGTTACTATATAAGCTGACGTACGCCCCTTTCAATAAACGGTTTGAGCCGGCAAGGTCAGTGCAGGATTGGCTATCCCGGGATCAGGCAGAGGTGGATCTGTTTCTGCAGGATGAACTGTGCGGGTTCATATTTACGGCCGGAGGCTTTCGTGACATGTTCGATGGCTTGTTATTTATTACAGACCCGGCGAAGATTCGGTTGACCCCCAGCCATTTGCCGGTTTATTTCATCTCCGGTCAAGACGATCCTGTCGGCCGATACGGCAAGATGGTACAGCGGGCGTATGATGCCTACCGGAAGGCAGGCTTGAGTAATATCGAGATGAAATTGTATGACGGAATGCGGCATGAAATCTTGAATGAAATCGGCCGGGAAGAAGTATATGAGGACATCCTGAGATGGATGGCGAAAATCCGACTAGTTAAGCCAGGAGCTTGAGTTTTTTGGTAGACGCTGGTTTTTTATTAGAATTTGAGCCGTTTTGAGGGCGAAGCGGGTTAGGAGGAAGAGGCAGCGCTGGCCAGAAAAGAGACCTTCCGCATGGCATGGAGGTCTCTTTTCCATTATTTATGTAATCCTACTCTTTGTTCAAAGACATAAAGGATTGTGAAATATTAAAGCCTTCCTGGTCACGGGTAATGACCTTGATGTAGGTGTAATCGTTTGCATCAATAATCCAGACGGTATTTTTATCTATCGGAATCGCAAATAATTGCTGCGGCTTGTCCAGCATGCCGCTGACAGTTACCGCATGGTTATTATTAATTGAAGTGGATACTTTGTTAATGGACCAGACGGTTAAGATGGTGAGCCACATCATTATTATAAGTACGAAGAATTTGGTCTTCCGCATAATAAGTCCCCCTTTCATCTGCTAATATCGTTGCCGCCGGTCTTATATAATCAATCATCTCCCCCTTTCAGTTTTCATTTATTATACAACATATTTTCCAATCGGGATGAAGGAAAGCATGAAATTACTGATCATCTCGCGCAGCTTGCAGGGAACGCGCTTCAGCCATGGGCTTACTTTGGCTAGAAATAGCGGATCATCTGGGCTGGCAATACCCAGCCCCAACTTCGAAAACGAAAGAGCAATGAAATGTCCTTATCGATGTCATGTTTTTTCCAAATATGGTATTCTGGTGTACACGCGTCTGCTATGCTGTTACAACAATAACAATGGTTGGAAGGGGATGTGAATGTACAACATCATGATTGTGGATGACGAGAAACTGGTCCGCGAGAGCATCAAGCAATGTATTGATTGGAAGGCGCATGGATATACCTTCCTTGGTGATTATGCCAACGGTCGGGAAGCCATTGAGGCCATTGAACAGCAAAGACCGGATGTCGTTCTATCCGACATCTGCATGCCTTATACGGATGGTCTGGAATTATGTGCCTATATTCAACGCAATTATCCTTCTATTAAAGTGGTGCTTCTGACCGGGTACGATGATTTTGATTATGCGCAGCAGGCTCTTCGATCGAAAGTTTACGATTACATTTTGAAACCGATTACAGCCAGCGAGCTGCGCCAATTGCTGCACAGCATCAAGGAGGTGATGGACGAAGAGAAGAAGCGGCATGAAGATTTAACGTTGCTGCAGGTGCAGCTTAATCAAAGCTTGCCGCTGCTGAGGGAAAAATTTTTGGAGCATGCGGTAACCTCGGCATTACCGGCCCATGAGCTGGATGAACGCCTTCGTTATTTTCAGCTCCCGCCGCTGCACCCGGATTATCTGGTGCTGGTGATCGATATTGATGATTTTGGCGAGAGAGCGGTCGGCCTGTCGAGCTTCGAGCAGGAATTGCTTCGTTTTGCCTGCTTTAACATTGTGGAGGAAATGGCGAGGCCCTTTCACGGGATTGCCTTTCGCACCCGGGAGGAGAAAATAGTCATTCTCTTGTCGGGAAATGAAGGCAAGATGCTGTACGAGGCCGCCCAGTCGCTGGCAGAAGGAATCCGCGAATCGGTGGAAAGCTATTTAAGCTTTACCGTAACTGTCGGTGTCGGCAGGTGTGCCCGTTCGACCACTGAGCTGCCAAGCAGCTACAAGAGTGCTTGTACCGCTCTGGTCTACCGGTTATTGCTCGGCACGAACCAATCGATCTGCATCATCGATATGGAAGGCGTTCAGGGCAAGATGCTGAGCGCCGTTCAATATATCGAGGAGAATTATGATGACGAGCAGCTGTCCATACAAAAAATTTGCAGGCATGTCATGATGAGCGCAAGCTATTTCAGCTCCGCCTTCAAGCAGTATACAGGGGAAACATTCGTGGAGTATTTAACGCGAATTCGTGTGGGAAAAGCAAAGGAGCTGCTGGCGCAGACTTCATTAAGAAAATATGAAATCGCTTACATGGTTGGCTATAAGGATCCTCATTACTTCAGTGCCCTATTTAAAAAGCATACGGGAGAATCGCCTACCGATTACCGCGACAAAAGACGGAGGAGCCCTAAACGATATGAATAAATTCAGGAGCATTCGGGCGACGATTGCTTTCGCTTTCTCTTGTCTCATTATTGTGTCAACGCTTGTGACAAGTGTGATTTCCTACCGTCTTTCTCAGCAGGCGGTAGAGAGCAATGTGCGGGTCAGTGTTTCTGAATTGATTAAGCAGGTGAACAGCAATATTCAATCCTATATTACCAATATGGAGAACATTTCGCTGCTCGTATTGAACAACCCGGAAGTCCGGCATTATATCTCCAGCGCCAGCTTTATCGGCGAGGACGACCGCAGACCGTATGAGAAGAAAATTTATGATTTATTCCAATCAATTATGATTACGAGAAAAGATATAGCTTCGATCATGGTGTTCGGATATAACGGAAGATTTGTGACGGATCGCAGAGTAACGAATCTGAATCCTTACGCTGACATTACGAAGCAAGCCTGGTATGCCGACGCGAAGCAATCCGGCGGTCCTCCAGTTATATCAACGACACATGTTCAAAATATTTTACAAAACCAATACCGCTGGGTCGTATCGTTAAGCCGGGAAATCAAAGGGGCCGACGGGATGACCGGTGAAGGTATTTTTCTCGTTGATCTGAACTTTAGTGTCATCCAGGAAATTTGCGAGCAAGTGAACCTGGGCCAACGAGGGTATGTGTTTATTGTCGATAAGGAAGGCGGCATTGTGTATCATCCGCACCAGCAGTTGATCTACAGCCATCTGAAGAAGGAAGCCATCGAGCCGGTTCTTGAAATGAGTGACGGAAGCTTCGAGATCAGGGAGAAGGGGCGCAAGCGCATCTATTCGGTCCAGGATACAAGCTATGGGTGGAAAATCGTCGGCGTATCCTATACGGATGAATTGATTACTAACGAAGAGGAGATGCGGCTCTCTTTTTTCCTGTGGGGACTCATTGCCTTGTCTGTCGTGTTGATCTGCTCCATGGCGATCTCCCATCGTCTTGCCAAACCGATCATCGGTCTGACCCGTGATATGAAGCAAGTGGAGCAGGGTAATTTTAACGTCGTTACGGAAATGGCCAGCACCAATGAAATCGCCCAGCTTGCCAGAGCCTTCAATATGATGGTTGGGGAAATCAAAAAATTGATGAAGCAAATTGTAGCTGAACAGGAATTCAAAAGAAAAAGCGAGTTGAAGGCGCTCCAAGCGCAGATTAATCCTCATTTTATTTATAATACGCTGGATTCCATCGTCTGGATGGCGGAGGCGAAGAAGAATGAGGAGGTCGTGTGGATGACGTCTTCCTTGGCGAAGATGCTGCGGATCGGCATCCACCGGGACGACGAGGTTATCCCTATTTGGATGGAAGTCGAGCATATCCGCAGCTATTTGCGCATTCAGCAAATGAGATACGAGGATCAGCTGAACTTCCGCATCGAAATGAACCCTGAAATTACGATGTTCAAGACGTTGAAAGTCATCCTGCAGCCCTTTGTCGAGAATGCGATTTATCATGGGATCAAGAACAGGTACGGTATGGGGACGGTCAGGATTACCGGGGAACCCCAAGGCAATCATATCGTCTTCGAGGTGATGGACGACGGAATCGGGATGACCCCCGAGCAATTGTCGGCTGCCCTGCGCGGTTCGGGAACGAAGGAGCGCAAGCGTATCGGAATTGCCAATGTCCATGAAAGAATACAGCTTTATTTCGGACAGGATTACGGTGTTACATTCGAAAGCAGGCCGGGAGAAGGGACGAAGGTAACGATCCTTATTCCGAAATTGGAATAAGCGAACGGATGAGGCGGGCGGGCCATGCTATCGCCACAGCGCACGCAGGGAGAGGCGCAAGTTTAATGAAATGTACGAAAAATGAGGAATGGAGGGGATTGCCATGAATATCAAAAAAATGCTCGGGTTAGCCATGATTCTTGGTATCGTATCCGTTGGCCTCCTTATATCGATCAGGGACCCTATGTTTTTATTTCGGACGGGGAAAGGGAAGGACATAAACGTTACGGTTGTGTTGGAGACGACCAATCCGCGTTCAGACTTCTGGCAAACGGTCGGTGCCGGTGTCCGAATGGCGGCGAAGGAATACGGTGTGCCCGCGGTCATTCGAGGAATGTCCGGCGGTTCGCAGGGTAACGATCAGATTCAATTAATCGAGGATATCGCGTCAAGCCGCCCGGATGCCTTGGTTATAGCCCCCCTGGATTGCCTGCAGCTTGAACCTGTCATCGGTCAACTCCGGAAGTCGGGCATTCCTATAGTGACGATCGACTCCTTCGAAAATCGCTGCCAATCCGACTATTTAATTGCTATGAATCATATCGAGTCAGGAGAGAAAGGCGGCCGGGTCCTGACGGAATTATTGCCGCCGGATTCCAGGGTTGCGGTTATCCACTGTACGAAAGGGCAGGCCGGCCCTGCGGAGCTCGAACGCAAGCAGGGAGTGATGCAGCAGCTTTATTCATCAGCGGGCATTAAGGATGTACAGTTCCATGCTTGCGAGGGGGACGAGGATCAGGCATATGAATTGGTTAAGCAACTGCTGGCCAAGGATACGGAAATCGGCGGTATTGTGGGCATCAATGATACGGCCGCTCTGGGGGCCGGCAGAGCGATTAAGGAGGACTCGGCATTTCACCATGTGAAATTGGTTGCTCTGGATACGACGATTTATGTCACAAAGCTACTGGAAGAAGGAGTTGTGCAAGCTGCGATTGTCCCGAAACCGTTCAATATCGGGTATTTAAGTATGCAGACCGCGGTTCAGCTTGCGCGAAAAGAAAAAACCGTTCCGATGATCGAAGTCGATACCTTGGTGGCCACTAAGGAAAATATGTATTCCCAGGAAAACCAGGCTAGCCTGTTTCCTTTTTTGGGAAACCGTTGAAAGCGCTTAGGTTCGTAGTTTTTTCTATTATAAAAGGAGAATTTTCTATTCATCCGTTCAGGAAATTCCATTAAGATAGCCATGTATCTGAAAATAAAAGGAGCTAACTGTTATGAAGCCATATCTAAAGAGGCTTGCGCCTAATTTATGGATTCTGCCGAGCGCACTCCTGATTATTATGGTTACGGTTTTTCCTATTTTTGAGCTGGTGCTGACCTCCGTCTCGAAGGTGTCGATGTCGGGCATTCGCCGGGGATTTATCGGTCTGGATAATTATGTCGATGTATTTCGGGACCCCGTCTTTCCTTCGATTCTGCGGCAGACCGCCGTATGGACCGTTGGGATTGTCGTCGTCACCACGATTATTGCTTTTTTCCTCGCTATATTGTTAAATCAATCCTTCGTTGGCCGAAAATTCGTCCGGGCTTCGCTTATCGTGCCGTGGGCCGTCTCGCTGATCGTGACGGCGATGGTATGGAGCTGGATATTGAATCATGAATTCGGGGTTCTCAATTTCCTTCTGACCCGGCTTGGGCTTATCCAGAACAATATCTTCTGGCTGGGAGCCAGCTATGCGTTTCCTTGGGTGATGTGGGTAGGGGTATTTGTTTCCCTCCCGTTTACTGCGTTCGTTATTCTTGCGGGGCTTCAGTCGATCTCGTCCGATCTGTATGAGGCAGGGGCTGTCGACGGCGCCTCGAAGGGGCAGATGATCCGCGGAATTACGCTCCCGCTTCTGAGGCCTGCCCTAACAGTCAGCGTAGTCATTAATACGATTAATGTGTTCAACTCCTTCCCGATTATCTGGTCCATGACGCGCGGGGGACCGATGAATCTGACGGATACGACGATCACGTATTTGTATAAGCTGGCTTTTACAACGAAGCAGATGGGTCAAGCCGCCGCAGTATCGGTCATCAGCTTTGTCATTCTGCTGATGTTCACGATAGTCTACGTCACGCTGTCGTTAAGGAGGGAGAAGTAAGTGAAGCACTCCATCAGAGCCGGCCGCCCTCTTGTTAGCGTACTGGGCATGTTGGTTTTTGCTGTCATGCTATTTCCTTATCTGGTTATGCTTATTACGGCGTTTCGCACGAAGTCGGATATTTACAAACTGCCGCCTGCTTTTTTTCCACGCGAGTTCACCTGGAACAATTTTACCGATATTTGGTCGGCAATTCCGTTAGGAAATCACATGACAAGCACCCTTATTGTCGCTTCTGGAGCGACGGTCCTTTCGCTAATTTGCGCGATCCCTGCGGCCTATACGATGGCCAGGACGAAATTTGCCGCCCAGAAATACTATTTGTACCTGATCTTAACGACTCAGATGTTCTCTCCCATCGTGCTGTTAGTCGGTCTCTATCGGGAAATCAGTTTTGTCGGACTGATCGATTCTTGGTGGGCGCTTATTCTCGTCAATGCCGCATTCAGTCAAGCATTCTCTGTATGGATTCTGATCAGCGTGTTCACTAATATTTCTCTTGAATTGGAGCAGGCGGCATGGATCGACGGGGCGACCAAGTGGCAGTCCATTCGGAAAGTGCTGCTGCCGCTTGCTGCGCCGGGTATTGTGACGACGATGATCTATACCTTTATTCAAGCCTGGAATGAATTTCCCGTCGCGCTGACCATCATGACGACTACGGAGAAACGACCGATAACGGTCGGAATCTACTCCTTCTTCAGCTTCTCCGGCACGGAATGGCAATATTTATGCGCCGCCTCGTTAATAGCTACGATTCCGGTAGTCGTTCTGTTCTTTATTGTAGAGAAGCACTTGGTCAGCGGATTGACCGCAGGCGGGACGAAAGAATAGCAGGCCTCATCTGAACATAGCAGCACAAAAGAAAAACAGAGCGGGCAGCGGAACGAAGTAGCTGTAAAGAATAGCTGGGCCGGTTAGCGGAACAGGGTATCGGAAGGAAGAATTCCAGAGAGAGGAGGGATAGGAGAAAGAATTAGGCTCGCGTTACCGTAGTTGATTCCATAAAGCTAAGAAAGGGCGGGAGCAAAAATGAGGGTGAAGTCAAGCTTGGGCTGCAAAGCTATCCTGTTGATTCTAGCCTGGAGTATGGTGATGCTGCTGTCGGCTTGCAGCGGATCAGGGGCAGACACTGCATCGAACAACGATGCCGGGTCGGCAAAAGGCCCGAAAACAGGGGACGGAAGCGCGCTGATCAAATTTGTCGCGGCTGAATACAGTACGGCGACCAAGCCTTTCCTGGAGCAGTTGGTTAAAGATTTCGAGGCCGAAAATCCCGATATTAAAGTAGAACTGCAAGTGATTAATTGGGATACGCTGGAGAGCGCCTATAATACGATGATTAGTACCAACAATCCTCCGGATCTGTTGAATACTTACAGCTATGCTCATTTTGCTCGCGATGAGCTGCTGAATGATTTAGGGGAGATTATGTCTCCGGAGTTAAAAGAGAAGTTTTACCCGTCGTTCATGGAGGTCGGTCGTCTGGACGGGACTCAATACGCTCTGCCCTTCCTGGCCTCTGTGCGCGGACTATACTATAACAAGGACATTCTGGATGAGGCCGGTGTAACGGAGGTGCCGAAGACATGGTCCGAGTTGAAAGCGGCTGCTCAAAAAATTAAAGATCACGGCAAGGCGAGCGGTTTTGGAATTGATATGACCAACAACGAAGGCCAAGCCTATCTATCCTATTTTTTCTGGGGAGCCGGAGGAGGTTGGCAGAAGGATGGGGAGTGGACACTTAATTCACCGGAGAATGTGGAGGCTCTGACCTTCTTGAAGGAAATGGTTGATGAAGGACTGTCCGCTCCGGAGCCAACGGTCACGAGCCGTGACGAGCAGCAGCGGATCCTGGGGAACGGGAAATTGGGCATGATGATTACCGCTAATTTTTTCTCAACGGTCGTCCCTAATGAATTCCCGGGTTTGAAATGGGGAGTGGGACCGACTCCGGTAAAGGACGGGCAGCCGCCCAGCACGTTAGGGGTTCAGGATCTGCTCATGTCCTTCCAAACGAAGCATACGAACAAGGAAGCGATATCCAAATTTCTCGACTTCTTCTATGAGGATACCCGCTACGAAGAGTTTATGGTGAAGGAAGGCTTCTTGCCGGCCACGCAGACAGTAGGAGATAAGATGTCGGCGGAGGATGAGGTGATGAAGGCACATTTTGAAGCTATCAAGGTGGCGAAATTCTATCCGGTCAATGATCCTGCATGGCCGGCAGTGCTGGATGCCTCCAAGAAAATGGGGCAGGCCGTCATATTGGGTCAGATGTCGCCGAAGGAAGCGTTGGACCAATTGCAGGAAATTGCACTGAAAAATTCCAAGTAGATTTGGGGCCAAGACAACGATCGCTCCTCCGTTAAGGGGGAGCGATCGTTGTCTTGCGAACGTTGTCTTCCGGTCAACCCTTGCGGTAGAAACGAAGTGGGAAAGTTTAATTATAATGAAGCCTCTGCATGCAATGTTCTGATATGCTACATTTAAGAAAGGCAGAGAAGGTGTTGAACGTTAATCTGGAATAATTTAGTAAACATGCTTGTGGCAGGAGGCGTATATGAACAAGTTAGAAACCATTTTGCAAGATCATTATAGTGTAAAGATAACAAACATATCACCACAGCAGGGCGGCTGGGCGGCACTCGCCTATAAAGTGTCTAATGACAAGCATACTTACTTTTTGAAGGTTTATGAAAAAAGCAGAGCGTCCACTCCCAAATGGACGGCCCTTATAGATGAATATATGCCAATAATGGTTTGGCTCCAGCATAATAGCGGCTTGAGAGGGAAAATTCCTGTGCCATTATTAACAAAACATGGGGATTACAAGTGTGAAGATGAGGATGGAGTGTATCTGCTCTATGAATATATTGATGGAGAAACGATAGGGGATAAAGATTTAACCCGGGAGCAAGCTCGCCAACTCTCAGAAATCATAACTGAGCTTCACAGGTATGGAGAAGAAATACCAGGGGAAACGGCTGCCATTAAGGAGGATTTTGGTGTTCCGTTTGTGCAGCAGCTGAGGACTACATTGGATAAGGAATATAACACTATTCCTGGTGATGTCAGAGAAAAGATCCGTCCCTATATTGAACAAATTAAAGATCTGATGGATACCGTTGACAAGCTGTCAGTAGGCTTGCGGCACAGTCATTTAAGAATGGCTATGTGCCATACAGACATTCACTATTGGAATTTGATGCAATCCGGGCAGCAGTTGATTTTAATTGATTGGGAAGGGTTGAGATTGGCACCCGTTGAGGCGGATATGATGTTCTTAGTTGACAAGCCATACTTTGATGAATTTATAAGGATCTATCAAAAGATTCATAGCGATTTTACGATCCATCCCGACGCCCTGAGATTCTACCAGGGGAGACGTAAGCTGGAAGATATATGGGAGTGGATGGAACAGCTTCTATATGACAATCAAACAGCAGAAGCTAGAGCCAATACCCTAAAGAGCTTAATCAAAGAGCTTAAAGACTTAAGAAGCCAAACCAGTTATCGACTTCATGATTAGGGCATCTTTCTCAGGGCACATAGGCTCCTGACGCTTCAACCAAGTACTGGTCTCCGTTGGCAATGTATTTTACGTCAATGATGCTTGCCTATTCATCATCTTACCACGATATTACTATGAATGGGAATAATTCCCCAGACCCCATTCGCATTCAAAAAGGACTGCCGGATTGGCGCACAGACTTATCTATTGCGTCTGCTTTCAGGAATAGGGTACTCTTATATATAGATAGTTTTACATAGATTAGATTATGATTTTATGCTCATTTATTTATGTGATTTGTTAAGGAAAGGAGAACAACGATGAAAAAAAAGCTGAATAAATTATAACTCCGTAAACTGGTTGGAGCAGGGAGCATTCGAATTCGTGGCCCGCCCTCTCATTTTTGAAAATAAGTTCAATGATAAATAGGGAGGTCGGGTAAACGACGATGAGAAATGAAAAAGAAATGATGGATTGCGTCCTTCAATTTGCAGAGCAGGATGAACGGATTCGCGCCGTAACTTTAGAAGGCTCCAGGACCAATCCGAATGTGCCTAAGGATATGTTTCAGGATTACGATATCAGTTTTCTGGTCACGGAAATGGACTCTTTTGTGCAAAACCCTGACTGGATCGACAGGTTTGGCGATCGAATCATTCTTCAGACTCCTGAGGATATGTCCATGTTTCCACCGGAGTTGGGCAGGAGGTTCTCTTACCTGATGCTGTTTACCGACGGCAACCGGATCGACTTGACCTTAATTCCACTAGATGAAAAGGACGATTACTGCAAAGAAGATAAACTGCTGCTCGTGTTATTGGACAAAGACAACTGCTTGCCCGAAGTTCCGGCTCCTACAGATGAAGATTATTGGGTAAAAAGGCCGTCGGCCGCATTCTTCGCGGATTGCTGCAATGAGTTTTGGTGGGTTTCTACGTATGTGGCGAAAGGCTTGTGGAGGAAAGAGATTCTATATGCCCAGGATCATCTTAATCTATATGTCAGGCCGATGCTTATCAAGATGCTGGAGTGGCAGGTCGGCGTTCAAACTGATTTTTCACTAAGTGTGGGCAAGAACGGCAAGTACTTGAAGAACTATCTTTCGGAACATAGCTGGCAGCAGCTTATGCAGACGTACCCCAGTGGAAGCTATGAAGATGTCTGGAATGCACTGTTCACAATGGGAGATTTGTTCCGAAGAACAGCGCAGGAGGTGGCGGATCATCTGCAGTATGAGTGCCCGCTTGAAGAGGATCGGCGCGTCACGAATTATTTAAAGCGTGTCCAGGCTCTGCCATCTGATGCTGCTGAAATATTTTAAAGAAATTAAGACCTGGATTAGATGTCCTCCTAGATGGCTGGGTGAGCTAGATATTGTCCGCATTAGAGGAGAATGTCCGGCTATTTTACAAAATTCGTCCGGCAGGGATGGAGTACCTGGGTAGCATCAAGCACGGTTTGTAAGATTGAGCCGTAATCTGGTGATAAAAATATAGTGCAGGAATGGCTGTCCCCATCTTGCCTTGGTTGTTCAGGTATGGTTAGGGATGGCCTCCTATGTTGTATAACTGTGAGTGAATGTGCATATATTCAATTATTCATAAGAAAATATTTACAGCGGATGAAAGCGGATATATAATGGTTCTCAACGAGGTAAGGGCAGAGCTTATTTTTTTGAAATAAAAGTTGCCCTAATCAAAAACATTTCATCTTGTACAATTTATGTGGGAGGGGTAAAGTGTTGTGGAGGATTTGAACAAGCAAGTTTCACGTCGAAAATTTTTGAAGATTGGAGCTGCGGGAACGGCCGCTCTTGTAGGCGGCGCGCTTCTCAATCCAGCAAGCTTGTTACAAAGCCGGGTGAGGGCAGAGACTGCAAATGACGCACATAATGCTCATAATACTCATAACGCACATGCCGGCATGCAGCATGGCTATGACCCGGGAACGGAAGTGACGGAAGGACTGAAAATGGCGCAGCAAGCCTTGACTAATTTCGATTATGGCAAGGTGAGCACGCTGCCTGATGGGCGAACGTTGAGGGAGTACGAGATGACAGCGCTGGAGAAGGACATCGAAATTATGAGAGGGATCCTGTTTCCGGCATGGACCTACAACGGAACGGTTCCCGGCCCTGCGATCCGCTGCACGGAGGGCGATGTCGTTCGGGTAAAATTCATCAATGCCACGACCCACTCTCACTCCATTCATTTTCATGGAATTCATCCGACAGAAATGGACGGGGTGGAACCGATTCCGCCGGGAGGAACTTTTACTTACGAATTCGAAGCCAAGCCTGCCGGTATGCAGGTTTATCACTGTCATGTACAGCCTTTTCAGCATCACATTCACAAAGGGATGTATGGGAATTTCATTATTGACCCGAAAATTCCGAGGAAGCCTGCGCAGGAATTATCGATGGTCATGAACGGGTTTGACTTGGATTTCGACGGGGATAACGAAGTATACGCAGTAAACAGCTACGGCTTTGCATTCATGCAGGAACCGATTAAGGTCAAGGCTGGAGAGTTAGTCCGAATTTATTTAAGCAACTTCCTTGAATTTGACTTGATCAACTCATTCCATCTGCATGCCGCCTATTTTCATTATTATGCAACAGGCTCAGACCCTGAAGCGCGTCCGTACTACACCGATACAATCTCTCAGATGCAGGGGGAGCGCGGTATTGTCGAAATCGTATTTCCGGCACCGGGGAAATATATGTTTCACGCGCATGTAAGCGAATTTACGGAGCTCGGCTGGATGGGCAACTTTGAGGCGGAGTAAGGGGGGAAAGCAATGAGCCAATTACAAACGAATATGGCGCCGCAGCCTAAATCGAATGCGGGCAAAATGTGGCTATGGGCCATCTTGCCGGTAGTTCTGTTGATTGCGATGATTGCCGCTATTGCGACGATGGGGACGGGGCTGGATGAAGAATCACCGGTTCCGATTGAAAACCTGGATGTGGAGAAAGTTATGATGACGGATGGTGGATTTGTTCTTAAAGTGTTGAATTCCAGCCCGCAGAAGATGACTATCGCACAAGTCATTGTTGGCGATGCATACTGGAACTTCAGCGCGGAACCGGAGGCAACCATTCCTCGCCTTGGGCGGGCGACGATCATCATTCCCTATCCATGGGTGGAAGGCGATGGGTATGAAATCCGGCTCGTCTCGGAGGAAAGCTCGATTTTTAGTGCCGAGATTGAAGCGGCGGTGCAGACGCCGGAGCCGAGTGGACAACGGATATGGCAGTATGCGCTGCTCGGTTTTTATGTCGGCGTTATTCCCGTTGCCCTTGGGCTGATGTGGTTCCCGTTTATGCGCCGGTTTTCGGTCAAGGGGATGCATGCTGTACTTGCGTTTACTGTCGGGCTTCTTGTTTTTCTGGTCGTGGATACGATCGAGGAAGGGCTGGAAATGGCAGCGGCGGCGCCCGAAGTATTTCAGGGGACGGGATTGGTTTGGTTCGGCGCTTTGTTAAGCTTTCTGTTTCTGGTGGCAATCGATCAGGCGAATGGACGTAAATCCCAAAGGGCCTCATCGGAGGGTAAATCGATCGCATATAAATTGGCCGCTGGAATCGGGCTGCATAATTTCGGAGAAGGCCTTGCGATTGGTACCGCTTTTGCTGTAGGCGAAGCAGCTTTAGGGACCTTCCTTGTCATTGGATTTACATTGCATAATATTACCGAAGGAATTGGGATTGCCGCACCTCTGACCAAGGATCGTCCCAACTGGAAAACATTCATTTGGCTGGCTGTCATTGGGGGTGGTCCGGCTATTGCAGGTGTCTGGGCAGGAGGATTTGTCTTCAATAATACACTCGCCGCCTTATTCTTCGGGATTGGCGCCGGTGCAATCGCTCAAGTGATCTATGTGATCGCCAAAATGATTATGAAAGAATCTGCCAAACACCAGTATACATTATTATCCTGGAGAAACTTTGGCAGCATTTCACTGGGTATTGTTGTGATGTATGCTACTGCGCTGCTTGTAACTTCCTGATCCGGATTTAATCCCGTTTCTGCAGCCTATGGCGAACAGTATCTCCCAATGAAATCATGGGAATGGAGAGAAAAGCTATGAACAAAATTCGTTTAATAGTTAATCTATTTCTGCTGCTGATGCTAGTTGCCGCAGGCTGCGGCAAAGAATCTGAAAAGGCAGGACAACCGGCAGGCTTGACGGTCGACGACACTATAATCGCTCAGGCGGAAATGCTGTACGAGGGCAACTGCATGGCTTGTCATGGCGTGGAGCTGGAAGGAACGGCAGGTCCTTCTCTGCTCGCCATTGGCGAGCACCGAAGCACCAAGCAAATTGCCAAGCAGATATTGCAAGGCAGCTCGAGAATGCCCGGATTTCAATCCAGATTGACGGAAGAGGAGATTCAAATGCTGGCTCTATGGCTTGCCTCCCGAAAAGAATAAGTCTCCCTTACCATCTATAATAAATTGTTTACGGAAGGAGAAGGATTCTGCCGGATGATTGTCTCTGCTCGAATCGGGCATGGGCTTGAGCGGCTTCCGCCAACGAATATTTGCGGTCAACAGGAATAACGAATTTTCCTGCCCTCGTCCATTCAAGCAATAAGGGGATGAATTCGGGCCAATCGTTTCGGTAAGGAAGCCCATTCGTCCGGGTAATGAACAAAGAGCCTTTCTCCTGCAATGTCATCAGATCGAATGGAGGAATATATCCGCTGGCCTGCCCAAAGATGATCAGATAGCCGCCCAGTCCGAGGCTGTCGAGATTGGCTGCAAACGTATCCTTGCCAACTCCGTCATATACGACATGGACCCCGCGTCCTTCAGTAATGCGCCTAGCTTCTTTGGCGATATCCGATTTGGAGGACACGATAATTTCTTCCGCCCCATATTGACGGACAAGCTCCCCTTTGGCTTCCGTAGAGGTCACTCCGATCACACGGCCTCCCCGAAGCTTCGCCATCTGCACAAGCAGCAGTCCCAAGCCGCCGGCCGCTGCCTGAACCAGACACCAATCCCCAGGCTTTACAGGGTATGCCTTGTGAGTGAAGGCATAGGCCAAAAATCCTTGAGTGAGCCCTGCAGCCGCCTGATCTAAGTCAAGTTCATCCGGAATGGGCATAATCCGGTCCGCGCGGGTGACCGCATGCGTGGCATAAGTGCCCGTTCCTCCGAAGATCAGTACCCGGTCTCCGACTTTCAGCCGGGTGGGGCAATCAGGACCCAGCGTCTCTACTACACCGACGCCCTGACTGCCGGGAGTTAGCGGTAGGGTAGAGGCCAGGCCGCCTTGCTCCTTATAAAACTCCTGCTTAACCAAATCGCCCCGCCGATGCTGCACATCGAGAAAATTGACCGAAGCGGCATGAAGACGAACAAGCACTTCTCCCGGACCCGGAATTAGCGGAGGGATATCTTCCAGCACCATGACTTCAGGACCGCCGTATGTGTGAATTCGAATAGCTTTCATAAAAATCGCTCCCTTATCGATTTATTGTTTCTTGGAAACAATAATAACAAACAGCAGAACCTTCGTCAATATTGTTTCCGAGAAACGTTTAATGGTGAATGATTGAAATATAGTTCCTTGCTATAAAGAAAGCTTGTCCAAAAAAGCAACTTAAGGCTTACAAAAATAACGGCGGACGATCTGGCAGTTGTCCATTTAACAACGGATTCGGTAAGAAGCCGTTTTTAAGGAAGAGCTTTTTTGGAACAGCCAATGGACGGACCAATACTATTTTTCTATTCTGGACAAGGAATTTTTTTCAAAATAGCAAGTTTAGCCAGGGGGAAGAGCTTGACTTAATTGCAATTATAATTCCTTGGTCCTTTGGACCAGTATCCCCTTAGATCAGGAAAGAGGACGGCCCAGGCTAAAGTTAACCGGAAATACAAGAAAGAGGGACGGACGGGACCTAGTAACGGGAAATACAAGAAAGAGGGACAGTCGGGCCTAGTAACGGGAAATACAAGAAAGAGGGACAGACGGGGCCTAGTAATGGGTTCAAGAAAGCCGTACAAGTAGGGCTGAGTAACGGGAAATACAAGAAGGGTGAACAAGTGGGGGCGGTATTGGAAACTTTCATAAATGTTGATTTTGCAGTACGAGTTTACCGAGGGGCAGGTTTTGGGGGACTAGGGTGTTCCTAGTTCCTTAGGGTATTTTTCGTCAAAATAGTTTCCGAGGAACATTTTGTTAATGAACTCGAAATTGTTATACTGGAAAATAAATGATAGTTAAAAAGGTGGCGTTGATGGAGAAAAACAAAATTCAAGCGGCACGGGCAACAGACAAGCTCCCATTGATCACGGAAGTCATGGGATTATTTGAGCAGATCGGGAAGCGGATGCAGACGGAGGATGACGAGGAGCGCCGTTGGCTTATTCAGCATTGTACCGATCCGGCATTGGACAAGCTGTTGAAGGATATGACGGTCATGGAACTGCATGTCGTTGACGCGATCGGCCGCCTGGAACCGGTGAACGGCATCACCATTTCCAAAACTTTTGGAATTCCCAAAGGCAGCGTGTCCAAAATTACGCGAAGACTGGCTGCCCGGGGCCTGATCCAAACCGAGAATCTGCCCAATAACAAGAAAGAAATTTTGTTCCGCACAACTCCACTCGGCCAAGAGCTATTCGAGCTCCACCAAGCACTTCACCGGCAGATGGAACGAGGGGTGGTTCGATTTCTTCAGAAGTACGGGAGCGATGAATTGGACTTGGTCGCTCGTATTCTCAAGGATGCTCTGGAGACGTCGTTTCTCCAGCCCAATGAGGAAGAATAAGCTAAATGACGGGTCTTTCAAGAAAGCCGGATTCGTACAGCTTCCAGTATGCTAGGATGTTCTACAAAGAAAACAATTTGCCGCTAAAAACCGATGGGCTCATTCTCATCGGTTTTGTCTTTAACGTTTCTTAACAAACGGGTGTTATTCTCGGAAGAATGGCAATGCTTCTTAAGGGGAGGTTGAGGTATGAAAGGGAAAACGATCCTGATTGTTGAAGATGATGCTAAAATCCGTCAGCTGCTCAAAATCTATTTGGAAAAAGAAGGATATGAAGTGTTGGAGGCCGCGGATGGCTCCGAGGGAATGCAGTTATTTGAACAACTCGATCCCTGCTTTGTCATTATGGATCTGATGATTCCTCATAAGAGCGGGGAGGAGCTTTGTCAGTGGATCCGGTCTGAGATGAAGAGTGATATCCCGGTGATTATGCTGACGGCCAAGGTGGATGAAGCCGATCGAATTCAGGGGCTGCAAATGGGAGCGGATGACTACATTACAAAGCCCTTCAGTCCGCAGGAAGTCGTTGTCAGGGTGGAAACGGTTCTGCGAAGAACGGCCAACCGCTGCAGTAAAATCAGCTACAGAGGCTTAACGCTGAAGCCCCTTCGGGGAGAAGTGAAGCTGAATGGGGAGCTTATTGCGCTGACGATCCATGAGTTTAAGCTTCTATATTTTTTGATGCGGCATCCGAATCAAATCTTGACAAGAGATCAAATTTTACAAGAGCTGTACCCGAATGTGGAACGTTCGGTCATCGACCGGACCGTGGATGTTCATATCAGCAAGCTCCGGGAAAAGATCGAAGCGATAGAAGGGGCCCCGCGCTTTATTGAAACGATACGAGGGATGGGATATCGATTTGATGCCTTTTAAACAGTGGATGTTTTGGCGGAAAAAGTTGCAATGGAAGCTAATTATGGTCAACGGTTTGGTCATCCTGGTCGTGATCTGGCTGGCAGGTGTATCGGTCAAAGATTTTGCTTGTATTATAGTAGGGCAATATGAACTGGTCGGCGAAGGGAGAAGCCGATTTTTTAATGAGACGATGCAGTTTTATTTGCTGAGGGCGAGCTTTCTGGCCATTCTGGTAGCCGCTATCATTCATTACGTGTTTATCCAAAAAATGCTGTCTCCCTTAGCGCGGCTTACGAAGTCTACGCAACTGATGATCGAGGGACATTACCCGCAGCCCATCGAACCCCAATCTCATGATGAAATCGGTCAGCTTACGAAGCATTTTAACGAATTGTCCGAGACTTTGAAACGCACCGAAGAAAATCGCAAACGTCTTCTGGGCAACATATCGCATGAACTGCGCACGCCGTTAAGCAACTTGAATGGCTATTTGGAGGCGTTGTCGAACGGTGTCATTGAAGGGGATCGGGCGCTGTATCAATCGCTGCTTGAAGAATCTCAATACTTGACCCGGCTCGTGGACCAGCTCCATCATTTGACGAGTTGGGAGTCGCGGAGGAGCAGCAGTCTGAACGGGACCTCTATTAACATACATGAAGTTATGGAGCAAGCCATTTATGCTTTTCAATTGGAAAGTGGCAAAGCAGGTGTTTCACTCGAGGCCTCCATTCAAGAGGGAGTCGTGATTGGCGAGGAAGACGGCGTCAAGCAGATCCTAAACAATTTGCTCAAGAATGCACTCATGTATAACACGGGAGACCAAATTCAAGTTGCGGGCGCAAAGGAGAACCAACACTACCGGATCACGGTTACCAATGTCGGAGAAGCGATACCGGAAGAAGCGCGCGACCTGGTTTTTGAGCGATTTTATCGCGTCGATCCGTCAAGACAACGGGAAAAGCACAGGAATGGGACAGGGCTGGGGCTGCCGATTGTAAAAGAAATTGCGGAGCGGTTCGGCGGACAAGTCGGGCTGAGCTCGCAGGAGAATAGGCATACGTTTTGGGTTACGCTCCCTATGACGAGACCATGAAAGAATATTTGATGCCATCCTTTGAAAGCCGCATGATTGCGGTTTTTTTATTTCCTCACGATTTTCACGAATTGTTCGCAATTGGCTTAATCAAATCTTTACAAAGGAACGTTATCCTCATCCACAGGAGGTGGGGGATTGTACAGCATACAGATAGGTTCTTTAGTCCTGAACGGACCCTTGCTATTGTATCTCAGCTTTGGGGCGGCCGGCTGGTTAATGCTGCGGTTCGGGCTTCGCCATATGCCGGAGCGGGGTTTAATCTTGTCTTGCGCAGCCAATGCTTTCTGGCTGTGGCTGATGATTTGGAAAGGGAGCTTCCTGATCTTGCATCCGGTGGAGGCGATCCAGCGGCCGGCTTCCTTGCTCTATTTTGATGGAGGAGAACGCGGAAGATGGTTGGCGAGCCTGGCTGCCGCTGTTTATGTTTGGCGTCGGGCATCGAAGCAGAGCCTGCATCCGAGCAGGTGGATCAATAGTCTGGTGCTGTATTTTTTGGCGGGCTGGTTGGTGTATCACCTTCTGTTATTTGCGTTCGGGGAGGAGACCCATTGGATTCATGCAGCCAGCGCCGGATTGACAGCATCTCTGCTAATGTCCTTATTGCTTTCACCCAAAGGAGTGGAAGCGCGCCAGGGAAGGGGACACGCCCTTTGGTTTTTGATCGGGCACGCGGTGCTCTGGTTTCTAATCCCTGAACGTCCGATATGGTTCTTGTCCTTCAGTAAGCAACAGATCATTTTTCTATTGGCCGCCGCCGGCTTGATCGGATGGATCTGGTTTGACGAGAGAATGCACAAAGGAGGTACTCATGGATAATTTAACGGTTTTTATAGCCTTTGCCGCGGGGATGCTCTCTTTTTTATCTCCTTGCGTTTTTCCGCTTATCCCCGCTTACGTATCCCATTTGACAGGCTCGTCCTTTCAGGACGGCAAGCTCGTGGTCCATCGGGGGAAGCTGCTTTATCAGTCGCTTTTTTTTATTGCCGGCTTTAGTCTTATTTTCATCGCGTTGGGTGCTTCAGCCAGCTTTATCGGCCGCTTATTTGCCCAAGAGCTCGTTTTGATCCAAAAAATAAGCGGTCTATTGATTATTTTCTTTGGTCTGCAAATGGCCGGATTGTTAAACATTCGTATGCTGATGTCCGGTAAAACCTGGGAAACGAAATCCACCAGGAGCCGCGGCGCGATCCGTTCCTTTATTACCGGCTTGGCTTTTGGCGCTGGATGGAGTCCCTGCGTAGGGTTGGCGCTATCGTCCATTCTGCTTCTGGCCGGATCTTCCGAAACGCTGTGGAGCGGAATTGGCCTATTAGCCGTGTATTCGCTCGGGCTGGGTGTTCCGTTCTTATTGATTTCCTGGTTGCTGACGTATTCGATGAAGATGATGAAAAAAATGAACCGATGGATGCCTCTGCTATCCAAAATTAACGGCGGGCTTCTTATCGGAATGGGACTTCTTTTGTTCACCGGGCAATTGCAAAAGATCAGCGCCTGGCTGGCCCAATTTACTTTCTTTGATATTACCTTTTAACGATGGGAGATGAAATGGATGAAAAAAAACATCGTCGCTATCCTTGTTTTGCTTGGACTCGTTGCCTACGGGGCGTATGATTATTTAAAGGAATCTCCTGCGGAGACGGGACAAGCAGCGGGAACATGGGATGAGACCTTGCCGGTCGGGCTAGAAAAAGGCCAGCGAGCGCCAAACTTTACACTGACGGATCTGGAAGGGAATGCGGTTCAACTTTCAGATTTTGCAGGCAAGACGGTCATGGTTAATTTTTGGGCGACATGGTGCCCGCCGTGCCGGGTGGAAATGCCGCATATGCAAAAGTTTTATGAGGATTATAAAGCCAAAGACGTTGTTATTTTGGGCGTGAATATGACCGCTTCCGAGCAGCGCGTGGATAACGTAGAAGCTTTTGTGAAGGATGAAGAGCTTACCTTCCCTATTGTTCTCGACGAGAAAGGAGAGGTGATGAAAGTTTATCAGGTGATTGCCTACCCTACAACGTACTTGCTGGATTCCAGCGGTAAGATCAGGGAAAAATTTGTGGGTGCCATTAATTATGACATCATGAAAGAAGCGGTCAAAAAAATAAAATGAACAAAGGAGCGAGCTATATGAGTGAAAGGATAAAAAAATTGCTGCTGTTTACACTGTCGGCTTGCCCCATGGGCCGTTCGATGAATACGGTCCTGGGAGAAGTGCTGGCCAGTAAGCAGGACTTGGCCTACGAAATCGTCTACGTGGATGTGGATCATGAAACGACTAACCATTATCGCGTCAAAACGAATCCGACCACACTGTTCCTGGATTGGAACGGAAAGGAATTGTATCGCCTGGAGCAATTCCGGGAGACCTCAGAAGTAATGGGCTTGTTCGAGCAGATCGAGGAAGAGGGGCTGCGCTCGGACGAGCCGCGGGAAGAGAATGAGGCAACGAATGAGAGCTATACTGTTTATTTATATGACAGGGGCCAGGCGGTCCCGGTAAAGACAGAATCAATCAATCGGACCTCTGTAAAAGCTCCAAGAATTAGCACGATTAAACAACTGCTGCGCACCCGGCCGGAAGGGCTGGACAATCCGTTTCCAGCGGATGCTTCGCTTGAGCAAGTTTCGTTCCATATCGATTCTGGCATCGTCACCCTCCGCTCAAGCTCTGCACCGAACGATCAGGAAAACAGGCAGATGGAGGCTTTGCTCGCTCTAACATTGGCCCCTTACGGCATCCATGAGATCAAATTGGAATGGGTGGAGAATAGTCGTTAGCCAACGTGTAGTAGTAACTATTTTATTATCGATTGGTTATTCCACATGTCACTGAGTTTATCAATCTACATATACTATATAAATAGATTTAAGATTTCATAGATCATGGGGTGGAGAAAAAAAATGCTTCCGGGGCAAATTATGGCTATGTATTCCTACCATCCGAAGACCTATTAAATCAAAGGAAGCTATCGTAACAAAAGCATACACGGACAAAGTGCATATGTAAATTATCTGAAAGGATGATTTCTATGAGGGAGGAAGAAATAAGTAGAATTTGGAGAGCGGAATTACGATTACCTGTTGGTTTAACAAAAAAACAGATTTTAAGATTTTGGGCTGCGGAAGATAAACCTTATACCGTAAGGGTAGAAGCAGTAAAAGAGTATGGAAAAAAATTCAATACCCATTGTTTAATTGAAACTGGTACTTATCGCGGCGATATGATTCGGGCGACGGTAAACGATTTTGATAAAATTATATCTATAGAGTTAGATGAGCTTTTATACGAAAAGGCAAAATCAAAATTTTCCCAGGAGCCTCGCATTACTATAGTTCATGGCGATAGTGGTAAAGTGCTGCCCAAAATCCTCCAAACTATTACGGAGCCGTGTTTATTTTGGCTTGACGGGCATTATATTCCATTGACAACAAATACTGCAAGAGGAGACCGGGATACTCCTATTATGCAGGAATTAGAGCACATATTAAATCACCAGGTCAAGAATCATGTAATCCTTATTGATGATGCTCGGTGTTTTATCGGGCCCAATCCGGTCTTGCATGATTATCCTACCATTCAGAAGCTTCAAGATTTTATTATCAAACGACGTCCTGATCTAGTTTTTGAGGTAAGAGATGATATTATACGCATTCATCAAAAACGGTTTTCGTGAGATAAGATGGTTACCTATATGATAAATCATCATGACCCGTTCGGTCCGTTGCCGCTAACGAACTTAGCAATTGGATCGAAATTATTGACAGCGAACGATGAGTCTAAGTATTATTGATTAATAAATAAAGTAAGGGGGAATCTGTCATTTCTTCCAAAGATAAAGGCAGTCCGAACAGGAGCAGTCAGATTCTTGCGGCTGCTGTCGAGCTGTTTGCCGAGAAAGGCTATTATAAAACGACAACGGCTGACATCGCACGGGCTGTAGGGGTCACGCAGCCGTATCTGTTTCATTTTTTTAAATCGAAGGAAGCTCTCTACACGGAAGTGCTCAAGCGGTCGACCCAATTGGTGGTCAAGGCATTTGGACAGGTGAATGCTCCTCCGGAACAGCTTAATCAAGCAATGGGGAAAGTTTTTTTTGAACTGCTTACCGATCACCGCAACGAGATTCTGCTTACGATGATGGCCCACGCCATCCCTGAGCCTGCTATAAGAGAGGTGGTACGGGACGGCTTCGACCAAGTTTATGAGACCATTAAAGCTACATTCGAGCGGGCGGGTTTCAATAATGCCGAGCATGAAGCGAGTATTTTCCTTGGGCAGGGGTTGAATATTGCCCTCGCGGAATTGATAAATTTACCGAAGCTGATCTCCTGGGATTGTTAGGCAGCCGGCTTATGTCCTCAGGTATATCGAATCCGCTTGAAAAAAATCACTGCTCACATTTTCGTAACCTTTTTGTTGAACAATTCGATGTCCGTATACACAATCTTTACTTTTGTTTTCTGATTTCGAGCTTCTCTCGACACAAGCATTCACTCCATAAAAAATGATCATGGTCATAAATGACTATGGTCATTTTTTATATTTCATGCCCTGATTGCAGAACTCATTAAATCGGGGATAACAACAATCACGATCGATCGACTTGTAGAGGACCGAATACGTTTACGGGGAGCTACTCCCAGTTTTAAGGGGAATAATGGTTTTACGGCTTCTATTTGCGTTGCGAAGAATGATGTTATTATGTGTTCAGTATGAACACACCGTTGCGATTACAGAAGAAGGTCCTCAAATCCTCACTGTACTTTGATAATGCGTTACAACAGGTTGTTTTTATTGATATTTTATGGCATTGAAACTACGTTTCTACGAATGCAATAATGTTGAAAGAGGAGAGGTGCAAATATGAATAAGGATTCTACGGTTACATAACACTTGTGTAAAATAGAAAAATAATGTATTATCATTTTAAATAATGATAATGTGTTGAATAGAGGAATGGAAAATGAAAAAAATCGATTTGCTTCTTCATCCTATACGAATGCGGATTATACAAAAGTTATTGCAAGGCAAGCCTCTGACGATCGCACAGCTTGCCGAGACACTGGGCGATATCCCTCAAGCAACTTTATATCGCCATATGAGACTATTGCTTGAGGGGAATCATGTGGAGGTAGTCGATACCCAAAAAGTTTCAGGGACGGAAGAACGAATATTTTCGGTTAAGAAAGAGACGTTGGAGATGATTCCAGAAAGCGAAGTGGAAGTTACTTCAAAGGAGGACCATCTTCATTATTTTTCGGTATTTCATACGAATCTTCTTCAGCAGGCGACCTCTTACCTGATGGAAGCATCACCCAGCCAGTATAAACAAGAGGGCTTTGGCTATTGGCAAACCATACTGCATTTAACGGATGAAGAATTCCAAGAGCTGGCTATGACTATCAATGCTTGTGTTGAAAAAGCTTTAGACAATGAAAAGACACCCGAGCGCACCTCAAGGATTTTTGCCGGCATGTTTATTCCGCAAAAGTAACCGAACCGTAAACTTCAAAAAGGAGAGGATATGAGATGAGTATTCAAATGATTTTAAGTGACCGTGATATAACCCTTAAGCTTTCGGGCTGGACAGCAGTGGCTTGTTTGAGAGGGGAGGTAAAGATTCCTTATTCTTCCATCGAGAAAGTACAGGCAGGAAATTTTGAGTTTCCGTGGAGTGCTGTCAAACGAACGGGTATATCTTTCCCAAACTACAAAGCGGGGTCCTTCCTGATTCAAGGTGCCAAATATTTTCTATCCTATCATGATCCCGATAAGGTAGTTATCCTAGATTTAAAAGGGTGTGAATTTGACAAGGTGGTCATGGAAAGTGAAGCTCCAGAACAGCTAGCAGATCATATTTTGCAGCATTGTCCTTAATGTAAATAAGAGGATTAGGCAATGATTAGGAATATACTCTTTCGGGCAATGAATATACGGGAAATCCGAGTTCACGGACGGCCTATACAGAAGGCTGTTATCTGCTGAAAACTTGACAAAAAGATGTAGCGATGTTTTAATATGAATGAATTAAAAAAAATTCATTCAATAGAGGTAGCTAACTGATGGATAAAAAGGCGGAAATCTTTAATTGTGGCAGAGAACTATTCCTCTCCAAAGGCTTCAAGGACACAAATATTTCGGAAATTACAAAAATGGCGGGGATCGCGGTAGGGACTTTTTATAACTACTATTCCTCGAAAGAGAAATTGTTCTTTGAGATTTATATTAAAGAAAACGAGAAATTTAAAAAGCGTATCTTCGAATCCATTGACATGGATCAAGATCCCGTAACCATTGTGAGAAAATTAGTGGGACAGAACATCAGTGCTATGAACTCAAATCCCATACTTAAAGAATGGTATAACCGGGATCTATTCCGGGAGTTGGAACACTACTATGCAGAAGGCAAAGAGAATGATGATTCCATTCGCAGCTTATATACTGGATTATTAAAAAAATGGAAGGCGGAAGGCAAAATAAGAGACGATATAGATGATGAACTTTTGCCCGCCTTTTTCGACTCGTTAGCCTATATTGATTCGCATAAGGAAGAAATTGGAATTCGCCATTTTCCACAGTTGAACCAATATTTGGCGGAGTTTATTATGAAGGGCCTGACAGATTTCCAAAAATAGGATGAATTCAGGCAGTTTTTTTGCCTCGAATTGAATGAATATAAAAATATTCATTCAATAAAAAGGAGGTGATTCACCAAGTGAAATCTCATAAGGCATTCGCTCATCTAAAGAGGGGATAGATTGATCGGAAAGATATGTAAATATTATATTGGAGGTTTAAACATGAAACGAACAGGGGAAATCGTATTAAGCATCATTGGAGCCGTATCGAGTGTTATCATGATTGTGACCGGCTTGGTTTTCTTATACCGCAAAGATAGTGAAGATTACTTGAGCTATTTACATGCCAATTGGAGTGAAAGCGAAGTAGCTGCTTCGCTCGATCAAATGAACCAAGCGGGAACTTTGTGGGTTCTCCCCGGAATAATCGGCGCTGCGCTAGGTATTACTGCAATTATTTTGTTGAAAGGCAACGGTAGCCCGAAGCTCGCGGGATGGATACTTATTATTGTGTCGGTGGTGGCTTGTATTATTTCAGTGTTCGGATTCATTCCCGCCATGTTCTTTGTGATAGCAGGAATTATGGCATGGGTAAGAAAGCCGGATGTAAGAAAGAAACAAGCCATTAGGTAAGACACAAAATGATTACCCCCCCTTCATTTGAATCTTCTGCCGCGAGAAAATTTCATTTGAATTGTATTATCAAAACGGTATCCGTTTGTTATAAAATGATAAAACGATCGCCTCCGGTCTGGAATATTCGCTGCAACAGGTACTGTTCTTTGCCATGATGTCGCATCGGCCAAAAAGGTGTTGGCTGAAGACATAGATCAATTCGCTTTATGTTTGTTTTATCGCTTCCGGATGGAAGCGGCTATGAATTGTGCAGAATGATAAAAGAGCGAAGAGATAGGTATCTTGGTTACAATTGTTGCAGACCTAAATATGAGATCCTCTACTTGAAAATATTAATAAGCGATAGAAGGAGGAAAATGAATGATGAAACCTCGTATTTCTGTACTCACCTTGGGTGTGGACGATTTGGAAAGATCATTAATATTCTATCGGGATGGTTTGGGCTTGCCTACACAGGGGATAGTGGGCAGGGAGTTTGAACATGGAGCGGTCGCTTTCTTCGACCTGCAGGCAGGTGTTAAACTGGCGATATGGAATCGGCGCGATCTCGCTCATGAGGCCAAGGTCCCTCTGACATCGCCGAGTTCTACCGAAATGACCATCGGCCATAACGTAGGCAGCAAGGTAGAAGTAGATAAAATTATGGAACAAGCCCGAAAAGCAGGAGCCATCATTACGGACCCCGCGCATGATACATTTTGGGGAGGATATTCCGGACACTTCCAGGATCCCGATGGTCATTTATGGGAAGTGGTCTGGAACCCGGCGTGGGAGTTGAACGATTGATTTATCCGATCTTTTCATATAGAGGGAGATAAAGATTATGAACATTTCGAAACAACGCGGACAAAATCATGTACGGCCTTACCGGCTTGAAGATCGGGAAGCATGTCTGACTCTGTTTGAGAGTAATGTACCAAAATATTTTGCATCTGAGGAACGCAAAGATTTTATTTCGTATCTGGATGATTTGAAGGGGCCGTATTTCGTCATGGAGGATGAGAAAGGCGCGATTGTCGCTTGCGGCGGCTACGCGGTCAATAAAGAAGACCGCACGGCTGCTGTTCTCTGCTGGGGGATGGTCCGTCGCGACCTTCATCGCTGCGGGCTGGGTCAGCAGCTTCTTGCCGAGCGATTGAAGCGAATCGCGGCGGAACCGCAATTTTCCATCGTGACCATTGATACGTCGCAGTACAGCCGCGGCTTTTTTGAACGTTTCGGGTTCGTTGCAAAGCGGGTTTGCACGGATGGTTTTGCTCCGGGTTTGGACCTTGTTGAAATGCAACTTGATCTCCCCCAGCTAAACTTATAGGATTCAATGTGACCTGGAGCTGTTCATTTTTTGTTTAGGCTGCCCTTGTATTCTAAGTTAGGTTCAAGTTTACAAGGGGAGGAGGAAAGAGATTCCGGATGCCATATTAATCCGGCGGTTTCGCTGGCGATGTACATACGCCGGAAAATGCCGGGAAGGGAATTCATTGGTTATGTGATTGCTCAGACAGCCGGCGCCGTAACAGGTTCGGCGCTGCTATACGCGATTATCCGTTCAACAGGCCAGTCCGTCACCGGCTTAGGGCAGAACGGATTCGGCGCAGGATACGGAATAGGAATAAACGCTACAATGGCCTTTATTGTGGAAATCGTATTGACTTTCATCTTCATTTACGCCATTCTGGGTGTCACCTCTGATTCCGCCAACAGCCATGTAGCGGGGCTTGTTATCGGCTTGTCGCTGGTGCTTGTTCACATTCTGGGCATCGGCCTTACCGGCACGTCCGTTAATCCAGCGAGAAGCTTCGGACCGGCCATCTTGATGGGAGGAAAAGCTTTAACGGATGTATGGGTATTTATTGCGGCTCCCCTTATCGGGGCGGTACTGGCTGCTATCGCATATCGGCAGTTGAATGTTAGCAAAGAGGCATAATTTTTTTTGCCCGAACAATTGACAAAGAAAATCGAATATCCTATAATAACCACTAACTTAAGAATCTAAATGTTGCGATTAGAAATAGTAGAGGTGAAATGACCTTTCAGAGAGCCGTTGGTTGGTGCAAAACGGCAGCGTCGATCACTTTGAACTCGTCTATGAACAGCTGCCCGATAATGTAGGGTAAGACGGACTTCCCCCGTTACAGGGATAGATGGTGATCGCCATCGAATGAGATCATTTCACAGGAAATGAATTAGAGTGGTACCGCGGGTTAACCTCGTCTCTATACGTAGAGACGGGGTTTTTGTGTTGATTAAAGTCCGGGTTTAATCAACCCCGCTTGACATATAGATATTCCCAAATGGTTTAGGAGGAAATAGAGATGAACCGTAATATTATTGTTCTGGACACGACATTGCGTGATGGTGAACAAGTGCCGGGCGCCAAACTGAATGTGCATCAAAAAGTCGAGTTCGCTCAGCAATTGAAGCGGCTTAATGTAGATATCATTGAAGCAGGTTTTCCGGCTTCGTCCACCGGTGATTTTGAAGCGGTCCGGGAAATTGTCCGAACCGTCGGCGACACCGTATCGATTACCGCTCTGGCACGGGCGGTCAAGACCGATATTGACGCCGTGTACGAGAGTATCAGGCTTGCGCAGAATCCGTTCATTCATATCGTGCTGGGCACCTCGAACATCCATTTGGACAAAAAGTTTAACCGTTCTAAAGATGCCGTGTTGCAGATGGGGGTCGATGCGGTCAAGTATGCCAAAACTTTACTGCCCGAAGTGCAGTACTCCACGGAGGATGCATCGAGATCGGAATTTGAATATTTGTGGAAAACGATCGAAGCTGTAGTCAAAGCCGGGGCCACCATTATTAACGTCCCCGATACGGTGGGCTATGCCGTCCCGGAGGAATTCGGCGATCTGATCCACAAAATTAACGAGCGATTAAAGAATTTGAACGATAAGGTGATTCTGAGCGTTCATTGCCACAACGACCTGGGATTGGCGACAGCCAATACGCTCAGTGCGATCTATAACGGAGCTGACAAAGTCGAATGCACCATCAACGGCTTGGGTGAACGGGCAGGCAACACTTCTTTGGAAGAGGTTGTCATGGGGCTCAAGGTGAGGGAAAACCATTATCGTTGCTCCACCCAAATTCAGACGAAAGAGCTTCTCAGAACGTCCAGACTGCTGACCCATTTGACAGGACTCGATGTGCAGGTGAACAAAGCGATTACGGGCGAGAACGCTTTTGCACATTCCTCCGGCATTCATCAGGATGGGCTGCTGAAGGATCGGCAGGTCTATGAAATCATGTCGCCCGAAGAGGTCGGAGCGGAAAGTATGGAATTGATTCTGACGGCCCGTTCCGGACGCCATGCCTTCAAAAATGCCGTAGAGAAAATGGGCTTTGACACGAGCGATGCCGAGGACTTCGAGCTGCTGTTCGCCAAATTTCTTACCCTGGCCGATGCCAAGAAAGAAGTCTATGATCACGACGTGTTTTACCTGGTGACCCATCACCGCACTCTGGATGAAAACAGAAGCCATCTGTATGAGCTGGAGTCCTTTCAAGTGGTGACCAACGATCTGTACCCTACCGCAACCGCCAAATTGAAGAAGGGCTCCGAGACTTTCAAAGGCAGCGCGGTTGGCGACGGTCCGATCGATGCCCTGTACAGCGTCCTCAAGACATTGACGGGGCTGGAGGTGCAGCTGAAGGATTACAAAATAAACAGCCTGTCCCGAGGAAAGGAAGCCGTCGGCCGGGTCAACATCCGTATCGAATATCAAGGCAAAATCTACTCCGGACGCGCTATGGACACGGATATCATTAAGGCCAGCGCAATAGCGTTCCTGAACGGAATTAATGCCGCTTTACTGGATGCAGGCCAGGACACCGAGAATTCACAAAACTAACCCCGGTTTACCGCCGGACTGATCATCCCGTCAGCCGCCTGGGCACTACCTTTTGGGGTCAATCGGAAAGAGTCGCTTCGGCGGCTCTTTTTTGTGGGGATGTGGAGACGCGAGAAGCGGCGGGATATCTTGACCAGTTGAAGCGCTGCAGGGACAAGTGCCAAGCCTTGGTGATTTTATATATTGACAGGTTGAAGGCATGGATTATGATAAAGTTAACGGATGGAAAACAATTCATAACCACGTCCGGTATGGACTGGGGGGCGGTTACTTTGGCCGGTTGCAGCTTTCAGTTATTTGGCGGTTGGAAACTATGCTTCGAAGACGGGGCCGTCGCAGAAATTCCCGGCGGCAAGATCAGGCTGCTGCTGGCCTATTTGCTGCTGGCTTACGGTATGCCGCGAAGCAGGAGGCAGATCGCGTTTGATTTCTGGCCTGATTCTACCGAGAAACAGTCCCTCTCCAATTTGCGGAAGCTTATTCATGATCTTAGGGCGTGCGTTCCCCAAATTGATCGGTATGTTAAGATAACCCCTTCCTATATGCAATGGAATCATGAACGGCCTTGCTATTCGGATGTGCGTGAATTTGAGCTGGCGGCACAAGGCCAAACCCTCTTCGAACTTCGGAAGGCGGAAGCGTTGTACCAGGGAGAATTGCTGCCCGGATTGTACGCGGATTGGCTCTATGCACAACGTGAGCGATTGGCGCAGACGTATTTGCAGGTGCTTGAAAGGTTAATTTCGATTTTGGAAGGTCAAAGAGAGTATTCGCCAGCGATATTTTTTGCCAACAAGCTGCTTGCTCAAGATAATTTAAAAGAAGAAACTTATCGCGCTTTGATGCGATTGTATGCAGCGAACAAAAATATGGCAGGCGTCGCACAAACTTACGAGCGTTTGCGAACCGTTCTGCAAGAGGAGTTTGGCATAAATCCGGCGGAAGAGACGCGGCTGCTGCTTCAAAGGCTCATGCAGCAAAATGACGATCATTCGTCCGGCATCAATAGCCAAACGCCGTTTTTCGGAAGAATCATCGAGTGGGAAACGATGCTCGGCGTTTGGAAGCGGGCCATGTCGGGTACGGGGGCGATGATCGTCTTGCGGGGAGAAGCAGGGATCGGCAAAACAAGACTGGCCCATGAATTTAAAGAATGGGCGGGCAGCCAAGGGAGCCAGACCGCTGCCGCGAGCTGCTATCCATTCTCAGGTTCGCTGTCATATAATCCGGTCATAGCCTGGCTCAGAAGCCTTCCCGTACCGCAGTTAAATCCGGTATGGCTGTCGGAATTAACCCGCTTGCTGCCGGAATTGCGCGAACGTTATCCGGAATTGCCCGAGCCGGCCCCCGTTCAGGAAAACTGGCAGTTTAACAGATGGTATGAGTCGATTGAACGGATGCTGATGGCGAAGCAGCCGCTGCTGTTACTTCTTGACGATATACAATGGTGTGACAGAGAAACGCTGCAATTCGTTTCTTATTTGCTTAGAACCGATTCCGGGGTAAGAGCGCTCCTGATTGCGACGATGAGAACAGACGATTACGTCCATGATGCTATCGGGCATTTTTTGTCCGGACTTCGAATCGAACGGAAACTGGTGGAAATCGAACTCGCACCCATCAGCAAAGAAGATACGAGACAACTCATGGCCGCGACAGTCGGAGAGGCGCTTGCCAACCGTCATTCGTCCGTTCTGTATGAGGAAACGACTGGCAATCCGTTATTTATTGTGGAGACCTTGCGGGAATGGCAGACAGGCACCGAGAAGCGCGATTTTCGCCTTGCGCCGTTGGCGGTCACCATCCTCGAAGGCCGGTTAAGCAGGCTTTCCAAAGAACATCAACAGCTTGTAACGGCTATAGCCGCTGTCGGAAGACCGGTGTCCATTGAATTTATGGCAGTCGTCATAAATGCGACGGAAGAAACGGTTCTCGAAAGAATGGAGCAGCTGGCAAGGAGGAAGGTGGTTCAGGAACACGGAAGCGGGTCGTATGATTTCACCCACGACATCATTAGGGAAAACGCTTACAAATCGATGAGCTTCAACAGGCGCCGCCAGCTCCACAAGCAAATCGCGTGCGCGTTAATCGCCGCCCATCGGCAGCACGAGGCGATTGCTGCGGAAATCTCTTTTCATTTCGAGCTTGCCGGCTTGGAGCAGGAAGCCATTCCTTACTATGAGATGGCCGCGGCAGCGGCGGAGAAGCTGTTCGCACATGAAACGACGATCAAGTATTACCGGAAGCTTTGCACCCTCCTGCCTTCCGAACGATCCTTGGCGATTTTGATGAAATTGGGCGAAGCCTTGATCATGTCGGGCGATCCGAACGAAGCGGAGAATATCTACAGGCACTGGCTTGAACGAACCGGATCTCACGTTTCGCTTGGAGAACGTTCCTTCTGCGAGGTTGCCCTCGGCAATTGTCTGCGCATTCTGGGAAAATACGAAGAAGCACGGCATTATGTGGAACGGGCGCTGCGTTATTTTGAACTGATGGACGATGAGGACGGACTCAGCATCGGTTACGGAACTCTTGGCCTTTTGCATTATTACACAGGCAATTTTGATCTGGCTATTCATTTTTTGACGGAGAGAATGAAATTGCCCGCTTCGGGGAATCGCATGCGGGAGGATTGCCGGTTTTTCGGTATTATAGGCGCCTTGCTCTATGACCAATGCGAGTACGACCAAGCTATTCATTGGCTGAAGAAAAAAGCCAAGCTCGCCATGGCCTGTCAAAACAAGCCCTTCGTTGGGCAAGCGATGGGTTTATTGGGGCTCGTCTATATGGACATGGATCAAATGGATCGGGCATTCGATCACATTATTGAAAAAATGGAAATCAGCCACTCCATCGGCGATCGGATCGGTTTTGCCTTCGCGCTTGGGATGCTGGGAAGATATTATTTGTTGTGCGGATGCTGCGAGCAAGCGGCGGAATGCTTCTCCTTCTGCCTGGAGGAATCCGTTATTGTCAAGGATTGGCGCATTGCGGCCATCATGCTCGGTATCGAAGGTTACAACTTGTTCATACAAGAGCGGTACGAGGAAGCCGGCTTATGGATCGATCGCTCGATTCGGCTCTGCACACAATTGCACATTCCCTTTTTCGAATGCGATGCCCTTTATTACTTGAGCCTGCTGAGACAGCGCCAACATCAATACGAAGACGCGCTGAAAGCAGCGGAAGCGTCGTTGGAGATCGCAAGCCGGCTCAAGCGGAGAGACATGCATTACAGGATCCTGGTGCATTTGTTGCATGTCAAGGCAGATTTAGGCCTGCTCCATCCGGCTGAAGCAGCGGAGAACCTGCAAGCGTTACAGCAACAAGCCCCCCGCCAACAGGAACAGGCTGCGATTGGCTATGCCCTGTGGAAGCTGAACCCGGAATCGGCGGAGCATCGAACGGCCGCTCTTCTATTGAATGAAGTACTTTACCGGAATTCGGGCAAGGAAGAATATTTCGTGCGCTTATGCGAGCTGACTGATGAGGAAATAGCCGCCATAGCACCGCGCCCGATGCCGAGCTTGTCCGAGGCTGCGCAAAATAAGAGGCTCTCTGCGCAAGTTTTCGCTGAAATCGATCGATACTTGATTAACCTGGCCAATTGAAGCGTTTTTGAAGCGTCCCCTCCTTTAAAATGAATCCGAAGGAGGGATTTTTTATGCATTCTAAAAAACGCAACATAATGGCAATTTTCCTGACGGCTGCCATAACGCTGTCTGTTCTGCCGCCCGCCTTGGCTGCAGCGGAGCCGCCGTCGGATTTCAATGGGGCGGAGCTGGATCTGAACAAGGGGTTGGACTTCAAACTGAACGATATTATCAAATACATTCCAATCGCTCAAGGGTATCCCAAAGGGAAGGTTAGATGGGAACGTAAATTGAATGGCACGGTATCTGCCGGGCCCGTCATCGGGACGGGCGGGACGATTTACTTGGGAACGGAAAATAAAAAGCTGTATGCGATTGAGGCGGACGGAACGGTGAAGTGGGAAATCGGATTGAGCGATTCGCCGAACCGACTTGCCGTTGGGCCTGAAGAGATGATCTATGTGGCGGCTGACCCTAATATAAGCAACGAGATTTATGCATTCGATGCAAGCGGGAATAAGCTGTGGGAATTCACCAGAGGAGGACCCGAGGTCAAAATATATTTTGACAGCCCTTATTCATCTCCGGCTATCGATGCGAACGGGGTGGTCATCATCGGCGGTGCCAACGAAAGGAAGCTGTATGCGATTGAATCGGATGGGGTGAAAAAGTGGGAAATCGCTACCGGCGGGGTTCCCGGTTCTCCGGGAATCGGGAAAGACGGGACGGTCTATGTCGGAGACACCAACGGGGTTCTGTATGCCTTCACGCCTAAGGGTGCAAGAAAATGGACCTTTTCTGTGGACAGAACCATTTATGGCGCACCTGCGGTTGCGGCCGACGGTACGATTTATGCGACATCCTATCGCCATGGTCTATACGCTTTAGCCCCAGATGGAAGCCTGAAATGGAGCTTCGAGGGCTACTCTTTCCCGCGCACCTCTCCAGCCGTCGGAGCAGACGGTGCCGTCTATATCGGGACGGCAGCGGAGCTTCTTGCCTTCAATCCGGACGGAACGGTCAAATGGAGGCTGAATACCGGAGATACTGTACGTACGAACCCGCTAATCGGAGCCGATGGCACCATCTATGCCGGAACCGATAAAGCGCTGTACGCGGTAGGTGCTGATGGGAACGTAAAATGGGAATTCGCTGCGTCCGGAATCGGTAGAACCAACCACGTAATCGGAACCGATGGCACTGTCTATGCTGCCTCTTATTCCTCCTTGCACGCGCTCGGCACCGTCGCCGCAAGCAGCATCAGCTTGAACAAAAGTATGCTGAATCTTCAAGAGGGGAGCGGCGATAAGGTGACGGCAACGGTGAATCCCGAGGAAGCAACAAATAAACGGGTGAAATGGGAGAGCAGCGACAATTCGGTTGCGGCGGTGGACAGTATGGGGAACGTTATCGGGGTCGCACCGGGTACGGCAAAAATTACCGCGATTGCCGAAGACGGAGGATTCATCGCCGAATGCGTCGTCACGGTTACTCCAGCCCCAAGGCCGGCACCGTTGCCAACTCCCGTACCGGCACTGCCCTTCTCCGATATTGAGGAGCATTGGGCGCAGGCCAACATCGTCAAAGCTGCCGGACTATATATCGCGAACGGTTATCCGGACGGGACGTTCCGGCCGGATGGCGACATTACCCGCGCTGAATTTTGCGTCCTGCTGATGAACGGGATGAAGCCGGAAGCGGAAGGAGCGGGGCTTACTTTTGCCGATCGGAACCATATTGGAGAATGGGCGGTAAAGGCGGTCTCGCAGGCCGTTCAGCTTGGAATTGTCAACGGCTATCCGGATGGCACGTTCCAGCCTGATGCGAATATTACACACGCAGAAATGATCGCTATGGTCGTCAGAGCATCCGGCCAGGCTGCTGAGGAACAGGAGCAAACCGGCTTTGCCGACGATGCCGACATCCCTGCCTGGGCGAAAGCCGCCGCCGCTCTTGCGAGGCAATCCGGCATCGCCGATTTCATGCGTAACAACCGTATGGAGCCGAATGCCAAGTCAACCAGAGCGGAAGCGGTGACGGCGATCTTGAACATGCTGGACAAGAAATGAGGTGAAACGCTTTTGAAGCGCTCCCTTCACTAGAATGGATCTATGAAGTTGTACATTCTATTGTGGAAGGGTGGATACATTTGAAGAAGAACGTTAGGAAGTTAAAAATGATGAAGATCGCGCTTCTGGCCGCTGTTATTATTGCGAGCTCGTTCGGATCCGCATATGCGGCGGTTAACCTGGAACCGATCAACGCTTTTTTTAACCGGGGCGTGTCATTTGTACTGAAAGGGGAGCTATGGCAGCCCAGGAACGAGGAAGGACAGCCGTTGACGGCGATTTATTATAACGGAAACAACTATTTGCCGGTTCGCGCCATAGCGGAAGCGTTGAAAATAGCGGTCGATTACGATGGCGATACTCAGACGATTTACATTGGAGAAAAGCTCGGGGCAAAGCTGCCGATTTTTGCGGCTCCGATGGAGATTGACAACATCTACGTGACGCGCTCCAAGGATCGGAAGGAAACGTTGGTCAAAGAGAAGCAGTACTCTGAAGTGTTGAAGATCGACCAATATGGGGACATTTATTTTACACTCGACCGCAAATACAAACGGCTCGTCTTAAATGCGGCTGTCATAAGCCCGGGTGAAGAAAAGGTGGAATTTTCCCTTTATAATGCGGGGGATATGGTTGGCAACACAGCCGACACTGTTCTCGAAAAGCATGTCATCAGCCCGGAAGACGATGTGGAGCAGCTGATCTTTAATGTAGAAGGTTTGGAAAAAATCAAAATCCATGTGCAAAGCCCCAATTTAAACCCTTATATCTATGCCAGGATTGTCGATACTTCCTATTTTGACAACGAAGCTTCCGCCGCCAATGACAGCTCTACGGATACCATCATCAAATAAGGAACGTTTTCTAACATTCTTGATCGAGGCTGTCCTGTGAGGAATGAGCGAGGGTTAGTGGGAACGTGACCGCTAACCTTCTTTTTGCTGAATTATTAACAAGGCCCTGCACGTAATATACCCGGATCCACAAGCCAGATTAAAGGAACAGATCTTCTGCAATTTGCAGGACGCCGAAGGAATATGATGGTTCCATACGGCGTCCCAAGCTGTTGTAAATTATTCAGACAAGCTTTCTCCTAACGGCTTTTCCTTCCACATCACTGTAATACCGAGGCCAATGACCAAAATGACGGCAGCGGAAAGATAAGGATAATGGATATTTAGGTCAAATAACACTCCACTCATCGCTGGACCGGCGATATTCCCTAAGCTCGTATACGTTGAGTTCATTCCGGCCACAAATCCTTGTTCTTTGCCGGCAGTCTTGGATAAAAATGTCGTCAACGCCGGACGAAGCAAGTCAAACGCAAGGAAGATAAAGCAGGTTACCGCCAGAACTGCCAAAAAGCTGGAGATCACGGTAGACGCCACCGCCAATATGGCGCTTGTAATTAAACATAATTGGATCAATTTCTTTTCACCCAAAACATCAACCATTCTTCCAAACATAAAGATTTGTACCACAACGCCGAAGATGGAGCTGATCGTAATAATGACTGCAATGTCTTTGGGCGTGAAGCCGAATTTATGATCGGAAAATAGGCTAAAAACCGTTTCGTAGGCTGATAAACCGAAAGCGAGTACGAATACAATGATAAATGCAATAAGGTAACGCGGGTTGAGCGATCTTCTTAAATCTTTTATAAAGCTTGTACGCTTGGTAAGGGCGGAAATTTCTGCAAGCTGCTCCTTGGTTAGCGGCTCTTTTAAAATAAATATAGATGAAATGCAGGCTACAAAGGCAATGGCGGCCGCAAAGAAGAAGGGCACGCGTATGCCATACTCAGCGAGAAATCCGCCGATTCCAGGTCCTATAATAAAGCCGGTGCTGATCGCGGCAGAAATATAGCCCATCGCTTTGGGCCGCTCCTGGATGGATGTAATATCCGCAACATATGCAGTAACAGCCGGCATTATGAAGGCGGCGCTAATTCCCCCCAGAACCCTGGATAGATAAAGCATCGAAACATTCGTTCCCAACCCAAAAATAAGTTCCGAGAGGCCAAAAAGGACCAGCCCTAAGGTGATCATTTTCTTTCTGCCGTATAGGTCCACCCAACGTCCCGCGAACGGCGACATCAACAGTTGTGCCACCGCAAATACGGCAACAAGATAGCCCATCGTCTTTCCCGGTAAATGCATAATATTCATAAAAGACGGCATGACCGGGATGACGAGGCCAATCCCTAGAAAGGCAATGAATATATTGCTTAGAAGAATGATTAGTACCGCTTTTTGTTCTTTTATTGTTTTTTTCATGTGTCAACACTTTCTCTCTCTATAAGATCATGGGTCTGAAATCCCTCTCCAGAATACGGCCCAAGAGGCTTCCAATTTATCCTTCAGCCGTCTTTCATCATTGCCGCCGTATACAAGCTCCAGCATGATGGAATCGACTACTCCCAAGAAGGCGAGGGTCGGTATTTTGGCTGCATCTCCGAAGATGGCTTTAGCATCGATCCAATCCTGAAATTGGCTTTCCAATTCCTCCTGCACCTTCTCTTCGATCTCGATGACTTCCTTTTCGATGGCGTTGACAAGGTGGGCCGGCGGAAAAAAGGACATACGCAGCCAAAACTTTAACTGCTCATTTTTTTGAAAAAGATCGATGATCAATTGTAAAAATCCGTATAAATCTTTTTCGGGATTTCGCGAATCAAGTGTACTGAAATATTGAAGTTTTGAAGATAGCTCGGTCTCTTTCGCATCACGTAACACTTGCAGAAAGAGATCATCCTTCCCTTTAAAATGGGCGTAAATAGATTGCTTTTTCATGCCGACCTCTTCAGCGATTTGGGCAAGAGAAGCTCCTTCATAACCATGGATTGTAAAATACTTTAAAGCAGCGTCCTTAATATCATTGCTTTTCATAATATCACCTCAACTTTAACGAACGTTCGTCAGCTATCATAGCAAAATAAAAAAAGATAAGCAAGCCGAAAATCATGAGATCCGGGCCCTGCTTCCCATGCTGCAAAACTAGCGAGGCCATCGGTTCAAGCTGCTGGAGCCCGGTGATTGACCGAGCTCTCTTGGCGTTATGACGTGTATTGTTGCCTGTGGCTTCCTTCTTCTATGAATAAATCGACAAAGTTTTGTGCAACTTTGGATAAGCAATGATTCTTCAGCCATATTAATCCGACTGGGGCAGACATCTCGGCAGAACCGGATATTTTGTGAGCATGGATAGAATACCCTTTATGCCGTTTGAGCATCGTTTCTGGAACGATCGACCCGCAAAAGCCAGATGAAATTAAATCCATCAAAAGCGTAATGTCGGAACATTCGCCTACAATGTTGGGATGCAGATGGAAACGGGAAAATGCCTCCGAAATCAAATAATGCACTCCTAATCCCTGAGTACTCGGCAAAATGAGCGGATGGTCTTGAATGTCCGCAAGAGACACTTCATGGCCGAACAGTTTCTGTTTATTGGAGGTAACCAAGTATAAAGGTTCGGTATAAAGGTGAAGAACTGTAAAATCATCCAACTCAAGCGGCAATCGAATGATCGCCAGCTCGATTGTCCGGTCTTTCACTAATTTACAAAGATGAGCGGACTCATTTTGCTGAATTTTATACGTCACCTTAGGGTATTGTTTCTGAAATCGATGAAGAATTTCGGGCAACTCGGCCACCGAAAATGTATTAACGCCTATCGATAATCTGCCGTTCACTCCATTTCCAACTTCCTTAACTTCCATTTTGGCTTCTTCCATTAACTGATTCATTTGCAAAGCATATTTATACAAGGCTTTTCCTGCTTCCGTTACTTCTAAATGTTTTCCGCTTCTCTCCACTAATTTGGAGCCGAGCTCCTCTTCCATTGCTTTTAATTGTTGACTTAATGGCGGTTGGGAGAGATGGAGTCTTTTGGCAGCAGCTGAAATTTTCCTTTCCTCCACAATCGCGATAAAATATCGCAGTTGTCTGATATCCATCGTCGGGAGCACTCCTTTTTCACTATATCAAAAAATTAAGTGAAATTTATTTTTTTAATATTTTCCATATAGTTATTCCCATGTTAGCATAATTGTACAAGGGGAAAAAGGAATGGGGGATCATGGAGATATCGTCACAGATGCCGCCAATCCCTGCTGTAACGGTAAGAGGAAAATATGGTTTGAACAAGAGTTGGGTTTTAGCTGCCCACTGCGCAAGCTCTCGTTGTATCCGCTAATGTAAAAATAATATTATCCAAGGAATCATGCTTGGCTCTGTCAAAGAATAAGTAATCAGGAACACCAATAATTGTAAAAAAAGGTGGTGGGTGAGTCGTGAAGCTTGGGATCGATATGCATCATGGATTTTTGCAGGAGGAATTGCCTGTGGAGAAAGCATTGGAGAAGGCAAAGGAATCAGGCTTCGATGGCGTTTATTACAAGCTGCCGATATGCGTCTCCATGCAGCTCGATCGAAACGAATTAAAAGCAGCGGTCGATTGTGCACGGGATCTGGGCCTTTACATGGATTTCGGAATCGGGCGCGTCAATCCTTTCAACACGAGTGAAGCACCGGAAGCGTGGGCCATTGGCGGCGGAGACTACAAGCGTGCCGTTGAAAAGATGCTGGAGGCTGCCGCATTCATGGGCTCAAAGGAACTGATCGGGGTGACGGCCGGCTGGAAAGGACATCATACAGGCTATCATGTGTACGATCGTTTTCGGACAGACGTGACCTGGGAGGAGCAATTGCGGGCTACGGCCAACTTCCTGAAGTCTCTGGCACCAGCCCTCAGAGATACGGGAACGCGCATAAATATTGAAACGCATGAGGAGATAACGTCATTTGAAATTCTACGTCTGATAGAAGAGGTTGGGGATGATGTGCTAGGCGTGGCGTTCGATACGGCGAATGTAGTTTCCCGCGCGGAAGACCCTGTAAGCGTCGCCCGTCGGACGGCTCCTTATGTGCACCAGATGCATGCCAAGGACTGCATGTTGTATTTCTCAGAGACGGGGCTGGTTCGTCAGGTGAAGCCTGCGGGCGAGGGATTTATAGATTTCCGCGAAATTTTCTCGATCCTTGCCCCTCATCAGCCGGATCTGCATGTTCAAATTGAAGATCACAAAGGTCTGATGGATTTAGATCTGTACGTAAAGGAATGGAGAGATAGCCATCCCGACCTGACTGTCGAAGAGATGGCCCAATTGATGAAATACGCTTGGCAATGCCAGCAGCGAATCGCGTCAGGACAATTGCCCGATCCGCAGGAATACGAGCTTCCTCCTTATGCAGCGCAGCGCGATCAGCGCCTGCGGCAAGCGACAACTCATTTGGCCGGCGTGCTCAGGGATTTGGGATTGAGGGCATGAAGAGAAGCTAAAGACGCCTGCGCAGTCGGATTCGAGGGCAATGATGATGTCATCAATAAAAATGGAGAAGCGGTTTGCGAAGGAGATTCCTGATAAGCAATGAATGATTGCCGGAAGTCGTTATTTATGGAAGAAGTCTCCGGCCACTGGAGCGAGTGTATACATCCGCAGTTGGCATATAGCAACGCTTTAAAACGCTTCATGTGTAATTGCAATAATCTCATAATGAACGATGGAGGAGGTTTCATATGACAAACATACTGAACATATTAGTCATTGCTGCTCACCCGGATGAGCCTGAGGAATATGCCGGCGGTACGGCCGCCTTATTTGCCGAGCTTGGACACCGGGTAAAGTTTTTGACGCTGACGAACGGCGATATCGGCCACTATGATTACAAAGGTCCTGAACTTGCGAAACGCAGACACCAAGAAGCGCTTGCAGCCGCCGAGCGGCTTGGCGTTCAAGAGTATACCATCTGGGATATTTCGGATGGCTGGCTTGTGCCCAGCCCCGAGAATCGGGATAAAGTGATCGAGCATATCCGCGAATGGGGGACGGACATCGTCATTACCTTCCACGGGAATGGCGGCGGTCATTTCGACAATCGCAATGCCGGAAGAATCGTGCGCGAAGCCGCAGATTATGTAGCTAGCGGAGCTTCATCTTTCGGAAAGCAGCCGCTGTTTCTGCTGATGCCGGACTTCTCGGCCCGCAGTATCTACAAGGCGGATATTGCCATCGACATTGCTTCAGTGCTGGAAAAGAAGCTGCTGGGTTGCGACGCCCATGCATCGCAGTTTTATGAGCTGGCTCCATGGCAGCAAAGAATGGATCATCTTGTGCCGGAAGGCTGGGAGCTGAGAAGAGCGTTTATTCTCAAATACTGGGGACAATTCTTCAATGTGTCCGAAGAGATGATTCCGGCATTGGAACGCTGGTACGGCAAGGACAAGAGCGCCGGCATTCAGTATGCGGAACCGTTCGAAATTGCAGACTATAACCTTCGCCAATGGAGCGAGGACGAGATCCGGGCGCTGCTTCCCATGCTGCAAAACTAATAGAGCAATCGGTTTAAACTGCTCGAAGCCCGGTGATTGGACCGGGCTCTCTTAGCATTATGGCGTATGTTGTTGCAATTGGGACAGAGATCTCGGCAGAACCCGATCTATTGTGAGCATGTATAGCATGCCCGTTATGCCGTGCTGAATTTTATAAGCCACCTTAGGCAAAGGGATACAAGGCTTTTCCTGCTTTCGTCACTTCTAAAATATTAACGATCAAATTATTGGAAATAGTAAGTACATAAATGGCCTAACGTCCATCAAAAGCCCTTCTCTATATATGTAAAACCTAAGTAAATCTTATTTTATATATATTTTTCGTTTGGTTAATTTCGTGTTAGCATATTTGTAAAAAGAAATAGATGCAGGAGGGTTAAATGATGATAAATGAAACAGATTTGAAGCATCTGCGACGCTGTATTGAACTTGCAAGGGCTGCTCTGGAGAGCGGCGACGAGCCATTCGGTTCAATCCTTGTCTCAGCGAGCGGAGACGTGCTTGCGGAAGATCACAACCATGTTGCCGGCGGCGATCATACCCAACATCCGGAATTTGCATTGGCGCGTTGGGCAGCCGGGAACATGACCGCTGAAGAAAGAGCCAAGGCGACAGTCTATACCTCGGGCGAACATTGCCCTATGTGCGCTGCGGCCCACGGCTGGGTTGGATTGGGTCGGATCGTTTATGCAAGTTCCTCCGAACAGCTGGTGCAATGGCTGAATGAAATGGGGGTTGCTGCATCGCGCGTTCGTAATCTTCCGATCCAGGATGTTATTCGCGATACTACAATAGACGGCCCTGTTCCGGAGCTCGCGGAGCAAGTTCACCAACTCCACCGTCAGTTTTATGCGATGAGACGGTGAGCACGCCTCGCTTGGCGACGGAGTTCGCTTGAACAACAAAGCAATTTCTGATCATCAGAAGATCGTGAATCTGTTGATCGAGCACGGGGCCGATGTGAATCTGGCCGATAAGAGTGGAATGACGCCTCTGCAGCATGCAACAAGCTGCGGCTATCGCGAAATGGCAGACACTTTGACGGACGCCGGAGGGAAATAATCATATGTCACATTAAAAAGATAGAGTCGGCAGTAGTTCTGCCTCTCCGTCACCCTGGGTGCCCGGAAGAGCCTGGCTTGCCGCGCTGCAGCTGCCTGATGCGGTTGCAGCGCGGGCAATCGCCAGTTCTAACTACTTTGCTTGCGGGCAACAAGCCATACGGATTTATGTGCGATCCAAACAAACATGGCAATAACCATCATGTCAAAGCTGACGTTGAACAAAAACAGGTGCTTCCCTATATCCGCCCGGCCGTCTCCAACAATCGGCACCATAAACGCGAAGATCCCAATCAGCCCCTGCAGCATTAACCATTCAACTTGGACTTTGCTTCTCCTGTCCTTGCTTCGCAGCCATTCGTAAACAGCTCCGCCGTAGTATACAAGATAGAAAAAGGCGAGGAACCCTATCGTATGCGGAAGATGATTGTTCTTGAATTCACTCCAGCCGCTGTAGGTGAAAGACAAGGCGTTCGGCGGCTTTCCCTCACTTTTTTCGTAGTTTCCGAGATAATAAGGCCGAATGGAGAAACTATTCTCTGCTGCATATTCCATATTCTTTATAAGCCGATCGGGATGTCTTAAATAGAAGAGCAGCACGTCCATATGCGAAACACGGTCGTAGAAATCGGGCCCAAGCGAAGGATCGGTCTGTGGAATCGCCGTTCCGGATTCAAAATAGTTGGTACCCGCCAGCACCTCCAGCCGCTGTGGCAGTCCCAACTCTTCAAGATCGGACTTCACATCGGGCGAATTGTAGAGCACTCCAAAAAAGAATGTCTGATACAAATTAATATGCTTCAATTCTTTCGGCGCAGTTACATAGAGAACAACCGAATTCAGCAGCAGAGCCGCCGATAGGCCGAAGGCAAGCCACTTCCACCTCTTATCGTGGCGTATAAAGGCAAAGCGCAAGAAGATGAGGGAGAATAACACTCCGATCGGCGCATTTTGGACTTTGGCATTGACCAAAAAGAAGATGGCAACAAACAACAGCACAAGGACTCGTCTGGTTGGATGATCTTGATTGAGCAGCGTGAGCCCGAGCGCAAAAACTAGCAGCATACTGATCATGGAAACGGGTTCGCCGAATAGGGAATTGAAATAGGCAAGATAACCGATATCAAAAAATACAAACAGGACAGCGACTCCCAGCAGAAGTCCAACAACAAGGGAACCGCGTCCGTTATGACGCACTAGAAGCCAGAGCGCCGTCAGCAAAAGTAATGCATAAAAGACACCCAGCAGCCTAATGTCGAAAAAGCCAGGGTGAACTATTTGCGAGATTAGCCTGAGAAGGAGCAGAAAGATAATTTGGGACGACGGATAAAAACCGGAGAAGGGAGTATCATAGGCAAAGCGTGAATGACTGTAGGCAAAAAAACGTTCCTCATACGATTCAAACGGATCGTAATAATTCAGCCCTACTGTATTTAATATCCGCAGAAAATCACCGTTATCGGCAACCCCCACAAAAGGCCGGGATAGTAACAATATAGCGGCAAGGATCGCGCCTGCAAGCACGATTACGTTTTCTGGATTAATCCATTTTCTCATAGGTCTCAGTGGTTTCTACCTCCAATTCCCCTGTTGTGAATGATCCATCCCCTTGCTTCAAGACGGAGAGGAACAACGGTTGTCTTATAAGTCAGGCAGGATATAGGCGATCCGGGACGATGTCCCGGATCGGATCCCTTTACTCAGCAGGAATCGCTCTCTTGGCAAATTCGATGAGCTGCTGTTTAGTTGCTGCAGTGCCAGTAATCATGTATTCCATTGAAACCGACTCTCCGTTATCTACCCAGAGCAGTCCGGCTTCAGAATCGGAACTGTAGTAATAGGCTTCTGTTCCATTCACGTTGACAATGGCATCCTTTGATGGCTCCATGTCGAAGAAACGGGTGACCGTATTCTTCTCAGAATAGGATACATTATAGCATATATCCTGTTCGCCATTCCTATAGGTTAAGGAGGCAGAGGTGATCTGGCCGACTGGCTGCCGCGTGGAATAGGCATATTCCAAACCATCGGGCATTTGGGCAAAAATAAAGCTGTTCCCATCCCCATCACTGGGCAAATAGTTCAAATAAATTTCGGCGCCCTGAAATTCGTAGCCATCCGGTACATCTATGGAAAGACGGCTATTGGCAAGTGGTCCTCTAAGCGCGGTTTTGAACGAATTCCAGTCCTCGTATTTCACTGGCGCTTGCGTCCACAAAATTTGGTCCGTAGTCCCTTGCTGCACCTCTTCTTTGCTGCCAAAATAGACAACGGCTGATTCACCCGGTGCCAGATTAGCCTTCACTTCCGCCAACACCCGTGTTTGTTCAGCAGGAATGGAAAGCTCCGTTTGCTTGATCTCCATCACTGTATTACCCGCTTTATCCCGTAAATTGAGCCATTCCTTTGCCGCATAAGTAAAGCCGCTCGTCAGCAAAATGATGCCGATGACAACCGCAACCCTTTTTACGGATAGTATCGGAGCCTTACGGGGGGCATGCTGTGAGCTCCCCAATTGCTCAATTTGCTTCATTATCTTATCTGAATAGTCCCTTCTCGGGTAATATTCTGTGTTTATCAAGCTTTTTAGCCGGCGAATTTCGACGGTTTCCTCGCAAGAATCATAACCCTTCATGGATTAGCCCCTCCATCTCTGACCAAAGCGGTTTTAACTTCTTTTTGATTCGTTCGTATTTTTTGCGTGCAGTTGCGGCCTTACAACCTATAATTTGACCGATTTCGTCAAAACTTCGTTCATCGATTGCCCTTAACAAAATAAGGTTTCTTTCTTCCGATGACAGCCGACCGAGCATTTCTCCAACAACATCGTTATAATCTGTCTCGAACTGGGTATGGAGTTGCTGCAGCCGATACAATCTTAGAACCTTGAACCAGGAACTTCGCTTTTTAAGCACATTAATACAATGATTGTAGGCAATTTTGTATAGCCAGGCGGTGAAAGAAATGCTGCGGTTATACTTCCCGATGTGCTGATAGCATTTAATCAATACTTCCTGCACCGCATCCTCTGCTTCTTGCCGATTGCCGAGCATGTGATAGCAATAAATATCCAGCCGAACCTGGTAATGATTTACCAATAAACGGAATTGTTCACTTTGTCCTTCTTTCATTTGTCTGACGATAAGCTCAATATCCGCATGGGATAATGAGGTTCCATCCGCTTCTCGATCCATATGCGCTCCTTTCTGTTGCCGGGGCCCCTTCAACACCCTTTATAACAAAAGAGACAGCTGTTTTGTGACATCATATCCGATTTATTTTGAAATTAAAATAGAAGACTGCTTCCAAAAACTTCTGCAAGACATAGAAGTAGGACTGTTCTCTGAACAAACGGGACAAGAGTGGAAAAAGTCTGCTGATCTTTTGACCCCGAAAACTTATAATAGAGATTAATACTGTAAGACGGAAGTCTTTTTAACCACATACAGAATATAACTCCACTTTCTCAGGGCGAAAATCAGCTTGAAATCTTGCAGGGACTGGAGCGCGAAGAGATCAGGGACCTTACTTTTTTTCGCCCAGGGGAAGGGTAACGTCTAACTGTATTTTGTGTAGGTAAGTGGAAGCGAATGGGGCAAGAGAATCGATCTAGCTGTATTTTATGTAGATAAATGGAAGAAAATGGCGTAAATGGACTAGACTAGATGGAAAAACTGCATTTAAAAAGGCGGATTTTTGCGAATATCCCTCTTTTTTCCCAAAATAGATGGAGGTTTTCCATTTAGATCTCGTTTTTAACCTCAAACAGAGCAAACTAACTGTATGAAATCCATCCCAAGCTGCGAGTAAACTGCGAGTAGACTGTGCGAGTAGAAAGCCAACGTGGTGGTATTAGCCAGTCTTTATTCTAATTGCGACCATTTAGCATCTATGCCTATGTTTTATTGGAGTAAAAGGAACCGTTTATCCAGGGGAGATGTAGGGTTAATTAGTGTGCCATGGATGGGAGGGAGGAATAGCCCCATTTATTCTGACATAACTAACTGGTCAATTTTCTATACAGGTGTACAAAAAGCCGCTTAAATGCGGCTTTTTATACTTTCGATATAAGTTGGAATGAGTAAGCAGAATATTCCTGCACGATTCAGTTGAAAACCTGACCCTGGTCCTCACCGGCGTCCGCGGAAAGTTCGGCGCAAATCCTCAACCCACTAGTACGGCGAGATGCGATGCAAAGCGACGATCAAGCTCCAAAATCTTCGACCGGATACTCTCGGGGATATTGTCGGGAAGAGGACGGCCTCCGGCAAAATCCCAGGCGCGATCCCCGTTAAAAAAGCTCAGCTTTAGAGCAGAGCCGATATGAATGGCGTAAAGCTCGTCACTATATTTGTGTCCCAGTTGACCGGTCACGAGAGCGCCTACATCGCATCCACCTGCTGCGTATTTATCATAGCCGAGTGTATCGGTCATAAGTGTATGCCAGAGATCGGCTATTTTCCAAAAGTTCATATCCGGGTGGTTTGTAAGTGGTGTAGAAAATCCGAAGCCAGGCAGTGAGGGCACGATGACGTCGAAGGCATCAGCCGGATCTCCCCCGAATGCGCCAGGGTCCGCTAGCGGATCGATGACCTTGGACCAATGCCAGAATGTCCAAGGCCAGCCATGGGACAGGATTAATGGGATGGGGTTGGGTCCCTTGCCTGCTTTGCGCATAAAGTGGACAGAAACTCCGTCCACATTTACTTGATAGTGTTCGTAGGCGTTGATCGCCTTCTCGGATTTGCGCCAGTCAAACTTGTTAATCCAGTAGTCGACAAGTCCTTCAAGATAGTTCCGACTAACGCCGTAAGACCTGTCATCATTACCGGCATCGAGAGGCCATCTAGTGGACATTAGACGATTATGAAGATCAGCAAGCAGCTCATCTGATACGTAAATCGGACTGGGTTCAAGTGCGAATGACGCTGATGTCATAAGTCTTCCTCCTTGTACTAATGGAATTACTAACTGCTTCGGCACTTAACGAATCTGTCTTGTCACAGCGGAATGGTGAAATTATATCACAAACTTATATAAGTTTTTAATATAAATTGGTAATATTTTTCTCCAAGTTGCACTGCAGCTTTGATCCTGGGGTATACGGAGATTCCATGCCAAAACAGCGACCTATCCAGTCCATTTAAATTCTAAATCGATGTTACTGTGCTGGCGATCAAATTTTCTTTGTTCACTTCCTTGTATTAGTTTGTTTCGTTCGTCATCCGGGTATGAATAACGGAAATGTAGTCGGACTGTGACTACGAATCGTTTCCCAATTCGACCAGACGCCTCAATGCGGGTATGGCGCGTGCAATGGCCTGCTTTTCCTCCAGAGTGAGTCCTTCCATGATTTTCGAGAGCTGCGCCATGCGATCCAAACGGCGCGAGTCAATTACATTAGCGCCCGCTTCGGTTATATGCACTAGAACCACACGGCCATCGTTCGGATCGGATCTGCGCTCGACGAGCCCGTCCCGTTCGAGCCGTGTCACCAACTGTGTAATGGCCGACTGCGTAACTTGCTCATTAGCTGTCAACTCTGTAAGCCGCATGGGGCTCTTGCGGGACAAGGTGTGCAGGACGGAAAGCGTAGTGAAGCTTAGTTTTTCAATGGACGGCAACCGAATAAGTATCCTCGTCAGGTCTTCGATCACCAGAGTGAAATCGGCAACATTCAGATCATTAGTATAAGTTTTAGGTTCCATGTCACAATTATATCACCAACTTATATAAATATAAGGTCTAACGTGATCAAGTTTGATTGCACTATAATTTACAGAATTAATAAATGCTTGTAATATTATGTAAATGATTAAAATTGTTTTAACAAAAGTGAGGAAGAACATGAATATAGTGCTTGTAGGGATGTCTGGAGCTGGCAAAAGCACTTTAGGTATATTGCTTGCAAAAGCTCTGGGGATGGATTATGTGGATACAGATATTGTTATACAGCAACAGGAAGGCAGGTTGTTACAAGATATAATTGATCATGATGGTATCGAAAAATTTATGGAAGTCGAAGAAAAAATGGTGTCCGAATTACAACTTGTAAATTGCATTATATCTACAGGTGGAAGTGTTATCTATTCGGAAAAAGCTATGACTGCCCTTAAACAGGGGGGACAGATTATTTATTTACATGTCCCCTATGAAGAAATCCAAAGGAGACTAACAAATATTACAACCAGAGGCATTGTAATAAAGAAAGGAAATAGTCTTAAAGACGTTTACGAGGAAAGAGTTCCTTTGTACATTAAGTATAGTGATAAATATGTTGATTGTTCCAATAAGGATATAGAACATTGTGTCAGTGAAATTATAGAGAAAATACAAGAAAGCGATAATATCTCTCAATGTTAATGCATTAAATGATGAATCTAAGGGACTCTAACATTTTGTTAGTGTCTTTTTTGTTTCCAAATGGGTAAAATTAACATAAACTATTACTAAGGAGAAGAGATACTTATATGGATTTAAAAGAAGGGCACAGGCCAAACCGTTTGATAAAAGAAAAGTCCCCTTACTTATTACAACATGCTCACAATCCCGTAGACTGGTTTCCTTGGTCGGACGAAGCTTTTGTAAAGGCCAAACGAGAAAATAAGGCTGTTTTCCTGTCGATCGGTTATTCAACATGCCATTGGTGCCATGTGATGGAGCGTGAATCTTTTGAGGATGAAGAGGTTGCTAAGGTTTTAAATGAACATTTTGTTTCAATTAAAGTGGATCGGGAGGAAAGGCCGGATGTGGATCATCTGTACATGACCATCTGTCAGGCTATGACAGGGGAGGGGGGCTGGCCGCTGACGATCGTGATGACCCCGGAGAAGAAGCCTTTCTTCGCAGGAACGTATTACCCGAAGCACCGGAAGTACGGGAGACCGGGATTGATCGAGATTCTGGGGCAAATTGCCGAGAAGTGGCAAGAGGACCGGGAAAAAATTACAGAGATCGGCGATCAGGTTGTGGAAGCGGTGCAAAGCCGGATGCTTCCGGATGCTCAAGGGGAAGTTAGTGAACGGTTAGTGGAGCAGGCTTTTCACATTTATAGGGAAACGTTCGATTCCGAATACGGAGGCTTCGGCGGTGCCCCGAAATTTCCGACATCCCATAATTTATCTCTGCTGCTCCGGTACTATCACCGGACAGGCCATGAGCAAGCTTTGCAGATGGTGGAGAAAACTTTGGACGCGATGTACAGAGGAGGTCTGTATGATCATATAGGATATGGGTTTGCCCGTTATTCGACGGACGAGCAGTGGCTGGTGCCGCATTTCGAGAAAATGCTGTACGATAACGCGCTACTGGCGATGACCTTTTTGGAAGCCTATCAAGTGACGGATAATTCCTTCTATTCCGATGTCGCAGAGGAAATCTTCACTTATATTCTAAGAGACATGACCGACCCGGATGGGGCGTTCTACTGTGCAGAAGATGCCGATTCCGAAGGAGTTGAGGGCAAATTTTATGTCTGGACGCCGGATGAAGTCAAGCAGGTTCTCGGAGAAGAGGAGGGAACGCTGTTTTGCGAAGTATTCGATATTACGGACAAGGGGAATTTTGAAGGGAACAGCATCCCGAATTTGCTTGGAATGAGCCGCGATTCCTTCCGTCGGCTGCAGCAAATTCCGCCGGAGGAACTGGAGCAGCGTATCGAGATGGCCCGACAGCGTTTGTTCGACCACCGGGAAGGCCGGATTCATCCGCACAAGGATGACAAAATCCTGACATCCTGGAACGGGCTGATGATTGCGGCGCTGGCCAAAGGAGCCAAGGCGCTGCAGAATCCGGAATATGCGAAGGCGGCTGAACGGGCGGTGAACTTCATCCTGTCCCGTCTGGTCCGGGAGGACGGTCGGCTGTTGGCCCGCTACCGCGATGGTGAGGCCGCCTACCCCGGCTATATCGACGACTACGCCTTCCTCGTCTGGGGATTGATCGAATTGTACGAAGCCACCTTCGATCTGGCTTATTTGCAGAAGGCGGTTCAGCTCAACGAAGACATGCTTCGGCTGTTCTGGGATGCAGAGAAGGGCGGCTTCTTCTTCTATGGAAGCGATGGCGAGCAGCTGTTTACCCGCCCTAAGGAAATTTACGATGGAGCCATTCCATCGGGAAATTCCGTCTCAGCGATGAATTTGCTCAAGCTGGCGAAATATACGTCCCGCGAGGAGCTGTCACAAAAAGCGGATGAGCAGCTTCGCGCGTTCACCGGAACGGTGGAACAATATCCGGCAGGCTATTCGCTGTTTGTGTCCGCCGTAGATTTCGCGTTCGGCCCCGGCAAGGAAATCGTTATTGCCGGTAATCCCGATGGCGAAGATACCCGACGGATGCTTCGCGCAGTGCAAACCCGCTATTCTCCCAACGCGATATCCATCTTAGTTCCAGAGGGAGAAAAAGGCGAGCAAGTGCGCGAGTGGATTCCGCTGGTGCAGGACAAGGTCTCTATTGATGGGAAGGCCACCGCTTATATTTGTGAAAATTATGCCTGCCAATCCCCGATCACCGACCCGGAGAAGCTGGAATGGAATTGATGGCTCTCTCTGAAATACTATAAATTTAGAAAGCTTGGTCCCGCCGCTACAAGAGAGGATTCCATAGACAAGGGAAGTCCTCTCTTCAGAATATTTAAAGAATGATGTGCGGGTTTGTATCATATTCTGAGAGTAACGCAAGAGGACATGGACAAGGGGTTGGAGACAGTCCGTGAAAATATGAGTTTGCAGGAGGTTATGCCATTATGAAGCTCGGTCTTAGCAGTTATAGTTTGTTAAAAGCTTTGAAATCAGGGGAAATGACCATCCTTGATGTCATCCAATGGATCGCTGACAACGGCGGCGAGCATATGGAAATGGTTCCATATGGGTATACCGTCGAGGATAATCATGACTTGGCGGATGCCATTCGCGAGAAGGCGGAAGCGGTCGGCATTGAATTATCTAATTACTCCATGCCCGCGAACTTTGTTCAAGAAACGGAGGAAGCCTTCGAGGCCGAGATGGCACGCGTCAAGGGACATGTCGATGTCGTGCATCGGATGGGAGTTAAGCATATGCGTCATGACGTAACGGCCTTTACTCTGCCGAAGGAAAAGATGACGATCGCATGGTTTGAGGAGAGCTTGCCGCTCATTATCCGAGGCAGCCGGATCATTGCCGATTACGCGGCGCAGTTCGGAATAACGACGACGATCGAAAACCATGGCTTCAGCGTGCAGGCGAGCGACCGCGTTCAGCGTGTCCTGCATGCGGTGGATCGTCCGAACTTCAAGACGACGCTGGATATCGGGAACTTCATGTGTGTCGATGAAAATCCGATTATCGGAGTGATGAAGAATCTGCCCTATGCGTCCCTCATCCATTTCAAAGATTTCTATTTCCGGCCATTCGACGAGCCACCAGGGGAGGGAGCTTGGTTCAGGACAGCTCATGGCAACTATTTACGAGGAGCGATCGTAGGGCACGGGGATATCCCGATCCGCAAAATCGTCAAGCTGATTAAGGAATCCGGATACGACGGATATATTTCAATTGAATTTGAAGGCATGGAGGAATGCAAGCTGGCCTCTAAAATTGGAATGGATAATTTGCGTCGCTTCTGGCAAGAGGCTTAATGCGTCCTGCATAGTGAAAGGAAGTACAAGAAGAGCAAATAGATATAGGCAGAATAAGGTCAGGTATGTCAACAGCCACTCCTAATAAAGCGGCACTCGGCTAACAGTGACAACTCGCATTAGCGATTATTTTCGAGAGTATCTGCAATCCTAATACTAATAATGAGAAGTTATCGGTATTTCACCTTTTACTCTGCTTAGAAATCCTGCAAACGCCGCTACAAGAGAGGACTTCCTAGATAAGGGAAGTCCTCTTTTCAAATCATGATTGCGGGAGTGAAAGCACGTCTATTACTTGTAATATGGTGTGATATGAGAAAAAAGCTGCGATCATACAGCTTTTTTGCTGCTGTTGGGCGTAACCAGGAGGTTTCCTGCGATAATACATGCTTTTCTCTTCTAAGCTCACTTACAGGCAGTTACGAATTAAAAATCCTGTATTTTTGCAGGCTTCTGCTCATCGCAACCGATTTCGACTGAAAAGGCTGTACTTTCGCAAGTATTTGAGTCACTAAGCCACGGGCAGTCTAAATTCCATTGGGATCGGTTAACGGTACTGAGCAGCTATCTTGCTTGGAACATACTTGCTCAGAGCTTACTCGCTTAGAACTTATTCACTCGGAACTTGCTCGCCGAGAGGCTCCAATTGGTTCACGGTCACCTCGATGGAGTGGTAGCCGCTAAACTCCCCTTTCCCTGCGCTTTCGAAAGTGGTGGCGCTGAAGTATTGTTCGCTGCCGGATGCCGTGCCTATAGCATCTGCGCTTCCCAATGAGCGTCCTTCGGCATCATAGAAGGTCAGCGTGACATCGTAGCGGTATCTTCCCGTCTTGTTCAAGCTGATCCATCCCTCCAGCATCGTATACCCGTTCTGAGTGAGGAATCGAAAATCTCCGACAGTCACGCTGTTGGTTGGATCGCGGTTCGTAACCGTGGGAGGAATCGGCTGCCCCATAGGCTGCGGTCCCACCTTTACCAGGGAGGCGAAGGCGTACCCGGATACATCTTGATCCGCGACTGCTTTGAAATCCTTGATTTGATCTCCCGGTGGATCGAAAGTCGTGCGGAAGGGAGCTTTCCCCATATAACGGCCTTGACTGTCCAGAAACCAGATTTCTCCGGTTACGTCGACCTCTTTTTCCAGATTGATGGTCGATTTTCTGGAATGGGCCATGGCCTCCCAATGCTGCTGCCCGACAAACAGCTTACCTTCGACGATGGTTTGATTTTCCTCTTTGGAAACTTGCAGATGACCTGCCCGAATTCCATTTTTGACGTTTCTCACCTGAAAATCCGAATCGATTTGGATCGTTTTGTCTTCATCGTTATAAGCGACGACAGCTCCCAAGCTCTCTGAAACATATCGGATAGGCACATAAGCATGGCCATCTACGTTCAAGGTGGAGTACCCTTCGGGTAATTCCTGCCGCTCTCCGTTGATTTCATATTTTACCGGAAACAGCACCGCTTGGATGGCGTCACCCGCGTACACGACTGAAGTTCCCGCAACCATCGCACCTAGCACGAAGCCTATCATATATTTTTTCACAATCTATCCCTCCCATATAAATTCTCCTACAGCTTCCTTGTGGCTATTTAATCTTTACTTCCACCTAACAACCATAATTAATGCTTCACATGAAAATACTCCAGCTGCTATCGTCTTCCCATTTGAATTCTTCATTTAACAATGATTTCCATAAAATTAGACGTTGGGGCAGGCTTAAAGTTGCTGCTTAAATGGGGAGTTATTCCTTAAGAATGCTGTGATGTCTCACGCTTATCCGACAAGTGATGCTGCGATAATCCAAGGTTCTGTCTGCTCCGTTTGGATCCTCATCTTCAGTTTTAATGGGCATGGCTAACTTGCTTATTGAAGGTCACGACTACCACGTGTTAAATGATATCGTTACTTTTGTAAAATATTCCCTTTAGGACAGGGCCTTACTATACTATAATTAGAAACGAATGAAAATCGCTTTTCGTGACTAGCACCTGCACAAATGATGAATGCGCTTACTTTTGATGGGAAGAAGAAGAGGAGCAGCATTAGAACCAAACAGTGGGGGCAGCAGAATTAGTAGAAGCAGCAATAGTAGCAGTTGAAGCCGTATTAGAAGTAGGAAGGAAAAGTAGCAGTCGAAGCAGCACTAGCAGTAGGAAGTAAAAGGGCAGTTGAAACAGCAGTGAAGCGTTGCAATGTTTTTCCTGCAAGATCATTTAGGTTTGGTTCATACATGATTACTTGAAAATTCATGGAAAGGACGAGAACCGGATGAGGATGAACGGTTGGCTGGATCGCTGGGAGGTGTCCGGGAAGCATCGGGTGTTTATCCGGCTGCTTATTCCGTACCTGCTCGTTATGCTTATCCCTTTGCTGCTGGGCTGGCTAGTCTATAACAAATCTTTGGCTGTGATGGAGAAGGAAGCGGTCAAAGGCATGCTGGGGTCTTTGGAGCAGAGCAAGCAGATTCTCGAGACGCGCCTGACGGAGCTCGATTCTATTATGCAGCAGTTGGTTTGGGACCCGAAAATTAATGGCTTTCGCAATGTGACCAAGCCGTTCCACGGGGCGAATACCTATCGTGTTTTAGAGACCCGGGGCTCCCTGTACGATCATTCGGTGACGAATAATTTTATTTTAGATTATTTTGTTGTGTTCAAAAACAGTAATCTGGCCCTTTCCGTGGGCCGCTCCTATCCGCTCCCGTACTTTTACAAGCATGTCCTGAATTATGATGGAATGGCTTATGAAGATTGGAGGGAACTGGTGTTTGGCGAGCATTTTGCCCGTACCGTCCTTCCCGCCCGCCCCGTTCTCTATGAAGGAAAATCTTACGAGATGGTGACTGAGCTTCAATCGTTCGGGTATCCGGGCAATGTTCTCGGCTCGGCGGTTATTGTTATTGACAATCAACAAATTCAGAAGCTGCTGGAAGGGCTGGATTTCAGCAGTGGAGGGTGGGCGGCGGTCGTTGACGAGGAGGGCAGCATGATTAGCGGATTGCGGATTCATTCAGAGGATCCTTTGCCCGTAGCTGCGGAAGAGCTGACAGACGGGAGAGGAGTCATTCGAACGACGGTCGATGCCACGAAAATGATGATCGCCTATACGACCTCCAAGTATAATGGCTGGACCTACATGGCTGCGCAGCCTGTTCATGCCGTATTGGAAAAAGTGAATTACATTAAAAAAACGACGTTCTTGCTCACCTTCCTCTTCTTAAGCTTGGGGGTAACCATCTCCTATGTAATGGCTTATCGGACGAGCAAGCCCCTAAGGACGATTATTCATACGATCCGGGAAAAAATGGGGTCGGACAAGGCCGCCGGCAAGGATGCGTTCCGTCTGATTGGCGATGCCGTGTCGGGACTGATCGAAGATAACCGCCAGCTTCAGGTCATGCTGAAGCGCCAGGCTCCGCTGCTTCGGGCTTCCTTCTTCGAACGGCTGCTTAAAGGGGAATGGATGAGCGATAAGGACGCCGAAGCTCATCTGCTCCACCTGGGAATCGACTGGCTCGGGAGGCCGTGCGTTGTCACGATTGTCGATCTGTCAGGCAGGCAAACGCCGGTGACAGAGGACTGGCTGGAGGAAACGGACGTCAACCGTATCTTCGTGAAGGAGCTGCTGCGGGATAAGATAGGGGAGAACGGCTATATGCATGATATGGCCGAGCATCAGATCGTCATTATCTATATGGGCGGGGAGGGGTGCACACTCGAATGCTGCAAGCAATGGGCCGCAAAGCTGAACGAAGCGGACCGGGCCATCATCGACAGGCTCGGGATAGCTCCGGTCTATGGGGTCGGGAATGGATATGACAGTATTTTGCAGGCGGCCCATTCCTATGAAGAAGCCAAGAAAGCTCTTCATTCCGCTGCTATTCGGCAGGAAGGCAAGACGATAGTATGGCATAGGGAGCTGACCGAGGAAGCGGGGTACGGCTATTATCCGGACAGTGTAGAGAGAAAGCTGTTTCATCTGGCCAGCGCGGGTGACAAGCAGGGGACGGTCGAGACGCTGGAAGGGGTGTATGAAGAGAACTTCGTGCGGAGAAGGCTCTCGCCGCCCATGCTTCGTCTACTGATTTACCAGCTATGGGGAACAGCAATGAAGGCAGCTGATCAAGTCTCGTTGTCGAGGGACGAAATCTTCGAGGCCTATCAGCTTTCTCATAGTCGGACCGAAGGCTTTGAAGGAATAACGTTCGCTTACCGGACGATATGCCGAACCTTCGAGAAGCTGTGTGACGAGATCAATGACAGGAAAAAGAGCCAGAATGTCCTCCTGCTGGAGAATATGCTTTCCTACATTCAAGCCTCCTACGGTCGATCCGATCTCTGTCTCGATGGAATGAGCTCGGATTTGCAAATGAACAAAGTGTATTTGTCCCAATTTTTTAAAGAGCAGACGGGCGTGAATTTCTCAGACTACGTGGAGCGGCTTAGAATGGATAAAGCGCGTGAGCTGCTGAAGACGACCGAGCTGCCGGTGAACGAGATAGCCGTTCAGACCGGCTATAATTCCGCCAACACCTTTTGCCGTGCGTTCAAACGGATCAATGGGTTAAGCACGACCGATTATCGCCGGTCCGCTTCGTTGTCATCCGCCTCGATAACGAGCAGACAGGCAGCAGACTGATTGATTATAGCTATATTGCGACCCGGCGGCGGCCCCCTTCTCACAGGAGCGAAGGGGGCTTTTTCTCATTGCCGGCTTAATCTTAACGATTGCATATAGCCGCAGGAGATGCACATTTCCATGAACTATCGCGAGGGAGGCCATCCGGAATTGCTGATAACGGCGGCGATTGGCAAGCTTTATCCTAACTCGTGCACATTCGCTCCTCCATTTCGTATTTACAGCTTCGGAAAAGGGATGGTACTTTGTGGAATAAGCTTTAGCCGCAAGTCGAGCAAGCCTTGCAAGCCGATTCCCGGCTCATTCGAAACAGGAAGGAGGTGAAAGTTCTGGAAGCAGCTAAACGACCTGTCTCCGCAAGACCGCGCAGCAGGGTGTCCGGTCCCACTCCTTTTCACAAAATAAAGAAGGGCTGGCGGCTGTATGCGCTTATCGCTCTCCCTGTCCTGTATATCCTCCTCTTTAAATATGTGCCGATGTACGGCGCTCAGATCGCCTTTCGTGATTTCACGGCGACCCAAGGCATCTGGGGGAGCGATTGGGTCGGTCTGAAGCATTTCATCCGTTTTTTTAACTCCTACGAATTTGGCCGTTTGATGATGAATACGATCCTGCTCAGCGTGTACAGCCTGCTGGCGGGGTTCCCGTTTCCGATCATTCTGGCACTCAGTCTCAACTATGTCAAAAATGTGTTTTTCAAAAAATCGGTACAAATGATTACCTACGCCCCGCATTTTATATCCGTAGTTGTCATGGTCGGGATTATTCTCGAAATGCTTGATCCGCGGCACGGCATCGTCAATCAGCTCCTGACTATGCTGGGAATGGAGCCGATCCATTTTATGAGCCGGCCTGAAATGTTTAAATCGATCTACGTCTGGTCGGGAATTTGGCAGAATGTCGGATTCTCCTGCATCATTTATTTAGCCGCATTGGCGGGGATCGATCCATCGCTCCACGAGGCGGCCGTCGTAGACGGAGCCAGCAAGCTGCGCCGAATGTGGCACATCGACCTTCCGGGCATAATGCCCGTCGCTATTATCCTGCTCATTCTGAATACCGGACAGATGCTTGATGTCGGCTTCGAAAAAGTGCTGCTGATGCAAAATCCGTTAAATTTGCGCACGTCCGAAGTGATTGATACTTATGTCTACAAGGTCGGATTAACGTCCCAGGCTATGAATTATTCCTATTCCTCAGCTATCGGCCTGTTCAAGTCGGTCATTAATCTGATTCTTCTTGTCGCCGTCAACAAAATCGCACAAAAAACGAAGCAGGCCAGCTTATGGTAGCTCATGACGGAAAGGAGGGCATGGACGATGGAGCATTCCGCGATTAGAGAGTCGAGAGGCGACCGGCTTTTTTCATTAGTAAACTACACCATTCTTTCGTTGTTTTTAATCACTATACTGTACCCCCTAGTTTATGTGGTGAGCGCTTCCATCAGCGATTCGAGCGCCGTTATCTCCGGTGAAGTATGGCTGTGGCCGGTCCGGCCCGGCTTGGATGGTTATGAGGCGGTGTTCAAGCACAAGCTTATTTGGACAGGCTTCCGTAACGCGGCTTATTATACGCTGCTGGGCACCCTGATTAACGTCGTTATGACGATTCTGGCCGCCTATCCGTTGGCCAGAAAAGATTTTTACGGGAGAAACGTATTGATGTTTCTGTTCGTATTCACGATGCTGTTCTCGGGCGGATTGATTCCAACCTATTTGCTCGTCAAGGATCTGGGGCTTCTCAATACGACCTGGGCCATGGTTCTGCCTAATGCGCTGGCCATCTGGAACGTCATCATTACTCGGACTTACTTCCAATCGACGATCCCCGATGAACTTCTGGAGGCTGCCCAATTGGACGGCTGCAACGATTTTCAATTCGTCTGGAAGATAGTTGTTCCCTTATCGGGACCGATCATTGCCGTCATCACGTTGTTCTACGCTGTAGGCCACTGGAACTCGTTTTTTAACGCGCTCATTTATTTAAAGAGTCAGAAACTGTACCCGCTGCAGCTTGTTCTAAGGGACATTCTCGTTCAGAACGACGTCGATGTCATGATGCTGACCAACATCGAGGACGCGGCCAAGCGGGAAGGGCTGCGGGAGCTGCTTAAATATTCGCTTATTGTCGTTGCTACGGTTCCGCTGCTAATTATTTATCCGTTTGTGCAAAAATATTTTGTCAAAGGGGTTATGATCGGTTCTTTGAAAGGCTAGGGAGCAGCGAAGGATTCGGGTGCGAAGCTGAAGATCTATTGTTTAAGCTCCAGTCTGCCCTGCAAAATGATGAGGAGGGGTTCACGTGAATAGAAGGATAATAGTTGCTATATCCGTCTGGATTAGCGCAATGCTGATCATCAGTGCTTGCACCGGCAAAGAGGCGCCGCCGGCGGCGGGGGAAGGAGCGTCCGCAGACAACATTACTCCAGCGGGGGAATTTCCGATAGCTAAAGAAAAAGTGACGTTGAAGGTGATGGTGGCTTCCAATCCGCAGGTAGAGGATTTTACGACGAATGAATTTACTAAGTATTTGGAAGAAAAGACGAATATTCACATCGAGTGGGAAGTCGTCCCGGAGAAATCCGCCGCCGAGAAGCTCAATCTGGTTCTGGCCGGGGGAGATTTGCCGGATGTCATTATGATGGGGGTATCGAGCGCCCAGCAAATGATTTTTGGCAGTCAAGGTGTGTTTCTCCCGTTGAACGACTTAATCGACAAGTATGGCAAGGAAACGAAAAGAATGTTCGAGGAAATGCCCGTCGTGCGAGAAACGATCACCGCCCCGGATGGGAACATATACGCTATGCCGTCCCCTAACGAATGCTACCATTGCTCGCTAGCCAACAAACTGTGGATCTACAAGCCTTGGCTGGATAAGCTCGGATTGGATATTCCGACGACGACGGATGAATTTTACGAGGTGTTGAAAGCGTTTAAGAATGAAGATCCGAATGGCAACGGCAATGCCGATGAAGTTCCATTCTCCGGTTCGCCTAATGCCTGGTATGCCCAGGTGGACGCCTTCCTGATGAACTCGTTTATCTATAATCCGGGGGGCGATCGGTTGTATCTGGTGGACGGCAAAGTGGACGTTCCTTACAATAAGCCGGAATGGAGAGAGGGCTTACAGTATTTGCACATGCTGTACAACGAAGGCTTGTTAGACCCGCAAGCACTCACCCAGGATTCGAATCAACTCAAGCAGCTGGGTGAGAATCCGGATATTCCGATTCTCGGAGCCACCTCCGGAGGGCATATGGGTGTGATGACCGAGTTTTATGGGAGCAGCGGCCGATGGCTGGAATATGTGACGGTCCCTCCGTTGAAAGGACCGGATGGAGTGCAGCAAGCGACGTTCAGACCGTATCAGGTCGGCGCAGGCAACTTTGTCATCACGAAGGCAACGAAGCACCCTGAAGCGGCCTTCCGGCTGGCTGACGCGCTGTATGACGAGGAAATGACACTCCGTACAACCCTCGGCCGACCGGGAGTGGAATGGGATTGGGCGGAGAAGGGCGAGCTCGGAATTAATGGCAAGCCGGCTATATGGAAGATGATTTCGGATTATGGACAGGTCCAGAATGTGCATTGGAATCAGACGGGCCCGTCCTTCCGCACGAGCGACTTTCGCTTAGGGGAGGTAGCCAACCCGGACAAACCGTTGGAAGATATGCTGTATAAAGAAACGAAGCAAAATTACGAGCCGTATAAAGTGGACATGGAGCGGGTGCTGCCTCCGCTGTTCTTCAACAATGAGCAGGCATCCGAGCTGGCTGATCTGGCCAAAACGATCAATGATCACGTGGAGGAGATGATGGCGCGGTTTATTACCGGGGATGCCAGTCTGGAGAAGGACTGGGACGGCTACGTCAAAAATTTGGAGAACATGAATTTGCCGAGGTTCCTCGAAATCAACCAGGAAGCCTACGATGCCAAGTACAATAAGTAAGCAGAATTCGTAATAGGAGAGGACAAAAGGCTGACTTTAAGCGGAATACTTCCGTTAAAGTCAGCCTTTGCGATATTTGGTAGGGTTAGTACAAGCTTGAATCTGGAAGTTCGGTCTGGATAGAGGAGAGTAAGCTTGGAACCGCCTTGTCTGCTCCTAATCTTCACGAATGACGGCGAACATTTCGTCCTCCACGTCCAGTTCAATCTGACCGCGGAATACTCTGCGGTCGTATTCGGAAAGCAAATAGCGTTCGATTGCTTCCTTCATGTTCGATTCTATTAAAAATTGACTGCGGCCCTCTGCTGTAACTTCAGCGGAAAACCCTAGCTGTTCATCCCACATAAGCTGTACTTGCACCTGAGTAGGCTGAATTTGCTTGCGCTCCGCGATATGAAGACAGATGGCGTTCATAATTTCTTGTTCATTTAATGTCATATCTTAATTACCTCTTATAAGGATCATTGTGCATTTGCTGCTTCTTGCGACGGTCCATCGCATTGAAGATAGCGCGGACGATTGCAAAGATAACGAAAATGACGATGAACAGTGCAGCCAGATTAACCAACAAGCCGAGAATTTCTCCCATGAAGCCCATGCCGCCGAACAAGCCGCCGAACAGCATCCCAGCGAGTCCGCCGATCATTAAGCCTTTCATTAAGCCGCCGCCGCTAAAAAATCCACGGTTGGCATTGGTGTTGGCGTTGTTAGTGGACTTGTTGGTAGCGGAATCTTGTTTAGCTTTGTCTTGATTCTTGGATGGCGTATTCTGCTGCTTGTTGAAGGTGCCGGTGTTGGAACGATAGCTGCCGCCCCTGGGCTTGGCGTCGACGATGGCTGGCGCTACTGCTGCAAAAAGCACAAAGCAGGCCATGAAGACAAGAAAAAACTTTTTCATTGGTTCCCCTCCTGAAGTTATCAAATCTATTTATTATACAATACTACTACAATACTAAATACGAGCGCCCAAGGCAACGGTTTCGTTAGTCAGGCACGGGAAACTTTCGGAAATGATGTGTTATCGTCTTTCTCCTGCCGCCGACCGCTTGTCCAGTAAAGTTATCCCGGCGTTGTAGATTTGCTGATCGCTTTTTAACTGAAATGCTTTCTTTTCCGTGTCGTAGTCCAGTCTCATCTGCTCCTCGAAGAAAACTTCCTGCCTCTTCTCATAGAGGATAAGGACCGGAGATAAAGCAGCTGCCGGATTATCCGCCGACGGCTCGATCGGGTCGATCACCCAAATTTGTGGAACTCCGCTGACTGCGCACCCGCAGCCTTCTGAATCGTAGACGAGCTTCAAAGTAAATCCACTGCCGCCGAGCCGGTTAATGATTGCCCGTTCCGCGGCATCTCTCACCTCGATGCGCATCGTCATCCCTCCTTCGTATAGATAAGTTGATTATAGAGTGAAGAAAAAGTAATATCAAAGTGTGTACCTTAATATGGAAAGGAGTTGTCGGAATGGGCATCTTGGAACAGCAGTTGGAAGAGTTTCACAAGCTGATTAAAAAAATGAACGCTTACGAAGAGGCCATTGGACTAATGCATTGGGATTTGCGGACCGGCGCCCCCAAGAAAGCGGTCGAAGGCCGGTCCGAAGTGATCGGACAATTGTCGGGAGAAATGTTCAGATTATCGATCTCCGACGAAATGGGAGCGATGCTGCACGAGCTGTCCCAGCCGCATCATGAAGAACAACTGAACCGGATCCAGAAAAAAATGATAGCTGAAGCCAAAAAGCAATACGACCGCGATAGAAAAATTCCGCCGGATCTATACCAGCAGTACATAGTTCTCACTTCCCAGGCTGAGTCTGTCTGGGAAGAGGCGAAGGAAGCATCAGATTTTGCGAAGTTCCGTCCTTATCTGGAAAAAATAGTGGCTACCAATCGGGAATTTATCGAATTGTGGGGAGGCACAACCAATCCATACGACACATTGCTGGATATCTATGAACCGGGAATGACCGTGCAGAAGCTGGATCATCTGTTCGGAGCGCTTCGAGAGCAGGTGGTGCCGCTGGTCGCCGCCATTCAGAAGTCGGAACATCAACCGGATACCAGCTTTTTACGGCAAACGTTTGACAAGGAACGGCAAAGACAATTCAATCTGTTCATACTAAAAGAGATGGGCTACGATCTGGAAGCCGGAAGATTGGATGAAACAGTACATCCCTTTGCAATAGGGCTTAACCCGGGCGATGTTCGGATTACAACGAAATTCGTGCTTGACGATCTGGCGACCGCTTTGTTCGGAACGATTCATGAAGGCGGTCACGCTCTGTACGAGCAGAACATTACCAAAGATTTAATGGGGACCAATCTCTGTACCGGAACATCCATGGGAATTCATGAATCACAATCCCGCTTCTGGGAAAACATGGTCGGCCGCAGCCAATCGTTCTGGCACCGATATTATGGTGATTTACAGCAGACGTTCAGCGGACTTCTGGACCACGTCCCGCAGAAGGAATTTTATCGGGCGATCAATGAAGTCCGGCCCTCCTTGATCCGGACGGAATCCGATGAAGTAACCTACAACCTCCATATTATGATCCGCTATGAGATCGAGAAAGCGCTGTTCGAGCAAAAGGCGAATGTCGCCGACCTGCCGGAATTGTGGAATGAGAAATATAAAGATTATTTAGGTGTCGTCCCCGCAGGTGATGGGGAAGGCGTACTTCAAGATGTTCACTGGGCCGGCGGAATGTTCGGTTATTTCCCTTCCTACGCGCTTGGTAACATGTACGCTGCCCAAATCCGCCATACCTTGCTTGAGCAAATGCCTGATTTCGAGGACCGGATCGCCAAGGGAGAGCTGCACCCGATCAAGGAATGGCTGACCGAACGAGTTTATCAATACGGCAAGCTGCTCGACCCTGGAGAAATCATCCTTCAGGTGACCGGAGAAGAGCTGAGTCCGAATTACCTCGTGCGCTATTTGGAAGACAAATATAAGCCGATTTACAAGCTGTAAGCCTGTGGAGATTTGAAAGGTAAGTTAATGGGGTCTGGGTCACCCCACCATGTAGTGCCGCAACGCGAGTTGGGAGAAGCGCGCGTTAAGAAAGAGGTTGGAAAATGTCCTGAGGGGGAAGAGGAGCAGGTCATGTCTTATCCATTCGATTGCATTACCAATTTTATTTTCGTTGAAACTGAAATGGCTCCAGCAGATGTGATTTTAGTTCCCGGTTCGAACCATCTTCAGCTAATGGAAAGTTGAGAAAATCGGTAAATACTTTGGTCATCATATTCCGAAGTGGGTTAATTAATCTATCGATCTGGTCTGAGTTACTTCACTGACGGGATTTTAGTTGAAGGAGATCATGCAATAGCGGACTTTTTTAGCGCCATATCATCACCTATACCGTTTCATTAAACGCCCTGCTGTCGGGGCGTTTTTTTTTCGACTTTATAAGTTTTCGAGGGGAGAGCGGGTCTTTGCCCAAATATTATGAAGGAATGCAAAAATACAGTCGATGGGTGACTTTTGATCTCATTTCGACAGATCCACTGCAAATATACAGTAGATTCGGCCATTTAGGTCTGAAAATGGATTAATCTGAAGATTTTACTGTATGTTTGCAGTCGATGTATTGAAAGGAGCGGATTCCGACCCAAAGGAATGTAGAATTGCAGTCGATTGTCAACTCTGCGCCTACACCGACGTGCGCCACACCTATGTTGCCCCTACGCTGTGCTACACTTACGCTGCACCGCACCTACATAAATCATCATTGTGACAAATCAGCTTTTCAAGCCAGGAGTTAAACCTCTTGCTGGGCTGCTGCATAGGATAGAGGAGACGATGATTGCGGGGAGGCGACATGATTGATGATTAGCAAACGCGGATGGTTAGCGTTCCTTGTGTTGCTGTTGACGTGCGGGCTGGTCCTGCCAGCGTGCTCGCAAAGCGGCGGAGCGACGAAAATCCGATTGGGAGAAGTAACCCGTTCGATTTTTTATGCTCCCCAATACGTGGCGATTTCACAAGGTTTTTTTGAGGAAGAAGGGCTGGAGGTGGAATTGACCACTACGTTTGGCGGAGACAAGACGATGACGACGCTCCTGTCTGGAGGGATCGATATAGCTCTGGTCGGCTCGGAAACGTCGATTTATGTCCATCAGCAGGGCAGCGACGATCCGGTCATGAATTTTGCCCAACTGACGCAGACAGACGGAACTTTTCTCGTAGCCCGCGAGCCGATCCCGGACTTTAAATGGGAGCAGCTTAAAGGGAGTACGTTTCTCGGACAACGCAAAGGCGGAATGCCGCAAATGGCGGGGGAATTTACGCTGAAGAAGCATGAGATCGACCCGCATAACGATTTGAAGCTGCTGCAGAACGTCGAATTTGCCAACATCCCGACTGCTTTCGCATCGGGCACGGGAGACTATGTTCAGTTATTCGAGCCGCAGGCCTCGGTATTTGAGAAGGAAGGCAAAGGCTCGGTCATAGCCTCCTTCGGCGTGGAGAGCGGACGTCTGCCCTATACTGTTTTTATGGCCAAGAAAAGCTATATAGATGCGAATAAGGAGGTTGTGCAAAAGTTTACCAATGCGGTTCATCGCGCGCAGAAATGGGTGGACAGTCAGCCGGTGGAGGCGATTGCGGACTCGCTGGCTTCCTTCTTCCAGGATACGGAGAAGGATATCTTGATCCGGGTCGTGCAGCGGTATAAGGAGCAGGGAAGCTTCGCCAGTGATCCAATCATTGATGACGAGGAGTGGAACAACCTGCTGGATGTGATGGAGGAGGCCGGGGAACTGAAGGAGAGAGTACCGCTGGAAGCATTGGTTGACAATCACTTTGCTGAGCAGGCGCTAAAGAGCGTCAAGTAAGAGGAGGAGACTAGAAGACAGGGAGACCGACAAGCAGGCAGAGGTTGGGTAAAAGGAGCCTGCGCCAGGTGCTCACCCCTATGGAGCCTTAAGCTCAAGCCGGGAGAGTCCCTGCATGAACTGTTAGCCTTGTGAGAACAGGAATGAGAGTCAGGTGATATTTCGCGAAGGGGGAATCGAAATGAAAGCCGCCGTCCGTCTGAATGGAATCACTCAGGTATACGTAACTGAAAGAGGCGCCTCCCTCGCCATTGAACAGATTACTATGTCACTTGCGCCGGGAGAGTTTGTCGGACTTGTCGGTCCGAGCGGCTGCGGGAAAACGACTCTATTATCGATCATTGCCGGCTTGGTTCGACCGACGGCAGGAGTAGTGGAGGTCCATGGAGAGCCGGTCGTCAGCCCGTCCGGCAAGGTGGGCTATATGCTCCAGCAGGATTATTTATTTCCGTGGAGGACGATCTACCAAAATGTGCTTGTCGGCTTGGAACTGACCGGTCAGCTTACGAAGCCCAATAAAGAGTACGCTCTTCATCTGCTGGATGAGATGGGACTGTACGAAACGAAGGAGCAGTACCCGGCCCAGCTGTCTGGAGGAATGAGGCAGCGAGTGGCATTAGTGCGGACTCTGGTGACGGAGCCGGATATTCTATTACTGGATGAACCGTTTTCCGCGCTTGATTATCAGACTAAGCTGCAGCTGGAGGATTTGTTGTCCGAGACATTGAAGGCTAGAGGCAAAACCGCCCTGCTCGTCACGCACGATATTTCCGAAGCAACCGCCATGAGTGACCGGGTGTTCGTCATGGGGCGGAACCCGGGCATCTTGCGTAAAGAAATCGTTATTCCGGACAGCATACGTAACGAAACGCCGTTCAAGGCCAGAGAGCTGCCGCAATTTCATCCGATCTTCAATCAAATTTGGAAGGAGCTGGAGGCTCAGGAAAGAAAGAGTGGTGATGGCCAATGACGCAAGTCAATAATCATTATTCTAAGCGGACCGTTCTCAAAGAGTCCATCTTTCATCAATACAGGGCGAAGGTGAAGAAAACGAAATGGCTGGTTCTGCTCACCCAGTTAGCCCTTCTGGCCAGTAGTCTGATCTTATGGGAAGTGGCGGGAAGAAATAAATGGATCGATGTTCTTCTGTTTAGCTATCCAAGCAAAATTATCGATCTTTTGTACTCCAAGCTGCTTGATGGCAGTCTGCTCCCCCACATTGGGGTCACCGTGCTGGAGACATTGGTCGGCTTTATTCTCGGGACGCTGGTTGGCACGATCCTCGCTGTCATGATCTGGTGGTCGCCTTTTCTGCAAAAGGTTCTGGATCCGTACATCGTAGTGTTGAACAGTATGCCCAAGGTGGCGCTTGGCCCGCTGTTTATCGTTGGTTTGGGCCCCAACGTTCTGTCCATTATTGCGATGACTCTGGCCATTACGGTTATTGTGACGACTCTGGTCATTTATTCCAGCTTCAATGAAGTAGATACGAATTATATGAAAGTCGTACGGATCTTCGGTGGCAGCCGGACGCAGGTGTTCCGCAAGGTTATCCTGCCCGCTTCCTTTCCGACGATCGTCTCCACCTTGAAGGTTAATGTAGGCTTGGCCTGGATTGGAGTGATTGTCGGGGAATTTCTCGTATCCAAGCAAGGACTGGGATACTTGATCATTTACGGCTTTCAGGTGTTTAATTTTTCGCTCGTGATCGGCAGTCTGTTCATCATCGCCATTGTAGCGACTTTGATGTATCAGGCGGTAGCCTATTTAGAAGGTCAGCTGGCCAGGAAGAAATAATGATTCGGCTGTAGCCGGACTTCGTCGCCTCATCGGCTGCCTTAAAGGATTTGCGAAAGTTAGAATAGCTATATACACGGCACTAAAGATATCATAGATCATGGAGTGGAGAAAGAAAGATGCTTCCAGGGCGAGTTTTGGCTTTGTATTCCTACCACCCGAAGGCCCATCCAGTAAATAAGGAGCTAGGTTTGGTTGGGGTCCCCGAAAAGTACCTGGAATCACTTCGAAGCCTATCTTCACTTTTGGGGGAAATAGTTTAGATGTTTGAAGCTTCGGAGGCACTTTCCTTCGGAACGGAATGATCGCTTTCTTTAGTGCCATTTATATAGTCAGCTGTCTCGGAAAATGTGCATATCCTTTATGAAAAGTTAGCAGAATCCTATGCAGGGTGAACGTTTCACTCCTGGCCAGGATGCGAACCTGGATGGGAAATAAGCTGCTTTACGGCAGGCAGCCGATGGATAAGGGAGCAGGGCGGCATTAAGGAAAGTCCTCGGAGTACTAACCCATCGTGCTTTTTTATCATCCGATGCTTCTGCAAGCTAACAAGAGAGCGGAAGCTATTAGATCTCTACCTTGTGAAGAACTTACAAAGATTTGCAGACAAAGATAAAAAAAGGACGATAAACGCCGAACAATCGCTTGTTAAGCGGATCGAAGGGAACCCGGAATCTTTAATGTCGCATCTCCTATAAAGTAGGGAGAAGAAACGAAGGAAGAAACGGAAGCTTGTCCGACAAGGCCAGGGCGGCCGCAAAAAACCTAATAACTATAAGGAATGAACAAGTTTGGCTGGCTTCCCGGGATTCTCAAAAATTTTTGTCACCCTAGACGAATGTCCTGCATACAATTTAAAAGAATGATTGTATGGAGGAGGTTGAAACGATGTCGATTACAGATAAAGATCTGCAATTTAGAGAGATCATAACAAAAGCTGTCTGCGGCAAAGGACGTAAATTCAGTCAGGTGAGCCATACCGTAACTCCGTCTCATGCTCCAACCAGCATCCTGGGCGCCTGGATTATCAATCATCAATACGAAGCGGCCAAAGCAAGCGACGGAGTAGAAGTCATTGGTACTTACGATATTAACATCTGGTATTCGTATGATCGGAATACGAAAACCGACGTAGCCAAAGAAACGGTGTCTTATGTCGATGTGATCCCGTTATCTTACATTGACAAAAAACATAGGGCTTCTACAGCCGAAGTTGCAGCTTCGGCGACCCAGGAGCCGAACTGTGTCGAGGCCACCGTATCGGCGGACGGGAGCTCCGTCATTCTTCGAGTGGAACGGGAATTTCAAATTGAAATGGTGGCTGAAACTAAAGTATGTGTTCTCGTCAATCCGAATGGCTGCCCGGACTTCCTTGATAAATCATTTGACTTCGACGGCGACGATCTGGGCGATTACGAAGATTTGGACGCTGACCTCATCGATGAGGACTACAACTGATTCAATAGCCGTGTTATGAAGGATTTCACCTGATCTAATAACAGTATATGTGCTGAGCTGGTTTATGCTGAGGGCGGGAGCCCTCTTTTTTACCATTTTCTATAAGTTCCGGGGCTCCCCGCTACCCGGAATATGCTTCAAAGGCCACTCGTCACTTTGTGGGGATTTTACGGGGCTCCCCGCAAAGTAGTGTCTAAACCCTCTTTCAATGCAAAGCTAGGAAGATCGACCGCGATTAGAGGAAGGTTTAGACGCCGACCCTGTAAGGGGCGGACGGAATACGCTTCGAAGGGCCACACGTCACTTTTGTACGAAAATTAAGGCTCAAAACCGGAATCTGTGCTTGACGAAATAAATGCCTCATGGTACTTCATGTTCTGTTCTACCAGGTCATAGCCTGGGTTTCATTTTAAGTTGTGGTGTCACGGGCTTCACAAGAAAGATACGAAGTGAAAGGTGCTTGCTTTTAATATAATGGCAAGTGGCCTGGGGTTAGGTAAGGAAAACAAAATAAGGTGCAATTATACACTCCAATTCTATAGTTCTAGCCATTATTAAGATTAAGGTGTAAAAATGCGCTCTATTTTCCACGATTTTAAAAAAACGATATTTCACCCATTTAGAGGGTACTTTTGCACTTGAATGCCCATTTCATGAAAAAGGTTGGATTTAAGAGGCATTTTTGCACTTCAATCCTTCCATTTGGCTAGAAGGAGATTGGACGTCAAGCATTCTGATTGCAAGATGGAGCCAAAATTAATCCGTAAGAAGGCAAAAAAAGGGCTTTGTCGTAACTGAATAAATGATCGCAGAGATGTCAGGATATGGGGACAATGACGCAAGGAGGGACGGGAACTTGGGAGTGTATGTACTGCATGGAAGGGAGAGCGGACTGGAGCCTCTGTTGAGGCTGCTTAAGCTTCCCCATGGAGAAAAGCTGCCGGAGAGCGGCGGAGTCGAGGCCATCATTCGTTGGGGAACCAGGGCTCGGGAGCCGGACCACGTATGGACCCTCAATCGGCTAAAGCCGGTATTGCGGACAGCCAACCGGCAGGAAAGAGAGCAAACTCTACGGCTTCACGGACTGAAAACCGGGCCACCGAGTGGACAGCCGTTTTCTCATCGGCTTGACTCGTCTCGTCAATCTTATGAGCCTCATCGGCACCCTCAGTCTAATCCAACTAATTCGTCTCCCTCGGGCTTTCCTTTGTATATTTATGAGTACTGGATTCCGGTGTTTCATCTGGAAGCTCTGACGGTTTATGAAAAGAAGGCGGTGGAGCCGCTGCGGGTCCGAACGGTCGCTTCCTCCCGTCCAGCTTACCGGGAGCTTGAAGGGGGGGCCTGGAGTTATCACGTACGCAGAGCCGTCAAGGATTCGCTCAGAGCGGTTTATGTTTTGGGCCTCGATTATGCGCTGGTCAAGGCGGCGGTAACGGCGGACAGCCGCACGGTCATTGTTGACGTGGTTCCCAATCCCCGCCTGTCGGAGCCCCTGGCGAGGCTGTTCGCCGAGGCAATCCACAAGTTCGCGGCCAAGGTAGAACAAGAGGCCGAAAGCAAGAGCGAGGTGCTGCTCGGGGCCGACCCCGAATTCGTGCTGCGGAACCGCGAAGGCCAAATGGTGCCCGCCTCCCGGTTTATGGATCGGGAAGGGCCGGTCGGCTGTGATGCCGTTGTGCTGAGCGGGCAGCGAACCATTAAGCCGCTGGTCGAGCTTCGTCCGGAGCCGTCGGCCGATCCAAGGCTGCTGGTTCTCCAGCTGCGCCGCTGCATGCGGATGGCAGCTGGAATCATTACCGATCCCGAGCTCGTCTGGACATCGGGAGGGATGCCGGTCAGAGGAATTCCGTTGGGAGGACATATTCATCTAAGCGGGGTATGGCTTCATTCCCGCTTCATCCGCTTGCTTGATAACTATTTATCGCTCCCGATGCTGCTGACGGAGGACGATAATTCCCGTCGCCGACGCCCCCGCTACGGATATTTGGGCGATGTGCGGCGCAAGTCTCACGGCGGATTCGAGTACCGTTCTCTTCCGAGCTGGCTTCACTCCCCTCGTCTGGCTGCAGGCGTACTATGCCTGGCACGCTGTATCGCCGATCATTACCGCGATTTGAAGCTGGAGCCATTGGAGCGGGCGGATGTGCAGAAAGCATTCTATGAAGGGGATAAGCGGTATTTGCAGTCGATCGTCCGCGAAATCTGGAAAGATCTGGAGCGCTTGCCCGGGTATTCGGTCTACGGGAAGGAACTGAACGCGCTCAAGCAAATCGTGTTCGGCGGAAACATTCCCGCCACCGGCGATTTTCGCCTTGCCTGGAAGCTTCCGGTTGCCCCGCAGAAGGTCTTGAACCAAGTTTAGGTCACAATTCTTGATATAAGATCGGTTATTAAAATCAATCCGGCAGGAGCATCGAAGGAAATAAACGGGCGGTGCTCATCTTTTTCATGCTATAATGAATCGTGTACGCTTTTTGGTTTTGGGGGTTGAAGGATGACTAAATATACACCGATGATGCAGCAATATTTATCGATTAAAGCCGAAGCCGGAGACGCGCTGCTGTTTTTCCGGCTGGGGGATTTCTATGAAATGTTTTTCGAAGACGCCATCGTGGCTTCACGAGAACTGGAGCTTACTCTAACCGGGCGGGGAGGCGGCCCGGAAGAAAGAATTCCCATGTGCGGGGTTCCCTATCATTCTGCGGAAAGCTATATCGCCCGATTGATAGACAAGGGCTTTAAGGTAGCCATCTGTGAGCAGGTCGAGAATCCCGATGAAGCCAAAGGAATCGTCCGCCGGGAAATTGTCAAAATTGTTACTCCGGGAACAGTCATGGAAGGGAAACGTCTGCAGGAAGGAATTAACAACTACATAGCTTGTCTGGCTTCCAGCGGCGAAGGCTTTGCTTTTGCGGCTTGCGACTTGTCCACCGGCGAGCTGTACGTGACCGCTACCGAAGCCTCGAATTTATTAGTGGACGAGCTGTCGGTCTATTCTCCGTCCGAGGTCATAGGAGAAGAGGCTCTGTTGGATGAGGTCAAGACAGCGCTCCGCGGCAATGCCAAAAATCCGCTGTTTACGGAGTGGAAGGAGGCTGATCCGGTTTCTGACGCGGGCTCTTTCTTCGGGGAAGAGGATTGGAGCGAGCTGGGACAAGCCGAGCGCAGGGCGGTCTCCATCCTTATGGCGTACTTGAGCCAAACGCAAAAAAGGGCGCTCGCGCACATTACCGCCATCCGTCGCTATGAGACGAATCAGTTCATGATCATGGACCCTTTCACCAGACGGAATCTGGAATTGGTTGAGACCGTTCGCGAGCGCACCAAGAAAGGCTCGCTTCTCTGGCTGCTCGATCAGACCGTGACCTCGATGGGCGCCCGGATGCTGCGGCGCTGGATCGAGAAGCCGCTTATTGCGCGCGGTCCGATTGAGGAGCGTCTGGAGGCAGTGGAGGAGCTGCATAACCAGGTCATCGTCCGCGAGGATTTACGTTCGGCGCTCAAAGAAGTGTATGATTTGGAACGGTTGGTCGGAAGGATCTGTTATGGCAACGCGAACGGCAGAGATTTGGTCGCGCTGCAGCATTCATTAAGGCAAGTGCCGGCGCTGCGCGAGGTCTGTGTCCATTCCGGCTCGGCTACGCTTAACAAGCTGGTCGGGAAGATGGACGATTGCCAGGATATCCGGCAATGGATAGAAGAGGCTCTCGTTGAAGAGCCGCCTGTTTCGGTGAGGGACGGCGGACTGATTCGTGACGGCTACCACGAATATCTCGATCAGCTTCGGAGCGCGGATCGCAACGGGAAGCAGTGGATCGCCGAGCTGGAGCAGCAGGAACGGGAGAATACCGGAATCAAGTCGTTGAAGGTTGGCTACAACAAAGTGTTCGGATATTACATAGAAGTGACTCGCTCCAACCTGGCTTCGATTCCGGAAGGAAGGTATGAGCGCAAACAGACGCTGGCGAACGCCGAGCGGTTCATTACCCCGGAGCTGAAGGAAAAAGAAGCGCTCATTCTCGAGGCGCAGGAGAAAATCGTCGTCATCGAATACGATCTGTTCCAGCAGCTTCGCGAGCGGATCGCCGCACAGATCGAAAGACTGCAAAGCCTGGCCGAAATCGTCGCGAATGTTGACGTGCTTCAGTCTTTGGCCACCGTCGCTGCGGAACGGAGATTCTGCCGTCCGGTACTGGCAGAGGATGGCGACATGACTATCCGGGAAGGAAGGCATCCGGTCGTTGAGGCGGTGCTGGAGGATCACTCCTTCGTCGCCAATGACACCGGGATGAAAATGGAGGAAGGCCGGATCATGCTCATTACCGGTCCGAATATGGCCGGTAAAAGCACTTATATGCGGCAGGTCGCCATCATTACGATCATGGCGCAAATCGGCAGCTTCATCCCCGCCGAAAGCGCTACTATCCCGTTGATCGACCGGATCTTCACGCGGATTGGAGCGGCCGACGATCTGATTGGCGGGCAGAGTACTTTTATGGTCGAGATGATGGACATTCAAGTGATGACAGAGAAAGCAACGGAGCGAAGTCTGGTCATTATCGATGAATTGGGCCGCGGAACCTCCACCGGCGAAGGCATGGCGATTGCCCAGGCGGTCATCGAATACCTGCATAATGAGACCGGGTGCAAGACGCTGGTTTCCACGCATTTTCATGAGCTCGCTCATTTGGACGACAGTTTGCCGCATCTGCGCAATTACTGTATGGCGGTTAAGGAAAGCGGGCAGCAGGTGACCTTCCTGCGCAAGCTGATTCCGGGAGCCGCCAGCACAAGCTACGGAATCTACTGCGCGAAGATCGCCGGGCTTCCCGAGTCGATCATCGAGAGGTCCTATACGCTGCTGAGCGGCTTTGAAGCGAGAGCCTCCGTTCAGCAGGCCGAGGAGGAAGCGGCCGCATCGGCGGTTCAGTTAAGTTTTTTTGCCGCGGAAGCTTCAGCAGCCGAACCGAAAACGGCGGCTCCACAGCGAGCCTCGTCCCGGACGAACGCTGCTGCGAAGCATGACGGGGATTATAGCGCTGGTCCACCTTCCAGCAAGGCAGAGCAAATTGCAGAGCAATTGAAGAATGCGGACTTAATAAACATGACACCACTTCAGGCGATGAACTTTTTATATGAGTTAAAGCAAAAATGCTGATCAATAACTACATCAAGCAGGTAACAAAGGTGAAAAGCAAGCTGGTCAAGTAAGGGGAAGAGCGGGAGGGCTTATCTCGGGAAAGTGATTAAGCAAGATAGCAGAGGGATGACGGGATTTCGTCGATCTGGCTAAAAGTGGCATACCAATGTTACTCTATGACGTAATCCCTGGCTCATTTCTCATAGGGGAGGAATATAAATTGAATAAACTGACTTACCGCTGGAAAGCTCTGATACTCGCTGTTGTACTTACATTTATGGTCTCTCTCCCGGTTTATGCCGCGGAAGACGAGGATCAAATGTTGCTGGATGCGAATCAATTTCGGGTGCTGGAAGTTATTCAACTGCTGGAAAAGCTGCATGTAAGCGGGGTGGATACAAAAAAGCTTTCGGAAGCGTCCATTGAAGGGATGATTGAAGCGCTGGATGATCCGTATACTAATTTCATGACTGCGGAACAGTGGAACTCATTTCAAAATACGATTGATCAACAATATACCGGACTGGGTATCGTAATAACGAAGGAGGACCATGGAGTAAAGATTGACAGAATCATCGCCGGTTCTCCTGCCGAGGCCGTCGGCTTGCTGGCTGGAGACTACGTCATGGCAGTGAACGGGCAATCAACGAAGGACAAGTCGCTGGATGAAGTGGTCGCCCTTATTCCTAAGAAGGAATCAGATGAGGTCGAGCTTTCTATCCGCCGCGGCGAAGAGATCAAGCAAATCAAAGCTTCGGTCCATAAGGTGACCCTCCCCGTCGTAACAAGCGAGCTTCTCGATGGAGGAGTCGGCTATATCGGACTCAGTATGTTTTCTTCGGAATCCGCCTCCGAGTTCGCTCAAGTGATGGACAAATGGAAGGATGAGCCTATCCAGGCTTTGATCATTGATCTGCGGGATAATCCGGGAGGGCTGCTGACTTCCGCAGTAGGGATTGCGAAGCATTTTATTAAAGACGGGGTGCTATTGTACACCGTGGACAGCAGCGGGGAGAAGGAAGAGGTCAAGGTCAGCCATGGCTCGGAAGTAGGCTACCCGGTCGTTCTGCTTGTAAATGAAGATAGCGCGAGCGCTTCGGAAATATTAACGGCTGGGCTGAGGGATCATGGCAAAGCTGCCGCTATTGTGGGCGCTAAAACATTTGGCAAAGGCAGTGTGCAGGCTTCCTACGAGCTATCGGATGGCAGCTATCTGAAAATAACGATTGAAGAATATTTGACCCCGAAATCTGACAAGGTGAATGGGGTTGGAATTACTCCGGATATCGAGGTGGAAGGAGCCATTCCCCAACTGCTGGCTGCCCTTAAGGCTACGGGTGTTCAAGCAATTACTATTAACCAAGCGGAAGGCAAACCGGTAGTTATCAATGGAACAGAATTTGCCGGTCAAGTGCCTGTCCTTCGCGAAGAGGGTAAAACGTTCGTTCATTCCCGGATTCTCGCTTCGCTGGCCGGAGGAACGATCCAATGGAATTCCGAGCAGCAGTCAGTCGATATGAAAATTGGCGAACAGGCGGTTAGCTTTGCGCTCGGAACGGATATGCGGATGAAAGAGGATGTGACCTATATCGAGCTGGACGCGTTTAAGCCATTCGTAACGGGTCTTCAATGGTCGGATACAGACGGACAATTAACGCTTTCCTTATCGGGTAAATAGCGGGAAGCCTAAAGTCGGAAGCCGAAGATTGCAAGGCGAAAGCAGCAAGCGGCAAGCTGAAAGCTGCAAGTTGCAAGATGAAAACCTAAAGGTGAAAGCTGAAAGTCGAAAGCGGAAAACCGAAACCGAAAACCGATAGCTGAAATGAACGAGGTTGTATAGATTTGCATGGGATTGACTGCAAAAATACACCAGATTGGGTAAAAATCCAATAGATATCGAGGATCGACAGCAAAAGTGCAGTAAAAATCATTGGAAATCGAAATATGGACTCAAAAGATTGATTTCAACTGTATAATTGCAGCAGATTTGCTGTATTGGGACGAATTGTGAGTAAAGGACTGTATTTTCGCAGTCTCGGACCACTTCCCCACACTTAAAAAGAAAGCTAGTTACGGGGAAACGGAAAGTTCAATGTTGAATCCGCTGCTTGATATTCATCGGCCCCAAAGGGAACTTAGTCATATAAATTGAATCGCTTGAAAGTTAAGACTGGCCATCAGGTGGAAAGGAGGCCGATTCCTATGGGAATTATCCGGCTGCTGGACGAGCATATCGCCAACCAGATTGCGGCTGGGGAAGTGGTGGAGCGCCCTTCCTCGGTCGTCAAAGAGTTGGTGGAAAACTCCATTGACGCGGGCAGCACCCGGGTGGACGTCAGCTTGGAAGAAGGCGGAATTCAATCGATCCGGGTGACGGATAACGGATCGGGAATGGATGCGGAGGATGCTCGGACCGCTTTTTTCCGTCATGCGACAAGCAAAATTGCGAATGGAAAAGATTTATTCCGCATTCGTTCGCTTGGCTTTCGCGGGGAGGCCCTGCCCAGTATCGCCGCCGTAGCCAAGGTGGAATGTCTCACTGCTACCGATTCCTCGGGCCTTGGTTGGCGAATCCATGTGGAGGGCGGCACGATCCTGACGGAGGAGGAAGCGGCAGCCTCTAAAGGAACGGATATTGTGGTCAAGGAGTTGTTCTACAACACTCCAGCCCGACTCAAATACATGAAAACCATTCAAACCGAGCTGGGTCATGTTTCGGATTTCATGTATAGGCTGGCATTGGCGCACCCGAACATTGCCTTCTCGCTCAAGCACAACGGCAACTCGCTCCTTAGAACGTTAGGCAATGGGGATTTGCTGCAAGTGATTGCGGCAGTCTACGGCAGCTCCGCAGCTAAAAAGATGGTGCCGATTTCCGGAGAGACGCTGGACTATACGTTATCCGGCTATATTTCTCTCCCGGAGTGGACGAGAGCCAACAGGCTCGGCATATCGACGATCATCAACGGCCGGTACATCCGCAACTACGGATTAACTCAATCTATATTAAAAGGCTACCACACTCTCTTGCCAATCAATCGGTTTCCGTTAGTAGCGCTTCACCTGGAGATGGACCCCGGACTGATTGACGTCAATGTCCACCCGTCGAAGCTCGAGGTCCGCTTCAGCAAGGAGGCTGAGCTGACGGAGCTGATCGAGACTGCGGCGCGCTCCGCTTTGCGGCGGGAGGTGCTCATCCCCGGCGGAATGAAGCCGGCGGTCCGCCCGGCGAAGGTGCACGAGCAGCTCGCCTGGTACGGCGGCGAGCCTGCTCCCTCGGCACCGCTGCCGCCTGAGCCGCCGGCGAATGCGCAGGCTGCCGCCGGGGAAGCGCCGCGCTTCGCGGACGAAGCGGCTGCGGACGCGCATCGTCCCGCCGGGCCGAATGTCGGCCTGCGAGCGGACGAGCCGCCCGGCCCCGCAGGCACCGCCGCAGTGCCTGCCCGCGCCGCTGGCGATGCCCCCGCGGCTGACGCCTCGGCTGCCGCCACCGCTGGCGGCCAGCGCGGCGTGCCGGCGGGCGACGCCGACGCGGCTGCGGCCCGTGCCGCCGGGGCCGCGCCCGAGCGGCCTGCGGAAGCGCCGTCCGGCGCGGAGCTGCGCAGCTTCGCAGCGGGCGCTGCGCATGGGGCCGAGGCGGGCGCAGCGCCGCGGTCGGCCGCTCCGCAGGGGCCGGCTGCTGGCGCGTACGGGGGGAGGCCCCGTACGACAGCAGCAGGCCGCGAGGGCGGCTCCGGCTTCGGCGGCGGAGCCGGGCGGGCGCGGCCGGGGGCGGAGCCGCTGGCGGGCCTGGTCCCGCCTGGGCCGCCCGGAGGCGGGGGCATGCCCGCGTTTCCGCGGCTGACGCCGATCGGGCAGCTGCATGGAACCTACATACTGGCGCAGAATGAAGACGGCCTGTATATGATCGATCAGCATGCCGCTCATGAGCGGATCAATTACGAATATTATTATGAGAAATTCGGTCAGCCCCAGGAGGCGAGCCAGGAGCTGCTTGTGCCGCTTACGCTTGAATTTACTTCGGTGGAGGCCGAGCTGCTTAAGGAGCGGCTCGATTATTTTGAACAGGTCGGCGTTTATTTGGAAAGCTTCGGAGGCAACAGCTTCATCGTTCGTGCCTATCCTCACTGGTTTCCGGAAGGAGAAGAGAAGGAAATTATTGAAGAGATGGCGGAGTGGATATTGGCAGAGAAGAAACAGATCGACGTCGCCAAGCTGAGGGAAGCTTCTTCTACGATGTGTTCCTGCAAAGCTTCCATTAAAGCGAACCAGTCGCTGAGCCGGCCGGAGATCGAAGGATTATTGGAACGGCTGGCCTCCTGCCGGATTCCGTATACATGCCCGCACGGGCGGCCGATCGTCGTCAGCTTCTCCAAATACGAGCTTGAAAAAATGTTTAAAAGGGTCATGTAGCCCTTTTCCATTCCGGCTTCCTGCAAATAGGGAGCCGGATTATACTTTTTGGACAAGATAGAGTATACTTTTGGGGCAAGGAACGAAAATAACTTAGGTGATGGAATGATTGTAACCACTTCATATAACCCTACGGAGGGCGCTGTCGCCCGATCCCGAAGGTTTGCCGAAGAGAACGGCTGGACCTGGGTTCCCCGGGAACGTCATTCTTTACGGCAGCTGGCGCTTAAATATGGGGATGAGCGGATCTGGTCGGTCTCGGATAAGGATTTAAACTATTACGACCATTCGGACACGCCGTTGTTTTTTCATCCCAGCATGGCGCTGGTTCGAATCAAAAGATTGCTGCAAGGCGAAACCGACTCTCTGCTGCTTGCCTCTGGAGTCCGGCAGGGAGACACGGTGCTGGACTGTACGGCGGGTCTGGCTTCGGATTCCATCGTCTTCTCCTACGCGGTGGGAAGCGAAGGGGGTGTGACCGCTTTGGAGAGTGAACAGGCGCTGGCGGTTCTGCTTCAGGAAGGCTTGCAGACATACCGTTCCGGAATTCCGCAGTTGGATGAAGCGATGCGCCGCATTCATGTCATGCATCAGGATCATGCAGCTTATTTAAAAGAACTGCCGGATAACAGCTTTGATCTCGTCTATTTCGATCCGATGTTCCGGATGCCGGTGCAGGAGAGCAGTCATCTGTCTCCTCTGCGGGAGGTGGCTAATACCGCTCCGCTGCAGAATTCTACCATATTAGAGGCCACCAGGGTAGCCCGCAAAGCGGTTGTCCTGAAGGAGCTTCGGGGAAGTCGGGAATTCGAACGGCTGGGGTTTAACGAAAAACGTTCCAGCTCGAAAATCTCTTATGGAGTGATCTCATGGTGACACACGAATCTGCCAAACGGAAGCTGCTCGTTCTCGTAGGCCCGACAGCCGTAGGCAAAACAAGGCTGAGCCTGGAGATCGCCGAATCGTTCGGCTGCGAAATCATTTCCGGCGATTCCATGCAGGTTTACCGGGGGATGGATATTGGCACAGCCAAAGCGACGAAGGACGAACGGAGCCGAATTCTTCATCATATGATCGATATTCATGATCCGGATTATCCGTTTTCCGTTGCGGAATTTCAGGACAGGTCCCGGACGCTGATCGAGCAGATCTCCGAACGGGGAAGGCTTCCTTTTATCGTTGGAGGAACCGGATTGTATATCGAATCGTTATGCTATGGCTTTCAGTTCAGCGATGCGGGCTCGGACGAGGCCTTCCGCGAGGAACAACTGGCTTACCTTAAGAGCAAGGGAGAGCAAGCTTTGCATGATAAGCTTCGTCAGATCGATCCGCCGACTGCGGAGAGGCTGCATCCTAACGATCATCGGAGAGTCATCCGGGCACTCGAAGTCGCCCATTTGACGGGCATCCCGATGTCGCAGCATCTGGCCGGACAGCGTAAAGAATCACCATATGATCTTTGCTTAATAGGCTTGACAATGGACAGGCAGTTACTATATAAACGTATTGAAGACAGAATCGATCAGATGGTCGAGGAGGGCCTCGTTGAAGAAGTGAAGGGGCTTCGCCTTCTCGGATACGGTGATGATCTCGTCTCCATGCAGGGACTCGGCTATAAGGAAATCACCGCTTATCTGCGCGGAGAACTGTCTTGGGAAGATGCAATAGTGCTGCTTAAGCGCAATACGAGACGCTTTGCCAAGCGTCAGCTTTCCTGGTTCAGACATATGAAGGACATCCGTTGGGTCGATGTTTCGGAGACGTCAAATTTTTCTAAACATTTGCTGACAATTAATGATATAATAGCAGGAAAGTTGATTTCCCCTACGGAATATACTTCCTGATACAGAATAATGAACACCTAATGAACAAGATCGTTTAAGTGGCTGTCTGTTCCAACTATTTGAAGGAGGACCAATGGATGAACAAAACAATTAATATTCAGGACAATTTTCTCAACTCGTTGCGTAAAGAAAGCGTGCCCGTCACTGTTTACTTGACCAACGGCTTTCAAATTCGCGGACTGATTAAAGCATTCGATAATTTTACAATTATTATCGATAGCGAAGGCAGACAGCAAATGGTATACAAGCATGCGATTTCGACGTTTACTCCGATGAGATCGGTATCCTTTGCACCCGAAGCGGATTCGGATAGACAGTAGTCTTTCGATTATGATAAGTTTGAGCATACCCTTACACCTGTCCCAGGTTAAGGGTTGTTCTTTTTCTAGCGGAATTTTTCGTCCCGCTTTTGATATACCCTTCCATATAGAGCCGGTGTAACCATTCCCACGCCCTGAATAAGCAAGATAGGCGCAGTCTATTTTAACTATATAAATTGAACTAATGAAGGAATAGCTCATGAAGTGGAGAAAGAAAGATGCTTCCAGGGCGAGTTTTGGCTTTGTATTCCTACCATCCGAAGGCCCATCTATATAGAAGGAATACAAAACAAGATGTTTGAAGCTTCGGAGGCACTTTCCTTCGGAACGGAATGAGAGCTATTCTTTAGTTCAACATATATAGCTTCTTTGCGGAAGTGCTTGGAAAAATTTAGTAATTGATTCAGGAAAGTCGGGAAAGGGTTAATGGATACGGGAGGATTGGCGACCGTCCATATAGGTATGTTAGGCTATTATCTAGGGCGGATGAAACTTTTACCGGTTCATTTTCGTTAATATATTTGAGAAGGTAAGTGAAGGTGGTTAACTAGTACAAAAATAGAGAGAAGTCGAACTTCAGTAAAGAATCAGGGGGAGAGAATCGTGACATCGAAGAAAAAAGCAAAAACTAAACCGAAGAAACGCGTCTTTACCTGGAAGAAAATGACTGCTGTTAGTTTAGTCACCGCCGCTTTAGCGATAGTTGTGGCCTTAGCCGGATATTTAATTATTATTTATATGGGGAAAAATATATTGGATGAGCAGGCCAATAAATTGCAGCTTACCGAAGGATCCGTAGTTCTGGATGCCGATGGTAACGAGGTGGCCAAGCTGTATAATCGAGAAAACCGGGAACTGGTTTCCAAAGATGACATTCCGAAGCTCGTGACCGGTGCTTTTATCGCGACCGAGGACAGAAGGTTTACAGAGCATACCGGAATCGATCTGTGGGCTATTGGCCGGGCCTTGGTGAAGGACGTCATCGCCCGCAAGGCGGTGGAGGGCGGCAGCACGATTACTCAGCAGTTGGCCAAAAATATGTTCCTCAGCGCGGACAAGACGGTGTTCCGGAAAGCTACCGAGGTGTCTATTGCGATAGCTTTGGAGGAGCGCTTCACTAAAGATCAGATAATGGAAATGTACCTCAATCGGATTTATTTTGGCAGCGGAGCGTGGGGGATCAAGCTGGCCTCATACCGCTATTTCGGGATATCGGATTTGAACGACCTGGAGCTATGGCAGATCGCCACTTTGGCTGCCCTGCCGAAAGCGCCGACCACCTATTCTCCCATCAATAATCCGGAGAAGTCCAAGGAGCGGCGGGGAGTCGTCCTGACTCTGATGAACCAGCAGGGACTGATTACAACGGAGCAAATGAATGAGGCCAAGGAGGTTGATTACGACCCGTCCATGGCTAAGGAAATTCAGACGGACAACAAGTTTCCAACGTATATTGATTATGTGCTGCTGGAAGCTAACAAGCTTTATGGGATAGACGAAGAGGAGTTGCTGCTGGGCGGCTATCGGATCCAGACTACGCTGAACGCTAACGCGCAATCGATTATGGAAGAAACGTTCAAGAACGATAATCTGTTCCAGCCCAAAACTGATAAACAAACTCAGGCCATGCAGGGGAGTATGGTTATTCTGGATAATGAGACCGGCGGGATCGTGGCGATGATCGGTGGTCGGGATTATGAGCGCAAAGGATGGAACCGGGCGGTCATCAAGCAGCAGCCGGGCTCTGCGTTCAAGCCGATTATCAGCTTTGCTCCAGCTATCGAGTCCGGCAAGTTCACCCCGTATTCGATGCTGAAGGATGAGAAGATGTCGTTCAACGGCTATTCTCCCAACAACCTGAGCGGTAAATACCGGGGAGAAGTAACGATGTTTGACGCAATCAAGTATTCCTGGAATATGCCAGCCGTTTGGCTGTTGAATGAAGTGGGATTAAAGAATGCGATGAATTTTGCCAGCGGTCTGGGCATCACCTTCGATGAGAAGGACAGGAACCTGGCGATTGCGCTCGGCGGAATGACGTATGGAGTTTCCCCACTGGAGCTGGCGCATGCGTACAGTGCTTTCGCCAATGACGGAATTCAGCACGAGGCACATGCTATTGTCAGCATCAAGGACCGGGCAGGCAAAGAGATAGCCGCCTTCAAAGGGGAGAAAGGCAAACGGGTCATGAAGGAATCGACGGCCCGCGCGATGACGAGTTTGATGCAAAAAGTAGTGGAGCCGGGAGGAACGGGAGCGAAGGCGGCGATGAACCGCCCAGTAGCGGGTAAAACAGGATCCACTCAGCATCCATTCGTCGATAAGCGTGACAAGGATATATGGTTTGCAGGCTACACGCCGGAATGGACGGCTGCGGTCTGGATGGGCTTTGATAAAGCGGACAAAGATCACTATGTGACCATCTCAAGCGGGCAGCCTGCTGCCATATTCAAGGAGGTTATGTCCAAAGCGCTGGACAAGTCGAAATATCCGATCAAACCTTTTCCCAATTCAAAGGTAGAGGAAGAACCGCCGGTTGAGGAGGAAAAGCCGGATGCAGTAACGGATTTTAACGCCCAATATGATGACAAGAGCCGGACGGTCCGGATGTCCTGGCAGCCGCTTGACGGTAATGTAGACTATAAAATTTACCGGAAAGGCTCGAAGGAGGCTGACTTCAGCTTCCTGTTGCAGGTCAAGTCTGCGGAAGCGAACGATATTTCGGCTTTCCCGGGGGAAAGCTATCAATATTATGTGGAAGCTTATAATCCGGAAAAGGATACGGCGGGAGATAAATCGAACGTAGTGGAAGTTCATATCCCGGATGAGAACGGGGAGCAGAGTCCATCCCCAAGCCCGACCCCGGATCCTTCCGAATCACCGGACCCTGGCGATGATAAACATCCAAGCCCAAGTCCAAGTTCCAAACCAAATCCAAGTCCGGGCCATACTCCCGACCCGGGTCACAGTCCGAATCCCAGTGTAACTCCGAGTCCATCACCGACACCCGATCCGGATCAAGGGGCGAATGAGCCCGCCCCTGATCCGTCTTCCCCGGCTTCGACGAAGAAGCCGGAGGAGACCCCGGTGGATGATCCGATTCCGGAGGGGCCAGAGACGGAGGAAGACGGAGAGAACGCGGATAACTAACGCCAAGGGAACATCATCAAGACATACATACTAATGACGAATTACTTTTTGATGCTATTGCATAGAAGTGATTTTTCTAATACTCATTTCAAACACTAATTCCAGCTACTAAATATCAATTCAGAGGTGTACGTAAGTGAACATAATTGGCACAGGTACTAAAATTATTGTGGCCTGCGGGTTGGCAGCAATGCTTCTTGCAGGCTGTGGCAGCAAGCAAGCAGGGGAGACAACGGGCGGAACTCCGCAGACACCGCCGCCGGCCGCTTCCCCTGCCCCGACGGAGTCCAACAATCAAGGCAAGAAATGGTCGCAGCCGCCGGCCATGACCATCGATCCCGATAAAAAGTATCAAGCGGAATTTGACACGAGTAAAGGCTCGTTTACTATTGAATTATTTGCCAAGGAAGCGCCCAATACGGTAAATAACTTCGTGTTTTTGGCTAATGAAGGTTTTTATGAAGGGGTGACTTTTCATAGGATTATTGAGACCTTCATGATCCAGACCGGAGATCCGACCGGAACCGGTACAGGGACTCCTGGTTACTATATCAAGGACGAGCTGGAATCGGGCTACTCCTATGAGCCGGGAATCGTGGCGATGGCCAAGTCGGGAAAAGACCGGAACGGCAGTCAGTTCTTTATTTGCACCGGTGAAGACAGTAAAAGCTTGAATTTGGACCCTGTTTATTCGATATTCGGCAAAGTCATTGATGGGATAGAAACGGTGGAGGACATTGCGGCTACCCCGGTCAAGATGAATCCGGGGGGCATCGACCGGAACCCAAGTCTTCCTACAGAGACCGTGACGATCAACAAAATTGTGATCCACGAAAGCTAAAGTGAAAGCTGATTTTTCGCGCGAGGGGGAAAACATGAGAATGACAAAAAAGCGCCTTTGGCTAACCGCAGCCGGGGCGCTTATCGGACTGCTTGTCCTGTGGACCCTTTACGTGCAGTGGATGATTTTCTCGGCCCAGCATAACCAAAGCGCGGAAAGAGCTGATGCCGCCATCGTCCTCGGGGCCGCTCTGTGGAATGATGCCCCCAGCCCGGGACTTAGGGAAAGACTGGAGGGAGCCATCCAACTGTACGAGCAAGGAACGGTCGGAGCGATCCTAGTGTCCGGAGGACTCGGGGACAATGGATCGACGCTGACGGAGGCGGAAGGGATGAAACGCTATTTATTAGAGCGGGGCATCCCCGAGACAGATATTTGGACGGAGACTGAAGCCAGGAATACGCTGCAAAATTTACAGTACAGCTTGCTAATTATGGAATCGAATGGCTGGAAGCACGCGATTATTGTTACCCATCATTACCACGGTGCGCGGGCGCTGGATATGGCCGGATTTCTCGATTTTGATAAACCGCGGGTATACACCGTCGATTCGAAAGTGATGAATATCCCTTGGCACAAAGCCAGGGAAACGTTGGCGTACGGGAAATGGACGCTGCAAAAATGGCTGATGAAGCTCGGACTGTCCGCTGCTTCATAAACTCGTGTTCTTTTGGAAATTACGTGAGTTTAGTCTTACCGCTGTTATCTAACCTTTTTCTATACAATCCTTATCTAAAGCTTTCTTAGCTGCGGAGAATACGGTAATGGTATTGATATAACGGCTGGTAGCCCGCTTGAGCATAGAGGGCGAGGGCAGGCTTGTTGTTTGCGGCGACCTGCAAGTATAAACGGGAGGCGCCGTTCTGTTCGCTCCATTTGGTGAGACAGCGGATTAGACAGCGGCCCGCCCCTTGCCTGCGGTAGGCGGGGGAGATCACTACGTTCGTGAAACCGGCCCAGCCTCTTTCGACGACGGCCGTTCCAACTCCGATCGTCTTGTTGTCCTTATTTTTGACCGATACAAAACGATGCCGGGGTCTGATTCCGGTAAAGATTTTTTCGTATACCGGTTTTCTGGTTTCAGAGAATTGCTCGAAAGCAATGAAATCATCGATCCATTCCGCAGTCGGAGCGGAATAACCAACCGTCAGTTCGTTTACCGAATCGTTCAGACTGGTCTTCACTTCCTCCGTCGTCGCGATCATGACGGTAGTGACCATTTCTTTGTCATATTGTTTGCTCTCGAGAAGGTAGTCCAGCTCCGCAGGAGAAGCCGGGCTAATATGGTAGCATACCGGAAGACCGCGTTGGCGATAGAAGGATTCAATATCGTCAACCCAGCTTCTCTGAACAGGCATTTCCCCGCAAGTCCAGACGCTGTTTGCTCTGCGGGTCACTCCTTCGGCTGCTCTTAATATCCATGGTCCGTATGATTGCTGAACTATCGGAGGCCATGTATTGGCCGCCAACTCCTCAATGAAAGCAATAAGAGAGCGATCTTGTTCCTGCATTCTTTTCAACTCCCGTCCACCAGATACGTGCTTTACACCAAGCGTTTGAATGATAATACAATAAAATGAATATTTATACAATAGGTAGATTGTGATTTATGAATATTTTGGCTACGATCGTTTAGGTATGCTGGCTTAAAATAGAATTATCTCACGACATGCTAAATGGAATTTCTGTAGTTAGTTTTTGCCTTGTCCGCTATATTGCTTTCGCTAACTGGATAACCTACAGTTAAAAATCAAGGTATGGATGAATTGGCCAGATTTTGCCTGAACTAGCTGGAGTTTTTCCATTTATTTTACAAAATTGTTCTGATTAGATGGAATTACCTGTATAAAATCCAGTTAGTAGTTGACGTATGCGAGTAGGAGGTCAAGCGCTGATCTTGATACTTGAGCCGTTATGGATTCTACAGGCGCTCTCCCGTTGCGCGTTGCGGCGCTAGCATGGGATGGTCAGACCCATGGCGGTTATTTTTTGTTGTTCTATTATAAAGTGGAGCTGCACCAATCTTATAGAAATATCTCTTGCGCTTCTATGAGAAGCTGCAATAGGGCTGCGAGGAATCCGGCTTGTCCCGGCACCCTTTACTGGGCTCCTGCGTATACTGCTTACACCAAATACGCGAGGTGATCCGATATGAGCGGTCGATATACGGCAACCATCCACCGGCGTCCCGCCGACCATTCGCGGCAAATCAGCATTGTGTTAAACCCACCCGAACCGGCTTCCTCCGCAAACGCCGCCCCTTTATCCAAAATCGATAAAGCGCCCACCCGGCAATTCTCAGCCATTCTGACCCAATTGGATAAAATGATTGGGCTCGACAACGTTAAAGAGCTGATTTATGAGATCTACGCGCTGCTGCTGATCAAGCAGTACCGGGCAGAGGCTGGGCTGCATTACGATGCCCACGTCTATCACATGGTGTTCAAAGGCAACCCCGGAACGGGCAAAACAACGGTAGCCCGCATTGTCGCCAAGTTGCTCCATGAGCTGGGAGTGTTGTCCAAAGGTCATCTGATCGAGGTCGATCGGGCGGAATTGGTGGGGGAATACATCGGCCACACAGCACAGAAGACTAAGGAACTGGTCAAAAAATCGTTGGGCGGAGCTCTATTTATTGATGAGGCCTACAGCTTGGCTCGTGGCGGGGACAAAGATTTCGGCAAAGAGGCGATCGACACGCTGGTTAAGGCGATGGTTTAGATTTTCAGGTATGGGGATAGGAGAGTGTTTACAGGGATAAAGCTAGCAGTTCTAATAAAGCAGATAACATGGAGAAAGTATAAAATGGAAAAATGAGGTTAGGGGTTGTCAGCGGGGTGGATAAACATTGACATTCCGCACAATCATTGAAACAATAAAAAACGGATAATAATTAAGGTGCGACCAGATAGTTCTGGAATATTTATACAGAAGCAGCGAGGGAAAGCCGTGAATCATTTTAAAGGATTAATCAAATGCTTAAACTGTGGTAAAAATTATAAATTTAAACAGGAAAGAAAAAAGCCGACTTATCTATGCTCGGGCTTTGCAAATTATGGGAAAGAATTTTGTGCCCGTTTTTCCATCGCGGAGGAAGAGCTTTTTCATACGATAGAAAATCATTGGGCGAGATACGGGAGGGCCATCGAGACGAAGGAAGAGGCGGTATCTACCGTAAAGCTAATTGAAGTCAAAAATCGGGGATACGTCATTACTTATCAGGACGGGACCGAATCGATCATTAATAGCTCGGATAGCGAGTATGGAATCAAAGTAAAATACTGAATACATAAAAAAAAAAGTCCTCCCTCCGGGGAAAAATTGCTCTAGGACGACATTAGGTCCGATCTGCATTCATTGTTGCAGGCGAGAGGGAGGAGGTTAAAGCATGGAGATTGCCGCTTTTTACAGGAATCGTTAGGACGACATCAAGTTAGCTGAAAAGTGGCTTTTTTAATATGTTAAGAACGGACCATTTTATTGCTTAAATTCTCCACAACCGGGAGCATTCGGGCTTCTTTTTCCATCGTGTTCTGGCATAAAGGACAAGCTGGAATGTCCGTAAAGGAAAAATCTTGTCTCATCCAACCATTACATTCCGGGCTGGTGCAGGACCAGACTTCTGTTTCTTTTTGCTCAATTTCCTCAAAAGTTTTGCGTGAATACAAAACAAGCCCTCCTTCAATCCTATAGAACAATATTTTCCATCCACTCTGGTCTTAATATGTGTAGGTTTTACTGGAATTATTCGGTGTCAAAAGCGATCCTGGTTCACGATATCTTCGGCTCGGATGGTTCTAAGCTCCTGCTTGGATAGCCGGTTAAGCTGCGGAGAATAAAACTGCATTAATCGGACAGCCTGGTTTCTAATCGATTTTTCGATGACATTACGGACGAAACGCGCATTGGAGAAATTCATGAGATTTTGTTCTTTTTCCTGAATGAGCTCCGTTATTAATTTATGCTCGGAAGCCTCGGACAGCTCGTATTCTCGTTCCTTGACCATCTGGTGTGCGATGCGGATTAATTCTTCAACGGTATAGTCGGCAAAATCAAGATGTACGGGAAAGCGAGAAGGCAAGCCCGGATTCATGGATAGGAACGTCTCCATCTCCAACGGATATCCGGCCAAAATCAAAATAAAATCGTTACGGTTGTCCTCCATCATTTTGACGAGCGTATCAATCGCTTCTTTGCCAAAATCCTTTTCTCCGCCGCGCGCCAAGGAGTAGGCTTCGTCGATGAACAATACTCCTCCGAGCGACTTTTTGACCAATTCGCGAGTTTTTTGGGCGGTGTGCCCGATATATTCCCCTACGAGATCGCCTCGGTCCGCTTCCACCAAATGTCCTTTGGACAAGACCTCCAGTTTCTGGAATAGCCTAGCCAGAATTCGAGCTACTGTTGTTTTCCCGGTTCCGGGATTGCCGTTGAAAATCATATGATACACCTGCGGGTTCGTCTTCAAGCCGGCTTTTACGCGAAGCTGATTGATTTTAATAAAGGCGAAAATTTCATACACCAATTTCTTGACCTTCTCCAGACCGATCATCTGATGGAGCTCATCCAAAATCTCTTTGTACGGATCGACTTCACTGACACTGCGCTCTTGAAGCTCCTCGGGCTGTCTTTTGTTGAGGACAATGCTGATTTGCCCAGGATTTTTCTTTCTCTTTACCTCCTGAGTGACCACGTCTGCACTTTCCGCCATTGAACTTACCACCTCGCTTATACATTATATTAGCGAAGCGGCCAGAATATTTTTAAATGGTGGAAGTCTCCGACGGCGGCTGGATGAATGTCCTTATTTGTGGGGGGGACGGCCTTAGGAAAAAGGCAAAGGAGTTCCGTGATGGCAACTCCTTTGGATGAAATATTTTTTTAAAATCAATCTGTATATTTTCATTTTCTATAAAATATACACGTATCCACCAGGAACATTATCTCCGCCAACAGTTAGCGTACAGCTCATCTCATCTATCCATTTGACCCTAATCTTGATTCGACCTAATGTATCGTGTGTTTCATATTTGGGGATAGTTATGCTAGATTTCAAGTATCCAGATAGTATTTGAATGCTGGAGGGAATAATACTTGTATGTATGATGTCAATGTTTCCGTTAATGTTAGCTCTCTCAGGAACAGTCAAGATTGAGGGAATTTCATCAATTCTTTTAACCATCAAATTTCCGTTTATAAAACTACTGGAAACAACCTTTATAATTCCATGGATGAATGGCTTGTTAATAAACATACCTGAGTCGATAGAGTCTGATTCGCTTCTAGACACATTGATACCAGAAACTAGTTCACCATGATTTGACTGTTTAATCCGTAAAGATCCATGAATTAATGGTTTTGAAATTCTTACTTTTACAGATAGATGACTCTCTTCATAATCTCTAACCGTAACACTTCCAACAATTCTTGAAATATTCGGAATAGTGATCGTTGCTACCCTGTATTTAGCGTTAACATTTATAATTGATATCAGTGAATCAGTTTTCGCCTGTCTAACTGAAAGATTGGAATCAATAGACGATTTATAAGGAATATTGATTTGTCCTAATCTATTACGAGCATTAACTGATAAATTGGATTTAATCTCGTCAATTCTGCTTATCCGAATTTTGAGGTTTGATAGCATATCCTCTCTTTCGGTCCTTCTAATTGTTAAAGAAGAGTTAGTAAATGTCCTGTTAACTCTAATACAGGATTCCATAAATATAGGATTATATATATGGATATTGGACGATATTGTTGCGCTATCATCAAATTCACGAATATTAATTGTCCCTTTAACGTCTTTATTGCCTACAGCATGAACAAATAGAGTGGATTCAATTTCTGATCGTCCAAAGCTGTATATGGTGTCGTCATAATAGATGATTTCCAAAAAGGGCTTGTTTTCTGGGTTCTCCCTCGTATTAAATTGTTCGAACTGTGCAATATCTTCATTAAGAGCCTTTATGATAAATCCATAATTTTTCTCTTCACCGCTATAAAATAGTTGTATTGTTTCAGTAACATCTACTTCATAATATCCTACAGCATCTCCAATGTCAGATAAGGCCACTAAACTTGAAACATCAGGCTGATTTTCCCATGTTACGCCATATTCTTCCCAATAAGCTTTTGATGTGTAAACTCCAAGTTGTCGCTTGACTCCAAATGGAGAGGTATTATATAACTTTAACGTTGCTCTTTCGATGATTGTATTCTTGGGCAAATCGTCTAGATTAAACTCTAGCAAGGATCGATATTTTTCTTCTAACTTATCATTGTACCCAACAAGCATGGTCTGCTCTTTGCCATAATTTAATGTTCGGACCCCTTCTCGAATGAAGGCATCTTTTACAGGTGCAATTTCGAGCGTTTTTCTTGGGGGCTGAATAATATCAATTATTCCACTCATTTTGTTTTTAGGTGGAATCCTAATATTACCTTGAACTTCTTTACGATAAAAAATTGATATACTGGAGCGTTTTTGATACCCGAATCGTGGTGGATAGGCAATATCTTCGATGACATAGTCACTATAAACATCGACATGACCAGAAACTTCTTGAAATCTCTTAACTGTTAAAGAACCGGTCAGATCTTTTTCACCAACGGCAATTACATTTACCTTACCTGACATTCTGTTTCGTGGAGGAATCCACACATTTCCCGTCATTTCATCGAAATATATTGACAAATATTATCACTTCCATTCCATTGTATTGGAATTAATTTGGATCAGCAGAAACACGAATATCAAAGCTTCCTCCATTTTGAGCAGTTCTGTCCACTGTGAGTCGCACGTAAAATTCCAATATTTCATCAAAATTCAAGCGCTGGTCATAAACCAAGCGCTTTTCAGAGATAAAGGGGTTATTAGTTTTGGATAATTGAATCTCTAGGCCGTCAACATCATGCTCTGCCCATAACTGAATATTTTCAACGTTAAAAGGGTAGGTATTGGTTAGCAATATTTTTATGTCCAGAGAAGTTTGTCCTGCGATCATGGTTCCCATATCAAGGTACTTGAGAATTTCTCCCACAGAAGTGGTATAATATTGTTGATTTGTATCCATAAACATCAGCCCGGAATATTTTTTATCCAACTCGTCATAAATGATTGACAGGGAATGTACTACTGGTGTTTCGATAGTTGCTGTATTAATTGTTGAAAGAGAATTTATTTGAACAACGTCTTCGAAACTATTTTGTTCAAGATAGTAAGCTAAACGTATAGTTCCATTAGGTGATAGCTCATAAAGTTGCTCAACTGTTAAACTATTAATCTCAGTTGGCGACATTCCCTCTCGTTTTATATTTGATAAATCGGTAATGTCTATAGTTTTCCAATTGCCGTTTCTAATAACCTTCCAATTCTTCCCCTGATCATTACTGACAATTAGTTTTACACTGCCTTGCATTGGAGACTCTGGTACGTTGAATGATAATATAATCTTTTTTAGATCTCCTGAAATATCCAAATCTCGCAAGGGGAACACCATTTTAGGATTGGGGAGGGCTGTCAATCGCAACTCTTTCCTATTGCTAACTATTTCGTTTGTCCAAGTAACTAACTCGAAATCACCATCAATCTCATCAAGAGGACTATAATTTGCCGTAATCTCCAATTCGGCGTTAGTCTTAGCAGGGTCGTCAGTGTAATATACAGTATCGAAGCTATCTCCGACCTCATCATAGAATGTAAAGGGTTCCGTCTCTATTGTGATAATAGATTCATCCTGTTCAGGGTTATCAGTGTATTCAATAATCTTAATAGTTTGTTTTTCAAACTCATCAGCTAGAGTAAATGGCTCTGTTTCGACATTAAATTGGACTTCTGTTTTATTAGGATCATCAGTGTACAAACAAATTTCAACGTCTCCACTTAGTTGTCTCCATGCTGATTCGGGTATTGAAGAAACTTCTTCAAGCGTATTTCCTCTAAGATACTCTTCCTCAGTTGGTAATGATGTTGTGATGGTTTCCCAATTAGAATCATAATATCTCATAAATTTATTATTATTTCTTATCAAAGTTCTATATTCAAAATTATATTCGTACATTTTAACACTAGGAGTTGTATTTTTAGTCATATTTGGAATGATATTATCTGTATATTTTATTGTCAACTTACTTCACCCCTTTCCTCAAAATACTAATTAATTTTTACACTTTTAATTGATTTTTTTGATGTATCAGTCATTTTTTTAAATACTTTTCCTTCACCTAATGCAGTTCCAATTTGCTCTATATATACTTTGCATTTAAATTGTGTGGATAAATCCAATTGTATTGATCTATCCATCCCGTGATTAATAAAATTTTGCTCAGTTGCCATTGGAATATATCTATAGGTATAAGGAAAATATTCAGACATTTCTAATTCGCCAATAGACAAATAATTATGCCCATTATTTTTACTCACATTTATTCTATATAATAAATACTCCTTATCATTAAAAAATGTATATTTTCTGCGCTCTTTACTTTGAAAAATTTGGCTATGCTGAGAATCCAACACAATCCAATCAGTGCCATCATTTGATGCCTCAAATGTCCAAGTGTTAGGGGTGAGAGTATTTGCTAAACTTGTAGCATGGGTAATTGTATAACTTGTGATTATTTTCTTAATAGAAAATTTATATCCCAAATATCCTGTAGAGGAGCTGGTTGCCCATCTATCGCTTTGAGCAGTGCTCTTGTCAAAAGCTTTCCATGGATAGTATGTGTCATAATAAGAGCTATATATAACTTCACCCTCTGGAGAAGTATTTGAAGTCATCACTGGAATTGCATTTTCAATTTTTGATTCATCGTATTTGATAGTAATTGTTTCATTATTACTTGTTTGTATTAAAAATCTATCATAACTACTATATTGACTTCCATCATAAGAAAAATACCCCTCTGGCATTTCATAGGTAAAAGGAGTTGAACCAAAATTAGCCGTTACGGTTGAACTAGTATTTTGCCTTACGGTTGCAGCCGCGTATATTTCTTCAAGTCTATTTGCATCTAAATATGCATTTCCTTGAGATACTCCATTCTTCCAAAATTCAATTATTCCTTCATCCAAATCTAGTAATACTGAAATTATGTCATTTCCACCAAACGAACTACCGTAAGGAACTTCGCTGTATCCACTAGATTTCATTCCATTAGTACCATAATACATCGCATTAGAACTACGATACGAATTTCCGGAACCAACAGTGGTTTTGACAATACCTATTTTAATGTACCCTTGTGCCTTTAACTCCCAGTACCATTTTCCAGATTCTTTTGACACTGTTGCTAAAGCTGTACTATTAACGTTACTAATCGTAGCTGTAAGGTTTTCGTTAGATAGATTAACAGATGTCCCTTTATTTATAGAGTCCCACGTAACTAATGTCAATTTTTTTCACCTTCCTATCTAAATAAAACGTTTCATTTATTTTCGATCTGCTCCTAATGAAATGTAATAATATTAACCTTATTTTTATTCAAGTCAATTGTATGCTCATATATTTTTCCGTTTCCTAGCATAAGAGGTTTTTTTTCAATCTTTCTAATTTCATCAATACTAGATATTTTTAAGTTTGACTCATCCATTCCGTATTTAACTATTGAATCATAAATATTCGAATTTATAACTGACATGGTTTGATTCTCATTAACAATAAACTCCAATTCATTAACAATCCATGCCGAATCTGTAGAGGTTGGAGTATTGCTATTTGCTAAAATCCTAAAAAATCGATATTCTTCATGAGCGTTAATAACTATCTCTTCCATTATTCTTTCTCTCAAAAATAAGTTCTGTATATCTCTCCAAGTTACCCCATCATTAGAACCTTGTAGTTTTACATCAGGAAGGTAATAAATACTATTAGAACTTTCACTGCCACCTTGATAAATTTTTATTTTTTCAACCGTGGTCTTTTTTGATAGTTCTACCCCAATCCAAGATACACCTGCATGACCAGATAATTCTTTTGAAGCCCAGAAAGTATCAATGTTTCCATCAAAAGCGAACTCAGCATTCCTACCCTCTGAAAGAAAAGAGTTTGATAAATGTTGCTTGATAATTGTCTCAGATAACGCATAATATTTAGAGTTAGTGTGAATTAAAAATTTGTTTGTAGAGGTAATTTCGGTCATTTTATCACCTTCCTGTCGGTTAAATAACTTATAAAGAAATAGAATATCATACCTACTTCACACTAAGACTAGTTATTTCAATATATTTCTTTAAATCAACCTTTGCTTTAAACAGCTTTCCCTCTTCACCCAATCCGCTACTGTCATTCATATCAAGAACAAATGTAGTTTCTCTTCTATCCAGAACAGATAAATCATCCATTCCCTCATTTATAAAAATGTCTTCCGATGGAAGTGTTGTAGAAATCGTTTCCCATAATGTGTCGTTCCATTTTTTATACTCACCATTAAACAAAATTAAAGATTTATTTATATTGGCGTCCAATAACAGAACTGGTCTAAAGCCTTTTGGAGTGGATACAGTGGTAACATTAGATGGATTATGACCATGCTCAGAAACGCCAGTTATATATCCTCTAACAACTCTATTCGCGGGTGTCCCAGATATTGTTGTTGATGTCCACGTGTTTACACCAACATTCCAGTTCCATACGTCGTTATCTCCAGCTACGATAGTATTGTTTAGAGTAGAATTGACAATATATTTATCCCATTCATTATCTTTATCAGCAGAAGATATACCACCAGTAAGAAGGCGCAACGTGGCACCTTGTGTTAGATTTTCTATCAGGACCCCACTGCCACTTGCAACTCCTCCACTATTCAGTGCATCCCATGAAATACTATGCTGAATATTTCTATCTGCTATTAACTTCCATCTTCCCAAATGATCTTTATCCACGCATATAAAATAGAAATCTCCATCTGGTGTTGCTGAACTTACGGGAGGAAGAAAATCTTTAGTCATTCCACCTAATCCACTTAATGTGCCTATTTGATTAGCTGAAGCTTGGTAGTTACAGCGAATACGTTTTCCAATTTCTAAATCAAGAATATCAGTCACTTCATCTGGATGTAAAATTCGACTACTTTGTCCAATTTCAGTCATAATTACACCTCACTGTACTCAAATACTGGTCTAAATCCAGTATTGGCGTAGCTACTGCTAACAATTATAAAACCGAGAGTCTTAAGATCATTAGAATTCTCCTGTATGCCTCTCCATGTTCTGTGTAGATTTGAAGCCTTCAAGTTAACATTGGGGTGTGACAAATTAATTTTTGGCGTTTCCTGACAGAAAGTTACACCAATGACATTAAACACATCAGCAGATATCTTGCCAGATAGAATTAAATCCTCTGGAAAATTAACAATATATTTGTCCCATTCATTATTTAAAGGCCATCCACCCAAGTCTTGAGTTGTGTCAGAGCCACTTCCATTCTCATCAGCATAGGCCACTCCACCCGTCAATGATCGGATAACACCAGACACATTATCCAAAATGGTTGACTCTCCCTGGATGGCTTTGTTAGAATTTAAGTATTCCCATGTTACAGTATGAATCCAGACTCTATCAGAAATTAATAAGCCTTTTGCCACTTTAACCATGTACCAGAATCCATTACGATGACTCCAATTTCTGTTGTCAAAAGCTAGTCCAGTTGTAGGTAATTCCGGTTTTCCTCCATCTCCGAGATAATAACCATCATTGTCATGCATTTTAATATAATCACCAATTTGCATATCTTGAATCCTGCTTCTTAATGCCCCTGTAGTTGCTGGAATTGGCATAATATCACCTCAATATATTCTGATTTTATCTATTTTCCTAAAATCGGTTTTTCCAATACTCTTCCGAAATATCTCTCCTTTATATTGCCAACTCAAATCTTGATGCATATTATTAACGTAATCCGTTCTCAATCTCAAACTTCCATCAAAAATTAATTGCTCATCCTGTTCAAATTGGCTTGTTTCTGACTCAGTGAATTCATTTTGTACAATTTGTGACTCACTTTGCTTTCCTATAAGCTCAAGTTTTACCTTGATATATCTGCCTTGCGGAGATGTGATCAGTCCCTCCGAATCTACTAAAGAAAACTCTGAAAAATTAATATTATCATTTGATGTAGAAGTGTAAACTTTAACATTTGATCCTTCAGGTAAATTTTTAATACTGGATATGGATTTAATTTCTCTGTAGAATTGTCCGAGATCGATTTTGGGGAATTCCATGGTTCCACTAGACCTATACAAACTTGAGATATTGTCTACCAACAAGTCGAACTCTCCAATACCTGTATAGTTTGAACCATCTCTTACAGTAAGTCTATGGTAACGGAAAGCAGTCTGATTTACTATTTCATAGCTTCGAGTTTCATAATTTGACCATGTTGGCGTACTAATCTTCTCATCTAAAATTGTCCACTCATCAGCATCATTGCTACCTTCCAAAATCCATGATTTTGGAGTGACACTAGAAGTTGGGTTTGCCATAATTTCATATTTTGTGATTATTTGCTCATTGCCAGGTCCAAAGTCATAATATATCCAACCTGAACTTCCTGAAACTCTCCATCCAGTCCCGGCGTTTTTATCAAATGCTTTAAAAGCGTGATGAACATCGTATCTTCCTGATGCGACAGCACGATAAGGAGATGGGACATTATCGGAAGTCATCTGTACAATAACACTTTTATATCCAATTTTTCCATTCCCCACAACTTCCAACTGCAGCTTCCCGTCCACTATTTCTACATTTTTTTTTATTCCATTATTAAAATCCAACTCTTTTTCGCTTCTGATTACCACTGCCATATTAATTTCCCACCGTCCAGTCGATCATTCCTCCAACTCCGGGCTCGAGAGGGGCTTCAATTTCTGCCACAGTAGTACCATTTTTTCTTATCTCCAATATCCCATTAAGTTCCTGATCCGCTACTAACCAAATGCTCAAATATACCTTACCACCGTAAGGAATTTTACATATCGGCTTAAAAATAAAATTAATCCCATCTATAGTCAACTGCTGCTTATATCCAAAACTATATTCTATGATATTAGTTTCGCTGTTTTTACCAGATGTAACGTCCAGTATAGACTCTGCTCTCTTATATTGGATGATATCGTTATACATAATCAAAGGGTGCCCTGTGAGGTAGTAATCTCTTCCATTCAATTTATAAATAACTTCGATCATCTTCCCAGCGATTTTGAAAGTTCCTCCAAGAACTTCATAATACATTCTCATTCCATATCCGCTAATGCCAAATCTAATCAGTTTATTTTTGTCAATAGAATAAAAGTTATTTGACTGTTTCGTAACATAATCATATTCCATGAAAACAGTATCATCATAATATTCAGCAACCCATATAAAATCTTGAAAAGGTACTGGGCTTTGAGTTAGATCCATAATAAACAACCCCCATTGTATTGGAAATAGAAAAAGTCCACCCAGAATGATCTGCTCCCTGTCAAGTAGACAGTGGAAAAACAAAAAAACTTCCGACACCAATCATTGCTTATGGTTGGTGTCTTTTTTACACTGCTAAACCTTTAAGATACTGCCTGTATTCTAAGGGGGCCATGCTGTTCAATCTCTTCTGGTATCGCTTGTTATTGTAATAATTTATGTATTCTTTTACGGCAGCTTCTAATTCCTCGTACGTATGGAATCTATTTAGGTAATACATTTCAGATTTCATCATTCCCCAAAAGGATTCCATCGGCCCGTTGTCGATGCACCTAGACACTCTAGACATACTTTGTGTCATGCCCGCATCATCTAGTTTCTTCTTAAATATTTTGCTCGTGTATTGAAAGCCACGGTCACTATGAAAGGTAGGTTTCGCATTGGGATAGGTCTGATGTGCGATATCAAAGGTTCTAAAAACAAGTTCATTGTTGTTGAATTGCCCAAGTACAAAAGAAACAATACCTTTATCAGATAAATCAAGGATGGCACTAAGATAAGCTTTACTTTGTTGCCCATACTTCATTTCGGTTACGTCAGTAAGCCACTTCTCGCCGAATACATTGGATTCAAATTCTCTATTCAAGATATTCTCAGCTGTAATTTCAGGCGTTGATTTGATGTAGTTTTTGCGCTTCTTACGGCATACCGATTTTAGATTGAGGATGTCCATGAGTCTGTAGATTCGTTTAAGATTCACGTTCAAATCGTGTTCTCGATTTAGTTTAAGAGTCATCTGACGATATCCGAGAATCCCGTTCCTTTCTTCAAAGGCATCTTTAATCAGAGGAAGCAGAGTCTTATTGAATTTCTCATTATCGCTTTCTTTTCGGTTCAGCCATTTATAATATGAAGAGCGCTGAATACCAGCGATTTTACAAAGTTCTATGACGGGATATGAGTTCGTGTCACTCAACTCACGAATCGTAAGATAGATCGTCTCGTATCTTACTTGACTTAGAACCGCCTCCTTTCGATTTCGCCCAGCTTTTTTAAAAAATCAATCTCCATTTGTTTTCTTCGATTCTCAGCTTCAAGTAGCTTATTCTGCGCCCTCAGTTTCTCCAATTCAGACATCTCACCATCGGATTTTCTTTTCCCACGCTTATCCTGAAGCGCATCAACACCATGCTTAGAGTATTTATTCACCCATGAATACACCTGTTGATAAGATACCTGAAACTTCTGTGCAGTTTTGGCAAAATTGTTTTGATGCTCAATGCAGTATTTAACGATTTCAACTCTTTCATCATAAGTCGTGGATCTCCCTTTGGTCATGACTGGCACTCCTCCCGAACCAGAAGTTTTCAGGTTCTCATGACCATTATACTTTACAACCCAGTTCTGCAATTGTGTTTTTGATTTTAAGCCATACTTTTTGCAAATATCCCTGTAAGAACCGCTGCCCGAAAGGTAATCTTCGACTGCCGCTACCTTTAATGATGCAGGGTAGGAGGTGTTCTTTGATAAATTAAGTAATCCAGCAGGCCCTAAAGACTGATAATTATGGAGCCATTGCACTAAAGAGCTTTTGTTGACATTAAGCTGGGATGCTATATGTTTCAGAGAATCTTCCCCACGTAGATATTTTTCAACGGCTGCTATCTTCTCAGCTGTAGATAATTTCGATTTACGGGACATAAAAAAGCTCCTCCTTGTGGTAGACAGTTTTATTATTTCCACTGTCTACCACAAGGGGAGCATATCAGAAAGGGTGGACTAATCATGATATTTTTGTGTTTGGTCTAAATTTTAGGTATAGGTATAAGAAACACGCAGTAGAAAGTTAACATTTCCCGCCGTAGCTGTAACATGCGGTTGAGCATGAAGTGTCACTTGACAAAAGTTGTTTAAAGCATTTGTCTTAGTACCATCGTTTTTTGTCCCCTTGATCGTTCCCGCTGGTGCAGTTCCCCCTGCCTTAATTGTCTTTGTTACTTCGCCACCAACAGGGGTAAAACTATTTTCGTTCATTGAATCTACCCGAACCCTTATCCACTTATTTGAAATAATTTCGCCTTCATTCCCTCCAGACTCATCTTTCGTGGTTATAGTGCAATCCGTCATATCGGCAATGTCTTCTGTGCCTCCACGGTTATTCCAAATCAAAAAAGTTGTATCATCTGAAGTATTTCCTGCATCTACAGTGCCGATTTGCCAGTTTGTAATTTGTGATGTGTTTGAAACGTTATACCAACTTACTTGCGGTTGACCCATATATAATTCCTCCTATATTTCATTTTTTATTTTAATATCAATTTGAACTGTAACTCCCTTGATGTTATTATCTAACTGAATAGCATTGAGTCTAAAATAATCTCCTTTCTTTACTTTTTTTATTTTGAATAATGGTTCACTACCTAGACGTTCGTTTGGGTAGATAAATATATTCCTTGAAAAAATCCCTTCCCATATGTTATTCAAAGTAAATTCCTCTTTGGAGATTTTTTCAACTTGTAGTTCCAATGGTCTGATAAAACCTGGTTTATTGCAAAATGCATAGGCTTTAATTATTTCACCATCAAAAGGAAATTGAATTAAAAAATTTTGCACCCCAGATTCTGGCATAAAGGGGACAACAAATATAACACTTCGGACAACAAAATTAACGTAATCATCTCTTTTTAATAGGCCACTGCTTGTTTCAGAAGCAAAAGGAATGGAATTTCCAGTGTAGTTATCAATCAATCTCCATATATTCCCTTGGATACCATCATACCTGTAAATCTCACCTGTATCTTCGATCATTACTCTCCATCCATTATCTGGATTGGGGTAAAATCTAGTTAAGTCGTCATAGGTCGGAACAGGTTCTTTATAAATCATAATAGTGGAAGCCGCAGCTTCAGCCGCTTCCTGTGTGGCTATTTTAGCATCCTGTGTTGCTTTAGTTGCATTATCCGTGGCCTGATTAGCGTTAATTGTTGCATTCATTGCTTCCTCAATAACTTGAAGTAGATGACTAACCGAATTTTCTGAATCCTTCAACCTTTTGGAAGCCTCTTCAATAATTTCTTGAAGGTTTTTTACGACTTCTGGATTGTTTTGAATCATGGCATATATTCGAGAAGCAGGATACATAATCAGGCCTCTACCTTTGTAGTTGCACAGGAAGGTCTTTCCCTCTTGAGAGGGATGAAATTGAATATTGCCTATTTGATAATTCACCAGAAATTCATGCGGTAAGAGTTCTCTTTTTCTCTCAAAAACCTCTTGGCTTACCTCTGTTAGACCTGAGATGCAAACTTTGTAATGGGATGATGGAATTTCTAGTAGAGTAATCTGGTTATTAATGACGGGTAGAGAATCTACTCGATCTACATAGGGATCGCCTTCTGTTCCGCGCCGAAAATCGATAAATAAAGGATCGTTGTATTGCAAATGAGATGTAATATTATTTATAGAATTCACCCCCTTTCAGATTGTTTTCTTTATTGTTTTATCCAATAAAGACATTGGTGCTACCACCCATAATTTGAGAAATAGTAGCCAGGTGTGTAGTTACCATTGAACCATTAATTGCTACTAGGCTTCCATTAGCAAAAACTTTAGAAGAGTTTCCAAAGGTTACTGAGCCAACTCCGCTCCCAGAGGTACCTGGAGACACACTAACTACTTCTGACTTTAATGGCGTACTAACCCATTTTTCGGAAGTGTTGCTTGAAGTTGTAACAACTAAACTTCCATTTACATATACACCATTTGAGGATGCAATAACACTCCCATTTACGATTGCATCTGCAGAGTCGTTAAAATACCTCCATCCGCCAACCCAATAGCAATCTTCACCTATGGGGTTCCCTTCTTCATCGTAAATCGTGTCACATACTTCTCTAAACCTGTCGTCCCAAACGCGATAAGTGTAGGAAATATATCCAGACGCTATTGATTGTTGAATATTTAAACCATCGTAAGCTATCCCAGACACTCTTAAACACTTCCTTTAAAATACTTCTTTTAATCGAAAAAGAGCCGCAATATGCGACTCTGATTATTATAAAGTACTTCATTAATTTCTTAGTGGTTATTACTCATCATACATTCTCAAACTTCTGAACGTTGAAGATGTTTTATCAGCATAATCTATAGGCATCTTTCCATCAGAATCTTTAATCTTAGTTTTTACTTCAAAGTAGTTAGTTAACTCTCCATAAAAAAAATCATTATTCTCAATGACTGCTATATGAAGCGGCGTCTTTCCTTCTCTATTCGCAAGCTCTGGATCAACACCTCTATATTTCAAAACTTCATATACTGGGAAGTTGTTTTCTTTTATGGCTAATATAAATAAAGAGTCTCCTGTTTCTTCATCTTGGCTATTAACATCAAGAATTCCGTTTTCAATTGCAGTTTTGATCTTTTCGGCATTTAACTTTCCATCTTCCGAATATTTTGTTGCTAAATCCTTTATATATTTCCCCTCAACCACACTCTTTTCCTCCATTAGTTCACCTTTGCCACTATCATCATTTGTCAAATATTTTTTTCCATCATTGGATAGTGAAATAGTACGTGAAACATTTTCATACTGAACTTCATACCCGAGCATCTCACTAATCTCTCTCACTTTCAAATAAGTACTCCCATCTACAACTAACGGTTCCTGCTCAAGAGAAACTTTGTTCCCATTTACCAATACATTAAAATCAGCAAACATACCAGTTATTTGGCTGGCTGCATAGACACTTGTTCCAGTAGCTACCAAAGCACCTACAATTACACCTGCAATAAATTTCTTCAATTAAATAACCTCCCGATTTTACAATAGATATAGGTAAATATACCCATATCTATTGTATCGGATACTTTTATTTTTTTCATTAATTTAAATGTATTTCTGAACCATTGATGTTTACTCTTCCACTTGCTGTAAAATTAATATCTCCATTGATATTAGCCTTTAAGCCTTTGCTGTTCATTTCAAACAAAGAACCATTTGACATTTTCATAACAATTGATCCGTTTTCGGCATAGACTTCATAATCCTTGCCGCTTATTAATACCTCTCCATCTTCAGAATAAATATCAATCCTAGAATCTCTGAATTCTAAACTTCTTTTTTTGGCATAGTTGCTTGAATAGTATGCTTGATTGTAATACCCATTTCCTTTTTCAATATATACCTTTGCTGAATCGTGCTTCCCATCTGTTGAATTATTAACTCCACCATCCCCAGCACCAATGATATCCCTGGGAGTGGCCTGAGCTCCTGAACCCATAAAGCTAATTTCCCGTTTTATTTCCTTGTTATTAATACTATATTCATACATAGGGTAAGCAGTTGCTTGTGTAGTTGCATATTTTTGTTTTGCATCCGTCCAGTACAACAATCTACCATTATAATCTTTTGCCTGAGTTCTTCCATTTATTGCAGCAGTAATCCATCTGATATAGTTGTCCTGTGCCTCAACATAATCGATTTTCCCACCAACGTTTAAGTTTTTTGGCAATGTTTTTAGTCGATTAACCGTCAGATCATTAATTATTGCCTCCCCACTTATTAAATTATTCACAATAATATTTTGGGCATCTAATCTTCCAACTCCTTCAACATCAAAATTATTTAGATATAATTTTCGCTGAGAGGCATCAATGAGCAGAGTATCTTCTGTTGAACCTCCCATAGGATCTGCTGTTATCTTCAGTCGTTTTGCCACGAGGTCAATTGCATGTAAAACTCCATTAGTGTCTGCCCAAAATACATCTTGATTATTTCTTTGAATAAATATGCCTCTTGTTGCATTAAGTCCAGTTTTTACTACTCCATCAGAACGAGTCACTATTATTCCGTTAATGGGATCAATATTTATCCCATTGGTGAGTTTACCATTTAACATATCTACATTTGTGTCAAATATTCGAAGCCCTCTGGCTTCAATCACTCCATCAGTTCCTACTTTGAATTGGTCGATCCATGAGCCACCGTTATTTTTTTGTAATAAAATACCATGAGTAGCATTAAATATTGCCTTGAATTTATTGTCAGACCTTTCAACTAGTAGTCCATTTTGAGCATCCATTGTTACTTTATTATAGGGAACTCCCAACTGCCAAGAGTTGTATTTTAAAACATTTGTAATTTCGTTAATAATCCGTTTAGCCTGATCGTAGTAGCCTTGGAACTTCGCTTTAAATTCATTTCTATCAACAGGAGTGGTAACATTCATATCTGCAAGTAATGGCTCTACGTAATTCCCCAGTTCTTGAAAAGCAGTAACAAAAGGGGGGATATGAATGTGGCTGATGGTGCGCTTATCTCGATCTGAGTATTCATATTGCTCGGCTTGATACTTTAGTTTTTGGTATTCGGTTTGGATCGTTTCCCATTCCTGCTTTAATGTGAGCTTCTCAATAGGGGTCAGTTTCCCGTCTGTAATAATGTGTTCGAATCTTCCGATGTTCAGGTAATGAATGTTCGAATCAAGCATCAAGTCATCCAAATCGTTAACGATTCGAAGGCGTTTGGCAATCAAGTCATGACTATAAAATTGACCATTAAGATCGGCAAAGAACTTTTTGTCCCATCGGTTGTTTTCAAAGCGTTCGATACTAATTCCCTCTGTGGCATTTACTTTAGTTCTTACCGCATTGTCCGATCGAGTAATCATTAAACCGTCTATATTGTCTAGTGTAATTCCGTTATTAAGTGTTCCGGAAGCATAGTCGATTTTTACCCCTTTAAGGTTCATAAACCCATTTGCATCCAGCCACGCTACAGGCTCCAGATCAGCCCCGTTTTTCCGTAATACCTTCATTCCGTCATGGGCATCCATCAGAATGCGGTTTGTAATAGAAGTATTATTACAGTTGTCCTGTTCATACCGATGGATAGAGATTCCAAATTTATCCGGATTCTGCTCATACAAACCAATCTTCATAGCTTCCCGTTCACAACGGTCTGTAATCGTAGTCAACGGGCCATCAGTTAGCCATATCCCATCATCGTCGCCAATTATGACTCTAGTTCCCAGAATAATTTTTCCCATCAGCCTTTCGGCTATAATTCCATCCGGGGTTATCGCTGTTTCGTACTTAAGCCCGCCGCTGCGAGTCAGACCTAGAGCGCCATGCGTGGCTCTGAGAAACCGGTTCGGATCGTTCGGGTCAATAATAGTAATTCCTTTATGATCGATAGTTACAAACTCGTTGTTGGCCATATTAATTTCACGAGTAACTTCGTTCCAGAAATTGTCGAGGATTCGACCTACAACTCCCAAGTCTACCTTGTTCTGATCCCACTTGAATTTCTCCATATCAACTTTCGTGGAAGTATTCAGACCTTTCTCAATATACTTGGCCAGTTTCTTTGATTCGTCGTCGATATTCGTAACATTGGCGATCGTTAGATTAATGTTCATTTCTTCATAGTCAAAGGAGATTTCAATAATTTTAGCGGTTACTTTAACCCCTATTTTTTCATATTCGATAATAACCTCGTCGCCAAGTCTAAGCTTATCCCAATTATGCTGTTCTTCAACAATTTCAAGGAAATTAACGATGTCGATATTTACAGAAGTTTGGGGCTGGCGCAGCTCGTCGAATCTTTCTTTGGCATCCTTGTATAAATCTTTGTCGTGGATGTAGTTTTCATCCGAAAACTCACGTTCAATAACATACGTATTTAATTCCCGGATTAGCTCAAAGGTGAAGTTATTCTCCACAGCCAATGTATGAGTTAAATTCTGGATGTCCTTATCCACTACATCCATTTGACTTTGCAGAAGATCGATTTCCTGCTGCTTAGCAGTAATCTGCATTTGTTTATTGTCCAGGCTATACTTCTCGATGAGTGCTTCTTCATTAGAGCTCTGGGAATATTCGTCGTCTGATATTTTAGCAATTTGTATAAATACTTCTGTATCCTTAGCGGAGCCACTGATCTCATAAGTAGTCAGGTTGGTCAATTGGAGCTTATTCAGCGCCACCCATTGGTTAGCTACAATATTTTTCTTAATCCCGTCCAATCTCACTTCGAGATTATTCTTATTTGCTACTTTACAGAAGACGGCATAACAATAACTGGGATTTAACTGTGTGGTTTCGATGACTCTTTCACCGTCATAAGAGAATTTGCTAAACCACATGGTATTGTCGTATTGCTGCAAAAGGACCGTCTTACTAATAAGTGATTCTTGAATTCGTAATCCGTCCATCTGGCTCTCGAATTCGGATAATTGTTCCTGCATTTTTTCTTTGTCGGACAAGAAGCGTTCAAATTCGCCTTGTTTGCTAGTAATCAAATCATTATAATCCAACAAAGCATGGCATAAAGAATCACTCATATAATGACTTGAAGAGAGGACACGTCCATGATCTCGTTCAAATGGATACATGAAGTAGCTAAAGTCCTCCAAATAGTTTTGTCCTGTTGGATTCACTCTCTCGATGCTTAACCCGTCTTTACCAAATACTTTTAACCGGGTCACCATTTCGTCGGCGTCGGATTCTTTTCCTAATGATTTTAAATAGTGTCCATAAGAAAATTTCAGCCCTTTATTGATTCCCGTATATTCAGGCTTGATAAGCCTTAGAGTCCGCATTATCGTATTCCATTGGATGATGGCATTAAAGGTTTCGGCAATTTTAAATACAGCGTCAAGGACGGTTGTATTGGTAAAATCAAAATCCCTGTAGGTTTTTTCAAAATCAGGGTCCAGATGATCGATCGCCCATAACGTTTCAGACAGCACCTCATTTAGTGATTGCCTCGCATTTTTAGATTCCAGTTTTAACGCTCTGACCAGCTTGTCCTTTAATTCATAACCAAGCGAAAAGGCGCTTACGGACATATGATCCTTTTCTTCATCCATGTTGTCATTAATTTTGTTGATTAAATATAGTTCTTTTTGTGATCCCAGCCAAACTTCTAAGAGGTACCTTTCCTTCAATAGATCGACATTCGGATTTCGCTCTTCCTTATGATAGATATTAACGTAGTAGGGAAGATCGAAGGAGATTTCGTTCAGTGAAGTCAGCTTAATATTTTGTTTAATATTAAAGGCTTCGCTAAGCTTGCTGATGATAGTTCCATCTGGCTTCGATACAAAGATTCGTGGCTTTACCGGTTTCTTGTACGGATCGATATCGCCTAACATAGATTCACCTCTATTCCTAGCCTTGCAGTAATTTGAATTGGTGTCTGAATTGCAGCTTGGCGTTTCCGATGATTCGTAACACATTGATTCCAGAAGGGAATTCCAAGTATTGGTCGTTAAAATTCGAGTATCGATACGTAGCAGCCAAGCTCGTTTCGATCTGCTCCTTCTCGGAATTGACATAGACGGTTTCTCCGTCAATCAAATCAGTAAACTTGAACTGCTCGTTTCCATTGGATGTGTTAATCATCGTAAAATCACCATTGTCCATTTTAGTAATCCATAATTCAGGCTTTAAAGGGACATCTCCTTTGTTGTTAAATTCTAAGACGGGTTCCAAATAAAAAGAGACACTGGATAGTGTGGGAGTCAAACTCTTATCCGTTGTCTCTGCGGTAAACCGATATTTAAGAACAGCATTTTTAAGTGGAGTACCGGATTGGATTTGCGGAACCGGGCCTCCATTGACAGCCTTCATCCAACCGTCCCAATCTCTACCGTCATTGAAGGAAACATTCGTTTCCATCGTTACTGAGGTGCCATGAGGAGTCATCGCATCCCAGGAAATAATGGAAATAGCCCCGTCGCCATCCAAGCGGATGGGAAAATTCGGAGAGGTACGATATCCTTTATATTTTGCTAAATAGGACCATGTTGCCATTGACTCTCACCTCAATCTATTTTTCCAAAAGGTCTGAATGATGCAGCAGGACCTGCTTCTTTCCAAGTTGCGATCCGGTATCCCGTCCATACCACCATTCCGTCATCGACGGTTCCTCCATCCAGGGTAGACCAGGTTGGCTCGGATACCCCAGATATTCCAGCTACTGTACATACGTAAAACCGATTGTTTTCGAGTGAAGGGAGGACCACATGATATAGCTCATACTTTTTGGAAGGTTGCCATGTAGTAGCCCTGTCTATATCTTTAATTGTACTTCCCGCTGATACGGGAAACCGAGGCTCAGTTACTCCGCTTCTCCCTGACTGGGTACATTCATAAACATGTCCATTGTTGCTGGCTGTAACGACCTTGTCACCAACAGTGTAGGATTTCAAGGGGTTCCATTGGGGAGCAGCGCTTCCTTCTCTTAAATTAATCCATCCAATATACCCCTCTGCAGTTGCATTTTTCTTATATATTTTGGCATCTCTTTTCCAGGTTCCGGTAGCAGGTGGAGCTTCCAAGTATAGATCGGAAGCATCGTCAAGAATTTGGAAATTTTTACCCAAGTCTATAATCGTTTGCTGAATTTCGTCAGATAGCGCCGGTTTAATTAATTTCAATTTATCTGTAATTGTTGACATGCTAACCCTCCATTCTAATAGCTATAAGGCAGTGTAGTGAGAGACAGGTCACCCTAAATATGGTCCCTCGCATTGCCGCTGAAATTAACCTCCTACATACTACTCCAGGTTTTGCTTGGAGAAATGTTAATCCATTTTGTTTTATTGGCATCCAGTTGTAAATGCCCTTCGTTATTCATAATTAATTGATCTAAAGAGCCTTGGGAGAAATGATTGTCATTCATTGTAAGGGGGGACTCTCTCCATTCGTATATCCGCGATACCGAGACAGGTGAATAGGAATAAGGATCGCTGCAGCGCATTTGGAGCTGGATATATCCTTGCCTTAGCCCGTTGTGTAAAAGCTGGGAATCGGAGTAAAGCATACAGTAAAAAATTCTTTCCGGATTAGAGGCAGTATAAAACGGGCAATAGTGATCCTTATCCAGCCATCTGGCAACGTCTCTTATTTTGGATTCGTCATAACTATCTTTGAAAGCAAAGGTTAATGAAAAAACAAGAGGGGAACGCTTTATCCCTTGAAAATAAGGGCGGTCGTTCCCCCGAATCGATACTTCCATGACTTCTTTCTCCGCAACGAATGGTTCCGCAAAAAGTCCGGAATCGAGCTGAACATTGATCAGCCCCATATCTACAGAGTAGATTCCGTCGTAATAAAAATCGGTTGCCTCTTTCAGTTAAATCACTCCCTTGGCAGACAAAGTTTTGATAATGATGGAAGATACTTCTTCCGCACCTTTGCGATCTCCCATTACTTTATCAATCTGGATCTGGATATGGTTGGCGGGCTTTTGCATGTCATTCACTCTCATCACAGGCGGAATGAGCTTGGAGAGGCTGAATGAATTTAGGCCGCTGCTGATTTTGCTAGCCAAGTCTGTAATGGGATTGCTCTTGACCACCAGTTCACCGTTTTTCAAGATGGAGAGCCTCTCGTCAGAGCCCAGGTTGAACAGCATATGAAGGCTCTCGACGATAGAAGAACCTTTGCCACCGACAATACCGCCGTCATGAAACAGCGGGAGCCCATTCTTATACCAAGTGCCTTCGGGGGCATTGTAGGTTGCGCCAATCTGCGAACCTATCTTCTGGTTGTCTTGTTGGTATTTCTCTCTATTAATAGGATCCTGGTGCCAGAGCTCGCTATTTTTTTTCATTTCATTAATCCTACTCTGTTCATCAGTTGATGATGGGGAATAGTACCCCGTTGTTTCTTGAGTAGGAGAAGGAGTAATTCTGTTATCGAAATTCATCTTTCCAATGGTTGTAAATTTAGCAATAATATCCTCCAGCTTTTTTATAAGTGTATTGTCTAGATCGCGCGCGATATTAGAAAATTCAGAGTTTAGGTTGTTGGAGGCCAGTGAAAGGTTTTGAGATAGTTTGTTCATAGTATTTAGCATGTTCTCAGAAATGCTGTTGCCAATTTCCTGGCTGTTAGATAGAATGAAGCCCCGAAACTCTCCGAATTTTTCCATAACACTACTGATATTGCCTTTCATAATCTCTTCTCGGAGAAGGGCAAATTTTCGTTCATCGTTCAGTAAGTCTTCATAGTGCTTCTCTGTCTTATCTTTCAGCTGATCCAGACGTTCTTTTTCTTTTTGCAAGGCGGATTCGGCTATTTCTTTTTCTTTATCTGTGCTTTTTTTCTTTTCCTCCAGCTGCCTTTGCAGATGCTTTTTTAGCTCCTCTCGGGAACGTTGCTGCTGAAACTCTTCAATTTGTTCATTTTTTTCATTCAATTGTTTTTGTAATTCTGCAAGCTCGGCCTGTGCTTCCCTGGAGTCATTTAATTTCTTAGTTTCAATTTTGGAATGAAGCTCATTCCGTTCTTTCAATAGTTTATTTAACTCTTTGTTGTAATCTTCCTCGCTTGCTTGATCATCCATAGCCCTTGTCATAGCATTAACTTTTTCCTCGTATTTCTTTGTTTCTTCATCGATCATTTTGATCTTATCGCTATGGGCTCTTTCTAACACTTTTATTTCTTCTTCAATGGCCTTAATAGCCATTTCTTTTTGTTTACGGTACATCTCTTTGTAAAGATGGATGACATCCTCCGCAAGCTTCTCTAATTGACTTTTAATAGTCTTGTTAGTGTCCTTCATAGCTGTAGCAATTTCCATTTGAGCCATAACCGATTGCTTGAGCTGCCCGTTCAGTTCGTTCCAATTATCCTCGGTAAGATGGACATCTTTCATCTGCTCTCTAATGACTTTTTCATGAGCTTCCTCTGCGGCCAGTTTGTCCTTAAGGATGTCTAGTTGTTTGGATAGTTCGTCCGTGTATGACTGGGTTCCTTCCTCAAGGTGCTTCAACCGTTCATTAGAAATTTTTAAAGCTTCGTCGTATTTCCTGACATGATTCGCAGACTCTTCTATTAAGGAATTAATTTTTTTGAAATGGGTGTTTTCTATTGTTTTATTGAAATCCCACCAGGAAGAGGACAATTCTTCAATTCGATCATTTAGCAATTTCTTTTGCTCTATAGTTAATAACTCATCTTGCAATAAAGCCCGAAGCTCTTCCGCTTCCAAATGAACAGCTGCTTGTTTTTGCTTGAGCAAGTCAATTTGCTTCGAAAGCTCATCCCTGTACGTTGCGGAAATGGAAGGGTACTTCTCCATCGTTCGTAAGGATTCATCGAATCCTTTTTTCATCACCTCCAAAGTGCTGCTTGTCGTATCTCTTATATTATTAAGCGTATTAGTAAAAACATTATTGCGGCTGCTTAATCCGTCCTTATGATCGCTTTTCCATTTGTTGGAGAGATCGTCCGCAGCGTTGTTGACTTGCTCTATCATATCTATGTAGTAGTTAAACAGGTCTCTTTCCTGCTTGAGACCCTTCAGCTCCAGTTCCTCTCGGAACTTCTGAATCTCTACCTGAGAAATTTCCGTGAAGCTCCGTCCCTGTCTAAAATCGCTAAATTTCTGATCCAATTCCGGGATGATTTCATTGTCTCTCATAGTGCGCAGCGACTCAGCGACTCCGTGATACTTCTTTTTTCTTTCCTCCAATAAAACGTTCAATTCTTTTTCAAGTGAAATTTTTTCATGCAAGTCCCCATTCAGATCAGCATTCTCCATTAGATACTTCGTTTCGAGGATTTTCCCATCAATGGTCTCTAGTTGTTTTAAAGTATCCTCCATTTGCTGTTTAAATGTGGGCAAGGGCTCTGCTTCCTTCTCTTGGCTTGTAGATGTTTTATTTTGACTGGAGGAACGATGATTAGCTGGAGTACCAAAATTCGGATCAGAAACAACCCGTTCCAATTGTTCTATTTGGTTTTCAATTTCGATGTAGTCTTTTAATTGGCTGCTAATATTTTGCAAGCCCTTTTTGTGAGCATCCAGAATCGGCTCCGGGATCCCGTATTTTTCTGGAAGAGAGGGGTCGTCTAACTCGGCTATTTTACTCTCAATGGCTTCCAGGTTGTCTAGCGCATCTTTTTTTCCTTGCAGTGCTTTAAGCTCTAGTCCATATGCTTTTATTCTCGACATAGAGCTGACAACTGTAGCTAGAGTCATTTTTCTCTCAGAATCTAAATCATCTATCGCTTTTTGGACTTTAGCTTTTCTCAGGTTTTCCAGAGCTTCTTTTTCAATGGTCCAGCCATCTGTTACTTTCTCTATATGGCCCGCCAATTCCGGATATTGAATAATTAAATCGGCTACGGCTTCGCCTGAAAGAGACTGGCCTTCAGATAAATCTCCCATGACTTGATTTAACTTTTTAATTTCGGAGGAGACCTCTTGAAATTTGTCTTGTAATTTCTCTGTTTGATCTGCCGTCTGTTCAAGGCCTCGGTTAAAAGCGTCTGTCTCGTCAGTCATTTGGTTAAAGCTTGTTTGTAAAAGAATATTTTGGAGCGATTCCAGCTCCTCGCCGGTCAGCTTAATGCCCTCTGGCAGATTATTAAATAGGCGATCAACATCATCGATATTTTGAATATCCGCCGTCTGAAAAAGGGTAAACAGCCTTTCCAACTGGAGAGTGTCTAATTTAAGATTGCTTTTGGCGGACACGGAAGCTATTGCGTCAAAGAGTATTCGGGTGCTTTGATTAATCTTCACACCATTTGCTTCCATTCCATCCACATAGTTTTGAAACTCTGCCTTGAGCGCTTTTTCTTTGACTCTAACGGATTCATTGAGCTTGTTGCTTTGTTCTTCCCATTTCTTCTGGGCTTCCGCCAGCTCTTTGGCCAGCTGCTGCCCCATGACTTTCATTGAGGTGGCATGATTTTTATCGTTGGGATCGAGACCGATCACGGAGGTGAGCTTCGTTGTAAAATATCCGCCTTCATTGCTCATGGCCATGTTGTTATCCCGGTTTTCAAGAAATTCGCTATATTTAGCCCTTAGTTCGTCCAGAGATTGCTTGGCTTCTTCAGTTTTGCTCAACTGTTTCTCAATCTGGCTATCCATGGAGGCTTCCTTGCTGCGATAGGCTAAAGAGGCTTTTTCACGTTCCAGATTTATTTCTTCCTGGAGAAAGGTTAGATGCTGTTTAATGGCCGTACTATTCCGCTTGTAAGCGTCCGATTGTTCATCTAATGAGTGGAGTGCTATACCAAATTGAGATTGCAGTTCATTCTCTACATGGGATAATTTAATTTTTTCTTCAGCGGTTTTAGTCGTTTTCTGCGCCAACTCATCGTATTGTTGGGATAATTCTTTTAATCGACTTGCAGAAGCCGTCTGTTCGTTTAAACGGTCTAGTGAAGTTGAAGTTTGCTCCAATTCATCCTGGGTTGCTGCCAGTTTACCTACTAACCATTCGAGCCCCGCACCAATAGCGACTGCAATTAAGCCAATGCCGGTAGAAGCCAAGAAGCCTTTCCACGTAATATTCAGTGTTCTAATGGTAGCAATCAGTCCTCTGAGGCTGGTTGATGCAATCGCTGTGGCCGGTACGATACCTAGAATACTTCGAACTACATTCGCGTTAGCTATGAGGAATAGTTTGAACACGTTCTTCAAGGCGATCGTTGAAATAGCGGCAGCACCAAACACTACAGGAAGAACCCCCACCTTATCCACCAGCCAGGCCAATTGATTGGCTAATGTGGTCGCCACCTGGATCAGGCTGATTAGGGAGTCGGTGACCAAGGCATGGCCAAATGCGATGGAGAGCTCCTGCCAGGCCGTTTGCATGCGCTGGATGCGTGCCTCCAGGGAGTTCATGTACTCGCTGTTATCCCGCATGGCGGAGCCTTGAGAATTCAACGCGGTTTCGGTGGCCCGAAGGCCCGTCTGATAGTTGTTCATGAGCGTCATAAAACGCGAGTATTGATCCTGTCCGGCCAACTGAATAGCCAGATTGCGCTGAGTCTGGTCGGATAACGTGTTCCATTTGCCGGCCAATTCGTCCAGCAGGGCTGTGGCGGACTTCATTTCTCCGTTGGCTGCCGCAATGGAGAGGCCGACGGTGCGTAAGGCATCGGCGGAACCGCTTCTGGTGGTGAGACGGGAATAAATCTCCTTCAAGCTCTCCCCGACGATGCTCCCGCTTTCGCGGGTAACGGATCCTATTGCTGTAATGTGGCCGAGCATTTCTTCCATTGATACGCCCATCGTGCGGGCTGCGCTTCCACTGGCCGTCATCGCCAGGGCCAGATTTTTGGCATCGATCGCGAACTGGTTGTCGACTGCGTTGAGGGCGTCGACGACTTGAATGGATTTGGCCGCCACCATATTAAAATGCGTCATCGCCGACGTTAGCGAGGCGATCGCTTCCTCGCCTGACAATTCGCTCAGATTGGTCATCAGAGTGGCCGCCTTCGTTAAGTCCAGCACCTGATCCTCTTTGTAGCCCTGTCTGGCGAAGCCGGTCATCGTTTCGTTAATCTGGGCTACGCTGCGTCCTAGCTGTGAGGACAGGTCTATACTGCGGCGAAGCATCTGATCGAAATTCGTGTCTTTATCCATGACACGCTTTAATCCGTTCATTTGCTTATCTACTTCAATCAAGGTGCTGACCATGGTTTGAAGCGCGCGCAGCGGGAGATGGACAGCCCAATTCTGAAGCTTCTTCTTGTAGGCGTCCAGAAAGGGGGAAGAGGCGGTTTTCTTCATGGCCTCCTCCTGTTTACTGACGCTTCCGGTCGTGGCGTCGACCGCCTTTTGGAAAGCACGGGTTTCTTTGGTGCTTTCACTAAGTACGGAAGTCCACTGGCTTATACTTATTTGCTCCATAGCTTGCGTGAAGCTGCGAATAGATTGCAGCAAGCTTTGATCTATATTAAATTTTAATTTAATTTTCTGTAAGGAGGATTGCTCTTGAATTGTTTTGATCGCTTTGTTAATATTCCGAATCGACTTCTGAATATCCAATTCAGCCGTCAATATATATTTGAGGTCTTTATTTGCTGCCATTACCGGCCCACTCCTTTCTTTTCCATTAACAAAGAAGCGGCCGATAGGGACGCTCCATTAATCTTTTGCCAACATTATATAATCATTTCTTAAACATTCGTTGTTTTTTCGTTCTGTTCACTGTTATTTTCCATATCGTCTTTATCGTCTGGAAGGGGATGGTTTAGAAGCTGCAGAATTTCGTTATAGGCGGGAACTTCTTTTCCCTTCAGCGGAACCTCTTGAAGGAATAACAACAGGTTCGTTAAAACTTGTTCAGTAAAGATGTACTTGTATTTAGGCATATTATATAACTCCCTTTCTCACAAAATTTATAATTGCTCCAAACAACATGAAGATAGACAGGTTGAAACGGATACGCCTGCTGCTGCCCGGTTACAACTGCGGGTTGGCGGGCTCCTGGTTTGCCGCTTTATCCTGTTCCTGCAGGCTGGCCGCAATGGCCGCTTCTCCGATTTGCTTGCCGAATTCCGCAGAAATCTTGTTTATTTCTTCTTCTAATCTAGCCAATTGATCACTGGGGAAGGCGTCCCAGATTTCCTTGAGAATTCCGGTATCGAGCAATTGGGCGGATACTTTGATCAAGTCGTCGATCCTGGATAGGTCGGGGATCGGCGCGTCGGAAAATTCCTTGACCGCCAGCGTGCTGATCAAGGCTACCGATCTCATAATGGTGCGGTCCGTTATGTTTTTGCGCGATTTCAGCTCCGTAATGATTTTTAAGTAATCCATCGCGACATCCTGGATTTTGCTTAATTTGAAGTAGGTATCGATTTGGACTTCGTATTGTCCCAGCACGGTTATTTTTTTACGTTGATTCAGCTGCGAATCGATTTTATGGAGTACGGTTTTCGTCAGTTTTTTTGATGGTTTTGCCGCCATGCCTGCAGCTCCTCTCAGTTCCTTTAAGGGATGATTTATGTATATAAAAAGGGGCGATGTCTCGCCCCCGCTTCTGGATTAGTCTTCCAGAACGTCGATAATGACCATTGCGGTAGATGCGCTGTCCTTCAGCACTTCGGTTTCAAAGCTGAACGGTTGAGCGTCGCCGCTCGCCGCCATGCCAATGGTGAAATTCGGCTTTACTTTCAATTTCGGAATCGTGAACAAGGCGGGAACGTCTTTCCCGGCTTCATTCCTCCACAGCGTTTCTCCCTCCAGCAGGTAAGTGCCGGGGAATTTGGAGCTGTCGATTACGATCGATTCCGCTTTGGCCGGGGCCTCCACGTAGTAATCGGCAATAACTTGATCTCCGGCCTGAGGCAGGGAATCGCCGCTCAGCTTCACTTGGTTTCCTTCCACCGTTCCGGTTAGCTTGGCGTCCATCGAGGTTCCGTCAGAAGTGGCATAGAAGAAGGAAGGGTAACCGGCCGCGGCTGTTGGCGCCTTAGACAAGGTAATAATCGTCTCGCCGCCGTCTTCTGTAACAGACAGCACTTCTTTCTTATGTACCGGCTTGGCCGTTGCTTTAAATTCATTGCCGACAAGAACGCTTAAAGAAGCTTTGGAGATCAGCGCATCCTCCATGTTCATCACGATTTCCTTATCCGAATCCCAACCGATGAGCTTCGGATTGCCGCGTCCGCCGCGCGCGTAAACGGTCTCTCCGCTCGTCTCCAGACTGGAGGTAGTCAAGCTCTCCAAATAGACAACCGGTTCCTTGGTAGTTACATCCTTAAGAACAACATTACAAATTTCGCGTACACCATATCTCATATATTTTTCCTCCTGTATAGTCTAAATAGTAAAGGGGGGACCTATCCCATTTTAGACATCCAATGTTTTAATTGAATTTGTTTAGAATCTGCGCCGTGAAGCAGCGCCTGTATATTGACCTCATATTCATCCAGCATTTTCATCCGGTTGAATTGATTGTTAAATTGAAACATATTTAGCTCGAAAACATTGTGAATATGAATTCCATTGGCATGGGCACAAACAATCGAGATCAAATCCGAGAAAGTGAGACTTTCTGCTGCATCTCCGGAGCTTTTTTTCAGCTCTTGTATCTTCCTTTTATTGTCGAGCATCTTTTGTTTGATTTTTTGGGCCCGTTCATTAATAGGATTGAAGTCATCATCCTCGGGAGTGAGAAGGCAGTTCTGGATTTTGATGACTTGAATGAGCTGTTCCAGTTCGGCAGGGCTAATCCGTATATCGTTAACGAACAGTCCGTTGTCGTAAACGACCTGATCGGTTTGGAGAAAGAACTTTAATCCGTCAAAGAAAGCGTGTGAGATTTCACGGTCTGGATGAGACGCTATAATCTCTAGGACCCCGATATGGTCGGGAAGCTGATGGACGTAATCGGGATGAATCAAATGTTCTTTGTGCAGCGTTAGAGCCGATAGATACAGATTATATCGGGTATATCCATGCTGGATAATCTCATGCAAGGATAGAGGGGTGATACGAATTCCGGCAATCGCCGTTGGTAAATTAGCCAGTGTTTTTAATTTGATTTCTTCATGATTGATCTTCATATCGGATCAATGGACACTCCCTGCTGATTTTGGCTTTGTCGGCCTGTTTTTTTGATCCCACCTTCCGTGTATGATGGCCTCGTGTCATGGAGCCTTTGTGCTTAACGTCGTGTAATCATAAGGAATGGCTCTGGAGAGCTGGGTAGTCGGCAAGTCACACTCACCTCCTTTCGATAAATAATTATATATTTACTTTTAAAGGGTGATTAAAAATGGCGCTGCTGTATCCATTTCATATCAATAGGTTCTATGTTTTCATCGAAAAAATGATAGTCATTTCCAGTGTAATAGCAGAGAATGGAATCCATCTTGGAGCGGTTGCCCAAAGTTAGCTTGTAGCCTGCGAGCCGGGATGTATTCAACGTGAAGTGGCGACCGTTAAATTGAAAGCCGCCTTCCGTATCGACTATACACCATTCGGCTTTGTATGTTTGTCCCAGCTTGACGATTCCCTGGATGCCTCCGATTTGACAGGGGACGGCGTCGAGAATAGGATGGCCAAAAATATTGGTGGTCGAATAGTCGACGGAAGGAAAGCCGTTAATGGTGATCGGTACTCCTTGCACCTTCTCAATCCGGTAAGTGTTGGTTACAGGTGTCGAGTACAGCTTCGTTATTCGCCAGGCTCTGGTTTGGCAGTATTGGCTTATTTGATTGGCTTTCACCTTGTTCTGCCTGCCAAGCTCATAATCGGTGACTGAATCGAGCCCGTCCATCCATGGGGAGTGGGAAGAGCCGCCTGCTTCATAGTAGGTGCCGCCTGCTTCATCAGAGCCTCGGCCGGCAAACAATAAATCTTCATAATATTTATTGCTGACGGAAGAAAGCGGAAGCTCCCGTTTGGCGATATTTTTGCTTTTGCGGTTAGTTAAGGTAGTCTTGTTATTCGTATCTTTGATCAAATAGTTGGCGCAATCGCTCAGAAAGCGTTGAGCCAGATAAGTATGTTTATTGGCTATGAACCATTCTTCGTAAACATTATATATTTCGTTTTTAAACAGGTTCATTCGATCGCTGTCCGTCATCTCTTTCGTTGTATTCAATAGTTTAACACCATCGGGAGTTCGAAATTTGAATCTCATCGCTTGGCCTCCTCATCGTTATATACTGCACAGACTATCGTTTTTACTGCAATTTTTTGTCCCCGCGGCTAAATGCCGCTATCTGCAAGCTTTGCATATCGATTTAAATCTGCTCGCTTTGGAGGAGTCAGGACTAAAGAATTCGGGATGCATCGGCTTCATCGTCCCGCATCGGGAACACTTCTTGTACTCCCATTGGACCGTAAGATAATTCAGGTAGAGGTAGTCGTACTTCCATTCCTGATCATTTTGTTTTTTTATTTTCTTGCAAATGGTCTCCAGCACCCGATATATTTGCGAGACGTCTTTGTTCCATTTTTGCGCAATCGTTTCTTCGGGCCGGCCGTCCTGCAAAAGGTTAAGAATGTCTTCCTGCAGCTCGTTAAATTTACAGCGGCGAATGAGATGGTCCAGATCAACGTACAGACACAGAATTTCCTGGTTAACATGCTTTATATTTCCGGCTGAATCTGCGTTCATCATGTCAGAAGCTTCTCTGTGGAGGTCCAGCTCATGGCGCAGCTTGATCAACGCTTTAATACATTCGGTATTGCTTAGAGTAACGGCATGAAATCCGAATTCCGATGGGTGTGCGGCTCCGATCGCTCGTATGCTCTTTCTCTCCCTTCAATAAATATTTGCTGGCAAATTCGTCAAAAATGCGGGGATAATTATATTTTTACTTTTAAAAATAAAAACTATGAAATAAAAACAAGAACGACGATGGAAATTTTTGTAGTAGACTTACTTTATCACAATTGTTTTTAAGTGTAAATATATAATATAATGAGGATGAGAGAACGGGGGATGATGATGTCCAACCTTATTTATGAGCAAGGATATTTCAACAAGCAGCATAAGCTCCGGTATTTATCGGGGTTTGCGGCCAGAAGCCAGTCCACTTATGGCCGTGTCTTTCTCAAATCGAGAATGTATGAAGAGCTGTATGCCAAAGATTTATATGATTTCAATGAGGATGAAATCAAGCAGGTTATGTCCTGTCTTAATCCATTAAATCTGCATGCCAGCAGGCAATCGGGCGGGGTTATTCATAATTACATTCAGTGGGCTATGAAGGAAGGGCTGCGGTGTGCGCCGACTAATCCTTTGGACGGAGTGGGCAAGAGCTGGTACGGGCAGTTTATTGACACGTCTAAGGAAATCGTCTTCTCGGAAGCTCAAATCCGGGATATCGTCAGCTCCTTAAACAATTATCAGGATGCTTGTATTATACAGATGCTGTACGAAGGAGTTATGGGGGAGGGCTACAGTGAGCTGTTGAATCTCCGCAAGGTGGATATTGATCAGGATAACAACCTTCTACACCTGAGGAATGATAATGGAAGGGAGAGAAAGCTTAACGTTAGCGATCTGTGCATCAAGCTTGTCTCAGCCGCTCTCGACGAGACGAAATATTTGAAAAATAATGGAGATGTCAAGCCGGGGACCAAATCTCCCTATACTCACTTGGTGGATAACGATTATGTTCTCAAAATATCAGCGACCCGCAATAAAGGCAACGGACGCGGGGACAAGCATCTCGTCCTGAGAAGAATGAAGATGGTATCCACTTATTTTAATCTGGATTATTTAACGGGCACGAATGTAAGGTTTTCCGGGATGCTGTCCATGGCCAGAGATGTCTACGCAGCAGGAAAGAAGCTGGAGCTGGATGAATTGACCGCCATGGTCGATCGATTCGATATCAGTTCCTTAAATAATTTTTATATATATAAGACCAACTTTCTAAATGAAGCAACGATTAAAAAAGTATACGGGTTGTAATAAAGATAGCGTAAGAAGGATCGCCATAATAGGGGGCGGTCCATCTTTGTAACTAAAAAAATACCAATTTGACAACAATATATTGCCAAATTGGATATAAATGCTATATAATGTCATTATATCAAATAACGAACATTTGTTCTATAGTTTTGTCTATTAGATTAATTTTCTTAAGGAGAAGTGAGAGCAGATGATTAATCATTTCTCACAGCGAATTTTTGCGGAGTGGGGGTTGCAAGGGACCTTGCGCTCGATGGTGGAGCTGTTGATCCATACGGAGGAAGATTTCCATTTTTTTATTAACCGAAGCAAAGGGAATTCAGGCCGTTTTTTCTTTACTTTGCATGAAATCCGCAGGAGGAAATTGCGGGGCATGAGCCTGACTTTCGAGGAATTTGAGCGGGTATGCCGGAATAATAAGCGGCAAGCTCTTGAGCGGTTATTTTTGCAGAAAATAACAGACGATGATTTGGATAGGCTAGGCGAACGGACCAGCCAAGAGATCTTTGAGCTTCACAGCCGGCTTCCGCTAGGAACGACCTTCTCGATCTTTGCTCTGTATCTGGATTAGTACCGGCCCGATTACCGATAGCAGGAGGTGTTGAGGGATGCTAGTTTATTGGAGCCGGAATCCGCTTTTTCAAGGACGCCGCAGGCGTTTATCCTTGTTTCTTTTGTTGCGAAGGGCGGATAGGAGCAGCAGCATCAAGGGAAGCACCAGCCCGTAAGTGGATACATACGGAAACCACGTTTCTTTATCGTAGGTATCTGAATGGACGTAATCCGGATGAACAATTAACGATAAGACGACCAGCATCATTCCTAACGGCAAAGTGAGAGAACGATATTCTTTAAAATTCAATATTTGGGCCAGGCCCGTTACAGAAACATAGAAATAAACGGACATTTTATAGTAGATCGTAATAAACCACATAATAGCCATGATCACTTCGATACGCTGTAAAAATTTCCCTACATTGATCAATTTGGCTAATGAATAGCTGGGATAGGCTTGTCTGGCGGTCGTTTCCGCACCAAGAACGATAACGGCCCAAGCAATCATTACCGTCAATACCGTGCCTCCGATGGCGGTTCCAACAATTAAAGCGCGGTTAGCTTTTTTGGGATCGTTAACGGCAGATGGAAAGAACATTAAAAAAAGGATAGAAGGTAGAAAAAAAACACTTGTATAAAAGAGAGAAGCCTGAAAAACGGGCTTAACCCCGTTGTCTAGAACAGGTAATAGATTTTGCAGCTCCATTTGTGGAGAAATGAAAACGATCAGACCGACAAAAAGAACAACAAAAAATGGAAATAAAATTTCGGCCGAGCGGACTAGCGTAACCAGGCCGAAACGGACGGTATAAACGACGAGCAGAACATACGTGATATGTATCGCCTCAATAGGGGTCTCGGGTAGAATTTGGGCTGTTATAAAATCCCCCATAAAATAGACCAACTCGGACGCGGTGACGAACGCAAAGAAAACAAGCGTAAGGGAAAAAGCTTTTCCCAGCCAGGGGCCAAACGCTTCGTTAATCATTTCTATCAAGGTTAGATGGGGATAGCGATTCCCTATAACCGTATATAGCCAGGCCAAGACGACCCCGAATATCGTGCCTAGTATAGCGGCGATCCAAGCGTCTTGCTTGGCCGTTTCCGCCATAATAGCGGGAACGATTAAGATAGTGGTACCGATAGTGAACAATATCAGCAGGATAGCAAGTTGTCGAACGGTTATTTTGTCGCTGTTCAATGGTTAGAACACCTCTAATCGGCCAGCCAAGGATGAAGGGCATCGCTGATGGGCTTGTAAAGCATGATGATCCAATCAAGCGGATTCGGAAGAGGGAGCTTCATCCCCAGTGCCACTCCTAATCCTGTTCCTGCAATAAGCAGAATCCAGAAGACGGCTGCTTCCTTCTTTAAACGATTTTTTTTAAGGTAGGGAATTTCCCGGATGGCAATGGCCAGCCCAACCAGGATAACTCCAACACTGATCAACATTCGGACCTACCCCTTGCTTTTTTTCATGATGGGATTGCCGATGGTGCCGGAATGACGAACCTTGACTTCCACCTTTAACTGAACCGGCATTTTAGCAAATATTTGATTCCAATTATTTTTTACCGTTGCCCAATATTCGGGCTCGGATCGATGGAATTCTTCCCCGAAGCCAAAAACATCCGATTTCATTTTTTGAGCTTGGCGAACGGATGAACGAATCATTTTCTCCAAATGATGTTCCATAAGTCGTTCCAGCTTAGTTAATGTAGAGCGTTGAGTAAGATCAATGGAGCAGGAGACTTCGCTAATATTCGCTTCCACTTTAAGTTCAACATGGATTTGCGGAGCACCGTCCTTAAGCTCTGGTTTAATTTTGGCGTTCGAGCGAGCCACCTCTATATTGATCTCTCCCTCTTTATCCAGACAGGGAAGGACACCGATTGTGTTTTTGACTTTATTGCGGAGGTAAGTGACCCCTTTGCTGTTTTCCTCGTCAAACCAGCCGATCAGTTTATCCTGCTTAAATATGGCCAGCCCTACGTAATGCAAAATGGCCTCTGGCGCAATTTCCTTAACATTCTGTTCGGTTTTCCCCACCTCCAGGTCGCCTTTTAATTCCAAGGCCGTCAATACCGGCTGTCTTCCATCGCTTACGATGTCGTTGATTAATTCATGCAGAGAAATTCCAAGCACGGGAGCCCAATATTTTTCCGATGTTTCCAACGAATTCAGCAACCGGTTCGCCGGTATCTTTTCCAGTGGGGTAATAATTTTTAGAATATTTTCTGCTTTTGTATTTTTCGCTACGACAACGTAGAAATCTGTTCGGAACTCATGGTCCCGGGAGAATAGATCCATCACTTTATTAAGTCCTTCCCGGGCGACCTCCTCGCTGAGGACGATCATTCGCAGATGGGCTCCATAGATGCGGCGCGGGGACGTGGTAGTCATTTTCCGGTAGGTTTCGATCAAGGATCGGCCCGTGGCCGAATAAGTGGTGACGGGAGAACGCGCCCCGCTTGAGTCCTTCTTCGCGACTTCCCCCGGTTCGACAACCTGTGCGGTCAGGTGAAATAAATCATCCGACTTATCAATCCCTACAGCGACCTGAATGGCTAAATCATTTAACTCCCGGCGGCTCCAGCAGCCTGTAAGAAGAAGAGAAAGGAGGATAAATCCAAGCAGGAATCTCCACTGAAGCTTCATCATATCGATCCTTTCCAAGTAGTTGTTAGGAACATTATGCGCTGCGCGAACAGCATTCAATCGAGAGATGAAAGCGGGCTAATAGTCGAGAGACGGGCCTCCACCCCCCTGGAATAATGCATGAATTCCGGAGATTCAGGCAGGGCCATTCCGAGCGGCCCGGTCATCGTATTCTTGGACAGCTCGACCTCGGCTTGACAGAGCATCCAGGGAGGGTGGCACACTTCCCCGCAATACATGGTTTGCTTGAGCTTATGAAAGCAATAAAACAGATAACGTTCCGTCAACCAGTGCTCTATCGTACCTGGTGTTGCCAGATAAGGTCGTGACAAGGGACGGTATTTAGCTGAGAACAAGGCGGGAGAGCCGGATGATGCCCCTGGCCTGTGACTGGATAGCACGATGTGCTCTTCCCGCTGGCGAAATCGCATGTCTGCCTTATGATACGGGAGGCTGTACCACCATTTGGCCATATTCAGCACGAGCCGGTCGGACGCGTCCAAGCTGATGAAATACACTCCCGGCCCCCGAGGATGGGTGACATAGGTGCGAACGTTAATTTCCGGGAAGGCGAACGGATAAGGGATCGGGCAGCCCTTCAGGCGAATTCTGTTCATCCGAAAGGCAACAATTCCGATCCAGGCCTGGCCGGCGAACGTATCGACAGTTAAGGGCTCGGGGATCAGCTTTCTCAAGGACGAAGCAGCAACCGGCCAATGGAGGAACAGCAGCTGTTCCCAGCTCTGTTTCATTATCCAGAGGGGTGGGCTGCCGTCTGCTCCCGGCCGAACAGTATGAATGCGCATAGCATGACACCTACATTTGCTATTTTTTCTTCAAATATTCAAACCAGTTTTTGCCTTTCGGAGCAGGGGCGTCTCTCACAGGGAACTGCGCCGAAGTAGATGCGGTGTCACTGGGACCCGCTCCGTCCGGGTCCCATACAGGTCCGGGATCATAAGGCTCGGAAGCGAGAGGGACGCCGGTCACTTGGCTCGTCCACTTATCGAGCGAGGCCAAGTCGTTCGTATCGACGGCTTGCAGATTATCCTTGCCCATGGCCCGAATCGCCAGCTTGATTTCCTCGACGAAGGAAGTAAAGAAATTTTGCAAATGCTGTGCCGCTTTATTTTCATCAAATTGATCCACCAGGCTGCCTGGATAAAAGGTTAGCTGCGTAGGCGGTTCCCAGGGAATGGCTTTCGTGACTTGGTCGTGTGTCATCGCCCACAGCAGGGAGGTGCCCATATACACCCCGTCCGCTCCCAGAGCAAGGGCTTTTAAACATTCTCCCGGATTGGAGAAGCCTCCCCCGATCAATAGGCTGATCTGCTCCTTGACCCCGCGTTTCTTCAAATAACGGACGGCGCGGGATAAGGCAAAGAGGGTGGGAAGACCGAAGTCGTCCTCCAGAATGGGTGGACCGCCTTTAGTTCCTGCCTGGCTTCCGTCTATGCTTATAAAATCGACGCGGGCTTGAATGGCTACCTCCAGATCCGCTTCCATTCTGGCGCTGGCACAAATTTTTACTCCGATCGGGACTCCCCCTGTAGTGCCGCGCAGCTGTTCTACCAGGGGAGCCAAATCCTGCGGATGGTTAATTTCCTTGTGCCGAGAAGGAATGACTACGAGCTCGCCCGGCTTCACCTTCATAATATCCCGCGCTTTTCCCTGCATAAACTCGGGGGGGATTATGCTCGCAGCACCAACGGTGGCTCCCTGGCCGATATGAATCTCGATTGCATCCGCCTGACGGAGAATGGAAGGCTCCTTGGACCAATGCCCGGAACTGTACTGGATAATAAGGAATTTGGCATGATGGCGATCCTCGGGCAAAAAGCCTCCTTCTCCGGTATTCGTTGCTGTACCGACGGCTGCGGTCCCTTTGGCGAGGGCAATTTTGACCTTCTCGCTTACCCCGATCCCATAGCCGATAGCCCCTGCCAAAATAGGAATATCCAGGGTCAGCGGCTTCTTCGCTTTCGGTCCGATCGTCACTCGCAGCTCCACATCCTCTTCTTCATGAGCAGGCAATACCGCCAGCTGGGCCGGCACAAAGGTAAGCCCGTCAAAGTTCAAAAATTTGCGGGGGCTGCCGAACGGGCGTTCAATAATCGCTCCGGAGGCGGCGCGCAGACTGTTCTCGATCACTTTAATCGGACTGGTTCGCGTCAGGGCAGTAACCATTTCCCATATATTTGCGGGGTAACGCTCAGACATCAATCGTTTCATGAAGAGAGCTAATAGGGATTGAGTGATTGGCTTGAACAGGATGATAATCATCCCTGCAATGAACAGGAAGGCGAGCAGAGCCCCTGCAAAAGAGAGGAGGAATACCCCTGTCAACGATGTCTGCATAAGGAATCTCCTTTATTGGTTTCATCCGGACGGATACAGATCGTAAAGAGAACGATAGGCGGCAGGACTCACTTCATATCGCCATTCGGATTTCCAGCCTGATGGTTCCCGTTCGTACCGGAATCTCCGTTTTGCTGAGGCTCCCCGCCTATCCTCGTTTTGTTGTGACGGACCAACACATCGGGACGGGTATACATTTTCCACCAAGGCACGCGAATTACATTATCCTTCTGGTCGGACTTGCTGAATGGCGCAAAGGGAGACATATACGGAACCCCGAACGATTGGAGGTGGCACAAGTGAAGCACCAATGCAATCATTCCCAGAAACATGCCGTAAAAGCCAAATGAGGCGGCAAGTCCCATAAACCCAAAGCGCAATACCCGGGCCGATATTCCGATATCAAAGCTTGGAAAAATAAACCCGGCTATGGCGGTTATAGAGACGACAATGACCATGGCCGGGGATACCAGACCGGCTTCCACTGCCGATTGTCCCAAGACGAGGGCTCCGACAATGGAGATGGCCGTGCCTATCGCTCTCGGCATCCGAATACTCGCTTCACGCAGCAGCTCGAACGTCACTTCCATAATTAAGGCTTCAATAAAAGCCGGAAAAGGAATACCCTCTCTTTGAGAAGCCAGGCTGATCAATAAGGCCGTCGGCAGCATCTCTTGATGGAAGGTCGTAACGGCAATATAGGTGGAAGGACCGAATAAGGAAATGAGAAAAGCAAGATAGCGAAGCAAGCGCAATAAACCGAAATCAGAACGATGGTAGTAATCTTCGGCGGATTGCAGGAACTGGGTAAAAAGGGCCGGCACCAGCAGCACAAACGGGGTGCCGTCGATCAGAATCGCGACTCTTCCCTCCAATAAAGAAGCAGCGACTACATCGGGCCGTTCCGAATTGTTGATCGTCGGAAATACGGTGAAGGTCTTGTCCTGAATGAACTCCTCGATGTAATTGCTCTCCAATATTCCATCTATGTCAATTCTTTGGAGGCGTGAACGAACTTCCTGCAAGGTCGATTCTTTAACCAGACCATTCATATACATGATCGCGACCTTGGTCTTTGTAATCCTCCCAATAGGATTTACTTCCATCCACAGGTTCGGATCCTTAATTTTTCTACGGATAAGAGCTACGTTCGTCTGCAAAGTTTCCGTGAAGCCTTCCTGCGGACCCCGTACCACGGTTTGCGAGATCGGTTCGGTTACGTTGCGATGTTCAAAGCCGACCGTATCGACGGAAATCGCTTGGTTCTCCCGATCGGTGAAGATGACCGTTTCACCGGAAAGAATCGATTCCTGAATCGCTTCAAAATCGGTCTGCGTCCGGATATCCCCGATCGTAATGCGCGACAGGCTGAGAACATCGGTGGACGTGGTCCAACCTTCCTGAACAGCTTGATTGGAGATCGATTCTATCAGACGGTACACAGAAGTTCGGTCGGCCATCCCGTCAAGGTATACGAAGGCCATATGAACTTCGGGCGTATCGCCGAAGGTCAATTCCCGGACTATCAAATCGCCGCTGTTACCAAAAATGTGCTGAAGTTGATCGATGTTGTCTTGAAGTGCAAGATTTAATCTCATGGCGCTGACCTCGGTTACCGATTTTGCTTTCATTATTGACATAACGCCGGTTGCATAAACCTGAGGTCATAAGAGGTCATTTTTTCATTCCGGGAGATCTTTCGAGGAGATCCTTCAAGGGAAGGAAAAGCGGGACGAAGACAAGGGGGCGGAGCATAGCTGTCTGGCGATTCGTGATTAACGCCCCCCAATTATGTCAATAATGGACAAATCAAGATGCGACGAGGAGGAGAACGGAGTGCTGGCTGTTATTATCGTAGTGTTAGCAGGGGTAGTCGGCGCATGGATAGACCTCCCGGCCTTATGGCAAAGCAAGCAAGTCAAAGAGCTTGTCTGGTTTATGGCGACTCTCATAATGGGAGTCGCTATCGGGATCATTAAAGGATTGCAGCTTCCGTTCCCCAACCTGATCGACGCAGTGATGGCGGTCTTGAAACCAATCACCGATGGGCTTATGCAGCGGCTTGATTGAACGGCGGAGGAAATGAGGATATGAACGATTCGAAAATAACGTCGCGACAGTTCTTTGTGCTGGTGTTTCTATTTACGGTCGGAAGCTCTATTCTGTTCGTGCCCTCTCAGGTGGCCGATGCGGCCAAGCATGATACCTGGCTGGCGATATTGATCGGGTTCGTCATCAACTTGCTTGTAGTCGGTCTATACCTGCTTCTGTCCCGTTGCTATCCTGATACAACGCTTTATGAATTAATGGAAAAGCTGCTCGGAAAATGGATCGGTTACCTCGCCACAGCCCTCACCTTTTTATTTGCGTTTATCGTTTGTCTATCCAGCTTGTTTTATTATGTCGGCTATTTTCTGAACACTCAAATCTTTCCTGATACCCCGGTGGTTGTCTTGAACGGATTATTTGCCATCATTGCCATTCTGGGGGTGCGATTAGGAAGGGCTACCTTTTCACGCGCCAGCGAGGTTCTTGTCGGGCTCTTTCTTTTTTTGTATGTGTTTCTGATCTTCACGGTTGCTCCGGAAATAGAGATGGAGAATCTGAAGCCGGCGCTGACTACACCCGTTACCTCCTTGCTGGACGGAGCTTTAGGGTATGTCAGCTTCTCCACGTTTCCGTTAATCTTCTTCTTGACCCTCTATCCGGCTCATGTGCTTAATCCTCGTCAGGCGGCCAAAAACTTCATGTGGGGAACTTTAACGGGCGGAGCAGTCCTGTGGATCATTTCCGTTGTCAGCATTGCCGTGTTCGGCCCAGAGGTCACAAAGGCATATACTTTTCCGAGCTATGTGCTGGCGCAGCGCATTAATATCGGAACCTTTCTAACCCGTGTGGAAGTGATCATGCCTACGATATGGTTGATCTCCTTGTTTTTTAAATGCTTGATTTATTTTTATGCATCCGTGGAAGGATTGGCCCGATTAACCCGGGTCCGATCGTCTCAATTGTATACGATTCCGATTGGGTTAGCCGCGTGGGCGCTATCCGTCGATCTGTATACCGACTCCGCTCATTTGTATGTATGGAGCAAAAAGACGCTGCCGGTCATCACCTTTATATTTGGAGTCCTTCTGCCCTTGATCCTTCTCGGTCTGGCTTTACTGAAGCGAGGACGCGAGAGCAGCAGGGGAAGGACGGCGGCTCCTATGGAGGAGAAGTAGTTTCCCGCTCTGAATCGGTTATCACAAAAATAATACGAATCGGACAAATTCGTTATCGAATAACGTATACAAAGAGCAGAAAGGAGGGGTAGCCGGCAGGAGGATGAACAAGGAGCTGTCGATTGTTTTGACGTTCAAAAAAGATGGCGATAGCGGATACAAATCTGAGGAACGGGTTACAAACGAATTGGCCGGCTGGGTGGCCGTAATCTTAAGCAAACCTGCAAAGAAGGAGGTTCAACAAGCTCATTCCGGCTGAAAGGCCGGTTCAGACAGCAAGGTGGTGCCCATCATGATTGTCAGAGAAGCTCACCTGTTCCGCAGGGAGCAGCTGAATGCCTTGGTCGGACAGATCAAGGCTCTTGTTTATGCCCGGGTGTCTACAGACGATCAGGCCAGACACGGCTTCTCGCTGGAATCGCAAATCGAACGCTGTGTCAATTTCTCCAGATCGAAATACAACTATGCAGAGAATCAACTGCTGGTTCTGGTGGAAGCCGGTGAACACGGCGACAATCCGGATCGCCCGATGCTGAAATATTTAATGTTTTTGGTTGAACAAGGCATTGGCTCCAAAGTGTTTTTTCTCCATCCGGACCGAATGAGCCGCTATTTGCAGCTGCAAATCGAGCTGTCCTCCCGCTTGTGGGATTTGGGCTGCGATATTGAATTTGTCGAATTCGACCTGGATAAGGACAGTCCCGAATCGATGCTGATGTTTAATGTGCAGGGCAGCATTGCCCAGTACAACAAAGCTAAAATATTGGCGAATACGAAACGGGGAAGAAGGACGAAGGCATTAAAAGGAGAGGTCGTCGGCCTCCGCAGAATTTACGGCTATTCCTTCGATAAAGAAAACGACCGGCTTGTGGAGAACGACGAAGAGAAGCGAGTTTACTTGATGTTGGTCGATATGCTGCTGAATAAAGGCTATTCCTGCTCGCGTATGGCCAGAGAGCTTTCTGCCCGGGGGATTCAAGCGCCGAGCGGAACGGTATGGTACCAGGCGACGATCAGTCGAATTCTGAAAAACGAGTCCTACACAGGCACTTATTATTATGGAAAAACAGAGGTCGTCCAGAGCAAAGGAAAAGGCCGCACGATCCGCAAACCCCGGGAGGAGTGGATTCCGATCCCGATTCCGGCGTACATCGACAGAGCTACTTATAACAAGATGCAGGCGCAGCTGGCTAAGCTGGCCAAAACGAGCAGCGGAAGGCCATCGGAGCCCTGCCTGCTCAAAGGATTGGCGAGATGCGGCCGATGCGGGGCGGCGGTGACCGCAGGCGTTACAAGCCGTACGGCCAACGGTCTGATTAAATATTATGCGTGTACAGGAAAAACGAAAAAAGGATACAGGGTTGGAACTGACGAACCTTCCCATTCTTTATGCCGGGGGAGAAACTGGAGAGCCGATCAGGTGGATCGTATAGTATGGACGGAGCTGGCGGCAGTTCTGAAGTCCCCCGAGGAGTATATTAAGAGGTATGTGAAAAAGCTGGACGATACAGAAACGATCTTGAAGCTGCAGGCGAAAAGAGAGGAACTGCTCTGTGCGGTGGCGGATAAAACTAAAGCCAGAGATAAGTATGTCGATTTATACGCATCGGGATGGATTGAAACGAAGGCGGCTCTGGAATCTAAATTACGGACTCTGGATCGTCAGCTGGCGGTACTCCGGGATGACCTGATCCAAGCAGAAGATTCGCTCCGCTTGGCAGAGACAAATGTTAATTATTCGTGCCTTGTGTTAAAATATGTGCGACAACTGAAAGGGTTGGTTGCCGCGGATCGCTTGTCCGCTGCAGATCAACGCGACTTGGTCGCGCTATTGGTGGATCAGGCGGTGCTGCATGAAGAGGGGCGGATTGAGCTGGTTCTTTGTTGCAGCGAGCACGTGTACCGAAACCTAATCCATGGTTAAGGCGATGGAAGATTATAAATATCAGTTCGTTCTCATTCTGGCCGGCTATCCGGACGAAATGGACGATTTTATGCGGACCAATCCGGGATTGCCTTCGCGCTTTCCGATTCAGGTGGATTTCCCGGATTATACGGTCCAGCAGTTGATGCAAATCGCTCATCTGATGATTAAGGAGCGGGAATATTCGTTTCACCCTCAGACAGAAGTGAAGCTGAAGCAGCATCTGGTGCGGGAGCTTGAGGCCAGCTTCGGAACGTTCAGCAACGCCCGTCTCGTGCGCAATCTGATCGAGAAGGCGATGAGGCATCAAGCGGTCCGCCTGCTGCAGCAGCATAGGCAGCATCCGTCCAAACAGGAGCTGATGACGCTGCGTCCCGAGGATTTGCGGCTCGATCGGCCCAAAACTATACCGTAAAGGAGATGTTGTATGAAGCCAACGACTCATGATGTGATTGGCGAGGCAGGGGATCGCGCAATTCTGGTCAGCCTGCTTACCCACGAGAAGAAAAGGCAGGAGGATTTAGCCGCTTTTTCTCTGGAGGAATTGGTCCGTCTGGCCGAGACGGCCGGAGTAGCGGTGCTGGATACGATCGTTCAAAGCCGGGAAGCGGCGGATTCCAAATGGTTCATCGGCAAGGGAAAGGTGGAAGAGCTGAAGGAGAGGGTGATGGAGCTCGCGGCCAACACCGCCATCTTCGACCAGGAGCTGTCCGGGGCCCAGGTAAGGAACCTGGAGGAATCGCTGGATGTCAAAATAATCGATCGGACGCAGCTCATCCTCGATATTTTTGCCCAGCGGGCTCGTACCCGGGAAGGGATTCTTCAGGTGGAGCTTGCGCAGCTGACCTATTTGCTTCCCCGCTTGTCCGGGCACGGCAAGAATCTGTCCCGGCTGGGGGGAGGAATCGGGACGAGAGGGCCCGGCGAGAGCAAGCTCGAAACCGACCGCCGGCACATCCGCCGCCGGATCAGCGATTTGAAGCGGCAGCTTGCCGAAGTTACGCGGCACCGCTCCCTGTATCGGGCCCGGCGCAAGAAAATCGGCGTCTATCAAGCCGCGTTGGTCGGATACACGAACGCCGGCAAATCGACGCTGCTGAAGCAGCTGACCGATGCGGATGTTTACGTGGAGAATCAACTGTTCGCCACGCTGGATCCGACCTCGCGGAATTTGCGGCTGCCGAGCGGCAAGGAAATCGTCCTGACCGATACGGTCGGTTTCATACAGCAGCTGCCTCACGATCTGGTCGCCGCCTTCCGGGCGACGCTGGAGGAGGTGCTGGAGGCCGATCTTATTCTGCACGTCGTCGATAGCTCCTCCCCGATGAGGGATGGGCAGATTCAGGTCGTAAATCAGGTGCTGGAGGAGTTGGGAGCCCATGGCAAAGACCAGTTGACGCTGTTCAACAAAGTCGATCTGTGCTCCCCTGCCGACCGGGAGTGGCTGACAGCGCCCGGGGACTATATGCGGCTCTCCGCTTATGAACCGAAAGATTTGGACAGGCTCAAGGAGCGGATCCAAGACCGATTGAGCGGAATCCGCATCGAATACCGGATTCCCGCGAGCCGCGGCGATCTGCTGGCGAAGATTTACCGGCTGGGAGAAGTGATGTCCTCGGAGGTGGACGGTGAAGAGCTGGCGCTGATCGTTCAGGCGGGCCGCTCGGAGTACGAGGTTCGTGGCCATCTGCTGAAGGAGTACGAGGTTTGAGGATTATTTTAAAGTTGTTTGAGGGCTGTGGCGTGTTACTGGAACGCAATTGTGGGGAGGGCAGGTTAATAAGTGCCTTTATCCACAAATGCATGATAGAGCATAAGCGAATGAAGGCGTTTTGTACGAAAAATCGTACAAATGGGTGCGCTAGTTCCGTGAAAGGGTCGTCTTTGTACGAAATATCGTACAAGTATCGATAGATCTGATTGCGAATGAGCCCGGTTTGTACGAAAAATCGGACAATCAGCCGTGTGTATGCCGCGAAGGTCCCGTTTTTGTATGAACAATCGTATAAATGGGCGCACTAGTTCCGTGAAAGGATCGTCTTTGCACGAAATATCGTACAAGGACGCATTAGTTCCGAGTGCAATGAAATAAATGTAAAAAAATAGAGTACATTGCTTAATGTTACTATATAAATTGAACTAATGAAGGAATAGCTCATGAAGTGGAGAAAGAAAGATGCTTCCAGGGCGAGTTTTGGCTTTGTATTCCTACCATCCAAAGGCCCATCCCATAGAAGGAATACAAAACAAGATGTTTGAAGCTTCGGAGGCACTTTCCTTCGGAACGGAATGAGAGCTATTCTTTAGTTCAACATATATAGTTCCCGCCAATTGGACTTTTTCGGGAGCTATTTCGTTGAGTGCTCTTTATAGTTTTGAGCCGAATATACAATATAAATTTGTCGTGAATGAGATAAGGGAGAGAAGAAACATGCAAGTGAACGACGCCATACGTCCGTATATAGAGAGAACGGAACAGGAGATTCAAGCCCGGCTGCAAGAGGTGGACCGCTTGGTCGACCATAATCAATGGAAGGTGATTCAGGCCTTTCAGAAGCATCAGGTGAGCGATTACCATTTTGCTTCTTCCACCGGTTACGGCTATAACGACAGAGGGCGGGAAGTGTTGGATCTGGTCTATGCCGATGTGTTTGGAGCGGAGGCGGCGCTGGTTCGCCCGCATTTTGTCTCGGGAACCCATACGATTTCCACCGCCTTGTTTGGCGTGCTGCGCCCTGGAGACGATCTGCTGTACATTACGGGCCGCCCGTATGATACCCTTCATAAAGTGATTGGCACCCCTGGGGATGGCAAGGGCTCTCTTCAGGACTGGGGCATCGGCTATGACCATGTCGATTTGCACGAGGACGGAGCCCCCGATTGGGAAGCCATTCGCACGAAGCTGACACCGTGTACGAAAGTGATCGGCATTCAACGGTCCCGCGGGTATGATTGGAGGCGGGCCTTTACGATAGAGCAAATCCGCGAAATGGTCAGACGGGTGAAGGAGCTTAGGCCGGACGTCATTATTTTTGTAGACAATTGCTATGGCGAATTTACTGAAGAAATAGAGCCGACCGAGGCAGGGGTCGATTTGATGGCCGGCTCGCTGATCAAAAATCCGGGAGGCGGCATAGCCGCTACGGGAGGCTACATCGCCGGAAAGCGGCGCTATGTCGAGCAGGCGGCTTATCGTCTGACCGCTCCGGGAATCGGCGGCGAAGTCGGAGCGATGCTGGAGACGACGAGAAGCATCTATCAAGGGCTGTTTCTCGCGCCGCATTTGGTCGGACAAGCGGTGAAAGGGAGCATCTTTGCCGCTTCCTTGTTCGATCAGTTGGGCTTTGAGACGAGCCCGCGCTGGAATGAGAAGAGAACCGATCTGATCCAAGCGATCCGTTTCACCGGCCCGGATCATCTGATCACCTTCGTGCAAGGAATCCAAAAAGCGGCGGCCGTTGATGCCTATGTCGTTCCGGAGCCGTCGGAAATGCCCGGCTATGAGCATCCGGTCATTATGGCTGCGGGAACGTTCATCCAAGGGGGGAGTCTGGAGCTTTCGGCAGATGCTCCCATTCGCGAGCCTTACATAGCCTACCTGCAAGGCGGACTTACCTATTCCCATGCCAAGCTGGGGGCTATTATCGCTTTGGAGCATTTATGGCGGCAAGGCTTGCTGGATCAATAGCGGAAAGAGTATTTTTTTGTTAGGCCGGGTCATTAAAAAAGAGTGTGCTTGTGCAGCTTGTTTGGCGGTCATTACCAGCTTTCGGAACGGTAATTTTCTTGACGGGATTATAGCCAGAAAGTTACAATCAGGAGAGATTACCACTCATAGGAGTGACTGCCGATGAGCGACGCTATTCGCAGAAATATGGCTCTGTTTCCGATTCGAATCGTCATGAAGCTGACGGAGTTGTCCGCACGGCAAATCCGTTATTATGAGCAGCATGAATTGGTGAAGCCCGCCCGCACAGATGGCAATCAAAGGCTTTTTTCGTTCAATGATGTAGAGCGTTTGCTGGAAATTAAGAAATATATTGAAAAAGGCGCCAATATGGCGGGGATCAAGCAAATGCTTCAGCCTAAGACGACAGGTGAGGAAGAAGCGACCTTGATCAACGAGCTCTCCCGGGTCAAGCGCAAGGAGTTGACCGATTCACAGCTGCGCAGGTTGTTGAAGCAGCAACTGATCGGAGGCCGTCGGCCGGATCAGGTCTCCTTAATTCAAGGGGACATTTCCAAGTTTTTTAATCCATAGTCAATCCCTGTCTCGAATCGGTTAGGAGGACGTAGTATGAGCTACACGAAGGAAGACATCTTGAAGATTGCCAAGGAAGAGAACGTTCGATTTATCCGGCTGCAATTTACAGATTTGCTCGGCACAATCAAGAACGTGGAGATCCCGCTCAGCCAACTGCCTAAAGCATTAGACAATAAAATGATGTTCGACGGATCCTCCATCGAAGGGTATGTGCGAATCGAAGAGTCGGATATGTATCTGTATCCGGATTTGAATACATGGGTTATTTTTCCGTGGGTAGCGGAAGATCGTGTGGCTCGCTTGATTTGTGACATCTATTTGCCCAATGGACAGCCCTTTCCCGGAGACCCGCGCGGAATCTTGAAACGGGCCCTTAAGGAAGCCGATAACATGGGGTACAGCTCAATGAACGTCGGACCTGAACCGGAATTTTTCTTGTTCCGCACGGATGACAAAGGGAATCCGACCCTGGAGTTGAACGACCAGGGCGGTTATTTCGACCTGGCGCCAACCGATCTCGGCGAGAACTGCCGTCGGCAAATTGTGTTAACGCTGGAGGAGATGGGCTTCGAGATTGAAGCTTCGCATCATGAAGTAGCGCCTGGTCAACACGAAATCGATTTTAAATACGCCGATGCGGTGAAGGCGGCGGACCAAATACAGACGTTCAAGGTGGTGGTCAAGACTATCGCCAGACAACATGGACTGCATGCGACCTTCATGCCCAAGCCTCTGTTCGGGGTGAACGGGTCCGGGATGCACTGTCATCAATCGTTGTTTACCGGAAGCACCAACGCCTTCTATGACGAAGCGGACAGGCTGTGCCTCAGCCAGGCGGCCAGGCAGTATATGGCCGGAATTATGCGGCATGCCCGGGCGATGGCGGCCATTACTAATCCGACCGTCAATTCATACAAGCGGCTTGTTCCGGGCTACGAAGCCCCGTGCTATGTGGCCTGGTCGGCCAGCAACCGCAGTCCGATGATCAGAATACCGGCTTCCCGCGGCCTGAGCACGAGAGTCGAAGTGCGAAACCCGGATCCTGCGGCGAATCCGTATCTTGCCCTAGCGGTCATGTTAAGAGCCGGGCTGGATGGTATCCAAAAGAAGCTGCAGCTTCCGCCTCCAACGGACCGTAACATCTATGTCATGTCAGATGAAGAAAGACTGATTGAGGGCATTCCCAGTCTGCCGGCTGACTTGCATGAAGCGCTATTGGAAATGGTCGGCAGCGACCTCATCCGAGACGCGCTAGGGGAGCATGCCTTAACCCATTTCTATGAGCTGAAGGAAATCGAATGGAACATGTATCGAACCCAAGTTCATGCCTGGGAACGAGACCAATATTTGACCTTGTATTGATTTATTAGTCTGGCCTTTCTGAGCGATTGGGCTTCACATCTATCGATCTACTGCAATAATAGTCGTAAACTGACGGAACGAGAGAATGGACGAGTCCCATGCGGCCCCTGTGAACAAGCAGGGGCTTTTTTCCTGTTGCATACAGAACATTCGTTTGCATATAATACAAACAAATGTTCTTGCTGGAGGCGAGGGAGGATGGAAGTAAGCAGATATATAGGGCGAACAGTGGAGATCATTTACCTTGATCGGCATAATCGGTTCAGTCAGCGCACGGTGGTCATCAAATCTGCCGAAGGGCAGCGGGTCCATGCCTACTGCTTGGAGCAAAGGGGGCCGCGTACATTTATTATCGGGAATATTATGGCGGTCTGTCCGATACGAGTGGGGGAAGTGGTTTGAGACACCCCGCTTCACAACTGAGGCATCGGAGTGAGGTAAGCCAGATAATGGGATAATGGGGGGGGAAAACTACTGATCTGATCTTCTTTCCTGCTTTTATGATGATTTCTTGGATCCAATCGAGTAGCCTGCATGCAGGACGATAGCCCGGTTGAGTGTGCCGACTTGATCATGCAGCAAATAGAACAATCTGCCACGTGGCGTCCCGACAGGGGCATAATAGTGGTATAGATGGCTAATTGGATTTCATACAGCTAGTTTGCTTCTCAAGGGCGAAAAACGAAAGCTAAGTGGAAAAACTGCAGCTACTTTCTGCTAAAAAGGCGATAACAGTCAAAAGTCTCGATACTGACTGCAGTTTTTCCATCTAGTTTAGTTGCTTGCTGCCATTCGCTAGAATTTACCTACACAAACTACAGTTAGGCCCCCATTCCGCTGACGCGGCAACAGCGTAGCCAGTCGCATCGAACCTTGAAGCGGATTCCGCTCTGCGAAAGTTGAGCTAAGAAGATGAAGACGCAGCTACAGTATTCGATGTGCCACAGCACTATAGAATACAACTAACCTCCTGCCGAACGATCCGTGGCGCAGGAGGTTAGTTGATGTGGCGTATAAAGATTGGCAGCCGATTAATGAATATCGCGAAAAATTCCGATCACTCGCCCAAGAATGGTGACATTATTCAACCGGATCGGCTCCAGGCTGGAGTTCTCCGGCTGGAGTCGGATGTGATCCTTCTCCTTGTAGAATGTTTTAACCGTCGCTTCATCGTCTTCCGTCATAGCTACTACAATATCTCCGTTATCAGCGGTCGGCTGTTGTCTTACAATGACATAATCGCCGTTGTGAATGCCGGCCTCGATCATGCTATCTCCCATAACGCTTAGCATGAATACATTATGATCACCGACGTAATGGCTCGGAAGCGGGAAGTAGTCTTCAATATTCTCTGTCGCGGTGATCGGCATTCCGGCCGTTACTTTACCGATCAACGGGACTCTTGCAATGGACGATGGCAGCAAGCTGACGGATTCGTCGCCATCAAGAATCTCGATCGCTCTTGGCTTGGTCGGGTCTCTGCGGATCAAGCCTTTCTTCTCGAGCCGTTCGAGATGTCCGTGTACGGTGGAACTGGAGGCAAGTCCCACAGCTTCGCCTATTTCACGAACGGAGGGGGGATAGCCCTTGTCGCGAACTTCGTTCTTGATAAACTCCAAGATCGCCTGCTGACGGTTGGACAATTTGGTCAATGTGATCACTCCAATTGGAAATAATTAAATAAAGTATATCACAGAACCGGAGTTCGTACAAACATGGGTTCGAATAATCTATTAAATAATGATGCAGAGACATTGACACAAACATTTGTTCGTGATATTCTACTAACAGAACAAGTGTTTGGGGGTATTCATTTATGAAAGCATCCATCGTGCTTGAACGCCGGCCTATTCTCTCAAGTAAGATCATTATTCGTATTTTGCTATTATCTGTCCTTGTTTTTGGCTTCATTTCTGCATCTTATCAATTTATTTTTCCTGCTTATGCCGTTGACGAAAGGACAGAAGCCATGGCCATCAGGAAAGAAATAGATGTGGCCCCGGGCGATACCCTGTGGTCTATCGCGAATAAACATGCGCCGGAAGGTGAAGATGTGCGTGCTTATTTATCCAAGATTAAGAAGATGAATCAATTAAAGAGCGTCGTCTTGCACGAAGGACAGCTTCTATATTTGCCTTAATAGATGTACTCATAGATCTTTAATACACTCCTATCTTTTAAGATAGGTCAGCCTGATTTCCTGATGCTCAGCTTGAGCGAACAACTCTATGATGACCAGCTCCGCAATGGGGCTGGTCAACTTGACATTTTACAGGCAGAATGGCAAAGTAGAAACAGCGTGGAGTCTGCTTTTCATGGAGGAACAGACGGCTGAGACAGGAGGTTGAAACTATGTCCATGGAGGAAACGATTAAACGGATTAATGAGCTGGCCCGAAAGGCTAAAGCGGAAGGTTTGACCGATGAAGAATTGGAAGAACGAAATGAACTCCGCAAGGAATATATCCATGCTTTCAAAAGGTCATTAAAATCTCAACTGGACAACATTAAATATGTAGAGGACGAACCAAAGTAGACTTCGCTTCAAGGGGGAACGGTCATGTCCCGTAAATGGGAAAGAATGGTGGAAAAAAACCGGAAACAAACGGATAAGATCAGGAAAAAGCAGGGCAAGCCTGCCGTTTCATATGCTCAATCGGAGCCATATAAGAGATTTCTCGGAAGAAACTGGATGCTTCCGTTTTTTTTAGTTGCTTTTTCTAGCGTCTTCACACTTCTATTCTATGATATTTATCAGAATGACGCTTCTTATTGGTTTATAGCTATCAGTTATTTTGTTCTTGGACTGATCATTTTCTTCCTGCGGCGTCCGATGCTGGGAGTGGGGAAGACCGAGCTGACATCGCGTCGATTCGGCGGGGACAAAACGGTCCCGGCGGAAGATATTGAAGAGATTACCTTTATGCCTGGCTATGTGGTCATCCAATTTAAGACGAAGAGAATGAGATGGGTTTACTCTAGATTTATGCACCGCATGGATATAGCGGCCATTAAAGAAGAGCTGAAGCCATTCGCCGAGAAGAATAAAGTAAAGTGGGCGGATTCTTCTGTTCCTGGTGAACAGCAAGCTTAAGGTTTTGAGAAGTGATTTTTATTGCCTGCCTACATTAATTAATCGCAACGGATAAAGAGGGGAAGAGGGTTATGGCGATCAAAGCCGTTTTATTTGATTTGGATGATACGCTGCTGTGGGATGATCGCAGTGTTCAGGAAGCGTTCAAGGCGACCTGCCGCAGAGCCGGAGAAGTCTATCCCCGGCTGGATGTCCAGAAGCTGGAGCCGTGTGTGCGGGCAGCCGCTCGTTCCTTATATGAATCATATGAAACGTATCCATTTACCAAGGAGATAGGAATCAATCCTTTTGAAGGGCTATGGGGACGGTTTGAAGAGGGGCATCAACTGGAAGGGTTTAGAAAGCTGAATACGCTAGCTCCTAAGTATCGCAAAGATGCCTGGACCGCGGGACTGAAGGCGGCCGGTATCGATGACGAGGGGCTGGGGGCGGAACTGGCAGAGCGCTTCCCTGCGGAGCGCCGGGCAAGGGCCTATGTATATGAAGAGACCTTCGAAGTACTCGCCAAGCTGAAGGCAAGCTATTCTTTGCTGCTGCTTACGAACGGCTCTCCGGATTTGCAGCAGGAGAAGCTGGATGGAGTTCCACAGCTGCCAACTTATTTTGATCATATTGTCATTTCGGGATCCTTTGGCAAAGGCAAGCCGGACGCGTCCATTTTTCAGCATGCAATGAAGCTATTGGGGATCGGGCCTTCCGAAGGCTTGATGGTCGGGGACAAGCTGACGACCGATATATTGGGGGCTAACTCAGTGGGAATGAAGTCAGTCTGGATTAATCGTCATGAGCTGACAAGAACGGACGATATTGTTCCCGGCTATGAAATTAGCAGCTTAACCGAAATTCAGGGCATCCTTGATTCTCTCTAATACTTCATGGGCCAAGCAAGTCAGAATAATGAGATAAACTCCTGTCGGAGTATTTTGACGATGAGCGGCCGCGTTTTAGTTGATGTTTTTATCGCCAAATAGAATTTGATGTTATTCAGGAAGCAGAGACCTATAGATTCTATTGTATAAAATAACCACACCCTCGATCATTAGAAGGTGTGGTTATTTGCAAGCCGATTTACTTGACGAATGCTGGGTCCTCGAACGGATGAGCGATCCATCCTTCTGTTTCTATAAACAAGCGGACGGCAACAATTTGACGGTCATCCATTAGGGTGAAGAAATGAGGCTTCTCCTCCGGTACAGAGATCACATCGCCGGCTGTAAGCTCTACGTCGAAATAGCCCACATCATCACTTCCTTTAATAATAAAGATTCCGTTCCCCGCAGTAATGGCACGCACTTCATCCTCGGTATGAGTGTGCACCTGTTCAAATTTTTTAAGCAATTCATCCAGATTGGGAGTCGCATCGGATAGGGCAATGATATCCCAGGTTAAATATCCGCGTCTGGAGGCGAGGTCACGAATTTCCGAATCGAAGGTGCTAAGAATCTCTGCCTTCTCTTCATCGCTCAGTATAAATTTATTACGCAGCGACTCCGGAAGCTTATTCGCATCCCAATGCTCATAGAGCACTCCCTGCTTATCGAGAAACTCCTTGACCTTCTCTTCTCCGCTTATTCGTTCATCGGTATTTCTTATTCTAATTTGCGCCATAGGGCTCCCTCCACTAAACAGTATAATAACGGGTTGTTGAGAAAGCTTGGAGTAATCGCGCGAATTACAAGCTCGTGCAAGCGTGTATAAACCCCTTATAGGCCACGAAGAAGTTACGTGGAGCACTCTCTCAACAGTCTCATACTAAAGATTATAAATCAAGGATTCGCTGATGTCGATGCTTTACCTGAAATTTTCCAAAGTTATCTGATGAAAATAGTATGAATTAATCTCTTTGCTAAATCCGAAAATTTTGGTACACTTAAAGATAAATCATTCGTACTATAGGATCACTGGAATCTGGACTGACATTGGGGAGGAAGAGATCGATTGCAAAAACCTACTATTCAAGAACAAATGGCTAAAAAAATTCTTATTCTTGACGGCGCCATGGGCACGATGATTCAACAAGAGCCGTTAACTGCAGACGATTTCGGCGGCGAAGAATTGGACGGATGCAATGAAATGCTGGTATTAACCCGCCCGGATGTCATTTCCCGCATTCATGAAGATTATTTGGCAGCGGGCGCTGATATTATAGAGACTAATACTTTCGGAGCGACGAGTGTCGTTCTGGCAGAATACGACCTTCAGGACCGCTCTGTAGAAATTAATAAAGCGGCGGCCAAGCTCGCCGTAGATGCCGTCCGTAAATTTTCCACACCCGAATGGCCACGTTATGTGGCGGGAGCGTTGGGGCCGACTACCAAAACCTTATCGGTCACGGGTGGAGTGACCTTCGATGAGCTGACGGACAGCTATTATGAGCAGGCCCGCGCTTTGATCGATGCCGAGGTCGATACGCTACTGCTGGAGACCTCCCAGGATACGCTGAATGTTAAAGCCGCGAGCATAGGAATCCGCCGGGCGTTCGAAGATCTTGGCGTCAAGCTTCCGATTATGATTTCCGGTACGATTGAGCCGATGGGAACGACGCTGGCCGGACAATCGATTGAAGCGTTCTACGTCTCGCTGGAGCATTTGGAGCCGATTTCCGTAGGATTGAACTGCGCGACAGGACCGGAGTTCATGAGAGATCATATCCGCTCCTTGTCCGATGTGGCCAAGACAGCCATCAGCTGCTATCCGAATGCGGGGCTTCCGGATGAGAACGGACACTATCATGAGTCCCCGGAATCATTGGCACGCAAAATGGCCGGCTTTGCCGAGCAAGGCTGGCTTAATATTGCCGGCGGCTGTTGTGGAACGACACCGGAGCATATTCGCGCGCTGGTGGACGCGCTTAAAGATTACGCACCGCGCGCAGCCACAGGAATGCATCCTGCCGCCGTCTCTGGAATAGAGACCGTATATATTGAAGACAGCAATCGCCCGATCATGGTCGGAGAGAGAACTAACGTGATTGGTTCGCGTAAATTCAAGCGGCTTATTTTTGAAAAGAAATATGAGGAAGCTTCGGAAATCGCCCGCCAACAGGTTAAGAACGGGGCGCATGTCATTGACATCAACCTCCAGGATACGGAATTAAATGAGCCGGAAGTGATGGCTTCCTTCATGCAGCATGTCGTGAAGAAGATTAAAGCGCCGATCATGCTCGATTCAACCGACCATAATGTCATCGAAGTCGGCTTGAAGCACTGTCAGGGCAAGGCGATTATTAACTCCATCAATCTGGAAGACGGCTTGGAGCGGTTTAATAATGTAGTTCCGCTCATTCATCGATACGGGGCGGCTGTCGTTACCGGCCTGATCGACGAGAAGGGAATGGCCGTCTGGGCTGAGGATAAATTGCGAGTAGCCAAGCGGTCGTACGATTTGCTGGTTAACGACTATCATGTCCGGCCTGAGGATATTATTTTTGACCCGAACGTGTTTCCAGTCGGTTCTGGAGATCCACAGTATATCGGCTCTGCCAAGGCAACCATCGACGGAATCCGGCTGATTAAAGAGGCGCTTCCGGAGTGTAAGACGGTTCTTGGAATAAGCAACGTCAGCTTTGGGCTGCCGCCGGCCGGACGCGAAGTATTGAACTCCGTCTATTTGTATCACTGCACGAAAGCGGGTCTCGATTACGCGATTGTGAATACCGAGAAGCTGGAACGATACGCTTCCATTTCTGAGGAAGAGCGGAGATTGGCTGAGAATTTGATCTTCGATACCAGTGATGAGACGCTGGCGGAGTTTGTCGCATTTTTCCGGGTGAAGAAGGTAGATAAGAAGGAGAAGGTTTCCAATCTGACTCTGGAAGAACGCTTAGCCTCGTATGTCGTCGAGGGGACGAAGGAAGGGCTGATTCCAGACCTGCAGGAAGCCCTCAAGAAATATGCTCCTCTGGATATTATTAACGGCCCGCTGATGGCGGGGATGGAGGAAGTAGGCCGGCTGTTTAACAATAACGAGTTGATCGTGGCTGAGGTGCTCCAGAGCGCCGAAGTGATGAAGGCGTCGGTCGCTTTTCTGGAAACGTTCATGGAAAAGAAGGAATCGGCGGTCAAAGGGAAAATATTGCTCGCCACCGTTAAAGGCGACGTTCATGATATTGGAAAAAACCTGGTGGAAATCATTCTGTCCAACAACGGCTACCAAATCATCAACCTTGGCATCAAGGTTCCGCCGGAGCAGTTAATTGAAGCGTTCCGTAAGGAGAAGCCGGATGCGATAGGATTATCGGGGCTGCTGGTCAAGTCGGCACAGCAAATGGTCATCACGGCTCAAGATCTGAAAACCGCCGGTATCGATGTCCCGATTCTTGTCGGGGGGGCCGCTTTAACGAGGAAATTTACCAAGACCAGAATTGCTCCTGAATATGATGGAATGGTCCTATATGCGAAGGATGCCATGGATGGGCTTGATATTGCCAATAAATTAAGCGATCCCGAGCAGAAGAAGCTGTTAATTGAGCAATTAAGAGAAGCTAAAGAATCCGTCGTTCAGGAAGCGGGCAAGAAGGAAAAAGAGCTCCCCGCTCCATCCAGAGCACGAAGCTCCAAAATCAATCCGGATGCCCCCGTCTACATTCCTCCGGACCTGGATAGACATATTATGAGAAATTACCCTATCAACCATCTGATTCCTTATGTGAATTTTGAGATGCTGATGGGCAAGCATCTTGGGTTGCGGGGCGGGGTAGATAAGCTCCTGCAGAATAAAGACCCCAAGGCACTTCAATTGAAAGAAGTTGTCGATGGTATTTTCGAGGAAGTCAACCGTAACGGAATATTGCAGGCTCATGGAATGTATCGGTTCTTTCCCGCTCAATCGGATGGCAACGATATTATCATCTATGACCCGAACGATCACTCCAAAGTGTTGAAAACCTTCAGCTTTCCGCGTCAGGCGGTAGAACCGCATTTATGTCTCGCAGATTTCTTGAATTCCGTAGACAGCGGAACGATGGATTATGTCGGATTCCTGGTCGTTACCGCAGGACATGGCGTCCGGGAATTATCGAGCCGTTGGAAGGACCAGGGCGATTATTTGCGCTCTCACGCTCTGCAGTCCACCGCACTAGAGGTGGCCGAGGCGTTCGCCGAGCGGATTCATCACATTATGCGAGATGTGTGGGGCTTCCCCGATTCGCCGGAAATGACGATGAAACAGCGGCTAGGGGCGAGATATCAGGGCATCCGGGTGTCGTTCGGTTACCCCGCCTGTCCCAATCTGGAGGATCAGGAACCGCTATTTGAATTGATGCAGCCGGAGGATATCGGGGTGAATTTGACCGAGGGCTGCATGATGGACCCGGAGGCCTCTGTGTCCGCGATGGTTTTTGCGCATCCGCAGGCCCAATATTTCAACGTGGACAAAGTATAGGCCGATTCTTGAACCGGGTTCCTCCTGCATCAGGAAGAGGTCTCGCTAGTCCGTAAAAAGATAGAAGCAAAGAAATTAGGCTTTGTTCAGGAAAAATTTAATAAAATAGAGTGCGGATGACTGAATCGTTCGCACTCTATTCTTTATATACATAGTATAATAATTGATTATGACGGCAGCGTTTAGCCTAGACTATATATTAGATAATGATCGTATTCTTTGTCGCAGATGGGAGGGGCCGGTATATGAGGGTCGTCTTTCTAGGAACGGGAGCAGGGATGCCGTCCAGGCGCCGTAATGTAAGCTCCGTCGCGTTAGACTTAACCGAGGAGAATGAAGGCATATGGTTGTTTGATTGCGGGGAAGGGACACAACACCAATTATTGAAATCTCCCCTAAAAACGGGTAAAATAAATAGGCTGTTTGTTACACATTTACATGGCGACCATATTTATGGAATTCCCGGATTGTTAACGAGCCGGGGATATGTCGGAGGCACCACTCCCCTTGTCGTCTATGGCCCCAAAGGCATTAAACCGTTTATTACTTCGGTTCTGGATATAAGTGATGCTCGACTTGCGTATGACTGTGAAATTATTGAAATAGAAGAAGGTATGCTTTTTTCGGAAGGCGATTACACAGTCTCTGTTAAAAAGCTGGAGCACCGAATTGATTCTTACGGCTTTCGCATTGAGGAAAAAGATCGGATCGGAAGTCTCGACGCCGATAAGCTCCGGCAACTAGGAGTCCCGCCAGGCCCTCTGTATGGACGATTAAAGCTGGGACACCCTGTTGAGCTTCCGGACGGGACGGTCCTGCACGGACGGGACTTCATTGGACCGGGCTGTCAAGGAAGGAATCTGGCTATTCTGGGCGATACCCGTTATTGTAGGGCAGCCATAGAATTGGCCGAAGGAGTCGATTTATTGGTACATGAGGCAACGTTTTCCGGAGAATTGGCTGATCTGGCCTACCAGTATTACCATGCGACTTCCAGGCAAGCGGCCCAAATAGCGAAGGAAGCGGGTGTGCGTACACTCGTCTTAACTCATATCAGCCAAAGATATCAAGATGATGCGGAACAACTGCAGACGGAAGCCAGGGAAATCTTTAGACGTACCTATTTGGCGGAGGATTTGTGGAGTATAGAAATTCCATGGTCGGCTAAAGCAGAGACGGAGGAGTAAGTAATAAGACGAGGATAATCTGCTTAATTAAGCAGGCAAGCCGGCTTTGAAGGAGCCGGCCTCCGGATTAACAACAACCGGAAGCCAGACCGGCCGGCTTGCTTGTCCCCTTGGATTCGACAGGGTCAGGATTCTTCTTGAAATTCCGCTTCGTCTTCGATTTCTTCACGTAATCCGGAAATGCTTTCCCGGCGATTTTCATTTTTTTGCTTAATTTGTTGGAGCTCCTGGGATGATATTTCGCCAGCAAACTCGTTCACGTATTCTTCCGCTTCGTTCAAGTTTTCTATTGTATTTTTCACATTGTTCTGCAGCTTTTTGAGATTGTCGGAACGGTCGTCCGGTTTGGCCATAATTATTACCTCCAAAAATATTTTTGGGGAAATCTCCCTCAAAATTAAAGTTCCTTACGAAGGTTATAATTATACGTGCATTAATTTTGTCACAATTCCATTGATTTGCTCTCCTCTAAAGAGGTTAAACTATAGATATTGTCGGTCATCAACCATAAGGAAAAATTTGGCTGTCCGAAACGGGTAAGAATAGAGAGAGTTTAAATCGACACTTGCTTTATAAAGACGAACCAGAATGTTGGAAGGGGGATTCCGAATTGAGATGGATTGAGGTGGAACCTTCGGGACCGTTATCCGGAAGTGTGAAAATTCCCGGATCAAAGAACAGTTCTTTGGCATTGCTGGCTGCTGCCTGTATGGCGGAGGAGCCCGTTACTCTGCAAGGGATTCCAAATATATTAGACATCCGCGTCATTGAAGGCATTGCCAAGGAAATCGGTATTTCTATTCAACGGACCGAAGCGGGGGAAATTGTTGTCGATTCCAGTCGACTGCAGTCCACCGATCTGAGCTTGGAGAAGACGTCCGCTTTCCGTTCCTCTTATTATTTTGTGGGAGCTTTATTGGCGCGTACCGGTAAAGTGAAGATAGGCTATCCGGGAGGGGATGATTTCGTATCCCGACCTATTGATCAGCATCATAAAGTTATGACCGCATTAGGGGCAAAAGTTCACTTGCACGAAAGCTATTATGTCGTCGAAGCGAACAAACTGACCGGCAATACGATCTTTTTTGATACGATCACATGTGGAGCGACTATCAATGCGATTCTGGCTGCTGTGCTTGCAGAAGGAACGACCATTCTGTACAACGCGGCCCGCGATCCGGAAGTGGTAGATACGGCTAACCTGCTTAACCAGATGGGAGCGGTCATTCGGGGAGCCGGGACGGACAAGATTCGGATTGAAGGGGTTAAGCGGCTGAGCGGGTGTCATTATATGGTCATTCCGGATCGCCTGGTAGCCGGGGCTTTTTTAATGGCCGCGGGGATGACTGGAGGAGTTGTTACGGTGGACGAGGTCATTCCGGAGCACCTTGCTTCATGTCTTGCCAAGTTAAAAGAAATCGGCTTGATTATCGAGACGAAGGAAAAGTCCATTACGGCCTATGGGGACGTCCGGTTAAGGCCCACCCGAATACGGACCGGAATGTATCCTTCATTTGCGACCGATTTGCAGCAGCCTCTTACTTCCTTGCTCCTGTTAGCTACGGGAAGGAGCATTGTAGCGGATCGGATCTATCCTGAGAGGTTCAATCATGTTCCTCAGCTAAGAAGAATGGGAGCTCATATTGAGCTTAAGAAAGGCAGCGCCTTTATCCAGGGGGGAGCTCCGCTTCAAGGCAATCTGGTCCATGCTTCGGATGTTAGAGCAGGCACTTCTCTCATCTTGGCCGGGCTAGCCGCAGAAGGCATTACGACCATTACCGGAATAGAGCATATCGAGCGAGGGAATGAAGATATCGTAGGATTGTTCAATGGTCTGGGAGCTCGCTTAACCCTTCATGAAGGCGTGGCTCTTCATCATTTGGACGGTGCTTCGGAAGAAAGCTTCGGAGCTCAAGCCTAGAACTTGCTTGGAGGCCTGTGATCTGGAGCAAGTACATATGGATCAGTCCAGCCAATCTTGTTGTATTCACAATAGTGCGGGTTTGGCCTGCCAGGCAATAGGTGGCTAAATAGCAGCGGGCAGCCGGCCATGAATGGGGCTGCCCGCTTTGGATTGAATTGCATACGACGTGAATCCCGATCCTGCTACCGGGTTAATCTATGGGGTGGAAAAGCGGCCTTCCATAACGAGCTCCGCTAAAGGCATGCGCGTATTAGGAGTTTCCCGGATGCGATTTCTTTCCGCTAATTGCTCTTCATCTCCACGGTAACCCAAGGCGATAACAACCTGAGGTGCGTAGTCGGCCGACACCTGCAGCTTGGCCATGGCCTCCTCCTTATTAAATCCTCCCATCGCATGGGACGATAATCCTCTGCGAGTGGCTTCCAGGGCCAAATACCCCCAAGCGGTTCCGGCATCGAAAGCGTGAGAGCCCACCGTTTTTCCTTCTTCCGTCACTTGTTTGGAAATTAGCAGCAGCAGAACAGGAGCGGCATGACACCATTCCCGGTTAAACGGGTTGATAAAAGACAGGAAGAGCTCGCGCTGCTCCGGAGTCTTCGCCACGATAAATCTCCAGGGCTGCTCATTGCTCCCGGAAGGAGCCCAGCGAGCTGCCTCCAGCACCCCATATAAATCAGAATCCTCCACTGGGCGGTTAGCAAAAGCGCGGGGAGACCAGCGGTTCAAAAAGACGGGGTCAATCTCGTAATCTGCTTCCCGTTGAGCCGCCACCTCTGGCAGCAGTTTGTCCATCATTTAGTTCGATTCCTCCTAATGTTCAGATGAAAAAGGCTATTTCTGCTCTTCATCCTAGTTTCTTTTCTATACTATATTACCTGATGGCGGTATTCATTTCATCTCTCGACTTATCTCCGGCGGGCTGCTCTGATTTTATCCATGTAATGCTTTAGTATTTCTTCTCCTCTGTAACTGTCGCTGGCCATAATCTGTTGGCGGTATTCCGGCCATCGCTCACCGGATTTATCGGTGAAGAGCATTCGCACCTGGTACTCATTTTGCTTGGCCCGCATGTTCTCGACATTCACATTGAGCGGAGGAGTCAAGGTCGTGCCGAGTCCTTCATAGATCGGGATCCCGGTGACCGTATCATAGATCCACTGGTCCCGGCTGGTCAGCCGATCATCGATGACCGTTAAGCCGAATACTTGCGGCGTCTCCGGGGTGAAGAAGCTCCAGGCTGCCCAATAACTATCCTGGTTATCCTTATTGTCCGAATTAATCAAAGTAATGGTGCTGCCATCCCTGGTGTAATGGATCCCTTCGAGACCATAATGGGTCAGCAGGAAACCTTCCTCTCCTGCAAGCCAGTCGAGGATTTCGGCCGTTTTTTTGAGCTTTTCCGGATATAGTCCTGCGGTATTGTTGGAGAACAAAAACGGATACTGAGGCGATGGAGCGATTCTTAACGGTTGTTGGCCAAAAGGGTTGAAGGGAACCCAGTCCGCTTGAGGGTCTCTGGCCCTGCTGCGGGTTTGCAGGCTGTCAGGGTTGGAATCATAAGCGAAATCTTTCGTCTCACCCAGGACGATCCCTACTTTTCCTTGCACGGCTTTATCGACATAATCCGCTCCCTTGTTCAAAAACCAGTCCGGTTCAATCAAGCCGCTCTGAATGACTTTCAGAATGTCTGTGACGACATCAGCGATCCGTAAATCCGTCTGCATATCAATTAACTGGCCGTCCTTGAAGTAAGCCGGATATAACAGCCCGTGTTTAACATACTCCGGCCAATCCGTCGATATTTCCGAACCGTTGCCGGAGGTGGTAAAGCCATACGTATCGTTCAGGCCATTGCCGTTCGGGTCATTATATGTGAACGCTTCCAATGCCTTGTAATATTCATCGTAGGCGGATGGGATTTCCAGACCGAGCCGATCCAGCCAGTCTTTGCGGATGTAATACGCGCGGTAGCTGTTTTTGTCGTAGGGGATAGGGGCGCGCATAAATTTGTTGTGAAATTGATATTCCTTCAGCTCCTTTTCGTCGATCCAATAGTTGAAGTAATTGGGCATGGTCGTCGGGGAGATGAACAGCGTCATATCCGCAAGAGCATTATCGAGCGCATACTGAGCTCCGCCATCCGGGCCGATCCCAAGCCACATATCGGGCGGATCGTTAGCAATCAGCAGGGCGGTCAGCTTATGATCATAATCGTATCCCGGCTCCATCACCGTCATCGTTAGCTTGACATGGAATCGGCTTTCTATAATCTTCCCTATGAAATCGTCCTCCGGTTTGGTCAGCGCATCGGGCGAGGAACTGCTGATAAAAAAATGCAGCGGCATGATTTCTTCTGCAGAATAAGCCTCTGGAGATAAATTCCGTTCCCCTGATAAAGCTCCTCGTTGAATCCAGGCAAAACCACTCCACGCGATACAGATCGCAGCTAGTGCAAGCCATCCCGCTTTAATTAATTTCACCCTGATTTACTCCTTTTTCCTGATTATCCTGTATATTGCTTGGTGATATCATTTTACATAACGATAGCGTTTTTTGCTAGAAGGACGGATGAATTAATCGTCGCTGCCGGCTAAGTTTTGGATAAAGTCCAGACCAAGTTCGGTGAAAAGGATAAAAATTTCGCTTATTCTCAACTATGATACCGGACTGCCAGGACGGCAAAGAAGCAAGGACTCGTTCTTTACAAGGAATGGTCCTTCAAGTAGTATTTTTAATAATATTGGAGTGGGGGGGAGAATGATGCGCAAAAACTGGTTTAATCGGCTTCTGCTGTCATACTTGCCGGTTTTTTTTGTGATTAGTTTGAGCCTCCTGCTAATTACCTACTTAACTCTAAACGAGATGTCCAAGCGGTCCGCGATACGAGCGAATGAATTGCTCTCGCAGAGCATTATGCAGCTAATAGATAATACATTGCTGGACCTCGACACTTTGATGCAGCAGCAGCTAATGCATAATGATAAGATCAAGCTGTTTTTTCAAACCGTGGCTCCCGCCGATCGGCAGCAGGCCGACTATGAGGCGGCGGCCGCTCTTAATGATCTGATGAGCAAAAATCCGATGATAGGGTCCGTCTATTTATTCAGAACGGAGGATCAGGTTGTCTTAACCCCGGCCACTCGGACAACAGTTGAAAAGTTTGGCGACAAGTATTTCATCGGCAAATATGTGAAAAGCCTGCGTCCCTTCCGCTGGCTGGACAAGCGCGAGTACCAGGAGCATGAGGAGAATCCTCCCCGCCAGGTCGTCAGTTTAATCAAATTCGGCAAAATCTCCGACGGCAGCTTAATGGTTGTCAACGTAAATACGGACAGCCTCAGCGGCATTATTCGCGGGATGTCCGAATCGAATCTCAACTTTGTAGATCTGATCGATACCCAGGGAAAAGTGTTAGCTACTAAGGAGTTCACTCAGACTTCCGACGGGCTGAAGGTGCAAGACACAGACCCAAGCAAGGGGCCGGAGCTGTCTTACGCTCGTTCCTCCTATACGGGATGGACGATTCGCAGCGGAATATACAGCGGGAATATTCTTGAATGGGTTTCTTCATTGTTTTATGTATGGATTGTCGTAGGCTTTCTGGTCATTCTCGCCGGAATTGTTTGGCTTGTATTTGTAACCCGCCGCAATTATAAGCCTATTCAGGTCATGATGAGACGGATATCGGACTATGCCGGGCCCTCTATGAAGCATTCGGAGCTAAAGGATCGTGTCGATGAATTGCAATATATCGGTATCACCCTGGACGATCTGATGGACAAGTCTCATACGCTGCAAGAGCAAAATAAAGAAAATCTGGCCTATCGTAAAAAACAGTTGTTCCTAAATATAATGGAAGGGGTCTCTTTGGATCAGAATTGGGAACAGGAGCTGAAGGAGCTCGGCTTTGACGAGCACCACGGCTGCTTCATCGTTGTCCTGACGGAAATAGATGGAATTCACTCGTTCTGCAGCCGATATAATCATCGCGACCAGCATCTGCTCAAGCACATCGTTCGTTCCGTGACGGCGGAGCTGGCCTCTACTAGGCAAACCCGGGTTTGGTCGGAGTGGGTTCACGATAACCGCCTTGGCGCGCTCTATTTCTTTGAGGAGCCGGGGATTGCAGAGGAGGAAATGATGCCGCTCGCTGAGAAGCTCCGGCATTGGGTGCAGAATCTGCTGGCCTTCACCGTAACGATCGGCGTGGGGCCCCTCGTTCTTCAGCCGGAGCAAATTTCCGCATCTTATCAAGCGTCGTTGCAGGCTCTGGAATACAAGGCCTCTTTTGGCAATAATCGTCTAATCAGTCTGGCGGATCTATCTTCCCGAGCGAAGGGAGAAGTATACAAGCATCTGCAAGAAACCCGTCAACTGAGCCAATCGTACCGATCAGGAGATGCGGATTGGGAGGATCAGTTTAACGATCTGTACCGTTCGCTTCAGTCGAGATTATATACAAGGGAGGATTTAATCAGTCTTCATAACCATCTTCTGTATACGTTGACTAAGGAAGTGGCGGCATTACCCGCTGAGCTGCAGCAACGATGGAAGGACGAAGCAGACGGGCAGTTGAAGCTTATTCTGGAGCAAGCCGAGACGATGGAGGAGCTTCATGACGGATTTTACCGGGTTCTGCTGCAGGCTTATACGGAAATGCAGGAGTATAGGGAAAGGAACAATAACCATCAACTCATCCAGAGCGTAAAGCAGTATATTAGCCATAATTACTCCAATCCCGATTTGTCTCTCATGCATTTAAGCAATGAGTTCGGGCTGGGCTCCAGCTATTTAAGCCGGCTGTTTAAAGAAGCCTTCGGCGTCAAATTTATCGATTATGTGGTGCAAGTGAGAATAGAGAAGGCTACGGAGCTGCTGCAGCAGACTGAAGAGACCATTCAGGATATTGCGGCCACTGTCGGCTACCCCCGTTCGTTAACCTTTATCCGGGCATTCAAAAAGCATATGGGAATCACTCCGGGGAACTATCGGAAAAGTTATTGGGAAGCTGCTCCATAGGAGAGGTCGTTGATAAAAAAAGCTATCGTAAAAAAACAGCTATCGGCTGTTTTTTTCGCTTTCTATCCCTGTTCTTTGAAAAAGTCTATCGGTCAAAAAAGAGATATTTACATCGTTTATCCGTGGATGATAGGGTGGAGGAGAAAGCTGAGGGCACAAAATCAATAGAGGGGAGGGAGAAAGATTTCTGTCTTATCGATCAGCCCATAAGCATTGCCCATAAACAATAGACCAGCAAACATTAACTCAACCAGCGTTAGCTTCAAGCGATGGACTGTTCTTGTTTCCATGTAAATATAGAAGAATAACAGAGGGGAATGAATGAACAATGAAATTGAAAACGATTACAATTCTGTTGCTTTGCTTCCTTGTTTCCATTACGGTTCTGGCCTGCGCGAAAAAATACGAAGGCGGGGAAAGCTCGCCAACTCCAGCTCCTTCTGCCGATGCATCTGATAATACTAAAGATAAGGATACCGCGGAAGAGGAGGTTTATCCCGAGAACGGCTTGCCGAAAAATGAAAAGGTGACCTTGAAGATGGGCTTTTTCGAAGCGGGAATGGGCCGGGAATATATCGACTATGCCTTGGATACCTTCAAGCAGAAATTCCCTAACGTCAGTTTTGAAGTGACCTACTCGCCAACGGTTCAAACGGTCGTGAATACGAAAATATCGGCTGGCAACGATGAAGACATGTTCGATATGTTCAACTCCAGCTTGCCGGGAGGCACACCGGCCATCACCGCCCTTGTAGAAAACGGCAAGCTGGTCGATCAAGAGGATTTATGGGATCACAAGCTCTATGATGGCAATGGGAAGACGGTCAGAGAGCTGATGATGGAAGGGACGTTCGAAACAGCCGGCCGTATTTTGGGAAAGACTTATGCGCTGCCTAATACCGGTACGGGGGCGGGATTATTTTATGACAAGAAGCTGTTTGAAGAGCATGGCTGGAACCAGAATCCGAAAACCTGGTCCGAGTTTATGGAGCTGCTGGAGACGATCAAGCAAGCCGGTATTATTCCGATTACGTACACCGGGGTACACGTAACCTATATCAATAATGCATTCGGGACATGGAAGCTGTTCGAGTTAGCGGAGAATAGCGGCAACCTGGAAAAATTCGAGGATGACTTCCGTAACTACAAGCTGCCGCAATACTTGGCCCCTGAGTATGTAGATCTCTGGAACCGCCTTTATGAAATGGGCAAAAAAGGATACTTCCCGGAAGGGGTGGCGGCTCTGGATCACACCCAGTCGCAAATGCAAGTTCTGCAGCATAAGGCAGCTATGGTCTCGACCGGCAGCTGGGTGGAGAATGAGATGAAGGATTCTACGCCGGAAGGGTTCGAGTGGGGCTATATGGTGGTGCCCATGGGAGAGGACCCTGCCGCTACGAAGTGGACTCGCTTAACATCCGGGAACGGCTTCTATATTTGGGAGGGCAAGCCGGAATTGAATAAGAAATGGGCCAAGGAATTCAACGTCTGGATGTTAAACCTGGACGTTCAGGAAGTACTCGGTGAGAAAGCGGGCGCCATTCCTCTGCGCAAGGACTTTGCCGATGATCCGGCACGGGCGGATAAGCTGCAAACCTTGACGAAATCGATTCTGGAGTACAACAAGAACAACAATACAAGAGGAGAAAGCGGCTACCGCAACGTAACCTTGACCGATCCCGCCTTCGCGCAAGCTTCTAAAGTCATGAATGAAGCGATTACAGCCATCACCTCGGGCAAGCAGGATCCCCAGCCGATCCTGGAAGAAGCGGAGAAGCTGTTAGAGAAAGCTATCCAGGCCCAGAAATGATAGCTCGGCAAAGGAGAGCATGGTATTGAACCAACCTGTATCGAATCCAACGGAACGGTTCCCTGTCCCTAAGAGACGGCTGAGAAGAATGCCAATGGACAAAATGCTATTTCTCCTATTGGCCATTGTTCCGGCCTTCGGAGGATACTTGTTATTTACGCTGTATCCCAATCTATTGTCCGCTTACTATTCCTTGCTGAATTGGGATGGGATCGGGGAACCGATATTTGTCGGTCTGCAAAACTTCGTGACTCTGTTTCAGGATAAATATGTGTGGCGCGCACTGGGCCATAATTTGATCTTTATCCTAACCGTTCCTTGGCTTGTTATTTTTATCTCGATCGTCTTGGCGTATCTTATTTCCAGTAAGGGATACAGAGGGATGTCCTTTTTCAAAGTGCTCTTTTTCTTCCCCAATGTGTTATCGACGGTTGTCATCGCCTTGCTGTGGATGTTCGTCTACAACGGCAGCTACGGATTATTAAACTCTCTTATTCGTGCCGTCGGAATTCCGATAAGAGACCTGTATTGGCTGGGAGAGCCCCAGACGGCGATTTGGGCGATTATCCCCCCGTGGGTGTGGGGAGGCGTCGGCACCTACCTGATCATTTTTATTAACGCGATGATTTCAATTCCCAAGTCTCTGTATGAGTCTGCGATATTGGAGGGGGCTTCCCACATGCAGCGGCTGTTCCGAATTACGGTTCCGTTAATGATGCCTATCATTCGGGTAAGCGCGTTGTTCTTGGTGCTGGGGGTGTTTCGCAGCGTGGAAAATATATTGATCCTGACCAATGGAGGACCTTCAGGATCAACAGACGTCATCGGTTTGTATATGTTTAATCTCGCATTCGGTGAAGAATATCATAACTATGGCTACGCTTCGGCTATCGGAATGTTTCTGTTCGTTATTCTCATTGGAGCGAAATTAATTATTGACAAGTACACAGCGAACAAAGGAGTCGAGTATTAATTTCAAGGTGAGAAGGTGTTGTATTCGTGAAAGAAAAACGTACATTTATAGATGTTATTTGGTGGATTGTATTAATAGTATGGTCTTTCACGATCCTATTTCCAATTATTTGGATCCTGTATCAGTCGGTGAAGACAAATCGGGAATTTTTTCAGGATGTATGGGCGCTGTCCGAAACGATTAATTGGACGAATTACAGGAATGCCTGGACGAACTATGGCATCGGTAAAGCGATGCTGAATACGCTGTATTACGTAGGGGCCAGCCTGCTTATCGGCACCTTTCTGACGACGATGAATGCTTACGCGTTAACTCGAATGGAGTTTAAAGGAAGAAAACTGATTTGGGCGGCTATTATGCTGTCCTTATTTCTGCCGGGGATCAATGCCCTTATTCCGCAGTACGTCCTGATGCGGGACCTTAATTTAACCAATAGTCTGACGGGGCTGGTCATCTTGGACAGCTTGGGAGAAAGCGTGTTTTTCTTAATGCTCCTTGGCGGATTTATGCAGTCCTTGCCCAAAGAATTGGAAGAGAGCGCATTCATGGATGGAGCCTCCATCTTTCAGACCTTCTTCCGAATTATTGTCCCTTTATCTACACCGGGCATTGTCACTATAGCTATTTTTAAATTTCTTGCGCTCTACAACAATTTTTTAGGACCCTTTATTTACTTGAGCGATGAAAAAAAATATACGATCGGGGTGGCCATGTATCAGGCCAATAAGCTCATGCAGTATAAATCGGATTGGGTAACCCTGTTTGCCGGCGTAATGATTGCGATGATCCCCTCGGTACTTATGTATATGTTCTTCCAGCGCTGGATCATGGAAGGCGCGACACTCGGAGCGGTTAAGGGATGAATTGCGAGAGTGAATATATCCTTATCGGAGATGGAGTCGCTCCACAATCTCTGAATAGCGCTCTGTGCTCTGGATAATGATGACAATTTTTAGTTATCCGATTATTATAAAAAAGAAGTATGCCCCTATTCCCGATCGGTGATGGGGGCATGTTTATTGGGGATGAAACTAACGATAGAGCAATTGGCGAAAACCGTGCGCAAGAATATATACTCGGCTATTGTCATCTGTGACTGAATAATTAAAAATTGCCACGAATCTTGCTGTATCATCACAAATCTTCCCGCATCATAGAATTAAGTAGCGGATTTATGTTAATATTTGGTTGTACAATTTTTTCAGGGTAAAAGTCGTCTCATATCCCCCGTTAACCGGATGGGGGCAAGATTATGGATCCTTCATCCCCGAGAAGGAGAACTGCAGCCAAAGGGACGATGGAATAGGGAACAGTCAGAGACAATTTGTTAAGGGGTGGGTTGAATTGGAACGTGTGAGAAACTTTGTACTGGTCGTCTTGAATTTAATTGGGGAGCTGTGGATCGGTGGGTTTAGAAGAAATCCCGATTATTACGATCGATATACTGAGATTAAGACCAAGGCCGGGTATGCTGCTTTCGTTGCCTTAGCGACGATTGTAGCGCTGGGAATTGTAACTTGGCTTTATTTGAAGCTGCACTAACAGGGAGTGCAAAAAGAAGTACATAACGAGTGAGCAGAGGTGCGGCGGGATACGAAGCGAAAGGTGCTTGCTTTTAATATTATGGCAAGTGGCTTGGAGTTAGGTAGGAAAACAAAAATAAGGTCAATTGTACACCCCAATTCTATCGTCCTAGCCATTTTTGAGATCAAGGTGTAATAATGCGCTCTATATTCCACGATTTTAAAAAAAACGAGGATTTCTCCCATTTAGTGGGTACTTTTGCACCTCAATGCCCATTTCGGGAAAATGGTTGGATTTAAGAGGTATTTTTGCACTTCAATCCTCCTCATTTGGCTAGAAGGAGATTGGGTGTCATCCATGTAATTTCTACGAGGCTGCGTTTTTTCTAGAACATCCAGGAGGACAACCATGAAATTATTTAAAGTATTATGCAGTACGGTATGGATCGCTTTACTAGTTGGCTGCTCGGCTATTGCGAATAGCGACGCTGCCCCCTCGTTCTCGAATAACGAGGCCAAGATCGAATGGGCTTTTACACAGGAAAATCAGCACCCGGAAAAATTGCTTGTAGAGGTGATAGAGTCTGCAACGGACTCTTTGGACATTGCTATCTACAGTCTGACGCATCCCGAAATTGTCCAGGCTATCAAGGAAGCACAGAAGCGGGGAGTTGCCGTTCGGGTGATTACGGATAAAATTCAATCCGGGGGAAAGTCTCAGAATGAAGCGCTAAAAATAGTCGGAAGCGCCGGCGTTCCCCTGAAAGTAAATAGTCACAGCGGCCTGATGCATCACAAAATGACGATCGTTGACAAAAAGGTGGTCACTACCGGTTCTTATAATTACTCGAAGGCGGCCAGCACAAGAAATGATGAGATCTTAATGGTGATCCGCGATGAAGAGATCGCCCAATCGTTTGCGGATGAGTTTGAAAAGATGTGGAATGATTCTTCGCGATTTGATACGGTGGAAAAACGGATTGCGATGGAGGAAGAGCCGGAAAATAACACGAATTCCAAGAAGCCCGCTAATTCCGAGACTGAGAACACTAATAAGAAAGTGGCGGCAAACCTGCCAGTCCCGGCCGCTCCATCTGAGAACTGCGAGGACCCCTTGATCAAAGGGAATAAAAATTCCATGGTGTACCATGTGCCAGGTGGACAATCCTACGAAAAGACAAACGCGAATGTCGAGATGTTCTGTACGACTGAAGAAGCGGAAGCTGCCGGTTATCGTGCAGCTAAACAATAGTAGTACAGAAAAAGTACGGAAACAATAGGATGGAAACTAAAGCAGGAAATCAACATTTCCTGGGAAAGCGCAGAATGTGACAAGATATGGACCGAAAATGGCCGCTTAATATTGCAACATATTCCAAATCTCGACGGAAACAGGCTGAATAAGAAACGAAATGACATTCCTTGCGACAAAAAAGCTTATCGTAAGGGGCAAATTTTTTAATTCTATTTCCCGAGCCAAGACATCTCTCTACGACACAAAGGCATTCAATCATAACATTATTAGTCCTTCTGAGACCGTCATATACGAATACAAACATCCCGAGCCGTTAAACAACGATTCGGGATGTTCTGGTTCAAGCAGGAGCAGAGCTTTAGTCAAAAGCAATCCTGTCTACGCCGCGCAATGGCTAGGTTTTGAGCGTTGAATAAGCACTTCTAGGATTGAACCCGAAGGGGAGAGGCTTAGGTTCCGCTCGCCTTTTGCGCCAAGCTCTGCTGCATCAGGAACTGGTTGTAATACAGATTGGCATAAATGCCTTGCTGGCCAAGCAGTTCATCGTGCGAGCCGCTCTCGGCGATCCGTCCTTGCTCAATGACCAGAATGACATCGGCATCGCGGATGGTCGATAACCGGTGTGCAATGATAAAGGCTGTTCTGCCTTCCAGCAGCGTAGTCAGCGCCTCCTGAATATGCTGCTCGGTTTCCGTATCAACGCTGGAGGTCGCTTCGTCCAATATCAATATTTTTGGATCAGCCAGCAGAACTCTGCCGAAAGCGAGGAGCTGCCGCTGTCCGACAGACAGCATAGAGCCGCGTTCCTCCACCTGGGTCTGATAGCCATTCGGGAATTTCTCCACCAGCCGGTCAATCCGCACGCTTCTTGCCGCCCTCTCGATTTCTTCCAGGGTGGCGTCTTTTTTGCCATAGCGTAAATTTTCTTCTATCGTGCCTGAGAAAATGAAGGAGTCCTGCAAAACAATGCCGATCTGACTGCGCAAAGAAGCTAAAGAGACTTCCTTAATGTCGTGGCCGTCAATAAGAACCTTGCCCGAGGTCGGATCATAGAAGCGCATCAGCATGTTGACGATTGTACTTTTGCCCGCTCCGGTGGGCCCGACTATCGCTATCCTCTGACCCGGCTTGGTGTCCAATTGGATAGTGCGGAGCACCTCTGGCTTATCGGGCGCGTAGCGGAAGGAAACCTGGTCAAAGACAACTCTTCCCCGGATCGGAGGGAGAGGCTTGGCGTTGGGCGCATCCTTGACCTCGGGCTTCGTATCGAGTATTTCGAAGATACGATCTGCGGAAGCCATAGCCGACAGCAGTTGACTGTATACTTTGGACAAGGAGCTGAGCGGCCCCCAAAATCTCCACAAGTAGTTGATAAAGGCAACGATAAATCCGACGGTTAAATCTCCATTGAGCACGCGAATAGCACCGTACCAGACGACCAGACACGTTCCGATCATACCGATCAGTTCTACCAGCGGCCAAACAAAGGATTCCAGCGATACGGCTTTCATGAAAGCTTTCCGGTTCTTGGAGTTGATCTCATGAAAGCGGCGGTTGTTCGTCTCCTGCCGGGAGAAGGCCTGAATAACACGAATGCCTTGAATGGTTTCGTTCACGTTCCCGTTAATAGCTGAGATCGTCCTCCGGGAGCGCAGCCACGAGGATTCGATCTTCGGGCGAAATCTCGATACGAGTAAATAAAGAAACGGCAATACGGTAAAAGCCATCAACGCCAGCTTCCAATCCCAGTACAGTAGGATGACGACAATCCCGACCAGGTGGGTCGTTTCCATTAACAGCGTAATTAAACCGCCGTTGATCAGTTCTCCGATGGCGTTCGTGTCATTCGTAATCCGCGACATGATTTTACCGGCCGGCCGTCCGTCAAAAAATCGGAAGGACAGCGATTGCAGATGGTTGAACAACTGCTGTCTTAACTCGAACAAAATTCGCTGGCCGGTGAAGTTAACGAGCCGGATCTGCAGAACGCCAAGCAGCCAGCCCGCCAGTCGAAGCGCCAGCAGGCCGATTCCGACCAGATGGATCACCGTCAGGTTCTTGGCGACCATCCCTTCGTCGATAGCGTAGCGGATTAAGATAGGCTCCGCGAGACTGAGCAGCATATTGATGACGACGATAATGGAGACGAAGATCATCGTTCTCTTATGCGGCTTCAAATAACCGAACATGCGGGCCAGATATTGTTTGTTAAACGGTTTATCCTGTTCTTCCTCGGAATCCCATTCGTATGAGCTCATCCGTTATCACCGTCCTTTCATCCGTTCACAGGCAGCTTGGAGGGCGAGGGCACAGCCTCAGGCAGGGCCCCGGCTTCCATCTGCAGCCGGAACAGCTTGCGGAAGAAGCCATCGCTCTCCATCAGCTCCCGATGCGTGCCCTGCTCGACGATTCTCCCTTCTTCCAGCACGATGATTCGATCGGCGCGCTGAATGGACGAGAGCCTCTGGGCAACGATGAATGTTGTCCGTCCTTCCATTACCTCTTCGAGCGCTTCGTGAATCGCAGACTCGGTCGCCGTATCGACACTGGCTGTCGCTTCATCGAGAATGAGGATCGGCGGGTCCATCAGAATCGCTCTCGCCAAAGCGACCCGTTGTCTCTGGCCTCCGGACAAGCCGACTCCCCGTTCGCCAATCATAGTATCGTATCCATCCGGCATCGTCAGAATGAAATCGTGAATTTGCGCCTTGCGGGCGGCCCATTCGATCTGCTCCTGGGCAGCCTCGGTATGCCCGAACGCAATATTGTCGCGAATCGTCGCCGAGAACAGGAATGTTTCCTGAGGGACAATGCCGATTCTGGTTCGCAGCTCCTGCAGATTATATTCCTGAATTGCCCGCCCATCCAGGCGGACTTGCCCGGAAGTGACGTCATAGAATCGGGCCATAAGCTGGATCAGGCTGCTTTTGCCGGAGCCGGTCGGTCCGAGAATAGCTATCGCCTGCCCCGGGCGTACGCTGAAGTTGAGCTGCTCCAGTACAGGCCGTGATTCATGCTGGGCATCTCCCGGAAACCGGAAGGTAACGTTATCAAAATCAACATACCCTTGAAGGGAGCCGGCACTGATTCCGCCCCCGGGCGGGGATTCAATATCGACGGGCGTATCGAGAATTTCGAACACCCGCGGCGCCGCCTTAATCGCTTGCTGCATAATGTTAACCAGCCAGCCGAGCATGTTCAGCGGCCATATAATTCCCCAGGCATACCATTGAAAAGCGGTCAGTTCCCCAATGGTCATCTCCCCCTTATAGACATAAAGACCGCCTACCCAAATCATGAGAAGAAAAATGATGCCGCCGTAAAAATTCATTAGCGGAAACGAGCGCGATTCGATTTTGGCCCGGTTCATGTTGGAATCAAAATTGGTTTCATTACGGTTGCCGAATTTGGACTTTTCCAGCTTCTCCTGAGCAAACGCTTTAACTACGCGGATCCCCGAAATGTTTTCCTGCAGAGTGGTGGTCAGTCTGCCCATTTGCTCGCGAATGTCGCTCCAGGCCGGCCCCACCTTCCTATTGAATTGCCAGAGGGCCAGAATGAGGAGGGGGACAGTCACCATGCTGATCAAGGTGACCTTCCATTGGATAAGCAGCATGACGGCAATCGTCCCGATAAAGGTGATCATGCCCGTGACAATTTGCATGGCGCCGAATCCGACGAAATTTTTGACCGCTTCGATATCTCCCGTCATCCGCGACATGATTTGGCCAGTCTGCGCTTTATCGTAGTAACCAAACGATAATCGTTGCAAATGGCTGTAAAGCTGCCGTCTAATGTCAAAAATGACGTTCTGCCCGACCTTTTCCTGAGAGTATCCCTGCATGTACATCGCTGCGCTTTTGACCAGCTGTCCGAAGGCGAGCAGAAGCGAGTACAGAATGATGGCCTGCATGTTCCTCTCGGCAATACCGACGTCAATGGTCTTCATCAATAACCAGGGAGCGAGCAGATCGAAGCCTATCCCGAAGATCATCGTCAAGGTCGCCAGCGTCACCCAACCTTTGTAAGGAAGAATGTAGTTGAACAGTCTGATAAAAACACGCAAAAGGGATCCCTCCTTGTTCTGATTTGCAACCTAGGTCAAAGGCTCATTCAACATAATAAAAGACCAGAGTCCATTCGAGACTGCGGTCTTCGATTTGGAAAATATATCCTGATATTATCATCGCCCCGGACAATTCGGCAATAGGGAATTATCGTTATATTTAATTTTTAGCAAAAAGCTCAAAAGGGCTGGAATTAAGCGTAATTCATGGGATGGAAAAGGGCCCTGTCTAACACGATGGTGACTGGAGGGCAGGAAGGAAAGCCCAGGCGTTGCCGGACTAAGCAAAGTTAAATTATGAAGGAATATAAAGTGGAACAAAGTCATTGTAACACGAACGTATATTCTGTACAATAGAATCATGGCAAAACATCGCGAAATAACCCCGCAAAGTGAGGTTGGCCTTCGAAGCGTATTCCGTCCGCCCCTGACAGGGTCGGCGTTTAAACTTTCCACTAAACGCGGTCGCACTTCCTGCTTTGCATCGAAAAAGGTTTATACATTACTTTGCGGGGAGCCCCGAAACTTATAAATTCTATAATGTAGAACAAAGACCGGAAGAAACCGAAACAAAGGAGAACTATAGATGAATCAATTGACGGGAAAGCTTTCCTCCATAGCGGAAATGATCGACTGGCTTCGCCAAAGTCCGGAATTTATGGAGCACGTTTCTTACTGGCACACGATTCCGCCAAGGGAGGCTCAATACTCCCCGTTCCCGGAGGAGCTTCTGACAGATATTCAGGATGCGCTGAGAGAACGGGGAATTTTCCAGCTGTACAGCCATCAGGCCGCTTCTTTCCAGGCCGTCCGCCAAGGCCGGCATACCGTTACAGTGACGCCTACCGCCTCCGGCAAAACCTTATGCTACAATTTGCCGGTCCTTCAGAGAATATTGGAGGACGACAGCTCCCGCGCCCTTTATTTGTTTCCGACCAAAGCGTTGGCGCAGGATCAGGTTGCGGAGCTGAAGGAAATTGTGGATGCGATGGGCGCGGACATTAAGACCCATACCTATGACGGTGACACGCCTCCGACGGTCAGGCAGGCGATCCGCAATGCCGGGCATATTGTCGTGACGAACCCGGATATGCTCCATTCCGCCATTCTTCCTCATCATACGAAGTGGGTGAAGCTGTTTGAGAATATTCAATATATTGTTATTGATGAGGTGCATTCCTATCGCGGAGTCTTCGGAAGCCATGTGGCCAATGTCATCCGGAGGTTAAAGCGGATTTGCAAGTTTTATGGCTCTTCCCCGCAGTTCCTGTGTGCTTCCGCGACGATCGACAACCCGCGGGAGCATGCCGAGAGATTGATCGGGGAGCCGGTCGAGCTGATCGATAACAACGGGGCTCCGGCCGGGGAGAAGCATTTTGTCTTCTACAATCCGCCGGTCGTCAACCGTCAGCTGGGCATTCGCAGAAGCAGTGTGCTCGAGACGAGAAAAATCGCCGGCAGTCTGCTGAAGAACGGCATTCAGACGATCGTGTTCGCCCGCAGCCGGGTGAGGGTCGAGATTTTGCTGACGTATTTGCAGGATACGGTGCGGCACGAGCTCGGGACGAAATCGATTCGCGGGTATCGGGGCGGTTACTTGCCCAAGCTGCGGCGGGAGATCGAGAGAGGGCTCCGCAGCGGTGAAATCCGCGGCGTCGTCAGCACGAACGCGCTCGAGCTGGGCATCGACATCGGGCAGCTTCAGGCCTGCGTGCTGAACGGGTATCCCGGCACGATCGCCAGCACGTGGCAGCAGTCCGGGCGGGCGGGAAGGCGCCAGGAAAGCTCGGTCACGGTTATGGTGGCGAGCAGCAACCCGCTCGATCAATATGTGATCCAGAATCCGGCGTATTTCTTCGAGAAGCCGCCGGAAAGAGCGCTGATCCATCCGGAGAATCTGATCATCCTTGTCGATCATATTAAATGCGCCGCCTACGAGCTGCCGTTCGAGGAAGGGGAATCCTTCGGAGGCGAATCGCTCGCTGACATATTGGAATTTCTGACGGAGGAGCATATTCTGCATCGGGTTCAGAACCGATGGTACTGGATGGAGCAGTCCTTTCCCGCTCATGATATATCGCTGCGCTCCGCTGCTCAGGAGAACTTTGTCATTATCGACATCACCTCCGGCAGCCGCGTCATCGGGGAGGTGGACCGCTTCAGCGCTCCGACCTTGATCCATGAGGAGGCTATTTATATTCACGAAGGAGTGCAGTACCAGGTCGAGAAGCTGGATTGGGAGGAGAAGAAAGCTTACGTCCGCGAGGTTAACGTCGATTATTTCACGGACGCATCCTTGGCGGTCCAGCTTAAGGTGCTGCATCTGCATAAGGAAGAGACGCTGCCGGGCATCGTCAGGCAGTTCGGAGAAGTAACCGTTAATGCCAAGCCAACGATATTTAAAAAAATAAAGCTGCGCACTCATGAGAATATTGGCTCCGGGCCCATTCATTTGCCCGAAGAGGAATTACATACTAGCTCGTACTGGTTTACGATTGACGACGAGCTGGCTAGCACGATGTCCGTTAACGATATGCAATATGCTCTGCTTGGGCTGGCCAATGTGCTCATCCACATCGCTCCTTTGCATTTGATGTGCGATCCGCTGGATATCCGCGTTGTTCCGCAGGTCAAGGCTGTCCACAACAAAAAGCCGACCGTATTTTTCTATGACCGCTATCCCGGAGGTGTCGGCTTAAGCGAGCGGCTTTATGATGTGCATGGGGAACTGCTGCGTCAAGCGGCGGATTTGATTACCCGCTGTACCTGTTTAAGCGGATGCCCCGCCTGTGTCGGACCGATAGAGGAAGTGGGGCTGACCGGCAAGCAATTGGCGATGGGACTGCTGACAAGGATGGTGAGTGACCGATGAGCTTATTGAGGGAACGGCTTAACCGTTTAAAAAAGACACAAGCGACCAAGCCCGTGGCGCCTTCACCCGACAAACCATCTGAGGCCGCAGAGATCTCCCAAAGGATGGCTCCGCCTGAAGGGAGCGATCCTAAACCTGCTTCGGCTGAAGCTCCCCCCGAAGAAGCTGCTCCGGCAGCAGGCTGGGAGCGGTTGGGGGCGCGGTTTGAAAGCAACGAATGGGGAGGCTTTCTCATTCGGAAGCACAGCTATCCGGCCGGCCATCGGCATGGCCGTTATCCGCTTGGCAAGCTGTCCGAGGTCTGCAGCGAGCTGGCAGAATTGGCCGGCAAGGCGGATCTGCAGCCTGAGGAGCTATTGTTCTTTGATACGGAGACGACTGGGCTCGGCATCGGCGCGGGCAACGTGCCGTTCATGCTCGGCATTGGCTACTATCGGTCCGGACAGTTCATCGTTGAACAGATGCTCATCCGGAATCCTGCGGAAGAGATCGCGATGCTCGCCTATTTTAATCGGCTGTTGGCTGGGTTTTCCTGTCTCGTTACTTACAACGGCCGTACTTTCGACTGGCCGATCATCAAAAATCGCTACATTTTAAACCGGATGGAGCTGGATCAAGAGCCGCTCACCCAGCTCGATTTTTTGTACGCCTCACGCAGCCTCTGGCGCAATACGCTGCCTGCTTGCCGGCTGGGGATTGTGGAAGAAAGCCGTCTCGGCCATATTCGTGTGGATGATGTTCCCGGTTCGCTTGCTCCGACGCTGTATTTCCGGTACTTGGCAGAAGGAGATCCGTCCATACTGGAAGGAGTGCTGGATCATAACGAGCAGGATGTGCTATCGCTGGCAGGTCTGGCCATCCATTTTGGCAAAGCGCTGCGCGGTGAACTGGAACTGACCGGGATGGAGGCAGAGGAGCTGTACCGGCTTGGCAAGTGGCTGCATCAATGGGGACGTCCGGAACAGGCCGATCGGGCATTCGAACGGCTTCTTCTCTCCGAATCCCGGGACGCGGACGAATTCCGCCTCGAGTTGGCGGCTCTGTATAAGAAGAAGGGAAAGTATGATTTGGCCCTCCCGATCTGGAAGGGATTGGTGTCTCGTCCTCCGTGCGCCTCTCAACTGACGGCCATTGAGCCGTATATCGAGCTGGCGAAATATTATGAGCATAAGGAGAAGAATTATGGCGATGCTCTTGCTTATGCCGAAGAGGCCTATCATATTGCCTGGAGGAGAGAATCGCTTCTTCGCCGTGGCGCGAAGCATCAGCCTCTGTTGGAGGAAATCCGCAAGCGGGTGGATCGGCTGAAAACGAAGGAAATGCGCAAAGCGCTGGAGGAGCTTCATGACATGCGTACAGAATACTCGCAACTGGAGTTACGTGTTGAGGATGCGTGAGCCAACGGGATCAGCCCGCGGATTAACGTTTATTCTTCCATTAAAGGGGACATAGCTTAATATATTGCAGGCGATAAGGAATTCGCCGTATGCATAATATTGACATGAGCTAGGAGGGCTGCCGCATGCCCGAATTACCGGAAATGGAAACTTACCGAATGCTATTAACGAAGCTGGTCGTAGGCAAGCCTATTACGGATGTCCGTGTAGGCAGACCGAAATCGATCAATGTGCTCCCGGATCGGTTTCATGGAGAATTGGTCGGCCGGACCATTATGGAAATCCAACGCCGCGCCAAATATTTAATTTTCCGTTTGGACTCCGGAAGCAGCTTGCTTCTTCACTTGATGCTCGGAGGATGGATGCATTTTGGCACGGAAGCGGATAAGCCGGATCGCAACACGCAGGTCGAAATCGACTTTGGCGCAGGCACGCTGTATTTTATCGGACTGAGACTGGGCTTTCTGCATCTCCTTACAGAGCCGCAATTAAGCGAGAGATTGGGAGAGCTTGGACCCGAGCCGTTAGCGCTGGACTTCAGCGAAGCGACATTCCGCGAGCGGCTGCAAAGCAAGAAAGGTGCACTGAAGCCGTTATTGACCAACCAACAGTGGATTGCCGGAATTGGAAACTGCTATTCCGACGAAATCTGTTTTGAAGCAGGACTGCTGCCCACCCATAACAGCGGAGAGATCGGTCCGGATGTGGCATCCGCGCTCTTTCGCTCGATGCGAACCGTGCTGCAACGAGCCATACATAAAGGCGGATATATGGAGAATCCGCTTTATTGCGGGGACGGGTTGACCGGGGGCTACAACGATGCCTATCTTGTATATGACAGGGGCGGGGAAGCGTGCTACCGCTGCGGCCATTCAATCGTCTCGGATCACCTCTCTTCACGCAAAGTGTTTTACTGCTCCAACTGCCAGCGGTAAAAAAGCAACGCCACCAATGGTCTGATGTAAATAGTAACACCAACGGCTCGTGGTAAATAGCTGACGACAGCGGTAGATAGGATCTGTAACGGTAGTGGTAATTAGAACGCAAAGGTCAGGGATAGAGCAAGAATGTCTGCGAAAGGAGAATTCCCATGCGCTTGGGCAGCCATATCAGCATACGCCGCGGTTATTTGCAAGCGGCCAGAACAGCTACCGCTATCGGCGCGAGCTGCTTTCAATATTTCCCCAAAAATCCGAGAGGATTAAGCCTCAAATCATTCGATGCAGCGGATGGTGCCGCCTGTGCTCAATATTGCCGGGAACAGGATTTGATCTCGGTCGGGCATTCTCCTTATCCGGCTAATCTCGCTCTGGAGCCTTCTCCCTTGCGGGAGGCGGTTATCGCCTCCTTGATCAATGATCTGGAAATAGCGGAGTGCTGCGGCTCCGCAGGGATCGTTGTCCATTTTGGCAAATTCAAGTCTAAAGATCCGCTGCAAGGGTATCGCTTTATTATTGATACGCTGAATGCTGTCCTTAAGGATTGGACGGGGAAGGCCAAGCTGCTTATCGAGAATCAGGCAGGGGAAGGAGCGGCCATGGGAACGACCCTGGAGGAGCTTGTCCAAATCCGCAAGCTGGCGGACCATCCGGATAAGATCGGATTCTGCTTGGATACGTGCCACGCCTTTGCCAGCGGGCTATGGAACGGGCGCAACTGGCCGGAGCTTGTCGAGAGAGGAGGAGAGCTTGGCTATTTTGACCAATTGCAGGTCGTGCATTTGAATGATTCCGTCTATCCGAGCGGATCGAGGAAGGACCGGCACGCCAACTTTGGCCAAGGGAAAATCGGGGAAGACCATTTGCTAGAATTTTTACTGTCCCCTCCTATCCGGACGGTTCCTGTCATTTTGGAGACCGCTGCAGGATCTGATCATACCCATAGGGAAGAAATAAAGTACATTATAGAGGCTGTTCAAAGAGCACTCTAAACCCGTTCAGTTATCCATTCCCAGGAAAGGTCTGGTCATCAGACGAGTTCCAAGCTACAATAAAAGGGTAGGTGCCGGAAAAACACAGATAAGTTGGTGAACTGATGATTGAATTGAAATCGATTTATTTTAAAAGAGAAGAGAGACAAATCCTTAATGACGTTAATTTAGAGATCCGCGAAGGGGAGCACTGGGTGCTTCTGGGTAAAAACGGGTCCGGCAAGACGACGATTCTCGAGTTAATTAACGGCTACCTTTTTCCAAGCTCGGGTTCGGTTCGTGTGCTGGGCCACCCTTATGGTCAATGTGATGTGCGCGAAGTGCGCAAGCAAATCGGCTATATCAGCCAATCCTTGTTCGAGAAGCTGACTCCCGGAGATCCGGTATGGGAAGCGGTGGCGGCGGCCGAGTACGGATATTTGCGGTTCTATGAAGAAATCCCTCAGGAAGCGATAGATAAAGCCCGGGTCATGATCGATAAAGTAGAGCTGGGTCATGTTGCGGACCAGCCGCTCGGCACACTATCCCAAGGGGAACGCAAAAAGATCTTACTCGCTCGAGCCCTGATGACCGACCCGGCAGTCCTCGTAATGGATGAGCCTTGCTCCGGATTAGACCTGTACGAGCGGGAGAAGCTGCTTCAATCGATCAATGATCTTCAAAACACTGGAGTATCGATACTCTATGTAACTCATCATATCGAAGAAATCATGCCTATTTTTACTCATATCGCTCTTATTAGTGAAGGCAAAATCGTGGCGGCGGGGCCAAAGAAAGAAGTGCTGACCGAACAAAATTTACGGAATGCTTACGATGTTCCCGTTACGCTCGAATGGAATGGCGACCGTCCATGGATTCAGGTCGTTCCTAACGGTTCAGCCGCTCCCGCCTCTATATAGAACAGGACAGCACGCTGCCCTAGGACCAGCTTCTCCCAGGAGGAAGCTGGTTTTTCAGTTTAGGGTGGCCGATCATCCTCAAAGGGTTCCAATGGAAGGTTTCGGCCAGCGGCTATCTGGACCGGCCATCTTTACACCATCTTGACGAATTAATAGTTTTCGCATAGGCTTAATTATATTAACCTCTGGTGTAAGGAAGAGGATGACTAGAGTAAAGGATGGGGAACGATGGCACGTACGAAGATTGAGCATGTGGGTGTTATGGTGGCGGATATGGAGAAGTCGATCGCTTTCTATGAAGAAGTGATCGGTCTGCAGTTGAAAGATAAGATCACTCATTCCAATGGTGTCTTGAAGCTAGCATTTCTCGGGTTTGACGTGGACGGAGAGACGGAGATTGAGCTGATCGAAGGCTATAACGACCAACTGCCGCAGGAAGGCAAAGTTCATCATCTGGCTATTACTGTAGATAATGTGGAAGAGGAATGGACTAGAATCAAGAGTCTGGAACATGTGAAGTTAATCGATCAGGAAATCGTAGTTCTGCCGAACGGCTCCAAATATTTTTTCTTCCATGGTCCCGATGGAGAATGGATCGAATTTTTTGAGTCTACCCGCTAAATTGCATCTTGCCGTCCACTTGCCAATTGGCATGTGGACGGTTTTTTACTTATTAGAAATTATAACTCCACTTTCGGTGCGACCAAGCCTAGGTCGTGAAGTTTAACAGGTGGAAAACCCTGCTTGGAAAGGCTAATGCCAAGCTTGGAACCTTGCAATGACTGGAGAGGGAAGAGATCAGGCACCTTGCTTTTTTTCGCCTGGGAGAAGGGTAGCGTCTAACTGTATTTTATGTAGGTAAATTGAAGCGAATGGGGCAAATGGACTAGACTAGATGGAAAAACTGCATTTAAAATGGAGTATTTTTGCTGATATCCCTCTTTTTGCACAAAATAGATGGAGGTTTTCCACTTAGATTTCGTTTTTAACCTCAACGGAGCAAACTAGCTGCATGAAATCCATTTAGTTGTCCTATTTTGCGAGCATTTTGCCATCTATGTTGAGTTATAAGTTTCGGGGCTCCCCGCAAAGTAATGTATAAACCTTTTTCGATGCAAAGCAGGAAGTGCGACCGCGTTTAGTGGAAGGTTTAGACGCCGACCCTGTCGGGGGCGGACGGAATAGGCTTCGAAGGCATACGTCACTTTGTGGGGTATGTTACAGGGCTCCCCGCAAAGTAATGTATAAACCTTTTTTGATGCAAAGCAGGAAGTGCGACTGCGTTTAGTGGAAGGTTTAGACGCCGACCCTGTCAGGGGCGGACGGAATAGGCTTCGAAGGCCACACGTCACTTTGCGGGGTTATTTTAAATTATAAGGATCTATAAGAATCACACTTATAATCATGCTTATAATTCACCGCGAAACGCCAATCTGTCGTAAAGGACGGCGATAGCCGTTTACGCTTGCTTATTGACAATCTATGTGTACTACTGCAATAATACATACAAGGAAGAAGGCAGGTGAAGCTTGTGTGCTGAATTTTTACGAGTTAAAGCTCAATAATAAAGAGCCCGTCTATATACAGACCGCCATGTATGTTAAACGGCAGATTCTGTTGAAGAGGGCGGTCTCGGGAGATAAGTTGCCTTCCCGACGTGAAATAGCGGCGCAGTTGAATATTAATCCTAACACGGTTCAGAAGGCTTTTAAGCTGATGGAGGAGGAAGGGTATGTACACACAAGCGGCAATCAGGGGAGTGTCATTTTCGTGGATGAAGCGATTCTGACCCGCATCGAAGAAGAGCTTACTCAAGAAATGGTCAAGGAGTTCATCGACTCGGCCAAGGAAATTAATTTATCGTTCAAGAAAGTAGTCGATTTAATAAGCGAGCTCTGGGAGCAAGATTAATTTTTTTGTCCATAGTGTATTAGTCGTATAGTACAAGGAGGGGAACAAAAGTCAAAATGAAACTAAAAGGATTTTACCGGTTATTGAATTATGAATTCTCCTTGATGCTCCGGGCCGTCCTGCTTCTTAGCCTCGGAGCGATCCTTTCGCCGTTAATGTTTCTAAATGTGGCGATGAAAGACTACACGATGTACTCGGTTCATGAACGTTTTGAAGATCTATACGTATCATCGGGCTGTGTCATTGTCTTTCTTATTTATTTTGCCTCGTTGTGCGCTTTCTTCGTGAAAACCTTCTATGCCGGCTACTGGGGGAGCAAAAGCATCTATACTTTCTTAACCTTGCCAGTCAAAAGGGAAGTGGTCTATTTTAGCAAGCTATCCGCCTTTGCGATAGGTGTCATGGTGCTGCTTGCGGCTCAGCTCATTAGTGTGTGGCTCGGCTATGAAATGGTGGCGGCCAAGGTCGGAGAGTGGGAGGGAGGAAAATTTGTAATGGCGAACGGTCTGTTTTTGGCCTTTATTCGTTCCGCATTTTTACGGATGGTGCTTCCTCTGAATATTAACGGATTTCTATCGTCTGTCAGCATTCTGTTGACGATGATTACCGGTTTTTATTACGGGGTTCTATGTGAGCGGAGCAAGCGCTATTGGGGATTTATTTTTATTGTGGCTGCAGTTGTTCTATTAATTAATGTCATTAGTTACCGGATGACTCCGCCTGCTTATTATGTTGTCTATAAAAATTTGTATTTGACGTCCGGCATGCTTTTCCTGTTAAGCGGATTTTTCATGTGGCATAGCATCCGGCTCATTAAACGAGGAGCGATCGCCTAGGAAAGGGGGAGGCTGAAGTGGATTATTTGAAAAGACATCTGGCCATTCCGATGCTTATGGCCGCTTTGGTTATTGCAGCAATCGTATTTATGAGAATTTATACGGCCAAGGAAGCGGGAACCTTTGAATTGCGAGACCTTTCCGGTGACCGCTCTGCCCTTGAGGACGTAACGATTAGCGGGGACTTGCGGGATGGGTACCACCGCACTCATTTTTCCATTCAAGGAAGTCTGGTGGAAACAGCTACCGAAATTTATGACAACGTTGCGGGAAGATTCTCCAATCGCTATTCACCGGGAGCCCCGAAAATCATTGATGGGATTCAGCATGAGGCAAGACCCTCATTTGTGGGAACGTTCGATTTCGATATAACGTATGAGGATAGAAGGAATCTTAAAAATATAACTTCCGGCACGGGCTATGTCAAAACAGGTTTGACCTATCATGATCCAAGGAAGAGCGAAAATATTGGCATGATTACGGACAATATGGATACCTCTATCATTACAGGGACGAATACGAATAGCGGGTCTGGAACGAGTACGGAAGATTCGTCCAGGCAGTACTTCTTCATGAATCACCTGAATTACGGGATTACGAGGATCGGTGATAAAGTTTATTTTACGGTGCCCACGACAAGCGATTATACGGGAACGAATGGGATATACGAGATTACGGATTTTACTGTCGGAGGGTTTAGTCGTCCCAGTGAAAAAGCCGCTAAGGAACTGGTAACTATCGATCTGGATAACAACAGAAAAGAAGGGGCACCCAAGATTGAAGTGCTTGGATTGGAGGCGGTTGGCGATAAATTGGCACTGATTCTAGCGGAAGATAACAAACTGACGCTTCGGAGGTTCGACAGCCGTAGCGGAGCGGAGCTTGGCAAAGTCACTATGGATGATATCGCAATCCAGGATAATGCAAGTTTTCCCGCTGATTCCAAGGAAGAGACGCATTATGCGGCCTATGAGGCGCATATCGATCACGATGTGCAAGTGATAAATTTGATCCTGAGCAGGGGGCCTTCGGAGCCCGATGATGTTAAGACTACGATGCTGAGCTTTGATTTGAGCAATGGCATCAAGTGGATCGATACTGTTAAGGAGAGCTATCCGAGAGAAGAAATAGACCGCTTTTACGACACTACTCTGATCAGCCACCGCCAAGGCAAGCTTTATGTTGTTAAAACGTTGATAGAAAGTGAAGAAGAGAGCCAAGTTCCTTATGATATTGTACGTCCTAAACATCTTATGATCTATGTTTATGAGAATGCGAAGCTGGTTTATAAGGGTGAACTGGTGACGGATATGAATGATGATATCATCCGGGTGATGAATTTACCGCCTTCGACCGGGGGCTTCGGGTATGACGAGTTCGATTACCGTCATTTCGATAACCTAAAGATCGAGTAGTTATGTCCGAGTGAGCGGGTTGGAGAAAAACAGGATGATGGAAGACGAGTAAGATGGAAGATACGCAGGATGCAGGATGGAATCAACAATAGGTGGAGTGGAGAGTATCCATAGCTTGCCCAAAAAGGATAGCGGGGGAGAACGATGATTGAGCTCAAATTTGTGACCAAAAAATATGCCGGGGGCCATTACGGGATGTACTGGGAGAACCTGACGATTCCTGGCGGGGAAATCGTCGGTATTCTGGGGGAGAACGGAAGCGGGAAAACAACGATGCTCAAGGCGATCATGGGGATAGGGGATCTCCAGAACGGCGAAATTAGGATAGACGGCAGGCCGGTCACCGAGCAGTATGAGAACATGGCTTTTATTACGGAGGAGGGAAGCTTCCTGCCCGATCGGACTCCTTATGAGTATGCAGATTTTTTAGAAGATTTTTTTCCGAATTTTGATAGGAAGCGGTATGATAAGCTGTTAAAGTTTTTTAAGCTGGAGCGGCATGTGGCGATCAAGAAATTTTCCAAAGGGGAGAAGTCCAAACTGGAAATTTGCGCTGGGTTTTCTAAAGGCGCCAAGTATATCTTGATGGATGAACCGTTTCTGGGCAAGGATATGTTTACTCGACGAGACTTTTTGAAGCTGATGGTCTCCAGTCTGAAAGGCGATGAAACGATTCTGATCACTACCCATATTATAGATGAGATCGAAAATGTGCTGGACCGGGCGGTTATCCTGCGCTATGGGCGAGTGAAGGCCGACTTGTATATCGATGACCTTCGGGAGCAAGGCCGAAGCTTGGCAGACGTTATGGCCGAAATATCAGGCTATGAGGAAAATAAATATAAGGAGATCTTTGAGTAGGGGACCTTCCCGATGTTCCGTAACATCCGTAGCTTGTAAAAAAGCTCCGTGCGACGCAAAATGCCTGCGAAACTACAGTTTTATTTATCGAAATCGGTTGCATGGAGCAAAAGCCTGCAAAACTACAGGAATTTCAATTAATATGGCTTGTAAGTACACATCCGAGTAAAAATTCATGTATTTTCGCAGGAATTTTCTTTGGCTGGCCCACGCACAGCTAGAATGGATGTAAAATTGCAGTTTTATATGATTCCGTTCTTTATCAGGCGCTGGCTTCTTTACTACGTACATGGGGTCAATTCCATGTTTGGAGGTGAAGTTAAATGACCCCATTGGAGTTGGCGCAGCGACAGGAAAAAACTGAAGTCATCGAAATGATTGAGGAAAAACTCGGTGAGTCTTCTTGATTTACGAAAGCTTACGGTTTTTTAAACAAAAAGGTCGGATATTTAATGTTTTTTTCTGTTTTTGCCCTTTATACTGGAGATAATTTCTATAGTAAGATTTGCGGGGAGGCCAGGAATGTGGGGGAAGCCAAGATATTTGAAAATTAAGCATAAACTATTCCTAATATTATTTCTCGGTGCTTTCATGGTCAGTACACTTAGCTGGATTGCGGTTAACTTATCTTTTAAAATTTATGATGGTCAGATTTATCGCGAAGCCGCTGAGAAATCTTATTTATATATGCGCGATATCGAAGAAAAATTAAAAAAAATCGAGCAGTTGTCGTTCACGATCTCTTCCGACCCTGCTATCCAACAATACCTCAAATTAATTAAACAGATTCCAGATTCCTATGATTCCATCAAAGCTGCTAAAAATTTGCAGGAAAAGCTGATGGTATACCCCTTTTATCAAGATTATATCACTTCCATCGAACTGATCGATACTTTCGATAGACAGCATGGAACGGGGAGAAAGCCTTATCAATTCAATTCGGACAGGCTGCAGGAAATCAAACAAATCGCTTCCCGCAATGAGGGCGCCAATATATGGGGAGAACCTATGGAACCCGTGGAAGGTGTGCTATCGATTAGAGAAATTCGGGAAATTTCCAATTTGAGCCTGGACCCGTTAGGAGTGCTGGTTATTCGCTTGAATCCGGATAAATTGAGCTCCTTTGCTGAATACGGCGAAGAGTCGGAAATATTATTGTTATCCGGAAGCCATTTGCTTTTTTCAAGGAAAAAGCATGGAAAGTCGTTGGACTTCCTGCCCCTAGAAGGGAGGCAGGGCTACAAGATTGAAAATGTGGACGGTAATAACTATTTAATTGCCTATGCAACTTTTGATTATACAGGCTGGACCTTTGTCAATCTAATTGCATACGACAGTATATTTCGAAAAATTTCGATCATGAAATCTATCATGATTTTCTTTTTTATCATCATTTTTTTATCGATTCTTTTCATTACTATGAAGTTTGCCAAAAGTATTACAAGACCGATAGAAAATTTACAGAAAAAAATTAAAATAGTCGAACAGGGTCAATTTGTTGTTGACGCTCAGGAGGAAGTGAACAGCAGAGATGAAATCGGACATTTTAGCCGCAATTTCGACAAAATGATAGGCAAGATCGATAGCCTGATCAAGGAAAATTATGTTAAACAATTAATGTTGAAGGAAGCGGAGTACGAGGCGCTAAGAGCGAAGATGAATCCCCACTTTCTGTACAATACGCTTGATTCTATCAACTGGCTTGCTAAGAGAAAGGGAGATATGGAGATCTCCAGAATTGTTAAAGCATTGGGGGACTTGCTGCGAAGCACATTGCAGAATAAAGAGTTCATCACGATAGATGAGGAGATTTCTTTGTTGGAAAACTACATTTCTATCCAGAAGTTCAGATACGAGGAGCGGCTGGAATGCCACATTCGTGTGCAGGAACAAATGGGGTCATTCCTGATTCCAAGTCTCATTCTTCAACCTATAGTAGAAAATGCGATTCGTTATGGTGTGGAAGGAGGGGATGGCCGATGCAGGATTGTCATAACCGCAGAAGAAATAAACGGTCTCCTTATTATTTCCGTTAGCGATACTGGACCAGGCATGGATCCGGATTATCTGATCAAACTCAGTATGGGCGAAATAAATCCGCGAGGTTCGGGGATAGGTTTGAGAAACATTAATGATCGAATCCAAATGATCTATGGGCACCATTACGGAATTCAAATTGATAGCGGATCGGATGGCGGGACCGTTATCCAAGTTCATCTCCCTATAGGGAAAACGGAGGTAATTAGCTGATATGTATACGATCATGCTTGCGGACGATGAAAGGAACATTCGAGAAGGAATAGAGAATGCCATCGAATGGGGGGAATTGGGATTATCCTTCATCGGATCGGCTAGAGATGGCCGGGAAGCTTACGATAAAATCCGAAGAAGTCCTCCGGATATTCTCATTACCGATATAAAAATGCCGGGACTTGACGGATTGGAGCTGATTGAAAGATCGTTGGAGGAGTATCCGAAGATGAAGGTAGTCCTTCTGTCCGGTTACGGGGAATTCCATTTCGCCAGTAAAGCCATGCAACTCGGCGTCAGGCACTACCTGTTGAAGCCATGTGATGAAAACGAGATTACAACGGTGCTTCAAGAGATCGTTGGGGAATTGCAGGAAATGGAAAAAAAGGACCATTTCATCAAAAACATCAAGCATCAGGTCAATACGATGCTTCCGCATGTGAAAGAGCAATTTTTCCGGGATTTGGTGTTAAGTCGGTCATATTCCCGCGATGAATGGGATTATTATAAAAAATTACTAATGTTGAATGTCGAGAGGATGCGGCTCATCCTTTTTCAACCCGATGGGGCTTTCGATTATCTGGAATCATTCGCTTTAAAAAATATAACGGAAGATATATTTGATAAACCAAGCGTGGTTCTGAGTACGATCATTGGTAACCAGTTTCTCGCACTTGTCCGCCATATGAGTGATGACGATCTTGTCCGGCTCATTGGCGAAGTGAAGGAAACGTTCGGCAAATATTACAAAATCAGTCTGACCGTATCCTATACCGAATCGGAACGAGTAGAACAAATTCCTTATCTTTACAAAGAAGCGCTGGATTGTTTGAAACATCGTTTCTACTTGGGTGAGGGATGTATTATCGCCGCTAAGGATGTGCAAGCGAGCCATGGCGTCGTCTTACGAAATATGGAATTTCACAACGAAAAAATAGCTTCGGCTGTAAAAATCGGCAATTGGGCCGATGCGGAAAAGGAGATTGTCCATTTTTTCGAGACGCTTACCGCCGCTCATGTTGAGATCGGCAACGCTCTCTCCTATTGTCTTGAACTGCTTGTTACCATTTCGCGTCAGGCGCATCTGGATAGAATCAGCGACTACATCAATAGGACGGCTCTTGTATTTAATATGAGCCGATTGGACGAAATTTTGGCCCATACTTTGAAGGTAGCCCAGGAAATTGCGCAAAACAACTACGCCAACAATACGAAGAAATATAGTATGCTGGTGGATAAGATGATCCGTCTCGTTCATGATAATATCGCCAACGACGAGCTGTCTCTCTCCTGGTTGGCCCAAAATTATTTGTTTATGAATGTGGATTATTTAGGAAAATTGTTTAAAAAAGAAACAGAGGAGAATTTTTCCCAGTATTTGATGCGAGTTCGTATCGAAAAGGCAAAACAGATGATCGAATCCTCCGAAGATTATAAAATATACGAAATTGCCGAACAGACCGGTTTTGGCAGCAATCCTCAATATTTCAGCCAAGTGTTCAAAAAACAGTCGGGTTCTACACCGTCCGAATACAAACGAAGGACAGAGATGACGCAGGAATAGGGCGCATCTCTGTTTTTTTGACAAGTTCCTCTGATTTTTAAATGTTCAACTGCCGGATTCGACCTTATAATGGGCAATAGTCCGGACGGCATATTTATGAAATGGACATTGCGGAAGCGATGGCGGCTATTGGTTGCAGAGGTATTGAATAAAGCAGAGGGGAGTTTGGACATTGAAAATTTCAGCAAAAAAGGTATTGTCGCTTTTATTGGCTGCAAGCATCATCGTGTCCTTGCTGCCGTACGGTAACGTTCTTGCCGCTGAGGTTGAGGTGTGGACGGAAAGTTCGTTAAAAAATGTATTCAAAGATGATGCCAAACCGGAAAAAGCCAATACCAGCATTGAATGGATCGCTGCCAAAAACGAATACGAATCGGCACAAATTGTGCTTAGAAGCAATGAGCCCTTTGATATCCATTCGGTACAATTTTCCGATTTGGTAAGTGGGTCGGAGGCAATTGGTACGCAACACCTGAAATATAATTTTGTTGACTACGTTTATATTAGCGGCAACAGCAAGATTGATCCCTCTTCTATGGTCAGATCGGGGGCGGGAGACTATCCAGATCCGTTGCTGAATGCTGCCTCGATAAAGGTGCCCGCCCGCACAACTCAGCCGATATGGGTCACCGTGTATGTGCCAGAAACCGCCGCAGCGGGCAGTTATATCGGTACGGCGGCAGTGAATACTTCGCTGGGAACGATAGAAGTCCCTATTTATCTCGAAGTGGCGGATGTGGAAATACCCGATTCCAAAGACGGAGCTTTTCATATTACGAATTGGGCCTGGACCGCTGGAAGGCTGTACAGCAACGATGCGGATGACGCTGTTTTTAAACAGTACGGTTATCCGCGATACAGTCAGCAATGGTGGAACCTGATGGATATATTCGCGGAAAGCATGAAGGAGCATCGAATCAACACGCTTCTGGTACCGACATATAACCTTTTAAAAGATGGACCGGGTACACGGATTGACGAAAATGGGGGCTATATCTTTGATTGGAGCAAATTTGACGAATACGTTCAATTCTTTATTGATAAAGGCGTGATCAAAAGGTTGGAGGGTGCTCATCTCGCCTACCAATCAAGTGTTTATAAACAGTTCCGAATCGTAACGTTGGTGGAAGATAAGCGAGTAAGACTGGTCGATCAAAGCGGCAAGGGCGGTCTGGATCCGAATAATAAATATATTGCTTTAAAAAAGACGTTCCCTGGCGAAAACAAGAAGTTGACATTGCAGTTTAGGTTCATGGAACCGCAAAGCGGAAAATGGCCGAAATTTCAAGTGTTGAACGGCGATTCCATTCTTGTTGATCTTTCCACGGGATCTTATGCGGGCGGACCCATTTCCATAGTTCATAGATTAAATAACAATAATGAATGGCAGGAAATCGAAACAATTCAATCCAATTCCTGGTATGCGGTTAAGATTGAAGTAGACTTATCGCAGCGGAAATACGATGTTTCCATTAACGGAATTTTAAAAGTAAGTCAAGCTGATCTGCTTTCTCCAGTTGCATCGGTCAATGGAATCATGCTGGGTACAGGGGGGAGTTCGATTGGCGAATTATATTTGGACGAGGTCAGAATTGACGATGCAAAAGGAAATATTGTTTACGATACATTTGACACTGAGGATGATGAAGCGGCCCAAGCGTCCAATTTTGAACTCATCGAGTATGAAAATACGAGTTTCCATATTGAAAATACCCATCAGACAACTTATGTACAGCAGGCTATAGGAAGTCCCGGTGAGATAAAATGGAGTTCCCGGTTTTTGCCGGAACTTCAAGCCCATCTAGCCGAAAAAGGGTGGGATCAAATATGGATTCAGCACGTTGCCGATGAACCTTATGATAGTGGCAACACTTACCCGATTGAAGAATGGGAGCAGGCTTATGAAAGAATCGCTCAATATGCACCTGGGATGAAAACGCTCGATGCGGTCACCTTTCAATCGGTAAATGAAGGGCTCGTCGGAAAGCTGGATATTTGGGTGCCACATGAAAATATACTGGACAGTTCCCCATCATTTTATGACGACAGGCAGGTGTTAGGCGAAGAAGTGTGGTTTTATACAAGTCTGTTGCCCAGAGAAAAGTATTTGAATCGCTTTGTCGATCAACCCGTCTATTACGGCCGGCTTATGAATTGGTTCGCATACGGAAGAAATGCGACGGGATTCCTTCACTGGGCTTGGAATCACTGGAACAGCCCGCTTGACGGCGTCCACGTGAAGGGCGATACGCATATCGTTTATCCCGATCCTGACAACGCCTCATTAAAAAATTCCATGCGCCAAGATGCGATGCGGGATGGAGCCGAGGACTACGAGTTGTTTAAAATTCTCGAAGCGAAAAATCCGTCACGGGCGAAAGAATTGGTGCAAAGCGTCGTGCCGGATGCGATAAATTATTCTAGAGATATCGACTATATTCTCAGCAAGAGGAAAGTGCTGGTGCGGGATGCGGCCGGAGGTTATGACGCCACCCTCCGCGAACTGACGGTGGATGGCCAGGCATTAGAGGACTTTTCTCCGGAGCAAGACGAATATGTAATTACGCTGCCGGAAGCTGCACAGCAAGTTCCCGTTGTGGATGCCGTTGCGAATGATCCAAGGGCTGAAGTCGTCATACAGCAGGCGGATGCCATTCCCGGGACGGCCATCATTATTGTAACCGCTTACGATAAGGAGGCGGTCGCATCGTACCGGATTCGTTTTGAGCAGTCGGGGACGGAGCCGGTACAGCCGCCGGCTGCGCCGACCGGATTGACGGCGAAAGCCGGGGATGGAGCGGTCACGCTCAACTGGACTGCCAACGCAGAAGCCGACCTGGCTGGCTACAGTATTTACCAGGATGGAAACCGCGTTGCCTCGAACATAAAGGAAACGGTATACACGGTCCATTCATTGATGAACGGCAAGGAATATACGTTTGCCATCAGTGCAGTAAATGAGGAGGGAACGGAATCAGTGCTCTCGCAGGCGGTGAAGGTGACACCATTTGCCGCGCCTTCAAGCATAGCATCCTTAATCAGTTTACTTGATCGGTATAAAGCAAGTGGAGATTTGAGCGGTCCGCTCGCCAACCAATTGACGAATAGTGCGAAACAAGCGGCCCATCATTTGAGCAATGGATCCAAGGATCAGGCAGCCAAATTTATGCATGATTTCCTGAAGCATTTAAATAAAGATCCGATGCAAGACAAGGTGACCCAAGCAGCTAAGGATGCCCTGACGGCAGAAGCTCAAGCGATAATCATCGACTTGACGAATAAATGAGCAGAATTGGTCCTGTTTGGGCACAAGATACAGACAGCGGTCCAACATAAATTCGTGCAAGGACGGTGAGACAACCGGTTTGCTCCACAGGAAAGAGCTGAGCGCGCCGAGGTTGTTGTCCGTTTGTTGCGGGCATTGAGCGCGATCGGGAAGGGATAACAACATCTGTTTTTTGCACATTGTCACCTGTTTTTTAGATTATCTATCCTGTTGGCGAGGATTATAATGAACGTGATTAACAATAATGATTCAAGAAGGGGACAGGTTGCATGAACAGAAAGATGCTATGGACGATTGCTATCATCATGGTTGCTGCCATCTCGTTGGCCGGTTGCGGCGGCACGACAGCGAAGCCGCCGGATGCGGGGAAGACCAATGTGAAGCCGCCGGAAAATGATAACCATACGGAAGGAAAGAAGCCGGATGACGACAAGCAAGTTACGTTGCGGATGACTTATTGGGCCGGGTCGCAGACGACAACGGATAAAACGAATAAAGTCATCGAATTGTTTCAAGAAAAGTACCCGAATATTAAAATCGAATCCGAATTCACCGGCTGGAACGGCTATTATGAGAAGTTGAATGTACAGGCTGCCGGCAACAGTCTTCCGGATTTGGTCCGGCACGATTATTCCTACATCGCGCAATTCGCCGGCAAAGACCTGCTGCTTGACCTGAGCGAACGGATCGACTCCGGCCAAATCAACCTGAAGGACGTTGACGAAGCGTACTTGTCCGGCGGAATGATCGACGGGAAAATGTATGGCGTTAATATCGCCAACAATGCTCTCTCTGTCATCTACGATCCTGAAGCGTTCGAAAAAGCCGGCGTCCCTGCCCCCACTCCGAATTGGACTTGGGAAGAGTATGAACAGCATATGCTGCAGATTAAAAATAATTTGGGCATTTACGGAGATAAACATCAAGAGCTCGCCTTTCCGCTCTACTTAAGGCAGCATGGCGCCAGTCTGTACAATAAAGAAGGAACTGCCTTGGGCTATACGGACGATCAACTGTTTATCGACTTCTACGAAATGCAGTTGCGGCTGCAAAAGCAAGGAGCCATTTCCACCATTGCGGAGGAGTTGGAGGCGAAAGGGATAGAAGACACTCCGTTTGGCAGCGGCAAAGCGGCAATGGTGATTGCCTGGAGCAATAATCTGCCCACTTATGAAGATGCATTAAAGAAACCGCTTGCTCTCGCACTGCCTCCGGGATCCGGTGAGGGGAAGGGAATGTATGTGAAGCCGTCGCAATTTATGACGATCTCCAAATCGTCCAAACATCCGGAAGAAGCGGCCAAATTTATCGACTTCTGGATCAACGATATCGAAGCGAACAAAGTGCTGAACGGTTTTGGCGGAATGCCGGTTTCCGCGAACATCATGCAAGCGATGGAACCGGATTTTGACGAGGCGCAGAGGAAAATGACCGCATACATTGCCGAAGCGGCCAAATATTCCAGCCAGATCGATCCCGCCGATCCAAGTGGGGCGGGGGAAGTTAGCAAGCTTTTGTCCAATATCGGCCAGGAAATCTTCTTCGAGAAAATAAGCGCGCAGGATGGCGCAGAAAAATTCAGAAGGCAAGCAAATGAAATACTGGGTAAAAATAAGTAATATTTGATAGCTTATTGAGTGGCAGATCCCAGATGCGGCTGACGGTCGGGGATCTGTCGTTTTTTAACCCGGGTGCACGTCATACCAAGATAAAGGGCTGGGGATGTATGAAGGCAAGAACAGGAAAGTTGACAGGTTCCGATCATTTGGCGGGATACCTGTTCATTTCACCATGGTTGATCGGATTTGCTGGTTTTACCCTTGTGCCACTGCTCGTTTCTTTGTATCTATCCTTTACGAAATATGATGTACTTTCTTCGCCGGTATGGGTGGGGTGGGACAATTACAGAACGATGTTTACGAATGACGAAAGATATTGGAAGGCCGTCAAAGCGACGTTGATCTATGTTTTTACCGCGGTACCGCTGAAACTGGCTTTTGCTCTACTGGTCGCCATGCTGTTGAATGCAAGAATGAAAATGATCGGGTTTTACCGGACGGTATACTATTTACCCTCGGTGATTGGCGGCAGCGTAGCGGTCGCGGTCATGTGGCGGCAATTGTTCGGAGTGAACGGGGCTTTGAATTCTTTGCTGGCTGCACTCGGGGTCGAAGGCAAAATATCGTGGATTATGGATCCGCGTACGGCCATTTGGACCTTGATCTTGCTTGGAACCTGGCAATTTGGCGCCTCGATGCTCATCTTTCTGGCAGGACTTAAACAGATTCCGAGCGGATTGTACGAAGCTGCCTTGATCGACGGAGCCGGAGCTTTGCAACGGTTTCGCAAAATTACGCTGCCGCTGCTTACGCCCGTCATTTTTTTTAATCTGATCATGCAAATTATTGCCGGTTTTAAATCGTTTACGGAAAGCCTGCTTGTAACGGGCGGAGGGCCATTTGATTCCACGCTTTTCTACGGTTTGTATTTATACGAGAAATCTTTCAAATATTTCGATATGGGGTATGGTGCCGCGATGGCTTGGGTCTTATTGCTGATTACTGCCCTATTCACCGCGATTATATTCAAATCGTCGACCCAATGGGTGCACTATGAATCAAAGGGGAAATAAGCGGATGATATATAGAAAAATACGGACGAAAAGCGTTTTATACCATATATGCGTGCTGCTCCTCGCCCTTGTGATGATTTATCCTGTATTGTGGATGGTCTCCAGTTCGTTGAAGGACAGCTCCGAAGTTTTTGTCAATTCCCATAAATTGATTCCGAGCGTATGGAAGTTTGAAAATTATGTTCAAGGTTGGAAAGGTTTCGGAGGGCATACGTTCGCTGTATTCTTCAAAAATTCTTTGCTGATTACGATAGTTGCTACGATCGGGGGCGTCGTTACCTCCACCCTGGTGGCTTACGGCTTCTCAAGGGTCAAGTTTGCCGGAGCCGGGTTCTGGTTTACCTGCATGCTGGTCTCCATGATGCTGCCGGGACAGGTGATGATTATTCCCCAGTATATCTTTTTTCAGAAGATGGACTGGATCAATACTTTTTATCCCATCATTGTGCCATCTTTCTTCGGAATGCCGTTTCTTATTTTTATGATCATGCAATTTATAAGAGGCTTGCCCGTCGAATTGGACGAATCTGCAAAAATCGACGGTTGCGGCAAATATGCGATCTTTTTCCGGATCATCGTCCCCTTGATCGTTCCGGCCGTAGTTACCGCAACGATTTTCAAGTTTTACTGGATGTGGGATGAATTTTTCGGACCGCTCATCTACTTGAACAAGCCGGAGTTGTATCCATTGTCGCTGGCGCTGAAGATGTTCTCGGATCCGGATACGACGACAGATTGGGGGGCGATGTTTGCCATGTCGGTCCTATCGTTGATTCCGGTCGTCATCGTATTTATCCTGTCTCAGAAACAATTGGTGGAAGGAATCAGCACAACCGGGTTAAAAGCCTGACAGATTTGGGAGTGATACGAATTGAAGCTGACAGCGTTATTGATTGGCGCGGGCGGGCGGGGATATTACGCCTATGCGCCGTACGCTAAAAATTATCCCCATGAATTGGAATTTGTAGCCGTGGCAGAACCGGACCCGGTGAGAAGGCAGCTATTTGCCGACTGTTATGGCATTGGGCAGCAGAATGTTTTTGCCGATTGGCAGGAAGCTCTATCCCGTTCGAAAATGGCCGATGTGGTGTTCATCTGTACACAGGATCGGATGCACTTTGACCCGACGATGATGGCACTCCAGCAGGGCTATCATGTGCTGCTTGAAAAACCGATCTCTCCTGAGGCTGGCGAATGTTTGCTAATGGAACAGGAAGCCGCATTGCGACAAAGAATATTGACTGTTTGCCACGTGCTAAGGTTCACGCCATTCTGGTCACAAGTAAAAGCGGTATTGCAAGAAGGGGCGATTGGCGAGATCGTATCCGTTCAATTAAATGAAAACGTCGGTTATTTCCATATGGCGCATAGTTTCGTCAGAGGCAATTGGCGGCATGCGGCACAGTCCAGTCCGATGATTCTGGCCAAGTCATGTCATGATATGGATCTGCTGTCATGGCTTGTTGATCAGGAGTGCACGCGAATCAGTTCTTTCGGTTCGTTGATGCACTTCAGGCCGGAACACGCGCCCCAGAATTCCGCTCAGCGTTGCACGGACGGGTGTTTGGCGGAGTCCGCCTGTCCTTATGCGGCCCCGCGGTTTTATTTGGGCGATGGCAGGGAATGGGCAAAGTTTATAACCGCTGACTTATCCAATTCCGGCATTATTCATGCGCTTCAGGAGGGGCCGTACGGAAGGTGCGTTTACCGTTGCGATAATGATGTGGTAGACCACCAGGTGGTAAATGCCGAGTTTGCAGGCGGAGCGACAGCTTTATTCAATATGTGCGGATTTACCCGAGATTCATCCAGACATATACAAATTATGGGAACGAAAGGGGAAATTCGCGGGTTTATGGAACAGAGCAGGTTTGTCGTATTCGATTTCCTTACTCATCGCGAGACCGAAGTGAAGGTTCATGCGCCAGGTACAGGGCATCATGGCGGCGATGAAGGTCTCGTCCGCAGCTTTTTGCGAGAAGTGCGGGAATTGGAAGGCGCGGGCGGGACTTATCATGTTAAATCCGTCATACAGGGACATATGATGTGCTTTGCGGCCGAAGAATCCCGAGTGAACGGCGGGAAGACAGTAGTGATGAGCGATTACAGGAAGAACTTTGGCTAGTTGGACAACACGTTTGATTGACAGCCTGCGACGTCTTCCTATGGCTGGAAGTCGCCGCAGGTTGTTCGCAGTTATCATCCATATGTGTTGCTTAATGGATACGGAAGCACATGGGAAGAGTTTCGCAAACAGGATTGGAAGTGGCAAGAAGATCTACTGCAAAGTCCGGACAGAGCTTATTTGGTGACCGAATTCGCAGTGACCGGCGATCCTAATTGGAAGCTTCAGGAAGGTCATAGTCATCCTTGGCATCATCTCGAGTCATATGAAAAGCCGTACGAGGATGGAAGCATCGGCCGTCGGCTAACGGTTGAAGAGTGGCGGGAATCCCAGGCATTTCAGGGCTTCGCTGCCTTTCATGCAGTGAAAAAAATGCGAATACTGGGGGTTGACGGCTTGTTCTGGTGCTGTTTGTCAGAGGGGGCCAACAGCGTAACTTACAGGAAGCCGCCGATTGATTTTTTTGGACACGCCAAATTGGGATTCAACGGTTTGCAAATGGGCTACCAGGATGTGATGGCTTGCCATGGAAACTCGGATGTTGTGTTGGGAAAGGATGATGCCATACATCCGGTTATTTTGCACGACTCGTGTAACCGGCGCGTATCGCTCCATATAAAAATGTTGGACCCAAATGGAAAACTGCTGGAGGAAAAAAAGTATGGGCCACTTGAACTCGCTTCAATCCATGCAACATATCACGAGGGGAGCCGCTCGCCGAATGATCTGCGGCAAACTTGGCTTCCGTCTTTTCATCCTGCCATGCCGCATTCAGGATACTATACGTTTGTGTTGAATTATATGAGCATCATTAGATTGTAGGGGAGGGCGATTCCGGAATGATCTTTATTAATGATAAAAAGATGACGGAACGGTTGCTGAAGGAAACGGAGAGAGTTTTTTCTTTTGATAATATAGGAAATTATAGGGATTTGTCTGAGTGGCAGGAACAATTTCGAAGGCAATTGGGCATTCAACTTGGGTTGGATTCCATTCGTCAACATTCCAAAAATACTGAATTGAATCCCAGAATCATAGGGGTGGACAAACGGCCTGATTATGTTCTGGAGAAAGGGTACATTCGGTCGGAACCTGGTGTTGAAATTCCGTTTTTCTTCTTGCTTCCGGGTGATGGACAGAACGGGCCTTATCCTCTGGCATTGACTCCTCACGGTCATAATCGAAGGGGGAAGGAAGTATATGTGGGGAATTATGAGAATGAAGAGGAAGCCGAAGAAGCTATGAAGGGAGAGCGTAATATTGCAGTTCAGGCGGTGGCTGCCGGGTACGCCGTGTTGGCGCCAGATGTGCGAGGCTTCTGGGAGATGGGAAGGGAGGAAGAATACCAGCAGGGAAAAACAACTCCTGCTATGAACTGCAACGTCGCGCATTATTGTTTGGCCGTACGTTGATTGGTGAACGCGTACATGATATGGGACGATTGATAGATTACGCTGCAATGCGACCGGAAGTAGATACAAAGACTGTGGTGATCACCGGGAATTCAGGTGGCGGAACCGTTAGTTTATTTACAGCTGCACTGGATACCCGTATTACCGCCGCTGCACCAGGTAGTTATTTCAATACGTTTGAGCATTCCATTCTATCCGTTGAACACTGTCCTTGCAATATCGTTCCTGGAATGATGAAAATGGGGGAAATGTATGATGTAGCTGGACTGATTGCTCCCCGACCAGTGCTGATGATCAACGGACAACTTGACTCCATTTTTCCGATTGATGCAGCCCGGTTGGCTTTTGCGAAATTGCAGGAGATTTATTCAGCCTTTGGAGTTCCCGGGAATTGCGAATTATATATAGGAGAAGCAGGTCATCGCTATTACAAGGAACGTACGTGGGAATTTTTTCGGGAGCATCGTTAACGTAGTTTTATTAAATGCAGAGTGGCATTAGTCATGATATTTAGGGATATATTATCAAGGCACAATTTAGACAAAGAAAAATAAAATCAAGTGACAACACATTTTGATTGTAGTACAGTATAGTGGAATCAGGCCTAACACGATTAGTTACTACGACCAACCAAAAAGATGGTATGGGAGTGGTAAGCGTGAACAATAAAAGTAATAAGAAGAGCAGCAATAAGTATGAAAACATCAAGATTATTATCGTACGTGTTGTTAAATGCCTCCTTCTTGTTCTTATTTTTTCATTACTTAAAATGTCGTAATGTCTTGCACCCAGACAACGAATATCATGTGATTTGCAAAATGTTGTAGATAAACTAATCGTGGTGAGCCATTCAAGTGAATGGCTCACCACGATTAAAGTAAAATAATAAAAAAAGGGGCTCAAAACCGCAGCCTGTGCTTGACGAAACGGCCCTCTGAAATCGGTGATTCTGCATAGCAACTTTGCCTATACCAGACTGGGATATGGTGCAAAGATGCACCCCATTTTTTGAGATTGCATCCATTTTTAAGATTAAGGTGCGAAAATGCTCTCTATTCACAACATTTTTTGTAAACTAACGATTTCGTCGAATTTAAAGGGTACTTTTGCACTTCAATGCCCATTTCGGGAAAAAGGTTGGTTTTAAGAGGTACTTTTGCACTTTATCGCTACCATCAAGACCCACCAAGCCTCTAATCCCTCAATCCCCTAATTTAGTTTGGCGGAAATGGAAAGCCAAGCACTCATTATGGTTTTGATCGAAAAAAGAACCTTCAATTTCAATTTCGAAAGTTCTTTTTTTGATTTTCCAAGGAGGTAATGGAATATTGAAGAAAGTGATTGCTTTTCTCATAGTTGGTATGATCATCGCGGGACTATTATTGGCTATAGAAAACTCTTTCGTTAACATGAACAGGGCGATAAACGAATTCTCATCAGGAGTGTTGGCGGAGCGGCTGAAAATAGTTCTGTATAGTATTGGCTTAGGGATCGTGTTTGAATGGAAAAAGGTGGTGAAGATGGGGAAGGGGGGATACAGCATCCATTCCTCCTACATATTACCCTTAGTACTCTGTCTTGTTTTTGCTATAATTCCTCCATTCTTCGTCATCAGTTATGGTTTTCCTCTCCGCTCGTCCTCCTTCTTCTTCGTCTGCATACCCAAGTAATATTCGGAATATTGAGCGGCCTTTTACTAGTTAGAATGTTTGCCAAGAATGATTGTTGAGCTGCGTGGAATTATCGTTATCCGCTCGCTTCTTTTATTATCTCCCTTTCGAATTTTTATAAGACTGCGCTAATTTATAAACGTACCACAGAAAAAACGAAGAGAGCGCGGTTAATACAATGTTTATGCACCCGAAAATAATTAATATGGTTTTAACTTGAGGATACAACGAAAAGGCCAGAATAAACTGAAGAATGGCTGGAATTAAAAACAGCAGCCAACCAAAAAAGAGGAACTTGTCTTTAATACACATTAGCCCAAAAGTGGCCAAGGATAATAAGAGCAGTGGCCAGGTAGCTGTTATTTTCAAAAAATCCAACATTATAACTCATCTCCGATTATATGTGTATGGATTGGTTATTTTTTCTATACCAAATGTAGCGGTGTCTTTCTATTTTTGCAAATGAGCAATCAAGCGTTTTAAGATGATAGGCACTATGATATGATGAACAAATTAGAAGAAAGAAGAGGGAAGGGATCATGATTGAAAATTGGATTGCATCTGCTTATCCTGTTGGTGCTAGTGATTTCCGTTGGTTGTGGAAAAAGCGCAGGGAGCTTTGAGGCCGATACTTTTTCGGACAAAGACATGTGTATCAGGAAAAAGGAAGACCTGAATGCTGTGATCTGCTATGGGATGTCCCGCGCCAAAGCAGAGGAGGTTGCAGGGAGTGAAACAGGCAGCAATATGGGTATCGCCGACTATCCCGACGGAGTGAGAATTTTCTATAGAGATGACACCGTTGCAGGAATGGCACTGTTCGAAGGATCTCAAGGAATCTACCAGACAGCACGCGGTGCGGAGCTGGGTATGCTGCTAGATGACATTAAGAAGTTGTACGGCGAGAAGTATAAGTTGGACACGGGTGAACGCAATTTGGACTATGCTTATGATACAGCGACCCAAAAGTTTTTAAGCACAGCCGAAGCAGGCATGAAGACTCAGGGAGAGAGCCAGTCTATTTATCTCTTTTCCGGTCTTTTTAAAGGTGAGGATCACACGGCGGAAAGCCTGTTTCTGGTTGATCGCAAAATGGCGATTTTTATGAATTAAACGCCGGAAGGTTAATTTTTCAAGCCATTATATAAAAATAAACCTATATTAAAGCTCGGACTGCCAGAGGAACGAATTCAGAGCGCTCGGAGTCAAGCTTCGGCTGCAAAATGGAAATAGCGTTGACCAAGTGTGCAAACATCAAGTAAACAACCAGATGAGGTTGACATTAATTTCCGTTTCTTTTATAGTAAAAAGCAACCTATTATTATTAAGCTATATAATTTGAAATAAAACGATAGGCTCATTTCGAGGCGGAAGAACCGTCCTTATGCTGCAAGCTATGCATAGGGGCGGTTTTTGTATTTTGACAGGTTGGCAGAAAGGAGGAGGGAAGATGGATACTCGCGGGGCCTTGGCGGTTGGACATTTACTGGCGGAACGCTATCATATCCTTTCCGTTATTGGAAGGGGCGGGATGAGCACCGTTTATTTGGCGGAGGACCGGAAGCTTCCGGGGAAGCAATGGGCGGTGAAGGAATCACGGAAGCATTCCGGACATAAGGAGATGTTTTATGAGGAAGCGGCTCTGCTGATTCGGCTGGATCATCCGTTTCTGCCGAAAATTATTGATTTTTTTCCGCCGAATGAGGAAGGATTCAGCTATTTGGTTATGGATTACATTCAGGGGGAGACGCTCCAGCAAAGGTTTATACGGAAGCAGTATCTGCCTTGCTCCGATGTGGTGAAGCATTCGATTCAGCTATGCGAGCTGTTCGATTATTTACATAATTTCAAGCCTCGGCCGATTATTTATCGCGATCTGAAGCCCAGCAACGTCATGATAGACGAGCAGAATAACGTGCGATTGATCGACTTTGGCATCGCCCGCAACTATAATGAGGAACGGACAGCCGATACGGTTCAGCTTGGGACGGTCGGTTTTGCCGCTCCCGAACAGTTTTTGAACCGGCAGACGGATGAACGTACCGACCTCTATACGCTTGGTGCCATGATGTACTATTTACTGAGCGGGGGGAAGCATTATGGAATCGCAAGCGGGGATCGGCCCGTCGAAGAATTGGCGGAGGATCTTCCTGTTGCTGTACGGAAGGTGATCTTCCAGCTTCTTGCTGAACAGCCGGAGGACCGAATTCAGAGTGCTCGGGAAGTCAAGCTTCGACTACAAGAGGGAGCCGGTGAGCCCGTCGCCTTTCGCTCTACGGAGGAGAGATCACATGGGAGTCAACCGGACAGACATTCCGGGAAGCGGAGGCTGATCGTGCTTGGAGGGCTTTATCCGGGAGCCGGGGCCACGTTCATCGCTATTGCTCTGGCTCGTCTGCTGAACGATGCCGATATTCCGCATGCCCTCATAGAGCATGCCGGTAATTCTCCGGAGCTTCATTCGCTATTGTTCGGGGAGAGGCACGCTCCTGTGGAATACCGTTATTATACGGATCCGGATTTTCTGCCTGAACGCCCGGTTGACTTGCGCTGGAAGGACGGCCGTACCGAATGGCTGCCGCTTCCTCCCGACAGGAAGCTGGAGGGGGAGTGGACCGCGGATCATTACTACAGACTGCTCTACTTGCTGGACTACCCGGTCGCGATTTTGGATATATCCAATCGCTGGTGCGATCCGGCTGTTCAACAAATGTGCAAGGAAGCGGAACTCATCTTGATGATAGCAGACCCTTATCCTTCCAAATTTAATGGGCCGGATACGCAAGAATCACTCCATTTCGTTGAGGGGTTGAGCAATAAGGCGATTTATTGGATTGCGAATAGGGATGAAGCGTTCTCAGGCAGAAAAGAGTGGCTGAGCACGCTGCCTCAACCGCCCCTTTGTTTGATTCCTTCCTTTGCCGGCAAAAGTCTGCTGGACGCTCAATGGAAAGGGAGAATTGCCCAGGATGATCCGGAAATTCTCGATACACTCCGTCATGTATGCGAGCCGCTGCTTAGCCTTATTGCGGCCACCGCTGAAAGAGGCGGCAGGAAACGAAGTGCTTGGCTGGCCAAATGGTTTAAATGATTTTTTGCAATTATATTGAAAAAATGATATTTTATGGTATAATTTAGTGTAGTTATCTATTCATGCGGAAGCACCGCAGAGCGAATCGATTGTCGATTTGCCCTGCGGTGCTCCTTTTTTTGGGAAGGAGGGGGTGGATATAAGAAAAGAACTTCGAGCTGCGGTAGGGGTTGCGGTATTGTCGCTGTTGTTAATTGCCGGCGGGGCTCTGCAGATGGCTGGTTACTTGCCATAGCATTATAGGAGGTGATGAGGGACGATGGAGAAGTGGCTGATAGCGATATTGGATGACGACCAGATGTATGTGAATATATTGCTCAATTATGTGCGTACCTCGGAATACCGGAGCAAGGTCATTGTCAAGTCTTTCACGGAACCTGGAATGTTGGAGCAGGCAGATGACAGCTTCGATCTCATCCTGATTAATCCGGAATTGTCTGCTTCAGGCTTGCCTTCGACTATCCCTGTAGCCAAGCTTGTCGACGAAATAACGGTGCCCGATGATTCCGCGCTTGAAGTATACAGGTACCAGCCGTTGAACCAATTATTCTCACGATTAATTGCTTACATGCTGGATAAACCTGCACCGGGAAGGTTGACCGGAAATGAGAATGGAAGGACTAGAGTCCTTTCTGTCTATTCTGCTGTAGGAGGCTGCGGCAAAACAGTATTGGCCGCTAATTTGGCGACGATGCTTGCCTTTCGCGGCGCCAAAGTGTTTTACCTGAGTCTGGAGGCTGCCCGCTCGGCACCAATTTTTCCGACGGATCGGGAGAAGCGTCCATTCGAGCGGCTGCTTTATTATTTGCAGGCAGATTCTCCCTATGCTCGATCCAAGCTGGAGCAATATAAGAGCATAGACCCTGAGAGCAAGGTGGAATACGTTGATCCGTGCGAGAGTTTACAAGAAATGGAGGAGATGACAGAAGAAGATGCGAGGAAGCTGCTTTCTCTGCTCAGACAGTCAGACTACGATTATGTCATTGTGGATTGTGATTCGGAGAGGCATGCAAGAATATGGGCGGCTTTGGCCGCAAGTGATCGGATTCTGTGGCTCGTTGAGGATGACTTGAATCATTTAACGAAGACTAAGGCTATTTACAACCATTTCTGCGAGAAGATAGGTCCGCTAGCTGTAGACGTTTCGTTTGTCCTCAACAAGTATACAGGAAGCATTGTTAATGACATTGGCAGTTTTGGATATGTCTTATTCGGACAATTACCGTTCGTATTCGATTGGCAGAATGTCCATTCCGCATCCCAGTTATTGTCTGACAGCACCTATCGGGCTCAGCTGATGAGATGGTTCAGGAAGCTGGAGCCCGAGGTTAGAGAGGAGGCGGTCTCCTGCTGATCGAGGAGGAGCTTATCCGGGAGATTCGCCACAGAATCGCCGAGCAATTGGATTATTCAGAGGCCAAATCGGACGAAGAATTGGTGGAAATGATCGAGGAGGAGGTATTCTCCTCCGATAGCGCAATAGGTTGGACCGCCCGCGAGAAAGCGTATGCGATAAGACGGCTCTATCATTCGTTTCGCGGTCTGGATGTGCTGCAGCCCCTTATAGATGACAAGACCATCTCGGAGATTATGATTAACAGTCATCGTGAGATTTTTATTGAAAAGGCGGGACAGGTCACTTCTTGTCCGACGGTATTCGAGGATTCTCAAAAGCTGGAGGACATCATCCAGTCGATTGTTTCGAAGGTCAACCGAGTCGTGAACGAATCGTCACCCATTGTGGATGCGAGATTGCCCGATGGGTCCAGAGTGAATGTTGTGCTTCCGCCGATCGCCTTGAAAGGCCCGACGATGACGATTCGTAAATTTCCCGACAAGCCGATGACGATGGACGATCTGGTGGATAGAGGCGCGCTGACCGAAGAGGCCGCTGAGCTGCTGGCTATGCTTGTCAAGGCAAAGTACAACATTTTTATCGGCGGAGGGACCGGTTCCGGCAAGACGACCTTCTTGAACGCGCTGTCTGATTTTATTCCGCCTGATGAACGAATCATTACGATAGAGGATTCGGCAGAGCTGCAAATCAAGACCGTTCCCAACCTGGTGAGTTTGGAAACGAGAAATGCGAACACCGAAGGCAAGGGCGAGATTGGCATCCGGGATTTGATCCGAACCTCCCTGCGGATGAGACCTAACCGAATTATCGTGGGGGAGGTGCGGGGGGCTGAAGCTTTGGATATGCTGCAGGCGATGAACACCGGGCACGAGGGCTCGATTTCGACAGGCCACTCCAACTCATCTTCGGATATGATCAGCCGCCTGGAGACGATGGTGCTCAGCGGGGCGGATTTGCCGCTAGATGTAGTTCGCAAGCAAATCGCTTCGGCTATTGACATTATGGTTCATTTGACAAGATTGCGCGATAAATCAAGAAGAGTAACGGAAATATCGGAGGTGACCGGAATGCGGGGAGGTGAGGTGCAGCTAAAACCGTTGTTTCTATTTCGCGAAGAAGGCTCGGAGAAAGGGAGCGTGACAGGAACGCTGCAGCCGACCGGAAACAGAATTAGCCGTACCGGCAAATGGTATTCGGCCGGATTTTCAGATGTCAGGTGGTGTGAGCCATCGTCATCATAGTTACAGCCGCAGCCATTGGGCTGCTCGTCTGGGGAGTCCTGTATTGGCAGGATCGCTCGCGTAAATCCAGGAAGCCCGTATCCGCACGACCAAGCGCGAAGTCAGGAAGAATCGAAGAAGTTGTCGATTATTCGGTGTACCGGCTTTCCGGCAAAGAAAGAGCGTTATCGATCCTTGTTGCCAGCGCCATATTATTCGCTATCGGGTATCTTTTTTACAATCAACTCATATTGGCTCTACTGATATCGGTCCTTGGACTACTTTATCCGAAATGGACAGCCAGGAAAAAGATGCATAAACGAAAAGCGGAGTTGAACGATCAGTTTCGACAGGCCTTATTTTCATTATCCTCTTCTCTTACGGCTGGCAAATCGGTGGAAAGCGGTTGGGCGGAGACGATACGTGATCTTAAAACGCTGTATTCAAATCCGAATACCTATATTATTGTTGAGTTCGAACGAATGAATCGAAAAATTCAAAATGGCGAGACGATTGAATCGGCGTTGATCGAATTTGGCGGCAGAGCCGGCTCGGAGGACATTGATAATTTCGTCGACGTCTTCGTTACCTGCAAAAGGTCCGGCGGGAATTTAATTGACGTTATTCGCAGAACGGCCAACATGATCGGGGAAAAAATTGAGATTCAGCAGGAAATATCCGTTGTGATCGCTCAGAAAAAATTTGAGTCCAACATATTAACTGTGGCTCCCCTGGCAGTTATAGGATTGCTCAGCTTTAGTTCACCGGATTATATGGCCCCCCTGTACTCGGGTATGGCTGGTCCGACGGTCATGACGGTCTGTCTGCTCTTGCTGCTTGGCTGCTTTTGGATTGTCAAAAAAATAATGGATATCAAAGTGTAAGGTGATGAATGTGCAAGAAGAGCAGAAAATTTCACTGCCGTACAGACTTCTAATGCCCGTCTCGATGGTTCTGGTCAATCGAACGGGATTGATGGAAAAGATGCCCGCTTACATCACCAAGCTGCATTTGATGATTGTCGCCTGTTACGGGCGCAAGGCTACGATGGAACTGACGAAGCTATTTATTGCCCGGATGATTTCCACTTGTATTTTAGTGCTGGTGTTCATGCTGCTGCTGGCGGCAGTAACAGGAGAGTGGTTATCGGTTCTGCTTTGCGGATTGCTTCTGATCATGCTGGTGCCGCTTATGGAGGTTCGCGGCTTGAACAAACGAATTCGGCTGCATAAGAGAAGCATGCTGATCGAACTGCCGGAATTTCTGAACAAGCTCACCCTGCTGGTCAATGCCGGGGAGACGGTTCAGGCGGCCATTATCCGCTGTGTCGAATCGAATCGGTCAGAAACCAAGTCTCCATTGTACCAGGAGCTGGCGATCATGTCTAACGAATTGAAGAATAATAGATCCTTCGCCAGAGCGATGGAGGAGTTGAGCAAAAGATGTGCCCTGCCTGAAATCTCATTGTTCACGACAACGGTGCTGCTCAATTATCGCAGAGGCGGGGATGACTTCGTCTTCGCGCTTAGAGAACTGACGCGAACCCTCTGGGAAAAACGCAAAGCGTTGGCCCGAACGATGGGGGAGGAGGCTTCGTCCAAACTCGTATTTCCGATGGTCATCACCTTCGGAATTGTGATGATTATCGTGGCCACGCCCGCTATTTTGATCATGCGATAGGGTCGGATGAATACCTGGTCATTAAATTATAAGAGTTGGAGGATAAAGATGAATAAATTCAAACAGGAAGTTATTCAATTTTGGCACGATGAGGATGGAATTGGAACGTTAGAAATTCTATTAATTCTGGCAGTCATCGTTATTATCGCAGTAGCTTTCAGAAAGTGGATTTTTCAATGGGTGGAAGGTCTCTTTACTAAGGCGGACAGTGAGATCGAGACGCACAATAACGATACGGGCAATATTATGCCTCCCGGCAAATAACATCCATGAGGAGCCAATGGACTACCAAGAGGAGGCTTCGGCATTTTTGCCGCAGCGAAGCCGGGAGCTTTACCGTTGAAGCATCGCTGGTGCTTCCGGTCATTTTTTTATGCACGGTTGCTATTCTGTTCTTCTGTTTGTTTATGTATCAGAAAGCAGCGCTGTTTCATTCGGCTGCGGTCAGTGCGGATCGAACGGCTGCTCATTGGGACAATTCCTATAAGGACCCGATATCCGGTGCGTATCCGCTAGACAAGAATGATGGATTATATTGGAGAGTATTTAACGATCAGGCCTCCGATTTGTTGGGTCTGCTCGGACTCGGTAATCCGGCTGTTGTGGCCCTTCCGGCGGAAGCGTCTGCGAAAGGATCGGGACCGGTCAGGAAGCTGACGCAAGCTGCCCAGTGGCTCCCGGAAACGCTGGAGGGCGAGCTTAGCTATTCGAATCGCGGCTTGGATCGAACGGTTCAGGTCAAGCTGGGTCATGCGTTAAAGATTCCTTCCATCGTCCAAAATTGGTTTGCGATGGAGCGTGCGGCTGGAGCTTCGTCAGCTCAGGTTACAGATCCGGTGGAATGGATTCGCGCTATAGATTTGACGCGCTCTTATCTGGGCAGGATCAAGGGGAAAATCTCCACAGAAGACGTGAAGAAGTCGTGGCCGGAGAGCGTTCCCGATCCTCCCAAACTCGACTTCAACAGCGAGAAGGAAGCAAGTGAATACTTGCGTGAACTGGTGAACGGGAAATCGGTCAGGATCGACACTAACACAGTGGGAAAATATAGAATAATAGATGCGCTGGATCGCGACGGTGTGGCGCATGAAGTGAAATACAACGTAAATTATAAAGATGCCAAAGACCAGATTAAAAAAGATGTTGAGTTAATGGAGAGAGGGGAAGTGAAAGGGGTCGTCTGGCATTTTTTTCGGATTAACAAGAAGGGGAGGAACGATCTGACCCCGGCGCTCCGAAAGGAACTTGAACAGAACGGAATCGTCGTCATTATTCATAATTAGGGACGGAGGCTTGGGATGAAACGATTTTTATACGCCCGGGATGGGTCTGTGTCCGTCTATTTAATTGTCATTATAGTGCCTATTTTTTTATTTCATGCGGTGTTGATAGATTTCATCCGAGTGAAGCTGGTAGAAAGAGAGACAGAGGCGGCTCATCAAGCCGCCATCCGCTCGGTCTTATCCCGGTTTGACCGGGAGCTGCAGAATTACGGCTTGTTCGGAATAGCGGGCAGTGAAGAGGAGAACAGACAATTGTTTCAATCCGTCCTGGATTATAATTTAACGACTTCGGAGGATGACTCGGTCTTCCGATATTTGGACACCCGGTCCGAGCCGGACGATATTCGCTTGCGTCCGCTGTTTACTCTGGCCAATCACGTCGTTTTTCGCCAGCAGATGCTGGAAGATATGAAGTACAAAGCGCCGATTGAATTTACGGTGGAGCTGTTGGACCGCTTTAAAAAATCCGGAATTGCCGGTCAATTGCAGCAGTCAGCCAAATTCTACGAGCATGCGAATGAAATAGAGCAAAAGATCCGGCCATGGAATGATGCCTTGGAGGAGGCCTGGGAAACAGCCCAATCCTACATCGCTTTGGCAAATCGGTTCTATTCGAAGTATAATGCAACACTTGGTGAACTGAAAGAGCTGGCCGATCGCATCGGCTTAAACACGGCTGATAGTGTCAGGCAATCGATTAGAGAGGTCGAGAGCAGTATTGAGAGGGCGGAGGAAACGTTGGAGTCTTTAAGAAGCTCTGCGCAATCTCTGAGCGGAACTCTCGCGGAATTGCAGAAGAATGCCGAGGCCAATGCAGGGGCCATTCAGAGCTTATTTGAATCGCTGCGCGCGACGAATGAATCGATTTCAGAAACGAATCGCCAAATTTCTGAGTATGTACAGACCAAATATGAGCTCGAACAGCTGTTAAAAGATATATTAGCCTATACCGCTCTTCTCCTGGGATCGCAATCGTCGTTCGAGAATGATTTTGCTGAGCTGGATTTACTAAATGAAGAATTGCAGCAAAAGATAGAGAAGGCAAGAGTGCTTAATGAGGAGCTGCGTCAGGAAAAGGAGAAACTGAAGAACAGTCTGGACAACGATGCGTTTCAAAGCTACGAAGTACTGGATCGAATTCCGGTCTATTCTCTGGAATACTTCTCAGTGTATAAGACAGATTCGGGTAAAATTTTAGCCAAGTTCAGCTGGCTGAGAAGCAAATGGCAGGCCACTACTTTATTTATCGGGGAAGATTACAGTGAGATTTCGGGGCAATTAGAACAAATGCGTCAACAAATCAGCAGCTTTGAGAGCGAGCAGGGCGCAAAGGAACGGGAACGGCATGAACGAATGGAGCAGTTGGAAACAAGCGATAAGGAGCAGAAGGAAAAGCTCGGCAATGCGCTTAAAGAATTAAACTCTGTCATAGGAAATTGCGGATTATGGGGCGAGCAGGATCCATTTACATCCTTGTATAGGAAGCTGGAGGGAGAATCGGAGGAAAATCCGGGTCTATATGCTAAATATTATCAATACAACTCCGATCTTCCGGCAGAACCTGATGAGGTGTACACACCGGATCAGCCGGGACAAACGGTAAAACAAGTCGTCAGCTTCTCGGAACGGATATCCGGACTGCTTACCGGAATTCGCGATGAGATATATATGAACGAATACGCCCTGACGAGATTCAATTATCGGACGGCCAAGCTGGAAACGGGTAAAAACGGCGTTCCGCCGGCGACTCATGAGACGTCCAAGCCGTTGGATCATCCGCTTGCGGATCAGGAAGCAGAGTACATTCTATATGGAATGAATTCATGCTCCGGAAACTATTCGGCCGCTTACGGTGAAATGTTCTTATTTTTTCTAGCTATTCGTACGATAGAAGGTTTGCTGGAGCCGAAGAATGCCGTCTTGAATATCGGATCTCCTCTCCTCGTATTTATGGCTGCTGCTGCTCAAGGCGCCTTCGAGGCGGTGCGGGATATGCAGAAACTGGTAAAAGGAGAAGCCGTTCCGCTTCTAAAAAAACTTAAAGCAGTTACAGTCCATTATAAAGATTTATTAAGGCTGTTTATGTTGCTTCACAGCAACGACCGTAAAGTGATGTCCCGTATGCAGGCGCTGATTGAATTGAATACCGGAGTAGATTTGACTCAAAGAACAACCTATATGCAGACTACGGCCTCCGCAACGGTCCGGGTGTGGTTTATGCCGGCCGCGATGAGATTAATGGACGGCTTGGGCTTGTTGAACTGCGGCAATAAAGACAACCGATGCCAAATAACTAAGACAGCGGTGATGTCCTATTAAACGTTTGATTCGTCGGTTCCTAGGCAGGCAGGAAGGTGGAATTACATTAGAAGCGGCTTTGATCATGCCGTTTTTCCTCGCCTTCGCATTGGCCTTGAACACGATTGTTCAGTTGTCTATCGTAGAGCTTTCATTGAAAACGACCGTGATGGAATCGACCAAGCAAATGGCTGCGTATATGTATCCGGTCGAGCTGCTATATACAGAAGCAATGAAATCGGAAACCGGGTCTAAGCTCGGAGCCGTATGGCGCGGTATAGTCGACAAGGTCGGGGAGGCGAGAGATAAGCTTATCCAAGCGGAAGAATGGGTGGACGACTATGCTGCCTTTTTGCCCGAATCCATCGTGAAATGGATGCAGTGGGAGCAGACTTTCCGCGAGCAAGGGGAGCAACTGGGACAGGACGCTTACCGTCAGTATTACAATGAAACCTTGGCTCCGCTAATCTATGACGCCTTCAAGCCGATCGTTCTGCGTCATGCGGATAACCATATTATTCGTCCTGAACAATTCCGGATAACCGATATGACTTTCCCGACATTGGGCAATCCGAGCAAGGCTTATTTTGGGATTGAAGCGGAAGTAGCCTTCAAGCTGCCGATTCCCTTCATCAATAAAACGGTTTACTTGCGCAAAAGAGCTTACGAACGAATATGGACAGGAGCCTGATATTTGAAGCTTCGGGGGCACTTTCTTTCGGAGCGGAATGACAGCTTTGTTTAGTGCTACATATATGCGAATTTTCCAAAATTATATCGAAGAAAAGAGGGTGACCATGCCCTGGATTGTCGCTTCCGTCTTAATGGTCGCTTCCTTGTATACGGATGCGACCCGGCACAAAATACCCAACACTTTTGTTTTAATCGGTGCAGCTGCAGGATTAGGCTACTATAGCTGGACCGGGGGATGGTCTGGATTCGTCTACTCAGTGACAGGTCTGATCGCCGGATTTTCCTTCATGTTTATCATGTATCTGTTCAAGGCGCTGGGAGCGGGCGACGTCAAGCTATTGGCAGCTGTAGGCGCTTTGACAGGAGTCGAATTTGTGTCTTACTGCATTTTCTATTCTCTATTTTACGCTGGAATTATTGGAGTGGTCATTCTCGTTGTCAGAAAGCAATTTGTCGCCAAAACAGCGGGATTAGGCTACCGTCTGTTTGACTTGATTGTGTTGAAGAATCGCAGGGCGCTCGGCTTTTCCGGCAAGGACGTTATCCGCTATCCATTTCTGTATGCTGCTTTTCCCGCCTATCTAACGGCCGTTTACGAGATGTTCATTTAGGGGCCGAAGCCCACGAACGGCCATCATTATTAGGAGTGGTGGAACCGAGAACAGATGTGCCACTTATATAGAGACTAATCACTTTGTTTATCACTCTTTATTATAGAAAGGAAGTGAATCATGACCACGTTGTTGTATGGTTTAAAATGTGAAACTGTAAGGCAGCACGGAAGTTATTTGGTATTATCCAGCGATCCGCCGTTAACCCGTGAAGATCTTGTGCCGTTGGAGTATAAAATGCTGGAAACCTATACGGTTCCGCGGCAGCTTCCAATAGAATTCGAGGAAAGAGACCGAACGATCCAATTCAGGTATGATACGACCTCCCTTACGACGCTTACGGAGGTCATTAAGAGGACGAAATTGTCCGAGGAACAGTTCTATACCTTTATTTATACGATTGTAACGATCCTGGACGACAGCAAAATTTATATGCTCAATGAAGAACGGTATGTGCTCAAGGAAGAGTACATCTATATCGGACAGCAGCTTGCGGATATCCAACTGCTCTATTTGCCGCTCCATCCATTATCCGGGAAAGGCAACGCGCAGCAAGATTTGATAAGGCTTGCCGATTACTTAGCGAAACATACGGCCGTATCGGGAAGCGAGCGTTGGCGAAAGCTGCAGACGCTTTTAAGCGGAGGCCAGTTCAGTCTAATCGAATTAAAAGCGGTCCTGCTGGATGGTCTGGGAGAGACGGCACAGCCCTCTCCGGACACGATGGAAGCAGCCGCAGAATACGTTCCGCGAGCCTCGATAAACGAAAAAACAGAAGAGCCGGCCGTTGAATTTAACATTCCGGAGGACCGGCCATTAGTTCCTAAGCTGCTAGTACTCTTTAGCGCGGCACTGCTTGTAGGCGTCTGGTATTATTACGGGACCCATCCATCGGAGGGACTGCTATATATTTGTTTAGGCGTGAGCTTATTGATAGCGGACGGTTTATTTGTTCTGCACAAGATTGGAAAGCTGCCCTTGACCTTCCATACGAAGAATATGAAGCCGGAGAGGGCTGCAGTCGGACCTGTCCCCGTCCAAGAAAAGTACGATGCTGGCCCATCCTTTCGTTTGAGCAGGGAGGCGGCGCCTGAGCGGCGAATCCCAAGGATGCCTGAGGAGACAAGGCGGGGGCTTGGAGCATCCTGGGTCAGCGGGGCGGATTCACAGGCGGCGCCGACAAGGCTGGAAATGATGCATCCCTCTCCAGACCCAGATCTGGATTCATTCCCGGCTTCGGAGCAAAATCCAGTCGTAAATCCGGATTCAGATCTTGCCCGAGCCCCAAATTCAGTCTCAGCTCCGGACCTGGCTCCTCATTCGACCTTGACCGAGCGGACGACACTGCTCATTCCACAGGATGAGACGGTACTGTTGACGCCGGACGGGGTACAAGCCATGATCGGTTCGCTCCGGCCTTTTCTCGAGGTGCAAAGAGAAGACGATATTGAAAAGGTGCCCGTGGCAGAGGATAGCTTCCGAATCGGAAGAAGTCAGGAAGCGGTTCACTATGTAGAGGATACGGTCGGTGTATCGAGAGTTCATCTGGAAATAGGCCGCAGCAAAGAGCAGGAAGGGTATTATGTTAAAGATTTAGGCTCCAAAAATGGCAGCTATCTAAATGAGGAGCGTCTGATTCCTTACCGGGAATACGCACTGCAAGGAGAAGACCGGATTACGATTGCCACTGTCGATATGATTTTTAAAAATCCGTTATAAGAAGAATTGTCTTCTTTCCTGTCCAAACCAGTTAATGATATAATAATACGGTATTTAAAGATGAATTGGATTAGACAGGAGACATTGGAAAGAACATGAGCCTTTTGACGGTAGAAGAATTAAGTCATAGCTTCGGGGACCGCATGCTGTTTAAGAACGTGTCGTTCCGTTTATTGGCGGGAGAGCATGTCGGACTGGTCGGAGCGAACGGAGTAGGCAAATCTACCCTGATGAATATATTAACCGGACAGTTGTTGAAGGATACGGGCAAGGTCGAATGGACCCCGAATGTCCGATATGGATATTTGGATCAGCATACGAATCTGTCGCCCGGCAAGACAGTGCGGGATGTGCTGAAGGAAGCTTTTTTGCCCCTGTATGAATTGGAAAAAGATCTGATGGCCATTACCGATAAGATGGCCGAAGCGACTCCCGAGGAGCTGGAAACCTTGCTGGAGCAAATGGGGGAAATCCAGGAACGGCTGGATCACAGCGGCTTTTATATGCTGGATGTGAAAATTGAGGAAACGGCCAACGGACTCGGCTTGGATGCGATTGGACTGGACCGCGATGTTGCCAGCTTGAGCGGAGGGCAAAGAACGAAGGTTCTTCTGGCCAAGCTTCTTCTGGAGCAGCCGACGGTTCTGCTGCTGGATGAGCCGACCAACTATTTGGATGTAAGCCATATCGAATGGCTGACCTCCTATTTGCAAGAATATCCTTACGCTTTTATACTCATCTCTCATGACACCGAGTTCATGAATAAGGTTGTTAGTGTCATCTATCATTTGGAATTTGCTAAATTAACCCGTTATTCGGCCAACTATGAGAAGTTTCTGACGATGGCGGATATTAACAAATCCCAGCATATAGACGCCTACGAGAAGCAGCAGGAGTTTATCAAGCGCCAGGAGGATTTTATTCAGAGAAACAAGGCGCGATATTCTACTTCAGGCCGGGCCAAGAGCAGGCAGAAGCAGTTGGAACGGCTCGATCGCATCGATCGTCCGGAGGAAGCGGCGAAGCCGGTATTTATTATTAAGGAATCCAGGGCGAGCGGCCGTATCGTTTTCGAAGCGGCGGATATGGAAATCGGGTACACCGATCCACTGCTGCCGAAGCTGAATATGACGATCGAGCGCGGGGACAAAATCGCCATTGTCGGCCACAACGGAGTCGGTAAATCTACCTTGCTGAAGACGATCCTTGGCAAAATCAATCCGCTGTCCGGGCGTACCTTTACCGGAGATTTTCTATATCCGTCCTATTTCGAGCAGGAAATGAAGGCAAAGAATATAACTCCGATTGACGACGTATGGAGCGAGTTCTCCCATATGAATCAGCATGAGGTCCGAGCGGCTTTGGCCCGTTGCGGATTGAAGAACGAGCACATTACGCGCCCGTTGAATATGTTGAGCGGGGGAGAGCAGGCCAAGGTCCGCTTATGTAAGCTGTTTATGCGGGAAAGCAACTGGATTTTGTTTGACGAGCCGACGAATCACCTGGATGTGATTGCCAAGGCCGAACTGAAACGGGCGCTTAAGGAATTTAAAGGAACGGTTCTGCTTGTCTGTCACGAACCGGATTTTTATGAAGATTGGGTGACCAAGGTTTGGGACGTGGAGGAATGGTCCACTCATCGGGTCAATACCTAGAACCGCATTAGGGATCGGTTAATACGATTAACAAGGTTGAAGGCTGCTAAAGGCGGGCGGGTTGCCGGCTAGCGAACCGGCCAAGAACCTAGGATTGAAGCTGCTTCGGAGGGATGACTTGATTAGGTACGACAGTCCCTCTCCAAATCGGGTATTTTTCGTATTTCCATATACTACCAATCTCAAAAGGAGTCGTTGTCATGATTACTCACATCGTATTTTTCAAGTTAAAAGAAAGAACAGAAGCTGTCGTAGCTGAAACCGTCCAGGTTTTAAAGAACATGGAAGGAAAAATCCCTCAGCTTCGTTATATTGAGGTCGGAGCCGACGTTCTCCATACTGAACGCTCTTATGACATCGCTCTGGTGACCAAATTCGATTCCCTTGAAGATTTGGATGCTTACCAGGTCCACCCCGTCCACCAGGAAGTTATTAAATATATGTCCACCGTCAGAGAATCCTCGGTGGCAGTCGATTACGAGAGCTGATTCTTCTCGATTGGAGCTGCTGGATACAGGATGGTAAAAGATAAGGGAGTCCGTCTCACTAAGAGCGACTCCCTTTTTCAGCTTTACTTCTGACTCAACCTTGAATCCGGTTTGACTGATTTGACTTCCAATCTCCGTTCAAACTAACTGGATTTATGTAGGAGCTTGATTCTGTATCGCTACCATAGCTCCGGTTTGGCGACCATGAACCACATCATGAGCAGCATGAGGACAAGGTACAGGATCAGGTTCATCCGCAGTTTGGCAACCAATGCCTCTTTGTCCGCTTCCGGCTCCATCAGCTTACGCAAGGTCGGAGAGAAAGCGCGTGCAATGAAGAACAAGGAGCCGAACATGACGATTAGGGTCATGATTACCCAGGAGGTCAGCCACGTCCAATGAGTAATCCAAATGAGCAGAGCTCCGGAAATGACAAGAACATGCCCGGCATGCTTGCTAAGCCGTACTGCATATTTGAACATCGGCACATGGTAGGAAAGGCTGTCGTGGGAAGCACGGCGCATTTTGGGAAGAAGCGGAAACAGGATCAAGAACGGGCCGATCGATGCGACGGCGCTTAATATATGTACATATAGCAAGAATGAATACATTCGGTTCTCCTCCGGCTCGATTGAAAAAAACAATAAAACAGTGTAGTATCCTTTATGATACTACACTGTATTGATAAACGGGGGAAGCTTGCAGCCGGGCCTGCCCGGTTCAGCACCAAGGATGGCAGCAAATCTTATGGAACGGGCCGGAATTCATGCACCCAAACTTTCATCTCCGGCATCCAGGACATCCCTTTATGCATAGATAAAATGTATTGCTTATAAGCTTCGACATTTTCGAAGCCTTCCGCTTGCGCTTCGGCATCGGTCAGATCCCCTAAGCTTTGCCGATATATATTATAGACTTCATAGGATCGGCCGTCCAGCTCCATGATTTCTCCGGGGTCTGCGTAGCGTCCGTTTCGCCTTTGTGCGGATTTGTTTCCGCTCAGAACTTTCTGAATATCTTCCTTGACTGTCACTAACCTCTCGACGGAGCAAGTTTTAGGGGGCAGTGTCATCGACATAGTCATCGTCCTCCTTCCAGATGTTAACTGCAGTCGGATGATAAATCCGAACGCACTTTTCATTTTACCATACTTAGCTTAGGTTGCTTTGGCTGAATTTTATCCGTTTTTAGAACATTTAGGAGGGATTTCATGATCGATCAGATTAACCGGGCTTACGTGCTCAACCTATTGCAAAGGCTGCTATCGATTCCTAGTCCGAGCGGATACTGCCGCCAAGCGATGAATTTACTTGAACAAGAAGCAGGCAAGCTGGGCGTCTCATTCGAGTCTCTGCCCAAAGGAGGCGGCGTCTTGACGTTGCCCGGACAAAGCGACGAGCCGATTGGTTTGACCGCTCATGTCGATACATTGGGCGCCATGGTTCGCTCGATTAAAGCTTCCGGCCGTATCCGTCTCTCCTCCATAGGCGGATTTGCGATGAATTCGATTGAAGGGGAATATTGCACCGTGCACACTAGGGAGGGCCGAGAATATTCGGGCACCATTCTGACGACGAGTCCCTCCGTTCATGTCTATCCGGATGCCCGGGATTTGAAACGGGAAGAGGCCAACATGGAAATCCGGCTGGATGAGAAAGTCGGCAGCAAGGCAGAGACGGAAGCACTAGGGATTCGACCCGGAGACTATATTTCCTTTGATCCTCGTACCCGTTTTCTCCCTAACGGATGGATCAAATCGCGGCATTTGGATGACAAGGCGGGGGTCGCCTGTCTGTTCGGGCTGCTGGAATGGTTGTCTGTGAATCAGAAGCTCCCGCCGAGAACGGTCAAAATCATCCTCTCTGTTTATGAGGAGGTAGGGCACGGCTCGTCTTATATCCCGGAAGATATCCGCGAATTCATCGCTGTCGATATGGGGGCCATCGGGGACGATCTAACCTGTACGGAGCAGGACGTATCGATCTGCGCGAAAGATTCGACCGGCCCGTATGATTACGACATGACTACGAAATTGATCCGTTTAGCGGAGCGTGAACGACTGAATTTTGCCGTCGATTTATACCCGTTCTACGGCTCCGATGCTTCGGCGGCTCTGCGCGGCGGCAGCAACATCAAGGCGGCTCTGATCGGGCCCGGCGTTCAGGCTTCTCATGCCGTGGAGCGGACTCATGAGAAAGCGCTGTGGAACACGATTGCCTTACTGGCCGCTTATATCATGGAACAACCCGGGAGCTGAAACGATGAACATATTAACGGCGGAACATTTATCCAAAAGCTATGGCGATAAAATACTATTTAACAAGATTGGCTTTACGATATCGGAGAAACAGCGAATAGGCTTGATAGGAGTAAATGGAACCGGAAAATCCACCCTGCTCAAAATCGTATCGGGCCTGGAGGCCGCCGATGAGGGAGAAGTGATCCACGCGCGGCAGTTTCGCGTCGAGTACCTGCCTCAGAATCCGGAATTCGACGAAGAAATCACGGTTCTGGATTACCTGTATAAAGGCGACAATCCTATTATGCAGGCGGTTAGAGATTATGAAGGCGCTCTTTACGAGCTGGAGCAGAACCCTGAGGCGGAAGCAAGTCAGAAGCGTTTGTTTCAGGCCCAGGCCCGCATGGACTCGACTAATGCGTGGGAGGCCGGGACGCAAGCGAAGACGATTTTGACCCGGCTAGGCATTTCCGAATTTCATAAGCCGGCTTCCCTGCTGTCTGGCGGACAGCGTAAAAGGGTCGCTCTCGCTGCGGCGTTAATCCAGCCGGCCGACCTGCTCATTCTTGACGAGCCGACGAACCATATCGACAATGAAACGGTGGAGTGGCTGGAGGAGTATTTAACGAAATATAGGGGAGCTCTGCTGCTCGTAACCCATGACCGATACTTTCTGGACCGGGTGACCGATACGATCTTTGAAATCAGTCAAGGCAAATTATATAGCTACGAGGGCAATTATGCCGTCTATTTGGAAAAAAAGGCGGACAGGCAGGAGCAGGAGGCCTCCTCGGAGGCGAAGAGGCAAAATTTGCTCCGCCGGGAGCTGGCTTGGCTGAGAAGAGGAGCAAGGGCGAGAACAACCAAACAGAAAGCGCGTATCCAAAGGGTAGAGGAGCTCAAGGAACAAGGCCCCGGAGGGCAAGCCGAGCGGCTGGATCTGTCGGTTTCGGCTTCCAGATTAGGCAAGAAAATTGTGGAGATTGAACAGCTGTCGAAGTCGTTCGATGGACGGACCGTTATTCGAGATTTCAATTATATTGCATTACCGAACGATCGGATTGGCATCATCGGCAGGAATGGCAGCGGGAAAACAACCTTGTTAAATCTGCTGGCCGGCCGTCTCCAGCCTGACGATGGGCGGATCGAGCTCGGACAGACCGTCAAGCTCGCGTATTATACGCAGGAAAGTCAGGAAATGGACGAACAAATGCGCGTCATCGAATATATTAAAGAAGGCGCAGAGATGATTCGCACTCAGGACGGGCAGACGATTTCCGCCGCGCAAATGCTGGAGCGATTTCTTTTCTCTCCATCCGCCCAATGGACGCCGATCGGCAAGCTGTCGGGAGGGGAGCGCAGGCGGTTGTATTTGCTGCGAACTCTGATGGGGGAACCGAATGTGCTGCTGTTGGATGAGCCGACCAACGATCTGGACATAGAAACATTGACCGTGCTGGAAGATTATCTGGATAGCTTCCCCGGAGTGGTCATTACCGTTTCTCATGACCGCTATTTTCTGGATCGGACCGCCGATAGGTTGTTTTCCTTCGAAGACGCGGAAGGCCGGGTTCGCGTTTATGAAGGCAGTTATTCCGATTATCTTGCGGCCCGACGGAACGAGCCGGTGGTAGAGGAAGCGGATAAAAAGTCGAAGACAGCGGGCCCGGATACTTCTACCGATCCGCGGGATGCAGACACTTCTTCTTCCAAACGTCCGCGCAAGCTTTCTTATAAGGAGCAGAAGGAGTGGGACGAGATCGAGCAGGTCATCGCCGGGCTGGAAGAGCGGGCCGAACGGCTGCAAGCCCAAATAGCCGAGGCCGGCAGCGATGTAGAGCAGGTTCAGTCTCTTTATGAAGAGCAGCGGACCGTTGCCGAAGAGCTGGACCGGGCGATGGATCGCTGGGCCGAGCTGTCAGAGCTTGTAGAACAAATCGAGCAGGAAAAAAGAAAGTAAGCGGAACCGGCTCGGTTATGTTATGATAGAAGTTGCGGCCTGCGGCCCTTCTGGGCATTCAAGGGTCATCACGATACATTTTTTTCCTTATTGAAGGGGGTTTCCAATAGATGATTAGTACCAGTAATATTAGCTTGCGGTACGGAAGTCGAGCACTCTTTGAAGATGTGAATATTAAGTTTACGCCGGGCAACTGTTACGGGTTGATCGGCGCGAACGGAGCGGGCAAATCGACGTTTCTTAAAATTTTATCCGGGGAAATCGAGCCGGGCAGCGGAGAAGTTCATGTGACACCGGGTGAACGTGTCGCTGTTTTGAAGCAGAACCATTTTGAATACGATGAATTTGAAGTGTTAAAGACAGTCATTATGGGGCATACCCGGCTATATGAAATTATGGAAGAGAAGGACGCGCTGTACGCGAAGCCTGATTTTTCCGATGAAGACGGAATGAAAGCGGCCGAGCTGGAAGGCGAATTCCAGGAGCTGAACGGCTGGGAAGCGGAGTCGGATGCGGCAGAAATGCTGATGGGACTTGGCATACCCAAGGAGCTCCACGATCAGAAAATGAAGGAGCTGAGCGGGAACGAGAAGGTTCGAGTGCTTCTGGCGCAGGCTTTGTTCGGCCATCCGCAGATCTTACTTCTGGATGAGCCCACCAACCACTTGGATCTGGAATCGATTCGCTGGCTGCAGAAGTTTCTGGACGGATACGAAGGCACCGTCATTGTTGTCTCTCACGACAGACATTTTCTAAATGAAGTTTGTACTCACATTGCCGACATTGATTTCGGCAAAATTCAAATGTACGTCGGTAACTATGACTTTTGGTATGAGTCCAGTCAATTGGCGTTGAGGCTGGCTAGAGAGGCGAACAAGAAGGTGGAGGAAAAGCGGAAGGAACTGGAAGCCTTCATTCAGCGCTTTAGCGCCAACGCTTCGAAATCGAAGCAGGCAACCTCCAGAAAGAAGCTGCTGGAGAAGCTGACGCTGGAGGACATCAGGCCTTCTTCGCGGAAATATCCATACATTCATTTCAAACCGGAGCGGGAAGCGGGCAAGCAGCTGCTAATGGTGGAAGATCTCTCCAAGAAGGTTGAAGGCGAGCTTGTGCTGAACAAGGTGAACTTTGTTGTAAACAAAGGGGATAAAATCGCTTTGGTCGGACCTTACGGCAATGCCAAGACGGCATTGTTCCAGATATTGATGGGAGAAGTCGAGGCGGATGAAGGCAGCTACACTTGGGGAGTAACGACTTCACAGGCCTATTTCCCCAAGGAAAACTCGAGCTATTTCGAGAACGATCTGACCTTGGTAGACTGGCTTAGACAGTTCTCCAAGGAGCAGGACGAATCTTTCATTCGTGGATTCCTCGGAAGGATGCTCTTCTCCGGAGAAGAAGCGATGAAGAAATCGAGCGTCTTGTCCGGTGGCGAGAAGGTTCGCTGTATGTTCTCCAAGATGATGCTGTCGGGCTCGAACGTCCTGCTGATGGACGAACCGACGAACCATCTCGATCTGGAGTCGATTACCGCACTGAATAACGGTCTGATTGATTTTGAAGGAACGCTGATCTTTGTCTCTCATGACCATCAGTTTATCCAAACGATCGCGAACCGGATTATTGAAATTACCCCTAACGGCATCATCGACAAGCAGATGTCATATGAGGAGTATTTGGATCATCCGGACGTGAAAAAGCAGCGGGAACAGCTGCTCGGCAGTTAATCCCGCTACCAGGGCGGTTCAACCACCCCGGGAGTATGAGGGGCTGTCCCATGAGGACAGCAAAGGATGAACCAGTCCCAGAATAAAAAAGAAAAGCCTCCAAAACCACCTAGGAAGTGGGGATGGGGGCTTCTGTTTAGATTGAGCTTCTGCCAGAAGTGGGGGCTTTGAAAATCATAAACTGACTTTTGGGACATTTTTGTGTAAGAAATCCCCTCCGGTTCGAAAGGGGGTTCTGGCAAGCTTATAGCTATGAGCAGTCATCCCTTGAATTGAACCCGATGATAAGATGAAGCTGGTCTGCCACCGCTCACACGAAACAAGGAGGACAGGGGGCGGATAAGAGAAAGTGCCGTCATGGAGCAGGTTCTGCTCCCTTTACGACAGTTCGCCTGCAAATGTGCAGTCGATGAGAAACCTTTACGCCTTTTTGGCTAGATCTACTGCAAATGTGCAGTAGATTCTTCCATTTAGGCCGAAAAAGGGATGAACCTAAAGATTTGACTGTACAATCGCAGTCGATGGATGGAAAAGGGCGATTTCCGCTCAAAACGACTGCACTATTGCAGTCGATTGTCAGCAGAGAGTCTAATCTGCGATGGAGCATGTTCTGAATCTATGACGTACGAAGTGCTTTCACTGCGCCAACCTTCGGTTGTAGTCCTGCAGCGCATTCCATTATACCGAACCTGCATGGCAGCACACTTCATCATCGCATCCCACTTAGGCAGTATCTCACCTATGGTTTACGTTTGTCCATCATTCATTCATAAAGACTCTGTCAGAATAATCGTTATCGGTCAATTTCGACGGCAAACGCAGGCTTTCTTGATCAGAGATCAAGGACGCCGCAGGCGTTTATCCTTACATTATAGGATTTAGGAATACACTTCAAAGGCCACACGTCAGCTTTGTGGGATTATTATAATGATCCATGGATTCATTGAACCTTCGCCGGGAGCCCGTGGCATGGTTAGAAGATGAACAGGACGTGACCGTTAAGACTCAATCACGTCATACGCTGTTCCGGGCAGATAGAAGCATCGCCCTAGCTTCCACCTGTCCGGCGCCGCTGGTTATTTACTTTTTTGGTCATCTGACTTTTCATTTTTTGATTGGAATTCGGACCGAAGTCTTTATTTTTGTTTTGGTCCTGGGCTTGCTTTTTTTGTGCCAGCTTGTTGCGTACGGCTTCCGCCAGGCTCATTTTTTTCGGCTCCGCGCTGGAGCCTGCAGCGTCTTGGGAGCTTTCCTGGTTTGGGGAATTAGTCGAGTCGGTCATGGTTTATTACCTTCCTTGTTAATTCGTCATTATAATACTTCTCGAAATTATTGTAATCATTTTACGCTTAACGATCAACCATTAGATTCGCTGGATAGGTATTGATATAATAGGATGGAGTGGACCTTTAGTCATACAGGAAAGAATAAGGATTTGTCATGCCTTCACGTGGTGCTGTTTACTATACGGACATGTCGCACTCCAAGTGGATACGAGGATTGAAACCACTATCCCGGGCTACATGATTTCATGGCGTTTTCCATACGCGAGGGAAGTGCGAACCTCAAGCTCCCATGAAAATCCCGGGAGATTCGCACCGGCGTAACGACGCGGGTTTCGGGGATTTTACGGAATAAAATGACCAGATACAGCGCTTGAAAATGGGGATTCGCACTTTTGAGCTTGCGAGCCCTTGTGGTATGCTGGGTTTGAGACCCCGCAGTCGCATCCTACGTGGATGCGTGGATTGAAATCTCAGGTAAAGTTAAACAGCGCTCGGTATTTATAAGAGTCGCATCCTACGTGGATGCGTGGATTGAAATCAATCCGTGCTTTCAGCGCCTCAAGCAGCTTATCTTGGTCGCATCCTACGTGGATGCGTGGATTGAAATTATCATGAAATATGAAATGGAGAACTTACCTTGGGTCGCATCCTACGTGGATGCGTGGATTGAAATCTTCTTTGTCCAGTGTTTTCCGCCGCCTTTTTTACCAAGTCGCATCCTACGTGGATGCGTGGATTGAAATGTAGACGATCCGCAGTTTGAAATGGATCTGATGCAGGAGTCGCACTCCATGTGAGTGTTGATTGAAAATCAGCATGGGATTTATGATTTTATGGCGTTTTCCATACGCAAGGAAAGTGCGAACCTCAAGCTCCCATGAAAATCCCGGGAGATTCGCACCTGCGTAACCGTGCGGGTTTTAAGCATTCTTCTGGAAAAAGTCACCTGAAAAGATGCACGAAAATTGGGATTCGCACTTTTGAGCTTGCGAACCCTTGTGGTATGCTAGGTTTGAGACCCCGCTGTCGCATCCTATGTGGATGCGTGGATTGAAATATAAAACCGACATGCTTTTGTGCAGCTCCACGTAAGTCAGTCGCATCCTATGTGGATGCGTGGATTGAAATCGATCATATGGTATCCAGTGATTACATGGAAAAGTCGCATCCTATGTGTATGCGTGGATTGAAACGCAGGAATAGGGCTGCTGAATTGTCGGCATTAAAGATATAAAGCTCATGGAAAGCCTTCGGAGGCACTTTCCTTTGGACGAACGACAGCTTTCTTTAGTGCCCTATATACATAGTAATCAAATTTTAGGAGGAACCTTAAATGGAAAAGTCTATTTTTGATTTAGTTGTCAACGGTGCAGACGGACAGCCGATTTCAATGGACAAGTATAAAGGACGGGTGCTGCTCATCGTCAACGTCGCCTCTCAATGCGGATTTACACCACAATACGAAGCGCTGGAGAAGCTGCACCGTGCCTACAAGGAACGGGGATTGACCGTGCTGGCGTTTCCTTCCAATGATTTCGGCGGACAGGAGCCGGGGTCGATGGATGAAATTGTGCAGTTCTGCCGGACCAAGTATGATGTAACCTTCGATGTAATGGAGAAAGTGCATGCGATAGGGGACCAGAAGCATCCGCTGTTCCAATGGCTGACGGCCCATTCAGATTCGCAAGAGGAAGTTCAATGGAATTTTGAGAAATTCCTTATTTCGCGGGACGGCCAGTTGATCGCCCGTTACGGCAGCCGGACAAGTCCGGATGACGCGGACCTTGTATCCGATGTGGAAGCAGCCCTGTAAAGAGGTAGAGGCCATTGTTCGATCCGACTATCTATGAAAATATAAAGGTCGTTCTTGAAGGCACGGTCTATGATTATGATTTATCCGGACGAATGACGGTCATTGGGCGCAGTGACCGGGTAGATCTGTCGTTAATGTCCCGGACGTATGGGGTGAGATTTGCGCAGAGTGGCGGCGGTGAGGACGAGTTCGCCGAAATGGAGCTGCACGCCGGTACGGCTGATCTGGCCGCGGAAATTATGGAGCTGGAAAACATCAAGCCAGGCTGCGGGATTATCCTCCGATTTTATAAAAGGGTGAGGAATCCTGATGAGGTTTGCCAGCAAATCAAGCATCGGCTGGAGGAACTGTGGGGAATAGAGTACCCGGTGACCCAAACGCTCTCCTATGTTCATGGAGAGGTTCCCAAGACCTATTGGAATGAGATCAAGATAGATTTTGCCCGAAAATTCGGGGAGGAAGTGGCGGAGGACATTCCTCGATTAGTAGAGAACACTCTGCTTACTCTCCGCAGCTTGCAAGAGCTTTGATGATTTACGGTGTGGAACAATGATAAAGCAAAGATGAAGCCGTGATGAAGGAACAGTCCGGTAAGGAAGACCGATGAAGGAGGGCCGAACGTGTACCACAGAGATTATTTAATGCGTCTCATCGGTCAGATGACCCAGATGCTTGGCCGGTTGGCGGGCTTAAGAAAAGAGCAGAAGGCCGATCAGGCCGAGGCCATTATGGAGGAGTGGCTGGGCCGCTCTCTCGGTATAAGCCTAAAGCTGATTCGTGCGTTGTCCTACCAGGACCTGATCAAGCTGTTGACCAGCGGCAACGGCGTGGATACAGACAAGCTGCTGATTGTCGCTCGGCTCGTACGGGAGGATGGCGAGTTGACCGAATCGGTTCAAGGGCGGGACGCTGCCTATCCTATGTACGTCAAGTCGCTTATGTTGTTGTTTGCGGCCCGCGGACTCGGGATTACCCAAACCGATTACATGGATCTGGTTGCAGAAACCGATGGGCTGCTGGACAAGCTGGCTCCCTATTCATTGGAAAAGGATTGCTTGCATGAAATCTGCCGGTACTGCCTGCAGATGGAGCGATATTCGGACGCCGAGGACTGGCTGTTCGAATGGATTGGTCAGGATGCGCACGGCGAGGCGATTCAATTTGGTCACAAGATGTATGAACGGCTTCTGCAGCTATCGGACGCAGAGCTCCAGCAAGGACGCTTGCCGAGGGAAGAAATACGGGAGGCGCAGCAGGAGCTTAAGGCTCTGGAGGAACAACAGCCCGCAGAGGGCAGGAGAAGCTCTGGTGCGGAAGCATCCGGCCTTTCGCAGATTGACCATGGGGAGCGTAACCGTGATTGAATTGACAGAGGAAGACCTGATTAGAAAGGTAGGAGAGCGAGAAGGGGAATTTGCTGTTCTGGTGTATACTCCACTATGCGGGACGTGCAAGCTGGCTCTTAGAATGTTCGGCATCGTCTCCGAAGCTATACCGGGGATGGCTGTCTACCAATGCAATATTAACTTTGCTCCCATGGCCGTACGCACCTGGAATTTGACGACCGTACCGAGCGTATTGTTGTTTAACGAGGGTCAATTAATCGACCGGCTTAACCGGATTCAATCGGTGGATGCCCTGTTCCGATTTTTTAAACGAGAAACCAACGGGGACACTTAATATTGTCATGAAAGGGGCAAAATCGCATGTCGGATACTTATCAAGTAGGAGAGATTGTGCAGGCGGAGTATAAGACGGGGAAATACGTCGGCAAGATAGTGGAATGGAATCCGAATGGCTCCAAGGCGGCGGTTCAAGTGCTGGCCGTGCTTAATCATCCGATGCAGGGCAACCTGCATCATCCGATGAATCCCGATGTCTCATACTTTCATCAAAGACGGGCTCTGGCGAATCAAGAAATTGCCTTGATGCCGCTCGAGACTTTACAAGCCTATTCCGGGCCTATTCCCGAGTATGAGGCCTCTTTGAAGGAAGCGTTACGAGCGGATATAGAAGCGTTAACCAAATCTATTCGTTTTTCCGAAAAATGTTTGTCAGAGCTACATGCTCTGCAAAAAGAATATTTTCCCGAACAAGCCTAGGCTATCATTAGCCGCCAAAACCTGGAGCCGAGAATCGTTGCGATTCCCAGCTTCGGGCTTTGTTCCTATCGTATTTGAATTACTTCATGAAGGCTTAGTCCGTAAACATTTGAGTCCAGAAGACGTTGGAGCCTTCAATGTAGCCGACTCCGATATATGCAAAATTTTCCGAGACAATATTAGACAGATGACCAGGGCTGTGTTCCCACCCTGTGACTACTTCTTCCGGAGTCGGGTAGCCCATAGCGATATTTTCCCCGGCCGCATTGAAGGAGATTCCGAAGGACTTCATCATGTCAAACGGGCTGCCGTAGGTAGGCGAGGAATGGTCGAAATAATCTTTATCGCTCATATCCTTGGATTTCTCGCGGGCTACTTGGCTCAATTCGACATGAAGACCTAGAGGGATTCCGGCTTTATGCCTTTCTCTGACGCTGTTCGTCAGGAAAAAAGCGTCAAGCTCTTCTTCGTGAAGCTGCTTAATATCCCCTTGTAAAGGGTAATGGGGAAAGGAAAGCGCTGGCTCCGAAGATGGGCCTCCCGATTTCAAGTCGGCGGTCAAGGTCGCTTCATCCCAGCTTACGGAGAAGCCTAACAACTCTCCGCTGGCCCGCAGCGGAATCATCGTCCGCCCCTCCAGAAGGATCGCCGGGATATCCAGCTGTACTACTTGCGAAGAGTCCGTTCCGTTCGAAGCTTGAATATATCTGGAATCCAGCATGATTTCGACAGTGCTTTGATTCAGAGTGGCTACAGCGGATTGGCTCTTATTATTCCACTTCACTTCTGCCCCCATAGCTTCCAGCACCTGCCTGAGGGGGACAAGTACTCTGCCCTCCACGCGAGTCGGCTGCATGTCAGGGAAGGACACGGATTGACCGTTGACATTAATCGTTATTTTGTCTGCTGCGGCTGCGGCCGTATTTCCTGTAACAAATAGCGCAGCCATAAGCCATAAGGCTAACCAGCCATGGAATTTGGATATAAATAGTTTCATGCTGTCCTCCTCCTTCATCTGTCACTAAGATTGTCCTAAACCGTTTCGATTAAGCTATCCTTATGACTGTGTCTAGTTAACCTTATTGTGAAGAGGAGATTACACTTGCCTTAGTCTAACTCCGCCAACAGTTCCTTGTAGGCCGCCTCCGCCCATGGATGTAGGACCTTCAAGGTGTCTCTCCTGTCCCAGAGAAACTCCAGGTAAACAAGAGCCGCATGAGAGGGTGATCGGTCCAACTGCTTGAGCAGATGATCGAGATAGGGAGGCGTTCCGCTCTGGTCCCATTCGATCTTGTCGGCTACGAATACGATTCGATCCAGCAGCGAGGAGCTCTTTTTCAAGGTGGTATGACATTCCACTGCGCTAAGAATCGGTTCGGCTGTAATCCGGAATAACTCCCTGGCCATGACTCGCGATATTTTCTGATGAATGATCATAGGGAATTTCTCTTCTTCCGGAAGCACCTCGATCCCCAACTGTCTTGAAACCTCAATCCGTTCATCATTAGGGAAGATAGCGCTTACATCATGAAGATAGCCAGCCGCTTCCGCTTGATCTGCGTCAGCTCCGAATCTGATCGCGAGCTCCCTTGCTTTTTTACCGACACGAATCGAGTGCTCTGCAGTTATGGGCCGCTGATGACGGGTTAGAAAAAGAGATACATCCTCCTCAAGACAGCCGGAAAGCTCTACATCGTCATACGGTTTAAGGACAGGGTTCATCACTTTCCTCCTAGTCATTGATAATATAGTGGGTGGTCCTTATTCAGAAATGTTTGTTAATCCCCCCTCTTTCTCTATTAAATTTGTTTGAAAATGGTAGAACAACTCAAGCGAATATGGAAATGAATGGTTCGCTCTTACCCTTATCTTATCACGATCCTCGGTCTGTGGGTGTAAAAACTATTTTTAGTTACAAGTTTTTTTACTTTTTGGAACCATTACTAGCATGATTCATTCTACATGTATAAATTTCCATGTTTGTCATTTCTGAAAGTTTGCTATTTTTCAACAAAAATGCTGTAAAGCGAGATATAGAGATTTTTGCAGCCTTAACGAGACTTTATTAGCGAGGGAAAAGGAATCTGTGGAAGGATGTGAAAACAGAAAGGGAATCCAAAGAAGCTCGCGAGCAATATATCCCCAATATATTCCATGTGGATTAGTTTGCTGAACGGAATATTAGAACGGCTGTCGGCGGGCTGTAAGAAGCAAGCGGCCGTAACAGGCCCGAAGGAGGAATCAGAATGTCTTCCAGCGTCAGTTGGACGAAAGTCCATGCTTCGATGAAGCAGGTATTATCCGACTTTGTCCCGGTTATTCGCTCCTGGACGGTAACAGAATATAATCAACTGCTTGATCCGTTCGAAACGCATTACAGCGAAAATTATGCTCCGGCCAATGCGGCGGTCATTTTATCTGCTGTCTATCGGAATGAGCGCCAACCGGAACTGTTGGAGCAGTGCCTCGCTATGGTGAGGAGATCGGTCGAATTACTGCGGGACCGTGAAGGGGTATCGCCTTTTTGCCGGGTTTTTCTGTATCATTACAGTCTGATGGCACTGTTGCAGCTTCCTGAATCAGAGCGCCAATCATGCCAACTGGAGTTCGGCAACTTCTATGCGGAGTATGCAGACGATTGCATGCAGGTCAATACGAATTGCGCCGCTCTGCAATGGGGAATGGAATTATTCACCGACAGCCTTGGCTACCGGCCAGCGGATTCCGCCAAGCTGGATAACCTGCTCTCGATGGTCGAGCTCGCTCAGCTCCCGAGTCATTTTATCAATGATGAATTGACTCATGAACGAACCTCGCTTGACGGGATGCCCATTGCCTATCATCTGTTTACGGTATTTATTCTGGCGGGTACGCTGATTACGATAGAGCGGTGGAAGCCGGAGCATAATCATTTCAGAGAGCGGGCCGAGACGATCATCCGTCGCGGGATGCAATGGATCCTTCGGACGCTGGCTGCTGACGGAACCTTGGCGATGACAGAACGAAGCAGCTATCAAATGTTCACCTGGGGAGCAGGGGTGGCGCTGCTTGGCATCACTAATCTGAAGGAAAGCTCTATTTTTGGCAAAAGTTGGGATTTTTGGTTAAAATACAAGAAGGAAGACGGAAGCTACAGCTGCACTCCTAACTATTTGCCCCACGGACTGAGAACCGGCTTCGAATCCTATACCCACGTCAACATGTACAACAATCTGGCGATGACAGGGATCGCATTGGCCGATGTCTGGCTTTCCCGGGGAGGAGGGGGACTCACCCCAGAATTGAGCTGCTTGGAGGTTCCGGAAGAGGACCAGTTCCTGGACGCCGACAGCGGCTATGCCTTCATTAAGCGCCGCGGACAGTTTATGGGCTGCACACTTCGTATGCACAATCGGAAATATGTGCCGGCCATGCAAGGATTTCATTACCGGCTTGACGGAGTGATGCTTCCGCTAGCCGAACCCAGATTGCTGGGCTACCAAGCCAAGGATCAGAGATATCTCAGTGACGGCTTATGGGAGGGGCTCATGCTCGAGGACGAGCAAGGGCAGTACGTTTATCCGGATACGCAGCAGAATGTGGAAGCGGAGCTGCTGGAGAACGGAATCCGGTTAATATGGGAAACGGAGTCATTGGCCTGCGAGAAGGAACTCCTCATGCGAGACAGAGAATTCGCATGGAAATATAAGCTTCGATTGAAGCGTTCGTTCGTCTCCTGCCAGCAAATGCTCCCTTTGCTTATTCATGATGGGAAGAACGAGCTAAGAATACAGCCGGTATCGGACCAGCAATTGTCGCTTTCCTTCGGGGGACAGCAATCCAGGCTCACCTGCGAAGGAGCTGTTCAAATCGGGATCAGCCTAACGAGAAGCTTGATGTCAGTCTCTGGGGCAGCCGCTCTAGCCTATGTCACCATACCGGGCCCTTATACGGCGGATTCGGAGATTGAATGGGAGACTCGGCTTATCGCGAACTAGCCATCCGTACATTAACATGATGGTCAAGATGACCCGGGAATCTGTCCAACAACTGAACATTTAGTGAATCTTTTGCTATAATCATTGACATTGGAAAGAGTGGAGGCGGACAATGGGATAGTGTGTTAAGGGTTGGTAAGATTTGCTGATTTAAACTTCATATGAGGTGACTGAATTTGAGAAGTAAATCCATGCTTGTAATTTTAGCGATTGTAGTAGTGGCTCTCTGCCTAACCCTTATTAAGATCGAAGTATCTCCGCCTGCCAAAACCAGAGTAATATTAGAGCATACTTATAAGACTTACATTGCTCCAGTTTGTTTTGAACAGGCGAAGGTAACGAATAATTTGGGGGATTCCACCTTGGGCAAAGCTCTCGAGTTGAAATATCAACCGGAGTCGGCTTGTACGGAGGAAGCACTGAGCAAGGATAAAATGAAGCTGCTTGACGCGCTGCTCGTCAAAGCCGGACTGAAGACCAGCAAGTGGAGCTGGTAAGCTCGCGGTCTGTCAGGTCCGGAAGGGGCTGTCCCACAAGTTTCTTTGCTGTGGGACAGCCCCTTCATTTGCGCTAAAAGCTGCAGGCTCTTTACCCTATCGAGAACCGTATCGTTCACTCATGAAGCGCCAGATGAATTAGTCCATGTCACGCACATCGAGGACTTGTCCGTTAGGGAAGGAATCTCCCTTAAGCACCTTTAACAGCTTGGCGGCCGCCACCTCAGGGGAAAACAGCAGTCCTTGCTCTTTAAAATCGATAAATCGCTGACGCTGCTTGAAATCTTCCTCCTTGGAAGCACGAATTTCCGCCTGCATGTCCGTGTCTACGACTCCGGGAGCAACCGAAACAATTTGGACACCATGCTCCAACTCCTCCTGCTCGGCCCCGACACATCTTGTAAAATGATCCAATCCCGCTTTAGAGGTACAATATCCGCTCCAGCCATAATAGGCTTTTTTGCCAGCTCCGGATGAAATGTTCAACACTCGCTTTTCCGCTTTGAGATGACGGGTCGCCCTAATGAAGCTGGACGTAATAATCATCGGCGCGATCAAGTTGATGCGAATGTTACTTGCGATCAGAGTGCTATCATTATTTTCCACAGGACCAACCGGCTGAAGAACTCCCGCATTGTTAATCAAATACAGCGAATCCATCTTGCTGAGATCTATCGATTTGAATAGAGTTTCCAGCCGTTCCTCCAACCGGTCGACTTCATTGAGATCGATCTCCACCCAATCGAGCTTGGCTTGCTTCTCTATAGCTTCGGTGGTCAACGCCTCGTTACGGCCTCTGGACAAGCAGATCAGATGATGGTGCGGCTCCAGCAATTGGCGGGCCAAAGCTTCTCCCAACCCTCTGGAAGCTCCCGTAATCATAATGGCTTTCAACGCAAGTCCCCCTATCAGTTGTAATGTATTACCAGTGTATCAAATTCCCGCGGGCAGGGCTATGGAAGGGATAATGAAGGAACAACGGCAGATGGGTCTGACCATTCCCATGCCAGCGCCGCAACGCGCGCAGGGAGAGGCGCCCGTAGAAAAGTGGGAGGCATGCGAAGCTATATAAATTGAACTTATGATTGAATAGCTCATAAAGTGGAGAAAGAAAGATGCTTCCAGGGCGAGTTTTGGCTTTGTATTCCTACCATCCGAAGGCCCATCAAATAGATAAGGAGCTCGGTTTGGTTTGGGGTCCCCGAAAAGTAACTGGAATCGCTTCGAAGCTTATCCTCACTTTTTGGGGAAATAGTTTAGATGTTTGAAGCTTCGGAGGCACTTTTCTTCGGAACGGAATGAGAGCTATTCTTTAGTTCAACATATATAGTCAGGGACAGGCTAGGGTATGAGCAGAGAGATATGAGATATCTGATTGCACGTGTTGGGGATAATCGAAGATATCCGGGAGATCTGAACAAAGATATGTAAGACAGAAGCGCCATTGTAACGCCTCTGTTCTTGCCCATTAGTCAAATTCAAACCGGTAGAGCTCGTTATAATATAGATAAGGAACTTTACGGAATTTAAAAGCCATCATAATTCCGGATTCATCCACTTGTACCGAATGTAAGGCTTTGGATGGAATGAGGCTGCGAACTAGAACATTCAGCAACTTATTATCGTTGCGGTGGATGGCTTGCACAATCTTTGCTGCAAAGCAGCGATTTTTGGCGATTTCCCGATATAGAGGAAGAACGGCTTTCGCGATTGCTCTGTGAACGGGGGTGCTGAAGGTAAACTGGACATGCCCCGGTCGGATTGAAGTGGAATTGACATATTCGTAAATAGGAGCTTTGACATTGAACCCTACCATATAGCCGATACCGTTGGTGGAGAGAGAAGCTGTTTTTCTTGTAACAGGAGTCGCTTTATGGAACATTATATCCAAGCGGTCCAGATCGGCTTTGCGTACAGCCGCGGACCAGCGTTTGGCAAAACAACGGTCGGTAACAATTTTACAATAAAAAGGGATCATGCTGGCGGTAACCCTTCTCAGAAGCGGAACGGTGACATACCGATTCCGTCTAGAGCTGAGTTTACGTCGTCTCATAGTCGGACCTCCCTGTACTTGTGACATACACCGCTTCTACAGCATATGTCGGCCAAGGTCATCAGCACACGGTACTTGCCCAGGCTGATGGTTAACAAACCATTTTTTACGCGGGAAGTTCTTCTTCTTTTCGCTTATGTGCATTGGGAGAGTTTACGACATAATAGAAGTTTTTTTAGCGTGTAAATAAAAGCGGGGAGGGGATCAGCCAGCTTTGTCAGATCCGTGAATGCAGGGAAAAGCCGACTAGTTTGGGGGTTTTATTGTGATCAGTATGGTCAAACTTGAAAAGCATTGCGCGCAGTTTCCTTGCAGCCGTGACGTTGCGGCCATTGACATGCAAGAAAGCATGTCAGTGGCCGAGAAACCGGTAAACATCGCGGAAGACGTGCAAAAATGCATGTCAATCGCCAAGAAACCGGTAAATATCGTAGAAGACATGCAAAAATACATGTCGTTCCCCACCAAAACTGGAAAATCGGTCAAATCGCTAAATTCAAATGCATATTTGCTTGTCCTTCGTTGAAATCAACTAAATTCCACCCAAAGACCTGCATTTTTGCATGCTCCCGTCACAAAGTAAAGCAGGAGACTATACCCCAGGTGCGCACCCCAAGCTCAAATGAAAACCCCGGGAGATTCGCACCGACCTATCGACGCGGTTTCGGGGATTTTACGGAAAAAATCGACCTGATACCGCACTCGAAAATGGGGATTCGCACTTCCAGACTCGCGAGCCCTTGTGGTATGCTAGGTTTGAGACCCCGCAGTCGCATCCTACATGGATGCGTGGATTGAAATACCAAGCCCACATTAGGCCAATAAAAAAATAAATTGGGTCGCATCCTACATGGATGCGTGGATTGAAATCACGCGATACGTATGGTTTTGTATCCGGGTCGCATCCCACGTGGATGCGTTGATTGAAATACACCGAACACTGTAACCTTCGCTGGGCTGAAGCATGTCGCTCCTCACACCGCCTTGTCTTAACGAGCCATCCGCTCATTGTCGCTTCTTACGTAGGAGCGCGGATAAGCAATTTCAATTGCGGCAGCCCCCTCTAAGTTCTCTTTTTACATATAAAAGTGGTACAGAAAAAGTGATCGATATTGGTACTTATCATTGTCCCATCGCCATGGTAATTTACTAGTACAACCATGGATTGGAGAGATTGAAATGTTATCCGATATCATATTAACAGGCTCCAGAGTTAAGCTGATGCCTCTCGATTTATCGCATGTGGCCCCGTTGTTTTCAGCCGGACAAGATCCGAATATATGGACTTACCTCCCACATAATGTAAGAACACTTAATGATATGGAAGTGCTAGTACAAGAAGCTCTCAAGGAGAAAGAATCTGGGATTCAATACCCTTTTACAGTGATCGATTTACAAAGCAACCGAATCATCGGCAGTACCCGATTGTTGAATCTATCGGAGAGCAATAGGAATGTTGAAATTGGCTGGACCTGGTACTCCTCCGCTGTATGGAGAACCTGCGTAAATACGGAGTGCAAGTATTTGCTGCTTCAGTACTGTTTTGAGGAACTTAATCTGGTTAGAGTGCAATTTAAAGCCGACGTACGAAATGAGAGATCGAATAAAGCGATTAACAGAATTGGAGCCGTTCATGAAGGGACGATGAGGCTGGACCGGATTCTTCCAGACGGGTATATACGAAGTTCGAATCTTTACAGCATTATTAATACGGAATGGAACAGCATCAAACACAAATTTGAAAAAGAGTTATTAAGAGGAATTTAATGGGTTCACATAGAATTAAGTGTATAATATCTTCTAACAAACTGGCGAGGATCGAAAAACAGTGAAACGGATCAATCAGTTAATTAAAGACATCGAGCGTAATGGGTATGAGGGGATAGGGAAGCCTGAACCGCTATGGGGGGATTTTTATCCGGCTATTGTATTGGAGTCGGCGCATTGATGAAACCAACTGGCTAGTCTACCGCTTGGGAAACGGAACCATCGAATTTTATGCTTTTCGTACCCATTATGGCGATAAATAAATCCCTGCAGCCTGCACCGATCTCCTCTGGCCGTCTGATTGTGTCGATAAGACGAACACAAGTGAACGCCGCAAATCCCTGTCATGGGCCGCGGGGCTTATTCTCGCTCCATATGATATTTCTCAAATTTCAAACCAATGGAAGAGCACAGCGGCACTGAGCATTCCTGTAAGTTCTATTTCCTATACTCAATTTCTAATACTGCATCTTTCAATGGCTACAAAACCTCAGGCTCGCACATGCTGGTGTAAAAAACAGATTTCAAATTAGGCACATGACGAGCCCCCTCTACACTGTACACATCAAAAACATCTTCACCATCCTAATCCAGCTGGATCAAATGAATTGCCTGCAAGAATAATGGTTTCTTGCTTACATCTCCTTGCCGTGCCATACCGAAACGAATTGGAGAGCCTGACAGGATACGCAGGTTGAAAACCAGTGGCCTTTGGCTGCATCTATAATTTCACGGTCGCTCTCCGGTACGTAAGCGTTAAAGTGCGAACCTCAAGCTCCCATGAAAATCCCGAGACATTCGCACCTGCGTAACCGTGCGGGTTTTAAGCATTTCACTGGAAAAATCGACCTGAAAAGATGCTCGAAAATGGGGATTCGCACTTTCAGGCTCGCGAGCCCTTGTGGTATCTAGGATTGGAGACCCCGTAGTCGCATCCTACGTGGATGCGTGGATTGAAATGACGGGATGGATCAAGTCAAGAAGAAATGGATGTCCCAAAGTCGCATCCTACATGGATGCGTGGATCGAAATGGATAAGGCGCTCTTTTTATGAGGGCGTCATCTTTGTTGCATCCTACGTGGATTGAAACTGGGAATGAACAGATTAGCATGGCATTGACACCGACAATCATATAATGGTGAAAATGGTTTAAGGGGGCAGCAAGGAAGTGGGCATTCTAAGCGATATAGATGAGCAAATCCATCGTCTGACCACTACCCTTTTTCAACGACAAGAGTCAAACGGGTCTTGGCATTTTTGCTTTGAGAATGGAATGACGATTGATGCATATGTGATCATTCTTCTCCGAACGTTGAATATTCAGAACGAAGCTCTTATTCGCCGACTGCATGATCGCATCCTCGCAGAGCAGCAGCCCGAAGGCTGTTGGAAATTGTTTCGAGATGAAGAAGAGGGTAACTTGTCTGCATCGGTTGAAGCCTACTATGCCTTGCTTTATTCCGGGTATAGCCGGTTAACGGATGAACCTGTTCGGCGAGCCAAGCTTTTTATACAGTCCAAGGGTGGTTTGCAAAAAGTGAATAGCCTCTTGACCCAAGTCATTCTTGCAGCTACTGGACAAAGTAAATGGCCTGACTCCATCGTAGCGATTCCGCTGGAGGTATTGCTTCTCCCTACCTTTTTTCCAATTAACTTCTTTGAGTTTTCAGGGTATTCAAGAGTTCACTTGGCGCCAGTCTTGATTATGGCCGATCGGAATTTTTCTATAAAGACAGTTCATACTCCCGAACTATATGATCTTAACGTCCATCGAATGGACACCGACGAACGGCCTTCCAGGACTTTTCAAGAGATGCTCGATAGTATACAGTCCGGAATTAATAAACTTCTAGGTACTCCTCAATATATCCATCAAGTCGCAACAACTAAGGCGGAACAGTTCATTGTGCAGCGGATTGAATCGGACGGAACTCTATACAGCTATGCCAGCAGTACTATCCTGATGATCTTTGCCCTTCTTGCCCTCGGGTATCCTAAGCAGCATCCTCTCATTACTCATGCCGTTCAAGGCATAATAGCTATGCGCTGCAGCTCAAGCCGCAAAACGACAATTCAAAATTCACCCTCTACCGTTTGGGATACTGCATTGCTGGCCTACGCGCTGCAGGAGGCCGGGGTTGCTAATAACCATTTGGCGATTCGTAAAGCATCCGCTTACCTGCTATCTAGACAGCATCATAAACCAGGAGATTGGATCATCCATAATCCCAATACGGTCCCGGGGGGATGGGGATTTTCAGAAACCAATACGATCAATCCGGACGTAGATGACACAACTGCAGCTTTGCGTGTGATCCAAGGCATATCCCGCACCGATTCATCCTACAAGGAAGCGCGGAATCGTGGGCTCAATTGGGTTCTATCCATGCAAAATAATGACGGGGGCTGGCCGGCCTTCGAAAAAAATACAAACAATGAAATGCTCACCTGGCTTGCCATAGACGGCGCCAAATCTGCAGCTATTGACCCCTCCGAGGCCGATCTGACCGGACGCACGTTGGAGTATCTCGGGAATTTTGCAGGGCTTCGGACCCGGCACGAATTCATCAAAAGCGCGACCTACTGGCTCATTAATCATCAGGAGCAGGATGGTTCGTGGTACGGCAGATGGGGAATCTGCTACATTTATGGTACGTGGGCTGCTTTGACGGGTTTGAAGGCCGTTGGCCTCTCCACCCAGCATGAAACGATACAAAAAGGAGCCAGATGGCTCTTAAGTATCCAAAACCCTGACGGAGGCTGGGGGGAATCCTGCAGAAGTGACCGGCTTCTAGTCTATGTGCCTCTAGGAGAAAGCACACCTTCCCAAACCGCCTGGGCATTGGATGCACTCATCGCTGTTCATTCGCAGCCAACCGTTGCAATGAATAGAGGGGTCTACAGACTTATCGCTTCGCTGCAAGAAGACAAGTGGACGACCTCTTATCCGACTGGTGCCGGTCTCCCGGGCAACTTTTATGTCCACTACCACAGCTATCGGTACATCTGGCCGCTCCTTGCGCTTGGTCACTACAGAAAAAAATATGGAAATTGAACCACTAAAGCTACAAATTCAATTTACTCCTTTAAAAAGGCGGAGGGTACGGTGGGTAGCTCGAGATTACTAGACACGGCAGACCCGCTAAAGTTTCGAACTCATAAGGTTTTCAGATCAATTAGTATTGAAATCAACGTCTAAAATGTTTTACGAGGAGAGAAATCTCGAAGGTTGGGAGAAGCCAGATTAGTTCAGATGCAGGCAATCGCTTGAGCATGAACAAATGCGCAAAATGATGCCAGGCTTAGGCGTGTAATTGACAATTGTGCTGTTGAAGAAACAGGGAAATCTCTTCATACAGCGTCGACCTATCCTCTTCATAAAAAACAGCGATTTCCATGCCATAGGCATAATTGAACCGCATGTATCCGCCCAACGCCTGTAAAAAAATTTGGCAGGTATGCTCATTCTCAAAAACCAGGTCCGGTTGAAAACGTTCCTTGCACAGCCGGGCCAGAGCGGGCATGGACAAACCGCCCTCCCGGTAAGTGAACAGGAAGAAGGCGTGCCTCCTCGTATCATTCCACGGTTCGAAAAACGCTGGAGCGAAATGGTTCTGTTTATACTCTTCACGATAAATGCGATCCAGGGTATGCGTAAACAGGTCCTCTCCGCATGGTTTTAGCGTGATCTTCTCGGCATGTCTCGGAAACCAAAGAACACCCTCTATTTGGGGATGAACAGCTAGAAAATCACCGTCTATCGAAGTGCCGATGCTCACGCATTGTCTGATTTGAGCCTGTGTAACGGGACACTCCTCATCATGCAGCCAGAAATCATATTCGGCAAATGGCTGCAAAACCTCCGAATCGGGCCGCGTAACGTTAACCCAGCCGCAATAAGTCCCCTCGCCATATTGGGTCAAAAAGAATCTATAGGATGGGGGAAGTTGCGTCCCCGTCTCTCTCTGAATAACGTCAAGCTCAATAGCAGGCACCTGAATCCTCTTATCCGATACGATGTACATCATGATCCACCTCTTTATGTTCAGCATTCCGCTTCGTTGTCCACACATTTAAAGATGTTTCTTTATTGTTTCTACTCCAATTTCGATTTTGTTGTTGAAGCCTTCCAGGGCTAGAGTTTCTGCTCGAAGATTCATACTACTGATTCGCCGTTCCCCTTGCTTTTCCTGTCCACAAATATGGCGATCTGTTGAAATGTCCAGTCCTGATGCATGAATCATTAGTGAAAGTATGGAGAATCTGTAATATTTAGGTATTAAATGAAGGATAAAGGAGAAATTTGGAGAATTATCCTAGGAATAGGGTCTCTTGGCCTATTTTATATCATGCTGAAATCCTGTTTTTATCTAGTATAGGCTGCGGGTCTAAGGAACTGTTCTGGTATGTTAAAAGGAGGAAGACCGTGAGTTATATTGCACATATTCGTGAAAGAGATGGAGCAATTCAGACGGTACAAGAACATTTGGATGAGGTATCGAAGCTAAGCGCAAGGCTTGGGGACAAGATAGGTGTACGACATTTGGCAGGACTTGCCGGTTGTTACATGATTTGGGCAAGAACAGCGAAGCTTTTAAAAATTACATCCAGGAAGCTGTTGCTAATCCGAATAATCCGCCCCGAAGGGGGAGCGTGGATCATTCAACTGCAGGAGGCAAACTCATCTATCAATTATTTCACGAAGGGGATAGCTCTGCGCTTGATCAACTGACAGCGGAGTGGATCAGCATGTGTATTCTTTCGCATCATGGCGGATTAAGGGATTTTATTTCCCCCGATATAGCCTCACCTTATTTAGAACGCGTTAAGTTTAAGGAAATTCCGGAATTTGAGCATGCTGTAGCGACTTTTTTCAAGCAACAGATCGGGTGGGATGAACTGGAGAACTATTTTAATCAGGCTGCGCGTGAGGTGGAAGCGATTGTAACGCAGAGGCAGCAGCAGAAGCTGCAAGTCATTACGTTCTCTTTTATCCTAAAGTACATATTTAGCTGTTTAATCGATGCGGATCGAACCAATACTCGAATATTCGAGGAGGAAAATGAGGAACCGCCGGAGTCTCCTATGAACAGCACTGTTTTATTCAAGAAATGTTATGCTGCATTAATGGATAAGATAGATTCCTATCGTACCGGGGAGGATGCCCATCACCCGATAAACCTTCTTCGCAGCAAGATGTCGGATCAATGTGAAGCAGCGGCTTATAAGCCGCCGGGAATGTACACTCTGTCTATCCCGACCGGGGGCGGCAAAACTTTGGCGAGTTTACGATATGCTCTCAAGCACGCCATTGAATATGGGAAAGAACGAATTATCTACATCGTTCCGTACACAACGATAATTGAACAAAATGCAGAAGATATCAGAAAGATCCTCGGAAACGAAATTCATATTCTGGAGCATCATTCGAACGTAATTGAAGAGCAAGAAGAAGAGGAAGAAGCATACGATCAGAACAAGAAGAAACTAAAATTGGCCAAAGATAATTGGGACAATCCTATTATTTTTACGACTATGGTGCAATTCCTGAACGTATTCTTCGCAAGAGGGACCCGAAATGTACGGCGATTACATAATCTCGCTAACTCGGTTCTCATATTTGATGAAGTTCAGTCGGTTCCTGTCCAATGCATTTCCTTATTTAATGAAGCGCTCAACTTCCTTAGTCATTACGGCCGCTCGAGCATTGTGCTATGTACAGCTACCCAGCCGGCGCTGGACTTTGTGGAGAATAAACTGAAAATTCCAACCGACGCGGAAATCATTCAAGACCTGGAGCTCGTCACGGATTGTTTTAAAAGAGTAAAGATTGTGGATAACACCACTCCTGACGGATATAATGCGAATGAATTGAAAGCGCTCATCCTGACGGAAATGGAGAAGGTTGACAGTCTGCTGGTAATTCTCAATACGAAACAGGCAGTGCGCAAACTGTACACGCAATTAAATGACAAAGCTGAACGGGAACATCATCGGTATGAAATGTTTCATCTAAGTACGGGCATGTGCCCGGCCCATCGGAAGGAGATTCTCGAAGAAGTACGGAAAAATCTTGCAACGGGGGGCAGAAGAGTTATTTGTGTAAGCACGCAATTGATTGAGGCGGGTGTGGACATTAGCTTTCAATGTGTGGTTCGTTCGTTGGCGGGGCTGGATTCAATTGCCCAGGCGGCTGGAAGGTGTAATCGGCATGGCAAGGATGAGATCCGTAACGTCTATGTCATTAAGTCTGCGGATGAACAGTTGTCCAAACTGAAGGAAATAAGAATAGGGGCTGAGAAATCAGCGCGCATTTTGGATGAGTTTGAGCGCAAGCCGGATGAATTTGGCAACGACTTATTATCCCCTGAAGCGATGACGAAGTACTTCGAGTACTATTATACAGAAATTAAATATGACCTGAATTACCGGCTACCGGTCATTAATCAAGAGGCGTTTAAATTGCTTAGTTTAAATGAAGATAATGTCACTGCGCTGCAGCGTAAATCCGGAATGAACACACGGCTTATTAGCAAACAGTCCTTTGCTGCTGTGGAGAGATATTTTGAGGTTATTGATCAGCCGACAACTTCGGTACTCGTCCCATTCAACGATGAGGCGAATGAGATCATAGCCGACTTAAATGGAGAATTGGATAGCGAGCAGCTTACTTCTTTACTTAGAAGAGCCCAACAATATGTCATTAATATTTATACCCATGAACTCAAGCAATTGGATCAAGATAATAATATTAAATTACTGCTCCATGGCAATGTTTATGCATTGAAGGAAGTAGCGTATTCGAAAGAGATGGGGCTTGATCTCGAGGGGGAAGCCGGTTGGTCGTTGGAAATCATGTGATAAAAAACGGACCCAATAGAAATGGTATAATTTTCAATCTATGCTTAAAGCGATGATTTTAATTAAGCATATTAATCTATTTAAATAAAAAGATACTAACATATGGACTTTCTTTTACAGGAGGTGTTCCTTTGCGAAATCAGATTGAATTTGAAGTTTACGGAAACTATGCGCTATTTACCGACCCCTTGACCAAGATTGGCGGGGAGAAGATGTCCTACCAGATTCCAACCTACCAGAGCTTGAAAGGGATTGTAGAATCCATTTACTGGAAACCCACACTTATATGGTATATTGATGAAATTCGAGTTATGAACCCGATCCAAACCGAGTCGAAAGGAATTCGCCCGATTGAATACAGTGGAGGAAACACGTTAGCGTATTACACTTATTTACGCAATGTTCGCTATCAGGTAAGGGCTCATTTCGAGTTTAATCTTAATCGTGAAGAATTAGAATACGATCGGAACGAACACAAGCATCATAACATTGCCAAAAGAGCTGTGGCTGCTGGAGGAAGAAGAGATATCTTTCTAGGGGCGAGGGAATGTCAAGGATACGTTGATCCTGCTGTTTATGGCGAAGGAGAGGGCTTCTACGATCATTATGAGGGAGAAATCAGCTTCGGCGTTATGGTGCATGGTTTAAATTATCCCGATGAAACGGGGAAGAACATGCTGGAAACTCGCTTATGGCAGCCGGTGATGAGGCAGGGCGTCATTCAATTTATTCGTCCCGAGGAATGTACGTTAGTCCGTCCGATTGGGGAAATGTCGCCGAAAGCATTCGATTCATCTAATCTACAGTCTGTTCACGTGTTACATCAAGAGATGTTTGCGGAAAAGGGGTGATTAAGTGACTTGGCTGCGGCAACTATATCGAACGTATGAGAATAACGCTGAAGTGATCGGTGCATTTGAGAAAAAACATAACGATCAGGAATTTGCCCTTATTCCCGTGTCCCACACAACCCAACAAGCCCAGATTGAAGTTTTTTTGGACTCGGTCGGGAACTTCCTTTCTGCGAAGGTGGTGGACAAGAACGAGGCAAGCACCATAATCCCTTGTACAGAGGCTTCAAGCAGTCGAACGAGTGCACCTGTACCTCATCCGCTGCATGATAAGTTGATGTATGTAGCAGATGATTATTTTTTTAGCGGTACTATCAAGAAGACCAATCCCCACGAAGACTACCTAATACAGCTGAAAGCCTGGTGTGATTCGGAGTATGCTCACCCTAAAGTCAAGAGCGTATATGCCTATCTTAGCAAAGGGCGACTGGTTAAAGACCTGGTCGAGGCTAAAGTCTTGCATGTGGATGAGCAGAATCAATTCATCGAGAAATGCACCAAGGAACTGGAGGAACAGCATGGCTCTAGACCCGATATCTACAAAGCAGTGACATCCAATCAAAGCGATGCCTTTGTCCGGTTTGCCGTAAATGTTATCGGAGAACCAGAATCGAGACTTTGGCGAGACAAAACCGTGCATGAATCATTCATTCGATATTATGAAAGCACACTGCATACCAAAGATTTATGCTACATCTCGGGGGAGGAACGTCCGTCTACCGAAAGGCATGCATCGCGAATCAGGCACGCGGCAGATATGGCCAAATTAATCTCCGCCAACGATACGGGCGGCTTTACGTTTCGCGGCCGTTTTAAACAAAGCAAAGATGCAGCCTCGATCAGCTATGAAGTATCTCAAAAGGCGCATAATGCTCTCAAATGGCTTGTGGACAAGCAAGGATATACGATTGACGGCAAGGTTTTCCTCGTATGGGGAACCGACAATCTGGAAGTTCCTGATCCGCACCTAGATACGACATCCCTTCTTATTTACGATGAAGCCGAACAAGCGGTGGTCGGGGACCGGGCTCACCAAGCTTATGCCCATCAAGTCAGTCTGGCGATTGCGCCTACACGGGAGCAAGTCCGGCATTGATGGGGTGCTTGTGCCAAAAGAAATATTGCCCTGACTTTTATGACGAGAAATGGAAATTACTTGGCGAGAGAGAGTGGTGAAACAAGAGGAAATGTCGTTCTAAGAAAGGAACAATTCCGCATCTCTGATGATGAACAGAGAAGTGCAGCAACTGCAAGGAATTTCATTCTCGGTAAAATATACAACAGCAAGTGGATCCTAGAACGCGCGACAAGAGATCATCCGCTTCGAGTCGATGTGCCTAAGATGAAGTCGGTTTCCACGTCGTTGTCCGAAACTATGTTGATGGTTCGAGATGTAGACGATTTGGAGCGGTTGAGAGGGTTGGAGGGGAATGCGGCAGCGCAGTATTACTCTGTATTTAACGATCTCATTCTTCAGCAAACCGATCATTTCATTTTTAAAGGCAGAAATAAGCGGCCACCGCTAGATAATGTGAATGCTTTATTATCTTTTGCATATACATTGCTCGCAAATGATTTAAAATCCGCGTTAGAAAATATCGGATTGGATCCATATGTAGGATTTCTGCATCGAGATCGCCCGGGAAGAGCCTCACTTGCTCTAGACATTATGGAGGAGTTACGGAGCGTTTATGCGGATCGTTTTGTTCTGTCTCTAATTAATAAGAAAACGATAAATCATAAAGGGTTCTATCGGAAGGAAAACGGTGCGGTCATCATGGATGATGATACGAGAAGAAGCGTCTTGGCTGCATGGCAAGAAAGAAAGCAGGAGAACATTCATCACCCCTACTTAAATCAGAAAATGGCTTGGGGACTTGTCCCGCATGCCCAGGCCTTGCTGCTCGCGAGGTATATTAGAGGGGATTTGGATGAGTATCCTCCTTTCTTATGGAAATAAGTTCGTTGAATGAAACCATATGGAGGTAGGTGACAAGTTGCTCGTTATCATTACTTATGATGTGAACACCACTACCAGCGAGGGCAGAAGAAGACTAAGACAGGTTTCGAAAAAATGCTTAGATTATGCACAAAGGGTTCAAAACTCTGTATTTGAGTGCATCGTAGACTCAACGCAGTTCAGGAAGTTAAAATACGAATTAGAAGCATTAATCGATCCAAAGAAGGATAGCTTACGCTTCTATCAACTAGGTGACAATTATAAGCGAAAAGTTGAGCATGTCGGAACTAAAGAATCTTTTGATGTAGAAGGAACACTGATTCTATAGGTGCGAATGGGAAGCTCACATAAAATCCCTAGGGGATTCGCACCGGCGTAACGACGCGGGTTTCGGGATTTTACGAAGAAAAATGACCAGTTACAGTGCTTGAAAAATGGTGGTTCGCACTTTTGAGCTTGCGAACCCTTGTGGTATGCTGGGTTTAAGAACCCGCAGTCGCACTCTACGTGAGTGCGTGGATTGAAATATCCGAAATTCGAGAAGAAAGAATTACACATGCTAGGTCGCACTCTACGTGAGTGCGTGGATTGAAATACTATAAGAGAATATAACATGTATTATAAAAAAAAGCGTCGCACTCTACGTGAGTGCGTGGATTGAAATCAAACACTTAAAGCAAAGCCAATTGCTGTAATGTTCATGTCGCACTCTACGTGAGTGCGTGGATTGAAACTCGGGTAGCATTTATGATATTTCCATACGTGAGGATTATAATGCGAACCCCAAGCTCACATGAAAACCCCGGGAGATTCGCACTGGCGTAACGACGCGAGTATCAGCGATTTTACGAAAAAAATGACCAGATACAGAGCTTGAAATTGGAGGTTCGCACTTTTGAGCCTGTGAGCCTTTGTGGTAAGCTGGGTTTAAGAACCCGCAGTCGCTCCTTATGTAGGAGCGTGGATTGAAATCTCCAATTATATTATGTTCTATCTAATAATCAGTGCTTGATTTTCTTCGCCGCCAAACAGACTGGATTTTATACAGCTAAATAAGTCAGATCAGACGATTTTTGGCAATCCAACTGGAAATCATACAGCTAATTTGGTCCCAATCTACCCATTCCCTCTTTATCCCTATTTCTAACGGTAGGTTTTACATTTAGTCCGGAAATCTAGCGAGCTTTAGCGAGAATTAACTGCATCAATTACATTTAGTCGGACAAGGATTATTTGGAGGGCCCGTCTGTGCGTGGATTGAAAAACAGCATGGGATTTATAATTTCATGGCGTTTTCCACAACGCGAGGGAAGTGCGAACCCCAAGCTAACATGAAACCCCCGGGAGATTCGCACCGCCCTAATGACGCGGGTTTTCGGGTTTTTAAAGGAAAAAACGACCTAATATGGCACTCGAAAATGGCGATTCGCACTTTCGGGCTCGTGAGCCCTTGTGGTATGCTGGGTTCGAGACCCCGCAGTCGCATCCTACATGGATGCGTGGATTGAAATAGATTTCGATCGATGGTAACGTCGAAGAATGGACTCCGTCGCATCCTACATGGATGCGTGGATTGAAATCGACACCGTTTCATGAGGGGTCACGAAATCTATATCGTCGCATCCTACATGGATGCGTGGATTGAAATTTTAGCTAACTGAATAGCTTACTCCGAGTATATTGTCGCATCCTACATGGATGCGTGGATTGAAATTGTACAGCGTGATTGCTGTGACCAGTTCGACTAACGTCGCATCCTACATGGATGCGTGGATTGAAATTGTACAGCGTGATTGCTGTGACCAGTTCGACTAACGTCGCATCCTACATGGATGCGTGGATTGAAATTTCAATTGGTTGTTGAACTTCCGAGGCCCTACAGGCTCGTCGCATCCTACATGGATGCGTGGATTGAATTGGGGTCTGCCACCAGTTGGGTCCCGATTTGTAGTCGCTCCATATGTGGTAGCGAGGATTGAAATCTGGAAATTAACGAAGGGTTGGACTAGATTTTGTGCCGCCCCTTACGTGCGAGGATACGGAACGATATTCATTTACGATAAATCATCGATACTTGGGACACTTTCGGTCATGAGTATCCTGGTGTATGCTGGATTTGGGTCTTACTGTAGCTATCCGTGTGAGTGTGCGGACTGCAACAATTGGGACTTAAGGGATGGATTCCCACTTCTACCCATTGTGATACAATAAATAAGCTGAGGTTCACTAAACTATCCTGAACCTGGCGGTAAAGGCCAGCTAGAGTTGGGAGGGGATAGAAGATTCGAGAATTAAACAGAAATCCACTATCCACTAGGAGAGGAGATAAAGATGAAGTCTACAAGGGAACAAGCAGAAGCATTTTTACAGCAGCATGATCAGCAGCATCTACTTAAATTTTACGATCAATTGACTCCCGAATCCCAAGAGCAGTTATTGGATCAAATCCTCTCTCTCGATTTGGATAAGGTGGTCTCGCTATTCGAGAGCACGACTGCCCTTCAAGAACAGGTAGAAGATGATCTTGTTCCGATAGAAGCCGGGGACTGGGAATCTTTCAGCGAAGAAGAGAAACACCGCTATGAAGAGCTTGGTTGGGAGGCGCTTCGTTCGGGTCGGGTAGGCGCCATTGTCGTTGCCGGTGGGCAGGGCAGCCGGCTGGGTCATCCCGGGCCCAAAGGGACCTATAATATAGGACTTCCTTCCGGCAAATCCTTATTTCAACTGCAGGCCGAAAGACTGATCAATTTGAGCGGCAGAGCGGGTCGGACTATTCCATGGTACATTATGACGAGTCCGGAGAACCATGCGGAAACCGTGGAGGCTTTTCAACGGGCAGCTTACTTTGGCTATCCGCTGGACCACCTATATTTCTTCGAGCAGAGTGTTCTGCCTGCGATAGATTCAGAGGGCAAAATATTGCTGGCCGAGCCCGGTCGGATCAGCCTGGCCCCTGCAGGAAATGGCGATTGCTTTGCGGCCATTAAGCGCTCCGGAGCTTTGGATGATATGAAAGCAAGACAGATCGAGTGGTTATTTTACTATAACGTCGATAATGCCCTTGTGAAGGTAGCCGATCCGAAATTTATCGGTTACACGATGGACAGTCAAGCCCCGGCCGCCTGCAAAGTCGTGCCCAAATCTCACCCGGAAGAGAAGGTAGGGATTGTATGTCTTAACCGGGGGCGTCCTGCCGTCATCGAATATTCCGACCTGCCGCGAGAGTTGATGCTGGCGAAGAACGAGCAAGGCAATCTTCTATATGATCAAGCAAATATTTCAATGCATTTATTCCATATGGATTTCGTGGAAAAAGGCGCGGAACTCCCACTGCCTTATCATGCTGCTCATAAAAAGGTGGCGGCCATCGACGAGCAAGGTCATCCGGTTACGCCTTCAGAGCCTAACGCGTATAAGTTTGAACGCTTCATTTTTGATTTGTTTCCTTTGGCGGATAAGCTTGCCGTACTGCAGGTCAACCGGTCCGAAGAGTTCGCTCCTGTCAAGAACAAGGAGGGGGAGGACAGTCCGGAGACGGCGAGAAGTCTTGTGTTGGAGCTGCATCGCAAGTGGCTGCTTGAGGCTGGAGTGGGGGAGGAACGGATTGCGAACCGAACGGTGGAAATTTCTCCGCTCACTTCCTATTCAGGAGAAGGTCTGCATGCGGAACAGGTACCTGATCCAACGGAGAAGACCTTGATTCTGTAGCTTAGTACGGCCGTAAGAGAAGAAGACAGGTAAGAAATGCCGGGCTCCCAGAGACATCTGAGAGCCTTTTTTACATTTGATTATGGATGGGGGAAATGGAGAAGGCGGCAGAGCGAATCCCCCGATTGTTCTATTCGAGACGGATAAGTCTGATTGTACCGCCAAGCCTGGTTAAATGATCTCTCTGTCGGAAGTGTTTGCTTTGACAAGCTCCTGAATACGTGACAAAGCTTCCTCGATGGTTAGGACTTGCTGCACGGTGCTTTTACGTTCTTTAAATTCGATCAGCCCTTCGCTCGCCTGCTTGCCAATAACGATGCGAACCGGAATTCCAATCAGGTCCGAATCTTTGAATTTCACTCCGGGGCGTTCTTCCCGATCATCGATCAGCACTTCGACTCCAGCAGCGCTTAGGCGTTGATAGAGTTCTTCCGCCAGCTTGCACTGGACCGGATCCTGAACGGAAACCGGGATCAAATGCACTTGATAAGGGGCTATGGAGAACGGCCAGACAATCCCGTCCCCGTCATGGTTTTGTTCTATTACAGCCGACAGAACTCGCGATAAGCCAATTCCGTAGCAGCCCATGACCATCGTTTGCTGCTGTCCCGCCTTGTCCAAGTAGCTGGCCTCGAGCGGTTCGCTGTACTTGGTTCCGAGCTTGAATACGTGGCCTACTTCGATCCCGCGATAGAATTTCAATTCTCCATAGCAATAGGGGCAGCATTCTCCTTCTTTAACATTACGCAAATCGCCAACACGATCCAGTGAAAAATCTCGTCCCGGATGAACATTGTGCAGATGATAGTCTTGTTCATTGGCTCCGGCAATGCCGGATCGGACAGAAGCCGCTTCCTGATCCACCCATAGGGGGACATTCAGCCCGACGGGTCCGGCAAATCCAACGGGAGCCCCCGTTATGGAGCGGGTTGTCTCCTCATCCGCTAATTCGACATGATTGGCTTGCAGGGCATTTTTCAGCTTCGCCTCGTTCACTTCATGGTCGCCTCGGATGACTACAGCTACCGGCTGGCCGTCTGCCGAATAGATTAATGTTTTCAGCAGCTGATCGGGCTTGATTCCGAAGAAATCGGTCAATTGCCGGATCGTCCTGATTTCGGGTGTGTGAATCTTTTCGGGCTTCGGGACAGGCGCAGCCATTTCTCTACTCGAAGCATCGGTCGAGGCTGCAACCTTGGGTGGTCTGGAGGAGGCTTTCTCCAGGTTAGCGGAATAATGACATTCCGTACAAGTGACGACCGTGTCTTCACCAATGTCAGCCAGCGCCATGAATTCATGGGTGTCGCCTTCCCCGCCGATAGCCCCCGCATCCGCTTCTACAGCCCGAAAGGTAAGACCGCAGCGTGTAAAAATCCGTTCGTAAGCTTCATACATTTGCCAATAGGTCCGGTCCAGGCTTTCCCAATCCGTATTGAAAGAATAGGCATCCTTCATCATAAATTCCCTGGCCCGAATGAGCCCGTAGCGAGGGCGCCGTTCGTCCCGGAATTTGGTTTGGATTTGATACACAAGCAGCGGCAGTTTCCGGTAGGAACTGACTTCGTCGCGAATCAGAGAAGTAATGACTTCTTCATGAGTAGGACCAAGAGCGAATTCTCGATGATGGCGATCGCGGAGACGCATAAGCTCCGGTCCGTATACGGAGTAGCGGCCGGATTGCTCCCATAGCTCTGCAGGCTGCATGGCAGGCATTAATATTTCCTGAGCCTCGGTTTTATCCAATTCTTCCCGGACAATGGCGGCCACTTTGTGCAGAACGCGCCGCCCCAGCGCTAAATAAGTGTAGATGCCGGATGCCACCGGCCTTATTAAACCTGCTCTCAGCATGTATTGGTGACTAATGGCAATGGCATCGGACGGCGCCTCCCGCATAGTGGGCAATAACAATTTGCTTTGATGCATTTTTATACCCTCCCCTGGCTCTTTTATAATGATTTGGACAATTGAAATCAGACGACAAAAAACACATCCGTCAGGGACGAATGTGCTCGTGGTACCACCCTAATTTAACCGTCATTCCTTGAATGACGATCCTTGACCGAATAACGGACGGGTTCCGGTAACGGTTACTGTTTATTTCTCCGCTACAGCTCGCAAGGCGGGAAGAATCAACCGTGTCGGGAAATCTTTCAGCCGCTGGATTTCCTCTCTGAACGAACCGATATTGAATCTCATTTCCTTGGTCAGAGCTATTCCTGTATAATAAAACCAATTAATTTCAATTAACTTACATCATTATTAAGCTGCAGTCAAGAGGAAGAAGCTAAAGGAAGAAGCTAAATGCTAGTGAAGGAGGCTGGACATGCTCAATAATATTACGGATGTTCCGGGAATCAGGGTAGGGAATGCAGAAGATCCGACAGGGATGACGGGATGTACGGTTGTTCTTGCGGGCGAAGGAATGGTCTGTGGAGCAGACATTCGAGGAGGGGCTCCGGGGACAAGAGAGACGGATCTTCTCAATCCTCTGAATTTGGTGGACAAGGTTCACGGCATATGTTTAACGGGGGGCAGCGCCTATGGCTTGGATGCGGCAGGAGGAGTCATGCAATATTTAGAGCAGCAGGGAACGGGGCTTAATGTTGGAGTAGGGGTCGTTCCGATTGTCCCGGCCGCTGTCTTATTTGACTTGGCAGTCGGGGACCCGCGCTGCCGTCCTTCTCAAGATATGGGGTATCGGGCTGCCTCCCAAGCGGTATCGGGAGAGCTGCGGCAGGGGAATGTAGGAGCCGGCTGCGGAGCGACCGTAGGCAAATTAGCGGGGATGGAGCGAGCGATGAAGGGCGGTCTGGGCTCGGCTTCGCGAAGATTGGACTGCGGGCTCGTCGTGGGAGCCATCGTAGCGGTTAACGCCTTGGGAGAAATCCGTCATCCCGAGCAAGGGCGTGTTCTCGCCGGGGTTAGAAGCGACGACGGGTCGCTGCTTGACAGCTTGCAATGCCTGGAGGCCGCAGTGACGTCTGCTTTGCCGGGAACTAACACAACGATAGGAGTGGTTGCGTGTAACGCCAAGCTGACCAAGGCCCAAGCATGCAAAATAGCCTCTACGGCTCACGACGGACTGGCCCGGACGATCTATCCGGTTCACACGATGGCCGACGGCGACACTCTGTTCGCGCTAGGCTCGGGTGAATTGGACGTAAGCATTGACTTGATTGCCGCAGTAGCTGCCGAAACGGTAGCGATGGCGGTAATGAACGCGATCCTTCATGCCGACGGAATTCCCGGGTTTCCTTCCTGCCGTGATCTTGGGCTGCAGGAGTAAGCCGGATAGCGCGAACTCTACGAATCATCGGAATTAGCAGAGTATTCATCGATTTATTCACCGGACTTCCTGAAGTCCGGTGAATATTTGAGGCACGGGCTTCAATCAACCTTTATCCCCGAACTAGTCTCGTCTTACACAAGATGGCAAGCGACATGGTGGCCGGGGGCGGCTTCGCGGTACGCCGGCACCTCGGACCTGCATTGGTCCACCGCCATAGGGCAACGGGTGTGGAATTTGCAGCCCGACGGAGGATTGGCTGGGCTCGGAATATCGCCCTTCAGCACGATCCTTTCTCTTCTCATGACGGGATCAGGGATCGGGATCGCCGATAGGAGAGCCTTCGTATATGGATGCAGCGGATTTCTAAAGAGCTCTTCCCGAGAAGCTTGTTCCACCATCGAGCCGAGATACATGACAGCCACTTGCGTACAAAGATGTTCCACGACGCTAAGGTCATGGGAGATAAACAAATAGGTGAGTCCCTTCGTTTCCTGAAGATCACTAAGCAGATTGATAATCTGGGCCTGGATGGAAACATCCAGAGCCGACACCGGTTCATCCGCTACGATGAAGTCAGGATTCAGGATAAGCGCCCGGGCAATTCCGATCCGCTGCCGCTGCCCGCCGGAAAATTCATGCGGAAAACGATCAATATGATACGGAGCGAGTCCACAGATGTGCAAAACCTCCAGCACCTGCTCCCGAACTTCCTTCCGATTGGAGATTCCGTGATCGATCAGCGCTTCGCCGATGGCTTCTCCAATTTTCATGCGCGGGTTCAAGGAGCTGTAGGGGTCCTGGAACACCAGCTGCATTTTTGGGCGCAGCACCCTCAGCTCTTTTCTGGGAAGCTCATGGATATCCGTTCCCTGGAACAACACCTGTCCTTCGGTTTTATCATGCAGGCGGAGAATGGTGCGGCCGACCGTGCTTTTTCCGCAGCCTGACTCTCCAACGAGTCCGAGAGTTTCTCCCTTCTTTAGAGTAAAGGAAATGTCGTCCACCGCTTTAACCTGACCGACCGTTTTTTGAAAAATTCCTCCACGGATCGGAAAATATTTTTTGAGCCGATGGACCTTTAATAATACCTCACCCATGAGCGGCGCCCCCCTCATAAAGCCAGCAGGCTACTTTATGTTCTTTATTTTCAACGGCTAAATCGGGCTGGGCTTCTTTGCAAATCGGCATGCAGCGATCACAGCGTTCACTGAAATAGCAGTGATCTCCCAACGAGATCGGATTAGGCACCTGCCCGGGAATGGAATAAAGCCGTTTTTGCTTCTTATACAAAATAGGCTTCGCTTTCAGCAGCCCTTGGGTATAAGGATGCTTCGGATTGTGAAAAAGCTCGACAACAGGCGCTTCCTCGATCACTTTGCCGGCGTACATGACGACGACATAATCGGCCATTTCAGCGACCACCCCGAGATCATGGGTAATCAGCATAAGAGAGGTGTTCAGCTGCTCCTTGATTTTTCTCATCAAATCAAGAATTTGGGCCTGGATCGTCACGTCCAGCGCTGTCGTCGGCTCGTCTGCGATCAGCAGCTTTGGATCGCAGCTTAGCGCAATGGCGATCATAATTCTTTGCCGCATTCCGCCACTCAGCTCATGTGGATAGGAGTCTATGATCTGCTCCGCTCTGGGGATGCCGACCAGTTGGATCATTTCTATCGCTTTTTGGCGGGCCGCTTTTTTGGACAGCAGCTTATGCTCCATCAGCGGCTCCATGATTTGCTCGCCAATCTTCAGGACCGGGTTCAAGGACGACATGGGCTCTTGAAAAATCATGGCGATCTCATTCCCGCGCAAAGCTCTCATTTGATGCTCCTTCAGCTTGAGCAAATTCTGCCCCCGGAACAGAATTTCGCCGCTCTCGATCTTGCCGGGCGGTGAAGCGATGAGTCTCATCAAAGACATCGCGGTGACGCTTTTGCCGCACCCGGATTCGCCAACAACGCACAAGGTTTCTCCTTCTTTGATTTTAAAACTGACATCATTGACCGCCTGGACGACACCGGCCTCGGTATAGAAGGAGGTTTTTAAATTGCGGAATTCCACCAAATTGTCTGCCATATTCGTTTCTCCTATCTTTTCATTTTAGGGTCTAAGGCGTCTCGCAATCCGTCCCCGATCAGATTGATGGAGATGACGGTGACAAAGATGCTGATTCCGGGTGGAATCCAGAGCCAGGGCCGTAATTGAAAATCGACAAGATTATTAGCCGCCTGGATCATATTTCCCCATGACGGTGTAGGGGGAATGACACCAATTCCAAGCCAGCTCAAGGCGGATTCAGCCAGAATGGCCGAGGCAACCGTCAAAGTAGCCGACACAATAATAATCGGGACCGTGTTGGGCAGCAGATGCCGGAAAATTTTACGATAATCTCTTAATCCGAGCACCTCGGCAGCCTGCATAAATTCCTGCTCCCTAAGGCTTAGGACCTGACTTCGGACCAGACGGGACAGAGTAGCCCAACCGATCAAGCCGAGAATGAACATGACATAATAGATTCGCGCCCCGGGCGCAATCTTGAGATCGGAAAGAACGGCTCCCAATAAAATGAGCAAGGGCAAGCTGGGGATGGAATACATAATGTCGGCCAGTCTCATGATGAGTGATTCGGCCCAGCCGCGGTAATAGCCGGCAATGGCCCCCAACAGCCCCCCGATCAGGACGGAAACGACCATGGCCGCAATACCGACGGTCAGCGAAATCCGCCCGGCAAGCATCGTTCGTGTCAGCACATCTCTGCCCAGCTTATCCGTTCCCAGCCAATGAGTGGAGTTAGGAGCTTTATTGCCGTTAGCTACACTGACCTTCTCTGTCAGGTGGGCGGAGAAGAGAGGGCCGATGAAACAGAATAAAACCATGATGGCAAGCACGGTCAGTCCAATCATTGCCATCCGGTTTTTGCGCAATCGCCGAATGGCAAGCCTCCAGGGAGAAGAAGGGCGGGATCGTTTGTTAACGCTTACTTGAGTTGTTGAAGGTACCGTTTTCATGTCCATCCTCCTCCTATTTCAGACGTATTCTGGGATCGGCCGTTCCGTATAACAAGTCAGCCAGGAAGTTTCCGAGAACGGTCAGGAGCGCCAGAAACATCGTAAAGCCCATCAGAAACGGGTAATCCCTCAGGCCCACGGCTTCCAGATTGATTCGGCCGATACCGGGCCAGTTATAGATTTTCTCGAGAATAATGGCTCCGGCGAATAATCCGGGGAGCTCTAGTCCGAACAAAGTAATCGCGGGAAGCAAGGCGTTCCTCAAGGCATGCTTGTAGATGACTACTTTTTCCTTCAAACCTTTTGCCCTGGCGGTGCGAATATAATCTTGCCTGATGACCTCCAGCATACTGGTCCGGATATACCGGGTCAGTGATCCGGCGTGAAGCATCGTAAGCACCATTACGGGAAGAAACATGTGTTTAGCCAAATCCCAGAGCCGGGCGAATCCGCTGAAATTGCTTCCGGTTGTAAACATTCCTCCTACGGGGAAAATTTTGAAGTCCACGGCAAATATTTTGATTAACAAGAGTCCAATAAAGAAAGACGGGAGTGACATGGCGGCAAAAATGAAAAAAGTGGCGCCCGCATCGAACAGGGAATATTGCCGGGTGGCTGAGATGATGCCGACAATAACCGCAATGATCCAGTATAGGACGAGAGCGACGACAGCCAGCAGGAAGGAGTTCCACATATAATCGTTCAAGACTTTGGTTACCGGTTGCTTATACATCAGGGAATCCCCCAACTCGCCTTTTAGCACATGGCCTATCCAGACGAAATAGCGCTCCATTAAAGGCTTGTCTAGGCCGTAGATTTCCCGAAGTTCTTGAGCTCTCTCTGCAGTCAGATTCGGGTTGGAATTAGCATCGACGAAATCGCCAGGGGCGAGGGAGAAGACGAAAAAAATAAGGAGAGAGATTCCAATTAAGGTGGGAATCATGTTGAACAACCTGCGAATGACATACTGCTTCATTCCGTTCCTCCTCGTAGTTAGTCCATATGCCCAGCCTGGGAGGCTGAGCATATGGATTTTCGGGTAATGTGGAGCCAACCATTCTTCTGTTTGATCAAACCGTATATTTAATTGATTGAGACTTGGTAAAGGCTGAACGGAAATCTCTTGAAGGATGACAGATCCCAGCCTTGCACCCTAGCGTTGACGGGCAGTATATCTGTTCTCTGGTACATGAAAATATAAGGAGGATCTTCGTTCAATTCTTTGTACAGCTCATGATAAATCGGCTTCCTTTTCTCGATATCCAGTTCCTGAATCCCCTTCAGCAGCAATTCATCCACCTTCGGATTGGAATATCCGATTTCATTCTGCGAGCCGTTCGTTCCGAATACGTTGGTGGAATCCGGGTCTTCCGTCAATTGCCACGCCAGGAAGAACATGTCAAACTCGCCTTTTTTCTGTTTTTCTTTAACCGCATTGAAATCCAGCATATCCGGCTCGAACAGGATTCCCAGGTCTCCATAGTTCTCTTGTGCAACAGGGATGATGGCTTCGTTCACCGGATTGGGGGTGGTAGCGAGGAAATGGATTTTAAACTTCACCCCATCCTTCTCGCGGATACCGTCGGCTCCGACCTTCCAGCCGGCTTCGTCAAGCAATTGAGCGGCTTTTTCCAGGTTGAATTCGTAATTTTTAATGTCATCCGTATAAGCCCAGGATACATTGGATTGCGGAATATTAATGACCTTCGCATTGCCTTGATATACGGCCTGGACAATCTCTTCCCGGTTCAAGCCGTAGGTTAACGCCTGACGGACTCGTTTATCCTTAAATTTCTCATCTTTATGATTAAAGCCGATGTATCCATACCCGTTCGTCGGGAACAAGTAAATATCCAGAAATCCTAGAGATTTAAGCAGCTCAAGATTGTCTGTGCTGACCGACACTTGAGCTTCTGCATCCGTCTCACCGGCTTGCAGCGACTGGATATTCGTATCGGTTGTAGTTACTTTGAAGATCAGCTTGGGGATCTTCGGTTTACCTTTAAAGTAATTCTCATTTGCGACAAAACGAACCTCTTGGCCGGGAATGTATGTCTCCATAATATACGGGCCAGAGCCCAGCGGCTTTTGATGAAGATTTTTCATATAGTCCAGACTGCCCTGTTTATAATCTGCGCCATAATAGTGCTTAGGAATAATGAAATCGCCTACGTTAGGCAAAGTGGATGCGCTTACTTCTGTGGTCGTGATTTCAATCGTATGCTCATTGATGATTTTAATGCCTTCAATTTCAGAGGCTGTCCCATCCTTGTATTCTTTACCGCCCTTGATCTTGGCCTTCATAATGTCTGAAGGGCCGTCATAGGACTTGTCATGCTTAACGGTCAAGGTAAAGGCAACGTCTTCAGCAGTCAAAGGTGTTCCGTCGGTAAATTTTACGTCATCTCGTAAATAAAAGGTATAGACTAGCTTATCATCGGAGACCTCCCATTTCTCAGCAACACTAGGTTCATAAGTCCCGTCCTTCTGGACGTTGACAAGTTTGTCGAAAAGCGTATTGTTCACATAATTGTCATAAACCGTTTCGCCGTAGATCCCGTTAAATAGACCTTTGAAGTCTTCCATCCCAATGATGAGCGTGTCGGTTCGATTAGTTGCAGCAGCGGGACTTTTGGATTTGTCCGAAGCGGGAATAAATCCGTCACTAGCATTAGTCTGTTCAGGAGTTGGTGCGGCAGATGGTTCTGAAGATGGAGCGACGCTTGCGCTCGGTTCAGGACTGGCGGAATTCTCCGGCGGTTCTGCAGAGTCAGAGCCGCATGCTGCCAGAACTAGCGTCCCGGCCAATAATACACTTAGTACAGAAGAAAACTTCCTTGACATTTAGCAGCCTCCCTTTAAGTTATATTTTTGACACTATCTCTAAATTATCAGAATAGCCTGCAAAAGTTTGTCGAATTATGTAGTCTCCAGGAAATAATTTTTTCAGATATTCATAATCAAGGAGAAACTTTATTACTTTAAAGCGTAACATCCAAAAAGTGGAATTTATAGCATGGCCTTTCCATAAGCATATTTTTCAGTGTTTTTCTAAGAGGGGAGATTGCATGCGAGTGGCTGGATTAATAAGAAGAGAATGAGAAGGAAATATGGTAAGATTAAGGAAAAAGAAAGTCTTATGAGTCCAGCTTCTAAGGAGAATCCTGGTTTTTTAGTTCTAAGTGCCTATGATCTCGATAAATAGTATTCGGAGAGCAAGCTGACGTACATGAACTCTCACTAAAAACATGGAGGGTTGAATATGAAAATCGCAATCACGGGAGGAACCGGCTTTATCGGCAAGCATTTAATTCGATATTTGGCTGATCAAGGAGATGAAATCATCGTCATCTCCAGGTCTTCCAGTTCAAATGTACCGGGGGCGGAGGTGCTCTCTTGGGGAGAATTGGAAGCGGTGCCCGGACGGTTAGAGGGAGTAGACGCCATCGTTAATCTGGCGGGAGAGACTATTAACCAGAGATGGAGTCCTGCGGCCAAGGAACGAATTCTTCAATCGCGGCTTGACGCGGCAGCAGCCATAGCTCGGGCCGTAGCAAGCATGGAGCGGAAGCCGGAAGTGGTGGTGAACGGGTCGGGAATGTCAATCTATGGAATCTCGGATGAGGAGACGTTCGACGAACGGAGCCCGGCCCGATTGACCGACTTTTTGGCAGGAGTTGTGGACCGATGGGAACAGGCAGCCGAGGAGATTCAAGACACCCGGCTGGTAAAGCTGCGTGTCGGGCTTGTGCTTGGAGCCGACGGAGGAGCTTTTCCCCGAATGAAGCTTCCTTACAAATTAGGAGTAGGCGGACGGTTAGGCAGCGGGAAGCAATGGATGTCCTGGATACATATTGAGGATATGGTACGGCTGATCGATTTTTGTATCCGCCATCGGCAAGTAACAGGACCGATCAACGCAACGGCCCCTCATCCGGTCATGAATGATGAATTTGGCCGGACATTGGGACGTGTCATGGGAAGGGGACACTACTTCCCGGTTCCGTCTATTGTGTTCAAGCTGCTCTTCGGAGAATTATCCATCCTGCTGCTGGAAGGACAGAAAGTCCTTCCTTCTAAGGCTCTGCAGTACGGTTTTGATTATCGCTCCCCCGAATTGCAGCCGGCGTTGGCCAACCTGACCGCTTCTCGTTGACAATGAGGTTAGTATTTATCCCGATTTTTGTATTATCGGGTTAAGACCCCCACCTCTATAGGCGGGCTCTAAATCAGGTGGAGTAGAGTCTCCATCTGATTACTCGATGTTCAGCTAAGCTGAACGAGTTCACTTTCACCCGTAAATACTATACCGTACTATGTGCTGAATTAAGGACCACTTAAAGACTTGTCTTTATATAGAGCGGTACACTAAAATGAAGATATTACTAATGATTTGCGAAGGGAGAACTCTTATGAAAACGGTACAAGAACTGGAAGCAAAGCTGGCCGAGCCATCCGCGGCTTTAGTTAAAGAAATCGCTGAGCTGGACGGCGATATTATGCTGCTGGGTGTCGGCGGTAAAATGGGACCGAGTCTGGCTCGATTGGCTATGAACGCTATTAAGGAAGCTGGAGTGAGCAAAAAGGTCATCGGAGCCTCCCGTTTCTCGTCGGGTACGCTTAAAGAGGAATTAGAAGCGGACGGAGTGGAAACGATTACGGTCGACCTGCTGAACGATGACCAACTGCAAGCTTTGCCGGATGTGAAAAACATTATTTATATGGCGGGAAATAAGTTTGGAACGAAGGGGAATGAGCATTTTACCTGGGCTATGAACGCTTACCTGCCTGGCCGTGTAGCGGAGAAATATAAAAACTCGCGGATTGTCGCATTCTCCACCGGCAACATCTATCCTTTGACCAGGGTGATCGATGGCGGTGCTACGGAAGCGGGCACTTCTCCGAATCCTAATGGGGAGTACGGACAGTCCAGCCTGGGACGCGAGCGGGTATTTGAATATTTTTCACATAAATATGGGACACCGCTATCTATTTTCCGTTTGAATTATGCCATAGACTTAAGGTATGGCGTCCTGCTTGAAATTGCCCGGGCTGTCAAGGAAGGAAGAGAAGTAGACGTAACGATGGGCCACGCCAATGTAATCTGGCAAGGGGATGCCAATGAGATGGCTATTCGTTCGTTGACCGTGGCAAGCAATCCTCCCAACGTGCTTAACGTAACCGGTCCGGAGACGATTTCTCTCCGCTGGGTGGCGAAGGAGTTCGCGAGCCGGTTCGGGCTTGAAGCCAAAATTGTAGGGCAAGAAGCGGACACCGCTCTCCTCAGCAACTCTACTAAAGCAATGAAGACCTTCGGCTATCCGAGAGTGTCCTTGATGCAAATGATCGATTGGATCGCCGAATGGGTCGAAGCAGACGGCGCAACCTGGGATAAGCCGACTCATTTCCAAGAAAGAGAGGGGAATTACTAATCATGGCCCAACGCAAAGAATTAACTCCAGATCAGTTGAAAGCCTTGCATGAAGGCTTGGCCATTCCTGCTCATCCGCTCGCTTTGGATGAGAACCGGAAATTCGACGAGCGCCGTCAAAGAGCGCTTACCCGATATTATATCGCGTCGGGGGCCGGCGGTGTAGCCGTAGGCGTCCATTCCACCCAATTTGAAATCCGGGATAAGGATGTCAATTTGTTGGAACCGGTCTTGCGGCTCGCTGCGGAGGAAGTAGATCGGGCGAAGCTGGATCGTCCCTTCCTGAAAATTGCGGGGATTTGCGGCCCTACGGAGCAAGCCATTGCTGAAGCCGAGCTGGCCGTTAGCCTTGGCTATGACATGGGACTGCTAAGCATGGGAGGTCTGCAGGATTGGACGGAGGAGCAAATTCTCGAGAGAACTCGCGCGATTGCCGAGTTGATCCCGGTATTCGGCTTCTACCTGCAACCTTCAGTCGGCGGCCGGATCTTCAGCTTCCGCTTCTGGGAGCAGTTTGCCAACATTCCCGGAGTGGCGGCGATCAAAATGGCCCCGTTCAATCGCTATCAAACGATTGACGTCGTAAGAGCGGTATGTTACTCCGATCGGCGCGACGAAATTGCGCTGTATACCGGAAATGATGACAATATCGTCACCGATCTGCTGACATCTTATCGTTTCCAGGTGGACGGTCAGACGGTAGAGAAGAAGATTGTCGGCGGGCTGCTCGGGCATTGGGCCGTGTGGACCAAGAATGCGGTGGAATTGCTGGAAGAAATCAAGCAGGTTCGGGATAATGAACAGCTATCGGCGGACTGGTTGACGCGGAATATCGAAGTGACGGAAGCCAATGCCGCGTTCTTCGATCCGGCGCATCACTTTGCCGGCTGTATTCCCGGCATTCACGAGGTGCTGAGACGCCAAGGACTCCTCGAGGGCCGCTGGTGTCTTAACCCGGAAGAGGAATTGTCTCCGGGACAAATGGAAGAAATCGACCGGGTGTACCGAGATTACCCACATTTGAACGACGACGAGTTCGTGAAGCGTCATTTGAACGAATGGCTGGCGCAATAAGGTAACGCCCACCAAGAGCGGAGGGGTATTCCATGCGGTTTAAAGATGTGTTTTCTATAATCGGGCCGGCTATGATCGGTCCCTCCAGCTCGCATACGGCAGGGGCTATTCGTCTTGGACGGGTAGCCCGTCAGCTGTTTGGCGAGCTTCCTGAGAAAGCAGAGATTACTTTGTATGGTTCTTTTGCGGAAACCTATCAAGGGCATGGGACGGATCTGGCCCTTGTCGGCGGCCTGCTGGGTTATGAAACCGATGACGAGCTAATTCCTCATTCATTGGAAGATGCGGAGCAAGCCGGGATGGAAGTCGTCTTTATCCCCAGCAACAACCCGGCCATTCATCCCAATACGGCCAAGATTACTTTGTCCGGGAACAGTAAAGAGCTTACGGTTGTCGGCTCGTCGATAGGCGGAGGAAACATTGAGATTGTTAATGTTAACCAGTTCGATGTCAAATTCACCGGGATTTATCCTACCTTGGTCATTGCCCATCAGGACCGGCCCGGTCTTATAGCCGATATTACGGCTATACTCCGAACGGAACATGTGAATATTGGATATATGGATCTGGATCGGAAATCCCGTAACGGTGAGGCTATGACGGTGATTGAGGTGGACTCGCCGATCTCCGACAGACTGATCGAGCGGATTCGCAGTGTCGATTTGATTCATACAGTGGGGATCATTGATCTCACGGAAAGAGGATGAAGATGAGATTTCGAACGCTGAAACAATTGGCTGCTTTATGCGAGCAGGAAGGGCTCTCGATTGGAAAACTCATGGTCGAGGAGCAGGCGAAGGAGTCCGGGAGAACTCCGGAACAGGAATTTAGCAAGATGAAAAGCTATTACGAGGTCATGAAGGAAGCGGTGCGCAAAGGGCTGACCGAGGATACGACCTCGCGCAGCGGATTGACCGGACGAGACGCCCAGCGGGTCATGAGCTTCATGAACGACCATGAAGCTTCGGCGGGAAAAGAAGCCGGCCTTGCGATGGCCTATGCCCTTGCGGTTTCTGAAGTGAACGCTTCCATGGGAAGAATCATCGCCACGCCGACCGCAGGCTCCTGCGGCATTATTCCCGGTGTGTTCGTCAGCAGTCAGGAACGCTTCGGCTGGAGCGACGATCATATGGTTGAAGGGCTGTTCTGCGCCGGGGCTATCGGCTACATTATCGCCAACAACTCTTTCGTCTCCGGGGCGGAAGGCGGCTGTCAGGCCGAAGTTGGCTCGGCCATTGGAATGGCAGCCGGAGCGATGACGGAGCTGCGTGGAGGATCGCCTTCCCAGGCGGTGCATGCCGTCGGTCTCGCGCTTAAGAATACCCTCGGGCTCATATGCGATCCGGTTGGCGGGCTGGTCGAGATCCCTTGTATCGTTCGCAACGGCTTCGGAGCCGTCAATGCGCTTGCCGCCGCGGATATGGCCTTGGCCGGAGTACGGAGTGTGATTCCTTCCGATGAGGTCGTGAGCGTCATGTATGAAGTCGGCAGCGCGATGCCGGAGAAGCACCGGGAGACGGCCAAGGGCGGATTAGCGCAGACTCCGACGGGCAAACAAATTATGAGCGAGCTGAACTTGCGAAGGAGGAAGAAGCCGTGAGCACTCGAATAGCCGAACAGGAACTGCTGGATATGGGGAAGCAAATAGAGGCGCAATTGATCGAATTCCGCCGCGACTTGCATCGCCATCCCGAGCTTAGCCTGCAGGAGGCGCGTACCGCAGGGAAGGTGGCGGAGGCGCTGAGCGGGCTGGGTCTTAACGTGCGCTCAGGAGTGGGAGGCCACGGTCTTGTCGCTGATTTGACCGGCACTGCTCCGGGGCCGGTCATTGCCCTGCGCGCGGATATGGACGCTTTGCCGATCGAGGAGGAAAGCGGGGTGCCGTTCGCTTCCGAGGTGAAGGGCGTTATGCACGCCTGCGGCCATGACGCTCATACGGCGATCTTGCTCGGAGCGGCGCGTATCCTATCTTCCCGCCGGGAGAGCTTTAGCGGTACCGTTCGCTTCCTGTTCCAGGCGGCCGAGGAGATCAATGCCGGAGCGAAGGCGATGATCCAAGACGGTGCCCTCGAAGGAGTGGATGAAATATACGGGCTGCACAATTTACCTACTCTGTCCGCAGGTAAAGTCGCTACCCGTTACGGCTCCCTGATGGGCTCGGTGGACCGGCTGGAGATTATGCTGGAGGGCCGCGGAGGCCACGGCGCAATCCCCGATAAGAGCATCGATCCGGTTGTCGCCGCCTCGGCTATCGTTATGGGACTTCAGACGGCGGTCAGCCGGGAGGTGTCTCCCTTTGAGCCGGTAGTGGTCACTATTGGAAGCATCCATGCAGGGGAAGCGAACAATGTCATCCCTCACCGGGCGGTAATGACCGGAACGGTCAGAACTTTTTCCCCGGCGGTACAGAGTGGAATGAAAGATCGTCTGGAGCGGATCACGAAGCAGATTGCAGAAGGATACCGCTGTCAAGCGACCGTTAATTATATCGAACAGACACCGGTGCTGGTTAGTACAGAGGAATGTGTGGAGCATGTGGAAGGAACAGTAGATCGGCTGATCGGACGGGAAAATCGGGTAGAGGCCGCGCCTACGATGGCCGGAGAAGACTTCTCCGTCTACCTGAAGCATGTGCCGGGCTGCTTCTTCTGGCTAGGCTCCGGTCCGGAGAAGGATGCAGAACAAGCATATGGGCTGCATCATCCTCAATTTTCAATCAATGAACAATGCATAGCTTTGGGTGCATCATTGCTGTCAGCCATTGCAACGGATCGGCTGATCAGGCAAAATGAGAGATAACGACTATTCCTTTATCTCAAAGTTGGAGGCACGTAGCTGATGATTTCTAATTGGAATAATAATGTATTGGACAGTATTAAAATCGGTGTCATCGGTTCGGAAGTGGTTGTCAAAAAAATTAGTAAGGTGCTGAAGGGCTTCCCATCCTTTCAGCCCATTTACTCTGAGTTCACAAATGAAAACGAAGTACCGGCATTGGCCCAAGAATTGATGGACGAGGTGGAAGTCCTTCTTTTTTCAGGGCCTCTTCCTTATCAAAGGGCCAAGGACAAGCTTAAATTCACCGTCCCGGTTCACTATTTGCCGCTGACGGGGACCGGACTGTACCGGGCGCTCTTTCGATCCCACAAGCGCTTCGCCGCATCTACACTTTCGGTCGATACCTTAAAGATGCAAATGATCGAACCTCCGCTCAACGAGCTGGGCGAGGTTGGTTTTGAAACTGTCGTCTATAATGGAAAGGATCCGTATTCCAAGGAAGAGCTTATCCGCTTTCACCGGAAAATCTATGAGGAGTCCGATGGCAAGGCGTGTGCCTTGACTGGGTTGAAATCGGTTGCAGATGAACTGACGGCATTGAAAATCCCGAACGAATGGGTCGTTCCGACAGAGCAGGATATTATTGTGACGCTGGAACGAGCGCTGTTATCGACCGAAACCCGCAGAAGCAAGGAGTCTCAGATCGTTCTCGGATTAATTGTTATTGACGATTCGGGCAAGCTCTATGCAACGAAAGCGACCGAGCATGAAGTTCAGAAGCTTAAGCTGGACGTTCATCGCATGCTGCTAGGTTATGTTGAATCATTGGATGGGCATTTGACGCATCTGGGCGGGGATGAATATTTATTCATCACAACGCGTGGTATTTTTGAACGGGAAACCGGAGGCTATAAATATATTCCTCTTGCACACGAAGCAGAGAAGTCGTTCGGCTTCACCCTCAGCATGGGTGTAGGCTTTGGACAGTCTGCCGGCGAAGCCGGCACTCATGCGCGAATCGCTCTTCGCCAGGCTCGGGAAGCGGGAGGGAATATCAGCTTTATCGTCAGGGAGGACCGGAGTGTTATCGGTCCGCTGGAGATGTCGCAGCCGTTGGAAGTGAATCTGTCGCTGATTGATTCCAATCTGATCAAGAAGGCGGAGAATAGCGGGATGACGCTGGCCTATTTAAGCAAGCTGGCTGCGCAGGTCGCGCGCAAAGGACAAACGGATTACACCGCCAAGGAGCTCGCGGCCATTCTGGGAGTAACCATTCGCAGCGTTCATCGCTTTCTGTTACAATGGACAGATAATGGTCTCGTAGACATCGTCGGAGAGCAGCGCAATCCATCTAAAGGAAGACCGAAGCAAATCTATCGCCTCCTGTTTATTGACAATCAGCAGGAAAATGAGCCATAAAACAGACTATAGGATAGACATTTTAAAAGAAGGTGCAAAGTCACGACCAAGAAAACGACCGATAACAATGACCATTTTGATTGAATTGATAATAATTATGATTGAATCTTTCAAAAATAAGACTTATAATTTCATTATAATCTTATTTTTGTTAAAAGGAGCGATTTAATCATGGAATTCGGTAAATTCACTTACCCTGAAATTTCTGCTCAGCATGAAGCGATTCGTGCAGCCTTGGTCAAGGCGGAGCAAAGCAAGGCCTGGATCGATAAGTACATTGCCAACCAACAATTTGACGAGGTCATTTTTATCGGCTCGGGCTCTTCTTTCTATCAGGCCCAAACGATGGCCGCCACATTCCGCAAGTGGATGGGAAGAGATGCATCCGCATGGCCGTCTTCGGAAATTTTCTTGTTTAGAGATCAGGCGGCTGCAGCCGGACGTCAGTATTTGCTCGTAGGGGTTTCCCGTTCGGGAGAGTCAACGGAAGTTATTGTTGCGCTGGATTCTGTTAAGGATTTATCGAACTGGACCATCTGCGGAATTACATGCTACGCCGACAGCAAGCTGGGACAAATGGCGGAAAGTCTCGTATCTGAGCTCGGCCAGGAGAAGAGCACCGTCATGACGAAATCTTTCAGCAGCATGACTTATATGATGCAAGCGGCTATCGCCATCGGTTCCGGCAAGGCGGAGCTGCTGGACGAGATTCGCAAGGTGGCGGAATTGGACGAGCAGGTGGTCCAGGCGGCGGATGGAACGGCTAAAGCGGTAGCTCCGACGAAATTCAGCAAATATGTTTATTTGGGAATGGGAGCTTATTTTGGCCTCGCCCAGGAAGCTTGTCTGAAAATTAAAGAGATGTCTTATGTTTGGACCGAAAGCTTCGGAACATTGGAATTCCGCCATGGCCCGAAATCGATCGTCGATCAGAATACATTCCTGTGCGTCCTCGTGTCCGAGCAAGCAAGAAGCTACGAATTGAAAGTAGCTGAGGAAATGAAAGCCTACGGCGCACATGTTATGTTGATCACAGCCAGCAAAGGTGAGGATACCGCGTTCGCGGATACCGTCTTCGAGGTAGGCGGCCGGGAGCTATCCGATGAAGCCAGAAGTGTGCTATATTTGCCAGTCCTGCAATATCTTGGTTATTACACGGCTCTGAATCTGGGAGTAGATCCGGACAGTCCTCGTAACTTGACCCAGGTAGTCAAGCTCTAAATGTCTGGCGTAGAGTGAACAGGCTCTAAAAAAGTCTAGTATGGAGTGAACGAAATGATGGCTGGATCCAGCTCTTCCAAAGGAAAGCAAAGGCGCGACAGTATTCTGAATATGCTAAAACAGAATGGGCGATTGACGGTGCAAGAAATTGTCGAGGCCTTCGCTTGCTCTGAAGCGACCGCACGCCGTGATCTGGATATGCTGGAGAAGACGGAGCCGATCATCCGCACGATAGGCGGGGCTTTATATGATGGGTTTAGCGCCACAAGGGAAATTTCGTTCACCGAGCGCAAGCATTATGCCTGGATCGAGAAGGAACTGATTGCCGAGAAGGCGGCTTCGCTGATCGAGGAAGGTGATGTTATCGGGTTGTCCGGCGGGACGACTACTTATTTGATCGCCAAGGCGTTGAAGATGCGGCGAGGGATTACGGTTGTGACCAATGCTGTTAACATTGCTGTGGAGCTGGCAGATAACGACGAGATCCAGATTGTTGTGATCGGCGGCATTATGCGCAACAAGAGCTTCGAGCTATGTGGGCCGCTGGCAGAGAAAATGGTCGAGAACTTGAATATCGGCAAAATGTTTCTCGGGATCGACGGCATCTCCTCGCAAGGCGTGTCCACTTATTCGGAATCCGAGGCGCAAATCGCCAAAGCGCTGATCAAAAGGTCGGGACAAACCTATGCGGTGTTCGATCAATCCAAGGTCGATAAAAATTCGTTATTCTCCATTGCGCCGTTATCTTCCATTTATGCCTGTATAACGGATGCCCGGAACATCGGCGAAGAACTTGGTCAGGAGTTGGAAAATATTGGCGTGAAGCAATATTTAGTTCAATCGAGTGGAAAAAGAGAGGGAAACGTATGAAGTATTATGCCGGTGTCGATTTAGGCGGTACCAATATCGTTTGCGGACTCCTGGATGAACAATTTCAACTGCTCCGCAAGCTCAAGCTTCCAACGGAAGCAGCCAAGGGCGGAGATCACGTCGTGGCAAAAATTGCCGGAATGATCGATGAACTGATCTCTCAACATAACATCACCCGTGAGGATGTACAGGCGATCGGTGCCGGAATTCCGGGCTTGATTAACCCTGTCGACGGAATTTGCAATTTCTCGGCCAATCTATCCTGGAAAGATTTCAGAGTTAGCGAGAAGCTGAATCAATTGTTGGGTATTCCCGTGTACATTGATAACGATGTTCGTATGTATGTTTTGGGTGAAGCAGCCAGAGGAAGCGGTCAGGGCTATCCTGTTGTGTTAGGCATCACGATTGGTACCGGAGTCGCGGCCGCTTTGGTAGAGAACGGCAGGCTGTACTATGGAGGTTCCTTCATTGCCGGTGAAATCGGTCATATTCGGATGGACGGGGAGGAGGCCGTATGCGGCTGCGGTTTAACCGGTTGTCTGGAGACGGTTGCCTCTGCAACCGGTCTGGCCAGGCAGGCGCGTGAAGCGGTGAAGAGCGGGGTTCCCACCATTATGTCTTCCATGGTGCCCGATCCGTCGGCTTTAACGGCTACCCATCTATCCCAGGCATATGACCGCGGTGACCAGGCCGCCATCGACATTATGACTCATACCGGTAAATTGCTTGGCAAAGGGCTATCCTATGCCGTAACGCTGCTTAATCCGGACGTCATCGTCATCGGGGGCGGCGGCGCCAATGCCGGAGAAAGGCTGCTCGGTCCCATGAAGCAGGAGCTGCAGCGGCTGGTGCTGCCCATGTACTGGAATCACCTGGAGATCAAAACAGCCGAGCTGCTGGATGATGCCGGAGTGATTGGGAGCGCCGTTAACGCCTGCAACCGGGTGCAGCAATAACGTTAATGCAAGGCCCCAGGCCAGACCAGACCTGACCAGACCAGACTGCTATACTGCCGCAAGACAGCCGGTTTGGCTTATAATGGCTTTAATGTTGCTTATATATGGGCCGCTGGCCGGGATTAATCCATTGCGCATATATTAATTAATTGCGCTGGACTTATTTTTTGTAATTATCAGGATAACTTATGTACGTTTCATTAAACCGCAGATTGCGGCAGGCTCCCAAATCAACGGGCATCTGGATAAGGATAGCCTGAAATACAAGAACCGTCTGGATTTGACAGACGGTTCTTTTTTTCTCTAACATCATATGAAAGATTCGCAATTATAACTTTGCTGATCTTTCACCGCGAAACGTTATTCCGCCATTAAAGGACCGGTATAGCCGGTTACACCTGCCATCTACAGAATGAAAAAGTTCTCGCGGCCATTCTTGTAATAAGGGCGAATATCGGTGCTATTAAAATGATCGGGATAAGTTATCGAGGGGGGAAAGTGGTTCGCTTCCAAATGTAGGAAGGAATGCAAATGTGCAGTCAATGGACGACTTTTGTCCTTATTTCGACGAATCTACTGCAAATGTGCAGTAGATTCGTCCATTTCGGCCCGAAAACGGGCGGATCTAAAGATTTGACTGTAGAAATGCAGGCGATGGTTTGAAAAGAGCGGATTCCTGCCAAAAGGATTGCACAATTGCAGTCGATTGTCAGCGGGGGCCGTGTCGCGGCACGCGCAATTCGCCAGCGCCTATACGCCCCGCCAGCGCCCCGCCTGTCCCTGTGCCCCGCCAGTGCCCCGCCAGCGTCTGCACCCCGCCAGCGTCTGCACCCCGCCAGCGCCTGCACCCCGCCAGCGCCTACGCCTGCACCCCGCCAGTGCCTACGCCTGCGTCTGTACAGCGCCTGCGCCTAATCTGCTTAGCACCTACAGTTTACGGTTATCTATCCTCAAGACGCTGTCAGGCGTTTCCATCGATTGCGGCCTGTAAGTCCTCCTGATGGAAAAATGGATGTATTGGCACAGCGATTTTCATCGGCAGGCCCGCCGTCCCCTAAAGGATGTCCCTTTGCGGGTAGGGATCCCACTTTCACGTAGTGTACTTAGAATATGGGAGATTTACACCGTTTGTTTGCCTTTGATCCACATGCCGCCGATTTCCAGCTCGGGAGTCAGCAGCAGGACGTCAGCCTGTTTGCCTGCGGCGATACTGCCGATCGTATCGTACATTCCGAGCATCCGCGCCGGATTGCCGCTGGCGAGCACACTGGCTTCCGGTACGGTCAGACCGACTTTATCGATGACAAAGCGGAAGGCGGATATCATCGTCAGCGTACTTCCGGCCAGACTGTTGCCCTCCGTTAGAGTGGCGACGCCGTCCTTCACGGTAACAGGCAGCCCGCCAAGGCTGTATTGTCCGTTGCCCAGGCCGGCTGCGGACATCGCATCGGTAATCAGCATCAGATTATGATTCACCTTGGCGCGAGTCAGCAGCTTGATTCCGGCGGGATGGACATGGAACCCGTCAGCGATAATTTCCGCGCTGATCCGATCATCGGTCAATACCGCGCCGACGGTTCCCGGCTTCCGATGATGAAGGCCAGTCATCGCATTAAAGGTATGGACGGCATGGCTCAGTCCATGCTCTACCGCTTCTTCTACGATATCGTAAGAGGCGTCGGTATGGCCGGCCGCGGCCACAACCCCGTTAGACTTCAGCCATTGAATTAATTCATAGGCTCCTTCCGTCTCGGGGGCCAGAGTCAGCATTTTGATCAAGCCCGGATATTGCTCTGACCACTCTTGGAGCCATTGCTTCTGTGGAGGTACGATAAATGCCGGATTTTGGGCGCCGGGCCATTTATGACTGATGAAGGGCCCTTCCAGATGGACCCCGATTAGCTGGGCATAAGGCATTTCCTGACTCGTATAGTCGCTTACTGCCGATAATACGTTGACAATGGCTTCGTGAGATGCCGTAACTGTAGTGGCCAGCATAGAGGTCGTACCGTGCTGGCTATGGAAGCGGGTTATGCCATCCAGGCATTCCTTGGTAGCGTCCATGAAGTCGTGGCCGTAGCCCCCATGGACATGGATATCGATAAAGCCGGGCACAATCCAGCCTTGCTTAGCGTCGATTCGCGTGCCAGCGAACGATTCCGTCAGCTCCGGATGGCTTCCCCGAAGGCCAATCCAACTAATTTGATCTCCTTCGAGCAGGATTTCACCGTCCGTCAGGACGGAATCTTCCATAACAATCGAAGCGTTAGTAATTAGAGTCTGAGAAGGATGAGAAGCCATTATAGCAGCCTCCCAGCTTCAGAATCCGTCATGACGATCAGCTGGGGATGCAGCTGCAGGAACGAGGCGGGACATTGCGGGTCTATCGGACCGCGCAGCGCCCGGCGCATAATTTCAGCCTTATCGGATCCTCGGGCTAGAAGCAGGATCGATTTGGATTTCATGATCGTTCCTAAGCCGACTGTAATCGCCTTTGTCGGAACTTCGTCAATGGATGCGAAGAAACGGGCGTTTGCTTTCCGGGTTTCCTCGTGAAGCTCGATCAAGTGGGTTGCGCTTTGCAGCGTATCGCCCGGTTCGTTAAATCCGATGTGACCGTTATGGCCGATTCCGAGGATTTGCACATCGATTCCACCGGCTTGCCCGATCATCCGGTCGTATCGCTCGCATTCTTGCTGCGGGTCATCGGCATGACCGTCAGGAATATGGGCATTGGCCTCAGGAAGATCGATATGCTGGAACAGACGGGTGTTCATAAAGGTGTAGTAGCTTTCCGCATGGTCACGGGGCAGTCCTACATATTCGTCAAGATTGAAGGTGGTGGCAGATTGGAAGCTGACCCTTCCTTTTTTATAGAATTCCACCAGCTTCTCATAAACTCCAATAGGAGTGGATCCGGTAGCCAGACCAAGCACAGCATTTGCTTTCTGGTGCAGGGTGGCTGTTAATAATCCAGCTGCGGCCTCATTTAATTCTTCATTGGATGGAAAAGTGAGCACATTCATTCTTTATCTAACCTCCGGATTGTTGTGCGGACGAAAGAAAGTTCTGTCCGCCTTGTAAATGAAAATAGAAGCCCGGCGTATAGTGTCATCGGCTGCTTAGTAAAATGTAATACAGGGTATTGGTAGCCAACAGTCCTCTGCCGTAAACAGAGCCCATTGAACCGCTATGATCTATCGTAAGCGGTTAGCCGTATTCCGCTTGTCCCAAACGGGATCACTATCCGGAACTCCTATCTAACTCATAATAGTCCTAATTTAACTGTAAAGTTTCTGCGAGTGTATGTCAATAAACAAGAAGGCTTATAACGATCATAATTGTAATTGTGATCAATTTTATGATTGTAAACGTCATTTTTATTGCTAATAACGCAAATAAGTTATTTTCAGGCGTGAGCGCCTGGAGGTGCGATATGGAGCCGGATCGACCGTAAAAATCTTTATTGCTAATATATAGCCGGAAAACATTGACTAGCTACAGGACGGCTTATAAACTATAGGGGGAATTATTAAAATTACGGGATAGGAGTGTAGACATGAAGCTTGCGAATAAAATCGGAGTCATTGTCGACAGCTTTGGAATCGGTGTTAGGGAAGGGCTGAAGAAAGCTAAGGAAGTTGGGGCGGAAGGGGTGCAAATCTATGCCGTCAAAGGAGAAATGGACCCTGCTAATCTGAATGCGGCACAGCGCAAAGAACTGAAAGACTATATCGACTCATTAGGATTGGAGATATCGGCATTATGCGGAGATCTGGGCGGTCACGGTTTCCAGGACACATCTGAAAATCCGGCTAAAATCGAAAAATCAAAGCAGATTCTCGATCTGGCTATGGATCTTGGAACGAATGTGGTTACTACTCATATCGGTATTGTACCGGATGATCGCAATAGCGCAGTTTATGATGCGATGCAGAAAGCCTGCGAAGAGCTGAGCCAATATGCCAACAGCATGAACGCTTTCTTTGCTATAGAAACAGGTCCGGAAACGGCCGAGCATTTGAAATCCTTCCTGGATACATTAAGCTCCAAGGGAGTTTCGGTTAACTTCGATCCCGCGAATATGGTTATGGTTACAGGAGATGATCCGGTTCAGGGAGTCATCACGCTGAAGGACTATATCGTACATACCCACGTTAAGGACGGTATTCGCTATAAAGAAGTGGATCCGCGTGAAATTTATGGAGCGCTGGGCTATGAGCCGATGGATCACGGCAAAATTGCACAAATGGTGGCGTCTGGAGAAATTTTCAAAGAGGTTCCGCTGGGTGAAGGAAAAGTGGACTTTGACGCTTATTTCGCCGCTCTGCAACAAATCGGCTATGAAGGCTATCTGACGATCGAGCGGGAAGTGGGCGATCAGCCGGAAGTGGACATCCGTAAAGCGGTTCAGTTTATTAAGCGTTACCGGTAAGCTTGATTAAGGCTCTTGAACGGGTGGGCCGTCCGTTTGGGAGCCTTTCTTTTCTGGAGAAATTCCGCTCTGCTGCCAGGATTCCAGGACAAAGAAGGTGCCGTCATATGGATTTGATTAAAAATCGTTGGAAAATTCTCCAAATCGTCAACATGGGAACGTTTATGTCCACCTTGGATGTAGGGATCGTCAATGTCGTCCTGCCGACGATGGCCGCTCAATTTTCGGTCACTCTTGCGCAGGTTCAGTGGGTCGTCACCTCTTACCTGCTGACCATGGTTGCTTTTCTGCCTATTTTGGGCAAATGGTCGGATCGGATGGATCGCAGCAAAATCTACAGCTACGGCTTCCTGGTGTTCGCTGGAGGCTCGTTAATTGCCGCTCTCTCTACTACTTTAACGGCGATTATTATAGCCAGAATCATCCAAGGGGTCGGAGCCTCGATGATTATGTCCAACAGCCAGGCCATGGTTCGTAAATTGTTCCCCAACCATGAAATCGGCAAAGCACTGGCGATGAATGCCGTCGTCATCTCGGTCGGAACCTTGTCCGGACCAGCCGTCGGCGGGTTATTAATGGAGATTGCGGATTGGTCATTTCTGTTTGTCATTAACGTTCCTCTTGGTCTGATCGCCTTGATTTGCGGGATCCAATGGTTTCCTCGCGATGAGAAGAGAGGGGTTCAGCCGCTCGATGCCATCGGATCAACGATGCTTGCGGTCAGCACCGCGCTGCTGCTGCTGGGGGCGGTGCGGGGAGAGACCGAGGGATTTAACGGAACGATCCTTGCCTTGTATGGTGCCGGGGGGCTGCTGCTTGTGCTGCTTTTCATCTATGAGCGAAGAATTCCTCATGGGGTAATCGACAAAGTGCTGTATACCAACCGGGCGATGGCTGTAGGAAATTCCACCTCGCTGCTGTTGAATGTTGCCCAAATGTCAACCATCATTCCGATAACGTTCTATATGCAGCAGGTGCTGGAATATCCGACGCGCACCGTAGGGCTGATGCTCGCACTGCAGCCGATTTTTCTCGGAATCACCTCCCCGGTCTCCGGATGGTACAGAGATAAATACGGGGCCTACTTTCCGACGATTGCGGGGGCTGCGATCTGCGGAATCTCCATGCTGTTTGTGGCCATGGGCAGCGGAATCCATCCGTGGGGAATCGCCCTTCACCTGTCGTTGTTCGGCGTAGGCACGGGGCTGTTTCACGCTATCAACAACGCTGAAATCATGTCTGAGGCGCCCTCAGACAAAATCAGTCTCATAGGGAGCATGCTGGCGTTAATCCGCTATTTCGGAATGATCGTCGGAATTGGCATGGCGGTTCTGCTGGCAGGAGGAATGGGAGCCACTGCGGTTGCCTCGGTGGAGCATACTGCAAAGATTAAGGGGTTGTTCGGAGTAGGCTTCTTCATTTGCTTGGCGACCGTGCTTATTTGTCTGCTGCGTCCCCGACAGAAGCCGCAGTCCGCGCTTGCCGAAGGTTCGGCTAAAGTGAACAAATCGATCTAAGCTTGTGTAACCAGGCGCCTATTTTTTGGGCTGCAGAATCCGCATTCGGTAACTGTTTTGGGCAGCCGCATGGAGCTCCTCAAGCAGACCATAGTTGGCCCAAGCGCCTACAACGGCTCCAACCCCCGGGAGCAATTGGAGCAATTTACGGAGATCGAGAGAGTCGCGGTATTCCCGCTGAAGCTTGAGCCAGTCAATTTCATCGGGATGGGAGGGGAGCTGGGATAAAGCAGCGGAATGCGGTTCGTCCCACTTCTTCATCCGCTCGAACACAGTAAGCCGGTGCTCTCTGCTGGAGAAAGCCAGCTGAAAAATGGACAAAATATATAGCCTTTCTCTTAGGTCGGATGTGTCAAAGCCATAAATATGGGCCATTTCGAATAAAAATTTCATCTTAATCGCGATCAGCGCCGGAAAATCGACAGCTCCAAGCAGCAATCCACCGGCTCCGGTTCCGGCCCCTTCCGCGGCGGCTACTTTCTTATAAGTATTCGTGACCTGTCCCGCTACACGGTCGCGCTCCTCAAGCGGCCACCCGTAAGCAACCGGCCGTTTGGGGGTAAATCTTGCCCCCGCTAGCGAGGCTTGCACGATCCCTTTGACTGCCGCGGTTAGCGCGGTATGGAACTTCTCCGGGAGAATGTCGTTGATTTTATTGCTCACCGCTTTCGAGGCCGATTCAAGCATCCCCTGTTTTTTGCTCAAATTTCTTTCCCACAAGTGAAGCTCCATCATGACTCTTTTTTCATAATCCATCGTATTATTCGCTCCTGATTTTAGTTGCATGGCCATCTGCAGATCGGACTGTGTAATTCCAACCGCCTGCTTGAATAGATTCCTTGCGTTTGCCAACGATTGTTCAATTATCAAAGGCGTCCTCCACCCGGGATTGCCCCTCGACAATTAATTCCAGCTCAGTTTCCATGTTCAAATAAAGAGGTGCGGGAAGTGATTCGATCATCCTGGCGATTTCCGGCAGCTTCAATGCTTCATCCAATGTTCGCGGTCTGCGCTTCATTCCTTCAATCCAGTCCCGGATTAAATCGATCAGCTCATAAAAACTGTGTTGGAACCGCTCTGCATCCGCTTCGGCCTGCTCCGGCGCGCTTGCGCTCATTTGATTCCAATGGCCCAGCATTTCTTTAAACGCTTTATCGAGTATCGGACCCATCCCGTTCTCCCCCTTTTATGCAATTCATTAGGCCGTATGGCGCGGCCTCTCCTTCATTGTAACGGAATTTCACAATCCGGTAAAATTAAAATTGCATTAGGAAATCAGGGAACCGCATATTTCTCCCAAACATTTTATCCATTTTCCCCCAATTCCCTCTTTCTTTAAAGTATAATATTAATAACCATTGAAACTGTAACCATAGAATGAGAGGAGCAGAAGAAAAATGAACTATCGTCAACTGGGGTCATCCGGATTAAGGGTTAGCGAAATCAGTCTGGGCAGTTGGTTAACGTACGGAGAAGGGGGGTACGTGGATTCGGGCAAAGCTCGTGAAACGATTGACAAGGCTTATGAGTTGGGTGTTAATTTCTTTGATACCGCCAATACTTATATGCGCGGAGAAGCAGAGAAGGTTGTTGGCCAAGCCCTGAGTTCATACCCACGGGAATCCTATGTCCTCGCTACCAAAGTGTGGGGGGGCATGGGGGATGGTCCCAATGACAGAGGGCTGTCCAGAAAACATATTATGGAGCAGTGCCATGCGAGCTTGAAACGGCTGAACAAGGATTATATTGACTTATATTATTGTCATCATTTCGATCCGACGACACCGATGGACGAAACGTTAAGGGCGATGGACGATCTTATATCCCAGGGAAAAGTGCTATATCTTGGAGTGAGCAACTGGACCGCGGCGCAGATTACGGAAGCGGTTCATCTGGCTGATCAGAAGCTGCTGAACCGGATAGTGGCCAGTCAGCCTCCGTATAATATGTTCCGAAGAGAGATTGAACATGAGCTTATCCCCGCATGCACTAGATTTGGCATTGGCCAGGTGGTCTATTCGCCGTTGGCTCAAGGGGTGTTAGCAGGCAAGTACAAGGATACGGAAGACGCGCCTGCGGGAAGCCGGGCCACTCATTCGGCCGGCGGGAAGTCGATCCGCCAGTATATGTTGGAAGAGAATCTTGCCAAAGTCGCCCAGCTTCGCGACGTAGCTGCAGAATTGGAGCTGACCTTGTCTCAATTGGCGATCGCCTGGATCTTGCGGCAGCCTAATGTCTCCAGTGCGTTGATAGGCGCCAGTCAGGCCAGTCAAATAGAGGAAAACTTGGCTGCCTCCGGGGTGACGCTGACACCGGAAGCATTGGATCGGGTGGAAAAGATATTAAATAGTTGACAGAAACTGCTCCGGGTCCTATTCTCCCAAGTAATTTTTCTCCTGTCCAGCTATATTCCACTCTCCTCCCCAATATAGAGACCATTGTAAGGAACGCCTTCCATGATAAAGCTAATTTTGGTTTGTAGAATAAGAGTGGGGGTGGAATAATGGCTTGATAAGAAGCTGGAGAAACCGTATATGTTTCAGGTAACCGATTTAAGTTTAATACTATGTTTGTCATGAAAAAGTTTCCAAGATATAAACGGGAACGATTTTCTTGAAAAATAAAAATCGGACTAGGGTGAGGACAAATGATAAGGCTTCATTCAAGAGGAAGAAAGATGACTGGAAACGTTCGTGTGGGAAAGCGCTTTCGGCTATCGAAGCGGGTTTACGAGTGGAGAGAGGAAGATATGCTTAACCTGCTAGGTTCATCCCGCAAGCCTGTATTTGTTCATGCTGATCATCAAATTCTGTATGTTAATCCAGCCATGACTGAGCTGTTGGGCTTGACTGGAGAGGTCATGATGGGCCAGCCGCTCCATTCGCTAGTTTTTCCTTCTGGCAGTAAGGCTGAATCGGCAGGAACGGACGGGGCTACAGTGGAACGGATCTGGAGACACGGGCAGCTGATGGAAATGAAAGCGGTCAACCTCCCTTTTAATTATAAAGGGAAGCCTTCACGGCTTGTCATGCTGGAAGAAGATGTGCAGGAGGGGGGAATGGAGACGGGGGCCGGAGGCAAGAAGGTGGAACAACAGCACTATGAATCATTGGTAGAACATAATCCGGCCGCTATTTCCTCCCTTGATCTTCAGGGAGTGATTCGAACGGCTAATCCGGCAATGGAGGCAATGAGCGGCTTTACGGCAAAGGAGTTAATAGGGACACATTTGCTTCAAATGATTGACCCGGCGGATGTGGCCCATACGAAATTATGTCTGGAGCAGACTATTCAGGGAAAGCCCGCTAATTGTGAAATGGTCTTTTACCAAAAGGACGGCACGGCCATCGATATAGGTGTTAAATTTGTGCCGATTATTGTGAATGGTGTAATATCCGGGATTTATTATATCGGTAAAAATATTACGCATCGGAAAAAAGCCGAGCAAGAGCTGAGGCATACGAAAGTGCAGCTGGAATCGCTGTTTACAAATACATCCGACGCTATCATGATTTTTGACCGTGCCGCTAAAGTTCTGAAGGTCAATCCAGCATTCGAGAAAATGTACGGCTGGACTGCGGAGCAAGTACTGGGTCAGCAAGTCCCGCTGCTTCCCCCTGATAAATGGCAGGAGATAGAACGGGCATGTGATCATGTCGTCCGGCATGGTTCGCTAAACGGAATAGAGATGGAGTTTATTAGAAAGGATGGCGCCAGGGTACAAACAAGCGTTACGTTGTCTCCCATCGAGGATGGCAACGGGAATATTGTTGCTTTCGCGGCCATGTCCAGAGATGTCAGCGAACGGATCCGGATGGAGAAATCTTTACGGGAGAGCGAAGCCAAGTACAGATTGATCGCTGAAAACATGTCCGATCTGATAGCCATCTACGATCGGGAAGGAAGAATAACCTATGCGTCGCCATCTTTCAAATACATATTGGGTGAAGAACCGGATTTGAAGCAGAAGGTCCGAATTGAACAATGGGTTCACGCTCATGATCGCAAACGAATAAGAGAGACCTTCGACAAGATGGTCGATACCCAGCAGGCGGCCCGCTTCGAATACCGCTATACGACTTCAAGAAAGCAGAATATATACTTAGAGGCCAGTGGAATTCCGGTTATGGGAGAATCCCGTCAGGTCGATGGAGTCGTTGTCGTCTCCCGGGATATTACGACACGCAAGAAGACGGAAGCCGCACTTCAAGAGGCTGAGGAGAAGTACCGGAGCCTTGTGGAAGAAGCATTAGTTGGAGTATATTTGATCCAGGACTGGGAAATTACTTATGTTAACCCTCGTTGTGCGGAAATGCTCGGATATACCCGGGAAGATATGTTTAATAAAAGCGTTCATAATTATATTTATCCCGATGATATTGGCAAATTAACAAAGAAGATCCGCCAGCGGAAAGGCAAGAGCGTTCACTTTTTTTTCCGGGCCTTACACAAGGATGGCCGGGCGGTCGATGTCGAATTGCACGGAACGATGACGACATACAAGGAGAAACCTGCCATTATTGGTACCGTAATGGACATTACGGAGCGAATAAAAACAGAGGAGCTGCTTCGTAAATCGGACAAGCTGTCTGTGGTCGGGCAGTTGGCTGCAGGGGTCGCTCATGAAATCCGCAATCCGTTAACCTCTCTTAAAGGCTTTGTCCAGCTGCTCAAAGCGAAGAAGCAGGGGCAGGAGCAATACTTGGACATTATGCTGTCCGAGCTGGACCGAATCAACTACATAGTCAGCGAATTTATGGTTATAGCGAAGCCGCAGGTTATTAATTTTCGGCCTAAGGACGTCAACCGCATTCTGTGGGATGTTATTCCGCTTCTGGATACGCAGGCGATCATGAATAACGTTCAGATTCAGATGAAAGCCGAGAAGAATCTCCCCCATATTCATTGTGATGAAAACCAATTGAAGCAAGTGTTCATCAATATACTGAAGAATGCCATCGAATCGATGCCGACCGGTGGAAAAATCCGGATCAAGGTGAAGGGTGATTTGAAGGGCAAGCTGCAAGTGCGTATAATAGATCAAGGATCAGGGATTGCCCCTGACCGGCTGCCGCAATTAGGAGAGCCTTTCTATACAACCAAGGAAAAAGGCACTGGTCTCGGATTGATGGTTTGCTATAAAATTATAGAAATGCATCGGGGAACGATTAAAATTAAAAGCAAGCTGAATCAGGGGACGACTGTGGACATTACTCTGCCCGCATTCTTTCCTCCCGATCCGAATTCATGTCAGGAATAAAGGATTGAATATATGAAAATGAACAAGATGTCGGAATTAAACAATTCATTGCTCATGATCAACAGCATCTATTCCTCGCTGACCAAATCGGAAAAGAAGGTGGCGGATACCGTTCTTAAAGATCCGGAGGCTGCCGTTTTCTTCACGATTACCGATCTCGCGGAAAAAGCCGATGTGGGCGAAACCTCTGTCATTAGGCTCTGTCGTAAGCTTGGCTTTAAGGGGTATCAGGAGTTCAAGCTGTCCATCGTTCAGGACCTCGCTACGCCGGCTGAGCAAATTCATGGAGAGATCGAAGAGAACGATAATACGGAAACCGTCGCCAAAAAAATAACGTCCCAGAACACACAAGCGCTGAACAATGCGCTGTCCTTGCTGAACGAGCAGCATTTGGTCAAGATTGTGGATGCTATGATTGCCGCTGACAGCATCTTTTTCTACGGGGTCGGCTCCTCCGGAGTGACAGCGATGGATGCCAAATACCGGTTTATGCGTCTGGGCTTTCAAGTCGACGCCATTATGGATTCTCATATGATGGCGATGAATGCGTCCCTTGCAGGCAAGAATGATGTCGTCGGCGTCATCTCCACCAGCGGGAGCACGAAGGATGTCGTGGATGCCGTCACTATCGCCAAGGCTAGCGGGGCGTTCATTTTCTGTATTACCAATCATGCCAAATCGCCTGTGACTCAGCAGGCGGATGCGGTTTTGTTAGGCACGTCGAGAGAAACTCCTCTTCAAGGCGGCGCCTTCTCCTCCAAGCTGTCGCAAATTCATCTGTTGGACATTTTATCCACGGTCATTGCGCTCCGTCAGAAGGATAAAACGTATGCCGCTTTGGAAAAAACAGCGAAAGCGGTGTCCGATAAATTATATTGACCGGTTAAATGCTATTGAGATCCTAATTATATGGAGTAAAATTCCCCTTTTTTATAAGTTTGCGGAGAAAAAATCTTTCCTTATTTCGGAATGAACGTTATACTAGTATAGTAAATGACCGAAAAGGAAAGTGAAGAACATAATGGGGAACTCTATCATCTCATCCTTTTATAATGGATGTATTGTGTCATGTCAGGCTCTGGAAGGCGAGTCATTATACGGCTCGAACATAATGGCCGCGATGGCCCAGGCGGCCGAACGGGGAGGAGCGGTCGGGATTCGCGCGAATACTCCCGAAGATATCAAGGCGATCAAAGAGGTCTGCTCTTTGCCGGTTATCGGATTATACAAGCAGGATTATCCGGACTCCGCTGTCTATATTACCCCCACCTTTAAAGAAGTGTCCGAAATTATTGAAGCCGGGGCAGAGATTGTAGCGATGGATGCCACGAAGCAGCCCCGTCCGAATGGGGAAACACTGGCTGGATTGATTTCCCAAATCCGTGAACATTATCCGCAGACGCTTATTTTGGCTGATGTCTCCACCTACGAGGAAGGGGTTCAAGCTATGGAGCTTGGCGTCGATCTGGTATCGACTACGCTCTCCGGCTATACACCGTACAGCTTGCAGCAGGAGGAGCCCGATATCGAGCTGGTCGGCAAGCTGGCCGGGCTGAAGCGGACTCCGGTGTTGGCCGAAGGACGAATCTGGACAGTGGAGCAATGTCAGGAATGCTTCCGCCAAGGAGCCTATGCCGTCATTATTGGAACGGCCATTACAAGACCGACAGAAATTACCAAGCGGTTTGTCCGTTCGATCGGATTAGTCACGGAAGCCAAGTGATAATGATGGGATCGGGTCTGGGATCCGATGGGGGAGAAACGGAGGAAGCACAATGAATGATTTGGCCATAGGCGTCGATCTCGGCGGAACCAAAATCCATTTTGCCGCTATGGATCGCTCCGGTCATACGGTGGTGCAGTCGATTGTGCCGACCGAAGCCAAACAGGGCGCTGCCGCTGTACTGGACAAAATAATGAACGGCATTACCGATACTCTTGGGCAGTTGAAGGAGAAGGGAAGAGAGCAGGACGTGGTCGGAATCGGGATAGGCAGCGCCGGACAGATCGATTTCTCCAGCGGCACGGTCGCTTTCGCTGTCGATACGCTGCCAGGCTGGACCGGAACGCCGATCCGTGACAAGGTCTTCGAACGATTTCAGCTCCCGGTATATGTCGATAATGACGTGAATGTCATTGCGATAGCGGAGAAAAACTTCGGAGCTGCACGGCCCTATAACAGCTTCGTCTGTATAGCTCTGGGGACCGGATTAGGCGGCGCCGTCGTGGAAGCAGGCAAGTTAGTCCGCGGAGCCTATGGCGGGGCCGGAGAACTCGGCCATATTTCCGTAGATTTCAACGGACCCCGCTGCAGTTGCGGTAATTATGGCTGCATCGAATTATACGCCTCCGGTACGGGGATCGCCAGAGTGGCTGCAGAGATGGCCGCAGCTAATGGATGGCAGACCGGGTGGAGAGCCGATTCCCGGGAAGTCATCGCCGCCTGGAATGCCGGGGATGTCCATGCGTCTCAAGTGATGGATGTCGTTATTCGCGCTTTAAGCACTCATATTAGCAGCGTTATTTATACTTTGAATCCGCAAGCCATTATTATTGGCGGCGGAGTGTCCGAAGCCGGCCCGGCTTTCTTTGACGCTCTGAGGAAGGAAACCGAGCTCAGGACGGCGCCTTCGATGTGGAAGGCAACAACCGTGCTGCCTGCCGAAATCGGGACGGGGGCCGGAGTCATCGGAGCCGCCGCCCAGGTATGGCATTACGAGATAGCTTAAACATAACATACAGGCCGCTTATGCGGCCTTTTTACGTTAATAGACATACCATGCCGCTGGGACGCATATCAAATTTCAAGTACTCTGACAGCGGTTTTCTCACTTTACGATCTTAATTTATATTTCCCGCTTGATGTGATCTTCACCTTCACCTTCACCTTGATGCTTCTCAAACTATCAGGTTCGATAATGAGCCGCTCGCCTCCCCGTAATTGCTCCCAGGCCGATAAATGATCACGATAAACCACTTCCGCGAAACGAAACACATCGGTATTAGTTACCATATCCATCAATCTCATACCTAGTCAAGTTATGGTTATTATGTCTAGAGATCCGAAATCTATGCCAAAGGGGCCGATTTCCTTGTCCATATGTAGGGAAGTAGGACTAGAGAATTATTTATGGTTCAACCTAAAAATCAGTGCTTGATTTTCTTTCCGCCACCAAACAGACTGGATTTTATACAGCTAAATAAGCCAGATCAGACAATTTTTTGGCAATCTAACTGGAAATCATACAGCTAATTCGGTCCCAATCTATCCAATCCCTCTTTAACCCCATTTCTAACGGTAGGTTTTACATTTAGTCCGAAGATCTAGCGAGATTTAGCGAGAATTAACTACATCAATTACATTTAATCGGACCATCTGGAGGGCCAATCTATCAAGTGAAATTCTAATAAGATAAATCTGTCAAGGATGGCCTGTTAAAGTCAAGGACTGATTATGGTTTTGAGCCTTATTTATTTTGTCAAAATTTCTTTATTTTCCACCCGATATGCCGATAAATCTTTTAATGCTTCTATCGTTGAATAACAAGAAGAGATCGAATAGACTAATAGAAGTGGAAGATTATCCGTCAGTAAACAACCTCTACCTAATAACCGGGGTGTAGTTATGAAGAAAATGTTTGCTTTTTTAGCTGCGATTTCGTTCAAGAGAAAGCTGGTCGTTTATTCCCTGCTCATTAGCATTCTACCGGTATTTCTGATCGGCTTGACCTCCTCCTATCTAGTTTCTGCAACGATTCAGGAGGAAGTGGACCACAATCAACAGATTGTGTTAAAGCAAATTCAAAATCAACTTAATGATTTTATTATTAATCTGAATATTTCTTCGATCAGCCTGGCTTCCAATCTTTTGTTAGAAAAAACAGTTACCGAAGGAACGACGGTCGATAATCTTAATCAAATGCTGGAAATGATCGAAACGATTCGCAAGCAGAAGAGCTTCTCGCCGATTCACTTCGATGTATCCGTTATAAGTAAGCGCTATCATAACGTTTATACGGATTCAGAAGGGACTGCTTTTGAGTTTTATAACCAAATGATTACGAATGAGCGGCCCCAATATAATTCGTCATTTATCGTCACCCCGCGTACTTATCCCAATCAGGATGATTTGCTGCTGTTCCGACCGACTCCTCTGCATACCTACTATACCGATGGGGTTGTCATCCTGCATGTAAGTATAAGGGAGTTGCTTCGCTTTGTGGAAAATTTGAATCTGGGCGACAATCGCAGCCTCTACATCATCGATCCCGCTGGCAAAATTATTATTAGCCAGAATGAAGAGGAAATCGGGACAACGGTAACGCGGTCCGCCGGATTGTACGAATGGTGGAAGCAGCCTTCCGATGGTGCGGAGTTTGTTCTGGAAGGGGAGACCTATCAAGTATCCTCCCAGAAATCGAACCTGAATAACTGGACCTATATCTCGTTGATCAAGAAAGCGGAATTGACCCGAAAAGCCGATTCGATCCGGAGAATGACCTGGATAACGATGGGCGTTATGGTACTGCTATCGATTCTCGTAGCGCTGGTCGGCTCCCGCAAGCTGTACCGTCCGATCGGGAAGCTGATGGATAAAATATCGAATGAGGAAAAATGGGAGACGGAGCATAAGGACGAGCTCCAGGCTCTCGATTCCTTCATGCTGCATATGGTAAGAACGAATGGGGAATTGCAGGACAAGCTGAAGAGGCAAATTCCCGATTTGAAGGCGGGGGTGTTCCAGCAGCTATTATGGGGAGACATGAGCGAGGCCGAGATGCGGGCCAAGGTCGAGCCATTGGACCTTCCCTTGAAGGGACCTCTGTTTTACGTATGTATCGCCGCTGTAGATGAATATAAAGAGTGGATCAGCATGTATCGGGACAAGGAGCTTTCGTTGATCCAATACGCGCTCAAAAAAGTAACCGAAGAGACCTTCCATGACAGGCTGCCCTGCATTGCGTTCACTCCGTCCCAGGGACAGGTCGTTATCGTCATTGGGACGGATAAGGCCGGCGAGGACAAGGATGCGATCATCCGCGAGCGGGCCGATCAAGTGCGCCATAACGTCACTCTTTACTTCCCGTTCTCGGTCAGTGTTACCATAAGCCGTTCCCGCAAAGATTATTCCAGCATTACGAGAAGCTATCAGGAAGCTTTGTCTCTATTGAACTATCGCTTGCTGCTCGGCAACAATGTAACGATTTCCGACAATCAAATCGAGCCTTCTCTCCGGACGTCCAGCCGTCATATCTTTCATCTCCAGAAGCAGATCGTTCATGCGGTTGTGCAGAGCGATCTGGAAGGAGCCAAACGCGAGCTGCGCCAATTAGTTGAAGCGATTCCGCAATATGCGCAGACGTCGGAAACGGTGCTGGGCTTGTTTTCCTACTTGCTGGGAGAGCTGTATTATGTCCTTCATGAGATAAGGGACGATTTGCAGGAGATTTTCAACGATCAGTTGTACAATTCACTCTATGGTTTAACGACTCTTGCTGAGGTGGAGGAGTGGCTTGACAGCCATGTATTTCCTTCCATCGTTCAGTTAATGGAAAGTCAGACCGTATCGAAGCAGAAAAAAATTGTGCAGCAGGTTCTGCTGTTCATTCATGAATCATTCGACAGCGATTTGTCTCTGCAGCAGGCAGCCGACACGTTCCAGCTGTCCTCCTCTCAATTGAGCCGCATCTTTAAGGAGGAGACAGGCTGTAATTTCAGCGAGTATTTGATCGGGTATCGAATGAAGAAAGCGAGTGAATGGTTGGAGTACAGCGATATGTCCATCAAAGAGATCGCAGACCGGTTGAGGTATACGAATGTGCAAAATTTTTCGCGGACCTTTAAGCAAATTATCGGTGTGCCTCCAGGGGAGTTCCGCAAGCAGGCCCGATCCGTTGGTTGACCTTCAGTACTAACGGACCGGCTCCCAATAGCCCGAAATCCAGACATTTCGGGCTTTTATCATTATTTGCGGCGTTTTATCATCCTTTTCAGCCCTTTGTAAAAAGTGATTATTGTCAAACTAAAGCGACTCGCGGTAAATTAACGACACGGCAAAGACTTGAACAGATGGAGACGGTCAGACGAAAACATTTTACAAAATGAAAGGGGTTACAATATGGGGCGATCCAAAAGCAAGTGGCTGGCCATGTCGCTGAGTATGGTCGTAGCTTCAAGTACGATAATGAGCGCATGCGCCGGCAAGACGGAGAATGGAGGGGCCGCGGGCGGGCAAGCAGAGAATAAAGACATCCATATTCTATTGTCCCACTCCAACGCCAAATATGCGATGCAGCTCAAGGACAACGATGATTATGTAAAGGAATTGTCCAAGCAGTCAGGCTATAACCTGAAATTCGAATTTCTTGGACATGGCAACGATTACATTCAGCAGTTGACTGTTCGCTTTGCTTCGGGAGACTTGCCCGATCTGATCCGGACGGATTCGATCGATTCGACGATGCATCCCGGGGCACTGCAGCAGGGCGTCTTTCACGAGCTGGGGCCGCTCATCGATCAATACGGCCCTAATATTAAGAAGAAAATACCACAAGAAGCCTGGGAAAGCACCCGAGTAAGCAGTGATGGGAAAATCTACGGAATTCCCGCCTTATCCGCCTTGCCCGCTTCTCGAGTGATGTACATCCGCCAGGACTGGCTGGATCAGCTAGGAATGAAGCAGCCCGAGACGCTGGATGAGTTTTTGGAATTTTTTGAAGCTGTCAAAAACAATGACTTGAACGGGAATGGTGATCCCAATGATGAATACGGCTTCTATGTAAGAGAAAACCTGCAATTTTCAGACGTATTCTTCAGGGAGTTCGGAGCTTCTCCCAATCAATGGTATTACCGCGATGATCAATTAGTACCGGGCATGATTCTACCGGAGATGAAGGAAGCGCTGAAGTTTTGGAAGGACCTGTACGATAAGGGCTACATCAATCCTAATCTGTTCACCAACAAGAGCGCGGATTGGGAAGCTGGGATTAAACAAGGCAAAGCCGGGCTATGGATGCATGATATCATCAACTACATGTCTAATTGGCAGCTTGGAAATTTTGTCAATCAGCCTAACGTCAAGCTGAGTGTCATCAATCCTCCACAGGGTCCCTCAGGCGGAGGCATTACGGCCCAAAGCGACCAGATTTATTTTGTCTGGGTGATTCCTTCCAAAGTGAAAAATCCCGAGGAGATCATCAAGTTTCTCGATTGGACCTGGTCCGACGAAGCCGAAACCTTCTTCTCCCTGGGCATTAAAGACGTAAACTATACCGAGGAGAACGGGGGATTCAAGTGGGATCCGAAGGCTCCAGCCAACTCGGATAACGATGCCAGCATTTTCTATCAGCTGTCGATTAACCCGCGCGGTGACGGACGTATGCTGCCGACGGTAATTGATGCTCACCCGGATGCCGAGTTTTTGAAAAAAGGGGTGGAGATCGCCAAGAACGGCAACGTTCCGAATGACGGCCTGCATATGCCTGTCCTGGAATCGTTGAAGACCCATCCCGAGCTCGCGGTCGGCACCAACTCCGGAACGCTGTTCCTGGATATGTTCGCAAAGGTCATAACCGGGAAGGAAGACCTCGATGCATCGTTCGATAATTTCGTCAGCGAGTGGAAAAGGCGCGGAGGCGATGCGGCGATCCAAGAGGCAACCGATTGGTACAAAAGCTTTCACAACAAATGATGTCGAGCAAATAAACGGATCCTCAAGGCGGTGTTAATTGTTCGGACTGATTCATCGTGCGGCCCATTCGCTAGCCGAACTGGCCGCTTCTCCATACAACGAGAACATAAAGGAGACGGCTTAATGTTCAAAAAAATGACGGGCGATAAAATCGCTCTCCTCATCATCGCACTGCCGGGTATTCTTCATTTTCTTATTTTTAAATACATCCCTTTGGCAGGGAATTGGATAGCTTTTCAAGACTTTAATCTGTTTAAGGGCATTTTTGGAAGTGAATTTGTCGGTTTGAAGCATTTTGTGACCATGTTTACTTATGAAGAGTTTTTTAATATTTTACGCAATACTATATTGCTCAGTTTTTACGCGATTCTATTCGGTTTTCCGGCTCCGCTGCTGCTCGCCTTGCTGTTAAACGAGGTAAGAAAAATGTGGTTTAAACGTCCCATTCAAACGCTGTTGTATTTACCGCATTTTCTGTCTTGGGTTATCGTTGGGGGGATTTTCATCAATTTGTTGGATCTGCAAGGAATCGTCAACCGGGTGATTGGCATGTTCGGAGCAGGCCCCATTGATTTTCTGGGACAACCGGATTATTTCAGACCTCTGATTATTACGATTTCCATCTGGAAGGAGGTCGGATGGGGAACGATCATTTATTTGGCTGCTTTATCCGGAATCAATCCGCATCTCTATGAAGCGGCCATGGTGGACGGTGCGGGAAGATGGCGGCAGATGTGGTCTATTACTATCCCTTCCATCATGCCGGCGATTATTATTCTGTTCCTGCTCAGGGTCGGGAACGTCCTGGAAGCTAACGTCGAGCAAGTGCTTATTTTTCTAAATCCGCTTAACCGGGAAGTGGGGGAAGTGATCGATACTTACGTCTACCGGGTCGGTCTGTTGAGTGCGCAATTCAGCTTCTCGACCGCTATTGGCTTGTTCCAATCCATTATCGGGCTTAGCCTCGTTATGTTTCTGAATCAGTTGAGCAGGAGAACGACAGGAGAAAGTATTTACTAAAGGGGGATCGCCATGCCGACATATAAATCCGACCGGGTCTTTCAATGGGTTAACGGCCTGTTCCTGATCTTGGCCTGCTTAACGATGATTGCCCCGCTAATCCATCTAGCCGCGATCTCTTTAAGTTCGCCGGTATATGCCAATGCCAAGCTGGTTTACTTGTGGCCCAAAGGCTTTAATCTTACGGTATATGAACAAATATTTGGCATGGATACATTGTGGCGCGCGCTCGGTGTCAGTGTATACATGTGTATTATGGGAATCCTGGTCTTCTTAATCCTGACCACCAGTATCTCTTATTCTCTGTCCCGTCCCATCATGCCCGGACGCAGACTGGTGCTAAGGGCGATTCTCGTCACCTTCGTATTCACTTCGCCTCTGATTCCCAATTACTTGGTAATCAAATCGTTAGGGATGGAGAACACCCTGTGGGCTTTGATCGTCCCCGGAGCATTGGGTGCCTATTCTGTTATTATTATGAAAACCTTCTTGCAGGGGATTTCTTCGGAGCTCTTCGACGCGGCCAAAATTGACGGCTGCAGTGAGTACGGAATTTACGCCAGAATTGCGCTTCCTTTGTCCAAGCCGGTCATCGCGACGTTGTCACTCTTCCATGTGGTCGGATTGTGGAACGCTTACTTCGGTGCGTTGATCTATATACGTGACAAAAAATTATACCCGTTGCAGCTCGTGCTTCGCAGTTTGATTCTGGAGCAGGATACATCGGGAACGACAACGATATCTACAGAGGTGGCGATGGAAGCCACACCGGAAATGATGAAAGCGGGTGTCATCTTGTTTACTACGATTCCAATTCTGATGGTCTATCCGTTTTTGCAAAAATATTTTGTCAAGGGAGCCCTTCTAGGGTCGCTAAAAGAATAGAGAGCCATAGAAAAAAGGCACCCATACCCATAAGATCAGGTGCCTTTTTCCCCATCTTTCGCTCAAAACGCGCTGTCATAAAGCGAATGCTCTTATGCTTCGCAGCGGATCATTTCTTGTTCCTCGCATTGAACGGAACAGAACGAGTTATGGATTTCTTCACATTCTTCACAGCAAATGTGCTGGGAGTGACATAAATCATTGGCGCAGTTAATGTAACGGTCTTCAGGCTTGCCGCAATGATGGCAGCGTCCGACAATAATGTCTTCTTCCGTGCGATTGATCGGAACGGAAATTCTTTCGTCGAATACGTAGCACTTGCCGTCGAATAATCTGCCTTTAACTTGTGGATCCTGACCGTAGGTGACGATGCCGCCATCCAATTGGTAGACTTCCTTGAATCCTTCCTCTATCATGAATCCGGTCAGCTTCTCGCAGCGAATCCCGCCCGTGCAATAGGTGAGAATCGGTTTATCCTTGTATTGGGACATATTCTTGCGGATCCATTCAGGAAACTCGCGAAACGCTTCTACGTCCGGACGGATGGCGTTGCGAAAATGACCGATATCGAACTCATAATTATTTCTTCCGTCCAGCACGATGACATCCTCTTGTTGAAGCTTCTCGTGAAATTCTGCAGGCGATAGCCGTTTGCCGGTAATCTCATTCGGATCCAGATGCTTGTCCAGGCGGAAGGTAACCAGCTCTGCTCTGGGACGGACGAATATTTTTTTGAAAGCGTGGCCTTCGGCCTCGTCGATTTTGAACACCATATCGTGAAACAGAGGATTATTATGCATGTCCCGCATATATTGTTCCGTCTGGGCAATCGTGCCGGATACGGTGCCGTTGATGCCTTCTTTGGCTACAAGGATTCTTCCTTTAACCCCCAGCTCTTTGCAGTATCGCAAGTGTTCGGCGGCAAATTGCTCGTAGTCGGGAAGGGAGACGTATTTATAATATAGCAGGATGCGATAGGCTAAATCCTTACTCATCGTTTGCACCACCTTCATAATACTTTTCCTCAGATTGACTTGCGCATATATTCTAACCCAAATATTGTATTATACACCTTCCTGACAAGTCAAGTAAACAGAATATGTAATATCGAACCCAAAATCGGCAGTAATCGGAAAATATTTGGGGAAAGTTGGAAGTCGGTCTTGCTTCTTACAGCTTTCAACTCTAAACTAAGTAGAGAAGATAAACTTGTATACAAGTATACGTGTTACTATCCATAGCATTCAATCATCATCAGTCAGACTGGCGCTGTCCTTCTTAAAATGAGAGTTCAAAAAGTCAACTTTTCAGCACCGAGAAGATTGTGCGAAGCTGAAGAAGGAGGAGCGGAGTGTAGGCAGACCTACATGAGCACCTGAAATGTTTCCGGAGGAAACATATCTTCGTAAGCCTAAGCTTTTCGAGGGTGAGTGCAAGGTTCGATGTCGACTTCGCTTCTTGGGTACTCTTCGTGATCAAAAGGGGATCTTTTTGAACAACCTCATAAACTTATTCCGTTATGGATGGCAAGGATTCCATTAGTTCGGAGGAATAGCTTTGAATAAGAAAACTAGTCTGAAAAGCCTGGTAGTATACGAACCGAATAAGAGCCCATCCGAGATCAGGGATGGAGAGCAAGCGTCTTTGTGGTCCAATAGCAGAGGATTTCGTCACTTATTTTATTATTCTCCCATCGGCATGGGGCTGGTGGACCTGTCTAATCGGTGGTTGGCGATCAATCCTGCTCTAAGCTCCTTGCTGGGAGTAAGCGAATCTGACGTTAGGGCCTCGAAAATCAAAGTCCACTTCCTTCCAGAGGAATGGTGCGTGTTGAAGAAACAGCTGCCCAAATTACTTAGCGGTGAGAAGGTAGAATTGAAGGTGACTCTGAGCGTGATTCTGGCGAATCAGCATCGGATGAGAATGTCATTGCATCTGTCGCTACTCCGTTCTTCTGCCGGGGAAGCGCTGCATTATTTATTGCAATTTATTCCAGGCAGCGACAGTGTCAGCTCTTCTGGAAGGAAGGATATGGACACGGAAGAACGCCATCCTGACACTCCTTCAGTAAAATTGAGAAGGCACAAGAGCTTGATGCTGTATCGTGGAGGGAGAGTGCAATACAAGCCACGGTCAGCCCCTCATGTCAAACGTTCTAAAATCAATACATCCTTATCGGAGGGGGCAGCGGAATCCGGGAAGCTTTACCGAAAGCTGGTGGAGGAAGCTCATATTGGAGTTTATATGTATCAGAAAGACAAGCTGATCTACGTCAACCCTCGTTTTGCAGAAATGTTCGGGTATTCCCGCAGCGAATTGCTCGGACGCGATTGGAAGGATCTGCTTCAACCGAATGACCATCCTCACTGGATCGGCTGCGGGGAGGAAGAAGCGGTCCACTACCAATGTCGCGGGAAAAAGAACGGAGGGGCTTTAATCGAGCTGGAGGGTCATGGAGCGTGTATTATGCATCGGGGCTCGCCTGCTCTGATCGGGACAGTAGCGGACATCACAGAACGGAAAAAAACAGAAGAGCTGCTGAGAAAATCCGAGAAATTATCGGTCGCCGGGCAGCTTGCGGCCGGAGTCGCCCATGAAATTCGCAATCCCCTTACTTCTCTGAAAGGTTTCCTGCAATTAATGCAGAATAAAAAGAGTGAGAACCCGATGTACCTCGATATTATGCAGTCGGAGCTGGACAAAATTAATTTTATCGTTAATGAATTTTTGCTGCTGGCCAAGCCGCAATCTGTACAGTTTCGCCAGAAGCACCTGTATCCTATGCTGTGGGAAGCGATCGACCAACTGGAGTCTCAGGCTGTTCTCAATAAGGTCAGGCTGGTGACGGAAATAGCGCCGGACCTTCCTCCGATCCATTGTGAAGCCGACCAGTTAATTCAGGCCTTTGTCAATATAATCAAGAATGGAATAGAAGCCATGCCTAGTGGAGGGACACTGGAGATTTCCGCCTGGATGAATCGGCCGGATCGGGTGGCCATCCGCTTCAAGGACCAGGGGAGCGGCATTCCTGTGGAACGGCTGGCGAAGCTGGGAGAGCCCTACTATTTGACTTGGGAAAAAGGAACAGGCTTCGGCTTGATGATGAGCTACAAAATTATCGAAGCACATAATGGAATGGTTGATATTCGCAGTGTGATCGACAAAGGGACTGTAGTCGATGTCATTTTGCCGATCAAGGCTTAGCAATCTACTCTACATACTTTAGTAAAATACGTCCGTTAGGCATGACAGGAACGCAGCTGTCTGCCAAGCGGGCGTTTTTTGTTGGAAAAGAACGGGAAATGGCGGAATTTCAGCCAAGCTGTCGCCCATAGGATTTAAAGGGGACTCCATGACGGGTTCCGGGTAGGCCGCCAAACAGGTGAGAAAGGAGGAGTTATGAAAATAATTGTCTGTCTTAAACAAACCTTCGATACAGAAGAGAAGATCGTATGGGAGGATGGAGCCATCTCGGAGAAAGGGGTCAAATTTGTAATCAATCCTTATGATGAATATGCCATCGAGGAAGCGGTCCGATTAAAAGAGCAATTCGGCGGTGAGGTGACGGTGGTCAGTCTCGGACCCGACCGGGTGGAGTCTGCCCTGCGTACCGCATTGGCGATGGGAGCGGATCGGGGCGTCCATATCCGGGACAGCAGCGCTGGCTGGGACGAATGGCAAATAGCCCGGAGGCTGGCGGCGGTCATCCGGACAATGGACTATGAACTCATCCTGTGCGGACAAATGGCCGTGGATTCCGGGGCCTCACAAGGAGGACCAAGATTGGCGGAAGAGCTGGGAATAGCTCATGTGGCGACTGCGGTACAGCTTCAGATCGAGGACGGCAAGGCGGTCGTGGACCGGGATGTAGAGGGCGACCTTGAAATCGTCGAAGCGGCTCTGCCCTTGTTGGTTACCGCCCAGCAAGGATTGAACGAGCCCAGATATCCATCCTTGCCCGGCATAATGAAGGCGAAGAAAAAGCCGATCGACGTCATCGAAGCGAAGGAGCTCGAGCAGGGAACGGACGAGGAGGAGGCCAGAACCGTCCTCGTCGAGCGGAGGCCGCCTCCGGTCAAGCCGCCCGGGCAGATTCTGCAAGGATCGATAGACGACCAAGTGAGGCAATTGGCCGACCTGCTGCGGAAGGACGCCAAGGTGATATAAGGATCGCAAACAATTTATAGCTGCTTAAGGAAGGAGGTATGGAATGGAACGGTCCGTTTTGGTGCTCGCCGAGGCTAAGGAAGGCAAGCTGCGGCACGTTACTTTTGAAGCCCTCGCGGCGGCCAGGCGGTTATCGGAAGGCGGGCGAATCCGCACAGCTCTGTTCGGACAGGATTTACGGCCATTGATTCCCGACCTGGCTTTGCACGGCTCGGATCAGGTGTATCTGGTCGAGCATGAGTGTCTGAACCGGTATACTCCGGACGGCTATACCCAGGCTCTGGCGGAGCTGATTGCTCACGATGATCCTGACGTCATTCTGGTGCCGCATACTGCGATCGGCAAGGATTTGGCGCCGCGTACGGCCGCGCGGCTCGGCTGCGGACTTATAAGCGACTGTACGGACGTTGAATGCGAGGACGGGGAGATCGTGTTTACCCGCCCGATCTATGCCGGCAAAGCCTTCGAGAAACGAAAATTTGTCAGTGGCAAAGTGTTTGCCACCCTTAGGCCGAACAACATTCCGGCAGAGGAAATGGAGACTTCACGCGAATGTGAGGAGATTCCTTATTCTGTTGAAATCAAAGATTTGCGGACGATCGTCAAGGAGGTGGTCACCCGATCCTTGACCGGAGTTGATCTGAGTGAAGCCAAAATTGTCGTCTCCGGAGGACGTGGAGTAAAGAGTGCGGAAGGCTTTCAACCGTTGAGGGAGCTCGCTGACGTGCTGGGCGCGGCGGTAGGAGCTTCGCGGGGCGCATGTGATGCCGGCTATTGTGATTATTCTCTGCAAATCGGGCAGACCGGCAAGGTCATAACTCCTGATTTATACATTGCTTGCGGAATTTCCGGAGCTATTCAGCATTTGGCCGGCATGTCTAATTCCAAAGTAATTGTCGCAATTAATAAAGACCCGGAGGCGCCCATCTTCCAAATAGCGGATTACGGGATTGTCGGCGATTTATTTGAAGTCGTCCCTCTTCTCACGGAGCGCTTTAAAGAAATGCTTGCAGAGTAAAGTGATCAACCGGAGGCAGGTGTTGAAACATGACGATCCCGCCATGGATTTCTTCTTATGAACCGGAGATCAAGCCGCGGCTTGATTATCCATCCGTTGCCTTAACCGATTTATTACAACAGGCGGCCGAGCAATTTCCGGACCGGGACGCCTTGTTTTTTATGGGAAAAAGACTGTCTTACCAGAAACTGCTGGACGCCGCTTACCGATTTGCCAATGCCCTGATCCGGCTTGGAGTCGGACGGGGAGATCGCGTGGCGCTGAGTCTTCCGAATGTGCCGCAATATGTTATTTGTTATTACGGTGTATTGTTCATGGGAGGGATAGTGGTCCAGACCAATCCGTTGTACACGGAAAGAGAGCTGGTCAGGCAACTGACCGATTCCGGAGCCAAAACGATCGTCTGTCTCGATCTCGTATATCCCCGAGTCAAGAAAGCTTGCCGAACCGTCACCTTAAACAATGTGATCGTAACCGGGATCCAGGATTACTTGCCTTTTCCCAAAAATGTGCTGTACCCCCTCGTCCAGAAAAAGAAAGGCGCGGTCAGCCGCACCGATGACTCCTCGTCTGATTATTTCATCTCTCTTAAGAAGCTGTTGGCTCGCTCTTCTCCCGAGCCGGTGCGGACAGACATCGATTTGTCCGAGGATATCGCCGTTCTTCAGTACACCGGCGGAACGACGGGAACGGCCAAGGGAGTGATGCTGACACACGCGAATCTGGTAGCCAATGTCATCCAATGTGCGGCCTGGATTCACCGGGTTCGCAAAGGGGAGGAGACCATGCTTGCGGCGGTCCCGCTTTTTCATGTATACGGAATGACCGTTTGTATGAACCTCGGCATTTATTTGGCTGCAAGAATACTGCTGGTTCCGAAATTCGATGCGGATCAGCTGCTCAAGCTGATTCATGGGGAAAAGCCGACCCTGTTTCCCGGTGCGCCCACCATGTACATCGCCATCATTCATCATCCGCGGCTCGACAGCTACAACCTTTCTTCGATTAATTACTGTATTAGCGGCTCGGCTCCGCTGCCTTTAAAGGTTCAGCAAACATTCGAGAAGCTGACCGGAGGCAAGCTGGTCGAAGGATACGGACTGTCGGAGGCCGCTCCCGTCACTCACGCCAACCCGATATGGGGACGGCGAGTGGAGGGAAGCATCGGAATCCCGTGGCCGGATACGGAGGCATTGATCATGCAGGAGAATGGAGAAGCCGCTGCTCCCGGACAGATCGGAGAGCTTCTGGTCAAAGGGCCGCAGGTGATGAAAGGGTATTGGAATCAGCCGGCGGAAACGGAAGCCGTCCTGAAGGAAGGCTGGCTGGCTACCGGAGATATGGGTTACATGGACACGGACGGCTATTTCTATATTGTGGATCGCAAGAAGGAGATGATCAATGCCAGCGGATTAAAGGTCTATCCGCGTGAGGTGGAGGAGGTGCTGTATCAGCATCCCGCCGTTCAAGAAGCTGCAGTCATCGGTATTCCTGACGAATACCGCGGAGAAACCGTCAAAGCGTTCGTCGTCCTGCGCGGCGACCAGCAAGTGAGTGATCAGCAATTGGACCAGTTCTGTCGAGAGCGGCTGGCCTCTTATAAAGTCCCCCGGGCCTACGAATATCGTTCGGAGCTGCCCAAGACAATGGTCGGCAAGGTGCTCCGGCGAGCCTTGGCAGAGGAGGAGAGAAATAAGCAGGGCACCTGATCCAGGTGCGAGCGGATTCAACTGACTGGTCAAATCAACTATTTATCGCAAAAGGAGGTTAGGTTGCCCATGGAGCGGACTTTACAAAAAGCGGTCGTGCTCGGTTCAGGGGTGATGGGTGCGGCAATAGCGGCCCATCTGGCCAACGCTGGACTATCTGTCGTCCTGCTGGACCGTAAAATAGGCGAGCAAAGGCTTGCACAAGCCGCCTTGGAGCAGCTTCCGCGGCAGAAGCCGAGTCCGTTGTACTCGCCACGCGTTCGGGAACGGATTCAGGCGGGCAGCTTTGAGGAGGATCTGGCGGTGATCCGCGAGGCCGATTGGGTGATTGAGGCGATTGTGGAGCAATTGGAGCCAAAGCTCAAGCTGCTGGAGCAATTGGAGCCGTATTGGAAGCCGGGAACGATTGTGAGCAGCAATACGTCCGGCCTATCCATTGCCGCTATGTCCCAACATAGGAGCGACAGCTTCAGGCGTCATTTTATCGGCACTCATTTCTTCAACCCGCCCCGCTACATGAAGCTCGTTGAATTGATTCCTACGGAGGACACCGACCCGGAAGTTGTGGCCCGAATTCAGCAGTTCTGTGAGAAGCGGCTCGGTAAAAGTGTCGTTATCGCCAAAGATACGCCGAATTTTATCGCTAATCGGATCGGAACCTACGGCTTGCTTGTCACGATACAAGAAATGGCGAAGCACGGCCTGTCGGTATCGGCGGTGGACGCGTTAACGGGTCCGCTCTTAGGCAGACCTAAAAGCGCCACGTTCCGCACGCTGGATATGGTCGGGCTCGACACCTTCGTCCATGTGGCCGGCAATGTTCATCGGCAAGCGGCCGATTCGGAGGAAAAAGCGATGTTTGAGGTTCCTCCGTTCCTGAAGGCAATGATAGAGAGCGGCCAAGTTGGGGAGAAGGCGGGACGCGGGTTTTATCAGGTGCGACAAAACAATGGGGAGAAGGTTATCGAGCAGTGGGATATGGCCGCCCAGGCTTACGTGGCCCGAGATAAGCCGCGCTACCCTTCATTGGAGGCAGCGCGAAATGCGAAATCGCTGAACGGAAAAATCAGTGCCTTGATTGCCGCAGACGATCCGGCGGGGCATTTTGTTTGGTCCATGCTGAAGAGGGTGCTGCTGTATTCAGCCGCCAAAATCCCGGAGATCGCCGATGATCCGCTGGCAGTGGACCAGGCGATGAGGTGGGGCTTCAGCTGGGAGCAGGGGCCCTTCGAAACTTGGGATAGCCTCGGAGTGAAACCGACCGTTGAACGGATGAAGGCCGAGGGAGAATCCATCCCGGCCTGGGTGGAGGAGATGCTGGCCTCCGGCCGAACCTCCTTCTACGAGAACACAGCGGATCGGATCTTGTTTGCCCTGCCCGCAGGCGGGGCGAAGGAATGGCAGGAGCCTCCGGAGAAGCTGTCCCTTCGTTTGCTGAAGGAAAGGCAGGGCACGGTTCTCAGCAACTCGGGCGCGAGTCTGGTCGACCTGGGGGATGGTGTAGCCTGCCTGGAGTTTCATTCTGCGAACAACGCCGTCGGTCCTGACATCCTGCAGATGCTGTTTCAGTCGCTGGAGGAGGTTCGCAGCCGTTACCGCGGTCTCGTCATTGCGAATGAAGGAAGGCATTTTTGCGTCGGAGCGAACTTGATGCTGCTGCTCATGGAGGCTCAGGACGATAACTGGATGGAAATCGAGCGGATGATCCGCCAATTCCAGAATGCCTCGATGGCCATCAAGTATTTTGAGATGCCGATTGTATCGGCGCCGTTCGGCATGACGTTGGGAGGCGGAGTGGAGCTGGCCATCCCGGCGGCATGCGTTCAGGCTTCGGCGGAGACGTACATGGGGCTGGTCGAAACCGGCGTCGGGCTTATTCCCGCGGGGGGCGGAACGAAGGAGCTGCTGCTGCGGTTTACGCGGGCGGTTGATTATGACGGCAAGCTGGATCTGCAGCCGTTCGTGAATCGCGCCTTCGAAATGATCGGCTTGGCGAAGGTATCCACCAGCGGCCAGGAGGCGAAGGAGCTGGGGTATTTACGTCCGACTGACCGGATTTCGGTTAACCGGGATTACCAGCTCTATGACGCCAAGCGCATGGTCCTGGCACTTGCGGATGCCGGGTACTCCCCGCCGGAGAGGGAAAGCTGCCGAGTCGTCGGAGAGCCGGGTCGGGCTGTCCTGCACATGGGGCTGTACCAGATGAAGGGCAGCGGGCACATATCGGCTCATGACGAGCTGATCGGCCGCAAACTGGCGCATATCTTAACAGGCGGGCAGATGCCGGCAGGCACGGTCGTGACGGAGCAGTATTTGCTTGATTTGGAGCGGGAGGCCTTCCTCAGCTTGTGTGGAGAACCTAAAAGCCAGGCGCGGATGCAGCACATGCTGCTTAAGGGAAAGCCGCTGCGAAATTAGGAAGGCCTGCGCCGGCAGGCAGAACGAACAGGAGGCGAAGCGATGCAGGAGGCAGTCATAGTTACCGCCGTTCGGACGGCGGTAGGCAAAGCACATAAAGGATCGCTCCGGCAGTTTCGGCCGGAGGATTTGGGCGCGGTTGCCGTGCAAGAGGCGGTGGAGCGAACGCCAGGCATGACAGCCGGGGAGATCGACGATGTTATTGTCGGCTGCGCTATGCCCGAAGGGGAGCAAGGCCTTAATCTCGGGCGGGTGATAGCGGTAAGGGCCGGTCTGCCCGATGCGGTTCCGGGGCAGACGGTCAATCGGTTCTGCGCCTCCGGATTGCAGGCGATAGCAACGGCTGCAGAAAGAATTATGTGCGGCTTCGCGGACGTGATTATCGCCGGCGGAGCCGAGAGTATGAGCCATGTGCCGATGAGCGGCTACAAGCCGATGCCGAATCCTTATCTGGTCGAGCATCGGCCGGAGATGTACATGTCGATGGGGCATACGGCGGAGGAAGTCGCTGCCCGCTACGGCGTCTCGCGCGAGGAGCAGGACCGGTTCGCCGTGTCGAGCCATCGTAAAGCCGCCGCAGCGCTGGCCGCGGGCCGGTTCCGGGACGAGATCGTTCCGGTGACGGTGGAGGAGGCGATCGTGACAGACAGCGGCGAGCCTGCGCGGCGAACCTTCGTCTTCACGGAGGACGAGGGCGTGCGGCCGGATACGTCCACGGAAGCGCTGGCCAAGCTGAAGCCGGCTTTCCGCCTCGGCGGAACCGTGACGGCCGGCAATGCGTCGCAAATGAGCGACGGGGCGGCGGCTGTCGTCGTCATGTCCGGCGAGCGGGCGGCGAGGCTGGGCTTGCGGCCGCTGGCGATCTTCCGCTCCTTCGCGGTGAGGGGCGTCGCGCCGGAGGTGATGGGCATCGGCCCCGTCGCGGCGATTCCCGAGGCGCTCCGGCTGGCCGGCCTGACCCTCGAACAGATCGATCTGTTCGAGATCAACGAAGCGTTCGCCTCGCAGTGCCTCTACGTCGTTCGTGAGCTGGGGCTGGAGGAAGCGAAGGTGAACGTCAACGGTGGAGCGATCGCGTTGGGACATCCGCTGGGCTGCACCGGAACGAAGCTGACGACAACACTGCTGCATGAAGGCAGGCGGCGGCAAAGCCGTTACGGAATCGTTAGCATGTGCGTCGGCGGTGGCATGGGGGCGGCCGGGGTGTTTGAATTTGTAAACTGATGGCGAGTGCGGAGTCCTCTCCGGTTCAATTTGAAATCGAGGTGCAGAAATGCACCTTATTTCTACAGTTTTTGTTTAATTTGAGATTAAGGTGCAGAAATACACTTTATTCTCGGTAGATTTCCGAAAATCGACGATTTTGTCAGATTAAGAGGCACTTCTGCACTTCGTTTGCTCGAAAAGGGAAGAAGCAGAAATTAAGAGGCACTTCTGCACTTCGTTTGCTCAAAATGGGAAAATGCAGAAATTAAGGGGGACTTCTTTACTCTAACTGTATTGGCGGCTTGGGTGCCCAAGTTGGTGTAAGCGAGCAGCCTTTATATACGAACGATAGAGATGCGGATGGAGCGGTTTGTCTGTCTTAGCTGGGATGGATAGGGATGAATTTCGCGCTCAGGCCATAGTGCGAAAACTATAGTGCGGTGCGAACGTGTCTGTTTAGCAACGGGGAAAGGTTGACGATTGATTGGCAGTTTATAAGTTTCCCATCGAGAAGGGAGAGGAAGCGGTTGAATAAGCTGGCGAATCGGGGCGGCGGCTTCTTGCTTGCTCCGCCGGAGGCGAACGATGTTTTTACGCCGGAGGATTTGACAGAGGAACAGAGAATGATCGCCGATTTGGCGGAGGATTTCATTGAGGGAGAGGTCGTTCCCTATGAAGATCAGATTGAACGGCAGGACTTGAGCCTGACCGTCAAGCTGCTCAAGAAGGCCGGGGAGCTGGGGTTGCTGGCTGCGGACGTGCCCGAAGAGTATGGCGGAACGGATTTGGATAAAATCAGCTCGACGCTCATTACAGAAAAGCTTGTCCGGGGAGGATCGTTCGCCCTGTCTCACGGAGCGCATGTCGGAATCGGCAGTCTGCCGATCATCCTGTTTGGCAGCGAGGAACAGAAGCAACGTTACCTGCCGGCGCTGGCCAGCGGGGAAAAGCTGGCCGCCTATTGCTTGACGGAGGCTTCCTCGGGATCGGATGCGCTCGGAGCCAAGACGACCGCTGTGCTGAGCGAAGACGGCAAGCATTACATTATGAATGGCTCCAAGCAGTTTATTACGAACGCGGGCTTCGCCGATGTGTTCATCGTATACGCGAAGGTTGACGGCGATAAATTCACGGCCTTCATTGTCGAGAGGGATTATCCCGGGGTCTCGACCGGTCCGGAGGAGCATAAGATGGGCATCAAGGGCTCATCCACCCGGCCGCTTATTCTCGAGGATGTTCCCGTACCGGCCGAGAATGTGCTTGGGGAGATCGGCCGCGGGCATGTCATTGCCTTCAATATTCTTAATATTGGACGATATAAACTGGCCGCGGGTTGCCTGGGTTCCGCCAAATGGGCGATCAGGCTGTCGGTGGACTACGGCAAGCAGCGCAAGCAGTTCAATAAAGCGTTGGTGCAGTTCCCGCTGATCCGCCAGAAGCTGGCTGATATGGCCATCCGGACTTATGTTATGGAAAGTATGGTCTACCGGACCGGAGGATTGATTGACGCGAGCATGCGCCGGCTCGACAAATCGTCGCCCGATTATAGCCGCAAGGCGGCCAAAGCGATTGAAGAATACGCGATCGAATGCTCGATTAATAAAGTATTTGCTTCCGAAGCGCTGGATTTCGCCGCCGACGAAGGAGTACAAATTCACGGAGGCTACGGATATATTCAAGAATATAAAATCGAACAGCTTTATCGCGATTCGCGAATTAACCGGATTTTTGAAGGGACGAATGAAATCAATCGGCTGTTGATTCCCGCGGCTCTGCTCCGCAAGGCAATGAAAGGCGAGCTGCCTCTGATGGATGTGACCCGGCAGCTTCAGCAGGAGCTGATTTCTTATCTGCCCCCGATGATGGGCACGGAGGCGAACGAACCTCTCGCCCGGGAGTCGGCAATGATCGAAGCGGCCAAAAAAATCTTCCTGATGCTCGGCGGCACCGCCGTCGAGAAGTACAGATTCGAGCTGGAGCAGGAGCAGGAAATTGTCGAATGTCTGGCCGACGTCATCATCGAAATCTACGCCATGGAATCGGCGGTGCTGCGTGCGACAAAAACGGGGCAGTACAAGGGCGGACAGCTTGCAGCTCAGCAAGCGGAAATGGCGGCCGTTTATGTGGAAGAGGCGTTCGGACGCATCGAAAGGCGGGCCAAAACAGCGGTGCTCGCTATGGAGGACGGGGACCTCCGGCAAGTCCAGTTATCCATCCTCAAGAAGCTGAGCCGGTGGAATCCGCTTGATGTGATCGGGATCAAACGGCGTATCGCTTCCCGCATAATAGACGCCGGAGGTTATGTCACGTAACAGGGCGGCGAGTCGAGAGGGAGAGCTGAAGGATGGCTGCTAAGAAGGAACAAATCTATGAAGGGGCGCTGACCGCTTTTTCCAGGCAGGAGTTCAGCGAAACAACGATGGACTCCATCGCCGAGTTGGCGAGCGTATCCAAAGGAACGCTGTATTATTATTTTCCGACGAAAGAGGATTTGTTTCTGGATGTGATTGAGAAAGGGATAGTACGGCTGCTCGGTCAGATCCGGCCGGTGCTTGAGAGCGGCCTTTCCCGCGAGGAAATGCTTGTTAAGCTGTTGAAGGTGCATTTGAAATTTTTTGACCGGGAAAAAAGGCTCTGTCAGCTGCTTATGAGCAAAGTGTGGGGGACCCAGACGCTTCATCACGGGATACAGGAACGGATTAGTCATTATTTTTCAACGATGGAAGGATTCTTCGGGCAGCTTCAGAAGGAAGGCTGGATCGACCCGGCGATCAGCATCCCGACCTTGACGAGCGCTTTGTTCGGGATGGTCGGATTCACCGCTTTGAGAAGAATGGAGATGGGGCTTGCGGTGTACACGCAGGAAACGAAGCTAAGCTTGATTGCCTTATGCAGCGGAGCGCTTCGCGCGGAGGGTATCGTTCCGCGATCCAACGAAAGAGCGATGGGGGAACGAAAATGAACATGCCATTGGATTGGGAAGCCTACGCCCAAAAGCTGGAGCAAAGTGTGCGGGGAACGTTCTGGGAGGAGCTGGGGGCGAAGCTGGTGAGCCTCTCGGAAGACAAGGTTATGATTTCGCTGGAGGCCGAGGATCGGCATTTGAACCATATCGGGATTCTGCACGGCGGGGTCCATGCCTCTCTCTTGGACAATGTCATGGGCCTGGCCGCCATGATAGCGAGGCCGAACGACAGGATCGTCACGACTAATCTGAACGTACATTATGTCGCCCCGCTTAAGAAGGGAACGAATTATGCGGTAGGAGAGGTTCTGCACCTCTCCCGCAAAATCGTAACGACCCAGGGAAGATTGTACAGCGAAGAAGGAGGAGTGGGATCGTTCGGCACCGGATCGTACCGGTTGATTTAGGGGAAGGCAGGTGAAACTTGTGACCGGATGGGCATGGCTTCACTGGATCGGGTTTGCGGCCGCGGTCGGCTATGCCGTTTACTTGTTCTCTCATGTCGTCTACAGCCGATATTCGTATATCCGGTTAGGAAGAGCAGAGAATTCTAAGGCGACAACCCGGGAACGGCTTCGGAATTTGACGGTGCAAATGCTGGGCCATCAAACGCTCATGAAGGATAAGCGGAGCGGATGGATGCATCTGGTCATGTTCTACGGGTTTATCGTGCTCCAATTCGGCGCTGTCGACCTGATCGTACGAGGGCTGGCGCCGGAGCATCATCTGCCGCTGGGCAGCGGGTACCGCTATTTCGTCCTGGTTCAGGAGACGACGATTGTTCTGATTCTGCTGGCCGTCGGCTATGCCTTCTACCGCAGATATATTGAGAAGCTGAAACGGTTAAAACGCGGCTGGAAGCCGGCTGTTGTGCTGATCTTCATTGCCGGATTAATGCTGTCCTTGCTGTTGACGGAAAGTATGCGGGCGATTTGGAAGGGAGAGTCATTCTCCGCCTATGCTCCTGTTTCTTCGCTTATTGCAGGCGGCGCGGGCGGAATCGGAGCGGGACTCGCGGAAGGGTTGTTTTATTTGTTTTGGTGGCTTCATCTGTTGATTCTGCTGGCGTTTCTTGTGTATGTCCCTCAATCGAAGCATGCTCATCTACTGTTCGCTCCGTTCAATCTGTGGATGAGAACGGCGGGACCGCCCGGCAAGCTTCAGCCGATTGACCTGGAGGATGAAACGGCGGAGGAATTCGGTGTCGGACGCATCGAGCAATTTACGCGGAATCAACTGCTCGATCTATACTCTTGCGTGGAATGCGGCCGCTGCACGAATGTATGCCCGGCGTCTGCTACGGGGAAACGGCTGTCCCCGATGGATTTGATCGTCCAATTGCGCGATCATTTGACGCACCGGGGGGCGGCAGTCACCTCCCGGACGCCCTGGATGCCCGCATTCGCGTTCGCGGGTTCGGAAGCTAACCGGGCGGCTCTGGCCTCCCGTGCTTTCGGAGCCGGAAGCGGGGATGCAGCGGAAGCGGATGCGGGAGCCGGAACCGGGGCGGGTGCGGGGACCGTAACGCAAGGGGCCGCAGCGGCCCGCCTCATTGGCGACGTTGTGACCGAGGAGGAACTGTGGGCCTGCACGACCTGCCGGAACTGCGAGGATCAATGCCCGGTGGCCAATGAGCATGTCAGCATGATCGTCGATATGCGCCGCTACCTTGCGTTAACGGAAGGCAAGTTTCCGGCGGAGGCGGGCCGAGCGCTGAACCATATTGAGCGGCAGGGCAATCCGTGGGGGCTGTCTCGAAGGGACAGGAACGGCTGGATGAGCGGCTTGACGGAAAGAGACCGAGCTCCGACAGTGGAGGAAGCCGGGGAATTTGATTATTTGTTTTTTGTCGGTTCCATGGGTTCGTATGATAAAAGGAGCATGCGGATCACGTATGCGATGATCCGGATTATGAATGAGGCCCGAATTTCCTTCGCTGTACTGGGCAACGAGGAGGGCAATTCCGGAGATACCGCCAGGCGTCTTGGTAACGAATATTTGTTCCAGGAGCTGGCACGCAGCAATATCGAGCTTTTTCACCAATATGGTGTGACTAAAATCATTACGATCGATCCTCACGCTTACCATTCATTCAAGAACGAATATCCCGATCTGGGCTTGGCTTCCGGGATCGAGGTTTACCACCATACCGAGCTGCTTGCGCGCTGGATTGCCGAGGGCCGGATTGTCCCTCGCAAGGAGTTGAAGGAAAGGGTGACGTATCACGACTCCTGTTATATGGGCAGGTATAACGGAGTCTATGACGCTCCGCGCTTGATTCTATCGGCCATACCGGGAGTAGAACTGGTGGAGATGGAGCGCAGCGGAAGCAACAGTATGTGCTGCGGGGCCGGTGGCGGTTTGATGTGGCTGGAGGAGAAGGTAGGCGAGAGAGTGAATGTCGAGAGGACCAGGCAAGCGCTGGCGGTCCGTCCGTCGATTATCGGCAGCGCCTGCCCTTATTGCTTGACGATGCTGGGTGATGGTGCGAAGGCGCTCGGCAAGGAGGAAGAGATCGACACCTATGATGTGGCCGAATTGTTGCAAATGTCACTGGAGGGCAATTGAGACTCCCACGGCTAAAGCAGCAAGCTGATACCTTCGGTATCATTGGGATTCTTGGGTGGTAGTCGGCAGTGCATTTCTGCTAACCGTAGTTCCCCCAAGTTCAGGGCTGTCTCATCAGCCCATCCTAAGACAGTGCATTTAGCATCTTAGGCTGACAGACTGTTACCATCTGCCACAGGTTTGCTCTGAAAATGTTTTAGCGTCTTCGTCTTGACGACTTCATACATTTTACGCTCAAGAAGATTCGCTTGAGCAACCTCATATGTATGCTGTTTTCAAAGAGCGAGTATCGTTTTAACGTCTTTTGCTTGACGGCACAAAGGGCATACCCTAATTATACCAAATCAGGTTTGCCCTGCCCATCCCATGAAGGGATGTTCTGGCAAAGCCGTCTTTCATCCCACGATTAAAACCGTGGGCTTTCAGTCGGAAATTCTTGTAAGTTAACCTCCGGGTCTGACCCTTCCCATGCCAGCCCGCAGTGCGTGCCGGGAGAAGGGTGCGTTAAGCTAAGATCAGTAGGAAGCGAGGAAGGATGTAGGGGCAGGGTAGGTGATTATTGGCAGTGTAGAAGAGTGTGGACCGTTTCGTCTGAGCTCACACTACGTCTGGCTGATGATAGCCCGCCCGCCCCTTCGCTGTGATCGCATCAGGCAGAAATTGAAATTCGAAGAAGAATGGTCAATATCGTGGAAGCTCTAGGATTATGGATGGGATAATGGTAAAATCTTTATAAATGCCTGAACAAGATGTTACAGGTATAGTTCGTTGCTATAAAGTGAAAGAATCGATGGATAAAGTAAGCCTCACGTGTGGTGAAATAGTGTTAGACTCAGGCTGTTGAAAAAAGTCATTGTCATTTTCTATAAATGCCGTAACATTCGGCAAGCGTTGTCATATTCCGGTCTGATGATCATTTTTGCACTCAATCGTCGAAATAGGCTGATTTTTATCACAATAAATCGATACGTTGAGATACAGTAGAGGGTTCGGATTGGGATGGGAAGGGGCAGCGGTCTCAGGCCTTTCGTAAGAAAGCTTCGTGAGCATTGGCTGGTTTGTTAGCGGGTCAATTTTTGTAAGGGGTTAATTTAGATTAGACGATCTGGGGATAACAGCGATTGGAGGCCCCTGACGTATTTCGTAACTGTATAAATCACTATATTATAATCACTATAGAAAAAGGAGCTCGCGAATGATTATCGTACGCAATCTTACCAAACGGTTCGACTCCGAGCGGGAAGTGCTTTCTAAAATTAGCTTTCAAGCCGATAAAGGTGATTTTATCGCTATTCTGGGCGGCAGCGGCAGCGGTAAAACGACCCTGCTTCGCTGTTTGTCCTTACAAGAGTCCTGGAGCGAAGGACAGTTTATTTATGAAGGGAATGACATTACGTCATTCAACTTTATAGAGAAGATGAAAATTAAGCGCAAATGGGCCATGATTGAAGAACAGCCGTATTTGAATCTCAATATGACAGCTATCCAAAATGTATTGAGCGGCCGCTATAAGAAAACCTCCCTTCTCCGCTTTGTCACCCGAGTGTCTGCCAAGAACGACCACCTGGAGGCTATGGATTTGCTGGAGCATGTCGAGCTGCTGGACAAGGCGAGGGAAAAGACGGCTAAATTGAGCGGAGGAGAAAGGCAGCGGGTAGCTATTGCTCAAGCTCTCGTACAGGGGACGGAAATTTTGTTTGCGGACGAGCCGGTCATTGGTCTGCCCCCCGAATCTGCCAACCGGGTAATGGAGGATTTGAGGAACATCAGCCGCAAGAAAAAGGTGACGATTATTTGTACGGTTAATAATGTCGAGCTGGCTGAGCGTTTTTCCAGCAGAATCTGGGGGCTGGCGGGTGGTCGAATCGTGCTGGATATCGCGGCGCGAAAGCTGACTTTGCGGGAAAGAGATCTTATTTTCAAGTAACCTTAAATGCTGCTTGTTAGCGTGGCGTTAGAATAAAGGTTTCAATGCTCCATTATATGGAAGTCGTTTTTTCGCAGTGGTGATTAAGCAGTTTAAGCAGCTTAATGGATCAAAAGCCTGAAATTCTGTAGAGTTGCGGGCTTTCTGCGGATGAAAGGGTTATTGCACTTAATGCTATCCCGGTCGAGCGGTTTGGCTAGATGAGATAAGCCGACGCGGAGGTAGGGGAGACGCGAAAGAAAAGGGAATGGTTAGAAGTTCGTTCTAAAATTAGGCATAAAGTCCTAATTTTTCCGTGATTACAGTTTTTTCGATCTAATTTCTATATAATGAGTACTTGTAATATTAAGTTTTTTGTATCGGAGCCTTGTAGATTTGCATCCGCCAAGACTAACGCAGAGGAGGATTGGTCGGTTTGGGTCATCTGAGAACGAGGGAGAAAGAACAACTCCATACGATTTATATCGTTCGAGCGTTGGCCATTCTAGGAGTCATACTCGTTCATGTTTCATCCATTCCTGTTGGAGCCGTCATTGATAAGCATTCTTCTATGTACCAGCTCTTTAACTTTGTTAACGTTTTTAACCGTTTTGGAACGCCGACTTTCATTTTTTTGAGCGCTTTCGTTCTGTTCTACAGCTATTATGATCGGCCTATGAACAAAAAAATGATTGGCACTTTTTATAAGCGAAGATTTTTATACATATTGGTTCCTTATTTTATTTGTACTACATATTATTTTGCGATTCAGATGTATTATTCGTATAATCAGTCGTGGGAGCAGTTCTTTCAGAACGTAGCTTTCTCTGATTTCTTTACTGCGGTCGCGATGGGAAAAGGGTTTTACCACTTATATTTTGTTTTTATCAGTATTCAATTTTACCTTTTGTTTCCTGTTTTGTTATGGCTGCTGCAACGCTTTAAGCGGGTGACCAAGCATTTGGTATGGATAGGGCTGGTCCTGCAGTGGGCTTTTGTATTGTTTGATTTTTATTACTTACACTATCCGGATAAGGGGCATCTGGCGACCAGTTACCTGTCCAATTATTTGCTCGGGGCCTTCTTTGGAATCTATTACCTGTCCATCAAGGATTGGATCAGGGTGACCTGGCGCAAGCTGCAGACCCGCTGGGCGGTTCTGTGGGTTCCCTTGTGGGCTATATGGATAGGCGCCAGTCTCGGCCATGTTTATTTATGGTATCAGACGAGAGCGAACGATGTGTTTGCGCATGGCCTTGTCTATGAAGCATTATGGTTCTTACATAGTTATTCTTCTGCCCTGATTTTGCTTCAGGTATCGGATGGGCTGGCCCGGATACTTAACTACAGATGGGTAAATCTGTTGTATCATCTGGGATCGGCTTCCTTCGGAATCTATATTATTCATGCGGCTGTTCTGTTCTATTATTCATTAATTCCTGCGAGCTTCAACCCGAAGCTGTACTATGCTTACATCGCTGGAGGATTTGTGGTTACGCTAACGGTCTCATGGGGGATCGTTGCTCTGGTTCATAGGTATATGAAGCATTCCTGGCTGCTTTTCGGATCTATGCCTAAATCCAAACCACATCTCCCCGGAAAGGCCGTAACGTTCCAGGGGCAATCGAAGACGGAGGCGGGCTAGTTAGGCAATTGACTATAGAAGAGGAGGATCATAGCATGAAAATTACATTTTACGGTCATTCTTGTCTGTTGGTTGAGCATGGAGGCAAACGGGTCATTATCGACCCTTTCTTATCCGGCAACCCTTCTTCGGGCGTTGATCCGTCAGATATTCGAGTCGACGCCGTGCTGCTTACTCATGGGCATGACGATCATTTGGGCGACTCCGTGGAGATTGCCAAGAACAATGATTGTCCGATTGTAGCCAACTTTGAGCTGGCAGGCTACTGTGAGCAGCAAGGGGCCAACGTTCATGCGATGAATACCGGGGGTGCCTATTCATTCGATGGCTTCAAGGTGAAGTTTACGCTCGCTTTTCACGGTTCCTCCATTCGCAAAGGGGATCAGTTCCTCTATGCCGGACAGCCGGCGGGGATCTTGCTGACCATGGGGGGCAAGACACTGTATCATGCCGGGGATACCGCTTTATTCGGAGATATGAAGATCATTGGAGAGCTGAACACGATTGATGTGGCCGCTCTGCCGATCGGAGATAACTTTACGATGGGTCCGGAGGATGCCGTCATTGCCGCACAGTGGGTGCGTGCTAAGCGGGTCATTCCCCTACACTACAACACGTTTCCGGTTATTGAGCAAGACCCCGAACGATTTGTCGCCAGCTTGAAAGAGGCGGGCATCGAGGGAACGGCCCTTGCTGCCGGAGAGAGTATCGAACTATAGGATCGGATAGCTATTAGATCCTTCCTCCTGTCCAGACGATGGATATGGAGGCTTTTTTTTGTTTCAAGACTTCGGATGGCTCTGGTGAACCTTGGCACTGCTCACAATAGACAGAGGCATCCTTTTGCTTATGTATGGCAACGCAAAAAATTAATGGCTCAGCCGCATGCCAAGCCGTGCACCGATAGCATGAAGAGGTAACGAGGTCTTATCACTTTGTTGCCTCTTTTTTATCTCATTATCATTACCTAAAATTAGTTAAAATGGTACAATATTTTAAATTAGTTCAAAGCGGAAGGAAATGTAAAATTGTAAAAACAGGAGGAATTAGATGGAGCCTTATTTTACAACGCATTGATACGGTCTGCGTAAAGGATTTAGAAAGCTCGTTAGAGTGGTATACTACTAAACTTGGGTTGAAGTTGCGCTGGATTATGCGAGAGTATGCAGCGTTGGATATTGGGAACGGTGAACCCTGTATAATTGTGATCATGGCCAAGAAAATCATCGTTAAGCTGAAAAGACATGCAGAAGTACACGTCAATTTGCGAAAATCCATAATATATAAAAATGACGTGCAAAAGTGCATGTCTATCCCTGATAAAAGGGGAAAAGCGGCAAATAACTTAATCACACCTGCATATTTGCATGTCATTTGTTGATTCTAACTAAAATTTTATTAGAGACCTGCACTTATGCCGGTTGTTCACAGAAAAGATGGTCGGGGGGTGACGATTATGAGGAGCGATGAAGCTCTAGAATTATGGAATTCTCTTAAACTGTTGTCTATGGAAGATAAGGAATCCATTCTCGAGGCACTTGAAAATTATTTTGGTAAACAATTAGAGCTTTCATTTCGAAATTTATCCAGGATGGACAGAGAAGAATTTCAAATAATTCAATCGGTAGTAAATGGATTAATACTCACGCAAAAGTATATACCAGATATTCAATTAGCCTATGAAGAAGTAAAGAACAAAAAATTGCCATCCACCATATCTTTTGGATGCATCAGTCAGGAAAAGAAAGAAAAAAATTAGAGTAGAATCATGAACTGCGGAGTTATTTTTAGCTAAATGCTTGGATAAGTTTTGTACGGAGAGGGGGATGAAGATTGACAAGCTATCGCCGAACTACTTCATCTATGGTCATGTTCTTGCTCATGCCGCTTATTATGTTCGGTTGCAGTAATGAACCGCAGGGAGCGGAGAAGATAGCCTATCTATCCGCCAATGATAATTCATCTTATGCCACCACCTTTAGCGATCTGCACCTCGGAAATATACTTGATTACCATTTAAAGCTGACTAAAGCTGATCAAAGCTGGGTTACCATCTGGGTAGAGGGTTATATCGATGGTGAGAAAGCGGAACCCTTCCGTCTGACAGAGCTTTTGTATGGGTTAAACCCAAATGATGAATTAGTAGAGGGGTCGATGGGGTTTGGTATAATTGATCGCTTTAAAGACGTTTCTTTCTTCTTGTATTCACACGGAGTCTCTACGACATCTAAAGCGATAGATATTATTTTAAAGCGCGAAGGGGTAGGGATAAGCGGTTGGGACTATGCAATTGGCAAGGAAAAAGTGAGTTTAGAATCAGGGGAAACCAAGGTGCTGGGGGTTTACCGGGAGGCGAAGGATTCCATGAGAACGTATGATTATCAAGATGAGGAGGCTATCCATCAAATGATTAAAGAGGATATGACCGTACTGCTACTTAAAATCAAAGTGGAAAAAGATCATCCATGAGTGCCCATATGAGATTATTGCTATCTATGGTAATAATTTATTTCTCTGTAGTGTCAACGTTGGATGCATCCTGGGCTTATAGCTTCGTGGTTTACAATGGAAACATATATGTTATTACTCAAGAGGAAGTTGAAGAGGACCAGCTAAAAAGAAAAATTGGTCAAGTCACTTCTTACACAGATAGAGAGGGGACATATAGAGGGAACTTTTCTAATACCTTTCCTAAAGGAACACAATATTACGAAATAAATGGTGTAGATGTTTCGGAAGCCATTGCAGTAAAGACGGAGAAGGCTGTCTACATAAAAGCTTATTATGAAGGTGAATATGCGGGCAAAGATGTGCTTGCTTCAGTGTTTTCTAATAATAAAGCATCGCCATGGGTCCTATTATCTGCAACGGTACTTATAGCACTCATATTGACGAGTTACAAAAAGCGGAAAAAAAGAAAAAACTTATAATTTGGGCATCAATCGGTCGCTTTTTGGTCATTTGGGTAGTTTTATCGGAGGGTTTATCTTTAGCTTCATCCTATTTCTGGTAGATGGATTAAGTTCGAGAATGAAAGCTAGAAATCAAATAAGCAAGTAACAAAGTAGGCACTTAACGACATAGCAAGAAACCATTTGAGGTGAAGCTAATGTGTGAATTAGAGGTAGTAGTGGATCAGTATGATCAGGATCATTATTGAAATGAGCAAGTTAAATGTGGAACAGCGCAGTTTTCTTACTTATTTGGCTGAGCAGGATCAATTGTTTACACCGGGAGAACAATGGAGCTACAGCAGTACCGGATTTTTAATTTGCGGTTACATTCTCGAGCAAGTCTCGGGAATAACATTGGACAGCTTATTAAATCAGCTTTTTTTCACACCTCTGAACATGCAAAATACCGGGCCTGACAACCCTCGCACAATCAATTATGGACGGGCGTACGGTCATTCAAAGGAGAGTGGGAAATATATTAATGCAGACAACGATAAGCTAAGCGAGGTAGAGGCCCCTCGTGAACTCTTTTCTACCGTTTGGGATTTGAATAAATGGTGTGAAGCATTATTAAACGGTAATATCTTATCTCAAGAATCGATGCAAAAGATGTTCAAGCCCTATCTTAGCGTAAGCTTTGATCCATCGCTTAAATATGGTTATGGATGGTTTCTAGGTCATCATTATCGTTTGATTGGCGGTGGAACTCCAGGCTTTCGGTCGGAAATCTGGCAATACCCGGAGCTGTTAGGATGCCGATACTGTGTTTAGAAGGAGCAAGCGCGGTAGGAAAGAGTACGACCTGTAAAGCATTCATCGAAAAATATGATGGTTATGTTGTGCCGGAGACGGCTTTTTTGTTTGAATCGCCCGGTTTAACAGCGAGGATGGGATGAAATGGCTACTCCACCGACAAGTGGATAGGTGGAAGATAAGCACAAAATTTTCCTGACGGCTATTGACATGACAGTGGGTTTCGTATACATTTGTATACAAAACTAATGTATGCATTTGTATACGAAAGGAGTTGCGAGATGAGAGGTGGATATCGCGAACGCGGCGAAGGCAGGCAGCGTACCGAAAGTAGAGAGGGGCAGGAGTATCGTGCGGACCGTCATGGACGACATGGTTCCCGCCATGGAATGCATGGCGCCCAGACCTTCAGAAGAGGGCGAATTCTGGCTTTTCTTGAGCATTTGCAGGCACGGCGAACCATTTTAGCCAGACAGCTTGGCGAGTCTGAATACGAAGCGATCAAACCGGTCTTGACCGGAGAGCTCAAGGCGCTCGATCATGTCATAGAAGACTATATCCGCTTATTCGATCTTCAGGAAGTGGATACCCAACCGGAAAATGGCGATACCTCAGATGTCAGAGAGGGGAAATAACAGCAATGTGGCAATTGATGCGAAGGTTTTTCTCATATTACCGGCCTTATAAAGGCTTGTTTATGCTGGATTTTGGCTGCGCGGTCATTGCGGGTCTCCTGGAGCTTGCGTTCCCGCTTGCGGTTAGCAAATTTATCGATAATCTGCTGCCGGAAGGGAACTGGGGGATGATCGTGATGGCTTCTGTAGGATTGTTATGCGTCTATGCGCTTAATACCGTTTTGAACTATATCGTTACCTATTGGGGGCATATGCTAGGCATTAATATCGAGACGGATATGCGGCGGAAAATGTTCGAGCACATTCAGAAGCTGTCGTTCCGGTTTTTCGATAATCACAAGACGGGCCATCTGGTCGGCAGGGTAACCAACGATCTGAACGAAATCGGAGAGCTCGCCCACCACGGACCCGAAGACGTGTTTATCGCCGTTATGACGCTCGCGGGCTCGTTTACGCTGATGGCTTACATTAATCTGGAGCTGGCCTTGTTGACCTTCATCATCATCCCAATCATGGCTTGGTTAATTATCTTGTTCGGGGGAAGAATGACCAGCACTTACCGCCGGTTGTTCGCCAACGTCGGCAACTTTAACGCTCGGATCGAGGAAAATGTCGGCGGGATCCGCGTCGTGCAATCGTTCGCTAACGAAAAGCATGAGAAGGAGTTATTCGCGGTCGATAACCAAAACTTTCGGGAGACGAAGCTGATGGCTTATAAGACAATGGCCAAAAGTATTTCGGTCAGCTACATGTTGATGCGATTGATCACCATATTCGTGATGGTGTGCGGAGCCTGGTTTTTTATCAAAGGCAAGATCGAACTGGGAGAATTCATGGCTTTCCTGCTGCTGTCGAATATATTTTTCCGTCCGATTGAGAAAATCAACGCGGTGATCGAGAGCTATCCGAAAGGAATCGCGGGGTTCAAGAGGTATGTGGAGATCATCGACACCGAACCGGATATTGCCGATGCGAAGGACGCCGTTGCCGTTGACTCGTTGCGGGGCGATATTCGCTTCGAGAACGTCACGTTCGGCTATGAGCCTGGCCGGAATATTCTTGACGGAATCGATCTGTCGATTCGAGCAGGAGAAACCGTTGCGTTCGTAGGTCCTTCCGGCGCCGGAAAAACAACAATATGCAGCTTGCTACCAAGGTTCTACGATGTTAATGGAGGCCGGATCACAGTGGATGGCATGGATATCCGAAACATGACGCTGCAATCTCTGCGCAAAAATATCGGCATCGTTCAACAAGACGTATTCCTCTTCTCGGGAACGATCCGGGAAAACATCGCGTACGGAGATCTGAAGGCTACGGAGGAGCAAATCTGGGAGGCGGTGAGGCGGGCATCTCTGGAAGAAATGATACGCCAATTGCCGGAAGGGATGGAAACGATCATCGGGGAACGAGGCGTGAAGCTGTCTGGAGGGCAGAAGCAACGAATGGCGATTGCCAGGATGTTCCTGAAAAATCCTCCGATCCTGATTCTGGACGAGGCGACGTCGGCTCTGGACACCGAGACCGAAGCGGCGATTCAACAATCGCTGTCCGAGCTGTCTGTTGGCCGGACGACACTGGTCATTGCGCACCGGCTGGCGACCATCAAGAACGCAGACCGGATCATCGTCGTCGACGAAAGCGGCATCGCAGAACAGGGTCGGCATTCCGAGCTTGTCGCTTCCGGCGGCATCTACAGCAGGCTGCATCAGGCGCAATATCTGCACGCGTGAACGTAAGCCCCCGATTCGGGGGCTTACACTTGTTTACGAAAACGTTTGGAGAATATTTCTATAATCAGCGGTGATCATGCGCAGTAGAATATTTACTTTTGAATCCAAATCTTGACTTCCCCACTGGACATTTTCTGTCATTAAACCGGATATGACGGATAGATAGACTTCGAGCAGTTCCTCCGTATCCCCCTGAATTATTTCTCCCATTCTCTGCCCTTCCTTCTGCAACAGAACGATCAGCTCCTATAAAATCCTGGGGTGAATTTGACCTGATCTCCTCACAAAGTAATATCGGCTAATGGAAACAGACGAGAAGCTCTACAGTTGAGCTTCCTGTTTATTTACGGAAATAGAAGAATGGTTTAGACTTGAAAGAGACAAGACGATCGAAGGGTAGGCGATCTTTATTTCTGACCGACATTCTTCCTCTGAAAAAAATTCTGTACGGCAACACTGGCTGGACTTCATGATCGTTCCTTCGAAGTTCCAGCTTTCCCCCGTTCCCGAAGGGTACGTGAAGCGTCCGCGCCTCGATACGAAGCTTCAGGGAGTGTTCAAACGCCCCCTGACATGGATCGTTGCTCCTCCCGGCGCGGGCAAGACGACGCTGGTCAGCGGCTGGAAGGAGCAAATCTCCGTCCCGGTTGCGTGCATCGCCCTCGAAGAAGCGGACAACCATCTGCTGCGGTTCTGGCTCCATGTCATCGCAGCGATCGAGCATGTCTCGCCCGGCTTTGACGACGGGCTGACCAACCGTTTCATCGAGCAATTCATGCAGCAGCCGGGAAGAGCCTTGGCCGATTTGAACCGCTCATGCTCGCTGCTGCCTTCGCCGGTTGCGCTGGTACTGGACGACTACCATGCTATTGAAATTCCGGAAATTCATGGCATGCTGTCCGATTGGATCAAGAACATGCCTGCCAATATTCATATGGTCGTGATTAGTCGTACCGAAGCTCCGTTGAAGCTGCCCAAGAGCAAGTCGTACCGGATCGGCTGGCGTGACCTGGCCTTCACTGACGGCGAAGCGAAGCGATTTTACCGCAATGCGCTGAATCTTCAGGTCTCCGACCGTCAGTTGCGGGAATGGCAGGAACAGACGGAGGGCTGGGTACTTGGCATGAGAATGCTCGGGGCAACCAAACTTCATGAATGGCAAGGGGACATAGGGAAGGGGCGGGAACCCAGAGCGACGAATAACGATGCAGCGGGACAAGGAGCTGTCCGCGAACGGCTGATGGGGGATTTATTGTCCAAGCAGTCTCCGGAAACGATCCGCTTCCTGCTTCACATGTCCATTCCTGAGCGCTTCAATGAGGCATTATGCATCGAACTGGCGGGAAATGCAGAGGCGCAAAGCGTGCTGGTCTCTTTGGAGAAAGAGAATCTTTTTATTCAGCGTCTGCGCGACGGCACCGGGATTTGGTACCGGTATCACCCGCTCATCGCCCAAATGCTGCGGGATAGGCTGCGGCGGAAGGATCAGGCGCTGTGGCAATCCCTCCAGTGGAAAACGGGCCGCTGGCTGGAGAGCAGCGGTTATCCTATGGAAGCGATGGAGCACTATGTGAGAGGCTCTCATTACGAAGAAGCCTGCCGGCTGCTCGAACGGTTGTTTAATCAGTTTATTTTGAAGGAAGCCTGGACGCTGCGGCGCTTCTTCGCCATGATTCCGGAGGAAATGATCCAGGCCAGGCCGAAGCTGTATTTGTCTTGTTTGTTTTTTGCCGCGGGGCGGCAGGACCCGGACCTTACGATGGAGCAGCTGAATGCCATAGAGCGTAGGGTGGCATCCGACAATGTGGAACTTGCGGCTGAAATGCGCGAATATTGCATGCGCGTTATCGTGGTCATGCGGGCGTATGTATGCATCTTTAAGCGGGACTTGAAGGGACTCGCTCGCTATTTGTGTGATTACTTGGACCGGGGGTATCCGCCGAATGACGAGATTTTTGCGTATATCGACTATGAGGTGCACCATTGCTCGCGCTTGAGGAGCTTCCCGGGAGTCACCGGGCATTTGCGCCAAGCGCAAATTTGCTTCGAGCCGATCGTTGACAGGTGGCGCTCCCTCCGTTCCTATAACACCGCTTATTATGCGATTGGCTACGCTGAGCTGCTGTATGAATGGAACCGGCTTCGCGAAGCGGAGACATACGCAGAGCTTGCCCGCTCCATCGGAGACGAGCTGAACAAAGCCGCGTTGATCGTACCGGCGGCGATTATTCAGGCACGTCTTGCCTTCGGCAGAAACGAGTTTCAGCAAGCCTTTCAATGTTTGTGTGAAGTGCGTTCCCGGCTAAGCGACGAAGAAATCCGATACTGGACACCTATTTTGGATGCTTGCGAAACGAAGCTCCACTTGCTATCGCCTGAAGGCGATCCTGAAGCGGCATTACGCTATCTGGATGCTTATTCCGGCATTGTTGCAGAAGACAGTGGCTGCAACGAGCTGGTGTGTGCGCTTGTGTATGCCAGAGCGCTTATAGCCATCGGCAGCTATACGGAAGCGAGTTCCCGGCTGACAAGAATACAGAAGATTGCCGCGGAGCGCGGCCTGCTATCGGAACAGCTCGAAGCTTATATTCTGCAGGCGGTCATGTATGAGAAGCAGGACAAGTGGAGTCGCGCGGCCAGAGCATTCGGGAAAGCCGCTCATCTGTCCTCGGCGGACGGCCATATCGGGGTGTATTTAGAGGAAGGAGAGCCGTTACGCAAGATTGTGAACCATTACCGCGAGCTTAGACAAGCCTATAGGGTGAAGGAAAGACAGGTTTCCATCCGCTATGTCAACCAGATTTTATTCGCTTTCGAAGCGCAAGCATCGGCAGGGACCGCCGTTTCGGTCCAAGGGAATAATCCGCTCAGCGCGATGGAGAAGCAGGTTCTGCTGGGCTTGTCCAAAAGCTGCACCAGCAAAGAGATTGCGGCGAATATGGGAGTCAGCGTCGGAACTGTGCACACTTACATTCGGAGAATATTCGCCAAGCTGCAGGTAAACAAGCGCAAGGAAGCGGTATTGAAAGCATGCCGGCTAGGGTGGCTAATAATTGAATAACGGGAAAAAAAGCCTTAATTATGAGCCGTACAACAATAAAGCAAAGACTATTCCAGTCCAGGAGTAACTAATGGCGCGGGAGGGCGAATCTATCCCATCCATCCGTTGATTTTGCATGTGGCGTAGTTTAAACTTCATAGTGAGCGACCTCTTAGATGGGCATGTTTTAGTAGGGCTTCGGCCCCGTTCAACACCCCCGTCATTCGGAGGCGCTTTTTTCATTTTTGGCAAAAGTTGAATATCCATGGAAAATACTTTCAGGAGGGTTTATTATGAAAACTACAATTTATATGGTGAGACATGCGGAATCCCCGTATATATTCGGACAGGAGCAAACGAGAGGGTTGTCTGAAGAAGGTTTGGCTGCCGCCAGAAAAGTAGCCGACATTTTAGAGGGAATGGAAGTTGACTACATTATTTCTAGTAATTATGCAAGAGCCGTTCAGACGGTTCAGAATTTGGCCGAGAGAAAAGGGCTTCCCGTTATAGAATATGAACAATTAAGAGAAAGAGCCATCAAAGGACTGGAATATGAGGCGGAGTGGGAAGATTTGGTGAAGGCGATTGAAAAATCATTCGTTGATCCGGATTTTGCATTAGAAGGGGGAGAAACGACGAGGGAAACTCAACAAAGGGCCATCCCGATTATCAAGAAGCTCCTTAAAGAACACCGCGGCAAAAATATCGTGATCGGTACTCATGGAAACATCATGACCATCATTATGAATTATTACAATAAAGACTTTGGATTTGACTTTTGGAACCGCACTTCAAAGCCAGACATCTATAAGATGACCTTCAGCGATAATCAATTAGACAGCGTTGAAAAGATCTGGGATTAGCGATTTGTTTACTGGAGGCTATCCGAGCGGGCGGGACGGAAAGCTTAATCATCAAGGGTAAAGGAGGGTTCAGATGTCCTGGGAGATTAGACCGTATCAGCCAAAGGATCAGGAGGCGGTCCAAAGGCTGCATTGGGCAGGTCTTAATCAATTCAACGCAAGGCTGGAGGGCCCTGATTTAGATCAAGATCTGGAAAACATCGAGAAGATTTACATAAATAACAACGGGGATTTTATAGTAGGACTCATGGATAATCGGGTAGTATGTATGGGGGCTTTGCGCAAATTTACGGAAACCGTTGCAGAAATCAAGAGAATCCGGGTCGATCAGGAATTTCAGAGAAAAGGGCTTGGGCAGAAGATTTTATCCGCATTGGAAAAATCGGCAAAAGAAAAAGGCTACCGGAAACTTAGGTTAGATACGACAAGCAAGCAACGCCCGGCTCAAATATTGTTCGAAAGAAACGGTTACCAGGTGACCGTTCGGAAACGATGGGACGATCTGGAAATCATATTTTATGAGAAGGAACTTGAATAAGGATGAGATAGAATCATCTTATAAAAATGAATCGGATACTGCAAGAGCTGAACGACGAGAGAAGAGAGGTTATTATCAACTTAAAGAGAGAATTAATGGAAACGAAGCAATACGGCAACCTTTTTTTTCAGCGTTGATATTTATGAAGGGGTAATAAAACAAGGTATCCGTTCGAAAGATGATTTTTTGAGCTGGCATCACTCAAGTGGAGCAAATGAAATGGGATAGGATAACTTCTCTTTGTTAACAAAAAAAGTACGATATATATACACGGCACTAAAGATTTCAAAGCTCATGAAGTGGAGAAAGAAAGATGCTTCCAGGGCGAGTTTTGGCTTTGTATTCCTACCATCCGAAGGCCCATCCAATAAATAAGGAATCTGTTGTTTCGGGGTCCCCGAAAAGTACCTGGAATCGCTTCGAAGCCCATCTTCACTTTTTGGGGAGATAGTTTAGATGTTTGAAGCTTCGGAGGCACTTTCCTTCGGAACGGAATGATCGCTTTCTTTAGTGCCACTTATATAGTATATGATTTTCTGTGTCAGGGGGAATAAAATGGCTTCAAATTGGGAGAAAAGGTTCATGAAAGCAGCATTGGAGTTCGCTGAGGAGTCTAAGTGTGCGGCTAAGAAGGTCGCGTGTATTTTAGTTAAGGACAATTCGATTATAGGAATTGGGGTTAATGGATCTGCTCCGAAGGCCGTTAATTGCTGCGATATTTTCAAGAAAATAGATGGGAAATGGTTCAGGGCATTAGATCTGCCCAATAACCAAAATACGTTAAAAGATGGATTTGTGGAAGGTAAAAAATATTGGAAGCTTTGTGAGAATCAGAGGGAGCATTTTGAGTGGTCTTCTGAGTATGAGACACATGCGGAGATCAACGCCTTGCCCAGGGCTGGTACTAGAGCCAGAGGAGCTTCGGCTTACATAACTCATTCGCCATGTTTGGACTGTGTTAAGGCTCTGGGCGCTTTTGGAATTGCCAAGGTCTATTATTATAAAGAATTCGACAACTTCCAGAGAGCTGAGCAGACTCTTGCACGTTACGGAGCCACCATAGAGCAGTTAGTCCTATAAATGGTGCACTACTGATTTAATGGAAATTCTCAGAAAGTAGGTCGTTATAAATGAAAGGTGCTGTATTGTTCGATCTTGATAACACTTTAGTCAATAGAAAGCTGGCCTTTCGCGAATATAGTGAGAGATTAATGGATCGATACCTGATCGTTAGCAGTCCTGAAGAAAGAGAGAGTATCCTTGATTACATACGTGAAGCAGACCGGGATGGTTACAGGCGAAAGGCGGAGTTGTACAACGAGCTTCTGGAACAATTCAACTGGAAGAAGGAAACGAGTCTGGATGAACTGCTGGATTTCTGGAGTTCAGAATTTTATAAATGTACGATATTGATGGAAGGAGCGCTAGAGGTTATTCATCATCTTAAAGAGAAGCAAATCAAGCTAGGTATAATTACTAACGGCGCCGTCTATTCTCAACATGCCAAAATTGATCAGGTCGGTTTGCGCAAGTATTTTGATACGATTGTCGTCTCCGATGAAGTCAAGCTTAAAAAGCCGGATCCGCAAATATTTGAGCTGGCCCTGGAGCGATTAAATGTGGAAGCTGAGCATAGTTTTTATATTGGCGATCATTCCATTAATGATGTTGCGGGAGCGGAGGATGCAGGGCTTACAGCTATATGGTTCGAAGGGTTTCGCGAATGGGAAGTGGATGCACGCAAGCCGCAATATCGGATTGGTCATTTAAAAGAATTAATCGATGTCTTTGAACAGATTGGTTTGTAGTACCATGGCGGGAACGGAGGTCATACAAGACTAGGGATCGGACAATTAAAGGGATGTAATGCAATAGTGCAGTCGACGAGTGACTTTTGGCCCCATTTCGACAGATCTACTGCAAATATACAGTACATTCGGCCATTTAGGGCCGAAAATGGATGGATCGGAAGATTTGACTGTAGAATTGCAGTCGATGACTCTAAAGGAGCGGATTCCTGCCAAAAGTAATGTAGGAATGCAGTCAAATGCCGGCGATGCTCGTAAGCTTGAACATATGCTTAACGACCGCGGGTCACCGTACTTTGTCGGACCGAGGCCTTGCAGAAGGGGGACGGGACGCTGGCATTATCAAGCGGAGAGACTCTATCTATCGGGCTCTGTGTCTGGACGCTTGATCAGCTGCCCAACCCGATGCTGTGCAGGGTTGGTTGCCGCTCACTCCGGATGGCCAGTGAGGGTGGATGTTTGTTACCGGGTCCAGGGAGCACAAGGTGAAGTAATATAGTCCTCTTCTTCATGTCCAGTTAATGAGCATGTCTCATTATTAAGGCCTGTGGCCCCACTCCTTCAAGTGGGGCCACAGGCATTTGGTTCTCGGGTGGAGCTCTATTCCCATCCTCGGACACTCCGAAATTAGTCCTGTGGAGCTGAGGTCTTTTTAATAAATAAGGAAAGCAGCAGAGCCAGGATAGCGAAGCCAAGGCCGACCACGAAGGAATTATGAATCCCCGAGAGCAGGGATTCGGCCATTTGGACCGGCGTAGGCTCGGCAGTCAAGCGGCCAAGAAAGGCTTGTTGTCCGGAAGCCATAATACTGATGAACAGGGCAACGCCAATCGCTCCGGATATTTGCTGCAGTGTGTTTAATACGGCCGTTCCATGGGGATACATCCGGCGGGGCAGCTGGTTCAGCCCGTTCGTCTGTGCCGGCATCATAATCATGGCGATGGCGATCATAAGCAGGACATGCAGCACGATCAGGGTCGTCGATGTCGTATCTATAGAGATTCGGGTAAACAGCCACATAATGATTAACAGCAGGCAGGTCCCGGGAATCACCAAAGCACGCGGTCCGAATTTATCAAACAGGCGGCCTGTAATTGGAGAAATAAACCCGTTAAGCAAGCCGCCGGGAAGTAGAACGAGTCCGGCTGCGAATGTCGTCATCGCGAACACACCCTGCATTAGAAAAGGAAGCAGCAGCATAGTTGAAAACATCGTCATCATAGCAATGATGAGCAGAACGGTCGTCAAGGTGAACATCGGAAATTTGAAAACGCGCAGGTCAAGCATAGGTTCTTTCGAATTAATTTGTCTGATGACAAATAACAACAGAGAAATGCCTCCAATAATTAGAGGGAGGTAAACCTGCGGGCTGGACCAGGTCAACTCACTTTTACCCGCGTTGCTGAACCCGAACACAATGCCTCCAAAACCGAGAGTAGAAAGCAGGATCGACAGGACGTCCACTTTCGGCTTGGTGACGGGCGTTACATTTTTCAAGAAAATATATGAAACAATAATAGATAAGAAGGCAAAGGGAAGCACCAGAAAAAATAACCAGCGCCATTCCGCCACTTGCAGGATCAACCCCGAAAGCGTGGGACCGATGGCCGGGGCAAACATAATGACCAGCCCAATACTGCCCATAGCCGCTCCGCGCTTCTCCGGAGGATATAGCACCAAAATCGTGTTCATTAGTACGGGCAGCATGAGACCGGCTCCGCCCGCCTGAAGCAAACGGCCAATTAATAATACTTCAAAACCAGGGGCGATTCCGCATATTAATGTTCCTACAGTAAACAGGATCATGGCGCCCAGGAACATCTGCCTCGTCGTAAACCATTGGACCAGCAGAGCGGATACAGGAATTAACACACCGACGACTAACATGTAACCGGTAGCCAGCCACTGCAGGGTGGAGGCGGATACGTCCAACGAGATTTCCAATTGCGGCAGGGCGATATTCAACAGAGTCTCATTTAAAATCGAAAAAAAGGCGCCGATAATTAACGATATCAGAATCGGGAGTTTCTTAATCTGTTGAAGTTCATTCACTTCCGAGCTTGCTGATGAAGCAGCAGTATTCACTCTCTCTCATCCAATCCATATTTTATTTTTTGTTATAAGGGCGTTCTTTAAAGCGAGCTTTCTTCAGCGGCAGGGGGAAGACACTTTATTTTGCAATAATATTCATCAAATTGTCAACCTCTAGCAGAGAATAGCCTGCATGGGCCATCTGTACTGCAGGATCCCGGTGCTATAATAGACCGCAGCACTTCCAGCCACTGCGGATACGCCAATAAAAGGCAACCGCAGCTCCCAAGGAGAAGCTCCATGTAAGCGATAATAGAATCGGGCCTGACGCACCCCGATTATCGCTATGCATCGAGTCGTCCGCCATCGCCGCAATAAAAAGTTTTCAAAGAGCAACCTGTACAAGTTCATTTTATATTAGCACATATGTTCTGTTTTTGCCAAGCAAAAAGGCTAGTCATCTCATGATTAAAAATCACAAATTGATAATTATATTTGATGACGCTGCGTCACCTTCAATGAATAACTATCATCTATAAAAACTTTGTCAGCTGCGCCTGAAGCTTCCTCAATTAAAAGAGCGACCTGCCAATCAGATCGCAGATCGCTCTAATTACAAAGCTTTTATTCCACACGAATTCGGAGCCCGGGGTAGGCATCACTTAGCTCGTTGGCTTTCGCTCCAATCTCCGCTTTGTTCAACCGGCCGGCAAACAGCTCGGCTTCAGGCTTGAACGTGACGCTCGTGCCGGTCTCATTCGTCTCGCCAACTGTCATCAGTCCGGATTGCGGAATGCCGTGCCGATACTCTTGCCGATAAATTCCGCCATCTCGCCGGATCTCAACGCTTAGCGTGCGCGACAGCGCATTGACTACCGCGATGCTGATTCCTTTCTCCGCCCCGGGAGCGAAGAACGAAAGCTCGGGATCGCTGAATAGGTCGAGCTTGGTCATGACGGATTGCACCTCCGGCTGGCCGGTTTGTGGCAGCAGTCGGGTTGGAATTCCCCGGCCGTTATCTGCAACGGTTGCGCTGCCATCATCATGCAAGTAAATGCCCATCTCGCTGCAGTAGCCCGCCTGATGCTCCAGGATCGTATTGCTGACGACGGCCCACAGAAGCTGATGGGGATCGTATCCTTCCTTCGTGGCAGCCCCCAAATAGTTATGAGCCTCATTGCGCGCTTCGGTCATATCGATGTAATCGCTTGTGTCGATTAAATCTGCAACGGCCGACAGCAGAAACAGAACCGGAAACCGGCGGTGATCCGCAATCGTATAACGCCCGCCACGCTCTTCCTGCATCAGCAAATCGGCCCCGGTCAAAGCCTTTAAATGATGATACAGCTGTCCGGTTGTCCCCATGTTCAGCCGTTCCACAAGCTCCGCTCCGGTAAGAGGGCCGTTCCATACCTCCAGAAGCAGATCCAGCCTCTGCTTGTGTCCAAGCGCGGAAAGCACCTTAGCCGCCTTACCTCTGTTGAGGCCGAGCAGTTCATCGAATGGTCTTTGCTGCGGCTCACACCGGATCGTCTGATCCTCGCTGCGGTAAAAGCCCGAGAAGTAAATCGCGCCTGATTCCGCGCTGCCTTCCTGCAAAGGCGCATTCTGCTGCGAGCGGTCGATCCCTCTTGCGGACGCACCTGTGAACGCAGATTTTTCCCCCAGTCCAGCCATATTCCGGACCAACCTTTCGAGCTCCGCCATGCTTGCCTTCAAAGCATCCAACTCAGCGCCATAGTTTCGATCCATCGATACACACTCTCCTTAAGGCTTGAATTAAACACGCTGGAGAATTGTTTAATATTTAATTACGTAATTACGTGTTTGCGCATATTTTACTCTAAATTGGCATGGTTGTAAATGGAAATTTGCTTTCAAGCTCATGAAAGTGTACACGTTTTGTGAATGCACAATTCTCCTGCCGGCGTTACACCATTTTGGCAACAAAGAAGGGGATTAAGGGAAAATATAGAAAACTATCTATGCAGTTTTAATCAAAGTTAATATGTAAACGGAGGTTGGGATAACGATGAAATTGTTTATGTCCGCAGATATGGAAGGCATTACGGGATTAATAGATCCGACGTTTATCGATTCAAGCAAGCAGAACTATACTCGAGGTCAGCATTTGATGACCGATGAAGCGAATCATGTAATTACTGCGGCATTTCAAGCCGGCTGCAAGGATGTGATCGTCAATGACAGTCATTCCAAGATGAACAATTTGCTTATTGAACATCTTCACCCGGAAGCGAAGCTGATTTCTGGGGATGTCAAGCCGTTTTCAATGATGCAAGGGCTGGATGCCAGCTTTGATGCTGCAGTATTCATCGGCTACCACGCGCGAGCTTCCATGCAAGGGGTTCTTAGCCACACCATGATATTCGGCGTCCGTCATATGTACATAAATGATGTCGCGATCGGTGAATTTGGATTTAATGCTTATTTGGCGGGTTATTACGGTGTGCCTGTCGTTATGGTCGCAGGGGACGATAAAATCGCTGCAGAAGCGGAGGCGCTTATTCCAGGCATAACGACGGCTGTTGTTAAGGAACAAGTTTCGCGTACGGCAGCGCTCTGCCTGACTCCGCACAAAAGCGGTCAGCTGCTGCGCGAGAAAACGGCGCATGCTTTGCAAAATATAGCGAAGGTGAAGCCGCTCACCCCTCCGGATCATCCGCTGCTCCGGATCGAGTTTGCGAACTACGGTCAGGCGGAATGGGCGCATCTGCTTCCGGGAACTCACATAGAGGAGGGGACCACGGTCGTCACCTATCCCGCGAAGGATATATTGGAAGCCTACAAGGCGATGGTCGTCATGACGGAGCTGGCGATGAAAACACGATTTTGTTGAAATTTTTGTTGAAATGATTACTGACCGGTGAAAAAAATGCCAAAAGCTTGCAAAAATGCAGGCTAGCAGGAGGATACTGCAATGATAATACGAACGGTATCGTTATGTTTAATACGGAAGGAGGACCGGATTCTGGTTGAGCAGACGTTCGATGAAGCGGTGAAGAAAACCTTTTACAGACCGATTGGAGGGACCGTAGAATTCGGAGAAAACAGCAAACAGACGGTCATAAGAGAAGTTAGGGAAGAAATCTATGCGGAAATAAACGAACCGGAATTGGCATTTGTCATTGAAAATATTTATAAATACATGGATCAAATTGGACATGAAATTGACTTTATATATGAAGCGGAGTTAGTAGATAAGAATTTATATGAGAAGGAGGAAATCGACGGGATCGAAGGAAATAGTAAGTACAAGGCGGTATGGAAGCCAATAGAGGGCTTTGTGGATAACAAGCTGGAGAAGCTTGTGCCGGACGGATTGTTGGATTTACTGTTAGAACGTGATAGGGGAAGAACGAGCCGAGTTAAGCACAACAGAACTACTTGAGTCTTTGCGTATATAGGAGGAAGGATTTGACAACGGTCCAATTGGTAAAACCTATAATGAAGCTGGAAATCAATAAAGTCCTCGTAGTATGTGATTCAAATAATATTGCCTCCAAGAAAGTCATCCTTAAGAACGGAGGCATTCCAGATGAGGACTATATAGAAGAGGACGGCAGCGTTATAAACCGATTTTGGATAGAACCTTAAGGATTCGGCAGAGGGAGTCCATCCGAAAAATCATGGAGAAAGGAAAGTGCGCAGCATGGACAATAACCAAATTTATCTGGATAGCATCCAGAAACAGTTTGAGTACTACAAAGCATTGGGAGAAAAGGCGATCGATCAAGTAGAGGCGGAGCAATTATTTGTTACTTTTAACGAGGATACTAACAGTATAGCTACCCTGGTGAAGCACTTATGGGGGAATATGCTGTCCAGATGGACGGATTTTTTAACGACGGACGGGGAAAAAGCTTGGCGGGACCGAGATGCGGAATTTGAAAATGACATCCAGACGAAAGAAGAGCTCATGCAGAAATGGAACGAAGGTTGGGATTGTCTGTTTAACGCACTGCATTCTATCGAACCCGATCAATTATCCCAAATCATCTATATACGAAATGAAGGACATACTGTTATGGAGGCTATTAACAGGCAGCTCGCGCATTATCCCTATCACATTGGACAAATCATTTATGCCGCTAAGCTGCTGAAAAAAGAGGAGTGGAACAGTTTATCGGTTCCCAGGAATGGCTCGCAAAAATACAATAGCGAAAAATTTTCCAAAAAACGTTCTATCAAAAATTTTACAGACGATGAACTAAAAAAACTGAAATAAAACTAAAATGGTCGGTGGAATTACGTTTCAATAAAAGCATGATGTGCTAAATCGTCAAGTTTAGGAGATTATATGAAATTAACAACACACAAGAAATTTGTGCTGATCGATATCGCTTTAATAGCCCTATGCGTATGTTTTTTTATTCTGTACGGGAGCCGCTTTGCAGTTGTCTTTTTTTGCGCTCTCAGTCTCGGTTTTATCATTTTAAGAAGAATTGATTTTAAAAAGCATGTGGGATTAAGAAGAATCGTTGTCGCCTGCTTCATCATTTTTGGCGTTTCTTTTGTCATTATTGAGGGATGCGTCATATCCGAGATGGGAGCAAAGGCAGACCGGGTTTCGAATGCGGATTATGTGATTGTACTAGGCTCGGGTCTCAAAGGGGTGGACTTGTCAACCACCCTGAGGCAAAGACTCGACGCGAGTGTTAGCTACGTCAGTCAGAACACGCACGTTCCCGTTATTGTTTCGGGCGGTCAGGGACCAGGAGAACATATTCCAGAAGCGGTTGCCATGAGAGACTACTTGCTCAGCCTTGGCATCTCCGAAGATAGGATCGTGCTGGAAAGCCAGTCTACCAGTACTAAAGAAAACCTGTTATTCTCAAAATCGATCATACATGAGAACGGAATAGAAAATCCGAAGATCGTCATTGTGACAAGCGATTATCATATGTTTAGAGCGAAAATGCTGGCTAGAAAAGCAGGATTTGAAGCCTATGGAATATCCAGCCCGTCGCCTGTTCATCTTAAGCCGATTAATATGATTCGAGAGTACTTTGCCATGATTAAAGCATTGTTATAAACCAGTAACGATAAGGAGCCGCTTGTATGAAAAAAATATGGGCTGGAGGAATCCTCTTATTTAATGGAGTTATTTTATTTTTGGGAATATATATACCGGCAGCCATCTATGCTTCCCGATTAACAGGCTGGACAACACCTCCCGGAAGGCTGGGCACCGCTTTAGGTGAAATGGGCGGGACCATACCGTTCGTATGTTCTATCCTGATGATGATTCTAGGAATCATCTTCATTCTATGGGAAAGCTTTAGTCGCGGAATAAGCCATATAGTTAACCCTGCTTCTTCCCAGGAACCGCCGAGTGAAGTCCGCAGCACAGATAATCCGGCTAATTAATAACCATGAAAGCAGAGTGGGATAAATGAGACAGTAGGAAGTTGGTTGTGATACCAAGTATTCTGCCACGGAAAAGATAGTTCAATAAACTGCCTACCCATTGGTTACAAAAATAGCAATCGATAAGAAATCTGTTGTCAGGTCATGTGCTAAAATCAAAGCAATGGATGAACTAAGAGGTGATTTCAATGAAAATTACTACAAAAAACATTTTTGTCAATTTGCCGGTCAAGGATTTGCAGAAGTCGATCGATTTCTTTACGGCGGTAGGCTTTGAATTTAATGCCCAATTTACTGATGATAAGGCAACTTGCATGGTGATCCACGATAATATTTTTGCGATGCTGCTGGTGGAAAACCGCTTTAAAGATTTCACCAAGAAAGAAATTGTGGATGCCACGAAGAGCACGGAAGTAATAATCGCTTTATCGGCTGAAAGCCGGGAACAGGTGGATGCAATTGTCAATAGGGCTCTGGCCGCTGGCGGAAAGCCTTCCAACGATCCGATGGACCATGGCTTTATGTACGCATGGAGCTTCCAGGATATCGACGGTCATCTCTGGGAAGTCTTGTATATGGATGAAAGTGCCCTCAATTAGTAGTAAAATGGATAATATAGACCGATTATCCAAAGGAGAAAGCTATGTGCCGAAACATCAGAACGTTATTCAACTTCGACCCTCCGGCCACTGATGAGGAGGTTCAGGCGGCCTCGCTGCAGTTCGTGCGAAAGCTATCGGGGTTTAACAAGCCGTCGCAGGTTAATGAAGCGGCGTTCCATCGCGCGGTGGAAGAGGTCACCCTGGCCGCCAGCCGATTGTTGAACTCTATGGTCACTCATGCCGAGCCTCGCAATCGCGAGGTCGAGGCAGAACGGGCGCGAGTTAGAGCCGCAAAACGGTTTGGGAATGGGAATGCCTAGTTTTCAGAGAAGTTATGGAAGAAAGAGGGAGAACGGAATGGTTCTCTCTCTTTCTTTTTTGTTGGATGTTTCTTGCAAGATAAATCAAGAGGCAGCAGACATGTTGACTCTTAAAGACTTTTATTGATCATCACAGAATAAACCACATAAAACAACAATAATATATTGACAACGGTCATAATCAGTATGTAAAATAGGTAAAAAAAGAAGAACAGTCATTGGCATGTGGTTCGGGGGAAGAATCTTCGCCGATAGGTTATTTCAGGAGGGGAAGGGATGTCACTAACCTTTGAAGAGCGGAAAAGGACGATTTTACAACAATTGATGAAAGACGAAAAAGTCCGGGTTCCTCAGCTGTCGGAACAGCTGAACGTTTCGATGGAAACGATACGCCGCGACCTGGATCGTTTGGAGAAGGAGGGTCTGCTCAAAAAAGTATACGGCGGGGCCGTTAAAACGCGATTGATTATGAACGAGCCGCCCTTTTTGCAAAGAGCGCAAATGAACCGCGAGGAGAAAGAAGCCCTTGGCAGATGCGCTGCCCGGCTCGTCAAAGACGGGGAGACGATCATGATCGACAACGGAACGACTACGGTCGAAGTGATCCGTTATTTACGCGATCGGTCTGATGTAACGATTGTCACGCATTCCATCTCGGCCATGCTGCTGGCGGCGGAGCTGTTTTCCGGACGGATTTTTTTTGTTGGCGGCGAGGTTGACGTCAAACTGCAGTCGGCGGGCGGATCGCTGACAGAACGTATGCTTGAGCAGTTTAAGGTTCATAAAGCGTTTATTTCCGTCGGGGGCGTCTCGCTTGTCGATGGCATTACGGACTACGATGTTAACGAGGCAAGTATTTCCCGCAAAATGATGGAGCGCGCGGAAGAAGCCATCGTATTGGCCGATCATTCCAAGCTGGGGGTATCGACGTTTGCCAAAATTGCAGATCTTCAGGAAGTATCGATGATTGTGACCGATCGGAATTGTCCTGCGGAATGGATCGGGCATTTGCGGGAGAAAAATGTTGAAATCATATTGTCAGAGTAGGAGATGGAGTCCGTGAAGGTTGATTTTCATTTTCATCTGGAGGAAGGGCCCTATTCGACAGGGTGGCTGCAGCGTACGGCTAAATCCTTGGAGAACGTATACAAGAACGATGAATTGTTATCCGGGGAAGCGCATACATTGTCATGGATCAACGAGCTCGGCGAGGTTTTGCAGCGGCGATTGCGGAACGGCTGTTTTCATGAGGAGTGGCTCTCGCATTATTTTCGGATCGGGACAGAAAGGGGCATTCAGCGGTTCGGGATGGTGGATCATCTGTACCGTTTTACCGAATTTCGTTCTTATTACGAGAATCATATGATTCTGGATCATACGCCTCTCGGACGAATGCAGCGTTATTGGCTCGACAGGGTATGCGTCGGCTCGATCCAACCGTTTATACAGTCGGTCCATGCTGCCAAGGATAGAGGGGTTCCCGTTTCGCTCGGGATCGAAGCCGATTATTTCCCGGGCGGGGAGGATGAGCTGCGCGGGCTGCTGGCCCGTTATGAGCTGGATTATGTCATTGGATCGGTTCATTTTCTGGACGGCTGGGGCTTCGACAATCCGGAAACGCAAGATCGTTTTCAAGGGCAGGACTTGGTCTCGCTGTACGAACTTCTGTTTGAAACCGTCAAGAAAGCTGCGGCGAGCGGAATGTTCCATATCATCGCCCACCTGGATAATTTGAAGGTGTTCGGCTACCGGCCGGATGAAGCTTTGCTGCTGCCTATGTACGAAGAGGTGGCCGCAGCCCTCAAGCGGGCGGATGTGGCGACGGAAATCAACACCGGTCTGGCTTACCGTTATCCTGTTAAGGAGGCGTGCCCGAGTCCCGGCTTCCTGCAGGTGCTGTGCAAACACGGGGTGCCTATAACGATGAGCTCTGATGCACATTTTCCGGATGATATCGGCACGATGCTCGATGAAGCGGCCGAGCGGTTATTGGCTGCGGGTTATACCGAAATTGTTTATTTTCAGGCAGGCAAGCGGCTTACCGCATCCTTGCGTGATTAAGAAAGGGGAACGGATTCCTATGAAGTCTGTGTTCACATTTCGCGAAAATAACACGTTTACGATTGCGCAGTTTACGGATGTCCATTGGAGTGATGGGGGAGAGCCCGGACTGGATAACGAACGGGAAAATGCCCGCTCCCGCAAGCTGATGCAGATGGTTCTCCGGGAGGAACAGCCCGATCTCGTCGTTTTTACCGGTGATGTCATTACCGCCGGCAGATGCCATGACCCTGCCAAGTCGTTTCACGACGCCGTATCCGTTGCCGAGGAACATCAGGTACCATGGGCGGTAGTATTCGGCAATCATGATACGGAGGCTCAGATCACGAGACAGGAACTGATGGAGGTGGTGACGGAACACCGCTATGCAGTTGCTGATCCCGGTCCGGCGGAAATAAGCGGAGTAGGAAATTATGTACTGCCCATTCAGGATGCGGATGGGCAAACGGGAGCGGTGCTTTATTTCTTCGATTCCGGAAATATGTCCTGTGTTCCGCATGTCAAAGGGTATGATTGGATCCGGCGCGACCAGGTCGACTGGTATGAACGCGAATCCCTTCGCATGACGGCACAGAATGGGGGCAGCCCGCTGCCGGGACTTGCTTTTCTCCATATTCCGCTGCCTGAGTACCGCGAAGTATGGGAACGCGAGGTGTGCTTTGGGCATAAGCTCGAGGAAGTGTGCTGTCCGCCGGTGAACAGCGGGTTATTCTCGGCCATGGTCGAAAGGGGCGACGTCATGGGAACCTTTGTCGGGCACGACCATATTAACGATTATACGGGCTGGCTGCACGGCATTAGGCTCTGCTACGGGCGGGCGACCGGGTACAACACCTACGGACGCGAAGGTTTTCCGCGCGGCGCGAGAATGATTCGCCTCCACGCCGGCAAACGGGGGTTCGACACCTGGCTTCGCCTGGATGACGGTTCTGTCGTGACCGAGCAGCAGGAACACCAACCGACCGGCTAGTAAACGGTTGGAAGCCGTACGGGACGGATACTTCATAAAGATTTCCAGTAATAACTCCTGGACAATAAGATAAGTAACAAAAGCAGGCAGACCATCCCTCGACAACGGGGCTTTGGCCTGCCTTTTGCGTACCGTTATGACATTAGCTGATCGCTCTAAGCTGGAAAACTATCGAACGAAACATCCCGGCGACATCCCGGTAGCTATTCCGAGCCGGTTCCAACAGTTGATGGTATTGACCGCCATGATCAGATCAATATATTGCTTTTCGTCAAAATGGGCACGTACCTGGCTGTACACATGATCGGGCACCCCGGCTTCCGAAATGTTGGTAAGATGCTCGGTCAGCTCCAGAACGGCTTTTTCCTTGTCTGAATAAAGGTCGACCTCACGCCATACGGTAAGAAGCAGGATGCGGTCGATGCTCTCGCCATTCTTAAGCATATCTTTGCCGTGCTTATCGATACAGAACGAGCAGCCGTTGATTTGCGAAACCCTCAATTTAATCAGCTCGTATAAGTCCCGATCCAGGCCGCTCTTTTTGACGAAGGCTTCCAACGCCATCATCGCCTCGTAGGCCGCAGAATTTGCTTGATAGTGATTAATTCTTAAACTCATTTCTAATTTCCTCCTACCCTAGATGATTTGCTTACATTAATAAGACAATCAAGCCCCCCGATTTGTGACATGAGGCTTAGGGAAAAGTATAATGAAACAGAAAGAGCAGAAGCTCATCATGATTCTTGGGGCTATTTGCCTCGAGGAGCGGGGGAGATGAAGGATTGCTAGAAGAGGTTTATTCCCGTTACAAAGGCCTGCTGTTCCGGATCGCTTACCGGATGCTGGGATCGGCAGCGGATGCGGAAGATATCGTGCAGGATGTATTTGTAAGTATATCCATGCAGGACTGGAATCAGGTCTTGAATCCCAAATCCTATTTAGTGAAAACGACAATTAACCGCTGTATTAATTTGCTGCAATCCGGTTCCCGCCGGAAGGAGCAGTATTTGGGCCCGTGGCTGCCGGAGCCGATGCTGGACAGCATTCATGGACAGCCGGAAGAGATGGCGGAAAGGGACGAGCGGGTGAGATACGCGCTGCTGGTCATGCTGCAAACCTTGTCTCCGCAGGAACGGGCACTTTTTATTCTGAAGGATATTCTAGGGTACAGCTATCCGGAAATAGCTGAGCTGCTGGAGAGGACCGAGAGCAACTGCCGGAAAATATTCAGCCGGGCCAAGCAGAAGATGAACCAGGCTTCGCCGGAGCTGGCAGAAGGCTCCGATGAAGAGGCAGGAGAAGAGGCGACTATTTTTGTTAAACAGTTTATACATGCTGTTCAAACCGGGGATGTTCAAGGTCTCGTCAAGCATTTGCGGGAAGAAGTGGCGCTCATCACGGATGGCGGCGGTAAAGCAAAAGCGGCTTACAGGCCGATCTTCGGCAATAACCGTGTGCTCGCTTTTCTGCGTGGCGTGAATGCCAAAGGCACTTTCGATGGAGAGATGTCCGCCGTCCTTTTGAACGGGGAGAGCGGAGTGCTATTAACGCGCCAAGGACGAACCGTCCTGGCCATTTGTTTTCACTGGGATGCGTGTTCGAGACGTATCATGAACATTTATATGGTCATGAACCCGGATAAACTTCGACGCTTTCAGCAGATAGAACACTAATGCAGAAAGCTATTAGAGGATTAGGAGAGTTTATATGGATGCGGATAAAAAGCTTAGGCGAACGGACGATGAGTTCACCATTGAATGCAGCGACATTATTTTACGAGAATACAGAATTGAAGATTTGGATGAACTGTATGCTCTGACCCAACAACCTGAAATTATGGAGTTTTTGCCGGATTGGAACGTTTCCAAGGAGCAAAGGCTTCATTGGTTGATCCATTATGAAACCGTTGAAAACAAAAAATTCATCCAAGCGGTTTCGGAAGGAGGGCATATTGAGCAGCTTCGTCTTCGTCTAGGAATTATTTTGAAGGAAACCAACGAGTTTATAGGCTGGTGCTGTACGGGAATAAAGGAGGAATTATCACCGCCAAACAGAGAGATTATGTTTGCCATATCCAGAGATCATAGAAGTAAAGGTTATACTACCCAAGCCGTACAGGCCGTGATCAAGTGTTTATTTGAGCGCACGAATGTGGAGGAGCTTAACGCCGTAGCCCTGATCCATAACATACCTTCCAATAGAGTGATCCAAAAATGCGGGTTTGACCTTGTGAACAGGATTGAGATCGACCACGAGAAGTACAATCATTACAAAATTCACAAGAGTAAGTGGCTGAATGGAAATATAGCTGATCTTTACCTTTTATAGTGTGCGGGATTATTATAAAATCAAGCCAATAAATGTGAATTTCGCAATGCCAAAATTATATAGAATGGTAGATTCAAACAAACAAGCAGAGTACAGCAAGTCGAGATCGCCTTAGCTCTAAGATTAATATTAGGGGTATATCTATGAAAAATGAACCATTGAGCTTACCAAGCAAATTAATAAACACGGAAGAAATAATAAAAATAACTCCAATAAATCAGGGCAGACATTACCAAACTCTGAATATATTAGAGCTTAACAATTCACAGAAGTACGTGTTAAAAGCAAAGAGTGTGGAGCAACCGGGAAGTTTGTATGACGAGGCTGCAAGGTTGAAATGGATAGAGGGCAGACTTCCAGCTCCGAGATTCGTAGATTACCAAGTGGATAATGGATATGAACATTTAATTATGACATTTGTGGAAGGCTGTTCAGCGGATCAATATGAGCCGGAAGAAGGGCAAAAAAGCTTAGGTTATCTGCTAGGAGAAGGATTAAGAACTGTACATAGTATTGGTATAGAGGATTGTTGCTTTAATGATTTTGCCCCTGACAAATTAATTAACATGGTTAAACGTAACATTCAGGAGAGAAGCGACGAGGTCATGGAGATCATTAACAGGTCCTTTCCTAATCATACCCCGGAACAACTTCTTGATTTTCTTGAAAAGAATAAAGCGTCCGCAGATCAATTGGTTTTCACCCACGGCGATTACGGTTCCGCAAATATTATGATAAATCATGGCGAAATAACCGCTTTTATCGATCTAGGCGAGGCCGGGGTTTCCGATCCGTACTACGATATTTATTATTTGGTAAAAAGTCTGACCTATTATAACAATAGGGCCGAAGAAGTAGAGAACTTCAAGAAAGGCTATGGCATTCAAACTTTAGATGAAAATAAATTGAAATTCCATCAAATCATCGATACCTTATTGTTGTGATACACGTTTCAGGCAATGACAGATGTGCAGGGCAACTTTCCCGCCTTAGAGCCGTATTGAAAGATATGGATCGAGGCAGGACATTCAACAAATTTATTGTGCTGTAGAACCCTAGGACCAAGGATGCACAATGACTCAAATTTATGGAGATGATTGCGGATGGGGACGGTAACTTTAAAGCGGTTTAACGGAATCGAGAAGTTCAGGCTGGCGGAATCGAGAGCTTATGTCACCCGCAAGCTGGATGATCCGGGAACAATCATCATGTGGTTTGAGGCAGAGACCGAAGAGCCTATCGAGACTGTACCGGATACCGATTTGGTCATTGAAGGTGAGTTTGTGTTGGAAGATTATGAGGAATGGTGTGGTTAGCGAGTTCATTACTGCCAGTTGTAACATGTCTGTAAAAGGTTGACAAATCCACCCCATTCAGAGTAGAATCCACTTGTACTCTCCGGATGGTGAGAGGGATCCCGTATAAATGGATGACTTAGAAGCTCTCTCTTTTCAGGAGGAGCTTTTTTAAATTATAAGGATCTATAAACTTCGTACTTATAATCTAGCGTATAAATCACCGCCCAACGTTAATCCGCCGTTAAAGGATGGCTGCAGCCGCTTCGTTTACGCTTGTTCAGTTGCGAGACTACCTACTCGTTTTTAGGAGGCCTTCATGGAAACTTCATATCGTTATCAAGTCCTTGTAGTGGAAGATGACCCCCATATAAGACGTTTTGTATCGATCAATCTGGATCAGAACGGGTTCGCGGTCACGGAGGCCGCTCTAGGCGCGGAGGCTCTGCAATCGATCTCGAGCCACCGCCCCGATGTTGTGGTGCTGGATATTATGCTGCCGGATATGGATGGCTTTGAAATTTGCAGAAAGATCAGGGAAAGCAGTCCCGACATTGCGGTTATCTTTTTGACTGCGCTCGGTAAAGATTTGGAGAAAATAAAGGGACTCGAGCTCGGCGCAGACGATTACATCGTTAAACCGTTCAATCCGCTGGAGCTGATAGCTCGCCTCAGATCTGTACTGCGCCGTACCCGGAACAGGGATGAGCGGTCAAGAAGGGTGCTGAAGTCCGGCCCGCTTCGGATCGATCTGGATTCCAACAAACTATATAAGCACGAGTGTTATATCGAATTAACACCGAAGGAGTATCAGTTAGTCAAAGTGTTCATGGAGCATCCGGATAAAGCGATGGATCGGAATGAACTGTTGAACCTTGTCTGGGGGGAGGATTTCGTCGGAGATCCGAAGACGGTAGATGTGCATGTCCGCAAGCTAAGAGAAAAAATTGAAGACGATGGCTCCAAGCCGGTTTATATCGAAACGGTTTGGGGGACAGGATACCGCTGGAGAAAGGACGGGTAACGGTTGGGAATCAAAAAAAGAGTCGTCGGCAGCAATCTCATCGTGATGATTATGACCGTTTTTATCCTGGAGTTATTTGTCATTTCCTTTGTGCATCATTATTATTATCGCAATGTCGAAGGGATTCTTACGAATCAGGCCGAATTGAGCGCTTCTTTCTTTCATCGCTATTTAACCGCTGATGATCTGGATAATCATTCGGATCGATTGTTGGACAGCTTTGCGCAAAATTCCGCCGCACAGGTTCAAATTATCGATTCGTCCGGACGCCTTCTTCAGGACTCTGCCGGAGTCCCAAGCGGAATGATTCTGATCGAATATCCGGATGTCCAAGAAGCCCTCAGCGGGAACACAGGCAAGTGGAGAGGACGCCTGCCTTCCACCCATGAAGCTGTATTGGCGGTAGCCTATCCCTTACAAGTGAATGAGGCTGCGGTCGGGGCGGTCCGATTTATGACATCTTTAAGCGAAACCGACCAAGCTGTGAAGCAGATTTCCACCATTTTTATATTTGCCGGGATCGCGGTTGTTGTTATTGTTACTGTACTTAGCGTCTTGCTGTCAAGCACCATTACTCGCTCCGTCACGGAACTTAAGCTTGCGGCAGAGCAAATGGCTGAGGGGAATTGGGAAGCAAGGGCCAGGAAGCGTTACAAGGATGAGTTGGGTACACTGGCCGACACCTTAAATATGATGGCAGCGAAGCTGGCACACAACGAACAGCTCAAAAATGATTTCATTACATCGGTTTCCCATGAACTTCGTACTCCGCTAACGTCTATCAAAGGGTGGGCTTTTACGTTGAAAGCGAACCAAGGGAAGGACAAGGCCTTGCTTGATGAGGGTCTGGAGATCGTTGAGATGGAAAGTGACCGATTATCCCAAATGGTTGAGGAATTACTTGATTTATCCCGATTGAATAGCGGGAGAATTTCATTACTTATCGCCCCCCTTCATCTGCCCAAATTGCTGCGGTATATCGGCAAACAGCTCGCTCCCAGGGCAGCCCGGCAGGGTGTTGCGCTGGAGGTGCGGGCAGACGATTCGCTTCCCGTCATCCAAGCCGACGAGAACCGGTTAAAACAGGTGTTGATTAATGTCATCGACAACTCTCTTAAATTTACAGATTCGCAAGGTAGCATTACTATTCAAGCCCGAAGGGCAGAGGATAGGGTCACCATAACGGTGAAGGACACCGGAGCGGGAATTGCGCAGCATGAATTAGCTCATGTTATGCGCAAGTTTTACAAAGGAAATCATCAGGTGGCGGGCAGCGGCCTGGGATTATCCATATCGGAGCAAATCATCGGGCTGCATGGCGGACGCCTGTTAATAGACAGCAGAGCCGGAGAAGGAACGAAGGTCGAAATCGTTCTCCCTATCCGCTCCGATCCAATTTAACTTTTTCATAACCCTTTTTATTTCTCTGCAAGATAGAATAGATAGAGTACGCCGAAGAGGTGAAGGAGAGCATGATTTTCCGCAGATGGACTTGGACGGGACTTATTGTTTCCTCGTTATTCTGGACGGGAGGCTGTGAATTTCCCCCGGCTCCTGCTGATACGATCAAGCCTCCGTTCCAAGCGGATGGCTATCTGCATACCGATGAATTCCTGACGATGGTCCGAGCTTTGCTGCCGGACGGAGCGCGGCTTGTGCTGCCGATCTCTGGCACCGGGAAGCATCCCGTTACGTTCGGGGATATGGATGGAGATGGCGTGGATGAGGCGGTCGTTGTATATGAGGAAAGTCTCTTTACTGGCAGAGAGCTCAAGGCGGCGCTTCTGAAGCAGCAGGATCGGCAATGGCACATCGTATCGGATTTGAAAGGGATCGGCTACGACATCGATTATGCAGGCTTTGTAGATACGGATAGAGACGGAAATGCCGAAATGATTTTGGGATGGTCTTTAGGGGCAGGGGTTAATGGGCTGGACGTGTACAGATGGAACAACAATGCATTGGAATTAGTGGATAATAAAGGTTATTATGGAAAGTTTAAAATGGAATGATACAGCATCTATCGCTATACTAGGCTTGGAGGATTACTTGAATGCTTGGAACTGCTAAGACTGGAAAATTCAAATGGGTATGGATCACGGGGCTTTCCCTGTTCGTCATCTTGCTGCTCATCGTTATTTATTACAGCTATTCTTTAATTCATTTTGGCCAACAAATTCAAAAAAAGACTGGAAATGTGCCCCTGAATGAAGGCAGGGCCGAGCATCAGCCGGAGCCCAACCCCATTCCAGAATGGGAGGGGCAGGAAAGATTGAATATATTGCTTCTGGGCGGAGACGGAAGATTGGACGAAGACCCCGGACGCGCAGATACGATCATGGTCGTTTCGATCGATCCTGTAGCCAAAACCGCTCATCTGTTTTCCATCCTCCGAGATACCTATGTGGATATTCCCGGACATGGTCAGAATCGGATCAATGCGGCCCTCTCTTTTGGCGGGCGTGAGGGGCCGGAGCTGACACAGAAGGTTGTCGGCGATTTACTCGGAATTCCCATTCATTATTACTTTTTTCTGGAGTTCGAAAGCTTCATCCGCCTGATTGACGCCATTGGAGGAATAGAGTATTACGTTGAGAAAGATATGAAATATACGGATACGGCAGATAAAGAGGATTACCAGATCGATCTGAAGGAAGGGCTGCAGCTTCTGGACGGCAACAAAGCTCTTCAGTATGTCCGATTTCGCAAAGATGCTCTGTCCGACTATGCGCGAACGGAACGTCAGCGTCAATTTTTGAAGGCTGTAGGTCAAAAAATGCAATCGGTCACTACCCTGGTCAATCTTCCAAATATATTAAACCAGATCGCTCCCTACATGGAGACGAATATGGATTCCAAGACCATGCTCAAGCTGGCTTCGCTAGGTTATCGCTTGAACCAGGATTCCATATACACCCTTCAGCTGCCGCCAATGGAGCTGTTGCGGGAGGAGACGATTAACGGAGCCTCGGTGCTTACCGTCGATAAGAAACGGTTGAAGGCTTATGTCGAAGAGCTGTTTTCCTCCGATTCGGCTCAGGCAGAACATAGCATTCCGTAAAGCCGGGGGGATAGAATATTCGAAGGTTTCCGTTCTATGCTGAAAGATTCAATAAGGGGAGAACTAATGACAACAACAGAAATCGAATATCGGATTTTTAAATCTATTAATCAATGGGCAGCAGGAGACAGCTTCGTTAACCAGTTAATGATATTTTTTGCGGAGTATGCTGAATATATTTTTGTTATTGGACTGCTTGTTTACTGGTTTACCCGCAAACAGCGAAATCGTCAGATGGTGCTGCAAACGGCGCTTGCGGCCTGCACCGCTCTGGCTGTAAACAAAGTACTCGGCCACTTATTGTATCGATCTCGGCCATTCGTCGATCATGACGTGATCCAATTGATCGCACATGATGCCAATGCTTCTTTTCCGAGCAACCACGCTGCGGCCACATTTGTTATTGCAACCGCCATCTGGCTGTTTAGGAAGAAGGAAGGACGGCTGTGGTTGATTCTGGCATCCATCGTCTCGTTATCCAGAATATGGGTCGGAGTGCATTATCCGTTGGATATTCTAGGCGGCATGATGAATGGAATTCTTTGCGCGGTCGTTATTCATATCATTTTTACTAGATGGGCCTGGGCCAATCGGGTGCTTTACGCCCTGCTTCGCGTATATGAACAATTAGAACAGCGGATCTGGGTTAAAAATGAACCATCGCAGACAACCAAGCCTTATCGGTAAAAAACCAACCCCCTCAAGTCTAGCGCTTGAGGGGGTTAAGTTTCATATCTTTAGCCGATGGGTTGAAGCTCCTTATCCTTGGGCAGCCATATGGCCAGAATGCCCAGAAGAGGCAGGAAGGCGGATAGCTTCATAATAAAGGCGATGCTGGTTCCGTCAGCGACCCAGCCGAGCACGGCTGAACCGAGACCGCCGATACCGAAGGCGACGCCGAAGAATAAGCCGGAGACGAGGCCAATGTTGCCCGGCATCAGCTCCTGGGCATAGACGACGATGATGGAGAACGCCGAAGATAAGATAAAGCCGGCGAGAACGGCGACTACGCCGGTCCAGAACAGGTTCGCGAACGGCAGCAGGATCGAAAAGGGCGACGTGCCCAATATAGAGAACCATATGATGCTGCGGCGTCCGAAGCGATCTGCGAGCGGTCCGCCGAAGAAGGTGCCTATTGCGGCCGCAGCGAGAAAGGCGAACAGGAACCATTGGGCCTGGCTGACCGTTACGCCGTAGTCATCGATCAGATAGAACGTATAATAGCTGGAAATACTCGCCATATAGACGTTCTTGGAAATGACAAGCAGGATCAGAATGGTCATGGCCCCGACTACTTGCCGGTGGGATAAGCGGCTTACGGGCTTTTCCAGGATGGCGATGTTTTTCGGCTTTTTGTCAACTCGGGGCACTAATAGCTGTGCACTGTACCAGCGAGCTACATAAGCTTGAATGAGTATAGCCGCAATTGCGGCAAAGGCGAACCAGATGACGCCGGATTGGCCCAGGTGTACGAAGACGACAGCAGTCATGATGGGGCCGAGCGAGCTTCCTATATTGCCGCCGACCTGGAAGATCGATTGGGCCAGCCCGCGCCGGGAGCCGGCCGCCAAATAAGCGACTCTGGAGGATTCGGGGTGGAAGATGGCCGAGCCAACCCCCATCGCCGTAACCGCCAGCAAAATAATGGCATAATATGGGGCCAGCGCCAGCGCGATAATTCCCGCCAGCGTAAAACAGACGCCCAGCGGGAGAAGAAGCGGCATGGGCCGAATATCCGCGGAGCGCCCGATGAGCGGCTGCAGCACCGAGGCCGATATATTCATGACGAGAGCAATGATCCCAATCTGCGTGTAGCTGAGACTGAGCTCGCTTTTCAAAATAGGAAAAATAGCGGACACGGTAGACTGCATCGTGTCGTTCAACAGATGGACAATGCTAATGGCGAACAGGATTGGAAAAACCGTTGCTTTTGCCGAATCCGTAATAGAAGATGGTTTAGCCTCAGTTTGAGTACTCATGGTTAGTTTATCTGCACTTCCTTAATAAGATCATCGATAGGGGACCCATTTAATATATCACAGAAACCGGGGAAACGGATGGGATATTTTTTTGTAAAACGGAGGGTGACCCCATTGACAAAAGAAGGGTTAAATGGAAAAGTGGAAATATCCTGCGGAAATAAAAGCCTTTATGAAGGGCACGTTACCGGCCAGCAACAGCTTCATGTGGTTGATTAGCGTCAGGAAGAGCCACAACGCGAGCCGGGAGCTGCGCAAGGCAAAGATAATCCTCGCAGCGGTAGAATCGGACTTCAGTCGGAAGACTATCGATAGCTATTGACATTTTTATATAAAGGAGGCGAAAGCGATGGAAAATCAATCTCTCCATAATATGGAACAATATATCCCGCATTTGAAAGGTTATCAGGACATTTCACCCATCCATAAAGGCTATTCGAGTGATCATAAATATTGTGTTTCGTTTCAGGATGGCTGGAAATATCTATTAAGAATGTTTGATTTAAAGCAGCGGGAAGCCAAGAAAGCGGAATTTGATGTTTTACAAAAGATGGAGCTGTACAGCGTTAAATGCTCGAAGCCGATTGAGTTCGGGTCCGTAGAGCCTCTGGGTAAAGGGTATATGTTACTTTCCTATATTGAAGGGGAGGATGCGGAGGAGCATATTGGAAAACTTCCCGAAGAGGTGCAATATAAAATAGGGGCGGACGCCGGGATAGAGCTGCTGAAGATGCATCAGTGTCCGGCTCCTGAGCCTGTCTCCGGTTGGTTTGACCGCAAGTACAAGAAGCACAGACGCTACATGGATCAATATCATGCCTGCGGATATAAGCTGAAAGAGGATTCGAAGCTGCAGTCCTTTATTGATGACCATATAGAACTTATGAAATATCGCCCTAACGTCTTTCAACATGACGACTTTCATGTGGGGAACCTGATTATTAAGGATCAGCAGTTGGCCGGGGTCATTGATTTTAACAGCTACGATTGGGGAGATCCCATCCACGAATTTTTGAAGGTAGGTTTTTTTAGCAGCGAGGTCAGCATCCCGTTTGCTATCGGACAAATGACGGGATATCACAAGGGCGGTCAGCCGGATGAACGGTTCTGGACCTTGTACTCTCTCTACCTCGCCATGAGTATCTATTCTTCCATCGTCTGGATTTTGAAGGTGAAACCAGAGGAGTTGGACTCCATGCTTGAGAAGATCTACAGAGTTCTGGAAGATCACAATGGCTTTGAAAGCGTTAAACCGAAATGGTACAGCAGGTAACGGGGTCTTGCTATCGTCATATTGCCAAGGGGGGAGCCTTGTGAGGAAATTAGTCGTTGTGTTCACGGTCATTGCCATTCTGCTGGTTGGATGCAGCAGTCGCCCGCCCATGCCTGTTCTGAAAGCGGGGAAAATCGAAATTCCAGCCGTCTTGGGCACGTATTCCTGGAAAACCTTCAACAAGCAAGTCATTGCGGATGCGCCCGGGCCGGATTATCTGGTCAAGGACTTAACCCCAATTGCGGTTAAACCGAAGGAAGAAGTGCTCGTCAAATTCTCGAGCAAGCCAAGCAAAATGATTCTGTCCAGATGGGTGGGACAAGAAACGGTTGAACAGGTTGAGCTGGATTCAAACCAATTTACCCTTCCACAGGAAAAAGGGGAGCATATCTTCTCCATTCGAGCTGAGTGGGGGGAGCATAAAAGCGGACTGTATGCTTTTATAGTGAAGGTGGAATGAACATAATTTGGCCATCACTACCCAAGCATCACTGCACTGGAGAAATTCTAAGGAAGTGGTGACGGCTTACGCTTGCGGGATATACATGTCCCGCAAGCATTTTTTTGGCTATGGAGGCGTAAACGAGGCTTTTGTGTGCGGAATCAGAATATATAGAAGACCTTCATTCCATTTATGGTAGTGACTGCTCTTCCCTCACATCACACTTTCTTTTCCATAACCTTATCGTCCATTACAAAGCCGTTGCCTATATCCGCTACTTGAGTTCGTACCGTTCGAAATCCTTTTTTCTCATAAACAGCTATCGCTGCATGATTATGCCGGTTAGCTGTAAGCCATATAACTCCCAACCTTCGATCTTTACATATGCGTACCAACCATTCCATGGCTTGGCTTGCATAACCTTTTCCCCGATGCTCTTGTTGGATATAAAATTTGCTTAGAAACATTTTGCCTTCTTCTTGCTTGATCGCTAGATAACCGATATGGCTGCCATATGCATTCATTAAATAATATTCATAACCCTGATTGTTCATTTGCCCGGCAATGGCCTGAACAGATTGAAATTTGCTGAGCATATAGTCGATTTGTTCTTTCGATAGGATGCTTATATAATATTCATTCCAAATTTTCGATGCCAACTGAGCCAAAAGCTCGACTTCTTCCTCTGTCTCCACTCTTGTAATGACAAGTTCCATTAGATTTGCTCTCCTTTTTCTACACCAATCAGAGTGTAATGCATCGTGAGTCTCGCACTCGTTTACGGATCACACTCCAAGATTCATAAGCTTCTCCATGGATTCTATTATAACTTTATTTTTCGGTTTTTTGTGCAGCAGCTTATAGTTCATAAAGAGGACACCGTTATTTTCAATTTTCAGACATAGAAGATTTGAGAGAATAGCAGGTGGTTCTTTATGCAGTTTTCCATCTCCGAGGGCATCATGCCCGGGTACGGCCAAGCGAATGTAGAGACATAAACTCCAAAAAGCCTTGCCCCACAAGGCACGTACAAAACTGATCGCTCCACTGGCAGCGATGAGGTCAGGGGTTCGATCCCCCTAGGCTCCACCAATACATAACACAAACGGCAGAGATGCCGTTTATTTTTATATATAAGTTATTATAACGGCACCTTTTTTATTTATCTTCAGATTAACTGGAGGATTCCAGAATTAAAGATATCCATAAATAAGGCAATGCTATAAGAATTAGGCCTATGCTCAGAAAGCGGAAGGAAGAGGTCGATTTGATAAGCCTATCGACTTTGAATCACATTGCACATCTAGAACTTGGAGCGCATTTGAGAAAAGTGGTTAGTTAAGAGAGAAATCCTTTTGCTCTTTCGTTCTGGAAAAGGTGATGATGAAAATTACACCTATAACTTACCGGGTGACCTTTTAATCGACTTTCCATTCCCTTAATGGTGGATTTCTCAGTTTTCATATTGGATGTCAAAGCAGAGAACGGATTAGTTGTTCGCGTAGTGAGGAATTTTTATTATTTCCACAGTTCAAATGAAATTCAGCACAAATAAGATTACGATAAATGACGGGCATCCACTGGTAAGAAAAGCAACGAAGCATTGAATTTATTGAGCGATGCAATCGAAGGTATGTCGTCAGAAGTATATGAGCAGTTTGAGGAAGAGTACGGTATCGAACCGGATCTTTCCAACAGCGACTTCTGGGAAAAAGTTAATAGACTTTATAATTAATAATCATGGCAATTAATTCTTTGAAAAAAAGAAATAGGTTTAGATATTCACAAACTTCAACACACCGTTTTCAAAAAATGGGCAGTGAAAACAACCGTGGTGGGAGAGTATGTCGCTGGCAGCGACAAGGTCAGGGGTTCGACCTCCATGGTTCCACCAAAAAAGACATGGCTTTCCGCCAAGGGGAAGCTATGTCTTTTTTTATGTAGTAAAGCGAGGTATTATGGATTCAAGGTTTATTCAATCCCACAGACAAACAGGAATTTGTAGTACATATTATTTATATAACCTTCTGCGTGAAAAGGAGAATCTGCTAAATGAAAAAAATATTGAGCCTTATTTTTTCTGTGGCTTTATGTGTGACACTTGCCGCTTGTAGCAACAATGAGGCAGTAAATATAGATGGTAATAGTGGAAATTCGCCTCTTCCTGCTTCGCCAACGGCTCCGGCAACTGTGACAGACACACCGGAAGTACCTGATAAACCCGTCGATAATCTTGATGATATGTATAATGCATATTTTACTGCACTTGAAAACCTGATCCAAAACCATATACTTCCCGACGGTGTCGACGACAGCGGGGAACAATTAGGTGATATGGCTGAAAACAAATTCGCTGTTTGCGATGTGGATAACGACGGGAGAGAAGAACTGATCCTGCTTTACACCACTACATATCAAGGTGGCTGGGCAGGATACGTGCTTGCTTACGACGCAGAGACAAAAAAACTGCAAATGAAACTTCGTGAATTCACTTTGCTGACGTTTTATGATAACGGAATCATCAAAGCTGGATGGCACCATAATCAAGGACTTGCCGGTGACTTTTGGCCCTATAGCCTATATCAATACGTGCCGGATTCGGACAGCTATGTATTAGTTGGCATGGTGGACGCATGGGACAAAAACTACTTTCGCTCAGAAACAGACAAACAAAATAATCCGTATCCAAGTGATATAGATAAAAGCGGGACGGGGTTTGTTTACTATATCATGGAAGCTGAACAATATGACAATACGCACCCGGTAGATGCATCCGAATACAATGAGTGGGTCAACGCTCACATTGGAGACGCTTCGAAAATTCAAATCCAGTATATGGATTTGACGGAAGAAAACATCTCGCAGATAAGAAATGGATCATGAGTATAATGCGAAACTGACAAATTCCAATTTACCAATGTAATATGAACAAAATTTGTACAGTATGTCTAACAATCTTCAATCTATTTATAAGACTTGGGCTTTTTCATGATCTGCGTAAAGGATACTCGCGACTTGAGTCGTGAGAGGAATTTACGCCCTTCTCTTATTAGTCACACCCCTTTACTCCTCCTCTTTTGATTAGATAAGTGATCTTACACTTATTTCTGAATTTCTGCTTCAAACAGGAACATATGTTTGATATAATGGAGTGTGTAGGATGTAGGGTGAGTAACTTACAGCCTAGCTGATCATATTAACACGAAGCAAGGTGACTTGAGTTGAAGATCACTTTAACCGCCAAAGTGAAAATCTTGCCCACTCCTGAACAAATCGATGGGTTACGACAGACTTTACGAGCTTATCGTCTGGCAAGTGATTACCTGTCCAAGCTTGTATTTGAAGAGAAAATTCTCTCCAAGACGAAGCTGCATCAGTTGATGTATCGAGAGTTGCGTTCTGCCTTTTCCTTGCGATCTCAAATGGCCCAATCGGTCATGCGAACGGTGATTGCTCGATACAAGTCATTAGTCGGCAACGGCCACCTCTGGACATTCGTCCGGTTCAAGAAACCGGAGCTCGACCTCGTTTGGCGTCGAGATTACTCGTTTACACAACGGATGTTTTCCATCAACACCCTGCACGGTCGCATCAAGGTGCCTTATGAAACGAAAGGCATGGAAACGTATTTGGATGGATCCTGGTCCTTCGGGACCGCCAAGTTGGTCCACAAGCGAGGGAAGTTCTTCTTACACCTTCCAATGACCAGAGAAGTGGAAGAAGTCTCGGATCCATCTTTGAATCAAGTGGTTGGATTAGACATGGGCGTCAATTTTATCGCGACCAGCTATGATTCCCAGGGTCAATGTACGTTCTTTCACGGTAGACCCATTAAGAATAAGCGCTCGAAGTACAAGCATTTGCGAAAGCAGCTGCAGCAACTGGGGACAGCCTCCGCTCGCCGTAAGTTAAAGCGAATCGGGGGACGAGAAAACCGCTGGATGACAGATATCAATCACCGGATATCCAAGGCACTCGTCCTCCGATATGGGGCCCATACGTTGTTTGTACTGGAAGACTTAACGGGTGTTCGAAACCGTACAGAGCGGGTTCGGGTCCAGGATCGTTATGAAACCGTCTGTTGGTCCTTCTATCAGCTGCGCCAGATGATCACGTACAAGGCCAACCTCCATGGAGCCAAAGTAATGGCGGTTGATCCCCGTTATACATCACAAGCCTGCCCCAAATGTGAGCATACAGAGAGAGCCAATCGGGATAAGAAGAGGCACTGCTTCTGTTGTCAGAAGTGCGGGTATCGCTCGAATGATGATCGCATTGGCGCTATGAATCTTCAGCGCATTGGAATCCAGTACATCGCTGAAGTGGCTGTGTAGGTATACCTATGCAGTCGGGCAGCAGTCAACCTGCCTATGGTAACGCCACCCCAAGGAAGGAGGCTAACCGCCGTACTCACTTCCGGGCAGTTACAAGCTCGTGACTTGAGTCATGAGTTGTTGACTTGGATACTTCCTTGAAACATTGATAAAATATGATGTTTCAAAGGTCAAGCGGATGGCCTTTTTTTACTTAAATTCCCATATTTATATATAATCAGGGATTGGCTGAGATGAAAGTAATGTTGAAGAACGACTTCGTTATGCCCTCCCCAGCGATACTTACAGCCTTTTTATATGGAAAAGGAGTCTGATTAAGGATGTATACGGTAATCAGAGCGGATCAAACGGATTTGAATGTAAGATCGCAAATGTCCGAAATATTTGCAGATGGATTCACGCAGTGGCTTGGCTTTTTTTCAACAGACAGACATAAAATTGCCAAAGCCTTCGCTCATATGTTTGTTGAGAATCAATTCTATTTAGCCATGTCTGGCGACAAAGTGGCGGCTATGGCTGCTTGCACGGACGGCACAGAACTTTCGGTGAGACTTAATACGAAACAGTTGATCAATCATTTGGGCTTTTATAAGGGAATTCTTGCAGGGGTCCTACTCAAGAGAGAATTTCAAGTCTCGTTTGAAAATCCTAACGGTGATAAATGTTCAATAGAGTTTGTCGGAACAGCACTCGAATTCAGAGGTCAAGGAGCGGCTTCGCAAGTGATTGCCCATATACTTGAAAGTAAGTCTTATAAAGAATACTTGATCGAAGAGGTTGCGGACACGAATATACCGGCTATGAAATTATATGAAAAGTTGGGGTTTAAGGAGTACAAGAGGAAAGCACTTCCGAAAAAGCTAGCCGAAAAAAACGGTATAAATCATCTCATATCGTTGAAATATGTGAAATGAATTTTTTAAAAAACAAAAACAGCCTTTTTTAATCCTGACAAGCAAGCTGTCATAATTCATCATTTAGACTATATACAGATGCACCGAACGAGCAGATCAATGAAGAGGAGGAGGAATAACGTGAAGCTGATTCGTGCGCTTGGCATAACGATGGAGTTGTTGTCCAAGCGAAGAGTGACGGCTGCGGAATTGGCCGACCGGTTTGAAGTGTCGAACCGTACGATCTATCGCGATATCGAGTTAATTAGTCAAGCCGGTATTCCCGTCGCTTCCTATACGGGTACCGATGGCGGATTTGAAGTTATGAGCGGCTTCTACTTGACGAAACAGCACTTCTCCTTGGAGGATCTATCGGTGATCTACAACCTGTTAAGGGGTATGGAAGGAGCGATGGGTGCCAAGCCGGTTTCGATTATGGGCAAGCTTTCCAGCTTGCAACCTGCCCTGCTGAATGGAGGGAACGTCAATAAGATCATATTCGATATGAGCACCTCAGAATTGGAGAAAAACCTGGTTCATCCGCTTCTTCAGGCGATTAATGATAAACGGGTCGTGTCGTTTTCCTACATCAGTTCAACGGGCAGCAATACTGATCGAAGCGTGGAGCCCGCCGCATTGTATTGGGGGCGAGGCGCTTGGTATTTGAGCGGCTACTGCTTATTACGCCAGGCCAGTCGGATGTTTCGGTTATCGAGACTATCCTCGCTCAAGATTACAGATGACAAATATCAGCCCAGAGAGGAGGCCCCTGCTTCGGATGCTGAAGAAGTTCAGGGTATGCAAGCCCATCTCCGATTCGATTTGAGCGCCCAGCCGCGCGTGTTGGAGCAATTTCCGGGGGAGTGCATTCGCGCAGACGATCATATTGACGTGCATACTGTTTTTTATAAGACAGAGTATGCGGTATCCGTCGTATTAAGCTACGGGCCGAAAGTGACCATCATTTCCCCGGACGAGTTGAAGCATCAAGTGTTGAACACGATGCTCGAAATTCAAAAGCTGTATCATGTAGAAGAAAAATAACAGGAAGAGAGGGGCACGACAAATGATCGTTTATAATCATGAGCAACCAAGTCAATCGCAACAAATCGGGGATCTCATCCAGCCGTTCCTGATCGATGTATCCGAGGAGAAGCTGGACGATCTGAAGGAGCGGCTGGCTCGCGTCCGCTGGCCCGAACAACTGCCGGACCCTGAATGGGAACGGGGCGCGCCGCTGTCCTACGTGAAAGAACTGGCCGACTACTGGCTTCACCATTATGATTGGCGCGTGCATGAGCAGCAGCTCAACAAGCTCCCACATTTTTTAACCAATATAGAGGGTCAGAACATCCATTTTATTCACGTCAAGTCACCCGAAGAAGATGCGACACCGCTCATGCTGCTTCATGGGTGGCCGGGATCATTTATTGAGTTCCTGGATACTATAGACTGTTTGACCAACCCGCGCGCCCACGGCAAAGAAGCGGATGATGCTTTTCATTTAGTTATTCCATCGATACCTGGCTTCGGCTTCTCCGCTCCGTTGACTGCGCCAGGCTGGACACCCGGGCGGATGGCAGAAGTTATGGTTCAACTAATGGATCGTCTCGGGTACGAACGCTACGGCGTTCAGGGCGGCGACTCCGGTGCGTTTATCGCACCAGAGATGGGGCATCTGGCGCCCGAACGTATAATCGGCATTCATTTGAACGCGTTTATCACTTTTCCCTCCGGCGAAGCACATGAACTGGATGGCTTATCAGAGGAAGAGGAGGGTCGCTTAGCAAGACTCGAAACTTTTAATGACGGGTATATGCAAATTCAATCCAAAAGTCCACATACCCTTGCATACGGACTTCATGACTCACCGACGGGTCAACTCGCGTGGATCATGGAAATTTTCAAAAAGTGGACGAACCCGACAGAGCATTTACCTGAAGAGATCATAGATCGAGACCGGCTGCTGACTAACGTTAGTTTGTATTGGTTCAGCGGCACCGCTGGATCTTCCGCTCAAATCTATTATGAGTCTGTCCATGATGAATCCGCCTGGGCACCGAAGGAAAAGGGAACCGTGCCAACGGGTGTTCTGGTATCGCTCTCCCATGATACGACGATCAGGCGGCTTGCAGAGAAGGATCACCATATCGTACACTGGAGCGAATGTTCGGAAGGCGGCCATTTTTACGCGATGGAACAGCCTGAACGCTATGCGGAAGAGGTTCGGTTGTTTTTCCGCGGTCTTACATCATAACAGTAATCAGGGGAATGAATAACTGCGGTCATCGCAGACCCGTGAAAGTTCCAACGGTTAAAACTTTCCATGATGACATTATCGCTGCAGTGAAATATGCCGGCCAAAGGGAAGATATCGATCCTCAGCGGATTATGGCAAGCTATTGATATTTTTTTGTTATAGTGTATAATGTTGGAAATTGAATACAATAAAGGCATTGACGAGGAGGAGTACATGCTTATCCGATGCAAAGAGAGAAGGCGGCTGGTGTAAGCCTTCGTGAAGAAAGTATGGAAGTAGCCTCTGAGCTGTGAACCGAACGGAAAGAAATTTCTTAGTAGACTTCAACGGGATTTCCGCCGTCATTGGAAAACGATATCGGATATACATGAACTATCCCGCATCGGCAGAGTGCAGAGAATATTCTCTGAATTTGGGTGGTACCACGGACGTAATGTTCGCCCCAAAGCAATGGAAATTGCTTTGGGGCGTTCTTTATTGTGTTCAATCACTAATTTTGGAGGTATTCAAATGGAAAAGCGTTACAATTTTGCTCAAATTGAAAAACAAATGCAGGAGTTTTGGGAGAAAGAACAAATTTACAGGTTCGATCCCGATGTACAAGGAGAGATTTACTCGATCGACACTCCGCCGCCGACAGTCAGCGGAAACCTGCATGTCGGGCACTTGTTTTCTTACACACAGGCTGAAATGATTGCACGGTTTCGCAGAATGCAGGGCTATAATGTATTTTATCCCTTTGGCTTTGATGATAATGGATTGCCGACCGAGCGTTTGGTTGAACGCGACGAAGGTATTCGTGCCAAAGATCTCTCCCGAAGTGAATTTATAAATAAATGCAAACACATAACCGAAAAATATGAAACGGAATTTAAACATTTTTGGAGAACGCTGGGATTTTCGGTGGATTGGTCCATGCAATATGAAACGATAAGCGATGACGTTAGAAAAATATCACAGTCATTATTCCTGGAGCTTGTTCATAAAGAAAAAGCATATGTGAAAGAATCTCCTGTGCTTTGGTGTACCGAATGTCAAACCTCCATTGCTCAGGCCGAGCTCGATACAGATGAGATGGAGTCTACCTTCAACTATATTCCCTTTATGGTTGAGGGCAAGCCGCTTTATGTTGCAACAACACGCCCTGAACTGTTATATGGCTGCGTCAGCTTATTCGTTCATCCCGATGACGAACGGTATACACAATATATTGGGAAAACCGCACAGGTTCCGCTTTATAACTATGAAGTACCCATACGGACGGATCATAAGGTTGGAATGGATAAAGGCACCGGTGTTGTTTTGTGTGCAACATTCGGTGACAGCACTGATGCTGAATGGTATCTTAAACACGCTCTGCCATACCGCAAAGTGATTTTGGCGGACGGGACCATGGTCAAGGATGTTCCGTTTATCGGCGGACTTAAAGTCTTTGCTGCCAGAAAAGAGATTATTCGATTGCTTGATGAATCCAATCTGCTGCAGAAATCCGAAAAAATATTACACGCTGTTGCCGTTCATGAACGTTGCAGAAAAGAAATCGAAATCATTCCGTCAAGGCAGTGGTATATCGAGATTTTATCTGAAAAAGAGCGTTTCCTGGATGCCGCGAACAAAATAAACTGGTATCCCGCCTATATGAAAAACCGCTATATTGCATGGGTTGAAAATTTGAAGTGGGACTGGTGTATTTCCCGTCAACGCTATTTCGGTGTTCCTTTTCCGGTATGGTATTGCAATAATTGCGGAAAAACCGGTTTCGCAAAATCCGAACAGCTTCCAGTCAATCCGCTCGAAACCCCATACATGGGCACATGCGACTGCGGATGCAAGGAATTCACGCCCGAAAGCGCCGTATTCGACACATGGGCAACGTCATCGCTAACGCCGCAAATCCATGAACGGCTCGGCTTTAAACTAACTCCGATGAGCATGAGAACGCACGCTCATGAAATCATACGGACATGGACTTTCTATACCATGGTCAGAAGCCTGTATCATACAGGCGATATTCCGTGGAGAGACTTGATGATCAATGGATTTGTTCTCGCCAAGAAGGGAGAGAAGATCAGCAAGTCACAAGGCAATTCCGAGATGGAACCTGCAGCGTTAATCGCCGCTCACTCTGCGGATGTTTTGCGCTATTGGTCAGCCAACGCGCGCCTTGGAACCGATACCTTTTTCGCCATCGAGGAGCTTGTGATTGCCAAACGGTTTATTACGAAGCTGTGGAACGCTTCCAAGTTTGCAATCTCTCATTTGAAAGACATTGATTTATCTGATAAGCCTCAGCTTCTGCCGGTGGATAGGTGGATAATCGAACGTACGAACGAGACGATTACAAAGGCTGCCGTATGGTTGAATGAATATGAAATCGGATCGGCAAGACACGAAGTGGATGAATTGTTCTGGAAAGACTTTTGCGATAATTATATAGAAATCGTCAAGTCCCGGTTATATGAGCCGGAGCTTCACGGATATGTTGAAAGACGTTCGGGGCAGTATGCGCTCTATTATGCATTGCTGAATATCCTGAAAATGTATGCCATCTATGTTCCGCATATCACCGAATATATTTACCAACAATTTTTCAAGCAGCATGAAAAAACGGCATCTATTCATCTCTTGAAATGGGAAAAGAGTGAGCATACAAACAATGATCTTCTGGAGTTTGGAGAATCGATTAAAGAAGCCTTATCCGATATGCGCAAGTATAAGTCTGGTAAAAATTTATCCATGCGGGCCGAGATGGATGTTATGGAAATTAAATGTGAGTCTAAATATTTGGAGTGGTTTAAGCAAACCGAAAAAGATTTGAAAGCCTGTGCTAACGCCAAAGCGATCAATTATATCTCTGAGTAAGTAGGCGGATCAGCGGCCTTGTCTGCGTCGGTTCTCCAAGCGGCATAGAGGGGAACCGACGACTTTCATTCACATCATACTTTCTTTTCCAAAACCTTATCCGTCCATTACAAAGCCGTTGCCTATATCCGCTACTTGAGTCCGAACGTAGAGACATAAGACTCCCAAAAGCCTTGCTCCCTAAGATACCTACAAAACCGACCGCTCCACTGGCAGCGATGAGATCAGGGGTTCGTTACGCGCGTAAGGGAGTTCAAGTTAAAATCCACGGGAAACCGTGGTTTTTATATTGACTGAAAATTATGGTATACTGTTTATTAAGTAAACAATTTAATTATGGACATCGGTCTATCCAGTGGCGAATGGATATTCCCTAAGTTAGACCATTATGGAGGATATGAAATCATGCAGAAAGACGACCACATGGATCACGAAGCCATCAGCAAATTACCTCGCGCGGTAGCGCTGAGTTGGGGGATAGTCAAAGAATCGCAGAGGGGACCTAAGCGAGAAATGAGCATAAAGAAAATAGTGGACGCCGCTATCGCAATCGCCGATAAGGATGGGCTTTCCGCTGTCTCCATGAGCCGGGTTGCAGCTTCTCTTGGATTTACCGCAATGTCCCTCTACCGATATATACCCAGTAAGGACGATCTGCTGTTGCTGATGCAGGATGCCGTGTGTGCCATCCCTATTCCGCCGGAGGAGAAGGACATAGACTGGCGCGAAAGTATGCGTGAGTATGTTCGGGCTACGATTAACGTCTTCGTGGAGCATCCATGGTATGGCGACATTCCCATCTCCGGTGTCCCGGTTACACCAAACAACCTTCAAATTATTGACTGGGCGCTTAGACCGATGCGTGATTTTCCGCTAAATGATTATGAAAAAATATCTATCATCCTTTTGTTAAGCAGTTACGCGCGTTCGACAGGAATCATTCAAAGGGATATAGACCGGGCTATGCGGACAGGAGCAAGTCCTGCTGTCGTCAGTGGTCTAGATTATGGTGCAGCGCTTAGGCAATTGGTTACACCGGAACGCTTTCCAAATCTGGATCCCATCATCAGATCCGGTGCATATACCGAGGAGAACGTCAATGAAAATACTGTTGGCAACGACTTTGATTTCGGTCTGGAACGGATTCTGGACGGCATTGAACATTACCTTGCCTTCAGAATGCCTGTGGTTCCGGTGGCGAGTGATACATCGAAGAAGAAATAAGGGGCAATCCCCGCATGCCCAGTCAGGCGGCTTTCGCTGGCCCTGACCATAAACGAAAAAGGGTTGGTACAGAAATAGTCCCTGTACCAGCCCTTTTTCGTTTACCGTTATAGAACTTCTCTATTCGTGGACACCGCTCTGTATCAAATGATTGTTATTCCATTCTAACCTCTCGCTAACGACGTCCCGCTTTCCGGCGAAAAGCCCAAACGCTCCATACGAGGGACAGAAGAAGAATGAGCAGACACCATCCAATCGCCCACCAGGCACGATCATGAATGGGTGCGCCTGTGAGAAGTCCTCGGATGGTTTCGATAACCGGAGTGATGGGCTGATGATTCGCAACCCCACGCAACCATGCAGGCATCGTGTCTGTCGGGACGAAGGCGCTGGATAGGTATGGAAGAAAAAGCAGGGCGAACCCGTATCCGCTGGCGGCGGAAGGACTGCTGGCAACAAGCCCGATGGCTGCGAAGAGCGAGGTGAAGGTAAGAATGAACAGAGTAATGACGGCTATCGCTCCAACCCACTCCAATACATTGGCAGTTGGCCGAAAGCCAACGAGCAGTGCAACGCCAATGACTATTCCGGTGGCCAACAGGTTGCGGGCAACGCTTGCGACGACATGCCCGGTGATAACGCTCAGGCTACGAATCGGCATCGTTCGAAATCGGTCAATGATGCCGTTGGTCATATCATTGGCCACATCCACAGCCGTACTGGACGAACCAAAGCCGGCACACAGCAGAATGATACCTGGAACTACATAATTCACATAGTCGCCGCTCGAGTCAATGGCGCCGCCAAACACATAGGTAAAGAGCAGCATAAGCATGATGGGAAGCATAATGGCCATTATTAATGAATCGGTATTGCGTAAACTGTGGCGAATACTGCGCCCAATGAAGACGGCGTTCGTAACACCGAACGATGCCGACTTGGTTGGTCTTGAAGGGGTTATCATGATACCGATTCCTCCATTTTTTTGGTCGTCAAAGCAAGGAACACATCATCCATGCTTGGCTTACGGATGTTTACCTGGGTCCCCTGTGGGACGGTATGGCCCAGCTCATGGAGTGATTGGCTGATGTCGTGGATATTGCCGCTGGTAGGGATAGATCGAATTATATCGTCTTTCGCATTGCGCAGCTCGAGCACGTTACCTCCCACGCGAGACTTCAGTTCGCCTGAAGTTCCGGTTGCGATGACGCGTCCATCGGCGATCACCGCGATGGTGTCAGCCAATTGATCGGCTTCTTCTAAATACTGCGTCGTCAGAAAAATAGTGATGCCTTGTTCTGCCAGTTGTAGGATGATATCCCACAATGCTCGTCGGCTAATCGTATCGAGTCCCGTCGTTGGTTCGTCCAGGAACATCACGGGCCTGCTAACCACCAGGCTAATGGCGAGATCCAGACGACGGCGCATGCCGCCCGAGTATGTCTTCACGCGCTTGCCAGCGGCCGCTAAGAGGTCGAAGTGCTTTAGCAGCTCAGCTGCCCGAGTACGGGATTGTGCTGCTGTAAGCCCGGAGAGTCTGCCGATCATGCACAAATTCTCTTCGGCGGTTAACATTTCGTCGACAGCGGCGAACTGTCCGGTGAGGCTGATGGACCGCCTGACCTCGTTCCTTTCCGTTACGACATCGTGCCCGGCTACGCGTACGGATCCTTCATCGAGAGCTACCAGTGTAGACAGGATGTGAATGAGTGTGGTTTTACCGGCACCGTTCGGGCCAAGCAGGGCAAATACGGTGCCTGATGGCACCGCCAGATCGATGCCGTCCAGCACAACTTGGTCACCGAAACGCTTTTGCAGCCCTGCAACTTCAATGGCTAATTTACTCATGCTACGCCTCTTTTCTGTGTACTTAATATAGTATATGACATAAACAGTATATTAAATAAACAGTTAAAATGCAACGAGTAATTTACATAAAGAGAAGACGGTACACGCGAGAGAGGCAAGAAAGGGACATTTTTGCGGGATTGCAAAATTTTTGCCTAGACTGTGAAATTATTGTACAATAAAGAAAACTTTACCTTAGTCTCCGTGTTTGATGCTTGGACAGGCCTATCTGGATTCGTCGCTGATCCCTTTCTCTCCGGATCGATACGGCGAGATCGTCCCCTGCTTGTTCTAAGCGTCAAGTACTGGCTCCGTTGTGAGCTATTAAGAAAATGATTATCGGATTGATACCAAGCCAAGTCCATCATTCTATGAATAAGGAAGGAGAAGCATTATGAACAAGGAACAAATGGAGCGAATTCATACGGGAAAGGGTTTCATCGCAGCGTTGGACCAGAGTGGGGGGAGTACTCCAAAGGCGCTGCTGCAGTACGGAATTAAGGAAACCAGCTATTCCAATGAAGAAGAGATGTTCGGGTTGGTCCATGAAATGAGAACACGCATTATCACAAGCCCGGCATTCACTTCGGAATATATTTTGGGTGCTATTTTGTTTGAAAACACTATGGATCGTACGATTGACCATCAATTTACCGCCGATTATCTTTGGGAGAAGAAAGGCATTGTGCCTTTTTTGAAGATCGATAAAGGGCTCGCCGGACTGGAAAATGGAGTTCAGCTCATGAAGCCTATTCCGGATTTGGACGATCTTTTAAAGCGGGCGATAGACAAAAACATTTTTGGGACAAAAATGCGTTCGGTGATCAAAGAAGCCAACCCGGAAGGAATTAGACAAGTAGTGGAGCAGCAGTTCGATATTGGCAAACAAATCTTGTCGATGGGACTCGTACCGATTATCGAACCTGAGGTCGATATTTATAGCGCGGATAAGAAAAAATCGGAGCAAATTTTAAAAGATGAGATTTTCAACCAATTGTCTTTTTTAGATAAAGACGTAAAAATCATGCTGAAGCTTTCCATACCGACGGAAGATCATTATTATCGCGATTTGATAGACGATCCACATGTTGTAAGGGTTGTAGCTTTGTCGGGCGGATATGATCAATGGGAAGCCAATGAAAAACTGGCCCGGCATCACGGCCTCATCGCGAGCTTTTCCCGTGCCTTATCGGAGGGGTTGACCGCCCAGCAAACAGACGAACAATTTAACGCGATGCTGTCCCGTTCTATTAAGTCCATTTATGAAGCATCCATCACCTGATCCCGGCTAAATATTGCCGCCTGTTTCAAAATGAGGTCAGGGGCTCTGTTCCGTCCCCTTGTAGGACTGTTCGACCAGGGACGGGTCATTATCGAGAGCAGCGAGCCGCTGCAGGAAGGGGACAAGGTTCGGATGAAGTAATCAAGCTTAGAATCCGATCATGTTCCCAACTTTGTTAAGGCATTTGCGGCTGAGAAGAGATCCTGTTTCAGAAGCTCTCTTTTAATTTCGTCGCGAAATACGGCGGACGGATGATAGGTCGGCAGGATACGGATTCCGTGCTTCTCCAGCCACTCTCCGCGAATTTCGGTTATTTTCGCTTTTCGATCTACAATCGCCTGTACGGCTATGCTTCCCAGACAAACGATAATCGCCGGATGAATCAATTCGATTTGCCGGAGCAAAATCGGCAACGCTTCTTTAATCTCCGATATTTTCGGTTTCCGATTACCGGGCGGCCTCACTTTGATTACGTTCGTCAGATAAGCTTCCTCCCTGAGGATGTCCGCTTCCTGCAAATATTTATTCAGCAGCCTTCCCGAATTGCCGACAAATGGCCGGCCGGTCTCGGCTTCTTTTTCCCCGGGGGCCTCCCCGAGCAACAACAGACGGGCATGCTCCGGTCCTTCACCGAATACAAGCTTCTCACCAGGCTCCGGTAAAAAAACACGATGACAGACAGCATCCAATGCTTCCAGATTGCGGATCGCTTGCAAATCGTAAGGGGAGACTGTTTCGACGATCATGTGGAAACGACCTCCTCCTTCAGCATTTCTCGCAGCATCCGTCCGTTGATGACAGCCTGCGCCCGGTAATGGTTATTCATACTGATGAACGTCTTTTCCGTTTTCTCGGCAAGTTTGCGAATATTCGGAACCCAATCCGTAAGTTCGTTCTCGCTGTACAAATAGTCATATCGTTCGTACGCCTCTTTGTGATGCCACCATTTCTTATAATTCCGGCCGTGAAACCGGATATAACCAATTGGGCCGGTTGCTCTGATGATCGGCGGAACGAGTGTTTTAAACTGCGGCTCGTCCACACAAACATAACCCAATTGCTCTTCTTCCAGCAGGTCGAATATTCGTTCATCGATCCATTCTTCGTGGCGAAATTCGACAACGACCGGAATATCGCCCATCAACTCTTTAAATTCCTTCAAATAATCCCGGTTTTCATCCCGATTCCGGAAGCTGGTTGGAAACTGGGCCAGTACACATCCCAGTTTGCCCGCTTCTATTAATGGCTTCAACGCTTCCTTAAAATCGGAGAAGTGTTGTTCATTATCTTCCCGTTTATGCGTCATCCCCCGATAGGCTTTGATGACGAACTGAAAGTGCTCGGGTGTTTTCTCCCGCATATGATACAGCATAAATCGGTTGGGCATCGCGTAAAAAGATGAGTTTACCTCTGTAAACGCAAATTCCCGGGCGTAAAAGGAAAGCCTTTCTTTTTTGTCCAAATCTTCTGGGTAAAAGATCCCGCGCCAATCCTCATAACTGTAACCAGCCGTTCCGATTAGTAGCATATTCATCCTCCAAGCGCCTTGATTTTGTCCGCAATGACGTGCACCTGCCCGTTCTTCATCCGGACGTCGCCTTCAAGTAATATGCCCTGTGGATTCAATTCGTATAAGAAAGCCTTGTAAGTTTTGGGATACAATACGACTTCGATCATATCTGTATGATCCTGTAAGACGAGCATAAGCACGTATTCTCCGCCATTTGTCGGATACCGTCTGCTGTGGATGACTGTTCCGCATATGCGGACACGTGTATTATCGTTGAAATCAGATAATTCTTGGATTGGAACGATGTTGAAACGCTGCGAAAACTCTTGCCATTTTCGGGTAGGAGACCGCGAAAGCGAAAACCCGAGCAGCGCCTTTTCCATCTTTCTTTTTTCCGGTTCGGTAAAATCGGGAATCGTTACGGTTGCCGAATTAATGCCGGCTGACTTCGGCAATCCGTTCAAGTATGCGATCATCTCTTTCCGATGTCGGCCAAAACGATCACAGGCACCCGAGGCGATCCAGGCTTCGAGTACCGGTCTTTTGATCCGGCTCGCTTTCATCCGATTAACCCATTCGGGAAAAGTTTGAAATTCTCCGTTACGACGGCGAGAACGCAACATAGCGATCACCGATTCCGGCCCCGAGCCGTGGATGGCATCCAGTCCTAAGCGTATACCTTCCTTTTCAGCATGAAACCCGAACCCGCTCCGGTTAATATCGGGACCAAGCAGGGAGAGTCCCATTTTGGAGATCTCCCTAAGATATACTTGCTTGTCATAGTACCCTCCGTCCATGCTTAATAGGGAGGCCATATAATCTTTGGGGAAATGCGTTTTTAAATAAACGGTCCAGTAGGCCAGATAAGCATAGGACACGCTATGGGCTTTATTGAAGCTGTACCCGGCAAACCGGACCAAAAAATCGAATACGGCCAGAGCTTCCTTGTCCGCCACGCCTCGTTCTGCTGCTCCCCGAAGAAACCGAAGCTGGTGATTGGACAGCGCTTCGACTGATTTTGCAGATAGCGCACGTCGGAGCGAGTCGGCTTCACCCATGGAGCATCCTGTAACTGCTTGAGCAATGGCCATCACCTGCTCCTGATACAGGATCAAGCCGTAAGTCGGCGAAAGAATAGACTCCATTTCAGGCCGTATAACCTTGAAATTCTCTTCCCCCCGGTGCCGGCGTAAATACGTATCCACGATTCCCTCATTCCATGCTCCAGGCCGGTACAAAGCGAGCAGATCGGCTAAATGGCAGATACTGTGCGGCTGCATTCTGCGCATCAACCGGCGGATTCCCATACTTTCCAGCTGAAAACATCCCAGCGTATTTCCACTGCTGATCGCGTGAAACGTGTCCGGATCGTCCAGGGGGATAACACTCATATCGAATTGATTGCCTGTTTGTTCACGAATCGAAGCGAGGGTATCGTGAATGATCGTCAGGCTGCGTAAACCGAGAAGATCGATTTTCAATAAGCCCATTGTTTGGATATCTTCCTTATTGAAGGGAGTCATCGGTTCCCCGTTCGGCCTTCGCTGCAGAGGAATGGTCCGGGCCAAATGTTCATCCCCGAGTATAATACCCGAAGGGTGGGTGGAATGCTGGTGAGGCAATCCTTCAAGCCGTTCGGCGAGTTGAAACAACGACTTGAACGGCTCTTGATCGACCGGCAGTTTGTGCAGTTCCGGCAGGGTCTCAAGACTGTGGCGGACACCGCCTTTCCCGGAAAAAGAGGGGAGCAGCTTGGCCAGCACATCGACTTGTTTTTTTGGCAAGCCTAAATAAGTCCCGGCTTCCCGAACCGCCCCTCGCGTCCCGAACGTGTTCAGTACACCGATATGCGCAATCCGGTCTGTTCCGTATTTGTCTTTGACATATTGCAGCAGCTCGTGGCGCCTTCTTTGACAGACGTCCACATCGATATCCGGCAAATCAGCGCGATCCGGACTCAAAAAACGTTCAAAGGAAAGGTCGTGCAGGAGCGGATTAATCTCTGTTATGCCGAGCAGATAGGCAACCAGACTTCCGGCGGCGGAACCTCTTCCGGGTCCGACGGGAATGTTCCGGTTTCGCGCATACCGTACGATATCCCACACAATTAGGAAATAGTCGGAGAGCCCTCGTCTCGTAATGATCTCAAGCTCTTGTTTCATTCGTTCTGTCCTTCTGTGCCCTTCCGAATCATCGAGAGCTGGGACAGACGAATCAAATCGGCTCCTCATCCCTTCCAGGCATAACTGGTACAATGCTTCATCCGCGCTTCGCGGGGAATTCGCAGAGTCTATTCCTTCCGTATCGGATCGATTGCACGAATGGCGATCTACGCTCCACACTTGTGAAACGGGGAAGCTTGGAAGCCTGTACGCTCCTCGTTCCAGTTGAAACCGGCATCGCTGCGCGATTCGGACCGTATTGGCCAAAGCGTCCGGAAGATGACTGAATTTAGCCTTCATTTCTAGGGGGGAAGGGAGATAGAACGGCCCTGTCGTGAAAGGGGCAGCCGACCTCGGCTTGTTTTTTCCATGCCGGATCATATGAAGCAAAGGCGCGTCTTCCGGAGCGAGGTAATGCACGTCGTGGGTAGCCACTAACGGAATCTTCATTTCCCGGGAAAGATGAACGGTCCTCTCGAGCCACACATCATCATCTTCAAGTCCGTGATGCTGTACCTCCAGAAAGAAATGTTCCTTCCCGAACCACTTTATATATTGAAGTGCTTGCTTTTCTGCCAGATCCATCCGCCCGCTCGTGATCAGACGATGGATGCTTCCGTTTCTGCCGCCGCTCAGCGCAATGATATCCCCATGGAAGGCTGGGGGACGGAAATAAGCGCCGTTCAACTGCTCGACGATCTGTTCGTAGCCCCGATAGGTAGCGGCCAATAAAATGAGAGTTTCTCCCGCATCGCCGACTAGCATTTCACAACCGACAATCGGGTGAATGCTGTATTTCTCTGCAAGCTTGCAAAATGGAATCATCCCGTTTATTACACCCTTATCGGTTATGGCCAGCGCATCCATGTTCCACGATGCAGCAATTTGCAGGAGGTCTTCCAAGCGGCATGTCGCTTCCATCAAGCTATATTCCGTATGAACGTGAAGGTGTACGAAGCTTGTCCCTAACTTTTCCATGATAGTCCTCCTTTAAATGGGAACGTTTGTTTCTATCATACCAGTAGGGACGATTTGTTGTCCATTGGAGGTTATTTCCGGTTACGGACGTTGAACTGACGCCGGAGGAATACGGCAAAGAATTCTTTGACCCGTCCTACGGAATAGCGGCTTAATCCACTCCTACAAAAAATAAAAAAACGCCCCCAATCCGTCAAAAAGATGGATGAGGACGTTCTTCGTCACTTAGCCCAAATATACATCAATATATGAAGATGTAGCTCCACACCCACGCATCATCGCTCATGAACGGGATTAAGGCAACTAAAGCAGCTAAGGCAAGATCGCGAAGGATCGGACGGGAAAGCCGGAGGCCTTCTCTGGTTTGGGGACGATATTTAGGATGATGGCGCCGGTGGCCGGAACTTTGTCCAAATTCGTTAACAGCTCCACCTGATAGGTGTCTTGCTCAAGCACATAATATTCGCTTAGGAGGGCTCCGTTTTTTTGAAAGTCCAGACTGGAGTCGGTATCGTACGTTTCATGTCCAATGGCCTTTATTTTTCTCTGTTCGAATAAAAATTTCAAAGCATCCAGCGACCAGCCGGGAATCCGGTTATGCCCCTCGGCATCTTTGTTGTTAAAGGCTTCCACATCGGGCCAGCGCTTGCTCCAATCCGTACGCAGGGCGACGAAGGTCCCCGCCTCAATTCGCCCGTGCTCCGCTTCAAAGTGCAGCAGATCATCCACGGTTAAAGAATAGTCGTTGTTTGCCTCGGCTTCTTTGGACTTGTCGATGACTACAAGCGGCAGGAGCAATTCCTTCAAATCCAATTCGTCCAAATATCTTGTATTCCGGACAAAATGGATAGGGGCGTCCAAATGCGTTCCATACTGCCCTGCAAACTTAAAGCTCTGGGCCAAGAAACCATCGTCATGAGTAAACAAGGTAGTAAATTCGGCTGCATCAAATGCTGAAAAATGTGGAGATTCCGGACCAAACGTATGGGTCAGGTCCACCCATTCTTTTTCCTTCAATAAAGTCATGGCTTGAATCAATTCATTCGACATCTGCACACCCCTCACCTCTTAAGGTAAACAAATCCAATTAACTATGATCACTACTTTATAGGCTGCGGCGAGGGGTGTCAAGAAAGAAAGGATAGGTCCATGGCTTCCATGGCGGGGACTCCTAAGCTCTGGCTCGTCGGGGCCAAATAAAATTGGATATCGTAATGATGAGATCAATGCCAAGCGCAAGCGTCCACAATTTTAATATTCCGGACAGCGATTCGGTGCGGGCGGGGTCATTAATAAAATAAATAAGCGCAACTAAACATCCCGCCCCAATGAGATAAGCGAGCACATGCTTCAACCAGCTTTTGAAATATTGGATGGCATATTTAATTCCATAGAGCTTCTCCGGCTTGGGCCCTTGTTTGGTCACGTAATAGCGAAAATGCTCGTCTGCCCATTGAATCATACTTTTGCCGAAAGCAATCGAGACTCCGATATAGACGGCGGCAATAGCATGCGCTGTAGTGGCGACAGCTCCGCGGTACAAATCCACGCTCGTTGTAATTAACAGAATCAAGTCTATGACAGGAGTTAAGGCAAGCAGGACTAATCCTAATTTGTTTTGCTTTAACACATATCGGGCAACTAATCCTAACAGGATAACGACCCAGAACGCAATTTCGCAGGCTACAATCATCCAGGCTACAAAATTCAAACTAACCTCTCCTTTTATAACGTTGGTATGGCAATAAATAAAAAATATTATAACAGCCTTTTTTAAATAATACAATTGTGCTGTTTAAATTGTGCATTTGTTTTTTGTTCGATATAATTAAAGCATGCCAAAAATAGTGGATCATGAAGAAAGAAGAAATCAAATTGCGGAAGCGACATGGCGAGTCATCTTAAATCAGGGGATGAAGGGGGCGACGGTAAGGAATATTGCGCAAGAAGCGGGTTTATCCTTGGGCGCATTGCGCCATTATTTTTCAACTCAGGATGAATTGCTCGCTTTTGCAATGAAACTCGTAAGAGACCGGGCGACGGACCGTGTTCAGCAAATCGCGATGGGTGAACTGTCTCCCAAAGAAAAGATATTAAACATTTTGCTCGAGCTTGTCCCTGTGGATGATCAGAAGATGGTGGAGATGGAAGTATGGTTTGCCTTCACCTTCTATACCAGGCACCAGCCCGACGTGTTCGATGCGCAGCATGACGGGATTTATAGCGCCATGCATAAGCTTATCGAATATTTGGACCAGCACCATATGCTGCGGAAGGATCTGGATAAGGAGCTTGAGACGGAAAAATTATATGCATTAGTCGATGGAATAGCCATCCATGCCTTGCTCGAGCCTCAGCGTGTGAATAAAGAACGGATCGTTGCCGTTCTGACCCATTATCTTAACTCGATTTGTGTTGCAGCCCGATCCTTGTAGTGACTTAGCCATCATTAATGGCCAACTGTAGGGCCGACGTTATTGCTGGCTTCTTGACAGTTTTAAGCTTTCAAATTATAGTAGTTATTAACATAACGACTATCATTCTGGCAACGGTTCACATGGCGTTGAGCCGTTTTTCTTTAGTCGAAATATTAGTGGTTAGTTGTATAACGTCTAATGATATACGAACTCTGAAACGACGGCTATAGTTTGTCGTCACAATTGAAGGTCATTGGATGCAATACCGCGCCGGGGCTTACACTTGCCCCAAATACAAAAGGACGGGATGTGCGAATATGGACGCGATCTTTCAAGAACTGCAGAAGCTCGGCTTTTCGTCATACGAGTGCAAAGCCTATGTCGGATTGCTGAAGACTCATCCGGTAACGGGATATGAGATCAGCAAGCGCTCCGGCGTGCCCCGATCGATGATCTACGAAGTGCTGGGGAAGCTGATGGATAAAGGAGCCGTTCATCTCGTTCCCTCCGAACCGGTCAAATACTCCCCGGTGCCCGCAGAGGAATTAATAGCCCGGGTAAGAAAGCAGTTCGAAGAGTCGCTCTCCTATTTAGAGAAAGAATTGACGATGCTGCAGCAGGAGCGGGACATAGACGTGATCTGGCATATTCGCAGCGACGAATCGGTCATGAATGAAATGACAGAGATGATCGGCCGCACCGAGAAGGAGCTGTGGCTCTCTGTCTGGAAGCCGCAGGTCCCGATGATTCAGGAAGCCGTGGAAAGTCATCTGCGGGAAGAGGCCCATGTTTTCTCCGTTATCTTCGGGGCCCCGGAGGCGACTATTGGGGCTACGTTCCACCACGATTACATGACGCCGGATGTTGTCAAGGGCCGGACAGGAGGGCATCTGACCATTGCTGCCCGGGACGGGGAAGAGGTGCTGATCGCCAATTTTACGGACCAATCGACTTCCTGGGCGGTCAAAACCTGCGATCCCGTACTTGTTCTTGTGGCGACAGAATATATTCGCCATGACATCATGATCGAAAAATTAACGGCCGAGCTCGGTCCCGAACGGCTGGATGCCCTCTGGCGCAACAACCCGGATCTAATGCATGTCATGACAGGCCGGCGGTTCGACTAACCCGGCTGCTTGAACCTGCGGTACGTTCACTCTTTAACCATAACCGAAAAAAATCAGCTATGGAGGAATCATGAGCAAGACGGAAGTTTTATTGCGGCACTCTGTCAGACAAGAGGAGAGCTTCATGCAAGGGGTAAAGGATTGCCTGCCCACCGTGATGGGGTACTTGAGCATCGGATTTGCCGCTGGCGTGCTGGAGAAAACAGCGGGCTTATCCTTGGCGGAGATTGCCCTTATGTCTTTGTTGCTTTATGCCGGATCGGCTCAGTTCATCGCGGCCGGAATGCTGGCGTTGAGCAGTCCGGCAACGGCCATTATTTTCACTGTCTTTTTCGTCAATTTGCGCCATCTCCTGATGAGTGCGGCCGTTGCGCCCTATTTTCGGCATCTGCCGGTATGGAAAAATGTCCTGATCGGCTCCCAATTAACGGACGAAACGTTCGGCGTCGCCGTGACCAAGCTGTCCGGGAAGTCCAGGGGAAGCGCCCGCTGGATGTTCGGACTCAATCTGACCGCCTATATCAACTGGCTGCTGGCTAATCTGGCCGGTGGAATATTCGGGCAATGGATAGCTTCGCCGGAGGCCTATGGGCTTGATTTTGCCTTGCCGGCCATGTTCATCGGCCTGTTCATGCTTCAACTGACAGAGCGCAAAAAATATAGGCTGGATCTTGTCGTTGCAATCAGCGCCGTCGTGATGGCGGTTGCCGGATCGGTCTTTCTGTCCGAGAGCGCCGGTGTACTGATTGCCATTGTGATCGCCGCAAGTATAGGAGTGTGGGTGGAGAAATGGAAGTGAGATGGAGTTTTCTATGGATGCTATTGGGGGCTTCCGCAGTAACCTTCCTGCCGAGGGTGTTGCCGCTTGTCGTGCTGAGCCGGATTCAACTGCCGGAATGGGGGCTGCGCTGGCTCCAGCATATTCCGATTGCGGTCATGTCCGCTTTACTGGCTCAAGAGCTGCTGGTGTCGAATGGCTCCTTCCTGCCGTCATGGCTTGGGCTGCTGGCTGCCCTTCCGACCTTGGTCGCGGCGTATTTAACTCGAAGCTTGCTCATTACGGTAGTGACCGGCATTGCAGCCATGATGCTGATTCGTTATTTATCCGCGTTTATTTAAAAGTGCATTTATATAAAATGAACTAATGATTTGGATAGCTCATGAAGTGGAGAAAGAAAGATGCTTCCAGGGCGAGTTTTGGCTTTGTATTCCAACCATCCGAAGGCCCATTCATATAAAAGGAAAACAGAACAAGATGTTTGAAGCTTCGGAAGCACTTTCCTTCGGAACGGAATAAGAGCTATTCTTTAGTTCAAATTATTTAGCAGCAATTTTCTTAACAGGAGGAGATGAAAAGATGGCAACGATAGACGATTTTATGAAGCTGGATCTGCGTATCGGGACAATAAGGAAAGCAGAGCCGTTTCCGGAAGCGAGGAAGCCGGCGATCAAGCTGGAGATCGACTTCGGTCCTCTGGGGCTTAAGCGCTCCAGCGCGCAAATTACAACGAGATATTCTCCGGAGCGGCTGGCAGGCCGGCAGGTGGTGGCCGTGGTCAACTTCCCCCCGAGACGGATAGCCGGATTTGTCTCGGAAGTTCTGGTTCTGGGGGGAGTACCCGAGGAAGGGGATGTTATTCTGCTGCGGCCGGATGAGGCTGTGGAGGCAGGCACTCCCATCGCCTAGTCGGATGATTTTTAAATGCAGCTTTCCAATTTCTACAAACGAACTATTATTGTAGGCAAGACTCCGGATTTAGGGGGCCTAGCTGAAAAACGAAGCCTGACCGGACGAGGAGATGCAGGGGCAAAGAATGATATGCACTAAATATTCTCTTAAAATTTCTCATGATCATCATTGAACTGTAAAGCTAAAGTTTGCTTTGCAGTTTTTTATTTGGGTGCGTGTAAAAAAATAGGATAATATTGTTGATTTCGGGGATAGGAGTGAAGGGTGAAAGCGGTTATAATTTGACTTAGAAGTGAAATCCAAAAAATGGGAGGGTAGTGACAAATCAAAATCGCTGCAAAATATTGCCGGGACGACAGCCGGGACATACAGTGGAGCAACAGAAACATATCATAGACAGATAGCAGCTTGCCAAACAATTAGACTAATGGAATGCAAGAGAGGAGACATGATCATGAAAGTATCGGTTGGAGGCTATTCGTTCTGCAACACTTTTCGCGCCGGCATGATGGATGTATTCGGCTATTTGGAAACGGTCCGGTATCGCTATGGTCTGGATGCTGTCGATTTGTGGAACGGTTTTTTTACAGACAGCCAAGGAGAGCTTTGCCGGGTGCCCGACGAGGAGTATATCCGCAAGATCAGGCAGGCGCTGGATGAAAGGGAAATGACTCTGGTTAACTTTGCGATCGATAAAGCGCATATTTGGGACCCCGATCCGGTAGAGAGGGAAGCGCTGCATAAGAGTGCGCTGGATCATCTGAAGATGTCCGCGGCACTCGGGGCCCGGACGGTCCGTATCGATACGGGCATCTACGATACGACGGAATTGAGCGACGAGCAGTTCGAATACATCGTCAACCGCTTCCGCGAATATTGCGAGTTCGCGCAGGATCATGGCTTCCTGATTGGTCCCGAGAATCATATGGGCCCCTCGCTGGTGCCCGCAACTATGGCAAGGATCGCCGAGGCGGTCGATCATCCGAGCTACGGGATCTTGCTTCATATCGGCAGATGGAGAGAGGATGCGGAGCATGGGGATGCGATGGTGGCGCGCTGGACGGTACATACGCATTTCTCCGGCAGTACGTTGACTGGTCCGGAAGCGGTAGAGAAGATCCGGATGCTCCAGGCGGCCGGGTATGACGGTTACTGGGCGGTAGAGCATAACGCACCGAGCAACCAATACGGAGAAGTGGAGTGGCTGCTGGCTTCGATGAAGCGGGTGCTGGCCGCAAGCGAGGCGGAGTGAAGAACGTTACCGAAACGGAGGAATGGAGCATGAAGACGATTCGAATAGGAGTAATCGGTGTCGGGCTCATCGGCAAAAATCATATGGAAAACTATTCGAAGCTGGCCGGAGCGGAGGTCGTTGCCGTATGTGACATTAATGAAGCCGAAGCGAAAGCGGTGGCGGCCAAGTACAATGTGCCGCATGTATACACTGACTACAGGAAAATGCTGGAGCGGGACGATCTGGATGCAGTGGATGTGTGCCTTCATAACAATTACCATGCTTCCGTATCGATCGCCGCTATGGAGGCCGGGAAGCATGTCTATTGCGAGAAGCCGATTGCGGGCTCCTATGTAGATGGGAAACAGATGGTTGAACGTGCGCAGGAACTGGGGACCATGCTGCATATCCAGTTGGGCACGCTGTACCGCAAGGAGACCAAAGCGGCCAAGGCGCTGATTGACGGGGGAGAACTCGGAAGCCTCTACCATGCCCGGGCAACCGGATTCCGCAGGAGAAACCGGCCGTTCGTGGACGGCTTCGGAACCGCCTATTTCACCCGCAAGGAGACGGCAGGGGGCGGAGCGATCTTCGATATGGGCGTCTATCATATCGCCCAGATGCTGTATCTGCTCGATTTGCCGAAGGTTGAGCGAATATCCGGCAAGACCTATCAGGAGATGGATATGGACGCTCAACGTAAAGCGGCCAGCGGCTTCGATGTCGAGGAGCTGGGGCTGGGCTTCGTCCGCTTTGCCGGGGGCATGACGCTCGATATTATCGAAGCTTGGTCGGTTCATCTGGGCGGTTTCGAGGGCGGCTCTGTGGTCGGGTCCAAGGGAGGAATCCGGCTGCCTGCCTACGGTCCCGGGGATCAGCGGTTTTCATATTACACGACCCGCTGTGATATCGATCTCGACAGCACGGTCGATTTGAACATGATGGATCTTCGCTGGCACCGGCTGCGCGACAACGAAGATGCTTATGATTCTTCCCAGCACCATTGGATCGCCGCGCTGCAGGGAAGAGTTCCGCTGCTGCCCACCGCAGATATTGCGCTGCAGACGATGCTGATCAGTGAAGGGATTTACTTGTCGGATTCGCTCGGTCGGGAAGTAACGGCCGATGAGGTTGCCGAACGTTCCGTTTCCCTGTCTATTCCCGTATGAGATTCGGGAAGCGGGCAATCCTCTCCTGCGGATGGCGGCGGAAAGGAATGAATAGCATATGACGGACTCAGTTCAGCCGGCCAGCGGTCGTTCGTTGGTCCAGTTGAAAATCTATAACTTTTTCGTTTATGGTTCCATTGCGGTTTTGTTTGCCTTTTTTCCTTTCTATTTCATGAAGGCGGGATTGAGCCGGATGGAAATCGGCATGCTGATGGCCGGCGGTCCGTTCGTTTCGATCATCGCCAACCCGATGTGGGGCTACTTGAGCGATCGGTTCCAGAATCTGCGGCGAGTCATCATTATTCTGCTGCTGGGCAATCTGATTGCCGTGCAAGCGGTATTCCATACGACATCATTTGGAGTTATTTATCTGGTCATGATCGTCTTCTTTTTCTTCCAGACTCCGCTGTTCTCGCAGAGCAACAGTCTGATCCTTAATACGATCGAAGGAACACGCTATAAATTCGGTACCTTCCGATTATGGGGATCTCTGGGCTGGGCACTCATGGCGGTTGCGGTCGGACCGGTGATCGAAAGGACGGGAATCGATCAGCTGTGGATTATTTACAGCGCGATGCTGTTAATCACGTTGGCGTTTACGATCGGACTGCCGCGGGGGCAGGTCCGTGATGTTCCGGCCAAGTTCGACGGCCGCGGGTACGGGAAAGTGTTCATCAATCCCCACTTTACGATTTTCGTTCTGCTGGGGGTGCTCGTTTCCGTTCCGAATTCGATGAACTCGACTTTCGTCTCCATCTATATTTCGGATTTGGGCGGCTCCGAAACGCTCATTGGCTGGTCGGCCTTTTTCTCCGCCATTTTCGAAATCCCGGTTTTTCTGCTGTTTGACCGTTTTCTTAAGAAAAAGACGAATACGATGGTCGCCTGTCTGGCTGCGGTCAGCCTGCTGTTTGCTTTACGATGGCTCCTCATGGCGGTCGCGGTAGGACCTTGGCAAATTATATTCATCCAGGTGCTTCACTGCATTACATTCGGCGGCTACTATTACGTCGGAACGAGCTTGACGGCACATCTTATTCCGAGTGAATATCGTGCAACCGGGCAAGCGGCATTTGCTCTGACTTGGGGAGGCATCTCCGGCATTATGGCCGGATTTATCGGAGGGTGGATCTTCCAGGTTCTCGGGCCCGCCCCGATGTATACGATCAGTGCAGTCGTCTCCTTGGTCGGAGCTGCCGGGTTCGTCTGGCTGTGGCGTCTGATCCGCAAGACGGAATCGCGAACGAGTAGTTCTCAGAGCGCGGCCGTATAACGAGGGCGGTTTTGGGTTGACGGTGAAAAAGCGAATGAGAATAGTTCATCACGATACTATTATTGTTCAATAGGATTGGATAATGAAGGAAGGCAAATCCATTATGGATTTGTCTAGGGTAAATGGGACATAAAATGTCTTACAAGGACTTATTGTGTCCCTAAATACAGCCGGCTGGGCCGCTTAAATTGCCCGTTTCAGCACTGCTGTTGTTTAGAAAGAAGGATGATTTCATTCGTTTGTTGAAAGTCCTCGGATAATAGAGTGAAAAGCGGCATTTCCCGCCATATTGCCGTAACACTGTGGGCCTCAAACTGACTGGCCAGGTATATAAATGGAGCTCGAGTCCGGTTCGATGAAAGGATTCCAGATCTAAGGAGGATAGGCTTATGAAAAAGAGGATGATCCCGGCTTGCCTCGCGTTCTTCGTGCTGCTGCTGACTGCGCTGACCGGCTGCGGAGGGGGAAGCGGTACCGGTACGGAGGGAGGGAAGGGCGGACAAGATCAGGTCGAGATTACCTGGTTAGTCGTATCTAATCCCTATAAGCAAGCCTGGTATGAAAATACGGTCAAGACGTTCGAGGAGAAGCACCCGCATATTAAAGTGAAATTGATGACCTTGACCCAGACGGATGTGCCGCAGAAGCTGCCGACGATGGTTGCCAGTAATACGATGCCGGACGTCTGGTCTGCCAACTGGGGCGGAGGATTTGCGACCTGGAAAGGGATGGATCTGCTGATGGACCTGACTCCATATATAGACAAAGATCCGCAGGCGGTCGAAGGGATTGACCCCCGGCTGTTGGATGTGTACAAGATCGAAGGCAAAATATACGGGGTTCCGATGCTGCATTACGGGTTTTTCCTGTTCTACAACAAGGACTTGTTCGATAAAGAAGGCATTCCGTACCCAACGACCGACTGGGATGATCAAAGCTGGAACTGGGACCGGTTCGTCGAGGTGGCCAAACAGCTGACGAAGGACACGGGCAAATCGAGCGACAAGCAATTCGGCTTCTATTACGATCTGCATAACCATACGCGGGTGTGGCAGTGGGGAGGAGATTTCTTCAAGGATGAGGATTATGTCAAAGGCGAAGTGAGTGAGCCGGCGGTTCTCGGCAACCCAAGGAATGCGGAGGCGCTGCAATTTAATGCAGACATGATCTTCGAGCATAAAATTTCTCCTTCTCAAGGCGAATTGGATGCCGTCTCGCAGCTTGGCGATCCGTTCATGACCGGCAAGGTGGCCATGGTGCTTAAAGGCGGCTGGGGCTTCCAAAACTTCACGCAAGGCGTGAAATTCCGCTGGGGTGTGGCCGCTGTTCCTTATGCGGAAGGCCGTCAGGTTCCCAATTATGTGGACCCGTGGAATATTTACAAGAAGAGCAAGTATCCGGACGAAGCGTGGGAGTTCGTGAAATTTCTGATCGATTCCAATGGAGCTGCCAAAGAATTTACCGAGAACTCGGGTGCGACTCCGGTCCATTCGGTACTCCTCGACCGGTGGTATGAACAAATGTCCGAAGCGACGGAGATGTCGCCGGAGCAGTTAAGACAAGTCAATGAGGGCTCGCTAAAATACGGGCGGGAGGATGCCGGTCATCTCATCAAGGAATTTTCCCCGGTCAGCAATATGATCAAGCAGACGATGGATGGCGTCTACAACGGCAACAAAACGGTTCAGCAGGCATTGGAGGAAATCGACAAAAACTTGCGCAATCTGAAATCTGGCAAATAGCGGGTGAGCGAACATGAATGAGATGGAAATCTCCGCTCGTACACCGGAGCGGCAATCTCCGGGGCCGAAGCGGAATATGGAAAGAATCCGGGAGCAGAGAGCGTTCTGGCTGTTTATATCCCCGTGGCTCATCGGATTTCTATGCTTTACGGGGGGGCCATTCGTCGCCTCCCTGCTGCTCAGCTTTACCGACTATAATGTCGTTCTCGCACCTAACTTTATCGGCTTGGGCAATTACGTCAAGCTGTTCCAGGATAGTCTGTTCTACAAATCACTCCGCGTCACCGCCTATTACGCTTTGCTGAACGTTCCTTTTTCCATCCTGTGCTCCTTGCTGCTGGCGGTCCTGCTGAACCGCAAGGTGAAGGGAACAGCGCTGTTTCGCACGATTTATTACGCCCCGTCCATCGTTTCCGGCGTTTCCGTCGCCTTTCTCTGGTCCTGGCTGTTGAATCCCGATTTCGGGATCGTCAATAACGTGCTGCACGATGTGTTCGGCATTCAGGGTCTGGGGTGGTTCAACGATTCCAAAACGGTCGTTCCGTCCATGGTGCTGATGCATTTGACCTCGCTAGGGTCGACGATCGTCATCTTCCTGGCCAGCCTGCAATCGCTTCCTTCCGAGCTGTACGAGGCTGCCGATATGGACGGCGCGGGAAGTGTGCGCAAATTTTTCAGTATTACCGTTCCGTTGATCTCGCCTGTCATTTTGTTTAATTCCATTATCGGAATCATCAACTCGTTCCAGGTATTCACTCAGGCATTCGTCATTACCAAGGGGGGGCCGGACTGGAATTCCTATTTTTACGTGTTGTATCTGTACGATACGGCCTTCGGGCAGTACCGGATGGGATACGCCTCGGCACAGGCCTGGATTTTGTTTATTATCATTTTCGTGCTGACGATGCTGTCGCTCTGGTTCTCCAGAAGGTTCGTCCATTATGAATACGGTGATAACCGATAGGGGGGAAAGTTATGCTGCGCCTTAAAAAAATATACGGGCACGGAGAGCTGAACCCGCTCCAAAAAATCGTCACTTACGTGCTGCTGCTGGTCGGTACCATACTCTTCGTCTTCCCGGTCTACTGGATGATCATCACTTCCTTGAAGCATCTTCCGGATGTGTACACGATGCCGCCTTCCCTGCTTTTTTTCGATATCCGCTGGGAAAATTACAAGGAGATTTTTACGATCGCACCGATGGGCAAATATTTATGGAACACGGTATGGTACAGCGCCGTATCGATTTCGATCCATGTTGCCGCTTCATCGCTGGTCGCCTTCGGCTTTGCGAGGCTGCGGGCCAAGGGCAGCGGCATTCTGTTCGCCATCGTGCTGAGCACGATGATGCTGCCGCCCCAGGTGACGATGATTCCGCAATATCTCGTCTTCAACAAGCTGGGGCTGATCGACACTTATTACCCGCTGATTATCCCGGCTATTGGCGGGGGAGCCTTCCTGATCTTCCTGATGCGGCAGTTTTTTCTCGGATTGTCCAAAGATTTGGACGAAGCAGTGAAGATCGACGGAGGCAGCTACTGGACAGTCTATTTCCGGATTATTCTGCCCTTGTCCATACCGGCGCTGGCTACGGCTGCCATTCTCGACTTCATGTACCGCTGGAATGACCTGATCGGGCCGCTCATTTATATCAACTCGCCGGAAAAGTTCCCGCTGTCTCTCGGCTTGGCCGGATTTACCGCCGCCTTCGGGGGGACTCCCTGGAATCTGCTGATGGCAGCGTCGGTCGTCGCTGTCGCACCTCCGCTCGTTCTGTTCTTCTTCACCCAGAAATACTTCATCCGCGGCATCGTCATCAGCGGAACCAAAGGATAGCCGGCCCGGCGGACGATCGTTCAGGTTCAGGTCGGCCCAATCGGCACACGGTGTAAATATACCGACTCGCTTCATCTTACGGTCTCCATCTCGACAGGATAGGGGATCGTCGTTTTTTAGACTGGCCCCAAGGTCATTCGGCCTCCTCCCCGGTTTCGGTTTAAACGGTAGATGGCCAGTCCATTTCTCGAGGCTTTCCTTTGGTAAGAAGTGTAGGTTTTTCGGATGATATTTTAATTTGCAAGGATACTCAAATGGATATCTCCGACTTATAATAAAAATAAAAGGGATAGACAAACATAAACAGCCGATGATTCGATGATTCCCACCAAAAATGACAGCGCTTTCTAATATTGCGGGGGGAGGGAGTTATGACCAGAAGCCGGAAGGAACGATTGTTTTGGGCGGCCATCGGTTTATTGCTTCTTATGAGCTCGAGCTCATGCGCGTCGGCATGGCCACAGAATAGGGCGACCCATCGGGCCGCCGGAACGTCTGAGCCGATTGTACTCACCTTCATGCATAATTGGTCCGGGCCGAGCAAGGTCAGCACCGTATATATGGAAAGGCTCCGTCAGTTCGAGCGCGAAAATCCGGACATCCGCATTGTACAGGACGCCATTGCCTCTGCGCAATACAAGATTAAGCTCGGTACTCACAGCGCGGGGAGGAAGCTCCCCGATCTAAGTGTAGTCTGGCCGGGCTCCCGCCTGACGCCGTTGGTCGACAGCGGGCTGCTGATGCCGATTGATGAGATCATTGGGGAATGGGAGGGCCTGCTGCCTTCCGATGCTCTGAAAGGCTTTACGGTTCATGGGCAGACGTACGCCTTGCCTGCCATCCAAAATTTCGACGATATTATTTACTATAACAAAACCTACTTGTTACAGGCCGGATACAGCGATTTCCCGGACAGCTACAGCGAGTTCAAGGAAATGCTCGTCCAATTGAAGAAGCTGGGCGTTACACCCATCGGGCTCGGCAATAAAGACAAATGGCCGCTTTCTTCGTCCTACGCATCGGTCATTACAGACCGGATCAACGGCCCTGATTTCTTGCAGGGGGTGGCCAGTGGGGAGAGGGTTTTCACGGAGCCCGGTTTTGTTGGAGCTCTGGCCATTATTAGTGAATTGGCCGAGATGGAGGTCTGGAATGACGATATGAATTCCATCGATGCAATCCAGGTGCTGGAGCAATTCCTGCAAGGTCAAGTGGCGATGGTTATGTCTAACAGCTCCTACAATTCCAAGCTAAGAATCGATAACCCGGACGGAGCCCAGGTAGGCATCGCCCTATTTCCGCAGATTGATGAAGGCAAGGGAGACCCGGCCCGCAGCGCAGGCAATATTCAGATGGGCATAGCCGTCAACAGCCGGCTCGATTCCGTGAAGAAGGAGGCCGCTTTCCGGTTCCTTAAATTTTTCTATGACGAATCGTTCTACCGCTCCTTATTGAAGGAAAATATTCTCGTGCCAGCCCGGCTGATGGCACCCGATGACGCAGCTCCTTCTTTGCGGGAAATGATCGAGCTGACCGGCAACGGGACGGCTCCGATTCTGGACAGCGTCGTTCCGCTAACAGTAAAAGATGCGATAGAGACCGGGTTAATTGCGATTGTTAAGGGCCAAGAGAGTCCCGAAGAGGCGGCCCGGGAAATGCAGAGGGTCATGGATAAATGGTTGGATGAAAACAAGCCGCAGATGGAGCGGAAAGAAGGAGAAGCCGCATGCGGAAGAGGAAGCGGAGGAGTTGGTTAGCGCATCTGAGCCTGAAATGGAAGTCTTATATCCTGTTCGCCGTATTTGTCACGCTGCCCACTTTGTGGCTCGGGCAGGTAGTCCTTCAGCAAGTCAGTGAAATCCTCCGGGAGCAATTCATGGCTTCCACGGAGCGGAACCTCGATGTTATTGTCATGAATTTAACGGATAAAATGAAAGCGGTCGAGGATATTTCGGACTACATGACGTACAGCCGCGATTTTCGCACGTTCATGATGAGCCCTCCGGATCAGATTCCTGCCGAAGAGAATGATCGCATACAGGATAGGATTATGGGGTTCGCCACTTTTCAACTGATGTCCAAGGGATACATCAAATCGATTTCGATTGAGGGAATTGGCGGAGGACAGGTCGATTTCGGCGAGCCGGTCTTAAGGGATGAGCCGGGTTGGAGGGAGAAAGCCCGCAGCAAGCGAGGGGAGGCGGTCTGGAGCGACTCCTACCTCATCGATAGCGGCTGGAACGAGAGCAAACGAGTGGTTTCGATGTTTCGCGTAATCAATTCGTATGACAACCCCGAGCGTCCGATCGGTCTGGTCACCGTAAGGCTGGACGACCGGGTCGTGTCGGAGCTGCTGGAAACCGGTATGGGCAAACAATACGGCCATATATTTATGGTACGCGGCGACGGAACGGTGGTCTTTCATGTTGATGAGAGGTTAATCGGCTCTCTATATCCGTTGCGGGATCATTCAGAGAAGGGCGGCGATGTGCAACAGGAGCAAAAAGACGGAAAGAGGACTAGTTCTGTGGACGAGGAGGCAGGCTTCTTCAGCGACGGGTCCCCAAGGGGAGCTTATCTGCAAATCGTCCGCGAGGTCGGAACAACGGGCTGGGAGCTGATCGCCTTGATTGACAGGGCACGGATCGAGAGTCATGCTCAAGGCATCCGAGATTCGATTCTGTTGATCCTTGGCGTTCTGCTCCTGTTGGGGCTGGCCGCCTTGTGCGGCTTTCATTGGACGATTATCCGCCCGATACTCGAGTTGAGGAAACAGACGATGCGGCTGGAGGGCGGAGACTTTCAGGCGCGGGTCGCCATCCGTTCCCGAGACGAGATCGGCAACCTTGGCAAGCAGTTCAACAGGATGGTTCGAACGATCCGCAGACTGATCGATACGAAGTATGTGCTGGAGATTCATCAGCGTGAATCGGAATTGAAATTGCTGCAAAGCCAGATCGATCCTCACTTCTTGTATAACACGCTGGATATGATTCGCTGGACCGCCCGACTGGAACAGGCGGGTCAAACAAGCCAATTGATCGAAGCGCTGTCCCGTTTTTTTCGCAATAGCTTAAAGAAGGATCGGATGTGGACGACACTGCAGGATGAGCTCGAGTTTGTCCGGTCGTACCTCGAGCTCCATAAGAGAAGACTAGGTGACGGGCTGACTTTCTCTGTTCTGGCGGATGAGCGGGTAAGCCATTGCGTCATGCTGACCCAGATTATCCAGCCGCTCGTGGAGAACAGCTTGAAGCACGGGCTGGCCCGCAGGAAGAGGGGGACAATTGCCGTCCGCTGCTACGAATCGGAAGGCATGCTGCAGATTGATGTGCTCGACAACGGTATCGGCTTCTCTATGGAGCAAGCCAGCTTCCTTAGGGATGCCTTCGCAGCCCCCTCTCGTCAGCCTGTGCAGGGACTGGCACTGCACAATATTATGGAACGGTTGAGAATCGTATTCGGTGAGAGAGTGGGATTCGAAGCAGGAGAGCCGCCGGGTGGGGGAGCACGCGTTAGTCTTCGGCTTCCACTTCTGTACAATTCCGAGCAGGCTGTCCGTCTGCTGCATCGCAAAGATCATCCGGGAAGGGCGGGAATCGGACGATGAGTTTCAAAATGTTGATTGTGGACGACGAGCCGGTCATTTGCAGCGGGTTAAGACAGACGATTCCGTGGGAAACGCTGGGGATCGACGTCGTAGGTGAGGCGTATGACGGTGAGGAGGCGCTTCGCATTGCTGCCGAGCAGCCTCTCGATCTGGTGCTGACGGACATCTCTATGGAGGGAATGGACGGATTGCAATTGGCCGGAGCGTTGAAAAGACACTCTCCTCACCTTAGAGTGATCCTGATCAGCGGCTATGAACAATTCGAATATGCCCGGCAAGCTGTCCGTTTGGGAATCGAGGACTACCTGCTCAAGCCGGTCGATATTGACGAATTGATCCGGCTAGTGACGAAAATTTCCGATCAATTGGCTGCCGAAGAAATGCAAAAGCTGCAGGCGGAGAGGGAGGAATGGCTGAACTGGCTCAGCGGTCAAATGCAGGGAAGCGAGCAAGCCAGTCCTCAAGGCTCTTTGCCCTGGGGCATAGAAAAGCCGGCAGAATGCCGGGTAGTAGTCAGCCAACTGGATCATTACTCTTATTGGCGGAACCGGCTGTCTGAACTGGAGAGCAGACAGATGCGGAAGAGTTGGAGGACAGCAGTGGAAGCTATTCTGCAAGCTGGAGGCTGGCGTCCGCTCTCTTTCTTTCACCATCCTAACCTGCTCGTTACGCTGAGTGCAGGCTTCCCCATGAGCGCAGGCTCCTTCGCAAGCAAAGGCTCTTCCCTTACCGCGGGCTCCCCCTTGATCGAATTGCAGCCGCTTGAAGGTCTTCTATGTGAGGCGGCTGAACGCTGGGAAGGGCCCAGCCGGCTTGCATTCGGAGTATCCTCTGCGTTTGCGGAACCGGCTTATTTTCGCCAGCATGGGATGGAGGCTGTGCAGGCTCTTCAACGCCGGGCGATAGAGGCAGACCGCATCGTTTTCGTATATGACTGCGGGATGCGAATGACATCCCGGAAGGTTTCCCCTTCGACCGACGAGACCTGCCAATGGGAGGAGCGGATTGTCCGATCCATATTGATGGAGGAGGAGCAAGCATTGGCCGCAACCGTACGGGACCTGTTGAATCGCTGCAGAGACCGGGGAATGCTGCTGGACGAAGCGGTTCAGGTATGCGACGAGCTTCGCCTGATGGTCTGCCGCAAGCTTAGGGAGAGCGGACTTCGGATCGGGAGGGAGGCGGCCGGTTATCTAATGGCCAAACTTGATCCGCACGTCTATAATTGCTATGCCTCGGTCGAAGCCTTCTTCATCGACCAGCTTCTTGCGCTCGTCTCTGCAGCCGTTCCCCCTTCCTCTGGCAAAGCCTGGCGGATTATGGAACAGGCTAAATCCTATATTATTCAAAATAGCGGAAGTGATTTGCGCGCCACGGATGTGGCCGGATGGCTGCAAATTACCCCTAACTATTTCAGCATGCTGTTTAAGCAGCACACGGGTAAAAATTTCTCCGAGTTTCTGAACGAGCAAAGAATCCGAAGGGCGAAGGAGCTGCTGCTTGAAAGCACGGACCGGGTTTATGAAATAGCCGATCAGGTAGGCTATAAGGAGTATAAATATTTTTCTGCCATCTTCAAGGCCCACACCGGCTTAACACCAACCGATTACCGGGAACTGGCTTCGGCCAGGTAAGCCTTTTTTCTGCTCGGGAAAATGGGGTTTCCAGGATCCGACCGACAGCCCGGTGCTTGGCGACCTGTCTGTTAGGGGCCATGGTCTAAAGCGAGCTCAGGAGAAGGTTTCGAAAGAAGAATAAATTCCGAAGCTTAATATGACAACAGATGTCATATAAGTTTGGTATTCTTAGTAAGGGTTAACGATTGAAAAGTTCGGTGGGATTGCCGCACTTTGAACTACTTCCTTAAGAAGGAGCGAGGATAGGAATGAAGCCTTTACTGGGAAAAGTGGCCGTGGTGGCCGGTGCGACTCGCGGAGCGGGACGCGGGATTGCGGTTGCGCTCGGGGAAGCCGGAGCAACGGTGTACTGCACAGGCCGGAGTGTCCGAGGGAGTTCATCCGATATGAATCGGGCGGAGACGATCGAGGATACCGCAGAAATGGTGACGGCAAGCGGCGGGAGAGGGATTCCCATTCGTGTCGATCATACGGTGGAGGACGAGGTGAAGGCTCTATTTGAACGGATCGAAAGGGAACAAGCAGGTCGTCTGGACCTTCTGGTCAATGACGTATGGGGCGGCGATCCGCTGACCGAATGGAACACTCCGTTCTGGGAACATTCGCTGGACAATGGTTTGCTCATGCAGCGGCGCGCCGTCCATTCCCATATGATCACAAGCTGCTATGGCGCGCCGCTGATGATTAAGAGACAGCAGGGGTTAATCATAGAAATTACGGACGGCGTCGATTACCGTTACCGGGGCAACCTTTACTACAGCTTGGCCAAAATTCGGTCATCCATCTCGCCCAAGCGATGGCGGCGGATCTTAAGCCATACGAAGTTACGGCACTGGCTTTGACCCCAGGCTTCCTGCGTTCGGAGGCCATGCTGGATCATTTCGGCGTGACAGAGGACAACTGGCGGGACGCCGGCCAGACCGACCCCCATTTTCTCATATCCGAAACACCGGCGTATATAGGACGGGCGGTCGTGGCGCTGGCTTCCGATCCGGAAGTGGAGCTTAAATCCGGACAGGCCTTAAGTACCTGGGCACTATCGGATGAATATGGGTTTACCGACCGGAACGGCACCCGGCCGCATTGGGGGAATTATGCCTCAGAGCAAGGTTTCTAGGGGTCTGCCGAAGAAACCATTTTTATTGTATTATTCATAAGGGGCTGTGTATTGCCGGTCCAAGCTTGTCACGGAGTGCCGCACTATAGCTAACATTTCGTTATAAGTAGGCAAAGTACGGGCAATAGTGCAGGTCTTTGCGAGGTTTGTCATTAAAACCAGCCAAAGACATACAAATGTGCAGGTAAATTGGTTCACTTGGCTGATTTTCGGCTTTTTCCAGTGATTGACCTGCAGCTTTGCTCGTCTTCGCCGGGAGTTGTCCGATCTTCTCAAAAAGAAATGCACTTTTGCTTGTCTTTGGTCCAATTCATAAATCACTTTCGGAAGATGGGCTGTTCGCATGACTAAAGCGAGGAAGTACAATATGTCACGGAGCGCCGCATCATCACCAATTACCATGAAGAACAGAGTTAGAAGTCCGAACTTGGCGCGCCTTTAATTTGGATTAGTACGGTCGCTCTAAAAAATTACTTCCTCCGGGCAGAATCCTGGGGGAGAATCGCAGGAAGGGAGGCGAGATCTTGCGGGCAGATCGGTTAATATCTATTGTACTGCTGCTGCAGAACTACGGCCGGATGACGTCGAGTGAGCTCGCTGACAGACTGGAAGTATCGGAACGCACCATTCATCGTGATATGGAGGCCTTAAGCGCTGCGGGAATCCCGGTGTTTGCCGAACGGGGGGCCAGTGGCGGATGGGCTTTGTCGGAAGGATACCGAACTCAATTGACCGGGATGAAAACCGAAGAAATGCAATCTCTGCTGCTGGCTCATTCCTCCCCGCTGCTCAGCGATTTGGGACTGGGCACTGTATTTCATGATGCGTTTCAGAAGCTGTTGGCTTCCTTTCCCGCACGCCTGCGGGAGGATGCCGAGCTCGTTCGCCAGCGCGTTCATGTCGATGGAGCGGGCTGGCATCCATCCGATGAATCATTGCCTGACTTGCCCATTGTGCAAGAAGCGGTCTGGCAAGAAAAAAAGCTGTACATGCAGTATAACCGCGAAAAGGATGTAGTGGCACGGATTGTGGAGCCGCTAGGCCTGGTAGCCAAGAGCAGCATATGGTATCTCGTTGCCGCAGCGGAGGGAGAGCTGCGGACTTATCGGATTTCCCGCATAAGGAACGCCCGGATATTGGAGGAATCCTTTGAACGCCCCGCTTCATTTGATTTGGCCTCCCATTGGGAGCAGTCCACCCAACAATTCAGAGACCGATTGCCTCAATATCCGGCGCGGCTAAGGCTCAGCGCTAAGGCGCTGTCTCGCGCTTCCCGCCAGCGCTATATGAAGCTGCTGCATACCGGTCCCGAGGTTAATGGCTGGATCGAGGCGGATGTTGAATTTCATACGCTGGATTCCGCTTGCGAAATATTGCTCGCTTATGGGCCTCTTGTGAAGGTGTTGGAGCCGGTTGAGCTGCGTGACAGTCTCCTGACTCAAGCACAGGGCATTGTGTTGTTATATAATGAGGAGAATGTGGAGGATAGAAACAAAGGCGATGTCTAAAGCGGATAAAATGCTGCCATTCTCTGGCTGCTCAGATCGCGAAAAAGAATGACGGCCAGGCAGCTGGCGGAGGAGCTGGAAATTCACATTCGAATTAGACTGAATGAGCTTCAGCTCTACACACAAGCTTTGTACTATCTGTTAACTTTTGGCTGGAAAATCCGAATTCTGGAGCCCGGGGAGCTGAAGGCCTGCATGGTAGACATCACATCGGAGCTGCTAAACTACTATCAATCCTGACTGCAGTAATTTGTCTGTCCCGGAATTGCCCCGAAGCGGGATCGTCAGCACCAACGCACTTATTTCGCTCCGGAAGCGTCCGAAGTGCTGAAATAGTGTCACCAATGCACATTTGAGGCTGTTGAAAAATCGGTTCACGGAACTTGTAGATTCATTTGTACGATTATTCGTTACTACTTAGGTCTATAGAAGAATGGGTTGTCCGCGAAGTGCGAGGGAAAGGGAAGGGAGAACAGAAAGTCCTTGCTTCAAAAACGTAGATACGATGCTCCGCAGTCGAGCAAAGATGTCTG
>NZ_BOSH01000004.1 GCF_018403245.1 Paenibacillus sp. J2TS4
TGAAACCGGGTAAGGCAATAGGAGTAGATGGAGTAACAAAAGAGATGTACGAAAGTGATCTCGAAGCGAACGTAAAGAATCTCGTGGAGCGACTGAAAAAGAGAAGCTATCGACCCCTGCCAGCACGAAGGACGTATATCCCCAAGGATGAGAAAAGCAAGAGACCGCTCGGCATTCCCGCATACGAGGATAAATTGGTGCAAATGGCATTGAAACAACTACTCGAAGCGATATACGAGCAGGACCTTCTGGATCATTCCTATGGATTTCGTCCGAAACGAAGTATGCATGACGCGTTAAAGCGAGTCACCTACATCATGGAACGCAAAAAGATGGAATATGTCGTTGATGCGGACATCTCCGGATTCTTTAATCATGTTGACCACGACTGGTTGATGAAGTTTCTAAACAAACGGATCGGAGACCCAAACATTCATCGACTCGTGAAAAGAATGCTCATTGCGGGCATTCAAGAAGATGGAAAGTTCGAGCCGACAGAAGAAGGCACCCCCCAAGGGTCTGCGGTGTCGCCGCTTCTAGCCAATATCTATTTACATTACGTACTAGACCTCTGGTTTGAAGTAGCGGTAAAGAAACAGCTAAGGGGTCAGGCGGAAATGGTGCGATTCGCAGATGACTTTGTGTGCATGTTTCAATACAAAGACGATGCCGAGCGATTCTACTATGCGTTACTCAAGCGCTTGGTTAAATTCAATCTCACCGTAGCAGAAGAGAAGACCAAGATTATTCGATTCGGTCGTTTCGCCGAGAGTGCAAGGAGGAAAGCGGGCCTGGGAAAGCCAGAAACGTTCGACTTTCTGGGGTTTACCCATTACTGTGGGAAAAGTCGGACGGGCTCATACCGGATCAAGCGCAAGACGAGCAGGAAGAAATTCCGGCAGAAGGTGAAGGCTTTTGACGAATGGATGAAGCAGGAGAGGCATAAGAAGTTGGCCTTAACCATTCCAAAAGTTCGAGCGAAACTCATGGGTCACTACAGATACTACGGGATAACGGACAACTTTATGAGCATAAAGGCGTTCGCTTATCTCGCACAGAAGTCGATGTATAAATGGCTAAACCGCAGAAGCCAACGGCAGAGCTACACCAAAGAGGAATTCTATGACCGCGTCGTGCACTGGAAGCTACCCAAACCGCGTATCTACGTTAACATCTACAACTGAAAAAAAAACCATCGATTGTAAATGATCAATGTGAGGAGCCGTATGCGTTAATTGCGCACGTACGGATCTATGAGGGGTAAGGGGCACAATCCTCGAAGGAAAGGCCCCGCCTACTCGACCAGGTCTCCGGGATGATTCTAGCTGCAATCAGCTAATCTCATGCAAAAATGCAGTTGAATTTAGCGATTTGACCGATTTTCGGATTTTGGGGATGAAAGACATGCAATTTTGCGCGTCATTTGCGAAAAACAGTGGATTCTCGCAATGGACATGCATTCCTGCATGTCCATTTGCTTTTTCAGCCGAGCGCCTTGATCGTGGGGCAGATACGCGATAAGACGAGTCTAGCCCCGTTTATCCCATGTCTACACGTGAGAAGCTTTCTTCCAGATGGCCAAAACGTAGCGTTGCATGACGTTTGTCAACCGCGTGTGCCCTGCTAAAGCATATTAGCGTTCTATTATTCTCGTATATTAATATAGCTTGTAAGGACGATTGTACCTTATTCCTACAAGCTGTCCCAACAACCTAGCCGATGGAAATCGCCACAAGTTTAGATTTTCTTTGAACATGAAGCAGGCGGAATAGCAAGCAGAATGCTCCCAGGGCAAGTCCGGCAATTAACCCTATCCAATAGCCGTAGGCTCCCAAAGAGGTATAATTGGCCAGCACATAGCCTACCGGCAAGCCTATGCCCCAGAAGGAGATCAAAGCTACAATAAACGTAACGTTAACGTCTTTGTATCCTCGCAGCGCCCCTTGGATCGGTGCCGCTATCGCATCCGACAGCTGGAAGAAGATAGCGTAGTATAAAAATTGCTTGGTCAGCTCAATGACGACGGAATCGTTCGAGTAAAGACCGGCTACCTGCCCATTGAAAATGAACAGAGCGATCGCGCATAAGGTGGACATCATCAAAGCCATGCCAATGCCAATATAACTGTACTGCTTGGCGTCCGTTGGCCTTCTCGCGCCAATCTCATAGCCTACCATTATAGTCAAACCCATAGAAATGCTCATGGGAATCATATAGAGAAAAGAAGCGAAATTAATTGCCGCCTGATGGGCAGCTATCGTAATAGTATTAAAGTTGCTCATCAACAGAGTCACCGCGGCAAAGATTCCCGTCTCCAGCATAATGGCGAGTCCGATCGGGACCCCGATCTTCAGCAGCTCGAACCATTCAGACCAGGCTACGGCAGGAAATCGTCTCATCACTTGAAATCCGGAAAAAGGCTCGTTCCGATAGACTACAATGGCAGCAATAACACATATACACCAGTAGGTAATCGAGGTGGCCACTCCTGCGCCGATCCCGCCCATAGCGGGAAAACCGAATTTTCCGAAGATGAGGACGTAGTTGAAAAAGACGTTGATCGGCAGTGACAGCAGAGTGATAATCATGGTCACCCGGGTATGTCCGAGCGCATCAATGAAACAGCGAAGCACGGTGTACATGAACAGCGGAAATACACCGAATGCGAGAGCAAAGAGGTAATTTAGCGCCACATGGCGGACGGACTCCTCCAGATCCATCAAATTCAGGATGGGGTTAAGCGCCAGCCCTCCCAAGACGATCAGAAGAACCGAAATAGCCGCGGACAAGTATAACCCTTGCATGACTGTTAACGGCACACGGTCTCTCTTGCCTGCCCCGACCAGTTGGGCCACTGTAGGGGTGACTGCCATAAGAATCCCGGTAAGTCCGGTAAACACCGGCATCCACAGGCTGGAGCCAATGGCGACTCCGGCCAAATCCTCCGGGCTGACATTGCCCGACATGACCGTATCAAAGAAACTCATGGCATACATGGCTACTTGTGTCACCAAAATGGGAAACAGGATGATAAACAAGGCGCCCATCTTTTGCCTTACAGTAAAGGTTTGTTTCATTCTTCTCTCTTCTCTCTCTACCCTATTATTATTTTGACAGAATATTGAATAGTATAACAGACCATCCATAATCGGGCTAGAGAAGTGCTCTTTGTAATGAGAGAAGTGTATAGCACAGTGGTATGGACTGCGGATGGGGCAAAAAACACTCCTGTCCTCCGTAATCTGTATCGAACCTCCGTACTGCAGACTGAATAACAAGTAAGTAGAGTGTTGAATAGTGGAAAGTAAGCTGGATGAAGGAGGGGGAATGGATATGACTAGGGAAGAGTTCATCCTTCGCATCGCTCCGATTGCTGTACAGCTGAAGACCGAGGGCTCTCCAATTTTTCCATCCGTCCGGATTGCTCAAGCCATACTAGAAACGAGGGAGGCTTAATCGATACGCCGGAGAACGGAAGCTATGACTTCTATAGATTGTTAACAATATTATGGAGAAAAGGGATTATATAGTGCGTGCAGAGGAAATTCCTCTATATGGAACTTTATGAATTTTAATTTCCAGCCAGCTGCCTTTGCCGTTTACAATTGCTTTCGCATTGAAGGCCGCTTCAAAAAACTTCTTTTTATCCTCAAACTGATGGATGGCCATCCCCGGCCTTAATTCATATTCAAAGACATAATAATGATCGTCGATTTTCTCGCTGAAGCGGATAAGGGCGGGGAATAATTTGACGGTTCGACTGCCTCGCTCCATTTTTACAAATAAACCGGTTCGTTCAAAAGTGGCCTTCATTTTTCGAACGTTCCGGTTTTTGTTGGAAAAATACCAGATATAGAAAATAGCGGCCATAATAGCGCACAGTGCAAAAAGCTTCCCACGGTTAGCTTCCAGGAAGATGGATATCGATTCTACGGACGAGCCGAAAGGATTAAAAAACAACGCTTCCACCTCCGGCCAGCAGAGGATCTTCGCGGACCAAGAGAGGAACTTCTCCAGCGAACAGATAGTCCTGCCCGCGATGGACGACGGATCTGTCGTGAACCTGCCGAATCCTGAAGGGTATCATAGCCAAAAACTCCTTTCCAGCAGACTATATTACAAGGATATGTTGTCCTAGTAAAAATAGTCCACTGGAAAACAATTAACCGGCTATTCCCAAGGGAAAGAAGTGCCGAACATGGCAGCCCATTCCTTGCTTTCGACACGGCGTTTGCTGCGCGCCTCCGCACGGGCCGGGGCCGAGTCGTGCAGCAGCTTTTCCTGGGGAGTTTCGGGAAAGGCCTTGGGGACCTCGGTCGGCAACCCATCTTCCCCTAGCGCTACATAAGTCAGGAAGGAAGTGGCGCATACTTTTCTTTGTCCGGTGTGGAGGTCTTCGGCAATGACCTTGACAAAAACCTCCATGGAGGTTCGTCCGGCCCAGGTAACGAAGGCTTCCAGCGAGACCTCGTTATCGACGCGGATGGGATGGAGGAAATCTATCGAATCCGTCGATGCGGTAACGACCGGCCTTCTGGAGTGGCGCATGGCAGCCCGTGCCGCAACGTCGTCGATGTAGGCCATCAGCTTGCCTCCGAATAATGTATGATGATTGTTCGTATCGGGCGGCAATACATAGCTGGAAAGGACCGTCCGGGATTGCTTGACTGGTTTTGAATTCACGATGATCATTCTCCTCGAAGCCCTGATACGGGTAAGGTTATTTAATCAAACAGACTGATCGATTACAGAAATAGGTTTACCATGATTGACGGATTGGATTCCATCTATATAAGGGATCGGCTTATTACTCTAATGAATGTAACATAATCGGTTTGGCTGAGCCAAGCCCTTTGGGAATCCCTTTTCTAAGATCAATAAAATCGACTATAATGAAGCGGATGCATATGACTTAATTAGTTCAATAGAAGGGAGAAGAAATGAATGATTCCATACGGCGCTGCAACCTGGAAAGAAATTCACTTTACGGGCTTTACGCCAAACGTCGAGGAGAGGCTTCCCTGGATCGATATATATTTGAAGCTGCATTTCGAGGAGGGAACTGAGCTTCCCGAAGGATTAACAGACCCGAGCGGGCTTGCGATTTGCAATGCTGACCGAAAAATTGTCCAGTTGATCGTATTGGATGAAGGCTGCGACAGTGAGTTTCAATTTACTCCCGGAGAGAAGGAGCAAATCGTACGCTACCTGCTAGATTCCGGACTCGCGACCGGATATATAGAGGAGCGCGCGGAATAAAGGCCGGTGTTTAACGGTGTAAGAATGAGGGTATAATGTTTTCGAGATAGGCTGCTATGCAAAACTAGGTTCCAGAAGACCTTTTTGCCCAAGATTAAGGGGTGCATCCTTTGAAAACACTGATTATTATCCCTGCCTATAATGAGGAAAAAAATATTGTTCCCGTCCTTACCTCCGTTAAACAGAGTCATCCAACTAAAGATATTGTTGTCATTAATGACGGCTCCAAAGATCAAACGGGGGATTTAGCGCGTCAAACCGGACTGGCTCATGTTATAGATTTGCCGGTAAACATCGGGATCGGCGGAGCGGTTCAGACCGGCTATTTGTTCGCCTGCCGCAACGGTTACGATGTAGCCGTTCAAATCGATGCGGACGGTCAGCACGATCCGGCCGACGTTAATAAAATTATTGACGTCATCGAATCGGGCGAAGCCGATTGCTGCGTCGGCTCCCGGTTTTTGCAAAAAACCGCTTATCGCTCAACCTGGGCGAGGCGGGCCGGGATTCAATTTTTTGCCTGGTTAATCCGTGGCTTGACCGGCAAAACGATAACCGATCCGACCTCCGGGTTTCGTGCGGTAAATCGGCGGGTCATTGAGCTGTTTTCGGAATATTATCCCGATGATTACCCGGAAGTGGAGGCGGTCGTTCTGCTTGAAACTAAAGGGTTTCGGGTTAAGGAGACCTCCGTCCTGATGCACAGCCGCACTTCCGGAAAATCTTCCATTACCCCCGTCAAATCATTGTATTACATGCTTAAAGTGTCGCTTGCCGTTCTGATGACCCGAATAAGGAATGTGAGCGGGCGGCTATGAACATTTATTTATTATCGATTATATTCAGTCTGTTTTTTCTCGTGGTGACGCTGGAGCTCATCCGACGGCAAAAAGTAGCGGAAAGATATTCCCTGCTATGGCTCATTCTGGCGCTGGTTATGTTGGTGTCCAGTATTTTTCCGGGCTGGCTTAATGCGGTATCCCGTCTGGTAAATGTCTATTACGCTCCATCGCTTCTTTTTTTGGTCGGGTTTATTTTTTCCCTTCTGCTGATTATGCATCTGACCATCGTTATCACGCGTCTGCAAAGGCAAGTGACCCGAATGATCCAGGAAGTGGCCCTGCTTAAGGCACAGAAGGGACGAGAGGAGGCTCCCGATGACGGCTCTGCTCATCGTCCTGGCTAATGTTCTGCTGTTGGTCACCGGACAACTTTTGTGGAAAATAACGCTTAACCGACATCCGATTAAAACCTGGGACAATGTCCTTACGATACTCCTTCAGCCTTCCATGATTTTGGGCTGTATTTTGTTTGCGGCTGCTACACTGATATGGTTTTACGCTTTAAGCCGCTACAATTTAAGTCGAATCTACCCTCTGCAATCGATGGCTTACGTATTGGGGGCCGTTGGAGGGGTCGTTTTTTTAAGAGAATCGATGTCCGTCTATCAATGGCTCGGTCTGTTCTTTATAGTCGGCGGGGCGTTCCTGCTCTCCAAATCGTAATGCACGGAGGAATGCTTGTGAACATGCATAACACGCAGAACATGCAGCGAATCTACACAGGGGCTATTATCCTAATCATGCTGTTAGCGCTTGGACTCCGGCTTTATTACGTGTGGAGCGAAACCTACGAGCCTTTGGAGTGGGATCAGCTCGAATATACGAAATTGGCGATTCAATGGCTGGAGCAAGGAATCTATGCATACCGGGATACGGTTCCTAATACGCTGGTGACTCCAGGCTGGCCGGCGATGCTATACGTGATGTACGGTTTGTTTGGGTATGATCCGCTGGAGCCGACACTCATGATTATCCGGACGCTCAATTGTTTTATCAATGTGGTAGCGATCTGGTTTATCTACAAGCTGGGCGTTCGGCTTTTCCATCCGGCGGTGGGGCTGTTGGCTGCCTTGTTCGCTGCGGTTTATCCGTCTTATATTTGGTCGACCTCGCTTATTTTGACGGAGGTCCCTTTTTTGACTCTTTTTACGGCTTTTTTATATATGCAGGTTAAAATTATTCAGGAAAATCGTCCTCGAGACCATCTGGTCATGGGACTGTTGTTGGCCGCTTGCGTTCTCATTCGGCCCAACGTATTGCCGTTAGCTATCGTTCCGTACTTGTTTCTGTGGGTTATTCACCGCAGGCTGTTTGTGGCGCAAATTGTGCGAGGAGCCGGAGCCTTTGCACTCCTTATGCTTCCCTGGTGGATCCGCAATGCGGTCACCTTCCATGAGTTTATTCCAATCGCCAAGGGAGAAGCGGGTAATCCTTTTCTAGGCGGAACCGATCCTTATTTCAGAGGAACGATTGATTGGACGCAGGTGGATGAGCAGCATCAATTCCAACAAGGGCTGGAGCGGATTAAACGGGGACTTAAGGAGGAGCCCTGGCTGTGGATCAAATGGTTCACGGTCGGCAAATTTAAAGTGTTCTATCGGACCCTCTGGGTCGGCCCCTATCAAAATTTCGTGCCGGCTGTTTATTTCTCGCTGTTAAGCAAGCTTCATTATGCTATTGTGTATATAGGCTGGACAGCTTTGCCGGTCTTTAGCTTTTTTCATCGGTCCTTTGCTTATTTGACGGTAAGTCTGCTGATTTTTTATGGGGTTCACGCTTTATTCATTCCGGTTGATCGGTACTTGTACGGAATGCTTCCTTTTCTTATGCTGGGTACGGCGCAGGTTGCAGTGATGGGGCTCCGTTGGTTACAGAGTCTCCTTGACCGCTCGGCAGTCAATTCCCGGCGAAATGGTTAGCTGACTGGCGGCCGGAATGGCAAGGCATAACAAACCCCTCGCCGTGAAGGAACATAAGGTCGAGGGGTATTTGGTTTGTCAATTATCGGGAGTTCACTTCTTTAAAGATTTGGTCAGAGCAAAATTCAATGATATCACTTCGGCGGACGATGCCGATAAATTTATCCGTATCGTCTACGACGGGAACGAAGTTCTGGACCTTCACCAAGCTGATCAGGTCCTGCATATTGGAATCAATCCGCACGGATTTGTTCTGCATCCGCAGGGGCACCTCCGAAAGGCTATGCCGATGGGCGTTGTCGAAATTGACTTCCGAATTATTTTTAAAGAACCATAGCAGATCGCCTTCCGTAACACTTCCGACGTAAGTTCCGTCCTCCTTGAGAATCGGGACGGCGGTGTAACGGTGATATTCCATCTTTTCAAGCGTTTGGCGCAAAGTAGTATGCAAGGTTAAATGTATAACTTCATGCTTGGGCAATAAGAAGAACGCAATATTCATAGGCCGGGCTCCTTTATCCATTTCTCTCTCCCCCTTCATTTTATCAAAATCCGGCTGAACAGGATAGGGCGTGGCATTGTTTCAATTAGAAAATAATAACAATGGAGTGAAATATGATGAAATTGATTGAGGTTCGAACGACGGAAGAGCTTGAAAATTGCCTTAAAGTCCGTAAAGAAGTATTCGTGAAAGAACAAAAGGTTCCGGAAGAAATAGAGGTCGATGAGTACGATCGTTTCCCGGAGGCATGCTCCCATTGGCTGGCGCTGGATGAGGAAGATCGACCCGCAGGTACGGGGCGGTGGATTTTTTATGATCGCGAGCCGGATACTGCGAAGCTTCAGCGGTTAGCGGTGCTGTCACGCCATCGGGGCAGCGGATTGGGGGCTCGATTATTGCAGGCGTTGGAAAGTTCAGCCAAGGATGCGGGGGCGAATTACGCCATTCTGGACGGGCAGTGCCATGCTGAAGCCTTTTATATCAAGCAAGGCTATGAAACGATTTCGGAGAAGCCTTTCCTGGATGCGGGAATATGGCATGTGCGGATGAGGAAGCGGCTTTAGAGCCATCCATCGACATGGAAGTCTGTCTGATACAAGGGATGGCAGGACCCGAGGTCGAGCCGACAGACCGGGAAATCGGCGGCGATGGAAGACAGGGAATACATCACGCCTGATAGAGCCGCAGGCCGAGGATAGGATAATGGAGCGCTAATGGGAACAAACTAATGGAATCCCAAGGGAAAGGATGATTCCATGCAGCAATACGATCTGACAGGTCCACAGAATTCCTATGGTACGGCGGGCTCTCAAAAGGCTGTTGACAGCTCATCTATGCTTCAGCAGGTAACTCAGATGCAGCAGCAGCTGGAACAGCTCAGACTGCAGCTGCTGCAAGCGCAGCAAGCCGGTTCCTTGCCGTCTCAGAGCAATACAGGGCAGTATCCTACAGGAATGCCGTCTGAAAGCTATAGGGGGCAACCGTCGATAGGAATGCCGTCCCAAAGTGTTGCGGGACAGTTTACTGCCGGTATACCGTCTCCGAACAATGCATATTCATCGACAGCCAGGGAGGCGTCTCCGTCTAACGGAGCAGGAGCGCGGCCGCCTGATTTTCAGACACAGACGCAAGGAATTCAAGGAGGCGGCGGCAGCCCAAGAGAATCCTTTGTCGCCGTCCGCAAAAACGGAGACGGGGATTTAAGAGAATTTATGACTTCGTCCGGCCGCGTGCTAGCCTATGATCAGGCTCTTGAAGAAGTGCAGATGGGTAAAATCCAAGGAGTGAATGCGTTCAAAGGGCGGGATGGAGGCTTATACATTCGTGGAGATGCCGACGGGGATCCGAGCAACAACCTGGACAATTTACCAGGATTTTGACTAGCTTCCATAGTACAGAAGGGCGCCCCATAGAGGTGAATCTTTTAGGGTGCCCTTCTATTTGGTGTGAAGTTTTAATCCGTAAAGCCCGTCTTGACTATCGAACCGTCTAATCTTTATTCCATAGAGTAAGTGTACAGCTCGTGCTGGCGAATAAAAGTCATTATACCGGTCCGGCCGATGTATTGCTCCATATCATCGCCATAATGCATCAATTGAATTTTGCTTTGTACTTCTTCCGGGAGGGTCAGAAGCTCTTCTAATGTCGTATGTACCCCGGGAGCCCCGTACAGTTTACATTCGTGCAAAATATAGCGGACGCCCTGACTATGTAATTCTTCCAGCCTAGCGCGATTGAAACGGGTGTCGGAGCTATAGTACATTTGCCCGTTGATAAGCAGCGAATAGCTTGACTTATGGGCAATATGCTGTGTAGGCAATATATTTAGACGAAGTCCTGGGGATACTTCCATTTCATGCCCTTCATGCAGCTCGATCACATCGAAGTAGTCGTCCAGCGCCGTCAGCCCGGCTTCGATATTCTCCATCCCGCCCTTTAATGTATTCTCCCATAAAACTTCGCGCAGAGAGGCCGGGATGAACAGCTTTGGCTTCCGACGATGAATGTGAAGCATTTGAAAAGCGAATTCTTCCAGACCTCCGACATGATCCGCGTGTTGATGGGTAACGAATACTCCATCAATCGAGGGGAGCGGGACATCCATCTCACGCAGAGAACGAATGGCTGTGACTCCACAATCGACAAGCAACGTAAAAGATCCTGCCGTCATTAAAGCGTTGTTGTTGGCATATCGGGCGGAGAAGGCCCCGCCGGTGCCAACCATTCTTAATTTCAACTCCATCTTGACATTCCTCCAGGCCAGTGCAGATTGGTATACTCTTCTCTATTAAAAATGAAGCTACCTGTATTTCGTCCTCTATTGTATCCTACATTCGTTTCGGGATACAGACCTGACTGTTAGGAAACGAAGAATGAATGTCTTTTGGTCATTCTGGACCGTAAAGGACTGCTGTAGCACCGCGGCCTTTTCTGGAGCTGGTTCCGGAAAAGGCCTATAATGATTTTTTGATAATTATGGTAAAATAGTAGGATCGAAATCAGAGGTAATGGTTACATAGAAGGGAAAGGTATCATGTCAGTACAATTTCTTGGAAGTCTGTATGAGAAGGATATGTCGGGAGTACGCAGATGATAATGACCATTGCTATTGCAGCTGCAGTTCTCATCGTGATCGTTATCATTTGCATCGGGATCGCCGGGTACGTGGGATGGAACTTAACCCATCCCGAGAAGAAACCGTTGACAGATTCCCCTGCTAATTATGGCTTGTCTTACGAAGAAATCCAGTTTCCAAGCAAAACGGGAGAAGTTCAGTTGAAGGGTTGGTTTCTTCCAACAACGCAAGCAGAGCCGAAAATGACGATCCTGTTCGCCCATGGCTACTCCGTCAACCGTCTGCAGGACAACGTTCCGGCACTTCTGTTGGCCCGTTCACTCAATGAGGCGGGGTATCCAGTGGTGTTGTTCGACTTTCGCAATTCAGGGGAATCGGAAGGAAGCGTCACATCGGTCGGTCAATTGGAAAAAGATGATCTTCTGGGAGCAGTCGACTGGGTAAAGAGCAATCATCCCGGGCGGATAGGCGTTGTCGGCTTTTCGATGGGGGCAAGCGCGGCTATTATGGCGGCGGCGGAGGAAGAAGCGATAGCCGGGGTTGTGGCAGACAGTCCGTTTAATCATTTAACCGAATATTTAAAGGAAAACCTTTCCATTTGGTCCGATCTCCCGCATTTTCCTTTTACTAAGCTAATTCTGTTGTTGCTGCCCCGGATAACGGGCTTGGATCCGGACCAGGTTGATGTAGTTTCTGCAACAGATCGGGTGTACCCGCGACCGATCCTGTTCATTCATAGCACGGATGACGATAAGACTCCGTGTATACATAGCGAGAAGATGTGGGAGAAGCATCCTGATCGGTTTGAGTTATGGAAGCCTGCCGGGGGAGGGCATGTCGGCAGCTATCCATATGATCCCAAGGAGTATACGCGAAGAGTGATTTCATTTTTGGACGCCTTGCAAGGATAAACGCCTGCGGCGTCCTTGATCGTGGAGTTGAGTTATAGATTCTATATGTGGTCAAAAAAGGAACCTGAGGTAAGGGCCTGAAATAGCGGCATTCTGGTTTATAGAAAGACCGTTTGGAAGTTTTTCTCCCCGTAAATCCGCAACTCTTGAAAGGGAGTGGAGTATAAACAAGCAATACTAGCATGATGGAGGGTTTCCAGTACATGAAAACCAAAGCTAAACGAATCGTCATTCTTTCCGCACTTATTTTTACACTCGGATCGGTTACTGTCTTTGGTGAATCCTTATGGGGCAGCTTTGAGGGGTTTAGCAAGGCAAGGGTGTTTATTAATGATTCCGAGGTCAATATTCCGGAAGGAGATGTTCCGGCATTTATCGTTAACGGCCGAACGGTGCTTCCTCTCCGATTGTTGGCCGAATCGCTGCAAGCGACCGTCTCCTGGGACAACACAGAGCAAACGGCCAAAATTTATAAACCGAACATTCATATGTTCGTTTCTTTAGACGTGGATAAGGAATATACGATCAAGAAACCATTTGGCAAAGTAGCCCGCGGAGAAACGAGAAATTTTGTCGTTTCCACCCAAGTGGACACTTTAAAGATGAATGCGACGGGCTTCAAGATTACGGTTGAAGACCCTAAGGGGGAATTGGCTGCCGAGGCTGTGGAAGTGCCGCTTGAGAAGGCCAGTGAAAGCTTCTGGTATACCTGGCCCTTCAAAGTGAGCTTCAATCAGGCGGGCAATTATACGGTGAAATTTTCCCTGCTCGTCGATGGGTCCTACACCGTTGTATCCAAAAAAACAATCGTTTCCGAATAAGCCAAGTCGTTTGACCTTGCTTGGTCAATAGTGTTACGATACAAAGAAGAAATTTACTATACAATGAAATGAGGCGATGTCATGACCGATCATAACCATCAGGACTGCGGCTGCGGACACGACCATAATCACGAACACGATGAAGATATATTTTTAGTGACCGATACCGAGGGCGTAGAGCATGAAATGGTAATGGTATACACATTTGAAGCTGATAATCAGGCGTACGCCGTATTGCTGGATCGTAACGCGCCGGATTCCGACGGTGTTATATTTCGGATCGAGGAAGAGAATGACGATGCCTACCTTGTAAGCATTGAAGACGATGAAGAATGGAACCGGGTAGTGGCCATTTATAATGAATTGGCTGCATCGGAAGCAGAATAAAGCATAAATCTACTACGTAAAAAAGGGCTGCCCGGATTAAACGGTGCAGCCCTTAATGTTGCGGCAGCATCTTTGAAGCTAAGCAAGGACCGCGAGGAAAACGTCTTTATTTCCGGGGATTATAGTACATTATCCGCCCATTAAACAGATGAAGCTCCGCTTTAAGTTTCCGTCCGAGGTGTTTACAGAATTCGTTGGCCTTGCACTTGTCGCCGTGGGTGGCGTCATCGGGAAGGACGGCTTGAACATAGTGGATATCTTGGTCATCCCGCGATTCCCTGCCCAGACCAAGCACAATATAATGATACAGGCTGTCCATTCCTTTAAGATAGAACCACTTGTCCTGAGCTTCCGGCTTGGTCTCGATCGTGTAAGGGAAGCCCGCTTCAGAGTAATCCCAACCGAGCTGCTTGCCGGTCAGCGCCAGCTGCTCTTTGTAGTTCAATAAATGCTGTTTCAATTCATCCAAGGATAAGGAAGAAACCGTCGAACCTTCGACGAATTTAATGAAAGCGCTTTGAGCCATAGCTAAACACCTGCCTAAATTAATCTCTCATGCCCATGATAGCACTCCGATTAACGATTTACAATAACTCCCTTCTCTAGTCGAGCAGAGAAGCATAAGCTTTAAAATAATTACCGATTTAGGCTGTTACAAACAAATGGTTTTGTGGTAAAATTTATTAAATGAATATTCTGAAAATTTGGAGTCGAAGGAGGCTGATCTATGTTTGACAAACTGTATGAAGAAGTGGAAAGAGCCACGGTGCATTTTATCGGCTATGCCTCGGAGACAACCCGCTATGATTTCGCTATTGTTTATACGGAGCACTTTTTTGGCAAGCCGCTCGTTCTTTGTATGCAAACGGGTAAATCAACGCTACTTTGTCTCGATGATGTGAATAATCTGGAGCATCTGCAGACTCATTTTGGTGTCAAGCTGGACGAAGCTGAAGAGCTTTCGAGCTTCTTTCATGAACGGTTGCCTGCTGTTGGACTTCATGATCAATATTAAATTCAAAGTATGCAAACGACAAAAAAACCGGGGGAAGTCACCGGTTTTTTTGCCTGTTTTTTATTTTTTTTAAAAGATAGCTTCCGTTTCGACGATGACCTTCACAAACTCGACGTTGCGGTCCTCCGGCCCTTTGACCGGTAATCCAACCTGAACGTGATCCATAATGTAATCAATATTTTCTTGGGAAATAACCTCGCCTGGCAGCAGAATCGGAATTCCAGGCGGATACACATATATAAATTCGGCAATGATTCTTCCGGCGGAGTCTTTGAACGGGATCGTTTCCGTATCTCCGTAGAAGGCATCTCTAGGTGTCAGGGAAAGCTGCGGGATTTCCGGAATCTGCACGACCAGCTCTTTAACCGCACCGGTGTTACGGTGTTCCTCGGCCAGCTTATAGAGAGCATCCACCAGCAATTGAATAGAGTCTTCCGTATCTCCCGGCGTGACCAGACACAATAGATTGTACATGTCGCTCAGCTCGACTTCCAGGTTGCAATGATCGCGCAGCCAGTTCTCGGCATCGTAACCGGTTATCCCTAAATGCCGCACATGAATTGTCAGCTTGGTCGGATCAAAATCGTAGGTCGCTTCGGTACCGAGAATTTCTTCGCCGAAGCAGTACAGTCCGGGAATGTCGTTAATTTGCTTCCTTGCCTGATTAGCCAGACGAATAGCCGTTTCGGCCATCTCTTTCCCGTGCAATGCTAAATTACGCCGGGAAACATCCAGCGAAGCCAGCAAAATATAGGACGTCGAAGTCGTAGTCAGCATGCTTATTATCGTTTGGACCCGCTTAGGGTTAACGAGTCCTTCTTTAACACTCACATTAAGAACAGAGCTTTGAGTGAGGGAGCCTCCCAGCTTGTGAACGCTTGTAGCTGCCATATCGGCTCCGGCTTCCATGGCGGAAATAGGAAGCTGTTCGTGAAAATGGATCAGGGCACCGTGAGCTTCATCCACGAGAACAGGAATACGATAGCTGTGGACGAGCTCCACAATTTCCTTCAAATCAGCGCATACCCCGAAATAGGTCGGGTTAATGATGAACACCGCTTTGGCATCCGGATGAATCTCCAAAGCTCTCTTGACCGAACGGGTGGTGATCCCGTGATCGATCCCCAAGTTCTCATCCCGGGCCGGGGACAGAAACACAGGCTTGGCTCCGCAAAATATAATCGCAGACATGACAGATTTGTGAACGTTTCGGGGGACAATAATTTTATCGCCCTGAGAGCAGACCGACATAATCATAGTCATGATCGCTCCGCTTGTACCCTGTACGGAAAAAAAGGTATAATCGGCATGAAATGCATCGGCAGCGAGCTTCTGTGCTTCCTCGATTACGCCCATCGGCTGATGTAAATCATCCAGCGGAGCAATATTAATTAAATCGATAGAAAGAGCGCGCTCTCCCATGAAGTTTTTGAATTCGGGGTCCATGCCAACGCCTTTTTTATGTCCCGGTATATGAAATTGGATCGGATTGCGTTCCGCATGCTTGACCAAAGCGGAGAACAACGGGGTTTGACGATGATCCATTGGGCACTACTTCCCTTCTTGATATGAATTAATTTGAGACCGACCACCCTTGGAAGCTTCCATTCGAAGTCCTTCTCCGGATGCCGGATAAGTGACAATCAGATTGTTTTGCACGCCAGTTGGAAAGGATATTAGTTACATAACAACTCTGGTGCTTTCTAATCTTTTCAATGTCGCAAACAAAATGAGTATATCAGAATTGAAGCAGGATGCAAGTGAATTTTCCAGGTGAGAGGTGAGCTATGGATTCTCAAGCCAAAAAAGGGAAGATCGATCGCAAAATACTATTTTCCGGTTTCGTATTCAAGCTGCTGGCGATCATGTTTCTGATCGAATTCGTCAAGGGAGCTCTGTTGATTACATTTTTGCCCCTCTATATGAAAAATGCATTGAACGCTACCACGATTGTCATCGGCTGGACGCTTGCCGTCCAATACGTCGGTGATAATTTATTGCGGACACCTATCGGTTGGGTTATCGACCGTTTTGGCTATCGTTACAGCATGCTGATTGGCGTGGTGTGCACTCTGCTCGCGGTTATTATTATGGCCTTAACGTCCAGTTACTATTGGATTGTTGCCTCTTGCGCTATTCTGGGTCTAGGGACGGCCCCCCTATGGCCATGCGTGATTACGGGAGCGACCGAGGTAGCCGGGGAACAGGGGAGAGGGACGATCATGAGTGTCGTCTATATCGCTTGGTTGACAGGCGCAGGACTAGGTCCGTTTGTCATCACTTATTTTGTCAATGATCACGCATATCGCGGCGCTTTCATGCTGCTGTGCGGAATGATGGCCCTCGTGGTGGCTATCGCCTTGTTTTTACCGGGCAAATTGAAGAAGCGGAAGTGGGCGGACAGCCAGGGAGCGGGTGCAGCGGAATTTCATTCGCACCAGGCTGATAATTATAAGCAGTCCTCCAATGCCAATCTTCGGGCAGCTCAAGGAGGCTCGTCCATAGCAGAACGGATGAAGAGCTATTTTTCCGAGGTCAAACGTTCCATGAATGTCAGCTACCTTCTGTTTCCCGCTATGTTTGCCCAGACATTCGCCTTGGGGCTGCTTTCTCCGGTGCTGACCCTCTATGCAATGGAAGAGCTTAAGTTGACGGGGGACCAGTTCCGTATGTTTATGCTTGTCGGAGGAGCTGTCACTGTTCTGCTTATGATTCCTGTCGGCAAGCTTGTGGATCGGATAGGAGTCCGTTGGTTTATTAATGGAGGCTTTGCAATCATATCGACAGCCTTGTTTCTATTAACGGTCGTTCGCGAGCTGACCATGCTCTATGTTCTCGTTGGGCTGCTGGGTCTGGGCTATGCTCTTATTATTCCATCGTGGAATGCTTTGATCGCCGATGCGGTGCCTCCGGACAAAAGAGGTGCGGTCTGGGGCTTCTTCTTAACGATCGAAGGCTTGGGTACGACCATCGGACCGGTTATATCCGGTTTTCTTTCACATCTCGCCGGCTTGCAGGCGCCTTTTGTAGCCAGTGCTGCTGTCGTGCTGCTGCTGCTTGTTATGCAGTGGTTTATTAAAGTTCATCCTAAACAACAAATGGCAGGCTAGCGGAGCCGTTATAATCAGGAGGAAACCCTACATGAAAAAACAAATGATCATCATTATGCTGCTGCTGATGACCGTATTTATCGGCTTTGGAATTATCATTCCGATCCTTCCGGTTATCATTGGAGGAGGCGAAGGAGAAGGGATTCATCTAGCTCTTCTGCTTTCCTTGTATTCCGCCGTCTCTTTTATTATGTCCCCTTGGTGGGGTGGGGTTTCGGATCGGATCGGGCGCAGACCGGTGCTGTTGACCGGACTGCTTGGCTTCAGCCTCAGCTTCTTTCTATTCGCCATCGCCGGGGATAACCTGTGGCTGATGTATGTGTCACGCATTATAGGCGGTGCTTTCTCCGGTGCCGTTACCTCGTGCGCTGTGGCCTACGTAGCGGATATTACGTCGGAGGAAGAGCGGACCAAAGGGATGGGACTCGTCGGAATGTCTATCGGACTTGGATTTTTATTTGGTCCGGCGCTGGGGGGGATATTGAGCGTCTGGGGCAACAGCGCTCCTTTCTTTGCCTCTTCTCTGCTTTCCTTGTTGACGTTTATATTTGCCTTCCGTTTTCTGACGGAATCTCTACCGGAATCTGCTCGTAAGCAACGGACAGAGGAGAAGCCATCGAGATGGACCGCCTTTCAAGGCTCGCTTAAATATTTATATGTGCTGTCTTTCTTCGTAACGTTTACATTGGCTGGTCTGGAGACGACCTTTCAATTGTTCCAAATGCTCAAGATTGGTATCGGCCCCTATGAAGCGGGAATGATGTTTTTTGTCAGTGGTCTGGTAGGGGCCCTCATTCAGGGCGGTGTCGTCCGCCGTCACATTAAGCCCGGGATGGAAAAGAACGCTATTCGCCTTGGATTGATTCTGTCGGCTATCGGCTTCGTATTGATTCTATTCTCGACCAATGTGATCACTGCGGCCATCTATTTATCTATCTTCGGTGCCGGCAATGCGCTGATTCGTCCGTGTGTCATATCGCTCATTACTCAGAAGACGAATGTAGGACAGGGGATTGCCACCGGCTTGAACTCTTCGATGGATAGTCTCGGTCGAATTGCGGGCCCTCTTGTCGCTATGGGATTGTATGGCTTGGAAGTCTCGCTGCCCTATATCGTCGGAGCTATCCTCTGTGTGGCTGCTTTGACGCTCGTGGCCCGGTTTGTCAAGTTGGACAAACGGCAGGGGAAGGTGTCCAAGGCCGCACTTTAGTTTCTGAACGCCCGTCTTTCCCATGGCAAGGCAAGAGCCTGATCCTCAGGAAGGATCAGGCTCTGTTTTACATAATTATGGAGCAGGGGAAGATAGCTTCTGGCTCTCTTCTTTGAGCTTGCTCATCAGCTGCTCCTTGCTCATTCCATTCGCTTCTGCAATCTCCACAAGCGACTTTCCTTTTTTCAATTGAGCGGAAAGCTCTTCCTCGGATATGCCGATGATCGCCGCCACTCTTTCCGGATTAAAGTGCTTCAGGGTCCTATGCCGCATCGATTTCATACGGTCCTTGTGGAGAGATTGCATTCCTTTCTGCTTAACCATATAAGAAAGATGCTCTTTCATGTAGGCTTTAATTTTTTCCGCTTTTTCTGCAGACATTTTGCCTGCGATGACCGCTTCATTCACCTTTTGATTTCGGAGAGCAATCAGCTTTCCGATCAGGTCGGATTCACTCATCCCGCGGGCTTGGGCGACGTCAGACAAGCTTTTGCCTTGCTGTAATTCCTTGACGAGGTCTTCCTTGGACATGCCGAGCAAAGAAGCGGTTTCTTTTAAGATGGGCAGCATCGATTTGGATTCTTTGCCATCGTGATTATGTCTTTGACGGCGTTCGCGCAGCTGTTTGATCAGCTCGTTCTTCTCTTTGGCCCAGCTTCTTTCCAGCGCCCCCAGCTTGCCCGAATCTTTGGCCGCTCCATAGGCCATGTTACCGCTGAAAACTAGCGACAGCACCAGTGCCGTAGTTACAATTGTTTTGGACCTCATACGTACACCTTCCCTTCCTGATGGATTGTAAGCCGGTTTCCTCTCCCTCAATAAGGATGTTCAAAAAAACGAATGCTTTTTGAACTCGCACTATGTAGGATGCTCAAAAATCTCCAGTTTAATGAGAAAAATTTCTATCAGAATCCTTCGAGAATGAGCGATTCGTTTGGGTCTCGAAAAAGGACCAGGCATGGGCTGCTAACGCCTGCTTCACTTTTTGAAGATTCAGTTTGGATTCAGCGTTCATCTCCGAAAGAGCTTCAATAAAGTCTCCCTTTGTATATATAAAATAACCGATGAACATTAAATTACATTTAAAATCAGATTAAGTTTAGTTAAAAGTTGGTTACTTATTATCGTCCAGTAGCTTTGCATCGCCCTTAGAATGAAATACGGTAAAGCGGAATCAAAGTTTCAAACGTTTGCTCGGCCAACCGGATGAACCGATGGCCGTCCCGCAGCACGGGATCGTCACGCTCAATTCGCAAGCCGCACAATGTCTCCGCCTTCTTAACTCGTTTGAGCTTGTCCATCCAGTCGCCTAATATTTCCTCCGACATAGCCTGATGCTGGACGGTGTCCGGCCGGGTATGATCGTTGGACCAATAAAAATGATCAGGGATGGATGGATATACTTCATCCATACATTTCAGCAGATTATTTGCAAAAACCGCCTTGTTTGTGCTTTCGTAAATAATGGCGAATTGGATGAACAGATGGGTGGACCAGAGTCCTATTTGGAAGTGGGGATGTGCCTTGTACCCCCGTTTATGGCTAGCCCAGGCCACCCACGTATCGTCAGGTGGATTCACCGTGCGCCGTGCATGCTTGGCTACATGGGGATACATTGGCTGTCCGCATATGGCCGACAGGAAGGGACTAAGCTGTTCACCCAGCTCAGTTAATTTGGGCCGGATCTGTCCGATAATAGCTTCCATCCGCGGCTCCAGTCCTTCCACGGTTAGCGCATCGAAATCTTCTGCTTCGAATCCTGCAAACTTCATGGATGTCAATTCCTCCTAATCTTATCGCTGCACTCAAGCTATTGGTTTCAATTATAGCATATCCATAATATCAACTATTTTTAATAAGGATGGTTTCTATTGACAAATTTTTGTCTAAGCTATAGAAAGAAGTCCACCGATCTGCCGCCCGATGGCCAAGCTCTCAGGACAAGCCGCCGAGACATTCAACCAAATTCCTTCCTTTGCCAACATTTAATCATTAAACCAAGTTGCTAAAACATAATATTGATAATAAGATATGGTAAAAGGATAAGTTGTCTGAACATTCTGTCAAGGAAGTGCTATGGGGGGAGGGTCCGGCCGTGAACAACGGGCACGAAGTGGAGTATTGCAACTTAGAACTACGGTTTGATCGCCGTCAGATCCGGCATTTCATCAAAGCATTAATCCAGGAAGGGTTCTCCTTATATTGGAATGAAAACGACACCCAATTCATCATCTCCGTCCGTACAGGCAGGAAGCTGGTTAAATTGAAATTCGAACGGATAGGAGAACGCTTTAAAATGATTGGAAGCTACTCTTTCAAGGATGAAAAGCTTTCGGAATTGATGGAAAAGATGATAGGCGATACTAGAGGGCACGCAGTGGTCAAACGATTTAAGGAAAGACAGATTTTAATAGAGAGCATCATGTTCGGTGAAATTATTCGGATGGTTGAGATTTCCGGGGTGGACCATAAAATAATTTTTCAGAGGGATCCTATGGTTACATTAGAAGAAATGACGGAAGCACTAAAGTCGACACGTATAGAAGAGCGGATACCGGTTTTACGGATGGAATTGGATTATGAACTGGCCAACTTGCAGGAAGCGTTGGAGCGCGGCAACTACAGTGAAATTATGGAGATTAAGAAAAAGCTGGAGGAGCTGCGCAGAGAAATGCTCACGCTGGAGATGTGAGAAGTGAAGGGAACATTAAAGAGCTAGGCAAAAAAATCTTTCGCATGATCTTTGCGGAGATTTTTTTGATTTTCGGTAAAAGTGGAAGGCCGGCATCGATCGATGCCGGCCTAAGCCGTAACAGAAACTATCACGTCATTTATAGGACGCCGCAAGGCGTTTCTTCTTGTCATAATCTAAAAATAAGTTTACTGCTGCAATTTTCGGAAGACATTGTAGCTTCTTTGAGCGCATTCTGAGATGGCAATGGGGTGGAAGCCGCTGACATCCGCATACAAAGTATCGTTTAGCGGCGAAATCCATGTCTCAGGAAGCGCTGCCGCTCCAAGCGATGCGCCAAGAATGGAGCCGACGGTGGCGCCATTGCAATCGGTATCCCAGCCGCCAAGTACGGCTGTCGTAATGCCTTTCTCAAAATCGCCGCCGGAATGAATGAGCGCAGCCGCGCATAATGCAGCATTATTATTGGTATGAACATGGTGATAGTGCTTAAATGTCTCCCATATTTTACTCACCAATTCTAATGTGTCTTCCGTTTCCTCAGCAATTTTGACCGCTATTGCGATATCTTCTGCCAGACGGCTGTGTTTCGGTATTTCACTCAATCCGATCTCGACAATCCGCTTCATATCCCTTTCAACGAATGCGGCGGCAATCATAGCCGAGCAAAACATAGCGCCGTAAATACCATTCTTCACATGGGAGAAGGAAGCGTCCCGCCAAGCAAGCTCAGCTGCAAGCTGGGGCTGGCCGGCAGCACCGTATGCATAGCCATCCACACGGATCTGGGCGCCGATCCATTCGCGGAAAGGATTCAAATAAGAACGTCCCCAATGGATATGTTTCTCCCAGTCATCTGGCTGATCGCCGCTAATATGTGAAGTGACACGGGCAAAATTAAGATAGGACTGCGCCTCAGCTGTGAATACCTGCCCGAATGACAAATGACGATGCCACAGCTTGCCTACATCCCAGGAGTTAAAATCAAGCCCGCGCTCCTCAAGCATGAGCAGGCCAAGAACCGTGTAACGAATATCATCGTCTGTTTCCATAAAGCGAATGTTTTCCCGGCAGCTGGCCAAGCTGCTCCATCGGGCTATCTCGATACCGTACTCGGCTTCTGCAGTTGACTCGCCCGGGGTATAGTGCCGAATCGGCCATTGCCTGGCGCCTTCGAACCACAACTTGATATTGTGCCAGCCGGGTCTGTCGCCGGAGCCTTGCATGAAGGGAAGGGTCTCCAGAGGTTTTCCGAGCGCACAACCAGCCGACCGGCCGAGCCAAGCACCATAAAATTTATCCTGCCATTTGAGTTCATCCCAGTTTCCGGACAGTATTCTCGGTCCTTCCGGACGTTCGGCGCGAATGGCTTCCAATTCCGATGGCTCGATATACTTGAAATCCGCACTTGGTTCAAGGGCCATTAAAGCCTGGTATACTTCCATAAGCTTTGCTTCGTCTGTGCCGGCTGCTTCCAGACATTCGGACATCCCTTCTACATTACAGCCTTCTTCTCCGCGCTGCTTTATTTCTTCCCGAACTAATTCCCTCAGTCCAAACCATTTCGTCATAACGTTCCCCTCCTGAAAAAGGTGAAATCAACTTATGCCTTGATTATAACCAGCCATGCCGGCTCTGGCTTCTCATATTATGAAAGCGTTAATCTCATTTTTTGCTCATTCCGTAACCCCCATAGATTGCCGATAACTGATCGGAGACATGCCGACAGTCTCTTTAAAAACACGGTAAAAGGTCGGCAAGCTTTGAAAGCCGCATTCGAATGCAATATGAGCCACAGCTTTGTCTGTTCCCGCCAACTCCCGCTTGGCAGCCTGAATACGCAGCAAGGAAACATAGTCCGAGAAACGATAACCGGTCGTTTCCAGAAACGCCCGGCTCACGCGCGAGACGCTTAACCCAAGTTCATCAGCCAATTCCCCTAAGCTAATCGGCCCTTTGTAACGCTGTTCGACCAAAGCGGCCAGCGATTGCACCTGGCGAACGGACTGTACCATGTTCTGCCGCTCATCATCTGTGAGCAAACCGTTGTAATGACGCAGAAGACGGCCGCAGAGCTGAATGAGTGCGCTTTTGGCCATCACCAAATAACCCGGGGACTTCTCCCGCAGTTCTTCCGCTATGGCTAGCATCCATGGAGTAAGCTGTTTTGCGAGGGGTGAGCCGCCAATAATATGATTGCAAAAATGAGTGGAGCGATAGGAGAATGGCAGCAGCAGACCGGGCTCCTCCGCTAGCAGCAGCGCGGCATCAAAGTTAATAAAAAGATAACGGCTCGGGTCGTCGGGATCGGATTGGGCAATGTGCCGTTCCTCATTATTGACCAAGAACAAGTCGCCAGGATTAGCTGCATATTGTTTATTGCCGAAGAAAAAGCAGCCTTTGCCTGTTAAACAAAGGCCGATTTCCAGACTCGCGTGCACATGAGGCGGCTGCCGGTAAGTGGCAGGCGTCCATTCGAAAGCATTGATAGCAATGGGATGATCATAAGTAATATGAAGTTTCATCGTGACCAAATGCCTCCAGACAGTGATCAATTTATAGGCCAAGTATATAAACAAGGGTTGCCTTCAGCCAGATACTCCTTTTTACTTTTATATATACATTCTGAAGTATTTCCCGATGCAAAGTAAAGAAATGTATATAAAAAGCAAAGTTCTTGGAAGCCGCGCTCTAAACGCCAATCACAGTAAGTATTTATTTTTTGCCTGGTGTCAAGAGGTGTATACGAAAGTAAAGACTAGTATATAGAACAGCGGAGAGCTTCTTTCTATACTGGAAATAGGAAATACGGCAGTACAATTTGCAGCGAAAACTATAACGAAACATATCGGAGGGGTAAATGTTGAAGAGCAAAAAGGCACTTGCAATGATCTCCTTGACACTTGCTTTGGCGCTTACAGGCTGCGGCAGCAAAACGTCGCCTGAGCCAAGCCATTCACCTGGAAATTCCAAGGAACCGACTGAATCAACAGGCACGGGAAACGGCAATGATGTTATTGAAGTTTCAACGGTTTCGCCAAGCGATCCTTACTTGAAATTTGACGAAGGCGAAAGCTTCGACCAAAACTCGGTTTATGAAGCTTATGAAAAAGATATCGGTGTAAAAATTACAAACAAATGGGTTGCAGATATAAGCCAATTTAAAGAGAAAGTAAAAATTGCCATTGCATCCGACGATCTTCCGGATTTCTTGCTTGTAAACGCTACACAGCTTAAAGAGCTTACTGAAGCGGATATGATTATGGATTTGACAGAGATTTATGATCAGCATGCTACGGAAGAAACGAAAAAGTTTCTGACCATGGACGGCGGCATGCAAATGAAAACAGCGATGATCGACGGGAAAATGATGGGCATTCCAAGCTCATACAATCCGTTCAACTATCAATACTTGTTCGTTCGTACGGATTGGCTGGAAGAACTGGGCCTGCCTGAGCCTAAAACAATGGATGATTTCTTTGAAATTGCCGAAGCGTTCAAAGCGAAAAATCCTGGCGGCACAAAAGAAGCTTTCGGTATTGCGGCTAGCAAGAGCCCATTTAATATTGAGACAGGCGTTACCGGTCTGAGAGCGTTCTTGAACGGTTACCATGCTTATGAAAACATTTGGATGGAAGACGGGAACGGCGGTTTGATGAACAGTGATATTCAGCCCGAGATGAAGCAGGCTCTTACAGCGTTGCAAGAAATGTTCAAAAAAGGTCTCATCGATCCTGAGTTTGCGGTTAAAGATACGGAAAAAGCTGCTGAGCTTATTTACGACGGCAGCATCGGCATGGTATTTGGCGCTTCCTGGACACCGGCGCAGCTTGCGCAAGGCGCTGTTAAAGACGGCAAGGTTGTTCAAGAATGGGGAGTGTTCCCTGTCCCTTCCATAGATAACAAGCCTGCATTGAATCAAATCGGTCTTGGCGTTGATGAGTACTATGTCATCTCCAAACAAGCCAAGCATCCGGAAGGCGTGATCCGTTTGCTAAACCAATGGATCGTTGTTGACAATCATCCGACAGAAGAGCAAAAAGTATATGGGTATGGTAAAGACCGTGTTGAAAAAGGCAACAACTACTGGCTGCTTAATCCGCTTCGTGTAGGCAAACAGTTTGACAATAACGGCGAAATCTTGCCGAAAGCCATTGAAACCAAGGACGAAAGCATACTTGAGACAGCAGACCAAAAAACGCGTTATGCCCGCGCCATGCAATACGTTGAAGGCGATACAAACATGTGGTGGGAATATTTAATCTCTGGTCCTAAGGGAGCCTATTCTCATGTTCCAGAAATTCAAAAGAACAAGCAATACCTGCAAAACAAATTCTATGGCGCACCTACTCCGGCGATGGCAGACCGTCAAGAAATTTTAACTAAAAAACGTGATGAAGTATTCATCAAAATCATTATGAACCAAGTATCCGTAGACGAGTTCGATAAATTCGTTGAAGAGTGGAAGAAGCTTGGCGGCGATGAAATCACGAAAGAAGTTAACGAGTGGTATAAGTCGCTTAAATAGAATCTGTACGCAGGGAGGGATTGGTTCTATGCAATCCCTCCTTTTTTAAAGAACAACCTATATACCCGGCACTAAAGATATCATAGCTCATGAAGTGGAGAAAGAAAGATGCTTCCAGGGCGAGTTTTGGCTTTGTATTCCTACCATCCGAAGGCCCATCTATATAGAAGGAATCTGTTTGTTTCGGGGTCCCCGAAAAGTACCTGGAATTGCTTCGAAGCTCATCTTCACTTTTTGGGGAAGGAGTATGATGTTTGAAGCTTCGGAGGCACTTTCCTTTCGGAACGGAATGATAGCTTTATTTAGTGCCACATATATAGGTTATTGAGCAAGGAATGCACAGCATGAAAAGTGAATCAGCGAGGTGAAGATATGAATAGACTGACGCGCAGGTGGAAGAAGGAATGGCCGCTTCATTTGATGCTGCTGCCGGGTTTGGCTTTTATTATTATTTTTAGTTACATTCCAATGACAGGGATCATGATGGCTTTTCAAAAATATGTACCGAGTAAAGGGTTGTTCGGCTCCCCGTTTATCGGATGGAGGAACTTCCAATTGTTAATGGATTATCCGGATATCGGCCGTATTTTCTTTAACACGGTATATATTGCTGTAATGAAAATAGTTGCCGGTTTGTTTGTGCCGATCACCATTGCTATTTTGCTTAATGAATTGCGTAGAGAGTGGATTAAAAGAACGTTCCAAACATTGGTCTATTTGCCCCATTTTTTATCCTGGGTATTGCTGAGCGGTATTTTGGTCGATATTTTGTCTCCTTCCTCCGGCGTGTTTAACCAACTGCTCGGATGGTTGGGCATTAAGCCGATCTTCTTTCTCGGCGACAATAACTGGTTCCCTTATGTCATGGTCATCTCGGATGTATGGAAAGAATTTGGATTTGGCACCATTGTTTATTTGGCGGCGCTGACAGGGATTAACCCTACGCTTTATGAAGCCGCTGAAATTGACGGCGCAGGCCGCTGGAAACAAACGCTGCACGTGACGCTGCCGGGCATGATGCCGATCATAGTCCTTATGCTTACGCTTAATATCGGCAATGTGCTGAATGCCGGATTTGATCAAATATTTAACCTGTACAGCGCGCCGGTTTATGAAAGTGCCGATATCATTGATACTTTTGTTTACCGCATGGGGATACAGCAAGCGCAGTTCGGATTTGCCACAGCTGTCGGCTTATTGAAATCAGTTGTGTCATTTATTTTTATTTCCGTATCCTACGTACTCGCATACCGACTAGCGAATTACCGTATTTTCTAATAGCGGAAAAGCCGGTCATTCAGAAAGGAGACAGACCGTGGCAATTAAACCGTCATTCGGAAGAAGGGCTTTTCTTGTTTGCAATCTAATCTTTCTTGCGTTTATTTCTTTTCTATGCTTAATGCCGATTATTCATATTTTGGCGATTTCCTTTAGCTCGGGTTCGGCGGCGGCAGCCGGCAAGGTTGCGCTGTGGCCTGTAGAATTTACAACGGCGGCTTATGATAACGTGTTCGGCAAGCCTGAATATTTAAGAGCCTTTGGCGTTTCTATTCAACGGGTTGTTGCAGGGACGGCATTAAGCATGCTTTTAACGATTATTACAGCCTATCCTTTATCCAAGGACCGCAATACGTTTCGTCTAAGAACCGTTTATGCCTGGATATTCGTTTTTACGATTTTGTTCAACGGCGGACTTATTCCTACCTATTTGACCATTAAAAGCTTGGGACTTATTGATTCACTCGGAGCGCTGGTGCTTCCTACGGCGGTTAACGTATTCAACGTCATCCTGCTATTGAACTTTTACCGCAATTTGCCCAAGGAGCTTGAGGAAGCTTCACGGATTGACGGAGCCGGGCATTTTGCAACACTTTGGAAAATATATGTTCCGCTATCATTGCCCGCACTGGCGACAACGGGGCTTTTTACGATGGTCGGGCATTGGAATAGCTGGTTCGATGGTATGCTCTATATGAATCATCCAGAAAATTACCCGCTGCAAACGTTCTTGCAAACCGTTATTATTAAGATGGATTTCCGATTTATTAAATCCGAAAATGTGGAGCTCATGCTCCAGCTGTCTGACCGTACAAGCAGGGCGGCACAAATCTTCGTTGCGGCTTTCCCGATTCTTATTGTCTATCCATTCTTGCAGCGGTTTTTCATTAAAGGCATTGTAATGGGAAGTGTAAAAGAATAGACAGGAAAGTCGTAGATCTCGGGCACAGGAGAACAAACGATGAAAAGTATATTCTTTTTACAGGATTCCTCTATATTCAAAAAAATAATGGCTGCCTTTTTGGCGGCCTTGCTGCCGCTCATGGCCATTACCTGGATGATTAATGAGCAGGGGGCCAATAATATTCGCAGTGAAATATCCGATTCGATTTTGAATACGACGCGGTTTTATTTAGACTCCCTGAATAAAGAAGCGGACCGGATCAACCGATATTTGCCTAACTACGTCATGGACAGAGATTTAATGGAAGTGGCGGCGACCGGCGAGCAGATGAGCTCCTACGAGCGGTCGTATAAAATATTGGATATTCAGCACCGCTTGGATTTAATGAAAAATTCCAGTCCGTTTATTCGCGAGGCGAAGGCGTACATTCCGCATATCGAGCGCACTGTGCTGAGCAACAGCTTTGAAACCAAGCTGAATGCGGAAGAATATGCCGCGATGCAGCCAGGCAAGAAGCTTTATACGGAGCCTTTTATTTATTGGCAGGACCGGCTGTTTATTACGATGCAGTACCCTGCCGGCAAAAAGGATCCGCTCTATGTGGTGGGCGTAGAGCTCTCAACCGGCAAAATTAAAGAAACATTAGCGCAAATCGGCAACAGCAGGGGAGGCCAGACCATACTGCTTAATTTGGAGCGTGACTGGGAAATCAATAGCGGCTCCGACCTTGAATTGCATGATCTGATGAAGCAGCTGGCTTTTGAAAAGCAGGCAGCGCAAATGGATGAAGGCTATGAAACGATTCAGTATAAAAACAAACGATTTCTAACCGTATTCAAGTATTCCAGCCTCTGGAATTCATACATGATAACGAGCATACCGGAAGATATGCTTCTCGGTTCCTTGCAGGTATATAAAACTTTGTTTTGGTGGGCTTGCGTGCTTGCCGTTTTTATTGTGTTATTCTTCACCTATTTTTTAATCCGGTTAATATACCGTCCGTTGATAAAGCTGGTGCGTTCCTTCCGCCGCATGCAGCAAAACGAGCTGGAGCCGATCGTGATCGACCGCGGGAATGATGAGCTCGGCTATTTGTACCAGGCTTTTAACGATACTGTGAAATCTTTGAAAACACTGATTGAGGAAAATTATGAGCAGCAAATTCGCACTCAGCGCTCGGAGCTGAAAAGATTGCAATCGCAAATTAATCCTCATTTTTTATATAATTGCTTTTTTGTGCTTTGCCGCTTGATTAAATCCGATAGCCAGAAGGAAAAGGCGTACCAGTTCTGTTTATACATCGGGCAATATTTTCAATTCATTACGCGCCATAATGATGACGACATCCTGCTGGAGCTGGAGCTGGAGCATTCCCGCACTTATGTGGAGATGCAATCGATCTGTTACGGGGATCGCATACAAGTGCTGTTTGAAGCCGAATCCCAGCCGATTGAAGTCCCCCGATTGATTTTACAGCCTATTATTGAAAACGCTTATAAACACGCCCTCGGCAATATGCTGGGTCCAGGCGAGCTATGGGTGCACAGCAAGCTGCGAAAGGATGCTTTTTACATTTATGTAGAAGATAACGGCGGGTCCATTACGGACGAGGAAATAGAAGCGCTTGGCAAAAAGCTGCGTCATTCAACGAACCGGATGGAGGAGACAACAGGCTTGCTTAATGTTCATCGCAGAATTCAGCTTCGTTATGGAGAAGAGTTTGGCATGATCGTGTCACGCTCTGAGCTGGGAGGGCTGCAAGCTATTATTAAGCTGAGCATGAGCTAAGGAGGAATCGCCATGTACAGACTATTAATCGTAGATGATCTGCCGATTATTGTGGATGGTCTTCTGGAGTTGTTCGAGCAGACGGAGCATCTGGAGCTTGAAGTCATGAAGGCCTATTCCGGCGAAGAGGCGTTGGAGGTGCTGTCTCATCACCGGATTGATCTTGTGATTTCGGATATTAAGATGCCCGGCATAGAGGGTATTGAGCTTCTGCAGGAAATAAGATCGCAGTGGCCGGCGTGCAAAGTTATATTTTTGACGGGGTACAATGATTTTCACTATGCGAAGAGCGCCCTTACGTTTGGCGCCTTTGATTATTTGCTGAAAGTGGAAAGCGACGAGAAGATCGTTCATGCGGTTGAACGGGCGATAGAGCAAATTGAAGAAGAACAGGATCAGGCGCAAATGATCTTGCGCGCCCAGTCCAAAATGAGAATAGCGCTGCCTTCCTTGCAGAAGGAATATATGTGGGGCTTGTTTCAAGGCAAGCCTATGACCGGGGAGCAGCTTCGGGACGCTTTTGTGGAAATCGACATTCCGCTTGACGCATCGCTGCCTGTTTATTTGCTGATTGGCCGGATCGATGCTTGGAAGGAAATGTTCACGGCCCCGGACAAGGCTTTGCTCGCTTACGCTCTGCAAAATATCGGCGATGAGTATTTATCCGCCCATGTGCGCTGCTTCTCAGTCGTATTTGACATGAACAAAATGGTATGGATCTTTCAGCCTAAAGCCAGCCCGGAGTTAACATCGGATACCGGCACAGTGGAATGGACCAGGGCCTACCGCTATGTGAGCGGCAATTTGGAGACGATACAGGCTACCAGCAAAAAATTACTGAGCCTCTCCGTATCTTTTCTTATTGGCAGCGAGGCGGCCCCATGGAATCGGCTGTCGGATCGTTTTCATGCGATGAAATACGGTCTTGTGCAAGGCCATGGGTTGTTTCATGAAATCATCATGACAGATAAAGATATTCAGAAGTCCGAAGAAAATGAGAAGGCGAATAGCTATCATGATGGCTTTTTCCACGCTCGCGTGCAGCTGCTGATGAGCTGTCTTGAAAATAATTACCGCGAGCAGTTCAATAAACTGTTTGTTGAATTGACTGACAGCTGGAAAGATCCGGATACGCCTTATGAGCGCAAGGTTGAGCTGTACCATTCCCTGTCTGCGGTATTTCTGGCGCATTTGCACAAAAATAAAGACATGCGCGACTATATGAATACCCAGATTAATTTGGATATGCTGTTCCGCCAGGAGGAGACGGCTTCATGGACGGAGCTTATTTCATACTATTGGCAAATTGCGGACGGCTTTTTTGAATGGAATGCGATTAGAGGAACAGAGCTGCCGGCGGAGGTCGTCAACAAGGTGCATCGCTATATAGAGGAGCATATTGCCGACGATATATCCCTAACCGCTCTTGGGGATTATGTCAGCTTGAATCCATCCTATCTATCGAGGCTTTACAAGCAGATAACGGGAATGGGACTCTCTAAATACGTGAATGATTACCGCAATGTCATTGCAAAGGATATGCTGCTCAATACATCCATGAAGGTCAATGAAATTGCCGCCAAGCTGGGCTACAATTCGGCACTTGCTTTTATCCGCTTCTTTAAGAAGCAAAATGATATGACGCCGCAGGATTTTCGGACGGCCCGCACCGAAACGGTGCAGCAAGGTCAATAAATGTATATGAAATGTAAGCAATGATCTCTTTTTATGCGCGGAGTCACCCCTTACAATGAAATTAGGATGCAATTGTATACGCAAGGGGGAAGAGCTTTGAAAACATTAACGGCTGTACTATTAGGCGCAGGCAGCAGAGGAAGATACATTTACGGACCGTACGCGGAAAAATTTCCGAATGAACTGAAGTTTGTTGCGGTAGCCGAGCCGGATGATGAACGCAGACAGCGTTTTGCGGAGATTCATCAAATCGATGAAGAGCATGCATATAATTCTTGGGAAAAAGCATTTGAACAGGGGAAAATAGCTGATGTGATGATCATCTGTACGCTTGACCGAATGCATTATATACCGGCAATGAAAGCGATGGAGCTTGGCTACCATGTTATGCTGGAGAAGCCGATGTCGCCCAATGCGCGGGAATGCATAGAACTGGAGCAAGCTTCGCTTAAGCATAAGCGATTGCTGGTGGTCACGCATGTCCTTCGCTATTCTCCGTTCTGGTCGGGCATCAAGAAATGCATCGAGGAGGGCGAGCTGGGCGCAATCGGCACCATTCAGCTGACCGAAAACGTGGGCTATCACCATATGGTTCATAGCTACGTGCGCGGCAATTGGCGCAATTCCGAGGAAACAAGCCCGATGATTTTGGCCAAGTCCTGCCATGACCTGGACCTCATCTCCTGGCTGATGGATGAGCCGTGCACAGCTGTCAGTTCCTTTGGCTCATTGCTTCATTTTAAGGCCGAGAACGCGCCGGAGGGCTCAACGGACCGCTGCATCGACGGTTGCGAAGCAGAGAGGGAATGCGCTTTTTCAGCGATTAAAATGTATTTGCAGCTGCCTGCCGATCAATGGGCGCGCTATATGACGCACGATTTGTCGCAGGAAGGCATTATCCGGGCGCTTAAGGAAGGACCGTTCGGCCGCTGCGTCTATCGCTGCGATAATAATGTTGTCGACCATCAGGTCGTCAATATGGAATTTGCCAGCGGCGCCAACGCTAACTTTATTATGTCGGGATTACCGAAGAGCGGTACCCGCCGCGTGCAGATTATGGGCACGCAGGGCGAGATCATTGGCGACATGGATAAAGGTTCATTTACGCTATACCGCTATGCGTCGGGCGAAGAGGTTGAAATCAAATGCAGCGTGCAAGGAGACGGCCATGGCGGAGGCGATGAGCGGATGGTGAGCTCCTTCCTCAAAAATGTGCATCAGTTCGACCGCAACCCGTCTCAAGGCCTTACATCGGCTACAGCTTCCCTGCAAAGCCATTTGATTGCCTTCGCTTCCGAGCGCTCCCGCTTGCAGCAGGGCAGAAGCATAAAGCTGACAGAGATGTATGAGAAGGAAGAAGCGGGCGTTTAACGATTGTTTCATATTCTAAACCTTGTTCAACTCACGCCATAAATGCTTGTTTAACGTCTGAAAGCCTGCATATTTGTAGGCTTTTTCGTAATTTAAGACAGCAGCGAAAGTCCGTGAAAGAGGTCTCCATAGGGAGTTTGAGCCCGGGATTCCAATCAACCGAATTTATTTGTATCGATTCCGTTGTTAACGTGTGCAGAGATATGGTATTGTAGTAGCAGAGGTGAAACTATGAGCGTCACGATCAAAGACATCGCGAGGCTGGCCAACGTGTCACATACTACGGTTTCCAGGGCGCTCAATGAAAGCCCCTTGATTAACCGGGAGACGAAAGAAAAAATCCAAGAGATTGCCAAGCGACTGCATTACACGCCCAATTACAGCGCCAAAAGTCTTGTCCTGGATCGTTCTTATAACCTGGGGTTGTTTTTTTCCACCCTAAATGAGGGAACCTCTGCAGGATTCTTTTTCGAATCGGTTCGGGGTGTAAACAATGTTGTCAAAGGGTCTTACAATCTTGTCGTCCGGGGAATCGACGATTACAAGGATTACAACGGGATAACGAGAAAAAGCTTCGACGGCGTTCTGGTTATGAGCCAAAGCGCGAGGGACGATGAGTTTATCCGCCATCTGCATGAATCCGGGATTCCTTTTGTGGTGCTGAACCGGCATGTAGAAGGATACGGTTCTGTAAATATCCTGTCAGACGATCGGCAGGGGGCGTTCCAGATTGTACAGTTTTTAATTCATCAGGGACACCGACGAATAGCGATCATTGAAGGAAAAGCCGGGTTTAAATCGACGCAGGAGCGTAAAAAGGGATATTTGGAAGCTATGGCCGAGCATGATTTACAAATCCGGGAAGAATACCAGGTTCAGGGAAGCTACGATTTGGAAAGCGGTTATATTCGCATGAAGGATCTATTGAAGCTTCCGGAGCTGCCGACGGCCATTTTTTGTTCCAATGACGATATGGCGGTTGGCGCCATGAAGGCGGCTCTGGAGTACGGGCTGAAGATTCCCGATGATCTTTCATTAGCCGGCTTCGATGACAACCTGTTCTCGGGATACCTGTCCCCCGCATTGACGACCATCAAGAGACCTGTGGAGCAAATGAGCCGCAAAGGGGCGGCCGTTCTGGTTGACCTGATCGAAAGCAAGGATTTGGGCAAGCAGGATACTGTCTATTTGCCCACTGAATTAATGATCCGGGACTCCGTATCCCGGAGGTAGAGCAGGGCGCACGCCGTCAGTCCACTGCGTCGCAAACCGGCTATTAACAGCAGCTATAGCGAGCCGGGGACGCCATCTAAGGAGGAATTCAATATGGACATTTTACAACAACTGCTTAAGGATATTCCTATTCCGCGAATGGTCCGCATCCGGCAAAAATTCGACCGAAGCGTCGTCGAGAATCCGCAGCGGAAGCTGGAGGAAGAGCTGGCCAAGCCGGGCGCTGTTGACGCCATAAAGCCCGGGCAGCAGGTTGCAGTTGCGGTCGGAAGCCGCGGGGTAGCGAATATCGGCTTGTTTACCAGAACGACGATTGATGCTATTAAGGCCGCCGGCGCCCATCCCTTTATCGTCCCTTGTATGGGCAGTCACGGCGGGGCTACGGCAGAAGGGCAGAAGGAAGTGCTGGAGCATCTGGGCGTTACGGAGGAAGCGATGGGAGCTCCGATTCGTTCTTCGATGGAGGTTGTCCAAATCGACCAACTTTCGAACGGACTGCCGGTCTATGTAGATAAGTATGCTTATGAAGCAGACGCCATCGTCGTTATTAACCGGGTGAAGCCGCACACCGCCTTTCGCGGGCCGATTGAGAGCGGGATCATGAAGATGATCTCGATCGGGCTCGGGAAGCAAAAAGGCGCGGAGGCCTGTCATCAGCTCGGGTTTAAATATATGGCCGAGAATGTGCCGGCCATGGCCGAAATCATGATTGACAAGCTGCCCATCTTGTTCGGAGTGGCGCTCGTCGAGAACGCCTACGATGAAACCTGCCGGATTGAAGTGCTTCCGGCCGCTGCAATACGTGAAAGAGAGGAGCAGCTGCTCGTTGAAGCGAAGGAGCGTCTGCCCAAAATTTTGTTCGAGCAAATCGATGTTCTCCTGATCGACTATATCGGAAAAAATATTAGCGGAGACGGGATGGACCCGAATGTAACCGGACGTTATCCGACCCCCTATGCTGAAGGAGGACCCGAAGTGTCCAAAATGGTCGTATTCGATCTGACACCGGAAACGAAAGGCAACGCCAACGGGGTCGGTACCGCAGATTTTACGACACAAAGGCTCGTCGACAAGACGGATCTGAAGGCGACATACGCCAATGGGCTCACTTCGACGGTATGCGCTCCAACCAAGATTGCCACGACGCTGTCCAACCAGCGGGAGGCGATCAAGGCGGCGGTTAAAACGTGTAATATTCTGGACTATACAAAATGCCGCATGGTCAGAATCCAGGATACACTTCATCTGGGCGAGATCGAAATCTCCGTTAACTTGCTGGAGGAAGCCAGAAACCATCCGGATATCGAAATATTGACGGAGCCTTATGAACTGAAATTTGACAGCGAAGGGAATTTGTTCTAAATGAGTGGAGCTAAACGTTACGTCATTGCCGTCGATCTCGGAACGACAAGCACGAAGACGCTGGTGATTGACCGCGACGGCCGGGTGCTTGCTTCTCATTCCATCGAGTATCCGCTGTATACACCCGGTCCTGATCGGGCCGAGCAAGACCCGTTGGAAATTTATCAGGCCTCTGTCCGCGGAATCGGTGAGGTGATCCGTAAGGCCGACGTTGCCTCCCGGGAAGTGTCCTGTGTGTCATTCAGCTCGGCCATGCACAGCCTTATTGCAGTGGATGCCGAGGCGAATCCGCTCACTCCTTGTATCACTTGGGCGGACAACCGCAGCGCTTCCTATGCCGATTTATTAAAGAAGGAGTTCGATGGGCATCAGATTTATTTAAGAACCGGGACTCCCATTCATCCTATGTCGCCGCTCACCAAGCTGATGTGGATGAAGGATCATCAGCCGGAGATCTACCATCGTGCTTACAAGTTTATCGGCATCAAGGAGTTTGTCTTCGCACGGCTTTTTGCGCGATATGTCATCGATTACTCTCTGGCCAGCGCTACCGGAATGTTCAATCTCCGCAATCTGGACTGGGACCGTCAGGCGCTGGAAGCGGCAGGCCTATCGGCGGAGAAGCTGTCCGAGCCGGTACCGACTACCTGTGTGCTCGAAGGGCTGGCGCCTGAGCTTGCTTCGCAGATGGGACTGGAGCCGGACACTCCGTTTGTGATCGGAGCTTCGGACGGCGTACTCGCGAATCTCGGAGCCGGGGCTTTTGAGCCGGGGGTCTATTCGGTAACTATAGGTACCAGCGGTGCTGTCCGAGGAGTCGTCCGAGAGCCTCTGACCGATCCTAAAGGCAGGCTGTTCTGCTATGCGCTTAAGGAGGACTTTTGGGTGATCGGAGGGCCGATAAACAATGGGGGCATCATGTTCCGCTGGGTGCGCGATCAGCTTGCCACGCTGGAAGCGGAGGAAGGCCGCCGCCGAGGAATGGACCCTTACGATTATTTAACCGAATTAGCTTCGGAAGCTCCGGCGGGTTCGGGAGGTCTGCTCTTCCTGCCGCTCCTGTTAGGTGAAAGAGCGCCGTATTGGAATGCGAACGCAAGAGGGGTATTCTTCGGCTTGTCCATGTTCCATGAGAAGAAGCACATGATCCGTTCCGTGCTGGAAGGCGTCGTTTACCGGATTCATTCGGTTGTCGCCGCTTTGGAGGAAGTCGGAGGACGCACCCGGGAAATTCGTGCCTCAGGCGGGTTTGCGCGCTCCGCTTTTTGGCGGCAGATGATGGCCGATGTGCTGGGCACTCCGGTAACGGTGCCGGATTCCATCGAAAGCTCGGGGCTTGGAGCCGCTCAGCTCGGACTGTTGGCCATCGGAGAAGTGAATGATTTCAGCGGAGTGCATGATTGGGTGCAGGCGAATCAGCGGCATCAGGTCCATTCCGCCCATTACGAGGTTTACCGCGAATTAACCGAAATTTATATGAGGGTTTACAAGCAGTTGACCGGCGAATTTGACGCCATCGCTGCCTTTCAACATAAGCATGCCCATTGATGGATTAATGCTTGACATTCCAATCCCAGGAGGTACACAATGAACTTATTCGATTTAACCGGTAAAACGGCAGTAGTCATCGGCGGAAACAGCACTTTGGGCGGCGCAATGTCCGTTGCCCTTGGCGGGCACGGCGCGAACGTCGCTATTGTCGGCCGCAATCAGGAGAAGTCCGAGCAAGTCGTACAGAGCATCCGGGAAGCCGGCGGGCAAGCGAAGAGCTTCACCGCGGACGCTACCAGCGAGGAAGATTTGAAGCGGATATTACAGGAAGTGATCGCTTGGACAGGACGGGTGGACGTGCTTATGAACTGTCCGGGTGTTAATAGCGCAACCCCGTTCTTCGAGATTACAATGGAAGAATGGGACCGGATTATCGATGTCAATCTGAAGAGTGTTGTACTAGCTTGTCAAATCTTTGGTAAACATATGGTTGACAAAGGAGAAGGCGGAAGCATCATCAACATTTCCTCAGTTTCGTCCGATCCGCCATTGTCCCGGGTGTTCACTTATTCCGCTTCCAAGGCCGGCGTGAACAGCGTTACGAAGTATTTAGCACGGGAATTTGCACCGAGCCGGGTACGGGTTAATGCCATCATTCCCGGATTTTTCCCCGCGGAACAAAATCGCAAGATTTTGTCTGAGGAGCGCATCGCATCCATTATGGGACATACTCCGATGCAGCGTTTTGGCGAGGCGGAGGAGCTGCAAGGGGCAGCGGTATTCCTGGCTTCGGACAAGGCTTCCAGCTTTGTGACGGGAGCGTTCATCCGCGTCGACGGCGGTTTCGGAGCGATGACGATATAATTGAATGGGATGGATATAACCGGGAAAGGACTCTTTTCCGGTTATATACTCGGCACTAAAGAATTCAAAGCTCATGAAGTGGAGAAAGAAAGATGCTTCCAGGGCGAGTTTTGGCTTTGTATTCCTTCCATCCGAAGGCCGATCAAATAAATAAGGAATACAAAACAAGATGTTTGAAGCTTCGGAGGCACTTTCCTTCGGAACGGAATGATCGCTTTCTTTAGTGCAACTTATATAGCTAACATGATTTTTTAGAAGGGAGAACGAATATGTCTAAACAACAAATAGGCGTCATCGGATTAGCCGTCATGGGCAAAAATCTGGCATTGAACATTGAAAGCAGAGGGTTTACCGTCTCTGTCTTTAACCGGTCTCCGGAAAAGACGAAGGAGCTGCTGGCGGAATCCCCGGGCAAAAACCTCTTTGGTACATACAGCATGGAGGAATTTGTGCAATCGCTGGAGGTTCCCCGCAAAATTTTAATTATGGTCAAAGCCGGCGAACCGACGGACGCCATGATCGATCAACTCGTTCCTCTTCTCGATAAGGGAGATATTCTGATCGATGGGGGCAACGCCTACTTCCCGGATACTCAAAGAAGAAACAAAGCTCTCGAAGAACGCGGCATTCGCTTTATCGGGGCGGGCGTTTCCGGAGGAGAAGAGGGGGCGCTGAAAGGGCCGGCAATTATGCCGGGGGGGCAAGAGGACGCCTATCATCTCGTCGAGCCGATTCTGACTTCCATCTCTGCCAAAGTAAACGGAGATCCATGCTGTACTTATATCGGACCCGACGGCGCTGGACATTACGTCAAGATGGTACACAATGGAATCGAGTATGGGGATATGCAGCTTATTTGTGAAGCCTATCAACTGCTTAAGGATGTTCTCGGTCTGAGCACGGACGAGCTTCATGAAATTTTCAGCGAATGGAACAAGGGCGAGCTGGACAGCTACCTGATCGAAATTACGGCCGATATTTTCGGCAAACGCGATCCGGAAACCGGCCAGCCGATGGTCGATGTTATTCTGGATGCGGCCGGACAGAAGGGAACGGGGAAATGGACGAGCCAAAGTGCGCTGGATCTCGGCGTTCCGCTGTCTATCATTACCGAGTCGGTATTTGCCCGCTTCCTCTCGGCCATGAAGGAAGAGCGAGTAGCAGCCAGCCAGGTGCTGAGCGGACCGGCCTCCCAGCCATTTGACGGAGACCGTCAGGCGTTTATTGAGGATGTTCGCAAAGCTCTTTATGCCAGCAAAATTATTTCCTACGCTCAAGGATTCGCTCAGATGAGAGCGGCCTCCGAAGAGTACAACTGGGATTTGAAGTATGGCAATATTGCCATGATTTTCCGCGGGGGCTGCATCATCCGTGCGGCGTTCCTGCAGAATATTAAAGACGCATACGACCGTCAACCAGAGCTCAAAAACCTGCTGCTTGATCCGTACTTTAAAGAAGTCGTCGAAAGCTATCAGGACTCCTGGAGAAAAGTGATCGCGAAGGCCGTTTCCCGGGGAATTCCTGTCCCGTCTTTCGCCTCGGCTCTGTCTTACTACGACAGCTACCGTACGGCAAGATTGCCGGCTAATCTGCTGCAGGCACAAAGGGATTACTTCGGAGCGCATACATTCCAACGCGTGGATAAAGAAGGTTCCTTCCACTTCCAGTGGATGGATTAATCGGCGTCGATTAGTCCATAGCCGGCCTCTCGAAGCCAGCTTTTAATACTATCCAATTCTTGATCGTATACCGGACGGCCATGAATAAACATCATCGCCGTTTCGGCAAAATAATGAAAGTTCTTCAACAAGCGTGGTTGAGGCAGGTCCAGCAATTTAGGGTCGCCCTCAGCCACCTTTTTTTTAATCCATTCGAGCATCCAGATGACGTCATCTTTGCATAAAGGATGGTTAGGGTGTAAAATTTGCTCCAGCCTGCGGCTCGAAGGGTTGGGATGTGACGACAGCATAAGGCCAGCTCCTTTACAGAGTTTACAATTAATGGTTGTGTATAGCTAGTCTATTCACATCCTTGCTGTAAACATGTTAATTTATTCATAGCTGTAAAAATAAAATATGCAAAAAGCAATGGAAGAGCGGCTCATATAAAATACAGCTGTTGTTCATGTATATTTAAGAAGTAAAAGAATTTCAGCAAAGGGGCAAGAGGATGAAATACAGCAATTTGGTATTGATTGGATTTATGGGTACGGGTAAAAGTACGGTCGGATTAGCCTTATCCGGAAAGCTTGGCTGGTCATTCGTCGATGTGGATGCAAAAATCGAAGAGAAAGAGGGACGGACGATCCCTGAAATGTTTGCACAGAATGGGGAGGCTTATTTCAGACAGGTGGAAACCGCGGTCATTGCAGACATTATGCAGCAGAACCGGCAAATTGTGTCGATGGGAGGCGGAGCGGTGCTGGCCGCCGGGAACCGGGCCAGGATGAGCAGCAATGGCCTGGTCATAGCCCTGTCTGCATCAGTTGAAACGATAATCGAGAGGGTACGGGCGGACCAAAACCGGCCTCTGCTTCAGGGAAATCTGGAGGAAAGAGTCGCCTCTTTAATGGAACAGCGTAAAAATGCATACGATTTTGCCGATATACATATTAACACTGACAATATGCCGGTGCAGGACATTGTTGCAGCTATTCTGAAGGCCGGCGGTTGGGGAGGGGAGTAAGCTCTTAGAGCTTCTCCCATTCGAGCATGCCTCCGACCATATTTTTCAGGCCGGTCACGCCCATCGCGGACAGATATTCGCATGCTTTGCCGCTGCGGTTGCCACTGCGACATATGACGATAATTTCTTCAGCCGGCTCAATTTCATTGTACCGTTCGGGCAGTTCTCCGAGCGGGATGTGCTGGATGCCGGGGAGAGCGATTTCGGCCACTTCCTCGTCTTCACGAACATCGAGAAGGCGCAGCTTTTCCCCTTTGGCGAGGCGTTGTTTCACTTCGGACGGAGTTATAGTATTCATGAACGATCCTCCAGTTCTATAATCGCTTGTTACTTATTATGAATAACGCCGGAACCAATGTCAAAAGAGAGTCAATCTTGGGTCAATAGGCGTATACTGGGAAGGCACGGAAGGTGTGTGTTCTCGCCAGGAGGCGTTCCTTTAAGGAGAAGATTCCCAAGCGGATAGGCATATGGTACACTTAAAGCAATTGATTAAGGTTTGCCGCTGATCGGCAACCCAAGTGTTATCCAACCTATGTGACTCAAGCACTACTAATGATAAATAAAGAGGGAGAGTTCGACCAGATGAAGGCTATCGTCAAACCTACGCCAGAACTTAAAGGGACTATCAACGCCCTTTCATCCAAAAATTACACTACGCGGTACATGCTTGTCGGAGCCTTGGCGGAAGGGACAAGCACTCTGCTTTACCCGGCGCATAGCGAGGACAGCGATGCGATGCGTCGCTGCATCCGAGATCTTGGAGCCATCGTTGCCGAGGATGAAGAGAAGATGACTATTACGGGCTTCGGGCGGAATCCGCAGGTAGTCCGTGAGTTAAATGTCGGCAACGCCGGAGCGGTGCTCCGATTTCTAATGTCGGTTGCCGCCTTTTGCCCGGAGCTTACTTTCGTCAACACTTATCCGGAATCGTTAGGAAAAAGGCCTCATAGCGACTTGATCACCGCTCTCGAGCAAATGAATGTAAGGGTCGATCATAACGGCGGCAAGCTGCCGATTACTATTTACGGAGGCGAACCCAGAGGAGGAAAAATTTCCGTTTCAGGGAATGTGAGTTCGCAATTTTTAAGCTCCTTGCTGTTTATGACACCTCTTCTTAAAGAGGACAGTGAAATCGAAGTGCTGCATGATTTGAAATCGAAGATCATTGTCGGCCAGACCTTGGAGGTGCTGGAGCAGGCGGGCATTCACATCGAAGCGGCGAGCGATTTAATGCGCTACCGGATACCGGGGGGACAGCGTTATAAAGCTCAAGAATATACAATCCAAGGAGATTATCCGGGTTCAGCAGCTATTCTAGCCGCGGCAGCGGTTACGGGATCCGACGTTACGGTTCACCGGCTGGAGGAGAACAGCAAGCAGGGAGAACGCGCAGTTGTGGATGTGCTTCGTTCCATGGGAGTTCCGTTAACGCATAAGAACGGGACGGTTCATGTACAGGGAATTTCGGCTTTGAAGGCCGGAGAGTTCGATGGAGATCAGTTTACGGATGCCGTTCTGGCGATGGTCGCCGCATCTGTCTTTGCCGAAGGCACATCCCGATTTTATAATGTCGAGAATTTGCGTTATAAAGAATGCGATCGGATAACGGACTTTGTTACGGAGCTGAATAAAGCGGGAGCTAACGTCGAAGAGAGACAGAGCGAGATTATTGTTCACGGAAAGCCCGAAGGCGTAGAAGGCGGTTTAGAGATCGACGCTCACTACGATCATCGGGTGATTATGGCCCTGACGGTCGTAGGCTTGCGTTCCAGACAAGGGTTGGTCATCCGCGACGCTCATCATGTTGCCAAATCTTACCCACACTACTTTGAACATTTGCTGTCGTTGGGAGCGCAAATTGAATTGCAAGATTAAGAGCGGAATTATTAATTAAAGAAGAGTTGATAACGAATGAGTATCTTTGCCAGTGTGCTTAAATACACATTGAGTCTTTTGCTGCTCATCTCATTGGCTTTAACTAGCGGGGGGCTGTCCTTGGCTCTGTATTCCAAAATAACCGGTAAACCGTGGGCGTTTGCCGCCGCTTTCGAAGCCGCGGACGATTTAGGAGAGGGTGATCTCTCCTTGTCCGTCGAGGAAGAATCCGGGGCGGAAGAGCTTGGGCCTCTGCCGCATCCTTCGTCCGCGATGTTGTCGGCTCCAGCCATTAAGCAATATCCTGAACTGTATTCGGGCTGTGAAGTGACAAGTTTGACGATGCTTCTTCAGTTTGCCGGATTTGACAAGGACAAGATGGAGCTTGCAGAGGAGATGCCCAAAGATCCTACTCCAATCAGCTATAATGCGGATGGCTCCATTGCTTATTGGGGAAATCCGAATCTGGGCTTTGTAGGTGAGGTCACCGGTAAAGCTAAAGGATTCGGAATCTTTCATACGGCATTGATAGAGCAATTGAAAAGCTATATCCCTACGGCTGTCGATCTGACCGGAGGGGAATTTGAAGAGATTGAAAGACATATCGCAAGCGGTATTCCTGTCATTGCGTGGACAACGATTACTTTTAGAATCCCGGATAAGTGGGTTGTCTGGGACACTCCGATCGGGCCAATCAAGACCACCTTTATTGAGCATGCTGTGCTGGTTGTCGGATATGATGAGAATAATGTCTATGTCAACGACCCTTATTCAGGCAAGGCGCAGGTTAAAGTAGATAAAGCAAGATTTATTGAAACCTGGGAGCTTATGGGAAAGCAGGCGATTACTTATACGGAATAAAGGGTAATCTATAATGCCGACTATAAGTTGAACTAAAGATTCAATAGATCATGGAGTGGAGAAAGAAAGATGCTTCCAGGGCGAGTTTTGGCTTTGTATTCCTACCATCCGAAGGCCAATCCATATAGAAGGAATACAAAACAAGATGTTTGAAGCTTCGGAGGCACTTTCCTTCGGAACGGAATGATCGCTTTCTTTAGTGCCATATATACATTAAACCGGGAGGTTATTGTGATGACGTTCGAGAATCCGTCGCGGGATACAATTAAATCAATTTTGGAGGCTGCCACAACGATTGCCGTTGTCGGTCTGTCAGACAATCCGGACCGGACTTCCCACATGGTTTCACAGGCGATGCAGAATAAAGGATATCGGATCATTCCTGTTAATCCGAATGCAGAGCAAATTCTTGGCGAGAAATGTTATCCATCCTTAACGGATATACCCGAGTCGGTCGATATCGTGAATGTCTTCCGCAGAAGCGAGCATACGGTCCCTATTGCCGAGGAAGCGGTTAAGATCGGAGCCAAAGTGCTGTGGCTGCAGCAGGGAATCATCAATGAAGAATCGGCGAGGATTGCTCAAGAAGGCGGTCTTCAGGTTATTATGGACCGCTGTATTAAGGTAGAGGACTCGATATTGCTTCCGCCTCGCTAAGTAAAGGAATCGTAACCGCCCCGGAGGGCGGTTTTTTTAATGCGGGACCAATACTATCCATAAATAAAAGTACAAGCGCTGGCGGACAATATAGATGGCTTCCTTTCTGTGTTTTTATGAGAGGAGGACCTCACTTTTTCAAGGAGGACACAGAAGCGTGTATAACCAAAGCTCTTTCCATTCGGCGAACTACCGCGGGAATCAAACAGGTCATGATAACTACCTTCGTTCCGATTCGCAGAACCCTTCCCAAAGCTCCTTTGGCATAGGACAATCTTCGATTCGTACTTCCCAAAGTTTCCAGCCGACCGGTTTTGTTCAATCCAAATATGGCCAGAATCAGCAAAATCAAGCAGGCAATACTTCCTACGGAATGCAGTCTTTTCATACGAGCAATTACCGTGGGAACCAAGCGGGACATGACAACTACCTTCGTTCTGATTCCCAGCAGCCTTCTTCGCAGAGCAGCTTCAGCGCCGGCTCGATGAGCAGTATGGGGGGAAGTTCTTTTCACACGGCCAACTACCGTGGGAACCAACCAGGACATGACAACTACCTTCGTTCTGACTCCCAGCAGCCGTCGCAAAGCAGCTTTGGAGCCGGTTCGATGAACATTGGTTCGGGTTCCAGCTCTTTCCACACGGCCAACTATCGTGGGAACCAACCAGGACATGACAACTACCTTCGTTCTGATTCCCAGCAGCCTTCGTCGCAAAGCAGCTTTGGAGCCGGTTCGATGAACATTGGTTCGGGCGCCAGTTCTTTCCACACGGCCAATTACCGTGGGAACCAACCAGGACATGACAACTACCTTCGTTCCGATTCCCAGCAGCCTTCGTCGCAGAGCAGCTTTGGCGGTTCAATGAACATGGGAGTGGGTTCGGGCGCCAGCTCTTTCCACACGGCCAATTATCGTGGAAATCAGCAAGGACATGACAGCTACCTTCGTTCCGATTCCCAAAATCCGGCTCAAAGCGGAATTCGTTTCTAACTTGAGCACTTTAAAGCGGGCCTAATCGGGTCCGCTTCTTCCACATCCAAACCTTGGGGGTGTATTGCAATGCAAACGAACAATCAGCAAATGACGTCTGACCGCAGCATGATTTCGGAGAAGGAGCTTCTGTATATGAAGGATTATTTATCCTGGGAGCTTCTGGCGATGAAAAAATGCAATGAATCCGCTAATTTGTGTACGGATCCGCAGCTTAAGCAGCTTATCAAGCAAGTAGGCGAGAAGCATAAGCAGCATTATCAGACCATTCTGTCTCAGCTGCAATAATTTATTCAATAAAAGGAGGACGCCCTCATGAGTCTGCAAATTGCCATGCCGAAATCGCCGCAAGAGCCGCAGGTTAAAGGGCCGGAGATGAATGACCGGGATCGGATTAATGACGTGTTATCGAGCATTAAACAGCTCACGATTGGTTATAACATCGGTCTGAATGAAATGCAAAATCCTCAGCTTCATCAAAGCGTCGCTCAAATTTTGCAAGACCTTCACCAAACTCAATTTCAAGTGTTCGATGCGATGTTTCAAAAGGGCTGGTATAAAATGAAAGCTGCCGATCAGCAGGAAATTAGCCAGGCCCACACTCAATTCAGCAATTACAGCTCGCAATTTCCGAATTTTCAATAATTCTGGCTGTACTGTTAAAAGCCCTGACCCTATCAGGGCTTTTACTTTGCCATGCTGTTACTCTCGGGATATGAACTTATTAGCTTTACAAATGAGACGACAGGCTTTACCATTCTAATAGAGGTTGTTCAAAAAGTCCCCTTTTGATCACGAAGGATACCAAGAAGCGGAATCGGCATCGAACCTTGCACTCACCCTCGAAGTCCGATGCTCATGTAGGTTTGCCTACACTCCGCTCCTCCTGAAAGTTTTGCAGAGCAAAACTCTCTTCGGAAGCATAAGCTCTCAGCTTCGCACAATCTTCTCGGTGCTGAAAAGTTGACTTTTTGAACATTCACTAATAGGGGTTTGTGCATTTGCCAAAGATGGTCAAGCTCAGGCGTTATCGGAAAGGAGGGCAGGAAGCGGAAGATGAACTGGATGGGATATTTGCAGCAATTGGGCAGGTCGCTAATGATACCGACCATCGCCCTGCCCGTAGCGGCCGTCTTTCTGAGTCTGGGAGCGTTGCCATGGGAATCGGCTGGACTGGGCAATCTCGGGAGCTTGTTTGTTTTTTCCGGAGATATGATTTTTACTTACCTCCCTTTTATGTTTGCCGTAGGGGTAGCCTTGGGACTTACGAGCAATGCCGGCATTGCCGGACTGTCTGCTCTTCTCAGTTACTTCCTGCTAACCCAAATAACCCAGACCTATATGCAGCCACAGCTGCAAATGGGAGTTACCGGGGGCATTGTAATAGGGATATTGACTGCACTGTCATATCATCGGTTCAGCAATATTCAATTGCCGGAATATATTCAGTATTTTGGCGGACCGAGATTTGTGCCTATTTTTGTCGGAACCGCAACTATTTTTCTCTCCCTGGTTATTATTGCCGTAGGTCCAGCCGTCGAGCAGACGATCGAATGGTTAGGCGAAATGCTCCTGAGCCTGGGGGGATTTGGAGCTTTTATATACGGAACAGCTTATCGGCTGCTCGTTCCGTCGGGTTTGCATCATATTCTTAACAATGTATATTGGTTTCAAATCGGCACTTTTGAAAGGGCGGATGGAACGACCGTATTCGGAGATTTGCCGAGATTTTTTGCGGGGGATCCGGAGGCGGGAATCTTTATGGCCGGTCTCTATCCCATTATGATGTTTGCCCTCCCTGCTATTGCGCTGGCTATTATTCAGGAAGCCCGTGAAGACCTGAAGCCGAAAATCCGGAAGACATTTTTAACCGCGGCATTAGCGTGCTTTCTGACTGGAGTGACCGAACCGATTGAGTTCGCTTTTTTATTCGTGGCACCTGTGCTATTCTTCATTCACTCTATCTTATCCGGATTGTCCATGTGGATCGCCTACGAGCTCGGTATCCATCACGGCTTTTCCTTCTCGGCGGGCCTGCTGGAATTTATTATTAACGGCCATTTGTCCACTCGCGGGCTATGGCTGATTCCTATCGGCCTTGTATTCGGCATTACTTATTATGTGCTCTTCCGTTGGGCCATTCGGCGCTTTCAGCTTCCGACTCCGGGCCGGGAAGAAGGCTCGCCTCTGGAAGAATGGGCAGGGGATATCCGATATCGCTCGCCCCTCATTCTGCAAGCACTTGGAGGCAAAAATAATATTAAAACGATAGAGGCCTGCATCACCCGTCTGCGGCTAACGCTGCAGGATGACAAATTGATCGATACAGCGGCCTTAAAGCACCTGGGCGCGGCCGGAGTCATCCGCTTGGGCGGCGGCAACGTTCAGGTCGTCTTCGGAACGTTCTCGGAATTGATCCGGGAAGAAATCATTAAAGTGACCCGGACGGATTTGCAGCAAGTGCTGTTTAGCTCGCCTGTTCAAGGCAGGATGATCCCGCTGGATGAAGTGCCGGATCAAGTATTTTCGAGAAAAATTGTCGGCAACGGAGTAGCCTTCATTCCCGAACGGGGGGAACTCGTAGCTCCGGTAGCGGGAAAAGTGATTCATATCTATCCTACGATGCACGCCATCGGCCTGCAGACGGAGAATGGTCTGGATGTGCTGCTGCACATTGGCATTGATACCGTGCAGCTGCAGGGGAAAGGAAAATGGTTTACCGCCGTCGTACAGGAGGGGGACGAGGTTATTCCCGGACAACTGTTGGTTAAATTTAATTTGACCAAAGTAAGACAGAATGCCAAATCGCTGGCGACACCTATGCTTATAACCAATGCGGAGCGAATTAAGTCCTGGAGCTTTGCTCCCTTTAAAGCTGTTAAGAAAGGTCAAGGGGCCGTCATGTCCGTTGTGTTAAAAGAAGAAGCCGCAGCAGTTGGAGGTCAGTCTGATGATTAAAGGAATTGGAGCGTCTGTTGGAATCGCGATAGGAAAAGCGATCGTCCTGCCCAACTGGGAATGGAATGTGCCGGATAAACTGGTGGATGTGGCCGACTTGGCTTACGAATTCGAAAAGCTTTACGAAGGAATACAGATTTCCAAGGTGGAGCTGGAGACGATTAAAGAGGATATTTCCGAGCTTATTGGAGAAGAAGAGTCTAATATTTTCAACGCGCACCTGGCCATTCTGGAGGACCCGGTCTTTATGAACGAGGTCCAGGCTATTATGCAGCGGCAATATAAAGCTGCGGAAGTGGCTGTCAAAGAGACGATTGATAAATTTGTCGGCATGTTCGATCTGTTGGATGACGAATACATGAAAGAAAGAGCAGCCGATATAAGGGATGTTGGCAACCGGCTTCTCAAGCATCTTTTGGGCGGGTTTCAGGATACGCTGCCCGATCAGGATGATCCCTATGTCCTGGTGGCCAAAGAGCTTACCCCTTCCCAATGGACTCATCTCGATCCTTCCAAAATTTTGGGAATTGTCACCATTATGGGAGGGATGAACTCTCATGCAGCGATCATGGCCAGAGCTATCGGGATCCCATTCGTCCTTGGATTGGATGGGAAATTGAAGAGGCCGATCCAAACCGGAGATTTAATTATTTTGGATGGGGAAGAAGGAACCGTTTTTGTCAATCCGGACGAGGAAACGATTGCCCATTACCGGGAACGCAAGGAAATTATACAGAAGCATATGGAAAGGCTGGAGCAGTTGATCGATGTGCAGGCCATCACACAGGATGGAAAGCCGATTGAGCTGAAGGCCAACATCAGCTCTGTCAAGGAATTGGAGCAGGCATTGAAGACAGGAGCCCGGGGAGTAGGACTATTCAGGACAGAGTTTCTGTATATGGATCGGAATTCCCTCCCTCCGGAAGAAGAACAATTTGAAGTATACCGGCAGGTTGCTGAAATGCTTCATGGCGAGCCGCTCGTTATCCGAACGCTGGACGCCGGGGGAGACAAAAATATCCATTACATTGATCTTCCGCAAGAAGTCAATCCATTCCTCGGATACCGTGCTATCCGTATTTCCTTGGATCGGCAGGAGCTTTTTAAAACTCAGCTGAGAGCTATTCTGCGGGCCAGTCATTACGGGCATGTGAAGATTATGTATCCGTTTATTTCATCGGTTAAGGAATTCAAAGACGCCAACCAGCTGCTGGAGGAGGTCAAGAAGGAGTTAAGAGAAGAGGGACAGCCCTTTGACGAGCAGATAGAAGTCGGGATTATGATCGAGGTGCCGGCTGCGGCTCTGACCGCGGATCTGTTGGCCAAGGAAGCGGATTTCTTCAGCATCGGGACCAATGATCTCGTGCAGTACTTACTGGCTGTTGACCGGATGAATGAGCATATTGCTCACTTATATGATCCTTACCACCCCGCTGTACTAAGACTTCTGCGCCAGACGATCGAAGCGGCTCAGCAGCAAGGAATCCCGGTCAGCGTTTGTGGAGAGATGGCGGGCGACCCTAAGGTTCTGCCTATTTGGCTGGCACTCGGCATTGAAGAACTGAGCATGTCCGTCAAAACACTGCTTCCGCTCAAGGAGAGGCTGCTGCAAAGCTCGATCGAGCAAAGCGGACGGGTGTTTGAGCAAATTATGCAATGTACGGATAGTGACCAAATCCGCAACATTTTGGATCAATGCTATAATGGTAAGGAACGGTATGGACCGATTACAAATTAAGGACAGGGAGGAGAGGTCTGCTATGGACTTAACGGGTTATAAACTGCTAGCTTTTGTTGATGAAGAATTTGAAGATTTAGAAATGTGGTATCCGGTTCTGCGCCTGCGGGAAACCGGTGCCGAGGTAGATCTGGCCGGACCTATTGCGGGACAGGTGTACAAAGGAAAGTATGGCGTTCCACTGGAGACGAATGTTTCTTTCGACGAGGTTAACGCATCGGATTACATTGGCTTGTACGTTCCGGGAGGCTGGGCCCCGGACAAGCTTAGACGCTATTCCTCGGTTCTGCAATTGACGCGTGAATTTCATGAGGCGGGCAAGCCGATTGCGCAAATTTGTCATGCGGGCTGGGTGCTGATTTCAGCCAAAATCGTTGAAGGCTACACAATGACTTCCACTCCTGGAATACGAGACGATCTGGAGAATGCAGGAGCGATATGGGTGGACGAGGAAGTCGTGGTCGACCGCAATATCGTATCCGGAAGACGCCCTCCCGATTTACCGGCCTTTGTTAAAGAATACATCCGAGTGCTGGGCGAGTACGCAAAGTAGAGTGAGAGCCTGGGGAATCCGGTGGATGCCGGCCATATTGTGGATGGCAGTTATTTTCTATTCTTCTTCGAGAACTGCGGATAGTATGAACACCTTGCTTCCGTGGTTTCAAAAAATCGTCCCTTCGATGCAAAGCTTTGATTGGGGACATTTTATCGCCTATTTCATTCTTGCTTTAACGTACTTGTGGGCACTGGATAACGGCAATCCGTCCTGGAAGATCAAAGGGATGGTCATTGCCATGTGCGTCGTGTACGGAATGACAGATGAGTTTCACCAGCTTTTTGTGGACGGCCGCCATGCGGATTGGCAAGATATTCGAAATGACGGCATTGGTGCTGCCATCGCTATGCTGTTGGTTTCACTTAAGCCGATCTCCCGTTTATACGGAAGACTGCCTCATTCCAAAAAGTGCTAAGCTTGTTGCGAGAGGATTTGTGGGTTAAAGGTAGAATACCAATGGAGTGGAAGAAACCCGACCGTACCGCACAAGAGGAGTGAACATATTGCAAAAGCAGTGCCATTGCGGGGAGACGATGACCGTCCAACTGCGAACCGTCATTTATGAGAAAAAAATCGAAATAGGCCATGTGCCGGTATATTGCTGTTCCGGCTGTTCTGCAAGCGTTGTGTATCCCGATGTAAAGAATGATTTGACCGAATTGATCGCCGGACTTCATCCTCCCTCTTCGGATAAGCTGAAGATCAGCTTTGAGGATGTTAATGAACTGGCTTATCTGATAAAAAAAGCAAGCGACAAGGAGCATTGGAACGAGCCGCTCCAACAAATTATCGACGACCGGATTAACGAGCTGCTTGATATGCTTCTGCTGGCACAGTCACTGCAGGATGGCCGCTGGGCAGAGCAAGTGAGGAACAAGCTGCGGCAAATCTCCAGCTATTCCCAATCGGTTAATTTTACATAATGTCCCTCAATCTGGAGAGGAAAGGGACAACTCTTTTAAAAAGCCAATGAAAAATTGGCTTTTTTCTTTCATTTTTGTTAGTATTAGTCCAACAGTATTGCGAGTTAAAATCAACTTACCAGCTCCGAGAAGCACAAGTTTTCGCAGAAAACAGGCTCCGGAAGCGTTAGTTTGCGAGGCAGGGGGGAATACTTCTACTGCCATTTGTGCTTCGCATAGCAGCTCGAGATCCATTTTGTACAGCCTAATAGTAATCTTTTCGAATGGGGAGAGGATTCCTGTGGAACAAGTTAAACAACTGAATACCGTGGAGGAATGGCAGGCGAAGCTGCAACAATCCTCAGATAAGCCTGTTTTCGTTTTTAAGCATAGCACCCGCTGTCCTGTAAGTGCCGACGCTTACGATCAATACTTAATCTATTTGAATCGGGAACCAAATCGGGATGTTGACTATTGCCTTGTCAAGGTAGTGGAATCCAGACCGGTATCGAATGCCATTTCTGAAGATTTGTCGCTGAAGCATGAATCACCTCAGGCTATATTAATCAAGGACGGCAAAGTAGCCTGGCACACTTCCCACTGGAGAATTACAAAAGAATCATTGCAGCAAAACGCAAAATAACAGAACCTGTGAAGACGACTTAGAGGTTTAGTTATGTCAGATATCGCACAAATCGACGCAAAAGCTAGGATCCGTTTGTAAAATGAATAAAATTATCGTATTATAAAGTTAAATGTGTAGGTTCGACTGGAAAATAATTCTAAATAGATGGAGCGAATGAAAGTGACCGTAACCATATATGATGTAGCACGCGAAGCTGGCGTTTCCATGGCTACCGTATCCAGGGTTGTTAACAACAATCCCAACGTGAAGCCACAGACTCGTAAGAAAGTTTTCGAGGCGATTGAAAGATTGGGCTATCGTCCTAATGCCGTAGCCCGCGGATTAGCGAGCAAGAAAACGACGACCGTCGGGGTCGTTATTCCCGATATTTCCAATATGAACTTTGCGGAAGTAGCGCGGGGCATCGAAGATATTGCGACAATGTATCACTATAACATCATTTTGTGTAATGCCGACAAGAAGAAGGATAAGGAAATCCGCGTCATTAATACACTGCTGGAGAAGCAAGTGGACGGGCTGCTCTTTATGGGCGGAACTGTGACGGACGAGCATATCCAAGCTTTCCGTACTTCTTCGGTGCCTGTCGTGCTTTGTGCAACTGCAGACGGTAACAATACGATTCCTTCTGTCGATATCGATCATGAGAAAGCTTCTCTTGACGCTGTCAAGCTGCTTATTGACCATGGGCACCGCAAGATCGGGATGATTAGCGGAACGCTTCAAGATCCTGCTTTGGGCTATGCCCGTTACCATGGATATAAGCAAGCGTTGGAGAATGCCGGAATTCCTTTCAATGAGAACTATGTACGGGTGGGGAACTATCGGTACGAGTCGGGAATAGAAGCGATGAAGTTTTTCCTGGACCTTGAAGATCGTCCGACGGCTGTGTTTGCAGCAACGGATGAGATGGCCATCGGTGCGATTCATGCTATTCAGGATGCGGGACTCAAGGTTCCTGAGGACATATCGGTCATCAGTGTCGATAACAGCCGTATAGCTTCGATGGTGCGGCCGCAATTGACGTCTGTCGCCCAGCCGATGTATGACATCGGAGCGGTTTCCATGAGGCTCTTGACCAAATTAATGAACAAAGAATCCACTGATCAGAATAAATATGTCCTCCCTCATGACGTCATTAAACGTCAATCGGTTGCGCAGAAATAAGTAAGGGTGTTCCTGTTAGCCGGACAAGTCCCTTGCATAGAGGTTGGATCGGCCAGCATATAGCCTTGGACATTAACGGCTCATTACAATAATGAGCCGTTAATGCTGCGTAGCGCTAAGCTTATGAATCTACAATAGCTGCAGCAGAGATATAGCGGGAGGAAGAGAAGAATGAAATATACAAGATTAGGTCTCATTGGAGCCATGGAGGAAGAAATCGAATGGTTTCATAGCGGGATGAAGGAAGTCGAGACTGAAGAGATTGCCGGGATTCGCTTTGCGGTTGGACAATTTGGCGGAGTGCCCGTCGTTGTCTGCAAATCGGGGGTAGGTAAAGTGAATGCCGCGGTTTGTACACAAATTTTGATCGATCGCTTTGGAGTGGATGCCATATTGTTCACTGGAGTGGCCGGGGCTCTGGATCCTAAGCTTAATATAGGAGATATCGTCGTTTCTACAGATTGCATGCACCACGATATGGATGTTACCGCACTCGGATTTGAACGTGGAGTTGTCCCTTATCAGAATAACTCGATCTACCGAGCTGACGAGATGCTGCATAAGCTGGCCTATGATTGCAGCTGTGAATTATTTCCGAATCGGACCGTCGGTGGCCGGATTTTATCGGGAGATCAATTCATCGCCGACCGCAAGATCGTCAACGAGCTTTATGAGAGCATGAACGGGGCTTGCACGGAGATGGAGGGAGCTGCGGTTGCCCAAGTGTGTGAGATGCATGGAATTCCGTTCGTCATTATCCGTTCCATGTCCGATAAAGCAGACGGCTCGGCAGATATTAATTTTGTTGAATTTACAAGACTCGCTGCGGAGAATTCGTTTAGAATAGTAGAGAAATTGTTGTCGAAGCTGGTCGAACAGCAATAAAAAGCTAAATAAGCTAATAAATCAGGATTTCCTCGGAGTCGGGGAAGTCCTTTTTTTCACAATAAAGCAAATAAGCAAACGTTTTTCTAACCATAAATTTGAAAAAAAATCTACAATATCTAAAATATGTTACCTATTCAAGCTTGGACATAAACCTTAGAATGAACACGACGACTTATGAAAACGCTTTAATTTCTATGAGTCGAACAAACCAATAGAGGAGGACAATGATGAAACGAATGTGGTCTGTTTGCTGGATTGGGCTGCTGGCGGCCTCTTTCCTGCTGCCTGCAACCGGCTTATCGGCACAGAACGACAGGATTGGGATTAACGCCGAAAGTCATTTTTCGGAAGCTACTACTATTATCGAGCCGATCGGAAGCGAGACGGTCCGAGTGAATCAGTTAGAAAACGCCAGCTTCGAGGTTCCCCCGGCGGCGACGGGAACTATTCCCGGGTGGAAACCGAAGGATACATCAGGATCTGTGAGCTTCGAGCTGTCCCGATCGGAAGGTACCTTCCTGGACGGTAAGCAGAGCCTGCATATTCAAGGTTCGAACGAAGATGAGCCGGCTCGGCTTTACAGCAAACCGATCCAGGTTGTCCCCGGCCAATTGGTTAAAGCGTCCGGGCAATTTCTGGTGAGGGAGGGCAGCATTGAATTAGCCATTCATGCCTATGCCGGTCCGGACGAATTAGCTGCTTCCCTTAAAAGCAATACTCTCGGGATAACCGGGGAAGGGTGGAGTGAAGAACAGCTGACTATGACGGTTCCCGAAGAGGCAAGCTGGATTCGCATCACCTTGGGGACGATTTCCGGGGAGCCGGCAGACGCTTTTGCAGACGCATTGGATGTAGATGCAGGAGTCACGCTGGAAATGAAGGATTGGGGTCCCCCAATCGAGACAGTTAGCGGGTCTCGTGCGGTTTTTGCGGAAGAGAACGGCAGGAACATCATGTATATGAATTTGAACGGATCTTCTGCACAACTGGCCAAAGTTGATCTGGATACATTGACCCTGGTAGATCAAGTTGCCTTGCCTGATACGATGCTGCGCGGCCTTGCTTTGGGAGCGGACGGAAACGTCTATATGGTTGGATACACTACGGGAAAATTACTTAAATATGATGTCCAAAGCTCTACAATTGAGGAATTGACTGTCGTTATGGCGGGACATAACGTCTTCGATCTGGTCTCCACCCCGGACGGGAAGCTTTATGGGGGAACCTATTCCAGACTAGAGCATGATTACGGTCGTGCTTTTGAATACGATATTTATACAGGAACATTTAAAGATATGGGAGTAGTGATGAATGGAATGAAATATATCCATTCCGTCGCTTACGATGAAGTAAACGATGCCGTCTATTTCGGATTAGCCACCGATGCGAATATTCGTAAATATGACCGAAAGCAGCAACAATGGTCCGGAGACTTTATACCGCTTCTGTATGAGGATAAAAATTTTACCGATCTCTACAAATATACATTTGATTTGGACGCTATAGATGGCTTGGTTTATGCCAGATTGTCGCAGCTAAAAATAGCGGGTGCCGGGACTAGCGTAGTGGATTTGGTTCTGGACCCGGCCCGTGATGATCAAATTATCGGCACCTTTCCTAATAATCAGGCTCGCGAAATTTCCCCGACTCGCGACGGAAAGGTCTACTTTCAATATTATACGAAATATGATGGGGAGAACGGTAATTGGCTTGCCTATTATGACCTTGAGGACCAGGAGGTACACTTAGTTCTTACTCCTGAGCCGGTCAGAATGGACGGACGATTTAATGAGTTTGACATTCTGCAACTGGATAGGGATGGTTATCCGGGGGACACGTTTGTCGGTCTGAGTGCGGAAGGAGCTTTATTTACCTATAATTTCGAAACAGGAAAAACGGAAAGTATATTATTGCCGGTCATAGCGGAGGCGGGAACCATTCATGCCACTGGAAGAGGCAATGATGGAACGATCTATTTCTCCGGTTATACCACTACAGGCTACGCCGTGTTCCGTCCATCCGAGCAAAAGCTGACTCAGTATACTTCAAGAACAATCGGAGCCAATAACTCCCTCTATCAGGGTGAAATGTTTATTCCTTACCAGGAAGATCAAGTCTTTATCCCCGTTTATCCGGGGGTCATTATGTATCGTTATGATCCGAATAAACCATGGAATCTTGAAGATCCATCGCAAATGATCAATCCCGTTAAATTATTCGGCTTGGATCAGGCCGGACCGGATAAGCAGGAGCGGGCTTATGCAGGAGAGGTCATAACGAGAAATGGCAGAGAGACTCTGGTAACCGTCACTACACCGGCAAGAGATACCCGTACCGGCGAGTTGGTTTTCTATGATTTGACGACTAAAGATCTGGAGAGATATAAACCGATCGAGAACCAAAGTATAGTATCGATGGCTTATAAAGATGGAATCGTATATGGGGGCTCTTCGGTATGGAACAGTTACGGAGATACGGGGCCTAACGAGCCGGAAGCAAAAATGTTTGTGTGGGATGTTGCTGCAAACCGGAAAATCAAAGAATTTGTTCCGGTGCCGGGTAAAGGGGCGATTACCAAGCTTATCGTAGGGCCGGACGGCTATATTTGGGGATTCGCAGACGGACATTTGTTTATATATGATACCGAGAAAGGAGAGGTGGTGTATAATGAACCTAAATTTGACATCACATACTCCAGCATCGTTTTTAGAGACGCCTTTTTGGAAATAAGCCCGGATGGGAATGTATACGGCACCATATCCGGACGATTCTTCATGATCGAGCCTGAGACTAAAAATGTTTATCTTATTCAGCCGAAAGGGAGAAGGTACCTGACCCAGGATAATCAAGGAAACTTGTTTATGATGGGGGAGAATCAGCAATTTCTGCAGGCTTCGAATGATTTAAGTTCCAGTGCGGATTTGATCAATGTCAAAGTCAATCATGAGTTTATAGAAGGCTTCGATCCGCAGCAAATGGAATACTCCATCGAATTGGAGGGCTCTTCGGGTGAATTTCCACTGCTGGAGCCAATCGCCAAATCAGGAGATGCGGCCACAGTTACCGTAACTAAGGCGGATTCCTTGCCTGGCACAGCGGAAATACGGGTTCAATCGGCGGGTGGACTTAATGAGAAGCTGTATATCCTGCATTTCACCTTAGCTTCTCAGCCGATTACTTTAGATTCGATAGCATGGCAACTGGAACAATATATTTCTTCCGGCGATGTAGTCGAGCCGCTCACGAACCAATTGCGCAACAGCTTGAAGCAAGCGGAACATCATGGAGACAAAGGGCACACCAAGCAAGCGTTGAAGAGCCTGGATGACTTCCTGAAGCATATGAACAATCCGGCCCATGAGGACAAAATATCAGAAGCCGCCAAGAATAAGCTGAATGCGGATGTGCAAGCTTTAATTTCAAGTATGGAATGAGTTGTTTAGTAAAATGGAAGCGGCCTTAGCCTGCCTTACGGGTTCCATGGGCTAGAGGCCGATAACGCAGCAATCCCTTGCCCAATATCATTTGGACAAGGGATTTTGTTTCATCCTTATTCATAGGCAAGGATGGTTGCCTGATCCTAAGATAAGGGGGCGGATTATGGATCTGACGGAGAATCAGGCAAATAAAGAAGAGCTACTTCCTTGGAATGTTTGTTATTAATATTAATTTCGTTGCGTCTTGGAATCGGCTCCCATTGCTCTACCGGATCCAACCAAGTGTCCGGAAGCGGGAAAGGGCTTTCCGGCTGCCACTGCTTCAACCATTCCTCGGGCAATGGAGTAAGCGGTTTCGATTGCAGCGTTGCTATTAACGGATGATCCGCCATGGTCATCCACAGCAGCGCCCATGCTCTCGGAACGACACGCCATATCTCATATCCTCCTCCTCCCAAAGCGATCCAACGGCCCTCGCAATATTGGTGGGCTACTTCATGAATCCAATAGGGCATCTGCAGGTAGATATTCATACTGCAGTGCATATGGGCTTGCGGATCGAAAGCGTGGGCGTCACATCCGTGCTGTGAAATAATAACGTCGGGTTTAAAATAATCGACGACTTTCAGAAGGACCTCCTTGAAGCCGTCCATCCAAGACTCGTCCTCAGTATACGGGTCCATCGGCAAGTTGATATTAGTGCCGAAGCCTTCTCCTTCCCCTCGTTCACCGGCAGCGCCAGTACCCGGAAACAAATATTTACCGGTTTCATGAATGGAGAACGTGCATACATTGGGATCCGAGTAGAATGACCACTGGACTCCGTCTCCATGGTGCACATCTGTATCGATATACAGCACTCGGGAATTATATTTATGGCGAAGATGTGCGATAGCTACAGACGCGTCATTATAGACGCAGAATCCGCCGCCTTTGTTAGGCATGGCATGATGGAGGCCGCCTCCAAGATGCAGAGCGTGATTTGCTTGTCCAGTCATAACAGCATCTACCGCTTCCAATGAGCCGCCGACAAGAAGGGAGGTCGTATCGTGCATCCCTTCAAAATAGGGTGTATCCTCGTCCATCAGCCCCCAGCGATCGGCTTCCTGAATCCATCTCTCCTCCGGATTCGGCAGGCTTAGCGCCTGAACCGCCGCGATATATTCAGGGAGATGGACTCTGCTTAGCTCCTCGATGGTGGCTTGTCGCGGCGGTATAATAGAATCATCCGGGAGAGCCCCTGCTTTAATAAGTAAGTCAACCGTAAGCTCCAATCGCTTCGGATTAAACGGATGATCATCGTTAAAACGGTAGCTTAGTTCCTCTTGTCCGAACACAAATTTAGCGTGACAACTCAAATTAGTTCCCCCTAGCGCCTAGTACATGAATCTCTGACGGAATCGGAGATGGTCGAATTTTTCGACCGACTCCAGACTGACGTCTTTTCCAACGCGTACCATCAGGCAGTTGGCCGGATGCGAACAAATTTCCGGATCGTCCGTAGCATACCATACCATATCTACACATTTCATTAATTCTTCCATCATTTCTCTGTACTGCCATACGTTTAGACCGCTGCGCCGAAGATCCCAGTGCCAATAATATTCCGTTGTATAGACGATCACATTTTCCAACTGACCGTCTTGAAAAGCCAGTTTGATCAAGCCTTTGGCCAATCCTAACCCACGGTAATCATTAGCTACTTCAATGGCGCCAAGCTCGACCAAATCCTCCATGTTACCGTCAGACCAGCGCTCCATTTCGTCGGGATAGTGGAAAGTTACGTAGCCTACAATGGTCATCTCATCACGAGCCACAATGATTCTGCCTTCCGGAAGACCGGCAATCTCGACTAAAGCTTCCTGTTGGTCTTTAGGCCTTCGAAAAGCATCCAGATCGGGATGCATGGAAAGTCGGGCTACGTTCTCTGGGGCGACAGGTCCTTCAATAATAATCTGTTTGCCATCGTAGTTCACAACGGTTGAATTGTAAATTTTGATATGCTCCATAGGGCTAGCAGCTCCTTTTTGTGGCCTCTCTTTACTTATAGCAAATTTTATTGTTTGTGAAAAGCGATACACGGTAGTGACAGGTTATGTTATAATAGAAATGTCATCAAGTTTTCATAATGTAGATATGAAAGCGTTACATTTCGTTAAGGGAGGCAAGGAGACCATATGGAACAACGTCAAGAAGAAATTTTGAAAGCAACCGCAGAGCATTCCAATTTGGGAGATTATGACCAAGCAAAGGAAAACTTTAACTGGGAACAGGTAGAGAAGCAATTTAGCTGGCATGAAACGGGAAAAGTGAATATAGTGTACGAAGCGATAGATCGTCATGCCGAGTCATCCAGGAAGGATAAGGTTGCGCTTATTTTCGACGATGGTCAGCGGAATGAGCAGTATACTTACGACGAAATGAAGAGAAAGACCAATCAGTTCGGGAACGTGCTTCGCAAGCACGGAATCAAGAAAGGCGATCGGGTATTTATCTTTATGCCGAGAACGCCGGAGCTGTATTTTGCGTTGCTTGGCGCAATCAAGATAGGGGCTGTCGTTGGCCCGCTATTTGAAGCTTTTATGGAGCAAGCGGTAAGAGACCGTATGGAAGACAGCGGAGGAGTGGCCATTGTGACTACACCTTCCCAACTGCCGCGAGTACCGGTCAAAGACCTTCCTGATTTGAAGCATGTCATTATCGTGGGAGACAATCTGGAGCTCGAACCCGGCCAACTCGATTTCCACAAGGAGATGGCGGAAGCCTCCGAAGCGCTGGATATCGAATGGGTGGACCGCGAGGACGGAACGCTCCTTCACTATACGTCGGGATCGACTGGCAAGCCTAAAGGCGTCTTCCATGTTCATAACGCGATGATTCAGCATCTATACACCGGGCAGATCGTCCTGGATTTGCGCGAAGATGATATATATTGGTGTGCAGCAGACCCAGGATGGGTGACGGGCACATCTTATGGAATCTTTGCTCCTTGGCTCAACGGAGCGACGAATGTGGTTCGCGGCGGCCGTTTCAGCCCGCAGGATTGGTACGGAACCATTCAGAAGTACAAGGTTACGGTATGGTACAGCGCTCCGACGGCTTTCCGTATGCTGATGGGCGCTGGGGATGAAATCGTATCCCAATATGATCTGTCTTCTTTGCGTCATGTGCTGAGCGTGGGGGAGCCTCTGAATCCGGAAGTAGTCCGTTGGGGAATGAAAACATACTCCCGCCGGATTCACGATACTTGGTGGATGACCGAGACAGGAGCCCAGTTGATCTGTAATTATCCTTCCATGGATATTAAGCCAGGCTCCATGGGTAAAACTATCCCTGGAGTAGAGGCCGCCATTCTGGATGATTCCGGGAATGTGCTTCCTCCTAACCGGATGGGTAACCTTGCGATCAAAACTCCATGGCCTTCCATGATGCGCAAAATCTGGAACAACCCGGCTAAATTCGAAGAATATTTCCGTTTTCCCGGTTGGTATATTTCGGGAGATTCCGCTTATGTAGATGAAGACGGTTACTTCTGGTTCCAAGGCCGGGTCGACGATGTCATTATGACAGCCGGTGAGCGGGTAGGTCCGTTTGAGGTAGAGAGCAAGCTGGTAGAGCATCCTGCAGTCGCAGAAGCGGGAGTCATTGGCAAGCCGGATCCCATTCGCGGAGAGATTATCAAAGCTTTCATCTCGCTGAGAGACGGCTACACTCCTTCAGAAGAGTTGAAGCAGGACATTGCCAAATTTGTTAAAGTCGGCTTGGCTGCTCATGCTGCCCCCCGCGAGATCGAATTTAAAGATAAGCTGCCTAAGACGAGAAGCGGTAAGATTATGCGCCGTGTGCTTAAAGCCTGGGAGCTTAACCTGCCCACAGGAGACTTATCCACTATTGAGGACTAATATATTAGGGTTTATGTTTTCCCTTGCCTTTTGAATACAAGGTGCAAGCGCGGACAGCGGCTGCACAGAACAACCCATGGATGACGTTCCATGGGCTGTTCTAATTGCCCGGTTTACTACAAGGACTAGCGGGCAACGGATGAATCATCTCGAAGATTGACAAGAACACGATCAGGGCCGCTGGGTTGAAGACTGCCCCCTTTGGGTTCAATACTTAGCCAAATTCCTTCCGCTTCACGAACCTGATTTTTCTGAGCGGTATAATATAATGACGCTTTTCCATTCGTTAATTTGAGTATACCGCTATTTCGGCGATCGTCCGCTTTGACGATCCATACCTGGTAGTCGTATTCCGGAAGAGGGGGGAGGCCCTCCACATGGATGAGCATTTCCCCGGATTCTGAATTAAGCCAGACATAGCCGGTAACTAAGTCGTGGGCAGACGCAGGCACATTATAGAGAACGGTTCCCGGACGGGTAACCAGCCTCAGCTCTGGCAGAGTGGCGGGTAAATCCCGATCTTGCAGCCACGGAACCGAATGCGGACGGAAGAGACCGATAAAGAGCAGGAGGGTCATAACCGCCGCGAGCATCGCCACCCCCCATCTTTTGCGAACAGAAATGGAGCTAATGATATCTTTAAACCGTTGCCACCGCAGTTTTCCTCTAATTCTTTTCTTGATTATGGAACGTGGTTGTTCCGCCCCGGCCGGAGATAACAGGGTTAACCATTCGTCATATAACTTGCGGCATGCCTCACAGGTATTTAAATGCTGCAGGCTATGCCGTTCCGCATGCTCCCCCCATCTTCCTTGAAGTAAATCTATTATTCGCTCTTCCGTAATACATTGCTTCTCATCATTATTTTCCATCCTCAACACCTCCCGGCTGTTCCAGCCACCCCATTTTGGCTAACTGCTTACGCAGGCTGGCAACACCATAACGGATCAGCGATTTAACCGTTCCGTGAGGCTTTTGCATCACAGCGGCAAGCTGTTTCTGACTTTGTTCATAAAAATACATCCCGATCAAGGCAGCCCGCTGTGTTTCTGGGACTTGATCTATCGCTTTATGGAGCGATTCTATCTGCCATTTGGTAATGGTGGATTCCTCCGCCGATCGTTCTGTCGGAAACCAGGAGGAAGAGCTTTCGACAAGCAATCTTCGCTGATTGCGGCGGATTCGGTCCAGACATCGACTTTTGGTCCTTATAGCAAGCCATGCCTCCATACTGCCGCGTTCCGGGTCATATTGCTCCGCTTTGTTCACGATTTCCAAGAATAGGTCATGACATACATCCTCTGCATCCATACGGTTCCCCGTTATTTTTAACGCGATTTGATAGACAAGCGGAACGTAACTTTCATAGAAAAGTTCAAAGGCCTCAAGCGAACCTTTACTCATTTCCTTCAGCAGGAGATGAGCCTCTTCTTGGGACAAAGACACGGTAAATCACCTTTCCATCAAATAATCGATATTGAAGAAGGACAGTCGGCTGCAAGTAATCATTTTCAACAATAAACGGTATTTCTTACCAAGGAGGTCCTTAATTATTTATGTAGCAAAAATGATGCAAAAGGGGAAGTATTTGGTTAAATTTTAAGCTTCTTTTAATGAAATTTTTATCTCCCTTTCATAAATCCGATTGCGAAGTTCATTCGTAGGATAGTTGATAAAGAATAAAGGGGGAAGAATTCATGCTTTGTTTTTGGCACAGCAAAGTGCGTTGGGTCAGCATTGTATTAATGGCAGCTATAGTTTTAATGGGGTTTGGCTCCGGACAGCTGTCGGCAGCGGGAGGAGTGACGCTTTATACACCTTATACGGATATTTCGGTCACTCCGGGAACGACGATCAAATACACCATCGATGTAATCAATGACAGCGGCAGTGTGCAGGATGTCGGCTTGCGGTTGGAGGATAACGGTGCCGGCTGGGAATACGGAATGACCTCCGGCGGCTGGAAAATCGAACAAATTTCGGTAAAGCCTAATGATTCCCATCAGGTTAATATGGAATTAAATGTTCCGCTGCAAATAGATAAAGGGGATTACCAATTCGTGCTGACAGCGGATGGATTAGCCAGCTTGCCGCTGACCGTACGTGTCTCTGAGCAGGGAACTTACCAAACAGAGCTGACAACCGAACAACCTAATATGGAGGGGCATGCCGAGTCTTCATTCAGCTTCAGCTATACTTTAAGAAACCGGACAGCGGAGAAACAGGACTATGCTCTTGTTTCACAAGCGCCCCGTGGATGGAATGTGCAATTTAAAGCCGACAGCAAGAGCGTAACTTCAGTAACGGTTGAGCCTGGGGAATCCAAGTCTGTGACAGTGGATGTTAAACCGCCAGACCACGTTCAGGAGGGCAGTTACCGTATTCCAATCTCAGCGGCTAACGGCAATACGGAGGCCAAGTCGGAGATGGAGATTGTCATTACCGGCTCTTATAAAGTGAGCTTAAGTACAGAAAGCGGGTTATTAAGCACGGAAGTTACGGCCGGCAGCAGCCGAAAGCTCGATCTCAAAGTAACGAATGAGGGTTCGGCCGATTTAACGGATCTGCAGCTCAATGCCCAAGCGCCGATTAATTGGGAAGTGAATTTCGAGCCCAAGTCGATTCCTAAACTGGAAGCCGGGCAATCGACGACAGTGACCGCTGAGCTTAAGGCTGACAAAAAAGCCGTTGCCGGTGATTATGTGACCAGCATGAGGGTAACCGCTCCAGAGGCTTCCTCGGACGCGAATTTTCGTGTAGCCGTAAAAACTTCTGTGCTCTGGGGATGGATCGGGGTGTTGATCATCGCTGCGGTTATCGCTGGAATTTATTACTTGTTCCGTACTTACGGGAGGCGGTAACTTATGAGCGAACCGATAATTGAACTGGTGGATTTGACGAAGAAATACGGGGAGAAAACAGCGGTAAACCAATTGAACCTGTCGATTCATAAAGGAGAGATATTTGGACTTCTGGGTCCGAACGGAGCCGGTAAATCAACCACCATTTTGATGATGATCGGTTTGTCGGAACCAACCTCGGGCTTGGTGAAGGTATGCGGATTCAATTCCACCCGTCAGCCGATGATGGTGAAGAAAAGAGTAGGCTATTTACCGGATGATGTAGGATTTTATGATGAGCTCTCTGCACGGGACAATTTAATCTATACCGCCAGACTGAACAGGATTCCCGCCATAGAAGCCGCCGTCAGGGCAGATCTTCTTCTGGAACGGGTCGGTCTCGGTCAGGCCAAGCGCCAGAAGGCGGGGACCTTCTCCAGGGGAATGAGGCAGAGGCTCGGGTTGGCCGACGTTCTGATCAAGCGGCCGGAGATCATTATTTTGGATGAGCCGACCCTGGGAATCGACCCTGAAGGGGTCAGGGAATTTCTCGATTTAATTCGCACTCTCAGCCGTGATGAAGGATTGACCGTCCTGTTGTCTTCCCATCATTTGCACCAAGTACAGCAAATCTGCGATAGGGTAGGAATATTTGTTCAGGGGCGATTAATTGCTCAAGGAACGATAGAGAGCTTGTCCCGGGAGCTATTTGCCGGTGAACCGCTGGTTATAGAAGTGGAAGCAGCGGCCTTAACGAATGAAATGGAGGAGGCTGTCCGGGGCATAGAGCACGTTCTGAGAGTGGAGCGCGAGGGGCAGCGGCTTCGTCTTGGATGCGCGCAAGATGTCAGTTCGCAAGTTGCCCATACATTAGTTCAACAAGGAGCGGCTTTAACCGGTCTATCCAAAAAACAATACGGGCTGGATGAAATTTATCATCGCTATTTTGAAGGGAGTGATTCGGATGAAGGGGAAGGTTCCAGGATGGGAGCAAGCCGTGCGAAAGCTGCGCGAAAAGGTATATGAATGGAGAAGACCGCGCAGCAAGATGGAGGCCGCATCATCCGAGGAAATTGGGCGGGGCGCCTCTGAAGATGGGATAACTCCCAAGGAGCATTCCCCATCTGTGCACCCATTCTGGGTCATTGTGAATAAGGAAATCGGCGATCACATCCGCAGCTGGCGGGTGGTCATCCTTCTTTCTCTTATGGTGCTAACCTGTATAGGTTCCTTATATACTGCAGTGGAAGAAGTTCGTTCCATTGCACGCTCAGAGGAGGATTCCTCCTTCCTGTTCCTCAAACTGTTTACCGAGCATAACGGAACCTTGCCTAATTTCATTACTTTCGTGAGCTTCCTAGGCCCGCTTCTCGGCATAGGGCTGGGCTTCGATGCTGTCAATTCCGAGCGGAGCAAAGGTACATTGGGACGAATGATATCGCAACCGATTTATCGGGACGATTTGCTGCTCGCCAAATTTACTGCCGGCTTTGTCCTGATTGCTGTCCTCTTTATGTCGCTGGCTATGACTATGGTCGGCACAGGCTTGCTCGCACTCGGCATCCCGCCAACGCCCGAAGAGTTCTGGCGTATCGTTTTCTTCATGTTGATTGGTACTGTTTATGTCGGTTTCTGGCTGAATTTGTCGATATTATTTTCTGCCCGTCTGCGTCAGGCGGCAACGTCGGCCATCAGCTGTATCGCGGTATGGATTTTTTTCAGTGTATTTTTTAATATGATTGTCCAACTTGTGGGGCGCGCATTGGCTCCGGCGGGAGGTGCAGGAATAGACGACATATTAAGTTATGCCCGATCCATGCAGCTTCTCATTCGTTTATCGCCAAGTCAGTTATTTGACGAGGCTACCATGACTATGCTCGTTCCATCCATTCGTTCACTGGGCTTGTTAACCCCTGAACAGCAAATCGGGGCTATTCCGAGCCCCCTGCCCCTCGGCCAGAGCCTTCTTCTGGTATGGCCGCAGGTTACTGGCCTAATGGCGGCTACGATGGTTTGCTTTGGGATTGCCTACGCTTTATTTATGCGTCAGGAAATTCGTTCAAAGTAATAAGAGCCATGTTATTGTACTAAATTAATCAAGGCGTTTTTCCGTCAGAGGAAAAACGCCTTGATTTAGTCTTCGGGCTGATTTCGCGCGGATTACCTCTTGCTGCCAGCCTATGGATGGGTCAGGATTCAAAATGTACCGGTGCAGTTGGCTTCGATTCTTTATCGCCATTGGATGCCGTTACTCGGTAATATCCATTGTAATCATCCGACTCGCTGGCGTAAAAATTAAATTCGGTGTCGCCTTTAATCGAACCGATTTTTTGGAACGGTCCGCTCTCTTTCTCACTGTAGTAAATATTATATTGACTTGCTTTTTCTTTACTGTGATTCCAAGTGATTTGCAGTGCTTTTCCTTTCATGCTGGCTTTAACACCGGATGGAGGACTAAGCGCGGCGCCTTCACTGGAACCTTCTTCGCCTTGAGCTTTCTCTTGACGGCCTTCTCCTGGCAAGATCAAGTCAGGATTGATGCTGTCGTTGAACACCACTCGACTTGGCGCCGATTCCCGACCCGCTACATCTACGGCAGTGATATAATACCCGCTGCCAAAAGAGTAGGGCAGTCCGGTGAAGAGGGTCTCCTCTCCCGCCAAAATGACTTTGCCGTTCATGCGTTCGAATGATTTCACACCATCGGTTCTGTAGAGTCTGTAGCCGACCACGTCATTATTCCCGCTAGGATTGAAGGACAGGCTGTTCGTATCGCCGTTTCGGGTAAACACTAAATGGCTTGGCGGCTCCGGGGCTTTGCCATCATCCTGCCGCGGGTCCGTCTCCGTTGGAGCATCCTTATACGCATCTTTCGGGACGTAGGCGCTTAGCGATCTCCGTTTGTTCGCCGGAAGGGAAGAGCTCACTTCTTGAATTCGTTTCAGAATGGAAGCTACGGACTCCGGACGTTTAATCACAATCTCCTCACGCACCATATCATCCGGCGTTGAGGAATGGGGGAGATAGTTAACCCCATTGTAAGTTATATATTTGGATCTGACGAGGACATCATCCACCTCGGTCGGTACATACTTACGGTTGAAAATATCAGTAACCAAATGCCCGGAACTGGTCGTTAATTCAGTCGGCAGCTTGCCGGACAAATTAGAGACAGTCATTTTAACAATATCTTTGGGCTGTTCAAACTTTTCGGTCTGAAAGAGCTCGGGTTTCTTCTCGTAAGCGACATCCATAATATGAGACCATACCTGCAGAGGGTGCATAGTACTTCCGTTTTTACTGCTCAGCTTGTATTTGGGCTCGCTATATCCTGCCCATACTCCGACAGTGATATCAGGAGAGTAGCCGACAAACCAAGCATCCGCGTCCTCGTTCGTAGTACCGGTTTTTCCCGAAATCGGAAACTTTCCGTAGTTTTTAAGGTATTTCTTGATGTTGGTTCCGGTCCCGGAAGTAATAACGGTTCTCAGCATGTCAGTCATTAGATAAGCAGTTTCCTCCGAGAACACTTGCGTAGGCTTGGTCTCGTGCTCATAGACCATCTTGCCGTCGGCGCTTTCGATTCTGCGAATCATGTACGCATCGTTAAAGGCTCCCTTATTGGCAATAGCCGTATAGGCATTTGTCAGTTCCTCTACCGAAACCCCTTTGTACAAGCCGCCGATAACGCCTGTCTGAGCATGATTATCCTCTTCGGTAATTGAATTAATGCCAAGCTGTCTGGCAAAATCCCAAGCCTCCTGAATCCCTACCTCATTCAAGAACAGCTTGATAGCCGGAATATTGTAAGACTGATTCAAGGCTTCTCTGGCAGTAATCAGACCCTGGAACTGGCGATTCCAGTTCTCCGGAATGTGCCATCCGCTCGTTCCATCCTTAAGCACGATCGGAGAGTCATCAATGACACCGCCGGGTTGGATGGCCCCTTTTTCCAGCGCAGGCAGGAAGGCGGCGATCGGCTTCATGGCCGAGCCGGGCTGCCGGTAGGCCTGGGTCGCATGGTTGTAAGAGGTACCGCGTCCTTCGATCATCCCTAGAATAGCTCCGTCTCTATTATCGATCATAATGGCTCCAACCTGCTCGACTCCAGCCTCCGGGTGATCCGGAAGAAAATTGGACGGGTCATTAGCTATCGCCTGCATGGCATCATATAGCGTCTGATCAATCGTTGTATATACTTTATACCCTCCGCGGAACAACTCCTGCTGGGTCTCCTTGAATGCCTCTTGATACGCTTCTTTATTTTCCTCCTTATTCTCCGCAATTTCGGGGTGTCTCACCGAGAGCAGAACTTCGGTGGCTCTTTTTTCCACTTCAATCATCAGGTTAGGATAGGTGGTGTAGGCTTTAACCTGAGGCTCTGACAGGCTCTCTTTTAAATTAAAGCTAAGAGCTTCCTCGTATTGTTCGTTTGTAATTTTCTCAGTTTCGACCATCCGCTTAAGAACCCAATGCTGGCGTTCGACTGCCCGATTAAAGCCTGCTTCGTCAAATGTCCCATTTCCTTTAAAAGCCGAGAAGCTGCTTGGTAATTGGGGAAGTCCGGCCAGGTAGGCAGATTGGGCCAGGTTCAGTTCGTTCAGATTCTCTATTCCGAATATTCCTTTGGCTGCTGCTTTGATTCCATGAACGTTGTAGCCGTTCGCGCCAGTACCAAACGGAACTTTATTCAGATAGGCGGTGATGATCTGATCCTTGGACATAACTCGCTCTATACGAACGGAAAGCAGAATTTCCTTCAGCTTACGGCTAATCTCCCGGTCGGTGTTGAGAAAAACTCGTCTGGACAACTGCTGGGTGATGGTGCTTCCTCCGGTTTGAATGTCTTCGTTCAACACTTTCTGCTTAACGGCCCGGAAAACCCCTTTGAAATCAAAGCCGATGTGATCATAAAAGTTCGAATCTTCTACGGCAATTAAAGCTTCCTTCACTAATTTGGGAATTTCATCGTAGGTCGCCATCCGCCGATCCTCGTCGGATCGCAGCTGACCCAGCTCGGTATCGTCCAGAAAATAAACGAAGCCGGTCATTGCGTTTTCTTCCATCTTCGCCATTATTTCTTCCTTGCTCCGAACCGGATCATCTTTAACCAGCGCGGAAGAATAACCAAAGATGGCACCCGCAGCCAAAAATCCGCAGATCACTATAGTTATGCAAGTCCACTTTAGGGTTAACCAGCTATAACGACCTGTTTTTTTTACTGCTGGATGACTGAAAAATGATTGCAATCGCTTAAGCATAAAAAAACAACAACCCCGTTTCGAGTAAAATAAACAAAACCATTATATCACAAATGATCGGATTGTTGCAGAAAACCGCGAAAAGTACGATTTCGTCGAATTGACAGTCGGTTCAGGGTATGATATAAAGAATAAAATACAAAATGATACAAAATATGCGCTGAAGGACTGGCGGATTATGGCCGCCACAGTAGATGCGTGCTGTCCGCTTTAAGAGAACCGGTGGTAGGTGCGAACCGGTACGCCAGCCGTATTCGAATTACCGTCCGGAGCAGGGGAAGGGAACGGGCCGATATTTTCGGTTTCATTGCAGCTCCAGTAGCTTCCTGCCGGGTCAATCCCGTTATTTCTTGAAGAGTGAAAGCTCCGGAGACCGTCAGGTCTGATAATACGGTGCTTTAACAAGGGTGGTACCGCGAGACAGGCCTTCTCGTCCCTTATGGGGATGAGAGGGCTTTTTTCGCATTATTGAAATTCTAAGTTCCGGGGCTCCCCGCAAAGTAATCGGAATACGCTTCGAAGGCTATGCGTCACTTTGTGGGGGATTTTACGGGGCTCCCCGCAAAGTAATGTATAAACCACTATCGAAGCAAAGTCAGGAAGAGCGACCGCGATTAGAGGAAGGTTTAAACGCCGGCCCTGTTAGGGTGCGGACGGAATACGCTTCGAAGTCCATACGTTGTGGGGTTATTTACGTTGAAATAGCGGGGGAATAGCCGGCAAACCGGTTAAAGTTTCTATCAGCGCATTGCGTTATTTATTTGAAAGGGGATGTATTCCGTGTCAATGGATAAATTAAGCAAGGATCAATTGGCAGAAGTAGAACGCCAGTTTGAGCTGTTACAAAGAGGGGTTACAGAAATTATTCCGGAAGACGATCTTAAGGAGAAGCTGGCTCGCTCCATTGCTACCGGCAAGCCTTTGAATGTTAAGCTTGGTCTGGATCCATCGGCTCCGGATATTCATGTCGGGCATACGGTCGTATTGCAGAAGCTGCGCCAGTTTCAAGAGCTGGGACACCAGATCCAGCTTCTTATTGGAGATTTCACGGGGAGGATAGGAGACCCGACCGGCAAATCGGAAACCCGCAAACAGCTTTCGGAAGAAGATGTTAAACGTAATGCGGAAACCTATAAGGAACAAATTTTTAAAATATTGGATCCGGAGAAAACCAAAGTTTATTACAACTCCGAATGGCTGAGCCCGCTGACTTTTGCTGATGTCGTCCAATTATCCGCCAAAGCAACGGTTGCCCGGATACTTGAACGCGATGATTTCAGCAAGCGGTATTCCGCAGGGCTGCCCATTCATATTCATGAATTTTTTTACCCGCTTATGCAGGGCTATGATTCCGTCGCGATGGAAACCGATGTGGAGCTGGGCGGAACGGATCAGAAATTCAACCTGCTGATGGGAAGAACGCTGCAGAAGGAATACGGGGTCGATTCTCAAATAGCGATCACTATGCCTCTCCTGGAAGGATTGGATGGCGTACAGAAGATGAGCAAGAGCTTGGGCAATTACATCGGTATTGACGAAGAGCCTAATGAAATATACGGCAAGGCGATGTCTGTTCCCGATGAGCTGATGCTTAAATACTACGAGCTGGCAACGGATTTGCCCGATGATGAGCTTAAGGCGCTGGAATCGGGGCTGGCAGACGGAACGGTTCATCCAAGGGATGCGAAGATGAGGCTGGCCGCTTTGTTCGTGCGAATGTACCATGGCGAAGAAGCAGCTAAAGAGGCGGAGCGTCATTTCGTTACCGTCTTCCAGCAGCGTGCGCTTCCAGACGATATTGAGGAGAAGCCGCTTCCGCTCTCTGAACTGTCGGACGGACGGATTCGTATCATCCGGCTGCTTGTTGCTCTGGGCATGCAATCTTCCAATGGAGAAGCGAGAAGAAGTGTGCAGCAGGGGGCGGTCAAAATTAATGAAGAGAAGCTGACGGATCCGAACGGAGAGGTCGAGATTCACGATGGAGACATCGTGCAAGTCGGCAAACGGAAGTTTGTCAAAGTGAAATTGGAATCTTAAAATTGAAGAGGCCCAAAAATAAAACCACCCTGGAATGATCCGGGGTGGTTTATTATTAAATTAACGGCTGTAAAACTCGACGATTTGCTTCTCGTCAACGTCTTGCGAAAGTTCGGAACGCTCAGGCAAACGAATATATTTACCTTCGAGCGCCTGCTCGTTGAATTCAACGTAAGCGGGAACGTGATTGCGGTTTTCCAGAGCTCCTTTGATAGCGGAGAGACCGCGGCTTCTTTCACGAAGGCCGATTACGTCACCGACACTAACCATGAAGGAAGGGATGTCTACTTTTTTGCCATTGACGGTGATATGACCGTGGGAAACCAATTGACGCGCGCCTGCACGGGAATTGGAAAATCCGAGACGGTAAACGAGGTTGTCCAGACGGCTTTCCAGCAGGATCATAAAGTTCTCACCGGAGATTCCCTTCATTTTAGTAGCTTTATCAAACAGGTTGCGGAATTGCTTCTCGCTCAAGCCGTACATATGACGCAGCTTTTGCTTCTCTTGAAGCTGCATGCCGTATCCGCTAATCTTTCTTCTCAGTCCGGGTCCATGCTGCCCCGGAGGGAAAGGACGCTTGCTCAATTCCTTGCCAGTGCCGCTTAAGGAAATGCCAAGACGGCGGCTTAATTTAAATTTAGGACCTGTGTAACGTGCCATGTATAGATTGCTCCTTTAAATGTCAAATTTAATTTTAAATAATAGTAAATCTCGTTGTTGGGTTCGTCCGGTTTGAAACAGAAATTCGTTATGCCCAGCTTTGTTTATCGCGGGGCTCGATGGCTCCGCTCTGACACGAATAGTTCAGCCGCTGTCCTGTCAGCAACAAAACCGGTGAGGGTGTTCATAACGTCCCTGACCGTACGAGAAGCGGACATAATCCACTCAAATTCTAATTCTATAGGAATATCCAATTCGATGTCAAGTCTATATTACAAGAATACTTGGACAAATCCCGGTTTAATTATCTGTGAACAACATACCGGCATAAAGCGGGCCTTCGGTGGCATCCTAGTATAAAGCTATTATTAATACGGGGGAATTGAGATGAATCCTAGTCGTCGAAGAAGACAACGAATAAGCTTGTTGGCATTGAACCTAATTTGGCTCGTCATACTCGTAGCCTGTCAGCGTACAGCGCTCGATCCCGAAAGAGTTCTGGAGGAGGTGTTGTCCAATATGTCACTTGCGCACATTGCTTATGAGGGAAGCTCCGAGATCCAGGTAGCAGGAATGCCGGTGGCCGGGAAATCTTTTTTTCAACCGGTAGATGCTGCAGAGAGACGAGAGTCTTCTATGGCTGGATTAGAGAATAATCCAGCAAATCCGATAGCAATCATCGAATCGTTAAAAAAAGCGCGTAAAACCGTCCGTATCGATAATAAAACCGGCAATAGCCTGACTTTGATTATTGAAGCGGATGCCGGGCAATGGACCCAGCTTACTAATCTCCAGTGGCAGAAGCAGCTGGAAGAGCTCCGGGAAGAGCAAAAAATCCGTTCATCCCAATATGTGCAGACCTTGGGGGCGGATAAGGCGGCCCGTCTGGAACAGGAAGTAAACGAGCGTATTCATCGGGAAAAAGTTAGGCTGGACCAGCTAGGAGCAACGCTTTCCGCAGATGGACAATGTCGAATTTTACTGGAACTACCTAATAAAAAGGCAAAAGAAATGGAAGTGGAAACCCGGCTAAGCTATACCGAAGCTGGTGAAAATCAACAGGAAATCGTCCGTTCCGGCTACATTTTTCATTAATTCTTCCTTATATACAAGGAAGATTAGACAAAGCGCTTCTCGGGTGAGTTTGACTCTTTATCCAGTGCTATGTAGGTGAAAAAAATTTTCCGCCCTGAAGCTTGACCTCGTCATATTCGTTTTCCTTCATGGCATTACGTGGTACAATTAATGAGGAATTTGCGAGAGGAGACCCCCCATTGAAAAAATCGATAAAGCCTGCGTCACTGCTAAAATACATCATTTCAGCCGTCTTTATTCTTGCTCTTGTCCTCTTCATGTATAAGGCAAATTGGAGGGGAAAGCTGCCGGGTCTGACGGTTGAACATTTATCCCAGTACTTGCTTTCCTTCGGAGCCTGGGCGTACGTTCTAGGAATCGCTGCGGTGCTCATACAGACGGTTGTGCCCATCATTCCTTTTGTGCTGGTGGCCGGGGCCAATATTCTTATATTCGGACTATTCTGGGGCTTCGTTGTGAATTACGTGATGTCGGTTGTCGGAGCGGCGTTATCGTTCTGGTTCGCCAGATCGATCGGCCAGCAATGGGTACTCGGCAAGCTGAACAATTTCCCCACCGTAGAGGCATTTAATGATAAACTGGAACGAAGCGGCTTTTTTTATGTGTTAATCGGCCGTCTCATTCCGATCGTTCCCTCCTCCGCAATAAACTTCTCAGCAGGTGCGATGAAGGTTAAGGCCAGTCATTTTATGACGGCGACCATTCTTGGTAAATTCCCTATTGTGCTGCTGGAATGCTTCATAGGACATGACATGCTTCATTTTCATCAAAATAAAGGAAGGCTGCTGCTGTTGGTCGGGATTTTCGCTGTTTTACTGGCCATCGGCGGATGGATCAAGAGGATGATCACTCACAAATCAGCTGTCTGAAGGAGGATTTATTATGAGAGATCCGCGATTGCAAACATTAGCCCGCAATTTGGTTAATTACTCTATGCAGGTACAGCCGGGAGATAAAGTGCTGATAGACATGCAAGGCTCGGAGAGAGAAATCGTGGGCTGCCTGGTAGAGGAAGTATACAAAAACGGGGGCATTCCGTTCGTAGACCTGAATGATCGAAAGGTTCTGCGATCTGTTCTGATGTCCGCGACCCAGGAGCAGATGGAGCTATGGGGGCGGCTCGATACGGCAAGAATGGCGGAAATGCAATGTTATGTTGCTATTCGTTCTGGGGAGAATGTGAACGAATTGGCAGACGTCCCTGACGATAAAATGAAGCTTTACGATCTTTATTATCGAAAACCGGTTCATTTGGAACAGCGTGTAAAGCATACCCGCTGGGTCGTTCTGCGCTATCCGAACGATTCTATGGCCCAGCTTGCCAATACGAGCACCGCTGCGTTTGAAAATTTCTACTTTGACGTATGCAATCTCGACTATTCTCGCATGGATCGGGCGATGGACCCGCTGCAAAAGCTGATGGACCGCACCAATAGAGTCAGGATTATCTCCCCGGGTACAGACTTGAGCTTCTCGATCAAGGGCATTCCTTCGGTCAAATGCTCCGGCCACCGCAACATTCCTGATGGAGAGCTGTACACTGCTCCGGTGCACGATTCTGTCCATGGAGTGATCCAATATAATACTCCATCGGTGTATCAGGGAACGACTTTTGAAAATATCCGCTTCGTGTTCGAAAATGGAAAAATTGTAGAGGCAACCAGCAGCGATACGAAAAGGCTCAATGATATTTTGAACACTGACGAGGGAGCGAGGTATATTGGCGAGTTCAGTCTCGGCTTCAATCCGTATATTTTACATCCGATGAAGGATACGTTATTTGACGAGAAAATCGCGGGAAGTCTTCATTTTACCCCAGGTCAGGCATACAAGGAAGCCGACAACGGTAATCGTTCCTCGATCCATTGGGATATCGTCCTTATTCAGCGCCCGGAATACGGCGGAGGCGAAATTTATTTCGACGATGTGCTGATCCGCAAAGACGGCCGATTCGTCATTGAGGAACTGGAAGGGTTGAATCCGGAGAACCTGAAGTAGAGCAGATGGAAACGTTTTTACGATAAACTGAAAATTGACTTGCACCCTACAAGTTTCCAAGGTATCATTACATTGAAAGCTTTGACGACACTACTCATTTGGAGGGATAGCAATGGCTAATTCGAGCAATGCCGCAGTGGTGGATATTTCCCAGACGGCTAACAAATTCAGCTCTTCCATCGTTTTGCAATATGAAAACAAATATATCGACGTTAAAAGTATACTGGGCCTGTTCACTACTTTGACCTCCGCTGGAAAATACTCACTCCACGTTCATGGTCCGGATGCTGAGGAAGCGAAGAAAGCAATGCAGGAAGTATTTGCTAAACATAACCTTGCGGTTCAAATGGCCGCAGAGTAATAGGTGCCACTACTTAAAAGTATTCCCGTCTTAAGGGAATACTTTTTTGACTTTACAGACTTATTTTCAGGATAGAATGATAAGCTCCGGACTTCCCGCAAAGTTCTGTATAACCTACTTTTGAAGCCAAATCAGGCGTTTAAAAATCAGAATTGTTTTTTGCGTAGCCGCATAGAGTTTTTGGAAGATGCCGTATCTCTTGTATCTTGTTATGTTTTCGTCTAATATAGTGCATAGGAGCTTATTTTACCACATATAGAATTTATAAGTTTTTGCTTTCTGAACCGCACTAAATTCTATTTGGCGATAAAACAACCTTAACAACGCGGTCGCTCATCCTCGAAGGATCTCCAAGGGCATCTGACCGCTTGGGGGATTGGACCGGACGGATTCCTCCATAGATATAAGAAATAAGCTAGTGGGCATGCCACTTTAAATGGGGGTTGTTATTTTACTACAGGGGGGAAGTTTGATGTCTTCATCGGAATTAATGTTGAGTTTAAACCAACGAGCCTTCCAGCTTCTACAGGAAGATGCTTTAAAAATACAGAAGCTAATTGAAGTGCAAATGGAAAATTTAACGACTCGTAAATGTCCTTTGTACGAGGAAGTGCTGGATACTCAAATGTATGGGCTTTCCCGCGAGGTAGACTTTGCGATTCGAGCCGGTCTAGTAAGCGAGGCGGCCGGAAAGCAGCTGTTAAGCGAATTGGAACGCAATCTCGCCCAATTATATGAGGCTTTGAACGCTAAAGAGTAACCCCGTATACCTGGTTACTCTTTTATTTTACTTTGGTGAGCTTGCAGAATTCTCCAATTGAAGGAAAACGATGCTCATTTTCGAATACTCCGATAGGGGTAATAACCCTTAGTTATATAAGGAAAAAGGCCATTCCAAGTATTAAATAGACTGCCAGCAGAAGTACTCCCTCGTACCAGCTTGTGCGGCCATCCTTGGAGATGGCTACCGCAATAACGACAGATACGGCAATGGCCGCCAGCTCGTGGACTGTGAAGACGAAGTTCATCGCCTCGCCCATGATATAGCTTACAAAAACAAGGATCGGCGCGACAAAAAGAGCGATCTGCAAACTGCTTCCAATGGCGATTTCTACGGCAGCTCCGATTTTGTTCTTCATGGCCAGCATAACAGCGGCCGAATGCTCTGCCGCATTGCCGATAATCGCAATGACGAAGGCGCCGACAAACAATTCTGATAAGCCAAAGCGATGGGAGAAATCCTCCAATGTGCCAACCAGCCACTCACTGACGAACGCCACCATTACAGTAGCTGCGATCAAAAACAAAATCGATAATCCTTTGGACCAGTCGGCTTTTCCCTGCTCGGCCTTGTCCTCGCTTATTTGGGCCTTATGGGTCACCATAGAAAACACCAGCCACAACAAGTAACAAATCATTAAAATGGCGGCTACCGCGAGACTCAAATATTCCGTTTCGCGATTCGTCAACGTATAGGAGAATGCGGCTGGTATGAAGAGAGCAATAACAGCCAGCTGCATGAGTGACGAGTTGTACGTTGCCAATACTTGGCTGAAGTTTTGCGTTTTATATTTCAAGCCTCCAAGCAGCAGGCTGAGCCCGAGAACAAGCAGCATATTCCCAATGATCGATCCGGTAATGCTCGCTTTAACCATATCAAACAGCCTAGGATTGCCATTAACGGCTTCTTTGATAAGAATAATGGAGATAATTAATTCTGTCGCATTGCCGAACGTGGCGTTAAGGAAGCCTCCCATCCTTTCCCCGGCATAAAAGGCTACATTTTCGGTTGCTTTGCCGAGAAAGCCTGCCACGAACAAAATAGCGATGCAGGACGTTATAAATTGCACGGTGTAGTTCATTCCCGCATAGTGGGCTGCTCCGCTTATGACAAAAGTAAGGATCAGGAGAATGTATAGTAGACGATTGCTCAATATTTTCACCTCTTCCATGGATAGCATTCCAAAATTGCAAGATCTAATGCAATGCGGGGAATGATTAGGCTTGCTACCCTATAATATTAATAAGATAATTAGAAGGAGATAGAGCTATGGATCTGAAATTAAAAGGAAAAACGGCTGTTGTAACGGCTTCAAGCAAAGGGCTGGGACGAGCGATTGCCGCCAAGCTGGCTGAGGAGGGAGCTAACCTTATTCTGGGCAGCCGGGACGAAGAGAGCATCCGTGCAACGGCCCAGGAGCTGGCTTCCCGCTATGGAGTAGAAGCCCAGGGCTTCGCCGTCCAGGTGGGGGATGCGGAATCAGTGGCCAAGTTCGTGGAGCGCTCCGCCGCTTCCTGTGGGACGATTGATGCGCTTGTGTGCAATGCCGGCGGTCCCCCGGGGGGAAGCTTTCTGGAGATGCAGGATGAGGCCTGGGAGAGCGCATTCCAAACCAATCTGATGAGCGTTGTCAGACTGGTCCGAGGCTTCCATCCCTACATGAAGGAAGCCGGAGGAAGAATTGTAACTATCGCCTCAAGCTCCGTCAAAGTGCCTATTCCGGGCTTGGTGCTGTCTAACACTTTCCGTGCAGGAGTGGCCGGGCTAATGAAGACGTTATCGATCGAATTGGCAGAAACAGGTATTCTGTTGAATACGGTTTGTCCCGGAAGAATTTCGACCGACCGATTAACGGAGCTGGATGGCGCCCGAGCCGCCCGGGAGGGCCGGACTATTGAACAGGTTCAAGAAGAGATCATGCAGGAAATTCCGCTGGGCAGATATGGACGGCCCGAGGAATTGGCGGATTTGGCCGCTTATTTATTGTCACCGCGCAACAGCTACATGACCGGTTCCACGTTCTTCGTTGACGGGGGAATGGTCAAATCATTATAATGAATAAAAAGAAAAGGAGTGAACGGTATGTCAGAACAGAAGCAAACGGGGAACATTCGTATTTCTGATGATGTCGTTGCTACGATTGCAGGTTTGGCTGCCCTCGATACTCCCGGAATCGCTGGAATGTCTGGAGGGATTTCGGAAGGCCTGGCCAAACGGCTTAGCGGCAAAAATCTGCAGCGGGGTGTGACGGTAGAAGTGGGGGAATTGGAAGCCGCCATCGATTTAAGAATCATTGTTCACTATGGCTCTCAGATACAGGTCGTTTGCCGCGAGCTGCAGGAGAACGTTCGTGATTCCATCGAGAACATGACCGGCTTGCATGTCGTTGAAGTGAACGTAAAGGTAGAAGGGGTCGCCTTCAAGGAGAGGGAGGAAGAGAGCGAAGAGATCCTTCGGGTGAAATAGGATGGTTCGGGATCTTTCCATAACAAGCTACATATAACGAAGAAAAGGACGGCCTGCAGGCCGTCCTTTTTATGAACGAAACTAATATAATGGAGACTGGTTTAGCTTCGTTTATTAGATGTTTCCGGCAATCGCTCATTCGATTGACGGGAAATGCCAAGCACGATTCCCATGCCGATCAGTGTGGCAAGTATGGAAGACCCGCCGTAGCTGATGAAAGGCAGCGTGATGCCGGTCATTGGAATACTGTTGGTCACTCCGCCAATGTTGACTAAAGCTTGAATACCGATCGTACTGATGATTCCGATCCCGACTAGCATTCCGAACGGATCTGGGCAGCGCAGAGAAACAATAATCCCTCTCCACAAAAAAAGAATATAGATAAGGAGAAAGAGGGAGGTGCCCAAAAATCCGAATTCTTCACCGATGATCGCAAATATAAAATCGTTATGAGCTTCGGGAAGATAATGAAGCTTCTGGATACTCTGCCCAAAGCCGGCTCCAGTAAACCCTCCGTGACCAAAGGCATAGAGGGACTGGATAATTTGAAAGCCCGTGTCCAGCGGATCGGACCAGGGGTCCATAAATACTCTAAATCGGTTGAAGCGGTAGCTGTCAAAGCCATGTCCCTGAATCGTCATAATTCCAAGAGCGATTCCCAGTACTCCAGCTCCGACGGCTCCTAATGCCGCCAAATGCTTCAGATTAGCGCCGCCGACAATGATGACCGTCATGGCACCGAGCACCAGAATGGCGCAGGAGCCTAAATCGGGCTGCATCATGATCAAACCACCGACGAATCCGACAATGATTAGGGAGGGGAGCAAACCGTTCTTAAAATCTCTAAGCTTGTCCCCTTTTCTTGTAATCATATTAGCCAGATACAAGACGATGGCCAGCTTGGCAAATTCGGATGGCTGCAGGTTGAACGGACCGAGAGCGAGCCAACTGCGGGCTCCCGGTGGCCCATAGCCGATGAACGGCACGAGTGCCAGCAGGACGACTGTTATCAGAAAGATGGGAAGCGTCCATTTGCGCAGCATTCGGTAGCGAACGTTCATAATGAAGATCATCGCAAACAATCCGAGGATCATCGCAATCGCGTGCCGTTTGGCAAAGTAAAATGAATCTCCTCCGTATTTCTCAGCTGATAAAGCAATGGCAGAGCTGGAGCTGTAAACCATGAGCAGTCCGAAAGCCGCCAAAGCAAACGTCAGGAACAACAGTAAAAAATCGGGCGTTCCTCTTCGTGGGGGATTCATGGATTCGCCTGCTTATTGCTCGAGCTTCTTCTTTAACTCAGTCAGCTTCCGGTTAGCTTCGTCCAGAACGGCTTGAGGAACAGGAGAAGTGTACTCGAGTCCGTGCGGGAAAGTGACTCGTCCTATGTAGACTTGTTCAATATTGAGAATGGAATCGGGGCGCTCCAGCTTTCCGACTTCAACCCGAGTGTTGATTCTTAGCAAATATTCATTTTTAGATTTGGCATCTTCAATTTTGTAATCATATGTGGCGCGGTAGTATTCCCATTGCCAGCGGATAAAACCAAGGTCAGTGGTTACTTCATCCAAGAAAGCAAGATCGCTTTTAACTCCGTTTAAGCCTGTATTTTCGATTATCATTTATAGTCCTCCGATCTATTTGGCGTCCAGTTAATAAGGGTATATCATTTTCATGATAGTATGTTTCCCAAACTTGTGCAACCCTAAAGCCCTGCGCGCGAACTTGTTAAATGTGGCTATTTTGTGGCATGTTTTTATGCTGTCTTGCCTTGGATAGATAGGAAACGGTGGGGAGGTCTGCTAAAATATTAGGTAAGAGGTTTTTGTAATGGGAGGGATACGATGAATATAGAGCAAAGCGTAGAGCAGATTTATCCAGACATGGTGAGCTGGAGGCGACATTTACACCGTCACCCGGAGTTATCTTATCAAGAGAAGGAAACGTCAAGATTTGTAGCAGAGCGGCTTACGAGCCTGGGGCTGGAGGTTGAACGGAATGTTGGCGGGTACGGGGTAACAGCACTTCTGCGGGGAGGCCGGCCGGGACCGACGGTTGCTCTGAGAGCGGATATGGACGCACTCCCCATCCAGGACGAGAAGAAGGTAGAGTACGCTTCTAAAGTGGCGGGTGTGATGCATGCCTGCGGCCATGACGCTCATACAGCGCAATTATTGGGGGCAGCTGCCGTTCTGGCTCCATTCAAAAGAGATCTTAGCGGAAATGTCCGGTTTATATTTCAGCCTGCCGAGGAAATCAGTCCGGGCGGCGCCTCCGCAATGATTGCCGACGGTGTATTGAAAGATGTGGATGTAATCTATGGGGTTCATCTATGGTCGCCGTTTCCATCAGGCTCTGTCTACAGTGCGGAAGGGCCGATCATGGCTAATGCCGATGAAATGCGTATCGAAATAACGGGCAAAGGCGGGCACGGGGGGCTGCCTCACGAGACTGTAGACAGTGTAGTGGTCGGTTCTCATCTTGTCGTTAATTTGCAAACCATCGTCAGCCGTAACGTTAATCCGACCATTCCGGCCGTCCTCTCGATAGGTTCGATCCATGCTGGAAGCGGCTTCAATGTCATTGCTGACCAATGCATTCTGAACGGAACGGTCCGGACCTTTGATTCCGGCACCAGAGACCAGATCAGAAATAGAATAAGCGAAATAGCGGAACAGACCTGCGCCATGCATGGAGCAGCATTCAAGCTCGAGTACAAGGAAGGCTATCCGGCGGTTGTCAATCATGTGAGCGAGGCGCAAAGATTTGTTCGCATCGGTCGGCAATTGTACGGCGAGGATCGAGTTCGCTCTTGCGCTCCGATTATGGCGAGTGAGGACTTCTCGTATTATTTGCAAAAAATCCCGGGTTGTTTTATTTTTGTCGGTGCGCAGGCTCCCGGGTCCGGCACCCCCATCCCCCATCACCACCCGCTGTTTGATATTGATGAAAATGCGATGAAGCAAGCGGCATGTTTGCTTATTGGTCTCACACTTGATTATTTGAATGAACGATCGTTGTAGGGGATAAGATTATTTTGCTTATTTTCTCCGGCTGACACATTTTTGCAAGGATGAATCCTCCTCTGCAGGAGAAAGCTATGAAGGGACTGCCCCTTAAATACTTAGCTAGGAGGAAGATTAGTGAGAAAAATTAAAGATATTATGACCGACGAGATCGTTGCGGTAGGCTCCAAGGACACCGTATATGACATTGCTTTAAAAATGAAGCAGCACGACACCGGCTTTATTCCTGTCGTTGAAGGCACAAAGCTGCTCGGAGTCGTAACCGACCGCGATCTGGTCATTCGCGCCATCGCCGAGAAGAAAGAAGGCTCAGCCGTTGCCGAGAACCTGATGAGCCGTGACATCACAACGGTGGACCCGGAAACCACCGTAGACGAAGCGGCCAAAATGATGGCAAAGGATCAAATTCGCCGTCTTCCGGTTGTCGACCAGGGAGAGTTGATCGGCGTCGTGTCCATCGGGGATCTGGCGGTACGGCATATATTCGAGAGCGAAGCAGGAGAAGCGCTCAGCGAAATTTCGGAAAGTGATAAGTCGGGCACCTTGAATCGGTAACATCTATGGCCATGAGCACGAGGGAATAGGTTATTATAACCTGAATCCCCGTTGTCTCGTGGCTTTTTGCTGCCACATATAGAATTTATTAGTTGTTGCTTCCTGAATCCCATCCAATTCTATTTGGCGATAAGAAAGCTTCTATTTGAATGATGCCATCTTTTCTAAAAGTCGATGAGACTGACTTCGGTTCCCTTATTCCTGTCGTAACTCTGCCGGGATGTTTAATTTAGGCGACTTCCTTTCATACTTAATAGTAAGAAGATAAACGGAAGGAGAACGTTATGAACAGTGCATCCCAGTCCCCTTTGTTTATTTTGAATGATTTTACCGTATTGCTTGAAACCGATCATCCTGATTTCGAAACGGTTCGAAACCGTTTGAACCGCTTTGCGGACCTGGTTAAAAGCCCGCCTCATATTCATACCTATAAAATCACTCCATTATCGTTATGGAACGCGATGGCCTGTGGCTGGCGTCCCGGCGAGATGATTGATTTTTTGACAAATTACAGTAAATTCGGTATTCCCTCATCTGTTCGCAATGAGCTTCTGAAGATTACAGATAAGTATGGCTTGCTGCAGCTGGAGCAGAGAGACGGCGCGCTGCTGCTCCTTTCCAAGAGCCCCGCATTGCTGAATGAATTGATGTCTTATCCTTCGCTATCAGCCTTGTTTGGCGAACGAATTGATCCGCAAGCCGTCGAGGTCCGCCCATCCTCCCGCGGCAAGGTTAAGCAGGAGCTGATCCATCTCGGGTATCCGCTGGAGGACCGGGCCGGCTTTCATCAGGGAGAATCGCTTGCTCTCGACTGGCGGGATAAATTATCCGACGGCCGGACTTTTGAATTGAGGGATTATCAGGCCGAGGCTGTAGAGGCCTTTTATCGTGAAGGGAGCACTCATGGAGGAAGCGGGGTATTGATTTTGCCCTGCGGAGCGGGAAAAACGATTATCGGAATAGCAGCAGTATGCAAGCTGCAATGTGCCACGCTTATTTTGACACCGAATGTAAGCTCGGTTAAACAGTGGAAGAGAGAAATTATGGAGAAAACGACATTGGACGAGTCGATGATCGGGGAATACGACGGGACTACCAAGCTGGTCAAGCCAGTAACGATCGCTACTTATCAAATTTTGACTCATCGCCGCAGTAAAGAAGATGAATTTAGACATATGAAGCTGTTTAAAGAACGGGATTGGGGTCTGATTATTTATGATGAAGTCCACCTTCTTCCCGCCCCTATTTTTCGGGTAACCGCCGATATCCAGGCGACCCGCCGCCTTGGCCTGACCGCTACACTTGTCCGGGAAGACGGCTGCGAGAAGGAAGTCTACTCATTGATCGGACCCAAACGGTACGATGTTCCGTGGAAGCAGCTGGAGAAGCAAGGCTGGATTGCCCAGGTCGAATGCAAAGAGCTTCTCGTCGATCTCCCTCGGGAGTCCATCAAGCTGTACAAAGAAACAGGCGCCCGTTCGCAAATGCGTGTAGCTGCGGAAAATCCACGCAAAATGGAGGTAGCTGCCAAGCTGCTAGTCAAACATAAAGGAGAGCCGACTCTTGTGATCGGCCAATATTTGGAACAGCTCCGGAAATTTGCAGATTACTTGCAGGCGCCTCTTATTTGCGGAACGATGCCGCATGAGGAGAGGGAGAAGCTGTATCAGCAATTTCGCGAAGGCTTGCTTCCGGTTCTGGTTGTTTCTAAAGTGGCTAATTTTGCGGTGGATCTTCCCGATGCTTCTGTGGCGATCCAGGTCTCGGGCAGCTTTGGCTCCAGGCAGGAGGAAGCCCAACGGCTGGGCAGAATTTTGCGCCCGAAGCCGGGAAGAAACAAGTCTTATTTTTACTCGATTGTGAGTAAAGGAACGAAGGAGCAGGAATTTGCGTTAAACCGTCAATTATTTCTTATTGAGCAAGGCTACCAGTACAGCCTTATAGAAGGAGAATGGGAAGGGCAGGAGGTAGAGGTCTAATGATCAGCTTATCCGAAATAGCTCGTCGTGTGACTAGTTCCGGATTGCTTCCCCATGGAGGGTCGCCGTCTTTCCCTTCCCGTCTGGGGAGAACAACGGACGATTCTATATACTGGGCGGATTCCGGGGGAAACCTTGGGTCTGCAGGGCAAGCGGAGTCTCTAACTCCCTGGGAAAGAAATACACTGGTCGCTTGTCTGGCGGAATTCGGTGTTCATCCATTCAAGCTGACGAATTTGGAGAAAGCCGCAGAGCGAGAAGGTATCTCCGGTGCAGAAATAAGAAGCGGGCTCGCCGGCTTGCAGCAGCGGGGGATCGTCTTTGCTTTCCGTAAAGCCTGGGGAGAGCATCTGTATGTTCTGCCGCTTGAAATAGCGAGGATGTGGCATCGCATTCTATGGCCTCTTTCCTTTAAAACGGAGGACCCCTCTTTATACGAACGGGCGGAGGAGGGGAGATACGCGCGAGGGGTAGCGTTCGACCTGCTTTATTTGCTCCGTTATTTGGCTTCTGAGAAAATAATCTTGACGCGTAAAGGAACCGTTCCCAAACGTCATCTGCAAAAAATCAATTCGCTGATGACCGTTAATCCGGATGTCCTTAAGCCATTATCGTACCATTATGTTCACTGTGATGTATACCACGAGGCGTTCGTTATTACGTTGGATATCGTGCTCCAAATGAGATTGGCAGAATTCGGGGAAGATGAATTAAAGCTTTGCCGCGAAAGGGTGGAGCGCTGGTTAATGCAATCTTCCAACGATAGGCAGCGGGAGCTTTATCGCTATTGGTGCCAAATCTGTCTGCCGCTTATCCCTGCATGGATGCACCATGCCATTTTGTTGGCGGAACGGGTCCCTTTTGGCCAGTGGGTTCGGATTGGAGATTTGCTGAGCGGTTTAACGGAGCCGGTCACCGGAATCCGTCTGTTTGACGATAGCTCTATTCGGGATCAAGCCTGCGATCCTGATGAATTACTGGCTCGCTGGCTGCTGCCACTAAGCGAGATGGGCTGGGGGGAAATTTCCGATTTATCGGAAGTAACCGAATTGGCGGAGCGCCGATTTCGCTGGTCTTTTCCGTTGATGGAGGAGGAGCCGGCCGGGGAGGAAGCCGAAGGGGGCAAATGCTATGTCCAGCCCGACTTGGACATCATCGCTCCTCCGGACGTATCCTTCTCCACCCGTTGGATGCTGGAAGCGATGGCAGAGCGCTGCCAATCCGGACAGGTAACCGTATATCGCTTGACCAAAGATCGCTTTCTCAAAGCACTGACTGAAGGGTACAGCCTGGACGAATGCACCCGTTTTCTTAGTGCGGCGTCCCTATACGGACTCCCTGATAACGTGGCCCAGATGTTAGAGCAATGGGCAAATAGCAAGGGGAAAGCTGCAGTCCTGCAAGAGCCAGCTGTGAATATGAATACAAATTCATTGCCGGGGCCGCTTAAGGAGCTCTCTGTCCAAAGGCTTTCTTGCGAGGGAGAATGGCTTGAGGCCAATGGCGAAACCCGGGATGGAGAACTTGATAAAAAGGGGGCTCCGCGACTGATTCTCTCCGATTACGCCTGGAGCCAGTGGCCGGTGGATACGGATATTCCATCGGCGGACGAGCTGTTTCCGGAATGGCGGGAAGTCCCTGGAAAGTGGTTCCGCGAGTGCCTTTCCTATCATTTATCAACCCGTAAGGAAATAATCAGAAAAGCGTTGGAATGGAAGGCCGCGCTCCGGATAGCATCCGAAGGGGATGAACAAACCATTGTTCCAATGAAATTAACAGAGGACGACAATGGCTGGCGAATTATCGGAATGGCTGGCTCGTCCTCTGTCACGATAGATCCTCGAAATTGGGACAGAGTCCAAATTGTGCTTCCTGGAATTTCGCAAATTTAGTTACCGATAATCGGATACTTCATGGTATGATGAAGGATGTAAATAAACTAAAGGAGTGACATGGTCAAATGAGCATCCTGGAAGCCGACGCCTTGGACATGTCGGCCTTATTGATACAAGCCTACGAACTGGGCGATTCGATTAATTCCTCTGTTGAAATGGCGGAGTACTTATATTGGAAAGAACGTCTCGCGGAGGATGAAGATGCGCAATCCCTCATTCGCCAGTTCGCGAAGAAGAAGGAGAAGTTTGAAGAGTGCGAGCGTTTTGGTCATTTTCACCCTGATTATCACGCCGCTCTGGAGGAAGTGCAGGCCTTGCAGGAGCAGATGCATGAGAATTCAGTCATACGTTTCTATCAGCAGGCGGAGTCCCGCTTGGATGAACTGCTCTTTGATGTTTCTGAGTTGATCGCTTATTCCGTTTCGGAGTCTATCAAGGTGCCGAGCAACAGTCCTGTTCCCGTAAGCGGCTGCGGATCGGGAGGCTGCGGGTCTGGCGGTTCCTGCAGCGGGAACTGCGGATAATAACCGCTTCCTCTCAGGTTCCGAGATCGTTGACGAGCTCGGAGGCCGGCCTTTCGATGCAGGACGTTCTCCTCTTCCCGATTCGCCTGGCGGTCAGGAAGAGGAGGCGACGGCTTGCGGCTAACGGGCGGGAATTCGTCTCCTCAAGGAATTACTCCTTCTGAAATAACTAAGAATCTATGTTGATTCCACTTAACAATAGCGCTACTCCTCAGATCCTGACTGCCCGACCCATGTCGTCCCTTCCGGTTTTCCATCGGCTTAAAGAGCGTTCCTCTGCACTATGAAATTTTTGGCTTGCGTTTATTTAACGACTAATATTTCGAAAGACTACAAATCAGTTCCAATAACTGATCTATCCCAATCAATTATAACTATATATATTGAACTGAAGATTTCATAGATCATGGAGTGGAGAAAGAATAAGGTTCGGAGGCACTTTCCTTCGGAACGGAATGATCGCTTTCTTTAGTACCACATATATAGATACGAAAGAAGGAATAATTATGTTTACCGAAAGAATCGGCCTTATTATTTGGGTAACCGATTTAAAGCCGGCCCGAAATTTAGAGCGGTACGGAACGGTTTATTATATGTCCAAAAAGCTGCATTACGTGGTCATGTACGTTAACAAGGATCATTGGGAAGATACCATGCGGAATATTCAGCGTCTGCCTTATGTGAAGAAAGTTGAAAGATCGTATCGCAGCGAAATTAAAACGGAATACAATAGCAATGTTCCTGATAAAACTCGTTTTTACACTTTTTAATACTTTTTTCGTATAGATGGATTGGAAAACGGCTCAAAATAGAGTAGAATGGGGATGATGAGTTTGTACATAGTCTTCTAGGCCTGTTTTTGTAGGAGGGGAGTCGTGGAAGTGAGAGACAGAATGATGGACCGTTGGAGTACTTACGAACCATTCTATATAATACTGTCAGACAAGAAGATTGCCGACATTGTCGTAACCCATCACGCCCGAACCCGATGGATCTCGCGGGTCGAGAACCGGAAAACAGGCTTTGAAGATATATGCGATTTTTTATGGAGCAAGCTGAAGCAGGGTCAGATTCAATCCTATTACCGGAATGAGCAGGACGTGTTTTTAATTGAAGACGATCTGGTGATGGTCGTGGAATTTGCTGTTTTGGAGAATGAAACCGATATAGCGGGGAATCCGTTATACAAGATGATAGTTGTTACCTTTCTAGGTAGAATGTCCGAAACGATCGAGCTGCGGGACTTAAAGTCCTATTACTCTTGGCTGCGTCATTCCCGCCGAATGACACTGATCAAGAACAGCCGCAAACGCAAATAAATAACTGCCTTCGCGCTCTCGAGCTGTCAGACAAGATAAGCTCGGGAGCGTCTTTTTGTTAAATATAAGAAATATATAAGTTTCCCATTCTAATCATGCTTATGATTCATCGTGAAACGTTAGTCAGCCACCACAGGACGGCGATAGCCGTTTGCGCTTGAAATGGATTCTTCCGTGACGACAGGAATATCGGCACTTTTTTAAAATAAGGATTATTAGAGGCGGTTACCGGTTGTCAGTCGCAATCCCGCATATCCTTCTTCTGTCAGGGTTTGGTATAATAACATTATAGTTCAGACAATTGACGGGAAGGATGAGGTTATGTCAGGACGATTTGTAGATTTACACACTCATACGAACGCTTCGGATGGCACACAATCTCCAGCGGAGAATGTTCAATTAGCTTACAGAGCCGGCTTGTCCGGTGTGGCCATTACGGACCATGATACGGTGGCGGGAATAGAAGAAGCAAGGAGGGCCGGGGATCAATTGGGAATCCTTGTCGTTCCGGGAGTGGAAATCAGCACCGTAGCCGGAGGGCAGGATATTCATGTGCTGGGCTACTATATGGATGAGCGGTGCCCGGTGTTTCTGGATCGTCTGGAGAAGCTGCGGCAAATTAGAGACCGACGAAATGAATGGATGCTGGAGAAGCTGCGGGAGCTCGGGCTGGATGTATCGTTAGAGGAAGTTATAGCGAATGCGAGTAAAGATCGGGGCAAGGATGAGACTATCGGTCGTCCTCATATTGCGGAACTGCTGGTAAGCAAAGGTTACGTTCAGTCGATGGAAGAGGCGTTTGACAAATACTTGGGAACCGGTGGCGCTGCTTACGTTAACCCGCCGCGGATCGGACCGAAGGAAGCGATCGACTGGATACACGAGGCCGGCGGTGCCGCTGTTCTCGCTCATCCGGGAATATATCGGAACGATGAGCTGGTTGAAGAAATCATTCGTTACGGTTTGGATGGAATAGAAGCTTGCCATTCGGATCATTCCCCTGCGGAGGAAGAGAAGTACAGAGAGCTGGCCGCACGTTATCATTTGGCGGTAACTGCCGGGTCGGACTTTCATGGCGAGCGCCATGGCCAAGTTTTTCACGGACCGATCGGTAATCGCAAAGCGGAATGGTCCGTACTGGAATCATTACAAAAGCGAAGAGGGGATTAGTATGACTATACGCAAGGCAATTATCCCGGCGGCCGGGCTGGGCACCCGCTTCCTTCCCGCCACGAAGGCACAACCGAAGGAAATGCTTCCGATTGTCGATAAACCGGCTATTCAATACATAGTGGAGGAAGCGATTAATTCCGGAATAGAAGATGTCATTATCGTTACCGGGCGTAACAAACGGGCGATAGAAGATCATTTTGACAAATCGGTTGAGCTGGAAATGCTGCTGGAGGAGAAAGGAAACGAGGAACTGCTGAACGTTGTCCGTCAAGTGTCCAACCTGGTTGACGTTCACTATATCCGTCAGAAACAGCCGCTTGGGCTCGGTCATGCCGTGCTCTGCGCCAGAAAGTTTATCGGAGATGAACCGTTCGCTCTGCTGCTGGGAGACGATGTGATCGACTCCAATCCTCCCTGCATTCGCCAGATGATGGACTTATATGAGGAAGCTCAGACGTCGATAATCGCGGTTCAAGAAGTGCCTTGGAATGAGGTGGATCGTTATGGGATTGTGTCTCCCTCGTCCCGAAGCACTTCTGTGGCGACAATTCGCGATTTGGTCGAGAAACCGGATCGGGATCAGGCTCCATCCAATCTGGCGGTTATCGGACGCTATGTGATCGAGCCGGAAGTGTTCTCGATTCTCGAAACCTGCAAGCCCGGAAGGGGAGGGGAAATTCAGCTGACGGATGCCCTGCGGGTGCTGAACCAGAGCAAGCCCATGCTGGCCTTCCTGCAGCAAGGCAGAAGATATGATGTTGGAGATAAGCTGGGCTACATTGAGGCTACGATAGAACTAGCTTTGCAAAGGGAGGACCTTGCCCCCCATTTGAAGCAATACTTAAGCAGATTGACTGAATCCTGGGACTAATTTGCCAAGCACTAGTCAACTGCGGTTGTTTTTGCGGTTTGCCCCGGCTATTTCATTAGGCAAACACCTTTTTGTACAGCCCGTGGGCAACTATCCAATCCGCTCCTCACCAGCAACATAGTATACATTGTGTTCATTAGTCCAGTGAGGAGTTGATTCTATTGTCCAGCTTGGGTCCAAATTCAAAAGCGAATATGATGGTTTCTCCGTTCGGCCTTGCTAATATTCACGCCGCTAATGTATATCCCAACGTGATGCCTAATGTAGCTCCGGCTGCCCTGTATCCGTTCGAGCCGTTTCCTTGTCATCCTGTCTCCCCGGTTGGGGCTGGAGCATGCGACTCAGTCGGGGTGATCCTCGTCCTGTTCATTCTGCTAGTCATTATTTTAAGATCCCGTCACAAGTTTTGAGGCGGGCAAAGATCAACGGCTCCACTCGGGGCCGTTTTTTATGTGCAATGGACCTGTATTTTGTAGGAGCTTAATTATTGGACGGAAGAGAATGTTTAAGTGTCCGATAAAATTATATCCTGCATACCGGCAGTATCCAGAAATTGCTGGCGCTCTATATGGAAAAAGTTGAAGACTCAATAAAAGTGGGCAATATTTTTTAGTATTCGTAAAAATTGTTTCCTGTTTTTGCTGGATGTGTCTTCTATAATGGGAACTAATGCGGGAGACCGCGCTTAAAAGAGAATTCAGACACCACGAAATTCGTTATAAAACTTGCTTAGGCTGCTGTCTTGAAGACCTTTTAGTGAAGCTCGCCGGAGCACGGTTGGCGAGGGTGAAGTTCCTATTTTTAGACCGTTAATTTCTATTGACATAGAGCCTGGTTAGGGTTATGGTTAACTCGAATACAAGTTGTATACAAGTGTAGGAAGCAAGTAGCGATACATCATGAGAGGGAGTAAATTCCACTGTGGACGGTTGTTCAGTCTAATGACCAGTACCGGAAACGGTGGTTCTCGGCCTCGGTGTATCCGGTTTCGCCAAAATGTATTTAATGGGAGATGAGCAAGATGAACAAGATTAAAATAGGAATGATTGGCCTGGATACTTCTCACGTACCGGCTTTTGCTGAACTTTTGACTGACACGAATCATACTTACCATGTGCCGGGCGCGGAAGTGGTTGTTGCTTACCCGGGCGGTTCGGAGGATTTTGAGCTTAGCATCGGACGTGTGGCCGGATATACCGAAACGATGAAGGACAAGTACGGGGTTCAAATTGTAGACTCTGTAGAGCAGGTAGCTGAATTGAGCGATGCGATTCTGTTGGAATCTGTTGACGGTCGGGTGCATAGAGAACAATTTGCCAAGATAGCTCCTTACGGAAAGCCGGTGTTCATCGATAAGCCGTTCACTTTATCGTCCTCGGATGCTTCCGAAATGTTTAAATTGGCCCGTGAACATAACGTGCCGTTAATGAGCGCGTCCGCTCTGCGTTATGCAGAAGGATTGACCGAAGTGTTGGCTACCGGGGACAAGGGAGCGATTATCGGGATGGATGTCTATGGGCCAATGGCTATCCAGCCTACTCAGCCTGGCTTGTTCTGGTATGGAATACATACGGTAGAAATGCTGTTTACCGCTCTTGGCACCGGCTGCAAGTCGGTAACGGTAACGACGAATGAGGATCATGATTTGGCAGTAGGTGTATGGTCGGATGGTAGAATCGGCACCCTGCGAGGCAACAGAAAAGGAAATAATCAATTTGGAGCCCTTGTTCATCGGGAGCAGGACACCCAATTTGTCGACGTCTATACTCACCCGAAACCATACTATGCCAGCATGCTCGAGAAAATTATGGGAATGTTCACAACCGGAGTTCCAGCGATCGACCCGAAAGAAACGGAGCAAATCATCCGATTTATTGAAGCGGCCAACGAAAGCCGTGAGACTGGAAAAACGGTTCTTCTATAAGCCCTTCATAAGAATAGATCTACGATATAACGCCACAGAGCGGACTGTGGCAGATCGACTTCGGATAGAACAATAAATCTATGGGGAAAAGGGGAACAGCGTATATGAAAATGGCAAGGGTCGGCATTCTGCTCGACAAGCAGGCCGCCACAAAACGATGGGCATTTGGACAAAACGTGTTTGAGACATACTTAGGCGAAGTGCTATCCCATGCCGGAATCCCTTATCGGTGGTTGGACAGTCCGGACCAAGCCGATCGGAATAGTCTGGATATTCTAATTGTCGCTTTAAGTGGGGAAGAAGAGGAAAAGGCCGCCAAGCTGCGCCAATTTGCGGAGCAAGGCGGGGGGGTGATTTCGTATGCGGGTCTCAATCGGCTTACAGGAGGGCTGGGATGTGTGGAGCGCCCCGCCCCGTCCCCGGGCTACGCCTCTCTGCCCAAGGAAGGCGGAGACGAAAGACCATTGCGCTATCTCCGGTCCCGACCATGGTTCCACACTGCAGAAGCAGGGATGGTCGTCGAAGCACAAGGAATGCTGCATAAGGATAAGCCTGACGGCGAGGAATCCGGTCCCGCGCTTATTCGCTTCCGGATAGGAGAAGGCTTCATTGATCGGTGGTCGGTGGATATCCCCTATACGATTGTGGCCCTGCAGCAAGGCTCTGGTCCGGTTTGGGAGGATGGAATTCCGGCGGAGGATGGGACTGCCAATCTGGACGAAGGAATATTGAAAGCCGACGACAAGTGTGAGATGGATTGGGAGTACGACAGGCTTTATACAGAACAGGGGACCCCTTATTACGCGCATCCTTATGCTGATTTATGGAGAGAGGCTCTGATCCATCATCTCCTGAAAAGAGCTGTGGGGATGGGACTGACGCTTCCCTTCCTTGGCTATTGGCCGGAAGGCGTTCCTTATGTCGCCCTGATTTCCCACGATAGTGATATTAATCAGGACGAACATGCAGAAGCGACATTGGAAGTATTAAAGGAATGCGGCATTCGTTCCAGCTGGTGTATGCTCGAGCCCGGTTACAGCTCTTATATTTATGATCAAGTCAAGGAGGCAGGTCATGAGCTCGCTTTCCATTACAACGCATTGGATAGTCAAAATGGCCGCTGGGGGGAAGATGAATTTAACCGGCAGCTCGAATGGATGAGAGCAGCTACGGGTCTGACTGAAATTACATCGAATAAAAACCACTATACCCGTTTTGAGGGCTGGGGAGAGCTGTTCAAGTTCTGCGAGAAGAACGGAATTGCGGCGGACCAGACGAGAGGACCAAGTAAAAGAGGAAATATCGGGTTTTTGTTTGGTACTTGTCACCCCTATTTCCCGATTTCCTGGTCAGATGAACATAACCGGCTGTACGACGTATTGCAAGTCGGCTTCCTGACTCAGGATCTGGATCATCAGACTCTCGCAGATTCCAGCGTGATCGTTCCGTTCTTAGAGCAGGCAATGAAAGTCGAAGGAGTGGCACACTTCCTGTTCCATCAAATTCATATCCAGACGCAGCCCAAGGTGGCCGATGCTTTGCGCAAGGTCGTTCGCGAAGCGAAAAGCAGAGGATTCGTATTCTGGACCTGTAAGGAAATTAATGATTGGGAGCGGGCTAGAAGAACAATCATTGTTCAAGAAGTGAACGAACAGGGGAAAGCGATCGTGGAGAACGGAGCCGAAGTGGATGGGGTTGTCGTATGGATTCCTCTTCCCGATGGGGCAGAGACTGGCGCTGCTGTCGAAATGAAATACGGAATCCCATGTGTTAAGCAAGTCCTGTCTAGAACCTCCGTGTAATCAGATGGAAAGAGCAAGCTATCATAACACATATTAAGGAGAATGACAGAATGAGTGGAAAAGTGGCGGCACAAGACAAGTTGGCGATTCTGGGCGGATCACCGGTTAAGACGACTCCTTTTGGAACTGGGAAAAGGTTCGGGATGGAGGAAGTTAAGGAACTGATCGAGGCTTTGGAGCAGAACACGCTGTTTTATCATTTCGGTGGAAAAGTGAAGCAATTTCTTAACGATTTTAACGAGATGTATGGGGTTAAATACAGCGTGGCCGCTTCCTCTGGAACGGCGGCTATTCATGTCGCGCTTGGGGCGGCTGGAGTAACGGCCGGCGATGAGGTGATTACGAGTCCGATTACGGACCAGGGGACTTTGATCGGTATTCTTTATCAGAACGCGATTCCGGTATTTGCCGATTTGGACCCGCATACGTATAATATGACGGCCGAATCGATCGAGGCCCGAATTACAGAACGGACGAAAGCGATCGTTGTCGTACATTTGGCTGGCAATCCGTGCGATATGGACCCCATCATGGCACTTGCAAAAAAACACGGTATTAAAGTTATTGAGGATTGTGCACAAAGCTATCTCTGCCGTTATAAAGGCCGCTTAGCCGGGACGATAGGAGACTATGGCTGCTTCAGTACAAATGACTTTAAACATATTTCTACCGGCGACGGAGGAATTGTGACGGTCAACTCGGGAGAAGAAGAGGATTACTATATTACCCACGCTTTTGCGGATAAAAACTATAACCGCTTCGGCAACGTCTTCCATCGGGACCTTAGCTACTTGGCACCTAACTATCGGATGACGGAGCTGCAAGGAGCCGTCGGAATTGCTCAGCTTAAGAAGCTGGAATGGATTTGTGATCGGCGCAAGGAATACGGCGATCGGATTACAGCGGGCATTCAAAATCTGCCGGGGATTTCGGTTCATGCCATTACAGAGGGAGCGGAATCGAGCTACTGGTTCTATATGCTTCGAATCAAAGAAGAGGAGCTAACCTGTACACGGGAACAGTTTAGCGAGGCTTTGAATGCGGAAGGAATCCCCAATACCCCCGGGTATATCAAAACTGTAGTGTATTTGCAAAGTCTATTTCAGGAGCGGCATGCTTATCCGGGAACCCAGTATCCTTTCAACCTGACAGAGGTTACTTATGAGAAAGGGCTCTGCCCCAATGCGGAGCAGATATTGGATACAGCTATCCGGCTGGGTGTGAATGAATTCTATACCGATCAGGATGTAGAAGAGATCATTGCGGGAATCCGTAAGGTCGCTCTGCATTATCGCAAAAGCTAATATTAAGTCGCCATCAACAATGTTGGGCAGCCATCCGGTTAAGCCTTCAGGGATTCCTGGAGGCTTTTCTATACCGGAAGCTGCCTCTTCCGTGATGAACCATTCCTGCCCTGTTACTCCGATACTCCATAATAAAGAAATCATTTAAGAGCATACAGAAGGGGAGAAAGCCAGATGCAAGGATATGACAAATCTGATTTGAACTCATCAGGGATTCCGCCTCTGCTTGAGCGCGTTGAATCGCAGGACCAGTGGCTGCACAAGCGGAGTCGAATCTTCGACAGATGGATGGAGGTTGTAGGGGGGCTTCCCTCCAGAGAGCCTATCCAGTACGAGGTATTGTCTGAGAGCCAGGAGTCCGACCACCTCCGTCTTCATCTCGTCTATAAGACCGCCTATGGAGATAAGGTTCCGGCCTATTTGCTGATTCCGAGCGATGGGTCCGCCCTGGCACAAGGGAAGCGATACCCCGCCGTTCTCGCTCTGCATCCTACGGCTCCCGAGGGCAAGGATGATGTGGCCACCCCGTCCGGCAGGGAGGGCCGGAAATATGGGTTGGAGCTCGTCTCCCGCGGATATGTCGTCCTCGCTCCGGATACGATAACAGCCGGAGAGCGAGTCTACGCAGGCAGTGAGCCCTACCAAACGGCCCCCTTCTATGAGCAGTATAAAGAATGGAGTGCAGTCGGTAAAATGATGACTGACCACCAATACGGACTGGATCTGCTCACCACTCTGGACTATGTCGATCCGGAACGGATTGGCGCCATTGGCCACTCGCTCGGCGGTTATAACGCCTTCTTTCTGGCTGGAGCCGACGAACGCATCAAGGCCGTCGTCTCCAGCTGCGGATTCAGCACGTTCGCCGGAGACGAGGAGATGCATCGCTGGGGTCAGCGAGACTGGTTTAGCCATTTGCCCGTCGTCTCACAGGAGGCGGAGAAGGGGAGGGTCCCCTTCGAGTTCCATGAAATTGCAGCCTTGGCCGCACCGACTCCGTTTTTTAATTGGAGTGCCCAACAGGATCGAATTTTTCCGCATTGGAAGCTCATATTGGAGGCGCTGGGGGAATTGGATAAGCTGTATAAGTGGATGGGTGCGGAACAAGCCTTTGTTTCATTAATGGGCAATTCCGGCCACGATTTTCCTGATGAAATTCGGCTGCTGGCCTATCGCTTTTTGGATAGATGGCTGAATAATGACAAGCCTGCTAAGACGAGCGATCCGACTCCTTAACGCTAATAATTTCATAGAGCTTGTCGGCAAAGGAGGTGGCCGATTCCATTCCGGCCCAATACATTTCCATCTCGGCTTCCAACTCTTCAATCAGGCTGAAATCTTCGAACAGCTCATGTAAAAAGTAGGAGTTGTCAATCTTGTCCGAGACAATATTGAGCGATTCGAGATAGGGCTTATCCCACAGCTTGTTGTTGATCGGCTGGAGGATCGATAAAAAACGGGTCATCCGGCAAATCTTCTCCTGCACCTCCGGGGCATAAGCCATTTGTAGAAACTGCAAGGCCAAATCCTTGTCTCCGGCATCCGTAGGGATCAGCAGCGCATTGGCCACCATAAGGGTCGCCTTGCGGTCGCCAAATGGCAGCGGGGCGACCAGCGGTTCGAAATTAAGCGGCAGATTTCTCAGGCCGGCCAATTCGATGGATGTTGTCAGAACCATCGCTGTTTTTCCCATAGCAAAGGCTTCGGAATTGAGCAGTCTGGAAAACTGGTACAGATGAGCTGAACGGTTGCGAAACAAAATGTCGTGCAGGAAACGGAGTGTCTCCTGAACTCCTTCTTTACTGGACTCTTTGTTAAAGAATACTCCATTCTGCATGGCGATGACCGGCCAACGACTAATGGAGGAGGATAAGGAAAAGCCGTATTGATCTATGATCCCGTCTCCGTCCGTATCCATCGTCAACTGCTGTGACGCTTGGACGAAATCCTCCTGGGTCCAATCGGGGGCAGGAGGGGTTACTCCGCAGCGTTCAAAGAGCTCAGGGTTATAGGCTAGATAAACGGTGGAGAAGGTTATGGGAGTGGCGGGCAGCTTGTCCCCCGCTCGGAAGGAGTCAATCAGCCTCGGATAGATCATCGGCAAGCTATCCTTCAATGGTTCGCTCAAGTCCAGCGACAGCTCAGGGTCATCCAGTTCTGCCAATTGTCTGTCGGTAACAAAGACGAGGTCAGGCTGCAGCCCGGCTTCGCGGCTGACACGGACCGATTCCCAGAAATCCGAAGTGGGGAAGCGCAGCACCTTTACATCGACATTAGGATAGAGCTGCTTGAATTCCTCCAGCAAATACGGCATGCAGTGATCAATAAAATGCGAAGGGGAAGTCGCCAGTATTCGCAGAACCTTCTGATTTTTTACCGGAATTTTAAGGTTGGGGGCCACCATGGTGCCTTGTCCGACCCGTTTGACCACCAGCCCTTCCTTGGCCAATTGCTCCAAAGATTTCCGGACAGAGGTTCGGCTCATCCCATAATATTTGCATAATTCGTTCTCGGACATTAAATATTGTCCGGGCTTGATGAAGCCTGACCAAATCTGGTCACGCAATATTTGGGCTAACTGCGAGTATAGAAATTCATTTTCTCTCCTCATCGTTTCTGATCTTCCTTCTGTTATATAATTGGATTCTCCTATTATAACACGGATATACAGTGACGACATATTTTACATCTTTGACAAAAAGGCTGGAAATCATCGAAAAGTAAGCTTATAATGAGGTTACGTGTATCATACCTATATCTTTTTATTATTTCCAGAAAAGAGGGTTCAAGATGGACAAATTGGCGATTGACGGTGGAACTCCTGTTAGAACAAAGCCTTTTCCCAAATGGCCTATTCACGGTGAGGTAGAGCAGAAGCTGCTGATGGAGGTGCTTCAATCCGGAGAGTGGGGAGGAACGGCCCGAATCAAGCTGGCTGAGCTGGAGGAGAAGTTCGCAGCCTATCATGACGCTAAATATGCGGTTACGGTAGTTAACGGGACGGTTGCGATTACGGTAGCTCTGCAGGCAGCAGGGGTACAGCCAGGGGATGAAGTGATCATGCCACCCTATACATTTATTGCAACCGCTTCCTCAGCTCTAATGTTTGGGGCTATTCCGGTTTTTGTCGATGTCGATCCAGACACCCTGCTGCTGGATCCGGATAAGGTCGAGGCGGCGATTACAGACAAGACCAAGGCCATTATCGCCGTACATATTGCGGGTGCCCCGGCCAATATGACTCGATTGAAGGAAATTGCCCAGAAGCATCAGCTGCGGCTGATTGAAGATGCTGCCCAAGCCGTAGGAGGCCGATGGGAAAATGTAGGTGTAGGAGCGATTGGAGATTTGGGAACATTCAGCTTTCAGTCCAGTAAAAATATTAATTCGGGCGAAGGCGGAATGATTCTGTCTAACAATGAAGCTGTGGCCGAGATGGCCTGGTCACTGGCTAATGTGGGGCGTATTCGGGAAGGCGGCTGGTACCAGCACGAGCATATCGGTTGGAATTTACGGATGACGGAATTTCAGGCGGCTATCCTGCTTGGCCAAATGACCCGCCTGGATGAACAAATCGCGCTTCGTGAGAAAAACGCAAAGCTGCTTACGGAATTGCTGCAGGACATCGAAGGGATAGAGGTGTTTAAGAGAGATCCCAGAATTACTACCCATGCCTACCATCTCTATATGTTCAAAATCGCTTCCGGATGGACGGATCGGGTCAGCAAGGACGATTTGATAGCCAAGCTTGGTGCAGAAGGAATCGGAGCGAGCCCCGGCTATGTCCCACTGAACAAAAACAAGGCCGTTCTTGCAGAAATTGAAAAATGGACTGGTAAACGCCGTGAATTCGATTGTCCGGTCAGTGAGCGAGCCAGCGAGAAGGAAGTGCTGTGGTTAGTCCAGAACATGCTTCTTGGAACCGATGAGGATATTCATGAAATCGCTAAAGCTATCCAGAAGGTCATGCGCTCGTATTCGTAAAGTAAACCGGGTTATCCATCAGCCGCGGATGCGGCTGTTTTCTTTACCACATTCTATTTGGCGATAAAGAAGATTCACTTCGGTTTTTCTTCAGAATAATAGAGTTCATATATAGCCTAATTAAGGCACTGGCGACTCGTTCACCCTTATCGCTGGAAAAATATTAAAAATTGCCATAGGCTAATGTCTTTATTGTCTCTATATGGCAAGTAAGCCACTACCATGGTACTATTTGGTTAGAACAACATTGAGCGGTATCCCTTGGAGAGCGTGAGCGCACCTTGCGGAAACCGCCGGAACAGGAGTGAGAGCTGTGGTATTGAATCGATTGGGAGTATTAACGGACGAAGTATCCGCTAATTTGACGGAAGCTCTGGATTGGATTGCAGAGCAAAAGCTGGTGCATGTGGAAATTCGCATGGTGGATGGAACGAATGTGGCCGCTCTGTCTAACGAGCAGGTGGCTAGAGTAAAAGAGGAGGTGGAGAAGCGCGGGCTGTTCGTCTCTGCGATCGCTTCCCCTCTTTTCAAATGCGCTTTAGATCCCTCTCGCCCGGTTGCATCCGGAGATACTTTTGGGCAGCAGGAAGAAACGGTGGAGGCTCACTTTGCGAAGCTGGATCGAGCCATTGAAATATGCAAGATGCTCGGCACGGATAAAATAAGAATTTTTTCGTTCTGGCGTGAGAACGATCCTCAAAAATATGAGCAGGAAATTGTGGAGCATCTGCGCAAGGCCGCTCAAATTGCCGGACAAGCGGGAATTATTCTGCTGCTGGAGAACGAGCCTGCATGTAACGGAGGGTTTGCCAGCGAAGTAGGAAGGATCGCGGCCCAGGTCGCTTCCCCCAACCTGAAGGTGCTGTGGGATCCGGGGAATGAAGAATACGGCGGCAGGCCTTCCTACCCGGAGGGATATGAAGCGGTGAGGTCCCAATTGGGTCACGTTCACGTGAAGGATGCCTACATTACTTCTGAAGGAGAATCCAAATGTGTGCCGGTCGGCTCCGGAAAGGTTCCGTTCGTGGACCAATTCCGCGCGCTTGAGAAAGATGGCTATGATGGCTTGTTTACGATCGAAACGCATTACGTTCCAGAAGGAGGTACGCCTAAAGACGGCACGGCGATGACATTAGAAGCGCTCATTAAATTATTGAAGGAGGCGGGTATCGATTGAAACGATGGGGATTCGGATTGATCGGTTGCGGGAGTGTCGCCGATTTTCACATGAATGCCATACGCGAAATCGAACAAGCTAGACTGGTTGCTATATCGGACAGGAAGGAACAGCGGGCTAAGGAAATAGGTGCCAAGGAAGGGTGTGCCTGGACTACCGATTACAAGGAGCTTCTCGCTAATCCAGAGGTGGAAATAGTCTGTTTGACCACGAGCAGCGGAACGCATGGGTCCATTGGCCGGGAGGTTCTTCTGGCAGGCAAGCACCTCGTTGTGGAGAAACCGATAGCGATGACAAGCCGGGAGGCTCGGGAATTGGTTCGCTTGGCTGATGAGAAAGGGCTGACGCTTTCGGTTATTTCTCAGAGGCGATTTGAGGCGCAGCATCAATGGGTTCACCAAGTGTTGGAGGAAGGGAAGCTTGGCAAATTGCTTCTCGTGCAAATTGACGCCCCTTATTACCGCACCCAACAATATTATGATTCGGCGGATTGGCGCGGGACCATAGCGGAAGATGGCGGTGCGCTGATGAATCAGGGCATCCATTCTATCGATCTGATGCTCTGGATGGGAGGTAAGATCCGGTCAGTTTACGGTCAAATTGCCACCCAAACCCATCGGATGGAAGCGGAAGACTTGGGACTTGCGATTGTTAAGTTTGAAAATGGCGCATATGGTACGATTATGGCATCCACGAGCATCCAGCCTGGCTTTCAGCCTTCGTTGTATCTATATGGGGAGCGAGGCTCTATCCAAATTGAAGGAACGACGATCAAGCATTGGACTGTAGAAGGAGTGGACAGACCCGGACCGGTCGAGGCCGCCACTTCGGGTGGGGGAGTATCAGACCCTAAGAGCATTTCGAATCTATATCATAGATTACAATTGATAGATGTTATAGAATCATTAAATACAGGGCGGCCGGTAATCGTGTCCGGGGAGGACGGGTTAAGATCCGTTGAACTGGTAGAGGCGATTTACAAGTCATCGAGCCTTGGCAAAGAAATCGTCCGGGGAGAGGACTGGCCATGAACGGGCCGCTAAAGTTGGGGACGGCCAAGCTGGACATTACTCCACCCAAGCCCATTCCGCTCGCCGGCTTTGCCCATCGGCAAGGAAATTATGATGATATCGCCCGGCGTCTTTATGTCAGAGTCTGGTACTTCCAACAGCTCGATGCGCAAGGTCAGCCACATCAGGCTCTTCTGGTTCAGGCCGATATCATCTGGTGGGGATCGGAGCGAATGGAAGCGATATATGCCCTGCTGGAGAAGCGCTGGGGGCTTAAGCGTGAGGAGGTTATTCTTCATGCGAGTCATACCCATGGCGGTCCCCAAACGAGCGACCTGTTCATGTCCGCGCTAGGCACCATGGACTTGTCCTACGTCGAATGGATGGAAGAACAGCTTATGGCTGGAATCGAGCAAGCTTATGCTAACTTGGAGCCCGTCTCATTGGAGAGAGGGAGCGGGGCTTGTCAGATTGGCATCCACAGGCGCAAAGAAATAGAAGGAAGCATAAGAATGGCCCCTCATCCGGAAGGTCCGATTGATACCGAGGTGACCGTTATTCGATACAGGAACGAAGACGGTGCGGTTAGAGGGGTTATGTTCCATTATACGTGCCACTCCACGACCACTGGAGACAACCGGGTGACGTCTGAATATCCCGGTGCTGCAATGGAAAATGTAGAGAGGGAGCTGGGAGAAGGGGTTATTGCCTCCTTCCTGCAGGGCTGCTGCGGCGATATCCGTCCAGCTCTTATCCGGGAGGGAGCTTTTTACAGTGGAACGGAGGAGGACGTCGGGCGGCTGGGGCAGCAGCTCAGCGATCAGGTGATCGAGGTGTTGAGCAGACCGATGAGTCGGGTGCCATCCGCCGGTCTGGCAAGCCATCGTCAAGCCGTCGAGCTCTCCTTCCGCAAGCTCCCCAGTGTGGAAGAATTACAGGATCGGTCCGGGGCAGAAGGCGTCGCAGGAGAATGGAGCCGCCTGTTAATGAATCATCCTGAACGGAATCGTCCTTCCATTCCTTTAACGATGAATATTATTCGGATTGCGGATGGCCTCGCTTTCTTGGCCATGGACGGGGAAATCGTAGTCGAATACGGTATGTTTATTAAGAAAATTTCAGAAGGAAGCGTGCTGCCGCTTGCCTATAGCAACGGGATGATCGGTTATGTTCCTACCGCGAGACAAGTGGAAGAAGGAGGCTACGAGGGAGGGGATTCTGCCGTTTATTTTGGACTTCCCTCCGCGTTTGAGCCTGCGCTGGAAGATCAGATCAAGGCTGCGGCCGTGAACCTTGTTAATGAAGTGAGGGCTTAACAGGATGGATTGTCGGCATTAAAGACTTCATAGCTCGTGAGGCGGAGAAAGAAGGTGTCTCCAGGGCGAAGAGAACAAATGCAGAATAGAAAGTCAGACATTAAGGCAGGGAGAAGTGCTGAACACGCACCTCTTCCTGCTTTTCATTTCTCGAATTTCGAGAACCGCTTTTGGCTGAAGGTAAATCGTATGCGCTTTATTCCCGGTCCATGTCATGATAAGATAGAACTAATTTAGAAACATGAAATAGGAGCGGTTATATTGCTACGAAGAAGAAGTCTTTTTCAGGAACGGTATACCAAATTTGAAACAGAACTGCGAAACGAAATATTGACCGGAGCGATTAAACCGGGAGAATTTATATTGCCGGAGAACACCCTGAGTCAGAAGTATGGCTTAAGCCGGGTTTCCGTCCGCAAAGTGCTCGCTACTCTGGTGGAAGAGGGACTGATTGAGAAAATCGCCGGCAAGGGCAACCGGGTCAAGCCTCCTTCCGATCAAGTGGAACGAACGGTCATTCATATGTTCTGGTTCTCCTCTTCTTATGAGATTCCAATTATAGAACGCTTAATTCAGCAGTATGAATCCCTTCACCCTTTTATTAAAGTGGAGTTGACGCTGCTGCCTCAATCAGAGTACACCACCTCGATTATTCAAATGATCGATAAAGGAAATCCCGTCGATTTATTCGTTGTCTCGGACCAACATTATCGGGAATTTATGCAATTCGATCGCTTAAATCTGTTGGATAACTACTTGCCGGAGCACCTCGATCCCGAAAGGGATAGTTATCCCCAACTATTCGATATATTTAAAGAGGACGGTCAACAAAAAGTCGTCCCGCTATTTTTCTCCCCCGTCGTGCTGGCCTATAACTCAAAGCTGTTTGAAGAAGTGGGATTGGAGCCGCATCGCGCTATGGAAAGCTGGGACTCCTTCCTGGAAATAGCGAAAAGCTGCACACGAGATCTGAATAACGACGGAAGAACGGAAAGATTCGGCTACTGCTTCTCTACCAGCACGACCCGTTGGCCGATTTTTATGCTGCAAAATAATGGCCGGCTCATGGAACCGGGCCGCAAGCGCTCTGAGTTTGCTTCCTCGCAGACGATAGAGGCGCTTCAGTTTTGTGTGGATTTAATGTACAAGCATAGGGTATCTCCTGTCTTTTTTCACGGAAGCCGTAACAGCGCCGAGCATTTATTTATGAAAGATTTAGTCGCTATGGTGTTGACTACCTATTATTTCATGAATGAATTCCGCAGTTCCGAGGTCGAATGGAACGTTATGCCTGTTCCTGAAGGACGAAAGCAAGCCTCTTTGCTGCTGGGAAGCGGGATTGGCATTAATCGGCAAAGCGCCAATCGGATCTTGGCTCATCGTTTCGTTGACTTTTTAACCGGGAGAGATGCCCAAATTACGGCCAAACAAATGGGCTGCACCATCCCGATGCTTCGTTCGGTCGCCGAGGACGATCAATGGTTGGTGGATGGAATCCATCCGAGAAATTATAACGTGTTCAGAGAAGTGCTCCCTTACTCGGTTTCATTAAATTCGCTGAACCTGTCGCAGCAAGAAATGACCACGATTTGGCAAGAAATGAACTTGTTATGGGCCAATATGGAACAGCCTGAACAAACCGCCAAACGGATTGAACAATGGCTGAATGATAAACTGGATCAAGAACGCACTTGAGGCTGCCGGTAACTAACCGGCAGTTTTTTTGAAAATTGGAATTTATAAAAATCTTTATCGCCAAAATTCGACGGTAAACGCAGGCTTTCTTGATCAGAGATCAAGGACGCCGCAGGCGTTTATCCTTGCATTATTTTATAAGTTTCGGGCTAGACGTCATTTTGTGGGGTTATTTTATACATAATTGGATGCCGGGAGAGAAAAATATAAACATTAACGGACGAAAGGAATCCATTCGGAAAGGAGGGGGAAAAGCGATGATCAGACAATATTTCACGGAACTGACACTGGAAGAAGGGGCTTTGTTAAGTGATGGGCTTCATATGCTCGTGGATAAAGCCGAGGAGGAGCTCGCTTCGGAGTTTATCGAAGTCGTCCAAGTCGTAAAACACGATTCTAACCGGTATACCGTTATTTTAAATATCGACCTGGACGAGGAAGCGAGCGAGTCGGCGAATGCAGAGTAAAGGAGGGCTGCACACTTTCCACGTGCCGGGCTGAGTGCAGCGCGAAAAGCTACCATTGCTAGCTGCGAACTACTGAAAATGGCCCGATATTTGGTAAAAGTGCACTTATTACCTTGTTCGGGCCATTGCAAGGCCACTAGTGGTAAAAATGCACTTATTCTCTGTTCCGCCTATATCCACTCGTGACGGCTCAAATTAGGAGTGTTTTGCTTCTATTCAATAGGCAGCTTCTATAATCCTGCTAGCTACAGCTGTCTCTCTGAGACAGCTGTTTGATTTTCTGTTCATCCGGCGTTACGAATAAAGTCTTATGCTGCTCGTAGATGACAAAGCCGGGTTTGGCGCCGTTTGGCTTGCGAACATGTCGAATGAGAGTATAGTCGACCGGTACTTGACTCGATTCCCTGGCTTGACTATAGTGCGCCGCCAGCATGGCCGCTTCGTGCAGTGTCGCTTCCCCGAACGAATTCCCGCGGATAACGACATGGGACCCCGGGATATCCTTCGTATGCAACCAAGTGTCTGATGAATGCGCCAGCCGGTTAGTCAAATATTCGTTTTGTGTGTTGTTCTTCCCTACATAAATCGGTACCCCTTCACTGGACTGGAATGAAGTGAGCGTGGGCTTGCCGTTTTTTTTCTTTTTGCGAACTTTACGGGAGCGATCCCGAATGTATCCTTGCTCTGCCAATTCGTCGCGAATTTCGTCAATGTCGGATAGCGCTGCGTTATCCAGCTGCTGGAGCAGGGAGTCCAAATAAAGGATTTCCTCTCGTGTGCTGTCCATCTGTTCTTGTACGACGGAACGGCTGTTTTTAATTTTTGTATATTTTTTAAAATATTTTTGCGCGTTCTCTGAAGGGGAGACCAGTGGGTCCAGCTCGATCGTGACCGTACCCTGCTGCTCGTCGTAATAATCGGTCACTTCCACCTGTTTATCCCCTTTTTTAAACAAATGCAGCGAAGCAGTGAGCAGCTCGCCTTGTATTCGGTACCGATCGGCCTCTTTCGCTTCCTCCAGAGTTTCTTGGAGCTTATCCAATTTTTTTATATTTTTCGCCTTTTCATTTTGCAAAAAGCGCAGCAAATCAGACGTTCGTTGGCGAACGGTATCCCGCTCCGCCTTGGTGCCGTAGAAGCTTTCCAGACAAAGGCTGATGGAGGGGTAAGTTTGCTCCTCTCCCCGAACATGAGTAAGACGCGTGGCGGAAAAAAACATTTTGCCGCTGGATTCATCGGTAACGATGGATGGCTCGTAATCGTGCGCTTTAAAATGGTTCATCATGCCGCTGAATGATTGCCATAACGATCGAGAGCTAGTTGCGTCTTCAGCCCGATAGACGATCTCTCTGGCCAGAAGCGGACTGATGCCGCTGTATCGGCGGACGAGCCGCTGCTCGGGCTTGTCTGGTTTATCATCCGTCTCCGAGACCACTTCCATTTCATGAACAAACGAAGCTTCGTTCTCCTCCAGCGGATAGATTTTGTCCTGCTCCGGAGGAGCGACATATAGGCTGCCGGGCAATACGACACGATAGCTGCTGATTGCGGGAGTGACATGATGGATGCCATCGAGAATAACGCCACTGACCGGATCGAGCAAAATAATGTTGCTATGGCGGCCCATGATCTCCACTAAGATCGTTTTGGAGCTCAGATCGCCCAGTTCATTGCGATGCTTGATCTGGATTCGAATCACTCTTTCCAGTCCATCCTGCTCAATCGACTCAATAGAACCGTTCTCACAATATTTACGTAACAGCATACAGAACATGGGAGCTTCCAATGGATTCATAAATTGCGCTTCCGTCAAGTGAACCCGGGGATAAGTCGGGTTGGCGGATAGCAGAAGCCTATAGTTATTGCCCTGTGACCGGATGTGCAGCAGGACATCGTTATTTGACGGTTGGTGGATTTTACTGATACGACCGCCCACACACGCTTGCAGCTCGCGAACGATCGCGCGGGTGACTATTCCGTCTAATGCCATAGTTTGATCACTCCATTTCCTCTTTGACCCGGATAATAGCTGCGTGAAGCATTTATAAGTTTTCGAGGTTAAAGCGGGTCTCTTCCCAAATTTTATGATGGAATGCAAAAATACAGTCGATGGGTGACTTTTGCTCTCATTTCGACAGATCTACTGCAAATATACAGTAGATTCGGCCATTTAGGAGCGAAAATGGATGGATCTGAAGATTTTACTGTATTATTGCAGTCGATGATTGAAAACAAGCGGATTCCGGTCAAAAGTAATGTATTATTGCAGTCGATTATCAGCGTTGCTCCTACGCCTACGCTGCACCTACGCTGCGCTACACCTACGATGCGTCTAAACCCAGGGTACGCCTACGCTGCACCTACACCTACGCTGCGCCACACCTACGGTGCGTCTAAACCTAGGGTACGCCTACGCTGCGCCACACCTACGGTGCGTCTAAACCTAGGGTACGCCTACGCTGCGCCACACCTACACTGCCCCCAACGCATCTACGGTTACGCTCGTCCATCCTCGGAGGATACCGTCACGCGTGTTCTCATTAACTGTATTTTTGCGAGTGAATCCGAGCACTTCTTGGCGAACGAGCCAATAGCCGGTCTTTTTCTCACTTCAACGACCTCAATGCATATAGGGCCCGGTTCAAGTCTTTTTACGCGTCTTCCTTCTCGCTCATCTAATGATGCCACATTTATAACCCGGAAGGAAAGGCCTGAAATCGATATAGCTGTTTTTGCCTTGTCCAGAAAGAAGAAAAGAGGAGGCAAATAGGGATATTTTGCAGCTTGTCTGAATAGATTTACTCTAGGAGTCTGTCCCAAGAGGGTGGCGGCCGGAAGAAGCGATCTGCACCCCAGCAGTTATTCTCGCTACAGCTATCCTGATAACAACCGGTCCCGCCGCAGGATAAGCCAGGCGTCGAGGGCGGAACATCGCTGCCGGCACTATCGTTGTTATTGCAACGGATAACGGATAACTCGTCGTGAGAAGGTAGGCCAGGCAAACAGTAGGAGGGAAGTTCGGATGAGTCAGAAAAAATGGTACCAGATGTCGGCGGAGGAATCGCTGCAACAGCTAATGACCGACAGCGGACGGGGGCTGACGAATAAAGAAGCCCAAATACGCCGTGAGACGGTCGGGGATAATGCGTTGATGGAAGGCAAAAAAATATCGCCGGTGACGCTGTTTTTAAACCAGTTCAAAGATTTCATGGTTCTTGTGCTCATGGGAGCGACGTTGATCTCCGGATTGCTCGGGGAGTATTTGGACGCCATCACGATCCTGGTTATCATCCTGATGAACGGGGTATTGGGATTCATTCAGGAGTTTAGGGCAGAACGGTCCTTGCAAGCTTTGAAGGAGCTCTCAGCGCCGATGGCCAAAGTGATCCGTGACGGGAATCTTGTTCATGTGGCGGCTATTGAATTGGTACCTGGCGATATTATTATGCTTGAGAGCGGAGATCGAATTCCGGCGGATATCCGCTGGCTCGAAACGAACGGGCTGTATGTGGAGGAATCGGCTTTAACCGGAGAATCCGTGCCAGTCAGCAAAGGAGTGGAGCGGTTAAGCGGCGACGAGCTTCCCGTCGGAGATCAACGTAATCTCGGCTTTATGGGTACGATGATTACCCGAGGCACAGCACAAGGGGTGGTCGTTCGGACCGGGATGGATACAGAAATGGGCAAAATTGCCGATCTGATTCAGAACACGGAAGAAATGCAGACGCCGCTCCAGCATCGGCTTGAGCAGCTAGGGAAAATCCTTATTCTTGTTGCGCTTGGTTTGACGGTCATGGTCGTTGTAGCCGGATTGATCCATGGTCAGCCGGCCTATGGGATGTTCCTGGCGGGAGTCAGCTTGGCGGTTGCAGCTATTCCCGAAGGATTGCCGGCCATTGTGACGATCGCCCTGGCTATGGGAGTGCAGAGGATGATCAAACGCAAGGCGATCGTCCGCAAGCTGCCTTCGGTCGAGACTCTCGGCTGTGCTTCGGTCATTTGCTCGGACAAAACGGGCACGCTGACGCAGAACAAAATGACCGTCACGCATTTATGGCTTGGCGGACGATTGCTGGAGGTAAGCGGGGAAGGGTATGAGCCCAAGGGAGATATTTCGCATGAAGGCAAGAAGCTGGATCCCGGACGGGAACCGATGCTCCAACGCTTCTTGAAAATTGCCGCATACTGCAACAACGCGAAGCTGACGGAAATGCGCCCGCAGGAGGCCAAGGGCAAAAAAGCGAAAGAGGAAGCCGCGCCCACCTGGAGCATTAGCGGCGATCCAACGGAAGGCGCTCTTATTGTGTTGAGCGCCAAGGCCGGGATCTTGCCGCAGGCGGAGGAAGCCGCACGGGTCCGGGAATTTCCCTTTGACTCCGAGCGTAAACGGATGTCGGTCATCATCAACGACTCGGGAAGCCGGTGCGTCTATGCCAAAGGTGCTCCGGACATGCTCATTGACCAGTGCAGCTATTTACTGTGGGATAATAAAGTAGTCCCTTTTACGAATACGATGAAGCAGAAAGTGCTGGCAGCGAACGAAGGAATGGCCAAGTCGGCTCTCCGCGTCCTAGGTCTAGCCTATCGCGAGCTTAAACCGAGCGATTCCTGTTCCAGTGACAGCCAGGCCGAACGCAATCTCGTCTTTGTTGGCTTGGCAGGGATGATTGATCCACCGCGCAAGGAAGTGCGCGAAGCCATCCATAAATGCAAAAAAGCGGGCATTCGCACCGTCATGATTACCGGAGACCACCAAACGACCGCAGAAGCTATCGCCAAGCAACTGGGGATGATCCCGACGACCGGACTGGTGGTCAATGGGCAGCAGCTGGCGGCCATGACGGATGAGCAGCTGGATGCGAAAGCAGAGCAAATCTACGTATTCGCCAGAGTATCTCCGGAGCATAAGCTGCGGATCGTCAAGGCATTGCAGAAAAAAGGCCATGTCGTTGCTATGACTGGAGACGGAGTGAATGACGCGCCGGCGATCAAAGCGGCGGATATCGGCATCTCGATGGGGATTACCGGGACCGACGTATCCAAAGAGGCTTCCGCTCTTATTTTAAGCGACGATAACTTTGCCACCATTGTGGCCGCGATCGAGGAAGGCCGGGGCATCTATGAAAATATTCGTAAATTTATCCGTTATTTGCTGGCGTCTAATGTTGGAGAAATATTGACGATGTTCCTTGCGATGATGGCGGGCATGCCGCTTCCGCTCGTTCCGATTCAAATTCTATGGGTGAATCTGGTCACCGACGGATTGCCCGCTATGGCTCTGGGGGTCGATCAAGCAGAAAAGGATTTGATGCAGCACAAGCCCCGCTCCGCGAGAGAAAATATTTTTGCCCGCAGGCTGGGGTGGAAAATTATTAGCCGCGGGATATTAATCGGATTGTGTACCCTCGGCGCATTCTGGATAACTTTGCGCCAAAATCCCGGGGACCCGAGCCATTTGGTTAAAGCCCAGACGGTAACTTTTGCTACGTTGGTCATGGCTCAATTGATTCATGTGTTCGACTGCCGCAGCTCCCGCTCGATCTTTCACCGCAATCCGCTGCAGAACAAATATTTGGTACTGGCGGTGCTCTCGTCCGTTGTCCTGCTGCTCGGCGTTGTTTATATCGAGGCTCTGCAGCCTATTTTCAAAACCGTCAATCTGAATTTCCAGGACTGGGTGCTCGTTCTGATCGCGGCGGCCATCCCAACCTTTTTAATGGGAATCGGCAGTGTCATGTCGGGACGTTCTAATAAAAAAGGAGCTCGTTATACCTCCAGACCGATTACGAGGTAGAGAAGGAAGGGCTGCCTGAATTGGTCAAACTCTCTATTTTTCCATAAATCAAGGGTACAATTGGCTTAAAAAACGATATAAACGGTTAAATAGGTGGAAAAAGCTATGCATTGTCGCTTTTTTACGTTATGATAAGGGCAAAACCATATCATTTAAGGGTTCACAAAAGATAAGGATCGGTTATCCGGTCGATGGAAAAAGAGGATGTTGCCGGTCGGTCCGGTGGAGAGCAGGTTCCTAAGCATGGGACTGCAAGCCGCCGGTCCGTCTGTCGTTTAGCGGCAGCTTGCAATAGATTACTACATGCGATGCATAATAGGTGGGATGAGAGAGATGAAGCCGGATTTAAAAAAAGCTCTGCAAGAGCAAATTATTACGGGCGATGGAGCTATGGGAACTTACTTGTATCAGATCGGGTTTCCCATTGGCGTCTCCTACGAGGAGTTCAATCTGAACAAGCCGGAATTGATTGTCGATGTTCACCGCCGGTATTATGAGGCTGGAGCCCGTTTGATCGAAACGAATACTTTTTCTGCGAATCGGGAAAATTTATCCAAATACGGTCTGGAGCTGGAGGTAGCTTCTATTAACCGCGCCGGGGTAGCCCTTGCGCGTCAAGCTGTCGGGGCGGACGCTTATGTTGTCGGCGCCGTCGGCCCTGTTCGCGGCGGCAAGCGCAAAAGCCTGAGCAGCGAACAGATCGAAGCTGATTTGATCCAGCAGATGGAAGTTTTGCTGGAGGAGAATGTGGACGGATTGCTGCTGGAAACGTTCTATGAGCTGGATGAAATCCTTCTGGCACTGCGGTGGATTCGCAAGTCGAGCTCTGTTCCGGTCATTTGCCAGTTTGCGACAGAAGGCGGCGGCGCTACGAAGGATGGCGTTCCTTTGCAGGAAGCTTTCGCCAAGCTTAAGGAGGCCGGAGCCGATGTGGTCGGCTTTAACTGTCACAGCGGACCGATGGGGATTCTTCGTGCCCTGGATAAGCTGCAGCCGATAGAAGGAGTGCCCTTCTCGGTATTCCCGAACGCCGGCTTGCCCGGATATGTGGATGGCCAGTTCACCTATACGGCCACTCCGCAGTATTTTGCGGATACGGCGCTTCGTTTTGCGGATCGGGGGGCCCGGATTATCGGCGGCTGCTGCGGAACGACCCCAGACCATATAGCCGCCATGGCTAAAGCGCTCGACGGCTACCGTCCGGGTGTGGACCCTCTAACGGGAACTCCGCAAGCAGCCAAGAGACCGAATCGGCTGGAGATAGCCGCGCCGCGACGGGAAGTCGGGACAGCGCCGTCAAAGTCCGAGCCGTCCATCGTCGATCTGGTTCGCGAACGGCCTACGATTATCGTCGAATTGGATCCTCCCAGAGGACTGTCGATCGATAAGTTTATGGAGGGGGCCGCGGCGCTGACAGAGGCGGGTGTCGATTCGATCACGATGGCGGACAATTCGCTCGCCATGACCCGCATGAGCAATCTCTCGACCGGCTATTTGGTTAAGGAAAAACTCGGAATGCGGCCGCTTCTGCATATTGCATGCCGCGACCGCAACTCGATCGGAATGCAATCCCACCTGATGGGCATGCACGCTATGGGCATGGACCATATTCTTTGCCTGACGGGTGATCCGGCCAAATTCGGGGATTTGCCGGGATCAAGCTCTGTTTATGATCTGAATTCCATCGGCTTGATCAAGATGGCCAAGCAATTGAACGAAGGAATGGCCTATTCAGGCAAAGCTTTAAAACATAAATCCAAATTTGTTATCGGTGCGGCGTTCGATCCGAATGTTAAATATATAGAGAGAGCCGTCGCGCGTATGGAGAAAAAAATAGAAGCCGGGGCTGATTATTTCATGACCCAACCGGTATATGAACCGGAAATGATAGAAAGACTGTATGAAGCAACCAAACATATCCCGGTTCCGATCTTTATCGGGATCATGCCTCTTATCAGCGGCAGGAATGCTGAATTTCTGCATAATGAAGTGCCGGGCATCCGGATTTCCGACGAGGTCAGAAATCGGATGAGAGGGCTGGAACGGGAAGAAGGCCGGCGTGCCGGGGTTGAAATAGCCAAGGAGCTTCTCGATACCGCACTCCAATATTTTAAAGGCTTCTACTTTATGACTCCGATGCTTTATTACGATATGACCGTTGAGCTTACAAGGTATGTATGGAATCGTACGAATCGCTTCCACCCCCTTGTACCGGCAAGTGAAATCAATTAAAATATGGTATGGATGTGATGCAAATGCTACGCAGTATGACCGGATTTGGACAGGCTTTGCATCAGGCAGGAGGCTTCAGAATCCAGTTGGAGCTGAAATCCGTCAATCATCGTTTTAAAGAGACATTGGTACGCGTTCCCCGCCAGTGGAGCCATATGGAAGAACGGATGAAGAAGCGGGTACAGGATCAGCTCTCACGAGGCCGTATCGAAATATCGGTCGTTGTGGAACGGGACGCCTCATCGGTTCAGAAGACACAAATCAATTGGCCGCTGGCGGACGCCTATATTGCTGCCTCGCGACAACTAGCAGATAAATATTCTATGGAAGACACGCTTAAGCTCCGGGATCTGCTGTCTGTTCCCGATCTGATTTCTTTTAAAGAAGAGACAGAAGAAATTCATTTGGCCGAGGAAGCGATAATGGATGCTCTTCAGGAAGCGCTGGATCTGTTAGTTCAAATGCGAGAAGTCGAGGGGGCTCATCTGTATACCGATATAATAGGCCGCCTGCTTAATTTACGCGGTCGGGTCGCTCTTCTACAGGAGCTGGCTCCTGCGGTGGCAGACGATTACCGCCATAAGCTCAAGCAACGAATGGCAAGCTTACTGGGGGATCAGCCAATCGATGAACAAAGATTGGCCATGGAAGCAGCGTTAATGGCCGATAAAGCGGATATAGAAGAAGAATTAACCAGGCTAAACGGTCATTTTGATCATTTTGAAAGGATTATTGAAGGAACGGAGCCTGTGGGGCGCAAATTGGATTTTCTTCTGCAAGAAATGAACAGGGAAGCCAACACGATCGGCTCTAAAGCGAATTCCGCGGCTATCACAGCGCTTGTCGTTGAGATAAAGGCGGAGCTGGAGAAAATTCGAGAGCAGGTTCAGAATTTGGAATAGAGCTAGCTTTTGACGAACCCCAGGCGGACGTTTTAGACGGCTTGGCCGGGGCAAAACTATTGGGAGGAACAGAATGGCTATTAAACTTATTAATATCGGGTTCGGCAATATCGTTTCCGCCAACCGGATCATATCGATCGTCAGCCCGGAATCTGCGCCTATTAAACGAATTATACAAGAGGCACGGGACCGTCACATGCTGATTGACGCCACTTACGGAAGGCGGACCCGGGCAGTCATTATTACAGATAGCGATCATGTGATTTTATCCGCTGTTCAGCCAGAAACGGTGGCCCACCGACTCTCCAGCAAGGAAGATGATCATGACGAATAAGGAATGGATCTGGGGCGCGGAAGAAAGAGGAATCCTGATTGTGCTCTCCGGTCCTTCCGGAGTGGGCAAAGGAACGGTCTGCTCCGCTCTTCGCGCCATGTCCAAAGACCTCGTTTACTCGGTTTCCGCCACAACGAGATTGCCTCGTGATGGCGAAGTCGACGGGGTCAATTACTTTTTTAAGACCCGAGAGCAATTTCAGACGATGATCAAGCAGGATGAACTGCTCGAATGGGCGGAATATGTAGGCAACTACTATGGCACCCCCAAAGATTTTGTGGAGCGGACATTGAATGAGGGCAAAGACATCATTCTCGAGATCGAGGTGCAGGGAGCGCTTAAAGTGAAGGAGAAGTTCCCGGAAGGAATCTTTATTTTCTTGCTTCCGCCTTCTTTGGACGAGCTGCAGAATCGGATTGTCACCCGGGGGACGGAATCTGAGGAAACGATCCGTCAACGGATGTCTGCAGCAATAGACGAAATTAGCCTATCGGAGCATTACGATTACATCATTGTCAATGACCGCGTCGAATCGGCCTGCCACAGAATTCAGTCCATCATCGTGGCGGAGCATTGCAAGCAACAGCGGTTTCTTCCGAAAATTAAAAAAAGGATCGAAGAGGTGCTTTAGTCATGCTATATCCTTCTATTGATAAACTGTTAACCAAAGTGGACAGCAAGTACTCGTTAGTCGTGGCAGCATCGAAGAGAGCCAGGGCGCTGCGGGAAGGAGCGAAATCGGAGCTGGAGCATCCGAAATCGCACAAGCAGGTCGGAGTCGCGCTGGAAGAATTGTACGCCGATTACATTTATTACGAAAAACTAGACCATAAGAACGAATAGCGGCTTCTTCTGCTGGAATGTTATGTTTGATTTCGACAACCCTTGAGGTTGTTATTTTTTTCTGCGGCCGATACCGGAAGGTGCGGAGGAAAGGATGAGAGCATGAATCTGAAAGGGAAATCTATCCTGCTGGGCGTGAGCGGCGGAATTGCCGCGTACAAGGCGATTACTCTCTGCAGCAAGCTGGCTCAGGCGGGGGCGGATGTGAAGGTTATCATGACCGAATCCGCGGTCAAATTCGTTGCGCCGTTAACGTTTCAAACTTTGTCCAGACATCATGTCGTTACGGACACATTCGAGGAGAAGGATCCGTCAGTCGTATCGCATATTGATTTGGCGGATCATGCCGATCTGGTCGTCATCGCCCCCGCTACGGCCAATATATTGGCTAAGATGGCGCTTGGAATGGGAGACGATATGTTGAGTACTACCCTGCTTGCTGCTACAGCGCCGATTATTGTCGCTCCCGCCATGAACGTACATATGTATGAGCACCCTGCCGTACGCGCCAATATGGAGACACTTCGCGAGCGGGGAGTTCGCTTCATTGAGCCGGGAGAGGGCCAATTGGCCTGCGGCTATGTAGGCAAGGGCCGCTTGGCGGAGCCGGAGCAAATTTTTGCTGCCATAATCGATAGTTTTGAGCCCAATCGTCCCCTTCAGGGCAAGAAGGTGCTGGTAACGGCCGGAGGAACGGTGGAACGGCTCGATCCGGTCCGTTATTTGACTAATGATTCATCCGGTAAAATGGGCTATGCCATTGCAGAGGAAGCCCGGGCTATGGGCGCTGAGGTCGTGCTGGTCAGCGGTCCGTCCTCTCTGCCGAGACCGGCTGGAGTGGAGTTCGTTCCCGTCCTCTCGGCATTGGATATGCTGTCGGCCGTCATGGAACGGCTCGAGGAGATGGATGTTATTATTAAAGCCGCCGCTGTCGCGGATTATCGTCCTGCGGAAGCTTCTCCCGTCAAAATCAAGAAGAAGGATGAGGAATTGACGATCCGGCTTGTTAAGAATCCGGACATCCTGCAGCAAGTCGGAGCGCGAAAAACTAAGCAGTTTGTCGTTGGCTTCGCGGCGGAGACGAACGACCTGGAGGCGAATGCTCTGGATAAGCTCCGGCGCAAAAACTGCGATCTGGTGGTGGCCAACGATGTCACCCGGGAAGGGGCCGGCTTCGGAACCGACACGAATATCGTAACCATCCTGGACAAGAACGGAACAGCGGAGCGGCTGCCCGTGCTGTCGAAGCGCGAGGTGGCTCGCCATTTACTTCAAATTGCAGCCGATCGTCTCGTTTCCTCCGGAGGGGAGTAATCATGTACGCCAAGATCATTGTCGATGTGCCGGCCAGACAGACGAACCGCTCGTATGATTACTATGTCCCGCCGATGCTGATCCCTTGGGTAGACATTGGCAGCCGGGTGGGGGTTCCGTTTGGCAACCGCACCGTTCAGGGATTTGTCGTTGGCCTGACCGAGCGTCCGGACGTAGCTGCCGGCAAGCTGAAGGAGATCGCGGGCGTGCTGGATGCCTATCCTCCGCTGACTCCGGAGCTTGTCGAACTGGCGAGATGGATCAGCCGTACTTATTTATGCCACGAAATTACCGCTCTGCAAGCTATGATTCCCGGGGCGTTGAAAGCTAAATATGAAAGATTGGTCCGGCTGGAGCCGTATGAGGATTCGGATCTGGCCTTTCTGGTTCCCTCTCAGCTGGAAGTGATCCAATATATGGAGGCCAAAGGGACGGTGCCGCTGGATGAGCTCATCCAGCGCTACCCGTCGGAAGGCGGGTGGATCAAGGAACAAATTCGTGCGGGACGGTTCAGTGAAACCAAGTCGATTCGCGACCGAATCGGCCGCAAGAAGCTGCTGACCGTGTATCCCCCGGAGCCGCCGGAATTGTTGGAACAGTATGCAGCGGAGCTATCCGCCAGAGCCGCCCGGCAAAAGGAAGTTCTGGACTATTTGCGGGACAATCCCCAGCCAGTGGCGTTGGCTGAGCTTACGCGTAAGCTTGGGGTCGGGGCAGGTACAGTCAAAGGGCTGGCGGACAAAGGCTGGATCTCCATCCGCGAGGTCGAGGTGTTCCGTGATCCTTATGCGGAACGGTCCTTTCAACGGACCGAAGCTCTGCCGTTAACGCCTGAACAGGAACGGGTATTTCGTTCCGTCTCACGCTCATTAACCGATTCCATTCATCGGGTTTTTCTGCTTCATGGAGTGACGGGAAGCGGCAAGACGGAAGTGTACCTGCAATCGATCCAGCAATGTCTGGATCTCGGTCGGGAAGCGATCGTGCTCGTCCCCGAAATCTCGCTTACTCCACAGATGGTAGAGAGATTCAAGGGACGATTCGGCGATCAGGTGGCCGTGCTGCACAGCCGGCTATCGCAAGGGGAAAGATATGACGAGTGGCGCAAAATTACACTCGGCCAAGTCAAGGTCGCTATAGGCGCCCGCTCCGCTGTATTCGCCCCATTTAGCAGACTCGGACTCATTATTCTCGACGAGGAGCATGAATCGAGCTATAAGCAGGAGGACAGCCCGAAGTATCACGCGCGGGAAGTGGCGATCCGCAGAGCCCGGTATTACGGGGCGGCGGTTATTCTCGGCTCTGCTACCCCTTCGCTGGAGAGCTATGCAAGGGCCGTCGAGGAACAGCCTGACCATCCTTCAGCCGATGAGGAAGCTCTGGCCGCGAGCCGCCGCTACAGGCTGCTTGTCATGAAGGAAAGAGTAGAGGGACGCGCCCTGCCTCCGGTCTATGTGGTCGATATGCGGACCGAGCTGAAGGACGGCAACCGTTCGATGTTCAGCAGGCCATTGTATAAAGCGATCGAAAAACGGCTACAACGTAAAGAACAGACGGTTCTGCTGTTGAACCGCAGAGGCTACTCCACCTTCGTCATGTGCCGGACCTGCGGGCACACGCTAGGCTGCCCCCATTGCGATATTTCGCTAACCTATCATCAAAGCTCGCGAACGGTACGCTGTCATTACTGCGGATATGCCGAAAGGCAGGCTCAGGTATGCCCAAGCTGCGGCAGCGAGCATATCCGCTACTTCGGTACCGGAACCCAGCGGGTGGAGGAGGAACTGGCCAAGCTGTTCCCCGGCATCCGCGTCATCCGGATGGATGTCGATACGACGAGTGAGAAGGGCTCCCATGAAAAATGGCTGACGCAATTCGGCAACCAGCAAGCCGATGTACTCTTGGGTACACAGATGGTTGCCAAAGGACTCGACTTTCCGAACGTAACTTTAGTCGGAGTCATTGCCGCGGATACGGTGCTGAACCTGCCGGATTTCCGGGCGTCCGAGCGAACCTTTCAGCTGCTGACCCAGGTGGCCGGAAGAGCCGGGCGGCATCATCTTCCCGGTGAAGTGTTCGTGCAGACATATACCCCGGACCATTACAGCGTGCAGTGCGCCAGCCACCATGATTTCCATTCCTTTGTCAGCACGGAGCTGGAGATGAGGAAGCTCAGGGAATATCCTCCTTATTGCCGAATCATTCTGGTTACGCTGTCTCATGAACAGATTCCTCTGCTTGTCCGTGCCGCCGAAACGTTCGCGGCCCGGCTGAAGGAGAAGGCCTCCGCACAAGCGGCCCGTACGGGGGTTCCATCGGATATGGAAGTGCTGGGTCCGGTAGCTTCGCCCATTTCTCGCATCAAAGATAGATATCGGTTTCAATGTCTGATAAAATATCGGGCAGATACATCTGTTTCCGAGCGGGTCGCAGAGGTTGTTTCCTCTATGGACGATCTCGTCAGACAGGAGCGGCTGCAAATTAGCATCGATGTGGATCCGTATCTGCTGATGTAAATCGGATGCTCGGATGCATTAAACAACTATCAGCCTGAAGCAGGTTGACCAGCTCAAGCAGGTTCAACGGCTCGGCAGCTTGCTCAACTGGATAGCTCAAACCATTGAAGCAGCTTTGCTGCTCAATATAGCTCGAAATATCTCGGAACAGCCCAAATGGCTATATAAATTGAACTAAAGATCATAGATCATGGAGTGGAGAAAGAAAGATGCTTCCAGGGCGAGTTTTGGCTTTGTATTCCTACTATCCGAAGGCCCATCCAATAAATAAGCAATTTGTTGGTTCAGGGTCCCCGAAAAGTACCTGGAATCGCTTCGAAGCCCATCTTCACTTTTTGGGGAAGGAGTATGATGTCTGAAGCTTCGGAGGCACTTTCCTTCGGAACGGAATGATCGCTTTCTTTAGTGCACATATATAGACAGGCTAAACATGAAAAAAGGATGGTGCTCCTATGGCATTGCGCATCATAGTTAAAGATCCGGATCCGGTGCTCCGGGAAAAGGCAAAGCCGGTTCCCAAAATAACCCCGAACATCCACAAGCTGCTGGATGATATGGCCGATACGATGTACGACGCTCAAGGGGTTGGGCTGGCGGCTCCCCAGGTGGGAATTCTGAAAAGAGTTATTGTGATGGATGTTGGAGATGAGAATGGCCTTATCGAATTAATTAATCCGGAAATTATTGAGAAGGAAGGCGAGCAGTTTGGCCCGGAAGGCTGCTTGAGCATCCCGGGGCTGACCGGAGACGTCCGCCGCGCCCTAAAGGTTAAGGTAAGAGGGCTGAATCGGAACGGGGAGGAATTCGAGCTGGAAGGAACCGAATTGCTTGCCCGCTGCATTCAGCATGAAGTGGATCATTTAAACGGCGTATTATTTACGGATTTGGCCGAAAAAACGTACCGTGCAGAGCAGGATGAGGGAGAGTGAAGCGAATTTGAATATTGTATTCATGGGGACGCCGGATTTCGCCGTCCCTTCTCTGGAGATGCTGTTGGACAATCATTATCCGGTCAAGGCTGTTGTTACTCAGCCCGATCGGCCCAAAGGCCGCAAACGGACGCTGACGCCACCTCCAGTGAAACAGGCAGCTGAATTGCGGGGCCTCCCTGTGCTGCAGCCGGAACGTATCCGCCGGGAAGAGGCGGTCGAGCAAATCCGCCAGCTGGAGCCCGATCTGATTGTGACCGCGGCTTATGGGCAGCTTGTGCCCAAGTCCATACTGGAGCTGCCTCGGTACGGCTGTATCAATGTGCATGCCTCCTTGCTGCCCAAGTACCGGGGGGGCGCACCCATACAGCATGCAATTCTGCGGGGAGAGAAGGTAACGGGAGTTACCATTATGTATATGGCGGAAGGCTTGGACACGGGCGATATGATCAGCCGGGTGGAAGTGCCGATTACCGATGACGATACGGCGGGAACGCTGTTCGACAAGCTGAGTCTCGCCGGAGCGGAGCTGCTGAAGCGCACGCTGCCCGACCTGTTGGCCGGCAAAGTGCAGGCGGTGCCCCAAGATCACGAGCAGGCGACGTTGGCACCCAACATTCGCCGCGAAGACGAGAGGATCGACTGGAGCCGTCCCGCCAACGAGCTGTACAATCAGATTCGCGGACTGAACCCGATGCCCGGCGCGTTCACCACCTGGAACGGACAAGTGCTGAAGATATGGGCCAGCCGCAAGCCGGAAGGTGCAGGTCCTGGCGCTGCATTGGGCGGGATCGCCGGAGAGCGGGATCATGCAGCCGCTCCGGGCACGGTGCTGAAGGCCCTCCCGGAAGGGCTGGAGGTAGCTACCGGTCAAGGAAGCCTATGGCTGACGGTGATTCAGCCTGCAGGGAAGAAGGCGATGGATGTCGCTCAAGTGTTAAGAGGAACTAACCTGCCCGAAGGAACTATACTGGGCCAATGATAAGTAAAGGAGGCGGCGCTGGTGAAAGCAACCCCATCCCCCCACGTTGAACGAACCGCCCGCGAGCTTGCCGTTGAATTGTTGACGCGAGTAGACCGGGAACGGTCCTATAGTAATCTATTGCTTAACCAGATGCTGCGCAAGTATAAGCTGGAGCGGCTGGAAGCGGCTTTCGCGACCGAGCTGGTATACGGGACGATCCAGCGGCGGAATACGATCGACTATTTCCTTGGCCGATTTGTTGCCAAGGGGCTGACTAAGCTGGAGCCTTGGGTGCGAAATCTGCTGAGAATGAGCTTCTATCAGTTGTACTATTTAGACAGAGTGCCTCCGCATGCCGTCGTTAATGAGGCTGTTAATATCGCCAAGAAGAAAGGGCATCGCGGCATATCGGGGATGGTTAACGGCGTGTTGAGGAATGTGCTTCGTCAGGCGGAGCAGCTTGTATTGCCGGAAATGAAGGACCCGGTTCAAAGCATTGCGCTGCGCCATTCCCATCCCGAGTGGATGGTCTCCCGCTGGGTGAAGCAATTCGGAGAGGAAACGGCAGAGCGGATATGCGAAGCGAATAACTCTGCTCCGAGCTCCAGCGTGCGCGTCCAATCATTGCGGAGCAGCCGGGAGCAGATGCTGGACCAGCTGCGTGCCAAAGGTATAGAGGCCGCCCCATCTCCGCTTGCGCGAGACGGAATTGTAGTGCAGCAAGCCGGGAATATGGCGGATTCGGAAGAGTACAGGCTTGGACTATTGACGATTCAGGACGAGAGCTCCATGCTGGTGGCCGATGCCGTCGATCCCTCGCCGGGAATGAAGGTGCTCGATTGCTGCGCCGCTCCGGGAGGCAAGACGACTCATCTGGCTGAACGAATGAATGACGAAGGAGAAATCATCGCCTGCGACGTTCATGAGCACAAGGAGAAACTGATCCGCGAGCAGGCGGATCGGCTGCAGCTTTCCTGCCTTCACACAATCGTGACGGATGCACGAAAACTGCAGGAACAGTATGCGCCGGGCACGTTCGATCGGATTTTGCTCGATGCCCCCTGCTCCGGACTGGGGGTTATCCGCCGTAAGCCGGACCTGAAATGGGCTAAAAGCGAAGCGGAAATCGAAGAGGTTGTGAACGTTCAGAGCGAGCTGCTGGAAGCGGTACATTCGCTCTTGAAACCAGGCGGAATCCTCGTCTACAGCACGTGCACGGTGGAATATAATGAGAACGAAGGACAGGTGCGCCAATTTTTGGAGCGTCATCCGCAATTTGCGCTGAGCGAATTTCCGCAGGCTCTGACGCAGTTGGAGCTGCCCGTGAGCAGAAGGAGTAAAGGAATGCTCCAGCTGCTCCCGCAAGATTATAACAGCGACGGCTTTTTTATCGCTCGTCTGCAGAAATTGACTTGATCGAAGCTACCAAAGGCTCGCAACAGGGGAAACGTGTTTACGGCCCTGTTTTTATGTTAAGATAGACAGGATTAGCGACAATACTTGAAAAACAGGTTGTGATCCATATATGAAACCATTTGTTTATGATTTGACATTTGAAGGTTGGGGGCAGTGGGTGAAGGAGAACGGTTTGCCGTCTTTTCGCGCCGGTCAAATTTTTGACTGGCTGTATGTGAAAAGGGTGGACTCTTTCGAAGCGATGACCAACCTGCCCAAGTCTCTTCGGGAAAAGCTGATCGAGCAGTTTCAGTTCGTCACGCTGAAAGAAATCGCGCAGCAGCAATCCAAGGATGGGACGGTCAAATTTTTGTTCGAGCTGCAGGATAAGCATGCGATCGAGACAGTGATAATGAAGCATAGTTACGGAAACAGCGTCTGTGTGACGACCCAGGTCGGCTGCCGTATCGGGTGCACGTTCTGTGCTTCCACTCTGGGGGGGCTGAAGCGGGATCTCGCTCCGGGAGAAATTGTGGCCCAAATTGTCAAAGCCCAAAAGCTTCTCGATGCTGACGGCGAAAGAGTCAGCAGTATCGTTATTATGGGGATTGGGGAACCTTTCGAAAATTATGAGGCGATGATGACCTTCCTTCGTATTATGATTCATGAGAAGGGTTTGAATATCGGGCAGCGCCATATTACGGTATCTACCAGCGGGATTGTTCCTAACATCTACCGGTTTGCCGATGAAGAAACGCAGATCAGCTTGGCTATATCGATTCACGCACCGAATGATGCGCTTCGCTCCAAGCTGATGCCGGTTAACCGCCGGTATCCCTTTGCCGATTTGATCGAAGCGTGCAAATATTATGTCAACAAAACAGGAAGACGGCTGACGTTTGAATACGCGTTGATGGGCGGTGTCAACGACCAGCCTGAGCATGCGGAAGAATTGGCTGAAGTGTTGAAGGAGATTCCGCTTTGCCATGTCAATCTGATTCCTGTCAACCATGTGGTAGAGCGTAAATTTGTCCGGACGCCGAGGGAGGATATTTTTGCCTTCCAACGTATTCTGGAAAAGCATAAAATCAACACGACGATCCGCAGGGAACAGGGCAGCGATATTGCCGCCGCTTGCGGGCAGCTGCGCGCGAAGCACATGGAGACAAGTAAGAGGTGATGACGAATGAGGATGGCTAACCGAAGCGATGTCGGTCGAATTCGGATGGTTAACGAAGACTCTGCAGCGGTAGTGCCCGACTGTCAAGGATATTCGCTGGCCATAGTCGCTGATGGAATGGGTGGCCATAAAGCCGGCGATATAGCCAGTCAAATGGCGATCGAGAAGATGCAGGAATATCTCGTCCGCTCTTTGCGGCCAGGCGCCAGCTCCGAAGAATGTGGAGAGTGGATCAAGCAGGCGGTGTATGAAGCGAACCGTTCCATCTTTGAAGCGGCCTCGCGAACGGTGGAGTACAGCGGGATGGGAACGACCGCCATCGTTACGTTGGCCGACCGGAATCGTCTGATTTTGGGCCATATCGGAGACAGCCGTGCCTATTTGCTGAGCAATGGGCAATTACGTCAATTGACAGAGGACCATTCTCTGGTCAACATGTTGATTAAATCCGGACAGATTACTCCCGAGGAAGCGGAGCAGCATCCGCGGAGGAATATTCTGACGAGGGCGCTCGGTACAGATGAAGAGGTGGACGTGGATATTATCCAGGCCGCATGGGCGGAAGGGGACGTCGTGCTCGTTTGTACGGATGGATTAAGCGGAGCCGTTCCCAAAGAGGAGCTTCGGCTCGTTCTGAATTCTGAAGGAGATCTGGACGAGAAGGCGAACCAATTGGTCAATAAAGCGTTGGAAGCTGGCGGAGACGATAACATTACCGTTGTTCTGATGGCCAACGAATCCAATCATTCGGAAGGAGCGAGGTGATGGAGAAGTGACAGGTCAGATACTCGGCGGAAGATACGAAATCCTGGAGAGAGTGGGCGGGGGCGGAATGGCGCTCGTCTACAAAGCTCATGATCTGCTGCTTAATCGCCACGTGGCTGTTAAAGTGCTTCGCCAGCAATACATTCACGACGAAGAATTCATCTATCGCTTCGGCCGGGAGGCTCAATCCGCGGCTGCGTTATCCCATCCGAATGTGGTCAGCATTTATGATGTCGGGCAGGACGAGGATACCCATTACATCGTGATGGAGTATGTGGAAGGGATGACATTGAACGACCTGATCAAGCAGAAAGCTCCGCTGCAGGTCGAGGAAGCGGTCCACATCGCTTCGCAAATTTGTGATGCGCTGGACCATGCCCACGCGAATGAAATTATTCATCGAGATATTAAGCCGCACAATATATTGATTGGAAAGAACGGCAGGGTAAAGGTCACCGATTTCGGCATCGCCCGGGCGGGAACCTCTTCAAGCATTACCCAAACCGGTTCAGTCGTCGGTTCGGTCCATTATTTTTCACCGGAGCATGCCAAAGGAATTGCGGCCGGAGCCAAGTCCGACTTGTATTCACTTGGGATCGTATTGTATCAAATGCTCACAGGGAAGCTGCCTTTTCTCGGCGACAGCCCTATTAGCGTGGCGCTGAAGCATTTGCAGGAGGACGTAGAGGAGCCGCGCAAGGTGAACCCTCTCATTCCGCAAAGCGTAGAGAATATCATACTGAAGGCCATGCGTAAAAATCCCGAGCAGCGTTATCAATCGGCGGCCGAAATGCTCCGTGATCTGGAGACCTGCCTTCTGCCCGAGCGAAGGAATGAGCCGCGTTTGGCGGAACCGGAGGAGGACGACGGGGACGATGACGAGAAAACAAGGATCGTACCTGCCATTCGTTCGAATCACCCCGGTCTGGAGCCTGAGCCTGACGGGAAAGAAAAGAAGCGAAAGAGAACCGGTGTCTGGATTTGGACTCTCGTGTTCCTGGTCGTTGTCGGCGCTCTGCTGGCGGGAATTTATTATGTCAAAAGCCAGTTCGAGGTTAAAGACGTTCCTGTGCCCGATTATATCAACAAGCATGTGGACGAAGCGGTAGCCGAACTAGAAAGTGTTAATCTTGTCCCTAATATCGTGGCATATGAACATAGCGATGAAGTGGAGGAGAATTATGTTATTGATCAAAACCCTAAAAATACGACAATCAAGGAAGGCAGCACCGTTGAGCTGACCGTTAGCCTTGGAGTGGAATTGCCGAAGATGAAAGACTATGTCGGCAAGAAATGGGCGGACGTAGCCAAGGAAATGGAGGCATTAGGGATTGATAATTCTCGCATCGATGTGAAAGAGAAGCACGATGAGCAGGCGGTTGATACTATTCTGGAGCAATTCCCTGAGCCGAATGAAGAATTCGACCCGGCCAAGGTGGAGATCAAATTAACGGTCAGCCAGGGTCTGGAGAAGTTCCCAATGCCTGATTTGACCGGGAAAACGGTGGAGGAAGCGGACGCTACCCTGCTGCAGAAGAATTTGAGCCGCATCAAGGGTAAGGAAGGCGTTATTGAGAAGCCGTCTTTTTCACAGCCTAAAGGCAAAATTTACGATCAATGGCCTTACAAGCCGAATCAAGAGGTCGAATCGGGAACGAACAACATTATTTACTATGTCAGTTCGGGGCCTCCGGAAGATGCGGGGCAGCTTCTAGTTACCTTGCCGGAGCTGAAGCCGAAAGAGGAAGGAAAGGATTCTTCCTTCAAAATCATTATTACCGATGCCCAGTATGAAAATTACGAATACCGGACCTTCGAAATCTCGAAGCCTGATCTGCTTAATGTTCCAGTGATCGTAACGAAGGAGCGGAATGCGGTTATTCAAATGTTCCGCGACGATGCTTACTATGATTCGAGAACGGTCACCTACAACGATTATTTAGAGCACAAGCACGGACCCCGGCAGAACGAGACTGAGTCTTCATCTGAGCCATTGGGGGAAGATCAGCAGACTAAGGCGACGCCTGAGCCTGGGGGAGATCCCACACCGCAACCGGGGGGGCAATAAAGATGCCGCAGGGAATGATCGTCAAAGCATTAAGCGGTTATTATTATGTACTTCCGGATGGAGATGGACAGGATCGGGTTCAATGCCGGGCCCGAGGTATTTTCAAGAAGAAGAACGTGAGTCCTCTGGTAGGGGACCGGGTGATTTACGAGGTGACGGAGAACGGCGAGGGGACGGTGGATGAAATTATGCCCCGTTCCACGGAGCTGATCCGTCCTCCGGTCGCCAATGTTGAGCTGGCCGTGCTTGTCTTTTCTGTTGCCGAGCCCGTCATCAGCTTGCCGCTGCTGGATAAATTTCTAATTCATACGGAGAGCGTCGGGTTGGAGACGGTCATCGTCTTTACGAAGCATGACTTATTGGCGGAGGACACTGGCGGTTCTTCGGCGCAAACTGATTTCCGGCGTATCCGTCATATTTACGAATCGATCGGGTACCCGATCGTTACGACCAGTGCCATGGCTGGAGACGGACTGGAAAGCATCCGAGCGCATCTGCAGGGAAGGATCAGTGTCTTCGCCGGGCAGTCGGGGGTCGGCAAGTCCTCGCTGCTCAATGCGCTTGTTCCGGAGCTGAATTTGCAGACAAGCGAGATTAGCCACAGGCTGGGAAGGGGCAGGCATACGACCCGTCACGTGGAGCTGATTGCGTTGGAACCGGCCGGCTGGGTTGCCGATACTCCCGGCTTCAGCCAGCTCGACTTCATGAATGTGGAGGCGGAGCAGCTGGCGGACTCCTTCCGGGAATTCCGCACTTATTCGCCAGGCTGCCGGTTCCGCGGCTGCCTGCATCAGCACGAACCGGGCTGCAAAGTCCGCGAGGCGGTCGAGGCCAAGGAAATCGCTGCTACAAGATACGATCATTACCTGCTTTTCCTGACGGAAATCAGGGACAAAAAACGGAGGTATTAATTTTGGGGAAGCTGCGAATCGCACCATCCATTCTGTCTGCCGATTTTGCGCGGCTGGCTATGGAGATTAAAGAAGTGGAGAACGGAGGAGCGGACTGGATCCATGTCGATGTGATGGACGGGCATTTTGTTCCGAATCTGACTCTGGGTCCCATTATTGTCGAAGCGATCCGGCCGGGCACCTCTTTGCCGCTGGACGTCCATCTGATGATCGAGAAGCCGGAGCGTTACATCAGCGCTTTCGCCAAAGCGGGAGCGGATTACATAACGGTGCATGCGGAAACCTGTCCGCATCTTCATCGCACCCTGCACATGATCAAGGAAGAAGGGGTCAAGCCGGGAATCGCGCTCAATCCCGCCACACCTCTGTCCGTGCTGGACCATGTGCTGGAGGAAGTCGACTTGATTCTTATCATGACTGTTAATCCCGGCTTCGGAGGACAGCGCTTTATTAGCTCCATGCTGTCTAAAATCCGCGAATTGCGCCGCCTGGTTGCAGAGAGCGGGCGCGATATCGCCATTGAGGTGGACGGAGGGATCAATGAGCAAACGGCTCCGCTTGTTGTCGAGGCGGGAGCTGATGTGCTCGTAGCCGGAAGCGCAGTGTTCGGTGATCGCGACCGGGCAGCCGCCATCCGCCGGATTCGCGCGGCAGGAGAAACCTAATGCGTAAATTGCTGCTGCTTGTACTAAGTTTGGCCGCCGGTGCTTTGATGACGGTTTTTGTATTTATGTCAGGGTTTTACAAGCATCTCTTTTCGTTAGGCGCAGTCCTGATCGGAATCTACGTATTCAAGACATATGAGACTAAAGGACCTAAGATTGCCTTTATCGTCCTGACCTTGATCTTCTCTTTTTTACTGCCACCCACCTATGTTTTGATCGCTTATGCTAACGGTTGGTATGTTCCTCCGCAATTTTTGGAAGGCGTAGAGTAAAAGATGAGGAATCAAGAAGGGGATTTGGGAATATACTGGGTTACAGAAGCCGCTGGCTTTTGTAGCCCTTTTCTTTTTTTTGCCACATAGAGAATGTTATAAAGTTTCTGCTTCCTGAATAGCTTCCAATTCTATTTAGCGATAAACATCCTCTAAATGCGGCCGTTCATCCTGCATTAATCCAATAGAAGCTTTTTGATCGCTCCGGATAAGACAGGACTTCAAAAAAACTTAAATACGCTGGTTCCGCTCAGGCACTTTTTGTCGTAAAGCAGAATATAGTAAATAGTAATGATAAGTTCAGGAAAGACGGGGATGGAAGCGGACGGTGACGCAAAATCGATTTTTGAAGCCGTTTGGTGACAAACTGGTTAGGAGGGGTAGGAATGAAGTTTTATACGATCAAGCTCCCGAAGTTTTTAGGCGGGTTTGTCAAAGCAATCCTGAATACCTTTAGTAAAAATTAACGTCCTTCTACTTTCGGGAGAAAAAAAAGCACCTCATGATAAGGTGCTTTTTGTCTATGCGCTAATTCATTACACACGGGTAACTTTCCCAGATTTCAATGCGCGTGTGCTGACATAGACGCGCTTTGGCTTACCGTCCACGAGGATTCTTACTTTTTGCACGTTAACTCCCCAAGAACGTTTGGTTTTGTTATTGGCATGGGAAACATGATTTCCCGATTTTGGCGATTTACCGGTAATAAAGCATTTGCGAGCCATGAATTCCACCTCCTCTGACGCCCTTCAAACAACGTCTTCAATCGTCAATCTCGTTACATAAACATACTACAATATGATAGCACAGCGGAAAGTTATCAGTCAACGGCAGAAAAACGCCGATTTGCATTTATTTCTTGTTTTTATTATAGTACAATGAGACTTAGTCCCTAATATTTTCAGAAAAGGGTGGTAGCATGCCAATTCAAGTAGCTAATGAATACGGCAATATTAATGTTAACGATCAAGTCATCGCCGTCATAGCGGGTTCCGCGGCATTGGATTGCTATGGTCTCGTCGGCATGGCTTCCCGCAAACAATTGAAAGACGGAATCTCCGAGCTGTTGGGTCAGGAGAATTTAAGTCGAGGTGTGGAAGTAAGACGGGATCACGAGGAGCTGCAGATCGACTTGTACATTATCGTCAGTTACGGAACTAAAATATCGGAAGTCGCTCATAACGTTCAGAATCGAGTGAAGTATGTGTTGAATGATATTGTGGGGCTTCAGGTTGATCATATTAATATATTTGTACAGGGAGTTCGTGTAACCCGTTAGTGAGGAAGGAGAATTTTTTTGAGTAAGCGCTTTAATATCCTAGACGGTGCAGATTTTATTCATATGATGATGTCCGGAGCCGCTCGGCTTAAGATCCATGTCAATCAAGTCAACGCACTCAACGTATTTCCCGTGCCGGACGGGGATACCGGCACCAATATGAATTTAACGATGTCGTCCGGTATGGAGGAGTTGCAGAGGCGGAAGAGCAGTCATATCGGCCAGGCCGCAGAGGCTCTTTCCAAAGGGCTGCTGATGGGAGCGCGCGGGAATTCCGGCGTTATTCTGTCCCAGCTGTTTCGCGGTTTCGGGAAAGCTGTCCATGACTTCGAGACGATCAATGCCCAGCAATTTGCGGCGGCGCTTCAGCAAGGGGTGGATACAGCTTATCAGGCGGTCGTCAAACCTGTGGAAGGAACCGTATTGACGGTCGCTCGAGAAACCGCGAGGCATGCCGTATCCTACGCCAGACGGACCGATAATCTGGCGGAGCTGATGCGGGAGGTGCTGAGCAAGTCTGTAGAAACGCTCAATCGGACTCCGGACATGCTTCCCGTTCTGAAGCAGGTCGGTGTTGTCGATGCTGGCGGCAAAGGATTGGTCATTATTTATGAGGGAATGCTGGCGGCTTTGACCGGAGAATTCGACCAACCGGCAGATCTCTCAGAGACTGAAGCTTCCATTCATCCGCTGGGCGAATCGCTGCACGAGGCGGCCAACGCCCAATCCATGCTGGCCACAGAAGACATCGAATTCGGTTATTGCACAGAGTTCATGGTCAATCTCGTTCCAGGAAAAGTTCCGGGATACCGCTTTGAGGAAACGAAATTTCGAAGTGAATTAGAAAAATTCGGAGATTCTCTACTCGTTGTGGCCGATGATGATTTGGTCAAAATTCATATTCACGCCGAATATCCCGGTGAGGTAATGAACTATGCTATGAATTACGGCGATTTGACCCGGATCAAGATTGAAAATATGCGCGAACAGCATTCTCATATTCTTCTCGCTAACGAATACGAGACCACCTACGCTTCATCCCAATCGGAAGAAGTGCTGCAGGAAGAGGTTCCTTCCTTGGACGAGACTCGGAATGAGCCGGTCAACAGCCAGCCTTACGGCTTTGTTACCGTATCGGTCGGTCAAGGAATTTCCGACATCTTCGAAAGCTTGGGAGCGGATGAAATGATTGCAGGCGGCCAGACGATGAATCCCAGTACGGAGGACATCGTTCAGGCCGTGCGGCGGGTTCGGGCGGAAACGGTATTCATTCTGCCCAACAACTCTAACATCATCATGGCCGCCCAACAAGCTAAAGAACTGGTGGAGGATAAGCAGATCGTTGTCATTCCTACGAAGACTATTCCTCAAGGAATGGCGGCTATGCTGGCCTTTCAGGAAAGAGCCGATGTAGAGGCGAATACCGCAACGATGACAGAGACACTGGGCAAGGTTCGCTCCGGTCAGGTGACCCATGCGGTGCGGAACTCCTCTATTGACGGAATGGAAATTAACGAAGGCGATTACCTGGGCATCATGGACGGTACTATTGTGAGCGCTCAGCCTGATCTGCTGGAAGCCTGCAAGCAGCTGCTGGAGCGGATGCTGGAGGGGGATGGCGAGATTGTTACGGTATTAACCGGGGAAGAAGCGACGGCCGAGAATACGTCGGCTATCCAGGCCTATTTGGAGGAAGCTTATCCCGAGGTGGAGATAGAAGTCCATCCCGGCGGCCAGCCCATCTATTTTTATTTGTTTTCCGTGGAATAATGTACGATCGATATGAATGGGAAGGTGAACGGATTGAGCAAAGTTCGCATCGTAACAGACAGTACGGCCGATATTCCTGTTGAGGATCGGGAGAGACTCGGAATAGAAATGGTTCCGCTTAAAGTGCATTTTGGGAATGAAACCTATATTGATGCGGTTACGATTCAATCCCAGCGCTTTTATGAATTGCTGGCTGAGTCCTCTGCATTACCAACGACTTCCCAGCCTTCGCCTGTCGATTTTTTGGACATGTACAAAAAAATATTGGCTGAGGAGCCGGACGCCCAAATCATCTCGGTTCATCTGTCGGCCGCTATGAGCGGGACGTATCAGTCAGCGGTATTGGCCAAGTCGCTTTTGGAAGAGCAGGCGGATATTACAATCATTGATTCCAAATCGGCCTCTTACGGTTTCGGTTTGCTGGTCGTTGCGGCGGCAGAAGCGGCGCAAGCGGGCAAGACGAAGGAAGAATGCCTGGAACTGATTCATCATAACCGCGAGAATACGGGGCTGTTTTTTCTGGTCGATACGCTCGAGTTTTTACAAAAGGGCGGGCGGATTGGCAAAGCGGCCGCATTCCTAGGCTCGCTGTTGAATATCAAGCCGATTCTGTCCATCGATGATGAAGGCGAGGTCACCTCGATCGAGAAGGCCAGAGGGCAGAAGAAGGCGATGGCCCGGATTGTCGAGCTGTTGAAGGAGGGCGGTTATGCGGATAAGGAAGTGAAGGTCATTATTGCGCATGCCCACTCTGTGCCAGCTGCGGAAGAGCTAAGCTCGCTTATTAAAAGCCATTTCCAAGTGAAGCATTTATCCTACACGTCCATAGGACCGGTTATTGGAACGCATACCGGGCCGGGGACTGTGGCGGTATTCATGCTGCCGGTGTAATGGCTATGGATCTTAGAGAATTGGCTGTCCGGCAGGTGCGCGGGATTGGCCCCCGAAAGGCGGAGGATCTGCAAGCGCTTGGTATAGAGACAGCATATGATTTATTAGAGTATTTCCCTTTTCGCTATGAAGATTATCATATCCGGGATTTGGCCGCAGTTAAGGACGGGGAAAAGGTAACGGTGGAGGGGACGATCTACGGGGCGCCTGTCTTGCAGATGTACGGACGCAAGAAGTCTCGCCTTACCTGCAAAGTTGTCGTAGATCCGCTGATGATTACTGCTGTCTGGTTTAATCGGCATTTTATTAAGGACCAGTTAACGACGGGAGCTAAAATCGTCCTGACCGGCAAATGGGAGCAGAACAGGCTGCAGATCACCGTTGCGGAGCATGAATTCCCCGATCGGGGCGGGGCTTCGCGAACAGGTACGCTGCAGCCTGTTTATTCCGTAGCCGGCCCGGTGACGCAAAACTGGCTGCGCAAAACGATCCGGCAAGTATTGGCGCAATATGGGCAATGGGTAGAAGAAATTTTACCCGAGGAGCTGGTGAAGAAATACCGGTTAATGCCCCGCGAGCGGGCCGTCTCCGTTATTCATCAGCCGGAAGATTGGGAGGAGGGCAAGCAGGCTCGAAGGCGAATCGTCTATGAGGAACTGTTCCTGTTCCAATTGAAAATGCAGGCTTTTCGTGCTCTTAACCGCAGTAAATCGGACGGTGTCGCTCATTCGGTAGATTCTCAGGCCGTGAGAGAATTCGTTCGTTCTTTGCCATTCGTGCTGACGGCTTCCCAAAAAAACGTTATTGCGGAAATTTTGGAGGATCTTAAACAGCCATATGCAATGAATCGGCTGCTGCAAGGGGATGTCGGCTCCGGGAAAACGGTGGTGGCGGCGGTCGCATTATTTGCTGTAGTTAAAGCGGGGGCGCAAGGGGCGTTGATGGTGCCCACCGAAATATTGGCTGAGCAGCACAAGCGGTCACTCGAGAAGCTGTTTGCTCCATACGGAATTCAAGTAGGCCTGCTGACAGGCAGCTTGACCGAAAGACAGCGGCGCGATGCGCGTGCCTCCATTCAGATGGGGCTGACCGATATTGTAGTCGGCACTCATGCGCTTATTCAGGAGGATGTGATCTTTCATCGGCTTGGACTGGTTGTGACCGATGAGCAGCATCGGTTCGGGGTTAATCAGCGAAGCATTCTGCGCCGTAAAGGACTGCATCCGGATGTGCTTACTATGACGGCCACTCCGATTCCGCGGACACTGGCCATTACCGCATTTGGCGATATGGATGTGTCCACATTGAAGGAGCTGCCCAAAGGACGGAAGCCCATCAAGACCTACGCTGTTCCTCATGACATGCTGGAGCGGGTTCTTCGTTTTATTCGTAAGGAAGCGGCGGCGGGCAGGCAGGCATACGTCATTTGTCCGTTAATCGAAGAATCGGACAAGCTGGATGTTCAGAATGCGATTGACGTTCATGCTCAATTAACTCATCATTTTCCCGACTTGTCCGTAGGGCTGCTGCACGGTCGCCTGTCTAATCAGGATAAGGAACAGATTATGGCGGAGTTCAGCGACAACCGGATACAGGTGCTGGTGTCCACCACCGTTGTCGAGGTGGGAGTCGATGTTCCGAACGCTACGCTGATGGTGGTGTACGATGCGGTTCGCTTCGGACTGTCCCAGCTTCACCAGCTTCGTGGAAGGGTCGGGCGAGGGGAGCATCAATCTTACTGCATCCTCATTGCCGATCCGAAGAACGAAATTAGCCGGGAACGGTTGAAGGTGATGACGGAGACGAACGATGGCTTTGAAATTGCACGCCGCGACTTGGAAATTAGGGGACCAGGTGATTTCTTTGGCACGAAGCAAAGTGGCCTGCCGGAATTTAAGGTGGCCGATCTGATGAGTGATTTTGAAATTCTGGAGAAGGCTCGGGAAGACGCAGCCGAGCTGGTGTCCGAATCGGACTTCTGGACCGCTGCCCGTTATTTGCCGCTGCGCGATTATTTGCAGCGGTCGCAAGTCTTCAGTGGTCACCCGTTTGATTAACTAATGATCCGCCTTTCTCATCTGAGAGGGGCTTTTTTTAATTGGCTTTGTTAAACGTTATTGTTGATATTTCTTTATCATGCAACTTTACAGTTGCTTATACTTGACAAGCAACCGTAGGGTTGCTTATAATCGATATATGAATAGGGACAAAGACGCTATATTCAAAGCACTTGGCGACTCAACTCGGCGGCTTATATTAGACGAACTATCCGAGCGCAACGAGCAGACGTTATATGAACTTACGGTGCGTCTCATTACGAAGCACGACCTCTCCATTACGCGACAGGCGATAGCTAAACATATTTCTGCATTGGAAGATGCAGGGCTCGTAAAGTCAGAAAAAAAGGGAAAATATCGAGTGGTTATATTCAACAACGAACCACTTAAAAATTTGCTGAAAGGATGGGTAGAGTAATTTCAATTAAAACTTCTGACGAATGTATGGGTTTTTCTGATTGGAGCCAGATTGTTAGCAGAGCACCAACGTCGCAAATAATCAAAGGAGGCAAAAACATTATGAAAATCATTGTTGCCAGTATATTCGTTCAAGATCAAGACAAGGCATTGGAATTTTATACAAAAACACTGGGCTTTTTAAAAAAGCATGACGTTCCCGCCGGAGAATTTAGGTGGATAACGCTTGTTTCTCCCGATGAGCAAGACGGTACCGAGCTTTTACTCGAACCGAATGACCATCCTGCCGCCAAAGAGTATCAAAAGAGGATATTTGCCGATGGCATCCCAGCGACAATGTTTGGCGTTGCAGATATTAATAAAGAGTATAAACGATTATCGGAAAACGGCGTGAAGTTTACTATGGAGCCGACAAAAATGGGCGAACTCACAATAGCTGTCTTCGACGATACATGCGGCAACCTTATTCAGATTGTGCAGAAGTAACTTGCCCGTACGGCGTTGTATTTATAAAATCATAGCACATTCAAGGAAACCCCACATAGAATAGAGAATGACATTTTCTTTATGGAGGGGTGAAGATGAGCTATCAGCAATACGGGATTGATCGACAATTGGTGGAGCGCATCAAGCTGAAAATGAAAAACCCGGTGCTCAAGGAGCGGGTGAAAGCTTTGCTGCATGGGGTCAACAAGCATGATCTTCAGGATCGCGCCAAAGTAAGGGGGCTGCTCAACCGGATCTCTAAAGTGCTGGGAGAAAATTTGACGGAAAAGCAAGCGACTCAGATTGTTAATTTTGTGCTGGCGCAAAAAATAGATCCGAACAATACCTTCCACTTAATTAAACTGTGGGGGATGTTTCGTTAGCTGGCTGAAGCCGGTGGCTCGCGATCCAATTTTATTTAAAAATATTAGAATAGGATTGACGGACTTGGGGAAATCTGCTTATAATATACATTAATCATTAAAGCTAAAGCGAAGAAGAGGTTATAGGAATAGAGGCTCTTATGCACCAGAGAGCGGTGGAGCTGCTGAAACCACGGCCATAATCCTTTATGACGATGTCGCCTCCGAGCTTTCTTCCCGAACGATTAGTAAGGAAGAACGATCAGCACCCGTTATTGTGCTAAGGTAGAAGACTCGGAATAGAGATTGGATCATTCTGTTTGCCGGCTTCGACCTATCGAGTCCGCCATCGCGAGATGACGGTGAATTCGGGTGGTACCACGGAAGAGAACCCCTTTCGTCCCGCTGACGTTCATTATGAACGCTGTGGACGAAAGGGTTTTTTATTTGTCCTGACAGGGGAATAGATGAACAAGCTGAGAAGAGGATAAAGTCACAAAGGCACTTATGTACAGAGAGCGTCGGATTCGCTGAGACCGCGCCATAATCCTTTACGACAATGTCGCCTCGGAGCTTTTTTCCTGAATGTCCGAGTAAGGAAAAACGGCTGGCCCCGTTATCGAGCCGGGTTGGAATTTCCGATTTTTGCCGTGACGTCCGGCAAATCGGGATTCCGACCCATGGAGGCCGGAGCTTGTGAAAGCTCCCGTAAATCCGGGTGGTACCACGGAAGAGATGATTCCTTTCGTCCCGCAGCGCTTAGGCGAGGTGGGGCGAAAGGATTTTTTGTTTTTAATATAGCTATATGGATCAGCCATGGCCAGGCTGAATGGATTTTCACATAACAAGGAGGTAAATATTAATGAGTATCACTTACTCTACTGCAAGTGCGGAAACAGACATTCGATACAAGCTGCTGCAGCCCGACCGGATCTCGGGTTCGGAAATTTTGCTGAGAGCTTTGCTGCTCGAAGGGGTGGACTGCGTATTTGGTTATCCCGGGGGGAATGTTCTCTATATTTACGATGCGATGCATGGTAATCCCGATTTTAAACATTTGTTGACCCGACATGAGCAAGGGGCCATCCATGCGGCCGACGGATATGCCCGATCTACGGGCAAGGTAGGTGTCTGTATTGCGACGTCGGGTCCCGGGGCGACCAACCTGGTTACGGGAATCGCCACCGCTTATATGGATTCCGTTCCACTCGTTGTAATTACGGGCAATGTACCCAGCCATTTAATCGGCACGGACGCCTTCCAGGAAGCCGATATAACGGGGATAACGATGCCGATTACGAAGCATAGCTATTTTGTTCGCAAGGTCGAGGATTTGGCGCAGACGATCCGGGAAGCTTTCTATATTGCCAATACAGGCCGGAAAGGACCGGTGCTGATTGACATTCCGAAGGATGTGTCGGCCGCATTGACGGAGTTCTATTATCCGGACAAGGTAGAGGTACGGGGGTATTGTCCCAGCCCGCCAGTGAATGAGGCTCAGATCGACGCATTGCTCCAGGCGATGGAAAGGGCGGAACGGCCTGTTATTCTCGCCGGTGGAGGAGTCGTGTACGCCGATGCGTCGCCTGAATTGCTGGAATTCGTGGAGAAGACGCAAATTCCGGTGACCACCACTCTCCTTGGGCTAGGGGGCTTCCCGAGCGGTCATGAGTTATCGATGGGTATGCCGGGGATGCACGGAACGTACACCGCCAATATGGCTATGACGGAGGCCGATTTACTCATTTCGATCGGAGCCCGCTTTGACGATCGGGTGACGATGAAGCTGGACGGATTCGCTCCGAACGCAGAAATCGCTCATATTGACATTGATCCCGCAGAGATCGGTAAGAATGTGGAGACCCAGTATCCGGTTCTGGGAAATATTAAAGCGGTGTTGGCTTATGCGAATCCAAAAGCGAGACGCGCAGAGAAAGCGCAAGACTGGCTGCGGCGAATTCAGCAAATGAAACGGGAATTTCCGTTAACCTATACAGATTCAGAGCAGCAATTGAAGCCTCAATTCGTAGTGCAGATGATCGGTGAAATGACTAAAGGGGAGGCAATCGTCACTACCGATGTCGGCCAGCATCAGATGTGGGTCGCGCAGTATTATCCATTCCGCCGCACTCGTTCCTCGATTACATCCGGCGGCTTGGGAACGATGGGCTTTGGATTGCCGTCGGCCATGGGAGCGCAAATCGGTCATCCCGATAAGCTGGTTATTTCCATTAACGGAGATGGAGGAATGCAGATGTGCGCCCAAGAGCTGGCGGTATGCGCTATCCATCAAATCCCCGTTAAATTTGTCATCATTAACAACGGGGTATTGGGGATGATCCGGCAATGGCAGGAGCTTGTGCATGAAGGCCGTTTAAGTCATTGTGACTTGGCAGGCAGTCCCGATTTTGTCAAGCTGGCCGAAGCCTATGGGATTAAAGGGCTCCGGGCTACCAATAAAGAGGAGGCGCGTTCAGCATGGCAGGAAGCTATGCAGACACCAGGGCCGGTGGTCGTTGATTTCCAAGTTTCCAAGGATGAATTCGTGTTTCCGATGGTTCCTCAGGGCAAGGCGATACATGAAATGATCTTGGAGGAGGACTCGCAATGAATAAGCACACGGTATCCATTCTTGTCAACGATCAGCCAGGGGTCCTTCAGCGCGTGGCCGGCCTGTTTGGCCGCAGAGGCTTTAACATTGAAAGCATTACGGTTGGCTGCTCGGAGGAGGCCGGCTTGTCCCGAATGATTGTAGTCACTAGCGGAGATGAACGGACCCTTGATCAAATAACCAAACAATTGGGCAAGCTGATCGATGTTATTGCAGTGAGACAGCTTAGCGGCTTGCCGATGGTATCGCGGGAGCTTGCTCTCATCAGAGTTCATGTTCAGCCGTTGAAGCGTCCGGAAATTCTCGGAGTAGTGGAAACCTTCCGCGGGTCGATTATCGACATTGCAGCTGATACGATGGTGGTAGAAATCGTTGGAGAAGCAGAGAAGATTCAGGCGATGGTGGAATTAATGAGGCCCTATGGGATTCAGGAGCTGACGCGAACCGGGGTAACCGCCATGGCCAGGGGAGCACGATAGGAAGAGAAGGGCTCAGGCATATAGATAAACAAACTGCACGGATCTGGTGATCTGTGCAGTTTGTGGTGGTTGCTTAGGTGGATGTTAATTATTTTGGAAAAACAAACGGTTTTTCTCGATATACTCTTTCTCGTCATCGGGTACGTCATCTTCGTGGAAAATAGCCGCTACCGGACAAACCGCCTCGCATGCGCCGCATTCGATACAGGTATCCGGATCAATGTAGTATTGATCTTCACCTTCATGAATGCAGTCTACCGGACAAGATGTCACACAGTCTGCAGCTTTTTCTCCGATACACGGAGAGGTGATAATGAATGACATAGAAATAACCTCCTCGTTAAATAATGGTAGGTAATTTGTTTATAAGAAAACCAGTTGTAGTAACTGGTGATCTCTCTTGGGCATCTAACCCTGACTACCAGCCGATGCCGATAGGACCGACGCACTTGCCGAATAGATTATGGAAAAGAGTGGAATGCCGGTCGCGGCATTGAAGGAATAAGATGGATCAGAAAAGCCTGCCAAGATTTTGTCCTACGTGTTTATTATCACTTTTTTTATATAACAAATCAACAGATTATGGAGAAAGATTCAAGGAGAAAGTAACGCAGGCAATATCCTTGAGCAAGGAAAGCTGCAAAACCGAAGTAAAACGACGAAGAGGGCTAATAAGAAGGGCAACAATAACAGCAACGATAACAGGGAAGAGACTAGAGCAGAAAATTATTAATATTAGAAAAAAATTGCCTAATGTTTGCAAATGTTTACAAACTATTTTTAATAAAGGCTGTTAAAATAAAAATAGGGGGAGGATACGCGGCGTCCCCTTTATTCGAAACCTGTTATTAGATGCTTGCGTAATATTAATTACAAACAGGGCAGAGCACTTCCTGGAAAAGGGTAGGGGGGGAGAAACGATGAAAGGTCAAGAGAATTTAGTGGAGGATACCAGTCATCAATTGAAAAAAATAATTAAAGAGCTCCAGGATATTAAATACGCATTGGACCAATCGTCTATACTGGCGGTGACGGATAAGCGGGGAAGAATTATTTCGGTTAACGACCAGTTTTGCCGCATTTCACAGTATTCACGGGAAGAGTTGATGGGACAAGACCACCGGCTTGTCAATTCCGGACATCATCCGAAGGAATTTTTTGCCGAGCTGTGGAGAACTATTCGCAGCGGCCGAGTGTGGAATGGGGAAATTTGTAACCGTGCCAAGGATGGCAGCTTGTATTGGGTCAAGACGACCATTGTTCCTCTGCTTGATGACAACGGGGCTCCCCATCAATATATTTCCATCCGCAACGAAATTAGTGAGCTGAAGCACGCGCAAGAAACGATCCGTCATATGGCTTATCATGATTCGCTTACTCAACTGCCTAATCGAAGAATGTTTCAGGATCGGCTTGTCGAGGAAATCGATAAGGCTAAGCAACAGGGGCAGAGATTGGCCTTGCTGTTTCTCGATATTGACCGGTTCAAGAGCTTGAACGACAGCTTGGGCCATACGGTCGGCGATCTGCTGTTGGTCGAAGTGGCCAGACGGATGCAGACGTTGTCCTTTGTCCGTTCGCGGCTGTTCCGTTGGGGTGGAGATGAATTTACGGTCTTACTGCCGGAAAGCAGGAAGGAGGAGACGGTTTCACAGGCTGCCGATATTTTAAAGCTGTTTGATGAGAGCTTTGTTATACAGGGGCATGAATTTTTCGTTACGGTCAGTCTCGGCATCAGCTTCTATCCGGATCATGGAGAGGATATCGATTCTCTGGTGCGGCACGCAGATGTCGCGATGTATCGGGCGAAGGAGCATGGCGAAAGTATGGTGCAAGTTTATCAGTCGGCCATGAGTAAAGACTACGCGACGCTGCTTCTGATGGAAACCAAGCTGCGCAAAGCGATCGAGTCCGAAGGCTTGGAGCTTCATTATCAGCCGAAGATGGATATGACACGGGAAAACATTCATAGTATGGAGGCTCTTGTTCGCTGGACGGATCCGGAGCTGGGCTCGATTCCTCCGGGGCAATTCATTCCTCTGGCTGAGGAGCGGGGGTTAATTTCGACTCTTGGCTATTGGACATTGATGGCAGCGTGCCGGCAGAACAAGCTGTGGCAGGAAGCAGGCTTCCCGCCGATGCGGGTGGCGGTCAACATTTCCGCGATCCACTTTCAGCAGGCAGGATTTGCCCGCAAAGTTCGCGAGATTCTGGAGGAGACGGGTCTGGAGCCCCAATATTTAGAGCTGGAAATTACGGAAAACATCATGCTGCGGAATACGAAGCAGTCGCTGGATGTCCTCCAGGAGCTTAAGCAGCTAGGGATCTCGATCTCCATCGACGATTTCGGGACAGGCTATTCCTCCCTCGGCTATTTACGGCGGTTCCCGATCGATACGCTGAAAATCGATCAATCGTTCATCCGGGCGCTGGAGGAAGAAAATAATGCGGCCATTATTACGGCGATCATCTATATGGCTCATGCATTGAATTTGCGGGTTATCGCAGAAGGGGTGGAGGAGGAAGAGCAGCTCCGCTTTTTGACCCAGCATCGGTGTGACGAGATTCAAGGGTATTTGATCAGCAAGCCGCTTCCCGCGGTGGAATTCGCCCGATATTTGCAGCTGCGGGCTTCTTCTTGATCTGTAGATTAGGGATTATATTAGGGGGTAGGAACTGAACTGGCCGAATTCGGGAGCCAGTCCAATCGTTTCATGAAATGAAGGAGTAAGCTGTTCTAGGCAGAAATAACGATTAGAACAGCTTTTTTTTATCCTATATAGCACACCAAACTCTTGGCGATAAGGGCTCCGGATAGGAGTTTTCCCACACTATACACCAATTAGAAATGTTTATTTTTTGCCTACACATTTGAGCAAGCATCGAAGGCAGTTCTTAGTCGACATATCACGTTCTCGATAAGTCTCCAACCGACATCTCCACGCAGGGTGGCGATCGATTCGGGATGAAATTGTACCGCCGCCATCGGCAACGATTGATGCCCGATTCCCATAATAATTCCATCTTCTGAAATCGCATGAACGTCAAAGCAGTCCGGCAGTTCTTTGACATATAATGAATGGTATCGGCCTACGTGAAATTGCTCGGGCAATCCTTCCCAAAGGGGACTTTTCCCGATGCTTTTAATTAAAGAGCTCTTCCCGTGCTGAGGATAATCTAAAAGCTCCAGACTGCCCCCGAAGTATTCCACCATTCCTTGCAGTCCCAGACATACGCCAAACACAGGCGTTTGCTTCTCCAGACAAAGATCAATCGTCTCGCTTAATTTAAATTTCGAGGGTCGGCCAGGGCCGGGTGAAAGGACTACCAGATCAAACGATTCTTGCTGTAGAACCGTTCTCGCATGAGGTGCGCGTAAAGTGACCACATCTGCACCTGTTTGTTTAATGTAATTCGATAAGGTATGAACGAAGGAATCTTCGTGATCGACGACCAATATTTTTTTGCCCTGCCCGACAGTTGATGAGGCCGGTTTAATGTTATTATCCTTTCTCTGTGGATGGGATTCGCGAACAGCTTGGACTAGAGCGGCTGCCTTGGTCAGGGTCTCCTGCTCCTCATCCTCCGGCACAGAATCCAGAAGCAGCGTTGCGCCAACCCGAATTTGAGCGACTCCATCTTGGATTCGGATGGTTCGCAGCGTCAAGCCTGTATTCAAATCTCCATTAAAGGCGAAGTATCCGACAGCCCCGCCATACCAGCCCCTCGAAGAGGCTTCGTGATCTTCTATCCAACGAATCGCTGCACGCTTAGGCGCTCCCGTGATGGTCACCGCCCACATATGAGTCATGAATGCATCCAATGCATCAAACTCGGGACGTAAAAACCCCTCCACATGATCGACGGTATGGATAAGGTGGGAGTACATTTCAATCTGCCGTCGCCCGATGACCTGGACCGAACCCGGTTCGCAAATCCGCGATTTATCATTTCGATCCACATCGGTGCACATCGTCAGCTCGGATTCATCTTTAGCGGAGTTCAGCAGTTTTTTAATCTGATCGGAATCTTCAATCGCGTTAATCCCGCGTTGTATGGTGCCGGAGATCGGGCAGGTTTCCACTCTGCGGCCTTCCACTCTGACGTACATCTCAGGCGAAGAGCCGACTAAATACTCGCTGCCCAAATTGATGATGAATCCGTAAGGACTCGGATTGATTTCCTGCAGACGTCTGAATACATCTGACGGAAGGCTGGGGCAGGATTCATATAGCGTGTGAGAGGGGACGACTTCGAATAAATCTCCCACCTTGAAGGATTTGGCAGCTTCCCGCACCAGACCTGCATATTTGCCTGCAGTGTAACCGTCCGCTGGGACGGGCCCCTGGAACTTGGGCTGAACACGCTTACCGTTTCGGTCGAGTCCGTTCGTTCGATCGCCATTAGCAGAAAATTCATAAGATAGCTGATAGGCGGCATTCATATGATGGTCTACCAGAATGATCTCGTCAGGAAAATAAAGGATCACGTCGGAATCGTCAGGGTTCCTCCTATGCTTCAGCTCCATCGGTTCAAATTGAAAGACTAAATCATAGCCGAACGCCCCATACAATCCGATAAAAGAATCCTCGGGAGAATAAAAAAGCTGCTGGATAGCTCGGAGAACAGAAAAAATGGACGGCTGCTTCGTTCTATGTTCTTCTGCAAAAAGCTTGTCACTGCTTCGGATATTTCCTGAAATCTCGTTATCAGCATAGATGACATGTTCTATATCGGGGATTTGCTGCAGAGCAAGAAAAATGGCATGCAGTAATACGCCTCCTCTGGCATTCTCTGCTGCAATGCGGAATCTATTCCCATTCGCTTTCAGCTCCAGAGCAGGGTTGATAAAGCCGATGTCCCAGCGCGAATAACGTCCGGGGTATTCGTAACCGCTGGAAAACAAGGCGCCTTTGGCATAGTCGATTTCTCGTAAAATAACTTGATGGGCCGTGGCGACATCCAGCGGCTGCAAATGGCGGGATACTTCAATATTTCCTTGGGTCGTATACATTTTCTTGTGCTCGGGGATAAAGGATGACAAAATGCTCATGTGGAAGAATGACCTCCTCTAAAATTTTAGAGGAGAACAGGAGTAACTCATATTCTCAACCAGACTCATCTCTTCTCAGCTCAAGCTAACCTGTTCTCATCTCGACTGGTTTAAGCATAATCGATTGCTTGAATATTATCAATAAAAAAGGAGTCCAATATGGAAGGATATTCCATGTAATATGCCGAAATATACAGGGAGGATTAGCATCGTGAATCTCTAATTTGAGGATATGGATAAGGATGAGGGGCGGAACTATATGAAAATGACATTAACGGACATGGAACTGGCTGAATTTAATGCTCATATCGAAAACCTGGTTGCCGAGGATAAATTCTCGGGGTCTGTATTGATAGCGAAGCATGGAGAGGTGCTTTACAAGAACGCTTTCGGCATGGCGAACAAGGGATACGGAATTCCAAACAGAACGGACACCAAATTCAATCTCGGCTCGGTGAACAAAATGTTTACCGCCGTTGCAATCATGAGGTTAGCTGAAGAGGGCTTGCTGCATCTCCATGATTTCATTGGAAAATATTTGCCTCATTTTCCCCCGGAGTTGGCTAGCAAAATTACCATTCACCATCTCCTGACGCATACATCGGGGACCGGGCTTTACTGGAATCACAAATTTGAAGCCAAGTTCACGAAACTCAAAGCCGTGGAGGATTACCTTCCGCTTTTTATCGATGATGCTCTATTATTCGAGCCGGGAACCAAATGGTTTTACAGTAATTCAGGATACATCATTCTCGGGGCCATCATTGAGTCGGTTTCAGGGAAGGACTACTTCACCTTTGTCAAAGAAAACGTTTATTCGCGGGCCTATATGCCCGATACCGATTGCTATGATCTGGAATACGATGTCCCCAACTTGGCCGTAGGCTATACTCGCGAAGGAACGAAGGAGGGGGGACCCTGGCGTAATAATGTGTTCCTTCATACGGTTAAGGGAGGTCCGGCCGGCGGGGGATATTCTACGGTGGACGACCTGCTTCAATTCGACATCGCCCTTCGCGCGAATAAGCTGCTGAGCCCGGAATGGACTGCTCTTGCTACGACAGACAAGCTTCAGTCTTGCAGTCCGGATATGCAAATGCATTACGGATATGGATTTATGGATGTCAGTAAACATGGTGAGCGGATCGTTGGTCACACCGGTGGCTTTCCCGGCGTTAGCGCGCTTTTAAACATGTATATGCTTAGCGGATATACGTTAGTGATATTATCGAACTACGATGCGCATGGAACCGTTGGAGTGCACCGCAAATTCGAGGAATTGTTGTTTGGCCATGGAAAGTAGGTCGTTATCGCGTTAAGAGAGGTCAGGGGTTGACCGATTTATGTGGTCTAGAAGAATTCAGTCAAATTTAATAAGTATGAAGCTGGGTGAAAGGGACGTGTTTATGATTTGTTTACAAACTCTTCATAATATAATCGGTTCAACCTAATAATCAGTGCTTGATTTTCTTTCGCCACCAAACAGACTGGATTTTATACAGCTAAATAAGCCAGATCAGACGATTTTTGGCAATCTAACTGGAAATCATACAGCTAATTCGGTCCCAATCTATCCAATCCCTCTTTAACCCCATTTCTAACGGTAGGTTTTACATTTAGTCCGGAGATCTAGCGAGATTTAGCGAGAATTAACTACATCAATTACATTTAATCGGACCATCTGGAGGGCCAATCTATCAAGTGAAATTCTAATAAGATAAATCTGTCAAGGATGGCCTGTTAAAGTCAAGGACTGATTATGGTTTTGAGCCATATAATTTGTTGATTATATAAGTATATTAATATATATTTATTAAATAATCCCTGTTATGTGAAGTGAATCATTGTTCAATGCTCTGTAACGGTGTCTATAGCAGTAGAAGTTGTGCCATTTGGAACAATACTGCAGACCCAATATTGGCGAGAGAGAGTTGGAGAGTTTTGGGCTGCAAGGGATCGATTAAACAAATAGCGCTGAGCTGTATAGCGATAGATGGAGGTTTATATGGAGCGTATCAATGAAATAGCAGAAAACCTAAAACTGCTCGGTGACAGGACCCGACTCACGATGATGGCCTTATTAAAAGAACGTGCTCTTTGTGTTTGTGACATTGTGGAGTTGTTGGAAACCTCACAGCCTAACGCAAGTCAGCATTTGCGCAAATTAAAAGCAGCCGGGCTTGTAAATGAAACGCGTAAAGGCCAATGGATTTACTATTCCTTAAATATTGAAGATAAACCCTACATTCAAGTGATATTAGGATACATTCCATCTCTGAAAGAAAAAATCGATCAAGTCAAAAATGATTGTGATTAGTGTGGAGGATTATATGGCTATCACTGCGTTTCTTATTTTTTTAGTTACCCTAACCTTTGTTATTTGGCAACCAAAAGGATTGAATATCGGCTGGTCGGCAAGTGGTGGAGCCATCCTTGCTTTGATATTCGGCGTAGTCAACTTCGCCGATGTTGGGACCGTTACCGGCATCGTGTGGAATGCGACTTTGGCATTTGTAGCTATCATTTTAATCTCATTGGTGCTTGACGAGATCGGATTTTTTGAATGGGCGGCGCTGCATATGGCTCGGCTAGCACGCGGAAACGGGCTCCTCATGTTTGTTTTTATTATCCTGCTTGGATCGGCAGTTGCTGCCCTGTTTGCCAACGATGGCGCGGCATTGATCATTACCCCCATTGTACTCGCCATGGTTCGAGCACTCAAGTTTAATGACAAGATGATCCTGCCCTTTATTATGGCTAGCGGGTTCATTGCGGATACGGCTTCCTTACCCCTTGTCGTCAGCAACTTGGTCAACATCGTCTCAGCTGACTATTTCAACATCGGTTTTGCGGAATACGCGAGTCGTATGATCATACCGAATTTCTTTTCTATCCTTGCGAGCCTGATTGTACTGTATCTTTGTTTCAGGAAGAGTATTCCGAATATCTACAATCTCACCCAATTAAAAAGACCGAAGGAAGCTATCAAGGATATGCGGCTGTTTAAGTTATCTTGGTTCATTCTAGCTGCGCTGCTTGTCGCGTATTTCGTCAGTGAATATTTCTCGATTCCGGTATCCATTATTGCCGGGGTCGCGGCTATAGCCTTATTGTTCGCGGCGAGAAAAAGTCCTGCGATTCATGCTTGGAAATTGGTGAAAGGCGCTCCTTGGGCCGTTGTAATCTTCTCTATCGGCATGTATGTGGTGGTTTATGGCTTGCGAAATGCCGGACTTACCGATGCATTAGGCAACGTTATTCAAGCGATCGCTGATAAAGGATTGTTCGCGGCGACAGTGGGTATGGGTTTTATTGCAGCCGTCCTTTCATCCATCATGAACAACATGCCGACGGTCATGATCGATGCGCTGGCTATCCAAGGTACGCAAACCGGTGGATTTATTCGTGAGGGGCTGATTTATGCGAATGTGATCGGTTCGGATTTGGGGCCGAAAATTACCCCGATCGGGTCCCTTGCAACTCTGCTTTGGTTGCATGTGCTTTCCACGAAAAACGTAAAAATCAGTTGGGGGTATTATTTTAAAGTCGGCATTCTGTTAACCATACCGACGCTGTTCATTACTCTCATCGGTCTTTATGTGTGGCTTTATGTACTCCAAACGTTACAGGTGAATGTATGGCTATGTATTATGGTTCTTGTGGTTGTGCTTGTGGTGGCAGCGATGATCATTAAATCCTTCCTGGGAAAAAACAAATCAAAAGAGGGCATCAAGGCGTAAATAATTAATACCCAAGGAGATCGTTAAGCATGGAGAAAAAACCTTTGGTTTACTTTTTATGTACTGGAAATTCTTGCAGGAGCCAAATCGCGGATGGGTTTTTGAAGCAACTTGGCTGCGATAATTTTGAAGTGAAGAGCGCGGGCCTTGAAGCACATGGACTCAATCCTCGTGCGGTTCAAGTGATGAAAGAGGCTGGCATAGATATAAGTAAAAATACCTCTGATGTGATCGATCCGGAAATTTTGAATCGTGCTGATTATGTCATCACCCTTTGTGGTCACGCCGACGAGCATTGTCCTGTCATCTCCAACAAGAATGTAACCAAATGGCATTGGGGCTTTGATGATCCGGCAAGAGCGGAGGGATCGGAAGACGAAATTATGAACCAGTTCCGCACTGTTCGCGATGCAATCAAGAGCCGGATTGAGCAGTTCGTCAAATTTTTGATTTAAATACTTGTAAATTGCAATCTATTGGTGTATAACTATGAAATGAGGTGAATCACATTGGAAAACGTTCGCGAACTATTTCAAATCATGACACGCCGATTTGGGTTTCTCAATAAAAATTGCTGCTCGGCCGGTGGCTATGAAATATCCTTAGTTCAAAGCCATATTCTTTACGAAATCGATCGTCAGCATAAGCCTTCTATGCAACCAGTAGCTGAGGCATTAGGTACCGATATCACGACCTTTAGTCGTCAAATTCAATCGTTAATCAAAATGAACTTAGTGAAAAAAGCGCCCGATCCGGACGACCGCAGAGTGTATGTCCTTTCCTTAACGACAGAAGGCATGTACGTGGCCACGACGATTGACCAGCAAATGAATGCTTATTTAGATGAAATTTTCTCACACATGAACGATTTTGAAAAAGAAACGGTCATTCGCTCCATTAAACTTTTAAATGAAGCAATGGCGAATTCCAGCCCATGCTGTTCCACCCCAGCGGGGTGATTTCTTCCCTCTTATACTTGCAAAATGCAACTAAATTTAAGGGGTGCTGGTAGGAATGAAGTCTTGGATACGATTGTCATTGGAGAGGGGCAGGCAGGTCTTGCTTCTGGACCTTAAGGGGGGTGGGGCCGGACGCAAAGTTTGTTGTCAAACGGCTGTTCCATCATCTTAAACGTTGAATGCATAAAAAATTAAACTAGGAGTGATTTTCATGAATCAAGTCAGTGAGGATCAGATTCGTCAAAATGTTCGCAGCCGGTATAAAGAAATGGCTTTGCACCCGGTGGAAACCGGATCATGCTGTACACCGACTTCTGCAAGTTCCAGCTGTTGTGATTCGCCGATGGATTACGGGGAGGTTTCTGCCAAGCTTGGTTATTCGTACGAGGAGTTAACCGCTGTCCCGGAAGGCGCGAATCTTGGTCTGGGCTGCGGCAATCCGCAAGCGATTGCCGAACTGCAGCCAGGAGAAGCAGTGCTTGATCTTGGCAGCGGCGGCGGTTTCGATTGCTTTCTGGCTTCGCGACAAGTCGGAGAGACGGGGCGAGTGATTGGTGTAGACATGACGCCGGAAATGGTAAGTCGTGCCCGCGCTAATGCCGCGAAAGGCGGGTTTACGAATACCGAATTCCGTTTAGGGGAAATTGAGCATTTGCCTGTTGCAGATCAGACGGTGGACGTCATTATTTCGAATTGCGTGATCAATCTTTCTCCGGCCAAGCAACAAGTATTTGATGAAGCATTCCGGGTTCTACGCTCCGGTGGCCGCCTTGCCATATCCGATATCGTGACCATCACGGAACTGCCTGATGAAATCAAAAACGATTTGGACGTGATGTATTCGAGCTGTGTATCAGGGGCCTCATCGATTGAGGAAGTCAAGGCGATGCTAACGCAAAGCGGATTTATGAATGTGGTCGTCGAGCCGAAGGATGAGTCGAAAACGTTTATCCAAGATTGGGTACCTGAAGCCAATATACAAAACTATATCGTCTCGGCGGTTATAGCAGGGGTCAAACCTTAAACAAATTGAACGAGGCCCCTTTCTAAAAGGGGGCTTTATTATTGTTTATTTCAATGTTAAGTAGATCATACAGTTCAATCCACGTATAATCATTTGCCGTTAAAACCTTTACTCGTTTCAAATACACATCCATATTTCTAATTTTGCCTGTTATGACTGTATCTTTATACTGGTTAAACACTGTAATTATGACTTCTCGATCATTCTCAAAGGTTTCTGACAGTAGTTGCGAAAGTTCCTCCAATCTATGCTCATCTAATTGGGGGCGCGGGTTCTTGCAAAAGTTCTGCTGCAGCCGGATGTTTCCACATTCCATTGCCTTGCAATTTTTTACTCATTTATAGCGCTCTCCAATTTTTTGTGATCTATCCATAGCTTACTCGGCAGATATACATTTTTGGCACATCCATATTCGGATTTTATAGGTATGCCTTTGATTTCATTTCAATCGAGCAATAACTGCTTCAGAAGTATAATTAACAGCTGCCCGCTTCCTTCACTTAGGGTGAAGCGAGGTACTCATTTGAGTGGTTTTACTTTTATAATTTTACACATATTTCATTCTTGTCTGGTATTAGTAGGACATAGCATATTCAATCTCCTAAAGTTTATACGAATAATATATTTTGACAGCAAACGACAATTATTTACATAAATTTAGTAATTTTTTACTATATTTAGAAGTTGTTATGTCTGATATGATGGAGTTGTCATGAAAAATTGGAAAGAATTAACTCTTATTTGACGAATGAGCTGATAAGGAAAGGGGGAAGTGCCCACTGATAGATTCATCTAAATGAAATGTAAAGGAACAATCTTTTCATGCCAAATGAAAGAATTATTTGTACTCATTAATTGAAAAAATAGGAGGATTATAATATTGTTTAAAAAATTGAGTATTTTAATGCTTAGTATGGTTTTGACAATTGTATTAATGGGTTTCGATAGAGTAGAGTCTTCTACAAGTGATTTCTTGCAGGCGAACGTTCCCCCAGCTTTGAGTGGGCCCTTCAAAATCACCGATGAAGAAAGAGTTGTGAAAGAAAAGTGGGAGAACCTGTTTGCTAATGAAGCGGAGTCCGCTGATACCCCGTTACTGACATATGAATACATTCCTGCTGAGAATGGTTCTATCACATCGCTCTTGCCAAAAGGAGCTGAGCCACGATATCTTGAAAAAGACGGAGATAATATTTATATAGAATATCATTTGAATAATGTGCGATATACTTTTGCTTATTATCCAGATAATTATGTCGTCAAGACTGTCAAATTATTAACAAGCTCAGGTGACACTGATGAAAATGATGTATTTCTAAATTATAATAATGTAGAATTTGATTCATATAATATTAAAAAACTCCAAGAAGGAGAGACAGTTACTAGAACAGAAGAAGAAGTTAAAACAATTCAAGAAGAGATGCGTAATAACCCACAAAATTTCACTGACCCAAGTGATGGCACATTAATTGCTCCAATGAATGTTGGAATTACAAGTGCTAAATACGTCTATTGGTATGCACCAGGAAGAATGAACGCTGTTAGATATTATAATCAAAATTGGACTTTCCCTGCGTTAAATGATGCATCCAGAGCTTTGAAAATATATTTAACAAGGGATTATTATGTTGAAAAAAGACGTACTCTTGGATATGTAATTAGTGAGGGTGCCGCTGCTCAAGCGGTGGCAGATGTTTTTAATACAACAGTTTTAACAGCTAAAAGTCTGCTTAATATAGCTGGTGTTGCAGTGGATATATATGATAGATTGAAAGAAGCGGCACAGCCAGTTCCTTTCCAAGAGTATGAATATTCCTGGGGGAATGAGGGCACAGTTTACGATACCACTGTTCACAATCAAGATGTTGAAGTATGGCAAGATTGGGCGAACGGAAAAATGAACCTTGTAAATCTTATCAATGGACAGGGAAAACAATGGGGGGTATCTGCTCCTGCAGTTAATGAGCCCACCGGCGATCTGACTGAGACAACCTTGAGGAATCATGCGGAATCTTTAGCTCAAAATGTTGCAAATATATACAATAATAATATTAAATTGTATGGTTCTTGGAAACATGGCGTTGGCAACGGTCTAGGAAGATAAATGTAATGGTTTTGGAGGGGCTTTTTTGAAAAAACAACATCGTTTGATTCTCATTTTAGTTTTTGTAGTAATGCTCTCATCAATTATCTATTTGTTTGTTAAGATGCAAACAATTCAACAGCGGAACAATGACCGAGAGAGTAAATATGTTCAAATCATGGAATTCATGATTGAAACCACTCTAAAAGAGGATGCATACATTACTGAGCAAGAACGAAAAAATGCTTCAGAGTGGAACCGATTGTTTGAAAACTATGGTATTCATTTCTCCAATGGGAATCAAGACCATTTGAAAATTCCAAATGACAACCCTGAAATTCGAAAATTGCTACCCCTTAACGCAGAACCTATTATTTTTGAAAAAGATGATACAGCCATTTATTTCAGGTATGATATTGAAAAAAAACGATATGATTTTGCTTATTACAATGCAGAAAATAAAATCATTAAAAGTGTCTATTTATTGCTTGAAGACTCAAATAATATTGTTAAAATCGCAAACGAAAATAATGAAGAATTTAATCCTACTGTAAACATTCCTTTTTATCGGAAATGAACCATTTTTAAAAGCTACTCATGATTCACAAGATAAGTCATGAGTAGCTTTATCATTTTGTATATGGCCAAGATGGGAGCCAATAGTTAGCTATCCGATGCTGTGTTAACATCTTGCTATTCTCCCCGTTATAGAATCTACCATCTGGATTGTCTCGCATGTTCCGTCGGGGTCGTTGATCTCTTTCCTAAAATGTATCAATGAATTTGCAATTCTATTGTATTTCACATCAGTTAATTGTGTTGCATATTATCTCTTTGGAATTTCGCTGAAGACGTCAATATCCACATTGACTCATTTGGGGTTAATGTATACTGTCCCCTATATACAGCAAGCGTTTACCGAACTGCTGGTTTCTCTTTATAATTTTATTTCAACACGGCATCAATAATATCAGCTATTTTTACCCACAAAAAATCATTGCCTTGAGTGAGTCTGACTTTTTTTTGCTGTTGGTCCATTTTGGTTACGACTCCTGCTAATTCCGGCCTATCCCATTCTCCAAATAATATCAGAGTCACTTCCTTCCTGAACCGCATCGATTCAGCGAGAAGCATGGATATCCGATCCGTCTCCTGTTCATCTAATTGGGGGCGCGGGTTCTTGTGCAAGTTCTGCTGCAGCCGGAGGTAAGCCTCTTTATGTTCCGGCAGCATCATTCTCGAGGATTCGAACAACCCGTTTCCTTGCAGCTTCTTGCTCATTTATAATGACCTCCGATTTTCAGGGATCTCTCCGCAGCCTGCCCGGCTGTTGTCAAGGACGATGCTCTCACGATGGCGGAGCTGCCATAGCGGTCTTTTAACTCATCCGTTGCTTTCTCCAGGGCTCTGTACTTGACCTGATCCTCAAAAAAAGTGAGCTGATAGCCTTGATCGTTGGTTAGCTGGCTTAAGGTGACCCCCATGCGCCGAACAGGCATTTGATCCCAAAATTTATAGAACAGCTTTTTGGCCGCTTGAAAGACGGTATTGGTGTGGTTGGTAGGGTCCGGCATTTTCATCTGGCGCGAGAACCCGGTCGGGGCTTCGTAAGGACTGCACATGCAACTGACCGTCACTACAGAGCCCCTATATCCTTTGCGGCGGCAGTCGCGGCAGACCTCCTCCGTCAGCTCCAGCAGGACGGTCTCCACTTCCCAGCGTTCAATATAGTCTCTGGGCAAGGTCATCATATGGCCCACCGACTTCGGCGCTGTGTTGAAGGTCCCGGGAGTCACCGGGCTATCGTCGAGACCATTCGCCGTGCGCCACAGCACTTCCGCATGGATATCGGATTGCTTGCCGAAGCGGGCGCGAAACATCTGCTGGAGGCGAGGCAGTGGCGTTCTGGCGATTTCGCCAACGGTATAGATTCCAAGTCTGCCCAAATGAGCGGTCATTCGGGAGCCGACTCCGAACATTTTCTGAACAGGCTGACCCCACAGCAGGTCTTCAATCTGAGTCCGCGGTAAAGTAAAAATGCCCCTTTCATTTTTCTTGGCCCATATATCCGTCGCAATTTTAGCCAGGATTTTATTGGAGCTTATGCCTACTCGGACCCATACCCCGGTTTGCTCTAGAACCTTCAGTTGAATAGCTTCAGCGATTGTTTCCGGGTCCCCAAAGAGGTGTAAGGTCCCCGTAACGTCAAGAAATTGCTCATCAATGCTGAAAACCTCCACCAAATCCGTAAACTCTTCGTAAATCTTCGTAATCCTTAGTGAAATGTCAATATAATGCTGCATGCGTGGTCGGATGACCACTAGATCCGGACACTTGCCAATGGCCTCTCCCAGTCGCTCGGCTGTAGTGACGCCGTATCGCTTGGCGATTGGGCATGCTGCCAAGATGATTCCAGATCTGCGCGCCGGATCGCCTGCCACAACGACAGGTTTATCCGCGAATTGAGGATGATCAGCTTTCTCGACGCTTGCATAGAAGGATTGGCAATCCGCCAGCATGACAACTCGATGGGGTGTGGTATTCATTGAGGTGCTCCTTATCTTGATGTTTATGGCGCTGGCGGGCAGCCGCCCACGACGCTTATTTTCCACACTTCCGGCCAAAAAACAGACTCAGCTTCGCAGTCAGCTCCGCTTTAACCAAGCTCCAGAGCATCGCAAAGGTATGATGATATCCGCGGCATAAATAGCGGGCTTCGATTCCCAGGCGGGTACGCTGCTGCTCATATACTTTAATTCCCCGTATTCGCATTTGTTGGCGTATTAACGTTAGAGCGGTTGTAATGTCAATTTGTATGCCTCTCAAATTGCCCACATAAAAAGCGGCCATTTTTAATTGAATTCTCTCCATCAGGGCGATATCGTGCTCCAGAGCATCCAGAAGAAGAGGGAGCAGGATGTATTCCTTGACCAGCTCAAGGTCTTCTTTAGTTTCCAGAGGCGCCTTGCTCATCTAAGAAATTCTCCTTTGTCTGTACGATAAAAAGCAATGCGGGCTGCCCCGTCCTCCATTGAACCTTTCTCTGGAAAGAGAACGTATGTTTCTATTTTATGCTCATTATATGGCGAATATACGTTCTTGTGCAAGTGGTAAAAAAAGCAAGCGGAGGAGGCGCCAAAGGCGCCGGACTGGTAATGGAACGTAAGATTTGCTATCCTTTTGCATAGTTGGCTGGAAGCGGTAGAAAGCCGGCTCTCCGCGGTCGGGCAGCGGGCATCCGTCGCACGGATACGAAACAAAGCGCTCGGCTCGGAAATATATGCTCGGCACTAAAGATTTCAAAGCTCATGAAGTGGAGAAAGAAAGATGCTTCCAGGGCGAGTTTTGGCTTTGTATTCCTACTATCCGAAGGCCCACCCAATGAGTAAGAAATGATGGGTTGAATCGGGGTCCCCGAAAAGTACCTGGAATCGCTTCGAAGCTTACTTCACTTTTTGGGGAAGGAGTATGATGTTTGAAGCTTCGGGGGCACTTTCCTTCGGAACGGAATGATAGCTTTCTTTAGTGCCACATATATAGGTATGACGGCTAAGAGAGTACCGACCAGGCCATAAGCTGGCGGACGGCTGCCCGGCTATAAGGCCGACGGGGCTCAGGCTCGCATGAAGAAGCTGAAGAGAGAGGGGACTATTTGTTGAAAAGATTCGCTTGGTTGCTGTCGATTGTTTTATTGTTTGTGGCTGGTTGTGAAGGGGACAAGAAGCCGGGAGGCGACAAAGGGACTCCGTCTCATTCCTCGGACCCGGATATTGTGCTGATCGGTTCGGAGATTGAAGGAATGTATCTGGCGCGAGCGGCCGCAGATGAAGGATTGCATGTAGTCGTGCTGGATCCGCGCAGCCGCCCGGGAGGGCAGTTAATTCAAGGAGAGATGCTGTACTTGGATGAGCCTTTTGACGGCGCCGGCGAATCTCTTCTGCAAGGACGGGTCAAGGAGCTTTTTGACCGTTACAAGCAAGGGGAAATCCGCAAGAAGGAAGAGTTTGTCAACTATTTCGAAGCGATTGCAGACGGAATTCCGATCGAATCAGGGATAGAAATAATAAAGATCGAAACCGAACAGGATACGGCCCGTTCCAAGCAAAAAATAAAATCACTGACCTACCGAACGGCAGCCGGTGAGGAAAAAACGGTCACAGCCAAGTATTGGGTGGAGAATACCGATTTCGCCGCTCTTTCCAGCCGATTAGAGGTAACCGGAATCCCGGGGATCGAAACGGTGTTTGGCGGATCGGCGAAGGACTACATGGCCGCTTCCATTATGATGAAATTCCGTAAGGTCGACTGGGCAAGATTCAGCGGCGAAATCAATCAGCTGGGCCAAGAGAAGAAGGAAGAAATCTATGGGGCAGGCACCTACCTTACCGGGACCTTCGCCTATGGATTTGGAAATATCGGCAAGAGCTACAGTCCAAGCCAGCAGGATGTTTTCCTGCGCGGATTAAATATTATTAATCAGCGGGATGGGGATGTTCTGATCAACGCTTTGCTTGTTTTCGACGTCGATCCTGCCAATAGCCAGCGGATTGAGGAGGCGCTCGCCGCGGGGAGAAAGGAGACGGATCAAGTCGTCCAGCATTTGCGGCAGCAGCTGCCGGGCTGGGAGGAAGCGGAGGTTAACGGCTATCCGGAATATCTCTATATTCGCGATTCTGACCGATATGAGACGGAATATGTGCTGCAAGCGACCGATCTCTTCAGCGGCGCCATGTTCTGGGATAACGTGAGCATAGCGGGGTATCCGATAGATCTTCAGGGCAATAAAGCCAATCCTTGGGGGACAAGCACAGGCAAGCCCGATAAATATGGGATGCCGCTTCGGGCCTTCCAGTTGAAAGGCTACACTAACGTACTGACCGCCGGTAAAAATGTCGGAGCCTCGGCGGTAGCCTACGGCAGCGCCCGGATCCAGCCGAATACTTCGCTGGCCGGCGAGGTGATCGGAATTATTCTCGGACAGATCGATGGGAAGAACGAGTTGGCTGATCTTTCGGAGAAGGAGATGAAGAAGCTGCATCAATATATAAAGAAAAATTACGGCATCACCTTGAGCGGAGTGAAGGCTGACAATAAAATCGCCGGATATAGCGAGGAGCAGCTGGAGCAGATCAATAAAGGCAAGCTGGCGGTGGAATAACGATCGGGTGCGAAGCGGAGTGATCTGCCGTCCGTCTAGGGGCGGCAGGTCTTTTTTGTAAAAAAGGGTCTAAAGATCTATGGAAAATCTAAAACAAGGCGAATGGATATAAATGGAGAATTATTCGAAAGGTAAAAATATCCTGTAATAGATAGGTAAAGGCTATTGTAGAAACATCTTCCATCTAGTATATTAGATATAGGAAAAAAGTCGAATCTTGTCGGCAGCGGGAGTGTTTAAGGTTGATAGACTTCTGGCTTTTTATCGGTTTCTCCATGTTAGAGACTTTCGCCATGTTTTATTTCATTTTTGTTCTATTCAAAATCGATATTTATCCAAAAGAAATGATTTTTGCAAGTCTTATCATGTCCTTCATTTCTTATGTCCTGCGAACGGTTTATGAGTTGCCACAGATGGATGTTATCGTTCAGGTTCTTTTAATGTTTTGTTTTATATGGCTGCTCTTTAAGATTCATGTGTTTTATGCCGCAATCCTGACAGGTATGGCGTACCAAGCCTATATGTTTATTCAAGGACTCTATTATTTCATTATGGATAGCGCCGGGCTGTTCGATGTTGGCCTTCCATATATTTTAAGCATCTGCACATTTGTATTGCAGACGCTTTCCGCGGCAACGGCCATAGGGATAGGTTATTTTCTATCTATTAAACGTAAAGGGTTTGATTTCGTACCGGACAAGCCCAGTGGTAAAATAGCGGTGAAAACGTGGGAAAAGGTCTTGTTCGCCCTGAATATTCCTTCTGTCATTATTGTTTTATTAACGATGTATTTTGCTTCTAATTTATCGACCCTCTTTTTTGTCGTGCCTCTAGTTAATGCAATAATTTTGTACGGATATCTCTATTTTGCTTATAAAAAGGATAGGGCAGAAGATGAACACTTTAGCGTATAGAATTGCTGCTGCGATCAAGAAGGCGGATTCCGATCGTACTCATTCCATCGAAGTGATGCAGTATTCATTAGCTATTTTGCTGAACACCGCTCTGATTATCGTCGTTTCTTTGCTGATCGGCTGGTGGACCGGCCAGTTCACCTCCACGCTGGTGGCTTTAATAAGTTTATCCGGTCTAAGAATGGCATCAGGAGGCGTTCACTTTAAATCCCCCTGGGCTTGTAATGTCGTCTCGGTTCTGCTAATTGTCGGAGTTGGGCATATTCCCGTTTATCCGGAATCGCTGCTGTTTTGGGTCAATGTCATAAATCTCGTCCTAATGATTAGTTTTGCTCCGCGTCCAGACGCTAACGCAGCTATTCCTGTAAAGCTATATCCCCTTTTAAAATGGATTTCGATAGGCCTGGTCAGCTCCAACTTCATTATTGGTTCGCATGTTATTGGGTTGGCCTTCCTGGTCCAATCTTTAACAGTAGTTCCATGGAGAAAGGAGGGGATAAAATGAAAAAGATGGCAGCTCGATATGCGTCTTCCGTTTTGGCTTCATGTGCAGTTGTTTTCGTCGCGATTCTCAAACCGATGTTTCACAGCCCGAAAGCACCTAAGGAGCTAATGAAAAAGCAGTAAGGATAGTAAGGTGGGGAAATTCATGCGTGTTCTCAAAAATGACGGTTCTTCCTGCGAAATCCAAGAGGAAGAAATATTGTATTTTACCAACCACAGAAATACAATATACGTCCATACGACAGATGGCGAATATGTACTCCCCACCACACTTTCCGATCTTCACGCCGCCTATAATCATAGCGGATTTGAGAGATTGGATCGCTCCAACGTCGTCCATCTCAAAAATGTTGCAGGATATGATTCGGAGCGAAAGATCGTTTATTTCAAGGAATCGCAAACGTTCGCCACCGTCTCCGAATCCAATGAGAAACGAATCAAAAGGTATTTGGAAGCAAGAAAGAAGAGCTCGACCTGATCCGGTCGGGCTCTTTCTCATTTTTCGCTAAGTATAGACAAACATTATCGCATATTTTCCACAATATGTAAAGATGTTTTTGGAATGCGAAACGGTACAGACGATAAGGGGGACTAATGATATGCTAGGAATAGATAAACTAGACTAAATAGATCGAAAAATCCCGAAGGGAGAGGGACCATGTCTGATGGAAGATTTGTTCAGACGCCGGAATATGCGGGAGTCAGTCAAAAGCCGTTTGGGAAGGAAGAAGTCCAAATCGGGCACACCGCATCATCTAAAACGGTTATACGGGAATCATGGAAAAATATAGCCAGCCGATTCTCTGCCAAGAAATCGTCTTATGATTGGGTGGAAGCGTTGAAGTGCCATTATGATCGTTCTCCAAGGCCCTCGGCATTGGAAACGCTGGACAATCGGGAACTGATGAACATTTATCGGCTGGCTGTAGATGCCAACACGTCCAACGATTTCATCGAATTAATCCTCAAGACGCTGCGCGGAAGAAACGTGGATGTCGTTGAAGTTATAAATAGCCGGTAAGAGCCCAACTGTACTGTTAACACAAGAAAGAAGTAGATAGAGGGCAGAATAGATTGCCCGGAATGCGCCGCTTTGCGGCGTTATTTTTTTGCGAATTTTGGTGAAAAGCGGCACTCCCTTTCTTAAACTGCTTTAAAAAGACCTTTTCCTCTGTTATCGGTTCGTTGCCTTTTATAGGGGGATCGGGTACTATGTTTTAATGATTGTCGTGAAAACAGACTTTATATACTTTAGGCTCGGAATGCGCCTAGGACCAATATTGGAGACAGAGAGAAATGGGAGAATAGACATGAAAAATATTTATAAAATTTTCAGAACAGATTTGGTCAATATAGCGAAAAACCCGGCAGCTCTGCTAGTCATAGCTGCTGTTGTCTTTTTACCTTCTTTGTATGCGTGGTTCAATATCATTTCTTCATGGGACCCTTATGCCAACACTAAGGGAGTAGCTATTGCGGTGTCCAATATGGATGAAGGAACGACGCTGGAAGGCAAGGAGATTCAGGTTGGCGATGAAATTATTAAATCGCTGGAGGAAAACGACAAGCTGGGTTGGGTGTTTGTGGATGAGAAGGAGGCGCTGCGCGGGGTGGAGCACGGCGAATACTACGCCAGCATCGTTATCCCGGCCGATTTTTCAGAGAAAATTGCAACGGTCGTTACGGGCCATCCGCAGAAGCCGGAACTGGATTATTACATCAATGAAAAAATTAACGCCATCGCTCCGAAGGTAACCTCGGCCGGCGCATCGGGCATTATCGAAAATGTCAGCAGTCATTTCGTTAAGAGCGCTAATGGAGCCATCTTTAAAGTGTTTAATGAAATCGGCCTGGAGCTTGAACAGAGCTTGCCCGCGATGGAACAAATGAAGAAGCTGGTCTTTCAATTGGAAGCCGATTTACCGGAAATCGACCGGATGATCCAGCTTGCGCAGACGGATCTGGACAAGGCCGAGAGCATCGTTGGCAAGGTCGATGACGGCTTGGTCAAGGTCAAGGAGATCGGCCAGCACGCCGAAGCGCTGGGCAGTCAATTGGAGACGCTGCTCTATGAGGGAGACCGTGTCGTCAGAGAGTATGCTCCGACTATTCAAGCCGATCTTCAGACGGTTCAGGAGATCGCCCTTCTGACCTCGGAGCTGACCGACAGCCTGATAGCGTCGGATATTAATGCGGACACGCTGCTCCATGGGCTGGAGCAGGCGATGGAAGCTGTCGATAAGGGAGCCGCGGCATTGGAGCGGCTGACGGATGTGGTGAAATCGATCGATACGATGATTTCAGAGGAGGGGAAGCTGCAAGAGGTCATTCTTACTCTGATCTCCGCTCACGATCGCCTCAGTGAACTGAGAGGGATTATGGCTTCGGCGGTCCGCCTGCTCCACGAGGGAGAAGAGCCGGCCCGCGAGGTTCTGCAGCGCATCCATGATGCTGCCCAAGAAGCGGATCGGCTCCTCGGCGAGCTCATTCAGCTTCACGATGAGCGGCTTCTTCCCGCTCTGAAGGAAGCGGTGGAGAAGGCGAAACAGGGGGCGCCGAAGGTTAAGGAGGAGCTCCTTCTGCTCCAGGAGAAGGTTCAAGCGGGGGAGCAGGAACTGGGCAAGCTGCTGGACATGCCGTGGGATCCCGAGCGCGCCAAGCAAGGGCTGGGAACGGCCATGGAGCGGATCGATACCGGTCTGGCGGTGACGGAGCGCCTGATCGATCGGTTCGAACGGCTGAACGCCTTGACGGACAGGAAGCCGCTGCAATCTCCTATCGACGCGCTCAAGGAAGTCCAGAAGCGGTTCGAGACGGTAAAGGAACGGCTCCAGCAAGCGCAGCAGGCGATCGAGAACGGACAGCAGCCCGCGGAGAAGCTGCTGAGCGGAATCGGCGAGCTGCTTAAGGAGGCGGACCGCCTGCTTGGTGAGGTCATCCAAGCCTATGAGCCGGTCCCGCTTCCGGCCCTGCAAGAGGCGCTGGCCCAAGCGGAGGAGCTTGATCGGCAAGTGCGAGGCGAAATGGACAGGCTGCAGGAAACGGCGCAACGAGTGATCCGCCTTACCGACAAGGGATTGTCCTTGGATACCGCCAAGGTGAGGACTGCCCTGCTCGAGGGGATGGCTCGAATCGATCAGGGTCAGGCCGTTATAGTCCGTCTGATCCGCTCTCTGGATCAAGCCCAGACGCTAGTCAAAGACGGAGCGCTGCGTGATGCTGTGGAACGGCTAGAGGCCATGCAGGAGCGTCTGCTCACATTGAAGGAGGCGTTGGGCAAGGCCTACGAAGTGGTGGAAGCAGGAGGGCAGCCGGCGGCGGAGCTGATTCATCGCATCAATGCTGGGGCTAAGGAGCTGAACCATGGGCTCGGAGAGCTGCTGCAAATTTATGACAGCAAGCTGGCTCCGGCGTTGGAGGATGCGTCCACGGTGGCACAGCAGACGGTGTACAAGGCCAATACCGTCATTCACGAAGCTAATGAGGCTCTGCCGGAAATTGAGAGCCTTCTGCTTAAAGCCGGAGAAGGGGTGGAGTTGGGGCAGCAGGAGGTCGGACGAATCCGCGATAAATTCCCTGCCGCCCAGACCAGACTGACGGAAGTGGCCGATCGGATCAGAGAATTCGAGAAGACCGGGGCGCTGGATCAAATATTGGATCTGATGAGGTTGGACGCGGATGAGGAGAGCGATTTTTTTGCCAAGCCGGTGGAACTGAAGGAGCATAAACTGTTCCCGATCCCCAACTATGGTTCGGCTATGTCGCCTTTCTTCACGACGCTGTCGCTCTGGGTAGGCGCCTTGCTGCTAGTCTCGCTGTTAAGAGCGGATGTAGAGAACAAGCAGGACTACAAAAGCTATGAAGTCTATTTTGGCCGCTTTCTTACGTTTCTTACGCTCGGACTGGGCCAGTCTCTTATCGTCACGCTCGGAGATCTGTTTTTGCTTAAAGCCTATGTAGTGAATAAAGTCTGGTTTGTATTGTTCGGTCTTCTGATCAGCGGGATATTTGTTATGATTGTGTATACTCTCGTTTCGGTCTTCGGAAATGTGGGCAAAGCGATGTCTATCGTGCTGCTCGTGCTTCAATTATCCGGTTCAGGAGGAACGTTTCCGATTCAGATGGCTCCGGACTTTTTCCAGAAAATCCATCCCTTCCTGCCCTTTACGCATGCTATTACTTTAATGCGCGAGGCCGTAGGCGGAATGCTGTGGAGTGTTGTCTGGAAGCATGCTCTTATTCTGCTCATCTATATCGTTATTGCATTTGTGATGGGAGTCGCGTTGAAAAAAACATTTAATAAATCGAGCGACAAATTTTTGGAAAAAGCGAAGGAGAGCAAGCTCATATTGTAATCTGGAGCAGGGAAAAAATAAAGGAAGGGCTGCCGAGCTTCGGCGGCCCTTCCTGCGATTTTATGCTATGGGAGGCATTCCATTACCCGAACTGAGCATCGGGCGGAGAACGTTTCATGGAGCAGGACAATTTCGATTAAATCAGCAAGCCGCCTCTCTCTTTATATCTTGCGATCAGCACCTCGCTCTGGACATCTGTGATCCCCTCTATCGCCTGCAGCTTCTTGAGATATCGCTCGGCATGCTCTGCATTATCCAGTAAAGCATGAACATGCAGATGCGGTTTGCCGCTCATTTGGTACACGTTCGTGATTTCCTCCGCAGCGATCAATTCATCCGCCACTTGCTGCAGTTTGGGCCATTCCACCTCGATATTAAAAAACATAGACAGCATTTTTCCTGCTTTAAGAGGATTGACCACAATAGTGAACCGGTCGATTACCCCATTCTGGATCAACTCGTTGATCCGCTCTCTGACCGCTGCCCGGGTCAGGTTCACAAGCCGCCCCAGCTCGGCATTGCTCAATCGCCCGTTCTCCGATAAATATTTCAAGATCAGAGTATCGGTCTCATCCAAATTATTGAAATGCATGGCATCATCCCCCGATGAGATTTTTTTATTATACATCTCTACTTTACATTGTAAATTGTTATTAGAATATATTGATCGATTGTAAAATATATGATATACATATGGATGTGTTATTGCAAGCGAACGTGATTTGTATGAGGAATACATCAGGTGGATTCGGAGCTAAACGAAAAGTGAGAATGGATTCCATCCGTTTGGTGCAGAACATGAGTAAGGCCCTGCCGAAAAGGAGGGGCGATGCGGGGGCTTCGATTTCCGGCAGAAGTCTTATTAACAGTCTGGGAGGGGAAAAATATGGCCTTAATGGCAATTCAAATTCTGGGAATATCCGTTTTGGCCGGAATGGTAGGATCGGTACTGGGTCTCGGTGGCGGGATCATCGTTACCCCTGCGCTGACCTTATTATTTGGCGTAGACATCAAGCATGCTATCGGCGCAAGCATCATCTCGGTCATTGCTACCTCTAGCGGATCGGCTATCGCGTATATCCGGGACCGTATTACGAATGTCAGGGTAGGGATGTTTCTAGAAATTGCGACTACGATCGGAGCGATCACCGGGGCATTCGTCGGAGGGCTGATCGCTCCCGGTATTTTGTATATCGTTTTTGGGTTGGTGCTGTTGTATTCCGTTATTGCGATGCTTAAGAAAGCGAGCGATGAATTACCCGGTGAAGTTCCGCTTCATCCGGCCGCCCAAAAATTAAAGCTGCAAGGTCAATATTATGACAAAGCCTTGCAGCAAAACGTCTCCTATAATGTAGATAATGTTTATGGAGGGTTCAGCGTCATGTATGGCGCCGGCGTTATTTCCGGGCTGTTGGGCATCGGCAGCGGGAGCTTTAAAGTCATGGCGATGGACGTGTTCATGAAGCTGCCTCTTAAAGTATCCAGCGCTACCAGCAACTTTATGATGGGAGTTACAGGCGCCGCCAGCGCCGGTGTGTTCTTCTTCCGTGGAGATATTGATCCCGTCATCTCCGCGCCTGTCGCGCTTGGGGTATTGGCGGGAGCCATGCTAGGAACGAAAGTGATGCAAAAGCTTAAAAGCAAAACGATTCGCAAATTGTTCATTCCGATCCTCGCTTACGTGGCCATCCAAATGATTGTTCAAGGATTGGGGGCGAATTCATGAGTACCGAAGAGCAAGCCAAAGATCAAGCCAAAGGACAGGTCGATGATCAAGTCAGGGGACCAAGCCGAGAGAATGATCGGGCAGCCGCGGTGGAGCTTGTCGTCAGCCGTTGGCTGAGAGTGGGCGTAATGGTGAGTGGCGCGGTAATTTTGGCGGGGTTGTTGTTCTTTATTGTTGCAGGGGACAGCGGTTATCCGGGAGCCACCTTCCCAACCTCTTTGAAGGATATTTTGGCGGGAGCGATGGCTTTCAAGCCCTATGCGATCATTATGGCAGGCCTATTTTTGTTAATTTTAACTCCCGTTTTACGGGTGGCTATTTCACTTATTGTATTTTTGGTTGAAAAAGATTATTTGTATGTGCTGCTGACCAGCTTCGTATTTATAACGCTGATTATTAGCTTTTTCTTGTAAAAATAAGGATAGGTAAACTCGCTGACGCTTAGACGATAGCCGTAAGCAAGATCTTATAGCTTATGCAAGTTCGGAAGAACTGACGGTTATGGGCAACCTTATGTTCCTAATTACGTATTTATCGTTGGAGGTGTTAAAATGTCAATAAAAGGTAGATCTGTGTCAGCAGACGGAATTAGAGAAGTTCAACAAGTTAATCCAGCGCTAAGTGCAGGCATCGTGTTCAACTTAAAATCGAGCGCAGAGGTTCGCATTCAGTACGACAAAGAGGATGTATACGTAACAAGGACGGATAAAACAGGACAAAAGAAATATATTGTAGAGTCCGCAGTGCTAAAGGAATTTTTTGATAATAAACTGAAATTATTTCATGTTTCGTAAGGTACGCTATATAAGATGACAAGACCTTCGGCTGAAGGTCTTGGAATGCCTTGCTCAACTAATCCGTCTTGTTGAATCTACACCGTTACCCAAAAACTTGGGCGGCAATCGCAAATAGAGTACCGTTCCGATTCGGGAGTTGATCGGAATGGATGATCATAACGGGAGGTTGACTTACCTTTTTAAACCCGCACCGTATCAAATGTGCCATTAGTTTCTCATGGCCGGAGGGCACATCGATTCTTATTTTTCCCTCATGCGCACCTGCCAAATGGTTTATTAATAAGCAAGCTATAGCATAGTTAGGAGCTACAATGGGGCCTATTATCCGGTTAACGGGGCCCGGAACAGATAATCCATAGCCTACCGTTCTCCCTGCTGAATCTTTGGCGACAAGGCACAACAGGGCTTGTTGTATCCGATGAATCAGTAATGTTCTTCTTTCTTCACCTACGGCCGTTTTATCCAATTCTACAATTCGAGGAAGGTCTTGTTCAGCAAAAGGCGTGATTACGTATTCAAAATTAGGAGACGATTGAGGGACATAGTTATCGCATATAAATTTATGAACATAATCTGCAGTTCTGAATCCCATACTTTCATATAACGGTTTTCCTTCTTCGGTTGCGATCAACATAACCGCAGCTTTGGGAACTGTGCGCAAGCACCTCTGGACCACCTGCCTGCCAAGTCCCATTCCTCTGTAATCCTCACGAACAATAACCATCCCTATGGAAGCCAAAGACTTCCCGTATGGAATGACTGCCGCGCTGGATATAATGGCGTCTTCTTCGTTTTTATGACCATAAACTCTGCCCGTTGACAGGATGGTTGCAATTTCACGGTCGTTATAATCCCAGCCAACCGATCCCGATAATTCGATTAATCCGGGAATATCATTTTCTCCAAATGTGATGATGTCAGGTAAAACCCTTTTAAACGAGGCCATTGGAAGCTCCTTTAATGGTTAATAGTTCCATTCTATTTAAAGAAACGAGACATGACAACTATATATGTGGCACTAAAGAAAGCGATCATTCCGTTCCGAAGGAAAGTGCCTCCGAAGCTTCAAACATCATACTCATTCCCCAAAAAGTGAAGCTAGACTTCGTAGTGATTCCATTTACTTTTCGGGGACCCCGGTTAAACCATTCCTTATTTATTGAATAGGCCTTCGGATAGTAGGAATACAAAGCCAAAACTCGCCCTGGAAGCATCTTTCTTTCTCCACTTCATGATCTTTGATCTTTAGTGCCGAGTATATAGGATTTGTCCGAGCGAAGAAGTCTTCTGAGAATGTTCTTGCTTCTCCTGTTTTCTTAGTATAAAATGGGAACATGTGTTCTTGTGATGGTCAGAGAACAGAGAAGCTAAAGAATGAGAAAAATTCCATCGGAGTCCTTCGGGGATGAGCGACCGCGTTTAAAGGTTGTTTTTACCACACCAGAAATGTAGATATTCACTAGGTCATTGCATAAATAGTGAAACACTTTCTGGTTGGCATGAAAGCTACCGATAAGGAAGAATTCGACGACATCTCCGAAATGGCTTCAATAGAAGCTTTTCTTATCGCCAAATAGAATTGGATGGGATTCAGGAAGCAGGAACTTATAAATTCTATATGTGGTTAGAAAGGCGGTGCGGCCGCATGAATATACAACAAAAACTATCCGAATCCATTGCTTTACTTGGATGGACTAGGATGACTCTGCCGAATCATCAGGGGGAGATTGGCGAATCTGACGGAATAAAGTTAGCCTCATATCAAGTGAAACCGGAGGAGAGAGATAGTTATCTAATCTACGAGCTCCTGCAATTTTGTATGCGACTAGGGCGAGAAGTCTCCTTAATCGTACGGGGGCAGTTCGGGAAGGAACGGTTAATCGGCCGAATTTATCACCTGGATCCTGCTCGAGTCACCCTTAGTACCGGTAACGGATACGAATGGATAGAGCTAGAGGATGTAATGGAAGCGGGCATGAAAGTAATCGGTTGAGAAAGAAAAGGTCCTCACAGTGCATAGGAGATCGTCACGGTTACGGCGGAGGAGTGAGGCGGTTTGGAAATAAAAAATGGAGCGCTGAGATTTAATCCAGCACTCCATTTCTATGCGGCTTATTTTTCCCGTTCCCCTGACCTGTTTCTTAACCCTGCGAGTCCAATTAATCCGAGAAGACCTACCCATCCCCAATTATTGGCGTAAGTATTCGTTGCGTATGTTCTCGTATTTGCTGTTCCTCTGTCATGGGTGGTTGTTCCTGTTGTCGTTCCTGTTGTTGTTGCAGCTGTTTCTGTTGCAGCTGTAACTTCGGCAAAAACAGGCATCGAAAAGAATAGAATCGAAACCGAAACCATCAAAATAGCAACTAACCTCTTCATGTAAATACCCTCCTATTTGTAGTTGTATATTGCTTAGACTTCAACGGGCTCAGGTCTTGTAACATGTAACGGCGGTGGTATCAACCAGCCTTTTTCCTTAGTCATCTCAACAATTTTTAAACCCAAAGCCGCTTTAGTTGTGTGATACTTGCCAAATAAGGCTCCAATATCTACTCTTATTGATTTGCCCATAATTTGGCTGCATACCACCATGCTTGCCGCAGTATCTGCCGCAATAAGGGAGGCAATCTCCGGGTCTGTAATTCTTGCACCGACTGGAATCTCGGCAAGCTTCGCTTCAGGCCTGTCCGGGAGAACGGGGGAAGGCGCAATTCCGTTACTGGTTAATATTGTGTCACATTCTTTAACTTCTAATTCGGATTGATCGATTAAATCGCTCAAGATTTTTTTCAAGTCTTTGTCGCCAGCATGGAAATAGTAAGCCCGATAGACTGAAATACAACCTTTTGCTTTCATGGAAAACGACCATACATCAAAAATTTCACCATAATGAAGAGGTTCATCTTTGGGATTTCCACTTAATACGCCCATGATAACAGCTCCTTGTCAATGGTTGTCAATCGATCGTTATAATTCCCGTTTTCTTAAATGTTATACGCTAATTTTTAGAAAAGAAAACTTAAGTTTGTTATTCGTAGTGATTTCAGCATGGATGTATTTTCTGCCGAAAAGTCATCCACACTGCTGAAAAAAATAATTGGGCGCCCCTTGCGGGACGCCCTCATGGGAGAGGAGAAACCGGACGAAGAGCTTATGGGGAAACGTAAGCCTTCTCCGCGGTTGTCTACGACATTGCTCTAATGTCGATACTGTCATGATTGACTCTTTGCTCTGAAATTATACATCTGTGATTAAATTTTTTTGTAAAAAGCGGCAACAATATGTGATAATATAGCAACGAATGATATAAGCACAAAAAGGGGTCAGCCGATGAGAGTCATTTCTGGAACAGCTAGAGGAAGGCCGCTTAAGGCCGTACCCGGCAGCGGAACAAGACCTACGACAGACAAGGTCAAGGAAGCGGTATTCAGCATGATAGGACCATATTTTGATGGGGGGCGCGCTTTGGATTTGTTTGCCGGAACAGGAGCTCTCGGAATCGAGGCACTTAGCCGGGGAATGGACCAGGCCGTATTCATCGATCTGGAGAAAAAAAGCATCGATGTCATTCGTGATAATTTGCAGTCGGCGGGATTAGCGGAGCAGGCCGAAGTATATCGCAATGAAGCGATTCGCGGTCTTAAAGCATTGGCCAAAAGAGACATTCGTTTTGACCTTGTCTTGTTGGATCCTCCTTATAAGATGAAGAGATTAGACGATCTCGTACGAATGATAAGCGATCTGGAGTTGTTGGAGCCGCAAGCGACTGTTTTGATCGAGTGCGACACCTCTCATGTCTATGAAGCTCGCATCGGAGATTTGTTCCAAACTCGTCACACCGTCTACGGGGACACTGCTATCTATGTTTACCGTTATGAAAGTCAAATCCCGGAGCAAGACCTGCACACGAAGAAGGAGTGAATCAGCGATGAATAAACCGAGTCATGAGCATACGATTGCCGTCTGTCCGGGCAGTTTTGATCCTGTTACTTATGGACACCTGGATATTATTCAAAGAGCGTCGCAAGTGTTTGAAAAAGTCATTGTCGCCGTTCTAGTCAATTCCAGTAAAACGCCTTTGTTTAGCCTTCAGGAGCGACAGAAATTTTTGGAGCAGGTCACTGGGCATATTCCGAACGTTGAAGTAGACAGCTTCGATGATTTGCTCATCAACTATATGAAGGAACGCAAAGCCCAGGTTATTGTCAAGGGCTTAAGGGCAGTATCCGATTTTGAGTATGAGCTGCAGATGGCTGCTCTCAATCGCAAGATGAGCACGGATATCGAAACCTTTTTCATGATGTCAAGCAGTCAGTACTCCTACTTAAGCTCGAGTATTGTCAAGCAAATCGCCCAGTTTCATGGTCCGGTCGGAGATTTCGTGCCCGAGGTGGTCGAGCAGGCGCTAAGAGACAAGTATAGCACCCGTTAGTTGGTTTTGTTCCTGCAGATGTAATAAATAATGGAAGACGTACATATCAGAAGGACAATAAGCAATGCAATGAACAAATATAGTTTTCCTAACAGCGGCCACATTCTTAATCCCTCCATCCAGAAGGAGCCGGCTCCGATCGTTGAAGATTTGGCGGAGATGGAAGCTCCAACCATGTCAGAAGGGGCAAATGATGTACCGATAATCCCGAAGGTGGAAGTTAATGGTTTCCACAGAAGGACCGTTAATATAAAAGCATAAGCTGCGTGCAGCAATCGGGCAAACATAAAGGGAAAGTAACGAATTCCGTCTGCCTTGGCCAAGCTGATGGTCTGCGCGTGCAAGGAAAAGCCGCTCCATCCGAGAATAGCACCGATCACTGCCGATTGAACGAGAGGAGAGGACGACCACTGGCTTGTTCCGAACACACCGAGATAGGGATCCAGAAGGCCGGCCAGGTAAGTGGTGATCGGTTCGGCCGCCAGAAAAGGTCCGAAGGCCAATACAAGGACACGGTGAATAACGGAAAAAAGAATGATATATCCACCGATAGCAAGAAGCGTTTGAGCGGCCGAGGTTACCGAATCTCCCAGCAGCTTGCCGAATGTCCGGCCATCCTCCTGATGGGCCGAGCGCATAGACCAGGCGGAGCGGCGAAGAAGCCCGAGCTGGTTCTGTAACGAACGGGAACGGTCCTCTGGAGCTTTATTCGCCTGCCCGTCTTTATACAACAGCCGCAAGGTAATCCCCATAATTAGTGCCGATAAATAATGAATGACGGCAATCAGGAACCCGGTTTCAGCGCTTTGCAGGAAGCCGACTCCGATAACAGCTATCATTACCATAGGGCTGCATAAATGGCTGACCGCGAGCAGTCTCTGAGCTTCGGCCGCGTTGATCAGCCGCCCACGGATGAGCTTGCCGGTCGCGTCCGCCCCTGCTGGAAAACCGGCGGTCAGTCCCAAGGCAAGCGCCCAGCCTCCCGCTCCGGGAAGCCGAAACACCCATCTCATGGCGGATTCCAACAAACTGCCGAGAGCATGCACGAGACCAAGGCCCGTCATCATCTCTGACAGGATGAGAAAAGGGAGCAGTCCGGGAAATACGACGTTCCACCATAATGTCAATCCGTTAAGGGAAGATTTAAACACTTGATCGGGATACATAATAATAAACAGTACGAGAATAACAGCCAGGCCGCCGAGCAGAATGGTAAATGATCGGCTGTCGGGCTGAATCCATTTCCGCATGCGATTCACCTCCGTCCCGCTTATTGCATATTTACGCCACACGGCCTGGAAATAGACCAAGCCTTCCTTCCGCTCTCGGGCCAAGCCCTGAAGGCAGGGAAGCCGCCTGGAGTCAGCAAAGCAGCCTTGTGTCTTGCTAGGCTAGAAAATGATCTTTTGTTTTATAGGAATCCGTGTCATTAATGAATGTGGCGATGCGAGCCGGGCTTTGCGTTCTTTTGGATGGAGTGGACTCTTGCATCAGTTATTGCCGTATATATAGCGGGGATAACTTTTTCTACAGAAAGGAGAGGAATCCAGTGGCGGATCATACTAAGGAGGGAGCGTCCGGAGGCCGCGATCCATGGGAACGAATTGAAAGACGGAGACGCCGGGGCAGAAATTCTGCCGTCCGGTACCTGGCCCCGATACTGGTTGGACTGATCTTTTTTTGCATTCTGTATTTTATTCCGCTTCCTTATTATATTTATAAGCCGGGTTCGGCGGAGAACATCAGACCTATGGTTGAAATTCCGCAAGGCGGACAGCCGGAAAGCGGGTCCTTTATGTTGACGACGGTAGGGGTGGTGAATTCCAATCTGATCGGATATCTATATGCCCAGTGGAGTGATCTCTATGAGCTGCGTCCCAAAGAGACCGTTCGCCGCGAAGGGGAAACGGAACGGGAGTATAACAAACGGCAGGAATATAATATGGTAACATCTCAAAGCAGCGCTATTCAGGTGGCTTATCAAAAAGCCGGCATCCCTTACCGAATAGATAATGTCGGTATCATCGTGCTGCAAGTGGCTCAGGAAATGCCTGCTTATGGCAAGCTTCAGGCGGGAGATATCATTAAAGAGGTCGATGGCCGGACGGCTGCGGCTGCTTCCGAGTTGACCGAGTACTTGCAAAGCAAATCGGCTGGCGATGAAGTTAGCGTCACTTTCCAGCGGGGATCCGCGACGAAGACAGAGACGATCGCTCTCGGCCAGCTCCCGTCGGACAAGGATGACCCGGTGGAGAAGCCGAGACCCGGCCTCGGCGTTACTATTGGCACCCTGCAGGAAGTGCGGGCAGAGGATGAAGCGAAGCAGGTATATGTAAAGGCGGGGAACATTGGCGGTCCATCGGCCGGGCTAATGTTTTCGTTAGAAATTTACAACCAGCTGGTGGAAGAGGATATAACGAAAGGCTACCGTATCGCAGGTACCGGGGAGCTGGACGTTCACGGCAATGTCGGGGTGATCGGAGGAATCCAGTTCAAAGTAGTGGCCGCCCATCGGGAAGGAGCGGATATTTTCTTCGCCCCGGAAGATTGGATTCCGGAGCCGGGACAAAATTTTGCCCCTATTCCAAACGCCTCTATAGCCGAGGAGCAAGCAAAGAAGATTAAAACCGAGATGAAAATTGTTCCGGTGCGGACAGTGGACGATGCACTGGCTTATTTGAAATCCTTGCCGCCGAAAAATGCCTCCTGAGTAGAAGAGCAAGGGATGGCATCTGATGCCACTGCAGAAATACATCGAAATCCAGTAAAGAACGGTTAATCCGGCTCCATCCGAAGCGGGGGCTCATAGTAATCGCGGAATATTTCCCCGGAAGAGGGTCTTGAATACCCGAGGGAGTAGGCTCCGGTGGCCCTTATGTCCATTTCCAGATACGAAGGGCATTCCCTCGGGATTTTGACGAGAATGGGACAGCGAGCGTTCTGTTTCATCCGTTTCAGCAGTAGACGGCCCTTGGAGGAGAAGCCGAGCACGCGAATATATTGCGGGCCAGCGCCCAACGCTTCCCGGGATAACTGAACTTTATAATGGTTGAGCAAAATTCGGACGAGCATTCTTTGCAGCTTCGTCCGCGTGTATCGCTTCGTTTTGACCAGGCGGATCAGAGCTTCGAAAGCATCCTCTTGGGTGAGCGGATCGCTCTGGTGCCGTAACCATTCAGGAAGACTTTGCTTAAGGCGATGCTCCAATCCTTCGGTCACTTCATGGATTAAATGCAGCTCGTCGGCTGATTTGGTGACAAGCTGATGAAGCAGGGGATGCAGGTAATGATTCCAAGTGATCGGTGCTCGTCCAGCCTGCAGCTCTCTGGAGAGAATGTCTAAAGTATAGGATGGGACATACCTGAGAATCTGCTGCAACCCTGCTTCCTGCCCGTTCTTATCCAATAAACGGCGGATAGCTGTTGCGCTGGCGATCCGTTCATCGGTGGCGTCCTGGTCATGATAGCCTGAATTGTGGCGGGTAATCGTGGCGGGAACAATGGAGCTGTTTAGCCTTTTTAGCGCCATCAGATAATGTAATCCGAGCGTATTATTAGGCGCGTTCAGGTTGCCGGCAGCTTCTTTGCCAAGCCAAGCCTGAATCGCGGCGCTGTAAGCGGACGGATAGTTCAAGCCTTGCTCCAGCCTCTCAGCCAGAAGCCGCTGGAAGCTGTTTTGTTCCTCGTGCAGCCGCTCAGCCAGGCTTGACAGCCAATCGACATCTCCGCCTTCACTGCCAAAGCAGAGCGAATCCACCGCGCCGCAATCGTCCAACGTACGTACGGCGCCGTAAGCGAACCATTCCGCCGCTTGTGAGGAATAGGCGACAGGAAGCTCGAGGACGACATCGACCCCCATCCGTAAAGCCATCTCCGCCCGGGCCCACTTATTGACGAGGGCCGGCTCGCCCCGCTGCAGCCAATGACCGCTCATGACGGCTATGGCTGCATCAGCTCCGGTGACGGTCTTGGATTGTTCAAAATGATATACATGCCCGTTATGAAGCGGGTTATACTCTACTATGAGGCCGACGGTTTTCAATCGCAATCTCCTCCCTGGTTGCCCGTTAGGTCCAGACCTGCTATGATCGGGTTAAGTGTCGCTTAAATCGCATAAGAAGCTACCTCTAAAGAAGAATTCGGCGACATCTGCGAAAATGCATCCATGTAAGCTTCTTTTACGATGCAAAGATGAAAAGATAAGTGATCATTGCCTTGCTTAAATCGCATAAGAAGCTACCTCTAAAGAAGAATTCGGCGACATCTGCGAAAATGCATCCATGTAAGCTTCTTTTACTATAGCATGGACAGAAAATGTTGACAAAAGATCAGCACTATCGCTATAATTAACTTTGTTTGTTTGGGGTGAATATTCATGCTGCTTCATCTTAAGGACTTAATAGCCAAAGAGAAGTCTGTGCATATGAAAGAGTCCTTGGATCTGTCCAGTTTGCTGAAGGACCGTCAAGATTTGCGAAGCTTCGGCTTGCTGGAAGCGGAACTGGAGGCTAAAGGGACATCCGGTATGGTGGAGGTCACCGGCGAGCTGACGCTTGATGTAGAGATGTCATGCTCCCGCTGTCTGGATCCTGTCCGCGAGACATTGAGTATTCCATTTCGGGAATTGTTCGCGGGGTCGGCAGAATTGCTGCCGGCGGAGGAAGTGGATGATGCCCACATAGTGACCGAAGATAAAGTAGAGCTGACCCCTTACCTGGAGGAGGCCGTTGTGCTCGCTCTCCCTTATGCACCGTTGTGCGGTGAAGAATGCCAAGGGCTTTGTCCGGTATGCGGAAGTAACCGCAATGATAACCCTTGTGAGTGCAAGGTGGAGAGAATCGATCCGCGGCTTGCCGGTTTGGCGGATTTTTTCAAACAGCCATAAGCAGATTCACTACGGACTATTCTAATACAAACTGATAAACTGGACTTAAAAGATCGTTAAGGCGAAGATCGGTTTATCTCATGATAAGGAGGTGGAAAATCCATGGCAGTACCTCAGCGGAGAACATCCAAAACTCGTCGCGACAAGCGCCGTACTCACTTTAAACTAGTTGTTCCTGGCATGGTCAAATGCGAACAATGCGGAGAGCTTAAAATGGCTCATCGTGTATGTAAAGTTTGCGGGACTTACAAAGGTAGAGAAATTATTAAACAATAATGAATTGGAAGTAGTGCTTCATCTTTTCGGGTGGGGTGCTATTTTTTTTCATTAGAATGATAAGTTCCGGGGCTCCCCGCGAAGTATTAGGAATAAGCTTCGAAGGCCATACATCACTTTTTGTACGAGTGGGGGTTATTTTATGCTTCTGCCCCCGCCTCTCTTTTCATTTTGCTCATAATTATATATACTACAGATTAGCACCAGGTAATAAAATGAAGTAACAAGGGTAATCAAAGACCGACCGGACGAATCCGGAGTAACCATGAGAAAAAGGCGGTGCGGCACCATAGAACGCATACCTAAACGGCTTCGCCAGCAGCAGCTGATGAAGGTGATTGAAGACAATCCCTTTGTCACGGACGAGGAATTGACCAAACGGTTTCGGGTCAGCATCCAGACGATCCGGCTCGACCGGCTGGAACTGGGCATCCCTGAGCTCAGGGAACGCATTAAACTGATGGCCGAACAATCGTATGATCAGGTCCGCTCGCTGCCGCTTCACGAAGTGATCGGAGATATTATTGATCTGCAGTTAGATAAAAGCGGAATCTCGATTTTTGAAATTAAAGAAGAGCATGTTTTTTCTCGGACCAAAATCGCTCGGGGACATCACATCTTTGCCCAAGCCAATTCCTTGGCGGTGGCGGTAATTAATGATGCGATCGCCTTGACGGCTTCGGCCGACATCCGTTTTATCCGCTCCGTCATGCTCGACGAGAAATGTATAGCCAAATGCTATGTCAGATCCGTGACGCGGGGGAAAGCGAAGGTCGAGGTATTTACTTATGTGAATGACGAGCTCGTGTTCCAGGGTAATTTCTTAATCTATCATTCGAAAAAAGAGCGCGGAGAAGGAGGCTACCCGAATGCGGATCGCGATTGATGCTATGGGCGGGGATCATGCCCCGCACGCTATTGCGGAGGGTGCGGTAGCAGCCGCCAGGGAATGGAACGACATGGAACTTATTCTCGTCGGACATTCGGAACAGCTCGGGCCGCTTCTCGGGGACAAGCCGGCTAACGTAACGATTCATCATGCGGATGACGTCATCCTCGCAGAGGATGAGCCGGTGAAGGCCGTTCGAAGGAAGAAAGCCGCTTCGATGGTCGTAGCTGGCCGATTGGTGAAGGAAAAGCAGGCCGATGCGATGATTTCTGCCGGCAATACCGGAGCCTTGATGGCCACAGGCTTGCTCGTTGTCGGCCGAATTCGCGGAATTGAACGTCCGGCGCTGGCACCGATGATCCCTACGATGGACGGAACGGGAGTGCTTGCGTTGGATTTGGGGGCCAATATGGATTCCTCCCCGGACAATTTACTCCAGTACGCCATTATGGGGAGTATTTATCGCAGCAAGGTTCACGGCTTGGCCAAGCCGCGGGTCGGCTTGTTGAACGTCGGCACGGAAGAAGCGAAAGGCAACGAGTTAACCAAGGCGGCTTATCCGCTCTTGGCTGCAGCGCCGATTCATTTTGTCGGCAATGTCGAAGCGCGGGACGTCTTGAATGCAAACTGTGATGTTCTCGTATGCGATGGATTTGTCGGAAACATTTTGCTTAAATCTTTGGAAGGAGCGGCTGACGCAATTTTTTCCGCTCTGAAGACCGAATTTACCCGCTCCCTGACAAGCAAGCTGGCGGCGGCCGTACTGAAGCCGGGCTTAAGCCAGTTTAAGAAAAAACTTGACTATACGGAGCATGGGGGAGCGCCGCTCTTGGGAATTGACGGACTGGTCCTAAAAAGTCACGGCTCTTCCGATGCCAACGCGATTAAAAATGCGGTACGTCAGGCGCGAATCGCTTTGCAGAATGACCTGGTTCCTTCCATTTCATCTGAAATTAGCAGCGGGAAGTGAGTGTATTTGATGAACTTAACACCGGTTGGCATTATTGGAACGGGCAAATACGTTCCTGAACGGGTTCTGACCAATAAAGATTTGGAACAGATGGTAGATACGAACGATGAGTGGATTTCCACTCGTACCGGAATTAAGGAAAGACGGATCGCCTCGGAGCAGGAAGCTTCTTCTGATCTCGCTTTCCGCGCGGCGGAGATTGCTCTGGCCAATGCGGGGATAAGCGCTGACGAACTCGATTTGATTCTGGTCGCTACGATTACTCCAGATATGGCCTTCCCTTCAACGGCGTGTATCCTGCAGGAACGGCTTGGGGCGAAGAAGGCCGCCGCTTTTGATTTGTCCGCAGCGTGCTCCGGTTTTATTTATGGGTTGGCTAATGCTTCCAACTTTATTGCCATGGGAATTTACAAACATGCTCTCGTTATAGGCGCGGAATGCTTGTCCAAAATTACCGATTATACAGATCGCAATACTTGCATTCTGTTTGGAGACGGAGCAGGGGCGGTCGTGCTCGGGCCGGTTCCGGAAGGAAGAGGCTTCCGTTCATTCGAACTGGGTGCTGACGGCTCGGGGGGCGAATTGTTGAAAATCACCGGCGGCGGCTCACGCTGTCCAGCCAGCCCGGCCAGTCTGGAACAAAAGCAGCATTATATTTATATGGCGGGCAAGGAAGTGTTCAAGTTCGCTGTCAAAATTATGGGCTCGGCGGCGGAAGAGGCGCTGCGTAAAGCTGGAATCGACAAGTCCGGGATCGATCTGTTGATCCCTCACCAAGCGAACATCCGGATCATCCAGGCCGCTCTGAACCGGCTGGAGCTTCCCGAAGATAAATGTATGATTAATTTGCAAAAGTACGGCAATGTATCAGCGGCTTCGATTCCCATTGCTCTGGCAGAAGCCGTCGAGGAGGGCCGGGTGGAAGAAGGCGATTGTCTCATGCTCGTCGGTTTTGGCGGGGGCTTGACATGGGGCGCTTCTGTGCTGATCTGGTGATGGCATCTCTAATTGGACTTATGATTTAACGCTAGGTTATAAAAACGGTTTATAACCAACCGTGAAAGGAGACGACCAATGGGCAAAATAGCTTTTGTTTTTCCGGGTCAAGGCGCACAGTCGGTCGGTATGGGACAGGACGTTTACGAATCCGATCCCGATTCCCGAAAAGTGTTCGACGAGGCGGACGAGGCTCTCGGGTATAATCAGAAGGAATTGATTTTTCAGGGGCCGGAAGCCGAATTGAAGAAAACATTCCATACGCAGCCGGCTTTGCTGACGACGAGCATCGCCTATTACGAGGCGCTGCGTAAGTCCGGCCTGACCCCGGACTTCGTGGCCGGACACAGTCTGGGAGAGTACAGCGCTCTGGTAGTGGCCGGCGTGCTGACTTTTGCCGATGCGGTCCGTACCGTTCGGCTTCGCGGCGAATATATGGAGTCGGCGGTTCCGGGGGGCGAAGGGGCCATGGCAGCAGTACTAGGGGCCGAGCGCGGAGCCTTGGAAGCCTTGTGTGCCCGGCTTTCCCTTGAAGTTGGCGTAGTCGAGCCGGCCAATGTGAACTGTCCCGGACAAATCGTTGTCTCGGGAAGCCGGGAAGGCGTTCAGGCCGTCATCGAGCAAGGAAAAGAAGCGGGAGCCAAGCGGGTTATTCCGCTCGAGGTTAGCGGCCCGTTTCATTCCTCGCTGATGCAGCCAGCCGCTGTGAAGCTGGCGGATACGCTGCAGAACGTGCAGATGGCCTCGGCGCGGATTCCCGTCGTAGCCAATGTGACGGCAAGGCCGGTCACAGAGCCGGACGATATCCGCCGCTTGCTCGTAGAGCAGGTTTGCGCTCCCGTTCTGTGGGAAGATAGTGTTAAATGGCTAATCGGTCAAGGAGTGGATACGTTCATCGAAATTGGGTCCGGCACCGTACTCGCCGGCCTGGTCAAAAAAATCGACCGATCCGTCCGAGTCCTGTCCGCCAACAGTAAAGAAGCGGTAGATCAGGTCTTGGCCGGGCTATAGAACAACCGACAATTAGGGCCATACAGTCTCCCGGCCGTGCGTACCCGGTTCATACCGACGTGCAGGACAGGCTGCTCTGCCGGCCTTCCGGCGAAGAAGGCGGAACCGGGACCGGAACCAATAAAGCTATAAGGAGGGGAAGTAGTATGCTCACAGGAAAAATAGCTCTCGTTACCGGAGCTTCCAGAGGAATTGGCCGGGCTATCGCTATTCAGCTGGCTGAGTCCGGGGCGGACGTCGCCGTCAACTATGCCGGAAGCGAAGGAGCAGCGGCGGAAGTGGTGCAGCAAATTACCGCTCTTGGCCGACGCGCTGTAAAAATCCAGGCCGATGTCAAAAACTCCTTGCAAGTGGAAGAAATGGTCAAGCAAGTGATTGGTGAATTCGGCCGATTGGATATTCTTGTGAATAATGCGGGAATAACTAGAGATAATCTAATTATGCGCATGAAGGAAGAAGAGTTTGACGAAGTGATCGCCACGAACCTTAAAGGAGTTTTTAACTGCTTGAAGGCCGTGACGCGGCCGATGATGAAGCAGCGTTCCGGCAGAATTATCAATATTTCCTCCGTTGTAGGCGCCCTCGGCAATCCCGGGCAGGTTAATTACTCTGCGGCCAAAGCCGGAGTGATCGGGATGACCAAGTCGGCGGCCAAGGAGCTGGCTTCACGCGGTATTACAGTGAATGCCATCGCGCCGGGATTTATAGAGACGGATATGACGGATCAACTGCAAGGGGAGACCCGGGATCAGCTTCTCGGCCAAATTCCGCTTGCCCGGCTCGGGCAGCCGGAGGAAATCGCGAAAGCGGTCCGCTTCCTGGCATCCGACGATGCCGCCTATATGACCGGACAGACTCTGCATGTTGATGGCGGAATGTACATGTAATGTGAGATAATAGATTCCTTAATTGGGATAAGATTCTGCTTCCTGAATCCCGATAAAACCCTTCTTATTAAAGCGGTCGTCCATCCTCGAAGGACTCCGATAGGAGTTTATCTCATAGCGTTTGGCAATGGCTGGGAGGGGCAGGAAAGCATGTAGCCTGACCGGTTAGACGGTAGCGTGTTTATCGCAAAAAGCTTGTTTATGATTGTATGGTAATTTGATGTTAATTCTCGTATAATACCAAAGAGGAGGTGAGCCGGATGTCCGACGTTTTGGATCGTGTAAAGCGAATTGTCATTGATCGCCTTGGGGTTGAAGAAGCGGAAGTTACCCTGGAAGCATCTTTTAAAGATGATTTAGGCGCTGATTCCTTAGATGTAGTGGAATTGGTCATGGAGTTGGAAGACGAGTTCGATATGGAGATTTCCGATGAGGATGCAGAGAAGATTACAACCGTAGGAGAAGTTGTCGCCTACATAGAATCTCATAAGTAATAAGCCGGTATAAGTCCCGTTTGGTTATTAACAACGGGACTTATCCTGCCTTACCAAATCAAAGGAATTCAGCCATAAATGTCAAGTATAGAGGTGAATCCATGGCACAACGGGTGGTTGTTACTGGTTTAGGTATTATGACCTCACTCGGTCATGAGCTCGAAACATTTTGGGACCAACTGATGGCAGGCAAATCCGGTGTTTCTCTGATCGAAAGCTTTGATGTCAGTGAGTATCCTACTCGCATCGCGGCTTCTATTAAAGATTTCAAACCGGAAGATTATATGGATAAAAGGGAAGCGCGCCGGATGGACCGCTTTGTGCAGTTTGCTATGGCGGCAAGCCAGAAGGCTTTACAGGACGCGGACTTAAATATAAGGGAACAGACCGATCCGGAGCGGGTCGGGGTTATTGTCGGATCCGGAATTGGCGGACTGATCACTTGGGAAGAGCAGCATAAGATTCTGCTTGAGAAAGGACCGAAGCGCGTCAGCCCGTTCTTTATTCCGATGATGATCGCGAATATGGCCTCCGGCCAGATTTCGATGGCTACCGGGGCGAAAGGGCCCAACACGACTTCTGTGACGGCCTGCGCGACAGGAAGCCATTCGATCGGGGATTCGTACAAAATCATCCAACGCGGTGATGCGGATGTCATGATTTGCGGCGGAGCGGAAGCTACCATTTCCCCGACAGGGATGGCCGGGTTCTGTGCTTTGCGCGCCATGTCTACGCGGAACGATGAGCCGGAGAAGGCGAGCCGTCCCTTTGATCAGGACCGCGATGGTTTTGTCATGGGAGAGGGTTCGGGAGTTCTCATTCTGGAATCGCTGGAGCACGCGCAGAAGCGTGGGGCCCGAATCTACGCGGAAGTGATCGGCTATGGAATGAGCGGAGACGCTCACCATATGACTGATCCAGATCCGGATGGAGCTGCCCGCTGTATGAAGAAGGCGCTTCAAGACGCCGGACTGCAGCCTGAGGACGTCGATTATATTAACGCTCACGGGACATCGACCCCGGTGGGAGATATATCGGAGACGACGGCGATCAAGAAGGCATTCGGAGACGCTGCTCGACAATTGGCGATCAGCTCAACGAAATCGATGACCGGTCATTTGCTAGGTGCGGCGGGTGGCGTGGAAGCGGTCATTTGCGGCTTGTCCATCAAGCACGGCATGCTTCCGCCAACGATCAACCTCGATAACCAGGATCCGGAATGCGACCTCGATTACGTGCCCAATACCCCGAGAAAGGCAGACGTCAAAGTGGCGATGTCCAACTCGTTCGGGTTCGGAGGTCACAATGCGACGATTATTTTGAGGAAATACGAAGAATAATCTTACGAAGCAGGTGTTTTCGATGAATCGGGATTTAAAACAGCTCCAGTCCGCTCTAGGCATCTGTTTTCATAAGCCTCACCTGCTGCGGCAAGCTTTTACCCATTCCTCCTATGTGAACGAGAACCGGGTTGCCGGGAGCAAGGATAACGAACGCTTGGAATTTCTAGGAGATGCGGTGCTGGAGTTAACGGTTTCGGAATACTTGTATGATCTGTTTCCTCATCGGACTGAGGGGGAGTTGACCAAGCTTAGGGCTTCGATCGTTTGCGAGCCATCCCTGGTCCTGTTTGCCGAACAGCTCGATTTTGGAAGCTACGTGCTGCTCGGCAAAGGGGAGGAGTTGACGGGGGGAAGAACCCGTCCCGCTCTCTTGGCGGATGTTTTTGAATCATTTGTCGGGGCATTATATCTCGATCAAGGCTTGGAGGAAGTAAAATCGTTTCTCCACAAGCATATGTTCCCGAAGCTGTCCGGCGAAGGGAAGCCGCAAATTCTGGATTACAAGACACAGCTCCAGGAATATACTCAACAGCATAATATGGGGGTCCTGGAATACCGGATCGTCGAGGAACGAGGTCCGGCTCATGAGAAGGAATTTATTGCGGAAGTGCGAATGAGCGACAAGCTGCTCGGCCAAGGGAGCGGACGTTCCAAGAAAGAGGCGGAACAGCAAGCCGCATCCCAGGCCTTGCATCACCTGGACGTCAAGGCCAGGTGAATGTCCGGGTAAGTGCCGGCAGGTATCGGATAAGAGCGAACAGGGACGGTTAAGGCCGCCGCCTGCTTCGCTCTTTCTTCGCTTCGTAGCCAGCTTTATTCTTTTCATTGTCGCAGGTTATGATACAATAGCTTTGAGGTGAGACCATGTTATTGAAGCGGATTGAACTGGCGGGATTCAAATCGTTTGCCGATAAAACAGAACTGGAATTTGTGCAGGGAATTACCGCCGTTGTAGGACCGAACGGAAGCGGGAAGAGCAACATCTCCGACGGAATCCGCTGGGTCTTGGGAGAACAAAGCGCCCGGTCTCTTCGCGGGGGCAAGATGGAGGATGTCATCTTTGCCGGGAGTGACGCCCGCAAGGCCGTCAACTACGGCGAAGTCTCGTTGACGCTGGACAATACGGACAACGCTCTCGGTCTTGATTTTAGCGAGGTGACCGTTACCCGCAGGGTACATAGAAGCGGGGAAAGTGAATACTTCATTAATAAACAGCCATGCCGCTTGAGAGATATTACCGAGCTGTTCATGGATACAGGCATTGGGAAGGAAGCCTACTCGATTATCGGCCAAGGACGGATTGAAGAAATATTGAGCACGAAATCCGAGGACCGCCGAGGTATATTTGAGGAGGCCTCAGGGATTGTCAAATACAAATCCCGGAAAAAGGATGCGGAAAAAAAGCTCGACGAAACCGAACAAAACCTGCTGCGCATCCATGATCTGGTCTCTGAGCTGGAGGATCAGATCGGACCTTTGGAGGAGCAAGCGGAGAAGGCGAAGCAATACAAACGGCTCAAGGAAGAGCTGAAGCAGAATGAAATCTCCGTTTATGTGCACCAAATTGACAGCATCCACCGAACCTGGTCGGAGACCCAGCAAAAGCTCGGCGATCTGCAAACTCAGCAAATGGAGTTTGCCCGAATCGTCAACCAGCATGACGCCTATCTGGAGAAGCATCGCTGGGAAACGGGAAGGCTGGAGCAGGAATTGGAGCAGCTTCAGGAGCGGCTGCTGCAAATCAGTGAAGAATTTGAGAAGTGCGAAGGCCATGGAGAAGTGTTGAAGGAGCGCAAAAAGAATACGATCGGCAACCGGGCTCAACTGGAGCAGACGATTCATATGCAGGCGGAGCGCCTGACTGAGAAGCAGGACGAGCTGAAACAGACGAAGGCCAAGATTGTCGAGGTGTCCCAACAGTTGGAGGATTGCCGGGATCGGCTGACAGCGGAGGAGGACCGGTTGCTCGGAATTACCGGCGGCATCAGCAGCGAGGCCGAGGAGCAGCTCAAGGGCGAGCTGTTAGAGGCGCTTAATCGAATGGCGCAAAGCCGTAACGAAATCCGCTATGCCGAGCAGCAATTGGAAACCGTTCGCCGCCGGGAGGAACGGCTGGAGGGCGAGAAGCAGAAGTGGACGGAAGAACGAGAGCTGCTTGTGGAGCGGAAGGCAGAGCTGGAGCGGAAGCTCGCTGCGACGGGGGAAGAGCTCGCAGAGATCCGCAGGCAGTACAGCGCGCAGCTCGACAGCATCCGGACCAAAACCGGCTTGCTGGAGCAGACACAGGCGACGGTCCGTAAATGGGAACAGAAGCTCAACTCCATCGCTTCCCGGAGAGATACGATGAAAGAGATGCAGAACGATTACGACGGGTTCATGCATGGAGTTAAAGAGGTGCTGAAAGCGACCAAGCGAGCGGATGGCCTGCGGGGGATTCACGGGGCTGTAGCTGAATTGGTTAAAGTTCCAGCCGAAGTGGAGCTGGCCGTGGAGACGGCGCTTGGCGGAGCGCTTCAGCACGTTGTCGTGGAGAATGAAGCGAACGGCCGCGAAGCGATCGCCTTTCTTAAATCACGGCAGCTAGGCAGAGCGACGTTCCTGCCGCTCGATGTCATCCGTGGCCGGTCGCTCAGCGAATCGGACCGCAGATCGGTGCAGAACGCCGAGGGCTTCGTCGGCATTGCGGCAGAGCTGGTCCGCTTTGATCCGAAATATACCCCGATCATGACAAGCTTGCTCGGCCACGTTATCATCGCCCAAACGCTGGAGCAGGCCAACCGGATTGCCGCTCGCTGCCAATACCGTTACCGGGTCGTCACGCTGGACGGCGATATCGTCAATCCCGGTGGCTCGATGACGGGAGGAAGCCAGCATAAGAAAACGACGAGTCTGCTCGGGCGTCAGCGGCAAATTGAAGAGCTGGAGAAGGAAATCGCGCAATCGCAGTCTCAATTGGCGCTTTTGTCTGACAAGGCCCGGCAGTTAAAGGCGGAGCTGGTTACCGAGAATGAGCAATTGGAAGCTTTGCGCGAGCAGGGGGAGCTGAAGCGGATAGAAGAGCAGCAGTATGCCGCGGAGCTGACACCTTTGGCCAACGAAGCCAAAAGAATGGAGGAGCACCATACTCTGTATACGCAGGACAAGCAGGCTTTGGTCGAAGAACTGAATCAGCTGCAAGCCCGCCAGCGGGATGCGGAGGAACTGCTTGGTCAGCTTACGAAGCGGGAACAGGAGCTGCAAGGAGCGATCCGGGAAGCGGAAATAGCCCGCAAAGCCAGCGAATCTGCCAAAGAAGAGCTGATGGGGCAATTGACGGAGCTTAAGGTGCAGGCCGCCTCTCTGGCTCAGGAGAAGCAGTCGCTTGTGGAGCAGTACCAGCGTCTGCAGGGCGATTATAAGCTGTCCGAGAGCGAACAGGAGCAGAACCAGCGCTTGCATCATCAATTGACGACAGATTTGGGAGAAATTGAGGAGCAAGGCGTCAAGCAGCTGGAGCAGTTGAATGATTTGAAAATTCAGAAGCAGGAGTGCCTGGAGACGATCGAATTCAAACGGGCGGAACGGGCCGACTGGATTCAGCAGCTGGAGCTCGAGGAAAGCAAAACGAAAGAGCAGAGGACGCAATTGAAGCAGGTGGAGGAGCAGCTTCATCAAACGGAGGTTCGGGCGAACCGACTCGATGTGGAGCTGGAAAACCTGCTGAAGAAATTGTCCGAAGACTACGAAATCGGCTATGAGCTGGCCAAAGAGCGTTATCCGCAGCCGGAGGATATCGAAGCAGCCCAGCATACAGTGAGAGACCTGAAGCGGTCTATCTCGGTTCTGGGCGAGGTTAATCTCGGGGCGATCGATGAATTCAGCCGAGTGAGCGAACGATATCAGTTTTTGAGCGAGCAGAAGAGCGACCTGATGGAAGCCAAGGCGACGCTGTATCAAGTGATTAAGGAAATGGACGAGGAGATGTCCCGTCGTTTCCGCACCACGTTTGAAGCGATCCGTGCGCATTTTGTCGTCGTGTTCTCCAAGCTGTTCGGCGGAGGCCGGGCGGATCTTATTCTGTCAGAGCCGGGTCGGCCGCTGGAAACGGGCATCGAAATCGTCGCGCAGCCCCCGGGCAAGAAGCTGCAAAATCTGCAGCTGCTGTCTGGAGGGGAGAGGGCGCTAACCGCTATCGCTTTATTGTTTGCGATCCTGCAGGTGAAGCCGGTTCCGTTCTGTGTCCTGGACGAGGTGGAAGCGGCGCTTGACGAGGCTAACGTTTCGCGCTTCGCGGAATATTTGCGGGAATTCTCCAACGAAACCCAGTTTATCGTTGTTACCCACCGCAAGGGAACGATGGAGGAGGCCGATGTTCTGTACGGAGTGACGATGGAGGAAGGCGGCGTCTCCAAGCTTGTGTCGGTTAAGCTGGAGGAAGATGAGGCAGTCTCTGCCTAGGCATGGAAGGCTGGCTTCACTTATTGATGTTAAAGGTAAAATGGAAATTGGAGGAAGTCAGATGAGTTTTTTTAAAAAGCTGAAGGAAAGCATTTCCAGCAAAACGGAGGCAGTGACCAATAAGTTTAAAGAAGGCTTGACCAAAACGAGAAATGCTTTCGTCGAAAAAGTGGAGGATTTGATTCTTCGCCGCAAAAAAATTGACGAAGACTTCTACGAGGAGCTCGAGGAAATCTTAATTGGCGCCGATGTAGGTGTCACCACGGTCATGGAGCTGATTGACGATTTGCGGGATGAGGTCCGCAAACGCAGAATCGAGGATGCGTCGGACTTGAAGCCTGTTCTGTCAGAGAAGCTGGTTGCTCTTCTCAAAGGGGAGGAGGACAACTCCATGAAAGTAGCCGAGAGCGGACTCACGGTCTACTTGTTCGTTGGCGTGAACGGGGTCGGTAAGACGACGACGATCGGTAAGCTGGCCCACCGTTTTAAACAGGAAGGGAAGAAGGTTCTGCTGGCTGCTGGGGATACATTCCGTGCCGGAGCTATTGAGCAGCTGGAGGTATGGGGTCAGCGGGTAGGCGTAGATGTAATTAAGCAGCAGGCGGGATCCGATCCGGCAGCGGTTATGTTTGATGCGGTACAGGCGGCCAAAACCCGGGGAGTGGACATCCTGCTGTGCGATACGGCAGGCCGATTGCAAAACAAAGTCAATCTGATGGAGGAATTGAATAAAATTTACCGGGTGATCAGCCGGGAGGTTCCCAACGCTCCCCATGAGGTCCTGCTGGTGCTGGACGCGACAACGGGCCAGAATGCATTGAATCAGGCTAAAATGTTCGGGGATAAGACCGGATTGACTGGTTTAGTGCTGACGAAACTGGATGGGACGGCTAAGGGCGGGATCGTGGTAGCGATTCGTCAAGAGATGAATATCCCGGTTAAATTTGTCGGACTCGGGGAAAAGATGGACGATATGGAGCCTTTCGACTCCGAACAATTCGTTCATGCCCTATTTGCAGGATTAATAACGGAAGAAACGGTAGAAAAAGAATCGCAAGCTTAAATTTATGCTGCCTTTTTTTTCAAATATATTTGTTTGTATGGAGAGAGCCATCGCCGCCTAATTTGAAGTCGGCGATTTTTCTCATTTGAATTCTGCTGCAAGCAAGTGAGTGCGACTTGGCTGCAGCTTTTTCGTATAACAAAGAAAGAGCAGAAAGGGTAATATCAGAAAGGTTTAAAGAGAAGCAGAGAAGTAAAACATTCCCTGTTTCTTCTTTCATTTACCACCCATTTGACTTGCATGGAGAAGTGGAAAAAGTTGCATACAACGCATGACGATTAATTTTAAAACGCTTTCATTGCAATTTTCCAAATTCTGTGGATGTTTATTCCCAAAATCATATGATAGCCTGCAAATTGCCAAAACTTATTCGCAAGTACGGACGAGTACGGGGGATGTTTTTTACGAAAAGGGGCTAAGCCAGTTTTCGTTTGGGGCGAATCGTCCAGCGGGACGTAGGGTTATATCCAAGATCCAAATCCGACAGCTAACCTCGTAGGCAATCATTAGAGTGCCAGCTCATAAAAGGCAACCTCGCTGCCCGGCGAGATCGGTGTAATGACCGTCGAAGTCGAAGCCAAGTGGAAATGAGGCACGATCAATCGCTTCAAGCGGAAGCGTCAGGTCCGATAAGTGCAAATCCAAAGAAGGCGCGCCTCTTGGTATACAGCGCGGACAAGCCTTGTGTGGGCACTCTTGTAAAAGGAGAGCTTTTATCTATGAATCGTATGACCAGCAAACCGTTAAAGGCTATTGCTTTCGGCGTAGCGGCCATTAGCTTGGCTGCAACTGTTTCAGCTGCTTCTCTGAACTCGGAGAAGCCGGCGCACTCCATTGCCGATCCTAAAGAGCTGAAGTCCGTTCGGTGGCTGCCGATACAGGAACAGGCAACAGCGATGGCGAGCGAGCCGCAAGCAGAGGCAGTGACGCAGGAAGCAGAAGAGACAGCTTCGGCCGCAGACCCGACAGAAGCTGCTCCTGCCCAGGAGAGCCAGCCTTTGACACAGACGGTGGAAGCCAGGCCGCTCGTGCAATCAGCGCAGCCCAAGCCCGAGCAGGAGCCTGCTAAGGCTGAGAGCAAGCCGGCGGAGGCTCCTGTATTAAGAGCCGTACCGGCCAAAGCGAATGCTATCGTAACTTCCTCTGGTCAAACTTATACTTACAAGAAAGTCGTTCCGGCCGTTGCCTCTGCTTATACGGCATCTGCCGAAGAAAACGGAGGATACGCGGGACACGATTATTTCGGGAATTCATTGCAGATCGGAACGATAGCGGTGGATCCTTCTGTAATTCCGCTTGGATCCAAAGTATATATTACCGGATATTCGTATGATGGTCTTCCCAGTGGAGGAATGATTGCGACCGCTTCCGATATCGGAGGCGCGATCAAGGGGAACCGGGTTGATATTTTTGTTCCACATTCCCGCCAGCAAGCGCTTACCTTCGGTAAACAAAATGTGCAAGTTTATGTGTTGAATTAGCAAAGTCGGCCGGAAGTGGGAGCTTCCGGCCGACTTTGATCTGTCGTAAAGACGGATAAAGCTTACATATTGTGTGGGGTAGCCAGTCATTTAGCTTTAGGTACATTCAGCATTTCGGGCACCGTTACAAACTGGTATCCATCCGCCTTAAGCTTCTCGATGATACCTTGAAGAGCTTCAACAGTGCCGGTCAGGTTACTTCCATTGCCTCCGGCTGAATGCTGAAGAATGATCGCCCCGGAATGGGCATGATTTAATATATTAGCAGATACCTGCTTTGCACTGAGTCCCTTCCAATCCAGGGAATCAACATTCCAGTTAACGATCATAAATTGATTTTGGATGGCCCATTGAAGCTGCTCCTCGTTGATCGCACCGTAAGGCGGGCGAATAAGCTTCGGTTCATAGCCTATCAAACGGTTCAATATTTTCTGGGTTCGGGTCATTTGCTGCTCAAAAACAGTCAGCGGCAGGTTAGGAAAGTTAGGATGATTATAGGAATGGTTGCCGATGGCATGCCCTTCCTTTGCAATCCGCTTCACGACGTTGGGATTAGCTTCCGCACGATATCCCAGGAGAAAGAAGGTAGCTTTCACATTGTTTTTCTTTAATATTTCCAATATTTGCGGAGTGAATCTTTGATCCGGTCCGTCATCGAACGTAAGGGCGATTTTTTTGCCTCGGGAAGAACCTTGAAGACGGAACGATTGCGGATACTTAGCTCTCAGCTCGGACAAGGTCAGTTGAGATGAGCTGGAGGAAGGTTTAACGGGTTTGCTGTCGGACTTCACCTGCTTCCGTTTCGGATGATTGCTTTCGTTCCCTTTGGCTGCAGGCTTGGGAGCGGGAGGAGGAGCAGGTGTCGCTTCCGCCGGCTGTGGCGGAGTAACCTCGGGTGAAGTCGCCGGAGGATCGCTAGCCGGTATGGGAGAGGGTCCGGAATCTTCAGTCGAAGCCGAAGGGGAGACTGAAGGCAGCGGGGCAGGCCGAGGCGCTTGTTCCGCCAAATCCGACTGACGTTGAACCTCCGACCATAGAGATTCGGCAAAGGGCTCGGTTTGGCCGTTACCCTTCTCCTGGCCCGAATCGCATCCTGCGATTACAAGAGTGAGCAGCAAACCTATAGAAATCATATGGAGACGGCAACGTTTCATCGATTTTCCCCCCTGATGTAGTCATATCTTTTAGTTTGTTTTTCCTGTGCTGAATTATCCCCACAGATAGCAAATTGGAGACAAATGGTATTTCTCTGCCCAGAAGCCATGGTCTCTGTAGGGGGATCAGAGGGGGATAATGGCCTGAGGCAGCCCTTATGTTGTCATAGAAACAAGTACTGGGAGAGGCTGTTGCGGTTAAGAGCAGGTATGGAATTGGCTGAACAAGGCAGCGGATAATGCTGTCAAGGTTAAAGTCTTGACAATGTCCGGGTCTGTCGGGTACAATAAGCAAAGTTATTGCTGTAAAGTGTTTTACCTTGACGGGGGTTAGACTACAATGCCCGAGAATCCAATGCTTGAAAAGACGAACCGGGTCAATTTGCTATTTGATTTTTATTCGGAGCTGTTGACGGAGAAGCAGCGGACATTTTTGTCATGTTATTTTCATGACGATTATTCCCTTGGGGAGATTGCTGCGGAATTTGCTATCAGCAGACAAGCGGTATACGAGCATATCAAGCGCGCTGAGCAAACATTGGAAGAGTATGAGCGGAAGCTTCGACTTCTTGTGAAACATGAGCAACGGGTCGACTGCCTGAAGCAATTAGAAGAAATGCTGGAGAAGACGGATGCCGAGCTTCGTGTTCAGGTTCAGCCTCTGTTGGAACGGATGCGTCTTCTCGATTAACTATACAGATTCGATCCGACCGTCAAATTGTCTGGAGGTGGCATAGTTGGCATTTGAAGGATTAACAAGCAGACTTCAGAATGTGTTTGGCAAGTTGAAGGGCAGAGGCAAGCTGACGGAAAATGACGTCAATGAGGCTTTACGCGAGGTCCGGTTGGCGCTTCTCGAGGCCGATGTCAACTTTAAGGTTGTCAAAGAGTTTATCGCTAAAATTAAAGAACGGGCGATTGGCCAGGAAGTATTAAAAAGCTTCACTCCAGGTATGGTCGTCGTCGAAATCGTTAACAAAGAGCTCACCGAGCTTATGGGAGGCAGCCAGAGCAAGCTGGCCAAAGCGAATAAGCCGCCAACGGTTATTATGATGGCCGGTCTGCAGGGAGCGGGGAAGACAACGACGACGGGCAAGCTGGCCAAGCTGCTGCAGAAGCAGAATCACCGCCCGCTTCTCGTTGCGTGTGATATCTACCGGCCCGCAGCCATTAAACAATTACAAGTGCTGGGCGAGCAAATTAAAGCGCCGGTCTTTACAATGGGCGACCAGGTCAGTCCGGTCGAAATTGCCAAAGCGGCGGTTGCCCATGCCAAAGACAATGGCAACGACTACGTCATAATAGATACAGCCGGCCGACTTCACATCGATGAGGAACTGATGGACGAGCTGAAGAGAATTGTGAGCGAGGTACAGCCTCACGAGATCTTGCTCGTCGTCGACGCAATGACCGGGCAGGACGCCGTGAATGTGGCCGAGAACTTCCATAAACAGCTCGAGTTAACCGGAGTCGTTCTGTCCAAGCTGGATGGCGATACCCGTGGAGGTGCGGCTATTTCGGTTAAGGCGGTGACAGGCTGTCCGATCAAATTCGCTGCTCTGGGCGAGAAGATCGATGCACTTGAGCCTTTTCATCCCGATCGGATGGCGTCCCGGATTCTCGGCATGGGAGATATGATGACGCTGATCGAGAAGGCTCGCTCCAACATCGACGAAGAGAAAGCGAAGGAAATGGAGAAGAAGCTTCGCAACGCAGAATTTACGTTCGAAGATTTCTTGGAGCAGATGGAGCAGATGAAGAAGCTGGGTCCGCTCGATCAATTAATTGAGATGATTCCCGGAATGAACAAGATGAAGGGAATGAAGGATCTCAAGATCGACGATAAGAAGATGGCCCGTACAGTGGCTATCGTCAAATCGATGACGACCGAGGAGAAGCGCAAGCCGGAATTGCTTAATGCAAGCCGGCGCAAGCGGATCGCTCTCGGCAGCGGCAACTCCATTCAGGAAGTGAACCGGCTCATCAAGCAATTCGAAGATATGCGTAAAATGATGAAGCAGTTTTCCGGAATGATGGGGGGCGGCCCCAAAGGCGGCAAAGGCCTGAAAGGAAAGCTGGGCAAGGGCTTTAAATTTCCATTCGGCTAAGCCGGAAGGGATCGCAAGACCGGATATTTTGTAAGGAGGTGAATTCATCAATGGCAGTTCGTATTCGTTTGAAACGGATGGGTGCTCACAAAGCCCCTTTTTACCGTTTAGTCGTGTCCGATTCTCGTTCTCCTCGTGACGGACGTTTTATTGAAGAGATCGGTACTTATAATCCTTTGACTCAACCGGCTGACGTTAAGATCGACGAAGAAAAAGCTTTGAAATGGCTTCAGAACGGAGCGCAAGCTTCGGATACCGTTCGCAGCTTGTTCAGCAAAGCCGGCATCATGACCAAATTCCACGAGCTTCGGCATCAAAAATAATTCCGTCTTAACGGGGGGTTATCATGAGGGATCTAATATCCGTCATAGCTAAAGCATTGGTCGATTATCCGGAAGAAGTCCGGGTAAATGTGGTGGAACAAGAGCATGCAACTGTCTATGAGCTTGCCGTTCATCCTACCGATGTCGGGAAGGTCATTGGAAAGCAGGGACGCATTGCCAAAGCGCTGCGCACCGTAGTGACTTCGGCGGCAGTTAAAGAGAATAAGCGAGTTTCCGTAGAGATCGTCTCTTAAGAAATATGCGGGCGGAATAAGGGGTAGGGGAACCTAGCCCTTTTCCGCGTACGCATATACATAAAATTTATTACGGAGGTCATTCATGGACGGAAAATTGTTTAATGTGGGGAAAATAGTTAATACGCATGGGATTCGAGGAGAAGTCAAAGTGGTTTCTCAAACGGATTTTCCCGAAACACGGTTTAGCCGGGGAAGTCAGCTTGTATTGACCGATGAAGCGATGCAGACGCGCATTCCGGTCACCGTCGAATCCGGTCGCCCTCAGAAGAACGTCTATCTTCTTAAATTTTCCGGCTTGGATGATATTAATCAAGTAGAGAAATATAAAGGATGGCTGCTCAAAGTAACCGAAGAGGATTTAGTTGACCTGGAAGAAGGAGAGTACTATCACCATCAAATTGTCGGCTGCTCCGTTCTTACGGAGGAAGGGGAAGGGCTCGGAACCGTCAGCGAAATTTTATCTCCAGGGGCTAACGATGTGTGGGTTGTGGCACGGCCCAAAGGCAAGCCTCTTCTCGTGCCGGTCATTGATGACGTGTTGATTAAAGTGGATGTTGCGGAGCGGCAAGTAACGATCCGATTGATGGAAGGTATGATGGATTAAGATGAAAATCGATGTTCTGACGCTGTTTCCAGAAATGTTCGATGGGGTGTTCGGAGCAAGCATTCTCGGCAAAGCTCGAGATAAAGAAATTGTCTCTCTGAGAACGGTTAATTTTCGTAAGTATGCCAACAATAAACATAATACGGTCGATGATTATCCCTACGGCGGAGGCGGAGGGATGGTGCTGAAGCCGGAGCCCATCTTCGCCGCGGTCGAGGACCTAACTTCGGGCCTGGCAACCAAGCCGCGAGTTATTCTCATGTGCCCTCAGGGCGAGCCTTATTCTCAGAGCAAGGCTGAGGAGCTGTCAGCCGAGGAGCATCTTATTTTTATTTGCGGCCATTATGAAGGATATGATGAGCGAATTCGTCGTTATCTGGTAACAGACGAGCTGTCTATCGGCGATTATGTGTTAACCGGTGGAGAAATTCCCGCCATGGCTGTCATAGACAGTGTGACTCGCCTTCTTCCCGGGGTACTGGGCAATGAAAGCTCGGCGGTGACCGATTCTTTCAGCACCGGCCTGCTTGAATATCCTCATTACACCCGGCCTGCTAAATTCCGGGATTGGGAGGTTCCAGAGGTGCTTATTTCCGGTCATCACGGAAACATCGAGGCTTGGAGACGAAAGCAGGCCCTGCACCGTACCTTCCTGCGAAGACCGGAGCTGCTTGAGAACCTGTCTTTATCCCAAGAGGAAAAGGACTGGATTAAAGAGTGGACAAAGAAAGAGAACAACTAAAAAAGGTTCATCTTTCGCCTCTAATATCGGGGAGTCTCGTGGGGAATTTTTTTTTGAAATGAAATGCTAATAATATTGATATTGAACTATTCGACAATATTCGCTATTATAGATGCTAGGGGGGAGGTATTTTTCAGTTATTGAAATAATAGCGGAGGAAAATTCCTTTTCATAGTGCTTGGGCTAGGCACTGTGACCCATCAACAAGAGGGGGAGAATGTATTGGTAATTAAAAAAAGCAAGTGGTTAGTTATGCTAGTGGCTCTAATGTTGCTTGTTAGCGCTTGCGGCGGTGGGGGCGGCGGATCTGCCAAGCCTTCCGGCGAAGGAGATGGGAAAGGAGCTTCAGCAGGGGACAAGAAGATTGCTTTCTGGACCATTTCGTTGAGCCCGACCTTCGATGATTACATCAACGGAGTCATTAAAGATTTTGAAGCGCAAAATCCTGGTGTTAAAGTAGAATGGCAAGACATTCCATACGATAATGTGGAACAAAGAACGTTGACAGCAGCTGCTTCCGGACAGCTTGCGGACGTACTGAATTTGAACACAGATTACTTGAAGAAATTATCCGCTCTCGGAGCGGTAGCTAACATGGACGAGCTGCTGCCGGATGCCAAGAAAGATTTCTTCGACGGAGTATGGACTTCCGGGCAATTCGAAGGGAAAACCTTTGCTCTGCCATGGTATCTCTCCAACGCAGTTATTCTTTACAACAAAGAGTTGCTGGCCGAGGCAGGCTATGACCATCCGCCGGCTACAGAAGAAGAAGCATGGGAAATGTCTGCAGCTATTAAAGAAAAGACTGGATTCTATGGTCATTCCATCAAAGATATCCATTTATATTTGCCGAGATACGGGATCAACATTGTAAGTGACGACTTCAGGTCAGCCGCCTTTAACACACCGGAGACAGTGGAAATCTTCAAGAAATTCAAGGAAAGATATGACGCAGGGTTAATTCCGGAAGAAATTTTGTTAGGTCAGGCTAAAATTCCAGAGTGGTATGCACAAGAAAAATTAGCTTTCTGGGGCACCGGACCGCAGTTGTTCCGTCAAGTTGAAGACTTGTCCCCCGAAGTATATAAGAAATCCGCAGCAGCATCGAGCTTGGTCGGTTCCACCGGTGAGTCTCACGTTGCCATCATGAACATTGCGGTTTCCGAGAAAAGCAAGCATAAGGAAGAAGCAGCCAAATTTGCTCAATTCATTACAAATGCCGACAACCAATTGGCTTTCTCCAAAATCGTAGCTGTTCTTCCATCGGTTAAAGCAGCTGCTGAAGATCCTTTCTTCACGGAGGGAGAAAACTCCGAGGATCCTGCGGAAAGAGGTCGTTTTCTGGCCGCGAAGCAGTTAGAAAAATCCGTTGATATGCTGGCTCCTGTTGAAAACGTAAGCCAGATCAACAAAACGATCAATGAAGAGTTCCATAAAGTTCTTCTGCAAGGAAAAGATCCTGCTCAAGCGGTAGCAGATGCCGAGGCTGAAGTAAACAGATTGTTGAATCAATAATAGAGTTATTATTCATCTAGCTGTGAGCCATCACAGCTAGATGAATCTTTTCCGGAGGTGTCGAATGTACAAAACAAGACATGCATGGTTTTTCTTATTTCCGACATTGTTGCTGTTGTTCGCCTTCAGCCTGCTGCCTGCGGTCATGGCGTTTTTTTTAAGTTTTACTAGCTACAACGTGTTTCAGCCTTTGAACTGGGTCGGGTTGGATAACTATATCGCTGCTTTCAAGGATCCCCATTTTTGGAATGCGATGAAAAATACGTTTTTCTTTTGGATTTTGGTTACCCCGGCTTTAATCATCCTGCCTATTTTTATTGCGATCCTGGTTAACCAAGCTTTAATCGGAATCAAAATTTTCCGGCTTGTCTACTACTTCCCTGTCCTGGTTTCCGTAGTAGTAACTGCGTTTCTATGGCAGTGGATGTTTCAAAGCGATGGAATTTTCAACTATGTTCTAAGTTTGTTTGGACTGGGGCCGGTAAAGTGGTTGACCAGCGGAACGATGGTTATGCCAAGTTTGGCTATTGTAACGGTCTGGCAGGGCTTAGGCTACTACATGCTGTTTTATTTGGCTGGACTGCAATCGGTATCGCAAGACCTGTATGAAGCAGCGGAATTGGATGGCGCTGGTTTTATGCGCAAACACATATCTATAACACTGCCTTTGCTCCGGCCGATTATTTTCTTTGTTGCCGTTATGTCCACAATGTCTGCCTTTAAGGAATTTACATTGATGCTGACCATGACGGAAGGAGGACCGCTCAGGGCGTCCACTACCGTAGTTTATATGGTATTCGAGAAAGCGTTTGTTAACTTGGAAATGGGTTACGCCAGTGCCATCTCCTTTATCCTGTTCGCTGTCATCCTAATATTGTCCATTCTTAACAGAAGCTTGATAGAGAAGGAGGATTGATGGAAGCTATGGCCAGACCGTTCATTTCCAGACGCAGATTAACCCGTAATTTGGTTTCTTATTTTTTTCTAATCGTACTTGCCATCATTACGATTGTTCCTTTTCTATGGACGCTTTCGACTTCCTTAAAGGGACAAAATGAGACGATCTTTTCGATGCCGCCGCAGCTTATTCCGACTAATTTTACAATTGAGAACTATTTAACCGTTTGGAATTCCCTTCCTATTCCGCTCTATTTATGGAATAGTGTTTTTCTAGCGTTTTTCGGAGTGCTGCTTCCGTTAATCTTTTGCTCGCTAGCCGCGTTTCCGTTAGCGAGAATGAGATTTAAAGGAAGAAATTTCATATTCTTGCTTATTATCGCGACGATGATGATTCCCGGTGAAGTGACAATGATCCCGGTTTATCTTATTTTGAATAAACTGCATCTGGTCGGTAGCCATGCGGGTGTTATTGTTCCCGGAGCCGTATCCGCTTTTGGTATCTTCTTGATGAGACAGGCGTATCTTGGAATTCCGAAGGAAATCGAGGAGTCGGCTATTATGGACGGGGCCAGCGTATGGAGAATTTGGATGTCCGTTCTTACTCCAATGGTTCTACCGATGATGGCTACGCTAGGTATATTAAGCTTTATCGGCTCCTGGAATAACTTCCTATGGCCGTACCTCGTTCTGGATAACGAGCGCCTTTACCCGCTTACAATTGGGTTGTTTAAATTAAAGGGAACCTTCGTAACCAATACCCGTTTAGTGGCAGCGGGGACAATGGTGGCTTTGCTGCCGATCCTGTTCGTGTTTGTCTTTTTCCAAAGATACTTTATTCAAGGTGCTTATTCCAGCGCTGTTAAAGGCTGATCGAACCCAACTGCATCATGACAGAATGGGGTTTCGTTACAGGCAACGGAGCATGGTTTTCTATCGCACACAAATGAACGAAGGGGTGTGTATTATTTTTACGGGATTCCCTTCCTGACTTGTTGAATTTTGTGGTTGGATATGGTAGAATGTTTTCTGTTGTTGTTTTGTTTATCAAGATGGTCCTCTACCGCGTAACGGCACCATTAAGCTAATTATTACGTTGCGGTAAGAACATCTGTGTGGAAGGAGGAGTCCCAATGAATATTATCCAGGAAATTACCAAAGAGCAGCTGCGCCAAGACCTTCCGAATTTCCGTCCAGGAGATACCCTTAAGGTACACGTTAAAGTTATCGAGGGTACACGTGAACGGATTCAGGTTTTTGAAGGAGTCGTCATTAAGAGACGTGGCGGCGGCATCAGCGAAACCTTTACGGTCCGCAAAATTTCGTATGGTGTCGGAGTGGAAAGAACATTCCCTCTGCATACTCCGAAAATCGATAAAATTGAAGTGGCTCGCCGAGGCAAAGTACGTCGCGCTAAGCTGTACTACCTGCGCAGTCTTCGCGGTAAAGCTGCTAGAATTAAGGAAATTCGATAAGAACAGTAGAGGGGGCTTGCTATCAAGCCCCTTTTCGTTTACCTCTTACAGAGGGTTAGACGGATTTCCTGGCAAGCGACAGATGCTTTTTCAAGGGAAAGACATCGTTATCCTGCAGGACGGTTTCAGAAGTCTACAACGAAATCGGTAATGGAAAATAGAAAGCGGGTGTCGGAAACTATGGATCAAGAGCAATCCTCCGATCACCCTACTCCGGTAACAAGCGAAATATGGGAATGGGCGAAGGCGCTAATCATTGCTGCGGTTCTCGTTCTGTTAATCCGCTGGTTTATTTTTGCTCCATTTATAGTGGAGGGCCCTTCCATGCAGCCTAATTTTGAAACCGGAGAAAGGCTGATCGTCAACAAAATCATCTACAGCATACGTAAACCGCAACGGGGCGAAGTGATTGTCTTCCATGCCCCTCAAGGCAGGGATTATATCAAGAGAGTCATTGCCCTGCCGGGAGAAACCGTGCGAATAGAAAACAATAAGGTCTATGTCAACGGTGAAGAGCTTTCTGAGCATTACATACAGGGAGCGATCGATAAAGCGTTGGAAAATGGAGAACACTATAACCAGAATTTTGCCGAAATGACCGTTCCGGAAGGACATATCTTCGTAATGGGGGACAACCGTCTAAACAGCCAAGACAGCCGCGCTCCTTCAGTAGGTCCTGTACCGTATGAGAAGGTTGTTGGAAGGGCCGATATTATTTTCTGGCCGTTGTCCAAAATTAGTTTGGTCAGCCACAAGTAATGGATGACGGGATGCAGAAATGAGGTGATCCTATGACCATTCAATGGTTTCCCGGACATATGACAAGAGCCAGAAGGCAGATTCAGGATAAGCTGAAGCTGATTGACCTGGCTATCGAGTTGATGGATGCGAGAATTCCGATCTCGAGCCGCAATCCGATGATAGACGAAATTTTGGGAAGCAAGCCGCGCTTGATTCTGCTCAATAAAGCGGACCTGGCGGATCCGGCGATGACTTCGGAATGGGTTCATCGATTGAAAAAGGATGGGGTGGACGCTCTGCCTATTGATTCCATCTCCGGTACGAACGTGAAGGAAATTATCCCTCACTGTAAACAGCTGCTGGCGGAGAAGAGAGAAGCCCAAATCCGTAAAGGGATGAAGCCGCGCCCGATTCGAGCGCTGATCGTCGGGATTCCGAACGTCGGTAAATCGACCTTGATTAACCGGCTGGCCGGCCGTAAGGCCGCAATAACCGGAGACCGTCCGGGAGTAACGAAAGGTCAGCAGTGGATTCGGATCGGAGGAGAGCTGGAGCTGTTGGATACGCCCGGTATTCTATGGCCGAAATTCGAGGACCAGGAAGTGGGGGCCCGATTAGCCGCCATTGGGTCGATCAGGGACGAAATCCTTCATCCGGAAGATATTGCTTTCTATGTCATTCGTTACATGATCCAACATTACCCGGAAGCGTTAAGCGATCGGTACGAGCTGGAAGGTCTTCCGAAGGAGGTCTCCGAGCCTGAACCGGTTATCGAGGTTATGGAGATGATCGGACGGCGAAGGGGATGCTTGCAAAGCGGAGGAAAAGTGAATTTGGAAAAAGCGTCAGCTTTGTTCCTTAAAGATTTGCGGGCCGGTAAAATGGGGCGAATCAGTCTGGAGCATCCTGGCGATTAACGATGGATTTCCCGGTAGAGAGAGGCGCGGCTACGGCTGCGCTTCTTTCTTTGGGTGCTAATTGTGATTGCGCATACAATTTGTCGCAAAAGGGGGAAGAGAATTTGGGCTTTAAACGATGGTTGTTTCGGCTTTCCTTCAAAAGGAGAGTCTGGATTTCGTTTATCGTCCTGCTTATGCTGGCGATAAGTGCCTCGGGCACGATGACTTATTTCATCGCGGCCGGAGTTGTTAAAAAGAACGCATTCGAGCTTAGTCAGAACAGCTTGAATAAATCGGCCCAGGTGCTGGATGAGAAGCTGAAGCAAATTACCGTATCTGTCATGACATTAACGATTAGTGACTCTTTTAAAGAAATGATCAGAAATGTGTCTGCCGGAGATTCGCAAAATTATTACCGCCTGTTATCCCTGATTCAAACTCCTTTCTCTCAAATTCAGGCACTTCAGCCTGCGATTCAATCCATTCTAATTACGACGCCGATAGGTGAATTCTATCCGACAACATACTTGCGACTGAAGGAAAACTCTTTTTTCGATAGCGAAATGTATGATTTAATCACGCAATATCAGCATGCCGTTTGGATTAAAGGGCATGAGGATCGATTTTTTTCAGGAAAGGAAAGAGTAATTACACTTGTTATGCAACCGCTTACAGAAATTCCTTTGGACAATGTCCATATTATCGTCAACATTAATGAGCAAGCGTTGAAGGAACTGGTTATTCAAAATATAGAACAATCCAGCCAGCCCTTTTACCTTGTGTCCAAAGAGGGAGATGCGGTTTTATCTTCAATGGCTTCGCTTCCTGACGAATTCAACCATCCCGATTTTGTAGCACTCATTAATGAAGAGGAGGGTGGTCACTTTGAATATAAGACGAAGCACAAGGCCTATTTGGTCAATTATGCATATTTATCGTTGAGTCCGGATTGGGTACTGCTAACGGTTCAATCGAAATCCGATTTGTTAAAACAAATGAATGCGATTAAGTGGAGCTCTATATTCATCATGGCTGGCTGCCTAATAGTCGCTTTATTTTTCTCCAATCTGCTGACGGCGTTTTTGTTGAGACCTCTATACAGGCTTCGGAACTTAATGATTCAGGTAGAGCAGCATAACGATTTATCCGTACGTTTTCAAAGCGACTTTCAGGATGAAGTTTCCCAGGTCGGCAGCAAATTTAACAGTATGCTGGAGGAAATAGCTCTGCTTATCCAAGAAATCCGGGAAGGGGAGAAGAAAAAGAGAAAGGCGGAGATCAAGGCGCTGCAAGCGCAAATCGACCCCCATTTTTTATATAACACGCTGAATACGATCTATTGGAAGTCGCAATTAAATCAACTGGACGATGTTAAGCAAATGATTTTATCTTTATCCCGCATGTTTCAGCTTGGTCTGAACAATGGATTGGAATTCACTTCGCTGGAGAAGGAAGTGGCTCATGTGGAGCAATATTTATTTATCCAGCAAAAGTGTTATGAAAATTTGTTCGACTATTCTATCGAGGTGGAGGAAGAAAGCTTACTGGAAGCTCCGATCCTCAAGCTGCTGCTCCAGCCGCTCGTTGAAAATTCCATTCTGCATGGTTTCAAGAACCGCACATCCGGCGGGAAAATAGTTGTTTCGATCTGGAGCGAGGAGAACAAGCTCGTTATTCTGGTAACAGATAACGGAGAAGGGATGGATGTGGAAACGATCCGGCGGAGTCTGAAAAATGGTTCGGAAAAGCAAGGATACGCCCTATGGAATATTTATCATCGGCTGCTGTTATATTACGGGGAATCTTCCGAAATGATTCTGGAGAGTACGCCCGGCGAAGCAACCTCAATCAAACTGATAGTAGACTGGGAAGGAGATAACGGGTATGGAGACAAGGATTAGCATGTGTGTGCTTGACGATATCAAAAGTGTCATTGATGGGATCACCTTGGGAATTCCCTGGTCCGACCATGGAATTGAGATAGTGGGGACGGCTATGGACGGAGAGGAAGGCCTGCGGATGGTACAGGAGCTTGAGCCCGACATATTATTAACCGATATTCGCATGCCCCTGCTGGATGGTTTGGAGTTAACCCGCATTATGATGCAGTCCAACCCATCCTGTAAAGTCATCCTGCTAAGCGGCTATTCGGAGTTCAGCTATGCGCAGCAGGCTATTCGCCTGGGAGCGTTCGATTACGTATCGAAGCCTTTCTCAATAGAAGATATCGTAGAGGTCGTCCTGAAAGCGGTGGAGGAGATTGAATTGGAACGCAGCCATCATAGAAGGATTTACGAAATGGAGGCTAGAGTTAGAGAAAGCATGCCGATTCTGAGGCAGGAATATTTCAATTTGCTCATTCGTTATTCCTCCGATGAGGAGAGCATAGGGAAACGTTGGGATTTTCTCGACATCGGTTTGGATCCAGAAAATTTTATCATCATGGCTGTGGAGGTGGATCACTTTGCCAAGACGGTGCAATCCATGCCGATAAGTGAAGTCGAGTTAACCCGGTTTGCCTTACAAAATATACTGGAGGAGACGCTGTCGGCTTATACCCGGAGCATCGTCTTTAGAGAAAGCATGAATCGTCAGGTGGCGATTTTCAACTCCACTTCACGGCTTAACCCGGGGGAGATGGCGGAGCTTTGCCGCCAGCATTGCGCCGAATACATGCGTCATACCGTTTCGATAGGGGTCAGCTCGAAGGTTTCGACGATCGCTGAACTGCCGCGTGCCTATGAACAGGCGGTCAGTGCCTTATCCTACAATTTCTATACCGGCGGCAACGGAGTCTTCTTATTCGGCGATTTGGGCTCCACGGATAGATATTTACGCATCTGTTCTGCGGATCAGGAAGGAGAGCTGCTTTTCGCACTTCGTTCAGGCAATCAGGAGCTGACTCTTGAACTGCTCCATCAAATCCTCCATAGTTTTGACAGCATGCAACCGCTTCCCGATCCGCAGCGTCTGATTCGATTGTACGAGGAACTGGCTGGGAGAATGCTGAGAGTTCTGGAGGAAAAGCTGTCTCATGATGAGTTAAGAGGATTGGAAGCCGAAGTTGAGAAGCTTCGCAAGAAAGGATGGGGTTCCTTACAGGAACTGCAGCAATATCTGCAACAGCTTTGTAAGCAAGGATGTATTCTGCAAGAGAAGCATCGAAGAAGCGAAGCGGAGCAGGTCATTCATAAGGCTGTTCAATACATTAAGGGCCACCTTCATTTAGATCTGTCCGTGATTGATTGTGCCCGACAAGTCCATCTAAGCGGCAGCTATTTCAGCAATTTGTTCAAGAAGGTCACGGGCCAAACGTTTCTGCAATTTGTGACGAATGAACGAATCGAACGCGCGAAAATGATGCTGCTGGAAGAAAAACAAGTGCAGGAAATAGCGGGTTTGCTTGGTTATGAGGACCGCCGTTATTTCAGTGAGGTCTTCAAGAAGCACTCGGGAATGACCCCGTCCGAATTTAAGACAGCCTATTTGGGAAAGAAGGAATGAAAGGAATGATCGTATAAAATCCCCCCTTCATCATCGTTTTGTCTCATTATGTCTTAGACAAAGCGCTTTTATAATAAACGAGTACCTATAAAAACAAATAAGAAGGGGTTGATCGTTCCATGTTAAGAAAAACTGGGATCGTCGCTTCGGTAGTGGTTATGGCTGTCGGTTTGGCGGCTTGCGGTTCGGGAGGCGGTGACAAGGCTGCAGAGCAAGCACCCAAAGGAAATACAGAAGGACAGAAGGTTAAATTAAGCTACTGGACGGAGGACAGACATGATCTGGCTTATATCCAGGAGGTCGTCAAGAAATTTAATGAAACCAATCAGGATAACATTGAAGTAGAAGTGAAGGGGATGGCCGAAAATTACAATCAATCGGTCGATATCGCGTTCGTCAGCAACCAGGCCCCCGACATCATTAGAACAACACCGAGCAATTTTATTCCTTTTGTCAAAAAAGGGTATCTTGAGCCATTGGACGACTATTTGAACGAGGACATGAAAGATAAATTCAAAAGTGCGCTGGTGGATAAATCGAACATGATGAACGGAAATATTTATTCACTACCTAATTATGGATACTCAAGCAGGCTGATCTATAATGCCGACTTATTCGAGAAAGCGGGAATTAAGGAGCCTCCCAAATCATTGAGCGAGATGGTGGAAGTCGCCAAGAAATTAACCGAGGCCGGTAAAGAGACAGGTGCCTACGGCTTTGCGATCAATTTTAAAGGTCCGGACAACTCCTTCGAGAAAGGCCCTCGGGTGATTGCGGAAATGAGCGGGATTGGCGGTTATGGATACGATTTCAAAACAGGCCGTTATGATTTCTCCGGGTTCACCGAAATCATGAAGGCATTCAAGCAGATGAAAGACGATGGCAGCATGCTGCCTGGTGTCGAGGCCATGGACATCGATCCGCTGCGAGCACAATTTGCCGAAGGGAAAATTGGCATGTATCTGTCTATATCTGCTGAACCCGGAGTTTTTATCTCCCAATTCCCTACGAAAGTGAATTGGTCAGCCGCCTTGCCGCCAAGCATCGATGGTGAGGCTAGAGGAATCGCAGGCTACTGGAAAACAGGACCGTGGCTGTCGATCAGCAGCAAAACCAAGCATAAAGAAGAGGCTTGGAAGTTCCTGGAGTATATGTATAGTGATGAAGTTTTACAAAATTACTATGAGGATGGTTATGGCTTATCCTTGCTTCCTTCCATTATTGAAAAATCCAAAGATCCCGCCATCGATGGAATTGAAGGCTTCCTACCCACAAAATATGATGGGATCTGGCCGATTTCCCCGTCTGTAGGGGTAGAAGGAATGGATTTCCCCAATGTTTTCATTAAATATACTCTCTCCGGTGGTGATCTCGATCAGATCATTGAAGATGTCAATAAACGGTATAATGCCGCATTGGATAAAGCCAAGGCATCCGGAGAAGTAAGCACGGAAGCGACACCGGACTTTGACCCCATCAGCTTGCAAGGACAGTTGGTCCAATAGAGCGGAATTGTATGCTACGTTTGAAGAAGAGCTATTAGTTCAATAGATGGAATTATCCAACGTGTTTTGAATGACTGTTTGTTCAGCCGAGCTGTAATTATCTACGTTTGAAAAAGAGCGCTAAGGACTAACATGTATCACTTGAGGACGAGTGCCGATTAGTGCGGGTTAGAGAACAAGTATGAGGTCGGGTTGGCAGGAGATTTATAGGGAACAGCGATCTTCTGCCTTATCCCGCAGCTGTTTTTACTCACCGACTTAAAGTAGGGCTGTCCTTGGTTATTTGAGGAGATGAATGGACATGAGCCGCCTGCGTAAATTGGGGGAATCTTATTTTTTTATTCTGCCAAGCCTTATTCTGACCTTAGTCCTTGGAATTTACCCGATTCTGTGGGCTATGAGATATATGTTTTATGATTATCCCGGGTATGGAGAAGAGATATTCATCGGTTTAGGCAACTTTGATCGTCTGATGAGAGATGCGGAATACTGGAAATCGGTCTGGAATACCGCTGTTTATGCCGGCGGAAAGTTAGTGGTTACTTTGCCTATCTCGTTAATTTTGGCCGTCATTTTAAATCGGGCCATCCGCGGTAAGAACATTCTCAGGGCAATCTATTTCATGCCTACCGTTTTAAGTACGGCCGTGATTTCCATTGTCTTTTTTAACATCTTCAATTCGTTTAACGGCATCTTAAACCAGCTATTGCTGAAATATAACTTGATTTCCAAAAGCATCGATTGGCTAGGTCCCGAGCTCGCCATGGTTACAACTATTATAGTAGCGATCTGGGGGGCTATAGGAAACTATATGCTGCTATTTCTGGCCGGTTTGCAGAGCATTCCGGAGGATGTTTATGAAAGTGCTTCTTTAGATGGAGCGAACGCGGTACAGAAATTTTTCTACATTACAATCCCCATGCTTGGACCTGTGCTTCAGATGATCATCATGCTGGCCATTACGATATCACTTAAAGGCTATGAAAGTATAATGGTCCTTACCGAGGGCGGTCCCATCGGTAAAACAGAAGTGATGTATCTATATGTCTATCGGATGTTCTTCCCGATCACATCTAGTTCAACAATGATTCAGGAAATTGGCTATGGAAGTGCCGTAGGATTCATGTCGGCACTGATCGTCGGTGTCATTACCGTTGTGTATTTCTGGGTATCCAGACGATTGAACCGTATATTCTAGCTTGGGAGGGCAGCAATTATGAACACGGCACCGGTAAATCGTACGATTTCGGCCACCAGCATGGGTCGACGGACAGGACGGTTAGCTTCGAGGATCATCCTATGGCTGTTTTTAGGGTCGATCGTGATCTTTACTATTTTTCCTGTCTTGATAACGTTTTTCGGCTCATTTAAAACAAATGCAGAATTGACGGCAGGTGCCACTATCCTGCCTAAGGAATGGCATTTTTCTAATTATATTGAAGCTTGGAAGCAAGCGGATTTTGCGAAATTTACATGGAACAGCTTATTTTTGAGTACATTTGCAACGATCGGATCTCTGCTGGTAGCCTCCATGGCCGCTTATGTAGTCGATCGCCGGGATTTTATCGGCAAACGAGTATTTATCGCAATACAGGCTTCCACGATGTTTATCTCCATTGGTGCCGTTGTGCTTCGACCCCAATTTGAGCTTATGGTCAAGCTTCAGCTTAATATGTCCTTATGGGGAATGATCCTGATTCTCATTAGTGCACATGCGACCACCTTTTTTATCTTGATTGGCTTTTTCAAAGGGATTCCCCGCGATCTGGATGAAGCGGCCTTGCTAGACGGCTGCAATTTCTTCTCGGTTTACTGGCGAATTGTGCTGCCATTGTTAAAGCCGGGATTGGGAGTAAGCGCGTTGTTTGCCTTCCGCAATGCGTGGAACGAATATATATTGCCCCTGGTCTTCACTATGTCCAATCCCAAATTGCAGACATTAACGGTGGGGCTTGCGAATTTAAGATACGGCAATACGGCTGCAACCCAAACTCACCTGATTATGGCAGGGGCTTGCTTGTCCATTTTACCGATTCTTATCGTCTACATCTTCGCTAATAAATCTTTCATGCAATCGACAGCAGGATCGGTTAAAGGCTAAAAGCAATGCTAAATGCTAAATGAAAAAGTGAAATGAAAATAAATTTATTGAAAAAAGGATTGCGTCTTTTCTGCAATCCTTTCGGTGTATGTGTTGAGAAATGCAGAGGGGAAATTTTCCGCCTTAAAAAAATGGAGCTGCCGAATCTATTGCCTTGTTCTACCTCATATCTCTCTTTTACCACTCTTTTGAAAGTTATCCCCTTAGCTCAGGTATTTAACTAATCCCTTATTTACTTAAATTATAAGAGATTTTTTCCGCGTTCGACTAGTTCCTCAGGTCAGACTTGTCCCCTCGCGTTCCTTTCACTTAATCTTTCCATTTCTTCCCTATCTTTTTATAAATAGAAATCTCGTATCCTCATATCCCTTTTGGCAAGCATTGGTCTATTATCCCTTTACGTCAGAAAATAGGTGAATGTAGATTTAAGGACATTGACATAACATTGACATAACATTGACATATACATTTCTAGGTCATGACTGTATCATGAAATGCGAAAAAATCAGCGCAATAGCAGCCTAATCGTTAGGATTAAATTTGTGTGAAGATAGGTTGTTAAGAAGGTTGCGTTAAGGTCGTATTAGAATGGCATTCCTGGGAAGAGGTAGAATTGAATCAAAATTGTTGAAAAAAACCAATCTCCACATTCAGCAGTCATGGTCAAGATAAGCTCTCTTTATTAAATGTACGCACACAGGCATGGGCCATCTGATCGAAGATAGGAGCGTGGTGAATTTGTAAATTCAAACGAAAACAAAATTCATCGAGGTAGTGCTGTAAATACTTCGGTCCAATCCCATTATATGTTCGATTAATCCATGCTCTCGCTTGGCGGATATACTTTTGCAGGGAGGGAATACGGGGAAAACGGAAGCGCTCTGTCTCAATAACCACATCATCCGCTTCTGTGCTGACTTGCTGTTCGATGAAATGATGACGTGCGGACCGGTAAATGGAGCTCTGTTTCATATCGTGTGGCAGAACGGTTTTAATCTTGACTTGCTGGGGTTCAGACTTTCTCCCCAAAGAAGCGGCCACGATTAGGGGCCTTTGCTCCGGGTAATGGTTCATGATCGATTTTGCCGTATTGAACGGGCGGTATAAGGTTGTTCCGCCTCTTACAATGCCGGAAAGCGGCTGCATATTGTCGGCCTGAGACAAAGCTTGACGAATCTTTCGAAGGATCGACCAAGCCGTTTTATAGGTGACATGGATGCGCGAGCTTAACTGCACGGCATTCGTGCCTCGGTCGGTCCGCGACATAAGATGAAAGGCGAGAAACCATTTAAGCAGCGGAGTGCGGCTTCCTTCCATCACCGTCCCGGCGATCAAGGAAGTCTGGTGCCGACAACTACGGCATTCATAGAGCGGGAGTCTGCGGGAACGGATGACGTAGGCCTGTTTATGTTTGCAACGAGGGCAGGAGAAGCCATCCGGCCATTTCAATTGATAGATGAATTGTTCACAATCTTCTTCTGTCTTAAAACGATTATGAAAAGCTTCTTCCGCTGACCGGAAAGTGTCCTCATTCCATTTGACCCAAAGATCCATATCCAGTCTCAGATCTAACTTGAACCCTAACTTCAAATTCCGTTCTAACTTCAAGCCTAAATTCACATCCAACCCTCCCACTCAAATCCGTTGAACCCAAGTGCATTGAACCCAAGTGCATTGAACCCAAGTGCATTGAACCCAAATCCGTTAAACTCAAATCCACTAAACTCAAATCCGTTAAACTCAAGTGCATTGAACCCAATCCATTAAATTTAAACCCATTAATTTAAATCTGTTGAAATGTTTATATGGAAAAGTTAATTGAAATTTTCAATCTGACTTCCATCACAACTATTTGAAATTTCCTACAAACATAAATTGGAACTCGCAACAACTTTCCTGCAAACCTACTTGAAACTCCTAATTACTTTTGCAAACCTAAACTTGAAATTCATATGTTGATTCGCATTCAAAATTTCCGGGTCGAAATTGATATTGAGCTTATTTCCTATAGAGGGGAATATTTGTTCTATTCATTATAACGAATATATGTTCCCCTTTCAAGGTCTTTTAATAAAATAATCAATTAATTCCGGAGTTGATTTCTCGAGAAGCTTCAAATAGCAATTTACGGAGTCTTCAGTTTATCGGCTTGAATAAAGAGATTGAATGGAGTTCTGAACGAATGGGATAACGGGCAAAAGTATGGGGGAAAGGATATTGGCTTAATCAAGAAGAATATGAACGAAGTGGAGGACAAAGGGCAATAAACATGAATAAACATGATAAAACATAGGGAAAAGGCATATGAAAAAGAGTAATAGTCCAATCAAAAAACAAGATGAATGAAGGGCAGAGCTGTTTAAAATCATTTAAAAAAACAAGTGACTACTTTAAATTACAACGGGGTTAAATGTGCTGAACAGGAAGTATGAGGTTCTCCCGGCAAGTGAGACATAAAGGAAGGATTGTCAGACGGTTCATAGCCATCGAGGTTGCATTAAGACGGAATTTGTCGGATGATTGTAGCGTGTGCAAGGCGGCACAGGTTATAATGGGCAAGAGGAGGGGAACTCATGCTCCAATATGAACAAGCGCTCTGGGATCGTCAATATCGGTTGATTGCCGGAGTAGATGAAGTAGGGAGAGGCTGCCTGTTCGGCGATGTAGTTGCCGCTGCGGTTATCCTGCCGTCGGATTGGGTCGTAGAAGAGGTGGACGATTCCAAAAAGCTGACGCCTAATAAAAGAGAACGACTATATGAAGAAATAACCGAATGTGCTCTGGCGATTGGCATCGGTAAGGTTGATTCCGAAACAATCGACAAGATTAATATTAAACAAGCCGCTCGCTTGGCTATGAAAAAGGCAGTGGAACAGTTGGTCGTAAAGCCGGATCATCTACTCGTCGATGCAGAGAGGATCGACTGTGAAGTAGAGCAGATGGCCATTATACACGGTGATGCGCTTAGCCAATCGATAGCGGCCGCTTCGATCGTGGCGAAAGTGACTCGCGACCGAATGTGCCTTCACTGGGATACCGAATTTCCGGAGTATGGAATTGCTATACATAAAGGTTATGCAACTAAACAGCATCGCGAGGCTATCCTCGAATACGGTCCGTGTCCTTTACACCGTAAATCATTTCTTGGCAAGCTGCTTAATGTTCAGCAGCAGTTTTTGTTCTGATTCTCCTAATTTTGAAGCTTGTCCAGCGGGAAGAGGGTAGATTCGCTTTACTAAATGGCAGCCAGTGTAAATCATCTAAAGATTTGGTGATGCCAGTTTCCAACCCTAGCGCCAGTTCTGTAGTGGTTGTTGGATGATGTCCGCCCCCTTGGTTATCAGTAATATTAGATTGTCGGCTCAATAATGGGGGTGTTTTTGCCGATAACTTCCATAGGGATAATAGATTGGACAGGCTGCCGCAAGATTAGAGAATGGAAGGATCATCTTGGGCAAACGAACGACACTGGAAAGGATCTGGGGGAAGGGATGACGTATGAATATAGGGCATTTAATCCGTCAATTTGTTGGAGAAGCCAGACTTGCCGAAGGAAAGGCTCTTGAGCTGAAGCCGGGACAGATCGTTAGAGGGACGGTGCTGCAGCTGCTTTCTGATCAGGATGCCGTTCTGATGATCAGCGGAGTAAAGGTGAGGGCTAAGCTGGAAACGCCATTACAACAAGGGGAATCCACCTTCCTTCAGGTGCTGGTGGAATCCGCTGCCGGGCAAATCCGATTAAAGCCGGTAATAGGGGGAGGCACTCCGCTTCCGGAAGCTTCTTTATTGGAGATGTTAAAGGAACTTGGGCTAAAGGATTCTGCGGCGAACCGACAGCTTCTCCAATGGATGCAGCAATCGTCCGTTCCATTGACGAAAGAAAACGCTGCTTCATTAGCCGCAATGGCGGCAAAGGTTCCCGCCGGGGTGAAAGCGGAGGAATGGAGCCAGGCGGCGATGCTGGCCGTGAAGCGAGGCTTGCCGCTTACCGCGGAGCACGTGTCGGCGCTGCACCAGGCGCTGTTCGGCAAGCCGCTGCACGAAGGGCTCTCGCAGCTGTCGGCGCTGCTGAAGCAGAGCCTGGATGCGGGAGCCGCTCTGCGCCCGGAGCTGCGCCAGCAGCTGGCTCACGCGCTGCGGGCCGCCGCAGCCGTCATCGGCGCCGCAGCTGTGCGCTTGCCCGCGGATGCCGCTACGGCCGTTGCTGCCGCGCCGGGGCAAGTATCGACGGCTCCTCAATTCTCCTCTAACCCGGCCACAAGGCCGGTTGGAGGAGAGGGAGCCGGCGGAGCCACACCGGCGCTAGGCGGGGCTGCGTCAGCGGAAGCGTCCGCACGGCCGCTCGCCGCCGGACAGCAGCCGTCGCCGGGCCCGGGCTTGCCAGGCCAAGCCAGCCGCGATCCGGCCAGCGCAGCCGCGCGTACGGCGACAGGAGCCGCTAGCCCGCAGGCGGCGCAAGCCGGGCCCGAGGCGCTCGCGCAGCGTCCGGCGCCAAGCGCGCCCGCAGCAGCGGCACAAGCGGCAGAGCCCACCGCGTTAGCCGGACGTGCCGGCACGCAGGGCCAGCTTGGCCAGGCGGGCTTGGCCGATGGCCGCGCGGCTGCGTCCGGGCAAGCAGCTCCGCCAGCGGAGCTGCCGCAGCCGGCCGCCGGCGGGGAAGCGGCGGCGAGGGCAAGCGAGCCCTCCTGGGTGGCTCGGCTGCTGAAGGCGGTTGGGCTCGATTACGAGCACAACCTGCTGCAGCAGGCGGCCAAAGGAGGGCCTGAGCTCGCTGCCGGAGCCAGGCCGGCTGCTGCCGCCGCGCCGTCTGCGCCGGGGGCGGACCCGGCCGTTGCCGGGGCGGTCGCGGAACGGGCCGCCGAAGCGTCGCAGTCGCTGAAGGGAGCGCTCCTTCAGCTATCGGCGGCTGACGATCTTCCGCCGCTGCTTAAGGAGGCTGTTCAGCAGACGGTGCAGCAAATTACCGGCCAGCAGCTTTTGCTGGCGGCTGACCGGTCGTCCGTATTCACTTATGTGACCCTGAGTTTGCCGTTGTATCACGCGGCAGGCGAACAGACGGCAGCTGTCCATATTCAGTCGCGCAAAAGCAAACAGGGGGAAATCGATCCTTCTAACTGCCGGCTGCTGTTTGATCTCAGAATGGCTCACCTGGGTCCGACAGTCGTAGATGTTCAAGTCGTAGACCGGATCGTCAACATCGTTGTGCATAACAACTTCCCCAACATGGAGGAGGTTATGGAGCCTTTTCGCCAACAAATGGCTGATCGTCTGGATGCGCTGGGGTATCCTTTTTTATCCATTCGCACGGTGCCTTTACCTGACAAAACGGAAAGGGGGAGCGGAGAGTCCGGGCTCCCGAGCGAGGACGGGGCGCTGAGCTTTTATGATACTAAGCCATATAAAGGAGTCGATCTGCGAATATGAATTCCGATAGACATACGACCAAGAAAGCGGTCGCCCTGCGGTATTCTCCCGAGCAGACGGCCGCTCCTGTTCTCGTTGCCAAAGGAAAAGGGGAAGTGGCGGAGAAAATATTGAATACAGCCAAGGAATTCGGAGTGCCCGTCCAAGAAAATGCCTCCCTGGTCGAGGTGTTGTCCCAGTTGGATCTGGAGCAGCAAATTCCTGCCGATTTATATGATTTGGTTGCGGAAATCTTAACCTTTGTGTACCGTTCGGACCAGAGGGCGGGACAAGAAAAGGGCTCCCCATGAGCACTCCAAAAAAAGACGGCCGCATAGAGCTTGGCCGGCAAGGAGAAAAGCAGGCAGAAGCTTTTCTCGTCTCGCAAAATTATCGCATTCTCCACCGCAACTGGAGATGTCGATCGGGAGAGCTGGACCTTATCGCCCGGGATGGAGACACTCTTGTTTTTGTAGAGGTCCGAACCAGAAGAATGACAGGTAGCTTTGGAACTCCATCGGAGTCGGTCCACGTGAAAAAACAAAAGCAAGTGAGGGATACTGCACAGGTGTATTTGTACCGCCATAAGCTGCACGAAGCATCTGTCCGCTTTGATGTTATTTCCGTTTATATGGATATGGAAGGAAAGCTAAATCGTTTGGAGCATTTGTGCGCAGCATTTTAATAGAGAAGTAATAGACTAACCGGATAATAGGGAAACAGAGTAATTTTCTTTAAATAATACGGCCTAATTATTCGATATCCTTAATGCGTCGATCAGGGCTTCCCAGCCTTTTATACCAATAAGGAAATGGCGAGAAGATCAAAAAGAACCAGGGTTAAAATTTGATTCCTCGCGCCGAACCAGCCTTGAGTCTGTACTTCGCCTCCCTGCTCCACTTGTAAATATAGATGATACCTATCGACATCCGTTACGACTCCCTCATAGGTTTGGCCGTTGGCAGTGTAGACACGCACTTTACGGTTAAGGCAGCTCCTGCAAGCGTAATACCTTTCTACCATAGCGAATCTCCTCCTTCCTTTCAAAGCAGTTTATGAGAACAAGGAGGAAGAGGTGCCGGCTAGTACATACTTGATTCACCAAAGTCGGAATTCGCCCGAAAGAGTTCAGTTTTTCTACTCTCTTAGTGCGTCTCTAAGCTTGCTGGACATCGGTTGCGGCTTGGGGCGGGCGCTTCGCAGCCGGGCTACCTCTTTTTTCAACTGTTCGATTTCGTAAAGAAGCCGTTTCTGATCTGTTGCCGGGTTTTCTATCGGTCCATCGTTTTTTTCAAATAGGGTAGTCTCCCGGGTTTCTCCCTCAAATGTCCAATTCTTTTCCAGGAGTATCTGGTCGAATACGTTTCTAAATTGCTCATAAGTTAGATTCTCATTAAGTATAATGAAGCCGTCGATTTGAATATATCGGCTTTTTTTGTCGGTCACGGGGGTTCACTCCTGTTGGCTAGAATGGCTTATAGAATATGAATCTAAAAAATTTCGGGCAGCTAACAAACGAGTTTGTTCCTATATATTGTAGCGGATATCGGATCAAAGAACCAACGAATTCCTGCAGAGCGCTCTTTTCAAATGAATAGATCTGGTCATCGCCATGCAGCGTTGCAACAGGGCCCGAGAGAAGTGACTTTGGCAAAAAGGATTGACTTTGTGTCGTGTCGTAACTTTGTGGAACAATTGAACCGTTTTCAGGACGAGGCCAGACTTTGCATGGAGTATGCCGATGGGGACGAGCCGGAGGAATATACCGCTCAAGAAATGCTTGAATTGATTCAAGAGCTGCGGATAAGTGAATTTCTGGATGTAGATTGAACAATAATGTAACCCGTGCTGCCGCCTGCTATTTATTCTATAGATAAAGATAGTAAAGGCGACAGCCTATTAAGTTCCTATTGCAAATAACGAGAAACCATTTCTGTACTTACTAAAACAATGAAAGCCCTACCTCTCTTTCATCCTTGCGACTCCTTGATCGCGCCAGTGTGAATTAGCGATACATTACAAACAAATTCTTTAGGGTTGTTGGAATTTGAATAAATGGATGGAGGAAATTATTTAACTGAGGAACTACTGAGGGTTAATCAAATACTATAAAACGATAACATATTTTTATATGAAAGTCAATGAAAGGATTTATAAGGTGTTTATAAGGATAAGGTTGACACCGATTCCAATTATGATCGGATAAGATCATAAGGTTAGCCCTCATAGGCATGCATGGAGAGCCGTATGTAAAAATATAAAGGGCCGCTAAAAATAGCGGCCAGCATTATTTAGGGTTACTATCCCTTGTTCCTGAAACTTTCCCTTGCTCTTACCGGATCGTCTGCCGATCCAAGGTACGGTACTGAATCGCCTCCGCCAGGTGAGCGACTCCGATATCGGCTGCTCCCTCCAGATCGGCTATCGTTCGGGCCAGCTTCAAGATCCGGTCGTGGGCACGGACGCTTAAGCCGAGTGTATCAAATGTATTGTGCAGAATTTGGTCGGCCTCCGGGCTGAGCCTCGCATGACGCCGCAGAAGCCTTCCTCCTAATTCACCATTGAATCGGATGCCGGTTCCCTGATACCTGGCTTGTTGAATCGAATGGGCGGCCACTACAGCTTGTTTCATCTCATCCGAGGACAGAGCCGGAGTTTCTTGCCCGAACAGTCCGTATTCGATCCTAGGCACCTCTACGTGCAAGTCGATTCGATCCAGTAAGGGTCCGGAGATACGGGACAAGTACTGGTTAATTTTGAACGGACTGCAGGTACAGGAGGAGGCGGCCGTCTCCGTGCCCAAAAATCCGCAGGGGCATGGATTCATCGAAGTCGCAAGAATGAATTGCGCTGGGAACGTAAATACCGCCCTCGCACGGCTGATCGTCACCTGGCGGTCCTCCAGCGGCTGTCTAAGTACCTCGAGCGCATTGCGGGAAAACTCGGGGAATTCATCAAGAAACAGAATACCCCGATGTGCAAGACTAACCTCCCCCGGCTTCGGCACAGAGCCTCCTCCGGCCATGCCACCCGCTGAAATCGTATGATGAGGGGAGCGAAAAGGACGATGGGACATCAATTGACATCGGCCTTGCAGTAAACCGGACACGGAATACATAGATGATAAGAAGGCATTCTTTGAAGTGCAAGATGATTCTGAAAAGTTTTATTATGTAGCAGGTTAGCCCATTCGTGGGCTTTCTGTTATTATCTTAAAAATTATTACCAAATAATATTGCGTAATTATTTCAGGTGTGATATATTTGGTATCAGAAAGGAGGAAAACACTGAATGAGCAACATTGGAATTGATTATATTCTCGAAGTTTACGGCGTTACAAAGTCGTACATTGCTAAGAAGTTTGGAGTGCCTGCACCAAATGTAACTGGATGGGCCAAAAAGGATCGACCAATTCCTCAAGATAAGTTAGAAGAGTTGTATAAAATGTTCCCCAGCATACCGAGAGATTATTTTACTAAGGAATTATCCAGGTGGGAAATTCTGGATATACAAGAAATATATTTACGAGAAACTGACGTTGTGGATGAATATGAAATTCCACATAAAGAAGAAGATGGAAGAATTTTGGTAATTTCTCAACAATCTTATCAAAACGAGCAATCAGTTCTAGAAATCCAGGCGCAAAAAGATCATATCAAATTTATTGAGAGAATAGAGAATTTAATAGAGGAGGATACAGGCATACGAGGAATAAATAAGGAAATGTTGAAAGACCTTATCGACATCCTTGAAACAGGTGATAAAAAAAGCATAGCCATTATGCAGATGATACTGCTTCATCTAAATACTAAGCGCAAATGGTGGGGAGAGCATCCAGCATATAGAGCTTTAAAGGAGCAAAAAGAAATGTATGCAGATTTCAAGCAATTCCTTGATAAGTACGGTGTTATCAATTAAGCATATTTTTCAAACTCTAGTATAAAAAAATAGAATAATAAGAAATAGATTAATAGTTCCACCACACATTGAAGGGAGTGGTGGCCTGGCAAGCAACTAGCAGAGTTGAGCCGAGATGAGATGAGCAAAACTACTATATATAATGGAGGAGTTTGTATAAGTATGAAAATGAATCAACTGCAAGTGTTTAATCATCAAATGTTTGGGGAGTTGCCTATAATAATTGTTGATGGGGTCGAATGGTTTGGAGCAAAAGAAGCAGCTGAAGCATTAGGGTTTTCAAATCCATATGATGCTGTTAAGAATCATGTTGATGAAGATGACCTAGCGGATCACGAGGTCATCGACAAACTAGGGAGAAAACAGAAAAAAAAATTTATCAATGAATCAGGATTGTACAGTTTAATTTTTGGGGCTGCTAAGCAGGGGAATAATACTGAAATCCAAGAGAGAGCGAAAGTATTTAAAAAATGGGTTACTGCTGATATCCTGCCATCAATCCGCAGACATGGAATGTATGCCATTGATGAACTACTAGGTAATCCAGATTTACTAATTGCTACTGCCACCAAGCTAAAAGAAGAACGACAAATGAGACTAGCAGTAGAAAAAGAAGTTGAAAGATTGCAGCAGGTTAATGAAGTACTGGAAGACAAAGCAGAGTACTTCGATGACATTGTAGACACGAATCTACTATTAAATTTTCGTGATACTGCAAAAGAATTAAAAGTTAAGGAGCGGCAATTTATAAATAAGCTAATAGACCAAGGTTACATTTATAGAGACAAAAAGAAAAAGATTAAACCTATGTCACAATATGTACCTAACCTATTCCAGATCAAGGAGTATTCTAATGAAAATGGATACACGGGTAATCAAACGCTTATCACGCCAGAAGGAAGAAATTATTTCAGAAAACGCATCAAGAGTTTTGGATAAAAAAAGGATCGTTGCCGTCAACAACGACCAAAGAAAAAATATGTAATAAGCTACTAATTATCATACCATAACAATTGACCCCATGTACAGAGCAATGGAGTGGAACCTATCTGCTCCACCAACTAATACTAGTTTTATATCAGTAATATAATGGAAAATGTTCTTGAATCGTATACATAAAAAACTACGAGGAGAATTGCAAATGTCTGATGATAAAAATGTAATCAGATTTCCAATAAGCTATGACCAGAGAATGAAAAATCAAAGAGGAGTAGGATATGTTCCCTGTGAAGTTTCTAGCAGATATTTATTATTTAATAATTATGTTGATGATAACGGGTTGATAATGATGAATGTTAGGACTAATAATGGTGGTTCGGACAGGAAATTGTGTGATATGGTGGTTCATTTTGATGACTTGGTTGAACTTGTAAATTCTGTATACGACAGTAGAAAGAACAAATAGTTAAGAACAATTATAAGAGAAACAGTTAGATGGTTTAAGGGGAGTGTCAATAATGTCTAAAATTCCTCCTGGAATCTATGATGAATTTGAATTAAAAGGATATTGGTGGACTATTGGAAACGAAGAGGAAAGGACACCTGGGATTCTGAGTTATTCAAAATCAGGTATACAATTAGAACTCTTTAAATCGTATAAAAATGAAAAACCTTTCAACGACACTGAACAAAGTTATAACAGGCATCAAATAGTTTTAGGTGAAACTTCAAAAGGACTTATAACTTTAATTGATGGATTTGAAATAAATAGCTCTACAAGTTTTAATTTTTATACCGAGAAAAGTTTTACCACCTCTAATTTAATATTTAACACAATGATAACTGGAACTCATTACAATGATTTAAATGAGATTAAATTACCAAGTTTAACTGTATATTTTTCTAATCTTGAAATGTGGCTACAATACCAACCATTTGAAAATGTGACTGAAGAAAAAAGAGTTGGGGCATTTTCAAACATTATTAAAACATTTGAAATATATATTGATTGTTTAAAAATGAAAATTAGCTCAACATATACAATTTATTCAAAAAATAATATTTTTGAATTTGAACATCTAAACTATCAACCATTCATTGTTTTTACTCCCGATGAACCAAAGTCACTTGAGTGGTTTCAAGATGTTATTTGGAAATTTAAAAATTTTCTAAGTGTGCTCATGGATTCTAATGTTTATATTGAGTCAATAAAGTATGATGATTATTCCACAAAGACATTAAATGTTTATACTGTTCCATTCAAAAATTATAAAAAAGAAAAACTTGAACGTTTAAATGTCTTCAGAATCGATTTACCTTCAATCCAAGATAACTTGGAAGAGATCCTTAATAAGTGGTATAGCAATAACATTGAATCAAGTATCTTACTTTATATGCAAAGTTTAACAAGGGATATAGTATTTGAAGATCTCTTTTTAGTATATACAAAAGCAATTGAGAGTGCCCATCGCGACAGTAATGTAGAAAACAAGTTTATTTGTGATGAAGAATATACAAAGACAACAAAAAAAATGTTAAGTGCAGTAAAAGGTGATATTCCGAATGATCTATATAACAAATTAGACGCAACACTTAAATATGCAAATGAATTTGGGTTCCAAAGAAGAATAAAAGAAATTGTGCAATCGTTAAATCCAAGCGTACAAGAACTTATTTTAGTAGGGAAGACAGTAAAAGATTATGCAGATATGATCCGAGTAAACAGAGATTATTATACACATTATGGAGATGAATCAGATATTCTATTCAAGCCAAACCAGTTTTTTATTATAAATCGAAGTTTGAAACTGATTGTTCTTAATATAATTCTAAGAGAAATCAACATATCAGATGATGTATTTGTTTCAGCATTGGAACACGATGGGTATTTTGTTGAAGCGTTGCAAAATGGCGCATCGTTGTTTTAATAGTATCGGCTATGGAGAATGATGATTTGCGATATAAACAATGCTTTAAGGGGTAAAATCTTTGATTAGGAAAATGAAAACATTAATTGATAGAATCCAAGAAACATGAAAGGATTTATAAGGATAAGGTTGACACCGATTCCAATTATGATCGGATAAGATCATAAGGTTAGCCCTCATAGGCATGCATGGAGAGCCGTATGTAAAAATATAAAGGGCCGCTCAAAATAGCGGCCAGCATTATTTAGGGTTACTATCCCTTGCCCCTGAAACTTTCCCTTGCTCTTACCGGATCGTCTGCCGATCCAAGGTACGGTACTGAATCGCCTCCGCCAGGTGAGCGACTCCGATATCGGCTGCTCCCTCCAGATCGGCTATCGTTCGGGCCAGCTTCAAGATCCGGTCGTGGGCACGGACGCTTAAGCCGAGTGTATCAAATGTATTGTGCAGAATTTGGTCGGCCTCCGGGCTGAGCCTCGCATAACGCCGCAGAAGCCTTCCTCCTAATTCACCATTGAATCGGATGCCGGTTCCCTGATACCTGGCTTGTTGAATCGAATGGGCGGCCACTACAGCTTGTTTCATCTCATCCGAGGACAGAGCCGGAGTTTCTTGCCCGAACAGTCCGTATTCGATCCTGGGCACCTCTACGTGCAAGTCGATTCGATCCAGTAAGGGTCCGGAGATACGGGACAAGTACTGGTTAATTTTGAACGGACTGCAGGTACAGGAGGCGGCGGCCGTCTCCGTGCCCAAAAATCCGCAGGGGCATGGATTCATCGAAGTCGCAAGAATGAATTGCGCTGGGAACGTAAATACCGCCCTCGCACGGCTGATCGTCACCTGGCGGTCCTCCAGCGGCTGTCTAAGTACCTCGAGCGCATTGCGGGAAAACTCGGGGAATTCATCAAGAAACAGAATGCCCCGATGTGCAAGACTAACCTCCCCCGGCTTCGGCACAGAGCCTCCTCCGGCCATGCCACCCGCTGAAATCGTATGATGAGGGGAGCGAAAAGGACGATGGGACATCAATTGACATCGACCTTGCAATAGACCGGCCACGCTATAGATTTTGGTCACCTCGAGCGCCTCCTGCTCCTCCATGTCCGGCATGATGGTTGGCAACCGGCGGATCAGCATCGTCTTCCCGGTTCCGGGAGGGCCAATTAGCATAATATTGTGCATGCCTGCCGCTGCAATAACAAGTGCGCGTTTGACGTGAAGCTGACCGCGTACATCCGCATAATCGAGCTCACATTCCTGCTTTACCGAATCAGACTCAGAGGAGAGGGCGACATCGGCTGCTTTCAGCTTTATTAAATGTTGTAAATGATTAATATCATTAATTAAACACTCATTTATTGTTGCTATTTCGTTTAAATGGGAGACGGCATAGACATCAATCCCTTCGATCAGCATCGCTTCTCTGGCATTCTCCCAAGGAACGACAACCCGAGGAATCCCTATCGTTTTGGCGTGATGCACCATGGAGAGAACACCGGGAACCGGACGGATGCTACCGTCCAAAGCCAGCTCACCGATGATCAGGGCTGTTTCCCACAGTTCTCCCCCCAGTTGTCCGCTGGTAAGCAGCAGACCGACAGCGATGGCCAAATCGAAGGAAGCCCCCTCTTTGCGGAGATCCGCCGGCGCCAAATTAATCGTAATCCGTTCCATCGGGAATTTGTATCCGCAATTTTTGACTGCAGCCCGGACTCTCTCGGCCGATTCCTTGACGGCCGCATCCGGCAAGCCCACAAGATTAATCTGGGGGAGACCGTTGCTGATGTCCAGCTCAACCTGAATCATTCGTCCTTCGATCCCATGAATACAAGCGCTCCTAACTTTACCGAACACAAACAAGCACGCTCCTTCCACATTTAAGACAGAGGGGATTCTATGGCCCTCTAGGTCCCATCATTGGAAAAAGGTGCTTCCTTATAACCAAATATTAAGCTATATAAGTATTCGCCATAGGGGCGAAAAATCCTTCCTGTGTTTCATATTTTTAGAAAAACAGTCCATACTAGCCGTGAGGTGATTTCAAGATGGACAACAAACCTTATTTTTGTCCGAATTGTCGCTCGAACCGGGTCAAATTCAGCGTCATAACAAGATATTCACAGTATTTTATGAAAGATGCCATTTCCGGAGAGATTGTGGATACGGCAGAAACTATGCCGCTCCATCCTGACGAGCCGGAAATTCAATGCTTAGTCTGCAATTTTGCTGGAAATGAGCAGAGATTTGTTAAACAAGCGGAGAGAGAGCCAAGGATGGCGACCCCGACTGAATCTACCTATTGATAGCCGTATTTCCGTGCTGATGGCCGGCGCGCGCTTGCTTTTCTCCGGGGGAAAGCAAGCGCTGTTTTTTTTCATACAGGTGTCACTCTCTTACGGAAATCAGTCAAGCGGCATGTCTCCCCCTAAGGTGAACCGATGGAGGTGCCATTCCTTCTTTCCTTTATTTCCCGAACAATAAGAAAAAACGTCACCATTCTCCAAAAACAGGAAGTGCAAGAGAAAATAATGTTATATAATTAAGAAAAGTAGAGGAAACCGACGAAAAAAAGTGGTACAATGGAAAAGGCTTGTCGAGCGGTGTGATCCTGCCGATTGAATAGATTTTTTCCATTTTGATAATATCTATTTTAGTTGGCTAAAATCCATTAGTATCGAAGCAATGATTCGAAGCGTGATTGAAAGATGACCTGATAGGAGGAAGTAAGAATGAATATCCATGAGTATCAAGGCAAAGAAGTCCTGAGACAATATGGAGTAGCCGTTCCGGAAGGACGAGTCGCTTTTTCCGTGGATGAAGCGGTTGAAGCTGCCAAGCAACTGGGCACCCCTGTTGTGGTTGTCAAGGCCCAAATCCATGCTGGCGGAAGAGGAAAGGCCGGCGGAGTCAAGGTAGCCAAAAATTTGGACGAGGTGCGTACATATGCTGACGAAATCCTTGGCAAAATCCTCGTCACGCATCAGACAGGACCGGAAGGAAAAGAAGTCAAACGTCTGCTGATCGAGCAGGGTTGCGATATTAAGAAAGAATACTACGTGGGTGTCGTTGTCGACCGTGCAACTGGCCGTGTCGTAATGATGGCTTCGGAAGAAGGCGGCATGGAAATTGAAGAAGTGGCTGCCAATACGCCTGAGAAAATTTTCAAGGAAGTCATTGATCCCGCAGTCGGTTTGCAACCATTTCAAGCCCGCAAACTGGCTTACTCGATCAATATTCCAGCTGAATTAATTAATAAAGCTGTCAAATTTATGACCGCGCTGTACACTGCATTCGTTCAGAAGGACTGCTCCATCGCTGAAATCAATCCGCTTGTTGTTACCGGAGATGGCGATGTCATGGCCCTCGATGCGAAGCTGAACTTTGATTCCAATGCATTGTTCCGCCATAAAGACATTTTGGAGCTGCGCGATCTGGAAGAAGAAGACGAGAAGGAGATTGAAGCATCCAAATTTGATCTCAGCTATATTGCCCTTGATGGAAATATCGGTTGTATGGTTAACGGGGCAGGCCTTGCTATGGCCACTATGGACATCATTAAATACTACGGCGGGGAACCGGCCAACTTCCTTGATGTAGGGGGCGGTGCCACAACCGAGAAGGTAACCGAAGCTTTTAAAATCATTCTGTCCGATGCTAATGTTAAAGGAATATTCGTCAATATTTTCGGCGGAATAATGAAGTGCGATATTATTGCTGACGGTGTCGTTGAAGCGGCCAAGCAAATCGGTCTTGACCGTCCGCTTGTGGTCCGTTTGGAAGGAACCAATGTCGACCTGGGTAAAAAGATTTTGAATGAATCCGGCCTTAATATCGTTGCTGCCGACTCCATGGCGGACGGGGCACAAAAAATTGTTGCTTTAGTAAAGTAATCTGTTGCTGATGCAGCTCCTTTTTCTTTAAATTAATTAGAGGATGTGAATGATCACCATGTCTATTTTGGTTGACAAAAATACAAAAGTCATTACTCAAAACATGACAGGTAAGACGGGCATGTTTCATACATTGGGCGGTCTTGAATACGGCACTCAAATGGTAGCGGGTGCTGTTCCCGGCAAAGGCGGAACGAAGGTTGACTTCACGCTGGAAAACGGATCTACCGTCACGCTTCCGGTCTACAATACCGTATTGGAAGCCAAAAATGCTACAGGTGCCACCGCTTCCGTTATTTATGTCCCGCCTGCATTTGCAGCCGACTCGATTATGGAAGCTGTCGATGCGGAACTGGACCTCGTTATCTGTATTACAGAAGGGATTCCGGTGCTTGACATGGTTAAAGTTAAGCGCTATATGGAGGGCAAGAAAACCGTTCTCATCGGTCCTAACTGCCCAGGCGTTATTACTCCAGGTGAGTGCAAAATAGGGATTATGCCCGGTTATATCCATACTCCGGGGCATGTAGGTGTAGTTTCCCGAAGCGGAACCCTCACTTACGAAGCGGTTCATCAGCTGACGACCCGCGGAATCGGGCAATCAACGGCTGTAGGGATTGGCGGGGACCCGGTTAAAGGCTCCGAGTTTATCGATATTTTAAGCCGGTTTAATGATGATCCTGACACTTACGCTGTCATCATGATCGGTGAAATTGGCGGAACCGCAGAGGAAGAAGCGGCGGAGTGGATTAAGGAGAACATGACCAAGCCGGTCGTTGGCTTTATTGGCGGTAAAACAGCTCCGGAAGGAAAGCGCATGGGTCACGCTGGCGCGATCATCTCCGGGGGCAAAGGAACGGCTACCGAGAAAATCGCCACTCTGGAGAAATGCGGTGTCAAAGTCGCTCCGACTCCATCAGAGATGGGCTCCACACTCGTCAGTGTCCTTGAAGAAAAGGGACTGCTTGAGAAATGCATAACTAATAAATAATATTTCCGATGAAGGTAAGCAACCTTTCATTTCCCAATGTGGGATTTGAGAGGTTGCTTTTTTTTCATACAAACATTTAGGAGGCATAATGATGAAGAACCGGTACATTTTATTGGCGTTGCACGAAATGGAAGGGATTGGCTGGCAGACGATTGTTAAATTGATTGGACAGACGGAGTCGTTAGACGAGCTGCTCCATTGGAGCACGGCGGACTGGGTGCGGACTGGAGTTCGTGAAGATCGCGCCCAAATAATTAGGAACGGTTTGACACCGGATCGCATTCAATCCAGGCTGGAGTTCTACGATAAGACCCAAGTGCAGATTGTGACGATTTATGACGAAACGTATCCGTACAGGCTGAGGCATATTTCCCGCCCCCCTTGGGTGCTGTACACTAAAGGGGATTTGAAGCTGCTGGATGCTAATCCGTTTGCGATTGTCGGGACGAGGACGCCTACCGCTTACGGCCGTAAAGCGGCTTCGGAGTTGGCACTGCGACTTTCCGAGGCGGGATTTTGCATTGTCAGCGGTCTAGCCAGAGGAATCGACAGTTCCGCTCATCTCGGAGCACTGCAGGGCAGAGCCAAGACGATTGCCGTGCTCGGCACATCGATTGACAAGATCTACCCGCCCGAGAATCGTACGCTCTATAGACAAATAGAGGAGCAAGGGCTGTTGATATCGGAGTTTTCTCCCGGCACGGTTTCGCATCCCGGATTATTTCCTTTACGAAATCGGATTATTGCCGGCATTAGTTTGGGTACTCTAGTAGTAGAAGCTGCGGGAAAGAGCGGATCCTTAATTACGGCCGATCAGGCGCTCAATGAGTCGCGAGATTTGTTCGCCGTCCCCGGCCCGATTTCATCTCCCAAAAGCTCGGGCACTAACCTGCTAATTCAGAATGGCGCCAAGCTCGTTACCTGTGCTGAAGATATTATTGAAGAATATAAGGGACGTATAACTCATCAGACTTATACAGGTTCCCCGTCTGAAGACAAAGATGAGCCTGATTTAACGGAGGAGGAAAGGGAAATTCTGGATTTTATTTCGTTCGAACCAACGACGATTGACTATCTTTTGGAACAAACCCAAACTAATTTTGGACATTTGCATACAATTCTGTTATCTTTATCAATGAAAAAAAAGATTGCGCAACGGGCAGGCTCTGCATACGTATTACTATAAGTGACGTTCCTTAGGGCACCATTTTAACATCAGGATCTTTTTGAACAAGCTCTATAAGCGGATTCACAAGGAATCTCAGACTTCATTAATTAGCCTGCATGGATTGTAAATTAAAATCACCTGTTAACAGAGGGGAGGAAGATGCGACATGGCGGATTCGTTAGTTATCGTTGAATCACCTGCAAAAGCTAAAACGATCGGCAAATACTTAGGCAGCAAATATATTGTCAAAGCATCCATGGGCCATATCCGTGATCTTCCCAAAAGTCAGATCGGAGTAGAAGTCAAACGTAATTTTGAACCGAAATATATAACTATCCGCGGGAAGGGCTCTGTACTTAAGGAACTGAAGGACGCCAGCAAGAAGGTTAAGAAAATCTATCTGGCGGCGGACCCTGATCGCGAAGGAGAAGCGATCGCTTGGCACTTGGCCCATTACTTGGACCTTGGAGACAATGAGCCTTGCCGGGTCGTATTCAATGAAATTACGAAACAGGCGGTTAAGGATGCCTTCAAATCGCCGCGTCCGATCAATAAAGACTTGGTGAATGCCCAGCAAGCAAGAAGAATTCTTGACCGATTGGTCGGTTATAAGATCAGCCCGCTTTTATGGAAGAAGGTTAAGAAAGGACTGTCGGCGGGAAGGGTTCAATCGGTAGCGGTCAAACTGATCAACGATCGGGAGAATGAAATCAAAGAATTCATTCCGGAGGAATACTGGTCCATCACGGCACAGCTTCAAGTTGGAAAAAATCAATTCGAAGCCAAATTTTATGGTACTTCCGGAGAAAAGCAGGAGCTCGGGAATGAAGAAGAGGTTAACCGAATCCTGCAGATGATCGAGAAGGCCAGCTTCATCGTTAAGGAGGTTAAGGAAAGGGAACGGCAGCGCCACCCTTCAGCTCCTTTTATTACAAGCACCCTGCAGCAGGAAGCGGCGAGAAAGCTTAACTTTCGGGCGGCCAAGACAATGTCCGTCGCTCAGCAGCTCTATGAAGGAATCGAGCTGGGCAAGGAAGGGACCGTCGGTCTGATCACTTACATGCGTACCGATTCAACGAGAATATCTCCCGTAGCGCAGGAAGAGGCCAAGGAATATATCGGGGAAAAGTATGGAGCAGCTTATGTTCCCGAAAGCCCTCGCAATTATTCCAAGAAGAACAGCAACGCTCAAGATGCTCACGAAGCCATACGACCGAGCTCTGTCCTGCGTTCACCGGATGAAATCAAGTCATATTTAAGCCGGGATCAATACCGTCTCTATAAATTGATATGGGAGCGGTTTGTAGCCAGCCAAATGACCTCCGCCGTTCTAGATACGATGACTGTGGATATACAAGCCAATGAAGCGGTTTTCCGCGCCGTAGGCTCCAAAGTGAAGTTTCCGGGCTTCATGAAAGTATACGTAGAAGGAAATGACGACGGGACGACCGAGGAAGACCGGCTTCTGCCTCCACTGCGGAAGGATGATGTGGTGGAACAAATCGGCATAGAGCCGAAGCAGCATTTCACCCAGCCGCCGCCAAGGTATACGGAAGCCCGTCTTGTTAGGACGCTGGAGGAATTGGGAATTGGCCGCCCGAGCACGTATGCTCCCACATTGGAAACGATCCAGAAGAGAGGATATGTAGCTCTCGAGGACAAAAAATTCATTCCAACGGAGCTGGGCGAACTGATCGTTGAATTGATGGAGGAATTTTTCCCTGAAATATTGGACGTGGAATTTACGGCCAATATGGAGGAAGAGCTGGATCATGTAGAGGAAGGGAAAGAGGACTGGGTAAAGGTTCTGGATGTATTTTATCAATCCTTCGAGAAGCGGCTGGAGGTAGCCGAAGAAGAAATGAAGGAAGTGGAAATCCAGGATGAGGTTTCCGATGAAATCTGCGAAAAATGCGGGAAGCCGCTCGTTTATAAAATGGGGCGGTTTGGTAAATTTCTAGCCTGTTCCGGATTTCCGGACTGCCGAAACACGAAACCGATCATTAAGGAAATCGGGGTCGTATGCCCCAAATGCAAGGAAGGCCACATCGTGGAAAGACGCAGCAAGAAGGGCCGAATTTTTTATGGTTGCAACCGGTATCCGGAGTGCGATTTTGTATCCTGGGACCGCCCGGCTGGACGGGATTGTCCTAAATGCGACTCCATGCTGGTGCTTAAAAAGAGCAAGAACGGACAGCATATCCAGTGCGTTCAATGCGATTTTAAAGAAGAAGCGCCGGAATAATGCTGCTGCGAAACTAAGTTCTTAGGAGCTTAGTTTTTCGTCTTCTATACGTGAGAAGAATAGTCCGGTGAATAAGCTGCGCAGGCATGGATCATGATTCCTTTGGGCTGCGTACATTTTCGCCGGACCTAGGTATACGAATCTAATCAGCTGCTGTCAGGCGTTGATATATAATCAGGAACTAGACAGGATTGAATGGAGGTTTTTGGCAGTGTCGAATTTACAAACCGTAACAGTCATTGGCGCCGGTTTGGCGGGCAGCGAAGCCGCGTGGCAAATTGCCCAACAAGGCGTGCCGGTTAAACTATACGAAATGAGGCCCGTCCGTAAAACGCCGGCGCATATTACCGATAAATTTGCCGAACTCGTTTGCAGCAACTCTCTCAGAGCCAATGGACTGACCAATGCGGTCGGAGTGTTGAAAGAGGAGATGCGAACTCTTAACTCTCTTATTTTGGCTAGCGCTGACAAACATGCTGTGCCTGCGGGAGGAGCATTGGCCGTTGATCGCGATGGATTTTCCGGGGAAGTGACATCGAAGCTCAAGGATCATCCGCTTATTGAAGTGTCTAACGAAGAGATCACCTCTTTGCCTGATGGAATTACATTAGTCGCCACCGGGCCTCTTACTTCTCCGGAGTTGTCTCAGCATCTGCGCTCGCTTATGGGCGAAGAATACTTATATTTTTACGATGCCGCAGCCCCGATTGTCGAGAAAGATTCCATTGATATGGATAAAGTGTTCATCGCCTCCAGATACGATAAAGGGGAGGCAGCCTATATCAATTGTCCGATGGATGAAGAGCAGTTTCATGCCTTCTACGAAGCATTAATACATGCCGAGGTCGCTCCGATCAAAGAATTTGAGAAGGAGATTTACTTCGAGGGCTGCATGCCCATTGAAGTAATGGCCCAGAGAGGACGGCAAACGATGCTCTACGGCCCGATGAAGCCGGTAGGGCTCGTCGATCCGCGCACAGGCAAGCAGCCCTATGCAGTGGTACAGTTAAGGCAGGACAACGCGGCAGGGACGCTCTACAACCTCGTCGGCTTTCAGACCCATTTGAAATGGGGGGAACAGAAGAAGGTATTCTCGCTTATCCCTGGACTGGAGCAGGCGGAAATCGTTCGTTATGGGGTCATGCACCGGAATACGTTCATTAATTCTCCCAAGCTGCTGCGGAATACTTATCAGTTTCTGCGTAGGGATGACCTGTTTTTCGCCGGGCAAATGACCGGGGTCGAGGGCTATGTGGAATCCGCCGCTTCCGGACTTATTGCGGGAATCAATGCCGGCCGGCTGGCCAAAGGGGAGGATTGCTTGGTCTTCCCGCTGGAGACGGCGCTAGGCAGCATGGCCCAGTACATTACGACGGCCGATTTCAAGCATTTTCAACCGATGAACGTTAATTTCGGTTTGTTCCCGCCGCTTTCGGAACGGATTCGCAACAAAAAAATGAAATATGAGAAAATCGCTGAACGCGCCATTCAAACTATTCAGAATTTTTCGCATGAAACGATGGCATCGGCTTGTAAGTAAAAGTCCAGCTGTGTTACGATAATACTGTTTATATTTGAATGCAGGCTTGCAGCGTGGAGGTCCCGATATGACGATGGAACGGTGGGTCGAAGGCTTCCTTCGCTACATGGAGGCGGAGAAGAATGCTTCGGAGCATACCTTAAACCATTATTCCAAAGACCTGGATCAATTTTCACAATTTTTGCACGAGCAGGGAATAGATGGCCCGGCTTCGGTGTCCTATTTGAATGTTCGGATGTTTCTCGCCAAGCTGAATGAGCGGGAATATGCGAAGCGCAGCGTGTCCCGCAAATTGTCCGCTTTGCGGACATTTTACACTTATTTGCTCAGAGAAGGGCTTGTAGAAACAAGTCCTTTCAGTTACATACGCACCCCTAAGCAGGATAAGAAGCTGCCCCAGTTTCTGTATGTGGAGCAAATGGAGGCTCTGCTTCATACGCCAGACCCGGCCACTCCGACCGGACTAAGGGATAGGGCCATAATGGAATTGCTGTATGCCAGCGGTATTCGGGTGAGCGAATTGGTCCGGCTGGATCTGGCATCGATTGATTTGAATAACGGAATAGCCCTGGTGTTCGGCAAGGGGTCCAAGGAGAGGTATGTTCCGATCGGAGAACCGGCGGTTCATGCCATCCGCGTTTATATCGAGCAAGCGCGGAGTATACTGGTGAAGGAGGACGAAGAGACGGCTCTGTTCGTCAACTACACCGGAGGTCGTCTAACCGACCGCAGCATTAGAAGAATGCTGGATAAATATATTACTCAGGTAGCGGGTGTGCAGCATGTCAGCCCGCATACGTTTCGCCATTCCTTTGCCACTCATATGCTGGAGGCGGGAGCCGATTTAAGGACGGTGCAGGAGCTGCTCGGCCACGTTAATTTATCGACGACCCAGATATATACGCATGTTACCAAGGACCATCTGCAGTCTATTTACAACCGCGCACATCCGCGAGCATAGCGGAGCGTCCGACTAATCATTCAAAGGGAGTGAGTCTGTGAGCGAATTTCATGCGACAACGATATTTGCGATTCGCCATAAAGGCAAAGGAGCTGTAGCGGGAGACGGCCAGGTGACGTTCGGCAACAGCATGGTCATGAAATCCAAGGCCAAGAAGGTAAGAAGGCTTTACAGGGGCAAGGTAATCGCCGGGTTTGCCGGATCTGTGGCCGATGCTATCACGCTGTTTGAAAAATTCGAGAGCAAGCTGGAGGAGCATCATGGAAATTTGCAGCGAGCCGCTGTAGAACTGGCCAAAGATTGGCGATCCGATCGTGTACTGCGCAGGCTGGAAGCCATGATGATCGTGATGGATGAACAAGGGCTGCTCTTGATTTCAGGGAATGGAGAAATTATTGAGCCCGATGACGGCATATTAGCGATCGGCTCCGGAGGCAGCTTCGCCCTGGCGGCAGGCCGTGCCCTTAAACGATACGCCACCGATATGGAGGCGCCCGAAATTGCCAAAGCTGCTCTGGATATGGCAGCGGAAATTTGTGTGTTTACGAATCATAATATTATTGTGGAGGAGATCGGCTAAGCCTCTCTCCGCCTACCGATAAACTATATTCAGGAGGGTTGTTATGAGCGAATCATCCCTTACTCCTAAACAAATCGTCGTAGAGCTGGATAAATATATTATAGGGCAGCAGAAGGCCAAGAAATCAGTGGCTGTCGCTTTGAGAAACCGGTACCGGAGAAGTCGCCTGGACGAATCCATCCGGGATGAAATCGTGCCTAAAAATATATTGATGATCGGGCCGACGGGTGTCGGCAAGACGGAAATAGCGAGAAGAATTGCCAAATTGGTAAAGGCCCCCTTCGTCAAGGTGGAGGCGACCAAATTTACAGAGGTGGGTTACGTAGGCCGGGATGTCGAATCGATGGTTCGCGATTTGGTGGAGACGGCCATACGTACGGTCAAGGCTGAAAAAACCGAGAAGCTCAAGGATCGGGCGGAGACATTGGCCAATGAGCGAATTGTATCGATCATGGTCCCTTCCGCTTCCAAAGGAAAAGGGCAGCGCAATCCGTTGGAGATGCTGTTCGGTCAGCAAAATCAGACCCAGGAGCAAGAGACGAAGGAGCCGCATGTGGAAAATCAGAGGGAGGCTGTCAAAAAACGTCTGTTGAACGGGGAACTGGAGAACGAAACGATCGAAATCGAGGTGGAGGATCACGCACCGTCGATGTTTGATATGCTGGGCGGGCAAGGCAACGACCAGATGGGCTTTAACATGCAGGAAATGTTCGGCAACCTGCTCCCCAAGCGGACCAAAAAAAGAAAGCTGCCGGTTAAGGAAGCGCGCAAAGTGCTGATTCAGGACGAGGCTCAGAAGCTGATGGATATGGATGAGGTCATCCAGGAGGCGACAAAGCGGGCCGAGCAGGCTGGAATTATTTTTATCGATGAAATTGACAAAATTGCCAGTCCGAATCGCGGCGGGAGTGGACCGGACGTTTCCCGTGAAGGAGTTCAACGGGATATTCTGCCTATCGTCGAGGGCAGTACCGTAATGACAAAGTATGGTCCGATTCATACGGATTACATTTTGTTTATTGCTGCGGGAGCCTTTCATACGGCGAAACCGTCCGACCTGATTCCCGAGCTTCAGGGCAGATTTCCCATCCGAGTCGAGCTGAACAATTTGACGCTCGACGATTTCGTGTTAATTTTAACGGAGCCTAAGAATGCGCTAACCAAGCAATACACTGCTCTTCTGGAAACAGAAGGGATTACGGTTGATTTTACGGAAGAGGCCATCCGTGAAATTGCCGCTATCGCTGTTGAGGTTAACCAGAATACCGATAATATTGGTGCGAGAAGGCTGCATACGATCCTGGAGAAGCTGCTGGAGGATTTGTCGTATGAGGCATCCGACATCAATCTGGAGCAAATATCGATTACTCCCGAGTATGTTAGGGAAAAATTGTCGGATATTGTAAAAAACAGGGACTTGAGTCAATACATTTTGTAGAAAAGGCCCGAATTTATGGAGGCAGTACGGATGACGCTATTAGCAAAGACGAGAAGCTTGAATCGATTGCTGCAGAAAGCGGCGGGCAAGACGGTCAGCTTTATGGAAATGGCTGAAGTTCTTCGCAACACGATTCAGGCGGATCTTTATGTTGTAAGCCGTAAAGGAAAAATTCTCGGTTTTGGGCAAATCGAGGCGTTGGAGACGGAGAGCTTAAAGCAGATGGTTCATGAGGAACGCAGATTTTCCAAGGAAGTGAATGCTTTGCTGCTCAATATTGAGGAAACGACCTCCAATGTGGATAGTCAAAGCCCTTATTATTATTTTATTCAACAGATCGAACAAATGTTCGATCATCAGCAAGTGACGGTTATTCCGATTGTCGGCGGCGGGGATCGGCTCGGCTCCCTCGTGCTTACACGCAAGGAAGAAGCTTTTGGGGAGGATGATTATATCCTTGCGGAATATGGCTCGACTGTCGTCGGTATGGAAATTTTAAGAGAACGGGCAGAAGAAAATGAGCTATACGCGCGCAATAAAGCGATTGTCCAGGTCGCTGTAGCTTCCTTGTCTTACAGTGAACTGGAGGCGGTTGATCATATTTTTGAAGAATTAGATGGCAGTGAAGGTCTTTTAGTTGCGAGCAAAATTGCCGATCGGGCGGGCATTACCCGGTCGGTCATTGTCAATGCTTTAAGGAAATTAGAAAGTGCCGGAGTCATCGAAACGAGATCGCTTGGGATGAAGGGAACTTACATAAAAATCCTGAATGATCAATTAATTTTAGGCCTTGAAAAAGTTAAAGTTTAGTGATTTTTTTCAAAAAAGGAGACTTTTGCTCCACATAATCAGGGTTTTATCCCTATTTACCCGCCAAGTCCTGTCGAAAGATAGGACTTTTTTCTTATTGTTTTTATTTCCAGTATTATTCATTATTAGAGATGTTTTGATTTGAGCGAAATTTGTCATATTTATCAAGAATATTTTTCGTTCTTGTCGAAAAGAAGGAGGATATGGTGATTTTTTGTTGAATAAGATTAATTAACGCTCATGTAGGGAGAGGTTGAGAAATGGTTTTGTTGAATTCACCGACTTTTAACTTGATGGAACGTTCGATGGACGCTTCGGCCTTGCGCCACCAGGTTTTATCCAACAATATCGCCAATGTGGACACGCCATATTTTAAGCGATCGGAGATCAAGTTCGAAGAATTTCTGCAAAATGAAATGAGGGCTCCTTTCTCCATCGAAGGATTTAGGACCGACCCCAGACATTTTGTCATAGGTCATTCTTCACAGGTTTCTCCACAGATCACTACAGACGCAGAAACGGCCATGAATAACAACATGAATAATGTCGACATCGATGCGGAAATGTCCTTATTGGCCAAAAATGTCCTTAGGTATTATGTAATGAGCCAGCAGGTCGGCCATGAAATCAAAATGGCCAGAACAGCGCTAGGAGGAAGCAGCCGATGAAATTGACAGGAGCATTCGACATTAGTTCTTCCGCATTAACGGCCCAGAGACTCAGAATGGATGTCATATCTTCCAACATTGCCAATGCGGGGACCAACCGAGGCCGGCTGGTCGATGGTCAATGGGTCCCATACACCAGGAAAATTGTCACGATGGAGCCTAGAAGCCAGCAACCATTTGCCCATTTTCTGGATTCGGCTATGCAGGGTTCTACCGGGGAAGGAGTGAAAGTCACTCGAATTTCGGAAGATCCCACACCTCCGAAGCCGGTTTATAACCCGACTCATCCTGATGCAGATGAGAATGGCTATGTACATATGCCCAATGTTGACCTTGCGAAAGAATTTATCGACATGATTTCGGCCACTCGCTCCTATGAAGCGAACGTAACTGCCTTGAATGCATCCAAGTCGATGATTACCAAGGCTTTAGAAATAGGCAGATAGACCTGAAGCATAACGGAAGGGGGGACAATGATGATAAATCAGCTAACATTCAACACACCGGCGGTTGGAGCTCCGCAGCCGGAAGCAGCTAAGGCTTCAGTCGTCGGGGCGATGGATTTAACACAGAAATTCGATCAGTTTCTCAGAGGGGCCATTGCTGATTTAAACCAGCAGCAGCATCAAGTGGAAGGCCTGAACGAACAATTCATTAAGGGAGAAGTGAACGACGTTCATCAACTGATGATTGCCTCGGCCAAAGCGGAATTAGGCCTGCAACTGACTGTGCAAGTGCGCAACAAAGTTGTAGAGGCCTACCAGGATGTTATGAGGATGCAGCTCTAATTCCACTAATTACGGTAACGTTTGGATGAGGTGAAATAGTGAACGAAACGGTTCTCCAATATGTAAATCGTGTCAAGGAATTATGGGGGAGATTTAGCAAAACTCAAAAAATAACGCTGATCGCAACCGTCGTGTTATTGATTCTTACTTTGGTTTTAGTTACATACAGCTTGTCCAAGACAGAATACGCGACAGCGTTTACAGAGTTGCAACCGGGAGACGCCGCAGCTATTAAAAAACATCTGGAAGACAACAAAATTCCTTACCGCTTAAGCGATGACGGCAAGTCGATCGGTGTCCCCCGCAACATGGTTTCCAATGTCAAAATCGATGTAGAGTCCCAAGGGCTTAACCAAACCGGAAGCATAGGCTACGGAGCCTTCCGGGAAAACAATGCTTTCGGTACGACCGACAACGAGTTCAGCATCAAGAAGCTGGATATGATCCAAGGGGAGCTGCAGCAGCTTATCAACTCCAATACGGCGGTAGCCAGCTCCAAGGTGGTCATTAACCTTCCAGAGGAAACGGTATTTCTACGAAGCGACCAGGATCAGCAATCGACTGCGTCTGTCGTCGTCAATTTGAAGCCGGGCTATCGGCTTGATCAGAACAAAATTGATACGATGTATCAACTGGTTTCCAAAAGTGTGAAAAACCTGCCTATCGAAAACATTGCGATTTCAGACCAAAGCGGGGACTTGCTCCCTTACTCCAAAAATAACGACAGTCAGTTCACTTCCGCGAATGCGGCGGCAATGCAATTTGAAATCAAACGGAAGTTCGAACAAGATCTCCGCAAGGATATCAAAGAAATTCTTGGCGGTATTCTTGGCCAGGACAAAGTGATTCCGATGGTCATCGCAACGATGAACTTTGATAAAAGAAGCACGGTCGAAAATCTCGTTACTCCCGTTAACGTTGAAGAACAAAGAGGGATTGAGATCAGTGTTCAAGAGCTGCAGAAAACCTATACCTCCAATGGAGCAGATACCGGTGGAGTACCGGGAACCGGGCCAACCGACATTCCAACCTATCCAGGAAGCTCGGCGACCGGGTCTGCGAACTCCGAAGAAATGCAGAGAACCGTCAACTATGAAGTGAACCGGATTACTCAGCAGATTGAATCCAGTCCGTTCACTGTAACTGATTTAACCATTTCTGTCGGCATTGAACCACCTGATCGAAATAATCCGGACTCTCTCACGCCGGAGGCAAGGGAAGCGATCGAACGAATTCTGGTCAGCGTAGTCAATGCTTCACTGGCTAACAGCGGAAGAACCTTTACTCCAGAGGAGCTTGCCAGTCGGGTCAATGTATTCGATCAAATGTTTGCCGGACCGGAACCGGCCGGACAAGCATCGAACCTCAATTGGTACTGGATCGGCGGCATCGGCGTGGCGGCATTGGCGCTTGCTGTGTTGGGCGGCTACTTCATCTCTCGCAGACGTAAGGAAAACGCAGAGGGCGAAGAAGAATTGTTTGGCAGCCCGGCAGTGGAATATCCGACGATCGATCTCGAGAATGTTACCAACGAGAATCAGGTGCGGAACCAACTCGAAACTTTGGCTAAGAAGAAGCCTGAAGAATTTGTTAATTTGTTAAGAACCTGGCTGGTTGACGAATAGAGGTGTCCACGATTGGCAAAAGCAATAGCTCAGCATAGTTTGACTGGCAGGCAAAAAGCAGCCATTCTCTTGATCAGCTTGGGACCGGAAGTCTCGGCTCAAATTTTTAAACATTTAAGAGAAGAAGAAATAGAGCAATTAACGTTGGAAATTGCCAACGTACGCAAGGTGGACGCTTTGGATAAGGAAGCGATACTGGCTGAATTCCACCAAATTTGCCTGGCGCAGGAATATATTTCACAAGGCGGTATTTCCTACGCGAAAGAAATATTAGAGAAGGCGCTTGGATCGCAAAAGGCCGTCGAGGTCATTAATCGGTTAACGGCCACGCTTCAAGTCCGGCCTTTTGATTTTGCAAGAAAAGCCGACCCGGCACAAATTCTGAATTTTATCCAGAACGAGAATTCGCAGACGATCGCTTTGGTACTCTCGTATTTGCAGCCAGAGCAAGCCTCCATCATTCTCTCCTCGCTTTCCCAGGAGAAGCAGGCTGAAGTGGCCAAACGGATTGCGCTAATGGACAGTACCTCTCCAGAGGTCATTACCCAAGTGGAGAAGGTGCTTGAGCAGAAGCTTTCCGCGACGGTTACCCAGGATTACACTTCGGCTGGAGGCATTGAATCGATTGTCCAAATCTTGAACGGCGTCGACCGCGGCACCGAACGGACCATTCTCGATTCGTTAGAAATTCAAGACCCTGAGCTGGCCGAGGAAATTAAAAAGAGAATGTTCGTCTTTGAAGACATCGTTAATTTGGACAACCGTTCCATTCAACGAATCATTCGCGACATCGAGAATACCGACCTGCAGCTTGCCTTGAAAGTGGCCAGCGAAGAGGTCCGGGAATCCATCTTCAGCAACATGTCGAAACGGATGTCGGATACCTTCAAGGAAGAAATGGAGTACATGGGCCCCGTCAGGCTGCGTGATGTAGAAGAAGCTCAGACTCGAATTGTAGCTACGATTCGCCGCTTGGAAGAATCCGGTGAGATCATCATCGCACGCGGTGGAGGAGATGATATCGTTGTCTAAGTTGATTAAACCGGGAGGTTACATATCGCTTGACGACACCAAAGTGGTTAACCCCTTGCTCCATCTTGACAAATTGGAGCGGGCGGGCGCTCATCCTGCCGGTCCATTGCCTTACACCGAAGAAGAGGAGCAGGAGATCGTTCAGGCGAAGCAGCTGAAGGAGCAAATTCTGCGAGATGCCGAACAGCTGGCGGAAGAACAAATCCGCCAGGCGATGGAAGAGGCTCATCAAGTCAAAGAACAGGCCAAGCAAGAATTGGACTCCTGGTGGCAGGAGCAGCGTCGCCTTGATCTGGAGGAACGAGAACGATCCCAAGCTCAAGGATTCCAAGAAGGCTATGATACCGGCGTTCAACAGGCGAAAGAAGACATCAGCAAGCAATACGAGAACACGATGGCCGAAGCGAGAACTATTCTGGAGCAAGCTTACGAAACCAAAAGGCAAATCATTCGCGATGCCGAACCGTTTCTGATTGAGCTAAGCTGCGCTATAGCCGAGAAGATTGTTCAACAGCAGCTTACCGTCAGCCCGGAATGGGTCCTTGCGATGACGAAGGAAATGCTGGCCCGCAAAAGAGAAAGAGGGACGATTACCCTGTGTGTGGCGCCTCAGTCATTTGCCTATTTGCAGGGGGCCAGAGACGAGTTAAAGCTGGTGGTTGACTCCCAGGCCGAATTAGAGATCGTTCCTGATTCATCGGTTCAGGATCAAGGCTGTGTCGTTCGTTCGGAATTCGGCAGCATTGACGCGCGTATCGAAACACAGCTTGCCGAAATCAAAAATGCGTTGCTCGAGGTAGCCGCGGCTCAAGAAGGTGCTCTCGATGAAGAATAACAGGCTGCAAGCTGCGCGGTACATCGACTTTATTCGACAAATGGATCCAGTTCCCGTCTTCGGGAAGGTGACTCAAGTCATAGGCCTCACGGTGGAGGCCGAAGGTCCTGATGCCAGCATCGGAGATGTTTGTCACATCTTCCCGCTGAAGTCCGACAAGCCGCTGAAGGCGGAGGTCGTCGGGTTCCGCGGAAATAAGGTTATCCTTATGCCGCTTGGCGATCTTCACTCCATAGGCCCGGGCTGTGACGTAGTTAGTACCGGCAAGCCCTTAAGTGTCCAGGTGGGACATGAGCTGCTGGGCAAGGTGCTGGACGGATTGGGCCAACCGCTGGATGGCTCACTGCTTCCTCCCCACATGGCTCAATATTCGACAAACAATAGTCCGGGCAACCCGCTCATGAGACCCAGAGTCCTGAATCCCATCAGCGTAGGAATCCGCTGCATCGATGGCTTGCTAACGATAGGCAAAGGACAACGGGTCGGTATCTTTGCCGGATCCGGAGTTGGAAAGAGCACGTTGATGGGCATGATTGCCCGCAATACGGAAGCCGATGTCAACGTCATTGCCCTGGTCGGCGAGCGCGGACGGGAGGTGCTCGATTTCATCGAGCGGGATCTCGGTCCGGAAGGCTTGGCTAAATCGGTCGTCATCGTCGCTACCTCCGATCAGCCTGCGCTGATTCGTATCAAAGGTGCTTTGATCGCAACGAGCATCGCCGAGTATTTTCGGGACAGAGGTCATAATGTCATGCTCATGATGGACTCCGTAACCCGTTATGCGATGGCCCAGAGAGAAGTCGGGCTGGCGGTCGGAGAGCCTCCGGCAACCCGCGGGTACACCCCTTCCGTATTTGCCAATTTGCCTAAATTGCTGGAGCGCTCGGGAACGGGGCCCAAAGGCTCGATCACCGCGTTCTACACGGTTCTGGTGGACGGCGACGATATGAATGAGCCCATAGCGGATGCGGTCCGCGGAATATTGGACGGTCACATTGTCCTGGATCGGAATTTGGCGAACAAAGGCCATTATCCGGCTATTGACATCCTGGCCAGCGTAAGCCGGGTCATGAAAGAAATTGTTCCTCGGGACCAGCAGGCGGCCGCTGAATTTCTCAAAAGATTGCTTTCTATTTATAGAAATTCGGAGGACCTGATTAATTTGGGGGCGTACCAAAGAGGAACAAATCCAGAAATTGATCTTTCTTTGCAATATATTTCAAAAATCCATGATTTTACAACGCAAAAAACGGACGAAAAGGTGTCTTACGAGGAAACGGCTCAAAGACTGATAGGTGAATTTCAAAAAGGATGATGATCAATGCCATTCAAGTTTACCTTTCAAAAAATCGTTGATTTAAAAACGAGTGAAAAGACGCAAGCAGAATGGACACTGTCCACTGCCGTCGGGGAGTTGAGGATGGAGGAGCAGAGCTTGCAGCAGCTCCGTCTGGAGAAGCAATCCGTCCAGGATCGACTTTACGCCGAATCGGAAGTACGGACAACGGTATCCGAGTTAATGATCTATCAATCTTATATGGATCATATCGATCACAAAATCAGCGAGAAGTCCAAGGATGTCACCGCAGCACAAAAAAATGTAGACATCCAGAAGGAAACCTTGACGGTGAAGATGATGGAGGAAAAGGTGTGGCTTAACGCCCGCGATAAAGCGAAGCAGCGCTTCATGTCCGAATGGCTGAAGAAGGAACAGGACAGTTTGGACGAAATGGCCTCGGTTAGACATCGAAGAACCGTATGAATATATAAACTGCACTAAAGAAATAAAGATCATGGAGTGGAGAAAGAAAGATGCTTCCAGGGCGAGTTTTGGCTTTGTATTCCTACCATCCGAAGGCCCATCTATATAGAAGGAATACAAAACAAGATGTTTGAAGCTTCGGAGGCACTTTCCTTCGGAACGGAATGATCCCTTTCATTAGTGACACTTATATAGCATTAAATGAAATTTTTGTTGAGTAAAGCCCTTAGGGGGGAGAACCTTGGATACAGAGCTGGAAAAAACTGAATTAAGCGCTTTTGAAAGATTGTTTTACTGGGTTCTCATTCCGATCCTTTTTACGGGCATTCTGGTGCTGGTCTACCTGTTCGTTTTCGATAATGAATTTAAGCAAAAAATTCACAGCACAGCTACGAGCATTCCTGTTATCGGGGGCTGGTTTGGAAGCGCGGAGACAGAAGAATCGGCCCCGGATGATCCGGCCCACCCGGCTGCAGCCCAGGAGGAGCAAATCAAAGCTCTGAAGCAGCAGTTGAGCGAGAAGGACGAGCAGCTGACGCAGGCGACATCGGCAGAGGCGGAAAAAGACCGGCAGATTGAGGAGCTTCAGACGGCCTTGGCTGCCTTGGACGAGCAGCTGGAAGAGCAACTGGCCGGGGATGAAGAATATGCGAAGCAGATTCGGCAAACAGGCTCCATGTACGCCAAAATGACTCCGAGTAAAGCTGCGGCCATTATGGAGAATTTGACCAACCAGGAAAGAGTGCTCTTCTTGAATGAAATGAAATCGGAGGAGAGAACCCGCATTCTGGAAAAAATGAATCCGCAGCTGGCGGCTGAAACCAGTGTCGCTCTTAAGGATGCTGTTCTGGCGAAGGATACGCAAATTGCTGCTTTACAGGAACGGATTAAGGCGGCGGAAGAGAAGCTTGCCCAGGCCGGACCGAAGCTCAGCAGCAGTGATGTCGGATCCACCTTTGCCAATATGGACGGCAAGCAAGCTGCCGCGCTGCTGCTGGAAATGAATGCGACCAGTCCCGATAAAGTGGTGGAAATATTGAATGCGACCAGCAACGAGGCGAGATCCCGGATTATGTCTGAAATGTCCAAAGAGAATAGTAAATTAGCAGCGGCCATTCTGGCCAAGCTTGTTCCATAACCGGAGGATCGGTGGAAGATTCCGGATTACCTTCCTTATATGAAAGGAGGTGAAATACATAATGGATATGAATGCTTTGTTCGTTCAAACCGTTACGCCCCCGGCTTCAACAACAGGAGGGAATCGAAATTCCTCGGCAGCGAATAACGGTTCCCAGAATTCTACTTTTGCCGGAGCGATGGGTCTGGTTATGAAGGTGGCGGATGCAGGACAGCCTGTCGAGCAGCAGTCTAATGAAGCACTTCCGTTGGTTTATGCCTTGATCAGCGAGGGCGAGGAGACGGATGAGCAAAACGGCACGGAGGAGCAGCTCGATTGGATTTTTCCGGTTGTCGAGGAACTGATGGAGCAGCCCGAGGTTTTGCAGGATTGGACCAACGAGGAACCGTTCCGCCAGTGGCTTAATCAGGCAAGCGAGCTATTAGCGGCTATGGGTGTACAAATAGCCGATACAATGGAACAAGGAAATTCCGAAGCCGCGAAGGAGAATTCTGATTCCGTTCGAGCTTGGAGCTCCGTAGAGGTAAGGCAAGTGCTGGAGTCTTTTATTCGAATGGCCCGTCAGAACCCGGACAGTGGATTGGTTGACCAACTCAAGGACAAGTTGGGTGAGCTGATGCTTGCCGCACAATCGGTACGCAAGCCGGAATCCAATGCGGATGCCCGAAGAGAAGCAGCAGTTGAAACGACACCGTCGACGACGCTGCCGGGGCGTTCCTTGGCCGGTACGGAGGAGAATTTGTCTGCGGGCGAACGTATGGCCCAGGCTGCAGGTAAAGCTCAACTGAGCACATCCGAGCCGAATCATAATCAAGCGGGAATCAAAGTAGTTTCTGAACCGGATGCCCTATCGCGTCTGGAGATGCTGACTTACCGCAGCGGCTCTGTCGAGCGGGTTATGACGGCGAATGCGGAAGCGGCGAGAGGAAGCGAATGGAATGCAGCCGTTTCTGAATCCCCTGCGCTTGCGCCAGAATCGATGCAAAGGAGCGAGACTATGCGCCCGGCTAATCAGCCTGTTCTCCCTCAGGAGCCGATTCCCGCAGACCGATTTGCAGGTGAAATGAGCCGATTCGTGCTGAGAAGCTTCACGACGGGAGCTTCTGACGGATTTTCGGAAGCCCGATTATCGTTATACCCTGAGCATCTGGGGCATGTCGATGTGAAACTGACTATGCATAATGGCCAGCTAACGGCACAATTTCTGGCTCATACGATGCTTGGCAAGGAAACGTTGGAGGCCCAGCTATCCCAGCTGAGACTTCAATTGCAAGCCCAAGGGATCCAGGTGGAGAGAATGGAAGTGACCCAATCCAATTCTTCCGTAGGCTCTCAGCTGTTCCATGAACAAAGAGAGCGTCCTTCCCAGCAGCAATATTCTCAGCAGTCCAGACAGAATGCGGATCGCTATGAGGAGGATTTGGCAGCGGATTCGGCCGATTGGGCGGAGATGCAGAGCTCCGTATATGGCAGCGGATTCGATGTGACAGCTTAATAGACTGAACTGATATTCCTCCGGGAGGTGAAAGCGTGTCTGACGCAATTAGTACGAGTAATGTATGGCCTTTTTATTCTGCCAAAAACAAAAGCATCACATCAGAAAACAATGATTCACTCGGTAAGGACGATTTCCTAAAAATATTACTTACCCAATTGGCCAATCAGGATCCAATGCAGCCGATGCAGGATCGCGAATTTATTGCCCAAATGGCACAGTTTACCGCTGTGGAGCAGATGACCAAAATGTCGGGCGAAATGAAGCTGATGAGGCAAGCGTTAGGAGCGTCCCCCGCGTTGATCGGCAAAGAAATTCAATGGATCGAGCTGGATGACAAAGGCGATAAGGTAACCCGAAGCGGTATCGTGGAGGCTCTTACCTTTAAGGATGGGGCCCAATACGCCGTCGTCGGCAAGGAATCCATTTCGATGGATCAAATCTTAAGGATTGGCAACCCGCAGGAGCAGCCTCCTACGGATCCAACGGATGAGATAGAGGATCCGGACGATAAGGAAGAAGCTCCGGGGGAAATTGAGAATCCGGAGGATACTGAAGGAATTCCTCCTGGAGAAGAGGAACCGGGAGAAGGGGAGACCGGCCCGGCGGAGGACGGAGCATGACTGAGAGATTTTCGATAAGTCAGCTGTATCCCCATGCCATTCGACCTGCCTCTTCGCATAATACGAATGGACCGTCTGCTCCAGGGAAGTCTGGAGGGGACTCTTTTCAGAAGCTGCTGGATCAAGAACTAGTCAAATTCAGTCATCATGCGGAAGTTCGTCTCAAGCAGAGAGGAATTCGGATTCAGCCGGAGCAAATGGCGCAAATTGCCAACGCCGTGGATAAGGCCGCTTCCAAAGGAGCCAAGGATTCCCTCATCATTATGAATAATGTTGCATTAATTGTGAACATCAGCAATAAAACGGTCGTTACGGCATTGGACAAAAATTCTATGAAGGACAATGTATTCACCCAAATCGACAGCGCTATTGTTCTTTCATCGTAGGCCGGCCCTACAACTGGAGGCCTGAGGCCGCAGACCGATTGAAGCGGCCTGTCCACGCCGGACCTTTTTCCAACTAATTCAAAGGAGGACTATTGCTATGCTTAGATCATTGTATTCCGGTGTCTCCGGTATGCGCGGTTTTCAAACAAAGCTGGACGTTATCGGAAACAACATTGCCAACGTGAATACGGTTGGTTTTAAAGGCAGCCGAGTCATGTTTCAGGATATTCTCAGTCAGACTGTATCCGGAGTGACGGCATCAACCGATGAGAGGGGAGGAGTCAATGCGAAGCAGATCGGTTTGGGAGTGGCGATTTCCGCCATTGATACGCTCCATACGCCAGGAAGCGCCATGACGACTAATGATCCTATGGACATGCGAATTAATGGAGATGGATTTTTCGCGGTGAAGGTTTCGGAGGATCAGGAAATTCCTTATTTGACCCGCGCTGGAGATTTCACGCTGGATGCGAACCGGAATCTCGTAACCAAGAGCGGACTCTTCGTATGCGGTGTAGGCGGGGATCCGATTCAGCTGGATGAAGATATCGTATCCTTCACCATTGGCCAGGATGGCAGCATTATTGCGATCAACGCGGACGGGGAGCCGGAAGAGACTGATTTTCAAATTGGAGTCGTTAAGATAGCCAATCCCGCCGGCTTGGAAAAAATCGGAGGCAGCCTGTACCGGACCACCCCTAACGCCCATCCGGAAGATATTGAAGTCGTCGAGCCCGGAGATGAGGAAACCGGAACCGGAACGATTGTGGTCGGGCAGTTGGAGATGTCCAACGTCGATTTGACAGCCGAATTTACTGAAATGATCGTAGCACAGCGCGGATTCCAGGCTAACTCTCGAATCATTACTACTTCCGACGAAGTGCTTCAAGAGATTGTTAACCTGAAACGATAAAACTTTTAGAGGATAGGGGGGCGGCTCGCCCGCCCCTACTGACTCTCTACGGAGGGAACGCTTTGATTTCCGTAACCCGCTTGAACGGTAAGCCGATTACAGTAAATGCCTTATTAATCGAGACGATAGAAGAAACGCCGGATACGATGATTACTTTGATTACGGGGAAAAAAATAATGGTGCTTGAGAAAGTTCCGGAAACCGTAAATAAGGTTCAACAATATGTACAATCCATTGGTTTGATCAGTAGTCAGTTATTACGGACGGATTCGGGGGGAGTTTAGGTGCTAAAAAGTAGAGTCTTTCAAATCGTCGTTGCGATGCTGATCGTTATAACGCTAATTCTCACCGCTTCCGTGTTGATATGGAATTTGATGGAGCAAAAAAGCTCCAAGGCAGGGAATTCAGCAGAAGTCGCCGCCGAGGTGCCTGCCTCTCAGGTGAAGGAAATGACGTACTTCCTGAATGAGATTCTTACGAATCTGGCGGACAAAAACAGGTTTGTCAAAGCAGGCTTCGCTTTTGAGATGACTTCGATGAAGGCCAAAGAAGAAATTGAGAATTTGGATTTCAAAGTAAAAGGAATTATAAATCGGACTTTGGCCGAAATGACGCCGGAACAAATTACGGGAGAAAAAGGTCAGGATCATTTGACTGCCGTATTGATGGATAAACTTAATCCTTACTTGAACGATGGCCAAATCAAACAGGTGTGGATCACCGAAATAGTGTTGCCATAGGCACAATGTTTTCCGGTTAAAGGGGGTGGCTGTATTGGTTGACGTGCTTTCGCAAAATGAGATTGATGCCCTGCTGGCGGCCTTGTCGTCAGGGGAAATGGATGCGGAAGAGCTTAAGAAGGAAGACAGTCAGAAGAAAATCCGATCCTATGATTTCAAAAGAGCTACCCGATTGTCTAAAGATCATTTGCGCAGTTTGACGCGGATACACGAAAACTTTGCGAGATATTTAACGACGTACTTTTCCACCCAGCTCCGCACATTTGTTCAAATAAACGTGGTACAGGTGGAACAGCTTCCATACGACGAGTTTATTCGCTCCATCCCGAAGATGACGATCTTGAATATTTTTGAAGCGGAGCCGTTGGAAGGTCGCATGGTGCTGGAGGTCCATCCCAATGTAGCGTTCGCCATGCTGGACCGCTTGCTGGGAGGAGTGGGGTTATCCCCGATGAGGGTGAGCACTTTGACCGAGATCGAGGCGATCATAATGGAGCGGATCTTCGGTCGAGCGCTGGAATCGTTGCAGGATGCCTGGAAGACGGTTATCGACCTGCATCCGAAGCTGGAGACGTTAGAGACGAATCCGCAATTTATGCAGATTGCTTCGGCGAACGATACTATCGCGCTGATCTCGTTAAGTACTAAAATAGGCGATACTTCTGGAATGATCAATATTTGTATTCCTCATGTCGTCATTGAACCCATCATGCAGCGGCTGTCCGTTCATCATATGTTCGTTACCCAGAAGAAAGCGAAATCCGATGAGGAGTCGGAAATACTGCAAGCCAGAGTCAGTCAGGCCAAGCTTCCGATTGTTGCCGAGCTCGGACATTCTCAGCTGACGGTCAGTGAATTTCTCGGGCTCGCACAAGGCGACGTCATTACGTTGAACAAGCTGGTCGGAGAAGGGTTGGCGATCAGGGTAGGGGATAAATTGAAATTTATCGGGGTCCCCGGGACGGTAAAAGGTAAATCGGCCGTTCAGATAACGGATATTGTCAGTGAAGGAGTGGAAGAGGATGACGAATAATAAAGATTTCCTGTCTCAGGAAGAAATAGACGCTCTGCTGAACCAAACTTCGAACAACAGTTACGAAGATGAAGAAGATCACACGGACGTAGAGGACTATTTAACAACGATTGAACAGGATGCGCTGGGGGAAATCGGCAACATTTCATTCGGCAGCGCGGCGACGGCTTTATCGACATTGCTGGGCAGAAAAGTCGATATTACCACCCCCAAGGTGAGTGCGATTTCGAAACAAAAGCTGAAGGATGAGTTTCCGAAGCCTCATGTAGCCGTACATGTCAATTATGTGGAGGGCTTCAATGGAGTGAACCTGCTCGTCATCAAAACCCGTGATGCTCAAGTAATCGCTAATTTGATGATGGGAGGAGACGGGACAGCACTGGACGAAGAACTGAGCGAGTTCCACATTAGCGCGGTGCAGGAAGCGATGAACCAGATGATGGGCTCGTCCGCGACCTCCATGTCGACCATCTTTAATCGGTTCGTCAATATTTCTCCTCCAGGGATCGATATTCTCGATTTGGCGGAGCCGGACGAAACGGACAAGCTGCCTGATGAGCAAGTGTTTATCAAGGTATCGTTCCGGCTTACGATTAAAGATTTAATCGACTCGACCATAATGCAGCTTTTACCCGTACGCTTTGCCAGGGAAATGGTCTCTCTCCTGATGGGATCTCAGGATACGGAACCTAGCGCTCCGGCACCTGAACCGATCGAGGAGCCGCAGGCTCAGAGCGCTGCAACGGCAGCGTCCAGTCCGTCCGTGTCGGGCCCGCCTCCGGCTGCATCGATCCCGGCTGCACCAACTCAAGCCGAGACGGCTCCACCGTTTCCGCAGCCTGACATGGCTCCGCCGCATCAGCAGCCCGCTGCTGCCGGTCCGGCCAATTATGGGAATGTGCCGGTTCGCAATGTCAATGTTCAGCCGGTGCAATTCAGCAGCTTTGATCAAACCGCTTCGGTGCAGGCAGACGATTCGAACCTGAATCTGTTGCTCGATATCCCGCTTAAAGTAACGGTAGAGCTGGGCAGGACACAAAAAGCGATTAAAGATATTTTGGACCTGTCGCAAGGCTCGATTATCGAGCTGGATAAGCTTGCCGGTGAGCCGGTTGATATTCTGGTCAACAATAAGCTGATTGCCAAGGGCGAGGTGGTCGTCATAGACGAAAACTTCGGAGTCCGTGTCACCGATATCGTAAATCCATTGGATCGAATTCAAAGATTACAATAATACCAATTGAAAAGGGGACTGTTAGTAATGGCTAACCGTATTTTAGTTGTGGATGACGCTGCTTTTATGAGAATGATGATCCGGGATATTCTCACCAAGAACGGATATGACGTTTGCGGGGAAGCCAATGATGGCTTTCAAGCGGTGGAGAAGTACAAAGAGCTTAAGCCGGATTTGATTACGATGGATATCACGATGCCCGAAATGGACGGAATCCAGGCGCTTAAAGAAATAAAGGCGATAGATCCCAACGCCAAAGTCATCATGTGCTCCGCAATGGGCCAGCAGGCTATGGTAATCGATGCGATTCAGGCTGGAGCCAAAGATTTCATTGTCAAGCCGTTCCAGGCGGATCGCGTAATCGAAGCCATTAAGAAAACGATGGGATAGGCCCGTCGTGATCTGTGCGAATAGAACAGCCGGTTTGTCTGGCAGTGGGTTGCAAAGCAAAGTGGTTGCGGGAACTCTGGCTTTACTTGCTTTTGGCTTGATGTGCGGTTCCCGCTGTTTTGCCGAAGGGGAAGGGAACGATTTAGGCTACAGTGGGTTTGGCATGGTGTTCAAAGTAATCGTTTATCTAGTTCTTATTATCGGATTATTTCTCTTCATAATTAAGATGATGGCTCAAAAAAATAAAGGCTTTATGCCGGGCCGTACGATCAAAACATGGGGCGGAGTCTCCCTTGGGCAGAACAAGTCGGTTCAAATTGTGCAAATCGGACACTCTCTTTATGTACTGGGAGTGGGGGACGAAATCCGGTTGCTCGAGAAAATCGATGATCTCGAGGAAATCGAGTATATCCGCAGCCAGAGCATGGTCGGAATAAATAATGAAATGAAGGGATTTCCGTTGATCAGAAAATGGTTCGCACCTAAAAAAGCAGAGGAGGAAACTTCCGTTTCTTTCCAACAAATGTTTCAGCAAAGAATGGATCAATTATCCGACCGCCATGACAGGGTCGAGCAATGGATTCATAAAGAAAACAAAACAGATCGGTCGGAGGAACGATGAAAAGAAATAAACGGCTTGTGTTGTTTGGAGTCGTTCTGCTGCTATCCTTCCTGTTTGCGGATCAGAGCTTTGCGGAGGATGCGGCGCCTCTTCCGATTCCTAACATCAATCTAGATATCGGCGGCGGAACGGACGATCCTAGCGGGGTTTCCAGCACGGTCTCGATCGTTCTGCTCATCACCATTTTGAGCCTGGCACCGGCCATCCTCGTTCTGATGACGAGCTTTACACGCATCGTCATCGTACTCGGATTTGTCCGGACCTCCCTGTCGACCCAGCAGATGCCTCCGAACCAGGTGCTGATCGGCTTGGCATTGTTCTTAACCTTGTTCGTCATGTCGCCGACGTTGGCGGAGATCAACAATGTCGCATTCCAGCCTTATATGGCGGGGGAGATAACTCAGAACGAAGCTTTGAGCCGGGCGGCGCTTCCATTGAAGGAATTCATGGGCAAGCATACACGGGAGAAAGACTTAAAGCTCTTTTTGGACTACTCTCAGGCCGACAGGCCAACCGGAATCGCAGATACGCCGCTGACGGCTCTCATTCCCGCCTTCGCAATCAGCGAGCTGAAATCAGCCTTTCAGATGGGATTCATGATCTTTGTCCCATTTCTCGTTATCGACATGGTCATTGCCAGTACGTTGATGTCGATGGGGATGATGATGCTGCCTCCGGTCATGATTTCGCTGCCTTTCAAAGTACTGCTGTTTATTCTGGTCGATGGCTGGTACTTGGTGGTTAAATCGCTGCTGGTCAGTTTTAATACCTGACAAGTCCAATAGATGACAGGAGGGAACCCCATGGCTTCAGATTTTGTTATACGGCTGGCGGGCGAGGCGGTATATACCGTATTAAAGGCCAGCGCTCCCATGCTGGTTGTTGCGCTGGTCGTAGGTTTAGCGATCAGCATCTTTCAAGCGACTACCCAAATTCAGGAGCAGACCCTTGCTTTCGTACCCAAAATTGTCGCGGTTTTGTTAACGGTTCTATTATTCGGGCCGTGGATTCTGACGACGATGGTCGATTTTACATTTAATTTATTTAGCAACTTACATAAGTATATTGGTTAGGGCTGGAAATTGATGGAGTTGTTTTTGCAGTATTTTCCTAACGCGATGCTCCTTTTTTGCAGAATCACTTCCTTTTTTCTGGTAGCGCCGGTTTTCACGGCTAGAAACGTTCCCATGCAATTTAAAATAGGGCTGTCTTTTTTCCTTACATTAATGGCGATTTCGGCTATCGGCGAGGCCCCTATTCCGATGGATGGAGAATACCTGCTCTCGATTATTAAAGAAATATTAATCGGATTGCTGCTTGGATTAATTGCGAATCTATTTTTTACGGCGGTCCAGATTGCCGGTGCGTTCATCGATGTCCAGATCGGGTTTGCGATGGCCAATGTCATTGACCCGATGACGGGAGTCCAGACTCCATTGCTGGGGAATTTTAAATACTTCATTGCCTTGCTGCTGTTTCTAAGCTTTAACGGACATCATTTGCTTATCCAGGCCATTGTGGACAGCTATGAATGGGTTCCGCTCTCTAACGATTTGTTTGCCCATATCTATCAGGGACAGGTCAGTGAGTTTTTTCTGCAATCATTTATTAAAGCTTTCGCTCTGGCGTTCCAAATGGCCGCACCGTTAGTAGCCTCCTTGTTCCTGGTTGATGTCGGGTTAGGGGTGCTGGCCAGAACGGCCCCGCAATTCAATATTTTCGTCTTGGGAATCCCTATGAAAATATTGGTAGGCCTGCTGCTGCTTTTTCTGTTTGTTCCGGGAATGTACAACCTGTTTTCGGATCTGTTCCGGACGCTGTTCGAGTATGTAACCAGGTTGTTGGAACTTCTGGCCATGCGGGGATCATCTTAGTTTGCTTAGAAGCGTATGGAGGGATGAACCGGTGTCCACTTATCGATGGCAGATGGATCTGCAGCTGTTCTCGCAGGAAAAAACGGAGCCGGCCACCCCGAAGAAAAAACGGGAAGCTCGGCAAAAAGGGCAGGTTGCCAAAAGTATGGAGCTGCCCGGAGCCCTAGTTCTCTTCTTTACATTTGTCGCATTTCTGCTGTTTGGAGGTTTCCTGAAGGAGCGGTTTTTCGAGCTGTTTACTTTAACGCTGAACGATTACATGCTGATGAGCGTGACTATTCCAAACACGACTGCATTGTTTAACACATTGATGATCGACGGGTTGATTATGCTTTCCCCCATTCTTCTCTTTGCTGTCGTTATGGCAGTAATAGGGAATTACGTGCAGGTTGGCGTATTGTTCACCGGAGAGCCTTTAAAGATGAAGCTGAACAAGCTGAATCCGGTGGAAGGAGCCAAAAAAATGTTCGGGCTGCGGTCTCTCGTTCAATTTCTCAAAACGGTTTTCAAATTAATTGTTATTGGGACGATCGTATTTGTTACTCTTTGGGGCAAAAAACGGGAACTGATGGGCCTCGCTCATCTTCCGTTGGAATCGATCCTGTCGTTCGTTGCGAAGGTTATGGTGGAGCTGGGGGTCAAAATCGGACTCGTTCTAATCGTACTGGCCATTTTTGATTATATGTATCAGAAATACGAGCACGAAAAAGGCTTGCGGATGTCCAAGCAGGATATTAAAGACGAATATAAAAAGACCGAGGGAGATCCGCTGATCAAATCCAAAATTAAGGAAAGGCAGCGGAGAATGGCTATGCAGCGGATGATGCAGGAAGTTCCGAAGGCGGACGTCATTATTACGAACCCGACTCACTATGCCGTGGCGCTGAAATATGAGTCCGGGAAGATGGAGGCTCCTACGGTTATTGCCAAAGGTGCCGATTATGTCGCCCTCAAAATCAGGGAAATTGGCAAAGCGAACGGCATCGTTATTATGGAAAACAAACCGTTGGCCAGAGCACTGTATGATCGGGTGGAATTGAACGAATCGATTCCAGGGGACTTGTTTCAAGCGGTCGCCGAAGTATTGGCCTATGTGTTTAAGCTAAAGGGCAAAGTCAATTAAGTGCATGAATGTGCAATTGGAGGAGACTAAACAGTGAAAGTACGGGATTTATTGATCTTGGTCGGAATAATCGGGATCGTTCTGATGATGGTCGTTCCGGTTCCCATTCCTTTGCTAGACGTTCTCCTCATTATTAACATTACGTTGGCGTTAACGATTCTGCTTGTTGCGATGAATACGAAGGAAGCTCTGCAGTTTTCGGTCTTCCCGTCCTTGCTGCTCGTGACGACGCTTTATCGGTTGGCGTTGAACATTTCGACAACGAGAAATATTTTGTCGGAGGCCGAGGCGGGGCAAGTCGTTGACACCTTCGGAGGCTTTGTAGCAAATGGAAACATTGTCGTCGGACTGGTCGTCTTTCTGATTCTTGTTATTATTCAATTCATCGTCATTACTAAAGGTTCGGAGCGGGTAGCGGAAGTGGCGGCACGCTTCACCCTGGATGCGATGCCGGGTAAGCAGATGAGTATTGACGCTGATTTGAATGCGGGTCTCATTAACGAAACCCAAGCCAGAGACCGCCGGAGCAAGATCGAGCGGGAGGCTGATTTTTACGGAGCGATGGATGGAGCCAGTAAATTTGTCAAAGGAGATGCCATCGCCGGAATTATCATTTTAATAATCAATCTTCTTGGCGGATTGATTATTGGAATGATTTATCATGATATGTCGCTGGCAGAAGCGGGGGCCACTTTCTCCAGGTTAACCATTGGGGACGGTCTGGTCAGTCAGATTCCGGCCCTGCTCATTTCGACAGCGGCGGGACTGATTGTGACACGCGCGAGCTCCGACGGCAACTTCGCTTCGGATATATCCGGGCAGCTGCTAACCTATCCCAGACTGCTTTATGTTGTGGCCGGAACCATTCTTGTACTCGGCTTGTTTACTCCGATTGGTCTGGGGGCGACACTTCCGATTGGCGCTCTGTTAATTTTTGCGGCATACAAAATGCAAAAAACGATGGAGCGGAGGCAAGTGGAGGAGCAGCAAATCGAGGAGGAACAGGAATTCGAAGAAGTGCGCAGCCCGGAAAGCGTCATAAGCCTGCTGCAGGTCGATCCGATCGAATTCGAATTCGGATATGGCTTGATCCCACTGGCGGATGCGCAGCAAGGCGGAGATTTGTTAGACCGAATTATTCTTATCCGAAGACAATGCGCGCTGGAGCTGGGGGTTGTCGTGCCTGTCATTAGAATCCGCGATAACATCCAGTTAAAGCCGAATGAATATGTGATCAAAATTAAAGGGAATATGATCGCTCGGGGAGATTTGCTCCTGAATCATTATTTGGCGATGAGTCCGGGAGTGGAGGATGATTCCGTCGTTGGAATCGAAACGACGGAGCCTGCATTCGGGCTGCCCGCTCTATGGATTGACGAGGAAACGAAGGATCGGGCAGAGCTGTCCGGATATACGGTGGTCGATCCTCCGTCTGTCGTAGCCACTCACTTGACCGAGGTCATCAAGAAGCATGCCTTTGAATTGCTCGGACGCCAAGAGACGAAAGCGTTGATCGAGAACGTCAAGGAGGCTTATCCGGCTCTGGTGGAGGACTTGATCCCGAATGTGCTGTCGATCGGGGATGTCCAGAAGGTTCTCGTCAAGCTGCTGCGTGAGAAAATATCCGTACGGGATCTGGTTACGATTCTGGAGACGCTGGCCGATTATGGAACCTATACCAAAGACCCGGATATACTGACCGAATATGTCCGCCAGGCACTTTCTCGCCAGATTACCCAGCAGTTTGCCCAAGGCGACGATTCGCTCAAGGTCATTACCGTCGGGCCGTCCCTGGAGAAAAAGATCGCGGAATCGGTTCAGCAGACGGATCAAGGATCGTATCTGGCGCTTGATCCGACCTCTTCACAGACGATCTATCACCGGTTGAGCGAGCAGGTAGGCAAAGCCGTTCAGTCCGGACAACAGCCAGTCATCCTGACCTCTCCGACGATTCGGATGTACCTGCGTCAGCTGTTGGAAAGAACGATGCAGGATATTCCGGTATTATCCTACAGCGAGCTGGAGCCGAATGTTGAAATTCAAAGTATGGGGGTAGTGAATCTATGAAGGTGAAGCGTTATGTCGTCGATTCGATGCCCGATGCGCTCGTCCGAATCCGCAGCGATTTAGGGAAGAATGCCGTCATCTTGAATACAAAGGAGATTCGTACAGGGGGACTATGGGGCTGGTTCGGCAAGAAAAAAATAGAGGTGATTGCCGCCGCAGACGAGAGCCCGCCTCCTCCTCTTTCGTCCGTATCTCCTTCTGTCCATCAGGCTGCGGTACAAGCGGAGACAGCTGCGGCCGCTGCCTATTCCGGCCGCCGTCCCTATTCCATGTCCGCATCGGAACAAACAGAAGGATTTCCCGACACGCTGAAGAAAGGCGCTCCCATTGTGACCGATTCCGGCGTCAGACCTGCTAAGGAAGCAGCGGATAATTCCGAGGGAAGAGACGGGCCCATCCTCGAAGAGATCAGACAGATGAAGAAGCTCGTGCAACAGCTGTCCACCGCATCGGTTTCCGAAGCGAGTGCGCCGCCCGAATGGCTGGAATTAAAGGAGAGGCTTCTGGAGCAGGAAGTATCGCCGGAACTGGTCGAGCGGATTCTTGGTCCCATTCGGGATGAAATGCATGAATCCGCGGAGGAATGGGACAGAGCCCGGCTTGTTTCCAGCGCTCGCGACAAAATGCTTGAGATTTTTGCCGATCAAGGAGCCAAGGCCATCTCTGAGCACACTCGCATCGTTCACATTGTCGGCCCGACCGGGGTCGGCAAGACGACATCGATCGCTAAGCTGGCCGCTGAGCAGGTGCTGAAGCACAAGCGCAAGGTTGGTTTGATTACGTCGGATACTTACCGAATCTCCGCCATCGAGCAGCTCAAAACCTATGCGACCATTTTAAACATTCCGCTGGAGGTTGTTTTCTCGCCACAGGACATGCAGCGGGCATTTTCCCAACTGGAAGACAGGGATATTATTTTTATGGATACGGCGGGACGGAATTACCGCAACGAAATGTATGTTTCCGAATTGAATTCGCTGCTTCAATCGAAGGGGGCGAGCGAGACGTTCCTTGTGCTCAGCCTGACGACTAAGTACAGGGATATGAAGGTCATTGCGGATAACTTCATGAAATTCAAACTTGATAAAGTGCTGTTTACTAAGATGGACGAAACAGGAACCTTGGGCTCGATCCTGAATTTAATCGACTCGCTTAACCTTCAGTTGTCCTATGTTACGAATGGGCAGAACGTTCCTGACGATATTGCGGAAGCTAGCGAGCAGCAAATCATTAACGTCATTTTGGGGGAAGCCGTGCATGAATGATCAGGCACAAAGCTTGCGCAAGCTGATGAGGATGAAAGCGGCGGAAGAGAAGCCGGCTTTCAGCCACACCCGCGTCATTACTGTGACGAGCGGTAAAGGCGGCGTAGGCAAGTCCAACTTTACGTTGAATTTCGCGCTTGCTCTGCAGGCGCGCGGCCGCAAGGTGCTTATATTCGATGCCGATATAGGCTTGGCCAATCTGGATGTGCTGATGGGGGTCACCCCGCGTTATAACCTGTATCACTTGGTTAAACAGAACCGCTCGATTTGGAGTATTATTCACGAGGGCTATGGCGGATTGAAGTTTATTGCAGGCGGCTCGGGTTTTACAGATTTGCTGCATTTGTCCGAGGAAGAGCTGGGGATGTTCTCGGAGCAGATTCAACGGCTAGACGGCCACGTCGATTATATTATTTTTGATACCGGTGCGGGATTGTCGAATGAGACGCTCCAATTCATCGTATCGGCGGATGAAACGATCGTTGTCACGACTGCTGAGCCGCCCTCGATTACCGATGCTTACGCCGTTATCAAGATGGTGAAAGGACTCGGCCATGACGTAGCTTTTCGGTTGGTGGTCAACCGGGTATCCGGCCCGAAGGAAGGAAAGCAAACAGCGGATAAATTCCGAATCGCAGCCCATCGCTTCTTGGAGATGGACATTCCTATTCTAGGATATATTCCGGACGATAACTGCGTCCCGAAGGCAGTCAAACTGCAGAAGCCATTTACCGTTGCTTACCCTCACTGCATCGCTTCCAGATCGATTCACGATTTGGCCGATCGGTTTTTATCCGGACTTGCTCCACAGGCCCCGCAAGCGGGCATTAGAGGCTTTTTGCATTCGATGCTTAGATGGAAGAAGTAGCAGACCAGCTTGAACACAACATCTTCAGACGGACTATGTCGGTTGTCAGAATGGATGGGTCGGATTTCCAACAGCATGCCACTACATACCACATTATATGCAGCTTAGAGGAGGGAAACGGATGCGTCCTTATCGGGTACTTGTCGTCGATGACTCTATCTTTATGAGAAAAATCATAAGCGATCTTTTGTCCGGCAATCCGCGCCTGCAGGTAGTGGACACGGCCATTAACGGGGCGGATGCGATCGAAAAAGTGAAGCGGCTTAAACCGGATGTCGTCACCATGGATGTGGAGATGCCCGTGATGGACGGGCTGGAAGCTCTGCAGAGGATAATGGCTGAGCATCCGACTCCGGTCGTGATGCTGAGCAGCTTGACCCAGGAAGGAGCCGCAGCGACCGTTCAGGCATTGCAGTGGGGAGCGGTCGATTTTGTCGGCAAGCCGTCCGGTTCCATTTCTCTGGATTTGTATAAAGTGAAGCTGGAGCTGCATCAGAAATTAATGATGGCCGCGCGCTCGAAGGTTCGGGTGGTCGAAGCGCCGCCACTAACGATAACGATGCCGGACCCGGTTCCGCAGGTGAAACGGGAGGAAGGAGCGGAGAAAGGCCGCGATCAAATGGCGGGAAGGAAGTTCAGCCACTTGATCGCCATCGGAACCTCCACCGGGGGACCGAGGGCTTTGCAGCAGGTGCTGTCCGGCTTGCCCAAACGGTTTCCTGCACCGATTCTAATCGTGCAGCACATGCCTCCCGTCTTTACTAAATCATTGGCCCGCCGTCTTGATTCCTCTTCCGAGATTAAGGTTGTCGAAGCCGAGGAAGGAATGCCAGTGGAGAGCGGTACAGCTTACATTGCTCCAGGAGGATATCATCTCCTGTTAAACAGACAAGGTCCGCACGGCTATGGTATCCGGCTATCCGAGGAAGGCACTCGTTCCGGGCATCGACCTTCTGTGGACGTGCTCTTTGAATCGCTGGTCCCTTATAAGGAGCTTAAACGACATGCCGTCCTAATGACGGGGATGGGCAGCGACGGAGCAGCCGGTCTGCTGGCCTTGAAGCAGGCGGGGGCGAGGACGACCATTGCTGAATCCGAGGAAACCTGCGTTGTGTATGGAATGCCGCGGGCAGCGGTCGAACGGGGAGCAGCTATGTACATCCTGCCCCAGCAGAGAATCAGCGGCAAACTGCTGGAGCTAATCAAAGAATAATCCGGGCCCGAGCCCCGGCAGCGACTAAATCTACTATGTAAATACAGGAGGTGCAGCGGTTTGGATACTAATCAGTACTTGTCAGTTTTCATCGATGAAGCGAGAGAACATTTACAAGCCATGAATGATCAACTGCTTCAGTTGGAACAAAGCCCTGAGGACATTGAGATTGTACAGATCATCTTTCGCTCGGCCCATACGCTGAAAGGAATGTCGGCGACTATGGGATTCGAGGATATCGCTTCCCTAACCCATGAGATGGAGAACGTGCTGGATCTGGTTCGGAACGATAAGCTTTCCATGAGTGAACCTATCTTCGAATGCTTATTTACCGGGAATGACGCGCTGGAGTCGATGGTGAATGACATTATCAATGGAGGAACGGGAAGTCTGGACGTATCGGAGCTTATCGCATCATTAAATGCGATTGTTCACGGAGATACAGCTTCCGCAAAGCAAGAGGCGGCCGCACCCTCAGCCGATCTGGATGAATTTCAATATTCCGTCCTCTTGCAAACTTTGCAGGCCGGAAACCAGATCTATCACATTGATGTTGCTTTCCGTGACGATTGCGTATTAAAGGCAGCTCGCTCCTTCATGGTTTTCGGCATATTGGAAAATAGCGGGGAAGTAGTCAAGACAACCCCTTCCGTAGAAGAGATCGAGCAGGAAATGTTCGACAAAGGCTTCTCTGTTTACTTCATAAGCGATAAAGAAGCTTCTGCGCTTCAGAATGAAATAATGAACGTTTCCGAAATTGAGTCTGTGAACGTGCATCCACTGGATGAGGAGATGCTGCAGCGTCTTCATGCGGGTTCCCAGGAAGCGGCTGCGGCGATTGCCGAGCCGCCCGCAGCAGCCGAAGCCAAGGCGGCTGCCGTTAAATCGCAGGCTGCCGGACAGCCGGCCAAAGCCAAGCCGAAGCCGGCGGGGGCTCCTGCGGCAAGCCGAACAATTCGCGTCGATATCGAGCGGCTCGATGTGCTGATGAATTTGCTAAGCGAGCTGTTAATTGATCGGGTTCGGCTGGAGCAATTGGCCAGAGAAATTCACAGAAACGATTTGACCGAAACCGTCGAGCATATGACCCGTGTCAGCGGCGATTTGCAAAATATTGTTCTCAAGCTGCGGATGGTGCAAATCGATACGGTATTCAACCGCTTCCCCAGAATGATCCGGGATATTGCCAAATCACTGGATAAGAAGATCGATCTGGTCATTACCGGGGCGGAAACCGAATTGGATCGGACCGTTATTGATGAAATTGGAGACCCGCTGGTTCACCTGTTGAGAAATGCGGTGGACCATGGAGTGGAGTCGAGAAACGAACGGTTGGCCGCGGGGAAATCCGAGGTGGGGACGATTCAACTGACGGCTTTTCATAGCGGTAATCATGTCTTCATCGAAATTCAGGACGACGGCCAAGGAATTAACCGAGATAAAGTACTGCAAACGGCGATCCGCAAAAATGTGGTCACACAGGAGCAGGCGGATAAGCTGGCGGACGAAGAGGTTTACCAGCTGCTATTCGCGTCCGGCTTCAGTACCGCCGACCAAATCTCCGATATTTCCGGCCGCGGGGTCGGACTGGATGTCGTTCGGACCAAGATCGAATCTCTTGGCGGCCAAGTTAGTGTATCGTCCAATCCGGGACAGGGAACGAAGTTTTCCGTACAGCTTCCTCTCACGCTCTCGATTATAGCGGCTATGCTGATTCGGATAGGGGAAGAGAAGTACGCTATTCCACTGTCGTCCATTGCTGAAACGGCGATCGTGGAAAAAAGCGAGGTCCGTGTCGTTCACGGCAATCCCATGCTTAACTACCGGGGAAGTGTAATCCCGGTCATTTATCTGGATCAATTGCTCGATATCCCGGTTAAGTCTGTAGCCTTAAGCTCTTCCATGCAGTTGATCGTGATTCAAAAAGGGGACAAGCAAGCGGCGATTGTTGTGGATGAGTTTATCGGGCAGCAGGAAATTGTCCTGAAATCATTAGGTCAATATTTGAATAATCCGTTCGCCGTATCCGGAGCGACTATTTTGGGGGATGGACAGGTAGCCCTTATTCTGGAAACGAACGCGCTTATTAAATAAATGAATTCTAGCTCCATAATTTATGAAAGGGTGAGTGGGAATGGGAGAAGATTTGAAAGTGATCGTGTTTGCCCTTGGCGACGAGGAATATGGCGTTGATGTAGAGAGGGTTCAGACTATCGAGCGAATGCTGCCGATGACCAGAGTTCCCAAGACTCCGGCGTTTGTTAAAGGAGTCGTTAACCTGCGCGGCGTCGTCACCCCGGTGATCGACTTGCGCAGCCGGTTTGGTCTGGAGGAACGGGAGTATACCGATCAAACCAGGATCATAATTGTCGCTGTCAACGAGCTGGAGGTTGGATTAATCGTTGACTCGGCTAACGATGTGCTGGACGTGGCGGAGAACGCCATAGAAGATCCGCCGGAGGTCGTGGGCGGAATCAAAGCCAAATATTTGCACGGTATCGCCAAAGTCGGAGAGGATCGCCTCCTGGTACTGCTCAACTTGCGAGAAGTGCTTAACAAGGACGAAATCATCCAACTGGAACAATTCGAGGTATAGCCGATGAATGCGATGAAGCCGATGGCTGAGTTTCAGATGGATGTGTTGAGGGAAGTCGGCAATATCGGCGCCGGTCACGCGGCGACCGCTTTGTCCAAGCTTCTTGGCAAGCAGGTCGATATGAAGGTGCCCAAGGTCAAATTGGTCCCTTTTGAGCAAATATCGGATAGCGTAGGCGGATCGGAGCAAGTCATCATTGCCGTGTTTTTACGGGTGGAAGGGGATGTTCCCGGCAACTTGTTCTTCATCTTTACTCAATCATCAGCCAAGCTGCTGCTCAGCTCTCTTGTAATGAACGGTGGAGAAGGAGAGGGGCATTATACCGAAATGGAGCTGTCCGCATTACAGGAAATCGGCAATATTCTGGCGGGCTCCTATCTGACCTCCTTGGCCGAGTTGACTCGGCTGGAGCTGATCCCTTCCGTGCCCTTGCTCGCGATGGATATGGCAGGGGCGATTCTAAGCTATGGACTGCTTCAATACGGTCAGATGGGGGATCAGGCTTTGTTCATCGATACTAATTTTTTCGAGGGCAGTGAAGCGATCGAAGGCCATTTCTTTTTTATCCCCGATCCGGACTCATTTGATAATCTGTTTTCTGCGCTGGGAGTGCCCGCTTCATGATTCAGCAAAATGTAGTGAAGGTTGGAATGGCCGATTTGAACGTCATTCGCGGTGAGGGAGCGTTAAGAACGACAGGTTTGGGATCTTGCGTCGGGGTCACTCTTTATGATCACGCCACCCAAATCGGCGGCATGGCCCATGTCATGCTTCCCTCTTCCTCCATTGCCAGGGAAGGTCCGATCAATTCGGCCAAATTTGCGGATACGGCTTTGCCCGAATTGGTCCGCCTGATGGAAGAGGAAGGTGCGGCGGTCCGCCGTATGGAGGCCAAAATGGCCGGAGGAGCCCAAATGTTTGTATTTGGCAACCGGTCCGACTCGATGAGAATTGGTCCCCGTAATGTGGAATCCTGCAAAGCGCTGCTGGACCGATTCGGAATACCCGTCAAAGCGGAAGATACGGGAGGAAATTATGGAAGAACAATTGAACTGGATTGTGCTACCGGAATTCTGCATATCCGGAGTGTTCAGCATGGAAGCCGTGATTTATAAATGATGGGAACGATTCGCTGGAATGTGATGATTGGCGGATTGGGAGCTGTGGCTACCTTTTTAGCCTCTTTTTCCAACAACATATTGACAACGACCTTGCTCCGCTCACTATATAGCTTCGTTATTTTGTTTGCACTTGTATTTGTCTTTCGCTGGATTCTGGGGATATTGCTTGCTGAACCGAGTTCGGAGACTGGTCAACCATCGACGCCGGAAGAGCCGGCGCGCGGACAAACAATAGATCTTACAACACCTGACGAGCCGATAGCAAAGTCCGGGGACTCTTCCCCATCCGGCAGGCAGTCTACGGAGCAGGAAGAAGACGACGGATTCGCTCCTCTGAATCCGCCTAAGCTGGCAACCAAGGATCAGGTCAATTCGGAAGAGCTGGTCAAAGCCCTTCGTCATCTTTCAGAAGAGTAAGGAAGGTGAACTTGTATGGCAGTTCAAAAGCAATCCCATTTATCCAACATGGAAATATGGAAGCGATGGAAAGAAGAGAGCTCGCTTGAGGCGAAGCAGCAGTTAATGGAAAGCTATCTACCTTTGGTAGACTTCGTTTCCAACCGGCTGGCGAGCGGCATGCCGGGCTCGGTATCGAAAGACGATTTGGCCAGTCACGGAGTGATGGGCTTGATCGATGCGATTGAGAAATTCGACCATATGCGCGGCCTTCAATTTGAAACCTACGCGTCATGGAGAATTCGTGGAGCGATCATAGATGGGCTGCGTCAAGGTGATTGGGTCCCCCGTTCGGTTCGAGAAAAGGCGAAAAAAATTGAGGAAGCCTACCAAAAGCTGGAGCAGGAAAAATTGCGATCTGTCACCGATGAGGAGATCAGCAGTTATTTGCAAGTGACCGAGAAGGAATTTCATACGATGCTGCAAGAAATAACCTTAACGACTCTTTGTTCTATTGATGAGCCTATTAAAGAGGAAGAGTCAGAGACGAGATTATCCATTTTAGTTGACGAAACATCCAAAAACCCCGAGTATAAGGTTAATGAGTTTTTTTTGAAGGAAACTTTGGCCAAAGCTATTGACCGGTTAACTGAAAAAGAAAGAACGGTCGTCTCGTTGTTCTATTACGAGGATCTGTCGCTGAGTGAAATTGCCGAAGTGATGTCGCTGTCGCCGTCTCGCATATCTCAGCTTCATTCTAAAGCCATTCTTCGCTTGAGAGGATCGCTGGGACGATTTAAAGTACAATTGTTGCATGAATAGAAGGGATGGATTACTATGAACCCTCATTCAGCCTCTAACGACTACTACATTGAAGTAACGGTGTCTAACGACAAATTGGAAGCCTTCCTGGATTTTTCTAACTGCGGGGAAGATATGGTCTGTACCGTTCAACAGTTAGAAGCGCTGCTTAAAAACCACTCGATAAGCTATGGGATTGATTACGCGAGAATTGTGCAGATAGCGACCGACATCGGGCCCTACTTAAAGCGGAAAATTGTCATTGCTTCGGGAGATCCGCCCCAGCCGGGCAAGGATGGAATAATCAGTTACTTGTTTGATCTGAAAGATCAAGCCAAGAAACCTGCTGTTTTGGAGGATGGCTCCGTCGATTTCCGGGAAGTGACCACGATCCACAATGTTCGAAAAGGGGAGCTGCTGGCCCGCAGAATTCCGCCAACCGAAGGAATACCCGGCAAAGCGGTAACCGGCGAGGTTATTAGGGCGAGGAACGGCAAGGAAGCCAGATTCAAGATTGGAAAAAATGTAGTTACCGATAAAGAGAACCAACAACTGTATTCGGCTATTGATGGTGTGATCAGCCATACTGGACATGGACAAATCAACGTATTTCCGGTCTATGAAGTAAATGGCGATGTCGATTATGGGATCGGGAATATTGACTTTATCGGAACGGTCGTCATTCGCGGGAACGTGCTGACCGGATTCAAGGTTAAGGCAGAGGGAGACATTCGCGTAACGGGCAGCGTAGAAGGTGCGGAAATGGAAGCCGGGGGCTCCATATTGATCAGCGCCGGAATATTAGGCCAAAATAAAGGCTTGATTCGAGCGGGGAAGACGGTCAGAAGCGCCTTCGTACAGGAAGGGAATGTCGAGGCCGGGGAAGACGTCATCATTTCCCAAAGTATTATGCATTCCAATGTGCGCGCCGGCCGAAGCGTGCAATGCGCGGGCGCCAAAGGATTGATCGTTGGCGGAAAAATTCAGGCCGGGGAATATGTCAGCGCCAGGACGATAGGGAATTCTCTATCTACGGCTACTGTAATAGAGGTGGGCGTGTTGCCCGAGGTGAGAAGCGAGCTGCTGCAATTAAAGGAGCAATTGAAGAGCAGCACCGACAATCTTCAGAAGACCGAGAAAGCGCTGACCCTGTTGGATCAATTGGCGGCGTCCGGCCAGATGTCGCCTGACAAAGTAGCGATGAGAGTCAAATTATCGAACACCAAGAAGCAAACATCCGAAGAAATTGAAATGAGCAAAGATCGAATTCTGCATTTGGAGAAAACATTGGAGGATACCGAGCTGGCCAAAATCGAGGCGACTTCGACCGTATATGGCGGAGTGAGACTGGTTATGGGACGTTATATTAAATCTACTAAAGATCCGGTCCAACGAGTTTATTTCCGAATCGATAACGGTGACATCGTCATGTATCCGCTCTTTCCGTAATAACGGCCACAAGACTCTTATTGAACTGGGGGAGAACGCATGAGCTTGAAATCGATCGATATGCAGCTTGCCGTCCATAAAAGCCCCGATGCCGGCATCAAACAAAATGAGATTCAGCAGAAGCCTGTTCAAGATCAGAGCCACCTTGCGAATCAGGCGGCAAAAGATACGGAGAAGGAGCGGAATGTCGCCGCAAAATCGGAAGCGGCCGAACAAGCCGGTATTCGAGACGGGGAGGAACGCCGTCATCGCAAAGGCGGGAACGAAAGAAGAAGGAGCAATAAAGACGACTCCAGCCCTGTGGAGGATAAAAAGTCCGAGCACCCGTACAAAGGCAAATTCATTGATTTGCAGTTATAGAGTTTGTCAAAAGTCCCCTATGGACTTCTATATTATTGGCATTACATATTTCATAGCCTTTGGAGTGGAGATGGAAGAACATCCACTTATGGGCTGAAGCTCATTAAAAGAATCCGATGGACAAAAAGGTGGACTCCATGAACGAACCTTGGGTTTACATTGTATTAATAGGAGCAGTTATCATCGTGCTTTCTCGTTTGCTTCCCATATCCCCCAAGACCTCTACGGACCTCGTTAAAGAGGTGGAGGAAACGATCGAGCAATTTGCGACAGAGCTCGAACTGGATAACGAAAGGCTGCTGGAGACGCTGGCCAGAATGAAGGAAGAGCATCATAGTGAGCTTCAAGGATTAAATCGCAAAATTGAGCAGCTGCATAAGCGGGATGAGTTGTTGGCCGAACGGATGGAGCAGTTTATGAAGGCTAACACGGCCTCTTCCTCCGAAAGCAAGCCGGACAAGAGTGCGGCCCCTGTGGAAGCGGTTCCTGATAAAGCTCCGGAGAAGGCATCATTGGCTGAGTCAAGTCAGACTCTGCCGGAGACCGTTACAAGTCGCGACGGAATGAATCTGAAACAAAGATACCCGGAGCTGTTTGCTTTATACGAGCAAGGAAAGTCTATAGAGGTTATCGCCCGCAAATTTGGAATGAATAAAGGGGAAGTCAATTTGATCGTGCAGTTGGGCAAACAGGAGGAGAACAGCCATGAGCGCGTCCAGGCATAGATCGTTTTGGTCCGGTTTAGGCAGTGGTCTTGTTGCCGGGGCTTTGCTGCTGCAGGTGATGAACATTGCAGTGAACAGCGAAAGTCCGTCTCGAGGCGGGGATATCGGAGATGTTGAGGCCGTGGAGATCGATTGGAAGGAGCGGGCGGAGGAGGCCGGCTTCGCGATCTATCCTGCTGATGTTAAGCTGTATACACAAACTGAGCTGGACGAGCAATTAAGGCTTGCCCAAGCGCGCGCAGCAGCCGAAGAACAGGGAACGGAGGCTCCGGCTGATTCCGAATCAGCAGCCGAATCGCCAGATGTTACTGTAGCTATAGTCGCAGGCATGCTCGCCTCCGATGTTGCTGCTGCTTTGGAAACTGCCGGAGTTATTGAAGACAGCCATGAGTTTGAGCTTAGACTGAAAGAACTGAAGAAAACCCCAAAAATACGAAGCGGGACTTACTCCTTCCCTCCTGGGGAATCCATCGACGCCATCATTGATCGAATTTCATTCGAATAAAGAGACTTTTGCCCTGGCGGTGAAAGTCTCTTTTGTCCATGTATAGAATTTTGTAGGTTTTTGCTTTCCGGATCCCTTCAATTTTATATGGGTGCTCATTCCCGAACAATCCCCCAAAGGCGTTTTTCACACTTTAGTGTCTGTGGAAGCACATTTTGTTGCATCGCTAATTTGAATATGGTATATTTATTGACGGTGTTAAGAACACACGCCATTTAATTGGAATCAGGGTGCTTTCTATAAGGAAGTCTTTTTCCAAGATGAGAGTGGCGGAGGGAACTATAAAACCAATCAGAGGAGGTGTGTGAGGATGGCAGTTATCTCCATGAAACAGCTATTGGAAGCTGGGGTTCATTTTGGTCACCAGACCCGTCGTTGGAACCCGAAAATGGATAAATACATCTTCACGGAAAGAAACGGAATTTATATTATTGACCTGCAAAAGACGGTTAAGAAAGTGGAAGAAGCTTATAACTTCGTAAAGTCAGTAGCTGGCGAAGGCGGAACTTTCTTATTCGTAGGTACTAAGAAGCAGGCTCAAGATTCGGTGAAGGAAGAAGCGGAACGCTGTGGAATGTTCTACATTAACCAGCGCTGGCTGGGCGGTACGCTGACTAACTTCTCTACAATCCAAAAGCGGATTAATCGTCTGCACGAGCTGGAAAAATGGGAAGAGGACGGCACGTTTGAAGTTCTGCCTAAGAAAGAAGTCATCTTGCTCCGCAAGGAAAAAGAACGTCTCGAGAAGTTTTTGGGCGGAATCAAGAACATGAAAGGTCTTCCTAGCGCTTTGTTCGTCATCGATCCACGCAAAGAGCGTATCGCCGTTGCGGAAGCTCGCAAGCTGGGAATTCCGATCGTCGGAATCGTTGATACGAACTGTGATCCGGACGAAATTGACTACGTCATTCCGGGGAACGATGATGCGATTCGCGCAGTGAAGCTGCTGACTTCCAAAATGGCCGAGGCGGTTATTGAAGCGAATCAAGGCGAGCAAACGACCGCATAATCTAATAAGATGAATTGAAAAGGGTGGGTTGAAGGTGTAATAACCTATCGCCACCCTTTTTTTAAACATTATTTAATTGTTTAGTTCCGGGGCTCCCCGCAAAGTACTTGGAATACGCTTCGAAGGCCATACGTCACTTTGTGGGGATTCTATAGCAAGGCTTAAGCCAACATGTCGAGGAGGAAGAACAAATGGCAGTAACAGCTGCAATGGTTAAAGAATTGCGCGAAAAAACAGGCGCAGGAATGTTAGATTGTAAAAAAGCTTTGGAGGAAACCAACGGTGACGTAGCCAAAGCGGTAGAAACATTGCGTGAAAAAGGATTGGCGGCTGCTGCCAACAAAGCTGGACGGATCGCTACAGAAGGTGCAGTTCAATCCTACATTCATGCCGGCGGTAAAGTGGGAGTTCTGGTTGAAGTCAACTGTGAGACAGACTTTGTCGCCAAGACGGATGACTTTAAAGACTTCGTTAAAGACATCGCCATGCAGATCGCAGCAATCAACCCGCGTTATGTAAGACGTGAAGAAGTACCTCAAGAAGAGCTGGAGAAGGAAAAAGAAATTTTACGCGCTCAAGCTTTAAATGAAGGAAAGCCGGAGCATATCGTTGATAAAATGGTAGAAGGCCGCATCAGTAAATTCTATGAGGAATTTTGTCTGATGGAGCAAGCCTTTATTAAAGATCCTGACAAAACGATCTCCACCTTGTTGAATGAGAAAATCAGCAAAATTGGGGAGAACATTTCCATTCGCCGCTTTGTTCGTTATGAATTGGGAGAAGGCATGGAGAAGAAGCAGGAAAACTTCGCTGAAGAAGTAATGTCTCAAACGAAAATGTAATAACAATGGCGTTAAGTTGGAACACCATCCGTGTTCCTTCTTTTTTAGCCGCATCAGGCTGCACGAATGCTTGAACAACGGATCACAAACTATCTTCACTGGAGGTACCTACGTTGGAACAACCCATTTTTAAGCGAATTGTATTGAAATTGAGCGGTGAGGCACTTGCCGGGCAGCAGGGATACGGGATAGATTCTGCCATGATTACTTCTATTGCGGAGCAAGTTAAGACGGTCCATGATCTGAATCTGGAAATCGCCATCGTCGTCGGCGGGGGCAATATTTGGCGGGGGATTGCCGGCAGTGCCAAAGGAATTGACCGTGCCACTGCGGATTATATGGGTATGCTGGCTACGGTCATGAATTCGCTCGCTCTCCAGGACGCTTTGGAAAACGTGGGGGTTCCTACTCGCGTTCAAACATCGATTGAAATGCAGCAGGTTGCGGAACCTTACATACGCAGACGAGCGATCCGTCATCTGGAAAAAGGACGGGTGGTCATCTTTGCGGCGGGAACCGGAAATCCTTATTTCTCTACAGACACAACCGCGGCTTTACGGGCTGCGGAAATCGAAGCCGAAGTCATCCTGATGGGTAAAAATAAAGTGGACGGAGTATACAGTGCAGATCCGTTTGTTGACAAGGATGCAGTCAAGTTTGATAAATTAACGTATATGGAAGTGATCAGCAACAATTTGGGAGTTATGGATTCAACCGCCTCCTCCTTATGCATGGATAACGATATTCCGTTGATTGTGTTTTCCATAACGGATGAAAGCAATATTAAACGTGTTGTATTAGGCGAAAAAATCGGAACGATAGTAAAAGGGAGTGTATCTTAATGCCGCAGTCGATTAAGAAAAATGCTGAAGAACGTATGCAAAAAGCATTAGCCTCGCTCGGAAAAGAGCTTGCCTCCTTAAGGGCCGGACGGGCGACACCCGGTCTGATGGACCGAATTCAGGCTGAATATTACGGAGCGTTGACCCCGATTAATCAGCTGGCTAATATTACAACCCCCGATCCCCGCACCTTGTTAATTCAACCTTGGGATAAGTCCTCCATCGCTGCCATCGAGAAAGCTATTATGAAGTCAGACCTCGGGCTAACCCCTGCTAATGATGGAAGCTCTATCCGTATTGTTATTCCTCCGCTTACTGCTGAAAGAAGAGGAGAACTGGTCAAGCTGACACGCAAATCGGGAGAGGAAGCCAAGGTAGCGGTCCGCAATATTCGCCGAGATGCGAATGATGAAATTAAAAAGCTGGAAAAAACGGATATTTCCGAAGACGAATCCCGCAGGCATCAAGATGACATTCAGAAAATGACCGATAAATATGTGGCGGAGGTAGACAAGATCCTCGCAGCAAAAGAGAAGGAAATTACCGAAGTCTAGTGTTGCGCCTTGTTGACAACCCCCTTCGTTGAGGGGGGCCTTTTAGCTTTTTTTGGATATTATTCTGCGATACTGCCGCGGCAGTTATCCGTTCGGCAGCATCTTCGATCAAGCTTCGGTAACCATAGCTTTGCTGACCGTTTTTCTAAACCTTTATGGGGGATACAACAATGTCTCAAAAGAAATTTTGGTTTGGCAAAAAAAAGCAAGTCGATAGCCAAAGCGACCTCACGGAGGACAACATACCCCGTCATGTCGCCATTATTATGGATGGTAATGGAAGATGGGCGAGACGAAGAGGACTGCCGCGTGTGGCAGGACATCATTCAGGGATGAAGAATGTCAAGAAGATCACTATAGCGGCAGACGATATCGGCGTCGAGATTTTAACGCTGTACGCGTTTTCTACAGAAAATTGGAAAAGACCCCAAGATGAAGTCGATTACTTAATGAGTCTTCCCCAGGAATTTTTCCCGCTGGAAATTGAAGAATTGATCGAAAAGAATGTACGGATCCGCATGACCGGTTGGAAGGAAGGAGTCCCGGGGCACACACTGGAAGCGGTGGAGAATGCCATAGAACGGACGAAGCATAATACCGGTTTAATTCTGAACTTCGCTTTTAATTACGGCAGCCGCAAAGAGATGACCGAAGCAATGAGAGCGATGGTGCGCGACGTTCAGTTAGGAAAGCTCAAGCCGGAAGACATTACCGAAGAGGAATATTCCAATCGTCTGCAGACGTCGGGCCTGCCCGATCCGGATCTCCTTATTCGGACAAGCGGAGAATTGCGGATCAGCAACTTCATGCTGTGGCAGCTGGCCTATACAGAATTGTGGTTCACCGATTTATATTGGCCGGAATTTTCGGAAAATCATTTTTTCGAAGCAATCAGGGAATATCAGAACCGGGTCCGCCGCTACGGGGGACTGTAGCTCATTCGTTGGAGGATGGACATGAAGACGAGAATTGTAACCGGTGTAGTGGCCGGAGCGCTGTTTATAACGTTTTTGCTGCTAGGCGGTTACTGGTTTGCCGGCCTGGTGCTCGGGCTCGCCGTTGTCGGACTCGGGGAATATTTGCGCATGTACAAGCTCAGGAACCATTTTCCGCTGTTCGTCATCGGTTTTATCTTTATGGTTACTTTCGTTTTTATGGCGAATACAGAGCTCTTCAGCGGCAAATTGGGTTTAATCGGCCTTGTCTGGCTGCTGCTGTTTGTACTTCTAGTGACTACGGTCGCTACCAAAAACAAAACGACGATCGATCAGATTTCCTCCGTATTCGCGGGGGCTGTATATATTGGCTTAGGCTTTCATTATATGATTTATTCCCGTAACCTTGAGCCTAACGGACTGTTTTGGACGCTGCTTATTTTTGTATGCATCTGGGCGTCCGATTCAGGCGCTTATTTTGCGGGCCGTGCGTTCGGGAAACGATTGCTGTGGCCAACCATAAGCCCGAATAAAACGATTGAGGGGGCGTTGGGCGGAATCGTGTTGGCGATTATTGCGGCGCTATGCTTCTCCTGGGCCAAGCCGGAGCTGCTCCCGCTAGGCAACGCTATTTATTTAGGAGCGGTTATTGCGGTGGTCGGTCAACTCGGCGATCTCATTCAATCGGCTTACAAGAGGGTAAAAGGGATCAAGGATACGGGCAACATCCTGCCTGGACACGGGGGGGTGCTGGATCGGGTGGACAGCTGGCTGATCGTATTCCCGTTTGTGCACCTGCTATCGCTTATCCCAATTTAGGAGGGATCGCAGTGGTCAAAAGAATTTCGATATTAGGCTCTACCGGATCCATAGGGACACAAACGTTGGACGTCATTGCCCATGATTCGGATAGTTACATAGTAGAAGGCTTGGCCGCAGGCGCAAACCTTCCTTTGTTTATTGAACAAATCAAGCAGTTCCGACCGAAGAAGGTGTCCGTAGCGAGCAAGGAACTGGCTGAGCAGTTGAAGATGATGATTCCATCCTCCACCGAAGTATTATACGGTGAGGAAGGAGTCATGGAAGTCGCCGCGGGCACCGATGCTGATTTGTTGGTCACCGCGGTCGTCGGCAGTCAAGGGCTTAAACCGACATTGGCTGCCATTGAAGCGGGCAAGCAGATTGGAATCGCCAACAAGGAAACGCTAGTCAGCGCCGGGCATTTGGTCACCCAGCTTGCGGCTAAACACGAAGTTGCGCTGCTGCCCGTGGACAGCGAGCATTCCGCCATATTCCAATGCTTGAACGGGGAATCTCCGGCGGCCATTTCCAAGCTAACGCTGACGGCATCAGGCGGAGCCTTCCGGGATAAAAGCCGGGAAGAGCTTCACGGGGTAACATTGGAAGATGCGCTTAAGCATCCGAACTGGTCTATGGGAGCCAAACTAACGATCGATTCAGCTACGATGGCGAACAAAGGTTTGGAAGTGATCGAGGCTCATTGGCTGTTCCGGATGCCTTATGACCGGATCGAGGTTATCCTTCATCAGGAGAGCACCATCCATTCCATGGTTGAATTTGTCGATAACAGCGTTATCGCTCAATTGGGAAATCCGGATATGAGGGTTCCGATTCAATACGCCCTGACCTATCCGAAACGCAAGAAAACGCCGACGACACCGCTTAATTTAGCGCAGCTGGGGAAGCTGCATTTCAAGCCAATGGACATGCAGCGTTTTCCGTGTCTGGCTATGGCTTATGAGAGCGGACGCTTGGGAGGCACCGCACCGACAGTGTTTAATGCGGCCAACGAAGTAGCCGTCGCCCGGTTTATGCGAGGGGAAATTACTTTCCTGCAAATCGAGGCCATTATTTATCAGTTGCTGGATCAACATCAACTGGTCATTTCGCCCGATCTGGGGCAGGTGCTGGAAACCGATGCCTGGGCTAGAGAAATCGCCGGCCGAATCGCTTTCTAACCGCTCATAGTGAGGGCTAGCCGGGTTTCGCCCGGCTTTTTCTATGGGGCGGTTTCATGGAACGGATCTCTAGCCCATGGTCACAAGTATGGGTTGAACCATATACTCGGCACTAAAGATTTCAAAGCTCATGAAGAGGAGAAAGAAAGATGCTTCCAGGGCGAGTTTTGGCTTTGTATTCCTACCTTCCGAAGGCCCATCCATATAGAAGGAATCTGTTGGTCGGGGTCCCCGAAAAGTAATGTATAAACCTTTTTCGAAGCAAAGTCAGGGGGATCGACCGCGCTTAGAGGAGGGTTTAGACGCCGACCGTGTTACGGTGCGGACGGAATTCACTACGAAGCATATCCTCACTTTTTGGGGAAGGAGTATGATGTTTGAAGCTTCGGAGGCACTTTCCTTCGGAACGGAATGATCGCTTTCTTTAGTGCCGCTTATATAGCGGTTAACAGGATAGCAGGATTATGAATAGTTAGGCCAAGTTTGTACATATAAATGGGTATAGCCAGCCCGGCTTGTATTGGAAATGGAAAACATGTTAATCTTAGAACAGTAAAAGAGCGAGTTCGAAATTACGGCTCAGCACCCGATAAGGCTGCGCGAAGCTTAAGAGCGCAGAATCGTTGCTGTATTTCCGGCGCCACTCAAGCATTGTCTGCAGGGCATTGGCTGGATACGGAACCCGGATCACTGTGGATTCCAGGGAATTACGGGATACGGAAACAATACTGTTCGGAAATACATTACCGTTAGCTGGGAGGAACCAAGATTGGAGTATGTACAAATCGGTTTGCAAATTATCCTCATGTTTTTCGTGTTGGTTACTCTTCATGAATGGGGACACTTTTATTTCGCCAAGCGGGCGGGCATTCTAGTCAGGGAATTCGCCATTGGCTTCGGGCCGAAATTGTTTACCTTTAAGAAAGGCGAGACCAAATATACGCTCAGACTGCTGCCGATCGGAGGCTTTGTCCGGATGGCGGGTGAAGATCCGGAAATCGTGGAAATATCGCCGGGACAAACGATAGGGGTTTATATCGATAAAGAGATGGTGACTCATCTGTTTTTGGATAAGCTCGATCAGCGCTCGGACATTCTGCTCGGTGAAGTGGTCCGTATTGATTTAGAGAAAGAGTTATTTGTAGAACTGATGGCTGATGGTGAAACGGTGCGCTATCCGATTCATCCTCAAGCTATGATGGTGGCTCGGGAAAGAGAAACCCAGATTGCCCCATGGGATCGTCAGTTCGGAAGCAAGAAGGTCGGACAACGCGCGTTAGCGATTTTTGCCGGGCCATTAATGAATTTCATTCTTGCGTTTGTGCTGTTTTTAATCTTTATGTTTATGAATGGGGTCCCGGTCAATGTGACTCTGGGCGGTATTGAGCCCGCATCTCCTGCGGAGAAGGCTGGACTTGCGGCGGGAGATATTATTCGGGAAGTTAACGGGGAGCCGATCGGCACGGATCGCAACAAACTGATGGAATTGATTAGCGATTCCGCCGGACAGCCGATGACCTGGGTTATTGAGCGGAATCAGGAGCAGCTGAGCAAAGAAGTGATCCCGCGGGACAAAACTTCTACAGAACCTTTAGTAGGCGTTTCGCTTGCTTTTGGGACACGTTCGGTACAGATCGGTGAAGCTTTTGCCGGAGCTTGGGACAACATGGTGATGGTGACCAAACAAATTATGATTGGCTTCAAAATGCTGGTGTTCGGTCAATTCTCTATGGATGACCTGGGAGGGCCGGTTCGGATTGTCGAGGTGACAGGAGAATATGCCGCCGCTGGCGCTGCTCCAATGATTTATTGGTCCGCTCTGCTTAGCTTGTATTTAGGTATTTTTAACCTGCTGCCCATTCCGGCGCTCGATGGAAGTCGGCTAGTATTTTTAGGCATTGAAGCTGTGCGGGGGAAACCGATCGATCCGAATCGCGAGAGCCTGGTTCATTTTATCGGATTTGCGATGCTTATGCTATTGATGATCGCTGTAACCTATAACGATATTTTAAGGCTCATTAAAGGATAAAGTGTTTGGGGAATAGAAGGCTGGAGGTCGCTTATGTCTAACGAAAAGCAATTTGTTAAAGAAATTACGCCGCAAAGTGAAGATTTTTCCAGATGGTATCTGGATGTTATTCGCAAAGCTGATTTGATGAGCTACTCACCGGTCAGGGGATGCATCGTCTTCAAACCGGACAGCTACGAAATATGGGAGCTCTGCCAGAAAGAATTGGACGCCCGCTTTAAGGAAACCGGGCACCGCAATGCTTATTTTCCGCTCTTTATTCCAGAAAGCTTTTTTCAAAAAGAAAAGGAGCATGTTGAAGGCTTCAATCCGGAGCTGCCATGGGTAACTGAGGCAGGGGGAGAGAAGCTGGAGGAAAGATTGGCGATCCGCCCGACCTCGGAGACGATGATCGGACATATGTATGCGGAATGGATTCATTCTTACCGCGATCTTCCGTTGTTGATCAATCAATGGGCTAACGTCGTACGTTGGGAAAAAAGAACGCAGCCATTTCTGAGAACAAGCGAGTTTCTGTGGCAGGAAGGACATACCGCACATGAGGATGAAGCAGATGCGCGCCGGGAAACGATGCAAATGCTGGAAATTTACCGTGAATTTGTCGAGAATATATTAGCTATTCCGGTCATAGTGGGTAAAAAGACGCCATCGGAGAAATTCGCCGGGGCCGTCGATACGTACTCGATCGAAGCCATGATGAAGGATGGTAAAGCAGTGCAGGCAGGAACCTCCCATTACATGGGAACTAATTTCGCCGTCGCCTTCGACATTAAATATTTGGATCGCGACAATCAGCATCAGTTTGCGCATACGACTTCCTGGGGAGTCAGCACCCGGTTGATCGGAGCGATGATTATGGTGCATGGGGACGATCGCGGCCTGGTTCTGCCGCCGAAAGTGGCTCCGACTCAAGTCGTTATGATTCCAATAGGACCGCCCAAATCAAGGGATCCCGTGGTTGCACGTACGAATGAACTGTTCGCCGAGCTTAAGCAAGCGGGAATTCGCGTGAAGGTGGACGATCGTCCCGATCAGAGCCCGGGCTGGAAGTTCAATGAATACGAAATGAGAGGGATTCCGATCCGAATTGAACTCGGTCCGAGAGATATGGAGAAGGGACAAGTAGTTCTCGTCTCGCGGGTCAACGGGGAGAAGCGGATGGTCAGCCAGGAGCACATCGTTGAAGAAGTGAAGCAAATGCTGGAAGATGTGCATCAGCAGATGTATGCTAACGCTAAAGCTTTTGCTGAAGAAAACTTTGGATCCGTTGACCAATTGGATGATTTAAAGCGATTTATGGACAACAAGCGTGGATTTGTCTGGGCGGGCTGGTGCGGATCCGCTGCATGCGAGGCGCAAGTTAAGGATGAGACCGGGGCGACAAGCCGCAACATTCCTTTTGAACCGAAAGAGGTTAAGAGCCATTGTCTCGTTTGCGGAGAGAAAGCGGAACACACGGTAGTCTTCGGGCGATCTTACTAATCGGTACCGTTGGAAAGACCATTTGTAACCCAAAGAGGGCTTTATGAACCGCCTCAAATTAGATACAATAAGAGGGCAAAGGATGACGGACAGGATTCCAATGTCCTTTTTCTTTGCTGTTATAGATTTTATAAGTTTCGGGGCTCCCCGCAAAGTAATAGGAATACGCTTCGAAGGCATACGTCACTTTGTGGGGTTATGTTATCAGAATAAAGAAGCGACCATAGAGCTTTGGCTTATGGACGCCTGCGGATAATACCGGGGAGGTGGGAAGATGAACGGGTTGCCGGATAGAAGAACCCGCTTCGAGCTGCTGATGAGGCAGGCCGATATAGCGCCGGATGTTATCGGATCGCATTTTCGGGATGGCCATATTGACCGCGTCGAGGTGAGCCACACCAATTCGGAGTGGACCTTTTTCATACATAAAGACAGCTTGATCCCCTGCGATGTATATCGTGATTTTTGTGAGAAGGTGAAACAGAAATTTTCTCATATTTCCAACATCCGCTTCGTGTTTGAATATTCGAACGAAGCCGATCGCGCTATGCTGGTAGAAGAATATTGGTCGCTGATGATCGAATGGATTCAACAGAAGGTTATTTCGATCAACGGTTGGCTGTCGAAGGCCAAGGTTGAGGTTGAGGGCAATCGGATTACTTTGCTGCTGCTCGATCAGATCGGTCTTGATTTAGCGAAGAAAAAACAGTTGGATCGCTGGATTCAACGCTATTATTCGGAATGCTTTTCTATCCAGTACGACGTTGTTATGAAAATAGGGGAATCGGCGGAAGAGGAATATTTGCGCTTCGCCAAAATGATCGAGGAAGAAGAGCGAACGGTCACTCAAGAAATGATGGTGTCGGTGGAAAGGGAATCGGCGGAAACGCGAAAATTGGATGAGCCGTCGGCTTTAATGATCGGTTTTGAAATCCGGGATGTTCCGGTGCCGCTAATGTCTGTCAAAGAAGAGGAAAAGAAAGTGACGGTGCAAGGGCTCGTTTTTGATTTTGATCGTAAGGAGCTGAAGAACGGGAGCACTCTTTTCCTGTTTAATCTGACTGATTTCACCGATTCTATCGCTGTCAAGGCGTTCGCGAGAACGAAAGAGGACGTTAAACTCTATAGTCTTATTTGTAATGGCAAATGGGTCAAAATGAGAGGGAAGGTAGAGTATGACCGGTTCTCCAACCCGCCGGAGCTCATGTTTGTTCCACAGGATGTTAATGAAGTAGCGCCTCCTAATGAACGAATGGACGATGCAGAGGAGAAACGGGTGGAATTCCATCTCCATACGACGATGAGCACGATGGATGCGGTCACCCCAGTGGATCAATATATTAAACGGGCGGCTGAGTGGGGGCATAAAGCGATCGCCATTACGGATCATAGCGGTGTCCAGGCTTATCCGGAAGCGAACCATGCTGCGCATAAGCACGGGATTAAAGTGATCTACGGACTGGAGGCTAACGTCGTCAATGACTCCATTCCCGTCGTTACTCATCCGGATCCGCGCAGCCTTAAAGATGCTACTTATGTAGTTTTTGATATAGAGACAACGGGATTGTCAGTGCTGGATAATAAAATAATAGAAATTGCGGGGACCAAAATGAGGGATTCCGAAGTGATCGACCGCTTTTCGAGCTTCGTTAATCCCCATGAAAGAATCCCTTATCATATTACTCAACTGACGAATATTACCGATGAAATGGTGATGGATGCAAGGGATCTGGAGGAAGTGCTGCCCGAGTTTGTAGAGTTTGTCGGTGATGCCGTGCTGGTGGCGCATAACGCTACTTTTGACATGGGGTTCATTCAGCATTACTGTAACAAGCTAGGCTTGGGAAGGCTGCCCAATCCATCCTTGGACACGCTGGAAATGGCGAGACTCTTGTATCCGACTCTTAAGAATCATCGACTGAATACGCTCGCCGACAAGTTCAAGGTCAGCTTGGAAAATCACCACCGCGCGATAGACGACGCTGAGGCGCTCGGAGGCATCTTATTCGGCATGATTAAGGATGCCCTGGAGCAAGGTATGGAAGATTTGGCCTCGTTGAACGACTATGTCGGGCAAAATTTGCGCAATGCCCGCCCCTTCCATTGTTGTATCTATGCCTTAAACGCAATCGGCAGAAAAAATCTGTACAAGCTGGTATCTTTGTCTCATACGGAATACTATAACCGCGTGGCCTGTATTCCAAGAAGCAAGCTGACAGAGAATAGGGAAGGATTGCTAGTCGTTTCCGGCTGCGAGAAAGGCGAATTATTCGAAACCGTGCTGAATAAATCGTTGGAAGAAGCCGAGGAAGTGGCCCAATATTACGACGTCCTGGAAATTCAGCCTATCGATTTTTATTTGCATCTGGTAGATAAAGGCCTGGTAGGAAGCAGGGAGCAGCTGGAGAGGGCGATTGGCAGAATTATTGATATGGCCGCCAAGCTGGATAAACCGGTCATTGCGACAGGGAACGTCCATTATCTCGATCCGAAGGATAAAATATGCCGCGACATTACGATCAACGGGATTACCGGCTTCAGTCCGCTCAAAGATTTGCGCAAGCCGGACGCTCATTTCCGGACGACCGAGGAAATGCTGCAGGCCTTCTCGTTTTTGGGTGAAGAGAAGGCTTACGAGGTCGTAGTGACCAATACAAGCGCATTAGCGGATCAATTCGCAGAATTGGAGCTGTTTCCACGGAAGGGCGGACCGACGGATAATGGCTTGTTCTCGCCAATCATCGAGGGGGCGGACGACGAAATTCGCTCCACCTGCTATGAAACGGCTAAAAGCATCTATGGCGATCCGCTGCCGCAAATTGTCATTGACCGGCTGGAAAAAGAATTGAAGCCGATTATTCAATACGGGTTTTCTGCCAACTATTTAATATCTGAACGACTCGTTAAAAAGTCTAATGCCGACGGGTATTTGGTCGGTTCCCGGGGATCGGTCGGATCTTCTTTTGTAGCGACGATGCTGGGCATTTCGGAGGTTAATCCTCTGCCTCCCCACTACATTTGTCAGCAGTGCAAGCACAGTGAATTTTTTACTGACGGGAGCATTCCGAGCGGCTTCGATCTGCCGGATAAAGTGTGCGGCAGTTGCGGAGGCCAGTTAAAGGGTGAAGGCCAGGACATTCCTTTTGAAACGTTCCTGGGCTTTAAGGGAGACAAGGTTCCCGATATCGACTTGAACTTTTCCGGCGATTATCAGCCGGAAGCCCATAACTATACCAAGGTGTTGTTCGGGGAGAAGAGTGTATTCCGCGCAGGCACGATTGGTACGGTGGCCGACAAAACCGCTTTCGGCTTTGTCAAGAAATACGAGGAACAGCAAGGAGAAACGTGGCGGAACGCTGAATTGCGGCGTCTGGCTATGGGCTGTACCGGGGTTAAGCGAAGCACGGGGCAGCATCCCGGCGGGATCGTCGTCGTTCCCGATTATATTGATGTCGAGGACATTACTCCGGTTCAATTTCCGGCGGATGACACCAAGTCCGAATGGAAGACGACCCATTTTGATTATCACGCGTTTGATGAGAATCTGCTCAAGCTCGATATTCTCGGACACGATGATCCGACGATGATGAGGATGCTTCAGGATCTGACGGGAGTCGACCCGACAACGATTCCGATGAACGATCCGAAGGTCATGAGCCTCTTTCATTCCACCGAGGCTCTGGGAGTGACGCCGGAGCAAATTCGTTCTCCGGTGGCCACCTTCGGTGTTCCCGAAATGGGGACGAAGTTCGTGCGGCAGATGCTGCAGGAAACTCAGCCGTCCTCCTTCGCGGACCTGCTGCAAATTTCCGGTCTGTCCCACGGAACGGGAGTTTGGCTTGGCAATGCGCAGGAACTGATCCGCAACGGCACCTGCAACATCAAGACGGTTATCGGTTGTCGGGACGATATCATGCTGTATTTGATCTATAAAGCGGGGATGGAAGCGGGTCTCGCCTTCAAAATAACCGAGAGTGTGCGGAAAGGCCGAGGTCTGACGGACGAATGGAAGGAAGACATGAAGAAACATAATGTGCCCGCGTGGTACATTGATTCCTGTGAAAAAATTGAATATATGTTTCCTAAAGCGCATGCGGCCGCCTATGTCATTTCGGCCGTGCGGACCGCTTACTTCAAGCTTTATCATCCGATTGCATTCTATGCCACGTATTTCACTGTACGCGCCGAGGATTTTGATGTAGAATTGTTCTGTCAAGGCTATGATGCGATTATGAGGAAGCTGAACGAAATTGAAGAGAAGGGCTTCCAGGCAACGGCCAAGGAAAGAAGCATGATCTCGATTCTGGAAATGGGGCTGGAAATGACGGCGCGAGGCTTCACCTTCAAGCCGATCGATTTGATGCTGTCCGACGCTACCCGCTTCATCATTCGCGGGGATTCGCTTATTCCTCCTTTTTCGGCCATTCAAGGAATCGGGGAAAATGCGGCGAAGCATATTGCGGCTGCAAAAGAAGACGGAGAGTTTTTGTCGATGGAGGATTTCCAGAAGCGTTCGAAGGTTTCCAAGACGGTTCTCGAAATTTTAAATGGTATGGGCTGCTTCCGCGGAATGCCGGAGTCGAATCAGTTATCTCTCTTTTAATCCTATTAAGGCTTCCTTTACTTTTGGGGGATTTGTTTACTACCTATTGTAAGGAAATCTCTGTTATGCTATAATTTTTTTTGGTAATAATGATGATATGCGATCGTTTTAGGAGAGTGGGGAAACCCACTCTTTACATTTTGATATAGCCATACAAGTTGTCCAACAAAGCAGATAATGCAGCGTGAGGGGGCCGTTCCATGAGTTCGCACATCAAAACAACAGTGGAGAATATGATCCAACCTTATTTGGAGGAGCATGTGATTGAGCTGGTTGACATCGAGTATTTGAAGGAAGGCAGCAACTGGTTCCTTCGCGTTTATGTAGATAAGGAAGGCGGGATCGATATCGATGACTGCGGAAGGCTGAGCGAATATTTAAGCGCGAAGCTGGACGAGAAGGATCCGATTCCGAATGCTTACTTCCTGGAAGTATCCTCCCCCGGTGCCGAGCGTCCGCTCAAGAAACCGGAAGACTTCAACAAGGCGGTCGACAAGCACGTGTTCGTAACTACATACGAACCGATAGACGGATTGAAGGAATTCGAAGGAAAGCTGCAATCTTATGACGGAAGCCAACTGGTTATCCAGATAGGCAAGAAACAGCATACGATTCCGACCGACAAAATGGCTAGCGCTAGGCTCGCCATCGTTTTTTAAAATATAAGAAAGGAAAAGTTTTCACCTTATCCCTGTTCTTATATTTCATTGGTAAACGCGCCTGTCCAAAGGACGGCGATAGCCGTTTATCTTTGGCTTTTGTCAATTATTGAAAGGGGGAAAGAAGTTTCATGAATACCGATTTTATTGAAGCGCTGCATGAAATCGAAACGCAGAAAGGAATCAGCAAAGACATTTTGATCGAAGCGATCGAGGCTGCCTTGATTTCCAGCTATAAGCGAAATTTCAATACGGCTCAGAATGTCCGGGTAGACATTAACCGGCAGACCGGATTAATCAAAGTCTACGCCCGCAAAACCGTAGCGGATGAAGTACTCGATCCTCGCCTCGAAATATCCGTCGATGCGGCAAGGGAGATCAACCTGAATTATCAATTGGACGATATCGTCGAAATCGAGGTAACACCCAAAGATTTTGGACGAATTGCAGCGCAAACCGCCAAGCAAGTCGTTACCCAGCGGATAAGGGAAGCGGAAAGAGGTCTTATCTATAACGCATTTATCGAGAAGGAAGAAGATATTGTCACCGGAATTGTCCAGCGGCAGGACACCAGAAGCATCTATGTCGATCTGGGCAAGGTGGAGGCGGTGCTTCCTCTTAACGAGTTGATGCCGACCGATAAATTCAAACATGGCGATCGCATTAAAGCTTATATTACCAAGGTTGAAAATACGACGAAAGGGCCGCAGATTTTTCTGTCGCGGACTCACCCCGGCCTGCTCAAAAGATTGTTTGAGCTGGAAGTGCCGGAAATTTTTCAAGGGGTGGTCGAAATTCGCTCGGTCGCCCGAGAAGCCGGCTTTCGTTCAAAGATCGCCGTTTATTCTCGCGATGCGGAAGTAGATGCGGTCGGATCCTGCGTAGGCCCCAAGGGTGTACGCGTGCAGGCGATCGTCAGCGAGCTTAAAGGGGAAAAAATCGACATTGTCCGCTGGTCCGAAAGCGTGGAAGAGTATGTGGCCAATGCGCTGAGCCCTTCCAAAGTGCTGGAAGTGAATGTCTTTGAGGGTGAAAAAATGTCCAGGGTGATCGTGCCGGACTATCAGCTCTCGCTAGCTATTGGAATTAAAGGTCAGAATGCTCGTCTCGCTGCTAAATTGACAGGCTGGAAGATTGATATTAAGAGTGAAACGCAAGCCGAGCAGGAATTCGGCAGGGAAAAAACGTATACAGAAGAAATGCCTCAGGATTCGGCAAGCTTCGATTAGCCGTAAAGGCCGCGGAGCGCATGCATCCATGACGGCTGCTGAAAATAAGGTAGAATCCAGAGCGGGTGATAGGATGAGGCCAAGAAGGGTCCCTTTAAGAAAATGTGTAGCCTGTCAGCAAATGATGGGCAAGAAAGAACTGATCCGCGTTGTCAAAACACCGGAAGATGAAATACTGATCGATCTGACCGGCAAGAAATCGGGCAGAGGCGCCTATCTCTGTGGCAAAGTATCGTGCTTCAAGCTGGCCAAAAAGAGCCGGGCCCTGGACCGTGCTTTAAAGCACACCGTAGGGGACTCGATCTATGATCAGCTGGAGCAGGAATTTATCAAAGTGGAGGATCAGTTTTTATCAGGCCAGGAAGAGGCAGGCCATGAAGAATAACAAACTGTTATCCGGGCTTGGTCTAGCCATGAGGGCAGGAAAGCTGGTATTCGGAGAAGAGGGCGTACTGGATGCGATTCGTACCGGTAAGGCAAAGCTGGTCCTGCTTGCTATGGATGCTTCCGAGAATACGAGCAAAAAATTCAGAGACAAATGCGATAGTTATCATGTTCCTTTAATCGAATACGGTACTCGGGAACAACTGGGATCTAGTGTCGGTAAAGCAGAACGGGTTATCATAGCGGTTACCGATCCCGGATTTGCACAGATGATGGTTAAGGCTAAGGCAAATCTAGCGGAGGTGGAGTAATTTGAGTAAAAACGAAAATAAGGAAAAACTAAGAGTTTATGAATATGCCAAATCATTAAATATGAGCAGTAAAGAAATTATTACCATTTTGAAACGGCTGAATATTTCCGTTAACAATCATATGAGCGTGATGGAGAATGAGGCGGTGCAGGCTGTGGAGAAATTTTTCCGCGATGTCAAGGCTAATGCTGCCGCCAAACGGGCTGCTTCGGGGGAAAGTGCCGCCGTGAGTTCCGCAGCGTCCGCTCCGAAGAAGCCGTCGTCCAACACGGCCGCTGGAGGGGAAGACGTGAAGAACAGACAAGAATCAGGACAGCAATCGAAGCAGGCTTCGCCGCGTAATTCGCAGCAAGGCACGCAGCCCAAGAGAAAGCCCGCTGGCGGGGCACAAGGCAGCCAGGGAAACAATCGAGCCGCTGGAGGGGGGCGCGATTCCCGGGGCCCACAAGGCGGACAGCGTACGGATGCCAACCGTAACCGCAGACCGGACGGAGCTCCTAACAGAGCCCCCGATTCATCAGCGGCGGGCGGCAACAGAAATGCCAATCGTCCTGCACAACAAAAAACAAGCGATGGCAAAATTCCACGGAACAAGGTTCCGGGTGTGGACGATCTGGATGTAAAAGCGAACGAAGGGGTGGCCAACAAAAAGACAAGGTCAAACCAAAGACGCTTTGATGATAATAAAACAGGTTCCTCCAGAGGAAACTTCCGGAATAACCGGTCAGGCAGAGGAAACCGGCAGCAGACTCCGGTTAGAAAAGAAAAGGTGGATAATACACCGAAAAAAATTATTGTCCGCGGTACGATGACCGTTGGCGATCTGGCTAAGCTGCTTCACAAGGATGTATCCGAGGTCATCAAGAAGCTTCTCTTCCTTGGTGTAATGGCTACCATTAACCAAGAGCTGGATCTCGATACTATTCAGCTGATTGCGACGGAATACGGCGTCGAAGTGGAGTTAAAGATTCCAGTAGATGAAGAAAACTTCGAACTGCTGGAAGAGGTGGATGATGAGTCTGAGCTGCTGGAGCGTCCTCCTGTCGTCACCATTATGGGACACGTTGACCACGGAAAAACAACGCTGCTCGATGCTATTCGCTCTACCAGTGTGACTGAGGGCGAAGCCGGGGGAATTACCCAGCATATCGGAGCTTATCAGGTCGAAGCACAAGGGAAAAAGATTACTTTCCTGGATACTCCGGGACATGCGGCATTTACGACGATGCGCGCCCGCGGAGCTCAGGTGACCGATATTACGATTCTTGTCGTGGCGGCGGATGATGGGGTCATGCCTCAGACGGTGGAGGCCATCAGTCATGCGAAAGCGGCCAATGTGCCTATTATTGTCGCAGTTAACAAGATCGATAAGCCGGAAGCGAATCCGGATCGGATCAAGCAGGATTTGACCGAATATGAGCTGGTGCCTGAAGAGTGGGGCGGAGATACGATATTCGTCAATGTGTCGGCCAAGCAAAAAATGGGATTGGAGCAGCTGCTCGAGATGGTGTTGCTCGTCGCTGAGGTTCAGGAACTGAAGGCCAATCCGAATAAGCGGGCCAGAGGAACCGTCATCGAGGCTGAACTGGATAAAGGAAGAGGCCCTGTGGCGCGTATTCTGATTCAGCATGGAACGCTGAAGGTCGGAGACGGCTTTATTGCCGGAGTATGCTTCGGCCGTGTCCGCGCAATGGTTAACGATAAAGGCAAGAGGCTGAAGGAGGCCGGTCCATCCACACCGGTTGAGATTACCGGCTTGACCGAGGTGCCCCAGGCTGGCGATCCGTTCCTCGCTTATGAGGACGAGCGCAAAGCGAGAGCGATCGCTGAGAAACGGGCCTCTACGCTAAGGCAGTCCGAGATGGGAGCCAACTCGCGCGTTACGTTGGACGATCTCTACAAGCATATTCAAGAGGGCGATATCAAGGAGCTTAATATTATTATTAAAGCGGACGTTCAAGGAACGGTCGAGGCTCTCAAAGGCTCGTTAGAAAAAATCGAGGTAGAAGGTGTGAGGGTCAAAATTATTCACACCGGCGCAGGAGCGATTACCGAATCCGATATTATTCTCGCCTCTGCCTCCAATGCCATCATTATTGGCTTTAACGTTCGTCCGGAACCGGCGGCCAAAGTAACGGCGGAGCAGGAGCAAGTCGATATCCGCTTGCATCGCGTCATTTACAGCGCCATCGAAGAAATCGAACAGGCGATGAAAGGAATGCTGGATCCGGAGTACAAGGAGAAGGTCATCGGCCACGCAGAAGTGAGGAACACGTTCCGCATATCGAGAATCGGTACGATTGCCGGCTGTATGGTCACCCAAGGGAAAATCATCCGCTCGGCGGAAGCCCGCCTGATCCGTGACGGAATTGTTATTTTCGAGGGGCAATTGGATTCGTTGAAACGGTTTAAAGACGATGCCAAAGAAGTGGCACAAGGATATGAATGCGGAATTACATTGGAACGGTTTAACGATATCAAAGAAGGAGATATCATTGAAGCGTTCGTAATGGAAGCCGTAGAGAGGTGATGGCATGTCCAGAATTCGAACAGGCAGAGTGGGGGAGCAAATCAAGAAGGAACTGAGCCAGATTGTGCAGAACGAATTTAAGGATCCGCGAATCGGCTTTGTAACCATTACAGGCGTTGATGTCACGAACGACCTCTCCCAGGCGAAGATCTTTTTGAGCGTCTTCGGCTCAGACGAAGAGAAGGAAGAAACATTAAAGGCTCTGCACCGCGGAACCGGTTTTCTGCGGTCGGAGCTGTCCAAACGAATACGGCTCAGGGTAACTCCCGAGCTGATTTTCAAGTTAGATACTTCGATCGATTATGGAAGCCGTATCGAAAAGCTCCTTGGACAACTTAACGACGGGGAAGCGAAAAAATGACGGCCCAAGGGAATAAGCCATCCGGTCCCCTTGAAGCAGCGGCCCAATTTATTCGCAATCACGACCGGTTCCTGGTCGTCTCCCATCTGAACCCGGATGGGGATGCGATCGGATCTACGCTCGCAGTTGGTTGGATGCTTGAGCACATGAACAAAACGTTTCAGATGGTCAACGAGGACCCGATTCCCCCTAAATATAATTTTTTGTGGGGAAGTGACCAGGTCGGGCTGATCTCCGAAATGCCGGAGGAAGAACGCTTCGATGCCATTATAAGCCTGGATTGTGCCGATATTCGCAGGATGGGTCCTTTGCATAACCGAATTCATCCAGATACGCCGCTGCTCAACATAGATCATCATGCGACGAATGAAGGCTTCGGCTCCTGTGTATGGATCGAGGCCGAAGCGGCAGCGACGGCCGAATTATTGTATGATTTGGTTAATGAACTGCAGATTCCCTGGACAACCGATCTGGCTAATTGTATTTATACCGGATTGTTAACCGACACAGGCGGTTTCCGTTATTCGAACGCGAGCCCCAAAGTGCTCCTTATCGCTTCCGAAATGCTGGGTTATGGGGTGAAAGGGAGCGAGCTGGCCAACGTGCTGCTGGAAAAGATGACTTATGCTCACCTTGTTCTGCTGCAGAAATCTCTCGCCAAGCTTTCTTTTGCCTATGATCGTAAAATCGCGTGGATTAGTGTGACGGTGGAGGACACGGCTGAAGCGCAGGCAGTAAACGAGGATATGGAAGGACTCGTTAATTATCCGCGCAATATCGAAGGCGTCGAGGTCGGCCTGTTGTTCAAGGAGATCGACAACGGCACCTTCAAAGTCAGCTTGCGCTCCAATGGCAAAGTAGATGTGGCGCGAATTGCCAAATCTTTTGGCGGGGGCGGTCATACGCTGGCGGCCGGGTGCACGCTTCATGGAGATTTAGACCAGGTAACCTCACAACTGATACAGGAAGTAGGTTTGGCTTTGGAATGACATTGGAAGGCGTATTGCCGGTTTTAAAGCCGGTCGATTATACATCTCACGATGTGGTGGCCAAGGTAAGGCGAATGATCGGGATCAAAAGGATTGGCCACACGGGGACGCTCGATCCGAAAGTGACGGGGGTACTCCCGCTCTGTATCGGAAGAGCTACCCGGGTAGTCGAATATATTCAGGACTTGCCTAAAGAGTACGAAGCTACTCTTATCCTTGGAAAGGCAACGGATACCGAGGACATGTCAGGCCGCCTAATTGAGGAAATGGAGGCCGTTCAAGTTACGGCCGAACAGGTGCGGACCGCTGTCGAATCTTTCGTCGGCTCGATTGAACAGGTTCCGCCCATGTATTCAGCAGTTAAAGTAGATGGACGCCGGCTGTATGAGCTGGCCAGATTGGGTCAGGAAGTGGAACGTAAAAAGCGGCGGGTTACCATTTATGAGATCGAGCTGCTGGCGATGAATTTAGAACGCCGTCATCCAGAAATCCGATTCCGGGTTCAATGCTCGAAGGGGACGTATATCCGGACGTTGTGCACCGATGTGGGCAAAGCGCTAGGCTATCCGGCGGTTATGTCCGAGTTGGTCCGTTCCGCGACCGGAGCGATTACGCTGGACCGTTGTTTGACGCTTCCGGAAATCGAAAGGCTTCAGCAGGAAGGAAAGCTCGCGGAACGGTTGATCCCGACCGATGAGGCGATTCCCCACTTGCCTGCGCTGCGTGTGGCAGAAACAGAGGCCATCAAAGCTCTGCAGGGAAGAAGGGTCCGAGCGGCTGATTCGGTTCCAGAAGAGTGGGACGGCCGCATGTGCAAAGTATATTCGGCCAAGTCACCGGCACCTTTTCTCGGAATTTTTCGGTGGGATGCCGAACGCTCTTTATTGGTTCCGGAGAAAGTATTTAATTAAGCTGACATCCCGTTAGAATTGCAGGTGAATCCAAGTGCAGGATTTTCATATCCATTATCCAACTCGACTTCCATTGGAAGGAATGCCTTCATCCCAAGTAGTCGCGATTGGAGATTTTGACGGTGTTCATTTAGGTCACCGGGAAGTGATAACAAGGGCCATCAAGACGGGAGCGCGGTTGAATCTGCCGGCTTCCGTTATGACCTTTCATCCCCATCCGCGGGTAGTTCTGGGACAATCCAAGTACGAGCATAGCTTGACTCCTCTCTCCAAAAAGTTGGAGATCTTTAAAGAAATGGGGATTCAATATACTTATGTTGTAGAGTTTCGTCCCGAGTTCGCCAGGCTGACACCGGCTGAATTTGTAGAACAATATTTACTTGCTCTCGGTGTAAACTCTGTTATCGTCGGATTTGACTTTAAATTCGGACATCAGGGATCGGGAACTCCGGATACACTCTGTGAGTTGAGTCACGGGCAATTCACTGTCGAAGTGGTGCGGCCGTACCTGATGGATGGCGATAAAGTAAGCAGCACTAGAATCCGGGATCATTTATTGTCGGGTCAAATGGAAGCCGCCAATATGCTGTTAGGACGTCGATACAGCGTCCGCGGAATAGTTGTCGAAGGGGACAAGCGGGGACGCACCATCGGCTTTCCTACCGCTAACATTGATCCTGACGAGCCGTTTGTTATGCCCCTTAACGGCGTCTATGCGGCCAAGGTAAGCTGGGAAGGCCATGTGTATTACGGAGCCGCCAATATCGGGGTGAAGCCTACCTTCTCGGGGGACCGAAAAATACCCGTGCTCGAAGTTCATCTGCTGGACTTTGAAGGGGATATTTATGGCAAAAAGCTGGAAGTGGAGTTTTTATACTTTATTCGTCATGAGAAGAAGTTTACGTCCGTTGATGAGCTAGTGTCGCAAATTCAAGCAGATGTAAGGCAAATTAGACAGAAGCTTTCGATTGTATCCTAACCCGAGGAAAACCCGATAGTTTCTAAGGCTTTCGGGATGGATGTTTCTCGTGAGCGGCTTCCTGGGAGGTCCCATAACAGGGTTCGTAATTTTGTGCGCAGGCAGGCCATTTACTTAGCTAACCATATTATGCTATACTGAGTTGTGTTCGTTTTAAAGGGCAGACGCCCGGGACGAGCCGGAACCTCAGCATGGAAATCCGCAACTCCGGCGGTTTCTGGGCTGCAGGCGATTCTTTTTCATTATGAGGAGGTGAACAGGATGGCACTTACCCAAGAGCGTAAGCAGCAACTGATCCAGGAGCATAAAGTCCACGAGACCGATACGGGATCTCCGGAAGTTCAAATTGCTATCCTTACGGAAAACATCGTAAATTTGACCAGTCATTTGCGTACACACAAGAAGGACCACCATTCCCGTCGCGGTCTTTTGAAAATGGTTGGACAACGTCGTAAGCTGTTGGCCTATTTGAAGAACAACGACGTTAAGCGTTACAGCGCATTAATCGAGAAATTGGGTCTTCGCAGATAGGTTCAATTGTAAAAAGCAACTTTGTTTAATCGTGCAGTTTATCTGCATAGACGGCAAGGTTGCTTTTTCGCATAAGCACATTTTTTACAAAGACGGCAAGAATCGGGCAAAAGGGAATGGCGTTGGGACGAAATGCGCCAGCGGACCGCAACCGCATGCTTTGGCTTAACAGCCGCCTTCTTAAGCGTTAACTAATTTTTGAGGGGGTTGCGGCGGCCAGCAAGCAGCGTCTGCAAACGCTAATTCCTTTTTTTCTATTTCCGCAACTCTTCGGCAAAGGCCATTATGATTTGCCGTCAAGAAGGAAATGATAGTAAGTATGCAGAAATAGTAATCATTCCCACACGTAGGAGGTAAGTATGGAGAAGAAGATACATATGGAGCTGGGCGGCAGGCCACTCACTCTCGAAACCGGGAGATTGGCTAAGCAGGCCAATGGAGCGGTTATGGTCCGGTATGGGGATACGGCCGTTCTATGTACGGTAACGGCATCGCCTGATCCGAAGGATCTCGATTTTTTTCCGCTGACGGTTAACTATGAGGAGAGGCTGTATTCTGTTGGTAAAATTCCTGGAGGATATCCGAAGAGAGAAGGACGACCGACGCAGAAAGCGATTTTGGCGAGCCGTCTGACCGACCGTCCGATCCGCCCGCTGTTCCCTGAAGGCTTCCGTAACGATGTGCAAATCGTTAATATTGTAATGAGTGTTGAGCAAGATTGCTCTCCGGACATTGTTGCTATGATCGGGACTTCAGCGGCGCTCAGCATCTCGGATGTTCCGTTTAACGGTCCTATCGGCGGAGTCATTGTCGGCCGTGTGGATGGCCAGTTCGTCATTAATCCGACAGTAGAACAGACCAAAGCCAGCGAGCTTTATCTTGTCGTTGCCGGTACGAAGGACGCTATAATGATGGTGGAAGCGGAAGCGCATGAAGTTCCCGAGGAAATCATGCTGGAAGCGATCATGTTTGGACATGAGGAAATTAAAAGAATTGTTGAAAAAATCGAGCAATTTGCCGCAGAAAACGGGAAGCCGAAGATGGAAGTGAAGCTTCACGAGGTCGATTCTGAGGTGAATGAAGCGGTGCGCGCTTATGCCCAGAAACGACTGGTAGAAGCTGTACGGGTAGCCGAGAAGCAGGCCCGCCAGGATGCTATTGATGCTATTAATGCGGAAGCTGTGGAGCATTTTACCGCTGTATACGAAGACACTCCTGAACGGATGGACGATGTCAGTGAGGTGCTGTATGACATTGTTAAAGAAGAGGTTCGCCGCTTGATTACACAGGATAAAATCCGGCCCGACGGAAGAGCGCTGGATGAAATCCGCCCCATTGAATGTGACACCGGTTTGCTGCCCAGAACTCATGGTTCCGGACTGTTCACCCGGGGACAGACTCAAGCTCTCAGTATTTGTACGCTGGGCGCCTTGGGCGATGTCCAGATTCTCGATGGCCTCGATCTGGAAGAGACCAAACGCTTTATGCACCATTACAACTTCCCGCCATTCAGCGTAGGGGAAGCCAGACCGCTGCGCGCACCCGGCCGACGGGAGATTGGGCATGGAGCATTGGGAGAAAGAGCGCTGGAGATGGTTATTCCCCCGGAAAGCGAATTCCCTTATACGATTCGCCTGGTATCGGAAGTGCTGGAATCCAACGGCTCCACTTCTCAGGCTAGCATATGCGCGAGCACGATGGCGTTGATGGATGCGGGAGTGCCGATCAAAGCTCCGGTAGCGGGAATCGCGATGGGTCTGATCAAGGACGGGGACAACGTATCGATTCTGACGGATATTCAAGGGATGGAGGACCATCTCGGAGATATGGACTTTAAAGTAGCTGGAACTCCTAAAGGGGTAACCGCTATTCAAATGGATATCAAGATCAACGGAATCGATCGGAACATTTTGTCGGAAGCGCTCAGTCAAGCGAAAGAAGGCAGGCTCTTCATCCTGCAAAAAATGCTGGGTCAAATCAAGGAGCCGAAAAAAGAGCTTTCCCCTTATGCTCCTAAAATTATTACATTGCACATCAATCCGGATAAAATCAGAGATGTTATCGGGGCCGGGGGCAAAATCATTAACAAAATTATTGATGAGACCGGCGTGAAAATCGATATTGAACAGGATGGAACGGTTTATATCGCCTCCTCGGATGCAACAATGAACGAGAAAGCCAGGGAAATTATCGAAGGGATCGTCCGCGAGGTCGTCGTTGGGGAAACCTACCTGGGCACCGTCAAGCGGGTGGAGAAGTTCGGGGCTTTTGTAGAGGTTCTGCCGAATAAAGAGGGGCTCGTACACATTTCCCAGCTGTCGAACGAACGGGTAGCCAAAGTAGAAGATGTCGTGTCTGTAGGCGATTCTATTACGGTTAAAGTGACGGAAATCGATGCGCAGGGAAGAATTAATTTATCCCGAAAGGCCACCTTAACCCAATAATGTTTGTTCCTTGCCGATAAATACGTTAAAATAAAGAGTCAGATCCAGTCTGTCTCTTTTTTACATTAATAGAATTTATAAGTTCCGGGGCTCCCCGCAAAGTAATCGGAATGCGCTTCGAAGGCTATACGTCACTTTGTGGGGTTATTTTATTTGCGGTCCATTCTATTCCTGTCCCTATCTGCATAAGATGGGACAAACGGGAGCCGGCCCGTCTGGAGCCGGTTATCACAGTTTGAACCGGGGAGACATGGATCGATGAGGAATAAAAAACGATTGGCTTCGGTCATTGCGGGAATGGGTGCGCTGGTTTTTGCTCTGTGCCAACAGCCTTTTATGCACGTTTATTTTGAGAATGTCAAAGGACGGCAAGGACCGGAGGCTATGCCGGTTTTTAATCAGCAGGGCAGCGCCGCTCAGGTTAGCCTGAAGGATAAAGCGACAGCCCAGGAACGAATGGATGCGATTCGACGGGAGGCCGCGAGGCTGCACATTCCTCCGATCGATGCCAAGCTGGATCGGGTATGGAAAGCGATACCTGGATATAATGGACGGGAAGTGGATGTGGATAGAAGCTTTCAGCTGTCCAAGGATTGGATTCCAGGGCAGAAGCTGCCGCTTGTTTTTCGCGAAATTCCTCCCAAGATCACATTGGATGATTTGGGGGCTCACCCGATCTATAAAGGAAATCCTAACAAACCGATGGTGTCGCTCATGATTAATGTAGCCTGGGGGAACGAGTTTATTCCCGGCATGTTGGAGACGTTAGAACGAGAAAATGTTAAAGCAACCTTCTTTCTCGACGGTAAATGGCTCAGTAAAAATGTGGAGATGGCCAAAGTGATTGCCTCCAAGGGCCATGAAATGTCCAATCACGCTTATTCCCATAAGAATATGAGCGGCCTGGGCAGGGCAGAAGCCATACAAGAAATCGTCAAGACGGAGAACTTGCTTAAAGAGCATTTAGGTGTCGAAAATAAGTTATTTGCGCCTCCCTCGGGAGATTTTAACCAGCAGACGGTAAAAATAGCAGCGGAATTGAACTTGAGGACGGTCCTCTGGACAATTGATACGGTAGATTGGAAGAAGCCGTCCCCCCAAACCATCATTACCAAAATAGCCAACCGTCTGGAACCCGGAGCCATGATATTGATGCATCCGACGGAATCTGCTTCCTTATCTCTTCCTGAAATGATCAGAGAAATTAAAAGCAGAGATTTGGTTCTGGGGACGGTGAGCGAGTTGCTTTCCACGGACCGGGTACCCGAGAATGAATCCTAGCCGATTCTTACGAGGTTAACCAGGTGCGAGTAATGTTGAGTTCAAAATAGGAGGAACATAGTGATTAAACATCATTTATCCAATGGCTTAAGGGTCGTCCTGGAGCCCATTCCATCCTGCCGATCAGTTTCTTTTGGAATCTGGGTGAAAACCGGGTCGCGGAATGAATCGCCCGACCAGAACGGGATCTCTCATTTTATAGAACATATGCTTTTTAAAGGAACAGACCGCTATTCCACTCGGGACATCGCCGAAGTCTTTGATGGCATCGGAGGCAATGTCAATGCGTTTACGACAAAGGAGTATACCTGTTATTATGCCAAGGTTCTGGACGAACATTTGGCTATTGCCGTAGATGTGCTGGCGGATATGTATTTTCATTCCAAGCTGGATGAGGCGGAATTAGATAAAGAGCGCAATGTCATCCTGGAGGAAATCTCCATGTATGAAGATACGCCGGATGACCTGGTTCATGATTTATTGGCGAAGGCGGCTTATGGCGATCATCCGTTAGGCTATACGATTCTCGGAACCGAGAACAATCTGAACCAGATGAATTCGGAAAAGCTTCGTCAATATATGGATGACTATTATACTACTGAAAATACGGTTTTAAGTATAGCTGGCAATATTGATGAAAGTGTTGTCGATTTGCTGGAGAAGCACTTCGGTGGACTGCAGCGTTCTGGAAAGCTGGCGGCATATGAAGCTCCCGGATTCGCGGGGGACCTTATTTACCATAAGAAGAAAACAGAGCAGAATCATATTTGCCTTGCTCTTCCCGGCTTATCGCTTACAGACCCCCGCTATTATGCGATGATCTTACTGAACAATGCGATTGGCGGAGGAATGAGCTCCAGATTATTTCAGGAAATCCGGGAGAAGAGAGGGCTGGCCTACTCCGTATACTCATACCATTCCGCTCATGTGGATAATGGAATGTTTGCGATTTATACGGGAACCGCACCAAAGCAAACAGAGGAAGTGCTTAAGGTGTCCATGGAGATTATTGAGCAAATGATCGTCCAAGGCTTGACCGACTCGGAATTGAAGAAAGGCAAGGAGCAGTTAAAGGGCAGTCTCATTCTCAGTCTGGAGAGCACGAGCAGCCGGATGAATCGGCTTGGCAAGAACGAGCTGATGCTGGGGCGCCATTTGACAATAGACGAGATTATCGCCAAAATCGAAGCGGTCAGTCACGAGGAAATCCGGCAGGTAACAAACGACTTGTTTTCCCGTCCGTTTGCCCTGGCTATGGTGGGACAATCCGATAAAGCTATTCAAGGATTCAGGAGGGATCAACTTGCAGCATTTGGTTCAAATTAAACGACTTCCAGGAAATGAAGATATTAAGCTGCCGGAGAAAATGTCCGAATTGGCCAGCGGTTTTGATTTATACGCATCGGTAGCGGAGCCGGTTACATTGCATCCCGGGGAACGGAGATTAATTCCGACCGGATTCTGTCTGGCTATGCCTGGGGAGCTGGAGGCCCAGATCCGTCCCCGCAGCGGCCTCGCTCTAAAGCACGGGATAACCGCCCTGAATTCACCGGGTACGGTAGATGCGGACTATCGGGGAGAGGTAAAGGTGCTGTTGATTAATCATGGACAGGAGCCTTTCGTCATTTCCCGCAACGAACGGATCGCCCAGATGGTATTCCAGTACGTTCCTTCCATCCGGCTGGAGGAAGTGGAGGAATTATCGGACACCGAACGGGGGGCAGGCGGCTTCGGACATACCGGCAAATAGCACAGAACTCTCATCGGAAAGAAGAGTTCTTTTGTGATTACCGTTTTAAGGAAATTTCTATTACTCGCTCTCCCAGCGGGAGTACGGACTGTCGACTGCAACCTGGTCGGCAGTTTTCTTTTTGTAGACTGTTGTCTTGTCACGCCTCAATAGGCCTGAGCATAAACTATGTTATTGATAACGGCTATTAGGAAAAGGGTGTTGACAATTGCTTACGGGAATTCATGTTACATTCATAGGCGGAGATGCCCGGCAGTTGGAGGTCATTGAGCAATTAACGGAACTTGACGCTACGGTTCAATTGATTGGATTTGACAATCTTCAGTCTTCTTACAGCGGAGTGACAAGGACAAAACTTCTCCCCGAATTCCTGAATACTAGCGATGCGGTCGTTCTTCCTGCATCCGGGATGGATGAGGACGGACAAGTGATGTCCATCTTCTCTTCAGAAGAGCTGATACTTACCGATGACCATATGAAAGCACTGCCCGAACATTGCAAGCTGTATACGGGTATAGCCAAACCTAATTTAAAGGTGTTGTGCGGCAAACATTCCGTAGAGATTGTAGAGCTGTTTGAACGGGACGATGTAGCCATATTTAACTCGATACCGACGGCCGAAGGCGCCCTGATGATGGCGATACAAAATACCGATATTACAATTCACGGCTCCAAAAGTATGGTGCTTGGCATGGGAAGAACGGGCTTGACCATGGCCAGGACCTTACAGGGACTGGGCTCGATAGTTAAGGTGGGAGTACGTAGACCCGAGCACTACGCAAGGGCATGGGAAATGGGCTTTGAACCGTTCTACACTACGGATTTTGCCGATCACGTCCATGGCATCGACTTGATTTTTAATACAATTCCGACTATGATAATCACAGCACAAATCATTGCCAAAATTCCTCACCGCGCCTTGATTATCGACCTTGCATCCAAGCCGGGCGGAACCGACTTCCGTTTTGCGGAGAAGAGAGGCGTCAAGGCGCTTCTTGCTCCTGGTCTGCCGGGTATAGTTGCACCCAAGACGGCCGGACGCATCATTGCCCGCACCCTTAGCGGTTTATTGATGGAAGACGCAGGAAAAGGGAGGAATTGAGGATGGATTGGCATGGAAGAACGGTAGGGTTTGCTCTTACCGGATCGCATTGCACATTCGCTGAAGTAATGCCGCAGATCGAAAGATTCGTACGAGCGGGGGCGCAGGTGATCCCGATCGCGTCTTATACGCTGATGACTACGGATACCCGCTTCGGGACATCGGAAGATTGGCAAAAACAGTTGAAAGATATTACAGGGAATGATATCATTTCTACAATCGTAGATGCAGAACCGCTCGGCCCGTCCAAGCTGTTGGATGTGCTGGTCATTGCTCCATGTACCGGTAATACAACGAGTAAGTTGGCCAATGCCTTGACGGAAAGCCCAGTGTTAATGGCGGCCAAGGCTCAAATGAGGAATCAAAGACCTCTAGTCCTGGCCATTTCCACGAATGACGGCCTCGGCTTGAATGCCGCCAATATCGCCAAACTGCTTGTAGCGAAGAACATATACTTTGTTCCTTTCGGTCAAGATGCCCCTAATGTTAAAGCAAATTCTCTCGTTTCGCGAATGGATTTAATTATGGAGGCTTGTGAAGAAGCTTTACAAGGCAGGCAGCTTCAACCTTTGCTGATCGAACGCTTTAACTATTCCTGATTATCGATCCTAATTTATTAATAGAATGATACAAGGGAGAGTCAGACATGTCGAATCAAAAACAGTATAATGTAGCTATTGTAGGTACTACCGGTGCGGTAGGTCAACAAATTATCCGTCTACTGGATGAAAGAAACTTTCCCATTAAACAGTTAAAGCTGCTCGCTTCCAAACGTTCGGCCGGGAACAAGATCAAGTTTAGAGATCGTGAACTGACCATTGAAGAAGCCACTCCGGACAGCTTTGAAGGAGTGGACATTGCTTTTTTCAGCGCGGGCGGGGATGTTAGTAAAGAGCTTGTCCCCCATGCTGTCAAAAGCGGAGCCGTTTGTATCGACAATACAAGTGCTTACCGGATGGACCCCAGCACTCCGCTGGTCGTGCCGGAGGTCAATGTGGAGAAGATCCAAGAGAATAAAGGAATTATAGCTAATCCTAACTGCTCCACGACTCAGATGGTTGTTGCACTTAAGCCGCTTCATGACCGTTATGGCATATCCCGGGTAATCGTTTCGACTTATCAGGCGGTTTCCGGGGCAGGCAATCAGGCGGTTAACGAAATGTTCAAGCAATCCAAGGAACTGTTGGAAGGCAAGGACGTTCAGCCGGATATTCTGCCCGTAGGCTCATTGCCTGTTAAACATCAGATAGCTTTTAACGCCATTCCACAAATTGACAAATTTTGGGAAAATGGATTTACGAACGAAGAGATGAAAATGATTCTCGAAACGAAGAAGATTATGGGCGATGAGTCCATTGAGGTTACCGCAACATGCGTTCGTATTCCGGTTGCTTACGGTCATTCCGAGTCGGTTTATATCGAATTGAAGTCCGACTTCGACGTGGAAGAGGTCAAAAGCCTGCTGGCACAGTCTCCTGGAATTGTTGTGCAGGATAATCCCGAGGAGCAGCAATACCCGCTTGCTACGGAAGCTGCAGGCAAGCCGGAAACGTTCGTCGGACGCTTGCGCAGAGACCTGTCGAATCCGCGGGCGCTGAACATGTGGATTGTTTCTGACAACCTGCTTAAAGGAGCTGCATATAATGCAGTCCAAATCGGAGAACAATTAATCTCTGAGTAATCTCTAAATGAGAGACTGTTACCAGAGTCCTTCTGTTGTAATAAAGTCTGATTGATGATGCCGATTGTTGGGGGTGAGGATGTGTCCATCCTTGTGCAGAAATTCGGCGGTTCTTCCCTTTCCAGCCCGGAAGCTCGAGAGCACGTCATCAAACATATTAAACAAGCACTTGCCCAACAATATGAAGTCGTCGTTGTTGTCTCAGCTATGGGAAGAAAAGGCCAGCCTTATGCCACGGACACGCTGCTTGAATGGATACGAGAGCAAGGGAACAGAGTTTCCCGACGAGAAATGGATATGCTGCTTAGCTGCGGAGAGGTGATATCTGCAGTCACCCTTTGCAGCCTGTTGAATGCCGAATCGATTCCGGCCACGGTCTTGAGTGGAGCCCAAGCGGGAATCGAAACGGATGGCAACTACGGGGATGCGAGAATTGTGTCGATTCATCCCGACAGAATATACGAAGAACTCAGGCAACAAAAAGTAGTCATTGTGACAGGTTTCCAAGGAAAAGCAAATGGTGATGAGCTGACTACATTGGGGAGAGGCGGCAGCGATACTTCGGCAACGGCATTAGGGGCAGCCCTGAAGGCGGAACGAGTCGATATTTTTACTGACGTGACGGGAATATTAACTGCCGACCCTTTAATTGTAGAAGAAGCTAAGCTTTTATCGCTTGTTACGTTTAGCGAAATATGCAATTTGGCTCATCATGGAGCAAAGGTAATTCATCCCCGAGCGGTAGAAGTGGCCATGCAGGCTAATTTGCCGATTCGTGTCCGTTCCACCTTCAAGGAAGACGAAGGCACTTTGGTTACTCATCCTAAGGCGGTCCGTCAGCAAGTGATGGATCGCTACGTAACGGGTATTGCCCATGTAGAGAATGTAACCCAAATACAAATTTCGTATCAAGAGGGCCGTTACGATTTTCACAGGTCGGTATTTCAGGCGATGGCCCAGAATCAAATCAGTGTTGATTTTATCAATGTGAATCCTTCCGGTGTCGTGTACACCGTTTTTGACGATGTAGCTGAACATGCCGTTCAAATTATCAAGAAGCTCGGGTATGAACCGAAGACCCGTTCTAATTGTGCCAAAGTGGCTATGATCGGCGGAGGGATGAACGGAGTGCCCGGAGTGATGGCCCGGATCGTGGAGGCTCTAACGGAGGCGGATGTGTCGATTTTGCAATCCGCTGACTCGAACACAACGATATGGGTTCTTGTTCCAGGCGAAGAACTGCAAAGAGCGGTTCGAATGCTTCATAGCAAGTTCGATCTTCATAAAATTAATGGTCAATGAATAGTCGTAGGGGGAATAGCAGTGGAATTCGGGACTTTAATTACGGCGATGGTCACTCCGTTCGATGAACAATTACAGGTCGACTGGCCGCAAGTAGAGAAATTAATCGATTATTTAATTGAGGAGCAGAAGAGTGATAGTCTTGTCGTCTGTGGAACGACCGGCGAATCGCCGACATTAACAGACGAGGAGAAAGTAAAGCTGTTCGAAGTATCGGTTCGGCATGCCCGAGGCCGCTGCAAAATTATTGCCGGGACCGGAAGCTATGATACAGCCGATAGCATTCGCATGACGAAGCTTGCGGCCGAAGCTGGAGTTGACGGGATTCTGCTTGTATCGCCGTATTATAACAAACCTTCCCAGGAGGGGCTCTATCAGCATTTTAAAGCTATTGCAGAGTCCACCCGTCTTCCGATTATGCTTTATAACATTCCAGGAAGAACCGGTGTCAATATTGAACCTGACACGATGCTGAGATTGGCCCAAATCCCGAACATCTTTGCTTCGAAAGAGGCTCATTCCGACTTGGATCATGTCTCCAAGCTAGTTCGGGAAGCCCCGGACGGTTTCAAAATTTATAGCGGGGATGATTCGTATACCCTGCCCTTCCTTGCGGTTGGTTCTTATGGGATTGTATCGGTCTCAAGCCATGTGGTCGGTAAAGAGATGAAGGAAATGATCGAATTTTTTGGCCGTGGAGAGGTTAAAAAAGCTGCATTAAAGCATGCGGAGCTTCTGCCTGTTTTTAGAGGAATGTTTGAATGTCCTCATAAAGTGCCCAATCCGGCTCCTGTTAAGCACGCGTTGAATGTTAAGGGAATTCGCGTCGGTGGAGTCCGGCTGCCGCTCGTCCCCGTCACCGAAGAGGAAGGCCGGTATATAGAGGCGTTATTGTAACAAGGATTGAAAAATCGATGCTTCAAAGCATCGGTTTTCTTTTTTTGGGGGACAATAGGTCGTAAAATGATTTACTTGTAATTGGTGTTTTCAATCATGTATAATGATGGCAAGTGACTGGTGCGGTTTCTTTTTGATTGTGAGTTATAAAATCGTCGTCAATATACTAAGGAGGAATAGACTTGTCTAAAAAGAATAATGAGAAATTATTGGTTTTCGCTCTTGGCGGCGTGGGCGAGATCGGTAAAAATATGTATGTGGTGCAGTATGCCAACGATATAGTTGTGGTGGATGCGGGTTTGAAGTTTCCGGAAGAGGACATGTTGGGGATTGATATCGTTATTCCCGACATTTCTTACCTGACCGAAAATCACGACAAAGTGAGAGGGATTCTGCTCACTCACGGACACGAAGACCATATCGGAGGTCTGCCTTATATATTGAAGCAATTGAAGGTTCCTGTATACGGAACGAAGCTGACTCTTGGATTGGTTGAAGCCAAGCTGAAGGAAGCCAATATGTTAGGCGATACGAAACGCATTCTGATTAATGCCGATTCCGAGCTTCAATTAGGGACCATCAAAGCGACCTTCTTCAAAACCAATCACAGCATTCCTGACTCCGTTGGAATTGCTCTCGACACCCCCGAAGGGACTGTCGTGCATACCGGGGACTTCAAATTTGATCAGACTCCGGTCAACGGACAATATGCAGATTTGCATCGAATGGCCGAGATTGGAAATAAAGGGGTTCTCATGCTGCTGTCTGACAGCACTAACGCAGAACGCCCCGGTTTCACAGGTTCGGAGAGAAGCGTAGGTGCCGAGTTGGAGGAAGTATTCCGAAAAGCAAGGCAGAGAGTCGTCGTAGCTACCTTTGCATCGAATATTCACCGGATTCAACAGGTAATTGATGCCGCGGAGTCGACTCAGCGCAAAGTAACCGTTATTGGACGGAGCATGGTTAATGTTGTGACCATAGCATCGGAATTAGGTTACCTCAACATTCCTGAGGGAATGCTGATCGAACCGGAAGAAGTGAATCGGATGGCGGCTGATCGGGTAGTCATTCTGTCTACCGGAAGCCAGGGAGAGCCGATGTCTGCTCTGACGAGAATGGCCAGATCGACCCATCGGAAGGTGGATATTCTTCCTGGAGATACCGTCATTATTGCAGCTACCCCCATTCCGGGCAATGAGAAGTTTGTCGGGCGTACGGTAGATGAATTGTTCCGCCTTGGAGCTCATGTAATCTATGGACCCGGCTCGGTTTCTGGTGTCCACGTGTCCGGACACGGCAGTCAGGAAGAGCTTAAATTGATGCTAAACCTGATGAAGCCTAAATACTTCATGCCTATCCACGGAGAATATCGGATGCTTCGTCAACACGGTGTACTGGCCGAATCGGTAGGTGTGGATAAAGAAGATATCTTTATCGTCGATATCGGAGATACTGTGGAGGTTCAAGGCGGCGTAGCCCGTCGGGGAGCCAAGGTTCAATCCGGCAATATCCTTATCGATGGTTTGGGTGTCGGCGACGTTGGAAATATCGTTCTGCGTGACCGTAAACTGTTGTCGCAGGACGGAATTTTGGTCGTCGTTGTCACGCTGAGCAAGCAAGAGGGCAACATAATGTCCGGACCGGACATTATTTCCCGCGGCTTCGTTTATGTGCGGGAATCGGAGGGCTTGTTGGATGAAGCGAATCGGATTGTAACGAACACATTGAACAAACTAATGAATGAAAACGTTAATGAGTGGGCCTCATTAAAAACACATGTTAAAGACGCACTCGGACGATTTTTATATGAACAAACAAGAAGAAGACCTATGATCCTTCCTATCATTATGGAAGTGTAGATGTAAGCATTAAGTCACTTAAAACTAACCATAAGAAGCCTTTCGGACACGTTCCGGAAGGCTTTATCTAATTTATTGTATAAAAATCGTTATCAGTAATTTTCGACGGTCAACGCAGGCTTTCTTGATCAGAGATCAAAGACGCCGCAGGCGTTTATCTTTGATTCCTGCTGCATGATTGTCTTCTCTCCAACTCATACTAAATAGGAACAGGAGAAAGACGATTAACAGGAGGGAACGGTTAAAGTGGAACCATTCGATCAATATTCTAATCAGGAAGCTGCGCCGATGCCAGGAACAGAGGAACAAAAGAACAATGCCGTGTTGGACAACATTCAACAGCTTGGACAAACGACAACACCTGCGATGGAAAGCAATATTTATTGCTTAACGATCATTGGTCAGGTAGAAGGCCATATGATCCTTCCTCCGCAAAATAAAACAACGAAGTACGAGCATCTTATCCCTCAATTGGTTGCAGCGGAACAGAACTCAAGAATTGAAGGAATTCTTGTCATTCTTAATACGGTGGGTGGGGATGTGGAGGCTGGACTGGCTATAGCAGAAATGATCGCCACCATTTCTAAGCCGACGGTTACACTCGTCCTTGGAGGGGGGCACAGCATCGGAGTCCCGATTGCTGTTAGCTCCGATTATTCCGTAATAGCCGAAACGGCTACGATGACGATCCATCCTATTCGTCTTAACGGGATGGTGATTGGGGTCCCCCAAACATTCGAATATTTGGAAAAAATGCAGGAAAGAATTATTCAATTTATTAAAAGGCACTCCCGAATCAGTGATGAGAAAGTAAAAGAATTGATGTTTAAAACAGGCGAACTGACCCGCGACATCGGAACGACGGTGATTGGGCAGGATGCGGTCCGTTATGGGTTAATTGACTCTGTGGGCGGAATCGGAGAGGCTTTGCAGCGTCTGAATGAATTAATCAAAGAATACAAGCAAAGAAAGTCCGAGGTGACGATCCAATGACGATCCATTCCATTGTTCCGATAGAGAGGATTATGGAGGGCAGTGAAGAGGCGGACTACTCTTATGAACAGATTCAGCTAAATGGAATGGAGATGCAGGTTCAAAGAATAAGTGCAAATCAAGCTAAAATAATTCGTATATTCAGTCCACAGGCTAACGATTATTTAAATCCTGCTTATGCTCCCGGAACGGTGATCACGTTTTCCCCTCAATGGGATGGATCCTTTTGATGGAAATATGAAAGACCGCGCAGGCTGCATTTAACGATCCATCCTATATGTCATTCCGCTCCATTATGCTATAATAAGGAGCGGAGGTGGCTTAATTGGCAAAAAAAAGAAAGAAAAATGCCGGGATGAAGCTAGCCATCAAGTATGAATTGTACGGGATCGCGATCCTTATCCTATCCGTCATCGCACTTTCTCGCCAAGGATCGGTTGCGCGTGCACTAACCTATTTATTTAGGTTTATGATCGGGGTGCTGGATTTTGTTATCCCTCTGATCTTTATTTATATTGCTGTATTTGTCATGATCAACCGGGCCTGGCCGAGAAAATGGTCCTCTAAAAAAACGGGGCTTGTTCTGATCTTAGCCGGACTGATTATTATGAATCATATGTCCATGATGAAGATTATCGATCCTTTAGGAGATACGTTGAAATCTTCTTATATCGTGAGCGAGACTTGGGAACGTATGACGGACGGCCTGAGAGCCGGTGAAGATTCCCCCGGGATTCTGAACAGGGAAGTAGGCGGCGGAATGGTAGGGGCTTTTTTGTATGCCGCCCTTTATTTGTTGTTTGGCATCTGGGGCTCGAAATTGATCGTGTACGCCTTATTTGCCTCAGGAATTTTACTGGTTACCGGCATTTCCGTTGTTGATCTGTTCAAAGGAATTAACAAGTATTTCAAGAATGGGAGAGCGCGACTGGGTAAAGGCCTGGCCTCTCTATTCAGCCGACCGAAACGAAAGCTCGTACATAAGCAAGTCCCTTCCTCTAAAAAGCTCAAGAAGCAGCCGTCCGCCCAAATTTATGACCCGGACGAAGAGGAGGCGTATGGAGAGGAAGCTTTGCCCGAGGCGCCATATGAACCAAAAAATGAAAAGAAAAAACCAGTATTCGTTCAATTGCTAGGCTCCAAGAAAGTAGCGCGAGACGAGCAAGAACCGATCAATCTGACGGAGCAATTGCTTGATGAAGATCGCCAGCAGGAAGAAGCGATTCCGATTATTCGGGATTTCCGTGATGAGATCGAGAAGAGCGAGTCCTCACCCCGGAAGCCCGCTGCGCCTGAAATGGAAGAGGATCCCGGGGAGGAGGAGCTGGCCTTCGGCAACGATCCGGATAAAACGCCGGACAAGCCGTATCAGCTTCCGGATTTTGGCCTTCTTTCCAAGCCTGTTGGCATGGGCAAAGGCTCCGATCACATGGACTATAAAGCGAACGCGCGGAAATTGGAGGCGACACTGGAGAGCTTCGGAGTGCGAGCCAAAGTACTGGACGTCGTGCGAGGGCCTTCCGTCACCCGCTATGAAATCCAACCGGACGTCGGGGTCAAAGTGAGCCGAATCGTCGGATTGACCGATGATATAGCCTTGGCGTTGGCCGCCAAAGACATTCGAATGGAGGCCCCCATCCCGGGCAAGTCGGCTATCGGGATTGAGGTGCCGAATACCGAGGTCTCTATGGTCACTTTGCGCGAAGTTATGGAAAGCTCGGTTTTTTATGAGGCCGATGCCAAGCTCTCGATCTCCCTTGGCAGAGATATAACGGGCCAGCCGATCGTGGCTAATCTCGCCAAGATGCCCCATCTGCTTGTCGCCGGGGCGACAGGCTCTGGTAAATCCGTTTGTATTAACGGGATTATTACAAGCGTCCTGTTCAAAGCCAAACCGGATGAAGTCAAATTTTTGATGATTGACCCTAAAATGGTGGAGTTGAATGTGTACAATGGAATTCCCCATTTGCTGGCTCCGGTTGTGACGGACCCGAGAAGAGCCTCTCTGGCCTTGAAGAAGGTTGTCGTCGAAATGGAAAAAAGATATGAGCTTTTCTCCAAAAGCGGGACCCGTAATATTGAAGGCTATAACGCGATGATTACGGATAAAAACAATCCCAATCCAGGAGACCCCTTACCGTTAATAGTCGTTATTGTAGACGAATTGGCCGATTTGATGATGGTCGCTGCTAACGATGTGGAGGACGCCATCTGCCGGCTTGCCCAAATGGCAAGGGCGGCCGGAATTCACCTGATTATTGCGACGCAAAGGCCTTCGGTCGATGTCATCACCGGGCTGATTAAAGCGAACATTCCTTCGCGGATCGCCTTCGGAGTATCTTCCCAGGTCGATTCGCGGACGATTCTCGATATGGCGGGGGCCGAGAAGCTGCTCGGGCGTGGAGACATGCTGTTCATGCCTGTGGGAGCTACGAAGCCGCTGCGCGTTCAAGGAGCCTTCCTGTCCGATCAGGAGGTGGAAGCGGTCGTTACGTTCTGCCGCAGCCAGGAGCAAGCGGAATATCGGGAGGAGCTTGTGCCCGAGATCGACGAGCAGCCGGAGCAGGAGGATGTCTTCGAGGACGAGCTGTTCGATCAAGCGGTCCAAATTATTCTCGAGGCCAAACAGGCCTCCGTCTCCTTGCTGCAGCGCAGAATGCGCGTAGGCTATACCCGCGCCGCCAGGCTGATCGATTCGATGGAGGCCAAGGGTATCGTCGGTCCCTATGAAGGCAGCAAGCCGAGGGAAGTTTTGCTCACCTTAGAGCAATTTCAACAAAGCCGAATAAGCTCCTGATCTTCTGGATCTCTGTTAAGCCTATTACATCTTTTGAACTGCCGGATTTGAACTGCACCCCAATTGTTGGACACCGTCCAACATTGAAGGTGCAGTTTTTGTCTATCGAGGATTCATCTTTTGGATCGGAGACAGGATCTTTGTATAGAAGCTGGAAACCTTTCAAATAATAACTTCAACTTGGACTTCACACCATGAAGAAAGGTTGAGTATAAGAATGAATAAACGGCTTATCTTTATCACCTGCTTTATTCTCGTGGCCTTTTTCTTAACGATGCAACTTAAAGAAGACAAGACCACGGAAGTGTTCAGCGAGAATCTAGTCCACCAGGGCAGTACCGGTGACGACGTATATGAACTGCAGGGCAGATTAAAGTTTCTCGGCTTTTACCACGGTAATATTGATGGGGATTTTGGTTATCAAACGTTAAAGGCCGTTAAATGGTTTCAGGGGGATTTCGGCTTAAAGGTGGACGGGCTTGTCGGTCCGAAAACTAAGCTGATGCTGTGGAAAGCGACCAAAAGCTGGAAGCCGTCGGCTCCTCAGCCGGCTCCCGGCGGAGGAGGTGGCGGTGCCGCCCCACCGGCGGCCAATTTGCCGCCCTCCTCGCACGGCGGGCTGTCTGACAACGATTTGAAGCTGATGGCTAACGCGGTATACGGGGAGGCCCGGGGCGAGCCCTATGTTGGGCAGGTTGCTGTAGCCGCAGTCATCCTCAATCGGTTGAAATCTGCAAGCTTCCCGAATACGATTTCGGGAGTCATTTTCCAACCGGGAGCCTTTACAGCGGTAGCTGACGGCCAAATTTGGCTGCAGCCTAACGAGACCGCCAAAAAAGCGGTGTTGGACGCCATCAACGGCTGGGATCCGTCAGGAGGCTGCGAATATTACTTCAATCCGGAGACAGCCACCTCAGCATGGATTTGGACACGCCCGCAGGTTAAGACCATCGGTAAACATATTTTCTGTAAATAACCGATAGGTTGGAATCAAATGGAGGACTTCTGGAAGGCCTCTGAGGAAGCAGCCGGCTTCGGTTGCTTCTTCTCATTCTATAGGGATATAATGGAATAAACTTAGCGCATACCAGAATAATATGGTTACGAGTATGCAACAGAAGGGAGCTTGTTGGAGTGAGCCTTTCAACCTTTGAGCGCAGTGACATTCATTCCATTCGTCTGCATGTCCTGCCCACCGACCGCTTTAAAACCTATGCGATCAGTGCCTATATAGGAACACCGCTTCAAGAGGAAACTGTAACTTCTACAGCCTTGATCCCGTTTGTCCTGAGAAGGGGAACGGAGTCTTACCCTGAAACCAAGCGTTTTCGCGAACGGCTGGATGATTTATATGGCGCCGGCTTTGGCTTCGATATTTACAAACGTGGAGACTATCAGATGGTTCAGTTCCGAATGGACATGATTGAAGATCAGTATGTCTCCGGTCCGGAATCTCTTTTGCGGGAAGCTCTGCAATTTTTGGGCGAGGTCATCTCTCGACCGGCACTAGAGAATGGCCATTTCGTCAGAAAATACGTGGAGTCTGAGAAACAAACGCTTCGTAAAAAAATTCAGTCGATCATTAATGATAAGATCCGCTACGCCTCGGAACGATGTATAGAGGAGATGTGCAAGAACGAGCCTTACCGGCTTTCTCCCCTTGGGCAGCTCGATGCATTGGAGAAGCTGGATGAGGCTTCTTTATTTTCCGCTTACAAGAACTGGCTGCAGAATTCACCCATAGATTTGTATGTAGTTGGAAATACGACCAGCCAAGAGGTAGAGTCGATCGTTCGGGAATTGTTCAATTTCGGGAGAAGCAAGAATGCGCAGTATGAGATGAAACCCGCCTCATGCGGGGATAAGCGCGAGGTCAATACCGTTATCGAGAAGATGGAGGTTGGCCAGGGCAAGCTTAACATGGGACTGAGGAGCAGCATCACTTACGGTGACGATAGATATGCCGCCGCCTTGATGTATAACGGTGTTTTAGGCGGATATCCGCACTCCAAGCTGTTTATGAACGTGAGGGAGAAGGAAAGCCTGGCTTATTACGCTTCTTCCCGCTTGGATGGACATAAAGGAATTATTACCATTCAATCGGGCATTGAATTAAATAACTATGACAAAGCGGTTGCCATCATCCGTCAACAATTAGAGGCTATGGTCCAGGGGGAAATAAGCGAACTGGAGTTGGCTCAAACCAAGGCGATGATCGTTAATCAATTGAAGGAAATCCAGGATTCCGCATACGAAATGGTCGGCTTTGATTTCAATAGCGTGCTTTCCGGCAAAGAACGGACCATTCCCGAGTTGATTGAGGCTATCGAGGCGGTTACTCCTGAATCCATCCGCCAGGTTGCGGAAGAAATCATATTGGACACCATCTATTTTTTACGGGATGAGGAAGGAGAGTAAACGATGGAAAAGATCCGTTATGAGAAGTTGAATGAAACATTATACGTAGACCGGTTGGACAACGGATTGACGGTTTACGTTCTTCCCAAGTCCGGATTTCAGAAAACCTATGCGACTTTTGCAACCCGGTATGGTTCCATTGATAATCACTTTCGGGTGGAAGGCAAGGAGGAAGTCAAGGTTCCGGACGGGATCGCCCATTTTCTCGAGCATAAAATGTTTGAGGAGCCGAGCGGTGATATTTTTGCAACGTTCGCCTCTCAAGGGGCGTCGGCCAACGCCTTTACCAGCTTTGACCGGACCGTGTACTTATTTTCCGCCACCGGCCAAATTGAGGAGAATTTGACCACTCTCGTTAATTTCGTTCAGAATCCTTATTTTACGGATGAAAACGTGGAAAAGGAAAAAGGAATTATCGGACAAGAAATCAAAATGTACGAGGATCATCCGGATTGGAGAGTCTATTTTGGACTAATCGAAGCGATGTATCATACTCATCCTGTACGGATTGATATCGCCGGGACGGTTCAGTCGATTTCACAGATCACTAAAGAAACTTTGTACGAATGCTACCATACGTTTTATCATCCGAGCAATATGAGTTTATTTATAGTGGGCGGTGTAAATCCCGAACAAATTTTCCAATGGGTCCGGGACAATCAACAGGCTAAAACATTCGCCGACCAAGGAAGCATCCACCGCTATTTTCCGGTGGAGTCGGCTGAGGTTAAGGAGCATGTGAAGACGACGATTCTACCGGTCTCCGAGCCTAAGTGCATGTTCGGATTCAAGGAGCCCTCCGAATCGCTGGACGGGGCTGCTCTGCTGCGCAAAGAGCTGGTGACCAAGGTTATGATGGATTTATTATTCAGTCAAAGCTCAGCGGTCTATCAAACCTTGTATGATGAAAATTTAATTTCTGACAGCTTCGGCTACAACTACAACTGTACTCCGGAATATTCCTTCTCGATGATCGGAGGCGATACTCCGGATCCCGACAAGCTGCTGCAAAGAGTGGAGCAATTGCTAAAGGGTGTCCTGAAGGAAGGGATTTCCAAGGAAGATTTTGAAAGAAGCCGCAAGAAGAAAATTGGCGGATATTTGCGGATGCTGAATTCCCCGGAAGCTATGGCCAATCAATTTACCGCCTACCTGTTTATGGGCAGCGATTTCTTCTCCATTTTGCCAATATATGAGGAAATGACGCTCGAAGAGGTTAATCAGCGGCTAGCCGATCATTTTCAATGGGACCGTATGGCGGTTTCGATCGTCAGAAAAGAGCGGGGATGACGCTGAAGCCTTTTCCACAGCAAACGGTTCTAATTACCGGGGCGAGCCGGGGCATCGGAGCCGCTATAGCGGAGCGCTTCGCCCGGGAAGGGATGAACATCGTAGTTCATTACAGGCAGTCTCACGAAGAAGCCAATCAAGTAGCGAGGCGCTGTCTGGCCTATGGAGCCAATGTTATAACGGTCACAGCGGATCTTCGCTCCAGGGAACAGCTGATTCGTATGCGAGAGAAGCTCGAAAAGCATGGGATGCTTCCGGAAATATTGGTGAACAACGCCGGCATTGCCCATTATGGTCTGTTCTCCGATGTCACGGAGTCGGAATGGGATGACGTAATGAACGTCAATCTGAAAGGAACCTTTCTGTGCACACAAGTCTTTATGGAAGAAATGGTCCGGCTTAAATACGGCCGGATAATCAATGTATCGTCGGTCTGGGGGATTTCCGGTGCTTCCTGCGAAGTCGTCTATTCAACGGCCAAAGGAGGGATCAACGCTTTGACCAAAGCGTTGGCCAAGGAACTGGCCCCATCGGGGATAACCGTTAACGCTGTGGCGCCGGGAGTAGTTCATACGGATATGATGGCCCAGTTTAACGAAGAGGAGAAAGCGGCGATCAAGAATGAAATTCCTGCCGGACGATTTGGCGAGCCTGACGAAATCGCTTCGCTTGTTTATTTTTTGGCTCTTCCCGAATCAGGTTATATCAGCGGCCAAGTGATCAGTCCCAATGGCGGATGGATTACTTAAGAACGATAAAATCTTTGGGAGACGTATATTTGTCGGCAATAATGCAAATATTACGACTGTTAATTCATAACCCAAGGAGGAATTCCACGTGGAGACAACGGTATTAAAATCATTTGAAAAGTGGAAAGAATTTTTGTCGAATCGTGTCAAAGAAGCGGAAAAAGCGGGAATGAGCGAGGAGACGATTTCCAATCTCGCGTACCAAATCGGAGGCTTTCTGGCTGATAAAATTGATCCGCAGAACATGGAAGAGCGGCTGCTCAAGGAACTTTGGGATGTGGCCGACGCTAACGAGCAGAGAGTCATTGCCAGCTTGATGATGAAGTGGGTAAAACAGTCTTAATAAAAGCAAAAAATGCCTCCTTTTTGGAGGTTTTTCTCTTATAACCGTGGTATACTGATAGTATGTGACCATTTTTAACATAATTTTTGGGCGGAAAGCGTTTTTAGCGAAATTTGTAGGATTTTGCCCGACAATTATTTAACAGCGGTTTTTGTGAACAAGCTGCTTCAAGGAAGAGTTTATAAAGTCACTTTTCAGCACTTCTTTAGAAGTATCGTTGTACCGTCTTTCGTTGTGGAGTAGAGCAAAGGCAGGTGATCGGTTTTGCAAATGAAACAGTGGTACATGGAATACAAAATACATAAAAACCGAACCGGTTTGCTTGGTGATATTGCCTCATTAATGGGGATGCTTGAAATCAATATTTTAACCATTAATGGCGTCGAGGACCGGACTCGAGGCATGCTCCTGCAGACGAATGACGATGAGAAGATAGAAGTTATGGGTAAAATGTTAGAAAAGGTCGACAATATTACTATAAACGCTCTTCGCAAGCCTAAGCTCGTCGACATTCTTGCCGTAAGACATGGAAGATACCCCGAGAGAGATTCGGATGACAAAAAAACGTTCCGATTTACACGGGAGGAGCTGGGGCTTCTGGTCGATTTTCTCGGTGAAATTTTTAAACGCGACGGCAATCAGGTCATTGGCTTGAGAGGGATGCCGAGAGTGGGCAAAACCGAATCCGTCATTGCTGGAAGCGTTTGTTCAAATAAGCGCTGGACCTTTGTTTCTTCTACTCTTCTCAAGCAAACGGTAAGGCAGCAATTATCGATGGATGAAATGAATCCGAACAACGTATTTATTATTGACGGCATCGTTTCGTCCATGCGCGCCAACGATCAGCACCGGCTGCTTGTTCAGGAAATTATGGCCATGGAATCTACGAAAGTGATTGAACACCCCGATATTTTCATTAGAGAAACTCCTTATAATTATGACTTATTTAATGTCATTATAGAGCTAAGACACGATCCGGCTGAAGAAATCAGCTATGACGCCCTTACCTCCGGGTATGGCGATTTTATATGAAAGCATCGTACAGTCAGGAGGTGAATGTGTGCACGAACTGGGTCAACTATTGAAAAAGCAAAGAATCGAAAAAGGAATTTCTTTGGATGACTTGCAGGAGACGACCAAGATCCGAAAGAGATATTTGGAAGCGATTGAAGAAGGGAATTACAAGGTGCTTCCAGGTAATTTCTATGTCCGCGCCTTCATTAAAACTTACGCGGAAGCGGTAGGATTGGATCCTAACGAACTATTGCAGCTCTATCGCAACGTTCTTCCCGCGACCGATCCGGACACAGCGGTAGAACAAGTAACCCGAAGCAGGGTGGCTACAAAGACAGGCGATGGGTGGGGAAAATGGGTGACCGGCATCATGCTGTGGGCCTTTCTGATCCTGATCCTTTTTCTGATATGGTTTTTTGTAAACAAATATCATGTTGCAGGGAGTGATCTGGAGGAGCCGGGCCGTCATAAAATTACAGACCGTCAATCCTCGGAGATTAATAACCCAAATGCCACATCTACCCCTTCGGCAGGTACGGTTCAACCAACGGCGACGCCTTCTCCCACTCCGACGCCGCAGCCGGCCGTCGAGCTGGTCAAAAGCGAGAATGGCGTAGATTTTTATCAAATTAACGGTACGGATAAAATCAATGTAGAGCTAACGGTAACCGGTAAAAAATGCTGGGTCGGCCTGGATTCCTTGCCGGATAAGGTATCGGTGGATCAAGGCAATTTCGAGAATGGGGCCAGCAAAAGCTGGGAGCTCACGGAGCCTGTCTTTATGACATTGGGCGCCCCCAACGCGGTGGAGCTTAAAGTTAACGGGGTTTCTATCAACGTGGGAGACAAGCCGAACCCTAAACGGTTTCAATTCGAATTTGCTCAATCGGATACGGACACTGCGGATGAACTCTAGGTTATTGCCGTAGCTGTCTTAAGTGCCATTTATTATCGTCCTTGCGACTGCAAGGACTTTTCTTTGTGGGTTGGCTGGCAGATTCCAGGCCGGGTCCGGGGGGCTATGATTTTGGGCCCAGCCAACGGTTTTTTCTTCATCTGACCCGCCGCCGGGGAAGCCGGGGTTTTGTTCAAAACCAAATGTTGCTATAATTAAGGATAAACATAGAGGAAGAAAGGGTGAACGTCCGTGGCATCGGAACATTCTTTTGACGTTACTTCAAAAATGGATATGCAGGAATTGAACAATGCCATTAATCAAACGGAGAGGGAACTGGCCAATCGGTTTGATTTTAAAGGAAGCAAGAGCAGCTTGGAGCTGGACAAAAATCAATTAATTATCATTTCAGATGATGAGTTTAAGCTTCAGGCGGTTATTGACATTCTTCAGTCAAAAATGGCAAAAAGGGGAATTTCTCTAAAAAACGTAGAGTATGGGAAGGTAGAGCCGGCTGCTCAAAGCACGGTCCGGCAGACTCTGGATCTGAAGCAAGGAATCGATCAGCCGATGGCGAAGAAAATTAACACGCTGATTAAAGACTCCAAACTGAAAGTAAGCAGCCAGATTCAAGGAGACCAGATCAGAGTATCCGGCAAGAATAAAGATGATCTGCAAAAGGTTATTCAGCTGCTCAAGCAGGCGGAGCTTCCGCTGGATCTGCAATTCGTCAACTTCCGCTAACGGCTGCGGGCTGCCCAAGTGGCGGCCTCATGCCTTTTTGACACTGGAAAATACAATATATTATACTTGTTTGAGGATAAGGATAAGTACTGGGGGCCTATTAATGTCTGAGAAAGTAATGGTGGTCACGCTTGGCTGTGAGAAAAATATGGTGGATTCCGAGATTATGTCCGGACTTATCCATGAAAGAGGCTATTCTCTTGTTGAGGATAAAGAGGAAGCTACAGTAATCATTGTCAACACATGTGGTTTTATCGATGCGGCTAAGGAAGAATCGGTCAATACGATATTGGATATGGCCGAGTTGAAGCATACTGCTAATTTGAAGGCTTTAGTCGTATCCGGATGCTTGACCCAGCGTTATAAAGAAGAATTGATGCAGGAAATGCCGGAAATCGACGGGATTGTCGGTACAGGGGATTTTGTTAATATTAATGATATTGTCGATGAAGCGCTTGCAGGGAAAAAGCCGGTTATGGTGGGGAATCCGGTGTTTAACTATGAAAGGATTTTGCCGCGACGCGTCGGCACTCCGCGCTATACCGCTTATGTCAAAATCGCTGAAGGCTGTGACAATGCATGTACTTTCTGCAGCATTCCGATCATGCGCGGCAAATTCCGCAGTCGGAGCATGGAATCGATTATTGCGGAAGTGACTCAACTGGCGGAACAAGGAGTTAAGGAAATTAGCCTGATCGCCCAGGACTCGACTAATTATGGTACGGATCTGTACGAGCAATTTATGCTGCCCGAGCTGTTGAATAAGGTAAGCGAAGTGCCGGGGATCGAGTGGGTGCGGCTCCATTACGCATATCCGGGATTCTTTACAGATGAATTGATAGAGACGATCGCTTCCAATCCGAAAATTTGCAAATATATTGATCTGCCCCTGCAGCATAGTGAGGATAGAATATTGAAGCGAATGAGAAGGCCGGGCAGACAGAAGGATTCTCGCGAGCTCATTCGCAAAATTCGGGAGCGGATGCCGGATGTAGCTCTGCGCACGTCCATTATCGTAGGGTTTCCGGGAGAAACAGAAGAGGATTTTGCCAATCTGGTGGAATTCATTAAAGAGGTCGAGTTTGATCGGCTCGGAGTCTTTACTTATTCCATGGAGGACGATACACCGGCTTCCAGATTGCCCGATCAGCTGCCGGACGATGTGAAGGAATATAGAGCAAATACGTTAATGGAAATCCAGAGACAAATTTCCAACCTCCGGAATGGCAGACGGATAGGACAGGAGCTGGACGTTCTGATTGAACGCTATGACGGACGTAATGACGTATATATCGGCCGCTCCCAATATGACGCTCCGGAAATCGATGGAGAAGTATTTGTTAGCAACTGCCGGGCTGAAATCGGAGAGCTCACGAAGGTTCGCATTTCCCATTCATTGGAATACGATTTATCCGGGGAGGCTATTGCATGAACCTGGCCAACCGAATAACTCTGGCTAGGATTTTTCTAGTCCCGATTATTGTCTTCTTTCTGCTGGTCAATCTCAGATTGCCGGAGATTCAGATTGAATCGTTCAGCATAACGTATAATCAGATCATCGCTGTTCTGATCTTTATTATAGCTGCGAGCACGGATAGTCTGGACGGTTATATTGCGCGCAAAAGAAAGCTGGTCACCAACCTGGGAAAATTGCTTGATCCGCTAGCGGACAAACTGTTGGTTTCCGCTGTTCTTGTCTCCCTTGTCGAGATGGGCAAGCTGGATGCCTGGATCGCAATCGTTATTATAAGCCGGGAATTTGCGGTAACGGGCTTACGGCAAATAGCCGCTCTTCAGGGGCAGGTCGTAGCGGCGGACAAATGGGGCAAGTGGAAGACAGGGGTGCAAATTACGGCCATTATCGCGCTTCTGGTCAATAATTTCCCGTTTACGTTTATTGGATTTCCGTTTGATGTTATTGCCAGTTGGGTAGCGGCTATTCTCACCATCTATTCAGGAATTCATTACTTTATCCGAAATAAGCGAGTACTGGAAATATCATCGGAGAAGTGATGGTTTCTCAGGAAGTGCATGAACATTTAGAGCCGCCGGGAGGAATAAGATGAAAGCAGAAATTATCGCGGTTGGGACGGAACTGCTGCTGGGACAAATTGTCAATACGAATGCCCAATATTTATCACAGCAATGCGCGAGCCTTGGGATTGATGTATATTTTCAAACGGTGGTCGGTGATAACGAGGAACGGTTGCGGCAAGCATTGGATACGGCGAAAAACAGAGCGGATTTCATTATCTGCACCGGTGGTTTGGGCCCAACGAAGGATGACTTGACTAAAGATGTACTGGCTGCTTATGTCGGACAAAAATTGGTCATGCACGAACCGTCGCTGGAGAAAATTGAGTCGATGTTCCAACAACGAGGGCAGGAAATGGCAGAAAGCAATGCGAGGCAAGCGTTAATGCTGGAAGGAAGCGACCCTCTGAACAATGATAACGGATTGGCGGTAGGCGTGGCGCTGTCTCATGAGGGTGTTCATTATATGCTTCTTCCCGGACCTCCGAGAGAGATGAAGCTGATGTTCGATACTTATGGCACCGAATGGATCTCCAGGATGACAACCGGAGGCGGAGGCCTCCACTCCAAAATGCTGAAATTTGCCGGAATCGGCGAATCTTCGCTGGAGAAAGAGCTCCTCGATCTGATCGAGTCTCAGCAGGACCCGACGATTGCCCCATACGCCAAAGAGGGAGAAGTGACGATTCGCCTCACTACGCGGGCAGAATCGCAGGAGGAAGCGGGCTCGAGGTTTGGACCGGTAGAGGATGAAATTCGCCGCCGACTGGGTTCATATTTGTATGCCACGGAGGACAAGCCGATCGAACAAGTCATTTATGAGCTTCTGAAGGAGCAAGGGCTAACTTTGTCTGCGGCGGAGAGCTGCACAGGCGGTTTGATCGGCGATTTGATCACGTCGGTTCCCGACAGCTCCACCGTATTCAAAGGGGGCGTTGTCAGCTATACCAATGAGGTCAAGCAATCGGTTCTCAAGGTTCCTGCCCGTTTACTGGAAGGGCCGGATGCCCCCGGAGCGGTTAGCCAAGAGACGGCAGAACAGATGGCCTGCAGCGTGCTGGAGCTGATGGACACCGATTATGCGCTGTCTGTAACGGGTTATGCCGGACCGGGAGCTCCAGAAGGACAACTGGGGCTTGTCTTCATCGGTTTGGCTGAACGTGGCAAGCCGGTTGAAGTCATTAAGGCTCGCTATTCAGGCAACCGCGAGATGATCAAATTAAGGGCGGCCAAAACGGCCTTCTATCAGCTTTGGAAAAAGCTTAGATCTTAATTGGGAAGTCTGTATCAGCGATGTTCTGTTGTCTCGAGTTTAGCTCGCGGCGACCATTAAACGGCCAGATCTTTCAGAGTTTCCTTGATTTTCCTGAAGCAGGTTGATATTATAGTAGATAGATTTTAATAATCGGGCGGAAGCACCGCAGCAAAAGGACCTTTTCTTTTGCTGCGTTTTTTGTTTCTAGCAGATTTGCTTCCATAGCCCGCCAAGGGAGAAAATACTGCAGTGAAGGGAGTGAAGAACTAGCTTTCGTAAAAAGCTTATTGTGATGCCCCCCTTGGGTATCTTTGGAAAACGGAACAATAGAAGCATGTCGGTATTAAAGAATAATAGTGCATATAGTAACTCTATTAGAGAAGAGTGTGCAGGCTCGGTGTAAAATAAAAAAAACGAATGTATGTTCGAAAAACTACTTGGCAGAGAGACCAAAAAGAGGTATCATAGAACTATATTAACAGAAGGAAGTGATTGGATTGTCAGATCGGCGTGCAGCGTTAGACATGGCATTGCGAAATATAGAGAAGATGTTCGGTAAGGGCTCCATCATGAAGCTGGGAGAATCGACTCATATGCAGGTGGAGACTGTTCCCAGCGGATCACTCGCTTTGGACCTTGCTTTAGGAATAGGCGGTTTCCCAAGAGGAAGAATTATCGAAGTGTACGGACCTGAATCGTCTGGTAAGACGACCGTAGCCCTGCACGCTATTGCTGAAGTGCAGAAGATTGGCGGACAAGCTGCCTTTATCGATGCGGAGCACGCTCTGGATCCCCAGTATGCGAAGAAGCTGGGAATTAATATTGACGAATTGCTTCTTTCTCAACCGGATACGGGAGAGCAAGGGCTGGAGATTGCTGAAGCGTTGGTTCGCAGCGGAGCGGTGGATATCATCGTTATCGACTCGGTAGCTGCATTAGTGCCGAAGGCGGAGATCGAAGGGGAAATGGGAGATTCCCATGTCGGACTCCAAGCGAGGCTGATGTCCCAGGCATTGCGGAAGCTTTCCGGTGCTATCAATAAATCCAAAGTTATTGCGATCTTTATTAACCAGCTTCGGGAGAAGGTCGGCGTTATGTTTGGCAATCCGGAGGTCACTCCCGGAGGAAGAGCTCTGAAGTTCTATTCGACGATCCGGCTGGATGTGCGTCGCGTAGAAACGTTAAAGCAGGGCAATGATATGATCGGTAACCGGACCCGAATTAAAGTTGTGAAGAATAAAGTGGCTCCTCCATTTAAACAAGCGGACATTGATATTATGTACGGCGAGGGCATTTCCCGGGAGGGCAGCATCATTGACATTGGGACAGAGATGGATATTATTGACAAGAGCGGCGCGTGGTATTCATACGAGAATGAGCGTCTTGGACAAGGACGGGAGAATGCGAAGCAATACTTACGCGATAATCCGCAGATTGCGGAGACGATCGAAAAGAAAATTCGCGATTCCAGCAACTTAGGTCCCGTTATCTCTTCCGAAGAGGAAGAGGATGACGAAGACTTTGAATTAACACTTGAAAATTAATCGATTCCTACCGCACCTTGCTCTTTTGAAAGGTGCGGTCCTTTTTTCCACACATAGAATTTACAAGTATCTGCTTCCTGAATCCCATCAAATTCTATTTGGCGATAAAAACAACATTTAAACGCGGTCGCTCATCCTCGAAGGACTCCGATAGGAGTTTTTCTCATGTTAGAAAATCATTGCAGAATAAATAAGGAGATCCGAATGAAGGACGTCAAATCGACTATTACGCAGGTGGAGAAACAAAGAAGACATCCGCGTTATAATATATATGTGGACGGGGAATACGCTTTTGCGGCCCATGAAGATCTGGTGGTCAAATATAGATTGCTTAAAGGCTCTGTTCTCGATACCGAACAAATTCAGCAAATCATACAAGAGGATGAATACCATCAAGCCTACCTTTATTCCATTCGAATGATCGGCCGAAGACCGCACTCCATCAAGGAAGTGAAGGAAAAGCTTGCGACCAAAGGGTATGACGTCCGGACGGCCGATGCTGTAACGGCTAAATTGAAGGAACAGGGCTATGTCAATGATCTGCAATTTGCGCAAATGTGGGCAGATCATAGAGTTCGGTTGCAAAAAAAAGGAATAAGATGGGTGCGGCATGAGTTGCAGCAAAAAGGAATTAGCAAAGACAAGATAGAAACGGCTTTAGCGGGGCTGGACAGCGAGGCGGAGTGGGGAGGCGCTCTTCAACTGGCGGAAAAAAAATGGAGACAGACTAAAGGAGCCCGATTGGATAAAAGAAGAAAAGTAACGGCTTATTTGCTAAGAAGAGGGTTTTCTTCGTCTGTTGTTAAGAAAGCGTTGAATCAAGTAGATGTCCGTGAAGCCTTGGAGGAAGAGGAATTAGATGAATATTAATATTATTAATAATTAATGACATTAACTAAAAAAGAACGTTGTTAGGGCACATTATAAGATCTATCCCGGCTTGCAAGTTCCAGTATATACTTGGGACAAGAACGTCCTACTTGCTTGACAAGCTTTCTTTGCAAAAGATAAAATAATGATGTATATTTTTCTATTTATCTTGATTTTGTATATAATCAAGAAATGGGAAGGTAAACCCGCCAATTTTACTGGATCACTGCCAAAGAATGTGATTGAATTTCCACAACATTCGTGTTTGTGTCAAATTCAAACCCGTCATCCTGATCTTTCTTGAAGCTTCTTTAGGTTAAAACGGTAACAATTCTCAGCAAGGATGATTGGGCGCTATTAACGAAATGAAGCTATGGTTAAAAAACCGAATGAGAATTCACCCCAAGCTAATCCCTTGGAGGAATCAACGAGGAGGTGAACAAGATGAACGACTCTTGGATCATCTGGGCCGTGCTCTCACTCGTTGTTGGACTTCTTCTGGGCGTTGGGATTGGCTACTTTATCCGCAAATCTCTCGCTGAAGCTAAGATTTCGAGTGCTGAACACGCAGCCCAACAGATCATTGAGAATGCTAAAAAAGAAGTAGAAGCGCAGAAGAAAGAATCGATTCTGGAAGCTAAGGACGAGATTCACAAGCTGCGTCAAGAAGCGGAAAAAGAAATTCGCGATCGCAGAAACGAAACAACTCGCCAGGAAAGACGATTACTGCAAAAAGAAGAATCTTTGGATAAAAAGCTGGAATCTCTGGAACGTAAAGAGGAACAGATCACTGGCAAAGAGAAGCGGATCGATGAGACGCAGGCTCAAATTGATCAGCTGTACAAAGATCAAGTAACTGAACTGGAACGGATATCCAATCTAACGATGGATGAAGCCAGAACGATCATCCTGTCCGGAGTGGAGCAAGAGGTTCGTCATGAAACGGCTCAGTTGATTAAGGATATTGAGCATCAAGCCAAGGAAGAAGGGGACAAGAAGGCCAGAGAGATCATTACGCTTGCCATTCAGCGCTGTGCGGCCGATCATGTAGCGGAAACTACCGTATCCGTAGTCACTCTTCCGAATGAGGAGATGAAGGGAAGAATCATCGGTCGTGAAGGAAGAAATATTCGCGCCCTGGAGACTCTGACTGGAATCGACTTGATTATCGACGATACTCCAGAAGCGGTCATTCTGTCCGGATTCGATCCGATCCGTAGAGAAATTGCAAGAGCCGCTTTGGAAAAGCTGGTCGCTGACGGCCGTATCCATCCTGCTCGTATTGAGGAGATGGTGGAGAAATCCCGTAAGGAAGTGGATGACCGCATCCGGGAATACGGAGAACAGGCGACATTCGAGACAGGAGTTCACGGTCTGCACCCTGATTTAATTAAAATTTTGGGACGCTTGAAATTTAGAACAAGCTATGGACAGAATGTGCTTAAGCATTCCATGGAAGTTGCTTATTTGGCAGGTCTAATGGCAGGAGAATTAGGAGAAGACGTAACTTTGGCGAAACGGGCCGGCTTGCTTCATGATATTGGTAAAGCTTTGGATCATGAAGTCGAAGGCTCCCACGTAGAGATTGGCGTGGAAATTGGTAAAAAGTACAAAGAGCATCCCGTGGTTATCAACAGCATTGCATCGCACCATGGAGATTGTGAAGCCACCTCGGTTATTGCGATGCTGGTCGGTGCGGCTGACGCATTGTCCGCAGCCAGACCAGGGGCAAGAAGAGAGACGCTCGAAACGTATATTAAACGTTTGGAGAAATTGGAGGAAATATCGGAGTCGTTTGAAGGGGTAGAGAAATCATACGCCATTCAAGCGGGCCGTGAAATCCGGGTTATGGTACAGCCGGAGAAGGTGGACGATACAGAAGCGTTCCGTCTGGCCAGAGACATTACGAAGAAAATCGAAAATGAACTCGATTACCCGGGACATATTAAAGTTACGGTCATTCGCGAGACGAGGGCCGTGGAATACGCCAAATAATATGGCACAGCAAAAAGTGGCTAATACAGCCACTTTTTGCATATTATACTACTTGATACGGGGAGGGATTGTTATCAAAGTCGTCTTTATAGGAGATATCGTCGGTTCCGTTGGACGCAAGGCGGTCAAGGAAATGCTGCCGATAATAAAAAAGAAGTGGAGTCCGGACTTTATTATAGCCAACGGAGAGAATGCGGCAGCCGGCAGAGGCATTACGAAGCAAATAGCCAAAGATTTGTTCGAGCAGGGAATACACGGAATAACGATGGGCAATCATACGTGGGATAATAAAGACATTTTTGATTTTATCGATGAGGAATCCCGTATGGTCAGACCGGCTAATTTCCCGGAAGGAACACCCGGAAGGGGGGCGGCAGTGTTAAAGTCAGAAGGAAAAGAGCTGGCCATCATCAATCTTCAAGGCCGGACCTTCCTGCCTCCTCTGGACTGTCCTTTTGCCAAAGCCGAAGTGCTCGTTAAGCAGATAACCAAGAAGACCAAACATATTCTTGTAGACTTTCATGCGGAAGCGACCTCCGAAAAAATAGCGATGGGGTGGCATCTGGATGGGAAAGTATCTGCGGTCGTGGGCACTCATACACACGTGCAAAGCCACGATGAACGAATATTGCCGCTGGGAACGGCCTATATTACTGACGTCGGGATGGTCGGTCCACGGGATGGTATTCTGGGTATGGAGAGATCAGCAGTTCTGCAAAAGTTCAGGACTCAGCTTCCCGTCCGCTTTAATGTGGATGAGGGCAAATGGCACTTTCATGCCGTCTTTATCGAGCTGCATCCGCAAAGCGGCTTGTCTCAACGAATAGAGCTTATTCGCAGCTATGAAGATCAATTTATAATGGAATAGTCTAACGATTCATTATATTTCGAAATTTCTCTCCTCCTTTAGCAGGAATTTTTAGTTGGATTCTCGAATAAGATGGGTACTGGAATCAATCCATCATTCCTGAGGAGGTACTTTTCATGGAAGTATTAAAAGTTTCAGCAAAATCCAATCCAAATTCCGTTGCCGGAGCGCTGGCCGGGGTACTTCGCGAACGCGGAGCCGCTGAACTGCAAGCTATCGGGGCGGGAGCTTTGAACCAGGCCATTAAAGCCGTGGCTATCGCAAGAGGATTTGTTGCGCCCAGTGGAGTGGATTTGATTTGTATTCCAGCTTTTACTGATATTGTCATTGATGGCGAAGACCGTACAGCCATTAAACTTATTGTCGAGCCAAGATGAGGAACTTCCCTCTGTTAACGGACCAGTGAAGTGATAGATTCCCTATGCCTGTTTACACAAGTAAACAGGTTTTTTTGTAGCTGCATAACGGAATTTATATTCTTAGTATATAGATTCGGGAAAGGTGTGAAAGAATGAAAATTATTGATACTCATTGTGATTTGCTATATCAAATGTTTAGAAATCCCAAGGTACAATTCGAGCAAGGGGATGGGGAAGCGGATGTTTCATACAGCCGTCTGAAAAAAGCAGGGGTCGTCCTCCAATGGTTCGCGATTTACCTTCCCGATGATCCCCGATACTATTCGTTCGAGCATGTACTGGCTTGCATCGATTTGTTCCGTACCAGAATCGCAGCCTGTCCGCAGGTACATGTGGTGCGAAATCGCGAAGACCTGTCGACTTCATTGGCAGAGGGCAAGCTGGGAGTTATGCTGACGCTGGAAGGGGTAGAAGGTCTCGCCGCTAATATAAGCCACCTGCGAACGGCCTATGACTTGGGAGTAAGAAGCATCGGCATAACCTGGAACCATGCTAATTGGGCTGCAGATGGAGTAGGAGAACCAAGACTAGGAGGCTTCACTCTCCGAGGGAAGGCCTTTGTTCAAGAGTGCGATCGATTGGGGATAGTACTAGATGTTTCTCATTTGTCGGAAAAAGGTTTTTGGGAGCTATGCGAGCTGTCGCCGCGCCCTTTTATCGCTTCCCATTCCAATGCTTATCAAATTTGCGCGCATCGCAGAAATCTGAAGGATGACCAGATTCGGGCGATCATTCAGAAAAAAGGTCGGATAGGGATTACTTTTGTACCGGCTTTTGTCCGTCCGGAGGAACCGCAAATCAAGGATCTTCTTCTGCATATTGATCATATTTGCTCGCTTGGAGGCGAGGAAAGAATTGGCTTTGGCTCGGACTTCGACGGAATGGATGATAAAATTCCCGGGCTGGAGCATCCGGCACACTACAGCCGGCTCGCGGATGAGCTGCATAAGCGGTATACAAATGAGCAGGCGGAACGCTTTTTGTTCGGAAATTGGAACTCCTATTTACTCCAAAACCTTCCTGAAGCGTAAAAAAACATGAGAATGAACAGTAAATACGATCAATCTAATATTGATATGCATACGATCTAAAAATACTATCTATCTTTTAAGCTTGAACACTTGCTTTTTAGCTAGTAAAGTCATAAAATTTGGATGAGCGCACTACAAATTTTTTTTATCACTGAATAGTGATTTTTTTTATAGGTAATATGTGTCGATATAGTGAACAGCTAAAAAGGGGTGGACCTTGTGATTGAACAATTGTCTTGGAAGATTGGGGGACAGCAGGGCGAGGGTGTGGAGAGTACTGACCGGATCTTCTCTACCGCATTGAACCGCCTGGGCTATTATTTGTACGGGTACCGTCACTTTTCCTCGCGAATTAAAGGCGGCCATACGAATAATAAAATTCGGATCAGTACGAAGCCGATTCGCGCTATTTCGGATGATCTCGATATTTTGGTCGCATTCGACCAGGAAAGCATTGATCTAAACGCTGCGGAACTTCGCCCGAACGGGGTTGTGGTGGCTGATGCCAAGTTCAACCCGAACGTGCCGGATGGAGTCTCTGCGCGTTTATTTGCTGTTCCGATCACAGCCATCGCCGAAGAGCTGGGCACTTCGCTTATGAAGAATATGGTTGCGTCTGGAGCGTCCTGGGCTTTGCTGGGTCTTCCGCTCGATGTATTTAACAAGGCGGTAGAAGAGGAATTCGGCCGCAAGGGAGCTGCCGTCGTCGAGAAGAACCTCGAGGCCGTTAAGCGCGGAGCCGATTTTATTCTCGATCAAGCAGGTGGACCGTTAAGCGAATTCCAGCTTGCCCCTGCGGATGGCAAGCAGAAGCTGTTCATGATCGGCAATGACGCCATCGCTTTAGGCGCACTGGCTGCAGGCTGCCGCTTTATGCCAGCTTATCCGATCACCCCGGCTTCCGAGATTATGGAATATTTAATCAAGGCGCTGCCTAAATTTGGCGGAACTGTCATCCAGACGGAGGATGAGATCGCAGCGGTGTCTATGGCCATCGGCGCGAGCTATGGCGGCGTGCGTTCCATGACTGCCTCCGCCGGACCGGGTCTGTCCCTCATGATGGAAGCAATCGGGCTGGCCGGAATGACCGAGACCCCGGTAGTAGTTGTAGATACGCAGCGTGGCGGCCCATCCACCGGCTTGCCGACGAAGCAGGAGCAAAGCGATATTAACGCGATGATTTACGGAACTCACGGAGAAATTCCGAAGATTGTCATTGCTCCCAGCACGGTTGAAGAATGCTTCTACGATATGATCCAAGCCTTCAATCTTGCCGAGAAATACCAGTGTCCGGTCATTGTCATGACGGATTTGCAGCTCAGTCTGGGCAAGCAATCCGCTGAGCCGCTCGATTATAATAAGATTGTAATCGACCGCGGGCAATTGCTGAAGGAAGTTACCGAACGCGGGGACGGTTCCTTATTCAAACGTTACGAATTCGCGGAAGACGGCATTTCTCCCCGTGTCCTGCCAGGAGTCAAGAACGGAATCCATCATGTGACCGGAGTAGAGCATGACGAGTCCGGGCGTCCATCGGAAAGCCCGGTTAACCGGAAACAAATGATGGAAAAGCGGATGGCCAAATTGAAAAATATTCAGGTGGATCATCCCATCCACGTCGACGCACCCCATGAGGATGCCGATATGGTTATTATTGGTATCGGCTCGACTGGCGGAACGATCGACGAAGCCCGCAGCAGATTGGCTGCCGATGGGATCAAGACGAATCATTTGACCGTTCGTCTGCTGCATCCTTTCCCGGTTGATGAACTGAAGCCGCATATTGAAAAAGCGAAAAAAATTGTCGTTGTGGAGAACAACGCTACTGGACAATTAGCGTCGTTGATCAAGCTTCATCTCGGTTCTGCCGATAAGATCCACAACTTGTTGAAATATAATGGAAATCCGTTCCTTCCATCGGAAATTCATAAAGAATGCAAGGGGCTGATCGCATGGCAACACTAAAAGATTTTCGTAACAACGTCAAGCCAAACTGGTGTCCGGGATGCGGTGATTTCTCTGTTCAAGCTTCTATTCAGAGAGCTGCGGCTAATGTCGGCTTGGAGCCTGAGCAGTTAGCGGTCGTATCCGGTATCGGGTGCTCCGGACGAATTTCCGGGTATATTAATGCCTACGGCTTTCACGGTACACACGGCAGATCGCTGCCGATTGCCCAAGGGTTGAAGATGGCCAACCGGGATCTCACCGTTGTAACGGCTGGCGGAGACGGAGACGGCTTTGCGATTGGAATGGGTCATACGATTCATGCGATTCGTCGCAACATCGATATTACCTACATCGTTATGGATAACCAGATTTATGGCTTGACCAAAGGACAACCTTCTCCACGAAGCGCGGAAGGCTTTAAGACGAAGGGAGCTCCTCATGGGGCTATCGAGACGGCTCTGGCTCCATTAGAGCTTGCTCTGGCTGCAGGAGCGACATTCGTAGCGCAATCGTTCTCCAGTAATCTGAAGCAGCTAACCTCGTTAATCGAGCAGGCGATTAATCATAAAGGCTTCTCATTCATCAATGTGTTCAGCCCCTGCGTCACTTTCAACAAAATTAATACCTATGATTGGTTTAAAGAAAATATTGTTGATATCGACGGGCTGCCTGACTACGATCCTTCCAACCGGGCGTTGGCGATGATGAAGCTGATGGAGACGAACGGAATGTTGACCGGTCTGATCTATCAAGATACGAGCAAGAAAAGCTACGCGGAAATGGTAACCGGATTTAGAGAAGAGCCGTTGGCTCATCAGGATATTAAAATAAGCGAAGACGATTTTGCCAAGCTTCTTGCCGAGTTCAAGTAAACGGTCTGCAACCGACCTATGATACGATCAGCGTATCATAGGTCTTTTTAAATTGCGTTTATTCGGTTTTCCAAACTCGGGCCGCATGGATTATTGGATCACCCGACGGGTCCAATATGTTGAAAGTTATTCAAACAATCCGGAAAAGGTATTCCATTTTTGTCTTTCCTTACGGTACAATGGTATAATGGGTTGACTATGATTTTGACGAGAGGAAGAGCTGCAGAATGAATAACAATCCCAAGGTAGCCGACAAGGATTATTCCATATACTTTCAGCCCCCCTCTTTGAAGGATGCGAAGAAACGCGGAAAGGAAGACATCCGGGTTCATTACGACTTTTCCATTCCGGAATCGTTAAAGGGCTTGGGGGAAGGCAAATTTTATATGATCCGTACTTACGGATGTCAGATGAATGAGCATGATACCGAGACGATGAAAGGAATGCTTGATTTGATGGGCTTCCAGTCTACGGACGATAAGATGGAAGCAGACGTCATCCTGCTCAATACTTGCGCCATTCGCGAGAATGCGGAGGACAAGGTGTTCGGAGAATTAGGACATCTTAAATCCTTGAAGGCGGAGAAGCCGTCGCTGCTTCTCGGAGTTTGTGGCTGCATGTCCCAGGAGGAAGCGGTCGTTAACCGGATCATGAAGAAGCATCCGTTTGTCGATATCATCTTCGGGACCCATAACATTCACCGTCTCCCGCAGCTGCTTCAGGAAGCTTATTTCAGCAAGGAGATGGTTGTCGAGGTATGGTCCAAGGAAGGAGATATTATTGAGAACCTTCCGAAGAGACGCGAAGGACTTCGCGCATGGGTTAACATTATGTACGGCTGCGATAAATTCTGTACGTATTGCATCGTACCGTATACACGCGGGAAAGAACGGAGTCGAAGACCGCAGGACGTGCTTGCGGAGGTTCGCGATTTAGCTCGGCGCGGATTCCAGGAGATTACGCTGCTTGGTCAGAATGTGAATGCGTATGGCAAAGATTTTGAAGATATCGAGTATCAATTCGGAGATTTAATGAACGACATTCACAAAATCGATATCCCTAGAGTTCGCTTTACGACTTCCCATCCGCGGGATTTTGACGATTATTTAATCGAAGTGCTGAGTAAAAAAGGGAATCTGATGGAGCATATCCATCTTCCGGTTCAATCGGGAAGCTCCCAAATATTGAAAAAAATGAGCCGTAAATATAACCGTGAGCGGTATCTGGAATTAGTGCACAAAATAAGGAAAGCCATTCCGGATGTCGTTCTGACGACCGATATTATTGTCGGTTTCCCGGGAGAGACGGATGAGCAGTTCGAGGAGACGATGTCTCTTGTTAAAGAGGTGGGGTACGATTCCGCCTTTACATTCATCTACTCGCCGCGGGAAGGAACTCCGGCCGCTGCTATGGAGGATAATGTTCCGGAAGCGGTCAAGAAGGAACGGTTGTACCGGTTGAATGAATTGATAACAGAGCTGAGCAAGAAGAGTAACGATAAGCTGCTTGGTCAAGTGGTCGAAGTGCTGGTCGAAGGGGAAAGCAAGACGAATCCGGATGTCCTCTCTGCTCGGACGCGGACTAACAAGCTGGTCCACTTTACAGGAAGTAAAGAGTTGGTCGGCAAGCGGGTTCATGTTCAAGTAACCGAGACACAAACTTGGCTGGTCAAGGGCGAACTGGTGCCCGATTCCGTCCAGACGGCTATCTAAACCTGCAATACAACAATAGCCCTTCATTTATAAAGAACAGGGGATGAAATCGATGAGCACAAAGGCTCGGATCTTAAAAAATGGAATGTATCAGTTTGATACTAAAGATTTGATCATACGCGACGATATTATGGAGAAGGCAAAAGAGCTTGCCGGGCTGATCTCCACTTCGACTGAAGTTCAATATTATAGGAAAGCGGAAATGCAAATTCGCAACAACGATCATGTGCAAGGGTTGATTAAACAAATTAAAAAGAAGCAAAAAGAGGCCGTCGCCTTCGAAAAAACGTTCCGCAACCCGGACATGGTTAAAAAAATCGAAGAGGAAATTGAGACCTTGCAGAATGAGCTCGACCAAATTCCAATCGTCAGTGAATTCCAGCAAAGTCAACATGATATTAATTACTTGCTCCAATTGGTAATGGGTATTGTCAAAGACACCGTTTCCGAGAAGATTGAGTTGGATCAGGCTAAAGTAGAAGATCCTGAAAACTGCAGCGATTGACAGGTCTAACGTTAAAGCCTGACAGCACTTGAAGGAGGTTCATCTTTCCTTTAGGTGCTGTTTTCTATTGGATCGGCAAGGGAAGGGGAGAGCAGTAATGAACAATTCCGATAGTCAAGCTCTGCTCTATCGGCTGAATGATCGTCCCCAAGGGACAGTTTTATGGTTGTCCGCTATTCAGTGGTTTATCTTTATGCTGGCCAATTTCGTCACGGTACCTATTGTACTTGGACAGACGTTGGGTCTGGGAGGAGAAGAGATTGCACTCTTCACAAGCCGAACCTTATTTCTTTGCGGCTTAATCGGAGGGCTTCAGGTTCTGTTCGGTCATCGGCTTCCAATCATTGAAGGACCTGCCGGAATGTGGTGGGGGGTCTTCCTTGTATTAATTACAATGAATGCCCAGCTCGGAGGAACGACGGAGACATTGCTGGCCGAGCTGCAGATGGGTCTGATAGTGAGCTCCCTGGTGTTTATACTGATCGCTTTGTTCCGGCTTCTTCATCGGTTAAGGGCGCTGTTTACTCCGATCATTACCGGCACTTTTCTTATTTTATTGGCCATGCAGGTGTCCAAATCATTAGTGGAAGGCATTCTCGGTATCGGGTATGAAGGAAGCGAGCATGTTCTTCCGAAGATCGTCTTGTTATCCCTGCTATTAATTTCGATTACGGTCGGATTAATGATGAAGGCTAAAGGAATTATTCAGAGCATGGCGATCCTGATTGGTCTAGGCACGGGCTGGCTGCTTTTTGCCGTCCTTGGAATGGTACGATTTCCAGAGGGGCAGACTCCATGGGTCGCCTTGCCGGAAATCTTCCCATTCGGAGCTCCCCAATGGAATACGGGAGTCGTTATTACATGTGTCATCACGTCGCTTATTCTGCTATCGAATTTGATTGCAAGCATTCAAGTATTCGCGGTGTCGGCCGGGGAGAAGACTACCGATTCCATGCTCAATAAAGGTTCTTTTATTACAGGAGTCGGAACGCTTCTGTCCGGATTATTCGGTACCATTGCGGCCGTTCCTTTAACTGCTGCGGCCAGTCTGGTCGCTCTTACGCGAATCGCTTCGGGGCTGCCTTTTTTAATCGCCTCAATCGGCTTTGTCGTATTGGGGCTGCTTCCCAAGGTGGGCCAATGGCTGAGCTCCATTCCCCAGCCGGTTGGATACGCCATTCTTTTTACCGTATTCGGGCAGCTACTAGGCTTTGGCTTGCGAGATTTAAAGCAGTTGAAGCTGGATCAGAGGGATTTGTTCGTGGTCGGCTTCTCTTTGCTGGCCGGGATCGGGCTGCTGTTTGTTCCCGGACACGCTTGGGAAGGGCTGCCTTCGATCGTCGGTTTTTTGTTGGGGAACGGGTTAATTGTCGGGGTTACGATTGCGGTTCTATTGGAGCATGTTATTTTTAGAGTAAAGAAAGAAGAAGCAGACCCGCAATAAAATAAAAACATGTTCCTACTGTAAGTGACAGAAGAATCTGTCTTTGGCTGGTTAAGAGAGAAGGGCCAGGAAATCAGATTCAGATAAAAAGACCGGGGCGCTATATACCCGGCACTAAAGATATCATAGCTCATGAAGTGGAGAAAGAAAGATGCTTCCAGGGCGAGTTTTGGCTTTGTATTCCTACCATCCGAAGGCCTATCCATATAGAAGGAATACAAAACAAGATGTTTGAAGCTTCGGAGGCACTTTCCTTTCGGAACGGAATGATAGCTTTATTTAGTGCCACATATATAGATTGTGCAGCCCGGTCTTTTTCCTCGTTATAGAGTCACTTTATGGGTTACTTCATCATTGTACTCCGACAGCCTTGACCTCGTTCATTTCCTGAATCAGGCTCATTAATTGTTCCGAGCTCAGACTGCTGGGAAGCCGGACAATCATTTCTAATTCGATCATCGGCTGCTGTTCCTTCTTATGGAGCCATTTCTCTGCATGAAAGTTCAGGATGGCGATGCTCTTCTCCGTTAACGCGCGCTGAAGAGTCTCTACGGCACCCGGCTGGTCCTCCATCTTGATGGTCAACTGCTCTGTCTTAGGCCCCTCAAGCCAGTTAAAGCGGCCATGCAGCAGCACTTGCGCTATGAGGATCAGGACGGTTACACTGACTCCAACCCAATACAGCCCTGCTCCAATAGCCATCCCGATGCCGGAAGTGGCCCAGATACCGGCTGCGGTTGTCAAGCTCTTGACCGTTTGGCGCTGTAGAAAGATCATTCCGGCCCCCAAAAAACTGACTCCACTTACGACTTGAGCAGCAATACGGGACGGATCGAGGCTTAAATTAGCCCAACCGATCTGATCCTGAAATCCGTATTTGGAGACGAGAATCATCAAAGCAGCACCTACCGATACCATAAAATGAGTCCGTATTCCCGCATCTTTCATCCGGTTTTTTCTCTCATAGCCAATGAGAGCTCCGCATATTCCGGCAACAAGAAGGCGAAGCATGTAAGCGAGTAACATCTTCATCACCTGCCTAGTTTAAAATGTTAAAATCAAGTGAATGGCGCAGGAGGCTACTAATAACTAGGACGACTTTTTTGGGGAATAGGTAAAAGTATACCATAAAATGTAAAGCGTTTGTTGAAAAAATGACGAAAAAAATCTAGAAATGCGATGAATTAATTCACTGCAGCTTTCCGGTTGAAGATTAGGTGAGAGCAAGACAGCGGATGCGTTATAATAAGAAATAAATATTTTCTTCATTCAATTGAATCACCTCTATTATGGCGCATAGCCGGTTTTTTACCCAAAAAAACGCGGAATAAAGATACTCGTTTCGACTATCCGTAATTGAAACGGATCTCCTCGATGGATTCAATGGGATCAAATCGTTTTACCATAATTATATAAATATAGATGATCCATTAGTCGGAAATATCTCCCGTAAATAAATTAATTTAGGTCATGCCTCTCAAGAAAGGAGGAAAATATACAATGAGCAGAGCCATTCCCGATCATTTGCGGACAGGCTTAAAATTGCTGTTCGTCGGGTATAACCCGAGCTTGAAGTCAGGAGAAACCGGGCATCATTACGCCAATCCGAATAATCGTTTTTGGCGAGTTCTATATGAAGCGGGTCTAACCCCCCGTAAATATTCGCCTGAAGAGGATGGAGAGCTTTTAGCCCTCGGGTATGGGTTTACTAACATCGTAGACCGACCGACCCGAACGGCTGCGGAAATTAATAAGGAGGAGTATGAGGCAGGGCGGAAGAAGCTCCGTGCTAAAATCGAAGACTTGCGGCCGCAAGTCGTATGCTTTGTCGGCAAAGGAGTGTACCAGCAATATAGCAAAAAGAGAACGGTATCCTGGGGGATCCAGGAGGAATCGACGGTTCCCGGGGTTATAGACTTTGTAGCTCCTTCAACAAGCGGATTGGTCCGGATGAGCCTGGAGGACATGACAGCGATCTTCCGTCAATTAAAATCGATATGGGCCACACCCGAAGAAACAGGTTCTAACGAACAGAGAAACGAACGGAGAAAGGAAGATGAAGAATGAAAATAGGAATCCTATCAGATACCCACATGCCGCGTTATGCGAAGCAGCTTCCGAAAGCGGTAAGAGAAGGCCTCGAAGGGGTCGAATTGATCATCCATGCGGGGGATTGGCAGTCTATGTGGGTATACGATGAACTGTCCCTCATTGCTCCGGTAGAGGGGGTGGCGGGAAATACGGATGGATGGGATATTTACGAACGGTTCGGGGAGCGTAAGCTGCTGCGGCTGGCGGAGTATAAAATCGGCGTGGTGCATGGTCACGGGATCGGCAAGACTACGGAAATTCGCGCCTATGAAGCGTTCCAAGACGAATCGGTCGATGCGATCATATTCGGGCATTCGCATGTTCCATTAAACATTCGTCACGAAGGAGTTCTGCTCTTTAATCCGGGCTCTCCTACCGATAAGCGAAGACAGCCTCTGTATTCGTTCGGAAAGATGACGTTGGGGGAAGAGCTGACGGCGGAGCATGTTTTTTTTGAGGATAAATCGTAGCGCTATTGCAGCGTCACCCGATTGGCTTCTTAAATGTATGGCAAAAAGGAATGTCCCGAAAACGAAGGCTGGCGTTATAATGTTTCCATTCTTCCCATATTAGTTAAATAACGGTTGTCAAACCGTCAGCCTTCGGATGAGGACTACATATGGCTGTGTGATAATCTTTGTAAAATTAGTTCTATTTTATTGTTATCAATTGAAATATTGTTACTCGATGGTATAATAAAACCAACTGAAAGCGATAACAGAGTCAAATGATCGCGAAAAGGAGGTATGGTAGTTAATGAACCATCATCTCAGTTCGTCATTATCTGGAGATCCGGATTCATTTTCATTGGAAAGAGCTTTTCAACTGCTGGATGAAGAGGTGGAAACAGGAGAAATCCCGGGCGGAGTGGCCCTGGTTACTCATCGAGGGAAAGTGGTTGGTGTTCATGCCTCGGGTTATTCGATTGATTATGGAGAAGACAGAGAACAGACGGTGGAGGATACCCTATACGACTGTGCTTCCTTGACGAAGGTTACGGTAACTCTTCCTCTAATTCTGCAGGGCTTGGGCCTCGGATTGCTTCGTCTGGATGATCCCGTGACGCATTTCATTCCGGCATTCGCGGCTAACAACAAGGATCACATCACGGTCAAGCAATTGCTGGTTCATACGTCGGGATTGCCCGCGCATCAGCCTTTTTACCTCCATGGTTGGACTCCCGAAGAAACCATTAATGGGATTTGCAGGCTTCCGCTGGATTATAAAACAGAAACAAAGGTGATCTATAGCGATCTTGGCTACATTCTGTTAGGTCAGATTGCTTCTTTAGTATTTGGTGATTCTCTGGATCGTGTAGCTGAGCAAAGAATTTTCGACCCCTTGGGCATGAAGCAGAGTACTTTTTGCCCGCCGGAATCGTGGAGGCCTCTTATCGCGGCTACGGAATATACGGATCAGTTAGGCCGCTGCAAGAGAGGAGAGGTTCATGATGAGAACGCTTATGCTCTTGGCGGCGTTAGCGGTCATGCAGGATTATTCTCTACTGCGCGGGATCTCGCCCGCTATGCTCAGATGTGGCTTGCCGGAGGGCGAACCGAGGACGGACAGACGATCCTTCCGCAAGCTTCCGTTCAGGCGGCATTGCGCTCCCATACCGGTAAACTGAGCGCCCACCGCGGGCTGGGCTGGGTGTTAAAGGGAGATAAGATGGACGCTTCCGGAGATTTGCTGTCCAATACTGCCTACGGACATACCGGATTTACGGGAGTATGTCTGACGATGGATCCGGAACGTGAACTAGGCGTCGTTCTGTTAACTAACCGGGTTCATTATGGAAGAGATAAATCGGTGGCCCGGTTAAGGGCTCGCTTTCACAATGCGGTGGCAGCTTCCTTGCCATAATAAGCTCCTACTGCTCCAAAGCTTCATATTAATAATGATTTGGAGGTCATCCTTACATGATTACTTATCGAAGCTATCAGCCTGGAGATGAGGAAGTAATCGTAGAACTGTGGAATCGATGTCTCTCCCATGATCCGATCACCCGCGTGAGATTTCGCAATCTCGTTCTGCTGGACGCCAATTTTGATCCTGAAGGGCTGCGTCTGGCGATGGCCGGCGACCGTCTGCTGGGCTGCCTGTACGCAGTTCGCCGACAATTGCCTATGCATGGTACGGAGCTTGAGCCGTCTATCGGCTGGATACCTTTCTTCTTCGTCGATCCGTTTGCTAGACGTCAAGGCGTAGGCACCCGGTTGCTTAACGACGGGCTGCAATGGCTAAGGGCCCTTCAACGGACACAAGTCTACTTTGCCTCATATGCACCTAATTACATCGTGCCAGGCCTGGATGAAGCTCATTATCCCGAGGGCCTAGCTTTTTTGCTGAGCCATGATTTTACCAGGCTTTATTCCCCGGTGGCGATGGATTGCTCCCTGGTGGATTGGAAGATGCCTGAAGCGGTAACGGCTCTTAAGCAGCAGCGAATACAGGAAGGCTATACGTTCCGTCTTGCGGAGGATGGAGACTTGTATGAATTGATCCAGTTTGCTACAGACGTATTTAATCCGGATTGGGGCCGGGCGATTCGGGAAGGAGTGCTTCGCGGGTTGCCTCTGTCACAAATTTGGGTAGCAAGAGAGCACGGCAAGCTGGTCGGATTCTGCATGCACGGCGGGTATGAAGGAATTTCCGAACGATTCGGTCCCTTTGGGGTTGATCCCGAGCAGCAGGGCAAGGGATTGGGCAAAATTTTGCTATGTGATTGTCTTGCTTCCATGAGAGCCCAAGGACTGCACGGGGCCTGGTTTTTGTGGACCGGGGAGCAAACAGCGGCAGGTCATTTATACAAGAAAACAGGTTTTGTCGTTACCCGGACTTTTCAGGTAATGTGCAAAAAATTGATGGAGTAGAGCAGCATTACTTTAACGAATGAATCTTGTAGTAAAGCTTATTTGAAGCTCTTCTTAACTAAGGAGGGCTTTTTTTGTATAATATAGCTTGGGACAGAGGTGTTATAAGAAAGGAAGAGATGCGAAGGTGAACGCTTTAGGAGCCATTGAAGCGGGAGGGACCAAATTCGTCTGCGGGATCGGTACGGAAGATGGCACAGTGTTGGACAAGATCAGCTTTCCGACTACGACGCCGGAAGAAACTATTGGCCGAGTAGAGGACTACTTCCGGGGAAAAAAGATAGCCGCTTTAGGAATCGGCGCTTTTGGACCGATTGATCCGCGCAAGGACAGCCCGACTTACGGGTATGTCACCAGCACTCCGAAGCCGTACTGGGGCGGCTTCAATTTACTGGGTGCGCTAAACCGGAATATTAATGTTCCGACAGGCTTTGATACCGATGTTAATGGGGCTGCTCTTGGAGAGGCGCTGTTTGGAGCGGCCAAAGGATTGGACAACTGCATGTACATAACCGTAGGGACGGGAATCGGAGCCGGGGCCCTCATTAATGGCAAACGGGTTCATGGGCTGTCCCATCCGGAAATGGGGCATATTATCGTCCGCAGGCATCCGCAGGACGAGTATGAAGGCCGCTGCCCTTATCATCGGGATTGTCTCGAAGGCTTGGCGGCCGGGCCGGCTATCGAGGAGCGCTGGGGAGTCAAAGGCAGCGAGCTTGGGGCGGACCATGCGGCATGGGAAATGGAAGCCGATTATTTGGCCCAGGCGCTAATGAATTATATTCTCATTCTATCTCCGGAGAAGATTGTTATGGGAGGCGGCGTGATGAAGCAGCAGCAGCTGTTCCCGCTTATCCGGCAGAAGCTTATTCGGCTGTTGAATGGCTACGTTCAACAAGAGGCTATCCTTGATGCTGCTGAGAATTACATTGTTCCGCCGGCGCTTGGCGATAATGCAGGGCTCTGCGGAGCGCTGGCACTCGCTGCCGAAGCGTACTCGGAAGAGCGCAAGGATTCGGTTTAATCAAATATTCGGTAGCTATTCATGCCAATTCGTGCGATAATCGGTAGTGGGCTTGTCATACCGCTAGATACACGATATAGGTAAGAGTATCCCGGATTAGTCGCTTGATTCAGCAGATAGGCGTTTCGTGTCGCTCCGGGTCTGCGGTGCCGATTCAGAGAAAGAATAATGCCAGCGGAGTCGCGAATTCCGATTCCGTGACCAAAGTAATAACCGTTACCGAAATTAACGACATTGACGCCTTGCCACTCGGGTTTCATCGGATCGACATCGGGATTGATGAAATATAGGACGTCGGCCGGCAGAAATTCATTCGTGCGGATCGTGCGAACGGCCAGGTCTCTATCGTATTCCCAGCTGTATAAATAAAGATGGCCGAACAGTTGATCGAATAACCGGTCCCCGATAACTTCCAATACAGCTTTGTAATATAAGATGATCATGGCTGTTGCACATTCAAAAGAATAAAGATGTCCGTTCCAATAAATATCCCGAATGGCCGCGGAGGGCGAAACATTAGGGCGAAGCTGGAATCCTCCTTGATGACTGAGGATCCAAAAAACAGGGTTGCAGCGGGAATGCTCAAAATCGGCAAAGCTAACATTACTTTGTTCCATGGCGATGGCTTCGTTCATAATCGATGTTCTCAGTCTAATCTCAAACTCGAGCTCTTCCGGCCGGGAATACGAGTAAACCGTTCGATTGGCGGCCATCTGAGACAGAATCCGTCTGGCGGAATCCGTCTGGCTCCAGTTCCATGGCAGCGTATTCGGATTAACTTGGGTTCCAGCAATTGAAATCATGGGCTTCCTCCGGATATAATGATAGTGTTTAACAAATCATATGTGGAGGATTGTTATTTCTTGACTGCTTCCACATGATTTCGCGATTATATTGGATCGCGATTTTTGGCTGGCTCTACAGAGCACTATACACAGCCCAAATAATGGTGGTATGATTATGGTAAGGAGGGACGAGGACATGTACAAATGGGCCATGGCTGCATTATTATGCTGTGCGATCGTATTAGGTTTATCCGGTCTAGTGTATGCGGTAAATCAGAATGCGACGGAGATTGCTAAAGAAAAAGCAGAAGCAGAAGCTCCGGAGAATAACGCACCGGTCGATGCGGAGGCTGCTGAAGCCGTTTATAAGAAGACGTGCTTGAGCTGCCATGGAGGCAACTTGGAAGGTGGAGCGGGACCTAGCTTGGAAACCGTTGGGGCCAAAATGGACCGCAACAAAATCCGCCTGAAAATCATGAATGGCGTAAGCCCAATGATGCCTGCTTTCAAAGGTCAATTGGAAGATACTGAAATTGCGAATTTGGCCGGCTGGTTAGCCGAGCACAAATAATATGAACTGGCATTATTGTAAATATCTGAACTTACAAAACAACGCGGGAATTCATCCCGCGTTGTTTTTCATATAGAGGACGATAAGGGGCAAGCTATTATTAAAGCTCGGTGAATAATACAACATAGCTAATGGAGACCACAGGGGCTGTTGTTCACATTCATCGGATTACAAACCCAATAAGAAGGAGTGAATTAGGTATGGCCAGAAGAAGACGTCTGCTCGTGCCTCAAGCTGGGCAGGGGTTGGAGCAATTAAAGTCGGAAGTGATGAAGCAAGCGGGCTACCGGGTTAATCCGGCGCGGCCGGATCAGGTCAAATATGAGGTAGCCAATTCTCTCGGGATTCATATGAATCGGGATGGGAATGGACAAATGACTACGGAGGATGCCGGTAAGGTCGGCGGAAAAATTGGCGGGGCGATGGTAAAGGAGATGATTCAAAGAGCTAAAGATCAATTAAGCTCAAGGTAAACAGGAAAACAAGCGGAGACTAGTTCCATCATTCTGAAAAGCGGATTCATTTTCTTTTGCGCTTTTGACCGTTGGCCGCTGTTTTTGCAGCCGTTATGCTTGATCCAGGGGGCATAACTCTATACAATAATAGGAAAAACAGCGAGGAGGCGAAAATCCTTTCTTATTAAGGAGATAGATTATGAATATTAATCAATCATCTGCGATGCTGGAAAGGGTGGAACGGCGATCAACCCCGCGTGGAGACATTCAACTGCAGAAAAGAGGGGCGAATTACGAAATTATAAGCAATGGAACCTTCCTGATGGCGACTTATAACGGGGCTTCGGAAAGGTTGTTGGTTCAAGCCGCGCTAGCGGCTTGCGATAAGCCGGCCCAAGTGTTGATCGGCGGCCTTGGTGTCGGTTTTTCTTTGGCGGCTGCATTAAAGGAGGAGCAGGTCGAGCAGGTGACCGTCGTCGAAATTGAGGAAGCCATTATCTCGTGGAATCGCACTTATTTAGCGGAATTTAACAATCAGGCGATGGAGGATTCCAGGACGGTGATCATTCATGCCGATTTGATAGATTGGTTGTCCGAAGGCGATCATCGGTATGATGCCATCTGTCTGGATATAGACAATGGGCCCGATTGGAAGGTCTATGAAGCCAATCAGGCTTTATATGACCAGGTCGGTCTTAAGATGCTTAAAGACAAGCTGACACCGGGAGGAGTTCTTTCCTTCTGGAGCGCTTCCTCGGCGCCAGACTTCGCAAGCCTATTAAAGGATTTCTTCCCCTCTGTGCAGGAATTGTCCGTGGAACAGCAACGGGGAGAGCCTGATTACATTTATTTAGCCAAGAATGGCTAGGCCGTTCAGGCAGTTGCCCAATAGGGCAGGATTAAAGTGCAAAAACACCTCTTAAATCCAACATTTTCCCGATAATGGGAATTATAGTGCAAAAGTACCTTCTAATTTGACGAAATCGTCCAATTTTCAACAAATGTGGTAAACAGAGTGCACTTTTACACCTTAATCTCAAAAGTGGCTAAAACTATAGAATTGGGGGTGCATGTTTGCCCCTTAATTTTATTTTCGACCACTACAATATCTTTTAACTATTTGACAAATGGGTGTTACCCAGGTAAGATATACTGTATATAGACGTTGGGAGAGATGTTGATGTTTGCGGTTGTTCTTAACTAGTTAATTTCATAGCGGTGAATCATAAGAGTCAAGACTAATAGTCTGATCTCGGAGGAGTGTTATCCCGGCTGACCAGCCAGTAAGGGGATATTCTTTTGTGTGTTCTTTTTTAACACTGCCCGAAGTAGACTCTCTTGCGATTGCTGCTCATTAGTTAAGAACATCGGTAAATCCTAACGCCTAACATTTATGGATATTTAGCCGTGCTCTTAAGCACGGTTTTTTTGACTTTGTAAAGTTCGTTCAAATAATAACGGAACGTTTATTTTTGAACTGAACCAAGCAGGGGACGACTTACCTCCAGCCATACAATCTTTATCCCATGATTCCGGTTGAGTACCGGATACGGAAGAGAAGCCCTCCTGATTCCTGTGGAGCTCCTCAAGCCGCGGTTATGCATAGACACTAAAACGAGCTATGCCAGTAACGGGCATTCTGCGGTATTGGGATTCGGACGTTTGTTGAAAAATGTCGATGGCTAAAGAGGGGTTCCCGGACAAAATCAAAATTCCATCAGGCAGATGATGAACTGATTATGTTCGTCTTCTGCCTTTTTTGCGTTGCCCCATGATTAGCTCAAACCTAGAGCGCTTTTGAAGAAAGTAAACATTAAGGAGGAGTACCAATGAATCAACAAACTTACACTCGGCTGGAATACGACAAACTTAAACAAAAACTGAACGATTATGCCATATCGTCTATCGGTCGGCAAAGGATTGACGAATTAAGCCCGTTAACCGATCTCCGGATGATTGAGAATCAGCTTGTAGAAACGGAGGAGGCTCTGCAAGTGATCCGGGATGGAGTAAGCGTGCCTATTCCTTCCATAGAAGGAGTGGACCTTGTGTTCCGCAAGTTTGGCAAAGGGTATTTATTGACCGTAGATGAGCTGACAGCTATCAGTTCTATGCTGGACAGCGTTCTGCGTTTGAAGCAATTTATGAAATCAAAGGAGCTGGCAGCTCCGAATCTTTTCTCGTACGTCAGTGCTTTATTTGAATTAAAGTCTTTAGCGGGTGATATAACTCAGAGTATCCGTCATGGCAGGATAGCGGATGAAGCTAGCGGTGAGTTAGCTCGAATCCGCAAGAAGCTGGTCATCATGGAAGAGCGGATCAAGAAAAAAGTCGACAGCAGCATGCACAGATATCGCTCCTATCTTCAGGAGTACGTGATCAGTATGAGAAACGACAGGTATGTTCTGCCCGTGAAGAAGGAATTCCGCAAGCGCGTCCCCGGTACAGTGTGGGATGAATCGGCCAGCGGGCAAACCGTGTTTATCGAGCCGGAGGAGATCGCCATACTTCGCCAGGAGTGGATAGGCGCCAAGGCGGAGGAAGAGCGGGAAGAGACGGTGGTGCTCGCCCGATTGACCGAGCATGCGGAACAACATGCCCGGGAGCTGTTAATGAACATGGAGACGATCGGTCATTATGATTTTGTATTCGCCAAAGCCAAATATGCCCGTGAACTGGATGCCCGGAGAGTGGCCATTAATAATAAAGGCTACATTCGGATTGTTGAAGGACGTCATCCGTTCCTTAACGGTCATCCGGTCCCTCTGCATTTGACTATGGGTGAGCGATACCGCTCCTTAATCATTACCGGACCGAATACCGGAGGAAAGACTGTCAGCTTGAAGACCGTCGGTCTTCTGACGATGATGGTTCAATCGGGGCTGCTCGTGCCTGTGAAGGAAGGAAGCGAGTTTGCTGTATACAACAACCTGTGGGTCGATATCGGAGACGGACAAAGTATGGAACAGTCCCTCAGCACATTTTCGGCCCATATCCGCAATGTGATCGATATTCTGAAGCAGGCCGATTCGTCCACGCTTATTTTGCTGGATGAGCTGGCGACGGGCACCGATCCGGGAGAAGGAATCGGACTGTCCATCGCAGTGCTGGAAGAATTATACCGTCGGGGGGCAACCGTGCTGGCCACTACCCACTATAACGAAATCAAGACGTTCGCCGAACGGACTCCCGGATTTGAAAATGCGAGAATGGAGTTCGACAGCGAGACATTGCAGCCTTTATACCGGCTCGTTATCGGAGAAGCCGGGAGCAGCTATGCTTTCCAAATCGCACTGAAGCTGGGAATTCCGGAGGCTATAGTGGAGAGGTCCAGGCAAATTACAGCGGCGGCTGTTCAGACGGGAGAACCCGTTCCGCCGGTCCACGTAACTGAAATTCGGGGCGAACCCTCCCGGGAATCCGCAGATTAAGAGACAAATTCATAAACCATTGGCTCTCGAATCCAGGGACGCGAGCGGGTAAAGAATAGGGGGTCGCGAAAGCGGCCCCTGACCTTGTTTTAGAGCGAAATCCGGTCTTTTGGGCTAAGTGAACGCTTTCTTGGGCTGGAAAAGCCTCCCTGCCGGATGCGTGAGGATATGGGAGGATATGGGTTGAATAAAAGGGATAGGTCAGTTAATCTCCCTTGATCCGGGGTGAGCCGGTCTCTGCTGGAATAATCCCGGGATATGAAGGATGTGTTCTCCTGGAGGGAATGTTAACATAAGACACGTACAAATAATTGCAGAAGGGAGAATACCATTGAGAAAAAAGATGGGCATTCTGCTGCTGGCCGCCTGTTTAGGTCTGGCTGTGGGATGCAGTAATGGTGGAGACAGCGCCGGAGGTTCCGATAATGGAAATTCGGGAACAAACGGGGAAAAAGCTATTGCAAGTGAGAACACGTTGGAAAAGGCGCAGCGTCAAGGCTTTGTAAGTGTAGGCTTTGCGAACGAAACTCCTTATGCTTATGCAACACCCGATGGTCAATTAACGGGCGAAGCGGTTGAGGTGGCCCGGGCCGTTCTGAACAATTTGGGGATCGAGGAAATGGACGGAGTGCTAACCGAGTTTGGCTCTTTGATTCCGGGACTGCAGGCAAAGCGGTTCGATATTATTACGGCAGGAATGTTTATTGACGAAACGCGCAGCAAGGAAGTCGCATTTGCGAACCCTGAGTACAGTATTGGGGCAGCGATTGCTGTAACTAAAGGAAATCCTCATGATCTTCATAGCTATGAAGATATTAAGAACAATCCAGAGGTCAAAGTTGCGGTCATGGTAGGGGCATTGGAAATCGACTATTTGAAAGGCGTCGGTGTCCCTGACAATCAGATCGTAACCGTACCGGATCAACCCTCTGCTATTTCCGCGCTTCAGTCTAATCGAGTGCAAGCCGCAACGATGACGGGGCCAGCCCTTCAGGCCATGCTCGATTCGACGAAAGATCCCAACCTTGAGAGAGTCTCAGATTTTGAACAGCCTGTCATTGACGGCAAAAGTGTCCGTGGGTACGGGGCTGCAGCATTCCGTAAGGAAGATACCGCTTTTCGCGAAGCCTTTAATGCTGAATTGGAGAAATTGAAGGAATCAGGAGAATTGCTCGAAATCCTGCAACAATTCGGATTTACCGAGGATGAGCTCCCTGGAGATATGACCGCGGAAGAGGCGGCCAAACCGTAAAATTAATGAAACATTAAAGGAGTGGTCCTTATTGATTCGTTGATGGACTTTCTCCCGCCGCTAATGCGTGGCGTCAAGATAACGCTGTTGGTGATGATCTATTCCACGATCGTAGCCTTTCTAATGTCATTTATTGCTGGCTTAGGGAGATTGTCGAAATACCGAGTGATTCGCTTTGCAACTGTTGTGTATGTTGAGGTTTTTCGCGGAACCTCCTTGTTGGTTCAGTTATTCTGGATTTATTTCGCCCTGCCCATGTTAATTGATGTGAGGGTTTCGGCCATTACGGCATCCGTTCTCGCATTGGGATTGAATTACGGGGCTTACGGCTCTGAAGTCGTACGCAGCTCCATTCTCGCCGTCCCGCGGGGACAGACGGAGGCGACCATCGCGCTTAATATGACGCCGGGGCAGCGGATGAGGCTTGTTATTTTGCCGCAAGCTTTTGTACGCATGCTTCCTTCATTCGGCAATCTTCTGATCGAGCTGTTGAAAGGGACGTCCCTTGTATCTTTTATAACGGTAATGGACCTGACTTATCAGGGAATGATCTTGCGATCTTATTCCAATTACCATACAACGGAAATATTTATAATGCTGCTCATCACTTATTTCGTGATCGCGTATGCCTTGACGCTCATCGTGCGCTGGTTTGAAAAAAGAGCGGCCGCAGGGAGGTCATAATCATGTGGAATTGGGATTATGCCTTTGATATCCTTCCGAAAATGCTGCGAGCCCTTCCGATTACAATCGCGGCCACCTTGGTTGGTTTTATCATTGCGTCATTGTTCGGGCTGCTGCTGGCGGTCATGCGCCGATCCCGGCATAAAATCATATCTTATCCGGTCATTGGCTTTGTGGAGTTTGTCCGAAATACACCATTGCTGGTTCAGTTGTTTTTCTTATTTTATGCCTTGCCGCTATATGGAATAGCGTTATCTCCGTTTCTTTGCGGTGTGATCGGACTTGGTTTGCATTACAGCACTTACCTGTCCGAGGTGTATCGATCGGGGATTGATGCTGTGGAACGCGGGCAGTGGGAGGCTTCGACCGCTCTGAACTTTTCCAAAGGCCAAACCTGGCTGCGGGTTATTCTGCCTCAGGCCATTCCGCCCATCATTCCGGTTATGGGGAACTACCTCATCGTCATGTTCAAGGAAACACCGTTATTGTCAGCGATTACTGTAGTAGAGCTGATGACGACGGCGAAATCGATCGGTTCCCAGTCCTTCCGTTATGTGGAGGTTTTCACCATGGTCGGGGTATTGTTCTTTATCCTAAGCTACGCCTCTTCACTAATTGTGCGTTCTTTGGAGAATAGATTGACCCGCAGATAGAATACGTATAGCCTCAAGCAACCAAGGGAAGCATGCTAACCTTTAACCCAGTATGCGCATAGAAAAAGGGGGAGATTAATGTGGAATCAGATTCTGGCATCCACGTTGCCGAGATTGAAGGAGTGTCGGCCCCGGATGGCTCCAGAACACGGCTCGAAGATGCTGTATCTCCTGTGGTCCGTTATAAGAAAGTAAGTATTTCTTTTGGAGATAACCAGGTGCTTAACGAAATTGATCTGGATATCGCTCCGGGAGAAAAGCTGGCAGTCATCGGACCGAGCGGCTCGGGGAAGACGACGCTCGCCAGAATATTAATGACCTTGGAGGAACCCACCTCCGGAGTTATCGAGGTGGATGGCGAGCCGTTATGGCATAAGCGGGTGAACGGGAGTCTGGTACGAGCGGATGAGAAGCATCTGCACCGGGTGCGCAGCAAAATCGGAATGGTTTTCCAGCATTTCAATCTGTTCCCGCACATGACGATCTTGCGCAATGTGACTGAAGCTCCCATTCATGTGCTTAAAGTTCCCAAGCGGCAAGCGCGGGAGCAGGCGATGGATATGCTGGAGAAGGTCGGCTTGGCCGATAAAGCGGATCAATACCCCGCTCAGCTGTCCGGCGGACAAAAGCAGCGGGTAGCTATTGCCAGAGCGCTCGTCATGCAGCCTGAGGTTATGCTGTTCGACGAACCGACGTCCGCTCTTGACCCGGAGCTGGTAGGGGAAGTGCTGAAGGTCATCGAGGATATTGCCTTGGATGGAAACATGGCCATGCTGCTCATCACCCATGAGATGGACTTCGCCAGAGATATAGCGGACCGCATTGTATTTACCGATGGAGGCTCTATCATCGAGCAGGGACCTCCGCAGCAAATTTTCGAAAACCCGCAAAGCGAGAGGCTGCAAGCTTTTCTAAGCCGGTTTCGCAATGGGTATAATGGAGGGTCTTCTGCGTGACGGAATGGAAGCTTAGAAAACCCGGAGTGGAAGATGGCGCCCGGATATGGGAGCTGGTGCGACAAAGCCGGGTGCTGGATATTAATTCAGTCTATTGTTATATCATGTTTTGCAGCTATTTTTCGGACACTTGTGTTCTGGCCGAGAGAGAGGGCGAGGTGAAAGGGTTCGTCACCTCCTACGTACTGCCTGACAGACCCGACACCTTGTTTCTCTGGCAGATTGGGGTTGCGGAGTCCGAAAGAGGACAGGGAGTGGGCGGGATGTTGCTGGAGGAGCTGCTGCGGCGTGACTCGTGTCAAGCGATTCGCTATCTGGAAACGACGATCACCCCGTCCAATGGTCCGTCTCGGGCATTGTTTGCCCGGCTGGCCGAACGATTAGAGACCCCAATTGTGGAGTCGACCGGATTTCCGGCCTCTCTATTCCCCGATAAGGGACATGAAGAGGAGAAGCTGTACCGGATCGGTCCGCTTTCACACTAACTATCTATTGACTATGTTAAATAATAAGGAGGAATGCCGCCGTTATGGTCCATGTTGCGGAAGAAACAAAACCGGAATTACATGTATTTGAAAAGCTGGAGTCCGAAGTCAGAAGCTACTGTCGAAGCTTTCCTACTGTGTTCACCAAGGCGAGAAATGATAAAATGTGGGATCGGGGAGGTCGGGAGTACATCGACTTTTTCGCGGGGGCAGGGACATTAAATTACGGTCACAACAACCCCAAAATCAAGGAAAAGCTGATCGAATACCTAATGAATGACGGAATTACACATAGCCTCGACATGGCGACGGAAGCCAAAGAAAGGTTGCTTGAAAAGTTCAATTCCACCATCCTAAAGCCGCGAGGAATGGAATATAAAGTTATGTTTCCCGGTCCTACCGGTGCTAACTCGGTAGAAAGCGCGTTGAAGCTGGCCCGGAAGAAGACCGGTCGGCAAACCGTCATGAGCTTCACTAATGCGTTCCATGGAATGACATTGGGCGCATTGGCAGTGACGGGAAATAAGTTCAAGCGCCAAGGCGCCGGCGTGCCCCTCCATCATAGCGTGTTAATGCCCTTTGACCGGTATTATGGGGAAGAAGTGGACACGGTCGAGTATATTGAGCGCTACCTGGAAGACAGTGGGAGCGGAGTGTCCCTGCCTGCTGCAATCATTCTGGAAACCGTGCAAGGCGAAGGCGGGATTAATGTAGCGAGCGTAGAATGGCTGCGCAAGATCGAGCAAATTTGCCGCCGTTATAATATTTTGCTGATCGTGGATGATATTCAGGCCGGCTGTGGCCGAACCGGTACATTCTTCAGCTTTGAGGAAGCCGGGATCAAGCCCGATATTATCTGTCTGTCCAAAGCGATTGGAGGGTTTGGTCTCCCGTTTGCCCTTACCTTGTTCCGCTCGGGCCTCGATATTTGGGAGCCAGGGGAGCATAACGGAACGTTCCGCGGGAACAATCTGGCCTTTATTGCGGCCTCCGAAGCTCTCGATTATTGGGAGAACAACAGACTGGAGAAGGATGTGAAGGCAATGGGAGAACGGGTGAGCCAGCGGCTCGATGATATTGTTCGCTCTCATCCATCGCTGCAAGCCGAGAGACGCGGCCGCGGTCTTTTTCAAGGGATTGCTTTCCCTGAACAAGGAATGGCTGAAGAAGTATGTGCGGAAGCTTTCCAAAGAGGATTGGTTATGGAAACCTCGGGTCCGGAGAGCGAGGTAGCCAAAGTGATGCCTGCGCTGACGATTGGGAAGGAAGCCCTGGAGCAAGGGCTGGATATATTCCGAGATAGTGTGGCGGCCGTAGCCAAACGCTATTCTATATAAATTTGCTAACAATTCTTGGGAGAGGTGACGAATAATGATCGTACGACAATTGGATGAAATCATTGGAACGGATAATGACGTCGACACTCCGACATGGAATAGCCGGAGATTGCTGCTTCGTCGGGACGGAATGGGATTCTCGCTTCATGATACGATTATTAAGGCGGGAACGGAAACATTCATCTGGTATAAAAATCACGTGGAAGCCGTGTATTGCATCGAAGGGGAAGGCGAAATTGAATTGCAGGAATCAGGCAAGGTCTATCCGCTCAAGCCGGGTACGGTGTATGCCTTGGATGGCCATGAAAAGCATTATTTGCGGGCTACGAAGGATATGAGAATGGTTTGTGTGTTTAACCCGCCTTGTACGGGCCGGGAAGTCCATGATGAAGAAGGAACTTATCCCGTTCTTACAGATTGATGCAGTATCAGAAGTCCATATTTTTAAGTGGTATGGCAAGCTGAGGAGCCGGGCGGGGACGGCGCGTTCCAGGCATCCGCCTGGCCTCGCCTAGCCGCGGGAAATTACCCCGGACTGCGAAGCCGGGACCAAATCGAAGGAGGAGATTGCTGTGAGTCATACGAATACGACTGTCAATCGTAACGATAACCAGACCGACCTTTATCCATCGAGAATTTACGACAAACCTACCATTACGGAGCGTAAAGATCCGGTCGTCTATCCGGATGCGGGGTTCACCGGCCCCTTGAACAAAGAACAGCTTGATTTTTTTGACAAGAACGGTTATTTATTTTTAGATCCGTTTTTTTCCGAAGAAGAAACCGCTGGATTGAAGCAGGAATTGAATAAAGTATGGAAAGAGAGTGCCGGCCGCCAGGTGCCGGAAGTGATTCGCGAGCCGGGAGGCGATGAAGTTCGTTCTGTTTTTGCTGTCCATCGGGATAACAAGATCTTTGGCGAGCTGTCCCGGAATTCACGGATCGTAGGAGCGGTACAGCAAATATTGGGCAGCGAAGTTTACGTACATCAATCGCGGATTAATTTTAAGCCGGGCTTTACGGGCAAAGAATTTTATTGGCATTCTGATTTTGAAACCTGGCATGTGGAAGATGGGATGCCCCGGATGAGAGCGCTTAGCTGCTCCGTCGCCTTGGAAGATAACTATGCGTATAACGGTGCGCTGATGGTCGTTCCCGGATCACATAAGCACTATGTCTCCTGCGTCGGTAAAACTCCGGACGACAATTTCAAGTCCTCTCTGCGTAAACAAGTATACGGAGTGCCGGATGACGACAGTCTGACCTGGCTTGTCGAACAAAGCAGCATTGAGATGCCAACCGGGAAAGCGGGTTCCATCCTTCTGTTTGACTGCAATATAATGCACGGGTCTAACAGCAACATTACCCCGTATCCAAGAAGCAACGTGTTTATGGTGTATAATAGCGTTGAAAACAAGCTGGTCGCTCCTTATTCCGGCCTGAAGCCGAGACCCGATTACATTGCAACCCGCGATTAATCGACTAACGCTATGAACCCTTCGCGACGCGATAATTCGTTCGGAAATGGGCCGTAGATTGTGGTGTCCGCCAATATGTAACTTGCTAATAATTACTTATGCCGGTCAGTGATACTCGGGTCCGGCAGCGTTAAGTAAAGAAAGGACCGGGCAGGAGAAATTTCTTCTGCCCGGTTTTCTTTGGGCTACATTTTTCATCAAATCCGCTTTTTTCCGTCCTCCTTTTACGGCAGGATTCCCTTGAAACAGGCTCCAGAGTAAGGCTAGCGTAAGAAGAGCGTTGACCGAAATAAAGAACGACCGTATAATTGGAAAATAATGACTGATTTTCGTTTTGCTTCCGATGCGATGCACGATAAGCCGCATATTATGGCAATGGAGGAAAGCGAATGAAAAACCGATGGACCAATTCCCCTTACACCTACGCTCTTGGAATGCTCGCCATGATGATTCCTGTGCAGGCCTTCAGCTCTTTTTACAGCTACTATTACATTGATAAGCTGGGGCTTGGGGTGGGGCTTGCAACCTTGGCCCGGACGATCTACCTGATTTGGGATGCGCTTAACGATCCGATCTTAGGGTATCTCTCGGACGGAACGAGAACCCGCTGGGGCCGGCGCAAGCCGTGGATTGTCGCGGCTATTCCCTTGTTCGTGCTCGCCTTTATTATGGTTTTTTCGGTGCCCGAAGGAATGGAGGGGACCCGGCTTTTTACATGGTTTCTAATCGCGCTTATTATTTATGAAAGCGTTGCCGCCATTCTATGGGTCAATTACGGAGCGCTGTTTCCCGAGCTGTTCCGGGGCGATCGCTTGCGGGCCAAAGCTTCGGCCATTCAGCAAGGCTATCAGATCGTTGCCCTCCTCATAGGCACCGCCCTTACCCCGATCCTCTTTGCCGCATTCGGATTTTCCAATATGGCGCTTTTGTATGCGGCCGCGTTTGCGATTCTTATGTCTCTTTGCATGATGACAGTCCGGGAAAATGAGGAAGCCCGGAAAGAAGCTCCGCTCAAGTTCATGGAAGCATTCAAGGAAACATTCAAAAATAAAGCTTTCTGGATCTTTAATTTGGCTAATTCCTTCGCTCAGACGGTTAACGGCCTCCTCAGCTCCGCGATTCCCTTCTATGCCAAATATGCGCTGCATATTCCCGAAGAGCAGGTGTCCATCCTGTTGGCTTCCATCTTTGTTTCGATTATTCCATTAGTGGCCGTATGGTATGTAGTCATTCGCAAGCTCGGCGGAGTCAAGGGCTGGCGCTGCGCATTAGCCGTCTACGCGGTATCGGTCGTCCCGTTATGGTTTGCCCAGGGACTTGGCGGCGGGATAGCGGCAGGGATTGTCGTAGGCTTCGGAATGTCCGGTTTTCTGGTGACTCCTGCCGTACTGAATGGACAAATTGTAGACCGGGATTATGAGAAGACGGGGCGCAGAAGAGAAGGCATCTACAACGCGGTGGGAGGATTTATTACAAGATCCAGCGGCTTGCTGTCGGCTGTCGCTTTTTGGAGCGTCGGTCTGCTGTTCGGCTATGTAAGCGGCCATGAGCCGGGCCCTAACGCGGAAGCCGCGTTCAGGTACTTGATCAGCGTGGTGCCTTTTGCCCTGCTTGTCATAGCCTTCCTGATCTCTCTATTACTCAAATTTCGAAATACCGACGGCTTACCAACCGAATAGGAGGGAACCCTATGACTCGCTCTCTAATTATTAATTGTGACGATTTTGGCCAGAGCAAAGCGGCGAACCAAGCGATTATTCATCTTCTCGAAGAAGGTAAGGTCTCTTCTGCCACCTTGATGCCTCCCGCTCCGGAATTTGAGGAGGCGGCGGCCTGGTGCCGCACCCGGCAAGAAGTCAACGTCGGTCTGCACCTTACCCTGACAAGTGAATACGACGGCCTTCGATGGCGAAGCCTGACCGACCATCCCTCACTCCACGACGAGAATGGCTATATGTATAAGACGATTCGGGACTTTGAATTAAATGCCGCGCCTAAAGCAGTTAGAGCAGAAATTGTCGCCCAGTTCCGGGCAGTGGCCAGGGCTGGCCTAAACATTACGCATGTCGATAATCATATGGGCAGTCTCTATGGCTTGGCTACGGGTCGAAGCTATCTCCCTTTTGTGTTCTGGGAGTGCTCCAAAAGAAAGCGGCCCTTTCGCATCTTCCGCAAAATTTATAAAAAAGACACCTTTCTCGCCTCCATTCCGAATGCGGAATCGATGCTGGAAGGGATCGTAGAGCTGGCTGATGCACTCGGTGTCGGAATGCCCGATTATTTGTTGAGTCATCCTTATGACGTGGAAGAGGGGGAGACCTACGACAGCTTCAAAAAATCGTTAATCGAGAAAGTATACGAGCTTCCGGAAGGGGTGAGTGAAACCTATATTCACCCGGCTGTGGAGAATGATGAGCTTAAAGCTTTTTTGCCGGCCTGGCAGAAACGGGTTTGGGAATACGAGCTTATACAGGATGAGGACTTTGCTTATGCCCTCAAGGATGCACGGGTAACTTTAACGAATTACCGCTCTATACGACCGCGTTCAGGGAGAGCCAGGGCACGAGCGGCATTGGCTTTAGCGGGCAGGCTTTTAAGAAAATGACAGTTTATGCTGGACATGTATTAACTCTAATTGTGCTTAAAGGGACAGGGAATTGTAGTAACGGCTCAAACCAAGTACAATAAAGCCGACAGAAGAAGCAGCATAATATTGGAGGCCAATGGTTTGACTGCATTAAAACTATTAGAGAACTGCAAGTCTCACATTCGCGGGAATCGGCCGCTTTTTATTCAAGGCGTTTGGCTGACTATTGCTTTCTTGTTAATGATCGTGATTACCCAACTGGAGGAAGGCCGTCCGTATTTGGTCGGACTGGCCGCCTTGCTTGCAGCGACGCTGCCTTGGATAAAACGGAGATTTACCCCGCTTCATACCGCTATCCTCGGTTATATGGCCGGTTTCTTGTTATATCGGGCATTCAATGATTGGATCGGCAGCATGATGATCGGTCATGAAAGGATCATCCTGCTGAACCGGCTCTCACTTATTTTAATAATCGCCCCCATCGCGCTTTTATCGTTTATGTATCGGGAGAAACCAATCCCTTATTTGGGCAGGCCTGATTTGCGGGCCAAGCTGTTTTTCCCATTCATTGAATCGGGATTTCATCAAGTCACGGTCAGGACATTTCTGATTATAGCCTTCCTTATCAATGCAGCTGTATTTGCTCCTTTTATATTCATGCGAAAGGAAAGCTTGGATCCAAGCTTTTTTGTGATCGCGATATCTTTTGCGGTTATCAACTCCATCCTCGAGGAGGTTCTATGGAGAGGTGTGCTGCTACGGAGGTTTGGGGAAGCGATAGGGGTCTACCCGGGTTTGATGGTTACCAGTCTCGGATTCGGGCTGCAGCATCATTCGCTCGGGTTTGATTGGTGGATCTGCCTGCTGTTTGCAGGAGGCGGGATCTTCTATGGAGCGGTCGTCCTGCGATCCGGCAGCCTCTATCCTGCAATTGTCTGGCACGGGGTGCTGAATCTGCTAATGGCATACAGCGGCCTGATTCTACTGCAAACCTCCTGACGGATGAAGGATAGCTGACAGGGTGAACCGGACCTATGTGCCGGCTAGTGCCCCCTTACCCGCGATTCAGCGGATAGGTGACGATTTCATTCGGCTTGAACGACTGCTCGCAGTCGGGGCCAGGGCGTACTCGGAACATGAGCTTCTCTGTATTGTAATCAATCAGGGCAATCCCGTCACCGCTCGGAACTCCGGCAAATTTTACAGGTCGGGCTGAACAAATTATACGGAATAAGGATCGTGAAGAAAACTAGGTGAGTACCTATTCCCTTTCCGGTGAGTATAATGTACGGAGAAAATAAGGGGAGGATGCTATGGGAACTTTCCCGGATGATAAGTTGGATTTGCAGAAGCTGTTTGACCATTTGACCAGCGGTCAATTTCCTTTTTCCTCCGATGATCGGGTGGCCTCGCTATTTCCTGACCCGGATTGGATACAAAATTATGTCCAAGGGTTGATAGCTGACCAGATTCCCGAGGTGAAAGGAACGGAATGGAGTCCAGACCCGGAAATTTTCGAAACTCACCGCTCCGTCTTTGTTCGGTTCAAGCTGCCGGAGGAGATCGATCCGTATTTGTTGAAAATCCGGGTTCAACCGGCTTCCTTGCGGTTGGATGGATGGGCGGACAAGGAGCTGAATATCAAGCTGCCGGCTCTCGTGGCGGCAAGCAGGAGCAAGGCAGTCATGAAAGAAGGGGTTGTGGAGATCCGCATGCCGAAGTCTTCCGATAAGGGGAGAGGAAAACAATTACACCTAGGTTTCTATTAAAAACATATCGCGCTTTTCCAGAAAGCAGAGGACGATCCTAACAGTCCCTAAAATGATGGATAAGTTTCAACAGGTGCGAGATAGGTTAAAACTACCATAGAAAGCACTCTACTTTAATCAGAAAGAAAGGTGATTTCTATGTTAGGCTGGGCAGCAACCTTTTTCATCATCGCATTAGTTGCAGGGATATTCGGATTTCTAGGAATTGCATCCGCTGCGGCAGGCATAGCCAAAATATTATTCTTCGTCTTTCTAATTCTATTCATTATCTCTCTATTTATGGGGAGAAAGACTCGCGTTTGATCCAGAATCTTGGCCGGTTCTTACGTACTTTACTCGTCGTCAATGATATTCTGAACGTCCAATAATCAATTTCGAAGGAGGAATTAACCATGATTAAAGCGACTAAAGTTCATACCGTGGGAAAGCTGACAGAAGCGCAGGAACAGGTTAATGAATTCCTTAGAGAAGGATATGCCAAGGATCACGTCTATGTTCTGACTCATGACAGGGATCGTACTGAACGCGTCGCCGATCGGACGGACGCCGAGCAGATCGGGGTGGACGAGGAAGGGCTGGGAACAGCGGTGGCCAACCTGTTCCGCTCCCGCGGGAATGAGCTTCGCGCCCAAATGCGAGCGTTAGGAATTTCCCCCGAGGCAGCCGAAAGGCTCGAGCGGGAAATGGATAACGACAAAATTGTCGTCATCGGATGGGGAGGAGAACAGTACGATGAAGATCGTTATGATCCTCATATCACTTACTATCCTCCCTATGTCCTCTAATATAATCAAGGCCTGGGAGATCAGAGATCAGGCCATGACAAGCAGCAAACCGTTCATCCTCTGTGATGGGCGGTTTTGTTGTTTTTTCATACAATAAATGTTAATGTTAAAAAAACCAACTAAGTTTATAGGTTAAAACAGTTTAATTCAGGAGGTTACTTTATTATGAATATCGCCAAAAATTTAACGGAATTGATAGGAAACACTCCTCTGCTGGAGCTTTCTCACTATAATCAAATCCATCTACTTGATGCGAAACTAATTGCTAAGCTAGAGTATTTCAATCCGTCAGGTAGTGTAAAAGACCGAATCGGCTATGCGATGATTAAAAATGCAGAGGATCAAGGATGGATTAATAGGGGTCACATCGCGTTTTATTGACTTTCTAGTGGAATGTACATTTACTGCGTAAGTAACTAATTATTCTAGTCTCAATCATTTTTTCATCAAATAGATCAGGGTAAAGCACAGAATGCACAGATAGGCCATCGATAAAAGCATGTAAATTCACTGCTTCCATTTATTGTGTCAGTGTACTTGGAGGGACTGCATATATTATGCTCACTGAATCGAAGAAAAAAGAGCAACGCTTGCTATTATTTTTGGCAATTGCCCAAGGAGCTTATTTTATATTGGGGATCGTCTTCATGCTTGGGATTGACCCTGTTATCGATCTGTTCCAGCAATTAAAAGAAAGTATATTTGTAAGTGTTATATTTCTTATAACTGGAATAGGACTTATATATCTAAGCTTCGCTTTACCTAAATTAACAAAAAACAAAAGTGGCAATATCTATACTCGTATCTTTCAAAAGATAGGGAATACTTTAAGTGTTAAGGTTGTTGTCACCATTGCTTTTTTAGCATTTTTAATAGAAGTAACTCAAGCAATACCTTATTGGGCGATGTTAGGACTGGTAACTTATCATCAATTGCCTCCACTTATATGGCTACCTACTGTAGCTATTTATAATATCTTGATGGTCCTGCCTTCACTTGTTTTATTATTTTTATATAAAACCAATCCCATAAAGACGGAATTAAAATTAGTAGGGTTTAGGAATCGATTGATGAAATCCAACGCAACTTTGTGGGCAATTGGAGGTGCAGGGGGGATATTTCTACACCTGGGATTAAATGGGATCATTCCACATTAATAGACCACATGACCATCAAAACCTAATCACACCAAGCGTCCATTCAGTTTATGCTGAATCTGACATCGTATTTATAAGGACTTTACAAATGAAACGCCTACCTTTGCTGAACTAAAAAACCTTCTGGAAAAGCAGCCTTTCATATTATGTGTTTGAATGGAGGGGTATTTTGACATATTTTCTTTTCAAGCTCCTTCAAACCGAAACTTCCCTTTCTCTTCCACTTGTTGCCCCATCTCTCTCATCAGAAAGAACTTAAGAAGCGTTTTATAACTATTGAATTTTATCGTATTTTTTACATTTAAATTTCTGAAAACAGAAGCGTCATGAAAACGATAACTAACGTTTGAAAAGCTCGTGATTCATTAATGTGCTGATTTAAAGACAGAAATACGTTGAAATTATACATAAATTTTACAAATAATGTTCATGGGGGTAGAAGACTAGAGTCTGAATCTATAATGGGTACGCAAATAAACCGAGTTTCTTATTGTGATTTTACATATTAAAATTTATAAAATTGCCGCCAGCCAGTCGGTAAAGGGACATTGGCATGCTGCTATTCCCGTCCTTTTCTGTTAGCTTCGCCTCCCACTCCTTTAAATAAAAGTAAAAATTACTATTTACAAAAAACGATTCATGAGCTAGTATTGGTAAGGAGTTTAATTGTAAAAATTACATAAAGGAGGAGTATTCATGCTGCTCGCTTCGATGGAGCAGGTTACATTTGGATATACGGATTCGCCTTGTTTGGAAAAAGCCGATTTGCGGTTGTACGCCGGTGAATTTGTGGCTGTTACCGGACCTAATGGTGCATCCAAAACGACGCTGCTCAAGCTTATGCTCCGACTATTGAAGCCTTGGAGCGGTCAAGTATGGTTAAGCGAGCTCGGAATCAGGGGAAGGAAGCTATCGATAGGCTATGTCCCGCAAAAAATCGCCTCTTTCAACAGCGGGTTTCCGAGTAAAGTGTTGGAACTGGTCCGTTCCGGAAGGTTCTACGGGACATTATGGCTGCGGAGATGGACGGCGGAAGATGAGCAGCAGACGGAGACGGCCTTACGGCAGGTCGGAATGTGGGAGCTGCGGGATCGCAAAATTGGCGAATTGTCCGGGGGCCAGAAGCAGCGGATTTGCATAGCCCGGGCGTTGGCCCAGCAGCCGGATTTGCTCGTGCTTGACGAGCCTGCGACGGGCTTGGACAAGGAGGCCCGCAGTCATCTTTATCAGCTGTTGGCTGCCCAGGTCAAGGACTACGGCCGAACCGTTGTCATGGTGACACATGAACTTACGGAGGTTAGCGAATATTTAGACCGGGTCATTCAACTGCAAAGAGAGGAGCACGGAAGATGGAAATGCTGCACTTCGATTTCATGCGGCGGGCATTTTACGCCGGTGGATTAATCGCGCTGCTCGCTTCCGTGCTCGGCGTCTATTTAATGCTTCGCAAACAGGCGCTGATGGCGGATACGCTGTCCCATGTCTCATTAGCCGGCGTAGCGGCCGGGGCTATTCTAAAAATAAATCCAACGTTAAGCGGGTTTGCGATTGCAGTCGTCGGGGCGGTAGCGGTGGAGAGCATCCGGCGCTTCTATCCGTCTTATAGCGAGATGTCGATTGCCATCATCATGACCGGGGGCTTGGCGACGGCTGTCGTTTTGATGAGCTTGAATCCAAGTGTGAATCAAGGGTTTTCCGCCTATTTATTCGGCTCAGTAGTTGCCGTCAACCCGCAGCAGCTTTGGCTTATGCTAATCGTTACGGTCATCGGCGGACTCTATTTTTGGCTGCTTCGCCGCCCTCTGTACCAAATAACCTTCGACGAGGAAACTGCCAAAGCGAATGGGCTTCCCGTTCGTTGGCTGTCGTTCTCCTTCAGTATATTGACTGGAATGACGGTAGCCGCAGCGATGCCGATTGTCGGTGTGCTGCTCGTATCGGCATTGATCGTTCTGCCTGCGGCGCTTGCCATACGTCTGGCGGCGGGCTTCACTTCAGCGATCCTGTTGGCTATGATCTTTGGGTTAACCGGAGTGTATACAGGGCTGACCTTTTCTTATCAGCTCGGGACGCCTCCGGGAGGGACGATTGCATTGCTGCTGCTGTTTTTATTGTCGGGAATAGGGTTGAAGAGGGTTTGGCTGCGAATCCGCATGCACAGGAATCGTAAGCTAGTCGATAGCGGGCAAGGGCTGCCAGTTGGAGCGTCCAGGACGCCGCAATAAGGGATACATTATTTTGGAGGGGAAAGAATGAAGTCACAATCCGTATTTAATAAAGCTCTCGTTATTATTGCAGCTTGTATGTTTATTCTGGCAGGCTGCGGTGCAAACAAAACTATGCAAAGTGAAGGCAGCTCGCCCTCACCTGAGGAAGAACCTAAAGAAACTAAGCTCAAAGTGGTTACTACGATCTACCCGATTTATGATTTTACCCGTAACGTTGCTGGAGAATATGCGGAGGTCATTCCCCTGATTCCTCCGGGAGCTGAGCCGCATGGCTGGGAACCAACTCCGCAAGATATGAAAACCATCGAGCAGGCGGACGTATTCGTATACAACGGAGGGATGGTGGAATATTGGCTTGAGCAAGTTATGGGGAGTATCCAGAATGACAAGCTGGTGAAGGTGGAAGCGATCGAAGGTTTGGAGCTGATGCCCTTCACTCATGATCACGGACATGACCATTCTCACGGTCATAGTCATGGTCATGATCATGGAGGAGACGCTCATGATGACGAACATGGCCATGACCATAAGGGCGAGTCTCATGGTGACGAGCATGGTCACAACCATGAGGGTGACGCTCATGGTAAGGAGCATGATCACGACAATGAAGAGCATGGCAGCCACGATCACGATCATGCCGGTGAACTCGATTCCCATGTATGGACGGACCCGGTTCTTGCCCAGAAGCAAGTTCTTAATATCATGGAAGGCTTGGCGAAGGCTGATCCGGCGCATAAAGACGATTACAAGAAAAATGCGGATGAGTATATAACAAAGCTTCAGGAGCTGGATCAATCGTTTAAGGAAATGACCGATACAGCTAATAGAAAGCAATTTGTTGTCCAACATGCTGCGTTTGGCTATTTGGCGGAACGGTATGGGCTGAAGCAACTGCCGATTGCGGGCTTGTCTCCTGAGCAAGAGCCGTCTCCTGCCCAGATGGCTGAAATTATTCAATTCGTTAAAGATAACGAGGTCGGCACGATCTTCTTTGAAACGTTAGCCGATCCGAAGATTGCCTCGGTTATAGCGAAGGATACCGGGGCCCGGACCTCGGTGCTTAATCCTGCGGAAGGATTGACAGCAGAGGAGCTGCAGCAAAATTTGGATTACATCGCTATCATGAAACAAAACTTGAACGCATTGCAGGCTGCTTTGAATGAGTGAGCTTAGCTCAGGTAGCCTTCTGACGAAGCTTACTATCGAATCTAGCTGGGGAAATTCGCACCAATCCATCGAAGACAAATCCATCGAGCGCTTGACTAGCCTTCCTCATTCATGCACTATATAAATATAAAACGTTATATAAGGGGTAGTAGAATGGCGGAAAACCAATCAGTTCAATCCATGCTGGACGCCATGTCCAAAAAAGGCTGGAGAATAACCGATCAGCGCAGAAGACTGGCCGAACTGTTTACCATAACCGACGGATACTTGTCGCCCAAAGATGTTTATGAATATATGAGTCAAAAATATCCCAGTGTAAGCTTCGACACGATTTATCGCAATTTGCGTCTACTGAGCGAGATGGGGATTCTGGAGCAGTTTTACTTCCTGGACAGCGGCCTGAAGTTCAAGGCGAATTGCTCCAATCATCATCACCATCATTTAATTTGTGTGAACTGTGAGAAAACAGTCACCTTTGATTATTGTCCCATGTGGAATATTTCCGGGCTGCCCGAGCAGTTCGACATTTTGAATCACCGGTTTGAAATCTACGGAATTTGCAGCGATTGCAAAACCGATTCGGCAAGCTGATTGCCGCCTGCTTTAAGCTTGAATAGGTCCAAGCCTTTCCTGAATCCGACAGCGGAACAGGAGAGGCTTTTTTCTTTTTATCCAGATATCAAACAAAACTGCTACTCGGGGATGCGAAAATTCGTGTTCGCTAATGAAATTAAGAACGGGCAACCATCCTTGAGGGACTCTGTTTGGAATTTTTCGCATAGGCCGTCGTTCCTCTTTGAAACGAGTCTGTTCAGATAATTAGGCGGAACATAATTTTCAGGTAGGCATTTGAAGGAGTAACAAAAGCGGATTTTTGTCATATGTTGTGGTATCGAAAGTCGAGGGGAAGCGAAATAAATGCGAGTCCCTCCGGCGTAATTTACAGAAAATATATGGGAGGATAACAAGATGAACGAGTTCCACAACCAAATTCAAAACCTGGAGGTTTCCGGATTCCAGGCCGGACAGGTGATCCCATGGGAAGTCCAACAGCAGCAAGAGGCAGACCCCGCCCGTCTATGCATTGGTTTTTGTGTCGGCTTTTGTACTAACTGCTTCAATTGCACCAGCTGCTTTCGCTGCTTTAACTGCTTTAACTGCTTCCGCTGCCACAATTGTTTCCAATGTTTTCGCTGCCATAACTGCGCCCATTGCCGCTAATTAGCCTTTATCCGATTTCCAGTGATGGGACCGCTTTTCTATTTTCATGATCATGGAATAAGGAAGCTGGTCCCTATTCTGGCCATTCTAGCCGATGAATGGTCTCCTTATATATACATCTAATAAATCAAAGGAATAAGCCATAGTTCGGAGTGATGCCGCGCTATGGTTTTTTGTTGCGGAGAAATAGAGAATTATGGAGCCGGGCAGCGTCTAAACAGCGTCCATATGGAATCGCACGGTGTTATTTAAGGAATACAAAACAAGAGTTTTGAAGCGTCGGAGGCCCTTTCCTCGGAGCGAAATGACTGCTTTCTTTAGTGCCGAATATATAGATGGGCATGTTGGACAAATAGCTGGACATAAAATGACTGTGAAGCTCGCGCGAATATAGAAAAGCTCTATAGTTAGGAGGAACAGGATGTCTGTTTTAAACCCTTCTATGCGTCTAAAAGTGAATCGGGATACATTTTTTATTCCGGATTCAACCGGTGGTGCTTATTTTCGCAACAACTCGGTCACGTTCCGGATGGAAGGCCGGACGATTGATCAGTGGATTGAACAGCTGCTGCCCATGTTCAATGGAAATCACACGCTGCACGAACTGACCGATGGCTTGCAGAGCCCCCATCGAGACCGGGTCTACGAAATTGCGGAGGTGCTGTATCAGAACGGCTTTGTCCGGGACTTGAGCGCAGATCGTCCCCATCAATTGCCTGCTGATGTTCTCGGGAAGTATGCCTCGCAAATTGAATTTTTGGACAGCTTGGGCCAATCGGGGGCATACCGGTTTCAAAATTATCGTCAGTCTAAAGTGCTGGCCATAGGCTCCGGGCCTTTCTTTGTCTCCCTGGTTGCGGCGCTGCTTGAATCGGGATTGCCCCGATTTCACATGCTGATAACCGATTCGGAGCCGACTCATCGGCAAAGGCTGACGGAATTGGCGGAACATGCCCGTCAATCGGATTCCTCCGTGGCCATTGAAGAAATTTCCTTCCATAAGGACGGTTGGCGGGAAGGAGTACGGTCCTACGATGCGATTCTGTATGTGTCGCAGAACGGAGAGCTGGAGGAGCTGCGGCTGCTTCATGCGGTTTGCCGGGAGGAGAGCAAGGTTCTTCTGCCTGCTCTCATTGTCCAGCAAGCAGGACTGGCCGGGCCGTTAGTCCATCCGGAAGCGGACGGCTGTTGGGAATCGGCCTTTCGCCGCCTTCATCAATCGGCGATTAGCAAAGACCCGCAGCTGCATACTTTCTCGGTTACAGCCGGCGCGATGCTGGCGAATATCATCGTGTTTGAATGGTTAAAAAGGGCTGCGGGAGTGACCAGAACGGAACTGAGCAATAAATTTTTCCTGCTCGATTTGGAAACGCTGGAAGGCGGTTACCATTCCTTCCTGCCTCATCCGCTGGTGCACGGGCATCGGAACGTGGAAAGGGTTGACGATTTGGAATTACGGCTCAAGCATGATCCGCCTAATAAGGAATTCAGTTCCTTGTTTCCATACTTTATGCGGCTGACTTCGCCGCAATCGGGCATATTCCAGCTTTGGGAAGAGGAGGACCTGATCCAGCTGCCGCTCTCCCAATGTCGAGTACAAGCGGTCGATCCGTTAACCGAAGGACCGGCAGAGCAGCTTGCGGACATTGTCTGCTCCGGTTTGACGCATGAAGAGGCGCGGAGGGAAGCCGGACTCGCAGGAATAGAGGCCTATGTTTCAAGATGGATCTGTTCGCTTGGAGCAGCGTCTTTTCCGGGGTGGGGAGAAGAGGGAAACCTTACGGATGAGCGCAAACCTCCAGTTGCCGTCGGAGCGGGAGCGACGATGACCGAAGGGCTTGTTCGCGCGCTGCAAGCTTATTTGAACGAGGAATTGCGCAAGCAGTTGACGAAGCGCGACACTTTGGTCTCCCCCTTACGGTTAGATGCGAATGAAGATAGGCACTGCCGGTATTACTGGCAGGCATTGACTACGATGCAAAGGGCCCCGGAGATCGGCTGCGGGGAAGAAATATTCGGCTTTCCCGTTGTATGGGCTAAAGTGGAGGGCCGATGGTATGGCAGTGCCGGCTTGAATAGGACTCTGGCCTGGCGCCATGTGCTGCAGCAGGCTCTGATGAGTATCCAGAACAAAGAGGCGGTAACAGCTGCATATGCGCTGGTAGCTGAATCGGTGCTGCTCGAGGAGAAGGCTCCGCAAAGCATGGTGATTCCTGCGCATGAGGAAGCGGAACAAGCAGATGTTTTGCATCGCGCCTTAACCATACTGGAGAGCGGTCGGCAGCAGTTGATGGTTTACGATTTGTCGTTGGAACCATTTATGAATGAGGAACTGGCAGGAGTGTTCGGAGTGCTGCTGCGAGAGGAGGCATCCGCGTGAGTGCTGTTGTCGTGACGATTGTCGGAGAGGGGCTGCTGGCGGACCTTGTAGGCGAACGGCTGGCTGCCCGACACAAGGTCGTTCGTCAGACTGATTTCAAGGCAGAAGCGGCGGAGGAGACGAAGCTGAACCTCGTTCTTCACGATGCCTGGCACCCTTCCGTTCACCGCGAGGCGGAGGAGGTGCTGCGGTCGCGGGGCGTTCCCTGGCTGCGCGGCTTTGTTTCGTTCGGTGAAGGAATCATCGGACCGCTGGTACGCCCGAAGGCGTCCGGCTGTTCCCGCTGCGCCGATATGCGCCTCTTGATGGCAGGCCGTGACCGCCGGGAAATGTGGGAGCTGGAGCGGAAGCTGGAGAAGGACGGAGGGGTGGCATTCGACGCCTGGGCTTCGCGTACAGGTCTGGGCCAGATGGCTCATCTGCTGGAAGCCGAAGTACAGAAAGTGCTGCAAGGCCGCCGATCCCGGTTGGAAGAACGGCTCATTATGGTCCAACTGCAAACGTTGAAGAGCTCCAGTCATTTCTTTTTGCCCGATCCGGCGTGTCCTGTTTGTTCCCGGCTGCCTGAAGATTCTGCGACGTCGGCCCGGATTTGCTTGCAGCCCAGTCCGAAGGTGAATGCGGACAGCTTCCGCAGTCGGTCATTGGATGAGCTGCAGGAGGTTTTGGTTAAAGATTATGTGGACTACCGAAGCGGATTTCTGAATGGAAAAGTGCGCGATCTGCTCTCTCCCTTTGCCGATGCGAGTGTTAATCTGCCGTTATTTACGGACAATGAGGGCTGCGCGGGCAGGACCCATTCCTATGAGGTTAGCGAGCTGACGGCTATCCTTGAGGGCTTGGAGAGATACTGCGGCATAGCCCCTCGTGGCAGGCGAACCGTCGTCCGCGATAGCTATCGCAAGCTGGAAGACCTGGCGCTCAATCCTGTGCGGGTAGGGCTATATGAGGAGGAACAATATAGGCGGCCCGGTTTTCCGTTCCAGCCGTTTGATCCTGATCTCCCGCTAGATTGGGTGTGGGGCTACTCCTTTATGACAGAGCGCCCTATTCTCGTTCCCGAGTCGCTAGCTTATTACGGCATGGGCTGCGGGCAGCGTTTTGTTCATGAAACGTCCAATGGCTGCGCGTTAGGCGGAAGCCTGGAGGAGGCCATTCTGTACGGCATATTGGAAGTCGTGGAACGAGACTCGTTCCTGATGACCTGGTACGCGAAGCTGCCGCTTCCGCGGCTCGATCCATCCTCGGCCCAGGACCGGGAATTGCGGTGGATGATCGATCGATTGCAGACGGTGACGGACTATGACATTTACTTGTTTAACTCGACTATGGAGCATCGCATTCCAAGTGTATGGGCCATAGCGAAAAACAGAAAACGGCAAGGAGCAAATCTCATTTGTGCGGCGGGGGCTCATCCAGACCCGATGCGGGCGATTAAAGGCTCGATTCATGAATTGTCCGGGATGCTGCTCAATCTGGACGGGAAGTCGGAGAAAACGCGGGAGAACAGCTTGCGGATGCTTCACGATCCTTTTCTGGTGAAGGACATGGAAGATCATTCCATGCTGTACAGCTTGCCGGAGGCGGAGGCCCGACTTGAGTTTTTGCTTGCTGCTGATCGCCCTTTACGAACACTTGCTGAGGAATTTGAGTTCAGGGAAAGATATGCGGATTTGACCGACGAGCTGAGCGATATTTTACACGTATTATGCCGGTTGAAGCTCGAGGTCATTGTGGTCGATCAAACGGCGCCGGAAATTGCCCGGAACGGACTGCACTGCGTGAAGGTGCTGATTCCCGGCATGCTGCCGATGACATTCGGATATCATCTGACCCGTTTGGCGGGGCTGGAAAGATTGCGGAGGGTGCCGATGGAGCTGGGTTATGTGAAGAAGCCGCTGACGAGAGAGCAGCTTAATTCGCATCCGCATCCGTTCCCGTAATAGTCCATGCTTGGCAGAGACTTAGGAGGAATTCATGATGAGTCTGGACGATTTTTTGCGTCAATTGCATGTGGAAACTGAGGAAGCCAGACCCGCGGATTGGGAAGTGAACTGGGCGGACGCCCCGCTGCCCTTTAAGCTCTATCGCGGCCTGCCCACCGTTACGCTTTGTTCGGAAGTGCCGCTGACGTTGGAAGGGCAGAAGGCGCCCGTGAAGCCGGATACTCGGTCCGTCGGTCATTTTCTCTGGTATGTCTTTGGCCTAACCCAATGGTGTCAGGCCATTCCTGCTCTGGATTCCGAGGAGCAGAAGGAAGCCTTCTTCCAGCTGCGTCGACGATTCGTTCCCTCCGGCGGTGCGTGCTATCCAAGCGAATTGTACTTGTATTTGAAGCTGGAGGATTTGCCGGCGGGAATATATCATTATGATGTGGCGCACCACCGGCTGGTACAGCTGCGGGAAGGCTTGTTTGATTCTTACTTGGACCGGGCGCTGGGTCATCGGTGTCCGATATCGGATTGTTTTGGCGTTGCGCTCGTATCTACCTTTTATTGGAAAAACTTTTTTAAATACAGTAACTTTGCCTATCGGCTGCAAGGATTGGATGCCGGAGTGCTGATCGGACACCTTCTGAAAGTGGCAGAACAGGTTGGATTCTCCTCTGCGATATTATTCCAATACCTGGATCGAGCGGTTAGCCATTTGCTTGGAATTAACGAACAGGAAGAAAGTGCATATGCGCTCCTTCCGTTGTCGCTCGAGCCGATTAACCTTAGTTTAGATAACGACGGTGGAGAAGTCCGGATGGAAACCGCCATGGAACTGTGCCGGGAGCTGCCGTTGCTCTGCCATGATCATTACATGCGGTCTCGCCATATTAAGGATTACTCCATGCTTACTCGGATGAACGAAGTGTCCAGGCAGGAATCGTGGCCATCGTTTCGACTGATGAAACCGGGAGAGGGAGAGCAACGGCAAGGGATAACGGCCTCTCAAATGTCGGGAGAAGCGTTTACGCTGAAGGAGAGTAACGAATGGAATAACGGAGGAAACCATGAACTAAATATCGAAGGGAATGGACAGGGCGAGATTATCGCACTGCCCGCCGTAAAGCGGCTGTCTTACGATTTGGCTTCCGCTTGCTGCCACCGTTCTTCGCCCGATCTTGATTTCGTGCTTAGTCGCATAAATCAAGTGCAATTGGCCGCTCTGCTGCAAGAGGCGACGGCTGCCTTCGGTTTCCAGAGCGATTTGGAGCGAGGTCAGGGGAGGCCCAGCCCGCGTCTTTCTTTATACGGTTGTTTGTACGGCATCGAGGGTATTCCGAACGGGGCTTATCAGTATGACGAAGCCGCTCATTCATTAAAGTTGATCCGGCCCGGGGACCACCGGCTTTGGCTGCAGCACGGCATGAGCCTGCATAATGTCAATTTATGTCAGGTACCTCTTTGCCTGCATGTCGTGGGTGACAAGAATCATCTGAGAACAGTATGGGGCTACAGAGGCTATCGGATCCAGCAGATGGAAGCGGGGATGCTCGTCCAGCATTTGCTGTTGGCCGCATCCGCCATCGGGTGGGGAGGACACCCGCTTCTCGGCTATGACGTGAATCTGGCCGATGAAATCTACGGCTTGGCCCCTCAAGGCGAAACCTGTCTGATCCAGGTGCCGATTGGCCCTTATCGCCCCCGCCTTCGATTGACGGGTGGCTTGCATAGTTAAAGGAACGGATTGTTTTAGCCTCCTGTCGAAACATCAAGCTGAGAGTAGCGCCGATAATTAATACGGGCTCCCGACGCGCGCAGCTATGGCGCGCGTTTTTGGCATGTCATGATGGAAGTCCCCCGCGGCTATCAGACCGCTCTTAAAACTCAATCTCTTGTATTCATGAATCAGGCGCACTTTGTTACGGGATGGCTGACAGGGCATCCTGAATCATAGCTTTGTTATGATATAGCCAATAGAGAGCTTCTAAGTTTGCCCGGGCCGCCTCTTCGTTGTCCATATCGAAGAAATAAGCGGCAAAGAACTGTCGATATTCCCGATCATGAGTTAACCTCCAATCAATCTAGACCAATCGTTAAATGCTATCCAGGCCAATAATGTTACGAGCGATGTTAAAGGTCCCGGAAATTTCCTTGATATTATCGTTTGATTCTATTTCAAATGAAGGGAAATATTTACACCCTGTTGAAGTACAGTGTATTATGATCTTAAACGAATATATAAATTACTATTTTGAACATGTTTGAGATTTAAGCTGCACAAGCTGTCCAGCCGAGCTTCCATCTGATTAATAAAAGAAGAGGGAGTATATAAATGAATAAGAATCAGTATAAGTATACCTTGAAATGCTCGGAATGGCTGCGAAACACGATCATCTAACAAGTAGAAATGTTGTCAGGGAGGTTATCGGATGAAGAGGATGCTATTACCCATTCTGGTGCTATTGATTACAGCGGCTTGCTCCGCCAGGGTTCATGGAGAGCAAATGAATTCAAGCTTATCTTCGGATCATATGACAGAGGATAACCAACAAAGTGTCATAACGATAGAGACGCCCATGACCGTCTCTGAAACGTTGATTCCCGGCACGAATCAGACGTTGAAGATCAAACTGGTGGAGGGCTCTTACTTCGAGGATGATCATCCGGGTGCTTACATGGGCGCCAATTATGAGGGAGCTTTCGAATTCGAAATCAGTGACGACCAGGGAGAGGTTTTAGGCAGAACAAAGGTTAATGACTTTTACCAGCAGGAAAGCTTGACGTTTGTCGATTCTTTCGAGCTTGTCTTCCATGATTATAACGAAGACGGATATTGGGATTTTACATTAGGACAGCCTATGAACAGCAATGGAAAGCTGTATAAGCTTTTTACGATAGGTCCGGACTATACGATTCGCGAGCTGCCGGTTAAGGATCACCCCGAGCTGTACATCAGCGGCGGGGAAGGAAGCCGTTATTCGGTTAAGCTGGAGATGGAAGGGGAGGAGTTTGTATACCAGTCCTATGACCAGCTAACCGGTGAATACGTTCATAAAGCGTTGAAATGGCAGGACGATGCATTTGTTGAAGTATCTCGGGACATACGGGATATTGAGGACACTCAAGATACTCAGGACACCCAGGATACTCGGGATTCTCAGGAAACCCAAGTGATTTTGAACGATTTGCCAGAGACGGTCACGGAGCTGAAAATGAGCCTTTCAGGCAAACTGGAAGGGGAACTGCTGCCTTATTTTTTTTACCAAATTGAAGATGGTCATCATTACTTGGCCGAAGGAAGAATAGATGTGGAGGATAATGGTGATTTTGCAGCGGATATCCGGCTAAAATCGCCCACCAATGGGTTCGGTAGTATTGTGTTTTACGGCGATGCGGATCATGATGGGCAATTCGACGTAGAGAAGGATACGGATAGAAAGCTGGGAAATTCCTTTTTTCAGTTCGAGGAGTCGCTTATCGTCCCGCTGTCGGGGCTTGAAACAGAGTAAGGTATCAACCATCCATATCAACTATCAACCTATGCGCCAATCACATCATCCATTCCAGCTTTCAAAATCAACCTTCAGAATCAACCATTCGGTTGATTCTTTTCTTTTTCCAACGAAGTACGATGGTTGCATAAGGAGTGATGAAGCCCATGAAACCCATGAAACCGATCATTGAGGTAAAGCAACTTGAAAAAAGCTTTAAAAAACATAAAGCGCTGCAAGGTATATCCTTTGATGTTTATCCGGGGGAAATATTATGTTTCCTCGGACCTAATGGTGCAGGGAAAAGCACGACTATCAACATCTTGTCAACTACGCTGCGCTGCGATCAAGGGGACATTCACTTTCATGGAGAGAGGGTGACCCACAAATCCTCGAACTACAAGCAGCGATTAGGGATTGTGCCCCAGGATCTGGCGATTTACGAGGAAGTGTCGGCAGAGCAAAATGTGAAGTTTTTCGCCTCCTTATATGGACTGCACGGTAAAGAGCTGCAGCGGAGGACGGATGAGGCGCTTGCTTTTGTCGGTCTCTCCGAACGGAAGCGGGATAAGCCGAAAACCTTCTCCGGAGGGATGAAACGGAGACTCAATATTGCCTGTGCCATCGCGCACGAGCCGCAAGTCATCGTCATGGATGAGCCTACGGTCGGCATCGATCCGCAGTCCCGCAATCATATTTTGCAATCGATCCAACGATTGAAGGAGCAGGGGGCGAGCATTATTTATTCGACGCATTATATGGAGGAGGTGGAGGAAATCTCCACCCGCATCGTTATTATCGATCACGGCCGAATCATTGCGAGCGGGACTAAGGAGGAATTGAAGGAGCAGTTGGAGGAAGAAAAGCTGTATGAGGTCGATGTAGAGGATTCCAGCGGACTGAATGAAGATGAGCTGTATCGGATTGACGGAGTGAAGAAGGTCTACATCGCTGAAAACCGCATTCGAGTAACGACATTGAAAGGAATTGAAAATTTGGACAAAATTATTCAGTTCCTCATGAATAGAGGATTCAAAATTATAAACATGACTTCTTCCGCAGCCAGCCTGGAAATGGTGTTTCTGAAGCTGACCGGCAGAACGCTGCGGAATTAGGAGGCGGTAACTATGCAAGTTCAAAGGGCTCGCGGTTTTCTCGCTTTATTTAAACGGGATTTGCTCAACCTGCTGCTTAGTCCCGTTCTTGTATCGCAAAATACGGTCTTTCCTTTTTTGCTGGTTCTCATTCTTGGATACATGGGCCGCGGCATCTACTCGGGAGGGGAAGTGACCTCCTATGATTACTACGGGATTACCATTATGATCTTTATGGTTCTGAATGTTTCGATGACCGCGTCCAACAGTTTTATGGAGAGAAGCATCAAAACGAGTAACCTGCGCATTTTGTATTCTCCCATGCCTACATCTTTTGTCTATTTGTCCAAGATCGTCGCCACCTTCATCTTCACCAGCATGAGCCTGCTCCTGATTGCCGGCTTGCTCCATTCTATCCTTGGGGTCCATGTAGGAGGCCGGGATGCGGTGTACGTTATGCTGCTGCTGCTCGGGTTCAATCTGTTTTCCTCTGCGCTCGGCGTTGCATGCTGTTGTCTCTTCAAGAGTGAAGAGATAAGCAACAAGCTGCTCAGCATCGTCAACAACATTCTCGCGTTGATCGGCGGCTTATTTCTTCAATTGGATGGGTTGGGCAAGACGGTCGAGGCAATTTCCTATCTGTCTCCAGTCAAATGGGTGGCGGAAGGCATCTTCCGGATGATCTACGATCAAGATTTTGGCCTGTTCTTCCCTACTCTCGCGATATGCGCGGCCGGCTCGCTCTTGCTGGTCGGGGGCTGCAAACTATTCTTTAGGGCGGAGGATTATGTATGAGGGGAATGACTCATGTTTTCATAAATAACATTTATCGAATGATAAGCCGCATCCATTATTTGTTCTTGTCCCTTGGCTTAACGATTGCCGTCATGGCGCTGGCCATTTTTTTTACCTCGCAGCTGGAAGTGGAGGGCCGTCTTGCTGTCGTCGGAGAACCGGGCCATTTGCCCGCCAGTGTCCACGAATACCGGCTGGAGTCATTAGAGCAGGTGCCGCCCAAGTCTCAGCTTGTTCGGAATAAATATGACGCCGTCCTGATCGATCAAGGCAACGGACATTATACCGTAGAGACGATCAAAGGGGATGAGTTCAAGCTAAAGCTTCAGCAGGCGCTTGAGCATCCCGGCAGCCCTCCTCCTGAGGAAAAGCGGCGGGGGGCCGCAGGCCAAATGTTAGGCTTTTTAACCATGATAATCCTGATGGGAGGGCTGCTGTTTATGACCTTTTTTCCGGAGGATAAAAGGAACGGGACTTTCCGCAGATTGGCGGTATCTCCGGTCCGTATCGGCAGCTACATGATCGCGCAATGCCTCTTTTGTTTTGCCATCATTTATGTGCCGACCTACGGGCTGATTATCGCGGCCCATCTGCTGCTGCACATCGATATCGGCCTGAGCCTGCTTTCCTATGGCTGGCTGCTTGGCCTGCTGGCTTTGCTGGCTACAGCCTTTGCCATGTTCATGACATCATGGCTGGAGCATAACGATAATATGCTTGTCCTGTCGGGCAGTCTCATCGTGCTCACCTCGCTGCTGTCCGGCAGCTTCTACAGCTTCTCACCCGAAGGGCCGATGAAGTGGGTCACGGCAGTGCTGCCGCAAAAGCAGTTTCTCACCGCGGTAGAAGGCTTGGAGCAGCACGTTCCTGTGGTGGAATGGGGCGGGTCCGTCCTGTATTTGCTTATTTTATCCGGTGGACTATTGGCCGCAGGCTGGCTGATCTGCCGAAGAAGGCTGGCGGACGGACGATATTGAGATTGTTCCGGCATGTGGCAGCCAAGCTGACCTTTAATGTCAGGAAGACTTACAACATGGGGATCTAAATGGAATTCATGCAGCTAGTTTGCTCCGTTGAGGTTAAAAACGAAAGCTAAGTGGAAAACCTCCATCTATTTTGTGCCAAAAGAGGGATATCAGCAAAAAAACTCCATTTTAAATGCGGTTTTTCCATTTAGTCCAGTTCATTCGCCCCATTCGCTTCCATTTACCTACACAAAATACAGTTAGACGCTACCCTTCTCCTAGGCGAAAAAAAGCAAGGTACCTGATCTCTTCGCGCTCCGGTCCCTGCAAGGTTTCCAGCTGATTTTCGCTCAACGAAAGTGGACTTATAACAACCAATGTAAGCAGGGAGGAAATGATGCTACTGCAAAATCCAAAATCGTTAAGAGAATTCCCCCTCCATTCCATTGCTAACCCGCAAATAGATAAATTCATTAAACCATACGGGCTGGAAGAATTAAAAATCAACCTTAAGGTGATGGGAAATTATTGATTCGCTTTGATGATACATCAGAGGTACGGATCATTGGCGCCGGTGAACCCCATTTACTTTCAACCCGGGTGGAGAGAGTTGGAAATAAATTATTTGTGGAAGGAAGAAATTTAGGCCGTTACTTGCTGAAGCGCCAGAAGCACAACTTTTAACCGAAATCGTCGTTCCCAACCGAGTTAGAATCGACGCCTCTTTATGGCCGGAGTATTGATCCTGGATGGCGGAGAGGGGGAGGTAGCGGTCAGGGGCAAATATGGCGAGGCGTCGGGATTAACCCGGCTCCAGCAAGTGAGAGTGAATTTAATATTCAAGGCAAAATCGGTTTTGGAGGCCTCGATTTGCTGGAATGCACCTCCGAATCATAGCTATTGATGTTCGGCTGGCGGTCTGGCATGATAAAAAAAGGAGGGGAGCGTCTGCCCTGACATCATTATCAGAATTCGGATGGGATAGCAATGAAGGATGGCGTAAAGCTGATTACAACTAAATTAAAAGCCCCCGCTCCCCGCAAAAACTATGTTCGCAGGGAAGCGTTGTTTGACAAGCTGGAGCTTGTCCCGGAACGTAAAGTGACGGTGGTGCAAGGAGCGGCCGGCAGCGGGAAGACCACTTTGATCACCTCCTATATGAAGGAGCATCCGGAGTTAACCTTCCGTTGGATAGCACTGGATGCGGATAACAACGATTTGTTCTCGTTCTGGTTTTATTTATTGGAGGCCATCAAGGCCGATTTGGGCGGGCATGTGGACGACTTGTATTCGATCTTCGATGCTCTTCCGCAGAAGCATGAAATGGATAATCTTCTCATTCTGCTTGTTAATCAGCTTGCAGCCGCAGAAGGGTTTACTCTCGTGCTGGATGATTTTCATACGATGGAAGATCCGGATCTGCTGAGAACGTTTGAATTCTTTATTAAATACTGCCCGGAATCGGTCCGCTTTGTGCTGCTGACGCGGGAAGCCCCGAAATTGTATTTGGGAGAATGGATGGTATCCGGACAGTATTTGGAAATTGGCGAACAGGACTTGAAGTTCTCCGCTTCCGAAGCGGCGCAGTTTTTGCAGGACACGCTTGGCGCGCAAGTGGACGAAGAGACCGCAAGCAGGCTTAATGAGCTGACCGAAGGCTGGGCCGGCGGCTTGCAGCTGATGGCGTTGGCGCAAACGCATCAGAAGGCGCTGCCGCTAAGCGAGACCAAAGGCTTGAACAAATATATGATTAATTATTTGTCTAATGAGATTCTGTCGTCCGTAAGTCCGGAGGAGAAGCAATTTCTCATTCGCACGTCGATCTTGAATTATTTTAACGAGTCGATTTGCAACCGGCTGTTGAATAAAGAAGCTTCCCAGTCTTTGATAAACAGCTTGTCCGATAAAAATATGTTCATCGTCACCATTGACGAGGATGAAGGAGTATATCGTTATCATCATTTGTTCGGGGAATTTTTGCGGTGGAAATTTTCGGAATGGGATGACGAATCCAAGCGGGAGTGGCATGGTCAGGCGGCTGCCATCTATGAGCAAGTCGGAGATTTGGAGGAAAGTGTCAAGCATTATTTTCAGGCGGGATTTTATCGCGAGGCGCTGCTGGTCATCGTGAAGATGCGGCATACGGTCACAGGCTGGACTTATTTGCGGCAGGTTCCTCTGGAGTATCTGGTTGATAGCCGGGATCTGGTCTTTCAACGATTGTTCTATCATTTTTGCAATCTGGAATTTGAAGTTTGCAGACAAATACTGGATGACGTATCCGCCAGAGTGGAAGAGGATGCTTTCTGGAACATCCTGCAATTTACCCGTTTTTTCATGGATGAGGGCTTGCATGATCTCGAGATAGACCCGGGAACCACCGATGAAATTGAGCGGATGGATCTGAGCGACGTCACCAAAGCGATTATTTATTTGACCAGCTCAATGCTGCTTGGCTTGCGGGATCAATATGCCGAAGCGCTGGAATGTATTAATAAGGCGATTCGATTGGAGAGCCGATTTCACAATCCGTACATCCGTTACTTTGCTCTGACCTGCCAAAGCCAGCTGTTGGAGTCGTTAGGGGAGTTGAACCAATGTCAACGGGTTTATGAATCATTGTCCCGCTTGCTGGAGAATCACCGCTATTTGGCTCCTTTATCCGCCAACAGCTTGATCGGTGAAGCCGGGATTTATATGAAAATGATGCGGCTCGATAAAGCGGAGCAGCTTTTCGAACAAGCGAGGCTCAAGCTGCCGACAGAGTACTTGTCTATGGAGAGGGGCTATATTCACAATCGGATGGAAATGTGTTTGCTGCAAAAGGATAAGCCGGGAGCGGCACAATGGATGAAGCGTCTGACTTCGTTTCAGATTCTATATCAGCATCCGCTGTATCATTCCGCTCTGTTGAAGTATCAAATGCTGGCAGGGGAGGTGGAACCCGACCTGCTCCGTTCGTTTATCGAGTGGATGGAGCATGGCCAGGACACCTGTACGCCAAGGTACGACGATCAGCTGGTCTATGTAAGGATTTTATTCAGACGGGGAGACAAGGAGCAAGCCCTGGCATGTTTGGAGGACCTGCTTAAAAATGTCCGCAAGCACAAAATCAAATTCATTCTCATTGAAGCGATCCTGCTGAAGGTGGCTATTCTCGATGCGGATGGAACCGGAAGCGAGCGGGAGCTGCTTAATCTGGCCCGAGAGGCCATTCACTACAGCTTTGCAAACGGGATTGCTTCGCCTTATGTGCTGGAGGGCGATACGGTGCGCAAGGCGTTAATTGTATTCATGCGGGAAAGGGAGAAGGATTTGCTCCCGAAGGAAAAGCAGTTCGTCCATTTCGTTCTATCCTTATGGAGCCAGGACAAACCGGAGGAAAGCTTAAGCGAACGGGAATTGGAAGTGCTAAGGGTATTGTCGACCGGCTTGTCCAACAAGGAGATAGGAGAGAGATTGTGCATTTCTGTCGCCACGGTCAAGACTCATATAATTAAAATCTATGCGAAGCTGCACGTCTCCAACCGGATGGAAGCGGTAGAGAAAGGCCGCCAATTGGGACTTCTTCAGTAATGTCCGAATCAGTACAGGTAAGGGAGACTATATAAATTGAACTAATGATTGAATAGCTCATGAAGTGGAGAAAGAAAGATGCTTCCAGGGCGAGTTTTGGCTTTGTATTCCTACCATCCGAAGGCCCATCCAAATAGAAGGAATACAAAACAAGATGTTTGAAGCTTCGGAGGCACTTTCCTTCGGAACGGAATGAGAGCTATTCTTTAGTTCAAAATATATAGAACCACTCTTGGAGTGGTTTTTTTTATTGAGTGAAGGAATGGAATTCATAAGTTGGATCTGCGCCAATTAATACCTGTAACCGTTATGTTTCGCTATAAATGGTACTAAAGCCACTCTTGGAGTGGCTTTTTGTCATTATTTGCAACTCCACTTTCGTCGGTTGAAATTGTCACACAGCCTTTATGTAATCAGGAGTAATTAGGCCATTTTAGCTATTCATTGCTGGAGTTGACCCTGGATCCCATTTGATCTTCTTTCGTACTTTTATGACGATAGAATTGAACCATTCGAGCCGTTGCTGCAGGAAACAGCCCACCGACTCTGTGTGGCATCATCATAAAGCGAAACAGAACAACCCGTCTCGCGACTCGCCATAGAGGCATAGATGCTGAAGGGTCGCAATTAGAATAAAGACCGGCTGATCCCCCCACGTTGGCATTCTACTCGCATAGTCTACCTGCACAGACTACTCGCACAGCATGAGGATCGATCTAAATGGATTTCATGCAGCTATTTTGCTCCATTTGAGGTTGGAAACGAGATCTAAATGGAAAACCTCCATCTATTTTGGGCAAAAAGAGGGGAATGCGCAAAAAACCTCCATTTTAAATGGAGGTTTTCCATCTAATTCAGCACTGGCGTTGCATTAACTTTTTCAGCAATATTTCATTCAATTATTTACAAAACGTGTAAATTTTAGATTGTTTTCGTGGACAAAAATAAAGAAATCTCCTATGGTTGAGTTACCCAAAAACGTTATCCATAAACGCCTCAACAAAGGAGATTTCTATGGATAACAATACGAATTTAAGTGTCATTTGTCAATGTCTACAATTGTTAAAAGTCAGCCCATCTCGAGATTGTAATCTGGATTACCGTGCTCATAAGCTTTTCGTCGGTTCTTCTATGCTGCTGTTTATCGAGGCTCAGTTGCAGCAACGTGAATCCTACGCTGAAATGTCAGAGCATCTCATAGCTAATGAAAGTTTTCAACGGTTGCTCGGTGGGTTAAACAGCATAAGTGCCTCACAACTTTCGCGGAAAATGAGGCAACTTCCCTTGGCAAACCTTCATCTACTTTTCATGCAAGTGACAGAGCAGATCCAACAATTAACGAAGGACAAACGAGGAATCACGCCCAAAATCGGAAAACTCAAGCTCATCGATTCTACTCAGATTACCCTACCGGCGATCCTCTCCAAGTGGGCCTACTGTTCCGTATCTAATCACGGTGTGAAGATGCATACTTCTCTCGTCGTGGTCGATGCCAAGACGATGTATCCAGATAAAATGATCGCTTCGACCCGGGATATTGCGGACCATGAGGTCGTGCAGAGCTTTACCATCGACAAAGATGCGACATACGTGGTGGATCGGGGCTACCAAGTATATAAACACTTTCAAACATGGGTCACACAAGGGATTAAGTTTGTTGCTCGTGTAAAGGAAAACAGCCAACTGACGATCGTTAAGGAACGGGGCCTACCCAAGTTGGGGAACTTCCGTCGTGATGCAGATGTCACTGTGCCGGGACAACAGATCAAGTTACGACTAATCGAGTTCCAAGACAATCAAGGCCGTTTGTATCGACTTGTTACAAACCGGTGGGATTTAACCGCCCATCAAATCGCGGAAGTGTACCGCCATCGATGGCAGATTGAGCTCTTTTTCAAATGGATCAAGCAGCACATTCGTTTGGTGAAGCCACATGGATACACGGCGGAAGCCATCTGGAACCAGATGTACATCGCATTGATCGCCTACGGCCTATGCCTGCTCCTGAAGTTACAGTTGAATTGCAAGCAAACGATCTGGCAGTTACTTCGGTTGATCCGTCTCTATGCAGATAAGTCATGGGCGATGTTGCTTGAGGCCATAGAGCGAAAACCAAAACGAAAGTCAAAGGGGCGACCCAAGCGAAATGGTCGACCGCCCAAGCAAGCAAAGAAGTCGATGAAGCCTAGAATCATTGTAGAGATTTAATAAATAAATACCACAAATTACAAATTAAGGATAACGTATGGGTTTAGAGCCGCCATTACTTTTTAGCTTTTAAAGGCGAGATGAAACTGTAAAAATATAACTAATTTGGACGACAATTTGAACTTCTCTTGTTATCCGGATACCAATCAGACAACATCAAAAAGGTCTTTGCAACGCCAGTGCTAATTCAGTCCATTTACGCCATTTTTCTCCATTTACCTACATAAAATACAGCAAGATCGATTCTCTTGCCCCATTCGCTTCAACTTACCTACACAAATACAGTTAGACGTTACCCTTCCCCTGGGATGTAGGGTTGACGAAGAGACGAAGACAATTGTTGAATATAGATCGACGATAGAATCGTCGAAGACGCGGAGGAACTCTTCCAGGATGTCTAAATAAAGAGTCACTTTCTTCCGATTAATATAGTACTATTAATATATTAAGAAGCGGCTAGGGAACACAACTTCCGAAAGCCGCCTATGAACAGAATAGGACGAGGCTTGCAAGAAATATTTTATCGGAAGTGATGGTAAATTGACGATTATTGGCATTGATCTGGGAACGACGAACAGTCTGGTTGCCTGCTGGACCGATAACGGCTCTGTTCTCATTCCCAATATTTTGGGCAGTCCTCTTACGCCGTCTGTTGTAAGTGTAGATGAGAATGGAGAGATTCTGGTGGGACAGGTGGCCAAGGAACGGTTAATTTCCCACCCCCATATGACAGCAGCGGTGTTCAAGAGATATATGGGAACGAGCAAAACGTTTCGTCTCGGCTCCTATACTTTTTTGCCGGAGGAGCTGTCGTCCTTCGTCATCCGTTCGCTGAAGCAAGATGCCGAAGCTTATTTAGGGCATCCGGTTACGGAAGCGGTCATCAGCGTGCCCGCTTATTTCAATGACGCTCAACGCAAGGCAACTCAGCGTGCCGGGGAGTTGGCCGGATTGAGGGTGGAGCGGCTGCTGAACGAGCCGACCGCTGCGGCCATTGCTTACGGTCTTCATCAACAGGAGCCGGATACGAAATTTCTCGTCTTCGATTTGGGCGGAGGCACCTTTGATGTCTCTATATTGGAATTATTCGATCAGGTGATGGAGGTAAAGTCGGTCGCCGGGGACAATTATTTGGGCGGAGAAGATTTTACGGACCTGCTGATCTCTGAATTTCTGCAGCATCACCAGTTGGAGGCCGATAGCCTGGACGCTAAGGCGGCAACTTCACTGCGCAAGCAGGCTGAACATTGCAAGCACATACTGGGACGGTTTAAACAGGCGCCGATGAGCTTTACTTGGGACGGACAAGAGTACCATTGGCAGGTGGATCGCCAGCAATTCGAGGAGATGGCCAGACCTCTTCTGAACAAGCTGCGGGCCCCGGTCGAACGGGCTATGCAGGACGCCACGATAAGTCCGGATCAGCTGGATGCCATTGTTCTCATTGGCGGGGGAACGAGAATGTCATTAATTTATTCTTTCATCGGCAAATTGTTTGGCCGATTGCCTGCGGCACACATTCATCCGGAAGAGACGGTAGCGCTTGGAGTCGGCATACAAGCCGCTCTTAAAGAAAGAAATGCTGCTTTGAGCGAGGTGGTCTTGACCGATGTTAGTCCCTACACGTTAGGGACTATGATTGCGATTATGACGGAGTCAGGGGACTATGAGCCCGGGTACTTCTATCCGATCATCGAACGCAATACCGTCATTCCGGTCAGCCGTGAGGAACGGCTCTACACCCTTCACGATCAGCAAACGGAGATTAAGGTAGAGATTTATCAGGGAGAGAGCCGGCATACCAAAAACAATATGAAGCTGGGCCAATTGGATATATCGGTTCCCCCCGGACTTGCCGGCGAGCAGGCGGTCGATATTCGCTATACATATGATATTAACGGAATATTGGAAGTTGAAGTGACGGTTGTCACAACCGGAGCGAAGAAGCGGATGATCATTGAAGAGAACCCGGGAGCTTTGACCACAGAAGAAATCGCTCGCAGATTCCGGGAGCTGGAAGCTATCAAAATCCATCCTAGAGACCGAACGGAAAACCGGCTGCTGCTGGCACGGGGAGACCGTCTGTACGAGGAATCGCTTGCAGATAAACGACAAGTGATTGCCGCGCTGCTGCAAAGGTTCGAAGACGTTCTGAAACGTCAAAATGAACGGGAAATTCGTAAAGAAGCCGAGAAATTGAAGGAGATCCTAGACGAATTGGAAAGGGTTTAGGAATATGAATATGACGATGACGAAATGGGACATTTTGGGCATCGAGCCGACTCTGCAAACGTCCGAAATCAAACGCGCCTATGCTAAAATGCTGAAATTAAATCATCCCGAGGATGATCCCGCCGGTTTTCAGCAATTAAGAGCAGCTTATGAATCCGCTTTGCAGGAAGTGCAGATCCGCCAAGCTGATGATAAGACATCCACCGTCAGCCTGACGGATATCGGGGGAAAAGACAAGGACTCGCTCGGCTTGACTCCTTCCCAGCTCGCTTCTCCTAAAGCGAATGGGATGAACTTGTCAGCGGAGACGATAGCAGATCGATTCATGAGCGAAGTGGAAAAGATTTATAATGATTTGTTTACAAGAATCGATAAGAAGCGATGGCAGCAGCTGCTGGACAGCGAGCCAGTTTGGCAGCTGGACGTCAAGCAGATTCTGAATCAAAAAATGCTGGCCTTCCTGATGGAGCATTACCGTCTGCCGCGGCCCATTTGGGTACTGTTAAACGAATATTTTTTCTGGACCGGGAAGGAGCCGGAATTAATCGACCACTATCCAAAAAACTTTATAAACTTCCTTATGTATCAAATCCGCCAGTCGTGGGAGCTGCGTTATGATTTTTTTCGGAAAGACGTCGAATGTGATTACGACGCTTTTATTGATTATCGGGAGGAAGCTCACCGCGCATTGATGGTTAACGATCTGGATCAGGCTGAGCCCTATTTATCTGCAGCATTTCAAATATTTGAGGAAGATCCCGATCTGCTTAGATTCATTGGTATTTATTATATGAGGCAGGGGGATTGGAAGAATGCCCTTCCCGCCTTTGATCGCCTTATTGAGGTGAATGGCAAGGACGCGGACGGATACTTGCACCGGGCCGGAATTCACTTGAAGCTGGGACAGCCGGATAAAGCTCTGGCTGATTATGAGCGTGTTTTATTAGACAGACCGGATGATTTGACGGCGTTAAGCGGACTCGCTCAATGCCATGGGTACGAGGGGAGGCTGGAAGAGGCCAAGACGCTGTACGTCCGGATCATGAATCAATATCCTTACGATATCGACGCTCGTGTAAGATGGCTGGAAGTGAATCGGCGGCTGGTGGAGAAGCAGCAGGCTAGGCTGGCCGCAGCCCCCGGGAACCCCGAAGCGCTCTTGGCCGCAGCTGAGCTCTATTATGAGCTGGAGCAGTATACGGAATGCTGCCGGATGCTGGAGCAGCTCGATCAGGCGGGCCCGCTAAGCTCTGGAATGTATCTGTTGTGGGGACGGGCATCCGTCATGCAGGAGCAATGGGAAGCCGGCCTGGCGTCCTTCAATAAAGCTTTGCTCCTGTGCGAGAAAGAGGGGCTCAGCGGCCGCGAGATCTTCATCCAGAAGGGATTGGCCTATATAAAGCTGGATAATCCCGAGGCGGCTATTCGCGAATTCTCTTGTGCGTTAACGATGAATGGGTCCGATGCGGACGTTCTCTATCATCTGGCTGACGCTTATCGTCTTAATAGGGATTATGTTAAAGGGGTGAAGCTCTGTACCGCAGGGATTGCCATCGATCCTTCACGCTCGCCGTTCTATACTATGAGAGCCCTGTGTCACTTCGGGCTGGGCAATTTCAGAGTGGCAAGGAACGATTACCAGGTCGTGGTTGAACATGAAGCTCGCAAGCCCGGCGCCTGGTTCCGCAAATCGATTTGCCATCTCCATTTGTCAGAGTATGATGAAGCGAAGACAAGTCTGCAAACCGCGCTTGCATTGGGATATGACTCAGAGGCGTATTACTATCTGGCCGTCTCCTGCTTTTGGAACGGCGATTTGGAGGAGGCGCTGGAGGCTATTCAGCAATTTAAAGACCATGCTCCTGCAGCTCCCGACGGCTATTTGATCGCTGGAGATATTTACCGTGCCATGGGGCGGGAGGAGGAAGCCAAGGCAGAATATGCGAGCGGCTCTGACCTGTATCCCGATCACTACGAGCTTAATAAAATGGCCGCCTATTGTTTATTGAAGGAAGGAACGATGGACCGGCTGGGGACATTTCTCGGCCGTTTGCACGAAATTAATCCTCAGGATGAGTGGGGATTGCTGCAATTAATCCGGATTTGCATCGATTTCCGAGATTGGACGAAGGGCCGGCAATATGTTGAACAGTATTTGGCCGTGGTGAAGGAGGAGAATTACGATTCTTTCATCTGGATGTATTCCGGAGTTATTCTTTACTATCAAGGCTTGTATTCCATGGCAGCGGATCATCTGGAAAAAGATTATCTGGCCGGTCCGCGAGGCGACACTTGCAGCTATTTGAGCATGGTGTACTATGAACTGAGAAATATGGAGAAGGCCGAGCAATATGCGAGACAAGCATCGGAAATCGATCCGGCGAACGCAGATTACCGGGTCCGCTATGAAGGGATTGTGGGCCGGAAGATCAGGAAAGGATGGTTCCGATGGCTGGGAAGAGGCGCATCCTCTCACAAATTATGGCCTTCCACCGTTCCTTTACAGAGACATGAACTTCAGTTGGAACGCGCTTTACATTTTAAGTTAGGAGCTACAAGATGAAGAATAATAGCGATCAAGCGAATCACTTGAAGCCTGCGGATTTATGGTGTTTGGCTTTAGGTGCCATCTTATTCGAGTTGGATGATTTGGTGCCGGAAAATAACTATGACATCGAAAACAACGAAGAAATCCGGTCCAAGCACCGGCATTCGTTGCAGACCGATTGGGGAATCGACAGCAGAGAGACGCTGTTGAAAGCTCTCGATAGTCTGGTAGCGGATGGTCATAATCGATCCTTTAGTGAAATTCGCTTTTTTCTCTCTACATTATCGGGAACGGATCAAATCGCTTATCTTCACTCCCTTCCAAAAAATAGCAAGTCTTATATTCAATATCAGACGGTTCATGTCTATAATCATAAGCTTCCGGGCGCCGGGATAGCGGCCTGGGATTGGGGCAGGTATATCTACTTGTGTAAAAAGGGAGCTTTTCTCGGATATTTGACGGACGACGAAGCGCGAAATTTAATGTACCGGGTGGCGCGAATGGCTCAGCAAGCTTATTCCGATTGGTTGGAGTATGGAATCAGCTATTTGGTCGGCAGACAATTCTGGTTGAATCAGTTATCCAGTGATAAGGTCGATGAGCTGATCGGCTCTGTCCAGTCCATTTTATTGAACGAAAACAGCCTGTGGTGTAGATTGGATTGGAACTTGAAATTGGAGAGCTAGCGAGTCCAGTCAGATTCGCTGTCGCGAGAATGTAAAATATAGGGAATGTTGACAGTGGCTACCTCATATGATAGAGTGGTGGATGAAGAGGCATTTCGCTCCAGAGAGCGGGGTGCCTTCCTCTATATATAAGTTTTTTTACATTTACTGGCTTGACATCATGAATCCGGGGCGGTGATGTTTAAGTTCAATCCTTCAATCTCTCAATCTTGTCGGCAATAAAGAATAATAGTCCATGGAAGTGAATAAGAACAATGTCACTAGGGCAAGGACAGAAATTGCAGCAGAGGATTAAGAGAGTCGGGCGCAATAAGGAGACGCTGGTCTTCAGTTTAGAACGAACAGGATGTAAGAAGAGATGTGAAATCACTTGAAGCGGATAACAAACAGCCGGTGGGAAGGCTATCGGTTATCGGATCTGCGTAAAGATTTCATATCGGGGGTAACGGTCGGGGTCATTGCGATTCCATTGGGGATGGCCTTCGCCATTGCTTCTGGAGTAAAGCCGGAATACGGGTTGTATACAACGATCGTGGCCGGAATCGTCATCGCGCTTCTGGGTGGCTCCAGATTTCAGGTGGGGGGTCCTACTGGGGCATTTATTCCTATCCTTCTTGCTATTGTGCTCCAATACGGATACGAGAACCTGCTGATTGCCGGCTTTATGGCGGGAATCCTTCTTGTCGTCATGGGGCTGTTGAAATTAGGGACGGTTATTCAATACATTCCACGACCGGTTACGATCGGTTTTACATCGGGAATCGCAGTTATTATCTTTACTGGACAAGTGGGCAATTTTCTGGGTCTAACCGGCCTGGAGCAGAGTCAGAGCTTTATCGGAAACGTGCTCGATATCGGACGAAATCTTCATACGGTTCAATGGAGCAGCGTGGCCACGGCCGCCGTCAGTCTCGGACTGCTGCTGGCTATCGGCAAATGGCTTCCCAAGGTGCCTGCTTCCCTCGTCAGTTTGATCGGTTCTGCTTTATTTGCCGCGATATTGTTCGGGGACCAGATTGCTACCATTGGGTCGGAATTCGGAGCGATTCCGGGAACGCTGCCCGCGCTGCATATGCCGCAATTAACCTGGGATAAGGTTGTTATGCTGCTTGGCCCAGCCGTTACCATAGCGTTATTGGGGGCGATCGAATCTCTTCTGTCGGCCGTCGTAGCGGATGGAATGAGCGGGACGAGACATAACAGCAATCGGGAATTGCTGGGCCAGGGCGCGGCCAACATCATCACCCCGTTATTCGGCGGGATTCCGGCAACCGGAGCGATCGCACGTACCGCAGCCAACATTAAAAGCGGAGCGGTCAGTCCATTGTCCGCGATTATCCACGGAATCACCGTGTTGATCATTTTACTGCTGTTCGCGCCTTACGCCTCCCGGATACCGCTTGCGGGTATGGCGCCCATTCTCATGCTCGTCTCGTGGAACATGTCTTCGCGCCGCCATTTTATGCAGTTGATTAGAATGCGGAACGGAGATTCCGCCGTTGCGTTGGTAGCTTTTATTTTGACGGTATTCGTGAATCTGACCATAGCGGTCGGGATTGGCCTTGTGCTTGCCGCTCTGCTGTTTATTAAACGAATGAGCGAATTATTGGCCGTCACTAAAGTCATGCCGGCTGCTCGGGATACCTCAGCAACTGAGGAAGGAGTACAGCCTTCTGCGGCCAAGGAGCCTTGCGCGCCGATCCGGATTTATGCTGTGGAAGGTCCGCTTTTTTTTGGCGCCGCGCAATATTTTTTGAACACGTTGATGGATGCGGTTCGCTCCAAGCCGGAAGTCCTTATTCTGGATTTGGAGAGGATGCCCTTTATCGACGCCACCGGAGAAGCCAATTTACACGTGCTGGTCCGTCATTTTCAAGGGAATGACTGCCTTGTTCTGATTACCGGCATTCAGCATCAGCCTAGAGAAATGCTGATTAGATCGGGCCTGTATCCGCGAATCGGACAGACGCATTTTTTAGCCAGAACGAAAGAAGCTGTCGATTATGCGCTCACACAGCTAGACGTCCGTCCATGCGATGAGTGTCAAATATGTTTGTTGCGACAAAATGCCAAAGCCACCGACTAATATCTTTGTTAATGATCGTTATAAGTAAGTGTTCACAAAGTCAACTTTTCAGCACCGACTTTTTGAACAACCTCTATAACAACGAGTCCATGAATCAAGATTAATTAGGTAAAGGAGTTAGTAAACATGAGTCTACAATTGCAAGCAGCTAATCGATCGCATCTAACCCGTTCCGGTTTGAAACAATTGCGTAAAGAAGGCAGATTGCCAGGTGTAGTGTTCGGCAAGCAGACGGAGAATAGAATGATTCACATCTCCACACGGGAATTTCAACGCTGGGCGAAGAGCGGGGCATCGCAGGTTATCCAGTTGAGCATCGACGGGGCCAAGACCGTTCCCGTTCTGCTCGAAGGCTTGCAGAGCCATCCCGTTACCGGAGAATGGCTTCATGTCGATCTGCTTCAGGTGAACATGAACGAACAGGTCAAAACTCGTATTTCCGTTGAATTCAAAGGAACGCCTAAAGGAACGAAAGTCGGCGGCACTATGCAGATTCAAGGAACCAGCATTGAAGTGGAAGGATTGCCGGGCGACCTTCCTTCGTCCATCATTAAGGATATTGAGGATCTGGATGTGGGAGAATCGATTCTAGTATCGGATCTATCGCTTCCAGAAGGGGTCACCGTGCTTTCGCCGGCCGACGAACAGCTTGTTTCCATTGTTCCGCCAAGATTGGAGCAAACCGAAGAATCCGGAGAAGAAGCAGAGCAGGCCTAATTTATCATATAAGACATGGGGGCGCTTCCCAGCCGGGAGCGTCCCTTTTTTATGAGGGATTAATGACCGGGAACAGCTGATCTGGGATCGTTTTGAAATATATAGCGTTATCAGCATAATATTCGAAGCAAAACTTGAATTTCAAGCCATTGAAGGTTCGTCAAGTGCAGTTGTATCGCGATGGGTCTGGGCCTAGGTAGCAGAACTTAGCGTATCTAACACGCTACATTGTTCCAGGTTTTTTATTTTGGTATGATATTTTGAAGATATTCTATTAAACTATACCAAATGAGAATTGAGGTAATAGAATGGAAATTCGTTTTGTCAAAGGTTCAGACTACTATACGTTATCTCCACTAATTAATGAGTGGTGGGGCGGAAGGAACATGTCAGATATGCTACCAAAATTATTTTTCGACCATTTTACAAATACAAGTTTTATTGCAGAAATGGACGGAGAAATTGTAGGTTTTCTAATTGGATTTCTATCCCAATCCCAAACTAATGAGGCGTACATTCACTTTGTTGGGGTTCATCCTGAATTTAGAAAGCATAATATCGGAAAGGAACTATACAACCAATTTTTTAATGTGGTAAAACAAAATGGTCGTAATATTGTCCGTTGTGTAACGTCTCCTATTAACAAAGTTTCGATTGCCTATCACACCAAGATGGGATTTGAAATTGAAGAGGGAGATGAAATAATGGATGGTATTGCAATAAACACTAATTATGATGGACAAAATCAAGACAGAGTTTTATTTATAAAACACTTAGTTTAATGGGATCTCGCTATTGGAACCTTTAACGATCAGAGCAGCTGATGATAGATACATCCGATCCTATAATAATTAGCTTTGCAAACATAAACGAGGATTCCTATAATTAAGTTAACGGACAATGGAAAATGAGAATTCAATAACACACGAACGAGGTCATTGGAACCGTTAGTCTCGTTATGCAAAAGATGTAATTAATCTCTTTTTAAAGCAATATTGCAATTAAGTCTGTTTCTCCGATTTCTGCGAAGTGATTTATATCGAAAGGATTGGGGCTCATGGCGAAAACAAAAGTGATTACGAACGTTCGTGTAGTGGCGGAGTCAGAAATAATAGATCAGGGCTACGTGCGTGTCAGCGAAGATACGATTACGGAGATAGGAAGGGGCGACTTTACATCAGCTACAGACGACTTGGTTATTGATGGGGGCGGCCAGCTTCTGATTCCCGGTATGATCGATGTTCATATTCATGGGGCCAACGGCTACGACATGATGGATGGAACGGCCCAAAGTATAGAAGAAGTATCCCAAGCTTGTGCATCGACGGGCTGCACCTCTTTTCTGGCGACGTCTGTTTCATCCACTCTGGATAGTCTTTTGCGGATGATTGACCGCGTCAAGGAAGTTGCAGGCCGGGAACCGGGGGCCAGAATCGTCGGTATTCATACAGAGGGGCCTTATTTGAACGTCAAGCGGAAAGGAATGCAGAACGAGGCGTATTTGCGGCATCCGGATTTGGATGAGATGCAGCGGGTCGTTGTTCAGGCCGGTCCGTTGTTAAAAATGGTTACCGTCGCACCGGAGCTGCCCGGCGGAATGGAACTGGTTTCTCACCTAAGCGCACAAGGGATCGTCGTCGCTATCGCTCATTCCGATGCGACGTATGATGAAGCGCAGGAAGCTTTTCAGAGGGGCGCATGCCATATCACTCATTGCTTCAATGGGATGCGGCCGATTCACCACCGGGATCCCGGTTTGATTGTGGCCGCTTTCGATCAGCCGAGTGTCAGTGTTCAGGCGATCGTTGATCACGTTCATCTGCATCCGGCCATCGTCCGTATGATGTATCGGTTGAAAGGCGCGGAACGAATGGTGCTCATTACCGATGCCCTGCAAGCGATGGGATTGGGTGACGGTGAGTATACCTTTGGCGGACATCATGTGACGGTGAGGGACGGTGTAGCCCGCTTGAAGGACGGTACGCTCGCCTCCAGCACGGTGACCATGAACCAGGCTCTGCGCAATACGGTTGAGCTAGGGATTCCGCTTCACGAGGCGGTTACAATGGCAGCCAGTACGCCTGCCGAAATACTCGGCTTGCCGCGCAAAGGAACCATTCGTTCCGGAGCGGATGCCGATCTCGTCCTTTTGGATGACCATTATGAAGTCGTATGGACGATGGTGGAAGGCCAATTCGTCTACGGCCCGGAATCCCGGCTTGAAATCTAAAAGGCGAAATCGGATTTTATGGAAAGCGGGCCTTTAAGGCAGGCGCCAGAACAGGTTAAATCTACCATCCTACTAGTCTTTCTACTATAATATAGTAAACGGAATATAGTAAACGAGGGGATGTCTGCGAAATTTTAAATCACCAGTGTCCCTTGCCATGATGGTTTATCGATAGAGAGGGGGAGCACGGATCCATGAGACCGATTCAGGCGGTGGTGCTGGATTTGGACGGCACGTTGTTGAACTCAGACAAGCAAATTTCCGATCGCAACCGCAGCGCTGTGTTTGCACTGCGTGATCGAGGGATTCCGATTATTATCGCTACGGCTCGTCCGCTTAGATCGGTTAAGTGGCTGCTTCCCGAAGAATGGCATTCGCTTGGTTATCTGGTCTGCTACAATGGAGCGCTGACGGTTAACGAATCGGTTGGCATGTATGAGCATGAAGCGATCCCCCGTCTGACGGCCATCGACATCTATCAATTTATCGCGGCTCATGCTCCTTCCATTGCCGTAAGTTTCGAGGTGGAGGATGTGGCCTACATAGATCGCAGCCTGACGGAAAGAGAGCAGCGAATATTCGGAATTCCGTCTGACGTGCCTTTGCCGACTGTAATTACAATACAAGAGATTGAAGCCATTTCTCCCTCCAAAATACTACTGTCTAACCATAACGATATTTACAGAAAATTGGAGACGGCTTTCCGTCCGGAAGTTAACATTCTGTGCACCGACGGGCAAGAGCTTATTCAAATCATGAACAAATCGGTTTCCAAGGAAAATGCGGTGAGTAAAGTTCTCCAACAACTGGGAATCGGATTTGATAATGTCATCGTGTTTGGGGATGACCGCAATGATCTCGGCCTATTTGAAGCCTGTGGAATCCCGGTAGCCATGGGCAACGCCATAGAGGAATTGAAAGCTGTTGCATCGGTCATTACGGAAACTAATGATGACGACGGGGTGGCCTTAATGCTGGAGCAATGGATAAACAAGGAGGAACCTGCCTGTGAATTCAATGAAACGATCTAAAGCTTGGCGCTTGGATGCCCATCAGCATTACTGGAAGCTGGATCGAGGCGATTATGGCTGGCTGACCCCGGAAGCCGGCATTCTGTATCGGGATTACCTGCCGGAAGATCTGAAGGAGCATTTGCAAGCCCAATCGATCGGTCAGACGATCGTCGTTCAAGCGGCGCCTACAGTCGAAGAAACAGAGTATCTTCTGTCCCTGTGCGAGCAGGAAGAGACTTTGGCCGGAGTGGTGGGTTGGCTGGATTTGGAGGCCGATGATTTTGTCGAACAGTATGAACGGCTCAGTCAAAATCATTATTTTGTAGGGATCCGGCCGATGCTGCAGGATTTGCCGGATGATCGCTGGATTTTGCGGCCGAAGGTAATCCAGGCACTGCGCCGTTTGGCCCGCGACGAGTTCCCTGTCGATCTGCTTGTCAAGCCGAGACATCTGGGCCCTGTTCTTGAGCTAATGCAGCTCGTGCCTGAGCTTCGTGCCGTCGTGGACCATTTGGCGAAGCCTTACATTAAAGACGGAATAATGGAGCCTTGGAGAACCCAATTGAAGGAGCTGGCTCAATACGAGCGAGTCTATTGCAAGCTGTCTGGCATGGTGACGGAGGCTGATTTGACCGGGTGGCAAAAGGAGGACTTCATCCCTTATGTCCACCACGTATTGGAGTCCTTCGGAAGTGAGCGGGTGATGTTCGGAAGTGATTGGCCCGTCTGTCTGTTGGCGGCCACTTATTCTGAGGTCACCCATTTGCTGGAGTCGTGTCTTCCTGAATCCGTAACGGAATCTGAGCGGGAGCTAATCTTTGGCCATAACGCGGCCCAATTCTATCGCCTGAAAGTATAATGCTGTAATAAGGGGTTAGGCCTGAAGGTAAGTTATCTGGCGCGAACTAACTGGTTTTAATGCAGGTCATTCAGGCAAATGAGACGAATTTTGCTAGGCTGACTACAAATCTTGAGTCTGTTGAACAAGCCGGTTATATAACTTTGCTCAGACATTTAAAAATAGATGCATGCACTTATTTCACCACAATGGGAACTATCGTTCTTGCAACGTTACCTAAATATGGCATAGAATAATCATAAATAATATCGTAAGTGGCGAAGCACGCCCCGGTAATCCTTTCAGCATGGAGGGAAATCGGGGCTTTTCCATTTGCAAGGTCGGCATTTCCCGGCATCGTTATGAAGAATGGTACTCTCAGTTGAATTGTTGGAAGTTCGTTCATGATCGGAATAGGGGTGACTTGTTATGGGTTTTGAGGTTGAGCACGAAAAGTGGATCCAGAGACATTTGACTAAGCGTCAAGGGGAGCGAAAGGATGCGCTGAAAAGAGGACATGGGTATGGAAATCGCATGTTTGCAGGAAAAATATGGTGGCCCCTCATGGGGCACTTTATTGGCTTGCATCCGGAGTATGAAGTTAGGGACTGGCGGGGGCGGTCTTATTTTGTGGACTTTATGTGGATTTTGGGTGGACATCTTTTTGTATTCGAGATTATGGATTATGGTTCGCATGGCAAGGATCGGACTAAATATCGAATGGATCTGAATCGGGGTCTGTTTCTGCAATCTCAAGGATGTCACTTTATCGCGATTTCATTGGATGAATTGAAGGAAAATCCGTCGTTCATCTTAGCTATGCTTCGAAGTATATTGGCGCCCTATTTAGTTGCAACGATAGAGCAAAGTGGAAACATTCTGCATAAATTCGGAAAAATTGAACGGCAGTTGATGCGTTTGGCTATTCGGCATAATCGTGTTATTCGTCCTTCGAAAGCTGCAAGAGAACTTGAACTTCATAAGCAAACCGTCATCAAATATTGTCGCAGACTTGTAGACAAAGGAAAATTTCGGGCGGTGCCAGCAGGTATCACAGGTAGAATTTATCAATATGAGTACCTGGGTTCAACACAGAGTCCCGATTTGATTTAAAAAAGATCCACTGTAAAAAAAGTACGGTCGGGGTGATCAGCTTGTAGAGCGCAACGCGGGGTGCGATTCCTTTTTTATTCATTGATCGTCTTAATGAATGACAAATATAATTTGAGGAATGTCAGAGAAAAAAGCTGAATAAGGTTCCGGCCATGTAAAATAATTAGATTCTATGACTAGACGTTTTGGCAAAAACTACTTTTATCTTTTGGGCAGTAAAACTACAATGGTGGGAGAGCGCATCGCTGGCAGCGATGAGGTCAGGGGTTCGTTCGCGCCTACGGAGCGACAGCGGAGGTGCACGGCGTCTGAATCCACCTCTGGCTTCGTCAGTTAGATGAATGAGGATTCGAACATATGGAATATCCCATGGTTTCAGTGTGGAGTGGAAATTTGTATGAGAAACCATACAAACAATTGTATATAAGATGCATTAGGATCAAATTTGTATGAAAATTCATATAAATAGGCTCGTACAGACGGTTGTAGTGTGAATATTGTACGAAAAATCATACAAATAGTCGCTATTGTGACGCGAAGGAGTCGTTGTTGTATGAAAAATCGTATAAATTATGCTTCCGTTGATGGTGTTCGAGCGACATAAATGTTATTTCAACAGTCTGAGAAATGACATCGAGCCATTGAAGTGCTTATTATGGATATGAGGCACGAACTCAGCATCCCTTATAGATCCATTGTAAATCCGGCGTCCTCCCATCCAGGAGAACGCCGGCTTTATATGATCTTAAGGGTAGAAAGTGCTTGCAGCTGTCGTTGTCGGACACCAGCGAGATTGACGCAGGAACTGAAGCAGCGCATCCTTCGCTTTATCGGTTCCGATATAGTAGAGAGCGTCAGCGGCATGGGCGCGTACATACCGATTATCATCCTCCAGCGCCTGGACCAGCTCGGGGACCGCTTGTTCGGCCTGTGCCCCCAGCCTGGAGATACAGAGCCCGGTCATGAAGCGGACCTGAGTGTCCGCATCGTTCAGCGCTCGCTTCAGTGCGGTAATGATTTCTTCGTGCGGCGTCCCAATATTGCACAGCGCTTCCACGACAGTATATCGGACCGGCTCAGAAGAATGAGCGAGCAGCTTGATCAGGGCGGGAACTGCCGGGGCCGCTAGCTGCCTCAATTCGCCCAAAGCGAAGGCGGCATGGACGGCTATTTCATCCCGCTGGCTTTCCAGCGCTGCGGCAAGCCCGGCTACTGCGCCGTCTCCGGCGGCAGACAGCCCATAGGCGGCCGTGCGGGAAATAGCCTTCTTTTCATGCTGCAGCGCTTGAAGCAGGGCGGAGATTCCCTGTTCGCCCATCCGGGCCAAACCGTAGGCGGCATTCAAGCGAACCGGCTCGAACGCATCCTCCAGCGCCCGGGCGAGAGCAGGGACAGCGCCGGCTTCTCCGGCGGCCTCTCCCCACAGCCCCAGCCGATTGGCGGCGGCTACTCGGAGCTCCGGGTCCGCGTGCTGGAGCTGATCGAGCCAAGGCTGTGCATCTACGGCTTCCGGAGAATCGGCAGCCACCGTATCAGGTCCGAGGCGGCCAGACAGCCAGTTCCACGTATCCCGCCAGATCACCTCGTGCGGCCGGACCGCCGGGTTGAGGGAGGAAGGGGTAATCCATTCCTGCCCGCGATGATCCCAGCTCGGGGCTTCCGGAATTTGCGTACGCATAAATTCGAATTTCAGCATATACCGATGCTGACCGAGCTGATTAGCGGTAGATCGATGCCAAATATCATATTGAATCAGAGCGAACGTTCCGGCTTCGCCGTTAGCGGTCGCTTCCGCAGACGGATTCTCGTCCTGGAAAGTGCGGGTATCGTAATATTGACTTCCGGGAAGGACTCCCGTCGGACCAAGCTCTACCGGAGTATCTTGCGGGAAGTACATAATCATTGCCCACCAGGGATGGTGATTGCGCATTTTCTTATAGCCCCAATAGCTGTCCTTATGCCAGCCACCCGGTTGGGGGGAGCTGTTATAATGGCCGTGGCGATGGGCGTGCAGCATGTAGCCGGGGCCAAGTACGCTTGTCAGTGCTCCGGTAATAACCGGATGCTCGAATACTTTCTGCACCTCGCGGATGCGGGGAAGCAGATTGTTTCCCGGGTTGCCTTCATTTTGATACACCGCGTTCAACTGCTCCAACAGCTTTTGATGAAATTCCTTGGACAAATCGGTTTTGAGAATCAAAAATCCTTCGGCAATAAACTGTCTCATTTGTTCGTCTGTCAACAACTGCGGTTCGCTTTTCATTCTGTGTCCCTCCTAGAATGGTTCTTTTGTAGCTGAACTCATCTCTTATTTTACCGATTGAGGTCCGGATTGAAATGGAAGAAGCTCACCATTCCTTGCACAAAACTAACCTTTTTCTTGTCTCTTACGGAAAATGGAGGGGGCTTATCTTGTATTCCTATTCCAATGCAATTTTGCGGATGAAGAGAAAAATAAAGACATAATATGGCAGGGAATATATGGATTCTATCGAATATCTGTATCAGTGCATCTTAAATGAGGTGATTCCATGACGGTTTGGGCACAACAGTGGGAGCTGGACTCCATTTTTCCCGGGGGAAGTGACTCTGTCGAATTCATTGACTTTCTTATGAGCTTGGAAGAGGATATGGCGGAGATGAAAACAAGGCTCGACCAAATGGGCAGCCAGCTCGGAGAGCAGCCTGTTTTGGTTGATTTGCTGAGAAGCATTCAGGATCTGATGCTTCGTTCCAAACATGCTTTTTCTTTTACCTATTGCTTGACAGCTCAGGACGTGACCGACCAGAAAGCGAAAATGCTGCATGGTCGTGCCAAGCAAAACGAGGCTAATCTTCAGATGGTTCTATCCAGCCTCGGTGGAAAGCTGGCTCTAATAGAATCGGTCCGATGGCGGACATTGATTTCGAGCAATGAAATCAGGACCATCCGTTTTCCTCTGGAGGAAATGAGGGAGCTTGTAAAAGATTGGCTTGCTCCAGCGCAGGAAGGGTTAATAAGTGATTTGGCGGTAGAAGGCTATCACTCTTGGATGTCTTTATACACAGCTATTATTCGAAAAATGCGTATTCCCTTCGAGCAGGAAGGGAAACAAAAGCTATGGACAGTTGAAAAGCTGGAAAGAGTTTTTGCCAGCACCAACCGGCAAGAGCGTGAACAAGCGTTTACTAAATACTCGGAAGCCTTCAAAGAAAATGAAGAGGTGATTTCAAGCTGCTTGAACAATTTGGCCGGCTTTCGGTTAAAAATATATAAGCACCGGGGCTGGGATTCCGTGTTAAAGGAATCGCTTGATTTAAACCGGATGTCCCAACGAACACTGGAGAGGATGTGGGACGCGGTGGAAGGGAGCAAAGACAGGTTTTCTCGTTACTTTGCACGAAAAGCCGAGCTTCTGGGTGTGGATAAATTAAGTTGGTTTGATCTCCAGGCCCCGCTTTTTAACAACACAACTGTCTATAGCCTGGCTGATGGAGTTCAGTTTATTTTGCAGCAGTTTCGCAGGTATTCTTCCAGCTTGGCCGATTTCACAGCTAAGGCATTTGAACAGCAATGGGTGGAGACAGAAAATCGACCCAATAAGAGTCCCGTCGGTTTTCATGCAGGCTTTCCTCTTATCAAGCAATCTCGAATCTATAAAACTTACTATGGAACACCGCGTGATGTCGCAACGTTAGCTCATGAATTAGGTCATGGATATCATCAATCAATAATAAGTGAATTACCTCCGCTCGCGCAAAAGTACGGATTAAATATGGCGGAGACAGCCTCTATATTTTCTGAACGGATAGTTATGAATGGGTTGGTCCAAGCAGAAACAAACCAGCAGGGGCGGGCGGCTTTGCTCGATTTGCAAATTAAAAATAGTGTGGAGTATTTTTTTAACGTCTATACCTGCTACTTATTTGAGAAAAAATTGTATGAGGAAAGAAAAAAGGGACCCGCAAGCACTCATTGCTTGAATGAATGGATGGTAGAGGCGCAAAAAAAGGCTTTCGGGAACGTATTCGAAACGTATCATCCCTATTATTGGGCGTCAAAATTTCACTTATATATTTCCAGAAACTCCTTTTTCAACTACCCTTACACCTTCGGATATCTTTTTAGCTGTGGAATTTATACAATAGCCCAAGAAGAAGGGGCTGATTTTGAAAATAAGTATGAAAATCTGCTGCGAGATTCAGCCAGTATGACAGCGGAACAGTTGGCCGCTCAACATTTGGGTATCGATCTGACGCGGCCTGAATTTTGGGAGCAGGCTGTGGAATCCATTGTGGCTGACGTTGACGAATTTATGGAATGGACCGCAAATTTAAAGGAAGACTAGAGCGAATCCCGCTGGAAAAGCTCCCGGTATCCAGAGGGAGGGAGGCCGGTGTGCTTTTTGAAAAGCCGGGAGAAATAATACGGTTCCATCCCCAAGGATCGGGCGATTTCGGCTACCGGTTCGTCGGTAGCCGAGAGCAGTGCCTTCGCCTTCTCCATTTTGAACTGCTGGATATATTGAATAGGGGAAGTCCCGACCATTTCGTGAAAATGACGGATAAAATAGTTAGGATGAAAATGGACGAGGTCCGCCATATCCTGTACGGTTATATTTTCGTGACAATGCTGTTCGATATATTTCAACACGGTATGAACCTTATGCATCCGATGATCCTCGCTTATCGGCTCCAGCACATATTTGCCCTCCAGGGAAGCTTCGACGAACAGGCTTATCATTTCCAGCAGGACGGCCTTCTGCATCATTAAAGCTGTGAACCGGCTGCTCTCGTAATGCTGGATCAAAAGCTCAAACAAGCCCGTCAGCCGGGCGGGATCTTTAACCTCGATATAGTGTGGCAGGCCGAGCAGTTGAAACAGGTTCAAATCGCCAAGATGGGCTGTAAAATGGCACCAATATTTGCCAAAAGTATGCTCGCTAATTGTGGAATAAGACTGCTGGACTCCCGAAGGCATTATAAATAACTGCCCGGGCTCCGGGTAATAGGTTTGGCCGTTAATGATCAGACAGCCTTCTCCTTCACAGATATAATAGAACCGGTTAAAATCCGGAACGACGTTCATCTGCCGCCATTTCTTGTTTACTTTCGTGTAGGCGGCCAGCGATAATTGGACCTGCACGTTAGCCATGACATTCCTCAGTCTGGCAAGCTGTTTGTCCGGCTTAAGCATCCATTCCAGCCTCCTGTTCGGAATATGGGGGGGGTCTTTAGTGGCTCTGCACAGAGCTTTCATTTGCTCCGATCTTTATATAGTTCCTTTATCGGGAGTAAATTTCCTTTTCGTTTTCGCAAAATTTATGGCGACCGAAGTCTCTTTATAAGGAGCCCTGTGTATTCAATCCGATATTTTAAAAATATTACTTACTCTTCAAATATACTCGGATACAACCGACAAGCCGCTGTCGTCCATTGGATGACAGCGGCTTGTTGGTTGTATTAGGTGCAGAAAAAGCTGACTTAATAACACCCGTTTATTATAGAATGCCAAATCAATCTGCGGCTTCTGGGGCCGGCAATTGCTTCGGCACCAAATCATAGATTTGACCCGACTCGAAGGTGTCGATCAGTCGATCCAGCCATAAATAATAGTTTATGGCCTCTTCCATTTTATGAATGTCGTGATGAATAATTTCATTAAGTTGAGGATGACCGGGATCTTTTGCGAGCAACTGTTTAAGCTCGTGGATGGATTTTTTGAGTACCTGCAGATTCATTTCCAAGGAATGCCGCCATTTGATTACGAAATAGTCGGCGAAATTCTGGTACCAGTCCTGCTCCACCTCATAAAGATCCTTCCTCGAACCTTTACCCCAGACCTTCTTGACCATCTTCAAATCATGCAGAGTACGGACGCCTGTACTCATCGTTGTTTTACTCATTCCCATTTGCTGTCCCATTTCGTCGAGCGTCATAGGCTTGTCTTGAAAGAACATCATTCCGTAAAGGTGCCCTGTGGAGAGAGTGATCCCATACAAATCCATATTGTTGCCAATGGATTCGATAACGCGCTCGCGTGCCTTTTGGATGATGCTTGCCTGCTCGTCGGTTAATTGATTCCATTGGTTCATAAATTCCACCTCATCGAGAAGGATTGGTCTCTAGGATGAACAGGATACACAATTTTAACCACTGCCAACCGTATCAGCAAATTTTTCTCACCCTGTCGTAAATTATAGCCATCGTAGGTCTAACGTTATTGTAGTGAACTACATACAAAATGTAAAGAAACCGTCAGGGAAGCATTATTAAGTAAAACGGAGTATATGGAACGTATTGTATGTAAAGTTTTTTCTGAACAAACTTAACATACGTTTATTAGCGTTGACCGGACTTTTGTCTTATGAGTAAACTTAACAGGTACATGAGGGGAGCAGAAAAGGGGGGAGAAGATGGCTGTCATTTCCGTCAAAAATTTGACCAAAATGTTCGGGTCAGAGGTGGAGCGGGCATTTCCATTATTAGACCACGGCCTCACCAAAAAAGAAATTTATGAGAAAACGAAAATTACGGTCGGTGTTAATCGGATTAACTTCGATATTGAGCAAGGGGAAATATTCGTTATTATGGGACTTTCTGGAAGTGGAAAGTCGACGCTAGTCCGATTACTGAACCGGTTGATCGAGCCGACCCGCGGAGAAGTTATCGTCAACGGAAGGGACATTGTCAAAGTGGGGCAGGAAGAGCTGAGACAAATTCGTCGGAGCACGATCAGCATGGTCTTCCAAAAATTCGCCCTATTCCCTCATAAAACCGTCTTACAGAATGCCGAATTCGGATTGGAGATTCAAGGGATCAAAAAATCCGAACGAGGGGAACAAGCGATAAGAGCGCTTTCGCTGGTTGGTTTGCAGGGATGGGAGAACAGTTACCCGGACGAGCTAAGCGGCGGGATGCAGCAAAGAGTCGGCTTAGCCCGCGCACTGGCGAATGACCCGGACATCCTGCTGATGGATGAAGCGTTCAGCGCACTGGATCCGCTTATTCGCAAGGATATGCAGGATGAACTGCTCGAGCTGCAGCAAAAAATGAAAAAAACGATTGTATTCATCACGCATGATCTCGACGAAGCACTCAGAATAGGTGATCGGATAGCGCTGATGAAGGACGGTTCCGTCGTTCAAATCGGGACTCCGGAAGAAATTATGATGAACCCGGCAGACAAGTATGTAGAGAAATTCGTTGAAGATGTAGATTTATCGAAGGTGCTGACCGCCGAGCATGTGATGAGAAGGCCGGAGACCATCACCTTGGACAAAGGCGGCCCCCGTGTGGCGCTGCAGCTGATGCGCGAAAGCGGGGTCTCGAATTTATTTGTCGTCGATCTGTCCAAGAAACTGATTGGAGTCATTACGGCGGAGGATGCCTCCGCTGCGGTCCAAGGCGGTAAACGGCTGGAGGACATCGTGATCCGGGATGTGCCTATCGTGCCTCCGGATACCCATTTGAACGAGCTGTTCGATTTATGCAGCACCTCGAAATTTCCTGTATCCGTAGTTGGAGACAATGGAAGGCTGCTTGGCGTTATCGTCAGGGGAGCGGTGCTGGGAGCTCTATCGGGTAACCAACAGCAAGGGGGTGAGGCGTGATGCCTAAAATTCCTCTGGACAAATGGATTGAGAAGCTGGTGACTCTGTTAGAGGACAATTTGCAATTTTTATTCGATTTTTTGAAGGCCATTATTGGCGGAACGGTGGATGCTTTTTCCGGTTTGTTTCACCTGCTGCCGTATTACGTGTGGATTGTTTTATTCGCGGCCCTGGCCTTCTGGGTAGCACGCTGGGGACTGGCGATATTCACTCTCATTGGACTGTTTCTGATCCACAATCTGGGGTATTGGGAGCATACGATGGATTCGTTGGCTCTGGTAGTCACGTCTACCTTGATCTCGATTATTGTCGGGCTGCCGCTCGGTATTTGGAGCGCACGCTTTGACAGTGTCCGCAATGTGCTGACCCCGGTGCTGGATTTCATGCAGACGATGCCGGCATTCGTATATCTTATTCCGGCTGTTACGTTTTTTGGCCTTGGAGTCGTTCCGGGCGTCATTGCTTCTGTCATCTTTGCCGTTCCTCCCACGATAAGATTAACGAATCTCGGAATTCGGCAGGTATCGGCCGAGCTGGCAGAGGCAGCGGACGCTTTCGGCTCTACACCCGGACAGAAGCTGTTCAAGGTTCAGCTTCCGCTTGCGGCTCCCACGATAATGGCGGGAATTAACCAGACGGTTATGCTATCCCTGTCCATGGTGGTCATTGCCTCCATGATCGGAGCTCAAGGCTTGGGTGCGGACGTCTATAAAGCCGTCACCCAATTAAAAATCGGCGAAGGCTTTCAGGCTGGGATCGCCGTAGTTATTCTCGCGATTCTGCTGGATCGCTTGTCCCAAAATATCGCAAAAGATAAAAAAAGGAGATAGTTATGTTAAAAAAAGGATTAACATTTGTACTAACCGCTTCTTTAGGATTAAGTTTGTTGGCGGGCTGCTCTTCGGGAGATAAGGCCCAGTCGGATTTTATCGGGGATCAGGTCAACTATGAAATTATCGGTATCGACCCGGGTGCCGGTCTGATGGAAGCTACAGAGAAGGTGCTTGAGGAATATGAACTGACGGAATGGAAGCTGATCGAGGGATCGGATACGGCAATGACGGCTTCTCTGGAAAAAGCTTACAAAGACAAGAAGCCGATCATTATTACCGGCTGGACCCCTCACTGGAAATTCGCTAAATATGATCTCAAATATTTAGAGGATCCGAAGGGGATCTACGGGCCGGATGAGAAGATCCATACGATCGTCCGCAACGGCCTGAAGGAAGATGATCCGGGAGCTTATCAATTATTGGATAACTTCGAATGGACTCCTGCCGACATGGAGAAGGTGATGGTCGATGTCTATGAAGGCAAGAAGCCGGAAGAAGCAGCGGAGAAATGGGTGAATGACAATGCCGATAAAGTTGACGGGTGGATCAAGGATATCCCGCAAGGCGAAGGCAAGAAGCTGAAGCTCGCCTATGTCGCCTGGGATTCCGAAATTGCCAGTACCCATGTAGTTAAGTATGTCCTAGAGGAGAAGCTTGGCTACAAGGTGGAGGCGCTGCAGGTCGAGGTTGCGCCGATGTGGGTCGGAGTGGCTAAAGGCGATGTCGACGGAATGGTAGCCGCTTGGCTGCCGACGACTCACCAGAGACATTACGAAACCCACGAAGGTAATTTTGAAGATTTGGGGCCGAACCTGGTCGGAACGAAGCTCGGACTGGTCGTACCCAGCTATGTAGACATCAATTCCATTGAAGATTTAAAAAAGAAGGAATAGATCGGGACGCCGGGATGATATCGGTGGTCCAATAAAAATGCAAATGAAGCCGCCAGGCAGGGTGTCCCTGTTTGGCGGCTTTCTCATTATACCCGATAGTGAGGACGCCAGGTCATGTGTTCACTTTCTTACGGAATAGGGTTCTTACTTATGTTTCAGTCATGTTTCGATTTTTTGACAGAACCTCTCACCTCATTGACACTCGTCAAACGATTGTACTACAATGCATAGTGTAAGGAGTGAAGGCTGTGAAAGTAGATAAATATAATATGAATGAAGAAGGCTTGAACCGTTTTTTTGGACCGCTGGAGGCAAGAATCATGGAACGGGTCTGGGAGACGGGGAAGGCCAGTATTAAAGAAGTGCAGGAGCTGCTGGACCGGGAATCCCCGATTTCGTTCAATGCCGTAATGACCGTTATGAATCGGCTTTGCGAGAAAGGCCATTTAATCCGTCTGGCTAAACAGTCCCGCGGACAGGTTTCCTACTATTCGGCTGTTCAGACTAAAGAGCAATTTTTGAACGAGCAGACCCGGGTGCTGGCCGATGGATTAATGACGGACTTTGGTGCCCTCGTCGTCAATCATCTGATTGATTCGCTTGACCAGGCCGATCCGCAATCGATTGAACGATTAGAGCAAAAACTACGGGAAATGAAAAGCAGGGGCGAATCGTGAATGGAATGATAAAATCTAAATTGGCGTTCATCTCGGTAGGTCTGATTACGTTTTTCTTACTTTTCCAGATGGGGATTCATACCGCTCAGCAGCTGGGGGGAGCGGAAGGACAATGGGCTTTTTTAAAGCTCTGTCTGATGACCTTAAGCGAGAACTCCCGAATCCCTTCTATAATAGTAGCTGTTATTAACTCGTTCATCGTGTTGACGGTGGGCAGGATGCTCCTGCGGGTGGGCAGCCAGATTTATCTAACCTGTAAGTGGAATCGTTATTTTCAATCCCGGATCGATCAGGAGACCACCAGGGAATTGATGCATCGGTATAGAGAATGGAAAATTCCGATTAGAGTCATTCGGGACGATTCCTGGTTTGCTTTGGCTGTCGGACTGCTGAAGCCCCGAATTATCGTATCCAGCGGATTGCTCGCCATGCTCTCCGACGGAGAGAGGGAAGCCGTATTGCTTCATGAGAGACATCATTGCATGAGGCGGGACCCGTTAAAAATATTCATAGTCACCCTTTGCCGGGATGCCTTCTGGTATATTCCTCTTATTCGCGGACTCGTCCATTACTATAAAGTAATGAAAGAGCTGCTTGCGGATCGTTTTGTAATGAAGCAGATGAGAACAGAATATGAACTCGGAGCCGTACTGCTCAAAATAGCGAAACGCCCGCCGGCGCCCCGCCGAATGGTTGGTGTTTCCTTCGCGGATACGTCAATCAATTACCGGATCGAGCAGATCATCGAGCCCGGGCGCCCGGCGACGGCCCCTCAGGTCCGGTTTCCCGCGGTTATTATTTCGTTCGCCCTGTTGATGCTATCTCCTTATGTATTGATTGGCTTGGGCGGGTGCGTGTATTAACATCTCGGATACGGAGGAGAAGAGAGTGAAGAAACAGATTGTTATTTGGGCCGTCATCGTATTTTTGGTAGGTCTGGCCATTTATCAAAATACCGGGAGCCAAGGGCAGAGCCAGCCGGCTGATCTGGAAGAGCTGCCCCAGGTAGGATTTAGAGCCCCGGCCTTTTCGCTAACCGGCCTGGACGGTACAGCTTATTCGCTTGCAGATGAATCGAAGCCAATGGTTATTAATTTTTGGGCTTCCTGGTGCGGCCCCTGTGAGATAGAAGCCCCGGATCTGGTTAAATTGTATGAGAAATATGAAGGAAAGATAGAGATCTATGCGGTCAACGCCACAACCTTCGATAAAGAAGATAAAGCTCGCGAGTTTGCCGAACGCCATGGCTTCAAGTTTCCCGTCCTGCTGGATGACGATCGGAACAACAAAGTGATGGATCAATACCAAGTTTATGCTTTCCCGACTACTTTCTTTGTAAACCGCGACGGCGTAATTGTCGATAAGGTGCTCGGTATAGTCGAACCCGATGAGCTGGAGAAAAAATTTAAACGAGCCATTTCATCCAAATAGCGGAAGGGGGATGCGGAATGCCGGAAGTGCTTCAAGCAGGTTCATTTATGATTCGCACTAGCTGGCTTGTCCTTGCCTTGGCCGCCATTGCAGGATACATGCTAATAAGACTAAAGTTGAAAAATGCCGCTGATCAGGAACGCCAGCTTCCCGATCTGGCTGCGAACGGCATGCTGATCGTCATCCTGACATGGAAATTCAGCCCCATTCTGTTTAATCCCTCCATCTTATGGACGAATCCGGTCAGCCTGCTGTTCATTAACGGCTCGGGCAGGGGAATAGCGTTAGGCTTGGCGCTGGCATTAGTCTATCTGGAGCTTAAAAGCCGTAAGCAACGGCTATCCCGCTGGTATTTGCTAGATCTGCTGTCTTACTGGGCCGGCTGCATAGCGCTGATTTATTTCCTGTTCATCTGGCAGTATGGGACGGCTACAAGCCTGCCCTGGGGAATTTCGATCTCAGATCCGGCATTTAAATATCATCCGGTTAACTTTTATATCGTTATCCTGCTCCTCCCTGTTTACCTATGGATGTGGAAGCAAGATCATTTGCTCGGAACAGGCAAGCTTTTTTCTAATTTTGCAGTCTTTTTCGGGATAGCTTTGTTTATCAGCACCTTTTTCAAGTCGACTCCTGCCTTGTGGCTGGGAATGTCGGGGGACCAATGGATGGCAGCAGGGATGACGTTGATCGGGCTGCTGCTCATTCCGCGAACACGGCAAGAACCGGCATAAGATATTATGAAGATCTAATAATTAGTCTAAATGATCCATTCAGGAGGCTGTAAAAATCGTGAATATACATACAATCTGGCAAGGAAACAGGAAGTTTAAAGCTATAAGCTCTGGAAATCATGAGGTTGTCATGGATGCCAAAGCGGAATTCGGTGGGAATAATGAAGGCAGCTCGCCTATGGAGCTTGTGCTTATGGGGCTGACGGGCTGTATGGGAATCGATGTGACGATGATTTTGGAAAAAATGAAGATGGCTCCGGCCATGCTGGAGATTGAGGCGAGGGGAGTGCGAGAAGATGAGACTCCCCGTTCTCTTGCAAATATAATATTAACCTTTCATATGGAGGGGCCCCTTAATCCGGCGAAAGTATGGAGGGCCATTCGGCTGAGCGAACAAAAGTATTGCTCCGTAGCGCATTCGCTTAAAGCGGCCATTGACATCCGATTGATGCTAAATGGGGAAGAGGCCGCCCCGGAATAACACCTCGATAACGGGGCAGAGAATGCATGCGGCCATTCGGGATACCTGCTCTTAAGCGGTAATCATTACCTTGAGTAAACTTTCCCATTACGGACAGAATGGAAGATAAACGTTCAGTGGGAGGAAGTCACTCATGAGGTTGATTTTTTGGAATAAAAGATTTATCGTTAGTCTGCTTGCCGCCCTAATGAGTATAACGATCGGCTTGGAAACAGGCTTGGCGGAAGCTCCAGACCGCGGAACCGCCATTTATAAAGTGGACACGGATGAGAAAGTGGTAGCGCTAACCTTCGATATCAGTTGGGGGAACAAGTACGCCGATCCGATTATGGATGTACTGGCCGACAAGGATATCTACAAGGCTACCTTCTTTCTGTCGGGACCGTGGGCTTTAAAGCATGAAGATATTGTCAGACGTATCGATACGATGGGGTTTGAAATAGGAAGTCACGGCTGGAAGCATGTCAATTACAGCGAATACAGCGATGAATGGATTGCGGAGCAGGTAAAGAAGACGGAGGATGCGCTTATTAAGCTGACCAACAAGAAGCCTGTCTTATTCCGTACTCCGAATGGAGATTTTAATCCCCGGGTTATTAAAAAGCTGAATAAACTTGGCTATGAAGTTATTCAATGGGATACGGACTCTCTGGACTGGATGAAGCCCGGAGTGGATAAAATCATTAACCGTGTTCTTAAACGCGCTCATCCTGGTGATATTATTTTACTGCATGCCAGTGACTCCGTTCCTCAGACTCCTGCGGCGCTCCCCGTTATTATTGACGGACTCAAGAAGCAAGGCTACCGATTTGTAACCGTAACGGAGCTAATGGAGATAGGTGAGCAGAAGAACAATAAATAATGTGGGGTTGAAAACCATATCACTAAACCGCCGGCAAGCCATTAGGCTATCAGGCGGTTTTGTTTGTTGTATGACCGGCATACATAAAGAGTCTATGTCAGTGCTTGTTGAATTTTCTTTAAGTTCTCCTGCAGCTTCTGGCTGCTTTTGAAGTCGATTTTACCATGGTAGGCTTGTTCCTCATGCAGCTGTTGATTTAGCGATTGTGATTCAAAAGTCGCCATCGCATTGCCGGTTGCTTCACTATAGCGCTGCTCAGTCATGGCGAGTAATTGCTCATTAAGCCGTTCCAGCTCTGTCAAATTGCTTTTTAATGATTCCAGTGAAGCAGAGGAAGTGTCCGGAGCTGCAGAATGGACCGCACCCAGCTTCTCCCGTTCGGTATTTAACAAGCTTCGCATTTGCTCGACCTGAGCCTGAGCGGAGGAGGGCACCTCCATATGATCGAGAATTTGTTGACAGGCGTCCATCCATTCCTGGACCCGGTTTAAGATATGGGGCATAGCGATTCCACCTTTTTAAATTAATCTGAATATAGTAAGCTTACTAGACGGGCATTCTCATGAATCGAAAAGCTGATTTACTGCATTTACTTATAGTTTGGTGCAGTTTGGAATATTTATTCGCATTATCCGGATAGATTTGGCTTTTTTCTGTACAGTGCCTGTCTAAATAGGTATAATTAGTTCGGTTCCTGTCATTATATGTCGTGCATTATTAACAATTAATATACATTTTGTCATTAATAATTTAATAGTTTATGAAGTGGAGAAAGAAAGGCGTCTTCAGGGCGAGTTTTGGCTCAATGCCACTTATATAGATAATTTATTATTTAGAAAAGGTGAAATTTGCGAATGAAAGCATTGAAATATGTCATCGTCTATTTTATTATTTTGCAATTTGTTGTTCCGCTGCTTGTACCTTCGCATGAAGTCTATCACAATCGAATAGATTACGAGCTGACGAAGAGCAACCTGCACGATATCGATGCGGTGCTAGACCAAATCAAACGACAGATTTCGCGGAATAAATCCGATAATTACATCATTTTATTAGGGGACTCCGTAATTTATGGCAGCCCGGGCAACTCGGATCAGCCGGTCAATGTCTATATGGAGCAGCTTGCTCGACAAACCTACGGGAATGAAGCCCCTGCGATTTACAATCTTTCCATGCCAGCCATGCAGCTAGGCGATATTTATACGATGCTGCTTAAGCTGGACGAGCATAAAATATCGACCGACCGGGTGATTTTTAATATTCGGTATGCTTCTTTCGTGGAGAGAACGCCATGGCCGCCGGCTGTGTTTTGGCTGAAGGATGAGCTTCGCAAGCTGGATCCGGAGACGTTCGCCCACATTCGTCCTCAGTTGGAAGCGACAGGATATACCGGTCCGGAAGGATTATATGAAAGATACAAGCACCTGCTTCATGAGGATTTGCTGCCGAAAGTTTCTATGTTTCGATATAAGGATTTTATTATCAAATCGGTTAAGCATGCGTATTCCAAAGCAAGAGGGATTCCGATCCCGGATGATGCACTCGGAGATCCCCGCCCATGGTTTGAGAAGGAAGGACTTGAGCAATATTTGAAATCGGACGAGATCGCGAACAGCTACTCAGATATGTCATTCGATTTATCAGAGGAAAGTCCGGACGTCTTTTTCCTGAATCAAATTGCTAATCATCAACAAGGCACCGATACGATGATCGTTCTGACCGGTGTCAACCAGCAGTTAATGAAAGACTATGTTCAGAAGGAAGGATATAAGCAGAACATGAGCCGAATAGATCGAATGATGGAAAGCTTCCCGTTCCCATACATTAACCTGGAAGGGAAAATCGATGACGCGCTATTTACGGACCATACTCACTTCACGGCCGAAGGACATGAAGCGTTGGGAAGTCTGTTATGGAACGCTTATATTAAATAAAGGGAGATAACGTTCAATGCTTTTCCATACTCCAGAATTTATGGTTTTAATGATCACCACAATGATCCTTTATTATTTATTGCCCAACCGGCGAATATTTTTACTTTCGATAGCCAATGTCATTTTTTACGCGGTGGCTGGAATCGGTCATCTGTTCGTCTTTATTGCCGTCTCCATATTTACCTATTATTGCTCCAAGATGTTAAGGGGCAAGCATGGCAAAGCCTTTTTAGCAGCGGCTGTTCTAGTGAATGTATTTAATCTTGTCTTTTTCAAATATACGATATTTCTGCTTCGCAGCATGGAGCAGCTTCTATCCATACAGCTGCTGACCGAAAATTCATTCTGGTTGACCATCGTGCTGCCCATCGGGATTTCCTTCTACACGTTCCAGATGATTGCTTACGTGGTCGATATTTATAAAGGAAAAATCAATCCGAGCCGCACTTTATTGGAATTTTGGGTATTTATCGCCTACTTTGCCAGCCTCATTGCCGGTCCGATTATGCGGGGGCAGGAATTGCTGCCGCAGGTGGAAAATATTCGCTCCATTCGCTTCGATCATCGGAACATGAGAATCGGTGCCGCTTTTCTCGGACTGGGCTTGTTCAAGAAGATTGTGCTTGCCGATTACATATCAGGCTATGTGGATACGTTCTTCTCCAGAACGGCGGAGCTGACCGGAGCCGAAGGCTGGGTCGCGATTTATCTGTTTGCGTTCCAAATCTTTTTTGATTTTGCGGCATACAGTGAGATGGCCGTTGGAATCGGTTATCTGTTTGGAATTAAGCTGGTAAACAACTTCCAAACTCCTTATTTGAGCACGAACGCCACCGAATTTTGGCGTCGCTGGCACATTACACTGTCGTCCTTTATCCGTGATTACATTTATATTCCTCTCGGCGGGTCCAGAAAAGGGAAGATCAGACAGTACGTCAACCTGTTCCTGGCTATGACGATTTCGGGGATTTGGCACGGCGCAGCCTGGACCTTTATGATCTGGGGGATGTTCCACGGGGCGCTGCTAATCGGTCATAAGCTCTATAATAAGGGGAAAGAGCGTCTTGGATTGACGAAGCTCGATTCCAGCAAAATTTATCATGTATTTGCAGTAATAGTTTTTTTTCATCTCACCTGTATCGGCTGGGTTTTCTTCCGGGTCTCCGGCTTCCAGAACGCCGTGTCGCTGCTGCAGCGGATGCTGACGCCCGAAGCGTTTCTATTTCCCAAGGAGCTGCATAAATATTTGCTGGTTGTCGTGGTTCTGTACCTGCTGCATATCGTTGAATATTACTTGTTCACCCATGCATCGAAGCTTTCCCGGGTATGGCATGTCCGCTTCCCAGCGCCCGTTCGCGCGGTTGTGTATACCGTCATAATCACTGTGTTCATCCTTCTGTTAAGAACGGAGCAGAACACGTTCATTTACTTCCAGTTCTAGCTGTTTGTCCGATGAAATGCGTTTAACGAATAACTATTCATATAAGGCTATTTTATCGGTGATTTGAGATTGCGGCCATGACTGTCCAAAACAGGGATGGCCGCTTTATTTTTCCGGAGGCATTTTTCTAACTTTGGTTCTTATCATTCCCGAATGAGTGATGTTTACTTCCACATCCAAGGAACGGATCGATTCTTTGTTTAGTTGGAAACCATCTTCTTCTTGTGTTTTTTTCCATAAACGGAAATTTTTTCGGTAGAGAACATGTTCCAGAGAATAGAGATCGACATTATGTTTAAGGCCGTTTTCATAGGTTGTCATAACTTCCTCTTTGATTTTTTGTTGTGCTTTTTCGATTAATTCAGATTCTGTTATTGAATCTAGAGATTCGAACAATTCTCCTTCTAGCTTCAGGGTGATTGAAAAATGGGGAGATTCTTCTTCCGCGATGTATCGGATACCGATTTTGGGCCGGCCGGCCGAAATGACCGCTATTATTTTTCCGTCATTTTTAATGGCCAAAGGGGAACGAACCGTTGAGGGCTCCATCCATCGGAGTCCAACCAAGCTTTCTTTGTCAAACCATCCTTTTAATGTATTGTTTTTTATGGCAAATACTCCGTTGACGGCCAGTTTCTTCTCATTCTTATTATTTTTCTTCCATTGGTCCTTGTTGACAGATATAGATGGAAGAAGAATAGTTTGATCCGGTTCCCTAAAAATGGAAATAAAGCGAACGTATCGCATCGGTTTAATATAAGACTTTTGCTCATAGTGTTCCATCGGTTCATTAAGAATAGTATTTAATACTGTAAAGTTAAAAAAACCAGGCGTGGTATAAATATCCTCGATGGATTCGTGGGTCCCGTATACCCAAGGAGTATAGCGGATTTCCCGAAAGCGAGAAAGTGTCTCTTCCACATTCTCCAATCCATGTGTCAGCATATCATTTGTCAGGACGACGTTAGTGATATGGCTCCACATTGTTCTTTGCTGTGTCGTATTAAATAGATTGTTCATTGCAAGATCAATCGTCTCCCCTTCTCCTTTACCTACCCACTGTAGAGGAGGCTCGCTTACTTTGCCGGTTTCCTGCTTCGAAACGAAACTGAAATCGATATATTGAGCGTAAATAATGTACTTCCCTTGTTTATAATCCAGTCCGACCGAAACTGCATAGTTCACGTCCTGCAAGTCTTTAATATCCCAGCAGCCGGATAACAGCAATATTGCGGTCAGGCCAATTAAAAGCCGTCTTTTGATCAAGAAGAATCCCCCTTCTTGCGAGTGGAATCGAGGGTGTGCAGCATACTTGGTCTTTTCTTAACATTATCCCTCGGTTTAATTAGTAATCCCGCTAACAAATCTCTGGGTGACAAAGGGGAAAGAGGAGATAAATAAGGCAGTCCGAACGATTCCAGTCTGGACAAATAAGTGACGAGGGTAATCAAGGCAAGGCAGAATCCATACATTCCCAGGAAAGAGGAGCAAATAAGCACGAAAAAGCGAATGACGCTCACGGTCCCGCTAAGGGACTGATTGACAAGCGTAAAAGTAGCCACAGCCGTTATGGCTGCGACAAAGAGCATCGTTGGCGATGTTATCCCCGCGCGGATAGCCGCATCGCCGACGATCAACCCTCCGACAACCGTTACCGTCTCGCCGACAGCTTTAGGCAACCGGACCCCAGCCTCTCGGAAAATTTCGAACAATCCCAACATGAGAAAGGCTTCCATCGGGGAAGAAAGCGGAATCCCGATCCGCGAACTGCTTACCGTAGCCAGCAATTGAAAAGGCATTTGGTCTATATCATAAGCCGTTAACGCGACCCATAACCCGGGTGCAAGAATGGAGACGGTAATTCCGATTAACCGAAAAAATCTCTCCAGGGCTACATAATAAAAAGGCAGGTGGATGTCTTCCGGAGACTTCAGAAGCGATGTTAAGTTGGTAGGCGCTATAATCGCCATGGGCGAACCGTCAATCAGAATGACGAACCGGCCTCTTAGCAAGCTGGCGGACGCATAGTCCGGCCTCCCGATGTAGTCGAAGAGCGGGAACAAGGAATGAGAATAATCGGATAGCGCCTCTTCCAATTGCTCATTGCTTAACAAGCCGTCCAGATCCAATTTGTTGATTCGGTGACGCACCTCAGCAATAACTTCCGGTCGGGCTACATCGTACAGGTACAGCAAGGAGACCTTCGTCTGGCTTCTTCGTCCCACCCGGAACTGTTCATGATGAAGAGAAGGAGTTTTAAGCCGCTTGCGAATCAAGGCAATGTTATCTGACAATTGCTCGGTAAAACCGTCCCGGGGACCTTTGATCGATACCTCCGTATTCGATTCTTCCGGTGTCCGATGGGGAATATTGGACACATCTGCCGAAAAGAGTTTCTGTTCTTTTTCAAAAACAATGACCAGGTTTCCGTCATAGAGATGATGCAGCAAATCTTGTCCATTCTGAATGACGTTTAATTGCAGTAATGGGTTTGATAAGAAATAATCGTCTATTTGTTCAGATTTATAGAGCATGCTATTGAGCTGGGGCAGCACGAATTCGTTAACTTGCTTAATATCAGCCATTCCTTCGCAATAAAACAAGATAGTCTTGATTTGCTGATCGATTCCAAACTGATAAATTTCTACGGTTATGTCCGCACTGGAGCCGAATAAGGCATGAATAGTATCCTCGTTCCAATGGTGGGGCAACCACCCGGTATGCTGCCATTCCTTTTCCGTATGAGACTTTCCCAGAAGCTTTTTTCGGAAATAGCGGTAAAAATTCAAGGCTGTTCTCTCCTCCGTAGATGGGATTTAACAAAAACAAGGGAAGCAAGCAAGCAGGAAAAGACGAGAATAAAACTCAACGATGCAGGATAATAAACTTGTTGAATCCATCTCAAATAGGTCATATCGCTGACAGGGGCGAGTGCGGCCGAGAGTAAAAAAACAAAAAACAGCGACAGGAAGACTCTTTTATTTAATCGGCTTTTAGGTTTCACAAGATCTAAAATGATGTATAGAGCAAGCGAAATCCGAATAAAGGCTCCAGACAGCCACTGATACAAAGCTAAAAAATCAACATGAGCTACATACTTTCCTACGCTGACGAGTCTCCATTGTTCGAATGCGGGATACCTTTGGTTGGCAGATTCGACCGGACCATAGGTGGCCATTGAGCCCATTAGTGGTCCCAAAGTTAATCCAACCAATATAAAAGCTAACAGGAGCCAGGCTTTCAAATGGACGGACTTCGACACCTTATGTTGAAAAAGAAGCAGGATAAACACTTCCACAAATCCTCCGCCTGCGTAGACCATCGCTTGCATAATCGGCTCAACCCCTTGGGTGAATACAGGAAAAAGCCTGGAGTAATCTTTGTACTGGAAGTTGGCGGACATGACAAAATAACCAAAAATCCAGACAAAAGGCAGTAAAATCCCGGTTGTAATGGCTATGGAACGGATACCGGAGCCAGCGATAAACAGGCAGAGTAAAATAAAACTGGCGGCTATTACTACTCTGGGTGTCAGCGTTAAATAAGTAATGTTCACCCAGGATACCGTTTCTTTTATTGTAAGAGCGGCGATGAACAGCAGGTAAATACCGAGCGACCAGATGATCAGGTTGGCGACCCATCGGTTGTAATGGTCTTTAAGCCAGTCGAACAGAGACTGCTGCCCCGTTCTTGAGGTAATGTAATAGGGGAGCAGTAACCAAACATTAAACAGCAAATAAGTGAACAGGACACTGATCCAGGAGTCACGCAATCCGACCTGCAGCAGCAATGGGATGATAATGACATGGTTGGAAAATCCGACGGCCATGATCAAAATGAACATAGCCTGAAGCAAGCTTATGTTTTTAGTACTTTTCATTCCATGCCCCCTAGCCATATCCGCTAATATATACATTGTGAACCGATTAGTGCCAAATCATACAAACTCATTTCCGGCACCTGCATGATTATCCATATAAAGGGTTTTCATTTAAGATTGCCTATGGTATAATGAGGATGTTCATTATTGGAAAATTTGGAATGAATGCGCTTTCCAGTAGTGAGCAACAATATCATAACGACAAAGGTAGAGACCGTGAGAAAACCTTTGGAGCTGGCATCCTCGTAGCGGGAGGACTGGTTTCAATGTGTTTTTTGTTGCGGTTTTTTTGTATTTACAAAATATTAGCAAAATGATTATTTTCCGTTAACATTCGATAGCTAATGTTAGGGAGAACCAAATTTTGAAAGGATGCAGCCCAAAGTTGAATAAAATCGAATAGGGGGAGAATGGGTAGTCATGTGCAAAAAATAAGTAAAAACAAAGATAAACGACAGAGAACGATATTAAACAATTGCAAAAACTAAAAATATCATTGACAAATAAAGGTCTAAGTGTTAAAAATAATAGTAATATTTTGGTTGTTATTGGCTTTTGTTGTTGTGTGTCCAGCGATGAATCCAGATAACGGCTTCATAGAATGACGAAATAGCTCGACCATGAAGGAAAGTGCTCATTGTTTGGTGCACTCCAGCATTTCACTCTTTAAGCAATTTGCGCGATATTCAGCAGTTTATCTTGCTGTTTGTTGCTTACGCAATGCGGAAACACTAATGTTTGCTTAAATAATAATGAAGCCTCAAATTGCAGCGAGAGATTTTTGAAGGCCCAAGAAATTAGCGCGGTGAAAGCGCATCCAATTCTTTTTTTGGCAATATTACTTTAGGTTGTTTTCGCCTGCGGGCGAATTCATACAAATCCCGCTTAATTAACGGGAGGTTGGAATGACGAGATTCAGAAAACATTTAATCAGGAAATAAGAGAGGGGAAAAATGTTATGAAGATGAAAAAAACATTGCAAACCGTTGCCGTAGCAGCATTAGCAGCGACCAGCATCGTCGGCTGCTCTTCCGGCCAGAACGGCGGGGGGGCATCGGCGCCAAACACAACACCAGCGCCAGCCGCAACACCGGCACCAGAAGATCAAACTCCGGTTACGATTCAATATTGGCACGCCCACGCAGAGGGCCAGATTGAAGGGCTCAATTTTATGATCAAGGAGTTCCAGGACAAATATCCATGGATTACGGTAGAACCTGTTTATCAGGGGGCTTATGGAGATTTACATAAAAAGCTCATGGCAGCCGTTGCCGCAAAGGAAGTGCCGGCCGTAACAAATGTGGAGGTGGCTTCGCTGCCCACGTTCGGTGAAGGCGGTATTTTCATGGACCTGGGCCCATTTATCCAGCGTGATCAATTGGATACTGACGATTTTGCACAAGGAATGTTTCAGGCCTATTCCTATGAGGGCAAGCAATACGGTTTCCCGCTTATTGTGAGCGCCAACGTCTTTATTTATAACAAAACCATGTTTGATGAATTGGGAGTTACCCCGCCGCAAACCTGGGATGAAATCGTGCCGTTCTCTGAAAAGGTAACCCAGAAAGAGGGCAATAATGTAACGAGATATGCCTTCTCCGTACCGGGTTGGGATGCTTGGTATGCGGAAACCTGGATTCGTAACGGAGGCGGGACCCCGCTGACGGAAGACCTGAAATCCGGATTGGATAAAGAAGAGAGCTTGAGAATGATTAGAAGCTTCAAAGAATGGATGGACAAAGGTTATATGCATATGGGTTACGGTAAAGGGGCTTCCGCCGATATGAGACAAATGTTCTTCGACGGCAAAGTCGGCATGGTTCATCATACGTCCGGACAAGTGAAATGGTATGTAGAAAATTCTGATTTTGAAATCGGGGTTTCCTTCCCTCCCGGAGATGCGAAACATATTTCGCAGATCGGCGGCGCGGGCATAGCGATTATGGATATGGCCAAGGATATTGAGAAGGAAGCTGCATGGAAGTTTGTCCAATTTATGACCTCTTCGGAATACAATGTCAGATGGGCGGATTACTCCGGGTACCTGCCTACGAGAAAATCGGCTATTAACTCTGACGAAGGTAAAGAGTACTTCGACAAACGGCCGCAATATAAAGCGATTCTGGACAATATCGACAACGTCGTGGCACGCCCGCAATATCCGCCTTATCCGGAATCTGTCAAATATATAACAGAGGCGCTCGGTAAAATTGTTCTGGAGAATTTAGATGTAGAAGCGGCATTTAAAGAAGCCGCCGAGAAGATGAATGAGGTGCTTGAGGATTATTAATCGTAAATAGGCGAGGGGGATTGCCCCCTCGCGCCCTTCATCGGACAGAAAAGCAAAGAATCAGCGACAATCGGCAGTATGCGGACACTTCTTAGCCGCTCAATTGGAAAAGAGGGATGATCGATGGATACAGATACGACGATAGGGAAGAATCCTCTGCCTAAGACAGGGAAGAAATTAAAATTTCAGACGATCCAGAGTATCAAAGATTTTTCGTTTGCCTTGCCTGCGATTTTACTCCTGGCAGCGTTTACCTACTATCCGCTGTTGTTTTCGGTTTATATCAGTTTTACCGATTGGAACTTGATTAAGCCGGTCAAAAAATTTGTCGGATGGCAAAATTACGAAAAATTGCTGACGGACGAAAAATTTTATCATGTTTTGAAGATTACTTTTACTTATACGATACTGGACGTTGTGCTGACACTGGTGATCGGCCTGCTGCTCGCCATGCTGTTTAATGTGCAGTCCAAACTGTTCGGATTTTTGCGGATGTTTATTTTTATGCCGCATTATATATCAATGGTTATTGCCTCCATGGTGTTCATATGGATTCTTAACAATCAGTACGGAATAATGAATCAGCTTTTGCAATCTATCGGGATGGAGCCTGTACGTTGGCTGGACAGCACGACCAACGCTATGTGGTCGCTCATTATGGTGGCTATATGGAAAAGCATTGGCTTCACCATGCTGATTTTTATCGCTGGTCTTCGCAGTATCCCGACGGAATACTATGAAGCTTCCAGTATCGATGGAGCTAACCGATTCCAGCAATTTAGAGCCATTACGATCCCGTTGCTTTCTCCGACATTGCTCTTCCTCGTTGTTACCCAGTTCATCTCGTCGATGCAGGTGTTTCAATCAGTAGACGTTATGACCGGGGGAGGTCCGTTGGAATCTACGAAGGTGATGGTCTACTGGATTTATCAGATGGCGTTCCATGATTTCAGAGCAGGCCGCTCGTCCGCTCTTGTCATTATTTTCTTCTTTATCATCATTACGTTAACGATATTGCAGTTTGTTCTATCACGGAAGAAAGTTCACTACGAAGGTTAGGAGGGATATAATGACAGCTAGGTTGATTTGGAAGCCAACAAGAATCGTACTTGCTATTATTGTCACATTAATCATGTTCTTTCCATTATATTGGCTGTTGATCACATCCGTGAAATCTCCCTCTGAGCTGAGCTTGGCTGTGCCGACATTCTGGCCGAAGAAATTTGCCTGGAACAATTATCAGGATATTTTCTATACGGCTCCGTTCGCCCGTTATGCTCTGAACACGTTGATTCAGACGGTAGGCCTTGTTATGCTGCAATTGAATCTGGGGCTGTTTGCCGCTTACGCATTTGCCAAGGGTCAATTCTGGGGAAGAGATAAATGGTTTATTCTAGTTCTTGCTGCTTTGATGGTGCCGGAACAGGTTACTTTTGTTCCTGTTTATGTCATGATGTCCAACCTGGGATGGCTCAACACTTTTCTCGCCTTGATTGTCCCGCATGGAGTATCGGCATACAGCATCTTTTTAATGCGCCAAGCTTTCAAATCTATCAACAACGATGTTCTGGAAGCGGCGAAGGTAGATGGGGCGGGGCGTTTCCGCATTATTTACCGCATTCTGGTGCCAATGGCACTGCCTACAGTGATCACGATTATTATTCTGAAAGTAATCGGCAGCTGGAACTCCTACTTCTGGCCGCTAATTATGACGAATTCCGATAATATGCGTGTCCTGACCGTTGGGATAGCGATGCTCAAGGATTCTTTCCCCGGTCAAGAAATGTTAAGTCTTCATCTGGTCATGGCGGCAAGTGTCGTTGCAATTACCCCGATAGTTCTATTGTTTATCTTTGCGCAAAAACACATTGTGAGCGCTATGGCCAACTCTACTTTCAAATAAGCCGGCCTCAGATTACGACTAGCCCAGGAGGTATGAAATGAAAGGAAACAATAGATACATGGCGATCTTGCTGGGCGGGTTGTTACTGGTGTTATCCGGTTGCGCAGCATCGACGGAAACCAGCGGGAAGCCATCATCCGAGACGAGTCCGTCGCCGGCACCCTCAGCGAACGATAATTTGTCCGGATCTAATGAGGAGAAGGGGGATGAGACCATCAAGCAGGAGGAAGTGGAGATTAAGTTAAGGGTGGATTCTCCCAGCTATAAAGATTTTTTTGAATGGAGTGAACCGGGGCCGGTCATTCCCGGATTGAATCAGGATTTGATTCCTCAGGGAATTGCTTATGAACACAGCAATGATTGGATGATAGTGTCCTATTATCGAAAAGACAAGAGACCCAGCATGTTAACTGTGATTCAATTAACGGACGGTAAGCTGGTCAAGTCGGTAGAGCTGTATAAAGATGAGAACACACCCTATAACGGCCATGCAGGTGGGCTCACCGTAAGCGATAGCCATGTCTGGTTATCTTCAGAAAAAAGTGTCTATCAAATCAAGATAGAGGATTTGGAAAAGGTGGAGGATGGCGGCAAGCTGATCATCTCTGATATTGTCCGAATTGAAACGAACGGTTCTTATGTGTACTATTCGGATGGGATTCTATGGGTAGGAGAATTCTCAAGAGCCAATTACAAAACAGATGAAACCCATCATATGAACAATAGGGATGATCGAAAATATGCCGCCTGGATAACCGGGTATAAGTTAAATGCTGACGATTCCATTGATCCCGCGAAAATACCGGAAGATTCTAAGCCGGCGGTTCCTGATTATATCCTGTCCGTTCCGGAAGAGATTCAAGGAATGGAAACGATGGCAGGCTCCGTCATATTAAGCCAATCCTACGGTCGAAATAATGAAAGCTCTCTGCTGGCGTATCGTTGGACATTGGAAGAAGACCCCCATGTCTATACGGACAAATTCGCCGAGCCGGTTCCTATATGGTTTCTGGATAGCAAGAATGCGGAAGGAGCATTAACTTTGCCTCCCATGTCTGAGGGGATCGTGAAACGGGATGGACGGTTATACGTTCTGTTTGAATCCGGCGCGGCCGAGTACCGCAACGGGTTGTATCCATTGGATCGGATATATAGTTTAGAGGTATCCCAATGGTTGGATAGCCAACCATGAGTCGACCCGCCGGTGGTCGCTAATAAAGATCACCCCCGTACCGGACCTGGCACGGGGGTGATCTTCTAGCGTTTATAAGCTTGTTGAGAGTTAGAGGATCGGCTGCTTCTCGGCTTGGATGATGCGGATCCCCTTCAACGAATTAAGGAATTCCGGGGGAGCCTGATCATCTGTTACGAGAGTATCGATTTGTGACAGGTCTGCGAAGGTGGCTATAGAGCGGCGGTTCAGCTTGGTGTGATCGAGCAAGGCGACCACCTGACCGACATTGGCTACCATCTGCTTCTTTAATTCCGCTTCATACACACTGAAATCCGTGAGCCCCTCATTGATAGTAAAGCCTTGAGCGGAAGTGAAGAACACATCGGCATGGATTTGTCCGAGCAGCCCCTTGCCAAGCAGTCCCTCTAACGAACTTGAACCAGGACGCAGCACCCCTCCGACGACGATGACGTTAATGCGTGGATTCTTGGTCAGCTCCTGGGCAGTTGTGAGACCATTCGTTACCACCGTCAAGTAATCATAATGAATCAGATGTTTGGCCAGCTCCAAAGAGGTCGAGCTTGCATCGAGAATGATGCATTGCCCGTTTTGTATCAGTTCAGCGGCAGCTTTGCCGATCGTCATCTTTTCCTGCTGATTAATTTGACTGCGGGAGTGAAACGTGTATTCTTGCGTCGGAGGCTTGGGCAGCACTGCCCCGCCATGGGTTCTCTCGAGCAGACCATCCTCCTCCAAAATTTTCAGGTCATTGCGCAATGTACCTTCCGACACGTTCAAAGCCTGAGAAATTTCCTTGACGAGAATCTGCTTGTTCTCATTCAAGATTTGCATAATTCGGTTTCTTCGTTCGGGTGCTAGCATGTTACCGCATCTCCTAATGTTATTTTATTAAATTATAGCAAACCAGATTTATCCATTCAACTGAAAAATTATTAAACATTAATAAAGGTCAATATTCTATAACGCAAATCCGATGTTTATTAAGAAAAGTTTGGCTGAACTGCCGAAAAATTAATCATCTTTCCGATAACATGTAATTTTTACCATATATTAATTTGAGAAAAGAAAGCTAAAATGAACGAAGTCCTATAAAAGTTAAGTGAATATCGTAATATCAGCAATAAACAACAATAATCGAATGATAAATGATGATGAAAGTAATTAAAAATCAATAAAAATCAACAAATGCATTGACAAAAACAGGGAGTGATGTGAAAATGATCGTAAGCTCAATTCGCTGCCAGAGTCAAAATCGGCAGTATTTTATCCAATAAGGAGGCCGTATAAATGAAGAGTAGCGCAATTCCAGATAAGATGAAGGCCGTCGTCGCTTATGCCCCCGGGGATTATAGATTGGAAACGGTTTCTGTGCCGCAGGCCGGGCCAGGCGAAATGGTGATCAAGGTGGAGGGATGCGGGATATGTGCTGGAGACGTGAAGGCTTATGGAGGAGCCCCCAGCTTCTGGGGAGACGAAACCCAGCCCCCCTATATTAAAGCTCCGATGATTCCCGGTCATGAGTTTATCGGTCATGTGGTCGAGATAGGAGAGGGAGTAGAAGGCTACGAATTGGGAGACAGAGTCATTTCGGAGCAGATCGTCCCCTGCTGGCAATGCCGGTTTTGTAATCGCGGCCAGTACTGGATGTGTGAGAAACATGATCTATACGGATTCCAGAATAACGTTAACGGCGGTATGGCGGAGTATATGAAATTTACGAAAGAAGCCATTAATTACAAGGTACCTCCTGAGCTGCCGTTAGAACAAGCGATTTTAATCGAGCCCTATGCCTGTTCACTGCATGCTGTTCAGCGGGCGCAAATTCAATTTGGCGACTTCGTCGTCCTCTCAGGAGCCGGAACGCTGGGTCTCGGTATGGTCGGTGCCGCCAAATTATCCGGCCCGGGTACATTAGTTGTGCTCGATCTGTTCGATGATCGATTAGAGCTGGCGAAATCGTTCGGCGCCGATCTGGTTCTGAATCCTAAAGAAACGGATGTCGTCGCGGAGATTAAACGGTTGACCGACGGCTATGGCTGCGACATCTACATTGAGGCGACGGGCCATCCCAAATCAGTGGAGCAAGGGCTGTCGATGATCCGCAAGCTCGGCCGGTTCGTGGAATTCAGCGTATTCAAGGACCCGGTAACCGTAGATTGGAGTATTATCAGTGACCGCAAAGAACTGGATGTTCTCGGCTCCCACCTTGGCCCCTATTGTTATCCGCTGGTCATTGATGGAATTGCAAGCGGTAAATTGCCTACAAATGGAGTAGTTACCCACAAACTTCCGCTGGATCGATTCGAGGAAGGATTTGAGTTAGTGCAGCAAGGTTCGCAATCGCTGAAAGTTGTCCTTATCCCCTAACTAAATATTCTCTACTATAATATAGGAGCGGAGGCAGGTGTCCGTTATGAAAATTGCGATAGGAGCCGATGAAGCAGGCTTCGGCTTGAAGGAAACTATTAAAGCTTATCTGAAAGAGCTTGGAGTGGATGTGACGGATTTTGGGCCGTCCGACTCGAGCCAGGAAGTGGACTATCCCGATGTCGGATTTGCAGTGGCCGACGAAATAGCGAGGGAAAGCTTCGAGAGGGGAATCCTCATTTGCGGGACGGGGATAGGGATGACGATAACGGCTGATAAAGTACCCGGAATACGAGCCGCTCTTTGCCATGATACCTATTCTGCAGAACGGGCGATCAAGAGTAATAACGCCCAGGTGCTTACGTTGGGAGCACGGGTGATTGGTCCCGAGCTTGCGAAGCAGATTGTGAAAGTGTGGCTGGAATCGGAATTTACAGGAGGAAACTCCGGCCGCAAAGTACAGAAGATTATAGATGGAGAGCGTCAGTACCGCGGCGGTCTGGAACATCCTGATTCCAATACTTGTTCTTAATGTCATCATTTTTACCTCTTAAACTGAAGGAGCGGATCAAGAGTGAAGAAGCTAATCAACCAACCGAATGCTGTCGTTGACGAAATGATTGAAGGCTATGCGGCTGCCTATCCCCAATATATCCGGGTGCTTCCGCAGAACAAACGCTCTCTCGTCTCCGTCCAGACGGTTCGGAAAGGCAAGGTAGGGATCGTCATTGGCGGAGGATCTGGCCACGAGCCGGCTTTTATGGGCTTGATCGGCAGCGGATTCGTGGACGGGGTTCCCGTAGGCAATGTGTTCGCATCGCCTCCGCCCGACCCGATTCTGGAGGTGACCCGGGCGGTTAACGGCGGAGCAGGGGTGCTGTACATGTATGGAAATTATGCAGGGGACTGCATGAATTTCGACATGGCGGCCGAACTGGCAGCGATGGAGGATATTCGCGTGGAAACCGTTAGAGTCACGGATGATGTGGCCTCGGCCCCTAAAGAGGACGCGGAGCAGCGTCGGGGAATTGCCGGCGGCTTCCTTGTCTTCAAAGCGGCAGGTGCAGCTGCGGACCAGGATTATTCGCTCGATGAGGTCGTGAGAATAGCGAATAAAGCGAATGATTGCGTCAGGACGATGGGTGTCGCCTTGTCCCCTTGTTCTGTGCCGCAAACCGGCAAACCAAGCTTCACACTGGCCGAGGACGAAATGGAGATCGGGCTGGGCATCCATGGCGAGCCCGGAGTGCGCAGAGGGAAGCTCAAGACGGCAGACGAGGTGGCCGATGAATTGCTCGATCAGATTACTGCTGATATGGAGCTTAGCAAGGGAGACCGGATCGCAATCCTCGTGAACGGACTTGGCTCTACTCCGCATATGGAATTATTTATCGTGTACAGACGTGTGGCGGCCAGATTAGAAGAGCTGGGCGTACAGATTCATCGGTCGTTTGTAGGAGAGTTCGTCAGCTCCCTGGAAATGGGAGGCTGCTCTGTCTCGGTTATGAAGCTCGATGAGGAATTGATTCGGATGATAGACCATCCGGTCGATACGCCAATGTACGTACAGAAGTGATCAGGCATTGTCTATGCCGGGGACGACAGGCTGTAAATAGGGATAATTCGCTGATTGAATGGGATTAAGGGGGAAAGCAAATGAGGCTGTCCATAGAACAATTCAAACAGATTATGGATCAGATCGGACGAGACATCGAGGATAGGAAAGATTATTTATCCGAGCTGGACCGAGCGGTCGGCGATGGGGATCACGGTGTGACAATGTCGCTCGGCTGGGAGGCGATCCGCAACAAGCTGCGGGAGTATGAAGGGGAAGACTGCGGCGCCATGTGCAAGGAGATGGGGATGGTCTTCCTCAATGCCGTCGGTTCTTCCGTAGGACCGCTGTATGCGACTGCCTTTATTCGAGGGAGCGGCGTATTGCAAGGCAAAGCGGAGCTGGAGGAAGAGGATATAACGAATTTCTGGCTGGCGGCCGTTAACGGGATCCGGGAACGGGGCAAGGCGGAAATTGGCGACAAGACGATGATCGATACCTGGCTTCCCGCTGCCGAGGCGCTGCAGAATAGCAGGGAGAAGGGCATGGGAGTAGCCGAGAGCTTCCGCGAAGCGGTACGGGCCGGCGAAGCTGGAATGAAATCTACGGCCGAACTGGTCTCGCGGAAGGGCAGATCCAGCCGGATCGGGGATCGGGCCGTCGGACACATTGATCCGGGAGCTGCTTCGGCCTGGGTTATCCTATCTTCCTTCAGCCAAGCACTCGACGATATTGAAGCGGGTGGGTGATCGTCATGAAGCAGTTGGCGCTTGATTTGCTGCAAGTAACGGAAGCGGCTGCGCTCGCGGCAGTTCCATGGATTGGCCGCGGCAATAAGCTGGGGGCCGATGATGCGGCGACTACAGCGATGAGAAAGCTGCTGAACGCGATGCCGATTGACGGATGTGTCGTCATCGGAGAAGGAGAGATGGACGAAGCGCCGATGCTGTACATCGGAGAAAGAGTAGGTATGGGGCAGGGCCCGCTGCTGGATATTGCCGTAGATCCATTGGAGGGGACTAATTTAGTCGCAGGCGGCTGGGATAATTCGTGCGCGGTGATAGCCGTCGCCCCCAGAGGTGCACTGCTTCATGCACCGGACATGTATATGGAGAAAATCGCGGTCGGGCGAAGAGCCGCCGGGGCGATCGATCTGAATGCTTCCATATTGGATAATATGAAGAGAACGGCTGATGCGTTAAACAAACGGATTTCGGAGTTGACCGTCATTATTCAGCATAGGGATCGCCATAAATCGGTGATTGAAGATATTCAAAAAACCGGAGCCCGGGTCAGGCTGTTTAGCGAAGGAGATGTGACCTGCGCTATTGCCGCTGCCCTGGATAAAACCGGCGTCGATTTATTCTACGGAGTAGGCGGGGCTCCCGAAGGAGTTCTTTCCGCCGTAGCTCTTAAATGTATGGGCGGCGAAATGCAAGCCCGGCTGCTTCCGGCAGACCGCCGCGAGCACGAACGATGTGTCCGCATGGGGTTGAGCGATCCCGGCCGCGTCTTGCGCATGGAAGAGCTCGTCTCCTCCGATGATTGTATATTCGCGGCTACCGGAGTAACTTCCGGAATGCTGCTGGAAGGGGTTAAGCTGGGCCGCGGGATAGAGGCAACCACCCATTCTTTGCTGACCTGCGGGGATATGGAGTCTGTCCATTTCATTCGATCCGTACGGGCAGCGACCGGATAAATGACACTGTCGGACGGAAGGGAATATTTTGCACCCCCGAGGAATTACAGACAGGAAAGGTTAGAAGATGTATGTTGAAGGGAAAGAGTGCAGCAATGAAAAACATCCGATTAATTGTGAGCGATTTGGACGGTACGCTTCTGTCTCCCGATCACCAGATCACTGATTCGGTTTGGCGCGCGGTGCGCGCCTTCACGGAGGCGGGAGGATGGTTTACAATAGCTACGGGTCGGACCGGAGTTTCGGTGCGGCAAACCGTCGAACGATTGAATATCGATCTGCCGATGATATTATGCAACGGTTCAATCCTGGCGGATAAGGGTAAAATATGGGAGCAGGCGGAGCTGTCCACCGGAGGATTAATTCCTTATTTGCAGGAAGCGGACCGACAAGGTCTTTCCGCAGTTGTGTTCCAGGAATCGGGGTTAAGCGCGATAAGTCGGACGCAGGACATTGCCCGGTTTGAGCAAAGGGAGAATGTCGATTGTCGTCTGGCGGATTTGACAGAAGAGCAGTGGGCAGTCGGCCACGCGCATAAAGTTTTGATCATAGGCGATATGAACAAGGCGCTCACCCTTTGGGAGGCTTATTCGCCGGATTTGCCTAATGCTTACTCCACGGTTCAATCCGAGGTTGATTTCTTTGAAATCCTTCCAGCGAACCAGAGCAAAGGCAGAGCCTTGATCCAACTGACCAACCTGCTCGGAATCGAACTGTCGGAAGTGATGGCAATCGGAAATCAGATGAACGATCTCGATATGCTGGAACAGGCGGGGATCGGTGTAGCTGTGGCAAACAGTCATCCAGAGCTCGCAGCCAAGGCGGACTATGTCTGCTCGGGGAGCTTTGGAGAAGGAGTAGTGGAAGCAATGAAAGTCTTTTGTGCAGATCGAATGAAAGGATACGAGGAGGAATAGCTATGGTTCGCGGAGTCGCTCATCGCGGAGATCCTGTACTTTATCCCGAGAATACGCTGCCGGCTTTTGAAGCGGCGGTTCGGAAATCATACTCACATCTGGAGCTCGACGTGCAATTAAGCAAGGACGGAGTACCCGTCATATGTCACGACCTGTCGGTCAATCGGACGACAGACGGAACCGGGAGAATCAAGGAATTAACTTTAGCGGAGCTGAAGAAGCTTCGTATCCGGGGTGAAGGAGAAATCCCCACGCTGGAGGAGGCTCTGACCCTGCTAAAGGATCAAATTATCGTTAACATAGAATTGAAGCAGTTAGGGGATTATTATCCCGGCTTGGAGCAAGCTGCCCTGGATGTTGTCCGCAAGCTGGGAATGGAGGAGCAGGTCTTCTTCACCTCCTTCGACCATTACTCCGTCTTACGGATGAGGGAAATAGATTCTGAGGTGGAGCTTGGACTGATCAGCCATGGAGCCTCACCGGCCTTTTTTCCTTTAATGAAAGAACATAACATGCGTTATCTGGCCGTCCAGTATCCTTTTTTAACACCGAGCTATATTGAAACATGCGAGCAGCTAGGAATTCAACTTATTGCATGGACGGTGGATGACGAGGAACCTATGCGGCGGATTCGCCAGTATCCATCCTTGCTCATTTGTACCAATCAATTGGATAGATGGGCAGCGATTCACCGTCATCCTGTTTCACAATAATCATTCCGTTCGGTTTATGTCCATTAACTTTTAAATAGCCGTGTCCTGCGATAAGCCGGAGGCGGCTTCTTTTTTTGGAGCCAAACTGAATTCAAGAGCGCAAGCGACGTGGCCGACACGGTCCGGGAGTAAACAGACCGTTAGCTCCCTCCAGAAGCGGAGGAGTTCCGTGAACCGCCCTGGCTGTTATTCTGCACAAAATCCGCGGTCCAATCAATCATTCCATCCATTAGTGTGAGTACAAGATTAACTACGTCCTGTTCCTTCAGGCTCCCGCTGCTTTGATTGGAAACAAATTCATTTGTTCTGGCTTCAAGCTCCGTGATCATCGTCTTAATTTGCATCAATTCATTGGCCAAATCCGATACCTGGGCGTTCGCCCTTTGTTGTTGTCCGCCATGCTGGCTGGAGGACGAGCCTTGTTGTCCGGATGATTGCTGATTGCGCTGCTGCCCGCTTGAATTATTGTCAGGCTGCTTTGTGAGGCCTTCCCTAATCAGCTTTTTTAATTGATCAATTTCGTCGAGAACCGTTTGATTCTGCTCGGTTAATTCCTCCACCCGGGTTTTTAAATCTTGTACTTTCATGGTTAAAACAACCTCCACTTTTGATTTCCAGCTTCTTTCATTATTCCCGATGACTAGAAAAACATGCTTGTCCAACTTAGAACATATTGACCTGAAAAAACAGGCGCAATAGACTTCTACATTTACCGAATAGTCCAGACAGCAAGATTTGCGTAGTCATATAATGGTATTAGTTGGCGTAGAAAGGAGGACTCATACTATGGGTGGATTTGTAGGAGGAGCAGGTTTTAGTTGCGGAGGAATCGGCGGACTGTTTACCAGCACAGGAGTCATCTTGGTTCTGTTTATTCTGTTGGTTATCGTAAGCCGTGCATTTATCTAAAGTGATCCTTTCAAGCTGAACAAACGGCCGATAACGGAAGGGTTATCGGCCGTTACATTAGAAAACCAGTTGATTGAAAAATAAGCGGTTGCCCATTTTGCAATACGTCCAGTTCATCTCAGTTGGAAGCGTCATAGGATATGACTAGCAAGTAAAGAAAGGAGGAATGAACATGGGAGGTAGTTGTGGATTTGGCGGCTTGTTTACAAGCACAGCAGTGATCCTCGTTCTTTTCATCCTTTTGGTCATCGTCAGCCGCCACTTTATCTAATCAGTCCATCTGATTGCATGACAAACAGGCTGGTACTTGAAAGTGCCAGCCTGTTTTTTTTGCATGCGGCATTACCGTTTTATCTGCTAATACTCGCGTTCGTGCGAAGCGGCGTCCAATCGATCGTCTGGAAGGTTCCTGTCTCCGCAGATTGCTTCGCCTTCAAACACATCAAAGCGCTTAATATACCATCGTCCAGAGTGCTGATAGATTCCGCTTGTCCACGCATGACCTCAATAAAGTTGCGGGCCAGAACGGTGTCCCCGCCAAAATGGCCATCGGTAGAAACGATATCATAGGTCTTGACGGTGTCTTCATGATGCATCATCACTTTGACTTGCTTCGTATAAAAATCGAATTCGACCGTTCCCTTAAAACCCATTAACCGGGCACTCCGGGCACCTGCCTGGTTGCGTACAAAGAAATTTTGCGTATAGGAAACGTGCATTCCTGTCTTGTAGCGGATTAATGCACTTCCTGAGTCCTCATTCCCGGTATCCTCGGCAAAGCAGCAATATTTCCAGGTGTCGGGAAGATCCTCACGGAAAGCAGTGCTTTCCGGACAAGTACGATTCTCTTCGCAATCCACGCATAGCAATCCGGCCGGCTTGGTTCCTTTAAATATTTGTTTGGATGTCATTGCGCATATACTCTCTGGCTGATTATTCAGCAAATAAGTAATGTAGTCGAAATCATGAGTTGCCTTCTGCAGGAACAATCCGCCTGTTTCCGCCTCATCCCGATACCAGTTATGATAGTACACTCCGCCATAGGGTACATTGTTAACCGCTTGCACATGTTCGATCGTGCCTAACTGTCCTGAATCGACAATTTCCTTGACTTTGTCTACGATCGTAGTCACCCTTAGCGGGAAGGAAACGACTACCTGCGAGCTCGATTGTCGAAAGCCTTCCTTTAATCGCTCCAAATCTTCCAGGTTTGTAGAAACCGGTTTTTCCAGAAATAACGGCAGACCTGTTGGCAGTACCTTGAGCGCCAATTCGGTGTGCAGGGAGCAGCGGGTGCCGATCAGAATCCCGTCCAGCTTGGGTCCGTTAAGCAATTCTTCTACCGAACCATACCAGGCAACATCGTGCAGCTCGGGATGCTCCTCCCTGACTTTGTTATGCCGAGTATCGGCAATAGCGGCAATTCGACAGGAAGGCTCCTGCCGGATGATTTCCTCAATAAAATGCGAGATTCGAACTCCATAACCAATCACACCAAGCTTCATTAGCTAAATCCCCCGATTTCTCATCCAAATTATTGACTTCAATGGCTCCATTATAAATCGATCCTGCTTTGGTTTCTTTGTTCTGAGAGCCCATTTATTTGTACTTTTGCATGGAGCTATCGGTTTTGGCGGGGTTTTCTAAAAGTAAATGGATTCGCTACGAAGCTTATTTTCACTTGTTGGGGGATAGTATAGAGGTTTTAAGCTTCGGAGCCCCTTTCCTTCGGAATGGGGGACAATTTACTTCAGTGCCACTTATATAGCGTAACGGCATTTTTTGCTAAAAGGAAAGTTCCCTAGATTTATTAGGTAGGGTATGATGGACATACAGATATTCATCATTCAAATGTGGGGTGAGCATCGACATGGACTGTGAAATAAGCAGCGCCAGGAGGCAGTATCCGCGAACTGTTCTGCGCCCGTCTATCGTTATTGATCGAATCATTTCCTTATATTATTTTGAATTTGCAAAAGATTACGTGTTTGCCGGCGAGTATCATGATTTTTGGGAAGTGCTTTATATCGATAAGGGCGAGGTGACGGTCAGGGCGGATAACATCCTGCATCACTTAAAGCAAGGGACGATTATTTTTCATAAGCCCAATGAATTTCATAGTATCTACGCCAATCATGTCGTGGCGCCTAACCTGATCGTAATGAGCTTCGAGTGCCATTCTGAAGAAATGAAAGCTTTTGAAAACAAACTGATAAGCCTTGGGGATGAGGAGCGGAATCTGCTGGCGGAAATTGTCCGGGAGGGCGTGAACGCGTTTCACTTTCCATTCCAGGTTCCATTACAACGCAGAGAGGATGCGCCTGTTGGAGCGGAGCAGTTGATTAAGCTATATCTGGAAACGTTTTTATTACGGCTGCTTCGCAAAGAAAAGTCCGGACAGACGGAGGAGAGAGTTTCCGCAACCCTATCGTCGACAGCCAAGGAAAATAATGAAGGTGAGGTTATCAAGAGCATCATTGCTTATCTGGAGGGGCAGTTAGGCTCCAAGCTGTCTCTTGCAGAAATGAGCGATGCCCTGCATTTGTCGAAGACGAAGCTTAAAGAGCTGTTCAAGCGCAGAACGGGATATACTCTGACGGAATATTTCGGGCAATTAAAAATCGACAAAGCCAAAACGTATATTCGAGAGGAACCGTCCAACTTTACAGAAATTGCGGAGAAGCTTGGATTCAGCAGTGTCCATTATTTTTCCAAAGCATTTAAAAAGGCGACCGGCATGAGTCCTTCGGAGTATGCCAAGTCCGTCAAGGCCAGAGTCCCCGCAGTGAAGAAGTAAGTTGTCAGATAGATCATTGGAATCAGAGGAGGATGGTCTAATCTTCCATTTTTAACGAGCAGGGGGAAATAGGATGACAAGATATGAAGCAGATTACATAGCCAGAACGGATGGGGCATCGGACCATCTATGGGAGCCTCTCTGGCAGATCCGTACGGAATTGCGGGATGCGGAAATAAAAATATTACGGTCCGGCGCGCTGAGAAGGCTGCATTACATTCACCACGGGGGAGCGTCGAGGATAAATACGCATCATACTTTCACCCGACTTCAGCATACGCTAGGCGTGTTCTCCTTGATTGCTTACTATTGTCCGGACCAAGAAGCTTTAAGAGCGGCTTCGCTGCTGCACGATATTGGTCATGGTCCGTTCAGTCATTCCTTGGAAGGAATCGAAGGGATGGATCATCATGAGTGGACCCGTGATCGGCTGGAGGGGCCGGAGTTGTCCGGGATATTGACGGAGCACGGATTAAACCCGGAGGAAATATGGGCTTATATTAACGGAGAACGTCCAAGCCTGCTAAGGAATTCATCCGGTGTCCTTCATCTCGATCATCTGGATTCGTTGGTTAGAAGCGCGCAAACCGGCGGATATCTGTCTATACGACCGAAGGACCTGCTCGATTGCTTGACCGTCATAGATGAAAATATGCAGACGGATAAGGAAACGGCGGAGCAGTTAGTCTTGCTGATTGCGGAGGAAGCGGTGTTGCATTGCTCGCATGCGAACATAGGGGTGAACGCGGTGTTGCGTCAGATTGCAGGACAATGGTTGAGCGATGTAAAGCCGGAAATGGAGCTGGTGGCCGACATGACCGACTCCATGCTGGAACAGCAGCTGCTAAGCTACCCTCCGACATCCGCAAGAATGAGGGCGCTGCTGATGGAATCTTCCCGGATTCACGTTACTCGTGAGCGGGATCAAGCACCCGCCCATGCTCTTGAAGCAGAGATCGATAAATTGTATTTTTCGGTCCCGCAGGTGGAAGGGAAGAAAATAACCGACATTTCCGAGCGGGCGCGCCGGACGATAGCCGATTTGCAGCACCGTAAGGGCAAGTATTTTGTCTATTGGCAATAAAAGTGTTGAATAGCGCGTTCTCTTCGCGGAAGTGGCTTTACTGTTCATTTGCGATAGTGGCTGGGCGGCTGGCCAAAGTATTTGGCAAATGCTTTAGAGAAGGAGAACAGATCCGGGTAGCCTGTTGACAAGGCGATTTCCGTTATCGGCAGAGAAGTGTCCTGGAGCAGCCTTGCTGCTTTATCCATCTTCAGCTTCTGCAAATAGCGAAGCGGGGGGACCCCCATCTGCTCCGTGAATACGGTGGAAAAATGGGACCGATGGACACCCGCATAATTAGCGGCATCCTGAATCGTAATGCCTTCGGCAAAATGAAGATTCATAAAATCAACGCTTTGCTGCACCCAGGCAGAGCGCTTGACAGGTGGGGAATTCGCTTGGCGGACAGCGAGCTGGCTGAATAATTGATAAATGAAAGCGAGGATCGCAAGCGAGGAGCTTGTCCCTCTAAGCTCGCGCAGCGTGTCCATTAATGCGTCTAACGTAGCGTTCACGTGGGACCCGACCGCCTGCTCCCGATAGGGGCGTTCTCGGACTACCCCCGCAGCTTGAAGCAAGGACGGAACTTGTCCGCCATCTATCGCCAGCCAACACATCTGCAGCGGTGAGGACGAGGGAACGACCTGATAGGAATAGGCGATTTGGGGAAACAGGCAGAATAAATCGCCTTGCCGCAAAATTACCGATTCCTCTCCCCGCTCCAGCTTGACCTGACCTTCGCGTACAAAGTGAATGCTGTAGCATTCGATAAATCGGGAGCCGACCTGGTAATTCGGTTTGGCGATATTCCTTCCTGCCCGAACAGGCCATACCCCTCCCAGTCGTTCCAGCTCTGACGGTTTGTAATAGTAATACTCGGCATATTCGTGAGTGTACTCCTGCATGTCTCTCATCCCGTATCTCCTTAAATGTGTTAAGCTTTATATTAATAAAATACGAGAAACCTAACAAAATGACAAGTCAAGCAAACAGGAGGGTATGGGTGTGAGTCCTCTGCTGCGTTAAGATGAAGGTATGACTATTTCCGATGGATAAGGAGGAAGAGGCTGATGAATAAGCCGAACATTTTATTGATTACGAGCGATCAGCAGCATTGGAATACGATCGGCGCCTTCAACAAGGAGATCCTCACGCCGAATTTGGACCGGCTGGTGGCGGAGGGAACGACGTTTACGAGAGCTTACTGTCCTAATCCAACCTGCACCCCTACCCGTGCTTCAATCATTACAGGACAATATCCGAGCCAGCATGGAGCCTGGACTCTCGGGACCAAGCTTCTGGAAGACCGGCATACGGTCGGTGAAGATTTCTTGAACGCAGGTTACCGGACCGCGCTGATCGGCAAGGCGCATTTTCAGCCCTTGAGAGGCAACGAGGAATATTCATCGCTGGAATCGTATCCGATTCTTCAGGATTTGGATTACTGGCGCAAATTTAATGGACCTTTCTATGGATTTGATCATGTCGAGCTCGCCAGAAATCATACGAATGAAGCGCATGTCGGTCAACATTATGCTATCTGGATGGAAGAGAAGGGCTGTGCGAACTGGAGGGAATACTTCCTTCCGCCAACAGGAACGATGGACCGGTCGATCCAGCATACATGGCCGATCCCGGAAAAGTACCACTATAATACTTGGATTGCGGAGCGAACCAACGCAATGCTCGATCGTTATAAGGAGGAGGATGAGAGCTTTTTCTTATGGGCGAGCTTCTTCGATCCGCATCCCGATTATCTCGTTCCCGAGCCATGGGATACGATGTACGATCCGGATCAATTGACGATCCCGGCAGTCACCCCGGGGGAGCATGAGAAGAATCCTCCGCATTTTCAATTGACACAGATGGATAACCCGGATTTTACCCCCTGGAAGGAATCGGGGAACGGCATCCATGGCTATCATTCTCATGTTGGTCTTTCGGAAGAAGAGCGTAAGCAGCGGGTGGCGACCTATTATGGCATGATCAGCCTGATGGACAAGTATATTGGGGTTATCCTGGATAAGCTGGACGAATTGGGATTAGCGGACAATACGATTGTCGTTTTTACGACCGATCATGGACATTTTTTTGGACAGCACGGTTTACAGGCCAAAGGCGGATTTCATTACGAAGATTTAATCAAGCTTCCCAATATCGTTCGCTATCCCGGTAAAGTTCCGGCGGGACGTATTTCCGACTCCATTCAATCCTTGGTCGATTTGGCGCCTACGTTCTTAAGCTTCAGCGGGATTCCCATTCCGCACGCGATGACAGGCGTAGATCAGAAGCAGGTTTGGCTGGGCCATCAGGAGCGGGCCCGAGATCACGCGATTTGTGAGTTTCATCACGAGCCGACAACGATCCACCAAAAAACATACGTGGATGCGAGGTACAAGCTGACGGTATATTACAATCAAACCTATGGCGAGCTGTTCGATTTGCAGGAGGACCCTGGGGAGATTAACAATCTGTGGGACGATCCGGCATCCCGTGATTTGAAATCGCGCCTGTTGCTCCAATATATTTGGGCGGAATTGGGCAAGGAGTCTTTGCCGATGCCAAGAATCTGGGGGGCTTGACAGCGTGCAGGGGAGTTGTTTAAGCAGAAAATTAAAGTGCAAAAATGCCTCTTAGGCTGAAATAGTAAAGTTAGGGTGCAATATTGCACCCTAACTTTAATGTCTAACATAAATATTTATATACTCGGCACTAAAGATTTCAAAGCTCATGAAGTGGAGAAAGAAAGATGCTTCCAGGGCGAGTTTTGGCTTTGTATTCCTACCATCCGAAGGCCCATCCATATAGAAGGAATCTGTTGGTTTCGGGGTCCCCGAAAAGTACCTGGAATCGCTTCGAAGCTCATCTTCACTTTTTGGGGAAGGAGTGTGATGTTTGAAGCTTCGGAGGCACTTTCCTTCGGAACGGAATGATCGCTTTCTTTAGTGCCACATATATAGATTAGCAAGTCTCGGCTGTGCACGGTGTGCATGGAGAATAAAAAAGGAAACACTGAAGTAACGTCGGCGTTGATTTCGTCAAGCACGGATCCTAGTATTTGGCGTTTATTTATTGGTTTCTTTAAAATGAAGAAGCAACTCTTTCAGCAGGTCCAGAGTGAACTTTCCTTGTGTCTGAACTTCATAGTACATCTCATCTTGAACTCCGCGCAGTAATTCGTCCGAGTAATAGCTCCATTCGATCTCTCCGATCCTAAAAGTTTCCACTGGAACGGGGGGATGAAAATCAGTGTCCGGCACTCTTATTATCGTATTACCTCGGATTGTATTTGCTGTGGTACGGCGGGTAGTAGGCCAGGACCACGGTCACGTTGTTCGTGACTGCGAATTCCACGATTCGCTTCATGAATTGCGTGCGACGGCTGTGATTTTCCGGGCCGTTGTCGCCATAGAGCACCAGGGTATCCTTTGTTCCTGCGCAACCGCTTGTTCGCCAATATTCCTCGATCCGATCCACTATAAAATCCGCCGTGACTTTCGATGTCGTAAAGAACAAACCGACTTGATCGGTGCACACGTCCAGTATTCCAAACGGGGTGACGAACTCCTTGGAGAAATCATGGTCCGCCGCCTTCACTTCCATTCGGCTGGCGCCGCCTCGAGAGAAGTTGCCGATCTTCACGCGATCTTTCGTATCGATGGAGAGGCAAGCGACGTTGCTTTGATCGTGATATGTCTCGCGCGTCTGTTTCAATTGCCCAAAGATGGCATCCGTCTGCTCAATTTTCTTCAGCGGCTTCGTTTTCTTCACTTTGCGAGGGGTGTAGCCGAGTTCATTGACCTTCGTATTCAGCGTCTGCGGCGTAGGCTGTTCTTCATCCGTATAGCCCTTCTCGCGAATCAACTGCTCGCGAATTTCCTTTACCGTCAGACGGGTAAAGAGCCGCTCGGTTTTAAAACTTGGATCGGTCTGGCTCTGGCTGTACACGATCGACCGGATGTCTTCAAGTAAATGAGGGAGCTTGCAGCTATTATAGTCGCTTTTTAATCATCCTGCACTCAAGAGATTTACCGCTTGGGACGCCATTCCGTCTGCCATTAGATATCGCCACACAAAAGTCGCGGCGGGAGCGACCCGTGCACGGAGGTGGCCGTAGGCAGGAGCGCATCAGCGCGGACTGGCCATCGGGGCGCATCGGGCGCGCACTTGCCGGAGACGGGGGCGCATCGGGCGCCTAACGAAACTGGGTAACCTTATTTGTGCAAAAACAGGCACGGCGGGATTGTAACGAAACTGGGTAAAGCTATTACCGAAAAAATCGATAAAAAGAGGTGAAAAAGTGAAGATAACGATACACAGTTTCGTTAGGATTTGAAACAGGGCAAAAATGGCGATTTAACGATATGGAGTTTGTTACGATTCGTAAATACGATCTTTAAACACGATCCGTGATCGTAATCGGTGATTGATCTCTTCGTACTCCAGTCTCTGCAAGGTTTCAAAATGATTTTCCTCATTTTCCTTGACCACTTACCCGTTGTGGTCTGTTATTTTCTTTAGCGTGCCTAATTAGATCACTCACGAGAGCAAAAGGTTCCTATTATTTTACCGTATCTGTGACTTTAAGAAAAGCACTTCCTGCCTACCGATTTTTACCCTCCTTTGGTCCCCCGTCCGTTATTCCGCTTGCCTATAACCGTAAAAAAAGCAATCCCATCATAAAACAGCCATGAGACAATTGGAAAAGTTTATGATAAGATCATCCAACCGTGGGGCTGAGTCCTCCAAGGACCTACCTATCGCCCCGGATGGGAAGGGAGTGTTTGAGGTGACAAGATTGATGGTCGTCGACGACGAGCCGATCATTCGCGCGGGCTTGATGAAGCTGATCAGACAATATAATCCGCATTGTGATGTAGTGGGGCTTCCGAATGGCGCGGCGGCTCTGGAGCAAATAAGCAGGCAAGCTCCCGATTTGGTGCTGACGGATATTCGTATGCCCAAAATGGACGGTCTGGAGCTGTGCAGACAAATTGATGAGCTCCAGCTTCAAATTAAAACGATAGTTATATCGGGGTACAGCGACTTTTGCTATGCCCAAAAGTGCCTGACTTATGGAGTTAAAGAGTATTTATTGAAACCGATTACAGAAAAAGAGCTGTATCCGGTGCTGGACAAGCTGCTGAGTGAAGAAGACCCCCATTCTATTTCGCTAATTCATTATGAAGAATGGCTGGAGCAAGTAGAGGAAGCGATTTGGTCGGTCAATGTGGAGGAAGTGTCTGCTTTGGCCGAGCAGTGGGTGAAAAGCGGATATGCTCATTTGAAAATATCCCAGCTTCAGCAATTCGCGGAAGATGGGCTGACGCTGCTTGTCAAAAAGCTGAATTCCCGCAACGTGTTTCGCTTCCAGATCGAGTCAACTCGCAAGCTGCTGGCGTCGCGAACGGAAGTCATCGAATATTTGAAGCAAGAACTGGATCAGCTTTGCAACCAATTGTATCAATGGCGGGGAGGCTCCGAAAGAAATTTGTTCGAGGAGGCGAAGGCTTACATAGACCAGCATATTACAGAGGAAATTAGCCTGGAGGCTGTTGCCGAGAAGGTGGGGCTTGCTCCTACCTACTTTAGCTTTTACTTTAAAAAAATGACGAATGAAACGTTCGTGCAGTACCGGATGAGAAAGCGGATTGAAATAGCCAAGAAGCTGCTGGAGCTTCCTCATTATAAAATTGTCGATGTTGGAATGGAGATCGGCTATCAGAATTATCCTCATTTCACTAAAATTTTCAAAAAGATAACGGGCCTTTCTCCGACAGAATATCGGCAGCTGCTGGGCATTCGGTAATGTGGAAATCCAGCCTGGCTTTCAAAGTATTTACGTCGTTTGTTATTGTCATCGTCGTCACACTCACTATTGTCAGCGTTTCCACCTATGTTACATCCTCGCGGGAGCTGGATCAGCTGCATGAAGAAATGCTGACGCAAATTGTCGACAATGCTCTGCATCATACCGATCTGTATTTAAAAAGCTACGAAAGGGCCACTTTGTCTCTGCTAACCTCGAGCTATGTCAAGCAGTTTTTGGATGCTGAGCAGAACCACTATTTTGCCTATTATTCTTTATCTGCACATATTAAGGAAGAGCTGTTCAAGCCTATTTTTATCAACAATCCGGAAATCAGCATGATCTATTTGATCAGCTATAACGGAATGAGCCTGCACGACTTCAATATCGACTATCCGGGGTTTACCGACTCGGATTTGACGGAAAGCTTAGAGGATCTGCGGGAGCAAACGAAGGAAGACGGTTCCCTCTCGTTGATTGACTGGAGCTTTCTAGATGGCCAATTAACGCTGGCACGCAAAATATCCGGACGCCAAACGTCTAAGCTTTTCAAAGGAATCGTGGGCATTGAGCTAAGAATAGAAGAATTGACCACGCTATGGAAAGGAATTCGGCTTGGAGATCAGGGGTATTTTTTTATTGTGAACGACCGGGGAAAAATTGTTTATGATCCGAATAAAGCGAAAATCGGCAAGCAGTTGGATGGCCGCTTGTTCGAACAGGTGAGGGATCATGCCGGCGCCTTCTTCATTAATCAGGAAGAAGGAGAGAATCAGCCGCAACGGGTATATTTCAGCAGACGTTCCGATTATTCCGGTTGGACGCTCGTTTCCTCCATGCCGCTGGAGGCGGTCCGCAAACCGGTCCTGAACATTAGACAAACCACCCTCATAGCCAGTGCCGTCAGCGTTATTCTTGCTCTGCTAGTAGCCTTTCGCTTTGGGCGTGCGATTATCTCTCCCATCCGCATGCTGGAGCAAGGGATGAGAAGAACGGAGAAGGGGGACTGGACGAAGGTCCCTTTGCGCGGCAAGAAAGACGAGATGGATCGGCTAATTCACAGCTATAATCTGATGGTAGCTCGTCTGTCTGAGCTGGTGGAGCGGGTATACGAGAGCGAACTAAAAAACCAGGATAATTTATTCAAGCGGCAGTTGGCGGAGTTCCAATCCTTGCAGCTGCAAATCAATCCTCATTTTCTGTATAACACTCTGGAAACGATTATTTGCTACGCAGTTGTTCAGGACTCCGAAGAGATTAAGGAGATTGTCCGTTCCATGTCGCTTATGCTCCGGTATTCCGTCCAGACCGATCTGGAGGAAATTACAGTAGCTAATGAATTGAAGCATGTTCTTCATTATATGACGATTATGAATTATCGTTTTGAGCAGCCTTTTGAAGTTCAAGTCCATATTCCTCCTGAATTTTTGCTGAAAAAGATGGTCCGGCTGACCCTGCAGCCTCTGGTGGAGAATGCGTTTAAACATGCGTTTCCCGACGGCATTGAGGATTATCACTTCATACGGATTAATGCGGAGGCGGAAGGGGGTCAGCTGACGATTACGGTGGAGGATAACGGTCAAGGAATGACGGAAGAAGAGCGGGCTGCGCTGCAGCGTAATTTGGAGGCCGGGCAATCGCAGCCGATCAACAAGCAGGGCGGGATTGGTCTGATTAACGTGCACAACCGAATTCAGATGGTTTTTGGAGAGCAGTATGGTCTATCGGTGAAAAGTGTGCCAGGGGAAGGGACAGCGTTTACACTAACAATGCCGGATACCGATGCGATCCGATTTGTCGGAATGGGCAATCGTCAACTTAAGTTAAGAGATAGGAACGTAAATCAATATAATGAGCTTTTTCCCGATTAATCTATGATTAATTTAGGCTTGGATACCGATGAGCTGCAATATTTAGTGCATGAGGGGGAATGTAAAACATAGTAACAGCATTCAGGAATAAAGGAGGAGGATGGATCTGGAACTAACCAGACAAAAACAAAACCACCGAGCGGCCCTGACCTCCCCGATGGTGCTGCTGGTCAAAAACGTAAAAAAATGCTGGCAGCTTTATTTGTTAATGGCAGCGCCTTTAGTCTACTTGCTTATTTTTAAGTACTGGCCAATGTATGGAGCGCTGATTTCCTTTCAGGATTTCGTTCCGACCAAAGGCTTTTGGGGGAGCGACTGGGTTGGATTGAAACATTTTAGCCGATTCTTCGACTCTTATGAGTTTTGGAGAGTCATGAAAAACACACTGATCCTGAGCTTGTACAGCCTGGTCGCCGGATTCCCGTTCCCGATTCTGCTAGCCTTGTGTTTGAATTATGTCAATCGAAGGTTTTTCAAAAAATCGGTGCAAATGATCACATATGCGCCCCATTTTATTTCAGTAGTCGTTATGGTCGGTATTATTTTGCAGCTGCTCGATCCGCGGATCGGGGTCGTGAACATGATTTTGCAATTTTTAGGATTTCAGCCGATCAACTTTATGGGCAGTCCCGATATGTTCAAGTCGATTTATGTATGGTCCGGGATATGGCAGAACGTCGGATTCTCCTGCATCATTTATTTGGCGGCGCTTTCATCGGTCGATCCTTCGCTGCACGAGGCGGCGGTCGTGGACGGAGCGAGCAAGGTTCAAAGAATGTGGCATATTGATTTGCCGGGAATTGTGCCGGTAGCCATTATCCTGCTCATCTTGAATACCGGGAATATACTCGACACCGGTTTCGAGAAGGTGCTGCTGATGCAGAACCCGTTGAATCTGAGCACTTCGGAAGTCATTGATACTTATGTTTATAAAGTGGGACTGGCTTCTACGGCGATCAACTATTCGTATTCATCCGCCATCGGATTGTTTAAATCGGTCATCAATTTGATTCTGCTAGTGCTCGTCAATCGAATCGCCAGAAAAGTCGGAGAAACGAGCCTATGGTAGTTCCCAGCTTAATGAACGAGAGGCGTGAATACAGATGAAAGAAAATCGAATAGTCGAAAGCAGTGGAGATCGATTATTTAATGTCATTAACTATATCATTTTATTTTTATTTACGATTACGATTCTTTATCCGCTTGTCTATATTGTCAGCGCTTCCTTCAGCTCTCCGCTTGCCGTCGTATCGGGCAAAGTCTGGCTGTGGCCGGTAGATTTTTCGCTGGACGGGTATGAGGCCGTGTTTAAACATAAGTTGATCTGGACCGGGTTTGCCAACTCGATTTTCTATACGGTCGTAGGAACGGCTGTCAATGTCGTTCTGACGCTCATGGCCGCGTATCCTTTATCGCGCAAAGATTTCTATATCCGGCATATTGTAATGGCTCTGTTCGTGTTTACGATGATGTTCTCCGGAGGATTAATCCCGTCCTACCTGCTCGTTAAAGATTTGGGCATGATCGATACGCGGTGGGCCTTAATCTTGCCGGGAGCGCTCAGTGTCATGAACGTCATTATTACGAGAACGTTCTTTCAGACAACGATCCCGGACGAGCTGTTGGATGCGGGGCAGTTGGATGGTTGCAGCGACTTTAAATTTATGCTTCACATCGTTCTTCCGCTTTCCGGACCGATTATTGCTGTACTGACACTATTTTATGCAGTCGGTCACTGGAATTCCTTCTTCAGCGCGCTCCTGTACTTAAAGAGCCAGGATTTGTACCCGCTGCAGCTTGTCTTGCGGGATATTCTGATCCAGAACGAAGTCGATGCGGAAATGATGTCGGATGTGGCGGATTCCGCCGCCAGAGAAAGCTTGCGGGAGCTGTTGAAGTATTCTTTGATCGTCGTTTCCACCATTCCTGTTCTTGTGATTTATCCTTTTATTCAAAGGCATTTTGTAAAAGGAATCATGATTGGTTCTTTGAAAGGGTAGTCTGCAGTCCATTATTAATCAGATTAAGGGAGGGGTCTATATGTTAAGAAAATATATGGTTGCCGGTATGTGTGTGGTGTTAAGCTCGTCTTTAGTTCTAAGCGCTTGCGGCAAAACAGAAGAAAAAGGAGCGGAGTCCAGCCCGGCGGGAGAAGTGAACCCAAAGGGAGTCTTCCCCATTACAAATGAGAAAACCACCCTCAAGGTGATGGTGAAAGGGAGCAACTCGGTCGAAAATTTCGCCACTAACGAGTTTACGAAGTGGCTGGAGGAAAAGACCAACATTCATATCGAGTGGGAAGTAGCACCCAACAAAACAGCCGATGAGAAGCTGAATATTACACTGGCCAGCGGGGATTATCCCGACGTTCTGCTTGGTTTCGCGGTCAAGCCTGTTCAGCAGGCGTTATACGGAAAGGATGGAGTATTCCTGCCTCTTAACGATCTGATAGACAAGTACGGGGAGTATACGAATCAGATGTTCGAAGCGGAACCTACGGCCCGGGATGTCATCACCGCTCCGGACGGAAATATTTATGCCCTGCCGATGGTCAACGACTGCTTCCACTGTTCGATGGGAACGAAGATGTGGATTAACCAAACGTGGCTGGATAAATTAGGCTTGTCCACTCCCCAGACGACCGAAGAATTCCGGGAGGTGCTTAGAGCGTTCAAGGAGCAGGATCCCAACGGCAACGGCAAGGCGGATGAAATTCCACTGGTTGGCGCTACGAATGGTCCACAGTCCAAAATCGAGTTGTTCTTAATGAGGTCGTTCATTGAATTTGACGGCTCGGGACAGTTCCTGAAGGACGGTAAAATCGATGTAGCCTACAACAAGCCGGAATGGAAGGAAGGCTTGAAATATTTGAATTCACTGTTTGCAGAAGGCTTGTTATCTCCGCAAAGCTTTACGCAGGACCGGAATCAATTGAAGCAAATGGGAGAAAATCCGGATGCTCAAATATTAGGGGCTGTCCCTTCACAGAATCCAACGGTGTTCGTATCGATGGAGTCCGAAAGAGCGAAGGACTATGTGACCATTCCGCCGCTTGAAGGGCCTAACGGTGTCCGCTCTGCCAACTATAACCCTTACGCTGCGACAGGCAACGGATATTTTGTCATTACGAACAAGGCTAAAAATCCGGAAGCCGCATTCCGTTTGGCAGACTTCCTGTACAGCGAAGAAGCGACGATGAGAGGGAATATAGGAAGGCCGGATCAGGAATGGAAGAAGGCGGACGATGGGGAATTGGGCATCGACGGCAACCCGGCCAAATGGAAGCAGCTTTCGACCTTCGGTAATGTGCAGAATGTCCATTGGGCTCAAACCGGACCGTCGCTGCGCACGAGTGAATTCCGCTTAAGTCAGGCGGCCGATCCGGACAATCCGCTGGAGATCATTCTGTACAACGAAACGAAAAATAACTACGAGCCCTATAAAATGGACGCCAGTCTAGTCGTTCCACCGATGTATTATACGAATGAACAGGCGGAGGAAATGGCCGATATTACGAAGACGATCACGGATTACAAGGATGAGATGCTGGCTAAAGCGGTCATTGGGGAGATCGATATCGACAAAGAATGGGACAACTATGTGAAAACGTTAGAAAAGATGAAGCTTCCTCGATACCTGGAAATCATGCAAGAGGCTTATGACGTTTCTGTGTTTAAAAAGTAAGCAGTCAGCATAAGAAAACCCAACGGAATGTTAAATAAGCCATCGGCTGGTTCCTTGTTGCTATGGTATCATTTTTAGAAAATATCCATGTGTAAAGGTCTGGTGAAGCTGTCGATTTCCATCGACTCTCTGCTAAAAGTAATCTTGGGAGTGATTAAAAATTTTGCCAGACCTCTGGATAAAGAAAGGAAAAGCCTATAGCGATGTTAAAAAAAGAAGATTTAATGGATAACGCCGAGCAGGAGGCTAAGGAGAGCCGGCAGCAAGGGAACGGCGCATTGGCTCTCCATGATCCGGAGCATGAAGAGAGGATAGCTTGGTGGCGGGAAGCGAGATTAGGAATGTTCATCCATTGGGGGCTCTACTCGTTACCGGGCGGAATATGGCGCGGCGAGGAAGTAAAGGCGGCCTATGCCGAGCATCTCCAATTAAAGGCGCAAATTCCGATTAAGGAATATGAAACGATCGCTGCCGAATTTAATCCCGTCAAGTTCGATGCCGATGAATGGGCGCGAGCCGCCAAGGATGCCGGGATGAAATATTTGGTCGTCACAACCAAGCATCATGACGGATTCGCGATGTACGATTCGAAGGTGAGCGATTATAACATCGTCAAGGCTACTCCTTATGGACGTGATCCGATGGCGGAATTGGCGGAGGCGTGCCATAAGCATGGAGTGAAGCTGTGCTTTTATTATTCGCATTCGATGGATTGGCATCACCCTGATTCCCAAGGGAATACGCTGGATTTTCCCGCCAATATCGGAGCTTATGATCCGGTCGAATCCTGGATTGACGATGAGGATAAAGCCTCTCGATACGAGCGATATTTACAGCAAAAAGCGTTCCCGCAAATCAAGGAGCTGCTGACGCAATACGGACCGGTCGGTGTGATCTGGTTCGATTGCGGACACAAGCTGACGAGAGAGCAGGGAGAACGCTTCATGGAAGTGGTCCGCAGCGAGCAGCCCGATTGTCTTGTTAATCGCCGTGTATGGAAAGACCCTCTCGGGGATTACGGCAATACGATGGATAACCAGCCTCACGTCCGGGTCTCGCGCCCGGATTGGGAATCGATTGCTACGCTGAACGATTCGTGGGGCTACAAAAAGCTGGATAACAACTGGAAAACGCCATTAGAAATAATCCACAATCTGATAGATGTGGTCAGCATGAACGGCAATTTTCTGATCAATGTCGGCCCGACGGGTGAAGGAGACTTTGATCCGATGTCGTTGCAGCTCCTTAGAGAGATTGGCGGTTGGCTGCGCGTCAATGGGGATAGTATTTACGGCACCGTACAAAGCCCGATCGGCAAACCGCCCTGGGGACGCTGTACGCTGAAGGGGAACAAGCTGTACCTGCATGTGTTCGACTGGCCGGCAAGCGGCAAGCTGCTTGTGCCGGGAATTCGTAACGGGATTGTACGGGCTTCCCTGCTAGCTGATCCGGAAGGAAGTGCCCTCGAGGTGACCCGGCTCAATAGCGATGATCTGCTTATCCGCGTTCCCAGCGAGGCTCCAGATGAGCTCGTATCCGTCGTTGCTCTCGAGTTGTCCGGGCCGGTGTCCGCCAATCCGGTCAAACGGCTGTATACGTCCGAATATGACAATGTTTTCTCCGCGTTCGATGGGGAAATTCATGGCACTATGTTACGTTACGATACCGGCAAGAAGGATCGCGACGTCGTAACCGCCTGGTCGGAGGTCAACGACTGGCTCGAGTGGACTTTTCGGGTCGCTGAACCGGCCTGCTGCAAGGTGGAAATTACTTACGGAGTGGAGCCCGGAGACGAAGGCGGGGCCTTCACCGTCTCGACCAGCCTGAAAGCCGGGTCGGAGGCTTCCGGAGCGAGCGGCATTAGTGGGGCCGATGTGGAGGGCGCGCTGGATTCGTCGGATTCAGCCCGTCTGAGTGCCAAGGCTGATACCATTCATGGCAAAGATGCGGCCTTCCTGTCGGCGGAGGTTCAAGAGACGGGGGGAGGGTATGAATACCGGACCTTCGATATCGGTGAAATCCGTCTGGAGCAAGCGGGGATTTATACGCTTGCCGTTCAGGCCGAGCACATAACCGGTCAGTCGCTTATGAACCTCAAGCAGGTGGTTTTGGTTCGAGCGGATGCTTAGCCGGCGAGCCTGAATCGCTCGGAGGCCGAGAGTTTTTTGGCCTATCCGTTCAAAATCATTCCATGGTATTGTGTTATTGAAAGATAGGGAACCCTGTTGGTTCCCTCTTTGCATACCCGGCAGCATATTTCGGTTCATGGATTATTAGAGATTGTTGGGCTTGCGTTAGATTATGGAAACTACAGATAGGGAGGAAGGATCATGTTTACAAAATTGCTGCCCGCGCCGGTAGGCGGAGGCTTTAAAATGGAAGGCTACTGGGTCTGGTGCGGCTCGGTTATTCAAGGCGAGGACGGCCGATTTCACCTATTCGCGTCCAGATGGCCTAAAACGGTCCCGATGCATCCCGGCTGGATAGTAGCCTCGGAAGTCGTTCGCGCGGTGTCGGATACTCCGGCAGGACCGTACCAGTTTCAGGAGGTCGTTCTGCCTGCCCGCGGAGCCGAGTATTGGGATGGCCGCAGCACGCATAATCCTCATATTACGAAGCATGGCGATACGTATTTATTGTATTACATGGGTTCTACTCATCCGTTACCTGATCCTGAGCCTGGGGAAGCGTTTGATTTGCAGGACCCGAGGTGCATTGTCGGCCGGGCCAACAAGCGGATCGGTCTGGCTACAGCCAAAAGCGTATTCGGTCCTTGGGAAAGAAGAGACGCTCCCATTCTGAACACTCGCCCAGGCAAGTTCGATAGCTTCCTGACGTCGAATCCGGCTCCCTGCGTTCATGAAGACGGTTCGGTGCTGCTTATTTACAAAGCGAGAAGGTACGAAGGGAATATCCATGGCAAAATGATGATTGGAAGCGCCAGGGCCCCTCATTACAATGGCCCTTACCAGGTAGTGAGCGAAAACCCCGTTTTTCCTCCGGAAAAAATTCACCTGGAAGATCCGTTTATATGGAAAACGTCCACCGGCTACGAAATGATTGCGAAAGATATGGAAGGTCACTTATGCGGAGAAAAACTCGGGGGCATTCACGCCTATTCCGAGGACGGTCTGGACTGGAAGCTGGCGGATGATCCGCACGCCTATTCCCGAAATATTGTGTGGGATGACGGGAAAACCCGGCTGATGGGGAATCTGGAGAGGCCTTTTCTACTGTTTCAGAATGGAAAGCCTACCCATCTGTTCGCGGCAACCTCTAACGGAACCAAAGGTTTTCATGACGCGACCGAAACGTGGAATATGGTTATCCCGCTTGCGACTGAATAGTCGGTCAAAGAGCGCTGGTGAGCTTGACCAAGGCACGTCCGAATAGTGGGCAGCGAAGGGGCCGTCGAACTGATCGACGATATCCCTTATTTTGTTAACAAAGAGGGCAGGAGGGAGCTTCCGATCACGGAATCAGCTTATGAAAGCAAAAGCTATTCATTGTATGAATTCGCCCGTTCGATTCGGACCCACACCGCGTCCAAGACGGAACCGACAATCTCAACACCTTTCTGATGGTCTATGGCGCGATTGAGTCCGCCAGAATGAATACGCGGAAGGAATATGAATTCTCACCTGACAAACTAATCGGCTCTTCTTATAAATCTTACCCATGTTTCGCCCTTGGGACAAGCTCCAGATCGAGAGGAGATTTGGAATGATCTATAATTCTAATGAAAATATTGAGGTTGAGATAGACTGGACAGAGTTTATGTCTCGCCACGACATGTCCTGGAGCGTTCGGCCGCTCTCCTGGAATGAGGGTGCTTTTATCGGCAACGGCTTGCTGGGAGCGATGATTTATTCCGAAGAGCATAGAAGCAAGCGGAATGTTCTTCGGTTTGTGCTGGGTCGGACGGATGTGACCGCCCAGAGGCCGGATGGAAAGGGCTTTCCCGTCAGAGTCCCTATCGGGGAGCTGGATTTGGAGCTGGAAGGGATGATCTACCAGCCTGCGGATATCCAGTTGGATCTGTGGAACGCTGAGCTTCGGGCTCATCTGCCGACTACACAAGGCGAGGTTCGGCTGCGTGCTTTTATTCATAGTGAAAAAAATACGCTGGTGGTCGAGCTGAATACGTCTTCGGGGGAGAGGACAGCTAAGTTTCAGTGGTATGCTTACCCGGATGTCGATCCAGTGCTCAAAAATGCAGACGGAATCAATTTCAATCAGTACATCCCCGAGATGGAAGTGGAGCGTGGAGAGCAGGAGGGGGTTCGGTGGGGACGGCAAATCTATCCGTCCGGAGAAGGCTGCCTTACGGCATGGAAGGAAATCGAGCTGGCTCCCGATTATCGTGTCTTGGTTTTGACTGTAGCCGGGGGAGTGGCGGAAGGCGACCTTCAGCATGCGGTTAGTACGATTCAATCGGCCGGAACTCAAACGTTAGATTCCTTGGCTGAGTCTCACCGAGACTGGTGGCATGATTATTACCGGCTAAGCTTCGTCTCGATACCCGATACGAGGCTGGAAGGGTTTTATTGGATTCAGATGTATAAGCTTGCTTCGGCAACAAGGGCTCATCATCTCCTCATCGATAACCAGGGACCCTGGCTGACAACGACGCCTTGGCCCGGGGTATGGTTCAACATGAATGTGCAAATGAGCTATTCCCCGGTATATGCGTCCAATCGGCTCGATATTGGACAGTCCCTTATTCGGGCGCTCGACCGCAACCAGGAGCAATTGATTCGCAACGTTCCCGAGCCCTTCCGTCATGATTCGGCTGGACTGGGTCGAAGCTGCAGCTACGATTTGGCCAGCGAGGTCGGCACAGAGGTCGGGAATTTGACATGGCTCTGTCACAGTGTGTGGAGGCATTACCAAGCTACAATGGATGACGAGCTGTTGAGGACACTGCTGTATCCGGTTTTGCGCAGAAGTGTCCATTATTATTTGCATATTCTGGAGGAGGGGGAGGACGGATTATATCATTTGCCCCCGACGGTATCTCCGGAATATGGCTCGTTCAAGCAATTGACGGTAAGGGATTGTCATTATGACCTGGCCCTGCTGCGTTGGGGCTGTCAGACATTACTGGACATCTGCGACCGGTTAGCGGTCGAGGATGAGCTGGCCGAACGCTGGCAGGAAGTACTGGACCGGCTGGTCCCCTATCCTTATGACGGGCAGGAAGGGTTTCTCATCGGCGAGGACACCCCGCTGGAATTCGGGCACAGGCATTTTAGCCATCTGCTGGCGGCTTTCCCGCTCCATCTTATCGGAGACAGCGAGGAAGATAAAGAGAAAATCCGGCGAACGCTAAGGCATTGGATCGGCCAGGAGGGAGATCTCCGCGGCTTCAGCTTTACAGGAGCGGCCTCCATCGCCGCCATCTTGGGCAGCGGAAGCGAGGCGCTGCGCTATCTGCATACGTTGATGCACCTTATCAAGCCGAACACGATGTATCGGGAGGCCGGACCGGTCATCGAGTCGCCATTAGCCGGAGCGGAGGCGATTCATGAATTGCTGCTGCAAAGCTGGGGAGGAGTGATCCGCATCTTTCCCGCAGTACCCGACGAATGGAGTGACGCGGTCTTCCATCAGCTGAGAGCAGAAGGAGCCTTCCTGGTAAGCGCCGTGCGGAAGGACGGGCAAACACAATGGATTCGGATAGAAAGTCTGGCGGGGGAGCCATGTCGAATTCGAACCGGTTGGCCGACTGACCGCATTGCCTCTGCTTCCGACCGTTCGCTTGCCATGAAGTCTTGCGGAGACGGGATAGTGGAGCTCGATTTACGGAAGGGGGAGGCGGCGACTCTTTATCTCCAGGATGAAGCCATCGATTTTACGCTCCGCCCGGTCGCCGCTCAGTCTCACCTATGCCGTTTTTTTGGAGGAAATAAACCGTGGAGGCTTTATGGCTTACCGCTGCAGGACTAGCCCCAGGCAAGTTGCTGCTAAGCTTCGCAGGCATGTTCCTGCGGGACGGAAGGATTGCTTTCTTTAGTGCCATTTCAGAGCCGACTGGAGCATGCCGGCTTTTATCCTCTCGAGGCGAAGATAGAAGAAGTGGCTGCCGGTTTGGGCCTGGCCGAGCTGGGCATAGACCGGGAAGTTGACAAGCTGAGCGGCTGGCAGCGGGTTACCGAGGTTTGGCAAATGCAGGACTGGATGACGAAATAGAGGACTGCCAATTGACCTCAAAAATAGTTACAAGGGAAGGAGGGTCTGCTTAATCGCAGGCCCTCTTGACGTATCAGAATGAATCTTGTCGATTGGAAAGGCCGAACGTTGACAGTTTAACCAAATTAACCGCGATGCTGCAGCCTCGTTCGGACGATCGATGGGCTCTGTGCTCCCATCATGTAGGGATACAGCAGAATAAGTCCGGCAACATATAATAGGACGGCAAAAATGGCCGGAGATAAATGAAGCAAATCAGTGTAACCGATAGCTATATGGACGCCAAAGCCGGCTGCAAATCCCGGAAGCCCCCCGAGCAGCAGCGCCCACCATATCCAGCGCTCCCCTTTATTGATGCCCCACAGAGCTATAATGGTTATAGCGGCAGCATCGCAAAATAAAGCTCCTCCGAAGCCGGCACGATCATGCGCAATTAGCGGGATCAGCCGGTCGTTGATTTGAGAAATCATCTCCGGAGTCATGCATAAATACGCCAGATCCTCTCGGACGAACACATAGCTAATTCCTACTCCGGCGATGACTAACCCTCCCAGTGCCAAAGCAAAACCAAGCACGACGAACATCAACTGTCCCCACTGAGCCAGCCTCCAGGCCCGATCATTATGAAGGCTGGGCTCTTGTCGCGATGGGCGATCCGCGCGACCGCGCATGGAGAGAATGAACAAGGGCAATAGAATAATAGCCGCCGAAGCATGAAGCGGATCGAAATAGCCATATCCAAGATACAGAAAAAAGCTGCCGAAGCCGATGATTCCGGAAGTGGCCAGAGCTGTTTTGGACCAATGAAGGCCGTAGCGCAAACCGAATCGGGCGAGCATCCCGTACAGAATGCCGATAGAAATCATCGTGCCGGCCAATGTGATCCGGTCATGAGACATGAAATAAAGCAATCTCTCGCTAATGAGAGAAAGCGAGAGCGGGTCCATACCAAGGAAAGCTTCGTCGTAAGGCAAAATAACGGTAGTCGCGGCAATGATCCAGGCCAAAATACCTCCCAGAACCATCCCCAGCCCCAACAGACACATCCACCCCCAATTGCGCCAAAAAGAGAACGGGCCCGGATCGGGGGAAGTGATCGTGCGCTTGTAAAGAATCGCTTCGTTCACTCGCTTGGGCAAGCCGGGACCCGAATAGACCAGCCCGCTATGAAGCTGAATATAGTCCGCGCCTTCCTCTATCAAGTCCAATGCATCCTGGGGTTCATGGACTCCTGCGGCGGCAAGAATCGGAACTGAGGGGCCTAACGTATCTCGAATCATTCGGATTTTGGTTAGACAATCGGCTTTGCCATTCCGTCCGATGACAGCCCCTTCTTCTGTCCGGATGAAATCTCCGATAGTTATTCCGTCCCACTGTGTCGAATGATCTTGAGAATACAGCTCATCCCACAGTGAAGGAGAGGAATCGAGAGGAAGATAGAGCAGCAGCGGCTTATCCGGGTAGCGGGTTCGAGCCGCTTCGTGGATCGATTGGAGCATGCTTTTTATTTCTTCGGGCTTCCAAGTCATATCGATGGCATCCACTACGAAAGCTGCTGCATAGGGGACTAATTGATCCATCAACCGAAGATGCTCCTTCATCGCTTGCTCTGGATCGGCCCCGGCATGATGAGCTATACGGAGCAGATAAGGCAGCTTGCGCCCCCGTTCCTTGCTTAACCGCCGAACCGTTTCATCCAGACCGATATTTACATAAGCATCCGGATAAAGGATAGCTTCTTGAGCCACATCCCGAAGGATGGGTCGGGGGTCCGATATCGGACGAACGCTGACTGGCCCAATTTCTATGTATCCGAAGCCGAATTGCGATAGAGCTTGGCGCGCAGTTCCGCGGGGATCGAGGCCTCCGCTTAATCCGATGGGACAAGACAGACTGAGCCCCCAACCGTCGCTGCGCAGCATAGGATGCAGCTCCATATGCCCCAGCGTTCGAATGATAAAGGAACCGCCGGGTATTCGGCTTAATCCGCCCATGGCCCGTAAGGTAAAATCTCTGGCAGCGGCCGATGGCAGACGAAAGAGCAACGGACGAAACAATGTCTGATAAGACCAATCCGGCATTACTGAAAATCTCCTCTCTGGGTGAATTTCAGGAAGGTTGCATAGCTATATAAAATGAACTAAAGAATGGATAGATCATGGAGTGGAGAAAGAAAGATGCTTCCAGGGCGAGTTTTGGCTTTGTATTCCTACCATCCGAAGGCCCTCCATATAGAAGGAATCTGTTGGATCGGGGTCCCCGAAAAGTACCTGGAATCGCTTCGAAGCCCATCTTCACTTTTTGGGGAAGGAGTATGATGTTTGAAGCTTCGGAGGCACTTTCCTTCGGAACGGAATGATCGCTTTCTTTAGTACCACATATATAGTAAACACTCCTATCCCCGATGAGAGCGGTATTGAAGGGGAGTAACGCCTAATTGTTTTTTAAACAGCTGGCAAAAATACGAAAAGTTAACGAAGCCGACCCGTCTGCCAATTTCTTGAACGGTCAAGGTACTGGTCCGCAGCAGCAGGCATGCCTGCTTCATTCTCCGCGCGGTCAAGTATTCCGTCAGACTGCTGCCGGTTTCCTTGCGGAACAGGTAGGAGACGTGATTGGGAGACAGATGAACGGCGTCAGCCAGCTCAACCAGCTGGAATTCGGCGGCGTAATTCTTCTCGATCCAATGCATGATGGCTGTAATATGATCCGATACGGTCATGGCCGAGTTGGAGCGGGTCCGCGCCTGGCTTTCCCAAATCGGCTTCAAATAATGAAGGAACGATACAAGGCACAGCGCATTCTCCTCCGTCAGATCCTGGCGAGGAGCAGAGGCTATTCTGCGATTGTAATTTTTCAGCATGCGGTCCGTCTCCTCCTTGTCCGGAGGGCGGATGATCTGGACCGCATAAGGATCCTTCCATAAGTACAGCAGGAATTGATAGATGGAAGGAAACGGTGTCACATATTGGCTCAATACGGACGGCTCGAAGACGAACAAGGAGCGAATGTAGGATTGCCCTTGCTCCGTACTCATTCGCACATGATGTAATTGATAAGGTCGGATGCAGAGCAAGGTTCCTGGAACGACATCGATCAATTGTTGCTCAATAACGACCCTTCCTGCTCCTTCATGAACATAAAGAAGTTCAATTCCTTGGTGGGAGTGGATGATTTCCCGAAAGTTCTTCGTCCGGTTAAGGTATAGAGACGACTGAATGGGACGTTTATTGAGGTTTAAATAGTTGGCCAGTCTCATATCGCGATTACTCCCTTTAAATCAATCGTAAACTAACAACATTTTATCATAATCTTTCACAAATGCCAGCGGGTAGTTTTTGCTATGATTAACCCACAACGTTAATTGGGAGGCTGCTATGATTACTAATCGATTGAATAACGGTTGGGAGCATTATCGGGGGAGTTTAGGAGGCGTCTGGGAAGTATGGCGTCAATATAAGTTAAACAATCATTATAACGTCCCGTGGATGGATGTGGAACTTCCCCATTGCTTCAACGGTGAGGATTCGGTGGATCCGGACGTTCTTTATTATGAAGGGCCAGGCTGGTACAGGACGTTGTTAGAGGTCAATAATCCGTATCCTAATGGAAGAACACTGCTGCATTTTGAGGGGGCCGGTCAGGATACGGACGTCTACCTATATACAAGCAAGGTGGCTCGTCATGTCGGAGGCTATGACGAATTCAAGGTAGATTTAACCGATGCGATTGAAGAGCGAAAATATAGTGAATTATTCGGAAATAGAGTACCTGTCGCTGTGCAATGCGATAACACCCGCAATTTGGAGACCATTCCGTCCGACATTAGCGATTTTAATCTATACGGAGGCATTTACCGCTATTTGAACCTCGTTTATGTTCCCGAAATTTCATTCGAATATATTCATATAGATACCGAAGTGAAATCTCAGAATAAAGCAGACATTACGGTGAAAGCCAGGTTGTACAACCCGCAAGGCCTGGGGGCAGATGTTCGCTTGACCATTGTCGTCCGCGATCCGCAAGGTCAGGAACTCCATCGTCACGAGGTAACGACGAAGGCGTGGGAAGGATGGCAGGAACTGGCGGTTTGTGAAATAGCAGACGTCAAGCTGTGGTCGCCTGATACCCCAGCGCTGTATACATGTGAAGTTAGCATGGAAGGGGAAACCAATCAGCAGACCTGGACAACTAGGCAGACGGAGCGCTTCGGGCTGCGGACTTTTGAATTCGTCAAGCAGGGCCCTTTCCTGTTGAACGGAGAGCGCCTGCTGCTGAAAGGAACTCACAGGCATGAAGATTTCGCCGGTGTGGCGGCGGCTATGACCGAGGACATGATCCGGCGGGAGATGGGGCTCATTAAAGAAATGGGAGCGAACTTCATTCGACTGGGTCACTATCAGCAATCGCGGATTGTCCTTGAGCTTTGCGACGAGCTTGGTTTACTGGTCTGGGAAGAGATCCCATGGTGCCGCGGCGGCATCGGCGGGGAAACGTACAGACAGCAGGCAAGGAATATGCTAAAGGCGATGATTGAGCAGCATTACAATCATCCGTCGGTCATTATTTGGGGTCTTGGCAACGAGAACGATTGGGAGAGTGATTTCGACACGTTTGATGAGGAGGAAATCCGCCAATTTATGAAAGAACTGCATGATTTGTCTCACTCTCTCGATGACAGCCGGGTGACCGGTATTCGCCGCTGTGAATTTTGCAAAGATATTATTGACGTTTATTCTCCATCCATCTGGGCGGGGTGGTACCGCGGAATCTACCCCGAGTACGAATCGTCCAGTCGGGCAGGCTTTGAAGGAACGGATCGTTTCCTGCATCTGGAGTGGGGAGCCGATAATATGACGGGCCGACATGTGGAAGAGCCCTATACCGGATTTAGTGAAGTTAAGACCGGAGCCGGGGCGGACGAGCGGGACGGTGATTACTTCCTGCAGGGAGGCGATCCCCGGGTATCCAGTCTCGGGGATTGGTCGGAAACCTACTTTTGCGACATGATCGACTGGTATCTGAAAAGCCAGGAAAAGATGGAGTGGTTGACCGGAGCCGCGCAATGGGCGTTCAAAGACTTTTCGACGCCGGTCCGTCCGGATTCGCCGATTCCCTATTTAAATATGAAAGGCGTCGTTCAACGGGATCTGACTCCGAAGGAAGCCTTTTACGTATTCCAATCTTACTGGACAGAGCAGCCGATGATCCGTTTGTACAGTCATACTATGGCGGTTCGCTGGGGACGGCCGGGAGAGAAGAAGCTTATGAAAGTATATTCCAACTGCGAGGAGGTCGAACTGTTCGTTAACGGGGAGAGCTGCGGAATTCGTCAGCGGAATACCCAAGATTTCCCTTGTGCGGGACTCCGTTGGGAAGTCGAGCTTGCGGCGGGTGAAAATCACGTGCAGGCAGTCGGCCGGAAGGACGGAGTTCGGGTAAGCGACGAAATCCGGTTCACTTACCAGACGGAAGCTTGGGAGGAGCCGGAAAGCTTGACCATAACCGCAAGCCGGCAAAAGGACGGTTTGGTGAAGGTAGAGGTGAAAGCATTCGACCGTCACGGCGTATATTGTCCGGATGCCAATCATTTCATTCGTTTTGGACTTGCGGGTGAGGGCAAATTGCTGGACAATAGGGGAACGATTAACGGATCACGGTACTTGCAGCTGGCAAGCGGCCGCGCGGCCATACTCGTGGATCCGCGGGAAGGACGATCGGTCGTCAGCGCATCGTCAGACGGAATGCAGACTGTTTTCGTGGAAGTTTAATATTGTCTTATACAAATCGATAAGCATTCAGTAAGTCAACTGGGAGGAAAACAGACATGAGACCGTTCACGAAGATGATAAGACAATTTCGGAATTCGAAATTGGAAAGCAAAGTCTTTATTATGACTTCTATTGTCATCTTGCTCGCGGTTCCGCTTACGGGCATGTTTTCCTACTCCCAGGCGGCAGGCATCCTGGAAAGATATGCTTACAATGCAGCGGAGCAGACGGCTAATCAATTGAGCGGCTCCATGAACAATGAATTAAAGAATATAAGCGACAAGCTGTATTGGATGAATACAAGCGATGAGATGAAGACGGCGCTTCGCTGGGCCGACGGCAAGCTCGATCTGAACAGCTCGGTCATATTTAATGAGATGTTCGGCCTGTTCTCCCAGACCCGGCTGGCTTCTCCAACGATCCGCTCGATTTATATGTACACCCCTCTCGGAGAATTCTATGAAGGGCTGCCTTATGAGAGGAGAGGAGTTTCTTTCAAAGATACTCCTTATTACGAGGCCATACGGAATGAAAGTACGAATCAATGGGTGTATATGAAGGAGGATCCTTTATTTGCGGGCAGAGGCGAGGTGATTGCGCTGGTCTCCCGTCCCGTGTTCGATATTAGTTTTCTGGAGCAGGATAATTACTTGGTCATGACCCTTTCCGCCAACCGTTTTATGGCGAATCTGAGAAATATCCAGCTCGTTCCGGAAGGCTTCTCGATGGTACTGGACGATAAAGGCAAGCCCATTCTGATGTCGTCTCCCGAGTTGGCTGAGCCTTTTCTGGAGCATTTCGATTTCCAGCAATTTCAGTCCCAGCCCGGATATTTCGAATGGAAGGTGGGAAACCACGAGTATCTGGTTAATCATCAGCCGGTTTCGTTTGCCGGCTGGAGAGCGGTGCTGGTACAGCCGAAGGACGAGCTGCTCCAGGAAATACGTTATATTAAATATTTCACGGTTTTGCTAACCGCTGTCCTCCTGCTGGTTTCCTTCATCTTCATCCGCTTGATTGCCCGCTGGGTAACGAATCCGCTGCGCAAGCTGCAAAGGCTGATGAATCGGGCCAAGGATGGCGATTTGAATGTTCGGTTCGCTTCGGAATATCGAGATGAAATCGGAGCATTGGGCTATCGGTTCAACGATATGATCGAACAAATCCAACAATTGCTGAAGCAGGTCGTGGAGGAAAGCCAAGCTAAGCGAAAAGCTGAAATGAAGGCACTGCAAGCACAGATTAATCCACACTTTCTATATAACACTTTGGATGAAATCTATTGGAAAACGTTGGATTCCCCGGATTCCTCCGCGAGCGAAATCATCTTGTCCTTATCGCGGTTTTTCCGTCTCAGCCTCAATAAAGGGGAAGAGATGACTACCGTAGCTAAAGAAATGGAGCATGTCGAGCAATACTTGAAGCTCGTTAATGTTCAATACCGCCGTCAATTCTCTTATGAAGTGACGGTGGACGAAAGAACCAAGGCGATCCGAATGCCGAAAATTATTTTGCAGCCGCTAGTGGAAAACAGTGTTCTCCATGCCTTCAAAGCGAACGATTACCGGGACCACCGCATTGATGTTTCCAGTGAATGGCTGGACCCCGATCAGGTCCGGCTCCGAGTGGCGGATAATGGCTGCGGGATGGAGCCGGAATGGGTCGAACAGCTTAACGGTCCCCTTTCAATGGGCACAGCGGGCAAGAAGCCATCCACTCCAGGGTATGCTATGGCCAATGTTAAGGAAAGGCTATGGTATGCCTTTGGGGAGCAAGCTTCTTTCCGTATCGAGAGTACTCTGGGAGAAGGAACGGTTATAGACATCGTGATTCGAGTAACGGAAATGGAGACGTAGAAAGATGAAGGTGCTCTTGGTAGACGATAAGGAAAGTGTTGTGCAGGGAATTCGCAAACATATTCCATGGGATCGGCTTGACGTAGCCGAGGTCGAAACAGCGATGGATGGGCTGGAGGCGTTAGCGAAGCAAAGGACGTTCAAGGCCGATCTGATCATCACCGATATCCGGATGCCTAATATGGACGGCATTGAGCTGATGGAGAAATTGAAGGACGAAGGGGAGTCCGTCTGGTATATCGTCCTGAGCGGTTATGAGGAATTCGATTATGCGAAGCAGGCTCTATCTCTGGGTGCGTCTGATTACGTGCTCAAGCCGGTCAACATCGAGGAATTGACCGGGATAATTGATAAAGTGCTGCAAGATATTCGAATAGAGAAAACCGAGGTAGAGCAGAAAGTCATTTTTCAACAAAAAATAAAAAAAAGCTTGCCAGCGCTGAGGAGGCAATATTTGAATGAAATGATCCATTTTCAACACGGCCAGCCGGTCCGCTTCCAGGATAAATGGGCGTTCGCCGAAATTCCGCTTAAGCCCCAGGCGATCGGATTGCTTTGCTTTTCTATAGATCATTTTTCTGAAATTGCGCGCACCTCTATTGAGGAGGTCGAGCTGTCCCGCTTTATTGTTGAAAATATAGTAGAGGATTGCCTAAAGGAATGGGGCGAAGGAATCGCCTTCTTTCCGGAATGGGGCCGATTGGTGCTGATGGTCAACTATAATCCAAGTCTCGCGGGTAAACAGGTTAAGGAGCAACTGGTCGGCTTTGCGGAAAGCTGTCGGCAAGCGGTGGAACAGAACTCCAAGCTGACGGTAACGATCGGAGTAAGCTCGCTCTGTCCGGAAATCAATAATTTGCCCGAAGCATTCCGCCAAGCGATGGAGGCGATCGATCACGTTTATTTTTTCGACCGCAACCTAGTTGTCCACTACGAGGATTTGGTTCATTACAGGGGCAAGCAAGCGAATTATCCTTCTGCCCGGGAAAAAGAACTAATCGCCATCGTCCGAAGAGGGCAAACTAACCTAGTCGACCGAGCTGTGGATCAATTTATTAATGAATTGAAACAGGGGGAAGGAACGCCCCATCAGTTCCGTTATTCCTGTATTCAGTTGGTTACAGTCCTGTCCCGAATTTTGTCCGAGCTTGGTCTCGAGGAGGAGCACCCCGCGGAAGCGTTGAAGCGGAAATACGAAGCTTGTGAATCGGCCAATTTGTATGAATTGCACGAACAAATTACGGAATGGGTCGGTCAATCGGCGCGGCTGGTCAGTCAGTCGATTCAAACCGGGTCCAAACATATTGTCGATCAAGCGAAGGATTTCATTCAGAGAAATGTTCAGGAGACGATTTCCTTATCCACGGTAGCTGATTATGTCAAGGTCAGTCCAACTTATTTGAGCGGTCTATTCAAGAAGGAGACCTCCTCCACCTTTCTCGAATACGTCACGGATACCAAAATGGAGCAGGCCAAGGACTGGCTGAAGAATTCACCTGTTCCGATCTATGAAATAGCCGAGCGTCTGGGCTATTATGATCGTAAATATTTTCGCGAAATGTTTAAAAAGAAGGTCGGAATGACCCCTTCCGAATACAGGGAATCGGAAACGGGAACGCTGGATTCAGAAGGTTAAAAAAACCCCCCCTCCGGATGAAAAATGCCTCCCTAACTGAATAAGGACGGGAAAAGTATACTGGATTTAATAACAGTTTATTAGATTCATGGATATCCATCCTTAAGGGGGAAAAGCAATGAAAAAGCAAGGAGCTATTAAATTAACATCCGCTGTTTTGCTGGCTGCGCTTGCTACGACAGGTTGTGGTCAAGCCAGTTCGCCGGATGGCAATGCTTCGGGAGGGAGCTCCGATAAAGTTAAATTAACTTTTTGGACGAATGCCCGTCATGATGCCGACTTGATCCAGGACAAAATCAAACATTTTAACGAAACGAATATGGACAATATCGAAGTAGATTTTCAGATTATGACGGAGAACTATGAGCAGGCGCTGCAAACCGCGATTCAATCCGACGAGGCGCCGGATATTTTCAACGCCAAAATGAAGCTGAAATTTGATGATCTCGTCAAAATGAATGCGGTTCAGCCGTTGGATGAATTTCTGACACCCGAGTTGAGAGAGCGGTTTGGTGAAGATAATTTAAAGATCGATAGAGTCAATTATTTGGACGGCAAAGTTTACAGCTTGCCTAACTATGGTTCGACCTTCCGTCTGATCTATAACAAAGATTTGTTCGCCAAAGCCGGCTTAACAGAGCCTCCTAAATCGTTGGATGAGCTCGTGGACTACGCTCAAAAAATTACGGAAGCCGGCAAAGCGGACGGAGTATACGGCTTTGGAATTAATATGAAAAATCCGGCCTCCGCGTTCGAAAGAAGTCTGGTGCCGCTCATGCGTATCAACGGCGACGACTACTACGACTGGAAGACCGGAAAATATGATTTCTCGAAAGTAAAGCCGTATGTTGAAGCATTCAAGAAAATGGCGGATTCTCAAAGCATCCTTCCGGGATATGAATCATTGGATATTGACCCGCTGCGCAATCAGTTTGCCTCTGGTAAAATCGGAATGTATTTCTCTCTCTCGGCGGAGCCTGGAGTATATGATTCCCAATTCCCGACCGAAATCGATTGGGCGGTAGCACAAGTGCCGACGATCGACGGCAACGCTCCACAAGGAGCCAACTACATTAACGGCGGTGGGAACTGGCTCTATATGTCCGCTAAGACGAAGAATAAAGAAGCCGCTTGGAAATTCATGGAGTATATGTACAGTGATGATGTTCTCGTTCCTTATTACGAGCAGGGGAAAGGAATCAGCGTCATTCCATCCGTTCTGGAGAAAGCCAATGAGCCTACACTGAAAAACTTTAATGGCTTCGCTCCGAAAGACGATGCGATCTGGCCTGCTTATATTACCCATAAAGTAGAAGGAAAAGCATGGCAGAACGTAATTGCGGAAGCTATCCTGAACGTTATTCCATTGGATAAAGCGATTGAAGATTTAACCAAGCAATATAACACTGATTTGGACAATGAGGAGAAAAACGGGAAGGTGGAGCGGGTCATTATCCCCGACTTTAACCCGAGAAGCTCTATCGAGTAATTGTCCGGCGCTGCGCCTGAGAGAAAGGCCGCTCTCCCGATGGGTCCCTAAACGAGAGCGGCTTTCTCTATGATCCCAATCCCGAGGAGGGAAGCTTATGAGTGCTATTAGAAAGAAATGGAAAGAATATTCGGGCCCTTATATTATGATTTTGCCTTGTGTGGTTTTACTGGCCTTGTTCTCCATCTATCCGCTCTTTTGGGCATTTAAGTATATGTTTTACGATTATGACGGCTTTACTCAAGCGACATTTATCGGCTTGGATAACTTTGTTCGATTGTTTAACCGCGATCCCCAGTTCTGGAATTCCGTGTGGAATACACTCGTGTATGCGGCCGGGAAGCTGATTGTCACTTTGCCGCTTTCTCTAGTACTGGCTGTTATCCTTAATCAGAAAATTTTTGCCAGAAATACGTTAAGAGCCATTTTCTTTATGCCGACCATCATTAGCGCCGCCGTTATTTCCCTGGTGTTTTATTTGATGTTCAACTCTTATAACGGGATTATTAACAATACCTTAATGTCGCTTGGAATCATTCAACAACCCATCGAATGGCTTGGTGTGAAATATTCCATGTTGACCGCTATTATCGTAGCGATATGGGGAGCGGTAGGGAACTACATGGTGTTATTCCTGGCTGGTCTGCAAGGAATACCTAAAGATTTGTATGAAAGTGCTTCGCTGGACGGAGCCAGCAAGATTCAACAGTTTTTTAAAATTACGATTCCGTTGCTTGGTCCAGTTATGCAAATTATCGTCATGTTGGCCATCGTTAACACTCTGAAAGGATACGAGAGCATTATGGTTCTGACCGCAGGCGGTCCGGCAAGCAAGACGGAAGTCATGTACTTATACATCTATAAGCTGTTCTTCCCGGTATCCGAAGGAGAGCCGGTCGTTCAGCAGTATGGATACGGAGCAGCGGTCGGTTTTGTAGCCGCCCTGATTGTCGGAGCGATTACCTGCTTGTATTTGTATCTATCCAGAAAGTCTAACAATGAGTACTAAGGCGGTGATGATATGACTGCATCAACGGAACGTCTGCCATCCTCTTTCTCGTTAGGGAAGCTTCTGTCCCGAGTCGGAATATGGGTGCTGTTGCTTGCCGTAGTTTTATTTACCTTATATCCGGTCCTGTTTTCTTTTTTCGGTTCCTTTAAAACGAACTTTGAACTGCTTGGCAGCACCAGCATATTTGCGAAGGAATGGCATTGGGAAAACTATCTTACTGCGTGGAATCTCGGAAATTTCGCGCGATATACATGGAACAGTATTTTTATTTCAGTCCTTTCTACAGCACTTACGATTCTTGTTTGCTCCATGGGAGCTTATGCACTTGGCCGCAGACAATTTCCGGGCCGCGGCATCATTATGGCTATCCTTGCGGGGACTATGTTTATTTCCATTGGTGCCATTACTTTCCGTCCGCTGTATGATATGATGAGAGAGGTAGCGCTTCATAAATCTTTGTGGAGCATCATTCTTATCTTTGTCGGAACACACTTACCTTTTAATATTTTTCTCCTGGAAAGGTTTGTCAAATCGATTCCAAGAGAATTGGATGAAGCGGCGACGATTGACGGCTGTGGATTTTTCGGAATCTACTGGCGGGTTATTCTTCCTTTGCTGCTGCCGGGACTCGGAGTCGTCGGCTTGTTCGCATTCCGCGATTCCTGGAACCAGTATATCCTTCCCCTTATCTTTACGATGAATAATCCGGAATTAAGACCGCTCACGGTCGGGGTCATCTCGCTGAAATATTCGTCCAACGCAGCCGCTGAATGGCATCTGATGCTGGCCGGATCGATGATTTCTATCATCCCTATTCTCATTGTCTACTTCATGACTAACAAATCATTTATTGAAGGACTGGCAAGTGGATCGGTTAAAGGTTGATTGTAGAAAGGAAATCTAATCTGAGGGGGTATTGAGATTGGACTACAACGCGTTATGGACTAAATTGGAAACAAAGGTTGACCGTATGATCGAAAGCATCGGGGATAAATCCCCCCATGTGGCAGCAGAGGGCAGTTATGACGATATGCGCCATGATTGGTGGACCTCCGGATTCTGGCCGGGGCTGCTGTGGATTATGCACGATATGACCGGTAAGGAGCATTACCGGGAGGCGGCTTGGCCCTGGGACGAACGGATTGAACAATGTATGGTGAGAGAATCGAATTTACATCATGATGTAGGGTTCCAATTCTTGCCAACGGCTATAGCGAAATACAAAATGACAGGCGATTCGGACGGCAGAAGAAGAGGGCTGCAAGCCGCTAATTTTCTGGCGGGACGATTCAACCTCGCCGGACAGTTTCTGCGCGCATGGAATCAGGAAAAGACAGGCTGGGCGATTATCGATTCCAGCATGAACCTGTCTATTCTGTATTGGGCCGCGGAGGAAATCGCTGATCCGAGATTCAGTCAAATCGCCAACGCTCATGCGGACACGGTGCTGAAGCATTTTATGAGAGAGGACGGCTCCGTCTATCATATTGTCAGCTTCGACCCGGCCAATGGCGACTTTATTGAAGGGCTTGGCGGACAGGGGTTCGCTCCCCAATCCGGCTGGAGCCGCGGTCAGGCTTGGGCATTGTACGGCTTGGCCAATTGCTATCGTTATTCCGGCCAAGCCCGTTATCTGCATGGTGCGAAGCGGGTGGCTCATTATTTCTTGTCCTCCCTCGAGGACGATTATGTTCCTCTGTGGGATTTTCGCGTGGATAATCCGGAAGGGGAGCCCCGCGATACGTCGGCCGCATCCTGCGCCGCATCCGGCCTGCTGGAAATAGCCAGCCATCTGCCGGAGACCGAGGCGAGGCTGTACAAAAAAGCATCCGAACGGATCATCCAGTCCTTAACGGATCATTACGCTTCGTTCGATGACGCTTCCTTTGACCCGATCCTGCGTGAAGGAACGGGGCATCGTCCGGCCAACCAGAACGTCAACGTAGGACTCATCTATGGTGATTATTTCTATGTGGAAACTCTGGCTAAGCTAAGAGGATGGAAGCAGCATATTTTCTAATCATGAATAATAATACAGTGATCGTGTAAACAACGGTGGCCTTAACGGGCTGCCGTTGTTTTGTACATTCGGAACGGAAGGATCCCTTTCTTTAGTGCCACTAATATATTATTGTATAAGAAATGGAAGATTCTGTGTCGATATGGGAAGGGGAAACGAGTTTATGGAAAATACAAGATTATTGAAGCAAATAGAGTTTATCGTCGAGATCGATAAATTAAAAAGCGTGTATCGAAAATCAGTCTTGATGGATAAAAGTCGGACAGAGAATGACGCAGAGCATACGTGGCATCTTTCGGTTATGGCCATTCTATTATTGGAGCATGCGAACGATGAGGAGATTGACATATTACGTGTCCTCAAAATGCTGCTGGTTCACGATCTGGTCGAAATTGACGCAGGGGATACGTTCGCCTACGACGATAAAGGTCATGAGGATAAATATGAACGGGAGCTTGCGGCGGCTAAGCGAATTTTTAGCTTACTGCCCGAAGATCAACGGGAGGAATTTTTAGCGCTTTGGCATGAGTTTGAAGATAGAGTGAGTTCGGAGTCCCGGTATGCTGCAGCTTTGGATCGACTTCAGCCCTTACTGCACAATTATTATACAGAAGGGTATACTTGGCAGAAGTATGGAATAACCAGTGATAAAGTGTTGGCGCGGAACCGGCATATCTCGGAAGGCTCGGCTTCGTTATGGGCTTTTGCCGAGAACTTAATCCGATCCGCCGTGGACAAAGGCTACCTGGAGCGATAACATTGGCAGGGAAACTGGGCAGCCAAGCCGCTTGCGGTGACGGGTGACACCTGGGTGTTGCAAGCTGGAAGAAAACCAACGACGCCGGTGCATTACGCCGACTATTCAATGAAGCATGATGTATGGTAATTCTGGTGGGATTAATTGGATCCGGAAAAAAAGCGCCAAGGACCGCGCAGCGTTTGTGGGCTCCTTGACGCTTCTTTGCGATGCTTACTTTGTTGATGATGCGTGGAGGCCGCATGGCAATCCGGGCACACTGAATGCCGCCCCGGTAAAACAACCCCGGTATGTTTCTCGCGCTCATCCGTATAGATGAAATTGTTGCGACGGTCGAGTTTTATTAAACCCTTCGTTTATACGATTTTCGCTACTTTCACGAAAAACAGAGTTATTTGCAGTCGGCGGAGCAGGGTCACGAATAATGTCATTCAGTTGAAGAAATGATAAGGAATGGAGGTTTTTGGGCTCCAGAAAAACCGAGGTTGACAAATGATCTAAAAACGTTTTATAATTATCTCGGATTCAAGATAAATTAATTAAAGATAATAGAGTTTGACTTTATATGCAGCTTGGCGGCGGAAAAGTTAAGGCAACCCGACTTGCCGTTCGATTATGATTTACTTATCCAGCTTGATTTTGCGTATTTGCGAGGCGCCGTAACGGTCTTCGCTTGCGATAATAAACAATAACTATACAAGGAGAGAATACAATGTCTAATGTAAAACTGGCGATTATTTATTACAGTTCTACCGGTACCAACTATAAGCTTGCGCAAATGGCGGAAGCCGGAGCTAAGGAAGCAGGTGCAGAAGTTCGTGTATTAAAGGTACAGGAACTGGCTCCAGAAGGTGCTATTGCTTCTAATCCGGCGTGGAAGGCTCATGTGGATGCAACACGAGACGTTCCGACTGTATCGCTCGAAGATTTGGAATGGGCAGACGCTATCATTTTTAGCGTACCAACCCGTTTTGGAAATATGCCTGCCCAAATGAAGCAATTCCTCGACACGACCGGTGGACTTTGGTTCCAGGGCAAGCTGGCGAACAAAGTCGTTAGCGCCATGTCTTCCGCTCAGAACCCGCACGGCGGCCAAGAAGCGACGATCCTGTCCTTGTATACGACTATGTATCACTGGGGCGCGATTGTAGCTGCTCCGGGGTATACCGATCCAGTCATTTTTGGCGCTGGGGGCAACCCATATGGAACTAGTGTTACCGTGGATCAGAATGGCAATATGGTAGAGAATGTTGAGGCTGCGGTTAAGCATCAAGCCAAACGAACCATTCAAATTGCTTCGTTAGTTAAGCAAGGCTAATCAATCAATCGAGGGTCCATATTAATGTGAGTGATCGAAGGAAGCGGGAGACCGCTTCTTTTTTTGTACTATAATCTATCTGTTTGAGCCATTTCCATGCGGACGGAAGGACAGCTTACTTTAGTGCCGCCCCAATAGTGTGGTAAAATAAAGCATAAGGCATGTAGCAAGAGGAGGACTATTCATGAAGCTGTTAGACGGAAAAACGATCGTAATTATGGGTGTGGCTAATGAAAGAAGTCTGGCCTGGAGCATCGCCAAATTGGCGAATGAAGCGGGGGCTAATCTCATCTTCACCTATCGGAAGGAAAGGTCGCTGCGTAAGCTCAGTCAATTGCTGGAGGAGCACGGAATTTCTCCTTTGCTAACCGTCTGCTGTGATGCGGACGACGACGAAAGCATCCGACAGGCTTTTGCGGAAATTAAGGACAGTGCCGGAATGATTCATGGGCTGGTGCATTCCATCGCTTTCGCGAACAAGGAAGAGCTTCAGGGGGAATATGTGAACACGTCCCGCGAAGGATATCTTCTTGCGCAGAGCTCCAGCGCTTACTCTCTCGTTGCAGTCGCCCGGGAAGCCAAGGCTCTTATGCCGGAAGGCGGAAGCATTGTCACTCAATCTTATATTGGAGCAGAACGGGTAGTTCCCAATTATAACGTAATGGGAGTGGCCAAAGCGGCATTGGAGGCCAGTGTCAAATATTTGGCCGAGGATCTGGGCCGATACGGGATTCGGGTAAATGCTGTCTCCTCAGGTCCGGTTCGGACATTGGCTGCTAAAGGGGTATCCGGATTCAATGAGATTTTCAAAACGATGGAAGCTAAAACCCCGCTCCGCAGAAATATCGAGCAGGAGGAAGTCGGGGACGTGACTTTGTTCTTGCTAAGCCGGATGTCCAGAGGGGTAACCGGAGAGATTATCCATGTCGACGCGGGTTATCATATTATGGGAATTTAAAACGTACCAGATCCTATGCAGGTTGCCGCTATTCTGTTTCATAGTAAAGAAGCTGGACGCGTTGTGAAACAAGATTTTTGGCTGGATATGCTTTGATCAATAAATACAGGCTCAAGGAATAACAGGCGTTGTTCCTTGAGCCTTTTCTCATAGTTGAACCTTGTTCACTCTTCATCCCGGTGCCCGGTGATAATAGAAAGTACGCCTCGTATTGTCTAACTGGATATCCCCCGAACCTTTTCCAATGATGGATTGCATTAAATTGGACTCGCTTCTTACCCTAATGAGGGCTCCTAATAAGTCGATTCATGAGGAACCAGAACACTGGCAATTAGATAAAGAACCAGTACCGCACCAAAGGAGAAGAAGGCAGCAGCCACAACGATTACCCTAATGAGGGTAGAATCCATGTTGAAATATTCACCCAATCCCCCACATAATCCAAAAAGTTTCTTATCTCTACGGGAAAGATATAATTTTTTCATTTCGCATCCCCTTTTCCAGAATTTAATTATTTCAACAGCCTGTTAGCCGTCTTAATTATCCGTTATAATAATAGCTGCTTATTCCATCGGCAACGGCTTGCCCTTCGGTTAATCCTATTGTAATCGGATCAAGCTCCTTTCTAAAACAGACTGCCGACGGTGATGATGCTGGACTTTCGTCGGGGATTTGGAGACAGAAGGATTTCTATTAGGGAATCAAGAATAGTACTTTTAATGAAACTTTATCGAAAGTCAAATCGTTATATATAATGAAGGTTTATGAATAGCCTGCTGAAAAGTTTATGTTAATCATAATATTACTCCGGTGCGAAGAACAAAATGATTCTTACCGCACCTTTTTATTGCCTGAATCATTCGGCAGCGCCTGTATTGCGACAGGGGTGAGGCCGCTTGTCAATCATTAATCGGAATTAAAGACCAAGACTTAAGTCGAGATTTGAATCCGGACGCTAGTCCGTTCTATAAGCAGTTATTGCATATTATAATAGATCTTGAATATTACGAATCATTCGGCGGTGTCGGTGAAGCGGCGGCTGCGACTCCTAACTATACTATATCTATTTCCAATTATGAAGATACGGGTGAGAGATTATGGCTCATGAAAAATCGGTATATATTCTACTATCTGATACGGGTACTTTATTCACGAGACTGATTCGACTATACACTAAGGCACCATATAACCATGCCTCTATTGCGTTCGATAGTGAGTTGACCGAGGTGTACAGCTTTGGGCGCAAACGTCCGAATAATCCTTTTATTGGGGGATTCATTAAAGAAAATGTTCGCTCTTCTTTCTTCCGAAACGCGACTTGCGCGGTCTATTGCTGTAAAGTGGATCTGGCTGTATACGAGAAAATGCGCAATCAAATCCGCGATATCGAGCTGAACAAATGCAAGTATCGTTACAACCTGCTAGGTTTATTCGGAATTCTATTAAAAAGACGCATCCATCGCACCAATGCTTATTTCTGTTCGCAGTTCGTCGCCTGGCTGTTTGAACAAAGCGGAGCTTCTCTCGTCGGTAAATGTCCTTCGATGACCACGCCTTGTGATTTGGAGAAATCGGAAAAAGTCCAGTTAATTTATACAGGGGAATTGTACGATTATTACTTGGATAACCAGGGACATTCTGCTTCCATTAACCACCCCAACACGATCCTCCCCGCATAAATCGATTTAAACCAGGCCGAGCATAGACGCCTGAAGGAGGAACGAAGTTGCTGAGGACTAACTTGAACAAGAGCGGCTGGCTATGTTAGCATGATGATCTCAATCTACTTTATCTTCCGTGCTATTGGACCGTTGTAAAGGCTCGGTTTCTTCCGGGTCGTATAACGCAGAAGGGGAGAGAGTGTATTTAAGCTATCGGGTATTGGTGTATAATAGATCTGACAAGATGGAACAAAAAATAATACATACTATTCATATCGAAATAAGGAGATTTGTCTTCCATGTTGAGCTCAGAACAGGTTTATACAATCAGAGAACGAGCGACCGAATGGGATAAGGCTGCGGTCTTCCCGTCCGAAATGTTAGAAATCATCTACGACCAACAATTATTTAAGTTATTCGTTCCGAATGCGCTCGGAGGGAGGATGACTCCGCTGCCGGAAGCTCTCCGTTCGTTCGAGCAGTGTTCTTGGGCGGACGGGAGCTTCGGCTGGCTGGTAACGATTGGTGCTGGCGGGGGATTTTTCGTCCCGTTTATGTCCGCCCCGGCCTGCACTCTCTACTCCGACCGAAAAGCGGTTGTGGCGGGAAGCGGATTTCCATCGGGAACGGCCGAGAGAGTGGATGGCGGTTATCGGGTTAGCGGCAGCTGGAAATATTGCAGCGGCTCCACGCATGCCACTATGTTTACAGCTAATTGCTTTATTGCCGGGGACTCGGCTTCATCTGAGAAGGAGATGCGCTCCTTCATTTTTCTGCCCGAGCAGGTAAAGATCGTACGGGATTGGACCGCCTTTGGTTTGCGGGCAACCGAGAGCCACACGATAACGGTGGATCAGGTTTTTGTGCCGGACGAAATGACTTTTGATCTGACAGGGAATCCGAATTTATATAACGATCCTATCTACAGCTATCCCTTCCTCCTGTTTGCTCAATCTTCGTTTGCTGCTGTTGCTGTCGGGATAGCGAAGCATTTGATCGAGGAGGCCGGGAGGGTAGCTGAAGGGAATCGGGAAGCATGGGAGCCATCCGGCCGCTATTTATTTATCCGCAACAAGATTGGGAAGGTTGAGGAGCAATGGCGAAGATCGGTGGATGAATTCTATTCCGGTATAGAGGAATCCTGGAACAAACATGTGAGCGGCTTCTTGCTCTCAGAGGATCACCAGCAGGAAATCAGCCGTCTCTGCAAAGCGACCGCCAGCATGGCCTTATCCTGCGGACAAGCATTATTTCCTTATATGGGTATTCGCTCTGTCATGGAGGAAGCTCCTATCAATCGAATTTGGAGAGATTTACAAACCGCTTGTCAGCATACACTGCTCATTTCATTTGAAGAAGTGGAGTAGACAGTATGTTTTGGTTTTCCAGAATATTATTGGAGGAAGTCTGTCCTTAATCTATCAACTCATTTGTATAATGCGGAAGAGAAGAGATATACTTAAAGGGAGTCACGTAGGGGTATAATAATTCCAATAAGCGAGGAGAGACAGACATGAATCATTCTAAGGCACAAGAAACCGTTTATGTCAGCACCTTCACCGATGGAATTTTGGATCCGGCCAAGCCCATGCTGGGACCCGTCAGGGACGGCGGGCATATTGTGGCCAACACGACTCCCGGCTGCTGGGGACCTATGATCACGCCGAAGCTGCGCGGCGGGCATGAAGTGACGCAGCCCGTATATGTCGAAGGAGCAGAGGTCGGCGACGCCATTGCGATTCACATCAAGTCGATTCGAGTGACGTCCTTGGCTACAGCTTCGGGTAACGACAAGACCGTGGAAGGACGGTTCTTGGGTGACCCGTTCGTAGCTGCCAAGTGTCCGGAATGCGGTACCTTCTATCCCGAGACACGCATCGAAGGAATAGGGCCGGAGGCCATCCGTTGTGCTCAATGCGGGGCGGATGTGACACCATTTGTATTCACCAATGGATACACGATGGGCTTTGATCCAAGCCGCGAGTTCGGCGTCACTCTTCCGAAGGAGGCGGCGGAACGAATTGCGCAGGATGGGCGCCGCTATATGGCAACGCCTGGCGGTTCGTGCCAGAATCCGATCGTGACGTTCGCCCCTCACGATATTGTCGGTGCCATTGCCAGAGTCCGTCCTTTCCTGGGCCAATTGGGGACAACTCCTGCCCGTCCCTTCCCGGATTCGCACAATGCGGGAGATTTCGGCTCCTTTCTGCTGGGTGCGCCGCATGACTATGCAATGACCAAGGAGCAGTTGGAGGATCGGACCGACGGACATATGGATATTAACCGCGTTCGCGAGAATGCGACATTAATTTGTCCGGTTAAAGTGCCCGGAGGCGGTGTATATCTGGGAGATATGCATGCGATGCAGGGTGACGGGGAAATTGCAGGGCATACGACCGATGTATCCGGAATCGTCACGGTGCAGGTCCGTGTCATCAAAGGACTGAACATCGATGGGCCCATTCTTCTTCCGGTAGAAGAGGATCTTCCTTATTTGGCCCGCCCCTATACGCCGGAAGAGAAGAGCCGAGCAATGCAATTAGCGCAAAGCTGGGGTGTGAAGCAGATCGAAGAGACGGCTCCCGTATCGTTCGTCGGTACAGGCGCCAACCTGAACGAAGCGACCGACAACGGGCTGAAGCGAGCTGCCGATACGCTGGGAATCACGGTTCCGGAAGTATTGAACCGGGCTACCATCACGGGGGCCATTCAAATCGGGCGTCATCCGGGCGTCGTGACGGTCACCTTCCTTGCTCCGATCCCTCTGCTGGACAAAGCCGGTCTCGCCGAAATGGTGCTTGAGCATTACCATCTCTCTTCTTAATAATATTTGAAGAGGCTGTCTCAAAAGTAGTTTTCCAAACTACCGAGAAACGGCCTGAACCGACAAAGTGATGAGCTTTCGGAAAAAAGAGCGAGGCTGGTGGTCAATTTTCCACTAACACTCGCTCTTACTCTTTCATTGTGCCGCTCGTCTTTCTTACGTATAAAGGTCGCATCCGGATCCGTAAGGACGTCGCAAAGACGAGCAAAAGTACATTGAAATCCGGCCGTTTTCAACAAAGAGAGCGAAAGACGCTCAAATGTGCAGGTCTTTTTGGCAAAATGGTCGATTTCGCAAAAATCACTCCAAAGACCTGCATTATCGCATTAGAATCAAGCATGTCGCGCCTTTTTCCAAAAAAGACCTGCAGTTTCGCTCTAGAATCAGGTGCGGTGCAGCTTTTTTCCAGAAAAGATCCGGACTATCGTCCGTCTTTTGCACTATCCGGCGGGGGAGTGGGGCTGTCCCGAAGGATTTCGCATAAAACCGGACCCTCCAGTATATATACGAAAGATGGACCTCGCACTCCACTGTAAAGGAGGATGGTGAGGTCCTTTTTCTCGCAAAAAGTCGATACTGAGCAGGGCTGAAAATTCGCAAACCCTCTCTTTTTTTGAGACAGCCCCTTATCTATGTAAAGATGTGGTAATATAAGACAAATCCGGATTAAACTGTTCTTTTCAGCAGAGCGGCTAACCGGTCGTCCCTCTTGTATTTGCAGCGATTAGGCGCACCTTCCGCACGGTATAATTCCAATTGGCTTAAATTCATTACTATGGAATATAAGGTCCCGAACCGATGCTCCTTCAAATTCAGGCATACATGCCCCTTCGTATCCGATAGTATCCGGATGGCATCCTCGACTCCCGGCTGGGGAAGAAATCTCAATTGCTGCTGTATGGCAGCATATCTTTCCGTTGTTTTGCTCCAGGCCTCCTGTTGTGAGCCGGTAATGTCGGTCATCTCCGGATGGAGATGATGATTGGTGCAAATAAGCGAATTTCCGTCCGCTTCGGGCCTGCGGACACGGATTCGTTCCGGGGAAGCTTCTACTACGGCCATACCGCCTGTCGGATCGGCCAGCAAGTAATTGCAGCAGAGGGAAGCGGGAAATCCGGACAGGACCCGAATCGCTTCGTCTACCGTACGGCAGTGCTCCAATACATAGCGGGTGGCAAAGTAAAAGTGGACTCCGGGCTGCCGGAGATGGCTCGGCACAAGTGTGATGGCCACAGCCAGTCCATGTTCGTTCATGCCATCCACTTTGCCAATAAAAACGTCTGAATGGCCAATATACCGGAAGCGACCATTGGGGCTTACCAGCGAGCTGTCCGTATACTTCTTGACATCAAGAAGCATGTCGTAGTTCCTACCGACGATCATATCGCTGCCGTTCCATACTGCAAAAATACTGCATTGAGGGGATTGGCCGAAGAGACCTACTGTCAGCAGGAAGGAGCTTACTTGCTCGAAGGAAGCCGCACAGCCGTCTGCAAACCCTTGTATTTCCGCAATCGCTCCGGGATAATAAGCCTTCAGAATCCTGCTGCTTTCCTCTCCGAATACCAGCTTCTCCGGCGAAACCTCGGGAAACCGGAATCCGTTCTTGTGCAGCAGGCTTCCATAGCGATAACCCATCTCATAATAATCTCCGCGTAATCTGGAATGATACATTTTAGAATCTTACTCCTTTCGATCGGGTTAGGGCACGATCAGAGTGGACCGGCCCCCAACCATAAAACATAGACCTCGGAACTGGCCTCAGGCATAATATAAACCCTCCGGCAGCCGGAGGGTCAATCGCTGTTGACAGGAATATAGAGTCGGGTTACGAAGGAAAGAGGGTTAAGCTGAAGGTTCGGTTTAATGGAGCGGAAATCGCGGCTGTTTCCCAAAGGAGGGAGCAGCCCGGTAATGTACATTTCGAAAGGGCGTCCCACGATGGTGTATCCGTTGGACAGGATATAATCGATCAGTTTGGCGTAACCGAAGGGGAGCTCGGAATAAGGGCCTTCGATCTCAACGCCGACATGCTTGCCTCCTTTCATGCTTCGGGTACCGGGCAGACCGGAGAAGGACGGCTGAACGGCCAGTCCAACCTCCAATTCCGTACAAGCCGGATCTATTTCATCATCATGGAATATCGTCATTAGCCTGGCATCATCTTCCACTTCGAGCTTCAGAGCGTATAATCTTTCCAACAGGGTTTGGACAAGATCATCGATACCGGAGATTGGAACAGCTTTACGGATGCTGTAAATCCATGTGTCCTTCCTCATTTCTTCAAAGCAATCGGAAATCGTCGAAACCGGCATAAGCGGCTTGTTGGTTTCCAGATCGTTCAATAAAGACAAGATGTTATTCTTCGTCTGGTTAAGCTCCTCAATGCTCCGCTCGACCTCGTGAATGCTTTCGGTCAGAATCGCTTCCCTTGGCTCCGCTTTTTCTTCACGAAGCCATTGGGAAATCTTGTTCAGCGGCAAACCGCAATCCTTCAAGCGCCGGATCTGCAGAGCGATTCGAATTTGCCCGTAGTCATAATAACGGTAGCCCGTTTCCGGGTCGACACGGTTTTAATAATCCGACTTCGTCATAATGATGAAGGGTCTTGACCGACATGCCGCAAATTCGGGAAAATTGGCCGACAGAGTACATATAGGGCTCCTTTCTTTATTAAAATCAAGAGACAAGATGACGGTATTCGATTGTTTATTTTCGGCGTACCTGCAGATAAACAATCGTCAGCAAGAATAGAACCATTGTATAAAGCAAAGGCCAGCCAAGCTTGGCAATGGTCTCAAGTTCACCCAAAGTATCGAAATTCATCAGGCTATCGATTAGGAGGGAGGCCGGAGGCAGCACCCACAACAGCCATCGGAGAGGGTAAGGAAGCCATTCGTTCAGGCCGGGTACGGCTAGAGACATAATCATCGTGAGCACCAATCCGCCCAGCTTGGAAATAAGCTGGGTGCCGATTTTGGAACAGAACAGGGCCGTCAGCACAATCGCCATCCAGGTGAAAAGCAGATGAGCGTACAGGGAGACCGCCATCTCTATGGCTGTCGGCGCGCGATCGAAGCTCCCGCGAATGATGGGATACAGCACAGCGAACAGCGTTAGGGGAAAAGCAGCCACCCATACGGTTGCCATTCGGCTGGCATGATAACGGATTCCGCCGCGGGAGTGCATCAAGGTCAACTGTTGTTGGGCAGGAGGCTCCGCCGCATAGAAGTTAAAGGCCAGCCAAGCGGCCACAAAAAACAAGCAGACCGAAGTGCTCGCATAGCTGCTCATGACCGGATTAGGAATCATGGAATAAATCCAGGCAATAAAGATGAGATATAAAGACATCGGAGCGAAGTAACGGTACGTTCGTGCAAAAAGCTGTAACTGGTAACGAATCAAGGCCAGCATGGATTTCATGGACGATCCCCTCCCGATGTCCGGTTTACGGTTACGATGGACCCGCCCCTGTCCAGCAGCTCCCGCAGCAAAGCATCGCTGTCGCTGGCATCGACCTTGAGCTCGATGCCGTTCTCCACTTCAGCTACTTCCATTACACCGGGCCTGCTGTGCCAGTCTTCGATTTCTCCGATTCCGACCTGACTGGCTACGATGCAGACGACCGCAGAAGGTCCTTCTTGCAACGTCTTCGATTCAATGCTTGTCTGATGAATCCGGATGGTCCGGTCTGCGAGCTTCTCCCAGAGGACCGCTTCATGACAAGCGAATACGAGAGTGACCCCTTGTGCCTTCAACTGAAGGAACAGCTCCAGCAAATCCTTCTCGGATTCCTCGTCCAGTCCGGATAAAGGCTCGTCCATTAATAGAAGCTCCGGTTTTTCCAGCACGGCCTGGACGATGGCAAGCTTTTGCAGCATTCCTTTGGAAAAATTTCGTATCCAGGTGCGGCCCGCATTCTCCAGACGGGCCCGCTGTAGCAGCTCGGGAATCGTGAGCTGCAAGAGGGCTTTGTCCATCTCTCGGATTTGTCCCATATGCATTAAATATTCAAAAGCATTAAAAGGCAGCTTCGGGAAACGATCAGGCACCCAACCAATGACCGGTCTTCGATTGTGGCCATAAAGTACTTTTCCCTCCGTAGGGGAGGAAAGGCCGGCGATCAGGCGCAATAAAGTGCTTTTACCGGAACCGTTCGGGCCGATAATGGCCAACGACTGTTGTTTATAAATGGATAAAGAGACCTTGTCCAGAATCGGTTTTGAACCGAAACGCATGCTGACTTGGTCCAATTTAACTAGTAGTTCCATGCTTGCCTCCAGTAAATGATGTGGTAGTAAGATTTCAGGATTGGATATTGAGTCTCTGATTGCAGGCGTTTCAGCTTGTCATAAAGTATTTTACAGGATTTGGCGGAGGAAATCATTCCGGCTCGCTTATGAAATGACATGAAATCACTATATTGACACCTGATTCCAGCGATGATAAGATATCGTTAACTAAATATCCGACTAAATTAATGGGAATAGTTGGTCGACCGGACCTCCGGAGGCACAACCCGAGTGTGACGAGCGTTGGTGTGTGTCTTTTTTGTCATTTAATAATAAGTTCCGGGGAAGCAAAATCAGGAAGAGCGACCGCGATTAGGGGAAGGTTTGTCGCCGGTCCTTAGGGTGTGGACGGAATAAGCTTCGAAGGCCATACGTCACTTTGCGGGGTAATTTTATTATTGTTTTTCCGCTTAATAGGGCTGCAATTGCAGCGGCAGATAAACGAAGTAAGCGGGAAGTCGGCTTCTCAATGTAAAGATGAACAGGAGGGAGAGCGGTGACAAAACCGTTACAAATCGACGAGGTGTGGGCAGACCGTATTATAGCGAGTGTTAGCGGATTGGAGTACGGATGTGTACAAATCATTGTCCATGATGGGAAGATCGTACAAATCGAACGAACCGAGCGTAAACGGTTTGATTCCAGTCCTCCCCTTTCCGGAGAGCGGAAACCGGGAAATGGCAGTAAAGGGAACGCCAAGCGGCAATAATACGAAATGTCTGTCGTCGGAATATCATTAATAAAGAAAAAAGCAAAGCGCCCGTCAGCCGTTATAACAATATGCTGGCGGGCTTTTTATAAGCTATATGTGATTTAGAAGTTACATTTTGCATGAAATTTTTATCTTATTCCTTAATGGCCCCCAGAACCACTCCCTTGACAAAATATTTCTGCAGGAACGGGTAAACTGCGAGAATAGGCAGGGCGCCGATAAAGATTTGCGCCGCCTTGACGGTTTTGTTGGAGATGTTCTCCAGATCCCGGCCGACCGAGGAGAGCTGGGACGTATCGATCTGCACCAAGATCGTCTGCAAGAAAGTGGAGAGAGGATACTTCTCTGCTTTAGTAATGTAAATAAGTCCGTCAAACCAGGAGTTCCAGTGATGCACCATCGTAAACAGCGACAGGGTCGCCACCGCCGGCATGGAGATAGGCAGAAAAATCGTGAATAAAATGCGGAATTGACCTGCGCCGTCCATCAGTGCGGCTTCTTCCAATTCCTTCGGAACGTTGCGAAAGAAGCTCATCATGAGAATCAGCAGCCAGACGTTAACCGCTGAAGGCAGAATCAAGGCCCAGATAGAGTTCATCAACCCCAATTTCTGTACTACGATATAGGTGGGGATCAGCCCCCCGCTAAATAATAGCGTGATGATGAAAAACCAGGAATAGTACGTTCTGAAGCGAAAGACGCTGGTCGTTCGGGACAGGGGATAAGCCGCCAGGAAGATGACCAGCATCCCGAATACGGTCCCCAGGAGCGTTCTCTGAAAGGCGATGAACAGCGCCTGCAGGAAATCCGGATTAGCCAATGTTTTTTGATAGGCATCGAGCGTAAAGTCGATCGGAATCAATCCGACCCGGTTGGCATTCGCCGGGGCTCTTCCGCTTAAGGACAAAGCTAGCGTATGCCATAGCGGCAGCATGCACAAGACAGCCACGCCAAACAGCAGCAGATGGTTGAAGAAGCTGAAGAAGCGGTAGGGCCACGTTTTGTAATACATGATCTAACCTCCTAGAAAATACGGTAATCGGCCACTTTATGCGCGATTCGGTATACAATAACGACCAGAATCAGGCTGACCACTGATTTGAATAACCCGATCGCCGTAGAGAAGCTCATCTGCTGATCCAGAATTCCGACCCTGTAGACAAAAGTGTCGATAATGTCCCCTTTGTCGTACACCATGGGGTTGTACAGGTTAAAAATCTGGTCAAAGCCGGCGCTTAATATGTTGCTGAGCTCCAAGGTGGTGCAGACAACGATGATTGGCACCAGGGCGGGCAGCGTAATATAGATCGTTTGCTGCCAGCGGTTGGCTCCGTCCACCTCGGCCGCCTCATAGAGATTGGGATTGATCCCGGCCAGTGCCGCCAAGTAAATTATCGTGCCGTATCCGAATTCCTTCCAAATATGACTAACCACGACAGTTACCCGGAACCAGTCTCCGTCGCCCAAGAAGAAAATCGGATCGAGGCCGAACCAGCCTTGAAGCACCCGGTTCACCAGTCCGGACTGCGGGGACAGCAAATCGACCAGAATCCCGCCAAGAATGACCCAGGACAGAAAATGGGGCAAATAGACAAGAGTTTGCACGGTTCTCTTGAACGCCATCTTCCGAATTTCATTCAACAGGAGCGCAAAGCTGACAGGGACGATAATAATAAAGACGATTTTCAACGAAGCAATGATAAACGTGTTCCAGATGACTTGACTGCTGTCGGATCTGGTAAACATGGAGCGGAAATGCTCCAGCCCGACCCAATCGGAATGCAGAAATCCAGTCCAGGGCTTATAGTTCTGGAAGGCCATCACTACGCCGAACATCGGCAGATAGTTAAATAGAAAGGCGAGGATCACCGCGGGCAGCAGCATAAGGTGAAAAGGCCACGTTTCCCGCAGGAGCTTTCTTTTGCCGCTTTGAATAGCGGTAACTGATGGCGGAGAACTTCGTTTGAGGTGTGAATCCATGGGCAAACCATCCTTTATCCGAGTGATAGTTCACATTTTAGCACGTCCCTTTTCAAACCTATATAACCCATCCTTAACCTGGCGTATTGTTTTATTAACCGGATTGGCAGGTGAATGATAGGGATTATTAACAAGCCATTAAGGTTCGATACCCAATCTTTATAAAACCATATCCCGTTGTTAATAATGGATTATTTCCTCTCTCTCGAAATGAGGTTAGGATTAATGAAGAAGCTTCTAATCATAGATTGGGGGAAAGGAAATGACTAATCACGTTCGCAAAGGTTCACTGCTCGCCCTGGCCGGGCTGCTGGCATCGGTGGCGGTGACGGGGTGTACGGGGGGAGATTCTTCAACCGGCAACAGCGATTCGGGAGGAGGAGGAACGGACAAGCCGCAGGAAACCGGCCTGCAGCTGGTGGACGGGAAGTATGACCCACCCGTTACGATAACGACCGTCAGGCGAATTGTCACTGCAGCCGAGTTCAAGAATGGCGAAACGATGGACGATAATGTTCATTACCGGTGGGCCAAGGATAAGCTGGGAATTGAAATCAAAAACTTGTGGTCCGTGAAGGACACTAACGGGGCTTACGCCACCAAGCTGAAGCTCGCTTTATCCTCCAATGAGGAGATGCCCGATGTGCTGTTTGCCAGCGGTTCGGTGGCACAGATGCTGATCGACTCCGGCAAGTTCCTGGACGTGGGAGAGCTTTTTGACAAATACGCAGGCGAAACCTGGAAGAAGGCCATGAACGAGAATCCTTCCGTGTGGTATGAATTCACCCGGGATGGCAAGCGCTACGGGATCCCGAATTTGGATTATGACTACAATAATGACCCCGTCTTATGGGTGCGCGGCGACTGGATGAAGAAATTGAACCTGGAAGCGCCTGCTACGCTGGAGGAATACGAGAAGATGCTGGAGGCCTTTACGAATGGCGATCCGGATGGAGACGGACAGAAGAACACGTATGGAGTTTCCACAGGGCTCAAGAACTCGTACAATGATTCCTTCGGATTGGGATGGGTATTCGGGGCGTATGGCTCTATGCCCGGCTTTTGGCTGAAGCAGGAAGACGGATCGATAGGCTACGGCTCCGTTCAGCCGGAAATCAAGGAAGGACTGCGGAAGCTGAAGGATTGGGTGCAAAAAGGCTATATTCCGCAGGAAGCCGGAATTTGGGATGGCGCCAAAGCCGGATCGTTCATGTCAGCCGGCAGCGCAGGCACCTTCGCCGGACCATATTGGTCGGAAGCCTATCCGATGGGGGATCTGGAGAAGAACAATCCGGAAGCCGAGCTCGTCACCTTCCCCTTGCCGGTAGGACCGGACGGAAAAAGCATGCATTATGGCCGGCATCCCTACAACGGGGGGATATTCATCAATAAAAATATGAAGAACCCGGAAATTTTCTTCACGTATGCCAATTACTTGTTCGACCATGTCGCTGATCCGAAGCCGGGCAGCGAGTTCGAGAACGGTTGGGTCAAAGGGTATGACTGGGATATCGTCGACGGCGAGGTTACATATGACCTGACGAAGATTCCGGGAGGCGGCGTTCGCGTGTTCTTCTACAGCTTGCTGGAGCAGGGCCCGAGAATTCCTTCACAAAATTTGCAGGCGCTGGTAAGAATTGCGGAGTCCGGCAAAGCAGAGACACCTTATGAGAAAATTTGGGGCGGCTTCGTTCCTCCGATCGAGCTGAAATCCGCTACCGATGTATGGAACTCGCGGGAGTTTTCGGTCAAGAGCGAATTTACGGGCGGAACAACCCCAACTATGGAAACCAAATGGGATTATTTGAAGAAGCTGGAGATGGAGAAGTACAGCAAAATCATTTTCGGCAATGATCCGGTAGAATCGTTCGATGATTTCGTTGAGGAGTGGAAGGCGCAGGGAGGGGAACAAATTACGAAGGAAGTGAATGAGTGGTACCAAAGTGTTACCCGATAAAGTGCCGTGGCGCGAATCCTAGTGTACGGTAAGGAAGGGCTATGTTACTGTTATTCTACAGATAACATAAACTTCACTTCAGGGCGCGTGATGAAACGATGAGTCAAAAGCTGAACAGCTTCTCCAAGGTCGTCATTCTTATCTTTGGACTGCTTCTGTTAATGGTCATCTTATTTACGATCTATAACCACACCACGGTGAAGGTGATCAAGAGCGAAATCGAAGCCGCCAATTTGAACAAGCTGCTCTTTCTGAAAAGCCAGCTGGAAGAGAAATTAAGTCAAATTTCCATCAATTCGATAACTCTTGCCAACGATCCGGCGATCCGGGAGCTGGAGTACCAGCAGCAGTCAGGGGACCCGTATGATCGACAGAAGCTGACGAATATGATCCTGGATCATATCTCGCTGCAATCGGGGATTACGGGCTGGAGAACGGAAATTACCGTTTACTCCCGTTTATCGCAAGAGGTGATCTCCACCTCCAGCAAAACGTTCGGCTACGTAGATTCCGAGCTGATAAGCGGAATTCGCAGGGGCTGGCAATATGTGAAGGGGCAGGGGGATGAACCGGCGAAATTCGTCTGGTTCTCCCTCACTCCAGCCACCGCCTATGAAGAGCCGGAATCCGCGAGATTGATCGTGAAGACGGCCTTCGAAGCCTCGCATCTGCAGACGCTGCTGGATCAGTACAAGGCGGATGGTCAAGGGGACCCTTTGCTGTACAGCCCGGAATTCGGAGTGATCGGCAACCGGACGCTGGATGAGGCCTATGCCCGAGGCGTCGTTGACTATTTACAAACGGTGCCTCTCCGGATCGGGAAGAATATATCGCTGCAGCTTACCGACCAGCAATATTTGCTCAGTTTCGTTCCGTTATATGGGGTGGACTGGTATCTGGTGGATTCCATTCCGGTCGATCAGATTTTATCTCCGGTGACCAAGGCCCGTGATTTATTTTACACGTTTACTCTCATCCTGCTCGGCTTCGGAGTGATCGCCTCTTACATACTGTATCGTCAGCTACAGGTCCCTATTCGGATGCTGGTAAGAAATATGCAGAGGATCAAGAGAGGGGATTATTCCTCCCGGATCCGGCTGGAGGGGGCCAGCGAATTCTCGTTTTTGTTCCAGCGTTTTAACGAGATGGCCGAAGAGATTGAAGATCTGATGACGAAGCTCGATGAAGAGCGCATCCGCTCCAGGGAGGCAGTATTGAAGCAGCTGCAATCGCAAATTAATCCTCATTTTCTTTATAATTGCTTGTTCTTCATCAAGAATATGGCCCGTCTGGGCGATGAAGAGGCCGTTGCGGCCATGGCTTTGAATTTAGGGGAATATTTCCGCTACACCACGAGATTAGGAAAACAAACAGCCCAGCTGGACGAGGAGTTAAACGTGATCGTGAACTATTTGGAAATCCAGAACCTGCGCACTAATCGGATGACCTATCATATCGACGTTCCGGACGCGTTAAAGAGGGTTGTCATTCCAAGGCTGATCCTGCAGCCCATCGTAGAGAACGCCGTCATTCACGGAATTGAGCCGAAGGAAGGCAGAGGCTGTATTTCGATTACGGGTCAATCCGAAGGGAACCGCTCCCTGATCTTCATAGAAGATAACGGTGTCGGCATGGACGACGCCCGTCTGGAGGAGCTTAGGGAGCGTCTGGGACGAGCCGAGAATACGGATAATGGATCGTTCGGGCTATGGAACGTCAATCGGCGGCTGCAATTGATGTTCAGTGAAGGATCTGGCCTGCAGGTGATGCATGGAAGAGACGGAGGCACGGCGGTCGCCGTCGTCCTGGAGAGGAAAGGGGAAGAGAACGATGTTCCGGATCTTGATCGTAGATGACGAACGCTCCGTCGTCGATGCGATTGCACAGACGACTCCTTGGTCGGAGCTGGATATCGAGGAAGTATTCTGTGCATATTCCGCCAAGGAGGCTTTGAACATCGTCGGACAGCAGTTCATCGATATCGTCCTGACCGATATCCGCATGCCGGGAATGGACGGCATCGAGCTGATCGAGACGATCCGTACTTATTCGAACCGGATCCAGTTCATCCTGCTGACCGGTCATGCCGAATTTGAGTATGCCCAGCAAGCCCTTCGCCTGCGTGCGGCCGACTATTTGCTCAAGCCGGTTCGCGATGAATGGCTGGCGAATGCTGTCCGTAAGCTGACGTCCTCCATGCGGAAGGAATGGAATGAAATCACCTCACAGCGGACAACGGTTCAATATTTGCAGAAGCATCTGCCCACCCTTAGGTCGGATCTGCTGCGCAATATGCTGGAGGGAAGCCAGACGGCCGCCGAGTTGAACGAAAAATGTGCACTTCTCGAGCTTCCCTACGGGGAAGGGGATGTGGTCTATCCGGCGGTCATTCGCCTGGAGCGCCGTACACCCGGTCGGGGCAACCGCTCTCTGCTTGAATATTCCGTTATGAATATTGCCGAAGAAGTGCTAGGCGCCATGTATCATATATGGTCATGCAAGGATATCCACAATTATTTGGTCCTTATTCTGAAGCCCAAGGAAAGCGTGCCCGATGGACGTCAAGAAGAATCGGTCTCGCGGCTGCTAAGCCAATTGCAGCATCTGGTCTTGCACTATTTAAAAGAAAATCTGTCGGTCGTATACGGCAAATGCGTCACTTTCCCATTCGATCTGATGACGGTATATGAATCAGCCGTGCAAACCTTAAGAAGAAGAATCGGGGATGATGCCGGACTGCTCCTGACAGCCGGACAATCCGAGACCGCCTCCGTGTTGAGTGCAGCTTCTGTCCTGCAGGCCCCTCCGTCGATATCCCATTTGTTCGCGGCCGGTTACTGGGAAGAGGCCAAAGCCAAGCTGCAAAGTGTCTTTACCGAACTCGAAGCGACTACACGGGATTCGCCGATTCATGCAGATTATTTGTCCGAGATCTACCATACGGTACTATCCGCATGCTTTCATTACGCCCATACGAACGGACAGACGGTGGCCCAGGCGCTGAATTGCGAGGGGGATCCAAGGTTCTATCATTCCCCTGAATTAATGCAGTCCGTCTCCTTGCTCAAGGAATGGGCCTTCGAGGTCTGTCGGCGGCTGTCCCTGTCGAATCAGGTAGAAATTCAAGACGTTAGAAAAACACTCATTGAACAAATTCAAGAATATATCCATTTAAATCTATCGGAGGATGTCTCGCTGCAAACGCTTGCAACCTACGTGGATATGCATCCCGTCTATTTGTCCAAGGTTTACAAGCTGGAAACCGGGGAAGGGCTCAAAGATTATTTGTCCCGGGTGCGAATGGAGCGGGCGGTTCACTTGTTATTAAATACGGATTTAAAAGTTTATGAGATTACGAATGAAGTCGGTTACTTAAATACGGCTTACTTTATAAAAGTATTCAAGAAAGCTTTTGGCGTTACTCCGCAGGAGTATCGCGACCAAAATAGCGACAATGGAGGAGTAGGACATGCCAGAAATTCAATTGAATATCGACCGGCCGCTTGGGGCCGTCAAGCCGATTCACGGGGTGAATAACGGTCCGGTGACTTACGGTTCACTGGTCGATGTTTCCGATTATTTCGTATCTATGAGGGTTCCGCTAGTCCGGCTGCATGATCCGAACTGGCCGCATCCCCGCGAGGTCGATATCCATATCGTCTTCCCTGATTTCTCGAAGGACCCGGCTGACCCGGACAGCTACAATTTCTCTCAGACGGACGAATATCTTCGTACAGTTGCCGCGACCGGGGCGAAAATCGTCTACCGCTTAGGGGAAAGCATCGAGCATACCGAGAAGAAATACTTTGTTCATCCGCCCGAAAATTACGAAAAGTGGGCGCAGATTTGCATCGGGATTATCCGCCACTATAACGAGGGATGGGCCGATGGTTTTCATTACGGCATCGAATATTGGGAAATATGGAATGAGCCGGACTTTAGTGTAAAGATGTGGTCCGGTACCCATGAGCAATATTATTCGCTCTATGAAACGGCGGCGACGGCCATCAAACGCTACGATCCTTCCCTTAAAGTTGGAGGTCCCGCCGTAGCCAGGCCAACCGCCGACTTTGTCCCTGAATTTCTTGAGCACTGCCGGGAGAAGCAGGTGCCACTCGATTTTTTCTCCTGGCATACGTATACGGCCGATCCGCAGGTCTTTGCCGACCGTGCGCTTCATGTCCGGAGCCTGCTGGACCAGTACGGGTTCAAGGATACGGAGAGCCATCTCAATGAATGGAATTACTTTGTCGCCGATTTCGGCACTATCTGGCAAAAAGGCAATGAATATTTGCGCGCAGACACCTTCAACCGGCAAAAAGGGGAGGAAGGGGCATCCTTCTCCGCCTACATTCTTGCTTTATTGCAGGATCTTCCGGTGGATGCGGCCAACTATTACGACGGTCAGCCGACCGCTCTGTTCTGCGGCCTGTTCGATTACCACGGCGTTCCGCAGAAGACGTACTACACCTTCCAGGCCTTCGAGAACTTGCGGCGGCATAATGTACGCCTTCACTGTGAGCTGCCGGAGGATGCCGAGGGGCTGTCGTGTCTGGCGGCCAAGGATGAGAACGGCGCGATCGCGGCTTTGCTGACCAATTTCCATAACGAGGACCGCGGTCTGACCTTGCGTCTGAATGGATTAACCGATTCCGCCTCCGCTTATGAGCGGATTCAAATTTATTCTATCGATGGAGAAAGGAATTTGGAGCTTATTCAAGAAGAACAGCTTTCCTCCGCTGAATGGAAATTGGAGCTGAAAAAATATTCCGTATTCTATGTGAGAATCCTCCCATGAACAAACCGAAGGTATTAATTGGCGCTGTCATTCAGGAGAGCAACACATTCGGTCCGGCTAGAAGCACTATGGACAATTTCCGCCGGCATCGGCTGCTGTTCGGAGAAGATGTGCTGCATGCGGGGACGGAGAATGAACTGAGCGGATTTATGCGCGCCGCCTCTACCGAAGGAATAGAGGTGATTCCGACGATGGCTGCCAATGCGGTCTCATCCGGAATGTTTACGGCAGAAGCCTTGGAACAATTGAAGGCAACCCTGCTTCGGGAGCTTCAATTCCATTCCGGATACAACGGAGTATATTTCGCGATGCATGGCGCTATGGTGGCCGAAGGGTGCGACGATGTGGAAGGATGCTTAATGGAAATGATTCGGAGTGTTATAGGGGACGTCCCTTTCGTCGTCTCCCTTGATTTGCATGCCAATGTAACGGATAAAATGGCTTCCGTGACGGACGGAATCGTAGGGTTTCGCACCTATCCCCACACTGATTTTGTCTCCACGGGCATGCGCTCCGCTGCTCTGTTGTTCTCCATGCTTCGAAGCGGGAGGAAGCCGGTGGTACGCATGCGGAAGATCCCGATGATCGTCCCCGCCGAGAACAGCCAAAGCTCTCACGGCCCATTCGCCGAGCTGTGGCAAGCAGCGGAGGAGGGAGAGAGGTTAGGGAACTCCTGGGTGACCTCCCTGTTTCCCGTACAGCCGTGGCTCGATATCGAGGAGATGGGCTGTGCGGTCGTCACGGTCCATGAGGATGAAGAGGCGGCGGAGCGGGAGGCGGACCGGCTTGCCGATCTGTTCTGGCAGAAGCGTCACGAGTTCCATATCCGGCTTTACTCGGTACGAGAAGTGGTGAAGCTCGCCTCTGAGCGGCAAGCGGGCGACGGGCCGTTCGTCATCTCCGATTCGGCCGACAGTCCCGGCGCGGGTTCGACCGGGGACAGCAACTATGTCCTCCGGGAACTGTTGAGCTGCGAGGCGCATCTTCGTCATAGTATTTTGTTGACGATTGTCGATGCACCGGCGGTGGCTCGGGCTATAGACGCCGGAGAAGGCCAGTCCGTAGAGCTGGAAGTCGGCTATTCCATCTGCCCGGACGGTGAACCGCTGCGAGTCTGCGGTCGGGTCAGGCATATAGGAGACGGGCGCTTTACTCTGGCCGGAGGCTATGCCAAGGGAACGGAAGCGAATATGGGCCGCTGCGTCGTGCTGGAGCTGGAAAGGCTGTCGCTTCTGATTACGGAACGGCCCACCTTCTCCGGTGATCCAAGCATGTATCGAAGCGTGGGACTGGAACCGGCGGCCGCCGACATCGTTCTGGTGAAATCGGCCAATCAATTCCGGGCCGATTACGAGGCGATATCGAAGCGCATCTTCCTGCTGGATACGCCGGGACGCAGTCCAGCCGATCTGCGAAAGCTGGTATTTAACAACCTAAGGCGCCCCTGTTATCCGTTCGACGATTCCTTCGACTGGAGGAATCCGCAGCAGAAGTCGACATAAACAGCCTTTGCTGTACACATTGTTCTGCTATCCCTTTGTCTCAGGGGAGTGTTCAGGCCGTTCTTGTCCTGTTATCCCTTGGACTCAGGGGAGGTGTTCGGGTCGTGCTTGCACTGCTATCCCTTGGACTCAGGGGAGAGTTCGGGTCGTGCTTGCACTGTTATCCCTTGGACTCAGGGGAGAGTTCGGGCCGTCCTTTGTCCTGTTATCCCCTAGCCTCAGGAGATGGTTCGATGGTGATCTGGCACTATTATCCCTTTGTCTCAGGGGCTATTCGGGCTGCCCCTTGTTCTGCCATTAACTCAGGTGATGGTCCGCCCGTGCTTTTGCACTGTTATCCCTTGGACTCAGGGGAGAGTTCGGGCCGTCCTTTGTCCTGTTATCCCTTAGACTCAGGGGAGAGTTCGGACCATCCCTTGTCCTAGCCTTTTGACTCAGAGAGCTGGTTGGACCCGTACCATTGACCTGCTATTCCATTGCTCAGTAGGCAAATCGGCCAAGATTATTGTGCGGATTTCTGGCAAAAGTTACAGCGGGCTAGGCAGGCACCGGGGACAATCTGACCAAATCGACAGTGAATTCTGAGCGAGGGGGATAACAGTCAAAAGGTACCGGTAATCAACCAGTCCAAGGTCATAGCGGATATCCTGATAAAAGTTACAGCGGGCTGAGGCAGGCAACAGGGACATCTTGACCAATCAACAGTGGACATTCTGATCTAAGGGGATAACGGACTAAAGGTGTCGGTAATCAACAGCCCAAGGTCATAGGGGACACTGTGGCAAAGTTACAGCAGGCTAAGCAGGCACGGGGGACATCCCAACCTAATCGATAGCGGATTCTGAGCGAAGGGGATAACAGTCAAAAGAGGTTGATAATCAACATAGGGCTCGTATTATGCAACTATTTTCCCATTATTCCCATGTGAATAATCAATATTTAGTAGTTGCAGGTTGGCTCGTAATGATTATCCACACGATACAAAAGTAAAGCCTATAGGAGGTGCAGCCGGTGGCTGAAATAGACCATACGCGAGCCAGTCAGAAGGTTCGCAAAATAAGCTTTGAGGGCGACGCCCTGCGCATGTCGATGGACTGGACGGTGGAAGACCTGGACCGCATTCAGGTATTGGTAGAAAGCACGCACGGGGCAAGTCACCCCAGCTCCTACCACTTGAATGAACTGGTCGGAGAAATGGAGAAAGGGGTCTTCCAGATGGGCGGGAAGCCCGCCATCTATACGACGACCGATATTTGCGATGGTATTGCACAGGCGCATAACGGGATGCACTACTCCTTGCCTTCGCGGGACATGATCGCTTCTATGGCAGAAATTCATGCGCTGAGCACACCTTTTGACGCCATGGTGCTGACTTCTGCGGGGGACAAGGCGGTTCCCGCCCATTTGATGGCGATTGCCCGATTAAATATTCCGTCCATTCATGTGCCGGGTGGTGCCATGGGGGCAGGCCCCTGCATGCGTTCCAACGAAGAGCTGTGGCATATGAGCGTTGAGGTCGAGCGAAATCAGATGACGAAGGAGGAATTTTTGGCATTCCAAAGGGCCTGCTGCCCAACCTGCGGTGCCTGCCAGTATATGGGGACGGCCGCCACAATGCAGGTCATGGCCGAAGCGCTTGGTTTGGCGCTTCCCTGGTCCGCGCTGATCCCCGCCACCAATGCGGAAATCCGTAGAGCGGCCCGGGCTGCCGGTCAACAAGTCATCAGGTTGTCGCAGGCAGGAATCCGGCCCGAGCATATCCTTACACGCGAGGCTTTCGAGAACGCGATCATGGTGCACTCCGCCGTTGGAGGGTCGCTGAATGCCGTCATGCATCTGATCGCCATTGCCAAGGAAATCGGGATCGTCTTGGAGCCTAAGCTGTTTGACGGCATCCATCGAAGCATTCCTGTTCTGGTGGATACGAAGACCGCCGGGCATTACCCGACGGAGCTGTTTTGGTATGCTGGCGGCGTTCCTTTTCTTATGGATGAAATTAAAGACTTCCTGCATCTGGATGTGATGACCGTAACGGGCAGGACGCTTGGAGAAAATCTGGAAGAGATGCGGCGCAGCGAAATGCGGAATTATGCCGAGATGTTTCTGGCTAACTACAAGCTGAACCGCAGGAACGTCATCTATCCTATCGCTAAACCACTGAAGCCGGAAGGCTCGCTGGCCGTTCTATACGGCAACCTGGCGCCGGAGGGAGCGACGATCAAGAAGTTCGCCGTTGCCGCGGAGATGCAGGTGCATACCGGCCCGGCCCGCGTGTTCGACAGCGAACGGGAAGCGGTGGATGCATACGTGGCCCAAAGCATTCAGCCCGGGGATGTCGTCATCATCCGCTATCAGGGGCCTAAAGCGGTCGGGATGCCGGAGATGTTCTTCATGTCCGAACTGATCGCTTCGGACCCGGTGCTGTCCCACACTACCTCGCTGATTACGGACGGAAGATTTTCGGGCGCGACCCGGGGGCCGTGCGTCGGCTATTTGGGGCCGGAGGCACTCGATGGAGGCCCGATAGCGTTCGTGGAGGATCGGGACATGATCTGTGTCGACATTCCCAACCGCCGCATCGATATTGTGGGAATTCGAGGGACGGAACGGACGCCGGCCGAGATCACCAGCATTCTTACGGAAAGAAAGCGGTCCTGGAACCCGCCGGAATTTCGCCACAAAGGGATCTTGAGCCTGTACACCCAATCCGCTAGCCCTGCACTGCAGGGAGGATCTTGCGCACAAGGAGGAATAGGGCTATGAGGTTAGCCGAGAGAGTAGCAATCATCACCGGTTCTTCCCGCTCCATCGGGGCGGCGGTGGCCAAGCGTTATGCCAGGGAAGGAGCCAAAGTCGTCATCAATTACCGTACGCATCCCGAGCTTGCGGAACAGGTAAAGGAGAACATTGTTGCCGCTGGCGGAGAAGCTTTTGCCATACAGGCGGATGTATCCCGGGAGGAAGATGTTCACAGGATGGTGGAAGAAACCGTACGAAGATACGGTAAAATCGATATTCTGGTCAATAACGCGGCGATGGACCCGCGTAAAATCTGGCACGAGATTACAACGGAAGAATGGGATGCCCTGATGGGAGTGAACGTCCGGTCGCAATTTCTCTGTGCCAAAGCTGTCTTTCCCTATATGAAAGCGCAGAGCTACGGGAAAATCATTAACGTATCATCCGTCACGTTTTTTACCGGACAGAAGCAGTTTCTTCACTACGTCACCTCCAAAGGCGCCATCATTGGTTTTACTCGTGCGTTGGCGCGCGAGGTTGGCGAAGATTCCATCACGGTTAACTGTATTACTCCCGGGGCCGTTCTGACGGAAACGGAATATGAGAAGGTGAGCTTGGAGACGATCGAGGAAAGTGCTGTCTTCCTGGCCAAGGCGCAGTGCTTCTCCAGACGCGAAGTCGCAGCGGACGTCGAAGGGGCCTTTGTCTTCCTCGCTTCGTCAGACAGCGATTTTATAACCGGGCAAACGCTGAACGTGGATGGCGGCTGGATGCTGCATTAACTTATAACGGAAAGGAAGGGACTCATGCACAAGGAGCTGGAATGTCTGGTACATCGAGAAGCATTACTTGGTGAAGGTCCATGCTGGGACGCAGCCCGCAACCGATTGCTGTGGGTGGACATTACAGGCAAGACCCTGCATTTGTATGATCCGGAGAAGCGCGAGGATACCGTGCATTCCTTCGGGCAATTTGTCGGGGCGGCGGTACCGTCGGAGGACGGTAGCTTGCTGCTGGCTCTGCAGGATGGATTTTACCGGTACGATGAACACGACAGGTCGCTTGCAAGGATAGCCGCTCCGGAGAAGCATCTGCCCGACAATCGGATGAATGATGGCAAATGCGATCCGGCGGGACGTTTTTGGGCGGGCACGATGAGTATGACAGGTAAGCCTGAAGCAGGAAGTCTTTATTGCCTGCATTCCGATTTCACCCTGACGCGGGAAGTCTCGAACGTTAGCATTTCTAACGGGCTGGGATGGAGCCCCGACGGGAAGACGATGTATTACATCGACACAATCGCGGGACAGGTATATGCTTTCGATTATGAAATGGCTTCCGGGAGGATTGACGGCCGCCGAACGCTGCTGGAAATTGCGCGGGAGGACGGGCTTCCCGACGGCATGACGGTGGATGAGGAAGGGGCGCTCTGGATAGCCCATTGGGGCGGGGGCAAAGTATCCCGCTACGATCCTACCAGCCGACAATTGCTGGAGGAGATTAAGGTTCCGGCCCGTTTGGTGACGTCTTGCGCTTTCGGAGGTCCCGAACTCGATGAACTGTATATTACAACAGCGAGAGACGAGGAAGCGGATGATCGCCACGGAGGCAGCTTGTTCCGGGTGAAGCTTAACGTCAGAGGCCTTCCGTCAGCCTCCTTTCGTCCGACCGCCGGCCGAAGCCGGCCATTAGCCCTTTACTAATGCTGAAGAAGGGATGAACGGATCGGTTCACGTACAAACTGCTCTTTATTTGAGAGAGGAGGAAGAACATGGGATCGCGATTTTTCTCGAAAGGTGTAGCTGTCATCTTATCGGCGATGTTATTGGCGGGCTCTTTCCCGAGCGGGTCAGCGGGCGCTGCCTCTGGCAGCGCAGTAAGGAGCAAGGAGAGCTCTGCCCCCGGAAACTTACAGGAGGGCAACGGGAGGGGGTTCAGCGACATTGTGGCGGGGAATGAAGAAATCTCCGTTACGGAAGCGAGCTATGGGGTGGATAGCCGCAGTGTTTCCGAAACGAGCGTCGTGCCGGAGCTGCCGGATTCCACCACCGCTGTAGCGGGGAAGACCGGTGGCGACCCCGGATTTACTTATGCTGTTGGGGCCAGAGATTGGGTAGAGGGCAAAGACTACTATTTTATTGAAAACGATCAGGTCAAGCTAACCATCGGGACGGACAGATTATCGACCAATGATCCTGTAGACACAAGCGACGAAGCGACCGGCAATAACAAATGGGGGACCTTGACACCCGGCCATATGATGGATGCCGCCCCCAAATTCAACATGCGGGACAACCTGGATTACACGGAGTTTGTGCTTAGCAAGAACGTCGGGAGGACGTGGTGGTATCCGACCGAAAAGCTGAGCATGCCGAATATTCAAGTGGCGGATCACACGGTTGTGGCCGATGGAACTTGGGACAGCGATCCGAGCGTCAAAGCCCAGGTTACTTACTCGATTGTCGAAAATTCCCCCCTGATTAAAATGAAAGTCAAGCTGATCAACGAGGGGACCGCCGATTTCTCCGGACATCTTGCCTACATCATTGATCCGGAGGAGGCGCTTGAGCAGCAGAGCTATGTTCCCGGCTGGGGCTGGAGAGGCGGCCAGGTCAGCGAATATATTACCTCCGGCTGGAATAAAAACTACATTTTCAACGGAATACAGGATAAATATACCGGCCGTACAGCTCATGCGATCATTTGGCCGGACGATCAGCAGCCCTCGGCGCTCATCCCGGAAGGATATATAACCGGCGCCTGGTTCAAGGTGACTTTGCCTGTCCGCGGGACCAAGGAACTGGTGATCTATCATCTGCCGCATAACCCGGGCCCGGCCTATGAAGCGTATCAGACTGCGGAGTTCTGGGCCAATGTGGTGAAGCAGGGAATCGATCCGGCAGCGATTGGCCAAATAACGGGGCAGGTCACCGATTCCGAGGGCCGTCCGTCAGGCGGCGTGGAGATTGAACTCAGAACGGCGGAAGGAGGAAAATATGCCGCGGCCACTACGGACAGCAGAGGAATGTACAGCCTATACGCCGTGAAAGGAGAAGGCTACAGCCTTCACGCCACCAATGGAAGCGAGAATTACGAGCAGCAGTTAGCGGGGTGGGGCGACGGAAATCCGATTCGGGTTGACTTCAACATGACCGCTCCTGTCGGGGAGATTGTAGCGGGCGTGACCCGCGGGGACCCGGGATTTACCTATGAGGGAACATCAAGAGATTGGTGGCCGAAGAACGATTACTATTACATCGAAAGCCCGGATATTAAATTTACGGTCGGGACGGTAAGAACAGCTGGCAAAGACCCGGTGGATTGGAGCAACGACGCTTCCGGGAACAATAAGTGGGGCAGTCTGACCCCCGGTCATATAATGGATGCCGTTCCCAAACTGACGATGCAGGAGAACCTCGATTTTACGGAATTCGTCCTGAGCGATGACTTGGGTGTAACGCCGGAGGACGAAGCGAACGGCAAGCATATGGAATGGTCCTGGTTTCATCCGCTAACGAAGCTCCAGCTTCCGGATATCCGTCTGGACGGCAATGCCATTGTAGCCGACGGGGACTGGGATTCCAATGACGAGATGAAAGCCTCGGTGCGGTATTCCATAGTTGAAGGCACGCCGTTAATTAAGATGGAAATTACGCTCGATAACCGGACGGGAAGCGATTTTAACGGAAATTTCGGGTATATTATCGATCCCGATCAGCCGGGAGAGCAGCATAGCTACCTGCCGGGAAGAAATTGGGTGTATAGTCAGGAAAAGAATGCGATCAGAAGCGGATGGACGGATCACTATCTGTTCAACGGAATCAACAACGCCTTCACCGGGAAAACAGCCCATGCGATCCTTTGGCCGAACGAGCAGCAGCCCGAAATCATTATGCATGAGGCTATATTCATGGGGGTTTGGTTCCCGGCGGTAATCCCTGACGGCGAGAGCCAAAGCTATGTGATCTACCATTTGCCTCATGTCGCCGGCCCTGCGGATAAACCCTACGCCGCAGCAGAATTCTGGGCGCAATTCATTCGGGATCATGGTCAGGCCGAAGAGTACGGGAGCATAATCGGCTCAGTGACGGATGAGGCGGGGGCCCCTGTGCCTTTTACAGAAATAGCGGCTGCGGACGAGAACGGAGCCGTCTATGCAAGAGCAGTAACTAATCGCGAGGGCAAATACCAGATTTTTGCGAAGAAGGGCGTCTATCGGATCACTCCTGTAAATGAAGAGTACTCGGTAGAAGGCCGAACCGTCGAAATTGGGGAAATAAGAAGGATACAAGCGGACTTTACGATGAAAAAGTATGCGGAGGTCAGGGTTGAGCTGCCTCCGGATCTCGTGGCGGAGGCACCGTTTGAGATCACAATGACCGTGCAAAATCTGACCGATGCCCCTTTGCAAAACGTTGCCCTGGAGGTACATCCTCCGTATTTTGTCCATTTGCTGGACGAGGGAAGCCTGGAAATCCCGGTTATCGATGCCCGTGTGCAGGCGGTAAGGAAGGTCCGCGCGGTGGCGATGGAAGGCGGGAGGTCTGTTATCCAGGCCAAAGTATCCACAGATATTTTTAATCTGACGGGCACTAGCAGCTTTGATGTCCGCGGGGCAGGGTATTATGGAGGAGACAATCATTCCCATACGAAGCACAGTGACGGAGTTCATACCGTAGCCGAAAACTCCGCCAGCGTTTATAATAATCGGCTGTTATCCTGGCTATGGAGCTCCGATCATAATACCGACTCGCAGAGGCCGGATACGGATACGGTTACCGAGAGCTATAACGGACGCTTCCTCAGTCTTCCGGCTGCGGAAATCACTACGAAATCAGGCCATGCGCTGGCCTTCGGAATAAATGGCGTCCCGAGACATGACATTAACGACCCGGAATCCGGCTACAGCTGGCAGGACAGTATCGATGAGGTGACAGGTCTTGGCGGCCTGTTCTATATCGCTCATCCGTTCGATCAAACCTATACGTTCCAGAATCCGTATCAGTGGACGGGATATACCGGGGTGGAAGTATGGAACGGCACCTGGCATGCCCTGGACAACGGGGTGAATGAGCGGGCGTTCCGGTTCTGGGACGAAATCAATATACGTATACGCGGGGACGGCAAGTACTATGGAATAGCCAATTCCGACGGTCATACCAAAGATAAGGTTGGAGATCCCTATATCAAAGGCTTGATCGGGGAGCTTTCCGAGCAGAATGTTCTGGAACTGCTGCGGAACGGGGGTTATTACGGCTCTAACGGCCCAGAACTCAGATTCAGCATCGGCGGAGTCGATATGGGAGGAACCCTCCAACTGGAAAGAGCCGGCCATATGCCGTTTCAGCTTCAGGCTTATGATCCCAACTCTAATCTGACCAGCGTCCGCGTCATTAAATATCCGGTAACCGGTAATATCGCGGATTATGCCCGCAGAGAGATTGTTTTTGAAGAGGACCTTACGGGCCGGCAAACGAACACCTTCTCCAAGACGATTCCTTTGCCTGTGACGGATAAGGAATTTTACCGTATGGAGGTGCGCAGTGAGAAGGCACAGGAGAATAGCTCCGGCATCGGCCCTCTGGCCGGCACGGGCTTCGCTTTTTCCAATCCGGTCTGGGTAGAGCTCTCCGGTTCTTCCAACTCTGCGGCCATCGAGTCCATTTCTTATAAAAATAAAACCAAGTATAAACTGCTCCCGCCATTCGGGGTGAATCGCTTAGAGATGTATGACAACCGTTTCGATCCCAAAAAGCTGTCTGTCACCACAAGCAGCGGAGCAAAAGTAACGTCCGCCCATTATACTGAGCTGATTAAAGGTGCAAGAAGTGTCGGTCTGCTGAAGATTAGCGTGACCGCCAAGGATGGAACGCGGAAAGACTATTCCTATGTAGTGGACACCATAAGTGTTCGCGATAAACAAAAGTACGGGCAATAATGACCTTTTAAAGTCAAATCATACAGCGTGATAAATCGCTTGCGGAATGCTGCCCCCACTCAATCAACATGAAAAAAAGAACCTCGGATTCCACAATACATGTGGCTCTCGAGGTTCTTTTTTACCGCGTACAGACTTTATCTTTCGCAGAGCCAAAAATGGGCTCAACTGCCTGCAAAACTATATTCTTTTTCTCGTTCCAGTGACGATCGGGTGGTATTATGTGGAAAATGCTGTATCATCGCAGGCTTTTGTCTCTAGCACTCGAACTCGATTCCTAATAACTTGATATTCGCAGGAATTCGTATACGTTAAGGAACTAAGAAACGGGTAAGCGTTGACCAAGCCTCAAGTGAAAGTGAATGAGCGTGGCTGCGCAGGGCACGGGTTTCGATCCATTTGGTTACTTCCAGCCCCACTTTTGAAACACTTGATGGGAATCTTCCGTTTTTAGATAATCAATAAACTGTTGTGCTTCTTTTCTATTATCGGTATGCTTGGCAATAGCTATCGGAGTTCCCCGGTACAGCTTGTCCTGGTCAGGCAGCTCGATCAATTCGGTCACGTCCTGCAAGCGGTAGTGCCAGGATTCGTAGGTGATCCAGGCATCCAGGGACGAGTTCGATTTCCACAGTTCGATCGCTTCTGCGCTGGACTTGACGGAGACCGCGATATTATGGTCGATGCCCGGAATCAACCCTTGCCGCCCGGCCAAATCTTCCCATAGTCCAAGCTGGCCGGCGCCGTTCACGTCTATGATCTTGACGCCCGGCTTGGTCAGGTCGTCCAAAGAATGGATCTTTTTGGGATTGCCTGTGCGCACCAATATCCCGGCGGCCCGCGAGTAGAGCTCGGTACGCGACTTAGCGTCGATCAGATCGGGATAGTTATTCATCATCTCGCGGAGCATATATTCGGCCCCGCCATAGATGAGATCCGCATCCTGCTTTGCTTGATCGATCCATTTGGCCTCCGGCCCGGCTGTAATTTCCACCTCAATGCCCGTTTCCTTCGTAAAACGGTCAGCGAGCTCCTGAATAGGGCCCAGCGGCCCCCCGGGACCGTATACTTTAACGGTGTTGGAAGTTTTGTCTCTTTTGCCCGGATGGTTTCTTGCGGTGTCCGGCTGACCTTGACCGGCGAGCACGACCGTAGCGATAACGGCCGAAGCCACCAGCAGGGTGAATAGGGTGGTGAGCGTCTTTTTCATCATAAACCTCCTTGGAATTTAGATTTGAACCCGGAGTTGGATTTCCGGTCACTATAAGTCAACGTAAGGAAGGGTCAAACGGTTTGGTCTTTCGGAAAATAGTTAGCAGCGTGTTGGTCGTCCAAACTTGCTGCGGGGTTTTTAATAAATTATCAACTTTTAGCGTTCACCCTAAAACTGTTATACCTTTGTTTACGTTTTCTTATAAGAGGCATGAAGGAGGACCGCAGATGCAGAATATGATGGACGAACAATTGATGGATCGGGTTAGGGATAAATCCCGTGCGGCTCTGGAAGAACTGTATGATCGCTATGTGCGTCTCGTTTATTCGTTTGCCCTGAAATCGACACGGAATGAACAATCCGCCAAGGAAATCGTTCAACTGGTCTTTACCCGATTATGGACTACGGAGAAGGGGTATCAATCGCACAAAGGTCGATTCGTCAGTTGGCTGCTTACGGTTACCCGCAACTTGACGATTGATTATATCCGGAAACAGAGAAGCGAGCATAAGACGATTTCTATGGATGAGATGGAGTGGGGGCGAACGCCATCCCCCTCTTCCAACTCGACGGAAAATGAAGTGCTTCGTAAAATGATCAGGCTGCAAATCCAGGAGGCTTACCGCTGGCTGTCCGCCAGTCAAATTGAATTGCTCCAGCAGTTGTACTGGGAAGGATATTCGCTTGCGGAGATTGCTCGAATGCGGGACGAACCGCTCGGTACGGTGAAGAGCCGGCTTCATCAAACGTTAAAAGTATTGCGTAAACATCTGCAAATCGAATGGGAGGGATAACGATATGGATTACCGGAACGACGATTGCTTGCTGCTCGTCTCCTATATAGCCGAGGAATGCCCGGAGGAAGAACGGATCCGTTTTGAGCGCCATTTGCTTCATTGTCCCTCTTGCCGGAAAGAAGTCCGGGAATTAAAACAGGTTTGGACGGCATTGGCTTTACAAGCAGAGGAAGAGGAAGTGCCTGCTGATTTGAAAGCGCAGGTGATGGGCTCCCTTTTTCCCGAGAAGCAGATAGAACCGGAGGCAATCCCGGTCACCCTTCCTTCCCGTGTGGAGACGGCCCGCAGACGCAAAGAGGAGCGGCGTCGGGCGAGATGGAAAAGGGAGCGTTATACTCCGTGGTTCTTTAAATCTGCCTCGGCTGTCCTTCTTGGGGCGCTTCTGGTCTCCCTATGGGGGAATGTTACGATGCTCGAGCAGCTGATGGCCGTGCAGAAACCTTCCAAGCCTTCCGTTGTACAGACACCCTCGGTCCCCGCGCAAGTGATGAAGATTTATGCCCTGGAATCGGCGGATGCAGCCATGGATACGGCGAAAGGTACCGTCTGGCTGTTGAAGCAAGGGGAGGAGGTAAAGATCGTCGGCAGCTTCGAAGGACTAGCGGCCAATCAGGCAGGAGAAGCTTATCAGGTCTGGCTCATTCATGAAGGGCAGCGGCGGAATGCCGGGACATTCCAGGTGGACCCTCTGGGCAATGGCGCGATTACTTACCGTATGGAAAATCCGGACTTGCCGTTCGATTCAATAGGCATTACCTTGGAGCCGGACTCTCATGGAACGGAGCCGAGAGGCAAAAAAGTGTTAGGGACCTAGCGGATTAAGCGTTAATCTATTGTGCGGAAATGATCCGAAACAGAAGTACAAGTACATCAGCATAGAAATCCGGGTCGAGGCCCCTAATGGAGAGGGGGAGTGATATTCGCATTAATAAAGCCTTATCGCTCCGGTTATGGAGGATAAGGCTTTATTATGGTGGGCGCTATATGGCGGCGGTCGGCCACATGAACGGATGTTATTCCTGCTCGTTCAACCGGCTATCGATTAGGGCGGCTTCTATAAACAGCCGTTGATCGGTCCAGGTTAAAGCATCGAGCGGATAGCAGGTTTCCAGAGCTAAGGCCGGATAAGCGGTATCAGGCAGGGCATCCTCGATATGCAGAAGTTGCTGTCCCATTACTTGGAACGTAAACGTACCATCCAAGGTCGAGACCGTGATCAGGTCTCCGGCGGCCAACTCGTCCAGGTGCCTGAAAAAGGTAGCGTTATGAGCTGCGATTACACTTTTGCCGACCTGTCCCGGGAGCACGCTTTCCGGTAGATGTCCTGGAGCTTTAGCCAACTGTCTCTGATCGGTGCCTTCCAGTATAGCTTCCTCAAATTGAAGTGAAGGAATGGATAGCTTGCCAAGGAGTTCTCCCTTGACGGGGTTTCCGATCAACGATTTCTCCTGAGCCGGCTCCGGGAATAGTCCATTAGAGAATGCCGGGACTCCTGCTGACTGTGCGGCGGGAGAGGGGGTGGAAATCCACCCCTCCTGCGATTCAAATCGGCTCTCCGCCTGGGCCCGGAGAGGGGCAGCCAGGCTATCGGAGCAAGCTATCCACAGGAAAGGAACAAGGAGGAAGGATACTCCAATAGCCACCAATCCTCCCGCCAAACGGGCAAGACTCAGGCGATTCATCGATCAGTTAGCCGCATGTCGGCGGGACAGGAAATAAACGAAGGCTCCGGCCAATAAGAAGATTATGCCGACAGCCGCCCATGGATACAGGTTGATACCGGTTACCGGGGAAGTCGCCTTATCGACTGAAACGGCTGGAGAAGTGACGGCCCATCCTACAGGGGCGCCCGCAATCGGATGGGATAAAGTATTCCCTTCGATCTTGGCCGGTACTTTGTTTAGCGTGAACGTTCCATCTTCCGCTGTATCGTAGTATTTGCTTTCCTCGCCAATGCTCGGCGAGGTAAAGCTGAACGTCACGGGTGTATTGAATTTGCCGATCAATTCGTTCGTAGTCGTATCGGTCACCTTGAAGGCAAAATCTATCAGGACCGTTTCACCTTCCGGGGCTTTGGCCTGGAAATCGGCGAGTGGTCCTTCCAGCACTTGAAATTTCACCGAATTGGCAAATGTTCCTTCCGGAATCTCAATCTTGACCGAGCCATAGCTAATAGTGGCCGCCTGACCGGCTTCAATCGTTTGCTCTGCCGCAACCGTCGGGAATCCGAGTTGTTCGAAATCGGGCACTGCAGCCATGGCGGCCGTGGCGAACAGCGATAGAGTAAACAACATCGACAAGCAGGCTGAAGAAATTCGTTTCATACAGAAACACTCTCCTTAACGATAATTTGACTTTCGATAGAAGATAACGAAATCTTTGGTGTAACGGTTTGCCGGTTTGATAAAGAAACAGATAAAAACTACATAGTAAGACGAAGAATAAGCCTCCGAGAGTAAAAGTTTTTGTACCATTGGGAATTTACTCATCTAGTAGACAATCATCCCGTGTTATGTTTGATATACAATGTTCTTCCGTTAGACAGCAGTATATTCCTCTGCTATAATTGTTGACGTCTGTGATAGAGCCGGGATTGAATAGAATGACGTAATAAACCACGCAACAAACCCCGCATCCCAGTAGTAGACGCGTAACCGGTCACGTGCGGGGCATTTTTCACTATGACTGGAAATATAAGAATCTCTTTTCATAGATTAAATGAATAAAGGAGAATGGGTATGAAAGCGATTTTGATCGGGTTGGGCGTAGCCGGCTTCGGATGGTTCAAGAAGCTTAGTAACGACTACGGCTTGCAAGTGGCGGTTGTAGAATCGGACGTCAAGATGAAAAGCAAGCTGGAGGGACTCGAAGACGTCCCTTTCTATACTTCGTTAAGAGAAGCGATAGAACAGGAGCGGCCGGATTTTATCGTTAATGTGACACCGCCGCATGTCCATACCGAGATGAACCATATTGCGCTTGATTATGGGCTGCCTATTCTATGCGAGAAGCCCATCGCATTCGACTATGTGGAATCGATCGGGATCGTGAAAAGGGCGGCTGAGGAAAATATTCCTTTTATGGTGGCCGAAAATTACCGTCACTTTGCTCCGGTTCGCAAGCTGAAGCAGCTGTTGGAAGAAGGAGCGATCGGTGCGCTTTCGGCTGTCGATGTAAGCTTTTATCGTTATCATCACCGGGAGCGTTCTTATCCGGCCAGCCTGCTTAAAGACATCGCGGTGCATCATTTTGATATGATGCGTTTCTTGACAGGGCGGGAAGGGAAGGTCCTATTCGCTAAAAACTATAATCCTGCGGGGAGTTGGGATGCCGAATTATACAGTGTAAATCTGTACGCCTGGCTGGAAATGGAAGGGGGGCTGCCGATCAGCTACACCGGTTCGATGACAGCCCGGGGAAGGCAGACGGAATGGTGTGGAGATTGGCGGCTGGAAGGGACGGAGGGGGCCATCGAGCTTTCCGATAAAAAGCTGACTCTAACCCAAGCAGGGACGACTAGTGTTATCGATGATTTCAGCGATATAGCCCCTTATGGCTGCTTGGATGAATTTCTGGCTTCCTTGCGGGAGAACCGCGAGGCGGTTACTAGCGGAAGAGACTATCTTAAAACCCAGGCGCTGGTTCATTATGTGGAGGAGTCGTGCAAGGCCGGACGATTAGTGGACATTAGACTGCCGGAGCTATAACCCCCGGCCAATAGGACGAACACTCGCCACGCGCGCCTCTCCGGCGTGCGTTGCTGCGTTGAAAGGTAAATTAGCAGTGAATCCGATTTAGCGGGTAGAGCTTTTCACCAGTTTAATCGCAATCAGTCCAACGCTCTGGCTTTGATGCTTTTGTCATATTCCGATGGGTTCATGCCCGTCCATTTCTTAAAATGTCTGGAGAAATAATGAACGCTGCTGTATCCGAGCTTCTCGGCAATTTGCGTATAGTTCATCGTTTCTTCCCGAATATAGAGCTTGGCTTTTTCAATTTTTAAATTGGTCAGATATTCCGACAGCGTGTAACCGGTTTCTTTTTTGAATAGCTTTTTTAATCGGGTAGCGCCGATATGAACATGCTGGCATAGTTCATCCAGAGTTGGGTTGTTGGACAGATTGCCCTCCATATAACGGATGATCGAAGCAGTAATTTTGCTGTCGCTCTTTTCCTTGGCTGCCGAAGACAATCGATGCTCCTGATGCAGCAGATTTCCGTATCGGAATAAATGAATCAGCATCCATTCCAGATGAATTTTGACCATCTGCTCGGAGCCGAATACGGCAGGATTTCTTTTTTCCAAGCGGGCTGTCTTGTTATCCGGACGCTGGAAGGCCAGCTTCCCTTCTTGCAGCAGGGTAGATAGAATCTGTCTTTCGCGGTCGCCCAGATAAAACCATTTATCTTTAAAATAGCTCATAGCCGGAGAATCGCATTCGAAGCTGACGATCATAATGTTCGGGGCATGGCGATTGTTGCCTTTTAAGCTGTGAAGCTCATTAGGGGTATAGAACACCAGATTTCCTTGCTTCAAATGAAGCGTCTGGCGGCCCGCTGTGATTTCCGCCTCGCCTTTATCCATATACAAAAATTCCCAAAAATCATGCTTTTCTCCGGGATAAAACGAGTTTTTGGGCAATTCCGAGTAATGAAAAGAAATGATTTTATTAACTACAAATTCTTCTTTTAAGGCAAGCCTGACATAGTTCAAGCGGGGTCACCTCTTCTCTATGACCATTCAACCATCTCCTTAATCATACACAAAATCCTCTAGTAATAAAATGATTCTCCATACATAATCGATGGCAAAGCTGCCATTCGTTCAAATAATGCAAAAAAACGGTCTGGAAAGTCAAAGATTTATGCGAGCGGTTCCATTAGGATGATAGACAAACCTGATTCATAAGGAGGAATCGTATTGGCCAAGATACGAACGGCTGTCGTTGGATTAAACATGGGACTGCAGCATGCTTACGCTTACCATGCCGCAGAGCAAGCCGAGCTCAAATGGGTAGTCGATCTGGATGAAGAAAAGGCGGCACGTATCGCTAAAGAGTTGGGCTGCAGTTATACGACCGACTGGACTTCGATTATCGATGATATCGACGCGATCAGCTTATGCACTCCACATCATCTGCACGCCGCACAATCACTCAAGGCGATTGCCGCCGGCAAGCATGTGCTGCTGGAAAAGCCGCTGGCCACGACTGAAGAAGATTCTCTTCGCATCATACGCGCCGCCGAAGAGCAACATGTTGTGTTTATGATGGCTTATATTGTTCGTTATTTGCCAATCATCAGGCGGCTCAAAGAAATAGTGGAGAATAAGGAATTTGGCGAGGTGTTCAGCGCGCAGTGCTGGATTGAAGGGTTTTTGCCTCCGGCGCCCGGATCGTGGTTCTCACGGAAAGCAACGTTAGGCGGAGGAGTTCTGTTCAGTCATGGCTGTCATTATGTAGATCTGCTAATCTGGCTTCTGGGCGATTGTATTCGTTCTGCTTTCGTTGGAACGAACAAGGGGACGGAATGGATGGAAGGGGAAGGCACCGCGCACAGCATTATGAAGTTTGAAAGTGGAGCTATTGCTCATCTGGTCACAAGCTGGGGAATGAAGTATAAGGAACCGCCGGCCCTGCTTCATCTGCACACTCCGGACGCGCTGATCGTGCTGAGCGCCGGGATGACGAGCATTGAAGTGGTGGACGCGAACGGAAAGCGGACCGTGTTCGGTCCCGCAGCCCAACTGCCGGAGAACCAAGGGACGAATGCTCTTTATCAAGTCCGGCATTTTCTGGATTGCATCGTTCATGGCAAGACCCCGGAGACGGATGGGCGGGATTCGTTGAAGTCTCACCAGGCGATCTGGAACATGTATTCTTCTGAATAAGCTCTTCTACTATCCGAAGGCGTGTGAAGCTTCGGAGTCACTTTCCTTCGGAACGGCAGCACAGCTTTTCCTAATATAAATAAGAACAGGGTGACGAAATGATCAAAGTTGGAATCATCGGCTGTGGACTGATGGGGGCACTTCATGCAAGAACGCTGAATGACTTACCGGGGGTTAAGGTTGCCGCCGTTCATAATCGGACGAGGGACAAAGCGGAGAGCCTGGCCCGGGAAGTAGGAGCGATCGTCTACGATCGGGCAGAAGACCTGCTGGAGCAGGACTTGGATGCGGTATGGGTAGCGACGCCAGATCATCTGCACGTCGATATTTCCATAGCGGTCCTCGAATCGGGAAAGCATTTATTTCTGGAGAAAGCTTTGGCGACTTCTCTGGAGGACGGGGCAAAAATTGTAGCAGCCGGTGCCAAGCATCCCGAGCTGAAAGCGATGATCGGCTATCCGCTTCGTTTTGACCCGGCCTACCGCAAGATGAAGGAAACGTTAAATCGGCCGGACGCCGGGAAGACGCTGCAGGCCTGGTCGATGCGGACCCATTATTTAGACCCGAATATGAAGGTATATGACAAATACCGCGATCATTACTATGATACGCCGAGCTGGTACTTTAGCGACGCGGAGGCGAAAGGCCCGATTTTTTCCCATGGCTCTCATGACTACGATTTGCTTCTGTGGATGTGCGGGGAAGTGGAGAGTGTATTTTCCTACGGAGGGACTTACATGCTTCCTCCAGGCAGTGTAGCTGATGGATTTACGGTAGCGATTCGCTTCAAGAATGGCGGGATTGCCCATGTCAGTACTCCTTGGATCACGCGGGTCGAGCATGACATGACCGGAGTGGCTGCGGAAGGCTTGACGGTGCTGAACAATAACGGGGAAGTGAGGGTTCAAGCAGCCGAAGGTCCCGAAGAACGAATCACTTTTACGAGGAATGATATGTGGCAGCGTCTTAACGGCCATTTCATCGACTGTATCCGCGAGGATCAAAGTCCGTTAATCTCGTTAAAAGACGGTCTCCAGGCGATTTCCGTCTCCGAAGCCGCTTACCGTTCCTTGAAGGAGAGACGGGAAGTTTTTGTAGAATCGCTCGATTGAGCACTGCCGGCTGTTGGTTTGGCGTAGACGATTCGAATAGTAACGGCTAATGAAAGTTGGTTCTATAGAAAATAACAAGCAGGAAGGAATGGAGCGAGATGGTCAAATTGGCATGTATGACGCTCCCCTTTGCCAATTACTCTTTGGAGAGAGCGTTGGAAGGAATGGCACGGGCCGGCTACCGTTATTTATCGTTCGGATTACCCCATGCAGGAATGGAGGTGCCCGACGAGAGCGATCCGGCCTCCGTGGAGCGGTTGAGCCGCTTGTTCGAGCAATACCGCCTGGAGCCGGTTAATCTGATCAGTACTAATCAACTGGCACCCGGCCAAACCCTGGAACGGGCTCGAATAAGGTTCGAGACCGCCCGGGCGTTGGGGGTGAAGGAATTATTATCTCTGGGGACGTGGGGCTACCGTCAATTTCCTGATGTTCCCGTACCTGAGGAAGAGCTGGCCAGGCTTAATGAGCGATTCGTCTCGCGATTCCAAGAAATCGCTGAACTGGCTGAGCGCTACCGCATCCTGGTGACGATCAAGCCGCATACCGGGAACACGGCGACAGCGGCCCATATGAAGCAAACGTTGGAGGCCATCGGCTCCGAGTACATTCAAGGCAGCTACGATCCCGGCAATGTGCATTATTATGAAGGAATCCGTGCCGAGGAGGATATGCCGCTTATCGCGGATCGGCTGCAATCTTTTATCGTCAAGGATCATCGCGGGGCCAGGTCAAACCTCGATTTTCCGATTCCCGGCGACGGAGAGGTCCGATTCGTCGAGCTGTTCGGACAATTAAAGCAGTCGGGTTTTACGGGACCGGTCATTGTCGAAAGAGTCGACGGCACCGCCGATAGACCGTGGCTCCCGGAAGAAGTCGAAGAGCGGCTCTATCAGACCAGAGTTCGGATAGAACAATGGCTGAAGGCTGCCGGCCTGTCGATCCATTCGCCTGAACCATAAAGAACATACGGATGAAGAACCTGAACCTTCGTGTGGGCATTTTGCCTCACGAAGGTTCTTTTTTTTCTAAACAGGATACAGGCCGATCTAACGAACTCTGGTAACGTTATAGGGGCTGAATTAAGGATTTGGATCGCTGACGAATGTCTGTATCGTTATTAAACGGAATATTATTGCAGACAGGAGTTTTCCTTAATGGCTTATCTATAGATTTAGATTTTGTTCAGTGTTTCTTTAAAGATTCTTAAGTTTTATTTGAAATTAATTTTAGCTTCTTTATTTATAGTGTGTTATAGACATCAGTCATGCTGCAGATCGGTTAGACTACGGCATCAAATCATTGGGAGGACTAAGATGAAAACCAATTTATACGTATTATACGGTGGCAAATCGGCGGAGCACGAAGTTTCCCTGTTAACCGCATTTACGGTGCTGAACACGTTGGATAAAGAGAAATATAATGTATACCCCATTTACATAACGGAAGAAGGAATTTGGTGCAGTCTCGGCTTATTGGACCATGAATTGCTCGATGTGGACGAGCTGCGGGGGAGCCGTACAGGAGTAAGTCCCGCCGCTTCTATGGGGGAACTTCTGTGCAAGCTGTTCTCCGGAGAAGGAAGCAGGGTGGTCCTGCCGGTTCTGCACGGGACGAACGGCGAAGACGGGACCGTCCAAGGCATGCTGGAACTGATGGACGTGCCCTATACGGGCAACGGGGTGCTTACCTCAGCAGCGGGAATGGACAAGGTAATTATGAAGGAACTATTCGCCAGAGCTGGAATTCCCCAAGCGGATTATTTGGCGCTCCTTCATTACGAGTGGAACCAGGAGGCGGGGCGTCAGTGCCAGCGGATTGAGGAGACGATAGGATATCCCTGTTACGTCAAACCGGCTAACCTGGGCTCTAGCATAGGAATCAGCCGGTGCGAGAATGAGCAGGAGCTGTATCGTGCTATCGAGTTGGCCTTTCAATATGACCGCAAGCTAGTTATCGAGAAGGAAGTGGTTGGGCGCGAGGTTCAACTGGCGGTCATCGGCAACGACCGTCCGGTATGCTCGGTGGCCGGAGAGTTTTTGAAGAACAGGGAGTTTTTTGACTATAACAAAAAGTATAAGAGCGGCCAATTGATCCAACAAATTCCGGCTCATCTGAGTGAAGAGGTTCATGACCGGTTGAGGGAGCTGTCTATTCAAGCTTTTACGGCATTGGATGGGGCCGGATTGATGAGAGCGGATTTCTTCGTGACGGACGAGGATGAAATTTATATTAATGAAGTAAACACTCTTCCCGGTTTTACTAAAATCAGCATGTTTCCTGCATTATGGGCCAAGACCGACGGAACGACTTACGGCCAGCTAATCGACAAGCTGATCGAGCTGGCGCTGGAGCGCCATGCACACAAGCAAAATCGGAGCTATAGGGGGAATGAGCAATGATTACGAGAACGTTAGGACAAATAGCGGAAATGATCGGGTCGCCGCAGCCTGCGGAGTCTTATCGGAAGATCAGGGTGCAAGGTGTATCTATCGATACGCGGTCGATTCAGGAAGGGAACTTGTTCATCCCGATAATTGGGGATCGCTTTAATGGCCACAAGTTTGTGCGCGATGCGTTCTCTCAAGGAGCGGCGGCCGTCCTGTGGGATCGGAACGAACCGGATCCGCCGGTGGATCTTCCTTTCCTTCTAGTCGACGATACGGTGGCCGCCATGCAGAGCCTGGCCCGAGCGTACCGGCAGCAGCTTCCGGTCCGAATCGTCGGCATCACAGGGAGCAACGGGAAGACATCGACCAAGGATATGCTGGCCGCGCTTCTGGCCACCCGATATAAAACGGAGAAGACGTTCGGGAATTTAAATAATCATCTAGGCGTTCCATTGACCCTTCTTAAGCTGGAAGAAGATACGGAAATGGCTGTGGTCGAGATGGGAATGTCCGGATTGGGGGAAATTTATCAGCTGTCTTCGATAGCTAAGCCCGATGTCGCTATTATTACCAATGTGAGCGAGGTGCATTTGGGGGATTTAAAAACGAGGGAGCGGATCGTGCAAGCGAAGCTGGAAATTTTATGCGGTCTCCGCAAAAACGGGCTGTTCATCTATAACGGGGACAATCCCCGTCTGACCAATCAGTTGGATGAGTTGACGCTGGAGTTTGAGACCGCCTCTTTTGGCAGCAATCTGCAAAATACACTTTACCCGACTCAGTATCAGATGGAGGAGACCGGCATTCGTTTCTCCATCAACGATGAGGAATGTCCTCCGTTGTCCGTTCCTCTGCTCGGCCGGCATCAAATGATCAATGCTTTGAGCGCGATCGCCGCGGCCCGCTACTTTGGCGTAACGTATGAGCAAATCCAGCAAGGCTTCCTCGCTGTGGAGGCTACAGGCATGCGCAATGAATTGATTCGGGCCGGTCAATGCCTGATTATCAATGATGCTTATAAGTCGAATCCGACCAGCTTGCGCGCCGCGCTGGACACCTTGTACTCGATGGACCCGAATAAACGAAAAATCGCTGTTCTCGGGGGGATGGTCGAATTGGGGGAGGAATCGGACTCCATGCATAGCGAGATCGGAGAGCAGCTGGACCCGGGCCGGCTGGATGCTTTATACACAATAGGTGATTCTGCGGCACGGATCGCCCAGTCAGCCAGAAGCCGATTGGGAGACAGCCGGATTACAGTCTGCTCGGAAAAGAACGAATTAATCGAACAACTAAAGGGGAAGGTCAACGAGGATTGTGTCATTTTATTCAAAGGTTCGAGGGGCTGGCATTTGGAGGAAGTGGTCGAGTCCCTGATCAGAGAGGCGAGCGGCTTATGAGAACGAAACCTTGCCACCGGCACACTTGGGCTGAAGTTCATCTGGACCGGATCGGGCACAATATCCGGGAAATTCGCAGGCGTTTGCCGTCAGGCGTGAAGTTCATGGCTGCGGTCAAGGCTGATGGCTATGGACATGGAGCCGTGCAGTCGGCCAACGCCGCCTTGAAAGCCGGTGCCGACGCATTGGCGGTAGGCATGATCAGCGAGGCGCTGCAATTGAGACAAAGCGGCATTCGGGCCCCGATTCTCGTGCTTTCCCCGGCGCTTCCTTCCGAGGTGGATCTGGCGGCCAAACATGACATTGCGTTGACGGTAAGCGAGGCAGCCTGGCTGAAGGAAGCGCGCCCGTTCCACCAGAGCCGCAAACCGCTGCGTCTGCACATCAAGATGGATTCCGGTATGGGTCGCATAGGAATTCGCGACCGGTCCGAATGGGAAGCGATGGTGCCGCTGCTCAGGAGCGACGGAATAATGGTGGAAGGGGTGTATACCCATTTTGCAACAGCGAACCAGGCGGATTCTGCTTATTATTTCGAGCAATTCGACCGATTCACGGAAATGCGAAGCTGGGTCGCGGAATCGGGTTTTACCGGTTTTATCGCTCACTGCTCCAACAGCGCGGCTGCGCTCCATTATCCGGAGCTGTCCTTGGATATGGTTCGGGTCGGTGCGGCCCTATATGGGATCAACCCGTGCGAGGAGGAAGTCAGACGAAGGAGGCCTGTTGATTTACAGCCCGTTCTATCGCTGCATTCTGAAATCATTCAGGTCAAATTCGTCAAGCAAGGGGAGAGCATCGGATATGACCGCTCTTATGTGGCGACACAGGACGAGTGGCTGGGCACAGTTGCCATAGGATACGCTGACGGTTATTGCAAAGGATATCAGGGATATCACATGCTGGTGGACGGCCAAGCGGCCCCGATTGCGGGCAACGTCTGTATGGATCTGCTGATGATCCGGCTGCCGGGACACTATCCTGTCGGCACAGTTGTAACGTTGATTGGCAGGCAGAACGGCCGGGAAATTACAATGGAAGATCTGGCTGCCCGGATCGGAAGCATCCCCCAGCAGGTGCTGACCATGCTTTCGTCCAGAGTGCCGCGTATTTATTATAATAAGGGGATTTATGCCGGGACGGCAGATTCTCATTCATTGTCCGCTGTTACCTCTTAATCAGAATGAAAGCAGGAGGCAGGCTGATCATCCCGATACCAGGGTTATGCGGCGGATCAATGGGAAAGAGCAGCCTCGGCTGCTCTTTTGGTAAAATGATAAGAATTTATTTATGAGATTCACACTTGCATTCCTGCTTAATCATTCACCGCGAAACGTTATTCCACCGCTAAAGGACGGCGATAGCCGTTTACGTTTGCCTGCTGTCCATTCCTTACAGATCATCAAGGCGGGAAGAAGCTGGTTCGACTTCGAGCCTGGAATGAAGAATTAACCCAGCCAGAAGTACATAACGGCAATAACGATTCCCGCAAAGATACAGAACAGCAAGGTATTAAACAATTCTCTATAAATGCGTTTGGAATCGTTCTCGTCGAATGGAGGCTTGTTCTGCTGCATCTTCCGTCAACTCCCTTCCGTATAGAAATGTTCGATGGAACAAATCTATCGGAAGAATCCACGAAAGTGGACGTATATTTAATCGGCAGCAAAAATTCCCGAGAACGCAGCTTGACCCTCATTAGATCAGCATGGCGAAAAGGGAACAGCGGCAATAGCTTCTTCTTGTGCATCAACCGATACAAGACAACAACAAGCAGGATGACAGCACCTGTTTCAAAGCTTCGTGCAAAGGAATGGAGGTAGGATCCGTGTTGTTCAGCGGACAGATACGGCCCTTCAACAGCTACGATTCCGTGATTCGCCAGAGGAAGGGGAAAGGAAGCCGCCACAATGAGAAGAAACACGACTAACCATAGTCTGACTTTGCCTCTTAAGCTCATGATGACCCCCATCTTGAACATTTTTCCTTATCGTATCATGCCGCCTTCCGGCTGTCTATCTTCCATGCCGAAGCATGTTAGATCAGGGCCACCGGTCAAATCGATGGCTGCAAAGAGCGATTAAATACAAGACGAAACTTTCGTCCTGGAGAACCTTCTTTCTCCACTCGATAGGCTATAAGTCTTTGCTCGCTGTGTGCGCAAGATTTACAGGGGAGAATCACGCTGGTTATGAGGTTAGCCGCTTGTTTAAGACATGTCAAGGCGTAAAGGTTGACAATTGCCGGCTTCTGCTATAAAATTTAATTACGCTTAATTTCCGATTTTCACATCGGAAAGCGGGGGAACCAGTCTTTGGGGCGAATCATTCTTTGATAAGAACGTAGGGAACCATCTTCCCGAGCCCGTCAGCTAACCTCGTCTGCAGTGGATGGGTCAGAGCCAACAATACAAGCAACTTCTGCTTACACATGACCCTTTGAGGGTCTTTTTGTGTATAGAGCCCCGCCGCTGACAAAAAGACGAAACGTTTTTGTCAACGCGGGGTTTTTTGTTTGTAAATCGTTTTTGGAATGGGGTGCTTAACATGGATACCGATGAATCGATTCATAACGAACCGCCGCCTCTGCCTGTTTGGATATTGTGGGATGGTGATGATGCGAAACAATTAAGAAATTCGAGTTGATCATTTAAAGGAGGAATTAGAATGGCCCAGCCGAAGTATATTACCGATATCGACAAGATAACGGCTATACCGGAGGAAGAGAGAGAGAAGCTAAAGAAAATTACTGAAAAATTTGTGTTTCGGGTTAACGATTATTATTTAAACTTAATTCGTTGGGACGACCCTAACGATCCCATAAAGAAATTGGTCATTCCTAATGAAGGCGAGCTTCAAGAATACGGCCGCTGGGATGCTTCGGACGAAGACACGAACTATGTGGTGCCGGGCTGTCAGCATAAGTACAAGACAACCGCTTTGCTTATCGTATCTGAAGTATGCGGTGCTTACTGCAGGTACTGCTTCCGTAAACGGCTATTCCGCAACGATGTCAAAGAAGCGATGATGGATGTGGATCCGGGTCTTGAGTACATCTCGAAGCATCCGGAAATTAACAACGTCTTGCTAACCGGGGGCGACAGTCTGATTCTCGCCACCTCCAAATTGCGAATGATTCTGCAGCGGCTGCGAGAAATCAAGCATGTCAAGATTATTCGCCTCGGCTCCAAAATCCCCGTATTTAACCCTATGCGAATATATGAAGACCAGGAACTGTTAGATACCATTCGAACCTATTCGACTCCTGAACAACGCATTTATGTTATGGCACATATTAATCATCCGCGAGAAATAACGCCGGAAGCTAGACGGGGCTTCGAGGCGCTTCACGAAGCAGGCGCCATTGTCGTCAATCAGACTCCTGTTTTGAAAGGCATTAACGATGACCCGGCTGTTTTAGGCGAGCTGCTAGATAAGCTGTCCTGGGCGGGGGTCACTCCGTATTATTTCTTTATAAACCGTCCGGTTGCCGGAAACAGAGATTTCGTCCTCTCGCTAAAAAGAGCCTATGAGATCGTGGAAGAAGCTAAAGCGATGACTTCCGGATTAGGGAAGCGCGTCCGACTGTCCATGAGTCACACATCCGGTAAAATCGAAATATTAGCGATAGACAAAGGGAAAGCCTATTTGAAATATCACCAATCCCGAGATGGTCATTATGGTCGCTTCATGGTGCTGGATTGTCCTGATGATGCGGCCTGGTTCGATGATTTGCCGGGCAACGAGCAGTATTGGGAGCGCCCGGAGAAGAAAACAGATAAGGTAGTATCCGTTAATGAGCTTCCCGATATGCCCCAAAGAAAGGTAAGGGTCAGAGTTAGCAGATAAATATTATTATGAGTAAAGAAGGCGGTCTGTCTCTTCATAGAGGCAGCGCCTTTTTATGTTTTCGCTAGTCACAAGGATGAAAATCAAGAGACAATATTTCCGTTTTATGGTAAAATATATCGAATATCCATCCCGTGAGCCGTATGCTGCTATTAAGGAGAGGGCATCAGGTACCAGGTATTTCAGGCCAAAGACTTCGGGTACAATCCTAGGCATTATGCCGATGGAGGAGAGATTGTGAGAAAGTACAAAGGGAGAGCTTATGTTACGCTGACCTTGCTTGCGATATTTTTTTTGTCCCCTCATTATTACGGCATTTCTGTAGGGGATTACTTGATACAAAAAATAGGAGTGCCGCCCTGGATAAAGCTGAGCGAAACTTCCAGACTTCATCTGTCCGTCTTGATAGGAATAATTATTTTGATAGTCGGATTTATTTGTGCAGTCCAATATTACAAAAAGACAGACCCGAAGATTACGAGGAAGCTTCTCATGGCATGCGTCATTATTGCGTTGGTTACGCCGCTTGCCTCTGAGCAGCTTTTGTATCTTTTCAACTCAAGGGCTGCAGGAATTCATTCGGTTCACTATGTAAAGGAGAATAGCCGCTGTCAATATCATTCCGATGTGGGGGGATTACAGTTGGACTGCTCTTTGATGATTGTCAATTTCAGTGGAAAACAGCAGAGGATAACCGTTAAGCCTAATTGGGACTCTTTTCCGGACAGTTTGTGGTACAGCAGCAGGGAATTAGGAGAGAAGGGAGAAGCTGAAGAGCTGTTTCTCGGCCCGCGATCCAAGATGGTCCATACCGTACAATATTGTGCTCCGGTGGGGCAAGGCGTGCTGTGGGGATCTATTGAAGCACCAGATATGATTATAGAAGAGGAATGAAGAGTTAAGCAACCTGTCAACTTGACTCTGGGGCCGTTCAGTATCGTTTCTGGTTATTTACCTGTCCAACCGGACGACCCGATTGGGCCGCACCGGTCTTATCCCATGATCTTAGGCTTGCTTTTGTCCTGATTCTGCAGTCAGACAGGGTGCTGCCAATAAAAGGCCAGACCGGATCATCTAATGACGGCCTGTTTTGTTGTCCGTGCTTTCCGGATCAAATATTGGGTTAACTGCGAGACGATGGAAACCGGTGCTTTCCGGTCGAATCCTTCGAACATAGGGCTTGGATTGCATTCGATCAGGACGACGGAACCGTCCGTACAGAGCTTAAGATCTACTCCACTGAATATAAGTCCGAGCGTGCGGCAGGCGAGAATACAGAAGGAAGCGATTGTATCGCTGATCCTTATCGGTATTAGAGTTGTTTCTCCTTCGCGATAATCGGTCTCGCCGCCGGCAATTTCAAAAGCGGCGATGACTTCGCCATCCAGAATAAAGACACGAATGTCCTTGCCTGATATGTATTCCTGGAACAGCACGGGTGCGTGTGCGAGTGTTTCCAATCTTTCCTTGGTCTTATCTTCTGAACTCAACAGTCGACACAGAGCTCCGCCGGCCACCGGCTTATATACGACGTCCCGATGGCGAGAGAATTCCAGCACTTGCTCACCATCCCCAGTTATCAACGTCTTGGGTATCGGCAGACCGGCACGGCGCAAGCTTTCCAATTGAAATGGTTTAGCGAAATGAAGGAGCAGAGTGTCCACCGGATTAACGAGGAGCTTGCCCTGCAGCGGCATGTTTTTAAGCCATGCAAGCCAAGTTGCATAACGCTCTCGTTGGGCCGCAATCGCGACATAACCGTCCTCCTCGATTTGCTGTTGGATCGATTCCGTATCGATAGCGGGAGTTGGAATAAACAACGCCCGTAAGAAGAACACGTCTATATTTTCCAATGGACTTTTCTGATAGTGGACATCATATTCCTTCCCACCTGAGAACATAGTGAGCGGGAAAGGAAGATTCGGGGCGTTATCCAGGATGACAGGCAGTGCACCTTGACGTTCAATTTCCCGGGCCATGTACTTGCAATGCCGTTCGTTAGCGGCTCCTATGATACCGATTCTTAAATCTCTATTCATGTTTCCTCCGTTTATCCGTTGAATTGAGACATTTCAATAAAGCTTACAATTTCATTCGTTCTATATATTTGGCACTAAAGAAAGGATCATTCCGTTCCGAAGGAAAGTGCCTCCAAGCTTCAAACATCATACTCCTTCCCCAAAAAGTGAGGATATGCTTCGTAGTGAAATCCGTCCGCACCGTAACACGGTCGGCGTCTAAATCCTCCTCTAAGCGCGGTCCCCCTGACTTTGCTTCGAAAAAGGTTTATACATTACTTTTCGGGGACCCCAATCCAACAGATTCCTTCTATATGGATGGGCCTTCGGATGGTGGGAATACAAAGCCAAAACTCGCCCTGGAAGCATCTTTCTTTCTCCACTCCATGATCTATTAAATCTTTAGTTCAACTTTTATATAGTTCTAGTATTCACAAAATATAGGCGGAAATAAATAGAGCGCCGCAGGGAAATCATGTACGGACCGTTTCCCATGCGGCGTTACAAACCATTGTCTCAGTCTAGCCATCGTAAGTAAAGCCGCACTCTTCGCCAATAGCCATTGTCGTAAAATCCCCGCCTTCTTCTCCTATGGCATGAGTCGTTATGATAGAGGGGGAATCCGAGCTATTCGAGAATAGAGGGGCACTGGATTTGCGTACTTCCAGTTCTGTAATAAACAGTTTCTTGGCTTCCATATCATTTACCTCCTTCCTCTCCAATGATAGAATGTAATCTATAATTTTTGATTACCCCCATAAATACCCATAAATGGAATAGATGAATCACTATTACGAATTATTCACGATTGCCGATGTTTGAAGGTGTATCAGATTGCTAATGATCTCATTTCGCAATTTTATGTCTATTACCAGAACAGCGATACCGTATTATCCGCCAATGATAGAATGAACAGCAGAGCCCTCAATTCGGTCATGCGGCTGGGCCATGATCGTTATTCCTTATCGTTCCGTGATTGATCTAATAAAACAGCGGAGGGGCGTCAGCCGCCCTCTCCGCTATAATATCAAGCATCCATTCGTTGCACTTGCAAGCATATCCCTTCGATTATGCACCTTCTAGTTACTCTTTTACTTTAAATGTATTGATCGCATCTAAATAAGTCTGTTTATTCTCATCCAGCTTTTGATCGTTAGTCCAGAAGATGAGTTGGTGAAAGCCCGACTCGGATTCGACAAGAGTGAACAGATAAGCTATTTTAACTTTATCCACTTCGCCGCGGACTTCAAATTGAACGGCCGGGAGTCCATTGATTTCCAATTCTACCGCATCCGTGTAATTGGAATTGCCTATGACCTCATCGGTCAATTGCATCTCCATGATCAAGTCATAATAATCACTTAAAGTATGCCCCTCTTCGAAATCTTCCTTCGGTTCGGATAAGACAACCATATAGTTTTCGCTTGCATTAGTAATATAACTGGCTTGGAGGGAAGCCTCCTCATTAAGTCCATGGATCTGGCTCCACCCTCCGGGCAGTGTAATTTCGGTCCAATCCTCATCATCCGTTAAGGTGACTTTCTTAAGATTTTTCTTGCTGTTTGAATTCTCCACTGCCGCTGTATCGGGATTCTCATTCAAAATACGGAAGGAATTAATGACATTGCTAAATTCTTTTTCGTACTCGTCATATCTTTCATCCAATGTCCAGGCAGCCAACTGATAGAATCGGTTGCCTTTCTCCAAATAAGTGATCAAGTACCTGACCTGGATTCCCGATACTTCTGCGGCTATGACGGTTTGTTTGGCTGATACATCATCTATCTGGACTTCTTTGATTTCCCCGACTTCCATTTTCGTTGCAGTAAGCTCTATGTTTGAATTAGTGACGCTAATAAAATCATCGAGCGTTGTGCTATCCGCAAATTCCGATTTGGCAAAAGGTACCGCGATCACGTATTTTTCCTTCCTCAAGTTGGCGGCGCCAAGGATCGCTTGCGGATTTAAGGTGCTGTTTTCCTTCCAATCGCTTGGAACCGTTATCTGCACGCTCTCATCCTGGCTCTTAAGCTCTTTCCCTTCCACTTTTGACTTGGAGTCTGTCTCCTCTTTGTCAGCTCCTTTAGGGGTCTGTGTTGCTTGTGGTTCGGCCGATGGTGCAGGAGGCTTGCTATCGGCCCCGCATCCAGTGAGCAGTCCAGCCGTTAGGACGGTAGATGCCAACAGCAGGTTCCATTTTCTCTTCTCCATCTTTCTCTGACTTCTCCTTTTTTCTCTCCAATAATTAACAACATTTAATACTTTACCGCGAATTTCAAAAAAATGAAATAGTTACATAAAGAAATTGCTAATAATTTTAAATATTCCTCTGAAATACGAAATGAAAAACCTTAAATTCGAGAAATGATCCACTATAAGGGCTTTACGAATGTTAAAATACGATGGGGTGATTTTTTGAATCTCCTGGAATGGGTGGATTCTGCATCGCGAATGACGGCGGTTGCTCGTGATGAGCTTGATCAAGAAGGGAGGGAATTAGACCAGAGAGGAAAGTCAGATGATTCATGGCCTCGACTTCCCTTAATAACCGGCTCCGGATAATGTAACGGCCGGCGCCGTCTTACCCAGAGGGGGATTCGAATGCTTACACTTGCTCCTTACAATTGTTTCTTCTTGCAGCGGCACCGTTCTTTTTTGGCCTGCTGGTTAACAGCTCAGCATAGCGCTTTCGCTATATAGCAATTCGATATTTCTTTGGCAGGTTGTTTTCCTGATCTATAGGTTTTGGGCTGGCACGGTGTTTGCTAAGCTGCGATTAAATAAAGCGGTGAGCTTTCTTATAGGTAACTTTTTTTGGTTAGTTGGATTTGCTTTGTTCGTGTGGCAAATTTATTATGTAAGTGACGGGCAAAGGAATATGCTGCTTGCCGGGTTGTCACAGCACTTTATGCTCCCTTTCGTGTACATTGGCACTAAATTATTGGTCTTCTCTAAAGCGGAGGTTATCCGCAGCAATGCTGTGATTATACTTGCATATTTGTCTATGCTTGTTACTTTTTCCGCCGGTTTACTATACTCGCTTATTAAACATATGGGAAATAGGGAGCGGAGAGAGGGACTGGAGCTGGAGAAGCATTAGCTGTAAGTTCATAAAAAGCTTCTATTGGAGTCTGTTCGCAAAAGTCGTCGAACTAGTAGAAGCTATGGCAGCCGGCGTTAGCCTGAGGCAGCCCATTAGACAGCGACACCATGATAGGAAATGACAGGAGGTAATGACTTAATGGGCGTGTTGGATTTTTTTAGAAAAATAAGAAAGAAAGCCGAACAAGAGCCGGAGGAGGCCAGTCCACCGGTCGAGGAGCCAGTCACGGAGGAGGAAGGATCGGCCCCTGCGGGTACGGACGATTCCGGATTCGCTCATGTATGGATGGTAGAATTGTTATACCGGGGCAAGCCGGTATTGAATTTGGACCGGCTGTATTCGAAGATGCAGGACTACACGGGGCCGGTACAGCTGCAGGATGAGGAGGAAAGGGACGGCCCGGATGAAAGCGGCCGGGATGATTCCCGGAAGTACAGCTTTGAACCGCTAGTGTTCTTTCATGACAACTATAGGGTTCAATACAAGGACGGGGCGCTGCCTGCCCAAACGTGCATTTTGCCCCCTGAACGGTCTCCGGAGCCGGCGATGTACGAAGCCGCACTGCAGCAATCGTGGCATTGGCCGGAGGCGCGCCAGGTGGTTGGACAATGCCGGCATTCTTTGCTGCTGACTGATTTTGGCGCGGCGGGGCTAGATTATAAAGAAAGGCTGAAGCTATTCCAGAACGCCCTGCGCGCGCTGCTGGAAACCGTGCCATGCGATGCGATCTACTGGAAAGCGAGCGGCAAAGTTGTCCACCCGGAGGAGTATTTGCGAGCGGTGTCGGAAGGTGAATGGTTATACGGTGCGATGAACGTCCGCTTGTACAAATTAGAGGAGACCGGAGGGACAGCTCCGGAAATGCTCGTCGATACATGCGGTCTTGCCGCTATGGGCATTCCCGATCTGCAATGTCATTTTGGCGGGCTTGATCCGAATGAAGTCGCCACCATGCTTATTGATCTCGCCTACTACCTGTTCGAGAGGGGAGATATTATCCAGGATGGGGAAACGATAGGTTCTGCGGAGAGTCAGCGATGGCGCTGTGAGCATCAGCATGCCCTTGTCGAGCCTAAGCGTTATGTGATTGATCTTGATCCGGGAGAGCCTTATTATGCCGGCAAACAGCACCATAGCGAGCAACGGCAGTCTGATGAATAAAGGTATAACAAAAGTAACGAGCCGGCTGGGGACCCAGCCGGTTATTTCTTGCTGCCTCTGAATCACGAAACTTCAAACAATGGCGCTATATTTGCAAGGATCGTTGGTTTCTCCATCTCCCTTTTTTTCGACAAATCTTCTGAGTTTTAGCGAAATTCCAACAAATGAAATACGACTTATGGAGCATTTAACGAGCAGAGAGGATTGATATAATATACATGACACATACAGGTATTTATACGGGATGACATGATCAAGGAAGGCATAGACGGATTCGTAGACGAGGTTGCAGGACGGGTTCGTAAGGAATGAATGCATACTTCCGGGAGGTGAGGGAGCGGTCATTAACGATTTTGTAAACGGATTCATAGACTCAAGCCCAGCTTGTCGTACTCATGTTACCAAACTCAAGGTGTGCGAACTATCGTCGAATTTCTATCCCAACGATGCAAGGTTTGACTAATTTTCAAACTATGAAAAGGAGCGATTTGCGATGAATTCACGATGGCAGCGAATGATGCGAAATATTGGCATTATATCCATGCTTCTCGGCCTCGGAATGATATGGTTTCCGGCAGCTGGATGGGCAGACGGGGCGGAAGCGGCGAACAGCGTCCTGGAAAAGGCTCTCCTGAACCCAGGTTTTGAGCAGGTAGTGGCAGGCAAGCCCGAGGGCTGGCGGGCTTATGAAGCGGCATCCGTTTTTGAATCCGTCTATGACCCGGTTCATAGCGGCGGCTATAGCGTCAAGCTGATTGATTCAAGTGCGGGCTCCGGTAACGGACTCCGAAGCAACTCTATTGTTGTGCTGCCGGGTAAGACCTACAGGGCGTCCGTGTTTGGCTGGAACGAATCCGGTACGTCCGAGCTGTACTTGGAGTTCTGGAACGAGGCTGGAACGCGGATTGGTGTCTCTAGGGCGGGGGTGCCCGGTGTGCAGACCTGGGAGCAGGTAAGCCTCGTTGCGGAGGCCCCGTCAAATTCTGCATACGCGACATTATTGTTATATCAGCATCAAAATAATGTGGGCACCGCCTATTTCGATGATGCTGCTTTCGTCCCATATGAAGCGCAATATCCTGTTAACGGAGACTTTGAGGAAGCGGTAGATGGGAAGCCGGCCAACTGGAAGCCGCTGGACAATGCTAGCGCGTACAGCGTCGTCACGGAGCCTGTTTACAGCGGCCAGTACAGTGTAAAGCTGGAGGACCCGAGCGACACGGTTGGCCCCGGTCTTCGCAGTGAGCCTATTCCCGTTACGCCAGACAATAGGTATAAAGCATCCGTTCAATCGTATAATGAATCTGGAGTCTCTCAACTCTATCTGGAGTTCTGGGACTCGTCCAATCAGCGGATCGATGTGAAAATCGCGTCGAATAACGAACTCGGCCGGTGGAAGCCGATAATGATCGAAGCTTATGCGCCGGAGGGAGCGGTTTATGCGACGCTTCTACTGTATCAGCACAAGACAAATGTGGGGGTGGCTTACTTCGATAGGGCACAGTTTGAGACGGTTCCGCCGGAGCCGATCAGGGAATTCCCTTTACTGACGGAGGGGCATCCGCGTCTGTATTTTACAGGGGATGAACTCCCTGCTTTACGAGACCGAGCGGCGGATGATGTGAATGCGCCATTCGGTACGAGCGGCAAGCAGCTGTGGGAGTCGGTCGAGAAGAATGCGCAGCAATATTTGACCGAAACGGAATTCTCCATTAGTTATTATGGCGGTAAGATCGTTACTTTTCCGCTGCCGCCCGTTCAACCGGACCCGATGGAGAATCCGCCGGGCTTTCCGAGCCCTTATCCGTACTGGACGATGATGACCCGGGCCATCCAGGATCGGCTGGAGACGCTCAGTCTTGCTTACGCCGTTACAGATGATTCGGTTTATGCCGACAAGGCGAAAGCCTATATGCTCTCCGTGACCGATTGGGAGACATGGAGCGACCCGACTTATCCATGCGGCGGTTATACTTGTCTCGATACTGCGCATCTGACGTTCGGCGTCAGCATGGCCTTCGACATCTTATACGCACAGTTGACTGAGCAGGAGCGCAATCAGGTCGTGGAGGCGCTGGAGAATAAGGGCCTTAAGCCGCTCTATAAAGATGTGCTGGGGCAAATCGACCATAACATCCAGACGCTTCGTGCGGCTGCACTCGGCAGCGGAGCCGCGGTGCTGCTCGGTCACAGCCCGAACGCGGACGCATACTTGACCCGGGCGATGACCTACTATCAGTGGTATTTGAATGAACGAATGGAGTCCGGTCAGCAGGAAGGGATGCTCTATACGAGCTATGCTACGGATAACATGATCAAGGCCTTCGACCATATTGACCGCGTGACCGGTGTTCGGGAACTGGCGGATCATCCGTTCCTGAACGATTATCTCGTCCGCTGGGTGACTTATTTCCTCGCACCGGGCGGAGGCGGGCTGGCCAACTTCTCGGATTCGGGTACAGCCAACTATTTCGGATTGACGATGAATGTTATCAATGCATGGTTGGGTAACGGTCAAGCGGGCTGGTATTTGAAAGAAACCCGGTCGGCGGCCGGCGGACTGGAAGGATTTCTATACTTCCGGCCCGATGCGGTGATTGTGCCTCCGGACAACTGGCCGGAATCGGCCGTATTTGACGAAATCGGCTGGGCCGCCCTCCGTTCGGGCTGGGAGAATAACGATATTTTGTTCGCCATGAACGCGAACCAATCCAAGCTCGGCCATAATCATTTTGATCAGAACAGCTTTCAGATCGCAATGAACCGTTCCTGGATCGCAGGAGACCCGGGTTATCAGGATTATGTAGCGGGACCCGTTAACGACTTTACTGTCCGGATGGGGCACAGTACCATTCAAGTCGACGGCCAAGGCCAAAGCTCGTTAGGCGGTGGCGTCATGACCCGGGGAATGCTGGCTCCAACCTATGATTACATTAAAGGGTCGGCCCCGGGAGCGTACACGAATCCGAGCTTGACCCAATACGATCGGCATGTAGTATACATGAAACCGGGCTATTTTGTAATGCTGGATGATCTGAGGGCAGATGAGCCGCATGTCTATGATTGGATCTTGTACAGCGGCGGACTGGAGACTTTCGAGATCGACGGAGAAGCGGTGGAAGCGGGATCGACTCACCTTGCCAGCGAGCTGTATTTGCGCAATGGCGGAGCGGAGCTGGCCGCCAAGTTTCTCGGACCGGCCGAGCTTCCCATGACGGTGACGACTTATCCCGGAGCGGAATCGTATGGCTATTATTCCAAGGTCGGGAGCGGGGATGCGAAGAAGGAGCATCGTTTTCTCACCGTTATGAAGGCTCGTCCGTATCACAAGACAGGACAATTTGATGAGTCCAATCTGCTTCCGCTTACGGACAGCTCGGGGCGCGAGGTGAAGCTTGTACAGGCAGCCGGAAGCACGGTCATTTTCTACCGCGGACTTGAAGCCGGGGATTATATGACCGTAACGGTAGAAGTGCCGGAGGATGGAATCTATACGGTGCTAAGCCACTTCCTGCACTCCCCTCTCTATGGCAAAGTGCAGGCGTATATAGACGGGCAAGCGATAGGCGGCGTTTACGACGGATACGCAGCGGAGGTTACTCCGTCGCAGTCCTTCATCCATGGAGACCTGCATCTTACCGCTGGCGAGCATACGATCCGCTATGAAGTGGTCGGCAAAAACGAGAGCTCCGGCAACTACTTTATCGGGCTAGATGCGATACAGCTTCTCCCGGAAGGATGGGAAGATCCGGACAGCGACAAGCTGATGGTCGACGCCGAATGGATCCAGGGGAGCGGAGCGATCGGTGCCAAAGTGAATCGCGAGGATGGCAGCGGGATACAAGACCGGGTACTCTTTGGCATCGACTCAGGCGAATACACCGTTGATGGGGTGACCAGCGATGCCGAGCAGGTGGTTGTAAGCCTGGTGGAGGACGAAGAAGTCGCAGGCTTTAAAATGACGAGAGGAACGCTGCTTCAGCATGAAGCCCAGACGCTCCTCGAGGGAGAGGCGCCATTCAGCGCTTCCGTCGACGTCGAGTGGACTACACTGGACGTCACCGGGGTCGTCGAGCTGGCGCAAACGCAGAGCCTCCGTATCTATGCTCCGGAAGCCGCATTCGTCAGCGTGAACGGGATCCTGCTGCAGAAGGAGCAATACACGAAGGACGAAGCCTCCGGCATGATCGAAGTCCGCCTCGAGGAGGGGCGCCACGAGCTTCTTATCGAAGCGCCTGCGGCCAGAATCACTTCTTATATCGATGCTTTCGAGCAATCAGGAGAGCTGCAAGGCCCAATGCTGGAGCCGCTGCGCAACAGCATTCGGCAGACCGAGCACCATAGAAGCAAAGGGAATATCGATCAGGCGAGGCATCATTTGCAGCGGTTTATCGACCGTCTGCATCAAGCTTCCATGCAAGCTTTTATTTCCGAAGCTGCCAAGGTTAAGCTGAATGGGGAAGCGACGCGATTCATGGAGAGGCTGAATTAGGAGACAAGGTTGCCGGTAGCCGGGCTGTTGCCCGGCTTTTTTTTTCAGGCTGCAGCAAGTCAAAATAATTCCAGGCTATTCAAAGGGGCAAGGCACGATGTTCCATTTGCTGTTATTTTGAGGTACTGTCGCGGGAGTGCTGCCACGTGAGTCTGCCACAGGAGTGCTGCCACGTGAGTGCTGCACGTGAGTCTGCCACAGGAGTGCTGCCGCAGGAGGGACAGACTCAGGTTGACAGGAAATCCACTGCAAAAGCTCCACGGCCCCCTAATCAAACTGGAGTCTCAGCCTACAATATATTATTGTATTTCTAAGGGAGGCGACCAGGATGAGACGATCCAACAAATTGTATGAAGAAGTTCGACTTGATGTCGTCCGACAA
>NZ_BOSH01000005.1 GCF_018403245.1 Paenibacillus sp. J2TS4
CTTTGAAGGTAGGCGCAAGATTTCGTTTGGAAACCACCTTTTCTTCCATTTCTTCTAGAGGAAGTGTCAGTTGCATGGTATAATGATCATTAGTAGTCGTCAGATTACGCATAAAAACCGTCCCTTCGTGAAATGTTTGTGTGGTAACTTTCATTTTACAGGAAAAGACGGTTTTTTTGTGTACATTTTTTAACATTCAACAAAAACGGGGCGTCAGCAGTCAGTTTTCACTGGCTTTCTGGACAGCCCCATCGTTCGAAAATCTAATCCGATTTATTGCACGTGTCTCTCACCGGCCTGCCAACGGAAGATAGACCGCCGTATAGTAGGCCGTTATCAGCAGCCCTGCCATCATCCCCACGAACCATAAGTCGGTGCGGGAATATCGGGTGGTATAATAATAGGTTCGCGTCGCCCCCATCTGAAACCGCTTGGCCTCCATGGCCACAGCGATTCTCTGTGCCCTGCGGATGCTCTGGGCAAGCAGAGGCACCGCATAAGCGCTCAAGCGCTCATACATCCCGCGAAATCCCCGGGCAAACCGTGTCCCGCGTACCTTCAAGGCGTCCGTACGGGTCTGATAATCATCCCAGACAGCAGGCAGCATCCGGATGGAAGCGATGAAGCTGTAGGCATACTTGGACGGCAGCCGAAACTGCTGCATTAGCGCGTAGAAGAACAGGATCGGCTTCGATGTCAAGGCGAAAATCATTCCCAGCGCGCCAAAGCTGATCGTTTTGAAACCGATCAACAAGCCATGATAGAAGCTTTCCTCGGAAATGCGGATCAATCCCCACTGCCACCAAATCTGTTCTCCTTTACCGAATAAGATCATCGTGGATGAGGAAGAAACGAAAATAACCAGGAAAGGAGCAGTGAACAGAAGCGTCTTCCTCCATGAATGCCCGCTGAACAACAGAAGCAGCAGCAGGTATACGATCATTTGATGAAGGGCAAAGTCGAAGCTCCGATTGATTAAAGCAATAACTAACAGCACAAAAAACACGACGAATTTCAATGCCGGATTAACCCGGTAAAGCCACGTTTCTTTAAGGGGCGTAAACAAATTCATGCTTATCACACCTCCATGGCTCCGGCGATTCCACGACCGCCAGCCGGCCCTGCTCAATTCGCCATATTTGATCGGAGAAATAACCGGCAATATTCGGGTCATGCGTAACCATAATAATGGCCGTTCCCTTCACGCGCAGTTCTTCGAGCTTCTCCAGAATGGCGAACGTATTTCGCGCATCCTGACCGAAGGTCGGTTCATCCAGCAGCAGCACGGGCTTCTCCCCGATGACGGCGGAAGCAACGCTGAGCCGTCTTTTCTGACCGATTGATAACTGGTACGGATGTCGTCTCTCACTCATGTATAGGCCGAATGCTTCCAATGTCTGCCGAACCTTTTTACCCGCTTCCTCCTCCGGAAGCTTCTCCGGCCGGAGCGAATAAGCCAATTCGTCATATAGCGAGTTCGTAATAAATTGCATCTCCGGATTTTGAAAGACAAAAGCCAGCTCCGGAGGCGGCGGAGACTTGACGCTTTTTTTCCCGCGGCCTTTAACCGTCTGCCGAACCGGCTTCCCGCACAGCCAATACGTGCCTGATGTAGGAAGCAACTGCATGATCGATTGCAATAAAGTGCTTTTGCCTGCCCCGTTGGCGCCCACGACGGAAATCCATTCTCCGGGAAGCACCTCTGCCTGGGGCACCTCAATTTTCGCTTCTTCTCCGCGGAAACCGGCAAAATCCCGCAGAACCAGGACAGGCGCCGCAGTCCCCGAAGCGGCTTGGCGTTCCTTCTGTCTCACCTCTTGCAGCGCCTGATAAGCTTCCGTCCTGATATAATCCTTCCATACGTCCGGGTACCAGATTCCGTATTGGACAAGCTCTTCCTTATGGCTTCGAAAGATTTCATCCGGTTCGCCATCGGCAAGAATAGCCCCATTCCCGTCAAACAGCACCACCCGATCCACCCAATCGATGACATGCTCTATTTTGTGCTCCACGATGAATAGCGTTGTATCGGCAGAAACCTCCTTCACCGCCGCCCAAATCTGCTCCGTCCCTTCCGGATCAAGCAGCGCCGAGGGCTCGTCGAGAAAGAGAACATCCGGCTGCAAAAGCATAACGGAGGCCAGCGCCAGCCGCTGCTTCATTCCTTGCGAGAGCGTCTGAATCGGCGTATGAAGGTTATCAAAAGACAGCCCCACTGTGGCAAGAATCTGCTCCATATGCCGCTCCATCTGATCTCGCGGAACCGATAGATTTTCCAGTACGAAGGCCAATTCTTCATCTACATAAGGCATGCAAAATTGCGTGTCCGGATCTTGGAACACAAAGCCCCAATGAGGCGGTCGCTGAATAGAGTCATATTTAAGCGGCACTTCTATGGAATCCGGAATAATTCCGCTGAGCACCTGCAAGAGCGTAGATTTACCACAGCCGCTCGGCCCCAGAAGCAATACCTTTTGCCCCTGAGGAACGGCGAAGGAGAGGTCCTTGAAAATCAAGGACGACTCTCCCGGAAACTTTAATCTTAAGTTAGAGACATAGATGAATGATGCCGCTTGATCTAGCAAAACTACCACCTCGAAAAGAGGGCTTGCAGGAGCTCCCGATTTGAATTCCCCTTGCCTTGACCTGAATCATCGCAGGTAGGCCATCGAAGTCCTGCAGCATATTTGCCTGGGGTTTCCTCATGGTTTAAGTTTCCAAGTATTTATAAGTGAACGGGAATATCCATTTTCACCGGTCTAAAGAAGTGTAATCTTCCTTGGAGACCGGCCGGATTAAGTTGGTCACCCCGGTTCTTTCCAGCGCCCGGACCAGGAAATAAGCGAATACCCCGGAAAACACAAACGCGCTAATGGTGCGCAAACCGTACTTGAGCACGAGCATCCAGGCTTCATAATTGGCATAGCCGTGGTAGAGGTCCACGACAAAAGAGCCCAAACCTGCCATAACGCCTGCGACTCCGGCCGCAACAACCCCCGCTTTGCGGTAACGCAACGCAGCGAAAACCAATTCCGCCCCTAAACCTTGGACAAAGCCATAAAGGATCGTTTCCAAGCCCCATGCGGAGCCTAACAGTGACGAGACATTGGCGGCAGCAAGACTTGCGAGCAAAGCAACTCCCGGCTTGCGAACGAGCAGATAGGCAAAAGGTCCGGCCATAAACCACATGCCATAAGTCAATTGACCTGCTTGCAGAAAAAGCGGCTTAACCAGCCCATACACGCTATCCCATAATTTAAAAATGATACCGAATACTAAAGCGATCATAACTGTAATCAATATATCGGAAAACTTCAATTTTTTATTACCGGCTTCATGTTTCTGCATTATCCCCTTCTCCTTTTCCCATTTTTTGGAATAAAAAAACCGCCTGGAATGCACAGACGGAGAAAGGGTCCCTTTTTCAAAATATTTTCTCTACGCTGGCATTATCCAGTTCAGATTAACGGTCAGTAGCGGTATAACGGCTACAATCTCAGCCTGACTCCTCAAGCCCCCGGATCTATTCGGTTGTAATCGCCCATATCATACAACATTCCCGATATTCTGGCAATAGTCAATTAAATACTTAACCAATGAATCCACCACGACGCTTACCATTATACGTTATTTCGAGGCGTCGGCCGAAAGAGTCTTTGACGCGTGGCTGAACCCGGAAATGATGAGAAAATGGTTTTTTACGAGAGAATCGACGAATAAAGTCACGAGAAATGTATCGCTATATTACTTTTTTTGCATCATTCTATCGTTTTTTCCGCTCATAGTGTTACCTGGATTCGTTACAATCCCGCTGCGCCTGTTTCTGCCCAAATAAGGCGGCCCAGTTTTGTTAGAACGCTGGGGAAACTCCCCGGCGCGATTCCCCTCTAAATCTACATTTAGAATCGATGATTTTTATTGAACGATCGTAATTTGGTGTCGACTTTTCCCGGGAAATAATCGCAAACTAACCCTGAATGATTAGATAATATCAGTTGGCCCCTTCCTTCCAGAGGTTCATTCCTGCTTGATCGTGCCTGCAGAAAGAGGACAGCAACCGGACAATAAACACGAAAAAGGACCGGGCTCAAATGATCCTGAAAACACCTGAGCCGGCCCTTCTACAGGTCGATACGTTAGTTTATTATCCTCGCAATTCCCGTATAGCCTGCGGGAAGCCGGACTTCAATCTGCTGTCCTCGCGGCGCGCGAACCTCGATCTCCATCTGCCTGCGTTCTTCGTCCGCCCGCCAGAAGACATCGATCCGGCCCGCTTCGGGAAGCGGCACACTTCCCCGGGCCCAGAATAATCCGCACGGATTCGGCTCCACCAGCACCTTCTCCCAACCGGGGGCCTGCGGCCTCACCCCCAGAATATACGCTCCCAGGAAATAACCCGGCGCAGCGGACCAAGCGTGGCAGTGGCTGCGGGTCAAGAAGTTCGGATTCGTCCGATTCTCCTTAAAGCTCGGATACATCTCCCAGCAGGCGGTCGCTTCATACTCGATCATTTGTCCGTAATTGCGGCGAATATCGTCGAGCATGTGTGACAGCTTCCCGGTCCGCGCCAAAGCCTCGTAATAGAAGAACGACATGAACGGACTGCCGATTTGTACAAAAGAAGCCGGCGGATCAAGCAAATATCCTTTCAGCGCTTCCTTTCTCGGCCCATCTGCGATATCGCACAGAAAGGCGGCCACTTGCGTCTGCATGCTGAAAATTCCGGAACGGCGCCCGTCTGCATGAATGCAATCCAGATAGGCCCTTTTCTCTTCTGACCACAAATGCTTGTTCATCGCCGCTTTCAGAAGGTTAGCCCATTGTTTAAACGAGTCGGCTTCTTCCGCATCCCCGGCGATCAGGGCCAATTCCGCCCCGCTGTTCAGCGCTTTAACCAGAAAAGCATTCTGGTGGGTGACCACACCGTCATTCGGCTGATCGATCGGCGCCCAATCGAGCAAATTCCACGCCTTGATATTAAAAAGCCCGTTATCGTCGATATGCTGCACATAGTGATTAAGCGTATAGCGGATAGAAGGCCACATTTCCCTTGCAAATTCCGTTTGCCCGGTCTGCTCGTAATGCTCCTTAGAGGCCATGACCCAGAAAAACGTCCAGTTCGGAATGACACTGCTCCAGCCGCTTGGCACTTGATCGGCATACAAGGGTGTCTGGGCCTTCGATCCAGGCACAAGACGCAAGCATCTTTCCGTCAGCTCCGGAGCGGAAAATAAATAATTCCCAATTAATGCCTCATTGCGGCTGTCCCCTACCCAAAACGCTTGCTCATACGCGGGACAATCGACAAAAGTATCCTCCATGCACAGTTTAGTCGTGTCCCGGCTAATTTGCCAAATATCGTTCAACAGCGCATCCGAACAGTGGAAACGGCCGATTTCTGCTACCGGATAGATGTTCTGAACAAGACGGACGCTGTAAATGTGAACAGGATTCCGAGCATTCCTGACGGTCACCATAAGGTAGCGGAACCCCCGTCTGACCGGCGATTTATACGTCTGCCTGCCTTTTTTTGCCACGTATCTTAAGGTGTTATCCAGTCCGTACGTATGTTGAATATACTCGTCTCGCATATATTCATACCCATAAAAATCAATTACTGTTCCTTCCGCGCAATCCAACTCAAACTCAATATATCCGACCGTTTCCTTGCCGAAGTCTATGATCATCTCCGTATCGGCCCCTTCGTATAAGGGCACTCGGGCAGGAAGTCCGTCGGCTGTCACCAGGTGCTGAAGCGCATGCGGAACCGGTTGTGATTCGCTTGCCTTCTTCCACACATGATGGCTAAACACATCATCATCGCGATACAAGCCGAGAGGCACGGGGCGCAAACGATCGGCATACGGCGTTAATTCCTCCGCCTGCGAAACCGTGCGAACCGTCAAATAATCCTCATGTTCCATATTTAACCGCCTGCCAGGCTGGTGATCTATCACCTCTATCGTATCGAAGGGTCCAATTCCAACGAACGGAGAATACTTCGTCCCATCTATTCCGGACAACGGAGAGATTAGCTCGATCGGAGCTTCCCCATCGATACCGATGCGGAATCCATGCCCGTGATCGATTCCACTCACATCGACCATTAATAAATGATCGCCCGCCTGAAGCTCAATATCCACATATCTCTCCGGGGCTTCTCCGTAGAACGGCTCGGCGGCCATCTCCTTGCCGTCCAGGGTTACCGTACCCACATTCACAAATGCCGCGGGAAAGCCTAACGTGACTTTCCCACCGGCGGAGACTCGGACAACGGTCGCCAAATAGCCGACAAAACCGACCGGATTCGCATGCTCCCGGCTGTCGGGCACCATATGGCCGCGAACATCAATGTAAGCATTCCAGGAGATCGGCTGCACCTTCTTCAACACTTCTACCCGGATCGGATAGATCGTTTCCTCCGTCAGAGGAGGAATATCCCTGGGCACTAGAGAGGTCCATGGCTCCATCCCCGGCGCCCCCAATTCTTCGGCTGGTAGCCAGGCTTCATCGGAATAGGACCGATCCTTCCATGCGGAATCGAATAGTCTGGCATCTATTCGCTCGGCGAAGGCTTGCTGGCAGGACATTCGAGGGGCCCTGCCGTCTTGGCCGGGATGACGCAGCGTTCGCCAGCTTCCATCTGTAACCAGACAGCCCAAGCTTGTTCCCGTTTCGTCGGCCATACGAAGCTGCGCCAACAATCCTCCCCTTCCCTTCAAGTAATAAAAGGTAGACAAACCGAAGTGCATCACCATTACGGCAACGGTATTATCTTCACCCGGCCGGATATAGGCGGATACGTCATACGTATCATAGGACTGTTCTGTCGGCCACGATCTTACCGGCCCTCGCCCCGCCTCCTGTCCATTGACGAACAAAACATACCGGGAATCGGCCGTAATATCAAGCCAGGCTTGCGCGCATCCGCCCTCTTGGATCTGGAACGTTGTGCGGAACAAGCGCCATTGATTACGGGAACTGCTTTCGTCACCTCCCCATATCCATTTCGCCTGCTCAGACCATATAATTTGCACAATTCTTCCCTCCTCGTTTCACCGTATTTTCTTCATTGTAGCGAGAACGGCATAGAAGAAAGGGGTTGATCACGACATTCTTGAGGGGTAAAATGTCATCTAATCCAACTTGGAAAAGGGGAGAACACGAAATGACTAGCAAACAAAGAAATAAAAGAATCGAAGAAATGACGGTCAAATCTAGGGATGAGGGAGCCAATGAGATGGCCATCCAACGAGGTAATAAGCAAACCCATGAGATGGCAGTCAAACGAACGGTGGAGCGGACCAGCGGGGAGTTGTTTTTTCGGGAATCTCTGCCCATTTATGTCAATCGGGTAAGCGAATCCTTTCAATTAGCTGAGCACTTTCACGATTTCGCGGAAATTTGCTACGTCGCGGAAGGGCGGGGCTTTCATTATATCGACAATGAAACGTTAGCTGTCACGGCCGGCGACTTGTTCTTCATCCCTATCGGCACCGCCCATGTATTTCGGCCCTCCAGCTTGCGGCAGGACCGTTCCCTTGTAGTCTACAATTGTATTTTTCAAACCGAGCAGCTTCAGGAATTAACCGGCTATCCTTTGGAACAAGAAATCACCTCTGCGTTAAGCGGAAAGCTTCCAGGAGAAAACCGCTGGCTGCATGTTCGTGAACAGCACGGGGAATTCAAATACGTGATGCATCGTCTGCTCACGGAATATGAAACCAAGCAGCACGGGTACCGTGCTCAATTGCTCGCTTTCCTCCTCGAGCTTGTGGTCCTTCTGCAGCGTCTGCAACAACCGACCGGCGAAGCAAAGCCTTCTCCCGATGCGGCCGACAAAGTGGCAGCTATGAAACAATACATCCACCTTCATTTTCAGCAGCCCGTTACCATTGAAGATGTAGCGGCCGCAGCCAACACCGGCCCCCGGCAAGGACAACGCTTATTCAAACATATAGTGGGGAAGACCATCTTGAGCTATGTACAAGAACAGCGCATTCATCGTGCTTGCGAGCTGTTAAGCCGCCCCAAAACTACGGTTCTGGAAGCGGCGCATCATTGCGGCTATGAGGATTTAAAGCATTTTACCCGGCTGTTTAAAAAGCAAACCGGAGTCACGCCTCGCCAATACCGCTTGCTGAAGCAGAGGTGAAGAGGCTCCCTTTTTCAGATGAAAGAAATAGTCATACCCTCACCATAGATATCTTCTAAAATCTTCTTCGAATACTCCGCCAACTTCTGTTGTACTAGAAGTCAATTCTAATGTCATTCTAGAAGTCCCTTGAGATTTTTACTTATAATGAAAGGAGCGAATCAGCCGGAAACACCAGGCCAATCTGCCTCCTGGCCTCGTCCGTAATCTTCATGACGGATAAAGAATGAGCATGGGAATTGACTGCAGACTCAAGCTTGACGTCTGTTAATAGCCGTACAAACTCCTGAACCTCGTATTTCATCGTGTTACCCGTCTGCACTTGAGTAATATCGTCCAGCGATCCGTCTCTGTATCGAATTTCGACCTTCCCGGGCTCATTGATTTTATCGATGACGATCGTCCCGTTTTCCCCCTGAATTTCGGTAGACAGATGCGAATTCGTTATTTTTGAATACATGATGACCGCATCCATCTCTTTATATTTCAAGAGCAGGCTTCCTTCCCCGTCCACTCCCGAATCGAGCATGATGGCGTTTGCCTTGATTAGCTCAGGCATACCGAATAGAACGACCATAGGGTAAATGCAGTAAACTCCCAGGTCCATTAAAGAGCCATTGGAAAAAACGGGGTTAAACGCGTTGAGAACCGTCCCTTGTTTGAACGCATCATAGCGTGAAGAATATTGACAGTAGCTTGCAAAATAGCGCCGGATGGGCCCGATCTTATGCAGATTGTCCTGGATGGCGCGAAAATTCGGCAGCAAAGTGGACTTTAGAGCCTCCATCAGGAGCACGTTATTTTTTGCGGCTGTCTCTATCATTTTTTTCGTTTCGTTGGCGTGGGAAGCTATCGGCTTTTCGCATAAGACGTGCTTTCTGTGATTCATACAAAGAATGGCCTGCTCGGCATGAAAAGAAGTCGGACTCGCGATGTAGACAGCATCGAATTCGTCACTGGCAACCATTTTTTCTAAGTCGGTGTATAGATTTGGAATATCGTGCTTGGCTGCAAATTCTTTGGCCCTCGCTTCCGTCCGCGAATAGACAGCAGTCAATTCCACCTGCCCAGTCTCGCGGGCGGCTTGGATGAAGCTGTCGGTAATCCAGTTAGTTCCAATAACCGCAAATCGGATCATGGTGTAACCCTCCTAATAGATTTCGTGACTAAACTAAATCATGAATAAGCACGAAGTAAAGATATTAATCACATTAAGGTTCAACTGAAATATCAGCACTTGATTACCAGCCCAACACCCGTTGGTCGTTCCCTTTAATGTAGAGTGATCGCCCCAAGCTGCCCGCAATTTCGCAAATGGCTAACTTTTATTTCATCGTGCCTGGCACTTGTGAAAGCGAATGAGCGCAGATCTACAACTATTTCATCACATCTGGCACTTTTGGAGCGAATTAAGTGCAGATCTCAGAATGTTGAAAAAGCATCCACGTGGCTTGTATGCGCCCTATCCGCCGAGCCCCTTGCATAGTCAAATAGACGTACAAATGGGCGAAAGATGGATGCGAACAAGTGCGGTTTGTACGAAATATCATACAGTCGGACATGCGTATGCCGCGGAGGTTTCGCTTTTGTATGAATAATCGTTCAAATGCGCACGCCAGTTCCGTGAAAGGGTCATCTTTGTACGAAATATCGTACATCCAAACTATGTATAGGTCGCGAAGATCCGCTTTGGTATGAATAATCATACAAATGAATACACAAGATCCGTAAACCGATTTTTTCAACGCTCTGAGATCTACTACTATTTCATCGCATTTGGCACTTTTGGAGCTAGCTCTAAGTCGGTTTGCCTGCGTAATCGATTTATAACTGGAGTTCTACCTTACTCGCGCGGGCGAGTCCGGTTAGTCGGAGCGGCGCTGCGCGGGTCGTCGGGCCAATAATGCTTGGGATAGCGTCCTTTGAGGTCTTTTTTTACCTCGAAATAGGTATTCTGCCAAAAGCTCGCCAAGTCGCGAGTCACTTGAACCGGACGCTGCGCAGGAGACAATAGATGTAACGTTAATGGAACTCTTCCCCTTAGAATGCGCGGTGTCTCCGTAAGCCCAAACAGCTCCTGAAGACGGACGGCCAGTACCGGAGTCGCGGGATCGCTGTAATCGACGGGAATCCGCGAACCGCTGGGAACGGTCAGATGGCTCGGAGCCAGCACGTCCAATTCCCGGCGCTGCTCCCAGGAGAGCATCGCTTCGAGAATCGCCGCTAGATCGAGCCGCTGCACTTCGTCCCGGCTCTTCAAGCCGTACAGATGCGGGCCCAGCCAGGCGTCGAGCTCCGCGCCAAGCGCTGCATCGGACACGTCCGGCCAGCCGGGCTCCTGCTGCTGCACGAAGCCCAGACGCTGCTGAAGCCGCCGAGCCGTCTTGGTCCACGGCAGAAGCGCAAGCCCTTCCGCAGCGATTCCCTGCAGCAGCGCCTGCCTGGCGGCTTCCGGATCCGGATCCGCCAGCGGCGCATCCCGGAGCACCAGCGCGCCCAGCCGCTCACGCCGCCTCGCCCGCACCGCCTGCGCCGAAGAGTCCCAAGCGACGATGTCCTCCGCAGCGATTCGCTCCCCGAATCGCTCCTCCAGGTCGCTTAGCTCCACCGGCGCCGCCAGGTAGATGCGCCCTTCCGGCCCCTGGTCGTCCAGCTCGGCTGCGACCAGCCAGGGCGCCTGGCTGAGCGGCTGCGCGCCGGCCAAGGCGGCTCCGCGGCCGCTGGCGAGCAGGAAGCGGCCGCCGGCCTTCCGCTGCGCGATGCGGTCGGGATAGGCGAAGGCCAGCAGCAATCCGCTGGCCTCGATATCGCCTCCCCGACCCGGACCCGCAGCGGGCAGCCCGCCAGCGGCGGCGCTTCCGCGGCCCGGCCCAGGCGCGGGGAGCCCGAGCGCGCGCTTCCAGCGCTCGGCTTCCGCCGCGATTCGCCGGCACGCCGCATGGTCCGCAGCGGGGCTGTGCGCCTGAGCCGCAGCGGGGCCGCGTGCCGACGCCGCGGCTCCCGAGCGCCCGGTCCCGGCGGCGGCGCGCACCGCCTCCACGCGGAGGCGCAGGTCCGCATCCGCAGCGGCGGCTTGGCCTCGCAGCGGATCGCGCTCGCTGAGGAGCGCCGCCAGCTCGCAAGCGAGGTCCCCCAGGCCAAGTTCTTGTGCCTGGAGGACCATGTGCGCGAGCCGGGGATGGAGCCCCAGCTCGGCCATCCTCCGGCCGTGCGGGGTGACGGCCCCGCTCTCGCTCAGCGCGCCGAGCTGGGCCAGCAGCTCCCGCGCCTGAGCCAGCGCGGCCGCGGGCGGGGCGTCAAGCCAGCGGAGCTCCAGCGGATCGGCGACGCCCCACACGGCAAGCTCGAGCGCCAGCGGGGCGAGGTCCGCCTCCAGCAGCTCCGGAAGGCTCTGCGGGGCCAGCCGCCGATCGTCCTGTTCCGTCCACAGACGGTAACAGACGCCCGGTCCTTGACGGCCCGCTCTTCCCTGGCGCTGGTCGGCGGACGCCCGCGACACCGGTACGGTCTCGAGCCTCGTCATTCCGGTGCGAGGCGAAAACCGGGGAACGCGCATAAGCCCGCTGTCGATGACGATGCGAACTCCTGCGACCGTCAGACTGGTCTCGGCAATCGATGTAGCCAGCACCACCTTGCGCTTCCCCGGAGGGCACTCCGCGACAGCGTGGTCTTGCGCCTCCGCCGGCAATCCTCCGTGCAGCGGCGCAATGGTTACGTGCTGCCCCACTCTATGCTCAGCAAGCATCGCTTCGACCCGCCGAATCTCGCCCGTGCCCGGCAGGAAGACAAGGATGTCGCCTTCATCGTTATTAAGCGCATGGAGTATGCTTCGGCATACCGACAGCTCCATCGATCCTTCCGACCGCTGATCCAGATAACGGGTTTCCACAGGATAGGCTTTCCCTTCACTGGCTACCACTGGCGCGCCGTCCAGAAGCCGGGCTATCGGCTCGGCCTCCAAAGTAGCCGACATAACCAATATTCTTAAATCTTCGCGAAACCAGGCTTGAGATTGCAGACATAGAGCCAGTCCAAGATCAGCCTGGAGGCTGCGTTCATGATATTCATCGAAGATAACGAGCCCCACGTCCTCCAAAGAAGGGTCCTCTTGAAGAAGACGGGTAAGCACCCCTTCCGTAATGACTTCTATTCTTGTCTTTGGGCCTATCCGGGTATCTAGCCGGACCCGATACCCTACCGTTTCCCCTACCCGTTCCCCGAGAAGGGCAGCCATATAACGCGCAGCAGACCGGGCGGCCAAGCGACGCGGCTCCAGCATCAGAATACGGCGCCCTTCCATCCAGTGCTCGTCCACCAGAGCGAGAGGAACTCTTGTCGTTTTTCCAGCTCCCGGATCGGCCAGAAGTACCGCGCTTGTCCGGAGCTGAAGCGCCTCCCGAAGCTCAGGTATCACTTTTTCGATAGGCAATGCTGTTGTCATGATCGGCTTCCTTTCCGTGATGTGGTTGCTGTCCACGATCTCGCTCCATTATCGCTATATATCTTGAACTAAAAATAGCTCTCATTCCGTTCCGAAGGAAGGTGCCTCCGAAGCTTCCAAACAACTACACTCCTTCCCCAAAAAGTGAAGATGAGCTTCGAAGTGTTTTCGGGTACTTTTCGGGGACCAAACCGAGGTCCTTGCTTATGGAATGGGTCTTAGGATGGGAGGAAACAAGACGAAAACTGAGCGTTGAGATGCCTTGGGAGCACCTTTCTTTCTCCACTTCATGAGGTCATGAGCTATTCAATCCTTAGTTCACCGTTCAACTTCAACTTAGATAGAAAGCCTGCAATTGTGCATCCTTTCAGACCGTAATCCCCCGTTTCCGCAGCAAAGCCTGCAAACATACATCTTTTTCTCGTTCTAGGGCCTGATCGGGTCGTTTCATACGAAAATTAATGCACTATCGCAGCTCTTCTTTCGAACGAACGAATGCGATCCATAATAGATGCATTATCGCAGCTTTTACTCGAACGGTCCAATGCGATTCGTAATTATAAAGGGAGTTTTTTAGCCATTCCTATAATTTTGCAGGACTGAAGGAGTTCGCTCCTATCTTTGGCCAAAACTCGCCTTGGAAGCCTCTTTCTTTCCCTACTCCACGATCTATCCTTCCTTTAGTTCAACTTATATAGATATAGAATAACATATCTTTTTATCCGCAGTCTTTGGCTGCCGTGACTGGAAAGGACAACTAGGTCATTATATATAGAAAGCTTAAGGAGGCCTCGAAGGGCCTCCTTAAGCTTTCTATAAGCCGATTGGGATTTCCCCCTGCTTATGACCCGCTATCTTTTGGTGAATCAGTTATTTTCGTAACGATCATAAGCGGCTTTATACACCTTCAAGTACTCGTCTACGCCCATTTTTTTCACTTTCTCGACATAGCTGTCCCATTCGCTGAACGGCAAGTCTCCGCTGACGAACTTGGCTTCCATCTCTCCGATAAAGGTATGGATGTCGCTTCCAGTCGACTGCATAAATTCGGTCTCTTCCGGCAAGAAGTTGAAGTTATACCAGAGATCCTTGATCCGATCTGGCTCGGCTTTTTCCCCAACGGCTACCGATTCCGGCAAAGTTTCCGAGCCTTTGAAATATTTTTCCTGAACGTATCCCGGGTAGCTTCCGCCCATCCAGGTAACATATTTGGTCAAAGCTTGATCGAGAGTCAGTCCGTCCGGATTGTTCTTGATCGCGTCCACGAATTCCAGCTTTCCGTCCGGTGTTTCCGTATAGGAGACATCCTTTTGCCCCATAAAATAGAAAGTGGCTCCCTCATCTCCGTAGAAATGATCCATCCATCGCACAGTCGCTTCCGGATGTTTGTTTTTATCAGTGATCACAAAGGCTCCCGGCCAGACCATCGGAACTTTGATATGGCTGTACAGCTTGTCCCCGTGCGGCCCTTCCAAAGCGCCCAGGCCAAAATAGTTTTCCCCGTTAAATTGAGTTTTCGGGTTCGGATTGATAGTGGCGCCAAGGATGTCTTTCGCTCCCTTGGCATAGAGCTCATTGGATTTTTGCGTAAAGATCTCTTTATCGATTAACCCTTCTGCATACAATTTATGGACATATTCCAGAACTTCCTTGTATTTCGAATCGAGACGGAAGAAGCGCAGCTCATTCGTCTCCGGGTCCACATCGACAAATTTATGTCCAAGACCTCTCGTGCCTACCCCCCAAGCTCCTTTTAACTGATCGATCAGAGGGTTTATGCCCGTACCGCTGTAAGGAATTTCATCTGCTTGTCCGTTTCCGTTCAGGTCGGTTTCCTTCACCGCTTTTAAGTAATTGTATAAGTCCTCCGTCGTTTTCGGCTCCGGCATGTTCAGCTTGTCCAGCCAGTCCTGCTTGACCCAGAGCGGAGTGCCGATCAGCATGGGCAGGAACTCGGGATCGTAGAAGGAAGGAAAAGAATAAATATTGCCATCCGGCATCGTCAGCGCTTTTCTCAGATCGGGATACTTTTCCATCAGCGCTTTAAAATTAGGAGCGTGCTGGTCGATCAAATCGTTCAGCTTGAGAAAGACACCCTGCTCCCCGTATTTCAACAAATCGGCTGCGGGCATCCGCCCCGTATAGAAGCCATCCGGATATTCTCCGTTGGCCAGAGCCAAATTCCGTTTCTCCGTCAAGCTCTCAAAGGGGACCAGTTGAAAGTTGACTTGGATATTGGACATTTTCGCATATTCTTTCCATACCAGAGTTTCCTCAAAGTTGTTGGTGTTGGTCGCCGCCTTGCCCGTAAAGAAAGTAAGCTCAATCGGCTCGTTGACGATCGGCATGCCGGTCGGGTTGAAATTAGCCTGTTCATTAGCGGCAGGCTCCTCCCCCGAAGGGTTGCCTCCCGATGCATCTTTTCCCCCGCCGCAGCCTTGCAAAAGACCTGCAGTCATTACAGACGACATTAAAATAGCAGCCCACTTCTTTTTATCCATTCTCCATTCTCCTATCCCCGTATATGTTTTTATTCGCTGCTATAGGTGCGGCCATAAAGAAAAGCCTCCATTCCGTTCCAAACGAAAGTGCCTCCTAGCTTCAAACATCATACTCCTTCCCCAAAAAGTGAAGACGAGCCTCGAAGCAATTCCAGGTACTTTTCGGGGACCCCGAATCAACAGATTCCTTCTTTATGGATGGGCCTCCGGATGGTGGGAATACAAAGCCAAAACTCGCCTTGGAGACATCTTTCTTTCTCCACTTCATGGACTTTCTTATTGCCGACAATATAGAAGCTTGCATGGTTCAGCCCTTAAGGGCCCCGATCATAACGCCTTTAACAAAATATTTCTGCAGAAAAGGATACAGCAGCAGGACCGGCAAATTGGCGACGACGACGATGGCATATTTGATGGCCTCGGCTTCCATTAACGTTTTGGCGTGAGATTCGTCGCCGGCATTAACCATTTCCTCCATTTGTCCCTGAATGAGAATTTCCCTTAAGAACAGTTGAAGCGGATATTTATCTCTATCGCTTAAATAAATGAGTGCATTGAAATAGGCATTCCAGTGGCCGACACTGTAAAACAGGATCATGACCGCGATAATGGGCATCGAAAGCGGCAGAACGATTTTCCATAAAATTTGCAAGTTGGAGCAGCCATCTATCGCCGCCGATTCCTGGATTTCCCCCGGAATGCTCGATTGGAAGAAGGTTCTCATAATAATGATGTTCCATACCGAGACGGCATTCGGAATGACGAGCGCCCAGAATGAATTGACCATCCCCAGCTGTTTCACAATCAAGTAAGTCGGAATCAAGCCGCCGCTGAAGAACAGGGTAAATACCATGATCGCCGTAATGACATGTTTTCCGGCAAAATTCGGTCTAGACAACGGATAAGCAGCCATGACGGTCATGGCCAGATTAATCGCCGTTCCGACCAGCGTGTACATAATCGTGTTCACATAGCCGGTTAAAATTTCTTTGTTTTGAAATATTTTTTCGTAGCCTGTAAAAGAAAGCGACTTGGGCAACAACCAGATTTCCCCATTCAGAACATCCTCGGGATTGCTGACCGATGCGCTCAGAACGAATAGGAGCGGATACAGTACGATGATGGAAACGATGGCAAGCAATAGGTTGATAATAACCTCAACCATCTTGTCGCCCGTGCTTTGTGCTACCATTCAAGAATCTCCCCCTAACTACCATAAGCTCGTTTGCTTCATCATTTTGGCTGCACGATTCACCATCACCAGCAGAATGAAATTAACGATGGAATTGAATAAACCGACGGCTGCGGAGAAGCTGTACTGGGACCCGATAATCCCGCTCCGGTATACGTAAGTGGAGATGACGTCCGAGCTTTCGTTATTCAGCGAGTTCTGCATCAAGAACACTTTCTCGAAGCCGACCCCCATAATGGAGCCTACATTTAATATGAGCAAAATGACAATGGTAGGCATAATGCCGGGAAGATTAATATGCCATATTCTGCGCAGCCTGGAGGCTCCGTCCACTCTGGCCGCCTCGTGCAGCTGGGGATCGATTCCAGCCAAGGCCGACAAGTAAATGATCGAACTCCAGCCCATCTGCTGCCATACTCCCGATAGGACATAGACCGTCTTGAACCAAGCCGGGTCGGTCATAAACGAAATCGGCTCCCCGCCAAACAGCTTGATCAACTGATTGATTATCCCGTTCTGCGGAGACAGAAACATAACGACTATACCGACCAAGACGACGGTCGATAGAAAGTGTGGAGCATAAGTGACGGTTTGTACGAATCGTTTATAAAACTTAAGCCGCACCTCATTGATCATTAGCGCCAATAGAATCGGTATAGGAAAGCCTACCAGCAGCTCGTACAAACTGATGCCCAGCGTATTTTTGATCAGTCTCCAGAAGAAGTAGCTGTCAAAAAAACGTTCGAAATGTTTAAATCCGACCCATGGACTTCCCCATATCCCCTTGGTCCCTATAAAATCTTTGAAGGCAATCTGCACCCCGTAGATCGGCAGATAGTGAAAGATAATAAAGTATAAGAGGACCGGAGTGATCAGCAAATAAAGGTCCCAATATTGACGGATGGATTTCAGAAGATAAGAATGTAACCTCTTTTTCTTGATGACCCCAGCCTGATTGGTCGAAGCTGCTGATTCCATTATTGGTTCTCACCTCCCTTCGTGAAGCAGTCGGTCATCATTCCGTATCCATAGCCGATGAGAAAAAGACGATAGAGAAAACATAAGCATGTCAAGAAGCCATACCCGATTACAGGAATGTTCTTTCAGCCAATGGGTTTTCTCATCGTCTCCACCCAGGTGATTGAATTTTCACGTTAATGATGCCGAACCATGATTTATTTTACAGAGCTATTGTTAGAACAGAATTAGAGCCAAGTGAATTTCTTGTAAATTTTCAGGACGGAAACGGGCCTAACATAAAAATCGGCCTCCCTTGATGGGAAGGCCGATGTGGGATTTTCAGGACAGGATCCGCTCCTGATATCAAATCGACCTCCCCCTGATGGGAAGGTCGATTTGAGCCCATTCCTTTCACTCTTTCAATGAATGGAGGATTGGGTCCTTGGAAAATGCATCGGAAGTGATAAGTTCGCACAAGCCGGTAGTCGCGCCCGGTCATCCATTGTTATATATCCTGTCATTGCTATATATCCCGTCGTTAACCTCTCAATACAATCCCGATTTTGCCGTCTTTGACCTCCACTTTATAGCTCTTAGCCCGGATTTTATCACTGATGAGAGACTTTCCGGTTTTGATTTCGAATTCCCAGCCGTGCCATGGACAACGGACGATTTCGCCCGCTCTGCCAAATTCATACTCATAGACCTCGGAAGGCATCGTCGTGCCGCAGACCATCCCCGCACACAATGGGGCTCCCTGATGGGGGCAGTAATTATAGAGAGCGTAGTATTCGCCGTCGATATGATACACGCCAATATCCCGACCTTCCACATTAACGATGACATGCCCGCCTTCCGGTACGTCCCCCGTTTCCAACACATAATGTACCGCCATATTCCCCTCCGCCTTTATAGAAATTAGCCGAGTTCCTGTACACGCGCTCTCCCGGCTAACGTTGCCGCGCTGTTCTCTTTTACCCTTCGTAGACAAAGGTCAGCAGGCAACCCTCACGGCCAACTTGGTCTCCTCGAAAATTTCCTTTTCTCCCCTCCTATTTAATAAGGTACAATCCTTCGCTATAAAGTTGTCCTGCCGCTGTCATTAAGGTGCAGAAGTGCTCTTTAATTTATCTGTTTTCGTTTTTTTCGTAATTAGAGTGCAAAAGTGCGCTTTATAATGAGCTTTTTTTGAAGATGATAGATTTTCGGAAGATTAAAGTGCGCATTTGCACTTCATTCGTCAAAATAGCTGAAAAGGTTAATTTAAGGTGTATTTTTGCACTCCATTCGTCTTATTACAAGTTAGATAAGCCTGCCTGGAAGACGCTTCGATCATAGATTCAGTAACTCTTCTTAGTCAGTCTCCATCTTAACTAGTCTCCTTCAGTCTCCATCTTAACTAGTCTCCTTCATCTTCCACCTCTATCTGCAATCTTTATCCTAATCTGTTTCTTCAATCTCCTTCTTCATTTCTTTCTCCAGATTCTGTCTTCGCTCTCTATCTTCATCTTCCATCTCTTTCTCCAGATTCTGTCTTCGCTCTCTATCTTCATCTTCCATCTCTTTCTCCAGATTCTGTCTTCGGCAGTCTAACTATAGCTTATAAAGCTGTTTGGCGTTCTCGTACAGCACCTTGCGCCTGGCTTCCGGGCTGAATTTACGGAAGATGCCCGTCGGGGGATCGAAATCCCAATGCGGGTAGTCACTCGAATAGAGGAGCATATTTTCGGCATCGACCATGTTCAGCAGATCGACCAGATGCTGCGGATTATCCGGCTCTTCGATCGGCTGCGTCGATAAATAACAGTGGTCGCGAATATATTCGCTGGGCAGCTTCTTTAACCAGGGGACCTGGGAACGAAGCGCTTTATAGTTCTTGTCGAGCCTCCACATGAGATGGGGCAGCCAGGCGATTCCCCCTTCGATCAGCACGACCTTCAAGCGGGGGAATTTCTCAAACACGCCTTCGCACACCATACTGACCAAATGCGCCATGAAGGTCTGCGAAAGGCACGTATGCCACTCGATATACCATGTCGGATACCCGGCCGCCGTCGGCGCGGTAGCCCCTCCCGCTCCTTCCGCCCCCGGATGGATGGCGACCGGCAGCCCGTTTCTCTCCGCCGCCTCATAGATCGGATGGTAGTGACGCTGTCCGAGCGGGGAGCGTGCTGCGCTGGATATAATGACTTCCACGATGTCGGGATGCCCTCCGATCCGATCGATTTCCCGGGCAGCCAACAGCGGATCGTGGGTCGAAACGGCCATCGCGCCTTTGAACGCTTTATGCTTGCCCAGCCATTCCGCAATGAGGAAATCGTTATAGGCGGAGCAAATAGCTGCGGCAAAATCCGGATCATGCGTAGTCGCAATGTTATAGACCACTCCCGTCAAAATCGCATACTCAAGATTGTAAGGCTCTATCAGCTGTTTAATCATGAGCTCCGGATCTGAGCCCGCCTTGCCGCCGCCCGGAGGGATCGAATCCCTCCGCATGACACCGACGGGCGAATAATAACCGGAGTACGAATAGCCAACACCGCTTCGGGCCACTCTGCTCTTCCACGGCTCGGGCAGATAAGGGACGAGATTGGAATCGTTCTGTTCATTATGGACATCGGCATCGATGACCTTAACATTCTCCGCCATTCGCTAAAGCTCCTTTGCTAAATAATGGATAGGCTTGGGTTGACACTGCGTTCCTGCATGAACGGGCATTGACTTCGGTTGACATTGCGTTCCTGCATGAACGGCATTGACTTGGGTTCACATTGCGTTCTTGCATGAACGGGCATAGGCTTACTTCGAGCCGTACGTACGCTCATACGCCGTGTTGTACATGTTGAGCAGTTCGTCGGCGCCCAGCTTTTTGGCCTGATCGAGGAATTGCTGATAAGTGTCGTCGTTAATCGGTGTTTTTCCGGTGACGAATTCCGTTATTTTTTGCTCCAAATATTTGTTCAGGTTGCTCAGCTTCGATTTTTCCAGTTCCATCTCTTCCTCGGTCTTGACGATCGCTTTGGGTGCAGGAATAATATATTGCTCATATCGCGCATTAATCGCCTTGCTCTTCTCGTCCAAGCCGCTCTCCCACGCTGCCCGCGCTTTGGCGTTATCGAGAGAGATGTTGTCATACCAGACCCCGTAATCGCGGCGTAGAGGAACGTACGGGCTATTGCCGAACTCCTTCAGGAACATCGGCTTTCCGTCTTCTATCGTATACGTTTTGCCGAGGATGCCGAGAGACAGATAGTTGGAGCCTTCCTCGCTAACCAAATAATCGAGGAATTTCACCGCAGCCTCCTTATCCTTGACCTTGGCCGAAACCGCCCGGCCGCTCGCTCCAACGAGGGATCGGGAATATTGATAGTTTTGAATGCCATCGGCAGCAAACTGCGGAATGGCATCCAGTTCAAATTCCTGGCTTCCGCTTGCGGTTCGTCCTTTCTCGGTCATGGGATCAATGTCCGCCTTCCAGAAATAAGTGACCAACGATTTGCCGGATAACATCCGCTCTTCCCATTGCGGCCCGGTCAACAAGGAGTACTCGGGATCGAGCAGTTTTTCGGCGTATAGTTTGTTCATGTAGAGGAGTGCGTCCTTGTATCCCTCATGATAAGGAGCGAACGCGTATTTATTGTCTCCCGGAGTCAGATTGAAGAAGCCTTGAATTCCCGTAAAAGCTCTGCCGAATACGGTATACAGCCCGACATCCCCAATCGGAGATTGCGAGGTCAGCGGATAAGAATCGGGATGCTTTTCCTTTAACACTTTAAGAAATTGATAAAATTCATCCAAAGTCGTAGGCGGCTCCAAATTGTATTTATCGATTAAATCCTGGCGGGCCATCCAGACAAAGTTGAAGCCCTTCCCTTCGGGGTCTCCTTCCAGAATCGGCACCGTATAGATGCCTCCATCCGGACCTGTCGCCAATGCTTTCGCTTCCGGGAAGCTGTCATAGAAGTTTTTCAGATTAGGCGCGATATCCAGATAATCCTTCAAGTTAAGAAAGACTTTCTCCGGACCGTGCTCACGTCCTTCCTGAGTGCTCACCTGAATGAAGTCGGTGACCGAATTGGTCGCAATCATAATCTGTCGCTTCTCGGTGAGCCCTTCTTGACTGACTACCTGGAACTCGACCTTAACCCCGGTTTTAGCCTCAATTTCCTTGAAAATCTCCCAATCGTCGCGCACCCTCCCTTCCGTCCGGTCATAGACCAGCCATGTGAAGGTGATCGGTTTCGGAGACGGGCTTTCTGATCCGCCCGGTGTGGGGTCAGCCGATGGCTTCTTGCCCCCGCTGCAGCCCGCCAGCAGACCTCCGAGCAGGACCGTCATAACCATTACGGCGATCGTTCTTTTTCTCACCTGTGTCCCTCCTCATTTTGGATAATGAAATAGAGAATGTTGTATATAGATACGGCTTTAAAGAAATGGGCTCCCATTCCGTTCCGAAGGAAAGTGCCCCCGAAGCTTCAAACATCATACTCCTTCCCCAAAAAGTGAAGATTGGCTTCGAAGTGATTTCCAAGTACTTTTCGGGGACCCCAACCAATCATTCCTATTCATTGGACAGGTCTTCGGGAAGTTGGAATACAAAGCCAAAACTCGCCCTGGTGACACCTTTCTTTCTCCACTTCATGGACTTTATTCTTTAATGCCGACAATCCTGTAGGAATCTACAACTATCCCTTCACGCCTCCGATCATGCTCCCTTGAATAAAGTACTTCTGAATAAACGGATACACGCACAGAATCGGTAATGTCGCAATGATGATCATGGCATATTTCATCGTCTCCATATGGCTCATATCCCCCTCTCCCTGCACATTGGCCCCTGCGATCAGAATGTTGCGAAGCATAATTTGCAAAGGATACATGCTGCGGTCATTGAGATAGATCAAGGCGTCGAAGAAAGCGTTCCACTGATTAACCGCCGTATATAAGCCGATCGTGGCCAGCACCGGGGTCGATAACGGCAGGACGATGCGCAGCAGAACCTGAATCGTCCCGCAGCCGTCTATCGTGGCTGCATCCTCCAGTTCCTCCGGGAGCGCCTCAAAAAACGTCCGCATAATAAACAGATGCCAGGTGCTGATTAGCGAGGGAAGGACGATGGCCCATATCGTATTCAGCAGGCCCAGCTTCTGAACGACGAGAAAGGTCGGGATCAGCCCTCCACTGAACAGCAGCGTGAAAGCGGCCATCAGCAGAATCGTTCTTCGCCCGGGCAGCCATTTCTTCGCCAACGGATAGGCCATGGCGGCGGTAGCCACTAATGTCAAGAATGTATGGACGACGGTATAACGAATCGTGTTCCAATAGCTGATCCAGACATCGGGATTAAAAACAACCCTCTCATAAGCAGCCAGTGTCAACGATTTGGGCCAGAGCAGCACCTGTCCGCTGACGACCATGGCATTCTCGCTGATGGAGGCGGAGAATACGTAAATCATCGGATAGACCATGACGATGACCAGAACAATCATGAGGAAAATATTGAACGCATCAAATATTCTGGAGGCCAAGCTCTCTCTGATTTTCATGCCGTTCCCTCCCGCTCGTTACCATAGACTGGTCTCGGAGTATTTTCTGGCCAGCCGGTTCGCAATGACGACCAGAATAAAGCCGATCGCCGATTGAAACAGTCCGACCGCCGTGGCGAAGCTGAAGTCGGCGTCCAGAATCCCTCTCCGGTACACAAAAGTGTTAATGACGTCCGAAGTTTCGTAGTTCAGCGGATTGTAAAGCAGCAGGATCTTCTGAAACCCGACGTCCATGAAATAGCCGAGGTTCAGAACGAACAGAATGATCATGACCGGAATCATGCCGACGAAGGTCACGTGGCGCATCTGCTGGAAACGATTCGCCCCATCTATTTTGGCCGCCTCATACAGAGTAGGATCGACCCCTGCGATGGCTGCCAAGTACAGAATGGTGCCCCAGCCGATCTTCTGCCAAATCTCCGATCCGATATACACGGTCCGGAACCATTCCGGCAAGCCTAAGAACATAATCGGCTCGATGCCGAACAGCTTCACCAATATAAAGTTGATAATTCCGGTGCTTGGAGATAGAAACATGACGATGATCCCTGCAATAACGACGGTGGACAAAAAATGCGGCATGTAGCTGACGCTCTGCACAAATCGCTTGAACGCTTTATTTTTAATTTCATGGAACAGCAGGGCCAGCACAATCGGCGCGGGAAAATGAAACAGCAAATCGTAAATGTTCAGCATGACCGTATTTCGAATGAGCTTCCAGGAGTCCGGAGTGTAGTAGAAAAACTCGATGAAATGCTTTAAGCCGACGAACTTGCTGCCGAGAATGCCTCGGCCTATCGAAAAATCCTGAAAGGCGATGATGATCCCGTACATCGGAATGTACTTGAAAATAAGGTAATACAGAATGCCTGGCAGCATGAGAAAGTACAGGGCTTTATGCTTCCTCAGCATAAACCATAGATAAGACAGCTTGCTCCTCTTTGGCCCGGGAAGCGGCCCTGAGCCTGAGCCTGCGGTTCCGCCCGCTCCTGTTATGTTCGCCACAATTTCCGCACCTCCTTACGATAACGTTTACATTTCGTTTGTTCAGCTGATCCGGCGGGTCCTTAACCGCGCTGTTATGGCCTAACTATACGGACCTCCTGCCTGCGGCGTAAAGCGCGCATATTTTTAGGAAGTCGCATTTTTTACATCGAGAGCCACACCGTACTTTCAGGTCTGTACGCGCAAAAAAAGAGACTCACGAAAAATTGAAGTCTCTGTGGAGAAACCGGATTTCATTAGCTTTTCCTTGACGATCCGAATGACCAGACGGGTACTCACTTGCGGTGAATCGTCCGATATTTGGCCGGAGTTGTCCCCTCGTATCTGCGGAAAATACGAATGAAGGAATTGCGTCCCCAATACCCGACCTGTTCGGCAATCTCATCGATTTTCAAATCCGTTTCGAGTAACAGCCGTTTCGCCTGCGCCAACCGGACCTTGGCGATATATTCTACATATTTCTCCCCCACCTCTTCCTTGAAGGTACGGCTAAAGTGGCCGACCGACATCCCCATCCGCTCCGCAAACCTGTCGATCGACAGCTCTTCCCCGTAACGAGTATGAATAAACTCCAATATTTCGGCGAACTGCCCTTGGCGGGCGTCCGGTTCCTCGACCCGGAACAACACGGTATGGATGTCCTGAAAGAACTGTCTGATTTCCTCCCAGGTTACGCAGCGATCCAGCTTGTCAAACAGCCCGGAGTAAAAAGAAATGCTGAAGTCATTGCGCTCCGTCTCCACAGCGCGTATCCATGTATTCAACACATCGGAGCAGAACCCCTTAATCTGAAGCGCCGTGGCGTTCTTTTTAATCCCCGCCTCCAGCTGATCATATACAGATTGAAGCAGGGGGGCGTAATCGCGGGACTTAAAACGATTGAAAATCCGGTTCACCTCCTGAACGGACAAGAAGCCGTCCCATGGCGGACGATTGTCCTCTGAATGCTCCTCGCTGCATATTTCCACCTCAGAATGAAGACCTTTATAACGCAGCATGGCCAAGGCATACTCATACGAGGCATGCAAATGCTCGATGGATTGGACCGTCTTCCCGATTCCAATCGTCGCTTTATAATACGGCTGCGGGATGATGGTCTGAATGATTTGCGCCGCTTCCCTGGGACCACAGTGCATTAACGCATCATGATGAATAACACACACTATCCGATCCGCTTTAGTTTGACAAAGCCATACCGTAACCGGCATCCGCTTGCGGATCTTCTCCTTCAGCTCTACCATCAGGAACGTTTTGGACGTCTCCGAGAGCTGCTCCAGCCCCCGCGAATAATATTGAATTTCGATACAAAGGACAGTCCGGGTTGCTTTCGCCTGATAAGGAAAATCGATCTCCTTGGCGTAATATTCAATGGACAGGCTATCGCGGTATTCTCCGAGCAATATCTTCATAATGAAATGTTCTTTGACGATGGGGAACATTCCGCCGACCATTTGTGACAGTTCTTTATTCTCAGTAATGAGCAGCTGGGAGAATCGTTTGATCACATCGAAATCATTGCCTCTGGGATGGATGGGGGGGTGTGGCTTATGGTGAGATTCGAGACCGGTTTTGATTTCCCAAATCGGAGTATACAGACGTCGGCTTAAGTAATAAGACACCAGACTGCCGAGGACCAGAACGAATCCGAGAAATACGATGCTGATCTTGCGAATCCAACGCGCCGGCTGCAGCAGGGTCTGGAGGTCGATGAGGCTGACATAATACCAGTCCTCGTTAAAATTCGATTTCATAAAAGACAACGCATGCCCTTGATCATCGACTACGAGAGTGCCCTCCGCATTAGATTGGATGGTATCCAGCCAAGTGGCGGCTTCCAGCTCCGCTTCGCCGGTTTGACTGATGACTTGACCCGATTTATTCATAATCGCGGTCCCGGTCACCCAGTTTTCCTGGATGCCGATACGCTCACGCAATTTATCCCGATTAATGTTGACGACTAAATACACCTCTGGAGTGTGACTATTGAACGGATAGCTCATTAACGCGGAAATATGTGAATAGGAAGTCAGGATTTCATTTGAAAATAAAGGCTTCTGGTTCATGGTGTGCGGTTCGGTGAAAACCATCATTTTTTTATCAGAGAAGTGGGTAAAAAGGGGCGGCTTCCCGGCCGGCTCAATCGGATAATAATACTGGAAGTAAAAATCTTTACTGGTGTGAGTTTGAAAGTCGATCACGAGGTCTTCGTGGACGAAGTACAAATAGGCATTGTACATGATCCCCCCTGATTCGATCTTGTTTAGCTGCTCCATTAAATGATGGACAAGCTCGTTGCGCTGCTGGTTATCGGCGGAATCGCCAGCCACCGCTAGAAAGCTGATCAGACTAGAAGAGCTAAGCATATGAATCATATTGGTTTTCAAAGTAGAGAAGGTGGCATCGGTCTGATCGGAAAAGTTCCGCATAATGGCGTTGTTTAATTTACCGGCATCCTCTTCGATAAGACGAACGATAAAGAAGTAGGTAAAAGTGCACGCCACTATAGCGGGAATGAGGATAAGGATGAAATAGCTCGCAAAAAAACGCCAGAAGAGGGCCATGTTAAACGAATCCGGCTTGGTATTCCGTCTCACCAGACAGCCCTCCTCTTCGCGCATTCTGTTTTATTGTATGTGCCGGACACACAGACAAGAAGTGTATGGAGGGGATGTTAGTTTATTCAGCTATGTAATCATTTTTCCTGTAGATAGGGGGAAGTTTTTTGGGGATTGATCAAAACTATATAAATTGAACTAATGAAGGAATAGCTCATGAAGTGGAGAAAGAAAGATGCTTCTAGGGCGAGTTTTGGCTTTGTATTCCTACCATCCGAAGGCCCATCCAATAAATAAGGAATCTGTTGATTCGGGGTCCCCGAAAAGTACCTGGAATTGCTTCGAGGCTCGTCTTCACTTTTTGGGGAAGGAGTATGATGTTTGAAGCTTCGGAGGCACTTTCCTTCGGAACGGAATGATCCCTTTCTTTAGTGCCACATATATAGTAAAAAATATGTTTGAAAAGTTCCAATAAATGAAGAACGGTACAAGGGGGAAAAATCCAGTGAGGAAGCCGCGCTTCGTTCGGCAACTCGTTGAACTCTAACGGGCTGGATAATTTAATTACAAAAAGAGAATTTAGTGATTGTTTACGGAATGTATGTTCGGTATAATCGATTTGTAACAAACCAGTAAAGTAATCTGTAAGAAAAAAGGAGAAATCTTATGGCACGTATTGATGAAATTGAGTCTGATGTATTTCGTCTTTCGATCTTCTCAACGGAATCCGGATTCCAGTACAATGCATTTTTAGTCCGGGACGAGGAGCCTCTTTTGTACCATACAGGCCCCAAATCACTTTTTTTTCAGTTCAGTCAAGCAGTGGCTAGCCTAATTGATGTTAAACAATTGCGCTGGATTAGTTACAGTCATTTCGAGTCGGACGAGTGTGGCGCACTCAATGAATGGCTCACAATTGCACCTCAAGCTGAGGCTGTAATCGGGATTGTTGGGGCGGCGGTAAACGGGGAGTTCGCTATCAGACCTATTCGTTCGCTTCAGGACAACGAGGTATTCAGTACGGGGAAGAAAAGCTTCCGTTACTTGCGCACGCCTCATCTCCCGCATGGGTGGGATGCAGGATTGCTTTTTGAAGAGACCGATCGGATTCTCTTCACTTCTGACTTGTTCCATCAAAACGGTGATGTGGAACCAGTCACTGAGGCTAGTCTTATTGATCGGTTTAAAGAAGTGTTACAAAACTCACAAGGTCCATTCTCCAACTATATTCCCTATACCATGCACACAGAGCAGATGCTGCGTAAACTAGCAGATCTAGAACCTAAAACACTTGCTGTTATGCATGGCTCTTCTTACAAGGGCGACGGCAAGAGTGCTATTGAAGAACTCATTAAAGTATTTCAAGAAATGTAAGGTATGCTAGCACGCAATAGCAAAGATTTACACCCATCACATATGTATCCATATGTTTACAAGTTGAAAAAGATTGGAATGAAGAGGGAAAGGATATTAAGGGAACATGTACGTGCTAAGGGAAAATGGCACGATTCATATATTTTTTCAATACTTGAACAAGAACTAGGGAAGGATTAATCGAAGAAGGCAGTTATATTATTTACATCATATAACTATATGTTCGCGCTGCCGGTCTTGTTGCTTCCTAAGGCCGTTACGACTAATTTGGGAATAAAGTTTCGTTATAAACAAACTATCTATGGCTTATTTGTATACGTTTTATGTATGATTGCTGTAACCCCAAATTCTGGAAGGATACATGCTATTGAAAAAAATTGATGCGCCTCCTATTGATCTAGTCGAGCAAATCGCAAACGAAAGCCTTAATAAGACGGTGAAAACGATAGAAAGAGAATTAAGGGGCGGTTCTACCTATGTTTATCGTGTACAACTCGAAGACAGTACCTTTTATCTCCGAATTCTCCCAGAGGAAGACTGGAGTTTTGGGGTGGAAGTGCAGGTCCATTCTTTACTGAGGGAAAAAGGAGCCCTTGTTCCCGAGGTTATTTACTTTGATCCCCATCATCGTATCTCAGGGATGTCTTTCATGATTGTCGGTGAAATACCTGGAAGAAACGTTATAAATTGCGGCTCAAAAGACATTTATGACAGCATACTCATTCAGGCAGGAAAACAAATAGCGGTCATCAATCAAGTAAGAGTGGACGGTTTTGGTTTTGTTAAGAGAGGCAGAGAAGAATATGGGGTGCCCTTGCAAGGACAAAATCCATCACTGCATGATTATCTCTATGAATTTCTTGAGGAAGATCTGGTATTATTATCGGAGAATGGGTTCTATCAGGGGGATATCCTCCAAATCAAGAGCATATTCGACACGGGAACTACTTTGATGGGAAGATACGAATCCTGTTTAGTGCACGGCGATTTCGACGATGACCATATTTTCTGTCACAACGGAACATTCACGGGGATCATTGACTTTGGTGAGATTCAAGGAAGTAGTCCGCTATATGATTTAGGACATTTCAAATTGCATGATGGTCAGTATAATCAGGGCTTCCGTTCCTTGGCAATGGGATATAACGAAGTTATAGAACTTTCGTATGATGACCATACAGAAATTGACCTCTGGGCATTATGGATCGGCGTCAGAAGATTAGCACGGAAATACAAATACAATCGTCGAAATAGCAAGGGAAATTGGGGCCGTTATCATGACCATCTACTGAAAACAGTAAAGATTGAAACGGAGTTGCTCGGTAACAAATTATAGCTCTATTAAATAGAATTTTGATTGGCCAATTTAAAAATAAATTACTTCACTAACGGGGAATGTTCGTTCAATAAAACAGCATCAGTCTAGGACTTTATTTCTTTATTTTTCAGTCCGTGGCTGACGCTGTTTTTTATTCAAGTCACAGTCTAATACTTATTTTTATGGAGCTGACTACCACAAGCACGGGCCGAATCCCGTTCGGATTTCTCTTGCAAAATGGCACGCAGTTCTTTGATCTCCTCCTCCGTTATCGATTGCTCTTCGAAAAAATGAACAAGCATCGACTTCATCGTCCCGCCATAAATTCGTTTGAGAAAAGACTGCGCCTCGGCATGTTGACATTCGTTCTGAGCAAAACAATTACTCAGGCCGCTATCAGGTTTCTTCAGGTTTCCGTTCATTCACTGGAAGAGCTTGTGCCTGAAGATCACTTGGTACGCAAAATCGAAAATGCCCTCGACTTTCATTTCATATACGAACTTGTACAAGATAAATACAGTGCGCAGACCGGACGGCCGAACCGTTCGATCTGAGACTCCATTCGAGCCGAAAAAACCGGAGCGAGCAATTCGGGGTTTTAGCATCTGGATTAAGTCATGCCCGAAAATGATTAGTAACTTTTTCACGATTTGCTATATAATTTGTTCTCTCAAAATATCCAATTACTGGATGATATGTGGTAAAATAGTATGAATCAGTCACAGGCCTATATGGAGGAGAATATGTCGAACGAATCCTTTTTAGAAAAAGTGAAGCTATTGATACAGATGCATAGGGAAGGACTCCTTGGCGGAGAGATTATGCCTGAGGATGCTCTACTCGGAATTGTCCCTGAGGTTGAAATGCCTAACGTATTGACACTGGGAATGTCGTTAAATTACCAAAGAAATTCATATACACTTTGGCAATCCATCACAGAGGCTTATCTCGATGAAAGTACCCGATGGTTATTTAATCCCCTTGCTGTATCCGAAAGAACCCAGGATGAATTGCGCTTGGCTTTGCTTCAGTATCGTGTAGCTTTACAGCCTAATCGCCACCCGGAAATTTGGCAGAAGGTCTCGCAAGGAATTGCTAAATCTTCTTCCAGGGGAGACGTTTGGGGCTTGCTGGAATCGGTTCAATTTGACATTGCCCTCTTGAAAAACATTATGCAGGTAACTCGTAAATCGGAATTTCCCTATCTATCCGGTCCGAAAATATTCAATTACTGGTTATATGTGATGGAGACCTATACAGGGGTTAAATGGAAGTCCCGGGAACTGATCACGGTTGCTCCTGATACACACGTTATGAAAGCTACGGTAAAATTGGGACTATGTTCATCGGACGTACTGAATGGCACTGCGGACGACAGGAAGTTTGTCGCTGAAGCATGGGAAAATGCGCTATTGGGCAGCGGATTGGCACCGATTGACGTTCACACTCCTTTATGGCTGTGGAGTCGTGCAGGATTTCCACCGCTCTCTGTCCCCTCTCACAGTAAGTTAGCTTCGCTTTCTTAAATACGCCCAGAAATCGATAGTGCACAAAGATAAATAATGTATTGACAGAATACTTAAGGAGAGACGGTAAGCCCCTCTTTTTTCACATTCTTATGTTTCTTGAAAGAAATACCATCAGGTTTCGACCATTGGAAACTTATCAATAGACTATAGGGATCGATCTTTTATGGCGAACCATACCGTCCATGAATCCTTCTCAATGATTGGGGCTCGATTGCTATTGAGCTTTCCTCTTATGATATCAATTCTCGAAGTTCCTCATCCGTCAGCTCATGAAGAATGGAGCGTCCGGTTCTTAACATTAAGTTTGCCGGCAGGTTTGTCTGGTAAGCGTCTCCCCTCAAAAATGTGGCGTTTTGAATGTTCTTACAGTTATTGGCCTCCCCTTTTAACATTTCATCCGAGAAATCCAGACCAATGAGACGCCCCCTTCTCAACCAAAGCTTTTGTGTAAATGCCCCCTCCACAACCAATATCTGCAACTCGTTTATTCGATACTTCAACAAACTCTCTTATTAAAGATACCCAGGATTCATCAGCGATTCTTGCTGCATACGTCTGCCTGTTTTGTTCATCATGAAAGTTTATTGGCATTTGTAACTCTCCTCCCACCAATTTGTTTCATTAGATGAAATGTCATTTCATTTTATTACACCGTAAAAATCCTCAAAGCTCTATATGCAGGTTTAAGAACGAATAGGCATTCACCTTTTTCCCCTCGGTGAGTATCTTATGGTTGATGCCACTTTTTAAACGGGGGAATAGGCGTGGGATACTTTGTTACCGTAGAGCCGGGAGTTAAGTTATATGTGGAAGATGTTAACCCTGGGGGAAACAAGACCATAGTGTTTTTGCATGGTTGGCCATTAAGCCATAAACTGTTTGAATATCAGTTCAATGTTCTTCCCGCTATGGGATACCGCTGCATAGGCATAGACTGGCGAGGCTTCGGTCAATCGGATAAACCGATAAGCGGCTACACTTATGACCGTTTGGCCGATGATATTCGCGCTGTCGTCGACGCACTTCATATAAATCATTTCACGCTCGCCGGCCACTCTACTGGCGGAGCAATCGCTATTAGATATATGTCCCGTCATAACGGTTACGGAGTATCCAAACTTGTCCTTATTGACGCTGCAGCTCCCAGAGGCTTTACTAAAGAAACGGCCAATCAACTGCTTACCGAAGCCTTAAACGATCGGCCCAAGATGATGCGGGGGGTTACGGATACCTTCTTCTTTCAGTATATAACCAAGCCGTTCTCGGACTGGTTTTTTCAAATGGGATTACAAGCGGCAGGCTGGTCAACTGCGGCTATCATCATTTTGCTAAGAGATGAAAACCTTGCTGCCGATCTGCAAAAAATAGCTGCTCCCACTTTAATCCTTCACGGTATTCACGACAAAGTGATTCCATTTGCGCAAGCTCAAGAACTGAATCAACAAATAAGAAACTCACAGCTTGTCCCGTTTGCATACAGTGGTCACGGTCCTTTCTGGGAGGAACGCGACAGGTTTAATCAGCTGTTGAGACAATTCATTGAAGCCTAAGAGGAAGGTCAGACTCTGATCACCGTCGAACCGCCGTTCGATTGTCTGATCCGCATATTTTGGAACCACCATCTCCATTCATCCATACTTTTATCCCATCTTCCGCAAATCACATTTTGTAGAAAAATGAATTTGTTTGTCGCGAGTCCGGTTCCTCGACCCGAAACACACCGTATGGATGTCTGAATGCACTGTCTGATTTCCCAGGTCACGCACCGGTCGAAATCAATGCGGAATCATATGGCTCAGCGAACAGTCATACCAGCCAGATCATGAAAGATTACTACATGCGGATTGAAGGTACAGGCAAGTACGTCTTGAAGGAGCCACTCGCTCGAAAAGGTGCAAAGACATGCAGAAATACATGTCAATTTTCGAGAATCCGCAAATATGGTGAAAGACGTGCGATACTGCAAGTCATTTACTTCCTAAAGTTGAAAATCGGTCAAATGGCTAAAATGACCTGCACTTTTGCCGGTTCTTGTTTACCTCATCTCGTTTTGGCATATGTGGGTATATGGAATCAACACAAGCAAAAAAGCGCCAAGAACATAAGACGTTCTTTGACGCTTTAGCTTTTAATAGTTACCATTTATTCGTTATTCAGATTCCAAAAAATATCTGCTAAAAATATCAATTTAATCGATCAATTAATTCATTCATTAATTCGAAATATTATACTCTTTCCCTTTCTTCTATCCAGTTATACGAACAATGCTCCAGGATTTGCGACAGCACCGGAATCAGAGATTCCGCTATCCTGGTAAACCCAAGATCATTGGGATGAACCCCGTCCACCGTGCATTCGTCGAAACGGTCTCCAAGCAGCCGGTTTCCGTCGAAGAAGAATACCCTGTCATCGCCCGCTTGATTGAGCTTGCGGACGAGATTGATCGCTATTCGTTTCCGCGCAATTCTCTCTTGCCGGGCAATGCCGTTCACCAACTCTTTCACATAAGGAATCTTGGACACGACCAAGATGGGAACCAGCGGCTGCTTCTCCCGATAAAGACTAAGGAACGTCTCCAAGGTCCGGCCATACAGCTCTGTCGTGCAGTTGGCCTCATAATCGACAATGAAGCAGTCCACATTGGGAATAAGCCGGATGACTTTGGCCACTTCCGCTTCCCCCTTGCCGCTGCCCGAGAACCCGAGGTTGATCACTTCCCGCTGCAATCGTCTGCCGATCTGCTGAGGATAAGCAAGACCCGGGCGGCTTGCACAGCCCCCTTGTGTGATCGAGGTTCCATAGAAGACAAGACGACCTCCTGAGCCGGGAAACTCATCCGCTTCAATGACGGCTTCCGGTGGAAGACCCACCCGAACTTCCGTCACACCTTGGTACAAAGGAAAATTAATCGACACCGTACGCAGTTGATCCGGCTTGTCTCCTTCAAACAGCATCGATTCATACTGCCGTTCTCCCGGCTTCATTCTGCTTGTTCCTATGTACCGCTCCTGACCGGGCTCCCCTACATAAGCATCAAATCCGATCTGGCCGGTGGCGGGCATATGATTCATCGATGCCGGCCCCCGCAGTTTAACCCGAATCGCCACCCGCGGCGCATCGGTCCTAAAGCGAATTTGCCCGCCTGCGGTACAATCCGCAAGCTTATCTACAGCTTCGGGTAAAGTATGATCAGCCGTGAGCGGCAAACGACGATATACCTTTTCCTTCTCCAGCCACGGGAAACCTAACACTTTGAATGGAGCGGAAAGCGGTGAATGCCATTTCCATTCTCCTTGCAGCGGTTTAATTAATAGATTAGTATCCAGAAGCTGAAATAGCGTCTGACTTTCTACGGCCAATCTTACCACTCTCCATGTAATCCGACAAAATTCAAGGGTATCGAACCTGACCATCCCTTAACTAGGACTAAGACGAAAAATCGCTATATTTCAAAAATTGATCATCTAGCCTTTAACGGCCCCCATCGTCGCCCCTTCCATCAGAAGCCGCTGGAATAACATGAATATAATAATGGACGGAACCATGGCAATCGTTACTCCGGCGAACAGCGTTACCCAATCGGCAGTATATTCCATTTGCTTGTTGGCAGAATACATCTGCACTGCAATCGGGTATTTCTTGGGATCACTTAAGTAAATAAAGGGTCCCATAAAGTTGTTGTAGTATCCAAGAAACTTAAATACGGCTACCGTGACAATCCCCGGTGTCGATAACGGGACGATGACACGCCAGAATCTCTGGAATAGCGTCGCTCCGTCCATCGTCGCACTCTCTTCCAGTTCCTTCGGCAGAGAGCTCATGAAGCCTCCAAGCAGCATCAGGTAGAACACGCTCTCTCCCAAGCTGGACAACAGGATCAACCCGGTCAAACTATTGGTCAAATCGAGCTCCCGCATAATGACGTACTGGGGGACGAGCGCATTGACGCCGGGAAGAAACAAGGACAGCATGATCAGACTCCATATAAGTTTTCTTCCCTTAAATTCCATCCGTGTCAGAGCATAAGCATTGATGGTCGTAAAGAATAAGCTGACCACCAGACTTCCGCCCACATAATAAAGTGTATTCAGAAGCGACTGTCCGAAGCCGTATTGATTCCAGGCTTTCAAGTAGTTGCTCCACTTAAGTTCTGAAGGCAAAGCCCAAATATTCTTGAAAAATTCAGGATTGCTTTTCAGTGATTCGTAAATAACCCAAACCAGTGGAAAAAGAATCGTCAGCGCCCATAGATACAGCACAATGCGCCAGACGACATCCATCCATGTCCGTTTTTCCTTCAAAATGATCCCTCCGAACCTTCAAATGAATAGGGTCTAGTATTCATACCCTCTATTCGGGAAAAATTTATCCATAACCAGCTTGGCAGTAACTAATATGACGAAAAGAATCATCCCTACAGCAGATGCATAGCCGAAGTTCCTGTATTCTTCTCCGAAGGCCAAATTAAACATATAGAGCCCGATGACATCTGTCGCCCCGTAAGGACCTCCATTGGTCATGATCAGAATGATCTCGAAGCCCTTCATCGTTCCGACGACCAGGAACAGCGCAGCCACACGGATGATGGGAGACACAAGCGGAATGGTGATGCGAAGCAGGCGGGTCATATGTCCAGCTCCTTCGAGGATCGCCGCTTCGTACAGAGACTTCGGAATCGCGAGCATCGCATTGGCAAAGATGATGACATACAGGCCTACCCCGCCCCAGACCCATGCCGGGATAATGGCTGCAAGCGCCGTTTTTTCGCTGCCAAGCCAATAATAGTTGCCCATATCCATTCCGATCAGTTTAAGAATCGCATTCAACAGACCGTAGGTTCCATCGTAGACGAACGCAAACAAGAGCGCGACCACGACCGTGGACAATACATTGGGGAAGAAAAACAGGACCTTCAGAAAGCCGTTCTCGCGATAGCTCTTATGGGTAATCAAGTAAGCTAGCAGCAAAGAGATAAGAACGACGAAGAAGGGGACCGTCACCATAAAAATGAGATTGTGGGTCAAGGCGCGCCACACATATTTATCCTGAAGGGCGGTAACGAAATTCGACAGCCCGACAAACTTGGAATCCGTGAGTCCGTCCCAATCCAGCATAGAATAATAAACGGACAAAATATTCGGGAATAAGGTAAACAGCAAATATCCCCCGAACGGCGGAATAATGGCCAGTGCCAGAAAAATATATTTTTGCGTACTCGCGCTATCCAGCCTCACCCTTTTTCTTGAGGACTGTGGTGTCTTCACCACGGTTGATTCAGACATGAGAAGTTCAACTCCTATTATAAAAAATGGAGAGCAGAGAGGCCTTCCTCCCCGCTCATGGCAGCGTTATTTTTTCTCTGCCTCCACCGCTTTCTCCAGTAATTTCTCCGCTTCTTCCAGAATGGGCCTCGGATCCTGCAAGCCCAAAGCAAATTTCACGATATTTTCATCCAGTAACTTCTCCGCCTGCGCCAGGTTCGGATTCGAGATACTGATCGATCTGCTGGCTTTATACGTATGGGCTTCATTCTCCGTAATATACTCCAGAACGGCTTTAGTCGAACTCATAAGTTTGGCTGTTCGTGATGGATCCTCGATCAAATCCTTGCGCATAGGCAGTGCACCTACATTTTCTGCGGCATCTTGCTGGTTATCAAGGGTAAGCTGCCAGACGATGAATTCCTTAGCCCACTTTTTATTCAAATCCGGTTTAGCCGCCCAGATGTAGTTGAAGCCTGTAGTGCCGCTTCGAATCCAAAGTTTTTGCTCTTCGCTATCTCGGAACGGAACGGCCATGTAACCCCATTCGAAATCCGCGGGCGTCGCTTCCTTCATTTCGTTCTCAACGTGGGTTCCGGTTGATACCATCGCCGCCTGGCCTTGAAGCACTTGCATTTGCGATTGGGTATGAGTTAAAGCCGGCAGTCCTTCGGCAAAATACCCTTGCTGACCCAACTCATAAATACGAGTCCAAGTCTCAACCGTTTCCGGAGCGGTATATTGCGGCAGCGTATAAGTCTTGTAGTTCTCGATGAATTCCTCCGCATGGCCATTAATATCGGCCAGTTCAAAATTTTTGGCTGTTCCGAAAGCCCAGTTATGGTAGCTTGGATAAATGCCTGGGAATGTGATCGGAATAATACCGTCTGCCTTAATATCCGCTAACAGTTGCTTGAACTCCTCCCATGTTTTCGGATTTTGATTCCAGCCATGCTTTTCGAACAGTTTCTTATCAAAGAATAACCCGCCGAAGCTGGTGTAGACTGCGAATTCATACCTCTTCCCTTGAATCAACGGTGTGGATTCATACATTCCAGGCATACTCAGATCTTTCACCGTTTTATCAGGCACATCCGGAAGCTTATAATCCCAAATATCATCCATGGGCTCCAGCTTGCCTGCTTCAGCCAGCGATACAACTCCGCCGGCAGGAGCGGTATTGAACAAATCGAACATGTCATTATCGTTGCCTGCTGAAATTTTAGTGGAGAGAATCGTTTTCATATCCGACGATGCCGTAACGTCAAACTTGACATTCGGGTATTTCTTCGTGAAGGAGTCCACCATTTTATCAAACCCTTCACGCCCGTAACCTCCTACTTGCTGACCGACTTTAAGCGTAACCTCCACATTTTTCGGTAATCCGTTGTCATAGACCTCGACTTCTGCATTCGGCGGCGGACTGCTTGATTCAGGTGAAGCAGTAGGCTCTGCATTTCCCCCATTGCCCCCGCAAGCGGCAAGCATAGTGACCGACAGAACGGCGGCGGCTCCAGTAGTCATCCATCTTTTTATTGTAGTGTTGAACAATTTAAATCTTCCCCCTTCTTTAATAAATATAATTGATTAATTAATCCTAGTTTACTTACCTTTTGTTACGGCAATATCAATTCGGGATTTACTTTTTGTAAATCTTTATATGTATGTCCCTTCCGGATTCTCACCTCCTAAAAAGAGTATTGTAATCGTTTACAATAAAGCATTGATTTTAGACTTTGCGACGATCAAACGTTATGAGAAATAACAGCCACTGCAAAATATAATTCTGACTCTCATAAGATTATTAATTCTTTAGTTAATCAAATATTTTTATTAATTAGCCGTTAAACGGATTCGATCCTTCGGTATCTTCAAGCGCAAACCTAGTACTTCTTATCCTTACACTCCATGCTCAACTGAAGAAATGGATAGTATTTCAACCAATTAAGATATGCTTACGCTGTCAGATTGAAATAACGGGACCTACATAAATAATAATATCGTTCTTTTTTCATTTGTCAATCAATTTTACTAATATAACTTTTATTCCTCCCGCTTTAATGCTAAACTATAGCAAGAATCTTCCGCTAATTCATTAAACATTGAACGATTTATTGAAATAAATGGGGAGTCTGGAAGGGGAAATACGGCATGAGCAGCTCAGAAAGAAAAACAAGCCATATGCTTTTGAAATCAATAAATCAACAGAAAGTACTCTATCTTATTTACTCTGAGGGACCGATATCGCGTGTGGAATTAGCTGAAAAAACAGGATTGAGCCGACAAACGGTAACGAATATCGTCAATCGTTTATTGAAGGATAAAGTCATTACGGTTGGCGAGCATATGGCTTTGGAATCCGGAAGCGGCAGAAAAAGAATCGCGCTTCATGTCAACAGCAGCAGACTGTATGCCATCGGTATAGAGCTGGCTGGTAAATATATCCGCGGCTGCATCTATAATTTACGTCAGGAACGCATAGCCTCTGCTGAACGTACCATCGATAAATATGGGTCTATCGAGGTTCTTCTACGTCTGCTGCACGAAGTCATTGACGAGCTCCTTCCTCAAGTTCCAGACCTGGCCAAGATTAAAGGCATTGGCATCAGCATGCAGGGTCTGGTAGATTCGCAGCATGGCATCATCCTGCGCACTCCCGGGATAGGTGTTCATCGATTGCCGCTTAAGCAATTGCTGGAGGATAAGTACCACATCCCGGTCTATATCGAAAATGACGTTAATTTATTATCCGTCAATGAGAATATGAATGGGTGTCTGAAGGATTCCAAAGACAATATTACATTGAAATTCGATTACGGCACTGGCGGGGCTGTCGTTTCCGAGAAACGCCTCATCCCTGGCTCGAGCTTTGTTGCAGGTGAATTTGGCCATTACAAAGGATTCTCAGAGCCTGATGCCTATCCTTGTCACTGTGGAAGAAACGGCTGTCTTACTACTTTGGCGTCTATTAGCGGTCTAAGCGTATCCATTAAATGTACACTAGAGGAATTCGCGGAAGGTTTGCGTAACGGAGACCCCAAGCTAATTCGCTTATATGGACTAATTATAGAAGGGATTGCGGTAGCTATTGCCAATATTATTACCTTCATCAATCCCGATAGTGTACTGCTTTCAGGCAGAGTGCTGTGCACCATAAGCCCCGATATGGTCCCCGAGATCAGATCAAGAGTATTGAAAGAACTGCCTGTTACTGTCAACAATGTCCGGATCATGCATCTGGAGGACAAGCCGGATGAAACCAAGCTGGCGGCCGGCCTTGTTATTAAGCGGGCTTTTGAAATCCCGTTGGATACCCTGTCCTTGTAGATATCCTTTTGAACCATAGCTGCATTCACAGGAAAAAGCCTCCGTAAGGCCATGCCTTCAGAGGCTTTTCTTAAAACCACCCTGGAAGCATGTGGCCACTATAGAAATTAAATAATAATATTGAAATAAGTTCGTAAAGCCTCTTTGTATTCTTCCTCCGTTTCCGGGATAAAGCTGCGGACACCTTCGGATGTGAATAAGCGGAACTCTTTGCCAGCCACAGTATTTCGTCCTTCACGGGTTCGCATAGCAACCATGGCATTTTGGGTAAATATCGATTCCGGCGCATTCTCACACCAATAGGTAGCCATAATAAAATCTTTGGCCAGCTGCGGCTCCTCGGTGAAGGAATATAGGCGGCTCCATTCGCCATGCTTAAGCTCGCATAACATCCAGCCGTATTCCGGATCCCGCTCCAGGCGGTAGCATTCATCCCCTTGCGGGTGCTCCAGCCCTTCCACCATCTGAATCGGCCGTCTGGGAACGATTCCCCCTACCCCTACGTCACACAGATAATAAGCATCCTCTGCTTTGACTTTTAATACGTGATGGCGCCTCTTCGGCGGCGGGTTCGGCTCATCACGCCAGAAGCGAGACATCAAATCGGTGACAGGATACGCTAGCTCGCGCAGCAGCCAACCAAAGAGGGCATTCAGCTCAAAGCAGTAACCGCCACGCCGGCGGTTGACGATCTTCTCGATCAGCTCGGGAATTTCCAGGGAAAGCGGGATTCTTTGCAAAATATCCAGATTCTCATAAGGTACAGTATGCAGATGACATTCCTGCAATTCCGCGAGCGCTGCGGCACTGCCATCCAACGGACCGCTGTAGCCTATTCGCTCCAAATAGGCTTGCACTTCCGGTTTCAAATTATCTCGGCTATCATTCAATCCCATCGACTCCTTACCTTTATTAAGAATACGCCGCTCCATGGTCATCACCATCTTAAATCTTAACAACTTCCTCTTCTTCTAACAAGCCTGCGCTTCCGCTCTTATTATTCTTTTAATTGTGCTCTGTGCATCGGCCTGCAGACCGATTTCTTCTTCAATATCAATGTACATTTGTACAAGAGCCGCTTCAGCTTTCATCCATTTGATGGGGACGCGCTATGGGGCAGCAGCAATAATACCCCGAGAGCAATAATAATCGTGAACTACTCACCACTTAACCTAGCTTTACGGCTCTAACGGTTTGAAGTGGGAGCTTCTAGAGTTCTTTCAAACCTATTTAAGAAGGTTGATTACTTACGCAATCCTTATTCTTACAGGGTGTCCACTTCGCACCGACAAATACAGCAGCAACGACCGGCATGATTAGGTTCGCTGTCAATTCGCAATCTCCCCGAATAAACTTGCCCGACTTGTAGCCAGATTAGAACATCCGCCGAATAGCGCAAATCTCTCCATCCTGTCCACCCTCCTTTGGTTGACTCTATGGAATCGTTTAACTCGAATGATCACCCTAATATTATCACACCTAAAAACTTGATTATATATCGATTCAAAGGCGTTTATCGCTGATTTTAAGGAAGATAAACCCCGACAAACAAGGTGTTCCACGCGAAAAATAATAGACCTCTAACCCCTATTTAAAACCATTTGACAGCGCCTCATTCTTTTTTTGGAAATCCCCTCATTTCATGTCCGATCCCTATCCAATTGCGTAAATATACGTTTGGAAAACTTATATTTGTAATCATTCCCCCTGGACTCATCGCCGGCATAATTGTAGGTGCATCGCTGAACAACTGCAATAATACATTACTTCGGACCGTAATGGGCCGTTTTTTAATCATCGACTGCAATAATACAGTCCATTTCTTCAATCCAGTCCTTATTGGGGGCTCCACATACGAATCCACTGCATTTTTGCAGCAGATCTCTCGAAATAAGGTCAAAAGCTGCCCTTCGACTGCACTTTCGCATTCCTTTTGCCATTTGGCCATTTGGCAAGTGAGGAATTTTAGAAAGACGGGAATACACTAGAAACCGCAAAAGCTACCGGTACGATGGATCTGGCGCAGCAAAAGCAGTTAAAAGACTTACAAATTCTGACGTGCAAAGTAAAAAAAACGCCGTCCATTTACGACGGCGGCATACGGCTTCCCATATAAGTGAACTCGTTCAGCTTAGCTGAATATCGAATAATCAGATGGAGACTCTACTCCACCTGATTTTGAGCCCACCTATAGAGGTGGGGGGGCTTAACCCGATAATACAAAAATCGGGATAAATAGGCCAGACTATTTCTAGACTATTTCCGCTAGTTCCGGACTTTCCAGCCTCTTTACGTTACTTCCAGCGCATTTCATTACTTATCACTGATTGGCTTCCTCACGGGTCACTCCATCCTCGCCGAACCAAAACCAGAAACCCCAATCCGCATAGCTTCCATTAATTTGATAATAGACCTTCTCCACTCGAGAATCACTAAAGACAACATCGTTCAATAGATTGTGGAGCTTTTGATAATCGATTATATATAGAGGTCCCAGCTGCTGCACCATTTCTTCATTAAAATCTACAACCACGACCCCCTCATTTTCTACCACAGTATTAAGCCATTCCGGTTCGCTCGATTTTTGCGCGAATTCTGTCCCCTGCGGCGGATTAGCCAGCAGCTCGCGAAGCTGTTTCTCGATAGTCGGAGACGATTGGCCGTACTCCTTCACATTGAACCCTTTGGATTGACCTAGCGCTGAGGGGCTTCTCTCCTTGAGAGTCTGATATTCAACCTCTCTTACTTTCTCATCGGTCAGCCCGAAATATTGCTGGAAGCCTGCCAAATCAAGACGACCATCCGTCTGGGTCCAGGCTTCAAACTCAGCCAGACCTACATGGGAGATCAAATAATCCGGAATAGTATAAGCTGCATGATCAAATACATGGTACTCGGGAGGAATCGGCGGAAGTCCCCAGACCTCGTAATATTTCACAATCAATTCCACATCCAGATCTGTCAGCTCAAAGGCTTCCTGGAAATGGGCTAAAGTAACCTCCTCGGTCTTGCGAATCCAATTGAAGTAATTTCCAATTCCAACATGGTAGACGAGTCCTGAGGGGATAGGATTATTTCCCGCCTCCTCGCCTTCCCACCCTTGGGGAAGATCGATCGTAATTTGAGTGTCCTCATAGCTCGAGCCATGAATATACCCCACCTCCGCACCTAGCCGTTCAGCAACCAGCCGAAGGGGAACATAAGCGTCATCGTCATAATTCAAAATAGCATATTCCTCGGATAGATCCTGTTTTTCCCCATTGATGATCAGTTGGACTGGGTATAGTGCGGCCTTGATATAATCAGCAGCAAAAGCAGTCGTAGCTCCCGCTACTATTGCGCCGGCTATCAGCCCGGACAGAAACATCCTTTTTTTCATCTAGATTTTCTCTCCTTTTTAGAATCTGGTGATGGGTTTCATTTCCATTTCATTATTAGACGCTGCTTGCTGGATAAAAGTTGCAGTCCATTTTTGCAGTCCCGTATGTTTACCCCTAATCTGTCTCTTCCCAATCACCCGTTAAGTAAAAAAACCATCCTGATCGGTCTGCAAGCAGATCATACAAGGATGGTTCGTTATTCTCGTTATAGTTCTAGTCTACAAGGCGACAGCTTTGCTTATTGGACTGACACTTATCTTAACTTCTCTCGCAAAATGACCGCATTATATTCGGAATCCCATTGTACATCGAGCCCCATTTCTTCAGAAAAGAAACGGAGGGGGACAAAAGTATAATCTCCTTCCAGAAACGGAGCTGCATCCAGGGACTTCCGGAAAATTTCCGTTCCATCTCTTAAGCCGGCTAACTCACTCTCGCCGATCGTCATTTGCAGCGTCAATCCGTCCTTAACCAAGGCGACATGGCGAGCTTCGTCTGTTTCCGTATACAGCACCTCGGCGCCTAGCGCTTCTCCTAAAGCCCGCACAGGAACCATGGTCCGTCCAGCGACATTTTGCGGCGGCCGTTCGAACTCTACCTGCTTCTGCCCTAGAAATATTTGCATGCTACCAGTACGGGTCGTCGTATCTGGATAGCGATAGAATTCGATTTGACGAATGGTGTGGTTATAGGAGTCGGCTACCCAAACATGGTCCTCCCGATCTACAGACACATCTAATGGCATATGGAACCTGGCCTCGGATTCGATTCCATCCCCGTTTCCGAATTTCTCGGGGCTGCCTGCCAATGTCATCACTCGGCCTTCGTGCAGGTAGCGGATGGAATGATTCAAGCTGTCTGCGATCACAAGTCCGCCTTCGGAGGTCAGAGCGATTCCTCTTGGAAAATTAAACCGTGCTTTGTCCGCCTCTCCGTCATTGTAATCTCCCTCTTTATACAGACCGTGGGACGGATAAGCGAGACTGGCATCACCTGCCACTGTCGACACCGTCCCCCGCTGCAAATCGATGTAACGGATCAACTGGTTGCCGGTATCGCTGACGAACAGATTGCCTTGTTCATCCATTACAATGCCGGATGGTTCGTTAAATCTGGCGCTGCTCAATTCCCCGTCTTTATAATCCCCGGCCGGCTCTACATAACCGGGCACGATCTCGACCAGTCGCTCGGACAGATCATTCAAGGTCGTAACCGTACCGTCCGGAGAAATCTTGCGGATAGCATGATTCAATGTATCTGTCACATATAACGTTCCATCGGCCGCAACAGCGACATCCGCCGGGGAGTGAAATCGGGCTTCTTCCCCTTGGCCGTCCCGTTTTCCCTGCACCCCGTCTCCTGCGACGGTAACCGTGCCGGCCGCCGTGATTTGACGAATGGCATGATTCTCCGTATCCGCTACGTAAACATTGCCTTGCTTATCGATGGCCATTCCTTGCGGATACTGGAAGACAGTCTCTCCCCGGGGGCCATCCAGCAGGGTACCGGAAGGGAAGCCCTTCTCATCCAGCCATGCCGTCCAGCCGGCCTGCGTAGCCACATGGCCGCCGGATAATCGGCGGATCAGATGGCTCTTGCTGTCCGCTATCCAGACCGTTCCGTCCGGATGCAGGGCTATTCCGGCCGGGGTCCGGAACGAAGCGGACGATGCCGCTCCGTCCTTGCCGCCCAAAGTTCCGCTGCCGGTGACCGTTGTAGTCTGAGAGAGAAGCTGTCCGGTCTCTCCCTTAACCCCGAGGGAAGAGCTTGCCGCAGCGGTATTCGCAGAGCTGATTAGCAGGATCGATACGATCAACCCCATGCTTAAACGCTTCATAGTAAGTACTCCTTATTTTTGTAGTGTCCAATGGGGGCTCTCCATGCTGTCGTATTAGGTGGTGTTTGGATAGTCTCTTCCCCCTCGGCAGATGGAAAATCTCCTCCCTCATATGCTGCAACTCGAATTCTGTACTGGGTTTCCGGCGACAAGCCGGTGAAGATGTATTGGAGCTGCTCGTCAGCCGATACATACGCTAGTTCATCATTCAAATAAATCCGATATACTCCGTGAAAATCCGGGAAATAAGCTTCCCAACTAATCATAATCGAATCGAAGGTTACACTCTCAATGTTAATGGTTATAGGATCCAGGCTTCTCGTTTCAAAGATAGTCTCCCCCATGGCAAGAAGCCGGTTATCCAGACCCCTTGCCTCAATCCTCACCGCATACACCTGGCCGAATTCCAAAGATTGAATATAGTGATAGATTGTGTCGGAATCTTCCTGCAGCTTTTCATCGTACAGAACGTCATTCAAATAGATGATATAATTTTCCGCACCCTCTACACGTCCCCATCCCAGATTAACTATATTTTCGTAAGGCTCTGCCATGATCTCTATAGAATCGATCGGTTCTGGTTCTTCTGTCGTAATGACTGTCAACTCACCAGCAGCAGAAGGCGCATCTCTTCCTCCCATCCACGCTTCCACTCTAATCCTATATTCCGTAGCCGGCAGCAAATCCCGGAACGTATACTGCAGGAGTTCGCCGGCCGATCGGCTTTCTACTTCCTCATCGTCCAAATAAATCCGGTATTGTCCGTAATCCGGTATATAATCCTCCCAGCTGATCGTAATGGAATCCGAAGCCGTGTTATCTATATTGACAGCCAGATCATCCAGGCTTTCCGTTTCGAAGACGACTTCGCCAACCGCAAGAAGCCGGTCCTCCGGGCTCCAAGCCTCGATCTTCACCATATACTCCTGGCCAAATTCCAAAGTATCGAAGGAGTAGAATAGGGTGTCGAAAGCGAAATCTTCCTGAATCTTTTCATCATGCAGAACGCCATTCAAATAAATCTTGTATCTCTCCGCAGCCTCTATCCGTTCCCACTCCAGAATGGCTCTGTTCTCATAAGCCTCTGCCCCGATCACAAACGAACCAACCGGATCGGGATCCGGGTCGGGATCCGGTCCTGGATCTGAACCGGGATCCTGTCCTCCTAATGGAAACGGATTGCTCCTGGCCACGTAATCGGTAAACTGTCGATCGTTATCCAACCGTTTATAAAATCTGACTTCATAAGACTGCTGCGGCAAGGCAGCCGCATCTTCCTGCAAGGTCAATATCAATCCATTGCTTTTCACAGATTCCACTGAAGCAATCGCAGCACCGGCATTTGGCATCGTAACCGCCGAATCGGTCGGCCATACTCCCAGCAGATAGCTCTGACCACCCTCCTGGGTCACTCTCGGCAGCACCCCCATCCAATCGCTGATGGGCTCTGTACCGACCGTTACCCGATCCGGGAACGTAACGGCAATCCGCGAGTCGTCCAGAACCTTCGCCTCCGCAGTGCTGTAGCTTAGTCGCACCGGATCGCTATCCCGCATATTCCGGCTTGCAGCATAAGCCTCCAATGCATGGCCATCTTGCGGAATGGACGGTTTACGGTTGCTCTCGTAACGTACATATCGATCTCCTTGCTTGTAATAAATAAGCGCATCCGGCTTACTGGACTGCAGCGTAATTTCCGTACCCGGCTCTATCAATCCCGGCTCCGGTATCGACGTTACCTTCTCCACCTGCGGAGCGGTCAGTGCTCCGTACACCGAGAAGTGATTTACCCACGCCGAAGCTGTTCCATTCCGCACGGTGGTCGGGATGTACTCCCACTCTCCTTCGCTCCGCTCATAGAAGATTCCTGCAGCACTGGCCTCCGCATTCGGATCCAATGGGAATTGAACCAGAACCGGCTCGGTAATCGTAAACCCGTTCAGTTGAAAATCGATAACCGGACCCGCCACTGCCATTCCTCCTCCCGAAGGAAGCACAGGCTGAACCGAGCGTAATGTAATCGTGGCGCCAGGAGGGATGGATGCCGCGCCAAAATCGAGTACAACCCCGCCCGCAAACACGATCGGTTGATTCGCTTTAATAGGGATAGCCGTATCCAACGGAGCTGTGACGGTAAGCGTCAGTTTAACCTTCGAGCCGTACCCCTTAACCGTTCCTTCATAGGTATAAGTGCCGGTTACGCTCGTATCAACCGTGGCCGGATTCCATTCCACACTTACCTGCCGAGTCGAGCCATTGCTCATCTCTGCATCCACCGTGGCCGGTAAGGTGAAGGCTTCATTCCAATTCACCGATCTGGTGAGATCTTCTATACGAACAATGGCTCCCGGGTCCACCGGCGGCTTGGATGTTGGAGAAGGAGCCACAGGATAGAAGGGAAGAGGGAGATTTCCGTCTCTCGACTTCTGATTCTCCTCGAATCTGACCTTTTCCTGATCACTCAGTCGGCTTTTGTACTCTTCCTCCAATTGCTTGCGCCTCTCTTGCATGGCCCTCTCATTTTCTCTAGCCAACCGCTCACGCTGCTCCTCCAACTTATCCAGGAGCTGCCGATTCTGGTCCATGCGTCGCTTGGCCTCTTCTTCGAGCTGACGTTTTCTTTGTTCCTCTTGCTTGTTCAACTGCTCCAGTTCCTGCCGCAAGCGATTATCCCATACAAAGGTATGGGGATCATTCAGGTCGATCGGTCTGTTCAAATCCTCATTCACCTGATCGACCAGCCTTCGAAGAGCAGCTTCCTCTGCCATGTTGAGATCCATTGCCTTCTTGGCTATAAGATTGACAAGGGAATGAAGGTTCTGCTTGTAGTTCTCTAAGTCCGCTTCGCTATCAAGCTTCAAGCGCTCCAGAACTCCATCCGTCATCCCCTGCTGCATCCGCTCATGCTGTTCATCCATAAATTGATCGTGCTCGCGATCCATCTGCGCCTTATTCCTAATTATTGCTGCTACGATTTCGGGTGACAAAGAGAAGATCAGGCTGTCCGGATCGATGACGGATACACCCGAAGTCTGGTCATAGAACGAACCCTGCATCGCCGGATAGACCCAGGCGGAACGGTCAGCCAAAGCCGCCGGATCGCCTTCATTCCTCGGCTCCGCATAAACTTTCCCCGAAGCGACAAAGACTCGCGAATCACCGCTTCTGCCGTCAACAGTGACCAGAAATTGCGTTCCCCTTACTCCCATAATCGCCGTAGGAGTAGAAACCGTAAAGGAATCCGAATCTTTCGTTAACGACTTGGCTTTGACATACACTGTGCCTGACAAGATGTTGATATCCGTCTGCTTGCCGTCAAGCGCATCCTGCAGCTCGGAAAGATACAGCTCTGAATTTTCACCGACTGTTATCTCGTCGTCATAATCGACAACCGACAGGATAACGCTGGACTCATCGTCCGTCGCTATCCAATCGCCTTTATTAAGGCTCATATTTTTAAAAGCTTTATAGGTCTTGGTGCCCCCGGCTTTCTTCACCGTGACGGTTCCCTTGACCTCCACCACTTTAGCCATGCGTGATGATGCCGCTTCTGCAGGAATGACTGTCCCTGCGCCTAACAAAGCTATGATTACAGCCGACATTATCAGTCGGTACCAGCAAGATTGCAGCACACCTTGTCTTCGCCTCTGATCCGTTCTCAAATCGTCTGCTCCCCCATTCTTCATTTCATTCTCATCCTTTATTCCCGATCCCTTCATTGCGGCAGTCTATTTCCCTTTAATCTCGTTTGTTGTCCAGGCTGCGCTTCACTCCGGTGATTTTACATAATCGGTTACCTCGAACAGGCGGATAGCGGCCGATTTTCCCTTCAAGCTTTTTTCACCTGCGTCGTTAAATTCAAAATAAGCTTTCGTGCGCTCATACGTCGCCTCCGATACGAGAATCTGATTCGCTTCCGTATTCGACTCAATCCGTGCCGCCGTATTGACGTGGTCGCCAATAGCGGTATAATCCACCTTCAGATAAGAACCAATATTGCCCACAACGACTTCCCCGGTATGGATGCCAATACCGACGCTAACCTCTACACCATGCTTCGCCCATATTTCCTGGCGAACCTGCTCCATCCCGCGTTGAATATCCCAGGCCGTTTTGACCGCGTAATATTCATGATGTGGAACATCCAGAGGGGCATTAAACAAAATCATCGCCGCATCCCCAATGAATTTATCAATCATTCCTTTATTTTGCAGCGCCTCACTCGTGATCATATCGAACATCATGTTCAGAAAATCGACGACTTCCTCGGGCAGCAGCTTTTCTGACAAAGGAGTGAATCCCCGTATATCCAGGAATAAAATCGATAATTCCTTCCTCACTCCCCCCAGCGGCAATTCCGCACCGCTGTCCGCCATCTGTTCGACCAACTCGGGAGAAATGTAGCGGCCAAACTGTTTTGTAATAAATTGCTTTTGCTTCATTTCGGAATAAGTTTTCAGTGCGATGTTGAGGAAAAACGCTGTATATACAGCCGTCAGCGGATACACCGGACTGATATAAAGCGACAGTCCCTTGAACGACAGCCATTGACCGTACAGCCATATTATCGAGAAGAGGAACACCAGCATAACGCTGTAGATCGGTTTGGTGCGCCAAGTGAACACTATCGTCAACAGCAGCATTATAATCATGAGCGACAATAAGACCGGCTTTGGGGCCATCGTTATTTTTTCATTGTGCAGCAATTGATCAATAATATTGGCGTGAGCGTACACAAGATACATATGACTCTCTACAGGGGTCGGCTTCGCATCATCCCCGGCCGCCGCCATTCCGATCAGAACAATCCGGTCCTGAAAGGTCTCCGGAGGAACCTCTCCGTTCAACACCATATAGAAAGGAATGTTCATGAAATCTCTAGTGACGCCATTGTATTTGATCTGCATTTCGGTTTGTGGATGATCATTCAGGTAGTGCTCAACATCCGCCCCGTACATTTGGGCCGTCCGGTAAGCAAGAGAGGGAATCGGGCCCTCCGGACTATCCAGCATGAGCCAGGTTCGGCGAATCACTCCGTCTTCGTCGATCGCCGCATTAATATGGCCGGTCTCGGCAGCCTCAGCGATAAGGGGAATCGATTGATATAACGCCTGCCCTTTGAGAAGCTCTCCCTTTCTCACCTTCGTTTCCTTGCCAAAAAAAGTTTCCAGCTCCACGTAGGAAGGGATGATTACGTTATCCATCCTTCCCAGCGCTTCCGCAAACGCCTCGTCCATCTCGGGGTCCTCGCTTTTAGTAGGAAAATGAATATCGAAGGCGATTACCTTGGCTTCCGCTATATTTTCCAACAACGGAATGTACACATCCCGCGGCCACGGGAACGTCCCTAGCAAATCTAGCGATTCCTGATCGATATCAATAACGATAATATCCTCGTGTGGCGCCTGGCTCATCGATTTCTTCATATCGAAATCATAGATAGCCCGGTCCAACTTCAACAATGAATCACTGAAAAACAGGACCAGGCAGAGCAATAAGACCAACATATTTCCGACAACAATCAAGCCTCTTAGAAATTTTTTCATGCAACCTCTCCTAGGGACGGCTCCCCGTTTGTTCCTCTCCCCTGCTTCACACTTTGCCAAGATGTCTACCTACTATAAATCGACATTTGGATCTATTAATGTGATATATAGTTTCGCTCAGGTTGCTCCCGCGAGCCTTTCCAATTTCGCCACATCGCAGATCGAAATCTTTTTCTTGTCGACTCGAATCATTTGCTGGTTCTGCAGCTCCAGCATAATTTTCGTCACCGTCTCCCGAACCGTGCCCGTCATATCGGCAATTTGTTGATGAGTGAGCTTGAGATCTATAATGATCCCGCTCTTCTGACGAACGCCGTGCTTTTCGGTTAGCCTCAGCAGCACTCTGGCAATCCGGGTACGCGCATCCAGAATAGTCAGGTCCGTAATGAATTCATTGGCTTTTCGCAGACGGTCCAAAGCCGTTTTCAAAATTTTGATCGATATTTGCGGACTCTTATTCATCAGTGCTACAAAATCCCGCCGCTTCAAAACATATACCGTTGTTTTTTCCATTGTTTTAGCGGATGCCGAACGTGTCTGTTCATTTTGCAATACGGCCATTTCTCCAAAAAAATCTCCATCTCTGAAAATTGCCAGAATGATTTCCCTGGAATCGTCTACCTTATAAATTTTGACAACACCCGACTGAATAATATAGAGCTCGTCGCCCTCCCCTTCCTCCAAAAACACATTAACTCCTTTATCGTAGGTTCTCTTAATAAAGAGAGGGGCAATTTTCTCCAGATCCTCTTCCTCCAGGTCCTGAAAGAAAGGAAAATCCCGTAAAAAAACAAAGACTTCTTTCATTCGATAAACCGCCTCTTTTTTCAATGCTATAACACTAAAAATAGAATAGCGGATTCCCGGGTAGAATGCACCTGTAAAAAGGAAGGGGGACATTAATTTGGAGGACTATAGTCCTGCTTTTTGTCATACTGCGGGCAATAATAGAATGAGCGCCAATACAATCAAATGAAAGGTTTGGTCAACGATAATCATTAGCCATTTACTGCGTTCATCCGTAACCCTCATAATCTTCTCATACCAGTAGGCTACCGGCTTGCGCCGATCCAAAAATACGTGGGAGCCAAACACCAGCAATATCCCCCATATGGACACCCCCCCTGGAATCCATAGAAAAGCAAATAAGGCAATAACGGCCGTATACACTAGACTGTGGGTCAAAAGCGCGCCCCAGCGCTCCGCCTTATACTTGGCCATCCATTCGGTTTGCAGTAAATAATCGCCGATCAAATGAGCGATCAGCAGAAGGTCAAATGCACTGAATTGGTTCACGATAGAGTCTCCCTTATGGTTGGTTGCTTAGGGTCCGCCGCGCAATCCTATTGTAAACCGGGTGCAGCCGTCGATTCTGTAATCACGCTCACATTATGGTGCAAATCTGCACTTCAATTCTACAGTTTTTGCTATTTTTAAGATTAGGGTGTAAAAATGCTCTTTAGCTCCGGAGCAAGCTTTCTGGGAAAAACTTATACTTCTCGGTGCTGAAATGTTTATTCACTCGTAAGCAAGTTCATTTTTTGGGCTACGGCTACAGCCATCGTTCGCCGTTTGACGCCCAGCTTGCCGTATATATTTCGGACATGATATTTCACCGTTCCCGGAGAAATCCTCAATTGGAAGGCAATTTCCTTATCGGACAGACCGAGGGCGATAAGATTTAACACTTCCGTTTCTCTATGAGTCAGCGGGTCTACTACGTGAGCCAGGACGTCCCGAGGCGGCTGCTTGCCTGAGATACGCGAACGAAAAATTCGATTGATCTGGACCACCTGCGCAGCCAGAACACGAAGGACCTGCTGCCCTTCCCTTCTAAACACATCCGAGACAGCTTCATTAGATAAATAAAGAATCCCTGCGTGATCCCCTTGAAGGGCTATGGGCAAGCAGAGGATGGAACGAGCCTCTGATTCGCTAATGATCGAATCGTTGACATAGTCCCCTTCCCGAGAAGCATCCCCCAGGCAAACCGCCTCCCTGGTTTTGGCCACCTCCTCTACTATCGCTGGAGATATCCAACAGAACTTGGCAATGGGTAACGGCACCTTATGGAGGATCACCTCCCCCTCTTCTCGCCTTTCGGCAACAGCTCCAATGCCATCATCATCCACTAACAAAAGGCAGCCCTTCTGCGCCCCGGCCTGCTTGACGACCAGAGTCATTAATTGCTTTAGCAACTCCTGAATATTCGTAATATTCGCTATACTGTCATAAGCTCGGAGAATAACAGACAGGTCAAGATCCCGGCTCTCTTCTGAATCCGGCTCGTAAATGATTTCCTTACGCTTGAACTTAGAGGCGGGAACAGCGGGAAGAAACTCTCTGGCTTTCCTGAAGGAAAGGGGGACAGCATCATGTCCCTCGCTTCCAAGGGTCCATGCCATGGCCTTGTCTTGTTGTATTCGAGCACGGAACTTCTCGAGATCGACCTGGAGCTTGCTTGCCGTCTCATAACGGTCTTCTGCATTCTTGGCCAGAAGCCTCATAACCATCTCACTAATATCAAGCGGCAAAGCTGGAACCAAGCGATGGGGAGCAACCGGGGTGACCGCTAGATGAGCATGAATCCAATCCAGCCGATTGGAAGCGAGAAAGGGAAGCTGTCCAGTAAGCATTTCATAAAACAGAACTCCTAAAGAATAGAGGTCTGCGCGAAAATCGAGTGGACGATTCAAACGGCCGGCCGTCTCCGGGGCAAGGTAGGGGAGGGAGTTCCAAGAAGGACGGGAATAGAAGGAGTGTTCACCGTCTAGAAGAACCGCACAGCTGAAGTCGAACAACCGGAATTCCAATGTCGACTCTTCGACGAAGATATGGTCAGGCTGCAAATTGCCATGAAGCACATGCTCCTGATGTATTTGGCTAACCCCTTCAGTCAGCCGCGCCGCCAGACGCAGAAAAGAGCTTAATGACATTCGGCGTCCTTCCATATAAGTGGACAGCGGAGTTCCCTCCGCCCCCTCAAAAACGATATAGTAGCAACAATCTTCCCGGTTCAGCTCATATGGCTTAAAAATACTTGAAGCACGCAAGCTCCGCATAATTTCAAATTCCCCTACGTAACTCGCCACATCGGATGTAGAATAGCCAGCCTTCCCTATTTTCAGGATGACAGGTTGATGATCCGGAATTCGATAGGCACGGCAAATCTTCTTTTGCCGATCTTCATATAATAATTGATAGATTTGATAATTGGATAAGCTCATCGTCGGGATTCCTTTTGTATATACTGGGAATTCGTTATCAACAGCCTCCGCATCAGGATGTCTTTTGCTATATATCTATGGGAGCGCTATCCATAGCTCTTACTAATTATAACATCACAAAAAAGCGTTCACACTAACAAACCAAACCGATTCTTCTCTAGTTTTCCAGCCCTCGTGTCATCTCTTAATTACATTTTTAAAATAGTAGTCTGTTTTCCTGTCCTGCTTAGTACGGAGCGCCAAAGCAGCAAGTGCGAGAAGCGTCCCTCCTGCCAGGAAGCCCCCAATAATATCGCTTGCATAATGGACACCCAGATAAATGCGACTGACTCCTATCAGAAAAATAAAGATGTAAACCACAATAGCCGCCGATCGCCCCCAACCGTTACCTGATCTTAGAAGCATCAGTGCAATTAATCCATAGAAAGCCAGGGAAATCATCGCATTGCCGCTGGGAAAGCTGTATCCGTCCGCCTCCGCTAATCTTTCCCAATCTACCGGGCGCTCTCTTGCTATCCAATTTTTCAATAAGCTATTGCTCAACCAGGCTGCAATCAGAGTTACGACCAGCAGCAGCGCCTCCTTCCCCTTCCTGAGCCAGAGAAGCACGGCAGCTCCGAGAGCGAGAACTACAGCAAAGGCTGATGTAGCTCCCAATCCTCCTACGACGCTCATCATCGAATTCAATCCCTCCGCACGCAAGCTGTGCAAGAAATCGCCTATCATTCTATCCGACGATTCGATAGCAGCCGTCGAGATGGCAAAGCCCAGAACAATAAAGCCAATCATAAGTAAAAGGGCAAGTCCTGCTCTCATCTTTCTTCACTCCTTAATCTCTGGCGCAGGGGACCGCTAGTCCTGCTTGGCTTGCAAGAACACGCAATTTCCTCCTTACATTTTAAAATAGAAATGGATCAATTAATCCCAAGGCACGACGGTTTCCCTACCGCACAGAGTACCAGCAATAAGTTATGACCCTATCGTAGCACAAACATTATCGTAAATTTGTAATTGAAATTACAAAAGCCTGCATTTCCTGAGGCGAAGGAAATACAGGCATATTATGTTAACGAAAATTACCCTGCCACTCTCTGGGTCCGGCAGTACTCTGAAAATTGCTCCATGAGCATGTTCCCTATAAGAAGCAAATCCTTGTGCACCCACTTCTGCAGATTTCTTTTTCTCTATAGAAAGCCTTAATTTTTACCCTTTGACCGCTCCGATCAACATTCCTTTGATGAAATATTTCTGGAGAAACGGATAAATGGCCAATATGGGCAAGATCGCGACAACGACGGTGGCCATCTTTACGGTTTCCGGCGGCAGCTGTGCCAGTTCCATCGTGCTGGTAGTCATCAGTTCCTGGCTAATATTCGGCGTCTGGATCATATTCCGCAGAACGACCTGAATAGGCTCCAGTGATTTTTCCGTAATATACATGATACCTTTGAAATATTCGTTCCAATGGGTCACACCATAAAACAAGCCTAATGTGGCCATAATCGGCATCGACAACGGCAGTATAATGCGGAACAGCGTTGCCACATCCCCGCAACCGTCCACCTTCGCCGCTTCTTCCAGTTCACCTGGCAAATTCTCGAAATAAGTCTTCATAATGAGCAAGTTAAACGTCGATACCATGCCCGGAATAATCATCGCCCAGATCGTATTGTACAGGCCAACTCCACGTACAACGAGATATGTCGGGATTAATCCCCCGTTAAACAGCATCGTGAAGACCAACGCAAGCAAGATCAGATTGCGGCCATACAGAAATTTCTTAGACAATGGGTATGCCAACAGCGTTGTTACGAGGAGATTGCAAAAAGTGCCGATAACGGTAATGGTAACTGTAATTCTCAAAGCATCCGGTATTCGTCTGCTAGAGAATATTTCCTTGTATGCTGCGAATGTAATCTCACTGGGGACGATGACGAATCCCCCATTGCTCAGCACCTCCTCAAATGGAGTGATCGACATAATAAACACATAATAAAGTGGAAATAACGTCGCCAGCGAAAATAAGGCAAGGATGACATAAAGCCATACGTCTACAACTTTATCCACTTTTGTTTTTTGCAATACAAATGACATTGCCGGGATCTCCCTCCTCCCCTTTTCCACCCTACTTTACCAAATGCCTGATCCGTTTATTTTTTTGGCCAATTTATTCGCGCCAAGAACGAGAATGAGCCCCACAACCGATTTAAAGAGGCCCGTTGCTGCAGCAACGCTAAAGTCAAGGCTTTCCAGCCCCCGACGAAATACCCATGTATCGATAATATCTCCGGTTTCATAGACACGAGCATTGAGGAAAATATAGACCTGGTCGAAACCGGCGTCGAGAATATGTCCGATGCGCAGAATGAGCAGCAGAATGAATACATCCCGAATCCCCGGCAGCGTAATGTGCCACAATTGCCTCCAACGCCCCGCGCCATCAACGACCGCGGCTTCATATAACTCCTGATTAATTGTCGCCAGCGCAGCCAAATAGATAATCGCGCCATAGCCTGTACTTTTCCATATATCCGTCATGATCAGCAGCGGCCGAAAAAATTCTTTCTCCGTTAACAAATTGAGCGCACCCCAGCCCATCTCCCGATACCACGTGCTGATTAGCCCCGATTCCGGAGCGAGGAAGGAAAATGCCAATCCATATACAATTACCCAGGAGAGGAAATAAGGTCCGTAGGTAATCGTTTGCACCGTTCGTTTAAACCATTGAATGCGAATCTCGTTCAGCATCAACGCCAAACCGATATCGGTCAACATGCCGAAGCATACGCGATAAACGCTTATGATCAGCGTGTTTTTAAGGATGATCGGAAAGTCGGGAGTTTGAAGAATGACTCGAAAGTTATCCAATCCGACCCAGGGGCTTCCCCAAATCCCTTTAAGCAAGTTGTATTTCTGGAATGCAATCAACAATCCTCCCATTGGCAAATAGTTAAAGATAAAATAGTATAACAGACCAGGAAACATCATCAAATAAAACCAGCGGCCGCGATACAAACCGCGCCAAACGATATTCCGCTTTCCCTTCGATGTCCTCCCGGTTGCAGCGCCTTCTATTTCTCCCTTTATTGCATTGTGCATGGTTCTTCACCCCATCCTAACCGGAACCCGGGTAAAGCGGAGACGCACTTTCCTTACCCGGGTTTGATTGCACGATCTCTTACTTAATGGCTCCAGCTTTACGCATAATTTCGATATAGGCATTGAATAATTCGTTTCCATTATACTTCGTCATTAATTCTTCCCGATATTGCGGCCAGTTCTTTCCCGACTTATCTTCCAGAACAGCTTTTACCTGAAATTCAGACTGACGTTTGCGGAAAGCTGCCAAATCGAAACCTTCCGGAGCAATGAGGGAGACGCCTTCATTCTCATCCAGCTTGACCGTACTAAAAAACTCTAATATTTCGCGATCTCGATCCGTCTGTCTTGGATCAAGCACTTCTAAATCAAATATTTGAGAAGCATCAAATGGAGTAAAGAACTGCCATATTTTCAGAAAATCGCCCTGTGTAATTACATCATTCGTGAATGCTTCAAGGTTTATCTTAATCGTGTTACCTTTTCTTGTATAATGCTGCCCCTCCACTCCATAGTGGGTCAGAAGATAGCCTTCTTCACTTGCCAGCCAATCGAGAATTTCAATGGAGCGCTTCACTTTTTCCGGGTCCTTTTCCGCAACCTGTTTCGCAAACAGGAACGGACTGCCGGGACTAGGCTTTATCGCTATCGATGTATCCGGAAAGATATTCATTGGCACCCAATTGGCATCAGGAAACAGTTGCTTGGTGCGGGCTTGAATTCCTTGCGGATTGCTATCCAAGGCGAATTCTTGTCTCGTCCCGAGAATTACCCCTACTTTCCCCTGAATGGCTTTCTCTATATGTTGCGGATCTTTGTTAAGGAACCAGTCAGGGTCAATCAAATCTTCTTCGATCAGTTTGACAATATCGTCAATAACATACTCAATCCTGGGATCTGTTAGCATATCTACATATTGGTTGTTTTCGATCTTTCGCGGATACGTCAATCCGTGGCGGAAGTATTCCGGCCAATCTGTGCCAATGCCTGAGCCGCCGCCTGCGGTTGTAAATCCATACGTATCTTTACTGCCACTGCGATTGGGATCATCATTACGGAATTTCCGCAATACATCGACATATTCATCATAGGTTGTCGGGACTTCGAGCCCCAGATTTTTCAACCAGTCTTCACGAATATAGTAGACGCGATAAATATTTCGATTAAATGGAATTGGCGCGCGCACGAATTTATTCTGAATCTGATAAGCTTGCAATTCCTTCTCAGTTGTCCAGTATTTGAAATAATTCGGCATCGTTTCCGGAGTTACAAACGGCGTCAGATCGGCAAGGAGATCGTCAAGAGCATACTGGTTTCCCCCGTCCGGCGTACTATCGCGCCACATATCGGGAGGCGTCGAAGCCAGTAATAAATTGGTCTTATTGATGAAATCTTGGCCTTGGATCATATAGTCCAATTTCATTTCAACATTAAATTTCTCTTCAATCGTTTTCCTGACAAAATCTTTGTCGCCATCCGGCAAATTGGTATTAGGTTGCGATGTTACAAACCAATTCAAGCTGATTTTTTCCTTCTTGGCACCTTCACCTGTTTGTCCCACATCTTCGTCAGAAGTTCCAGTAATATTGTCTGGCTGCGGCGAGCTCTCCGATGGCTGATGTGATGAACAGGCAACCAACAATAATATTAATGTCAGGAAGACCAGCCCGCTTTTTACTTCTTTCAACATTTTGTCTCCTCCAGATTAAATTTTCCCTCTTGGCTGTGGAGTCATGCTGTTTGGTCTTTTTCATGGTCCTACATCATTGGCTAAATCACAATTATCATCTTTTCACTTGAAGCTTTTTAGTTAAGAAACATCGCGAATGGACACACCCGTTCAAACAAAGATAAAGTTACGCAAAAAAAGATCATGAGTATAATGGGGGGCAAAAAGCTATTGCCCCCCAATCTTTCATCTCATTCTATGCTTTGCATCAAATTGTAGATCGCTTGTGCACTTTCGGCGCGATTGGTTGTAGTCTGCGGATCGAATCGGTTATTCTCCTTCCCTTGAAGAAGCCCCAACTGTTGAGCTGTCCTTACGTACGACAATGCCCAATCGCTAATTTCATCTTGATCAACGAAGGTGGACCTGCTTCCTCCTAGGTCTCTGTTCACGCTGTTAATGGAGACTTCTCCGGACACCTTCTTGCCAGCCCCGATTTCGTAAGCGCGGATCAGCATAGTCGCCATCTGTTCCCGGCTGATCGGATCGTCGGGGGCGAAGAGGTCATCGCTAATCCCGTTGACTAACCCAGCTCCCACGGCCGCAGCAACTACCTTGGAGTACCAAGTATCCGCAGCTACATCGGAGAATAACGACGAACCATGTGCTTGCAACCGCAAGTTACGGACTAGCAGAGCAGTGAATTCCGCTCGGGTCACAGGTTTCTCGGGAGCAAAGTGTGTATCGCTGATACCCTCAACGATATGACGAGCTGCTAATGCTTTGATCACTCTTGCCGCCCAGAAGTCTTCGGTGACATCGACAAATGATTTATTGTACTCCAACAGCAAATATTGGCCAGGACGGACTGCCACTGTTTCCATCCAATTCCCTTTCACCTTCCCGCCAACGTAATTCAGTTCGCCCTTCGAATCAATAAAGTATATTCCGAGCAGTTCTCTATCCATACTGGCCGGAATCTTGAATGCGATCTTGGGGGAAAGGGCGGACGGATCGAACTGTGGATCGATACCTTCTTCTACATCCCCCGACCACTGGACCGGAATCCGGCTGCCATCTGCCGCAATAAGCGATAATTCGATATCGTATGCCCCACTGGCGGCATTCAATTGTGCATGGGCCCGGGCTGCTGCCTCGCCGATGATCCGCTCCGAACGGCTTGTTGACAAGGGCCTGAGATGGAGCGACAATTGTGACTGCTCGTCCATATCTGCTTCCGCTGCTGCCCGTCTCAACAGTTCGCTGGATAATTCGATCCTCACGTCACCGACCGTTATAGCCAACAGATGGCCATCCAGCAGGACACCCGCTGCGCCAGGCAGAAGAATCTCTTCGATATCATTCGGTATATCGATCTCGACTATCCCGTTCCGGACATTCTTCAATTCCTCGGCAGATATCTCTCGGATCTTGCCTTCTCCATCACCGTTTCCCTTGTCCACCTTCCCGAGCGAACCTAGGTAGATTGGCCATGACGGAGATGGTGTTGGTTCTGGTGTTGGTTCTGGTGTTGGTTCTGGTGTTGGTTCTGGTGTTGGTTCTGGTGTTGGTTCTGGTGTTGGTTCTGGTGTTGGTTCTGGTGTTGGCGATGGTGACGGTTTAGGTGTTGGCGATGGATTCGGGCCTTTCACTTGAAAATGGACACGATATGTTAACATGTTCTTCCCATCTTCCGCAGTGACCTTGATCAAAGTTGTACCCGGTAATGCTTCAGCATCAGTAATGTCCACCCTTGCTTTGGCATCCACAGGAGTAGCCGTTACTTTCGGTATAGCAGTTGTTCCGCTTGGAAGGACGACGGAATACTCCAGCTTATCCCCCTTAAACCCTGTGATGGTCTGCCCATCAACCTTCAGGTCATTCAATGCCACATTATCGTTTAATGTATAGGAGAACGTTGTTGCTTCCGGGTTGGCTACGCTTTCACCGCCAACCTTTACAGAGTACGTTCCCTGCAGCTGTCTGCTTTTCAGGTATGAAAAAATAAACTCCCCGGCCTCGCTACTGATAGTTTGACCGATGTACTCCAGATCTCCACTCGGATCGTTCACCACGATCGTGATCTGTCGATTTTCACCTGAATCAATCATTCCCTTTACAGTAACCGTGCCATTCAGCAACGCTGCAGATAGGGAGGCAATACTTACTGTTTCTTCTTCTACGATGTGAATTTGCATTGTAGGTTCGCTTCCATCACTCATAACAAAATGCAACGTTGTTATACCTGGTTCGAGTGAGGAGACGAATGCTTTTTGCAACGTGATAGTATGACCATCCGACTGCATATAATCAACTTCTTTGGATAAAGGTTGATCTCCATTGTAGATATCAAGAAGTTCCGCCTTGATGCCATCATAAGGATAATAGGTGACGACAATATTTCGGTCATTCAAATTATTTCTAAATATTCTTACATATTCAGGTGCAATTGTTGAGCTTGTATCTGCTATTTCCATCCGAATTGTCGACTGTAATGACTCACTAAACACTATGGTTAATTCGACACTGCCAACATCGAGTGTGGCCAAATAAGATTTTTTCAGAACGATTGTGTCATTCGTATCGTAGTCTTTATCGCGAGTCAGAGTAACCTCACCGTTGCGAATTTGCTGTACATGATGCCCATAGGTGTCCATCACGATCGATACATCATTTAGAGCCGCCAATCTTTTATCAAAATGATACGGACCCGGCTGAACAATCGGCGTCGAATCGATGATGTCAATGTAAACCGAGACATTATTTTTCTTGTCAAATATAAGGTCGAGCTTAATTTCACCCAACGGGAAATTGGACAAGTACGCTTGAGTTATCGTTAATATGTTTCCGGAAACCGTATAATCCGTTCCCGCTTGCAAATCATCAGGCCCGTTCTTTACCCCAATCAAAACTGCGCCACTATATAGATCCATAACGAAATCCACATCAGTTGGTTGAATGATGTCATATTCAGCTGCAATTGGATGTAGTGAGTTCTCTAATTGGGTTAGTTTAAATGAGCGCGGATAAATGTAGTTTGAATTTTTGCCCGGACCATGTTCGAGAGAAACAAATGTAAATTTATGCATTCCCTCGGTTAAATAAACCGATTCCATTGCTCTCTCGGTTTTAAGATCGATTCCACTTTCTACTTGCAGAAAATTAAATCGTTCAATCAACTTCGTGCCCCCATCTTCATCTTTATCTGTATCCAGATAAATATCTGCGATACCGGAAGATGGGTGCAAATTCGCAGTAAAATCAACTTGATAAAGACCGGCGTTCTCTACCTTAAAGCTTACGGAACGCTTTGGCGCCGGATTGGAGAGACCCATTTCGACCCCGTTCCATCGAAGCGTAACTTTGGGATAAGCGGTTGGATTTAAACCCGTCAAATACCAATCCGTTGGCTCCGTCAAGGATAAATCTTTAAATTCCAACTGGATCGTATAGGGCTGAATTTCGGAGCTCTCCGCGCTGGCATGAACAAGATCAGAGTAATAGGGGACAAATGTGCTCAGCAGTAATGTGATAACCGCTAAGTTAACAATTGCTCGAAATCTCCTAACCATCGCCAATTACCTCCCTTCTCCATTCGGGAACCGCGCTTCAGCGGAATAAGGACGCATTCCTGATTTGCTATCCCAAATCATAACTTTTATAAAGCTTCCGGCTGTTTTGTTTGTAAGATCCAAGTCAGTGTCCAACTTCGTTATCTCACCAGGCCGCATCAATTGACTGGATTCGGCGATACGCAGTACATTTTCGTTGGCATCGCATAGAGCGACAATTAAAACGACAGATTGTTCATCGGCGGACGTATTCTCTGCTTTTACATGCACCCTAATATGGGATACGCCCTCCATATCGGAAATTACCTGATCATTTAAGTCGGTAAATAAGGGGGTCCATGTCCGGATCGGCAAAGAATCAGCAGTTACATAAACAGTTGCTGTCCCTTTCATAACCATCCCCTGCCAATTAACGCTTACAGTAAACACGGCCTTTCCGGGTGATGCGGCTTCGACTTGAAATGTACCGTTGCTATCTGCCTCAATCGTTGCAATGCTGGAGTCGCTGCTTTCTACAGTCACGCTTTCCATCTTGTCCAAATCCACTTCGGTTCCATCCCCTTGTCGAACAGTGATCGATAGAGGCGTGCTTTCACCGACAGCGATCAGTGTGCTTTCCGGTACAATGAGTAATTTGCCAGCGCCAATATCTGAAGATATATTGCTAATTCTGAAACGATGCTCTCCTGTCCATTTTTTGAGCGGAAATGATGTCATGTGAGAAGCATCATCCTCTGCAATGCGGAAACCCGGATCCATATCATCCAAGATAATCATCGAACGGCGATATTCCGTATCAATCTCCTTGATCTTGTAACCATGCGTCGATCCATCGGGATGGGCAACTATGACATTTTGCCCCACCACATCAGGCGAAATATGGCTATCGGTAAGAAGGGCATCGTGCGTATCGCCTTCGGCTGTTCGCATTACATTTGTAATCCGCCCTTCTATAGTTCCTTTGTCCGTCACCTCGTAATTTCCTTTCTTCAACAAGGTTCCGCCGATAAGCACCATTTTTTGAACATCCCCATTAACTAATCGGATAAAACCTATTTCTCCGTCCATGACGATATCGTCCATGACGAGCGGCTGTTCCTTGTAGTGAGGGGAACTGAGAATAATGTCCGTTGTATCGCCATAAGAAATCTTGACTGCTGAGGCGCCTTCCGGAGCTTGGTCAGGCTTTAGCCGTTCCATAGCATCTATCCGGGAACCAGACGTTCCGCTATATGGCTCCAACACTGTCGCAAATGTACTGGTCAAATCATTTCCTTCTCGCCGAAGGACCATTTTGGGCATATCGTATTTAATCACTTCGTCATTCGTATCCATTGATGTGCCATATAAACGGGCAGGACGAATGGATGGCGACCGGCCGAGGTACAGTTCGTCGTTTCCTGCCTCCAACAAGCCGGTAATGTTTAATTTTGCTTTCTCTAATCCGTCATCATCGAAAGTTTCCAGTGTCAAACGATACTGATCTTTTCCTTCCAGCTCGGCTTTTTTGACTTCTTTTACGTAAATATATCCTTCGTAATGGCCTTCCGCACTTCCTTTGTCCGAAAAGCCTTCTGCTTCTTTTACTTTCGTTCCAAGCGGCAATAAATAAGGACCGTAATCGCTTAACGCAAGATCGGTTTGAAAGTACGCGTCGTGGTTAGCATCACCATGCAACGTATATTCATGGCGTTCTCCGCCTCTCACACGAAATAAATCAAGTACATATCCCTTATTCGGATCATCGGGAAATGAGATAAACCATGGTTCACGACTATATTCCTCCGTCACATCATAGGCTTCGGACTGACTCGCCCGCACCACTTGAAATAAATCATCGACCTGTGCAAACTGTTCAATATTGCCCCCATGTAATGATACATCGTTAATGATCATATCTTTACTATCTACCACGACCGTGTTATGTCCAATCGTGGATGTAGTGAAGTAGCGATGGAAAGAATAAGTATAACCAAGATCGGGAAGCAGTTCCTGCCCTTCAGCAAATAGATTTATATTTAGCAATTCAGAATGTACGTGCCCCCCATATTTCGGTATAAATTGCAGATAAAGCTGAGACTGGTCAGTGTCCTCGCCAATCGCAAGACGACCAATTCCTGCCGCCGGCAATAATAAAGGGCCTGGCAGAGGAGAACTTACCTTTTGGTAGGGCCATGTATCCTGTATTGGGAGCGTTTGTTTGTTCGGATACGCCAGCAATCTTGGTATCTTTCTTGCTTTATCCAGAATGGCATATTCTTTGTATAAATCCAGGTTATCGAAGCGCTTTCCCGTGCGGGGCGAGATATATTCCGGTGGATCGGTCCAACCTTTTAACAGATTAGCTGCGTCTATTAACGTATTTGTTGATAGATTGTGATAAGAAGTCGTCACTTCGTACCATGACCCGTCCGACATAAAGCGACGTGTAACAAATTGATCCATCCACTCCACTGCCTTATGAATATACTCCGGATCATCTAGTGCTCTGGCTACATTGGTCAGCCCCATCCAGGCAGTATAGTCCAGGTTTATCAAATGGATCGGAAAGCTTAACATATAGTCCATTGCCGGAACTATCATTTCTTCCTTAATCATTTTGTCAATGTCTTCGCCTACTTCCTCACTCAACAATTGCAAAGCATTGGTCTTCTTCACCTCAACATATGTACGCAGCAGAGGGGTCATAATGTGGAGTTCGTATAGATAGTATCGATCCCATTTCCCGCCCCAATAGTTGAATGGCGGACCGGAAGAATAGTTCATCGGGATATTGTACCACCGGTCATCCGTTGTCGGCACATAATTCTCCGATGCTTGCACAAACCGATACAGCAATCTTGCTGCACCCAACGGATCGGACTTGGCAATATTTTCTGTCTCCGTGATCGCTCGTGCTTTTTGTAAATGCCATAGATGAGCTGAAATAAAATATTTTTTTCCTTCCTCATCCTCGTAGTAAGGATAAGTTATCGTTTGCCCTTTTCTACCGGTGACTGTAGCTTTCTTTGTTTCGGGGTATTCATCATTCGGGTATACCGTATCTGTCTTAAGTGAAATCAGACTTTTTCCATCGTCCGACAACTTGTATAGTCCATCTGGAGCCAACTCCGGCATTTCCGGCAACCCAACGAACCGGAATCCATTCTGATTCGGAATGATTTCCATAATCGCTTGTACTTGCGGAGATGCAGGTTCCAGCATGACATTCTTAACATTTACAGGCGGCGACGGCACATATCCTGAAGCCGCAATGCCAGCCTCAATCAGATCCTCCCGATCAAACCCCAGGATCGCATACAAGCCTTCCTCAGAATTGCTGCCAGGACTTGAAAGACGCAGCTGATAAAAACCGTCTTGCAACGGCTTCCGATGATGAAAAGTCAAAGTAGTAGAGGATCCTTCCGTCGTTTTCTCCACTTCGGACAGCACTTCCCAGTCGCCTGCAGGCTCCTTCCATTCCAGCTTGATTTCGGTTTGCGGAGAAATCATCTGTGGGAAGGAAAACTGTTTCGTCGTAAAATCAATGTAAGTCAATTTCCCATCGTCCAGCATCCGGGGGGCTCCACTTGGAGTTTGTTTAAAGAACACACTCCCCAGACGGTTATGATCAACCAGGTTGGACATATATCTAATGACAGTACCATCCCTATCCATATAGAATGAATTTTTGATCGGAAGCCAGGAGTTCATTGGCTTCGTGTTTATGTTGTATAAATGAACTACATTCATTCTCCACTCATCCCCGGGAGAAATTTCAGCCGAAGTAATCGAAGACAGTGGGATGGCCATCTCGACATAAAACTTGCCCGCTGCAGCATCATCAAACGTACGATACGTGATATCAGTCAATTCGATTTTGCTTGGGACATACAATTCTTCTCTTAAACGGTTATCATTCCATTCGGTCAACATCGTACGATTGGGAGGATATACAGGAATACTTGCCGTATAATGAATGCCGCCAGATGTATACGGGCTGATTATGACTTCAACGTATGCAAGCGCTTCAATTTCTTCGTTCGAAAAAACACCGCCAATATAGAGGTTCTCCGTATCATAAGCTACGTGATAGGTCTGGTATTCCGGAGCCGGATAATAATGGTAAGCCGTGACGAAATCCGTTAACGATGCTGCTTCTTGCCAAATCGATTCATCGAGGTTTCCATCCATCCTGACCTCCTCACTTATCTCCGGAATAACCGCCCATTTTTGTGAATACCTTATTTGCGCGTCGGCTTCTGCCGCCTCCGCATGATTGGATACTACAGGCAGCACTGCGGTCAATAGTAGAATACAGACGAGTGCCAGGTGAGCCACTTTTTTCTTAAATCTGCGAAATTTCCTGACGCCTAACGAATATGCAAGCATTCAACACTTTCCTCCCTTATATAAAAGTTTTGCCCTTAATATATTGGCGAATCTATTATATACACATTTGATCCTTCCGAGCTTTTATCTAATTTTGAGCCCTACGTCATTGCAGCTTCAGGCGACCATTCAAGTAAAGATTAAACGATGCAAAAAATGAATATTTCGCCTAATTGGAGTTTTTTCGGAATATATCGAACTATTTCTCATCCTATAATTTAGCAGCATAATTTATAGTGGAGGTTCGATCCAGCTATTAAGCCTGTTGCAAAAATCCATAAACAATTAAGAACCATCCCGGGATTGAGCACATCGAGATGGTTCTACTAAGATAGGCGAGACTTGAATGAATCACTTCAGTTGTTCCCGAGCTCCCCGCGATGCATTTTACGAAAGGTTCCTGGCGGGACTCCTGTAGTTTGTTTAAAGATCCGCGTGAAGTTCTGTACCGAAGTATAGCGAAGCCGGTCCGTGATTTCTTTAATCGTAAGATCCGTATGGATCAGCCAATCCTTCGCTTTCCCCATCCGGAACTGAATAATGTAATCCATATAGTTTCCGTTCGTCTCCTCCTTAAACATACGGCTCAGCATGCTGGGTGAAACGTCAAAATGGTCGGCAAGCATCTGCAGAGATAGATCGGTCTCGTAATGCTCCTGAATGTATAACAAAACTTGAGGGATAATTTTCTTCTGCTTCGATAGATTATGATGAAGTAAATGATGCTGAACTTTGGCGAAGACGGAATCACTCATCCATTGCCGCACTTCCTCCAAGGAGGAAAGTTGGTATAAATACGCCAGCACATCATATTCGAACATATCGTTCAATTCGTAACCGAGTTCATTCAAATAGCTGTCGATCTCACCAATGAGGTTGGCGAATAAACCAAGGATCGTTTCCGAATTTTGCAACGAACGCGGAACGGCTTCGATCATCTCCGACAACTGTTCACCCGCCCGGTCAAAATCTCCCTGCACGATGCTGGCCACTACATCCGATTTCCATTTCACCATCTCCCGGCTGGACTGCTTCAAGGACGGCTCGACATCCCCCGCCATAATGTTCTGGTTCGGCCCGATCACCCAGCGATATTCCAACAAGTCCGATGCTTCTTGGTAGCACTCCTGGATACTCGAATATTCCTGACGGGCATTGCTAATAACAACGGAAACCGTGAAGCCAAAATACTTCCTCACATTGTCCCGAATGCGAAGACTGATTTGAGAAATAACGGAAATTTCCACTCTGTCGTTTCCGTAAACCCGATCATCAGCACAACCTGTCCGGGCTTGGACATAACCGTTACAGCGGAAGGCAAAGGCTCGCTCAGTTCCTCGACCATATTGCGCAGGGCATACATCATTAAAGCGCGATCCTTTTCTTTATACTTTTGCTGAAAAACAGAGTACTGGTCGATATCAATGATGCATACACAAAACCACTCTCCATCCAGCAAAATACCGTAATCCTCGTTGAATTGACGAATGTCTTTATTAGAAACTTCCCCTCGCAAAAGCTGCTGCAACAAGCTTTCCTTAAAATAGGGCTCTTGTTCCCGCATTTTGTACTGTAAATCTGCGTTTGTTTCCCGCATTCGGCTTATGAATTTATCTATAGCCTGCAGTCCGTCCCTGTCTTCCCTAGCTTCCGGGGAAAATTTCCCTATCAGGCGCTGAATCGGAATATAGAGCCGGCGGGCGCCGATAATGGCAATCATCAACCATAGAAGACATAGACTCAGCATTATGGACCACATAATGTATCGAATTTTGTCCGACTTGTAGGTCAGCTCTTTCGCAGGCGTCAAGGCAATATAGGTCCAGTTGTTAAAAGCCGACTTATAGGTGGATACATTAAACCTTTCATCCTCCAGCATAATAAATCCGCGTTTTTTCGGATCTGCCCAGTAAGGAAAGAGCTCGGATGTGTCCGTGAGCTGAGTTCCAATATCTTTGTAATCCTTGCTCGTTACGATGCGTTGTTCATCATCGATGATCAATACTTTGCGCTCGCCTCCTAAATCCAACTGGTCGATAAAGCGCTTTAATTTCGCAATATCCAAATGCAGCATTAAATAGCCTTGCGGATTGGCAGAGTTCAGTGGAATGGCGCGAACAAGGAGCAGTTCAGGAACTTTCTCATAGGTATTGGGAGGAATGACGATGGAACCGTTATACCGGCTCTGTAGCAGCTGTACAATTTCATTATACGGGTAAGCCAGCTCTCGAATCGTCCCGACGCGGGACGAGTATAACTGATCGAACTGATTGTAGTATAAGCTGACTTCAAAATGGACTTCCGAATTACTAATCGACTTATGTATAACATCCATCATGTTCAAGGTTGACTGCAAATTCTCCATAGATACACCCGTGGCCAGCGAATTCAAAACAAACTTGTCGTTCGCTAACTGCAAGGACGAGCTATCCAGCCCCTTCATGAAGAAGTCGACCTGGGTCTCCAACTGATTCAGTATGATTTGATGATTCTGCTCTACCTCCTCAAGAATACTGGAGGAGGTTATATAGGAAGCCACCATTCCCATAAAAAACACGGGAACAAGACTTAACAAAACGGAATAGATAAATAGTTTCCTCTTAAACGGCATGTTTCCGCCTAACCTTATCCATTGTTTCATTTTCATTCTTATCCCTCTCAATGGCTCGCTTAGTAATATTAATAATAAAGAAGCCTCCCTGAAAGGACAACCCTATTGATGTAAAGATTGAGACTCTATTCCTCTTTCTACTAAGGCACCCATAGTATCCTGAACCAAAAACACACTCCAATTTTATTCGTTTGATTTCAATTATCCCGTACTTTTTTATTACAGCTTCATAAAATGGATTTGAAATCATTTAAGGAGAGGACTCTAATGGATCGAAGGAGGAGCCTAAACATATGGGTAATGACCAATGAATTTCATCCGAATATTATCGGTGGACTCGGAGTTGTCGCCACCCATCTGACTAAGTCGTTGAGCAAAACCGGGATGAAAGTTACCGTGTTATGTTCCAGTAACTCCGGACGACTCGCGTATTCGAACTCGGGCAGCAGTCTGCGTACCGTTCGGCTTCCCAAAGATTTACGTTACTTTAATCGTTCCACCCGGTCGTTCAAAGCGGCTCCGGTTCTAAGGGCTGCAGCCGCCAACCACTCCGGCAAACCAGACCTTATTCATGTTCACAGTACAGAATTTGCTGCCGTTGCAGCGGCGGCCGGAAGCTTGTACCGTATCCCAATCGTGTATACGTGTCATTCTATAGCTTCTGAAGGAATCCAATCACCGCCAGGAAAAAACCAGGCCAAGCTGATTCGAACCGCGAGTCGGATCACTGTTCCGAGCAGGTGGCAGGCAGGTGAAATCAAGCAGCTATTTCCAGGCAGCCATAATCGCATAACCGTCATCCCACATGGCGTAAAATCCATGTCGAGACAGTCCAAGGGCTCTCCTGCAAAGCTGCTCTATGTCGGAAGACTCATTTCTTCGAAAGGCATTGAACAATTAATTAAAGCCATTGCTCTGTTATCCCGCCATCACAAAAATGTCACTTTAACCATCGTCGGAAGCGGGAAAATTCAATATCAGAAGTATTTACGAGACCTCGCTAAGAAATGTGGCATTGCCGAGCGCATTCACTGGGTTAAAAAGAGCTCGAACGATGCGGTACAGCGGATGTATCCGTCTTATGGCACCGTTATTGTGCCGAGCAAAAAAGAATCGTTCTGCCTGGTCGCACTAGAAGCGATGGCAAACGGCGTTCCGCTTGTGTCCACACTGTCCGGCGGGTTAAAGGAATTTGTGGACAGTCGGAATGCCCAAGTCATACCATCCGTTAATAGCCCTGCAATCGCCCGTGCTATCGCTGAGCGGTTGACAAATCCGGAGAAGACGAGACAGCGGCTGATCCGCGCACGTTCGACTGCTGCCCGCTATAGATGGCCCGCTATCGCCCCTCGTTATAAATCACTATTTCTGAAACTCAGGAAGGAGAATTTACATTGAGTGAACAAACAATGGTCGGGATCGCAGAACAGTTTGGGATAAAAGTCAGCGGACTAAAGAAAATCCGCAAAGGGATTTATCGGGTCATAACACCCGGCGGGAGAGCGTTCAGCTTGAAACGAATGCCGAAGCAGCTTGCACGTTTACGATGGACCGACCGAGTATTGCGACGTGTCAGAAATAGCGGTCCGCACCTTGCCTGGCGTAATCCACAAATGCCGGAGGGTCGAAGGCTTTACGTTATATCACCCAAAGGAGAGCCTTACGTGCTTACGCCATGGATCTCGGGGAGAATGCCTTCTCCTCGTTCGTTAAGTGATATGCGAGCTTGTGGCGTTGCTTTGGGCCGTTTTCATTCGGCTGGACGTGCCGCTCTTCAGGGGAAGATTGCTTATAGCAGTATCAAAACATGGCACTCCACGCTCCAATACCGGCATCGGTATTTGCAAAAAAAGATTGCTCAGGCAAAACGGTACGGATTCAGTCAGGCGATTAACCGTTTACTGCAACAGCATGGCTCGGAAATCTTGCATTATTCGAACGAAGCGAAAGCAATGCTGCGAAATAGCAAATACCGCTCCTACTGCCATCGTGCGCAACAAACCGGAGTGCTAACCCACGGCGATGGAGGTCCCAGCAATTTTATTCTAAATGCCAATGGAACCTACCTTATCGACTTCGAAACGCTGCAGGTCAATTTGCGCGCCTACGATTTGTATCGAGTCATCTATAATTCCTGCAAAGATCATCAGTGGAATTTCGCGATTGCTAAGGCTATACTAACGGGTTACCGTCAAGTCGCTAAACTTCGCAAACCTGATTATGAACTTATTCGGGTTTGGCTGCGGTTTCCATTCACGACATTTTTGGTGCTATCTCCTTTTGACAGGTTTCCTTTAAATAAAAACTGGTTGCAATGGGCGCTAGAATCCGAAAGGAAAATCGGCCCCTTCCTACAAAAACTCGACAACTATGCCGCGAAGCATGGATCCTAAATTTGAATAATACTATCGACCAATCTTGGAGGAGTAATTCAAAGCTAAACCGACTTACACTTTAGCTGCGGCTGGCGAGGAGAAGGAACGATAGTTCTCAGAACCCTTGCCCAACATTGGTCGTCTTAGTATTAATTCTAATAGGAAATTTACCCTTGCCTACTAGGCATAAAAAACTATTCTTTCTACTAAAGGTGGCATAATTTGAAAATAAAATGTCAAAAAAGAGTTGTATTTGTAAAATTTTATGATAAATTATTACTATCGGAATAGGAAGATAGAGCTAGGAAATAGGTCTTATGAACAGGGCCAGAATTGCTTTCTTCCTCTTCACATTACTATATTGAAGGATGTGTCAGCAGATGAAGGTGTTACTAAGTACTGAAAGCGGTTTAACCAAGGAAGTAAAAGTGGGATTCAGTTGGACGACCCTCTTCTTTGGCTTCTTCCCTGCACTTTTCCGCGGAGATCTGAAATGGGCCGCAATTATGTTCATTATTTCCGCTGCTTTTGGGGCATTCACTCTTGGCTTCGGAGCCTGGGTAAGCGGTATCGTTTTCTCCTTTATTTACAACAAAATCTACATAAAAGGTTTAATTGAAAAAGGCTATCGTCCAGCTAACGATGTATCGCGATCTGTTTTGGAAAACAATCAGATCCTTGCCAGAACGGCATAATTCAGAAATGGGTGACCAGGGGAGTTACAGCAGCTCCGCCTAGGGTCACCCTTTTTTTACATTACTTCCCTTGTTACTTTGTTAAGAATTGATATATTTGGGCTCTGGATGGTTGACGGAGACCTATTTTAAATACTATAGTTAATGCAAGGGGATCCCAATATATGGAGCCCTAGTAAATGAATTCCCGACAACTGAATATATCGAAGGTGGAGACCATGAGAAAACCTTTGAAGCTAGTTTTTCTCTCAAGAAGAGTTAGTTTCTTTTGTTTTTATCTCAAGGTCTTTTTTGTATGCGTTTCCTTGCACAATTATGAAAGGGGGTGATTCTCCTTCAGCAGTGGCGAGAAGGAATGAGTAGTCCAAGAGATTATTTTCTTCGAACGAAAGTCCATTATGCTCAGGAGGTAGGAAATGATAAGAACATCATTAAAACGTTGGCTGTCTTCCGCAATGGTTCTATGCATCGTGTTTTCCCTCGCGTTTTCTTTTGCCCCTGCCGGCTTCGCATCTGCGCAGCCGGTTCAACCGACGACGGCTCAGACAACGGTTGACTATGATCAACTGCCGCCCATTCTGATTACAGAAATCGTTCCCGATTCCTCGAATGTCAACGGGGCCGACGGCTATGAATTCGTGGAGATCTACAATAACACAGACAAAGCTATGAATTACAAGGACTATAAGCTGGTGTACCGCTATCCGAACGGTCTGGAGTTCGATCAGGTGTGGGCGACGATCCCCGAGGAAGTGATGATCGAACCGGGAGGCACTCTGGTCCTGTGGATCACGAATAATGCCAATCAGCAGACGACTGTGGCCGATTTTAACGCCAATTATGGGACCAACCTGGTTGAAAATAAAGACATCGTAAGGACCGAAGTCGTCGGCGGGATGCACAACAGCCGCGAGCGGACCATGATCATCGCTACCAACACCGGCTATGAGCTTGTCGAAGCCAGCTACAACGTTGGTGTGAAGGATACGGCGCCGGATAAAGGAATTTTCTACAAGTATCCGGAAGACGGCTCCACCACTATGCGGCTAATCAGCAGTGCGACCGATCCAGCCACCCCCGGTTCCGTCAGCCCCGATCAAATTCCGGCTGAACCGGTCAAATTAAAGCCCGATACCGTCCCCCCTGTCATCGAAAATCTAACCGATCAGACGGGTATCGGAGATGGTCAGGACCTTCAGATCGTCGCGAATGCCCAAGATGACGTCATGGTCCACACCTTCACTTTGCATTACAGGAGCGCAGAGCAGAGTGAGTACACCAGCGTCAATTTAAAAATCAGCCGGGAGGACTCCCTGTTCCACCATACGATTGATTTTCTGGAGTTTCTCGGAAGCAAGTATGTAGAGTATTATTTTACGGCCTTCGACGGAACCAACGAGACCGTCAGCGAGCTGTACAAAATAGATATCGTTCAGGATCTGCCCAGTCCGAGGCTGAATTGGAAGGACGGAGACATTCTGACTGGCCGTTCCACGATCCTGGCTGCCGCAGATGGAATCGCCCCGGATGAATTGCAGCTGTTCGTTGACGGTTCAGAAGTAAACGAAACTTACCGGGCTCTGGATAGAAATGCTTATTTTGCATTTGAAGTAGATGGCATGGATGAAGGTTACAAAAACTCAGTCAGCCTTGGAAACGAAGTCATCCGCCTCATTGATGTCAAAATTACCGGATTTGATACGGTTATCGTTCCGGTAGACCCCGTCAAGCTGCATCAAAACAACAACACCGTTACCCTTCGTGCTGGTTCTACCAAATCTATTATTGAAGAAAATCCGCAAGAAAATCTCGATGATTTCGATGTCCGAAATGTCCGCCTGCTTCTCAGTGATGGAACCGTTGTTAGAGACCCTCAATACAGCGATCCCGAAGAAATCCTGGATATGGGAGACAACGGAAGATATTTGCCGGTGGTCGATTTTACCTTCCCCATTCCACAGGACAAGCTGACCTCCAAGGCTTATCTGTGGGACACCACCACGGCAGCGGAAGGAAATCATCTGATCCGGGTGCTGGCTCCGGGACAAGGTGAAGCGGCCGCCCACATCCAGGTCGATAATTCCGCCCCGTTCATTCAGACCACTGTCGAGGAAGGGAAGCTGTATAAAGGCCCCTTTACGATAGACGTTACTGTAACCGATGAGATCGCAGGAGTCGGGAGCGTCGAGATTCTGCTCGACGGCCAACCGATCGAGGTTCCTTTTGCCGCCTCTTCCGCCGGCCTGGAGCCTGGAGAGCATCTTCTGCAAATATCCGCTCTGGACAAAATAGGCTTGAAAAGTGAAAAGAGCGTCCTTTTCTCCACTGTGGAAGAAAACCCGCATCCGCCTGAACTGGTCAGTCCGCAAGACGGAGCTGCGAATGTAGAGCTTAATCCAACCCTGAGCGTCAAAGTATCCGATCCGACCGAGGACGAGCTGGACGTAACCTTCTATCGAGGTTATAAATATAATGCAAGCCAAACAGATAGGGTCCAGGTTTATAAAAATGCTACCGATATGGAGCCTCCCCGCTCAGCCGCTCCGGACGGCGAAGAAGCCTTGACGGAAGCGGAGTTGGCGAATCTGGCGTCTGTTGATCAGCAATATGTCACCCTGGATTCGACAACCCAATTTCCTTATTTGCGCTTTGAAGTCGAGTTAGATGGCAATATTACTCAACAGGATACGGTAGAGGTGGTCTGGAAAGGAAACACTCTGGCCAACCGCAAAGTGACAATGTATGCCTGGAATTATTCTGAAGACCGCTGGAAAGCTATCGATTCGTTCGTGGCCAAGACCGAGGAGGATTTTACACTAACCGGTATCGTCGATGTTCCGGATTATGTGCGGGAACAGAAGGTCAACGTCATCGTTCAGGATCAGATTCCGACACCGGACGAGTATGATTATACGTTCGTATGGATGACGGATACTCAGTTCTATACGGAGGTCTTCCCGCATATTTACGAATCCCAGGTCAACTGGATCGTGGAGCAGGCAGAGGAAATGAAGATCGATTATGTGATCCATACCGGTGATATCGTCAACGTGCCCGATTACGAAGCTCAATGGCTGCTTGCAGACCGGTACATGGGAGTGCTGGACCAAGCCGATATTCCATATGGCGTACTGGCGGGCAACCATGATGTCAAGGATCTGGGCAATAACGAATTCGACTACACGAACTATTACCGTTATTTCGGTGCAGACCGATTTCAGGACAGGCCTTATTACGGGGAATCGTACAAAAATAACCGCGGACACTATGATCTGATTTCCTCGCACGGCAATGATTATATTATTGTCTATATGGGCTGGGGAATCGGAGACGAAGAAATCGCCTGGTTGAATCAGGTTCTGGCGGACCACCCGGATCGCAAAGCCATTCTCTGTTTTCACGATTACCTGATGGCTAACGGCAACCGGGCGGAAATTGGCGACATTCTGTTCGATAGAGTGGTCGTTCCGAATGAGAACGTCGTGCTGGTGTTGAATGGCCATCGGACCGGCAGCACGTTAAGAACAGACGAAATCGATGATAACGGAGACGGAATCGCCGACCGCAAAGTATACCAGATCCTGACCGATTATCAAGGCCATGGCGAAGGCGGAGACGGCTTCATGAAACTGTTCCACTTTGACACGGCAACGGACACGATCTATGTCAATACGTACTCCCCTTACAAGGAAAAGTATAATTATTACGATCCGGCAGAATTTCCAGGCAAGGACGAGTTCACTTTATCCTTAAGCCTGGAGCCGCAAGTCAAGCGGGTAGCGACCGATTACTTCGAGGTCAACCTGTACACGAACACGGAAATTGGATCCGTCCAAGGAGTGCCAAGCGGACAAACAGTAGAGGCCCAATGGAATGGACTTACTTCCGGCCAAACCTATCAATGGTACACTAGGGTCACTGACGACTTCGGAGGCAGAACAGTGTCGGACATCTGGAGCTTTACTACCGGGGCCGGCCTTGAGCTTCCTGCCCCAAGCCACCTGCGGGTCACCGGAACGACAGATACCACGATCGGCCTGACATGGAATCCAGTGGCCGATCCTAACGGGCGGAACATTCAATATGAGCTCTATAAAGATGGTCAGCGGCATGCCGCGGTCACCGAAGCTGTATACACGGTCACCGGACTGGCTCCGGATACGGAGTATCGCTTCTACGTTGTAGCTGCAGATGACCACGGATATAAATCTGCGCCGAGCGAAACGATTATTGCAGCCACTTCAGCTTCGGAGCCTGCGGCCGACTTGGATGCCATTCGCCAGTTAGTGGACGGCTACATCGCCTCAGACGACTTGCGCGGCCCGTTGGCGAAGCAACTGAGCAATACTCTCAGCCAGGCCCAGCATCAGTATGATAAAGGCCGATTGGAGCAGGCTGCCCGGGATCTGGATAAATTCCTGAAGCAGCTGAACAACCAAGCTATGCAGCGCCACATCTCGGCCGAAGCCAAGGAGCAGCTTGAGCAGCAGGTCAGCGCCTTGCTGCAGCACTGGCGGGAACAATAATGGTGTAACAGCGCGGCGCGAACACAAAATAGAGCCAGGGAGGCCTTAGGCTTCCCTGGCTTTTTGACATGCTGTGATGTAACCGATAACTACTAAACCGTTCACTTCTGATTTCTAATACCTATTTTTTCAACCGGTTTAAATCCCTTTGTTTTCAAAAAGCTCATTCGGTGATCAAAGTTAATCATCGAATCGGAACAATCTATTAGATCAAAGTTCAGTTGCTGCAGTGTGGGCTTGTCTATTCTGACGGATAGGATGACTACCCGCTCTTGATACCCCGTGGCCGTATTAAGCTGCTCATTGTAAGCATGGATACAAACCGTTTCCAGCGGCAGAAGAGCGAACAGGTCGCTGGCGATACGCAGAGTACAGCTACAAACGTAATCTTGAAAAAGCTCAAAATATTGCGTTTTGGACATTGCTCTAGTAGAGAGTCTCCCCGTCTGAGTTAAGGTCTTCACTTCAGTGGGGATAACGCTTGGCCGCACATCGAATTCCACCTCTACCACCTGGGCATCTTCCATCGACACTTCGAATCCGCTGGCGAAATCCATTATATTATCGAACGGCGACATTTCCTCAATCACCCGCAGGCAGGCATCCGTATTTCCGTCCAGTACCCCTGCAGCCAACCGAATCAAATCCTCCCATTCGTTATAATCTTCCTGGTCTTCTTTCTGAGCTTTTAGCAACTCTTCGTTCAGTGTTTTCTCAATTTTTAGATCCTGCTTGAACCACTTCTGAAAAATATTTGGCTTGAACGATTGCAGAGCCTTCTCTGCTGCTATTTCCCGCGGTCCCTTCTGCCCAGGCGAAAACGGAGGAGGTGTGCGGCTAATAGATGCCCAATCCAGGATCTCACCGATTTCTTTATGGATTGATCTAAGTATCTCCAGCTTATTTTCAAACAACTCTACTTCGAGCTTGGCTCGTTCCAATTCCTGCAGTTTAGCCAACTCTTTCTCCATTCTTTTTAATTCCTGGTTTCTTTGATAAGTGGAGTTCCGGTTGGCACGGTTGCGATTCATGCTTTTGCTGTACGATTTTCCGGTTCCTGGAATGCGTGCCGTTACCCGAGCCCCTGTCCTGGAGTTGATGCTATACCTGAGCCCTTTGCCGCCAATGCTTACTCCCACACTTTTTTTCCCCATATTTAGCCTGACTCCAGGTGCGATTTTAAACCTTTTGCGAGATCCGAATCCCATTTCTTTCGCCCCCCACTTACTTTTTTGGTCGTATAGTTCAGAAGTCGCATGACTTAATATTCAATTCTTCAAATACCTATAAAATCCTCCATTTATTTCTATGTAGAGGGGGCATTACGAGACTTGCCGCTGATAAAACATATGCCACGATAATCGTGCTTTTTATGGGGGCGAGCCCCGAGGGATCCGTCCGCGCGGACGGATTAAAAGCTTCTAAGTGACGCGCTTGACTAGGTAGAGTAAGAAAACGGCGCCTGCGATTCGGCTTCAGCGTACTAGCCCGGCCTCCAAGTGTCGCTAACGAACCTGAACACCGCTATTGCTGCAAAAACGACGCCGTTTCAAGTTTAACGAAACTCAAAGTTGTTATCATGACGAACTGCTGCTTCATTACCTTCTATTCTGGCATATAGCGATTCCTTGTTTCGTTATAAAATGTAAAAGCCTCATTTTGCCCGAATAACGGTTGTATGTTTCGTAAGCCCCGTCTTAATTCCATAGCTCGAAGCAGCATGATCGCGATCTGTTCCCGGCTCACGGATTGGCTCAGGGGCAAACTGTTCAGCCGATTTTTCTAACCGAAGCCAACACATTATTACTCCGCTTTTAACCGCTTTTTGGAAATTACTGATTTCCAGGTTGGGCCACAAAAAGAAGGTTGAAAGAGCCATGCTCTTTCAACCTTCTTTTATTTTTATTAACGGAACATTGTATTCACGCTCTGCAAAGTTCAAATCCTTGTCTCTGATCCGGTGTTAAAATTCCGGCCGATTCAAGTATATCGTCAATGGAATAATCATCCTCTACCTCGATGGTACCTTTATCTAAATCAATTTTAATTTTACTCTGAGTGACATTTATTTTAGATAAAATGGAGCGCAGCTCATTTGTAGTTTGTTGATCCATTTTTTTGGGTATAGACATTACAATCAACCCCCTGTAAAGCTTTTCTCAAGTTCTCATTATTGTATCATAGCGGGTCCAAGTTGAGAAAAGCGAAAAGAGGAGTCGGATGCTATGGAAACTCCGTACAGAATCCGATAAACTTGGAAGTCATTGGGAACGGGACACAGCTTGAAGCCAATCCTCCGCCAACAACGAAATAAACGCTTCCTGGAACAGCTTAACTTTATAAGATGACATTTCAAGCTGTAACTCCTCATCCCATGGAATGATGAGCTTGGCTAACTTCGAAAGATCAGTATGTCCGAAAGACGGACCGGGATGACCCTCTGCCATCTCGCGATAGGTGGATAGATCGAACCGCCAGGGTACATAATGTTCGGGAAATCGATGAGCGAGAGAGCTTCCCATAACCAGCCCTTTAACATCAAAATCACCGGAATAATAGATAGGGCATCGATTGCCGGAATGGTCCAAACATAACTGAATCCACCGCAAGGCCGCCGCGCTTGTTGGTCCGCTGGTGCATATAAGGACCGGAACGGGTAAGCTGGACACCGAATTGAGCATGGATGTTCGATTCCCTTCTAACCGCACAGCTTCTGCTGATCGCATCCATTCTGCGGTTATATCCAATAGTGTCGAGAAGATAGACGGGTTTTCTACCACATACAACGCACTGCATTGAGGAACGTCCGTGCCCTTAATCTTCTCTACCTGGCGTAACGTCCATACTGTTGGCTCCGGTGACAGGCCAAGGCGAGGGATATAGACGTATACCAATGAGGACAGGTCATCATCGGCAATTCCAACTGAACGATACACTTCTCTAATTGCCAAAGAGTCCGCGACTATATCCTCATTATCTTCGGCTTGCACCTCACTCCCTTCAGTCAGCGCCTTGCTCTCTTCCTCATGATCCGCGAGCATATTGGAATGCCCAATTCGGCTTGATCCGGACGAAGACACATTCTCTTCGAAACCCTTCCCACGTTCACGTCCTTCTGGCTGCCCCGCCTCCAACTCCGCTTCTGACAACCGCTCGCGAAGGGCATAGAACAAAAGCCGGCCTGCAGGCTGCTTCCAATCCAAGGCGTGTGAATCCCCACTTGCCTTCGCTGCCAATACCGGCAAGCGAATCGTAGAGAGAGCTATTGGACCGACAGCAAGGGAGGGTCTCTCCGAGAAGAGAATGATCAGAGCACGGACGGCGCGGCCCAATTCTGCCTCTGCTCCCATCGGATCCGCCAAGAATACCTCTTTAAGCGTCCGATAACCTTGCCCGTCTCCTCCTTCCAACCGCCGCAACCAACCATCCACGTATGCAGGCAACTCATCACCGTGCACATTTCTAAGATGGAGGAATAAGTGCTGCCATTCCCTTTGACGCATCATTCGCTTCTCCGACTTTGTCAGAAGTGGAGTTGCTTCCAGCAACTGGTGCAGCTCCGTCAGCCGATACGGGAAGGGAGAGTCGGACAATTCTTCTTCGAATCGTTGTAGCCCAATCCGAATAGTATCGCCTTCTTTGTAATTCCACCCGAAGAACAGGTTGATCGCTTCACACTCTTCCTCTGTTGCACATTTAACAACGGCTTTTCCGCCAATACGTTCCAATGACTCGTACTTTTTCCACATTAAAGATAGCATCCGGCTAAACCCGGGACGACCAAAGTAAGCCTTTGCCCTTTCGGAAGCTTGCAAATTTCGCCTCATACTTATACTCCATCCTGCACGTACTCTTTGATCTTTCCATTCCATCGATAGCGGAATAAAGTAACGAAATCCACATCCTTTGGCCGGTAAATTTCGTAAATCGCCAGCTTCGGCACCGTGTCATAACAACCCCACAGAACCTGGGATGTCATCATGTAGTCGAATCCCATATCCGTCAGCAGCTTGAACATATCCCGCATGTTCTCCTCATCCACACCCGCAAATGCTTCATCCAGCGAAATAAGTCTGGGGGCGTCTGAACGAGCATCTGAATAACGGGACCACGTAGCAGCAAATAGTGGGATATACATCGCCATCGCCTTCTCTCCTCCACTCAGAACGTTAAACCTCGAGTCGGTAAGAGGACGATACCCCGCTTGATCTCCTTTGCGATAGCGCAATTCGAATTGGAACCAGTTTCGGTAGTCCAACACCTCAAATAGATGCTTACGCAGCGATTCCTGTTCTTCCTGGGCATTCTGCTTGGCGAAGCTGATTTGGGAACGAAAGTGGTTGATCATTAGATCAATCTCGTCTTCACGCAGCCGATGTGTATCCCGCTTCAACAGTTCCACCAGCATGGCGGTATCCATTTCCTGCTCGTTCTTCGCAGGCTTGGGTTCCCACTCCAACTTCAAGCGAAGACCGCTTGACGTATTCCTTTCCTCCATTAGGCGATTCATCTGTTTAACCCAACCCTCCGCCCGATGGATACGCTGACGAATCGATTTACCTACGCTTCTCAGAATAATTTCTTCATACAATTCACGATCCTTCTCACTCAACAGCAGGCTCTGCTCTTCTTCTGAGCGCTGCAATTCTTCCAGCAGAACTTGTGGAGGTTGGGGGCGAGAGCGATCCCTCATCGATTGAATCAAGATCCGTCCCGTATCCTCTTCGACTATTGTTTCTAGCACGTAGTCTGTCAGAATGATGCGAACAGCATTATAATGTTCCAATAAATTACTTGTTACGGTCTCCACATTCCGATTCGCAAACAACGAATCGTAACGCTGCTTCATCTCTTTAGCCAGCTTCAATGCTTGTAGCAAGTCCATCTCGGGATCATACGTTCCCCGCCATTCTGCCACAAGAGCCCTTCCGGCTTCTCGATGCCATTGCCCGGCTGACAGTTCCATTCCCTGCTGCAGCTCTGCCAATTGCCCGTTATAGTTACGCAGCCTCTCCTTTAATGTCGCCGTTTTTTCCTTAATATCGTCCAGATTCTGATATCCCTGCTTTCGCAGCTGCGTAATATTCCGTTGCTCCCCTTTAATGATTTCGATGCGTTCCGTAACATCCGTGAGACCAAGCTCTTCGATGACGCTTCTCAGCGTGCCTACCTGAGTGCGCAGTACCTTGCGGCGTTCCTCCAATTGCTCCTGATGCTCTTCTTCCTCCTCTAAAATTATCGTTACAGACTCAAGTTCCTCCTTAAAGCGGAAGAGCGCTTCCGTTGCTTCCCGCCCTCGTCTCCAAGCCGAGTAAAGTTCGCCTATGACACTATCGTACTCTCTGCATACAGCCACAGCCTCGCGGAGATCATTCTCGCGTTTTAATCGGGACCAGGCGGCCGTCAGCTCTACCAACTGTCTTTGCAACTCTCGCCATTCCGTGGATTTAAGCTTATAGCGTTCCAATATGCGTTGTTCCTGCTTCATGATCGCTTCGAGGCGGAACGCCGCCTCCAGGAGGTTCTGCAATTCTCGATGCACACGCGCTCCATCCGGAAAGAGGTCACACTCGCGTCTGAGCAGCTGCTCTCTTTCCTTCAGCAGCTCCAAGGCCTTGTCGAGGGCCGCAATCTGCTCCTGCAACTGATCGACCTCCCGCTGTAAACGAGCGATTTCTAACATCCGAGTGCGCTTCCTGGTCTCCTTGCCGATATATTCGGCCCGCTCTTTGGTACGGCTGCTCCCAACCATCGGTCCAAGTCGGAATTCGCCTTTCGCAGATAGGACTCCCCCTGCACTATCATAGGCAGTGACTTCACCGCTCTCCTCCCACAGAAAGGTACGCAGCACGGTATCGATAACGGATGCCTGTAGTCCACTCTCTTCCGATGGAGAGGGAATGAGCACGTCAGCCAATGTATACCCGATTTCATGAGGTTGGGGGACAATCCAGAATTCTTCATGATCGTCCGCTATGGTCCCAATCTCCCCGTCCGGCGAAATCCAGGCATCTAGCAATCCAGATCGTTCTAACGCCTCCTCTAGCCGCGCCTTTGCCCCTTCGTCTAAATGAGATTGAAAGTCGCAGACCGCAAACAAAGGAGCACCGCTGCGGACTTGCCGCTCCAGCCGCGCCTTCGCTCTGGCCTCGTTGCGCCCTGGCTCCGGCTCACGGCTTTGCTCCCAGGCGGTCTTTTCATCTTCAAGTCGTGTTTTCTCCTGCTCTAATCCCCGTCTTTCCTGAATCATCCCCAACCGTTCATTCGCTAACTGTTCCCTTTGTTCGTTGAACACTTCCAGTACAGGCGCGCGAACGGGCTCATATGCTCTGTGCTCTATACCATATTCACTGATAGCACCAAACGCAAGACGGATATGCTCATCTTCAAAGGCAAGAGTGCTCAGCCCATTCCGCCACATAACAATTTCTTCCCGCAGTTCCTCCTTGCTCTGCTCCAGTTGTTTTTCGCAGACGCCCCGTTCCCGTTCCGCATGGTCACGTTCCTTACGAGCCTCACCCAGCTCCAACTCTAGTTCACGCACCAATCCAGCGGCTTCCCGTTCCTCCCGCGCTTTATCCAACGCTTGCTCCAAGCTCTCGCGGTGATCCCGCAAATCCCGACGCCAAGGCTCCCGCCATCCGTCATCTACCGGCATGCCCCGATCCCAGAACCTGTGGTATACGGAATGTTCAACAAATTCTGCTTCCTGCGCCATGGTCTCCAGCTCATCGAGCGCTGACTTTTGCTCACGATTCATGTCCTCATATTTATGCTCCGTATCGCTAACATCTTGCTCGAGCCTTGTCATTCGCGCTTGATGCTGCTCTACTCGTTCCCGTGTCAACTGCAGATGCTTCTCCGCATCCCTAAGAGCGTCGGTTGCGGCCTCAAGCTCTCTCTGCTTGCCGATCGCCTCGTGATTTTCTAACACTTCGATCTCGGCGGCCAGTTCCACAAGCCGGCCTTCTATCTGATTCATCTCATCCTGAGCCTGCTGCTTCTCGTCTTCCGCTTCCTGCAATGCCCGCTCGGCCTCCGATGTTAAATGACGGGACTCATCATACTTCGCATTCTTATCCAGTAAATCGATGGATTTTACATAGATCATCTGTTTGTTATAGCGGTCATACATATCCTGAAGCCTGCTTATTTCCTTGCGATGCAGACGGACTTCGTCCAAACCGTCGGAAATCTGGTCCATATCTTCCAACACTTCCGACAATGGCCGCAGTTCGTCCTCTTGTAGAGGAGGGAGCGCGCGATGGAGAATATCGTAAATGGCGGACGGTTTGAAGTCTTTGGATAACTTCGGACTGCGCAACTGAATCATGAGCTGCAGTAAATCCTGATATGCATCCGTTTCCGCGAACCCGAAAAGTTGCTTATTCACTAGATCGCGGTAGGACGTCTGGTCATGAACCACCTGTCCCCCCACACCAATTTTCTCTTCTAGTTCCCGGCGGCCAAGCGGCACGCGAACGTTGTGCTCCATCGAATAATTATGATCATACAGCCAGAAATTATGCCCAATCCGGCGACCATCCTCCAATACGAACCCCCAGAATTGCACTTGAGCCGCACCGCGGCGTGCACGCAGCCCAATTCCTATCGTTTTATAAACTTCTTTAGCCGGATGAATAAACTCCATCCATAGATAGCCGGTAACATCCGATTTCCCGCTGTCCGTTTCACCTAACAAATAGTATTCGATTCGACGATCGCGCGAGCCGAACGGATCCAGTCGGTGAGGCCTTTTATCCCCATCCAGTACCAGAGGGAGGAAGCTTTGCATCGTTACAGATTTGCCGGAACCGTTGGCTCCCCGTAAGATGAGACGTCCATCCTCCATTTCAAATTCTTCTTCATCGTAATACCAGAAATTCAATATACCGACACGGTTCATCCGCCAGCGCTGTTCGGAAGCCGGTAACCCCGCCCTTTTTTCATCCGCCATATTTATCTCTCCTCGCCCTGTATACTCCGAATTCAATCTAAATCACCCGTAAACAGATATTCCGCATTCCAGCGCCCCAGCACTGGCGAAATGAGAAAGTACGAATGATCCTCCCATACTCCGAGATTCCATTCCACCATATGAGTAAAACAAAGCTCCGCCAGCTCCTGAGAAGAAGCTACACGAAATTCCTTGCTCCAGTATTCCTTATGCTTACGCTGCAATCTTAATAGCAACGTCTCCATCTCTGACCGCTCCACTCGAATACACCCGTTATCCTCCACATACCGATCGGAACCTTCCTGATTCAACTGTCTGCGCAACTCCCCTGCCACAAGCAGCGCCAGATCCGATCCCCCGGAAAGGGTTGGAAACAAAGTCGCTTCACCCGTTAACTCCGGATGAAAGAATAGCAGTCCCTCGCGGTATCGCCTTCCTTCCCAGCCCATCATTCTGCCCAATTGATCCATAATGGAGCGTCGCTGAGTAAGCACATAGGACAAGTCCTCCTCATTCCATAGTCGATCCGGAACCGCCGGCTCCAACAGCAACCTTCTATACACACGATGACGTCTGCGCAGCGCTTGTCCTTCCGGCGTGTCAGCATATATGACTGGATCCGACAATTCCTCCATACCGTTATAAAAGGTTAAATCTTGAGGAAAACGCCGCAATATATATCTGACATTAGGAGAGCACTCGAACAAAGCATTCCGCGACTCATTCTGCGCCCACTCCCCTTCATCCCCATCGACAGAAAAAAGCACCCCTAACGACCTCAGCTTTTTCAGGGCTCGCGCCATTGATAACCGGTGATAGTAGTTGGACCAGTCCGCTTCCAGTCCTTGCCCGTTCATATGCTCGCGGATTTCCTCCACAATGTCGGATAGCAGGAATTGATCTAACTCCGTCTTCCCTTCCAAATACCATAAGCCAAATGTAAAAAATATATAATCGCGCTGCTCGCGAAATTCCGTAAACCCCATCCATGGGTAGGCGACAACCGGCACTTTATCCAGCTTGGCAAGAGTGCGGGTGACGATCAAGGGATAGCCTGTCTGTTCCATGAACCAATTGCGCAGCTCATCATAATGATCCTTAACGGTAAAATAAAGCTCCTTGTCCTCCTCCTTCAAAATCCACGGCCGATTAAATAAAGCATGAATGCATGCTTTCTTGCGCTCTGCTACTTGTGCCGCATCCGACCCCCGACCCGATCGGCCGATCCGGCGAATCACCGTTCCTTTGTTATCGCTCATCTGTTTCTAGTCTCCTTCCCGAGTTGCCGCCGCTTCCAGGGCTGATCCAATGAATGTAAAAACCAGTTCATAATCCGGCAAGTAAAGCTCCCCGTCTTCCGAAACAAGGACAGCCCGCTCTGCCGTCTTGGCGTTAGTCATCGCCACCTTGACTCCTTCCGGAGTAACGAACGAATGACTCGGGGAAGTGCTGCAGCGCCCGATCCACTGAAGAAGACGAAGCCGTGTAGTGCTTGGAACAACGTTCAAATCCGAAATCCGTAGCCTACCACGCTCTACCATTTCCCTGATGGCTTCCCATTCTTCGGCTTGCCGTTGCAAATAAGCTTCCCGCTCCCGCTGCTTGCGCTCTTCGTTCTCCCGGACTGGCTCCGTTTCCCGTCGCTCACCGCGCTTTCGGCTTCGCGACCGCAATGCCCGAATCGTAGGCACCTCCTCCCACATAGACATATCCGCCCGGTCTGAAGTGCGTAAGTCCTCCCCTTGCAAATGGCGAGTAACGAACAAACCGAACACGCTAGCCGCCAAGCAGTGACTTTCCTCCAACGATTCGGTTTGAGCAAACCAATGGGCCAAATGCTCCAATTCCTTCCTCCGACTAAGTCCCGACCGCTTCCTTTCCTGTATCCGAATGACGCTCCGTACAATGCGGGCAATGGCTTCCTTGGTCGCTCTCTCCAACAAGGTTAACTCGCTCGGGGACGAACCTTCCCCTAGAAACCAACGTCGCAAGTTAGCCCATCCTTGCTTTAGTTCCGCTACAATTTCTTCTTTGTCTGGCAATTCTTCCAGGCTGGGTTTGTTCGTTATTCCGTCAGCTACCTTCTCCAGAAACAAATCCCGTACAGGGTCGCCAATCCGCTCTAGATTGCCCTCGATTTTATACGCACTTCTCTGCAGCGCCTGTACGAAATTCTGCAAATAATTCGTCAGCTTTTCCTTAAAAACAAGGAAGGACTCAGTAACCATCATCTCCTCGGCTTTAGCCGTTTGCAGACTGGCAATATAATCGGCTGCATTCTCGTGAAGACGAACGAAGACCTCATACAACTCGTTCCATAGCTCCAGTGCGTCATCCTCTTCGTAAATACTCACATTATGGCGGATATCGAACAATTTATCGGCGATTTTGTCAAACAGCGTCGGTTCCAATGACCCGCCGTAGCCGGTCACTTTTTCCAGCGTCTCTAGCAATCGCTCGATTTCAATGGAATACGGTCTGAGAAGATATTGCATCTTCTTCTTCAAATATTCCTCCAACGTTGTCGCACGTCCCCCATCATGCCGGGAAGCGAGATTCCCCCACTCCTCCAACTGAGACAGATCGGCGAGACACTGTTCCAACGTGTACTCCGGGACTACACTCCATTCCGTAATCGCCTCGAAAATTTCCTCCGGCTTCAGCCAATACCTCAACCTTTTATATTCTTGGTAAAAATACCGCATAATCGCCCGATAGCGCACTACATTCTCGGCGTTCGCATATTTCAGCTCTGGCACGCTCCGCAGGGATCGGGTCATCCGTTGACTTTCCATCTGCGTCCACCTATCTTATAGATTTTTCCCTAGCATAATTACTTTTGGTAGAATTGACAAGTTGTACCGCATGCTTGATCAGCTCTGTCATGGATAGAAATGTCATGGCTAACGAAGCCAGAACCTCTTATTGGATCGAAATGTAGCTGTGGAAATTTCTAATGAACTCCAGAGGCTCTATTTGGAGAAAAGAAGCGGAATTTCCCCTATAATTTATCAATAGCGCCACCTAGATTCGTTACATTCAATCGTATAGCCATATTCTCGGAAATAAGATCTCCACGATTCGTTAGCCGAATGAAATCGATTCATATCTGCTAAATCGATTCAAAGTTATATCATTATTAAAATCTATAGAAGATATATTAATCCTAATCTTACATTTAAAAACGCTTCGTAACCTGCGGGGAAAGTCTTCAAACACTAATAACTTATCGAATGAAGCTAAGCCTCAATAATACAGGAGTATTATTTCTAACGGAGCCATATCGAAGATGTATAACCCGTACTAAAGGTAACTTTTCATGCCAATAAGAATCTTGATTTACAATATTTTAAACGCTATAGCTTAAAGATTCTTATGTGGTAAAATAAAAAACGGTATTCTTAAACTCTTTATCATTAGAGTTGAATTTTATAGAATCGAAGGGATCGACAGATGAAAGTGATGGAAAGATGGTTCGGCCAATATTGGAGCCCTTATGTTACGATGGGGCTTGCAGGGCTCCTCAGCGCGGTATATTTCGGCATTACCGGAACGGTATGGGCGGTGACCGGGGAGTTCACCCGTCTAGGAGGCCATGTGCTACAGATGTTCGGAATCGATATCTCCGATTGGGCTTATTTTAAGCTCATTAATATGGACGGAACCACATGGAGCCGAACGGACGGCTGGATTGTATGGGGGATGTTCATCGGGGCCTTGTGCACGATTCTCCTCAGCAACAATTTCAAAATACGCATCCCGAGACAGAAACGCCGGCTAGTTCAGGGTTTGATTGGCGGAATCATTGCCGGCGCAGGCGCCCGTCTGGCATTAGGCTGTAATTTGGCTGCCTTCTTTACCGGGGTCCCGCAGTTTTCCCTGCATTCCTGGATATTTATCGTCGCTACCGCGGCAGGAACTTATCTCGGCACCAAATTAGTCAATACCTCCTGGTGGAAAGGCAAGCCCGTATTGCTTAAAGGGGGTATGGCCTCACAGTCCGGCAGCTCCCGTAAAATTCAGCCTTACCTCGGCTCCCTTATTATGCTGGTATATGCCGGGCTTATTCTCTACTTCTTCCTCACCGGACGCACGATGCTGGGTGCTGCGGCCATATTCGGAGCCGCCTTCGGAATTCTGATAGAGAGAGGGCAAATTTGCTTCACCTCGGCGTTTCGCGATCTATGGATCAGCGGAAGAGCCACTATGGCGAAGGCCATCTCCTTCGGTATGGCAGTCAGCTCCGTGTCCACTCTCGCAATCATTCTGGCTTATGGCCTGGACCCGATAACGAAAATCGCTGCTCCAAGCACATTAGTCGGAGGAATTCTGTTTGGCCTGGGCATCGTTATGGCGGGAGGCTGCGAAACCGGGATGATGTACCGTTTGATGGAAGGGCAAGTTGTCTTCCTGCCGGTATTCATCGGCAATATCATAGGCGCTACCGGTCTCGCTTACGCTTGGGATCACCTTGGGGTGTACAGCCTGCTCGTCCAAAGCGGCGCGCAGATTAATCTTATAACGGAGATGGGGCCCTATGCCGCCCTGACCGTAACGCTGCTTTTGTTGGGAATAAGCTTCGCTGTCGCCATGTACTGGCAAAAAAACTATCGCTTTGGCACAGGCTTCAAGAAAGGAGCATAAAATCATGACAGCAGACTTCACGTTAGATCTTAGAGGAGAATCCTGTCCGTATCCCGTTATCTACACCTTGGAGACATTGCGGGATTTGGAGAAGGGGCAACTCCTTCAAGTCATTACCGACTGTCCTTCTTCGTTCCGCAACGTTCCGGAAGAAGTCGTCAAGCACGGCTACACTCTCGAACAGGAGCCGGTCAAGAACGGCCAGGAGTTTCTGTTTTACATCAGAGCTTAGGTTAACTAGCCTTGTGGATCTTTTTACGACTTTTAGTAAGAGCCGTTCTGTCTTTTCCCGCGGAAGACCGCCTACTCTGAAAATTAGCATGATTTTTATCATTCAGTGGCGTCCCGTCAGTGGCATGGCTACCTTGAAAATCTCATTATTTTCTATCGTCTGATGGTGCCGCGCAAGCGGCATGGGCATCTAAATGGATTTTATACAGTTAGTTTAGTCCTCTCAAGCAAAATATGGAAAATAACTGGAAAACCTACAGCTAGTTTGTGCAAAATGGGCGAAATCAACAGAAATCCTCCATTTTAACTGCAGTTTTTCCAGTTAGTATAGTCAAAATGTGAAATTCGCTTGAATTTACCTACATAAAATACAGTTAGATCATTTCTCTCATGCGAAAATGGCAACTAAGTGGATACTTTGGATGACTTCCCCTTGTCCATTAATCTTGCAGGGGCTCGACTTCACTGCTCTCGTTCTGAATCGGACCCACGTTGTATCCGTATTTGATATTCGACGTCGTCCCTTCAAACCAGATCCCTCTGCGGAAAGCTCCGGACAGGATGTTGTCCCTTACAATGCCCGTATTCGTGCCCTCCCTAATAACAATGGCATCGTAGGCGGAGGCTCCTTCGGTCAGGAAATTGCCTGAAACGAGCAAGCCGGTAGTAGCAGCGATTTCCACAACGTTCGTGGACATTCGGGCAGCATAATTTCCTATCACTCTAACATTCTGGCAATTGTTAATCATCAGTGCCTTAGGTGTATCACTGACCTGGTTATCTTTGGCAATCAGCCCCTGCAAGCTTTCGCAGCCAATCCCGGTTTCAAGGCCGTTCGTTATTACACTTCCGCCAATTTGAACATTTTCCCCATTTTCTATATAAATACTTTGCTTTTGAGCCTCGGTAATCTGATTATCCAGGATCAAGCCATGATTGCAGTTTTTCAGCAGCACCCCGTATTCGGAAGGCTTGAAAATTTGATTTCCTTGCACAGTCACATTCAAGCTGCCGGTAATCTCTATAGCGTCCTTTTTCATATAATTGATGGTATTGTTACTGACCGATATGCGCTTGACGTTTCTTATGATGATTCCTGTGTCTTCAGCTACGCTAAAGGTGTTTCCGGCAATCTGCACATCCTCGGAAACGACATCCGTCGAAAAAATGCCTATCATAAACCGCCGATTCCCTGCAAAAAAGTCGGGATAAACCGCCGCCCCATTAATAAACTGATTGTTCACAATCGACAATCTCCGGAAGGGTCCGGCTGCTCCGAAGACGGCATGATTGGCCCCGCTGACGGCATAAATACCGCCTCCGCATTCATAGAACCGGTTCTCTGCAATCAATGTGTTCAGCCACTTGTAGGGGCGTATCGCATAATAGCGCATTCCTTCGAAAGTGTTGTTTCGGATCGTAATGTTCTGGTGCCATTTTCCTTCCTTATGGGTGTGTCCGCCGATCCCTGCTGTCCAGGCCTTGAACTCTACTGTAGTAGTGATCCCCCCTTTGTTGAATGTATAACTATGACCTTTGCCAAAATAACAATTTTGGATCGTAATGTTTTTACAATGCGTGTCATCATACGGCAGGGCCCCCTGAATCCCGCTTGTCGAGGCGTGATCGATCTGGATCGCTTCCACATACCAGCGATCATTCGCCAATTCCCGGTAACCATAAAATTTGCAGCCATCAATGACAACGTTCTGGGAAGAATTGATTTCAATCGCGTGAGCATCAATGACATCATAAAATTCGCAGTGCCGAAAGGTCCAATCTGACGCATGGGCAAATTGGAGTACGTTGCCATCCTCATAACATAAGACAGACGGATTTAACCCGACAAATTCGAAGCGGGCATTCTCGAACAGAATATTCCCGTTGCCGCTATAGCCGGCATTGGCCTCGCCATTATACTCATAGTTGTACATCATCGTATTTCCGTGATTCCGCCAGAACACCGCTCCTTGTTCACAGATGACCGAAGTGTTTCCATAAACGACAACAGGCTGGGACCAAACATAATCCCCTCGTGGAACGTAAACGGTTACAGAAATCTGATTGTCCTTTGACAGCCGAAAAACATTCCGGAATGCCTCTGTATCGTCCGTTTGCTTATCTCCTTTCGCTCCCCACCATTGCGGATATACCCCTTGTCCATAAAAATCGCCTGTTACCTTCCCCGCCCCACCGAAAATGTGACCTAGTCCGGCTTCTACCGGAGACTGAATCTTGACGATCACGCCTGCATCCGGAGCCAGCATTGCGCCGTAGTCGAATCGCAAGTGAACTCTTCGGGGAAAAGTCAAATGACTGCCGATCCGATAGGTTCCAGCGGGAAAATACAAGGTCACTTCTGCCCGGTTGGCCGTGGATTGAATTAACGCTTCCAAAGCAGCGATGTCATCTCGGGACCCGTTGCCAAGAACATTGTAATCTTTGACATTAAACCAGTCTATATGAACGGATGGTCTAGCCTTCTTATTCCCCTCTCCTCCCAATGCCTCCAAACTCTCTTCCTGAGCATAGGCTTGTATTCCGGCCGGAAGCTGGCTGGTTATAGCGGCACCCGCCAATACTCCGAGCGAGGTAACAAAGCGTCTCCGACTAATACTGCCGGATGAGGAAGCGCCCTCCCCATTCTTCGGCTTCTGATCGTGTCGTCCTTCTTTCATAGTTAATTCCTCCATTCTTATATGAAGATGTCATTAAACCATGCTAATCGTCCCGGGCTCACAAGCAATAACAAAAGGTATTTGTAAACCAAACGGGAACGATTCGCCATACATTGGACTTAACAAGTGATTTAACACTCATCCTAAGTGATATGTCACGATGAACCCCCGATCCTGCTTCCTCCCCTGCACATAGGAACGAGTATTGTTATAGTCCGGATTAAACCCGGCCAGAGCCGACATGTCCAGTCGATGGGTCGTCATTCTCATCTGTGTATCCGAGACTTCAACCAATTTATATTCAAACGGAGTCTCGACCAGAGAGCTGGCCGATGCGAAGACGGCCTCTTCGGTCGAATGAAGCGTATTGAGATGGTTATGCCCGGATAAGACTAGCTTCAAGCCCGGGTGCTTGCGAACCAGATTAACGATGGATTGGCGAAAAGTTTCAGGCGCATCATGGATGACTCGGTCCAGTCCGCTCTGCTCCCGGCTCATGCCAAAGACCGGGCTATGGGTAACGAGCACATGCATCTTCCCAGGGTGAGCCTCAATGGCCTGTTCCAACCGATGGAGCTGCGATTCGGTGAAGCATGGCTTCTGCGCGCCCTTCCAGTAATACTCATAGCCGCTCTCCCAATGATTAGGCATAACATGGACTACACAAGTTGCGCACGCTACCTCATAGTGGGGAGAGCCGCCGATAAACAGATCCGGCGCATGAGACAGCCACAACTCCAATGCGTCGGAGCGATCCAAATCGTGGTTCCCCAGACATAAGTAGACGGGAACCGGCAGTTTCAGCAGGCCGTAGGCCTGACGAATCCGCTCGACACTGCAGCGGTCAACCAGATCGCCGCCGTGAATAATGAAATCTGCGGAATGCCGAATGACTTCTCCGCGGAGAACTTCCATCAGATCGGCCAGCCGTTCCGGATAGGCCGGCTGCTGATGAAAGCCAATCGGATTGGCGCCGAAATGAGTGTCTGTTAAATAAAGAAAACATGTCATAGAAGCCACATCCTTATCAAAAATAGTTCCATAACTGTATAAGTGGCACTAAAGAAAGCAATCATTCCGTTCCGAAGGAAAGTGCCTCCGAAGCTTCAAACATCATACTCCTTCCCCAAAAAGTGAAGATGAGCTTCGAAGCAATTCCAGCTACTTTTCGGGGGCCCCGACCAAACCGAGCTCCTTATTTATTGGATGGGCCGTCGGGTGGTAGGAATACAAAGCCAAAACTCGCCCTGGAAGCATCTTTCTTTCTCCACTTCATGAGCTTTGAATTCTTTAGTGCCAAGTATATAGTTCGCAATGGAAGGGGAGAATTCTCCCCTGCCATCAATGATTGTTATATCGTTCGTAAGCCGCTTGCTCAATTTCCATATATTTATCAAGCCCCATCTTCTTCACCGTATCGACATATTTATCCCACTCGCTAAAAGGAGTGTCACCGGCAATCAACTTGGCCTCGGTTTCTAGAATAAAAGTATGGATATCCGAGCCGACCGACGTCATGAATTCTGCCTCCTCCTCCGTATAGTTGAACGCATTCCATATTTCCTGCGGCACATACGGCTCTACCTTCTTCCCTGTTTCTATAGCATTCGGCAACGATTCAGCTCCCTGGAAGTATTCCGCCTGGACGAAGCCGGGATAGCTTCCCCCGTTCCAGGTGAAATATTTAGTTCTTGCCTGGGTCATCGTAAGACCGTTCGGGTTATTGGTAATATCCTCTACGTATTCCAAGGATCCGTCCGGCTTTTTCGTATAAGTGACCCCTTCTTTTCCCATAAAATAGAACAGGGCCCCCTCGTCGCTGTAGAAATAATCGATCCATCTGACCGTCGCTTCCGGATATTTGTTCTTATTGGTTATGGCCATAGAACCGGGCTGAACCAAAGACGATTTCACATGGGAGTATAATTGATCGCCATGAGGCCCTTTCAGTGCCCCTAAACCGATGTAATGGTCTAAATTAAAGGCGGTAACCGGATTAGTCGTAATGGCCGATCCGATGTTTCCTTCGGCTCCTTTGGCTCGGAATGCGCTATCCTTAATCGTGAAGATTTCCGGATCGATCAATCCTTCAACATACAGCTTATGAATAAATTCCAGAACCTCTTTATATTTCGGATCGAGGCGGAAAAAACGCAGCTGATCCTGGTCCGGGTCCATATCGACAAATAGATGGCCAAGCCCCCGATTACCCAGACCCCATGACCCTTGAAGCGAATACTTCAATACATTGATATTAGACCCGCTATATGGAATTTCGTCCGCTTGGCCATTCCCGTTAAGATCGGTCGTCTTGACCGCTTGCAGGAATTTGTAATAGTCTTCAATCGTTTGCGGCTCCTGCATATTCAATTGGTCCAACCAGTCCTTATTGATCCACAGCGGCGTCCCGATCAACATAGGCAGAAACTCGGGAGAGTAAAAGGTTGGGAACGAATAAATATTGCCGTCCGGCATCGTCAGCCCTTTTCTTAAATCCGGATACTGATCCAGCAGCTTTTTGAAATTCGGCGCATACTGATCAATGAGATCATTTAATGGAATCAGCACTTCCTGCTGCGAGCCATATTTCATCAGATCCGTTGCACTCAGCCTGGCCGTATAGAACACATCGGGGTAATCTCCGCTCGCCAGCGCCAGATTGCGTTTTTCTGTTAGGCTTTCAAATGGCACCAGCTGAAAATTCACCTGGATATTGGACATTTTCGCATATTCTTTCCAGACGAACGTTTCTTCGAATTTACTGCTGTTGGATGCATCCTTACCGGTAAAGAAAGTAAGGGAAATCGGTTCATTCACAATCGGAAATCCGCTTGGATTGAGATTGCCGGCTTCGCCTTGCCCTTCCCCTTTCCCTTTCACTTCTCCCTGTGCTTCTCCTCCCTGGCTCCCCGTCCCTGAAGAGCTTCCTTCCTTACCACAGGCAGATAATAAGAGGGTCAAAGTCATCACCGCCGCAAGCAGCAGCGAACCCCATTTATTTACTTTCATTAGAAGGATTCCTCCCGTTTTCTTGTTTTCTTTGTCCCTTCCGCCAACCATACTATCAGAATATCATCCTTTAAGCGCCCCGATCATATCTCCTTTGACAAAACGCCACCTCATCCATTTATTGGTTGTTATATCGTTCGTAGGCCGCTTGCTCAATTTCCATATATTTATCAAGCCCCATTTTCTTTACCGTATCGACATATTTATCCCACTCACTAAAAGGCATATCGCCCGCAATTAATTTAGCCTCAGTTTCTAGGATAAAAGTTTGGATATCCGCGCCGACCGACATCATGAATTCGGACTCCTCCTCCGTATAGTTAAACTTATTCCATATAACTGAAGGCTTATATTCCGCTACCTTTTTCCCCGCTTCTATAGAACTAGGTTGCATTGGGAAGTATTCCTCCTGGACGATTGCAGGGTAGCTCCCCCCGTTCCAGGTGAAGTATTTGGTTCTTGCCTGGGTCATCGTAAGACCGTTCGGATTATTGGTAATATCCTCCACGTACTCCAAGGATCCGTCCGGCTTTTTCGTATACGTGACCCCCTCTATGCCCATGAAATAAAACAGAGCCCCTTCGTTGCCGTAGAAATAATCCATCCATCTGACCGTCGCTTCCGGATATTTGTTCTTATTGGTTATGGCCATGGAACCAGGTTGAACCAAAGGCACTCCCACATGGGAGTATAATTGATCGCCATAGGGCCCTTTAAGCGCCCCTAAACCGACGTAATGATCCAAGTTAAAGGCGGTACCCGCATTGTTCGTAATGGCTGAACCGATGTTTCCTTCGGCTCCTTTGGCTCGGAATGCGGCGTCCTTAATCGTGAAGATTTCCGGATCGATCAGTTCTTCGGCATACAGCTTATGAATAAATTCCAGAACCTCTTTATATTTCGGATCGAGACGGTAAAAGCGCAGTTGATCCTTGTCCGGGTCCATATCGATATACAAGTGACCGAGCCCTCGGTTCCCTAGGCCCCATGCCCCCTGAAACTGATACTTTATTACATTGACACTCGATCCACTGTACGGAATTTCGTCCGCTTGACCATTCCCGTTCAGATCGGTCGTCTTAACCGCCTGCAGATATTTGTAATAGTCCTCGATCGTTTGCGGCTCTTGCATATTCAATTGATCCAGCCACTTCTTATTAATCCATAGCGGCGTCCCGATCAACACAGGCAAAAACTCGGGAGAGTAAAAAGTTGGGAATGAATAGATATTACCGTCTGGCATCGTCAACCCTTTTCTTAAATCCGGGTACTGATCCAGCAGCTTTTTAAAATTGGGGGCATACTGGTCAATAAGATCGTTTAATGGAATAAGCACTCCTTGCTGCGAGCCATATTTCATCAGATCGTTGGCACTGAGCCTGGCCGTATAGAACGCATCCGGGTAATCCCCGCTGGCCAGTGCCAAATTGCGTTTTTCCGTCAAGCTCTCAAAAGGGACCAATTGAAAATTAACCTGAATGTTGGTCTTTTTCGCATATTCTTTCCAGACCAAAGTTTCTTCAAATTTACTGCTGTTAGTAGCATCCTTACCGGTAAAAAAAGTAAGAGAAATAGGTTCCTTCACAATTGGGAATCCGCTTGGATTGAGATTGCCGGCTTCGCCTTGCCCTTCCCCTTTCGCTTCTCCTTGTGCTTCTCCTCCCTGGCTCCCCGTCCCTGGAGAGCTTCCTTCCTTGCCACAGGCAGATAATAAGAGGGTCAGAGTTACCACTGCCACAAGCAGCAGCGAACCCCATTGATTTCTTTTCATTTAGAAGAATTCCTCCCGCTTCTTGTTTTTTTGTCTAGAATATCATCCTTTAAGCGCCCCGATCATAACTCCTTTTACAAAATATTTTTGCAAGAAGGGATACAGCATCAGCATGGGCAGGTTAGCTACTACCACGACCGCATATTTCAATGCTTCAATCTGCAGCATGTAATTCATTAGAGTATCATCGTTAGACGAGGCCATCTCATCCATTTGCTCTTGAATCAAAATTTCCCTCAAGAACAACTGTAACGGATATTTGTCGCGATCGGTCAAATAAATCAGTGCGTTAAAAAAAGCATTCCAATGCCCTACCGCATAAAACAGCGTCATGACCGCAATGATCGGCATGGACAAGGGCAGTACGATACGGAGGAGCGTTTGAATATTCGAGCAGCCGTCAATAAAGGCCGATTCCTGAATTTCGAATGGAATGCTGGTCTGAAAGAATGTCCGCATAATAATAATATTCCATACCGACACCGCTCCGGGAATGACCAGCGCCCAGATCGTGTTCAACATGTGCAGATCCCGGATCAACAGATAGAGAGGGATCATCCCGCCGCTGAAAAACATCGTAAAAACAATGAGCGCCGTAATGACGTTGCGCCCGTAGAAATCTCTGCGGGAAAGAGGATAGGCCGCCATGGTCGTAAACAATAGATTAATAGACGTCCCCGTAACCGTATACAGAATCGTATTAAGATACCCCGTCATAATGTCCCGGTTTTCAAATACTTTTCGATAAGCATCGAACGTAAAGCCTTTGGGAAGCAGCCAGATCTCTCCTCGCAGAATGGCCGCCGGCTCGCTGAGTGAAGCGCTTAAAACATAGATTAACGGGTAGATAACGATAAGCAGCACCAATCCCAGGGCTGCATAGATGATTCCTTCAAAGACACGTTCTCCCCGGCTCTTGTATACCATCCACATGATGCCCCCTTACCACAAACTGGTATCGTTAACCTTGCGCGCGATGTAATTGACCACCACAAGCATCAAGAAGTTGACCACCGCATTGAACAACCCTACCGCCGCAGAGTAGCTGTATTGAGCCCCAATAATTCCCGTTCTGTAGACGTGGGTCGCAATCACATCGGAAGCATCCATATTCAGTGAGTTCTGCATCAGGAATACTTTCTCGAAGCCAACGCTGAGCACCCTTCCGACGTTAAGAATAAGCAGAATCACTATCGTAGGTGCAATAGCGGGAAGATTAATATGCCAAACCCTCCGCAGCCGGCCGGCGCCATCCACTTTGGCCGCTTCGTGAAGCTGAGGATCCACCCCGGACAACGCCGCTAAATAAATGATCGAACTCCATCCCATTTGCTGCCATACTCCGGACAAGACATACACACTTTTGAACCAAGCCGGCGAAGTCATGAAAGATACCGGCTCGAAGCCCAGCCATTGCAGCAGTTGATTAAAGGCTCCGGTTTGCGGAGACAGGAACAAGAACAGCATACCGACAATGACGACGGTGGACAAAAAGTGGGGAGCGTAAGTGACGGTCTGAACTACCCGCTTGAACAGCCTGGAGCGAACCTCATTAATCATTAACGCCAACATAATGGGAATGGGGAAACCGACCACAAGCTCGTACAAACCGATCCCGAGCGTATTCTTGATCAATCTCCAGAAATAAAAGCTTTCGTAAAAACGCACAAAGTGCTTCCAGCCTACCCATGGGCTGCCAAAAATCCCTTTAGTCGCAATAAAATCCTTAAAGGCTATTTGGACCCCATACATCGGATAATACTCAAAGAGGACAAAATAAACGAGCACAGGAAAAATCAACAAATACAGATCCATATTTCGGCGCAGCCTTCTTTGGAGCGGACTTTGCAATTTTGGGCTTACGGGCACTCTCCCTTGCGGGAGGGCTGCTTTCTTTTTTCCCCCTCGGATGTTGACACCCGGTAACGATAATTTAATTGTCTTCACCCCCTTCGCGTTTCTCACGGCGATTATATATCGGGCAGACGGTTCGAGCCTATTTACCGTTTTCTCATTCGTTGACAACATTATCAATTAGTCAAAAAAGTGAAAACTATAGAGAAAAAAGGCAATCTATTTATATAAAAAGATGGCTGTGGCCTAAGATTTTGCATGATACAATCAAAAGGAAACGGCTCCGTCACCCTATACGGCGATGATTATTCTCCGAGCACGGGAAGAACGTCTATAAGGTCAAGCTTGTACAGTGTATTAACAAAAAACTTCTAAGGGTGTTGTCCAATTGTCCGTTCGCATAAAAACCAGAAATTCTTTATTCATCCAAATGTTTGTCGGCTTTCTAGCCGTTATTTTCCTGCTGTCCTCGCTTCATTGGATTTCTTTCACCATACTAAAAAACGATACCAAGGGGGAAATGATCAAGTACAACCGTCTGCTGCTGCAGAACACCGTGGAGGAATATGAGGATTTATTCAAGTCGATCAAAAGCATTCTTTACAGTCTCTACTACGACCCTAGAGTGACGGCCGCCAATGTCAAGCTGGCCTTGCAAAGAATGGATCGAATCGATTATATGAAAGAGGGGCAAATCGTTAACCAGATTGAAAACCATGTTTCTAACAGTGCCTTGAATTTAGACAATATTCTTATCTATTTCAATACATCGTCGCTCATTCTGGATAAAGGGGGAAGGTCTGACGCAGAGGCGGCATTTGCCGGCGATTACAATAGCTTAGGCTATCCTTTCAGCTTTTGGCAGAAGCAATTTAATGAACGGTATACTTATCGAACCTTTCCAAAAAGCGAGTTTTCCCTCGTCCCAGGGTTCACTAAAAGCCTTATGCCCATTTCCATCAAAGAAACGCCGAAGTATCAAATTATTGCTTTGCTGGATGCCGACCGGATGCTGCAAACATTTCACAACGTTCCCGATGCCGAATTTATGATTATGGATAGCGACCGGCAGACGATCTTTCAAACATCCGAACATTTTCCTGAATCCGCCCTCAGCAGAGTAGAAGGTAAGGAAGGGGAAATCGAGTGGGGACGGCATTATTATTTTTTGCAGAAGGGAAATGAAACCGGATTCACTTATGTCACTATGATCCCTACCTCCATTGTTACTTCACAAATGGAGAAATTTAATCTCACTTTGCTGCTTGCTCTAGGCTTGTCTATCGGAGTGGGGATCATCTGCTCCCATTTCTTCAGCCGCAGGCTGCATCGCCCAGTCAAGCAAATCATTGCCTCTGTTCAGCATTCGCAGCAGGGGAGCCTGGGCAGCACCATTAGCGAGTTCAATTTGATTCATGACAAAATTCATTCTTTGATTAAGGAGAAGGACGACATTCAAGCCGAGCTGGTCAACCAAAAGTCGCTGCTGACTAATTACGGCTATATCAATAAGCTAAAGATGATCCGATCGGACTTGAGCGATCTGCAGGAATTCATCCGGGCTCATCGGAAATTCCGAATCGTTCTTTATCACTTGCAATATCGCCATACTTCCTTGCAACAACTGAGCAGATCTCCCGATGAAGTTTCCTACTATCTTCGGGAATACATTAATTTAACGATTTCGGAAAGCTTTCCGGGCTCACATACTTTTCAGATTGAAAGCAATCAAATATTATCGATTCTTTTTGAAGATGAACCGGGGGAAGATTTACAGGAGACTCTGGCCTTATTGAAAAAAGTTTGGGACGGAGATGCCGAATATTACCTTATCTCTGTGGCTATAAGCTCTATCTACACTTCGGCCGCGGAGTTCAGCTCCGCTTACGACGAAGTATTGGAGATGGCGGCTCAGGCTGAACTGCTGGCGGAAACTCAGATCATTACTGAGCTCCGTCAGTTGGACAAGCATCATCCTTTTATTCTGGAAAGAGAAAAGGAGTTCGAGCTTAACCTTCGCGAAGGAAATGATCTTGAATGCAGAGAAATCCTGAACCGGATGTTGGATTATTTGCAGCAAAAGGGAGAGAGCGCTGCCCGCATCAAGCAGTTTGCCAAATCGATGCTGGAAAGAATGATCCATCTGGCTAGCTCGATTAACTCGGACCAAGATCTATCCGAGCTTCAGAAGGCTTGGAGACAAACAAAGGAGTGTTTCTCTATGGAACAATTGAAGCAGTTGCTCGAACCGCAGGCTGCCCGCGTTGCTTCCTTATTCCGCTCGGTTAAGAACGAGCAGAACGATCTGGCCAACCGCGCGTCTGACATTCTGGAGATGCGCTATGCGGAAGATATTTCTTTGGATTCCGTAGCGGACTGCTTAAATATTTCGAGCAATTATTTATCTATATTAATGAAGGAAAAAACGGGGATTAATTTCAGCGAGCACTTAAACAATATCCGCATCCGCAAAGCGAAGGAATTGCTCGAATCTACCAGCCTTAGCGTACAAGAAGTAGGTATAAGAATCGGCTACCGCAACGTCACTTCTTTTATCCGCATGTTCAAAAAAATAACCGGCCTGACGCCGGGCGATTACCGCAAGCAGAACAAACTTGAGTCTTTGCGGTAAATCCGTAAGGCTGTCCCCTGTCAAGAAATCCTGACAATGGTTGACCACCGTCATGCGACGCCGAACACCGCGCACTGAGGGTGAGTCTCGCGCGGTGCGGAAGAGGGACAGCCATTGGAGTCTATCCGGTGAAGCGGTTTGATCGGTGATTAATCAGTACAAGAACCAGCATATATGCAGGTTTCTGGAGAGAAATGGTTTAAAATCAGCTAAAGACAAGCGAAAGTGCAGTTGAATTTCGCCAATAATCGTCATTTTCGGCTATTAGCGGCGATTTTCCTGCACTTTTGCTCGTCTTTCTCCGGGTTTACCGTTTTTCCGCCAATAGACATGCATTATTGCTTGTCTTTGATCCAATGCATTAACCGTTACCGGGAAATGGGCATCTTGCATGATTAGAGAGCTTGGAAGTCAACCCCCACGCGCTTCAGAGACAATCCTCTTCTGTTATGAATGGCGGCTCAAGGCCAAGCCAGCTCCACGCCATGTTTCGTCAGCAGCTTCTGGAAGTTGGCCAGTTCGGCCTTATCGTTCCGCACGCTGCGTGGAGAAACCCCTTTGTCCAGGCAATAAGCGGCCAAAGCCCCCGAGGCTTCGCCAATGTTCCACTCCACCGGATGAAGCCGGTAGCAGCCGTTCGTAATATGAGTCGTGCCGATATTCTTGCAAGCCGGAAGCAGGTTATTCATCCGGACGGGCAGAAGGCTGCCCAATGGAATGTGGAACGGCAAGCTGGACACATCGATATAGTTGCGGCCTCCGGTGCTCGGGTGCAAGTCGATATGATAATATCCGATCCCTACACTGTCCTCATACCGCACCGAGCCTTGATCTCCCCGAATCTCCGGACTGAGATGCTGTTCCACGACCGTAAATTCCGCCTTGATTCTTCTCGATTCCCGGATGTATGCCATCTGTGCGAGGCCGTCCTCGGTCCCCATAATATCGGCCCTCAGCCGCAGACCGGGATAGCCTTGCTTGTCATCCGGGCGCGGCGCCTCGTTCTGCATCCAGTACAGTAGAGACAGGCTTAACTGCTTCGCCTGCTCCAGATGCTTCTGCCTTTCCTCCGGGCTCACATCGATGACCGGACCGAGCCAATAGTCGTTTTGCGGCCAGTTGACGATCGTGATATCGCTCTGGAAGGTGCCCGACTCAAACAAATTCTTGTCTATGACTCTCCGGTAGTTCCAGAGGGAGAACAAGCCATCTCTTGGAAACAGGGCATATTCCACCTTCTCCAGCGTACGCGGCTTGGGGGAGTACCAGCTCAGCTGCTTCTCCGGCCAGAAGTCCGCCTGGTACTGCCTCCAGAAATCGTAATCCTTCGGCCGGGCAATCGTATGGTCTTCCCCTTCGATATAATCGACGGCGAAGCAATGCGTGATGGCCTGCATATCCATCGGATCGGCCGCCCCCGGCAGGGCATGAGGCTCCCCGGTCTCCTGCACGGATTCCGCTCCGGTCGTATACTCCGTACCGGTTAAAGGCAGCAAATCGCCGCAATCGGTCGCATCGAGAAAATAAGGAGCGGTCAGCACCAGTTTCTCCCCATCCGCCATCCGGCGCACGGTGACGGCTCGGACGTTGTCGCCGTCCGTTTCGGCTGCGACGGGAACCACTCCCGTGATGACGGTTAACCGGCCGCTGTGCTCATAAGGGGCAAGCATCGCCTTCAGCACGGCATGAGCCGCTCTTGGCTCGTGGCTGATCCGGCTCACCATCGCGTTGCCGGGATTTAACAGCGGCTTAAGCTTCTCGCTCTCCCGCAGAGGGAAGTACTGCCTGTAGTAGCTGCGGACATGCTCCCGGTAAGCCCGGTAGCTCCTTGTACAGCCATGATGCTCAATCCAGTGATGCTCATCGGGAGGCACCGCCTGCGAAGTCAACTGGCCCCCGATCCATGCCGCCTCCTCGGTCAGAACGACGCGCTTGCCCATCCGGGCCGCCGCCAATGCCGCGGCACAGCCCCCCATGCTTCCGCCCACAATAACGATATCGCTATGGATATGCTGCAATCTTTCTCTTCCTTTCTATTCCTGAAAATCGGATGGGCTTTTGCCCGTATATTTTTTGAACACCCGCGCAAAATAGCTTGGGTCTTTGTAGCCAAGCCTGTCCGCGACCTCATAGACCATCACTCTCTCCACCTGGAGGAGATGAATCGCTTTCTCCATTTTTTTGCGGATGACGAAATCGGAGAATGATTCCCCCGTCACTTTTTTGAACATGCGGCTTAAATAAGAGGAATTGATATAGACATGCTGGGCGGCATCCTCCCGCGTAATATTTTCATAGATATGTTCATCCACATAATCCATCACCTGCTGAATGATCTTCGTCTTGCGGTCCGTGCGGAATCCTTCGTAGCTTTTGCTTAGCTCGATATAAAGCTGTCCCCACCAGTTCTTCATCTCCTCCAAGGTGCGAAATTGCTCGGGATGCCTCCATTTCTCCATTTGCTCGTCATGGATAAAAGAGCGGACACTCTTCCCCAGCCGATGGGCCAACCCGGTAAACACGCCGGCCAATTGAAAAGACCATTCGTCCGCATAAGCAAGGCCGCCGCTTTCCTTCCATTGCCCGAACATGGCGTCGATCATTCTCGCGATTTCTGCCTCATCGTTCATTTCCACATGCTGCACCAACAATACTTCGTCGGAAGGATTGAGAAGGGCGAATGGATTTTGCTCAGGATGAACGAGACTTTGATGCAGAATCGTATCCGTCCCGAGCGATAGCTTCAGCCTGAGAAGACCAATCGTTTCTTTGAAAATACGGGGGACCTCCGCCGCTTGTACCGCCTCCGCACTAACTGCAGCGGTCAGACTGATTTTCAGAAGAGAGGTGATTTTGACCCGGGTCTGCTCCGCCCACAGTGACAAATCCTCCGCCAAGTCGGAGGAGAACGACTGATAAATGACAACCGTCTGCCCGTTCCCCCGCTGATAAGCAATTCCGCTGTCTCCAATCAATTCCCCAATGATGTTGTTCATCGCGAACTCTAGCAGCTTGCCATCGGCGTTGGGCATCCCGTCCTCCCAGTCCATTTCGAATATTGCCACGGCAGCCTCCATATCCCATTCGTAGGGAATATCCAGGAAAGAAAAGCTGTCCTTTAACGTTTCCTCCCCTTTAGGCGCGACCCCCGTCAACCATTCTTCCAGAAATGCGTTGCGCAAGATCGGGAGATTACTCTTCAGCTTTTGTTCAAATTCCAATGATTTGGCCTGCTGCTGAAGGTCTAATTGCAGCTCTCGCTGGACTTTTTCCAATTCGGTATGAAACCGCTTCTTACCGATGGGCTTTAGCAAATAGTTAGTGACCCCAAGCGCTATGCATTTCTGCGCATACATGAACTCATCATGTCCGCTTATAATAATGACCTTCGTATGCGGCTGCATTTCCAGAATCGCTTCGGTCATCGCCAGCCCGTCCATGACCGGCATGCGAATATCCGCTACGACCAGCCCGGGCTGATGAAGACGGAACAGCTCCAGCCCCTCCAGTCCGTTGGCGGCCGTTCCGACCAGTTCCATGCCGAACAGCGGCCAATCGATCGCCTCGGATAAACCTTTGCGGACTCGCGGTTCGTCCTCAACGATGATGACTTTCATGTTCATGTGCATCTGCTCCTTCTAGAAGTCTGCTCTCCGTTCTCCTTTTCACCGACCTTCTAGACGATCCAGCCGGATGCGGATGGTGACGCCAGTTCCTTCTTGCGGCTTGCTCGTCATTTGAAAGTCCATGTCTGCTCCGTACATGATCTTCAACCGCTGGTACAGGTTTCGCAGCCCGTAAGTCGCATCGGAAGGACCGTGCTCCCGCTTGATTTCATTCAGTAATTTCCACAATTCCTCTTCGTCTATACCAATTCCCGTATCGGTCACTCTGCATTTTAAATACTCTTCTTCACGCTTGATTTGAATAGTCAGCCGACACGTATCCGCCGCCTTCTCCAGCCCGTGAACGATGGAATTCTCCACGATAGGCTGCAGCATCAGCTTCATGATCCGCAATGACGATACCGCGGGGTCGATGTCCCAATGAACTTCAAATTTGTCGGTATGCCTGAACTGTTGGATACGTATATAGCCTTTCAGATGCTCTATTGTTTCTTCCACTGTAATGAAATCTTTGCCGCGTGACAGACTTAAGCGAAAGAATTTGGACAAATCCAGCACCACATCGCCTATCTCGTCCACTCCGCTCTCCTCCGCCACCCAATAGATGGAATCCAGCGTGTTATACAAAAAGTGAGGGTTCACTTGCGATTGCAAAAATTTCAATTCAATCTCTCTTTTATGAAGCTGCTCCTCTAGAATTTCCCTCCTCATCTTTTGTTCATTCTGCACCATGTCGTTAAAACGATGCTGCAAAAAGCCCAATTCATCCATTCGCTTAATGGCTATCGGCCGGAACGCGAGCCCTTTTTCAATAGTAAGCATACCTTTAATAAGCCGCTTGATCGGGTTGAAGATTTGCAGATAAAGCACATGGAACAGCAGCAGCATAAAGATGGCAATGACCAGCAGAATCGCAACCGCTATCCGCTTCATCGTAAGAACATCCTTCATAATTTCCGCATAAGGAATAATCATGTGAATGATCCAGTCCGTCGTCTCCGATCGCTTGTGTACTACCAGATAAGAGTCTCCTTCTATCTGGATTGTCTCATAAGGCTGCGGTAACGAGTCCTTCACGACCAGAGCGCTGGCCGTTTCACTGAGAGGAGTACCCGCGGTGTAAAAAAGCTCTCCTCCGGTGCTATTAATGACAATCGCCGTCCCCTTCCATAATTCGATCTTGCCGACAAACAGATCCAGCACCTGCTTGTTGAAATTGATCATCAGCAGGTTCTCATGATTATGGCCCGGCAGCTTCTGCACCACGGTGATCATGGACTGCGCTCCCTGTCTGTACGATGGCAAAGCCCCGGGCAGATCGGCGCCAATCGCGAGCGGCTCGTTCTGTCCAAGCATTTGCTGAATCCACCCCATCTGTTCCCGGGAAGGGGTATTGTAAATTCCGTCAGCGGTCGACAGCACCTTCCCGGATTGCGGGTTATAGATCCCGACGGAATAGAGATAGGGATTTAAGACCGAATAGTTCTTCAGCTTATCCAGCAGCTGAATCATCGACCAGACGGAAGAGGAGGAGGAGAAATCCGGGTTCTCCCTGAGCAGCTTGTTGAAGCCGCTGTCACTGGCTATCGCATTGGACAGCCGTATATTATTGCCGATGTACACCTCCATGTTTCCCATCAGCGTCTCCATCGTCTGTTGAGCCAGCACGCTCACTTTATTCTCGAGAGTAGATTGAAACCAGAAAAACAAGGCATACACGAGAACGAAAAAAAGAAGAAGATGGCCGACAACCAGAAAGATTAATTTTTGTTTAATCCCCAGCTTCTTTCGTCTATACTCCATCTTCTTCATGCACTCTCACCGTACCTTAGGTTGTCTTCGTATTATTTCGCGCTTTCGTGCCATTCCTGTACTTCCCGGGCGATATCGTCCCCGCCCTTCTGCTTATATTCCTCTACGAAGGAATCGAAGGCGTCAATCGGCAGCTCGCCGACAATGATTTTAATAAAGGTCTCCTCCCGCAGCTTGTTCAGGCTGCTTTGCTTTTCCACCATGGTCGGGGTCGGAGCACCCAAATATTGATTCGGGATACCATACTTCGAGGAATGCTCGATCGTGCCGACCAAATTAAATTCGGCTCCAAGGGATTCCATCTTCTTGGCATTCAGCTCTTTGGGCTGCATGAACATCAGCTGTTGACGATAGCCATACTTGTTATGATTCTCGAAATTCAGAGCGTATTTCCCGTTCTCCATAGTATACATGAAACCTTCTCCCAGATCGTCAAATCCAAAGACGAATTTATCGATCGATTCCGGCACTGCCATCCAATCCAGCATACGAAGAATGGCATCCAGATTTTGGGCCTTGCTGCTGATCACGGCAAACGATTTATATTCGGCGCCTCCCGCTACGCCCTGCTGGCCATTCGGCCCGATCGGAGGAGCAATGGGAATCCATTCCGCTTCCGGGTCGTTCTGCTTGCTCGTATTAATCTCGCTTCTCGGAGCTGCCCAGCTTCCTTCATAGAAGCCGACCTGATTGTTCGCCACCTTCTCGTTGTAGGCGGAAATTTTCGTAATCGGCCATTCGTTATCCAGCAGTTTATCCTCATGCAGCTTGCGGATATAGGCCAGCGCTTCCTTCATTTCCGGTTGGATATCGGCCTGGACCAGCTTCCCGTCCTTCTCCACCCAATACCCGGGAATAACCCCGAACGCGCCAAACAGGTGCGACCAGCCGAGCATGTTCTCGTAAGCAATCATCCCATACGTATCGTTCTTATTCGTTCCGTTCGGATCCTGGTCACGGAAGGCTCTCGCGACATTCTCGAATTCCTCCAGCGTTTTTGGCACTTCCAGTCCCAGCTTATCCAGCCAGTCTTTGCGGATATAGACGTTGTCGGTCGCTTTATTACCATCATTCAGAACAGGAATGGCGTAGATTTTATCGTTATTTTTGGCTGCTTCCCATGCGCTTGGATACACCGCATTCATTAGGTTGCCGTAGGAGTCCATTTTCCCGTCCAATTCCATCAAAGCGCCCATTTCCGCATTTTCCATCAGCCAATTCTGATAGCTGGCCGGAATGACGAACAAATCGGGAATGTCATTGGAAGCGAATTTCAGCGTGAGCTTATTCATAAATTCGTCGGCCGCCGAAGGGCCGTATTCGATTTGCAAATCGACGTTATTTTCCTGCTCGATCAATTTCGTCCAAGGATTGTTGTTAATATCCTCCCCGGCCGGGAAATTGGCTCCGCCAGTCATAAAGACTTTAATGACATCGGGCTTCTGCCCGCTTTCTCCCTGAACCTCCTGCCCCTTGTCATCCGTGCTGGGGCCGGCGTTGTTCGGCGTGTTGGAGCCGCAAGCGGCCAGCATGGACAGGGACAAAGCTGCAGCCAACGGAATCATAACTTTTTTCTTCATGAAAATAGACCCTCCCTCAATATAAGTATAGAACATCAGGACAGACAGCGCGTTATTCCTTAAGCGAACCGAGCATCACCCCTTTGGCAAAATATTTTTGAATGAAAGGATAGATCAGGATCATCGGAATGACGCTGGCGATAATGGTCGCTGCCTTCAATGTCTCCGGAGAAACCAGGAACAATCCCGTATTGTTGGTCATCTCGATGTTACTGTCGTTAAGCACGATCATATTTCGCAAATACACCTGAAGCGGATTCAGGTTAACGTTGCTGATATACATGACCGCATCAAAGTAGCTGTTCCAATGCATGACCGAATAGAACAAGGTCAGGGTCGCCACCGCCGGCAGCGACAGCGGGATATAAATTTTCCACAAAATCGTGCCATGCCCCGCCCCGTCCATTTTGGCCGATTCTTCCAGGCTGACCGGAACGGATTGGAAGAAGTTTTTCAACAAGATCAGATTGAAGGCACTGACAGTGGATGGCAGCAGCAGCGCCCACAGTGTATCCAGCAGGTGCAGTTCCTTCAGCAGCAGGAAAGACGGGATCAATCCCCCGTTGAACAGCATGGTGAAGATAACCAGATTCATGACGAGACTCCGGCCCTTCAAGTCCTTGCGGGACAGCGGATAAGCCATCAGGCTGGTGACGACCATATTGATGGTCACTCCGGCCACTACGCGGATGATCGATATTCCAAAGGCTTTATAGAAAGCACCGTCCTGCAGCAGCAGCTTGTAAGCCTCGATTTGAAAATCGACCGGAAATATCGTCACCCGGTTGGAGACGACCGCCGTCTGACTGCTGAGCGACTGGGCCAGCACATGCAAAAAGGGAAAGAGGGTCACGGCTCCGAACAGAGCGAGCAGCAAATAGTTGAGCAAGCTTCCCAGTTTGGATGAAAGATTAAATTTGCTCATTACCACAGTCCCCCTCCGCCCAAACGCTTCGCCAGCCCGTTCGCGATGTAGATCAAGATAAGCCCGACCGTGGACTGAAAGAGACCTACGGCTGTCGCAAAGCTGTATTTTTGTTCCGTCAATCCGACACGGTACACATAGGTGTCGATGATGTCCCCGACTTCATAAACGAGCGGATTGTACAGCATGAATACTTGCTGCACGCCCAGTTCCAGAATATTCCCAAGCTGCAGTATAAACAAAATGACAATCGTCGTCCGAATACTCGGCAAGGTGATATGCCAAATCTCATGCCATTTGCGGGCTCCGTCCATTCTTGCTGCTTCATATAAGGAAGGGTTGACTCCGGCGATAGCCGCCAAATAGATGATGGAGGACCAACCCGACTCCTTGACGATGTCGGAGATGACCAGAATGGCCCGGAAATATTGCTTCTGTGTCATAAACAGGACCGGATCGCCTCCGAACCAGGAGATGAGCGAGTTGATCATTCCCTTCGAGGAAAGCACCTGAATAACAATCCCTCCGAAAATAACCCAGGAGAAGAAATGCGGAATGTAGAACAGTGTCTGCGCCGTCGCCTTGAACCATGTCCTGCGCACTTCATTGAGCATAAGCGCTAAAATAATCGGAACCGGAAAGCCGAATAACAGCTTGTACATACTGATGATGAGAGTATTGCGAAAAACCGTGATGAACTCCGCATCTTCAAAAAAGCGGATAAAATGCTTGAATCCGACAAAGCTGCTTCCCGAAATTCCTTTGAAAGGGCTGTAATCTTGAAAAGCTATAATGACGCCGTACATCGGCAAATATTTGAAGACGATAAAATAAAGCAGTCCCGGTAGAAGAAACAGATAGAGCAGCCAGTCCGCACGAATGGTTCGCAGCCATCCTTTTCTTTGCATTCATACTCCCCCTTGCTGTTCGGTGCGGCAGAAATTGCGCCCTTTGCCTGCCATCATTTTAGATAAGATCGGCCTCCGAGGGCAGATGAAAATCGTTGAATTTATGGGACGATTGTGACCATTTCCTCTCCGAGGAGGTATGCGGCGGCAGAGGCCTGCAAGGATGGGGCGCGATCATAAGCGAGCAGGCATGGCGCGGAGCGTTCCCGCACATCGTATTCGGAGCCGAAGTGAATCCACAGCCCTTTCCGCACGCTGCCCAGCAGCCGGTCGACCGCTTCCGCGAAGGCCTCTCCCATGGGCTTGTTATGGGAAACGGCCAGCAGAACCCGGGCATCCGCAGGGAGCTCCGATAACAGAGCGAGCGTTTCTTCGTAGCTCGGAACGGATTCTTCCCGCAGGTTCGGCAAGCCTGAGCAGAGCCGCTCTGCAAACCCGGTGGTATGCTCGTCGCGGACCAAAATCCAGGGCTGCTCCTGCGGCTCACCCGCCAGCACTCCCCGCTGCAAGCCGCGAAGAGGAGTCAGCGCTTGGTCCGCAAGCGCCCTGCTGATCCGCTGCGAAGCCGGAGAGTTCAGCTTGTCCATCGATAAATCCGGGAACCGGTACTGCTCTGCCGTTAACCGGTACTTTTGTTTAATCCGTAGGATTCGCTGGGCGGATTCCTCAATGCGGGCCTCTGTAATTTCCCCTTGCTCCACCGCGGTAACAACGGCCTCCAGCACCGATTCTGCTTGCTCATAACGGTCTACAGTTGCGAGCAATATGTCCGCCCCTGCCTGAACAGCACGGACACAGGCCTCCTCCAGCGTAAATTGATTCGTAATTCCTCTCATGGACAGCCCGTCCGTGACGATTAATCCCTGAAAATTCAACCTCACTCTAAGCAGCCCGGTCGTCAAAGTATAGGAAAGGGAGGCCGGCAGAGAAGAGTCGTCCCAGGCGGGAACGGCAATATGTCCGACCATCACGGCATCCACCCCGCCCTGGATCGCTTCCCGGAAGGGAGCCAATTCGAAGCGTTCGAGCCGCTCCCGGTCGAAGGGCAGCACGGGCAAGGCTTCGTGGGAATCGACGTGGGTATCGCCATGTCCCGGAAAATGCTTAGCCGTGGCGATCATCCCATGCTCCTGATATCCCCGAATGACCGCTCGGCCCAATCTGGATACCGTATCCGCATCCTCTCCAAACGAATGGGTGCCGATGACCGGGTTGAGCGGATTATTGTTAATATCGACGACCGGGCTGTAGTTGAAATTAACCCCCATCGCCAAGGATTCCTCCGCCGTGATCCGCCCGGATTCATAGGCAAGCGCTTCGTCCCCGCCGGCTCCAATCGCGCGGTTCTTCGGGAAATGGACGGCTCCTTCCCGAAGCTTGCAGCCGGCACCGGCCACGAGATCGGCCGCTATGAACAGCGGCATGCCGCTTCCTTCCTCAAGCGAGGCCCGTTGTAAATCGCGGCAAAGCTCCTCTACCTGACGGGGATTAATTAAAGCGGAAGTGCCCAGGAATATGCCCCCCGCCTTCAGCTCAGTGACCAGCTTCCGCGTCTCTTCATTAAGAGAAGAAGCGAAAGCAGGGAAAGTGAACAGTTGTGCAACCTTCTCTCTAAGACTCATCTTTTGCAAGCTCATTAGGTTTCCTCCGTTTCTTAGTCCAGCAATGGCTCCATTGTAAAAGGCCGTTGAATAAAAACGTAGAGGAATAACGTACGATTTCCGGTACTATTGTGACCGGATGTTCGCCAGCCTGCACAGCTTGCCCTCTGGCGATGCAGTCGCCTGTCAGGCGGACAAACATGTGGTTGACCGCCGTCATGCGACGCCAAACACCGCGCGCCAGGAGTCCCACGCGGTGCGGAAAGGAACACCAGAGTGATGCATGGCCTTCGAAGTTTATTCCGTCCGCCCCCTTGGGGATCAGCGTCTAACTGGATTTTGTGTAGGTAAATTGAAGCGAATGGGGCAGTTTGACTAGACTAGATGGAAATACCGCATTTAAAATGGAGGTTTTTTGCGGATATCCCTCTTTTTGCACAAAATAGATGGAGGTTTTCCACTTAGATTTCGTTTTTGGCCTAAAACGGAGCAAACTAGCTGCATGAAATCCATTTAGGTCCCGAAAGTTGACTTACAAGGATAAATGGCTATCGGCGTCCTTTGGACAGGCGCGTTTACCGATGAAATATAAGAACGGCCCTTCATGGCGAAAGGACCGTTCTCATATTCAATAATGATTCTACTCCTGAACTCCCAACCTCACATTGTCGATATATAAGTAATTAGGCATGGCCAGATAATGGCTGTTGTTCCGTTGATAAAAGTCTATCCTTTTCATCGACTGCACGTTCAATGCTGTGGAAGTCCCTTCATCTGCGGTAGCGTTAGCCCCGGATGCCAAATCGGAAATCGGCACTTGAACCGTATTCCATTGTCCCGGCTGCAGCCCTACCCGCTTATAGTAGGTTTGATTCGAGCTGTCCGTAAATTTCAGCCCCAAATTCATGACGGCGCCGTTCGGATTGTAAATATCGACTTTGAACGACTGCTGACCGCTCCAATCCTGGATTTTATAATGCGTGGGGGCCTCCATCCAGGCCTGAGAGACGTTGTAGGCTCCATAATCGATTCGAATGGCCGTATTTTGCTCGTTCATCGTCTCCTTCGTTTTGCTCAAGCTTACGGAATTGTTGCCTCCGAAGGTGAGCCATTCCAGATCGTTGAGACGAATACCGTCATCCTGCACCAGCCTCATGCTGTCGAAATAATAGGTGTTCGGCAAAGCGTGATAGTGGGCATTGTTTCGCTGGACCAGCTTAATATAAGCGATCCGGCTCACATCAATCGGAACAGTTCCTGGTTCCTGGGAAGCTCCGCCCGTGCCATTGATTAAGTCCGATATAGGAATCCGCACCGTATTCCATGAGTTTTTATACAGGGAAGCATAACGGTAATGCTGGTCACCATTCTCATCTCCGATAATGATCGTGACAGCCCCCGCCTCGGAAGCCGGGTTGAACACGTCTATACGGAAGGAGTCGAACGGACTCCAGTCCTTCAAGGCAAAATCCTGCCCGTAATAACCGGTTACCAGGCTGTTGGCATAATGACCGAAATCTACCTTCATGGAAGCTTTGCCCTGCATCGCCGTATCCGTCGCATTAGAGGTCGAGGCGCTTGAACTGCCGGCGAACCGGCGGCTGTCGAATGTGTTCAAGGTGGTGGACACTTGGGTATCTCCCTGATAGGTTCCTTTGACAAAGCGATAGATGTCCTCGTAAATCGGATAACCGACGGCCGGGTGGCGAGTCAGTTCGTAGAGGCCTCTGGCATCCTGATAATAGGCCAGAATGGAGTTATTCATGTACCCGTATTCCACTCCGCCGTTTAAATAATCATAGAACCGTTCGCGGAATTTATCCGATCTCATAATTTGACCGTCAAATTCGATCTCCACCCCCATGCTGGCCTGATTGGCCTTATTTGCAGAGTTTTTAATGGTTTCCGGAGTGGTGGTATTGTCCCGGTTCATAAAATGGTTCGGTTGCAGAATGGCAAAATCAAAGTTAAAGGAAGCCCACTGGGTGGCTGCATAAGCCCGAGACCACGGAATCCAGCAGAAAATATACTCTCCTTTGCCATGAATATAGTCGGCTGTATTTTTAACTAATTGAACTTCATCGGCCTTGGTTGTATCCATATCTTCCTTAAGCCAGTAAAATCCGCTTAATTCCAGATGGGAGTAATTTTTCTGATTGAACCGTTGTATGACTTGATCGATGTACCACCGGGTCACCTTGTCCCTCCCGGCTAGAGTCGTTAAATTTTCGCTAATGCCATCTCCGTCCACATCTCCGAAGTTGGTGACGATCTCGTTCGCAAACGGAACCATGATGACCACTTTACTTTTCAAATCCGGAAGGTTCAGCTCTTGGGCTGTCTGCTTCGTCTCCTCATTCAACGCATTCAGCTGCAGCATCTCACTTGTAAAGATCCGGTCCAGGAACCATTCCCAATCCTGCTTGACACCAGCCTTGGACACATCCGTCTCCCGATGAAAGGAGTGGCCGTAAGGGCTGTTCAAACCCAGGAACAGAAATTCCTGAAAGAACGTATCTTGCCGGTTGCCCTGCTTGTCCACGAAAGCGGTATACGGCCTGAACTGTTCCTGGGGCCATGCGGATATGTCCTCTCCTCCATAGTTGGCCGGGTTATAATATCCACTGTAGATAAGTACCAAATCTTTCAGATAGGCCCCGTTCGGGCTTTCCGGCGGAAAATAAGCTGCCTCCGCCTTCGGTGACATCGCAGGAATTCCCGTACTCAGCACCAGCAGTGCCATGACCATGAGACAGATCGCCTTTCCCTTTGCAAGAAGCTTGCCCTTCATCAACAACTCTCCTTTAATCTGTAATTATTAACGATCCCGCTGGTAGCCAAAACCGGCCACCGACAGCTCACAACGTGCTTCTCAGGCGGAGCCGCTTATTCAGAACTGCCAGGTAAAACGGTTACAAACAAGGGGGGTTAACCCCTAAAGGCAGGATCGTTATCGCCCTTATTCTAGTCAGAAATGCAGAACTATTAATAGAGGAGGAATGTGCAAAAATACGGATCATTGTGACCTTTCGCCAAAATCATTGTTGCCAATCTGCGTTGACAAGTTGTTTAATGTCATTTTCAAACCCCATGTATAACCATTCCCATTCGATCAGGTGAAGTGCTCCCTATCACCTTTTGACCACTATCCCATTCGATCAGGTAGAGTACTCCCTATCACCTTTTGACCGCTATCCCATTCGACCAGGTAGAGTACTCCCTATCACCTTTTGACCGTTATCCCATTCGATCAGGTAGAGCGACCCCCATTTACCTTTTGGCTGCTATCCCATTCGATCAGGTGAAGTGCACCCTATCACCTTTTGACCGCTATCCCATTCGATCAGAAGCGAACCACGTTTCGTAAGGTTTAACTCTGGTACGATTTCAATACGATCACAATAATCCTGGAATTCTAACAATATTCCCCTTGGTTCCTTATCGTTTGAATGCTACGTTATTAGTAGACAACTATGGTGCAGGGGGTATTTCCAACATGGACAAGACAAAACCAAGACGGCGTGCAGCCGTCATTACCGATACAGACAGTGATTTGCTGTCGCTGATGAAAAGGCTGGACTCGCATTTGCTGGTCGTGAAGCCGGACGATGCTGCGGCGGTCGATTGGACGACAGTCGATTCGATCGCCCTCCTCGGAGGAGCGGCGGCCCAGCCGATGCTGCTTCCTCCTCCCGCCAGAATGTTAATTGAGCGGGCATACCGCGCTGGCAAACGGGTTTTTGCCGAGTTCGTCGGCAGCATCGGGGATGTATACTTCGAGCCCCCGGCTTCTACCCGGTACGAGCGGCTGGCTGTGACGAAATCGGGCTGGCTGGAAAATGAGCCCGAAGGAGCGCTGATCGACGATCAGTTCGGTGAGCGTCTTCGTCCGCACGAGTTTACATGCGCGCAGACCCGGCCACTTCTGTCTTACTTTGTCGCCCAAGCTCATGGGCAGATGGAGGCAGCAGAGATGAAGGAGTCCGAAGTTATACGCGAAAGGGCGCTATGGTTTGAGGACGAGGGCCGGCTGCTCATCTGCGCGTTCCGACTAGCGAACTTCGTGAGGGCCCGCCATGCTCCGCTGCTGCGGGTGCAGAAGCTGGTCAGCTACGTCCTGAACTGGCTGTACGACTCGGAGATCGCCGGCGGCATCGACGATTTCCCCCGCTACTACCGGATCGGCGCCGAATCACGTCTGTTGGCCGCCCCTGTCTCCGATTCCGATATTCGTCTTGCGGCGGATCGGGCACTGCATTGGGTCAGACACTCCGGTATGCTGATCGACGAAGGCCGAGGCGGCGCCCTGGAAGGGCTCGGAACAGAAATCGACTACACCGGCCAGCAGCGGCTCAGCCGCACCCGCCGTGTCGATTGTATAGGAGAGCTCGCCCTGCCGTTCTGGCTGCACTCGCTGATAGGTCACGATACCCGCAGCCGGCGGATATCCAGCCATTTAACGAGCTACGTACTGGACCATTACGTCAACCGGGAGCCCGGCCCCTTATACGGCATGATGCGTTGGACGGATGAAGCCTGGGGCGTCTGTTATCAGGACGATGTGGCGCGAGCTCTGCTCCCCCATTTGTTCCGCTGCTTCTACGAAGGGACAACCGAGCGGCTGGATGAGTGTGCCGATATCCTTGATTTCCTGCTTCATACGACAGGTACAGATGGAACCCGGCGATTCCGCACGGACAATAATCAGTTGACGCCAGAGGAGTTAGAGCGTCTGAGCACGACGCCGGGGGAACTGCCGAGCGCTCACTATAACGCATTCTATTATGCAGCTTTATGCGTCTATTACCGCCTTACCGGGCGCGACAAGTACAGAACCGCAGCCGTTAAAGGACTGACTACGATTATGGAGCATTACCCGGAGACCAAACGGGAGCAGAGCCAGACTCAGGAGCTGTGCAGGCTCATTCTTCCCCTCGCTTGGCTGTATGCCGTTACGGGGGAAGAGAAGCACCTTCAATGGCTGTATCGGGTGGCCCGCGACCTGCAGAACTTTGCCCATCCAAGCGGGGCATATCTCGAATGGGACGAGGGGTATCAGGCGTCGATGCGGCATCAGGCCGGAGCAGGAGAAAGCTCCTTGCTCGGCCACAACGGTGATCCGGTTGCCGATCTGCTGTATACGAACAACTGGCTGCCCATAGCTTGGATGCAGGCCTATTTCATTACAGGGGATATCTGGTTCAAGGAACGTTGGAGTGAAACCGCGGGCTTCATGGTCCATGCCCAAATTGAAAGCGACGATCCAATGATCAACGGGGCTTGGGCACGCGCGTTCGATGTGGAGCTGATGGAAGTATTCGGCTCTCCGGCGGACGTCGGCTGGGGTCCATGGGCGATCGAATCGGGATGGACCGTGGCGGAAATCTCTGCGGGGCTTTATATGGGGCTGTTAGAAGAGAAGCTGAAGCCTCTGCATAAGCAGCAATAAATGCAACGAACGTTGGCAAGAAGAACTCAAAAGACTGCACGATCCAAGGAGAAACGCTTAGACCGTGCAGTCTTTTTTGACTTGAATATTATTTTCGGCACGGTCTTCACTTGGGGAGATTTGCCAAGATATTGGGAGGGGCATCACATGAAAGCGAGAAGAGCACAGTAAGCTCTTTTCTATCCTAGTTTTGAACCCCTTTTGACTAATATCCCTTTCGCTCAGAAACGATTTAAATCGCCTTTCTCACCCTATTCGCAACTTATGACTCCTTTCACATCGATTAAGACAGGACCAAAATTTATTTTTGCCATTCTACTTTATAACGATCAATTTCATATCCGACCTCGTCATACAGAATTACTTCGTCGTCTACACCGTCCCATATACTCTCGGTAGTCCAGATAAAATACCGGTCGCTGAATACCGTCCCGCTGCTCTCCCTGATCCCGCGAACAGCACTCTCTCCGGTCATGATAATAATTCGACTGGCTGAACCTATTACGGTGCCTTCGGGAAATTGAAACACTTCCCCTCCTTTGGAACTGACCAATATCCAGCCGGAAAGGTCTTTTTCGTCCATTTCGGGGAAGTTGGAGATGATGACTGCCCCATCCGCATCTATTCGCGAGATTCCTACCGGATGATACATAGAATGTACCCCATCCAAGAGCTTTTCGCCATTCACACCTATTTTTCTATCTATCGCTTGCCAGCTAAGTTCATTCAAGAAGGGAGACCAGGCAGAGCTGCAGCAGCCTGAACTCGCATACCCGCTTGAGATCATGGAGGCATCGAAAAATTTGCCGTCTTCCAGGAAGACGAAGCCTCGTGGGATGTCCAATGGCTCCTCCTTCGATTCTACCCATTGGACCCAAACCTCTTGATCATCTAAATGCTCTTTGGTGTATTGATAAGCCTTCTGGATAGCGATATTTCCATAACTTCTTTCCATCGTTCCGACATCGACACCGGCTAACCTAAGCTTTTGTTCTTCCCCGTTCCAATCCACCAGCAATGTAATTCCATCTATAACGTCTTTCACCTTGACTTTGGTTTTAGGAGCGCAGCTTCCAACTACTTTATGAGCTTTGTCTTCCCAGCCTGCCAAACAGCCTAACGCATCCCCCAGTTTCCTGACCGGAATATAGGAAACTCCATCTCGTATTTCTACCGGAAAATCCATAGGCTGACCGTTTCGAATCGCCAAATCTTCGTCAATGGAATAACGGATGACGCTTTCTCCCTTAGTTATATCGATCTCATGGGTTGATGCTTCCCATGTCACGGTGGCACCCATCGATTCACCGGCCTGTTTCAGAGGAACATAGGTCGTGCCGTTCTCAAGAAGCGGAAAGCGTTCGAACTCAACTTGTTTACCATCCACATACATACCCGGAGGTCTTATGGCCCCATAATCGTTCGGGTTATACAAGGGCACCTCGAAATCCACCGGGCTGATGAGAATCATTTCCTCCCAGGTTAGAAGCTGGTCCATCATCTCCTTGGTTAGCCGTGTGTGGAAACGGATAGGATGCACTTGGACCAACTCAGACGTATCCCCGAACGCTTCTCTGAATTTCTGTTCAAATTCCGAAGCCTTCGCTTCTCTTACGATCATGGCGGCCTCAATGGACTCTTCATCTTTTGCTGATTCCGCCCATTTTCTTAATTCCTTGCTAAGAAAAGGCTTCGAGTAATATTCGGGGTCCGCCCATTTGAATTGATCTATTGGAGTCACCTCGATCTTATCAGAAGGAATCATCGTCCCGTAATCTTCAATGATGGTTGATTGTAATGGCTCTTCTTCCGCCGATGATGCTTCGGGCATAACGGCAAATCCTAACCCAAGACTGGCCAATAAAAGCGTGATCTTAAACAGCATCCAACAACCTCATCCTTTCCATTGAATATTCAGCTCAGCAACATTGGGATCGAGTCTCCCGTTAATGTAATCAACAACAAATTATGTATAAATGGAATATACCACATATTATTTAAAAATTTGGTATAAAACAGATGAATTTGTGACGTACCTTATGCGAAAGGTGCTCGCTTTGAATATCATGGCAAGCGGTCTGGGGTTAGGTAGGAAAACAAAATAAGGTGCAATTGTACCCCCCAATTCTATCGTTCTAGCTATTTTTGAGATTATGGTGTAAAAATGCGCTCTATTTTCCACGATTCTAAAAAAATGATGATTTCACCAATTTAAAGGGTACTTTTGCACCTGAATGCCCATTTTGTGAAAAAGGTTGGATCTAAGAGGCATTTTTGCACTTCAATCCTCCTCCATTTCGCTAAAAGGAAATTGGGCGTCAAGCACTGGCACGGGGGTTGACCATCCCCACGCCATCGCCACAGCTAACTCCATAGAGGAGAAACGTTTAGACAAATATAAAAAACTGCGCAATCAAGCGGGATCGCATTGGATTGCGCAGCTTTTATAAGCATCCTTTAAGCAGCTATAAGCAGCATCTATCCTTTCACCGCTCCGACGAGCTGGCCATGGATGAAATATTTCTGGCCGAAAGGATAGACAATGATAATAGGGAGTACGGTCAGCATCAGCGCGGCCATTTTCATATTTTAGGGTGACGACGGGGCCTCCCCCGATTAAGGCGTTCTGCGTCTGCTGATCGATGAACTGCGACGTGTTAATCAGAATTTCCCGCAGCTGAAGCTGCAGTATCCACATCTGGCGGTCGCGGATATAGATCAACGCATTGAACCACTCGTGCCTATGCCTAATAACTAGGCAGTTTGCTTTGTAGGTTTATCGGCCGATATAGGTTTATTGCTTGTGCTATTCGTTTTCCCTAAGCCGTTGGACAACGCTATCCTTTGATATTCTTCTATACACCTGTATTGGCAGGATACATGCCAAAAGCAGCAGTACCGGAAAACAAATAATAAGTGGCATGAAAGTGAAATGATAAGTATAAGCGGCACTTCCCTGAACAACGGTATGGACAGCAGCGTAACTGATCGCATAGCCGGCCGTTACAAAGATAAACAGCGTCATTCCGATATAATACACCCCTTCGAGAACAAGCATCTTTTTGCCTTGTACGGCTGTCATACCTACACTTTCGAGCATGGCGAGCTCCTGTCGGCGGGAGAAAATATTGGTCAAGGTGGTGTTAATAAAATTCAGGATTCCGATGAGCAAAATTACGACGCATAATGTAAAGCCAATGAGCGCAAATTGCCGATTATCGCTTTTCATCTCGGTGATATAATCAGAACGGGAACGGAAATCCACCTCGGGATCATCCGCAAGCAGCGCACCAATTTCTGTCTGGAGGCTGTCAATGTAAGCTTCATCTGCTATAACCGTAGCTGACATGACATCGGGATTTGAAAGTTTATCAAACTCGGAGAACGGCAGATACACGGAAAATCCCGGCATGGAGATGAAGTGTGCACTCAAAGAATGCAGTTCACTATAATTCACCCTGCCCATAACCTTATAGCTGCGCTTCTCTCCTTCCTTACTGCCTAAATGTAAGGTAACGGTATCACCGATCTTCACCATGTCCTCGCCGTATCCAAGCAGCAAATAATCGCCTGACAAAAATTTTTCACGATCGAAATTTCCTTCTATCACGTTTTCCTCCAGCTTATCCAGCCAATAACTGTCAAAGCCGTAGACTTGTGTGTTTATGAAACCGCCGTATAAAGTGACAAGGTCCTTTTCTTCCATGATTCTTTCAATCTCCTGCTTCGTAAGAGACGGGTTCTCATTTGAAATACTGCTGCGCAGGAAGTTATGGGTATTATCGAAAAGATTACCTTCTATGGGAGCAAAGCCGTTATCATAATAAACCTTGGCAACTTCCTGCACACCTTCAAGCTCTTCCAACTCAGACAACAAATCATCATTTAGCGCATAGCTTGGTGCATATGGCCTGACAAGATTAAAATAATCCGTGCCGGCTATCAGAAAATCACCGTTAATATAAGATCGCAGGAATTTATTTACGTCAAAGCTGGACACATAGGTGTAGACAATGTTAAATAGGATCAGCCCGACAGACAGGGAGGCGATGACAAGGGACGCCTTTTTCCGGCTGCGGAAGAGATTGGACCACGCCATCCGGGATATTTTCGCTCCGCGCCCGCCACGCTTTGTCTTTTTTGCAGGAGCAAGCGAAACATGGGTGTAACGCACTGCCTCCATGGGGCTGACTTTGCCTGCTCTTGTGGCAGGGCCATGGCAACTTATCAACACAGTGACCAGTGCTATGGCCGCTCCAAGCAGGAATATCCACGGATTGGGGGGCGTTGCCATGTAATCAATGTTGACGAAGCTGAGAAGAACGGGAATCAACCCAATACCGAGCAGATACCCCAACACCAGGCCAACAGGTATGCCGATTGCACAAAGCAGCAGCGCCTGAACATTCACGATACGTCCAATTTGCTTCTGTGTTGTACCGATTGTTTTAAGCAGACCATAAAACTTCACATCCCGCATGACGGAAATGTAGAAAATATTGTAGATGAGAAGATAGCCGCTCACCAGTATAATGGCAATGATCAAGGCCATCGCCGCTATCGTTCCTCCGTTCGCCGTTGTTGAGGTATAGGCGCCGTTCAAGAAAACTCCCGCCGCTTCCGCGTCTATGCCGGTATCTTTGACGATAGTATCCACATTTTCCTCAAGCTCGGACAAACTTCCGTTGATATTGGCCGTTAGCTTGGTCACACCGTAATAACTGCCGCCCATGCGCGTCTGTGCAGGGTCCACACCTGCAAGCAGCTTGTCGGCCAAAGCTTCGGAGAGATATGCCCTGCCATAGGGTCTAAGATGGATATCGCTATCCCAAAAACCACTGACGGTGAAATCCATGCTGTATAGTATCCCGGCTATTTCAAAATCCAAATGTACGGCCTGCCCCAATTCTTGCGGCAAACCCATCGCATCTAAAATCCAGCCCATCAGGGCGATTTCATTCTCTGCTACGGGCATCCTGCCCGTCGTTGGTTGGCTGAAGGTATACTCGGTAAAACTTTCGTCCGCCGTGTAGATTTCACAAGGTGTCTGACGGCATACACCCTCGCTGGTCTGAGCAATCAGTCTTGATACGCCGTATTCCTTGATTAATGGATGTGCGGCCACACGCTGCGCCTCATCTTTGGTGAGGTATTGAAAATCAACTTGCGTACTGCGTCCGTATTTGTGTATCAGCATCTGCTGCATACCGTCAGAAAGACTTATGGCCATAGTCAACACAGCCGTAATCAGAACAGTGGTAAGTACAATGGCAATCAGCGCAAATAGATTCCGGCTTTTATTTGCCAGAAAGCTTTGTTTCGATAGCCTCATTACAATGGCCCGGTTGTTATTCCTCATGCCATCGCCGCCCTTCCGCGGCGACGATTCTGCCGTCCTCCATCCGGATCACCCGGTCGGCCAGCTGAGCAATTTGCTCATTATGGGTAATCATCACCATGGTCTGATGAAACTTGGTGGAGGTCATTTTTAAAATCCCCAACACATCCTGGCTGGTCTTGCTGTCAAGGTTGCCTGTAGGCTCGTCCGCGAGAAGAATAGACGGCTTTGTTGCCAGGGCGCGGGCAATGGCGACTCGCTGCTGCTGCCCGCCGGAAAGATGACTCGGCAGATTGTTTTTCTTTTCTGCAAGGCCCAGGGTTTCAATAATTTTGTTTACAAAGCCTTCATCCACACGGTTCCCATCCAGTTCAATAGGCAAAACGATATTCTCATACACGTTCAGGATCGGAACAAGATTATAATTCTGGAATACAAAACCTACATTCCTGCGACGGAAGATGGTAAGCTGTTCAGCCGTCATTCTTGAAATATCGTTGCCGCCGACAATCACTTTGCCGCCCGTTGGCGTATCCAAGCCTCCCAACATATGCAGGAGAGTGCTTTTTCCCGAACCTGACGTACCCACAACAGCGACAAATTCACCTTCCTGTATTTCCAGATCAATACCATCCAACGCCTTGACGATGTTAGGGGCTTTTCCATAATATTTTATTAAAGCTTCTGTTTTCAAAACGGACATGGTGACCTCCCTTCTCCTATGCTTTCATGATAAACCGCAGTTCTTACAGACCCCTAACAAATCAAGATTTATTTCTTACAGTTTTGTAAGAATAATGAAAATGTCGTATATTTCCCCGGCTTGGAATCCACAAGAATATAACCGCCTTGTTTTTGAAGAATCAAGGAGGCCAAATAAAGCCCCAGACCTGCCCCGTCCACAGTCTTGGCGTCCCTCCCGCGGTAAAACCTCTTAAAGATAAAGTTCCACTCCTCGGGTGCAATACCAATGCCATAATCCGTAATGCCGATTTTTGTGTAAATGGGCAAGGCTTCCACGGATATATGGATTTCTCCGTTTGGCGGGGAATATTTGACTGCATTTTCCAAGATGTTCGTTATAGCCTCACATGTCCATTTGCGGTCGTGGAGCAGGAATACATCATCTGAACAAGCCGTATGAATAGAAAGGTTCTTCCTTGCCGCCGCCCCGTATACGCTGCTTATGCTATCGGAAATAGTTTGCCTGATCCCTGCGGGAACAGGGGACAATTCGATAGCTCCCACCTCCAGCCTTGACATTTTTACAAGACTATCCATCAGCCATTGCAGCTTTTCCGTTCCCGCTTTTATGCGTGATAAAAATTCCTGTTGCTCGGCTGCAGTAATATTTCCTTCCAGAAGCAGGTCGGTATACATGGAGACACCGGACAAGGGTGTTTTCATCTGATGAGACATATCCGATATGAAGCTTTGGATCTTTTCTTTTTCCTGCTTGGTTTGCGAAATGTCCGACAAGTTCATTTGGATGATTCTCATCGCTTTGTGATTCAGCTTGGAAAGACGGCTGTCGACCTCCGTTTCGGGGGACGGCTCCGCATTCTTATTTAATACGCTGTCCAATACCTTATCCATGGAATCAAAGTTTTTTCTTACGTAGACATAACAGAAAAAAATAGTCAGAGAGCATAAAATAACGACGATGAAGATCGCAACCGCAAGCGCCATCCTTACATCCCACCCATCCAAATATAGCCCATTCCATGAATGGTCTTGATGATTCGGGGACTTTTCAGGTCTTCCTCCAGCTTTGCGCGCAAGCGGCTGATGTTGACCCGCAGCGTGTTCTCATCCACAAAGTGGCCTTCATTATCCCACAGGGAGGCTAATATTTGCTCCTTGGAAAGCACTTGTCCGGCATTTGTCAGCAAAAAAGCGAGCAGCCTGTATTCCGTAGCACTGATCGGGATTTCTTCATCTTCGCAGAAAAACTTGCAAAGATCTGTGTCCAGCCTGTATTTGCCTGAACGGATGACATGGCGGCTTTCAACCTCCGTGCGGCGGAGCAGGGCTTCTACCCTTGCGCGGAGAACAGAGAGTGAAAACGGCTTAGTAATGTAGTCATCCGCACCAGCCAACAGTCCGGATACCTCGTCCGTTTCCAAGTCGCAAGCTGTCAGCATGATAATAGGAATTGTTGAGTGCGTCCTAATCTCTTTGCACCAATCCATTCCATTCCCGTCCGGCAACCCTAAATCCAGTATTATCAGGTCCGTTTTATGCTGTTCCAGCCTCCGTTTCCCTTCTTTAATATTGCTTGCCGAAACGGTGTGATAGCCGTCCTTTTCAAAGGTAAACGCAATGCCACGATTTAAATGATCATCATCTTCCAGTATTAAAATGGTTTTCATACCGAACCTCCGTTGTTATCCTTCCCCTGCTTCAAGCGCGGGTCCTGCAGCTTTGGAGCATCCTTGGGGTCCCCCAAACATCAATCACCTGCTATAAATATATACGTTTAAACGAATAGATAAAAGTAAACGGGACGGGCACAGATGGGCGCCTCCTTCCTGCTATCGAACACAAAACGCCGCCCCTACTCCTGTTTGGGCGGCCTTTGTTCAATGTTGACAACGCTTTCAATTGTTCGTACTATATTAATAGTGAACCAGAAACAAACCAGAAAAAATCAAGCGTTTAAACGGTTTGGCTATGAAGGAGTCGAATCCGTGCCAACTATGAAAATGGAGGGTTAATAATGGAAAAAAATCCACAGACTCAAAACCATGCCGGGACCGACCCGGCGAAGGAAGAACAATCCCCCGCCATTAGCCGGCGCAAAATGCTGAAAGCACTCGGCTTGGGAGGCGCCCTGCTGACAGGAAGCGCTTTGGCTCCCGGGCTCGTCTTTGCCGATGACAAATCTTCTTCTAGAAACGATGATGGGGATCATGGCACTACCGAGCTTACCTCCAATGGCAATGCTCGCTCTATGCTATATGTGCCCCATGTGCAAGCTCTTCTTGCACTGCCGAAGGGCCAGCTTAAGGAAGGGACCAAGGTGCACGTCGGAGGATATTATGCCGACGGGGACGGGGGAGCCAAGCTCGTCTGCTGGAGGGCTTCAAGCACCAAAGCGGACAATGGCGGAACGGTTCATGAAGTAAAGGGCGGCAACCAGAGTCAAACCGGGCGTTGGGAAACAGTACATAACGGAGTAGCGGATTTTCGCTGGTTCGGCTTATTTGGGCCGGACAAGAATGCCGATGACGCTTTAGAGGCTATGGTGAATGATGAATCGATTCATCGTATTGAAGCGCATACGGACTTGAATTTCACCAGACGCCATACCTTCTATCGCAGTAACCTGGAGATCAATTTCCATGGACATGAGGTTACTACAGAGGGGATTGAACTCAACACAAGGGATAACCCTTTTGGCGCGGTTCTCTTCTTTCAAGGGACCTCCATCGGCCCAAGCTATTCCACTACTTTGACGGCCGAGCTAGCGGAAGGGACCGACATTCTCGAGGTGTCCAATTCCTCCGTCTTCCAGGTGGACGAATGGTGGCACGTTCAAGTCAGCAATCTCCCACAAGGCAATGCCCAGCGGGAACTGGACTATCTGCTTAAAGTAACCGAAATTATCGATGCTACCCATATTCGGGTCAATTACAAGCTGGGCTGGCCCCTTGCCTCCGGACGCCAGATTACATACCAGAAGAAGATGCCGGTCTTCCGCTGCCATGTGCGAAACATGAAGTTTACGGGCAACCCGGTTCCGCCGAATGGTTCGACCACTCAACGGCCGTTTGAAACCTGGGACCAAATCGGCTCCAATCCGGTAGCCTACGAATTCGCGGTTGAATGTGACGTATCCGGCATCCGGGCGACAGGGGTATTCTGGCCTGTAGTTATGCGTCGTTACTGCTCCCATTACGTAACCGAACAATGCGAGCTGATCAATCCGGAAGAGCGGGATTGGGGCGGCACCGGATATTTGACCCAACAGATCAATGTGCTGTATGGACACGTCAAAGATTGCAATACTAGCAACGCCCGCCACTTGAATGATTTTACTTGCGCCGCCTACTGCCTTGTGGAGAACTGCCATGGCGATGGCGATGATTACGGTCCGTTCGTTACTCACGGGCAATTCGAGCATGACCTTGTCTATATCGGCAATTCCGGACTGCTATCGTTCGCCAACAGCGGAACTCATTGGGGAGATAGCGCCAAGCGGGTCACCGTCAAGAAGCACAGAGCCACCCGGATTGTTGCCAACAAACGGTTGACCGATCTGACTTTGGAGGACTGCCATGCCTACGTGAAGGAGGGATTGTCCAACTCCGGATCGATATGGGTTAATGTAGACGGCTTAAATATGAGGGGCTGTACCGCAGAAGCAATGATTACCCTGTCCAAGGGCTCTTCCCGTTCCAAAAGAAAAAATATAATCGACAGCTGCGGGTTCGGCATGCTGAAAGGATATGAAATCGCCCGCCCCATCCGGCAAGGAACCGAATCTGTAGGCTATACTCCGATCAATGGAGACCTTATGATCCAAAATAGCGAGTTCTACAATGTAGAAGACGTAAACATCGGCAGCATTAACCGTCTTACTCTGGTCAACACCTGGTTCAAAGGAGCCTCTCCGGCGGCCGGTCAAGTGAACATAGGCAGTAAAGAAATCGTCATTCAGGGCGGCGGCTTAATCGATTGCGGCTTCGTGCTGACCGGAGCCTGGGACAAAACTAATCGGGACGGTACGAATCCGGAGCTCCTTACCGACCAGTCAATTACAGTGGGAGGCGGCGCCGTATTTAGCGGGACCAATGGAGCGAAAGCGTTCCTGAAAAGCTCAGATCCCACCAATAACGTCACATGGAATTTGGGCGATTATTCCAGTCAGCCCTCGACCCCGGATACGGCGCATTTTCTGATTCAGGGCGGAACAAACCGCTTCAAGGCCATAGGCTCCCGCTTTGTAGGGGGACAATATATCGCATTAGACAACGCCTTCGGCAACGGCAATTATTTCTTCATGACCTCCTGCATCGAACAGAGCGTAAACCGTGCATCGCTGCCTGCGGAGAAAAATAACGTCAAGCACAGCGAAGGTAATATGATTATATGATATTATCTTACTAATAGAGAGTATTATGGCTTTGTTGGAAAATGAGGTCTTGCCATGGAAAAACGAAATTTACGCGAAAAGTCCCGCATGCGCTTGAACCAATTCATTCAAACGCTGCGGGAAGAAATTCGGTCTGGCCAGCGAAAAGCGGGAGACTATTTGCCATCCGAAAAAGCATTCGCCGAGCAATACAGCCTAAGCAACCAGACGGTGCGCAAAGGCTTGGACGTGCTGGTATCCGAGAAGCTAATAGCCAAAATTCCACGAGTCGGCACCAAAGTCCTCGGACCGTCCGACGATACCGGCGTTACCGTCAAGCTTGGTTTCCATCCTTCCGTTACCCGTGAAGCGGATCTGGAGCAGCTTCTGGCGCTGTTTCACAAGAAATTCCCGGCTATTCGCGTGCAGATGGTTCCTGTATCCAGCAAAAACTACGAATATCTTCACCATTATTTAACGGGCGGCATTATCGATGCCGCCATGATGAACTACACGAATTTTCAAGAGCTTCAGGAAAAGAGCCATATCGATTTGCTGGCACCGCTAAAGCGAGAAGAAGATATTTATTCCTTCTTGTCCGATGCCTTTACGGTCAATGGCTCGCTTCTCGCTCAGCCCTTTATTTTCTCGCCGCTTATTCTTTGCTACAATCGGGAACACTTTCGGGATACGGGCATTCCGGAGCCCGACAGCAGCTGGCAGTGGCCGGATTTGCTAAACTATGCCGCGAGGTTGGCGGTCCCCGGGGAGCGTCTCGGCTTTCACGGCGATCTGCTCTCCTACCACCGCTGGCCGCTGTTCCTGCTGCAGTCCGGATTATCGTTCGAACGCAGCAAGGATGGCAGAATTCGGCTGGCCGGAACGAAAATGATGGAGGCCATTCGCAACTGCGGGACCATGCTGCGCGACATTCCGCATCTATTCACCGGGGTAACGACAGGCGAATCAGAGCGAATGCTGGCCAAGGGCCAAGCTTCCATTATATTGACCAGCTACTTCTATTTAAACTATTTATCGGAGGAGCCGCTGTCGTTCGATGTAGCGCCCGTTCCTCATCTGGGCACCCCTATGACGCTGCTGCTCAATACGGGATTAGCCGTAAGCGGCCGCTCCCCTGTCAAGGAAGCGGCCGTCCAATTGGTCGAGTTTCTTACTTCTTCAGAAGCCCAGCTCGTCATTCGCCGGCAAACCTACAGCTTGCCCGCCCGTAAATCGGCAGCCGAATGGATCGGCGAAGAGTCCAAGTCCGCACCCTCTCGATTCTCGCTGTTTCGAGAAACGATTCCCGGGTTTCGTTATTTCACGGATTTGAGTCTAACGGCTACGGAACTGACCGCGCTCGGTGAAGAGCTCAAGCTGTTCTGGGCCGGCCTGGCGAACGAAGAGGCCTTCTGCCGGCAGGTTGAGCAAGTTGGCCAGCGACTCCCCCCGCCTGAACTCTGATCATTAGATGGCGATAGATAGTGAGTCTAGTCGTCCTACTACTACTCAGACGAAGAAACGCGCGCCTGAATAGACGCGCGTTATAGTAGAATGATGCCGACAAAGTCAATCCACTCTAGAAATCGGAAGCGTTGGCCAAATGGCCTCCGTCCACCAGAACGGTGGTGCCCGTCACGTAGGAAGCTTCCTCGGAAGCGAGGAAGAGGAACACCTGCGCTACCTCCCGCGCTGTACCTAACCGCTTCATCGGCGTGCGGGCTGCCAGCTCGTCGAGGTCCAGCGCCTGCTCCCCGTCTTTTTTCAAATCGCCATTAATTGTTGTATCGATAAAGCCGGGAGCGACTGCGTTAACGCGAATGCCATGAGTCGCAAGCTCTGCCGCCATCGAGCGGGTCAGCAATTCCACCGCGCCTTTGGAAGCATTGTAATGGGCGAGGAATGTGCTTCCCGCCAGACCATTTTTGGACGACATATTGACGATGGCACCGCCTGTTCCCTGTTCCACCATGAGACGGGAAGCCCATTGACTTAAGCGAAACATGCCGCCAACGTTCACATTCATAATCTGGTCCCAGTTAGCGGCGGGAATGTCCAGGAAAGACTCGCGGACAGCGATGCCCGCATTGTTGACCAGAATATCGAGCCCGCCCCATTCCCGGGAAATTGTATCCATGGCGTTCTGCAAGGATGCTTCCTCGCTAATGTCACAGACTGCCGTCCGAATTTGTCCCGCAGGAAGAGCGCTGTCCTCCGCAAGCGAAGACAGCTCCTCTTCTCTGCGATCCAGCACGTAGACCCGGGCCCCTTCGCTAACAAACAGCTCGACAATCGCGCGGCCAATGCCCCGGGCTCCGCCTGTGACGACCGCTCTTTTACCCTTTAGCCGCATCGGCATCCCCTCCGCTCCATCCCAAATAGTTACCGATAAACGTCAAATAAACTTGAGCGGTCCGCTCGAGCTCGCGGATTTCTACGAATTCCGTTTCTCCATGAGCGGAAACTTGATCCGGTCCGTGACACAAAGCAGGAATCCCCCAGGCGTTGACAAATATGCCTGCGTCCGTCACCAGCTTTTTACCTGCCTTGGGCACGGTTTGCCCGCTTATTTCCTGCACCGCTTGCACGAAGGCTTCGACGACCGGACTGTCCTTGTCGATCCGGTAGCCATCCCGAACCTTCTCCATCGCTACCCCGATCTCGATCCGATTCCGATCGGCCAGCGGCTTCAGCAATTCCCGCAGCTCCCGCTCCACCTCCTCGAACCGCTCCTCCGGACCATAGCGTCTTACCCCATCCAGACATGCATGATTCGGCATCTGGTTATAAAATTCCCCGCTGTGCGCCGAACCGACAAAATAGGAGGCCGTGCCAATATCCGCTATGTCCTGTTGCGCCAGCTCCGCATTGCGTCTGTCCAGCTCCTGAATCACTTCGGCCGCAACCGAAATCGGATGGGGCGTGCCAAGCGGAGTATGTAACTGGTGACTCGGCTCTCCCTCCCGCAGAATATCGATGCGAAAAGTGGCGGAGCCCATTTGGGCTACTGTACATTCGGTCGAGGCCCCCTCCATGACGACGACAGCGTCCGCCTCATAATGGTATCGCGCGGTCAGCTCGAGCAGATCTTCCCCTCGTCCGCCCGGGCTTTCGTGAAGACTGTTGGCAATCACCATTAGTTGACCGTTCAATTTCGCGTCGCTTTGCTTGATCACCCGCAGCACTTCGATGATCGCAGCCAAGGAGCCCTTCATATCGCACGTTCCCCGGCCATACAGCCGCTCCCCCTCTATCTTGGCCGGTGTATGGGGCAAAGGAACGACATCCATATGACCGTTGAAAATCAGCCTTTTCCCTTCACTGGGCGGCCCGAAGGTGGCGACCAAGGTAGGATTGCCCGGGTAGAATTCATGCCGTTCGACCCGGCAGCCCACTTCCTCCAGCAGTCTTTGATAATGCTGTGCCACTTCTGCGGTATTGCCGGTTACACTCGGGATACGGACCAGATCCAGCGTATCCTGAACAAGTCTCTTCACATCGAGCAACGATAATAACGACGGTGCCGATTTCATCCTGTGCCTCCTCCCCAAGAAGCTTGTATAAACCTCTCTCTTGTCTTGATTATAGATGCAGCAATATATGAAAAGCTTCCATTCCGTTCCGAAGGAAAGGGCCTCCGAAGCTTCAAACATCATACTCCTTCCACTCCCCCATAAGTGCGCCAGCGATTGTTATCGCCGGGCACCGGGTGCCGCTTCCTCTTCCTGCTCGGTCAGACCGGAAGCTGCGGGATATTCCAGCACCGCTCCCAGAATGTCATAGGGCGATTCGGAATAGCGGCGGTACGCTTCGGCGCATTGCTCAATCGGATAAACCTCTGTTAGCAGCGGGCCCACCTGAAGATCTCCTTCCGCCATCAGACGAATATACTCCTCCATGTTCCGGCCTTCCGTCCACCGCACATAACCGATCGGGTAATCAAAGCCTTCCTTTTCATAAATCGAATCATAACGACCGGGACCCCCCGCTCGGGAAATGAGCACCTGGGCTTCTTTGCTAAACATCAGCTCGCGGGAAAAATCAAGCTTAAGATCTCCCACAACCACTACTTTGCCCCGGTCGCGAATCCATTTAAGCGATTGATCCATCAACTCGCCGGTTTTGCTGCTGGCGCATACAAGAACGGCATCCGCGCCACGTCCGTCCGTCAGCTCTTTCAGCTTCGCCTCTACCTGCTCGTTACTGCGACATACATGGCGGATGCCAAGCTCCTCCGCCTTCCGACAGCGATTCTTTATCAAATCCGAAACGATAACCCGATATCCGGCCGCTTGTGCAATCTGAGCCGTTATTTGTCCCAGGATGCCCGCGCCAATCAGCAGCATCGTTTCTCCAAATTGCAAGGAAGCCTGTCTGAGCGCATGAATCGCAATAGCGCCTAAGCCTACCGTGGATGCTTCCATTAATGATACATGATCCGGAACAGGTACCGCCAAATGCTTGGGAACCGACAGCCATTCCGCATGCTTGACATAAGGAGCTCCATAACAAGCGACCCTCTGCCCGACTTGAATTCCGTCGACATGCTTTCCGACCGCCTTGACCACACCTGCTGCACTGTAGCCTAACACGGTAGGGGATGAATAGCTATGCCCGTTCATCATAATTTCGGTACCTGGACTAATAGCTGAATATTCGGTCTGTACAAGGACACAACCGTCTTCTAACTTCGGCTCGGGAACGTCCCCGGCCTGGATGCTTCCTCCCTGGGATACAACAGCTTTCATGTTTCTCTCCTTCCCTTCTCAACAAAAAAGAAAATCTGCCTATATATATAGGTGGCACTAAAGAAAGCGATCATTCCGTTCCGAAGGAAAGTGCCTCCGAAGCTTCAAACATCTTGTTTTGTATTCCTTTTTTATTGGTTCGGCCTTCGGATGGTAGGAATACAAAGCCAAAACTCGCCCTGGAAGCATCTTTCTTTCTCCTCTTCATGAGCTTTGAAATCTGTAGTTCCATTTATATAGTCTGTTTTTTTCGAACTTTATTCTTTAATAGCTCCGATCATGACGCCTTTAACGAAAAATCTTTGCAGAAAAGGATAAATAACGAGAATAGGCACTGTAGCCACAATGATCGTCGCGTATTTAATCGATTCGCTTATCCGATTGGCCTCGTCAACGTTTACGCTGGATAACATGTTCTGCGCCGAGGATTGAATAAGAATTTCCCTTAAAATCAATTGCAGCGGGAATAGCGATCTATCCTGTAAATAAATCATCGCCCCGAACCAGCTGTTCCAGTGTCCCACCGCATAAAATAAAGTCATTACCGCAATAACGGGCATGGACAAGGGGAGGACAATTTTCCACAACACCTTAAAATCATGCGCTCCGTCAATCTTCGCCGATTCAATCAAGCTGTCCGGAATGGACTGGAAGAAGGTTCTCATCACGATCAGGTTAAACGCGCTGACCGCACCAGGCAGGAGCAATGCCCAGCGGGTGTCAAACAAGCCCAGCTCGCGAATGTTAAGATAAGCCGGGATTAGACCGCCGCTAAAAAACATGGTGAACACAATAAACGCCATGATTATATTTTTACCGTGCAGCCCTTTTCTGGACAACGGGTAAGCCCCCAGTGTAGTCATGATCAGGTTAATGATCGTTCCCACTACCACATAAAAAATCGTGTTGCCATAGGAAGTCCAAATATTATCATCCGAAAAAACCAGCTTGTAAGCATTCAGATTAAAGCCTACCGGGAATAGCTTGACCTGACCCGAAGCGATCGCATAGGCATCGCTGAATGACGAAATCAGGACATACCACATCGGATATAGAAACACTACCGAGCATAATAACAAAAACACCGTATTTAAGCTGTCAAACAGTCTTTCTCCCCAAGTTCTTTTAATAACCAACTTAATGCCCCCTCACCATAAACTGCTCTCGGTCGTTTTTCTACTGATGCGGTTGGCAATCACTAGCAACGAAAAATTGATGACAGAGTTAAAGAGTCCGACGGCTGCAGAGAAGCTATAATCTGCCTCCATAATTCCCCTTCTGTACACAAAGGTGGAGATAACATCAGCCGTATCATAGGTGCCGGGATTGTACAACAGGATGATTTTATCCCAGCCGACGTTCAACAGCGTGCCCACATTCAGAATGAACAGAATTAATACCGTTGGCAGAATGCCCGGAATGGTAATATGCAGCAGCTGCTTCCAGCGCCCCGCACCATCGACGACAGCCGCTTCATACAAGCTCGGATTGATTCCCGACAAGGCCGCCAAATAAATAATCGAGTTCCAGCCGACGCTTTGCCATAGCCCTGAACTGACATAAATCGTGCGGAACCATTCAGGCAGAATCAAAAACTGAATAGGCTCTTTAACCAGTCCAATAGCCAGGAGCAGACTATTAATGATTCCGTCCGGCTTGGAGAAGTCGATGATCATTCCACAGATAACGATCAGGGAAATGAAGTGAGGGAGGTAGGAAATCGTCTGCACGAACGACTTGAACAGCTTTACTCTCAATTCATTTAACAGCAAGGCAAAGGCTATGGAAGCCGGAAAAATAACAATCAAGGAGTAAAAGCTCATCAAAAATGTATTTTTCAACAGACGCCAGAAATAATAGCTTTCAAAAAATCGTTGGAAATGCTTAAATCCTACCCACGGACTATCCCAAATTCCGCGAAAAGGATTAAAATCTTTAAAAGCGATAATCGCGCCATACATCGGCTTATATTCAAAAATAATGAAATAGACGATAACCGGAAGAAGCATCAGGTATAAGTAACGGTTAGCGATTAACGGTTTCAATTTTCTCATCAGCGGCTTTTTCTTAACCGCAGGCCCGGTGCCTCCGATATCTACTTCAGTCGGTGCTGCCATGAAGGTCTCCTTTCCCGGCTGTCCTTCTTTACGAAGGAGGAAGGCTCCCCTAATACAGGGGAGCTCGCCTCTATGCCACAAGCTTTAATCTGTTTTATTACTTTCCTTTAAAACGGTCATAAGCCGATTGATACTTCTCCAGCACTTTTTCAATCTGCATTTTTTGCAGCTGCCCGATCACGTTATCATAGCTATCTACAGGTATACGACCCATAATCATGCCGTTAATGGTTTCATCCACATAAGTGGTAATGTCGGCCATGGCGGATACGACGACATCATTTTCTTCCGTTGTGAACTGAATAGGCGGCAGCTTGGAATCAAAATCGATGTATTTTCCATACAGTTCAAGCGGATTCTCAGTCTGTCCGTTAGCTTGACGGATTTGCTCGGCATAGCGAGGATCAGCGACCGTCGCCCAGCTTCCTCCACCGACTGTATGGTTCAGCAGGGCTTGAGTATTAGTCAGACCATCCTCTGGATGCGTAACTTCTTTCTTGTAGATCGGATCTCCGTTAACCAGATCATAGGACTTGCCCTCCACTCCGAAGTTGTTGAGAATGATTCCTTCTTCGGAATATTGGTAATCCAGCCATTTGATAACTTCCTCAGGATGCTTCGTTTTGGCAGATACAGCCAGACCAATCCCGGCAGCCGGCCAGCGGAAGGAAACGTGTCTTTGATCCCCGTTCGGTCCTTTTGGAGGAATAACTGGAGCAATTTTGAACGTATCATGCTTGCCTTCCATTAATGTAGTAAAGTTACCCATGTACGAACCGGACCAGCCAAACCAGGCTCCTGCCAGATCCGTCGTCACTTTCTCAGTCAAGGATTGGAATGTCGTGTCTACCAAGTAGTTGGTATCCAGCAATTTCTCTTCATAAAGCTTGTTCAAGAAGGCTATCACTTCTTTAAAGCGAGGATCATACGGCCCGTATTTTACTTTGCCATCCTCCACAAAAAAGTCGTATTCTACCCCATAAGCAGGAGCAAACAGCATCATAACGTTCTTAACACTAACGGTAACGAGCGGAATTTCGTCTTGCTTGCTATTTCCATTAACGTCCTGTTCCCGGAACGCTTTAAGCATGTTATACCAATCGTCTACCGTTTCCGGCATTTCCAGACCGAGCTTCTCCACCCAGTCTTGTCTTACCTGCGGGAACATTTGAGTCAGCTCATCGGACTCCAGAACCATATTAGGCAAGTAGAAAATATGTCCATCCGGGGAGGTAATTTGTCCGCGAATGTCGGGATGCTCATCCAAAATCTTTTTAATATTCGGAGCATGCTGGTCAATTAAATCTTCCAGCGGGAGCAGGGCTCCTTGCAGACCATATTTACTGGCTTCTTTATCCCAGGCTTCGTGGAAAATCATGTCCGGAAGCTGGCCGGAAGACATCAACAGGCTGAAGGCTTCTGCACTGGCTTCTGTCGCGTGCTGAAAATTGATATGAACGTTAGTATTTTCCTCCATCTTCTGGAAGGAAAGCTTCTCATTGAAATCTTTACCTCTAAAGTTCCCTCCACTTGGCGACCAGAGGCTGAGATCTAATTTTTTATCGCTAATCGGCAGCTGAAGTCCGCCTACATCCCTTTTATCAGCGGATGACTGGTTATTCTCTGGCTCCGAATTCCCTTCTTTATTGGGTTCATTAGCCTTGCCGCCTGAACAAGCGGACAATACAAGAACGAATACTAATAGGATAGCTAGAATAGGATTGATCTTACTTCTTCTTCTCTCGGCGTTCATAGTTAACCTCCCTTATTCAATAACACACGCATTCCTCTGTTACATCCAGACACTACGAATACATTAGGACATTCAAAAAGCTGGTTATGTATCCACCTCCCCCGCCTAATAAAGTGGAAATCGCTTTCTGAAAAGGGATACATTGATTCCCTCTTGACTTCCATTTCAATAAAAATAGCTATTTTTTACCCTAAACTGATATACAACTGATTTACATAGATTATATTTGCTTCTGTAAGCGGTGTCAATGGGAATTTAACCATTTGGAGATAAAAAAAGAAGCGCTCGCATTTGTAATTGCGATCGCTTCCATTCTGTTTCTGTTGATTTCCTAAGTATTTATAGAGTACATTACAGATTGAATAACGTACATTAAACAACAGGTTAACGACTGCGCGGTTCCGTCATCCATTGGCTTAATACCTTATGCAGTTCTTGTTCATCAATCATGTTAGACCAATAAGCATTCAGACTTTTGCGAAAACTGGTTAACGCTTTAATTGGCAGTCCCAGATCCCGGTGATAATAAAACGATGGAAAAAGCTCTCTATACATCAGGTAACGGGATGGACGGTTGATTTCGCGATTATCTACACTCATCTCGGCGACTTGTTTCCGGGCCGGGATACTGACCGTTTTCTCCCGTATGATGCTCTGGGCTTCAGGAGAGATAAGGAAATCCACTAATTTACGGGCGGCTTCCTTCTCCCGGGAGTTACTGACAACAGCTGCTCCTATTGTAATCAACAGTGTTTTTTGCGGGTCCCTGGTCTTTAAAGTCGGCAGGGGGGCCAGATCATAGTCGAGAGGGAGATGTTTGATTTCGTTCAAATTAAAATAAGTGGTAACAATCATCGATACCTGCTGCTGCTTAAATAGAGGAATCGTCTGATCCTCATGATCTCCAGCCAGGTATTTGGGGAATATCGTATGATTATTCACTAGTTTGCTGTACGTTCTCAGGCTATTGGCTAACTGAGGGTCCAGCGTCCCCTCGCTTTGAACGTTATTCCTCCACTCCAATCCGCTCTGAAGCAAAAAGACGGAATAGCGGTTTTCCGAGGCAGGAACAAAATAGATGGCGTGCCGGCCGCGCTTGGCGGAAAGCTTGGCAGCGGCATCCATTAAATCATCCCAGGTCCAATAGCTGTCAGGCTCGGGCAGGTCGGCTTCCTGAAAATGGGCTCTATTATAGCAAAGCACCACGGGAGAGAAGGAAATAGGGTAAGCCAGCAGCTGGCCCTGATGTATAAACGCTTCATTCGCAATAGGATACAGAGCGTCATCGGCACTCAAGGGCTCCAATAACGGCTCCAATCCGCTCTCCACCATCTCTTGGAATTGCAGGCCATTAAAGGAGACGACATCAAGAATGCCGCTTTCCATCATTTCACCCGCAGATTGGACATGCTCGAAGTTATTTAAAGTAATGGGACGAACCTGAATGCCCGGATTTCCGCGATGAAATTCCAGCAGCAGCTCATCCATCAAAAAATCACTGGTCAAGGATGGGTTCAGGCCAAAATTGATCCGGATTTTCTCCTGGGCCGTTTCCATCACCATGCTGCCTACCCGGTCGATTTTGACAATCAGGCCTTCTTCGACTAACAGCTCCAAACCTCTGCGAACCGATTTATTGCTTAATTGGAACTGCTTGGCTAGCATGCTTTCCGAAGGTAAATAAGATCCGGGCTGACGAACACCGCTTAATATATCCGTCCTCAGCTTGCCCACCAAACGGTCCAATCGCTCTTGAAACGATTGACGACCTGGTTTATTGTTCATGTATAAAACTCCCTAGAATGATAGATTTACATCAGTTATGCTCTATTTTCTCTAAACTTCTATAACCTGTCAACTGGACAGACATTTCTTACATCTCTACGAAGCTGCATCTGCTCTGCTCCATTTTCCATATTATGAGCTTATTTTTTTGTTTATAGAATCTATCCATCGGATGACCATCTGACATATCCTATCTCTTCCACCAACTGTTGGCCTTGAGGTCCCTGCATCCATTCCAAAAAAGGAGCGATCGTCGTTTTGGAGTTATCCCTCAAAGTAATGGCATATAAAGTGGCGGTGAAGGGATAGGCCCCGCTGGAAATATTGTCCGCATCCGGCTCTACCCCATCGATGGCCAGGAATTTAATGTTGATTTTTTGGTTCATTCCCGTTGCAAAAAAACGAAAGGAAAAACCAAGAGCATTCTCATAGTTTCTATAATCGGCCACTTGCTCCAGAATTCCGCCCATTCCGCGTGGAACCTCTTCCTTGAGAGGAGTCATGATCGGGGTGTCCCCCATAATCTTTTCCAACAAGGTTTGGCTTCCCGAGTTTTTGGGGCGTTGAAAGGCAACGATCTTATCATCGGCACCACCTACATGCTTCCAGTTCTGAATCTTGCCGGAATAAATCTCCTTAATCTCGGACACCTGCAAGCTCTCAATCGGATTATTCGGATTGACAAAGAATACGAACGCTTCTTTTCCAATCGGAGTCATGATCAGCTCGCGTCCGTGCTCTTCAGCCATCTTTAATTGCTCTGCCGAAGGCTCGGCCCCGAAATAAATATCGACCTCGCGGTTCAATAAACGTTCATAGGCGTATATCGTATTCGTAAAGGTGATGAGCTTCTCGTTCGACTCCCCCATCCCCACCCGATCATATGCCGCTTGGGCAAAAGCGGAGTATACCGGGAAGGCCGCTTCGGCTCCATCCAATACAGGCATGTCCTTCGGATTGTCAATCTGGAAGGTTGCCGGCCCAGCCAGCCGTGGCAATTGATTATCGGGATTAGTGATATCATAGGGCCATAAATCTGTACTGGAGTAGCCCCCGCCATATTTAAATCCATAGGAAGGGAGAACGGTTTGACTGCGCTGCCACTGGACGGCGCCTCCCACTCCCAGCGCCAGGATCAAGATGACGAGAAACCCGAGCGACGCATATCTGGGAATGGCGACCTTGGAGGTGCGATTTCTTTCTGTCAAGAAGAAGCAGATGAGAAACGAGAGATTATAGCTGAGCGGCGCTAATAAATATACGATTCCGGGTTTGATAAAAGAGCCGATGAAGTTAATGGGAAGAAACGGGAGCTGCAGTAAGACGTACCATCCCCAGACGGGGCTTCCATAAAAACCACCGCTGGTAAGCATAAGCACGGACCATAACACGGCGGTATAGGTCAGGGGGAAAATAACAGGCCCATACCTCATAGCCGGGGTATCTGGAAGCTGTCTTCCCTTGGCAGCAAATATGCCGGCAAATATTCCGCAGATGAACAGCGTAGCGGCAGCCGCGATAGTAAAATTAATTTCGAATGTCGCCCATGACAAGGCAGTCAGCGAAACGATGAATGGAATGACACCGCAATAGAACAATAAGATGAGGAGGATATGCCCCATCTTTATCCGCCCCCTTTTCTATTTCGAGAGATTGTGCAAAAAGCTCCCCTGTGAATCACGAAACCGATTCAATATTGAACCGGGCACTCTATGTGTTCGACACATTGGGACAATTTCCCTTCCCTCAAATTAAGGTGCAGAAATGCACTTCAACTCTATAGTTTTTGCCTATTTTGAGATTAAGGTGTAAAAATACACTCTATTTCCCATATTTCCTTGAAATGGACGATTTCGCCCATTTTAAGGTGTACTTTTGCACCCCGATTGTCCAAACAAGGTAAAACACCAATATTAAGAGGTACTATTGCACTTCAATTGTACAAATGGGGCGAATACTGTCTGCTCCGCCTTACTCATGATCAAAAAGAAGACCGCCTATTGAAAAGGCGGATCATTCAACTATTGTACGTAAGCTGAATACGTATGTTTCACTTTAGCGATTTCACCATAGTATAATAGCTGCTGCCAGGAGGGTAATCCTTAATTTCACCTACGACCTTATACTGCTGCATTTCATAAAAAGTACGTGCTTGAAATTCAAAGGTAGTTAGCAGTGCTTTGTTCGCGCCTTTCTCCTTTGCAATGGTCTCTACTTTATTAAGCAAGAGCCGCCCTAAACCCATCCCACGGCATTCTTCTCCGAGCCAGAAGTCGTTAATTTCAACCCAATCCCAATAGACTTCTGCAGAAATTCCTCCGACCCACTGTTCATCGTCGCCCGATACAATGATGTTAATCGGATGAACTGAATCTTCTTTTCTTATCTTGCTGTGATGAGGTGAATGTTTGTCATTGTAATCTCTAATCATTTGTTTTAGGAAACTTGCAAACTCATTATTGTGTTCCAAAGAAACGTCAATGGAATAGTTCATTGTTTCTCCCCATTTGTTGTTCTTATTAAAACAACCTTTTTTTCGCGAAAAAATGTTGTTCTTGCATTGAGCTTGATTTCTATACGAAAAAACAACCAGCAATTAATACCGTTGGACCGCTACTACATTGCTTCTGTTGGGGCTGCGGACGATTTTCCATCATGCTTGATCAGCAGCAAAAACAGCAGGGCCAGCAGCATGCTGCCGGAAGCGCAGAAGAACAAGGAGCCGTAGCCGAACTGGTCAATAATCAGACCGAGCAGCGGCGGTGAGGAGATGGCCGCCAGCGAGGAGACCAGGTAATACAAGCCCGTTCGGGTCCCGATGCTTCGTTCGCTTCCCGTGGATACGACAAACGGATAAGAGTTAATGTTAATGCACGCCCAGCAAATCCCTCCGAGCGCCAGCAAGGTACGGAGCATCAACACCGTGTCGATTAGCGGAATAGCGGCGAATACGAGAATTAGGCCGCACACACCGATGATAATCATCGTCTTCTTGCCGAATCGGTTGCCCAGCCAGCCGCTTGGAATCGCGAATAATACAAAAAACAACGAAAAGAACGTTAACGAGAAGGCCGATACACTCTCCTCCAGCCCCATATGATGCTTTCCATATAACGTGAATAGCGCTTCGACGCCTTGATACGACACGAACCAGAAAAAAATCGCCGCCAGCAGCATGACGGTCGTGCGATCTAATTCCCCGAGCAGCTTGACCCGCTGATTATCGGTCGCTACCGGAACAATCAGATCGCGTTTTTCCTTAATGGTGCGGAACAAAATGAACATCGAAAGCAAGGTAACCGCAGCCGCAGCGACAAACGGGAATGAAGGATTCGCCTTGTACAAAACAGACCCGCCGCCGAACGCAATAATCGCTCCGACTCCGCCCATGAAATTAATAATGCCGTTTGCTTTCGTCCGATGAGCTTCTGGTGTAATATCCGGCATCAAAGCAATCGTCGGCGACCGATAAAGACTCATCGCGAGGTTCATCAGCATCATGAATAACACTAGCGTGAAGAGATTGGTATGAAACGGAATAAGAATGACGAACAACGCGGCTAACGGCATACCGATCAGAAGATAAGGCATTCGTCTGCCAAATCGGGATACGGTCCGGTCACTGCGATTTCCGATCCACGGCTGCAGAAACAAGGCGAAATAATTGTCTATCGTCATCATAAATCCGATTAGTGCGGTGCTTTTCAGAAAGGGATCGAGAAAGAACGGAACAAAGGCATTATAGAGCGACCACGTGATGCTAATGCTAAAAAAACCAAAGCCTAGCAACCACGTTTTCTTCATTCGTTCCTCGCCTCCGTCTCCTTCAACAGCTCTGCCAGACGATCGGGATAATCGGTAATAATGCCGGATACCCCGGCATCCAACAATCTGCGCATATGGGCCGGGTCATTGACGGTGAACGGATGATACGCTATTCCCCGTTCCGCCGCCTGGGCTACCCATTCCGGGATGACGGCATAATGATACGCATGAAGCGCGCTGGCACCGATCCGCGCTGCATAGTCCCACGGCTCATACAGGCCTTCCATATATAAAATACCGGTCCGCATCTCCGGAGCCAATTGCTTGCAGTGTACCAAGGAATAATGATTAAAGCTGGAGATGATGACCTGATCACTCATGCCGAACCGACGAGTGCAGGCTATAACGGCTTCCTCTAAACCGGGATACAGAACAACTCCATTCTTCAGCTCCAGATTTACCTGCACCGAATAGGGTTTAACCAGCTCGAACAACTCTTCCAGAGTCGGAACACGCTCCTCCTTGAACGCCGGATCGAACCAGGACCCCGCATCCAGCTCCCGCAGCCTATCCAGTGTTATATCCTTGACAAGCATAGGCGAACCGGTCGTCCGCTTCAGTGACTCATCATGAATCAGCACCAAATGACCGTCCGCCGTCATTTGGACATCGGTTTCAATCGCCGTGGCACCGAGCTCCATACTGCGCTGGAAAGCGGCTATCGTATTCTCCGGGCAGTACCCGGACGCCCCTCTATGGGCAATATTCAAGACCGATCTCAACTTGCAGGCCTCCGTTCCAGTAATAAGGTTTGCAATAATTATACAACAGATCAATCCCGGAATGATCCGATTTATTGTAAAATTTTATCAAAAAAACAACTCGGTTCATTTGGAATATTTCTGCTAAATTGAATCGAATATTTAGTGCTAGAAGAGAGCTTGCCACAGGATGAACTCGTTGGGGCAAATTTTCAATATAATAAAAAGCGCCAATGAAGAAGATACAACTACTTTCTTCTCCATCGGCGCAAATCCGCCCATTTATTCCAAAACCATCAAATACTGCTCGTAGATCGTCTGAAAACCCTCTTTAACCAGCAAATCTATCAAAGTTTTATTAGCCATCGATAAATTGTGAGTTTGACGTGCCCGGTCGTGATTCGCGGGGCCGTACAGTCGGGACAACAAGACACGAAATACGGATTCCGCATCGGAATGGGAGGGGGCGGCTTCACATTGATACAAAACCGTTGACGTCCATCGCCCATATTCATCGATGATGTCCTTATATAGAGCGTAACCAACAGGTTCATCGGAGGAGTCGGTAACGATCAAGCTGTTGCTTTCTTTCAAGTTATGCCACTGGCTCTCCCATGCCGCATCCCGACGGTAAAAAGACAAGGAAGCCGCTTCCCACGGTTTTCCTTGGCGCAAAGAATAAAGGGCCTGCCCGTCGGAGGCAAAAGCTCGGGAACTCATCTCCCCATTCCTCTTCATCCCTATGATTTGGTCAGCTATGCGAAATCCCGCATTGCGATAAGCGCCTATCGCACTTTTATTGTCCGTGATCACTTCAAGGTAGGCGCGGTCTATCTTCTGATCCCGGATAATTCGTTCCACTTCTTTCATCATTTGCTTGCCAATGCCCTTCCCCCGGTGATCGATGGCTATGCCGGTTCCTCCGTTCCAGGCCAGTGTCTCTCCGCGTACCGACTTGACAGCCAAGAGCACAAAACCGATCGGACGGCCGTCGGACCAAGCGACAACGGAGTGCTCCGGCTGGATATGGTGCTCGCCCATCCGTGCAATCGTTTGATAGATATTGCGAGACATATCACTAAAGTACCCTTCAAAGCCGTCATTCCATAACTGCGTCGCCTCTTCAAACGTACATTCATGAAGCCTGCCCAGCCCAATGTTTGAGGGTTCCATATCATCCCGCCTTTACCTAATGGTCGTCTGGTATATCAGTCATATTTTTCCATCCACTAAATTATAACCTATCTATCGCTAAAACCGTAACGTTTTCTTTATGCACATACCAAATTTGGATTCTATGCTTTCCTAATCAACCGATATTTTCATTACGTCATTGTATGCTTTTCTGTAATGCATCCCTTCTATGAGAAGAGACTCTGGCTCGGTTGTGGTGTCGAATAATAAAGTGCGCTCCTTCCATTGTCTTCCGTCTTCCTGACTGGTCTGGAATTGATTTATAGTCGTTTTTAAAGGAATGATCCCGCTTGGCGTCTCTATGGATACCCCGTCAAGCATTACGTCATTTTCGGTAGCGATCGTTATTTCAACTCCTTGTGAAGTCGTTGACACGTCCTTCACCCATAATTCCTTGCCGTCAAGCGAAATCGGCTCATCGCCAATAGAGGCGAGGGCAAGCTTGGCGTCCAGCTTTTGATATCCGACAAAAGTTTGTACGACTAGTTCCAGTGATTCCAGCTGTTCCGGCAAGACATCATAGCGAATGTCAAACTTGAATCCTCCGCCTCCAAATAAAGATTGGCTGCCGCCCCCCATTAATTGTACAGGGGTCCCATTAGCAATTAACTCTACTCCTTCCAGCGGGAAATCGATTCTGTCAAAGTTTTTGACATTCAACGTTCCTTCGACCACGGTCAAAGTTGGTGTGGCCGTTATGGAATCGAATGTGACGCTCCCTTTATCGACTTTTATCGTCTTCTTGATGGATTGTTTAATCACCGTCTGCATGGCTTGGTTAGGATTATAAGGAAAAGAGAGGTTTTCTTCTGTCATCTGGCCGTCCTCTAGCTGCTGCCAATAATGTAACGTTAATTTTTTGGAAAAAGGACTGACCGGTTCGAAGGACTTCATCCCTTTAATCTCCGTCTGATTCTCATTAATGAGCGACGTACCGCTTACTGCCCTGGAGCTCGTTAAAAAACCGGTTATTTCTGAAGGTCTAAAAAGATCGCCCTGGCTCTCATCTATCCCATTAGGATTGCTCAAGGTATAGTACATAACCAACTGATTGGCATCCGTCATAATCCCGTTAATGGTGAGTATCGTTCCGTCATGCAACTCTGTCTGTTTTTCAATAATTTGTCCCATGCCTTCCTCATTTCGTTCTTTCAAAGTTCCATCCATCACTTCATCAAATCCAAGCAGCTTCTTGCCATAGAAAGCAAAGCCGTTGTAATGATAACCAACCGTGATCATAAATAATAAGGAAACCGCTGTTATCTTCCAAATAGGCGCTATTCGTTTCGTTCTTTTTGGGGGAGTAGACTCCAGAGCACTTCTTAATCTCTGTTCCAATTCTTCTGGCGCGGTTATAGAGTCTGTGCGCTTCTTCTCGTCAGCCAACCGTTCCTCGATGTTATTCATCAACATCCCCCCTATAAAGATCTCTTAGCTTTTTCAAGCCTTGAAAGACTCTTGATTTAACGGTCCCGAGCGGAACCTGGGTCATATCGGCTATCGTTTGGTAATCGAGATCGTGAAAATATTTTAACTGGATCGCTTCCTTTTGATGCTCATTTAAATGCAGCAGCAGCTGCCGGATATCCATTTGTTGATCGCTCCTGATATAAGGATCGCTGGTCAAGGCATGACCTGGTATGCTCCCCTCCGCACAATTCCAATCCTCTAATAGCACCAGCTTGTTCTGCTTATGGAGCAACGTTCTACAACAATTGACCAGAATCGTTTTACTCCAGCTGTAAAAAGCTTCTACGTTCCTGAGCTGATCAATACTCTCGTATACCCTGACGATCATTTCCTCCATCGCATCCATCGCATCGTGCGTATTCCCCGTATAGGTGAAAGCGAGCCTATAATAAACATCTTTTTCAGCCATAATTAATTGAAGTAATGCTTCTTTATTTCCCTTTTTTGCTTTCTTCGCCAATCGAGCTACGTTCATGCCTTCACCTCTCTCCCTTATAAGAATAACGAGCGTGAAAAAAAGTTCATTTTTTGTAAAAAATTTTTGGTTTCAAAACCATAATTAGTCCTTCACAGGTTAAATGGAATTTCAGTAGTTAGTTTTTGCTTTATCCGCTAGATGGCTGGACTTACTGGAAAATCTACATTTAAAAATGATGGAATGGATGGATTGGCTAGATTTTATCCGAACTAGCTGGAGGTTTTCCAGTTAGTCTACAAAATTCGTCAGATCTGACTAAATGACCTACATAAAATCCAGTTAGTTTAGCGTGAGAAGGAAGTCAAGCACTGATCATAGCTTTCCGGCTGATTAATATCGCCTGCCAAAATCCGTCATTAAAAAGAGCAGGAACATTGCGCTCCTGCCCTTCTTCAGTATTCCGATTTGAAATGTTCAACTTCTGCGGATGATCCAGCCTCCATTTAATTAGCCGGGAAATTGCTCCAAGGCCACTGGTTCTCCTCGTCTCCCTTGACCCACTGGACTGCAGCCACTCTCCTACCCCTCTCCCCTTCTGCTCTCTTTTGGATAGGAATGCCTCGGACAGCTCTGCGGAAATTCCTGCGATTGTACAGGAAACCAGGCTGTGCCTGTTTGCAGCTGCTTTCCTGCAAAACTGCAGGTTTTTACCGCGATTGGCCCGTATCTGGACCGTTCCACGCAAAAAGGATGCACATTCGCAGGAATTTCCAATTGATACAAAGAAACAAGTTAAACATTCCTGCATGATTGCAGGAATTGCCTACGTTGCTTTAAAGATGGCGGGGGAACAGGGTGGCTGTTCCGGGCCGCGTTTGGCCAAAAGCACCGTCCGCTGTTTCAAGCTTCAGCCGGATAGGTGCGCCACCCTATCTTTTTTCACAGCTTCCGGAACATATCTTGAAAAATCGCATCCCGCCGCACATTCCAAACATACCGGATGAGATGCCTGGCCTGATCAGACTCCCAACGGAAATCATCGGTGAGGACCGGGCTGGGGACCAGGGAGCTTTCGGTCCAGCTTTCATTGTTAAGATAACCAATGTTCGCGATGTCCCAGATGACCCTTGTGTAACCAAAATGATCATCATGACAGCGTTTGTAGGTTTCGTATAAATAGCGGCCGACTGTCCCCTTGTCTTGGACGTAGTCGCGAATCTCCGACAGGGAGGTCAGCAGGTGCGAAGACACCCCCATGCAAGGAATGAGCACCAACGGCACACCGCTGTTTAGAATCACTCTGGAGGCTTCCAGATCCTGGCGCAAATTAAATTCTTTCGTATCCGGCCAATGAAGCGCATGCCCTCCTAACCAAACTACCACTATCTTCTCGATAATTCGTGGTTCCAGCAAAATCGCCGAGGCAACGTTCGTAATAGCTCCAATAGCCACAACGTACAAGGGCTCGTCATCCTCCGTGCTCAGGGCCCGCTCTACCAGGTCTAAGGCGGCTTTGCTTACGATCGGTGCATTCGCATCGGTTAAGTACGCATCTGATCCCCGAAAAATCGGGACCTCTCCTTCTCTTCCGAGCACTGCCATAATTTTATGCAGTTCCTCATAGCTTTTTTCCATCCCGTCTTGCGGTCCGTCGGAAAGCTCGTTATGAAAAGGCGCCGCATATAAAGCTTCAATCTGCATTCTTTCGGGAGATTGCATAGCATAGATGACGGCGAACTGATCGTCGATTTCATTATAAGTGTCCGTATCGATGACCACTCGCACTTTGTCTTTGGGATAACTTAGTCTTAGAAGCCGCTTTTCCGCAGATAATGGAGGTTGGATCAATGTTAATCACTCCTTTACATTCTTGGTCTTGCACAACGTTAGCAAGGATAACGCCGGAACCACTACGACAATGGCCAGAGAGCGAACAACACCACGTTCCATAAGGCAACAGGCACCGAAGTCAAATCGCATTTTAGGTTGAGACCACAGATTGGGTGGAACCCGTCTAACTTTCTAATCGGCCACCAAAAGTATCTGTTATTTTTAAATATAACTAATTTATAAAAAAACTACTATGGCAAAAAAGAGATTGTCTGCATATTATTCTAGTCTGTCATAAGTGCATCATAAACCCATATTAGGCCATAGTCTTTGCCGGTTAAATAAATGGTTCCCCTCTCTTTGCTTTATTATGGAAAAAAACATTTACACCAGATAACAATTATATTATCATTGACAATATTATTGATGATAATATATAAAAAGGTGAGACAATGAACATTCAGAACGTCATTTTAGGTTTTTTATTGGACGGTCCCATGACGGGATATGATCTCAAAGGCAAGTTCGATGAGTCGGTTTCTTATTTTTTTGAAGCCACCTTTAGCGGGATTTATCCGGCCCTCAGAAAAATGGAGAGCGAAGGACTGGTCATCAAGGAAGTCTTGCTTCAGGAGGGGAAGCCGAATAAGAATGTATTCGCCATTACGGACAAGGGGCGCACAGCGTTCGCAGATTATTTGGCGTCGCCGGTGGCGCAGAGCGTTCAGCGCTCCGATCTGCTTTTGCGCATCTTTTTTGGCTCCCATTGCTCGGAAGAGCAAATCGTGAAGTGGCTCACGCAAGAACAAGCGCGGCTTCAAGACGGTCTTGCCCATCTATTGGCAATGCAGGAGGCGCTGCTCAAGGACCCGGAGACGGATCCCTTCCGGCTGAAGACGTTATCGTTCGGCATGGAGCAGCTTCGGTTAAGCTTGCAATGGATCGATAACGAATTGTCCAATCACCCCCAAGGGGATAATCGTCATGATCGATAAACAGCTATTAAGCTTAAGCGCAGCGGAAATGGCCAGAGGAATTCGACACGGCCAGTGGACCTCGGAAGCGTTGGTGGAGGCGCACATCGAACGGATGATGGAGGTCAATCCGCTCCTGAATGCGGTAGTCTTTCCCATGTTCGAAGAGGCTCGACAATCGGCGAAAGAAGCGGACCGCAGGGTGGAAAGCGGAGAAGAACTGGGACCCTTGCATGGAGTGCCGATTACCGTTAAGGAATCGTTGGACATAGCCGGAACTCCAAGCACATGGGGGCTGCCGAGCCGCCGCGGACAAAGGTCGCAAGAGGATGATCCGAGCATCGCCCTGTTAAAGCAGGCGGGCGCCATCGTGCTGGGAAAAACGAATGTGATGCAGCTATTGATGGGGAGTGAGTCCGTCAATCCGTTGTACGGGAGAACTTGCAATCCTTGGCGTCCGGAGGAGCGTTCTTCCGGAGGAAGCAGCGGAGGCGAGGCGGCCATTATCGCTGCGGGCGGATCTCCGCTTGGGCTTGGCACCGATGTAGGAGGCAGCGTTCGCACACCGGCTCACTATTGCGGAATACATGCTCTTAAGCCTACGCCCGGCAGGGTGCCTGCGAAGAAGCCGGAGGGGATCGTACACGTTCTCCCGGAGGCGGCGGCGATGTCAAGCATAGGCCCGATGGCGCGGCGTGTAGAAGACCTTGCTTTGGCGATGCAGGTCATTTCTACGGCAGAGACGCTTAAGCGAGCCCCCATTCAGATGAGCGTCAACGGAGTGAAGGGCTTGCGCGTAGGGTTCTGCACGACTGATGGCCTGCTCGCTCCTTCTCCTGCAATTCAACGAGCGGTGCGCGATGCTGCCGCCGTTTTGCATCGATGCGGAGCTGAGGTGCGGGAATTCGTACTGCCGGATCCGGAGATTGCTCTGCATCATTTTTATGCGTTACTATCGGCGGGAGGGGCGGAAGGAATCGAGGAGACCGTCAGAACGGATGAAATGGCGGCACAAATCGCCGGCATTCGCCGGTCATTCGGGATGTCCGTCCGCAAGAAGCGTCTTGTATCCCTCGTCCTTCGCTTGCTTGGACAGAAACTGGCTGGATCTCATCTCATTCCCTACTTGGGTAAAAAGACGGTCGGGGAACTGCAACGATTGGTATCGCAAAGAGAAGGGTATCGGCAAAGATTTCTTCAGGAAATGGAACGGCAGCAAATCGATGTGTTGATTGCTCCTCCTTTCCCGGTTCCCGCAATACAGCATGACTTATCGTTGGAGATGAATTTTGAAGGTTCGTATGCTCTGTTGTATAACTATTTGGGCATGCCTGCCGGCGTCGTCAGCACGACGGCCGTTCGTCCTGATGAGACGTGGAACATCGCGCCGGACGTAGGCAAGGATAGAATGGTTCAAGCGGCTTCGAGAGCGGATCATAACAGCAGCGGTCTGCCCGTGGGTGTACAGGTAGCCGCGCGGCCGTGGCGGGAAGACTTGGTGCTGACGGTGATGGAATGTTTGGAGAAAGAGAATGCCGTTGCGCCAGAGTACCCTGTTGGGAAACTCGTACATGGACCGCTTTTGACTTAAATTTGATTTTTCTAAAAGGTAAGGAATGTCAAAAGAACAACCACCGCCGACTTTGAATCGTCGACAGTGGTTGTTTGGAATGAAAATTAATCAATCAGGTTTGTTGTTTGCAACAATCTTTGGATCAGTGCAGCCGTTTCGGCACGCGTCATGTTATCTTGCGGCTTCAGCAGCTGCCCGTCTTTTCCTTCCACGATTCCAATTGAAATCATCATGGCTACAGCTTCTTTAGCCCAGAAGGAGACGTTGCTCTCATCGCCATAAGCGGAAAGCTGCTTCTCCACCTCAGTAAGACCGATAGAGGCTTCTGGATTGATCAAGCTGTATGCCCGGGCAATCATCGCGATTCCTTGCTCTCTAGTGATTTGAAGATCACCGCGGAACGAGCCATCTTCAAAGCCAAGCACAATAGCAAATTCATTGGCAATGGTCACGGCGTCATGGTACCAGGCAGAAGGTGGGATATCATGGAATACATTCTGCTGCACATCCTGGCGCATTAAGCCTAAACCGGAGACCACAATTGTCGAAAATTCAGCACGGCTGATATTGCGGTCAGGCGACCAGGTGTTGTTCCCTGTTCCTGCAAGATCCAGTCTCGCTGCGATGTTGTTGATCGCTTCTTTAGCCCAATACATTACACCATTCAATGATTCTGCGGAATTTAAATACATGGCGATCACTTCTATTCCGCCTACTTCGTCCTCCAGCATAATTTTGAGCCGCCTTAACGCCAATCGTTCATCGTCTACCAATATGGCTCTCACAGAAAGGAACCCACCTTATCGCGCTTCCTTATCAAATTTCTTCTATATTATAACATTTTATTTACTTAAGACTGACGATATCCAATAGTCATTGTTGAATTCTTTTTCAAAATAAGCCTAAATCTGTTTCATCCTTCTCGAAATATTTTGTTTTTGTAGCTGCGATTACAGATTAGCAACCGATAACGCATTATAATCCAATCATACAATAATCCCTCCGGCTGAGAGTCGAAAACACTTGTTGAAGGGGAAGGCTGCGAGAGGATGGAATCGAATTCCGGAAGCTATTACTATTCAGGGAGTAGAAGCCTAATGGATTGTTATTTTTCCAGATGTTCAAGCCTATTTTACGATAAGAAGTATCTTGAATTTCTGTTGGAGCACTACACGCAATTAAATTTGCCTTACTCGTTCCCGGCAGCACTCAGCTTCCTGGCCAGCCCTATTCTGATGGAAGCGGAAGCTTTTCTGTGCTTTAACGAAGATTACGAGACTATCGGAGCCTTGGGGTACATCTATGGAACCGGGGAAAATCAATATGAAGATACGCAGGTGGTACAAATTCAAATCGTCTTCCTGCTGGAGGAATACCGCAGAACTCGGCTATTTCTGCAAGGGCTTCAATATTTGACGCAATACATCGCTCAGTTGGACAGAGAAGTGCGGGAAATTCGCTTCTGGGCACCGGCGGACAATGATTTACGTAAGCTTTGTACAAAAGTTGCGGAGCGAAAAACTACCGCAGAATCGGTCTTTGGCGAAATAGATGAATATCGAGCTTCCTTTCAGGCCTGGCATTCGTATGCTGCAAAGTTTCGTCATGAAACGTACTTTTAACAACATAAGGAGACGTTGCCATGCTTGCCGTCATCAAAAATCTGCTGGGCTATATGCGTCCCTACAAGCTGCTGGCTTCTCTGTTTTTCTTCACTTTATTCCTTGATCTGGCTTTCATCTCGCTCGCGCCGCTCAGCTTTAAATTTATAATTGATCATGCGATTGAGCCGGGAGATAAAGAGTATTTCTTCCGGATCCTCCTGGTGCTGGGAATTGGCGGGCTGGTCTGTGTCCTCTCCGGGATTGGGAGCGATTACGTCCTCGCCAAGTTAAACGCGCGGGTCCAGACCGACTTGAGAAGAAAGTTGTTTGTGCAGATGCAGCGGTTGAACATCGATTTTTACAACCAAAAACGCTCCGGGGAGCTGGTCTCTCATTTCTCCGTCGATTTGCCTGCGATTGAAGGGGCGATGACCTCGATTTTTACCACGGGCATTCAGTCACTGGTTACCGTCATTATCAGTATCGCTGTGCTTTTTTATTTGCAGTGGAGTATGGCGCTCCTCATTCTGATTGGCGGGGCCCTGATCTTTATCGGTCCGTATTTCCTCAGTCGCCGTGCTCAAGCGGTCTATGCCGGGTATAAGGAGCAGGTAGCGGCCATGACGAGTGACGTGCAGGAAAATGTGAAGGCACAAAAGGTTATTAAAGGCTTCAATCTGCAGGCGGCTATGATGGACAAGTTCAATGCCCGGCTAAAAGCTTTATTCCTCAGCAGCTATAAGCAAAATGTGATGAACGCCCAGTTAGAACGAGTCCCGATGGTCAGCCTGCTCCTCGTTCACCTCTCGATTATCGGGTTTGGCTCTTATATGGCGTTGCAGGGCTATATTACGATCGGCTCTCTCGTCGCTTTCTTCACGATGTATACGTCGATGGGGAACTCCGTATTCAGCTTGACCTTCATTATTCCGGCCTTTACGGATGCTCTTGTCAGTATGGAGCGGATCGGCGGGCTGCTGAAGCAACCTGGGGAAGCAGCGGGCGGTTCCGAGTCCGTCCCGTTGCAGCGGCGGCAGCTGCAGGTCGAAGCAGATCAGGTCACCTTCAGCTATAATCCAAATCAACCTGTGCTGAAGCAGATCAGTCTGAGCATTCCTGCCGGAACCACGGCGGCCTTCGTCGGCTCCAGCGGCTCCGGTAAAAGTACGATGGTGCAGCTGCTGCTGGGTCTCTACGAGCCTGACAGCGGCCAGGTCCGCATTAACGGCTCCAGCCTCCAGACGCTCGATCGAAGCCTGTATCGGGAGCAAATCGGCATTGTCTTTCAGGATAACTTCCTGTTCCAAGGAACTTTGCTGGAGAACATTCGCATTAGCCGCCCTGTAGCTTCCTTCGACGAGGTCGTCGCAGCGGCGAAACAAGCCGAAATCCATGATTACATCTACAGTCTCCCGGACGGGTATGAGACACAGGTATGGGATGAGGGCAGCAATTTCTCCGGCGGACAGCGCCAGCGGCTCGCCATAGCCAGAGCGATCTTGAGAGATCCTCCTCTCTTGCTTCTGGATGAAGCAACCTCCGCACTGGATCCGATCTCGGAGGCGTCGATTAACGAGACCTTCGCGAAGCTCGGGCGGGACCGGACCGTCATTACGGTGACTCACCGCCTCGCCTCCATTGCCGGGGCCGATCACATCTTTGTTTTCGATCAGGGGAACCTGGTGGAAAACGGAAGCCATCAGCAGTTGCTTGAAAAAGGCGGAACCTATAAAAATATGTGGGATAAACAAAGCGGCCTATCTCTATCTAATGGCGGGCAGGAAGCGAGCATTCACGTGGATCGCCTTTCGCGGCTTCCTTTTTTCCATGGGGTCGATCTGGATGTGCTGAAGGAAATTGCCAATCTGTTCAACACCGAAACCTTCACAGCGGGACAGTCTATTCTCAGCGAAGGGGATACCGGGGAAAAGTTTTACTTGATTGCGCGGGGAAGGGTGGAGGTTACGCAAAGGGCGGCAGACCCGGATGCGGAGCAAAATCGGCTGGCCGTTCTGGAGGACGGAGATCATTTTGGAGAGATTGCCTTGCTGGAGGACATTCCGCGAACGGCGACCGTGACGGCAATAACTCCTTGTGTTTTGTTGACTCTTCAACGGAAGGTGCTTCATTACATTCTGTCCCAGTATCCAGACATCAATGCTTACATCAGACGAACGTTGAAGGAACGAAGAAGCTAGGAGGTGCTCACGCCCTATGTATTCCTACATGAAACGCTGCGAAAGCGATGAAGATTTCGCGCAGTTTACTCTGTTTCTTATCCGGCACAGTACGGAATTTCACAGCCGATTTTCATTTGCCGAAGCTTTGGAGCATTTCTTGGGCATCATTAACAACTGTCGGATCTTGCTGGCTATGGACCGTCACAATCAGTTGATTGGCTGGGTCAATTACTGGTATGCCACGGCCGATTACGAGTTCGACCCTCACGGTGAGCTGGCCTTTATCGACTCCGTTATTATTAATAAGGAATATCGGAGCGGCCGAGTTTTCTTGAAAGGATTCCAGGACATGATCTGTCTGATCGCCGAGGAGAACCGGCAGGTCAAGACGGTGCAATTTCATGCCCTGGCGGACAATGCCTACCTAAACCGGCTTTATTCCAAGTTTGCCCATATTGTCGGCAGTAGCGAGGGCTACTTTGGAAGCGAGAACGTATATTCCACCGATTTCGATCAGCTGCTTCAATATTTAAAAGAGCGGTAAATTAATGCAGTTGCGAGAAACGGATGGGGTTCCAATCGCTGTTGTTCCCAGATCGTTTGGATCTAATAAATCCTCCGAGGAAACGATCTACTAAACCAGCCCATGCTTACGAAGCTAGCTTTCTGCGCTCTTAGACCGCTTCGCGGAGATCGGCACTCCTCCAGCGAAATTAAACTACGAAGAAACTGGGGAAATGTAATCGAAAATACAGAATCGGACGGTGTGATCCGCTAAGATATTGACAAGAGGGCAGCGAGTCGCTTCAAAATAGAAAGGAGGTGCAGCCCATGATTCCACCGAAAAGTTTCATCAATAAGTCGGGAAAGAGCCATATTTCCAAACTGCTTCAACAAAACGAGCAATTGAGAACATCCGCGGCGAAGTCATAATCGGCAGCCGCCGAGCACTCAACCTGTAATTCAAACTATTGCGGCACACGCAGAACAAGCTGGCATCGGAAATCGATGCCAGCTTGTTAATTCATTATGGAAATTCGCTTTATTGGCTGGAGGATACCATGATTTGGCATACATCATTAGTAAACTGCACTGGATCCTCAACCGCTAATCCCTCGATCAAGAGAGCCTGATTATACAACAGGTTGGTGAATAGATTCAGCTTCTCTTTATCTTTTTCAAAGGCATTTTTTAACGACGCGAAAACTTCATGATTTTTATTGATCTCCAGTACTTTCTCGGCCTGCACATTCGGATTGTTCGGCATCGATTTCAATATCTTTTCCATCTCGATCGTCACTTCGCCATCGGTGGACAGACATACCGGGTGTGATCTTAACCGTTTGGACACCCTGACCTCTTTTACTTTACCCGACAAAATGTCCTTCATAGCCTCGAACAGATCTTTGTTATCTTCCTCTTCCCCGGCTTCCGCGTTATCCGTCTGATCCTCGGATTCGATTCCTAAGTCGCCGCTCGATACCGATCGGAATTCCTTCTCTTTATAGTTCGTCAGCATTCGAATGGCGAATTCATCGATATCCTCGGTAAAGTACAGGATTTCAAAACCTTTCTCGGCTACGAGCTCTGTCTGCGGAAGCTTCTCGATTCTTTCGATCGTTTCCCCGGAAGCATAATAAATGTATTTCTGATCTTCGGGCATTCTCGATACATAATCGTCCAAAGTGACCAGCTTTTTCTCTTTGGAGGAATAGAACATCAGCAGGTCCTGCAAATCCTCTTTATGACTTCCATAGTCGCTGTAAACTCCGTATTTTAACTGGCGGCCAAACTGCTTGAAAAATTCCTCGTACTTCTCTCTTTCATCTCTCAACAGGCTTTGCAGTTGACCTTTAATTTTGTTCTTGATATTCTTGGCGATCAGCTTAAGCTGGCGGTCATGCTGCAGCATTTCCCGCGAAATGTTAAGCGACAGATCTTCCGAATCGACCATGCCTTTAACAAAGCTGAAATAATCCGGAAGCAAATCGGAGCACTTGTTCATAATTAATACGCCGTTGGAATACAGCTCCAGCCCTTTTTCAAACTCGGCCGTGTAATAATCGTAAGGGATGCTCTCCGGGATGAACATAATCGCATTGTAGCTCACGGTGCCTTCTACGCTGATGTGAATATGCTTGAGCGGTTTGTCAAAGCCATAACGCTTCTCGGTATAGAAGTTGGCGTAATCCTCTTCTGTGAGCTCGCTTTTATTCTTTTTCCAAATCGGAACCATGCTGTTGACGGTCTGCTCTTCCTGGTATTCCTCGAATTCATTGTCGCTGCCTTCTTTAAGCCGGGAACTGGTCACCTCCATGCGGATGGGGTAACGGATGAAGTCGGAGTATTTTTTGATAATCGCCTTCAGGCGGTATTCCTCCAGGTATTCGTCGTACTGATCATCCTCTGTATTTTCCTTAATCTTCAGAATGATCTCGGTCCCGACCGTTTCTTTCTCACATGGCTCGATCGTATACCCGTCCGCTCCTCTGGACTCCCACTTGTAAGCCTCGTCGCTGCCTAATGCTTTCGTAATGACCGTGACCACATCGGCCACCATAAAAGCAGAATAGAATCCGACGCCGAATTGTCCGATGATCTCATGGCCATCCTTGGATTCGTTCTCTTTCTTGAAAGCAAGCGATCCGCTCTTCGCTATAACGCCAAGATTATTTTCCAGCTCTTCCTTGCTCATCCCGATCCCTGTATCGGAAATCGTTAATGTCCGGTTGGTCTTGTCAGGCTTCACCTGGATATAGTAGTTGTCCTTGTCGAACACCATCTGCTCGTCGGTCAGAGCCTTGTAGTAGATTTTATCTATCGCATCACTGGCATTGGAAATCAACTCTCTTAAAAAGATTTCTCTATGGGTGTAAATAGAGTTAATCATCATTTCCAAAAGTCGCTTCGATTCTGCTTTGAACTGTTTTTTAGCCATAGCTATCTCCCCTTTCCATTATTCCTAATATAAATCGTTAGCACTCTCACACATCGAGTGCCAGTCATTAGTTTTATAGCATTTCTCCCTCTTTATGTCAATACATCCTGGGACAATCGTTATGAAAGAATCCACGAGAGATTCCACGACAGAATTCATAAAAGGCAAGGACGGAGAGGGTCTTCTATATATGTGGCGCTAAAGAAAGCCATCCTTCCGTCCCGAAGGAAAGTGCCCCCGAAGCTTCAAACATTGAGCGATCCTGCTCCTCTACGACCGTTCACCCGTATAAATACGCATGTGCCCCGGCTGGATCCAGCCCCGCTTTCTCATCCATTCCGACAGAATCCAACTGATGACGGCCGGTCCGATAAAATGCAGCACAATGATTTGAACGAGCACCGCAGTGGAAAAGCCCATCGTCGTCAAGGTCATAATCTGACCGACGAGACCGCTGGTCCCCATTCCGGCTCCGGCGGCGTTGTTCAACATGGGCCAGACGGTCGCGCCGATCGGCGCAAGGATGATTCCCGCCACTGTCGGCGGAATCAATATTAGCGGATAGCGGACGATATTCGGCACCTGCAGCATCGAAGTGCCCAGTCCTTGCGCGAGCAGTCCGCCCACTTTATTGTCCCGGTAGCTGCTGACCGCAAAGCCGATCATCTGCGCACTGCAGCCAATCGTTGCCGCCCCGGCGGCTAACCCGCTTAAATCCAGCATGAACGCAATCGCTGCGCTGGATATAGGCGCCGTCAACGCGAGCCCCATTAAGGTCGCGACCAGAATGCTCATAATGAGCGGCTTCTGCTCCGTCCCCCAGACGATCCAGCTGCCGAACGTCGTCATCGCATTCGCAATCGCGGGGCCTATAAATTTGGCTGCAAAAAAACCGGTAAGGATCGTTACAAAAGGGGTAACGATAATGTCCACCTTCGTCTCTTTGCTGACCAGCTTGCCTATCTCCACCGATAGCAATGCTGCGATATAGCTGCCGGCCGGACCGCCAAATTCTGCCCCCGCCGCCCCCGTAGCTACCGCTGCAAACAAGACCAGCGGCGGAGCCCCGAGTCCGAAGGCGATGGCCGCGCCAATCGCCGGCCCCATTAAGCCCATGGCCAGCTGCCCCATCTCCGCAAACAGCGGCCAACCGGCCTGCTCGCCGATCGTTCGCAGTATCAGCCCGATAATCAGCGACGCAAATAGCCCCAGCGCCATATAACTAAGCGCATCTCTAATATAGGCTTTCGCAGTCAGCCGAACCCCTTTTCGCTTCAAAAAGCTGTGCATTTCGCTTCCTCCAAACTTCAATTAAGAGTCCTTGTTGAAGAATCCCCTAGTCCTTTTCCACAACTGGATTGGAAAACCCTTCTTTAAAGCGGAAGTGGGTAGCGTCTAACTGTATTTTATGTAGGTAAATTGAAGCAAATGGCGTAAATTACTAAATTAGATGGAAAAACTGCATTTAAAATGGAGGTTTTTTTCTGATATCCCTCTTTTAGTCAAAAATAGATGGAGGTTTTCCATTTAGTTTTCGTTTTTAACCTCAAACGGAGCAAACTAGCTGCATGAAATCCATTTAGACCCCTATGCCGTGCGTGCTAACGCGGCACCAGCAGTTGTCCTATTCTGCGACCATTTAGCCATCTATGCCTCGGTGGGGTGCCACGAGGCGGGTTGTTCCGTTGGCTATGTGATGAAGTCGGTATGATTTGATAAGCTGTTTTCCTGCAGCAACGGCTCGAATGGATCAATCAAGACGAAAAGGGGGGGCTTATGCCCCCCAGCAGAAATGATTCAAACTCTGTTAACTCTTCAAGCTTTATTTGAATCTCTGAGCTTTTTTATCCTTCTAACTCTGTTGCTCTTCAAGCTGTTTCGAGCTGCTCTCAGCACTATTTGTTCCTATCTACTAGTTTACTCTCCAAGCTTTCTACTCTTCTCGCTTTGCTCTACAAACTACTCTTCACGCTTTGCTCTACAACTACTCTTCACGCTTTGCTCTACAACTACTCTTCACGCTTTGCTCTACAACTACTCTTCACGCTTTGCTCCACAAGCTTTTTACTTTGCAAGCTTTACTCTTCATCCTTTGCTTGACTCTTCAAGAGCAAGGAGTTAACGATTTGCGTGGCGATCGGATGTTTGCCATAGTTGTTCTTCAGCTTCCAGGTAGTTAAGATGAGACGGCCTCGGGAGCTTCTTTGGACGATCAGGGAGCCCCCGGCCTGCCCGATCCATCCCTGGAAGTATCCGGAGATGATCTCGCTGGTCTCGGTCAGGTTCTCATTGCCAAACATATAGACCACCCGTCCGATCGTGCCTCCCAGTTTATTATAGTTGCTGAAGGGAACAATATATTCCGGATACAGCTCCTCCATCTCCCATCCCATCTCATGTCGAAGAGGGAGGTCGCCGAAGAACTTCGGATCGACATAGTTAAAGGAGGAGGTGCGGTCCCAGCTTTCGCCTGGCACCAGCTCACGGAACGTAAACTGGCCTTTGTCCGACAAATGATCTCCTTCCTCAGCCAGGAACAGCACATGACCGCCATTGCGGTAATATTCCAGCACCGCTTCATCCAGCACGGAGGTAACCACCGCTTCCGCTGATGAAATATGCTCAGTCAGCACCATCCCGCTTGCTTCAAGAGAGGCTTGGAATTCCGGATCCATCTTATACGCGCACACAGTGACCGGGGATACCTTGCTTCGCGGCGAAATCGTCAGCTCTTCCTCATTGCTTGCCGCGATTTGTCCATTCATCGTAACCGTCAGCTTCAAGGTATAGAAGGAAGATTTCGACACCGTAGGAACGGTGAACCGGATTGCTTCCGGCAATTTGACATAAGCCTGGCTTCCCTCGTTCAATTCGATGCTTCCGGATAACTCTGTACCGGGAATCTCCCATTTCAATATTCCTTGAATTGGCCGCAGGTCGTTATTGGACAGAATGATATCCCACGCCTGCTCTTCCCCGCACCAGAGATTGCGGTTCACTCGATCGGCCATAACGATGAAGCTTCCGTTAAATTCGGCCGCCTTATCGAAGCCGGACTTCAGGCTCCGCGTGTAATCCAGCCATCCGTTCGTCTCCCACTCTACATCCGTAAACTCGGTAACGACATATCCGTTGATTTGCGGCCGTTTGCGCATTTCTTCAATCAAGGATTTAACGGCCCGGTACATCCTGCGTTGGGAGTAAACCGATAAATTTTCGATATCCCCGAAGATTCGGTCTAACTGATATTTTTCAAAGTTCTGAAAGGCGGTCAGAGGCTTTTTGAAATCCTCTCGATGGGTATCGTCCCCCAGGTTGGCGAACCATGAAGGCTCTCCCTTATAGTATTCTATTAATTTCTGAACGCTGGGCAGCCCCCATACTCCGAATTCAGATACAATAATAGGCTCTTCCTGCGGTTTATAGCCTTGCACGTAATTTTTCTCGGGACTTCCCGCCATATATTGGTCCAGATCCGATCTCCACTCTTCGATTTGCTCCGGCACCACGAAATAACGGTGGTAGTCGTTAATATCCGTTCGGACATGAATCCATCCGGAATTGTCGCATATCAAGCGCGTAGGATCGAGCTTTTTGATATCATCGTACAGGCTCTTTACGTGCTCCTGCTTTTCCCGGTCGTTCGCCAAATCCCACTCCAATCCCCACTCCTCATTATATAGAGACCATATAAGAATAGATGGATGATTGAAGTCCCGCTCGATCATTCCGCGAAGCTCCTGGTAGAACCGTTGTCTGCTCTGAGCCGACCATTTGACCGTATTCGGCGGTTCCGCCCAGATCAGCATTCCCATTCGGTCTGCCCAATACAGATAGCGGGGAATCTCGATTTTGATATGCTTCCGCAGCAGGTTGAATCCCATCTCCTTAGCGAGCCGGATTTCATTCTGTATCCATTCATCGGATGGCGCAACATAGATCGTGTCGGGATAATAGGCTTGATCTAACGCCCCCCGCATGTAAAGCGGCTTGTGGTTGAGCATAAGCTGACCCTGGGCGAATTCGATTTTCCTCATGCCAAAATGGGTTCTATACTCATCAAGGATAACATCCTCGTCTTCTTTAATCGTTACGATCAGGTCGTATAGATGAGGCTGCTCCGGAGACCACAGAACCGGATTTGGAATGGAGAGGTGATGGTAAGTCTGGTTAGCCTCAATGGTTTCCCGCAAGGTCGCATGGATGCGCTGCGGTTCCTGATGATCCGTTACCGTATATTCCACGATGACAGGCTCCTTGAACTCACCTGCAACGACCAGTTGCGTCTTAATCGACTCCTCGTCAATATTCGGATGAACATGGGCATATTGGATGAAGCATTCGGAACGTAACTCGAGGAAAACCTCCTGCCAAATCCCGCTTATTCTCGTATACCAGCTGCCTTGCTTGCCAATCGGGATTTCTGCATTATCCTCCGGGTCAAATACTCTCACCGTCAGGCGATTCATTTCCCCATAAACAATAGCCTCAGACACGTCAAATTCAAATGGTGTAAATCCACCTTCGTGCTCCCCGATGTAAGTTCCATTCAACCATACCCGGGCCTGAAAATCGACAGCTCCAAAAAACAGGTGCATTCTTTTCCCCGCAGGGATTGGATCCACAACAAACGACTTCTCGTACCAAGCAGCGCCGCAATAATGCACATATTCCTCTTCTCTTTGCCATATATGCGGCACCTCGACCTGCCGGGAATCGGGCAATCCTTCCGCAAACCAGGCCTGCCTTTCTCCTTGATCCTTGCGGTCAATTTGAAATTTCCAAGATCCGTTTAAGCTATGTTTCTCTCTCATGTTTCTCCCCCATTATTTGATGCCTGTCATTGAAATTCCTTTGATTATATGCCGTTGGAAGAGCAAAAATACAAGTAAAGCAGGGATGCTCGCCAGAACGTTGGAGGCCATAGGAACAGCCAGATCCGTAGCGAAGATGCTTTGGAACGTCGGGATTCCGACCGGCAGAGTCATCATGGAAGTTTCCTGAGCTACCAGCAGCGGCCAGAGCAGGTTATTCCAGGACTGCACGAAAATAAAGATACTGACCGCAGCCATCGAGCTTCGGGACAGAGGCCAAATCATTTTCCACCAGATCGTGAAGGTTCCCGCTCCATCCATCCTCGCCGCTTCCAGCAATTCGTTCGGCAGTTGATCGATAAACTGCTTGAGAATCAGAAAACCGAGCGGCAGCATCATCCCCGGCCAAATCAGCGCATGATAGCTGTTGACCCAACCGAGATCGACGATCATATCGAATAAGGGGACGACGATCGACTCTACAGGCACCATCAATCCAGCCAGAATAATCGCGAAGACAATGGTCTTTCCTCTAAAAGGAATGCGGGAAACCGCATAGGCCGCCCATGAACTGAATAAGACGGTAATCGCCGTCTGCACGACGCCGACAATGACGCTGTTCAATGTCCATCGCCACATCATTGCTGTTCCGTCGGGTTTCAGAACTTTAATAATACTGTCCAGGGTGAACGGCGGAGCGAATAGTTTGCCGAGAACTGTCACTGTGGATCCGGGGGGCTTGAACGCGGATATAAACATCCATACGAGCGGCGCCAGCATGAACAAAGCTAATACGTAGCCAATAATATAAGCCCCAATCCTGCCGTTCTTCCTTCGTTGTATTGTACTCACGCTTAATTCACCTCTTCCCTAGTCCCTGCTCATCATCAGCCTGTATTGAATTAGCGAAATCAAAGCAATGGTCAGGAATAGAACGAAAGATACCGCTGCGGCATACCCCGTATCCCATTGCCGAAAGGCGATCTGATAAATATAGTGAACGAGCGGCGTTGTGGATGTTCCCGGTCCGCCTTTGGTAATAAGCCACGTCTGGCCAAAAAGCTTGAAGGAAGCAATTGTTTGGAGAATCACGACCAACGTGGTGACTCCCTTCAGCGAAGGCAGCGTAATGTAGCGGAATTTCGCCCATCCATTGGCGCCGTCGATATCTGCTGCTTCATATAAGTCGTCCGGTATTTCCTGAAGTCCGGCCAGAAACAGAACCATATTAAATCCTGCCGTCCACCAAAGCGTGGCGATCAGGATCGAAAGCCAGCCCATCCCCCAGCTCCCAAACCAGGAAATTTGGGTGGTTATTCCTAATGAGCTTAGCGTTTCCGCGATCAGACCGGTTTTGGATTGCAAAATAAACACCCAAATACTCCCGATAACCGATACGGAGAGCATATATGGCATAAAAAAAGCGGTGCGGAGGAAGGTCGTTCCTTTCAGCTTCATATTGACCAGCAGAGCCATTCCCAGCCCCAGAATAACGATCGAGGGGGTAGAGATGACAATAAAATATAAGGTATTCCAAAAAGAACTCCAAAATTTATCATCCGACATCATATGATTGTAATTTTGCAAGCCGACAAAGGTTTTCTCCGCACCGAAGCTGCCGGTGGACAGACTCGTTAAAAATCCTTTAATAATCGGATAGATCCAAAACCATAAGTAGAGAATCATGAAAGGAGCCATAAAGGCCAAAGCAGTCAAATAATGTTCCAACCTATGGCTTTTCCATTGCTTCATGCGTCTCGCTCCTTCCTATGGCAGGATGCGGAATGCCAGGCGGCATCCCACATCATCGCCAAAGGGTTTGATTATCTGCTCATCAGCTGCTCGGCTTTCTTTTGCGCCTCTTGCAGTCCTTCGTCTACGCTCGCTTGGCCGTAGTTAATTTTGACTAGCGATTCAAGAACCGCGTCGTTAACCGCCCCCAGCTTTGGGGAATCCGGCATATACTTCACGTCATCCATTACCGCTGCATAGTCCGCGCGATAAGGCAATGCTTTGTAATCCTCCGATTCGAGAACGGACGGCTTGGCAGGAACATGTCCCGCTTGTGCCCACATGGCACCGTTCGAGGCTAACCAATCGGCGAATTTGACCGCCGCGACTTGTTTCTTATGGTCATCCTGCTTAGGAATAATCAAGGTATGCGAATCTCCCCAAGCGGCCGGTTGATCATAAAGCTGCGGGAAGGGAGCGGCGGCAAAATCGAGCGAGGCTTCCTTCTCGAAGTTCCCCGTAGCCCATACTCCGGTGAAGGTTACCGCTGCTTTAGATGTTTTGAAAATATCATAGCTGTTGTCACCGATATCAGCCGGCATCAGACCTTCCTTGAGCCAGGTCTGCATCAGTTCCATCGCTTGCTTGCCTTCCGGTGTATCAATAGTCGGTTGACCGTCTTTAAAATACGTGCCGCCTTGCTGCTGAACAAGCGCGTACCAGATCCAGTACGTAAAGACGTTGTTGCTTCCTACGATCATTGGCGAAACGTCATTAGGCAAATTCTGCTTCAAGGTTCTCAGCATCTCTGTGAAGCCTTCTGCCCCCGGCTCCATCTTGATGCTTCCGTCTTCATTCAGAAGCCCCGCTTCACCCAGGTACTTCTTGTTGTAGTACATGATTACCGCATGAGTGTCGAGCGGAATCGCATAATGCTTACCGTCGCGGACGACCGCATTCTCCTGATTTTTGGCATAGGTCGACCAATCCAGCCCGGCATCTGCCGCCAAATCATCAATCGATTCAATCATATTGGTCGGCATCAGCTCGGCCAAGTGCGACACGTGGGCAACGGCCACATCCGGTGCGGACTTGGATACAAGTGACGATAACAGCTTCGGATAATAATTGTCCCAGTTGTTGTTCATGAACTCGACTTTAATTTCACTTTGGGATTCATTGAACGCTTTAACCATGTTCTCCATGAATTCTCCATCCGATCCGCTGAACGGGACCCAATATTTGAGTTGAACGACTTCATTGGTTCCTCCCGATTCAGAGGCGCCTTTATTGCCGTCCTGCGGGTTTTTGGCTGAGCATCCGGCCAAAGCCAAGCTTAGAATCATGATGGCGATTACAAGTTGGTGCGCTGCTCTCTTCATTCTCTTTTTCCCCCTAAACCAGTGAATTTGATTTCTGCAGTTCCAATATAACATTAATAATTGTTTTATATCAATATATTTTGTAATAAAAGCTCGAAATTTGTTGTTCAAGCTGCCTTTTCATGAAATTATTGTAAAAAACAAAAGAAAAACTGCATTTAGTTTTTCTTTTGTCGTTTTATTATTATTTTAATTGTAACAATATTTATTCTATAGTTTAAGTGTCGTAACGAATATTCATAATTATTCCTTGCCTATAATTTCCGAAATTCGGCCCAAATAAATTGAGTCCCCCCGCATTGACCGCATCTTTTTTCACCCCGATCTGTAAGGAGATATACGGTTTTTCGTTGAGGTTGAGGTCATCGACAGTGACTTCAGAAATTTTGACTCCGTCTATAAAACTCCCGTTCTGATTAATCTTCCAATGCTTCAGCAGCCCGTACTGCGTAAAGTAGGTCAACCACCACTCCGGCGTATTGAAGCCCCTTTGCCCTCCAAAATCCCCGGGGGAGGTCCAGGTGCCTATTTCGATATCATTCACCCACATCGTAATATCCGAAGGCCAGTCCAATTTATGATAAGGAGCCTCCGAACAAATTTCGGCGCTGAATTCAATCTCCGTCGCCCTGGCTCCATAAGGAATGCGGTTAGGGTATCGGTATCCTACATAGCCGATTCGAAAATAAAGCAGCTGCGCTTCCCTTCTTCCCGGCTCATAAAAGGAACGCGGATCATCTTGAATGCCGATATAATCGCGATCGCCCACCAGGCCGCAGCTCGCTTCAGCCTGACAATCCACATATTCTCCGATGGGCATGTCTATCGTAATGATATTTTTTTCCTTCTGTTTATCATCTGTGAATAAATCGATAATTATGCGATCATAATTTTTGGAGTTCACTTTCTGGGTTCCCCTGCCGGGTACCAGCTCGGTAATAATCAGATTCACTTCTTCCAGCTTCTTTACGTTCACCGCTGTCGTGGAAAAGGGAAGTCCAAGCTTTTCGGATAATTCATTTACATTATGCGGACCTGTACTTAATATTTTTAAAATGTTCATACGATGCTCATTAGCGATCACTTTGCTTATTTCCACTGCTTGATCCATAGTCAGGTGCAATACTTTGATTTTGGACACCTCCCATTTTTATTACAACAATACTTATAATAATACCAGAAAATCAGTACTATTCAAAAAAGGGAGTGATTGGAAGCTTGGAGAGCTAGTTAATTGGCTGTTCGACTGGATTTAAGTGTGGGAGATACCAATGATAAAATGGGACGAAATAGGAGAAAATAGATAAGCACAAAAAACCTCCCACTGGATAGAGTGGGAGGCCGGACTTGAGAACGAAGGTCAGCCATCATGTCGCACCAAAATGCCTCAGGCCCCGCGAATTAAAGGCATATGCATCTATTTTGCGCCGAATGCCTTCTCAGTCATTCCCCAGGAAACATTTTAACGGAATCAAAGTAGTCAGGTTATTCGCCCTCTTTGTCGCCGGACTTCTAGCTAGTACGATGAAAAGGTCGTCTTACCTATATTCCTTTGGAATTTTTCTGGCCACTCTCGTATCTAGCGCCGCTTCTACTACGCGCTCCCTGACCGCCTTGACAATTTTCGGATTAAATACGCTCGGAATAATATGATGCTTATTTCTCTCCTCATCACTAACTATAGAAGCAATCGCTTCGGCTGCCGCCAGCTTCATCGGTTCGTTAATTTCCGATGCCCGGCAATCGAGCGCACCCCGGAAGATACCTGGGAAACAAAGCACATTATTAATTTGATTCGGATAATCCGAACGCCCGGTTGCTACTACGGCCGCAATGTCTTCAATCGCTTCCGGAAGAATTTCGGGAGTCGGATTCGCCATGGCAAAGATGATCGGATCCGGGGCCATCGTCTTCACATCTTCTCTCGCAAGCAGACCGCCGGAAGAAACACCAATAAATACATCCGCCCCATGCAAGGCATCCTGCAGCGTTCCGGTAATCCGTTTCGGATTCGTATGGGCAGCAAACCATTGCTTCATCGGATTCTCATAGGCCTCTCCAGAGACTAGAATCCCTTTACGATCCACTCCAATAAGTTCTGTAACACCCGCAGCGAGCAATATATTCGCGCAAGCTACTCCGGCCGCTCCGATTCCGCACACAACGACCTTAATATCGCTAATCGATTTGTTAACCAGCTTGAGCGCATTGATTAACCCGGCATACATGACAACCGCGGTACCATGTTGATCATCGTGGAAGACCGGAATATCCAGTTCCTCCCTAAGCCGTTTTTCGATTTCAAAGCAGCGGGGAGAAGAAATATCTTCAAGGTTGATCCCGCCGAAAGCTGTGGAAATGTTTTTGACCGTGCGGATAATTTCCTCTGTATCCTGCGTCTCCAGGCAGATAGGAAAAGCGTCTATATCTGCGAATTGCTTGAACAGCACCGCCTTTCCTTCCATGACGGGCATAGCCGCCCTTGGTCCGATGTTCCCCAGGCCAAGCACTGCGCTTCCATCGGAGATAACCGCTACCGTGTTCTTCTTTATACTTAGAGTATGCGCCTTGCCCGGATCCTCTCGTATAGCCTCGCATACTCGCGCGACATCCGGGGTATACACTCGGGATAAATCATCGCGGTTTTGTATCGGGCTTTTAGGAACCGTAGCCAGCTTTCCTCCCAAATGAAGCAAGAAGGTGCGATCCGATACGTGAATGAGCCGGAGTCCCGCTATTTGGGAGAACGCCTCCGTAATTTGCCGGGTCAGCCCTGCATCCGCTACATTGATTGTAATATCCCTGACCGTTTCGTTCTTGCCCGCCTCCACAATATCGATCGCCACAATATCTCCGCCGGCTTCGGCCACAGCCGCGGCCACTTCGGCGAACTTGATGTGCGAATCCATTTCAATCCGGAGAATGATATTCTTCCCTTGAACCAATGAAGATACTTGCATTGGATTACCTCCCGTTATTTTTTTGACCTTGCCTCCGGCATGGCTTCAACCGCCCGACTGGCTCCTCCTCTTCTCGGATCCGCTGCACCAAGCAATGTACGGGATTCATGCAAAAGCATCAGCCCGTGAACGCCTCCATAAAACATCGCATCCGGATGATGTTTCACCTCGTAGCCAAGCTGCACCAGTCTCTTTTCCAATACGGCTGGCGGCTCTGCCTCCAAATAAACCTCATTCTGATCGATAAAAAATCGCGGAGCGGCAACCGCCTCCACAAGGCTGGAGCCCTTGGCTGCGATTTGGTTCAGGATTGCCGCAAGCACCATGGGAATCCTCTTGCCTCCGGCCGATCCGATCACAATCGTATGTTCCGGACTGCGCAGCACGGTAGGGCAAACAAAGCTTTGCGGCCGCTTGCCCGGCTCCGGCCGGTTAGGAGATTCTTCACTGTCCGTAAAATTGCGCAATTGGTTATTGAGAAAATAGCCGCCCTCCGTCAAGCCGGTAGTGAAAAAACCGCCGATCGTATTGGTGGCGGAGACGACCATCCCCTGACGGTCAGCCACGCAAAAATGAGTCGTGTTAGCGACATCTTCTTGCGCCGCCTGCGCAGATACAACATCCGGCCGGACGTTCGCCGCCATCCTTTCAAGCAGTTCACGATCAAGAAGCCCGGATACGGATAGATCGCAAAAGTCGGGGTCACCCATCGTCGTTTTTCTAAGCGCATAACATTGGCTGAAAATCTCTCCCCATAGATGCAAATAGTCCGCCGAGTCCCCCGAACGGTCGGATACCTGAAGCCTTTCGCTCAGCTTCAAAGCCTGAATCAGCGTCAAGCCGCCGAAGGGGGGTGGGCAGGTGACTAAATCAAAGCGGTCATAACTTGCCCTTACCGGTTCTCTGAATAATACCTGGTATGCCTGAAAATCCCCGGGCTCCATCCCTTCCACCAGCTCGCTGATCCGCCGGGCGGGCTCTCCTTCGTAGAACCAGCGGGCTCCCTTGTCCCGAATCATTCGCATCGTCTCGGCCAGCAGCGGCTGCTGCAATCTCTCTCCGGTACGCAAAGGTTCTCCGTCCGGAAAAAATTCAGGAAAGCACTCTGCCGGAAGATGCTGCGTGTTCACTAACTGGCGATGGAGCGCCGCACCGGCGGGAAAGCCCGACTCCGCCGCCTGAATGGCCGGATCAAGGAGTTCAGACATGTCGACTGTTCCGAATCGGCGGTGAAGTTCCCCCATTCCTCGGACGAAGCCTGGCACTCCGACTTGCTGAGGGGAAACAATACCCGACATCGGAGCTATCTCCCGATAGTCGCAAATGACCGGATCGCTGCCTTCCGGTGGAACGACGAGCATCACTCCCCCGCCGCCGATCCCCGAAGCATAGGGCTCGACCACTCCCAGCATGTAGGAGACGGCAATCGCCGCATCGACCGCATTTCCCCCGGCTTCCAGAACCGACATCCCGGCCTCCACGGCGAGAGAATGAGCGGCACTTACTCCGTACGAATATGGCTTATCCATTGATCATCACCTCCTGCTCCCTGTTCAAGGGATGATGGCAAGCGACCAGCCGTTCCGCAGTTACCGGCTGCAGAGATGGGGTCACACTTTTGCACCGTTCCGTCGCATAGGCGCAGCGCGGGTGAAAGGGGCATCCTGCCGGCGGATGGAGCGGATTCGGCAGTTCTCCCTCGAGAGCCTTCTCCGAGCTGCCGCGCAATTTCGGGTCGGATACCGGGATGGAGGCCATTAGCCCCTCCGTATAAGGGTGAGCGGGACGGCTAAGCAGCTCATGCTTGTTGCCAATCTCTACGATTTTGCCCAGGTACATCACGGCAATGCGATCACTAATGTAACCTACCGCCGGCAGCCCGTGCGCGATAAAAATATAAGTCAACCGGTATCGCTTCTGCAGGACGGAGAGCAGATTAAGAATCTGCGATTGGATGGATACATCCAAGGCCGATACCGGCTCATCACAGACGATCAGCTTTGGCTTTAGTGCGATCGCCCTGCCGATGCCGACTCTCTGCCGCTGACCTCCGCTGAACTGATGCGGATAACGGTAAGCATAATCCGGTGACAGGCCTACGGCATCCATAATTTTATAAACCTCTTCCTTCAGTCGTTCCCCTTCGGCTACCCGATGCGTGCGCAGCGGTTCGGCGATAATATCGAATATCTTCATGCGGGGATTAAGGGAGGAGTATGGGTCCTGGAAAATCATCTGGATGTCTTTCCGTTTCCTCCGTATGTTCTCACGCGACATTTGACTGAAATCGGAATGATCAAACAGGATAGAGCCTGACGTAGGCTCCGTCAGATGAACGATCATATTGCCCAGCGTAGATTTGCCGCAGCCCGATTCCCCGACGATTCCCAGCGTTTCTCCCTCATAAACTGTCAGGTCGACTTGATCCACCGCTTTCAGAATTTGCTTCTTGCTGTTAAACCAGCCCTGATTGATTTCGTAATGCTTGCTCAATCGGCGAACCTGCAAAATCCCTTCTTGCCGCTCTATGTCTTGTTTTGGTGCCTGCATGTTTATCACCTCTCTTGGGTCCATTGCCCGGCAAATTCGGGTTCATGCATCAGACAGCGCACTTCGTGCCGGGAAGATGCCTCTTCATAAAGGTTCGGCTCCTGCTCCCCGCATATCGGTTTGGCATAGGGGCAGCGAGTATGAAAGCGGCAGCCCGAAGGCATGAACAGCGGGTTAGGAACCGTCCCCTCGATAGAGTCCAGCGTATCCTCCAGTTGGTGCAGCCTAGGCGTGCTTTTCAGCAGTCCCCTTGTGTACGGGTGCCTGGGAGCCTCGAACAGAGTATAAACGTCACACTGCTCTACAATCTGCCCGGCATACATGACAGCGACACGGTCCGCCATCTCGGCAATGACCCCCAAATCATGCGTAATCAATAGAATAGAGCTGCCTTCTTCCTTGATTATCTGCTTCATAATACGCAATATTTGCGCCTGAATCGAAACGTCCAAAGCCGTCGTCGGCTCGTCGGCGATCAGTATTTGCGGGTGACAGGAAATCGCCATGGCGATCATCGCCCTTTGCCTCATGCCTCCGCTGAGCTCGTGAGGATAAGCATGATACACGCTTTCCGGCCGGGATATTCGCACTTGTTTAAGCAGTTCGAGAGTACGCTGTTTGGCGGCCGCCTTATCGAGCTTTAAATGGTTCATCAGCGCCTCGCGGATCTGATATCCCACGCTGAATACCGGGTTTAAGGCCGTCAGCGGCTCCTGAAAAATCATCGAAATTTCCTTTCCTCGAATTTTCCGCATTTCGCTCTCGCTCAGGTCCAGCAGGTTTCGTCCAGCGAAGCGGATTTCCCCTGCGATAATTTTCCCCGGCTTCTCTATAAGCCTCATGACGGACAGGGTGGTGACACTTTTACCGGAGCCCGATTCGCCGACGATTCCTAGCGTTTCCCCCTGCTTCACATGAAAGGTCACCCCATCTACGGAGGGTACCGTGCCATTTTCCGTATAATAATAGGTTTTCAGATTCTGCACTTCCAAAGCGTTCTGATCCATTCGTTACCTCCCTCTAATGAGCAAGCTGTCTATTGCTCGATTTGTGAACGGGGATCGAGAACGTCCTGAAGCCAATCCCCCAACAAAATAACCCCCAACGTCGTGATGGTGATGGCCATGCCGGGGAAGGTCGCCAATCCCCAATTATCGGCCAAATAGTCTCTTCCGGTGCTCAGCATACCGCCCCAGGAGACGGCCGGCGGCTGGATGCCCAGCCCCAGGAAGCTTAAGGAAGCTTCGGCCAGTATGGTCGTGGCTACACTGAGGGTAGAGATCACTATAAAGGTCGAGTACACATTGGGGAGCAGATGGACCCACATGATCTTCCAATCGCGTACCCCGATCGATTTCGCCGCCCGCACAAAATCTCTTTCCTTCAAGCTCAATACTTCGCTGCGGATGACTCTGGCGTAGGCCACCCAGTTAGTAACACCCAGTACTATGATGAGTGTCATTAATCCCGAAGAGTTGGCCACTTTAAGAATGACGAGGGAAAACAGAATCGTAGGAATGGCCAGAAAGGAATCCACCAGTCTCATGAGAACGTTGTCGACCCATCCGCCGTAATAACCGGAGGCCAAGCCGACGGCAAGGCCGATGGCCCCGGCCACGACGACTGAGAAAATCCCGACCAATAAAGAGACTTGCGAGCCGTAAATAATGCGGCTGAGGATATCCCGGCCTAAATTATCTGTCCCCAGTATGTATTCCAGGCTGCCACCCTCCAGCCAAAAGGGAGGAACGAGAATACTCCCCACATTCTGCTTGGCCGGATCATGAGGGGCCAGCCAAGGAGCAAACACCGCCGTCATAAAGATGATCACCACGATTAGAAATCCAAGCATTCCGGTCTTGCTCTGGAGCAGCAGCCTGAACCAGCGGGAAAGCCTGGAAGGCTCCCGGGATTGGCCTATTTGCGGACTTGTGCTATCTACAGTTGTTGTCTGTGCGCTTGTATTCATCCCTGTCCCCCCTATCTGTACTTAATTCTCGGATCCAGCCATCCGCACAATAGATCAGTAATTAAATTCATAACGATGACGATCAAAGAAATAACGACAATGGCGGCCTGGACAACGGACATATCCCGCGCATTGATGGATTGCACCAATAACTGACCTAAACCGGGCCAGGCAAAGATCATCTCGGTAATTAATGCTCCTCCAAGCACCCCGCCGGTTTGCATCATAATTATCGTTACAACCGGAATAAGCGCATTGCGGAAGGCATGCTTGTATACGACGACGGAGCCTTTTAAGCCTTTGCTTTTGGCGGTTCTGACATAGTCCTGCTGCAGCGCTTCAATCATGCTTGAGCGTGTTAAACGGGCGATGTATGCGGCAAACGAGGTGCCCAAAGTAACCGCGGGCAGAACCAGATGCGCGGCCGTTCCGCTGCCGGACACGGGAAACCATTGCAGATACACGCTAAAAATCAGGCTCAGCATAATCCCCACCCAAAAATTCGGCATCGCTTTCCCGAGCACCGTGCCGCCAGTGACGAATAATTCCAGAAGCGAATTTTTGCGAGTAGCCGATAGGATACCGAGAGGCAGAGCCAGGCCAATGGCGACAAACATGGACACAACCCCCAACAGCATCGTTATGGGAAGCCTCTCCAGCACCAAGGATAAAGCCGGCTGACCGTAGCGGAACGATTCTCCGAAATCACCTTGCAGCGCATTCCACAAAAAAGTGACAAATTGAATGTAAAAAGGTTTATCCAAATTTAAAGCGGCGCGAAGGGCCTCTATCTCTTCCTGGGTTGCATTCTCCGGCAGCATCAATACAACAGGATCACCCGATACATACATCAGGATAAAAACGATCGCAATAATAATAAACAGTACCGGAATCATCTGTAGCAATCTTCTGGCTGCATATCTTTTCATTTTATTCCTCCCTCGGGTCCGTCCTTCACTCGCGCAAATCCGGCTAAAGGCATGAAAGGAGCTATTTCTATAGCCCCTAATCCAGCCTTCGTCAACCCCTGCGAGCTGCAATCAATGTCGGCATTACATGGCAAACATATCGTATGCTACCATTCTTTCATCCAATCGCGGTGTGAAGTCTACCGATTTACTGACCCCATAAGTATTGTGCTCCAGATAGAGATAGATGTTCATCCGCTCCTCTGCCACTATCTCTTGGGCTCGCTGATATTGCTTCGCCCGTTCTTCCTGATTCATGTTCGTCGAAGCCTGGGTCAGCAATTCTGCCAGCTCCGGATTATCATATCCCATCGCAGTCATGGAACGGGTAGAAGTCAGATGCTCGCCGACCATAATATGAGCGTCATAGTAGGAATTGGCCAGCCATACGATATGTAAATCTCCTATTTTGCCGGAGTTCCTCAGCTCTACGTAACTGCTCCACTCGAGCAATTGCAGATTGACTTTAATGCCCGCCTCTGCCAGCATTCCAACTAGCATTTCGGCCACTTCCTTATCTCTGGAATAGCGTCCGCTGGTTGAGTGCAAAGTCAATTCCACACCATCTTCATATCCTGCCTCTTTCAACAGCTGCTTCGCCCGTTCCACATCATACAAGGAAGTGTCATACAACGATTCGTTGGAGCCGAAATTTCCCGGTGTCACCCGCGTCCGGGTTGGCGTCGCTTCACCGCCGAGCAGCGTATCGATAATCGCCTTATTATCAATGGCCAGCTCGATGGCCTCTCTGACCCGCTTATCTGCCGTTGGGCTGCCTTCGTTCGCGCGAGGAACGATGAAGGCTACCCGCTGAGAGATAGAAGAAGCGAGCTTCGTCTTGTCTGAGTTGTTGATCCGCTCCCAGTTGTTGCTCGTCACACCGGGAATCAGGTCCAGTCCACCGGTCAGAAGCTCGTTAACCCGGGTGGAGCTCTCTGGCACGATTCGAAACGTCAATTTGCTCCAATTCTGTTTTGGACCTTCGTAATAATTATCAAAGGGGACAAAGGAGATGTGGCTTCCCCTTTTCCACTCTTCGAACTTGAACGGACCGGTACCGACCGGATGCTGCTGAAAGTAGTCCCAACCCTTCTCTTCGATATAATTCTTCGGATAAATGCCGGCTCCGGGTCTGGCCAATACACTCAACAGGATCGGATCCGGTTGGTTTGTCACGATTTGAAACTTATGATCGTCCATCACTTTGACTTCTTTAATCGTTTTGAAGGTGCCGTTCTCGGTCAAGCTCTTATCCGTGGCTGCCCTTTCCAATGTAAATTTCACGTCGTCCGCTGTCAGTTGATCGCCGTTATGGAAGGTTACTCCCTGCTTAATCGTAAATTCCCAGGTCGTATCATCGATATTTTGATAGGACTCCGCCAAATCATTGACAATCTCCCCGTTCTCCTGACGCTTAAACAAGGAATTGTACATGTTCGTTGTAGCCTGCAGTGTGACATGATCGCCATGACTGTATATATCCATGGATACGATTTCCGTTGGCGCTCCGATGGTGAGAGGCCTGCCCTTGCCGTCCCCGCTCTTGTCACTGTTGCTGCCCCCGGACGAACTGCTCGGACCGCACCCGGATAATAAAACCATTCCAGCCAAAATCAGGCTTAAAAACGCTTTCATAGTTTGCATGTACTAACCCCCTGATTGTTTTAATCCTTGCTTAACTATCCTTAATGGCGCTCGAGCAGGCCTGAACAAACGCCTCAAACAACTTCTGGGAATAGATGTCTTCTTTTCTCAACAAGTTCTCAGGATGCCACTGCACACCGATTACGAAACGATGCTTGACACTTGCGAACGCCTCAACAATCCCATCGCTGGCACGTGCGCATATTTCGAACCCGTCGGCCATCTTTCGTACGGCCTGGTGATGATAGCTGTTGACCTTATACCGTAAAGAGCCGGTGATCTGATGAAGAAGGGAGCCTTCGCAAACATCAATATAATGTGAGCCGTGGTACCGGGGAGCCACTTGTTGATGCTGCAGCAGTGTCTGCTCATGCTGAGCATGGATATCCTGGTACATATCCCCCCCTTGAACTACATTCAATATTTGGCAGCCGCGACAAATGCCCAGAATCGGCTTATCGAGCTGCAGCATTCGAGCAATCATCATCGATTCGAACCGGTCTCTTTCCGGAGATACCTCTCCTAATCGGGGATGAGGTTCTTCTCCGAACAAAGTCGGATCAATATCTTTTCCCCCCGAAGAAAGCAGACCATCAATCGTTGCCGCTATCTTATCCGCAGATGCTTCATCGGACAAATTAGGCAGTACGACTGGCACGCCGCCTGCCCATGCGATGGCCTGAATATAATCTTGGCCGGTGACCGCCAATCTCTCTTCTCTGATGGAGGACGTTATTCCAATAATAGGTTTCAATTTACAGCCTCCCCACTTAATGATAATTTTGAAAATTAATGAAAGCGTTTCAATTATGATACTATTTTAACACCAAAAATTCACTCTAAAAAATACGAGATTCTTATATACTTATAATTTTGCATTATAAATGGTTGCTTTTTTACTAGAAATGCTATAATGGGAAAAACTTTCGTGGAAGCCCTTTCATATTTTCCGCCGATTCCGATCTTAAAGACAGCTTGATCTATTTTAAAAATGCAGGTTCTTCAGCTTATCCGTTATGTCATGAAAACCACCCTACAAAGTAAGGAGTTGCCTGGCCTATGAATTATTTAACATTGCGTTATTTCCTGGAAATTGCCCATTGCTTGAATTTCAGTCAAGCCGCCCAACAATTGCACATTTCCCAGCCTGGACTGAGCCAGCAAATAACCGCGCTCGAAAAATACCTCGGCATCAAGCTTCTATACCGCTCCACCCGGAAAGTTACGCTGACGGAAGAAGGCGAATATCTTTACAGAAATCTGCTTCCCTCCTTCGAAAACATCGATAAAACCGTGCGCGAGCTGATCGAAGCGGGAAGTGTTCCGCAAATGACGATCCGTATCGCAACCGTCCCTTCTGCTGCAAGCCATCTCGTCCCTTTTTTAATCAAACAGCTTAAAAAACGGCACGAACTTATTGAGTTTTACGTAAAGGAAACGACATCCGTCCATGCTATTGAACTGGTACAAAAGAGTGAATATCATCTGGCCTTCATCCGTACGCCGATCGATATCAAACAATCGCTGCTAAAGCCTCTTCAATGGTTGGAGTTTTCGAAGCAGCCGCTGCAGCTGGCCGTATTCGAACAGCATCCCGCGGCTCTGCAAGATGAAGCGGATCTGCGGGATTTTAAGAACGAAACGTTTCTTCATTACGATCCGAAGCATTCGCCTGCGCTATACTATTTGTTGGAGCACGCTTGTCTAACCGCCGGCTTCATTCCGAAAACGATCGGTGCCGGTCCGGAAATCTTGACAACAGCTAACCTGATTTCGAACGGAATCGGCATCACTTTAATGCCCAGAGATATGATCGAGCTCCTTCAATCCTACAGAATTAAAGGAATTGCTTTAAAAAATCTCCCTCTATTCAGCTCTATATCCGTCGTTTGGAATAATATGAACACCCCTGTCCTGACTATGGATGCCCTTGACATTCTAAAACAATTTCAGCAATCGACCGAGTAAATAAAACACCTGAAGGGCTTGTTAATAACTCACATTTTTTATAACTCATACTTATATATGTATAATTTATTCGTATTTTTTCTTTAAACCATTTAGTGATACATTGTGGATGTCAACACTAAGATGAGCTGTTCAAGCACACTATTGAATGCGCTCTATTGGAGAGAGGGGAAATAGCGAATGCCATCAGAACACATACATGTCCTGCCCTATGGCTTGGGACCGATCGGAATCAAGATTGTTGAAAATTGCCTGCAGACTGAGGCTGTCCGCATGATATCCGCGGTGGACATCGATCCTCTTAAAATCGGGCGGGATGTCGGGGAATTGGCGGGAAGAGAATATGCGGGTGTAAGCGTAGTCTCCAATGTAGAAGAAATAGGAAGTCCATCCGGTGCAAACCGGAAGATTGCGCTTCATGCAACCGGGTCGAATTTAGAAATGGTATGGCCACAAATTAAACAACTGCTCGATCACGGCTATTCCGTTGTCTCCACCTGTGAGCAATTGGCTTATCCATGGCATCGTTATCCGGAACTATCCCGGGAAATCGATCAATATGCCAGCGATAAACAGCAAATCGTCATCGGAACCGGAGTCAATCCCGGATTTGTCATGGACTCCCTTGCTCTTTTCGCCACTTCCGTCACCCAGAGCATTACCCGAATCTATATCTCGCGCAAAGTGGACGTGGCCAAGCGCCGCCTTCCTCTGCAAAAGAAGGTCGGCATAGGCATGACCCCGGAACAGTTCATGGAGCTGGCAGAGCAAGACCGAATCGGGCATGTCGGTCTGGAAGAATCGTTACGCCTGATTGCCTATGGGCTCAACCTTAGCCTATCCGATGTATACAACAGGATCGATCCGGTCATTTCCTGGCAGGACATGGAATTGTCTTCCGGGTCGATAAAGAAAAATGAAGTGATTGGTCTCCATCAAATTTCCCGCGGAATAGCCGCCGGTATCCCGATTGAACTGGATCTGGTTATGTCCGCAGGCGCCAAGCAAGAAGACCGGCTCACTCTGGAAACGGCAGAAATGGGGACACTGGAAATCGTCGTTCCCCATGGAATTTTTGGCGATACCGCTACAGCGAATATTGTCGTTAATACCGCAAAAACAATTCATTCGTTCGAGCGGAGCGGGCTTCTGACCATGGCTGATATCCCTTTAGCGAGGAATATGCACTGACCATTTTTCCGTCCCGATGGAAAGCTCTCCGAAGCTTCCCAAGTCTTAGGAAGGTAGGAATACAAACCAAAGCTCGCTCAGTAGATCTCTTTCTTTCCCCCCTCTATGGACTCTATTCGAGCCACACAGGAAGAAAACCAATCCGCCTTTCATGGCGGGTTGGTTTTCTTTATTGGACAGGGAGTTTCGCAAAGCTCATCTCAATGGCCGGATGGAGCAAGAGACTCGTTCTCTACCATCGCACTTCCCCCTCCCCTGCGGACCTGCTCGGAGACAGCCTGCACATGCCCGTCAGGGAAAAACGCAATCGCATTCACCGCTCCAATGCCGTAGGATAAACCGGAAATATTAAATTCCTGACCGTACAAGTGAAGCTGCCCGAATTCGGGTGTATTCTCGAACTCGGCTTCTACTAGCGTTTTCCCGCTCGAACTATGATTTCTCTGAGACACCCGCGGTGCTGTAACAGCTTCAGGAAGGGACATATCAAAATCAAGATAATTTATAATGACCTGCAGTACTGTAGTTATAATCGTCGTCCCGCCAGGTGATCCTACAGCCAGAACCGGCTCCCCATCCTTCATAATAATGATGGGAGACATACTGCTTAAGGTGCGCATGCCGGCACGTGGCGCATTGGGATGTCCGGCCGGGACGCTGGATGCAGTTCTGGAGGTTAATCCGTTATTTAATAAAAACCCATACCCCGGCACCACCATCCCGTTTCCTCCAATCGCATTGAGCGTATTGGTATAAGCTACGATATTCCCGTCCTGATCGGATACGGTATGATGAATGGTGGATTCGCGGACATTAAGACTGTCCAGATCATATACTTTCAGCTTATCTATTTGGAAGCTGCCGCCAGAAGCCCCCGCTCCCCCTGTCAGTTCAATGGCGCTGAGCAATAATTTGCCCGGTGTGACCACGTCGTTGTTCGTCCGCTGGTGCAGCCATCCGGCCGGTTCTTCCTCTCCGTCCTTCCAGATGCGTACTTTAATACCTCCCCCTTCCACCCGGAAGCGGAGCCATTGCCATTCCGTGGTCCGCGGATGATCCACAGTAGCGAGTCCGTAAATTCCATTGCTGTTTCGTGTGCGAAGAATTCGTACGGTATCTGTTTTCGTATTGATTTCCAGGCCATAACCGTTGTGGGGAGCCGTTGTACTATTCCATCCGTCCGCTCTCAGCCAGAAGCGCAGGTTGCGATCATCACCGAGCTCATTCATTTTGAAACGAACGAGCAGCTCGCTGTCATAAACCGCCTCCATCTGAGGCTCGGCCCGGGCATAAGCATTCTTCGCTCCCGTAAGCTCGATATTTCCTATGCCATTCCGGACATCGATCACCGCTCCTTCCCCCGGCTTGCTGGAGCCAGTCCCGGTCGCCGTTATAAACTTTCCGCTGGAATCCCAGGAGGCCCCGTCCGCCAATCCATCGAACTGAAAGCCGAAGGCCAGCGGATTCAATTCCGTCACATAGACGTCGCCGATCTGAAAGCTTCCTCCTTGGCCATCTCCCGTAAGCTCAAGCGCACTAAGCAGAAATTTGCCGATACCGGATACCTGGCTGTTTTGCAGAGTATGGGTCCATGTGTTTCTTGGTTCACTCTCCCCATCCTTCCACAGCCGGATTTTCAGTTGATCCCCTTCGACCCGAAAACGGAGCCACTGCCAATCGGTCGTCCGATTGTAATCGAATTCTGCAAGTCCATATACTCCATTGCCGTCCCGGGTGCGGATGATCCGGATGCTGTCCGAACCCGTATTCACTTCTATGCCATACCCATTACTAGGAGCGGTGGTGCTGTTCCAATGATCCGCTCTCAACCAGAAGCGCAAATTGCGATCATCGCCAAGCTCATTCATCTTGAAGCGGATGAGCAGCTCGCTGTCATAGACTTCCTCCATGTCCGACTCAGCCCGGGCATAGGCATATTTTGTTCCCGTGAGCTCAATTCTCCCTGTGCCATCCTGAACATCGATTATTGCACCTTCATCTGGACGATTGGAACCAATTCCGGTTGCTGTCCAGAACTTACCGCTGGAATCCCAGGAAGCTCCATCCGCCAAACCGGCAAAAGAGACGGTCAATCGATTTTTGCCCGCAGACGGAAGGGGATCCGGCCAAAGCTCCGGATCTTCGTTGTACGGCCACGGATTTCCAGGCTCCAGAATATATCCGGTTCCGGTCTGCTCTATTTGTTGACGAATCGACTCGGCATATCCTTTGGATAGCAATCCTGTAACCGGAAGCGGACCATGATAAGTCGCCGGATCTCCTAAATAAGCGTCCCTGTCCGCAAACGCATATCGCGATGCTTCAATATAGTAGTGCAAAGCCTCCGATCTTGGAAGCCCTTTCAAATTATACCCTTCGAGAATATTGAGGGCTTGTCCAATCGTCGTTCCTCCGGAAGCGGAAGGAGGCGGACCATAGACTTCATATCCGTGATAATCTACTTTCACCGGCGAATATGTCAACGTATTATAATTATGCAGATCGGACAAACTCATGTCCCCGGGCAGCACCGTCACCACCGGCTGATCTACAGCAGGAGGAGCATTCACGGTGTCTACGATTGCTTGTGCAATCTCACCGTTGTAGAACACATGACTTCCTTGATCCGCTATTAACCGGTAGGTAGCCGCCAAATCCGGATTTGTCATCAGCGTTCCAACAGACGGGATACTTCCGTCCGAATTCAAATATAAATCTGCGGTAGACTGATAGCTGCTAAAGCGCAAAGTATTTTCCGAGATCTCTCGAATCAAATTTTCATCCGCATAGAAGCCATTCTCCGCCACCTCGATAGCCGGCTGCAGCAACTCACTTAAGGTCATCCCGGTTCCATACAGATTTAAAGCTTCTTCCCATGCTTTCACCGTACCCGGAACCCCTACGGCCATCCCGCTCGCATAGCGGGTTTCCGAATCGTATTCATCCCCATTCTCATCCATAAAAGAATGAGGACCAAAGGTACCCTGGGCGGTTTCCCGATGATCCAGCACAATGAACCGATCTTCCTCCTTCAAATAAATGTGCATGTAACCGCCTCCGCCAATTCCGCCGGAGAACGGACGAACGACGCCCAATACGGCTGAGGCTGCAATGGCCGCTTCCACCGCATTGCCTCCTTTACTCAAAATTTCCATAGCCGCCTGACTGGCAAGGGGATGTTCCGTCGCCGCCGCTCCTCCAGTTCCCTCCGCCTGCCAATTTTGATCGTACCAAGGCAGTCGATCCGGGAATGCAGTGGCAGGTGCAGCGAGCAGCATAAAGAAAGCTAACACGGCACAGCTTAAAGATTTTCCTCGGGCTCTGAACATTTTCCTTTACCTCCTTTATTAAAATAAGGGGATTTATCCCTTTTACTCTCAGTATAAATATAACTCGATATACATTTGTAATATGGAATAGTTATAAACTTATATCCATAAGTTATAGGTCATGATGAAGTAAAGGCCAGGCCTGGGTCGGTGCTGTAACAACTACAGCCGCTTTATTCCGAAGGGAACAAAGCGGCTGTAGTTGTCGCGCGACATTATACTTTATAAAAATTCAGTCAACTGCTCGAACTCCTTGATTTCATTACTGGATTCGTTATATACCTCAATCCATTTAGCTTTAATTTCTCTCAATTTATCAACCAAATAAGGGTCAAAATGGGTACCGCTCCCTTGCTCAATAATCTCGAAGGCCTCCTCAGGAGTGATTGCTTCTCGATAAGAACGTTTGGAGGTGACCGCGTCAAAGACATCAGCAATAGCCAAAATGCGGGCATCCAGCGGGATCTCTTCGCCTTTAATGCCGGTAGGATAACCGGTTCCATCCCATTTTTCATGATGATATAGAACTCCGGGTTTGAGCGAGCCCAGCATGGGCAGCTTTTCAACCATTCTCCCCCCAACTACTGGATGAGATTTAATCAACTCATACTCTTCCTTCGTTAAAGCTCCTGATTTAGTTAAGACCTGCTCCGGAATGTTGATTTTGCCGATATCGTGAAGCAGTCCCGACAAATACAAGGACTGCAGTTTCTTCTTATCCCGGTACTCGGGAAGGTTGCGAGCCAGCTCAATGGCATACTTGCTGACGCGTTCGCTATGTCCAAATGTATACGCATCCTTGGCCTCCACTGCAATGATAAAAGTTTTGACCACTTGCCGAATGGAGGCATCCGCCGAATTCATAATCGTAGTAACCTGTGCCTCATACAATTGATTCAATTGTTTAAGCAGCAGATGGCTGAAGGTAGCAATAATAATATACAGCAGAATGCGGTTGGACAAATCAATAGAGTCAAAAATGCCGGAAACGATCGGGTATTGGTGCCCCACGAATATCATCATCACGAGCCCGAGCAGAGAATAAAGTATAAGCACGTACCGGTCTCCATAAAAACCGGAAATTAGCGGAATCAGTAAGAAAAACCCCCACGCTTCCCTATATCCGGAGCCGAAGTATAAACAACAGACAACTAAAATCATAAATAGCAGAACGAGATGCATAGAGACATTGGCAGACAGACGTAAAAGTCGTTTGCCCCATACCACAATGAACCAGGCCCCTAGACACGATAGCAGCAAAAAGAGGTTGGCCCGCGAGAACGGAAGCCCAAAAAGAAGAAATGCGGAATTCCAAACAATGCTCAGCAATAAATAGAAGAAGGTGGCATTCAATATTTTGGTGCTCACCTGCTCATTGTGGATTTTATAGTAATTGCCAAGCATGATCAATTTGTCCGTTGTTGGTAGCATCTGTTCGTATCATCCCTGTTTTTCATAGCGTCGTATAGCTTATTGTAACATGATTTTCCAACTTGAACTATACTCGAGTGGAGTGAAAATCACTCAAAAAAATATAAGGAGTGTGTTGAACAATGAAGGACACAACACAGTATCAGTATGCAGTAGCCAAAGGGGTGATGCGGGAACAGGCCATTCGTCTCCATCATGACAGGTACGAGGAAATCGGGTTTTTCAAGAAGAACGAAATCGATCCTTATGAGCAGCTCTCCACTTATTTTGCTGCGCAAGCGGAAGACGGGGTAATTGTGGGGGTTACGCGTCTTATTAAAGACAGACTGGAGGAGCTGCCAACCATACAGTATTTCCGTATTTACGATCTGGAAATGGCAAAGTTAAGCCAGCTGGATCGAACCAGATTTGCAGAAGTGAGCGCGTTTACGAAAATGCCGCAGCATGAAGTAGGTGCGGGCTTGATCAAAACCGTCCTGCAGTACTCTTTGGATACGGGGCTTACCCATTGGATTTGCTGCATTGACGAAAGAGTGTACAAGTATATGACCCGAATGATAAAATTTCCCTTAAAAGTAATCGGCGAGCCGCAAGTATATCTGGGCTCCGTAACCATTCCATGCGCTCTGCAATTATCCGAATTCCTCGCCAGCCTCCAGCAGCATCGACCTTCTCTCTATGAATTTTTTATGTCACCGTTAAATAATGTCTCGGAAAGGGTGAGCTTATAATGAAGCAACAGTTTATTCGCAATCTGGGAATTATGTCCGAAGCCGATATTGACAAGCTGCAGCGTTCCTCTATTGCCATAGCCGGGTGCGGCTGCATCGGAGGCTTCTCCGCGGAGCTGCTGGCCCGCATGGGTATCGGCCGGCTGATGCTGGCTGACCCTGATCATTTCGATGTATCCAACATCAACAGGCAGTGCGCCGCCACTCATTTGACCGTTGGTCAGCCAAAGGTGGAAGCGCTGAGCCAGCATCTGCTCGCGATCAATCCGGACTTGCAAATCGATGCCTTCCCGGAGGGCGTGCACAGCGGCAACGTACAGGAATTTCTCGCAGGTGCCGATTATGTGATCGATGCCATTGATTATTTTGCCTTTTCCGCCTCCTTGATTCTGCACAGAGCGGCACGGGCAAACGGGTTGTTCATCACTACGGCGGTGGCCCTTGGATTCGGCACATCCGTATTGACCTTCGCTCCCGACGGCCTGAATCTGGAGCAATACATCGGCATCCCGGAGGACATTACTCCCGAGCAAGCCAAGGAACTGACCTTTCCTGCGGCTTCCTACAGTGAGCAGCTCCCCCAATATGCGACTCCGGAGCTGGTGGCCGGATGGCTCAGCGAGCAGACCATTCCCACGATCAGCGTCGGACAAGCCCTGGGGCCAGGCGTGCTGGTCTCCAAGCTTGTTCTTCATTTGCTGGGAAGAAAGCAGCCCCAGATCGTTCCGGAACGATTCCAGCTTCAATTTGAAGATTGAGGAACGCGGCGCGCAATTGCGGTTTAAGGTGCAAAATTGCACGCCAATTAGGCACTTTCGATATTTTGGGGGCTTTAAGGTGCAAAACTGCGCTTTAATCGCCCTTTTACGGGGAAATTCCCGATTATCGGAAAATTAGAGTGCACTTCTGCTCTTCATTTGCCGATGGCGGAGGAAATACCGAAATTAGAGTGCACTTCTGTTCTTTATTACTTAATACAAAAGACACAAACTTAAACCAAGAATCTGACGAAAAAATATTCGTCAGATTCTGGTTTAACCTTAATTTATCCACTGTGAACGGTAATTAAGATACGATTTCTACTAACGGCACGGTACACTATTAATACAGTAAATCAAACCATGATTTGATTCTCCGAATATTGATGTCCTTCTTCCTCCAATTTTTGTATCTGCTTGTCCTTTTCCTTTCCCAGGATCCATTTTTCAATATAAATGGGAATCTTATCGATTATTAAGCAGGGATTTGACCCCCATACCGCAGACGCCGAACCTCTGCCAAATTTGAATTCATTCGATGCTGCGAATTTTGTACGGATAACCCGATCTTCCTTCGGTTCCGCAATATCAACGGCAATCCGCTTGCCACCGACGTTATTAACAACTGTCATCACTTGAGTTTCTGCTATCTTCAAGCATAACCTCGACTGTGTTCTCGATTGCGGCGTTCAATAAGATTGCTCCATTTTTTTGCTGATCATCCAAAAGGGGCTGCCCCCTGGGTCATCTTCGATGACTTTATGGGACTGCCCCTTGGATTTGATATATAAATGATGGCTCCACCTTGAACTTGTACTTGACACCCACTCTCTCCTAACCAAATGGATTTTATCCGATTTTATGCAGGTACTGGCGCCATATCAACTGGGCGATAGTACACTTTATCCAGCCCGTTGGGCGGTGGGAGGCAATGCCCATAATCCAAGCGTTGGGCTGCGGGAGGCAATACACCTGACCCAGCCGTTGGGCAGCGGAGGCAATGCCCCTGACCCAGCCGTTGCCTATAGGAGATAGTCTCCCTAAATCTTGCAGTGCAACATAGGAAGAATCGAAGTGCAGAAGTGCCTCTTAAATCCAGCCTTTTCCCAATAGCGGGAATTGAAGTGCAAAAGTACCCTTTAATTTGACGAAATCGTCCAATTTTCACTAAACGTAGAAAATAGAGCGCACTTTTACACCCTAATCGCAAAAATGGTTAGATTGGTAAAATTGGGGTGTATATTTGCCCCTTAATTTGTTTTCCTGCCTTGACTACAGGTACTAAATCAAAAGTATAGCACCTTTCGCATCGGGATCCTTCATCAGAATCCCCAAGAAAGCAACTAAAACCCGGCTTTTCAGGTCGTTATCAGCTTGTCTTCACATTCCTTCTCCTTTTGGAACTTCCACAGTCCCCAATAAAGTCCGCCGCGTCCGAGAAGCTCTTCATGTGTTCCTCTCTCCCGGATTATTCCGTTATGGAGTACGAGAATCTCATCCATTCTCTCTAAACCGGCAAGCTTGTGCGTAATCCACAAGACGGCCTTGCTGGCAAGCACAGGCTCCAGGTTAACGGTGAACGCCTGCTCGGTTAGCGGATCGAGCCCCGTTCCCGGTTCGTCGAACAAGATCGCCGGCGAGTTGCGAACGAGCGCACGCGCCAGAGCGAGCCGTTGCCTTTCACCGCCGGACAGCTTGGCGCCCCATTCGCCGATTATTGTGTCATAGCCATTGGGCAGCTGCCTAATGGTATCTTCAATCATGGCGATCCGGCATACTTCCTGCAGCTCTTCCATAGCAGCTTCGGGACGGCCGAGCCGCAAATTATCCGCTACGGTCGCGTTAAACAATTGAATGTTCTGCGATACGACCGCAAACTGATTGCGAACGGCCTCCTCGGCCATAGTACGCAGCTCGGTTCCATTGATCGTAATGGAGCCTTCTTCGTACGGCCGAAGCTTCAGAAGCAGCTGCAGCAGCGTGCTTTTGCCCGCTCCGCTTTCGCCCGCAATAGCTATGCGCTTCCCTTGCTCGAGCGCCAGGGAGAGATCGCGCAGCGCATAAGGCTCAGCCGCTCCGTAGCGGAAAGACAAGCCGCTTAGCCGGGCTTGCCAGGAAGCTGACTCCGCAGCCGCTCCGTAGCTTCCCGCTTGTTGTGTCTGTACCAAGCGGGCTTGCTGCGTCTGCGCTTCTGCTTCCGGCTCCGTGCGGGAAGGCGGCCCGACCGCCTGGCTGGCCGATTGCTCGGCTTCGTCAGCCAGCCGAAGCAGCCGGTCTCCGGCGGACAGAACCTGGCCGAATTGCTGGAACGAAAGCGGCAAAGGCATCACCGCTTCAAAGCAAGCAAAGGCGGCCAACACGATCGCCGGGATGAGCACGCCGTCGATTCGCCCCGCTGCGGTTAGCGAAATGGCTGCGACCAGCATGAGCCACATCGTCAGATGCGACATGCCGGCCATAGCCCCGCCCGTGCAGGCGGCAAGCCGGTTCTGTGTGGTCTGAAGCCCGTCCAGGCGAGACTGGATGCGCTCCATGCGCTCTTCCCTGTCTCGAATCTGGCCATAGACGACCAACGCAGACAGCCCGGTGACAAGATCGGAAGTTTCTTCATACATTTCCGATCGAGCCTGAACGAGCCTGGCTCCGCTTTGGCGTCCCAGCTGATGACTGAGCCAAGGGACGAGGAGGCCGGCCAGCAGCAGCATGCCAACAAGCAGTAAGCCAAGCTCGAGCCGCACATTAGCCAGAAGCACGAAGCCGAGCAGCAGCGTGAACAAGGCGACAAGCGGCGGTGCAATAATGCGCAAATACAAGTTCTGCAGCTGCTCCACGTCGCTAATGACCGAGCCGAGCAAATCCCCGCTTCGTCTGTTCTCAAGGAGCCAAGCTCCTCTCGGCTCCAATCGTTCATACAGCCATACCCGCAGATGCTTCAAAATGCGAAAGGTTAGATCATGCGATACGAGCCGCTCTACATAGCGGGCTACTCCCCGCGCGATGCCAAAAAACCGTACGCCAACAATGGGCACGTAAAGCAGCAGCACCGTTTCCGGACGCAACGCAGCTTTGGCAATCAGATAGCCCGAGGTGCCCATCAGGCCTACATTCGCCGCCACTGTCGCCATCCCAAGCAGCACGGCGAGAGCCGCCCACCATTTGTAAGGCCAGACGAACTGAAGCAGGCGGGCAAACGTCCTCCAGCTGCTTGGCGCTGCTGGCTGCGGGTTGGAGGCTGCCTCTGCAGCCAAAGATGGGAGCTGCTCCGTTCCGGCCGCATGCAGATCAACAGCCGCCAAATGCGCCTTCTTCAGGGCGCCAGGCTTCATCGCCGACTCTTCCAGCAGCTCTTGCGACGATTCCAAGACCGTTTCCGCATGAACCGCTTGAATCATCTGGGCGTACAGCCCGCCGGCAGCGAACAGTTCTTCCGCAGTGCCGGCTTCGGCCAGTTGCCCTTCCGCAAGAACCACGATCCGGTCCGCTTCGCGAATCGTGCTCAGCCGGTGCGCCACCGTGATGGACGTGCGGCCTTGCAGCAGCGGCTCCATCCCTTTCGTCACGGCTGCTTCATTCGCGAGATCGAGCCCGTTCGTCGGCTCATCCATCAGGAGCAGCGGCGAATCCCGGAGCAAAGCTCGCGCAATGGCCAGCCGCTGCGCCTGTCCGCCCGACAGCCGCACCGCTTCCCCCAGCATCGTGTTGTAGCCCTGCGGCAGGACGGAAACAAAGGCATCTGCCTGAGCCGCTTCGGCTGCCGCCATCATCTCCGCATCGCTCGCTTCCGGCCGGCTTAAGCGAATGTTGTCGCCAACCGTCCCGTGAAACAGATGAATTCGCTGCGACACTACCGACAGCTGACTCCGCCACCAGCGGATGGATAGCTGCGACATCTCGACACCGTCAATATACAGGTGTCCCTCCGTCGGCTTGATGAAGCCTTGCAGCAGATCGAGCAGCGTGCTTTTGCCCGCACCGGTCGGTCCCACGATAGCGACCCGTTCTCCCGGCTCTATCGTCAAGGAAAAATTGGACAGCGCCGGTCGATCCGCTCCGGGATAATGGACACTGACTCCTTCGAACCGGATCTGGTAGCCTTCCCGCTTCGGCGGCAGCTGCAGGCCTTCTTCCTGCTCAACCCATCCCATAGACTCGGTGTTCAGAATATGAAAAATCCGCTCCGCCGCCGTCACTCCATTCATTCCGGCATGAAATTGCGTGCCGAGCGTTCGAATCGGCGTATAGAACTCCGGTGCAAGCAGCAGCACAAGAAAAGCCGCTTCAAAACCAATTTCTCCTTCAATCAGCCGCAGCCCAAGAAAAACGGCTACGATGGCAGTGCTAAGAGCTGCGAACAGTTCCATGACGAGCGCAGACAAAAAGGCAAGCCGCAGCGTGCTCATGGTCGAGCGCCAATGCTCTTCGCTTATTCGGGAAATGATCTCGATCTGTGCTTTGCTGCGGTTGAACATTTGGAGCGTAGGCAGCCCGCGCAAAATTTCATGAAAATGTCCGCCCAATCGGCCAAGCAGAAGAAATTGCTTGTCTGTTCTGGCTTTAGCCGCTTTTCCGATCAAAATCATCAGCAGCACCAAGAGAGGCAGCGTAATCGCTAATACAAGCGCAGAAATCCAGTCCGTTCCGGCGACAAGGAAGAAGACAGCGGCAGGAATAAAAGCGGAAAGCGCCACCTGGGGCAAATACTTCGCCAAATAGTTTTCCAGATGCTCGACGCCTTCATAAACCGTGCCGATCAATTCCCCGCTCCGTTCGCCCTTTCCATAGTTGGGACCGAGCTCTGCCAGCTTGCGGAGCAGACGATTGCGCAAATCACTCTTGATCCGCTGGGCCATTTGCGTAGAGGTGTATTCACCGGCTGTATGAAGCACCGAACGGGCCGCGATGATGCCGAGCAGAACGAGCAGCAGCGGCCATAACGAAGCCAGGTCTCGTCCGCCGAGAAATGCCCCGTCCGCGATCCTGGCTAAATAGATGGCTTGAAAGATAAGAAGGACCCCGCCCGCCGTCCCGGATAGAACGCTCGCCACAAACAGCTTGCGGGTGTCTTTTACTTGCTGAAACAGTTTTTTTATCATAATCTGTACCCTTAATAATCCAGGTGATCGGATGCACTGACCCGCTTGCGGAATACCCAATAAGTCCATGCTTGGTAAGCCAGCACAAACGGAATGACGGTAACGGCAACAACGGTCATTACTTTTAACGTGTACGTATTGGACGCCGCGTTATAAATGGTCAGGTTCCAGTCGGGATTTAGCGACGAAATCATGACGTTCGGGAATAACAGCATAAACACGGTAATCGTCGATAAAACAATCGTCGCTCCGGTCGCGACAAACGCCCACCCGTCACGTCCGGCTTTGATGAAGAAATGGACAGACAGCAAAGACATCCCCGCCAATATCGGGATCATCCCGGGATTGATCCCGTGAGCGGTAAACATTTCTGTCTCAAAATAGCTCAGGATGACGAACAGGAACATGACCGCACTCGTCCAGGCTCCGATTTTGAGCGCAACTCCGCGCGCCTTCTCGCGCAATTCTCCTTCTGTCTTTAACGACAGGAACAAAGCGCCGTGCAGCAGGAACAGAAGCACAATGCTGGCACCCGCCGTTAGGGAATAGAGGGAAATTAAATCCCAGAATGTCCCGACGTAATTCATATTCTGGTCGATCGGGACGCCCTTCATTAAGTTGGCCAGTGCGACTCCCCACAGCAGAGGAGGCAGCAGACTGCCGAAGAAGATGACCCAATCCCAAGTATTGCGCCATCGGGGATTATCGACCTTGCTGCGAAATTCGAAGGCTACCCCGCGCCCGATTAGCGCGAGCAGCATCAAGAAAAGCGCCATATAGAACCCGCTGAACAAAGTGGCATACCAATTCGGGAAAGCGGCGAACATGGCGCCCCCGGCAGTGATCAGCCACACTTCGTTGGCATCCCAGAACGGACCGATCGTATTGATCAGCACCCTGCGCTCCGTATCGGTCTTGCCGATGAATCTGGACAGCATTCCTACGCCGAAGTCAAAGCCTTCGAGAAAGAAAAATCCGACGAACAGAACAGCAATTAATATAAACCATAAGGTTTCCAACATGAATATCGTTTCGCCTCACTTTCACTTCTTCGTTAATCAGGCGGGTGAATCACGGCACCGTCCACTACAGCGAAGCCATATGCGTCTGATTGGCTTGATCCGAAACGCCTGAAGTCTCGGATTCCTGGTGATCCACACCTTTAACCACTTCGCGTTTGACCAGGTATATAAAGATGGCCGCCAATATTCCATACACCAACGTAAACCCGATTAAGGTGGTAGCGACCATTCCGCTGGAGACGAGCGGCGATACACCGGCTTCGGTCTTCTGCAGACCAAAGACAATCCATGGCTGACGGCCCACCTCGGTCATAATCCAGCCCGCCGTATTAGCGATAAACGGCAGTGCCATAGCGGGCAGCATCCATTTTAAGTAAAGGCGATATTTTTCCAAGCGCCCCCGTACAACGGCTATCGTGCCAAACAAGCCGAGCAGCAGCATGGCTACTCCTGCCGCCACCATGATCCGGAAGCTCCAGAACGTCGTCCGCACAGGGGGAATATAGTTGCCCGGACCGTATTTGGCTTCATACTCCGCCTGTAAATCCAGCATGCCCGGCACGCTTCCATACAGCTGGTTGTAGGACAATATGCTGAGCGCATAAGGAATGTCTATCTGAAAATGGTTCTCCTGATTCTTCGTGTCGATCGCAGCGATCACTGTCCAGGGGGCGCTTTCTCCGCTTGTATGCCAGAGCGCCTCGGAAGCCGCCATTTTCATCGGTTGGGACTTCATTAAATGCTGCGCTTGATCATGTCCGGCAATAGCCGTCAGCAGGCTGGACACCAGGGTCAGAATGATGCCGATGGAGAACGATATTTTGAACAACTCGGTCTGCTGGCGGCGCAATATTTTGTAAGCACTGATCCCTGTAACGAACAGCGCTCCCGTTGCCAGTGCCCCGAAAATGACGTGCGGGAACTCGACCCACAGCTGCTTATTCCCTAGCAGAGCGAAGAAATCCGTCATTTCTGCGCGGCCATTCACGATCTCAAATCCAACAGGCTCCTGCATGAACGCATTCGCGCTCAAAATCCAGAAGGCCGACAGCGTAGCCGACAGAGCCACGATCCAAATACAGGCCAGATGCAGCTTTTTGGACAAGCGTTCCCAGCCGAAGATCCAAATGCCAAGAAAGGTGGACTCCAGAAAAAACGCCACCAACGCTTCCACGGCAAGGGGTCCCCCAAATACAGCGCCGACAAACCGGGAATAATCCGCCCAGTTCATCCCGAACTGAAATTCCTGCATAATTCCCGTGACAACGCCAACGGCAAAGGTCAAGAGAAAGATCCGAGCCCAAAATTTGGTCATCTGCTTGTATTTATCATCTTTTTTGAAGACGTACATAGTTTGCATGAATGCGATCAAGTAAGCCAGCCCGATCGATAACGGCACGAATAAAAAGTGATAGATGGTTGTAATGCCGAACTGCCATCTTGCTAGTTCCAATGCTTCCACAGTATCAGCTCCTTTTAACTTCCAACTCATTATAAACCGACGCCATTTTGCAATGTGTGACAAATATCACACATTTACTTGAAAAGTATGAACTTTTGATCAATATTTAGCAAAATAACAAGAACATCCCGACTGCTGGGGCTCCTGTAGAATAAATGCCCGGAAATCCTTGCACGAACAAGGCTCCTTATGATGGATTGTCCTGTCATAAGAAGCCTTATTGGATGACGGGGCTTGCAGCCGCATGGGCCGAAGACAACTCCCGCATATTTGTAGTTTGAACAGCTTGCAAGATTCCTTCATTAATGAAGGCTCTTTAATATTTTTTTCATTTGTGCTTCAAGCAGCCTGATATTGAACGGTTTGGCAATATACTCATCGACGCCGGCCTCGTCCGAGTAAACCATCCCTTCATCCGTTTTATTATTGGACATCATGATAATAATATATTTCTTATTGTCAGGCATCCGGCGGAGCTCATGAAGGACTAGATTCACTCGATGGATGAATGGATATAAATACGAGCGTGAACGCGTTTTTATAACGCATCATGTTAGCTGCTCGCATATTAAACAGATGTTTTAACAAGGCTTCGTCATTTAAATCTTGTTCATGGAGTAATTCCAAGACAGGTAATTGAATCCTTCCCAAATTTGACGCCTCCATATTTACCGGTGGTGTTATCGTATCTATGTATGTTCCACAATATTATATAAAATAAAATCACATCTATATACACTAACAATTCTGACTGAACAGATTATGAACTATATAAATTGAACTAAAGAATGTGTAGATCATGGAGTGGAGAAAGAAAGATGCTTCCAGGGCGAGTTTTGGCTTTGTATTCCTACCATCCGAAGGCCCATCCAATAAATAAGGAATACAAAACAAGATGTTTGAAGCTTCGGAGGCACTTTCCTTCGGAACAGAATGATCGCTTTCTTTAGTACCACATATATAGTTACATAAAAACACAGGCCTGAATGGCAGATTGAAGGCGGCTATGAAGCCGAATGTAATTTCTTCTTCGGGCTGCGCGGACCTTTCGTTCCGGAAATCGAAGATATTATTGTCGGTCAAGTGGCACAATCGATGCGGGGAATAAACAATGTAAATCAAAACCTGAATCCGTCCGAATAATGCGCATTTCTCTTTAAAATCCCCGAACAATAACCTAACCCCTCATAGGCTATGAGGGGTTTTTCGCGCGGTGTTTTCTTTATCTAATTTTCTATTATTACAAAATCTTGCGGATGGGCTCGAATATACGTGCTGATCATTTGCAAGCTGTGCGGAGCGAGTTCAAGGAATCGTGCAAATAAATGACTGACTGCGTTTTGCAGTTCGTTATCCTGCTCCAGGTCTTTATAGGTAGCGTCACTAATCGATACTCTCCGCCTGTGATTACTTGCCTCCAGAACCTCTTTCGTCTCTACCAGCAAATGCATCATGGAACTATCGCCAAAGAAGCGCAAACCACCTGTTACCCCCGACCAGTACCCCGGTTTATCCAACAAGTAGGATATCCAAGTATAGTACTCAACTGCCGAGTTCTTGGCATGGTCGTACAAGACTCTGAACATACATAATGCCTGTTGTCCTTTATTAAGCCGAGATATGGCTTCTGTTTTTACCGCCATCTCTTTTCCCCGAATTTGCAGGAGGGTTGGTTCCATGCAGGCCCATCCAAGACTGTCGTCATCCAATGAATCGAATTCCTGCTTTTTCATAGCTACTAACGTCATTTAGTCACTCCTTTTTTTGACTAACACGAATGTCAATATTAAGGGCAAAAAATTTCTATTTTATAACTGCCAAAGCCGACTCGATCACTTGGTCTAAAGCGCTCTTTAGCTGCTTCTTTATCTCCGGTTCCGAGGTTCCGTGTGCGATGAGATCTTGCTGCAGCTTATTTAAATAATTCATCCCTTGGGATACCGCTCCCCAGAATTGCATCGCCATTAGACTTGCGTCCCCGCGACGGATCGTCTCCTGGTCCATGCCCCTTACAATGGCTTGCGCCATCGGCTGCATGAAGCTCTTCGCCCACTCCAGCGGAGAAAATGATTCATCCGTATACAAGTAATGCACGTCCATACTGATTCGCATGTAGAAGAGGGAGACCGCAGGCTCCTCCAGAACTTGGTCGCAAACTACCCGCGCATACCTATTAAACAGTTCAAATACGGAGCCCTCTTGCTCAAAATGAGACTCTGTAAAACGTTGGGTCCTATCCATCATATACTCGTAAAGTTCGCGGAACAAGGCTTGCTTATTCTTGAAGTAATGGTAGACTAATCCCCGTGCCAGACCCGCTCGTTCCGCTATTTCACCAATCTCTGATGCCGCATAGCCTTTTTCTGCATAAACGAGAATAGCAGCCTGCATAATCTCTTGTGTCCGCTGCTTGCGAATCTCTTCATTTTGTTCTTTCGTACGTGGTGACATGATGAATCCCTCTTTTTCATTGACATTCATGTTAATCAACATAATAAAAGGAAATCAAACTCTTGTCAATATTAACCGGGGCTAGAGCGCTAGCTCCCCTATATGAAACGACCCACCCAGCATAGGCCAGGTGGATCGTTCGGAACTATTTATTTTTTCCGTCCAAGTAAGACGGCAAAGTCAAAGGTAATCTCAGCTTGTTTCATATCTGTTATTCTCTTTATATCCTCTTCGGATATTCCCCAAGATAGTGGGGTCATATGAATCAAATGTTCAAGATTTGCCTGGTCCAAAGCTGCTCCATATTGAATGTGCTGAGTATCCACCAGCTTAAAATTCCTTCTAAAATGCTCCACAATATTTTCATTCGAATAGGCATCTCTGGCGGACGATTTGTCAAACCTCTCTCTTAACTCTTGAAGATGCCTGCTCTCGGGAATAACCTTGATGACCATTCCATCGTCCACAAGCATTCTCTGAAACTCGGAATAATTGGATGGGGATAATATATTCAGGATTATGCGAAAAGACTGATCAGCGAACGGACACTTAGCGAGATCGGCAACGCACCAAATAGTTTCGGCTGGGGGACGTCTCCTCGAAGCCATATGGATTCCTTCTTTAGATATATCTATCCCTACACCCAGCAGGTGATCCTTCGCTTGTTCAACCAACTTTTGTTGAATATCGATTAAATGGGAGCCTTCCCCGCATCCGGCATCCAGTATCTTTAACATCTCATGGGTTGTGTCCAGCTCGGGCAAGATGATCTCGCAAATTCGGCTGATCAGCGGTTCGAAATATCCGCTTGCGCTTATTTGCCTTCGGGCTTCAAACATTCGTTTATCGTACTTGGTTCTGTGAGGACGGGTCAACCAGTTCACATATCCCCGCTTAGAGATATCGAAGCAATGATGATTCGAACAGATTAAGCTTGAGCTGTTAACATGAACGACTTTCATCGGCTTGGAGCATAGGGGGCATGCAAAAATCTGTTCATATTCGGAGAAATTGTTTGTATTCTCAAACATAAGAACACCTCATTCATTCGTATTTAGTGAATGAAATAAGGTACAGTTAAATAAACCCAGGCCATTAAGAAAAAAAATGACATGAGCCTAAATTACCGTACCCTCCATTAACGATAACGAATGAATTGGATGATCATGGCCAGAAACATCTCCTATCCCTATTAATTGAAGGGCATTGCCGCTTCAGTTTTTATTATAACCAAGAAGAGGCTGGCTTGTATACTCCTCTCCGTCCCCTGGCCTCATCGATAATCTTGCGGATTTTTATTCGATCTTAATTCTTGCTCTCTTCCTCTATAAAAAGATTCAGCAAGGCTGCGGGGATTGGAAAACGTTGCTCCTCTTCGATCTCCTGTATTTCATTATGGAGGCGCTCCATCTGTTGATCCAGGGCAGTCGCAGAATCGGCAGCTTAACCTAATGATATTATAGTTGAATAATTAATGCATTCTTTGGTTTAGGAAGCAGATGCCGATTCCTGGCTTGTGTGCTCCGCTTTCCTTCCAAAGATGCCCCCGGCCAGGAATGTCCCGAGAGAGAGTAGCAGACAGACGGCGGAGAATATCCCAATTGACGAATATCCATTGAACTGGACATAGAGTAGACCGGCTACCCACGCGCCAAGTGTGTTAGCGCCATTCATCGTCGAGTTGGCCAAGCTGGAAATCGTCCCCCGGATGGAGGCGTTCAATGAAGTGAGTGCCTCCATGACCATCGGGAACATAATCCCGAGCGTCGCGAAGATAATCAGATAGCCGATCGTCACAATAGGGAGATTTGCTATAAAAGGCATAACCGTATATAGCACCACGAGCAGCAGCATTCCTGATATGACTGCGTTTGCCCGGCCCAGCTTTCGAATCGCATAAGCGCTGATCATGCTTCCTAGCAGAGTGCCAAAGCCAAGGAACATCATCACGGTACCGATATGCCCAATGGGAAGCTCGAAGCGATCAGCCATCCACTTGCCAATAAAAGCGAATGAGGTGCCGCTTCCCAAGTGAAGGAGCAGGTAAGCAAGGAAGCCGCTCCTTGCCTTGCCGCTCATAATAAGCGGGACATACCGCCGAAGGATGGACGCTCGCTCACTCGTGTTAGGTTTCAGGTCGGGCAGCGAGTAAAAGACGACGGCAGCGAGCAGCAACGAAGCGAATCCAATCGTCCAGAACGGAACAGACCAATGGGTGACGGCGAGCCAGCTTCCAATCGGCACGCCAAGTGCTTGGGATGCAGCAAGTCCGGCGAAGGCGATGCCCATTGTTTTGGATATTCGGGATGCAGGCATGACCGCAGGTATGGAAGCCCACACCTGCGGAGCCGTGAATGCCGCGCTTACCCCCGCAAGGAAACGGAACAGGCACATCGTCCAGAAGCTGTCCGCAAAGCCGCACATGATCGTAGAGATGGAAAATCCGAGCAAACCGCAAAGCAGAACGGTTCTTCGATTCCAGCCATCGGACAGAGGCCCGGCAAGGAGAGCGAAGACCGCTGAGCCGAGTGTGTAGGCACCGAGCATCCACCCGGCGATCCCCGTCGAAACCCCGAATTGCGTCTGCAGAGTCGGGAGCAAAGGCGAGATAAGGAAAGTGTCGGTTCCTATCATGAACATGATGAGGAAAAATATTGCTGTAAATTTACGCACAGTCTATCACTCCTATTAGTTTAATATTGCTTGCTGTGACTATCGTAATGCATAATAGTGACAGAACATGTCATTGATTTATCTATTCATAAATAGGAGCTGATCGGGATGTCGAAATCCAAGCGACTGATGGAATTGATGATGACCGTCAACCGGAAACGACGCTTCAAGGTTCAGGAGCTTGCCGATGAGTTTGGTGTCTCCAAACGTACGATTCTGAGGGATTTGCAAGAGTTAAGCGAGCTAGGGGTGCCACTCTACTCGGAAGTAGGGCCTCACGGGGGCTATCAGGTGATAAGAGAGCGGGTGCTGCCTCCGATTGCATTCACGGAGGGGGAGGCAGTGGCGATGTTCTTTGCGGTGCATGCCCTGCGTCATTATTCCTCGCTGCCATTTGAAGCGGAATCCGCCTCAGCGCTGAACAAGTTCTACCTCCATATACCCGGAGACATCCGGGACCGGATCGACTCCATGAAGAACCGGGTCGACTTCGTTACGCCGACAAGGCAGGCCGATGCCCCCTGCTTGGTCACTCTTCTAGACGCCGCCATCCTTGGGAAGGTGCTTGCTATCGAATACGAATCTAAGGAGGAAGACGCGAGCAGCCGTCGGATTCAGCCGGTGTCAATTTATGCGAACAACGGTCTCTGGTATTGTACAGCCTACTGCTTCCTGCGCCAGGGATTCCGCGTATTCCGATGCGATCGGATTCGCGATGCGACACATGACTCATCCACGGAGCCACTCCAGCTAGGCGACACCCGCCTCAGCCGGCAGGAGGCTGCTGAGCCGAGAGAGCCCGTTCGTCTTCGTGCGGAGCTAAGCCGGGCCGGTGTCCAGCGGTGCGAAGCCGAGCTATGGCTTGCTCCAATGCTGCAAGTGCGCGAGGATGGAAGCGGCGTGATCGATAGGGATGTATCCCGTAGCGACATTCCTTTTTATTCGTCCTTCTTCATCGGACTGGGGAACGAGGTTGTTCTCGAGGAGCCAGAAGAATTGAAGGACACGATCCGGAAGAGGCTCTCCGAATTGCTGGCCCGATACCAGTGACGGATACGATCCCACGCTATTAACCGGCCACGGTTCGGCGGGCGCCAATCCGCAATAAAAAGGATGCCCCGATTTAATCGCTGGCATCTTGATTAAAAAAAGGAACTTTCAGATCTAGAGATCCTCTCTATGACCTGTTCGCTTCTTTTCGTCCGAATTTTTAATATGGGCAGTTTATATGCTTTCTTCATGGATAAGTTGGGATACGATATCTTCACCAGAAAAGTCGGGAAAGAAATAAGCGGGCTCAAGAAATAAGCTAAGAAACTAAGCTATAGATGTCATTGGATGTTTAACCTGGGCAGGATAATGATTATCGCCATGGCTCCTTACAAATAACAGCTCCCCTTGAAGCAGTTTGCTTTCGATATCCATATCTTTGCAATCCGGAGTGAAAGAAAACACTAAGGCATGCTCGTAATCATTCCAGTGCCAGGAAAAATCGATGACCGCGAACGTCGCGAGCACCGGCTTCGCCAGCGGAAGCATCATGCGGAAAAATATTTTAAAGTGACCCGCCCCGTCAATCATGGCCGACTCCGAAATATCGATCGGAATGGACAGGAAAAACTGCCTGATCATAAAAACACCATAGATCGTAAACAGATTAGGCAGAATAAGAGCCCAATGGGTATTGTAAATTCCCATCCAATCAAACATGAGAAACTTGGGCACAAACAGGATTTGCGGCGGAATCAACATCATCGACAAGTAGAAAAGAAATAAAATATTTCTGCCCGGAAATTGAATGTTGGAAAATCCGTAAGCAGCGATGGCTGCCAGAAAGACGGCCCCGGCTGAACTGATGACAGCGATCTTTAATGAATTCAAATAATACGTGACGAAGCTGTCGCTTCCCGTCCAAACTTTAATATGGTGATCCAGGACAACGGGAGACGGAATCCACTTAATCGGAAATCGAAACACAAGTGCGGCACTGCCGCCTTTATCATTGCTTTGATTAAGCCAATGCCTTTACCAGTAAAGGGACATACAAAGTTAGGCTTTACCTCTATCAGGCTGTGTCTTCACCCTTTGGGTACAGCACCCGTAAGAATGACTCTCTAGCCTTCTCCAATTCCTCTAGGGTTAATAAAAGGTTTTATGTGGGGGACTCTCGAATATCTCAAGTTGGAAACCTAGTTATGAAAGAGGTGTATACAATGAACAAAGACACATCTAAATAAACCCATAAAAGCAGGAGGTTATAAATGCTTAGCTATAAAAATACAACGACTGAAGTTGAAAACAGTGGGATTGACACTGTAATTTTATCGGTAGGAGCAACAGAGCAATTCGGACCTTTCCTTCCGATGCATTTGGATACTCTTATTGCAGATTTGTACGCTGAAGCGTATGGAAGAGAATTAAATGCATACGTATTGCCGACGATTCCGTTTAACACCTCTGAAGAACATGCCAACTTTAAGGGAACGGTAACTGTTAGCCCAAATGTTTTAACCGCAATGTTAGAAGAACTTATTATAAATTTGGTGAGACAAGGATTCAAAAAATTTGTGGTTTGCAATGGGCATGGGGGAGCCTACTGGGAAGGGGCTTTTATTAAACATATAAATTACAAATACCCACAGATTATCTTGATTGCTCCGAATCACAATAATTATAATGCTTGGGAAGAAGCAACAAAAAAGGCAGGACTTGAAGGTTTAAATGAGGTACATGGTGGGTTATTGTCCGTTTGCACAGCCATGTGGCTCTGCCCCGAACACGTCAAAACGAGGTCTATGGGTTCAAACATTCCTTTAGAGAATCGTTTTTATGCAGATTATATGGGGTGGGATAAACTTACCGAAGATGGATGTTGGGGAAAATTTGAAGAAGGAAGCTATTCTGATGATGAATTAAGAGAAAAAGGGAAGATATTTTGGGAAACATTTATTAACAAAAGGACCGAAGGTTTAAAACAAATTCTTGAAGAAACATATCGCAGAAAGATGGCACAATAGCAACAACACTGAAAAGCGTGACCGCCTAAAACCTAAATGGCGGTCATTTTTTTGTTCAAAATCAACATTGTGTGATAACAGACTCAACAAAAAATAGAGGGGTTCGGCACCCCTCTTTACTATTTCCGCCAATACATCTCAACTATTAGTCATTCCTAGCCAACAGTGAGCAATACTCCACATGTATCGAGTATATAGTGAAAACAACATTAAATGCGTCCGGCCTTAAGATAACAAAGGGATCAGTTCATTTAACGAAGTTACAACGTAATCCGGAGAATAATTCTGCGGCAGCTCTTTATTTTTTCGGTTAATCCAAGCCGCCTTAATTCCAACGTTTTGAGCACCGGTAACATCACTTGTTAGTGAATCGCCAACATGAAGAACCTCTATCGGTTTAAGATTGTAGGCCGCAAGGGCTTCCTGAAACATCTCGGGCCTTGGCTTATAGGATTTTACGTCTTCGCTGGTAATAACGTGGTCGAAGGATAATGCATTATGATTCATGGCAGATTGAATGTCATTTCGGTCAATATTTGATAGGATTACTTGGGGGATGCTGATACTTTCCAAAAAGAGATTTGTATCATCAAATAGTTGGGGAGCTTGCCAGTGGTCATATAAAATTTCGCTTAGTTCAATTGGATTTTCAGACGACTTGTAATAGGCTATTGTATCCTCCAGAGCACCAAGCTCGATTTCACGTTGAGTTTTAAAGTTACCGCCATAAGAGGATTGAAAAGTTTTGGAAAAGGAATCCCACCAATACCTGCCAATAGCTTTTGTAGTGGTTTGAGTTGGCGTCGATGTCATTATTTTTCTGCATATTTCTTCAATAAACACATCATCTTCATGCACAAGTGTACCGTAGAAATCAAGAAACACGGCTTTATACATAATCCAACCCACTTTCTTCACTATATTATCACTGTATTACTTTACCATAATAACGTATTTGGAATAATATGTACACCAACCATCAATGCTCTCAATACCTGTTGGATCATTTGCTCCGAGTTGCTATCCAGACTCGAAGTCGCCTCGTCAAGCAACAGGATTTTCGGATTGCGGATCAAGGCAGTCGCAATGGCAATTCGCTGACGACTTCGAAAACAGCAATCCATAAGAAATACAGGGCCATGCATTATGATAATATAGTGCTGAATCTCATGATAAATCGAGTTAGAAAGGATGTTGGAGATGGCAAAACTGAAGCCTTATATTCTTTCAGAAGACGCAATGGCGCAAGCCGAGTTTTATACGCAAGCGCTCGGGGGACGGATCGTGTCCGTGACAACACATGAACAGGCAATGGGAACGAAGAACGAATACAAGGATAAAATCATGCATATGTGTTTCGCCATTGCGGGAGACAATTACATCTTTATGGCCGACTCGATGGAGCCCTTAAAGCAAGGAAACGACATCGCACTAAGCGTGGAGTTCGGTCCAGAAGCCGAAGCCGTTAAAGCATTTACAAAGCTTTCCGAAGGCGGTAAAGTGAAACATCCTTTAGAAATGCAGCCTTTTGGCGTATTTTACGGGGAGCTTGTCGACAAATATCATGTAACCTGGATGATTACGGCCGAGATGAAAGACTGATCTGCTACTACAACAGATAGAAGTTACGTTTCTCCCCTTCGGAAGGGATAATGCTGAAAGCCGTGGGCAGGAGAGCCAGAATGGCTGCCCGTCCTCGGCGGTCGCGATGATATTCACCTGAGCTCCGATTCTAATCCTCAAAGAGCGAACCCGTCATATGTCCGTTGTGAAAGACATAAGTGGTTGATAGCAGGTATTTCAGTTTAAACATTATCCTGAGCCTTATCAGCAAGGCTTTCCTTTAGATCTGAAAACACTTCTTCGTGTGAATAACGTTTATTAGTTAACTTGGCTTCAAGTTCCGCCTCTTTTAGCTTGATATATACCTCACTTTCAAATTGTTTTCGCTCATAGGCCTCAATGCTCATAACCACCATGTCACCATAACCATTCTTGGTCAAGAATACGGGTTCCGCAGTTTCATGCACTATCCTTGAAATATCCGCAAAGTGGTTTCGCAAATCCGAAACAGGTCTAATATGTGGCATTTTATCACCCCTTAATCTAGCTTAACATAACTTTATAATAATTATGCTAAGCCATCAATCCGACCCGATTATGGTTTCCCGAACCATTGTTTTAAAGATGAAAAAAGACCACTGAGCGAGTCTGCAGAGTCAGAAGACAACTTGGACATCTCTGTTATTGCTGCTGACCGCTGGACTGTTTTGTCATCCTACTAGTGCCCAGTATGATCAATGCGACATAGATTAAGATGGCAATCGAATCTATTAACGTATCCGTAAGCGCCGAAACGTCAAGCATGGCCGTTACGCCAAGAATGACCATCAGTCGCACGATCAGGATCGCCGCGATCATCCATGCGGCAAACCGGATCTTCGATTGTTCACTTTGGAATGACATAAAAATGAATGCGATGCCGAAGACCAGATTTTCCGCCGTGATAATGTGCCAAACATACGTAAATACCGTCCGGATATCCGTGGATATTGCCCCAATGCTGAGAGCCGGCAACACAGCCGATTGCCCGTTCCATACATGCGTCACGGCAAACAGCATCGCAAGAATGCCTGCAATCAGATAATAAAAATTTCTAACCTTGATGTTCATCACAACCCTCCTTGGAAATTCCCGGTTCTTTCTTTCGGATATCCTTGTAAAGCTCGCGGACGAATTCTGCCAACCGTTGGTCGCTTTCGTTATTAAAGTCTCTTAACGTTTCGGCGGCCAGGTTGAGCAGCCGACTGACCTTCTCCAGATGGTCAATCTTTTTGCGCGTTTCTGCGTTTTTGGCATCAAGGAACGCAGCAACCTCTTCGCAGTAAGCGGGGTCGATATTTTCCATCCTGTGGAAACCAAATTTCCCCCTGATTTCGTCAAGAGAAAAGTCCGCATACTGCATGATCTGAATATTCATCAAGTCAATGAGGTCTTCCTTCGAATAGGTGCGGTACCGATTGTCTTCCCGGGACGGTGAAACGATCCCGATCCGGTCATAATACCGGAGCTTATCTTTGGACATCCCAAGGATCTGCGAAACCTCTTGTATAGAATAAAGTTTTTCCATGAATTCAGAATAACATTAGAGTAAACTCCAATGTCAAGGCGTTTTTTGACTATTTTCCTCTATTATTCAAGAGAGCAATCGGAAAGAAATCAATACATTATTTATTTGCTATATATGTGGCACTAAAGAAAGCTATCATTCCGTTCCGAAGGAAAGTGCCTCCGAAGCTTCAAACATCTTGTTTTGTATTCCTTATTTATTGAATAGGCCTTCGGATAGTAGGAATACAAAGCCAAAACTCGCCCTGGAAGCATCTTTCTTTCTCCACTTCATGAGCTTTGAAATCTTTAGTGCCGAGTATATATAATTGAAAAAAAGAGTTGATCAATGATGACTGTAATACTTACCCCTTATTAAATATGGAAAGGAACTCAAATTCATTTTTGGAGGGGTGGACATGAGCCACAACAACGCAACAAACAAAATCGCAACGCAAGTAGGTGATCGCGAGATTAGGATCACCCGCGTATTGGATGCTCCACGCGATCTTGTGTTTGATGCTTGGACGAAAGAGGAGCACCTGTCGAAGTGGTGGGGACCTCGAGGTTTTACGACGACTTTTCAGAAGTTTGATATGAAACCGGGCGGTACATGGCAGTTTATCATGCACAGTCCTGATGGCGTTGATTTTCCCAACACCAACGTCTTTGTCGAGGTCGTTAAACCCGAGCGAATCGTCATCCACCATGTTGTGTTTCCCCATTTTCTGACGACAGCAACCTTTGAGGACGCGGATGGTAAGACCAAACTCACTTATAGCACAGTTTTTGAAGAAAATGCCGCTGTATTCGATAAGGTGAAAACATATGCCGTCCCAGGTGCAGAGCAGACTATGGATCGTCTTGAGGAGCATCTGGCAAGTATGTCTTAAAAGTAAGATGCCAGCCTGGTATGGATGCCCCGGTAACAACCCGCTAATTATCATAAGGGGTTAACCTTAAACAAACCTTAAATGAGAATGATTTCGCTTCGAGTATCTTTGGCAAAAGAAAAAACGGCATTCCTGCCGCTGATGTCTTCCTCCAAAGTTATCCTATTTGCTCTACCCTTAAGCGGTATCGCCGCTCATTTTTTTCTTGAACATATAAACAGCAATAACCAGGATGACCGCCGCATATCCGATGACCCACCAAAGGTGCGATAAAATCGAGGAATAGTCTCCGGCAATGGCAGCTCTGCCCGCATCCACAGCATGAGCAAAGGGAAGGGCGTATGCAATCCCTTTAAACCATCCGCCAATCAGATTCAGATCAAACCATGAACCACTCAACCATGCACTAAGGTTAGTCAGCAGCGCCCCACAGATGCCTCCTACCTGCTTGTCATTAAATATACTCCCTGTCAATAGCCCGATTCCTATAAATAGCATAGCTGTTGGTATAAGCACAATAATAGAAAGCATAACATCGGCATTGACGGGCAAGCCCAGGAAGAAAGCGGCAATATAGCCTATGACTATTTGCAGGATCGCCATGGGGATTAGCGGCAGAGTGTATCCCGTGATATAATCAGGGGCAGTAAGCGGAGCTGTGAACAACCGCATTAAAAATGAAGTACTTCTATCTTTAGCGATTAGCATTCCAGAGAATAGAGAAATGAAAGAAAGACCGAAAACGGCTACTCCCGGTATCAGTTTAGCAATGGCAAAGATTTCAACGGGAATATTCGTTTGCAGGGCAGATAGCAGTAATAAAATAACCAGCGGGAAACCTAAACCGAACATCAAATTCAAAGGATCTCTAACAATCTCTTTGTGGTTTCGTGCGGCAAATGCTATTGCTTTCATCGTTCTGCCTCCTTTTTTGCAGCTAGTGAAACGAAGGCATCCTCAAGTGTTTTGGTGTTCGTCTTTGCCATCAATTCTGTCGCCGTTCCAACGGCCTTTAATTTTCCTTTCGCCATAATTCCTATTCGATCCGAAAGCGCCTCTGCTTCTTCCATATAATGAGTCGTGAGTATAACAGTAATCCTTCCTTTTAATTTCTCAATGGCCATCCACAGTTCCCGTCTTGCAATCACATCCAGTCCCAATGTAGGTTCATCAAGGAAAAGGATCTGCGGATTTGAAATGAGGGCCATCGCAATACTGAGTCGCCTCTGTGTTCCTCCCGATAAAGTTTTTGCTTTATCTTTGGATACTTCCGTCAGGCTAAAAGTCGTCATCATTTCCTCCACTTTTAGGTCTACAGCTTTCTTGTCAAACCCGTATATTTGAGCAATTAATTCAAGATTCTCTTTGACCGACAAATTACGGGCTACAGCCGTTTCCTGCGGGGAAACGTTAATTCTTTCTTTGATTGCATAAGGATTGGAGACGATACTGTCACCAAGCAGAGTGGCATCGCCGCTGGTAGGGCTGGTAAGGCAAGTCAACATCTTGATCGTTGTTGTTTTACCTGCGCCATTCACTCCGAGCAAAGCAAAAAGCTCGCCTTGTTCGATAGAAAGATTGAGAGAGTTCACGGCGGCTTTATCTTGAAATTTCTTCGTCAAATTCATTGTTTGAATAGCAATCACTCATCTTCCTCCTCGATTTCCTGCGCGTTAAATAGGTCTTGTGCAAACTGCAGGAAGCCCTCGCTTCTTACAATGGCAATTCCTTGGGCTTCATCGCCCAGAACCAGCAATCTGTCACCGGTACTAATGCTAAAAATATCTCTGGCCTTTTTAGGAATTACGATTTGTCCTCGTTCTCCAACCTTTACGAATCCAAATATGTGTTTCCCCTTCGGCTGAATTCCTAATGGTTCCTTATCTTCGGAATAGTTGACCAGATCATCCAACACGACTCCATATAATTCCGCCAAAGCCACACAATTATTGATATCCGGCACGGTCTCCCCGTTCTCCCATTTCGCAACAGCCTGTCTGGAAACACCGATTTTATCAGCGACTTCTTCTTGTGTGTATCTATACGTTTTTCGCAACCTTTTCAAGTTCATACTTATCATATTTTTCACATCCTTTGCAGTCATTATAAAGTTCTTTTCCGAATAAACCCACCAATCGAAGCTAACATATAATGTTACTTTCAGTTAACATTGTATCCCTTACGAGCGGGAAGATCGCTAACGTGAATCCGTTTTTCCATTGTTGAAAATGGACCCTTTCTGCATCCTCGTCGCTATTGGCTGCGTACAGTACACCATCATCCCCATACAACATAATCGTCGATTACATTGATTTTTAAACTGCATTGGGTCCGTCTGCTGAATGATGCAAAAAAGCGCCCCTGTCGGCGCTTTTTTAGTTAAAGCTTTGGCAGCACTTCCTGCAGAAAACGGCCGGTATGGGAAGCTTCAACCGCCGCGACGGCTTCCGGGGTGCCCGCGGCAACGATTTCCCCGCCTGCCTCGCCACCTTCGGGTCCAATATCGATGACCCAATCGCATTCGCGTATGACATCGAGGTTATGCTCTACGACGATAACGGTATTGCCGGCATCCACCAGCTTGTTTAGCAGCACCAGCAACTGCTTCGTATCCCGTGGATGAAGTCCGGTTGAGGGCTCGTCCAACAAATACAAAGTGTGCCGTTTCGACTTCCCGCTCAGCTCCTTGGCCAGTCGAAGCCGCTGGCCCTCCCCGCCGGATAACGTGCGGACCGATTGTCCCCAATGAAGGTATCCCAGTCCCACCTCGGCCAACAGGGCAATTGGGCCGCTCATCCTGGATTGATCCTGAAGAAGCGGCAGGCTCTCTTCGACGGTTAGATCGAGCAGATCTGAAATCGACAGCCCTTTGTAGGTGACGCCAAGCACATGTTCCTGGAATCGTTTGCCCTGGCAAACCGGACAGCGAACCTCCAGTCCGGGGAGGAAAAACATGTCCATTGGCACGGCTCCGATCCCCTGACAATGCTCACATCGTCCGCCCGGCGTATTAAACGAGAAATGCTTCGGGGTAAGTCCCATTCTTTGTGCTTCCGATAATCCCGCATACAAATTCCGCATGGCGGTATACACGTCAGAGTAGGTTGCTACATTCGATCGGCTCATCCGGGCGATCGGCGACTGGTCGACCGTCACGATGTTATCGACGGCAGCGAAGCCGGAAATGCTGCCGCAGCCATGGCGCTGCAGATCGTCGTTTCCTCCAGCCGCCACAAGGTCGAATAGCAGCGTGGACTTTCCGGAACCGGATACTCCCGTGACGGCAATCAGACAGCCCAGCGGGAAGGCCACATCAATATGCTTCAGATTCCGTTCATAAGCATCGCGGACGTTTAAGAAATGACCGTTCCCTCTCCGACGATGCTTCTGCATTAGTCCGGCTGAACCCGCCTCCCGCAGAAATGCGCCGGTGACCGATTCCGGGTTGTCCATCAGCTCAAGCAGCGTCCCTTCGCCGACGACGCGTCCGCCGGAGCTTCCAGCGTCCGGCCCCATATCGATCACATGATCCGCGGCGCGCATCATCTCGACGTCATGTTCGATCACCAGGACCGTGTTCCCCATATTGCGCAGCTGCTTCAAGACATGAATGAGGCCCGCAGTATCCCGAGGATGAAGTCCGGCTGTCGGTTCATCGAGAATATACAGCACCCCTGTAAGTCCGGAGCCAAGAATGGAAGCAAGCCGCAGCCGCTGCGCTTCTCCGCCGGAGAGCGTAACCGACTGCCTGCTCAGCGACAGGTAACCGAGCCCGACGTCGACGATGCGTTTCATCCGAACAGTTAAATCGTAAAGAAGCGACTCGACCTGCTCTTTCTCTTCCGGCCGAAGCTCCCCCATTAGCCGCTCCAGCCAAAGAGACGCATCCTGCAGCGCCCATCCGGAAATATCGGCAATGGATGCGTCCCCGACCGTCACTCGGCGGACTTCCTCCTTCAGCCTGGCACCGTCGCATGCGGCGCATGTATGCTCTAGAAACAGCGCGGCTTCGCCCGATTCGCTTCCCTTCTCCTTATAACGCCTCCAAATGCCGGTCACGACCCCTTCGAATTTGCCTCCCGTCACCGATTTCGGTGGTTTCATCCCGGGAAAATAAGCAGAGAACTTTTCGCTTTCCACGCCGTAAAACAGCAGATCCCGCTGGACTTGGCCATATTGCTTGAGGGGGAGGTCCGGATCAAAATCAAAACCGTAATGCTTCGCGGCCGCTTTCAGGATCGATGCATTGTACTTATTCATCATGTCGTACCAGATGGTGACGCAGCCGCCCAGCAGACTTCGCTCTTCATCAAAAACGGCATCCTGGTTCAAAGTGACCGTATGGCCGAGGCCAGCGCAGGTTTCGCAAGCACCCTCCGGCGTGTTGTAGGAGAAATGCCTTCGGGTTATTTGCGGCATGGTTTCCGAGCAGTAAGGGCAACGCACGGATCCGGGGCGACCCTCCCCGCGCTCATGTTTGGCAGCCTCGCCCGGCTCAAGGGCGTCCGGTCCAGGTACAAACCGTAGGCCGCAGTGCGGGCAATCCCTCTCTCCCAGCTTTTCATAGATCACCCGCAGATACGTGTGGATATCCGTAACCGTACCAACCGTGGATCGCGGATTCCGGTTTGTGATATGCTGCCCCACGCTGATCGATGGGGATAATCCGATGATGGCGTCGACCTTCGGCTTGGCAATGGTATCCGATGTCATCCCCATCGATTCCATGTACTGACGCTGGCACTCGCGCTGGAGCGTGTCCAGCGCGAGTGTCGATTTGCCCGAACCCGATGGGCCGGTCAGAACGACCAGCTTATGCTTCGGAATGCGAAGGGTTACGTTTTTCAAATTGTTTTCCCGGGCGCCCCGGATCTCAATGACGTTATGGTACATAGACGAATCCTCCTGCTTATTTTTTCATTAATGTGCTTTTTGGCGGTACAGCCGAAACGTCAGCGGGATAAATATCATAACGATCAATCCCAGACCGGCGATCGTTGTGACTAGCATCGAAATCTCGGTTGTCCCGTGCATCAGTCCCCGGGCCGTAGCGGATGCCAAGCTGACGGGATTGTATGTAACGATCCGGCCGAGCCAATGCGGCATGGTGGACGTGTCCGCAAAGACGTTGCTGGTGAACATCAGCGGATACAAAACGATATACGACATCGTGGTGAGGGACTCCGTTTTTTGCACCACGATTCCGATGCAAGCGAATATCCAACTGAGACTAAATGCGTAGAACATGACAAGAAGAAATGCAAGAAGGACTCCAATTATGCCAGCTTCCGGACGGAAGCCGAGCAGCATCCCAAGCCCGAACGTCGTGATGACGGCCGCTGCGAATGAGATCAGATGGATGGCCATCGTGCCGATAATCGCGGCCGGCTGCCAGAAAGGCAGCGTTCTAAAGCGGTTGAATACGCCGCGTTCGATATCGGTCTTTATTCCGATTCCGATGTAAACCGTCATGGTGGTGACGGTATAGACCATCATGCCCGGAAGCAGAAACTGCAAGTAATTCCCCGTCGATCCGGAAATGGCGCCGCCAAACAAATAGGTAAAGATCAGCAGGAATATCGCCGGGAAAATGATCGAATCGATCGCCAGATAATGAAGCTTGCCGAGCGTTTTCCGCCAGGAACGCCAAACGAATGTGGAAACGGCTCGCAGCGCATTCGGCCGCTGCGGACGTTCGCTTAAGTTCATGGTCTGCAGAAGCCTGGATTGCGTATGGCTCATAGACTCCCCTCCTCCATCGTTTCATTTTGGGCGACTCTGCCGGTCAAGGTAAGAAATACTTCGTCAAGACTTGGCTTACCAAGCGAAAATTGACTTATCAGTATCCCCGCGCCGGAAAGTTCCGTTAAAGCCTGCGCTGCCAACCGGGGATCCGATACTTGCGCCGACAGAGCGGCATGATCGGTATGAAGCCTCACCGCCGTATCAAGTACGCGATGCAGCACCTGTTCGGCATCCGCCCGCTGCTTCGGATGTATGAGCCGGACCTGAATCGTACCCGATCCGATGGAAGCCTTCAGCTCACCCGGCGAGCCTTCGGCAATCACGGTCCCCCCGTCGATGACCGCAATACGGCTGGCCAACTGATCGGCTTCCTCCAGATATTGGGTAGTTAGCAGCACCGTTGTGCCTTGTTCCGCCAGAACGCGGACGATGTCCCACACGTCGTTGCGGCTTCGGGGATCCAATCCTGTTGTCGGTTCATCCAGAAACAGAAGATCTGGCGCAACAAGCATTGCGGCCGCTATATCCAGCCTTCGCCGCATGCCTCCCGAATACTTTCCGGCAGCACGGCCGGCGGCATCCATCAGACCGAACGCTTCAATCAGTTCTTCTGCCCTTGCCTTGGCTGAACGGATAGAATACCCGGCAAGCCTTCCAAAGAGCACCAGATTTTCGCGGCCGCTAAGCTCTTCATCTACCGCAGCGAATTGTCCGGTCAGCCCGATCCTTTGTCGAACGGCATCGGCCTCACGAGCCACATTCAATCCGAAAATCCGGACCGTACCGGAATCCGGCCGCAGAAGCGTGGACAAGATGCTGACCAGCGTCGTCTTTCCCGCCCCGTTGGGTCCGAGCACGCCATACACCGTCCCCCGCTCGACATTCAGGTCCATCCCTTTCAGAACCTCCTGCTTGCCGTAGGCTTTTTTCAATGCCTGAACTTCAATGGCATTTTCCTTTGCAAACATGATTCCACCTGCCTCCTCATTGGCTTGATCTCAAGCTTACACCCCCCATTTTATAACACTGATGCAAGTGAGAAGGTCCAAGGAAATTTCAATAGAATGAATACATGAAGCGAATATGGAATCTTATCACATAACTTAAAGGTTTTTGAACAGTGTTTGCTTTGCTTGAAATCCTTTGATATAGTATTAATCCAATCCATAAGGAGGGATGGAGACTTGCGCTATTACAAGCCGATCGAGATTGCCAGGGAATTGTATATAAGTACAAGCGCCCTACGTCATTATGAATCCTGGGGAGTGGTCCCAAAGCCTGAGCGTTCAGACCATGGCTACCGCCTTTATACCAAAGTACATTTGGCTTATTTTCGCTGCCTTCGGGCCATGTTTTCCGGATTCGGCACCGGCACGACTTGCGAAGTTCTCCTCTTGATTCAAAATGGCGACATGAATGAAGCCTTCTGGCTTGTCAATCAGGAGCAAGCGCGCTTGCATCACGAAAAAGCGGTTGCCGAACAGACCCTGGCTATGCTGCAGAATCCAGAGCTTCATCTGATCTCCAATAAAAGACTAAAAAACCGCATGACGATCGGCGAAGCGGCCGCGCTTGCCGATGTTCAGCCCTCGGCGATCCGGCACTGGGAAAAGGAAGGGCTGATCACTCCCGAACGGGATCCGGAAAATGGGTACAGGCTTTTTACTCCGACGCACATCCGGCAGATTCTGCTCATCCGTACATTACGCAAGACGGTTTATATTTTGGAAAATATGAAAGAAATCGTGAGGGGCGTCGAGCATCAGAGCATCGAAAAAGCGAAGAAGGTTACATTGGAGGCATTATCGAGCATTCATGACCGCAACCGTCGACAGTTTTATGGGGTTCATCTGCTGGTGGAATTATGTATAGAAATTGGGCTGATCGATCCGAAAGAGTATAACAAAGGTCTGTGGTATGATTATTACCAAAAAACGGATCAAGCCATTACAGAGCCTTAATGGCCTACACACCAATGTAGTGACTAGCGACTGACTCGATGGGATTTGAACCCACGCCCTCCCATACTGCCAGTGTGGTGCGATCAAGTTACTCGTGAGTGTAGGCACCTTCATACAAGGCCTGCAGCCGTTTCAACAGTCTCCGTATCGTTCCATCCTCTATCCTGCCGGCATAGAATCCGGCTACAAATCGATCTGCTCTGATGACCTGTTCCCAGAATCGTCAATACTTCCCTAATGACATAATCCCGTCCGGCTCCCCATCCAAATCCAAATGACCTGATAGGAAGCCGCGGGAATCAATAAACACCGCTCCGCCGAGGAAGCAATATTTCGAGAATCTCTTATTGACATTGTAGGAAGCCTGCAATTCTGCAGGATTTTCGGCCATTTGATCCGTCGCCGCAACAAAGCCTGCAACAATACATCTTTTTTCCCGCTCCATTGGAGATTGGGCCGTTTTATCCGGAAATGACTGGTATAATCGCAGGCTTTTCTCCCCAGCACTTTATTTTCAATGGATACTAACTGCATTATCGTAGGAATTCGTGTTTGCCAAAGAAACTTGAATCAGAAGAAAAAAATCAATTTACTCCATCTCTATCCAAACCGGCGAGGTGGCCGCAAACTCGCCATCGTCCTGAGTCATTTTCACAAGATAGTATCTGCTTTCACATGGCAGCGAAAATTGGCAGTCCAACTGCCGGTCATCGATTTCAATCGTATGGAGCACATGGCCATGCTCGCCGAGGATCTCCGCCTTAACGATACGGCGGCCCGTATCCTTACCGTACAAAGCCTTAATATCGAAATCGAGAGTATCGGTCCGCTTGATTCTGGATCCCATGATGGCGCCGTTCACCCGGAACCAAACCTTCAGATGGAGAGCCGATGTGAAGTAAACGCGATTATGGCGGACGGCATCGAAGAAGTGCTCTCTCGTCAGTTGGTCCACCAGCACAGCCGTTCGAAGATTATTTTGTGTCCCCCACTGCCGATGATGATTGTCCTGGTTGCCTGCGGGAGATACATGCCATCCCTTGTCGAGCGCCATGATATAGTAATGGAGCCCTCCGAGTTCCTTCGATTCAATCGGATTGACTTCGAGCAAATGCAAGACATCATCCAACTGCGCATCGTAGGGTTCAAATCCATCCAGGTGACGCTTGCCGCTTGACCACGGATGATTCCATTGATGGATCGAGTCGGGATACTGCTTCAACGTTTGATAATATAACGGAATCTCATTATATTGGGTCTCATAGGCGTTGATAAAAAATTCGATATTGAACGTATTCATATGACCGAACTGATTGTACCAGGTCGTCTCCGAACCGACCAGCGCTAGGAAAGCTCCGTCTTCGGTTTTGCTGTCGGCCATCTGCTGGATTTCCGCCAATTTGCGGCTTTTATCCCAATCCAGGTAGTGGTCATAGAGATTGCTGTGCTCGGTAAGCGCCAGAAAATCGAGACCGGCCGTATATCTTGCATAATCGAATGCAGCTTCCGGAACCCCTTGACCATCCGAAAATCCGGTATGGCTGTGCAGATTGCCGAAGTAGATTTTATAATCGCTGTCCACGGGAGCGGGCAAAGCGCGGGAGCGCGGTTTCGGCGCAGGCAAGGGAGACTTCCGGACAAATGCCAGCCAGTGAATCATCAAGCGCTGAGGCGGTTCGGATGTTTTAATAACGAGATAGACATCATGAACGCCTGTCAGCAGCGACGAATCCGGATGTTCCAGACGGCCGCCCAGGATCGACCACGTCTTCCATTGTCTGAATAAAATGATCTCCCCTATTTTTTCTCCATTAAGATCGTCTACTCTCACTTCCATCGTGATCCGCTTTTGTTTGTCAGGCTCAATAAATCCGAATTCTCCGCGCAGCTGGTCAACCCCGGCTTCCGTAAAATCCACACCGCGATAAACCAGGTAGCTGCCGGTCTCTCCTCCGACCAGCACTTGATCCCGCTGTCCGGGCTCCAAATCGTTTATTTCCATTTCACTAAACCCATTCGCCTCATCACAGGCAATCGCAAGAAACTTGCGGGGCGATACTTTGCCGGATACCCCTGTATCCGGAGCATCCCATTCCTGACCATAAGCTTTAAAATCACGGATTTGGGCGGTTTCCCCGGTGGAGCAATAAGTGATGGTTATCCGGATGTAGCGGGCGATGAAGGATACATCATATTGTTCTCCGTTATTTGACGCGGTGTCATCCTTCTTCTCCACCGCCGTCTCCCAGTTCAAATTATCCTGACTGTATTCAATGAAATAGCGGGTATGGCCGCCGGCATCGGAACCCGTGCGGATAGCCATCCGAGTAATGTGGCAGCTTTTCAGTAAATCGAGCTTCCACCATTTATAGTAAGGAGCGGCCGCCCAACAAGTGTCGTCCCGGCCATCGATCGCCTTGTCCGCTTCAGAACCTTCAAGCTGGTCTTCAGCCGTAGCTATTTTGCCCTGAGTCAACAAAACGGCTTGCTTCAACATTTCGTTCTGGTTGTTATTAATCATATATCCTCACCCACTCAACTAAATTTGTCTAACCTTTAACCGCACCCACCATAACGCCCTTGACAAAATGCTTCTGGACCATGGGATACAGCAGCAGCATAGGAATACTCGATACGACGATCACCGCATATCTCATCCCCTCGATCAGCAGCAGCTGTTCCACAATACTTTCCCCCTCCCCTCCTGCCATTGCATACATATCCTCTTGAATCAAAATGGAGCGAATAACCATCTGAAGCGGCTGCCGCCATGAATCATGGAGATAAATCAACGCGGTAAAATACGAATTCCAGTGAGCGACTCCATAATACAAAGTCATGACAGCAATGATCGGCATGGACAGCGGCAGAACTATGCTGACGAGTGTCCGGATATTATTACAGCCGTCTATAAAAGCAGCTTCATGCAATTCATTCGGAATGGCGGTCTGAAAATAGGTCCTCATAATAATCATATTCCATACACTGATGGCGCTAGGAATGACCATCACCCAAAGATTGTTGTACAGGCCAAGCATATTTTTGAATACGAGGTAGGTCGGAATCAGACCGCCGTTAAAGAGCAGGGTGAAAGTAAAAATCAGCGCCAGCACATTGCGTCCTTTTAAATCCTTGCGGGACAGCGCATAAGCCCCCATCGTAGTCATGACTATATTAATGGTCGTTCCGACCACCAAGTAGATAAGAGAATTGCGGTAGCCCATCAAAATATCGGAGTTTTGAAACACTTTGCGGTAAGCGTCCAAATTGAGATTTTTGGGAAGCAGCCAAACCTCTCCCTTGACAATGGACATGGGATCACTCAAAGATGCGCTTACAATGTAGATTAGCGGATACAGCGTTCCCAACGTAATGATCGTGAGAATCGTGTAAATCGTAATATCAAATATCCGATCGCCCCAGGCCTGTTTTTTTATATGTTCCATACAGCTGTTCCTCCCTTACCACAAGCTGGTGCCGCTGGCTTTCTTGGCGATATAATTGACAATAATAATCAAGATGAAGTTAATGACCGAGTTGAACATTCCTACGGCAGCGGAAAAGCTGTACTGCGACCCAAGCAGACCCATCTCATACACATAAGTCGAAATGACGCTGGAAGTGGGACGGTTCAGCTCATTCTGCATGAGGAACACCTTCTCGAAGCCAATGTCCATGATCGAGCCGAACTGAAAGATCAGCATGATGATCGCCGTCGGAATCAAGGCTGGAATCGATACATGAATGAGCCGCTGCATCTTGCTCGCGCCATCAATCATGGCCGCCTCATACAGATGCCGGTCAATCCCCGATAATACCGCTATGTAAAGAATAGAATTGAAGCCCATGTTCTGCCAAATATCAGAAAACACGTAGATCGATTTGAACATTCCCGGCTCCGTCATGAAATAGATGGGCTCCAGATCGAACAGGCCGAGAATATTATTGACCAAACCGGTTGAAGGCGAGAGCAGCGCAATGACCATCCCGACAAGCACGACCGTGGACAGAAAGTGAGGCATGAAGGTGATCGACTGCACATTTTTTTTGAACCATTTGTTCTGTACCTCATTGACCAGCAGCGCAAAAAAGATCGGCAGAGGAAAGGCGACCGTAATTTGAAACAGACTGATCCCCACCGTATTTTTAATTAAGGTCCAGAACTGATAATTGTTAAAGAATCGGATAAAGTGCTTCATCCCTACCCAATTGCTGCCCCAAATTCCTTTGGCAGCCGAAAAATCCTTGAAGGCAATTTGAATTCCGTACATCGGCAAATACTTAATCAGCACAAAATAAATGACTACCGGTAAAACCAGCAGGTAGATATCCCAATTTTTGCGGACAGAGCGGGGCAAAACTGCTGATAGGAAGCTTCTTACCGGACCTGATGTCATGGATATACACCTCTCGTCGGACGACCACTTAATTTAATCATGCGGGCCGCTTGTTATGTTGGAAGAGATGTGAAGTTCCAGACCGTCGATCCGCCTGGAGCCTCACACCATTTACAACTATCTGAAATTTCACAATATTCACAATTTTCACTTTATTTATCGCTTAGGTTTAGTCCCTTTTATTCAATTAGTCCTGTTTATACCGGTCATAGGCCTTGTCATAGATGTCCTTCAACTGGCCAAGACCCATCTTCTCCAGTTGGGCTACATAACTGTCAAATTCGTCGAGAGACGCTTTGCCCTGCACGAATTCGGCTGTACGTTGTTTGACCATTGCATAAATATCCGCTTCCAGCGACAGCTTCTCCTCGGATTCCTCGAAAGTAAAGCTAAACGGAGCCCAAAGCTCTTCAGGCACATAAGGCCGCAGATTTTCCGCTGCCGCTTTGGCTGACGGCTGAGTCTCGCCGCCTTTGAAGTATTCTTCCAGAATGAGAGTAGGCAGGGAACCTCCCGCATAAGGGACATACTTGGAGACGACCTGATCGAAAGAAGAGCCCTCCGGGATGTTATTGACAATCTCCGGAATAAAATCGTAGTTGCCATCCGCATCCTTCTGATAGGAAACGCCTTCCACTCCCATGTACAGCATCCGAATTCCTTCTTCACTGTAGAAGTGGTCGATCCAGCGCATCGTAGCTTCCGGATATTTATTCGATTTGCTGATCAAGAACGCCCCGCGCGAGCCAAAATGTCCCCGTACACTGGTATAGAGACGATCTCCATTCGGACCGGCAAGCGCCGTCTCCAGACCGACAAAATCATCCGCATTGGTATTGGCGCGTGCAACGACGTTGCCGAAGGAGAAGCTCCCGACCAGATTTTGCTCATTCTTCGCAAGTACCTTCGTACCGCTGCTTGTAAAGATTTCCCGGTCTATCAGATTCTCTGTGTACAGCTTGTTCAGATAGGCCAGCAGCTCTTTGTAGCTTTGACTCGCCGGGTAGAAGCGCAGGTCTTCTGAATCGGGCTCCACATCCCAATAGCCATTTCCGGTTCCTCTATTCCCAAGTCCGAAGGAGCCTCTCAGAACGCCAATGATATCGTCAAGAGTATCTGCAGTCAGCGGGATGATATTTTTGCCGCCGTCGCCGTTAGGGTCACCGTCCCGGAATGCCACCAGCACATCATACAGCTCATCCGTCGTAGTGGGCAGCTGCTTGCCCGTGTGCTCCAGCCACTTCTGATTGATGAACAGCTTGCGGGTAATCTCGATGCTTGGAGAATCGGTGAGGTTGGGCAGGGCATAGATACTGCCATCCGCCGTCGCGACGCCTTTTTTTACGTCTTCATACTTTTCCATAATGGCTTTGAAGTTAGGCGCATACTGATCGATCAAATCATTCAGTTTGATGAATGAACCTTCCTCGCCGTATTTATCGATATCTTTGTCCGGCACCTTGGCCCGGTAGAAAATATCCGGGAGCTGATCGCTCGCGAGCGCCAAATTTCTCTTCTCCGTTATATCCGCGCTGGTGTAGGCATCCCAATCGATATGTATACCGCTCATCTTTTCGTACTCCTGCCAAGCTGCAATATCATTCCAGTCGGCTGGCTGTGATGGACTTACCAGAACCATCGCGGACAATGTAATCGGCTCATTCACGATCGGGAAACCGGTTTCATTTAAGTAGTCGGGTGCTCCTCCTTCCGCAGATGTCCCCGCATTTTTCGATAATGGGGCAGAATTGTCCTTACCACAAGCCGAAAGTGCAACAACTGATAAGATCAGCACTGTCATAAACGCAGCAACAGAAACTCTCTTTTTCAATAAAAGCCCTCCTCGTTGGTTTGTTTTTTGCTGCTAATCTATAAAATCCGGTCTATCGACATTTATGAAAGATCCGGATTTTATCGTAGTTAATAGACTTACTTCGTTTCTTACTTCCCCTCTGTCTGATCAGAGTAAGCATCGTCATAGAATGCTTTCTTCCTTAAAGTTTGCTTGTACTTATATTTGTACTTTTCACTGCGGATGTAGCTCTCACAGTATTCAATGCAGCGATTTTTGGCCGTCGTCAATCGGTTAAGACGCAGTACAGCCGTGTTTTTCTTGATCTGAAGCAACTCCGCGATCTCACCGGGACAATTCACAGCCTCGGCTTCTACTTCCGCTTCTTCTGCCATCAATCCCGAACGGCGGAAAATAGTGAGATACAGCCCATCTTTCTTCAACTGTTCCTCCCCGGCCCCCTCCATAAGGGAACAAGGAACGAAAGCTCTTTCCCAAGCAAACAGCTCATCGCCGATAAACCGCAGACGCGTGATTTCATACACGCTATCCTGAGCGGATATTCCAAAGACTCGCTGCAATAAGCTTGTGGCACTGCATCTTTTGAACCCAAGAAGCTGAAAGCCGGAATCCAGGCCTTCCTTCTCCAGTTCCTGCGATAAGCTGTAGGAACTGGTTAACTCATGCTCAAATTTGGGCAAGGATACAAAGGTGCCTTTGCCTTGCTTGCGGACCAGATAGCCTTCTTGCACCAGCTCTTTCAGCACTTCCCGCACTGTAATCCGGCTGACACCATATTCATCACACAATTCCCGTTCACTTGGAATCTGGGAACCCGGGGACCAGAATCTTTTCTCGATTTTGTCGAGCAATTTGCCCCGCAATTGATATTGCAGCGTTACTGGCAAAGTATCATCTAGCACGATCATTCCTCCATGAATCATGATTTTTGCTATATTATAGCCCATGGTGTTTTGAATTCATATGTCAACGTTTGATAGGATAGTGCCTTCTTTTCTAACTGGTTATAACATTATAATATAATATTAAGGTTGTCAACGCTTTATTTGTTATTTTTATGTAAAGAAACGGAGGCTCAAATTCTTTCAAAAAAAAGAAGACCAGGTTATTATCCTGATCTCAAAAATTCCAAACTGCTTTTATTGGCCCATCCGTTGGAATGCTGATACATATTGCTGCGATTCGTTAAAATGGGACCTAGCTAATTGAAAATAGTGCAAAATACAAGTCTTCCTATTTTTTTTTATCCCTATATTATTTAGGATAGGAGAGTGATGACAGATGGAAACATTAGCAGTGTGGAAAGAGTTCCTTCGTCCGTACGATAGTTCAAACGATTATGTTAAAGAAATTATCACAACTGGTCGTCACTTAAGTCGATCAGGAGCAGTCTATAATTATAGCCATGATGAAAAATCAATTCAAGCAAGTGTTGCTGGTAAAAGCGGTGGACATGAGGTGAAAATTCAAGAGTTAAAATACAGTTGTACATGTTCTGTAGCTTCGTTTTGTGAACATATTACGGCTACCTTTTTTTATACGGAACGTATGCAAAAGCCCGGACAGTCAAGCGAATTATTTGATTATTGGAAGACGATCGAAAAAAGAAGCGTATCTTCAGAGCGTTCGGAAAATCCATTATATAGTGACCAAATGAAGGCTATCAAAAAAAGAAAGACTCCTTTAAAGAAGACTACTGAGCTAACCTGTACATTACGACAATATCAATTAGAGGGTGCTGAATGGTTAGTACATCTAAATAAACATAAAATCGGAGCTTTATTAGCAGATGATATGGGATTGGGGAAAACCATTCAAACAATCGCTTTCTTTAATGAAGTACGTCACAAACAAAAAATTTCATTAATCGTTGTACCTACTTCATTACTAGCTAATTGGGAAAAAGAAATCAGTAAATTCGCTCCCAATATTAAAGTCCACATTCACTATGGAACCGAAAGGGAAAAAGATAGCTTCAAAATGTTTATAGATAAATTCGATATTATCTTAACAACTTATAGCACACTTACAAATGACCATATTCTCTTCAAGAACATGAATTGGCATATTATTTGTTTGGATGAAGCTCAGCATATAAAAGATGTCCAAACAAAAAGATCCAATATTATACGTTCTTTGAACAGTGAGGGTAAAGTTGCCTTAAGCGGGACTCCTATTGAAAATCGTCTAATGGAGTTATGGTCACTTGTTGAGTTTTTAAATCCAAAGTTTCTGGGTACAGAAGCAGTATTTAGGCAGCTATATGTCCAACCAATCGAACGTGAGCATAATCAAGAAAAGACACAACAGTTACAACAACTCATTCAGCCTTTCATTCTAAGAAGAACAAAGAGGGAAGAAAAAATAAAAGGTGATCTACCTGAGAAAATAGAGCAAAAGCAATACTGCACATTAACTGATGAACAAGAAGAGTTATACAAAAAATTGGTGCATGAAGTAAAAGAAAAAGCAAAGAAGTTAACGAGGAAAACACGGAAGCCATATATGATGACTATAATCGGAAAATTAAAGCAATTGTGTGATCATCCTGGATTATACTTAAAGGAACAGAACATAACAAAAATCGCAGAACGTTCTAATAAAGTAGCCCTAGTTGATGAACTGATTAGTACTATTCTTGAGGCAGATGAAAGTGTAATTCTTTTTACTCAGTATGTAAAAATGGGGGAGTTATTACAACAACATTTAACGGAAAAATTTGGTGTCAATGTTCTATTCTTGCACGGTAGTACTTTACAAAAGGAACGGACGAAGATGGTGGACGATTTCCAAAGCAAAAAAACACCTATTTTTATCCTTTCCTTGAAAGCTGGAGGAACAGGTTTGAACCTAACAGCAGCTAACCATGTTATACATTTTGATCGTTGGTGGAACCCAGCAGTTGAAAATCAAGCCACCGACCGTGTACACCGCATAGGTCAAGAAAACTTTGTACAAGTCCATAAACTAATTACGATTAATACATTAGAAGAAAAAATTGATAACATCTTAAGTTATAAACAAGAACTGAGTGAATCCATGTTATCATCTTCAGGTACAAATTCGATCTTTGATGAAGATATTGATAATATAATCTAATTTGAACGGTTTCATCCTCCGACTGGCCAAGAAGCAGCATTTGAAATGGGTGCGGTATCTGAAAGACATACGATAAGCAGGAGGCGATTTTCATGTACCGGGTCGCGATCTGCGATGACGAAGAGAAGTTGGCATTACGACAAGCGCAATTGCAAAGAGCAATAAGCAGTCGATCACAATAATTTGCCCCTGTGTAACGGAAGCATCAAGGCCCGTAAACGCTCTTTTATCTCCCGAAACTGGATTGAGAAAATCTCATCGTATAACTTTTCTAAAGTAGCGAAAGTGGACTTAGGTATATTAAGATTTTTTGACACTTTCCAACCTCACTTTGTACGATAACCAGACGGAGGCGTCCGTGTCTTCCTCGGTTAATTCTCTGATAGTCTTGTCGCCAAAAGTTTCCTCAAAGGTAGCACCGTATTTTTTCTCCAGCTCTTTAATAGATTGTTCCAAATAAGTCATTCATCGACTTCAGGTTCTTCATTTTCCTTGTCCCAGTTGGCTTTAAGTATGGACACAGGAATTGAATTGCTCTTCATTTCGATTATCGTTGCTACAGTGACAAAAGAAGAAAGGGCGTAAATCACGCCCTTTATCTATATTTATTGCCGATCATTGTCCGGAAAGATCGAAGCGAGATCTATCGTCAAACAAGGAATCGTCGGAGATTGGAGTTGATCTTCTTCCGTTAAAGTGGCCGCAAGCCGATAGCCCTCCCCTTCGGTTAGCACGAATTGATCTACCGTCCGATAGCTTGGGTCGGCAAGCCAATATTCTTTGACGCCATGTTTCTCATATAACTCTTTCTTGATCGTCTTGTCTCTCTGTCCCGTACTGCTGGACAAAATTTCAACAAGCAAATCAGGCACACCGAACACGAAACCATCACGAATAATTCCAAGGTTCGCATTAGCTATATAAATGACGTCTGGTTGTACGATATTCTCCTCGTCGAAGTGGACATCCATCGGAGCGAGCAATATTTCCCCCTCCTCTTTGCACGCCCCATGAAATGCAAGATGAAAATTCGTCAATATCTTCTGGTGCACATATTTGGGGGAGGATAAAAAATCATACCGAATTCCGCCAATAATTTCGCAGCGCTCGGGCACATCGTAAATCCCCCGCTGTTCTTTCACTTTCGATGTCTGTTTGGGATTAGATGGTTTGGATGAACTCATCAAACATCACTCCTTAGCAGATCATAATAATAGCACATTCGTTCCCATTATTATAACCTGTTTCGGTTCGGTTTGCATTAATTGTAGTTCGGATTCCAAACCCGCGCTTTATAAATCGCCGCTCCGGGAAGATTGCCCGTCATGGAGGGGTTAATGAAATCAATACGAGCGGTGCACCAATCGTTGAAGCTGCTTCCGGTATCCGGCCGGATCACCTGATCCGGGACCGTGGAAACGACTTGACCCGATGGACAATTCCCCACACTTTTAACGTTAGCCCGGCTGATGCTATCGCTATTAGAATAGCTTTCATCGAAGTCATTCAAGGACTTGATATATTGGTATACATGGCTCCCCGTACTGACCCAGAGCCGATCCGTATTTCCATACACCGGTTGAAGATCATGGCCATACCGTGTCGGGAGGGCAATCTTATGCACTTCCCGAACTACCGGGGCCGCATCGGGCCCTGCAATCTCAAGCGCAACCAGATCATCGTCGCCAAGAGCCCATAGCACCTGACGCTCGGGATCCCATTGGACCCCGTGAGCCCCGGGGAACGGGTACTCCACATAATCGCCACAGTCCGGCCCCTGGGAGGATGCATAAATGCGCACCCACCCGCCCGTACTTGCTGCAACCGCAATATTTCCGTTCGGCAATAGTTCGGCGGAGTGGGGATTGCCTCCGACGTTGCATCCCCATTGTCTGCTGTCTCCTTGGGGGTAAGGCACAACCGCAGCCAGGCCTCTGGAATCGGTAACGGCCATCCAATATCCGCCGAGCTTTTCATTCCTCCTGATTTTGGCATCGGTAGGAAGTCCCCAGGAGGATTCGAGTCTCTCAAATCCATTAGAGGCGGCTGCAGACCATGTCCACACAACGGCGGCTTGCTGGCCCCTTGCCCATTCATCTATCCTCAGAACAATGATCTGGTGCGAGGCTTGATCCGTCACAGCAACAGTATTGTTGCTGACGCCAACATTTTTCGATAGGTGCGGGATCTTCATCTTCTCCTCCTGCTATTTTCAGTATTCATTTTTGCTATAGGCACTCATCAAACGACTCCAGCATTGTCCAAGCCGGTCAGGATTAACCGGTCGTACCTCGAACATGAATGGGCCTTGATAACCGCATTCAAGTAATGCGGAAATCACGTCGTTCCAACGAATGACCCCCTCCCCCGGATACCCATGCTTCTCGTCCAGGCCATCATTATCCGACATATGGACCGTAAGGATGCGTGAGCCTATCTTTCTTATATATTGTTCCGGCGCCTCCTGCAGCAGGTGGTTAACGTCACAGCATACTCCCAGCCGTTCATCGGCTTCGAGCAGCTCTCCCATTTCTTCGCTCGTATTGCCGAGACAGGTTCGCGGCAAGCATTCCACCGCAACCCGCAGGTTGAATCGTTCAGCCTCGGCCGCCATACGGGCCAATGACCTTCGACAAGCTTGCAGACGCTCGTTTCTTTCGGCATCGGGTATCGGCTCCCAGCTTGGATGCAGGATGACCGTGCCGATCTTCCATTCAGCCGCTAAGTGCATCAACTGCAGATGCCGAGCGATTGCTGCTTCTCTGTGTCGTTCATCCACCGCCGAGACATCCCACTCTGTACCATAGGGCAGATGCAAGGACCAGACCTGAATGCCCAGTCCCCTGGCTTGCCGGATAAGCTCCGCACACCGATTCTGGTTGCCCGGCTCCAGCATATCGAATACATCATTGCGCCAGGCCAGTTCGATGCAGTCTATGCCGCTGGCCCGTAAATCCTCCAGCTTTATATTCGGCACAGCACCTGCCCCAAGCTGGATGGAGGTGCCGGGCTTCCAATCAGCGGGATCAGGCGGCGCACATGCAGTCCGCCCCATGTCAGTTTGAATTTCCTTAATTTTGCTCATATCAGTTATCCAGCCCTTGGGCTTGCACCGCTTCATTGACTTCTTCGATCGCTTTCTGTAATCCTTTATTGTCGTACCCTTTGACCGTCTCCTTCCACATGGCCACCGGATCTTCCTTGGCCAGCATAATCCGGGTTATATCTTCCGCCACGTTAATCGCGCTCAGCTTCGCTTTAGCCGGCGTATGCAGCAGCTCCACTTTAAAATTGGTCGGAACCGGCTCATAATTTTCTATCCGATGGTTTAGTTCCTTACGAGACATCTCAACCAGCTTCGCTCCATAAGCAATATCGACCGCTTCACTTCCGGAGAACTCGGTCCATTGATACCAGGCCGCAAGACCTCCGAGCATATTGAAGGAAGGATAGAGCGAGCCGATGCTCACGAATTCGCCGTTTTCATTCTTTTCGCGGGTAATGGTATAGGTATCGCCTTCTTTCGTGTAATCTTTGCCTTCTATGCCATAAAACCGGTCGATGATAAACTCATCGGATAGTAAGTAATCATAAATGTGGAGAATCCGTTCCATCTTCTTATCGTCCACTTTGGAGCTGAAGTAGCTTTCCGACCAGAAGGTGATGGCTTGATGGCGATGGCGCTTCCCCTCCGGGTTGGCCCAGGATTCGGGAATAATGGCGATGACATCTTCCAGTTTGACATCTTTGTTATATTTCTCCCATGAATTACTGAGATTTTTCAATGCATTCGGCGTGGCTTGAATGGAGATGGCCCCGACCTTCCCCTGCCCGAACTTATCAATGCCATCGTTCGTCTGCATAATGGCAAAGTCCGGATCGATAGCTCCTTCTGTATAAAGCTCACGCATTTGCTTCACGACTTCATCCATCCGCTCGGAAGCAAAGTAAGGGATATATTTACCGTCTTCCTTGACCCAAGAGCTATTGCTCAAATTGGCAAAAGTCCCTGTAGCGATCGGAAGCAGCATCGCATTGGAGCGGAACGTCAGGCCGACCGTATCATCTTTATGATTGCCGTCCGGGTCCTCCTTGGCGAAGGCTCTGAGCATATTCAGATAATCTTCATAAGTGACCGGAGCCTCCAGCCCGAGATTGTCCATCCAATCTTTTCTTACAACCAGGGATCTTTCCACGGCCCATTGATCGTGTTCCTGATACGTCTGGCGCGGGATCATGTAAAATTTATCATCCACTTTAAGCGCTTTGGTCTCATCCAGATTCATTACTCTTTGAACATTGGGAAACGCACTCAGATCATCCGGCAATTCTCGAATGATCCCTTGTTTGATCCACGAGTAGTAGGTGTCCGAGTTAATGATGTCGTGGCTGAAGGCATCCGGCAATTCACCGGAAGCGCTCCACAATTGGAATTTCTCGACATAATCGGAATAACTGATCACTTTATCTACAAACGTCACGTTAAACTTCTCTTCCATCCTCTTTAAATATTCGTCCGAATTTCGGTCCGGGAACGCCTTGCCAATATTGAACGTGGATACGGAAATGTCCATATGTTCGGCGAATGGGTTGTCGTCCGTGCCGCCTGTTTGTTCCTGCTTCTCCTTGTCATTCCCTCCGGAATTGCCCGTATTTCCATTCGTCGAATTCGAATCCTTCGAGCAGCCCACCATAATCAAAAGCAGAATAGCCCATGCGGACATTAGCCAAATCGTTCTTAGTCTCTTGTTCACGTTAGTCCTCCCTTGTAAACTTTTTCTATAATACGACAATAAAGAAAAGCGTCCATTCCGTTCCGAAGGAAAGGGCCTCCGAAGCTTCATTCCTTCACGGCACCCAAGGTGACCCCTGCCGCAAAGTATTTTTGCAAGTACGGATACACCAGCATGATCGGGGCCATCGTTATGATGACGCTGGCCATTTTCAGGCCGTCCGGATACGTTTCGCTAAGCTGGGCCACCATGGATGCGCCCATATCGTCCCTGGCCATTTTGGTCACATCCATCAGCATGTTTCGCAGGAATAATTGCATAGGATACATCTTCGTATCCGTCATGAATAACATCGCGTAATACCATTCGTTCCAGCGGGCAACGGCATAGAAGAGAGTAATCGCGGCGATCGTCGGCTTCGATATGGGAATAACGATGCGAAACAGAATAAAGATGTCGTTGGCGCCATCCATCTTCGCCGATTCTTCCAGCTCCGGCGGAATGGAGCGAAACTGGTTAATCATGACGATCAGAAAAAAGGTACTCACCGCCACCGGCAAAATCATGGCGCCATAACTGTTAATGAGCTTCAAGTTCTTGATCGTCAAGTAAAATGGAATCAACCCGCCGCTGAATAGCATAGCGAAAATAACCCCGGACATCATCACATTTCTGCCCGGCATGCCTTTCTTCGACAAGGCGTAGGCGCCGCAAGTCGTTACCAGCATGTTGATGGTTACCCCGGCCAAAGTGACGATCAGCGAATTCGTCAATGCTCTGCCAATATAGCTTCCTTTAAGCAGCATCTCATAGGAGCTTAGCTTAAAGCTGGTCGGGATCAGATAGAATTGCTGCTTGACCACCGCAGCCGGGTCTGCGAACGAAGTAATTAACACGTTGTAAAAGGGCAAAATCGTGATCAAAGCCAACAGCATTAAAAATACGTGAATAGCGTAGTCCGCCCATGTGTTCTTCCAGTTCATCAGAATAATCCTTCCTGTCCAAGACGTTTGGCTGCTTTATTCGCCGTATACAGCAGGACAAAATTAATAATCGATTTGAACAAGCCGACGGCCGTTGACGTGCCGAAGCTTTCTCCTACGGAAAATGTCCTTCTGTATATGTAGGTATCCAGAATGTCCGCCTTCTCGTAAACCGCGGGATTATACAGGTTAAAAATCTGATCGAAGCCCCCTCCGCCCGAGCTCATCATCGCGCCGACATTGAGAATGAACAGGATGGCGACCGTGCTCTTTAGCCCCGGCCAAGTAATGTGCCACATCCGCTGCAGGCGATTCGCCCCGTCTATGCTGGCCGCCTCATATAAGGAAGGGTTAATCCCCGCTATGGCTGCGAGGTAAATGATCGTCCCCCAGCCCATATCTCTCCACAAGCTGCTGCTGAAGATAAGCGCCCGGAATGAACTCGGGTCAACGAGCAGGTTGACTTTTTGGATGCCGAATAGTTCCAAGATCTGGTTCAAAACCCCGAAGGTCCCCAGGAAGTTAATCAGAATTCCGCTAATAATGACCCAGGACAGAAAATGAGGAAACGTATAAACAACTTGATAAAACTTCTTCAAGCGGGCGGTACGTACTTCATTAAGCAAAATCGCCACAACGATCGGCACGGGGAATTCAAACAGCAGCCGGCCGAACGCAATAATGACCGTATTCCGAAAGGCAATCCAAAAATCGTTCAGGTAGAAAATTTCCTGAAAGTTTGCCAAGCCGACCCACTCACTGCCCCAAATCCCTTTGGAAAAATTAAACTCCTTAAACGCAAGCATCAGGCCGTAGAGCGGAACATACTCGAAGACGATGTAATAAGCAAGCAGCGGGGCAACGAGAATATAAAAATATCTATATTCGATCATCCGCCTCAGCAGGTTCTTGCGAAAACCCAATCCGTATCCCCTCATTTCGTTGTTGTTTTAAGCGCTTTCATATTATTGTAAGGGAGACCCGGGAAAGTACCTATGGATTAATCTCACTTGACGTATGGAAATTTCTAAGACGTTCTTAGATAAAAAACCAAGTTCCCCGACTAATCCATTAGTCGATGCGGAACTCGGTAGGTGTTTTGCCTGTATATTTCTTAAATGTTTTAGCAAAGTAGTAGTATTCGTTGTAACCGGACTGAATGGCAATATCGCTGACGGCCAGCTGTGTAGACTTAAGCAGCTTGCAGGCATGTTGCATGCGCAAATCAGTCAAATATTTGGTGAAGTTCACTTGCAGCTCCTTTTTGAACAAAGAGCTTAAATAATTCGGGTGTAAGTAAAATTGCCTGGCCATGTCCTGAATGGTCAGATTGTCGCGAAAATGTTCTTGAATATGCCGCACGATGAGCCGAAGTGTCTCTTTGCCGTCCGTATCCGCTGCATCTGGAGCAGGGGCCGCACCCTTTTCACCCGGGATACTATAGCCCGCCGGTTCCACTTCAACGGCAGCACAGGGGTGCGTCACATCCCCATGGTCACGAAGGCGCTCGAGTTCATGGCGCAATGCCTGCCGTTCCTTAGCTATCGAATGTTTGACAGCCAGGAGCGCCTCCATAATTTCTTCTTCTTTGAAAGGCTTCAAGCAATATCCGACAGCCCCGTAAGTCATCGCCTGCTTGGCATATTCAAATTCCGCATAACCGCTGGCAATGATGAATTTGGTAGCCACTTCGGCAGCCTTCAGCTTCCCGATTAACTCGATCCCGTTCATGCCCGGCATACGGATATCGATAAAGGCCACATCCGGCCGAAGCTCCGTGATGCGTTCAAAGCCTTCAATGCCATTCGCGGCTATCCCGACGATTTCGAATCCAATTTCTGTCCAGTCCACCGTCCCCCTCAAGCTCTCCAGAATCCACTTCTCGTCATCCACCAACATAGCCTTATACATCTAAATCTTCTCCTTTTGCAGGAATACAGAGGGTCACCCTCGTCCCTTCGTTCGGCAGGCTGTCAATGGATGAGATGCCGTATCCACTTCCGTAGGCAAAACGAAGACGCTGATGCACATTCATTATACCAATATGCTTTGGAGAGGAAACAGGGAGAAGCTCTCTTCCCGTCTCTTGATTCCGCAGGCTCTGCCTGATGCTGTCGAGGATGGCCGGCACCATGCCCACTCCATCGTCCTTCACCCACAACAGCATCTCCCCGTTGCCGCCCATTCGACTGCCTACAACAAGATGACAGGTCACCATACTCGGCTCAATCCCGTGGTATATCGCATTTTCCACCAGAGGCTGGAGGATCATCTTGATCATTTTACAGTTTAAAGTGGATTCAGCGAACTCATACTGCACATTAAAACGCCCTTCAAAGCGGGTTTGCTGAACATGGACGTAGGCTTGAATAATATCGATTTCCTCCTGCAGCCTTACGTGCTCCTCCCCCTTGATGCTGTAACGAAAAATCCGGCTTAACGCATCCGACATATCGCGGATTTCCCGAACCCCCCGTGCCAGGGCAATCCCCTTCATCGTCTCCAATGTATTGTACAAGAAATGAGGGTTAATCTGACTCTTCAGGAAGCGCAGCTCCGCCTGCTGTTTTAATATCTCCAATTCAAAAATATGAGTCCGGGATTCGATCAGTTCTTCGACCAAATCATCAATTTCGTCCAGCAGCGAGTTAAATTTGTTCGCCATCACGTCAAATTCCGCATAGCCCCTGACAGCTATACGGTGGCTTCGGCTTTCAAGCCCTTTAGCCCGGATCCCATAGATGTAGGATAGGAAAGAACGAAGCGGGAGCAAAATGTTCCGGCTGATGAAAATATAGCATAAGAACAAAACCACAATCAGCAGAGCAAAAACCCCAATAATCAAGGTCTGCACATCCTCCAGACCGCGAAACAGCTCCTTCACCTGAAAAATGCTAATGATTCTGCTTCCAATTTCAGGAATCTGTAATGTATGTACGACAGACTTCTCCCCATTATGCTTGAAGGTGGAAGAGATCTCTCCCTGTTCATAAACCCTCAACGTTTCAGGAAGCGGCTGGCCGATTTCGGTTGGACTGTTGCCCGCATATATCATCCCATTGCGGTCCGTAACATAAAATTTACCCGTGATGCGCTGCGACATATAGTCCATATGCGGCACAAGCGCATTGACGTCCAGCACCATGATCGCATATCCGATTTTGGTTCCTGCTCCGGTAGCGGTATCGTAAATGGGCGCCCCGACATAAATGACATAATCTTCGGAAAAAGTTGATCTCAGATGGACGGGAACTCCGGCCGGAATCGGGTGAATCCCCAAGTAATAGGCCGTTGTGCGCGCAGGAATCTCTTCTAAAGGAATGTCCTTCTCGCAGTTGATACAATTATACGTGTTGCCGTTCATTCCAATCAGTACGATTTCCAGAATGCCCTGCTTCATCGATTTCAGGTTCACCAGCAATTTTTCCAGCTTCAAATAAAGCTCATACCTGGCGAGCGGATCCTCGTTCCGCAAATATTGCTGCACCGTATCGTTATACGCTATATTCGGCATGATCCGGTTGATCGTATCCGCGTTAGAAACAATATTCTGTTTGATAGTCGTAATCATTTCCTGAGTATATACGCTATTCCGCTCATAGGTAATGTCCAGAATGCGATAATAGCTCCAAATGACAATAACAATGAGCATAAGCAAAATAACGATGCCTGTAAAAATCAACTGCCAACGTATCGAATGTCTCCTTAAAAAAGCAAGCATGCGACCCCTCCCGCCATCAAGCCTACTTGAGCTTAAGCTGTAACTTATCCTATGTGGGATTCTAGCATAGCGATGCAGGGATGGAAAGGCTTTCATTATTTACAAAAAAATCAGCATGCAGGTGAGCATGTTGTGACGGGTGGATAGGGGTTGAGAGTTTGGATTAGTCGATTTTTGGCTTGGCAAGCCCTCTAATCGGCCGAACCCGCCTTCAACAAGCTCTTCAAATCATGGCCGGTTGGATTCTGGTAGACTCGAAGCCCAAACTCTGGAGCGACCGCAAGAATATGGTCAAAAATATCGGATTGTACCCCTTCATAAACCGCCCAAGCGGTATCATTCGTAAAGGCGTAAATTTCCAAAGGCAGTCCGGTTTCCCCGGGATTCAATTGCCTGACCATGCGTGTCATGCCTTTATGAATTTGGGGATGATGCTCGAGATATTGTACAATATAGGCTCTAAAAACACCGATGTTCGTCAATGCCCTGCCATTCACTTTATTGGATCGGTCTATTTCATTTTCGATGTTATGCTGCTCGATTTCTTTCTCTCTACTGGTAATATAGTCGTGAAGATAATGAATTTTTTTGAACTTCTCGATCATGTCATCGCTGCAAAAGGCAATACTGCCCATATCGACATGAACCGAGCGTTTGATCCTCCGGCCGCCGGAAGCTTGCATGCCTCTCCAGTTTTTGAAGGAATCCGAGATGAGCGCATAAGTCGGCAAGGTCGTAATCGTCTTATCCCAATTCTGGACCTTGACCGTGTTCAAAGAGATCTCGATAACATCTCCATCCGCTCCGTATTTGGGCATCTCAATCCAATCGCCGACACGCACCATATCATTGGAAGTCAATTGAATGCCTGCTACCAGACCCAAAATAGAATCTTTGAAAATCAACATAATAACCGCCGATAATGCGCCGATCCCGCTCAGGAGAATGATCGGACTCTCTCCAATCAGATTGGAGATCACCAGTATTCCGCCAATGATAAACATAACAATTTTAACGACCTGAATATATCCCCGGATCGGTCTGACCTTGGAAATTTCGTAGGTTGTATAAATGTCATTCAGAGCATTAAGGAATGCGTCCACTACCAGCATCATCACCACAATCATGTAGATGATGACACCCTTCTCTATCCATTGTTGATAATCAGGAAAGGTGAAAGAGAAATAATAAATAATGAGGGCGGGAACCACATGAGAAAGCTTCTGGATGACCTTCCGCTCCAATAGATAATTGTCCCACTGGAACCGGTTGTTGTTAATATAATGGCTGAGGACTTTTATAACGACCTTCTTAGTAATAAAATTAGCTAATATGCTCAGCGCAATGATTCCAACGATCATGATCACATTGGACAGATAAACAGCTGTATCTGCTTGGACTCCGAGCTCTACGAGCAAATTCTTAATAAATTCCATAACTCCTCCTAAAAAAAAAGAAAGGCCCACCATCGCACGCATGGACAATAACCGGAAATTATAGTTTTCCCACAATAATATCTTTCTGTTCATTGTTTTCCCACCAAGAATTTTGGACCGCGTGCTGGATTAAATCTTTATCCATTAGCTCTTTTGATGGATCCAGAATTTCGAGTAGCGCCTGAAATTGGTCTTCATTCTACTTTCTCATACGATACGGGAATTCCATCCGAACGATTTAAATGAAAGAACACAATGAATCTGTCTGTTGAGGGGTCCCCCGTTTTCATTTTTTTGAGCATTTTTCGGCTTCTGCTCAGAATATAATCTTTATGATTATTGGAAAATACAAAGCCTAAGCCATATGTAATACTATACTCTTCCAAATGAAGTAATCGGGTAAATATCAATACATTCTGCTGTATGCAATTAATCAAACTGAGATCGACAAGTTTTACCGACTTGTTCAGCCCACGCAAAATATCACGCAGGATGAGCATTCCTTCCTTATTGTCGATACTTATGATTTCATATAAAGAAGTCTCCGAATGCAGCATGGCATTTAGCAACTCATTTTCCACATGATTATCTGCAAGATAATTCTCCGCAAACCCTGATAAAGAACTCTTTTCCTCTCGGATTGTTTCATATATATTAAAATCATACAATGCATCTTGTTCCGCATAGGATTCAATAACTATCTGGTTCTGCTTATAAAGTATGCCCAGAATACTGGCAGCCTGTTGAAACTCAGTGGCATGGACCAAATCTTCCATGATCTTACTGTGCAGCCCCACTTGAACTTGTCTATAATGCTTATATTGCTCTATGTCGACCATGATTCCACCTCTATTCCTACGCCTTCTGCAACTAACCTATGACCTGAACCGCATTCTCTTTAATTTGTGTAACCATTTCTACAAGCTTTCCCATATATCTGACCATATTTTATCAACCTTATTACGAATTTCTCCTGATAGCATTCGTCTTGCTCCTGTCTATCTCCTAATTATACTAGTTCTTTAGGATTATCGACAATCTTACTTGAAAACCCTGCTTTCGACAATGTTTTTACAATACCGCAGGTATCCAATCTTACTGAAAGATCCTTAATTACAGTCGCTCCACATTTTCACATCTTGTTTGACTTACTTCTGTCGCAGCCAGTATCGACAATAGCTTTTGAAATAACCAATACGCTTTTCAGAGAAATATAGCGTGTCAGATTCAAGGCCTGATCAAAGGAATCTACTATAACGTATTTAAATTCAATCTTGTTTTTTCTTTGATTATGAATATTTCGGTACGGCAGAGCCACTTGGTTAATTAGTGAGAGCCATGATGTTAACGAAATAGAGCCAGCAAATTAATAAGGAGAGCCAGCAGAATATGAGGGCTCTCCCATTTACAATTTTCAACTGTCGTACCGTAAGCGAAATTGAATCATGCAAGAATTCACCTCCATAACCTCTCTGTTTTGGTTAATATTCCTTCATCAAATTCCATCTTGTAGATATCAGGTTTTGAAGTATTTAATAAAAAATCCAATCGAAGTACCCCATCATCATTGTCATAACGGCCCCATGAGTTCCAATAGCAACTTTCTGGCCCTTATATTCGCTAATAATGTTTTTTAATATTGTTACAACACGATTTTGGCAAATCGTAAAAGACTCCCCTCCAGGCAACGAAAAGTCGGGGTCTGAAAACATTTTCTTTACTAATGGATACACCTCCTTATCAGGCATTATTCTATCGTCGCCAATAAATACTACTTCTTTTAGTTTCTCAATCACAATCGTTTCTTTGCCTAATGATTGGGCTAGTCCTTCTATTGTTAATATTGCCCTTCTATATGGACTTGAGATGAACCTGTCTATACCCTCATCTTTCAATAATTGAGCTACAATTCGGGCATCTGATTCGCCTTTTAAAGTCAGTCCACGTGTTCTTTCGTCCCCTTCCATTTTCGGTGATTCTCCGTGCCTGACCATGTATATATAGGTCTTCATAATTTCCCCCTAGACTTCAATAAGGCATATGTAGTCTCGTGTGAATTCCTGTATTATCGTACTCTTCCCTCGGTATTAAGGGATTATCTCTCGTATGCTCACTCATTCGCAGGATTTCATTACCCTAGAAGGCAGTGGCCGAAAGGAAAATATCATTTGAAACCCATAAGGTCGCTGTTTTAGGCATGCGGGAATAGAAGAAACGACTGGGACTATTTCTCCTGGTGGTTCTCTACTGCACGCATCCTCCACTAGTCCCCTGGAAGTTTACCATCCCACGGCTCGACGGGTCTATGCCCTGACATTCCTTCGTTACACTTATCCAAGGTGTGGAGACCGATAGCGTTTAGCTGATGGGTCTATGCCCTTATCGGGTACGAACTCGGTCCTCCGTGCTTTCTTTATTCGAAATCCTGCGAATGAGTCAATTTACGACGATACTGCAATATAGCTTTATGCTACTTGAACAAACGAATGGACAGTTTTCTCGGGCATGAACGAGTCACCGTTTTGAACCATCCCAACTAGGATACGAGCCAGTTTTCCAAGTAACTTAAACACCGACTGTTGCTTTCCCATATGCTTAATTTGAACATTGTTTTCATGCAGCTGGCGAAAAACAGCATTGGTTCCTACCAGTGTAAGCATCGCAAGATACAGATATTTCGCAGCTTTGCATCCCCGCGCTTCGAGATTACAATCTCTCCCTTGCGCTTCCCTGAGCTACTTTCAGCCAGATTTAGGCCGGCTCTCCTCAGCAATTGACGCCCGTGGGAATACAGTCTCAAGTCACCTGCACTGGACAGAATCGCAGCAATGTAAATCGTACCAAGACCTTTTACCGAGCGAAGTTGGCTAACCAGCGGGATCCCTTCCAGTAATGTTCCGAGTTCCCTTTCGACCTGTTCTAAGATGTCGGTAATACGCTCAAACTCGTCTAACAACCGTTGTAAATCTTGCTTTGCCTCCATGAGTGCAGCGGTCTCTCTACACTCTGTCTGGCTTTACTGAGGAGTTCGGCAGCTTTCTGTCTTCCCGTGGTGCCGCCAGCTCGCTTCATGTACTTTTTCCATCCCGTAATGACCTCTTCAATGGATCGGCTATGAAGATCAGATGGGGATGGAAACGCTTTGAGGGTGGCAATCGATCGAGGGCGTGTCCAATCCTTAAAGACAGATGCATACTCAGGGAAATAAATATCTAGCCAGCGAACGATCCGATTCTGCAGCCGTACGCTATTTGTGACCCAAAATTCCCGATCACTCATGATGGTGCGTAACCTTTGGAAATCCCCCGTTTGACGAGTGAAATCGTAGTAAAACCCACGGCTGACAGCGTCTGCAATGATGAGGGCGTCTTTGGGATCGCTCTTGGAAGGACTGTTATCACGGTTCTCCTTGTTTCTTTTTGTTGTCTCCGGATTCACTAAGAGACGTTTTGTCCCTGTGCAACTAGCCAATTGGCCAGGTTGTTCCAATAGTGACCTGTCGGCTCCATGCCGATAATAAGACCTTTTAATCTATGTTTCCGCTGTAATTCATCCATCCACCGTTTTAGTGTTTCAAATCCGCTATGTGTGTTCTTAAACGAAAAGTGCCGATTTGAAAGCACAATTCCCCGGAAGTTCGTAGCTTGCGCTACATGGGTCTCCTTGGCCATGTCGATTCCAACTACGAGATGAGAGCTTGTAATGCGTTCAATCCGTTGATTTTGTCCTACCGATTGCTTAAACTTCATAGTAAGAGCGCCTCCCTTGTTGGTGTTGGGTTTCAAACCCGCCGACAAACCCATCATACCGAGGCGCTCCTATTTTGACAAAGTCCGTTTCTTAGGACTAACAGGAATGTTTACTTTAATGCTTAGGCTCTTTTCTTTCGATTTTGATAATCTAAAATGGACGCATAAAGAAGTTCCTCATTGAAATCAGGCCACATTTCATCAGTGAACCAGAGTTCAGTATGGGCTGACTGCCAAAGTAAAAAATTGCTTAACCGTTTCTCACCACTTGTTCGAATTAGTAAGTCGGGGCAAGGATTATTTCCTGTATAGAGGAACTGTTCAAACTCCTCTTCCGTAATTTCTTCCTCATTTTTTGTTTTAACTATCGATCTTACAGCTTGAATTATATCGCTCTTACCGCCATAATTCATTGCAAAATAAACTTTTAGTCCAGTGTTTTCTTCAGTTTCATCTACGACTTTACGCATGGCTTGCTGGGTTACTTCAGGAAATTTAGAAATATCTCCAATAAAAAAGACTTTAATATTGTTTTCATTTAACTCACGAACGTTTGTCTCTTGAACAAACTCACTCACTAAACTAATGATGTAATCAACTTCGTCTTTAGGCCTTTTCCAATTTTCTGTTGAAAAAGCGTATAGCGTTAGTGATTCTATTCCGTTTTTATGACACATGCTTATGGTTTGACGCATTGTTTGCATCCCAGCATAGTGGCCAGCAGACCTAGGTAATCCTCTTCGCTTCGCCCATCGACCGTTTCCATCCATCATAATTGCGATATGTTTTGGAAGATGACTACTCCAATCAATCTTTGATTTGAGGCCATTTCTAGTTCGATTCAGACCAAACCACTTCATTCTCAACCCTCCAAAACATAAGTCGTCAACCATCTATATATTACCACAATTGGAACTATCCAGCCCGTAAGTTTAGTCCCATACTGGCTCTGTACATTAACATCGTGGCTCTATTTTATTAACGAAGTGACTCTCATTCATTAACTTAATGGCTCTATGGGACTGAAATATTCAATTAGGTACTTTGTAGGAAATTCCTGAAATTCTGTATCTCCTATTCCTCTGGCACAATAACTCGGTAACTCCCTCCTCTGTCTGCATTACCTTAAAAGGAAAGTACACATTCTCTTTCTTTAAGGACATCATTAAGCATCCGCGGAGATTAGTATATAACTTAAATAATCTAAATGGGGTAAGGTCACCAGCCTCGTCTATCAGTATCAGAACATCGATGTTATTACTTTTCATAAACGTGACCTCCAAATAAATATTTAATGGACAGAAAATCTAGTATGATCAGAACCCCGTACTACACTAAGTACACAAAATAGTGAATATTACAATTTGTAATTAAAATATATCACAAATCGTATTATGTTTTAACTTCTCACTTTCTTTCTATACTGATATGTGAGGTGATTTTTCATGAATAGTGACGAGTTCATCATAACCCCCAGGGAAGACAAGACAGTTACGATGTCAATACGCATAGAAAAAGTTATGCAGGACCAATTGGATGAACTTGCTCGAAAGAGCAATCGTTCCCGAAACGAAATAATTAATATGGCTTTAGAATATGCTCTCAAAAATGTGAAATTTATTGACTCGACAGATTCTCCTAAATAACGAATAAAGGTGAGGTACAAAAAGAACAGATATAATTTCTATTCAATGGCAAGACGTGCGAAATTGGCCCTGTTCTTCTCTAACTCTTTGAACTCTCATACGTAAGCGTCAAACCGAACACACTTGTTCATGAGAGCCGCCTGCTGTCAAAATAAGAACCATCTCAAACAGATGGAGGAAAGCGAGATGAAGAACGAAACGGCAGCAATGGATGGAACGCATCGCAACGTACCGGGCGAGTGGAAAGACGATGAAGGCCTGGTGCGCAGAGCAAGGTCTTTCGGTGGATCAACTGAAATATTGGCTCTACAAAGCGAAGAAAAAGGAGGACCTCTCGCCAGCGGCACCCCCGGCATTTCGTCCGGTGAACGTGATCAGCCAGGAAGGAACGGAAAAGGCCTCTTCTCATTCCTTGTGGGTACAAGTAGGCTCCGCTCGCATTGCTGTCACTCCAAGTTTTGAACCGCAGTTGCTTCGCGATGTCGTACGCACACTGGAGACTTTATGCTGAATATGGCCGCTGCTGCGCAGGTCTATCTGGCCTGTGGTTCCACCGACCTTCGCAAATCCATTGACGGCCTAGCCGCCATCGTCCAGGAACAGTTTGCGCTCAATCCCTTCTCCGCGGCGTTATTTGTGTTTTGCAACCGCAGACGGGACAAACTCAAAATCTTGCAGTGGGATCACGCAGGATTTTGGCTCTACTACCGTCGTCTGGAGCGTGGCACGTTTCAGTGGCCTTCCGGCGGCACCATGCCGCTTTGCCTAACTGCTCGGGAACTGCGCTGGCTACTCGATGGCCTGTCGCTCTCGCAGGTCCATGCCCATCCTGCCCTTTCGCCGGAAGTGGCGATCTAACAGATTTCGGTTACGCACAAGCAGGATTTTGCCACCGGGTTGTCGAAAGAAAACGGTATGAAAACTGAAGCGGAATCCCTCACCCTGGAACAACCCCAGCAGCAAAATGCAGGGCTGGAACAACAGAATAAGCAGCAGGCGCGTGAACTAGCCGAACTGTCAGCCAAACTCAAATGGTATGAAGAGCAGTTTCGCCTCGCCCAACAGAAGCGCTTCGGTGCCTCCAGCGAAAAAACGCATCCGGATCAACTAGAATTGAATTTGTTCAACGAAGCCGAAGTGCTGGCTACCCCGGAGGGGCAAGAGCCTCTGACGGAGAAAGTCACCTACGAGCGCCGCAAGACCAGCGGCAAGTGGAAAGCAGATCTGTCCAAACTACCGGTCGGGGACCGTCGTGTACAGCCTGAACGAAGACGAGCAGGTATGTCCGTGCTGCGGCGGTTCTCTGCATGAGATGAGTGCCGAGACGCGCAGTGAAATCGCCATCGTGCCACCGCAAGTCAAGGTCATTCAGCATGTGCGGCAGGTATACGCCTGCCGACACTGTGAGCGTCATGAGATGCAGACGCCCATCCTTACCGCGCCGATGCCTAAACCGGTGTATCCGGGCAGTCTGGCTTCACCGTCTATTCTGGCGCATGTCATGTGCCAGAAATACGTAGACAGTCTGCCGCTGTACCGGCAAGAGCAGCAATTTGCCCGTCTGGGTTATACGCTGTCTCGGCAAACGATGGCAAACTGGATGATTTACGGAGCGGAGCAATGGCTGATGCCGGTCGTCGCGGCGATGAAGGCGCACCTGCTAAAGCAAAGTGCGCTGCATGCGGACGAGACGACGTTGCAAGTGCTTCGCGAACCCGGTAAATCGGCAGAATCGACCTCGTATTTATGGCTTTATCGCACGGGTCGTGGCACAGATCCGGCCGTCGTTTACGACTACTAGCGGACGCGTGGTGGCGAGCATCCCCGGAACTTCCTGTCTGGATTTAGGGGATATCTGCATGTGGATGGTTATCCGGGCTACTATAAGGTGGCCGGAGTCATACTGGTGGGTTGCTGGGCGCATGCCCGGCGCAAATACGACGAAGCGCTCAAGGCTGTACCGGAGGCGAAGGGGGACAAGGACACGGTAGCCGGACAAGGACTGGCGTATTGCAACCAACTCTTTGCCATTGAACGGGACCTGCAGGGGGCCACGCCGGAAGAGCGATTTATGGCTCGCCAGGATCGAAGCCGCCCGGTGCTGGATGCCTATTACGCCTGGCTGCGCCAGCAGCGGTCCCGGACGATGCCCAAAAGCTTGCTCGGTCAAGCGATTGCTTACAACCTGAACCAATGGGATAAGTTGACGGCGTTCCTGAAGGACGGGGTGCTGGAAATCGACAACAATCGCAGCGAACGGTCGATTAAGCCTTTTGTGATCGGGCGCAAAAATTGGCTCTTCGCCAACACTCCGAGAGGAGCCAAGGCAAGCGCGGCGATTTACAGCGTGATTGAGACCGCGAAGGAGAACGGCCTGCATCCGTTCCGGTACTTGATGTACCTGTTCGAGCAATTGCCTCAGCTTTCGAATCTTCAGGATCCGCAGGCACTGGAACCGTTTATGCCGTGGTCGGCATTACTGCCGGTCACCTGTCGCATCACTTAATCTTCCCTTATTCTATAGCTGCTCCCGTCTAATTAACAGGTGGGGGCTATTTGACGCTCACAGTTGAGCTAAGTCTCCCACTAAAAGTACTCAAATACATCGTGACCTTACTATTTTTTTGAGCGAATACTGTCACCATCTCAGTCATTACGAATCATCAATAATAAGCACTCCACATGCGTCGAGTGTAATGCCTAAGCCCCAATCTGTAGATTCAACATCGTAGCATCAACCTTCAACTCGACTCTTTGCTTTACCACTATCAATGATACGGTTCACCGCGCTGTCTGTAACGGCTAAATTCTTAGGTATTAAACTAATATTGGGTATTTCATAAAAAAATAAATAGCCCCCTCATTATTATAGAGAGGACTCATTTCACATTAAAAGACACCAGTATCAAGAAATTCATACCCGGTTATTTCGGATGCAATTTCATTAATAAACTGATAGGGAGACTTTTGTATAAACTCTGTTACAATCCAATTATGCCTTCCTGATAAATACCCTCTTAGAATCATTGGATTATACCGTGATAGTTCACTTAATCGATGCATGGCAGCAAAAGACAGCGTTAGTGGACTCCTATTAATCCACTTATCCCCATTTTGGCTACGCCTTATGTACCACTTTTTCTCCCCCTTTCCCACAATGGGTAGTACATGTTTTCTTACTTTATTATGATAAACTTCAAAAGGCGATAGGTTCTGTTTATTCTACCTAAAGCGCTTTTTCATCCGAATTACATAACGGTCAGAAATATTTGTAAGCCTCTCAAAATCCGGAGGCAATTTATTAATAGTATGTCCATTCGCATATCGAGGATCTGGTTCAATTTCGGCTACAAACCAGCTTTGGGTGGACCCTGGTTTATTAACAAAGTGAGGGTCCTTTATTGGAATAAACAACTCAGGAACTGTTCTTGTTTCTGTATCATATGAAAGACAGTAAGCTCGATGAATATATGGAATATTATAGAATAGTTGATCAAGATTATATTGATATTCGCCAGGCGTAATATGATCATCAATTAAACTACCCAGTGCTGCTAAAATACCTCTAGTTTTAAAGTTAACCTTCTCATCCTCTGTATTAGGTCTTGCAGCTCTCTTTCCTGAGTAGTTGCCGGAAACTCCATGTTTTGTTGAGAAGACCTGTTTCTTAACAATGAGTAGAGTTTTAGCTGCATTTAGGAAACAGTAATAAAGCGGCAATGGAGCAGCAGTTGTCGGAAGTGATTTTGAACTAAGATAGAAGTTTTTAGCTTGTTCCCAATAAAACGAAGCCTCTACTGTACTATTATTCCTCAACCATGACTCAACGAAGGTCCAAGGTTCACTTGCAAGAACCGTTTTTCCTTGAAAATTAGGTGATACTGCTGATGATCTGATAGTCAACAGCTTTCTTTTTAAGAAAATTGGTTTTGCCAACGTTTTTCACTTCCTGATTTAGTAATTCATATCAATTTACGAATAATTCAACTTTGATTAAAAATATTAAGAACCGTAAAATGAAGTGCTACCTTTTTTACCCACATCGGATGAAGTTGTTTCTACTGTAACTGAAATCATTCGTGCTTGTATCTTGTTCCAATGCCTTTTAATTTGTCTATAAATCAAGCTTTCTACGGTATCAATCTCCTGAAACACAGCATGAGCTTTCTTAGCATAGGTAATAAAATTTCCATACCCCTTGTATCTTCTCCCGAGATGAGTATACAGAGAGTATAGTTTTTTCCTGCCAACATTTTTCCCCCTCTTGCTGCTCTTCTTATTAACGGAGGCTACCTTCTTATAAGCTCTATGGTAATATTTAAACAAACTCTTCTCTCTTAACAAGACTTTTGTTCCATCAAAGACAAATCCAAGATAATCGAGCTTGCCGGCGTTCTCACATTGTATTTCCTTATAGATTCCCTTGTTGGAATAAAACAGGGTGTTCGTTTTGCCTTCGCCCATAGTTATTTTGTTATCTTTTACCGCTTCTCTGATGAATGAAATGTGATCAGTGATTTTATTTTCTTGACCTTTCTTAATGGGTAAAACGATAATAATATCGTCGCTGTATCTTCTATAAATTCCGCCCAACCCTGAAACATAAGTGTTCAAAACCTCATCAAAATCAATCGCATAAACATTGGCTAGTACCGCACTTATTGCTGTACCCTGGGGAATTCCGTAACCATAGGGATTACATAAGATTGGCACCCGTTTACGAAACTCCCTAAATTCAGCAGGTGTATAGTACCTTTCCCTATTTTTACGGTCGCTTGACCACCCCTTGGACTGCTTAAGATCATTGATCAACAAGTCCTTTTCCACCCAATTAAACTTAGTAAGATGCTTAAAGACATTCCACCAGTCTGCCGGAAGCCTAGATTCTTCCCCTAAGACTTTTTGTAGACGTTCTTTAAGCAGCTTATGATCGAGGTTATCAAAATATTTGGAGAAATCTGACACGAAGATAAACGCATGCTCTTGTATCGATATAAATTTGATTACCTCAGCGGCAAAGTGGATATTACTTCTTCCCTCTTTATTATTACGGTAAGCAAGAGAAACATCGTTCAAACCTCTGTCATGACATGCTTTGTTGTACAGATAATTAAGGCTTTCACCATAGTATTTGAATATGTATCCATCCATATGGCTGGCATAATATATTTCTCGTTTCTTAGGATCGGATAGAAACTTCTCTTTCTTATACTTTCGAGTTGTAATTGTGTAATGAATAAAGGGATAGAAGCTATGTGAAGAGATATACATGGGGTTTTGAAGATTTTTTCTGACATTCTTAGTCACAGAGATTCGCTGGTCGAAATGGGGAAAAGGTTTTATTTCAAATTTGCATGGCAATTTCGCTTTTTTAGGTTTCATTCTTATTGAGTGAGCTTAAAGGGCCATGGCACTGCAGCTGTTAGACCCTTTGAGCTTGAACTCCTTCCCGAGGCTGCGTCTCATTTAACTGGTATACTAGAGTTATAATAACAATAGCATTGTGGAATGGAGGTGACTTGGGATTGGTTCAATTAATCACGCTAGCCATCTCAGGTATCAGTCAGTTGTGCAAGGTTGCCCATGCGACACTTGACAAGAAGTCATCCACATCCCCATAGCCATATAATCTATGGGCAATATAATTATAGTAGATTAGTAGACAAAATTCAACCAATAAGTACCTTTTCTTCCAACCGCACTAGTCATAAATACTCGAATTTTGTTTCTTTTTTGGCCCAAGTTCTATGTCATTTTTTAACGGGTTTTCGCTCTACTGATTGGGTAACTGTCTTTCGACTAGTATGATAGGTAAAAACCAGACAAGGGAATTGGTACAGTTGCGAGCGATGCGTGGCTCCCTAGCAATAATCTTCGGCAGTATTGACTTATCTCTACTAAGTAGACATAACCCCATGAACTATAGCGAAGAGGCAATTTTTTATAATGATCATTAACAGGTTTAAGTATTACAAGGCGCATAAAGCTCGGGACAAAGATAAAACATATCCGTCACCAGAAGGTGACGGATATGTCTCAGTTGCGAACTTTTGCAAACCGTTTCGTGTTTCTTATTTTAGATCTAAGCTTTTCAATTTCAACTATTCGATCAAAGATGACTTCTGATATTGCCCCAGATTCCATTACTAATTTCTGAAGGCAATCTTTGTTATCAAAGTAATAATTAAAGATCACTTGCTTTCCTTCCTCTACCTGGCAACAAGCTTCTACATGTAGCCCAATACCGTTATTAGAAAACTTCACATACTCATAGTTAGGCAACTTTGCATTTGCCAAAAGTTCATTAGGTGTGACTATATGCCCTTCTGTTAACGTGTAAAGCTCGTGGATGTGATCCATTTAATTCCCTCCAAATTCAGACTCTAAAATCTGCTCCATTACTTTATAAATGCCTTCGACTTGATCAAGCGCAGCAGAATACTCTTCTGGTCCCCATGATGCGCGAGCTCGATTTCCAACTGCTTCATTCACTCGATATTCAAGATATATAGCTAACATTGCAGCATTATCAGCGGACTTTTCCGGTATCCAAGCGTATTTCCCACGAAATATTCGAGAGTTACTCAGCTCTTTGCCTTCCTTACGAATATTATATTTAATAATTAGCTCCGGAACCATCTCAATTTTAATTCGATCATCTAAATTTCGCTTCTTCCTAAAGATATATTTATCAGGTCTTAGGATTTTTTCAGCCGTTGATCCTTCTTCTTGTCTTCTAACCATCTGTAACAGAACATCATCTGGATAATCAGGGAGCAAATCCTTGAGCTTCCTTAGCTTTTCACGCTCTTCAGCAATCCTACGCTCCCGTTCTTTTAATAGCTCAGTATCTATAAAAGAATCTGTTACAAATTCTCCATCCCCGTCTTCCTGTACATAACCAGTTTCTTTATTTATATTTCGATCAGTGATATTGCCGCCTTCTACAGTAGACCCACCACGCTCAATATATTTAATTACATCGCTCTTCTCCCGCTCTTTTCTGTAAAATTCCCAAAGCTCTTCGAGTCCTAGCTCTTGATGGTGCACAACCGCCGCGATATTATCCTCTTCATTCACAACCTCATCAGGATCAATTGAACGAAGTACCCTGCCTATGAACTGCTCGTAAGGTAACCTTGAACGAAATGGTCTAAATATGGCAGCTACAGATAAATACTTGTGATCATATCCTTCACCTAATTTGGCCACGTGTATTACTACCTCAACCTTATGGTTTTCAATAGCATTTAAACCAGCGGCAAGCGTATCCTTGGGCAGTTTGCTATGAATTACCGCAACTTTCATTCCAGATTCTTCATATATGGCTTGAATCTGTTCAGCATGATATATACTACATGCAACTGCAATAATTTTATGAGGTATGCCAGTTACTCTCTTACGCTCAAGGATATCAATACTTTCTTTAACGACTTTTAAACTACAGTCTTTTGAATAGGCAACGGAACGGGATATCCAGTCTTCCTCCTTTAATCCCATATCTCGAATTTGATCAACGGAGTACAAAGTATCGTCCTTACGATCAATTGTCAGATACAATGCATCAGGAATATATTTGACTCTTTCCAGTGATTTTATATATCCCTTTGCCATTGCTTTACTCAGAGGATATTTGTATACGTATTTCCCCTCGATCACTTCACCATCGGAGCGGAACGGAGTCCCTGTTAATTTAATGACTTTCGCTGAAGAAAAGTACTCCAAGGTCTTCTCCCATGTTGGGGCTGTTGAATGATGAGCCTCATCAATTATAATCATATCAAAGTAATCGGAAGGAACTCTTTTAACAAGGGCTTTGTCCAATCTCTCTTGAAGCTTATGAATATTCAATATAACTATATTAGCTTCGTCCAACGCCCATTTAGAGGTTGCACTATCGTATTCAATAACTGCGGGAAGATCATTAAATTTGCTAAATATGTTCCGCGCCATCCAGAAATTCTTTGGATGCTCGGGGTCAAGAGAATCAAGCACTGCATCTTTTATGACCAATTGAGGTGTTATAATTAACACCCTTCCCAATGAATTTCCATACGGTATTAAGCCCATAACTCCTGTTTTCCCTACACCAGTGGGGAGAACAACAATAGCATGCTCACGACTATTTTGAACAGTAAGATGATCGTAAACGGCTTTATACGCCTCAATCTGCGGCTCCCTTAAGCCATCATTTGACTCAATATTAGGTATCGACTCAAGAAAATAATTTTGATTCATCTATTGTTCCCCTTTTAAAATGTTTTGTGTATAATTCGACATCCGCCTCCATCTTCCTTCTTTTAACAGGTTTGTATGTTGATTCGAAGCCTAAATCACTGCTCCATACGCTCCTAAATGAGCACATAGCACTGAAGCTTCAACCTGCAGCTCAATCCTCTGCTTTACCACTAGCGATGACACGGTTCACCACACCATAAATAAAAAAACGAGATTGTTATTTCTTTTTCAACTGTGCTTCATCAATATACTAACCTTCCTCCATCATTAACCCATCTCCGCTATTCGCGCGGCTTCATCCGCGAGCCCCATTTTAATCATTTCTTCCGTAACTATGGAGCACAACGGCTCGTCATCACGCAAAATATAATTTAGCTGAATATCCCTAAACAGCGCAAGTTTCGAAGCTTTAGGCGCGGTGTCCAGGAAATCCCTTAGCCGATCCAAATCAGGGGCTAAGTTCTTATCAACCGGGAACGGCACATGCTTCTCTCCTTCCTCCAACCGGGCGATAACCCCTAATCCGTCCTGAGTCTGAAAGGTAATCTGCTTTTGCCGCTGAAGACCGATTTCCTGAACGTACCTATACGGATTATCGATCTCGGGCATGGGGATCACCTCCATTAACCGCCGGATGATATCCTGACGTACTTTCTCTTCCGCTTCCGATGGCCGATATGGAGAGTTGGCGGCCTCTTCGGCCCAACGCCGCTTGGTCGCTATGTAATCCTCTTCGCTTTGGAACCAGTTGTAAAACAATGCTCCATCTGTCAGATTAACGCGAAGAAATTCTCTCAGGCTGCCCGCTACAATTTTGGTGGGACAATCGAAATCCATTGGCGAAACGCAAACAATGGGCGCTGCTTCAAGGCGATCTGCGGAGCCATAATCCGTAAGGAAGCCATAGTGAATGCCGTCTACACCGATATTTCCAAAAATGATCACATCACTTGGCGTGTTGAAATATCGGAAATTCTCATCCCGGACAAGGTAAAAATTCAGAGCATTATAAAAAGGCTCCGATCCTCCAATCTCCTTTTTAAAATCGATAAGCTTTTCCAAAGTTGGAGGTATGTCGTACTTTCCAAAATTTATACACATAAATAAAATCTCACCACTTTTTCGATAATTTTACTAAGCAGACTTTTTGGAAAACTACCAGTGGCTCAAGCAAAGCGATTGGCCATGTACGTATTGTTCAGATCGATTGCCATTTGATCCTCCTTCGCTTTCTCCGTTACATTACAGCAGCCTTGTTCCGATTTCAGGCAATGTCCACGCGTTGACAGAACGCCAGGCCAGGCATTCCCCACAAACCGGTATGTATCCATAGAATAATAACTCGAACACACGATAAGAAGCTTATTCCACAATCTAGGATTACACCTTCCCTAATTTCCATCTTCGCAAATATTTTTCTAAGAAATTCAGATCGATTTACTCCCCCCAAACCAACTTTCTTCTCTGTAATATTTAATTAGTCTATTTTCCTTTGGATAATAAATATAGGCAGGTAAAACTAACTCATTCTTTTTAACTGTTACATGACTCATCACATGTCTTTCATTATCCAGTGCGTAAATAAAGCATAGTTTCGTGAGTACTTTTTCTATTAAGGCATCATGAATAGCCTCAACTTTAACGGCAGCAATGGAAGGCTTGGCGATATACTTCAAAGTATTTATCGATAACAATATTAGTGCTGTATAAATTATATAAATAACCGTTATGTAACCAACCAAAAAATCACTCGTTACTTTTTCAGGTAAATGTAAAATAGAGTAAGATACATTGGTTAACATCAATGAAAACAATAAAGGGTATGGTATTTTCGGAATAATGACATGCATAAGATTATTTAAAAATTCCTTTTTGAAAAACTTTACAATATTAAAATACAAACTTATTAATCCTGTTGTTACAGTTGTTATTATTAATACTGGAAAACTAATAAAGAACAGTATTCCAGCTAGTTTAGAAAACAGGGGATTATTGGTATCCAATAGAAGAACAGGTACATTCACACCTAACACCAACAAAATACATATTATTAAAACCTCACCAAAACTTTCCCATGTTTTCTTGTCGTACTCAGTTACATGGTTTTCTAATTCATTTCTGTTCAAAACTCTATTAAAAAATTTTATTATTCCTATAATTGCTGTTATCGCAGGCAACGCACTTAATATTTTTATTCCTTCTAAAATTCCTTCCACACCTATCCCCCTTTTCCCCTACTCCTCAATTCTAAGACTCTTAGCTAAATCCGCATGCTGCTGGTCGAGTTGAATTTTTACTTTCCCTTGTCGCCGTTTTTCTCGCCAGATTCGTAACTCCTCCTCGGTCTCCAGTCTCAGCTCAGCGATTTCTCGTGCTCGGTCAAACATATATTTCGTCGTATATAGAACTCTATAGATTCCATGCCCACCGGGAATGATTGGCTCTGGCCGCTTGAGCCATTCTTCAACGGTAAAAACCACGTACAACTCGTCATCCTTCCCTCGGCTAGAAGAGATTTCCTTAATCTCTTTGCGCGGAATGACTTTCCAGTCCAATATTTTCCCATAATACGATACCCCTACTTCTCCATGGTTACCGAACAAAGTAATGGATTGATAAAGGCCTATATATTCCAACTGCGTCAATACTTTATGATCTCGAATATTGCCCAAGGGAGTATGGTAGAATCGGTGCCTTAAAGCAATTTGGAGCTGTTCCTTCTTACTTAAGGAGCCTAACAACACGTTCTTACCAGAAAGCTTGTTCACATAATACTCTTGCGTCCCCCTTGGTCTCGTTGACCGTTCATAGGCTTTTTCTGGACTATCCCAAATGATCTCATCCAAGAAATTTTCCATCAAGGTGGTCGAGTCAGGTAGAAACGGAAACGCCCCGATATTCACGAGCTCAATACTTTTGTAGAAACGATGTTCCTTAAATCGGCCTTCATCATGATAAGGAAAGAGAACATACGCCCCAAACATGCTTCTTTCATATTCTTGATCGTTACTCCCCGTATAATGAATGGCATCCCGATAACGGTGCATCGTATTAATGTCTTCTTCCTCAGGACCAGGTGCCCTGTACTTTTCATAATAAGGTGTGCCTTCATAAGCAGGATTAATCCTATATTTAGCATCGAAAATGTACTTATACTCTGCTCCCGAATCCCGTTTTTTTAACGTAAGTACGTTATCTGGCTTTTGACTAAGGGTGGGACTACGATCCCCTTTGGGGAGAGCATTGTAATACAAAGTGAACTCTTCCCCATTTTGCGGGTTGCGATACGTCATTTTCGCCTTCTGGGTTTTATCTAAGGTAACAAACAACCCTTGCCTATTAACTTTTATAATGTCTTGTTTGAGGAGTTCGTATTTCTTACTTAATAATTGATTGATCTTAAGAAAACACCAGTATTCGTATAATTGGGCCAAATCCTTCATAGATAAGCGAAAAAGATCACTCTGAATAGACAACCCTTTCATCAGCATAAGGTAGCAGCGATAAACCTCCCGGTACCCCGGGGCCATCTGTAAAACTAAAGAAATCGACATTTGCCTAAGCTCGCCTACATTTAAGAAATCATATCTTAGCACCCGCTGAAGCTGAGTTTGCATCCATTGGATTTTGTCGATGACATGCGGATCTGAATTACGTTTAAGCTGGGTTAATCGAAGCTTCATGTCTTTAAGCTTCTGTTGTGTTCGTGTTAAGACATAGTTGACGAAGCGATTCTCCGGCACATCATAGCTGATCTGCCGCTTACTCTCTAACAATCTACTAGGAGTATAATCCTTGCCATTAATCGTAAGAATCCCCTTCGTACTCTCTTGCAGAAGGTGTGCTCGCTTCTGCAAGTAAGCTAAGGTATCTTTGCCCACACTTTTGACTCTAGCTGCATCCACCACCCTATGTTCCGCTTGAAGCTTGACATGGGGAGCGGTCTTAATTCGCTCTACTGCTTCAACTAGTTGATTAAAGACATGCTGCAAAATAGTAAAGTACTCCGTTAAACTCTGATGATTCGTTTCTTTAAGTCCCGTCATATGATATGTTTTGCGCAGAAAGTCAAAAGAAAGGTTATAGACCTGTTCATTAACGTCCTGTAGGATGCGCTGATAATCTTTTTTGTAGTCCATCTTGGATGGAAACACTTCAATTTGTAGGCTAAAGACAGGTTGTCCCCCCAGCCTAAGAACTAGCTCCGAATAACCAATCTCATTACGAAAATTTAGGATTCCGGATAATATTCGCTTTCCCAGTGGCTTGATCGCTTGCCGCAAGTTAAGATTATCGTGGTAAAAGGTTAGCGGTATGTCCTCCTTCTTCTCGACAACGAATTCATAAGACTGCGTTTCAAAAAATAGCGGAGATCCTCCCTGCCCTTCCTCCCAGCTAACCATGTCCCCTCGCTCTGGAGAGAACACCCAAATAGATTGGACTTCCAATGTTTGCCCATAAGAAAAATGAATGGGAGCGTCCACCCATTCATTCTGTTCATTTCTGTGAAGGTTCAAGGCATCTACGGTTGGATGAAACGGCTTCCCCTGAATATATAAATTAAATAAATTCGTCTCAACTCGAATCAGTTCTATAGGCTGACTAAGAGAGCCAGTATGAGGTGAAGCCATCTTCTTCTAACCTCCGAATCATATAAGCAAGCTTCTTCATGCTCACGGGATATTTCGCTTTCTCTTTCATAATAGTTGACGAATATAGCTCGGTGGCATCCTCCATGAAGTCCTTAATGGGGATTTTGTTGCCGATGGTTAATTGAGCTAGTTGTAACAAAGCTCTTTTGACGGATGTACTACTTCCCTGAATTCTTGGCAAAATCTTTTGCAATAGCTGGAGATCGAATGCTTCCTCAGTCTTCAATAGCTGGAATCGCTCATTATAAATCATATAGAAGCTAATAGAGTCCCTTATACGGAAACCAATGTGACAATGAATAGGTTCCAAGATATCGTTAATGAGACCCAATAATTCCGTCGTCTGCCTTACTAACTGGGAGTACTCATCATATATGTCAATGAGTTGCAGATAGTCGCTCCTTAAGAACGAGTTGGGAACTTCCGTCACACTAACCTTTTCAAGCGTGTTATTACTATTATCGGGATATTGATGAAGATTGATATAGTTAAATTCTATTGTATTGGCTCGATCGAGAACTTTTTTGCTGAAAGGATGGGTCGTTTCATCCATATTGACGGTTCCAATCAAGTATACATTATCTGGTAAGTATAGTTTCCCATACATCTCTATATCATATTCTGATGAAAGAGTTTCTTGGGGGATAAGGGCAATCGTTTGAGCTCGATCTCTGTGCCATCTTTTCGTTTCTAGTATACTAAGTAGGTCGCTGAAATAATGCTCGACTCGAGCCAGATTCATTTCATCCAAGCATACAAAAAAAGGACGATGATGATTCTCCGGTTGCGAAGCTTCTGCGATGACTTTGGTTAAAGGTCCTGGTCGGAAAGCACCTGTTAAATCCTTGTACCCTAAAAGATCGGTCGGATCACTCCAATCGGGCCTTACTGGAATAATTCTCAGCCGCCCATTGTCACTTGTTGCTCCAATTGCCTCTGCAAACAGCTCCACCAGCTTTGTCTTCCCTGTTCCTGATATGCCTGCTAATATAACAAAAGGCTTCGACTTAAGAGAAAGATAGAAGTTCTCAATAAAATGCTCAGGGTAGAAAAAGCCTTTACTTGCTATATATTGTTTAATATAAGCTATCCTCTCCTGCGGAGATAAAGAATCCACGATTAATACCTCCTCAGTCGGATCGTTATCAAGCTCTATAGGTTCTCCTAATGTAAACGCGACGTACTGTTTATAATTATTGACCACATTATGTAAGTCGGAAATTAATTGTTGATCGTCAGGTAGATTATCCCGCTCGTAACAGTAATACGCAACGGTGGAGACCTGGTAATCCCGACCTAGCCCTTTGGTGTTCAAATAAATTTCTTCATCTTTTTGCATGCCATGGAGTGGAAGTTGTTCGCGCATTTCTTTGACTTTGTCCTGTAAATAAGAGTACCCTTCACTTCTCCCCTTCTCACGGAGAGGAACCGTTACCCCTTGCATTAGAGTTAAATACACTCTCTTCATATCTTCGGAGAACAAATAGACAACGTATTCACCTTGTTGTGTTGTACCCGTAATTCGTTTATCCATAATAGCGATCCATGGTATAGCAGCCCAATTCCCTTGCCCTACGGAGGCTTGAACCTTTAACTCTTCTGTTACAAAAGGTATTTGTTTCAGTTGGTTCGGAATAGTCTTACGGACTAGTTCGCCAAGTTCGTGTCCAGCAAAAGATTCCGTTTTGGCCTGTAAATAACTGGACATAACCCTATGCAAAGCCTCCTGTAAGGAGAAGGTAGGATACGAACTTTCATTATAGTACTTTGGTGGCAAAGCCATCTCATCACCAGCCTATTGTGAAAAATATATAGTACAGTCAAAAGTTCTGGTAAGGACCTCACAATTTAAATGTTGGGTTTAACCTATCGCTTGTACTGCTTCTTTAGCACCTTTCAAGCTCCAAGTTCTTTATTATCGAAAATCGTCCCTTTGAACCTGCTTCAACCTAGTTTGTAAATACTGCTGCAGCTCAGGATTACGGCAGTAGACATAGCAGCCCTTTATCCCTCTGGAAAGCAAAACTATATAAATATTTTTAATGAGAGCTGTTAATTGGGCCGGTTTAGACTTAAGTCCTCTCTTGCCAACTCTATCTTTATACTCCTCATAATCGGCATAGAGCTCCATTTTATCAAGATCTTATTTCAGATCATTCCCAATGATAACCCCGACATAATCTACCAGTTCAAATTCAAGAGCTTCATTGTCCCAGCCGTCCGTAGCTCGCTGTCCCTTTTCTCGCCCAAGGATGGCTTCTTTCCCATTCTATCTATAAAAGCTTCCTCGATTTTCACAGTGATCTCATTTCGGTCAACCGTCTGACAAAACTCCAACGCGCTGCTGTAAATAATCAATGTGAAGTCACCCCTATAACTATTGTTGAAAATAAAAAAAGACACATCTCCCTTAATCCAAAAAGGTAGATATGTTCCCACAATAATTTCGCCTGTCACCAGCCATGCTTTGGCCCTCCCGTAAACTATCCCTCCTTACAATTTATCCTGTTTAACAGTTATAGTCAAATTATGGTTGGTTTTGTTGATTTATGTTGAGGTTATATATGTCATTAATACTGAAAAACCGTATTTTTAACAAAAATTTCAAGATTAATAGTATAATATACCTAAAGAACTGGAAGGATTTATTAATTGGATCAGTCGATAATAGCTTGGGTTTTTAGCGGAATCGGTGTCACCATTCTTTTAAGCTTATTTAAAATGATCTTCATTCCTCATCCAATAATAAGTATTTCTTTGGAAGAGATACCCTTTCTGACAGGTTACCAGCGCATAGTCAGGAAGATATTTATCGAATTATCCGCTATGATGGCATTTATATACTTTACAGTAGTCCCCACCTCATTTAACACTACCGAACATATCCCTATTAGTACATTTCCATTTATTCCAAATAGTCTTTTACCAAACGCGATTACCTTGTCGTGTGTGGTTATAGCTGGAATTCTATTCACCTTTTTCTTTATCTTGATATTAAATAAAAAATTACTGAGATACACCTATAAAAAAGTATTTAGTAACAAATCTATATTTTGGGTGTTCTTTATTTTTATTATTACCTATCTCATAATATTGAGTGTTTTATTCGGTTATACAATTAATATAATACTAAGTTACCTAAACCATTCACTAAACATTAGCCAAGAAGATACATTTACTACACTATTTTCTTTGCCATCGATTAAGGCCTATTTCGGAATATCAATGATAGTTTTGTTAATGTATGGATTCCTCAGGCTTCTATTTCAGCCACTTGTAAGAATATATATAAATTTTTTAAAACCTGTAATTGTTGCTACAATCACTTTAACTAACGGGGAGAAACTATATAATAAGTATATATTTCGACCTAGTATAGAAGGCAATATTCTTATTGGAGATAAACCTGAACCAACTGAAGACTGTGAAAAGATAATGCTTCCAAAGTCTAGCATACTTCTTAAATGAAATTATTTTATTTACTTTTACAAAAAAGTCCCTTTCCGTACCTTTTTATGTCCATCTGTTTCCTTTGATTTCAGCGATTTCTTTGCCAATAGATACTTAATCCTTCAATCTATTTTAATACCAATAAATAGAGCAAGCAGCAAAACAACCAACAATACAATTCCTGCTAAACTTGTCATTTGGATTAATCCAAAATGCCTCCATTCTAATCAGAGTACATCTATATATGAAAAAAGGTAATGCATCAGATGCAAATGTATTCCGAAAAACTGCAGATAGCATTGAATTCAGGACGCCATCACTCGCATCCCAATTCATTCATCCCCAGGCCTGTCTCAAAAACCTACCAAGGAACACAGCTTCAACATGTCTTGAGGAGATAAATTAAGATGCTGTTTGAACCTGGTTGAGCCTTGGGAGCTGATTTAACCCCTTTTATTGAAAATACTCCACCGGATACAAGTCTATTAGCGTCTCAATTTTATTTCCAAGTGTCATTAAAATATTATGAACTTCATCACTAGCTTCGGTAGCCAGCAGTTCTCTTGCATTCCTTTTTAATTCGCTTATGACTCGCAGTCGCTTTCATCCCAAATGGCACATTCCCATAATCTAGAAATTCATGCTTCAAGAAATTCCTTACCTTTGAGAATAATAATTTCAATATTTCCCGATTTGACATTCCCATTTATATCTCTTGAAGGTTTATTTGTATCCTGATCAAATTTCTCGAATAGCCCTACTAACTTCCTTTAAATTACCCAGGTTGTTCGCAAGCTAACTCGCGCCTAACCACCTTCATATATTCCAAGGGCCCCCAGATATTTATATCTCCTACGACATAGAAGCGATATTTTGCTCTGGAAACGGCAACATTAATAAGATTAGGTTCGTTAGTGGCCCATGAAGCCGGGCCCGGATTTTTATGATCAACTCCTAAACAAAAAATGACTACGGATGCTTCTTTGCCTTGGAAAGTATGGACAGTTCCTACCGATTCATTAATCCATCTATGAAACTGCTTTTTATTAATCTTAGAGGAAGTTAACTCTTCATACCTATTTTTCAATAAAGACTTCAGTTCTTCTTTTACAGCCGTAAATGGTGTAATAATAAACAAGCTCGGAACTTGTCCGTTAAAGTATTGAAATGCTTTCTTAACCAGTTCAGCAACCAGTTTGCCCTGGGCAGGAACGTATTGTCTGACATCCGTCTCTCCCTGAACTTGATACCATGAACTCGGACCCATGTGCTTTAGAAACTTTACCTGATTCTGTTCCTCTGCCTTAAGAGGTGCTTGTTTATCCTCGGGATTCTCCGTAGCGAGTACCATATTGCCATCATATGCAATTTCGTTACAGATCCTAAACATAGGGTTGATACACCTTCGATGCACCCATAATGGCGACCCTATCCATCGACTTTGAAGAAATGTTCCGTACTTATTAGCAAGGTCCATAAGTGTCTGAACAGAGCTTTTCTCGGACAAATAATGCGGAGTGATTTCATAATATTTCCTAATGTCATTAAAGACAGATTTCGGTAGGGTGACTACCGGTTCAATTTGTATTGGATCTCCAACAACCACTGTTCTTTGGCCTCTCCATATGGCACCCACAGCAGCTTGGGGCACCGCTTGTCCTGCTTCATCGACTATTAGCCATCCTAAACTTTCACTTCCAACACCTCTAAACATGCTGGCAACAGAAGCAAATGAAGTTGAAACGACAGGGATGATCAGGCTGATAACATCCCATATAGGTTTGAAAACTTCTTTCTCCGCAAAAGTATCAAGTGAATTTAATTTGCTAAAAAGGATTACATTACCAATTATTTTCGAAACCGATGCACGAACAAAGCATTCATGAACATGCATTGCCGCTAAAAACAATTTACTTCTTGCTGCAGAAAACTCTTGCGTAATCCATGGAGAAGATTTCTGAATCTCCTCATTATCCCCATGAATTAAATCCATCAAGCTAACCACACAGCGCGGTTTTTCCTGCAAAGAGTTCTTGATCCTCGATTCAATGGACGCAAATTCTTCCTTTAGTTGAGCAAGCTCTTCATTTAACTTGATAGATTTATCAGATATTGGCGTGAGCTTGTCTTCTACGGCTTTTAGATCAGATTTCTTTTGACTAATTAATTGAATTTGTTCAGAGATATCTTTATTTAAGAAATTTGCCCGTGCCAGATGATCTTTATAGGGTTTACGTCTAAATAACCTGACAAAAAAACCAATTTTTTGCCTATTATGATAATCTAGCGCTTCCTTCAAATCATAAATTTTCTCATCCAGTTCACTACATTCTCTGTTTAATTGCCGATGCTTTTCTTTCAGTTCTTCCATTTTCAAAGTGAGAGACTGTATTTCATCCTGCCTATGCTTTATCTCCGCTTCGACTTTATTTCTTCTAATGCAAAGTTCATATAACTCTACTGCTTCCTTCTTTAAATCTTGAACATTTTTTAGGGCTTGTTTAAATAATTCTCTAGCCTTGTTCCATTTTTCTATATGTACGTGGTCTGGTATGGCCTTACATTCATCATGGATTTGAAAATAGGATTTTCCCGGCTTATCCTTATCTTTTCCCCGGTCAAGGAATTTAGTATTGAAAGTAAACCGATTCCCGCTATTGCCAAGAACGGCAGAGATAAGCCCCCATGAATGGGCTCCGTGCATTCTTTCTGCAATATCCCTGAAATAATCTGCCCCTTCAACCTCTAAAAATGATTCATGTATCGCTTTAATATCGGGCAGTTCTTTTGATATATTTTCCACGGCCCCGTTATTCGAAGACGCCACAACTATGCCAAACCCGCATAATTCGGGAGAGAGTGTATTCACATATGAATTTTGCACTTTCTTGATAGAACCGTCCGCTTCTTTAATGAAGGAAAAAGCCTTTTTCGGATCATCATAGGCTGCTAAGCGTTCAGCCCGTTCAACCATGATTTCGGCAATGACATCCCTTAAAAGTGTTGTTTTTCCAGTCCCAGGCGGACCATTAACGGAGAATATTCCAGTTGAGTCTTGCAATTGCTTAAATAACTGGTTTACTGCAGCCTGCTGCATTAAGTTGAGAGAATGTTCCGGATGGCCCGGCCATTTTCCTAATGGAATGTTTTCAGGGGAAAGAATCTCGAAGAGTTTTTCCTTATTACGATGAATGTCTTGCCGATTTTCTTGAGGAATCTCTTCACCGCTTAAAAACTGAACCAGCCCGCCGCTTATTGCTCCTTCCGATTTAAGACTATTTCGCACCAACTCAAGATCTTTAATATAGAAACTATTTAATATACCCGGCTCTCTAGCGAAAGAAGTTTGTTCTTTATCTGCCTGCTTAGGTTTTGGAACTTTCCTGCATTTTGCAATAAAATAAGAATAGTCTGATGACCATCCGACAAAATCACTAATTTCTTGCTGAATAAATTTCATTCTGTCCAAAGTGACTGTATGTTGAAGTTCTCTATCAATCGTCTCATTTAACTGTACGTGAAGTTTATTAAACTCATGGTACCAATCCTTATAAAAATCCCCTTTTTTCAACTGGCCAAGTGCAAAAGGCAACGTCGATAACTTAAAACTTCCAGCTATGTATTTCCCGTTAAAATCTAATGAAATCTCTGCGATTGCTGTATTTGTCTTATAATTTATATCCTCCAGGACTTGTTCTTCATCATGCAAAAATTTACGTACGGATTGCATAACTACTTCAGTGTCCACAACCCCTATGTATACTGTAAAACGAAAAGTATCATCTTCCGTCTCTTGGAGACGATATTTTTCATGGTCCATCCATGGAATTTGTCTTTCTTCCATTATCAGATAATCTTCATCCTTATCCCACTGGAACTGGAAAGGTGTTAGAAATTCAACCTTGTGCCATGCTTCGATTTTATTAATGAACTGCAAATTCAATGATAGCATTCCCTTCAAAATTTACTTATGTAATATTATACCATTGGCCTATTCCGTTTACCTATTTTCATAATTAGGGGAATAAAAAAACCTATTGCCTGCAAAGAGGCGATAGGTTTTCCTTCGCGGTACCACATTTTTGATTCGTTGGTTTCAGATAAACGAACCTTCTTCAAACCTAACGACGGGGGTTAACCGTTACTCTCAATGGCTATAGTTTTGCAAAAAAGTTATGGATAAACATGCAACGAGTGCCGCTTCAAGGCAATCTGCCGAGCGAACCCCATGAATAAAATAAATTACATTTTGTATAAAATACTTTTCAATATGTAAAAAATTAATTACAATCGGGATTAGGAGGGGAAAAATGGAGATAAATGGAGAACTTCAAAATAACGTATACCTCTTAAGGGCAGCAAAAAAGTGGTCACAACAGGAAGTTGCTAATCGGTTAGGTGTTAGCAGGCAGACGATTGCCTCGATCGAAGCAAACAAATACAATCCGTCCTTAATCCTAGCCTTCAAGATCGCTAAATTATTTGAAGTTGAAATCACGGAAGTATTTCAATTTGAGGAATTTGATGAGGAGGAATTACAATGAAATGGTTGGAATTAGCCGCTTGGTCTATTGCCCTGATCGCCGTCACCTATAATTACTATTACAATAAGAAATTTACTAAGGAAGAGGGCATGGACGAACGAGGGGATATAATAATAGGTTTGTCATCAAGAACTTCATTTTCGTATCTATCTATGCTGATAAGTTTATTGATTATCTCCGACGTATTTTTGCAATTCCCACTCCATATTTATAAAATACTCATTGCTGTGATTTTGATCCTTTCAAATGTTGCGTCCATTGTATCATTGAACAGATTTCGCAAAAACTACTAATCACTCAACCTCAGATGACAAATGGACAGATGAAGAATCTTTCTTCGTTACAATAAGATTGCGGAACCTCCTTGTTCTGGCATTCTTTTTGAGAAAAGGCCATAGACTTCATGTCTACAGCCAATCCTTACAACTTCAATAGGTAGATTTGCTATACCCAATCGTCGAGGTTGTCCATACGTTGCATCCTTACAAGATCTGACTTGGGTAATCCTAAATATTTGGTCTTTTTCCTGCAGTAATAGCAGGAACAATGAACCTTACCCTTAGCAAACTTCCCTGCATATCTTTCATTCCAGCCGAGTTGTTTGGCAATCTTATTCTTACGCTGAATTACCCTTCTTCGATGATGTCGGTAATACGCACGACTTCGCTTTCTGCTTTTTTTCATTTCATCACGCCCCTTGGGAGAAGGCCCGGCCTGCAAAAGAGCCAAGGGGAGCTATGTCATCCCTTACAGGCCGGGTGTGATGAAACTACATAAATGAATAAACACCATAAATCACCCCAACATGAAATATCAAAAATCCATCAATCCTTATTCGGATCAAATGCATCCTCTAAAAACACTGCTTTATAATCTCATAATGCGCGAACAAACCGGAAGCAATTCGCATCCGGCTTGTCTTTTTATGCTATGGAAAATCCAATGAATGGTTGCTAGATCCCTGGCCATATAAGTGAGGTTTATCCCATTTGTTCTTTCGTCGGACCCATGACTCCCGGTACGGTAAGGCCTGCTTGACGAAGCAGTACGGTCATCTGGCCGCGATGATGCGTATCATGAGTGAGCAATATACTGAGCAGTTTTCCGCGTGCCATTTCACTACCCATAGCAATGCACAGTTACACTCAACATATCATCCGTCGGCGCACTTTTGACCCCTTCCTGCACATCCGCGGCCATACGGCGATAGGCCTCCACAATTTCGCTCACCTTGCTCGGCACATTATTCCGCGTCCCCGCTGGCTGCACTTTAACACCGACCAACCCTGCAAAAAACGCCGGGTTCGTCGCCAAATGCCATCCCAGCCAGCCAAGCGAACTATGCCCTTCCACAATCGCTTGTCCAAGCTTATCGTCCGAAATCGCTTCGATCACCTGCATCGTACCCGCTATTTTCCGGTACATATTGTCACTCCTTTTTTAGATAGTTTATATTTAATATAAACCTCGTTGTTGAAAACATTCAATCAAGTAAAGCGCTCGGCTAGGCCAGCCGTTACTTATGATACGTTTTAGCGTGCTGACTGTAACGGCAAGTTTTTTCGCCGTCGCCTTTTCGTGCATGGAGTACCACAGCCAAGTAAGCGTCAAACCCACCAGCGCCCAAAGCGTTTACCTGGCCTGCGGATCAACCGATCTGCGAAAGTCCATCGACGGATTGGCCGCACTTGTTCAGGAAGGGTTTGGACTCGATCCGTTCTCATCGTGCCTCTTCGTGTTCTGCAACCGTGACCGATTCCTGATGACAGAACGAGAGGCAGGCAGAATAGCGCCTGCCCCCGGATAGTATCCTTTATCAGTTTTATTTAATATAAGTCTAGCGACGTATGCCAAATCTTTGATGCCGATCTTGTTTTGTCATTGTCTACAACCGCCTTCGCCACGTTAATGGCAGATTGTAATATAGTTTTAGCGCCTTGAGGATATTGACCGACTCGCTCGCCTTCCACCGCTGCTAGTGCATCGCCGATCAGAGCCTCAAGCGCAGACTCGTCAACTGCTTTCACAATGAACACCCTATACCGCGCTCCGGCCAGCTGCGTTTCCTGTCCTTCCTCGTCCGATGTGCGCACATTCGTTACCTCGATAACGGTCTCCGAAGACTCTTCCAACGGCTTGGCCTTGAATTGCAGTTTCAGCAGTTGGCTGTTCGAAACGGATGGATTGTCGCCGAGATCGACCATTATTAATTGTATCGTTCCTGGACCATAGACGGATTCAATGACGGTGAAGCCTTCCTTCATCGATTCTAATCCGGTAAATTCAAGCTTCTGCTCGTCGTAGTTAAATGTAACATCTTGAGCCAACACCGGTCCGTTCATATTGTTAAATCCATAAACGACATCGAACGACTGATTCTCCTCCACATTGCCTGGACCGCTTAAGGTTGCCGATGGCTCCAATGGATGATTGACGTCGTTTATCATCCGAATGCTAGGGTACCATACACGCGCTTTGTAGTACGCTTCTCGGTTATGCGTTCTTTCGTCGCGGGTATATCCGCCTTCTCCGTCAGGCCGGAAGATATCTACGACATTCGTGTTATAAGACGCCAGCGTTCCATTTGGAACCGTGCGGATAATGTTGCCGGTGTACGGCTGTGTACCAATGGACTTTGCTGTTAGAGCGAAGACATCATCATATGCATCAAATTGAGTTGAGACCTCGCCAGTAACCATATTGAACTGAAAAACGTCATATTGGCCCGTAATCCAGAGCAGATCGCCGCCATCTGTAACCGGGAACAAATCATGCCCCCAAGCTCCTTCTTTATCTTCCGGTTTTGGGAGATCGGCCCCCAAATCCTCCCTCAATGTCAGTGTCGGCTGCTGTAATGTTCCAGTAATTTCATAAGCAACCACCTCGTAATCTCCAACAGCCCAAATCAGCTTACGTTTGTTATCCCAAACCAAACCGTGGGCCCCAGGCAGCTCCACTCGGTAGAAATAGCCGTTCGAATCCCCTTGGCTAGACGCGTAAATCGTAACGGCTTTCCCTACACTATCCGCCACAACAAGGTTGCCGTCTGGCAACAGCTCAATAGAGTGAGGATTGTTTTCGTTCTTCGTGTCGCGGCTATATAGACGTTCACCCGTTTCGTAGTCAATTAATCCCACAAAGCCGCCGGAAGCGGTCGTTACAACGACATATCCGCCATAAAATTCGCTGTAGCGAAGCTTGGCATCCGTCACACGGGCATAATCTGTAATGCCGGTAAAGCCCAAAGCTTCAGAAGGAAGCCACTTCCAAACTACAGCATCAGGATTATTCCAATCCAAGCTGTCTTGCTTGTATACAACAATTTTGTTGTCTACCTGGTCTGTAACCGCGATCATCTCGGTATCGGCCGAGTTAGGCACCAACGGGTTTCCTTCGAAAGGCTGCAACGTGAGAGCCTGCAGATTTACCAGAACCTCCAGGGAATCCTGCTCTACAGTACCTTTCATTCGTTTCAACGCCATCCCAGAACGGAGGTTTCGGCTATAATCGGTGATCTCGATTCCATCCACCCCAAATACCGACAGCTCCTCAGGGTGATCAAACCCGGTCAAGAAATTTTCAATGGTTATTCTGTGAGGAATGTCTGTTACCGTTCCTGCAGTACGGTCGATCGAATAGTGATCCGAGGTAATCCATTGTCTGAACGGTATGGCATATGACATAAGGTTTTTCTTCTCACCTGTCTGTTGTCCGTAATTTTTCATCTGCAGATCCACGTGATCCTCATACACATAGATCATCAGCGACTGGACCACAGCCGGTTGATTGGCTGAAAGCGGTCCTTGATCGAAACGGTTGTTAGAATAGCTCAATGAACCTGCAAAACCGGACACGAAACCGGTAGACCGAACGGTACGCTCCTGCTCAACGCTGCCGTCGGCGTTATAGGCGGTCATTCGCTCGAAGGTGTCCTGTTCGATGATCGGGCCGCCATGGTCGTGTCCATAGATATAAATCAAATTGGGATAGTTCAGCAGTAAGTTATTTATTCTCGTGTCCATGCCGTTGTCATCCGAGAGTCCTTGACTTGGCGCAGATAATGCTTGTGATCCCTGTAAAGGATAGTGCCCGAGTACGATAATTTTATCATTATTGTCTATGCTCGACAGTTTGTTCTCCAGAAAATCTACCGCTTCCGGAGCATACACATTGGAGTCGATCGTGTCGTCCCCATTATACGGGGTATTGATTCCGATAAAGTGGATCCCGCCGATCTTGTAGTAATAAGCCAGAAGATTCGAATTTCGGTCGGTTCCTTCATACAGCGCATCTTCATAAGGCCCAAGGCTTCCCAGCATCGTTGCATCCATATAAGCGCCAGAGTTGTACAGTGTCGAACCTGCCTCATAATCTTGATCTCCGCCTACATACAATACTTTTCCGTCTTTGCTGGTCTGAGCAAACGCCTCGGTCACCTGCGAAACAACCTTATTATAGGTCTCTGCATTCCATGGATCGCCGCCGGTTGTACTGCTGATATCCCCGGTAACAACAATCACATCCGGATTTTCTTTCGTTTTGATTTGCTCCAATGCCAGACGGGTCTGTTCCCTAATGACGTCCGGCTGATCCTGCAGTCCGTAACCAACATGCAGATCAGTAAGGGCCGTAATGGTAAACAACGGTTTTTCGCGCGGCTCTTCAACATCCAGCTTTGTTCCGTCGATCTCCACTTCATAGACATGGAATAAGTTGTTACTGTTGCTTGTGTTCGCTTGCCAGCCTTGACCATTCCCTGTCGTAAAGCTGATGTAATACGTCTTGCCGTCGATGACTCTCGACACTCTTGCCAGACCGCTGCCGTTCGCGCTTATCGTCAGTGTTTGCTTAGGACCAAGCGTCAGACTTGGCTGATTGTCGTTGTCCAGCTCAATGTTCAGGTACTTATTGTCACCCGTCGCTTGAACAGACCTCAGCGTCCAGCCGCCCTCTACTTGTTCGATATTCCAAATGAGCCGATAATCGATTACGCTCTGCGAAGCGTTAAAACTGGCATAGTTCAGTAGAAGAGGGCTTGCACCAGCTGTATTTTCGCTGGAAACCGCATACTGATCTATTGAGCCGCCGACAGGAGTGATTTTCGGAATGGCTAGCACATAATCCTTGCCGCTGACCAGGCTTGTTGCGCCGACTTTATAATAGGTCGGCTTTGGCGTCGGAACATAGGAAACATTGTATACCTGGAAGGATGCGGAGTTTGACGGGGTAGCCGCTTCCCATCCAATCCCCTTTAGGTTCGTAAATCGAATATAAAATGGCTGCTTGAGATAGACCTTGGAAATCATGACCGTCCCATTCTCGTTGAACGTAACCGTCAGCTTTTGCCGGGGGCCCAGGCCAACAGAAGCTTTGTTGTTTACCATGCTGATATTCAAATAATTGTTCTCCCCCGAGACGCCATCTGCTCTCAAGCTATACCCTCCATCGTATTCCTCAATGACCCATACCAGACTTGGGTTTACTGGAGGTTGATCGGCTCCGTTAAACTTGACATGCTGGAGCAGTCCTTGCTCCGTATAAGCATTCGGAGTACTGGATAGGGCAAACTGTCCTTTGCCTTGGTCATTGCTGGAGATATCCCGTATCGCTAATACGATCTTCATGCCGTCGAGCAGTTCTTGTCCTTTCATGAGGCTTGGCATTGGCAGGATGCGATCTCCAGGAACTTCGAACACGCGGAACGCATTGCTTCCATCATAAGTGTTCGCATGCCAGCCCACTCCGCCTGTGGTTGTAAATCGAACAAAATAGTCCGCGCCGTTCAGGGTCCGCGAAATTTTGGCTGTTCCGTCAGCATTTCTAGTAAAGTTCAATTCCTGCTGTGGCCCCAATGTCGCACGAGCAGTTGAATCGTTTATGACGAGATTCAGATAGCTATCCGTCTCACCGGCACCGAGCAGCTTCAAGCTGAATCCAGCCCCGAAAGCTTCGTATCTCCATATGATCGTATTGTCCAAACCATCTTGTGATTCAGTAAACTTTACGTGCCTTAGTATAGAGTTGCTAGGATTAATATTGGCAATACCGGATAGAGCAAACTGGCCCTTGCCTTGATCGGAGCTGCCGATGGCGGGATGGGCAAAAATATAATAGCCGCCGCTTTGCATTTCGTTCGGGGAAACAAGCTTAATCGGATGCTCCGCGACACTAGTAAGCGGAACAGCGCTCACGCGGAAAGACATGCTTGGCTTGTACGAAGCATCTGTGCTTGATTGCCAGCCACCGCCATTGGTGTTTGTAAACCGTACATAATAAGATATATCATCTACATTGCGGGAAATCTGTACAGTGCCATCTTCATTGACAATCAGGTTTAGCTCTTGCCGCTGACCAAGCGTCAAACTGCTTCCATTCAGGTTCAGATAGGAATTTACTCCATTACCGGGATACACTTTTAAGCTATAGCCGCCGCCAAAGCTTTCAATTTTCCATACGAGAGCATTGGACAAGCTCTTCTGATCTACATCAAATGGAATATGACGGAGTAAAAGAGGGGATGCATTGCCGTTACTTTCACTGGCAAGGGCATATTCACCTCTCCCTAGCGCACTGCTGTTGATTCCGGGAATAGAGAGAGAATAAAACCCGCCGCTTACGATTTCCCCGCCATTAATCTCAGTAATCTTATCGATTGAAATGATCATATTCTCGGTGACAGGGAACACACGGAAGGACATACTTGGTTTATGTGCATCATACGTGCTGGATTGCCAGCCACCGCCATTGGTGTTGGTAAACCGCGCATAATAGAATGTACCGTCTATCTCTCGGGAGATGAGTATGGTTCCATCTTCATTGACAATCAGATTTAGTTCCTGCTGCTCGCCAAGCGTTAAATCACCTCCATTCAGATTCAGATAGGCAGCTGCTCCATTCTTAGAGTAGGCTTTTAGACTATATCCTGAACCAAATGGCACCGCCTGCCATACCATTCTTCCGTGTACCTGAGGCACTGTTTCGTCAAATTTAATATGATCGCGCAGCAGCGGTGTAGAATTGGTGTTACTATCTGAGGAAAGCGCATATTGACCGCGCCCCTTCCAATTGCTTACAATATTTGAGATTGCAAATACATAATATCCACCGCTCGTAATCTCGTCACCATCAATCTGGCTGATTCTATCATTCAATACAATACTATTCTGTGTAATTGAGAACACACGGAAGGACATACTTGGTTTATGCGCATCATACGTGCTGGATTGCCAGCCACCGCCATTGGTGTTGGTAAACCGCACATAATAGAATGTACCGTCTATCTCTCGGGAGATGAGTATGGTTCCATCTTCATTGACAATCAGATTTAGTTCCTGCTGCTCGCCAAGCGTTAAATCACCTCCATTCAGATTCAGATAGGCAGCTGCTCCATTCTTAGAGTAGGCTTTTAGACTATATCCTGAACCAAATGGCACCGCCTGCCACACGATTTCCTCGTTGACCCCAGACTGTGTTTCGTCAAACGCGATTTGGTTGCGCAGCGACGGTGACGCGTTACCGTTACTTTCCGAGGATATTGCATATTGACCGCTTCCTAACAAAGTGCTGCTGATACCTGGAATAGCAAACACATAATAACCGCCGCTGACAATGTCATCGCCATCGACTTGCGTTAGTCCTTGAGCACTTGCGGAACTAGGGGATAGCTGCAGGAACAAGCTTATCAGCATGACCGAGATACTGAATTGGGTAATGCCTCTTCTTAGCTGACTCATTTACTATTTACCTCCCCAAAGTTTTAATTAAGAGCAGCTAGGTCAGTTCTCGGTGGATCATATGTCCTAGCTGCAGGAGTTTTTCTATTGATTCGGAATGATTAGCCAGACTCGGGTATTAAATCATCTGTTGTTGCTTCAGCCCCTCCCAGCATGAAATGAGCTCCTCCGCCTGAGGATCGCGCACTTCAAACATAAACGGACCTTGATATCCTTGTTCAGCTAGAGCTTTCAGCACCTTATTCCACTCAATAATTCCTTGTCCTGGCATCCAATGCCGTTCATCTATTCCATCATAATCGGACATATGAACCGTACCAATTCGTGATCCGAGCTTGTTGATGAACGCCTCTGCGCTTTCATGCAGCAGATGATTCACATCGCAGCACACGACCAATTCGCTCGTAGGTTCAATCAACTGCAAGATTTCATCGCTTGAATTGCCGAGACAGGTTCTTGGCAAGCATTCCACGGCTACACGAATGTCCAGGTGATTGGCTAGATTGGCCAATGCATGTAACGATTCTCTGCAAATCGCCAATCGTTCGTGCCGATCCTCCGCAGGGATCGGCTCAAAGCTGGGATGGAGCACTGCGATGCCCACACCCCAACTGTCCGCTAACTGCAACATTCGGTATTGATTTTCAATGATGGTCTTTCGGAGCGCAGCATCTGGACAAGATACGTCCCATTCGTCTCCAAACGGCAAATGCACGGACCACACCTGCATGTCCAAACGAGTTGCTTCATGAACAATATCGGTATACTTCTTGGCAAGCACTTCAAAGTGGTTGTGCCAGTCCTCGCCATGCAGCACGAGCTCTATACAATCCAACCCGGTGCGCTTCAGTTGCTCCAAACCAGCGCTATTTCTATCACGATACGATGTACCGACTTTCCACTCTTCAAGCTGTCTCAACTTCCGCACGCTCCTTGACCTTATTTTTGACTTAACTCTTTCCACAGCTCGTTGGCTTGCTCTTCGATGAGTTTACCGCCTTGAGCATAGTATTTTTTGATAAACTCGTCGTACTTCTCTACAGGCCACACACCCGTAACGATCTTGACCAAATATTCCATCCACAGCTTAGTCTCGAGATCCGGATAATCCATCTCTGCTGGAACCGATTTCCACAAGGCATTGGTGATCACATGTTTGTTCACAATTTCAATGGCCTCACGAACTTCTGGCTTCGCTGAACGACGATCGGTAACAATAACGAATCGAACCGGGTTGGAATACCCTTTCTTATACAGCTCGGCATACGGCGTAATCAATTCGATTGTATCCGTAGCGCGGTCGTAAGTGAAATCCTCATTCTCGATGCCGTACATCATGTGATTGAATCCGCCTTCATCGCTCTGATCGGCAACCCAATCCAGATATTGGAACAACTTCTTGGGATCCTGAACTTTAGCCGACAGTGCTGTGAACTCCGAATTATAGAGCTTTTCTTGATAGCCTTGCTTACCAGTCGGACCTTTCGGCGCTTCCAGCATGATGAGCTTGGCATTGGGATTGGCTTCATGCAGCGAAGTTGCAAGTGGGCTAGACATCTTTTCCGTATAATACACACTTCCCTCGAACAATCCGACCAGAGAGTTTACAACCAACTCATCTCTTTGTTTGGATTCCATAATCGGGAAGTCGTGAGCAATAAGACCTTCCGCATACCATTTCTGAAGTAAGGCAAGGCCCTCTTTCATTTCGGGAAGCACGAATCCTTTCTTAATTCCTCCGTCTACCTCAGTCCAATATTTAGGGATAATGCCATACGCGCCAAAGATCGCATTGAAATTCGTCTCGTTGGAAACTCCCAGACCGAATGTATCGTCTTTGCCGTTCTTGTCAGGATCTTGTGTAACAAAGGCTTGCAATACGGCATACAACTCATCTAGTGTGGTCGGCTGACTCAGTTTGAGGTTATCCAGCCAATCTTGTCGAATGGTAAGTCCAAGTGTACTGGGCAAGTTAAACGGCTTGTCGTTCATTCCCTTTGGAATGCCGTAAATTTTACCGTTAAACGTGACTTCCTTCCAGAATTCTTCCGGAATGATCTTCATTAGATTTGGAGCATCCTTCAGATACTCATCGAGTGGCAGAAGCAGTCCCTCTTCGGAGAACCGCGCGAGCGTCTTCGAATCGATGTCGAAATAGTCAGGAAGCTGGCCTGAGGTAGCAAGAATGTTCAGCTTGGTAAAGTAATCGTCTCCGCTTGCGAGAGTAACCTTGAAATCGAATCCCTTCGCTCCAGTTTTCTCAAATGCCTCAAGGAGCGTTTTCTTGCCCTCGCCGCCATCCTCCGGATACTCTGGAGCGGCAAATTTGCGGAACATTTGATAGGTCGTCGTCATCTCTTCAACTTCTGCAGTCGTAGTCCCTTCCCCTTGCTTCTCTCCTCCGCTGCAACCAGCGGAAACAATCGCTACTGCCAACAAACTAGCCAACATCATCTTTCTTTTTTGATCCTTAAACATCGAATGACCTCCCTAATATGATTTGTATTTTTTTACCCTTTGACCGATCCAATCATCGCGCCTTTCACGAAGAAACGCTGCAAGAATGGATACACCATCAATATAGGGATCAAAGAGACAACAATTGTGGCTGCAATGACAGAATCCGAAGAAGCTGCATTGAGCTCGCCCATCGCTTCCGCATCAACTTGACCGGCAATAATTTGACGAAGCAAGACCGGTAAGGTCATGTGCGCTTTATCGTTCAAATAGATAAAGGATTGGAAGAAGTTATTCCATAAGCTAACCGCCATCCACAGGGCCAATGTTGCCAGTACCGGCTTGCATAGCGGCAATATAATCGTAAAAAAGATACGAATCGGATTGGCGCCATCGATCATAGCCGATTCTTCCAATTCCTCGGGGATCGTTCGAATGAAGCTGAGCATGACGATGACATTGAAAGCGCTTATGAGATTCAGGACGATGATGGCCCACAAAGAATTAATGAGGTGCAGATCTTTCATCACCAGGTAAGTCGGGATCAGGCCTCCGCTGAAGATCATAGTGAACAATACAATGAGCATAAACAACTTCTTGAGCGGGAGCGTCCGCTTGGCCAGCGGATAGGCAGTGCTTGACGTTAATAGAAGCGCTAGCACTGTTCCTACGATGGTAATAAAGAGGGAATTGCCATACGCCGTCCACAAATAATCGCTCTTTATTATGATGTGGTACGCATCCAGTCTGAAGTCAACGGGCCATAAGAACATGCCCCCTCGCATTACCGCATCACCCGAGCTTAACGACCGGGAAATCTCTCGCCATAGTGGATAGATCGTGGCAAGACCTAACAATGAAAGAAAAACTGCATTGAGTGTGTTGAACATGCGATTTCCGAATGAAGAATGCACTAGCTATCGTCACCTCACCATATTCCTTGTTGGCCGAATTTCTTGGCTAACCGGTTGGTCAATACTATTAAAATCAATCCGACTACGGACTGGAACAACCCCGCGGCCGTGGCGAACGAATATCTTCCCATCATAATCCCCACTCTGTATACATAAGTATCCAGTACATCCGCCACCTCATATACTAATGGATTGTACAAGTTGTAAATTTGATCGAAGCCTACGTTCAAAATATGACCTGTTTTCAAAATAAGCAAAATGACGATCGTGCCCGCAATCGAAGGCAATGTAACATGGCGGACTAATTGAAACCGGTTAGCCCCATCGATTTTGGCCGCATCATAGAGCTCCATATTAATTCCGGAGATCGCCGCCATATAAATAATGGTCCCCCATCCGACCTCCTTCCACAGCTCGGACAGTACAAGTAATCCCCGAAAGCTGCCCGGATCCATCAATGGCGAGGTTTGGAGTCCAAGCAGATCGAGCAATCCGCTCTTGGAGGAAAACAACGAATATAACACCCCTCCAAGAATGACCCAAGACAAGAAATGCGGAAAGTAAACAACTGTCTGAATGACCCGCTTAAAGCCGGCATGATACACTTCATTGAGCAGAAGCGCCAATATAATCGGTGCCGGGAAGTTGATGGCCAGCTTATAGAGGCTGAGAATGATCGTATTCCTCAGCGCCACCCAGAAATCAGGTGAATCAAACAATAACTGAAACCATTTGAGCCCGGCCCAAGGGCTTCCCATTACGCCATCTATTAACCGAAAATCTTTGAATGCGATTACAATACCAGCCATAGGCCAATAATGGATCAACAAGAAGTAAAGGATACCAGGAAGCAGCAGCACAAAATAATATTTGTGGCTTGCAAACGGCTTCCACGCTTTCCTCCAATACATTGATAAATATGATGGTGTGGATGTTCGGGCCGTAGAAGGTAACGCCAATCTAAACCCTCCTTTCTTATGGTTGTGTGCTTGCCTTTACACTATAAGACATTCCCGATTGGGGCGTATATAACGACAATTTGATTATCATGGACGTATTTCGATACAAATAGCCGATAATCAAAAATAAACCATTCCGATCAAGAATGGTTTATTACTTTTTTGCGGTATTCGCCCGGAGTCATCCCTTCCGCTTTCTTAAACGTGCGGATAAAGGTATTGGCATCGTTATAACCGATCGATTCGCTAATTTGTTGCAGCGACTTTGCTTTATCTTTCAACAGCGTTTTGCTCGCGGATACTCTGAGCTCCGTTAAATATTCGATCGGCGACTTGCCTACCTCCGCCTTAAATATTCGACTCAAGTGAGAGGGACTGATCCCGATAAGCGACGCAACATCCGCAATCGAGAGGTTGCTGGCATAATGGTTATCGATATAGGCCAGAGCCTGGCTTACCATAGGGTTGCTGTCTTCCGTCTGCTTCCCTACCATGCACAAGTAGTCCATAATTTGACCGATTTGAAGCAGGAGCATCATTTTTAATTCTCGCTGGTTCTGACACTGCTGTAATTGGAGCAGATCGACCTGATCCAATAGAGGTTCAATATCATACCCTTCCTGCGCGAGCGAACCAAGTATATGGCTCATCAGCATAATAATCATTTGTAGCAATTTAGGATAAGGAGCGGCGCTGCTCTGCAAATATTGCTCAAACAGCTCGGTCATATACTGTTCTACTCTGTCCCGGTCACCGGCAAGAATAAAATTAATTATTTTCTTCTGATAGCTGGCAGGGTACTGGAACTGGCCGGATTCATTCGATTCCTCCACGAAGCAGACCGCAGATTGCGGCAGAAAAGCCTTGTAGGCCATCGCCCTTTTCACTTGCTCAAAGGCTTCAGAAAGATGGGATAGCGGCTGAATACCGCTGACGAAGAACCCTAGCTCCGCCTTTAAGCGTTTGTGAGCCTTCTGCTGAATGGACCGGCAAGCATCCTCCAACTCGGCCATGAGTTCGGCGTCGAATTCGTTGCGGTCGAAATTTAGAATAAACGCAAATTTACCGCTATCGATCATCGTTCCTGCTGCCATAAACCGCGAATGTAGCTCATCCTCAGTCAAACTGAATAGAAAGAGGGTATCGCCGCTTGCTCTTTCCGGATCACGCGTATTCTCATCAACGACAACAAGCACAGCATGATGGGGGGATACGAAGTGAATGCCGGCCTCTGCGAAGCGCTGAGCTGGCGTATCGATATCATCGGGATACTGATTATGAAGCCAATCATAGACAACGTGGTCTCGGACGATCGGTTCATTCTGATGGATTTTTGCAATTAAATTATGAATCGCTCGATTGACGACCGTATAAGCGTCTTGCCTATCCTCTGTATTTCGCATGACATAACCTTGCAGCGTCGTCGCCAGATGTTTCCAAGGGTTGTATAGAATCGACGCAAACAAATAAGACATTCCAATACCCAGCAAGAGCACGATAACAAGAATAAGCATAGCTTGCCGAATAGCTCCGGTTAGCGCAGGCATATAAGGGCTGATAGGCGTGACTTTCAACAACGTCCAATTGTTTGAGGCACTTTTTAAGCCGTTGAGACTGTATTGCATTCCATCCAGCTTGATGACATCGGTATAAACGATTCCAGGCGTTATTTTTGAAAGCAACTTCTGTGCATCTATGCCTTCAAAGGAGGAAGAGACCAGATGGTTCTCGGGATCCGCTACGATCAACTGTCCTGACATCTGTGAATTAATATTCATCAGTATGTTCATAAACTTGGTTTTGTCTACATTCACAACCAGGTAACCTAAGGCGGTTTTCTCTGTAACCGGCACGGATCTGACGAAAGACAGAACCTCCTTACCGGAACTCCCCGGATACTGACGCACGCCTACCCATGAACGCGAATATTCGGAGGACAACTGGGTAATCTCCTTCAGGAAGGTCTTGTCGTAAAAGCTTTCTCTGTCATACAGCCCTTCTCGAACCGTCATCACCTTCTCATTCAGTCTAATATCCAAATAGATGGATTCAAACAACGAATTAGAATCCATCCACGTTCCCAACTGGTCCTTAGTTTCGGCATATCGATAAGCTGGCAGATCATAGGGGCGGGTTAACAGCTCCAGAACATCCGGCGACATCGAAATCTGCAGCGTCATTTGTCCCATCTGCTCCAACAATAGCTCCAGATTACGCGAAGCAGATTCACGAACAGCTTCCGAGATCGCATCCGCTTGCTGTAGGGTGTCCTGATATTTATTATATATTTGAAGAGTTAAGAGCAATACGGTAGGAACCAGTACGGTAATAAAGAACAAGATTAAATATTTGCGAAATGCTATTTTGGTGTCAACAAAGTTGCGAAACTTCATTATCTCACTCCTAACCGGCTAAATAGTTCTGAACATTCTATAATCTTAGAATACTTCGACAGCTTTATCGTTATATCCTTGTAGTTAGTTGCTCCTGATAAATTCAGATTTATTAGAGGTCTTAGGCTAAGCTGATGGGAAGATTGATGGATAATAGGTGTCATATCGCCATCATCCCTTCTTATTTGACCATTTGGGCCGCTTTCTTATCTGGTCCTTGATCGCACCGTGTAGCTCTTCTATCGTACTGGAAACAAGATTTTCATTTGCATCGAGAGTATAAACTTGTTTCTCGCTACTCTGAATGGGGTAATTAGATTGCGATTTTAAATGGAGAGGCGGGCATGATAAGCTGGTTCGCTCTGAGCTACTGGCATTCTTCAGTTCGATGTTCAGGTTGTAGTTGACACCAAAACGAAGATGATCTAGTTCTTTGGGAATTTGCGAATCGAATATCCGATAAAGAATTCACTGGCCAAATCCGGGTTAAGACCGTGCTCCTTCCCCATATTAATGAATGCCATGAGATCTTCAGCCTCTCTCTGCTTTACGGAGATACCAAAAAACTCAGATAACGTAGGAACTGTCTGAACCTAATGTTTGAAATGAGTCAGCATAAGAAAATAAATTGTCAACATGAATTCGGAATGTGGATAACTCAAGTCTGTGAATAAGTCGTGATTATGCGAAGAAATGGGATATATAGGAATTTGTGAGTTGTACTGCTTTAATTGAACAGCCTGTTAGGAATTCCCAATCCAAATTTGGGAATTCCAAAGAAGCCCGCCTTTTTGCGGGATGGAGTCATTAGTCGGTTGGGATTGGACTCGTTTAAGCGGCGATGGATTCGTTCAGTCGTAACCGATCGGAGAACGTTCGAAGTTTATGCCGTATCGTGCGTACAATCACTTCTAGATCTGGGCAAGCCGGTTTTCTTGATGTGGCGGCCTTCCCCCAAGATTTGGGTTCGCCTTTCACGGCGTGTTTTTTGTTCTGGTGCATGGTTCGTTGCTTGTGTTTGTTGCTAAGGACACTCCCTCTCGTCGGTTATTCTGTGGTGGTTTAACCTTTGGCAAGGGGCACGTAGTGTCCTGTTTATTTTGAAAAAAATTAGCAACTTTATGTGACGGATAAACCTCGATTTGACGCGGCTTTTTCAACTTTTTAAGAGGCTACTTTCCGAATCCATGTTGACCGTTGTTCAAACCCAATTCTCCTATACAATTGAACAATCAGTTCATCCACCTTCCTGCTTTGAGCTTGCAACGCGTTGTTTTCATACAACCGGATTCCATTCGCCAGAGATTCGTTCCCAAGTGGATCCAACTTTTCTTTTTCATTTTCAAGCTGCTCAGCCCATTTCTTCATCTAAGCATCTCTCTGTTTCTTGTCAAAATTGCGTTACCCTTAGCCGCCTATACACTCTCCGTATTAGTCCCGATAAATCGGGAACACTTGAGAGGTGTACCCCTAAAACTATCCTAAATAGTACCTTTAAAACTCATTAAAGTCAATTAAAAACTCCTTCATAATAGGAACTGAAAACTCCGCTTTGGAAAGGAATCCACATGAGTGAATACGATAAAAAGGCCGTAGGCGAACGCATTCGGGCACGAAGAAAGGCTTTGGGCATATCTCAGGAGGATTTTGCGGAAAGAATAGGACGGGTTCCCAAATTTTGTGCCGATATTGAACGCGGGCAAGCGGGGATGTCCATAGAAACCATGCTAAGTATTTGTTCCCTGTTAAAACTGTCTCCCAATCAACTTCTATTGGGTAGTTCGGACCAAACCAAGCCCTATAATGAAACGGAACTGATTATCGCTGCTTTGAATCAATGCACAGAGAAGCAGCGAAAGGATGGCTATGCCCTTTTGAAGCTATTTCTCGCCGCGATTCGTTAGACTCTCCTACAAGCCTCTCTCAGTCTCGTACCATTAACGCGCCAGATATGGGAGGCTTACCGGGGCGAGGTTAGGGCTTACCTTCGCTTTTTTTCTTGTCGTAATATTCTCTTAGTCGCGGGTTTAATCCCTTTCTTAATCCGCATATTACCGCAAGATAAGCTGCTCTTCGCAAACGTTTTGAGCCGCGCTTCGTTATTTTGTTTTCACTTGCCGTAAACTTCCCAGAACTAAACACGCTTGGGTCAAGCCCAGCCATAGCCACGACTTGTTTGGGATGGCTGAACTGAGACACATCTCCGATTTCTGCCACAATAGCGGTAGCCAGCTTTGTACTTACCCCTGTAAAAAAAGTCTCATAGCCAGGGATGACTTGATCAATCAGGGCACGCATATTTAACGTGGCCTGCACATACAAGCTCGTAACGAATTCATGCTGGCGCGTTAAGAACTGCAAATCTGTGAAAGCTTCCTTTTGGAGGGGATGAGTCAGCCAATCTTCTTCCTGATAATACAGATCGCCTAAATGCCATGCATCGGATTCGTCAGTTTTGACCTTACGCAAACCCGTTCTTCTAGCTCGCTGTGCCTGCAGGGGATTCACCAGGATGACTTCAAAGGCTTCACACTGTAAATATTGAACCAGTACACGATGATAATGGCCTGTTGGTTCGAAGATAACTTGCGGCTTTAACCCAGTTTGTTGCTCCAGATCGGTGAGTAAGGTTCTAAGCCGCTCGAATCCTTTAGGCGTATGCAGAATGGTTTCTGCTCGTCCTACGGGTCGGTTACGTTTTAAAAAACACTGCACGACAGACTTTCCCTTTGCTACATCAATTCCAATAACAGGTTTCATTAGTTCTCCTTTCAAAGAAAATCTGCCGGTCATTCCCACAATGGATCCAACTCCACAGCTTCGCTTGTGATACGAGGTCAATGCCTCAACCAGCTCAATCGTGATGGTTGGTGGTAGTGGGAGAACAGTTTTTGTGTACGGGGTTTCCCCCCAGGGGCTGTCACGTTCTTCCGGCTACCGCCATCATAAAATGACCATAAATATAGGCCAACCAGTAATATCTGGTTGACCTAATAATACGAAAGTCAGTGAAAGCTGACTTTCTGGACAGCCCCTTCCCAATTTTTTGCGGATACCTGCTTAGTGCCTATGCCCTTTTACCCTCGCTAATTTTATTCCTCGACGGCGATGCCGGCAGCTTTCGAATGCCCGTAGGCAACGATTCTACTAAACTGAGATGAAACTTCACCCGTAGGAAGGGGCTTATCGTTTTTAATCCACCAAATGACAATCCCCATGAAAGACGATACGAGGTACTCGAGCAGCAATTCCTTGGATATCGCTAAAGGGGACTTTTCCTGAGCAGGATTCCATCCCTCATTTAATTTATCTTTAATGATATTCTCCATTTTCGCTCGAAACTGATAGATTCTATTATCTTCAATTAACATGGCATAGTAAAAGGTGGTGTTCCGCGAAATATGCTCCAGTACAGTTTGCATGACTGTCTCAAGTGTAGAAGTATGGAAAGGACTCATATTGAATGGACATAGAACGACTGCATTCTTTAATTCGCTCAACAACTCATCCATACAAGTGTCCAATAAATCAGGTTTATTGTGGTGATGAAGATAAAACGTGTTTCGATTGATCATAGCCCGATCTGCAATATCCTGGATCGTTATCGCTTCATACCCTTTTTCCTGAATAAGCTCATAAAACGCCATTCGAATCGATTGTCTAGTGCGCAGTATTCTTAGATCCGTTTTTTTACTCATGATTTTAGTTCCCCTCAAATTAATTTAGACCGTTAAGCGACAAAGTTTTATGAACTGTAACTTATCCTGCAAAAACAAAAATATTAAATATTGAGCGTTGTATTAGTCTCTATTATAATGAGCGAAAGATAAATAAACAACATGATGTTCATTATTTATCTAATGACTATAAACTCTAAGGAGGATATTCCAATGACATTCAATCATCAAAATGAGCTTGCACTTAAGGCAATCGCCGTGCTGGAAAGTTTAGAGAGCGGCAACCCCGAAGCGATAACGGCTTACGTTCATCCGGATCGATATATTCAGCATAACCAGGCCTTGCCCGATGGCCGTGAAGCCATGCTTGGCGCACTTGATCATTTAAAGGAAATGGGTACAAAGGTAAGCATTAAGCGTACTTTAGTCGACGGAGATTATGTGGCTCTTCATTCCGTATATGATTTTCACGGCCCTAAAATCGCTATTGATATCTTCCGTTTTGAGAATGGGCTAATCGTCGAGCATTGGGACAATTTGCAAGAGATGACGGAAAAGACGCCAAGCAATCATACGATGATTGACGGACCGGTCACGATTAAGGATATCGACAAGACGGATGCTAACAAAGCATTTGTCAAAAGCTATGTGGAGAACATCTTGCTCGGGAAGAACCCCGACCTGCTTGCCTCTTACTTTGATGGCGATCACTACATTCAACATAGTCCGCATATTGCAGACGGCCTTTCCGGTCTTCATGCTGCTTTGCAGGCGCTGGAGGAGAAAAAGATAGAATTTCAATATACTCATGTCCATCAGGTAATCGGACAAGGCGATTTTGTGCTTACGGTGAGTGAAGGTTTCTTCGACGGTCAGCCTACCGCTTTCTACGATTTGTTCCGCGTGGAGAATGGAAAGATCGCCGAGCATTGGGACGTCATCGAGGCCATACTGCCGGTAGAAAAACGAAAGAATTCGAACAGTAGATTTTGAGGTTGGTGCAGCTGAATCGCAAGAAAGACAGAGGAAACGTATGAGCTTATTGAAAAACAAATTCATTATTGCATTACCCCTTATTGTTATTGCAGTTATCTTCATTTTTAGCCTTGCTATGATTCCTAGCATCAATCCTGTTCCCCATAACCTGCCCATTGCCATTGTGAATGAGGATCAAGGCTTGACGGTCTCAAACGTAAATATGGGCGAGACGGTTGTGTCTAACATTCAGTCTGCAACCTCTGCGAATGCGGATGGGGAGCCGGCGATGAAATGGATCGAAGTTGGTAGTGAAGAAGGAGTAAGAGCAGGACTCGATAATCAGGAATATTATGCGGCATTGGTGATTCCCAAGGATTTTAGCGAGAAGCAAGCATCGCTAATGACGCCCGATCCGTCCTCACCCCGGATGCGGATTTATATCAACCAAGGCATGAATGCATCGACATCTAGTATGGTTGGGGAAATGCTAAACCTAGCGATTAGTGGCATAAATGAGGAGATACGTACTGAGATATTGGCGACTTTCGATCAGCAAGGCGCTGCGATTTCGACGAAACAAGCCGCTGCATTCGCTTCACCAATCGTTAGCGAAGTCATCTATGTGAATGCAATCGGTACGCATAGTGCGAACGGGAATTCACCGGTTTTGATGTTTCAACCTTTATGGATGGCCAGTCTAATCGGAAATGTAATTTTCTTGCTTGTAAAAAACAAATCGAATTACGCGAATCGTAATGAACGGCTTCGGGCGAATATAGTCCAAGTCTTTTGGGGAGCGGTCATTGCTTTGGCGGCTGGATTTAGCTTCACTTGGTTCGCCGAGAGTTGGGGCTTACACATTTCTCAGTTCACGGAAACAGCTTTATTCTTGGCCATTGCTTATTTAGCATTTTTCCTCATGATAGCTGCTGTTTTCTCTTGGATTGGACTGAAAGGCATGATTATTTTTGTACTGTTCCTTTTTTTCAGTGCGCCACTCCTTAGTTTCGCTCCCGAGTTGATATCTCCGTTTTACCGGGATTGGATACTATCATGGTTGCCGATGCGCTTCATGGTTGAAGGGCTGCGTGAGTTGTTCTTCTTTGGGCAAGGCCTACGCATGAATCATCCGACAATCGTCTTAATCTGGATCGGCGCCTGCGGCCTCTTGGTCTTGCTTGCATCTGCCTTTAAACATTCCCGTCAACCGGAACGGAAGCAAGAGGTTGAAATTGCACATACCTCCTAATAAAATCATCTTGGGCACCCGTTAGGGTGCCTTTGCATCTCCATTTTCGCACTATAGATGATATGGAGAGCCGTACCGCAAGTAGGGAATATTTAGAAGGGGGTTTTTCGCTAAGTATACTAGTTTATGGTAATATATAGACCGAATCGGTAACTATAAGGACTTTTATGAGGAATATACAAACTTTGAAGAGGCAAGAAAATTATTGTTAGAATTTTCGTCCAAGTAATTAATTCCGCTAACGGGATCGATAGGTCAATAAAGACATGACGGCAACCGACGATAACGATCGGTTGCCGTTTTTCATTGAAGTAACGGGCAATTATCCGCAACTGGTTTTCTAGATCCTTGGATTATAAGGTCCGTCCCATAGATAATCCCCTAACTTGTCGTCTTCTCAAATCTTGTCCCGATCCCCCGTCTTTGCAGACAGCACATCCCATACACTCATCAGTTGAGTTATGGCAGAGTCAATTGCCTCGTATGGAACATCGTCTCGGGCTTGTGTCGAAATTCCTCGAAGAAATGTTTCAAATAAGGTAACCAGCATGGCAATATCCGTAGAATCGGGCAAATCACCAATTGCTACGGCCCGTTCTATACAATCTTTCAGCCAGTTGCGGATCTTTTCTCGTTCCTTGGAGAGCATCTCTCGGATGTGATTTTGCTCAGGAGAACAGGTTACTGCGGATAAAACTAACAGACAGCCTAAAGGGTGGGACCTCTCTGTCTGCATCCGTGCCGACCGCCGTAATCCCTGCTCGATGGCTGCTTTCGGGGGTATACTTGTATCCCGGAAACTTTCCGAAACCTGTCCATACGATGACATATATTGATCAACCACTTGCCTTAAAGTTTAAGCTGTTCTACTATCTTATCCCAACGACTTTACATTACTATGACAAATAGTGCGAAAAATAATGAATTTTTTCGCTTACAGTAGTTTTGACTTCAAGAGGCTGTTCAAAAACCATCAATTCTGCCTGGAGACAGCTCAATAATCGGTCGACAGAGAGTCCAGAATTGGGAAGGAAAGGGTGTATGGATGTAGCAGGATTATGCTTAGTGAAATATCATTCCCCCGAAACCTATTTTTGGATAGACGTATCCCTTAGGTGATGAATTACATTCTTTTGAAGTTAAAAGTGAAAAGAAGTATAGAAAATAATGGTCAAATCGTGTATTATAACAAACAAACGTATGGTTTATTGTACATACAAATCCGCAATAAGGGAGCGAACACCATGCAGCAACTTACAGCCATTATGATCGGAGCGGGAGCCCGAGGAGCCGGGGGCTATGCGCCTTATGCGCTCGATTATCCGCATGAGTTGAAATTCGTCGCCGTAGCAGAGGCGAATCCGGAGCGGCGGGCCAAGTTTGCCGAGGAGCACGGCATTCCTGCGGAGCGCAGCTATGCGTCTTGGGAACAGCTGCTAGAGCAGCCGAAGCTAGCCGAAATCGCCATGATCTGCACGCAGGACCGGATGCACTTTGAACCGACTTTGAAAGCGCTCGACAAAAAGTATCACGTCCTGCTGGAGAAGCCGATGTCGCCGGATCCGAAGGAATGCATTGAAATGGAACGCGCGGCCAGGGATAACGACCGGCTGCTGACGATTTGCCATGTGCTTCGCTACACGCCATTCTGGTCGGCAATCAAGCGGGTGATCCAGGAGGGCCGCATCGGCCAGATCGTATCGATCCAGCTGAACGAGAATGTAGGCTACTGGCACATTGCGCACAGTTTCGTGCGCGGGAACTGGAACAATTCCGACACGTCCAGTCCGATGATTCTAGCGAAATCGTGCCATGACATGGACGTGCTGTCCTGGCTTATGGACGAGCCGTGCGTGCGCGTCAGCTCCTACGGCTCGCTGATGCATTTCCATTCCGGCAATGCGCCGGAAGGCTCGACGGACTACTGTCTCAACGGCTGTGCCGTCGAATCGACCTGCCCCTATTCCGCGCCGAGATTTTATTTAGGTGAAGGCAAGGGATGGGCAAGACATTTTACGGAAGATTTGTCCCGGGACCATATCGTAAAAGGATTGAAAGAAACGAATTACGGACGCTGCGTGTACAAGAGCGATAACAATGTGGTGGACCACCAGGTCGTCAACATGGAGTTCGCAAACGGTGCGACGGCCATGTTCAGCATGTGCGGCTTTACCCGCCATCAGGAGCGGCGTATTCAGATTATGGGGACGAAAGGCGAGCTTCGAGGGGAAGAGGGAAAAATCACCATCATGGATTTCGTTACCCACGAAGAGCATGAAATCACAATACCGCCGCAAACGACCGGCCACGGAGGAGGAGATAGCGGGATTGTACGCAGCTTCCTGAACGAAGTTCGCGGCTACGACGGCGGAGAGAGCCTCACCTCGGCTTCGGCATCCGTCCGCAGCCACCTGATGGCGTTCGCGGCGGAGGAATCCAGGCTGAACAACGGAAAGTCGATCGAGCTGGAGGATTATTACAAAAAGGTCACGACATTTGTTTAATCGGAGAGCTGCATCTCATTTATTTAACCGGTCAGGATATGAGATTTGCGATGACGTATTGGGGCGCTGATGGCGATTTCTTAAAATGCAACTTCAGACGAAGTCTTATCTCACGGCAGGCGACATGCATGTTTTGGAGGAGTGAAGACTTTGTAAAGATTCATCGTAGGCTTCCAAACGGACAAAGGCGGAAATCCATATATCCTTCACCCACTTCGCCTGATGCTAACAGACGTACTTGAAGCGGTTCTGAAAACCCTGCTTTTATAAAATCTTCTTAATACAAGATCAAGCCGGAAGCAATTCGCATCCGGCTTGTCTTTTTATACATATATGGAAAATCCAATGAATGGCTGCTTTATCCCATTTGTTCTTTCGTCGGACCCATGACTCCCGGTACGGTAAGCCCGGCTTGACGAAGCAGTACGGTCATCTGGCCGCGATGATGCGTATCATGAGCGAGCAGTGTACGGAGCAGTTTTCCGCGTGCCATTTCCCTACCCATAGCAGACACAGTTTCACTCAACATATCATCCGTCAGCGCACTTGTGACCCCTTCCTGCACATCCGCGGCCATACGGCGATAGGCCTCTGCAATTTCGCTCACCTTGCCCGGTACATCATCCCGCGTACCCGCAGGCTGCACTTTAACCCCGACCAAGCCTGTAAAAAACGCCGGGCTCGTCGCCAAATGCCATCCCAGCCAGCCAAGCGTGCTATGTCCTTCCACAATCGCTTGTCCAAGCTTGTCGTCCGTAATCGCCTCGATAACCCGCAGCGTACCTGCCGTCTGTTCATTCCAATCCGCAATAAAGTCGTCTATTTTGCGGTACATCATCGTCACTCCTTTTTTCAGATGTTTATATTCAATTTTAAGGAAACAGCCTACAGAATGCAATCGTAATGCCCGTAAATTTTCTTTAGGTTTGGCTATTAAACCATAAATATCGTAAAAAATAGTACCAAGTCATAGTACCTTGTTATATAATTATGGTTGAAATTACCATTATCTTATGGAGGAGATAGTATGGATGATTTTGGAAAAAATCTATTTACAGCTAGAGAGCGATTGTTAAATGAGATTTCATCCCTAAATGACGGTGAATTCAATCGTACATTTGAGATTAGTAAGTGGAGTATAGGTCAGATTTGTCATCATTTATTGAAGACGGAAACTTTGTCCAGAAAGGCCATTTTATTCGGGCTTGATCAAAGGATTTTATCCGAAACCGACCGAAAGTCTATTCAAATTGTGTTAGATAGGTCTGTGAAGTACCAAGCACCTGCGATTGCAGAACCTGGTTCGGGACCTTTTCAAGTTCCACAGATCATTCAACGATTAAGCGACTCAAGAAATAAATTAATCGATGTTCTTGATAAGGTTGATGATAAATCCATTTTGAAGGAAATTGCCGTGAATCATCCCAGGTTTGGTGACTTGCCATTAGATCAGTGGATCGAACTGTTATATTTACACGAGCAACGACATATAGAGCAAATAAAAGATCTAAAAGCACTTCTCTAATACGGCAGTTAAATTAATCGCCTTTTCAATGGGCGATTTTCTTTTACTCGATAATCAACAATAAACGAAAACAGAGCCAATGTTTAAGATATAATCGCCAGCTCAGCACTTAAAACGCCCTAACTTCGAATCCATTCTATCCTGGTAACCTCATGAAGCGAATGTGCCTTAGATCAATGTTGCTTCCATTGAGCAAATAACTCTGATCAAGAGCTATGACCTAGCCAGGGACATCGATGTCTTCAAAATGAAAGCACGCCGTCTGATGGCCGGACTCGCCTGGAACCGAACGCAGCGCGGGGGCCTCGGAACGGCAGCGGTCGCTGGCATACCTGCAGCGGGTATGGAACCGGCAGCCTGACGGAGGATCGATCGGGGAAGGGACATCTCCCTTCAACAGAATGCGCTCCGCTTTGCGTTCGGGGTTCAGAGTCGGAATGGCGGACAGCAAGGCGCGTGTATACGGGTGCCGCGGCTGACGGAATAAGGAGGCGGAGTCGGCGATTTCGACGATCGTTCCCAGGTACATGACAATGATCCGGTCGGAAATATGGCGTACGACCCCCAGATCATGCGAGATGAACAGATAGGTCAGCTTGAATTCCCGCTGCAGCGCCTGCAGCAGATTGAGCACCTGGGCCTGGATGGAGACGTCCAGGGCGGAGACGGCCTCGTCGCAGATGATCAGCCTCGGGTTGACGGACAGCGCCCGGGCGATGCCGATCCGCTGACGCTGTCCCCCGCTGAATTCATGTGGGTAGCGGTCCGCTTGGTGGGAGGACAGGCCGACGGTTTCCAGCAGCTCGACCGCTCGCGGCCGGCGCCGGTTCTTGGGCACGACATTTTGGATTTCCATCGCCTCTTCCAGCACCTGCACGGCGGTTTTCCTCGGATTGAGGGAGGCATACGGGTCCTGGAAAATGATCTGAATGTCTTTCCGTTTGCGGTTCATGGCCTTCTTGCCGAGCGAGAGCAGATTGGTGCCGTCGAACAGAATCTCCCCGGAGGTCGGTTCATCCAGGCGCAGAATGGCGCGTCCGGTCGTCGATTTGCCGCAGCCCGATTCCCCGACGAGGCTGACGGTCTCCCCTTCGCGGACGGTGAAGGAAATATCATCGACAGCTTTGACATAGTTGACCGTTCGCCCAAATATGCCGCCCTTGATTGGAAAATACTGCTTCAGCCGATTCACGGTCAGAAGTGTTTTGCTCATATCGTCACCTTCACCTCCGGCTTCCTCTCCCACTGCTCGGTATATATCCAGCAGCGTACCTTATGGTTGTCACCGACTTCGTTCAACTCCGGCTGCGCTTCTCGGCACCGGTCCTCCGCGTAGGGACAGCGCGGCGCAAACCGGCATCCGGCCAGCGCTTCATAGGGGCCCGGGACGGAACCTGCAATCGGCACCAGCTCCTGCTGCTCGATGTCATGGCGGGGCAGCGAATTCAGCAGTCCCACCGTATACGGATGCTTCGGCTTCCGGAACAGCGTGACCACATCCGTATACTCCACGATCTGTCCGCAATACATGACGGCGACATCGTCGCATGTCTCCGCCACGACGCCGAGATCGTGCGTAATGAACAGAACCGACATATTCAGTCTGCGCTGCAGCTCCCGGATCAGATCCAATATTTGCGCCTGAATCGTTACGTCCAACGCCGTTGTCGGTTCGTCGGCGATGAGCAGATCGGGATTGCAGGCCAGCGCTATCGCAATCATCACCCGCTGCCGCATGCCGCCCGATAGCTGGAAGGGGTACTGCTTCACTCTCTTCTCGGGAGAAGGGATACCGACGAGGCGCAGCATCTCGACCGCTTTGCCCATCGCCTGCCGCTTCCCCATCCGTTCATGAATCCGGTATACTTCCGCGATCTGCTGGCCGACAGTAAAGACGGGATTCAGCGACGTCATCGGCTCCTGAAAAATCATCGATATTTGATTCCCCCGGATATGGCGCATCTGCCTGCCGGTTTTGCCGAGCAAATTGTCTCCGTTGTATTGGATTTCACCGCCGATAATGCGGCCGGGATGGGAAATCAGACGCAGAATCGACAGCGACAGCACGCTTTTCCCCGAGCCCGACTCGCCGACAATGCCCAGCGTTTTGCCTTTGTGGATAGTCAGACTGACGCCGTCCACCGCCTTCACCTCACCGCGTTCCGTGACAAAGGAGGTTTGCAGGCTGTTGATTTCCAGCAGCGGCTGCTTCGTGTTCATCCTTCTTCGCTCCTCTCTCGCAAGTGTCGGATTAATCGAAATCAATTCGTTTATTGAAATATTTATAGGAGATGTCCACTAACAAATTTACAAGCACAAAGGTTAAGGAGATGATCAGGATGGTGGCCTGAACGGCCGGAAAATCCCGCGCCCGGATCGAATCGATCACATAGCGGCCGATTCCGTTGACGGCAAAGACCGTTTCCGTCAGCACCGCTCCGCTCAGCAAGGTGCCGAACTCCAGACCGATGACCGTAATGACGGGGATCATCGCATTTTTCAGGGCATGCCTGTATATAACAGCGCGCTCCCGCACCCCCTTCGCCTGGGCGGTGCGAATATAATCCTGGTTCAGCACCTCCAGCATGCTGGAGCGGGTCATGCGGGCGATAATGGCTGCGCCGCCGGTGCCCAGCGTAATGACCGGAAGCACGGTCTGCGACCAGGTGCCCCAGCCGGAAGGACGGAACCAACCGAGATCGACGGCGAAATATTGAATCAGCATCAGTCCGAGCCAGAAGTTCGGCATCGATACCCCGAACAAGGCGACGAGCATGACTCCGAGATCGGAGGGGGAGTTTTTGTACACGGCGGAAACAATGCCTGCGGTCAGGCCGAGGAAGACAGCCAGTATCGTACCGTACAGGGCAAGCTCCACCGTAATCCAGAAGCGGCTCTTGAAAATTTCGTCGGCGATAGGACGGCTGCTGCGGATAGAGTCTCCAAGATCACCCCGGATCAGCTTGCCGGCGTAATTCCAATACTGCACGGGCAGCGGATCGTTCAAGCCGAGGCTTTCCCTAATTTGCTCCACCTTCTCCTTGGGAGCGCCTTCCCCGACAATGACTTGAGCCGCATCTCCGGGAATGAGATGCATGAGGAGGAAGACGATAATCGTTACCCCGATGATGACGGGGATGGTTTGAATCAGTCTTCGCAGAATATAAATGAGCATGGCGCCGGCTCCTTTTTAAGTGAATTGGTGACTCCGGTCACTTCTTCATTTTCGGATCGAGCACGTCCCGCAGTCCGTCGCCCAGCAGATTGAACGCAACGACCACAAGGACGATGGACAGTCCGGGGAAGAGGGCGACATGAGGATGCTCTGCAATATAGTTGCGCCCATCGTTCAGCATCGCCCCCCATTCCGGTGTCGGCGGCTGCGCGCCTAGCCCGAGGAAGGACAGTCCGCTGGCCGTCAGAATCGCAATCGCGATGCGAAGAGTGGCTTGGACGATAATAGGTGAAGTAATATTCGGCAAGATATGCTTGAAAATTATGCGGTTGTCGCTTGCGCCAAGCGCCCGCATCGCATCAATGTATTCCAGCTTGCGAACCGCCAGCGTCGATCCCCGCACGATCCGGGCGAAGGTCGGAATGGAGAAAATGCCGACCGCGATGATCACATTGAACAAGCTTTTTCCGAGAGCGCTTACAATGGCCAAGGCCAACAGCAGGCCGGGAAACGCCAGCAAAATATCGCAGATGCGCATAATGATGGAGTCCCATACTCCCCCATAATAACCGGAGAGGATACCGAGAATGACCCCGAAGGCCGCCCCGAGGATGGCCGAGATGAAGCCAATCGTCAGAGTAAGCCGCATTCCATGGATAATCCTTGTGAAAATATCCCGGCCGTTATGGTCCGTTCCGAACCAATGGTCGGCTGACGGCTTCAACAGCTTGGAAGAATAATCGACGATGGTCGGATCCTGCTGTGTAAGGAAAGGGCCAAGGATTGCAACGATCATGATGAAAAGAAGGAAGTAACCTCCTAACAGCGCCGCTGTGTTTTGCCGTAATTGCCTGTAGAGCATCCCCCATCCGCGTGCCGGTGACCGGCTGTGCCCCGGTGCCGCGCCATCCGCTGCTCCCGCCGCGTTTCGCATGTGGAATTCATCCTTTCTACAAATAATTATTCGCCCGTTAAAGTAGAATCCTAGAATAAATCTGAATTACTCAAATATATGTTAAGTACGAAAAAAATATTTATCTTTTGATCGAGAGGGGAGTGTTAAATGTTGACAATCAGAACAAGGTTAAGATGGTTCATTCCGCTCGTGCTTATGATGATCCTGCTGGCCGTATCGGCATGCAGCGAAAGCCGCGGCACGACGGAGGAGAAGCCGCCGGAAGAAAACAAAGGCAGCACGAACTCTCCGGATCCCGTGACGGAGGACAAGGGCAAGGATCAGCCCGAGGGCGGGGGCGATACCGGGGATCTCATTGTGGCTTGGCTGTCAGACCCTCCTTCTTTGGACCCCCACATGTCGACAGACCAGCAAACAAGCATTGCGTCTTCCCATATTTATGACACCCTGGTGAAGCATGACAAGGATCTGAACATCCAGCCGAGACTGGCCGAGAGCTGGAAGGTGCTGGATGACGTAACCTGGGAGTTCAAGCTTCGCCAGGGAGTGAAATTTACAGATGGATCGGCCTTTAATGCCGAGGTGGCGAAGGCTAATCTGGACCGGCTGCTGGACCCGAAGACAGCTTCCCCGCGGGCTTCATTGGTTAATATGATCAAGGAGGTTACCGTCGTTGACGAGTACACGCTGCAAATTGTTACCGACTATCCCTACTCTCCGCTGCTTGCCCATCTGGCTCACCCTGGCGTAGGGATCGTCAGCGCCGAAGGCATTAAGCAAGACTATGAGAAATTGAACGCCGGGGAGAAGGCGGGAGCCTGGCTGTCCCGGAATCCGGTAGGGACGGGGACTTTCAAGCTGGACTCCTGGAATCCGGGACAGGAATTGAAGCTGGCCAAGAATAACGACCACTGGGGCGACAAAGCGCAAATAGACAGCGTAACCTTCAAAGTGGTCAGCGAGGACGGCACGCGAATAGCCGAGCTGGAGACAGGCTACGCGCATATCATTGAGCCCGTATCGCCGAGCAGCATCAAGCGGGTGGAGGGACTGGACGGCGCTTATTTGAACCGCCAAGCATCGCTCAGCCTGTCTTATATCGGCTTTAATATGGAAAAGGAGCCATTCAATGACGTCCGCGTGCGCCAGGCTCTATCCATGGCTATTAACAAGGATGAAGTAATTTCAGGCATTTACGAAGGAACGGGAATTCCCGCACTTGGACCGCTGGCGCCGGACGTGAACGGTTATGACCCGTCAGTCAAGCCGATAGAGTATAACCTGGATAAGGCCAAGGAATTAATGAAAGAGGCAGGATTCGAGAACGGCTTCTCTACCACGATCTGGACGAATGACAACCAGGAACGAATTAAAATTGCGGAATATGTGCAAGCGAAGCTGAAAGAGCTGAATGTGGATGTGAAAATCGAAGTGATGGAATGGGGCGCTTATTTGGCTCAGACAGCCGAAGGAAAGCATGATATGTTCGTGCTCGGCTGGTCCACGGTGACGGCCGACGCCGATTACGGGCTGTACCTCGTCTTCCATTCCGCTAACGCGGGCGAGCCGGGGAACCGGACCTACACGAAGGATGCGGAGCTCGATAAGCTGCTGGACGATGGGCGCAAGGAGAACGATCCGGAGAAACGCAAAGCGATTTACAAGCGAGCGCAGGAGAAGCTCGTCGAGCTGGCCCCGATGCTGTACATTCACCATCAGGAATATTTGGACGGGGTGAGCAAGAAGGTGAAGGGCTACTGGAGACATCCGAGCGGCATTATGCAGCTGCATGACGTGTCGATTGAGCCGTAGCATGGCGCAAGTGAAAGCCCCCGTACTCTGGTTAAAAGTACGGGGGCTTTCTTCCTGCCGTTTACGACGGCTATGCATAATCGGCAGGTACGAATCTGTCTTGTAAGCCGTTTGAAAATGCATCGATATTCTTCGTTGCCAATGCTTTTTATTTCCATGCGAAAAACCCCGCATTCATTCACCGTGCAGAGTCCTTTTATTTTGAATTTTGGGAAGGATTTTCCGGAAAAAGACAGAATAATTATGATCGCTAAACAAAATGATCGCTGTGTCGATCTGAGGAGAGTGTTACGATGAAAAATTACGGTCATGAGTTATTTAAAGGAACCGCATCTTATTATTCTGCGTACCGCCCGCTTTACCCGTCTGAACTGGCGCGGTGGATCGTGAACCGATTTTCTCTCGATGGCCAAGGCAATATGCTTGATTTGGGGTGCGGAACCGGTCAACTCATGATGCGCTTCTCCGATTGGTTCGAGAGGCTGGTTGGCGTAGACAGTGAGCAAGAAATGATTGACGAAGCCTTGAGGAGAAGTGAAGAAACGAGGGTCCATAACATCAAGTGGATTACGGCCGATGCGGAAAGCTACTTGCAGAATACTAACGAAATCTTTCGGGTAGTCACGATCGCCAAAGCGTTTCATTGGATGGATAGAAAAGCGGTGCTCGACGGTCTATATAACAAAATCCAACTAGATGGCGGAGTCGCCATTATTGATCATTATGCCCCTCATAAAGAGCCGCTGCCATGGCAAGCTGAGCTCCAGCAAATCATCAAATTATGGTATGGAGAAGAAAGAAGAGCGGGAAACACGACATACTCCCACCCACAAATTAGTCACGAAGAGATCGTTGCACAATCTCGATTTGAATTAGAAGTTCATCGTCTGCCAACGTATGAACAGCAGTGGACGATCCAGTCCATCATTGGCAACCTGTATTCCACTTCCTATGGTTCTAGGCGTTTCCTTGGCGACCGGGCTTCTTCTTTCGAACAGGAACTGGAAAAAGCTTTATTACGCATAGACAACAGCGGAATCTTCACAGAAGAAATAGACCTGTCCATTATTTTAGCGATGAAACGTTAGCGGACATAAAGGTGTTGATTTCCCTGCGGAATTTGAAGCCTGATTGAAAAAACATTTCTGTTCCCAACATCGTCTCAACAGCAAGCAAGGAGGGACAAGCGCCCCTCCCCTATCGTATTTCTCTATTCGATTCCTTGGATTAAGTTTATAAAATTTTGAGTCCCTAAACTTCCATGTATTTCGAAAAGGCCTTATTAAACCCGTCTCCGCGCTTATTTAACAAGGTGAGATTAATAGCGAGGGAGCGCTTATTGGGTCGGTATATTCTAAATAAATTGGCAGAGACAGTTATGCGTACGCCCGCCCCTACCCGGTTTTTGTAGACTTCATTCCGAGTGCCGACGACCTCGTTCCATGGCACGAATTCTGCTATGAAAATAAACGATCTAATCCCAATTCCATCCGGAGAGATTTGAATAATCGGCCTTGGATCAAAAGTCAAAATTGCACAGGCCAAACCGACAACAACCGCAACAATTAATACGCCGTAAAAGACAAAATAAGCAACCTCTGTGATATAGTCCGTTTCGGCCAAAAGTTTAGTATAAATGATATACGCCGCGGCAAACATCAGCACACTTAAAAAAGCGGTCAGCACCCTGTTCGAATAAAACTTTTCCGTCTGTTTGATCATCTTCCATCCTTCCATTCTGAAGTCATACATCCATTGGGAAAATAATGGTAAAATCCCTGACCTCAAATTATAACGGTTAGAGTACAAAAGACAAGTGACTTTACTCCTGTATTGATATGACTTGGCACCCTGTCCAACTATCCTATTCCTCTATTTGTACGAACTTGTCCGGAAGGTTACGGATGCCAATCCGTTATAAGGCAGATGGCGCGATTTCATGCTGTTGAGCATTAAGAAGATTGATAGAATCGAGAAGCTCATGAATCCAAATCGCTGGGTTAACCAGACTCACCAGATTCGCGCGGCTTCGTCCGCAAGCCCCATCCGGTTCATTTCTTCCGTAACCATAGAGCACAGCTGCTCATAATCCCGTAAAATATAATTTTGCTGAACATCCCTAAACAACGCAAGCTTCGAGACTTTAGGCGCGATTTCCAGGAAATCTCTTAGCCGAGCCAAATCAGGGTCCGTATCCTTATCAACCGGGAACGGCTCATGCTTCTCTCCTTCCTCCAACCGGGCAATAATCCCCAATCCGTCCCGGGTCTGTACGGTAATCCGGTTTTGCCGTTGAAGCCCGATTTCCTGAACGTACCTATACGGATTGTCGATCTCGGGCATGGGGATTACCTCTTTTAACCGCCGGATGATATCCTGCCGTGCTTTCTCTTCCGCTTCCGATGGCCGATATGGAGAGCTGGCAGTCTCTTCGGCCCAACGCCGCTTGGCCGCTATGTAATCCTCTTCGCTTTGGAACCAGTTGTAAAACAATTCTTGATCCGCCAGATTCACGCGAAGAAATTCCCTCAGACTGCCCGCAACGATTTTAGTGGGACTATCAAACTCCATTGGCGAAACGCAAACAATGGGCGCTGCTTCAAGGTGATCTGCCGAGCCATAATCCGTAAGGAAACCAAAGTGAATCCCGTCCACACCGATATTTCCAAAAACGATCACGTCACTTGGTGTGTTGAAATATCGAAAATTGTCCAGGGAAAGGAAAAAATTCAACCCCTTGTTAAAAGCCTCCCATCCTCCAATCTCCTTTTGAAAGTCGATCAGCTTTTCCAAAGTTGGGGGCACATAGTATTTTCCGAAATTTGTTCTCATAAATAAAACCTCACTGTTTTTGGTAATTTTACCATGCAGACTTTGGGTAAAACTACCTTGTGGCTCAAGCAAAGCGGCAGACCATTTTATTTGATCCTTTTGAAAGTTTCAAATTCATGGGCTCCTTTTAATAACAATCCGTTCCTAACTTAGGTTCAGCCACAAAAGCTATCCCCGTAGTTCCTACGGTTACTGGTGGAAGTTTGTAGGCTTTGTTAAAGTATTCATCGTCGTATCGATGTTATTCGTTTCAGGATCGAATCGGAAAAATACGTCCCTATCCTCTGTTACCGTATAAAAGATCAACTTGCCGTTTTCCCAGAAACGAACGCGCACCGCCTGAGGTGCAATCCCTTGAATTTGCTGGGTTAATATTGTTTTTTGTCCACGAAAGGTATCACTTGAAGGGAAATTTGCAAACAAATAAACCCACATCCATATTATGGCTGTGGGAGTAAACAATATATTTATTCTTCTTTCGCAAACCAAAATGATTTGCCAATATCATTATTACATTCATTTAATACATAATACTCATGACCTTGTTCATTTTTATCTGTTCCAATTACTTTGCAACTTGCACTCGGTCTTCCTGCATCAGAACCAAAGGCATCCATGGAGTTATCATACGTATAATGAATTGTCTTGCCATCGTAAACAAGCTCATAGAAGATGGGGTCTCCTTCTATGGTGTATTGGGTGATTCGCACTTTGTCCTCTTTCTCAGCTTCAATATTTTTAATGAATTGATGCCACTTATCCATGTTTGAATATTTCCCATGAACATTTACCACATCACCGTTTTGAACTGCTTGTTCTGGACGGTAAGGCTTCGAAACCTTTGGAAAGCTTGAATTATTTACTTGACCATTTCCATTGTTGTTGGAATCACCACAAGCAGAAAGCAATAAGGATGCTAAACCAAATATAATAAATATTTTCCTCATTGAATCACCTCACTCATTAGTGACGAGTGTTTTCAATGTATTGTTTCAATTGTCTAGAGAAATTACCTGCTGATATTCGTGGCGATATACCAATGGTTTCCAAATGGGTCTTCCACACCCCCTGAGCGTTCCCCATAATCATGATTTTGCGGTTCATACAGGGAACGCGCTCCTGCTTTCAAAGCCCGGTTGTACACCTCATCTGCGTCTTTAACAAATAGATGGATCGCATTTTTCATCGGCGGAAAATCATTATTAGTTCCTCCACCGATCTCTATGATGGAATCTCCAATTCGACATGCGGCATGTAGAATGCTTCCGTCCGGCCGAGTATGCCTCTCAAGCTCCTCAGCATCAAAGCAATTCTTAAGAAATTCAATAAATCGGTCTGCTCCTGCGACAATGAAATACGGTGTGACAGCGGAATATCCTTGCGGTTTATAAGTCGTTGTCATAACCTGTCCTCCTTTAATTTTTGTGAATTATAGTTACCTAATTAGTATAGCTATATTAAATCAGAACGTATTGTATAAAGTTGATCTTCGTTTTGTTTTTTAGATGGTATAATTTTGACATCGGCATTCGTTTAAATCAAGGGAGGGGATTGCTTGAACTTCCATGCTCGCAAACCTGGACAAGCTTTAGCAAGATGGATTGATAAGTTGTGGATATGTGAAGGCTACCAGCCAAGCCATCGGCTTGAATTTAAACTTCCCGATGCCTCTTTGGCATGGATTATTAATCTCAAAGAGGATCAGATCCGAGTATTTGAGAGTAATCGGATGGATCGTCTTATGATTCTACCCGGCAGTATTATTGCTGGTCCACGGTCATCCTACTACTACCTGGACACGGTATGTCAAGAATCATGTATGGGCATTCAATTCAAACCGGGGGGAGCGCTGCCTTTTCTCGGTAATTTGGTAGGCAAACTAAAGGATGTTGACATGCCTCTTGAGGATGGTCTGGGTCGACATTCCCATGTGGATGATTTTCGGGAAAGGCTGCAGGAGACTTCTGCGGCGGAGGAACGGTTTCAATTAGTCGAGCAATACTTGCTGCGCTGTCTGGAGAAGAAAATTATGGTTCCGAAAGGACATCCAGCCGTAGCTTATGCGCTGCAAATGTTTGAGCATTCCCCCGCGGCCGCGCCTTCCATTGCTGAAATCGCAGACATGGCTAATCTTAGTACGGAACGATTTATACGTTTATTCAAGGAAGAGGTAGGACTGACGCCTAAAAATTACGGAAGTATTGTGCGATTCCAGTTGGCACTTCGAATGATCAGGGAAGAGCGGGTAAACCCGAGTATTGACATGGCTCTATCCAGCGGATATTATGATCAATCCCATTTGTATCGGGAGTTCCACAAGTATGCCAATATGACCCCGACTGAACTGTTTCGCAGGCAGGATATACTTGAGAATCATGTTCCCCTATAGGTGCAAGTCTGGATGGCAAGCAGACCGTATAGAAGATGTTCACACTGAACAATCGACATATGTGGAATCGGTAATATTGAGATGCAGCAGTTTTGCCATTATTACCGGCAAAAACATACATGATCGGAATCATTTCATGCATGAGATTCATTCTGGTTCAAAACAGGGAACAACTTTACCATCAGTGAATTCTTCTACAATTTGTCCCTGAGATGTCTTATATACAATGTATGTGTCGTTAGCTTTGGCATCCAACTTAGCACGCTCACCTGTGAGTTTAATGAGTTTCTGAAGATCCTTGATTTGATTCATTGGTTGCACCATTCAATCCCTTAAATATCAGTATTGATTCTAACTATAACATATGATGAGATTTTAGATTGAATCATTCATGTTCAACCGAAAATAGCATTAACCCTCTTATAGAGAGTAAAAATAGTGTACTATCTTCTATCGACAGACACTCTGCAATTCTATTAGCAATTACCAGGTGCATTATTCTTGGGCCCATAATTCTTCTCACCCTTCAAAAAAATTCCGCCTCATAGGGTAATGGAATCCATGTTCTATCCAATTATCTTATAGGTGTACCAAAAGCTATATGCCAGTGTAAATGTTTTGAATCTTGGTACTTTCCTAAATTTGTTATCACTCGGCAAGCACCTTGTTCAGATACTACATCAGACGCAACTTTTTTTACTACGGATAACAGTTCAACAAGCAATCCAGTATCGCTGTCTTCCAAGGTAATTAGCGATGATATATGCCTTTTAGGAATTACAACAATATGTACAGGATAGAATGGGCGTGTATGATGGTAAGCAAGCACATTTTCGGTCTCGTAAACTTTATTCACAGGTGTCTTTCCACTTAGAACCTCATCACAATAGAAATCTACTGACATTCTATTCCCTCCCTACAAAAATAATCTTTCATCAATGAAAAACATCACCTCATTATACCATATATTGGAATTATCTTTGTTGTATCACTTAAAATTTTACTCGTAGTCCGTAGAAAAGTAGTGCGTTTCATTGGATGGTAGCAAACCCCTGTGTCGGTTTAAACAAATTTAGACCTGGAAACAGCTTCCGGACAAACTATTCAGGTTATACAGAAAATCTTTACCTGCTTCCGAAAATCTTACTTTGTTGAAATCACTTTCCCGGAATAAGGGAACATCGCAACAGCCTTCCTTCGACAAGTTCAAACAAAAAAAGAAAAGACGATGTCCCGGGAGGGATACGCCTTTTCTGAACTGCACCCTGTCAAGTAGACAGCATTATCCATACACCTGCCAACTCGGGACATACTCCAGGTTAGTTTAAATCAACCTTTGGATCCAGTCAGAGCAATCCCTTCGATAAAGTATCTCTGCAGCACAATGAACATCGCGATCATCGGCAATGTCGCCATTAACGTGCCGGCCATCATCGTCGGATAATCGGTGGTGTACTGCCCCTTCAGCGACGCGATCCCCGCGGCCAATGTCATCTTGTCCGGCGAAGTGTTCACGATCAGCGGCCACAGCAATTCGTTCCATGAAGCCAACGCGGTGAAGATGGTCAAGGCAATGAGCGCCGGCTTCACCATCGGCAGCATGATGCGCCAGTAGGTGAGGAAGTGATTGCACCCGTCCAATTTCGCGGCTTCCTCCACATCTTTGGGCAGCGTCATAAAAAATTGTCTCAGCAAAAACGTGCCGAATGCGCTAAAGATGCCCGGAACGATCAAAGCTTGAAGCGAGTTCAGCCAGCCCAAATCCTTCATAATGAGAAATTGCGGAATAATGAAAATTTGACTGGGAACCATCAATACGGACAAACAAAGCATAAATAAAAAGTTTCTTCCCGGAAATTCGATTCTCGCGAAGGCGTAAGCCGCCATGGAACATAACAGAACTTGACCCAATGTCCGCGAGATGGTCGTGATCGCGGTGTTGAAGTAATATTTGTCAAAAGGCAGCACCCGCAACACTTCCGTGTAATTTTCCCATACCAAACGGGACGGTAAAATAACGGGCGGCACTTGAGCCGCTTCGCTAAACGTCTTCACCGAAGTAAGCAGCATCCAGATGAAAGGTCCTACCATCAGGGCCGCTCCGAAACATAGAATAGCGTGAATCGCAAGCCGACCGAACGTACGGTTTCGCACTAACATTCCCTTTCTCCCCTTCCAACCTTCCTCTTAATAATGAACCCATTTTTTCTGTAATTTCATCTGCACCGCGGTGATCATTAAAATGACGGCGAACAGCGTCACAGCGATGGCGGCGGCGTAACCCTTATTGTTCGTTACAAAAGCATACTTATAGAACAGGTAAACGACGCTTTGGGTACTCTCAAGCACGGAAGGGCTCGCATTTTGCACGATTATAAATAGCAAATCGAACACTTGGAATGCAGCGATCAATCCCATGATCGTCACAAAAAACAACGTAGGCGTCAACAACGGCAGCGTAATATGGAAAAAGCGCACAAACGGTCCGGCCCCGTCCATCTCCGCCGCCTCGTAGTAGGAGCCGGATATGCCTTGAAGACCGGAAAGCAGAATGACGATATTGGTGCCCAGCGAACTCCAGATCGCAACGGCGATAATCGAATAGAGCGCAATATTCGCGTCGGTGACGAACGCTATTTTATCGATGGACAACAGGCTGAGCAAATAATTGATCAGACCGTACTCGGTATTGTACAACCATTTCCAGACCATACCGATGGCCGCGGGCATCGTCACGACAGGCAAAAAATAAAGTGTGCGATAAACCGATTGCCCTTTGATTTTCTGATTCAGCATCACCGCAATGATCGTCGATAACGCAATCGATATAGGCACGACCAACAAGGTATAGACAAACGTATTGCGGAACGCCTTGAGGACTTCCGCATCCTGCATCATATTCTTATAATTGTCGAGACCGGTCCAGTGATATTTGCCGAAATCTCCCCACTCCGTAAAACTGAAAAAAATCGTTTGGAAAACGGGCCATACATAGAAGATCAGCAAACCGATCACCGTCGGCGCGATCATCAGGTAGGCCCATGTATAATCTTGCCGTTTAAACGTGCTTAAGCCCCTGCGAGGTCGGGGGGAATTGCCGCTTATACCGATGCTCTTCTTGCTTGCATGCTCGGCGTTCATTCCTTAACCTCTCCTTCGAAATAAGATGGTAATCGGCTCTGTACCGATGACAGAGCCGACAACGTGTCTTGCCATTTATTATTCTTTCGATAGAATTTTGTTCATCTCGTCGGCCAACTGTTTGGCCGCGTCTTCGATGCTCATCGAGCCTTCCCAAGCTCTTCCCAGGATTTCGGTCTCTTTTTCCTGCCATTCGGAAGTCAGCTTGGATACCGGGAACGGCATACCGTACTCCGTGGAATCGATGAACACTTGCAAGTCCAACTCCGTATTGGATTTCACCCAAGCGCCCTCCGTCCCTTTAAACGCCGGAATCGTCGTTCCCGTCTCCCCTAAAATTTCGGCCGCTTCTTTAGACCCCAAATAGTTAATGAATTTCCAAGCCTCTTCGGGGTGCTTGGTTTTCGCGGATAAGGCGTAGCTGACGCCGTGCATAACCGTAGCGCGCTTCTCCCCTTTCGGCAGCAAGGTTACGCCGATATTGCCTTTCAGCGCCTCCGCCTTCATCAAAGCCCCCTGATACCAGGAACCTCCGAAATACAAAGCGCTTTTGCCTGATTCGAACAACGTATTGCCCGGCGTTTCGCTTAATTGAGCGAAGGTCGGCGAAATGCCTTCTTGGATCATGTCGGTCAAAAATTTAAGTCCGGCGATCGCTTCGGGCTTATCGTATCCTGACGACTTTTTGTCTTCCGATATCACATATCCGCCCGCTTGGAAGATCGTATTATAGAAGGCGCCCTGGTTCCACAGTTCCGCGCTGAAGCCGTAGATCCCTTTGGAAGTGTCCGTCAATGAAGCGGCAACCTCCTTGAGCTTGGCCCAGTCCCAAGTATCGTCGGGATATGGCAGACCGGCATCGTCGAATATTTTCTTATTGTAGTACAACGCAACCGTGTCGTAGTATCCCGGCAACGCATAAGGTTTGCCGTCATAGGAATACAGATCGATCAACGCTTTCGGGTAATGGTTCAGGTCAACCCCGTCCGCAGCGACCCGATCGCCGATCGGAGCGAGCATGTCGTTTAGAGCGTATTTCAGAAAGTTCGGACCGTTCATCCAGAGCACATCGGGCAAAGCGCCGCCCGTTGCCGCCGCCTCCATTTTCACCCAATATTGTTCCCAAGGCGTAAGCTCCATCTTGACTTCAATATTCGGATGGGCATCTTGGAATTTCCGAATAATTTCTTCATAAGCGGACTGCATGTTTTTATCCCACAATGCATAAGTAATGGTGACTTTGTCCCCCTTGCCGCCCTTTTCGGTTGCCGCAGGCGAATCGCCCGAGCCGCCCCCGCCTGAACACGCTTGCAGAAAAAGCATGACCAGCACCAACGGCCATACGAACCACTGTTTTTTCAATTTTATTACCTCCTCAACGCGTCTAGCTTGTTTGTATGTTTCAAGCGATTTCATTATATACAAAGAAGGTCCGCTTGAAGGGCATACCCGGTCTTCGCCGCAGAGGACAATGATCTTCAAATGCCGAACGCGGAATGACAATTTATACAAAAATGCACCCGAAAGAGACGTTCGTTCACTTCCTGCCGCCATTTCATCTTTTAATAGCGTGATATAATAGTAGAATACAGCAATCTTAAACGGACACGAGGCGGTGCAGCATGCGGATAGGACACAGGCTTATGAGAATAGCCGGACTCCGTTCTTTAAAACATAGATTGACGCTTCTATTATTACTATCTACGATCATTCCGCTCGCGTTCATCGGTCCGATCTCCTATTATTCCATGTACTCCATCTTAAAAAATAAAGCGGAAACCGGCGTGATCAACAATTTACACCAAATGCGAACGTCCCTGGAAAATACACTGAATCAATTAAACCACGTTTCGCAGCAGTTGACCTTTGACGGCAGAGTGGGCAAAAACATCGAGCGCTACATCAATGCGAGCCATTACGAGAAACGGGCGCTGCACGAAGAAATATCGAACCAAATCAATCTGGTTCAATTTACGAATCCTTCGATCGGCTTGATGTTCTACTTCTTCCAGTCGACGGATACGAAATTGTTCGAAACCTTTAGTGTGCGAGACGACTTCAATATCGATCACCTCTCGGTGATGATGGAATTTAAAACGATGACTTACTTTAACCCGCATCCGTCGGTAAGTACGCTGAATAACAACGACGTGTTGTCTATCTTAAGACAGGTGCGGCTGCCCGAACGGGACGATTTGTTTTTATATATCGAAACGGACCCTAAGCTGCTGGACGAGATTTTAAATCCGAACGAAGGAAATTTCGCGACTCTGCTAGTCGATAACCGAAATCGAATTGCTTATAGTCAGCATACCGCCGAATTCCCGATCGGGTCGCTCTTCGAGCAAGGGATAAAAGGGGAGGCGAGCCAGGACAATTATTTTTTTGAGGAGAAGAGCAACCAAGGCTGGAAAGTGGTGGCCGTCATTTCCAAGTCGGCTTACAATAATGAAATTCATCAATGGGTGCGGCATTATATTCTTTTTGCCATTCTGTCCATCGCGCTGGGCCTTTCGTTGGCTTGGCTCATCTGGCGTACCGTCTACCGCCCGCTGATGCTGCTCAGCAGAGACATCCGGCATTTCAAAGATAATCACGAATATACTCGCCTATTGAAACCAACCGCTTCTATGATCGAATTCGAGCAATTACAGGGAGAATTTCGGAGCATGAGTCAACGAATCGGGGAATTAATTACGGAAGTGGCCGCGAACGAGCAGCGGAAAGCCCAGCTTGAAGTGGAGAAGCTCATGCACCAGATCAACCCTCATTTTCTGTACAATTCCTTGGATACGGTTCGCTGGCTGGCGCGAGCCAACGGGCAGCAAGATATTGACCGGCTCGTCTCGACGTTGACGAAGGTGCTCTATTATAATCTTGGCAAACAAGAGGTTTCGACGATTAAGGAAGAGATGGATGCGCTGCAAAATTATGTTACGCTGCAAGGCATTCGCTACAATTTTCAATTCAATGTCCAAATGTACGCCGAGCCGGACGCCCTGGATTTGCCTATTCCGCGATTTATTCTGCAGCCGTTGGTCGAGAATTCGCTATACCACGGTCTGAACGAGGAGAACGGGCGAATTGAAGTGAACATTTCCAAGCAAGGGGATACGCATGTCGTATTGAGAGTCTGTGACAACGGAAGCGGCATGACAGAGGAACAGATTCGGAAGTTATTGGATGGCGAGGATGGCAAGCAAGCGGGAATGGGCATCGGTCTGCGGTATGTCCATCGGATCATGAAGTTTAAATACGGTGAACGGGCCAATCTCGACATTCGCAGCCAGGTCGGCAAGGGAACGTGCATTGCGTTAACCCTGCCTATTGCCAGCGGGGAGGAACGAAGTGAATGACTAAGGTGCTTGTTGTGGACGACGATTATTTGGTGCGTAAAGGCTTTATTGCGATGATGCCGTGGAAGCGTTACGGGATGGAAGTGGCGGGCGAAGCGGAAAGCGCGAAGAAAGCGCTGGAATTTATGGCCGATCATCCCGTCGATCTGTTAATTACCGACCTGCATATGCCCGTCATGTCCGGGCTTGAACTAATGCGCGAAGTCCGGCGACTCTACCCTCATATCCATATGGTCGTGCTCACCTTTCACGATAAGTTCGATTATATTCAGGAAGCGCTTCGGATGGGAGCGATCGATTATATTACGAAAGTAGAATTGGAAGATGAGAAGATGGATGAAGTGCTGCGGAGAATTCGGGAACGCAATGGAAGCGGGGACGTTCAGCCATCGTTCTACGGACAGCTGCCGAGCGGCGAAGTCTCGCCTTCCGGCGAACAACTGCGAACGGAGTCTCTGCTCCATCGGTGGGCGGAGGGAAAATGGACGGTCGACGACGAGGAATGCACGGCGTTGATTGACGAAACGTTGCAGCTCCAACCCTCCCCCGCTCGTCTGCAAGACGGATGGCAGAAGGGGTACGAGGAGTGGAAAACATTGCTGCCGCCGGATTCGTGCCCCTCACCCGATGCGGACCGAATGACAACGTGGGACGATGGGTTGGCATGGATTCAAGCGCTCAAGACGGCGGTCGGGAATCGAATCACCGACATCCCGTATGCGCCCGAGATGATTCATTGCATTGTAAAAGCGCAGGCGCTCATTCAAGGCGAATTCCAATCCGATCTCACTTTGACCGACGTCGCCAAGCGAGTAGGAATGAGCCGAAGTTATTTCAGCCGCTGTTTTCACGATATTACAGGCCGAACTTTTAACGATTATACGCGGGAAGTGCGCATGAAACATTCGGAGAAATTGTTGAAGCAAACCAATAAGCCGATTCATTGGGTGGCGATGGAATCCGGCTATCCGAACGAAAAATATTTCTCCAAAGTGTTTCGCAAATGGACCGGTATGCTGCCAAGCGAGTTTCGCAAATTGTACGGTTAACCGCATTGAACTTGTCAAGGAGAGTCAAGGAGGGATGGCGATGAAGAAGAGCGGCAAAAGGAATTGTGCGGGGCGGAAGCTTTATACACCTGGGATGATGGTCTCGATCCTGCTCCTGCCCCTGTTCTCCGGTCTGGTTCTGGCGGGATGCGACCATGGTGAAATTGCCGGCCTTGCGGCGGACACGGTAGACGAAAGTGCGTCCGATGCCGCCCTCGATTCGCCCGTGGACCCGTTCCGGCTTCCGTATCCGGTAGAAATGTCGGTCGTCAAGAATGTTCCGCCCGGACTGACGCTGCAGGAAGGCGAAACGATCGAGAACAATTCGTTCACCGATTACTATTATAAGAAAACAAATATTAAGTTTAAGGTCGATTGGTACGCTTCCGACAATAATTACACGCAGAAGCTCCATCTGGCCGTCGAAAGCAACGTGCTGCCGGACGCCATGATCGTCGACGAACCGATGTTCAGGCAATTGGCGGAGTACGGTCAAATCGAAGATTTAACCGATGCTTACGGCAAGTACGCCTCGACACTTATGAAGGAAATATACGCTTCCTCCGGGATAAGCGTGCTGGAAAATGCGACGATCGACGGCAAGTTAATGGCGCTTCCCAATATTTCGATCCAGGCCGATTCCGTCAGCATGCTGTGGGTGCGGCAGGATTGGCTGGGCCGGCTCGGGCTGGCGCCGCCCCGTACGATGGAAGACGTCATAACGATTGCGAAGGCGTTCGTGGAAGGCGATCCGGACGGCAACGGCCTGAAGGATACGGTCGGATTATCCGGCACCAAAACAAACCTCTACGCTTTAGCCGGTATGTATGATTTCACGGGAATTTTCGCCGCGCATGACGCTTTTCCGGGATTGTGGCTGCGGGATGACGAGGGGCGGATCGTCTATGGCTCCACCCGGCCCGAAACGAAGCATGCGCTCGAAACAATTCGCGGCATGTATGCGTCCGGCTTAATCGATCCCGATTTTCCCTACCGGACGGAACCGATGGATCTGTTGTCCGCAGGCCGAAGCGGCATGTTCTTCGGTTCATGGTTCTCCCCTTGGAACATCGTCGAAGCGGTGAAACAAGATCCGTCGGCCGATTGGCGGCCCTATTTAATCGCGGATGCCAACGGCCGTTATAACACGCAGAAAATGCCGGTCAGTTCCTATTACCTGGTCGTGCGCAAAGGGTTCGCCCACCCCGAAGCGGCGATTGTCTATGCGAACCAGCATTTAGCGGACTCCCGGCTGCCGGATGGGGAGTACAACCAATTGGATCCGGGGATGATTATTCCGCTCTCCCCCCTTTATTTGACCATCGATTATGCCGACGCCGTCTCCCGTAAATATGCGGCGCTTGTTCAAGTCGTGGAGGGGAAAGCCCCGCCTGATTCGTTATCCCCTGAAATGAGGGGGCATTACAACCGATGGCTGCGAAGAGAACAGCAGCTGGAGAACAATGTCAGCGATTGGGCCGCTCCCCACGCCTATTTGTATGGGGGCGAGATTGTAACGCGGAAGATGGATAAAGAGGTCTATAATCAATTTACATCGATGACACCGGCTATGGAACGCAAATGGGATACCCTGCTCAAGCTCGAAAACGAAACATTCTACAAAATCGTTCTGGGCGAAATCCCTGTCGATTCGTTCGATGATTTTGTGAACGAGTGGTACGCCCAAGGCGGACAAACGATCATAGAGGAAATTGAAGAACGGATCGACAACCGTTGAATGACCGTGATCGCTAAGCTAGGATCGGATGATCCCGTCTCGCATCTTTTGTTCATATTTTACGATATATATATCATATAACAATAAGTGGTAAACGATTTAGCTGTAATTTATGCAGGTAAATTCAGGCGAATGGCAGAAAGTGATTAAAGTAAATGGAAAAACTGCACTTAAAATCGAGGATTTTGGCTGAAATCGCCTTTTTCGCACAAACTAGCTGCGGTTTTTCCACTTAGTTTCCGTCCCTCGCCCTAGAGGAGCAAACTAGCTGTAAGAAATCCAGTTAGGAACGTCCATACTGCCGGAAAAGTCCAACAAACGATATACGCCAGAAAAGTAGGCAAAACCACCTAATGCCTCAGTAAAACACCCCATATTGAAAAAAAGGCTTCCCGTCCACATCTACGTCTGTGGAGGAAGCCCTCGTTTTAAGTATATGTTTTCAAATTGTTCTACTAGATATCTTTGGCTCCTGATTCGTTAGTTTAATCGCCTACAAGCTTAACTTGAACGGACATCCGCTGCAGACCTTCAACAAACTTCTGATCCGTCTTTACATCTGTAATCACATGATGAATTTGATTCCAGTCTGCTATCTGGGTTAAATGCTGTTTGCCGAACTTGCTAAAATCGCACAATAAGAACGTCTTATCGGCAATAGAAATCATCTTTTTCTTGATTAATGCTTGCAGTTCATTAGATTCGCTAATGCCGCGTTCAAGGTATGCGCCTTTGCTGGAAATAAAAGATTTGTTGACATGGTACAAATCCAGCGATCGTTCCGCAAGCGGACCAACAAATGACAGTGATTTTTTTGAAAGCATGCCGCCAGTCGATATAATTTGAATTTTTTCCTTCGCGCTCAATTCAATGGCCACTTTCATCGAATTGGTAAGCACAGTAATAGCGATATCCGGAACCATCTTGGCCATATACCATGCTGTCGAGCTAGCGTCCAAAGCAATTCGGTCAGACGGTTTGATATGTTGAACGGCTTCCAAGGCAATCAGTTGTTTCTCATGAATGTTCGTAATTTCTCGAATGTCAAATGGAGTTTCCGTGTGAATTTCTCTAATGCTGACGGCACCGCCATGACTTCGCAAAAGTTTGCCTTCCCGCTCCAATTTATACAAATCCCTACGAATTGTTTCTTCCGTGACATGGAAGATCGCACTGAGTTCCGTATTGCGTATACTCCCTTTTTCACTCACTAGTTCGACAATTTTCTGCAGCCTTTCTGCAACCAACATCGCATTCACCTAGTAATCGAATTCGTCCACATTGTTTTTGTCATACACAAACGGCAAGCCTAGCATTATATTATCGCCAACAATTTCAAACTCTCCCAAATCTCCAGCCTTGAAAGTGCCTGATGTAGGCATTGTACCATCGGCAACTGCCCTTGCTACATACATAGCCAATTTGCCTAACGTCTTAACGTCCCAAAGTACAAACTGTTCAATGGTACCGCTGTGGACATATTGTTTCACAACTGCCGGATTGGCAAGACCCGTTACATACACTTCGCCGCTCTTACCGGTTTTTTCAACGGCCTCTGCGGCAGACGGAAGCCCAATGGAGGTCGGAGCAATGATCACTTTGACATTGGGATATGCCTTCAGAATATCGCTCGCAGCCGCCAGACCTGTGGCCGGTTCTCCATTATCATATTGAGTAGTAACAATATTGAGATTAGTATACTGCTCTTCAATTGCTTTCTTGATCGAACCAATCCATTCAATCTGGTTGGGATCTGTCGGAGTCGACGTAAGAATAGCTACATCTACGTTTTGTCCCGCAAATTTCTCGGAAGCCAGTTTCGCCAGCGTCGAACCGATCCCTTCCGAGGTAGCGGCATTCACATAGTAATCACGTGCTTCCGGTTCTACATCCGAATCCCATGTAATCACTTTAATTCCCTTATTCTTTGCTTCTTTTAACGCTGGAACAAGCGAAGTAGGGTCAACCGCGGAAATAGCCAGTACATCGTAATTTTGAGCAATATAACCGTTAATCATGGATACTTGCTGTGAAGCATTCAGAGTAGTGGGTCCGTTAAAGTTAAAATTGATATTTAAACCTGCGCTCACTTCTTCCGCCCCTGCGGCAGCGGCAGCAAAATAAGAATTGCCAATCGCTTTCGGCATCATCACTACCTTAATCTTTTCATTTGCCTTGGATTGTCCGTTATCCGGATTCTCCGTATCCGATGGTTTAGCAGAAGAATTACAACCTGCCATCACAAGACATAGCACCAGAATAAATGAAACAAGCCCCATCTTTTTGGACATATTGTGGCCCCCTTATTATTTCAGCACCTGAATAGACCCTCGTTCTTTCCATTCTTTACTTAATTGTCTAACCAATTTCGACATAGGCTCGTATCCCTGCTCCGTTACAATCAAGCATTCTTCAATGCGATTCGAGCCATGGGGATGACCAAATAGACTAATGTCTGTATTCACGGTCATACCTGCTTCGAAAACTCCTGTTGTCCGTTCGTTCGGGTACGGTGATTCTGCTTCTGCTACCCCGCATCCATGAAGTGGGGGATATAAGTCGTATTGGCTCACCTGTTGCTTCTCGAAGTAAGCCTTTACTGCTTTCACAAGCTCGCTTTGACTCTCTCCCGCTTTCAAATGGGCCAATGCAATATCCTCTGCTTGAATAAGCAAATCGATAAACGCTTTCTGCTCATTGCTCATCCGGCCTACGACAAACGGAAAATTAATCGTTGCAACATATCCCTGGTACTGAACGGATAATGCCGCCATGACCATATCGCCATCTTCAATCACTTTATCCGTCGCCCGTCCGATAATGCTGTTTACACGTTGCCCGCTGGATACCAGACAAAAAGGAATGAGTTCAGCTCCTTCACGAAAAGCTGCATCGTGTGCAGCCGCCGAGAGTTGTTTCTCCGTTCGGCCGATCTTGGCTTCCTTCAGCAAAGCCTCATAACCTGCATCCGCAATTCGAGCCGCTTCTTTCAAGCAAGCTATTTCGTTAGTTGATTTTTTCATGCGAAGCTGAAATAGCAAATCATTGCCGTCCACAACTTCTGCATGGTCAGGCAAACTATTTTTAATGGTTAACAGCACATCATGAGACATAGCATCAAGGCCTACAATTGCCATTTTGCGGAACTGGCCGAATCGCTGGAAAACCGCTTTAAAGTTCGTATAATTCGCATGCGGATATTCAATTTCATCCGGAACGGTTACGCAAGCAAAATCAGGAACCATTCGAATGTCCGGCCAAGCGCTCATTTCCCGACAAACCATCTCCCCTTCCGGAGCGGCGAGTACGATTGGCTCACCCTCCATAGATACAATGGCAGCACCGCGTTCAAAAATCGGCCAATAATTGCTGATATAACGTAAATTCTCTTTGCGATATTCATCTCCATAGATGAAACAAATATCGATCCCCTGGGATTTCATTAACGATCTTAATCTTTCAACACGTTCTGCAAATTCTGCTGGCGGAATCATCACTTTTACCACTACTTCCAGCACTCCTTCCTATACCTTGGAATTTGTTTTTTAATTGAATAAACTCATAATCACTCCAGTAAAAAGAGGATCACCTCCCTCAAAAGAGTAGAACTAATCAATTATGCAGGTTCTGTTTGAGCAGTCCCTTTATCCTTTGACTTATGGGCACTCGATCGCCTCTTGGCAAAAAATGTATTTAATTGTTGAATCGTAACAGCGAGCAACAAAATAATCCCCGTAATAATTTTCTGCTCGACAGATGAAATGTTCATCATATTCATGCCCTGGTTCAGCATCCCAAGGATGAGCGTGCCTAGAACCACACCGGATATCGTTCCCGATCCGCCAAACACATTCACTCCGCCAACCAAGCATGCCGTAATTACAAGAAACTCAAATTGATAACCCATATCTCCGCGCACAGCAGAGAAATAGGATCCGAGAATAACTCCAGCCAATCCCGCAGTCAAGCCTGATAAGATGTAAGTCCATTGCTTGATTTTGTTAACAGATACGCCCGAATACGAAGCCGAGTTTTCATTGTTGCCAATATAAGTAACCATGCGGCCAAACGTTGTTTTTTGTAATAAAAATCCGAAGATTAAGGCGATCAGGACAAAAATGATGACCTGAAATGGAATAAGGCCAAATAAAGAGCCGGTGCCTAACTTAAGGAACGAACTTGGAAATCCGGAAATAGAGCTTTCCCCGCCAAGTACAAGGGCAATGCTGGAAAATATGAACATAGTAGCCAGTGTAGCGATTAAAGGTTGAATCCGTGTACGCACTATAATGAATCCATTCAACCATCCAGCCAATCCGCCGATTAGAATCGCGATGAGCGCAGCAAGCCAAATCGGCATACCGGCCTGCCACATAAGCCCCATCGAAATTCCGCTCAGGCTCACAATGGATCCGATGGATAGATCAATGCCGCCCGAAATAATGACGAAGCTCATAGATACGGCCATGATCCCAATGACAAGAAAGTTATTTAGCATAGTCGACAAGTTATAAATGTCCAGAATGTTGGGCGCAATTGAAATTAATATAATCATTTCTACAAAAAATACGAGAAATGCCATGAGCGTCCAATTAGATAACCATCTTCTCATTACACGCTCACCTTCCCAACTTCTGTGATTTATTTTCAAACGCCGAATCAGCAATTACCGCGATCAAAATAATTAATCCTTCTGCCGCTTTATTCCATATTGCCGGAAGATGGTAGAATACGAGAGATGAAGCAATCATGACCAGCAAAACCGATCCAAGAAATCCGCCAATAGGTGTACCTCTTCCTCCAAAAATGCTCGTCCCGCCAATGACAGCTGCCGCAATCGCTTTCATTTGCATGTCAATCCCCATCGTTGGTGTTGTAAATCCCGTATAGGACACGTACAATATGCCCGCAATCGCTGCTGTTGCCCCGGCAATTAAATAAGTCACAAACACTATAGGCCCATCGGAAATTCCAGCCAGGTTGGCCGCTTTGGGGTTATTGCCTACCGCATAGATATAACGCCCAAGCACACTAAACTGAAGAAACAAAATAACAATCAACATAATAATCCCAAGGATAATCATTCTTCCAGGAATACCGAATATCGTAAAACTCCCTAATATCGTCAATTGTTTGGGGACGCCCGTAATCCACTGTCCCTTGGTTATGACGAACATCAATCCCGAATAAATGCTAAGCGTGCCTAGTGTGGCAATAATGGGAGGCAGCTTAACCACAGTGACAAGAAGGCCATTAATCGCTCCCGCAATGAGTCCGGCGGCCAGCCCCACAATAATTAATGACCATAGCGGCCAGCCTGCCACCGCAAGCTTGCCCACTAATAGGGTAACAAAGCCCATAGTCGCGCCAATGGAGAGGTCAATCCCTCGAGCCAGAATAACAACTAATACCCCAATGGTCAGTAAACAAATGACAACTAAATTTTGCAGTAAATCCATTACATTTCCCCCGGATAGCATGGCCGGAGTTGTGACTGCAAATACGATTACGAGAAAGCCGATAAAAACAAGCAAAGACAGTTCACGTTGATTACTTAATCTCCATAGCAGCTGTTGCAAGTTCAAGCCTCCATTTCCTTTACGCATGTACGCCGGCTGCATACGAGCCGATCGTCACTTCATTGATTTCTTCATCTATCACTTCAGCCATGATCTTCCCTTCCCGCATAACGACTACTCGATCGGCTAGATTCAGAACTTCCGGCAAGTCTGACGAAATTAACATGACTGCAGCGCCGTCCATGGCCAGTTCATGAATCATTCTATGAATCTCCTTCTTGGCTCCAATGTCAACGCCGCGTGTCGGTTCATCAAGAATAATAATTTTAGGATGGCGTGCAAGCCATTTGGCAAAAACAACCTTCTGTTGATTTCCCCCCGATAATTCACCGACCTTCTGTTTGGCGGAAACGGCGCGAATTTGCAAATCCTTGATCATTCTGTCTGCTAATTCCTTTTCTTTGCTAAACTGTATAACGCCTGATCTAGATAATTGCTCCAAGCTTGGCAAGCTCGTATTAGAGGCTATATCCATCTCCAGAGCGACTCCATGCTTGTGGCGATCCTCCGGGATGTAAGCGATTCCATTTCCTAGCGCCTGTTTAACGTTTGGAATGCGGATCTGCTTGCCATCCAACCGGATTTCTCCGGAAGCTGCTTCTTGAATACCAAATAAGGCCTCCGCTATATCTGTCCGTCCTGATCCGACTAATCCTGCAAACCCGACGATTTCACCGGGGTATAAATCAAAGCTGATGTCATGGAACCGGCCGCCGGCATGGGTAAGTTTCTTCACCTGCAATACAGGGTCTTTACGTTCAATCCTTTCATGGCGGAAACGTTCAAGCTCGACGTCCCTGCCAACCATCAAACTCACTAGCTGCTTCTCATCCATTTCAGCCGTTGGGTAAGTGCCGACCTGCATACCGTCTCTAAGTACGGTTATTTTCGAAGACAGCGCAAACACTTCCTCCAGCCGATGCGAAACGAATAAAATGGAGGTGCCTTCGTCGCTTAATCGCCTTACGATTTCAAATAATATATCCGCTTCATGTACAGACAATGTAGCTGTTGGCTCATCAAGGATGAGCACCTTCACATCATGAATCAGCGCTTTTGCAATCTCGACCATTTGTTGCTGGGCGATGGTCAGCGTGCCGGCTTTTTGCTTAACATCTATCGTTATACCTAGACGTTGGAATAAAGCTGCAGCTTGACTATTCATTTGCTTGCGATCGACCCATCTAAAAATAAAACGCTTGTGTGGATGAAAACCCATAAAAATGTTTTCCGCAACTGACAACTGTGGAAGCATCGCCGGTTCTTGATGAACCGTATAAACACCGAGCTTATGCGCCCTGGATGGATTTGCAATTTTAACCGGCTGACCTTGAAACTCAAGTATTCCCTGATCAGGCTGGTAAATACCGGATAAAATTTTGATCAGCGTCGATTTGCCCGCTCCGTTCTCTCCCATTAATGCATGAATTTCCCCACGCTTTAGCTCCATGTCGAAGGCTTGCAATACGGTGACCCCATCAAACTGTTTGCCAATCTGATGAGCCCGAATAATCGTATCAAGCTCCACCAGCTTCACCCCTCCCATAAAAATTTGAATCCATTTGAATATGACTATTTGACCATCCTTATGCTTCTGATTGCTTGCCTCATATTAACATGGAAACAAAGAATTTTGCAAGTAAAAAATTGTTTGTTTTCTTTTATTTACATTTGTTTATGTGGATAACATCTATACTTTTCCACATAAATATGGTATCTTTGCTTTAAATAACAACTATACTTATGGAGAGGATGCTCTTATATGTTACAAACCATTAGGCAATGGATCGAAGCAAATCAAACAGACATATTGAAAGCAAATCAAAGGCTTGTCAGTCTCCCAAGCGAAAACTTATATCCAAACGGCGAAGAATTGAAAGTGCAGCTTGAAGTAAACAAACTATTGCAGCAGCTTGGCTTTACCACCGATGTGTTTTTGCCTACTGATGTACAGGGATTAACAGAGCACGAGGCTTTTCTCAATGAAGGCCGCATTTATGATAATCGCCCTAATGTTGTAGGGGTGCTTAAAGGAACCGGCGGCGGAAAGTCGCTATTATTCTCTGGACATATGGACACAGTTCCCCGAGGCGGCGATCGTTGGACGAAGGAGCCTTTTGGAGGCGAAATCGAAGGGGACAAGCAGTATGGCCTGGGCATACTTGATATGAAATCCGGTATGGTGGCCGCCATAATGGCAGCCAAATGCGTCAAAGAGCTTGGATATACATTACAGGGCGATCTCTTAATTGAGACCGTTGTGGATGAAGAATACGGCGGAGCTAATGGAACGCTTGCCAGCCGTCTTCGTGGATACAACGCTGATGCGGCCATCGTGCCTGAGCCCACCAATTTGGCCATTTGTCCGGCCGCGCAAGGAGGCAGCTACTTCCGTGTTACATTCGAAGGGCGCGCTGGCCGATCCTACAGCGGAGAAAATACGATCAATCCCATTTATCCAGCCGCCCGCTTCGTGGAAATCATAAGGCAATATCATGAATGGAGAAATCTACATACCCCTGTTCATCCGCTGTATGTCAATAATCCGGAACTGGCGACTCTCATTCAAGTCATGCGTGCAGGCGATGTCGATATCGATTTGGGAGACCGCGTGCCAAGCAGCTGCTCATTCGACGTATGGATTCAATGTTACCCGGATGTGACGGAGGAACAGCTGTATCAGGAGTTTATTAGCTTCTATCAGAATCAAGCTGCAGATGACGAACTGCTGTGCTCTCATCCGCCTAAGATCGAAAAAAAGCTGCGTTTTCTATATGGTACCAGCATGAGTGAAGATCACCCCTTACTCGATACGCTTAAAACCATCTCTACTCAAGCCGTCGGCGCATCATTGCCCTATCAGGGCGCCCCGTTCGCTTGCGATTCGTTTATTTTTAATAAGTTTTCATCAACCCCTGCCGTTCTTTTCGGACCGTCAGGCAAGAATGCACATGCTGTCGATGAACATATTTGCATTTCCGATTTCTTGAAGCTCGTTGAGATATACGCTGCAACCATTATCGAATGGTGCGGGGGAGTAAAGAAATAATTTTATTTATGCGAATATACAAACAATCCGTTTCCTTCTCTAGCAGAGTTGGAAACGGATTTGTTTTTTTGTAAACTAATCCTTCACTAAATTCAAAAACCGATGGTATTCTTGCTCCCACCGGGCGCCCTCTTCCGGCAAATAAGTATCGATGGCAAAAGATCCCCGAATCGCCGACCTGGCTTCCTGGATAGAGTCAAATATACCTGATGCGATCAATTGCATCGCGATGTTCCCAATGGCACTTGCCTCAATCGGCCCTGTCCATACCGGCCTGCCAATGGCACTCGCTGTGAACTGACATAGGAGCGTATTCTGGATGCCTCCTCCTGCCATATGCAATCCCTTAAACGTCTTATCCGCTAACTGTTCCGTACGTTCAAAAACATACCTATACTTCAATGCCAAGCTTTCCAAAATGCATCTCGCATATTGTCCTTCGGTTTGCGGTACGCTTTGACCGGTTTCTCTACAAAAGCGGCTAATTTGCCGGGTCATGTGAACCGGCTTCAAAAACATCTCGTGATCCGGGTCGATTAAAGAGCGGAAAGGCTCGCTCTGCTCAGCCAATTTCGATAATTCAGCAAAGGAGTACTCTTTTCCATTCTTTATCCATTCGTTTCTGCACTCTTGAAGCAACCACAATCCCATAATGTTTTTTAACAAACGATAGGTTCCCTGTACGCCGCCTTCGTTAGTGAAGTTCCATTCAAGCGCCTGCTGACTTAAAACGGGCTGCTGCACTTCCGTCCCCAACAAAGACCACGTTCCGGAAATCAAATACGCGAAGTCGGAATCCGCAGCAGGAACCGCCAAAACAGCCGAAGCTGTATCATGCTCGCCCACGGCCACAACAGGCAGCGGCCCCATATCCAGTTCTTCGCAGACGATCGGTGTCAGCAAACCGACAACCGTTCCCGGCTCAACGACCTCTGCAAACCATTCCCGAGGAATGCCCAGTTCGCGCAGCAGAGCGCCATCCCATTCCCCAAGCGTGGGGTTATAGAGCTGTGTCGTACTGCTGATGGTCAATTCACTCTTCATTTTGCCTGTCAGAAAATACTGCAATAGATCAGGGATCATCAATAGATATCTCCCTTCTTTGAACACGAAGGACTCCGACTTACGAAGCGCATACAACTGATAAATCGTGTTAATCGGGAGAAATTGAATACCCGTTCTGGAGAAGATAGAACTGGCCCCAAGGCGATCCACGACTTCGTCCATGATCCCGTCCGTATGACGATCCCGATAATGATAGGGATTCATCAGCAGCTCGCCTGTGGAACCAAGGACACCAAAGTCGACTGCCCATGAATCGATCGCCATACTCTCCAGTGCGATTCCACTCTGTTTAGCCTTTAATAAGCCCTGTTTAATTTCATGAAAAATCCGAAGGATATCCCATTGAAGGCGGGTTCCTACTTGCACCGGATCATTGGGAAAACGATGGATTTCTTCAATAGAAAGCTTGTATCCGTCCCATCTTCCAATGATAGCTCTCCCGCTGGAAGCGCCCAGATCGAACGCTAAAACATTTGCAGCTTGCTGCTTATTCAACTAGCATCTCCTCCCTGCCGTGCCATACATCCATTCTTAACGTGTGAATGCCGCCGGAACGCCGCCATCCACGGTCAGGATACAGCCCGTTGTTTTCGCCGATTGGGATGAAGCGAAGTACAGGATCGCATCTGCAATGTCTTGAGGATAAACATTCACGAGCAGCGTCGTTCGTTTACGATAATACTCCTCAAGATCGTCCGGCTCAATTCCATAAGCAGCTGCTCTCTCCTCTCTCCAACTGGAATTCCAGATAGCCGAACCCTGCAGCACCGCATCCGGTAAAACCGAATTAACCCGAATACCATATTCCCCGCCTTCTACCGCAATACACCTTGCCAGGTGGATTTCAGCCGCTTTTGCCGTACTATAAGCCGAAGCGCTTTTACCGGCATAGACGGAGTTCTTGGAGCCAACAAATACCATACTGCCGCCAGTCCCCTGCTGCTTCATCCCTTTGAACGCTTCCCTGGCAACCAGGAAATAACCAGTCACAAGCACGTTCATATTCAGATTCCATTCACGAAGTGAAGTTTGATCAAGCGGTGATGAAGTGGCTAAACCTGCGTTATTGACGACAATATCTACGCCTCCATAGGTTAATGCAGCTTGTTTAAAGGCATTCGCTACATCCTCCTCTTGGGTTACATCCATTCTCACGGCAATCGCTCTGCCTGCCCCATACTGCTCATTAATTTGCTCAGCAACCTTCTCAGCGCCTTCCAAATTCAGATCGGCGATAACGACGTGAGCCCCCTGAGAGACTAAAGATTGACAGGTGACTCGGCCAATCCCACCAGCCCCTCCCGTAACGAATGCCACCTGTCGAGAGAATTCCGCTTCAGCCGGGGCCAGCGTTAATTTATATAACTCCAGCGGCCAATATTCGACGTTATACGATTCATTCTCGCTTAATGAAACAAAATCGCCTAGTGTCGTCGCCCCTTGCATAACAGCAATGGCACGGTGGTATAATGCACAGCTGATCCTTGCCATAAACCGGCTGCTGCCGGTATTCATCATTCCAATGCCAGGAATGAGAATGACACGCGGAACAGGCTCGAACATCAGGTCGCCCTTGTTTTGATTTCTAGCGAAATACTGTGTATAAGCGGCTTCGAACGCCTCAAGATCTTCCTTCAGCTTGCGGACAAGCTGTTCGATATTGCGGGTTTCGGGATCCCAATCAATATAGAGGGGGACCATTTTTGTATGTACCAGATGATCCGGGCAGGCCGCTCCGACTTGCGATAACGTTCCAGCATCCCTGCTATTCACAAAACGCAGCACCGCGTCACTGTCATCATAAGTCACAATCATTCTCTTATTTTGGCATACCGCCCCCCGAAGCAATGGCATGATCTCTGAGGCAATAGCGCTGCGTTCCTCTGCCGGAATCACTTCGTATTTCATTCCTCCGAACAGCTTCTCGACTTGAATCCGTTCGTTTATGTAACGCTCCGCTTCATCAATAATGGAGATCGTCTTATGGTAACACGATTCCGAAGTATCTCCCCAGGTGACAAGTCCATGCTTCTCCATAAGTACAAGTTCAGCCCGGGGATTATTTTGTACCCCTTCTGCAATCATCTTGGACAGCTTAAAGCCAGGGCGCACATAAGGAACCCAGACAAAACGATCCCCGAATATACGCTCCGCAATCTGCTTTCCATTATGCGCGCAACAAATCGAAATAATGGCATCAGGATGCGTATGATCTACATGCTTGAATGGCAGGAACGCATGGAGCAGCGTTTCAATCGATGCCCTTGGATGTTTGCTGTCCATCATACAGTTCGCAAGATACGCAACCATATCCTCGTCCGTCATTTCATTCCGGTCGTAGAGAGCATTCAAGTCTTCCAGCCTTAAAGCAGTAAAATGATTGTTTTTCATTGTGCCGAGATCCGATCCGCTGCCTTTAATCCACATGACTTCCACATCACGACCGCGAAAATCGATCATGCTTGTTTTCATTGAAGTATTGCCCCCGCCCCAGTTTGCAACCGAACGATCACTGCCAAGCAGGTTGGAACGATACACTAGTTCATTCAGTCCTGCGTCTGCTTGTGGAGCTTTGGTCTCTTCCCATAAATTTATTGGCATTTCACAACCTCCATATTTATTTGTTTGTGTTTATTTGTTTTTGTTTTGATTTGTTTTAATCTTATCATACTTATTTATGTTTTTGTACAATTAATTTTGAAGTCTTCTGGCCAAGAAAAAAGCCTGCGACCTCATCGCAGACCATTAACGAATTTATATTCTATTTACCACTGCCCGTTTGAATCACAGTCAGAGACCGTGCTGTGTCCTTCAGCCCCTGAATATAGGCTTCCTCCGTTTGATGATCCGTAATCACCACATCAATATCATCCCAGGCAGATACTTTCGCAAAAGCTTGTACATTGAATTTACTGTAATCAGCAAGCAAAAATACTTTATCTGTAATGGAAATCATTTTTTGCTTTACAACCGCTTGCAGCTCATTCGAATCACTGATGCCTCGCTGAATATGAACGCCTTTACTCGATATAAATGCTTTGTCTACATGGTAGGTATCCAATGTTTTCACTGCTTGCGGACCTACATATGACAAAGATCTGGGGGATAAAATACCTCCAGTTGAAATAACCTCTACCTTGGTTTTTGTGCTGAGTTCCAACGCCACTTTAATCGAGTTGGTCAGAACCGTAATGGGTATATCCGGTAAAATTCGCGTCATGAACCAGGCAGTCGAACTGGCATCAAGCACAATTCGATCGCCGGGCAATATATGCTTCACAGCCTCCTGCGCGATTTCCATCTTTTGATCTACGTTTGACGTTTCACGTTCCAGATATGGGGTCTCTAGTTGAGTATCCCTCACACTTACCGCCCCGCCATGGCTTCGCAGCAATCGGCCTTCTGCTTCTAATTTATCAAGATCGCGACGGATGGTCTCCTCCGTTACCCCGCATATCTCACTCAGTTCCGTTACTCGTATGCTTCCCCGCTCGTTAACAAGTTGTACGATTTTATGGTACCGCTCCGCTACAAGCATCTCATTCTCCTTGAAATTCCAATTTTTGTTCTTCCTATAAGTATAACTTGTTCGCGGAGCAGGTAAAAGGCCTTCTATAAAAATATGGGTGAGTTTGCGCAGTAGCTCCCATCTCCATCTTCCAGAACAAAAACCAGAGAAGAGGCGAAGACATGATTTAACCGATCTCAACTTGTCATTCATTAAAATTTAATTTATTATTTATTATAAGGAAGGGGCTTTAAAATGCTTTATATAAAATTTGTAAAACTCGTTAGAAAGCTTTGCTCCGCACAAATGTATACGATGAAGCGTTGTACGGAGCTTAATCAAGGAGCATAATGCTTCTTACATTCATCGGCTGAATAGTCTGAAAAAAGTGTAGTTTCACTATACTTATTTAGTTATGGCTATTTGCTGATGGAAGAATAGATTAAGGGGCCATAGACAATGCTTTGTCTATGGCCCTTTGTGTTTGTTGCAACGCGAATGAGTTTTACCAACAAATTGGCGTTGTATATAACGTGCTGAAAAGTACGATACACCACAAAAGCAGAGGGCTAATGTCATAAGACATTGTTCTCTGCTTTTTTATTTTTCTAAGAAAAGAGGAATCATAATGTGCTTACTTATAGTTGAAAACTTATCACATTCTTTTATAGATAAAACCTTATATGAAAATGCTTTTTTCGATTTGCATAAGGGCGAACATATGGGGATAGTTGGGCAAAACGGTGCTGGAAAAAGTACCTTAATAAAAATATTGATGGGAGAGATTATTCCCGATGAAGGGGAAATCAAGTGGCAACCTAATATTCAAATCGGACATCTAGATCAATATGCTGAAATTGATGGAAACCATACAATTTGGGAATATCTCAAGACTGCGTTTGCGGATTTGATTGAAATGGAGAACAAAATGAACAGATTATATCAAGATAGTGCTATTACTGGGGATACGGATCAATTACTCCAAGCTGCAACATATCAAGAACAACTGGAAGCTAACGATTTTTATTCCGTAGATAGCAACATTAATAAAATGGCTGCTGGCTTAGGTATCGATGCAATTGGAATAGATCGTAAGATTCAAGATCTGAGTGGCGGACAACGTGCCAAGGTCATTTTAGCAAAGCTTTTGCTGGAAAAACCTAATGTACTGTTGCTGGATGAGCCAACAAACTTCCTTGATAAAGAACATGTGGAATGGCTTGCAAATTATTTAGAAGCGTTTGATGGTGCTTTTATTATTGTTTCCCATGACTTTGCTTTTTTAGAAAAGGTCTCTTCTTGTATATGTGACATAGAGTTTGGAACTGTTAAAAAGTACTACGGTAAATATTCAGACTTTCTTCGTCAAAAAGAGCATTTACGACAGGATTATATCCGTCGATATAACGCTCAGCAAAAAAAGATTGAAAAAACCGAAGAATATATTCGAAAAAATATTGCAGGGAATAACTCCAAAATAGCAAAAGGACGTAGAAAACAACTGGAAAGGATGGAAAGAATCGCTCCACCTACGTTTACTCATAAGCCATCCATTCAGTTTGATGAATTGCCAATCTCATCACATACAGTACTCACAGTCAAAGATCTTGAAGTCGGCTATGAATCAGCACTTTTACCAAAACTAAATTTTTCAGTTATGGGTGGACAAAAACTGATTATTACAGGGTTTAACGGGATTGGAAAATCAACTTTATTAAAAACTTTAGTTGGGCGTATTCCCGCCATTTCAGGTTATTTTCGATTTTCAGACCAGATAAAAATGGGATATTATGAGCAAGATTTAAACTGGGACAACGGAGCAATAACACCGCTCCAAATTATTTCAGAACAGTTCCCTAAACTGAATGTAAAAGAAATACGGCAGCATCTGGCACGATGTGGCGTAAAAGATAAAAACGTTTCACAAGAAATTAGCACATTAAGTGGCGGAGAACAATCAAAAGTGAAATTATGTGGTTTGATACTTTCTCCATGTAATTTTCTTATTTTAGATGAGCCTACGAATCATCTGGATGCGGAAGCGAAAGAAGCTTTACAGAAGGCTTTAATCCAATTTAAAGGAAGTGTGTTGCTTGTTTCTCACGAAGACAATTTTTACCTTGATTGGGCAGATAATATTTTTAATATAGAAAATGGCATCTTCCTTACATGAGAAGCAAAAAATGGATTGATTTGGATCGATTACACTAATTGGTGCCGTTATTTATTGAAAGTCATGTTCGCTTAATGTCAGGGAATCGGCTGGCTTAAAGCAATCGAAAAAACCAATTAATCTGTAATAAACAAAAGAAGGCGCAAGCATTTTATGGCTTGGGCCTTTAATATATCAGGTAAATGCGGCTTCGAAACTTTTACCCGTCGTCGCTTTCATCCCAAATGGCATATTCCCCATAACCTAGAAACTCGCGTACTTCAAGAACTTCCTTGCCTTTGATAATAATTTCAATACCGTCTTCAAAATCCCATTCCATACCAGCCAGAACGCTTGCTCCAAATAGGGGATCATTCTTATCATAAGGATTTCTGTAGATATAAATATCGCTCACTGAAATAAAGCGTAAGAGGTCCCTGCCCTGAGCATCCGGCAAACCATCTGGGCATTTCATATCTGGATAACAATCTGTCAGGAGATGATCTTTCCATGTGCACATTTTTTTGCATAACTCATCAACCGTTTCATCAGGTAGATTATTCAAACAATTTTCGATATAGGACTCCGCTTCGTCTAAACTCATGTCCTCCTCTCTAAAATGGTATTGTACGCGTTCATTAGATAAAACAAACAACCCAAATCCAGAAGTAGCTTCTCCGTTTGACGCGTAAACGTCTTCCTCTTTGCCAACATTCTCTAAATGAAATTTTCTACTAATTGGATATTCCCGATTCGACATTCCCATTTATACCCCTTTATTCGTCAAGAAAAGGCTCAAATCTTCTCCTAGTCCTACAACTCATTTAAAGATACAATTTCACCGCTTACGGCATGAGCACCATAGTTACAATCGAATTTGCCGCATAAACTATACTGGTTTTGTTGGGCATCGTAAACATAATAGGGGGTCAGCTCGAAGAATGATTTTAGCTTTGCATACGCTTGTTCTCCGGAAATCTTTATTTCTTCAGGCTCTTCAAAAGAGTTAAACATGTCCAGCATTGGTTGATTATCTATAACGTTATGGACTTGCAAGGTGTCTGCATCCAGCAGCACGGTAAGCTTTCTTTGAAAAACACACGTGTTCTGTTGAGCCGCTCTTAATGTGGCGTGAATGCGGCCCTTTTCCCGATGCAAGCTTTTAAGCGTCCATTGGCCAGTGTCATCGGGTAATTCCCGTGATAAAAAGTCTTTAACGGCAGTCGCACATGCTTCCCGCTCTTCCTCCGTGATCGGCAGGGAATCCGGGGACGGCTCATTCGCAAATGCCTGTTCTGCAGTAATCTCCTCAAGCCATTGAATCTCTTTTCCTTCAAAGGCTGTTTGAGATCGCTCAATGGGCTTGTCCCAAACTAAGGTCTGGTCCATTCGCACGGAAGACTGTGTATTTACTATAAATTCAAAAGGGAGGGTCGACGTTCCGTCATTCGTCACAAAAATCTCTTCCACCGCATAAACCGGAACCCATTGGTTTTGTTCATAAGAAGGAAAGTTCACCAGCTTAAACTGCTCTTTGGCCAATGGTTCCGCCTTGTCCAGAGACAAGGTATAAATTTCTTGTTTAACAGACTTAGGAAAAGGAAACTGACCATAGACTGAGAAGGAAGTGAGCTGGCCTTGCGGATTCCATTTAACCTCAATGAACCCGGAGGGAGACACTGCAATGCCTTCAAAGCATTCCGCAAATTGAAGCTCCCCTTCCTCTTCCTTGCGGAGCTGAAATTGCTTGCCGTAGGTCAGACCGGTTTCCGCCTCCACCCATTGGATAATCTCTTGCGTATTCCGGTTGGGGAACACAATTCCATTTTGCGCATAGGTTTTCCCCATGACGAAAATAACGCTTTTCACTTTTGGCCGGTTGACTTCGATTTCTATAACCGCTGTTCCTTCCGGATTCAAGTCCTCCTCCTCTTGTCCGGCGGCATGATTGGGGAACCATTCCATACTGAGGGTATACACCGTTTCATTAGCAGGAGTAATCTCCCGGTCGAATCTATGTCGTTGTAAATAATAGTTGTCCAGTCCAAATTTCGCTTTGGTAAAATCAATTAACTGCTGTGTCCTTGAATTCATCAATTGTGACCTCGCTTCCGGCTTCCTCTTTTAAGCGTAAACGGCTGCCACCGTCCTTTAAAGGTGGATTGACGTTTCGCGGTGAACTATAAGCATGATTATAAGTGTCGATCTTATAACTCAATTCTCTCAGCTTGAAATCGACACACAGCCTTTATGTAGTCAGGCAATGTTGACTATTCAATTACTAGAGTTGACGCTGGATCAAAATAAACAGGACAACGAAATGGATTTCATACAGCTAATTTGTTACTAAAGGGCGAATAACGGGTATCTAAGTGGAAAAACTCCATCTATTTCGTGTAGAAAGAAGGATACCCGCAAAAATCCGTCATTTTAAATACAGTTTTTCCATCTAGTCTAGTCGATTTGCCCCATCCGCTTCGATTTACCTACATAAAATACAGGTAGGCGCTACCTTTGCGAGTAGACGTGAGTAGACTAAAAAAGTAGACACGCCGTAACTGCGAAAAAAATAAGGTGCTTGATTTCTCCCCGCTCCAGCCACTGCAAGGTTTCAAGCTGATTTTCACTCTGCAAAGTTGAGTTATCATTCTTTATAATTAAAAATGGCCGACTGCATTCTAGCTTCTCGGATTAGCGATGCTATAATTATTTATACCTCCAGCAGTTGGAGTTATTACCTCTGATACGGCTGAGGAAGTGCTAAAGTTTCATGCCGGTCATCTTTGACCGCCAAAAAATATACCATAAATAAAGCACAGGAGCTGAGTACTGTGATAGCCAAATGCTTAAACAATCCAAACTATACCGTTGTATTCACCGGGGCCGGAATGAGTACAGAAAGCGGAGTGCCTGATTTCCGTTCCGCTAACGGATTATGGCATGGAAAAGACCCCCAATTGCTGGCAAGCACGGAAGCTATGAACAACAGTCCGCAGCAATTTGTTGATTTTTACCGCATGCGGATTCAAGCGTTACAAACCGTTAGTCCCCATAAAGGATATGATTGCTTAAACTTGTGGGCCAAGCACCTACAGCTCCAATCGATCATTACCCAAAACACGTTTAAACCCACTCTCTTCGTCGGGGCATTCCCCTACTCTAGCCGTCATAATCACGGATAGATAATCTTGTATCCTATCTCGGGTTACATTCATTTCGATAAGATATAAGTCTGCCAGCCTTTTCTTTAGACGCAGAAGCGATTCTCGATCATACGTCGTATGTGCGGGAACAGGCGTATATTGTACCAAAAAAACAGTTCTTGCCACATCATACAAAAAATCTCCATGACACACGTTCATGAAATCTATAACCACCGTAGTCCCATTGGATAGTAATATATTGCCCGGATGAAAATCACCATGACAAAGGGTATCCCCATCTTTCAATTTATCCAAGATTTCTAATACTCCTTCTGGTTCCATTAAATTAGTCGATCGCGCTTTTAATATATTGGATATTAAAAATTGTTTATAATCCGGTACATGGCTAACCCTGTTCTGAACAATGGACTTATGCAGGTTCGCCATATATTTAGCACATCCCTTAAGGTCACCTGTTTTCAAGACCCAATCCAACAGGGACTCCCCCTCCACCCTGTCATAGATAATTCCCGTTCGCTCTTCGCAACAAATCATTTCATGTGCCTTTGGTTTTGCAAAGTTCATACTGTTGATTGCCTTTGCGTTATGAAACTCTCTTTCTATCGCATTCTGGGGATAGCCCTGAACGAAAAGCTTAAGCACTGTACCTTCCCCATATTCATATACAGTGGCCGTATTGCCTTCGCCAATGATTCTCCCAATTTTCATTATATCCCCGGCCTTTCAAAACCATTTTCACAACCGCTTCTATTTGAACCGTCTACAGGCAATGGAGTCTTTTCTTTATTAAGGATTTGAATTACTTCTTCATAAGCATTCGTGAAGCAATCCCCCATATCCTCAAAAATATCGCCCTCCTCCTGGATAAACTGAACAGCCTCTTCACAAAAGTAAACCAATAGTTCGAAAGGCCAAACCGTTCCTGCGCCGAAAGTGCTCATTTCGGAAAGAGCTAGTTTAACTTTAGCTACCCGTAACTTAGGAAGACCGCGTGCAGGTTGTCCGTGGCAAGAAGCCCCGACTTCAACTCGCGATAGCGAGTAAGTGGGGGAGGTTCACCTTACGTTTGATTTGAGTAAGAGTCAGCATAGTGATCGCCCCTTGTCATGAATCAACTAATTCATCCAAGTGGTGAAATCCAGCAATATAGTTGGACAAGGACCAAATCGACGCAAACCCTGTCCAGCGTTATTAATAAGTTTCATAAACGAGATCGCCGTTCATTTCAAGCTTTTTATTGAAAGCCACGTAAATGTATAGTTGTCCGGCCGGGGTATCGCCTGCATCGTAACCCAATCGAAATGTGCTGTCTCTACCAAATTCAAGCCCGGACAAAACTAACTCGGTCACATCTTCGTCAGGATGCGTTTGGGCAATCAGGTCCAGCGCCCGATCGTTGAGCTCGTCCAAATTCCCCCATGCTTTCTTGATGATGGGCGACAGCCGTTTCATAGCAGCTTTGGCAGAGACATCCGCTGTAACGGACAGCTCTTTCCCCTTATAAGGAAGCGCGGATGTATAGGTAGATAGAGAGACATCGTACCCAAAAGTTCCGATACCCTTAACCGTATGGTCCGGCTCTACGATGAGATTATTGGAATAATCCAGTCGTTCCAGCTTTGGATTATGACTGGTATCCAGCTTCGAGATTTTATTTTCGGAGCAATAGAGCTCGACTAAATACTCATTATGGCTGAGATCCAATGTTGTAATGTGATTATTGAAACATCTTAAACTTTGCAAGGCGTGATGTCTGGTTACATCCAAATTCGTAAGATGATTGTTATTGCAGCGGATTTCAATCAAGCTCGAGCAGCCCTGCAGGTTCAAGCTGATCAAATAATTGTTCGCGCAATCGAGGTGGGTAAGCTGTGTATTCTGCTCCAATTTCAAATCAAATATGGAATTGTAGCTGCAGTTAAGTTCTGTTAAATTCGTGTTCTGATCTAAAGGCAATTCCGAAAGGATGTTCCAATAACAGTCCAGCTTGGTGAGCATGGCGTTGTGACTGACATCCAGATTCCGAATTCGATTAAAACCGCAATCCAACGTTTCCAACTGAACATTGGCCGTCAAATCCAAGGCATGAATCTCGTTTTTGTTGCAGTTAAGTTCTTTCAACAACGGATTGCCGCGGATATCCAGATGAGTCAACTTGTTGTATTGACAAGACAGCTTTTCCAATTTGGGATGATCCCCCGTGTCCAGACAAGTTAATTGGTTCCCCCCGCAATCCAACGTTTGCAGGTTTATATTCTTGCTGATGTCGAGCTCCGTCAGGTTATTGAACGAACAATCCAGCTCCTCCAGCGACGCGAAATGCTCAATCCCTTTCAGACTTGAATATCTATGATTCGCAAGCTGCAGTGATACGATTCGATCCACATCGCTCGTCTGAATCCATTCACGATTCCCGCAAAACTTTTCCAGAACGTATGCTTTGAAACGTTCATCAATGAAATCTTCGGTAATATTCATGGCGCTCCTCCTTGGGCAAGCTCCTAACCTTTTTAGTACCAGGACGGAGAACAATCTCCATCTTGCTCTAATTCAGGACGGCTCAATTAAGCTGCTTTTTTATTACAATCTTTACTTCAAGAAAACCATCACTCCATACCAAACCCCAGTTTTTCCAAACCTTGAACACATTTATAACCATGCTGGAAATCTTCTAATTCAATTGTATAATTTAAGCTCCCCCATGAGAATACCTGTCAGTACCGTAAATATGATGATGTTCCAATCCATAGCAGTAATTGTTTTTGTTCTCTTTGAAAAACCTGGTATACGTTTTTGCGATACAATTTTACGATCGTCATATAGGAGCATAATCGCAAAGGCAGTAAATTGTTTCGACATGGAAGCGATTGAGAAGCATGAATTTATATCGTTTTTGATTCCAAACTCGATACTTGCTTAGCCGTATGCGTTTTCATAAAGCACTTCACCTTTTTGGGTGACTTGAAAATAGAATTTTCCATTTGATCATGCTGCGCTTTAAATTCAACAGGCTGACGATGATACCGTCAGCCCGCTACAATCGGATTGCTATTCGGATGATAAATATTTAGCGGAAGTCTTCAACGTGATCCTCAACCCACTGCGCATAGGTACGGGCGGAGCGGCCGAGCGCCTGTTTAATAGTCGGATCCGCATTATCTGCTGTCCACTGGGCATATAATTCCGGGTGAGCGCCAAACTCGGACAAAGCGTACAGTGTAACCTCAATCGTCTCCTCAGGCCATCCCTGAGCCCGCCAAAGTTCGCCTGCCTGATCCGGAGTTATCTCCTCAAGCCGAATCTCCCGCCCGAGCGCTTCACCGATTATACGTACCCGTTCCACTGCACTAATGTTCGCTCCTCCTGCCTCCAATATTTTTCCGGTGTACCCATCTTCGAGCAGAGCGGCCGCTGCTACACCGGCGAGGTCCCTCTCGTCAATGAACGGGTAGGCAGCTCGAATGTAGGGCTCACGGATGACTCCTTCAGTCCGGATGGACTCCACCCAAGCCGATCCGGTTGCCGGGTAACAGCCTGTAAGCATGCTCGCCATCACGGCAGAAGGCCGGATATGCACCCACTCCACGCCGGATTCCTCCACTGCCCTCTCTATGGCCAACCAATACCACGTTTCCGGAGGATACTCGGCTTCGTACTCGGGGCCATGCGAAGATAATACGACAATGCGGCGTACCCCGCCTTTCTGTGCTTGGTCTAGAAACTCCCGTACGGTCTTTGGGGATGCACCGGATAAGAATACACGTTCGACGCCTAGAAATGCGTCCAAACATTCTGAGGGGCGCGTGATGCTTCCTTCGACAACTTCGACACCGTCCGGCCACCCCAAGGTTTGCGGCCTTTCGGCCAGTACGCGCACTTGTTCGCCCGCCTTTATCAATCGATCGACCAGACAACGACCGATGGGTTCGGATGGGCTTGCACCGGGATGCTTGCCTGTAGGTACGACAGTCACTAATATCATGAGAGTGCCTCCTTGAACATATTTTTGTCTGACTTCACCACCATTCTATAACATTCATGCAAATGCTAAAGTTAAACGAATTTACACCTGTCATAATAGTTTTGTATTGAGATAATCCGTCGGGAAGCTTTAAACTTAATACATAATGTTTAATGAAGTGACGGCATGAATTCAAGAGCAATCGATATGGCCAGAAAATTGAATGTCAGCACAAGCGCGTAAAAAGGCACTATAAAAGTTGGGGAATCGTTCCTTTCCTTCTGTCAAGCACAATTCCAACGGATTTATACCGATGAACATGTGACACGCTTCGAATATATTCGGGCCATTCGCCAAGTGTTTGCGACAGCAAACATCACTCTTCATACAGATGGGAAATCTGAAGCACATGGCTGTATAACGCTTTAACCATCTCAGGCGGTCCCAATACCTTCACATGAATTCCAAAGCTGATAATATGCTGTATGGCCTTCTCCTTCGTATAATAATAAGCTGTCACTTGCTGTGTTCCGTCGGGATTCGTTACGATTCGGCTTGCTTCAAATTCATCCCTGACCCGCGCCTTCGCCAATGGTTGAAACAATAACGTGACGTCCACACCATCCGGCGGCTTTATCCACCTGCGGTCCTTATCTACATCTTCAACCGTTAGATCACGGCGAATGAACATTTCTGATAAGACATTCAAATCATTCATACGAGATAAACGAAAAACTCGCAGGGCCGATCGAATTCGGCAGAAGCCCCATAAATACCAAGCGCTCCGCTTCAAGTACAGGCCCATAGGTTCGAGCGTTCTAGACGTCTCCACACCCTGATTGTCCATATAATCGAATTCCACAACATGCATCTTCCGAACGGCAAGATCCAGGGATCGAATCTTCTCCTTCACATCCTTATCGGACGCATGCCGAAAATCCAAACTGAATGAAGAAGGGGCTCCGGACCCATCGGGGATCAAGGCCCCGATTCTTTCAAGCAAATCGGTCATATCGGAATTGTCGGTTGCCGATTGAATGCCTCGCAATGCGGTATAGATAGAGTGGAATTGCTCGAGTGTTAATACCTGTTTATCTAACCGGTAACCCGACATGATCTCATATCCGCCATCCGGTCCGGGATAAGAGGTTATGGGAATTCCGGCTTGATTCAGCGTCTCCATATCACGATAGATGGTTCTTAAAGACACCTCAAATCTATCCGCCAATTCGACAGCGCTCACTCTATTGTTACTGAGCAAAGCCATCGTAATGGAAAGCAAACGATCCAGCTTCAAGCGAAATCCCCCCTTATCCAAATTATATCGTTAACTTACTAAAAGTACGAGTTGCCCACCAAATCCCCCCTAGAGCCAAAATGCCCGTTACCGCATAAGCAATGCCAACTGTTGGGGTCAAACCTCCACCAGTCATGAGCGCTCTGCATGCGTCTACAACATAGGTGAACGGATTGATTTTGCCTAAAAACGAAATGACACGGGATGAACTTAGTTCAAGCGGCATTAAAATACCCGACAACAGCAGCAAAGGCAGTACGAGAAAATTAGTCAGCGCTGCAAGCGACCCTTCGTCTCGCATCATACAAGCCAGCGCATAGGATATGGAAGACATAAAAAGAACAATAAGAACAACAAGCAAGCTGCACATCACAAAACCAAACCAACTGAATTTCATTCCCATACATACAGCTACAATTAGTAAAATACCAATACGCATCAGTGTACTTATTACATCCCGAAGCAACAAGCTGAACGTCATCGCTATTCGGCTCGAAGGGCTTGCTTGCCATTGCTCAAATACCCCTGATTTGATTTGTCCGATAACACTCATTCCTGAGGTCATGACCGAATAAATGGTTACCATGATCATCAATCCGGGTACAAAAAAATCAAGAGCATTGCCTTCAATAAACAACAGGTTGCTGGCCATTCCATTCAATAGCGGGAAGAATAGTAATAAGTAACAGATCGGTTCAAATAATGAGATCAGGGCCCAGATGAAGCTGCGAAGCATTTCCGCCACATGAGATTGAAACAATACCCAGGTTTGCTGCATCATTTTCAATATCCGCCTCCTTTGTTTCATATTTATTGGGCAAGCATGGAACGTCCCGTGTATTGGAGAAATACATCGTCTAATGTTGGCCGTGCATGTTCGAAACGCAAAATTTTTAACCCGTAATGATCGATGAGACGAATGACCTCCGAGAGGATCTTTTCATTCGAATCCACATTTAATCGGACAGACTGCCCGTCCTGCTGCAGCCGCTGGACATAATCGGCCCGACGCAAAGCATCCATACAGTCCTGCTCGCGTCCGCGATTCCCTTCCTCCTGTAACTGCAGGGTGATACGATCTCCGCCTACTTGCATTTTCAATTGCTCCGGGCTTCCCTCCGTTTGGATCGTTCCCCGATCGACGATGGCTACGCGATCACACAAAGCATCAGCCTCGTCCAGATAATGCGTACTTAAGAGGATGGTTGTCCCGTTAGTTCTGATTGTTCGGACGTAGCCCCAGAACTCCGCTCTGCTCTTCGGATCGAGCCCCGTTGTCGGCTCATCCAAAAATAACAAGTCAGGTGAATGAACCATGCCGATGGCAAGATCAACCTTTCGCTTTTGGCCTCCGGAGTACGCTTTTACCTGTCGGTCGCAGACAGCATGCAAATCCAATGCTTGCACCAGGTTCCCGGCCCTATGTTCGCTCTCTGATTTAGACAGGCCGTATATACGGCCTTGAAAAACCAAATTTTCCATTCCGCTGGCCCAAAGCTTGCTTCCGCCATGCTGCCCCACATAGCCGATCTTTGAACGGACGGCGTCTGGATTCCGTAAGAGATCGATGCCTGCAATGAAAGCTTGCCCCCCGCTTGGCCGAAGTAAAGTAGCCAACATCCGCATAGTCGTACTCTTGCCCGCGCCATTCGGACCTAACAATCCATATATCTCTCCTCTTTGAATGGCCAGACTGACATTCCGAACCGCTTTAACTTCATGTTTCTTGCCGGCATGATAGATTTTTTGCAGCTTCTCGACACGAACCATCGCGCTTTCCCTCCTTCATTTCACATTGCATTTTCTCTCACATACTTACCGGTTAGTGAACTGTTGGTGTGAATCAGTTGCCGCGGCGTCCCTTCAAACACAATTTCCCCTCCTTTATGGCCTCCTTCCGGTCCAAGATCAATAATCCAATCGGCCTGTTTGATCACGTCCAGATTGTGCTCAATGACAATGACAGTGCTGCCACTATCCACAATACGGTTGATAATACCGAGCAAATGATCGACATCGGACATATGAAGTCCGGTGGTCGGCTCGTCCATTACATATAGTTTCCCTTCTTGCTGCAGTTCGTCAGCGAGCTTGACACGTTGGCATTCCCCTCCGGATAAGGTGCTGGATGGTTGACCGAGTGTGAGGTAATGCAAGCCTACATCATCGAGGGCTTGCAGCCGCTGGCAAATTTCCTTCTTATCAAAAAAATCAAGCGCTTCCCGCACCGTCATATCCAGAACATCCGTAATGGATTTCCCGTTCAATGTATATTTCAGCACTTCATCTCTAAACCGTCTGCCCTCACAGGTTTCACAAGCTGTCTTGATGCCTTCCATGAAGGCTAAATCCGTATAAATAAATCCCAATCCTTGACAATCCGGACAAGCTCCTTTGGAATTAAAGCTGAATAAAGAGGCGCTTTTTTTATTCGCTCTGGCAAACATAGTTCGAATATCATCCATAATCCCTGTATAGGTGGCAGGATTGGAGCGGATCGAAGTGCTGATCGCAGATTGATCAATGACAACGGCTTCAGGGTACTGGGGAACAAAGGCATGATGAATCAGCGAGCTTTTACCTGACCCTGCCACACCGGTTACAACGGTCAAGACGCCTACAGGAATATCAATCGTAACATTTTTCAGATTATGGGCGTTCGCTCCTGCAATGGTCATGTGTCCTTGTGGCATGCGAAAGGTTTCTTTCATCGGCGCCTGCCGATTGATATAACGGCCTGTTAGTGTAGGAGCGCGATACAGTTCTTCCACCGTTCCCTCAAAGACAATCTCTCCTCCGCGTGTTCCGGCACGCGGTCCGACGTCCACAATATGATCGGCCATTTGAATGACATCCCGATCATGCTCTACAACAAGCAATGTATTTCCTTTGTCGCACAATTTCCTCAACAGACGATTTAAACGATGAATGTCACGGGGGTGCAGACCGATGCTTGGCTCATCGAAAATGTACATCATATCGGTCAAACTGCTGCCAAGCTGCCGCACCATCTTAATCCGCTGAGACTCGCCGCCAGATAAGGTGGTCGTCTCCCGGTCCAGACTTAAGTAATCTAACCCCATATCGATCAAATGCTGCAACCGCTCCGACAGACTGGATACGATCGTCGCGGCTACCGGATTTACGATGTCCTTGATAACCTTCAGAAGCTCACTTATTTCCATTGACGCGCATTCAGCAATGTTATAGCCGTGGATGGTACAACTTAATGAGTCTTGACTAAGGCGTGCTCCCTTGCATACTGGACACTGTACAACGGTAATGAAGCGATTCACCTTGCCTTGGGTGCTCTCGGATAATTCATTATTGTCTCTTTGAATATAAAGGCGGTTAAATTTGGGAACGACCCCCTCATAATCAGACTGGATAGGTCCTCCTTTGGACGGAAGCTTTATTTTTCGTCCTTTACCATACAACAACATCTCCCACTCCTGCTCCGAATAGTCTGCGAGCTTCTTGTCGTTATCAAATAAGCCGGATAGGGTGTACGTTTTTAGATACCAGGATCCTACAGAAAATATGGGGAACAAGATGGCTCCTTCATTTAACGACTTCGATTTATCGAAGATTTTGTCCACATCAAGCTCCACTTTTTTGCCGAGACCCTGGCATTCCAGACACATCCCATTCGGATCATTGAAGGAAAAAACGTGCGAGTATCCAACAAATGGCGTGCCTGCGCGTGAATATAAAAGGCGAAGCATGGAATAGATATCGGTAATCGTACCTACTGTAGAGCGTGAATTGCCTCCTAGTCGTTTTTGATCGATAACGATTGCGGTAGACAAATTTTCAATGGTATCTGCATCCGGTCGGCTGTATTTGGGAAGACGATTTCGGATAAATGCCGTGTACGTTTCATTCAGCAACCGCTGTGCTTCGGCACTCACGGTATCAAAAACAAGTGATGATTTGCCAGAGCCGGAAACCCCGGTAAAAACAGTTATCTTCCGCTTTGGGATTTGTAATGATACATTCTTCAGGTTGTTTTCCCTGGCTCCCCTTACCACGATGTACTCTTGTTGCGGCATGGTATCGCTCCTTTCTACCTGTTTGTTATGTATACAAAAAAAGTATAAGCCACGCACCCTGACAACAGTTTGTCAGGGATTCGGGAGGGACTAAATATTTTTATAGACGGAAAAAATGAAAGGAACAGCAAGTCGGGGACTGCTGCTTTATAGCTCAAAAGGAGGCGACAAATTAAAAAACGCAAAGTTGCTCTGGCTGTATCTGCAGGAAAATCGAAGTACACTGGATTATCTGAAGTTTATTGACAACCTGTAAAAGGCGGCTTAAAGTAGGCTCTAGCCAGCCATCCGTGCTTGACGCTCATTGGCTAAATTGGCAGAATCGGGGTGTACAATGGCACCTTATTTTGTCCAGCACGGATTCCGGGATTGAGACTTAATGTAGCCATTAAATAAGTAAATACCGAACCCAACCATCAACAATGATATGAAAAGGGCGTGAAAATGCATGTTGTTTACTCCATACTCCTTAAAGCAGCTAACCCTGAAGAACCGGATCGTCATGTCGCCGATGTGTATGTATTCGGTCGTCGATCAATCGGGCCGTGTTCAGGACTGGCATAAAATCCATTATCCGTCGCGTGCGGTAGGCGGAGTCGGCCTCATCTTGGTCGAAGCGACGGCGGTTACGGCGCAAGGGCGGATTACTCCCCAGGATCTCGGCATCTGGAGCGATGAGCATGTCGAAGGACTGAGGGAACTGACGAGACTGGTGCACGGACAGGGCGCCCACATCGGCATCCAGTTGGCCCACGCCGGCCGCAAGGCGGTGCTGGACGGCCCGATCATTGCGCCGTCGGCGATTCCGTTCGACGACAAGTCGAAGACGCCGGAGGCCATGACGCTGCAGCAAATCCGGGAGACGGTCACCGCATTCACAGCCGCTGCCGGGCGAGCGAAGGATGCCGGCTTCGATGTGCTCGAGATTCATGCAGCGCACGGCTACCTGATCAACGAGTTCCTGTCACCGCTCACGAATCATCGTGAAGACGAGTATGGAGGCGACCGCGATCGCCGCTACCGCTTCCTTCGCGAGGTGATCGAGGGCATTCAATCGGTCTGGGACGGGCCTCTGCTCGTTCGCATATCCGCGCATGAGTACCATCCGGAAGGCAATACGCCGGACGATTTGGTATACTACGCCAAACAGATGAAGGCCCAGGGCATCGACCTGATTGATGTAAGCTCCGGTGCGGTCGTTGGCGGGTCCCCGAAAGTATATCCGGGGTACCAGGTACCCTTCTCGGAGGAGATCCGGTCAGGGGCCGGCATCGCGACCGGCGCGGTCGGCCTGATCACGGAGCCGGAGCAGGCCGAAGAGATTCTGCAGAGCGGCCGCGCAGATCTGGTGCTGCTGGGACGCGAGCTGCTGCGCGACCCGTATTGGCCGCGTGCCGCCGCGAAGCGGCTTGGTGCCGAGCTTGCCGCGCCGAAGCCGTACCAGCGCGGCTGGTAAGCTGCGCTCACGCCGCTTGGCTGTCCCGATGCGGGTCAGCCCGCATCCAGAACAAATACGAGGCGGAAGCCCCCCTCGGCTTCTGCTACACCCAGTTGTACGATGTCGAGCAAGAAGTGAATGGATTGTGCACTTATGACCGCAAGCCCAAATTCGACCCCGCCGTTATTCGCGCCATCAATACGAAAAAAGCGGCCATCGAGCCATAAGCCGGATCTCACACTCCATACCGTAAATATAAGGAGGGAGCCGCGTGTGGCATTAACCAAAACCGCATTCGATCATTTGCCGGAAGTTCGCTCATAGTCGACGGCACCTCAGCTGTCCCCTGAAGAAACGATGGGTGACTTATTGAGGTGCTATACTTTTAACTTAGGGCCTATAGTCAGGCCGGAAAACAAATTAAAATACAAACAAAAGTACAAATATGCCCCCCAATTCTGCCAATTTAGCTATTTTTGCTATTGTGGTGTAAAAGTGCGCATTATTTTCTATGTTTAGTAAAAATCAGACGATTTTGTCAAATTAAAGGGTACTTCTGCACTCTAATTCTCGTTTTGGGAAAAGGCTAGATTTAAGAGGCACTTCTGCACTTCAATCTTGTTTATGTGGCGGCTGCAAGATTTAGACAAACTAATTTTCCATGTAAACTTGGCGGAGATGCTGCGATCGAACGCCTGCATTTTTTCCATTTTCTTCGGATCTTGATATTTTATCTAAAGGTCTTGCGTCATTATTATTTTCAATTTTCCAGCATTTCTCCTCGTACTTTCAGCCTGCTTCCGAATCGTACACGATACATGATCCATACTCCCAAAACGGTTAGCGCCAACACGAAGTAAATATTGCTATAAACATAAGTGCCCGGGAACGCATTGAACGGATTCAATCGAAACGCAGTGCCTTGATCGATGACTTTACTATAAACACCCGTGGAGATGGCCCCGGATAAGAAATTCAGCATCGATAACAGTCCCATCCCGATTCCGGTCTGTTCCTTCGGAAGCGTTCTGGAAATCGTATTGGATAAAGCAATCTGCATAAACATTAGTCCAACATTGCCGAAGATGAGGAAGACAGCAATGATCACGGGAGAAACACCCGCATAAAGAGACAGCAATGAGAAGCAAATCATAAGCAATCCGCCAGCGATCGTGAACAAGGTCATATTCCCTTTAATATCCGCTAATTTGCCGGCTTTACGTCCCAAGAACGCCGAGACAGCGGCTCCGGGCACCATCGCATAGCCGATCAATCCTGGTGAGAGCCCATGGACATCTGCCAAAAGCTGAGGAGTGAGGAACGGCAACGAATATCCGACAGCCATGACCAATACAGCGATGGTTAGACCCAGTGAATAACTGCTGTTGCGAAACAAGCGGGGATTCACAAAGGGCGTCTCCGCTCGGCGAATACGGACGACGAATAAGAGGAAAGCTGCCGCACTTATTACGGCTGGCAGCCAATCCGCGAATGTAATGGCCAGCAGCAAGCTTGCCACGGTTCCAGCCAGCAATCCGCCGCCGATCCAATCTAGTTTGCCGCCATTCCGCGGCTCTTCAACGAGATATTTGCGATATAAGGGCAGCGTAAAGACGAGAAGCATCGGCAGGCAGAATAACCACCGCCAATGAGCAAAGCTGACAAGCATCGCAGAGACAACCGGACCGATCGCGTTGCCGATGGCCAGCCCGCTTGCCGTAATGCCGAGCGCCCATCCCCGTCTTTCCATCGGGAAATACCGTATCGGCACGATCATCGCCGTCGCGGGAATGACTGCCGCACCGCAAGCTTGCATAATTCTGCCTAGAAGAACCATCCAATAAGCTTGAGAAGCCAACCCGATCAGAGAGCCGGCACAGAAGAAAAGCAGCCCGAATGTGATCAAGCTTTTTAATCTAAAAAGGTCGGCTAATTTGCCGTACACAGCCGAACCGATCGCATAAATAAGCAAATAGATTGCAGACACCCAGCTCACTTGCGAGTAGGAAAGCTGGAACTCTTCCCCCATCTTCGGCAGTACGATATTGAACATGGTCGCACTCATGGAAGATAGAACCATGGTGAATGCGAGGATATATATTAACTTATCGGTTTTCATGGAAGATCCCCCTTTCTTTTTGTTACGCATTATTTTACAATCGAATATAGATAAAGAATAATATATATTTTTCAATACATTCATAACCTTGAGTATATGGAAAAGTGGTGATGACATTGGAATTGCTGCAGCTGCAATATTTCCGCACAGTTGCCAGAATGGAACATATGACCAAGGCTGCTGAACAGCTTCATATTGCACAGCCGGCTCTCAGCAAGACGATTTCCAGACTGGAGGAAGATCTGGGCGTCCCGCTGTTTGATCGTGCGAACCGGCAAATTCGTCTTAACGCATTCGGCAAAGTCTTTCTTGCCAAAGTCGAAACGGCTTTATCTTCTTTGGAAGAAGGAAAGAAAGAAGTGATGGATTTGGCAGGGTTGGAACGGGGGGTGATCAGCATCGCTACGAATGCATTAAACCGCCTCTCGCCTGCAATAGCGGCTTTTCGCGAGCGGTTTCCGGATGTCAGCTTCCGCATCAATCAGATTGCGCCTGCCGAGACGTACAGCATCGGGGAGCTTTTGGAGCAGGGCATCGCAGATCTCGGGTTTGGACCGATGTCTTTTCACAAGCCGGGCATTCGTGAAGTTCCCGTGCTGCAGACAGAGGTCTTCCTGGCCGTGCCTCGCGGCCACCGGTATGAGCACCAGAGCAGCATTACATTGGAGCAGGTAGCCGATGACCCGTTCATCGAATACAAGATCGGACATCCGTTTCGCGAAGCCAATGACGAGATCAGTAGCCGAGCGGGAATTCAGCGGACCATCGTCTGTGAAGTGGAGGAGCCCGCCGCTTTGGGCAGCCTGGTACAGGCAGGTCTGGGGGTTGCATTCGTTCCGGGATGCAAAGGGGATGATGTACCGCAATATACTTTGCTGCATATCGAAGACCCGGATAACAAACGCGCCTTTTACGTATCGTGGAATGAAGCGCGGTATCTATCTGAAGCTGCGCGCGAATTTCAACGTTTCCTTGTCGAGTATTATGCAGAAAAGTAGAAGTGAGCTTCCTTGAGGGGGGTAGAGTTCTTTAACGTAGAAACTCACACATGTGGTCACAAGTATGTGGATACCTCGTCACTTGCTTGTGAACACAAATCTGGAGAAGATTCAACTCAAATCTGAATCCATTAGTTTAAATGGACGATAGTTTCTAACCTTTTTCCATCAACGCCTTACTACTAGGGGTTCGTTCAAAAGCAACCAACATTAAAGTCATTAGTAAAGCGAGAACAACAGTACCGGCTGCGACCCAACTAAGATTCAATACAGAAGTGCCGCTTATTACAAGACCTCCTAATCCCGAACCTAAGGCGAATCCAAATTAAATAATGTGGAATAGCCACCTATTTAAACGAGTAGTGGAATAATCGTGACCAAACCAATGAAGACAAATAATGCCTTCCACCCCATGATCCCACTGAGAAATGTCCCCAGCGGTACACCAAAAACTAAGGAACTGCTTAAACCCATTAAAATGATTCCAATGGCACTTCCTCTTCTTTCCTTCTCAACGAGTCGAGTAGCTACAGCCATTGCCACGACAATAACAATCCCACCACTTAATCCTTGCAAGATTCGTGTGAAAAGAAACATTTCAAAGTTTGACTGAAAAAAGTGATAAAATTACTCAAAAATAAAAAGAGCAAGTATCGATAACAATATTTTTTACGGTCAAACCCCCAATTTAGTTAGTGTGCCAGTTCCCCTATAGCTCCTTGGCATACCCGAAAAATGTCATTTGACCGTTCTCGTTCTCTGTTATACTGTACGGATGGATCTGGTCACAATATCTGCGGGCAAATCTCCCTTCACCTACTGGATAAATCTCAATATGAAGATTGCCTGAGAATCTTGTAAAATATAATTTCCCGTTAATAAGCTCCACTTTGATCTTATCTTTCAAGTAGGTTCCGCAAACCTCTTTAAGCTTGCTTTCGTTGATGGGAAACTCTTCATACTTCGTCGGAACATCTACATCAACATGATGCAAAATATCTGATATTGCGTTGCCCAGTCTGTACTGATGGATAGCTTCATTATTTGAAAGAATGATGATGCAAATATCTTCATCGAAATAATCCTGCATATAGGTGCTTATTCCAAGATGATCTCCCCCATGAGAATACCTATCAGTACCGTAAATATGATGATGTTCCAATCCATAGCAGTAATTGTTTTTGTTCTCTTTGAAAAACCTGGTATACGTTTTTTGCGATACAATTTTACGATCCCGCAAACAAGTATACCATTTGAACAAATCATCACAGTTTGAAATGATCGCCCCTGCACCGATGCTAAATTTTTCGTTATAATACGGACTTTTGACCGTTGCGTCAAAATCTTTTGTATAATTACATGATCTGTTTTTAATAGGTTTACAACCGTCATCCACATCGCTGTTCATCATATTCAAGGGCAGAAATAGGTTGTTTCGAATATAATCTTCATATTTTTCTCCTGAAACATTTTCAATCATCCATGCGAGCAAATTATAGTTTGAGTTATTGTAATCATATGCCGTACCCGGCGGCTTGGTAGGCTTTTTATTGATATACTGCCGGAAGAAATCGTTTATCGAATAATTCATTCTGTTGTAACCAGCAAAAAAATCATTTTCAAAATTATAAAAATTAAATAATCCAGAAGTATGCGATAGTAAATGATGTACAGTGATCGACTCGTCAATCTTCATATCGGCCGGGAGGTATATTTGTGCGGATTTATCGATGTCCAGCATATTCTTGTCATACAGGAGCATAATCGCGAAGGCAGTAAACTGTTTGGACATGGAAGCGATGGAGAAGCATGAATTGATATCATTTTTGATTCCAAACTCGATATTTGCATAGCCGTATGCGTTTTCAAAAAGCACTTCACCTTTTTGGGTGACTTGAATAACGCCGTAAAAGTCCCACAATTCCAGATATTTGTTGATATATTCTTCTAGTTTCAATCGCATGGTTTGCATCAGTTCTCACTCCTCACAAGATATAAAAATCTTAAACTTCACTCCTCGCCTCCATTGTACAAAAGAATGAAACGAAGCGGATTGCTTCATGGCCGTGCGGCTAATGATCGATATAAAGCTGCTGGACCCCAGATCGAATTCGGGCTTTTTCACCCTTTGGTGTTACTACGATACGATAGAACCTGCCGTTTCAAATACCTACCACAGAAACTCGGATTCGTATAAAAAGAAAAGCCCAAGCATGGTGTCTGCTTGAACCTCTCGGGTCAAGTATTTAGGTAAATGTGGCCCGCTCTATACTATCGAAACGCTTGTTGTATCGTTAACTTCATATTATTTTACACAGATTACTTTGCCTTTTGTCATTTGCATTAATTGTTCGGGCGTTAATTGAAACACTGCCCTGGGATGTCCGGCAGCAGCCCATATCTCATCATATTGAAACAAGTCCTCGTCAATAAAAGTCAGGATTGACTCTATATGCCCTAAAGGTGGTACGCCCCCAATAACAAATCCTGTGTGTTCACGAACAAAATCAGCGTCAGCTTTTCCTAATTTCTCACCGAGTTGGCTGCCAATCTGTTTCTCATTAATTCGATTTGCTCCACTTGCTACAACCAATAACGGTTTGTCGGAATTTTTAAGTCGAAAGATAATTGACTTAGCTATATGTGCAACCTCACAACCTATCGCGTCGGCAGCTTCCTGAGCAGTTCTTGTGCTATCTGGTAATTCTATTACTATATTAGGATAACCTAACTCTATTAGCTTGTTTTGAACCAGTTGTGCACTTTCTTTAAGTTGAATCATCAACGTGTTTACCTCCTATTATTCGATTACATAAATTTCTGTTCTTTCTTTCCCTTTCCTAATGTTAATTCGCTTCAACTTAAATTCTCCAACTTCCCGTTTTGTACAAGTGAGTACAGTTTGTTCTTTCCACTAAAATGTCATTGACATTTATACTGCTTTTTTACGATTCTGGATAATGCATGACCACTTGTATGACCACATCCTCAGTCGTGTCATTTATATATTGGTGCAAAACATTTCCTGCAAACCGTATCGCGTCTCCTGCAGGTAAAGTATACACGTCATCCTTAACCATAATCTTAAACTCTCCTGAAACAACAGTAATGTACTCTAGAACACCCTCATTGTGTGGAGTAGAAACATAGCTTGCTTTAGGTTTTAATACAATCGTGAAAATTTCAATTTGGGTTTGTGGGTTGAACGGAAATAATACATAAACGAGACAATTACCATTATCCTCTGTTATATCAGGTACTTTCTTTCGATTAACAATGGATATTGTAGATTCATCGTCTTTTATTAGTGATGAAAAAGAAATATTAAGTCCCGTAGCAATTTTCCAAACGGTGGTTACTGTCGGCTGTGTGTCCCCTCTCTCGATTTGATGCAGCATCCCCTTACTAACCCCAGTTAAATCTGCCATTTTATCCAAACTTAACTGCCTTTGCTTTCTCAATCGTTGCAAGTTTTGTCCTATTGTAATGTGAATAGCATCCAATTATTTTCCTCCTTTCGTTTAGTATATTATACAAATATAACAATATAAAAAACAAATTTAAAGGGCTGTTGTTACTCAAAACGGCCGTTATGTTTAATAAGTCAATCAATTAATAACTCTTTACAGAGCCAAAAAAAGAAGCGGGGTTCACCGCTTCCTTACTATATCCGCCAATACATCTCAAATATCAGTCTCTCCAGGCTTTTTCAAATTAAGTTCAGCTCGTTCATTCATAAAAGGACCTGTCCCAACATAGCAAATGTTGGTATAGTACAACATGACTTGGGTGGGGAAGTATCGCCTTCAGAGCGGAGGTGGTGCTCATGCGATTTTCGTTGGTGGAAGTGATCATGCTCGGAATGTTTCTTCTCGCGCTGATTACTTACCTGAATAAACGAAAATAACCCGCCCAGGTTTGATATGCTCCCCTTGTGGTAGACAGTGGAAATAATAAAACTGTTTACTGTAAGGAGGAGCGTTTTTTCATGTCTCATAAAGCAAAAGTATCAGGATATACCTTCAATAAGCAGCCGTGAACCTCTCCGACTTACTCGCTATCGCGAGTTGAAGTCGGGGCTTCTTACCACGGACAACTTCATGTACCTATTGCAGATAGGGATTTGCCCCATCTACTCCATATCAAAATACGGGGTATCTGTGAAGTTGTCCTAGCAAGCAACCGATGTCTCCTGTAGGCATAGGGGGCGGAACAGCCCGTCTGCTACTTCTTGCCTAAGCAATCCGTAGATACTTCATCTTGATGTGGCTCAAAAATATTACTCCTTGCCAACAACACACAGCATTCCACATATGCCGAGTTCCCAGTGAGAACAACAGCACGATGTGCATCCAACAAAAATGCCCCGGAAGCACTTTCATGTTAATACTATTCAAAATTAACCTAGGAAAGCAATAGAACGTTTCACTTTCCTTGCAAATGCAATGGGATTATCGATCGACTCCCAGTGAATATACATAAGACGTGGGTTATCAAACAGCCAGTGATTATGGAGTGCTGTTACTATGATCCCGTTTTTGCGAAGATTTGACAGCAATCGATTAACTTGGTTTTGGAAGAGGGCCGTTTCCCCTAAACAGAGTGCGCGGCCTGAACTGTCCAGTGATTCAAACGAAAACAGTTGATAGCGGACCAATGGTGATGTGGTACGTCTCCCTAAAATTGTAGCGTTTATCTTCCTATTTCTGGTAACAAAACAAACCGGACCTTTTGTAATTTCATGCTCTGTTCCACCTAAAATGGTTGAAAATTGGTTACATAGTCTTCTAAAACGGGGACTTGCTTTCACTTGTGCCGCCATACGGAATCATCCTTTCGTAATATGATAATAATATAGCTTCATCGCTCAGCTGCATTAACCCAAGAATGCAATGGATTCTTTGGTTTTTCTAGCAAACACAATAGGATTCTCAATAGCTTCCCAGTGCATATACATTAAACGAGGGGTTTCTTTTAGCCAGTGATTATGAAGCGCAGTCACTTTTATCCCACGTTTACGAAGATTCGACATCAATCGATTAACTTGATTTTGATGTACGGCAGTCTCGCCCAAACAAAGCGCGCGACCCGACTTATCAAGAGATTCAAACGAAAACATTTGCATTTGAACCAAAGGGGAGCGCGTTCTTCTTCCCAGAATCGTCGCCCTTAAGTTCGTCATGCGCATGACAAAACAAACCGGACCTTCATCCACTTCCGATTCACCGCCAAGGATTTTTCCGAATTGGGTACAAAGTCTTTTGAATTGTGGGCTAACCTTCACTTTTTCTGCCATATAAATCCTCCTTTAACCATTATCGAAATATCTTATGATCAAAGAAGCAAAGTGTATGGACAAAACACCATGTTACAAGAATAAAAATAGGGTGTAGCCTTCGGCCATTCACGCCATTACCTCATCAGCCAATGCGATTCCTTCGTTTGCAGCCTCCTCACCATCCGAATGTTATTGCCTTCTCCCGTTTCCCCAAAAATCCTATAACCTGGTCAAAAAGAAAAAGCCGAGCGAAAATCAGGGCAAATACCTGAATCTCGTCGGCTTAGCGGTAAACTTATTTTTCGAAACGGAGGTGGGACGATGGAGACGAAAACTGCTTTTTACAATGGCTACCTTCATATTATAGACTTATTCCCATGACCAGAATAGAATTTCGCTTAAAGCCCAAGCTTAATTAACTTTCTTATTTCATTTTGCATATATTCAGAAAACTCTACTAAATTATGTGCTATCAAACTCAAGTTCATTTACTAGTCCATCGTATTCATCTAAGCAATTGGCAATAATGCAGTGGAATTTACTGGGTAGCACTTTCAGTCCCCATTCGCCGCCCTCTTTCTTAGAGGATACTTTGCCTTCTTGTAAAAACAAAAGAACTCTGCAAAGATTTAAGGCATATTAAACAGGTGCATCAATAATTTCCTTGGATGCTTCTCCAATATCGTTAAGAATGGATTGTACATAATAGTTTCTGTCAATTGGTTGAAAGAGACATCTGAGGTTCGAATCTGTTGCGCGGGTAGATGTTACCGGTGAAATGGTACATCGGGTTGCTTCAAGAAGGGCACTTAGGTTCCGTTGGCTGCGTTCTGCCGGGATTCCGGAAACCATTCTATGCCGTTTGCTAAGCGGCGACGGTTTACCGGAATCCACTTTTCTCCCCATAAGAGGCTGGGGAATTGGAGACGATCCCGAGCATCATCTGTTTGGCAGAGGAAGCCGCCCTAGCCTTGTCTGCCGGTCCATACGCAAGAAAGCTGCAGCCCTAATGCGGTCACCCTGCGTCGACTTTCACTTTCTTTTCAAAACGACCAGGTTGCCCTTCATTCCTTCTTCGCTATAACCTTTGCCGACCGTCATCTGGATCGGCAGCACCGGGCCACGTTTAAAATACCGGCTGAAGTGCTGGTCTACTGATTGTTCGGTCACGGAGACAAAATGTCCTTCTTCTGCCTTGTCGCGACAGCCTCTGAGCAGCATCACCCCGCCCGGTTTGAGCACTCGCGCGACTTCCTCCGCAAATCGCCCCCGATTTTCTTCGGCGATACTGTGAAAACATCCGCGATCATTGACCATATCCACGCACCGGTTTGTAAGCGGCAATTTCAAGGCATCGCCCTGACGCCAATCCACCTGAACCTCCGCCTTGTTTGCCCGTTCCCTTGCGATGTTCAAGGCAGCGGCACTCAGATCGACGCCGATTACGCGATATCCCCGCTGGGCAAGAAAAATGGCTTCGCTGCCTGCGCCGCAGCCTACATCCAAAACGGCAATGTTAGGGGGAAGGTCCATGGAAGCCACGAACGCGACCAATTCTTGAGACGGGTACGGGAGATCCCAGTAGTCTCGAAAGTTTCCGTTGGTATACACTTCATCCCAATCTCTCATCCTGTCAACCTCCATTCTTTTATTTATTGTAATTATCGCTTGTCATGGGCGTCAAGGGAAAGCGTCCTGCTGAACAGAGCCAGCAAGTTAAATGGGAGAGTCCTAAGAATATGAGGCTCTCCCATTAATAATTCCCAAATCATGGTTCCTGTCCCGATTGCTTCTTAAAAGTTTTTCGCGGGTAGTCTCTTTTTGGAGGTTCTCATCATGACTCCACCCAGAAATACGGCTAGAATCGCCACAATGGCCATAGGGATTTGTTTATCGACTTGGTAGAGAGTGGTGCTTACAATAGGCGCGATGATGGCTGCAATTCCCTGCATCGCGGCAACCAGCCCGGCAACCCCGCCTTGTTGTTCATTACTGACGGAAAGGGACGCGCCTGCCATAAATCCGGGCATCATCCATCCCGCACCTAGCCCGAACATAAAAAACGCCAAGAAATAGAATGGAAGGCTAGCTGTAAACAGGAATACGATCATACTGAGGACGAGAATCATAGAACCGAGCAGGATCATCGGCCGCGGCTCCCATTTCAGCCATTTCGTCTGAATCAGTTGTACAAGAAGCATAGCCAGACCTGTAAGCATCAGTCCTAAGGAAACCACTCTCGCCACACTTTCAGATGCGAGATTTAGCTGATCCTGCAAATAAAACCCTCCGATAACCTGAACCGTTACAATCCCCAGCATCGTGATTAAAGCGGCTAATAAATACATCCGCAATCCGGGTTGAAATGGACTGACTTTAACCGGGCGTTCCTTTACTACCGGTTTCGTTGCAGGCATTAGCAGTAGTATGACTATAAACGCGACAGCTGCAATCACGATTCCAAAATATAATGGCCATAGCAAGCCAATTAACGTAAACACACCGGCAATAGCCGGACCGAAAATGAGCCCCAGCCCGTTTGCGGAACTAATGATCGCCATGCCGCTCGCTCTTTCCTTTCCCTCCGTCACATCCCCCATATAAGCTTGTGAAGAGGACAAGACTGCGGGGATGAACATCCCGATTAAACTACGCGTTACGATTAACAGAAACAGCAGCAGTCCACCGCTAATCCACTGTTTAAGTCCGCTATAAAAAGTGAGGGTCAGTAATAAACTGCTGATACACATCCCAATAAACCCAATCAGTATAACGGGTTTCCGCCCCTTCGTATCACTGACATTCCCCCATACCGGCGCCATAACCGCCATCATGACAGAGCCAAGCGATATAATGAGACCGGAATGAGCTTCCCTAAGCCCTAATTCCCGAATTAGCGGAGGCATAATGGGGGCAATCAGCATAAGCCCCAACATAGCTACAAAAACGCTTAAGAAAACGCTGGTCTTCACTCTCTTCATTTCCCTACACTCCTCTTCATAACCTATGATTTGATGAGGATTATAAGTGAACTTTGGCTGCCTCTGCTCCCTTCAAAAGGAAATATTACGGTCAAACGGATTATAATTATTTTTGATTTCCGATGGCTTCACGCCATATCTTCGAAAAAACTGCTCGGAGAACGCACTTACGTTGCTATATCCTACTGCCATTGCCGCTTCGGTTACGTTAGCCTCACCGTTTCGCAGAAGCTTCATCGCATAGTCGAGACGAATGTGTCTCAAATATTCAAATACGGTCAGTCCGAAACAGGCTTTGAACCCCGACTTCAGTTTAAAATCGTTTAGCCCCGCCATTTTGGCAAGGGCCTGCAGCGAGGGGGGATCAGCCATACCAGATTCAAGTACTTGTTTAACTCGATGCAATTTTTGAAGATCGTCTTTAGACAAGCCTCTTGGTCTTGGCGTCAGGTCAAATAATTGAATCATATGCCTATTCAAGAGCTCCAATGCGGAAGCTTCCATCATGAGCGGGGATCGGTTGTCATTTCTAAAATCCGAGATCAATTGCTTGACCACTGCCATGCTTCTGACATCGATATCAAAATAATAAGCTCGAGACGGCTTACCATCCAAGACCCTGTTAAACTCAAATTGACGATTAAGCGAAGTCGCCAATTGATTGGCCGCGTAGTCAAATAGAGTCACCGGTATGCCCAGCGAGAGCGAAACGTATCGTTCCGGTACAGGGGGGTAGAACCGAGCTTTAAAGTTTTGCATAAAAGCAAGAGCTCCCTTGCCGACTGGAAGCTCATGAAGCTGATCGGACACCATGACTTGACGTTGACCAGAGAGAGCAAACTGGAGTTCTACCATTCGCCCATTTGAAGCGAAAACAAACGGACTGGCTACATGATAGCGAATATCATAGTACACAATTTCGATTCCGCTGTAAGTCGCGATTCTATAAATGCTCCCGGTACCCACTTCAGGCCGAGGCATAAATGACACCTCATTTTGGGGGCAAAATAAGGATTCATCGAAATACCGTTTATACATCGATGTCAACGATTCCATAACAAATCACCTCACATGAATTATTATACGTCCTTTGTAAAAATAAATAAATAATTTATTTATATATTTACATTTACCGCAGGTTTTATATAATAAACAAGAGAGGTGGTTAAATTGGCGCGTAAATTTACTGAGCAAGAACTGGAAATGATCCGGGGTAAGCTTCTTCAGGAAGGAAGCCGATTGTTCGGCAGATTTGGTCTGAAGAAAACAAGTATCGAGCAACTGACCAAAGCTGCTGGCATCTCGCCTGCGGCATTTTACAAGTTTTATGCTTCCAAGGAAGAGCTTTATTTCAAAATATTCGAAGATAAAGCCTATCACAATCAGGCCTTGCTCATCGAGGAAGTCACGAATCAGAATGAAGGCTCTCCCAGCACCGCTATCCGTCAAATGTTAACGAAAGGGATCGAGCAGATCCAGGAAGATCCGTTTCTGGAGCACTCCGAAGAAGATCTCAATCTCGTCATGCGATCGGTTTCCAAGGATGAGATTGCGGCGCATGTCTTCCGAGACTATATGCAGTTCAGCCCGGTGTTTGAACAACTGCAGGCAAGCGGCAAAGTGATTTCAGAAGATCCTGAAGTTCTAACAGCCATTGTTCAATTGTACTTTACGATGAACGAACATCGGTCCAAATTTAAGCCGCAAATATTCGACCAAGCCATGGCACTGCTCTCCGATTGGATTGCCAAAGGATTTACACAGGTTCAGGAGGTGCAGGGAAAACCATGAATTCACCTTCTGCCGAGTCGCCCGCTGGGCAAATACTGTCACGATCCGGTATTTTCTCCGCATGTATCGTCTATGTGCTCTTCTTTGCCGTTTTGAATGAATCCGTATTTAATGTATCTATTCCCCAGATAGCGCAACAGTTTCAATTGCTCCCTTCTCAAGGGAGTTGGATTGTCACAACATTTATCGTTACTTTCGGTATCGGGCAAACGATTTTTGCCAAATTGTCCGATCGCTTCGAAATCGGTCCCTTATTGGTCATTGGCATTCTTATTTACGTCATCTCCGGAGTATGGGGAATTATCCTGCAGAAGTGGTATGCCTGGGTGCTCATCGTCCGGGCTATTCAAGGATTCGGAGCTTCCTCTCTGAAAGCACTCACTCTAGTGGCTGTGGCTCGGTATTTCAGTACAGAACGCAGGGCGAAGCTTTTTGGTCTGTTTATTTCGGTCGAAGCCATGGCCGTAGCCGCGGGCCCGATAGTTGGCGGATATATCACCTCGACCCTGCATTGGTCGCTCTTGTTTCTGATCCCGTTGTTTCTGCTTCCGGCGCTCATCTTGTTTCTTAAACTTCCCAGGACGAGTCAAGTTAAGAATAAGGCTAAAGTCGACCTGTTCGGGGCAAGCTTGCTTTCGATTTTTATTGCATGTTTGATGCTTGCTTGCACTGAAGCGCAATGGTACTACTTACTGCCCTGTTTGCTTACCCTGAGCATACTTATCATCCATGTGATCCGCGCCCGGAACCCGTTTGTGGACCCGATATTATTCCGCAATCTTCCTTATCTGATTGGAATCAGTATTAGCTTTATTGTGTTCGGTATCATGCTGGGCATCGTTTTTATCGTACCGGTTATGCTGGCCGGTTTGCATCAACTGCCGACGGATCGAATCGGTATCGTGCTATTTCCAGGCGCCGTTTTCTCGGTGATCTTTGGCGTTATCGCCGGTCAAATGACCGCAAGGAAAGGTCACCGTTTCGTTTTTTACATTGGATATCTACTGATAGGTGCGGCGTTGCTGCTGTTTGCCGGTATGACGGATAAATCGATCTGGTATATCAGTGGTTCGTTGGCTTTTATCTATATCGGGATGTCGTTTATGCAAACCGCGCTTACGGAAACAATCACCCGAACGCTGCCCGCTTCGCAAATAGGAGCCGGAATGGGGTTCTATGGGCTGGCCGTTGGTGTTTCAGGCGCTGTTGGAACAGCCGCCGTATCTTCCTTGTTAAACGTCAAAGCGCTCGCGGTACCCCTCCTTCCTTTTATTGAACAAGCCAACGCTCATATTTACAGCAACCTGTTTCTCCTTCTTTTTGTTTTATCACTAGCTGCCGGAATCCTGTATTTGGGCATATTCGGAATACGTCCGATAACTCGAAAAGATTGATCCTTACATGTTCACCACGCTCTCCTTTGCAAATAATGGACAGCGTAGCTGAGCCCAGCGCTAATCCCCAATGAGCCAAGAAAAGCCCAAGCTAGTAACCAGCTTGGGCTTTTATCCTGGTAAATATGGCTCTAAATCACTGCATTCTCACTAGCGACACACAGCACTCCTTCCAAGAAATTTTAGTATATATGACAAAACTATTGTAGGTTCATCTTCCTGAACTAAGTGTTAACGATATAAGTTCCTGTCCTCCAACAGTTGCGAATCAAGGGTCAAATAGCCCGCAGGCGAGTAGGTGTTTTCCTATCGCTGAATAGGCTAAATGGTTGTATTCCCCTCCTCTGTAGCGAGAACCTCCCTTGCTGCTTCTATGAAAGATAATATGATGGGTGAAAGCCACTTGTCTTTATGCCATAACATCTGTGTATACACGTGCAGGTCCGGAATTTGCCAAGGAAGAGCAACAAGTTCGCCCCGTTCAACTTCGGCTTCCGCTGTTACTTCAGGAAGAAAGGCAATACCGATTCCCGTAATTGCACATTGTTTAATGGCTTCGGCATTTTGAAACTCTAAATACGTAATGCTATCAATGCCCTCTTTCTCAAATTGCCGATCAAACATAGTTCGATAGGGACAACCCTTTTCATTCGTAAGGAACACTTGTCCGTGAAAATCCTCCAGCTGCAGTACAGTTAGTTTCGCGAGCGGATGGTCTGGAGCGGCGAAAAAGCGAAAAGTTTCTTCCACCAGCGGCTCCACTGCAAGTCCGCTCGAGCGAATGGATTCGTCCAACATAAAGACGACATCAGCGGTTCCCTCAAAGAGCGTTTGCTTGAGCTCTTGATTGGGAACGGAGCGGAAGATGAGACGCACTCCCGGATGACGGGAACGAAATAGGTGAAAGACAACTGGAAGCCGATAGGCGCAAAGAACCTCGTTAGCACTTATCGTTAGGGTGCCGCTTAAATTTTCATTATCATGAACGACGCTGCGAGCTTCGTCCAATTTGTTTAGAACGCCTTGGATATGAGTTAAAAAGCGTTTACCCGCACTTGTGAGAACGAGCTGCTTGCCCAAGCGGTCAAAGAGACGAACACCGAGTTCATCCTCCAATGCTTTTATTTGCATCGTGACGTTGGAGGGGACATAGTTCAGCACTTCCGCAGCCCGACTGAAATTTAAAGTTGATGCAACCGTGCGGAACGTAATCAGTTGGCGCAATTCCATCATACGATCCCCCTTTTACTTTCAATATAATTGAATATTGCATTGAATTTTATTCACTTTTATTGAGACTATCACAGCTCTATACTAATAACAAGAAAGACATTCTAAAGGAATAGTTTCATTTTGAAGGGAGCGGCAACACGATGGATTATGAGATTTTTGATTTGGGTGACGTAACCTTGCAATCAGGACTGACGTTACCAAGCGCTTTTCTTGCTTATAAGACTTATGGAAGATTGAATGAAAAGAAAGATAATGTCATCATCTATCCAACTGCTTTTGGCGATCAGCATGCTCAGAACGAATGGTTGATTGGAGAGGGCATGGCACTAGATCCGAGAGAATATTTCATTATCGTTCCCAATCTGCTGGGCAACGGATTATCCTCGTCTCCCAGTAACACGCCTCCCCCATTCGACCGAGCTAATTTTCCGCAGGTAACTATCTATGACAACGTTAAATTACAGCATCGACTGGTGACCGAAAAATTCGGCATTCAAAAGATCGCTCTCGTCGTTGGATGGTCCATGGGAGGCATTCAATCATTCCAGTGGGGGGCAAGTTATCCAGACATGGTAGAACGAATTGCACCATTCGCCGGAGTTGCAAAGACTTGGCCGCATACGTATGTAGTCCTGGACGGAATGAAAGCTGCACTCATGGCTGCAGCCCACTTCGATTCAAGCAAACTAAATCAGTTGACTTCTGCAGACATGCGCGCCGTTGGACGTGTCTATGCGGGATGGGGCTTATCGCAGGCGTTTTACAGAGAGGAACTTTATCGTGAGATGGGATATGATTCATTGGCGGATTTTATGGTTGGCGTCTGGGAAGATAGCTTTATGAAGATGGATCCGCACAATGTCCTGGCCATGTTATGGACAGGCCAAAATGCAGATATTAGTGCAAACCCCTCCTATAACGGAGATTTCGATGAGGCACTCAAAAGCATTAAAGCACTTGCCTGTGTCATGCCAGGGAGCACGGATCTCTTCTGTTCGGCGGACGATAACGAATACGAGGCTAAGCTTATACCTAATGCTGTTTTTAATCCTATCAGGTCGATTTGGGGCCATTTTGCCGGTCGCGGAATCAACCGTGCCGATAATCAATTTATTGATGACAACCTAAAACGCTTGTTGGCGCTTAGTACAAACGGATAGATCATCATTAGCATTGGAGCGTTCTATCAGGCATAGATCGGGCTTTTGGTTCGCTTGCATCTTATCCAACCATCAACTACCCGCAGGCAGCTATCTAAACGTTTAAATCAATCGTTAAAAATCCAGTTGTTATTAACCCTATTTCGTCCCCAACCGCCTAGTCATCATAATCCATTATATAGAAAATGGAGGGGCAAAATTATAGGCTCAGGTGTGCAGAATATAAGGGCTACTATTTTTCTCCATTATTTATAACATTTAAAATCACATCTGCTGCCTTTTTTGCCTCTCCAGAAATTTTAAAACTTTTCGATGTTTTAATTGCATTTTCTTTATAAGTATCATCATTTAATATCTGTTCAATCGCTTTTATAAAACTCATTATTTTTACTGTACTTAACGATATATATACCGTTCTACGTTCATCCCCAACATATTCTTCTACATCACTCACTGATGGTCCTACAAAAGCATACTTATCAGAAAATATTTCAGACATAGGTTGAAATTCTTTAGAAGTGTAAACTATCGTATTAGTGTTATTATCATTCTCAATCAAAGAAATAAAATTATCAATCTCATATCCATTTGCTCTCAAAAGTTGGAGCTTCTTATTTATTCGAGGCATTCCTATAGCCATACGTATGATTTCTCCAACTCCACGCTTCATCATTTTTACAGTATGCTTATTGAATGCAAATGAAGTTGTGGAACATATATATTTAATCTTTAGTTTCTTTGCAAAGAGCTTTCCCCAGATGCACAAAGAATCCGATACTATGCAATCTGGTTTAAAATTTTGTAATTCCTCACAAACCTCTTTATCTAAATTAATTGTAGTATCAGCGACCATTTCAATTAATGCCGCGAAATCTTTCCCTATCTTATTCTCATCTTCTTGCAATATTAAATAGATCTCGTACCTCCTTTGGAATTACGATCTGTCCTTTTGGACCAACCTTAACTGACCCTATAAATTTACCCTCAAGCTTTTCATCAGGCAGCTTTATATTATTATTTTCCATATATCATCTCTCCTTGCATTCTCTGTTCGATAGAATAACTTTTCATACTATGTATTGCTTGTTATACTTATGATGCTTTTTCATGTTGAATTTTTCAATAAAATATTATACGTGCGGTTATCAAATGATCTCTAACCTGGTTACTCATCTCTCGCAAGATCATAATGGCGAATGACTTTCGTCAGATAAGGTTCTCCTTTACTAATTAAATCCTGTTCTCCCCGGCTCCATTGACCACGGTCACTATCCACTCTTAGCAGAGCCTCCATCGCTTGGGCATTGCCAGACGTTACGCTAGTAACCATCGTTTGCCAATCCTTGTAAAGCTCTTCAACCAGCTCTGACTCTATAGGCACTTCGCTCGCCTGATAAGCTGCTGAATATAAAATCAGTCTTCGGAATTCATTGTAAAATTCAAAAACAGCCTCCTCTGTCTGGAACACTTCCTGAAAAACCGCATAGTCCTCTTCCGGAAAATCATATTCGCCCCAATGGTCAATAGCGTCCATTTCCAATACATTCATCAGGCCGGCTAACAGTTCCCACGGTATTTCATACCCTGCCGCCCGCAGCTTCCGGGAAACTTCAATGCCCTGCAGCTTCGCCTTGATCCCTTCCAACTGTCTCCGCAGCATTATACTTTGGGCATACAGTTCTTTTTCCACAGCGTTGTCTGAATCCGAATCATTCAGTTTATTTTTAATTTGCTCTAACGAAAGCCCCAAGCTTTTGTAGTAATTAATTCGGGTTAGTTTCCTCAGATGGACCTCAGTGTAGGTCCGGTGTCCTTTGGCATTTTTAATAGCCGTTAAAATTCCTTCATTATCGTAATATTGCAAAGTCCTTCTGGAAACTCCACTTATTACAGCCAGCTCTTTTACTGAATAAGTTTTCGTAATGGAACTCCACCTCCATCTCTACGGCTCCAATCTTGTCAAAAACATCTGAATTCTCTCCGCGAGTTCCTCGGGATACTCCCCATTAATAGCATGAGATGCCTGGTCAAACAGTACGGCTTCGCTTTGCGGATGCGTCAAGCTTTCTTCAGCAGCAGCAAAAGCTTTGTCAGGATTGTGCATTATTGATTCTCCTCCAAGAATAGCCAGCGTGGGAACAGTCAAAGATTCCAGTTCCTCTTTACTTATCTTTTGCGGCATAGGCAGCTTGCTTTTAAAATTTCTCATCCCGGCTTCAACGAGCCTCGCTATAGGTTCATCCTCGATATCGGCACCTCCGGAAATATCGCTTAACATTCGGTCCCTTATAGATTTGGGAATGAACGGCACGGAAGCCGGAATCGAGGCTAAAACCGTTTTTAAAGGAAGCGTATCAAACACGTACACAGGTTCAACTAAAATAAGTGATTTCACCTGCGGAACCTCTTCCTGAACAAGTAAATTCGCAGCACTCCATCCTCCAAATGACAACCCTAGCAGGTGGATTTCTGCTTCATCTAATGAGGTTACTACTTCTTTTAACCAAGTCGCCTGGTCCTGTATCGTTTGGATTCTGGCGTTTTCGACACTCAGCCCAGGCTCTCCAATCAAATCGATTGTGTATACCGGTCTCTCTTGAATCAGGCCTTGTAAATTAGCTTCCCACATTGGCGTAGAAGCGGACTTCCCGGGCAATAAAAGCAATGGGGCGCGCTCTGTCTCGGATGCCTGGAACTTGTAAAGCTTGACTTGACCAAATGATGTGATGAGCAAAGCTTCTTCCGCAGGCTCCGGCAGGTAAGACATCGCTTCGCTATAAGCTTCCATAAACTCCAGCTCTCCTTCCTTATCTATAAAAGAAGAGACTGAGCCATCATCATAAAACAAGCTGAAGTAACCCACTACACCAGCAAGCAATATAAATATTAAAAAATACCATCTTTTCTTTATCTTCCTTCTTTGCCTTTTCTCCATTACCCCTAATCCCTCCTACTCTCTCTAAAATCAAGATATACTATTACGTAACGTAATACGCAAGTGCAGGGTAATATCTCAGGCTGTTGAAAAATAAGGCCTCTATCAATAAACTGAAACATAATCGGCGACTGGCTACACGTTACAATAAATTAACGTGTACTTTTGTTGCTTTTTTAAAGTTAGCTTCCTCCATGATTTGGTTTGACCGCCCACCTTTCAGGAGAAATCATATTGAAAATCTTTAATACTTCGAGTGGTGGGCTAGTTGGGTTGAATGACAGCATAGCGTTGTAGTGTCTCCATACACAGGTATTATTAGGATACATCAGCAACGAGAAGAAGTTAGGCTTACGTTGAAAATAACTATACTTAAAATAAACCATTTATCACCTCTCTCATTTCTTGAATAACTCGGATAGCTTACAAAAAAGGCAGGAATGCTGTAGTCTCGGCATTCCTGCGCTTCCCGTACCAGTACTTATCTTATCTTTTCTTTCTTCCTAGTCTTTCTTCAGCCGATGCGTCTCCTGAAAATGGTGAATATCCACCAAGGTCGATACCTGTTCTGCCCCACCGATACGTAACGTGGAGGCGGCTCCACATGCGTTCGCGAACTCTATCCAATCCTTGCCGTGCTTGCCGGACAACCACCCGGCAATTGCTCCGGCGTTGAACGAATCACCCGCTCCAGTCGTATCCACAGGTTGAATATCATATGCCGGTGCGGTCATGACTTTTCCCTCCGGGGAGATTAGCATGCTCCCCTGTGCTCCGCGCTTGATCAACACCCATAGGCGTTGACTCGGCAATGCCGTCACCACTTCATCCACAGAGGAAGCGCCGAGAATATGAAGAATCTCCTCCTCGCTCGGAATGAACAGATCCGTATGGGCTAGAAGCTCTACAATACCATCGCGTTGCCAGTTATTACGCACGTCCCACCCCGTATCAAATGAAGTGCTGATGCCGTGATTTCGAATACGTTCGAACAGTTGGGGCCAATGGTCCCGCATCCCATCCTGCAGAAAATACGAGCCGAAATGGACGTGTTCCGCCCGGCTATACAGTTCCTCGGGAATGTCCGCCGGCGTCAACGCCGCAATGCTTCCCATATAAGTGACCAGACCGCGATCCTTCGATGTAGAGAAGGACAGCGTCACGCCGGTCTGCACATCTCGACTCATCTGCACATGCGTCGTGTCCACGCCTTTCTCCTTCAGGCGATTCACGCAGAAGTGCCCGAATTCATCGTCACCGACCACACTGACGAACTGAACATCCTGCCCGAGTCCCGCCAGTGCACACGCTGTAATCGCCGAAGAAGAGCCGAGAACGACCTGAAAGCGATCCACCACTTTCTCCCGATTCCATTCCGGGATAACGTCTTCTCCCCCAACGATCATATCCACATTCAATTCGCCCAATATATATACAGACATGTCGAATCCTCCCTTGTAATTAACTTATCCTTTGACCGCTCCACTCGACAGACCTGATATAATATATCGCTGGAAGAAGAGGGCCAGAAGAACCGGCGGCAAGCTGGCAATGACGCCGCCCGTACTCGTCATAATATAGTCGGCACCGTGTTTACTGCTAAATTCGGTAATGACAACGGGCAGCGTCTTCGCTTCCAACGTCGTCGTGAAATTAAGCGCATAGAAAAATTCATTCCACGACATGATAAACGCGAAGATTGTCGTCGCCGCCAGACCCGACAAGGAGACCGGCAAGACGATCGTAAAAAAAGCACGAAGCTTGGAGCATCCGTCAATTCTTGCGGCCTCCTCCAAATCAGGAGATATTCCTGCCAGATATCCCCTCATGATCCAGATCACAAACGGTAACACAAAGGATAAATACACGACAATCAACGCCCACTTGTTGTTCATCAATGAAGCTTTGCTTAAGATGATGTACATGGGAATGATGAGCGCAATAGGCGGCACCATCTGCACGAGCAAGATCGTCAACGTAGCCGGCTTCCTGCCTTTAAACTTTAGCCTTGACAAAGCATATGCCGCCAAAACTCCGAAGAACAGGGCTAACACCGTTACACTTGCAGCAATGATCATGCTGTTCTTCATCGCAGAGACAAACTGTCCTCCCGCATCCGATGTCGATGCACTTCCACCGAACAGAATGGATCGATAATGGTCTAGCGTCAGTTGTTCCGGAATCCATCTCAGGGGTACCGTCAACAAGTCTGCTTTTGTCGATAGACTGGAGATAATTAACCATCCATATGGAGCCAGTACGTAGAGCACAATCAGTATCACGAGCGCGTAGATGATGATTGGCTTAAACGAGAACACTCTTTTCATGAAAAACACCTCAGCATGGATGCGAATTTAGATCACTTCGCCGTCCCTTGATTGAAATTTAATGTAGAGCAGAGCCAGTATAAACGTCACGAACGTAACCATATAAGCCATCGCTGATCCTAACCCGAAGTTCAAGAATTTGAATGTCGTTTTATAGATGTAGAAGGAGATCAGTTCCGTGCCTCCGCCCGGTCCGCCACCCGTTAGAATAAACGGCAGCTCGAATGTCTGGATGGCCCAGATCGTCTTCATGATGACCAGAATAATAATGATGGGTTTAAGAATCGGCAAAGTCACTTTCCAGAAAGCTTGCCAAGCATTCGCCCCATCGATTTTGGCTGATTCATACAGATCCGCCGAAATGTTCGAAAGGCCTGCTAATACGAGCAGCACCACATACGGGGTTTCTTTCCATATATTGGCGAAAATCATCGCATGTAACGCTGACATCGGTTCGCCCAACCAGTCCCGATATTCATCAATAATATGCAATTGCGTCAACAGAGCATTGAGTGCTCCGTAGTTCGGGTTGTATATCCACTTCCACATGATCGCATTCACTACACTCGGCAACGCCCAAGGCAGGATCATGATGCCTCGCACGAATCCCCTGAATTTGAATTTCTGATTCAAAACAAGGGCAATCCCGATTCCTAGAGAAATCTCTGCAATTACCGTAACCAAGGTGAAATAACCGGTTAAATGGATCGCATTCAAAAAATACGAGTCTTTAAAAATCTGAATATAGTTGGTCAGTCCAATGAATTCCAGGGTACGGTTGGCAAAATCCATTTTGGACATGCTCATGCTTAGCGAGTATAGAAATGGATACAGCAGTACGACTGCAAACACCAGAGCCGTCGGCAATATTAATAAGTAGCCTAGCTTTCTATCTGAATCCATGACGTTCGTGACGCCTCTCAGAAATTTCGATGTCATCGTTCCCCCACGCTTTCATAGACCCGCTGCTGCGGAAGCACATTCTTTACTAGCATGTGCTTCCGACCCAGCATCGTTTACTCAGTAAATTGCGCCACATTGCGCTCAATCTCTTTGAAACCTTCCTCAATGCTCACTTTATCCAACAAAATCTTAATACTTTCCACCTGTACGACGTTCGAGAACTGATCGTACCAGAGTACATCCTGAAGTCCCTTTGCCGTCAAAGACTGTGTACCAAAATCTTCCCAGTGCGGATAAATCTCCAGCAACTCCGGATCATGGAACAGATCCGTCCAGATCGGCAAAGCCCCGATCTCCTGTGCTTTTCTCTTGTCGAATGCTTTGCTTGACATATACTCGATGTACTTCCAAGCCGCTTCTTTGTTCTTGCTGTTCTTGGGAATAGCCATTGCCTCCGGCAAGGTGAGTACCGCACCAGATGATTCGTCTACACCGATGGAGTAAGGTGCTACGGCAATCTCATCCACGATCTTCGACTTCTCCGGGTCATTGGCCGTCTGATAAATACCGGACCATGCTTGCAAGAAGAAAGCCGTGTCCCCTTTCAAGAACACATCGGCAACCGTCTCATAGTTCGAAGTGATCGAAGCAGGGTCGATGAACTTATCCTCGTGCAGCCCTTCTCGAATAAAGGTGTACGCTTGCGTCAGCACCTCATTGTCAGTCAGATGAACTTGATTGTTTTGATCCAGAAAATCGGCACCGAACGAGTACGCCATATACGTCAGTTGGTTCATCCCCGACTGTGCTTGCATGTATGAATCGATGAAACCGTATTTGACCAATCCCTGATCGATCAGGATTTTGGACTGTTCCTTCAACTCCTCCCATGTTTTCGGAGGGGCTGCAATCCCGGCGTCTTCCAGTTTCTTTTTGTTGTACATAAAGAACCGCGTATCATTATTCCAAGGAATGCCGTATAGCTTTCCTTCATAAGAGAATTTGTCCAGCAATCCCGGAAGGATGCCGTCCTTCATCTCCCCGTTCATCAGCTCATCCAGAGGAGTAATCCATTCGTTGGTTGCGAACTTCGCCACCCAGGAGTTATCTAATTCGATGACATCGTAAGAGTCTCCCCCTGCCGTCATTTCCACCGTAATCTTATCGGCTACGTTATCCCACGACATATTGATCAGTTCGACTTCAATACCGGTCTCTTTTTCGAATTGTCGCGTCTCTTTTTCCATGAATCCCACGTTATCCATCTCATGCTTCGGCAATAAAACCGTGATCTTTTGCTTCTTCTCCGTGTTGCCGTCTTTCCCTGACGAATCTGTCTGATTGGAACATGCCGACAACAGCAAGCCCATGATCAAGGCGCACACTGCAATAGACCCCGCTACTTTCCTTTTCAACATGCCGTATCCTCCCCAATTTCGTTTTTCCACATCCGGAGCGCTCCGGTATTCTGAGTATAAGCAACTGTGCCCTGTTCGGAAATCGCCAATAAGCAGAATCCATCGTCAGAATGCAAAATCTCGAATCACCATATTCCGATCTGCATGTGCAAAAACCAAAAAATATCGCGAATCGACGCATACACAAATAGACGCTTATCCGCATTATGCGCGACAAGCGTCTTCTTGATCTACTCTCGGTACTTACCGGGTGTGATTCCCTCGTACTTTTTGAATGCACGGATAAACGTGTTCGTACTAGCGAAGCCAACCTGCAGGGCAATCTGATTGACGTTCTGCTCACTATGTCTAAGCAATGCCTTGGCCTTCTCCAAGCGGAACCGCAATATATAATCGAGCAGTCCCCCTCCTGTCTGCTCTTTGAACAACCTCGACAAATACGTCGGCGTCATGCCGAAGTGCGCGCCCATCGCCGCCACACTTAGTCCCGTATCCCGATAGTTCTCCTCAAGAAACGCAGTAACCTCCTCTTGTAATTCCCGGGTGTCCTCTTTACGCTGTTCGTTCACATACGCACACAATCGCTCCAGGATCTCATTCATCTCCTCCTTGATTTCAGCGATTTGTTGACAGTTGAACAAGCGGCGCACCGGGTTGAGCTGTTGCAAGAGGGACTCATCAATAAACGGACTAATCTCGTACAACGTATTCATCATCGTGTTGATCAGATTTAATTTCATCAGTTTGACCGTTTGCACGGATAGCGGGGCGGAGCTGCTGTGCAACTCAAACATCTCGCCCAGCGCTTCTTTCGCTTGGTTCACGTCACCAATCTTCACATAATTAATGAGCTTTCTCCCTGTGCGCAAAGACGAGAAATGTACCCAGTCTTCCGACTGCATGTTGTCCGAGTTAATCATATTTCCGTAAAAGGAGATGCCCGATATGCCCAGAATCAAATTGTATTCGATGGTATCTAGCGCTTCCCGATAAGCGACGGGCAAGGAGAGGAGATCCGATTTCATATTGCTGACTGCCATCGTAAAAGGAATACGGTATTTTTCATCGATAAACGTGCGTATTTCCTTCGCGATCCCGTTCATCTTCTGACGAATCTCTTCCGCATCGCCGTGGAACTGGATGATCAGCACCAGATTGCCGTTCGCTTCCGTTCCTATAACGCCATAATGAGCAGAGACAATATCCTTCGCCGTATTCGACAGAATGAATCTGGCCAGCCGCATTTCCTTAGCCAGCCCATGCTCTTTGGCCGGCACTTGGTACGCCATCTTCTCTTCATTCACCTGCAGGATCATTATCCCGAACAGATGTCCATCAAAAAGGTGGTCAGCGAAACATTCACTTACCCATTCCTGATCCATCCAGTGCCCTTCGAGCCACTGCACAAGATCATTCGTTTTTAATAAATCTTCCTGTCTATGCATAATTTGATGAATCTGCTTCTTGTCCAAGGCAGACTGAGCAATCGCTTGCTCAATCCATTCGAACTCATTCGTTCTTTTGTCAAATGATCGACCGTCATGATCTGCAATTCCGCGTATGAGTCGATTCAGTGGATGATAGTTTCTTCGAATGAAAAAGTACGTCAGCAGGCCTCCCAATGTGAAACTTAGGGCCAGACCGGCCACGGTTAGATTACGAATATAGTTCAGCTTCTCCTCAATCGCTTGAGTCGGGACGAACGACAAATACGTCCAGCCCAGAATATCCGACTTTACGTGAGATACCGTCCAATCCCGTTCGTTATACGCCGCATGAAAGTTGCCCGATAATTCATAGACACGCGGATCATCCGTCACTTCATGGATCTCCGATGTCGCGGCCACAACGCGATAGCTGTCATCGAGAATCAACAACTGTGCCCCCTCGACCCACTGGAGATTTCGAATCGGCTCCAGAAAGTTCGAGCCATCCATCACGAGCACCAGTTGGCCGAATAGCGAATTTTGATTCAGCGTAGGTAAAGATTGGACCAACACGACCGCCTCACACACATTCTGTTCTCCGTGCGGTCGGCATACCGTCTCGAAGTCACCGTAATGAGGTTGGGACAGAAGTTCCTCCCATTGCTCGACCGACCAACTCTCATCCCCATGCAGCCGCTTGTTGAACAGATCATAGGGCAAGAACGTATCATAACTAATCGCACCGCTCTGATCGCCCAATACGATATAGATATCATCCAGAAAGGAGTTCGTCATCTTGTAACCGCGTAGATACTGCATCACCGCGTTGTATTGCAACGCTTTGTCCGTATCCAAAGTCAAATAAGGCAAGCCACGAATAGCGGGTTTGGTCGCAAGCTCGTTAGCTATTTTCTGAATATCCCGTAATCGATCATCAATGGCGTACTGGACTTGATTCAGCATCGATTGGTTCGCATCATGGATCTCTCTTTCCAACATACTTCTTGTAAAAGGGTAGATGGATGCGCTTACGATAACAGGAATGAAAAAAATAACCGCATAGGACACGATCCACGCATACATGACACTTCGTTTTGATCGAAACATCGCCATTCTTCACCCTTTCCACGATCCTATACACCCTTCGAATCTTCCATTTCTCAATTCCTGACACTTCCATAATATAAAGGGTTCGCTCCATTTTTACAAGTCACCTGGGCAAAGAGACTGCCTATGTATAAGAAAAACCCTATAGTTTGAATTATTTCGTTTTGTGTATTTACAAAAAATAAAAAGCAATGTAGCATATAACTATGTTTTGAAAAATAACACTGTTATACGAAAGGGGTGAAGTCCCCTGGATTTAACAGCTTAAATTAAACACTAAATAAAGGTGGTGGCCCTCGTGGTAAGTAGATTTGAACGAGAGCAAATTCGTCTAAGAGAAGAAGTTCTTAAAGCTGCCTTACACATTGCTGCATCCAACGGATGGTCAAAAGTAAGCATAAGAAGAATCGCAAGTGAAATTGAGTACAGCACGACAAAAGTTTATGAGCTGTTTGAAAACAAGGAACAACTTATTCTTGAACTCCTGCGCAATGGTTTTAAATTGTTAGCCGGCCAACTTGAAGAGGCTGTTAGCAAATATTCAAATCCGCGAGAACAAGCTATGGCTTTAGCAAAAGCATATTGTGCCTTTGCCTGGGAGAATGGAGCCTATTATCGGATCATGTATGGCATGGATGGGGTCCCGTTCGGAGTTGAACAGACTTGGCAAGAGGGAATGCGTATAGGGGAGATTAGCAAAAATGTGCTCTCTTCCTACCTGCCTCATTGTAGCGATGAAGAGCTTGATCGTTATGTCTATGCCACTTGGGGGGCATTGCACGGAATTTCATCCTTATTTATATCTGGCAGATTATACGGCACAAGAGAGCAAGCAGAGGAGCTTGCATTAAAAGCTGTCTTAGATATGACAAAAAAGGAGGAGGATTAAGAAGTGAATGAGAAAAAAATAAAACGCTGGGGCCCTAAATCATTATCTTTTTGGCTCATCATTTTATGTGCATGTGGTTTAATGGGCTTAGGTATTAATGGTTTTATTCAACCTGTCGCTGCTTCAAGAGCATTTGGCTTAGAAATCTTGAATCCGCTGGACAGTGGGTATGTCAGGGTGAAGGCAACAAGAGATTTAGTACTTGGAATAAGTATCATTGTTTTTGTTTTCATGAGAATAAAAAAGGTTTTGATCGCTTTTTCGCTTGTGTCTGCAATCATCCCTTTTATTGATGGAATTTTAGTCCTTACACAATATGGGGGTGAAGTTAAGGATAGCTGGCAGCATTTTATTACAATGCTCGGTGTTTTATTGTTAGCATTCTTACTATGGAGAGAGAAGGGTATAGATCCCCCCATAGCAAAGGGCGCAACCTAAAAGGTTTCTTAACTAAAAACTGACCCTATGCTCGGACCGTGTGATGGCGGCTGTATGACGGAGAACTTATGCTAAGCATAGTTCTGCGGGAGCAAATACACAAAAGCCCGAACGACTGAATACGTTCGAGCTTTAACGGGCAGGTAAATGCGGTTCTAAAAATACTACTTCTTAATGAGCGACACATAACACTCCACATGCGTTGAGTAGACAGCGCCAATACTGCCTGCCATCATAGTTATCCCGTTGCTTGTTATTATAAGTAGTCAAATACGATTAAAATGCAGCAGCTTGTCAGGGTTCATTAAAATATAAATGTTCGAGATCCTATCATCCATAATCTGAAAAGTGATAACAGCAAATATATAATCCATTACCTTAAGAACAATGCCGGGATATCCGTTAATTTCCAGAATGTCGCACGTAAAGTTTTGGGGAACCTCGGGTCGAATCGCCGTAAAATAACGAGTAATAAGATCTTGCCCGACAATTGGGCGAATAGCCGCTTTCGCTTTCCCTCCGCCATCCGTGAATAGAACCGTTTCTGAAGTCAAGATATTCAGTAACCGGTCCATATTACCAGTAACGAGTGCTTGAACGAATTGTTCCACCATTGGGCCGGTATTTGTCTTTGACGGTATGTTTTTATCCGAAATATCGCCGATACTCCTTTTGGCCCGATAAAAAATCTGACGACAATTCCCGCTGCTCTTGTCGACCATTTCGGCAATCTCGTTGAAAGGATACTGAAATACTTCCCTTAGAAGGAAGACGACACGTTCCATTGTTGAGAGCTGCTGCAATAGAAGCAAGTAAGCCGTAGAAAGCGTTTCTTTGGAAATATAGTTATTTAGAGGGTCTTTGCTGTCTCCGTTGGTAGCATAGGGTTCCGGCAGCCAGGGTCCCAAATACGTTTCACGTTGCCTGCTGGCTGATTTGAGTCGGTTGATGCAACTGTTAGTCACGATTTTACACATATACGCTTTAATATTCAGAACTTCATCACTTTGAGCATTCTGTAAGGTAATAAACGCTTCCTGAACGATATCTTCCGCATCCATGACACTGCCCATCATTCGATATGCCAATGAAAATAAAAGGGGCTTTAAGTCGTTATACAATTGTTCGGTTTCCATATGATAACCCCCCAAAGCTATTATTGTCTTGACGCATATTGCGAGATGATCGATTGCGCTGCCCTTTTGGCGCTGGCAAGCGCCGCGTCTACTAGCAATTCCCCATGACCTGCCCAATCTCCTGCAACATAAAGTCCTCTGATTTCCGGAACAGAGGGACCAGAAAAGCTGCCGTATTTGTCCACCGAGCAAAAGTCATGGACGACAGTCATATTAGGTAGAAACTGACGTCCAAGCTCCTCGCTGCGCCAACCCGGTTGTAAGAGATCCATTGCTTGTTCCAATTGTCGCTCATCCTCTTTCGGATGGCTTGGATTTTCACCGAGATGCTTGATCAGGTGGATGACAACTGAACCGTCTTCACTCATCTTGGACACAGAGGTCGGGTTGTTGTAGAAGATCGGTTGATCCAGCCAGAACCCCGCAATAATGAACGGGTTCGGTTTCGGCAATCGGCGCAATACGAGATCAAGGCAGGCCGCTTTCATCGGCCGGGCTTGACTTTCCCATCGTGCTAGCTGAGTCTGATCCGCGTCCTTCACGAGCTTGCAAGTTTCCTTTGGGCTGCCTGTAACAATGACAGAAGAAACTTCAAGAACTTCATCATTCTTGAATCTCAACTGCAAAGATGTACCGCCATGTGTAATTTCAGATATAAGATGACCGGTTAGGACCGTGACACCGACACTGCGCGCTTTTTCTTCCAGATCATTTACAAGGGCGGCCCAACCGTTATCCAAATAAAATGCTTTACCGGAAAAAGTACGCTGCAACTGCCTGATAGCCGAACCGGCCGGTTGTAGTTCCGGGTGCGGGACTAAGGAGTTCGACCGACAAATGGAATAGACGACATTTCGAATCATCGGTTCACGAATTTCCTGTTCCGCCCATTCCCTCAGTGACACTTGCCCAATACTTTTCGTATCGATTCTTCCGAGCTTCATCATGAATCGTGCTAGTTCCAGTTTACCTGGTACGGAAAACAACTTAGATGAAATCAATTTAAGCGGGCCTGCAGGCATCGGATAAATCTTATTATTCCATACGGCAATTGCAGATGCCGGCGGATGGTTTCCCTTCAGTTCCACGCCAAGCTCTTTCATCACAGCTTCGCCTTCACCGTCTAGATAAAACGCATGCACGCCCAAATTCAGTGAAGCTCCCTTCTTCTTCACCGTCATGGCACGCCCGCCAAGTTGATTCATCTTTTCTACTAAAATAACGGTTAGACCTGCTTTTGCCAGATAAATGGATGCAGTCAGTCCGGAAAGCCCACCGCCAATAACTGCAACATCATAGGTTTTTTCAAACGATTTCATGGAATCACCTCTTGTCATTTTAAACATAAGACAAATAACGAGGTTGATTTGTTATAACAGCTGCTTAACTTAATCTAATCAAAATCAGCAACTTTCCTGGATTGAACTGTATTCTATATATATTGAACTAAAGAATAGCTCTCATTTCGTTCCGAAGGAAAGTGCCTCCGAAGCTTCAAACATCATACTCCTTCCCCAAAAAGTGAAGTGATGCTTCATAGTGAGTTCCATTTACTTTTCGGGGACCCCGATCCAACCGATCATTCCTTATATATGGGATGGGCCTTCGGATGGTTGGAATACAAAGCCAAAACTCGCCCTGGAAGCATCTTTCTTTCTCCACTTCATGAGCTATTCAATCATTAGTTTCAATTTATATAGTAGATAGAAGTTTTAAGCCATGCTGTTACAGCTCATCTATTGATTCAGAACCATCAATATTATGCGCTCCACATGGCTCGAGTAGTGATGACAGATATGGGATGTAGTTTTTTTACCTTATAAAAGTCATCTTATCATCAGAATAGCTTCCCAATCTTCTTTTACCGTTATTTTGTTCAACGCTTCTTGATCAGCTTTACCGTGTTAAAATAGGATAAAGTTCTGGACAAGATAAAATGGCTCCAATCACGAACAAATCGCTGACTAGAACCATTTTAATATTTGAACAGTCTCGACCCAGTTATTGGCCTCAGTTTATCTTCCGTTCTATATTTCGTATAAAGAACCTTTTTAATTGTTAGATGTTGTTACTGATACACCTCGTTCTTCAAACACTTTTTGAGCGGCTTTTAAAGCATTCAGGACACGCGGAAATCCTGTATACGGGATGAGGTGCATAATACAACCGACAATTTCTTCCGGTGTTAAACCAACTGCAAGCCCTGTTTTTACATGCATCCCAATCTGCGGTGTTCCTTGCGCAACAAGGGCTGAAATGGTTGTAAGAACTTTTTGTTTGTTATCCAATCCTGGACGTGAATAAATGTCTCCAAAAGCAAATTCAACAACATATTTACTTAAATCAGGCGCAATATCTTTAAATCCCTCACCAATATCCATATGGCCAGTTGGGTTGTCACTGTCTGGTATAGTAAGCTCCATTAATTTGTCTAAACCTTGTTGATAACGATCTTTTGCCATTTTTAAAATCCTCCTTGGTTTAATTACCCGCGACTCCATCCTTGCGGATATCGTCCATTATTCAGCCATTAAAAGAGGACCCAGTGTTTTGCCGTATTCCGTAAGTGAATATTCTACCTTGGGCGGGACCTCTGCATACACAACTCGTTTTTGTTCTAAACGGCAGACGTGAGGCGAAACTACGGGAAGTCGAAAAGGGGCTCCGGGAAAATAAAGTTTTGGTTATTCCAGCCGATGTAGCGGAACAACAATGAACTTGAAGAAGAAACTGGATGATATAGTCATGAAACAAAGCATATCTAGGATGTACGGGTGCATCGACAACGGGACGATGGAATCCCTATCCAAACAATTGCTGCATGTAATCTTGCTGTTCATTTAATACACGAATGATATGGATTGAGTCAGCTCTAATGCGATAGAACACATAATTCTTTTCAGAAAAAATATAGCGATAGTCTGTTGGTACATCAATAATCTTCCCTAGATCAGCGCCTAATGTAGGATATTGCTCCAACTTTCTAATATCCGTTGTAATCTTCTTCAGTACTCTTTGTGCAACGTGTTCTCCCCAGTTATCTAAAATATAACCACTGAGGTCTTGCAAATCTTTGAGTGCTATGTGGGAGTAGTGAACCTTAGCCATACTTAAAGTCCTAACTTGGCCTCAACGTCATCCGCTGAGAGCCATCCCATTTCCCTCCCTGATTTTTCACCCTCCTCAAGATTCGCTAATAATTTGATGGTTGCTTTCAACTTATCCAATTCAGTGATTTTAACGATAGCGTACTCTCCTCGACCATTCCTCGTTAAATAAACAGGGCTATTTTCCTTAACTTCGTTAAGTAATTCTGTGTAATTTCTTAAATCCGAGATCGGCCTAATATTGGGCATATTTATCATCACCTCATGTAAAAAATTATACTCAATATTATCGAATTAAACAATGTATATTAGCACGCGAATTTGCAGCAGAAAAACCGTAATCGTTCCAATCAAGTAACTATCTCTACCGCTCAAAATACTCTGCGAAAGTTAGAAGCTACAGATAAAGTTTGGGGATTACCGATTTAATGGATAGTTATTTTTGCAACTCAAGCAGGGAAATGCGAGTCGGGGTGAACATTGCTGGCATCTCCCTGCTGCCCATAAGCAATACAATTGAGCGATACTGTTACATCTCATCTATTCATTACGAACCATCAATATTACCGACTCCACATGTGACGAGTAGACAGTGACAACAAACATGTACGTGTCCGAAGGAATAGTGTTTGCTCTAATAATGATGAACCGATGCTACTCGGTTCTTTTTTATCTTACTACACTTCCAAAAGTGATTTTCATGTTGGAAGCATAAGTTAAGTACGATTCAAGGTTAAATTCCTTCGATAGAAGAAGTTCATTCTCATATTGAATCTCAGCTTCATTAACAGTGGCTCCACGTTCAATGAGATTCTTAATAAAGATATCCCTATCCTCATTAGGAGCATCCGCATAACCGCTCTCAAGTAAACGAGTATACAACCTATTTTTACTATCGACCTCCATATTGGGATGAAGGAAATTCACCTTATCCGAAACTCTACATTCGATATCCTTCAAACCTATTTGACTTAGATATATAGGTATCTTCATGCCTATATTGCCGTCTTTGCCGCTCCGGGCGGAATCTTGCTCGTAGAGTTTTTGAAGGAACCCTAACTGTACAAATCGAGATTGGTCATGTCCATGTAAGTAAAAATTTGATGCGTTTGATATCCAGTGAGGTTCAAAAGTGATGACCTTTCCCTTATCAACAACACAATCAATCATCTTCTTCAGTATATCCATTGGGTTCGGTACATGAAGTAAAAAGGCATGGCATATTGCAATATCGTACTTACTTTCCAAAGTAATCTCCTGAATATCTCCTTGCAGAAATGTTGTCTTGTATGGGAGTCGAGCAAAAAGTTCCCGAGCTTCATTAAGCAACTTATCCCCTAAGTCGATTCCAGTATAAGTTGAGCCCTTTGGCAACAACGGAAGCAGTTTCAATCCTAAATAACCATAGCCACAACCGAAATCAATGAGATGTACAGGGGTTTCGATTTTCCAAACTGTCTTTACTAAAAATTCGATGTAATCATCATTGTAAAATAAGTCTCTTGAATTACGAAGGTATTCAATTTGCGTATCCCAATAATACTCACCCATAATATCGCACTCCTCATTTGGAATTGGAATTTTGTACTATCTCAACCCAAACTAAGGATACAGGCTTTTTCCGGAAAGATATAGACTTATGTTTTCCTTTCGTTTATAATACTATTGTAAGGGATTGGAAACAGACCCCTTGCTTAAATCATGCCAAAATACCAAATCGTCACATAAGTGGCGATTTTTTTATTGCAATCTTTCTCCTATAGAAACAAGTTCGTGCATAAAAAAGAGGGGTTCGCCGCCCCTCTTTGCTATTTCCGCCAATACATCTCCTATTTAGTTGTCCTTCCGCACTAACAGTGAACAGCACTCCACATGTGTTGGTTAAGTATAAGTAGTCTTGTAATATTATGGAACAATATATTTCAAATATTATGCGTAAATTCTATACTGCTTTTTCGACGTAGACCTCCCCCCGTTCCCCCGATGTACCCCTTCGCTGTTACATTTTGAAATTCAAGCTTCAAAACGCATTAGACGCCGATCAATCAACGTCAATCCATCGTTTCATATCATCCATGTACGCCCATTCTTCGGCGTTGTTGTCCGTCCATACGATAAAGGCTTCGCATAGATCGGCGTCGATCTGTACGACCGTAAAGGCGGTATAGGCGCCGTTTAGTAGCGTCGGGTATGTTTCCCCCCTCAACAAAGGCCTTCGCAGCTGTAATCATGCGTTGTTGCCGCACTCCTGTGCGTCGCTCTTCTGTTTGGCGCGTACTAGCGTTGACTTGCTTATTCCCGTCATGGATTCGACTTGCGTATATGAATTCGTTTCAAGCAGCGATAGCGCATGTTCGACTTGCTTACGATTAAACTTGTTCGGGCGACCTTCTCGGAAGTCGTCGCGTTGCTTGGCGATCGCCTTACCTTCTTGCGTACGCTCGATAATAAGGTTACGTTCCATTTCAGCGACCGCTAACATCGTTTGAAGGAAGAAGCGTCCCATAGTCGTATTCTCCAATAGCCCGACGTTCAAGACGTGAACCTTTACCCCTTTAGCGAATAGGCTTTCGACGATCTCGATTCCTTCTTTCGTATTTCGCGCCAAACGATCAAGCTTCGTCACAACTAACGAATCGCCTTCGGAAAGCTTCGCAACAAGCGCTTCGAATTGCGGGCGGCTAGTCGTCGTCCCGGTAAACTTCTCTTGTATGATCGTTTCGCAACCTTCCGCCTTTAGTGCTTCGATCTGTGCGGTTAAGTCTTGTCCAATCGTACTAACCCGCGAATATCCGTATTTCATTGTATACCCGCCCCTTATTTATGAACATAAGTTATGATTACGCTTGATACCTTGATTTTACTGAAATCAAATTTCGTCGTCAATACTGTTAAGTTTTGAACACGAACATTATAACAACATCGTTTTTGGATGTTGAAGAAAAATAGAATGTCCGAATGACATTGAAATTTCAGGGGGTAGAAGCGGGTGAATTGCTTGTAGTGCTTGGGATTGAGAAGGGGGACACCCACTAACTAACTTTTTGAAAGTGGGACGTATAAGGCAGATTTTACGGGTTTTTGAATGCGGTAGTTCTCGGGTAACTTTTTAGCGTTAGCCATGAAAAAAACCGCCACATTGGGCGGTCAATTCTGAACTATCGTTCTTACGTTAGCTTAATCCAAAATCTTCATTCCACAGTCTTATTACTTCTTTTAATTCTAAATTTTCAAAACTATTTATAAATATCTGGTTTCTTTAATTGATTTAAAAAATCCAAACCATAACTTGAATCAAAATAATTCATCATCAAAGTCATTACAAGCCCATGTGTTCCAATAGCTATTTTTTTCCAGAGTGTTCTTTTAATATGTTTTTTATCACTGATATCGATCTATTCTGGCAATCAGAATTAGACTCCCCTCCCGGTAAAGAATAATCAAAATCATAAAATTTCTCTCTAATAACTGACATTAACTCAGCATTTTCAATAATTTCTCCAGCAAAATACCTTTCCCTGAGATCTTCAAATGTTTTGATATCTAATCCTAAGTTTTGTGCCAATCCCTCAATACTCAGGATTGCTCTGTTATACGGGCTAGATATAATAACATCTATTCCTTCTTCTTTAAGAATTTCTGTAACTTTTTCAACATCGCCCTTGCCCTTAGTGGTGAGTCCTCTTGTTCTTTCGGTTCCTTCAGTGTATGGTGATTCAGCATGCCTAACCATATAGATGGTGGTCTTCATATAATCCTCCTTGAAATGCTAACTTATTATTTTAACTGTGATTTCACATAACGTGATATTCATGAAGTTCGTGATGAATATTCCGTCTCAAAAAGTATTCGCGAAGTCATTCAGCTATCCTGCCCGTCAATGAAAAGTTAACAACGCAGCTTAACAGAGACTAACGTTAATGTATCGGTTCTTTGTCGATCTCGTCAAGCAGCGCATCCAATTTGTCAATATCACGTTCAATCGCTTCGTTCGAACGATCGTCAATAACGGGATGGATTTCTTTCTTCTCGACGAATAATCCCGTTACCTTATAGTACAGTTCGATCGCCTTCACGTTCCCGGCTATCGCTAGTTCAAGATGCTTTGCGAAGACTTCGGGAAGTCCCGCGCCTAGATATTCGTTCTTTGACTTATCAATGACGGCTTCCTTAAACGAAGGTTCTTGGCGCCATCTATTAAGGGTACGTACGTCAACGCCGATCTGCGCGGCAATAGTGCCTAATGAACGCCGACCTTTGACGGCAAGTAGTTCGATAGCAAGCGTCTGTTGTTCGTTGAAATTGCCCGTTGCAATGCGTCTAGGAACTGCGTTACCATTAGCGCGTTGACATTCGTACCGGGCGACGTCCTCGTTTACTCTGTTTCGTAAGTTTGCCATTTCGTTTCCCCCTGTAAATGAAATAAGACGCCCTGAAGGGCGCCCGCTTAGTTCGATATTCGTTTATTTGATCTCGGCAGCTTCTTCACGTTCCCGGCGTTCCTGTGCTTGTTTAAGCGCTATGAAATACATTCGATCGGTGTCGCCGTTTCATTGTCGATAGCAGCTTTTTTGAAGTTCAACGTTCAAAAGAAGGACGCGGCGCGGAACCTGGTCTTGACCTTCGGTCCGTTATTTATCTTTTAAGGTCTAACGTCATTAGTACAGGTTGTTACCATCTATTCAAATATCGTTATGATTGTTGAATACTGGTACGCTTGCGTTCGGATTTATCAAGACGACGTTCTATTGTCGGATTGATGAAGACGATATATTAATAATTGAAGAACTTGACCTTCGGTATCTTCACTTCGTTCGATGCGGTTAATTTCAATTCGTATTCTGTATCGTATTAACTAGCGTTTAATAACGAAATATACTATGTTTTTATACTGGAACGTCTCCCGGTACGACTAATCCTGCCCGAAGACAGCTACGATACCGACACAAGCAAGAGTAGGTTCATGTTCAACTTGAAGGCAATTCTTGCGGAAGATGAGAACGCCGAATTGTCGGAACGTATCAAGCTTGGGTTGCAGACAAGCGCACGGGAAGGAGTCGTAGGGTATCCGTCCCGCCTTTCGGCTATACGATTAATCCGACGACAAAGAAATACGAAGTCGATGAAGTAGCCGCACCTGTGGTACACGAGATATTCCGACTTTACCATCATAGGGGTTGGTTGTTTGCTTGACTTCGACGACGAGCAAGTAATGAAACAAGTCCTACAACGGTTAATCCACAAAATCGAAGTGTTTGAAGGTGAAAGGATTAAGATTCACTATAACCTTTCCAATCCTTACGCCACCAACTAAGGTACAGTCTATCGGGCTGTATCTTTTCTTTCAAGTCTTACTGTAACCTCCACATGTATCGTGCTGGGAATAGGAACATGAATTGCTCGCTCTATATCGTACGACTTCAATCACTTCAAATATCTCTTTTCAACTTGTTCTACCCAACCTGGAATTGAATCCAAGCGGTGTGTAATTGAACCATGGCTTATCTGAAGCACCATATCGCCTTTATCGCTACTGTTATCAATGACAATTAGATGATCGATTAGGTGCACGTTGTTAAGTAGATTCTGAATTGAAGTGTCATGCCTTCTGACAATGTCCTCAGTTGGAATATGATGCCCGCCATTTCTAACTCGCGCTGCAACTCGTTCTATGTTTAAATGATAATCACCCAAACCTACATAAAACATCGTAATCTCAAACTTGTTGGCCTTAGCATCCCGCATGAGACGAATGGAGTTGCCTCCTGCCAATGTAGTTTCAACCGAAAAGTCTCTACCATGACGAATACAGTCTCTGGCCAATTTAATGGCTTCTTTACCCGCCGATACTTTTCGGCTTTCAGGATGCAAAGAGTCAATCCCTCGTGCCAAAACATCTGGATCAATGTTCACACTGATTCCTAGCCGATCAACGATCAGGTTTCGAATCGTACTTTTACCGCTGCCATTATTACCGGCAAATACATACATGATTGGCATTTGCTCATGCATGGGAGCCATCCGAGTTGGCAACAGGAACAATTTCCCCGTTGTTATATTCCTTTACAATTTGACCTTCTACGGTTTTATATACAATGTAAGTGTCATTTGCTTTTGCATCCAGCTTGGCGCGATCTCCTGTAAGCTTAATAAGCTTTTCTAAATCTTTGAATTTATCCATGGTTTCACCTTTCCATCGCTAGTATCGACATTTGATTCAATTATAACACAGCAGGACGGTTTGACATCTCCCTCAGTTACTTGCAACTGAAATGCCTGCTGGATGACAATCATAACATCGTCAAGTCCGTCCTAGCTATCTAAAGATACTTCCACATAACGATTTCTCTATCTGCCTAATTCTGAAACATTCTTACAGATGCCTTTGGGATCAATGTCATCTGCAAATTTCATGTTCAACGACAGACCAATACGAGATTTTCAAATCATAATATCTACGTTTTATAAGCAATATAGAGCTTTTAAAACTCAATTTTATCGTTCAATATCTTATTTCTATAGTCCTTTCCCACAGTCGTAAAATACGTTATTTTTTTCACTCTTGTGGTATACATAACATCACCTGTTACCTTTTAGCAATTATAAACTGCAATCCTCTACAAGTATCGCCTCTTGCTCGAGACGTATATTTTGCTCCAACATATACTTTAGCAATGGTTTCCAGCATTCGTACCGAGAGTCTTCCAAGGCTGCGGCAATTTGCCCCGCGTAAGTATCTGTTATTGTAGAAGCTTTTTGTTCAAGCCTTTGTAGTGTCTCAATATCCATCCATAATGATTTGAGTGACGGTATCAGTCTGCTTTTTATAAACTCAAAAATTCGAATTCCGCCTAAATCAATGTCACCCCAATGCATAATTTGAATTAGTTCGCCATTTTCCCCTTTCAGCATGGACAACATTTTCAAAAAATCCTGTAAACTTCGATGAGGAAAGCCACCTGTATAAATAACTAATTCCTCAGCCCCATGCCTCTCACGCCGCTCAATCCAGTGATGGTAGCTTGTCAAATTTTCTATAGTAATGATTCGTCGAGCATTTGTTTTCAAATCAGTCATGAGTTCTGTTGTTTTCTGCGATAAACCTATACCACCTAACAATCCTGTAGTTAAATAAGATTGCTTGTCTATAAAAAACTGCAAAGATCCACAAAAATGAACATACTGAGGATTTCGAGTCAAACCAATCAAGTCTAGCCATTCTTCATCTGTTTCACGATGTTCCTTCGATGCTTGTTTTACTACTGACAAAAGCCTCTTTAACACTGATTTCTCTAAATACTTTGAATCATTAAAAATTTGTTGACTAAACAATCGAAGTGAGATTACCTTTTCCCCCATTAAAGGCAACTGTTTTAAAACTTGTACGATATCTTCATACTCGTTCGGGCTTTCAACATCTAAACCCATTGTTTTTCCTTGCTCGAGACCTGCCAACGTTTGTACCGTCCAATTTACTATCCAAGCCCACGGATGTTGCTTAAGCGGAACAAGGACTTCACAAAGACGATCTATCTTATCGCGGAGAGGAATTCTGCCAGAAAGAGAGTATGATTGTCTTACCATTTCCCAGTTTAAATAAATTCTATCTACTTCTTTAAATTCCTGATACTTGATCCATTGTAACGTTAAAACCTGTCTTTGTTCTAAAGAAATCAAAACTTCATTCATCCATTGCCTTTTTACAAAATCCATTTCATCCGTGTAGTCTGCATTAAAAGAACTCTTTGTCATTTTTATTTGAGGACGTTGTTTGCCTGGCCTTCCACTTTGAAATGTTTGACTCTGTTCATATTTATCCAACAGCAGATTTAGCATTTTGCGGGAAAAACGATTCTTAAATTCCTTCTCACGCAAATCTGAACTCCTCGTTGCCATCATATACACTCCGATCATTCATGTTGAATGACTTAGAATAATGTAGGTTGAATTTCATCATTATTCTTATCATCTACTTCTTCTGATACATATTCGCTTTCACCTTCCCAGCGATCAATCATATCCACGTAACATTGATAATTGTATTTGGTCACAAACAATGTAGTGGATACTTCTGGTGCCATATGCTGCATTTTCTCATCAGGAACAGCAGCAATAAGTTGAAGACCCAATTGCTTAATTAAACGGAGACTCGATTGTATGCGCTGCTCATCCATTTTGTTAAACGCTTCATCAAAAACAACTAATCTAGATGTTTTATTGCTTGAATATAGATGATGAAACGATGCCAAGATAGCAATATAAAACGGCGTTTGAGTCTCTCCTCCAGATTTTTCTTTTAATACTTGCGAAAATCTCGACTTTGCCCCATCCCCTGATGTAATAACGATATCAAAGTCCAGATATTGTCGATAATCTGTGAATTCCTCAAGTTCTCCACCTTCACCACGTACCAATCTTTCAAATAACTCGTGCAAGTTAGAGGTACGCTCATTCTCGGGAAGTTCAAATAATGACCCCTTCTCCAATAGCATAGGGTCCATAATTGCATCATAAAACTTCTTATAGCGTTCGCTGGCCCTTACTTCAAAGTGATATCGATCATCTGAGAATGGGAAATGACGTAGCGCGTAGTTTAGCTGTTCAAACTCGCGCCGTGCCATTTCTATAGCTTCACGCAACTTAAAAATAAAATGGGATTTGAACTGCTCCTCTGACTCCATACGAGCCGCTTCCACTTTCGTCTGATATTCTGGTATATTAAGGTTTTCAATAGTTTCATACATTCGATCATAAGGAGTATTTTCCTCATCCTGTATAGCAGCACTGCTGGCATTATAACGAGTTCGTAGTGTAACGACCTCTTTAAACTGATCATCACGAAGTTTCTGCTGTCCTTTCCAACTAACCAGATAATTATTTATTTTTTGCGCCGTTGGATTTGTCTGCTTAACCGCATCTTCGTATCGCTTCATAGCTCGCTTCTCAATTTCCAGCCCCCATTCGCTAACCCACTGAGAACAATTCTCTTCCGCTTCTCGGATCTTAGTTGTCTGAAGATGTACTGCCGCAGCATACTGTCCACATGCTTCTTCAAGTTTGCCAAGTTTCTTTTGTTCATCTCCCAGTTTTTCCAACCATTCTTTCTCTTGTTTGCCCCAATATTCGAATTCTCCTTTAAGTAGTTCTGCTTCAGTCAAATCCAGTGTTCTTAGATTATTCTGATCTTGTTCTAATTGCAGCGATAGCTCATCTATCTTTCGCATGAGATCAGTGTTCTCTGATAAGCGAGCATATTGTGATTCTTTTTCTTTCGTTCTTTGGATTTGTTTCTGAAACTCACTGTGTAATTGTTGACGCACTATGCTTGCTTCTTTAAGTTGCGCTAGTTCAGTCCGACGAATATCCAATTGTCTAACGATAGCCTTCGATCCCATATAAGGAACCTCATACTGTCTCCTAGCCATTTGTCGAGCCACATAGTTACTATATACCATACATGTTTTCGTAACGGCTGTACGATGTTGTCGAAGTTCCTGTTCATTTGAAGCTTTCATTACTCTACCAAGCAAGTGCTCAACATGTGCTAGAATCACTGGGTGAGTAGCCTCCACTTCCTTTGCTAACGAGCCTTTTTCGGAAGTGCCAAGAAAACGTTTTTCTTTTTCTGTATCTACTAAACCGACTCCTTCAAGTCTGTACTTCCATTTCTCACGTTCATAGATTCGCAGAGCCTCTGAAACATACTGTGGCTCAACTAAGATATCAAAACGTTGTGTATTCAAATAACCTTCAATAGCATTCCTCCACTCTTCGTTTAACAACTCTGCCTCTTCACAAAAAATCCACACCATTGAACGACCTTTAAGGCTTTCATCTAACAGAGCCTTCAACTGACGTACAGGCTCCGAATAACTAAACCGTTTTTGTTCAAGTTCACGTATAACCTGTTCCAATTCACTAATTTTTTCGGCATCTGCTTTCATTTGATCATGCAACCGTGACTCACCAGCAATTAACCGTTGATGGAAGTTTGACAAGGTCTTTCCAAGCGATTTTAAATTTTCTTGCCACTGCTCTTCTTCATGAGTCTCCAACCTTTCAAACTGAACAAGCCCCAGCAATTGCAGCAACATCGCCTGATGCATTTCTAAACCCGCTTTTTCCTGATCTCCTAATACCCAGTACTCATTGTTAGACCATTTAGAAAATTCATTAATAAGTTCTATCTCTTTCTGTATTTGATACTCATACGTTTGCTTCAGTCTTCCAAGCTCTTCAAGATTCCGCTTCCCTTCCGCTACCTTTAACTCAAGGGATTTTTTACTTTTCTCCCCTGAATTGTCCTGCCAACGTTGATAAGCTGATTTACTTTCTTCGCTTGCCTCCTGGTGCTTCGTTTGAGCCACCCTAATGTTATCTCTCGTTTGCTCCAGTTGCCGTTGTGAATGACTCAGTTCTCGCTCCTTTTCTTCCTTATATTCTTGCTCGACATCAAGTTTCAAACGACGAATAACATAATCTTGTTCTTTGGTAGTTTCTCGATATCTCACGTACAACCGATAGTTCTCCTGAATATCCTTGAGTTGCTGCTTACGTTCCTGAAGGCGTTCTAGCTCTTGTTTGTATCTCTCATGAAGTTCGAAATTCTGTTTTAACAAATCTAACTGTAATTCACGTCGATCCAGAATATAATCATAGACAAAACTTCTAATATCGGAAATTGGCTTGAAGGATAGTGCTTTAGTAAACACCTTGAAAAAACGTTCATGAAGACCTCCGGTTCTGGCCAACAACGCTTTCACATAGTTCGATTTATTTCGCTCAAACAACGTTTTATTACGAACGCCCCTCCTTCCAACCTCTCCAGCATTTACTCCATATCTACGCCTAAACTCTTCACGATTCAGCAGTTCGCTTCTAGGATTTACAAAATCCAGCTGATCCAGGTTAGTTTCAGCCAAAATAAAATACTCTTCATCGTACATACGATCACGGTATACATCTACCACAATTCCGACAACAAATGATTCTCGCTTTTTTTCATCCCAAAATTCAGATACTATGTATGTTGTAAAGTCACCATCTCGAAGAAAAGAACGATCATCGTTTCCAATTTTACCTTTAAGATAATTAATGTAACTCCGTTTCGCGTCATCAGTAGCTGCATTAAAACGTATGAGGCGCTGATCTGCTATAAAAAGGACTTGTAGGGCGTCAATAATAGTGGATTTGCCTGCCCCGTTCTGACCGGTAATTAGTGTTTGTTTACCGAATTCCATAGTTACATCAGTGAAGTAATGCCAATTAATCAATCGCAATCTCTTCATCCACTTCATCCGTTGTTGCTCCTTTCTTTTCAGACTCATATCTTGTGAGACGCTCAATTAATTGCTTCATTTCATCAGCTTGAATAACGTAAATCCATGTGTGAAATAACTTAAACCGAGCATCATCTGATCGCTGATCCGAATCGAGCGATTCCAACAACTGAAATTGATTACACATCCTCACTAGACGATCTAAGACAGTAGGCTTAACCCACTCCATTCGTAAGGTTTCATATTTACTCCGAATTTCATAAAGTGTTACCATAGGAAAATCAGATAATGCTAGCCCTTATCTTTTCTCTTCATACAGAATACGTAAAATGAGGAGCCAAATAGTTGACTCACGATCAAGCCTTCTCCGCAAACGACTGTCTTGATTATGCAGATAGATGCATTCATGCCGCTCATCAACCGTTAAGTCCCAACCCAAAAAATGGAAATAAGAGGTTAAGTCGGTCTTATTTCTTCGAATTATCGCATACATCTCACGTTCCTTTTCCTTAACGAGCATATTAACCTCTAACAATCGATTAATGACTTCTCGTAGCTTTTCTTTTTCCGAATCGCTCATGTCTTTAAACACCATTATAGCCACGCCCTCTCCGTTTAATCGTATGATTATTAAAGCGGTAGTTTCCAATGACGAGTATTTGACGGCCAGGGTTACGTTGAATGTGGAAGACTGAACCACCATCACTCCCATACAAATAGATGTAGCCCAATAAAATATACTCTTCAGCAGACTGTGGGGCCAGTTCAACCAATTCCATTTGTCTTCTTCCATCTAGTTTTTGAAGCACATAGTCGTTGACTTTTTTTCGAGTTACAGCCTTACGCATCTTTTGTGCACTTTTTTCTTTTAATTCATTCCTTACGTGTTCAGGTAAGTCAACTACAATATGAGTTTCAGGCTGATGCAACACTCTCATACGTCTCGGCGGTAATAAAGACTGCTCCTGAAGTGTTTTGACCTGACGAAGTGAAAAAATCGTGTCCGCTTCACTAAAATTAGAAAACTGCGAGAGTAGTCCAAGGAGCTTAACGATCTGTTGTTCCGTTCCTTCATTTTGCTGGCTTAAGTACCGAGCCCGTTCGAATGAAGATCGCAAATACTGATTATGACGGACATCAATTTGATAGAACAATTCATCAAGCCCAAGAAATGTTTCTTCAATAAAAAAAAGCGCTTGGCGTATGGCGCGTCTGGCCTCATCCAAAGCCTCATAAAGTCCACTTTTCACACCATCAAGAGCCGCTTCTTCCATAAGCGTAGAATTTAATAACCACTGTTGGACTGTGTGCAAAATTTGCATTCTATAACGAGCTACATGATCCGATGTCTTCAGACGATGGTAACTCTTATCAACAATCTGAGATTTGTATTGTTCAAAATGATGGTCTAGCACATCTTGTATAGAAGTCTTAAGAATCACTTGTTCCATATGGGCTTTCATATTGTTGTAGAGCGCAATAAGCTCCTGCCTGAATTGCGAGCTTATATCTGCGGCTCCAAGAATGGCAGAACAAGGTTGATGTCTGGCAGCTTCCCCTGAAAGAGATTGATAGATTAGAAAGGCAAACCGCTGATATTCTACCGTTTTTGCGTCACATAGTTCTTTAAACAGTCCGATAAGCTTGCTCGCATAATGAGGTAAAACCAAATAGCGATCAAATTGACTACGGGTTTCAACACTTAGCCAACGCATGGTTTCCAAGCGTCTGAGAATAGCATTAGCTTTTATTCTTGCGCTCTCTTCCACTGAAGTTTGATTGTTTGTGCCTTGAATTGATTCACTTTGTTCGTCATTCATATCGTCAAGAGAAAGGCCTAATTCTATATGGGTTTCCAATAGTTCTTGAATTAGATCCCTCATCACATCATATCTGATACCAAAACGCTCAGCCTGAATATTTTCATAAAGCAGCAGCAAAATTTCAGCATAAATTTGTTTATTTGATCCTGTTAATAGCAAAAAAAGCCCTTCGGGAATGACATCAAACAATTTCACATTATTCAGTCCATTCTTTGTAGAGATGATATAAGTGTTTTTCATTGTGAGCTGAGTCGGGATTTTTGAAATAAGTTTATCTTCCTTTTTAATAAACTTTCTTTCAATTTCAATAAGACTTATAAACACAAACTCACTTGATATATTTCAACATTTTTTCCAGTTTTCCTGCTAGGGTCGACATAAAAAATGATTCCTTTCGCCTATTCACAAAAACATCTTATACATTTTTTAATCCATAACTCCCTTTAATGACCTTAACTGCTTCATTGATAATAAGTAAGCTTAAATAACCAGCCTCGTATATTTCCCAAATTCAGGTATCCATATCTTTTTGGACGTATGACCACTAACCAACTGATTCATATATGGGCTAAAAATGCGAAAACAAAGCACCAAAAGCGAAGTAGAGAAACTGGAATAACCCTTGCTATACAAGGGTTCATGGCATTTCTGAAGGATCAAAAAACGGTTCTCATACTGCGGTGTTAGCAGAAGTCACAAACATTCTTGAATTAACCTTCACTTTTCTCTTGACTGATTGTTTCTTTGTTTAATCTTAATTGAGCTTGCTCTATTTTTTCTGGTAATGAATAAACGTAGTCTAATATTACCTCAGTAAATTCGATCATCAATTTGACTGTCTCACTTGAAAACTCTGTATCATCTGCATGAGCAGCAGAATTACCTTCTTTCCTTAGTATATATGAAATCCCTTCCATAATCGGGGGTAAAATATTTTCTGATTGAAGGTCTTTTAATTTTGTAAATAAGTCTTTACCCTTTGCATTTTTATGCTTACACATTTTTTCTAAGGTTCTTCTTAAGGCCATAATACAAACTGCTCCATCCAGATTCCTTACTTTCAATGCAGCTTCAAAAGCATCTCTAACAGGTGGTGGGAGATGCTTGTTTTCGCTGGAACCTGAAGGAAAAATAAGATCTATATACTTAATTGGTTTTCCGTTCGGTTCTGTCTCTTCACTGAATGAGGTAATTCTCTGAACGGTTATCTCTGTACAAACTGGACACAAATACATATCCCATTGTTTAAAAAATGATGTAATATAGGCAGGTTGATAATGATTGACAGAATGGTCCCAAATCTCTTCATGCTCTACCAAGTCATGACTTGCTACAACTTTCATTGATGTCTTATTGCCGCAATGAAGACAAGTAATAACCTTTTCTTTCATGCATTTCTGTCCTTTACTGTAATTTTTGATAAAATTCCCGTGTTCCTGACAGCAGTCGGGTGTGCCCGTCTGATCTTAATTCCCTGCCAACATATCCGGCCAGACCGAAGGATTTTGACTCCCGTAGTAGGAGTACGAAGTTATGTGCAGTATCTTTCTCCTACGAGAAACCTAATGATTTCTTTATTTCCTTATCCCAAGATTGATATCCTTCATTTCTCCAAACACTTAGTCTTCTTCTCCTAATCATATACTGTGGGAAGCTCTCTAGATACTTCTGATAAGCATCAAGTATATCCCAATATAATAACTTATGATCAATACTTGGCGTCCATGATATTACCGTACCTCTTGTTAAATCAACTAATGTCTCCATGTCGTCATCTGGTATCTTGTAGCCATGCTTTAGTGCAAAAGAAACTATTGAATCAATTCGTCCGAAATATTCATCTTCCATTTTAATGGTATTAATAAACTTAATAATCTCGTCTTCAGGCCAAAACCATTCACCCAATTTGTTATACTTCTTAAATTTCTCATGTAAATGTCTCTCTAACAGATTTGATAGAATCCCTGAACCTGCCGCCTCTCGCCTACCTGAACGCCCCAAGGTTGCCAGTCAAGCTACGCGAATATTGAAAGTTGCTACGGACCTATCGGATATCAAGATCAACAACGAAAGAAAGCAGGTTACTTTCAAGGGCCGAAACAATCTGCAGCGTAGTGGAAAGATCTTAGCCCAGTATTCGGTGGAGAACAGCGGACAAAGAAATGCCCGCCATGTTCCAAATCAATCGGATCTTTCCGTCGGCTCCAACTCAACCGTTGCCAGTGCCTTTGCTCTCAACCCGTTCCTTGCGTTCCCTTCACGATGACAGTCACAGATGTGGATGTACTATTTGATCAGACACTCATCTAAATCTACCATCCGTTCCATCTTAACATGACAAATCGCGATTGGAAATGTCAAACAAAAAAGGAGGAGCAGGAACCGAATCGACTCTGCTACCTCCCTATACTTACGGTCACGTTTCATAACATCCAGCATACCAATGCTAGGTGTTCTCTAAATCATTCATGCCACACTCACTGTAACGAATCATAATGAATCCAACATATCTACACACCCGACGTCCAAATCCAAGTCCAACACGACAGAAACCTTAATATTGTCTTTGATGATCTTATTTCTGAAGTCACTGCCCTCTGTCGTAAACGTCATAAATTGCGTAAAGTGCTGAAAGCAAAAGATTTCTACGTATCTATTCGTTGTATTCCTACCACGCACTCAACATGAGTCGAGTGCGTGATATTGCGATATTAACTATATCTTTGACATGTAGGGTGAGCCCAGGGGGATCGACCCCCTGACTTCATCACTGCCAGCGATGCACTCTTCCGTGCTGGTTAATTTCACTAACCATAATTAATGTGTACTCTATGTTCTATGAAGGATATCGCGCTAGGCAGTTGCCCACTCGTTAGGCATATCAAAAAAGGAAAGATGATGTCCCGGTAACGTCACCATTTCACAACCAAGTTTCTCTGCCAAGATTGGAACTGTTCTCCCATAGTATTTCCCTTTAGCCTGTGTCATTTGGCCAGCGGCCATCACGATCTTGACGCCGTTCTGCTTAATCCTATCGGTATCAGGCTGGTAATTCACACTGGGAATCAGTTCATGTCGGATTAAGAAATACTCGTTATTCGCTTCCGTCACCCGTTTCTGAAAATCTTTCGGCACGCTTTTAAAAGCTCGGAACGGGATCGACAGAGATAAATTAAATTTGAAGCTCGCCAATGGAATGTTATATCTGAACGATGTCCGATACACACTTGCAAAAAAGCTTAGCCATTTGGGGCTGTCGGGAAGAACGCGTACAACAGGAGGTTCATGGACAACTGCCACCTTAATCGCTTGGGGATGATGTCTCGCCATTTCGAGCGCAATAATAGCTCCGCTGCTATTTCCAAATACATAAGCTGATTCATGACCAACTGCATTTAATACCGCAACAGCATCCCGTGCCTACTGGCTGACCTCGAAATTTTGTGGATCGTTTCTAGTGCTCCGCGAATTGCCGCGGCGGTCATACGTAATGACTTGGTATTCGTCGGCAAGAATTCCGGTAACATACGTATAAAAACCCGCATCCCCGTTCCCGCCTGGAATCATGAGAAGCGGCTCTCCTGCTCCTCGAACTTCAAAGTATATTTCATCGCCTTCGGTCCTTACACGTCCCGATCTTTCCATTCGTTCGTCCTCCTATTTAGAGCGGTCCCGATTAATTAAAAGCTGATAGGATCCACGCACTAGTGCGAGAGCCCAACAAAACAATACAAGAGCCAATACGGGATGAAGTGCACCGGCAATACCATGCGCCGTATAATACTGAATATTAAAAAGGGCGAACAAACCAAGACTTCCCCAAATCATTTTCCAAGAAAGCTTCCCTAAAATGCCGAGGATAAACAAGAGGATCGAAATATATTGAAACATGTGAACAAAAGTCCTATGCCATCCCCAAGCCACCGGATTATCGAACAATGCCATTCCAGCTAGAAATACTTGTATAATGATACAGATAACGAGAACCCATGAGAAAATGAAATATGCCCATCTGCAATTCTTCACCCGAGAAGGCTCCATTTTGTTTTCTTCAAAAGTCATTATTCCTGCTCCATTCTTTATATATAATTGTCCAGTCCCATTGTCTTAAGCTCCTCAGCAATCTGTCCATAGATTTTATTTAAAATCTCTATAAGACGATCCTTTTCCTCCTCGCTTAATTGACTGAAATAGGCACTGTCTCTTGCGATCCGAGTCTGATGCATTTTTTCGTGCCCCCAATAAATACCTCTTCCAATATCTGAAAGTCTGTAATAAATTTCCTTATTGTTTCCAGGCTTTTGGTACCTTTCTATGGCCCCCATCTCTAATAATCGTTTGGTGACTTTACTTATCGCACCTCTGGTTACCTGAAATGCTTTGGCCAATTTAGTTACATTGGAATCCGGCCCCTGACCCTCATCTTTGCCAGCGATGCTCTCTCCCAGTTGAGCTGAGTCTCCCGCTAAAAGTACTAAAATACATCGTGTCCTTACTTTTTTTTGAGCGAATACTGTCACATCTCATCTATTCATTACGCACCATCAATATTAGGCATTCGACATGTATTGAGTTGATAGGGAGTACATACTTAAAGGAATGACCTTTGCTCTAGTTCGGGCAGCTAACCTACCTTTTTATTACAACCTTACTTCTAGAAATTCGTTATTCAATATCGAAGAGGTTGTAACTGTAAAGGCTAATATTGACCATCTGTTCGGCCTGACAGACGCGCAGAAAAACAAGGAAATGGAGCGATAGCGACATGACGCAACATGAGGTGCGAAGCACCGACTTGGGGCGGCTTGCCCCAACAAGCCATTTTTAGGATCTGACCGCAGGAAAATCTCTAAAAATGTGCAAGTGTCAATACACTTGCACTGCTTGCCGTTTTGTGCAACTAAAGCTCCGAACACGAACGTTGCTCGTTATGCGCACGATGCTCAAAGTTCCCGCCTCATTGTTCGTAGGGTGCATTTCGTGAAAAAGCAAAGCAGGCAAAATTGTATTTGGCGGTATATGAGCAGGTTTTTGAAAAAACAGTTTTTGATGAGGATGCGATCACATCAATCCACAATACGGCAACGATGGTTGATGATCGCTATGTAACAACAGAAAAAGAAAAAGCTCATATTCTTAGTACAGCCTTTAAAAGCCTCTCGCCTTTAAGGCTCAAGGATTTTTCACCAAAAGCAAAAAAGAAGGTGATTATATTGGCAAGAATAGCTGAAGAGTTTGAAGCTGGAAGAAAATATTCAGAAAAAGAAGTCATAGATATTTTGAAAAATATATTTGACGATCACGCTGTCCTGCGAAGGTATTTAGTCGATTATGGTTTTATGGACAGAATCAGCAATGGCAGGGAGTATTGGGTAAAGTAAGCTTGCAATAAAAATAGATTGGAGCGGTATATAGTGGACAATAAAGATATTAAGCACTCAACAGAGAGCATCCGAAATGTTATAAGCTCTCAATTTGATATCTGCTGGCAGCTTTTAGAGATCCATCTTACTGGTCTTGAAGATGAGGAATGCCTTTGGCGTCCTTGCGTAAAAGGACTTCACATTTACAACAATGCCGGCGTATGATGTTCGGACTGGCCAGATTCAGAGTCTTATGATATTGGACCAGCCAGTATTGCATGGCTGACTTGGCATATTACATTTTGGTGGTCTATGGTTATCGATCACTCATTTGGCAAGGGTATGTTAACGCGTGAAGATGTGCAATGGCCCGGTAGTATGGCGGATGTTCGGGAAAAAATAGCAAACTTTCGGAAGGACTGGATCGCTGGTATCGAGGCATTGTTGATGAAGAACTTGTTAGCTGTGAACGTACTTGTTGGCCGTTTACAGACAAACCATTCTATGAGCTTGCCGCATGGCTCAATTTGGAATTAATGAAGAATGTCTCTGAAATTGGATACTGCCGGTTTCTTTATGCTTCTCAACATAGCAGCAGAAAATAGCAGGTAATTAATAATAGCGAAAAATGGTTCACCAAATATTCACCGTTGCCAACGAAATATCTACGAGGTAAACATAAAACATGGAGCGATCTGAATGGATTTTATGTCCTCTTTGTAAAAGCAAAACTCGTACAAAGATACGGAACGATACAATACCTGAAAACTTCCCGTTGTTCCGTCCGAAATGTAAACAGGAAATCTTAATAAATGTACGAGAATTAAATACTTCAGTTATCAAAGAGCCAGACGCTAAGACGTAGAGCCGATAATTTGTGAGAACATTCACGGTTATCGGCTGTGACAGCTGGATGTAGCAAAAGTTTTTCTCTTATATAACTTCAAAAAATCAAGTAAATATTTGGACGATCAGTGCGCCCATTTTTTATTCGACACCTTTCGGGGATTTTCCCTAGAAGGTGTTTTTTTACCTTTTTTGACTATATACGAGCTTTGTCAACATGTTCTATCGAACAAGCCTAACTGCCGCTTCGGGCCAAGTTGGCCCGATGTGCAGCCTTTAAAGCCAATTTTTAATTTGTTGTCGTTAAGGCCAATCATACGGGACAGCTCGATCAGCGAGGGGGGATTCGCCATTCGTTCCAACATAATATCGCGCGCCCGCTGTATTTTTTGCCTTTCAATGCTGGATAATTCCGGAAGCTTCGACTCGGTAAGAAATGATTGAAAGGCCGACAAACAGGAGCTCCAGCACATTGCACTCCAGCTCCAGGTTTTTGATGCCGCATGTTTGCACGGACTGAGTCAACCGTTTAATAATTACGGCAGACGCAAGATCGATGGACTCATGAAAAAGGTGAAATGGCTTTCGCCCGAGAAGGCTGGAAAAATGAAGATGCCTGGCACCCGAGATATCCTCCATGTAATGATGGAAGTCTACCATTTTGTTTCTACTCCGTTTCGCAAAAAATTGTTAATTACAATTATAGCGTGGCCTACTCTAATAGCTATCATAACTCATTCCTTCCGCTTTACGCTGTACAGCCGTCCCGATATACTTTATTTTTAAGCCCTCCGCTCTCACTAACTTCTAAGTGGCCCTGTCATACCGTAACATTCAGTATATCGGTTATTAGAAATGGGATTTTATTTCCTTTATCCCAAACCATTTTGAAGGTCCGTTTGTTTCATGAATATACATTAATTGTCCCCATATGTCTATTGATACAACAAAAGCCCGTACCGTGTGAGGTCGGGCTTCAACTTGCAGGTAAATATGGCTCTTATCACTGTGTTTCTCTCTGCACTCCCGTAAGAAAGAGAACGCCACAAAAGGCGTTCTCTTAATCATTCATGCCATACTCGCTTACTCACTTTAATGAGTTCAACATATCTACACACCCGACATCCAAATCCAAGTCCAAAACGATGGAAACCTTAATTTTGTTTCTAACGGGCCGCCTTAAGTTTCTTTAATTCACGTCTCATCAATGCCATTTCCATGAATTGACATTCATCGGCGCGGATAGACCACAAATCTCCTTCCTTAGCACTTATTTGAGTCTTCCCGGTTGACTTCCCCTCTTGATCTAATACGTCTACGCGTTCTTCCTTCCATTTATCATAACAAAGTAAACCTATCTCAAAGGCGTTTAATCCCCGCTTTTGAAATACCTCATGTACACGTTGGGCAATGATTCCGACATGCCAACGGGCCTTTTCACCTTTCTCTTCTACCGCGTCATTAAATTTGAATCGACAATAGTCAACTTCTTCCCAGGCATCGAGCCATTCATCAGGAATGGCACTTATTTGTTGTTTATGGCGTTCATCGGAGGTATTTATCGTACCATTTTGTGCATATAAGGAATCCCAACGTCTTGAAGGCGCACCTAGGGACTGTGAAGCGTCCTTATCCGGACGTAAATTTGCTCTAACATTCATGATATCGTTACCCATATCACCGTAAATAAATGGGGACGATCTTCTATCGTTACCATAATCCACCCATAATACTCGATCTTGTTGCGTGGTTGGTTCTGCATTGTTACCGATTATAATGGAATTATTCCCTGTATAATTTTGCGCTGCTTCAGTCCCTACAACGACATTTCGCGAACCAGCTTGTCCATTTAATAGTGTTCTTGCCCCTATTGCCACATTTGCCATTCCGTTTGTTTTATTTTGTCCTGCAAATGTTCCGATGATTGTATTTAATGTGTTTGAAGGGGATTTATCACCTTTAGCATCCCGTAAAGCACGATACCCAATAATGACATTTCTATCGGCAAAGACGTCCGAATACGCTGCATCATAACCTATGACTGTATTTCTATTACCTGTTTGGTTAAATCTTAAAGCGTACATACCTATACCTATGTTATCGTAACCCGCTAAACTGTTGGAAAGTGCATAGGCACCTAAAGCAACACTTCTTTCAGTTGTGTATGATCGGGAAAGTGCTTGGTAGCCAAAAGCGGTGTTAAACCTTCCCTTCACAAGTTGTAAAAGTGCATTTCTTCCCACTCCTACATTCCCCATAACCTCTTCAGCACTTGACGCCTTAGGGAATAAACCGCCTGGTTTAATTAAATCAGCAACTTCAGGATTCATTTCTAAAAGAAAATAACTGGTAGAACCGGGGACGCTCCACGGGTCCCTTACATCGTGTTCATCAAGCCATAATTCGTGTCTGGCGATAATGGGATCCTGCGTCCCGGCCCATTTCATCGCGTTCGAACCTACGGCGACTGACCGGCTAAAAAAGTCCCCTTTAGATAATGAATCCGAACCAAGCGATACATTGGAATATTGCGTTTTATTTTCAGATTGCGAGCGGAATCCAACTGCCGTATTTTGTTTCCCAGTTGTTAATGTTTTAAGGGATTCCTCACCTACTGCGGTGTTGGTGTATGCTTCCGCCTGGGACTTTGTTCCAGAACTTTTCCCATAAAATTCGTTTAATACAGGCTGAGGAATTGCGCCTAATTCGACCTCCCATTGATATGTCTTTTCACTGTCAGGCATAGTGTTGTAAAACGTTTCAGGCGTACGGAATATAACGACAGCGCCTTTGCCAAAATAATTGCCGGAAAGATGCTGCTCGTAAGCATTATAAGTTCCAGGCGGTACATATATGAACTTCCCTTTTGCTTTTGTTTCAGCAGCAATAAAGGCCTCTGTATCGTCAGCAACTCCGTCACCCTTGGCACCAAAATCCTTAACGCTGACAAACTCACGTAGTTTGTCAGCAACGGTACGTTTAATTTGATCTTCGGAATAACTATAAGAAATTCTATCAGCGTCGTCAGTGATTGGGTCTTTCCTTTCCTTCTCTGCTGCAAAAGCTTGGTTGCTGAGAGTAGAAAACAGTCCCCCTGATACGACAGCAGCACCTGCTAGACCCATTGTCGCCATAAGTTGTCTGCGACTGATTTTTCCGCCTTCCTCTTGCTTGAGATTCGCCTCTTTATCTACCTCATTTTTTTGCCGGAATTCCTTATTTTTAGACGTTTGATTATCCACCACTCATGCCTCCTATTCTTCAGTCTGTCCCTATTAGAGTTTTTGAACGTAATTGCTCTCAATACTCATTTTGAACATACCGTTTTGCGATAGTAGTAATAAATAAGATAACCTGAGTATTTTTTTTATCGCCGCGGATCAAACATTATTTATATTATCCTGTATGTTTCCATCAAATAATCTTTGTGTGACTATGGCAGTAAAGCAAAAAGCTATTGGGAGTACGATAAAATACCAAAAACAGTCAAATGTTCGATCAAGCCCATTTTTTTTCTTCAAACATCTGCGTTTACCTGCAAGTCATTTTCCCATCAACTAGCTGTCCTTTTCGATGCTGAATCCGCTTGCATAACATTGGAAACCAGAGTTTCTTCGTCTTCCTGTACATCAGCATACAAAATGCCCCTCGTTCCGTTTTTGAATTCCCTCAGTGTGCTCCCAATAGCACGTCCGAGCTCGGGAAGCTTACTCGGGCCAAATAGTAACAACATAACCAATAAAATTAAGATCAAACCACTCGCTCCAATCCCTGCCATATTCATCCCCCTAAAAATATTAATGATGGAAACCAAACTTACACCTCTTAATCTAGCTTTACCTTTACGTATGTCCGATCATCAAATGAAACGTTCCCCTCGATTAACCCTTTACCAAGCTTATACTCCCTAAAGCAAAGGGGATCGTTCTTCAGAATGTATTCTAGTTCCTTCTCCGTCTCTTCCAATGTTGGTTTTAGCCCAGGGTAACCATCAGAAGCAAGAACGAGATATTTGGCAACCGGATCAACATAAAGCGTCTCAATACTATCAAGATTAAATTCAAATCCTGTAAGGGCAATATAGCTGTACTGGGTTTCGACTTCAGTATTCTGCAAGTAATATTGCATTCGTTTGAATGACCTAACAGCTTCGTGGCCAGTATCTTTTTTCATGAGTTCCTCAATTGTTTTCCCTCTTTGAAGCTCGACTTCCAAAACGAAGGACCTTATATTAGCAATGATGTCGTCAACTATTTTTGCATTTGTATACCATTTATCGTCGATCATACACTGGCAGTCACCTATCATCCAAATTGTATGTCTAGACTTGCTGTATAAAACCATTGAAGCCGTCGGACAAGAGAAAGGGTTTTCCAAAATTGAGTCGTAAATACCGTGTGCCTTATAATAATGGATTAGGTTGTCATTAATGCTCTTGACGATCTCACTAATATCTGCATCAGGTGGAAGTGTTGGAATCGTTTTCGCAATTACTCCCGAGGCGATCTGACCCGGTGTCAAGCCATTATATATTCTTCCTGAAACATTAGTAGCACCATCTATAACACAAGCGTAATGTCCTGTGACACAGTACCGATCCTCACATGTATCACGGTTACCTGTTTTAGAAACCGTTTTTTCTTCGATAATTTTCATAAATAGTTCCTTTCCTTTTATCTCTAGTCTTGTGCTGTAACCATAAACATATTTAAGTCTACTCGATGAAAAAAATTAATATAATTACACCTCGTATACCATACCGTCGAAAGCCACTATTATACCGTGTGGGGAAAATCGTTCTTCTAATTCATGATGAAGCAAGCCACCATTATGGGAAAAATGTGTTGCGATGACTTTCCCATTCTTACGTAACATTCCCTTTTGTTGAAATTCTTCTTTCATTTCAATCACAGCTTCAATATTTTGATGATTCTGCCTCCCTGGTAAGGGGCCGTTGGTACAGTCTAAAATCGCCAAGTCAAAAGAGCGCCCTTCAAGCCAGTTCCACGTTTCAGAAGGAAACCATCCAGAATCGTGACCGTAAAGGATGGATTTACCGTTTTTTTCAATAAAATAAAGAAGACATGTTTCATGCTTGCCATGGTCGGCTAAAAGTGGGGTGACACACGTATTCTGATCAACTTGAACATTTTGAAAAGGTAGAACGTGATGAAGTTCAAACCGTTCATGCTTTGCATCAATTACTGATTTACAGCTCTGCATGACGAGATCATGCCCATAAATATGCAATGGAAAATCAATCCCGTGAGCACTAGTTGGCATCCGCTTTTCCAGATCCGTTTGTTGCAGGTGATCCCAATGCGAGTGAGTAATGAACAAATGCTCCACCGATGCTAGATCAATATTGTCACGCAGCACATGATGATACGTGTCTGGTGGAAAGTCAATTTTCATAGTGTCATCAATAATGACTGATGACCGCGTGCGTATGTTCTTACCGCCTAGTTGCCTCGCTTTATGACAGTACTCACATCGGCAAAAGAGCGCAGGCCAACCTTCGGCAGCAGCCGTTCCTAAAAAGTGAATTTTCATCACAAATCCCTCATTTCAGTTTTTTAAAGACCATTATTCAATATAGTTTCAGATACTGCTTAATGCTGGTTGCTTTTGAAATTGATGTGTCGCATACAATACTCAACCTGTCCTTTCATCAATTCGACCCGCTGCACCAATCTCCACAGCTTGAATGCTTTTTGCATGTACCGCTAGCAAATGTTGAAAAATATTTTCTATTAAGTCCATCATTCCCCTCTCCGTCATAATAACGAATTCTCACTTTAACCCTGTCATGGCTGAACCGGCTTCCATAAAATACTTTTGCCCAAAGAAGAAGATAATAACTGACGGAATCGTGAAAAGAGCAGCTGCAGCCATCAATTGTTCCCACTGGGCAGAATGATCCTGTAGGAAACCTTGCAAGCCAATCATAATCGTCCATTTCTCAGCATCGGTTAAATAAATCAAGGGACCTAAAAACTCTGTCCATGCACCGACAAACGTAAATAGAACGATGGTGGCTAGTACAGGCTTTAACTGCGGAAGAATAATTTGCCAGTATATGCGAAATTCAGAAGCTCCGTCAATTCGAGCTGCCTCCGATAGTTCAATCGGAATTCCCAACAAAAACTGGCGTAAAAGGAAAATATAGAATGGCGCCCCAAAAAAAGCACCAATCGTTAATGGGACATAAGTGTTAACCAAATCTAGCTTTGAAAAAATAATGTACTGTGGAATCAACATGACCTGTGGTGGCAAGATCATGGTGGCTATAATAATACTAAAAACAACATTGCGACCTCTCCAAGGAATTTTCGCAATGGAATAAGCAACAAGCGGAGCAGCGAATAATTGCCCAATGATATTTAAGGAAGCAATGAACAGTGAGTTTCCGACGAATCGAAAAAATGGCATTGCCGCTATCGCATTACTATAATTCTGCCATTGAAATTCTTGTGGAAAAAATGTTAACGGCACCTTAAATATTTCCTGAGGCATTTTCAATGAAGTTAATATTAACCACACAAACGGAAATAGGAAGACTAACCCCAATAATATCAAAAAGACATGGGGAAGTATGAACTTGCGTAACCTATACCCGGTACTATGCCTCGACTTCCTTTGCTTTATTGTTTGTTTTGGAAAATTTGACACTGCCTCCACAATTATTCACCCCCGTAATAAACCCACCGCATTGAAGTTTTAAACACAATGACGGTAATAAGGACTACAATTATAAATAAAACCCAAGCTAACGCTGATGCATATCCCATATTGAGATAGACAAAAGCTTCTTGATATAAATTTACCGCATAAAACAACAACGACTGATCTGGCCCGCCTGTGGCCCCATCCATTAGAATGAATGATTCAGTAAAGATCTGAAAGGCTCCTATCAGCCCCATAATCAATTGGAAGAGTGTTATGGGCGATAGCGTAGGTAAAGTAATGGACCAAAACCGATGCCACCAATTAGCACCGTCTAAAGCCGCAGCCTCATAGTACTGTTTCGGAATACCTTGAAGTGCTGCAAGATAAATTAAGGCAGTAGCACCTGCCCCCCATACATTCATTAGAACAAGCGAGGGTTTAGTAAAGGACGGATCACTTAACCAGGCAGGGTCATACAACCCGATCGCCCTTAAACCAATATTAAGCATGCCGTATTCAGTGTTCAAAATCCAAAGCCACAAAATAGCACCTGGCACAGCCGGAATAACAGCAGGCAGATAATAGATCGTGCGATAAAAGGCAATGCCCTTTACCTTAAGATTTAACAGGAGTGCCAAAAGTAAACTAATGAATAACGATATCGGCACAGCAATTAATGCCATGTAAAACGTGTTCGTTAGGGATTTGTAGAAGTTTTCATCCATTAAAATGGCTTGATAATTTGCAAGCCCTACCCACGTCGGTGGTGAAAACAAATCGTACTCTGTCAAGCTATAATAAAACGAAATAACAAACGGGTAGACAGTAAACAAAATAAAACCGATAATCCACGGTGACGCAAAAGCCAATCCTAACAATAAATTCCTTCGCCCTTTTATGGTTCTTTTTTCATTATAAGTGGGTAAAGAATTCGAAATCATCGTTATCCTCCCTCTTCTGTTGTTTGGGAGGATCCTGTAATTTTATAGATTACAGGATCCCTTTTAGGACTTGACTACTCCATCGTTTTTTCAACGAGAGGCTGGATTTTTTCTTTTATTCGCTTCGTTCCTTCATCTAGTGTTACTTTCTTCCGCATAATAGCGTCGTACTGTTTATTAATTTCTGCCATGTACTCATTCATAAAGGGGAGCGATGGCATCGATTGAAGGTTTGGACTTTTGGAGTATTCCAAAAAGATATCAAACCCCGGGACATCATCGAATGCGGGATGGTCTAACGCACTCATTCTTGTCGGTAAATTGCCGATTGCCGCATCAAATCTTGACATTTGATCTTTATCGGTGAGCCAGCTTAAAAACTCCCAAGCTTCATCAGGATGCTTCGCACCTTTGGGAATATATAAAACACTAGCGCCAACAAACCCCGAATTTTTTAGCTCCGGATGTTCTTCATCGTATGGTACCGGTGCAATTCCATAATTTAATTCGGGTACATTATCCTCAATCCTCTTCGGCTCATACTCTCCGGTCATTCTCATCGCATATTTCCCCGTATAAAACGGATCTTGTGGTGACGCAACTTTCCCAAGACTCGTAGCAAACCGGTCTAAATTCTCCGCGCCATATTTATCCCAAATATCCTTAGCAAACTGCATGGACTGTTTAAAACCTGGATCTTCAGGTGTTACTTCTTTTTTATCGGCATCCCAAAATCGACCACCATATGTAAAAGTCATCGTGTAGAAATTAGGGTCAACACTTGGAAAAAAACCAAGTCTTTCGATTCTTCCATCGTCATTCATTACAGTCAGTTTATCTGCGTACTCCATCAACTCAGAAATGGTTTCAGGCGGTCCATCTAAGCCGGCTTCTGCGAATATATCCTTATTATAAAAAAGTAAATACACATGCATAGCTAATGGGATGGCATAGGTCGTTCCGTCATACTGTGAGGTTTCCATTGCTGTAGGTATAAAGTCATCCATGTCTACCTGGCTTTCAGCTATATAATCATCTAAAGGAGTCATCGCTCCTCGTGATCCCCAAGAAGCAACATCTTTACTATAATTAGATGCAACATCTGGCGGATTCCCACCTGTTATCGCCGTAAGTTGCTTCTGATAATCACTCTGACTAAGCCCCTTCACCTTGATCTTATCCTGACTCTCATTAAACTCCGCTATGAGTTCTTCCATTGCCTCACCGCCAGGTCCCGTCCAACCGTACCAAAAATCAATTTCCACCACTTCTTCATTTGTTTCGCTGGCTCTTGTATCTGTTTTCCCTTTGTTATTATCCGTCGAAGCTTGGGAGCAGCCAAATATAATAGAAATGATTACAAGAAAAGAAAAAGTGATTGGAAACGTCGATCTCCATTTCATTTTTCAGTCCTCCTGACAAAATGTTGTAAATCGAGGATTCATTTTGAAACTAAAAGTCTTAATTCTACAATAATTATCCTTACTCCCCTCCTTTTCACTCGCTAAGACATGACTATTCTAGGATGAGAGCGATTACATTAATTACAATTTATCATAAGGTGGATATTTTCTCCACTATTATTTTACAAAAAGGATATTTTTTGCAAAATACATTCCTTATCCCCGATTATGAAGAAGGATTTTTCCTGCGCGGCGACTGTGCCGCCTATAGCCAGCATAGACGCGACTAAAGCCGTGCTAAGGGCTATAGCAACCTTCTTTCAATGACGATTTGTCATGACCATACCTCCAATATAATCTGTGGTAAGAAGGAAATGTCTACTCCGAACTTTATTATAATTACAATATTTTACTTTTTGTTGAATATTCGATCTGGTATTTCTATTATACCGTACTGAAAATGGTTGTAAAAGGAGTTTTCTCCCTTGAACGACCATTCCTTGATCATAAAACAAGTCATTGGTAAAACGATAAAAGCAATTCGAATTAAGCAGGGATTAAGTCAAGAGGATCTCGCAGGTCTTTGCCAAGTTGACCGTTCTTACATATCGCTAGTCGAGGTCGGCAAAAACGAACCATCGGTCAGCAAGATCTTTGAACTTTGTGAAGGGCTTCAAATAAAACCTTCAACCTTTTTCAAAATTATCGAAGCAGAGTACGAGAAGCTCAAAGAAACCAATACTGATGCTGAGTAAATTCAAGAAGCTATCAGCCAATCACTGATGGCTCTTTCTTTATAATAATCAAGATATTAGTTTCATTTCAGTTGACTTTGAGTAACCATCGCTGACTTATATACAACATTAGTCCCGAATTACCGATATATCTTCTTATAGGTATTGGCTAGTCATGGAGGATTGTGGTCGTGGATATAAGGTTGGAGTTTGGGCAAAGATGCAAGGAATTAAGAGCTCGATCAGGCATGTCTCAAGAAATGTTAGCTTCTTCGACGATTAAAATAATACCAGCCGTGAATACTGGAAAGTAATTGACCAGTAGATATCGGTCCATCATGCTTGGTAGCCACCGTCTCGATAACTTTCATCGGCATATTCATGGCCGCATCGTAAGCTACATGAAGTTTTACTCCAGCGCGTTTTCCGTGAAACACCGCCCAAGGCAAACGGGTCTGGCCTACGGTGATCGTCGTTGAATCAACGATCAGCAGAGATGAAGGGATTCGCAACTTCCGACGGGTAGACCGGTTACATTTGGATACCATTATCTCAAATAGACGTTTGAAGACCTCGTAAGGAACGTCAGCGGCTTTCTTGGAGAACGTGGAGTAATTCACACTCGGCAATCCACAATCTGCAGCGCGATCTGCGCCGGATCGATAACTCTCCCACTCGCCTGCGGCAGCGTTGGTCAGATATTGAAGCAGGGTGAATACAGTAAATGTTCTCCCTTTATCTTCATAGCCAATCGCCTTCACGACTTCTTTTACTTCTTGTTCTGTCAGCAGTGTTTGCACTAAATTCGTAAATGGGGTAATCTGTTTCATGAGAGGCTCCTTTTGAATCGTTGTGTGGTAACTTCTGATTCTACTAAAAGGAAGGCCTCTTTTCAATTTTCATTACCTGTTACTGGATAATCAACACGCCTGTTATCCAACATTAGTAATGAATTCAAGGCAATGTGGGAGCGACAAGAAGTAATCTATGCCCCTGAAGGGCATAAGGTCATTACTCATCCAATTGCAGGCAGAATGGATTTCGAATATCTTGCATTCTCGGCGGCATATTCCCCGGAATTGCAGATTGTATTGAATATGCCTCTAAGCGGAACAGAAACAATCGAGAAAGTGAAAATGCTTTTATCACAAAAGTAAAGTAAAAGTAAAAATTTAAACGGGTCTGTTGCAGATTTTATTTTGTTTGAAATGCCTTCCATAACTATCCTGCCCGTTCGCTGAAAAGGGCCACCGATCAGATGATTCCTCGGTGTCCCTTCTTGGTGTTTAATGTATAGTACCCGTCTAGCTTAATGCCAGAAGGAGCAGCTGCCTCGGCGGCAAATTGCTCATTGATCGCTCGACTATCGTCTCCCGTTATCTGAACAGCAAATCAACCAATAAACTGCGTTATTAGATAGTTAAACTTTTCACGTTCTTCCCAGAAAGCACCATGACCGCTGTAATGAAACGGAACAAGCTGTGAGTTTATGATTTGACGATGCATTTCCTGTGCTTGTGCGAATGGGATTACTTTGTCGTGAGTACCGTGAACGATTAAGGTCGGCACCCCAATTTTCGGCAAATCGACGTCCAGTCTCTCATCTCTTAGAGTTACGATGATCGCTGCTGTTGACCACCCGGCCGCCTCGAATCCTATTTGCATAAACCAGTCCAAAAAGGGGCCGGTGATATATTGAAAGAAAAACATATCAGTGATTCCCCGCATCATCTTTGGTCTGTCGTTTCGAGCTTCGGAAAGCAATTGATCGGCCGTTTCTCTGGTAAAACCGGTAGGAGCTGCAGCGTCAATGAGGATAAGTTTGGATACTCCGTACCCATGATGCCGGGCCATATAACGAATCGCGATCGATCCGCCGGTGGAATGCCCAGCGAGTGTGAAGTTGTTCAGTTGAAGGGCGTCAATAATAACACGAATATCATCGGCCAAACGGTCAAAATTGTAACCAGAGAATGGTTTATCCGACTTCCCGAAGCCTCTCCAGTCAATTCCGATACACCGGTATCCCATCGCGGGAAGAACGTCAAACTGGTACTCAAACTGTTTATGGCTTAACGGCCAACCGTGCAAAAACACAATCGTCTTGCTACCCTTTGGGTTTATATCCTCAACGTATAAATTTACGCCAGATTCTACGCTGACAAAGTATCCCACACCGATTCCCCCTTAACTCACTTCAGCAATAAGATACTCACCTAAGTATGCATAGGTGAATACCTATTACTTGTTTGCATGCCATGTCGGTGGGGAGTATCCCCTATTTGCTAAACCTAACTGCCCGTTTTGAGTGCACAATTATTTTCTTATCACTACTTACACCAAACAAACTGCAAATACATATAAATGCCTATAAATATTTAAGAATAAGCTGCGAGGGAGGTATCTATCTTGCTGTTTCAACCACATCCCAGTAATACCGCCATTGTAATTACAGACCCACAAAATGATTTCATGTGTCCTGGGGGAAGAGGCTATCATCTGACAAAAGATACTATTGAAAAAAACAACACGATACAAAACCTTGAATTATTAATGAGCACTGCCCTGAATAAAGGATATCAGCTTTTCATATCTCCCCATTATTTATATCCTCATGATTATGACTGGCAATTTACAGGTAATGAACAAAAGATGTTATTAGGTCTTAGAATGTATCAAATGGTAAATGTGTACACACCACCATCTTTTGGAGCTGACTTTGTTCACTCTTTCAAACCTTACATTTTTGATAGGAGAACAGTCGTATCAACACCACACAAGGTTGCTAGTCCACAAACAAATGACTTAGTATACCAGCTACGACAACATAGAAAGGAAAAGACGATTATTGCGGGAGTACTTTCCAACATTTGTGTAGAGTCTCACATGAGGGATTTAATCGAAAATGGGTTTGAAACAGCTGTTGTATACGATGCCACAGCAGCGACAAGTGAAAGGGATTTCCAAGCTGCCGTTACCAATTACAAAGCATTCGCCAGTGCTACGTGGACAACACGGGAAGCTATTTCACATTTATAAGTGACGTTAATTGCAGGTGCAGTTAAGTATCATGAGCGACAAAATTAGTTAAGCAAATTGTAAAGATATTTTCTTTAACAATCCTAATTTTTTATCTGGAAAGATACCCTTTATTCGTCAATATTTTATTGGCAAACTGCTCCTGGATCGCTCAACTATTGTACCCGTTGAATCGTCGGAGGCACAAACACACCCCGACCAGCCTCCTGGAATACGTTAAATAATTATGAAATTGACCCCATATAATGATAAGGCTAATTTTCTCGCCACTTTTTGAGATGCAAGATTCTCCCACGAAGTACTGTATAATGGAATACTTCCCAACTTTCGCACCTCCATGGCCCATCCGGCAACAACTGCGGCGGCATATCCCCTTCCGCGAAACGGATTCAAGGTCTCAAGTCCTGCTTCATGTGCCTTGGATGTGATGCGAACGCTGCGGCAGATCGAGACGGCCCTAGTTTCGCACACTAGCGCTATACAGGGTTGCACATAGTCAATTTCTAAGGTCAGCCATTCGAAACCGTCAAGCAAAAATTCCTCTATATTTTCCCGGGTGATGCTTACCACCTGCATTTTCGGCGTGGCTTCACCGGGAATTATAAAACAAGGTCCCATCGTGAATCGTTCTCCCTGGAGGAGGTTCATATATGCCTCGAAATATTTTGGGTTCGTCTGGATATCCCTCTCGATCGGTTCGTCAGCACACAATCTCTTCAATTGCTCGACAAGTATCTCCGGGACATCATACCGAATCCGACAGAGTGTCGTTCCCCCTATAGTCCGCCCTAAGAAAAACCGGGGGGCGGTGGCCTCTCCGGGCCAGGGCTCGTTTATCGCGAGAAGCCGCTTCAAAAAACTGCAGGAAATCCAAGTAGAGCAGCTCTCCTTGCCGCTGGCAAGTTAGGGCGCATCAACAATCCAAATCTAAAAATTACAACTATACACAACGGGATACGTCTGTCCATTTTTCAAGACTGAATGGTACTTTTGTGCTACGGAAGGAGATTCGCCACCAAAGGTATCCTTTCATTTCCAAATCTGGATTGGGTGATAACAATTTTCTCCTGTCGCCTTCAAAAGAACGTGGGCTTTTTGAACAGCCTCTTAAAGGGATGACCGGGAAATTCACTAATTTCAGCCAATGGAATATCCATCACCTTTTCCCGTTGCGAATCGTTGCGGCTTTCCTCTGTCGAGAATAAATCATCGACTTTGGTCAGCTTTATGCTGGCGAGCCGATCTTCTTTCGCTGCCAATATCCTGCACCTCCTTCGTAAGTGCAGCGTAGGCTTTAGCAACCTGTCCGTTCGGATCGTGGGCATAAATGCTTTTACCCTTGGCGCTTGTTTCCGCCGCGCGGATGGACAGGGGGATTTCTGTATTGAATACACGCAGCTTATCCCCATAATCCCGACGCAAAACGAAAGAAATGTCTTTGGCGAAATTGGTTCGGCTGTCTACCATCGTGAGCAGCACACCATCCACAGCAAGCTTCGGATTAATTTGACGCCGAACGCGGGCAACCGTCTGCAAAAGCTGCGTCATGCCTTTGGCGGGCAGGTAATGCGCCTGTACCGGGATAATGACGCTATCCGCCGCTGCCAATGCGTTGATCGTCATCATGCCCAAGCTCGGCATACAGTCGATCAGGATATAATCGTAATCTGCTTTCACGGAATCGATGTACGAACGCATAATCGTTTCCCTGCTCATCGTATTGACGAGCGCCACTTCGACCGCCGATAATTCGATGTTTCCAGGCATCAAAATCGATACCTTCATGATGATGCAGAATACCTTCCTGTGCATCATACGGTTCTTCCAGCATCGCTTTCGTCAACATCGTAGCGAGCGATACCGACAAACTGTCCGGCTCATGAAACCCGAGCGAATCCGTCAAGTTGCCCTGCGCATCCGCATCGACCAGTAAAACCTTCTTGCCCACGCCGCCCTTCTGATTGGCGAGAGCGATTCCTTTGGCTATAACACACATCCCCTCTCATACAAAAAGGCGGTTGCGCTGAAGGTTCAGGGCAACCGCCTTTTTGAAAGTATCTATATAAAAAAGAACGCCGGGAGAAAGGCGTTCTCTTGAACATTCATATATTATGATAGCTTCTCTTTCAAAGATTTAGTGAGTATTTCGGTACTGTGAAGCCACTCAGTCAATGAGTTAGAGCCACAGTCTTAATGAAATAGAGCCAGCATGTTAATCGAGTAAGCCACCAATTTATTGAATAGCTCTCCGTTTACCAATTCGTATCGTATTCGTTAGTTGCAGCTATTATTCCTCCGTGTAGTAATCTTGTCCGCGAAACCCGTTAAAGGCTGATATCAACCCACATAGACGTTGCCGGTCAGGGTCGATTAGATGCCGGCCATACGCTTCAAGGAACCGATGCGCCCACCGCACGTCCTCCAGGTTGAACTGAAGCGACCACATGCCCCAGAACAAGTCGTAATGCGGATCGCCGACACCGCCATAACCCACGTCGATGAAACCAGACAGCCGCCAGTGCTGAAGCATGACGTTCGGCAGACAATAATCGCCGTGAATTACGACCCCCTTATCCCAACTGACGTGACGAACAATCGCTGTCAACTCGTCGAATGCGGCTGCCGGATCAGCGCATTCGAGATATCGAAGCAACGAACGGTCGCAGCGACCGTTTCGAAAATTATCTTCCGCCCTTCGGACCATATCCTCCAGTCCATTCACGGTAGGACAACCCGCCGTTTTCAGGCTGTGCAGCCGGGTCAAGCTTTCCGCAAACGTTTCGCAAAGCTTGGCTGGGTTAGCCAAATATCGGTTATCTGTTGCGTCATGTCCGGGGACGACTTCCATTAATAGATATTCTCGCTCTCGCTCTCTGTCTGACTCGAAGCAAATAGATTCCGGCGCAAGTCCGTCTTCCGCGAGAAACCGAAGCATATCCGCTTCCCGCTGTAACCGTTCGCGCGCATGCGCGATTTTTAAACAGTACGCACCGTCCGAACCCGCAATATGGTAGACGGACGAGCGACCCTTTAACTTCAGTGCCGAAACGTCGCTTCCTTCCGTATAACGACGAATCGCTTGCGGCAGCAATCCGATATCCAGCATTCTGCGGCCCCCTATCTCATTTTGATCCTCTCTCCGTCGCCGTCTTTAAGCTCTTGTCTTCGTTAGCGTAACGGTGAAACATGCGGAACTGTATGTACTATATTATTTGACTTCTAAGGCTCCAAGACTCTTCTGCCAATTTAAGCAATGCCTGAGTGACTAACAACAGATGTCTTGATTTTTCTTTCTGGTTTATTCTATCGTCTTTTTCTAAGTTACTAATCAGCTTATCAATAACCATGATAAACCTAAGCGATGAACTCGCAGTAAACCCGAATCGAGCAAGCTTGGAATTTCCGTCCCACCCTACATCTCTAAGTCCTTGCATATAGTTTAGAAATAACTCTTCCTTATACTCTTCTACCTTGTTAACTGGAACTTTCTTCTTTAATAACGCATATCCAAACATTCGACCGAGCTCTTCTCCTACACCTGAGATGCTTGCAAACTGCCAATCGATCGCTATTAATGAATCGCTGCCATTCAATTTCTCTATAAAAATGTTATCCCAGTGTACGTCTTGATGGGCAAATACACGGGGCAGCAATTCTAGTGTCTCCAGCAAGCTATTTACTCGGTTTCTATTGTTATGATAAAGCTCCCACATAGAACTCTTACCAATAAAATCAATCAAACAAGAATCCCAAATAACTTTTTGCTCCTCAATGGGTTTAGCATAAGCAGCACAAACCTCTACCCAAGAACGCATCCAAGTGTGGCATAAAAAAGACTCATTAGGGAGAGGATTTCCTGTTATGTAAGCGCCATTGTATTTTCCAAGTAAGTAGGATATTTTACACATGTGCGTGAATAACCAGTTACTTTGGATAGATTCAAAAGCTATATCCTCGAGCCAGATCCAGACATTTTCATCAGGATACTCTTCTACTGCATGGCATAAGGGCGCCCTTATACCAGATGGCAACAGATTCAGTATCCCTGAATAATAAACCAAAGCTTCGCGTTTCCAGTAGTAGTAGTGATCGACTTGATTACGCGCAGAATCGGGTTTTAATATTTTAAGTATCAGGGCATAATTTTGCTCTCTATCGTTGTCTAGAACTGTACAAGATACCCTATAGACCGAACTCTCTTCCTTGTTTTTTCCAAGCGGGCTGCAATCCCACAATAATAACTGTAAACATTTTGAAGGTACTATTCGCCGTAATAGTGACTGTAAGTAAGCAGGATCAATATTAATTTCTTTTTCCGTTTTTGCGGATACCTTCATTATTTGACCTCTGTTTCATAAAAATATGTAGCCATTTAACTACATGAAAAGGCCCAAGATTCCTTTTTGATATTTGCGGTATGCAACCCAGTTAGTTTAGTCCCCTATTGGCTCACATAATCAAACTATCCACTTTTGTGAAAACTCAAATTAACGAATCCAACATATCTACGCATACGACATCCAAATCCAAGTCCAAAACGACCGAAACCTCGATTTTGTCTTTGACCAGCTTATTTTTGAAGTCGTTGCCGTCCGTCGTGAACGTCATAAATCGCGCAAAGTGTTGAAAACAAAGGATTTCTACGTATCGATGCGTTGTATTCCTATTACGCACTCCACATGCAACGTATGTGGAAACATGTCCACCGGCTGCGCCTCGACGGCGCGGTAGCCGCCGCCCTCGAGCACCCGCAGGTCGCGGGCCAGCGTCGCCGGGTTGCACGAGACGTAGACGATGCGCTTGGGCCGCATCGCCACCATCGTCTCCAGCAGCGCCGCGTCGCAGCCCTTACGGGGCGGGTCGACGACGATGACGTCGGCCGTGATGCCCTCCTGCTTCCACGCGGGAATGACCTCCTCCGCCTTGCCTGCGGCAAAGGTGACGTTAGGGAGGCCATTCAGCGCGGCATTGCGGCGGGCATCGGCAACTGCGTCTTCGACGATCTCCACCCCGTAGACCTGCTTGGCATGCCGGGCCAGGAACAAGGAAATCGTGCCTATTCCGCAATAGGCATCGATGACCGTCTCCTGCCCCGTCAAGCCGGCATACTCGAGGGCCTGGCGGTACAGCACCTCCGTCTGAGCCGGGTTGACCTGGTAGAACGACCTCGGCGAAATGGCAAATTTCACATCCCCGATATAATCGTGGATGTATTCTTGCCCCCAGAGCACCTCTGTCCGTTCGCCGAAGATGACGTTCGTTCTCGCCATATTTACGTTATGGCAGATGCTCTTTACGGCGGGAAGGGCATCGCGGATAGCGCGAACCCATTCGTCCGCCTTGGGGATTTGCCGGCCATTGGTGATGAGAACCACCATGATCTCTCCGGTCGCAAAGCCGTATTTGACGACGACATGACGAAGCAGCCCCGTATGAGCTCGCTCGTCGTACGCCGAAATCCCCAACGAGCGGGCGATTTCCTTCACGCGAGCGACCACTGCGTCGCTTTGCTCATGCTGGATCAGGCATTGGTCCATATCGATAATCCGATGGCTGCCTTGAGCATAGAAGCCTCCGATCAGGCCGCCTTCTTCCTCGCCAAAAGGAACCTGGGCCTTATTCCGATAGCGCCAAGGATCATCCATGCCCATCGTCGGATGCACGATAATCCCGGCGTTGTCCGACTCAACCCGCTCTAAGGCACCGAGCTCCTCATGCCCCCGATTTCCTTTTGCGAGAACCATCTCTTCCGTTTGTTGCTTAGCTTCAGACAACGCGTATACCGAACGGCTGGATTCCTCTCTATTTGCGTTTTCTTCCTCTGCAGCTGCATATTTCCCGTTTCCGAATTCCTGCGTTTCCTTGGCATTTCCGCGAGCCTCATGATCGTCCGTGATCGACGGCGATAAATCCGCTTCACTCTCTCCGCTTGCAGCTTCTCCATCCCGGCGGATCTTCAGCTTGCCGATTCTCTCCAAGCTGTCGATGACTACCTGACGCTTGTGCTGAAGCTGGGCAGAATAGCTGAGATGCTGGAGTTGACAGCCTCCGCATTGGCTATATATCGGGCATGGCGCCTTAATCCGGTCGGGACTGGCCTGGTCGATCCGCAGCATTTGGGCGTAACCATACTGCTTTTTCACCTTCGTCACCCGGACCTGAACCCGTTCTCCCGGCAGGGCACCAGGTACAAAAAGGGTAAAGCCGCGATAACGGCCTACCCCTTCTCCTTCATGCCCCAGCCCGTGTATCTCTACAAGGACTTCATCGTTCTCCTGAACCGGAACGCCTTCCAGAGATAGGGATCGCTTTTCTGTTATTTGATTCTTGCCTCTATTCTGACGCTTTCCTCCAGGCCGACCCTTTCCTGATCCCGGGTCACCCGAGAGAGTCTTCTGTCCTTTGTTCTTTTTCATAAGTTATATGCCGTTTTCCTTTATTTTAAATATATTATTAGTTCAGTCGAGTCCGTCTTCTATTTGAGCAGACCGTGTTTGGAGCGGTAGGTAGAGCTGCCTGATTCGTCCACAATAATGTTTAAATGTGAAGGAAGAACCGAAATCGTACACGGAAGCGTGCCGCCTAATTCCCCGTCCAGATTGATCTGAACATAATCGGGAGATGTAATTTCGATCCTGCGGGTGGAGGTGTAGATGATTTGGGGGTCATTAAGGTGTTCGCCCCGCAGTGCCAGCGTGATAACGCGGATGAATTCCGCCAGATTGCATTTTTTCAATATAAAAACATCCAGCAAGCCATCGTCCAGACTGGCATCCGGAGCCAGCTTCTCAAAGCCTCCGACCGAGTTGCTGTTGGTGACGAGGAACATCATCACCTGCTCGTTAAATTCCATCGTATCGGTTCTGACATGCATTTCGATCGGACGGAGCCGGGGCAGCTTCTCGATTCCTTTAATATAATAGGCCAGTTGGCCGATCATCGTTTTTAGTTTGCTGGGCACCTCATAGGTCAACTCCGTAAGAGAGCCTCCGCCGGCAATATTAATAAAATATCTCTGATTCACTTTGCCGACATCGATCATGCGGGTATACTGGCGAACGATCAGATCGCAGGCCGCCTCCCAATTCCGGGGGATGGACAACGCCCGGGCAAAATCATTCGTTGTCCCCAAGGGCAAAATACCAAGCGCCGGACGGCGCTCCTTCTCGGCGATCCCGTTAATAACCTCATATAGGGTTCCGTCGCCTCCTGCGGCAATAACGATATCAAAGCCCCGCTCTACGGCTTCCGCCGCTGCAAGTGTAGCGTCTCCTTCTCCGACGGTCGCGTGGGTGGAGGTCTCCAGCCCGCCGCGCTCGAGCCGCTGCAAAATGTCCGGCAGCTTCCTCTTCATTTCTTCCCGGCCCGAAGAAGGATTATAGATTAGTCTAGCACGTTTGGCCATTCCTTAATCACCTGTTTGTCATTATTATGCCAACCCTCGATCAGGGATTATTACGCGATCCTTCAAGAGTTGAACAACGTATTCTTCATAATAAAAGGCTCCTAATAACGTTATTCAACCATCCTAAAACGAAAAGGGACAGCATGCGTTATTCCAATATTCAATGCAGGATAATCTGCACTCAACATCGCGGCCGCTTCTTTCCATTGGCTCCTTCCATACCATAGTATGTTCCAAATCCAGTTTTTCCTACATACTCTCCGAGCCATCGTTCCTCAACTTCTCTAATGCAGAATATGAAAAATCCCACTCTGACGGGTAGAGAAGGATTTTAGTGCAGCTTAGCGGTGAATGAATTCCACCTGTTATCGTGTCTAACTTCGAATTAAGTTATCTTCCGAGTCGCTCTAATGTCATTTTATACCCGTCATTCCCGTAGTTCAAGCATCTCTTCACTCGGGAGATAGTGGCTGTGCTCGCTCCGGTCTCCGCCTCAATCTGATTATAGGTATACCCTTTGCGCAGCATGCGGGCAACTTCGAGGCGCTGAGACATCGATTGAACTTCATTTACCGTGCATAAATCGTCAAAGAAGACATAACATTCCTCAATATTTTCCAAAGTTAAAATCGCCTCGAACAATTGATCGATCGCTTTGTCGTTCAGCTTTTTCAACTGCATTATTATTCCCTCGTTTCTGCTGGTTTGCTGTACTACACATTCGACATTCAATGCCAAATCCCTGCTTTAAGTTTGCAGAACAGTATAAATGTTAAGCGTTAGAGCGTTAAAATGCGTACCAGTGTTTAAACAACATCTGAAAAGCTGTTTGTCATATTGTTCCTTTTGGCAGAGCATCCATTGTTAATGCTGCAAAAGTCTCTTTTTCAGAGCGTATTCACTAGAAAATGCTGATAATTCTCTGGTTTAACCATTAGTCCAGGCACGAACCAAATCGATGGGGAAAATGCCCCTATCCGGGACATTCGTCCAAACCAATCATTTGCCCACCACATAGATTATAAACAAGATACCCCCCAAAAGGGAAGAGTTGCTTCCATGCAAATTTCCGTTTTATTAGGGGGCCCCCCACTACCATCTCATAAAGTGAGGAGATTATATAAAAAAGGGTTGTGAATCCAGTGAATTCAAACCATCAGGCCAGAACGAGCCATTCTTACCCGGTTATGTACCAGCAGTCCGGGCATAATCGGGCCCAAATTCGCAATTGGATCGACTCTCCCCAGCAGTTTCCTGGGTATTATCAGAACTTTCCTGGATTTCCGGGCAATTTCCCCGGTAACCAGGGCTTTCCAGGATTCGGACCGGCGAATCCGGCAGGCGGAGCGGGTCAAGGTGGAGCAGGTCAAGGCGGCGCCGGAGGTTCCTTCAACTTAGGTCAAATCAAGTCTTTCATCGACCGGATGGGAGGAATCGAAGGCATCGTCTCCACTATGACCAAGGTGCAAAAGGTCGTGCAGAGCATCCAGCAGATGACTCCAATGATCAAGCTGCTGGTCGGCACGTTCGGCTCCAAGGCGGCTACGGCCGAGGCCAACACGAGGCCCTCACGCAGACGGCGAACCCGCAGAGGCAGCGCCCGTCGGCGCCCAACCGCAGGCGGTCGGGCGAGAACAGTCAGACGGGGCAGCCGCTAGTCTCCAGCGCAGATCATCTCGCGTGTTCGTCTCTCGCATCAGATCTTTGCCTTATGATTTCTTGCATTTCTCGCTCGCCTCTCATGTCTCGCCCAACATACCCGGACGGCTCCGACCCGTGCGGATGGAGTCGTTCCCCCTCGTGATTTAGAAGCTAAAAACATCCCGGAATAGGGATGTTTTTGGCTATGTGCCTCTTTTTATGAGAGTGAGCAAATTGCCTGTCAGGGCCTGTCCAGGGGGCCTTAATCTTAATTCCCCCTTTGGCATTGAACTCCTAATTCTCGTACTCAATCTCTATCTCGGAGCCGCCGGGCACGACCTGAATCCAAGTCTGTCCAGGCATGAGCGGCAGCTCGCGGTCCTTGTCGTACACGCGAATCGTTCCATCCTTTCTTTCCCAGGTGATGTCGCGTTTTTTGCCCCCCTGGATGAGCATTCCTTTGCCCGGACCGTTAACATCTACCCGACGCCGGCCTTCATTGTCCAGCACCTGATGCTTCGTCTCCGCGATGATTATGTTAGCGGCCGTCAACTGAACCTCCGACTCCTTGTCGCGATGAGGCTCTCCCGCCATGGAGCGCTTGTAAAGCTTCGCTTCTGCGTCATATTCATACGTAACATAATATCCATGAATGTAGTTCACTTTGATTTGCTCGGCCTTCTCCCCGGTGGCTTCATCGTCCTTTTTCATGAAAGGATATTTAAATGCTTTCCAATCCTGTCTATACTTCTTCTTCTCGCTGCCCTCGCGAATTTTTTCCACACTTGTATACAGATTATGTGGCGCTACACGATTGTTGTCCCGCCAATAATAGGCATCGTCGCCATACACCTGGTCAAAATGCGCCAGCTTGCGCGAATTAACATAATTGATCGCATCCTGGCTCCAGCCAGCATGCACAATGTAAGCGTCCAGCCCTTCTCCCAACTCAGCATAGTAAGGCCGAAGGCTGCGAACCGGGCCAATGACCTTCGCATTCTGACTATGATATACCGCTGCGAAGCGGGTAATTTCACCCTCGGCGAGAATTTCAAAGACGATATCCGCTTGATCGAGCCCCGTCTGCGGGCGGGCTTGCGGAGAATTCTCCACCATAACCATCAGAGGCCGACTATCGGCGGCTTCATTGGTTCCGAGCCCCGTTAACGGGTAATGGAACGGATAAGGAGCCGGTTCACTTGGAGCCGGAGTGGCGACCGGCGAAGGCGACGGGTCTGGCGCGGGTCCGGTCTGCGGCTGCCCCGACGAGCAGCCTGTAACAGCCAGGGCAATGATAGCCGCTCCTAGAGCGCTCCGGTATCTTCCCGCTCTTCGGGATGGGGTTTGACTATTGGACGATTTCATGTTCCAATTCCTCTCTTTCTAACTCTTATAACTGTTTCTACTGTTTCTACTTTTTGTTGCTTTTTCTGCCCTTGGTTACTCTTTCCACTCTTGGTTACTCTTTCTATTCTTGATTACTCTGTCTAATCTTGGTTACTCTTTCTATTCTTGATTACCCTGTCTAATCTTGGTTACTCTTTTTCTATTGAATGGTCAAAAGTTGCTGCTTTAGTTTTCGGCACGCAGCGGTTACAATAAATCAACTGCAATAATACATTCACTTCGCTAAAAATCAGCTAGAATTGGAGAATCGACTGCATAAGTGCAGGCAAACCAACATTAAAATCGAATTTTGTCCCCATACGGCTGATTCTACTGTATTTTTGCATTAGATCAATAGAAATAACGCATATTAGCTCCAAAAGACTGGTCGAGTAGGCGGGGCCTTTCCTTCGAGGATTGTGCCCCTTACCCCTCATAGATCCGTACGTGCGCAATTAACGCATACGGCTCCTCACATTGATCATTTACAATCGATGGTTTTTTTTTCAGT
>NZ_BOSH01000006.1 GCF_018403245.1 Paenibacillus sp. J2TS4
CGTGCTTCGCCGCTCATTGTCGCCCCCCGCCTCGCGTTGTCGTTCGAGCGTCGGTACCCGCCGTGCCTCGCCGCCCGAGCCTCGGTTCCCGCGCCTCAGTGCCTGCTTGCGTCGTCTCCTGCGCCGCATTGCCGCTCGTACGTCGGTTCCCGCGCCACAGTGCCTGCTTGCCGCGCTGCCCGCCTCGCCTACTTTACGCTGACCCCCCCTTCAAAGTACTCCGAGGAGGAGGGGGATCAGCATTATCGTATTCGGGAAGGCGGGACCGGTTAATGGCCCGCTCTTCTGCTTTTTGAGGAATAAGGATTGTCAGCCTATCGAATATCGCCCATAATAGAGGTAGTCAACTATATGGCTGGCATTAAAGATTTCATAGCTCATGGAGTGGAGAAAGAAAGAAGACACCAAGGTGAGTATTAGCTTTGTATTCCTGCCTTCGAAGGCTTTGGAAGCTTCGGAGGCCCGTTCCTTCGGAACGGAAGGAAAGCTTTCTTTAATGCTGCTTATATAGGTTAGACAGCTTAGTGTAACAAATAAGTCCGATTTAATGACTAATTCAAGGGAGGACAAACCAGTTATGAGCTCAACGATTCAACCGATTCTATCCGAGGTCCGCGACCAATTGAAGGTCGAGGTCTATGCAAACCGTCAGGACATGGGGCATAGCGCAGGACAGGCCGCTGCCGGCAAAATAAAAGAGCTTCTCGCCAAGCAGGAGAAGGTCCGGATGATTTTTGCCGCTGCCCCCTCGCAGAACGAATTTTTGGAAACGTTAACGAAAGATTCAGAGATTGATTGGTCGCGGATCACTGCCTTTCATATGGACGAGTACATTGGTCTGGAGCGTAATGCTCCTCAGAGATTCAGCCAATTTCTGCAGGATCGTCTTTTTGACGTAGTTAAACCGGGACAAGTGCATCTGATCGATAGCTCGAATTCCATTGAGGGAGAATGCAAGCGGTATGTGGAATTGCTGAGTGAGGCTCCTATCGATATAGTTTGTCTGGGAATCGGAGAGAACGGGCATATTGCGTTCAACGATCCGCCAGTAGCCGATTTTGAGGATCCGATGCTGATGAAGCCGGTGGAGCTGGACGATGCTTGCCGTCAGCAGCAGGTCAATGATGGCTGCTTCCCAGCCTTCGGCGATGTGCCTACTCATGCGCTCACGCTTACGATCCCGGCTATTATGTCCGGCCGTCATCTATTCTGTATGGTCCCGGGGCCGACCAAGCGCGACGCTGTTATGCACACGTTAAACGGTCCCATTGCAACGGAATGTCCCGCTTCTATTCTCCGTACCCATGCGGACTGCACATTATATGTAGATACGGATTCTTATGAGGTGAAATCATGAGTGGAGAAGGGCAGATCGTTCTCGAAGGACTGCATTACGAAACCGGGAAACCCGTCAGGGTGACGATTCGCGGAGAGAAGATTCAGCAGGTGGAGGAATCTGCACAAGAAGCAAAGGCCAACCTGCCCTGGATAGCTCCCGGCTTGGTCGACCTGCAAATTAACGGCTACTATGGCGTTGATTTTAACACGCTTCCGTTGACCAAAGAAGCGGTACAAAAGGTGACCCGTCAAATCGCTGAGCTGGGAGTAACCTCCTATTATCCTACGGTCATTACGAACAGTTCGGAAGATATCGAGCAGCTTGTCGGCATTATAGCGGACGCTTGCTCCTCGGATCCGTTGACTGGACAATGCATCGCCGGCATTCACATCGAAGGTCCGTTCATCTCTCCCGAGGACGGCGCAAGAGGAGCTCATGGAAAGCAGTTCGTGATGGCTCCGGATTGGGAGCTGTTCCTGAAATGGCAGCGGGCGGCAGATGGCCGAATCCGCATCATTACGCTTTCTCCGGAATGGGATAATGCCCCGGAGTTTATCGCCAAATGCAGTGCCAGCGGGGTAACGGTCTCCATCGGGCATACGTCCGCCACACCGGAGCAAATCCGGGCAGCCGTGGCCGCGGGCGCGCGAATGTCCACGCATCTGGGCAACGGGGCGCAATTGATGCTTCCGCGCCATCCCAATTACATTTGGGAGCAGTTGGCCAGCGATGAGCTGAGTCCCTGTGCCATCGCCGATGGATTCCATCTTCCCGAATCGGTGCTCAAAGTGTTTCTCAAGGCGAAGGCGGAGCAGTTGATTATCGTTAGTGACGCTGTATTTTTGAGCGGAATGGCTCCGGGAGAGTATGACACTCATATCGGAGGCAAAGTTGTGCTGACTCCGGAAGGACGGCTGCATACGGCGGCTAATCCGAATATATTGGCCGGCTCCGCGCAGATGCTGCCGTTCAACATAGAACATCTGGTTCGTACGAAGCTGTGTACGGCCAATCAGGCGTGGGAAATGGCATCCACTCGTCCGGCAGCATTCATGGGAATGCCAGCGGCGCAAGGCTTGGCGGAAGGGGCCCCGGCGGATCTTGTGCTCTATACTTGGCAGGGAGATAAGCTGGACATCCACAACGTATTCAAGAACGGGAATCAGATTCACTCGCACTAGAAGCAGTCGGATATAACGGCATTAGTCAAGAATGACTAAGGAAGACTGCAAACTATGATCTATATGGAAGATGCTAGACTATCGCAGTACCAGGGTGGCCTTTTGATGGCCTCCCTTTTTTTCTTTGCCAAGGTGCTTCGTCTCCTGCAAAGAGCCTGTTTTCAAGCAAAATATTAAAAACAGACAGTCCACCATTAAAATAGATCATGTACAACAAAGGAGGAATTATCCATAATTATAATAATTTAAATAACTATCCAGTTATAAGGAGGACCATCAAATTTTAATCTCAAGTCCAAGCTTAGTTCGCCACGATTCATTAATTACCGATCATAAAATTTGGGGAATAGGGGGATTGCGATGACGAAAAAAGGATTACCCATTGTATGGAGAGGCAGCGGTCGCCAAAGCGTATTCATAACGCTATTGTCTTCTTACATCATCATTCTTCTTATTCCGGTTATTATTGGAAGCGCTTTATACCAAAGTGTGGAGAAGCTGATGGTGGACAATGCCAACCGGGCTAATCTGGGAATGCTGGAGCAAGTGAAGCAGGTCATGGATAACCGGCTCCGTGAAGTCGATTCGATCACTATGCAATTGGCTCTCAATCCGAAGCTGCTCTGGCTCCTGGGCAACGTTGGAGCCGATACCGTCAACGATCAAGTTAAGTTCTTGGAGTTTATGAAAGAAGTGAAAAACTTCAGAAATGTAAGCAGCTTCATTGAAGATTTTTTGATTTATTTCAAAGGTTCCGATACGATCCTTACGCCTCTTATGAAAACTAGCCCCGATGTTTATTTCAATAGAATCCGTTCGTATAACGATAAGGACTACGATTGGGTCATGGATGAACTTTTATCCGGATATCGCAATAAAACTTATTTTCCGGTTACGCCGATTACCGATGTTGTCGATTCGAGGAAGGCTAATTACATTACTTATGTTCAATCACTCCCTCTGAACAGCTATTCTGACCCCGATGGATACTTGGTCATCTATATCAATGAACAGGAAATTAATCAACTGCTCAAGCAGGTGGAATGGGTCAATAACGGGGCGATCTATATTATGGATGAGAATCAGCAAATTCTGATGACGAACTCCAATGAATACGAAATCGACCCAGAAATTTATACCAGGCTGACTCAACAGAGTGATGACTACAATCTGCAAATCGGAGAGAAGATGCTGTCATATACGACCAGCGCAAAGAATGGCTGGAAATACGTGTCTATCGTTCCTAAAGGAATCGTGATGGAGCGGGTGAATGAAGTAAAGAACTGGGCGCTGACCATGCTGGTCGTCTGTCTGGTTGCCGGAGTGATCGTTTCTTACGTCATGGCCTACCGGAATTACAGTCCCATTCGGGAATTGATCCAGGCTATTGCCAAAGGAAAAGGGATTTATAAGGGCAACTTCGCCAATGAGTATGATTTTATCAAAAAGACGATCGTACACTCGCTCGACGAAGAAAAAAATTTACGAAGAACATTGGAAGAGCATGCTCCTGTGCTGCAAGCGAACTTCTTGACCCGCTTAATCAAAGGACATGCGGAGATTGAAGCCGCCAAGGACAGCTCTCTTGAATTTATGGGGATTCATTTCAAGCATAATTTTTTCTATACCATTATTTTCGATATTGATGACTGCTCGTGCTTTATTAAAGGGGATACCGAACGGGAATGGGCGCTTGTCCGTTTTATCCTCACCAATGTGTGCAGCGATTTATTGCAGGATGAGGGCTACATTGTAGAAATGGACCGTAACCGGCTGGCGGTGCTCGCCAGCATTCCCGAGGCCGACGAGGAGGCCAAGCTGCGCCGCAAGGAATTTACCCGTGAATTGAAGCAGGTCATCAAGGAACGGTTTCGCATCAAAACCACCGTGGCCGTCAGCTCCATTCAGCAAGGAATGGAAGAGATCGGAAGATGCTACCGGGAAGCGTTGATGGCCTTGGATTACCGAATTATCTACGGTGCGAATGAAGTGATTCATTATGAAGATATCGAGGACTTGGAGCAGCACTACTACCACTACCCGATGGAAGCGGAAGTTCAATTGATGAATTATGCGAAAAGCGGGGATTACGCCCATGCCGAGAAGCTGCTGGATCAAATCTATGAAGTCAATTTCCTGAACCATGGAATTACCCCGGAGATGGGAAGATGCCTGTTTTTTGATCTATTGAGTACGGTGCTTAAAGTGCTGAATGGAATGAATATCGATGACAAAAAGCTGTTCCCCGGATCGTCTGATCCGGCCAAAGCGATCTCCGACTGCTCTACAGCGGAGGAGATGCTCGGCAAAACCAAGGAGCTTTATCGAGAAATATGCGCTCATGCCAAGGAAGAGAAGACCGATCGCAGTGAGCGTCTATATACTAATATTTCCCGCTACATAGAACAGAACAGCCTGGACGCCAACATCAGCTTGACGGCGATGGCCGAGCATTTTCAGATGACGCCGCAGTATTTGTCTTCCTTCTTTAAGAAATACAGCGGGGTAAACGTCTCGGACTATATTGCAACAGTGCGGATTCGCGAATCGAAAGCGCTGCTCGCTGACCGGACGCTGACCGTATCACAAATCGCTCAGAGGGTCGGGTATTCCAATGATGTCGGTTTTATTCGTTTTTTCAAAAAATATGAAGGCGTAACTCCCGGAAAATATCGGGAGATGCTGGAACAATGAAGAAAAGCTTTAATCCGGATAGTCATTATTAAAAACGGATTATGACGGATCTTAAAGGAGTATAGTTTAGCCGCGATATGTATGGTATGCAGGGGAAAGGCCTTTCGCTATAGTTTGAATATGTCGCCAGTCAAGAGCGATTGTAAGCGTTTCAAACTAATGAAAAGGGAGGCCTGACAAATGAAGAACAAGAGACAAAAAGCCGCTGCGGCTCTGATGTCCGTTACTCTGGCAGCCGGGTTAATCGCTGGATGCAGCAATACGGAGAAACCTCCGGCAGCTCAACCGTCAGATTCTGGCGGGGCGCCGAAGGAGGTGCAATATCCGGAGAAGCTTTCTTATTGGGCAGGGATGGGGAATGCCGGTTCCGTCCTGAAAAGCTTCAATGAAATGGGCGCTTATAAAGAGACGGAGAAAATTACCGGGACGAAGGTGGAATTCCAGCATCCCCCGTCAGGACAAGAAGCCGATCAATTTAACCTGATGCTCGCATCCGGCAAGCTGCCGGACATCATTGAATATAATTGGGCTTCAGTAGCCAAAGGGCCGGACAATGCGATCAAGGAAAAGCGAATTATCCGGTTGAATGAGTTGATTGAAGAGCATGCTCCGAATCTGACCAAAATCTTGAATGAGCATGCGGAGTGGAAGAAATTGATTACGACGGACGACGGCAACATTTATGTATTTCCGTTCATCCGCGGGCATGAGGAGCTGCTGACCTTCCATGGTCCGGTCATCCGTAAAGATTGGCTCGACAAGGTCAATTTACCGGTGCCCACAACAATAGACGATTGGGAGAAAGCGCTGACCGCCTTCCGGGATCAGGATCCTAACGGCAATGGTCAGAAGGATGAGATCCCGTTCCTTCTAACGATGGGAGATATTAATGTCGGTCATGCTTTTATCGGCGCCTGGGGGATTACAACCGAATTTTATCAGGATAACGGGCAGGTCAAGTATGGACCCATCCAACCGGAGTATAAGGAATTCTTAACCCTGATGAACCGGTGGTATACAGAGGGGCTGATTGATAAGGATTACGCAACGACAGACTCCAAGCTGAAGGATGCCAAAATGACCGGAGATCAATTGGGCTCCATAGTGACGTATAATGGAAGCGGTCTCGGCCGGTATACCAGCTTAATGATAGAATCCAATCCCGACTTCAAACTTGTAGGCACGACCTATCCTGTTCTTAAAGAAGGGGATAAAGCATTGGGTCAAATGGATTTCCCTTTCACTGGAGTGGGAGCCGCCATTTCCGCGACAGCCAAAAATCCGGAGGAGCTGGTTAAATGGATGGACTTCCGGTACGGGGAGGAAGGGCATATGCTGTTTAACTTCGGGGTCGAGGGAGAAAGCTACGTCATGGAGAACGGTTACCCGAAGTACACGGATCTGATCATGAATAATCCGGACAAATTGCCCGTTACCCAGGCGATGTCCAAATATTTTGTCGCTAGCTGGTCCGGACCGATTATTCAGGATGTTCGCTATCAGGAACAATATCTGTCGATGGATGCCCAGAAGGAAGCCATCAAAAACTGGATGGACGCTGATCATTCCAAGCTGCTGCCTCCGATTACACGGACGGCGGACGAAAGCTCCAAGTATTCGTCTATCATGAACGATATCAATACCTACAAGACCGAGATGATTGATAAATTCATTATGGGTGCGGAGCCTCTTGATCGTTTTGACGATTTTGTAAATACGCTTAAAGGGATGGGTATCGAGGAAGCCATCCGGATTCAGCAGACGGCCTTTGAACGCTTCAATCAGAGATAGTGATTGTACCGCTGTTTATGTTCGTGTCGGGGAGCGTCCCGGCACGAACCCTTTCTCGGATGACCGGATATTTCAAATACGTTCTGATTACAGCAAAAAGGGAGGCTGCGTATGGCGGAAGTAGTTAAAGGAAAACCATCCGGAACAGTGAAGGATAAGACGCGTTTTCTTTATCGGGTCGTCCGCGACTTCAAGATGAACAAGTACGTCTATTTGATGCTGCTTCCAGTAGTAGTCTACTATGCTGTCTTTCACTATGGCCCTATGTACGGAGTGCAAATTGCCTTTAAGGATTACTCTCCGACACTTGGATTTTGGGGAAGCCCCTGGGTCGGTTTTAAATATTTTCAAGATTTCTTTAACAGCTTTTATTTTTGGAGATTGATTCGCAATACAATATTGCTGAGTGTTTACGAGCTGGTTTTTGCTTTTCCGGCGCCGATTATTCTTGCCCTGCTGCTTAACGAAGTTCGCAACCGGCTGTTTAAACGCGCGGTACAAACGATTACTTATATCCCGCATTTCATCTCGATTGTCGTTATTGCCGGGATGATGGTTGACTTCTTGGCGCGCGACGGTTTGATCAATAACCTGCTGGCCTGGTTTGGAGCGGAAGCGATTCCGTATCTGCGGCAGCCTGAATGGTTCCGGACGATTTACATCAGCTCGGGAATATGGCAGGGAGTAGGCTGGGGGACCATTATCTATCTGGCGGCCATCTCCAATATCGATCCTTCTCTGTACGAAGCCGCGAGGGTCGATGGAGCCAATCGGTGGAGACAGACGATTCATATCACGATTCCCGGCATGCTGCCCACCATTATTATTTTGCTTATTCTGCAAATGGGGAATCTGATGACTGTCGGAACTGAAAAAATATTGCTGCTGTACAATTCCGCCACTTATGAAACGGCCGATGTCATTGGCACCTTCGTTTACCGCAAGGGGCTTCTGGAATCCAATTACAGCTATAGTGCAGCGATCGGCTTGTTCAACTCGATCATTAACTTTACATTACTGGTGCTTGCGAATACGATCAGCAAGCGAACGACGGAAACCAAATTGTGGTAGGAGGGATGCTTGATGAATAAACCGACGATAGCGGAACGGATCTTTGATTTCTTCAACTCGTTATTTATGATCATGCTGTGCCTCGCTACCTTGTATCCGTTCTTGTACGTGCTGATAGCTTCGTTAAGCGACCCGGCATGGGCAGTACAGCAGCGGGGGTTGATCTGGTTTCCCCATGGGTTCAATCTGGAAGCCTATAAGCTGGTTTTTGACAATCCTATGATCAAAACCGGTTACATGAACACTCTGTTTATCGTTGTCGTCGGAACGGCTATTAACGTTTTTATGACGGCACTGGGGGCTTACGGACTCTCCCGGCAAAATGTGATGTGGAAAAATCCGATAATGTTTTTCATCGTTTTTACGATGTTTTTCTCGGGAGGGCTGATTCCCACTTACTTGCTTGTTACTAATCTGGGCATGCTGGATACTTTATGGGCGCTCATAATTCCCGGTGCGGTCAGCGCATTCAATCTGATCATCATGAGAACCTCATTCCAGGGAATTCCCATCAGCCTGGAGGAATCGGCCAAGTTGGACGGAGCCAATGATTTTACGGTGCTTTTCCGAATCGTCCTGCCGCTTTCCATGCCGGTTGTGGCCGTCATGATTTTGTTCTATGGAGTAGGGCATTGGAATTCCTGGTTTAGCGCCATGATCTATTTGAGGGACCGCGAATTATTTCCGCTCCAGCTTGTCCTAAGAGAGATTCTGATTACGAACAGTACGGACAGTATGATGACCAATGTCGGCGCTGTCGATAAAATGCCGATTGGCGAGACGATCAAGTATGCGACCATTATTGTTGCTACGATTCCGATCCTGCTTCTGTATCCGTTCCTGCAGAAGTATTTTGTCAAAGGAGTTATGATCGGGGCTATTAAGGAATAAGACAATTTGGTAGAATGAGAAAGGAAAATATATATTGTAGAAGGTGTGATACAGGTATGTGGAAGCAAGCCATTGAGGATGCTATTCAAAAAACGAGAAAAAATATCGAAAGCCATCCTGATCTTTTTCCCCATATTACAGAAAACAATCGCTACGACTGGGGCGACAACAACGACTGGATCGAAGGCTTCTACACCGGAATGATCTGGCTTTCGTATCAATATACAGGGGATGAATTTTTTAAAAAGGCGGCAGAGGCCCAGGTGCGCAATTTCAGCGAGCGGCTGGCGAATGATGTCGCGCTGAATCACCATGATATCGGATTTTTATATTCGCTATCTTCGAAAGCGCAATGGATTATTGAGAAAGACGAGGAAGCCCGCCAATTGACACTTCGTGCTGCTGATCATTTAATGCGCAGATGGCGGCCTAACGGACAGTACATTCAAGCTTGGGGTCCCGAGGGGGACCCGGAGAATGGCGGCAGAATCATCATTGACTGCCTGATGAACTTGCCTTTGCTGTATTGGGCGCACGAGCAGACCGGGGACCGCAAATATTTGGACACGGCTCGCATACATGCAGAAAAAAGCAGACGTTATTTGGTGCGCGGAGACGATTCTTCCTACCATACGTTCTACTTTAATCAGGAAGACGGAACTCCGATTCGCGGAGGCACTCATCAAGGCTTCCATGACGGATCGACCTGGACACGGGGTCAGGCGTGGGGAATCTACGGCTTTGCTCTATCCTATCGCTATACTAAAAATCCTCTCTTTCTCGAAACATCGAAGAGACTCGCTGTTTATTTCGACAAGCATTTACCGGAGGATCAGGTCGCGTATTGGGATTTTGATGCTCCTATAGAGCCGGGTACGTCCCGGGACAGCTCGGCATCGGCTATCGCGGCTGCAGGCTTGCTGGAGCTGATTGAGCATTTGGACGAGAACGATCCGGATAAAGCTTATTTCGAGGAAGCCGCGAGGCGGTGGATGAAATCGTTGGTAGAGAACTATTCCACGATGAATCTGCCTGAGGCGGAAGGTCTTCTCCTGCACGGCTCTTATCACGTTCGGGGCAACCGGGGGCCGGATGATTTTATGATTTGGGGAGACTATTACTATCTGGAAGCCCTGATGAGATTGGAAAAAGGGTTCAAAGGATATTGGTACGAGTAATGGCAGCCGAGGAAAAAATGGCAGCTGTGGAAAATCCGAAAGCGGCTTGTAAGGCTGCTCTCGGATTTTTTGGCTTCATTGACGGACTTAACTGTGCATGCTTTCTTTATAGTTAATTTTGTAGACGACCATAAAATTTTCTGAATGCAATTCCTCGCCAACGACGTTGTAATTGATGCTGTGCACGGTGTCTTCCGGAAGAGTTCTCAGGAAATTGTTTAACTCTTCTTTATCCTCGAATGTTTTGACCTGTAGTGCCATAATGAATTCCACCTTATTGTTCAATTTATGTACTTATAATATGTTCCAATAGACCAAATTATAAACAAACGGATGCAAGCTGACCGGCCTAACGCTTTATGCAGGACTAGTAAAGAGGAACCGTAATGTGAAAGCAACTGGCAAACGTTCTAATGGCTGGCAGTACTTGAATCCGATAAACTTTAACTATCGTTACCGGCCATTAATCCATCGTAATTTAACCATTTCTTTCCCCAAATCCATATGGCATAATAGAAAATAGAGATGACTTATTCTACCAATAAAGGGGAAATGAAGAGTGCTCATTTCAAATAATGAGGTTGTGTTGTTTCAAGGCGACAGCATTACAGACGCGTCACGCAATCGGGAAAATTCCAATGATCTTGGCAAAGGCTACGCCTTGATGGCTGCCGGATGGTTTAACTCCTTGTTTCCCGAGATGGGAGTAACTTTCTATAACCGGGGAATAAGCGGCAACCGGGTTAAGGATTTACAAAACCGCTGGCAGGAGGATTGCCTCGATTTGCAGCCTACCCTGGTATCCATTTACATAGGAATTAACAATACGTGGAGAAAATTTGATCGTAATGATCCTACCTCCGCCGGAGATTTCGAGGCCGGGTTACGGGATTTGCTTGTTCAGACCAAAAGCAAGCTGGATGCGAAGCTGATGCTGATCGAACCGTTTGTCCTTCCGGTACCGGAGGACAGAAAGACATGGCGTGAGGATCTCGATCCGAAGATTCATATCGTGCGCGATTTGGCCAGAGAATTCAATGCGGTGCTTGTTCCGCTGGATGGTGTGTTTGCTCAGGCAGCTACCCGAGCGGATGCCGCATCCTGGGCGCCGGACGGGGTCCACCCCTCACCGGCCGGGCATGCGCTTATTGCGAGAGCTTGGCTGCAAGCAGCGGGAGTTCGGAACGTCTAACTCAGTTCCTCTGCTACAATATATGTTGAACTAAGGAATAGCTATTGTTTTGTAAACCAATGTCAATGGAGTAGTGCTTTAAACAAAACGCTGTAAATTAATAGTTGATGCGAGATATGGCGAGACGGGGGAGGATTGGACGAGACTGAGCGAGACGGAAATACCTCGTCTCCCAAGGACATTATTCTCCACATCCGCCTTTAACCATTTCCATAGACAGTTGGCTTACTGGAATATTATACCGGACAATCTCCTTTCAAGTTGCTGAGCATCGACGTGCCCGTACTTATTTTCTTGTTCTGGATCCTCTTCGACTTCCGGAAGGCCATACCGGATCCTGAACCGTACCACCTAGCTCAAGCCTCTAAAATAAAAAAGTCGGGAACGGGAGATCTGTTGTCTCTTCATTCCCGACTTTTTCAGCGGCGCTATTTTACAGGAAAAATACGAAATCGAGCTTGTATGATCCCCTTTGGAGAGAGGTCGATTCATTGTGACGGACATCCGTGACCCTTACCGCCCCAAAAGGGGCTTTTCGATAACTTAATGGACATAAAGGACCATTGGCGGAGAAAATGATGCGAAATGAGGAGTTTCTCTCGAATAATGGTCATAAATTTCCGTAAGAATAATGAAACTGTCTCATTTGGCGGATAATGGTCGTTCATGACCGTTACCGTTTCACCATCCTATCTTTCGTCTGGCCTTCAGTTTTTTTTGCAATATTTTTATAATGAAACAAGGCAAGATCAGAGCATTAATCTATTGAAAAAGCTTCGGTAAATTTTCTTTGTAGGATGGACGAACAATCCCTTTCTCCGTAATGATCGCCGTTACGTACTCGTTAGGCGTTACGTCAAAGGCCGGATTGAATACTTTAACGCCCTGCGGGGCCGTTCTTTTGCCGAAGCCCTCGGTAATCTCGCTCTCATGCCGCTCCTCAATCGGAATTTGCTCTCCCGTCGGAGTGTTCATGTCGATCGTGGATAATGGACTGGCAACGTAGAACGGAATTCCGTGCGCCTTGGCGAGAACGGCGACACTGTAGGTGCCGATTTTGTTAGCCACATCGCCATTGGCCGCAATCCGGTCGGTTCCGACAATGACTGCCTGAATCCACCCTTTGGCCATCACCATGCCCGCCATGTTGTCACAGATTAAGGTGACATCAATGCCTGCCTGCTGCAGCTCAAAGGCGGTCAGACGGGCTCCCTGCAGAACCGGACGAGTTTCGTCGGCGAATACTTTCAGCTTCCAGCCCTGCGCTTTCGCCAAATAGAAGGGAGCCAAGGCCGTCCCATATCTCGCGGTGGCCAATCCTCCCGCATTGCAGTGGGTCAGGACACCCATCCCGTCCTGGAACAAGGACAGGGCATGCTCTCCGATCAAGCGGCAGGTGGTCTCGTCTTCCTCCTGAATCCGCACCGCTTCTCGCAGAACCGCCTTCTTCAGATCGTCAATGCTTGAATCCAATACGTCTGCCGTTCCCCACCCGGAGGCGAGGCGGCGGATTCGATCCAGCGCCCAGAACAGATTGACTGCTGTCGGACGGGAGGTAGCCAGCCGGTCTGCCACTTCATTGACCTTGCGTTCCAGGTCTAATCGACGTTCACGCTCGGAGCTTCCGACAGGCTCGTAATGGCGAATCCCGAGATACACCCCGTAGGCGGCCGCTATGCCGATAGCTGGCGCTCCCCTTACTTTCATGGAGAAGATGGCTTCCCATACTTCCTCCGCTTCCTGCAGAGCAAGAAATATTATTTGTTCAGGAAGCAGTCTTTGGTCCAGCATCTCGAGATAATCCCCGGTCCAGCGAAGCGAAGCCAGCTCCCGCTTCTCTCGATCCGCGGCTGATTGACTAGTTGTATTCATATGCGAAACCTCTTTTCCAATCTGTTATTACAGTAGATTCATTTTCACCGTGCTTCTATGAAGTTTACATGACGATAAAATGTATTATAGCAATTATTGAGCCGCTTGTTCCGCAATGGCAATAACTTCATCGATAGATTCGGCTTGGCGATGCAGCTTAATCAAGGATCTGCCTATTTCAATCGCCATAATCTCCGCTTGGGTGCGAGCTTTCGCATCCTCGATCGTATCTATATCGGCAACATGAGCCAGTCCGACGATCCGGCGGATCATTTTGCACCCGGCAAAGCCGATCGTATCCCGCAGCACCTTCTGCAAATAATACTCCCGGTAACCGGGAACGCGGGCCATTCGGTCCACGGCGTCCTTCTCCCACAGCTGTTGAAAAGTTTGGGAGAAATGCTCCCACACTTCACGTACTGTATTAAGCAGATAACGGCGGTATTCGGCTCGCTTGTCGGCCTCCTTCATCCAGCCCTCCTGACCCGCATAATTCAACAGCAAATTAGCCACAACAGCTCCAATGTCGAAGCCCATAGGACCATAGTAGGCAAATTCCGGATCAATCATTTTTGTCGATTCCGGTGTGATAAAAATACTTCCCGTATGCAGATCCCCGTGCAAGAGGGCCTCGGCATGAGTCAGGAAAGCTTCTCTGAGCAAGGCCACTTCATAATGAAGCTCCTCATCCTGCCACAGCCGCTCGACTTCTTCACGAATTAGCGGATTAAAGTTATTGTTCTCCGAATCCGTGTACGGATCATCGAAGATCAAATCCTCCGTAATCTTGCACAATTCCGGGTTGATGAATTGTTTGACCTGCAGTTTCTTCGCTTGCTGATTCATCCCGAGGTCGGACGTGTAGAACAGGGTATGCGCCATAAATTTTCCAACGTGCTCGGCGAATAGCGGGTAACGATTTCCTTCTATTAATCCTTGACGCATAATGACATGGTCGCTCAAGTCCTCCATAACTGTAAGGGCAAGCCCGGAATCATAGGCGTACACTTTAGGGACAAGCCCCGGGCATAACGAAGCCTGCAGTTGGAGTGCCTCGCTTTCGATCCTCGCGCGGTCCAGGGTGAGCGGCCATGATTCTCCCACCACCTTGGCATACGGAAGGGCTTGCTTCATAATAATACTCTTGTTGTTATTTCTGTCGGTAATATGGAACACGAGATTCAAGTTGCCATCACCGATTTCACGAACGGATAATTGTGCATCCGGGGCAAATAAATCCGGCAGATCCGCAGCATATTGGACAGCTTCTTCAAGCGATAGGGGATGATAGGACATCGAGACTCCTCCTCCGATTAATTAAGATCAATTCGAATGCCGATCAACGGGCACTCAAATTCTTTTTTCTATAGTATATGACAGATTTGTTCAATAGGGGAATCTTTAATTTTAAGGGAACAGGTAGGAATACATTGAATTAGAATGCCAAGCTATTTTTTGGGCTTTCGGCCTATCCAATTTCCTTGCCGGAGTAGCGGCCTGATGATCATTGGCCCCAATTGTATTCATAAATTTGCATTATTTTGACTTATGATCCTATAATGGAGGAAGAATAGCTTGGAAAGCTTGCCTGGGCATCAGCAGTCTTCTCATTGAAACGCCGGCTGGATGCTGAGGGAGTGGTGTTGTTGAACGTTGTTGAAAAATATACGCCGTACACTTTATTGATTTGAGGAAGTAAGCTATAATGATAATATAGATTGAGAATCACTGATTATCATTTAGAATAATTATCATCAAAAAATCACTTTAACTGTGGAGGTAATGGTAAGCATGGCAAACGCAGTCAACTTTAAAATAGACGGCTTGAAGGCAACCGTCGAAGGAAAAGAAATTTTAAAGGGAGTTAATCTGGAAATTAAGGGTGGAGAAGTTCATGCCGTAATGGGCCCGAATGGTACGGGAAAAAGTACGCTGGCCTCCGCTCTGATGGGGCATCCCAAATACGAAGTAACGGACGGCAAGGTCACTCTGGACGGGGAAGATGTATTGGAGATGGAAGTGGATGAGAGAGCCAGAGCCGGTTTATTTTTGGCTATGCAATATCCAAGTGAAATTTCCGGAGTGACGAATTCCGACTTTTTGCGCAGCGCCATTAACGCCCGCCGCGAAGAAGGCAACGAGATTTCTTTAATTAAATTTATCCGCCAAATGGAGAGCAAGATGAAAGAGCTGGAGATGAATCCGGAATTTGCTCATCGTTATTTGAACGAAGGTTTTTCTGGCGGGGAGAAGAAACGAAACGAAATTTTGCAAATGATGCTGCTTGATCCGCGGCTCGTTATTTTGGACGAAGTGGACTCGGGTCTGGACATCGATGCGCTTAGAATTGTAGCAGACGGGGTTAACTCGATGCGCAGTGAAGAACGCGGATTTTTGATCATTACTCACTACCAACGTCTGTTGTCTTACATTAAGCCAGACTTTGTTCATGTTATGATGCAGGGGAGAATCGTTAAGTCCGGAGGACCGGAGCTTGCGGAGCGTCTCGAGAGCGAAGGATATGATTGGGTTAAGGAAGAGCTGGGTATTGTCGACGAAACGGTCGGACAAGAAGCTTAATTAGCGAAGAGTCCCGGGCCCACAAGTTGAATCTATACATTCTCTCGGCAGCAACAAACACATGTTCACAAGATTGGATTATGCAAAGAAGAATGCTTGCTTTCGGCAAGCTGGTAGGAGGAATATAGATGAGTACGCAGACCATTCTTCCAATCGACCGCAATTCCGTAATCGATCATTCCAAAGGCAACAACGAACCGGAATGGATGACGAACCTTCGTTTGCAGGCGCTGGAATTAGCAGGACAATTGGAATACCCTGTATTGGAAAAAACTAAAATTGACCGGTGGAAGCTGGACGCCATTAACTCCCGCAGCGTGGCACAGTCCACCCCGATTCAAGAGCTTCCGGAAACGGTCAAGACTTTGCTGGAAAATCAGAATGATCCGCTTGTTTTCAACAACAGCGCTGGCGAAACCTTTAGCAGGCTTCCCGAAGAATTAGCGAATCAAGGGGTTATCTTCACCGATTTGAATACAGCTTTACAGCAGCACGGTGATTTGATCCAACCTTATTTTATGAAAGCAATCCAAATGGATGAGCACAAATTTGCGGCTCTTCATGCGGCATCGTGGAATGGCGGAGTCTTTCTGTACGTGCCTAAAAATGTCGTTGTGGATGTTCCTCTTCAGGCTCTCCTTATGACAGACGGCACGAACGCCGCTTATTCTCCCCATATTCTTATTATTGCGGAGGATAACAGTTCGGTTATTTATACGGATAGCCTGGTTTCCGCTGCTGGAGAAGGAGAGCAATCCGCTAACGCGGTTGTCGAAGTATTTGTCAAGCAAGGAGCCAAGGTTCATTTTTCCACGGTGCATCAAATGGGCGATCATATGATCGATATCGCCTATCGCCGGGCAGTTGTCGAGAAGGATGGCTCCATTGAATGGGTGGTTGGAGAGATGAATAGCGGCAATAGCGTCTCCGACACCACCTCGGTACTTGAAGGTGCCGGAGCTAATTCCGACGCCAAAGTGATTTGTGTAGGAGTCAATGACCAATCGTTAAACCTGACGACCCGGGCGGTTCATATTGGCAAAAATACGCACAGTGAAATGGGTACCCGTGCGGTCATGCGTGACCAATCGACTGCGATCATTAACGGGATTACCAAAATCGAGAAAGGCGCTACCGGAGCTCATGGCGAGCAAACGGAGAGAGTTTTGATGCTCAGCCCTGAAGCGCGTGGCGATGCCAATCCGATCCTGCTGATCGATGAGGATGAGGTTACGGCTGGACATGCGGCCAGCGTGGGCCAGGTGAACCCGGATCACATTCACTATCTGATGACCAGAGGAATCAGCAAGGAAGATGCGGAGCGGCTCATTATTTACGGATTTCTGGCCCCGATTGTGTCCGAAATCCCGCTTGAGAAGCTGGAGCAACGGCTTCGTCAAGTTGTCGAAAGGAAGCTGCTCTAATGGCGCTCCTACAGGTTCGTGAGCTGTTCCCCATCCTTAATCAAGAAGTAAACGGTCATCGATTAGTTTACTTGGATAGCGCGGCCACCGCACAGAAGCCTATTTCGGTCATTGAGGCGATGAACCGCTATTACAAAATGGACAACGCTAATGTTCATCGCGGCGTGCATACGCTTGGTTCAAGGGCTACGGACGCTTATGAAGGGGCGCGCGAGAAGCTGAGGCAGTTCATTAATGCCCGTTCCAGCGAAGAAATCATCTTCACCCGCGGTACGACGACCGCCATTAATCTGGTTGCAAGCAGTTATGCTCGTGCGGTTTGCGGGGAGGGCGATGAAATTGTTCTTACGCCTATGGAGCATCACAGCAATCTCATTCCGTGGCAGCAGGTAGCCAAGGCAACCGGCGCCACGCTGAAATATATTCCGCTCCAGCCGGACGGAACTATTCGTCTGGAGGATGTGGAGAAGACCATTACAGACAGAACCCGGATTGTATCTGTTACGTATGTATCCAACGTTCTGGGGGTTATTAATCCAATCCAGGCCATAGTGGAGATCGCTCATCGTCATGGGGCCGTCATCATGGTAGATGGAGCCCAAAGCACTCCTCATATGAAGGTGGACGTCCAGCATTTGGATTGTGATTTCTATACATTGTCCGGCCACAAAATGTGTGGACCTACCGGAATCGGGGCATTGTATGGAAAGAAGGAATTGCTGGAGCAGATGGAACCGATCGAGTTCGGCGGAGAAATGATCGATCATGTGGATCTGTACGAATCGACCTGGAAGGAGCTCCCCTGGAAGTTTGAAGGCGGAACTCCGATCATCGCCGGCGCTGTTGGGCTGAGTGCCGCCATCGACTTTCTCAACGAGATCGGTATGGATAATATCGAGAAGCATGAGAAGGAACTGGCCGCTCTCGCTTTGGACCGCATGTCAGCGATCCCGGATTTGCAGATATATGGGCCTTCCGTGAATCGTGCCGGATTAATTACGTTTAACCTGGGCGATATTCACCCTCATGATGTTGCTACTGTGCTAGATGCTAATGGAGTAGCGATTCGCGCCGGTCATCACTGCTGCCAGCCGTTAATGCGTTGGCTTGACGTTTCTTCTACGGCCAGAGCGAGTTTCTATGTATATAATTCAGAAGAAGATATTGATCGGTTAATTCAAGCTTTACTACAAACAAAGGAGTACTTTGGTCATGCAATTGGATGATTTATACCGCAGAGTCATTATGGATCACTACAAAAACCCGCGGAATCGCGGAAGCTTTGAAGACGGCGGTATGACAATTGAACTGAATAATCCCACCTGCGGCGATCGGATCGCTCTTCAATTGAAGATGGAGAACGGAATCGTCCAGGATGCTCGTTTTCAAGGGGAAGGATGTTCAATCAGCTTATCCTCGGCGTCTATGATGACCGATGCGATCAAAGGAAAAACATTCGAGCAAGCCCTCGCCATGGCGGAAAGCTTCTCCGGCCTGATGAAGGGGGAGGATGTCGAATTTGAATATGAAGACATCGAAGCTTTGTCCGGAGTTAACAAATTTCCGGCCCGGATCAAATGCGCAACCTTGGCTTGGAACGCTATGCGCAAAGGAATAGATAAGGCGAAGGACGACTAAAAGTAACTATATTATTTATGGGAGGGAATCAAAGATGGCAAAAAAGATGCCTGAATTGGAAGAATACAAGTATGGTTTCCGCGACGAGCATAAGGCTGTTTTCCAATCCGGTAAAGGGCTGACGAAGGAAATCGTTACCGAGATCTCCCGCATGAAGAATGAACCGGAATGGATGCTTGAGTTCCGTCTTAAATCTTTGGAGCAATTTTTCAAGATGAAGACACCAAGATGGGGCGGAAATCTGGATGATCTGGATTTTGACGATATCCAATACTACGTCAAGCCTTCCGAAAAACAAGGGAAGACGTGGGAAGAAGTTCCTGCGGAAATTAAAGAAACGTTTGATAAGCTCGGGATTCCTGAAGCGGAGCAGAAGTTTTTGGCCGGGGTTTCCGCTCAATACGAGTCCGAGGTTGTTTACCATAATATGCAGAAGGATCTGGAAGATCAAGGGGTTATCTTCATGGATACCGACTCCGCATTAAGGGAACATCCCGAATTGTTCCGTAAATATTTCGGTACAGTCGTTCCTCCATCGGACAATAAGTTCGCCGCCTTGAACAGCGCGGTTTGGTCCGGAGGCAGCTTCATCTATGTGCCTAAAGGCGTTAAGTGTGAAATTCCGCTGCAGGCCTACTTCCGGATCAACTCCGAGAATATGGGACAATTTGAAAGAACGCTTATCATTGCCGATGAAGGCAGCTTTGTTCATTACGTTGAAGGCTGTACCGCACCGATATACAGCACGAACTCTTTGCATAGCGCGGTAGTTGAAATTCTTTGTCTGAAAGACTCCCGTGTTCGCTATACGACGATCCAGAACTGGGCTCCTAACATTTACAATCTGGTCACGAAGCGTGCGGTAGCCGAAGAGAATGCGAATATGGAGTGGGTAGATGGGAATATCGGTTCCAAGCTGACCATGAAATATCCGGCTGTTATCTTGAAAGGCCGGGGAGCCAAAGGCTCTGTTCTCTCCATCGCTGTAGCTGGACGCGGGCAACATCAGGATGCCGGAGCCAAGATGCTTCATTTGGCCCCGGAGACGACTTCGACTATCGTCTCCAAGTCGATTAGTAAGCATGGAGGAAAAGTATCTTACCGCGGCCTGACTTCCTTTGGACGCAACTCGCAGGGGTCTAAAGCCAACATTGAGTGCGATACTCTGATTATGGATAAAGAGTCGACATCCGATACGATTCCGTACAACGAAATCAAGAACGATAATGTTACTCTTGAACACGAAGCAAGAGTGTCTAAGGTATCCGAGGACCAGCTCTTCTATTTGATGAGCCGCGGGCTGTCGGAGGAGGAAGCTACCCAGATGATCGTTATGGGCTTCATCGAGCCGTTCACGAAGGAGCTTCCAATGGAATATGCGGTAGAGATGAATCGATTGATTAAATTCGAGATGGAAGGCAGCATCGGGTAATACCCTACAAACGGTTGCAGCAAGGTTTTCCGGGTTTAAATATAAGCTTTGATCCTATTTTGACCCATTTTATCGGACGTACTGCTCATAGAGGGATAGTGCGTCCTTTTCTATTTTATCCGTCACGTCAGGTAATTTGTCCCGTTGTCTTGATGCTGGCATGGCCGAGTCGCTCGGTTATTCTTTAGAACAATATCATCCCAGGTAAGTGCGAGGGCCTCTCCAAGCGTAAGCCTGTGCGCGAGCCAAAAGACAGAACAACACAACCTAATGGCCAAGGTTGATACTTGTCATTCTTAGGCGGTATTATTTTCTCCTTCTAACGCGGCTAATGATGCGACATTTCCCCTCATCGCTGTCTTCATAAATGCGGAACATAACTTCCACATCAAACATCAACATAGGAACGATGACGTTGCCATATACGGCATAGTCGAGATGCGTTAGCTGCTTTAGAGCGCTCATGTCGTTTCTTCCTCCCTGATTGCATTTAATAACCTCTGGATCTTAACGACCTTTTTCGAAATGATGTTAATATCGGGAGGGAACTGCTGACCCCCTCCGAAAAATTATTTGTGCTTACACTGTTTCTGCGTTTAGCAGAACAGTTCGTGGGCTCATCAGTCAACTTGTACCGCTTGATATTTCAGCCTAGAGCATATCTGTCGCACACCACTCTCAGAGAGTGTTCTTTTTTTATTCGATTTTTAAAGTAGTATATAGATAAAGATACCAGTAATGCCTATAATACTACACATTATCCCCCAAAGCGTGTATTCCATAGGTAGAGCTCTGATGGCTCTGTAGCATCCCTAGATGCCCACTTTGCAGTAATTCTCCAGAAAAGTTTAGTCTTGAAAAGCATTAATGATCCTACAAATATAAGAAAAATGCTAACGAAAATCATTGAAATCAAGCCTCCCCCGATTACTGAAGATTGTGTAATCAATTACGGATTGGTAAGATATATGTTTCGAGTTGTATATAAATTAATCCTCTTATTAGTAGAAATAGAAATATTCCCAAGCTCTTGGACTTCAGGAATATTGTAGAATCAATTATGAAATTACTTAGTGATTGGGAAAGCGCCAAACTAATTGGATTTCATACATCTAAATAGGCCAAATCAGCCGATTATTGCAATCTAATTGCAAATCATACAGTTAGATCGGACAAAAATAGCCCATCTATCTCAATTTCTCATTTCTTACTGCAGTTATTCCATCTAGTCCAGCTTTTCTGCGAGTAAAACCAAGAAGTACCTGTATATAATCCATTTAGTCGGGCAAAAAAGAACGTAACCACCATGACGAACAGGCTGCCAATGATTTCGGCAGCTAGTTGGCGTAAATGGCACCATGTCAAACAGAGCTCCGCATTTAAGTAGTTCGCTAGTTCCATTTACCTAGATAATAAATAAACAAATATACTGATTGGAAGCAACTTCTTTGTTTGATATACTAATCGTTCGACTATTTAAGACACCCGGAGGTCCAGTATGAAACCTATTAAATTAATGACGCTTGTATTGATTGCAGCTCTAGCCTTAACAGGCTGCGGCCGAAGCGGGGCCAAATTATTGGACAAAGTAACATCAGCGCAAGGAGAAACGCAAACTCCGAAGCCTTTACCTTCCCCTGACCTAACCGAAGATGAGAAGATCAAAGCGCAAGTGACAGATATCGTCAAGAATAAACTCGGTTTTTCCATCGAAACCATTGAAGTGAATAGAGTCGCTGATTCTGTCGATTCAGAGGCTTACTCTGTCTCGATCTATCTCACCTATACCGCAAAAAGCATTGCTGAAACGACGAAGGATATGATTAAGAAATACAATAATGAAATAGGAACAAAGGCTGCAAGAATAGAGGGTATTCATCAATTGGACATCTTATGGGAAGTCCCTCACCTGAAAGAGGACGGAGAGATTGTCAAAGCCAACCTTCTGAAGGAAAATAATCAGCTAGAATTCGTGGAAATATGGTTTGACGAGAATATTTTCGAATAATTTAAATCGAGAAGGTTTCGTTAGCTTACAATCAGGAGAATCATAATCAATAACTAAGGAATGCTTGATGCAAGCATTCCTTTAGTTTTCTCTGGCTCAAAATCGATACTTTCACTATGGCGTTTATCTTATCGGGGGGATAATCCCGACATGGAGTTTCTATGCAATCCCCACATATCATTAAGGGATTGTAAAAGAATAGTCATAGGAGGAACATCTTAAGGAAAATTTATGGTGTAATTTGTGTTTCGATTTCTATTATAATAAACAGGATGGGTGAAATTTTCAGCCCGAGAGGGGGACGTAACTTGCCAGGCGATATGCACAAGCTCATTATTTTGCACACTAACGATATTCACAGCCATTTTGAACAAATGCCCAAGATAGCTACAGTCATTCGCAAGCTTAGACAAAGCTATCCGTCTGACGCTGTCATTACTGTAGATGTAGGCGATCATATGGACCGGATGCGGCTGGAAACGGACGGCACCGGCGGGCGGGCTAATGTGGAAGTAATGAAGGCCACGGGCTATGATTTGGCTGTTCCCGGCAATAACGAAGGGCTGACCTTAACTATGCGGCAGCTGGAAGAAGCTTACACCCATGCGAATTTTGATATATTGGCGAGCAATATGGGGATAATCCCGTCAGGACAGCTTCCTTACTGGCTCAAGCCGTTCCAAATCAAGGAATGGTTCGGAATGAAAATCGCCTTTATCGGAGTGACTGCCTACTACCCCGACTTTTATCAGCTGTTGGATTGGAAGCTAAGTGATCCCTTGCCAACGATTGAGGCATGGGTAGGGCGACTTAAGCAAGAAGTCGACAGTATCGTCGTGCTATCTCATCTGGGCTTGGCTAATGATCAACGGATGGCCGAACAAATTCCTGGCATCGACCTCATTCTCGGGGCTCATACACACCACTTGCTGGAGCAGCCTCTCCGTGTAGGAGAAACTTATATCGGAGCGACGGGCAAGTTTGGCCAGTATGTCGGGGAGATGGTGCTAACCTACGACACGTCTCGTAAACAGCTCCAACAAATAGAGGGGAGATGTGTTGCAGTCGAATCGTATGAGGACGCGGAAGATATTGTCCAGATTATCGATCAATTCAAAGAGAAGGGCACGGCTTACTTAAGCTCGACGATTACCAGTCTGAGTCGTCCTTTAACGGTAGCCTGGAGACAGGAATCATCTTTGGGAAACTTGCTTGCTTCCGGAGTCCGTCGTTGGGTGGATGCAGAGGTAGGAGTAGTCAATGCGGGTCAATTGCTAGGTGGCCTGGAGGAAGGTCCGGTTACCAAGCTGCAGTTGCTCCATATTTGTCCATCTCCGATCAATCCATGTAAATTCTGGTTGCGGGGGGACCATCTGGCGCTCGCCCTGGAGCAATCGCTCCTGGATGAATTTATGGACAAGGAGATCCGCGGATTTGGCTTTCGCGGCAAGGTTCTAGGAACTCTGTGCCTGGACGGAATCGACGTAGCTTATGATGCAGCAGCCCCGGCGTACCATAAAATTAAAGAAATTCACATTAACGGTGTACCGTTGGAGCCAGGAAAACAGTATCGTGTCGGCTCACTAGATATGTTCACCTTTGGAGTAGGGTATTTGTCCCTGAGCAAGGGAACGGAGACCCAATATTTTTTGCCGGAGTTTATTCGTGAAATACTGGAAGCCCAGTTAAGCTATGGGATTGATTATGACCGCTTCTCTGTTCCGAGATGGAGAGAAATAGGAGCAGCCCATTGAAGAAATGGATTAGGTGTAGTAATGGAAGGCTCGTCATACAAATAAAGTAATGGGATGAGGACAGGAGGAGAAGCGTGCTATGCTGGAATTATGGAAAGCGATCATTGTCGGAATAGTCGAGGGACTGACCGAGTTTTTGCCGGTATCTTCTACCGGCCACATGATTCTGGTAGGTCATCTGATCGATTTTAGAGGGGATAAAGCGGATACGTTCGAAATTGCGATTCAGCTTGGAGCGATTCTGTCCGTCGTTGTTCTTTATTGGAAAAGGGTGCTTCGTCTATTCGGCATTCAAGACCGCTCCGAACGGCTGCAGCCGGGCCCCAGGCTGAATTTGCTGCATATTCTGATCGGGATCGTGCCCGCTATGGGATTCGGCTTTTTAGCTCACAAATACATCAAGCTTTTGTTCATGCCGGAGACTGTCGTCATTGGTCTGATCATGGGAGGGATTTTTATGATTATAGCCGAAAAACAAAGCCCCCCTGTAGCGGCCGAGACGATGGATGGCATTACATACAAGCAGTCGTTGTATATTGGTGTGGCCCAATGCTTGTCCTTGTGGCCCGGATTTTCACGCTCCGGGGCTACCATTGCTGCGGGAATGCTGGCCGGCACGAGCCGGGGAGCAGCAGCGGATTATACTTTTTTAATGGCGATTCCGATTATGACCGCAGCTACCGGGTACGACCTGCTTAAAAATTATAGTTTGTTCTCAACAGAAGACTTGCTGCCCTTTATCGTTGGCTTTTTGGTTTCCTTTGTGGTTGCTCTTCTAGCCGTTGCGACATTCATTAAATTAGTGTCCAGGCTTAAGCTCACGTATTTTTCCTATTATCGGTTCGTACTGGCCGCCATTGTTATTCTTTATATGGCCATTGGCGGTTTCAGTTATTAATTTCAAGCATTCAAACGGGAATGTTGGGAGGGGTCATGAAAAGCTCTGTAAAGGGCTTTTTTTGATTATTTGTTGGACTTGCCGTTTGCTTACCGGGACAAAAAATGGGAAGATGTTGTTATAGGATCGGCCATAATAATAGTGCATGCGCGGAGCCGAAAACGTGGCTTCATGACAAGAATGACCATGGATATCGAAGTCGTAACGGGGGATGGATGGATGCGGGAAAAAGCGAGTAAAGGGATATTTTGGTTGTGGGGAGACGCGATGTATCGTTTCCGTCACTGGGTAACCGGACTATGGATCGTTATACTGCTATCCATGGCTTTTTTTGCAGTACAAGCTCCTGACTTGTTTAAAGACAACGGTTTTACGCCTAAAGGCAGTGAATCGGATGCGGGGATGCTGGCATTGGAGGAGAAGCTCGACATTCCGATAACAAATTACGTTCTTGTGTACTCCAGTGATTCGCTTGATTTAACGAGCCCGGAGGCGGTAACGACTATATTGGATTCTCTTGCCCCCGTCCAACAGCTCCCTTATGTAACGGATATCGCGATTAATCCGTCTGCCCGTATAGCAGGTCAAGAGCATATTCAATCCGTCAACGTATCCCTTCGCTTGTCTACGGATGAGGCATTGGATAAATATAAGGAAATTAAGGCTGGAATCGCCGCCCCGCAAGGGATGAAGGTCGATATTACCGGAGGAGCCCCGATTCTGCATGATATGCAGGTGGCGACCAAGAAGGACATTGTCAAAGCTGAAATAATCGGTCTGCCCATCGCTTTGCTCGTGCTGCTGCTTATCTTCGGTACGGTGCTGGGTGCTTTGCTGCCGCTCGTTGTTGGCGTGGCCAGCGTAACGACAACGCTCGGAATCACGTATTTCATCGCTCAGAATTATTCGCTGTCGAACTTTTTGCCTAACATGGTGACCATGCTCGGCTTGGCAGTAGGGATTGATTACGCCTTGTTCATGGTCAGCCGTTTCCGGGAAGAGCTGGACCGGAAACGGGATGTTCGCGAAGCGGTGGCGATGACCTGTCAAACGGCGGGAAGATCGATTTTTTTCTCCGGAGTGGCCGTATTAATCGGACTTCTCGGCATGCTGTTCATTGAACTGAACATCTTCCGCACCCTTTGTTTGGGAGGAGTGCTGGTCGTGTCTCTGTCCGTCATCATTGCCAATACTCTGCTGCTCTCCTTGATGGCGATTTTTGGACAGAGCATTAATCGATTTAATGTCATTCCCGCTCGTTGGAAAAAACGGCCCGCCTCTCATCTCTGGGGCCGGATAGCTTATTGGGTAATGAAGCGTCCAGTTCTATTGGTTGTCCTTATGAGCGGAATCTTGGTTACGTTTATGCTCCCGATTGGCGATATGAAGCTGGGTCTGCCGAGTGCAGGCATGCTTCCTCCGAGCTATGAGTCGAGACATGGAGATGACCTGCTGACCCAAGCTTACGATGCGCGGGAAATGAATCCGATCCAAATCTACTTGGAAACGGAAGAAGAGGTATGGACGGAAACTTCTATACGCGAGCTCTCCGCCTATGCTGACAAACTCGCAGAATTGGATGGAGCTCAAGAGATCAAGAGCATGCTGACGGCCCTGGACGGCGTTCCGCTGGAACAAGTGACGGCGATGTTGGGGCGGGAAGAAGCGCGTGAGAAGCTGCAGGAAGCGAAGCTCGCCAAAGATCATTCCTCCTTGATGATTGTCATTCCGAATCAGGATCCGGAAGGCAAGGAAACCGAGCGGCTGGTAGAACAAATCCGGCAGCTGGATACCGGAGGAATGCAGGCTCTGGTGACAGGCGGACCGGCTTACCGGCTAGATATGCTCGGTCGGATTAACGACCGTATCCCCGTCGTGGTAGGATTTGTTATGGTCGCGACTTATTTTGTTCTGCTGGCCGCTTTCCGTTCTGTGTTGCTCCCGCTCAAAGCGGTTTTGATGAACGTGCTCAGTTTGGGGGCGAGCATCGGAATTGTTGTCGCTGTATTTCAGAAAGGCATTATGGCGGACGTGCTTCACATTACTTCAACGGGCTATGTGGATGCAACCCTTCCGATTATCATTTTTTGTGTAGTCTTTGGAATATCAATGGATTACGAAGTCTTTTTGCTCTCCCGCATTGCCGAAGAATACGAGAATACCGGAAATAACGAAGCCAGTACGGCGGAAGGCCTGAAAAAAACAGGAAGCCTGATCACTTCGGCCGCATTTATCCTGATCGTTGTCGTCGGCTCCTTTATTTTTACCGACATTCAAATTATTAAAGCTCTCGGTCTCGGCTTGTCTTTGGCCGTCCTGCTCGATGCGACCCTGATCCGGGTCATCGTCGTTCCCGCCTTGATGAAGCTGCTGGGAAAAGCGAATTGGTGGGCCCCTCGCTGGATGCGGAGGAAGCCACGGGAGTTAAGAAGAGTTTAACTTTAGGAGACGTTAAGTTACAATAAAGATCGGGGTTACTTTTAGTTCCACTTATCTAGCTAGAGATAACCCCTTGCTTAATGGTCTACCAACAATAAAGTCAGGTGTGAATTGATATGAAAGCAGCTATGAATCCCCAGCTCGATCCGTGGGATCCGATTTTTTCCTTGCAGGAGCATGGTGAGCATGTCCTGACAAGTGTAGAGTTGACAGTCACTAATCTGTGTAATATGCGCTGTGAGCATTGCGCTGTCGGCGATGAGCTTGTGATGAAAGAAGATGCCAAGCTCCCGCTTTCCTTCATTCTGAAGAAACTGGATGAAGTGAAGCATTTGCAGACGATCAGTCTAACCGGAGGGGAGCCTTCCTATAATGAGGAGACGGTCCGGAATTATATTGTGCCAATCCTGAAATACGCACAGGACAGAGGAGTGCGTACCCAGATCAATTCCAACGTCACCTTGGATTTGTCTCGATACGAGCTAATGGCTCCTTATTTGGATGTGCTTCATATTTCCTTCAACTATTTAAGCGCTGATGATTTTCACCAAATCGGTTTTGCCAATGCTACCCATGAGGTCAGAAGAAGCACCGCCGTAAAAATGTATGAGAGAATGATCGATAATACCCGGGCGCTAAGTCAAGCAGGCTTGTTCGTTTCCGCTGAATCGATGATTAATTATCGGACTCACGACCGGTTGTCCGATATTCATAAGCTCATCGTGGAGATGGGCTGTCGGCGTCATGAGGTTCATCCGATGTATCCCAGCTCCTTTGCTGCTCACTTGCCCAAGCTCCCGCTGGATTTGCTGCGTCAGTCCATATCCGATTTGTTGGACGGCCGGGATCCGGACGTATGGATGCTGTTCGGAACGCTGCCTTTCTATAGCTGCAGCAGCGATCCCCGGGATCGGGATTTGATCCAAAGGCTGAGGATCGAGCCCAATGTGACGGTACGCAATGATCCCGACGGACGCAATCGGTTGAATGTCAACCTGTTTACCGGGGATGTGTACGTAACTGATTTTTCCGATCTATCCTCCTTGGGCAATGTTCATTCGGACAAACTGGATGATGTGTTTGCCAGATGGCTGAGCCATCCTCTGAATCTGATGGTTAACTGCCATTGTCCACAAGCCCGGTGCTGCGGGCCCAATCTATTGGTGGCCGATGCATACTATCCAGAAGTCGACTTTAAACAACGCAAGGCCGTTATATAATCTCACCACGCTCTTCTTCGCAATCATTCTACCTCATCTCCTTCATCTGGCCCGACCATCTTCTGCCGATTCATTCAGAGGATGGCCGGGTATCCAATGAATAACCCTCTGTTCCTTCTGCCTGTAATTCCGGTATGATTCCGGGCAAAAGTTGGGACAATACGCAAGAGGTGTTAATCTCGGATAGCAAAGGAGAATTATACCATTGGACGCTCAATTTGAATTAGGGACCCTCTTTTGGAATATCGCCCTCGTATTATTTCTCGTCTTTTTGAACGGTTTTTTTGTCGCTGCTGAATTCGCATTTGTTAAAGTCCGGGCTACCCGGCTGCAGGAGCTGGCTAACAATCAATTGGCCAAAGCCAAATATGCCCTCAAGGTAACGGACAAGCTGGATGCTTATTTGTCGGCCACCCAGCTGGGGATTACGCTGGCTTCCCTTGGCTTGGGTTGGGTCGGGGAGCCGGCGATTTCGAGACTGGTCGTCGACCCTTTGCTTGCTGTCTTCGGTTGGAACAACGCACTGTTCAGCCACACCCTTTCTTTTATACTCGCCTTTGTCATCATTACTTTTTTACATATCGTGTTGGGAGAACTCGCTCCCAAATCGCTCGCTATTCAAAAATCAGAATCCACCTCACTTTGGCTCGCTGGCCCGTTAATTATATTCTATAAACTATTCTTTCCGGTTATTTGGTTATTGAACGGGACCGCTAACTTGCTGTTAAGATGGATAGGCATTGAACCGGCTACGGAGCAAGAGGCGCATACAGAGGAAGAAATCCGAATACTGATGAATCAGAGCGCCAAGAGCGGACATATCAACAAAGATGAAATGAAGCTTTTTGATAACATATTTGAATTTTCCGACCGGCTGGCCCGTGAAGTGATGGTGCCCCGGACGGATATGGGCTGCTTGTTCACAGACCTGTCTTATGAAGAGAATATGAATTTCGTCTATCAATCTAAGCATACCCGCTATCCGGTAGCTGTAGGGGACAAGGATGAGATCATTGGTTTCGTCCATATTACTGATTTGCTAACAGCAAGTCCGGACGAGGAGCATGACCTGACTACTTTCCTGCGGCCCATCCTCGCTGTGCCGGAGGCAATGGAAATCAGCGATGTTCTGAGAAGGATGCAGAAGCGCAGATCCCAGTTGGCCATTGTCATAGACGAATACGGAGGAACGGCCGGACTGCTGACGACGGAAGATATATTAGAGGAGATCGTTGGAGAAATTCAGGACGAATTTGATGAGAACGAGCGTCCGGATATCGAGGTCAGGGACCAATACATTTCGGTTTCGGGGCGATTACTGCTAGAAGAGATTAACGAGCTGCTGCATGTTTCCATTGACGATGAGGAGGTGGACTCGATTGGGGGCTGGCTGTTTAAAGAATTGGAAGGGATGCCGGCTAAAGGAAAATCCGTTGAAGCTTCCGGGCGCCTATTCGAAGTCGCGGAGCTTGACCGGCTGCGTATTACTAGGGTGAATATTTATCTGCCGGGGCAATCCCCGCGGCCCAATAGCTGATTCTACCGTGAGGAGTGTAGGTCATGTCCGTTAAATCGATTATGCTGGCCATTGTCGGTATTCTGTTGCTCTATCTGCTATTTACGGTGGGGGCTCCGTTTTTGCTCGCCATCCTCATCGCTATTTTCCTTGAACCCCTTATTCAGCTTGCCGTTAAAATAAAAGGGGTCAACCGTTTGCTGGCTTCCTCTGTCATTTGCTCGCTCTTCCTGCTGCTCCTGTTCGGAATCTCTTATGGACTGGGGGCCAAGGTATACGTCGAGACGATCCAGTTCTCTAAAAAAGCTCCGCGGATTATGGACGACGCGAATTTGCTGCTCAAGGATGCCATGAATCATATTTATGCCATGCTGGATACGTTATCACCCGGATTAACCGAACAGATTGAAACTGCGTTGGGCTCCCTTCTTTCCTCACTGTCGTCTATTCTTTCCGAGTTGTCAGGTTACTTGTTTGCTGTCGCCAAAAGCATACCGACTTTGTTCGTTTCTTTCCTTGTTTTCCTCATATCCCTTTATTTAATTTCACTGCAACTGCCTTCGATACGACAATCCTTCCTTGCCCTGTTTGAAGAAAGCTCGCGTCAGAAAATGGCCTCCGTCCTGGAAAATTTACGCAAGGCGATCTTCGGATTTTTCATCGCTCAGCTTATTCTTAGTTTAATTACCTACGTGATCGTGCTAACCGGCTTGCTGATCATGCGAGTGGAATATGCCCTCGCCATTTCATTTCTGATCGTTGTCGTCGATATTTTGCCTATTCTGGGGACGGGCTCGGTGCTGGTTCCATGGTCGCTCTACAGCTTGCTTGTCGGCGATTATTTTTTGGCTGTCGGCCTGCTTATTCTGTTTCTCGTTATTACGGTCGTCCGCCGGATTATGGAGCCGAAGGTACTGGGCAATGCGGTAGGAATCGGAGCTCTTTCGGCCTTGATCAGTCTCTTCGTTGGCTTTAAATTAGTCGGAGTGGTCGGCTTGTTCCTCGGCCCGGCTGTCGTCATTATCTATAAGGCGATGCGTCAGGTAGGACTGCTACAAATCAAAATTAAGCTGGAATAAACCCGGTGAAATTTATATGGGCAATATACTGACCGTTCCGCGAGCTCTTGTTGATGAAAAAATGGCGCTGTTATACGCCTTTTACTTGTGATTACGCTGCATGCATCGTTGTTTGACGCACTTGCGGCCACTGCCGGTGTTTTTTAGAATATTCTTTTCGTCTGTTGTTCAGTCTTTAATATCTCGACCGCTTCCCGGAAGCGAAGGGAATGAACGATTTCTCTTTCCCGCAGAAATTTCAGGCTGTCCTGTAAATCAACGTCGTCAGTCATATCAATAAGCCATTGGTAAGTGGCTCTGGCTTTTTCCTCGGCCGCAATGTCCTCGTACAAATCCGCAATCGGGTCGCCTTTGGCTTGAATATAGGTAGCCGTCCACGGGACACCTGCGGCATTGCTATAGAATAATGCTCTGTCATGATTGGCGTAATGCTCACCCAATCCGGCTGCCTTCAGCTGCTCGACGGTCGCATCCTTCGTCAGCTTATAGACCATCGTCGCAATCATTTCGAGATGGGCAAATTCCTCCGTTCCAATATCTGTCAATAATCCGATGACTTTATCCGGAATTGTATATCTTTGGTTGAGATACCGCAAGGCTGCGGCCAACTCTCCATCGGCCCCCCCGTACTGTTCGATCAAATATTTAGCCATCCGGGGATCGCATTTACTGACGCGAACCGGATACTGCAGCTTTTTCTCATAAATCCACATATAGAGCTCCTCCCATTTTCTTTACGTTCTCCCGCTTTCTCTACTTTTTCATACCTGCCAAGGCCATGGAGCTTCTGCCCATTGCCAGGGATAGCGGGTAAAGCTGTGACCAAAGTGCATAAGCGGACCGTATTCCTGCTCGAATTGGCCAGCCAGCTTCTGCCTTTGCATCGCCAGTTGATTATATTGCTGAATGGCTTGACGATCTCCCGGATGGGTGTCTAAATACAGCGTCAGCTCGACGAGCGCAAAATCGACCTCCTGCAGCTCCCTAAGTTTCCGATAGTAGGTTTCATCCAATGTCTTGTGCATTTGCCGTTCCTTCTCCTTTCTAGCGTTTGCTTCCATACGGGCTGTAAAGAGCCGGCCATAAAGTGCCCAGCCTCAATGCATCCGGCAGACTGTGCTGGGGTAAATTAGGGGGTTGATACGGAATGTATAATTGAGGCGGCGTCTCGTATGTCTTTACTCTTATCGGCGGACAAGGATCGTGCGGCCCGATAAACGGATAATAAGTTTTAACCTGGGTGAACATGGTCGCATGGTTCCTCCTTGCTGTGTAATATTTTGGGCTCTCCTTACTACGATATGACAATCGCCCACATTTGGATTGGGCTCCAGCCCCTATTTTGTATTGCAAGGCAAAAATCAGAGAATCCCCGCTATATGCGCCCCAAATTTCCGGGAGAATTGCAGCAGTTTCCTCGGAATTTAATCTAAATGCGAGTTGCTATATGTTTGGAAGGAGGACTAATGCGGATCATTGAAAAGACACACGAGGGTAGGAACGTTCGATGAGGCCATTGAAGAGACGATTGAATACAGTATAATGTAGATTAAGTAATATGCAGGTACAAACGGGAATTACATACCAATCATCCAAATGAAGCAGAGAATAGGGAGGTTTATTGTATGGGGAATTATCACTTAATCGGAATTAAGGGCAGCGGGATGAGTGCGGTCGCACAGATTTTAGACGATCTGGGGCATCACGTTCAAGGTGAAGATATCGAAGCTCCTCTCTTTACCCAAATTCCGTTGGAAGCTAGAAAGATTCCAACCTATTCTTTTGGTCAAGCGCCGTTAACACGCGATATGACTGTCATTGCATCTAATGCGTTTGCTGACACGCACCCGGCTTTGGTCCGCTGCGAACAGCTGGAAATTAACGTACAACGGTATCATCAATTTCTTGGAAATTGGATGAAGAACTATACCAGTATCGCAGTTACCGGTTCTCATGGAAAGACTACGACTACGGGAATGATGGCCCATGCTCTTGGTGCGGTTGAGCCGGCCTGCAGTCTTATTGGAGACGGCACAGGCATAGGAGCGCAAGACTCCCGTTTATTTATATTCGAAAGCTGCGAGTACAAAAGGCATTTTCTTGCGTATCGGCCTGAAATAGCAGTCATTACCAACATCGATTTCGATCATCCGGACTATTACGCCGATCTGGCGGATGTCCAGCGGGCATTCGAGGAAATGGCCGCCTTAGTAGGAAACAAGCTGGTTGTATGCGGCGACGACGAGAATGTGCGCTCGCTTAAAGTCGATAAAGAGCTTCTGTACTATGGGTTCGAACCATGTAACGAGCTGCGAGCCAGCGCTCTTGTCGCAGAGGGTCACGGAGTAGCTTTTGATGTGTATTGGCGCGGGGCAAAGCTGGATCGCTTCTTCATACCAGCCTATGGACGGCATAACGTCCTCAATGCTTTAGCGGTTATCGGGGCGGGCCTTGCATTGGAATTGAATCTGGGAGAGATTAAAGGCCATTTGGCGACATTTCCCGGAGTCAAACGGAGATTTTCGGAGAAAGAATGGAACAGCAACATTGTCATTGACGATTATGCTCATCATCCGTCCGAAATAAGAGCGACGCTGGAGGCGGTAAAAAGCAAATATCCGCTCAGAAGGATTGTGGGGGTATTCCAGCCGCATACTTACAGCCGGCTGGAGAAATTGCTCGATGATTTCGCTCTATCCTTAAGAGGGGCGGATGATGTTTATTTATGCCAAATATTCGGTTCGGCCCGCGAAGAGCAGGGGTCCGTCTCCATAGAGCATTTGCTTGACAGAATTCCTAATGCGCAGCTCATCTCGGAAGCGACGGTAACCGACTTATTGACGTATACAGATTCGGTGCTGGTTTTTATGGGGGCGGGGGACATCCAGAAATATCAAACTATTTTTAGATGATGTATAATATCCCTTATGTCAAATTGAAACCCCTTATGCTTGATGGCTAGGGGAGTGAAATTATTTATTTTCTTATAAATATAAATACTCAGGAACACAAGGAAGGGAGTCATAATTTTGACGATGAAACCAGAACGTCCAGAGGCCGCCATTTTTGATTTGGACGGCACGCTATTCCAAGCTGAAACGTTAATGATTCCGGCATACTACGCCGCTTTTGACCATATGAGAAGAGAAGGGGATTATTCGCAGGACACTCCTCCCGTGGAAAGGCTGCTGGGAGGACTGGGAATGGTTCTTTCCGACATATGGGAGAGGATCTTGCCCGGAGAATCCGTGGAGCTTCACCATAGAGCGAATGATCTGCTGCTGCGTTACCAGAAGGAACTGCTCGATCAAGGCGAAGGCTTATTGTATCCGGGAGTAGCTGAGGTGCTGGAACGGTTGCGAGAGAAAGGAGCAAGACTTTTTATCGCCAGCAATGGAATGGAGCATTATGTCAAGTCCGTCGCTAAAGCCAAAGGAATAGACCATTATTTCGAAGGCTTGTACAGCGCCGGAGAATTCAACACGCCATCCAAGGTCGAGCTAGTCCGGCTATTGATGCTAACAGAAGGAGTAAGCGGCGGCTGGATGGTAGGCGACCGGTCCTCCGATGTGGAGGCTGGCCGCGGCAACGGTCTGCGGGTAATGGGCTGCCGTTACGCCGAGTTTGGTCAGGCGAGCGAGCTGGAGGGAGCTGACGCCGTCATTAGCGACATCCGGCAGCTGCCGGATTATTTGCTCTAAGCAGAGCGTCATACATAGCAGAAACACCGTCCTTGCCAAACTCTCGGACGGTGTTTTTTTAGTTTAGCTCTGCAATGGTTCGTTAGCTTGTTCTGTCCAGGCAGAAAGTTCGGCCCTGGGCTCTTTTTCCCGCTCCCGCCCCATGGAGTGCTCGACCTTCAGCTCGGCATCTTCCTCCGGCCACATAGAGGATTCCAACTCCTGCCCCTTATCCCGGCTTAGCCATAAAGCATATTCCAGCGGTCTTTTTATCGCCTTCAAATACGTCTCCCGTTCCCCGATCCGGTGGAACACCTCCCGTGATGGCTTCGGGTTGACCTCGAGCAGCCAGACCTTCCCTTCGCGATCGACTGCCAGATCCAGCGCCATTTCGCAAAGCTGATTGAATTGCTTTTCCAGATGGATGACGACTTCGTGGCTCAGCGATTCCATCTCTTGGCGGATACGGCTTATTTGATCCGCGTCGAATCTTCTTCTCAGCAGCGCCTCCATAGAGGCTGCGGAGCCTCCCCCGTGCAAATTGGAAGTGACGCTCTTGCGAGGGCCGATTCTTCCGGCACAGCCGGTAACCTCCCATCTTCCCTGCCCATTCTTCTGGATCAACAGGCGGAAATCATGGACGCGGCCGTCCGGGAGCGTAATGTCGATGCCTTGCTGAATCAAATAGCTCTTCTTCAAATTCCAGTCGCTCAGCTTGACGGGAATCTGTTCGGCACTGAGCAGCAGCGGCGCGATAATTTTTCGCTGACGGTTTCGCCCGCGCAGCAAATATTTGCTGCCTCCGGTTCTTCGAATGCTGACGATCCCCCGTCCTCCGGTACCGTCCTCCGGTTTCAAATAAACGATAGGATATTTGTGAAGAAAGCGGAATAAATCCTCCTTCTGCTGATAACGGACCGTTTCCGGGAGATGGCGGGCGATGCTGGCGTTGCTGGACAATATTTGGTGGTTGCCCCATTTGTGATTCATAGGCCGGTTTAAAAACTTCAAATGTCCGTATTTGGCCCGGAACTGCTTCAGCTGTTGAAATCGGTAGGTTCGCTGGAAGCGGCACCGATCATAAATGAGCTTCGGAAACGGCATCCATCTCCGAAGCCATCTGCGCCTTTCGGCATCATAAATATGGGCATGAATCAGTTTTTTGCCAGATGCCACGTCTTCCGGGGTAAAGACCATGACGGACAGTCCCATCCTTTCTCCCAAGACGCTTAATTTTCTATAGACATGCATTTCATCAATCTGATTCTTCCCAATATACAGAGTCAAAACACCGAGCGTCGATTGTGTCATGCGAGCTCACCCGCTTACTATTTTCTTGGTCTTGCTTAAATAAAGGCTGTATTGAATAATGCGTTCCAACGATTTTTTGCGGATATCCGGCTCGTCGAACTTCATGGGCCGCGAATTGGCTTCGAAGAACCAGATTTGTCCGGATGTGTCTATTCCGAGATCCATCGACATTTCCCCGAGAGTATGTCCGGAGGCCTTCTCGATGCGGCGGGCAATGGAATAGGCCGCCTTCTTCACCTTCAAAAGGATGGAGCGCGCCGTTTCCTTACCGAAGGTGGCGCTCAATAATTTGTCCGGTTCGTCAATGGAGCCTCCTCGTGGAACGTGCGTAGTAATGCTCAACTTCCCGGCTACTCTCGCTCCGATTCCAGACAGACTCCAACTGCCCTTGCCATTTTTTTGGACCAGTACCCGCAGATCGAACGGACGATTTTGGTAGCTGGACAGCTTGATGCCCTGTTGGATAATATAATCCTCCGAACCAATCTGTTCCTTCAGCACTCCCCATAATTTGGATATTTGGGTATGGACGGAAATATGGCTTTTGCGGAAGTTTTGGATAATCAGCCGGTAGGAGGCTTTTGTTTTAGAGCTTCCTGCTTCGATTTTCATAATCCCTTTACCTGCTTTGCCCCGCACTGGTTTTAAATATACGGTCGAATAATGCTTCAGGAACAGCTCCACATCGTTCTGGCTCGTCAACCGTTGGGTGGCGGGAATAAATCTTTTGGTCTGCTTGGTTTTGTTTAGCCATTCGAAGAGCGTCCATTTGTTAAAAAAGAAAGGGTTGAAAAGGCGGATATGAGAATGCCGGAGCAGGGATTGGACCGTTTGCTGAACTTCCGGATGCAGCTCGTCTTTCCGGGTCGGGATTCGATTGTAAATCACATCGGGCAAAGGAAGCATTATTTCGCTCCACGTTTTGGTCGTCGGGTTATAGACATAGCTTTTGATTTTCCGTTCCCAAAGCTTGACGTCGTTAACGGTAATGACATAGACGAAGGCCCCCAGCTCTTTGCCGCAGCGAATCAGATCAATAAAGTTGTAGTGATTTCCGCGAAAAGGTCTTTTCTCATCCGGCATCGTTAAGATTGCTATACTGGGCTGCGTCGAGGAATGCAATTCCTGCACATATAAATCCACCTATCCCTCCCTCCTCAACTGAAACCTGCTTAAATACATACAATGCTCGATAATGTTGACTAGAGAGGCTTTTCCTTGAGCCTTTAAAGATGGATGCTTAAAGATAGAGCGTCCCGGCTTGGCATTCGCTTCAAACATCCAGATATTCTCGTTCTTGTCTATGCCTAAATCAAAACCTAGCTCTCCCAGCGGTCTGGAATAATTATTTTCAATGGATCTCGCAAGGGTTATGGCTACTTCTTTGGCGCGTTGGAGTATTCTATCTCCTCTCGAGCCGAACACCTTACTGAGCACCTGCTCAGGAGTCATCAGCTGCCCACCGGTACGAACGTGGGTGGTTACACTTCCTTTGCCGGCTTTCTTCGCCCCGATGCCAGCGGCCACCCATTCATTATTGCCGTCCTTCGTCATATGGAAGCGGAAGTCGATCGGGCAGCTGTCGATCTCGATAAGGCGGATTCCTTGTTGTACGACATAATATTGGAGCCGGACATTATGCGCCCGGAGCATTCTCATTAATCCTTCAAACCGAGAGAAACGAATCAGCACATTGCCGTCGTTTTTGCGGAAGCGGGCAAAGTAGCCCCTTTCCGGGTTGTAGGTTAACCTGTAAATTCCTATACCAAGGCTTCCCGCAGTCGGCTTCAGGTAAACAAACCGGTGCTTCTCCAGCATGTCGCGGATCGTATCAGGCGATGGGCGATTGTAGGATTCAGGCACGTATTTGTTCGCTTCATCTCCGGACAACAGCCGATACACATCGGATTTATCAAAGAAGCTCCAGTTGAACAAAGGAATTCTTCTTCGTACGAACTTTTCTTTAAAATCTTCCATCGATAAGCTTTTTTCCGCGCTGCGGCTTGGAAGACGATTATATACAACATCGGGCAGAGGAACGGTTTTCCGTACCCATCGGCCGCCGGATGCCGGGAAATAACCCGTAATAACTTCTTCATCCCAGTTCACGTTGCGGGGAGAAAAGACGAAATAAAAAGCCGGCCGTTCCCCTGCCGCTTTTAAAAACTCTTTGATAAAGCCGGTTCTCGATCCAAAAGGAAGCACAGGATTGTTAGTGGCGTAGGTCATAATACCGATGAGCGGACCGAAGCGAAGATCTTTTCCCGTGCTGCTTTTGACCATACATTTGCCCCCGGACGGCAGCCTAATCGTGGAAGCGACAGATTGCGGGATGACGACGAAGCTCCCTTTGCGATTGATCACCCGAATCGGCTGTGTGGAAGATCGGTTGCCAAATTTAAGAGTAATGGTACGGGAATTGTTTAATTGAAGGATTTTGCTCAGGGATCGTGTGACTGTTACCGCTCTTTCCGATTGCTGAGAGATTAAGATATTGCATGTAGTCAAACTCATTGGGTACCCTCCTAAGGGTTTTACGGAGTAAAACCTTCATCGAAAGCGTAAGCTAACCAGTTAATAGGACAAAGACATGTTAGTTACAGTGAGTCCTTGGGTCGGGAAAGACGTTCTTTGCCCGTTTATCCTCCATACCGTGTCTCTCGACCGCTTAAGCAGGTAGGAAGCGTAGGCCATTGGATAAACGAGTGATTTCCGCCGTGCACGATCGTCACATAAAAGCTGGAAGATCGTTCTCCCGGGCTTAGAGTTCACTTCGATCAACCAGACCCGGCCGTCCCGGTCTACTCCGAAATCGATGCCAAGCTCGGCGAGTCGGCCGAAGTGGCCTTCGAGCTGCTCGGCTATCCGGATGGAAATACGGCGCAGCATTACAGATAGCTCTTCACCTTGCTTTGTTCCGAATTCTGACTGGAGAAACGGTTCCGCCGCTTGGGCGGTGCCCCCGCCGTGTAAATTGGAAGTCACGCTTCCCGATTGACCCTGGCGAACGGCCATTCCCGTTAAAGTCCAGCGGCCTTCTCCGTTCTTTTGTACGAGAGATCGGATGTCATAGACGTCCCCGGAACGGGAGTGCAGCTTAAGGTTGGGCTGCAGCAGATACCGCCGGTTGGCGAACTGGTGAAACCAGGAGACCAGAGCGGTAAGGCTGTCGATTTTTTTCTCAAACGGGACGTTATGGAAATCCCTTCCTGCTATTTCATAAATTCCGTTTTTCAGCTTAAGAATACGGACGGCTCCCTTACCCTGGGTTCCCGCATCCAGCTTGAGAAAGGCGGAATCGTTGTGCTTAAACCAAGGCACGAGCCCGGAGGCGTTCTGCAGCCGAATCGTTCTTGGTACATATTTCTTCAAGTCGGGAGCCCGGAGAATAGCTTGATAAACGCTCCATTTTCCCGTTAGGCCGTTGCCAAGAACGATAAAGCTCTTCTTGTGGCGCAATTCCGTCAATACCAAACGATGCTGGACCAGATCGCGGGCATTCCGGTAAAAAGCCCGGTCGTATATAAGATCGGGCAGAGGAAGCCGTTCTTGGCTCCAGCGGTGATTGGCGGCGGAGTACCGGTAGCCCACGACCTCATTCTCTTCGTTCAATGAAGAAGTGGAGGGGGTAAATACGTACACACCGAGCCCAAGCCGGTTACCCTCCTGGGTAAGAAGCGAATAAAATGCCGAATCGGCAAATGGAGGATTTCCCTCCGAATCACTGACGAGAATGCCAACCTGATAGGGATCGGTTAAGGTCATGGGGGCCACCTTTCAAAATTTTGCTAAATATTGTGAATATTCAATCGTCCGCTTCACCGAAGGTCTGATTCTGGATTGGCGAAGGGCCGTATTGTCCTCTTTGGACGGTTTGGAATTGACCTCCAGCAGCCATGCGCGGCCCTGAATATCGATAGCCAGGTCAACTCCGAGTTCCCCGAAGTGCTCGGGAATTTGGTCATCCAGGCCTACGGCGATGGCGAGTGCCGCTTTATGCAGTTTAAGTGCTGCGGCGGCGCGGCTGTTCGAAGCCAAGTTGGAGCGCGCGAGCGCCTCTTTGACGGAAGTCAAGCTTCCGCCTCGGGCCAGGTTGGAAACGAAGTTATTGCTTCCGGCAATCCTTCCCACGATAGAAGTGACGGACCAGCTTCCTTTTTTGTTTTTTTGCACGAGAGCACGAAAGTCGATGGGTCGTCCTGCACAATCGATCAGGCGCAGCCCCTGCTGGATTTGATGCCGATTTCTCTTCAATCTTGCGGAAATCGCGGAATACAGCTTTTTAAGAGTTGGGAAGGTCAGTTTACGCATCCCCACCGATTGGTTAAAATGACAATGATAGCCGGTTGCGCTTCGGGAAATTCGGATAATTCCTTTACCGAGACTTCCCGTAACCGGCTTGAGGAACACTATGCTGTATTTATGGCACATGGATTGGAGCATGTCGAAGTTGCGGAAGGAGTAAGATTCCGGCAAGTAGACCCGCAGGGCGGGCACTTGTCTTAGCGCGCGAAACACTTCGGTTTTGTCCAGATATTTCTCGTTGAAAACGGAGGAGTGATAGCGCGTTTTAATTTCTCTAATCAATTGCTGAACCTTTGAACTGTTTTCAAGCTTGCGGGTTGTCAGACGATTGTATACGCAATCCGGGACTGGAAACGAAGCTTTGCTCCATTTTTCCCGATATACCCACCCATTCAGCTTATCCGATTGGATAGGCAGATCCTCGGGGGAGAAGAAATAGACCATTCCCCCCAGCTTTTTGCAAGCCAATGACAGCTCTTGGCAGAACGCGGTACTTGACCCAAAGGGGCGGTCCGGGACGAGGGTGGAAACACGGCTGACCATCACTCCGATCAAAGGACCGATGCGCATCGTCTGTGTACTAGGCTGGTAGTTGAGGCAAAGTGTGATTCCGTGCGCTAATCCCAGCGATTCGGCGAGTGCCTCGCTCATCCTTAGAGAGGTCGGCCTGGCGGCGGGAACGACTTTTACTTCTCGCTTCAAGGAACCGAACTGAAGGGTAACGTTATGGTGAGTTGGAATGTTTAACTGGTTGACGAGGGCTTCCTTGAGGACGACCGTCTGGCTGTCCAGACGGCTGCTGTTGTGGGTGTATATAGTTATTTTTTTACTCGTCATGGGTAAGTTCCCTCCACCGCTGTCTGCATCTTTGGTATATTAAACTAATTCATCATATGAGGACATATTTTTCTTGGTGATTGGAAAATGCCTATCTTACTGGAAAGGAGCCTGCCATGAAGGAGATATTGACCGTATTGATCGCGGTAACCGTCGCAGGGTTTGTCGGCGGAGTTACCAATCACTTGGCCATCAAGATGCTGTTCCACCCGAGACAGCCCATTCGCATACGCGGTCGCCGGCTGCCTTTTACCCCTGGGCTGATTCCAAAGAGAAAGGCCGAAATCGGCCAGTCGCTCGGCAAAGTGGTCGCCGAGCATCTCGTGACGACGGAAGGACTTGCCTCGCTGCTCACAAAACCGATTTTCGTTGAAAGAGTTGAGGACAAGCTTCGAGCGTGGGTGAATAAATGGGCGGAAAGCGAGGAGACGATCGAGCAGCTCGCGGTTAAAATCTGGACTCCCGCTCAGGTGGAGGAGGGCAAAAAGCTGCTGGCCGAGTGGCTGCGGAATAAAACCTCTCAGACGGTCCTCACTTTGTGGGATCGATACGAGTGGTCTGATCTGACTCTGGGGGGGCTGGCATCCGGATGGCTGGAGAACCGCCGGGAAAGCCTGGTAGAACGGGTCGCGGAGCAGATCATTGAGCAAATCAAGAATGAGCTGCAGTCGCCTAACGGAGAAAAGATGCTGCGCAAGCTGACCGTTCAATTTATGGAACAAGCAGGCGGCTTCCTGGGAACACTGGCAGGAATCTTTATGGATGAGGATAAAGTAGCGGGCAAGGTGCGCTCCGCATTGTATAATCAATTGGATTCGCCCCAGTTTCGCAACGTTCTTAAAGAAATGCTGCTGCGGAAGCTTGAGCAGCTGGAGAAGCTGACAGTAGGCCAGATGATTGGCTATATCAGCGATCGGGATGCCCGGGAGTGGGCCGGGCTTCAGTCAGCTTCACTCTTGCCATGGGAAGATTGGATAGAACGGGGAGGAGGCTGGCAGCTCCGCGATCTGCTTGGCCCCAGGAAGGAATGGGTGCTGGGACAAGTACACAGCCTGACCTCGAGAGTGCTGGGAATGCTGGCGCAAAATATGGAACGATTAGTCAGCGCGCTTAATCTCCCGGCGCTGGTCGAGGAAGAAGTGGAGAAATTTCCGGTAGAGCAGCTGGAGAACATTATATTAAGTGTATCCGGCAAAGAATTCCGCGCCATTACATGGCTGGGGGTGCTGCTGGGCGGTTTTATCGGCCTGTTCCAGTCCGTTCTCATGCTCTGGCTTCGTTGACGGGGCGGGTCATGTCCTGCACAAATATATGGTACGATGAACTAGCTTAGTTGAACTAACGATTGAATAGGTCATGAAGTGGAGAAAGAAAGATGCTTCCAGGGCGAGTTTTGGCTTTGTATTCCTACCATCCGAAGGCCCATCCATATAGAAGGAATACAAAACAAGATGTTTGAAGCTTCGGAGGCACTTTCCTTCGGAACGGAATGACAGCTATTCTTTAGTTCAACATATATAGCTTAAACTCATAGACTAAGGAATAAGGAGATGATACGAATGAACGTGCATGATAAAGCACATGAATTGGCTCGTGCGATCCAGGAAAGCAGCGAATTCCAACAAGCGAAGCAGGCGGCCGAGGTGATTAACGCCGACCCGGATTCCAAGCGGATGCTCGACGATTTTCGCAAGCATCAGCTGGAGCTTCAAAGCCGGATGATGTCCGGCGAGACGCCACCCAAGGAAGAAATGGAGAAGGCGGAGAAGCTTTATGAGGTCATTTCTCTCAACTTGAACATTCGCCGGCTGATGGAGGCTGAGAAGCGGCTGACGGTTGTTTTTGAAGACGTGCAAAAAATTTTGGGTGAATCGCTGCAGGATTTGTACAAGTAGTCATAGTCCCCTCCCCTTGCGCATAAAGTATAGCGTAAAGGCTTGGAGAGGAGGGCTTCCCGGATGAAGGGGTTTAAGAATGTGATCTATTTGAGCTTGGCTCTCGGCATGTTGATGTATGCCGTTCCTCAACTGGAAATCGGCGGCGGCTGGACGCTTCCTACCGTGTTCAGCATTGTCTGGATCGGATTCGCATTGCTTATTATCGGCGCCCAGCTTCACGATATATTGCGAGTGGACGAGGAGACCCGTAAAGAGCTGACCGCCATCAAACAAATGAAGCGGTGGAAGCTGCAGCAAAGGCTTCAAGGGAAAGGAAAGCTGCTGCAAATGCGCAAATAGTTGCTGTAAAAGGAGAGACCGGTTAGATTGGTTCAGCCGCGGGATGCTTATCATCCGGCGGCTGTTTTTACTGCATTGATAAGCCGAGCTTCCGCTGCGTTGAACTTTCCCTTCGTTTCGTACTATAATTGAAGTATTACAGTATAGTACAGTAATCCATTAATGAGGTGTAACAGGTGGAATCACTTACGCAGGACGAAACGTTGACGAAGCATGAAACTATTCTCAGATATATTACCGAGTTAAAAGTAGGCAGCAAAATATCCGTTCGTAAAATCGCCAAGGAGATGGGCGTCAGTGAAGGAACGGCTTATCGGGCGATTAAAGAGGCGGAGAGTCAAGGGATTGTCAGCACGAAGGACCGGATTGGATCGGTTCGCATTGAGAAGAAACGGCGGCATAATATTGATAAGCTGACCTATGCGGAGGTTGTCAATATTGTGGATGGCGAAGTGCTTGGCGGAGCGGATGGACTTAACAAGACACTGAACAAGTTCGTCATCGGAGCGATGCAAGAAGAGGCTATGAAGCGGTATGTCGAGGCAGGCAATCTGCTGATTGTCGGCAATCGTCAGAAAGCGCAGCAATTCGCGCTGGAAACCGGGGCGGCGGTGCTGATTACCGGAGGGTTCGAGGCGAGCGCGGCCATCGTACGGTTGGCTGACGAACTCGGGCTGCCGATCATTTCGAGCAGCTACGACACGTTTACAGTGGCTTCTATGATCAACCGGGCTATTTACGACCGGCTCATTAAGAAAAAAATTATGCTTGTTCAAGATATCATTTCTCCGGAAAGCGTAGTTTACGCCTTGAAAAGCAGCCACAAAGTGAAGGAGCTGCGCCAGTTGATGGAGGAGAGCGGGCATAACCGTTTCCCCGTTGTGGATGAATGGAATCGTGTCGTCGGGATGGTGACCTCCAAACAATTGGTCGATTCCGGGCCGGAGCAAACGATCGATCGACTGATGACCCGCAATCCGATCACGATTCATCTCCAGGCGACGATTGCCTCCGCGGCTCATCTTATGGTGTGGGAAGGAATCGAGCTGCTGCCGGTGATCGACGCCAACCGTAAAATGGTGGGGGTGATCAGCCGCAAAGATGTGCTCAAGGTCATGCAGTATATTCAAAGGCAGCCGCAAATTGGAGAGACGTTCGAAGATTTGATCTGGAGCGGATTTGAGGAAGTTCAGACGGAGGACGGCAGCACCCGGTTCAAAGGGATGGTTACTCCGCAGATGACGAATCATCTGGGAGCAGCTTCCGCGGGTGTGTTAACGACGCTGATGACCCAGGCCGCTTACCGGGCAGTGCAGAATTGCCGCAAAGGAGACCTGGTCATAGACAACATATCGACCTATTACCTGCGGCCGGTTCAGATGGAAACGGAGGTCGAAATTCGTCCGAATGTCATTGAAGTCAGCCGCAAGTATGGGAAAATCGATGTGGAAATTTACCATGAAGGACTCTTGATCGCCAAAGCGATGGTAACTGCCCAAATGTTTGATCAAGCATAGCGGGTTATAGGGTCTTCTTATAGCTTGAATAGTTTTTAAAGCCAGCGAAGGCGTTAAACAGCCCCAACAGCAAAAAAACAGCGCCAACCGCGCCGCGCAAAAAACTCGGGTCGAACAGGATAAATTGAGCAAAGGCGATCGAGATTAGCATGACGCCCATGGAAATGTTCATCTTGGCCGCTTCGAATCCTTTGGTCTGCGGATCTTTGCGCGTCCGGTAGCGGATGCTGTAAAATGCTGAGGCCGCAAGAGAAGCAAGGACAAGGACAAACAGGATGTAATGATACCAGCTCATAGTCGAAACCATCCTTCTAAAGTTTGTTTCCTTAACTGTACTGATTTTTCCGATAAAAATCAATTTCGGCTCAGCGGCTTGGCCTCGAACCAGACTCGCAATTCGGATTGGACGAGCATAAGCGTCTTCACTTCTACCTGATAGTCTTTATCATAGACTCCGGGATACGGCTTTTCTATCAGCTTCATGTACAGCTTCGGGTCTTTTTTAAAATCGGCAACGAGTTTTCCACTGACAATTTTTAAATCGCGATGCACCCTCCGTTCCAGCTCGACCTTGCTCAGATCGTCCAATTCGTGACCTTCCTCCAGATGTACGAAAACTCCCCCAATGTACGCTGCCTGCTTTTTATTTTTGCTATAGGTCTCAATTTCGCTTTGGAGCACTCGAATCTCCTGTTCCAAATCGGCGTTCCGGTTGGCAAGCAGGGAGAAATTTTGTTGATAAATTCCCATAAACAGGGCGCTTCCAATAATCATGCCGGCCAGAAATAGGCCGAGGCGGGCCAGCCAGTGGAGATACCGATCGAAATTCGGAACCCTCATGACGAACCCGCGCCTTCGCAAATCCACTGGATTAGCTGATAGGCCATCTGGGCCCCGATAAAAGCAACGATGAAGTAAAGAATTTGCTTAATCGCAGGGGAAAGATAACCTTCGGTAAAGTTGAATTCGATGACCCTTAGCGGGTCGATCGTTCCTCCAACGGCGGCGACCATCGCCCAAATTTTAATGTTTCCGGCTATTTTGAGCATGTATACGGCCGGCGGCTGGAGGATGAAGACGGCGGCTATCCCTCCAAGCATGCTTCCTCCAAGCACGATGCCGAAGGCAATGAAAAAATCCATGGTCAGCTTAGTTAAAAAAGTTGTCATGGAATCCCATCCTTTAACGTTTGTCCTGTTAGTCTTATTTGTATGATTAACTGGTCCTGCATAGAAGACAGGCCTGAAAAAAAGGTGTTTTTTAAGAAAGATTTTTATTTCCTGATTCGTTCATAGCTCTTCATGGATTTGTGTTTTTCCAATCGGGTGGTTCCTTACCCGTTTGTTAAGTCAACTCAGAGCCGCCGTTCGCCCCAGATTCGCGCTTACTTGCATTTGCTTGCCTTCTCTTTTGACCTTTATCCCCTTCGCTCAGGTTGAGACAAAATCCTCAATTGAAAGGCTCTGTCCCAGACCGGGAGTTGTCTAATGAGTTATCAATTTATCAGAGCGGGATGTGTTGCTGCCTAATACTTTTTTTGTACGGGAGGTATATGGTGAGCCATAAAAAAAGTCCATGTAGTCGAGTTTTATAAGAGAGTGGAACAAGGGATTTGAAAAGATGCGAATGTGGGTTCGTCTCTTGTGGCTAAATGTGATAAAATAGAGGGAATAGGAAAAGAGAGGGAGAACGGAAATGAACGGCTTCGTGCATCTTCATGTCCATAGTGAATACAGTTTGCTGGACGGAGCGGCCAGAATCGAAGAATTGGTCGATCAGGCGGCCCGGCTTGGCATGTCTTCTCTGGCCCTTACGGATCACGGTGTCATGTATGGGGCCATCGCATTTTATAAGGAGTGTGTCAGAAGGGGGATCCGCCCGATCATTGGCTGCGAGGCTTATTTTACGAGCGGTTCCTTGCATGAAAGAGGCTCCCGTCAGGATCAGCCGATTTATCATCTGATTCTGTTGGCCAAGAACGAGAAGGGATACCGGAATTTGATGAAGCTTTGTTCAATCGGCCATCTGGAAGGGTTTCATTACAAGCCGCGTATCGATCACGATCATCTGGCCCGCTATTCGGACGGGTTGATTTGTCTGAGCTCCTGCCTGGGCGGGGAGATATCCCAGCTGCTGCTGCATGATAAATATGAGGAAGCGAAGGAAGCAGCCCTGCGCTACTATGGAGTATTCGGCGAAGACTATTATTTGGAGATTCAGGATCACGGTCTAATGGAGCAAAAGAAGGTCGCCCAGGAGATGATCCGGTTAAGCCGGGAGACCGGCATTCCGCTCGTTGTGACCAACGATGTCCATTACGTGCGTCCGGAGGATCAAGCGGTGCAGGATATCCTTATTTGTATCGGGACGGGGAAGACGATTGACGACCCGGAACGGTTCAAGATGGAGACGACGCAGCTTTACCTGAAAAGCGGGGAGGAAATGGCCCGTTTGTTTGCCCATGTTCCGGAAGCTCTGGCGAATACTGCGGTCATTGCGGATAAATGTCAGTTGGAGCTGCAATTAGGCCGTACCATTCTGCCAAGCTTCGAGCCGATTCCCGACTCCATGTCGGCTGGACAATATCTTGCCGAATTATGTCAGCAAGGGCTGAAGCGGAGATACGGAGGCCGTGAGGAATGGGAGGATGCCGAGTATCGGCGGAAGCTGGAAGAGCGATTGAACTATGAGCTTGACGTCATTGATCGGATGGGTTTTTCCGATTACTTTTTGATTGTTTGGGATTTTATCCGATTTGCCCATGAACGGGGAATAGCGACGGGACCGGGTAGAGGGTCGTCTGCAGGCAGTCTGGTCGCCTATGTGTTGTCTATTACCGATGTCGATCCTATTCGTTATCGACTGTTGTTCGAACGATTTCTGAACCCGGAGAGGGTATCGATGCCCGATATCGATATCGATTTCAGTGATGTGCGGAGAGACGAGGTCATCGAATACGTCTCCAGCAAGTACGGGGCGGAGCATGTTGCCCAAATTGTTACCTTTGGCACTATGGCGGCAAGAGGGGCGGTACGCGACGTTGGCCGGGTGCTGAATATGCCCTACCATGAAGTGGATCGCGCGGCGAAGATGATTCCAAATTTCCTCGGTATTTCGTTGGAGAGGGCGCTGGAGGTCAATCCTGATTTGCAGGCGTTGTGCAGCCGGAATCCCAAGACGGAGGAATTGATCCAAATGGCCCGCAAGGTGGAAGGAATGCCCCGTCATGCCTCGACCCATGCGGCCGGGGTTGTCATTTCGCGGGAGCCTCTTACCGATTACGTCCCGCTGCAGGAAGGGGCGGACGGTATTCCTCTGACCCAGTATTCGATGGAGCATCTGGAATCCGTGGGCTTGCTGAAGATGGATTTTCTTGGGCTGCGGACGCTCTCGATTATCGAACGCACGTTGAAATTTGTACTGGAGCAATGTGGAGAGGCCATTGATTTTTCACAATCGTTGTATGACGATCCGGACACTTACCGGCTATTAGGGCGCGGGGATACAACCGGTGTTTTCCAATTGGAATCAGCGGGGATGCGTCGGGTGCTGAAGGAACTGAAGCCTTCTGAATTCGAGGACATTATTTCGGTTAATGCGCTCTATCGTCCGGGTCCGATGGATTTTATTCCGAAATTTATTCAGGCCAAGCATGGACTAACCGAGATAGAGTACCCTCACGAATCGCTGGTTTCGATATTGGAAGACACCTATGGCATTATTGTGTACCAGGAACAGATCATGCAAATCGCGGCTACGATGGCCGGCTTCACTCTTGGTCAGGCGGATTTGCTGCGCAGGGCGGTCAGCAAGAAGAAGCGGGAGGTGCTCGACGAACAGCGGGCATTCTTTGTAGCCGGAAGCGTGCGGCAGGGACGAACGGAGGAAGAGGCGAATCGCGTATACGACATGATCGTCCGTTTTGCCGACTACGGCTTTCCACGGGCTCACGCGACGGCATACGGTGTCCTGGCTTACCAGACCGCCTATTTAAAAGCTCATTACCCGGTTCAGTTTATGGCTTCCATGCTGACAGCGGTTATGGGCAGCCACCGCAAGGTGGCCGAGTACGTTGACGAGTGCCGGCGGATGGGCATCGTCGTCTTGGCGCCGGATGTGAACGAGAGCGGCTATTATTTTACCCCTGTGGAGGGAGAGGTTTCGTCCCCGGCACTGGCGGAGGGAACTTCCATAGAATCCGGAGCTGTTGACAAAGCAGAAGAAAATCTGGAGTCGGTGTCACCTGCCAGGGAAGGAACGCTTGGAAGCATCCGTTTCGGGCTGGCCGCGATCAAAAATGTCGGCACGCATGCGATTGAAGCGATCCTTCAGGCGAGGGAAGAGCGGCCGTTTGGCGATTTGCTCGATTTTTGCCGCCGGGTCGACCTTCGCGTCTGTAATAAACGAGTGATTGAATCGCTCGTGCAAGCAGGGGCGTTCGGATCCTTGCCCGGACATCGGGCTCAACTGCTCACTATTCTCGATGAGACGGTGGAGGCTGCCGTGAAATGGAAGAAGGAAAGCGAGGATTTGCAGCTCCATTTGTTCGGCTTTACCGAGGAGGCGAACTGGGTCATTGAGTACCCCGAGGTTCGGCCGTATACCCGAATGGAGCAGCTCGAGCTGGAGAGGGAATTGCTCGGTTTCTATCTCTCGGGGCATCCTTTGGATGCTTATGAGGAAGGGCTTCGCGAGTCGGAAAGTGATGCGGTGCATTCGCTCGCTGAACTGCCGGATAACAACCAGGCGCTTGTAGCCGGAATGGTCGTCTCGATGAGAACGATTGTGACGAAGAAAGGCCAGCAGATGGCTTTTATGGAGCTGGAGGACCGGATCGACCGGGTGGAGGTCGTTATTTTTCCGGAGGCGTGGAAAAAATACGGAAGCTTGGTCGACAAAGGCAAGCTTCTGCTCGTCAAAGCGAAAATCCAGCATCAGGATGATGCGGTGAAGCTGCTTGCCGAGCAGCTGTATGCGCTGGAGGAGGAAGCCGCCTGGAACGAGCTCAGGCGGTGGCCGCTCCAGCAGCGGCGCGCGCGGGCGGGCGCCGGCCGCAGTCTCGCCGGCGCACCGGCATCGGCCGCCGCAGCGCGCGGTGGCGCGGCAAGTCCTGGCGCAGCGGCTCGTGGCAGCGCCGCGCATGCCGACGCCGCCTACGGCGCAGCTCCGCAGGCCAGCGCGGCCGCGGGCACGCACAGCGGCGCGTCAGCTGCGCCGCGCTCCGCGCCCGCGTCAGCAGCCGGCGGGCCGCAAGGGCCCCGCGCCGCGGCAGCGCGGACGGGCGGCGGCCAGCCCGCTTCGCGCGGCCAGCCGGCGTCGCAGCGGGTCTATATTAAGATAGACCCGCTGCACGAAGCGCCGCGCACGCTTGAAGCGCTGCAGCGCCTGCTGCAAGGGCAGCCGGGTCCGCTGCCGGTTGTTCTGTTCTACGAACGCGAACAGAAGACGGTGATGCTGAGCGAGCGCTACCTCGTCAAACCTTCGCCCGTTCTTTTTCAACAAATCGAAAAGCTGCTCGGAGACGGTACGGTTCGTGTGAAATGAGCTGTTCTCCCATTCTTAACAAACATTTAATAAAGTCTGGTGAAAAAGTTCTCATGCGGGGGGAAGTTCAGTGCCACTCAACCTCCCTTATCCTTTTGTTCATTCAAAAGAAAATCAAGATTGGGAATAAGTCGGAAGGGGACTTTTTAACAAACTCTAAAATAAGATAGAATGACGTGCCGGGATAGATTAAACGGGATAAAATGGGCTTGTTCAGCATAGATATGGAGGAAAATATACTTAGGAACAAGGTCACAATCATTTCCCTCTTTAAGATTGTTTTAATGCCATGATCCACCTGTCTACTAGCTCTCTTGCCCTATTAGGTCGACTTGTCTTTGTTGCTATAAAAAGACGGGTTATGGTATCATTAATCCATTGTGTAGGCTTATGAAGCAGGGGTTAGGGAGGTTATCCGCCATGTGGACAGTCATTTATATCGCTCCGACGGCCAAAATAGCGGATCGTCTTAAGGAAAAGCTGACGGAAGAAGGGTTCCTTGTTCAAGTTCGGGCGATCAGCTTAACGAAAAATCAATATGAGATATTGGTTCCCGAAGGAGAGCTGGAAGAAGTTCAGGAAGTTCTTAATTCCATTCTGCATCGGTAATATCCTGCTGAAATTAACGCCTGGTGAGGTGTAAACGTGCTAAAGGATTTTTTTTACAAGAAAAAAAAGTACGCCACAATTCCTTCTGAAAAGGCGAAAAAGGAAATACCCGAAGGGATCGCTAACAAGTGTCCCAAGTGCGGAGCCATTCAATTCAGCATGGAATTGGAAAAAAGTCAGAAGGTATGTTCCTCTTGCGGGTATCATTTTATATTAAATGGCTTCGAACGGATACAAATGACCTTGGATGAAGGTCGTTTATTCGAATTCGACAGGGATATGGTATCTGCGGATCCGCTTGAATTCCCGGGGTACCCGGAAAAAGTGGCGGCAATGATCGACAAGACCGGAAGCAAGGATGCGGTCATTACCGGTGAAGGAACGATCGGGGGCTTTCCCGTTGTTGTTTGTGTGATGAGTTTTGAATTCTTCAGTGGAACGCTCGGCAGTGTGGTCGGTGAGAAAATTACCCGTGCGATTGAAGTGGCTATGCAGAAACAGTACCCGTTGATCATTTTTTCAACTTCGGGAGGAGCTCGTATGCAGGAAAGCATTCTGGCTCTTATGCAGATGGCCAAAACAAGCGCGGCACTAAGCAAGTTTCATGAAGCGGGCGGACTCTATATCTCCATATTTACAGACCCGACCTTGGGCGGAGTAAGCGCCAGCTTTGCCATGCTCGGCGATTATGTGCTCGCCGAACCGGGGGCTATCATCGGTTTTGCCGGAAGAAGGGTCATCGAGCAGACTATTCGGCAGAAGCTTCCGGACAATTTCCAGACGGCCGAGTTCAATCTTCAGCGCGGTCAGTTGGACAAAGTGGTTCATCGGAAAGAAATGAGGACGGTATTGACTCAAATTTTGGATATGCACACGGTGAAGGAGGTGTCTTCCGATGGCCGGTGATTTGCCGTTTGAGCATCCTCTGGCGGAATTGCGTGCCAAAATTGAAGAGCTGCGCAAGTTTGGCAGCGACAAGAATATCGATTTTACCGAAGAAATTCTCCGGCTCGAGGATCGATATGCCCGGCTGGAGGAAGAAATTTATACAGATATCTCCGTACAGCAAAAGATGCAAATTGCCCGGTTTCCGGTAAGGCCGACGACGCTGGATTATATCCAGTATATTTTCACTGATTTTTTGGAGCTGCATGGAGACCGGTTGTTTCGCGATGACTTGGCGATTGTCGGCGGCCTGGCTAGGCTGAACGGCGTTCCGGTTACGGTGGTCGGCCATCAGAGAGGCAAGGACACTAAAGATAATATTGCCCGCAATTTCGGCATGCCTCATCCCGAAGGCTTTCGCAAGGCGCTTCGCCTTATGCAGCAGGCAGATAAATTCCGTCGGCCGATTATAACCTTTATCGATACGACCGGGGCTTATCCCGGCGGAGCAGCGGAAGAACGTGGACAAGCCGAAGCCATTGCCCGGAATTTGAGAGAAATGGCATCTTTCAGGGTGCCTATTATTTGTGTGGTCATAGGAGAGGGTGGCAGCGGAGGAGCGTTGGCATTAGGCGTGGGAAACCGGGTGCTTATGCTGGAGCATGCGATCTATTCGGTCATTTCTCCTGAAGCAGCCGCTTCCATTCTGTTTAAAGACAGCTCCAAATCGCTGCAGGCTGCGGAAACTATGAAAATTACCGCACAGGATATACTTAAGCTGGGCGTAATCGATGAAATTGTTCCCGAGCCTAAGGGGGGAGCCCATCGGAATGTGGAGGAGCAATCCCAATATCTTCGGGATATGATCTGGAAGCATCTGGAGGAGCTTGTCTCCATGTCCGAGACAGAGCTCCGCGAAGACCGTTATCGCAAATTCCGTTCGATCGGTGAAGTGGCCTTTTATCAACCGAACTGACGGATGGTTTATGGAGCCTTGCAGTAATGCAGGAAGATTTGCAGCAATGGATGGTTAGCCTTGCGGACTTTCCGTATCCGCAAGGATTGTTGAACTTACAGGAGGAACTGAATTATGCGTAAAGCGAAAATTGTATGTACGATTGGACCGGCCAGCGAAGCTCCCGAAATGCTGGGCAAACTGATGGAAGCGGGGATGAATGTGGCGCGGCTCAATTTTTCCCATGGGGATTTTGAGGAGCATGGAGCCCGGATCCGCAACATCCGTCAAGTAGCCAAGGAGCTGAACAAGAACGTAGCGCTGCTGCTGGATACGAAAGGGCCGGAAATCCGAATCGGCAAGCTTGCCGAAGAACCGATTGAGCTCATTCAGAATGAGCATATTGTTTTGACGACGGAAGAAGTGTTGGGGGACAAGCATCGCATCTCTGTTACATACAGCGAACTTCCTTCGGATGTTGAAATCGGCTCGACTATTTTAATTGATGACGGTCTGATCGGTCTCGAGGTCGTTGATATTCGCGGCAATGATATCAAGTGCGTCATCGTCAACGGCGGATCGATCAAGAGCAAGAAGGGCGTTAACGTGCCCGGGGTCAGAACTTCTTTGCCAGGAATTACCGAGAAGGACGCTAACGATATTGTGTTCGGAATTGAGCAGGATATTGACTTCATCGCCGCTTCCTTCGTGCGCAAGGCCAGCGACGTCATGGAAATTCGCGAGCTTCTGGAAAGACACAATGCGAGTCATATTCAAATTATTTCTAAGATCGAGAATCAGGAAGGCGTCGATAATCTGGATGAAATTCTGGAGGTATCCGACGGCCTGATGGTGGCACGTGGAGATCTCGGGGTAGAAATTCCTGCGGAAGAGGTTCCGCTTGTTCAAAAGATGATGATCAGAAAGTGCAATCTGGCCGGAAAGCCGGTTATCACCGCTACCCAAATGCTGGATTCGATGCAGCGCAATCCCCGTCCGACCCGCGCGGAGGCCAATGACGTAGCTAATGCGATTCTGGATGGATCGGATGCTGTTATGTTATCCGGAGAAACCGCGGCTGGCCGTTATCCGGTGGAATCGGTACAAACGATGGCGCGCATTGCGGAGAAGGCTGAATCGGCGTTGAATCATCGCGAGGTGCTGGCCAAGCTGCGCGAGGCCCAGCAGACTACTGTGACAGAAGCCATCAGCCAGGCGGTAGCGAATTCCGCGCTGGATTTGCAAGCCAAGGCGATCATCACTCCGACCGAAAGTGGATATACGGCGAGAATGGTTGCCAAATATCGCCCTAAATCACCCATCGTCGCCTATACCCCATCGGAGCACACGATGCGTAAATTAGCTTTGGTCTGGGGCGTCACTCCCGTACTCGGGAAGAAAGCCCAATCAACCGATGAGATGATTGAATTTGGCATCGAGGGAGGCCGGAAGGAAGGATTATTCCGCCTCGGAGACTTGGTTATCATTACAGCCGGATTGCCGGTCGGTCAATCCGGAACGACGAATTTGATCAAGGTTCATCATGTTGGCCAGTTAATCGCCAAAGGACAGGGAATCGGAACGCAATGCTCTACGGGGCGAGTCGTCACGGCCCGAAGCCCGGAGGAAGCGAATGCCAAAATGACAGAAGGATCTATTCTCGTCGCTGTATCTACGGACAAGGAATATATACCGGCTATCGAGAAGGCTGCTGCGGTTATTACGGAAACGGGCGGAATTACTTCCCATGCGGCGGTCGTTTGTCTGAGCTTGGGCATCCCGGTCATCGTCGGCGTCGAGAATGCGTTTGACGTGTTGAGTGAAGGGATGGAAGCGACCATCTATGCCGAGATGGGCTTCATCTATTCTGGCAAAGCCAATGTTATATAAGACAGGACTGAAGACACGCCCTGGGAGCGGGCGTGTTTTTGCCGTGTCTCCAAACATGGTATGCTAGAGGGGGAGGCGGCCTGATCCGCTGGAATAAGGCCGATCACCCTCGAAATTGTTCCGATACTCAGATTTCACATTTTGTGCGGTTGGGAGGTTCGCTTGATAATGAATCGATGGCACGTTCACCCGATTCGCGTCCGTTATGAGGAGACGGATCAGATGGGAGTTGTCTATCATGCGAGTTATTTAACTTGGTTTGAAATCGGCAGAACGGAAATGATAAGACAAACCGGTGTTACTTACCGGCAGCTTGAGGCTAAACAACTGCTGCTTCCGCTGATTGAAGCGTCTATGAAGTTCAAACAACCTGCACGTTATGACGATATCGTCGCTGTCTATACACGAATGGCCGATTTGACTCCTGTTTCTGTTCAGTTTGAATCACAAATTCGCAGAGTGGAGGAAGAGGCCGAGGGAGCGGCTTGGGAGTTAGACGGTCTGGTAGATCAACCCGAAGGTGAATTCCTTGTCAGCGGGGAGACCAAGCATATGTGGGTTAACCGAGATTGGAAGCCGGTTAGGCTATCCAAGCAATTCCCAGTGTTGTATGAGCGTCTTCAAGATTACCGGTAGCAGGGAGGATGCGTATGTTCAAGTGGCTGATTCTTTTACTTATTACCGTTCCAGCTCTGGAAATATGGGGGATTATCGCGGTTGGCAGCTGGATTGGCGGTTGGCAGACGTTCCTTCTGATCGTACTTACCGGTTTAATCGGGGCTTATTTGGCCAAAAGTGAAGGGAGGAAGGTATGGGAATACGCCCAGCAACAAATGGCGCTTGGGTATAGTCCAACCGCTTCGCTGCTCGATGGGATTATTGTTTTTGCTGGGGGTGTATTTTTACTGGCTCCGGGATTTATAACAGATATTGTGGGACTAGTCCTGCTGCTCCCATTTACCCGGCCAGTAGTTAAACGGTGGCTGTATCTTTGGATAGAACGTCAAATCCAGAAGGGCCGGTTTTTATTTTTTACTCGCAGATAAAGAAAAAAATGACGGAAATTTGGAACAATAAAGGTATGCTGCCATAATGTATAGGTAGACTTGGGTTAGATAAAGATAATTTATCACTCTTAAATTTTGTTTATTGTACCGATAATGAACTTTTATAGACCCACTGTTCACTTCTTCGACAAAATCCTTTATGATAAAATGTAGTTAGATAAGTAATACTTGTGAAATAAAATATTTATTGCAAATTTTGCACAAAGGAGAGAGATAGGGATGACGGCGACAAAAGGCCTGGAAGGAATCGTCGCGACTACTTCCTCAATAAGCTCAATTATTGATGGTGTGCTGACTTACCGCGGAATCAATATCGATGATTTAGCGGAGCATGCTACCTTTGAAGAGGTTGTCTACTTGCTGTGGTATGGGAAACTCCCGAATCAGGCGGAATTGGACCAGCTACATAAAGAATTGGGTGAGAACAGCAATGTTCCCCAGGAGATAATCGAGCAAATCAAGCTGTACCCGAACCATACTAACTCTATGGCTGCTCTACGGTCCGCTGTGTCGAGTCTTGCTTTATATGATGATGAGGCCAACGACATGAGCCGGGAGGCCAACCTACGCAAGGCGATTCGCTTGCAGGCGCAACTTCCAACCCTGATTGCCGCATTCGCTCGAATCCGGGAAGGCCAGGAGCCGATTGCCCCGAAATCCGGAGCCTCCATTGCAGAGAATTTCCTGTATATGCTGACTGGCAAACAGCCTGATCCGATTGCGGTCGAAGCACTGGATAAAGCTCTCGTTCTTCACGCAGATCATGAATTGAATGCATCGACATTCGCTGCCCGCGTAACGGTAGCTACTCTATCGGATATTTATTCCGGAGTTACTTCCGCTATCGGTGCTTTGAAGGGACCTTTGCACGGCGGAGCTAACGAAGCGGTTATGGCTATGCTTGAAGAAGTAGGCACCCTGGAGAATGTAGAAAGCTACGTTAATCGTAAGCTGGATAATAAAGAGAAATTAATGGGATTCGGACATCGCGTTTACAAGAACGGGGATCCCCGCGCCAAGCATTTAATGAAGATGTCCAAGGAACTTGGCAGGATTACTAACAATATGAGTTGGTATGACATGTCGATCAAAATGGAGGAACTGGTAACCGGTCTGAAGGGATTGAAGCCGAATGTCGATTTTTATTCCGCCTCGGTCTATACTTCACTCGGAATCCCGAGAGATTTGTTTACACCGATTTTTGCGATCAGCCGTACATCGGGATGGACAGCTCATATTCTGGAGCAGTACGAGAACAATCGTCTGATTCGTCCGCGCGCAGAATATACAGGGCCTGTGAACCAGCCTTATGTACCTATCGAACAGCGTAAATAAAGCGGCCCCAGGCTGTCTTGCTTAACCACATCAGAGAGCTTATGTTCATTCAAGCATTATAATGAACACTTTATGATTGGCATGAAAAGCCTGAATCGTTTGGGTTTTCGGCTTCAATATAAGCTTTTCATACTTAGACGGGCTGTGCGAATCGTCAAGAGCCGCTCCCTGTTCATCTTTCGTTGTGTGTGTTCGTGTTCTGCCGGTTTACCGTACTAATACTTTAAAGAGGAGGAATTAAGACATGGCTCAATTCGAAACTTATTCCCAGCCTACTGAAGGCGAGAAAATTACAATTAAAGATAGCGTACTGCAAGTTCCTAACCACCCAATCATTCCTTTTATTGAAGGGGATGGCACAGGCCGCGATATCTGGCGGGCATCTAAGCGGGTGCTGGACGCAGCTCTGGAGAAAGCATATAAGGGCGAGAAAAAAATTGCATGGTATGAAGTATTTGCGGGGGAAAAAGCGTTCAACCAGTTCAACAGCTGGCTTCCTAACGATACGCTGACTGCTATTCGTGAATACATTGTAGCGATTAAAGGGCCTTTGACTACTCCAATTGGCGGAGGTATCCGTTCCTTGAACGTGGCGCTTCGCCAAGAGCTGGATCTGTACGTTTGTCTTCGTCCAGTACGTTATTTTGAAGGTGTTCCTTCTCCGGTTAAACGTCCGGATTTGGTAGATATGGTCATTTTCAGAGAAAATACGGAGGATATCTACGCGGGAATCGAGTACCAAGAAGGTACGGCGGAAGTGAAGAAGGTTATTGAATTTCTGCAAAAGGAAATGGGTGTTAACAAAATCCGTTTCCCCGAAACGTCCGGTATCGGCATCAAGCCCGTTTCGAAGGAAGGCTCCAGCCGCCTGATCCGCGCGGCCATCGAGTATGCTATTCAGCATGGTCGTAAAAGTGTTACGCTTGTTCATAAAGGCAACATCATGAAATTTACAGAAGGCGCATTTAAAAATTGGGGCTATGAAATGGCCGAGAAGGAATTCGGTGATAAAGTATTCACTTGGGCCGAGTATGATCGGATCAAAGAAGAAAAAGGTACCGATGCGGCCAATGCAGCACAAAAGGCGGCTGAAGATGCGGGTAAAATCATCGTAAAAGATGCTATTGCCGATATTGCACTGCAGCAAGTGTTGACTCGCCCAACTGATTTTGATGTCATTGCTACACTTAACCTGAACGGTGACTACCTGTCTGACGCCCTCGCTGCGCAAGTAGGTGGTATCGGAATTGCTCCGGGTGCCAACATCAACTATGTAACTGGACATGCTATCTTCGAAGCGACTCATGGTACCGCTCCTAAATATGCGGACAAAGATGTCGTCAATCCGGGATCTGTTATTCTGTCCGGTGTCATGATGCTGGAGCATCTGGGCTGGCAGGAAGCGGCCGATCTGATCTATAAAGGAATGGAGACCGCTATTAACAATAAAACGGTCACCTATGACTTCGCTCGTCTCATGGAAGGTGCGACTGAAGTGAAATGCTCCGAGTTTGCAGATGAAATTATCAAACATCTCGGGTAAGGTGAGCCAGCAATAACCGGGAGCCCGTTTCTTTGAAACGGGCTTTCCTCCGAAGTTGAACCAATAGTTTCTATAGGTATTCTCAATCCATAGGATCATCAGACTATACGAGCCAATGGGAACAAACTGCCTGAACCATCAATTTATGAGGAAAGGATCTGTTATTCATGGCTATTCGTCGCAAAAAGCTGTCCGTCATCGGCGCGGGTTTCACAGGAGCTACTACCGCATTGATGCTGGCCCAGAAGGAACTGGGTGATGTTGTTCTGCTGGACATCCCCCAACTCGAGAATCCAACCAAAGGTAAGGCGCTGGACATGCTCGAAGCGAGCCCGGTTCAAGGGTTTGACAGCAATATTATCGGCTCCTCCAATTACGAGGATACCGCGAATTCCGATATCGTGATCATTACAGCCGGGATCGCCCGCAAGCCTGGCATGAGCCGTGATGATCTCGTTAACACGAATGCTGGAATTATGAAAAGCGTATGTGAGAACGTGAAGAAATTCAGCCCGGATTCGATCGTTATCATTCTCAGCAATCCGGTGGATGCGATGACTTATGTCGCTTACCAAACGCTTGGATTTCCGAAGAATCGAGTAATCGGTCAATCGGGTGTACTGGATACGGCTCGCTACTGTACGTTCATTGCACAGGAGCTTAACGTCTCGGTAGAGGACGTTCGCGGATTCGTGCTTGGCGGACACGGCGACGATATGGTTCCGCTCGTTCGCTATTCTAACGTGGGTGGAATTCCGATTGAAAAACTCATTCCTGCGGATAGAATCGAAGCTATCGTTCAACGGACTCGTACCGGTGGAGGAGAAATCGTCAACTTGCTGGGCAACGGCAGCGCCTACTATGCTCCAGCCGCATCGCTCGTCCAAATGACGGAAGCGATTGTTAAGGACAAGAAGCGCATTGTGCCCGCCATCGCTCTTCTCGAAGGAGAGTACGGCTATGACAAGCTGTTCATGGGTGTACCGACTATTCTCGGCGGAGACGGAATTGAGAAAGTGTTCGAGCTTGAATTGACAGCAGACGAAAAAGCAGCGCTCGATAAATCTGCCGATTCGGTACGCAACGTTATCAAAGTAGTAGAAGGAAACTAATTAGCATAACCAGGCTGCCTCCCGCAAGCTTATTTGCCGAGGCAGCTTTTTTCAGCATTATGGAATCTATAAGTTTCGGGGCTTCGCGTTACAATTAGTGGGGGCATTTAACTCTTTGGGCGCGTAATATTGTAAGCCGAACAGGCATCTAGTATACTGGTAAGGTACATAATCAATCATAGGAGGGCTCTCATGGTCAGTATTATTTTATTTCTGCACCTGTTAGGCTCCATTGGGATGGGGTTCTATCTGCTCTTTCCTTTCCTTCTCATGAAAAAAGGAGGAGAGGGTCTGGCTCAGACGATTGGCAACTTTTATACGGCTAACCGGGTAGGTCAGATTTTGCTGATCGTCCAGTTCTTGACCGGTGGATATATGATCTCGAAATTCAATAACTCCACCGCCTGGATAATCGTCGTTATTCTTCTGGTTGTCGTTATCGGTGGTTTGACGGGCATGCTGGGCAAGAAGCTGAAGACGGTACGGGAGGCCCTCAGTTCCGGCAAGGCTGCCGCTGAGGCAGGGATGGGAGAGGTGCAAACATTTTCCTGGCTGATTGCCCTGAGCTTCCTTGTCATGGTTATTCTGATGAGTTACCCATTCTAAGGAAAAGAAAAACGCTGGAGAGCCTGGTCCTATTCGGACAGCTCATCCAGCGTTTTTTCAAAGCTTGGGGCCAAGTGCTCCAAAAAATATTTCACTTCGGGTAAATTCAGCTCTTCGATCGATTGTTCAATCTGTCTTTTGGCGATGGCGAACTCCCGATTTCCAGTCGACAGCTCAGCGACACATTTGATATAGCCATCCAGCAGATCGGCTGCTTTGATGATTTTCCTTAGCTCCGGCTCCACCTTCTGTCCACCCTCGATAAGCGGCTCGTAGGCCCGGCGCAGCGGCTGGGGCATCATCCCCAGAAGCTTCCTCGATGCATGCCGTTCTATGGCGCGAAAGCTCGATAAGATGTCGTCATTCTGATGCTTGACGGGGGTCGGGATATCTCCGGTGAACACTTCCGTTGCATCGTGGAATAACGCCATCGATACGGCCTGGTCTACCGGAAGGCTGCGTCCGTATATTTCATTGCCTATAGTGCAAAGAACATGTGTGAGCATGGCGACATGGAAAGAGTGCTCGGCTACGTTCTCATTGACGACGTTGCGCATCAGGCTCCATCGTTTGATATATCTTAATCGGTACATATAAGCGAAAAAATGAGAGTCCATTCCTGTCTCCTTCCCCAGTCCAGACCAGTCATTCCATTATTGCCGCTCCTTATGCAGCAGCTCTTCCAGGTCCGTCCATCTTATATAGGCCTTTCCGCCGACTATCTGAACAGGCTGGTCTATAGACAAGACCTGTTCGTCATGAAGAACTTTGCGGCTTCCTTCGTTAAGCTCCCACTCCTTGCCTTCGTAACGGATGAGGATTCCCTTATCTTTCGGGGCAGTAACAATTTCCCCGCCCAATTGTTCGATCGCTTCTCTGAGCGGCACACGATCATAGGCATGATGGACCGCTTGGATCTGGCGTTGAATCGATTTGTGCAGCTTGGCCGGACTGATATAAGGGGCTCCAGCATTGACTCTTGGAATCGATAGTGTATCCGTTGTGCGAGTGGTCATCCCCGGGGCTATAGTAAAGGCATATTGGATTCCTGCCGCATTAATCGTCTCCGCTGCTGTCTTGTCATATATTCCAAACGGATAAGCTAAAGAATCGATGGGAGATGGATTGACATCTCTGAGCACGGATTGACAGGTTCGCATATCGTCCATTATCCGTTGTCGGTAATCCCCCTCATTTTCCCTGCTCCCATTACTCAATTCCAGTCTCGTAGTCAGCAGAGCCTCCCCATTGACTTTATCATGCAGAGCGTGGGTATGGCATTGGATCTCAATGTATCCGGGGGAAGCGGAAGTCAGCTCCGCAATTTGTTGTTGGGACATGGCGGGTATGTAGCTGGCCTGCGGATTTAATGTATCTTTTGTAATAGCAAAGTTGACAGCGGGAATATTCAGCTTTTGGAGGACAGGATAAGCATTGGAATAGAAGCTTTCATATCCGTCGTCGAACGTAACCAGCACCGCATTATCCGGAACCGGTCCTCCGTTCATATAATGCTTGAATTCGTCCAAGGTTATGAATCGGTATCCTTTACTTTGCAGGTAAGTTAATTGCTCTTCAAAGAGGGCGGTTGTGACCGTTCCGGAGCTTTGAATCGTATCATCGACATGATGGTACATAATAACAGCAACTTGATCCCGGTACAGCTTATTCGGCTGATAAGCCGCAAGAGAAGAGACTAGCACAGTCAGACCGATTAGGACAAGAAAGAAACTGCGTAATACAAATTTAATCATTTCCATTCTCCTTACTTGGCAGATACCTTATCAGTATATCAATTTACTTCTCAACATACTATATTGACGCGAACAAAACGGAAATGAGATTTAATCCCCAAGATGTTCCATTTTTTCTGTTTACAACAAGCAAAGGGGTATCTATAATAGATATAATTATAAAAATTGTATTATTTTTCAATTATTCTTAAATTATGGAGGACAGGTATTTCTACTATTGAACGAAATAATACTGGAGATCAGCTGTAAACCAACCGGTCTCACTATTCCTCGCTTTGTAAGATGTCACACTTAGTTTAACTCCGATTTATGTTGAAGTCATCAAACCTGAAGGCGGTTACAACACTTTCGGTAAACGTTCCCACCGCAAGGTTATTACCATGGTAAAGCCGATCACTAACATCTTATCGGATAGTAGCCATTAGGTTGGTGTCATGGATTCATGACCAAATACAAACTAAACCTACTTGACAACTTGGTATTTAAGCATTAATTTAAAATAACATCGAATAATTCCTGTCAGTGATTAAACGGCATTTAAACCATCTTGAGCTCTAAGTAAACGGACGAGTGGCAACGATGGGAGGAAGGAGTGAGCTTAAATGAAGTCGAATCCTGCCGTTTCGTGTTGATAAATCGCAGGTTGTTACGGAGCAATATGTTTGTTACGAAGAAGCGAGGGGGTGTGCACAGCATAGTTTTTTTGGTGACGGAAATCTGAGGATAGAAGCCATTCGGTTGTCCTGCTTAGCTCAACGGTGTCGATTACCCATTAGAATCCTAGACCCAAGTGGGAAATAAGCATTGAGAATCTGCAGACTCAGGAATACCTGCAATGTCTTTCCGGGCAAGCGCCGTCATTCGCTTTGAGCGTGAGAGACTATAATAATTATTTAAAGGTGGTCATTATGAAAAAATTATCGTACATACTATCTACCGTTTTCTTATCTGCTTCCCTTATATTGTCTGCGTGCTCTTCGGACAAGGCCGACCCGGCGCCTTCCAATGCGCCATCGGGATCACCGACGAACTCTCCGGATGCATCATCCAGCCCTGCACCGACAGATTCGGCTCTGACGGAGCCTCTTAAGGCCGCGGACATGTCCAAGCTTCCGCAAAGAGCGCAGAGTCGTACGGATACGATTATCGTCGGATTAGTCAACCCCAGCGGGGCTTTCACCCCGTACTTCACTCAGGTTGGCTATGACGGCAACGTTAACTCGGTGCTATATACTCCGCTTGTCCGAATCGATGAGAAGGGATTGCCGATTCCCGGGTTGGCCGAAAGCTGGGAAATATCGGAGGATGGGCTTACCTACACCTACCATCTTCGCAAAGATTTGAAATATAGTGACGGTTCTCCGATGACTACGGCAGATGTGGAATTTACGTGGACCTTGCTGCATGATCCGGCTTATGACGGGCTCAATGACGTCGTCGAAGCCCGAATCAAGGGCGGCCTGGCTTACAAGGAAGGCAAAGCCGATTCCATTGAAGGAATCCAGGTCATCGATGAGCAGACCATCTCGGTAGCATTGGAAGAAAAGAACGCGACCGCGCTGACGGTTCTGGGTGGTCCCATTTTATCCAAAGCGTACTATGGCAAAGATTATAAATTCGGAAATTTGGATTATATCAAAAATTTGCACGCCAACCCGATTACTAACGGTCCCTACAAATTGGAGAAGTTCCTTCCGGGGCAGGAAGTCAGATTTTTGGCCAATGAGCATTACTATTTAGGAAAGCCGAAGACCGAGCACTTTATTTATAAAACGACCGAAGGAGAGACCTGGCAATTCATCGAGACAGGCGAAACGGATTACGGTAGTTTCTCGGCTACTGAGGACAATCTCGAGAAATTGAAAAAGCTTGGCTACGTTAATCTGGTTCCGAGCACAGCCAGCAACTACGGCTTCAATCAATTTAACCTGGAGAAAGATCACTTGAAGGACAAGCGTGTCCGTCAGGCTTTGACCTACGGTCTGAACCGGGAATTGATCTATGTAGATTCCAGACAAGGGGCCGGGAAGATTGCCAATATTCCTTCCTCACCGATACTATGGTCCTACACGGAAGAAGGAATCAACCCTTATCCTTATGATCCAGAGAAGGCTAAGGAACTGTTGGAAGAAGCCGGCTGGAAGGTCGGTGCGGACGGAATCCGCGAGAAAGACGGACAGAAGCTGAAAATTCACTATCTCGGCTCCAAAAATCAGAACACCGATATATTCATCGCCATTGCCAAGGAGAACTATCAGGAGATCGGGGTTCAGTTGGATGCAGAGCAGTTCCCGGATTTCAACACGATGTATGCCAAGGTCAAGAGCGGGGATTTTGACATGGCCTCCTTCTCGACAACGATCATCAGCGATCCTTCGCAAGGGGTGAGCGATTTTGTTAAAGGGGAGACCAAAGGCTACAGCAATCCGAAGCTAGATGAGTTGTACACGCAAGGATTGGCAACCACGGATGTGGAAGAGCGCAAGAAAATATATCATGAGATGTTCAAAATCTTGAATGACGAGCTGCCGGTTATGTTCACCAGCTATTCGAAATCTATCACAGCCTATAACGGGCGTATCGACGGCTTTGTTCTGAACCCGTTGGCAGGAATAGCATACAGCCTGCCGAATTGGGAGCTGAAGTAACCTTGAAATGATAACTGATGTCATCTCCGGCTTGATCCTTCGTCGACAGGTCGGAGTTGACATATTAAGGAGCAGAACATGAAAACCTTTTTACTCAGAAGAAGCATGTATATGGTCCTTATTATGCTCGGCGCTTCGCTGCTTATTTTCCTTCTGTATTCATTGACCCCGGGAGATTATGTAGACAACAATATGAATTTAAGCGAGGAGCGCAAGGCCGAGCTGAGGGAAATCTATGGGTTCAACAAGCCTGTTCTGGAGCGGTATGTTAATTGGATGGCCAATATTTTCAAAGGGGATTTCGGCTATTCTCTTGCCCAACAGAGGCCGGTTCTTGATTTATTTAATGACTACATATGGAATTCCTTTCTGCTGGCGGTCGTAGCCACCTTCTTTACCTGGTTTTTCGCGGTGGTGGTTGGAGTGATTACCGCATACAAACAATATTCGTTGTTCGATACGCTGGTCATGATCGGAATCTTCGCGGCGATGTCCATCCCATCCTTCTTTATCGGTTTGTTCCTGATCAAAGTATTCGCCGTTGACCTGAAGATTCTTCCTCCCGGAGGAATGATATCTACGGGAAGCAGGGCGGAAGGCTGGGAGTATGTCAAAGAGGTTCTGCATCATATGACTCTTCCTGTAGCGGTTATGGTTCTGCTCGGTGTAGGATCGCTTACCCGCTATTTCCGCAGCAATATGCTGGACGTGATCAAACAGGATTACATCCGAACAGCGCGGGCCAAAGGATTGAAGGAAAGAACCGTCCTGTATCGCCACGCCTTGAAGAATGCGATGCTGCCGGCGATTACGCTGGTCGGATTCGAACTGCCGTCCCTGTTCGGAGGATCGATCATTATTGAGAAAATTTTCAATTGGCCGGGAATCGGCCAGCTATATTTGTCTTCCTTTTCGGTCAGGGATTATCCGTTGTTGATGGGCTTTACTTTGTTCATTGCCATTCTGACTATCATCGGAACGCTGATCTCGGACATCCTCTACCATACAGCCGACCCGCGTGTCAAACTTTAATGAGGGGGGATAGAAGATGTCTAATTCAACGGTTGAAGTAAGTAAAGCACGGCAATCGTCCCGGCATCAGGAAGCGTCGGAATCGCTCTGGCGCCAATCTGTCCGTCAATTGCGCAAGAACAAGCTGGCCATGTCGGGGTTTGTCTTTATCGTCTTTATGTTCCTGGCTTGTTTTATAGGGCCGCTGTTTTCCCCTTATGCCGATAATAAGGTCAATCCGGCCATAATGCATAACGCGCCCAGCCTCAAGCATTGGTTAGGGACGGATCTGCTCGGCCGGGATGTTCTAACCCGGTTGCTTCAAGCCGGCAGAATTTCGCTTACCGTAGGTCTGGCTTCGATGGCGCTGTCTCTTACATTAGGTACGGTCCTGGGGATTATTTCGGGCTATTATCGCGGAGTCGTGGATCAAATCATTATGAGACTTGCGGATTTGCTGCTCACAATACCCAGTTTGCCCCTTCTGTTTATTATGGGCGCCCTGATGTCCGATTGGAAGATCCCGACGGATTACCGGCTGTATCTGGTCATGATCATGCTCAGTGTTATAGGATGGCCGGGGGTGGCCCGTATGGTTCGCAGTCAAATGCTCAGCTTGCGTGAACGGGAGTATATGCAGGCAGCCACGGTTCTTGGTCTCCGAGACAAGCGCAAGCTGTTCCACCATCTGCTGCCCAACGTCTTCCCTCTGCTTATTGTCATTGCGACTCTAAGTACGGGCGGATCGATTCTCGCCGAATCGGCCCTGAGCTTCTTCGGCCTGGGCGTGATGCCCCCGACTCCAACCTGGGGGAACATGATCGATGCCGCTAATAATGTGATCGACTTCGAGAAGCGTCCATGGCTATGGATCCCGCCAGGCTTGGCCATTTTTACGACGGTTATCGCGATTAATATTTTTGGCGACGGACTCCGCGATGTTCTCGATCCAAAACAGCAGAAGTAGGTGAAACGGAATCATGAACAATATAATCGAGATCAATAACTTGAGCACCTATTTTTATACCTCTGCAGGCGCGGTCAAGGCCGTGGATGATGTGAGCTTTCGCGTTCGTGCAGGGGAGACGGTCTGTATTGTCGGTGAGTCCGGCTGTGGTAAAAGCATAACGGCGATGTCGATCATGGGGCTTCTTGAAGGTCCAAGCGGCCGAGTGGTCCAGGGTGACATTCAATTTGGCGGCCGGGATATTCTGCAAATCAGCAGAGAGGAATTGCGCCGTATTCGCGGCAATGATATTTCGATGATTTTTCAAGAGCCGATGTCTTCGCTTAACCCGGTCATCACCATTGGTAAGCAGATTATAGAGCCTCTCATGATTCATAAAAAGCTAAGCAAGAAGGAAGCTTACAAACGCGCGATAGAATTAATTGAACTGGTCGGTATTCCCCGAGCGGAACAAATCGCGGAATCCTACCCCCATGAACTGTCCGGGGGGATGCTTCAGAGAATTATGATTGCCATCGCCATTTCCTGTGAGCCTAAGCTGTTGATTGCGGATGAGCCTACGACAGCGCTGGATGTTACGATTCAGGCGCAAGTGCTGGAAACCCTTCGGGAAATTAAGGAAAAATCGAACATGTCGATTATTCTGATTACTCATGATCTGGGTGTCGTTGCCGAAATGGCGGACTATGTCGTCGTGATGTACTCCGGCAAAATTGTCGAAGAAGGCGAAGTGGTCGAGTTATTCGAGCGTCCAAAACATCCGTATACCCGTGGGTTGTTGAAATCGAAGCCCGTTCTGGGTCAAAGAACGGAGCAGCTTTATTCCATTCCGGGACAAGTGCCAAATCCGCTTCAGCTGACAGAGTCCTGCTACTTTCATGATCGCTGTGAAAGCTGTATGGCGATCTGCCAGACGCAGCCGCCTTTACTTAAAAAGGTAGAGACGAATCATCAAGTCGCTTGTTGGCTGTACGAGGAGGAGGGCGCAGCACATGACTGAGGCAATGCTTGAAGTGAAGAATTTGAAAAAGTATTTTCCGATCACTGCCGGTTTGTTCAACCGGACCATCGGTCATGTCAAGGCGGTGGATGATATAAGCATAAGCATCCAACCTGGAGAGACGTTCGGCTTGGTCGGAGAGTCGGGCAGCGGCAAAAGCACGGTCGGACGCACCATCCTGCGGCTTCATGACAAAACAGACGGGGAAGTCCGGTTCAAAGGAATTGATTTGCACGGGCTGACGAATGCAGAAATGCGAAAGCTCAGACCGCAAATGCAGCTAATCTTTCAAGACCCGTATAGCTCTCTTAATCCCCGAGTACGGGTGGGCGATGCGATAGGGGAAGCGCTGCTGGACCATGGCTTGGCCACGAAGGAAGAAATTCGGGATATTGTCATGGAGGTGTTGGAATCCTGTGGACTGTCCTCCTACCATATTAACCGGTTTCCGCACGAATTTTCTGGAGGTCAGCGTCAACGGATCGGAATAGCCCGCGCGCTGGCGCTGAATCCCGATTTAATTATTGCAGATGAGCCGGTTTCCGCCCTTGATGTCTCCATTCAAGCCCAAATCATCAATCTGTTTCAGAAGCTGCGGGAAACGAGAGGACTGACCTATTTATTCATTTCGCATGATTTAAGCGTTGTAGAGCATCTCTGTAACCGCATTGGCGTTATGTATCTGGGCTCCATGATGGAAACCGCTCCGAGAGATGACTTGTTCCGCGAGCCGCTTCATCCTTACACGAAAGCCTTGTTGTCGGCAGTCCCTATCCCTATTCCTAAGCTGAAGCGCGAAAGAATCGTTCTCAAGGGGGACATCCCGAATCCCGCTAACCCGCCTTCCGGCTGCAAGTTTCATACCCGATGTCCCTTTGCGATAGATCAGTGCAAGCAGGAGGTTCCGGAGTTTCGCCATGTCGGCCATGATCGTTATGTTGCTTGTCATTTGGTTTAACAGAAATTTAGAGGTTCAGCTTAGGCAGAGGCTTAGGCTGAACTTTTTTTGTCATTATAGAATTTATAACCCGGCATGACCAGCTTGAAATCGTCACACAGCCTTTATTGCCGCCTCCCATCAAAATTGGGCTATTTTGGCTATTCATTGCTGGAGTTGACACTGGATCAAAGTGATTACCCACTGAGTATAGATCAAAGATGGCATGTGGATGACCACCGTCATGCGACGCCAAACATCGTGCGCTGGGAGCCGTGCGCGGTGCGGAGCGGGAGAAATACTGACAACTCCCCTGCTGGTGCCGCGTTAGCGGCATGGGGGTCTAGATGGAATTTATGCAGCTAGTTTGCTCCGTTATGGTTGAAATCGAAGATTAAATGGAAAACATCCATCTATTTTGTTAAAAAAGAGGGGTATCGGCAAAAAACCTCCATTTTAAATGCGTTTTTTCCATCTAGTACCGTCAATTCGCTCCATTCGCTTCAATTTACCTGTATAAAATCCAGTTAGATGCAATCCCTATTATTTTTTGGGGAGTGTTTTGGTGGGTGTTTTGGTGGGCAGGAGCGGATCAGCGCTCAACATAAGATTCCTCTCCTGCGAGACTAATATTTAAAATAGAATCATTCTAAAAATTCATGTGCCGCCGTCGTTATGTGATATAATTGGATACGTGTGTAATACTCGAGGTTTCATGCAAAAGAGGAGAGGAGTCTTAATCACATGCGGCATTTTCAAGAAAGCGTATATCGGTTAATCGTAGAGACGTCCACCAATTTGCCGGGGGATGTCCGGCAGGCGATCCGCAAGGCTCGTGAGATGGAGGATCAGGGGACACGGGCGGCTCTATCTTTATCGACGATTGCGAATAATATCGAAATGGCAGAATGCAATGTTTCTCCAATTTGCCAGGATACGGGCATGCCTACCTTTGTTATCCATGTCCCGGTCGGAGCGAACCAAATGATCATGAAGCAGCAAATTTATGCAGCTGTGAAGCAGGCGACCCAGGACAGCAAGCTGCGTCCGAACTCCGTGGATTCGCTGACAGGAGCGAACAGCGGGGATAACCTGGGACCCGGGACGCCCGTTATTCATTTCGAGCAATGGGAAAGAGACGAGATCGAAGTGAAACTGATCCTGAAGGGCGGCGGCTGCGAGAATAAAAATATTCAATACAGCCTTCCTGCAGAGCTCGAGGGAGTTGGCAAAGCCGGACGTGATCTCGACGGAATTCGCAAATGCATTATGCACGCCGTATACCAAGCTCAGGGGCAGGGCTGCAGCGCAGGCTTCATCGGTGTCGGAATTGGCGGTGACCGGACAACCGGTTACGAGCTGGCGAAGCAGCAGTTGTTCCGCCGCGTGGACGATGTGAATCCGGTTGAAGAACTGCGGCAATTGGAAGAGTACGTGCTGGAGAACGCTAACAAGCTGGGCATCGGTACGATGGGATTCGGCGGCCAGGTCACGCTGCTTGGCTGCAAGGTCGGAGTGATGAATCGTCTGCCAGCCAGCTTCTTTGTATCCGTAGCTTACAATTGCTGGGCTTATCGCCGGCAAGGCGTCATTCTGGACGCGTCCACCGGAGAAATCAAGGAATGGCAATACTCCGCCGGGGAGAAAGTGGATGTTACAATGGGACAGGCGGAGACGGCTGCCGACAGCCAAGGCGAAGAGCGCCGCGAGGTCGTTCTGCAAACTCCGATTACGGAAGAGCAAATTCGCGAGCTGCGGGTAGGAGATGTCGTTGTCATCAACGGTCTGATGCACACCGGACGCGACGCCCTGCACAAATATTTGATGGATCATGACTCGCCGGTAGATTTGAACGGCTCGGTCATCTATCATTGCGGCCCGGTCATGCAGAAGGACGAGCAGGGCGAATGGCACGTCAAAGCGGCCGGACCGACGACGAGCATCCGCGAGGAGCCTTATCAAGGCGATATTTTGAAGAAATTCGGCATCCGCGCGGTTATAGGCAAGGGCGGAATGGGAGCCAAAACACTTCAAGCTCTGCAGGAGCACGGGGCAGTCTATTTGAATGCCATCGGTGGAGCGGCCCAATACTATGCCCAATGCTTGAAGAAAGTCGAGGGAGTAGACTTTCTCGAATTTGGCGTTCCGGAAGCGATGTGGCATTTGCAGACGGAAGGCTTTGCCGCCATTGTTACAATGGATTCCCATGGGAACAGCCTTCATGCCGATGTAGAGAAGGATTCTCTGGAGAAGCTGTCCCAATTCAAGGAGCCGGTATTCAAGTAATCTAATGAGTTTGCGCTGGTTGACCATTTTCGAAAGGTCACATAACGACTTGATTATAAAGAAACCATGGAGCGAATTGCATGGTTAACAAGTAGACGAAGCTGCGGCATAATCCCGCAGCTTTTCTTTGTTAGCCTTCCCTACGTTGGGGAAAATTACAGGAGAAGGCGCATGAAGAGGCGTTCTTTTATGGAAATGGCTGATCTTGTCCGCTTTGCTTGCTGCTTCTTTACAAATTCTCAACAATTTGTTTTGCATCGTACGGTGGATTTTCCCGAAAGGCAAGGTTACGATAAAGTAAGCTTTGGTTGGAAGGCATAGGGGGCAAAAGCGGAGGCGGGAGAAAAGATGACTAAATTCAGAACTCGGTTGACGGTCATTTTTATAGTTATGATCGGTTTGTCGGTGACAGCAGCGGGATTGTTGGCCGCCAAGCTGCAGGAGAACACCTATATTCAAGCCCAGAAGGAAAACATGGAGCGGGAGCTGCTGCTGATTTTATCGACCTATGATTGGCGCCAATCCGGGACGGATGAAGAATTGATTGCGCTCTATGATGAACGGATTCGTTATCTGAAGGAATCCGCCAACGCCCGGATTACAGTTATGGGAGCGGACGGCCGAGTGCTGGGCGACTCGGATCACGATCCGCGGACGATGGATAATCATCTGGACCGGGAAGAGGTCAGGGAAGCCAAAGAGCACGGCTCGGGCTACTCCATCCGTTACAGCGAAACCCTGGATCGAAAAATGCTGTATGTGGCCATTGCTGCTGACGGAGATCCTTCCAAGCAGCCGTCTGGATATATACGTATGTCCCGAGATCTGGGGGTTGTCGAATCCGCCTTGCGCAAGCTCTGGATGTTCTTGGGCGGGGGATTGGCGATCCTGTTCCTTATAGCCGGGGTGATTTCCTACCGGGTAGCGCATGCCATGACTCGTCCATTGGTTAAAATCACTCGCGTGGCGCAGCAAATTACGCATCGCAATTCACAGTCTCGCGTGCCCATTGCTCGCAATGATGAAATCGGACAGCTGGGCGGGGCGATCAATACGATGGCGGACAGTCTGCAAATGCAGGTCAACCGGATTCAGGAGAACGAAAGCCGCTTGAAAAGCGTGCTGGACAACATGCCCAGCGGTGTGATGATGGCCGATTTAAGCGGCAAAATTGTCCTCACCAATCGGGCCGTTGAAGAAATTTTGGGCTTCTTGGCGGAAGAATTGCTGGGAACCTTATATACGGAGGCCAAGCTGCCTTTTGAATTAAAGCAGATGATTCGGGAATGTCTTGAATCACACGATCCCATTCATGATGAAATGATCGTATATTTTCCGGAAGAGCGGATTCTTGAGGCAAACGTCAGTCCGATGGCTCGCAGTGATGAAGAATGGTCCGGAATTCTGATTGTCCTCCATAACATGACCGCTGTACGCAGGTTGGAAAGAGTCCGGAGCGAATTTGTAGCCAATGTCTCGCATGAATTAAAGACACCGGTAGCTGCGGTTAAAGGCTTTGCCGAGACTCTTTTGTCGGGAGCTATGAATGATGTGGATACGGCGCGGTCGTTCCTGCAAATTATTTATGATGAAAGCGAGCGTTTGAACCGATTGATCGGCGATATTCTGGAGCTGTCCAAGATCGAATCCAGAAGGATACCGCTGCAGTTCTCGCCAGTGGATATGGAGCTGTTTGTGGAGCAGACGACTCACGTTATCCAGGCGGAAGCCGAGAAGAAAGGAATCCGGCTCGAAGCGTCAGTGACCCCCAATTTATTCCTCGAGGCAGATGAAGATCGCTTAAGACAGATCATGAACAATCTGCTGTCCAATGGAATTAATTATACTCCGGAGGGCGGAAGGGTTAGAATAGATGTAAGGCCGGCAGACATGGATGAGAAGTCAGGCAGCTATGATAAGGTGAGGATCACCATATCGGATACCGGCATGGGCATTCCGAAGAAGGATTTGCCGCGCATCTTTGAACGGTTCTATCGGGTAGATAAAGCCCGATCCAGAAGTTCCGGGGGGACTGGTCTGGGGCTTTCTATTGTCAAACATTTGGTCGAGCTGCACAAGGGAACGATTACGGTGGACAGTGAGTCCGGAATCGGCACGACTTTCATCATTGAGCTTCCGGTTCTTCAGGATTCCTGACGGCATCTTAACAAAAAGATACGTTTCAAGCTATAATGGAAATAGCTAGGACGATAACGAATGGGGGACGGGTTCTTACAATGACTCACAAAATATTGATTATAGAAGATGAACCCACATTAGCGAGACTGCTGTCCTATAATCTGTCACAGGAAGGCTATGAGGTTCAATTAGTCGACCATGGCAGTGAAGGACTCAGAATCGCATTAAACGGTCTACACGATTTAATCGTACTTGATATTATGCTTCCGGGTATGAATGGCTTCGAAATTTTATCCAAGCTGCGTCAGCATGGAATCCAGACTCCGGTCATTATATTGACTGCCCGCAACGCGGAAGAGGAAGTCGTGCAAGGACTCAAGTATGGAGCGGACGATTATATTACGAAGCCGTTTGGAGTAGCCGAGCTCTTGGCCAGAGTATCGGCTGTGCTCCGCCGAACGGGACACGACACCCAAGCTAACGAGCAGGGAGGAAGCGCCGAGAAGGTGATAAGCATCGGCGAACTCTCCATCTATCCGGAGAAGTACGAGGTGGTACTGCACGGGGACCCAATCACCCTTCGTCCGAAAGAATTTGAAGTGCTGCTCTATTTGGTGCAAAGGCCGGGAGTCGTTATTACCCGGGATGATTTGATGAATGTAGTATGGGGCTTTGATTACATCGGCGGCCAAAGAACGGTCGATGTCCATGTCAGCTCGTTGCGTAAAAAGCTGGAAATGAACCAACAATCGGTACAGATCGAGTCGATTCGGGGAGTAGGCTATAAATTGGTCGCCAAGACGGGAAAAGTCAAATGACCCATACAGATGAAGGCGGGATGCCATAGCGGCCACAGCCAGCAGAGTACAGGGAAGCATACACATATGGGGATTACCAACGTCTATCCGAATCTGATCTGAAGCAACGATCTGAAGTAAGTAACGGTAGGAGAGATTAGACAGGGACAGCCATGGCCGCATAAGCAGCTTTGGCTGGCTCAACCTCTGTTTCGGGCTCTGGTCGGGGAGAACCGGTAGGTCAGTTGTCAACAGGGCCCTGAAATGGGCTCTGCAATTTCAACCGAGGAGGAGGACTGTGAACGATGCGTAAATTGCGATGGGGAGTATTGGGAACCGGCAGAATCATTTCGAAGGCGGGGCTCGCGATCCATAGGGCCGAGAACAGCGAATGGATTGGAATAGCCGGGCGAAGCGCCGACACTGGGCGAGAGGCAGCTGAGACATACGGGCTGGAGCGCCGCTATGACCATTATCAGGAGCTGGTGGACGATCCGGATATCGATGCTGTCTATATTTCACTTCTGAATCATTTACATAAGGAATGGGCGATTAAGGCCCTGAATGCCGGCAAGCATGTCTTGCTCGAAAAACCGTTTACGCTTAACCGGCAGGAAGCTATCGAGGTGGCAGAAGCCGCCAAAGCAAATGGTGTGCAAGTCATGGAAGCGCATTCCTGGCGTTATCAGGAAGGCTACCATAGGATAAAGGCCATTATCGATGAGGGAGCCATCGGCGATCTGGCCATTATGTGCAGCCACTTCTCCTTCATGGCCAGTGCCGACAGCACACGCTGGGTCCAGAAGTGGGGCGGCGGAGCGCTGTATGACATCGGCTGTTATCCTGTAGCGTGGAGCCGGTTTCTGATGGGCTCGGAGCCGGAAGCGGTCGAATGTCGGATGACGATGTCTTCGACGGGCGTGGATGCCCGATTTATCGGGACGCTGTATTATTCCGATGGAAGAGTGGCCCACTGCAGCGCCGCCTTTGATATGGCCAACGGCTCGGGCTTCGAGCTCTATGGCACTAGAGGAAGACTGTCGCTGACTACCGATACCAAGCCGGAAAGTGTGACTCTGTCTGCAGCTTATAACGGGCAGACTCAACAATGGGTCAACGATCGGGTTCAGCCCTATGTCTCTCAGGTGGAAGGATTTGCGGATGCCATCCTGCAGGGGCGTCCGGCGCCTTTCTCCGTGGAGGATGCGATCCAGCAAATGGCCATTATCGATGCGTTATTCCGGGCTGATCGCGAGCGGACCCGAATCTATCTGTAATTGTAAGCTATATACTCGGCACTAAAGATTTCAAAGCTCATGAAGTGGAGAAAGAAAGATGCTTCCAGGGCGAGTTTTGGCTTTGTATTCCTACCATCCGAAGGCCCATCCAGTAAATAAGGAGCTAGGTTTGGTTGGGGTCCCCGAAAAGTACCTGGAATCGCTTCGAAGCCTATCTTCACTTTTGGGGGAAGGAGTTATCGGTTGTTTCGGGGTCCCCGAAAAGTAATGTATAAACCTTTTTCGAAGCAAAGTCAGGGGGATCGACCGCGCTTAGAGGAGGGTTTAGACGCCGACCGTGTTACGGTGCGGACGGATTTCACTACGAAGCATATCCTCACTTTTTGGGGAAGGAGTATGATGTTTGAAGCTTCGGAGGCACTTTCCTTCGGAACGGAATGATCGCTTTCTTTAGTGCCACTTATATAAGTATAAATCATATCGAGAGGAGATAGGAAAATGTCAAAGAAGATTAAAGTCGCCATTATCGGCTGCGGAGGAATTGCAAACGGGAAGCACATGAAAGCTTTGTCTCAATTGGATACGGCGGAAATGACCGCTTTTTGCGACATCGTTCCGGAACGAGCCCACAAAGCCGCCAGGGAATACGGAGCAGAAGGCTCCAAGGTGTATGAAGATTACACCGAGCTTCTTCAGGATGGCTCCATTGACGTGGTCCATGTTTGTACCCCCAATGATTCTCATGCGGAAATAACGATCGCATCCCTGGAAGCCGGCAAGCATGTGATGTGTGAGAAGCCGATGGCCAAAACCGCTGCTGACGCCCGTCGAATGCTGGATGCGGCGAAGCGTACCGGGAAGAAGCTGACCATTGGCTACAACAACCGTTTCCGCTCGGATTCCTTGTATTTGCACGAAATGTGTGCAAATGGCGAGCTCGGCGAGATTTATTATGCCAAAGCTCATGCCCTTCGCCGGCGGGCGGTCCCGACCTGGGGAGTGTTTCTCGACGAGGAAAAACAGGGAGGCGGGCCGCTAATCGATATCGGTACGCATGCGCTGGATCTGACGCTCTGGATGATGAACAATTACGAGCCCAAGGTTGTGCTGGGAACTTCTTATCATAAGCTCTCCCAGCGGGAGAATGCGGCCAATGCCTGGGGACCGTGGGATCCGAAGAAATTTACCGTGGAGGATTCCGCCTTTGGAATGATCACTATGAAAAATGGGGCGACCATCGTACTCGAATCGAGCTGGGCGCTGAATACTCTTCAGGATGGCGAGGCGAGATGTACGCTTTGCGGCACCGAGGGCGGAGCCGATATGCAGGACGGCCTGCGCATTAACGGCGAGAAGAAGGGCAAATTATACACGACCCAAATCCAGCTGGGAGGCAAAGGAGTAGCGTTCTATGATGCGAACGAGGAGAATGATGCAGTGCGTGAGGCTCGAGCCTGGATCGATTGTATTCTGAACGATACCGAACCGGTGGTGACTCCGGAGCAAGCTCTGGTTGTATCGGAAATTCTCGAAGCGATTTACGAATCATCGCGGACGGGAGAAGCGATATCATTTAGCTGATCGTAGTGAAGACAACCCATAATTTTTACCTTTAAATGCTATAGAGTCGTTGGCGGAAGCTCGATCTGTCCGCAACAAACGGAGACACTATCTTGTTAGAGGATAGTGTCTCTCTTCTCTTAAACAGCGCTTATCTCTTTATTTTACGGTATTCCGTTGGAATGACGCCTTTCTTCTCCCGGAACATACGGTAGAAAGTTTTATAGGAGCCATAGCCGACCTCATGAGCAATTTCGATGACACTCAGATCGGTGGACGCGAGCAGCCCGCTGGCATGCCTTATTCGTAAATCATGGAGAAAATGAACGAAGGTTTGTCCGGTCGCTTGTTTAATAAGCTCGCTGATTCGCGACATGCTCATGGAGAAGGCTTCAGCGAGGTTGGACAGCATGAGCTCCTCCTGGTAATGGTTATGGATATAATGAATGATGGGCCAAACCGAGCTCTTGACTCCTGTCGATGAGACAGGCAGCTGAGAATCCCCGCGAGTTTCCTGGCGATATCGATCGAAACGAATCAGTATTTCCCACAGCTGCGCTTTCAGCATCGTTTCCCGCCAGCGGTGCCCTTCGGCATACTCCTGGTACATCTCTTCGAGCAGCTTCTTCATATACTCCCTATTCTGTTCCTGAAATTGGGTAAAAGGAGACTGCCGGTCCCAGTCATTCACCAAACCGCCAAGGGTCCCGTTAATGCCGGAGTCCATCAGGAGGTCGAGACTGAAACTGCAGTTATATAGCTTAAGGGTAGAGCCCGGCTGGGTAACAATCTCATGCACCTGGTAAGGAAGAATGAAAGTGAAGGTGCCGGGCGCCATTGGATGACAGACCCCGTTGATTATTTCTTCACCGAATCCTTCCACGACATAGGAAAATTCCAGAAAATCATGGCGATGTGCGGGATACCCATGCGGCAATTGATTGAGGCTTAGATGCAGCGGAAAGGCCGTATGCATATTGGGGTACGTTTTTAAGTACTTTGGAAAATGAGTCAAAGCGGGTTCCTCCGAAAAAATGAGACATCTTCCGAAACGGTTGGTATGCAATCGGTTTTATTTTATTTTATCATATCTAAAGGAAAGCATGATGATAATTTAGGGGGAATGACTATGTCTGCATCGGACAAAATCAGACTTGGAATGATAGGCGCCGGGAACATCGGAAATGTGCATTTGCAGCAATTTTCTCAATTGGGTGATCTATGTGAAATAACAGCAATAACGGACGTTTCTCAACCATTAGCGGCGTCTCGAGCCAAGGAGTATGGGATAGCTAATATAACCAGTACGGCCGAGGAGCTTATTCAAAGCCCGGATGTAGACGCTGTACTGATTGGCGTGCCGAATCAGTTTCACGCACCGCTCGCGGTTCAAGCGCTTTCCGCTCACAAGCATGTGCTGCTGGAGAAACCGATGGGCATGAATGCCGAGACGGCCCGGCAAATTCTTCTGGCCAGCCGTCAGACCGATCGTAAGCTGATGGTGGCGCATCAGATGCGTTGGGAATCGATTCCGATGCAAATCAAGGAACAGGTTGACCGTGGGGAGCTGGGGCGTATCTACACGGCGAAGACGGGCTTATATCGGCGCAAAGGCATTCCCGGCTGGGGGACATGGTTCACCAGAATGGATCAATCCGGCGGCGGGCCGTTGATCGATATCGGTGTGCACATGCTGGATCTCGCGTTGTATTTGATGGGCAATCCGAAGCCGGTTTCGGTTTACGGCTCTACCTATGCGGAATTCGGACCGAGGAAGAAAGGAATCGGCACTTGGGGCAAGCCTAATTGGGAAGGCATCTACGATGTGGAGGATTTGGCTACGGCAATAATCAAGATGGAGGACGGCAGCTCGCTGACGTTGGAGGTAAGCTGGGCCGTGCATATGGATACCGACAGCACTCCTTTCCTCCACCTTATGGGCACCGATGGGGGAGCGAGCTATAGGGGAAGCTCTGGCAAGCTGTTAACAGAGAAATTCAATCGTGCAACGGAAATGGATCTCCAGACGCTTGATGAAGATGAAGGCGCGCGCGGGCGGTTAAGCCGTCACTTCCTGGAATGTATTCGGGAAGGGAAGGAGCCCATTACCTCTGCACTCAGCGGGTATACGAACAATTTGGTGCTGGATGCGATTTATGAATCGTCACGAACCGGCAGTGAAGTCAAACTGAATTGGGACCTATAGATTGAATGTTCAAAAAGTCAATCTTTTGCTTGCTATCCTTCGTGATCAAAAGGGGACTTTTTATGAACAACATCTTTAAGCGACGGGAGGTAATCTGAGGTGATCTATGGACTAACTCGGGCAGGAATCGGAGACGCCGGGAGCGATGAACAGTTTATTGAAGCCGCCGCAGAATATGGGTTTCGTGCGATAGATGGAGATCCTGCAGAATTTGTGGCGCGGTTGGGTGCGGAAGGAGCGAATGCTTGGCTGGCCAAACATAATATGGCCTGGTCTTCTTGTGGCTTGCCCGTGGATTGGCGAACAACGGATGAAGCGTTTCGCGACGGGCTGACCAGGCTGCTGGAGGTGGCCAAGGCGGCTGCGGCCATTGGCTGTACAAGCTGCTGCACGTACATCCTGCCTGCGACCGATGCCCTTCCGGCCCCCTTCATGGCGCAGGCGATCAAGCGTCTCCGGCTATGTGCGCAAATGCTCGGTGCCTACGGCATTCGCCTGGGGCTCGAGTATGTCGGTCCGCATCATCTAAGAACACAGTGGACTCACCCGTTCCTATGGACGCAGGAGGCCGTGCTTGATGTCATAGATGCGATCGGAGAGCCGAATGTCGGCTTGCTGCTGGACTCTTACCACTGGTATACGACCGGCTTGCAGAAAGAGGACATAACTAGGCTGCGGCCAGAGCAAATCGTTCACGTGCATATTAACGACGCACCGCCTGGGCCTGTGGAGAAGGTGCTGGATAACGATCGTGTGTATCCGGGAGAAGGCGTGATTGATTTGCCGGCATTTTTGCAGGCGTTGGAGCAAGCGGGGTATCAGGGAGCAGTGACCCAGGAGGTACTGACGAAGGAACCTCCGAAGCAGACCGTGCAGGAACTTCTCACGCGTTCTAAAGCGGGGATCGACAAGGTGCTTGCCGCGGCCGGATTATCGCATCGGTAATGGCAAGTATGAAGCAGCGGGTCAGAATCTCTGCCCCGCTGCTTTTTCCATCACTATTTCTTGGGATTCAGGAATGGCCCCCAGATGAACAAAGCCGCAATAGACAGAACGATCACTAGCGGGGGCGCGATCATCATTAGAAAAAAGTCAAGATCCATCTCTATCACCCTTTCCTCGATGGTTTGCCTTGCACATATTTGCTGTCAAACAGGAACAGTCGCATGATCAGGAACAAAGACGGAATGAGCAGAAGCAGTCCCGCGACGAAGGCAATGATTAGCGCAAGGGCCATCGTATCGTTCGTAAAGCCGTCGTAAATCGTCACATACGGGTATAGCAAGTAAGGCAAATGCGCCGCTCCATACCCGAAGAAAGCAAAGGCGTACTGCAGCATGACGAAGATAAAGGCGGTTCCGTAACGGCGTCCCTTCCACAGATTATAGAAAGCGACCAGGAAGCAGAGGAAGGACAGGACGAACATCCAGGACAGCTCGACCATTTTCTCAAAATGGATCGGATTGTGATGATTGATAAAGAAGAATACGAACAGGCTCGCAATAATAGTCGGCATGCTCCAGGCGATCGCGTATTTGCGCAAAATTTCGAGAGCGGCCGCGTCCTTCGCCTTGGACGCGTAATAAGTCAGGAAAGCAGCCGAAATGTAAAGCACGCTGACAATGGCCAACATAACGACAGCCCATGAATAGGGACTGAGGAAGAACTGCTCATACAAAAAGGTGACCTTCCCGTCGACCACCGTAATATAGCCGCCTTCCGAAATGGTCAGTACCGTAGACAGAGCGGCCGGGATGAGCAAGCCGGTAGCTCCATAGAGAAAAGCATAAACCCGGCTGTTCTTGGCCCCGTAAGTCCCAAAAGCATAATAAGAACCTCTGATGGCCAGCAAAATAATGGCGATGCTCCCCGGAAGCAGCAAGGCGGTCCCAAAATAATAGGCGGTATCCGGGAAGAACCCGATAATGCCGACGAAGAAAAAGACCAGAAAAACGTTAGTCACTTCCCACACCGGGGACAAATAGCGTTCAATGACTCCTTGGATCACGTGCCTTTTGCCTGTAATCATACTGGAATAGCTGAAGAAGCCAGCTCCGAAATCGATGGACGCTACAATCAGATATCCGTATAAGAAGATCCAGAGGACTGTGATTCCCAGCACTTCATAGCTCATAGAGGATTCCCTCCTTCCGCTGCGAGTTCCTCCAGTTCTTTTTCCGCCGGATGGTTGCGGAACAGCTTGCTCAGCACTTTAATGCAGGTTACGGCCAGAACGATATAGAGCAGGCTGAACAAAATAAGCATGGAGCCTACGTGCTCGGAGGTAGTCGCTCCTTCCACCGTCTTCATATACCCCCGCAATATCCAGGGTTGTCGGCCCACCTCCGCAAAAATCCAGCCGAATTCGATCGCCAGCATCGCGAGCGGTCCGCTGGCCACAATGAGCCGCAGCATGGAACGGCGATACGGATTCCACGATTTTTTGTATTGCAGGATGATATATATTACAGATATGAGAGCTAAGGTCATGCCGATAATGGCCATTCCATCGAATAAATAGTGAATATAGAGCGGCGGTATCTCGTCAGCAGGAAAGTCGTTCAGCCCAATCACTTCGGAATTGGGTTTGCCATGAGCGAGTATACTGAGCGCATAAGGGATTTCAATCGCATATTTAACTTGGTTGTCTTCTGTCAGAATTCCTCCCAGCACGAGCGGGGCTTTTTCCACCGTTTCAAAATGCCATTCGGCGGCGGCCAGCTTTTCCGGCTGATACTTGGCAAGAAATTTACCGGAGAAATCACCGATAAGAGCGGTCGATATAGAAAAAATCAAGGCAGCAGTCATTGTTAAATTCAATGCTTTTTTATAATAGATATGGTCCCTTTTCTTAAGCAGGGAAAAGGCGGCAATAGCAGCGAGAATGAAGGCGCTGGTCATGTAGGCTGAAGAGAGAACGTGAGACACCTTCGTCGGCGTGGCTGGATTGAACATGGCCGCCAACGGCTGGATGTCGACAATTTTATTCCCCTCTAGCGTAAAGCCTTGCGGTGTATTCATGAACGAGTTGACGGTAGTAATGAAGAAAGCAGAAGCGGACGCACCGATGACGACAGGGATGACGAGTAAAAAATGGGTAAAGCGGCCTTTAAACCGATCCCATGTATACAAATAGATTCCGAGGAAAATGGCTTCAAAAAAGAAGGCGAAGGTCTCCATAAAAAGCGGCAGGGAAATAGCTTGGCCCGCTACTTGCATAAAGCTCGGCCAGAGCAGGCTTAATTGCAAGCCAATCGCAGTCCCGGTGACAACACCAATGGCGACGGTGATGACAAAGCCGCGGGCCCAGCGTCTGGCCAGCAAAATGTAGTGCGGGTCCTTGCGGCGGATGCCTGTCCACTCGGCCAAGGCGATCATAAGCGGCACTCCAACGCCAACCGTGGCAAAAATAATATGAAAGCCGAGCGTCAAGCCCGTCAAAATTCTACTATACAGAGCAGGATCGTTAGCAAACAAGGGTCCCATCTCCTTTCGACCGTTAGGGTCAAATCAGTCTGCGTACTAAAGCCAGCAGCATAATAAAAGCTGTAACGACACAAAGAATAATTAGCTTTTTCTCCTGTTTTTTGTAGCTGCTCATCTTCTCGCTTCCTTTCGTTAAACAGAAAATTAATCCTCTTAACTCTATATTAATCAGAAAAGTGTGATCTTTTTCACATAATTTGTGAGGAGTTAATGTCAACTTGTTTACAATCTGATGAAGTTCAGGAAATGCCGATGTTTGCTTACCATTCTTTTCATATAAAAAAAGAAGCCGAGGATAATTCCCCGGCTCCTTCGCTTGTATGATGAGCTAAGAGATAGCCATTCATGCAAGCTAGGAACGATGCTTTTCAGTGCTGAACAGAGTTGGTGAAGTCGACCTGTAAGGAGAGGATTTTTCGGCTGCTTCAGCCTTAGTTCCGAAAGGCATCACATTAGGCTGAGCGAACGATTCGGCCTTAGTCCCGAAGGGCATCACATTAGGCTGGCTGAATGTCTCCGGCATCGTTCCGTGTGGCATCATGTTAGGTTCATTAGCCGCCATAGCGGCAAACGGCATCATGTTCGGATGGTGGGCCGCGTACGGCATGATGTTAGGTTGGTTCGCCGCCATAGTAGAGTACGGCATGATGTTGGGCTCATGAGCCGCCATCGTAGCATAAGGCATCATGTTAGGTTCATGAGCTGCCATGGTAGAGTACGGCATGACGTTCGGCTCATGAGCTGCCATAGTAGAGTACGGCATGACGTTCGGCTCATGAGCTGCCATGGTAGAGTACGGCATGACGTTCGGCTCGTTGGCCGCCATCGTAGCATAAGGCATCACGTTGGGTTCATGAGCCGCCATCGTAGCATAAGGCATCACATTAGGCTCATGAGCCGCCATAGTAGAGTACGGCATGATGTTGGGCTCATGAGCGGCCATCGTGGCATAAGGCATCACATTAGGCTCATGAGCCGCCATAGTAGAGTACGGCATGATGTAAGGCTCATGAGCGGCCATAGTAGCATGCGGCATGATGTTCGGTTCGTTAGCTGCTGCCATCGTAGCATGCGGCATGATATTAGGCTGATTGGCTGCGTATGGCATGATGTTCGGCAGACTAGCCGCCTTACTAGTCGCCTTACTAGTCGCTTGCGGCGTTATGTTGGGCAGATTGGCTTCTCCCATGGCCCCATAAGGCATGGCATGGGGATGGAAAGCGGTATGTGCGCCGAAGGGCATCCCGTATGGATGATAAGCCAATCCATGAATACCTGGAACGCTCATTGGTTGGGCTTTGCCGCTTGTTTGTGCTGGGCCAAGATTTGGCTGGGCCTGATAAGACATAACGTGTGTGGGCATTTTTTGCATGGCTGTGTGAGGAGCCTCCTGTTCCTTGTATAAAGTTTGTGTGTGCATGTTATGCAGCTTTGGAATTCCAACCCTTTGACCAGCACTCAAGCCTTTCGCACTCTGAATGTGCGGATTCATGGCTGAGATAATGGAAGCAGGAACGTTATACGTTTCCGCCAATCGGTCCAAGGTATCCCCATCGCTACATGTATGATGAGTATAAAAGAATTCATTTCTTTCATCATCTTCCCTAAAGAACGGAAAAAAGAATGGAGTAAGGAAGAAGAACGGAAAAAAGCGGCGTGGAAAGAAAAAAGGGCTGAAAAACGGAAAAAATTGTCGCTGCTCAAAACCTGCTGCCGGTAACTCCAGTGATGAACTCATAATCGATCCTCCCATATCATTTCTTAATTTCTTTACATATTGACCATCATATGATTCAGCCCATGGTCTGGTTCAAATGCCTATCGATTTGGGCTTGGTCCAATTTTAGCCTAGGGCTGGATAGGGGCATTTTGATCAAGTTGGACAATTACAGGATGACCCAAGCATTCATCGCCCACATTTTACAATGCGTTAACAAAGGCATGAATTTCTAATAACATACGTTCCGTATAATCAAGTTACTTGAATAAAATGAGTCTTTCTTTATCCACTTCATGGAGTAATAATTTTATGCCGACAGCATTGTCGTTATCTCGGAAGTGCTTTGCAGACGATGCTTTTGCCTGTATCGTATTTGAAGCAAAAGGAATCATGGCCAGTTGAAACACAGGACAAGAAAGGCTGTCAGGGGGGAAAATAACCGGTGAATAACGTAGAGAAAATAAGGGTGGAGCGATTAAATTTGCATTACGGTACTCATCAGGCTCTGTATGATATCGAAATGAATATTCCAGAAAACTCGATCTGTGCGCTGATCGGCCCTTCTGGCTGCGGTAAATCGACTTTTCTGCGAACACTGAACCGGATGAATGATTTAATCGAGGGAGTCAAAATAAACGGCGAGGTTAAGGTCGATGGTCACAATATTTATACGTCGGATACCGATGTCGTTTCATTGCGCAAAAGAGTGGGCATGGTTTTCCAGCGGCCGAATCCTTTTCCAATGAGCATATTTGACAATGTGGCTTACGGACCGAGAATCCACGGCACGAAGAAAAAAGCGGCCCTTCAGGAAATTGTGGAACGCAGTCTGAGACAGGCCGCCTTATGGGACGAAGTGAAGGACCGGCTTAACAAATCCGCTTTAGGCTTGTCCGGAGGGCAACAGCAGCGTCTATGCATCGCTCGCCTGCTTGCGGTAGAGCCGGATGTGCTGTTGATGGATGAACCGACCTCTGCGCTCGATCCAATCTCCACGTTAAAGGTAGAGGAATTGACGCAAAATTTGAAGGAGCGTTATACGATCATTATTGTGACCCATAACATGCAGCAAGCTGCCCGCATTTCCGACTTTACCTCGTTCTTTTTGAACGGCTATTTAGTGGAGACCGATAAGACAGACAAAATATTCACGGCGCCGGGTGATCAACGGACCGAGGATTACATCACCGGCCGTTTCGGATAAGAACAGGCAGGAAAATAGGAGGGAGAAAAAGTGGATACTCGACTGAATTACCGGCAATCTTTGGAGGAATTGCAGCGATATTTAATGAAGATGGGGACGGAAGTAGAACGGCAAATGCAACAGGCGGTGCATTCCTTGACTCATCTGGACGAACAAAGCGCCAAAGAAACCGTCAGCCGCGATGATATGATTGACGAGATGATGATGAGGATTGAAGAACGGTGCCTGCGCCTTATCGCCTTGCAGCAGCCTCTGGCTACCGACTTGAGAATCATTGGCATGACTCTGAAAATCGCCATCGATTTGGAACGCATCGCCGACCATGCGGTGGACATCGCCAAGGTAACGATTCGGCTCTCTGGAGAGAAGCTGGTCAAGCCGCTCATTGATATACCGCGCATGGCTGAGGCGGCTATGGAGATGGTGAAGGAAAGCTTGCTCGCTTTTACGGAAAGGGACATTCAGCGTGCAGCGGCACTAGCTGAACAAGATGATGTAGTCGACAATATCTATAGCGCGATGCTGCAGGAAATAACCGAATGGTTAGGCAAGGATTCGGCCTCCAATCGACAGTTGATTCATCTGATGATGGTCGCTAATTATTTGGAGCGGGTGGCAGATCATGCTACAAACATCGGAGAAGGCGTCATTTATTTAGTTACGGGCAAGCGTAAGGATCTTAATCTGTAGATCCTCGTCATCGCCCCGGTGCTACAATAACTCCTGCAGCTGTTCCAGCTTGCGTATGACAGCCACTTTACGGCTCCCTATCTTTTTGAGGGAGCTTTTTTCCGTATGTCCCCTGTGCAGCCAGATAGCATCCATGCCGACTCGAACCGCTCCGAGAACATCGTTGTTCCAGGAGTTCCCGACCATAACCGCTTGTTTAGGAGTTACATTCATCTCCTGCAGCGCATGCAAAAAAATAGCAGAATGAGGCTTACGCTTGTCTCTGTGAGCCGAAGTAAATAGATGGTTCAATGGGATAAACCGGTCGAGCCGCATGGAGACCAGATTCCGTTCATGTTTTTCCTGCCTGCCATTGCTTATAATGGCCAGCCGATAATGGGCCGATAACGATTCCAGCGTCGCGGATACACCGGGATAGGGCTTGGGCGATCGCTGCCCTTTTTCTTCGATTTGCTGAAGCAATGATTTAATGAAGGATGGATGTTGGGGGAGAGGGAGCGGTTTCAATGCGCCCGCCAAACATTGCTGCTTTATTTCGAGCCGGGATTGGGAGGTTCTTTTTTTGGATCTGGCTTTTGAGCTGTATTCGCTGTAATAGTTGGCTAGAATTTGCTCCGCCATCCCGTTATCCTGCAGGCTCCAACGATCTGTATACTCTCGGATGACCTCGATAAAGCTTTCGTTAAACGTTGCCGCAGGGTCCAGCAACGTTTGGTTCATGTCGAAAAAAAGTACTTTTTTCTTCTCCGGAGTAAATAAACGTTTCAAAATCCGTCACCTCATGGTTCAAAATAAATAGCTTTAATTAATTAATCTGTATGCGCGTTCTAACTAATTTATCCTGCTGCTTTCGTGCCCTGTCTGTCGTATGCTATGATTAAACTAGAATGAAAAATGGGGTGTGTGCATGAGTAAATTAATTTTGATCGACGGCAACAGTATTGCCAACCGAGCTTTTTATGCTTTGCCCTTGTTAAGCAACTCCAGTGGACTGCACACCAATGCCGTTTACGGCTTTACGACGATGCTGCTCAAGCTGATAGAAGAACAGAAGCCGACGCATTTTATGGTCGCGTTTGACGCCGGTAAAATCACGTTTCGGCATAAAGATTATAAAGAATATAAAGGCGGGAGGGCGAAGACACCGCCGGAGCTGTCCGAGCAATTTCCCCTGCTCAAGGATTTGCTGCAGGCTTTTGGCATTTCCCAGTTTGAACTGGAAGGCTACGAAGCGGACGATATTATCGGAACGCTGACTCGTCTGGCGGACGACCAGGGGATCGAGGTGCTCGTAGTAACCGGGGACAAGGACATGCTGCAGTTGGCTTCGTCCCAGGTGACGATTGCCCTGACCCGCAAAGGAATCAGCGAGGTCGAGCTGTACGATCCCGGCGCGATTGAGGAAAAGTACGGTCTTCAGCCTTTGCAAATTATCGATTTGAAAGGGCTGATGGGCGATTCCTCGGATAATATCCCGGGCATCCCGGGAGTAGGAGAGAAGACGGCGCTTAAGCTGCTTCATCAATATGGAAGCGTAGAGCAAGTGCTGGAGCATTCCGATGAGCTGAAGGGGAAGATGAAAGAAAAGGTACAGGCTCACTCCGAAGATGCCCGTATGAGCAAGGAGCTGGCTACCATATATCGCGAGGTGCCGATGGAGCTGACGCTGGATGAAATGGTATTCAACGGAAGCGAAGGGCAAGCCTTGGCGGCCATGTTTCAGAAGCTTGAATTCAAGTCTTTGCTCGATAAGATGGATTTCGCTTCATCCGACGTGGAGGAAGAGGCTGCTGCGGAGCTTGATTGCATTTTGCTGGACGAGCATTCGGCGGCAGAGTGGACCGGCAAGCTTCAGAAGGTGACGGCCATCTATGTTGAAGTGATCGGGGATAATCCTCACCATTCCGATGTAGTCGGGATATCCTTCTACGACGGAGAAGCTTCTTACTATGCTCCGCTGGAGGTTCTCCAGTCGAAGGAAGGGACGGCGATCCGCGAATGGCTGGCCGATCCCGCCAAGCAGGTGGCCTCCTATGATGTTCATCGGGCAGACGTAGCCCTGTCCTGGCAAGGGATAGAGCTTAAAGGCTGCTCCTTCGACGTGCAGCTTGCCTCTTACTTGCTGGACCCGACTGAAGCCAGTCATTCGCTTGCCGCCATCGCTTCCAAATTTTCGATTCGGGGATTGAAGGAAGATGAAATCGTCTACGGCAAAGGGGCCAAATTCAAGCTGCCGGATATCCAGACGTTAAAGGATCATATGGGCCGTAAAGCGGAAGGAATTGCGAAGCTGACGCCAATACTCGAGCAGGAGCTCGAGAAAGGCGAGATGACGGATCTGTTTCATGGATTGGAGATGCCGTTATCTTCTGTTCTGGGAGGGATGGAGAAGCAGGGAATTCTCGTTCATTCGGAAGAGCTCAGGACGCTTGGAGGCGAACTGAACGAGCGCATTCAAGATTTAGTTGCGACTATTTATGACTTGGCCGGGGGAGAATTTAACATTAATTCTCCTAAACAGCTGGGCGAGGTTTTGTTCGACAAGCTCCAACTGCCTGTCATCAAAAAAACAAAGACCGGGTATTCCACCGATGCGGAAGTGCTGGAGAAGCTCGCTTCCCGCCATGAAATCGTTCAGCATCTGCTGACCTATCGCCAGCTAGCCAAGCTTCAATCGACTTATATTGAAGGCCTGCTCAAAGAAGTGAACGAGCAAACGGGTAAAATTCACACTTACTATAAACAAACGATCGCGGCAACCGGCAGGCTCAGCAGCCAATACCCCAACCTGCAGAACATTCCGATCCGCTTGGAGGAAGGACGTAAAATTCGTAAAGTGTTCGTGCCTTCCGAACCCGGGTGGAAGATTCTCGCAGCGGATTATTCGCAGATCGAGCTGCGTGTCCTTGCCCATATTTCTCAAGATGAGAAGCTGATGGAAGCTTTCCATCACAATATGGACATCCATACCAAAACGGCGATGGATGTGTTCGGGGTGGCAGAGTCGGACGTCGATTCCAATATGCGCCGTTCAGCCAAGGCGGTCAACTTCGGAATTGTTTATGGAATCAGCGACTATGGTTTATCGCAGAATCTGGATATCACCCGCGCCGAGGCGGCCAAATTTATAGAGCAGTACTTCTCTGTCTTTCAGGGAGTTCGAGGATATATGGAAGAAATCGTGCAGAAGGCTCGCAAGGACGGGTATGTAACGACGCTGCTGCAACGCCGCCGTTATTTACCGGAAATTAATGCATCCAATTATAATCTCCGATCATTTGCCGAGCGGACGGCTATGAATACACCGATCCAGGGAACGGCAGCAGACATTATCAAGCTGGCCATGGTTCAACTGGCTGAGAGGATAAAGGAAGAGAAGCTGGAGAGCCGGATGCTCCTTCAGGTTCATGACGAATTGGTATTCGAGGTGCCGGAGGCTGAACTGGAAATGATGGAACGCCTTGTACCTGAAACTATGGAGCAAGCACTCAAGCTGGATGTTCCGCTTAGAGCTGATGTCAGTATAGGAGATAATTGGTACGAAGCGAAGTGAAGTCCGATTGGCATTCGGAACGGGGTTCCTGTATGCTAGTCATGTTAACTAGAATTATTGTCATATTTGTAAAATCAGCATTTTAAAGATTGATCTACCACATAACGGCGGTGACAACATAGTTTGGCCATTTTGAATGGGGTACCATCTTTTAATGCGTCAATATATGACGGCAAGAGGTGAAGGATAATGCCGGAGCTTCCTGAGGTTGAAACGGTAGTTCGAACGTTAAATCAATTGGTTAAAGGTAAACATATAAGTGATGTTAGCGTCCACCTGGGGCGCATTATCCAGCGTCCATCCGATCCGGAGGAATTCTGCGCGATCCTGAGGGGAAGATCGATTATTGCGATTGAGCGCAGGGGGAAATTTCTCCGATTCCTGCTGGATGGACTTGTGCTGGTGTCTCATCTGCGGATGGAGGGACGTTATGGCTTATATGCTTCAGAGGATCCTGTAGAGAAGCATACCCATGTTGTCTTCCATTTTGATGATGGAACCGAGCTTCGCTACAAGGATGTACGCCAATTCGGAACTATGCATTTGTTCTCTCCCGGAGATGAATTTATTCTGCCCCCTCTGCATAAGCTTGGATTAGAGCCGCTGGCCCCAGAGTTTACCCTCGAGGCTCTCCGCAAGGAGATGGCCCATCGATCGACTAAAATCAAACCTTTGCTCCTTAACCAGGAGCGGATTGCGGGAATTGGTAATATTTATGCGGATGAGGCTCTGTTTAGGGCAGGCATTCATCCGGAACGGACGGCGGATTCCCTAACCCGTCCAGAGTGGCTTCGGCTTCATGAAGCGATTATTCGAACGCTGCAAGAAGCGGTTGACGCGGGCGGCTCATCGATTAAATCGTATGTTAACGGTCAAGGGGAGATGGGTCTTTTTCAGCAGCAGCTGAATGTGTACGGCCGCAAGGAGCAGGGCTGCAATGAGTGTGGACATGCTATTGTCAAGACCGTACTGGGCGGCCGGGGCACTCACTATTGCCCGAACTGTCAGCCGCCTAAGAAGCGTCGAAGAGCCGGCAAGGCCAAGGCAAGCAATCAGTAAAGCTGTTTTTAGCAGGAATCGCGAGAGGGAGATTAACATGAAGAAGGCGTCCTTATCTCTAACTAAGTTTTAATAGATCATCATGGAGTGGAGAAAGAAAGATGCTTCCAGGGCGAGTTATCTTCCTTCGGAACGGAATGATCCCTTTCTTTAGTGCCACATATATAGATAGCAGAACAGAATGAAGGATCAATAGCGGTTAATCGCCTCATCGGCAATGATCGGTCAGCGCCGTATCCCGATTATGCACGCGACAGTGCCTTCCCCCATATGATGGGATTGACTCGCCTTCCGGAGCTCTTATATAAGAAGCAGCGGCAGGCAGAGGCATTCTTTAGCTGGAGGGATTGGGATGTTGACAATGTCTTTATTGATATTGGCGCTGGCTGTCAGTTTGGACGGCTTCGGAGTAGGGGCTACCTATGGTTTGCGACAAATCAAAATCCCGGTTCTATCGATTGTTATTATTGCTTTATGCTCAGGGATTACTATTCTTCTTTCGATGCAGATCGGAGACTGGCTGTCCCGCTTATTCTCACCGTCCATGGCCAATGCCCTTGGAGCTTTCATTCTGATAGGAATCGGAATCTGGTCCCTGTATCAAATTTTTCCGAAGAAGGATGAAGCTAAAGAACGCCCCGATTCCGCCAAACTGGCAACAAGTGAAGCTTCCGCTGCTCAGGATCAAGAAGGGAATGAGGCACTGGTCCGCATTGAGCTTAAACGGATGGGGCTGGTTATCCAAATATTAAAAACCCCCTCCGTCGCCGATATTGACCGCTCTGGCATCATATCGCCCTCTGAAGCGGCCCTGCTTGGTTTAGCTTTATCCTTGGATGCCTTTGGAGCGGGTATCGGAGCGGCCTTGCTTGGATATAATCCTTACGTGACCTCCACTGTTATTGCCGTCTCGAGCGGTGCTTTCCTTGCTGCCGGACTTAATATCGGCCTTCGATTTGCCGGATTGACCTGGATGAGAAAGATGTCGATATTGCCCGGATGCTTTTTAATAATCATAGGAATTATTAAATTGTTATAAGTAACGACAGATCATATACAACAAAGCTATGAATTAGGAGTGCAGCCGTATGAATATAGGCTTGACTGGAGGGATTGCCAGCGGCAAATCAACCGTGGCTACCGTTCTCGTCGAACGCGGAGCGCTGTTGATCGATGCGGACCAAATCGCCCGAGAGGTCGTCCTTCCCGGAACACCGTTGTTGGCGCAGGTTGCTGCGCATTTTGGACAAGCTGTTCTTAACCCCGACGGTTCCTTGAACCGAAAGAAGCTGGGAGAGATTGTGTTTGCCGATCCTGCCGCGCGCAAAGATTTGGAAGGGTTGCTTCACCCACAAATCCGGGCCCTGATGAAACAAAGAATGCTGGAGGCAGAAGCGGCAGATCCACATCGTCTGGTGGTCGTCGATGTTCCCCTTCTCTTTGAGTCGGGGTTGCAGGCGATGTTCGAGCAAGTAATGGTCGTATACGTTTCCAGAGCTACACAATTGACCCGTTTGATGGCTCGGGACGGACTAACCGCTGAACAGGCGCAGCGTAGACTGGATGCTCAGATGGCTATAGAAGAGAAAAAGGAACGGGCTGACATTGTCATAGATAATGAAGGAAGTCTTTCGGATACCGAACGCCAAATCGACCACTTTTTAGAAGGAAAGGGGCTCTGATGAAACGATCCCGGAAGAAACGTCGGCTATGGTTACTTTTGCCCTTTATTGTTGTAATGGTGATTTTATTCTATAACAGCAATTGGATGGGAAAAATGGTTCACCCGATTCATTATCAAGAGGAAATTACCAAATATGCGGAGCAGTATGGATTGGACCCATTCCTGGTAGCGGCGATTATTCGCGTAGAGAGCAATTACAAGCCGGAAGCCGAGTCCAAGAAAGGCGCTGTCGGGCTGATGCAGCTGATGCCGGAAACCGCTGATTGGATATTTGAGAAAGAAGGCTCCAAGGTTTACGACGTCAAGGATCTTAGAAATCCGGTGATTAATATTCAGGCAGGAACAAGCTATCTTAACTTCTTGTTTAATTATTTTGATAATAACCGATTCGAGGTGCTGGCCGCCTATAATGCGGGTCAGGGCAATGTAATGAAATGGAAGCAAAGCGGCATCTGGGACGGAACGCTGCAGAATGTCGATCGAATTCCATTCCGGGAAACCAGGAATTATGTCAGCTCCGTCGATTATTATTATAAGAAGTATATGGAAATATACGCTAAAGAAAGGTAAGATTAAAGCATTAAGGTGTCAAAATATTAGAAAGCACCGGACAAGCTCCGGAAGGAGCTTGCCGATGCATCGGTACAAAAGTAAGATTCCTTATCTATTACCGCCAGACAGTTGTTGTTCAGCGATTTGTACCAGACGACGGGTGATATTACCTCCGATTGCACCTGCATCACGAGTAGCCATGTTACCCATGTAACCGTCTTGAGGAATGGCGATACCCAGTTCCTGAGCTACTTCGTATTTTAATTGATCCAATGCGGCGTTAGCTTGAGGAACAACCAGTTGGTTGCTGCCCCGAGATTGTCCTGCTGCCATGTTGTTCACCTCCTTGTCGGTTGGTAATTCTATTATGTGCGGTTTACATGAGATCATAACAGGGAACGTCTGGTAAGAAGATTGTCAAATGGGAGAAAGGGAAGAAGGAGGAATGGAAGGTGAAATGTCCGTTTTGTGATCATTCGGGCACTAAAGTATTAGATTCACGCGCGGCCAATGAGAACAAATCGATCCGCCGCCGGAGGGAGTGCGAGAAATGCTTCCGCCGTTTTACAACGTTTGAAATGGTCGAGGAAACTCCTCTTGTAGTCATCAAGAAGGATGGAAGCCGGGAGGAATTCAATCGGGAAAAAATATTGCGGGGCTTGATCCGCGCCTGCGAGAAAAGACCGGTCTCGATGGAAACATTGGAAAAGATGGTTTCAGAAGTAGAGAAGCAGATTCGCAACACGGCCCAGAATGAAGTGGAGAGCCGGAAAATTGGAGAAATCCTGATGAACCAGCTCTATCCTGTCGATGAGGTAGCTTATGTTCGTTTTGCATCGGTTTACCGCCAGTTCAAAGATATCAATATGTTTATGAAGGAACTGAACCAAATTTTGACTAAGCACCAGCTTGATCCGGGAGATCCTTCCTAACTTAACGCAGACACGGTAATTACGCGTCGCGTTTTTTACCGCATATAGAATTTATAAGTTTGCGCTTCCTGAATCCCATTCCAAATGCCGGCGATAAAAACAACCTTTAAACGCGGTCGATCATCTTCGAAGGACTCCGACAGGAGTTTTTCTCATTTTCCAAGCAAATGTTGGTATTGTAATATTAGGAAAGGGACAAGCTAACAGGCAAAGGGGGATTGCTCCCCCGGAATTCCGGCTAACCCTCACCGAACTTGCAGAGTTTGTTAGAAGGTTAGGTTTCTATCCAAATCTTCCTGTAATGTAATCCATTGTCTTCTGTTGTTCCGGATTCATAAATAGCTTGGAAGTCTGATCAAATTCAACCAATTCACCCATTAGAAAAAATGCGGTATGCGATGAAATTCTTGCGGCCTGCTGCATATTATGTGTCACCATGATGATGGTATAGTCCTTCTTTAGTATGGAAATCAGCTCTTCGATTTTGATGGTCGAGATCGGATCCAAGGCGGATGCGGGTTCATCCAGCAGCAGAATTTCCGGCTTCAGAGCAATGGACCGGGCTATACATAGGCGCTGCTGTTGTCCACCGGACAAGGAAAGGGCGGAGGTATGCAGTCTATCCTTCACCTCATCCCAAAGCGCTGCCTTCCTCAAGCTTTCTTCCACAATCTCTTCCAGCATAGCCTTGCTGCGAACTCCGTGGTATCTCGGGCCTAGAGCGATATTTTCAAAGATCGATTTTTGAAAAGGATTTGGCCGCTGCCATACCATACCGATGCGCTTACGAATATCTACCACATCGATCCCGGGATCATTCAGATTCATATTCTCGAACCAGATTTCTCCTTCGTATCGGGCTCCCTGTACCAGATCGTTCATCCGATTCAATGTCCGCAGGTACGTAGATTTGCCGCAGCCGGAAGGTCCGATCAATGCGGTAACCTCATATTTGGGGAAGCCCAGTGACAAGTTTTTGATGGCATGAAAATCTCCATAATAGACCTGCAGATTTTTGGTTTCCAACGCTATTTCCCGAGGAATCGAGCGGCTCTCCGACAGTACGTCCTCTTGTATTCTGATCATTCTAAGCCCTCCTATTTACCAGCCGTCATGATGCGGTGAATCCACTTTCCGAACCATCTGGCGATAAGATTAAACAATAGCACGACAATGACCAATACTGCTGACGTGCCCGCCGCAATTTGCTTCGCATCCGGGGCGAGTCCTTCGCTGTTGATTTTCCAAATGTGCACAGCAAGGGTCTCCGCAGGACGAAACGGATTCAGCGGAGAATTCATCGCAAGCGGGTTCCAGTTCGTGAAATCAAGCGGGGGAGTACTCATCCCCGCGGTAAACAGCAGTGCCGCCGCTTCTCCAAATACGCGGCCCGCGGCAAGCACCATCCCGGTGATCATGCTGGGCAAGGCTTCGGGAATAACGATCGAGGTGATGGTTTTCCACTTGGACAACCCTAACGCTAGCCCGGCTTCCCGCTGCTGTACCGAAACGGATTGGAGCCCCTGTTCCGTAATCCGAACCATAAGCGGCAAATTGAAGACCGTTAATGCGATAGCACCGGAAATAATCGAGAATCCGAAGCCGAAGAAGTTGACGAGCATCAGAAGTCCGAACAAACCAACGACAATAGAAGGCAAGGAAGATAGCACCTCCACCGTTGTGCGAATCATATTCGTCACCCAGCCGCGCTTGGCATATTCAGACATATAAATTCCTCCGCCGATGCCAAGCGGAACCGTAATGAGCATCGTCAATACCAGCAAATAGAAGGAGTTGAAAATTTGCGGTCCGATGCCTCCGCCCGCGCGGATTCGCTGGGGATGGGACGTAAGGAAATCAAAGCTGATGTGTCCCAAGCCTCTAATTAGAATGAAGCTGATTAAGCCTACCAATATTCCGATAATAAGGATAGCGATGAGATAGAAGACGATGGTGGCAATGCGGTCATAGGTTTTAGCGTTCATGTTTTGCCCTCCTACCTATCAATCTAATCAGGAAAATGAAGCAAAACGACATCAGAAGCAGGATCAGCGCCATCGACCACAACGCGTTATTATAAACAGTCCCTGTCACCGTATTTCCCATCTCCAATGTCAGCAGACTCGTAATCGTACTGGTCGGATCGTTCAACGAGTTAGGAAGTCGCTGGGCGTTACCGATGACCATCTGTACGGCCAATGCTTCTCCGAAAGCTCTGGCCATGCCTAGGACGACACCGGTAAGAAGCTCAGGCAGCGCAGCGGGAACCAGCACGCGTCGGATGGTCTGCCAACGGGTAGCCCCCAGGCCGAAGGAGGCTTCTTTAATATTGATGGGCAGCGACTTCATTGCGTCGTAGGCAACGCTTGTAATCGTAGGCAGGATCATGATGGACAGCACAATCATTCCAGCGAGCAGCCCAAATCCAAGTCCATCGAAGCTGGAACGAAGAAAGGGGACAATGAGAGTCAAACCAACAAATCCATAGACAACAGAAGGAATGCCAACCAGCAGCTCGATCACCGGTTGCAAAATTCTTCTCCCCCATGAAGGTCCGATTTCAGACATAAAAATCGCAGCACCTATGCCGAGGGGCGCACTGACCAAAGCGGCCATAATGGTGACCGCGAACGACCCGAATATGAAAGGGAATGCGCCGAATTGAGGCCCGCCAGCGTCATCCGCTCGTCCGGGGGCCCACGTCGTGCCGAATAAAAAATCGAAAAGGTTAACCCGGTTCTGAAAAAATGTAGCCAGTCCTTTGGAGGCAATAAAATAAATAATGGCCAATAAAGTAATTATCAAGAAAAAGGTGCAAAAATAGATGAACATCCGTCCGCGAAATTCTTCGATATGATGCTTTTTGAATTTTTCGGTTTTTCTGGCATGCGCCATTTACATTTCCCCCCCAACGGTCCTACAATTTGGCGCGCCGCAAAATGGACGAAAGATGCAGTACCGTAGCCACCCGGGTACCGCATCTTCCAGCCTTCTGCGTTCTGCTTTTTACTTCCCGCTAACAAATCAATGGTAAGCCGATTATTTATTACTTATAGCTCCATCTGCGGAACGGTCGACCTTCATTTTCGAAACCGGGATATAGCCTAGCTCTTCAATTAAAGAATCTTTACCTTCAATTTGAGAATCTTGTATTTCAGGAGAGAGAATGTAGTCCAGGAATGCTTTCGCAACTCCTTCTGGCTCACCCTTTGTATACATGTGCATATATGCCCATACCGGGAAGCTGTTGTTATAGACGTTCTCGGAAGTCGGAGCCACGCCGTCGATGGAGATAGGTTTTACCGTTTCATCGAAATAGGAGAAGGCCAGATATCCTATGGCTCCAGGAGTTTCTCCGACGATTTTTTTAACGGTACCGGAAGAATCCTCGGTAATGCCTTCGCTCTCTTCATTTTTATCCAATGCGAAGGTGAAGAAGGTTGCTCGGGTACCGGAGCTTTGCGGGCGATTGACTAATACGATTTCTTGATCAGCGCCGCCTACGTCTTTCCAATTCTTAATCTTGCCTGTAAAAATATCAATCAATTGCTGTTTGGTTAAGTTGTCTACGCCAACGTTGGGGTTTGCTACAGCCCCCATACCTACCACGGCTATTTTATGATCAACGAGTTGGGAAGCATCGACATCGCTTTTCTCCTCGGCAAAAATATCGGAGTTGCCGATGTCCGCACCGCCGGAGGCTACTTGGCTCAATCCGGTTCCGCTGCCGCCACCTTGTACCTGAACTTGCGCTTTACTGTTCTTCTCCATAAATTGAGCTGCTGCTTCTTCCACTAGCGGCTGCATAGCCGATGAACCGAGGGCAACGATAGAGCCTGAAATTTCTTTATCCTTTTTTGAATCATTCTTTGGTTCCTTATCATTAGGTTTGTTTGTTTCTGACGCAGCAGGAGTCGAGCCTCCGCTGCCATTGTTCGAACCACTGTTGTTACTGCCGCATGCTGCCAAAATTAACAAGCTGGACAAAGCGATAGCCAAAAGGATAAAGCTTAAGTTTTTACGTTGCATTGTTTTCCCCCACTCCGTTTAATAGTAATTTTATTGCACATGTCTATCATAAAACGGTTATGTTAAGCGCGTGTTAATCAAGTGTAAAGCTAATGTAAGAAATCGGTTGTTTTCAAAAATTAAAGAAACCGCCCTATGTCTCTAGAAAGAGGAAGGGCGGTTTTCTCACGGGCAAGCTATCGCTATTCCGCTTTCAATTAGGTTATACGGAAATGCTTTAATTCCTCAGACAATTTCCAGGCGAGCTGGTCCAGCTCTTCAGCCAGTTGAGTGAGCTGGCTGATCGAATCGCTTTGCTGTTCAACCGTCGCAGAAACTTCTTCCGTTCCGGCTGCTGTTTCTTCGGTAACGGAATTGGCGATTTCCATCGCCTGGATGATACTTTCTTTTTGCCGCGCCGTTTCCTTGATATGCTCGGCTATGCTTCGGATCTGTTCCGTGTTAGATTCCACTGTGCTCATAATCGTACGGAAGGCTGAATCGGTATCGGATACCGCAACGTCCTGCTGTTGGATTATTTGGTTGGACTCTTGGATGATTGACAAAGTATTTTCGGTTTCGCCGCTAATTTCATTAATGATGCTGCCAATTAAGCCAAGCGCGTCCTGGGACTGGTTCGCCAGCTTTTTGACCTCATCGGCGACGATGGTGAATCCGCGGCCGGCATCTCCAGCGCGCGCCGCCTCAATGGAGGCGTTGAGTGCCAACAGATTGGTTTGTGCAGCAATGTCCGACACGGTATTAACAATCTCGCTTATTTTCCCGGTTCGCTCATTTAATAACGCAATGGCCTCAACAATTTGCCCCATGGAGTGATTCGTAAGGATGGCCTGCTTCTTTAGCTGCGTAATCCGATCCATTCCTTCCTGAGAAATAGCAAGCATAGTTTGCGACTCTGCTTCCATGGAGCGGCTCTGAGTCTCGATGTCTGTCATGCGATCGGCTAAATTATAGATGGCTTCGGACGTCTGCTCGACTAGTTCTGCCTGCTGACCAGCTCCTTCCGCGATTTGGTTTACTGCCCGCGTAATTTCACTGCTGGCCGCCTGGTTTTCTTCCGTATTGGCGACAAGTGTCTGCGACGCTTCCTTCACTTTATCCGAAATCTGATCGATGCTGCCGATCAAACTGCGTATTTTGGTGACCATACTATTAAACACGCTGGCCAGTTGTCCGATTTCGTCCTTGCGCTCGAGATCCACCCGGATATTCAAGCGGCCCTGCTCCACTTCTTTCATAGAGGCCATCAGGCTGTGGATCGGTTTAGTGATTCTTCTGGTGAAGTAGTAAGAGATAATGACCGCTGCCAGCAATACGATAATAGTCATTATAGCTAACGGCTTGATCAATTGTGCGGCTTCTTGTTTAAATTCATTCACATACACCGTTCCCGCCAACCGCCAGCCTGTGGTCGGATTTGTCGTGAAGCTGAACATTTTCTCGTTTCCGTAGAAATTATAAGAAATGACTCCCTTTTCTCCGGCTTCAGACATCTTTATGTAGTATTCTTCCTGCGTTACGTCAGCGCCGCTCAATTCGCTGTCCGGGTGATAGAGGAAGGTTCCCTTGTCGTCGAACAAGACAGCATATCCCTCTTGGCCGATTTGAATATTTTCAATTAGCTCGATCAGTTCGTTAAGCGAAACATCTATAGCCAGGACTCCTAATGTGTCGCCGCCCTTATCGACGGCCTTAGCCGCGCTTACCACAAGCGATCCGTCCGTTGCGTTCAGGTACGGCTCTGTCCAAACGGTTTGGTCTTTATTAAGAATAGCTTCTTCATACCAGGGACGCGTACGCGGATCATAGTCGGACGGCAGCGTCTGGTCTTCTGGATACAATGTAATTCTGCCCTCCTCCGTACCGAGATAAATGTTCGTTATATCATTATTAGCTGTATGATACATCTGGAACAACGACAGCAAAGAGGCTTCGTTCTCCGGGGTAGGGGAATATTCGCTGATCATTCCATTCTCGGAAATGGCGGTTAATTGCTTTTCCACTTTTCTAAAAAATCGTTCAAACATCCGATTAGTCTCTTCGATCGAATTTCCGATGTTTTTGTTCAGAGTACTTACTGTCATATTGACACTGAACAGGTAGCTGGCGGACGAGAGAATAATGGATGCCAGCAAGATCAAGCTAAGGAAAGGAATAAGAATTTGCTTTTGTAATTTTAGATTTTTCATGAATACCTCCCAGGGGTGTATGTAAAAATGAACGGTGTAATTCTTTCCTCCATGGAAGCATCGACAAGGCACAATCCAAGCAGGACCCGTTCGACGACATCTGCATCCAGGCATAACCAGGAGGCTTTTAATCATTATATAGACTAAAAGACCTATATAAAAGGTCTTTAGTAGGAATAGATATGAAAATTCTGTTAATCATATATAGAATTTATAAGTTTCTGCTTCCGAAATTCCAATTCATCCTATTTGGCGAAAAGGCTCTATTAAAAGCGGTTGCTCATCGTGGAAGGACTCCGATAATGGTTTTTCTCATAATTCGAAGCGAACGAGAATAAATTGGGAATATAAGAATTTTTTATTAAAAATGTAGCAAAATATAAGACAGCAAATCGTTTGGGAAAAAGGACTATCCAATCATAGGACCATCGGTCCACAGAGGTTTAGGAGGGCTAATCATGAGCAAAGATCCATCGCATGGCGGCGAACAGAACAAGGAAAATGACTTTACCTTGACTAACCGGCAAGGCCATCCCATTACTAACAATCAAAATATAAGAACCGTAAGCAATCGGGGTCCGGCCACGTTGGAAAATTATGATTTCATCGAAAAAATCAGCCACTTTGATCGAGAGCGAATTCCGGAGCGGGTGGTTCATGCTCGTGGTGCGGGGGCACACGGTTACTTCGAAGCCTATGGAACCGTCGGTGAAGAACCGGTATCCAAGTATACGCGAGCCAAGCTGTTCCAGGAAAAGGGCAAGCAAACTCCGGTCTTTGTCCGGTTTTCGTCTGTTATCCATGGGGGGCATTCCCCGGAAACGCTTCGCGATCCTCGGGGATTTGCCGTCAAATTTTATACAGAGGATGGAAACTGGGATTTGGTCGGAAATAATCTGAAAATTTTCTTTATCCGTGATGCGATGAAGTTTCCGGACATGATTCATGCGTTCAAACCGGATCCTATTACAAACATTCAGGATGCAGAGAGATTTTTTGACTTTTGCGCCAGCTCACCCGAATCGTTCCATATGGTTACTTTTGTGTATTCCCCTTGGGGTATACCGGCTAACTACCGCATGATGCAGGGCTCCGGGGTTAATACATATAAATGGGTAAACCAGGAGGGCGAAGCGGTTCTCGTCAAATATCATTGGGAGCCCAAGCAGGGCATTAAAAACTTGACCCAAGAAGAAGCCAGTGAAATTCAGGCGACCAATTTTAATCACGCGACCCAGGATTTATACCAAGCGATTGAACGCGGGGACTATCCGGAATGGGAATTGTTTGTGCAAATTATGAGCGATGATGAGCATCCCGAGCTGGATTTTGACCCTCTGGATGACACCAAGCTGTGGCCGGAGGATCAGTTTCCTTGGCTGCCTGTCGGTAAAATGGTATTAAATCGAAATCCGCAGGACTATTTCACAGAAGTAGAGCAAGCCGCCTTCGGTACAGGCGTTCTTGTGGATGGACTGGATTTCTCCGATGACAAAATGCTTCAAGGCCGGACATTCTCCTATTCTGATACGCAGCGTCACCGCGTAGGGGCGAATTATTTGCAGCTGCCTATCAATTCGCCAAAGAAGAGGGTGGCCACGAATCAAAGCGGCGGCCAAATGCAATATAAAGTGGATCGCGCCCCTGGCCAGAATCCTCATATTAACTATGAGCCCTCGATTCTAGGCGGGTTGCAGGAGTCGGAGCAAGCCGGCAAGGAGTATACACCGTTGGTGAAGGGAAACCTGGTGCGTGAGTCCATCGACCGGCAGAGCAATACCAAGCAGGCGGGCGAAACGTACCGCAGGTTCGAGGAATGGGAGAAAGCCGATCTGATCTCCAATCTGGTATCGGATCTTTCCCGCTGCGATAAACGCATCCAGGATAAAATGATCGCTCTGGCTGAAGAAGCAGATGATGAATACGGACGTCGGCTAAGAGATGGCTTGGCCAAGGCACCGCAAGGCGGTTCCAGCCAAAAGCCGCTTGGCAACCGCGAAGGGGATAAAGCGCCTGAACAAGCGGTGGAAAAGGGGCATGAGGCCGAACCCTATTAAACATTATTAACCGAGCCCGCCTTCATTGAAGGCGGGCTTTTAAATAGGGCTGCTGGTTCAGATCTCTTCATAATATCCAAGCCTTGTTTCATAATTATATTGGTAAACTTGAAAGATAAGCGTATATCATCAACTGGAGGTTTCCATGAGAGATCAACATCCAAATCAACGCAAGTCGTTCATTGTGCCACAACCGATCAGAAGGGATGGGGCCGGAGGGCCTGATTGGGGTCCTCGAGACATATGGAGGGATATGGAGAACCCGAATATGCTGGTCCCGCCGGCTACCGATTCCGGCCTGCTGCCTAACCTCAAGATGTCTTTCTCCGATACTCATATGCAGCTTAATTACGGCGGCTGGTCCAGAGAAATTACGGTGCGGGAATTACCGGTTGCCACTACGCTTGCGGGTGTTAATATGAGTCTGACTCCAGGCGGAGTGCGGGAATTGCACTGGCATCAACAAGCGGAATGGGCCTATATGATTTGGGGAAACGCGAGAATAACGGCTGTGGATCAGGATGGCCGTAACTTTATCGCGGATGTCGGACCGGGGGATCTGTGGTATTTTCCTGCAGGATTGCCGCACTCCATTCAAGGCCTGGCGACAGGATGCGAATTTTTACTTGTTTTTGATGATGGACACTTTTCTGAGTTGAATACTTTATCTATTTCTGATTGGTTTGCCCATACCCCCAAAGATGTGCTGTCAGCCAACTTCGGTGTTGCAGAAAGCGCTTTTGCTAACATTCCTTCAGATCAAGTCTATATTTTTCCAGCTAATGTTCCAGGCGCTCTGGAAAGTCAGCAGGTTCAATCCCCATACGGCACGGTTCCTCTGAGTTTCAAGCATCGCTTATTAGCCCAAAAACCGATAGTAACGCCCGGAGGAAGCGTGCGGATCGTGGATTCCTCCAACTTTCCAATTTCCAAAACGATTGCCGCGGCGTTAGTCGAGATCCATCCTGGAGCGATGAGGGAGCTCCATTGGCATCCCAATAATGATGAATGGCAGTATTACCTTGCGGGGCAAGGAAGAATGACGGTGTTCGCCGGCAGCGGAACAGCAAGAACCTTTGATTACCGAGCCGGAGACGTCGGTTATGTGCCTTTTGCCAATGGCCATTATATTCAGAATACGGGAACAGAATCACTGTGGTTTCTGGAAATGTTCAAGAGCGACCGGTTTGTCGACATCTCCTTAAATCAGTGGATGGCACTTACTCCTCGAGAACTGGTCCGGGATAATCTTCGTGTGGGGCCTGATTTGCTTAATGCTTTGCGGAAGGATAAATGGCCTGTCGTCCAATATCCCGGCTATTCCTATTCTCCTAAATCGTAAATAACAGCAACTCCAACAACACTCTATAACCTTGCGAATCAATATTATCCAACTTATCTTTGATGCACTTTGGCGACTCCCAACCGAGGGCAGGTCATAGGGAATGGATGGGGATATCTCGATAATAACAATCGATAGTGGATTAAGATGGACTCCATAACCTCCTGAAATGATCGCATCTATATTTTGGGAGGTTTTTGCGTATTCCTATCCGGATTTCGTCCCCCTCTATGTATCCCTGAGTCCAGAGAGTTCCATCCATTAAGCCAAGAAGAGAGCTTGCACCGGTTAATCTGCAAGGTCGGAACGGGTCGCTTCCAGCCACCTATTCATAACCTCAATAAGCTTTTCTTTCTTTGCATGCACATCATTCATATCCGTAAATGTGACTATAGCTCTGTCGCCTGCAACCCATTCCAGCAGCCCTGTTGTATCCTTAAATAAGGGCTCCTTCGTAATCTTCTTTACTTTGCTTCCGCAATGAAAAACAAGACGGAAACTATCTTTGCCGTGCAGATTAAAGGTCACTCGATCCTCATTCTGATAACAGAAGCTCGGGGCGTTCCATTTGATGTGCTCACTGATGTGCTCATTAGCACTTAAAATGATTTTTCGAACCTCCGCTATTTCCTGCTTTAGGGGATGCTCCAGGTTGTTCATATATTCGACTACTTGTTCATGACCGGACAGTTTTGGTGATTTCTTGCGGTCCGCCATTTCATCTGACAATGCAACAAGCTTGCTGATCGTTTTCCAGTTGCGCGTAGTAGTTGGCACGCCCAGCTTGTCTACTTGGGCCGCGAGCTTCGAATGGCGGATGCTTTGGTGAAATAACAAATATATGTCCCTGCCCGCTACATGGAATTGATCCTCTTTGAAGTCGTATGCCCTAAGCTGCTCGATCCGTTCCATATGTGGCTCCTCGAGAAGCATCGAGACGTATAGGCTCTCTCCCTCTGAAGAGGCTTCGGCCTCGGCAATTTGCTTGTCTGAGAAGGGACGGCTCTCAACTATATTGTTTAATTCTGCGGATGTTCTGATTATGACCGCGATCGATAGACCGAACACTTTTTCAATCTCTTGCTCAATCCGTTGCCGCAGTGTGGCTTCTTCTTCATCCGACTCGAACAAAATGTTGCCGCTTTGAATATACGTTTGAACCCGAGCCAAACCGAGACTTTCCAAAGTCTTCCTTAGATCTGCCATCTTGATCTTGTTTTTACCGCCGACATTGATTCCTCGCAGCAGAGCAATATGTATGGTCATCTGTTCACCGCTTTCTTTAGCTTATATTCGAATCTATAATCTCAGGGCAAAGGAGGCCATCCAAGTAGACTTCAATAGATGGAACGGCCTCTCTACAGTATTTACAATTTTGTCATGTTAAAAAAGATTTCGACATAAACCAAAGGATTCCTTTCTTTTTATTGGGCTCAAAACCATAATCATTCCTTGACTTTGACAGGCCATCCTTGACAGATTTATCTTATTAGAATTTCACTTGATAGATTGGCCCTCCAGATGGTCCTTGTCCGATTAAATGTAATTGATGCAGTTAATTCTCGCTAAAGCTCGCTAGATCTCCGGACTAAATGTAAAACCTACCGTTAAAAATGGGGTTAAAGAGGAATTGGATAGATTGGGATCGAATTAGCTGTATGATTTCCAGTTAGATTGCCAATAATCGTCTGATCTGGCTTATTTAGCTGTATAAAATCCAGTCTGCTTGGCGGCGAAAGAAAATCAAGCACTGATTATTAGGTTGAACCTTTTATTGATTAGAATATTTGCAACTCCTATTCATTTTGGTCAAAGGATATTTCCAATCTCCTTAATAATGTAAGAATTGAAGGAGGAATAATAAATTATTAGCTTCTCCTTCTTGTCTTTAAGGATAGGAACATGTAAAAATAGTATTAAACTTGCAAGTAAACATATGTATAACCGCATCAAAAATATATTTATCAGCGTTTTAAATATAATTAGGATTATGGACAGAGCAGTACATCACTTCAGAGCTCGAAACGGAGTTATCGTTCGGATTCCCAAAGGAGGGTAGAGTATGAAAACGATCATTGTCGATGATGAGCCCTTGGCTTTACGTAGAGTAGAAAATCTGTTGGAAGAACAGATAGAAAGCGGGTTTGCGATCGAATTGATAGGCTCCTTCCAGGATCCGCAGATGGCGCTTGATTTCGCAAGACGGGAAAAAGTAGACCTGGTCTTCCAGGATATCGAAATGCCGGAAATCGGCGGCATGGAATTGGCCGAGCGTTTGTTAGAAATTCAGCCCCAGCTTCACATCGTATTTATTACGGCTTATAATGATTTTGCTGTGGAGGCGTTCGAGCTGAATGCCCTCGATTATTTACTCAAACCAGTGCAGCGCGATCGAATCTTTAAAACACTGCAGCGGCTCTTTATTGCGGATCCAAAGGAGCAGCCGGATAACGGCAGCAAGCAGCAGAGGATGCTGTGCAGTCTGTTCTATCTTCATTATCTGGATGAAAATCAAATGCCGCAAACCTTTCAATGGAGGACGACGAAGGCTCAGGAGCTATTCGCTTATCTGATCCATAATCGCGGCCAAACCGTGCGCAAGGAGACCATCATGGATTTATTATGGCCGGATTATGATATGGAGAAAGCCTCCTCGCTTCTGCACACGACCATCTATCAGATTAGACGGGTGATTAAACAAAAGGGGCTGTGCATTCAAGTCAAATATATGGAAGAAGGATACCGGATAGATCTGGCGGATATGAAGCTGGACGTGGAGGAATGGGAGAAGGGGGTACATACGGCTTCCGCAGTGACCGCCGAAACCATTGGGCAGCATCGGAAACTGCTCGCTCTATATCGCGGCGACTACTTGGCCGAGCACCTCTATCTATGGTCGGAAGGGGAGCAGGAGCGCATCCGGTTGATCTGGCTGGAGCATGCCAAGCAAGTAGCTGAATATTTTATACAGATGGAGCAATACTCAGAGGCGGTGCCATTATATCAAAAAATTCAGGGGAAATTTCCTTACACAGAAGAAGGATATTTTGGACTTATGCGAATTTATGCAAAAATAGGTGATTACGGAGGAGTGAGGAATCAGTACCAGCTTCTTGTCGAGAATATGAAGGAAGAGCTGGGTGTGGAGCCGAGCGCGAATGTGATCGACTGGTATGAGCAATGGAGAAGCAGAATCTAGTCTCGCTCAAATAAGAGAAACCGTCCGGTGGAAGGGACGGTTTTCTTGTTGTATGGATTAACTGCCGTACAGCTCGGGAATATGATAGAAATGCTTTCCTTGCTCGGAATGCAGACGAAATCCGGCTCGCTTGTAATCCATTCCTTCAATAAGGACATTATAATCTTCATCCGCGTCATAATAATCCATATAGTTTTCAAAATAAGGGAGGGATTGAACGATGTTTCTGTTAGTTGTCCCCGCACTGTAATCCCAGGCTGCGATTCCGTAGCCGTTCAAAGAGAAAACCCCCGCTGCCGCTTCGTTCATTCGAAAAAATTTGCGAAGTTCGTTCTTGGAGAGCGAGTGAAAATCAATCTTGCTGACGGACAGCAGTCGGGTTCCGTATTCTTTACGGTAACTATGCAACTTGTCCATTCGCTTATGGAATCCTCTGCCATAGGCGCTTTCGGCATTCGGATCGTTAATATTAGTAGGCTTAAGAAAGCTCTCGATCAAAAAATAATCATTCGGTCCCAGAGCGGTTTCCAGTCCTTCCGGATTGTATCTGTCATCCTGCTGGCTTGCAAATACGTCGTCCGGATCCCAGGCATTCACGAAAGCTGACATGCCAAGTGAATGAACCATCTCCACGGCCGTATTTAGCCGTTTGCGATCTACTCCGAAATCGTTCCCCGCATCGTCAAGGAAGATGCCATCGGCCCCTAACTGCTGCCACAATATACTTTTGGCCTCAATTTGCCCCAGAGGGAAGTTATATTTGGTCGTAACTCCTAAATCTATGTATCCAAAAAAAAGGGTGTCCGGATTCCATTCTTTGGTTGCGGTAATAATTTGTTGAGTGGAGCCCGAATATTTGTGCTTGGGCTCCTCAAGACCAGCGCCAAAAACGACATAATCATACTGAGCAAACACTTTGGCGGCTTTCTTATCCTCCCACAATTCGTTGACTCCCTGGGGAATCCCATAATAAATCAGCAACCGGTACTGGCTGGATTTGGCAGCACTTTTGGTTTGATCGGCACGGGCAATGGAGCCGGGAATGAGAAGCAAGAAGATTATGAAGCAGCCAAATAAATTCATTTTTTTCACGCAGCTCCCCCGTTCTTTGGAAAGTAATAATTTCACTATACAACAAAGGCTACCACCGATTCTTCAATTTTGTCAATTCTTCCCTATTGTTCAGTAAATGTTTAGAACCCCCGTATAAAATAAACACCTGTTGCAGCGCTCGACATCTTTCAATTATTTCCGCAGTGTGCTTTACTGCAGATTCTTAATTATGTTGTGGAGGGTATCATGAAGGTTCTTATTACTGGCGGCTGTGGTTTCATTGGGTCTTTTGTCGCCGAACGTTTTCATAAAGAAGGGCATCAGGTCAGCATTATCGACAATTTATCAACAGGGCAAACCTATCACGTCCCATTTAAACATCAACTGTACACTTTAAGTGTGGAAGATCCGCAATGTGAGGAAGTTTTTCGCAGCGGAAAATTTGATGTCGTCGTTCATTTGGCAGCACAAGTGGATGTTCAGAGATCATTGAAGCTCCCTTATGAGGACGCACAAACGAATATGCTGGGCATAGCCAACATGCTTCAACTGTCGGCTCAGTTCGGAGTGAAAAAGTTTATGTTCGCTTCGTCTGCCGCAGTGTATGGCATGCAGGAGGAGAGTCTGCCATTATCGGAAGATACGCCCTGCTCTCCGATCTCGCCTTATGGAACTCACAAGTGGTTCGGGGAACAGTACTGTGCCCGTTGGCAGGAGATGTATGGCCTTGATACACTCTGCTTCCGGTTCTCTAATGTGTACGGACCGCGTCAGTCCGATACCGGAGAAGGTGGAGTGATCTCTATCTTTCTAAACCGAATCGTTGGCGGACAAGAATTGGTCATTTACGGAGATGGCGGTCAGACGAGGGACTTTATCTACGTAGAGGATGTGGCCGATGCCATCTATCGTTCGGCGAATAGCGATATTACCGGAGTCTACAATTTATCCACCCGAACGGAAACCAGCCTGAATGATTTGGTCCGCCAGTTGTCGACAGAGGACAAGTCTCTAAGTGTGCGATATGTGGACGCGCGCGAAGGGGATATCTATCGTTCGTCGCTCGACAATACAAGGTTGAAGCGGGCACTCGACTGGGTTCCGTTATATTCGGTGGAGGAAGGCTTACAGAGAACGCGGGCATGGTTCGATCAGCGCCCGAAAGCGGGGAAGGAACAAGCCCGCAAGAAGTTTGCGCTGTCCGCCGCATGGAAGATGATTCTGCCTTACGCAGAAAATCTTTTATTATTTGTCGCTGTATGGCTGTTGGGCTCTTCTATTATTTTTCGCCATTTGTCGATGGACTTCATGCTTTTTTATATTGTCCTCATTGCGGTCATGCACGGGATTCGCCAGTCCATGCTCTCCGTCTGCTTGGCGATCGGGTATTATTTGTACGGACAAATAGCGGAGGGACGCGAGCTTCTATCGTTAATTTACGACACGGAAGTATTCTTTCATATGGCAATCTATTTGTTCCTGGGACTAGTCATTGGCTATACCACGGACAAGCGCAAAACGACCATTGCCTCGTCTGACGACAAAATGGCGGCGTCTAAAGAGAAATATGATTTATTGAGGAAGGTTTATGAAGATACTCTGGAGGTCAAGGAACAGCTGCAGCAGCAAATTGTGGGTAGCAAAGACAGTATAGGCCGCTTGCACGCCATTATCCGCAATCTCGAAAGCCTGGAGCCGGAGGAAGTTGTCGGTGCCGCCGTCGGTGTAATCGAGCAGTTGCTGGAGAACCGTTCTGTATCGATTTATTCCTATCGGCCGAACGGCTATTTACGGTTGATGGTTCGCTCCAATCGAGATGATTTCCTGCTGCCCAAATCGCTTCATATCGAGAAAGCTCCCCAATGGCGGACTGTCGTAACGGAACAACGCCTCTTTATCAACCGGGAGTTGAACGGGCAGATGCCGATGATGGCGGCTCCTATTGTCCATGAAGGGGAAACGGTCGCCGTACTGTCGGTACATGAGGTTAAGTTTGAACGATTCACGCTGTATCATGAGCATCTTTTTAAAGTGGCGGCGGAATTGATCTCCAACTCTTTGGCCCGAGCCTTCCAATTTACCGGGGCGGTTCGCAGCGAGCGCTATATAGAAGATTCGGAGCTTCTGAACACAGAAGCTATGCAAGAAATTCTGGAGCAAAAAAGAAAGCTGCGGGAAATTTACAATGTACACTATGCCATGCTTGAAGTGGCTTACAACAGCTCGACTTGGAAGGATACCGTTAAATATATAGCCCAGTCGCTGCGTGAGTCCGATTATATTGGTCTGGGACGAAATCGGACTATTCAAGTGTTGTTATCTAATTCAACGAGTGAGGAAGCCACCCTTGTTGTACAGAGATTGCGATCGTTTGGGGTGAATGCCTCCTTGATGAGCGAGGAAGGTTCTTATGCTTGAACTGTTTTATATCCTATATGCCGCGTTAAGCCTGGTCTATCTGCTGGTCCGAATTTGGCAGCGCCGTCCCTGGTGGACCGATCTTATTCTGATCGTATGTATTCCTTTCGCCGGTCTGCTCATTGCTTTATGGGCATCGCTGCCCCCCTTTAGATCACGGAGTGATCAGCAATTGTCGGATAAGGAACGCTTCGCCCATCTTGTCTATCGGGGGGACGAAGGCCAGAGAATTCCCCAACAGGTAGATGTGGACAAGGAAGTGAATCTGGTTCCGTTGGAGGAAGCATTATATATCAGCGATGTGATGACAAGGCGGCGCATGCTGCTCGATGTGCTGAAGACGGAAATGGAAGCCATGCCGGGCTTGCTGGAAGCGGCTATCAGCAATGAAGATACCGAAACCTCCCATTACGCCGTATCCGCAGTTACAGAACTGAAGAGCAAGTTAACGCTCATGATGCAGAAGCTAGCCGTCCGCTACGAGCATTCGCCGGATGATCCGGAATTACTCCTTGCCTATGTGGATATATTGAAACGCAGCTTGGAGCTCGGTTTTCTGGACAGGCATATGCAGGCACAGTATCGGCTGCGGCATGCAGAAGTGCTGGACCGCTTGCTCCGTGAGGGAGAGGGGAATGTTTCCCACTATATCGACAAGATTCAAGTCGAGCTTCTTATGAATAGGGGAGAGCAGGCGGAATATTGGATCAGCCAGTTCTATGAAGCTTATCCGGATAGAGAGGAACCCTATTTATCCGAAATGAAGCTGCGGTATGAACTGAATCAGAAGGACCGGCTGCTGGATACGTTACAGGCATTTCGTAACGCTCCGATCCGCGCGACTCCCGAGACGCTGGGTGTGATCCGATTTTGGCTGCAAAACAGTGAATGAGGCGAGGTTGACATGGGACTGCAAAAGAAAAATATATATTTTATTTTGGCTCTGGTTTTCATCCTGGGGGTAGTCCTGCAAATCTCCCGTCAGGATGAGCTGCTTACGTGGGCAGGAAGATTGCAAGCCAAGACACCTGATACGCTTGAATTTAAAGATGCAATTACGGCGCAAGAGGTTGATTCGCTGCAGCTCGATCGGATTCTGGTGGTATACGATGGCGAGGACCCCTACAGTGTTCGTCTTAAAGATAATATTGCTCGTACGCTGCAGGATATGAAGCAGAGGGTTGAGGTTGTGGAAGCCGTTGCGCTGCATGGAAGTCCGGACTCCTATCGAGCGGTCATGATTGCGATGGCCAAGCTTGACCGATTGGCGGATCCAACCTGGCTGACCTCCTATGTGGAAGAGGGCGGTCATTTGGTGCTGGCAGTCACACCGGAAACCAGCAGCTTGCTGTTAAGTATTTATCGCAAATTGGGCGCTAATGACGTAGGAGAATACATTACGGTACAAGGTGTCCGATTAAATACCAATATATTGATCGGTATGAAAGGCTATGAGGTGGACGACGAGTTTATCACGAATTCTTCCCTGCGTATGGATTTGAATGAACAGGCTAAGGTTCATATCACTTCGGCTTCGGGAGATCCGCTTCTATGGGAAACTTCCTATGGCCTAGGCAAATTTGTCGTTTTTAATGGAACCATGCTGGACGAGAAGACAAGCAGAGGATTGATCACAGGCATGACCGGGCTTGTTATTCCGGATATGCTTTATTCGGTATTTAATGCGAAGCTTCTCTATATTGACGACTTTCCGGCTCCCTTTCCCAACGGCATCAATGAAGAACTGTACCAGATATATAAACGAAGCCAGCCCAGGTTTTTTAAAGAAGTGTGGTGGCCGGACATGGTGAGGCTTGCTCAGAGGCATGAATTTAAATACACGGGAGTGCTGATTGAAACTTATGAGGATGATGTGCAATCGCCTTTTATGACACCGGAGCAAGCGGATCGGAGTAACTTGGCGACATTAGGAAGAGAGATCGTTAAGGGCGGGGGCGAAATCGGGCTGCACGGGTATAATCACCAATCCCTGGTCACTAGCGAGAGAACCGCCGGTTTCTTCGGGTATAAGAAATGGACATCCGTCGAGGATATGGCGGGATCGCTGGAAGCGGCTCTACAATTTATCGGGAGCGTGTTTCCTTCAATTAAAGTTCAAACGTACGTGCCTCCTTCCAATGTTCTCGGTCCGGAAGGAAGGGAGGCGCTGAAGATGGCCTTGCCCGATTTAACGAACATTTCATCGCTCTATACCGAGGATGCGAAGGGTTTTGCATATGTTCAAGAATTTGAAGTGGCGGAGGACGGCCTTGTCGAGCTGCCGAGGCTGACATCCGGATATTTGCTTGATCATTACATGTATTGGGTGAGCATGAGCGGCGCTTCTTCCATCGGCATGTTTTCACACTTCATCCACCCGGACGACATTCTGGATCGCGAACGCAGTGCTCCGTATAAGTGGGATCAGTTGTATGAACGGATCGATCGTTTTCTGGAATTCCAGGAGGAACGATTCGGTTTCTTGCGCAGTATGACCGCGGCGGAAGCGGCGGAGGAAGTCAGGAAGTCCGTTACGGCGGAAGTGTATGTGGACAAGAGTGTAAAAGGGAAGCTGCGCGGATACGTGAACCACTATAGCGGAGACCTGTATTTTATACTGCGCACGGATAAAAAAATCGGGTTGTTGAAGCACTGCAGTGTGAAACGGATTGATGATCAAGTTTATTTGGTCCACGTCCAGGATGCTAATTTCGAAATAGAACTGAAGGGACAATTATGAAAATAGCGATTATTGCCGAAGGGTCATACCCTTATGTCACCGGAGGGGTATCCAGTTGGCTGAATACATTGATTCGATCGATGCCAGAGCATGAATTTATCATCTATGCGATCGGTGCCGAGCAGTCTCAGCAGGGAAAATTTAAATATGAACTGCCCCCTCATGTTACGGAGGTCAAGGAAGTGTTCCTGGACTCTTATTTGCAGGAAGAAGGGCGTTCAGGCGGCAGCTACGAGCTGGACCCATCGCAAATTCGTGCCTTGAAGAGCCTCTTCATTCGGGACGATATGCAGGAATGGCCTCTGGTATTCGAGACTTTGCGGGATGCAAAAATGGAGTCGGTGGCTAACTTCCTTATGAGCAGGGATTTCTTTGACATCATTCATCAATTGTGCAAGGAGAAATATTTGCACGTACCGTTTACGGAGATGTTCTGGACGGCGCGTTCCATGGTGGTGCCCCTGTTCCTGCTGCTGCGGGAGCCCGTGCCGCAAGCAGATCTGTACCATAGCGTAGCTACGGGATATGCAGGCGTCATCGGGAGTCTGGCCAAGCATGTGTACGGAAAGCCTTTTCTGCTGACCGAGCACGGCATCTATTCCCGGGAACGCGAGGAAGAAATTATTAAAGCCGATTGGGTCAAAGGCTATTTTAAAGATTTGTGGATCGATTATTTCTATAAGCTGGCGGGATGCGCCTACAATTACGCCGATCGCGTCATTACATTATTTAACCGGAACAAGGAAATCGAAATTGAACTGGGCTGCGATCCGGATAAAATCGATATCGTGCCGAACGGAATCGAAACAGCGGATTTTGTGAATCTCCCCGGAAAGGAAGAAGGAGATGATCGCATCCATATCGGCGGATTCGTTCGCGTGGTCCCGATTAAAGACATCAAGACGATGATTCAGAGCTTTGCCCTGGTGAAACGCGAGGTTCCGCAAGCGACATTTTATATTATGGGTTCTTTTGATGAAAATGAAGGGTATTACGAGGAATGTGTCCAACTGGCTCATGATCTGGGCATGGAAAACATGTTTACGGGCAACGTTGCCCTTCACGAGTATATGGGCAGGATGGACGTTCTGGCGCTGACAAGCATTAGCGAAGGGCAGCCATTGGCTGTACTTGAAGGAATGGCCGCCGGCAAGCCTTTTGTCGTAACGGACGTGGGCAGCTGTAAAGAATTGCTTTATGGAACTGACGACGATTACGGTGAGGCGGGTATCGTGGTGCCGGTCATGAACAGCGAGCGGATCGCTCAAGCGATTGTAACGCTCTGCCGGGATCCCGAATTGCGGCTGCGTATGGGAGACAGCGGGAAACGGCGAGTGCGCGCCCACTATACGAAAAAAGCCTTTATCGATACGTATAAGTCGTTGTATCTATCTTATGAGAGGTAATGAATATGGCAGGCGTTGGATTTGAATTGCGAAAGTTGTTTGAGAAAGAAGGTCTAATCAACCGGCTGAAGGCTTATGTCTTCTCGTCGGTCATTACGGTAGGCCCCTTATGTTCCTGTATGCTGGCCGTTGTTGTCATTCAGTGGATGATGATCGAGAGAGGCGCAGAGTATAGCGAACGGGAATTGTTTTTTTCCGGGTTGGTCTATGCCTTTGTGTTTTCGTACATCCTCCATTCCGTCATCGGCATGCTTATGACGCGGACTGTTTCGGACATGATCTACGAACAGCGCTATGAGGAAATTCTTCCTTCCGTTTTTGGCGGACTCAAAATATTGCTGCCCGTGGCCGCTCTTATCGGGGGAATCTTTTTGTTGCTATCTCCACTACCGGTATCGTACAAGCTGCCTCTTTATATTATTTTTATGGAATTGATCGTCATTTGGCATTTGACGGTTTACGTTTCTGCTATCAAACGGTTTAAAGCGGTATTTTATGCCTTTTTAACAGGGATGGTTATCGCTTTAGTCGCGGTCTGGCTGAGGCTTTGGCTAACGGAAACCCCGACAGCCGCGGATGTGACGCTCTGCCTGGCTGCGGGCTGGTTCATTACTTTGCTGTGGCTGCTCGGGGTGGTGAAGGAATCGTTCCGCCTGCCGGCGGAAACCTCCGATTTCGCCTGGTTGATCAGAGCCCGTCAATATCCGGCCTTGATCGCTGCGGGATTGTTAGGCTCTCTCGGTTTATACTCTCATCAATTTATATATTGGCTATCGAGCGGCCGCTGGGTGCAAGAGGCGTTTCTGATGACTCCGGAATACGACGCCGCCGTATTTTATGCGTTCCTGACCATCACGCCTACCTTAGTGATGTTCGTGGTCTCGTTAGAAACATCTTTCTATCCAAAATGCCGTGAGTTTTACGATTCTGTGTTAGGTAAGGGCTCGATTATGGATATAGAAGCGGCACACAAGGAAATCGGCCGGATGCTTACGCAAGAGCTGGTGCAGATTATGGGGATGCAATTGGTATGCTCCCTTATAGCCATTGCTCTCGGTGTACGGCTGCTGCCCATGGTCGGCTTCATGGCGACACAGATCGAGACCTACAATGTATTGGTGCTTGCTTTTTATGCTTTTATCATCTATAACATCCTGGCCTTGATCCTTCTGTACTTCGATGATAGAAAAGGCGTTCTGGCGCTTGCGGCGATTTTCTTCGTCCTCGTGACAGCCCTGTCGGTGGTTGCGGCTTTATTGCAGGCAGACCCCAGTTTTGCGGTGTTCAGCGCTTCGTTTATGTCACTGCTTCTTGCACTTGCCAGACTATCTTATATATTAAAAAATCTGTTGTATTACACATTCAGCACTCAACCGCTGGTCGTTCATAAAAGGGGGAAAGCTGCTAGTGAAACAATCTAATGCCAGGCGCAGGATATGGAATCGTATGGTCGTATGTCTTGGGATCGTCGCGCTGCTGGGTGGCTGTACTTCGGACATTACGATGCCGGAGACGAAGAATCAGGAGGCCGACAAACAGGATGGAGAGGTGGTTAGCGTTGAGAACCTGGCGGATTTAGCGGTTGACTATCGTCCCAGATTAGTTGAAAACCGGTCGGTATACGAGGAAGACCGCGGCGATACCATTGTCGATTTATATTTGACGATTGCAGATTCCAATACTCAGAGGGATCCATCGCTGACCTGGGCCGAGCTCAATAAAATAACTTTAAAGGAACCGGCTGAACCGGCTATTGTTTTGGACGCTATTTTTCAGGAGGGGGATGAAAAGCAACCGAAGAGCGGCATGTTCGGCTACGAGGACACCCTTCCCAATGCGTCTGTGACGATCAGGGGAAGCTCTACGCGTAAATCGCCGCAAAAGGCGTACAAAATCAAGCTGTCCGAAGGCAGCGGGCTGTGGAGAGAACAGAAAACGATCAACCTGCTCAAGCATCCGTATGACATCACCCGGATACGCAATAAATTGAGCTTCGACTATTTCAAGGAAATTCCCGACATGGCCAGCTTGCGGACGCAGTTCGTCAGACTGCATGTCAAAGATTTGACGACGAATGCTGGCGGAGCCGGGTTCGTGGATTACGGTCTCTATACGCAAATCGAACAGCCGAACAAATCGTTTTTGCGCAAGCACGGACTGGACCCGAACGCCCATCTGTACAAAGCGAATTATTTTGAGTTTTTCCGCTATCCGGAAGAGCTGAAGCTGATTGACGATCCAACCTATGATGAATTGGCGTTCGAGCGCATTCTCAAAATCAAGGGAAATAAGGACCACTCCAAGCTGCTGCGGATGCTGGATGATGTCAACGATGAGAAACAAAGTATCAACGAAGTCTTCGACCGCCATTTTGACCGGGACAATTTTCTTACCTGGATGGCTGTAAATATTTTATTTGACAACATGGATACCAATTCACAGAACTTCTACTTATACTCTCCACTCAATTCGGAAAAATGGTTTTTTCTGCCCTGGGATTACGACGGGGCATGGGGTTATACGAAGCAGAGAGGGGAGGATGTGGCCAACGGACCGTGGGAGAATGGCATATCGAACTATTGGGGAAGCAAGCTGCAAAACCGGTTCTTCAAAAATCCGGATAATGTGCAGCAATTGATCGATAAAATGGAAGAGTTGAAGGCCTATATTACGCCGGAGAAAACGAAGGCCTTGCTGGACCAATATCGTCAAGTGGCCCCGGCCGTTACACTGAGCGAACCGGATATCGGATTTTTACCGGGGACTCCCATGCAGTATGCCAAGGAATGGGACCGTCTGATCGGATTGCCTGAGGAGAATGCAAGGCTCTTTCTGGAAGCATTGGAAAATCCGATGCCGGTCTTTTTGGCGGATGTGGAATGGAAGGATGGACAATGGCTTTTTGAGTGGACTAATTCTTATGATTTGCAAAGCGATGATTTGACCTATCATTTTCAAATTAGCCAAACGCCCGATTTCACGGATATGATCGAGGACCGGGACGGACTGACCGTTCTTTCGCAGCAGGTCCAAAGTCTGCCGCCGGGCAAATATTATTGGCGGGTGCTGATTTCGGACAGCAAGGGAAATCAGCAAGTTGCTTTCGACGTACTGGAACATCGTATATATTACGGTATTCGTGAATTTCATATTACTGGCACTGCCGAGAATCCCCAGGTTCTGCACCCGAAGGATATCGATAATGATTAATGTCAGACGGATGGCGGCAGCTTGCTTGCTATTGAGCATGGTTATAGCAGCTTTGCTATGGGCCTGGCAGGAAGGGCAAAATCGACGGATTGCCGATCCTTCTCCCCCCGGAACATCGGAGAAGAAGATCGAGGAGGGGGGGCAGAAGATGACAGAAGAAGGGGAGCTTAAATTCTCCTCAGCTCCGGGTTACTTTGTGGAGCCTCTTGCTCTGGAACTAAGCAGTGAAGATGGAGAAATAAGGTATACGGAAGACGGCTCCGAGCCGGATGAATCCTCCCTGCTGTATGAGGGGCCCATTAAGATAGAGGATACGGTGGTCATTCGGGCAAGAGTCATTCACCGCGATGGGGCCATGGGGCCGGTCCATACGTCTGCTTATTGGGCTGGCGAGAAGCATCAGCTTCCGATTGTATCCGTAACGGCCGAGCCCGAAGAGCTGTGGTCCCCGCAAACGGGAATATTGCGTTTGAGCAACGGAGCAAAAGGCGGTGATCGGGACGATAAGCGCATTGCCGGCTATTTCCAATGGTACGAGCCAGACGGAACGCTCCGTTACGAAGCGGGAGCGGGGATTCGCGTGGTGGGCGGCGAATCCCGGGAGATGCCGCAGAAATCGATAGCCTTGTATGCGAAGAAGAAATACGGCCCGAAACGGTTCGAATATCCGTTCTTTCCAGATGCGGCCGACGACCGCTACGACAAGCTTGTATTGCGCAACGGGGGACAGGACTTTGCGCGTACTCATATGCTGGACGGTTTAGTCGGGCTGTTGCTCAAGGAGACGGAAATCGACGTACAGTATTACCGGCCTGTTGTCGTCTATGTTAACGGAGAATATTATGGAATGGCCAATCTGCGTGACAAAATATCCGACAAGTTTCTGGAGCGGCGGCATAACGTGAAGGCGGACAAGCTTGATTTGCTGGAATCGTCCGGCACGGTCAAGGAAGGGTCGAGGGAAGCATTTGATACGCTCATGGAGCAGGTTGAACAATTGCGGCTTGGCCAGTCGCGGGACTACTCTTCTTTAGAGCGGAAAATCGATGTGGACAATTTGTTCGACTATATGATTGCCGAGCTGTTCATTGCCAATGAGGACTGGCCGGATCATAACATCAGGTATTGGCGGCCGCAGGGGCAAGAAGGAAAGTGGCGCTGGATTTTTTATGATGCGGACCTGAGCTTTCTCCAGGCTGATTATCCGGCGGCTGAGCGGATTATGTCCAACAAAATGAGTAAGTACCCATCGATCCGTTTGTTTCAAGTCCTGATGCAAGAGCCTTCATTGCGCGAACGTTTTTTACGCCGGTTTGCATTCCGGCTGGAGGATACGTTCTCGGTGGAACGTGTCCAGTCTGTGATTAGGGAAGCGGGGAAGGAGCTGGCCCCCGAAATGCCGCGCCACGCCGAACGATGGACAGATTCCGTGGATCGCTGGGAAGCTGCCGTAACGGAGCTGGAGTTATTCGCTGAGCAGCGTACCGGGTATATCCTGGAGGAGCTTCGCCGGGTATTCGACATGACCTCTGCGGAATGGGAAACATTCGGATTCGCTGATGTGGAGAAGAAGCTGCAATAGCTGTAACAATTAGCAGGAACCGTATTAGATGGGGGACGAAAGGGCGAGGAAAACGATGCAGGACAGGAAAAAACTAAGACATGAATTAAAGTTTTACATTCATAACCATGAATATGCGGGTTTGCGGGAGCGTATCAAGTCCATGCTGAAGCTGGACAAGAACTCCGTAGATGAGAACGGCTACCATATCCGCAGTCTTTATTTCGACAATGTCTACGAATCGGCTTTGCATGAAAAAAATGACGGCATTTTAAATAGAAAGAAATATCGCATCCGGATTTACAACAAAAGCGACGCCGTGATCAAGCTCGAACGGAAAAATAAATGGAATCAATATGTGTCGAAGGAATCGACTTCGATGACGCGGGCAGAAGTTGAAAATATATTGAAAGGGGAAACGGACTTCCTGCAGGCTTCGGAGTCCGCTCTGAAAAGAGAGTTTTATTTCGAGCTTCTGCATGGCTTTATGAAGCCGGCCGTTGTCGTCGATTACATACGGGAAGCGTACATCTACAGCGTCTCCGACGTCAGAATTACTTTTGATAAACAGTTGTCCGCAGGAGTTCAGTCTTTTGATATTTTTGATCCGCAGTTAGTGACGCGAAGCATGATTGAAGGACCCAGAACCATTTTGGAAGTAAAGTATAACGAGATTATGCCGGGGCATATCTTTCATTTGCTTCAGATGTCAGCGCAGCAGCGTTCGACCATATCCAAATACGCCATATGCAAGGAAAGCCGGAAAGTATATTCTTATTAATTCGGATCGGAAAGGGTATGTAAATCAATGGATCAGCATATGAATTTTTCGGATTTTTTTAAAAAAAGCGTACTGCAATTAGAAGCGTTTAATAAAGTGTCCTGGGTGGATATCTTTTGGGGCTTGCTTACGTCTTTTTTAATCGGTATGTTTATTTATTGGATATACAGAAAATGTTTTCGAGGCGTAGTTTACAGCCACAGCTACAATGTGACGTTCGTCTTGATGACCATGATTACAACGTTAATTATTATGACAATCAGCACCAATATTGTGCTGTCCTTAGGGATGGTCGGAGCGCTGAGCATTGTTCGCTTTCGGACGGCTGTGAAGGACCCGATGGATATCGTTTATATGTTTTGGGCGATTTCCGTCGGTATTGCGAACGGCGCACAAATCTATCCGATCTCCATTATAGGATCGTTGGCGGTAGGGATCGTGATCTTCTGGCTTTCCCGCCGGAAAATAAAGGACTCCCCCTATTTGTTAATAATCAAATATGAGGAAAAGGCCCAGGATGATGTGTTGGTACGCCTTCGCAAGCAGCACTATGTATTGAAGTCGAAGACTGTCAATAAGCATTTGACAGAAATGACGGTCGAAACCCGGCTGCGGGATGACAATACGGCATTCGTCAACGAGCTCTCTAATATCGCAGGAGTTCAAGATGTTATGCTTGTCAGCTACAATGGCGATTACGCGCCTTAAGCAACGAAGCCTTCCAGGAAAGAAAACTTGCGCTGCTGCCAGCAATATAAGTAAATAAAAGGATGAACTGTCCCCTGGAAGAATCGTTTGGGAAATGAAAAGGAGATTAGCTATATAGAGAAGGTTTAGAAAATTCGGGCGAGCAGACCTGACTGTTTATTAAATGATAGATACAGCCTCAGTCTGCTTAAATCGACAGTTTAATTCGTCCAATCACTTTCCTTTTGTCCAACATATTATGAGAACATCAAACAAGAGGAGATGATTATTTGGTACGTATTCTCGATAAAGCTGCCGTTGAGCCCCGACGCAGATTCAACCTAGCAAGGTCATTTACTATCAGACGTTCGCCAGGAAGGTCTCGCCTAGCAACAATTCGAATAAGAATACCTGTTTTGAATGCTCAACCTAATCGGGTTGAATTAGTAGCAACTGTAGGTGTCCGGGGGGTTACCGGTATCGCTCAAATCCTGTTTAGAATCTTCCGTGACGGAATAGAGATTTTTAATACACAACAAGGTATTGAATCAGCTGGTTCTGAACAAAACTATGCTGTCACCTTTCAGGCGATCGATAGAAATGTAAGATCAGGTAATCATGTTTACACAGTAACCGCAGAAAACCGAACAAGAAATACTAGAGTTGATGTTGTTGGTCCGGTTTCTTTTAGTGGGCTAGCCGTTAAAACGAGAACCTAATTTGGAATTCTCCGCACCAGAATAAGATACTTTTCTTTACAGTCATTCGTGGTCGAAGGTACGGAAATATTCCTTATTTTACGCCCTTACAAGCATTGGGAACAGCTAAGCTGAAGCGCATCAGTAATGAAATGAATTATCTGTAAAATGAAGAATTGCCGCGCGTAGCGGCAGTTTTTCATTTCCTTTCTTTGTTAATCATTAGGCCCACAGGTCTTGTGTAATATCGAAAAATATAACGATTTCGTAACGGAAACCGGTGCCAGCAAAAAAGAATTCACCTGGACCGTCCATGCCGCCTTTATTCAATCGTCCCTTAATACAATTTCACCTGAAGGAATTTTCACCATCGGATATTCTGCATGAAGTTGTACGTCTGACACCTATTTTCCTCCCGTTTTTTTATTTCAACAGGCTTAACCTTTCAATCGCTTGTTGTTCGGTGGGCAAGAAAAAGAAATCGTGTCCGTTATTACATTCATAGATGAAATCTTGCAAACTTCGACTTGAATAGGCAGAAAAGTCTCCAATAATTGCAACCTTCACATCATAGTTGATGAATTTCTGAAGGATTTCGCCTGCAAGGCGGGTTTTCAAATCGAAAAAGCTTTCGCTTAGCAGGGATTTGTTTATAACGATGTGATGGCAACCAACTTCGTATTGTACGGTTGCTATAAAATCCAATGCCGACTGAACGTCCCCTATGACGACCTCGCTTCCGCTTACGACGGCAATATCTTTACCGTTTGTTTCTACCTTTGTTATATTCATAAACAACCTCCTATACTCATTATCCATCGGTAAACCTTCTCACATAATCCTCACAGATGTATGGTAATCTTATTCTATACTTTTTAATGATTCAATCATATTGATTTTGGTTACTTTTCTCCTAAGTAGTACGTTAGATAAAACGGTAAGAAAGAATGCAAGAATAACAGATACCAAAATTACAAAAATATTTAATTGATCTGGAATTTGTTGATGGGTACTAGAGAGTGCCTTTACAATAACTGTATAAACATAGCCGCTTATCGGTAAAGCTGCAATGACCGCAAATGTGGTTAGTAGGATGTTTTCAAAAAATATAAGTCGGTTTATTTTATTTTTTGGATAACCTAAAACCTTAAGTGTTGCAAGCTCACGATTCCTTTCATAAATGTTTATGGAAGATATCGTATATATGGCGCCAAAGGAAAGTATGACGGCACAAATGATAAACATGATAAATACAAAACTGTTTTGTTTCAAAATATATTCAGCTGATTTTTTTAGATCGTCCTTATCTGCAATTGTATCTACATGATGATCTTGTTCAAAGAAGTTACGAACATTGATAAGATCATCGGAGCTCTTTGATTCAACTAGAAGCGAGGTTGGGTTGTAGTCTATGCCAAAGCTTTTTAAATAGGTTGGCGTGCTATAAAACGACGGATTCGAATACTGTGTGGATATTTTTAGAACCTTCATATCTACAGATTTATTGTTAAGCTCTGGTGCTGTGAACTTTATTTTGATTATATCCCCTTCTAGAATATGATATTTGTCGGCGTAAGATTTGGGCACCAGCACACCATTATTATCCAAATATATTTTATTATCGTTTTCGTCAAAGAAATGAATGAGATTGTTTTCTTTTTCAGTAACAATTAAAGTGGCATTATCTTGTTCATCATCTTTTATGAATTCAACTGGAAAGGTGGATAAAAGATAACTATTTTTAATACCGGAGGGTAGTTTTAGAGTATCAGAGGATGTTCCCATCGTATAATCTATTCTTAAATCATAGGAATACACATCTTCAATTTGGCTGGCTACCTTTAGCAAGGCCGTTTGAGTGCCAAAAGCCGTGATCAATAAAACCGTGCTTACAACAACACCAATTGAACTCGCTAAAGCTTTTTGTTTATTTAAAAATATATTTCTCAAAATGAGTTTGTAACTGTAGGAAATATGACTCCAAATACCCATTCTTTCTATAAGCAGCTTTTTCATCTTCTTTGGTGGTTTAGGACGCATAGCCTGAGCCGCACGTTCTTTTAATATGGTTCTGCCACTAAAGTAACACGATAGGAGTCCGAAAGCACTAGAGAAAATGATGGGAGGAAGAATAGAATAAAGAGAAAGTGAAAATTGAATGTCAGGCAGAGAGTAGGCCCTTGCGCTTGACGCAGATACGAAGGGAACAAATACAAAAGCGGCAATGGCACAACCCACGATTGAGCCTATTATCCCTACCAGCACAGGGTATCCCATGTAATGAAGCATGATGTTTCTGTTTTTTACACCCAAAGCCTTCATAATACCTACTTGATTTCTTTGAGAATCAATAATCCTCGACATGGTAAGAAATAGGATTATAGCTTCGATCAAGAAGAGAACGAAAGGTATAACCTTACTCATCAAATTATTATTATGTATCGTTTCCTTTATTTTTGAATAACTGAAAGCCCGTGCTTTACTAATTTGCTCTATATAAGTAAGATGTTTGGAGCGTGCTTCAATGGATTTGCCCAATTTGTCCATATCGAAACCTTCTTGCGCATCAATCATGATTTCATTATAGTAAAAGCCGTCTATGATCTCAGGTATCGACTCCTCGGCAATATAAGCGAATCCGTAGGTTGTATGGTCTTGTATTTCGTTCTTTTTTACATATTCGACATTTTCACCCAAGCCGCTTATTGTAAACGTAACATTCCTGCCGTTCGTACTTATCCTGATTTGATCACCGACATGATAAAGATGTTCCTTTGCATACCGGGAATCTAATAAGATCTCATTCTTTTTGGACGGGATACTCCCCTCGATCAAAGCAGGCGTATTTATTACATTGTTTACGGGGATCGAATGAATTTTTAACGAAGCTTTATATCCTTCAAAGACTTGCGTGGCATCAAAGGTATAACGTCCTTCTATTTTATTGATACCTCCAATTTCGCTCAAACCGACCACATTATCTTTGGAAATTTGACTGTAATATACATTGAGGTCGCTTAAATTATGTTCTTTAAAATAATCCTTCGTATAAGCACTAAGAGTATCGCTATAAGTGATCAGCCCCCCATAGAAAAAAGCTCCTACTGCAACAACCAAAACTAAGGCAATAAATTGCCCTAGAGATTGCTTGATATCCCTTACTAATTTTAAAAATAATTTCATTATCACCACTCAATCCCTTCAATACTTTGTTTTTCATCATTCATCGTGATGCTCTCGATCCTTCCGCTTTTAACCTTAATAATTTTATCGGCCATCGGAGCAATGGCGGAATTATGTGTGACCACAACGACGCACTTCTTCGTTTCCTTGTTCAAATCTTGAAGTAGCTTTAAGACGGACTTACCTGTAACATAATCCAAGGCTCCGGTTGGTTCATCACAGAGTAAGAGTAAAGGATTTTTTGCAACCGCTCTAGCTATAGCAACTCTTTGTTGTTCTCCTCCGGAGAGCTGGGAAGGGAAGTTTTTGATACGATTCTTTAATCCAACTTTATATAAGATATCTTTAGCGTCCAGATGGTCATCACATACTTCGGTGGCAAATTCAACATTCTCTAGCGCGTTTAAATTCGGAATTAAGTTATAGAATTGAAACACAAAGCCAACTTTCTCACCGCGATATTGTGTTAATTTTTTTTCGTTGAACCTTGTTATTTCTTGATCGCCAACAAACACTTGACCTGAGGTCGCCGTATCCATACCGCCAAGTATATTCAAAATCGTACTCTTACCGGCACCACTTGCACCCAAAATAACGACGAATTCTCCCTCTGATATGGAAAAATCAACACCATCAAGGGCCGTGATGGGGACTTCTCCTATTTTGTATTCCTTTGTTACATTTTTAAATTCGATTAACTTCTTCATTTACCTATCTCCTTCAATACATTCTCTAATTTGACCACCCTGAATCTCCCAGTCCCGCATTATACAATTGAGCTGATTATATCAATATAAGAGAATGGAAATATCCACCTTCAGACTATTCTTGAGCTAGACTAAAGTCGGGCTCAATAAAAACAGCACTCCATATCCATTGCCGGAAGGGAGTGCTGTTCGCTTGGATGCGCGAGCCAGGTCTCGGAGGCGGTTGGCAGAACGCCGTGCTCCTTCGCTATCGCTTCGTCCGCGCGGACGAACCCCGGGGTTCGGCCCGAGCTCCAAAAACAAAGAACCGATCCATCAGGATCGGTTCTTTGTCGTATGGAGCCTAGGGGGATGTCCGAATCTCGATTGAACGGCTGACGAAGCATACTCGACGAGGACTTTAAGCGGAAGATTCAGACGCCGTGCTCCTTCGCTATCGCTTCGTCCGCGCGGACGAACTCCGGGGTTCGGCCCGAGCTCCAAAAACAAAGAACCGATCCATCAGGATCGGTTCTTTGTCGTATGGAGCCTAGGGGGATCGAACCCCTGACCTCATCGCTGCCAGCGATGCGCTCTCCCAGCTGAGCTAAGGCCCCTCAGTTACCTTTATCATTATATCCGGGCGGCTGAATAATTGCAAGTCCCGTCTATAAAGTTCTAATATTCTAACAATTAAAGGTTTGATACAGCATCAGCGAATACACCCGGTTTATAGTCACCCCGTTAGGCATTAAACTTCAATGTGGTTCCATAACCTCTAAGATTTGGGATAATTTATAAATAGTTCGTAAGCCGTTCCACTCTCATAACCTTGGCTAAATGGGGAATGATCGAATATATAGAAAACTTTTGAAAGGAGGGGACCGGGATGGTTTTTTACATTTCCTTAATCGTTATTGGTCTGTTCGTGTTGTGGGGAGTGTTGAAGCCGGAGCAGCTTTCGGCCATGGCCAATGCCACGTTTGAGTTTACGATAAGCACCTTCGGCTGGTTCTACTTGTTGGTTACGCTAAGTTTTCTCATCTTTAGCTTGTATATCGCCTTCAGCAAATACGGGGCGATTCGGTTGGGGGATGACGAGGATGAGCCGGAATATTCCAATATTAGCTGGTTTGCTATGCTGTTTAGCGCGGGGATGGGGATCGGTCTTGTTTTTTGGGGAGTAGCAGAGCCTCTTTCTCACTATTTAGTCCCTCCGGAAGGGGCAGAAGGCGGTACGGCTCAAGCTGCCCGATTAGCCATGCGATATTCTTTTTTCCATTGGGGGCTTCATCCGTGGGCGATTTATTCTGTCATTTCGTTAGCGCTGGCTTATTTCAAATTTCGTAAAGGCTACCGGGGGCTAATCAGTGCTACCTTTATTCCAATACTGGGTGACAAGGTGAACGGCCCCATTGGAAAAGGGATTGATGTTCTCGCTATATTGGCTACAGTGTTTGGAGTGGCTACCTCTCTTGGACTTGGAACTCTGCAAATTGGAGGCGGTTTGAACCATCTGTTCCATATTCCTAATCAGGTATGGACTCACGTGATCATTATTGCCGTCGTTACCGTCTTATATTTAATTTCCGCTACTACCGGATTGGATAAGGGGATCAAAACGATCAGCAACATTAATTTGATGATAGCTGTTGGATTAATGCTGTTTGTTCTTTTGACCGGTCCGACTTCGTTCATATTTGATACGTTCACCTCCACGCTTGGAGGCTATTTGCAAAATGTTGTTCAGATGAGCTTAAGACTGTCTCCCTTCACCGGAAGTACATGGATTGGCACATGGACCTTGTTTTACTGGTCGTGGTGGATTGCCTGGGCTCCCTTTGTCGGACTGTTCATCGCCAGAGTCTCCAAAGGCAGAACGATTCGAGAGTTTATTCTGGGGGTGTTGATCATTCCCAGTGCATTTGGATTTATCTGGTTTTCTGTATTTGGGGCTACCGGCCTTAAGATGGAGATCTTCGATGGCCTTCATCTGGCAGAAGCCGTCCAGCAGGATGTGACGAGTGCCTTGTTCCTTATGTTGGAACAATTACCTTTGGGAATGATTATAGCCGGTTTGGCGACTATCCTTATTATTACGTTCTTTGTGACATCGGCCGATTCCGCCACTTTCGTTCTCGGTATGCTGTCGAGCAACGGGACATTGAATCCTTCTGCCAAGGTTAAGCTGATATGGGGAGTGCTGCAATCCTCCATAGCCGTCGTACTGCTGTTCAGCGGGGGGTTGAATGGTCTTCAGACGGCTTCGATTGTGGCCGCTCTTCCTTTTGCTTTGATTATGGTTTTTATGTGCATCTCTATCCAAAAAGCGCTGCATGAGGACTACAAGCAAATCCGCAAAAAAGAACGGGAACGCCTCAAAAAGCTGGAAGCTTTGCTTCTTCGGGATCCGTAGGTTCAACATCGATCCATACCCGCCTGCTGGACCGGTTAGTTGTCTAAAATCAAAAAGATAAAAATTTGCACTTGATATACCCTGCGGGGGTATGGTAATATGAAAACATCGAGGAGGTGTTGATCATGGATCACCTGACGGAGATGGACGAAGCCCACTGTGCTGCAGGGGCGGAAAGAAAGAGCCATCATTCCGATAAAATCAAGACCAATCTCATCACCCGGCTGAACCGAATTGAAGGGCAGATTCGCGGGGTTAAGGGGATGATCGAGAGAGATACCTATTGCGACGATGTGCTTAACCAAATAGCCGCCATTCAGTCGGCATTGAACAGCGTAGGCAAGATGCTTTTGGAAGGTCATATGAGAAGCTGTGTCGTGGAAAGAATCGAAGAAGGGGATCATGATGTTATCGACGAGCTGATGAAAACAATGAATAAGCTTATGAAATAAATACAAAATTAAAATAAGGAAGGGGAACTTATTGATGAAATCCATTGTTCTTAAAGTAGAAGGGATGTCCTGCGGACATTGTGTTAACTCGGTAGAAGGTGCGCTCGAGAAGCTTGGCGCAGCCGGCAAGGTCGATTTGGCCGCTAAGACGGTTTCTATCGAATTTGACGAATCGAAAATATCGGAAGATACAATCAAGAACGCTATTGAGGATCAGGGCTACGATGTAGTCTAAGAACGGAATCTGTTAACGGCAACGAAGTATGGCGTATTTGCGACCTTTTAGGAAAATGCTCACCACTTGGGTTAGTTGTACTCAAACAATTGTGGTTAAAATTTGCCCAATGAGGTTACTATACCATATAGTCATTTAAGCTCCGAAAGGAGCTTTTCTTACCTGTTTTTTATACCCTATGGGGGTATAGTCATCGAGCGAGGTGTGAACATTGGAAGCTAAAGAGAATATCAAAGAAATCAAAAATAGCACTTATCAAATCACGGGAATGACCTGTGCCGCTTGCGCCAACCGGATTGAAAAAGGACTGGGCAGAATGGACGGGGTCGAGTCTGCTTCGGTTAATTTTGCTTTGGAGAAAGCTACCGTAGCTTATAACCCCGATCAAGTCGATTCCACCCAGTTGGAGAAAAAAATCCAGCAACTCGGTTATGACACGGTCAAGCAATCGGTCGAGCTGCAAATCACGGGAATGACCTGTGCCGCTTGTGCGAACCGGATTGAAAAAGGACTGAACAAAATGCCGGGGGTGACCCGAGCGACCGTTAATTTTGCTTTGGAAACGGCTCATGTAGATTATTCCGAAGCCGAACTCCAGCTTGCAGATTTAACGAAGAAGATCGAGCAGCTTGGCTATAAGGGCGTGCCTAAAGGAGAAGAATCAGGATCAACGGATCATCGGAAGAAAGAAATTAAGACCCAAGTGACCAAGCTGATTATATCGGCTATTTTATCTTTGCCGCTTCTGTGGTCGATGGTCAGCCACTTTAGTTTTACTTCTTTTATTTGGATGCCGGAAATTTTCATGAATCCGTGGTTTCAATTTGCATTGGCGACTCCCGTTCAATTTATAATAGGAAGGCAGTTTTATGTCGGAGCTTACAAAGCACTGCGGAATAAGAGTGCCAATATGGATGTTCTGGTCGCTCTCGGGACATCGGCGGCGTATTTTTACAGCCTGTATTTAACCCTTCGGTGGAGCGGGAGTATGCATCATACGGTAGCTCTGTATTATGAAACCAGTGCGGTGCTGATCACATTAATTATTCTCGGTAAAGTTTTTGAAGCGCTGGCTAAAGGCCGGACCTCGGAAGCGATCAAAAAGCTGATGGGGCTGCAGGCCAAAACCGCCCGGGTCCTCCGGGAAGGTCAGGAGCTGGATATTCCGGTTGAACAGGTTGTTGCGGGCGATTTGGTCTTGGTCAAGCCGGGAGAAAAAATTCCAGTAGACGGGGAAGTTGTCGAAGGACAATCGGCAGTCGATGAATCGATGCTGACCGGAGAGAGTATACCGGTAGAAAAAGGAAAGGGAGATCGGGTCATTGGAGCCACAATCAATAAAAACGGTTCCCTGCGCTTTCGGGCGACTCAAGTCGGCAAGGAAACGGCATTGGCGCAAATCATTAAAGTCGTCGAAGAAGCGCAAGGCTCCAAGGCACCGATTCAAAGAGTCGCTGACCGGATATCCGGAATTTTCGTTCCGGTCGTTGTGGCGATTGCGGTGGTTACTTTTATCCTATGGTTTTTTATGATAGAACCGGGGCAATTTGCAGGAGCACTGGAAAAAGCGATCACCGTCCTCGTCATTGCCTGTCCTTGTGCTCTTGGCTTGGCTACGCCCACCTCCATTATGGCCGGTTCCGGTCGGGCGGCGGAAGCCGGAATTTTGTTCAAAGGCGGAGAGCATTTGGAATCCGTTCATCGGATCACCGCCGTTGTGCTGGATAAAACCGGAACCGTCACCAAGGGCAAACCGGAATTGACGGATGTGCTCCCAGCTCCGGGAGTGGAGGAGGCCGGCTTTCTGAGATGGCTCGCTGCGGCAGAGAAGCCGTCGGAGCATCCGCTGGCCGAAGCGATTGTTGCCGGAATTGTCGAACGAGGCATTGAAGTGCCGCAAGCCGAGCAATTCGAAGCCATTCCCGGTTACGGCATTCGCGCTGCGGTGGAGGGCCAGGAGCTTCTCGTCGGGACCACAAAGCTGATGGATCGGCACCAAATCCACATTCCGCGGGAAGCTGTCGACGATAAAGAAAGAATGGAGCAAATCGGCAAAACGGTTATGCTGGCAGCGGCGGAAGGACGCTTCGCGGGAATGGTTGCGGTCGCCGATACGATCAAGGAGACTTCGCGGGAAGCCGTGGCCCGTCTGCATGAAATGGGACTTGCTGTCATCATGATGACAGGAGACAATGAGCGGACGGCTGAGGCGATTGCCAAGCAAGTCGGAATCGATCGAGTCCTGGCGGAAGTGCTTCCCGAAGGCAAAGCCGAGCAGGTGAAGAAGCTGCAGAGCGAAGGGCACAAAGTCGCCATGGTCGGGGATGGCATCAACGATGCTCCGGCTCTCGCGACGGCGGATATCGGAATGGCCATTGGCACCGGGACGGATGTGGCGATGGAAGCTGCAGATGTCACGCTGATGAGAGGCGATCTGAGAAGCATTCCGGATGCCATATACATGAGCCGCAAAACGATGAACAATATTAAGCAAAATTTGTTCTGGGCACTTGCGTATAATTCTTTTGGCATTCCGATCGCGGCGGCAGGTTATTTGGCTCCCTGGGTGGCTGGGGCTGCAATGGCCTTGAGCTCGGTTTCCGTCGTGCTCAATGCGCTGAGACTTCAGAGGGTGAAGCTGGACTAAACTAGATTATTATATGGCAGGATTTAGTATATCCATCCCTTCTGATATGCTACTATGTAGATATCACGATAACAGGGGTGAAGTGAGGATGCTTAAAATCGGAATGGCCAGTTATTGGCATGTTCATGCCGGAGATTATGCCAGGCAGGTGGAGGCTCATCCGCTAACAGAATTAGCTGCGGTCTGGGACGAGGACCCGAAGCGGGGCCACGCAGTTGCTGAAGTAAAAGGAATCAAGTTTTTCGAGAGCTACAAAGATATGCTTGCAGAAGTGGATGCTGTTATTATCGACACGCCCACAACGATGCACGAAGAGGTCCTTATTGCCGCTGCGGAAGCAGGCAAACATATATTTACCGAGAAAGTAATCGCACCGACCTGGAAAGAGGTCCGGGCCATTCTGGATGCAGTTGAGGCTAACGGAGTCAAGCTGATGGTTTCCTTACCGAGACTTTATTTCGGCTATACGTTAGCAGTGCGCGAAGTGGTCGAGAACCATCGTCTCGGTCAAGTAACGCTCGTCCGTTCTCGCTTATCTCATAATGGGGCTATTCCAACGGACCAGTCACCCACGGGCTGGCTGCCCGCCCATTTTTTCAATAAAGAGCAGTGCGGTGGCGGTGCAATGATCGACTTGGGCTGTCATCCGATGTATTTAGTCCGTCTGCTGCTGGGCATGCCCGACACCGTAAGCGCGACCTATGGACACATCACGGGACGGGAAGTGGAAGATAATGCGGTCAGCGTGCTTCAATACAACCATGGAGCCATCGGTATCGTCGAAGCCGGGTTCGTTAACCGATTTTCTCCTTTTGCCTTGGAGGTTCACGGCACAGAGGGCAGTCTTCTTTATTCGACCCACGATGAGAAAATGATTATACGCAGTACAGCCATGGGGCAGGAATATGTCGACGAGTGGAAAGTTAACGTTCCAGTTCCACAGGATGACAAAACAGCCTTCGAGCAATGGATAGACCATATCAATAATGGAACGGAAGCTGTTGAAAATATTCAGTTAGCTGCTGATTTGACCAAGCTTATGGAGGCCTCCAACCGTTCTGTGAGCGAAAGCAGAGCGATTGCTATCCGCGAATTGGCTTAATAGATATTGATTATGAACCATTGATAATCCCCTGGTCATAGCCCTTGCCGTATCTTTTGTGCGGCAGGATGACTCAGGGGTTTTTAATGTATAATAAGAAGAACAGACAATAATAAGAAGGGGGGCAATCCATCTGATGAATCCGATAGCGAAGATGATGATTATTGGCGGAGTAGTTCTTATTGCGCTAGGATTAATTTGGCAGATCGGAGGGCGTTTCCTGAATTTAGGCAGGCTGCCCGGGGATATTGTGGTAGAGAAGGAAAATGTCAAATTCTACTTTCCGATCGTCACCTGCCTTATCTTGAGTGTGGTCGGTTCTTTAGTCTTCTATTTGATTCGCTTTTTCCAGAAATAAAAACCGGATTGCCCGTCACTAGTCGGACAATCCGGCTCTGCAGCCACTTACTTCCTCGTGCCTTGTGTAAGCAATGAGATGAACGTGCTCCCCCATCCGGCTGCGGATCTTCGTTTCAAGTTCCACAAGGTCTTGTAGAAGCTCGCCGTGACTATCGAAATCCGTTAGAATGTATTCGGGCTCCTTATCTACCATTTAACCGGCCTCCTTGAACATAGTTCTAATCCTCTTAATCGTCACAATCTATGCTTCTAGCCTTTCCGCAATATTATTGAGTTATACACTAGCGGAAATGTTAAATTCCCCTCAATTTTCCATTAAACACGAATTCGGATCTCGTTGAAGAAATCACCACCGTATTCTTTAGGGATTCGCACTATCAACACCCCTTTTTTAAATACCGCTTTGGCTGACTCGCCAATGACAGGTTTGGGAAGCCGGATAATATGACTCTTTCCCTCGAATAACCCGTTTAACTTTATCGAATTATGATTGACAAGCAGCTTTAATGAGCGGGGGTTAACTTTATCAGGAAGCTTTAGCTTCACGGTGAGATCGTTGGAGCTTTCGATGATTTCATGCTCAATCTCGCTTTTAGTATTCCGTCTTGATGTTCCCTGTAAAATTTGTTTAACGTAATTTTCGACCCAGGAAGGCTCTCCCTGCGTTCGTTGCTTCACCGCTTCCGCCATAAATGGAAGCGGTCCTCCCAATAGCTTCTCCAATGTTTTCCAATCGAATGAATCGCTGCTTTTATCACTCATTTTTCTTTTCCTTTCTAATTAGGTCTTTCGCTCAAACAGTATATGTTTTATAAGCAGCATTGGACACTTTTTTGAAGTGTGGATTGTATTGCTATTTGGAGGAGGCTGCCAATGAACATCTGGGTATTTAACTACATACAATAGGTTTATAAGTGCACGCCCTCTTGATGAAATAGTTCTGATTAAGCCGAAAAGGAGGTTCATCCGTGCCTTCCATCGTCGGAAATGTCAAAATTTTAACCGTCGGCTCGGGCGGGATAGTCCAATTCGGTGATGCAGTCTTTCTGTCACCTACCAGTACGTCAAAAACATTCGCCGGTTCGGGATCGTTCATAACTGGTGATCTGCCATTAACGAATAACGGCATTAACGCTACGAATACGAATGATCGTGATGTGGTTGATTCCACTGCGGAGAAGGTGGGCCCGTAATGAACTTAACTGTTCATCAAACGATAACTATTCATACGCTTCGTATTGAAGCGGTGACCAATTCGTCGGTTTTGCAAATTGGCAGCGCGGGCATGATTAAATCTCTATCGAATTTATACAATACTGGGGGATTTAAGGGTCCGGTCCCTGAGTTCGAAGCCATTTCCTCCGTTTCTTTTGTTCCATTACCCGGGCCATCCTAATGAAGGATCTCCTAACGTTCCCCCGAGCACTGAATAGAGCTCTGGGAGTTTCAGTCATGGCCTGTTCTTACCTCCGCATACACTATACTACGGGAGGTGTGCGGTATGTATATCGATCCTCGGTTGATTAAATGGATTCAGGATATGTACGTATTTATGGTCCGGCAGCAAGAAAAGATGGACCGCATGGAACAGGTCCTTCTAGAAATGAGAGAAGATATACGGGAGCTTAAAAATTACAAGAGGACCAACGTGGAAAAAATCGAATATCATTTTGACCAATTGAAGGTGGAAAAGCTGGAGGGGACATTGAATATAGGTTTGAATCCGAATGGGAAAGAAATTGAGGATCTGGTGATACCTCAAAAAGGAGAGGTCAGTGAGGAGCAGGGCGACCTCTTTTTTCCCCGGCTTAAAGAGCAGCTTGACCGTTATATCGATCAGGAAATTCCGAGGGAGATTCGTTGGTTTGAATCGAATTACGGGATAGAGCTTTCCGAGGAATTTCGCCATGCGATTGTAGAGGATATCCGTAATCAAGTCGGTCCGAGAATTATCGTCTATATGAAGAAGCTCCGCTCCGAAGCCGCTGATGAAGGCGCTGTAGAAAAAGATATATTGGAAAGGGTCAAACGGGACATTCGTATCGCGATTGAACAATATTTCAATAAACAGACCGGAAAGGATAGTGAAACAGAGTGAAAATGACGGTAGTGAACAAGGAAATTAAAGTAGGGTTAATCCGGGTGATCGGAGTGACGTCTTCTTCTGTCTTGCTGGTAGGTGATACCGAAACGATTAACTTGGCCTCCGCCTTCGATACTCCTCCAGAATCACTTATTGTCGGGCCCTTCGTTTCTTTGGCTGCCGAAAGGTAGAAGCATGTCCAGACTGCGAATTTCTGTGGTAGGTTTGTTAAGAGCCAAAGATATCGAGTTTAGCTCTATTGTACAAATTGGGGATTCCCTAAGGCTCACCCCTGAATCGCTGATATTTGCTGTCCAACGTAATCGTACCTTTTATTATGGGCGAGAAGGGGAGGATCTGGACTACCCAATATTTCGGGATCCGATTCCGAGTCCGCCTAGAAGGGAACCGGTGAATGTCCGTTTCATTAACGAATCTCCATTTATTAAAGTCGGGGCTATAGATATTCAGGGAGTATCTGTATCGGGTATCGTGCAAATCGGTTCCAATCAGGGCATTGATGCGGAAAGCAGGGTCAAGCATATTCGTCAATTTATTCTGGAAGGAAAGAGTATTTTGATAGGTTCTTCTGCAGCGGAAGCTTTGAAAGTCCATACTGGGGGTGCACCTGCCGAATCCGAACCTATCATTAGAGATAAAGTGTAAAATTATTTTTTAGAGATCATTTTTTCCCTAAAGCATCTTGTGTTTGTTCAAGGTTCGGATCAGCTTCCAATAAGAATAATCCTTTTGTGTATACAGCTTTTGAACGTCCTGCACCCATTCCGGAATTTCCTGGCTGTCGGATAGCTTACGCATATAGCTGACGCGGCCTTTCAATTCGTTTCGTTTCTTTTCCAGATCTTTGCGGACCGATAGAAGCGATTTTTTCAGCTCCAATACGTCTTTTTTGGACAATGGCTTATCCGCTTTTTTCTGGTTGTCTCTAGTTTTCATCTCACTCACATTCATACTCTCCTTCCCTGGTGTAGTGTATCGTATGCTGTAAAAGCCCGTAAGGGAATAGATATTTAGCCTATAACGGGATTGAGGCCGCTCTTTTCTCATTAGAGCGATCCTTTTTCATTCAATGTTCAGGTGACGCGAGCTAAGCGATAGAAGCGATTCATCTTTTTATGCGATTATTTTTTTGTCCAAGCTGCTATGAATCGGTTATAATGCAAGAGAACAAGCAGCACAAAGTATACAAAGGAGCCAGATTTAATGATTCATATTCCAAAATGGGACGGCCATACTCATACGGCCTTTTGTCCTCATGGCACCTCCGCAGAACTGGGGCGGTATTTAGATAGGGCAGTTGAATTGGGATTTACCCGGTATACCGTCAGCGAGCACTCTCCATTGCCAACAAATTGGATGGAAAATGCAGAGCTGCAGAGCGAAATGGCCATGGATGCAACGGAACTTCCAGCTTACTTTACCTATGTTGCCGAGCACAAGCGTAAGTATGAAGGGCGCTTGGAAGTTTGGACGGGCTTGGAAATCGATTATTTGCCCGGCAAACCGGAGTATACTCTGGAGCTAGTAGAGCAATGCCATCGGGAAGTGGAAGATTGGGTTATCTCACTGCACTTTTTGCCCGGTAACAAAGGAATGAGGTGCCTGGATTACACTCCGCAAGATTTTGAAGAGGGGTTGCTTGGGTACTACGGCTCGATGGAAAAGGTAGTGGATGAATATTACAACCAGATTGAGCAAGCTATTTCGTTAGCCGTGAAGCTTCCAGGAAGTCGAAGGCTGGGTCATGTCAATTTGATTGAAAAGTTTAGCAAATCTCTCCCGCCGATTGACCCAGATCAGCAGGAGAAGAGGCTTATGGCGCTGCTGCCGAAGCTGGCTGAGGCCAAGGTAGGGATAGATGTTAACACGGCCGGATTGCGTGTTCCGACTTGTGGCAAACCTTATGTTCCTGTTTGGTTTATTAACCGTTGTCTTGAAATGGGCATTCCTATTGTTTTTGGCTCTGATGCTCATCGGCCGGAGCATGTAGGGGAAGGCTGGTCTTATTATGAAGACGCCATTAATGGTTCCCCGGCTAACTAGGACAAATAGCAACGGGAACGTTTCAGCCATGGATTGAGAGTAAGTTGCTACATAAATTAATTGTTGAATTTCAACTTTATTTTGTAAATTAGCCAATTTAGTTGAACATCTCCAACGTTTCGGATAAATTAGAGATTAGTAAAAAATTAGGGAGAGGATTACTAATGAAAAAAATGAAAATCGGCGTCATCGGCGCGGGATCTATTTCGGGTGTTCATCTTGACGCTTATCACAAAAATCCGGAAGTCGAAATTTACGCTATATGTGATTTGAATGAGGAAAGAGCGAAAGAAAAAGCGGAGAAATATGGTGCATCTAAAATATTTACAGATTATAATGAGCTTCTGGCTCTGCCTGAAATCGATGCGGTCAGCGTTTGCACATGGAATAATACACACGCTCCGATCAGCATTGCAGCATTAGAGGCCGGTAAGCATGTACTTGTCGAAAAGCCGCTTTGCAAAACAGTCGAGGAAGCCCTGCAAGTTGAGGAAACAGTCAAACGCAGCGGCAAAGTGTTGCAAGTCGGTTTTGTTAGACGTTATGGCGGCAATACTAAAGTACTCAAGGAATTTATCGACAAGGGCGATCTTGGAGAAATTTATTACGCTAAAGCCTCGTGCTTGCGCAGACTGGGTAATCCGGGAGGCTGGTTCTCCGACAAGGAACGTTCCGGTGGCGGTCCTCTAATCGATATCGGAGTTCATGTCATTGATCTGGCTTGGTATTTGATGGGCAGACCTAAAGTCCAATCGATTACTGGTAATGCTTATAACAAGCTTGGAAATCGGAGCAACGTTAAAAATCTTGCCTTCTATAGAGCAGCGGACTATGACGCTAATAAGAATACTGTAGAGGATGCAGCCAATGCGTTGATCCGCTTTGAAAACGGGGCCTCCTTAATGGTCGACGTCAGCTTTACGCTTCATGCCAAGAAAGACGAACTGACAGTTAAGCTTTATGGGACAAAAGGTGGGGCGGAAGTCGAGCCTGAACTGACCATCGTTACCGAGAAATACGATACTATCTTAAATGTTACGCCTCAAATCGATCATCCAACGTTCGAATTTACTGGAGGCTTCCAAAATGAAATCAATCATTTTATCGATGCTTGTAATGGTCGTAAAGAAACATTGAGCCCGGTAGAAGACGGAGTCGAAATGATGAAGATTCTATGCGGAATTTACGAGTCCAGTGAGCAAGGTAAAGAAATCCGGTACTAATTTGTTGATACCTTCCAAAATAATGAAGTTCCCATCCATCGGTTTATACCGGTGGATGTTCTTTTTAGTGCAAGTTGGCTGAATTATGGCTGTATGCTGAGTTCCGGAGCTTTCGACTATTATCCCCTCGGCTCAGAAAAAGATGAACAAGAAGACGAAAGAAGTAATCAAGAGAAACGGCCAAGAAGACAGACCAAGAAAATGACCAAGAAGAGTGATTAGGCGGGGGGACAAAGAGAAGAGATCAAGAGAAGTAACGAAATGAAGTGATCACGAAAAATGACCAAAATACCAGTAAAATTCGAAGAGGATATAATAATCAGGAATGATCTTATTGTTTCTGTAAGTCCGGGTGGGTATGATTCATTAAATCGGTGCTCCTAGGCAAATACGAGTAAGGTAGTGGAGCAGGTGCCTATTTTGAAATTTTGTATTCAGGCGCAAGCAATATTCGTCCAAATAATTTTGCAAATATTTAGGCCCTATCCCATTAAATGTTTTATTGATCCATGACCTGGCTTCTCTAAAGTACTTTCGCAGCAGCGCAATGCGGGGAAAACGAAATGGTTTAGTCTCAATGTTGATAACATCGGCTTCGGTGCTGACATGCTGCTCGATGAAATGTCTATGCCCAGATGGAAGGGCAGAGGCAGTGTTCATATGCCGGGAAGGAATTATTTTCAACTTAAGTTGAACAACGGCATCATCCGAATCGAGAGAAGCAACGGCGAACAACGGACTATGTTGTGGCGGCAGGTCCAATATCGAGCAATATGGAGGGCGATACACGGCAAACCCTCCTCTTATGAGACCAGATAGAGGCTGCCGGTCATCTGCTTGAGTTATGGCCTGACGAATTTTTCTCAATATGGACCAGGCGGTTTTATAAGTAACTTGGATTAATGTGCTCAACTGAACGGCATTAATTCCTCTTTCCATCCGTGATACAAGATAAATGGAGTGCAGCCATTTGCGTAAAGAAGTCCGACTTCCTTCCATAATTGTTCCAGTGATTACAGATGTTTGATATCGGCAATTACGGCATTGGTAGAGGGGGATTCTGCGTGTTTTAATGGTGTAAGAATGATTATGTCCGCATCGAGGGCATAAAAAGCCTTCAGGCCATTTAATTAGAAATAAAAACTGCTCGCAGGCTTCTTCGGTGTTGAAATGACTTATGATAGCTTGTTCATCCACTTTTAATTTAATCATACAACACTCCCCCTTGAATTATACTTATATCAAGTATATAGAACATACGTTCGTATTTCAAGTCTTAAAAGAATATTTTTTAGTCAACACAATAAAAAAATCATGGAATCGATAGCTATATTTAATAAAGAGACTTACTTAATAAAAAGATGCAATGCTATACAAGTAAAGATCATGCTGTAAGTAGAGGTACTACTATATAAGTAAAGAACACTCTGTCAGTGGAGGTACTACTATAACGAGTAAAGATCATGCTGTAAGTGGAGGTACTCTATAACAAGTAAAGAAATTTACTTAATGTGTAGAGGTAATACTATAGCGAGTAAAACCGCCTGTAAGATGAGATACTTAACTATAACGAGTAGAGACCATTGATGTAGAGATCGTTACACTATAACAATTTAAGTTAGTTATTACTCAAGGACTATTACTAACGATGAGTGCAGGCGTAATTATAAAAGTGAGCTTCTGAGTCAAGGGGATAAGTCTCAAAAGGGGCGAAGATGTTAGAGTAAGGGGGAGACCTAACGCATTTTTAAAGGCATAACCCTTAATGAGGAATGAAAAAAGCCTCGGACTTTTGTGGTCAGAGACTTTTGATTATTTTCGTTATTTTTGGTTGCACTGTTTGAATTAGTTTGAGTTAAGTTAAGTTATTTTAAGTTGATTTGAATTACTTGAATTAGTTTTGATTGCTCCTAGCCAACTCTTGTTAGATTTAAGTTATTTTATCTTTGTGGAGACTCAGTTGTTGTTGTTGTGGAATTAATAAATTCCGCGTATTTACGTTCTTTCGAATCCCAGTAGGCAATACCGAATAGAAAGCTCAGCACAGGAAAGAAAAGAAGGCGAATGACCGCAAACTGCCAGAAAATATCATGCATCACAATAAACTCGAGCAAGGTAAGACCTATTGCAGAGGAAAGACCAATCCCTAGAATACAGTAATTAATCAAAAACTTTGCTCTTCCTATCTGTCGCTTTGTTCCCCATTGAAGGGCTTTTTGTTTATTCATACGGTCAGACCCCTTTCTAAATCCTAGAACCGACAATCTTATTGTAACTCCCCTTTATGGAGCAAGCAAATCTCCTTTCTAACAACTTTGTGCCAAAATTGTGAGCATGTTGGTATACTAAATACATACTGAATTTTCTTACATACTGAATTTTCTTACATCCTGCATTTACTTACATACCGAGCTTTATTATGGATTGGCGCTTGGCAAGCGTCTATAATAAAAGCGCAATCATCTGGTGAAAGGTGGATTTAAAAGTGAACATTTCTCAGTTTAAACATGCAGTAGTTAGAGAGAAGTTAATAGCTCCATTTGGTTTTAAAGGCGGCTATATAGATGAATTGTGGCAGTCTATCGTACTGCTTAAGGATGAAGAAAGAGGGACCGGAATAGGGCTGGGTGTACAAAGCGTGCTTTGGTCAGATGCAGATGTGTTTGACCGCTTTGGAGGGGACAAGGGAAATGAGACGATGGCTGAAATGACTTACAGAGGATTGCAGGCCGCTTCGGGTGAATATGCGGAACCTTTTGAACTGCTGGATGAAGTTCTTCAACCTGTTTATGATTATGGCAAGGAACTAACCTATCCCGATTTGCGGCTAACCTTCGCTTTAAATTCTTTAGTTCCTGTTGACTTTGCCGCTTGGCAGCTATATGCCCGTCAGAAAGGTACACCCTCTTTTGATGAGCTTGTTCCGGAAGATTTTCGTTCAGTTCTTTCTTATAAGCATGCAGCTCTGGCAAGCACTCCTTTAATTCCATATGGAATGTCGGATGAGGACATTACGGCCTTGCTGGATGAAGGTTACTTTGTATTAAAAATTAAGCTGGGTGCTGATCCTGGTCAAAACGGGGATCGGAGTCAAATGCTGGAATGGGATATAAAAAGACTGGAAGCGGTTCATCGATTGGCTCGTGATCGAACAACCGAGAATACGGAAAACGGCAGAATAGCTTATTATTTGGATGCAAATGGACGTTATGACAGTAAAGATCGACTTCTTTCTTTATTAGACCATGCGGACCGGATCGGTGCATTGAACCAGATTTTGCTTCTGGAGGAACCATTCCCTGAAAGTGATGAAACGGATGTATCCGATCTTCCAGTGAGAATTGCTGCCGATGAAAGTGTTCATAACGAAAAAGACGCGGAGGCAAGAATAGGACTCGGATACGGCGCTATTGCCTTGAAGCCGGTTGCTAAAACGTTGAGTGTCAGTCTGAAAACGGCTAAAATTGCTCATGAGAGCAAAATTCCTTGTTTTTGTGCTGATTTGACGGCAAGCCCGTGGATGGTAGATTGGAATAAAAATGTAGCTGCAAGACTCGAGCCTGTCCCGGGCTTGAAGGTAGGCCTGCTTGAATCCAATGGTCATCAGAACTACCAAAGATGGGAGAAAATGCGCGAGCTACATCCATACGGCCATGCCGATTGGACAGTTGCAGATAAAGGCATATTCCGCTTGAACGATTCCTTTTATTCATTGAACGGCGGCATCTTTGCTCAAAGCGAAGGGTATGAGAAATTAGTCGAGCAAAAATAACATGGTTCGATGGAGAGAGGGAGTAAATAAAATTTATAGGTGTAGTGAGAAGTTTTTGATAAAATAGAAGAGTTATACAGACACTGTCTATAATTCGATGGTCGGAGAAGGTTAGGAGGGGTGGTATTGAGAAACATATTCGTGTTTGCACTGCTTTGGTGGCTGATAGGGAATCCATTCCTGGCGGTCATTATCTTATTAGTAGTTCTCTACTTGTTGGATCGTAAATTTCTCGGATTGGCACCAAGCATTACTAAGCCGTTTCGACAAAACCGCAGGTTAAGGCAGCTGCAGCAGGAATTGAGACTTCAACCGCATCAAACGAGCGGTAAACTGGAGGCAGCCCACCTGCTTATCGGCAAGAAAAAATATAGAGAAGCCTTATCTTACTTGCAAGAAATTGAACCCATTATGGAAGAGTCTGCGGATGTTCAATTCGGGATAGGTATGTGCCAACTAAATCTCGGAGAACTGGAGGAAGGAGAGCGACATATGCTCCGCAGCCTTGAGTTGAATCCCAGAGTTCGTTATGGAGAGCCCTATTTAAGGCTGGGGGAAGCGTTCGCTGATACATCTCCGGACAAAGCGCTAGCTTATTTGGAGCAATTTCGGGAGGTACACTCTTCATCCTGTGAAGCTTACTATCGGTTGGGGCAGCTATATGAAAGGCTCGGACGCCAGCAGGAAGCCCGCAAAGCCTATGTCGAAACATTAGATATTTATCGGGGACTTCCCAAATATAAGAAACGTTTGGAAAGACGCTGGGCACTGCTTGCCAAACTGAAGGGCGGTTAGTGTTTATTTATGGAGATACAAATTATTGTGGGAGCTTTCGAATAGTCTGGCGTATTAAGTTCACAGATCTGACTAAATTAACAAACTTCTAAATACTGCCGCTTATACTGTGGCAGTTTTTACTTGTCCTTATGAAGTACAGCAACTGGGCGGGGCCAAGCTGCCTTGACGGTCGCAATTCGCAGGGATACACTAAAAGAGTTAATGGAACATCCTTCTTTACTTGAAAAACATTTAGAATGCTATGATCTATTTGATGATTCCTTTCGATCATCGCATCCGTTCACAACAAGGAACGGTTTGCTTCAAAGCTGGCAGCAGCTGTCGTGGCCTATTCACAATTTTACAGGAGATGAACCCTATGTCCATGGAATATCCGATGCAGGCGATTGTGCTTCTTGTTGTCGTCGTCTTCACCTTCGTTGCCATGCTACTTTGGACAAAAAAGAAAAAAGGAAAGTAGGCAGGTTTATGTATTATCTTAATCGGGAACAGCTTGAAAAATGTCTTAATTTTTTGCCCGTTCTGATGGGAGCAAGTGAACAAATGGCACAGCAATGGGACGGTTCGTTGCTAAGGGGACTTGCCCAGGAGCGTATTCTTCATTTGTCCATCGAAACTGTTACGGATATCGGAAGTCTCTTGATCGATGGTTTTTTGATGAGAGATGCGAGCAGCTATGAAGATATTGTTGAAATTTTACTGGGGGAGAATGTTTTTCCCCGTGAGATTGGGGAGCCCTTGATCGAATTGGTCAAGCTCCGTAAGCCGCTGGTGCAGGACTATACAGAATTAGACCGCGAAGGGCTGCATCCGTTAATCCGTCAATTGCCGGCTCTTCTTAAGGAATTTACTAGTTGTGTTAGAGAATTTGTACGTAAAGAGCTTGGAGAATAAGAATAGCTTGGGATATCCAAAGATCCTCTAGTTATTCAACATTATGGTCTGTTTAATTTACTATCCGCTCATAATGAGATACAATGGCGTTACAGGTGGTGATCAGGATGAGTAAAGAACAGGAATCATCCACTCGCAGAATGCTATTGACGATGATGAAGACGAACGGGCCATTAAGTGTCAGTGAAATGGCCAAGCAGCTAGGAATTACGGAAATGGCCGTTCGTCGCCATTTAAATACATTAGAGCGGGACGGCTTGGTGGAGACCCGACTCTCTCGTCAGGCGATGGGACGGCCTACACATCTGTATTCGCTGACCGAATCGGCTGATGATTTATTTCCGAAGAATTATCATCAATTGACTTTAGATCTGCTACATGAACTCGGAGTGGAAGACGGCGAGGAGAAGATCGGTCGCTTATTTCAGCTTCGCAAGGAGAAGCTACTGGATAAGTATCGGGTGCAGATGGAAGGTAAGTCCCTAACGGAAAGAGTGGCTCTTTTGGCGGATATCCAGAACGCGAACGGCTATATGGTGGAATGGGAAAGTGGAGAAGAGGGCGGATTCGTATTTAAGGAGTTCAACTGTCCGATTTCCCAGGTGGCCAGACAATATAATGAGGCTTGCCAATGCGAGCTTGCTTTGTTTAAGGAATTGTTGGGTGCTTCCGTAGAACGCACAGAATGTATGACCAAAGGCGGGCGCAAGTGCACTTATCTAATTGATAACAAAGCGGTCAAAATTGCCTCTGGAACGAGCTAGAGGAAGAATTATTCTGACCTGGCAGCATAAATAGTCTGAACGAAAGCCCGACCTTTGAAAAGGCCGGGCTTTAAAGCGTTATTTCAGACAGATGCAAGCAAGCAACATATGTAAAACAAAGGTGATTATGGAGAAAGAAGCAGTTGGAGCCCTTCGTAAGCGAGTTTGCACTGCTTTGGTAAGCGGTAATCAGCAACGGCTGCCAGATCAATCCCATGAGACAGGTGGGTGAAATATACCTTCTCCGGCTGTACTTCCTCTACCAGCTCAAGTGCCTCTACAATATCGTAGACCGACCGTGTCATTGGATTAGCCTTCTCTTGATAGAAATTCGTTCCCAGTATAAGCAGGTTCAGATGATACAAAGGTTTTTTTTCCTCTTCATTCAACCGAATGGAATCGGGACAATACACCCAATCATAACCTGCCTTGGAGAATCTATAGGCGTAGGAAAATCCATTCTTCCCGTGACAAACTCGCCAGGGGTGAATTTTCCATTCCCCGAACGTATGCCCTTCATCCACTTCATGATAAACGAGATGATTCTCCAGCCAAGGAAAAAAGCTTCGCAGCGATTGGAGTACTTCGGCAGGTGCGTAGACATTTCCTTGTTTGCGCAGCCAGCGACAAAGATCGGCATACTCGGGCAAACCGCCGATGTGATCGTAATGAGCGTGAGTAATAAGCAGGTGATCGAGATCTCTCATACGCAGCCGCTCCATCTGCTGTCCCCAGGTGGGTCCACAGTCGATAATGAGCTGTTTCCCTCCGCTTTCCAGCAGGACCGAGGAACGGGTCCGTCTGTTCAGCTCTCCGCTTCTCGCTTCGGCGCAGACAGAACAGTCACAATATACTCTCGGGACCCCCATGGAGTCGCCGGTTCCCAAAAATGTTAGCCTATCGATCATTCTGAGCGCTCTCCATTTACTACGTTGACTGCGGCCTGAATTTGTCGGGTTAATCGGCTTGCCTTCTCGGTTAGCCAAGTGTAGTTGCCGTTGTCAATTTCTTTCAGGTGGATCAGAGAGCCTCCCACCCCAACCGCATAACAACCTGCGTTCAAATATTCACCGACGTTGTTCTCATTAATTCCTCCGACGGCGATCATCGGAATCTGGTTGAGCGGTCCCATCAGCTCTTGTATATAAGGCAAGCCGAGGCCGGAGCTGGGAAATATTTTGATAGCTGTCGCGCCGGCCTTCCAGGCTCGTACGATCTCCGTCGGGGTCATTGCCCCTGGAAAAATAGGGACGCCCTCCCTGGCGGCGTAACGAATGACATCCTCGTCCGTATTCGGAGTGACGAGGAAAGACGCGCCTGCTCTCATCGCTGCTTGCGCATCGTCGGGATCCAGTACCGTTCCGGCACCGATGTACATTTTATCGCCTAATTGCTGCTGTAAATCTTGAATCATAAGCAGTGCATCGGGGGTATTTAAAGTGACCTCCAGCACGGTCACACCGCCTTGAAGCAGCGCTTCCGCAGCATCTACCATCTGCTCGGGTTTAACCCCTCTGGCAATAGCGATCAGACGAGTCTGCTTGACTTGCTGTAAACCTTGATCTCGTTTCATTTCGGCATCCCTCCCTTGTGATGTATCCTTTTTTGCATTATACCTTTAGCTCACCGGGTTGTTCAAATGCAATAACATAAGTGAAGGTATGACAAAGTAAGACGTGTTCACTTTTCATAACCGCCACTTTTGTGATACGCTCAGGTTAGAAAAAGGAAGCGTTCGAGGGCATTTTTGAAATGCCGTACATAAGCCTTTTTTATCGGACGGGATTCTCGGATACAATGAATAATAAGCGAAGGAAAGGATGAGAGTTCTATGAATCATGAGGAACGGATCAAGCTAACCTCATTATCAACTAAAGGAGGGTGCGGCTGCAAAATCGGGCCGGCTGATCTGGCACAAGTCCTGCGCGGGCTGCCTCAGGCCGAACCCAACCCGAACTTGCTGGTCGGGCTGGATACAAGCGACGATGCGGGAGTGTACAAGCTGACAGACGATCTTGCACTTGTTCAAACGGTTGATTTTTTTACGCCGATAGTGGACGATCCGTACTCGTTCGGGCAGGTGGCCGCGGCCAATGCGATAAGTGACATTTACGCCATGGGCGGCAAGCCGCTGACCGCTTTAAATATTGTTGCTTTTCCCGTCCATAAGCTGGACAAGCAGGTGCTGACCGATATTTTGCGCGGGGCAGGAGACAAGATGAAGGAAGCAGGAGTCACGCTGGTAGGAGGCCATTCCATCGACGACAATGAGCCCAAATTTGGCCTGGCCGTCACCGGCTTTATTCATCCGGATAAGGTAAGGACCAATGCGGGGGCGAAGGCCGGGGATCGGCTTATTCTGACCAAACCGATTGGCGTCGGAATATTGACTACTTCGATCAAGAAAGGGATGTTGGGCGAAGAAGAGGTAGCCCGCGTTACTCAAGTGATGACTACACTTAACAAGACGGCCGCCGAAAAGATGGAGGCGTATGGGGTGAACGCCTGCACCGATGTGACCGGCTTCGGGTTGCTGGGCCATGCTTATGAGATGGCCAAAGGAAGCGGGGTAGGCATAGTCATCGATCATAAACGAGTCCCGGTCCTGCCCAGGGTCCGCGAGCTTGGGGAAGCCGGTCAAGTGCCTGGGGGAACGAAAAATAATTACGCCCATTTGGAAGGAAAAGTGACGTTTGACGAATCCATCGACCAGATTGGGCAATGGATTCTATGTGACGCTGTAACTTCTGGAGGCTTGTTGATCGCCGTGCCGGCAAACGAAGCGGAAGCGCTTCTTCACGATCTGATAGAGGCCGGAGTGGAGGCGGCTTGGATCGGTGAAGTGACGAGTGACCATCCGGGGAGGATTACGGTTCAGTAGAGCTATGCAAGCATACTAGAAGAGGTGAGCAACGATGTTTCAAGATACAGAGATAGAACAGCTGCTGAACCGGCTTCATACCCGTGAATGGGATTTGATCGATGTTCGCTCTCCAAGTGAATTCGCGGATTCTACCATTCCGGGAAGCATTAATATTCCCCTATTTACGGATGAGGAGCGCAGGGAGGTCGGTACGATCTACAAGCAGGTAAGCATCCAGGCCGCTAAGGATAAAGGCCTGGAGATCGTATCGCAGAAGCTTCCCGTGTTCATTAAACAATTCGAAGCGCTGGGGAAGCGCCCGAAGGCGGTATTTTGCTGGCGGGGAGGGATGCGTAGCAAAACGACAGCGACCGTGCTATCGTTAATGGGCATCCGGGCGATACGGTTGGCGGGGGGGTATCGGGCTTATCGAAAATGGGTTGTATCTAAGCTCGATTCGTTCCAATTGACGTCCAAATGTATCGTTCTTCATGGATATACCGGCACGGGAAAGACGGCAATTTTGCAGAAACTGGCCGATCAAGGGTTCCCAGTACTGGATCTGGAAAAGATGGCCGGGCATCGAGGCTCCATCTTCGGGCATATCGGCAGGAAGCCGAACAATCAGAAAACGTTCGAATCCATGCTGATCCAGGAACTGCTGAAATATAAAGACGCTCCTTATGTGCTCATGGAAGCCGAAAGCAAAAGAATTGGCAAGGCGGTTCTGCCTGACTTTCTTATGGAAGGCAAGGCGCGAGGGGATCATTACATGATCGAGCTTCCGCTGGAGGTGCGTATCCGCAACATCATTAATGACTATGAGCCGGAAGAGCATAAAGAATTATGCCAGGAGGCGTTCCAGCGCATTAAGAATCGGATTCATACCCCGGCCGCGCAGCAAATCGAAAGCTGTCTTCAAGAGGAACGGTATGCGGAAGCTGTCTCTCTGCTGCTGGAATATTATTATGATCCGCGTTATGACTTTGCGGGGCATCAATATAGCGGGTCATGTACAAGGATTCAAGCATCTTCTGTCGGGGAGGCAGCAGACAAGATTGCGGAGATTTTATCGAATGCCCGTCAGAAGGTCCAAATGGGAACGGAAGAAAAGGTTTGAACAGGCTCTATCGTTTACTTTTCATTCAAAATATACAAATTTGGCAAAAAAGATGAAAGTTTTCAAAGTTTTTCCCGTTTTCCTGTGTCAAAACGTCTTAAGTACCTTATAATAATATTAGTATATGGGCATTTGACCTAATGGCGGAGGGCAAAGGAGGAGATTCATTGATTTGGGAGATTAGCGTAGCGGTCATTGCTGCAGGCTTCATCGTTCTTGTCTACTATTTGGTTCGGACCCTGCTGGCAGCGAAAGCTTCGTTGCAACGAACCGACGAAACGCTGCAGCAGATTCAAAAAGAACTCTCCGAAGTGAGCCAAGAGACCGTGAAGCTACTTAGAGCAACGGAAGTAGTAACTAACGATATTGAAGGAAAATTGAAAACATTGGACCCTCTCTGTCAGTCGATCGGGCAGACGGGGGAAGCCTTCCGGCAGATTACCAACACGGTCCGCCAAGTGTCGTCGACCGTTTCTACTTCCGCGCATACTGCTCAGCAAGCTGTTCAGAGCAGTCGGATTTCCGACTTAATCAAATGGACGGTGGCGGGTGCCCAGCTCTGGTCATCGTGGAAGAAATCCAGAGAACTCAAGACCAAATCATCTAAATGATAAGGAGTGTTGATCATGTCTGACAAAATGAACGGAAGAGATTTTGTAATTGGCGCCTTGGTGGGCGGAGTGATCGGGGCGGTGACGGCTTTATTATTCGCACCGAAGTCCGGACGCGAACTGCGGAGCGATTTGGCGGATCAAGCTCAGCAATTGGGTGACAAAACCAAGCAAATCGCTAACAACGTCAGCAGTCAGACTAGCGAATGGATAGGCAAAGCCAAGGATGTAGCCGGTACGGTAGTAGAGGAAGTTAAAGCCTGGAAGGACGCTGGCAAGGAAGTTGCTGTAGCTACGCTGGAAGAGGCGAAATCAGCAGCAGTGGAACAGCAGCAAGAGCTAGAGTCCGAGACGAAAGATACGGAGAAATAATTCTAAGACGCCTTTATATTATACTAAAAAGGACCCCCCCCGGGTCCTTTTTTTAATGCTGCGATATTATGAACCGGGACCAGGTTTTAGACTTGTACCGATGCTTTTGCTAGATAGTTCCATAGTGATTGTGAAGGAACGGCGAATCTGGTAAGCTTGGATTATTCGTCATTATCCGATGGCTAGTAGAGCAGCAATTGTCAAGATATTCAAGTGGGAGGAAGCAACATGAACTGGAGGAAGTTCCTTCTTAACAACGGGATGCATTTAAGCTTTGCGGTCGCTTTAGTGGCCACTATGGGAAGCTTGTATCTATCCGAGGTTCTCCGATATGAACCTTGCAAGCTATGCTGGATTCAAAGAATATTTATGTATCCACTCGTTATTCTGTTCGCCGTCGCATCGATAAAAAAAGATCAGAGAGTATATAGTTACGCTCTTCCTCTTGCTATAGGGGGAGGCCTGTTTTCCATTTATCACTACATGGTTCAGAAGGCCCCTTTTCTTCAAAAGTCTACAGATTCATGCGGGCTGGTTCCATGCAATACCGACGCGTTGGATTGGTTTGGCTTCATAACGATTCCGTTCTTGGCCCTCATTGCTTTTGTCATGATTACCGTGCTCCAGCTGTTGATCCGTAAAGCTCTCCAATCTGGAGAATAAATGAGGAAGAATAGCTGCAAGGATAACCCGAGGTGATTACAATCAAAACTAAACTTAGTACTTCTTTAACCGTTCTTATGACTGCCGCAGCGCTGTTAGCGGGTTGCTCCGGGGGTTCCCCAGCCGCTTTGCCGGAGGATGATCCTGCCGCGACGAGCCCGTCGCCTTCTCCGAGTCTGCAGCCGTCTGCTTCAGCGACCCCGGGGCCTTCGGCTAGTCCCGCTCCTGAGCAAAATCCTAGCCCAAGCTCTTCTGTCGTTCCTGACATTACGGCCACTCCTGCATCGACTCCGGAGACCTCGCCGTCTGCTTCGCCTTCGTCTGAAGCGAAGCAGACGGATAAACCGGCTCCTTCTCCGTCTCCGACGGATCCAAGCCGTGAAGCAGTATCCTGGTACTATATGAAGAAGGAGAAGGGCGAGGTGCCAAGATTCCCTTCCGAGACGAAGCAGTATAAGCCCGAGCATAGAGTTATCTATGTAGGCACCGGAAAGAAGGTATATTTAACATTTGATACCGGCGGACCGCTTGGTGATGTGGATGCGATGCTGCAAACGTTAAAGGATAACGATGTCAAAGCAAATTATTTTTTAGCAGGATATAATGTTAAGAAGCATCCTGATTTTTTGCGCAGGCTAGTAGATGACGGCCATCTTGTCGCTAATCATACGATGACCCATAAAGATTTTACGACTTTAACCGACGAGCAGGTTAAGCAGGAAATTGAAGAATACGAAGCTATGTATAAAGAAATTACGGGAGAAGAGATTCCAAGGTTTTTTCGCTTTCCCTATGGGAAGTACAGTATGCATTTGCTAGATTTAGTTTCTGAAATGAATTATTCGTCCGTTTTTTGGTCTACCGCCATGCGGGACTGGGAGCCAAGAGAGAACGGGGCGGAGGATCCGTACAACGATATTATGAACAATCTGCACGATGGAAATATTATATTGATGCATCAAGGCTCAGAAGAGAACATCGAGGCGTTGGATCGAATTATTAAATCGATCAAGGAAGAAGGCTATGAATTCGGATTACTGTCCGATTTTAATGAATAAACGGGTTTACATAGAAGCCGCCGGTACTTCAGGAAGTTTTTTTCCTCAGTGTCTTTTGATTCAGTTGGATGGACGCTTGAGGTGGCATCGACATACTTTATATAGGAAAGCAGCAAGTTAATTTACAGCAAAGGAAGCGTATGAATGTGCAGCAGGCTATAGCTATATTAGACTCCGGAGTGGGCGGATTAACCGTCGTCAAGGAAGTGATGAGGCAGCTTCCCAGGGAGAAAATCATATACTTTGGGGATACGGCCAGAACACCTTACGGTCCCCGCTCTGCCGAAGAAGTATTGCTGTTTACCCGACAAATTGTAAATTATTTGTTGCAATACAATCCTAAGATGATCGTCATTGCCTGTAATACGGCTACGGCCGTGGCCTTGCAGGAAATCCAGGCATCCGTATCCATTCCCGTTGTCGGGGTCATTCAACCTGGGGCACGGACCGCTATTAAAACTACCCGCAACGGAGTAGTTGGCGTTATCGGAACGGAAGGCACGATCCAGAGCGGAGCCTATGCTCAGGCGCTTAAAGAAATTTCACCACAAACCAAAGTGCTGAGCCTGGCTTGCCCGACCTTCGTAACGATGGTAGAGCAAGGATTGTTCTCCGGGGAAGAAGTAAGATCCGAAATCGCTTTGGCGCTTGAGCCGCTCCAGACGCATCCGATGGATTGCTTGATCTTAGGCTGCACCCACTATCCTTTTCTGGCCGAGAGCATTGGAGAGGTGATGGGGCCATCCGTGTCGCTGATCAGTTCAGCAGATGAAACGGCAAGGGAAATCAGCACTATTCTGTCTCATAGCGGTCAATTGGCTCGAACGATCGATCATCCGATTCACCAGTTTTTTTGCAGCGGCGATCCTAAGCTATTCCGAATCATTACTCAAAACTGGTTGCGTGAACAGATTCATGTCACTCCGATCGTTTGGCAAATCACCCATTTATTTATGACATAGAGTGGCGTGGGCATTTGCAGGCATGCGGAACGTTAAATCATCATATGTTTAGGGCATAGACGATCTTCCAGGAGGTTGGCTCATGCCCTTTTCATATGTAGTGCAACAAGGAGATACGCTGTATCGCATCGGTCGCAGGTATGCGCTATCGGTACCAGCGCTGCTAGCCGCTAATCCGCAAATCTCCGAACCGAATTATTTGGTCCCCGGACAAGTTCTGAATATACCGGACCGGGCAACCCATAAATATGTCATTCAGTCCGGAGACACGTTCTATTACATAGCGCGGCGATTTAATATCGATTTTAACGATTTAATCGCCGCAAACCCTGGTATTGATCCGCGGCAATTGCGAGTTGGTCAAACCATTGTTCTGCCTCCAAGCAGAGGGATGTCCATCGTGCAAACCGACGCGCCTTATGGCTATGCGGAAATGATGGAGGATTTGGAGCTGCTTCAGCAGAGATATCCTTTTTTGGAGGTCGTAGTCATTGGCTATAGTGTGATGGGAAAACCAATTCCTGCGGTCAAGATCGGAGGAGGAAGGAAGAAGGTTCATTATAACGGATCGTTCCATGCTAACGAATGGATTACGACTCCATTACTAATGAAATTTATGGAAGAATACAGCTCGGCGTATGCGGCCGGCGGGAGTATAAGAGGCAGGAATGCTGAGGAGTTGTTCGAACAGGCATCGTTATGGATTGTCCCTATGGTTAACCCGGACGGAGTGGAGCTTGTCCAGGAAGGAGTGTCGCCTCAGCACCCTTATTATCGGGAGCTGCTCCAATGGAACAATGGATCTTACGATTTTACCGGATGGAAGGCCAACATTCGCGGGGTGGATCTGAATGACCAGTTCCCTGCCTTCTGGGAAGTGGAAAAAGAACGAAGGGAGGTTCCGGGGCCCGGCCCGAGAGACTACCCGGGGACGGCACCCTTAACGGAGCCGGAGGCTATCGCCATGGCGCAATTTACAAGAAACAATGATTTCAGGCTCGTTATTGCCTTCCACACTCAGGGCAGAGAAATCTATTGGAACTATCGCGACCTGGAACCGCCGGAATCCGAGGAAATCGCAGAACGGTTTGCCCGGCTTAGCGGCTACCGGCCGGTCAAATTAACAGGCAGCGACGCGGGCTACAAAGATTGGTTCATCCTGGAGTTCCGCCGCCCGGGCTTTACAGTGGAAGCCGGTCAGGGGATCAATCCGCTGCCTGTCAGCCAATTTCCGCAAATCTACAATGAAGTGATAGGCATATTGCTCGAAGGCCTTGTAGTGTAATACAACACAGTCGATCAGGGTCGGATCGTCACCTCTGTTCCGATGCCAACCAGGCGGGATAATTGCAATACATCCTCGTTATACATCCGGATGCAGCCTTTGGATACTTCATGCCCGATGGAGGACGGTTGATTCGTTCCATGAATGCCATAGTGAGGCTTGGACAGTCCCATCCAAAAAGCCCCGTATGGTCCTCCGGGGTTGGCTTGCTTGTTGATGATGGTATAGTGACCGACCGGAGTAGCGGAGACCATCTTGCCAATACCGACCGGAAATTCCCGGACGACTTGGCCGTTGTCTAACAAATACAGCCTCCGGTCGGACAAATCGACGATAATGCGGTATGTCGGCACGCGAGTCCCTCCTTGCCCGTAATCAAGCGCAGCTTGGTTTGATCACAGTCTATGATTGACTATGCGGCCGGGTGAATAGCTTGAGCCATTGGCCCGGTGACACCAATTTATCGTGACTAGGCCTGCTTGTCCGTCTCGTTAGTGCTGCGCTTGTAAATCCATACAAAAATTAAACGCCAAATAACGAGAAACAAATAAACAAAGACCAGAGCGACCGGGGCAAAGGTGGTGAAAGCCGGTTTGTTGTACAGAAACCATCTTAACCCTAAGGCCAACGGATGAGTTATGACCCAGGCAATAGCTATCATTGCAGTGGTTTTGGTGTAGCTGGAATAAGTTTGGTCCCGGTAGGCACCCGAAAGAAAAGCGATGATCGGCCAGATGATAAGGTAAGGCAGGGCGACGATAACGGCGTCCCATACGGACAAGCCCATCTGGTGCTCTATCCCGCCAAGTACGGTGAACAGCAGAAGAACGACCCAATCTCCCGCCAGAAGCGAGAAAGCGGCCGTCCTGGATCTTTTGATCATATTATTCATAAGCTTGCTTCTCCTCCCGGAGCAACTGGATTACGGCGATAGACAACCTAACCATTCTTCGTTATGGAGAGGGTTCGGCAGGATCATTTCCGCTTCGGCGAAGTTCGATCAGTGCTTTAAGCTTGGCGAATACTTCGACGGCCTTTTCCATCTCTTCAATCGATAGCTGACATAGAAAGTTGCGTAACCAGGCCCCTCTTATTTCTACTATTTTATGAACGGTTTCCCTGCCCTTATCTGTAATGGAGAACAGCACCACCCGACGATCTTCCTCGGAACGCTCCCTAGTAATCAATCCCATGTTAACCAATTTGTCAGTCATTCCGGTAACGGCACCTGACGTAATTCCGATGTGACAGGCAATATCGGAAGCTTTGCAGAAGGGCAGCCTGGACAGGATCATCAGCAAAAAAATCTGCCCATCTGCCAGCTGGACCTCCCCTTTGATCTGCCTCAGCTCATGTCTTATCAGGTAGACGAATTCCCCGGCCAAGCTCTCCAGCTGCGGTAATAACCCGTTACTGCCCAGGCTGTCCTTGTCGTTGTTCCGATCAATCATTGCTCCACTCCTTAATCCTACGACTGGCGAATTTTACTAATAGTTTATAGCTGAACAGATCGATCCGTTCGTTAAGCAAGCAGCGCAGAACGCTGGGCGCCGCGCTTAAACTATAAAAAATTTGGCATATGATGTCAAGCGGGCATGATTTTTGGATAATCATGTCTAAACCTGAATCGATTAGGTACAATAAGAAGTAAGCCGTTAATATGAGGAAATCCGAATCCGGAGGGAAGGAACATGCGAAAGCTTCTATCTCTTAAACATTGGTCCCATGTCTTTAGAAAAGTGTTTCGCCTGCTCGGCTCCACTCGGGTTCCTCTGCGGGAAAAATTGCTGTTCCTCGTTCCAGTGCTATTATACTGGGTGCTGCCAGACGTGCTTCCGTTTATGCCCATCGATGATATCGCAGTGACGATGCTGGCGGCCAATTGGTTTGCCGATCGGATCGGCAAAAAGTATTTGGAGCCACAAAAGAAGGATTGAGCTGCAATCCGCGAGCTATTCAGGAACAGCCCCTTCCTTTTAACAGGACGTAGACTCGGCAGTGTAGGCATCGGGCAATCCCTTATAGTGAGCTTCCTATTGCCCGTATTCTTCCTCAGGAAGCCTGATCCAGCTCTTTAAGTATCCTTGCTCATACAATGCTTTCAGCGTAATGATAAGAATCGGAGACAGGATCAGCCCGGCAACGCCAAACAAGGATAAGGAAATGATCATAAAGGAGAGCATCGTAAAGGCAGAGACGCCCAACGTATCTCCGGTTATTTTGGGCTCCAGCAATTGTCTGACAATGATGACGGCTGCAAACAGCACGGTCAGCCAGATCGCTAATGAAGTTTGACCGACAATAAATAAATAAATAATCCACGGGATAAAAATAGTGGACACTCCAAGCAGCGGCAGCAGATCGAATACGGCCATCAACAAAGAGATCGAGAAGGCATTCTTAACCCCAAGTGCTAACAAAGCGGCAAAGATGACGAGAAACGTAACCGAAATCATTTTTAACTGGGCCTTTATATAGCCGACAATTCCTTTTATAACGTTCTCTTTAATAAATAAAAAGGCCGTTTTAAATGTTTTAGGTGTATGGGTTGTAGCGATTCTTCTCCAATTCTCACTCTCTATGCTGAGAAAATAAGCGAGAATGACACCAATCAGAAAGTTGATTAAAAAGGTGGAGAAGGAGGTAAGCCCGTTAAACAAAGCGTTCAAAAAGCCTGTTGCAAGTTTTGCACCTCTTTCAATAATGGTAGAGGAGAAATCTTTGGCCCTTTCTATCCATTCTGGAGAGATAGCATTCAGCTTGTCCTGCCAAAAATCGGCGTTGTTCATAATCTGCTCCTGAAGAATTCGTTGATACACGGGAATTTTTTCTACCAGATTATATATCTGGCTGGTGAAGATGGCTCCTAAACCTGTTAGGATTCCTAGTATGACTAGAATGAACACCAGGGTGGAGATAGTAGATGCTATTGATTTTTTAACGCCTTTACGGTGAAGAAACTTGGCTAAAGGTTCAATAATCGCGAATATGGCCAGCGCAAAGAAAATTGGAGTCGCTATTCGGTACAAATAGCTGAACAGGAGCATAAACAAATAGATCGTAATTCCGATCAAGGCGATATCAAAGATCGTTTTGTAATATTTTCTGTAAAATGATTGCATAATAGACCCACTCACCTCATTTAAATGGAATGAAAGCCATAACCGGATGCCTTATTGTAATGATATCCGAAAAAACCGATGCTTACCACATGGGAAAGAAATGATACAATAGCTTATAAGCTATTGAACCTATTATTAGTTATAGACAGGACGGGAGGAAGGAATACAATGAAATGTAAAATTACCCGCAACGCGGCGAAAATTATTAAGAACGAGTTGAGTAAAGAAGAAAACAAGGAACTAAAGCTGAGGGTGGTCGTTACTCATCAGCATGGTGACCACGCCCATTACGGGCTGGATTTGGACAAGCCGGGGGAGAATGACGAGGTTGTCGTGACGGATAAGGAAATCGAGGTGCTGCTGGACCGAAGCGAGCCGATGCTGGACGGCGTCAAGATTGATTATTTATATTTTCCGCAAGAAGGATTCGTTATTACGAACCCGGCCAAAGGCAATCACGGGGACCACTAGCGTGTGGCAGCCCCCTCCTAACTTTACAACGCATACTATTTTGCTCTATAGTTAGAGAAAAATAGCTTTGGAAAAAAGCTGAAATCAGGAGGAGAGCTTCCATGAACCGGATTTTCAGACTGGCTAAATCTTGGGCCCCTTTTCTATTATTGTTGGGAGCCCTGTTCTTCGTCAGAACCAATGTGGGGCAAGCCGCCTATATCCCTTCGGAATCTATGCTTCCTACTCTCCAAGTACACGATATACTAATTATTGATAAAACGGTGAAGCCCGATCAATTACAGTTCGGGGATATTGTCGTCTTTCATCCCCCGGCTGAAGCCAACCTCGATAAGAAGCTGATTAAACGTCTTATTGGTTTGCCCGGAGATGAGATCGAAATAACCGACGGTCAATTATACCGCAATGGGGTGAAGGTGGAGGAGAGTTATGTCAAGGAATCGATGAAATATGGATTCGGGCCGATTACGGTTCCGGAGGATCACTATTTATTTCTCGGAGATAATCGGAATGAAAGCCTGGATTCTCATTTATGGTCTAATCCATTTGTCGATAGTAAGAAAATTATAGGCCGGGCCGTGTATCGGATTTTTCCATTCAATCAAATAACATCCATTCGCTAACCTTGCATTCTCCATTCCGTAACCCGAGCTTTCAGCAGCCTCGCATTCGTAAACTCCACTGCGTAGTAGTGGAGTTATTTTTTTCTACTAGCATTTTACGATTATTAGGAAGAGTTGGTTTCCGCTATAGTATAGTGGCCAATATTTCCATGGATGGCCTAGGCCGGATTAATAGGTTTCGTTTCGATTTGTCTCGATTCGCCTCGTCATAATTTTGCGTATTCCATCATAGTTTTCATTGGAAGCGGATTTCTCTGCAGAAATGAAGGAGGCGGATAGGAACGATGGAAAATATAATTGCCGGAGAGCGTTCGGCCGAAGTGCTGTTTGAGCACCGCTTTTGGTTACAGGTGCTCGGGGATCACGCCCGATTCATATACGATTCCCTGACGGCAGAGGAAAGTAAAGAGCGGGGGGCGGCACAATATTTTATCCGGACATTCGATGACTTGCTTAACCAAGCACGATCTAATCTGGATGTTAACGGGGTTCTCCGCCTGAATCAGACAGCTTATTGGCGGGCGCGCGAGATCCGCTCTTATAAGCTGCATTTATTGGAAAGATTGCTGATGCACAATATTAAATTTCATTTGCCTCCCACATTTGTCAATCATATGGTGAATGAGGTAGAGGAGTATTTACGAATCATGCAGTCCATTCTGACTTATGGGAAAATCCCCGAATTTCACGCGGTACATTTGCACCAGCTATGGCTTCTGGATGCGGTAGGTCATGCTGAATCCATTAAAAGATCCTTGGATATGGTGGAAAAAAGACTGATTGCCAAGAGCGGCGCATTCGCTCACCATTTCTCCGATTTTTACGATAAAGCGGTAGAAATGGCCGGCTATCTACGGACCAATCTGCGGCGGTTTCCGGCGTTGAGCCGGTTCAATAAAGAAGTCGAGTTGGAAATGACGTTGTTCCGAGAATTTTTGCAGGAGCTGGAGGAAATGGATCTGAATGCCGAACTGCTCGGTACACTGCAGCCGCTTATGGCCGATCATATGGCGCGGGAAGAATGCTACTATTTAATCAAGCTGTCGCAAGTTTCGGAGACCCATACCCCTGATTGTGATCCGACAAAGCCGAGAGTGGAATAAAGGGGGCCCTTAAAGGATACTTTTGGGAAACCGGTATCTCCCGATCCGGCTGGAAAGGAAGCTTATGAAGGAAAAAATACTCATTGTCGACGATGAACCCGAAATTGTCGATTTTATAAGAGACGCATTAGTAGATGAAGGGTATGAAGTTTTAGCGGCTTATAATAGCGGCCAGGCTTTCGAATGGCTTGGAGCGAAGCCGGATTTGATTATTCTCGATGTGATGATGCCCGGAATGGACGGATGGGAAATATGCTGTGCTATCCGCGGACTGGTCTCCTGTCCGATACTGTTCCTCAGCGCCCGCCAAAGTGAAGAAGACCGGATTAAAGGTCTAATGATCGGCGGGGATGACTATCTGGTCAAGCCATTCAGTATCGAAGAGATGATGGCACGGATTCGTGCTCATTTGCGCCGAGAACAAAGGAACGGTGCGGGAAAAATTCGTCCGATCATACATTATGGCGAGCTTTCTCTGGATGCAGGAAGCTATCGCTTGTATATCCGAGGCCGTCAAGTCCCGCTTACTATTCGCGAGTTTGAAATTGTTCAATTATTGCTAATTCATCCCAACCAAGTGTTTACCCGCGACCAAATCTATGACAAGGTATGGGGCTTTAATGCGGAAGGAGATTCATCAACTGTCACGGAGCATATTAAAAAAATAAGAGCGAAGCTGGCCAACATCGATCCAGACAAGACGTACATCGCCACCGTATGGGGAATAGGCTATCGATGGGAGAGCGGCCCATGATGAGGAAGCTGACTTTTCGCAGCCAATTTATGATAGCCTTGGCCGTTACGCTGTTGTTAAGCATAGGATGTACGGCCGGCACATGGGGGATTAGCCTCTACTTCCTTATCAAGGCCAACAGTTTTCTGCATCCATCTAACTATTATGAACAGAAAATTCCAGAGATCATTCAATTTGCCGAGCAAAATAAGGACAAGCTGTTTTCTCCGGACTTTCAGGAAGAGCTGGAACAGGTTATTCCGCTGGAAGGCTTCGATTATCAAGTGATGGATGCTTCGGGACAAGGGGGGGGATACGGCTGGAACGGAGAGCGGTTCTTTAACGAACCGGGCGATATCCTTCGCAAGCTGAATACTACCGAGCATATCAATGGGCGGATCATCAAATATTATCCTATTCTAGGCAGTCAGCATGAGTTAGCCGGGGTATTCGTAATCCGGTATACCCTTGGATTAATAAACAGCAATCCAAAGCAAGGCGGTTTGGTATTGCTGTTTGTGCTGGGAAATATGGCGGCCCCCTTTATTTTCATTCTATTATTTACCATTATCCTTGCCCGTAAGGTAGGGAAGCGGCTGGAGCCCCGAATCACCGAACTGATTAACGGTGCTGGGCGAATTCAAAACAACGATCTTGATTTTACTTTCACTGAGGCGGGGGGCTCCAAGGAGTTAACACAATTGGCTGGCGCCTTTGAGGAAATGAGGGGGGCGCTCCAACAATCTCTGACCACACAATGGCAGATGGAGCAGGAGCGCCGAGATATGGTAGCGGCTATTGCGCACGATCTCCGGACACCGCTGACGATAGTTCGGGGGCACGTCGACAATCTTTTGGAAGGTAGAGCGAGGCAGGCTGAACGGCTGGACAAATATTTGCATACGATTCGTAAAAATACGGATCGGGCCGTTCGTTTGCTGGACGACATGAGCTCAATCTCGGAAATTGATCGTCCTGATTTTACTTTATCGATTCGCCCGGTGGACCTGATCGCTTTTGTCCAGGAGAAAACGGAGGAGTACCGGATGATTTGCGCGGCCAAGCGAATTTCTTTCGAATCGATTATTCGCGTCGCAGATGGTCATAACGGTTGGTTTAAAGCAGATGTGCAGCGCCTCGAGCAAATGATGGATAACGTTATTAGCAACAGTCTCCGCTTTACTCCGGACGCCGCACAAATCAAGTGGGAACTGGACATCGGTCCAGGAATAACCAAGCTGACGGTGAATGATTCCGGTCCCGGCTTCTCTGAATTCGATTTACTCCATATGTTCGATAAATTTTATCAGGGGGACCCTTCCCGCTCCGTCCATAAAGGTCATGCGGGACTCGGACTGTACATCGTGCAAGCATTAACGAAGAAACATGGCGGTACGGTCACTGTTGGGAATCGGCCGGAAGGCGGCGCTTATGTGCAAATGACGATTAGAGAGTAGAGGTGAGCTTCTTTTTCCGGTTAGGAGAAACGGATAAATAAGTAACGGTTCTCCATATCCATTCCAATGGGCCCATCTTAAAACGCCGAAGCCATAGAGCGCTGAATAGGAGCTGTAACCCGAATACGATTAGGGCTATAAGCGATCCGGTCAACGGCCCTACCTGGCCATACCACCCAAGGCCGTAGCTATAGAAGATCAACGTACACAGAACCGACTGCATAATATAATTGGTGAAGGCCATTCGACCGACATTCGCCAGTGGCTCCAGCGCCTGTTCCCATGCTTTTTTCCGCACAAGAAGCGCTAATAGGGTTATATAGAACAGACCGATCGATGGAGAGCCCAGCAAATAGTGGAACACATTCAGTTTATCGATCCACCCGGCAGCACTGGTTCTTGCCGTTAGCTCCAGGAGGATGGGCAGCAATATCGAGGTTAGTCCGATTCCTCCAGTCCAGAGGCAAATCTTGGTAAGCACAGGCCGGTTCGCCGACAAATCATGAAACAGCTTTCGTTTGGCAAAGTAAGCCCCCATCAGAAACAGTCCAAGGATCTGCGGATAAAAAATGAGCTGATTCATAACCGACGCATACCAGTCCAATATTCGCTGCTGCTGAATGGCGGCAAAAGAACCGCTGCCGTAAATCGCTTGATCCCGCTCTATAAATTGCTGAATGAGCTGTTGAAATTCCGGGCTTATTTTGGGAGTAGCCGCTGACTCCCCTGAGCTGATCAACATTAGTACCGGGATAAGCATTATCAGAAGGATCGCCCAGATCAGCAAGGTTTTCGGCTTGCATTTATGAAAGATTAGCAGTACGAAACCTAGCAGAGCATAGTGAACGAGAATGTCCCCGAACCAGATAAACCATCCATGCAGAAGTCCGAAGATAAGCAGTGCGAGCAACCTTCGCGAATATAACGCGCCGAACCTTCTTCCCTTTTGCCCGGCCCGGTCTTTAAACAGAATCATCCCGTACCCGAACAAGAAGGCGAAGATGGCGATGAATTTTCCGGTGATTACAATGTCCAGAAACTTTTTGACTGCCTGGTTCCAGAAATCGGGCCATAGCTCGATTTGGTATTGGATAGCTTGCAGGGAACTGCTGTAGAACGTTATGTTAACGAACAGGATACCGAGAATGGCCAAGCCTCTGGCGATATCCAGCAGCTGAATTCGTTCATCAGCTACAATGGGTTTCATAGAAATCTTCCTTTCGTAATTTCATTTGCATACAGGTTTGCCGGCCCCATTTGCAAATTTCATTGTAATGGTTATTTCTAAAGAATTTATAAAGGCGTGGTTCACTCGTTAGTTACGACCATCTCTGCGATTTGCGAGCCGAAATTTCCTAGAGCGGCTGCTCACGGTCTTCTCTTCCAACTGCTTTTGACTGTTATCCCCTTCGCTCAGAAAGTCTGAACATAGTGGATAAAGTTTGAATGCAAGGGCTGATGGCAGAGGATGGAAAAAGGGGCGGAAATGGAGAAGACGGTAGAGAGTGGAGAAAGGGAAGTAGATAGGAATGATGGATGGTTGACGACAAGAAAAGGGACGGAAATGGGGATAATGGTAGAGGGTGGAGAAAAGGGAAGTAGATAGGTATGATGATAGAGGATGAAGATAGTGGACGAGCTAGAGAATGTAGATAGAGGACGAGATGGAGGATGCCTAAAGGGATGCAAGTGCAGTGCAAGGGGATTGAAATATTCTTGGTCAGGTATAAGCAAAGAACCTCCCAATCCGCATGATGAGGCGGTGAGAGGTTCTTTTTAGGCGGAAAGCCAATTATGAAGCTTATGGGGCTTATGGTTCCGGCTAAGTCATATCCGGCTTGCTTTGGTTTCGATCATTGATTATATCTCTTTACGGCGGAAATAGGTTATTCCTGTCACGAAAAAGAGCAGGAAGCCGCCAGCTATAACATAAAGCAGCGTTTCTAACGAAACATTAAACGCAACGTACTTGTCCGGTGAGGCGGACAACATCGACAGGACCGGCTGGGCCCAAGGGTAGTACGGGCCGTAAGTCGACGAATTCACGATAAGCATATTGGGAATCGTGAAGATGACATTGATTGCCAGAGGAGCTGCGAAGCTCGACCATGCGACTGAAACGAACATTTGCAAAGCGGCCAGGGGCAGAGTTGCCATCCATCCGCCAAAGATGCTCGGTCCAATGAAATCCCATGGAACCGCAGCCTCTATCCCGCGCCCATAACCGACGGCCAGCAGAACGAGTAAATATAGCAGTTGGGTAATCGCCAGCAGCGCCATCACTACGAAAAATTTCGCCATGTAAAGAGAATTCCGGGAAACAGGCAAGGCCAGCAGCTGCTTCCATCCACCGGATGCGTGCTCGTAACGGCATACGAAGGCGGCAAAAACGCCGGTCAACAAAGGCAAAAATAGGATAGCGTGCAGACTGGCTGTCATCATGAGCAGATTTAGCCAGGCAAGCTCCGGAGTGTCAAGCGGCAATAGAATTCCGGTGATGGCCGATAAAGCGGGGCTGATAAAAATGAGCAGCCATATGTTGGACTTCCGCATTTTCAACCATTCCGAGCTCAGTAATTTCCTAAAGGGTCCCATGTCAGTTCACATCCCGTCTTGTAAAATGGAATAAGCCAAGAAGAAAGATAACCAGCCCGAAGGCCAAGCCCGCCGCAACGGAATATTCCGGGATGTTCGCTTCATTGACCAGCGTAGGCAGCTTCCATATAAACCAATCCGGAAATTTAAGGGCCCATGGAGAGAGGATCGCTCCGACAATTCCGATAGTCAGCGGTAAGGCCTGATTTTTCATAATGACCGATAACCATAGCTGCAGTGCTAAAACCGGAAGCGCAGCGATACACGGATAGAAGCTAAGCTTGATAATTTCCAGGAAAGGAATATCCGTTCCGAATTTCAGGGCGATCCCGAGCCCTAGAGTTCCTATTCCGAGCGCAGTACAGGAAACTAACAACAGAACGGCACACAGCGTGAATTTCGCGCTAAAGACGGAAATCCGGGAAAGCGGCAGCGCCAGCAGCTGCTTCCATGAACTCAACTGGTGCTCTATATTGGCGATCATCGAGGCCAAAATGGTCATTCCGAGAAATATCGTAATCGGAATCAAGAAATGAATATTGCTGAGTAACCCTCCCCATAGGTCAGAAGCATATATTTTAGTTAAATAATCATATCGCAGGCCGAAGTTTGCCGCTTGTAGAGCGATTACCCCGAAGGGACCGAGGAAGATCAGAAACCAGATCGCTTTTCGGCGGATTTTGAGAAAATCGGCCGCCAGAAGACGCGTCATCATAAACTGCTCCCCTCTCCGACGATTTCCAGGAAAATATCTTCGAGAGATTTTTTTTGTTCTTCTACCCGATAAATCGAATGACGGGCGTGGACGAGCATTTCTACGACCCCGGCTACTTTGTCTTCCGGTAGTTCATCGAGGAGCAGCGATGTCCCATGTAATTCGGCGTAACACCCGGTGGAGGCGACAACTCTCAGCGCCAGATCGGGATTTGAAACGGCGATGCGGATTTTGCTTTTGGTCCGTTTACGAAGGCTATCGATCGTATCTTCGAACATCATCGATCCGTTGCGAATAATGCCGACCCGGTTGGCCATTTGCTCCACTTCGCTAAGCAGATGGCTGGAAACCAACACGGTAATTCCATGCTGCTTGGGCATATTTTTAATTAATTCGCGGATTTCAAGAATTCCCGCCGGGTCCAGCCCGTTCGTCGGCTCGTCCAGAATAAGCAGTTCCGGGTTACCCAGCAAAGCTGCCGCTATCCCGAGCCGCTGCTTCATACCAAGCGAGAAGCCCTTGACCGCTCGCTTCGCTTCTTTATCCAGACGGACGATGGCAAGGACTTCATCGATCCGTGACTTCGGGGCATCAAGGATGCGGCGGATCGCTTCCAGATTCTCGTAAGCCGTCAAATGCCCGTAATACGAAGGATACTCGACCAAGGATCCGACTTTGCGGAGAATGGCCAATTTTTCTTTGCGCAAGTCTTTGCCAAAAATACGAATAGATCCTTGGGAAGGCTTGATTAATCCAAGCAGCATGCGGATGGTGGTTGTTTTGCCCGCTCCGTTCGGTCCCAGAAAGCCGTAAATGTCTCCCTTTTTTATTTGCAGGCTGACCTGGTCTACAGCTTTGTGCAATCGATATTGTTTAGACAGGTTGTACGTTTGGATAACAAATTCACTCACTTTGCTCACCTCAGCATTCATTGTAGCTGCCGAAGGTTAAAACAAAGCATGGCTGTTGTTTAAATTTAGTTTAAAATGTTTTCGGGAACAAATAGACGGCCGTGCCCTTCGATGAACTAATGATTTCCCAATTCAAGTCCATCTCTTTGATCATTAGTGAGACGATAGTGAGGCCGATTCCCGCCCCCTTGTCATCGGTATGAGCTTTGATCCCAGGACCTTTATCCTCAATCGCGATAGCCATTTTCCCGTTTCTTTCTACTGTGCGCACACAGACATAGCGTCCCGTTCCCGCGTGACGGATAACATTCTGAAATAAATTATCCAATATCCGCACGAACCATTGCGGGTCTATTCTCCATTTCATTGCTTTTTCGGGCAGATGGACATTGACCTCGATGTTGTCTTTCTCAAATACCGGATACCACATGGCGATGGAGGTTCGAGTTAGTCGGATAACATCGGTTTCCTTCATTTCCAGCGGATATTTTCCTGCGGACAGCAGCGTATAGGACATAAGATTTTCAATCAATTGTGCCAAATACTCCACCTTCGTCTCGATCAGGGTCAGCGACTGCTTGCCGGGTTCCGTTAAGGACTCCTTATGCAGAGAATAAGCATGTCCGCGAATAGTAGTTAGAGGGGTGCGGATATCATGAGACAAGTTGGCAATAAGCTGCTTGCGCAGGGCTTCTTCCTCTTGCTCCCGCTTCCTGCTGCTGGTTAACTGATCAATCATATGATTGAATGACTGCTCCAGCTGGCTGATTTCGTCTTTTTTAAGCACCTCGATGCGATGGGGAATGCCGGTTTCATCGGTTACGGTCATAGCCTCCTGAAGCCTAACCAGCCGTTTGCGGATTCTGTAGAAGAACAACCAGGATGCAAACAGGAAGAAAGCTAATATACTAACAATAATCGCTATGAGAAAACGGCTGTCTAACGTGTGCAGAAGCTCTGACCTCATCAGTGAACGAGGAATCTGGATGACCATAAAGCCCTGGTTCGGGTCCTGGCCAATCAATGCGACTACTGTAAACGGATCAGCCTCTATTCCTCTGTTTTGCTTCATAAATTGAACGGTCTCCGATGGCGTCCATCGTTCCGGAATGGTATCTGACTTAGGAAGCGTCAGTTTCGTCTCGCCCGCGGCATTGACCCAAAACATCGAAGCCAGCGGATACTGCTGTTTAAGAGCTTGCAGTTGTTGACTAATCGTATCCTCCGTCTTTTCGCTAAGCTTGGTTGCTTCGTTATGCCACATTTCTTCGATCCTTTGCCCGTTGGCATAAATATTGCGGTTCGCAGCCGGTTCTGTGAAATATTGGGGGGAGAAATAGAGGAGAGTCGCCATCGGCAGGAGAAGCGGCCAAGTGAACAGAGCGATCAGGACGATTAGCAAATATCGGACTAAGAGAGAATGGCGGAATTTCACGATCTCACCCTGTAGCCGATCCCGCGAATCGTCTCAATGATTTTCGGATTCCCCGGGTCCTCTTCAATTTTTTCGCGCAGATAGCGAATATGCACCATTAATGTTTTATCCCCTTCCATGTAGGGCTCTCCCCAGACCGCTTCAAAAATTTGTTCCTTGGTCATAATTTGATTAGCATGGCGCAATAAATACATGAAGATTTGAAATTGCTTCCCGGTTAAAATAATTTCATTTTCGGTTCGTTGATCGACTAACCGGTTTTCCTCGGGATACACATGGAGGTGGCCAAGTGTCAGGCACGAGCCGATCGTTGGGCCAAATCGCCGAAGCAATACTTCGATCCTTGCCGCCAGCTCATCCGGGTGGAACGGCTTCGTCACATAATCGTCTGCAAATACAAGCCCCTGCAGCTTGTCCTCGATCGAGGTCCGCGCCGAAATCATCAGAATAGGCGTTTGCGGATAATCCTTCTTCAGCCGCTGCCCGACAGAAAAGCCATCCAGGCCGGGAAGCATCACATCCAGCAGCACGAGATCACTGTCTGACATGTGCTCACCCGCGCGGTCGCCGGAAGTCAGCCAAGTTACACGGTAGCCTCGCTCTGTTAAATTATCGCTCACCCATTGACCAATTTCCGGATCGTCTTCAATATATAAAAGGTTTTTTCGCATCCTGTGTCCAATCCTTTCACGTTAAATCTGATGAAATTATATCATGTTTGAATGGAAGGAGCAGAGGGGAGAAGAGGGAGGAGTATCGGAATAACAAAAAAACCCGCTTTCGTCTTCTTAGGACATAAGCGGGGGATTCAAACATGCCGGTTAGGCAAGGCTATTTCTCCGACTTTTTTTGGAGGGCTGCTTTTAATGCATCCCCAAGACTGTTCGATAACGATTCGTTGTCACTGTATTTTTCTATCAGCTTGCGATCCATCCGCTTCGCGGCCTTGCCTCCGCTGTCACTTAACGCTTCTACGATGTTACAACGACGGCATTGGACGTATTTGCCCGATTTCCCATCGTGAATTTCCATCTTCTTATGGCATTGCGGACAGCGCTTGTTGATAAGCTGCGGTTCCGCTGCCCGTCTGTAGCCGCATTCTCTTTGCGGGCAGACCAGCATTTTGCCGCGCTTCGTCTTTCTTTCCTCCATATTATGCCCGCATTCCGGACATTTCTTATGGGTCAAATTATGCGGCTTATATTCGACCGTACTTCTTTTCACTTCGCTTACCATTTGCGTTGTCTGTTTGCGTATGTTTTCAAGGAAGCGTTCCATCTGTCCTTGGCCTTTGGCGATTCGCTCCAGCTCTATTTCCCATTGAGCCGTCAGCTCGGGCGAACGTAATTGTTCGGAAGCCAGCTCGATTAACTGCCAGCCTTTTCCTGTCGGGACGAGACTGCTGCCCTGGCGTTCGATCGTATCCGTATTCAGCAGCTTCTCAATGATGTCCGCGCGGGTAGCTGGCGTTCCCAGGTTGTGCTTCTCCATTTGCGTAAGCAAACCGGCTTCTGTGTATCGGGCCGGCGGTTTGGTCAAACGGCTTGTTTCCCGGCAATGCTTGACAGTTACCGTGCCTTGCGGCTTCAAGGACGGAAGCAGTTGGGTAGACGGTTCGTCGGTTGAGGAATCGTTATCCGCATCCTCCTCGTTGAAGTCGTTCGCTCCGTAGACTTCCTTCCAGCCGACCTCTCTCATTTGCTTTCCAGTCGCCCAGAACGTCTCTCCCTCGACTTCAATTTGCACTGTCGTCTGGTCATAGCGGCAGGCGGGGTAGAAGAGCGCCAGAAACCGGCGGACGATCAGATCATAGAGCTTGCGTTCTTCGTTGGACAGGTTATTCAGCAGCACCGGCTCTTCGGTCGGGATAATCGCATGATGGTCGCTTACTTTACTGTCATCTACAATCCTTTTCGTTACAGGAAGAGGCTTCTGCAGCAAAAGGCGTGCCATTGGAGCATAAGGACCAACGGCTACGCTTTGGACTCGGCCTTTTAAGGTGGGCACCATGTCCTGAGTCAAGTATCTTGAATCGGTTCGTGGGTAAGTGACCAATTTATGCTGCTCGTATAGACGCTGCAGAACGCTGGATGTCTGCTTCGCGGAAAACCCGTAACGCTTGTTGGCGTCCCGCTGCAGCTCTGTCAAATCATAGGCCAGCGGCTGCGGAATCGTTTTTTCCGATTTTTTGATATGTGCAATCTTTCCGTTGCGGCCTTTGACCTTGTCGCGAATCGCTTCGGCCTGAGCCCGGTCAAAAATTCGCGGCTCCCCTGAACCCGGCTTTCTCCACTGGCCCTGAAAGCTGCCAAAATCGGCCTGGACCGTCCAATATTCAACGGGCTGGAATTTACGGATTTCGTTCTCGCGCTGAATGATGGTCGCGAGGGTGGGCGTCTGAACTCGTCCAGCCGCCAATTGGGCATTGTACTTGCTGGTGAGCGCCCGGGTAATGTTGAGGCCGATCAGCCAGTCCGCCTCGGATCTACAAACCGCCGATTGATACAGGCGATTGTAATTCGAGCCCGGCTTCAGTTGGGCGAAGCCGTCCTTGATCGCCCGGTCGGTTTGGGAGGAAATCCACAGCCGTTTGAACGGCTTTTTCCAGCGGATCATTTCCATAATCCAGCGGGCAACCAGTTCTCCTTCTCTCCCTGCATCGGTGGCGATGACCAGTTCTTTCAAATCATTTCTCTTGCTGAGCCGCTCGATTGCTTTATATTGATGAGACGTTTCTTTAATGATCTTCAATTTCATTTTGGAAGGAATAATAGGGAGATCTTCCAGCTTCCAGGTAGCAAATTTGGAGTCGTAATCCTCCGGCTCGGCTAACGTAATAAGGTGGCCCAAAGCCCAGGTAACGACATATTGAGGGCCTTCGTAATGGGATTTATGCTTCTGGCGGGCACCGAGCACGCGGGCTATTTCTTTGGCCACGCTTGGCTTTTCCGCGAGTACTAACGTTTTCATATTTAATAATCTCCTTGAACGCTTGTTTCGTATTTCGGCATAATCAACTTCGCTCTGTTAGCCCATTGTATCAAAAGCGATCAACCGGGGACAAGGCGGCTTCATAAAAGGACGAGCGGCGTGAGCGGTACTTACACGCTCACGCCGTCTACTTTAGTGTGGGGTCAAGCCACCCTTTTATTAGCCTTATCCTCTCCGTAATGAATCCCTTCACTGTTCTTTCGGTTTACGAGGGGGGAGCGGGCCGAAGTATTGAAACAGCGTACATTCAATCCGGCCGTTAAACAGCTTGCGGCGTTTAGTTGGTGCTTTGCTCCAATAATGCTCCAACTGCTTGGTCGGACTGAGGACAAACGCCGACCAGCTTTCCAGCGTATCAAAGATGGAGCCTAGCTGACGGAGCGTTTTTTCTGCAGCGGAGCGGTCTCCTAATCTTTCACCGTAAGGAGGGTTGGTGATGAAACACCCGTAGTCTCCTGAGGGGCGGATTTTAGCTACAGGAACAACCTCAAAGCGAATTTCTTTGCCCAGCCCTGCGCTTTTGGCCGAAGCTTTGGCCACTTCAATAGCGGCGGGATCGATATCCGATCCGCTAATTTGCAGCGGTACATCATCGCGGACCAAATCGTATGCTTCATCCCGCGCTTGCTGCCACACATTATCCGGCAGACTCGGCCAGTGCTCGGATGGAAATGAGCGTCGGATTCCCGGCGCAATATTCCATCCGAGCAGGGCTGCCTCAACCGGGATGGTGCCGGAGCCGCAGAAAGGATCGTACAGCGGCCGCTCCGGTTTCCATCGGCTTAACAGAATCATCGCTGCGGCCAGCGTCTCCTTGAGCGGCGCTTCGGTGACCAGCTTCCGATACCCCCGCTTATGAAGACTGGGGCCGGTCGTATCTATTGTCAAAGTGGCTACATCGTTCAATAAAGACACCTCTATGACAAATCGAGGCCCCGTTTCTTCGAACCACTCCTTGCGGTGGCGCTGCTTCATTTTTTCGACAACCGCTTTTTTAACGATTCCTTGGCAGGCGGGAACGCTCGAAAGCTGTGATTTGTGCGAGCGGCCTTCAACCGGAAATTCGCCGTTGGCTGGAATCCAGTCAGGCAAGTCCAACGCCTTCGTCCCCTCAAACAGCTCATCAAATGTCGTTGCCTTGAATTCTCCCATGTTGATCAAGATCCGATCGGCCGTACGCAGCCACAAATTGGCCCGGCATATGGCCAGTTCATCTCCCCGGAACCTGATCCTTCCATTCTCAACCATCATATCTTCATATCCAAGCTCTTTCAGTTCCCGGGCGACAATGGATTCCAAGCCCATTGGACAGGTTGCGATCAATTCGATCTCGTCCACCTCATTTACGATGCATTTCTAATGTATTGTTCTTGTTAGAAAAAAACCATACAATATTTAAGTATAGGCTAATCTAGCCATGGAGACAAATGCGGTTAAAGGAAAAGGAGGAAGGACGAATGAGTCAATCGAATGAAGAGCGGTATGCGGAATCTTTGCTAGCCGAAGATGCGGATTTGCAAAGGGTCATGGAGGGAATCCGCCAGCACGATATGCCCGAAATTTCTATTGCTCCCGGGTACGGCAAACTGCTTACATTGCTGGTTCGAATGACGGGGGCACACCGTATTCTTGAAATCGGTGCGTTGGGCGGATACAGCGGGATCTGCCTGGCCCGAGGGCTCAGTGAGGAAGGAAAGCTGACCTCGCTGGAGCTTAAACCGGAGTATGCCGAATTGGCCAAGCATCATCTGACGGAAGCCGGACTGGGAAATAAAGTAGAGTACCGGATCGGAGAAGCGCTCGTTTCCCTGGAGCAGCTGGCAGCGGAGGGACGCATCTTCGATTTCTTCTTTATTGACGCGGATAAAGGGAATTATCCGGCTTATCTGGAGTGGGCGATAAAGCTGGCCAGTCCGGGGGCGATCATCGTCGGTGATAATGCGTTCATGCGGGGAAAAACGATTAATCCGGAGCAAAAGGGGAACTCCGTCCGAATGATCAGACAATTTAATGAACAGATGACATCCGATGAACGACTCGAAGGAGTTCTCCTCCCAGCTTATGACGGCATGGCGATAGCCAGGGTAAAATAGCAGAGACCCTGGTTATCAGTAAAGGATCAGATATCCTTATAAGCTTATTGCTCCAGTCTTCCTTGAATTGAAGGTGGCGCTGGCAGAGTGCGGGGAACTTCCAGCGCCACTTCTCCAAAATAGAGCTAAGGTTGCACAACCGGCTGTAGTTTATAAGGCTTTATCTCAAGCAGCGTTCCATGGTCCGGGACCGGCGCCGGTTGAATCAAGCTGATATAGAACAATAATAATTCGGCGCAAAGAAAGGCCATGAAGATTCTTTTTACGTTTATCTTCATTATGTGGTTACCCCTTCCTATCCCTTTATAAATTCTCTTACTTACATAGACAGATTTAAAATCGATTTCGTTTCATAATTTCACAAAAACATTTAAAATTTTTTTGAAAAAATAGGAATTGTCATTAAATCGTCAAATTTTACCTGTTTTAGCTCGGGGAATTTGGATAAGCTAACTGGTTTTTGTACAGCCGTTGGAAACATCAGGGCGGAGAAAAAGGCCCCCTTGTGACGAGGATTTCCTCGCTCGAAGGGGGCTTAGCTTATTAGCCAGAGTCGCTCTCGGCGGTTTTCTCTTTTCCAATCAAAGTCTTTCGTACCCAGAGAACGTTCAGCAGGAGCAGAACGGCAGAGATGATAAAAACCCCGCGGATGGTGATAGTGGCGGTTAGAACACCGCCGGTAATCGGCCCGATCAGATTGCCTAGACTTAATGTGCTCGTATTAAAGCTGTAAGCACGGCTTTCCATGCCGTCGGGAGTATATTGACGGATAAGGGCATTAACAGAGGGAAGTAATCCGCCCATAAAAATTCCTAGAAAAAACCGTGAAACTAATAGCTGCCATACATTCGTTACCAATGCCTGTGGAATACAGGCAATCGCAGAGCCGATGAGGCAAATGCTCAATATTTTCTCCGAGCCTAGCCGATCTCCCCAACGACCGAGAATAGGAGAAGAGATCATATTGGAGAAGCCGTTGACCGAACCGACCATACCGGCCAGAAAGGCCAGCATTTCTGTCCGACCGTACAATTCCTGGACATACAGCGGCATTTGCGGCATCGGGCCGAGCAGTGCGAACTGGATGAGGAAGGTGACGCAGAAGAGAGCGGGAAGCTGAGGGATTTTTCCTAATTGTTTGAGTCCTGTCAATATGGAAATTTTGGGCTGAATCCTGGCTTCCGCTTTGTTGAAATCTTCTTTCAGAAGAAGGGCGGCCAGCAGGGAGGCAAAGAATAATAAAGCTCCCGTAATATAAAAAATAGGACGATACCCCATCGATGACGCCATCAATCCTCCGAGCAAAGGCCCTAGAATCGTTCCCGCCATACCGCCGGATTGCACCATTCCCATAGCAAAACCAATTCTATCTTTCGGAGTGTTTGCTGATACAAGAGCTATTGCAGCAGGGACAAATCCAGAAATCGTTCCGTTCAGCAATCTTAACAGCAGCAAGTGCCAAGCGCTCTGGGCAAATCCCATCAAAGTCATAACAATAGCCATTCCGAAACCGGAGCGGAGCAGCATCATTTTTCGCCCGTAACGGTCCGCCAATCCTCCCCAGATCGGCTGGAAAAAGAAGGAGGTCACGAAGTTCCCGGCAAATATGATCCCCGCCCAAAAAGAAAGCTGTCCCGGATCCGACATTCCCAATTCTTGGAGATAAAGAGGCAAAAAAGGAATGATCATCGTCATTCCCGCCATAACAAAAAATTGTCCGAACCAAAGGACAAGTAGGTTAATCCGCCATCTTTCCAACAGAAGCCGCCTCTTTTCTGTCCATGCTTTCACTGAATTATAATTATACCAGAAAAGAGTAAATCATATGAAACGTCAAGTCTCGGGGAATGAGCGAGGAATATTGAGGGAATAGTAAGCTCTGGACAAATATCCCTTGAAAAGGAGTGCTCATCATGCCATTTGGCGCACATGAAACAATGGAAGCCCATGAGATGCTGAATGAAAAGGTAAATCTGATCAATCATTTCTCCCTATATGCAGAACAATGTCAGGATCAACGGCTTCGGCAAATGCTTCAGACTCATCTGAACACGGCGATTCGCCATTACGATCAGCTGGTCGCGTATACCCACGATTATTCCGCGGCATCGGGCGGACCGCAGGTCTACGGAATGCCGCCGTCGTCTCCACAGCAAGTCAAATACGGGCTGCATCAGCCCATGCCGCAAATTCCGCAAATGCAGGGGCGTCTGAACGATAGTCAAATTCTGTTAGCCATGCTGTCTTTTCATAAACAGTCGGCCAAGTCACAAATGGCGGCATCCTTGGAATGCGCGGACCCCAATCTGCGTCAGATGCTTGTAGATGGGGCGGTGACTTGCTCGAATCAGGCTTATGAAGTTTTCCTGTTCATGAATGAGCAGGGACAATATCAGGTACCGACCATCCATGATCATACTGCCAAAACTTTCCTGCACAGCTACAAGCCGATGGAAATGGGCGGGTATCCAGGCCAACCGGCGGGTGCCACACTTTCGAGCGAATACAGCTCGTACAATCCCTATAATCAGCCGGGCATGTCGGCTAATTCCAGCATGTATTCATCGTCGTTCCAGTCAAACCAGACCAACCATTCAACCCCCGGTTCAGGGATGAGCCGTTATGGGCAAAATAGCAGTGGAATGGGCTTCCAGTCCATGACTGCTGGGGGATCTGCTGCGAGGTCAACCGGTTCGATATCGGAACAGGGGTATTCTTCGATGACCTCAAGAGCGGCGTCAGGGGCAGGAGCTTCCATGACTTCAGGAGCCATGACTTCGGGATCGTCTGCGATCTCCGGTTCGTCTTCGGGGACGGCTCCATCCTCTTCTTCGTCTGCAGTTGGAGCTTCCGCAGCCGGGGGCGGGGCGTCTTCGGCAGCGCAGCACAACGGTTCTGCCATGAGCTCTATATCATCGGCAAGCCTCTCCGAAACGGAGGATTCCGCAGGAAACCAAAGTTAGCTTTTAAGATGAAATTAAGAATCATAGGCTCCCTCTTCGCTCGATGCGAAGTGAGGGAGCCTATTTTTTGACCACAAGTATAATTAATAAACCCTATGGATGACTTCTTCAAAATCCGGCTCTTCCATATGAACATCGTCGACTTCTCCCCAATGATTCAGAATCCGGAGGACGTCCATGGCGGTCGTTTCCTGCCGATTACATTGCACCGTAAGGGATGATCCTTCCCGCTCGACGATAGTAAAGGGCAAGTCAGCATCGGGGTCGTTCTGTTTATAAGAACGGCGATAGCTTACTTTAATGATAGTAGGAAGCCCGATTCGCTCGCGGAGCTCCTGAATACTCCCATTATAGGCGATCGTTCCGTGATTGATCACGATCACTCGCTGGCAGAGCTGTTCAATATCGTCCATATCATGAGTGGTGAGCAGAATGGTCTTGTTCAGTTCCCGATTAATTTTCGCCAGAAATTGCCGTATATTGCGTTTGGCAATGACATCGAGTCCGATGGTCGGTTCATCCAGAAATAGGATATCCGGGTCATGGAGCATGGAAGCCGCCAGATCGGCCCGCATTCTTTGCCCCAGGGACAGCTTGCGGACGGGGGTGGCGATAAACTCATCCAGCCCGAGGATTTCCCTTAACGGGGCAAGTCGGGATTCTTTAAGCCGGTGATCGATTTTATACATGGCCGCCAGGATTTCGAAAGAGTCTTTTACCGGAAGGTCCCACCATAGCTGCGTCCGCTGTCCGAAAACAACTCCCAAATGGCGGACGACTTCTCTGCGGTGCTTTTGCGGGCTCAGCCCGAAAATCCTCACTTCTCCAGAAGAAGGATGAAGGATGCCGGTCAGCATTTTGATCGTTGTTGATTTGCCTGCTCCGTTCGGGCCGATATATCCGATGAAATCTCCTCTGTCCACCTGGAAGCTGATGTCCTTCACGGCGAATTTTTCGATGGACTCCCGGGATAACAGACTGCGGATGCCTTGAAAGCGGCCTTCCTTAACGACAGGAATTTTGAAGCTTTTACTGATCCTCTCTACCTCAATCATGGTCATGCCCCTTCCGTGTTGATTTCTTCTTCAGTTCTCAAGTTTCTAGCTGCCGGTGCTCTGGTATTTGGATAGCCCTACTCGCCACAAGCGGAGGCCGAGCCATAGAAACAAGGCCGCGAGTGAGGTCGTCAGAATCAACAGCCATGGCCCGAATTGTCCCCTCAGAATATACAAGGCGGGGACATAGTTGACCAGACCGACCGGCAGAATCGACACAAGGAGGAGCTGCAGCCATTTTGGATAGAGCAGGAGAGGGTAACGGGCAGCTGTATGCGTAGCATCTTCTGTGATGTTCTGCAAGTCGCGGACCCGGGTAATCCAGAAGCCGGAAGTAGCCGATACCAGGCCGATGGTAAATAAGACGACCGCCCCGCTCACGATGATAACAATAGTCAGGGGAATGGCCGTAAGGGTCATTTGACCGGAAGCCATCAATCCTTGGATACAAATAATCAGGATAATAGAGCCTTGCAGAAATTCCCCAAGCAGAATCGTAAAGTTCTGCGTCATTAACGCCAGCAGAATGGGAATGGGACGGATCAGCAACTGGTCGAGCTCTCCGTTAACAAGATAGCGCTCAATATGATGCACATCGCTCGCCAGACTCCGATAGATGGAGCGGGACAGGATGAGAACCGAATACAAATATCCGACCTCATATAAGCTCCAGCCTTTAATATGGCCGAACTTGCTCAGCAGGATCGCAATCAGCAGAAATTCTACGATGTTGATAAAAGCGGCCATAACCGAGGAGAAAATAAAGTTAAACTTGTACTGCATCCGGCTGCGAATGCTGGCCCGGATAAGAATCCCGTATAGCTTGAGCATGCTCATCCTCCCTGCACCTCCAATTTGCGCCGGACGATGGCGGTCGCTCCGAAACAAAGCGCGGTTAATGTCCCGCACCAGAGGACCGATCCGAGCAGAACGGAACCGCTGTCATACTCCAAATAAATGCGGGTTGGATAATACTGAAGATAGGGATAGAAGGAGTAGCGGCTGATGGCTTGCAGCCAGCCGGGAAGCCACTCGATCGGAATCAGGAAGCCCGACAATAAAGTCGAGAGAGCATGATTAACCCAGGAGAACCAGCGGGATTCCGTCGTCCATAGGGCACATACCCCTATTAAATACTGGATACAAATCGATATGTAAGCGGCGAATATAATGGCCATGGCGGTCATCAGCCACGTGATGATCCGGTCGGGCAGCTGCATAGAAAGCAGTACCGTATAAACCAAATAGATCGGGAAGGCTTTGTAGACAAAAAGATAGCCGATTTGTCCCCATTCCCGCGACATCATCATATAGAAGAGATGAACCGGTCTCATCATATCGATGGAGATTTGGCCGCTTCTTACACTGGCTTCCAACCCCAATCCATTGGTGACAAAAACAGTGAGAGACAGAATCGTTTGATTGAAGGCGACGTAACTGATCATGCCGGAAACCCCGTATTCTCCCAGGGTCTGGTTCTCTCCTATCCCGATCCAGATCGAAACATAAATAAAGCCAAAAATAGCGCTGGCAAACGTATTCAACGCATGAGAACCCCGATATTGCAGATTGCGGGCATAGGCTTTGCGAGCCAGTACATGAAACAGCATATGGACCTCCTGTTCATTGATTTGCTTTCTTGCTTGTCCGGGCAGGGACTCTGGATCAAGAACGGCTCTGAATGTATGGCTTCGGGATGTGTCTGTGGATAGGTTTTGTAAGAAAAGCAAAAAGAAACGCGCACCAAAAATGAGCGCAAGTCCATAAAGTCCGCCACTTAGCGGAACGCAAGAAAGGAATGCACAACATCCAATTAATTATGAAGGGTGGAAAAAGGTAAAGTCTTGATAATGAAGCGGATATTTGTTGCGATAGCATGATGATAGAGTCTCTTCTTGAGGTGTCTTGCATCCTCGGGGCGGAGCATGCCCTCCAGCGATGCGCGGTTAGTTTATGCGTAGATATAAAAAGTTAGAACGGGCACCATTATATCAAAGAAAGGGATGTTTTGACAATCCCTATTTTTAATCGGTGTTCTTCAATATTGCCTATTTGACTAGGGCAGAATTAGAGTCTAAACTTGCAATCGAGGCAGCAGGGATCGGTATAACCGAACTGCTAAGGTCCGTACCTATGAAATGGAGTGGTTTGCTTATGCCTGGACTTAATAGCCGCTGGCTGCGTCCTGATTGGTTAATCCTTACCTTTCGCACCCTTTGGTTTCTATTCGTTGTATTATATTTATCATTCTACCGAGCGGAACTGCAATTCATTTCATTATGGAGTGTGCTGGGATGCACGTTTATTTGTTATACTATCCCGCTTCTTCTGCTGCGGATTCATTATCGTTGGTATTTAGCGGCAGAGTTTGTTCTATGCGGCTTGCTTTCTTTGTACTTGACGTATAATTTTCACCAGATGACGTGGTTTTTTGCCGCAGCGTTTGTGATCGCTTTCTACAGCCGTGATAAATCGTATTTGTGGACCGGAGCACTGGCCGTTGTCGCAGTACCTATATTAGAATCCTGGGTCACAGGGAGCTCTCTGCAGGATATTATGAGCCGGGGAGTCAATTACGCCCTGATTTATATTCTGGGCTTTACCATTCAGAAGCTCATTTACTCCTTGCAAACGATCAAGGAGAAGCTGGGAATCATTCATGAGCAGTATCAGATTCTGGAGCAGTACTCCAATCAGGTTCAGCGGATTACGCTGCTGGAAGAGAGGAACCGGATGGCGCGGGAGCTTCATGACACTATCGGGCATACGTTTACTTCGATGATTCTGGGGATGGAGGCGATACGTCAATACATTCCCCAGGAGGAAGGCCAAACCAGGCTGAATAAGTTGCTTCAATTATCAAGACAAGGACTTGAGGATATACGAACTCATGTGCATGAAATGGACCCATTGGAGGAAAATGAGCCGCTGGAGCATTCTTTATTCACCATGGCAGAGGAATTTAAGGAAAATACCGGTGTAAAAGTAGCCTTTCGTACGATCGGCGAGCCTTATCCGGTCATGAAGCAAGCCAAATTAACGCTGTATCGCAGCTTGCAGGAATCATTAACTAATGCCATCAGACACGGTAATGCTACCTCTGTTCAAATTCATCTCCAATACGAACCCGGGCAGTTGACGCTGCAAATTCAGGATAACGGCAAAGGGGACGATGAGCTGCAATACGGGTTCGGGCTATCCAATACAAGGGAGCGTCTCGCCGCGCTGCAAGGAAAATTACAGATTTATTCCAAGGCGAACGAAGGGACATTGGTCATCTGCAGACTGCCTGTTGAAACGGACCCGACCGATCGGATAATTAAAATATTGGTCGTGGATGACCAGTCCTTGATTCGCGATAGTTTAAGCCTCCTGTTGGGCGAAGAACAAGATTTCGAAGTGGATGTGGCGGAGAGCGGGCGTCAAGCGATTGACAAATGCGGGCAAGAGGCCTTCGATATTGTCCTAATGGATGTGCATATGCCGGAAACCGATGGCATCGCTGCGACTAAAGCCATTAAAGAGCAATCGCCGGAGGTGAGAATTATTATGATCACTACATTCGGTGAGGTAGGGTATGCCGCTGAAGCTTTGCGCATCGGGGCGGAGGGCTATTTATTAAAGTCGGTCCATCCTAAAGAATTAAAGGCTACGATCCGCCTTGTAAACAGCGGAGGAACGATGATCTCGCAGGATATTGCCAACCGATTATTCACTAAGCCCGAGGAAGCCGAGCCGTTGAAGGAAGGAGATCCGGCCGCTCCTAATCCATACGGCTTGACGGAGAGGGAACAGGAGATTCTGCTCTGCATGACCAAAGGGCTGCGCTATAAAGCTATCGCGCTTCAATTGCATCTGTCCGAAGGAACGGTCAGAAATTATATCTCCTTCATTTATTCCAAATTACAAGTCGGCAACCGCGACGAGGCGGTCGCAAAAGCACTGCATGAAAAGCTGGTTCCATAGCCTGTATCTTAACATCATCTGATCATTCGGATGATGTTTTTTTCACTGTCATAACAGGTTGTGACACTTCGTCACTGGTCATTGTGACACGTTTTTCGCTAGCATAGTGGATGCGGTTGGAACTAATTCAGCAAGCTTGACAGGGAGGGAAAGCAATGAATAATAGTGCTGCTGTGTTTACTCAAATTTTTAAATGGCTGGCTATCCTTGGATTCGCTACGGTATTGGCTAACGGGTTATTATTTCTGACCAGTGCCAAACCCCAGTTTTTATATACAATAATAGGCGGCTTCGTTATGGGGGTTATTTTTGGGACGGGCTTCTTCATGCTGAGGAAAAAATAAGTAAACAGTTGAGGTTCAGGAAGCGGGAGGGGCTATGAACAAGGAAGCGGTTCTGCAGCTAAAAAACGTAACAAAAGCAATCAACGGGAAAGTGCTCGTCGATGATCTTTCGTTAACTATTTACGCGGGGGAAGTGTTTGGTTTCCTGGGACCGAATGGCGCCGGGAAGACGACGACGATTCGGATGATGGTCGGATTATCCTCCTTGACAGAAGGGGAGATACTTATTCATGGGCACTCCCTGCATAAATCCTATATTGAAGCGATGGAGCACATTGGAGCGATGGTGGAGAATCCGGATATGTACAAGTTTCTTACCGGCTATCAGAATCTTCTGCATTATGCCAGAATGCACAGAGGAGTTACCGAGGAACGAATCAGGGAAGTGATCCGGGTGGTCGGTTTGGAGAAACGGATAGATGACAAAGTAGAATTCTATTCCCTGGGCATGCGTCAGCGTCTAGGTCTGGCTCAGGCTCTTCTCCATTCTCCTTCTCTCATTATTTTGGACGAACCTGCGAACGGCCTGGATCCCGCCGGAATTCGCGACCTCCGCACCTATATTCGCAAGCTGGCTGAAGAACAGAACATAGCTGTATTTGTTTCTTCTCATTTATTGTCTGAGGTGGAATTAATGTGCGATCGGGTAGCAATTATTCAACATGGCCGGCTCGTCGAAGTTGTGGATGTGAAAGCCATCCCTTCTTCCCAATCGTTAGAGGATCGATTTATGGAACTAACGGGTGAGAATACCATATGATTATAATTCAACTGGTCAAAAATGAAAATATGAAGCTCTATCAACGAAAACCGGTCTGGGGAATGCTGGCGGCAGGCGGTATTCTCTCGGCTCTTATGGTCATTATGGAGAATATCATTGAAAACCGAGCCGTCTCCAGCTTCTGGGAAATCGTAGCCAAAACAACGCTTATCGGGTATCAGGTCACTTTAATCTTTGTCATAATAATTGCTGCGCAGTTGTTTGCCAATGAGTATCAGTGGGGGACGATCCGCCTGCTGCTGCTGCAGCCTGTTTCCCGTTCGAAAATATGGCTCTCTAAATTTATCGCCGCACTGCTGTATGCATGGTTAGGGATGGCGGCCGCATTTGTTGCGGGACTGATGGTGGCTTTCTGTATGCCAGGCTTTCAGGGAATGACGGCGGGGGAGACTGTTCTGAACGTGTTCCTTCCATTGGGGTGTAAGCTGCTTTCCTTTCCATTGTACATTGCGGTTGCCATTTGGCTGTTCGTCCTATCCAAAAGTACGATCATTTCTTTGTTTCTCTCACTTATTTTTATTTATGTGACGAATTTGTTCCTTCCGTTCATTGCTGGGCTTCATCCTTCAGCCTCTTTGCTGATGGGGACGGGGATGACCGTCTGGGTAATGGCGGCAGGTTGTTCGCAGTTCACTAAACAAGAAATCCTGTAAGGAGCGTTAATATGATCCGAAAATGGCTTGTCTGGCTCGGATTGCTCGGAGGTCTGCTGGCGATAGGCGGAATCTTGGCCATAAACAGCATTTGGGTTAAAACGATGGACGTCCGGCATACGGCATCCGCCCAGAGTCTTGATAAGATTAGCTTGAAGAGTACATTCCTCACCCTTCATCTTCACTCCAGTGACGATGATCAAATTTATGCACATCTTCGCGGAAGAACGACCAAGCTCAGTGAACCGGAGCTTCAACTGTCAACGGAAGGCAATCGATTGGTTGTGGAAGCGGTGGAGAAGAATCCCGGTATTTCAGCCCTGGGCCCCAGGAATACGCTGGCGCTTCATGTCTATTTGCCTGACAATCGTTTTTCGGAGATCACCATGGATAATGTCTTTGGTAAAATTATTCTTCATTCTCCCATGGAAGCCGACCGTCTGCAGATCAAGAATGCTCTGGGGAAAGTGTGGCTTTCGGGCTTTCAGGGCCATGAATTATTCGTACATACGGAGCTTGGACCGATAACGATAGATTCGCTTCATGCATCGGCTGCGGATATCCGCAGCAACGCTGGAGATATTGTGATAGGGCAGTGGGACGAAATGGACGGGAACAATATAGTCCAAACGACTAGGGGCAGCATTCAGGTTGGAGTTGGCATGCTCCCGGAATCATTGAACATAAGTCTAATATCCAATGGTTATGTGACAACGGATCTAGGCATCGGTCGATACGAAGGGACGCATGAGGATTGGAGAACATGGGGCATTCGTTCCATCCAGGGATATTACGGAGACGCCCGGCCGGATACTCCCCGGCTGCGGATAAAGAGCGATACGGGGAAAATTGTAGCAAATAAGCTGTAGGGAGAAGCAAGCATGAATTTATATCGTCTGATTCAGAACGAAAACATGAAGCTGTATGGTAGAAAAAACAGTCGCTTCTTGCTGGGCATCGTTTTCTGTGCGGTTTGGGTAATAGGTTGTATGTTTTATGGTCTGGGCATGATTTCTAGAAATTACTGGGATGCGGCGGGAAGCTTGCTTGGACATTCCACGCAGGTGTTCTATTTAATCCTGATCGTAATGACCTCGCAAATCGTCAGTGGAGAATTTTCGTGGGGAACGGCAAAGCTGCTTTTTATTCGCCCTATAAGCCGCTCTGGGATTTTATTGTCCAAATATATGACTTCGTTACTCTACGCATTAACCGTCATGGCCGTTTGGATAGCGGCAAGCCTGTCCGCCTCCGGGGTTCTGACCGGAGGTTCCGGGTTCAATGATCCGGCGGGAGTGAAGCATTGCCTCTATCTGATCCTAATAAAAGCGACAGGCGCTCTAATTTTCACCAGTATTTCGTTTGCCGCCGCTCTTTGGTCCCGAAGCTATACTATTCCTATTATTATTGGAATTGCGATGACGGGCACCGGAATAACCGACCTGCCGATTCTTCCTAATACAAGCTTCTTTGTATCGAATATGATCTGGTTTCTGTTGACTGCTCCTGTCTTTGTCTATGCGTGGATTCATTTCCATAAAAGCGATCTGTAAAAAGCAGAGTGAAGCCGAGTTGCCGGCATGATCAGGGTCAAACGAGTCAAAGCTAGTCTTCATCGGACAAGGTCAAGCCGCAGGAAGGACATTCTTTATCCGTCACTTTAACTCTCTTGCCGCAAGCTGGGCAAAGCTCAGTTCCAGTGGAAGTCGTCTCCGAAGCTTTTCCGCGGCCTGTGGACTTTAGTTTGTGATACAGGCTGCCGACCTCCATGCCGTCGATTTCCAACACTTGCAGCTCGGACTTTCTAACCTAGTAACTATTATGTGTACATCCAAGCCGTTTTGATGAATCAGCAAGCCTCAAGCGTTTTGTTTTGGATAGGCTCGCCACCTTAATAAATCAAGATTCCCCCATCAAGAATAGACTTGTTTTGCACTTGATTCCCCAAAATGAATAACTTCTTTAAATTTGGCAGGCTTACTAGAGGCTCCACATTAAAAATAGCATTATTTTCCAAATGGAGCACCTCAATTTGTTGCCAATGCTTCATGAAATCTAACGATTGAAGTGAACTGTCCTGCAGTGTAAATGAACGTAAGGCCGGCAAATTAGCAAAGTAAGGCGTCACCCTATCGATTTCATGCAACCAGTCACCATTACCTATTCGAAAAGAGGGTTGATCCAAAGTTAAATGCTCCAGCACGTTATTGGCAAAAGGATTCTGATCATTGAATTGGAACCGGCATTCATAACAATTTATCGTTTTTACATGCCGCAAATTGAATAATTCCGTCGTTTCATCGTAAAAAGCCGTCTCATTCAAATTTAATGTTTGCAGATTTGGCAGACGATTTAAAAAACTAATCCCTATAAAGTTTCCAGACTCCATCACTGTTAGTTGTTCCAGCTGCGGGTATTTCACTAATTCTGCCCCATCCAAATCATTAACCGATCCGCGTATGTAAACCGTTAAAGATTTTAAAGCGGGCGCCTCTAACTTTGGCAAGAAGGAGTCTGGCAATTCCGCTTGCTTTAAATTTGGCGCTGTGATTGGTGATGCAGTGCCGCTGTAACCCGTTATTGACAAGTCAGTCAGCGAAGTCAAACTGTTCACGACATCAATAGATTCCAATTTATAGAGAGAAGATAAACGCAGCTTCGTCAATGATGACTTATTTCTAAGGCGTTCTATATTTGCAATGTCAATGTATTCAAGATCAAGCGATTGCAAGTTCGGCATGCTTTGTATAAAATCAAGCGTTTTTAAATTTCTTACCGACGTAAGCTTCAACTCTTGTAATTGACTCAATGCATAAAACGCACTGAAATCTGTCGCTTCACTATTGTCAATTGCTAATGACTCCAAACCAGTTAATGAAGACAACCACTTGAAATCATTGACAAGTATTAAAGACAATGATTTTAATGGCAGTTGACTCAGTAGATGAAAATCCGTAACCGAATCATTGATATACGAAATTTCAAGGGATTGCAGATTCGGAAACTCTAATAACAAAGCCATTTCTTCATTACTTCGAATTTGTACGGAAAGGTCTGTAATTTTCGCATTATCGCTAAAATAACGGGCAATCGATCCAAAGGATTCGTTAAAGCCGCCCGTATAACTTTTTAAACCTTGCATATGTCGAAAACTAACATCCTGACTTCTTGAAATTTCGTATTCACCCATCAGATTCAACACAGTCAGTCCGCTAAATGCCTCAAAGTCTTTTTGTTCGATTCTTTGTGTATTTAATAGCTTATCCATAATCACATAGTTGGAAATTTCAGCTTGCCCATTCGTGAATGGATCATCAAAGCTGTAAGCCAAATGCCATTCATTATTATCTCGGTGAGCAGACAAATAACGGATACTTGCGATTTCTTTTTCTGTAGGCATCGCTTCGCCTTTATTAAAAATATCTTTTAAAAAGAACAGGAGGACTTCGCTTTCTGGCATGGTTCGAACGGTCAATTTTACACTGCTTCCGACTTCTGATTGATTGCTGCTTAATATAAAATATCCAAGGAATGAACAAATAAGAACAAGCGGCAAAATTAGAAGCGGCCTTAAATTTGTATTCGGACGTGCAGTTGTATTGGCAGGAGCCGTCCCATAATAATTATTAATCGTTTGATCAACAAAATAGACATTATTCTCCTTCAACAATAATTCGGTTTCACAATAAGGACATTTGAATGTTTTCCCTTCTTTGTATTCAATTTTCCCTTGACAATTCGGACAATTCAATTTAATAAATTCCACCGGCCACCCCACCTAATATCTTTCAACCAAATTCAACTAAAGCAAATTCCATCACCAAACCGAGCTTCTTATCCAGAGGACAAACAGGCTTATTTTATTAGTTGCCTGAATATAAATCAACTTTATCCCGCAATAGTTGCGCTCCACAACTATTTTTACGTTAAGTAGGAGTAATTCGTTTCAAGTATTAAAAAAAGCCCCCAATCTTCTGTAGTCGGACAGAAAACTGGAGGCAGAGGTTTTTTTCAACCGTTGCCAAGGTTCACTTTAGATGGATTGCCATGACGGGGTAAATAAGCCGGGCTTGCCGTTTAGCCGGAAGCTAAGCATCTCGCAGGTTGTCCATATAGTGGAGCAGCTCCCGGCGTACTTCTGCGGTTGTACCGAGCTGTAACAAGCGATCGGTCAAAGCGCGGCAATCGTGACTGTCGAGCCGAGAGAGCGCCTCCTTAACCTTGACGATGGAGCCGGCATCCATGCTCCATTCGTCGAGACCGAGCCCGACGAGCAGCGGGGCGGCCAGCGGGTCACCAGCCATACCGCCGCACATTCCTGCCCATTTGCCCTCGCGATGAGCGGCGTCTATGACCCGCTTAATCAGCTGCAAGACAGCAGGGTGGAAGTAGTCGTACAGGTAGGCCACCTTCTCGTTCATCCGGTCTACCGCCAGCGTATACTGGACGAGATCGTTCGTCCCGATGCTGAAGAAGTCGACCTCTTTGGCGAACGAGCCGGCCAGCAGAGCGGCAGAAGGGATCTCGACCATGATCCCGAGCTCGACGGAGTCGGAGACAGGCTTTCCTTCCTGTATCAGCTCGCTGCGCGCTTCATTGCATATTGCTTTGGCCTGCCGCCATTCCTCCAGGCTGGAAATCATCGGAAACATGATTTTGACATCGCCATAATGGCTGGCGCGCAATATCGCCCTCAGCTGGGTGCGCAGCAGCTCTTGGCGGTCAAGGCCGATGCGGATCGCGCGGTAGCCGAGAAAAGGATTCGCTTCCTTCGGCAGAGCCAGATAAGGAAGCTCCTTGTCTCCGCCGATGTCCAGCGTCCGGATGACGACCGGCTGGCCGTTCATCTGCTCCGCCACCGCGCGATAGGCCGCGAATTGCGTCTCCTCGTCCGGCATCTGTCCCGAGTTCATGTACAGGAACTCGGTCCGGTACAAGCCGACGCCCTCGGCCTTCAGCTCGGCAGCGGCAGCAGCCTCCTGAACGGTGCCGATGTTCGCCGCCATCTCTACGCGGACCCCGTCCTTCGTCTCCGCCGGACGGGAGCGGAACCGCTCCAGCTCGTCCAGCTCGCTCTGTTGACGGCGCTGGCGGATCTGGTACGCCTCGATCGTCTCTGGCTGCGGCTGCCGGATGCAGAGGCCTTCGCTGCCGTCGACGATCAGCAGCTCGCCGTCGACGATAGCGTCGACCGCATCGCCTGCTCCGACAACGGCGGCTATGCCAAGCGAACGCGACAGAATGGACGTGTGAGAAGTTTTCCCGCCCATTCGGGTAACCAGCGCTTGCACATATCGTTTGTCGAGCTGCACCGTATCCGACGGCGCCAGATCGTCGGCGACGACGATCACTTCCTCGCGCAAGCTCGCCAGACTTCTCTGCTCCTCACCCTGCAGGTGCATGAGCAGCCGCTTGCCGAGATCGCGAATGTCCGCCGCGCGTTCCCGCATATATTCGTTGTCCAGCTTCTCGAACCGCCCGGCAAAATGCTCCGTCATCGTTTGGACGGCATGCTCGGCGCTGTGCAGCTCCTCCTGGACACGCTTCTCAATAGGCGGGTAGAAGGCGGGGTCGGACAGCATCCGCGCTTGGCCGACGAGGATGCCGGCCTGCTTCTCGCCCAGCGTCCGCTTCGCTTGCTCCGCCAGCTCGTTCAGCTCCGTCTCGCTGCGTTCTTTGGCCTGCCTCAGCCGGGCCAGCTCCGCTTCCATTTCCTCGGCAGTGACGGTTTCGCGAACAGGCGTCCGCGGCGACTGCTCCCGCAGCACAAAAGCTTTAGCTATGCGGATCCCTTCCGAGACGCCGATTCCTCGAATCGATTGTTCCGCCATCAGTCTTCACCGAACTTGCTTTCGATCAGCTCCGCCAGGCGGTCTATCGCTTCCTGTTGGTCCGGTCCATCGGCCTCGATCGTAATCTCGGCGCCTTTGGCCAGGCCCAAGGTCATCAGCTCCAGCATGCTTTTGGCGTCGGCTTCGTCACCGTTGGCATTTTTAATTTTGATCGTCGCTTCGAACTCCGAAGCCTTGTCCACGAAAATTTGAGCAGGGCGGACATGAAACCCCTGTTCGTTCTGTATGGTCAATTGTCTGGCCATCATTATTATCGTCCTCCTATCGGTGAAAACGTATCTGTTTAGAAAGTCGGTGAATCCGGATGCAGATCAGGAAAGAAGGGGGATTCTTTCCCGGTAACGTTCGATCAAGCCGTTGTTGTGAGCATCTGCGCCATCGATATTCCCGCTCAAAAATACGGGAGGCTCGAAGCCCCGTTCTATCATCTTGACAATGGCCTGTGCGAGAATTCCATTCAGAATAGCCGCTCCAATAACGGTCGAGGTCGGGGTAAAAGGAATCGGCAGGCCCGGATGGGTCAGCACCGCATCGCCTTTAACCGCATAATTGTTAATAGCCAGATCGACAGAATTGTATAAATGATTGCCGCTCGTATGACGGGACGGCTGGCTTTGCGAATATTCCAGCGAAGTGATGCCTATCGTATACGCGCCTTTGTCTTTGGCGATGCGGGCGACGTCAACGGGAACCGGGTTGCGTCCCGACGTGGATAGGACGAACATGACCTCGCCGGGGCGAATGTCCTGATCGTTCATGAAGCTCTCGGCCAACCCGTTCTGCCGTTCCAGCTCCGACGATTGAACGGCTCCTTCGTGAAGCATCAGCTTCTCTACGAAGATAGGACGGATCGGAACGAGACCTCCGGCCCGGTAGAACACTTCCTCTGTCAATATGTGCGAATGTCCGCAGCCGAACAGATGGATGATTCCGCCTTGCATGATGGCTTCCGCCGTCTTCCCGGCGGCCAGATCGATGGACTCCGCTTCCCGGCTTTCAACAGTATTCAGCATTTCATGGATATGTTTGAAATAAGTATGAAGCATGGGGATCACTGCTCCTTCCTGGCTATTAACCTTTGTTTGGCTTGTTCAATCATAGACGTCATAGCATGCAAAGTGGCCTCAATGATCTGCTCTCCTTTGTCTTTCGTTGCGAGCGTAGCATCCCCGAGTACGGCTGTTGATGTAAACTCTTCCCAAGGGGTTGGAGTGCAGTCGGCCTCTAGATCGATGCTGGGAATGTCCGAAATGGCCTTCGTCATATCGACATATTCCTCCGCTAAATACAGCATATAGGAGGTTTCCAGCTCGCAGGCATGGAAATAGGAAGCATGCGAGGACGGAGTTTCCCGCACCTTCTCGATCGCTTCCTTGGAGCCCGGATAGAAGAAGTAATACACCTTCAATTCGGGATAATCCCGGTATAGCAAGCGGGCCGTCTCCTTCAGCGCCACCGCATTGCCAAGATGCCCGTTCAGCATTACGAAGAGGGAGAAGCCCTGGCGGGCCAGGCTTTCCCCAATATCATACAGCATTTGAATCAAGGCCTCGTTAGAGACGTTAATGCTGCCGGGGAAGTTTTGCAGGCTCCATACCTGCCCGTAAGGAAGAGTCGGCAGAACAAAGCTGTCCGTCCGTTCCGCGAGGCGGCGGGCCAGCCGCTCGGCCAGCAAATTATCCGTCCCGAGGGGGAGATGGGGGCCGTGCGCCTCCACCGCTCCGATCGGCAGGATTGCGCATGACTTCTGCTTGATTTTGGCAGCGACGTCGAATGCATTCTCGTCTTGAAATATCATTTTCCCGCCTCCTTTACAGCTTGAAAGCAAAGCATTTGGCCGGATTGGTGACAAAAAATTTCTCCACCAGCTTATGGCCGTCAAAGCCGGAGCGATTAGCTTCGTCGATAAAGCGCGGGACCCATTTAGCGATAATATATTCCAGCCCGAGGCCGTGATCATAATGCTTGTAATACGTTTTACGGGCCGTGTCTCCGCTGACTAGAATTTGATCCTCGTAGCCTTTGCGAACGAGCTCCAGAATAAGATGAATCCGTGTGCTTTCCGGCGCGTATTTGATTTTGCCGATCCCGTCAAAGGATAGATAAGCGCCCGTGCTGGCGATCTGCTCATGGTAATACGGGTCTGGATTGCGATCCATATGCCCCAGACTGAGAAAGCTTAGATCGATCTTTTCGCTGCGCAGCAGCTCAATTTGCTCGAGCCCCATCGTCCCGACCTCGGTATGAGAATGTACGGGGGCCTTCGTTTCGTGGTGAGCACGGGCGACAGCGCGCAGTGTCTTTTCTTCCAGAGGAGTAATACGGTTGTAGCCGGTGCCGAATTTAACCTGTCCGGCCTTGAAAGGTGTTCCTTCCAGACCTTCCTCCACCTCGCGGATGACGAAATCCGTCAGCTCGTTAATGCTTTTCGCCTCAATCCATTCATAGTAAGTATTATAATCGCCGATGATCGGCTTAAGCTCGTCCTTCACTCTGGCGTCCCAGAGGAAGCTTTTATTGAAACCGGCAGTGCCGATAATCCGGACGCCGGTTTCCTGCATTATTTGGTGTACTGCCGGGACATCACGGCCATAATCGATGGCCGTGGCATCTACGATGGTCTGTCCGCCGTTATTTTTGAAATCCAGAACGTCCAGCTTTGATTTCTCCGGATCGTCCAGCAGCAAGTCATCCTCGCCTCGTTCCGCCCAATAAGCCGGGCGGCAGACGATATGCTCGTGGGAATAAGTAAAGCCAAGCTGTTCTGGTGGAATGTCTGCATCAAGCGTTCGGATAAAGCTCATGTTGGTGTGCCTCCTAACCCATTGGTGAATAGTACGGTCTTGTAAATATTTACCCGTCGATTAAACGTTGATTGCGGAGAGTCGTGAAGCCCGCATGGGCTGAAATCTAGAACAGCAGCTGGGCCAGAAAACGAATGATCGGTCCGATAATAAACATATCGGAGTCTGCCGCCCACATCGCGGTATCCGGAACCGTTGACGAAATAAGGTAGCGAACCATAATGAATTGTCCCCAGGCGACAACGGTTGCTGTCAGAAAACCACCCAGGAGCGCGCCGCGAACTCCGCCTGTCGCATTCCCGAATACTCCTGCCGTAGCACCGTGGAAGAACAGAACGATCATCGTCGGGACGAAAATATAAGCAACGGTGCTTCCCAGCACGACCAACCAGATCAAGGCTCCGGCAAAAGCTCCGATAAACCCGAGAATAACCGCATTGGGGGCATAGGGAAATGTAACCGGTGCGTCCAATGCGGGTTTCGCTCCAGGAACGATTTTGGTGGCGATCCCGTTAAAAGCCGGAACGAGCTCCCCGATGAACATCCGCACTCCCATAAGCACAATGGCGATGCCCCCGGCGAAGGTGAGGGATTGGATGATGGAATACATAATAAAGTTCTGTTCCCCGGCCTGAGCGACGAGCTCCTCTGCTCCGGGAGTCTGCTTCATCACGATGACAAAGGCTCCCACCAGAAACAGGATGCCCATGCTGAGAGCGGTAATGACGTTGGAATCACGGAGAAATTCCAGTCCTTTGGGCACTTTGATTTTTTCGGAATCGTTGTTTTTATTGCCGAACCATTTACCGAACAGAGCCCCGAGCAAAGCGACGGAAGCCGAAGTATGTCCGAGCGCAATGTTGTCATTTCCGGTAACTTTCCGCATGAACGGTTGAGTGATGGCGGGTTGAAACGTCCAATACAAGCCAAGGATGATAGCAAGGAAGAGGACAAGCTTCCATTGGGAAACATCGCCGGATGTATGGACAACGATTCCTGCAAAAATAGTTGCCGTCCAGAACATCATGTGACCGGTTAAATAAATATATTTAAATTTCGTAAAGCGGGCCAGCAGTACGTTGATAAGGAATCCAACAAGCATGGCCAAAGTTACGGCGCTGCCGAACTTGGCGTTAAATGATTCCTGACCGAGGAATTGGCCAAGCGATTCGGCCTCCAGCCCGAACACTTCCTTCCACATCGGTTCGAATACATTCAAGGCATTGACAATGACACCTGAACCGGCACCAATGATTAGAAAACCGATAACCGCCTTAAAGGTTCCACTGATGACCTGGCTGGTCGATTTCTTCTGGAGAAGCAGGCCGACCAAGACGATAAAGCCGAGCAGGATGGCGGGGGTTCCAAAAATATTAGTGGCTATCCAAAAAATGGCTTCCATTGAACATTCCTCCTAATCGGATGGGTTACATAGATTCTTTTAAGCTTTCCTTAATTTCATTCAAGTCAAAATAATTGTTGACGATTACTATTTTGCCCGGATGTCCCTGCAGGCTTTGAGCCAATTCATTGCTGGTGACAATGTAATCAGCCGGCATGCTCGCAGCGCTGGACACGTCCGTGTGCTCTACGTCTGCTTGCACCCCCATTTCTTTTAATACATTCTCCACGTTCATTCTTAGAATGAGACTCGTTCCTTGCCCTAATCCGCATACACATAAAACTTTTTCCATTGCAATTCCCTCCTGAAAAAATTAAGTTTTTGGTTGTTGCTTAAGTATATAAGGGGTTGATTTCTCTACGGCTCATTGTTCTGCGTTAGCGATGACTGCCTCCACATCTTGAGGAGTTTGAGCTTGTTTTAAAGCTTCTACATTGGCCGGGTTATTAAGCAAAGTCGTTAATTTGCGCAAGAGCATAATATGATCGCTGCTGGATGAGGAACCGAGCGCGAAGACGAGCTCCACCGGGTCGTTGCTGGCATGGCCGAATGCTACAGGCTGCTGCAGTCTGACGAAGGAAACCGAAGCTTCGTTAACCCCGTCTTCCGCTTTGGCATGAGGCAGAGCGATATGGGGGGCGAGGACGAAATACGGTCCTTTATCCCGATAAGATGCCAGCATGGCTTCAATATAGCTGCTTTCTGCGGCTCCACTGTCCACGAGCAGTTGTCCTGCCGCTCGAATCGCTTCCTCGGCACTTGTTGCAGCAGCATCCAGTGAAATGAGGCCAGAATCCATAAAACGCATGGTAAAATCCTCCTTAGTCTGTCCTATGAAGTAGTAGAATATTGACGAATCATCTGAATGATTTCGTCCTTGTCATTCGTTTGCTCCAGCCGGGTCCGGTTCGCCTCCTCTCTCAGCATGTCCGTCAATTGGGTAAGAGCTTTCAGATGAGATTCTCCGTCTTGACTGGCAATGACGAACAAGAGGCGGACAATGTGTTTGGGATCGTCGCCGAAAGCCGCTCCTTCCCGGATAGAGAGGAGGGACATCGAGGTGCGGACGACGCCGTCTTCGGGTTTGGCGTGGGCGATCGCCAAGCCGGGGGCAATGACAATGTAAGGTCCGTATTCCATTACTTTGTCGATCATCGCCCGAATATATCCATGGACGATGGTGCCCTCCTCCAGCAGCGGGGCGGCGGCCAGGGAGATCGCGGTACGCCAGTCGGTTTGCTCTTCCCGGATGACAATCCGCGAAGAAGGGAGCAGTTGCTGCAATGTCGGCTTGCTATCCTGCAGCGGCTGGTATCGCATTGCTGTCAAATATCGCTGGATATCTTCCAGCAGGGCAGCTTCATTCGCCACAGGCGTATGTTTTTTGACCAGCTCGACAATGGATTGTGCGGAAGGACCGGTTCCTTCTCTCCTTCTCCTGCCGCCTAGCAGCGGATCGATCTGATGAAGCAATTGGGATTTTTCCTGGTCTGTCAAAATTCCGCTTACGATAAAAACCGGAACTTTGCTTCCTGTTAACGGAACGGTTGAAAATATAAAATCGACCCATCCCGTATACTTCTCGTATTCCCTTAACGAAAGTACCTCGACGAAATCGATGGCCGGGAATAACCGCTTTAGCTGGATCTGCAGCATCCGGGAGACCGAGACTCCGTTGACACATACGATCACTGCCGATTTGCGCCGCGCCGGCTCCACCTGTTCTCTGCGCAGCCATCCGCCGAAGTGCATCGACAGATAGGCTATTTCCTGGTCGTCAATGGGCTGGCCTAACAGCTTCTCCAACGGCTCGACCGACTGACGGGTGAGCTCGAACACTTCCCGGTATTTATCGATAATGGTGCTCGCCAGAGGATTCTCGATTTGGAGACCGTACTTGATTCGGTAAAACGCTGATTTCACATGCAGGAATAACTGGTTCTCCAGTTCCTCCCGCTGTAGAAAATAGACGCAGCCAAGCTGCTCAAAGGTATCGACCATTTCGCTGGTCGCCTGGCGAATCCGGCGGGTCTCTTCATCATTCGATTTTTGCTCCAGCTTGTTAACCTTGGCCGTCAGCAGGAGCACCGTAATATAGCAAACCTCCGCTTCCGGGAAAGTGACTTCATACAGACGTCCAAGCTCCTGCGAAATTTGGGTGGCGGCTTTATATTGAAGAGTTTGGCTCAAAGCGGCCATTTCGTCTTCATCCATCTCCACCTGTTTGCCTTGAATAAGCCGGTTAGAGCACATGATTAGACGGGCGGCCAGATGAAAAATTGTCTCATCGGTCAGTTCCATCCCAATCGTTCTTTCTCCGGATGTGATAATGTCATAGATAGAGGATAGAGGCTCCTGGCGAAAAGCCGGAAACTGGGCGCGATACAGGTTGGCATTGATCAGGCCTTGAATCTGGGGGACGAAATCTTTCCAACTGATATGGGCAAGCAGATCGGACAAGTAATGGAACAACGCCGTCCGCTGGTCTTTCTCGTTGCCTTGGATGGTATATCCTTGCTTGCGATTGAATTTAACCGATAAGCCATAACGGGCTAATTCTTCCCGCAGCCCTGTCAATTCGGCATGGGCGGTTCCACGGCTAACGTCAAGCAATCTTTCCATATCTTGAAGAAACATCGGCTCTGTTCGATTGATCAGATGAATTCCGAGCAACGCTTTCCGCTCGTTACGGGACAGGTAATATTGCGAAGGTTGAACGGATTGCGCCAAGACAGGGAGCTTTGCACGGGATTCGGTGGGCAGCAGGAAACCGGCTCCACGAACGTATTCGACAGGAGCGAGATGATGGCTGGACAGCCAGTGATTAATTTTGTCCATATCGTAGTAAACCGTCCGTTTGGAGATGTGAAAGTTGTCCATCAGCTCCTGGATCGGGACGTAATTGTCCGTTTCCTGCAAATAGGCGAGAATGGAAGTACTTCGTTCATCCAGAATAATGGCCACCCCCTGTCCGAAAGCGTATTATTCTTCTTGCTTCTCATTATACTTAAGGCCACTTGGTTGAAACAGCGCAATCATTGTCCCCATGTTTTTGCAAAATTATACGGATGATGCGGAAAGCGGCGACGACCCTGTAGAGGGGCAGGCCGCAAAGTAATCGTAGAGGGGTTATTTCATCCTTATCAATGGATTTTTCTGCTATAATATAAGGGCAGGTTTAATGAAAGTAGGTAGAGGAGATATAATGAATCATTCAAGGACTGCGAGAAGAATGCAGCAGCGTAAAAAAATGTATCAAGCCATGATGAGGGCAATAGTCATTACTTTTTTCCTGATGATCGTAACTATTATTGGAATTTACATATGGATGGAACGTCAATCGTCCGAATCGGCCACCGGACCGGATGGAGGGGGAGAAGTGATCCAGGTGTCGCCGTCCTCTTCCCCCGAGCCTGCTTCAGAACCGGATCCGTCCCAGGCACCCTCTCCCAAGGAGTCCCCGGCTCCTGAACCGTCTCCCGGAGACCGGAACGAATCCACTCCTCCATCGGCTGCCGAGCCCGATGATGAAGCAGAGAAGCGGGTAACTTTATCCTTTGTCGGAGATGTGCTGCTGGGAAGCACCGTTAACAATTTGCTTGCCGCTCATGGTTACGATTATCCTTATCAGGATGTGAAGACTGTTCTGCAGCGGTCGGATCTAACGATTGCCAATCTGGAAACGCCGATTACCGACAGAGGAACTCCGGAGAAGGACAAAACTTATGTCTATCGGTCGTCGCCGAAGGTGCTGCCCGCATTCAAGGAAGCCGGCTTTGATCTGGTCAATCTGGCTAACAATCATACGATGGATCATGGAGTGGAAGGGTTGCTGGATACGCTTGATTATCTGGACGATCAACAAATTATGAGGGTTGGAGCCGGAAGGAATGCGGATGAAGCCTTCCAGCCGGTTATTGTGGAGAAGAATGGGCTCAAGATCGCCTTTTTAGGATTCACTAAGGTTGTTCCAGATACTTCATGGAAAGCGGGTCTTCAAACGCCGGGACTGGCGGATACCTATGATTATACCCGTCCTGTCAAAGAGGTGGCCCAAGCGAAGGAGCAGGCGGATCTGGTCGTCGTTATCGCCCATTGGGGGAAAGAACGGCATGATCATCCCAATTCAGAGCAAATCGATTTGGCCTATCGCTATATCGATGCCGGAGCGGACCTGATTATTGGGGGACATCCGCATGTGCTGCAAGGCTTTGAGCAGTATAAAGGTAAATGGATCGCCTATAGTTTGGGCAACTTTATTTTTACGACTAATGATGAAGCCAAGACGTTGGAAACCGTCATTCTCGAGGCTACCTGTACGACGGAAGGGTGCGATTTGAAGGCGGTGCCGATTTTTACGCAATGGGCGAAGCCGGTTGTTATGGAGGAGGATGCCGGCAAGCGGCTGTTTGAACGGTTGACCTCTATTTCAAGAGAGGCCATTGTTCAGCCGGACGGACACATTCGGATAAAGGCAGCGGAGTCTCCGCAGGTAGGCGAGTCCAGTCCATTAATAAATTCGGAAAGCCGGACGAAAGGAAGAGACAACTAATGTTCCAGTCTATTAAAAATGTGTACTGCGTAGGAAGAAACTATCGCCAGCACGCCGCCGAATTAGGGAATGCCGTTCCCGATAAGCCGATGCTGTTCATGAAGCCCACCCATTCTCTCGTAGCTATGGACGGGAGGACCATCGTGCTGCCAGGCGGCCGTGGCGAAATTCATTACGAGGCGGAGCTGGTTATTCATATCGGGCGTCAGTATGAGCCGGGCATCCATGCAGATGACCTGATCGACCGAATGGCGCTCGGGATTGATTTCACATTGCGGGATGTGCAATCGGTCATCAAGCAGAAGGGGCAGCCCTGGCTTCCGGCCAAAGGGTTTCTGCAATCGGCGCCGCTCGGACCATTCCGTCCGTTCGCTGGAGCCGGGCAGATCGCACAGGAGACGTTCCGCCTGTTGAAAAACGGGGAAACGGTTCAAGTCGGACAGCCCGGTGATATGATATTCGATCTGCAAAGTATTATCGATTTCTGTGCGGCGCACTATGGAATCGGGCCCGGCGATCTGATCTTTACCGGAACTCCCGCCGGAGTCGGAGCGGTTGCAGATGGAGATCGGCTGCAGCTTCTATGGGGAGAAGAGCCGGCGGGCGACATTCGGATTTCTATCCCCACGTCCTGATGGATTCGGATACGAAGCGACGAAGTGATTGGCATAGAGTAAATTCTTTAAATAGTTTGCACCTGCATCAAGCCGTCCTTTCGAGGGCGGTTTTTTGTTCAGGATAACCAGGGAAACCACGAGTGGTGTTAAGCGTAAAACAGAGGCTATTCCTTGCTATCGATTTTATCAATTTCTTTGACTACCAGTAATTTTGTATAGAATTGAAAAAATAGAAGATTTCGCCTCATCTTTTTCTTCTTTATTCTATTAAATAGAAAGGAGCGAAGGAGGGATGAAGCAGCCAAATTATGAAAACGCTTGCCAATGTTCCAAAGTGCAGGCAAAGACAGTAAACAGAACATTGCGGGATGGAGGGCAAACAGGTCGTGTGAAATAACGGATGCTGCGGTTTGGTGTAGCAAAAACGGCGTGCAGGAGATGTCTATACTAAGCGGTCCGTCCTCGATCTAATGTGCGTTTTTCCCGTCGCGCGTTGAGGCTCGGCTGCTGGGATGGGGATGTTGGGACTGACAGATACAGACTATTCTGTATGCTCAATTAGGAAAGGGGAATGAGGATGATATTACTATGGCAACGGAGAATGGCATGGCGTGCTGATGGAAGGTTGGGCTTGCTCGTTCTATTATGTATAGGCATCATGCTGGGAACGGCTCTGCTGCCATCACACGCATCGGCCGAAGCGGCTGTATCCATTGATTCTCATCAAGATGGAGAACAGATCCCGGCAGGCCGGGTTACTTTGTTCGGAACGTATCATGATGCCTATGACGTACAGGTTCTAGTTAACGGAAGCCTGGTGGCGGATGTACTAATGGATGACCCGGATGGAGATGATTCCGGCTCCTGGTCCTATGTTCTGGATACGACCTCCATGGACGGGGAGTTCAGCATCGCTGTCAAGGCGTCAGATGCAGCTTCCAGATACGGCGTCTGGTCGGATTTCATGACATTGAAGGTCGACAATGCATCAGCGAATATTCCACAGGTAAAAATCGTTAGTCCCGAGGATGGGGGAGTGGTGAGTGGGAAGGTGCCGATTAAGATCGCCGCGGAAGGCCGCAATCCGATCAAGAGCGTGGAGATAAGAATTAACGGAGGCGAGTGGAGGCGGGCGGCTGGCCATGAGACGGAATATAAGTATCTTTGGGACGCTTCCGGGCTGGGAGATCGGATGCTAAGTATCGAGGCGAGAGCGAAGGATTCGCTGGGAAATACGGGCCGGAGCATGACCACCTACGTCCAATCGGGGAATGGCGGCCGCGAGGAGGTGACGGTAACTAACCAGGATCGGGCGATCTGGATATGGGAGCCGGCGGCCTATAATCTTCTATTAAATCCGGGCTCCCGTCTGGTGCTTGATTCCATGGCCAAGGATACGGAAACGTTCGGTTCGGACCCTGTGACGACTCTGTATTTGGCGGTAGACGGTTACGGCGGAATCGATATTCTCGAGGATGATCCGGCGAAGGTTAGGGAATTTATGAGATGGGCTCATGAGAACGGATACCAGGTCCATGCGTGTATCGCTGGAGGCACTGCGCCGCCATATATGGGGGCTCTGGAGGGTTACCACGACCGCGCGGTGCGTCTGATGGAAAAAATAATAAACTATCAATTAACCTCCGAAGCCTCTGAAAGATTCGACGGTGTAAATGTCGATATTGAACCGTACATCATGCCCCTGTTCAAATCCGATTATCCGTCGGTTCAGGTTCAATATTTGGACGTTCTGGCCAAAATGATCGAGCGCAGGGATACGGCCGGCGTCAATCTTTCGTTCGGTCCGGCGATTCCGAGATGGTACGACTCATCCGAGCACGCTCGCGACATTACTTGGAACGGATCTACTAAATGGTTATCCGAGCATATTCAAGACATAAGCGATTATATTGCGATTATGAATTATCGCGATACCGCAGACGGCTCGGTCGGGATTATCGAGCAAGCGGCGAGTGAAATAGCATACGCCGAGTCCATCGGCAAACCGAATTCGGTCGTCATCGCTGTAGAAACATTGGACATAGCCAACGGAGGCGATCCGGAGACGATCACCTTCCGAGAAGAAGGCAGAGATTATATGGAGCGAGAGCTGGCCAAAGTGTACGCGGCTTATGCTGACAGCCCGCCTTTTGCCGGCATGGCCATGCATCATTATGATTCCGTTCGCGGACTGCCTTCCGATTGGAGCCGGGAAAGGGTCTACTGGGAGCCTCCGGCCGATGACGAAGCGCCTACCGCCTTGTCCGGTCCGCCCACAGCTTCTGTATTTAATTATGAGCGGATCGACCTGCGTTATGGTATGGCCTACGATAACTTGGAGGTCGGCCACTATAACATTTATCGCAGCACGGAAAGTGGATTTGTGGCCGGTCCCGCTAATTTGGCCGGGACGTCCCGTTCACTTCGCTACACCGATGAAGGGCTGCTGCCCGACACGACCTATTACTACAAGGTCGCTGCCGTAGATTTGCAGGGCAATGTCGGACCGTCTTCCCCCGAAATAGAGGCGACGACCGGAAGCACTTCGCTTCGGCCGATGGTGGTTGCCGGAATGTCGGTTGAACATACCGGAACGAATGTCCGGGTTTCGCTGCGCATGGCTGATTATGAGACAGGAGAAGGGTTAGCCGCTTCTGTCCACGGACGCTTTACTTATGCCGGCGGAAGGTATGTCGATTTTTCCACTGGACCGAGCGGGGAAGGAAGCGCCCTCTCTGAATCCATTCCTGTCGGTCAGCAGACTGGCTTCGAGCCCAGAAGGGTGATGGCCCCGGGCTATTACTGGGCCAAAGCCTATGATCAGCCGCATACGGCGGAGTTATATTCAACGAATGCCTATTTAGACGGGCTGTTCATCGGTGAGGAGACGCTTGAGCCCATCTTTCATCCGGATCTCAAGGCTTATTCGGTCAGTGTAACCGAGAACGTATACGAGGTGACGGTGACCCCGCTGACCATGGATGAAAGGGCCCAAGTGACCGTGAATGGCGAGCCAGTGCAAAGCGGGGGAGCGTCCCAAGTCATTTCCGTGCCCGAGGGGAAGAGCGAAATTACGGTTCGGGTGACGGCTGAGGACGGCACGGCGCGAGTATACTCTATAGAGATGAAGCGGCAGGCCCCCGTTGGGAACCTCGTTCCCATTACGGAGGATGCCTACGTCAGGAGCGGTCCACAGTCCGCTAAAAATTTCGGGCAGGCCAAATGGATCGAGGTGGGCGAACATCCGCCAAGTGAGAAGCGGAAGCATGAGCGAATCGGCTATATGAAAGCCGTTCTCCCGGAAGAAGCGGCTTCCTTCGTCACAGCCATGCTCCACTGGTATGTGGACAAAGTTAAGACGCCTTCCGTGCCACTTTCTATCTATGTTTTCTCGGGCGAGGAATGGAACGAGAATACAATAACGTGGAATTCCGTTCCGTTCGCAGGAAATGCGATCAGCTGCGGATCGGTTCCAGTGAGCTCTAGCGGTTGGTATGAGCTGGATGTGACCGGTTGTATTTCGGCACTCGGTCCAGTGAGTGAAATTTCTTTCCTGCTGGTCGAGGAAACCGCCTCTGGTTCATGGGCCCGAATCAACAGCAAGGAGCATTCTCATCATTCTCCCTATATTCATCTTGGATGATAGAAATAAGGACATAGACTGACCAACCACAGAGCTGCCGGTTATGGATCCTCTCTCGCTTAGGAAGAAAGGATCCAATGAACCGGCAGCTTTGGCTTGGTTATGCTCAGTATCCCGAGCCAGACTCTTCGGGAATTGCAACGTTCTGAATCGGTTCGAGCGTATTCAGGTCGCTCGCTCGGATTTCCGAAGGGGACAGTGTATACAGAGTATCCCCTATATATAGGATGCGCTGAACGTTCTTGCGGCTGTCGTACCAGGACTGCCCTGCCTTGGCCCGGTCTTCTTCGGTCAGGTGGGTGACCTTGCCCCGCAGCTGAAAGCCGTTATCCGGGTCGAGCGAGTAGACATAAGCTCCCTGGAAAGTAAAATCGCCATGCGAAAACGGGTCCATCTTCTTTCGGTTTGCTTCGCTTATTTCAGCCACGGTTACCGGAAAGGCGAGCAGATTTTTCTCCTTGGAGAACAGCAGTGCCCGGTGGTTGTACAGCAGCTCGGATTCGGTGCCGCGATCTCCGATCGTTTCGCTGAATAATTCTATCGGTTGAGTCATATCGCTTACGTCGAACAGAGCCACTTTCATTCCTTGATAGTACGCTTGCGGCTGGCCAATCGCTCGGCCGGAGCTATCTTTCTGAGTGACCTCGACAGCTTCTTTACCGAAGCCGATCAAATGATTTTCATCATAAGGGTGCAAATAGTCGCTGTAGCCCGGAATTTTAAGAGCTCCAAGCACTTGGGGCGAGGTCGGATCGGACAGATCCAGGGCAAACAGCGGATCGACCGTTTTGAAGGTAACCATGTATCCCTTATCCCCCATAAAACGAACGGAATAAATTCGTTCTCCCGGAGCAATCCCTTCTATTTGCCCGGTAATGCTCATCGTCTCATCCAGCACATACAGGTTGTTTTTGGACGTGTACTCATCCGTCCGCCACATGTCTCCTGTCGTGGTTGCGATCCGGAAGACTCCGTTGTGTTCATCCATGGCAAATTGATTGATGGGCGTTCCGGGGACGGTTCCATCGGCGGCATATCGCACTTTGCCCTCATCCAGCCTGAATTTATATACTTGGCTGGTTGATTTTAAAGGGCGGACGGGAAGACTGGAAATGGCCTTTTTCTTAGTGTCAGGAGCGTCGGACGGCTTCTCTTCCTCATATTGAGTCAGCGTCACATACAGATGCTCTCGGGAAGCATAAACTTGCTCGCCCGCTCCCAAATAAGTCGAGACGTTCACCGGCTCCTTCTCCTCATTCAGGCGGAATCCGGCTACGTGCAAGTAACTGGACCCGGAGAAGTCCGGAAAATATTTAATCTGCTCGTATCCGATCTGGATGGGTTCTTCGGATTGGGCGGTATCACGATAGAAAGGAGCCGGAATCGGTTTGCGTTCATTCATGATTGCATAAACATCGATATATTGGTTAGTAACTAAATAGAAGCTTTCTCCGATCTTCCGAGAGGCAACGTAACCTCCTTCGAGTTCAACTTCGCGAACGAAAGTTGGTTTCTCCCGGTTCTCCAAGCTGTAGATGACCGCTTTAGTCGTATGCGAGGAGAGTCTCGGCATAGCAAGGTCCTGAATCTGGACTTTTCCCTCATTCAGCGGCTGAGGCTGAATCCTGTAAGGAGCAGAGCCGACGACAATCAAGAAGCTGTCGTCCACATAAATTTCAGTTGGCTGAACAACGTCCTGGACATCCAGGGTTGCAACGATATGCAGGTCGTCGGCAGGGGTTGCGGCAGCGATGATGATTCGGCCCCCGTTCACCTGATAAATATAGTTTCCGTCTGTTTTGACAAGATCTCCTTCATCAACGCCCTGCACCTGAATGTTGGTTGCAGAGAAATCAGCGCTCGATGCTTCCTTTGCTTTCGAAATTGAATCCATAGCAACGGCGCTTTCGGCCAACTGGAGGGTTCCTCCGGACATGTTCATTTCTACTGTAGAGGCAAGCAAAGATTTAAGCTTTTCATAGGAGCCGACCTGTGGAAGAAAATGATTCTCGCTATCCACGAGAACCTGTTTTTGTGCAGAATCCCACTTCACTATATAGCCTAGTGCTTCACTCATTGCCCGTAGAGGCACCATCATTCTTCCGTCTTGCAACGTCGCCGGCTGCTCCAGCTCCATTGGGGCACCGTTGCGGTATGTGGTCGAGCTGTGAAGGGTTACTTTCCATTCCTGCCCTTCAAGAGCCGCAGTCGCCGTATGGGCCGAAGAATCCCATTGCACGGAAGCCCCAAGCGCTTCGGCCCATTCCCGCAAGGGGACCATCATCGTGCTTCCCACCTGATAGGGAGCGGTTTCAAAAACAACCGTTTCTCCGTTCATCACGACCGGATATTCGCTGCCCATTGCAGTGGAAGTTTGGAATGAAGAAGAAACCAGACTGACCATCATAACGATAAGTAAAGCCGGCATCCACCATGATTTTTGCATAATCCATTGACCTCCCATAAATCCCGTTTATCCCCCTAGACGGGCTCAACTGGTAAAATGTTGCAACAGAATTTAAAATAAAAAACTACCCATATGAAAATGAGTGGACAGAAATAGGTCTATACATGAAACGCCCCTTTCCATATGGGATAAGGGGCGTCTTTTGCTTAAGCAATATAAGTCATCGAATTTTTCTTCATACCTCGATTTTATTAAACCAATTTGTGCTTTTCGCTTTAACTAATCGGTATAACAAAAAGTTGATCAATCCAAAGCCGAGCAGCAGTCCGAAGAAAACGACGGGCATCGACGGGTTAAAGAAGAATACAGCAACTACGATTAATGCGGCCGTTAAGAAGCAGAGCAATGTACTGAACAGGGAATTCATATTCTGCTTGACCGCTTTTTGCTCGTTATCCCAGTTAAGCTTCGGAAAGTGAATGTCGATTATAATTCCGATGAAGGCCCCGAACAGAACGGCTGGGACACCTAGGGCCAGAAGCAGAATAGCATAATAGAGCGGAAGTGCAAGCAAGAAATAAGCTATCATGACGGCGAGCAAAACAGATACGAAATTTAGCACAAATCCGGAAAGCACTTTGGCCATAACGATTTTGGAAAACGGAACCGGCAAATATTTATTTATGAACACTCCCTGGCCTTCTCGTGAAATGGCTGTAGCCGCTGTCGGATTGATTCCGGCGGTGAAGAGAAAGAAGCCGAAGGCGCAAACAAGCACCAAGCCTGCTGTATTCTCATTGAACAAATACGGGCTAAGTTGTTTAATCCCTTCCAGACTGCCGGATTGAGCGACGAGAGGGATGACGAGCAGCAGTGGCCACAGGAAAGAGATAATGACGCAGTTGGTGAAGTAGGCCGGGGTGCGAAACAGAACCTTCAGCTCCTTGACCGTGTAGGCTTTAAGAACCGAGCTTTGCTGAGTCATTTTGTCGAATTTCTCGTCACTTACTTTTTGTCTCCTGGAGGACGATTCGGACATCCCCATCACAGATTTGAAATAGATCCAGTTGCCGAGAAGCATGAATAGCCAATAGGCGATAGCCGAAATAGCCAGAAAGAATAGCAGATAGCCGAACCCGATTAAGGACGCTTCGTTAATTAGGGCAAAAGCCCCCAGCTTGGCGTTAGGGAAGAGCGTTGTGATCGTCTGGATAATGGAATTGTTGCCCTCCGCAACAATCTGCTGCAGCTGCTCGGGATCGAGCTTATTTTTGGCAAACCGCTGAAAGAAGAAGTTAAACCCGATGCCCAGGAAAATGGCAGCGGCTCCCCCGATCATACGATAACGATCTCTATGCTTGGAAACATTCGTAAATCGCATGATCAGCATGCTTATAAACGAAGCCAGAAGCAGAGGTAAGACAGGCAGTGTCAGGAAAATGACGGCTGAATAGACATAATATAATATTCCTGCTCCGCTCTTAATCCCGTAGGTAATCAGGATGGGCATCAAAATAAACAATTCTGTTAAATATTCGTAAACGAGTGCTACCGAAAATTTGGCCGTCAATATTTGTGATGGCTTCACGGGCAGTGGGAGCAAATGCTCCAAGTCTTGGGCAAAGAAGAACACGTTAATGACATAGAAAATCCCGAAAAAGAACACGACCAGACTGACGGTCGTCAGCCCCAATGCAAGAATGAGCCCTTCTTGTCCGATAGGAGCGAGTCCGTCGTAAACGGATGAAATGAAGAAGTAAAAGATTGAAAAAACCGGAATCAGACCGATGGCGATCAAAATCGGAACGAGGACTCCGATAGGAATTCTTCTTTTTTTGCTGCTATTTTTACTTCCCCAGGTTCCGCTTCCGTTTTTGAGAAGAATTTTTGTCAGCGATAACGTTTTATTCATGTCCGGTCATCTCCAGGAAAATTTTCTCCAATGAATCGTTAGATTTGAAATGATCCTGCATTTCCTTGAAGGTTCCACAGAAGCGGATCACTCCCTTGTCGATGATGGCCACCCGATCGCATAATTTCTCCGCAACCTCCAGCACATGAGTCGAGAAGAAGACGGTTTTGCCTGCATTGGTATGCTCCCTCATCATTTCCTTCAAGGTATAGGAGGATTTGGGGTCCAGTCCAGTTAAGGGCTCATCGAGAATCCAGACGGACGGATTGTGAATCAATACGCCCATGATGACGATTTTTTGTCTCATCCCGTGAGAGTAGCTTTGAATCGGATCGGATAGAACGGATTCCAGATTGAAGCGGCGGGCCAATTCATCGATCCGCGGCTTGCGTACTTCTTTGGGCACATCGTACATATCGGCCATGAAGTTCAAATATTCAAGGCCTTTCAGTCTTAAGAACAGGTCGGGACTATCCGGAACGTAGCCGAACTGTTTCTTGGCTTCTAAGGAATGCTTGGCGGCATCTACTCCATTAATATGGATGGTGCCCTGATCGGGACTGATAATGCCGGTAATCATTTTAATCGTTGTCGTTTTGCCCGCGCCGTTAGGACCGAGGAATCCGAAGATTTCTCCTTGCGGGATCGTTAATGTCAGATTATCGACCGCTTTGTGGACTCCGTTGTAAATTTTGGTAACATTGGCTAATTCAATCATCCGCATTTCCCTCCGGTGAATTATAATAAGGGGCTTATAACGGGTAGGGTACCCCGTCGGCTGCTCACATAATTACGATATAGAGACCGTACCATAACAGGGTTCACTTAAAGCTTCGGTCACGGTTACCCCCATTCTCTATTCATAATACGATTAACTCAGTTGGTTAGTTTCATAGGAATGAAATAAGTGTTAGGAAACATTTGGGAATAGGTGAGGATGGTTTGCTGTGCAAGGCGGAATAAGATGGTCTTATATGCGAAATGCGAATCTATAGTTGAAAAAGCGCCCGGAAATAGCTCCGGACGCTTCTGAAGGCGCCTACCGGCACGCGTTGAGGCGGGCATGGGGAGGTTTCAATCCCATGGCCGCTTACTTGGCCAGCTGTTCCATCTGTTCGATGACGTCTTGAAAGACGCTCATAGCTTGCTTGATCGGCTCCGGCGAGGACATATCCACACCGGCCCGCTGCAGAATGTTAATCGGATAGTCGCTGCTGCCGCTTTGAAGGAATCCGAGGTAGCGTTCGAGCGCCGGTTGCCCCTCCTCCAATATTTGCTTGGCGAAGCTGGTCGCCGCAGAGAATCCGGTTGAATATTTGTATACATAGAAGCTGCTGTAGAAATGAGGGATACGCGCCCATTCCATCTCTATATCCTGATCCACGACCATTCCGGTTCCGTGGTATTTCTTGTTCAAATCATAGTAGATTTGACTGAAGTCCTGATGAGTAAGTGATTCTCCCTGCTCTGTTTTCTCGTGGATGATCATTTCGAACTCGGCAAACATGGTTTGCCGGAACAGGGTGGTCCGGAATTGATCGGCGTAATAGGTGAGCAGGAACATCTTAGCTTTAGGATCGGTCGTCTTTTTCAATAAATAATCCATCAGCAAAGCTTCGTTCAAGGTGGAGGCCACTTCCGCCAAGAAAATCGGGTACTGGGCATAGCGGTACTTCTGATTTTCGTCCGATAGGTAGGAATGCATCGCATGGCCCATTTCATGAGTGAGTGTGAACATGCTGTTCAAGTTATCTTTATGGTTTAACAGCACATAGGGATGAGTGCCGTAGGCTCCCCAGCTGTAGGCTCCGCTTCGCTTGCCTTCATTCTCGTAAATATCGATCCAGCGATCGGCGAATCCTTGCTTCAGAACGGTCAAGTAATTGTCTCCAAGCGGCTTCAGACTGTCGAGCACCATTTGTTGAGCTTCCTCATACGGAATTTCCCACTTAAACTCTTCTACAAGCGGAGCGAACAAATCATACATGTGCAATTCGTCCACCTTCAGCAGATCTTTGCGCAGCTTCATATAACGGTGAAGAAGCGGCAGGGAGTCGTGCACCGTATCGATCAAATTCGTATAGACTTCCTTCGGGATGTTATCCCCGAACAAAGCCGCTTCCAGAACGGAAGGGTACTTCCTCACTTTCGAGTAGAAAACGTTCTTGCCGATGTTGGAGCTTAAAGTGGCTCCGAACGTGTTTTTGTTTTTCCGATAGGTGGAGTACATCGCATCAAAGGCATTCTTTCGGACCGTGCGATCTTTACTTTCCATAAACTGGATATATCTTCCGTGAGTCAGCTCGATCTCTTCACCGTCTTCATTTGCAATCTTCGGAAATTTCATGTCCGCATTGTTCAACATGCCGAAGATCGTTTCGGATGATCTGGAAATGCTGCCGACCTGGGCCAAGAGGGCTTCTTCAGATTGGGACAGGATGTGTGCTTTTTGACGGAGCATCTCTTCGAGCGTCCGTTTGTAGAAGCTGAGCTCCGGGTGACGAATGAGAGCATTAATCTCTGCCTCAGACAACGATAATATTTCCGGGGTTATAAAAGATAGAGCTTCATTCACTTCTACGCTCAGCTTTCTTGCTTTCTCCGCAAGTGCCTGATAAGCCGGTTCTGCCATATCTTCATGGTGCTTCATATTGGAATACACATAAAGTCTTTCGATATGTAGGGAAATTTGGTCTTCGAGCTCAAAACACCGCTTCATTGCAGACGGATCGTTCAGATTGCCCCGAAATGGAGCGACGTCTTTAATCAACTGCTTAACTTCATCGTATTCTTTATCCCAAGCTTTCTGATCTGGGAACAGGTCTTCCAGTTTCCAAGTATTCTCCTGTGCTACCTCCGAACGCTTAGCTACTTGATTCATAGGAGCCCTCCTTAATGAATGAGATGGTGTTGCGGCTTCTCGTGCCGAGGCCATCGGGAAACCGATGGTTACAAAAAGCATACAGAAGGATATGGCAACAGGAATCGTCCGCATCTTTGAACTCCTCCTATTATTTTTCCTCTAGTATGAACCGGCACCTTCATTATTATAAAACATTTTTCAAATCGTGGTTACTGTTTCTACTGAGAGCCTGCAGTAAAAAACATGTACACGATCAGAAAGAAAGAAAAGCAGATTAGAACCAGAGTGGTCAAGGCGAGAAATTTTCTTATTCTGTCGGGGATGGAATCTCTCTTCAAAATGAGAACTCCCGCTAAACAGAACGAAACAATAACAAAGGTGAGGACGGTCTTGGAGTCGAGCAATTCATTTCACCTCATAACAGTGTAGTGTGCATTTTATTATGTTCTGCAAAGAAGAGGGAAAATCCTGCTCGCAGGTAAAACCGGAATGAGAGGCGCTCCAAAAGCTCAAACTAACGTATCATTGCTAGATAAGGAGAGAATTTCATGAATGCAGTTATAGAAGAGAAGCTAAGCAAGCCTGTCTTGGCCGGACAACCTGAACTGAGAACGATGACGGTCTCCCAGTTTATCGTCAAGCAATTGAAAGAGTGGGGGGTTCGCCGGATTTATGGAGTTATTGGCGATTCCACCTTTTATTTATTGGATGAGTTGTCGGCACAAGAGGATATCCAATATATTGCTTGTCGTCATGAAGGAGCGGCGGCCCTGATGGCTTCGGCCGAAGCGAAGCTAACAGGGAGACTGGGAGTCTGTCTTGCCACAAGCGGTCCGGGAATCGCCAACTTGCTGAACGGCCTGGCGGATGCTGCTGCGGATCGTGCAGGAGTACTCGCTCTAACCGGCCAGGTGGCCACGGACGAGCTCGGGACGGGAGCCAAACAAGAAATCAACCAGCAGCTGCTGATTCAGGCGATTACAGAGCAGAGCGAGCTGCTCTGTCACCCGGACGCGCTGCCGCCATTGCTGCAAAGGTTGCTCGTTCAAGCGGCCCTGCATGGCAAAGTAGCGCATCTTGCGATCCCGAAGGACATGTTTCCGAAGAAGGTCAAAGGAAACATCGTTCCCTATTCCGCCCACCTTCATCAGCAAGTTCGGACTCCTTGCGAGCTGTGGGAGGAAGCGGCGGAGAAGCTGGATGCGGCATTGCGCCCAGTCGTCTATGTCGGCCGGGGAGCGGATAAAGCGGCGCACGAGGTGGTTCGGCTCGCTGAAAAGCTGGACGCTCCCATCATCACGACGCTACCCGCGCGTCCGCTTGTACCGAACGACCATCCGCTGTACTTGGGCGGATTGGGCCAAGCGGGGAGCGAGCCCTCCAGCGTGCTTCTGGCGGAAAGCGATAGAGTGCTGATGCTGGGGGCAACTTGGTGGCCGGAGGACTATGTCCCGGCACAAGCGCCCATCCTGCAAATCGATATCGCTCCCGCGCAGATCGGAGCGGGCCATCCGCTCGCGCAAGGCATCGTCGCCGATCTCGCGTCCGGGGTAAGCGAGCTGGCGGAGAGGCTCGGCCGGCAGCCCGACCGGACAGAATGGCGGGAGCGGACTGCCAAGCTGCGGGAAGCCTGGAAGCAGCGCATGGAGCAGGAGGCCGCCCTGGAGGGAAGCCCGCTTCCTCCTCAGGCGGTCATGTCCATTCTGTCCGGGCAGGTTAGCACCGATGCCATTCTAACGGTCGATACCGGAGATCATACGCTGTGGTTTAACAGGATCTATCAAGCCAGAGAACAACAGCGGGTGCTGATCTCCGGACGTTGGAGAACGCTGGGCTTCGCTCTGCCTGCCGCTATTGCCGCACAGCTCTGCCATCCGGAACGCCAGGTAGTGGCTATTGCCGGAGATGGAGGTTCTGTTCAGACGCTGATGGAATTCCAAACCGCGGCAGAATTAGCCCTTCCAATTGTGCTGATCGTTATGAACAATGGGGCTTATGCGATGGAACGGAATCGAATGCAGGTGGAAGGGCTGAGCCTAATGGGCAGCGCTATCCGCAATCCGGACTTTGCCGGAATAGCTGCGGCATGCGGAGGATATGGCTGCCGGGTAGAAGACAGAAACGGCTTAAGGGCAGCGCTAAAGGAGGCAATGGCCCGCAAGCACCCTTCGCTGATCGAAGTGGTGTGCGATGACATGATGGTTCCCCATACGTCCATGTAAGTTTAGGGCCCCACTTAGGATAAATACCAATAGCCTTACAGGCTTGTTATGCTGGCTCTTTACTGGCTGGCCCGTTACTGCTGGTTCCTAATGGCAGGAACCGTTACTACGGGACTTTTGGTCAATAATCGCATGATTTATAAATTGGGAGGAACTTTATGAGGGGGATGGAATAAGATAGAAGAAATAAAGCATTTTACACAAAAATAAAGCTTGGCCACTATCTGTCAGGGATAGCGGTCAAGCTTCGTCTTAGAGGAATAAGCCGTTATCGTTAATGTCCGGCTGGGCTGGGCGAGTTTTGAGTCCGGTTTTTACGCAGCCCCAACATAAGCACAACGACGATGACGATGACAACGAAAGCCCATTTGGCAATGGGGGAAACAAACAGCAAGTTGTGGACGAAAGGCTCGTCGGTAATCATTTTCGCTGCAGTGAATGCGAGCACTCCAGAGCCGATGTAGATAATCCACGGGAAGCGGGTCATCAGTCTCAGGAATAGGGTGCTGCCCCAAATCATGATAGGGACACTAATCAACAGTCCAATAATAACAAGTAAATAATTTCCATGTGCTGCGCCAGCGATAGCGAGCACGTTATCCAATCCCATCACCGTATCTGCGATCAGAATAGTGGAGATGGCTCCCCAAATGCTGGTTTTTGCCTTTAATTCATGATCCTTGTTATCGACCAAAAGCTTGTAGGCGATCCAGATAAGCAGAATACCACCAACCAGCAACAGTCCCGGAAACTTCAAAAGCCAGGTCACGGCCAGAGTAGCGGAGGCGCGAATAATGACGGCGCCGAGCGTTCCAATAATGATTACTTTTTTTTGCATTTCTTTGGGAACGTTACGCGCGGCCAAGCCGATGACGATCGCATTGTCTCCGGCCAGTACCAGATCAATAATAATAATGTTGATTAGTGCGATGAGGAACGTGATGGATAGGAAATCCATAGGTATCACTCCTTTAAGAAAGTATAACCACATAACGAACGGTAACCATCACTTTCAGCTCCGTTAATTTCTGGGTGGGTGGATTTTCTAGACTCCTCCTTCGGCTTGCATTCCTGACCCTTTGAGGGGTGCAGAAAAAGATCAAATAGTAGAGCATCAGGAACGCCAAGCTCCGGAAACTTAGACGTTCCCTGATTAGGGTGTCCCGGAAAGGGACAAGAGAACAGCATATAGGATAAAAAAAGACCTTCACCGGATTCGGTAAAGGTCTTGGAAAAACAGAAAAGACCTCTACCTTATCGGCAAAGGTCTTGCTAACAACGTAATGTTGCCAATAAAGCCGGGGACGAATCCCGAATTGACGACTTTATTGATTACTAGCTACTCCCCTTTGGGACGATATATATTACTTCAATAAGTATGGCATGAGAGGGTAAATTTTGTCAAGCCTATTTTACCACATATAGAATTTATAAGTTTCTCCTCGCGGTCGCTCATCCTTGATGGACATCTAAATTTATTTAAACTTCTCTAAAAGCGTCCAGAATAGCTTCGCGTTCTTCGGGGCTCCCCTCAAAGCGATCTGCAGAAAAACGATCCTCTACCCAGTGCATCATCTCCGGACGGCTCAAAAAAGTACGACAATCTTCCCCCCATTGATCCGAAATTTCACGAACAATCAACTGTTTGCCATTGACTTCAACCGACATCATATTCCAATTGTCTCTTTTGTAAATCATATGTTTCTTGATCCGATTGTTTTTCAAAGTTAATTCCTCACTTTTTATGTAATATCAAATTTCGCTTTGGATGGGATAAATTTTCCCTGCCATGGGATACAATATTCAGCCTTCCTGTATTGTAACTTATTTTGTGGATTGTGTCTCTTGGTTTCAGCGCTGACAAGGGGATGTCGGGATCCCGACTTGTCCGGGAGATTGTGAGCTGTAAGGAAAATAATTTATTGAAACTGGGGAAAAGGTGACTTGAAATTGAATTTGCCAAGTGCTATAATAAGGTACATTCGCCATAAATGGCGACATTTTAGGAGGTTGTTTACTTGAAAGGTACAGTGAAATGGTTTAACGCAGAAAAAGGTTATGGTTTTATTCAAGTAGAGAACGGCGACGACGTTTTCGTACACTTCTCTGCAATCCAAGGCGAAGGTTTTAAAACTTTGGACGAAGGCCAAGAGGTTGAATTTGACATTACGGAAGGCAACCGTGGTCCTCAAGCAGCTAACGTCATTAAATTATAAGATTAGGGAACACCACTTATAAATAATGTGCTAGCGAGTATGAAAGCAGCTCTTCTGTTCAGAAGGGCTGCTTTTTCGCGTGTACGGAGGCAAAGATTAATGGGCTACAGTGCATGCATATACGAAATGCCCAATCACGCGGCTGAAGGTACATTTCATTTAGTGTGTCCTTTTGAGCGTTATCCCATTGGCTCAGAAGGTGTTGTTTTAGACATGGGTTAACTCGATCTAGCCCAAGTATATACAGGAGCATTATTCTAGAAAGGATTACTGCAAAAAAGATCACAAGAATACATTAAATCCGTTTAAAAGGCAAGCACATAGCACATGCGGAGATAAAGACTAAGCACGATGTTCCAATACAAGCTCTCTAAGGGCTTATAATGACTATCTGGAAGATCAGCCTAAATTAGCGGCAGGAGGTTCTTTTGCGGTTCCTCTCTTTTTCGTGTTCCTGAGTGAAGGGGATAGCGGTTAAAAGGGGACGGGAGAAGTGGGGGAAGTACAATGAGGTAGAAGATCGCTGATAGGATATAAGTATGTGCAAATGAATACGAGAGGAGATTGGGTGGGACATAGACATAATTAGGGATCATTCGTACCGTCCATGTCCCACCGTTTTTAGCAGTCGTTACTCGAGGTGAAGACTGCTCGTGCGGCTTAAATAGCTATTCATAAACTTTAAGACATCCTCCAGATGCTCGCTCCAATATTCCCAAGTATGACTTCCGTTGAATTCCTGATAAGTGAATGGATAATTCAGCGATTCCAGCTGTTCCTTAAACCAGAGGTTAGACTTGTATAAAAAGTCCTCGGTGCCGCAATCGAAATAAATTTCGGGATGCGGGCCTTCCCGCAGCACTTTGGATGCCAGGAACGCTAAATTGTGATGCCGGGCATAATCGTCGTCCAACGGTCCTACAATGCGGACAAGCTCTTCCGGCTTCCAGTCCGGCGCCAGATGAAGATTAGCCGATTCCGGAAACATGCCAAGCGCTCCGGACATGCTTCCCGCGGCCCCGAACAAATGAGGATTGCGCAGCGCAAGCAGCAGGGAGCCAAAGCCCCCCATAGAAAGGCCGCCAATCACTCGAGCTTCGCGACGGGGCAAGGTCCGGTATTGACTGTCGATATATGGAATGAGGTCATCGACGAAATATTGTCCGAATCGGCCGCTTCCATCATGCCAGTCCAAGTAGTACGTTCCTGTGGAGTAGCCCCCATCACTAGGCATAACAAGGATGGACTCGGTCAAATCCCCGGATCTCATCATCCGTTCAGCTGTGGAATAAGCATGGCCTCGGTAGGGCCAAGAGATTTCGCTATCGTATCGGCCGTGGAGAAGATAAATGACCGGATACCGTTTGTCCGACTGGTCATAACCCGGCGGCAGGAAGATGTAGAAGGTCAGTCTCCGATTTAAAGCGCTTGAATGAAAAGTAACAGGTGCAGGCAGCAAGGCCAGTTCACTCCTTTAGAAATATGTACGGAACTATCCTATCAGATTATCCATCCTTTAGCATTAATCACCGTCACTAATTAATATTAATATCACATTATCATTAATTATCATTTATCAATAATTCCGTCATTCTATTGTTCTGCGATTCTTCTTTCCTTTCAATCTTCATCCATCCATACCCTGGTTATCCTCGAGCCAAAGGGCGCTCCGGCTCTTTGGACAGCATTTTTAGTATGAACAAAACGACGATAAGCTCCGCCATAAAGCCAAGGGATTGAGCTAAGGCCCCGATGGTTCCATTCCATCCTGGTGCGGCAAGAATACAGACGATCAGGGTGATAATAGTAATGGCCACGTTAGAGCCTTGCGACCAGACCATAATTTTGGTCTGCCCTCGCAGCATTACGATCCCGTTGAAGAAATCCAGCCAGGGAAAGATCAGATTCATGATCATGAAGACACGCAGTGCCCCCAAGCTGGCTTGCATAAGCTCTTCGCTGATCCCCATCTGAGACTCCATGAACCAGGGACCGATCGGAGTATAGGCCAGCATGCCCACTAATAAAGAAGGGATGAAGGAAAGCATCAACGTAAAACGAATGACCTGACGACGGTCCGTTCGATAGAAATTGAGAACGATTTGATGAATGTAAGAAAAAAAACTTTGTGCCAATTGGGCGACACTGAAAGCAATCGCATAGGAAGCGATGGCCAGTTCCATGTTGGTCGTTTTGCCGAGCATGGCATTAATAGCCGGACCAACGACTACGGCAAGCAGAGAATAGTAGAGCAGCGGACGGTAAAATTGAAATATTTGACCTTTATTCGTGATCGGATGGTCTTCGAGCTTCTCCGGAATGACTCTTTTGAGTAATTTCCGCCCTTCCCAGACACTGATGGCGGCTTCAATTATCATTCCAAGCAGGAAGATAAGCGCTCCTACAGAACCACTGTTCACCTGATTAGTCATAATGAAATATTGGGCCAGGGCATACATTCCGATCAGTCGAATAATCATGCCGATGGTCAGCCACGTAGTTCGCTTATTGAAAATAATTATGCCGTGATACAGGCAGCGGATGCCTGAGAAAATACTTACGAACATCATAATACGATAGGCGCTAATCGTATCCTCGAGTCCGCTTTCGGATACTCCGAAAAAGTAAAGGAACACATAGCGGCCAATGCCGGTATAAGAGATGATAAGTCCCAGCACAAAGACGCAAGCAAAAACATACAGGGCAATCGCACTCATAGCGCGAAAGGAGACACGGTCACGCACAAGCGCCGAGCAAGTTTGACGCAAGAGGGCCGCCGGTTTCTCGGTAATGCCCAGCAGGCTTAAAGCGATTGCATAGCTGGCGATGACTGCTTCCGGCTGGGCTGCTCTGGCCAGTGTACTATTGATAATGACATGGGAAATCGTCACTAAACTGGCCGACACTCCAAGCGGAATAAAAAAAGCGAACAGCTTGGACAGCCGGACCTGGCTGGTTGAACCGGCTGAAGTTCGCGGATCGACTTGGATATTCATGATGATGATACTCCTTTGGAAGGAACACAAGTTGTTGTTAGGATGTTCAATAATTCGTCAAAATTAATTCTAGTATATCACATGCTCAGGAAATTGAGAGATAAAAATAGAGCCGGATTCAAGATATCTCCCCTCAACCCGGCGTAAAGACTGGCGGTTAGGCGCCAGAAATGATACATTTAATTAAATGATATTACCGTTAAAAAGGGGATAGGGGTTTGTGGAGACCGGAATTTATATATGACGTGCGTTTGGGTATCCATGTACCGGACTTGCCTCAGGAATGGGCGAGTTACTCGGAGGAGGATCGGTCCGAAATCCTTTTTCAATGGGAACAAATCCGGGGAAGAATTCCCGATCGGATCAAAGAGATCGAGATGAGGATAATAGAGAAGCAGGAGAGGTTGAATATAGAGGACAATTTCACTGTTTCCTGCAGGCTGAACTCGGAAATCGCCGAACTGGCGAGCAGGATCAATGATCTGCATCTGTGGTATCGGGTCAATCAGGAAATATCCGCGAGAGAGCATCATTAACAGGAACTCCGATAGGAGTTCGTAATAAGAGTAAGAGCTCAGGCCGTTTTAAAACAGGATCGAATTCGAAATGAAATGACGGATGAAGCAATAGGAGGTACCTATGATAGACAGGTTTGTGCCTGAAATAGTTCAGGCATTGTGGAAGCACGAGCCGTCCCTTCACCCGAAAGGTACGTGGCAGCAGGAATTGAACGCCAGAATTGCTTCGGTAAACCCGGAACAACTAGGATCGGTGGATTCCGCTAAACTTCCATACGGTCTTGCGGTTAAATCCGGGCTGTATTTATGGAATGAGGATTTGTATGAATCCCACGAATTGTCACAACAAATCGATAACGAAACGGGCAGTTTCTGGCACGGTATCATGCATCGAATGGAGGGAGATTACGGGAACGCGAAATACTGGTTTCGTCGAACTGGCGTTCATCCGGTTCACAGCCAGATTCACGATCGGGTTAAAGGTATCTTCTCCGGTCGGGAAGGGGGCTTTGCCTCATCTTCGCATTTTTCCGGGCTGTCTGCTCTCGCCAGTCATGGAGAATGGGACCCTTATCGTTTTACCGATCTGGTAGAGTCGACAAGCGGTTCCAACGATCAACCGGTCATTCGGCTAATGCAGACCATCCAGCGGCTGGAGATTGTCCTTCTGCTCGAATACAGCTACCAACAATATTGTGGGGGTTCGCTCATTGAGTATTCATCGTGATGCCGCCCGACTGTTTCCACGTAATCCTCTGCGTCTGATGCACCGGGTCTACCGCTATGTTCTGCCTGGAGTAAAGAACGAATTGAAGCAATGGAGGGAAGTAGCTGATCAGATTCCGGATGACGAGCTGAGGCAGCAAGCGATCGACAGCATGACCACCAAGCAGTTCCATTGCCAGGGGGGAGCTGTCTACGCTGCGGCTAACTTGCCTTCCCGCCATATTCTTATTCCGCTGATTGTCGCATTCCAAACGATCAGCGACTATCTGGACAATTTATGCGATCGGAGCACGTCGCTGGATCCCCAGGATTTTCGCCGGCTTCATCAATCGATGCTGGATGCTGTCGATCCCGAAGCCCCGCTTCATGATTATTACGAATTCCGACAGGAAAAGGAAGACGGAGGATATCTGCAGAGTCTGGTACAGACCTGTCAAGCGAATATCCGCAAGCTGCCTTCCTATAAGCTGGTTGAGAAGGAAATCAGAGAGTTGGTTTCTCTGTATTGTGACCTGCAGGTGTATAAACATATTCGCCATGATCTGCGAGAGGCCGAGCTTCTCCGATGGTGGGATCAGCATGCAGGGAACTATAGTCAGCTGCGATGGAATGAATTTGCCGCCGCCACCGGCTCTACCCTGGGGGTATTCATGCTGTTTCTTGCCGCGAAGGATACACAGCTGACGAAGGAACGGGTAGCGGATATTCGCAAGGCTTATTTCCCGTACGTCTGTAGTCTCCACATTTTGCTTGATTATTTAATAGATCAGGAAGAAGACCGGGTCGGCGGGGATCTTAATTTCTGCAGCTATTACGAGACAATGGATCAATCGGTCGACCGGATTGCCGAGATTGTGCTCCGTGCCCGCGACCGGGTAGCAGTACTCGAAGCCCCGGCGTTTCACCGGATGATTATTGAAGGGCTGATCGCCTTGTATTTATCCGATCCGAAGGTGAGCAAGCAGAATGAAGTGAAACGGATTTCCCGCCAGCTGATGAAGAACAGCCCGATGACCCGATTGTTCTTCTGGGCTAACAGCATATGGATTCGCGCTAATTCGTAATTGGCGGCTGCTGCAATACAATTAGCAGCCCCAGTCTTGAATTCTTGTGGTTTCGGGGTGGCTCTCCGAACGATGGATAATAACGGAATCCATTCTTTTTACAGAAAGTATTCCATTATGGGGCCATTTTTTTTTATAATGGGTTTAGCTTACTTGCTACTTAGGGGGAAAGAACTGATGACAGTTAAATCAATTGCAGTACTGACGAGCGGCGGCGATTCCCAAGGAATGAATGCTGCCGTTCGTTCGGTAGTTAGAAGCGCACTTTTTCATAACCTGGATGTCTATGCTGTTCAGAGAGGATTTCAGGGATTGATTACGGACGATATCCGTCAGATGGATTTGCGCAGTGTGGGGGATATTATTCAACGCGGAGGAACTATTCTGCAAACCGCCCGCTGCAAAGAGTTCCAGACGGAAGAAGGTCAACGGATCGCTGCGGAGAACCTGCGCAAAAGAGGGATCGACAGCCTGGTCGTTATTGGCGGCGACGGCTCGTATCAAGGGGCTAACAAGTTATCCCAATTAGGAATTCGGACGATGGGGCTGCCGGGGACGATCGATAATGATATTGCTTTTACCGACTTTACGATTGGCTTTGATACCGCGGTCAGCATTGTAGTAGACGCTATTAACAAGCTGAGGGATACGATGACCTCACATGAAAGGTCCTCGGTCGTTGAAGTGATGGGACGCCGTTGCGGGGACATCGCACTGTATGCCGGACTGGCCAGCGGAGCGGAGACAATTCTCGTACCCGAGGTGCCGTTTGATTTGAAGGAAGTGGCCGAACGGATGCGGGACAACTTCGATAATGGAAAGCGGCATAGCATTATTCTGACGGCGGAAGGCGTCGGCAAGGGAGAGGATATTGCGCAGACCATCGGGAAGCTGAACGACATTGAAGTTCGCGTGACCGTGCTTGGCCATATCCAAAGGGGGGGCACCCCGACCCATAACGATCGGATTCTGGCGGGAAGGCTGGGGGATTTTGCCGTTCACCGCTTGCTGGCCGGGGATTCCGGCAAAGCTTGCGGAGTGATCCGCGGCGACCTTGTCGCCACCGACATTAACGTGGTCGTCAACACAAAGAAAGATTTTGATATGGAGCTGTATAATCTGGCTCTACGTTTATCTCAATAGAAGGAAGAAGAAGAGGCGCCGCATGAGCAGCGCCTCTTCTTCTCGCAGCAGACCCTTTGGCCCGAGGCTCCCTTATTCCACCCGCTGTGAGGACGAGATAGCCTGCAGGATCTCCTCGGTGGGAGGCAATCCCCGTTTCGCGTAGGCGATTTTGCCGTCCAGGCCAATGACATAAACGGTTCGTTTTTGCGGCAGCAGACCGAGGAGCATTTTACCGACGCCGTACATTTCATTGATTTTACCGCCCTCATCATGAACCAACGGAAAATCAAAGTTATGATGATCGGCAAACTTGCTATGCTTGGCCAGAGAAGCCGGATTGATCCCGGCCACAAAGGCGTCATATTGGGCGTAGTCTTCCTTGGCATCGCGGACGGCGCACAGCTGTGCTGTGCAGCCAGGAGTTTCATCCACGGGATAAAAGATGAGGACGACAGGCCGCTTGCCTACGTATTCATTAAGCGCGATAATCCCTTGGGTGCTTTCTGCGATAAAAATGGGAGCGGATTGTCCAACGGAAAGCATGACCGGTCCCTCCTTGTGTATAGTTCCAATCTATTGTAAACGATGAGAGGGTCCGAATGAAAGTCGCGAAGGTGGGGTGGCTGGCGAACAAAGCGAGGGAGTCGATTCATTGTAGATAGCAATACATTAGCGACACACTGTAGACTGTCGGTAGTGATGGATACATTAGCGATACATTTAGATAGCGCCCATGCTGGGCGCATCACTTTGCTCGACATCCCACCTGGGATTCGATATATAATCGCAGGGAAATCGTGCCGGGGAGTGCCCAATCGTTCTAACGAAACTGGGCAGCCTTATTTGGGCGATAGTGTCCCTAGATCCAGCGTTGTCCCATGGGAGATAGTGTTTCTAATCCAGCAGCAGCTGCTACATAGAAATTGGAGTGCAAATGTGCCTCTTAAATCAACCTTTTTCCCGGAAATAGAGATTCAAGTGCAAAAGTACCCTTTAATTTGACGAAATCGTCCAATTTGCTCAAAACGTAGAAAATAGAGCGCATTTTTACATCTTAATCGCAAAAATGGCTAAAACGGTAGAATGGGGGTGCATATTTGCACCTAAATTTTTATCAAATCTTCTCTAATCGGAGTGAAGGCGTCCAGCAAAGCTGAAGGCTCCAAAGCCGTCACGCCATGGCGGGCGTTGCCCGGGATATAAATCGTTTCTCCGGCCGACACGATATGCTTCCGACCATCAATGCGGAATTCGAAGGAGCCTTGCAAGCAGTAGGACATTTGTTCATGAGGGTGACTGTGTTCATAGCCTTCCGCTCCAGCTTCGAAATGAACCTCCATCATCATCAGGCCCTTTTGCGCATTTAATATTTTTCTTCGGACACCTGGTTCTGCCGCTTCCCAAATCCCTATATTAGACATAGATGTCTCCTCCTTCTTTATAGTAATCTTCTATGCTCCCTTTCCAAAAAACGCCGATTAGTTCACCTTGACATTCAACCGGGCAAAAAAATCCGAGACGGCAAAATGCGATGCACCCAATACAGCTGAATGAGTGCCGAGGCATGAAAATTCGATCGCTGTCCGATGACGGTGAACGGGCAGTACTCGTTCGTTAAAAGTATCCAGCATCGACGGCTTGATCCATGGCTGGGCAATGGTCATCCGGTTGCCGATAATGACCAGTTCGGGGTTGAACGTATTTACAATGTTGGATAATCCTATCCCGATGGATTCACCAATCTGTCCGAACAGTCGAATCACTTCCGGATTCTGCTGCCCGGCGGCTTGCACAAGCGAGTCTAGATCGAGGGCCTGATCGCAATCCTTCCCGGATAGTCCGGACAAGGCTAAAGCTTTCGCCTGCTCAAGCAGAGCATTCTCCGAGGCATAGAGCTCCCAGCATCCTTGGTTGCCGCATCTGCACGGTCTGCCGTTGGCCTCCACAGTCATGTGACCCATCTCTCCGGAGAATCCCGAAGAGCCTCTGTACAATTCCCCGTTGATCACAATGCCGATCCCGATTCCGATTCCAATACTTACATAGACGACATCCGAAAATGTACGGCCGGCCCCGAACCGCTTTTCTCCCATAGCTCCCGCATTGGCTTCGTTATCAATCGTGACTGGACGTTCGAACTCCTCCGTAAGCAGCGAATACAGGTCGGTTTCGCTCCATTGCAAATTGGGTGCCATTCGCACGCTTCCTTTATCATCGACTATTCCCGGAAAGCCAATCCCGATTCCGATGACACCGTATGGACTGGGAGGGGCTTGATGAATCATGTCGTGAATGGATTGTTTAAGCAGTGTCAGCACGGCGTCCTTGGAACGATCGGCGATCCGAACGCTTTGCTCCTCTACGATATTTCCTTCCAGATCGGTCAACACCGTCAGAATGTAGTTGACTCCCAGATCCACCCCCACTGCATAGCCTGCCGTTTTATTGAATAATATTAGAACCGGCTTGCGCCCGCCGCTGGAAGGACCGGGACCGATTTCGACGACGAGCCCGCTCTCGATCAACTCGTTGACCAAGCTGGATACCGTACCTTTATGAAGCCCGGTCAACGCTGAGGTTTGCGCCCGGGATAACGGAGAATGACGGCGAATGGTCTCCAGTACAATGCTCCTATTGATTTCCTTAACTAAATGCTGATCCCCTGTTCGTTTCATAAATTCCTCCAAATGAATGACCCAGTCTACTAAAACCAATTTATCAATGAAAGAGAAAAAGCACAAATGAAATATATAAGTAAACTTAGTATAATGGATGTACAAACTTTCGAAAACCTGATAAGATGACTTTAGACAGCCCAATGTGAAATGTTAGAGGACTATTGTTGTTCATTGTTATGATTGGAAAAGCATACGCTTACAAGGAGGTTTTTTGTATGGACTGGTTCAGCCATATCGGCAGCATTAAGCATGAAGGCCGCAGTTCAGCCAACCCTCTAGCCTACAAGCATTATGACCCTAAGGCGATCATTGCCGGCCAAACGATGGAGGAGCATCTTCGCTTCTCGGTTGCTTATTGGCATACCTTGACGGGTACTGGTGCTGATCCGTTCGGAGAGGGGACGGCGATGAGGCCGTGGGAGCGTTACTCAGGAATGGATCTGGCCAAAGCGAGGGTGGAGGCATTGTTCGAGTTCCTGGACAAGCTCGGAGTCCGTTATTTTTGCTTCCATGATCGGGATATTGCTCCCGAAGGAGAGACGCTTCAGGAAACGAACCGAAATCTGGATACGATAGTAGACATGATTAAGCAATCGATGAAAGCAAGCGGGGTCAAGCTGCTGTGGAACACTGCTAACATGTTCCATCATCCGAGATTTGTTCACGGAGCAGGAACGGCCTGTAATGCCGATGTTTATGCTTATGCGGGGGCCCAATTGAAGAAAAGCCTGGAGATCGGGAAGGAGCTCGGGGCCGAGAACTATGTATTCTGGGGCGGCCGGGAGGGCTATGAAACGCTGCTGAATACGAATATGCAGCTGGAAATGGACAATCTGGCCAATCTGTACCGAATGGCGGTTGATTACGCCCAGGAAATCGGATTCGACGCTCAATTTCTAATCGAACCGAAGCCGAAGGAGCCGACCAAGCATCAGTATGATTTCGATGCAGCCACGACCATCGCTTTCTTGCAGCAGTATGGATTGGCAGGGCATTTCAAGCTGAATTTGGAAGCCAATCATGCTACTCTGGCGGGGCACACATTCGAGCACGAAATTCGTGTCGCCCGTATGTACGGGATGCTTGGTTCCCTGGATGCGAACCAGGGAGATTTACTGCTTGGCTGGGATACCGACGAGTTTCCGACCGATCTGTATTCGACGACGCTGACGATGGTGGAGCTATTGAAGAATGGCGGGCTGGGCCGGGGCGGAATTAACTTTGACGCGAAGGTAAGAAGGGGATCATTCGAGCCGGAGGATTTATTTTACGCGCATATTGCCGGAATGGATAGCTTTGCCAGAGGGCTCAAAGCGGCGGCCAAGTTGATTGAGGAAAGATTGCTGGATGAGTTTATCGAGCGGAGATACCGGAGCTTTACAGAGGGGATTGGACAGCAAATCGTATCGGGTCAGGCGACTCTTCACACCCTCGAGCAGTATGCGCTGGAGAATCGTCCTATACGGAACGAGTCCGGCAGACAGGAAGCGTTAAAGGCTGCTATTAATGAAATCATTTTTTCCGTATAAGTCCGTATAAATGGAGAGCGGAGCTGTGAAAAATCTTGCTTTTTCGGGAGTGCGATAAGGATGAACTATGTTATCGGCATAGACTTGGGGACGAGCTCGGTCAAATGTATACTGGTAAGCCGGGAAGGAAAGGTGCGCGGCGAAGTGTCGCGCGAATATCCGCTGCTGCAGCCCCAATCCGGGTATAATGAGCAGGACCCGGAGGAATGGGTGCGGCAAACCGTCCTAGGTTTGCAAGCTTTGGTGCAGCAGGCGGAGATCGCTCCTGCAGAGATCGCCGGAATCAGCTTCTCCGGACAAATGCATGGCCTCGTGTTGTTAGACGACGAGAATAGGCCGGTCCGTCCGGCTATTCTGTGGAACGATACGAGAACGACAGCCGAGTGCAGGGAAATCGAGGCAAAGCTGGGCAACACATTGCTGGCGATTGCCAGAAATCCGGCGTTGGAAGGCTTCACCCTGCCGAAGGTGCTGTGGGTGCGCGAGAACGAGCCGGAATCGTTCCGCCGCTCCTCCCGGTTTGTGCTACCCAAAGACTACTTGCGATACCGGTTAACCGGGCAGCTCCACATCGATTATTCCGATGCGGCGGGGACGCTGCTGCTCGATGTTGGCGGCAGGCGCTGGAGTGAGACGATCTGCCGGATGTTTGACCTTCCGGAAGGCTTCTGCCCTCCGCTGGTCGAATCGCACGCGTATATCGGAAATCTGCTGCCGGAGATCGCTGCATCGACCGGCTTGCTTCCCGCGACCCAAGTGTTCGCCGGAGGCGCGGACAATGCTTGCGGAGCGCTTGGCGCTGGAATATTGGCGCCTGGAGAAATATTATGCAGTATTGGCACTTCCGGCGTCATTTTAGGCTACGAGCCGAGTTCGCATGCCGACTTCCATGGAAAGCTGCATTTTTTTAATCATGCACAGGAGAATGCCTATTATGCGATGGGCGTTACGCTGGCGGCCGGTTACAGCTTAAGCTGGTTTAAAAGAAATTTTGCCTCAAATGACAGCTTTGAGGAGTTGATGGAGCAAGCTTCCCACGTTCCTCCCGGCGCTAACGGGCTGTTATTTACCCCGTATTTGTCCGGGGAGCGGACGCCTCATGCGGATTCGGCCATACGGGGCAGCTTCATCGGAATGGACGGCTCCCATACGAAAGCGGATTTGGTGCGGGCCGTTCTGGAAGGAATCACCTTCTCTCTCCATGAATCGGTCGAGCTGCTGCGGGCGGCGGGCAGACGTGTCGATACGATCGTGTCGATCGGGGGCGGCGCGAAAAGCGACGTCTGGCTCCAACTGCAGGCCGATATTTTCGCCGCTGAGGTCGTCAAGCTGGACAACGAGCAAGGGCCGGGCATGGGGGCGGCTATGCTGGCCGCCTATGGCTGCGGCTGGTACGCATCGCTGGAAGAGTGCGCCGCCCGATTCATCCGCCGCACGAGGAGCTTCGTTCCCTCCGCAGAGGCCAGGGAAAGATATGCGAAGTTGTATAGCATCTACCGCAAAGTATACGGGGCGACCCGACAGCTAAGTGAAGAGCTTCTCCCATTCAGAAGCGGCTCCTAAGCTTCTAACAAGGAGAATGACACCTGTCCGGTGCGTATTGCATCGACGGCACGGGGCAGTCCCTTTTCATACAAATACAAGCCTTGAGTTCTCCTTGCATATCGTGTAATCCTCTTTGTCATCATTGTCAGCCTTGTCGTTCTTGTAGTCCCGCAGGAGGGACGCCAATCAGATGCCATGTCCTTATACCGACTTGTTGAATGGAAGCAGGGGCGGAGCTGCCGCCCATCCTATCAATTTAAGGGAGTTGGAAGAGATGAACCATGTTCGCGTAGGAATGATAGGCTATAAATTTATGGGCAAGGCACACAGCCACGCTTACCGGGATCTCCCTATGTTCTTCCCGCAGACGGCGGTGCCGGTTATGAAAGCTATTTGCGGTCGGGATTTGCACGCTGTGAAGCAGGCCGCCGACCAGTTCGGCTGGGAAAGCTACGAAACGGACTGGCGAAGCTTAATCGACCGGGACGACATCGATTTAGTCGACATCAATGCGCCGAGTAATGTACATAAAGATATTGCCATTGCTGCCGCGAGGGCGGGGAAACACCTTTTTTGCGAGAAGCCGCTTTCTGTGACGCTGGAGGAAGCCAGAGCCATGCTGGCGGAGGCTAACCGTGCGGGAGTCAAGCATATGATCGGCTTCAACTACCGTTTTGCTCCAGCCGTTCAGTTGGCGAAGAAGCTCGTGAGCGAGGGCCGTCTCGGACGAATCTATCATTTTCGCGCCTGGTTTTTGCAGGACTGGATTGTCGATCCCCAGTTTCCGCTCGTCTGGAGGCTGCAGAAGGAAGTAGCCGGGTCCGGTACGCATGGCGACCTGGGAGCGCATCTGATCGATCTCGCCCGTTACTTGGTAGGCGAACTGGCGGAAGTTATCGGCATGAGTGAAACTTTTATTACGGAACGTCCGCTGCCAGATTCGATGGAGGGCCTAAGTGCTCGGGGCAGTAAGGATGCGCCCAAAGGAAAGGTCGATGTAGATGACGCGACCCTCTTTCTCGCCCGATTTGCTGACGGCGCGTTGGGAAGCTTCGAGGCGACCCGCATGGCACCGGGGCATCGCTGCACGAATGCGTTTGAAATTAACGGCAGTCTGGGAAGCGTCAAGTTTGACTTTGAACGGATGAACGAGCTTCAGGTCTACTTTACGGACGATGCTGATGATGTTCAAGGTTTCCGCAGGGTGCTGGCGACGGATCCGGCCCATGCTTATATGGGGGCCTGGTGGCCCCCGGGTCATACGATTGGCTTTGAGCATACCTTCATTCATGAAGTGGTGGAACTGCTGGATGCGATTCGCGAGGATCGCCAGCCTGTGCCTAATTTTGAGGATGGGGTGCGGTGCCAGGAGGTGCTGGAGGCTGTAGAACGATCGATTGCGGATCGGCGCTGGTTCCGGATCGAGGAAGTTTAAACAAGGGAGGCGATAGAATGAAACAGGCATTGATCGTTCAAGGAGGCTGGGAAGGCCATCAGCCGGCGGAAGTTGCTGAGCTGCTGGCGCAGCAATTGAGGGAGGAAAGCTTCCAGGTGGAAGTATCCGATACGCTTGACAGCTTCTTGGATGCGGAGAAGCTTGCTTGCCAGGATCTCATCGTTCCGGTATGGACGATGGGGCAAATCTCGAAGGAGCAGCTCAAGCCTCTGCTTGAAGCGGTCAAGAGCGGCACTGGAATTGCCGGCTGTCACGGAGGAATGGGCGATTCCTTTCGCAATGAAACCCAGTACCAATATATGGTCGGCGGTCAATGGGTGGCCCATCCTGGAGGAGATGGAGTTCACTATGACGTCTTTATAAAGGAATCGAAGCATCCGATTATGGCAGGAATCGAAGATTTTCAGGTTTGCTCCGAGCAGTATTATATGCATATTGATCCGGCCATTCATGTGCTGGCTACGACCCGATTCGGTGACGTAGAAATGCCGGTCGCCTGGACCAAAACCTACGGCGAAGGCAGTGTATTCTACTGCTCCCTCGGTCATCAGGCCGATATTGTTGCGATGCCTCCGGTTCTCCGGATGATGCGGCAAGGAATGATTTGGGCAGCGAGATCATCAGTTGGGAGCCCGTTCTGATGGGGACAATTCTTTTGAGAGAGGAGCGGCAGAGATGAGCAAAGTTAAAGTGGGCATTATTGGTTGTGGCAAAATAAGCGGAATTTATTTTACCAATCTCCAGACATACGACTTACTGGAGGTAAAGGCCTGTGCGGATCTCGATTTGGCAAGAGCGCAAGCCAAGGCGAAGGAATTCCAGATTCCGGTTGCCTGCACGGTAAAGCAGCTATTGGGCGATCCGGACATTCAAATCGTTATTAATTTGACGGTGCCCCAGGCTCACGCGGAGATTTGCCTGGCGGCACTGGAAGCAGGCAAGCATGTGTATGTTGAAAAACCGCTAGCCGTTACAAGGGGAGACGCGCGGAGAATCCTGGATAAAGCCAAGCAAAAAAATCTCCTGGTCGGCTGCGCTCCGGACACTTTCCTCGGAGGCGGTATTCAAACCAGCCGCAAGCTGATCGACGACGGTTGGATCGGCCGTCCGGTGGCCGCCTCCGCCTTTATGATGAGCGGTGGCCATGAATCGTGGCACCCGGACCCGGAATTTTATTACTTGCCCGGCGGCGGTCCGATGTTCGATATGGGCCCGTATTATTTAACCGCCCTCGTTCATCTTCTCGGGCCGATTAGGCGCGTAACCGGGTCGGCGAATATCACCTTCGCCGAAAGAACGATAACAAGCGAGCCAAAATTTGGCCAGGTTATTCAAGTACAGACCCCGACCCATGTGACGGGCATCCTCGACTTTGCTTCCGGGGCCACTGCGACGATGATTACAAGCTTTGATATCGTTGGAGGATCAGCCCTTCCCAGGATTGAAATTTACGGCAGTGAAGGTACACTGAGCGTTCCCAATCCGAATACGTATGCCGGCCCTGTCAGGATCCGCGGGAAGGAAGCGAAGGAATGGAGCGAGGTTCCTCTCACGCATGGCTATACGGACAATAGCCGAGGCCTAGGTGTGTTGGATATGGCCTACGCTCTGCGCAGCGGAAGGACGCACCGGGCCAACGGCGAATTAGCTTATCATGTGCTGGAAGCGATGCACGGTATTCACGATGCGGCTAAAGAGGGGAGGCACTATGAAATGAAGAGCACTTGTGAGCAGCCGGCTCCGCTGCCTCTCGGATTACGAGCCGACACATTGGACGAGTGAGCTGATTTAGCTGCGGGATCTGTCAAGACTTGCGCCGAAATCGAGCCGACCAGCGTGGAGTCGCTTTTATATGAACTGCTGGAAAGAGCCGACAAGGAAGAATTCAGAGCGATTCTATCCATTAATAAATAGTGCATTTAATAGAGTATCGCCTGCCAGAGAACGGCGGTTGATTCGGAATGGTTTCTGAATCGGCTGCTGTTTTTTGGCTATTCTGCTTTCGGTTGTGACCTACGTTCTGCAGCAACGTGGCGCCTAAGAGGGCCCGTATGTACGGTGAGGCGTCACGATATGATATTTTACTATTTTTTGAGAGTTAATCATTTTCCCCAATCAAAACTATCTTCTCCCTCATAGATTATAGCATTAAGAGAAAGGAGGTTATTTCGCATGGAAAATATAATCTCGAACATGGAAGAGTCTCTGGTAGAAATCAGTAAAAAATCTCGCGGCACTTGCGGCACTCGCGGCACCCGCGGCACTTGCGGCACTCGTGGCACTTGCGGCACTCGCGGCACCCGTGGCACTCACTGTACCCGCGGCACTCGCGGCACCCGTGGCACTCACTGTACCCGCGGCACTCGCGGCACCCGTGGCACTTGCGGCACTCGCGGCACCCGTGGCACTCACTGTACCCGCGGCACTCGCGGCACCCGTGGCACTCACTGTACCCGCGGCACTCGCGGCACCCGTGGCACTCACTGTACCCGCGGCACTCGCGGCACCCGTGGCACTCGCGGCACTCGCGGCACCCGTGGCACTCACTGTACCCGCGGCACTCGTGGCAAACGCTAGGACTCTGCAGGAATTGCCGATGAAGGCGAAATCTGCTAGCGGATGATAATGCCGACAGGCGCTGCAGCCATCTCTGCTGGGCAAAGGCCGTGTCATTGAACTCCTCAGCCGAATAATGTAATGAAAGGCCTATCTGAAAGGATAGGCTTTTTTAACATTTATTTATAAATTCCGGGGCTCCCCGTAAAGTAATAGGAATACGCTTCGAAGGCTAGACGTCACTTTGCGGGGTTATTTTATATTCATCTTCTACGGCGTTCGGCTATATTTCAGGCACTTTCCTTCGGAACGGAAGGACAATTTTTTATAGTGCCACTTATGTATCGGGATTTGGTGGGCGCATGTAGGAATGTTAATGGCATGTATTCGGAAGAAGGTGAAGCTATTCATGACTATACCGAGAAGGCAGCTGAAAATAACGCAGGGCCAGTGGAAACTGCTTCATAAAGACGTATGGAGCGATCAATTTGTGAACGCCCTCTATAAAAAGAAGGGCCAGTGGATACCCGCCAAAATACGGGTTCGAGGTGGACATACACGCAGCTATCCGAAAAAATCATACGAAATGACAATTCAGGGACGAACGGTTCATTGTAATGCCGAGTACGATGATCCCTCCATGATTCGCAACGCTCTTTCTTTTCGTTTCTTTGAACGAATCGGCGTGCCGAGCCCACAAACCAAATTTTCGCTCCTCGAAGTGAACCATGAACCACGAGGAGTCTACCTGGAAATTGAGGCGGTGGACCGGTTATTTTTTAGAAAAAGGCGTATCCCGATCCAATCCCTAGTTTACGCTACTAACGACGATGCCAATTTCGGGCTTATCAGTCCCGAAACGAAGCGAAAGAAGCCTTCGCTCTTTGACGGATACCGTTTAATGATCGGCAGCGAGACCGAACGAAGGCGATTGGAATCGTTCATTTCTAATGTTAACGCTTTAGGTCCGGACCGTTTACAGAGCTATTTAGCCACTCATCTCGATATTGATAATTATTTAAGATGGCTGGCCGGAGCAGTGCTTACAGGAAATTACGACGGGTTTAATCAAAACTACGCTCTATATTGGCATAAAAAACACCGCCGCTACAGAATCATCCCCTGGGATTACGAAGGGACATGGGGACGGGACAGCTATGGCAAATATTTTGGCAGCCGACCCGTTCCGGTTACCGGAAAAAACACATTAACTAAAAAACTGCTGGCGATAGAGCCGTTTCGTCAAAAGTATAAAGCTATTCTTCGTCTGATATTAAAAAATGTGTTTACGACGAGGAAGCTGTCCCCGCTCATCCGTCGGCTGCATGGCGGCATCAGCAAGAATGTGGAGACGGACCGAACTCGAAAATATTCCGCCGCCCAGTTCCGTTCCGAACGCCGGTTTATCCTTAAGTATATTGAACAAAGGAGAAAGGTCGTTCTACAGGAAATGAGAAAATTATAGCGGGACGATAGTGTGAACAATCAGCTCCTGAATCGAAGCCGCGACCATCCGCTAATGATATAACCACCGGGAATAACAGAGTTTCCCGGCATGCCCAATCAGGCTTCTCCGATAGAGAAGCCATTCTTCTGACGGCGGGTTACATGATGTTCAGAGCCTGTGCGGAAGAGCGGATAATGAGCTCTGGGGGCAGCACGATTTTGCGGTAGTCTCCCTCGGACTTATCCTGAATTCGTTCGATGAGCAGTTGAATGCCGAGAGCTCCGAACTGGTAGGCCGGTTGGGAAGCCACGGTCAGGAATGGGTCAAGACTCAGGCTTTCGCCAAAATCATCGAAGCAGACGACCGAAATTTGCTTCGGCACAGAAATTCCTTTGGCTCGCAAGGAACGTATGGCTCCGATCGCAAGAAAATTGTTCGCTGCGAAGATCGCTGTAGGGGGATCGGTTTGCTGAAGAAGAGAGTCCATGGCCAGGTTCTCCGCAGCCGGCTTATAGTCTAGTTCCACTACGAGGCGATCATCATAGGCCAGATCGTTCAGCTTGAGGGCTTCCTTGTAGCCTGCCAGTCTATGGCGGGCGGTGGAGACATGCAGAGGCCCGTTCAGTAGAGCGATCCGCTTGTGTCCGAGTGAGATCAAATGCTCGACGAGCTGTCTCGCTCCTGCTCTGCTGTCTCCAAGCACCATATCGGTTTCGAAGCCGGGCACTTCCCGGTCGAGCAAAACCAAAGGAATGTTATGGGTACGAAGAATGGAGAGATGCTCTAGCGAAGCATCGCCGGTCGGAGCGAATAGAACTCCGTCCACCCTCGCGGTCAACATCATGTCGACATATTCCTTTTCCTTCTGCAAATTTTCGTCACTGTTGCCAAAAAGCAGCTTATATCCCCGCCGCATCGCTGCATCCTCTGCTCCGCGGGCGAGTGTCGTAAAGAAAGGATTCGTAATATCGGTGATCAGAAGAGATAAAATTTTCGTTTCCTGCAGGACGAGGCTTCGGGCCATCGAATTCGGGACGTAATTCATTTCCTCCATTATTTTTTTCACTTTTATTCGCGTCTTCTCGCTAATACGGCCAGAGTTATTGATAACTCTCGATACCGTCATGGCGGACACGTTCGCCTTTTTGGCAATATCATAAATGGTTACCACACATATCGTCCTTCGTTATATAAAATTTTTAATAATAGTTTACCACATTGGGGAGCCGCAGGTCATTATTGTGCTGAAAATCTCCTATTCATGGTGGACCTAGCTTCCTTTTGAAGAAGGCTTCCGTCTTTTGCGATAAAGCGTAAATTCGGGAGGCTTTTGTTCTTAAAAAAACAAATGACGGGCAAAATAAAAACAATTGACAGCCAGAGAAGGAGTTGTTATGTTAGAGTTATCGATAACATTTATAATTTGGGGATGGTGAATGTAATGGCAGCTCCTATTCAAGCCGGGGCAGAGGCACTGATGATGGATGCCAAGGATCATGTGGCTACCGCAATCAAAGATTTGCGTCCGGGAGAGACGATCATTTATCGGGTTGCTGGAGAATCGTATTCTTTGGAAATCATGGAAGCGATTCCGTTCGGACATAAGGTGGCCATTGTCCTGATTTCAGAAGGGACTCACGTTCGGAAATATGGAGAGGTAATCGGACGGGCTACCGAGAATATCGCCCCAGGCTTCCATGTTCATGTTCACAACGTGGAAGGGATTCGCGGAAGAGGAGATCAAGCCCAAGCGGCAGGAGGTGGGAAGGCATGAGTACGTTTATGGGGTACCGCAGAGCGAATGGAGAAGCGGGCATCCGCAATCATCTGTTGATCATTCCGACCGTTATTTGCTCGAATCAAGTATGCAGCCGGATTACTCAACTGGTGCCGGATACGGTCGCTATTCCCCACCAGCACGGATGCAGCCAAATAGGCGCAGACAAGGACAGGACGTTCAATGTACTGGCCGGGACAGGCCGGAACCCCAATGTAGGCGGGGTGATTATCATCAGCCTGGGCTGCGAAGTAGTCGACCCGATCGCGCTCGCCGAAGCGATTAAAGAGACGGGCAAGCCAGTCGAGGTATTCGATATCCAATCCGTGGGCGGGTCGGTTAAGGCGATTCAGCATGGAGTGGAGCTGGCCAAACGGATGAGAGAGCAGCTGGATCGCGAGCAGAAGGTCGAAATACCGCTCAGTGAGCTGAGAGTAGGTGTCAAATGCGGAGGGTCCGATGCGACCTCGGGGCTTGCTTCGAACCCTGCCCTTGGCGTGGCGGCTGACCGTCTGATCGAACAAGGCGGCAGCATCGTCATCGGGGAAACTACCGAAATTATCGGGGCCGAGCATGTGCTGGCCGGACGCTGCCGGACACCGGAAATTTCCGATCAGCTATATCATATTGTCGATCGCTTCGAGAAGGAAGTCGAACGGATGGGGGCTGATATGCGCGGCGGCAATCCGAGCCCGGGCAACATTGCAGGGGGATTGACGACAATAGAGGAAAAATCGCTTGGCTGCATAAGCAAGTGCGGAACCGCGCCCATAGAAGGAATCGTGGAATATGCCGAGGAGCTTCCCGGCAAAGGGCTGTATTTTATGGATTCGCCCGGGAATGACATCGAATGTGTCTCCGGAATGGCGGCGGGCGGTGCGCATATCGTCTGTTTTACGACCGGCCGTGGAACTCCGACCGGCTCAGCGGTAATCCCGGTTATTAAAATAACAGGGAACAAGCAGATGTACGAGCGGATGACGGACAATATGGACGTGGACGTGAGTGATATGCTGTCAGGGACGCTCAGCCTGGAGGAGGCGGGGGGACGAATATGGGAGGAAATTCAGGAAGTGAGCCGGGGCAAATTGACCAAGGCAGAAATTCTCGGACATCAGGAGTTCAGCATTAACCGGATTGGCCCGAGTCTGTAGCTTTTTAATAAATCAGAAATCAATAGAGCAGCTCCCTTTGGTATTCTATCATTCTATAACCTTTGCAATTCTGTAGTTGCGCAGGTCCAATTGGAAGCTGCTCTTAATTTATAAGGGGAGATAGTGTTGAAAAGATTGGAGAACCGAATTGCGCTTGTAACAGGGGGCAGCCGTGGAATTGGCGAGGCCATCGTGCTGAGACTGGCCGAGGAAGGCGCCGATGTGGCCATTAATTACACGTCTGACCGTTCACGTTCTTTGGCTGAAGCCGTCAAGGACAAGGTAGAAGCGCTAGGCCGCCGAGCGATCGTCGTTCGAGCCGATGTAGGACGTAAAGAAGAGGTGCTCGCGATGTTCGATCAGATTGAGCGGGAGCTTGGCGAGGTTGAAATTTTGGTGAATAATGCCGGGATTGCGCCGTTCGAGCCTTTCATGAAAGTATCGGAAGAAACCTGGGATCGCACCTACAACACCAATGTCAAATCGATTTTTCTCTGTTCCCAAAGGGCATCCGACAAAATGACGGTCAAGCGGTACGGAAAAATAATAAACGTCTTGTCGACCGCCAGTCTGCTCGTTACCAGCCCGGTGATTCCGCATTATCAATCCTCTAAAGCAGCCGCGAATATGCTGACCAAAGGAATGGCGATTGAGTTGGGTAAATATAACATTAATGTAAATGCTGTAGGACCCAGCACCGTGGACACGGATATGTGTACAGATTATTTGGCCGATCCCGCAATCCGGCAGAAGGAAGTGGAAGCGAATCCGATGAAACGGCTGGGGACCGCCCGGCAAATCGGGGACGCGGTCGTCTTTCTCGCCTCGGAGGAAGCGATGCAGGTCAACGGCCATCTGTTGATGGTGGATGGCGGTCTGACTGTTAAGGCGGCCCAGCCCGACGATCATATGGACAGATAAAATCAGCTAAGCGGTGTCTATATGAATGTTCATCGATGGGGAGGTTAGGAAGATGACGATAAGATGGCAGTACAGGACCACGACGGAGACGCAGCGTCTAGACGAATGGGGAGAGCAAGGCTGGGAATTGGTCAGTGTAGTTATCGTGGACGGTCGGGAAAAGCTGTATTTCAAAAAGCCGGCCCCGTCTATACGCGAGCAGATTACGCTGGAACAGCGCAGTCAAGTCATCGGAGAGACCAGGGAGGACTCGGAAGCATGAAAAAAAGCGGAATTCTTCACCCGGAGCTGAACCGGATATTGGCCGAGACCGGTCATACGGATCTGTTGACGATTTGTGATCGGGGCTTTCCGGTCCCGATGACAGTCGAGCGTCTCGACCTGGCTCTGGTCGATAATCTTCCGTCGGTTATGGATGTTCTTCAGGCCGTACATGACGAATTTATCATTGACCGGATTATTGTAACCGAGGAAATGCTGGAGGCGAGTCCAGAGCGTTTTGCCGCCATGCAGAAGGCTTGCCCCCGTGTGGGCTGGACGATCATCCCGCATGTCCGATTCAAGGAAATCTGCCCGGAATCCCGGGCCGTTATTCGTACCGGAGATACGACTCCCTATGCGAATATTATGATCGTCTCGGGCTAATCAGCATACATATGTTCAGTGATGCCTGCAGGAAATAAGGATAAGGTCAGGGGATAAGGAGGAAGCAAGGATGAGACTAAGGGAAAAAGTATGCTTAATCACCGGTTCCGGATCGGGAATCGGACAGAGTACCGCCCTGTTATTTGCCAGGGAAGGCGCGACGGTCATCGTTAATGATTTGGATGAGGAGAAGGGCAATTCAACCGTAGCGCAGATTAAAGAGGGCGGTGGGGAAGGGCTGTTCCTTCGGGCCGACGTGACCGATCCTGCGCAAGTCGATGATATGATTAGCGAAGCGTTAGCTCAATATGGACGGATCGACGTGCTGTTCAACAACGCCGGAATTAGCGGAGTAGGCGCTCTGCATGAAGTGGAGCCGGAAGTATGGGACAGAGTGATGAACATTAACATCAGGGGAGTATATTTGCCCTCCAAATATGTTCTCCCGCATATGATGGAGCGCAAGGAAGGCTCGATTATTAACATGTCGTCCTGTATTGCCGAGATCGGCTTGGCACGGCGCGCGTCTTACGCGGCGACCAAAGGGGCGGTCCTTGCCCTGACGAAATCGATGCAGGTCGACTACGCGCCGTACGGCATCCGGGTTAATGCGCTGCTGCCCGGAACCATCCTGACTCCGTTCGTCGAAAATTATTTGCGAACCTCATATGAGGATCCGGAAGAGGCCATCGCCTCGATCAAGACGCGCCAATTAAGCGGGGAACTGGGAAGGCCGGAGGATGTGGCGAAGGCTGCATTATTCCTGGCCTCCGACGAATCCAAGTTTATGATGGGCTCTCCGCTTTATATAGACGGCGGGGTCGTTTTTGGCAAAAATGCATAGAGAACAAGTTGCTTTTGCCTCTCATTTAAAGGAAGATTTGATGGTGTATCGACTTTTATACAGGTGAGGAGGGATTGGTTTGCAAGCAGACAGGCTAGATGTTCCATTAAACAGGAACAGGTTATGGTATCGTCAACCAGCCGCAAAATGGGTTCAGGCGATTCCGATCGGCAACGGGAAGCTCGGTGGAATGATCTTCGGCAAGGTCGCCGAGGAAAAAATTCAATTGAACGAGGATTCCGTCTGGTACGGGGGACCGATGGAAAGGGATAATCCCGATGCTCCGGAGCATCTGGCGGAAATCCGCAGGCTGCTGTTCGCGGGCCGGCCCGAAGAGGCTGAACGGCTGGCGCGTATGGCGCTTACCTCTTCGCCCAAATATTTTGGGCCCTATCAGCCGCTGGGTGATTTGAATCTGTATTTTGCCGGCCATTCAGCGGAAGCGGATCAGTACGTCCGGGAATTGGACATGGACGCCGGAGTGGCCCGAGTCCAATACCGGATAGGTAACGTTAACTATACCCGTGAGCTGTTTTGCAGTGCGGTAGATGATGTCATGGCCGTTCGGCTGACCTGCGATCAGCCTGGAGAATTAACGCTCAGTGCGAATCTTAGCCGTCGTCCCTTCGACCGGGGAACGGTCTCGATAGGCAGCGATGCGATCGCCATGACCGGGCAGTGCGGTCCGGATGGAATCGAATACTGCGCGATGCTGACAGCGGTCAGTGAAGGCGGAAGGGTACAGATTATCGGAGATTTTGTATCGGTTGAGGAAGCGGACTCGATTACGTTATATATTGCTGCAGCAACGACTTACCGCCACGAGCAGCCGCTGGAAGTGTGCACAAGAAAGATAGAGTCCGCCGCTGCTATGACCTACACGGAGCTGCGGGACCGGCATGTGCACGATCATCGTGTCTTGTTCCGGAGGATGGAGCTTAGACTGGGAAGCGATGAAGCTATCCTCGAGCGAGACCGATGTTCTACGGACGAGCGGTTGGAGCGTATTCAAGAAGGGGAAGCGGATCACGGTCTGATCGAGCAGTTTTTTCAATTTGGCCGATATTTGTTAATGGCCAGCTCCCGTCCCGGCTCCCTGCCGGCCAATCTCCAGGGCATATGGAATGATAATTTTACCCCAAGCTGGGAATCCAAATATACGATTAATATTAATACGGAGATGAATTATTGGCCGGCGGAAGTATGCAATCTGGCGGAGTGCCATGCCCCGCTTTTTGACCTAATCGACAAGATGAAGGCCAGCGGACGCCAAACCGCTTCCCAAGTCTATGGAGCGAGAGGCTTCGTCGCTCACCATAATACGAATTTGTGGGGAGACACGGCGATGGACGGCGCCATTCTCTCCTCCATTATTTGGCCGATGGGTGCGGCTTGGCTGTCGCTCCATCTGTGGGAGCATTATCGCTTCGGATTGGATCGAAGCTTTCTTGCGGAGCGGGTCTACCCGACGCTCAAGGAGGCGTCCGAATTTTTCCTCGATTATTTGGTTGAGGATAGTCAGGGCCGGCTCGTCACCGGACCGTCCTTATCGCCGGAGAACCGGTATCGAACGGAAGAAGGCAATCATGGCGTACTCTGCATGGGGCCGTCGATGGATTCACAAATATTGCACGCTCTCTTTACGGGCTGCATAGAAGCTGCTGAAATCCTGAATGTGGACGACACGTTCCGCCATCAGCTTCAAGCAGCGAGAAGCCGTCTCCCGCAGCCGCAGATCGGCAAGCATGGACAAATTATGGAGTGGTCCAACGATTACGATGAACCGGAGCCGGGGCACCGTCATATTTCACATTTGTTCGCGCTTCATCCGGGAGAGCAAATTAATGCTCGCCAGACGCCGGAATGGGCCGAAGCGGCGAGAAGGACGCTGGAGCGGAGACTGGCCAATGGAGGCGGGCATACAGGCTGGAGCCGGGCGTGGATCGTCAACTTCTGGGCGCGACTGGAAGATGGCGAGCAGGCCTATGAGCATCTCCATGCACTTATGGCTCAGTCGGTGCTGCCGAATTTGTTCGGCAATCATCCGCCCTTCCAAATCGACGCTAATTTCGGCGGAACCGCTGCTGTAGCCGAGATGCTCCTGCAATCGCACGGAGGAGAGCTGAGGCTGCTGCCTGCTTTGCCGACCGCATGGGCTGCCGGTCATATCCGCGGCTTGCGGGCGCGGGGCGGGTTCGAGCTGGATCTGGAATGGGCGGCAGGCCGCTTGACCCGCGCCATCCTCCGCTCCAGCTCGGGAAGCCGCTGCACCGTTCGCAGCGATCAACCGCTAGTTGTCCATAAGGAGGGCCGGCCGGTTGAAACAGAATCACCGGAAGCCGCCTTGTACTCTTTTGACACGCAGGCCGGTGGCGAATATGAGATATTGGTTACTTATTAAATAATCCACACCCAATAGCGAAGAGGAAATTCTATCATAATGGCGATAACGAAGGCATTTATGCCCTTCGTTATCGCCATTTTCGTTGTCTGGTTCCACTGTGTATTATATAATATAGATGGTTAATCAAATGGATATATAAGGGATAAGGCACTTTCGTTCGGAAAAGATAGACCGATGTCTTTGGTGCGGCTTATATAGCTTGAATATAAAAATCAGACCTCAGAAGAAGCGATGCTACACAGGGATGAGTAAAGGGGTTATTCATGATGATGGACAAGAAAGAATACGGGCTCATGGACATCCTTAGAATCCCCTTCCAATGTGCGCCCGTTGCAGCGATTTTGGTAGCTGCTCAACTGCTTTTGAATGGCTTGGTGCCTACTTTACAAATCGTAGTGACCGCCCGTTTTATTGACAGCGCTTTAATCGTTGTGCGGGACCAAGCCGATATAAGCTTGATTTATCCTTCCATGCTGGCCGTGGTTGCCTTAATTGCTTTTACATGGATATCCAGGCAGTTGGCCAAACTCGTCCAGGTGCGTCTGGAACTGGCCATTCGGGAGCGATTTCGTACCGCCCTCGTAGTAAAACGAGCGAAGCTCGCATATAAACACATCGAAAATAACGAAACCTGGAATTTGATCTCCCGTGTTTCCAAAACCCCGGAAACTCAAATGACAACAGCCTATACAGATTTGTTATCGCTGGTCGCTAAAGCGATTCGAATCGGAGGGATCCTCACCCTGCTTTTCACACAGGTGTGGTGGGCCGCTTTGGTGATTATTGTCATTTCTATCCCGCTATTTGCACTTGCTATCAAGAGCGGCAAGGCAACCTACCAAGCTAACAGGGAAGTATCCAAGCATAAGAGGAAGTATGAATATTTATCCGAAGTCCTTACAGGCCGGGAAGCCGTCGATGAGCGATCGATGTTTGGGTATAGCGATAGAGTTAACCAAATCTGGAGTCACCAATATGAAACGGCAAGGCGAATCGAATATAAGACCGAGAAGAAATGGTTTATCAAAATGAAGACCGGCAGCGTGCTGACCGCACTCCTTTCGTTTCTTATTATTTTAGTGCTGCTGGGTCCTGTTTTGTCTGGTGCCATGACGATCGGAATGTTCATCTCGCTTGTCAACGCTGTGTTTGGTCTGGTTCAGATGATGTCGTGGGATTTAACTAGCAATATGGATCAATTGGCCAAGCATAGAGAGTATTTGATAGATTTATCTTCTTTTTCTAAATTGGAGGAAGAGGAGGGGGCCATCGCTGTTCCCGTCGCTCCAGCCCCGGTTTTTGAATCCTTGGAGTTTAGGAATGTCAGCTTTAAATATCCCGGGACCGATAAAAAGATACTGGACGGCTTGTCCTTGCGGATAACAGCGGGTATGCACTACGCCTTCGTAGGGATTAACGGAGCAGGCAAAACAACAATTACTAAGCTCATCACCGGGCTCTACACCAACTATGAAGGTGAAATACGGTTGAACGGTAAGAACCTGTCCGAGTATAGCCAAGGAGAATTAAAGGCGTTCTACTCGGTCGTCTATCAGGATTTCGCCCAATATTTTATTACTATGAAGGATAATATCGCCGTAGGAGATGTTAATGGATTACCGGATAAAGCTGCGAACCGTCGGATTCAGAACGCTATAGATAACGTTGGCTTAAGTTATGTGGAAGCGACACTGCCGCAGGGCAAGGAGACTCCGCTTGGCAAAATTCGAGAAGGCGGCCAGGACGTATCTGGGGGAGAGTGGCAGCGAATAGCCATGGCCCGAGCTATCCTCAATCCGGCTCCTTTAAGAATACTGGATGAACCGACCGCTGCCCTGGATCCGCTTAGTGAAAGCAAGCTGTATGAAGAATTTGAACAAATCAGCAGAGATAAAACGACTTTGTTTATTAGCCACCGGCTCGGTTCAACCCAGCTGGCAGATGAAATTTTCGTGATCGGGGACGGGAGGGTCATCGAACAAGGAAGTCATACGAAGTTGATCGGCCTTGGAGGCGTTTATGCTCGAATGTATGAAAGCCAGAGGAGTTGGTACCAATAAACAGATCATCGACTAATGCCAAAAAACTGTCGCTGGCCGCTATCCTATTCCGGCTGCTTCCTTTATTTGTTACAGCCTTCCCTTTATTTTTTATACTGGCTAATGGGGTCGGACTGCTCCATGGCGGCTCCATTGCTTTTATTACTGTAGTCACCCAACGTTTCTTTGATTCCGTTACGGCTGCGGTTATGGACCGATCCGGGCTGGGGACTGTCTTTTGGATGGCGATAGCCTTAGGTGCGGTTACGATCAGTATGCAAGTGCTGAATGGCCTCCATAATTTCATGGCAAATACCTTTTTCAAAAAAATGACCGGTTATTTAAGCAGGCGCATTAACGATAAAGCTTCACGTATTGATCCGGTTTCCTATGAGTCTCCTCAGCTGCTGGATGATATTAATAAGGCCAATGAGGGGATGAGCAACAGTCTGGGTCTAATGTTTACGGCTTTCACGATCTTTACCTTTTATCTGCCCTATTTTTTATTTATGGGGGGATACCTGTATACACTTAAGCCGATCCTGGCCGTTACTCTGGTTCTAATTTTTATTCCCGTAATGATCACACAGCTGATTCGCGGCTCTGTATTTGCCAAGCTCGAAGATCAGGCAGCTCCGATCCGCCGCCAATATGAATATTACGAGCGCTGTATCTGCGATCGCGAATATTACAAGGAAACCCGTATTTTAGGAGCTTTTGGCTTTTTCAAACAGCTTTACGAAACGGCATTGTCCCTGCTAAGGAAGAAGACGTGGGATGCAGAAGTCAAAACCGGACTGCTTGAGCTGGGCATGAAAATGATTACTTTAGCGGGCTATTTCGGCGTTCTCTATTTAATGTTCGATGCGCTGCTGGCTGGTGAGATTACGATAGGCGCCTTTGCGGCTGTGTTTGCTTCTATTGAAATGATGTTTGGAATAATGGAAGAGGTCATCTCCCGTCACATTGGTGGAATGACCAGAAATATGGGCACAGTCCGAAACTTTATCCGGTTTCTCGATTTGCCCGAAAGAGAAGGCGAAGATGTACCGGTGGATCCCGGCAGCGGAATCCAACTGGACAATGTAACTTTTCGTTATCCCGGAGCGGAGAGGGATTCCTTGGCAGGTATTTCTCTGGAAGTCAAGAAAGGCGAGACGATCGCTATTGTTGGCGAGAACGGGGCTGGCAAAACCACACTCGTTAAGCTGATGACCGGGCTATTTCTTCCGAGCGAAGGCTGTGTGCGTATTGGGGGCGTGGATACGAGAGAAGTTTCCGGGAAATCCATCTATAGAGGAATATCAGCTGTGTTTCAGAAGTACCAGCGCTATAAAATGACATTGGATGAGAATATCCGCATCAGTGATCCGGAAGCAAGCCATAGGGATAACAGCCACGATCAAAGACTGCTTGCCGCCGTGGATAAGGCTGATTTGGACCTTCGAGAACAGCACTTCCCCCAAGGCTTCCGCACGATGCTTTCGCGTGAGTTCGACGGCGTCGATCTGTCTGGCGGGCAATGGCAGAGGGTAGCCATCGCCCGAGGATTTTATCGAATCCACAATATGATTGTACTCGATGAACCTACCGCTGCCATTGACCCAATTGAAGAGACCAACCTGTATCAGAAATTTGCCGATATCTCCAGAGACAAAACCTCTATTATTGTGACTCATCGGTTAGGTTCAGCCAAAATTGCCGATCGAATTGTCGTCATGGATCAAGGAAGGATCGTGGAACTCGGTACCCATGACGAACTCCTGCGGGAAGGCGGCAAATACGCTGCCATGTTTGAAGCTCAGGCTAGATGGTATGTCATGCAATAATTCATTGGACATAGTCATGTACAGGAGCCCCAGTTAATAAGGAACTGAGTGGATAATAGCGACTTATAAAAACGCGGCATCGGGTAATCGGTGCCTTTGCCGTTTTAACAAGGCACCCGGACTGTGCAGATTAGAGTAAGGATTGGCATGAAAGAGAAGAAAGACATTGCATCAATGAGGTGCAAAAATGCCTCTTAAATCGACCTTTGTCCGGAATTGAGTAATTAAAAGGCAAAAGTACCCTTTAATTTGGTGAAATCGTCGATATTCGAAAAATATGAAAAAATAGAGCGCATTTTTGCACCTTGATCTCGAAAATTGCAAAATCTGCAGAATTGAGGTGCACATTTGCTCTTTAACTATAGTTACCACATCAAATCATCTGAGAAGTTACGAACCAGTTCATAACGCGATACTCTAGTGGCATTCCCTCCTAACAAGGGGCGAAGTCTGCCTTTGGAACACAGAGTTTGCAAATGCTTTACAGCTGTTCTACGGTTCATATTGAATTCCTCGACTACATCGATCGGACGAATGGGCCTATTAAGATGGATCGCTAGTAGTAATATATTTCTTTCCATTGAGTTATCAGATCCGGACTCCTTTTCCCCAAGCAAATAATGGCTAAACAAAACTCTTAACAGGCTAATCGTTAATTCAGGCCGGGAAATCACATCGTCAAAGGGAATGGACAAAACACGAAAGCCCATCCCTTGTAAAAATGTTTCTCTGTTTAGTTCATCGCAGTACCTTTGACGGTCCATAGTTTGAACGTGTGGACCATAGCCTTTTACTTCCAGAGCAATTTTGATATGTCCGGGCAGCCAAGCAAAGTCAATAAAAAAGGGTCTTCCTCTCCAATCCAGTACCTCGTATTCAGGATGAAGGTTATCGAAATTTCCGTGGAGGGGCCACCAGACTTTTTGCAGAAACATAATCTCCGCATGCTTATGCCCTCTTTTTAATCTTCCCCTTCGTTCCCCTGTTCTTTTTTGCAAATGCTGATTCAGCCATTTCTCATGCAACTTATTAAATTCCAAATAGAAACCCTCCTAAAAAACAAAACGCCCCTGAATCATCTCATGGATGAATAGGGACGTTCTTCGTCACATATTGTTATCTAGATTATAGCATGATAATACCAGATTGACATTAAATTGGTTGAATTTTATGTGGATAATTTTTGATAGGAGTTCTAAGTAATTTTAATAGTATTCTAGTCTTTTTAGTAATTGGAAAAGAGTGTTCCGAAATCCAGCGGTTGACAGTCCAGTGGTCATGCTTGTAGATTGGTTAGTCACAATGATGTGAAATAGTGTGTGGTAAATATCGTGTGGTGGATTAGAGTACAAAAATGCTTCTTAAATCGACCTTTGTCCGGAATTGAGCAAATAATGTGCAAAAGTACCCTTTAATTTTGGCGAAATGGTCGATATTCAAAAAGTATGGAAAATAGAGAGCATTTTTGCACCTTGATGGCGAAAATTACAATATCTGCAGAATTGAGGTGCACATTTGATCTTTAATTTTAGAAAGGGCACCAGCAGGTTGATATATTATATTGAGTCCCCTATAATTATTAGTGATAATCATTATCAATCACAGCAATCCATTGGATCACGAATGATAGTGCGTCCAGTCGCGCCGGGAGCTGAACATCTATTAACTACGTAATAATTGGAAGGCTTTTTATTTAACGAAAGGACTTTTTACGGCGATCAGGCGAACGGCTTTAGTGCAATGAGTTATTTAATCATTATTAAACATTCCCGCAATTGTTAATCGTATTGTCGTTTTGCTGATTATGAACTACTGTCCGATTTCATTCAAGGAAAGGAAGCCAAATCGATATGAGATTAGAAGAAGCCATTGTAGAAAGAAGAAGTATAGGCAAGGTAAAGACCGATCCGGTAGATAAATCATTGATAAATAAACTGTTGGAAGCGGCTGTATGGGCGCCTAATCATTATCATACGGAGCCGTGGCGTTTTTTTGTAATGACTGGCGAAGGGCGCAACCGATTGGCCGAGGCTTACCGGGAAATTGCCAAGGAAGAATCGGAGGCGGCCGGCACTCCAGCTAACGAGGAGTTGCTGCGCAAGCAGTGGGGGAAAGCTTTTCGTGCCCCGGTCGTTATTGCTGTGGCGGCTTCTCCCTCATCTCTGCCCAAGGTACATGAGATAGAGGAGTTGGCCGCGCTTCACGCAGCCATCCAAAACATGCTGCTGACCGCGCATTCGCTAGGACTCGGGGCCATCTGGAGATCGGGCCAGCCATTGTATCATACGAGGATGAAGCAGGCCTTTGGCTTGGAAGAACATGAATCGATGGCCGGCTTAATCTATGTTGGATACCCGGAGAAGGAAGCGCCAGCTTCGCGAAGAACATCCTACACAGAGAAAACGGTCTGGTTGGAAGAGCAGGCATAGAAAAAAGATAGTTGTTCAAAATAGGGTCCAAGAATTCATCGTAATAAATAAATGGCGACTAGTCTTTGAAGTAGTCTAAGAAATCAATGCAAAAATGAAGCAGACCCGGGAGTATCGAGAGGAACCGTGGAAAGAGTCAGGGAAGCAGGGTCTGGAATAATGGTGTTCCTTTATAATATTTTTCTAGCCACGGTGATAACAAAGAGGGAACAGCGGACGAATCTCCCGTTGCTCCCTCTTTCTTCCCTATTAGCAGCTTTTTCAAATCCCCTTCCATCGTTAGGACACCCGGTTTGGCAATACAGATTAGTCCTGCGGACCAATTCTACAGATCGACCTTCCCGGATCGATCTTACCTGTCAATCTTGTAAATCAGTCGCACAGCTCCAACTCGATGACGGTATCGAGCTCATCTGGCAGTCGGGCTCCTTTTAAATGGATGAAGGCTCCGGTATCCGCATTGGAGTACTGCTCGGCCATCCATGGTGTTTCTACCTTTAACTCGGAGCCATCCGAGAGCAGCCTCGCTCGCTTAATCTTTCCTTTCAGTCCGGCAAAATAGACAGGGCCGATCCCCCGATCAAACACGTGCGCATACAATTTATTGCCCTTTTGAGTGTATCGTCCCCATTCAGGCTTGGCCAGATCCGCCGCTCCGCAGCCATAGATGCTTTCACCGTTTCGCTCCATCCAGCGGCCGACCTCTGCCAGAATGTCTATGGACTCCCGAGGAATAATTCCTTTGGCATCGGGTCCGACATTCAACAGCAGGTTGCCATTCTTGCTGACGCATTCCACAAGCGCACGCACGATCTGCTGCGGTGATTTGTAGTCCCGATCCCAGGCGTGATATCCCCAGTGGTTATTCAGCGTAACGCACGCTTCCCACGGCACGGGCTCTCCGTTGGCGTCCAACACCCCATTTGCCGGCAAAATTTGCTCGGGAGAATAGAAATCTCCCGCATAGATTTCCGGTTCGGCCGCTTTGATGTTTCCGCCTAGCCGATTGTCAATTAGAATGTCCGGCTGGATTGAGCGAATCATATGAACCAGCTCAGTTGCCTTCCACTTTTCGCCTGTCATGTCGTCATATGAAAAATCGAACCACATGATGTCTATTTTCCCGTACTGGGTTAACAATTCCTTGACTTGCCCGTGAAAATATTGAATATAGCGGTTGAAATCGGCAGGATTATCCTTGAAAGCTTCATTGGCTCTCATCGGATGCTGTCTGTCTCCGTAAGCCGGGTAATCCTTGTGATGCCAATCAATGACAGAATAATAGAATCCGACTTTAAGCCCTTCCTCACGAAAAGCATCGACATACTCGCGAATCAAATCCCGTCCGGCTGGAGTGTTCGTCGCTTTATATTCGGTTAACTGGCTGTCAAACAGACAGAAGCCGTCATGATGCTTTGCGGTTAATACGGCGTACTTCTGCCCGGCAGCTTTGGCCGCCTTGGCCCACGCTCGCGGATCATACTGGGTCGGGTTAAACTCCTGAAAGAACGGTTCATAATCTTCCACGCTCAATCTTTCAAAGCTCCTCACCCATTCCCCTCTCGCTGGAATAGCGTAAAGTCCCCAGTGGATGAACATTCCAAAGCGGTCGTTACGGAACCATTCGGTTCGTTTCCATCTTTCGTTCATATGGATGATCACACCTCTCCTTCTAGAACTCTGATGATTTGGGTACTGCCATAGAATGGAAAAGTTACTGCCGCCTGAAGAATTTCAAACTCCAGCTGGCGATAAACTATCCATTATATTCAGTCGGCCATTCTCGAAGTATTCTGATAGCACTTGTACAGTCGCTGAATGTGTTTGCAGCTTATCTTCAATCTAGCGTTATTCCGGTGCTAAAGGAAGGGACGAAACCGAACAATCATAGCACAATATCGACTTATCGATTATAGTTAACAGAAACGGTTTTATTGAAAAGACATCATTCGCTTATGGATACTGAACGTTAAGATGAAAAAAGAGCGGAGAGAAGGCTTGGATCTGGGGAAGCAGAAAAACTCGTCCTTGCGAGTCAGGTGAGGACAAGCTGGAGGAGGACTGAGAGACTTATGATCTGTTTGGAGCTGCCTATTCCCCCGCTGCCGCAATTGATTACGGTAGGGGATTCTCGCTGGGAGCCGGGAATGAAGCATTTTAAAAGACAATTTGATGTCTACGATCTTTTGTTTGTCACTAGCGGAGTATTTCATATGGCGGAAGATGATAACTCCTATTCCGTCTGTGCGGGGGAGATGCTTGTGCTGGAGCCGGGACGGATGCATGCGGGGTACCGAGAGTGCGAGGAGGAGACGATCGTTTACTTTCTTCATTTTGCCCATCCAACTCCCCTTCGGTCTCTTCCAGCGGAACAAATCGCCTGGTCGACGGTGCTGCGGCAGGGCAGCACGACCGACTCCACTCCGACGGAGCAGGTCATGTATTTGCCCAAATACGGCCGGATTCAGATGGAGCCGGCGGTGGCCACACTGCGGGAAATGATCGAGCTGCACGATAGCTTTACGCTGCATAACTCGCTGCGCCTTCATTCGCTGTTAGGGCAGCTTCTGTGGCAACTGCAGGCCAATGCGCGCTCGCGGCAGTTGTCGCCTTCAATGTCTCTAAGTGAAGAGGTCATAGCCTATTTGCAGCAGCGGCTTCTTTATCCGTTCGATTCCAAGGAGCTCGAGGCTCATTTTCATTTCCATTTTGACTACATCACCCGCTGTCTTAAGAAGCATACGGGGATGACGCCTCTGCGATATTTACATCATATTCGTATGGAGAGAGCGAAATCGTTGCTGGAAAATACGGACACTTCCATTCAGGACATTGCCGAACAGGTAGGCATCGCCAACTATAACTATTTTATCCGGCTGTTCCGGCAGAAAACAGGAATGAGCCCAAGCAAATACCGCTCCTCCCGAGCGGGAGGAGCGGACCTTTAACAGCACAATACCGAAATATGCGTTGCACGACAAGGCATGACAGTGGCTAATCACTATAGCTTTTATTTATGGCGAAGGGTCTATGTAATTAACACCAGAGGTATATTTATTGCTGGCATTCCACAATAAGAACTCATTAATGCCGTTATCGTTCAATGCCCGGACCTGTTCTTCGATTTCCTTCTTGCCGTAAGGGATATATCCGGGGACCCAGGAAGCTGTAAAATCTTGAATCCAGGGCCGGACGATCGGCTTGAGCGGACCGAGCGGTTCCAGCTTCTTATGCGTATCTACACTTGAGCCGCTTATTACAGTATAAGGCTCGGCATCCGGAACATTCACACCATACCAGCCGGTAGTGTAGTGGCTTGGGTAAACCATTGCGCTGATGACATCGACGTTGAGCGAAATTTTTTCAAAATCTTGACCGATTCCTTCGGCAGCGGGGACGGAGGCGGCATAACCGAAGATGTCTACCGATACACGGACTCCTAACGGATTTAACTGCTCTCTCGCATATTTGACAAAACCAGCCACCGCTTCGATGCGACTTCTTTCGTCTTTGTCGTATTGGAGAATATCAGCCCGTTTCTCAAAGCCTTCAGGAAAACGAACATAATCGAACTGGATTTCTTTAAATCCCGCCTTGGCAGCTTCTTTGGCAATTTCAATGTTATAATCCCACACTTCTTTGCGATAGGGATTGACGAAGCTTTCCGGAGGCTTCTTACCATTGGCCCAGAGGGTGCCATCCGGCTGAACGAATGATAAATCGGGTCGTTTATTGGCTAGAATCGTATCCTTGAACACGACTATTCGGGCTATCGGATACACTTCATGTTCTTTTAACGTATCCATTAGCTTGTTAATGTCGGGTATGATTTTATAAGTCGTATCGTAAGCTTCCAGCTCCGGATTATTCGTTGCGTAGGTAATGTTCCCCCAGTCGTCCTTAACGTCGATGACCATTGCGTTTAATTCCGTCTCGTCGATCAGCTCCAGCAACGTATTCATTCTGGCACCGCCCGCGCTGTGTGCTGTAACATAAATTCCTCTAACTGGCGGGGCATCAGGCTGAGGGTCTATTTTGAGGACCGGCCTTAATGGATCATACTCCTCTTCTATAGCGGGTGCCTGCATGGAAGCCTGCATCAGCTGTTCCATAGTCACGTCCGGATTTGCCGAAGAAACGTTCCCCCACATCATGAGCATGGCGGCCAAAATCATTTCCATATTCTCTCTCTCCCAATCCAATGTTGTTTTGTACTTCCTGCTGCTCGGACAAGTTATTTACCACATATAGAATTTATAAGTTTCTGCTTCCTGAGTTCCATCAAATTCTATTTGGCGATAAAAACAACCTTTAAACGAGGTCGCTCATCCTCGAATTACTCCGATAGGAGTTTTTCTCATGGTTATTTCATAAACGTAAAGGCTCCGCAACGAAACGGAAAAAGCACAATATGTCAATTATACGGTAAGGAAGCCTTTCATTAAAGGGGAAAAAAGGTTTTTTTGTCAGATGAATGTAAGCAATAAATTAACTTCTCAACCGAGGCGATTTAAGTTAGGATAGTATAGGATATGGACTTCATTCAGAAAAGAGATCATTTATTTGAACAGACAAATCAACGCTTTGCGGGGAGTCAGCTTTTTTTATTACGCGACCCAAGCGATTTTGCTCCCTTTGCTCCCGCTTTATTTTAATCATAAAGGATACAACGCGGCGCAAATCGGAACGCTCATGATGATTGGTCCTTTGGTAGCCGTGCTGGCCCAGCCGGTTTGGGGGTATTTCAGTGACCGATATTCGTTAAAAAAGACGATTCGTTCGTTATGGATTTTAACGATCGCTTGCAGTGTGGGGTTGTTTGTAACCGAAGGATACGGGCCGGCATTTACGTTTGTTTTGTTGTTATATTTTTTCATGCTTCCGTGGAACCCGCTCTTGGATTCGCTGCTGTATCAATCCGCCACCCGCTTTGGCCGTTCTTACGGGAGTATTCGTCTGTGGGGCTCTTTAGGTTTTTTTGTCACGGCCATTATAACAGGTGCTTTGCTTCCTTATTTGGGGGGAGTGCCTAACATCAAGTGGATGTATTGGACGCTTGGGGTTATGCCGCTTGTCCTTCTAATATTTGTGCAGGATGAGAAGCCGGCCGGCGGCAAGCAGGTTACTCTCCAAGCTATGCTGGCCCTGCTCTCTAACCGGAGACTGCTCTGGTTTCTCGTTCTCGTCTTTTTATTAACCGTGCCGCACCGAATGAACGATGCCTTATTTGGCTTACATATGCTCGACCTCGGGGCCTCAGCGGGAACTGTCAGCGCCGCCTGGGCAGTGGCGGCTTGTAGTGAAATGCTTGGCTTTGCCCTGATCGGCAGGTGGGCAGCCAAGTACAATGAGCTGGCTTTGCTTGGCCTCGCGGCATGTATGTATACCTTGCGCTGGGCCGCTTATGCACTGACGGATTCTCCCTCGCTGCTGTTGTTGTTTCAGGCATCGCATTCCGTCACCTTCGCCGTTTTCTGGATCGTCTCCGTACAATACGTTGTGCGCATGGTGCCGCCGGAGCTTCGTTCCACGGGTCAATCTTTGCTCTCGGCTGTTTTTTTAGGATTGGCCGGGATTGCCGGAGGATCGTTGGGCGGTTGGATGAAGGAGATGTGGGGAGGGGGCGGCATGTATTGGATGGGGGCCGGCTTTACATTGCTGGCCGCGGTTCTGTTCTTTGTCACACAAGCCCTGCAGCGAAAATAATCGCGGGTTTTGTCAAGACAATCGAGCTTACGCTTTCCTGATCGGCCCGCACATACTTCAGTTGCATAGTCAAGACGCACTCTGTTCAGAGGAGCGTCTTTTTCATTGGACTTTTTTGATGGGATAAAAGGGCGGCGAACCTCGAATGATCAAACTTTCAGATTTTGGGGACGGGACAATAGTTATTTTTTACTAGTTTCTAGTCGGATAGGCTCATTGATCAATCATATATATACCTGTAATATACATATACATATGTGGATAGAAATCCATACCATTTTATCCGTAAAGGGGGAGAGTTCCGTTTTGTAAATCTATTGTGAAAACGCTCTAATTTTCAGTTCGACCTTCGGAGGTACTTTCCTTAGGAACGGAAGGACTGCTTTCTTCAATGTGTGTCACCTATATAGAAGCCAAGTGAGCCGCTTAAGGAAGAATCTCTTATTCCAGTGGACTTTTATGTAAGCACTTACTTAAGCATGAGGAGAGGATATGGATCATGTATCGATGGTGTAGGCGCAAAGAATGGATTTTGTTAGTTAGCTTCTGCTTGCTCATTTCTTCCTTGGTTAGCGCACCTGTTGGAGCGGTCTCGGCGGCGGAGACAGCCGCTATATCGGCAGAGCAAGACGCTCCAGCGGCGGGGCAGGACCTTCCATCAGCAGAGCAAGCTGCTCTATCGACGGGAATAATCAATGCCGGATTCGATCTTCCGCTAGCAGAGGATGGCTCTATCCCCGGCTGGACACAACAGTTCGGATCACTGCCAATCACTCTGGACAGTACGATTAAGCACGTGGGGGACGCCAGCGTTAAGCTTGATGATTCCTCCAAGGACGACCCGTTGGGATTAATCAGCGATCCCATTGCCGTGACCCCGGGCAAGCAGTATACCGTAACAGCGATGGTTTATGGAATGGGAGAGGGCAATGCAGAACTGTATTTGCGGTATTATGATGCGGATGGGGATATGCTGACTAATGTGAATAGCATCCTCAGTCAGCCGTCACAGGTCTGGAATGATCTCAGTGTGACCCATCTGGCGCCGGAGGGGGCCGTAGCTGCAAGGGTGCTGCTCTATTCTTCCAGAGGGAATGTAGGGACTTATTATTACGACTCCTTAACCTGGCTGGAAGAGACGCCGGAACCGGTAGAAGAAGCTCCGAAGCAGTTTGTGCTGCCGAACGGAGGCTTTGAACAGCCGGTGTTGAATGGTGAGATCCCGGACTGGACGGTTAAATCGGGGCAGCCGGAGGTTACCTCGGATGAGAAACGGATGGGGGCCCAAAGTCTTAGAATTAACTTTGAAGCGAATCAGGGGCAAGCCGCATATAATCTGGAATCAAGCCTGATGGACGTAGAAGAAGGGGCGACCTACACGTTATCTGCCGAAGTTTTCCTGGAGCAAGGGACGATGGAAGGACTGTACGTTTACGTATATAACGATAGTGGAACGCTTGTTAAAAGCGCGGACGGGAAAGATTTTCACGCCTATTTGAATGCAACGACCCAGCAAGGGGAGTGGCAATATCGCGATATAGCCTTTATGGTTCAGCCTGGAGGAACGAAGTTGAAGGTGTCGCTTATAACCGGAAGCAAAAGAAGCTATCACTTTTATATTGACGAGGTCAGCGTAATGAAGCAAATACCGAATGGAGATATGGAGCAGCAAGCCGTGAATGCCGAGATTCCGGGTTGGAAGGCATTTAATCCGGCAACGGACGCTGCTTCGTTCACTATTACGGATGAGCGTTCGAGCGGTGGAACCCGCAGTCTCCGATTGGAGAACACGCCAGGCCAATTTTTGAACGTGATCAGTGAATTGATCCCCGTGGAGGCCGGAGCTACGTATACGGCAGTTTCCCGCACCTTCATCGAAACGGGCTCATCCGGCATGTATTTACGCTTTTTTGACGCTGAAGGAAAGTACATGTCCAAGCAGGATTGGAGCATTGTCGCCGAGCCGGTTAACGAATGGTTCGACCAGTATATCACTGCTGTCGTGCCGGAGGGGGCGCAATATGCTGCGGTCATGTTCGCGGGAAGCAATAGCAGGACCTACCTCTATTACGTCGATGACGTGAAGCTTCTTCGCGGAGAGCATTTTATTCCGGAGGAGCCGGTTCCGGATAATTCCATCCTAACCGTTGGAGAGAATCTCGGACCGCAAATTCGCAAGGCCACTTTAATGCGCGGTGCGGCTGGCAAGGACGGCCAGGGGCGGAATGTGATCTACTCTGTTGTCGCCGGGGCGCCGTCTATTTTTACCATAATAGATATTGCTGCGGAAAAAGTGGTCAAAAGTATTCCCATGCCCGATACATCCGGTGCCTGGTCTGTCACAGTGTCCAACGATGGCTCTGTATACCTTGGAGCCTATAATCTTGGATTGCTCTATCGCTATATTCCATCTCAGGATGAGTTGATTAATCTGGGTCATCCCTTGCCATCCAAAGATTCAGTGCTCTATCCCATGGCGGCTGGCAAGGATGGCAAAATGTACGGAAGCACGTACCCGACCGCTCATCTCTACGAGTACGATCCGGCGACGAATCAATTCAAGGATTACGGGACTCTGTCCCACCGGTCAAGTGGAGAGCGCTGGACACGAGTCGTTGTTTATGATGAAGAAACTCATAAAATTTATGCCGGCATAGGCAACGTGCCCCGCCTGCTCGAATTTGATCTGGCGACAGGCGCCAAGCGCGATCTTCTGCCGGAAGGATTTGAGAACATTATTGCCGTTTACGACTTGAATCTCGCAGGCGGCAAGCTGTTTGCACGGAAGGAAGCGAATAATGCCAACGAGACATTCGTGGTCGATGTAAAAAGCGGGAAGCTTCTTGAAGTGACTAACGGAGATACAGGGGAAAAGGCGACAGCCTTCACCAATGTTTCCCGAGGGGTTTCTCCCAAATCGCCCATTGCGAATAAGATTTATTTTGCCAGCTTAGGGGGAGAATTATTTGAATATGATCTCGATACGGACGTTTACCGCTCCCTCGGGGTATCGATCGAAGGTGCCGCTATCGGTTTCGATTTCGTTGAATTGAACGAAGAAGGCTTCCCTGGATACAGCTTGGTCGGCTTGTCCGGCAACTCTGGAAAAATGTATAAGTACAATCTGGAAACGGGGAATGTCAAGCTGACGGACATTCAGGTGCCAGCGGAACCCGTCAACATTCACGGCATCGCTAAAGGCCCGGATGGCAAAATCTATACGTCCGGTTACTTGCAAGGAAATCTGGGTGTTTATTCGCCGACCAGCGGGGAAAGCCGCTATTTTGAGGGCATCGGTCAAGGGGAAGGAATAACCTACATTCATGACAAAATGTACCTCGGCATCTACCCGAATGCCAGCATCTATGAATATGATCTGTCGAAGTCCTGGAATCGAACAAACTCCGACAAGTTGAATCCGAATTCGTTATTTTCTTTGAGTGCTTCTAATCCTCCTTCGGACAGCTATTTATATCAAGACCGGCCGTTTGGGATGGCGGGTGCGGAAGATCTCAACAAGCTGTTTGTAGGCACGGTGCCAAGAAACGCGATGCTCGGCGGTGTGCTGGCTGTGTACGACTTGGAATCCCGAGGCGAGCCTGAAGTGTACTGGAATATTGTCCCGGATCAGAGTGTTCTTTCCTTTGCTTATAAGGACGGTATGCTGTATGGAGGCACCTCCATCCATGGAGGGCAAGGGGGGACCCCGAAAGCTCGGGAAGCCGTACTATTCGTCTGGGATGTTATCAACAAAGAAAAAGTATTTGAAATCGTACCTGTACCTGGCAAGCAGGCCATTACATCTCTGCATGTCGGACCGGACGGGAATATATGGGGTTTGGCCAACGGGGCGTTATTCATCTTTGATCCTGACACCCGTCAGGTGATTTATACCAAGGATGCCTTCCCGAGCGCCAATGGACGGTGGATTGACGGATCGATGGAAACGGGCACCGACGGCCATGTTTATGCTACGGTCGGAGGCAATTTCTTCAAGGTGGATGCGGTTACCAAGGATGTGACCGTGCTGGCCTCCCAAGTCCGCAAGCTGGCGCAGGATGATTTCGGCAACTTCTACATGTTTACCGAGCCTGAGGGGCCGAACCTGTATAAGTATACGATCCCCGAGTTAGTGCTGAAGCTGACGGGAGTCGAATTATCAGCTGAAGTATCGGAGCTGGCCGTGGGAGAGAAGACTGGCCTTACATTGAAAGGATTGCTCGAAAAGGGCCGGACTACCAAGGAATTGTCCGGTGCGAATAAGGTTTATAAGAGCAGTCAGCCGGAAGTGGCCGAAATCGATGCGGAAGGCACCGTTCTGGCGAAGCAGCCGGGCCGGACCGAACTTTCGGTGGTTGTCACTCTGGATGGAGTGACGGTTGAATCTTCAAGTCTGGCCTTACGGGTCACGGATGATGGAACAGGACCAGGGCCCGATCCCAGCCCAAGTCCGAGCCCAAGCCCAAGCCCGAGCCCGAGTCCGAGTCCGAGTCCGAGTCCGAGCCCGAGTCCAAGCCCGGGCCCAAGTCCGAGTCCGAGCCCAGATCCGGATCCTAGTCCGGGGCCGCAGCCGAAGCCGGAGGCTCCGCAGTGGACCGCTGGAAAGCTGACGGCATCGAATATTACAGAAACAAGTGTGACTCTTGGGTGGTCTGGAATTAGCGAAGCCTCTCCGGTGGCGAACTTCAAATTATATCAGGACGACCAAGAGCTGGCCGTAACGGAGGGTCACTTATCCAGCTATAAAGTGACGGGTCTGCGCGAAGGCACCCGCTATCAATTTAGAGTGGAGGCGGGCAGCCAAGAAGGAGTTTGGACTAAGGACGGTCCCGTTGTGACGGTGACCACTCGTTCTGCCAGTTCAGACGATGATTCAGAGGACGACGATTCCGATAGCAATACGCCGGGAATCCAGCCCCCGACCTCCATCCATCCGGGAGACGGACAGCCGGAAGATGGGGACGGCAAAGATAAAGATACCGGAAACAAGGAAGCAGGGGAAGATATCGGCCAGCACCTTAAGCCAAAAGTAATTTTGACGGATATTACTGATCATTGGGCGCGTGCAAGTGTGGAAGCGGCGGTGAAACGGGGGATCATTGACGGATATGAAGATGGTACCTTCCGGCCTGACCGCCACATGACCCGCGCTGAAATGGCGGTATTGCTAAGCCGCGCTTTCAAGTTAGAAGGAGCGGGGACTGAACCGGGATTCGCTGATCTTAAGGAGATCCCGGAATGGGCCATATCTTCCGTTGAGCTTCTGGCGCAGAAGACCATTATTAATGGATACGAGGACAATACGTTCCGTCCCAACCAAGAAATGACCCGCGCGGAATGGATCGTCACGATCGTACGCGCATTAGGATTGAAGCTTGATCCGGATGCCCGGCTGAAGTTTGCAGATGCAGAGCAGGTTCCAGCGTGGGCCCGGGCAGAAATTGCGGCTGCGGTTGATTACGGGTTGATTGAAGGAAGAGAAAACAACACCATTGCTGTCAATGATAAAGTAACAAGAGCTGAGGCGGTCACTGTTCTTATCAGGATTTTAAAAAACGGAAGCTAACAGCGATCGGGAGTCCAAACTTAGCTCACAGAGATGAATTTACACAAAACTGCCAAGCCATAAAAGGCTAGAATTAGCAAGGAACAAAGCGCTTAGCTCTACGGCCTTGGGAGAGACTGCTATGTATTAAATAAACCCATTAAAAAGACGCCCCTTAGTGAAGAGGGGCGTCTTTCTGATGCTCGGAGATGCTGTATTGGATAATCTCCAAGGCGTCATTAAATTCCAATGCTTCCATACCGTTCGCAAGAACGATCTGGGAATCAAGCTCAGCTTGCTTTAAGGACGGATAAAGCTCTGGCGTCCATTTCATAACAATCCTGGATAGCTTAACGGTTTCCATACATCATCACCCTTCCAATCGTTAGTAGGTCGATCAGGAAAAGATAGTGAAATGAAGCGGAAATGCAAATTACCAGACGCTATGAAAGTGCACAGCTTTATTATATCATATGAAGATGCTTCGCGCATGGCCAATTCCAACCAATTGCAAGGAAGCAGGCAAGCATTATTGACCTCAGAGCCCATTCCGTTAAAGCCGGCGAAATTCCCCCCATATGCCTGTTGTCTCTACGATGTTGACGAATGCTTTCGGATCGGTTTCAAAGATATGTTTCTTCAGCTCGGCCAATTCGTATCTTGTCGTCACCGTCATCAGCATCGTTTGCGGAGTTTGGGTAAAAGCTCCCTCTGTCTGGATGACCGTCACCCCCCGTGGAAGCCGAACCAGCTTGTCGATCAGCTCCTGCTGATGCCGCGTAACAATGAAAGCTGTAACTTTAACATGCCGGATATGTATCGTATCGACCAGCTTCGAGGCCAAATACATAGAAAGCATCGAGAACAAGGCCAGGTCCCAGTCTTTTTTGAAATAGCCCAGGGCTAGAATGACTACTCCGTTGACGGCGAACAGGAAGGTGCCTAGCGGAAAATCCCTTTTGCGGGTAACGATAGAGCCGACAATATCGAAGCCTCCTGTAGAACCTCCTGCTTTAAGCGAGATTCCGATTCCGATTCCCCCCAGTACCCCTCCGAAGACGGCTCCCAGAAGCGGTTCGCTTGTGATGGCGGTGACGGGAATAATCTGCATCAGCCAGGTGGTCGCCACGACGGAAATAACACTGAGGATAATAAATCTTCGGCCAATGACGATAAGCCCCCAGACGATTAACGGAAGGTTGCCGATGAAATATATGAGACCAATATTCCAATCCGTAAAATAACCAATGAGCATGGCGACGCCTGATAGTCCTCCGCTAAGCAGTTGGTGGGGGATAAGCAGCAGGTTGAAGCTGGCTGCCAGGATGGCCGCTCCCAGTAAAATGTAGATGATCTCCCCGGTATATTTCTTCAACAGGCTACCTCCTTAGCGAAATTGTTGACAAGGCTATCGGAGATCCCGATATCCCACCAGTAGTGTAACCTTATACAGTGGAAAAATAAACCTCTTTAAGAGGTTGTTCAACAAATCCCCGCAAAAAAAGCATCCTCTTCGCTAAAGAAGATGCTAAAGTTCCATAACGCTCTTACCTTCGCCTGGAAAACGAACCGATGCGTTTGCTTGTTTTTGGCTTGCTAGGCTTCTTTACGGATGGGGTGGAGCCGTCGTTCTTCCGCGATTCCTTGGATTCGCTGGAGGACTTGGTGGAGAAGATTCCGCTGCTTTTAGGCTTGGCAGACGGAGCCGGGGCAACTGTGCTTTGCTTGCCCTTATCTTCCTTGGACGCCTTGCTGCTGAAGCTTCCGGTCCGATCCGAAGTTGTTGGACTATCGTTGGACTTCGGGGGGCTCGTTCCCGATGAAGTCGATGGATCTCCCGCAGATTTGGGGGGGACGGAGGCAGGATTATACCCGCGATATTGTCCCGGCGAATCCCCGCCCTTCTCCCAGCCGCCAAACCATGAGTTCAGCAGCGCAGCCGTCAGAAAGCCTTCCAGGAAGGAGGAATCGTAATTTTTTCTGACATACTCGCTTGAGCTTATTTCAATGATCGTATTCTCTTCGTTCTCAGGATCCTTCTGCAAATTAATTAACTTGTCTTTGTACAGAAGAAACATTTGCTCGTCGTTTTCTTCGCTTATTTCTTGTGGCTTTTCCTGTTTGCTCAGTTCTTTGGCAGTAGTAGGAACATCCTGCCCCTCGGCGAAATAGATTTTGGAAGTGTCCTTTCCTTTACCTATAACGTCCGACAAAGGAAAATGATCTTTAACATAACTGCCGGCACTGGAACAACCCAACACTAGGGTCAGAGAGAGAAAAGCCGCGATGAATGATACCCAACGTTTCACTGACGGTCACCTCCTCCTGAATTAACGGGTCGAAGTCATAAAATGGACATCGGCCGCCGGAATCCGCTCCCCTTGCAAAGCAATGAATTTCCCATCCTGCCACTGCAGAAAGAAGTAGCGGTCCCCGGTAGAAAAATAACGCCAAATCATCAGTTCATCGTTTTGGCGGAAGTCGGTGTTTCCTTCGGTCCGCGTAATATCCTTGCGGTAATGCTCCAGCTCGTATTCCACTTCCCCATCGACCACCAATTGAGTGGGAATATCGTCCGGATCATCCAGCGAGCCTTCGAGAAACTGGCAGAGAAAGCATTCATAGGTCCGGCCTTTCTCCACCAGAAGACAGCATATTTGTTGCCCGTTCTGTAAATAATAGGCATAGCGGTGAGGAGCGAAGCCGCGATCAAAATAAACGACTTTACCGCTAATAACGTATTGCTCCAATTCGACTGTCACGATATCGCCAACGGAAGCCTCCTCCATAGGATGGTTAACCGTCTTGTCAGCCTGAGCCGGTTCTTCTTTATGGCTTTTTATAATGGAACCGATTCTTTTGAGAATGGACATGGAATCAACGCTCCCCCGTATAATCTATATTGTCGGTACAAAAATTACAGTCCCCGGAGTGGACAAGAAAGAGGTCTGCAAATTAACTTGGCTGTGTTTTCCTTAGGATTACATACGTATAAGGGGCATCTTCGGTTTCATGAAGTAATAAAAAGGGTAATTAAGAGCAACGGAACTGGTCAATGATAGATCGGATATGATATACTTTCTATTATTGTTCTTAAGTACGGCTGTTCGGCGGTATTTTCCCGGTACCCGAGGAAAATGCTTTTTTGTTTGTCGATTAGTTTGCACCTTCTTAATAAGGGAACGATATAAAATAGAAATTGTCGCACCGTCGCACTTAAGGGAAGAAGACTGGGTGACTTTTGCCCGACAGAAAAAGGAGACTGAAACATTTGAAAAATTTCCAAGAATTTGGACTGGAGCCGAAAGTTCTAAAAGCGATTACTGAAATGGGCTTTGAGGAAGCAACCCCAATCCAAGCCAAAACGATTCCACTTGCTATGCAAGAGTTGGACCTGATCGGACAGGCACAAACCGGAACAGGGAAAACCGCTGCATTCAGCGTACCGCTAATTCATAAAATCAAGCCTTCCGAGGATAAAATCGTTGCTCTCGTCATGTGTCCGACACGGGAGCTTGCGATCCAGGTAGCGGAGGAAATCGAGAAGCTGGGACGCTTTAAAGGGATTCGTTCCTTGCCGATCTATGGCGGACAAGATATTGTTAAACAAATTCGCGCTTTGAAGAAGCGCCCGCAAATTATTATCGGAACACCCGGCCGTCTGCTGGATCATATCAATAGGAAGACCATTAAGTTGGAAGACGTTCGCACGGTCGTATTGGACGAGGCTGACGAAATGCTCGACATGGGCTTCATGGAGGATATTCAATCCATCCTGAGTCTGGTGCCTGACGAGCGGCACACGATGCTTTTCTCGGCTACGATGCCCCCCAACATTCAGAAGCTCGCTCAGCAATTTCTTAATAACCCGCAGCACGTCTCGGTTATTCCGAAGCAAGTTAGCGCACCGTTAATTCAGCAAGCGTACATCGAGGTTCACGAGAAGCAAAAATTCGAAGCTTTATGTCGCCTGATCGACATGGAAGCTCCGGATCTCGCTATTATATTCGGCAGAACCAAACGGCGTGTTGATGAGCTGTCAGAGGCACTGCAAAAACGCGGCTACTCTGCGGAAGGTCTGCATGGAGACCTGTCCCAGAACCAGCGGGACACCGTTATGCGGAAATTCAGAGACGGCAGCATCGACGTTCTGGTAGCTACCGACGTTGCCGCTCGCGGGCTTGATGTATCGGGAGTATCCCATGTCGTCAATTTCGACCTGCCGCAGGATCCTGAAAGCTATGTGCACAGAATCGGCCGTACAGGCCGTGCAGGGAAGGAAGGAACGGCCTGGACATTCGTGACGCCTAGAGAAATCGATCATCTGCATTTCATCGAACGGGTTACGCGTCACCGGATTGCGCGGAAGCCGCTTCCTTCTCTGGCAGAGGCGATTGAAGGCAAGCAGCGCGTGACTGCCGAGCGGCTGATCGAAGTCATTAATAACGATGGCGCTCAGCAGTATAAAGGCGTCGCCATTCAACTGCTGGAGCAGTATGATTCCGTCAATCTGCTTGCTGCGGCAATCAAGCTGCTGACCGGAGAAGCGAGAGAAGTCAACATCGAGCTGACTCCGGAGGATCCGATCCGCGCCAAGAAGCGTCGCCCGGACGTTCGCAACTCGGGCAGAAGACCGAGCGGCAACTTCAACCGTTCCGGATTCCGCCGCAATGATCGTCAAGGCGGCGGTGGATACGGTGGCGGATCCCGTTATTCCCGTCGAGACGGCGACTACCGCCGGGATGGCGATACTCGTTCCAGCCGTAATTATGGCGGCGGACGTGACAGTCACCGCAGCTCCTATTCCAGGAACGACTAATGGATTACATCAATCTCTTGCGCTGTGGATTTATTCCGCTTGGCGCAAGAGATTTTTTTTAAGTAGCCGCTTTCTCTTTCCCCTATCGATTTAAGAGAAAATAAGCTATAATAGACGAATGTGAATTAGGCAGACTCAATATTCGAAGGAGGAAACTGGCTTGGAATTCCGCGGACTAATGGGGGGCTTTTACCGCATCTCCGAATGGATAATGAGGTTATCGGTCACCAATATTTTATGGGTGGTTTGCTCGTTACCTTTTTTCTATTTACTGCTTGTTGTTTTCCTGAACCCGGAGATGGTGGAGAATCCGGATCTATTCAAACAAGGCTTGTTCCTGATCGGAGTCGTGTCTCCTTTCACTCTTGTTCCTGCTACGGCGGCCGTCTTCACGGTAGCTCGTAAATGGGTAACGGGGGACGTTGACGTACCGCTATTGAAAACGTTTTTTCGAGGCTATAAGGAAAATTACCTGCAGAGTATGCTGGGGGGGATTGCCTACCTGATTCTGACGGGCATTCTCTATGTCAATTATCAGTTTTACGGAAATCAGGAAGGTACGCTGAGCCTGTTATCCTATTTATTCATTACTCTGTTTGTTATTTTGGTCGCCTCGTTCTTTAATTATCTGTCGATTATGGTTCATTTTCATATGAAATTCTGGCAGATTCTTAAAAACAGCTTATTGATAACGATTGGCCGGCCGATTGCATCGATCATCATCATTATTTCCAATGTAGCTATCGTTATGATCAGCTTTAAGTATAACTTCCTCATTCCGTTCTTCATGGGGAGTGTAATCGCGATAGTTACTTTCTGGCACTTCCACCGTGGCTTCATTAAGCTTCAGGAGCAGCGCGAGAAGCTGGAGCAGATGGAAGCCGAGAGAGAACAGGAAGAGCAGGAGGAACGGGAGAGAGAGGATACGGAACGGCCAGAAGAGGAGCCTGCCGATTCCAGAGACGAGTCTTCCATGGACGATTCCCGCTCAGACCGCTCCGAACAAACGGAGCCTGAGAACAACAATAAGCGATAAGATCGGAAATTAAAGATTCATCCGGTCAGGTCGGCAGCGGCTTAACGCTTCGGTCACAAATTGGATGAACGTTTGAGGTTTACTTTTTGCCATCCAATCCTTATAATAAGTAATACAGTTTTACATCCTGCGATGTGCGTTACGGTTTACGTTGTTTTGAACCAATGTATGTTTCTAGGGAGTTCTATATTGTGATGCGGCTGACCTGCCCCCTAAAGGGGACTTCAAAAGCACCGCTGCGGACACCCACCTGCGAGAGCGGGTTTCGAAACAAGAAAATCGGACGGCATTTGCGGGTTTTCTTTACTCGCAATAACAACAACACGACGAATGATCCGCCCAATTGCTATGGGCAAGCCTTCGGGCTCACCTAGCTTAAGGCGATAACGTCTGCCGCCATTCGCGTATTTTGCGGACGGCGGCATTTATTCTTTGTGTTGCCATGCGTGCTACATAACTGGCGCAGTTTAAATAAGCTCCTCGGGTGGAGCTTTACATTTAACTTACAATAAGGAGGTTTTTGCCGCATGAAGATTTTCCTTGATTCGGCTAACGTGGAAGAGGTAAGAAAAGCACACGAGCTTGGAGTCATTTCGGGGATTACGACTAACCCGTCGCTGATTGCCAAAGAAGGACGAGACATATTTGAAACGATTAAAGAAATGGTTTCGATTGTTGGCGATCTTCCGATCAGTGCTGAGGTTATCAGTCTAAATGCAGATGAGATGGTTGAGCAAGGGAAGAAATTAGTCGAACTCGGATCGGGGATCGTCGTTAAAGTTCCTATGTGCGAAGAAGGCTTGAAGGCGACTCACCGTTTCAGCCAATTGGGAATCAAGACGAATGTCACTCTGGTATTCTCCTCGACTCAAGCACTGTTGGCCGCCAGAGCGGGCGCGACTTACGTATCCCCGTTCATCGGCCGTCTGGATGATATTAACATGGTGGGAATAAACCTGATCGAAGAAGTGAGCAGCATCTTTAAAACTCACCAAATCGAGACGGAAATTATTTCGGCCAGCATCCGTCACTCTACGCACGTCATTGAAGCAGCTCTCGTAGGAGCGCACATTGCAACCATGCCTTACAAAGTTATTCAACAAATGACCAAGCACCCATTAACCGATGCAGGAATCCAGAAGTTTACTGAGGATTGGGAGAACGCCAAGCTGGGAACTTTTTGATTTTGGTTAGCGGGAGGTTGTCTCCCTAAATCTTGCAGCCTCATAGGAAGAATTGAAGTGCAAAAGTACCTCTTAAATCGAGCCTTTTCCCAAAAGCGGGGAATGAAGTGCAAAAGTACCCTCTAATTTAACGAAATCGTGTAAATTAACAAGGGGCTATCCCACAAGTCATCTTCGGTGACTGGTGGGATTAGCCCCCATGGATTACATTATTTGATCGATTTACGATATTGATCGGGAGTCATCCCGACCTGCTGCTTGAACAGACGGCTGAAATGAGCTGGATGCTTAAAGCCCACGAGATAACCGACCTGTGTTACCGATTGGCCTTGATCGAGCATGAACAGCATTTTTGCCTGATTTATTCTTCTTTGATACAAGTAGGTAAAAATAGTTTGCCCGGTCACTTCGCGAAACAGCCTCGCCAAATAATATTTGCTCATATGCAGCTCCGCTTCCAATTGCTCCAAATGAATGCTTTCCGTGTAGCGGCTTTCGATGAAAGATAGAATGTTCTGCACCGTTCTCTCTTTTTCTTGCGGAAGCTCCTCCTGTTTCGCCATCTCTTCCTGGCACATTTCGTAAATAAGCAGGAGAAGCTCGATAAAGGCCAATCTTAGCTTATGATAGGAGAATAAATCATTCTTCCGGTAAAGGTTATTAATGCGCTCTAACAGCTGCTCCATCTCCGTTTTGCGCTCGCCATCCAGACGAAGGTGATGATTTCTGAGCACCTGGAACGGTTTTAGCAGATTGATATTCCTCGGCTTCTCCTCCAAGATTTGAATGAAGGAAGGATCGAATAAAAAATTGCTCCTTACATACTCTACATTGAGGTCTGTTCTGGGGCAGTGCGGAGTCATTCCGTTCATCAGAATGAAATCGCCGGGAACGAGATCAATGACTTTATCTCCAAGCAGGTAGCTGCATTTTCCACTGTGAAAATAATAAATTTCGTACTGACTGTGCGAGTGAAAAGCAGGCTGGTTAATCGGACGATTGTTCCGATAAACAAATCCGTTAAAGAGCGGGTAAGGATAGGAAGCGGTATACATGGGTATCCTCCGAATCGTTCTTAGTCTCTCTCAGGACGGACAGCTGCTGCCGTTTCCGCCCAAGACTTCGTTCGGAGCTATTATACTACAAATTTCAAGGAATAGCGTTAATGGAAAATAAGCCCGCTAATCCTTCTATATACTCGGCACTAAAGAATTCAAAGCTCATGAAGTGGAGAAAGAAAGATGCTTCCAGGGCGAGTTTTGGCTTTGTATTCCTACCACCCGACGGCCCATCCAATAAATAAGGAATACAAAACAAGATGTTTGAAGCTTCGGAGGCACTTTCCTTCGGAACGGAATGATCGCTTTCTTTAGTGCCACTTATATAACGGGCAGTAATGTCGAAATGCCGTGAAAAGTCAGGCTATTTCAAGTATCTCTATATAACCTTTATATATGGAGCTTAGTAGTTCAGCTTTACTTCTTGGCCAGTACGAGCCGATTCGTAGATGGCGAGAATGAGCTTCACGGCCTTGCTCGCTTCTTCTCCGGTAATCATCGGATCGCGGTCTTCATGAATGGCCTGGATCAGATCGTCCACAAGAACGAAGTGGCCGTCATTCGATATATTCGTAGCGCTGCTGCTAGCCGCGAGTGTTCCCTGAACTTCCGGAGCCTTCTCGTCGGAATCGGCGAATGACCATTCTTTGATGCCGCTGTCGCCAAAGATGATGGTTCCATTCTCGCCATGAACCTCAAAGCGAGTCTCCATTCCAGGATAGACGGATGTCGTTCCCTGAATGACACCATAGGCGCCGTTCTTGTATTTAACGGCAGCAACCGCTGTATCCTCCACTTCAATGGAACGGACGAGAGGTGCGGAATAGGCAAAGACCGATTCGACATCGCCAACCATCCATTGAATCAGGTCCACGCCGTGAACCCCCTGATTCATCAGGGCGCCGCCTCCATCCAACTCCCAAGTGCCGCGCCAGCCTGCGCTGCGATAATATTCAGGGCTGCGGTAATATTTCAAATAAGCGTCTCCCAGCACCAGCTTGCCGAGCCTTCCTTGTTGAATGGCTTTGCGGGTTGCAATAGCTGCAGGGAATGTACGCCGCTGATAGACAACTCCCAGCTTGACCTGGCGTTCTCTTACCGTGCGAATCATTCGATCCATTTTATCCACAGTAATATCCAGCGGCTTCTCGCAAAAAACATGCTTGCCTGCCTCGGCCGCGGCTATCGTTACTTCCGCGTGAATACCGCTTGGGACACAGACCGATACGATATCAATGTCATCTCTTTGCAGCATTTTCTCATAGTCGGTGTAAATGTCTGTTACAGAATACTCTTCGGCTAATTTCTTCGCCTTCGACTCCTCTACGTCAACGATAGCTGCCAGTTCAGCTTGCGGATTGGACGCAATCGCTTTAGCGTGGAAGGGGGCGATGACTCCTGCTCCAACGATGGCAAATCTAAGCTTTCTCATGCCGGTCACCTCTTAACAGTTCATTTGTCATCCGTCACTGCTCCGGACTCCTATCGATAGCCTAGCATAAACGGAATAGCGTTTACTTGACTCTCCTTTACCGGAATGTCCTTTCTTTTGACTATCGTTGGCCTGTTAAGGTAATCTGAGAACAAATAGGTGTGTAGAACTGGATGGTGAAATTAAAATAATGACCAATAGACCAAGCCGTAAAACCTTCCGTGACCGGCTCGATGATATGGTTCAGCGGTTGAAAGAGGAGATTCTGACTTCTCGGCTGCAGATCGGAGATTATTTGCCCTCGGAAAAAAAGCTCGGAGAGCAATTTGGCCTGAGTAACAAATCCGTTCGCAAAGGGCTCGATATCCTCGTATCGGAAGGGCTGATCGTTAAAGTTCCCAAGGTGGGCAATCGGGTAGCTCGCCCGGAAGACGATCGCGCGCTGACGGTTCGGTTCGGATATCACCGATCGATAACGGATGAGTCGGATCTGTTTAATTTGCTCGAGCGATTCCACGAGCAGTATCCACAGATTAAGGTTCAGGCTGTCCCGATAATGAATGATAGTGGAGTGATCGAATATTTGGAGGCGGGTCTCTTGGACGTGGCGACGATCAATTATCCGCTTTTTCAGACCATCCAGGAGAGCGGGCGGCTGGCCTTGCTGGAGGAACAGCCGGTTGATCCTCACTTCTATCCGTTTGTTACCAAGGCTTTTATGATGGACGCTGCGCTAAAAGCGAAGCCATTTATGTTCTCGCCACTGGTTCTGTGCTACAACCGGGAGCATTTGCGGGAGAGCGGCCTGCTTGAGCCGGACAGCGGCTGGACCTGGCAAGATCTGTCTCGAGCGGCTTCGATATTGGCCCGTCCTGACGAGCGGCTTGGTTTTTACTTTCACTTACAGTCGCGAAATCGGTGGCCTGTCTTATTGCTGCAAAGCGGCGAATCCTTGCAGCGAGGGGAAGACGGTCGGCCGAGATTGAAGGATTCGCGGTGGCTAGAAAGCTTCAGAATAAGCCGTGACTTAGTGGGTAAGCAGCGAATTCCGCCCGTTTTTGATCAAGAGGCGGATGTCGAGGAACTGTTCAAGGAGGGCAGGGCCTCTATGATCTTAACGAGCTACTTTGCTTTGAACCGGCTCAAGCATATTAAGCTGGACTGGGACCTGGCCCCTCTTCCACACCATTATAACGCCAAGACCCTTTTGCTCGTCATCGGTCTCGTCCTGAATGCCAAATCGTCTCAGAAGGAGGCTTCTCAGAAGCTGATCGATTTCTTGACCAGCTATGCCTCTCAACTAGCCATCCGTCATCATACGTTAAGCATTCCGGCGTTAAAGCCGGCGGCTGAATGGACTGGAGAAGAAAAGCTGTACCGCCCCGGGAGGTTTCATTTGTACCGGGAGATAGCCTCCACCTTCAGCTACTACAGCGAGCTTGGACTTTCCAACAGCGATATTATACATATGACCCAGCAAGCGAAGCTGTACTGGTCTGGGCTTTACGACGAGCGGCAATTATGTGAAAGGCTTGAGGAAATGCTGGAAAGAAATAACGATGAACTCTAAACACTCGGCACTGAAAGTTAGCAGACAGGCCGGAAGATGTATACCAGATGCCTTCCCTTGGTTCATAGAAAACGATATAACATACACTACATAGACATTACATAGAGAGAAATCGTGTAATTTTTATTTGGAAATGGATTGACAGCGGCTTAAATTCTCCATTATGATGAAGATGCGAGAAAGATATAGGACAAATGTGAACCAGGAATAATATTACGTTATAAAGGAGTTAGACGGATGAGCCAAATTGCGATGCTGGCGGGGCGTGAGATGTTAAGCGGGATATTTGCTCCCAAAGATCTGGATCAACTTCGGAAGTTGGGAACGCTGAAGGAGAGCACGGTAGACGAAAGCCCGACTGCCGAGCAGGTGAAGGAACTGATTAGAGGGGCGGACATTGCTATTACGACCTGGGGAAGCCCAAGGCTGGATCTGGAGATCATCAAGGAAGCTCCCAATTTGAAGCTGGTCATGCATGCCGCTGGGACGGTTAAAGGAATTGTGAGCCCGGAGATGGCCGCTAAGGGAATCCGGGTCAGCAGTGCTAATGGAGCGCTGGGAATCGGGGTCGCGGAGACGGCGCTGGGCCTGACGATTACTTCGTTGAAAAATATGTGGCAGCTTGCCAAAAACACCCGGGCCGGCGAATGGGCTAAGGATAAGGAAAAAATCCGCGAAGTATACGGCGTCACTATTGGAGTCGTAGGAGCCGGAAGAGCAGGACGGCATTATATAAAGCTGATGAAAAATTTCAATGTTGAAATTATTCTTTACGATCCGATTGTCACTGCGGAGCAAGCTGCGGAATTGGGAGTAACGAAGGTAAGTCTGGAAGATTTATTGGTCCGTTCTGACGTTGTGTCGATCCACGCTCCTTCGATTCCCGAGACGAACAAGATGTTCAATCAAGAGACTCTCTCGCTGATGAAGGATGACGCGATACTGATCAATACTTCCCGCGGCAGTCTGATCGATGAGGATGCGCTGGTGGAAGAGCTCGAGAGGGGGAGGCTGACTGCTTGTATCGATGTGACGGATCCGGAACCCCCCCGTCAGGATCATCCTTTCCGCCGTCTGCCGAACGTTATTCTGATTCCACATATCGCCGGGGCCGTTAATAATGGAAAGCTTAGAATGGGAGAATATTCGGTCGAGGAGATTCGGCGCTTCCTGAACAACGAACCGCTGGATGGCGAGGTTAACCTTCAACAGCTTCATACGATCGCCTAAAAAATTTTTGACAGGTATATTTGATAATATATCTGTCTTTATTTTTTGTTTCGATTATAATGAAAGTAGAAAGCGACACAAATGAAGAATAACAATCACATTCGATCGCACAACTGTTTCAAGCGGTCAGGAGGGTAAGGAATGTTTGCGGAAGAACGGCAAATTAAAATAGTGGAGATGGTTACCCGGCAAGGAAAGGTAACGGTCGCTCAAGTGAGCGAGGCGCTGGGCGTTTCTCCGGTGACGATCCGGAGAGATCTGGAGAGGCTCGAGGAAAAAGAGCTGCTCATCCGGACCCATGGGGGAGCGATGGCCCCGCAGCCTAATTTTCCAGAGACGGCCCGCGAGAAATCGTTCTTCGAGAAGGCGGGAGCCTACACGGAGGAGAAGGAGCGAATTGCCGAGACGGCGGCCAGACACGTCGGGGACGAAGAGTCGATCCTGTTGACTCCGGGGACGACCAATATGCTACTCGCCCGCAGGCTCGCGGGAAAGAATGATTTAACCGTCGTCACCAACGCGGTTAATATCGCCTCGCAGCTTGGAAGTCCGCCCGGGTGGGACGTCATTATGACCGGCGGCAAGCTGCGGGCCAAATCTTTCGCGCTGGTGGGTCCATTGGCTGAGCAGTCACTGGCGAAGTTGAACGTCGACAAGCTGTTTCTTGGTGTCGACGGGTTTGATTTTAACGAGGGCTTGACGACTCCTAACTTGTCTGAAGCCAGTGTAAACAGACAGATGATCGAGATTGCCAAGAAGGTGATCGTAGTGGCGGACCGCAGCAAGTTCGGCAAGGTCATGTTTTCTCATATTGCCCCGCTGGATGTCGTTCATACGGTGATTACGGACCGCCTGCTCCCCGAAGAAGACGCCAGACGGATCGAGGATCTTGGCATTGAATTGATTTTGGTCTAATGGCGGGGGCCAATAGGACTTATAAATTCGGTGCAGGTTAACCAGAGCAGCCGGTGTCCGCAGGTTAAAAAATCGTTGTCACTCCGCTATATTTGCAGTACAATATAAATGAAACCAAACGAAAGTAAATTATCACAAAAGAAACATCTGTTTACAGCTTTATGCCGTTGGCCGGCTTCTGAACCGAGGTGAACAGGGGAAACAAAATCAATCCCACAAATCGAATACCATGACACATGACAAATGAAACTAGACGAAAATGATAGTCAATGGTAGTCATAGTTATCAACCTCTTTTTACCAGATTCTAAATAAACACAAAGGTCAACTACTTATGTTTTATTCCATCATTTGGGCGGTCGCTCATCACTTCTAAGGAGGAATTTATTATGCCATTAGTATCATCCACACCCCTGCTTCAACAAGCCAGAGCCAACGGATATTGTATCGGAGCGTTTAACGTTCATACGCTGGAAATGCTTCAAGCGGTCGTGGAAGCTGCGGAGGAGACCCAATCTCCGTTAATTATTCAATCGACTGTAGGTACGGTCAAGCATCTCGGCCCGGAATATATCGCTGCGGCAGCTACTGTGGCGTCGAATCTTTCCAGTGTTCCGATTGCTCTTCACCTCGACCATTGCACTGATTTCGATTTGATCGTCCGCTGTATCCGCGCAGGGTATACTTCGGTAATGATCGACGCTTCCAGATTTCCGTTTGAAGAAAATGTAAGACAGACATTGAAGGTGGTTGAGGTAGCTAAAGCCGCCGGAGTCAATATTGAGGCCGAGCTGGGCAAAGTTGGCGGAGTAGAAGATGATATCGTCGTTGCCGAGCATGAAGCGTTGATGGCTGATCCGGACGAGTGTGCCAAATTCGTCGAATTGACCGGTGTTCCGACCCTGGCGCCGGCGATTGGAACGGCTCACGGTATTTACAAAGGCGAGCCCAAAATCGACTTTGACCGGATTAAGCGTATTGCGGACAAGGTAGAGGTGCCGCTTGTTCTTCACGGCGGCTCGGGGATTCCGGAGGAGCAGGTCAGACGCTGCGTATCTCTGGGAATGGCCAAGATGAACGTGGCGACCGAGCTAAGAATCGTATTCTCGGATGCCATTAAAGAAGTCTTTGCAGCTAATCCTGACGAGAACGATCCGAGATCCTATATGGTTCCGGCTAAAAAAGCTTTGAAAGAAGCGGCTATTGAGAAAATGCGCCTATGCGGAAGTATCGGCAAAGCGAAAGAACTAACAGGACGGTGATAGCAGGATGAACCGCCAAGCCATGAAAGAGGCCTTTATCCAACAGTTCGGAGGATCATCCGAATCCATCCGCTGCTTTTATGCGCCGGGACGGGTGAACCTGATCGGAGAACATACAGATTATAACGGCGGTTATGTCTTTCCGGCCGCGTTGACCTTTGGCACGACGATGCTAATCCGGCCCAGATCAGACCGGGAAATCCGGCTGGCGTCCGGCAATTTCGAATTGCAGGGAACAATCGACCTGGATCGTGCGGAATATGTGAAGGAAGAGGAATGGATCAATTATCCTAAAGGCATTCTGGTCCATTTGCAAAAAAACGGTTATACCTTCGGGGGCTATGATGTTTATTATTACGGGAATATCCCGAATGGAGCCGGCCTCTCCTCCTCCGCTTCACTTCAACTGGTGACCGCCTTTGGTTTTATGAGCATGGAAGGCCATCCGATAGACAGAGTGGAGCTGGCGCTTGTCGCCCAGCGGTCCGAGAACGAATTTTTGGGCGTGAAGTGCGGGATTATGGATCAGTTTACAGTGGCGATGGGCAAACGAGACCATGCGCTTCTGTTGAAGTGCAACACACTGGACTATGAGCCCGTTCCCTTTGACAGCAGAGGGTATAAGCTGGTCATTGGCAATACGAATAAACGAAGAGGACTAGTCGATTCAGAGTATAATATGAGAAGAAGCCAATGCGAGCAGGCTGCCCAGGAACTGCGCGCGAAGCATCCCGGGCTGCAGCTGCTGGGGGAATTGGATTTGGACCAATTCGAAGATTCTCAATCGTGCATTAAGGAAGAGACGGTTCGCAAAAGAGCGCAGCATGTCATCGAGGAAAACGATCGCGTGCTGAAATCGGTTGAAGCGCTGAAAAAGAACGATTTGCCCGAATTTGGCCGTTTGATGACCGCTTCTCACGATTCCCTGCGAGATCTGTACGAAGTGACCTGCCGCGAACTGGATGTTATGGTGGAGGAGGCGCTTCAAGTAGATGGAGTGCTCGGTTCGCGGATGACGGGGGCCGGCTTTGGAGGCTGTACCGTATCGTTGGTGCGGGAAGACGCAGTAGACGCCTTCATCCGTCAGGTAGGAACGGCTTATCAGGACAAAACCGGCCTGCAAGCCGATTTCTATGTGGCGAGCATCGGCGATGGGGTATCCGAGCTGGCGGATTGTTATATAAATTGAACTAATTATTGAATAGGTCATGAAGTGGAGAAAGAAAGATGCTTCCAGGGCGAGTTTTGGCTTTGTATTCCTACCATCCGAAGGCCCATCTATATAGAAGGAATCTGTTGGAACGGGGTCCCCGAAAAGTACCTGGAATCGCTTCGAAGCCCATCTTCACTTTTTGGGGAAATAGTTTAGATGTTTGAAGCTTCGGAGGCACTCCTTCGGAACGGAATGAGAGCTATTCTTTAGTTCAAGATATATAGATTGTCGGCAAGGAAGATTATAGTCCGTGAAGCGGAGTAAGAGACTTCCAGGGCAACCGTAATTCAGTTGTCCACATTTGGCACGCAGTGGTGAATAAAAACTTTTAAACGAACGGAGGAGCAGAAATGGCAGTTTTGGTTACCGGGGGCGCAGGATATATCGGATCACATACTGTAGCTGAGCTTATCGACGCGAACGAAGATGTGATTATTGTCGATAATCTCAGTCAGGGACATCGCCAAGCGCTGCTCGGCGGCAAGTTGTATGTCGGAGACATTCGTGATTCCGAGTTCATGGATACCGTGTTCCAGGAAAATGAGATCGAATCGGTTATTCATTTTGCTGCCTATTCTCTGGTAGGAGAGAGCATGCAGAATCCGGCCAAATATTATGATAATAACGTGTACGGAACACAATGCTTGCTTGAGAAGATGAAAGCTTACGGGACGAAACGGATTGTTTTTTCCTCTACGGCGGCGACCTACGGAGAGCCGCAGACGGTTCCCATTCAGGAAACGGACCGAACGGAGCCGACGAACACGTATGGGGAAACGAAGCTGGCCATGGAGAAAATGATGAAGTGGTTCGATGCCGCCCACGGAATTAAATATGTCTCGCTCCGTTATTTCAATGCGGCAGGAGCCCACCGCGGCGGCAAGATCGGGGAGGATCATTCCCCCGAGACGCATCTGATTCCGCTGATCCTCCAGGTTCCATTAGGGAAACGGGAGCAAGTAGCGATTTACGGAGACGATTATCCGACAGCCGACGGGACTTGTATTCGCGATTATTTGCACGTATCCGATTTGGCGGACGCTCATTTGCTGGCACTTCAAAGGCTGCGCGATGGCGGTGAGAGCGCGATCTATAATTTGGGCAGCGGTAAAGGCTTCTCCGTCAAAGAAATGATCGAAGTCGCCCGTAAAGTGACGGGTCATCCGATCCCGGCTGTCATTGAAAAACGCAGAGCAGGAGATCCGGCTGTGCTGATCGCATCCTCTGAGAAGGCCAAAAGCGAGCTCAACTGGACGCCTAAGCGGGAACGGCTGGAGGAGATTGTGGAATCGGCCTGGAACTGGCACCGCGATCATCCCGAAGGGTATACCGAATAGAATCGGCTTCAATCGGAGAAGAAAGATAATGGCTATGAAAGAAGGGAAGACCGATGCACCCCAACAATAATTTTATAAGCGAGACGGAAGCATCACAATGGCTGGCGCGTCTCGTCCGCTACGGAGAGGCCAAGGGACTCATCAAGGAAGAAGACCGGGATTACGTCACTAACGCTATGTTGGATCTGCTGCGGATCGGGGAGCCTTATGACGGAGATCTGGATTCTTTATTTCCGCTCGACAAGGACGAGTCTGACAGCCCGGTTCCGCTCTTGGCCCCCCTTCTGGATTATGCTGCTCAGCAAGGACTGCTGCCGGAGAATACCGTTACTTATCGGGACCTGCTGGATGCCCGGATTATGGGGCTGTTTATTGCCAGACCCTCTGAGGTTATTAGCCGGTTTGCACGGTTAATGGAAGAAGCGGGGCCAGAAGCGGCAACGGATTGGTTCTACGATCTGTCCAAGCACTCTAATTATATTCGGATGGACCGTATTCGTAAGAATGAATATTGGACGGCTTCCACAGAATATGGCGATCTGGAAATTACGGTCAATCTGTCCAAGCCGGAGAAGGACCCGAAGCAGATTGCTCTTGAACGGAGCCAGCCCCAAAGCCGTTATCCTAAATGTTTGCTGTGCGTTGAGAACGTCGGATACGCCGGGCGGATTAATCATCCGGCCAGACAGAACCATCGGATTATTCCCGTGCCGCTGGCGGGCGATAAGTGGTATTTGCAGTATTCTCCCTATGTTTACTATAACGAGCATTGTATTGTATTAAACGGGCATCATGTTCCGATGAAGCTGACGCGGGATACTTTTATCCGGTTAGCTGACTTCGTGGCGCAGTTCCCGCATTATTTTATCGGATCTAATGCCGATTTGCCGATCGTCGGCGGTTCGATCCTGAGCCATGATCATTTTCAGGGCGGTCGTCATCGATTTGCTATGGAAAAAGCGGGCAGGGAAGAGGAATTCATCCATCCCGACCATCCGGGCATTCGGATAGCGATTGTGGAGTGGCCGATGTCGGTCATACGGCTATCCGGTCGGAAACGGGAAGAGCTTATCGGCTTAGCGTATGCGCTGTTGGAGCAATGGCGGGCCTACAGCGATGAATCGGTCGGAGTAATAGCTTATAGCGATGGGGAGGACGGCCATCTCATCCCACATAATACGATCACTCCCATTGCTCGGAGGAATCGGGATGGAGAATGGGAATTCGATCTGGTACTGCGCAATAACCGGACGACGCGGGAGCATCCGCTGGGGCTGTTCCATCCACACCAGGAGCTGCACCACATCAAGAAGGAAAATATCGGCTTGATTGAAGTGATGGGCTTGGCCGTTCTACCGGGCCGTTTGCAGCATGAGCTCGGCTTGATCCGGCAAATCCTGACAGGTCAGGACCACTATACTGGTTCCGAGCCCGGACATCCCCTGGATTCACATAAGGATTGGATCTATTCCCTTATGGAGCAGTATGGAACCGATATGGCCGATGCGGAGGCTGAGGAATTATTGAAGCAGGAAGTCGGCCGCAAATATTTGCGGGTACTTGAAGATGCGGGTGTGTTCAAGAAAGATGCCGCGGGAAAAGAAGCTTTCCGGAAATTTATGAACAAGGCTGGTCTGGCTAGTAGGGATAAAGATTTGAATTAGTAGTGAAAATGAGGGTTGACCATGATAACGACAGTAACGCTCAATGCAGCGATTGATAAAACGTATTATGTAGACCATTTTGCAACGGGGACAATGACCCGGGTTCCAAAGATGCACGCATTTCCGGGAGGAAAAGGCATTAACGTCGCCCGTGTCGCCCATTTGCTGGGGGAACCGTCTCTCGCTACCGGCTTCGTCGCCGGCAGCAATGGGCAATTTATCGAGAAAGAGCTGGCCAAGCAAGGAATCGGCCATGATTTCGTATCGATCGAGGGCGAATCGAGAATATGTCTGAATATTATCGACCGCTCTACCGGGGCTTCCACGGAAGTATTAGAGCAAGGGCCTTGTGCAGCCTCGGGTGATTTGGAAGCTATGGCCGCCAAGGTGGGAGAGTTGGCCGCCCGCTCTCGAATAGTATCCTTCTCGGGGAGCTTATTGCAGGGGGTTCCCTCTGATTTCTACGCACGGCTGATCGATACGGCGAAAGCAGCCGGGGCCAAAGTCTTCCTGGATACAAGCGGGGACGCTCTTCTGGAAGGAATCCAGGCGCTGCCGTATTTCATTAAACCTAACGAAGACGAGGTTGCCAAAATTATCGGCCGAAAGCTGGAGAAAGAAAGCGACTTATATGAGAGCATTCTCGATTTGATCCGCGGAGGAATTGCATGTGTCGCTGTCTCGCTCGGTGAGAAAGGCTCAATCGCCGGCTTCGAAGGCCAATTATATCGCATTCGGGCTCCCCGCATCGAAGCCGTTAATACGGTCGGCTGCGGCGATTCTTTTGTAGCCGGTATGGCCGTTGGAATGTCCAGGGGACAATCGTTGGAAGAATGCTTGCGTCTGGCGACCGCTTCTGGAACGGCCAACGCCTTGATGGAGGAAGCCGGGAATGTGAGGCCGGCCGATGTGGAAAGGCTGCTGTCGGAAGTGATTATAGAGCGAGTCTGATGGACTTAATATGAACCGTCCGATTGCGGTGTCTGCTGCATTCGGGCGGTTCCCCTGTCCGTTGCGGGGCGCATGACGAAGAGGTGACAACGCTTTCATCAGTATGCCCCGAATGGGAGAAAGAACACAGGGTTCGTTTTCTTTTTAGGAATGTTTGTAGTTCCTCTTTTGCTCCAGGCAAAAGAATGGTAAGATGAACTAAAGTACAGTCGGACGTAGACCGACATTTGTCATTTTTGGGGGGGCAGGACACTTGCTGAAAAGAACATTGGTCGGATTGCTGCGGAGTCACGAGCAAACGGGAGAAAAGGCTAGAGATCCTTTGTTGAAAACAAGGTATTACAAACTTTCCAAAGATAAGCTTTGGGAGGAAGTAGTCAGCACGCTTAAAAGGATTAACGGGTATAAAATTTTGCATGAAGTCCCTACTGTCGGGGAAATCGTTGTCGAGAAAAAAACGATAACGGGCCGTCGGCAGGATATTACTCTGACCTTGTTTGCCATTACTCCGGTCAAAAGCGCCGTCGATATTTATTCCGCTTCCCGCGGTTCGCTTGGGGATCTTGGTTCCAATTATCGGACGATCCTTGATATTTACAATGAGTTGGACCGCAAGCTGTCCGCTTATAAAATTACATAACTCGGGACGGTCAGCTGCGCCCCGGCGGCAACCTGTGATACAAAAAGCGGGGGAAAATTCGTTTTCCCCCGCTTTTTGTATGTATAAGATCAGACCAGTTTTTTAACAGCTTCGATTGCCGCTTCATAATTCGGATGTTCGGTCATTTCGCTTAAATATTCAACGTACTGAATTTTATTGTCGGTGTCCAGAACAAAGATGGAGCGCATCAGCAGCTGAAGCTCCTTGATCAGCACCCCGTAGGCTTCGCCAAAAGAACGGGTTTTGTAGTCGGACAGGGTGACGACTTTATCCACGCCGGCCGCACCGCACCAACGGGCTTGGGCCATCGGCAGGTCCACGCTGACCGTAAGGATGACCACGTTCTCCCCGAGGGTCCCGGCGGTTTCGTTAAACTTCCGAGTCTGCGCATCGCATACTCCTGTATCGAGAGAAGGAACGACACTGATCAGCTTGACCTTGCCTGCGAAATCGGACAGAGAGGCTGTATCCACCAAGCTTTTGTTAAGATTGAAATCGGGGGCCTGGTCTCCTACCTTCAGTTCGTTGCCGATGAGTGTAATCGGATTGCCTTTTAGAGTAGCGACGTTAGCGCGTTCTTGAGACATAATAATAGTTCCTCCTTTGAATTCGCTAAAATTTGGTTTTTGCTTCCTCTTATTATAATATGAGTAATTGATGCTTGTCCAATGACGATCCGGAGATAATGTTGAAAAAGGGGCTAATCGCGTGCTTGTTGGTCTTATAGGACAATAAGTCCCAAGGGAAAGGGTAGGGAATGGAAAGTGGAGCTAAGACAATTGCAATACTTTGTGAAAGTGGCCAAAAAGCAGCATGTCACCCAAGCGTCCGAAGAATTACATGTAGCGCAATCGGCGGTAAGCAGGCAGATCCGCCAATTGGAGCAGGAACTGGGAGTGACGCTCTTTGTCCAGAAAGGGAGAAATCTGCAAATTACTCCGGTAGGGAAGCTGTTTCTTACCCGGATTGAAGGAATATTAGGTGAGTTGGATCGGGCGGTAGTGGAGGTGCAGGAGTTCCTTGACCCCACTCGCGGGGAAATTCGTATAGGCTTTCCGCATAGTCTTGGAATAGCGCTGCTGCCGACCGTCGTAGCCAAGTTCCGTAAAATTTATCCGGAGGTCAAATTCCGGCTGCGCCAAGGGACCTACGCTCATCTTATCCGGGATATTCTGGAAGGTGAGATCGATCTGTCTTTCATTTCTCCGTTTCCCGAATCCCATAATTATGTCTCCGGAGAATTGCTGCTTGTCGAAGAACTGTTCGGCATCCTGCCGGAAAATCATGAATTGGCAGGGGAAGAGATCATTCGACTGGAACAGCTGAAGGAGGAGCAGTTCGTCATGTTCAGCGATGCTTATTCGCTCCGTTCCATCGTCCTGCAAGCCTGCAAGAAAGCGGGGTTCGTGCCGAAGATCGGATTTGAAGGCGAAGAGACGGATACGATCCGCGGACTCGTCGCCGCTGGAATGGGTGTCAGTCTGATGCCCGAAATGGCACTCAAGGAGATGTCTCAGCTGCAGCCGGTCAAGGTACGCGTCATTGAGCCGACGGTCACCCGAACGATTGGTCTGATTCGCCGCAAGAACGAGAAGCTGTCTCCGGTCGTGGAGGCCTTCAGGGAATTTTTACTGGAATACTTCAAGAATGAAGGCAAGAAGGAAGTTTAGAATACAATAAACCCCCGGAATCGACTCCGGGGGTTATTGGGGTTATGCTGATTAATCGCGGCTATTGAAGATAGCAATATATTTAAGCAGCTCGAGGACGGAGATCAAAGCGGCGGCTACGTAAGTTAATGCGGCAGCATTAAGCACTTTGGCGACACCTGTTTCTTCGTCGTTCGTAATAAAGCCTTCCGCTACCATCAGGTTGCGCGCCCGGCTGCTTGCGTTGAATTCGACTGGCAGAGTGACCAATTGGAACAGCACCGCCGCAGAGAAGAAAATAATTCCGAACAGCAGCAGGAAACTAAACTGTTGGAAAATAATACCGGCAATGATAAGCAGAGGAGCGATCCCGGAGCTAAAATTAACGGCCGGGAACATCCGGTGGCGGGCTACCAGCATCGGATAAGATTCCTTGTGCTGAATGGCGTGGCCCACTTCGTGACAGGCTACCGATACGGCCGAGATGGAGTTCTCATAATAGACCGGCTCAGATAGTCTCACTACCCGGTTAATCGGATCATAGTGGTCGGATAAAGCGCCGGGAACGGGTTCGATCGGAACATCATGCAGCCCGTTGGCGTCCAGCATTTTTCGAGCGGCTTCATATCCCGTCAACCCGTAGGTGGTGGGGACCTGCGCCCATTTTTTGAAAGTGCTTTTCACACGGAAGGATGCCCAGATGGATAATCCGAAGGCAGCCAGAATCAATAGGTCCCATGGGTAATAGAAAAAGAACATAGCCAAACCCCCTGTATTTAGAATAAAAGAATGAAAGTAACAATTAGAGAAGCGGACCTTTTCCGAGTAAAAGCAGGAGAGCTTCTATACATGCGGCGCTTTGCGGCGTCAGCAGTTTGTACATTTTTTTCGCCTGATTCGGCTTCAACTGATCGATGAGGGGACTGAGTTCTTTGACCTCTCGCTCCAATTGCTGCATCTGCAACTGCAGTGAGGCAAGCTTATCGGTCACATGATCATCCCGGCTAACCTTGTGAATCAGATCGAGGCTGCTTTTAATCTCTTCCAAAGTATATTTCTCTTGCTTCATACTTTCAATACGTTTCAAACGGCTCAAGGTTTCATCACTGTAATAGCGATAATTGCTGTCAGATCTTTTCTCCGGAGTGATTAGACCGAGCTTGGTATAATAGTCCACCGTACGATGGCTTACGTTAGCCATTCTGGCGATTTCCCCAATCCGGTAAAGCTTTATATTCCCATCAGGGTTTCCCCCCTTTTCTATTATCTTATATGCCCCATAATACATGAATATGAACCATACAGTCAAACGTTATGCTTTGAATAATATGTGAATTTGCCGGACCTTATGTGCACGCTTATTTTGTAAGTCGACAGGGGGTTTTTAATAGCGGCAGGATGCATTTATTTGAATTGTTTTTAACTGACTTTGGCCTCAGGCTTGATGAGAAAGAAAACAAGCCCCAGGGCGATTAAAGACAGCGCTGATACCGTAATGAACACGACGGAATGGGAAATATCCATCATCCAGCCGAACAATGGAGGTCCAAAGGCTACGCCGAGAAACCGCAAGCTGTTATACATGGAAGTGATCATCCCGCGCTCCGCTTTGGATACCGATCCGGTGATCATCGTGTTCAGGCAGGGGAGCAGCAGGCCGGTCCCGATACTGCTGACGGTTAACAGACCAATGAACACATAAATATTTTTGTATAAAAAAATAGTGAGGGCCAGGGAAACCGTCATTAGAACCAGCCCGATATTCATCAGCCACCGCATCAGAATCCCGTTTTTCTTAATAACGCTTCCTGTGATGTAGGAGGTCACGACCATTCCAAGCAAGGGGATGGCCAGCACCAGACCTTTGACAACCCCGTCAATGGAATAAGGGGGATCTTCCAATATGTTGGAGAGGTAGAACAGCACCCCGAACAAAATAAAAAGCGCAAGTGAGCCGGAAAAGAAGGCCGTGACGAGCCATCTTGCTTTTTCCTTCATGATCGTACCGATTTTTTTGGCGTAGGCGCCGAACTTTAAAGGTTTTTTATCTTTGGCCGGCTCTTTGATCAGCCAGATAACAGCTACCAGCGAGATGAAGCAAAAAACAGGGAAGGCGAAAAATGCCGCATACCAAACAATGAGAGCGAGCAGTGAGCCGAGAATGGGGCTGACTACTTTGCCGGTTCCGTTGGAGGCTTCGGTCAGTCCGAGCACCTTGCTTTCCGTAGCGCCATTATACATATCTCCGACTAACGCCATAGCAATCGATGCAGTTCCGGCTGCTCCGATGCCCTGAATCGCCCGGGAAACGATAACGACCCAATAAGAATGCCAAACCGCGCCGAAGCCTGCTAATATCCCGGCGGCACCATATATGATCAAGGAGGGGATAATAACCGCTTTGCGGCTGAACCGGTCGGACAAATATCCGGAGAAAGGAATGATCAGACCGGCGGTTACGGAGAAAAGAGTGATGACCAGGCTGCTCTGAAATCGGGAGATGCCCATTTCCCGTTCCATGTCGGGAAGGATAGGGACAAGCATCGAATTCCCCAGAACCAGCACTAGCGGAATCGAGGCAATAGCGAAAAATTCGGCAAAAGAGCCTTTGGATGCCCCGCCGTCTTTTTTATTTTTTTTCGGCTGGGCCTGCGTCTCTTCAATTGTACTTTCGAATGTAACGTCCAGTTTTCTCTGTTTTGTCTTTTCCATTACGGGGCTCCTCTGTAGTTGTAATGAACTTACTTTTCCCGCTTCGACTGGTAATCATTCCAGATACATAAAAGTCCAGAGATACATTAAAGTTGAGGAAAAAATCAATTAGAGAATCGAAATCGGATTAATTTGGGATATTATCCATAAGGGCCATAACAAAACAAGGGGTTATAACATTGCAAAGGGCTAAAACAAAACTTTGTCAGGGTCGAAAGGGAATTTGTTGATTATGGAAAAAAATTAAGAAATGGATTTGAGCAGCCATGAAAAAAAGTGGGATTTTGATTGTTTTTATTGTTGTACTGATTGGGTTGGCGGTATATCAGGACTTCTCCTCCCGGAATAAAGAAGTCGCTCTACCGACGGAAACCGCGCCGAAGCCCAGTTACAGGGCTCCTGCCTTTACGCTGCAGGGGTTGGATGGGCTCACTTATGAAGTGGGCGGAAAGAGGGACAAGCCGCTGTTTTTGAATTTTTGGGCTTCCTGGTGCGGCCCCTGTGAATTGGAAGCACCGGATTTGAAACGAATGTACGACAAATACAAGGACCAGCTGGATATGTATGCGGTGAATGTGACACGGAGTGACAAGCTGGATAAAGTAGAGAAATTCGCAGAACGTCATGAATTTCGCTTTCCCGTTTTGTTGGACAGGGAAGGAAAAGCAAGTGAGCTGTACAAATTTTATTTCATTCCGACGAGCTATTTGATTGACCGGAATGGCGTCATCGTGGAAGTCATTAATTTGGTCGATTCGAACCAATTGGAAGGCAAAATAAAAGCCTTAATCGAGCGTTGATTTATCAGGGCAACACTTACGTTCGGGTGGATCGAAACCTGCTTTCAGCACTAAACGAAAAGTCAGGCAGCGGGAAACTATACTATAGTGGATCAGCGTGAGCATAAAAAACGGCTTGCCCAGTTAATACCAGGCAAGCCGTTTGAAGTACGTTTCAAACGCATCTGAATTGAATGAAAGCATGCTATAAGCTTTCGTTAGAATTTAGTAAAATCATTCGGGCAGCATTTGTTAGGTCAAGGAGATCCTAATGATTGACCAGACCGAGGCGCTCCTGGCGATAAGCTGAAGCCGGCTCTATCGGTTGTTTGCCGATCAAGGCGTAGCGCATACTGTCTACGAGAGCATCCCAGCTCGCTTCAATGATGTTCTCCGAGACGCCGATTGTACTCCATTGATTGTTGGCATCCGAGGATTCGACCAGCACTCTGACTTTGCCCGCGGTGGCGTCCTTCTCGTTGATGACCCGGACTTTATAATCCGATAGGTGCATGTTTCTAATGTCGGGATAATATTGCTCGAGAGCTTTACGCAGGGCGTTGTCCAGAGCGTTAACCGGCCCGTTGCCTTCCGCTGCCATATAAACGGTGTCGCCATCCATTCTCAGCTTGACGATAGCTTCGGAGGACACTTTGCGATTGGCGCTTTTCTCAACCAGAATTTTGAAGGATTCGAGGGTGAAAATTTGCTCCAGCTCCCCGAACTCCTGGCGAAGCAGCAGCTCCAAGGAAGCATCGGCGCCTTCAAATTGATAGCCGTGATGCTCCAGTTCCTTGATTCTGTCGATCGCCTGCTTGGTCTTCTCGGGATCCTGATCGATATCGAGATGGAGCTCCTGGGCTTTAAACAACAGATTACTCTGACCGGCCAGCTCGGAGACAAGAACGCGCTGCTTGTTGCCGACCAACTCCGGCTGGATGTGCTCATAGGTTTTGGGATCTTTCAGAATGGCGGATACGTGAATACCGCCTTTATGAGCGAAGGCTGCCGTACCGACATAAGGCTGGTTAACAGGCATATTGACGTTGGCAATTTCACTGACATATCGGGCGACACTGGTCAATTGCTGTAATTGACTGTCCGAAATACATTGATAATTGAGCTTGAGCTGCAGGTTGGGGATGATCGAGCACAGGTTGGCATTGCCGCATCGTTCGCCGTATCCGTTGATAGTCCCTTGCACCTGTGTCGCTCCGGCCTGCACCGCCGCCATCGTATTAGCTGCGGCCAATTCACAATCGTTATGGGTATGAATGCCAAGAGACGTCGTCATCCGGCTTCGCACCATTGAAACGATCTCATGAATTTCATTGGGGAGGGTACCGCCGTTCGTATCACACATGACGAGCCAATCGGCCCCTGCTTCCTGCGCCTTCTCCAGTACGGCAAGCGCATATTCAGGGTTATGCTTGTACCCATCGAAGAAGTGCTCGGCATCAAACGAAACCTCTAAACCTTTATGCTTGAGATAGGAGACCGAGTCGAAGACCATGGCCAAATTTTCTTCCAGCGTCGTCTGAAGCGCTGTCGTGACATGAAAATCCCATGCTTTACCTACGAGGGAGGCAACTTGGACACCAGAGTCGATAATGCGATTCAAATTAACATCCTGCTCGGCTATCGAATGCTTGCGGCGAGTGCTGCCGAAGGCTGTTATTTTGGCATTGAAGTTGTGCTGTTTCACTCTCTGAAAAAATTCAATGTCTTTGCTGTTGCTGCCCGGATTTCCACCTTCAATATAATGAACGCCCAACGCATTAAGCCGCAGTGCGATTTTAAATTTGTCTTCAGCGGAGAGGCTGATCCCTTCTCCTTGGGTTCCATCACGCAGTGTAGTGTCGAAAATAAAGATTTGGTTTGACATATCTGTCCCCCTCATAAAATTACGAATCCTGGCGAATCTATAATTTCCTATTATAACATTAAGTACCGGACGCGGACAGTGTTTTTACAAAACCGACAAGGAAGAATGCCCGTAATTTCAAGGGAAGCTTGACCGCTGAACGGACTGGTTGTATGCTGATAATGGTAATTAATATGGAGGTGCTTCAACATGTCTACTATACCGTCAAGAGTGTTAGAACCGGTTCCGAATCCCCATCCCGACCGGGAGTATGAGGTCGAGATCGAAAGCCCGGAATTTACGGCGCTGTGCCCCGTAACCGGCCAGCCGGATTTCGCAACCATTACGTTTAAATATATCCCGGGCCCTTATATTGTAGAGTTAAAATCGTTAAAGCTGTATCTATGGAGCTTCCGCGATGAGGGCCATTTTCATGAGGATGTCACCAATACGATACTGAAAGACTTCGTGGAATTTATCAAGCCGCGCAAGCTTCAGGTTACAGGCAAATTCAATGTGCGGGGCGGAATATATACCACGGTTCGCGCCGAATATGAAGAAGGCCAGTGAATATTATCCGCGCAAAGGCAGAGTAATCCTGCATGTGGATATGAATGCTTTTTATTGTTCCGTGCATGAAGCTGCGGAACCGGCTCTCTATGCGGGCAAACCGATAGCGGTAGCCGGAAGCGTCGAACTGCGCAAAGGAATTATCGTAACGTCCTCCTATGCGGCGAGAGCCCGGGGAGTGCGGACGGGAATGCTGGTCAGTCAGGCCCGGAGACTGTGTCCGGAGCTTATATTCATCCGTCCCGATTTTGAGCTGTACAGAGATTTTTCCCGCAGGTTTATCCAGCTCGTCTATCAATACTCTCCTCTGGTCGAGACCATGTCCATAGACGAATGCTTCGTGGATATAACCGGATCGAGCCAGTTCGGCACCCCTTTGGAAATCGCCCATACGATTCAGAGAAGAATCCGTACCGAGTTATCACTGCCTTGTTCGATCGGAGTAGCCCCGAATAAGCTGCTGGCAAAAATGGCCTCGGATATGAAAAAGCCTAATGGAATTTCCGTGCTTCGTCTGCGGGATGTCCGCCCGCTTCTTTGGGGCAAGCCTTGCAAGGAATTGTACGGGATCGGCTCCAAAACAGCAGCCAAGCTGCTCAAGCTCAATATTCGTTCCATAGGAGACTTGGCTTCCTCCGATGAAAATATGCTGGTGAAGCAATTCGGAGTCTACGGGCGCTGGCTGAAGCAGGCCGCCAACGGACTCGACCATTCACCGGTCAAGGCGGAGCGGGATCCGAATAAATCGATTGGTCATACAACGACTTTGCCGTACAATTTTACCGATGTGGATGATATTCGCCGGGTGTTTCTTAACTTGGCGGATCAGACCGCGAGAAGATTGCGAAGGCAGCATCTGGTCTGTACGACGGTGCAGATTACGATTCGTGATCCTGACATGAAGACGATCACGCGATCGGTAACCTTGTCTCAGCCTACAGAACATATGGATTTGATCTACCGGGAGGCTTGCCGTCTGTTTCAGAGTCATTGGCAGCCGGGAAAGCCGATCCGCTTGTTAGGCATAACTTTGCAAAACTTGCAGCCAAAGGCGGGGGCGGCCATTCAGCTGGACTTGTTTGATTTCGAGCAGGCGGGTAAGAAGGATAAGCTGAACGAAACGATGGACCGGATTCGCGATAAGTTCGGCGAAAGCTCGTTATTGACCGCGGGAATGATCGGGGAGGACCCCTCAGCTCTAATCCGCAACCATAAAGTCCGCGGCACCTCGCTGCAAACCGACTTTTTGCGCAGGGGTGAAGGCGATTCGGCGGATCAAGAATGATGATCCGGTTAATCCCGATAACGTTAAAGAAAAGGATATAAATAGGAATGGCCACCTTATAGAGGAGGAATTATAGGCAATGGGTAAATACAGTTGGGTGGATAAAGACACATGCATTGCATGCGGCGCATGCGGCGCTACCGCCCCGGACATCTATGATTACGATGATGACGGAATTGCCGAAGTCATCTACGACGACGATCAGAATAGAGGAATCAAGGAAATTCCGGAACATTTATTCGATGATTTGCAGGATGCCCAAGACGGTTGTCCGACCGATTCCATTAAAGTGGCGGATGAGCCATTTGATATGGAATAGGAAATTCGGGTCTGTATGCATCTTCCGGCCGCTCCATGTTGGAGCGGTTTTTGTTATTTAGGGGGGCCAGGCATTTACGGTGAAGTAATTGCAGATTTTCAGGTGTTAAAAAGGATTGTTGCTCTATGTCAGTTGTCATTTACTTGCTATAATTTGATACGCACGTCAAATTTGTATCGGGAGGATGCACAGGGAATTGGGCTAAGTTAGACGAGCTTTTCGATGAACTGCCTGCCAAGAATAAAGGCATTTAAACCTAAAAGTTCAATCGTGAAGGTGGTGTGATATGAATTCACATGTTCAAAAGCTGGTTTCTGATTATTTCAATGGTCCGCTAAAACATCAAAGCGCTTCCCCTTTTGTATTAGAAGCTTTGGATATAGCTTTAATAGTAGTAACAGGCAGTTATTCATTTGGAATGTTTAACGAAACATCGGATCTTGATTTAGAATTCATACTGCCTGACGAACAACATATTGCTTTGGTCGAAAAAGCGGGCGGGGTCCAAAACTTGTGGGTTCACGATGAGGATCATCAACCTTTAGTCGATATCAAAATCCGACCATTTACATGGCTCCAAAATCGGCTGAATGGAAGTGATCCTGAAGTTCTATGGATATACCAACACGCGGTTATTATTCAGGATAGTAAACATATCCTTCCACAACTTCTCGACGATGCAAACAAGCGATTTCACCTAACGATTTTAGACTTTATCACACAGTCTTACAAAGACTTGCGCACTGGAGTAACAGTTTCAGCGGCGCGAGAACCACTTGGTAAAACAATCATGATGAATAGAACGATTGAAGCCGCATTGGCTTTACCTTTTCTTGTACGGAAAGAACCCTACCCTTATCCCAAGTGGAAAAGCATTTGGTTGAAAAACACTCACAAAAAGGGGGAGGATATTGTATCACTTTGCGAACAATGGTTAGCTGGGAACCCGGTGTATGAATCATTAAGGGCAGAGATTAACTCCGTAATGGTTGAGGCAGGATACCAGGATTTAACCAAACACTTCTGGCGAAAGGCTTAAAAATTACGCTTAGGGTAACGGAGATCGATAGTTTAATCAAAGAAATATACGCCGCCGTATGAGCGGCGGCTCTTTTGTTATAGCAGCAACAATATTTTTGAAAAGAGCTATTTTCTTTAATCGTTTGCCGATATAAAGTTATAGATTGGTCAACGTTAATTGGCAAAGGAGGCTTTAGTTATGAAGAAGGATGCTGACCGACCGAGGTCGGCGCGGCAAGCTCCCGGCCGGCTTAAGGCAACTGATCGGAGGGAAGAAACCAACCCGAGGGAGGCCTTAAGGGCGCAGGATGATGCCCGGCTGAGCGAGACCCCAAGGCTGCAGAAGGAAACCACCCTGCAGGAGGGCGCGGAAGCGCGGGAGACGGTCAATAAGAGGAATGCGGCCCAATCGCAGGATAGCGCCATGCCGGGAGAAGCGCAGAATTCGTCCGCTTCTTCCTCCGAGGGTCAGGAAAGGGAGCTTAAGGACTATGCGGACGAGGACATTCCGCAGTATCTGAAGCAGTACATAAGTCAGCATCCATCCAGCAAAATGGCCTGGTATTTGCTGGGCAAAGAATACGAGAGGCAGGGAAAAGACGGCAAGGCCCGGTATTGCTATGCCCGTTCGGAAGAAATATACGATGCTTTTGAAATGAAATCGATGCTGCCCGAATCCGAGGATATATCCTCCACTCCTCAAGAAGCCGTGGGGACACCGAATAAAAAGCTGAAAAGAACGGCTTGGGCACTGCTTTTTATCGTGCTGCTGTTAATCCTGCCTTCCTCGCTGGATAAGAGTATGTCTGGAGAAATAAAGCGAGGGGCGGCTAAAGAAGAAGGAGGGGCTTCAGTAGAGCCCGAGCCTTCTCCTTCCCCTGACGTGAAGGGAGGGGAATCGGGGCAAGAGGTTGATCCCGATAACGGGGACTCGCCGAGAGTGATCCTGAGCGTGGTAACTGAACCATCATCCGTTTCTGAATCGGCGGGAATGGAACGTTGGCTTCCGTTTTCTTCTCCCTCACAGAATACGGTGTGGGGAACGCTGAAGAGAAACGGCCCATGGACGATGTGGGGAGAAGGAGTCCAGGCGATGGCAGCAATGCGTCCTGTCGAGGCTTCCGGGCGCTATGAGCTGGAAATCTTTGATAGGGAGCTATGCCAATGCGAGCCCATGGATGGGCTTGAGGCCCGGCAAAGGATAACCGAATGGATGACCGAGCGGGAAGAGCTGCTTGTTCTTCAATCGGCCTTGATAGGCTATTATTCGTTGAATGGATCACCACCGGCAGAGATGGCAGATCTGACCGGTAACTATCCGGATAATTTATTATCGGGTACAACGACACGGATGGAGGCTGCATTTGGCATCTATAAGGACAAGCTGTTTGACGAGAACGGTCAGTTGCAGCTGCCCATACTACCGGAGAATGGGGGGCCGGATAAGCCGGTTAACGAGTATACGGAGGTATGGACGGAGGCTCCGTTGGAAATTATTGTGGATAAACAGAATTACCGCCTGGCACTGGTGAGCGGCGGCATTGTCATTCGCAACTATCCAGTCGGTCTTGGCGGAGATCGCACTCCGGAAGGAGAATTCTATATTAGCGAGAAGGTAGTCGATCCACAGGGCAGGAAAAAGAGAGAATTCGGTACAAGAGGGATGACCTTATCCGATACATTATATGCGATCCATGGAACCAATCAGCCATCCAGTATGGAGGAGGACCGGTCGTTAGGCTGTATCCGGATGCTGGACGAGGACGTGGAAGAGCTATATGGTTTGGTACCGATGGGAACCAAGGTTTCGATTGTTAAGGAAGGTCTGCCCGAATCCATTATCCGGGGAGCCTTGAGGCTAGAATTGCCGGTCCGGGATAACGAAACCAATCCAGGCAAAATATATGAATGGTTGAATTAAACGAACCGGCCATCCTGCCCGTCTCATCGAACCATTGCTTTATTGCCGTTGATAGCTACAAACTACGGCAAGAATAAATAAAAATAACCTTGATGGAGGCGAGGGAGGAGCGCAACGATCGGTTGACGGAGTCCTTCCCCCGTTATCCATCCGTTTGGATCCGCATTCTTCTAACCGTTCACAATGAGTAGTACGGCCATTAGGATTACGATGGCGGCGAAGATGCTGACGACCCAAATGACGCCTTTTTTGTTTACTTCTTCTTTCGGTTTACGTTGTGAATAGGAGATGGGTTTTCTTTTCATCGGCACCTAACACCCTTTCATTCATTTTAAACTCTTACTTTTAGCCTATATTCTATCATATCCTTTCTTTTTTGACAGCGCTTATTATACGGGTCAGGGTGCAGGCTAATATGTAGGTGAGTGGACAAGCTAACATCGTAGGCGGGAATGGACAAGTGGGGGAGCCAACGTTCTTGCGATATAAGTTGCATCTTTCTTTTTTTTTCTTAAGAAGGTAAACTGATCGTTAGGACTACTTGTGAACGGAGTTGTTGGACAGACATGTTATATCGATCTTTGGCCAAACCGGTCTTGTTCCGAATGGATGCGGAGAAGGCCCATCATTTAATCATTAACGGGCTCAGCAAAGGGGCGCGATTCCCTGGGATGGCTTCCTTGCTTGGACAATTATATGGTACGGTTCCTTCGCCCAAGCTTGAGGTGAAGCTGTGGGATATAGAATTTCCGAATCCGATCGGATTGGCGGCCGGTCTGGATAAGAACGGTCAGGCAGTTCCCGGTTTTTCCGCGATCGGCTTCGGGTTTATGGAGGTTGGAACCGTCACTCCCAAGCCTCAAACGGGCAATGATCGCCCGAGACTGTTCCGGCTGCCGGAAGATCTTGCATTGATCAATCGAATGGGGTTTAATAATGTTGGAGCCGATCAAATGGCGGTCAATCTGCGCCAGACTGGAAGACGGACGATTCCCGTTGCGGTGAATATCGGCAAGAACAAAACAACCTCGAACGAAGAGGCGGAACAGGATTATCGCGAATGCTTGCGCAAGCTGTACCCCTTCGGGGATTTTTTTGTCGTTAATATAAGCTCGCCTAATACGCCCGATCTGCGCAAGCTGCAGCATGGGGAAGAGTTAAAGAGGCTTCTTGAAGCCGTTATGGAGGAGCGGGATCGGCAAAGCGGGCAGGATGCCCGTCCGAAGCCGGTGCTCGTCAAAATAGCTCCGGACATTTCTGACCAGGATTTAGAGTATATTATGGATACGATCCTCGCAAGTCCCATATCCGGTATTATCGCCACGAATACGACGATCCGCCGAGACGGGCTTGGACATCCGAACGCTTCGGAAACAGGCGGATTGAGCGGGAAGCCGCTTACTGCCCGATCTACGGACGTCATCAAGGCGATTTATCGACTTACCCGCGGCCGAATTCCGATTATTGGATGCGGGGGGATTTTCAACGCCCAGGACGCTTATGACAAAATACGGGCAGGCGCTAATCTGGTAGAAGTCTACACCTCGCTTATCTATGAAGGTCCGGGGTTGATTAAACGACTGAATGCCGGCTTGTTGGAGCTGCTGGAACGAGACGGATGTTCCCATATATCCGAAGCTGTCGGTGCGGACGTATTGGAATAGACGGCGAGAGGAGGAAATGTTATGGATGGAAGAGATTGGAATAAATTTCTTCTTCCTTATGAACAAGCGGTCGAGGAGCTTAAAGTGAAATTCAAGACCCTTCGTTCGGAATTAAAAAGCCGTGAAGAATATGCTCCTATAGAATTTGTAACGGGACGGGTCAAACGAATATCAAGCATATTGGATAAAGCGAAAAAGCTGAATGTGCCGATGGACGAGATCGAGACCGGTATAGAGGATATAGCGGGTATACGAATCATGTGTCAGTTTGTGGAAGACATTGAGCGGCTGTCGGCTATCATCCGCCAGCGCCAGGATATGAAGGTCGTCTACTGCAAAGACTACATTACTTATAAAAAAGAAAGCGGATATCGGAGCTACCACATTATTGTGGAATATCCGGTGCAGACCGCTCTTGGCATGAAAATTGTGCTGGCCGAGCTGCAGATCCGTACTCTGGCCATGAATTTCTGGGCAACTATCGAACATTCATTAAATTATAAATATAAAGGCAAGCTTCCTGAAGAAGTGACTAAGCGACTGAGCAAGGCGGCCGAGGCGGCCTATTTGCTGGATCAGGAAATGTCGAGCATCCGCGACGAAATTATGGAGTCTCAGATGCTGTTCGAAGACAAGTCCATTCTGGTATCCAAAGTGCTGAACGATATTCAGCAGCTTTACTTTTACCGGCGAGTCCGCGAAGCGGTTAACTTTCAATTGAAGTTTAATGAATATTGGGAAGCGGAAGATATATGGAATTTAAAGAAGCTGTCCTTATCCATTGAGGAAGCGATTGCTAAAGCGAAAAAAGAAGTCGATCGTAAGTAACCGGGTTTCCCCCTGACATCTGACCCTGAACCGGATGGCAGGGGGTTGTTTGTAGGGAGGGGGAAGGGGATGACAGGAATGGAACGAATCGACTACAGCCCGCTTTACTTGGCTTATCTTCATTATTTTAACGTGGAGCGGGATTATTTTGAATGTCATGAAGTGTTGGAGGAACTGTGGCTGGAGGAAGGAAGAAACCTTCTGTACCAGGGTCTGCTTCAGGTAGCGGTCGCCCTGTATCATCATCGCAACGACAACCGAAACGGCGCGCGCAAAATGTTTGCTCAAGCGGTAAATAAACTCCGTCAATTCCCAAACGATTCTTTAGGGATTGATCTGGGACGGCTGCTGGAAGAGAGTGAGCGGTATTGGAGACAACTGGAAAACTATGACGAGGCTCCGTTTGAATTTTATGACCTGACGATCCGAATCATCGATCCTGTCCTTAAGGAGCAGGTTGAGGAATGGGCCGTTCATAAACATCTGCCCGATGACGATCATTAGGCGTGGGGAAGAAAGCAAAAAAGCAGCCTGAGGCTGCTTATCTATTAGATGGAAAATGAACCGTAATCCGCTTGTCCAGAAATTACTGTTTATATTTTTCAAAAAACTGCTTATAGTTATCTTTGGCCGCTTCTCCGACAATTCGCTCTACCTCTACTCCATCTTTGAAGTAGGCAAGCACTGGCCAGGATTCGATTTGGTAAGTACTCAGGTAATTCCTGAATTCCAGAATGTTAAATTGTTTTAGTTCAATGTCCATTTCTTGAGACATCGGATAGATGACCGGGGTCACTCTTTGGCAGAAATGACAATCGGGAGAAAAGAAGTACACGAACATGGATTCCTTGTTGTTAATGCTTTGCTCCAGTTGTTGGGGAAGAACGATGCTTTGGTAATTAGGATCGTCCAATTGCTTGATCGTTTCGGGTTGAAGCTTGTTCGCCGAAACTCCATACAGTTCCTTCGCTTTCGCATCATTGGAGCTGACGCTAGCCTTATTAAGAACGAATAGTAGTACGAATACGGCTACTATAATTGAAAGATAAATAGCTAATTTTTTCATAGTACCCTCCTTTCCGTAACCATTATAGCATGAACAAAATGTTTTTTTCAAAATATAAGAATGACGAAAGAGTGAACATCATGGCCGTACAGCTCCCAGAAGCGTTTATAACGAAGATGAAGAGATTGCTGCAGGAAGAGTTTACCGCCTTCTATTCTTCCTACGAAGCCCCCCGTCATTACGGGGTGAGAATCAATACGTTAAAAATATCGGCAGACGAGTTCAGCAGGATGGCCCCCTTTGCATTGGAGCGGGTGCCTTGGTGTGCTACCGGCTATTATTATGCAGAAGGAGAACGCCCCGGTAAGCATCCCTACTATCACGCCGGTCTGTACTATATTCAAGAACCAAGCGCGATGCTTCCCGTGGAATTGCTGGATATCCGCCCCGGGGATCGGGTGCTTGATTTGTGCGCGGCTCCCGGCGGCAAGGCGACCCAAATCGCCGCCAAGCTGGCGGGAACGGGACTTGTCGTCGCCAATGATAATCAACCGGAGCGGGTCAAAGCATTGGTCAAAAATGTGGAGCTGGCCGGCATCCGCAATGCGATTGTCTTGAACGAGCTTCCGGAACGAATGCTTCCCAACTTTCACGGATTTTTCGATAAAATACTGATTGACGCACCCTGCTCAGGAGAAGGAATGTTCCGTAAGGATGAGGATATGGCAGGGCAATGGGAGAAGCATTCTGTGAAACGGTGTTCCGCCATGCAAAGAAATATTCTCGAGAGCGCAGCCCAAATGCTGACCAGCGGGGGTCGAATTGTGTATTCGACCTGTACCTTTTCACCGGAAGAGAATGAAGCGATGATTTCGACCTTTCTGAAAAAGCATCCGGAATTTAAATTGGTCCCCATTGGAGCGGAAGGCTGTTCCACGGGGAGGGCCGATTGGAGTGAATTCACGGGAATGGAGGAAGCAGACTCCGATGCCTGCGATGGCTTGGGGCCGGGTTCTAGCAACACTCCATTGCCCGGTACCGTTCGATTGTGGCCGCATCTCGTTCGGGGAGAGGGACATTTCGCCGCGGTGCTGGAGAAGAACCCAGAGGGACGGATAGCCGAGACCGAAGCGGGAGGCGCAGGTGTCCTTGAGTCGGGAACCGGAAATGCGCTTGGATCAGGAGGAAGTGAGGTGCCCGGCCCGGGAACATTGCGCCCGACGTTGAAATCCGCAGCATGGCCGGAAGCCAGGGAATCGAGTCAAGGCAAGGCAGCGGGCCAAGCCGCGCAGGTGAAGCTGCTTGCCTCCGGCAGCAGGCTGGGCAGGAAGGCAGCCGACTCGCGCGGCGTGGAGAGGGAAGGCTCAGCCCGAACGACGGCGGGTGGAGGCAAGCGCGCGAAGGGCCACCGTGGAAATAACGAGCCCCTAGTCTCCTTAGAAGGCTGGAAGGCATTCGTTCGCGACCATCTCACGGTCGAGCCTCCCGGAGAACCTGTTGTTTATGGAGAACATCTCTATCTGTCACCGGCTTACCCACCGGCTCTCGATAGTCTTAAAGTGTCGAGGCCCGGTTGGTACGCCGGTACCATCCGTAACAACAGATTTGTTCCGTCGCACGCTCTGGCTGTTGGATTGAAGGGGGAAGAAGCGGCCCGCCGAGTGGAATTAACTTCTCAGTCTGCTGATGCGATTAAGTATTTAAAAGGTGATACTCTTATCGTCAGCGATGAAGAGGTGAAGTGTGCGGGCGTGAAATCGCCTAAAGGCTGGTGCCTTGTATGCATCGATGGATTTCCCGTCGGTTGGGGCAAGTGGCAGGACGGGATTCTGAAGAATGAATACCCGCCGGGATGGAGGATGACTTAGGAGTGAGATCGACTCAGCGTCTCGATAAGCTGCTGGCGCATGCCGGGTGGGGAACCCGCAGCGAAATTAAGAAGTTGGTTAAACGAGGGGCCGTAACGGTAAACGGCCGGAAGGTAAAAGACAGCGGCTTGCAGGTTGACCCGTACGAGGATCATATTCAAGTTGGCAGCGAGCCAGTCGATTATAAGGAATTTATTTATATAATGATGAATAAGCCGCCCGGGGTCATTTCGGCAACGGAGGATGTGCGGGAGAAGACGGTCTTGGACTTGCTTGGACCGGAAGCCAGTCATTTTCGGGTTTTTCCTGTTGGCCGTTTGGATAAAGATACCGAAGGGCTGCTCTTATTGACCAATGACGGCAAGCTGGCGCACAATTTGCTGTCTCCCAAGAAAGAGGTGCCCAAAACTTATTTTGCAGAAGTGGAAGGAATTGTAACCGATGAGGATCGCTTCGCTTTCAGCAAAGGGGTTTCGTTGGACGATGGTTATGTAACGCTGCCGGCCGAGCTCGTCATTTTAAATGTGGATGCCGCTGCGGACAAGCCTCTCTCAAAAATAGAGTTAACGATCAGGGAAGGCAAATTTCATCAAGTGAAGCGAATGTTTCAGGCGGTAGGCAAGCGCGTTGTCTATTTGCAGCGGATTTCGATGGGCAGTTTGCAATTGGATTCTCATCTTTCTCCCGGTGGCTATAGGGAGTTAACAGAGAAGGAGCTGGACAACCTTAAACATTCCAGCACCGAATAATCGAATTTTGTTTTAAGGGAGGGAGCGATACTAATGAACTATAAACTGATTGCGCTCGATGTAGATGGAACGCTGCTTAATGACCAGCATGAGTTAACTCCGCGGACAGCGGAATTATTGCGGGAAATACATCATGCCGGGGCGGAGATTGTACTGTGTACCGGCAGAAGCCCGACCAATGCGGCTCCATACCTTAAGGAAATGGGACTGGATGGTATAATGGTTACCCATAATGGTGCGGCTACAGTCTCCTCTAGAGAGATGACGGTTCTTCATCAGCATTCCTTTAAGGTACAGGACATTATTCCATATATTCTATTTTGTCGAGAGAATGAAATTCACTTCGATCTTTCTACTGCGTTTGAATTATATTTGGAGCACGTCACCGAATGGGAAAGAAAAATGTATGCAAGCTTTAAAATGGATCCGATTGTGTTTGAAGATTTGTTAGGCTTCCAAGATCCGATAGTCAAATTTACGATATACAGCGAAAAGGAAAAAGTCGATCGCGTAGAAGGACAGTGGGGAGACTGGACGAGCTCTCTCAGGATGATTCGCAGCCACTTGAATTTCATCGATATGATGCATCCGGAGGCAAGCAAAGGAAACGCCTTGCAAAAGCTGGCACAATCCAGAGGGGTTTCCCGCAAGGAAATATTGGCGATAGGAAATTATTACAATGATACGGATATGATTGAATATGCCGGAATGGGGATCGCGATGGACAATTCTCCGCTAGAGGTCAAGCAGGCCGCAGACGAGGTTACCGCATCTAACAATGAGGAAGGCGTATATCAGGCGCTTCGAAAGCATTTATTTTGAAGACTTTGCCCTTCCATGAATATTGTCTTTAAAATCTCATGGAGTTGATGTATTAAAGCCGGGATTTATTTAAGTTTGTCAGGTCATACGTGTAATAATCGACCAGCCGTTTATCCTTGGCGTATTTCGGGCACTCTAACGGGGGAGTATTCCAACTAACAGGAGGCGAAACCCGATGGCGAACTTGATCGTCAGACCCGATTTAAAAACCGTAGGCGGGGAAACCGGCGATATTTTATTGAATGGCCGATTCATTGGAACTTTCACGTTGGTATACCGGGAGAATGACCGGGTCTCCGGCTCGGTCCAGCTGGAGAAAAAATCGCTGTCCGCTGCGGATAAAGAGGAAGTGGAGCTATTTTTGACCCAGTATATTCAATCCTTTACCGATGCCGTCAATGCGGATGAATGCAGTGTAGTGGTCACTTACAGCTCTTATGAGCATATTGTCAATGCTGAGGAGATAGAGACGGCTGGAGAGACCGATGTAGAAGAAGAATTCGAGGAGACCGAAAGCATCGCGGATGATGAAGAAGATGCCGTTGGGTATTATGAGCTTGTCGCGGTGAACGAAACGCCAAACTCGGTGCATTATCACGTCTACGATGAGCAGGAGGAATGGCTTGTAGAGGCGTTCCTGGATATAGAGCAGGATAGAGTGGAGGGAGAAATCCACTGGGTCCATGAGCCGTCTGAGGAAGAAATTGATGAGGTGACGGAATTGATCGTCTCGGATTTTGACTCTAATCAGATTGATCATATTTTGCTCGAGCATTATTACGATCAGGAAATCTTGACGATAATGGAGTTGGATCATGAATCCCTTGTATCAGAGGATGGGAAGCCGGATTCGTTAAATGGCAAGCTGGATGATGATTATTTGGTTGTGCTCATAAGGGATGACGGGGATACGTTAACCTATGAGATTTACCAGCAGTCTAGGGGGGCCTTGCCCATTGGAACCGCCACAATTGATTTGGGCAGCCGCCAACTGACCGGCTTTATTGACTTCCGGGAGCCGGAGCATGCCCGGGATTCGGAGGAGATTGCCGCGCTGCTTTTGAACGAATTAGATAAGGAACAGGATTACGAATCGCTAAGTCTGACCATGCTCAGTCACAATAAAACAATTGAAGAAATGTATATTGAATCGGCTCCCGTTCATTAGTGGCAGCCGACCGTTGAATATGAAAAAAGGGGCGGCAATATTGCCGTCCCTTGTCATATGATTATACGTAAAGACCATCAGAGTAAGCCTGAATTACCGCGTTACTATGAACGGCCTAGAGGCCTCTAGGCTAAGCTATAATTTCTTCATTGGCCGTAAACCGCTCCGATAACGGAAGAGCGTATATATCGACACGATGAATTCTAAAATGCTCGACCTCAGCGATTTGAAACTTTACATCTTGGAAGATGACGGTTTGCCCGATTTGTGGCTGACCGTTAATTTGGCTGTATATCCAGCCGCCGATCGTGTCCACCTCTTCGTCCGAAATGTCCAGTCCCAACATTTCGTTGACCTTCTCGATAAGGAGGCGCCCATCTACGGATGTTTTGTCTTCCAGCACTTCCACCTGGGCTCTTTCGACCTTGATCTCGTCCTGAATATCTCCAACTATTTCTTCCATGATGTCTTCCATTGTAATAATTCCCGCCGTACCGCCGTATTCGTCGACGACCACGACGATTTGAACCTTTTCCTTCTGCATGACCCTTAACACCTGGCTGATCTCCATCGCTTCCGGAATATGAATCACAGGCCGGATCATGCTTTCCAGTTGAAGATTGTCCTTGCCGTTCTGAAGGACGGCATTGTAGATGTCCATAGAATGGATAATTCCGATGATCCGGTCTTTATCCTCTTGTGCCAGCGGGTATCTTGAATGTTTGCTTTGGATAACAATGTCCAAATTCTCGTCAAATGACGAATCTGTATATAAGCATTCCACCATGGTACGCGGTATCATCACTTCCCGGGCTACGCGCTCCGAAAAATTAAAGATGTTCTCCACCAACATAAGCTCATCCTGATCGATGTGTCCGCTCTTCTGGCTTTCCTTCATGAGAATGCGGATTTCTTCTTCACTATGACTGGCTTCATGCTCGGAGGCCGGTTGAATTCCGATCGAGCGCAGCAGCAGAATCGAGGTCCCGTTCAACAGCCAAATGGCTGGGTACGTCAATCGATAAAACAACATTAAGGGGCCGCTGAGCCATAAAGCCGTCTGTTCTGCTTTGACGATCGCGATCGTTTTGGGGGCCAGCTCTCCCAAGACGATATGAAGGATAGTGATCGTTCCGAAGGCGACACCGAATGAGACGGGCGTCACCAAATATTCAGGCGCATTCAGATATGCTAAAAGCGGCTGAACGATTAATTTAGAGATGGCGGGTTCACCAACCCAGCCCAAGCCCAGGGATGCCAGCGTTATGCCAAGCTGACATGCCGATAAATAAGCGTCCAACCGTGAGGTTACGTGCTGTGCAATTTTTGCTCTGGCGTTGCCTTCATTAACTAATTGCGCGATCCGGCTTCCCCGGACTTTCACAAGCGCGAATTCCGATGCTACAAAAAAACCGTTTAATAATACTAGAAACATTACCAATAATAAATTTAATAATATCGGTATGCCATCTTCCAACAAGGATCCTCCCCCGGTCGGGTTTGGATGTTCACCTCCGGATTATTTAGAATAGTACTTAAGGTATGGAAAAACCTACAATGTTAAGCATCAACTTTCCATCCGATCACCCCATTTAGACCATTATAATCGAAATGTGAACAATTTGTAAGCTAACTCGGTAAGATGAACCATTATTTATATAAAGAAAAAACCGTCAGGAAAAAGTCCCGGACGGCGTTTGTATAAAGTAGTGGGTTGATTTATGCGGTAATCGTATATTGTTTTGTGCGCCATTTTACAGAAAAAAGAGGACAGCCAAACCGACTATGAGACAGTAGATAGAAAAGTAAACGAGATTTCCCTTCTTCATAATGTTCATAAACCAACGGAGGGAAAAGTAAGTAGCTATGAGAGATAGCAGGAAAGCAGCTCCATAAGGAAGCAGCAGCCGGTTCAAATCGGGATCTTTCACAATATCTCCCGCTTCCAGAATCATCCCGCCCAAGCTGACAGGGATGTACATGAAGAACGAGAAGCGGAGCGCCGTTTCCTGCTTCATGCCCAGCCCCATAGCAGCGACGATCGTCGCCCCCGAACGGCTAACTCCCGGAATGAGTGCAACGGCCTGGGCTAATCCGACAATGACCGCATCTTTTAAAGTAATTTGTTTATCCCCTTTGCGGCCTTTGAGGTTGCGGATCAGCCATAGCGCTACAGCCGTAACTAACAGGGTGATCCCGATAACGTGTATCCCTTTAAGTCTGCTGGATATGAAATCATTGAACAGAACGCCGATAACTCCAGCGGGAATGGTTGCAATAATCAAATAGATAATAAACATAAAATCGCCGCGGCAGCTAGGATCCCTTTTGGTCAGATAGGCGGTTCCGTTCACTGTCAGTCTTACGATATCCTGTCTATAGATAAGCAAGACAGCGATCAATGAGGCAAAGTTGACGAGAACCTCAAAGCTTAATCCTTCGATTTCTAACCCGAATAATCGCTGGGCAATAATCAGATGGCCGCTGGATGAAATCGGAATCGGCTCGGTAAAGCCTTGAAGCAGTCCGAGGATGGCGTATTTAATAGTTTCCCATAGGCTTTCCAATATAAGTTCCTCCAAATATAGATAAAATGAATGGATTGAGAGCGGACGCAGTTACGACGGCGGAGTCTCTTTGCTGTAAAGAAGGATTCGACAGCATCTGACCGGATTGGGAGTCAAGCGCTGAGTTCAGGATGTCGAGCCTTGTTTTATAATAATAGAATTAAGTGAAATTTCAAAGCTTTGTTAAGAAAGAATACGAAAATTTAAGACTTCTTAACTATTTCTTATCGTTCCTATTGGCTACGTACCCTTTCGCTTATAGAAAAGTTGATTTTTTGGACACGTATTTAATAGCCTTCTTGTGTTACACTATTCGTTAAACCTGAAGATAGGAGAAGGATCATAATGAAGGAAATCGTGCTGGGAGATTTTCATACGATATTATCAGAAGGAGAGGTTTGGAAGATCGGAGGTTTTCCACTGCCAGACGGAACTTTCTGGAGCTACCGGGAGCCGGAGGCGGTTGTCATAGTCCGTAACGGGATTCTCTATGTCAGAGCGCCCCTCAGCCGCAGCCACGATCAAATACAGATTCTGGACAACGCTAAACACATGTATTATTCTGTGGATCCGGTTGAAATTCCGGAGAATGGAAGCATCAGTGTGGAGCTGCAGATTCGCGCACGAGCACAGAACACCGCTCCGAACGATTTGTATGACGGGTACGTGTCACTGAACCTGCTAGATTTTACTACCGGCGGCGCTCTCGATTTCTTCGTCAGCAATGACCAATACGCAAGCGTGTACGCGGTTTTGCCGTTCCCGGGAGTACAGGTCCCCGAAACGGATCAAACGAAATATTTCTGCATTTTTAAAGAAGAGAAGGAGCATTTCAAGCCGCGCGAGTTTAATACTTACAAAATCACTTATGACCGTGCTGCCAATGAAGTGGTTTTTTATATTAACGATCATGAAGTTCGCCGGGAAAAGAATGTGCCGGTTAAGTTCAATCAGTTTACCGTAGCTCTCGGTATCATGACCGAGAAGGATCTGACCCCGGAAGGCAGCGTATCCGTCCATGGACAGACCGTTATCGGAGAGTGGTCCCCTGTACAAATTAGGATCGAAGAGGGCAGCTAGAGCTCGAAGATGGCGCGCAGCTCGTCATCAGAGCAGCGGGCCAGAAGGAGCAGGGCTTCGTAAGGGTCCCCTTTAATACGGAAGTAATGGGCGAAAGCGGGCTCGGTCTTCCAGCCTTCTGTTTTAAGCCGGAGGATGGCCTGCTTAGCTTCCGGACCTGCCAATTGAAGCAGACGATGCTCTATATCCATATGAATCAAAGCATTTTGCTCCGTGACCGGGACGGGCTGCCCGAAGCATTCAATCGGCCAGTCCTTATAATGAAAGCGGCAGACCGTCGTAGGCAAGCCCTGCTTGACGGTTTCGTGAATCCTGAATCCGGACAGCGTACCATAATGGGTCCGAAGGGATTCGGCGAACAGGTTGGGATTGCGGGCTTCGCAGATTATATCCAAATCGCTTTCTTCGGTGTCGATGCCTAGAGGGATCGTTCCGGCCAGTATGGGGTCGAATGGATGCACTCGTTCATAAATTTGCAGCTTGGTCAGGGTTTCGTAGGCTTGACGCTGCCTCGGTGTCCCTTGACGCAGAGCCTCCGCTTTTTTCCACTTGGTGTAAAGCTGGGCCATTTCTCTTTAGCCTCCTTTTTGCTCCGATGGATAGACGTACCCATAATGTAAATTCATGGTCTGCGTAAAGGATACTCGCGACTTGAGTCGTGAGAGGAATCTACGCCCTTCTCTTATAAGTCACACCCCTTTACTCCTCCTCTTTTGATTAGATAAGCGATCTTCCACTTATTTCTGAATTTCTGCTTCAAATAGGAACGTATGTTTGATATAATGGAGTGTGTAGGATGTAGGGTGAGTAACTTACAGCCTAGCTGATGATATTAACACGAAGCAAGGTGACTTGAGTTGAAGATCACTTTAACCGCCAAAGTGAAGATCTTGCCCACTCCTGAACAAATCGATGGGTTACGACAGACTTTACGAGCTTATCGTCTGGCAAGTGATTACCTGTCCAAGCTTGTATTTGAAGAGAAAATTCTCTCCAAGACGAAGCTGCATCAGTTGATGTACCGAGAGTTGCGCTCTGCCTTTTCCTTGCGATCTCAAATGGCCCAATCGGTCATGCGAACGGTGATTGCTCGATACAAGTCATTAGTCGGCAACGGCCACCTCTGGACATTCGTCCGGTTCAAGAAACCGGAGCTCGACCTCGTTTGGCGTCGAGATTACTCGCTTACGAAGCGGATGTTTTCCATCAATACCCTGCATGGCCGCATCAAGGTGGCTTATGAAACGAAAGGCATGGAATCTTATTTCGATGGATCCTGGTCCTTCGGGACCGCCAAGTTAGTCCACAAGCGAGGGAAGTTCTTCTTACATCTCCCGATGACCAAAGAAGTGGAAGAAGTTTCGGATCAATCTTTGAATCAAGTAGTCGGATTAGATATGGGCATCAACTTTGTTGTGACTAGCTATGACTCCCAAGGTCAATGTACGTTCTTTCACGGTAGACCCATTAAGAATAAACGCTCGAAGTACAAGCATTTGCGAAAGCAATTGCAGCAACTAGGGACAGCCTCTGCTCGCCGTAAGTTAAAGCGGATCGGGGGACGAGAAAACCGCTGGATGACAGATATCAATCATCGGATATCCAAGGCACTCGTCCGCCGATATGGGGCCCATACGTTGTTTGTACTGGAAGACTTAACGGGTGTTCGAAACCGTACAGAGCGGGTTCGGGTCCAGGATCGTTATGAAACCGTTTCTTGGTCCTTCTATCAGCTGCGCCAGATGATCACGTACAAGGCCATCCTCCATGGAGCCAAAGTAATAGCGGTTGATCCCCGTTATACATCACAAGCCTGCCCCAAATGCGAGCATACAGAGAGAGCCAATCGGGATAAGAAGAGGCACCGCTTCTGTTGTCAGAAGTGCGGGTATCGCTCGAATGATGATCGCATTGGCGCTATGAATCTTCAGCGCATTGGAATCCAGTACATCGCTGAAGTGGCTGTATAGGTATACCTATGCAGTCGGGCAGCAGTCAACCTGCCTATGGTAACGCCACCCCAAGGAAGGAGGCTAACCGCCGTACTCACTTCCGGGCAGTTACAAGCTCGTGACTTGAGTCATGAGTTGTTGATAGGGGTGATGCGGATTGGCGATTCGCCATAACATTCTTTCCGCCGCTCTTATTCCGCTTTCGCGGATCATGATCAATGGACGGGATAATTGCGGAACATGCTGGTTCTCCACATGCTGCATACTGATCAGCGAAATATCGTCGGGAATCCTTTTTCCGAGCAGGCCGCATGCATGATAAATCCAGGCGAGATCCATTCCGGTAGCACATAAAATAGCCGTAGGTTGAACACGTTCAAGCTTCTCGACAAGACGGACATTCCAATCCCCAAATTCGACCATATGGTCATCTGGATGACATTCCAGACCTGCATCAGCCATAGCTTTCTCGAAAGACTGCCAGCGGATCACAAACCCCCGGTGCCCTTCCTTTCTTCCCACGTATATGATTTTGCGATGACCTTTGGATAATAAATAGCGCACAGACTGATGAATCGCCGTACCGACATCCCAGGCAATACTATCTACCTCGGCCGCATGTCCGGGAAAATTAATAAGTATGCGTGGAATGGAATATCTCAATAAATGCTCCTCTTGCTCCAACCCAACCATAGGAGGAATAAAGATTCCGTCCATATATTCCAGTTGATGAATATCCGCCCAATCTTGTAATGATTCCCCCTCCTTGAATTCGTAAGGAATAATAACGGTTTCTATTGAATGTCCGTACTCCGACAGCTTCTGCTGTAACCCGGCCAAAATCAACTGATTTAGCTCTATCGCTGACGGGTGATCGGAGATGACAAGGGCAAAGCGAAACGGTTTACGGGTATAGAGGGGGATTTGCTCCACCGCATGGGCCCGTTCCTGCTCTTTAGTCCGGTATCCGGCTTCCTGTGCCCTCCTGATGACTTCACTTCTCGTTCCCTCAGACATGCCGGGCAACCCTCGCAATGCCTTGGACACCGTATGAACAGACAGCCCCAGTTGTTCAGACAGATCCTTTAGCGTAACCGATTTCTTTTTTCGCAACGATATATTCATCCTTTTCGATTCCGATTTGTAGCCTCATTCTAATTAAAATGAAGGTTTTTTTCAACTGGTTATAAAAGCTTCATATGAAATAAAATGAAACTGAACCTATAGGCAATAAGGAGGAAACCTGATATGTCTAAAGTTGATTTTCAGAAAATCAAGTACTACACACCTTCGTCTAATAACAGTTCACCAATAACCGTCCATGCTGATTTATGCATCTATGGGGCGAGTTCAGCCGGAGTTGCCGCAGCTGTTCAGGCAAAGCGAATGGGGCTCAGCGTTGCGATAGCTGAGTTTGGTCGCCATCTGGGAGGACTGACTACCGGGGGACTGGGAGCAACGGATATTGGAAACAAGGAGGCGATCGGTGGAATTGCCAGGGAGTTTTATACCGCGATTGGAGAGTTCTATGAAAATAAGGAGGGAGATGGAACGCAGTGGACCTTTGAGCCGAGTGTGGCCAAAAGTATATATAAGCAATGGCTGGAAGAAGCCAATATACCGGTGTATTACGAACAACGTCTATCCAGCGTAGAGAAGACCGACAGCAAAATTACAACCTTAGTTATGGAGAATGGCAGCGTATTCTCAGCTTCCATGTTCATCGATGCAACGTATGAAGGGGATTTGCTGGCACTCGCGGGAGTTTCTTATCATGTAGGACGCGAGGCCAATACAGTGTACAGGGAGACGCTAAATGGTGTTCATTTTGGCAGCCCGAATCACACGTTCAAAGCCTGGATCGACCCGTACCAGGTTCAGGGCAAGCCAGACAGCGGGCTACTGCAGGGTGTGACAGACGTCCCTCCCTTTATCCAGGGCCAGGGTGATAAATGTATACAGGCTTATAATTTCCGCATCTGTCTTACCAATGTTCCGGATAACCAGATCGCTTTTCCCGAACCGCCGAACTACGATCCAGAAGCATTTACTTTACTAGCCAGATATATGCAGGCCGGAGTGTGGGACGCGCTAAGACTGCACAAAATGATGCCGAATGGCAAGACAGACTTGAACAATTATGGTGCTGTATCTACCGATATGATCGGGGCTAATTACGAATGGCCCGAGGGGGATTATGTAACAAGAGAACGAATATTTCAGGAGCACTTGCATTACAATCTTGGAATGCTCTATTTCCTGTGCAATGATGAACGGGTTCCGGCACCTATACGTAAAGAAGTCAGTCAATGGGGCTTGCCTGCGGATGAATACCCGGACAGCGGGCACTGGACACCTCAGTTGTATATTCGCGAAGCGAGAAGAATGGTTTCCGATGTCGTCATGACGGAACATCATTGCTACAAATATACAACCGTCACGGACCCAATCGGACTGGCTGCCTACACAATTGACTCCCACAATTGCCGCCGTCTTGTAATCGATGGGCGCTGTGTAAACGAAGGAAACGTGGAAATTCCTCCTGCGGCACCTTATCCTATCTCCTACCGCGCCATTATTCCCAGAGGAAACGAGTGCACGAACCTGCTCGTCCCCGTCTGTCTTTCTGCGTCTCATGTCGCCTTTGGCTCTATCCGTATGGAACCTGTCTTTATGATTTTGGGGCAATCCGCAGCCACTGCCGCTGCCTTTGCTCTGGAGGCCAATTGCGCTGTGCAGGAAGTCGACTATGTTCAATTGCGAACCAGATTACTGGCAGATCAACAACGGCTGGAGCATATTAAATGATGTTGAAGCGGTTCGATGCCCGGGCTGCAAAAAAATTTATTGGCAACGACAATAAATGCGAGGAAACCCCATAAATAAGGAATCGGTTGGTTCGGGGCCCCCGAAAAGTACCTGGAATCGCTTCGAAGCCCATCTCCACTTTTTGGGGAAGGAGCAGCTATCGTCTCCAAAGAAGGCGATAGCTGTTTATGCTTTATAATGTTCCAATATTCGACAAAAACTGGGATATATACAATAATAGATATATAATGATTACACGCACCGGGTCCGGTGAGTCATGCAGGGGGCGGGTCTAATGCTTTTATCGCAAAAGGAATTGAGCCATCTCGTGTTTTTGGCGGATGTTGTGTTGAACGGCAAGAAGAAAGCGGCAATGGAAGATACTTTGCGCTGTTTGTTGTACGTTGTTAAATCGCTGCCGGAAGCGGAATTGCCCGATAGCGTTGTCGAGCATATCCGCCTGTTGGTGGAGAATATTGAAGCTCAGCTGCGGTCCGAAAATAATCGGCAGCAGGAGATCGAGCTGCGCTTTGCTCAGCGGGGCCAGCGCAACCCTTTAGGATAGTGATTCTTGAGCTGTCCTCCGCTTGCCTTACCCCAGCCTACCGGATATCCGTCGACTGTAACGAGGACCCATCCTTCTGTGCTGTTGTCCACCGGCAAGGTTTCACCATGGAGGTAAGAATTGGCTTCCCCGGAATCGGAGCTCACCGTCAGAATGCTCCGGGGCATATCCTCTTTCAAAGCGAGCGCCAATGCGTGGGCGGGATCTAATCGGCGCTTCTTAATGGTGCCCAGATGCAGACCGGGCCTAACTGTCTTTAATCCTTCCAAAGCCGTTCCTGTCCAGCGCGCCTCTCTGTCGAAGGGCAGCCAGTAAAGCTGGTCTCCGAACAGGATGGGTTCCCCTGGAGGAAGCTCCAGCGGCTTGGATAAATACCGCTGCGTGAACTCGGAGTACAGCTTCCATGCTTCGGTAACCGCTTTGGATTGTAAGCTGTTCTTGCTAGTGGATTTGACTCGTCCTGTGGTCACAAGCTTGGACGCAGGCTCGCTCCCTCCTTCCTCCCTTTTCCTCAGAAGAGCAACGAAATGACCTTCCCCTTCGTTCCGATGGGGCCAGAGCCGCTCCGTTCGCAGCACCTCCAAATGAGTACACTCGTCAGTGATCTGTCCAATAACCTGTTCATTTTCTTCCTCGGAGAAGGTACAGGTCGAATAGGCCATAATTCCGCCCGGCTTCAGCATCGGGACGGCCTGGCGCAAGATGTCCAGCTGTCTGGCGGCGCACATGGCGACGAGTTCGGGGGACCACTCGTCCATGGCTTGCGGATCTTTGCGGAACATTCCCTCCCCGGAGCAAGGCGCGTCGAGCATAATGCGGTCGAAACAGGAATCAAGCCGCTTCATTAGCTTATCGGGGGACGCCTGGGTCACGATGGCGTTGCTGACCCCCATTCTCTCCATGTTTTCCGCCAATATTTTGGCGCGGGCAGGATGAATTTCGTTAGCGACGAGCAGCCCTTTTCCCTGCATTTTACCGGCAATTTGCGTTGATTTTCCTCCCGGCGCAGCAGCCAGATCCAGAATGGTCTCCCCAGGTTGAGGGTCAAGCCATTCCACGGCGGACATGGCGGACGGCTCCTGAATGTAATACAGGCCGGCAGCATGATACGGATGCTTGCCCGGACGATGCGAGCTTGGATAGTAATACCCGGTCGGACACCAAGGAACCGGACTTAATTCAAACTGTTCTATTAACCGTTCCGCCCCGAGACTGCCGGGCCGCACTTTAAGAGGATTAAGGCGGAGGCCATGCGTGCGCGCTTGTTCATAGCTGCTGAAAAACCGCTCCGCTTCGTCATTAAGCTGTTGCTTCATTTTAACGATGTAGGCTTCGGGTAATTGGGCGATCAAAACCAGGAACTCCTTTGTACTGGATTTCAATAAAAGTATGTTTTCATTCATTCTTAGACTTCTAATTTTTTTATCATAACGATTTTTATGCAAAATTTCCAGAACCATTTCATAGTTATTCCCCTAAGGCTTTAAAATGATTACACAGGCGCGCGGCAGACAAATGGAGACAGATCCGACGGACTAGAATACTTTCTTTGAAAACTCGATGAAAATGTTGGAGATCCTATGAAACTATGAAAATCTTGTAATAAAAATCCGGCTCAAAAACCGGAAGCTGTGCATGAGTAATAAATGCCTCACGGAATATACTTTGAATCTGGTGTCTGCAGTCGGGAAGGAAAACAACATTTAAGGTGCGGTTCTGCACCCCATCTTATCTTTTTAGTTGTCATTTTTCGCCTAGGAGAAGGGTAGCGCATCCTTTTCCGACCCTCCTCTCCGCTTTGCTACAGGGAATCCGCATGATATAATAGAATAATGTCTTTCTAGAGGTTGTTCAAAAGAAGCGAGTTTTCTGCGAAAACTTGTACTTCTCGATGCTGAAAGGTTGACTTTTTGAACCCTCACTTTTAGTTATGAAAAGGTGGTGGCCATGAGCTATAACATTCCAACCAAAGTTCAGATTCTGGGTCAGGATATCCGTCCGGACCAATTGAAATATCATCATAAAGAGGTGCTGGTCTCCAAGGAGTTTACCTTTGACAGCGCGCATCATCTGCACTGCTACGAAGGCAAATGCAAAAACATGCATGGACATACCTATAAATTGCAGGTCGTCATGAAGGGCAAGGTGGATGAGCGGGGCCTCGTTATTGATTTTGCCGATATCAAAAGAATTACGAAGGAACGGGTGGTCGATCGACTGGACCACCAATATTTGAACGAGGTTCTTCCTCCAATGAATACGACTGCCGAGAATATGATCGTCTGGATGTATGAGCAGATTCACGAAGGATTGGTCCAGGAAGGACTCCATCCTGCAGTTCAATTGGAGGAATTGCGTTTATGGGAGACGCCTACGAGCTATGCGGCAATTACCCGGTCGATGATGGAGGATAGCTGAGATGAAGGATGTTAAGCTACCGATGGTAGAAATTTTTGAGACGGTGGAAGGCGAAGGAACCCGTGCAGGGTTTCCGACCGTATTCGTCCGTCTATTCGGCTGCAATCTCCGCTGCGTATGGTGCGATACGACGTACAGCTATCCGCCGGATAAAGCGGATACGGTAATGACGATTGAAGAGATCGTCGGAGAGGTGGGCCGTTATCGGTCCCGCCACATTTGTCTGACCGGCGGGGAGCCTTTGTTATACGGCGATTATTCGCTCGCTTTAATTGAAGCTTTGGCGGGAATGGAACGGATCGATGACCTGCATATCGAAACGAATGGCGCGATTGATCTCGCCCCCTTCATTAGCAAAGTAACTTCCTCCAAGGTCAGATATATTATGGACTACAAGCTTCCCGGATCCGGAGAAGCGGGACAAATGGTCCACGAAAACTTTGCTTTGTTGAGAAAGCAGGATGAAGTCAAGTTTGTCATTGCCGATGAGACTGATTTTCACACGGCTCGTCAAGTATTGGAACAATATCCAACCGAGGCGCTGCCGTTGTTCAGTCCCGTCTGGGAGACGATGCCTCCGGCCAAGCTGGTTGAGCTGATGCTGGAGCATGCTATGGTTCATGTGAAGCTGAACATGCAGCTGCATAAAATCATTTGGGACCCGGCCATGAGAGGGGTCTAATCATATAACTTAACATTAAGGGCGGTGCGTTATGGCAAGCAAAGAGACGGTGAAAAAAGCGGTCGTTATCCTGAGCGGCGGTCTGGACAGCACAACCTGTATGGGGATTGCCAAAGAAGAAGGCTATGAGATTTATCCAATTACATTCGACTATGGGCAGAGACACAGCATGGAGATAGAAAACGCCAAGCGAGTGGCTGAATATTATGGGGTTGCTTCGCGGCATAAAATGATCTCGCTAGGCTTCCTTAAAGAATTCGGGGGCAGCGCGCTGACCGACGATACCATGGATGTGCCGGAAGCAGGTGACTCCGACGGGAGTCATACCGAGGAGGATGTTCCCGTTACTTACGTTCCGGGTCGCAACCTGTTGTTTCTCTCTATCGCTATATCCTATGCGGAAGTGACCGGAGCAGAGGCCATTTATATCGGGGTGAATGCTCTCGATTACAGTGGATACCCGGACTGCCGGCCTGAATTTATCCGTAAGGTGGAAGAAGTGATAGCACTGGCTACCGTAGCTGGTTCCGAAGGTCCGGGAATTCGGATCGCCACTCCGCTCATCGATTGGAGCAAGGCGGAAATCATCCGCCAGGGAAGCCGTCTGAATGTGCCGTATCATCTAACGACTTCCTGTTACAACGGACGGGCAGAAGCTTGCGGGACCTGTGACAGCTGCCGACTTAGGTTAAGAGGATTTGCCGAGGCTGGCTTGAAGGACCCGATCCCTTACTTATAAAGCTAGATTGAAGTGTATTGAAAAAAGGGAGTGCACGAAATCCCTTCTAAGCGCCTATCCGTTCATCGTTCCTTTAGTAGACACGAATTCCTGCGAATATACAGTTATTATGAATCGAATTCGAACGCTCGTGAGAAAAGCCTGCGATGATACAGTAATATCAGTATAAAACGACCCGATCGCGGATGGAACGAGATAAAGGATGTACTTTTGCAGGCTTTACTGCGGAATCGGAGAAAATCGCCCAAAAATCCTGCTGAATTCAGGCTTGTTGACACTTATTTCACCTCAATGGGCGATAAATATGGAAAATAGATGTATTTTTACATTTATTTTCCTTTATCGGGAACTATCCGAGCGACATAGATGCATTTTTCAACAGCCTGAGAATTGCAGGCTTCCTAATCGCTGAAAATAAGAGGTTAGTAGCTTCGGAGGCACTTTCCTTCGGAACGGAGGAAAGCTATTCTTTAGGCGCTTATAAGTTTAACAATTTATGTGTGGTATATTGCTAATTGCGTAGCTGACATCCTTTTCGTGGAAAACATTTTCCGGGAAATATTTTACATCCTTTGATAAAAATTAGTTGATATATTACTCGTAGCAATTATCTGCGACTGGTTCTGACATAAAGGAACTCGTTGCATTGAACCTCGAAAAGGTCCCCAAAACTATATTGAAATAGTCCTCTGAGTCCCTTTTCTAAGTTTCCTCTAAATCTGCTCCAAGTCTTTCTTTCTCCGACTTTTCCATTCCAATAGTCTGCTTTGATTTCCCATCCTGTAATAAGTGAAACATTAAAAGCAAGGAGTGCTTCCCTCGCCAATTGCTGCGTATTCATCGATATAACATCTATGGAAATATAGTCTTTCAGACAGCCATACCTTGAAAAAGTATAATAAAAAGATATGATAAAGATAGATAAAGTATAGGAAAAATTGGAAAATGGTGAAAATATGAGCTTGGGTATAGCGATCGCAATGACGATAGCAGTGATTATTATAATCCTTTATGTTTACAACACTTGGTGGATTGAAATCTCTCCATATGAAATCCGCAGCGATCTTGTAAAACGACCCGTTCTGTTCGTACATCTGTCCGATCTTCACGGCATGACCGCAGGGATCAACGGACGGATCAGTCGTCTAGTGACACAAATCGATCCGGATTTCGTCGTTGTCACTGGAGATTTAGCTACTCGTACGCAACAGCTTCCCCGCGTAATGGATGAAATCAGCCGTATCCCTCATCGAAACGGAATCTATTTCGTACCCGGCAATTATGAACGGGAGGAATCGATCGGATGGCGTAAAAGACCGATAGCTGAATCAGACTATCTGTCCCGAATTGGTCAGCACATCACCGTATTGGATAATCGGGCGGCAGAAATCCAATGCAACGGAAACAGCATTCATCTGTATGGCTTTGATAATTCCATCTACGGTAACGAACGTCTTCCGGATTCTCCTTGCGCGAACTCTAAGGAGTCATCTTTGGAAATTCCGTATTCGATTGGATTGGCGCATTGTCCCAGTATTATCAAATATTTGGAAGAGCACAGGATTGACTTCCATCTATTATTGGCCGGGCATACCCACGGAGGACAAATCAGACTGTTTGGAAAAACCTGGGGATCATATCGTCATTATCCTATCGGCTTGAGCCGCCTGAGTGCCAATCGTTATTTCGGAATCCACCGGGGTCTAGGCACCGTCAAATTGCCCATTCGTTTGAACTGCCGGCCGGAAATCGTCGTGTACCGGCTGGTTCCTGCTTAAGAAACAGGGCAAACCAAGTAAATTTTGGGCTCTATCGATTTTCTGATCGGATGAATGCTTTGGCACTAACTTTGTTTTGTAAGCTATTAATAGAATGATATTCAGCTAGTAAGGCAAATATGTTGAAAAAATAATATTGCTATTTTCAGAAGATTTGCGAAAAATAATGAAGAAAAAGCTGGGTATAGACAACTTATTGTCGATCGCGTTCGTCTAATAGGTAGAGATCATTCTATTATCGAGCCGAGTAAGTCAGAAAAAATGTTTGTCAGAAGGGGGGATTCCATTGTTTATTTCCAAACTTGATCCGGACCGACTGACCCGGCAGCAAATGACGCAGCTTCTTTTTGATGGAATTCGAGATGACGGAAAGAAGGGAGATTGTATTTTTCTGTTCGGCAGCCGCAGCAGCAAGCGGGTAATGAAGGCGGCTGATTTATATAAAGCGGGCCGCGCACCCTATATATTGCTTTCGGGAGGAACAAGATGGGGAGAAATCATTCCCCCCGAGGCGGAACGAATGAGGGATCAGATTGTTCGGCTCGGTGTGCCGGAATCGGCTCTCCTGTTGGAAGCCGAATCAAATCACACCGGTGAAAATGTCATCGCCTCGATGCTGGTCCTGAGCCGCAGCATCGGACTCCATAAAATTAGAAGGCTGCTGGTGGTCACTTCTCCCTACCATATGCGCAGATGCCATTTGACTTTGTTAACCTATATGCCCCGCTGGATAGCCTATACATTATGTCCGGATGAACGTCACGACGGGCAGGCGAATAATTGGTGGATGCTGCCCAAGGAGAAGGAGAGAGTGGCCCAAGAAGCCCGATCTCTGATCCGATATGTCAAGGAAGGGATGGTGATCGATACCGACTTATCAATAGATTAGGTCATTCCTCTTATAGCTCTATTCCCCGAACCTTGGAGAACACCATCGTATCCCGTGGCAGCCCGTTTACATCGGTGTCCTCCCGCCGCAGAATGCCCTCCAGCGTAAATCCGCATCGCTCCGCCACGCGGCGGCTTAGATCATTGCGGGCGTCGCAGCGGATTTCGACTCGATTCGCCTGCAATTCGTCGGCGGCGAATCGCGTAATGCCGTGCACCGCTTCGGTCATCCAGCCCCGACCTGTCTGCGAGGTTCGGAGCCAGTAGCCGATTTCGAAGCCTCGGTTTCTCCAATCGATTCGGTGCAGGCCGCTGCAGCCAATGAATTGGCCTGTTTCCTTGACTAATAGATGCAGACGCAGCTCCATCCGCTCCAGAAACCGCAACCGGGCATTGCGGATGTTCGCCTCCGTCTCATCCACCGTGGGCAATTGTTGGGCCCAGGGCATCCATTGGCGCAGCTCTTCGAAGCTTTCCCTTATCGCTGCATTAACCACGGCGCCGTCTCCCCATTGAGGGGCGCGAATAATTAGCCGCTCGGTTTCGAATTGCTCCGGAAATTCGAGCAGCAGAAGCTCATTGTCAGATACGCTCATGACTCTTTCCTCCTTATTCTCAAATAATAACGGTGCGGCATTTAATTCGGATATCCCCTGTCGGGTGGGACGAGAGGCATAGCGAATAGGGTTCGGCTGCGGGTGCACTTCTGCTGCTCGAAGGTCAGCTCGACCAGTCCGATTTGCTGCAGTACCGCCTGAAAGGGGCTGAATTGTCCGACGCAATAATCCAACGTCTTGCCAAGCTGGGAGGAGGTAAGGTTCGTGGCAAGCGTGCAGTGCGGATTCCATCTTCCCGGCAGGTAGAAAGGGATCGCTTGAGACCGCAGTTCATTGAACCGGTTATGAAACCGTTGATGAAGCTGCAGCAGACCAGCCGTTACGGTGGGTCCCAGGAATACCGTCCCTGAAGCAGGAAAGCAGCCGACGATGTCAACAGGAACCGTCAGGGCCAGAGTCCCCTGCATAAAAGCAGCCATTTCGTCCTGAAAGCGTTCGGTATCCAGCTCATTATATACGGCCACCGTTAGGTGAGGCTGGATTTCTTGAATGGACGCCATATCGTCCGTTATTCCTTTCTGTTCCAATCCTTTCCATAGTCCCCGCACATATTGCTCGGTCCTGTCATCAACAAACAACTCTACGGCATACCGAATCATGGCTTTCCCCGCCTTCCTCATTTTCTCATATTATACCTAGGGAAGCCCGTTTACGATATAACCAAATCATCCACAGCTCGATTATTTTGCTGGACAACCGGTTTATTTTGGAAACGAAAAGGTCTATGCTTACGTATATAGATAGAGAGAAGGAATGGACAGGGGGTGGGGCGGTGAACGGGGATCAATGGAATAAGAGACTACGGCTTCCGCTGCTAATTCTGTGGAGCGGGCTGCTGTTGTTTTCCGCTCATACTCCGGCTCAAGCGGGAATTTTTGGAACGTTTAAAGGAATTATGGAGCTGCCGGAAGAAATCGACCGGCTTAAGGAAGATTACGAGCAGGTCCGACAAAATTACAATGACACGATGAGCCGTCTGGAAGAAGCGGAACGGGCTGCGCAATCGGCTGCACAGACCTATGAGAGCTCGCAGCAAAAGCTTATTCAGGAGAACGAAAAGCTTCAGAGCCAGAACAGAGAGCTGCTGCAAATGGTGCTGGAGCTGCAGCAATCGGAGCAGGAAAGACGTCAGAAGGCGTCTCGATTCCGCACCATTGTATGGACAGCCGTCGGGCTCGTCGGCGGATATTTTGTGCTGACCCGCGGGATGAGAGTCGTTCTAAGAAGCAGGTAAGCAGCAGGGGGCGCGCCATGGAGATTACATATAACATTCACCCCGGGAACGGGCAAAGCCAAGGGATGGAAGTACAGCTTGCTGCTGGGGAAAAGCTTCATATGCTCAACTCCGAAATGATCATTGCTTTTCAGGGGGACTCTCATCAGCGGGAAGATCGGATTATGGATTGGAAAGGAATGTTTCGCAAAAAAAAATGGCTCCGGTCGGATCTGTCCGGTCCATGCCGATTCGTCCTGTCGCTGCCTGCCGGTTACAGTGTGAGAAGTATTCCCGTTATGGAGCAGGAGGATTTCCTATTCGATATTCGTCACGTTCTGTTCTACACCTCGGGAATCCAAATGAAAAGCGTCATTCAAACGATGAAAAATGTTGTCGTGACACGGGATTGGATCCGGATGAAGTTTTACGGCAGCGGAGAAATCGGCATTTTGTCCCAAGGGCCGCTCGTTGAAATGAAACTGGCTCCTGATGCTCCCGTCTATATTGATGCAAGCTGTTTGGTCGCTTACCCTCAGAACGCGAAGCTGGATCTATGTGTGTACGGAAATCAGCTGGCTGGACAGCATATGAACTATCACTGGAAAATAACTGGGCAAGGATATGTATTAATGCAAACCGGCAAGCCTGGATTAAGGCTGGAGGAGCAGTTGAAAGACGATGGATTGATCAAGCGGATGCTGCGGGAAATCATCCCCTTCGGAGGCATCTTTATCAAATAACAGGAGAGGGGCTCATTATGAATAAAATGTCACTGCAGGCCGTATTTATCGATCGGGACGGAACGATTGGAGGAACGGGGCATTTTATCCATCCGTGTGATTTTGAGCTGTACCCCGGGGTGGAAGCTTCTCTCATTCAACTCAAAAAAGCCGGGCTGCAAGTATTCGCCCTTACGAATCAGCATCGCATCTCCAGAGGACAGGCCACGGAGGAGCAATTTCATGAGCAGTTTGCTCAGTTTGGCTTCGATCAGGCCTATATTTGCCCCCATTCCTCGAGCGAGCCTTGTCTTTGCCGCAAACCCGGAACCGCCATGCTGGAGCAGGCCGCTTCTGAACATGGGCTTGATTTGCGGCATTGTGCAGTTATAGGCGATGTCGGCTCGACCGATATGCTGGCGGCGGCCAAAGTAGGAGCAGTCAAGATTCTCGTTCGCACGGGCTGGGGAGAACAGTCATTAGGGGATTATCGGCATACCTGGGCGGAGACGGAGCCTGATTACGTGGCGAAAGATTTGCCGGAGGCGGTAAGCTGGCTTCTCCAGCATCATAAATAAATGCATGGAAATCGAATGAAATGTGGCTGCCTTGAAGAAGAGGATCGCCACGAAAGCTTTGGCGGCTGGCCTTGTTATAGGGCAGGCCGCTTTTTGGATGGGAACGAAAGAGAATGAAATGGCCCTGTCCATGTTGTAATCGCCAGAGTTTTGTACTGGAGATAGGGGGACTTCGCTGCAGGAACAAGGCTGGATACACGATTGGAAACCGATATGAAAAAAAGGCTTGAGTCTGTAACAATGTTTTGTTACAATCCGAATAGAACATTGTTACATTAAAAATGAAGGGATGGCCGATGAATAAATTGGAGTATATTTCCAAGAAGGATTTGTTGAAGGCGACCGGTATTTCCTACGGTCAGCTCTATCGTTGGAAGAGGCAAAATCTCATTCCGGAAGCATGGTTTATTAAACAATCCTCTTATACAGGTCAGGAGACGTTCTTCCCCAAGGAGCAAATTCTCAGTCGAATTGACGCGATCCAGCAGCTTAGGGATCGCTACACTTTGGAGGAGTTAAGTGGTTTATTCTCCCCGGAGACGAATTCCCGAACTTACGAAGCTGCTGCGGTGCGGCAGCTGCCCGGTTTTCATCCGGAAGCGGTAAGCTTGTATGAGCATTATTTTCTGAAGGATCGGTTTAGCTTCATGGAGGTGCTGTTCATTCAGGTAACCAGCCGCTTCATGAAGAAGTGCCCGTTAAGCGATAAAGAAACTGAACAGTTTGTCATGTGTGCGAAGGAATGGATTCCGAAGATTAAAGGAACGGATGCGACGATCTATGCCTTCAGCAAAGATGGAGCTTTAATGTTCATGCTGGCGGAGCAGGGGGGCAGGCTGTTGACTGACCCTGGCGCGGTGCTGATCGACAATGTGTATTTAGAAGAGTTATCCAAAGACTTGAATCTGATCATTAATCAAAACATGGGGTGATGATTGTGGATGTAACGACCGATCTGCAGGATGTGAGCATTTCCGGTAGCGGCAAAATTATAGGTGGCCGGTACAATAAAATAAAAATATCGGGCTCTGGCAAAATTAGCGGTGAAGTGGAGGCCAACCGCCTTAAAATATCCGGCTCGGGGAAAGTGGAGGGCCCTGCAGTCATTAAGGAATTGCAAGTGAGCGGCCATTGCGGCTTCGACGACAGCCTGGAAGGGGAATCATGCACCGTCAGCGGATCCTTCCATTCCCGAGGCAACGTCCATATGTCACAGCTCAAAGTGAGCGGCAGCTTCTCCTGTTCGCAATCGGTCAAACTCGTCGATGCCCAAATTAATGGATATTTCAAGGCAGACAAGTTAGAGGCGGAGGAATTCAGGCTCGAAGGAAGCATGAACATTAGCAAAGAGCTGAACGCTCATGTGACAGACGTTATTCTATACGGTCCGTGCCGGGTTCATGAAATTGGAGGGGAGACCATTTCTATCTATTCCCATCATTCGCGGCCGGGTCTGTTCAGAGCTCTGTTGTCATTGTTCAAATCGGATCATAGTTTAACCGCCAATTTAATCGAAGGGACGCAGGTTTATCTGGAAAATACGAGGGCCAATGTCGTTCGCGGAGGCCGGGTCACCATCGGCCCGGGCTGTCGAATCGAGCAGGTAGAATATATGGATGCGCTGGATGTATCCCCCGAAGCTCAAGTAGGCAACGCTATTAAAATATGATAAAATAACGAAGCTTAATCCGCTCCGCCTAATCCGGCTGGTGCGGATTTTTGTTGGTTTCCACTGAGTTTTGGGCTCTTTTCTCTTTCCAGAACAATGCGCTAAGTACCCGTTCGATCCATTCCTTATCTTCTGTGGAAAGCTGTCTGCCGTCAAACTCCAGCTCATTCTCACGCAAAAAACGGCGCAGATTGACAGGTGCCTGAGGAGGTGGCACAAGCTCGGTTTCCGGCTGCAGGTAGCCGGCTTCCTGCATCAGAACAGCATAGGATGTATTTAAACCGTTAGATAGCTTCAAGAGTACTTCAGGAGAAGGAATTCCGCGCTGTCCATTCTCGATTTGGGAGATATAGGAAGGGGAAACGCCAGATCGATTGGCGACCTCCCGGATGGTAAATCCTTGTTTTTTGCGCATTTGGCGTAGTTTATCGTAAAACATCGTCTCTTCTCCTTATTCCAATAGGTTCCGTTAGTTAACAATATTAACATGAAAGTTTACAATTGTGTAATGTAAAATGCTATTCTTTTACTTCTTTTACATAAGTAAACTAAAAGGATTGCAAAAGTAAATATAATCCAGTATAATAGGAACGAAATGGGAACAGTGGAGGGGTTTGCTTGAAAATCATTGCCAGACCGGACTTGTTTGCCAGAACTAGAATTTTGAAGGGAATGTCGCAGCGTGAGCTGGCCAGACGATCAGGTTTGAGTCACACGTATATCAGCATGCTGGAACGCTCCAAGAAAACGATAGGCCCGGCAGCCGCCAAAAAGCTGAGCGATGTGCTGGATATGCCCATGGACGAACTATTTATTATTAAATAATTCGATAGTCATCTGGTTTATTCCTCTAATTCTCTCTCCTCTTCAGTCGATCGAATCATAGGATCCTATATTCGCCTTCTTGCGATTTTCATGGTGAAAAGCGATTTGTTAGTGATGATAGAAATGCTTTTGCTGATGTTTTATTTTTCCTCTCACTCTAATATAATTTTATTTCAAAATTATCATTTTATTATTGAAATATAGTTTCATTACAAATACAATAGAGTTGGTACATTATGTAAGCGGTATCAAAGATTTGAAACTTCGATGACCGGGAGGTGAACGATAGTTTACGTTTTTTGGCATTTGTAACGGCAGCATGGCGATCATCACTTAATGAAGATTGAAGCAGAACACTAATATGGAGGAGTGAAATTAATGTTTGCTCATCAATCCAGGTTCGCACAGCAATCTTTGATGGTCTTATTGTCGTTGGTCCTTTTAGCGGGCAGCTTGCTCGCTGGTTTTCCACAAGGCATAGCCAAGTCCTACGCTCAAACGCCCGTCTTTCATCCGGTACGCCAGGACCAGTTTCCTGTTGCTCCGGGCGCTTATCATAAGGAAATGACACTGGAGGGGGGAAATTACATTGAAGAAGTCAAGGTGATGGAAATCGATCCGTCCCAATCCTTTCTGGAGTTGGCGGTGACTTCGCCCAAAGGCAAAGTGGTGGCGCTCGATACGGTGCGGAATCAGGCTAAGCTGGCAGAAAGCGAGGGACGCAGGGCAGTCGCGGCATTTAACATGGACTTTTATAATACCGATCCGACCTATGCCGGGATTCCAACCGGTCACCAAATTAGCGACGGAGAAGTAATCACGGCTCCTTCCTCGCTGCGCAGCGTACTGGCAGTCATGAAGGACGGATCGGTCCGAATAGAGACGGAGGTGGGACTCACGGCCTCTATCCAGACCAGTGACGGAGACACAGCGGTTATTTCCGGAGTGAACCGAGCGGTAACGGCGGCCTTGTCCAATCATCTGTTTGTGTTCACCGATCGGTTCAGCCTGACGACTAAATCCGTTGGCGACCAGACGGTGGAGGTGGTTGTCGCCCCCGACACGCCGGGCTCTATCCTGCGGCCGGGGGTGCCGTTCTCCGGAACGGTCGAGGCTGTCCTGCAAGGAGGGGATCAACCGATTCCAGCCGGGAAACTGGTTGTGACCGCTACTGGAAGCAAGGCGGATTGGGCGCGCAGCAAGCTGGCACCTGGCGATCCCGTGGAGCTGAATGTGCAATTCAGCAAAGGAATGAATGAAGCGCAGCAGCTTGTATCCGGTGGTGTGCTGATGGTTAGAAACGGACAAGCCACCCCGGAGGCGCTGGCTGATCGGGACCGTCACCCCCGTACTTTTGTGGCGGTTAAGCAAGGGAAGCTGTATGTATATACATTCGATGGACGTCAGCCGGGTTATTCGGACGGAGTGACACTGGAGGAAGGAGCATTATATCTGCAAGACGAAGGAATGGAGTTTGCCTTGAACATGGACGGAGGCGGCTCGACAACCTATGCGGCCCGTTCACCCGGGGATCAGAGTCTGTCTGTCCTGAATCGTCCTTCGGATGGTTATGAACGGTCGAACTCCAACTCCCTGGTCATTCTTTCGACGGCTCCCGTTAAGGAGCTGGCCACTCTTCTTCCTATCCCTAAAGGTCCGCTCAAGGTTATTGCGGGAGGCAGCCTCTCGTTTACATCCAAGGGACAGGATGAGTATTACAACGGCATTCCGGTGGATTCGTCTCAGTTGACATGGGAAGCGGATCCCGCCATCGGCAACATTGATCCTCTGGGACGATTTACCGCCGCGGACTCTGCAGCGGAAGGAAAGGTAACCGTCCGATTAGGGGAAATATCATCACAAGTTCAGATACAGGTGGTTACGCAAGTGGAACGAATCGACATTAGCCCTTCCATCGCGGTGATCAATCCTGGAGAGAAGCAATCGTTCCGCGTGCGCGGCTACGATGCCGATGGCCAGGAAGTCATATTGTCACCCGACAGGTTGAATTGGAGTATAGAAGGAAATATAGGCACTTTATTACCGACTGGTGAATTAATAGCCGCTAACGAGACGGCTTCCGGCAAAGTCCTTGTCTCTCTAGGCGATGCTTCGGCTGAAGCCGTCGTCATTGTAGGCAAGCCGCCCGTTGTGGTGGAGGAATTCGAAACTTTGACCGATCTGGTACCGTCCTTGGTCAATGCCGTTCCGGGCTCGGTCAAGCTTGAGCTATCAAGCCGTCCCGATCCGGTTCGGGTCGGCGCTCATTCGGCCAAGTTGACTTATGATTTCACCGGGACGAGCGGGACATCGGCAGCGTATATTAATTTTAGAGAGGACGGTTCGGCTGGGCGTACTCTGGAGGATTACCCGGTCAAGCTCGGAGTCTGGGTCTACGGAGACGGTAACAAGCATTGGCTTAGAGGACAAATTGAAGACGGCAACGGAACCAAGAAGCCGATCGATTTCACGGGAGCCGGACAATTGAATTGGGTTGGCTGGAAGTATGTAACGGCGGACATTCCCGCAGGCATGCCTCTGCCGATTAAGCTCAATCAGATTTATGTCGTGGAGACCAGCAATGCGAACAAGAATGCGGGTGCCGTTTATTTTGATCAGTTACGGTCTATATACAGTGAGACCGGAGAGGATCTGGAAGGCCCGGTTTTCAGCGAGCGGACACCGGCCCCGGACAGCAAGGTCTTTACCGGAACGCCGGTTATAGCGGCGACCGTCATGGACGAAGAATCAGGTGTCGATCCAGGAGCGATCGTCATGCGGGTTAATGGGGAGGTAGTCCCCCATGAGTTTGATGAAACGACCGGCCGCATAACCTATTCCCCTGCCCAGGCATTGGACGACGGCGAACACCGCGTCGTCATCGAAGCAGCGGATCGAGCCGGCAATCCAGCGGTACCGAACGCGGATTGGAGATTTATCATCGATACGGCTCCAGACCGGGAAGCGCCGGAGATTAGCGTCATTAGTCCGATGGACGGCATACGCACCCGGACCGATCAGCCGCGGATTGCCGCCAAGCTGACCGATGACCAATCGGGGATCGATGCCGGCAGCCTCGTGCTGGAGTGGAATGGAGCAGCGGTTCCCCACCGTTATGACGAAGCCGGCAGCACGATCTATTATACGGTTCCGGACAAGCTGCAAGAGGGAACTATACACAGCGTCAAGCTGGTCGCTGCTGACCGGAGCGGCAATAGCGCGGAGAAGTCGTGGTCGTTTGAAATCGGTCCGCTGCCCGGGCAGCCGAACAATCCGGAGCAATTCCAGATTAGCGTAATCGGAGACGGGGGCTATTATACGGCCGGTCAAGGAGAGACCGCCCCGGATATTCTATTGCGCGAGCAGATCAGCCGGATTAACCGGGAAGATTCTGAATTGGTTGGCTACACGGGGGATATTGTAGAGAATGATACTCCCGAGAATTACGCTGTCGCTTTGCAAAATATGAATTTGTTCCAGATGCCGTATCTGGTCAGCATCGGAAACCATGAAATATCGGGCACCGGTTCCCGGGTTAATTACCAGAATTCATTCGGGGAAACGACTTATCTATACGATTACGGCAACACGAGAATGATCGGGCTGGATACGGCGAACGGAATGATTTCGAATTCCGACGCCTCTCAATGGCCGTGGCTGAAGGAAACTTTGGAGGATACGGAAGTAAGCAACATTATGATTATTATGCACGTCCCGCCGGATGAGATTACGGCTGACGGGGACAATCTCAATACCGGCCATGGTTTTCAGAACAGCGGGGAGGCCAGCCGGCTGTATGATCTCCTCGGCTCCTACAAATCTGCGAATCCGGACAAGAATATAATCGTTTTCTGTGGTGACTTGCATGCATATATCCATAAGCAGGTGCAGGGAGTCGATTACGTCATCACAGGAGGGGGCGGAAAGTATACTCATATTGCTCCCGAAAAAGGAGGCTTCTATCATTATTTAAATGTACAAGTATTGGGCGAGACGGTAAGCTGGGATGTTATTCCGCTTCTGGAAAGCATACAGTTCGTCGGGGCTCCGGACACCATCCAGAAGGACGGCACCGTATTGCTGCGGGCAGACGGAAAGTTCATGACCAGCACGAATCAACCGATTACGCTTCCGGTGCGGGCTCCGTTTAAAGTCGAATGGGAGTCGAGCGATCCGCAGATAGCCTCGGTCGATTCAGACGGCAATGTGACCGGGCATTCGGCTGGAACAGCGGTTATTACGGTCAAATCCGGTTGGGCTGAAGCGCAGACGACTGTTCGGGTCAGCGGCGGGGAGCCGGTGGGCCTGGAGCTTGCGGGGCTGGAGCCTCTGGAGGTCGGAGATACGGCGCAGGCGGTGGCATGGCAGCTATTAAGCGATGGAGGTCGCGTCAAGCTGTCGGAGGATGTCCGGTTCAGCAGCAGCAACCCGGGGGTGGCGGAAGTGTCGGACACCGGGCTGGTCAGCGTCTGGAGGATTGGGGAAGCCATCCTTACGGCGGAGTATGGAGAATGGACCGCTTCCTATACGCTTGTCGTCTCTCCATCCTCCAATGTGCCCCTTCGGGAGAAAGTAATGGCCAAGAATACAGCCGCCGGCACGATTGACCTGGAATATACAGGCGAGCTGCCCTTGAGCGAGGCCTACAAAGTTTATCAGACGGCACAAGGGGAGCCGATTCCGAGAACATTAACCGATGTCAGAATCGGCGCGGAGAATGTCACTGCTTTCGTGAACCGTGCGGGAGCGGTCTACCTGCTCATGATCGAAGAGGAAACGCCGGTGGGCCGGATGCGTGTCGGAATCCGCACCGATATCGGCAATATAGCGGACCTGACGACGCTGGATCACAGCCGGATTGAGCTGCTCGCGAAAGAAGGATTCCAGTTGGAGGACAAGAGAGCAGATTGGACGTTCGACGTAGCAGGTGACCGTCCGGTTGCTTTGACGGTAGAAGGGGGACAGACCGTCGTTCGTATCGGGGGTGCGGAAGAGTACCGTACGGCGAACCGTCTCTATGCCTATTCGTCCGGCGAGGACTCACGGATACAGGTAACCAGCATCCGCAGAGCTCAGGGCCAGCCTCTGTATAGAGGGACGCTGGAAATTTCGCACAATCGTTCCAAAGAGGCGTTGAGGCTAATTAACGATATCGGCCTGGAGTCTTATTTATACCAGGTCGTTCCGAGTGAAATGCCGGCCTCCTTCGGACTGGAAGCGCTCAAAGCCCAGGCGGTGGCGGCCCGGACCTATGCGCTGACGGATTATTACAGCAGCCGCTTTGCCGACCAAGGCTTCCATATTGACGATAGTACGCTGAGTCAGGTGTACAACAACAGTGCGGAGAATGCCTTGACGACCCAAGCGGTTAATGAAACCGCCGGAATCGTGATGAAGAGCGGTGAGGAGCTGGTGGATGCCCGATTCTACTCCACATCGGGAGGATACGGTGCTTCCAAGCATGAGGTATGGGCTGAGGCGCCTCCGTCCAGCGTTTTTCCGGGTATACCGGTTCCGTATTTAACGGCTCAGAGCTATACCTATCATCCGTCCGCACCGGATGAGATGCTGACGATCGATACGAGCGACGAGCGGCAAATTAACGAGTTCTACAAAACGCTGTCTCATACCGGATATGACTCGGCTTCCCTTTATTTCCGCTGGAAGGTCGGTCTGTCCAAGCAGGAGCTGGAGAATACGATCAACCGGAATTTGGCCGACCGATTCGCGGCAGACTCGCTGTTTATCCTGACCCGGCAAGAGGATGGCAGCTTCGTCAGCCAGCCGATTCCGGAAGGCGGGATCGGAAGTCTCCGTGACATTTATGTAGCAAAGCGCGGAGCAGGCGGCAACATTATGGAGCTTGTCGTTGAAGGGAGCAAGGGAACCTACAAAATCGTCAAGGAATTTAATATCCGCTTTACGATCCGGCCTAGCAAAACGTACACGGGCGGAGGCGATATTCTCGCTTATCGGGCCAAAGGGGGATCGGCCGATTATGATCCGACCGCCACTTTATTAAATCCTAGCATCTTGTACTCCGCCTTCTTCACGTTCGATTTGGAAAGAGATGATCGCGGAGAAATAGCACGGATTACGTTCTATGGGGGAGGCAACGGGCACGGGGTCGGCATGAGTCAATACGGAGCCTCCATGCTTGGCGGACAAGGCTGGGCTTATGACCGGATTCTGAACGCCTATTATCCGAAGATGAGCCTCATTTCGATCTACGATCCATCCAGAAAGCTGGAATCGATTGAGCTGTCTGATCTCCGTCCTATGCTGCCGGGCGAGACCGCACAAGCAGAGGTAAAGGCTACTTACTCGGACGGTACGGTGGAAATCATAACCGAAGGTGTCGAATATTCGAGCAGCAGCCCGGAAGTGGCGGATATAGATGAGACGGGACAGATAACTGCGGCCAGACCCGGCCAAACCGAAATAACCGCTGTCTATAAGGAACATTCGGCAAGCTACAGCCTGGTAGTCCGGTCATCGTTAAATATGATCGAAATTAGCGGACTTGAATCGATGCGGCCCGGCGATCAGGGGCAGACGGTGGTCACGGCTGTTTACGAAGACGGATCGAGGCATCCTATCATGTCCGGCGTTGTCTTTACCAGCAGCAATCCCCAGGTGGCGGAGGTAGATGAAACAGGTTGGGTGACAGCCCTTAACCCGGGAGAGACCCTAATCAGCGCCGAATATGAAGGACGATTCGCTTCGTACAAGCTCGTTGTAACTTCGTCGTTAAATACGATCGAAATTAGCGGGTTGGGCCCGATGCGTCCCGGCGATCAGAGCCAAACGGTAGTGACGGCGGTCTATGGAGACGGTTCGAGACATCCGGTCACGTCCGGTGTTGTCTTTGCCAGCAGCAATCCCCAGGTGGCGGAGGTAGATGACACGGGCCGGGTGACGGCCCTTAGCCCCGGAGAGACATTAATTACTGCGGAATATGATGGACAATCAGCAAGCTATAAACTGATAGTAGGCCATCGGGAGACCGTCCTCCAAATCATCGGTTTGTCCGCTATGGAGGCAGGAGACAAGATTCAGGTGCAGGTGAAAGTATTGCATCCTGACGGTTCCACGGAAATCGTGTCTAAGGGAGTTCAATTTACAAGCAGTGATTCACGGGTGGCGAAGGTGGACAAAAAAGGGAAAATCACCGCACTTAAGCCGGGAATCACGGTCATCCGCGCCGAATATAATGGATGGGTTGCGGAGGAGGAGCTTCAGGTTCAGGTGACGCTGAAGAAGGTGAGCAGCAGCAAGCTGAAGCCGATGAAGGAAGGGCAAACGTTCCAGATCGTCGTCACGGCCACCTACAGCGATGGCACCACCGAAACCGTAACCGCAAACTCGGTATTCACCAGCAGCGATCCGCAAACAGCAACCGTAGACGAAGGAGGATTAATTCGGGCCTTGCGGAAAGGCAAGACGATGATTACGGTTGAATACGGAGGCTATACGGTCAAAGAAAATCTGAACGTTACCAAAGCCCCTCCGGGCCATAATAAATAAGCAGCATCTATAGATTGAGCGCGTGAGAGGACTTCGATAAGAAGTCCTCTTAGCCGTTTCAGTGAAATCAGTGAAGTCAGTAAAACCACTGAAACCACTGAAACCACTGAAACCAGCAAGAGCCATAAGTGTTGGCGAACGGTGGCTGCCTGGAGTTGCTGCAAAAATACAGTTAAATCGATCACACTGGACCCAATTTAGCTATTTTATTGCAAATGTGCAGTCGGATATCCAGAATTATCCAGTTATATCCTTAACGTCCGAAATCTACTGTATATTTGCAGTAGATGAACCCGGACGGTCAGGAATGGCCCCAAAGTACTGCACTTTTGCAGGCTGTATTAGTTTTTCCTTGAACTTCTGAATACCCCCGAGACAGACTCTTGTCGACTTGGCTTAGGTAATTTGGGTATTAATAGAACTGAAAAGGAAAGGAAGAATGCCATTCACGCAAAAGGAAGGATACGGGAGGATCGGGAGCAAAAGGCCAAGGACTCACCGCATACACTGTTTTAGAAGGGGAACAACAACAAGAGAGTTTGCAAGAGAGCAGTGAAAAGCAGCGAGTGCCGGGAGAGGCGCGTGGGTAAAACATCAAGCACATGAAACCCATGAAACCCATGAAACCCATGAAACCCATGAAACCCATGAAACCCATGAAACCCATGAAACCCATGAAACCCATGAAACCCATGAAACCCATGAAACCCATGAAACCCATGAAACCCACGAACCACATGAACTACATGAACTACATCATGGACACTTCATCAATACGATCATAATTGCCGTGGTGAGTACTGTTTAAGTTCAGTCATGAATTCCGTGAAAAGCCGCCTTTCCAAGCAAGCCCGGAAAAAGGTACAATAGAAAAAGTACCAAACGAATGTTTGTCTTTTTAGCCATTTAGGAGGATTTCTATGAACATACTGCAAGCATTATTTTTTCCGCCGGAGCAGCCCGGGGGAGTATCTTCCATGATTCCTTTCATGAAGGAGCGTTTTGTTAAACAAAGTTGGGGAATGGAGCTCTTCTATCTGCCTAAAAGAGTAAGGGGAAAGGGCACCGAGCCCGTCGAATTCGCGACCTTTGATTGGAAGCTGTACAAAGGCACCCCGGTGGTCGATAAATACATCCAGACCTACAAGGATTACATCTGGTGGACCAAGATGCGAGTCCGCCAGCGGTACGACATTATTCATGCCCATCATCCCATTGCGGCTCTGGTGATGCGGCAGCTGTTTCCGGGGACTCCGGTACTGCTGACTATCCATTCGAGTTACGAGAGGGAGCTGATCCTCAACGGAAAAATTAAAGCGGATGGCCCGGAGCATCGCTTTTTGACCTCGCTCTACCGCGAGCTGGAAGTGAAGCTGGATCAAATATTAACGGTATCGGCTTCGTTTAAAAGCTATTTGGCCCCATATGTGGAGGAGCCGGACAAAATCGGAATCGTGCCCAACGGATTCGACGAAAGTCGGTTTCGACCGATGCCGCATGAGAATGAAACGCTGCAGTTCATTACTATGTGCCGTCTCGTTCCAGCTAAAGGTCTGGATACCCTGTTGGAGGCTTGCTCGGAGTTAAAAAAGAACGGTCATTCCTTCGTACTGCATATAATCGGGGACGGTCCCATCCAGAAGGAGCTGGAGCAGATGGCGGTGGAGCTTGACTTGTACGAGGAGACGATTTTTTACGGCTATATGCTTCATCCGGAGCAGTTCATGCCGTTTTTTGATATTTTTGTGCTGCCGTCTCGGGCGGAGGCGTTCGGATCGGTATTCGCGGAAGCGGCACTTTGCCGGTTAGCCCTGGTCGGAACCAACGTCGGTGGGATCGCCGAGCAAATCGAGCACGGATATAACGGCCTGCTCGTTCCGCCGGGAGATTCGCCAGCTCTGGCAAAGGAATTGACAAGGCTTATCGAAGATGCTGAGCTGCGCACCCGCCTGGCCTATGCTGCCGAAAAGAAGGCAAAAAGCCGTTATTCCTTACAGCGGGTCATTCGCCAGCTTGCCCACGTTTATGAAAGCTATCGCACGACATAGGAGTCAAACAACTAACACAGGAAATCGCAGCGCGAAAACATAATAAATAGTCTCTGCCCCTAAACAGTCCTTGGCTTTGGCAGGCGATCCTTGACAGGCAGTCCTGGAGCGAGACTAGATGGAATTTCAACAGTTAGTTTCTTGCTTTGTTTGCCAGACAGCCGGACTAAATGGAATCTCTGAAGTTAGAAATGAGGATAGGGATGGAGGGGCTAGATTTAGTCCGAACAAGCTGGATGAAATCAGGCTGTTGAAAAAGTGCATTTGTGTCCGCTTATATTGCCTATTAAGCGATATATGCGATCAACGTGTAAAATGCACTCTATTATTTACATTTATTTCACTGTACTCGGGTTGTGCGCCCATTTGTACGATTATTCATACAAAAGCAGGACCGTCGCGGCATACGTACGGCTAATTGTACGATTTTTCGTACAAAGGCGCCCCTTTCTCGGAACTTGTGCGCCCATTTGTACGATTATTCATACAAAAGGAGGACCGTCGCGGCATACGTACGGCTAATTGTACGATTTTTCGTACAAAGACGCCCCTTTCTCGGAACTTGTGCGCCCATTTGTACGATTATTCATACAAAAGCAGGACTGTCGCGGCATACGCACGGCAATTGTACGATTTTTCGTACAAAACACAACAAAACACACTCATCATCGGTTCTATCGCGCATTTGTACCTATATTTCAATACCCCTTGGGGCGGATACGGATGATATAGATGCTTTTTTCAACAGCCTCAAGATCACGTATTAGATTGCATAAATCATCTATCTGAATTACTTATCTACATAAAATCCAGTTAGTTTACATGTATTGGCACCTTAAGCCAGTAAACAGCAGAAAGGGGAAATTATGCGCAAATTCAGATTTATTCACGCCGCAGATCTGCATCTGGACAGCCCGTTCCGAGGTATGGCCAGCTTGCCCGAAGCGGTGCGATCCGTTGTGCGGCAATCGACGTTCACGGCTTTGTCCAGTTTGGTCGAGCTAGCGGCTCGTGAACGAGTCGATTTCGTCCTGCTGGCTGGGGATATATACGACTTGCAGGATCGTTCGCTGCGGGCGCAGCTGCAAATGCAAAAGGCGGCAGAAAGGCTGGCTGCAGCGGGCATCCCGCTCTATATCGTGCACGGCAATCACGACCCTGCGGACGGTCGGGCGGCTTCCTTACGCTGGCCGGATTCTGTTCACTTCTTTGCGGCAGGCGTCGCGGACCGGAAAGAGCTTGTCACGCCGGACGGTGAAACATTGGCTATCCTGTACGGAATTTCCTATCCGACGTCTTCCGTAAATGATAATTATGCGGCCAGGCTGGCCGCTTTAGCGGCGCAGGATAAAGGCCGTTACCGGATTGCGCTGCTCCATGCGAATGTTGACGGAGACGGGGGACACGCCAATTACGCTCCTTGCACCAAGCAGGAACTGGTTGAATCCGGAATCGATTACTGGGCGCTAGGGCATGTCCATACGAGACAGATTCTTAATGAGCGCCCCTCTGTCGTCTATCCGGGCAACCTGCAAGGAAGAAGCATCCGGGAAACGGGGCCTAAAGGCTGTTATCTCGTCGAGGTGTCGGAGTTGGGCGAGACTTCGCTTAGCTTTTTCCCCGTAGATGCCGTTCGCTGGCAGCAAATTTCGGTATCCATTAAAGGAGTAGAAAACGAGCAGCAGTTAAAAGATCAACTGGAAGACGGTATGGAGCAAGCGAGAGCGGCCGCGAATGGCCGGCCGTCTGTGGGGCGGGTCACCTTTACCGAGCGGGGACCGATGCATTCCATCCTGCAGCAAGGCACCTATCTGACAGAATTAATAGACGAGCTTCGGGCCGCGGAGGCGGAGCGTGCCGCGGCCGCTGATGAAGCGGGTCATGCTGCGGATTTTGTCTGGATTGAATCGGCCGCCATTCAAAGCGGGCTCGAGCTGGACATGCAGAGATGGATGGAGGATGAAAGCTTTATCGGGGATTTGCTGCGGATGTCGGAGGAACTGCTGCAGGATAAGGAAGAGCTTGTGCGGTTCAGCGAGAAGACGCTTGCTCCGTTATTCTCTCGTTCCAAGGCGGCTGCCTGGCTGGATGAAATAACAGTGGACAACCGGGAGGAATGGCTGAAGGAAGCTCGGGAGATGGCGCTTGATGCGCTGATGGGCAGCGGGAGGTGGGAGGAATGAGACTAACCGAAATCAACATCGATGGATTTGGCACTCTCTATCAAAAAACTTATTCGCCAGAGAGAGGTCTGACCGTCTTCTACGGACGGAACGAGGCCGGGAAAAGCACTTTGATGGCTTTCATCCGCTCGATTTTGTTCGGTTTTCCTACCCGAGCACAAACTGAACCGCGATACGAGCCCGGCAACGGAGGTTTGCATGGAGGCGCAATAACACTTATTACCGATCAGGGAGAGCAGGTTCGGGTGACGCGCCGGGATGAAGGGAAGGGCCGCTCCCCGGGGCGGGGGAGCGTAACGGTGACATTCTCCGATGGAACGAGCGGCGGTGAAGAGCTGCTTGTGCCTCTGTTGGGCGGTACCAGCGGCGAACTGTATCGCAGCCTGTTTGCCTTCAGTCTTACAGAACTGCAAGAAATCCGGACGCTTCAAAGCGATGAGCTCAGCGGCTATTTGTACAGTGCTGGTCTCGGTGCGCAAGCCCGCGCCATTCTTGATACAGAACGAAGTCTGAATCAGGAAGCGGAGGCATTGTTCAAGCCGAAAGGGCGGAATCAGGACATTCATCGAATAGCCGGCAAGCTGGAGCAGCTGGACAAGGAGCTGCGCCGCAGCAAAGAGCAGGTGGGCCGGTATAATGAATGGCTGGCGGAGCAAGCCGGCTTGGAGCAGCGGCTCGCACAGACGGAAGAGCAGATCCGGCGGCTCCGCACGGAGCGGGAGTGGCTGAACGGCTGCCTGCAGGTCAGGGAGCCGTGGCAAAGGCTTCGGGCGCTCCGTGAAGAACTGGCCGAACTGCCTCGGTTGGAGCGGTTTCCCGAGGAGGCGGTCGGCCGGATGAGCTCGCTGCTTGCTGAACGCAGACGGCAGACGGAGGAGATCCACAAGCTGGAGCTTAAGGCTGGCAGAATTCAGCAGGAGTATGAGGAGATCCGCATCGAGGAAGTCCCGGAGGAGGCGCAAGCTGAACGGAGCGAGCTGTGGGAGCAACTGCCCGCTTACGATAACGGCCGGGAGCAGCTGGCGGAAAGAGCAGCCGAAATCGAGCAAGCCGAGCGGCGGCTGGAGGAGCTGCTGAAGACGATCGGCGCCGGCTGGTCGGAGCAGACGCTGGAGCGGCAGCCGGTCACGATCGAGCGCAGAGAGCGAATGCGCTCTTATCGAGATCGGTTCGCGGAGCTCGCCCGTGAGCGCGAACGGCTCGAGAGCGGGCTGCGGCAGCTCACCGACGCGCAGCGGGAAGCGGCCGCCCGGCTCGCAGACCGGCGGCGCTCCCTCGCAGCGCTTGCCGGCGAGCTCGGGCAGCGCTTCCGCTTCGACGCCGGCGAAGCGGCCACGCGCGGCTTGCCCGCGCAGCTCCGCCAGCTTCGCCGCGAGGCGCAGCAGCTCGCCCGCCTCCGGCTCGAGCTCGCGCACTTGCGCCGCCGCGAGCGGGAGCAGCGGCTGCTGCTCGCCCCGGCCGCGGCGGAGGCCGGGCGCGCGCTGCGCCGGCTGGCGCTGCTCTCCGCCGGGGCGGCCTTGCTGCTGCCGGCAGCGCTGCTTGCCCTCGGCGAGCCGTGGCCCGCGCTGGCGGCGCTGCTGCTGCTCGGCGGCTTGGCCGGCTATGCGGCGTCGCTGCGCCCAGCCAGGCCCGCGGCCGGGCCTCGCTCGGCCGCGGGCCGCCAGGCGGAGCCGGAGCTGCCGGAGCTTCGCCAGGAGCGCGACGAGCTTAAGCGGCAGGAAGCCGCGCTCGCCGAAGCCATCCAGGCGAAGCTGACCGCGGCGGCTTCCTTGGCCGAGGCGGCCGCAGCGGGCCCGGCGCCGGATGGGCCGGTCGACCCGGACGCCGTCGAGGAGCTGCTCGGGCAGATGGAGCGCTATCTCGACGAGTGGCAGGAGGCCGACCGGGAGCTGCGCCGCCGGGAAGAGTCGCGCGCAGCAGCGGAGCGTGAGTGCGAGCGGCTGGAAGGGCTTCTCCACGAGGAGAATGCTCGCCTCGAGGATGCGCGCAGCCGTCATTCCCGACTGGAGCAGGAATGGAGCGGCTGGCTGGCCGAGCTGGAGCTGCCGTCGGGGCTGTCGCCGGAGACGGGGCTCGAATGCTTGCCGCGAATCGAGGAGGGCCATCGGCTGCTACAGTCCAAGCGGAGCCTGGAGACGAAGCGTGCAGCATTGGCGGAGCGCCAGGCCCGCTTCGAGGCGGGAACGGCCGAAGCCTTTGGCTTGCGGCGTACGGACTCCCGCTTTGAGGTCTCGGCCGCTTTAAGGCTGTGGAAAGAAGCGGAGGAGAGGAACACCCGGGAGCGGGAGCGCAAGGACAAGCTGGGACAGGAGCTGGCCGGCTTGGCAGCCGACAGGGAATGGATCGAAGCGGCCCTGGAGGAGACCGGTCAGCAGTTGGCCGCCTTGCTGAGGGAGGCATATGCGGCCGATGAGGAGCAGCTCCGGGTGCATGCCGCACAGCATGCCCGCAGGCAGGAGCTTGTCAGGGAGCAGGAGCAGCTGGAGCAGTTGTTGAACGCAGCGGTCGGAGAGAACCAAAGAGACGAACTGGACGCCAGGCTTAGGGAATCGGGGCTGTTCGAATTGCGTGCCGAGGCGGAGCGGCTGGATCGTTCGATTGAACAACTGGAGGAGCAGGCGGATCGTTGGAAGGACGAAAGAGGCCGGCTGGCTAACGAAATTGAGAAGCTGGAGCTCGGCAGCGAGCATTCGGACAAGCTTCAGCTCCGTCAGGAAACCATCGCCGAATTGAACGGAGTGGCGGCCCGTTGGGCGACCTTGACGTTCTGCTCGGCGCTGTTCAAAAAAGCGCGGGAAGTATACGAACGGGAGCGGCAGCCGGGAGTGCTGGTACGGGCTTCCGATTATTTTACAGACATGACGGAAGGGCGATATGTGCGCGTAACCGTCCCTTTTGGGGAGAAGAGCATCCGCGCGGAGCTTGCCGGCGGAGATTGGATCGATTCCTCCCAATTAAGCCGGGGAACGGCGGAACAGCTCTATTTGGCGATGCGATTTGCATTGGCGGATGAATATGCCCGCAAGGCTTCCTTGCCGATGATTATGGACGATATTCTGGTTAATTTTGATCGCTCCCGGCTGAAGTCTGCGTTATCCTTGATCAGACGGCTGGCCGAAAAGCGCCAAATGCTGCTATTTACCTGCCATCCCCATATTGTGGAAGCGATGAGTGAAATCGATCCTCGGGCTGTCATTTTACCAATGGACGAAAAGGCAGAATAAGACAAGAGGGGCGAAGAAGGGACTTCAGCGAATTTTTCAACTCCTGTTTCCCATCTTACCGCAGAAGGCATGGCCGGTCAGAGGGAGTCGGTGGTACAATGTAAAGGAGCTGGCAAGAATAGTAGGACGGGCAGACTAGAGAAAACTTTTTTCAGCTAAATTCGTTATAAGTAATAGCGATGGTGAACGTTTACCGAGCCGAAAGGCACGAGGGACTAAACGGGTTAAGAGTTTTCGAAAGAATTCAAGGAATTTCAAAAAGACTTCAAGAGACTTCACAAGTCCGAGGGACTTCTTAATTCACTTCACAGAAAGAGATTATCTGGCAAATCGTAGTCTTTAGTCGGCTTTGCCTTTTATGGAACAGGAAAGGATAGAGAAACGGTGATGAATAAACAGGTTCTTATCGTGGATGACGATAAAGAAATTGCCAAGCTTATCGAGATTTATTTGGTCAACGAGGGCTACACTGTGAATAAGGCGCATAATGGATTGGATGCGCTCAAGATTATTGCCGAGGAACCGATTCAGCTGGTTATCCTCGATATTATGATGCCTGAACTGGATGGACTGGAGGTCTGCCGCCAAATTCGGGCCAAGGACAATATTCCGATATTGATGCTCAGCGCCAAAGGAGAGGACATGGATAAGATCCTCGGGTTGACCACAGGGGCAGACGATTACATGGTGAAGCCGTTTAATCCATTGGAGCTGCTGGCCCGCGTCAAATCTCTGTTTCGCAGAACGTTTGATCTTAATCCGCAGCTTCAATCGGCTAATAATGGAACGATTACAATTCATTCGCTGCAAATTAACAAGACGACACACAACGTTACCGTGGACGGACATAAAGTCAATTTGACTTCTCTCGAATTCGACATTCTTTATTTGCTGGCCAGCCATCCGGGCAGAGTGTTTAGCGCAGAGGAGATTTTCGAACGGGTCTGGAAAGAGAAGTATTACCAGTCTCATAATACCGTTATGGTTCATATCAGCAAGCTGCGGGATAAATTAGAAAGCGAGCCGGGAGGAACGAAGCTGATCCAAACGGTGTGGGGAGTCGGGTATAAAATTGATCAATAATTTATTTTACAGACTTCGCTGGAAGCTGCTGCTGCTTTTTGTCATTTCATTGATCCTGTCTTTGCTTGGGGTTCTCTTCTTATTTGTTGCCGCTCAACTGCTCTTGGAATACGGGCCTTCCGTGATCGGTGATCTGTTTAGAGGTCTGTTTAGAAGTCTTTATTATTCCGTTGGCGCTCTTCCGGTGGCTCTGCTGACCGGAGTCATTTTGTTTATCGGCTTTGTCGTTCTGCTCAGTCACCGGAGCATCCGTTATTTGGGTCAAATTACGAAAGCGGTGCAGCAAATCTCCTCTGGAGATTTTGATGTCCGGATTCCTGTTCGTTCCCGGGATGAACTGGGGGAGCTGGGGGAAAATATCAATCGGATGGCTCAGCAGCTTAAAGTATCCATTGAAGAGGAGCGCAGGGCGGAGCGTACGAAGAATGAGCTGATTACGAGTGTTTCCCATGATTTGCGGACGCCGCTTACTTCGATTAACGGTTACCTGGGATTGGTGGAACAAGACCGTTATCGGGACGAAGTAGAGCTTCGCTATTATGTCAATATTGCTTATGATAAGGCCCAACGGCTGACCGGACTGATTAACGACCTGTTTGAATATGCGCGGGCCAGCGGTGGAGGAATGAAGCTGAAGCCTTCGCAGATTAATCTTGTCGAAATGCTGGGGCAGGTGGCTGCTCACTTTCGGCTGCAGCTGGAACGGGTAGGTATGGAGTGCCGGTTATTTTTTCCCGAAGAAAAAATAATTATTACGGCAGATGGAGACAAGCTGGTCCGCGTATTCGAAAATTTATTTATTAACGCCATGAATTATGGCAAGGATGGCAAATATATCGATTTGAAGGTGATGCGCGATAACGGTGATTCGGTCGTTCATGTGATCAACTACGGAGATCCGATTCCGAACACGGACCTGCCTCATATTTTTGACCGATTTTATCGGGTGGAGAAATCGAGGGCCGAGGAGACCGGGGGCTCCGGTCTGGGGCTCGCTATAGCCAAGACAGTCGTCGAGCTTCACGGAGGCACCATAGCTGCCGACAGCGATCAGTTAAGAACGCAGTTTGAAATTCGTCTGCCGATAACGGAATAATCCGGCTTTATAAAAATCGTTATCGGTAAATTTCGACAGTAAACGCAGGCTTTCTTGAATAGGGATCAAGGACGCACCAGTCGTTTATCCTTGCTCCTCTCTTGTTCCTTTCGACTGGTTCTTAAACTTTATAAAAGTAAATTTAAGAAAAACTTTAAGTTTTATTATCTATTGGTTAAGCAATTTTCGGTAGAGTTAGAACAGTCGCAACACTACCCGAATGGCAGACGAAAGGACCAAGAGAATGAAACGAAAATTTTTTCTTTTTTTATTTGCGTTAGCCATTGTGCTGGTGGCTAATGCCGTAGGAAAGGATGGCTGGGTACGGTTATGGAATCAGGTTAAGGTACAGACGAATGACCGTGATTTCGCCATGAAGGAAATTCAGGGGGAAGCCGCTATACTGATGGATCAGCGGACGGGAAAAATACTATTCTATAAAAATGATAAAGAGAGAATGTATCCGGCTAGCACGACTAAAATATTGACGGCGTTGCTGGCTTTGGAGCTGGGAGATATGGATGAGATAGTCGAGGTAGGGGAGGAAGCGAAACCCCACCCCGGAGAAAGCAAAGCAGGGTTGGTGCAGGGGCAGCGCCTTCCTCTGCGGGATCTGCTTCATGCCCTGATGCTTCCCTCCGGTAACGATGCGGCCCGAACGATCGCCATTCACATCGCGGCCCGGACCAGCGGCCGGACGGACATGGAGGCCAGTGAAGCGACCTCTTATTTTGCCGGACTGATGAACGACAGAGCCCGGCGGGTCGGGGCTAAGCATTCGCATTTTGTCAATCCGCACGGCTTGCATGACGATAACCATTATACGACGGCACGCGATATGATGCTAATTGCCAGTGAGGCGATGAAAAATGAAGATTTCCGGAGCATCGTCAGTACGGAGATGTATACTTCCCACTCCAAAGGTCAGCCTGAGACGTTAAGCTTTACGAACACCAATCAGCTGCTCCAGAAAAACAGCGGGAATTATTTTGAGGGGGCAGACGGGATCAAAACAGGATTTACTGATGAGGCTGGCTATTGTCTGGTTTCTTCTGCAACCCGGTATAATGCGGGGCTTATAGCCGTCGTCCTTAAATCGACTAATGACAGGGTATGGCTGGATTCCAGCCAATTGCTTGAATATGGATTTAAGGCCTTGACCCATTAAATAGGATACAAAACAAGGGGTTTAAAGGTTCGGAGGCAATTTTCTTCGGAGTGGAAAGAAGCTTTTTTTTGGGCCGCTTATATAGTTCATAATTCTGGACATGAGAGATAAACTGTAGGATAATAGAGGAAATCCATAGATTTCTTGCTAGAACGGAGAACGAAAGGAGGCGCTGTCGACCTCCTTTTCTCATGGAATAGTTTAGCTGCAGTCATTTCTCCACTAGAAATTGAGGATGTAATCTATTATTAATCGGGGTGAACGGATTGCGTAAGATGAAGAGGACAAGGACAAATTGGAAAAAAGCAGCGGTCGGAACCGTACTGGCTCTGAGCTTAAGCCTGCCGGTGAATGTTATGGCCAATCCTGTGCCCGCGAAAGTAACCGTTGAAGCGGCATTGTCCGAATTGGTTCCGCTCAGAGTGGTAGCTGAATCAATCGGGGCCGAGGTCGCTTGGAATCAGGAGACTTATCAAGCTGAAATCCGTCGCGGCGATCAGCAGCTAACGGTTACCATTGGAGAGCACAAGGCGATCATGAACGGAACCGAAGTTCAGATGGAGAAGGCCGCCCAGTTGATTAATGAGTTAACGATGGTCCCGCTGGAAGCCATTGAACAAGCTTTCCAGGCTGATCTTGATTGGGATGAGGAGGACGGTCTCCATATTAATAAAGAAGACCTGGTGTCCTTGAGCGGATTTATTATGAATCAATTATTTAGTGGAAATTATTCTGAGATTCCGGATCTGATCAGTGATCCTCTGAAGAAGGCCCTGACTCCGGAAGTCATTCAAATAATGGGAATGCAAGTTATCGGTATTTATGGAGCGCCTGAGAAATTGATCACTGTGCAGCAGGATGACAATGCCGTGCATCATAACGTGAAATTGACCTATATGACCGCCAACCAAATTCCGTTAGAAATTACCCTTCGCTATAATCAGGATCGGTTGTTGAACGATCTTTTTATTCCTTACATGGGAGCCGCCGGGTACGAAAAGCCTAGCTATGAAGATCCAGACGCTTATACGGAGAAAGAAGTCGTCATTGGAGAAGCACCATTCCTGCTGCCGGGCACCTTGACGCTGCCGCAAGGGGAAGGTCCGTTTCCGGTCGTAGTCCTTGTTCATGGATCAGGGATGAATGACCGTGATGAAGCGGTCGGAGCCTATAAGCCATTCCGGGATATCGCCGTCGGGTTAGCTGCTCAGGATGTGGCGGTGCTTCGTTATGAGAAACGGACGCGGGAATATCCTTATCAATCCAGTGCGATTCCCAATTTCACCGTTCAGCACGAAACGGTGGAGGACGCTCTTCATGCTGTGAAATTGTTGCAGTCTGAGGATAAAATCGACCCCGAGCGGATTTATTTGGCTGGACACAGCCAGGGCGCTATGCTTGTCCCCCGGATGATCGAGGCTGATGAGGCGGGAAGTGTGGCCGGAGCGGCAGTCATTTCGGGGCCGTCCACTCCTCTGGAGGATATTCTTCTGTGGCAATTTGAATCGCAGCTCAAGTACGCCAAGGAGAACAATGTTCCTGAAGAACAAATTGCTCAGCTCGAGCAGCAGGTTGCCCTTTATAAGGAAGATCTGAAGGCGATTAAAGATCCGGAAGTACAGACGGAGCCGGAGAATTTCAACTTTGGCAATTTTGCTTGGTGGAAGGACTTTAGCAATTACTACGGTGGAGAACTAGCCAAGGATCAAACCGTTCCTCTTATTATCATGCAAGGGGACAACGATTCTCAGGTTCCGGCCAAGGAATTGGATGGCTGGAAGGAAGCACTCTCTGCCCGCAACGATGTAGCTTACAAGCTGTATCCTCGAATGAATCACTTCTTGATCGAAGTGGATCAGCCTTCAACCGGGTTGGAATACGCGGTGCCCGGCAATGTATCGAAGCAATTGATTGACGATCTGGCCGAATGGATCAAGAAACAGAATTAGGAAAGAAACTAGTCAACGCAAGCTGCCGGGGATTCCCCGGCTTTTTTCATGCCGACGAGATCGAACGGAATCTTTGCCGGCTGCTAAGAGCGAAAGAAAGTCGAGCTCCGTTGCCGGGCGACAGCCATTCAAATAACAGCCAACGCCAGATGGCGTTGGCTGTTTCGAAAGTAACGGTTCTCCTTGAGTTGTTAGATCCATGCTAAATGTGCGGGTTCTCATTTTCTCTGTCGGTTGAATAGGCTGGCCAGCTTGATCATCCGATCAGCCGCAGCAAAATCATGCCGCAGAAAGCGAAGACGATTCCGGCGGTCTCCTGTTTGTTGAATTTTTCCTTCAGAAACAATCGTGCATAGAACAGGATAATCAGGACGTTCATGGCTACGACCGCTGAAACAAGCCCGGTCACGCCATATTTAAACGCAGGAAGGATAAGCAGCATTCCGGATATATTGCTTATTCCGACCACGAGCCCCCAGAGAATAGTTTTGGAAAATGACCAGGAGGGAACAGTCTCCTCATTGGACGCTTGTGCAGCTTGGGCTCGCGTTTTCTTCAAGCTCAACAGCCAGGAAACAAAGAACAGCACCATTCCGGTAGCATACATGACGACCAAGGTCGGAATGGTCTCTCCTCCCCATAGCATGGCCTGCTTGGAGGCGACGTCTGTAATACCGAAAGAAATAAGGGTAATGATTCCCCATTGTACGCCCTTCAAGTTAGAGAGGGATAAGTCGCTGGAATAGCGGATTAATAAAATACCGCTGATGATGACCAGAAATGCGGCCCCCTGTCCCCAGGTCAATGCCTCTCCCCATAAAGCATAGGCCATAATAACAACGACGACCGGAGGGAGTCCGGCCAGAATAGCGATTAATGAGGCCTTGCCGACGGCAAAGCCTTTATACATGGCCGCATTGGCGGTAAATGAAAATACTCCCATCAAGAGGCCGATCCAGACGGCTGGTGACCATTCCGGCTGGAGAATCAAACTCAGTCCGACAGCAATCAATGTCCCGGATAAATAAACACCGAACAGCAGCAAATTGCGATCCAGAGGCTTTTGGGAAGTCCACTGGTATAGTATGCCTCTCATTCCGAAGAACAAACAGGCCAGGCTTGCATAGACGAGCCACATGAACTACATCAGATCCTTTCTAGTCATACTATGAAGTTAGCAAAAAGTCACTCTTTCCACTATAGGCAGACTCTTGAATTCCGTCAAGGTTGACCTTCTTCACTTTTCTCTGTGCATCAAACACATGCTTCAGTAAAGATAGAGGCCAGAAAAGCATCCATGACAAACAGGTGGGATTTTAGTAGAATAGATCATTATTAGCAGATTATATAATGAATTGAAATTTCACAGGGAGGGCTTTAGAATGGGCACCGATCAGCAGGCTGGTTTTTTTGGTTCTTTCGGTGGCAGCTTCATACCGCCGGAATTACAGCAAGCTATGGATTATTTAACGGAGCAATTTGAGAAATATAAAGACGATCCTGATTTTATTGAAGAGTATCAATACTATTTAAAAGAGTATGTCGGCCGCGACAATCCGCTGACGTATGCAAAGCATCTGTCGGAGAAGCTGGGCGGAGCGAAAATTTATTTAAAAAGAGAAGATTTAAACCATACCGGTTCTCATAAAATCAACAATGTGCTCGGGCAGATTTTGTTGGCAAAGCGGATGGGGGCGAAACGGGTTATTGCCGAAACCGGAGCCGGACAGCATGGAGTGGCAACGGCAACCGTGTGTGCGATGTTCGGTATGGAATGCGTGATTTATATGGGAGCTGAGGATACTCGTCGGCAAGCGCTCAATGTCTTCCGGATGGAGCTGCTCGGTGCGAAGGTGGTGCCGGTGAACAAAGGTCAGGGCAGGCTTAAAGACGCTGTAGATGAAGCGTTAGGAGACCTGGTAGCCAACTACAAGAACACGTTCTATTTGCTTGGCTCTGCGGTAGGACCGCATCCGTTCCCGACGATGGTCAAGCATTTTCAATCGATTATTAGCGAGGAGTCGAAAAGGCAAATCATCGAAAAAGAGGGCCGTCTGCCGGATGCTGTTATCGCCTGTGTGGGGGGAGGCAGTAACGGAATCGGTTCTTTCGCACACTATATCGACGAGCCGTCGGTTCGGTTAATTGGAGTGGAGCCGGATCAGGCCCCTACTTTAACCCAGGGGGTTCCGGGAATGCTGCACGGCTTCAAGTGCCTAGTGCTGCTGGATGAGCAGGGGGAGCCTCGGAAAACCTACTCTATCGCCGCCGGTCTCGATTATCCCGGGATTGGTCCGGAGCATAGCTATTTGAAGGAATCCGGACGGGCCGAATATTATGCCGTTTCTAATGAAGAAGTACTGGAAGCCTTCCAGGTGCTTTCTCGTACGGAAGGGATCATTCCGGCTTTGGAGAGCGCTCATGCGGTTGCTTACGCTCTGAAGCTGGGTCCGACACTTAGCCACGATCAGGTGCTGATTGTTAATCTGTCGGGTCGCGGTGATAAGGACGTCGAGCAAGTGTTCGAAATGCTGAAGGAGAAGAAGTAAGGAATACGGGGGCAAGACGGTCTAATCGTATATCATGCGGACCGTCATGCCCCCGTCTATCACTAGGTTCTGCCCGGTGATGAAGCCCGAGCCTGAGCCAGCCAGGAATAAGCAAGCCTCGGCAATGTCTTCGGGAGTGCCGACCCGGCCAACCGGGTGCTGCCGCTGGTCCCGTTCACTATGGTGTGGAGCGGACGCTCGGGAGGACAACTGCCAGTCCGACGTTTCTATCCAGCCGGGACTGATCGCATTCACGCGGATGCCGTAAGGACCGAGGCTGACCGCCATGGAGTGAGCCAATGCGAGAAGCCCTCCCTTGGAGGCGGAATAGGCTTCGGTATCGGGCTCGGACATAAGCGCCCGGGTCGAAGCGATATGAATAATGCTGCCGCTGCCCTGTCTTCTCATCACTTGCGCGGCTTGCTGTGAGCACAGGAACGCTCCCCGCAAATTAACGGCCACGACGCGGTCAAATTGTTCCGCGGTCAGCTCCAGCATAGGCGCGTTGCGGCTAATTCCGGCGTTGTTCACGAGGACGTCGATCCGTCCATATTCCTCTTGAGTCAGGCGGAACCAACGATGCACCGCCTCTTCATCCGCCACATCCGCACGCAGGAACATAGCCTGTCCTCCCATTTGCCTTATTCGTCGGATAACTTCAAAACCGGCCTCTTTATCCAGATCGGCAATGGAGACAGAATATCCCTGGGCAGCAAACTTCCAGGCGATGGCTCTGCCGATTCCTTGCCCCCCTCCAGAAACAACGGCAACCTTGTTCATGGCGTCTTCCTCCTTTTCCACTATTATACGAAAAAGCCATTCGATATTGAAATGTTCATTGCTTTTTCGACAAAGATTCGAATACTATAGTACTAGCGCAAATTTATCGGTCAATTAGCGCAGGTCCGTGAATAGCCGGCAAATCTGCTGGTCCTGTCAGGACAAGGACAGATGATTTGAAGCTTTTGGAGAGGAGGGACGGAATTGGACTCATCCAAAGGAAATAAACCGCAGAGGCAAATTACATATCAAATCGGGTGGAGAAAAGGTAAGATTGAATACGATCCTCAGCGCAAACGAGGCTCCAATGCCAAGAAGCCAGGTTCCTTACTTACTGCAACAGCCTCTTCCAAGAACAATTTCAAGCGGAAAAGGGCGGCCGACGATCGGGCCCGGAGAGATTCCCATAGCAAGCAAGTCTTGACGGCATCCTCGGCGAACTATCCCGCGTTGCTTTTAACAGGCTCTTCCCGCTGGTTATGGATAGAACTGCCCTGGCTGCCGGCTCGAGCAGCGGAGGTATTGTTATGGATGCTGCCTGCCATCAGCTTTGGGCTTATTATTTGGGTTGTTTATTCGCTGATGCACTATTAGAAGAAAGGGGGGATCGAGATGTATTCCATGTGGGCCATTTTTGCCGGAATAGTTGGCTTGATAGTGACCGGAGCAGCCGTATATACATTGTGGCACGTCTATTCAAGTATTAACCAGACGAAAGAAGGACAGCCTCAGGATTCTCATAACTCATCCGGGCAGCGGCCGGGAGTGGGGATTTATTTTTTAAGGTGGACTGTTCTGGACGCCGCCATGCTTGCTCTATTCGCTATCGGGATGCTGTTTTTATTTGTTGATTTGTTGTCGGTCATGCGTAATCCGGAGCAGTATCCTTATCATCACTATGCGTATATCCTGGTCGGCTTTATTTTCAGCTTTCTCGGTATGCTATTCATGATTGTCCGGCTGTCTTTAACGCTACAGAGTACCCGTATGCCGGGATCTGGGAAGGAGCATCATAATCAGCCAGAGCAGGCTGACTCCACCGAATAAAGGATACAGGACGGACAATAACTTGCTGAAGCCTATTTGACTGACCAAGTAGCTGATCAGCAGAATTAAGAGAACCAGTTTGGTCTGAGAGAGCTTCGTTCGCTGCTCTAACTGCAGGGTAAGACCATAGGCATCTGCGACAAAGGTCGTGAAGATTTCTCCGAAAATAACAAATACATACATAAGCTGAAGAACAGGTCCTAAGTGGTGGATAACTTGTCCCATGGGAATTTCGAATTGGACGATTCCAGGCATACGCGCAGCCAGAGCTATATGTGCGGCAAGGAGCATTAGACTGATCCCGACCCCGCCGAGAAGACCTCCCCAGAACAAGATGGAGCGGTCGCGAATGGCCGAACCGAGCGGTACGAGGACGGCTTGTGCCATAGCCAGATTAAAGGCGGTATATAAGAAGGGGGAAAACCAGATCCTCCAGCTGGAGGAATCGGTCGATAGTTTCAGCCAATAATCCGCATTAGGCATAGAGAGAGTGGTCCAGACGACCAGGATAGAGAAAGCCATCATGACCGGCACGACAATCGAATTCATAGTCAGTATTCCGTGAATGCCCCGAGACAGAACGAAATAAGAAACTATGATCGTGAGCCACAAACCCGCCTGATAGGACATGTTCAATTGCTCGGTAAAAAGAGAGCCCGCACCTGCCAGCATAATGGTGGTAACACCAAACAGGACAATCATCGTAAACAAGCTTACATAATTTCCGATTCGTTCCCCGAACAGCATCCGGTTCAAATCCTCATAAGAACGAGCCTCCATTTCATTAGCCAACAGCATCAGCTTTATTCCAATCCATGTAAAAAGAAGACAGGAGAGAGCGATGGTCCAAGCGGCGGCGGACCCGAACCGTGTGAAAAATTGCAAAATTTCCTGTCCAGTGGCGAAACCGGCGCCAACCACGGTCCCGATATAAGTAAAGGACACCTGTAAAATTTTACCTGTTTTTCGCATAAAAATACCGCCCCCTTTGTCCATACCCGAATTACTATAAGGTATGTCCAAGGGAGCGGAAGCATGACAATCTTACGCCGTTAAAGCATGGCTTTAATCCGTTCTTGCATCGTTCATTGCATTTGCACTTCGTTAAACAATTTGATCGATTGAATTTTGGCTGTTTTGGGGTCGATGTCGAGCTTGAGTACGGTTGCCTCATTAGAATACGCGATGACGTAATTGGTGTTCGTATCGGGCTCTCCCAAGGCATCGATGGCGTCGGAAGCTTTTTGTCCGAGCTTGAGTCCATTCAGACCGGGATCGATATCCTGCGATTCAATGCTTATAAATTCGATGCTGCCGGCATGGTTAATCCCTACTGTAAAGTCGGTATAATCCATTACGGTAATAGGGTCATTGGGGTCATCCATAACAAATTCGCTGTCCGGTTCTCCGAAATTGTCTATTGCCGTTTCTCTTTTGTCTGCAATGGAGAGACCCATTAGCATCGGCCGCTGGCTGTCATAAGCTTCGATTTCCGGTCTTGGTTTAGCAGACGGCTTCTCCTTGTCGCCGGTCGGGGTGGCTGTCTCCTGAGGGTGCGAGATTTGTGTTCCGTTAACTGGAGCATCTGCCACTGGGGGATCAGAAACGGGAGTCGGAGGCACGGTGCTGGCTTCGGTCGGTTGGTCGGTCGTTGTTAAGGGTGTCGGGGCCGGTTGAGCATGGCTGCCCTCACTTTGGCAAGCGCTGAGGACGGTAATGGCGGCTACGGCCAGTCCAACCAGGACAACCCTTTGAGTAAAGGGGTACATGATTCTCTATCCTTTCGTAAAACTGCTGATGTTGGAGCCCGTGATAACGGCGAATCGGTCGAACAAATCTTTCTCTACATATATAGACATCCTAAGAAAGCAAAAAGTTTCATTTTTTTTGCAAAAATACAAAATTAGTTATCTCTTTAACATTCTCTTGATAAATCGGGAAAGGCTGTGATAAATTTTAAAAAACAAGCAACGGAAGCCGATGTTGATGAACGGTAGCGAAATAAAGCCTGAATTCGGTGGAGCCAGCGATAGTTTACAATGGGAGGTTGGTCATACAGATGGATCGATTAAAACAGAAAATACGGGAGCATGGTATTGTTTTGTCCGATCAAGTTCTGAAGCTCGACGCTTTGCTTAATCATCAAGTAGAGCCCTCACTTATTATGGAGATGGGGCAAGAATTTGCCCGTCGGTTTCAGGGGGAATCCATTACGAAAGTTATTACGGTAGAGACTTCGGGAATACCGGTCGCTTTTGCAACGGCCTATCATTTTGATATTCCGATGGTTTTTGCGAGACGCAAAAAGACGCTAACGACGGATGCGGATAGCTACATCGAGCGCGTTCCTTCTTTTACAAAAGGGATTGTGACCGATATTATGATATCGAAGTCTTTTCTGGCTCCGGAAGATCGATTGCTGTTTATTGATGACATCATCGCTAATGGGGATGCGGCACGGGGGCTGCTGCGGATAATTGATCAGGCCGGCTGCGAGTTGGTGGGAATGGGTGTGGTCGTAGAGAAATCGTTCCAGAAGGGTGCTCAAACGATCCGGGAGCAAGGAATAAGGATGGAATCTCTGGTCAGCATTGCGGGGTTAGAGGATGGCGTTATTCAGTTCGATTCATAAGTCCGGGAAGGAAGCAGAGCCTAATGATCCTAACAAAAAAGTAAGCAGGTGGATTATGGATAGAAGCTCTTTGCCTTCCCAACACCGCTGTTTTTCGTTATAATTAAATCAGGACTATAGAGAGAGGAGGCATTGCTATGGGGAAAGAGAATATTCCGGATAATTTCTTTGAAACCAAATTGACGGAAGCCAAGGTTCACTTTGAACGTGCCCTGGAATGCAAGCACACCGAATTCGATGACCTGTATCCCTATATGATTGAACATCCTCAATTTTTTTGGTACAAACGATATGTCGCTTGGTCTGAATTGCTGACGATCGTTAAGCTGTGCGGCGAATTAGAGGTTAACTGGAAAGAGCAATTTACGCCTCAACAGATCGAGTACATCGAATCTAGAGTGATGTCCGGCAAAGTGTTGGATTGTTGGTATGAATCTAAGGAGCATGTCGGCTAAGACATCTTTGGATATTCGAATTTGCTAGGACCTAAAAGTGATAATCACTTTTAGGTCTTTATTACTATAATGCTTTTTCGTTACTCTTTTTGAGGCAAAACATTCATGCTCTCTATATGTTTTCTTGTTTCCGGTGTCCCCAAGTAATGAAGCGCCTGATAAATTTGCTGAAGATTGGTGTCGTACCAATCGTTTTCTTTATCATGGGAGTATTCCCGGAATGGAATAGTGGCTCTTGCGGCGGTGCTGGTTGCGGCTTCAGACGTATCTTCAAATAATTCTTGCAACTTATCTAATTCGTCATCCGTTGCCTGGATTACGAATTCATAATTGAATGGGGGTTCTGGCAAGATTTCTCCGTGACTGACCGCCACATAGTAAGTTTTTTTCTCCATGTAGTCCTTCTCCTTCCAGTTTGTCCCTAAGGAAGAATTGCTTTGCGGCAGTCTTATTCTGTCCTATCGCTTCGTTTCCTATGTATTAATGATCTTCTATTAGTTAAAAATGAACAACTTGTTGTATGTTATATTTATGGAGAGCAAGGATCATCAATGAATCTGAGGAAAACCGTGATTCGATGGCTGTAATGTGAATCGCTTATGTGATGATAATTTTATAGAGATGACGGGAGGGATACGGAATGATTTCAGATGAGGAGTTGAACCGTTACCGGCTGGATGGAACAAGAATAAGGGTGGTTAGAGATGCAGATCCGGCTAATGACGTGAGAGGATTCGTCATGGCGTGGGATGAAGAGACGGTTCTTATCCGTAAAATGAATCGTAAAGTGATCAAGCTGGATAGAAATTATTTATACCAGCCATTCAGCGAAGAACGGAAGGTACCGGAATGACTGTGATTGATGGAGTACAACAGAAACTAATCCAGTGGGATGACAGCCCGTGTCTCTTGATCTCTGCGGAGAAACCTCTCTACACGCTAAATTCTTCCATATGGAGAGGAGGATTCTCCCAATGCCGTTACTTGATTAACCGTCAAGTGAACAAGGATTACGATTGCGAGGATCCGGTTAAGGAAATGGAGCAATTCCTTACAAGGGCCGGACTTCCTCTTATGGAGACGGCTGGCATGCTGACGGCGGCCAGAGTTCAGGATGTAGGAAGCTCTCAAATAAGCGAATCGGGAATTCGGGTCAGCACTTGGGTGACTGCAGGACTTAGCAACCCTTCGAGGGCGGGTTCCAGACGTGAGCCCCAATATCACTTCCCGGGAACGATTAATACTATAGTATTGGTGGAAGCCGTCTTAACCGACTCGGCTATGGTAAACGCGGTCATAACAGCAACCGAAGCCAAAACAGCCGCTCTCCAGGATCTGGAGGTACAGATTGGGGAAGAGGAAGCAACGGCTACAGGAACGACTACTGATGCGATCATTATCGCCGCTACCCAAACGGGTGTTCCGTGTGTGTATGCCGGGACGGCGACCGAGCTTGGATATAGGATTGGACGGACCGTATACGATGCGGTTTATGCATCCGGACAGCGTAATCTGCACTATTGGCGGGAACGCATCTATCCGCAATAGGCGGTTGGAAACGGGAAAGACACTGGAAAAGTGTTAAGTAAAGGCACTTAAAGTAGTATTCCTAACGGCGCATATGGACATAATTGCCGGCTATAATGCTGATTTCTGCCTTAACCATACTCCGGGACATAGTTAAGCTTCCTCTATTCTCACGGCAAATGTACTTGCAGCGGATGCCTTGGGCGTCTTTCACTTCGCTGTATATACGGATTCCGGCCGATCTTAGCCGCTGCTTAAGCTTGACCAGATCGATCTGGATCATCTCGAGCACTCTCTGCATGACGACAATGTTCGGAAGGCAAAGCTTGTTGGCTTGATCCTGCATCCGGTCCATATCACGCCTAATCATGGTCAATAAAACGGGCAGCAGTACGGCTTCCTTAACTAATTCCGATTCTTCCAACGTTGTGTGCGGTGGCTTGCGGACTAGCGTTCTTGTCGTCATAGGATGCGAACCTCCGTTCGTGTATTTGTTTTTATTGTACTGGAAAAAACCGTAAAACGCAAGATCAAATGTTGAAATAATATATGGAAAATATCTTAAAGAAAATGTTTGACAACGTATGGGCAAGCATGGTATATTATTTCTTGTCGCCGCAACAATCTTAAACCAGAGAGTTCGGCAAACATTATTCGCGGTCGTGGCGGAATTGGCAGACGCGCACGGTTCAGGTCCGTGTGGGCTTACCCCCGTGGAGGTTCGAGTCCTCTCGACCGCACCATATCCGTTAATAAAACCCTTCTTTGGAAGAGGTTTTTATTTTTTGTTCTTACATTACAGTAATTGCCGACTGAAAGCCCCGGTTTTAATCGTAGGATGAAAGACGGCTTTGCCAGAAATTTCACCTTACCAATATTTTCTTAACTGCAAAATCGAACGTGCAAAAAGTTTAATCGAAAAGAATAAAGATATTTATTCAGCAGTAGCTGACTGCGGTTTTGTTGATTTAGCCCATTTAAACAGACATTTTAAAAGTGTATATGGAACAACGGCATTTGGTTATAGGTCACATATACATTGAGGGGAACATTGAAGTTGGGCAGCTCCGGCTTTGGGTTCAAGGGTTAAATGATTACGGTTTAAAAAGAAAAAACCGCGGGTGAGGACAAGCGTGATGTCCTCATCCGGCCGCGGTTTCTTCCATTATTTCAAGCAGCGGGCGATCTCCGAGAAGATGACGCCAAGCGCGTAGGCGCCTGCATCCGGATAGCCCAGGCTGCGTGCGCCGACATTGCCGGCGCGCCCCATTCGGGCGACGATTTGCTTCGTTGTCTCGGCGCCTTCCACCGCAGCTTGTGCCGCTTTACCAAAAGCGGTTTTAAAGTCATCGGCTGCCGCAGCGCTTGCCGTGAACGAATCTGCATAAGGCACCAAGGCGTCAATCAGCGTTTTGTCGCCAACGACGGCGCCTCTGCCGAAGGAACGCTCCCCCATTGCCTGAATGCCTTTGACCGCGGCTTGCAGCATTTCCGCATATTCCGCAACAGTCAGTTCCGCTTTATCTCCCGCCGCTTTGCCGGCCGCGCGGAACGCCGAGCCCCAAATCGGTCCGGAAGCGCCGCCGCAATACTCCATAATGACCATTGAGCATGTGTCCAGGAAAGAACCGATTGTTAACGTCTCTTGGGCCAACATCATGCTCCATTCCCGCTTTAACTGCTTGAATCCGCTGGAGACGCTCATCCCGAAATCGCCATCCCCCGCATGCGAGTCGAGTTCGCAGAACAGAACTTCATTGTCGATAATGATTTCGCTCATTTTATCGACGATGTAGATCATGTTTTGTAGAGTTAGCACACCGTTTTGTACCGCCGCGCAATGTTCCGGCGTTTCTGTTTTGAAGGAAACCGGTCGGTCGTCGTCGGCTTCCTTGCTGTTCGCATATTCGACCTGCGGTACCGGACCGTCCACCCGGAATGCCGGCGCATGACATTCTTTGGATAGCAGCGCTTTCAGTTCGTCATCGAGCTTCGTAATCGTCAGCGACATGCCCGCCATATCAATGCTCGTCATATAGTTGCCGACAAACGTGCGGCAAATCCGGATGTTCCTGCCTGCGAGTTCGCGAACCGCCGCGTTGTTAAACAAGTACAATTCATGCAAAGGGGTTGCTCCGAAGCCGTTGACGAGCACGGCAACTTCCGCGTTGTCCCCGTCTTGAATGCCCAGATCGTTTAACAGTTCGGTCGTCATCCGCTTGGCCAGTTCGTCCGCGCTGACGATTTTTTCCCGCCGTTGTCCCGGTTCGCCGTGAATGCCCACGCCGTATTCCATTTCATCTTCGCCAAGTTTGAACGTCGGCGACCCGTGTGCAGGAACGGTACAAGATGTGAGCGCCACGCCGATGCTGCGCGTGTTATGTGCTGCTTTCTCCGCGACTGCTTTTACTTGCAGCAATTCGCGGCCTTCTTCGGCGGCAGCTCCGGCAATTTTATGGATGAGCACCGTGCCGGCGACGCCGCGGCGTCCAACCGTGTACAAGCTGTCTTCAACGGCAATGTCGTCATCGACGCGCACATATTCCACTTGGATGCCGTCTTCTGCGGCCAGTTGAGCGCCGTTTTTGAAGTTCATGACGTCGCCGCTGTAGTTTTTGATAATCAGCAGCGTCCCTTTTTGGCCCGCAGTTGCTTTAATTGCTTGGTATACCTGAATTTGGGATGGGGATGCGAACACATCCCCGCATACGGCGGCATCCAGCATCCCTTTGCCGACAAACCCGGCATGGGCCGGTTCGTGCCCGCTGCCGCCGCCGCTGATCAAGGCGACTTTGTTTTCGTCCAGCTCCTTTTTCTTGATCACCTTATATTTCTGGATAAACTCCAACTCCGGATAGGCCATGACGAGCCCATTGCACATTTCCGCGACGAGCGTCTCCGGTTTGTTGACGATCTTCTTCACTTTGCCATACCTCCTGCGATCCATAAATTCCAAATGGTTTGATTAATCTCCATCATACTATGAAAGCGTTTTATGGGGAACGGACAAAATCGGCAAACTGTCAAACAACACTAGCTTCAATAAACATTGGGATTTTGTTAAGATTAACAGTAATACTAGGGTTAGGAAGATGATAATGACCACTTCGCTCATTACCAAAAAGATCATAGCCAACTCCTTGAAAAAAGTGATGGAAACCGAATCGTTCCACAAAATTTCCGTAAGCGATATCATGCAGCATTGCCAGATGCGCAGGCAAACGTTTTACTATCATTTCGTGGACAAGTATGAGCTCTTGGGCTGGATATACAAAGAAGAAACGAAGGAAAACATCGAGGACTTTTTGGATTATGAGAAGTGGGAGAACATTTTCGACTTGCTGATGGACTATTTCTACGAGAATCAGCGGTTTTACCGGAGGGCGTTTAAAGTAATCGAGCAAAATTCGTTTAACCAATATTTATTTGAACATACGAAAAGTTTATATATTAAAATCATCGATGAACTGTTGAGGGACAAGCCGATCCCTATCTCCGAGGTGAACAAAAATAGGCTGGCGTCGTTTTACAGTCATGGGTTTGTCGGGACGATCAAAGATTGGATCGAACATCATTGTTCCATTCAACCTTCGGTGCTGTCTTCGCTCATCAAAGAGATGATCCGTAATCAACTGGTGCTGCTGAGCATACCGGGAAAAACAAAGCAGGGTGGAGAAACCAATGACGAAAATCATTAACGATGTCCAAAATATCGTCCGCAATATGCTGCACGGATTCTATTTTGAGCATAAAGACCTGGTGTCCTATAATGCGAAATATAATTTGATATTCCGTAAAGACCTCGGGAGCATGGCCCCGCATGTCGTACTCATCAGCGGGGGAGGAAGCGGCCATGAGCCGGCAGATTTCGGCTATGTGGGCGAAGGCATGCTTTCCGTTGCGGTTGCGGGTAAAATTTTCTTGCCGCCGACGGCGGAGCAAGTGTTGGAGGCGATCCGCCTCGTGGACAGGAGCAGAAGCGTGCTGCTCATCATTAAAAACTTTCCTGCGGACGTAGGCAATTTTCTAGCAGCCGAAGCTCTGGCCAAAGAAGAAGGGCGAAGGGTCGACCATATCATCGTTGACGACGATGTGTCGATCGAAGATGACGTGACGTACAACAAAAGAAGAAGGGGCGTCGCCGGTACCGTGCTGGTCCATAAAATATTGGGGGCTGCCGCGCGGGAAGGCTTCACGCTGGAGCAATTGAAGGAACTCGGCGAGCAAGTGATCGGTATGCTGCACACATTGGGAGTGGCGCTGTCGCCGGCGAACGATCCGACGAAGGGCGAACCGTCGTTTACGCTGCAAAACAACGAAGCGTTTTACGGCGTCGGCATCCACGGGGAGAAAGGGTACCGCAAAGAGGTTTTTTCTTCTTCGGAGAAGCTCGCGGTCGAGCTGTTCAATAAGCTGAAAAGCGTATACCGTTGGAGAAGGCAAGACCGCTTCGCGATTCTGGTCAACGGTTTAGGCGCGACCCCCCTGGTCGAACAGTATGTGTTCGCCAATGACATCCGCCGCTTGTGTGAACTGGAAAACCTGGATGTCCGGTTTGTCAAAATCGGCACGCATTTGACTTCGCTTGATATGAAAGGGATTTCGCTCAGTTTTCTGAAGCTCGAAGATCCAAAGTGGGAAGTGTGGCTGAAAGCGGACGTTGCAGTAGCGAAATGGTAAGATGGCGGAATCATGAGACAAGTCAAGCCCCCGGCCTTGAAGCCAGGGGCTTCTTGAAATTAGGAGACATGTTTTTCCTGTGCGTTGGCCGGCGGATTTTGGCGCCGCGGGGCGATGCTTTTGGCGGAACCGATGGTCACCCGGGCAAGCACGACAATCGCAGTGAGAATCCCGATTAACAGGGACAAGGAGTTGCTCGAACCGCTCACAACCAAAGCTTGATGAAATTGTGCGCCCATAACGCCGCCAATGATGGGCCCTGCGACGGGAATCCACGCATATTTCCAATCGGAAGCGCCTTTTCCGGCAACCGGAAGGAGGAAATGGGCAATCCGCGAGCCCAGGTCACGCGCAGGATTGATGGCAAATCCCGTCGTTCCGCCGAGCGATATGCCGATTGCCGCTATGAAGAATCCGATAATGAGAGGATTGAGCCCGTCGGCAAACTGGTTGGCCCCGATCGACAGCAGGCCGAACGTGAACACCGCCGTTGCCAACATTTCGCTGATCAAGTTGGACGGCGTATGGCGGATGGCCGGGCCGGTTGCAAAAACTGCAAGTTTTGCGCCGGGGTCCGCCGTTTCTTTCCAATGCGGATAATAGAACAGCCACAAAATGATCGCGCCCCAAAAAGCTCCGATAAATTGCGCCAGTACGTATGCCGGCACTTGCTCCCATGGAAAGGCGCCGACCGAAGCGAGTCCGATCGTGACGGCCGGATTTAAATGCGCGCCGCTAATGCTGCCCACCGCATAAACGGCGACGGCGACCCCCAACCCCCAGCCCAGCGAAATGACGATCCAGCCGGAATTATGCGCCTTCGACTTGTTCAGCACAACGCCGCCTACAGCGCCGCAGCCGAACAGCACCAAAATCAAGGTTCCTATGACTTCACCCATAAATGGAGACATGCTGATTACCCCTTTCAAAAGTTTATACAGATTTCATGATTTCATATTAGGGTGTAAGCGCTTTACAGTAAACGGACAAAAAAGTGGAATTGTCAAAAAAGAGGAAACTATGGATACATTTTTTCCCATGAGGAATTGATGCCTGAACCTGTGACAGTCGCCATCCAGAACGGCGAATTCTGGTGATTTTGCCAACAAACTATCCGGCGACACGTTTCTGATCTGCTTTTTCTGGCAGAGCAGCCTTCATGAGATTATGAGCTATTCTTTACCCGTTTCTTCCTTAGTGCACCATTCAACGCGTAGTTCGCCATTCAACATATAGCATCATTTAACGCAGTCTCGTCAATGCTACCACCGCTCAAAGCTACCTACAACCGTTCTACTTCAACTTGTAGAAAGCCTGCAATTGTGCATCCTTTCCGGCCGTTCTACCCCATTTCCGCAGCAAAGCCTGAAAAAATACATCTTTTTGCTCGTTCCAAGTGAGGTCGGGGCGTTTCATAAGAAAATTAATGCACTATCGCAGCTTTTCTTTCGAATGATCGAACGTGGTCCATAATAGATGCACTATCGCAGCAATTCGTGTACACCTATAGACACTTGAACGTACACGATATTACACCGCCGACTGTTGAAATTGTTTAAGAATGTTAAGTGCATACGCGCTCAGGGTCAGGGCAAGGGTAGAGGCAGGGGTAAGAGCAAGGGTAGGGTGTTCGTTTTATTCCAAACGACGGATATGGAGCTGTATAGGGAGTTTTTTGAAGTTTTAGAGACTTTTAAAGCATTTCATTAATTTTCTTTTCCCACTCCATGTCCTATCCTTTCTTTAGTTCAATTTATATAGTAAAAAAAGAAATCAGAAGAACGGACGTAAAAAAACGACTTGACTGACGATGAAATCCAAGTTATGATTTTAATCAGTAATTTAGTAAATAAGTAAATTAGTAATTTAGTAAACTGAACGAGGGGAAATAAGCTCTGAGCGACAACGACAAGATGAATCGGTGACCGTCTTCGTGCACTATCAAAGATATTAAAGGATATGGGGTAATAAAAATGTTTTCCAATCAATATGTTCGAACCATTATCTTCTCCCGGGTGCTGTTGCAGTTGGGAATTTGGATCCGGAACTATGCCGTACTTCTTTATGTTACCAATTTGACGAACAATAATCCGCTTTATGTATCTCTGATTTCGGTTGTGGAATTTGCTCCGATCTTTCTATTCGGCCTTATTGGCGGGACCCTTGCCGACCGATGGCGGCCAAAACGCACAATGGTATGGAGCGATTTGCTGTCAGGTATGTCCGTTGGGGCTGTGCTGCTTGCCGTCATGAATGGCGGATGGGTCGCACTTCTCATCGGAACGTTTATTTCAGCCAGCCTGTCTCAATTTTCTCAGCCTTCGGCCATGAAACTGTACAAGCGGCATGTGCCGGCTGAACAACTGCAGAGCGTGATGGCGATGACCCAAACTCTTGTAGCTGTTTTTATGGTTCTGGGTCCGATCATCGGCACGTTTATATTCATACAGTTTGGAATTCAAGCATCTTTGATCCTGACAGCCGTTCTGTTCTTGGGGTCCTCGCTTGTATTATCGTCGCTTCCCCGTGATACGGAGGAACCGAAGTCGGGGAAAGCCGGCGGCTTTATCAAGGAGTTGACGGATGGCCTGCGCTACATCGGGTCTAACCAATCCTTAAGAACACTTGGTTTGACTTTCTCGGCAGTCGGTTTGGCATCAGGGCTGACTCAGCCGCTTCAGATCTTCCTTGTCATCGAGAATTTGGGACAAGACAAACCATTTCTGCAGTGGTTGGTGATGACCAATGGGGCAGCCATGTTGGCAGGCGGAGCTGTCATCGTAGCGGTGGCCCCCAAGGTGAAGCCACAACTATTGCTCTTGGTAGGCTTGCTTGTCACTGCCGTCTGTACGGTTGGAATGGGCGCGTCCAAACAAATTTGGCTGACCCTTATTCTGTTGGTGATCAGCGGTTTGTTCTTTCCTTGTATTCAAGCCGGGATCCAGACGCTTCTTATCCGGAATACCGAAGGGGAATTTATTGGACGGGTATTAGGAGCGATCACGCCTATTTTTATGGGAATGATGGTCATTGGCATGTTCATCTCCGGCTATCTCAAGGATACGTTCTCCCTGCCGGGTGTATATATGGCGAGTGGTGTTTTTGTGATGATCGGTGCACTTTTACTGCTCCCTATTGTGGTTAAGGAAAGAAGTAAAGCCAAAACGGGTCCAGCATCATGACGGGCAAGGAGGAGAGAAGTCAATGCAAGAAAGTAAAGAATATTATTTGTCACCTGAGAGACCATGGAGTGATGCAGAAAAAAAGCTGGTCTGGAAAAAGCCAGTATCGCATAAGACCAGTGAGGAAGAACGTCGGATTAGTAAAGAGGTAAAACGGAACTGGAATCGCGGGGAAATGAAAATTGCCAATATATTGTTAGAAGGCGATGCCGGTTCTGGCAAAACCCAATTAGCGAAAGCATTATCAGCGAATTTCGGGCTGCCCTATACGAAAGTGACCTGTTTTGCAGATATGGACAAATCGGATATTATTGGCGCTATTTTGCCGGTGATTTCTTCTGAACAATTAGAGAAACTGGACCCTGGACAGAAATGCATTTTGAAAGCATTATATGAAAGCGATGGTTTTCAAAGCACGACTGAGATTTTAATGGATGTATTGGGGCTTACCCAAGAACAAGCAGCCTTAGAGATAAAGCAATTGCTGGAGCTCGTTGAGGAACATACGGATGGAGAAGCCGTGGAGTATCGTTTTTACCCTTCGGAGATCGTCAGGGCTTATCAGAACGGGTATCTTCTAGAAATCCAAGAACCCAACGTGATTCGGGATGCCGCGGTACTCATGGCGTTGAACTCTGCTCTGGAACTGGATGGCAGCATCAATCTTCCTACCGAAATCATACGAAGACATCCGGACTTCATCGCAGTCATTACAACAAATCGCGGATATGTAGGGTCAAGGCCGCTAAATGAATCCCTGCGCGACAGGGTCCAACACTCGGAGAAGATGGATCTGCCCACCAAAGAAGTCATGATAGAACGCGCCATGGCCAAAACCGGTTATCAAGATGAAGAGGTATTGGGCGTGTTAGCAGATGCGATCATGATTTTGGATACAACAGCCCGGGCCAATGCAATCAAGGGCGTGGCTGGAATGCGTTCCTTGTTCTACTGGACAGATGCGGTTGCGGGAGGGGCCTCGGCCAAAGAATCTCTTTATCATAAGGTCCTCTACAAAATAACTACCGATTCAGAGGAAATTAAGATATTGGAAGAAGCACTTGAAAAGCATGATCTGATAACTAGTTTAGAGACCATTACGAATGGGGTAAAAAAAAACGAAAAATTAACGGCGATGCCATAGAAATCAAGACATGGGGAGATATAGCCGTCACTAATGTTGATGATGACAAGATGGTTGACGAAGAGGGGATCGCACTAAAAAAGTCTGCGGATAGCGAAGAAAGCTCTTCCCGTGTATCCGATGAATCAACCGACATGAGAAGTACGGATACCGAAGAAAACGGCTCTCCGCAATATCATCAGGCCAACCCCGAGCCCATGTCAGAGGATGCGAAACAAAAAGAACGCGATTTCCGTAAAAAGCTCAATCAAGCCGCAAGAAAGATGGTGTCCGATTCCATTCATGAAAAAGTAAAGCTCATGGTTCATCGTCCGGATTACGATCAGGAAGTCCAAAAGGAATATTTCAGTCTAAGCAAGGAACTCATGCCGATCGTACAGGAAATTGCCAGAAAGACGCTTCCGCTCCTGGAACATGAAACGTCTTCCGAATTTGAAAGGAATCGTTACTATGGCAGCAAGTTTCAAGCGGACAGCGTCGCTTACAGGGATTATAGGTATTTTGCCAAAAAACGTCCTCCATCGGAATCCCCTTCTCTGGTAGTGGGACTAAGGGTTGATGAATCGGCATCGATGTCGGCCTTTGGAAGACTGGAAGCAGCTAAACGAGCAGTCATTGCGGTGTATGAATTTTGTCAAATATGTCATATTCCTGTTTTAATCTACGGGGATACTGCCGATGTTTCCAAGATGGAGCAAATGTCGATCTTTGCCTATGCCGACTTTGATAAACCGGATTCCAATGATCGATTCAGGCTGATGCGAATTCAGGGAAGAAGCAATAATCGTGACGGAATGGCCCTTAGAATTATGGGGGAAAGGTTGGCCGTTTCAATGCAGCAGACAAAGCTGTTGATTAGCATCAGTGATGGACAGCCAAAAGCAATGGACGATTATACCGGGAGTTATGCCATTACAGATATGCAGCAAATAATAGAGGAATACGAACGGAAAGGCATTACCTTTCTTGCCGCGGCAATAGGTCAAGACAAGGATGTCATCAGTGAAATTTATGGTCATGAGAGATTTTTGGACATTACAAATTTAAATGAGTTCCCTGCAAAGTTAGTTCGGATCATCGCTCGGTATTTGTAATTTTCATGAATGTTCATTAGCTATGATAAAGCTATGATAAGGAGAGAAAGACATGGATATGAATAAGCGAAGGAAGCTGCTGGAGGAATACAAGCAGATCAAGACGTATATGGGCGTCGCCCAAATCCAAAATAAAATCAATGGGAAAATTTACATCGACAGCTATCCCAACTTGAAAAACAAGTGGTTAACGCTTCGGATGCAGTTGGATCAAGGGAGATTCGCCAATGCCCAGTTGCAGAAGGATTGGAAAGAATTCGGAGAGGATGCGTTCACTTATGAGGTTCTGGAACAGAAGGAAACCGGTAAGGTAACGGATATGCGCTGGGAGCAGAAGCAAATCCTGAAGCCGTGGCTCCAGAAGTTACAGCCCTATGGGGACAGAGGATATAACAAGCCTCCAAAGGATTAAATGAATCTGCAGATAAAATAAAGCTGATCTAATCCAGATGGATTTGACTAGCGGTAAAATTCAAGTTAAGATGAAACCGTCATTTAGTAAATTAGTAAATAGGCAAACGGAATGAGGGAATGAATATGAAAATACCTACAACGTTAAAACATAAACCTGTTGTTGTGTCGGAAAATTATGAGAAGATTGATGGACGGATGGCCGGGGACACGGACGCGAAAGGTCTTTCCCTGGGATTGGCCCAGTGGAACGATAGAGGCAAGGTCGATATTTCGGCCAAGGTATGGAGATACACGGGTGAAAAATGGTCAAGACAATCGGAGGAACTGCCTCTCCATCGTATTCTTGATTTGTCCATTCTGATTTGCCGGACTCTGGAACATTTTCGCGAAGCCTATCGTTACGAGGATTTATATGACCCTCAAAACCCCGTTATCGATCGGGTTGGCTTGCAAGGGGATGCCATGACCGTAGCTATATGTACGGACAATGAGAGAATTAATGAAGATATTAAGCTGTTCAATCAAGCGTTGAGCGACGATGATGAAATGATCGGTGAGCGTTTGCGCACGTTATCCAGAATATTAAAGGATATGGGGTATTAAAATTGTTTCTACTCACTTTATGGGGAATCGCTACGTTTATTGGTCCGTGGTAGGGTAGTGGGCTGGTTTTATCGTCATCTCAGAGTTCTCTCGAACGTCCAAAACGGCCACATTTTACGGAATTACCGGGCACCCTTTCGTCGCGGGTCTGAACAAAAAACCGTCAAAAACCTTGATTTTACAAGGTTTTTGACGGTTTAACTTCCTCTTCCTTGACTTATATTCCGCTTATGGTATAATGTCGAAGAAGTTTTAGGTCCGTGTGGGCTTATCCCGTGGAGGTTCGAGTCCTCTCGACCGCACCATTACATAATCTACGCGGGCACCCCTAACCATGGGGTGCTTTGTTGCATAAATTTTGTATACTCATTGCCGGAAAGGACAAAAGCGAATATGATTCAGTACAAACAGAAGGTAGCCGACTATCTTGCTCCAATGCTAGAAGGTATGGAGGAATCAGCCATTGTCGACATGTTGGAATATCCTCCAAATCCGGACATGGGGGACCTCTCGCTGCCATGCTTCAAACTGAGCCGGACGCTGCGCAAGCCGCCCCAGGCGATCTCGGAGGAGCTGAAGTCAAAGCTGGAGCAAGCCGAATGGCTGGACAAGGTAGAGGCGGTTTCCGGTTATTGCAACTTGTATTTGGACAAAGAGAGCTTCTTACAACAACAATTGACCGAAGTTCTCACTGCCAAAGAACGGTATGGTTCGCAAAATATCGGCCAAGGCCGAACGATTGTCATCGATTACTCCTCGCCCAATATCGCCAAACCATTTCACGTCGGTCATCTTCGCACGACGATTATCGGCAATGCCCTTTATTTAATTTTCTCCTTTCTCGGCTATCATGTTGTTCGTGTGAACCATTTAGGAGATTGGGGAACCCAGTTTGGCAAGCTGATTGTAGCTTACAAGGAATGGGGCCAGGCGGAGACGGTGGAACAGGAGGGCATCGGCGAACTGCTGCGCCTGTATGTCAAGTTTCACGATGAAGCGGAGTCTCAACCGGAATTGGAAGATCGGGCGCGGGCATGGTTTGTCAAGCTGGAGCAAGGGGATGAGGAAGCGATCCGGCTGTGGAAATGGTTCGTGGACATCAGCCTGAAGGAATTTAATAAAATTTATGAACTGCTCGGCGTAAGCTTTGATTCATACGCTGGGGAAAGCTTCTATAACGATAAAATGCAAGCGGTAGTCGAGGAGCTGAAAGATAAGCAGCTGCTCGAAGAGGACGAGGGCGCGATGCTCGTTCGTCTCGATGAGTATAACATGCCTCCTGCGCTGATACTTAAAAAAGACGGCGGAACTTTGTATCATACCAGAGATATTACGGCCGCCTTGTATCGCAAAAACACTTATGACTTTGAAAAAGCGATATATGTCGTCGATGCCGGGCAAAGCCTGCACTTTAAGCAATGGTTTAAAGTGATTGAGCGGATGGGCTACGATTGGGCCGATGACCTGGTTCATGTCGCCTTCGGGAAGGTCAGCTTGGAAGGGGCTAAACTATCTACCCGCAAGGGCAATGTCGTCATGCTTGAAGATTTGCTGACGCAATCGATAGCGAAGATCCGGGAAATTATCGACAGCAAAAATCCGGATATGGAGAACAAGGAAGAGGTGGCCCGACAAGTCGGAGTCGGAGCGATCATCTTTAATGATTTGAGTACAAATCGGATTAAAGATATTGTTTTCTCCTGGGAAGAGGCGTTGAATTTCGATGGGGAGACGGGTCCCTATGTTCAATATACTCACGCCCGCTGCTGCAGTGTACTTCGCAAAGCGAGCGGGGGAAGTTCGATTGAGCTTCCTTCGGCCGAATCATTCGATGCCTCACAGCTGCTAAATGAGGAAGCCTATGCTGCAGCCAAGCAGATTGCCCTGTTTACCGAAACGGTAGAGCAGGCCATGATCAAGATGGAGCCTTCGTTGATCAGCCGCTATCTTGTTGATTTAGCGCAAAGCTTCAACCGGTTTTATCATCATTGTCCCATTCTGGTGGAAGATGATGAACTTCGCAAAGCCAGATTGGCTCTTGTGCAGAGTGTAAGAATGACGTTGGAGAACGGGCTTCGTCTAATCGGACTGGAGGCTCCGCGGCAAATATAAGTTACAGCGATGACCGCCCTTGACGGGGCGGTTATTCTTGTTGTTGAATGTTACAACAACCGTAAAGAAAACCATTAGTTGCGGAAGTGTAGATTGGGGTTCGCACGATATGAAGGTTTTGCGTAATTCTACGCGCGCTTCCCGGCGCGGGTTGCGGCGCTGGCATGGGAATGGTCAGACCGATGCGAATGCAAAAATACAGTCGATCGGTAATTATTCCTCTAATTTTGACAAATCTACTGCAAATGTGCAGTAGATTTGCCCGTTTAGGCCCGATAAAGAGATGAATCCAACGATTTGGCTGCAGAATTGCAGTCGATGGATGGAAAAGAGCAGATTCCGGTCCAAACGACTGTACAGATGCAGTCGATTGTCAGCAGGGCGCCTAACCTGTGGAGCAGCCCCTAGTCTGTGTCATAGGTTGCAGCAACACTTACTCGCAGCACGCAACACAGCATCTAGCTTGCCTGACAGCCTCTGCTGCACCAAATCTAATCTACCCCCGCCTGCGTGTTGCGCTTGTTCATCTTCACGATGTTGTCAGGCATTTTTCTCGCTGCGGCTAAATGTGCATCAATCATAGTAAAAGACAGCCTGGTTTAAGCCTTCGAGAAAACGGGAAAGCTATTTTTGTGGAACTTATTCACACTGGAATTCGCCAGGGTATTGTTTCGAGAAGGAGGGGCGGCATGGTCAAAACAGATGAATTTGTGAAATATATTACTCAACAGCTTGTCACATATATAGACACACCGCGTGATGTAAAAAGGGAACGCAGACAGCTTAAAAAACAGGCCCGATCGATGGAGAAATGGACGGAACGCTGGTTTGGCCTAATTCCATTCTCCTTGCAAATGTACGTCGACCAGCATAGGCGCAAAAAATAAAGCTCTTCCTTATCTGGAATGGAGCTTATTCGGGTACCATCGTCACTTATCCGGTGAATGCTGCTTGTTTCTTCATGAGTCTGAACATCTCTTGTCAGCACCGCAACGCGCCCCGGGAGAGCGCGCATAGAAAGCTTGTTCTTACAGAATTAATTGCTCCTCTTGAAAAGGCCTTCCTATTCAGGCTTCTCAAACCATTGTCCCTGCAGACGAAGCGTTTCGAACGGGAAGTAACGGGGCCCGTCCTGATCCAAGGCCATATATACGGAGCCGTTATTCCAGCGATGAATTCCAGTAACTGCATAGGGGTTGTAAACCGCTCCATCGAATAGTCGGGCCGTGTAGGTCACTTGCCGGGAGGAGGTCCATTTGTCGAACACATTCTCCTCAGTCCATTCTTGTAATGGAGTTCCCTGAATCCAGTACGCCTGCTCGAACGGATCGAATTCCGGAGCCTCAGCGGACTGGACGATAGATTTCACAGAGGAAGACGTCCCCTGCTTTGCACTTTGGAGGACGGGAAACACGCTGGACAGGTCCGGCAGTTCCTCCCCCGATTTCGCGTCGAAATAATGAACCTTCTCCGAAACGGTGACTTTCCACAATGCTTGCAAACCATTGGAATAGTGGGCTTCTTTGCGCACGCTCTGGTCTGCTTCAAACTGATCGTAAGAAGAATCGATTAGTCCGAGCTGCACCAACGATTGATGCAGCGTTCTCATACTATAAAGCGGCTTGCTTCCGGTTCCATATTCCGTTAGATGGTAGGTCCCATCCTCGGCCGCGCTGACTATCAGGTATCCGACCTGGCGGTCTCCTTGATTCAATAGAACAACCCACCCGTGCAGTCCGGGGCCCAGAGGGAGAACCTCCCATTGGGCTCCTTTCCAGGTGTCGAATCCGGGACGGTCGTACAAAGAGGAGATCCATTGATCAATTTGCAGCTCAAGCTCCGGCTGGGCCGCTACTCCCGCCTGGACAAATTCATTTTGAATATAATAGGAAGGCTCGTCCTCTTTAGTTGAATCCTCGGTAAAGACTGTGCCACCAGAGGAAATGATGGAATTGCCGGAAGAAACGGCCGAAAGCGTTAATGGGAACATCATATACCCGACGAATCCGAATAGGAGCAGCAGCGGCCAAAGCGATTTTCTTTTCATTTTAAATAATCACCCGCCCATTCGAGATTTTATTTATCCAAATACTGATATTTATAGTTCCTGCTTCTTGATCACAGCTGGCGTGTTAAACATTCTAAAGTGCGCACCTCGTCCTAGAAGGACTCCTGCAGTTTTTTTCATCAATGATAAGAATTCATAAGATTTACTCTTATTATCATGCTTATCATTCACCGCGAAACGTATTCCGCCGTTAAGGTCGGCGATAGCCGTTTACGCTTGGTTATAATTTAGTGTAATGGAATGGTTCGAAAAAGTTTGTATAACGGTGTAGCCGATCCGTTTTTTTTCTGCTTCTATTCTTGCAACCTTTTAGCGATTTTCGTCAAATGATAGTCAGGGATCATTCTTGAGATGAAATAATCCGCAATTCATGACGGAGATGACGATTCGCGGCTCGTACTGCCACTCAATTTCCCGTTGGCGGCTTCGATACTGCTCCTCGATTTCCGGCTTCTTCTCTTCTTCAGCAGATTGCAGCAGTTCTTCGTAATATCCTTCAATTCGGGCCAGCTCATCGAGCAGCCGCTCAGAGGCTTCCTCCGCCCAGGAATGATCGTAACGCTTAACCTTTTTCTCCAGATGGTTCTCCATCTGCCCGACAGCTCTAGCTATTGTAAAACGGCTGGGGAGGAGGTGGATATTGGTCGGCAGCAAAGGAGTCAGCTTCAAGCTCTCCATCCGTTCATGAAATTGTTCCATCAGCTCTCCGGTGCATAGATTGAAGCCGAGCGAATGGAATTCATCTCTTTTCATATCGCAAGTCAGCTCTACTTTAAAATTGACACCGAACCAGGAAGTGTAGCCTACCGCTTGTGGCTTGCGATTAGCCGGTCCGCGATTTTCTTCGAATAACCGGACAAATTTGCCTTTGCTGCGCACCACGTTAAAAATTTGCTCCAGCCTGCGGCTGCCATAAGTAAGGACATCTTGGGGAAGCCGCCGCGCCGTCTGGGCGGGTGCATGGCCAAAATATCTTCCCAATATGCTGTCCTGAGCGGGAGGCTGCTGGGAGGGAGCGGAGGCGGGCTCCCGCTCAGGATTCTCTTCCGCTTTCATTCCCTCCGGGTCAAACACGAATTGGAAGGTCATGGTCTCCGGCTCTGCACCGGTTCGTTCCACAAAGCTCCAGTAGTAGGAGCGCCCGGTTAGATCTTTGTCAGCTTCAGGCGACAGCTTGACCGTTACGTAGGATTTTCCTTTTTCAATCACTTGACAATCCGTTCCTTCGAGATAGCGCATGACATATTTCTGGATTTGCTTAGTGTTCATCCTCGTCCTCCCGCTTGCTCGACAACCGTTCCATTCATGCCGTTCAATACGGAGATCATCGGAGCGATTTCCTTCTCTACTTCCTCACGGATCGTACTGATGGATTGGCCCCATTCGTCAATCTTGCTGCGGAATTCGTTATCGTCCTTCGATTCAAGCGCCAGCTTCATCAAATCGCTTTCGAGCGAGTTTTTTTTGTCCATTCTTTCCAGAATGACGTCCAGCTCGCCGATGACGAGCTCGAACATATTGATTTTCTCATGAAGTAGAGAAAGAATATGCTCCTCAATCGTTCCCTTTGTCGACAGATTAAAAATGCGAACATCTTTGGATTGGCCGAGCCGATGAACTCTGCCTATTCTTTGCTCTACGCGCATCGGGTTCCAAGGGAGGTCGAAGTTGATGATATGGTTGCAGAACTGCAGGTTAATTCCTTCGCCGCCCGCTTCCGTGGCGACCAGCACCTGGGCCCGGTTGCGAAACAGGTCCATCATCCAGTCCTTCTTCCCGCGATTCATTCCTCCCCGGTAGGGGACCGCAGAAATGCCGTGATCCTTCAAAAATTTCAATAAATACTCCTGGGAAGCCCGATATTCGGTGAAAATAATCGCCTTGTCCCCGATTTCCTGCAAAATTTCAATCGCTTTTTCCGCTTTGGTATTCGCTTGAATTCCACGAATCGTCTCGACCAGCTCCCATATTTTGGCCCGATCGGGAGAATCCTCGGCCGTTTTCTTAAATAAATTGACCAGAGAGACAAATACGGCATCCCGGCTGCTGCATACTTCCCGTTGAAGTGTCACGAGGGACAAGATTCCGCTCAGATTGCCTCCCGCTTCGTAATATCTTCCTTTGACGAAATCGGTAACGCCTTCATAGAGCTTCTGCTCTTCCGGCGATAATGTCAGCAGAATATTATTAACCTGGCGCTTAGTAAATGAGATGCCTCCATCGCTCCGCCGGTTACGGATCATAATTTTGGACAACTCCTCCTGAAGCTGATCCTCGTTCTTGGGCACTCGCTTGTCTACGACAAAATTGCTCTGGAAGCTTCCCTGGCCCCCTAGATGTCCCGGCTTTAACAGAGTTATTAAATTGTACAGCTCGCTCATATCATTCTGGATCGGTGTGGCGGTGAGCAGCAGGCAGTACTTTTTGCGCAGCTCGTTGACGAATTGGTAGTTGGTCGTTTTTTTATTTTTCAGCTTATGCGCTTCATCGACGATAAGCATGTCATACTCCTGCTGCATGACAATGCTGCGGTGGGGGTCCCGCTTGGCGGTATCCATCGAGGCGACAATAATATCGCAGGAGGTCCACATATATTCTTTCTTTTGTGCGGCGGCGGGAATACCGAATTTTTGATTCAATTCCCGAACCCATTGGAGCACCAATGAAGCGGGTACCAGAATAAGCGCTTTGCGGACGAGTCCCCGCACCATATATTCCTTCAAAATTAGCCCGGCCTCGATCGTCTTGCCGAGACCGACTTCATCCGCCAGAATGGCTCGCCCTCTCATTTCATAGAGCACTTTCTTGGCGGTGTCGATCTGATGCGGCATCGGGACGAGCTGTGTCGTATGAGCGAGGCATTGCAGCTCGTCAAAGTTTCCGATAAGCGCTGATTTTTCCGCTTCAACCGCCAATTGATACATCGTCCAACTGTCCCAGGGACCGTTTTTGTCCATGCGGGCTTGCCAATCTTCCAGCCAGCTCCGGTCAAAATGAATCTGCAATCCGTCATGGACCGTGCGAATGAGCTCCGGACTTTCTAGTTTATTCATAGTTTCCCTCCCCGTCCAAAGGCAAGTATTCTTGTGCTTAGTATGATCCAAACGGTCCGTTTTCATAACCGGGGTTATGGGTAAAAACCCAGTAGTTGGAGGGTGGAAAAGGCAGGCTGTTTTCGATATGATGAAAGAATCGGCAAATATAGCACTGAATGAAAGAGGCCAGATAATAATGAATCAATGGAGATGGATCCGTTCCGGAGTGGGAGATCCTGCCGTCAATATGGCAGTGGACGAAGCGATTCTGATTGCGCACAGCGAGGGCAAGACCGCTCCGACGGTGCGTTTTTATGGTTGGAATCCGCCATCGCTTAGCATCGGCTATTTTCAGAAGGCGACCCATGAGGTGGATTTGGAGGAAGTGAGGCGGCAAGGAATCGGCTTCGTTCGCCGGGCGACCGGGGGACGGGCGGTGCTGCATGACAAAGAACTGACCTACAGCATGATCGTGGCGGAGGATTACCCCGGCTTGCCCAAAAGAGTGACGGAAGCCTATCGGGTGCTCAGTCAAGGCTTGCTTAACGGATTTCTCAACCTCGGCCTGGACGCCGAAATGGTGACGCTGGCATCCGAGGAAGAAAAAGCGAAATATGAGTCGATAGGCTCAGCCGCTTGCTTCGATTCTCCTTCCTGGTACGAGCTGGTCGTCGAAGGCCGCAAGGTGGCCGGCAGCGCGCAGGTTCGCCAGAGGGAGGTCGTCCTGCAGCATGGATCGATTCTGCTGGATATGGACGCCAAGCAACTGTTCTCCTTGCTCAAGTTCCGTAACGATTCCGTTAAGGAAAGATTAGAGCGGAGCTTCTCGTCCAAGGCGGTCGCCATTAATCAGCTTCGACAGGAACGGGGCTTGACCCCGGTCAAGCTGGAGGAGGTGGAGCAGGCGTTTGCACGCGGCATCGCCGAAGGGATGAACATTCATCTGGAGGAGGATGAATTGAGCCCCTATGAGCTTGAACTGGCGGAGCAACTGGTCAGGGACAAATATGGGTCGGATGACTGGAACTTCCGTCGTTAAGCCGGATTGTCAAGGCCTATTTTTCGAGTGAGTGACAGGTGTCCTCAATAAAAAAATGAGATTAATAGAGTAAATAAAAGAAAACATCATTTTCGGACAGGATAATTGATTTTTTTGGTTGTTTGGTTACTAGTAGTACTATATATAGTGTTGTATAATGGATATCGCACACAATATGTTGTAATGATATACATATAGACAGGGTGCGTGAATGGCCCGAACTATCGTCTTAATTCATCATATATGGACATTGGGGGCTGTGAGGCGGTGATTGGATTGCTCATACCGGACCGCCTCAGGGTCTCCATTTTTCTGCCCTCCGCCAGGCGGTGGCATGGCACAGAACGGGACGATGACGACTGGGCTTCATTATTTATAGGAGGTCATGCATATGGAAACTACGCAGACAAATCGGCTGGAAGGATTAAGCGAAAAAATATTTCTGGACCGCTACGCAAAGAAGGATGCCGATACGAACCATGCGAAAGTAGGGGATGTCGTTCTTGTGCTGACGAAGGACGATCCTAAATTTCCGGCTAAAGAAGTGGGGGAAATTATTCGCCGGGAAGGCCGCAACGTTTCCGTAAAGCTGCGCAGAGGAGAAGTGGTCGAATCTACGATCGAGAAGCTGACTCTGACCAAGGAAAGCACGCCCGACCAGATGTGGGATCGACTGGCGGGGGCTATGGCATCCGTCGAGCCTACACCGGAGAAGCAACGTGAATGGAAGGAAAAATATAAATATATTCTGGACGACTGGAAGCTCGTTCCAGGCGGACGCATTGCGGCTGGAGCCGATGCGAGCGATGAATTAACGCTGTTTAACTGTTATGTTATTCCGTCTCCGCACGATAGCCGCGGCGGAATTATGAGTACTCTGTCCGAGATGACAGAAATTATGTCCCGCGGTGGAGGGGTAGGCATCAACCTGTCCTCCTTACGCCCTCGCAGAGCTATTGTGAAGGGGGTTAACGGCTCTTCCAGCGGTGCCGTATCCTGGGGTGGTTTGTTCAGTTATACGACAGGGCTGATCGAGCAAGGAGGAAGCCGGCGCGGTGCTCTGATGCTGATGATTAACGACTGGCATCCGGATCTGCTCGACTTCATTACGGTCAAGCAAACGATGGGGCAGATTACGAACGCTAACCTGTCCGTTTGCGTCAGTAATGATTTCATGAAAGCTGTGAAAGAGGATTTGGAATGGCCTCTCGTCTTCCCGGACACGACCGACCCGGAATATAACGATGTATGGGACGGAGATTTGAAGAAATGGAAGGAAGCGGGCAAAGCGGTTAAAGAATACCGCACCGTTCGCGCCAGAGAGGTATGGCATACCATTATCGAATCGGCCTGGAAATCGGCTGAGCCCGGTGTCGTCTTCATCGAATATTATAATGAAATGTCCAACAGTTGGTACTTCAACCCGATTATCTGCACTAATCCATGTGGAGAGCAGGGGCTTCCAGCTTGGGGAGTCTGTAATCTGTCCGCGATCAACTTGTCCAAGTTTTATGACGAGCAGAATGATGATGTCGCTTGGGATGAACTGGGCAAGGTGGTTCGCTACTCCACCCGTTTTCTCGATAACGTCATTGACAAAACTCCCTATCACTTCCCGGAGAATGAGATCAATCAAAAAGGCGAACGCCGCGTAGGGCTGGGCTCTATGGGTTTGGCCGAGCTGATGATCAAGCTGAAGATTCGCTACGGCAGTCCGGAGTCCATGGAGTTTCTTGACAAGCTGTACGGATTTATGGCGAAGGAAGCTTATCTCGCCTCTGCCGATATTGCTGAGGAAAAAGGGGCTTTCCCGAAATTCGAGGCAGATAAATTCCTGCAAAGCGGATTTATGAAAAATATGGTCGAGGTTTATCCCGAAGTGGGAGAAGAGATCAAGAAAAAAGGCATTCGCAACGTTACGATTATTACGCAGGCGCCTACGGGAAGCACGGGAACCATGGTGGGGACCTCCACGGGGATTGAGCCGTATTTCGCCTTTGAATACTTCCGGCAAAGCCGTCTTGGGTATGACAAGCAGTATGTGCCCATCGCCCAAGAGTGGAAAGACAGCCATCCGAACGAAGAGCTTCCGGATTATTTCGTCACCGCGATGAGCCTCTCGGCGGAGGATCATATTCGCGTACAGGCTGCCATTCAGCGCTGGGTCGACAGCTCGATATCGAAGACCGCCAACTGCCCGGCCGATTTCACTGTCGAAGATACGAAGCAATTGTATGAGCTTGCGTTCGACCTTGGCTGCAAAGGCGTAACGATTTATCGTGACGGAAGCCGGGATGTTCAGGTTCTATCCACCGAAAATAAGGAGGATAAATCGGAGGCCTCCCCCGTTGCGATCGAATCGGCTGCCGACTCTGCTGAGAATGAAGCGGCGGCACTGACGAATCTGTCTCAAGCTCTGCCGGTTAACGCCAGTGCTGAGGAAGAGAAGGTGTTCGACAAGCAGTACAAGAGCCGTCCGCAAGTCCTGCGCGGGGCGACCTATAAAATCAACACCCCCTTCGGGATGGCCTATATTACGATTAACGATTTGAACGGAATTCCAAGTGAAATTTTCCTGAATGTGGGCAAAGCCGGTTCTGACGTCTTCGCTATGTCCGAAGCGCTTGGACGCGTCTGCTCGTTGTTCCTTCGCTACGGGGATCATGGCAACAAAGTTAATTTGCTCATCAAGCATCTCAAAGGAATTGGCGGTTCGGGAGCGATTGGCTTCGGGGTGAACCGGGTCGAATCAATCGCCGATGCGGTCGCCAAAGCTTTGGAAACTCACATCGGATCAGAAGCCGAGCATGAAATGGCGGCTTCGAGGGAGAGCAGCGAAGCACCGGTCACCGCGTCACTGGAAATGCCTATGCCCGGTGTCAGCCCGAAGGACATTTGCCCGTCCTGCGGCTCGGTCGCTCTGCTGAACGTCGAGGGCTGCAAAACCTGCTCCAACTGCGGATACAGCAAGTGCAGCTGATCTTGTGAACTTAAGGCTATTCCATGTGTGTTATTATAATTGGAGAGAATACTTTCAAAGCTATAGAGATGGATTTTCATTAATTTTGCAGAAATGTTAAATATGCATTTTGGTGTATAATGTAAAAAGCGTGCAGAAATTTGGGTAGGCCATTTTCCAAAAGGAATACCCATTCTGCATGCTTTTTTCTTTGCTTTGAGGATATGAAGAAATAACGAAGAGGAAATGGATATTCCTCATCCAGGTCAAGCTTAGGCCAATTTCAATCAACTTCTCAGAGTTTATGAACACTCTTTTGAATCGGATTGTTGTTGCCATTCAAAAAAGAGCGATTTGTAATCAATGTAATTCATTTATATGCAAATATTAGTTAACAGATCAAGCGCACGAACGGAATAAGAAGTGCGCCTGTCTTGCGTATAAGGGCCAGATTTTTTAAGAATCAAAGGAACAGGATATTGCAAAAAACAGGCGTTGGATCCGTCCATCGCTTATATGTCATTTCCGCACACCTTGCTCAACAAACGGGTTAATATGTCGGGAATCCCACCAAAACGATAATGAAGTGGTAAACTGTTTTGGAAGAATTAATATGTTCTGAAGGGGATATCCGAATGGACAATTACTATTGGATCGTCTGGAAAATTACATCCCCTGTTCGAATCATCGATTTTGGTTGCGGTTACGGATATTTGGGTACTAACAGTTCCATTATAGATGAATTGATATTGTACTATCGTGGGGAAAACTATGTGTATCCGCCGAAGGGCGCTTATATCTCCGGCTATTTTGCCCATTGACTTTGTTACCGTAGACGAAGGTACTCGTCAACGGCTTATTGCCTATTTATACCCGATCCCCTCCTCTAACTCTGCCGCCTATGGCTCAGTTGTTTTTTTTCTGAAGGAACAGGTATTACCGGAAAAAATTGATTTTGTGACGATTCGCCACCACATTGAAAGTATGCTTGAGGACAGTGAGCAATTACGCGAAAAAATGAATGTGCAGCAACCTCTGGTCAGGGATCAATGCTTAACGCAACTATTAAAAGGCACTGTGAAGGATCAGCAGGAAATGGGCACCTTGCGCCATGTTGGTTGCTATCGCTTTGAACTATTTGGAGCAATTGGTACGACATAGATGAAAATAGACCAGGCGAGCTACTCTCCTTGATGAGTAGAATCACTTGGTCTATTTTTCAAGCTCAATAGTCATGGATTTAAAATCCGCTTTGCATTTTGCTCTCATCATAAAATCAATGCCAACAATTCCATCAAAGCCATAAGGATCCTGAATCGAGCCAAGCTGAATTGGGAAATCAGTTAATGCAACATGTTCAATACAAAGGTCAGGAATCTGCTGCTCATAGCATATTTCGCTTGTTCCTCCTACTCCGTACATTCGCTTAGCTCGTTCATTTACAAAATCAATATGAATACCTATTGCAGCTAATGCATCGGTATCAAAAACTGTTGTCGCACAGCCTGTATCGAATAGAACATTGTGCAAAGTAATAGATTGTTCATTTTAATTAAGATCAAAGAAACAATGGGTAAGCCGTGCTGTAGTTTTAATTTCATGTTCGCTGCCGAACACCAGAGAAAAACTCTTCTACCACCTCAACATCATTTCTGCTCGTATGGAATACATATAACTCACGTGTCGGATGGAGCTTGTGCAGCTCTTTATAGCCGCTCCAAGCTTCTTGCGGATTATCGTAGTCTTGAATAACCGCCATATCCTCTAATTGACGTATACGGTTGCTGGAGCTTGCCTTGATTGCTTCCACCAGAACAAATCGACCTGGATGTAGTTCGGTGATCTCCTCCCATTTCATCGGCTTCACCTCGCTTGGTTTATTCTGTTTTTATTATACCATAGCTGCTCAAGGATGATGGAAGCGAGCCTGAGGATTGTCATTATATGGTACAATATATCACGAATGATAAAGGACTCAATCTAATAATCAGTGCATGACAGAAACGGAGGGAAAGAGGGAGACTGGTCAACGCTTTCTTCCAGAAAGCGCACTCCGGGAGCATTGGCTCAGCGATCGGAAGTCCCCTCATTTCCCGCAGTGGCTACCTCCGCTTACATCTAGCACTTATTTCTGCTTTGAGCCTGATAAAGTATAATAAAAATTCTGTGGGCCATTGGAGGAAAACAAATTGAAAGCGCTACAACAGCTTCTGCCATCCAAAAACAATTCGCTCTCGCTGTTCATGAATTTAATTTTGGGCTTTATGACGATTATCGTTTTATTGGTCACGTTTCACTTTATCACCATCTCGATGACTTCGGGTCAAGTCAGATCGGAAATTATCAAATACAATATGCTGAACTTGAATAATACCGTTGAAAGCTACGAAAAGCACTACGAATTGGTGAAACGTACTTTATTGTCTTTTATGATCCATAATGAGGTTCAGAGCTTTAAGAGGGAAAGTCGATACCTTACATTTCCGAATATTCAGCAAGAGATTCAACAAATTGTAGCCAATCCTTTACTCCATATTCAAGATATTATTTTATATAACGATTCTACTTCACAAATTTTAAATAAAAACAGAAGTACAGATCCACAAAGGATGTTTACTGTTTTTATGCAGAATGCAGCGTACACTCCTTCATTTTGGGAAGAGCAGTTTACCGAACCGTTTAAAGAGAAATTTTTGCCGGCGGTTTCTTTTATGGACTACAGCTATCCGAAACAGCCCTCTACAACAGAACTTATAATCCCGGCAGTATTCAAAATTCGCGAGTCCGATACCTTTTATATTGTTGCTTTGTTGGATGCGCAGAAGATGTTTCAACAATTTCATGTCTCGATCAATGAAGGGTTGATCATCCGTGATGGTGATCGCGTGTTATATCCGAATTCAGATGGAACAAATCCAGATGAGCTGCCTTCGCTTCCTCAGGATGGTCGGGAGTACATTCTTGCAGATGACCATTATTATTTCTATAAAACAGGAGCCGATTCCGGTTTTACCTATATCCAGCAGATTCCAAGGGAAGATATCACCGCTCAAATTACTATAAAAGCGACTTTAATGTTTATTTTGACGGTAGCGACGATCGCTAGTATTATAGCTGCCTGGTTATTTATCCGAAAGATTAATAATCCGTTGCAGCAAGTCATCGTATCGCTAAAAAATATGAATACCAATCAGCCTGTACATAGCAATATTAAAGAATTCCACACGATCAGTCATCAATTTACTCAATTAGCCAGAGAAAAGCAAAATTACAGCTACATGAACCAGTTGAAAGAGATTCGGCAATCGGGTGATGAAGAGTTGAACTTTTCCAATCGACCATTTGTTATGCTGTTGTTTGATTTGGTTTTCAAGGATCGCTCGCAGGAAGTCAAGGAAACAGAAAATAAGTGGTATCTATACGTGAAAGAGTTTATTGACATCTCGGTCGCCAGAAAACATGAAAATTCTATAGTCTTTCAAACGGAAAAAAATCAGATTTTATGTTTGACTTTTGTAGATGAACAGTTGGAACTGATGGAGATTTTGCAGAAAGTAAAAGCGATTTTGGATTTGGATCAAGCTATCGGGTACGCGACGATTGCTGTCAGTTCCGAGTATCAGCATTCAAGTGAGCTGACTAAAGCGTATGAGGAAGCGCTGGACAGAGTGCATCATAGACCCTATAGCGATGAGACAACGATCATTAAAAAATCTGCTCCAGTGATGTCCTACAGCGGTTTTTCGATCGAGCAAGAGCAGCAGTTCGATGCTCATTTGCGGGAGGGGAATGCAACGCTCGCGATGAAGACGGTGCGGAAAGTGCTGGATAGATTCCAACATCAGAAGGCATACGCTGTTGAAGTGGAGAGCTTCGCTAAAAATGTAGTGGACCGATGCCACAGACAACTGACCATACATAATTTGGAAAGGGACGAAGAACAAAGTTTTTATGCCGAATGGGGAAAGATGAAAAGTTGTCATACGTTTGCGGAGCTTGAATCTTTATTGCAAGATATGATCCATCAAGTCTGCGGGCGAATAGTAGAACAGAAGGAAAAGATGGAGACAGATCACATTGTCGACTATATTTCACAATATGTGGAGGCTCATTTTGCCGAGGAAATTTATCTTGACGAACTGGCGGACAAGTTAAAAATGAGCAGCGGTTACTTGTCTACATACTTTAAGAGCAAGACGGGGAGCAACTTTATTGAGTATTTAAATGGATATCGCATTGAGAAAGCTAAGGAATGGTTGAAATCTACAGATTGGAAAGTGAGGGAAATCGCTTTGAAATCCGGATATCAAAATATTAACTCATTTAATCGTATGTTTAAAAAGCTTACGGGAATTACTCCAGGGGAATATCGAAAAAGAAGCTCGCTTGATGAATGAATCGAGTAAAAGTCTGCCTGCATCCGGACATGGTTAGTTTTTTAGATTATGGTATATTTTTCAGATTTCATTCAATGTGATGAAGAATCTGTGATTATAAGGATTTACTACCCCTTTTGTAGCCGGATATAGTGAACCTTAATCAGTCATAATCAAATATGGAAGAGAGGGGTTGTACAAGAATGAAAGCGTTGCATCAACGAACGAAGTTGTTTCTGTTCCTTGTGCTTTCATTGCTCATTGTGTTAGCCGCATGCGGTACAGAGGAGCAGAATGCGCCAGACAATAATGATGGCAATGATGTGGAGCAAAATGAAGGTGGGCAGAACGGGACGGAAGCAGAAGGAGAGGGAGACCATCCTTCCTATTATTCAGTGGATCCTGCGACGGTGCGCTTGTTCACCGCTGTGACTCAAACATGGCCATACAAGGAGGACTGGCCCGTATGGAGATGGATTGAAGAAAGTACGAATATCAAAGTAGATGTTAGTATTCCCACAGGAGATTTTATAGACACTCTAGCTTTAAATGTGGCGTCTGGGGATCTTCAAGATTTAATTTACGTACCGGATAGTTTGGCGGGCAAATATGGGGCGGACGGGATTCTCCTCGATTTGTCCGAGCATATGGATAAACTGCCCAACGTTCAGAAATATTTGGATGAAAATCCGCAGTTGAAATCGAGAGTGACCGCACCTGATGGAGAGATTTACCACATTCTTATTAATGGTGCGGGAATTACAAATTATATGATTATGTTTTATCGTGAAGATATTTTTGAAAAACATAACTTGACTCCTCCCACCACGTGGGATGAATTGTATGAGGTAAGCAAACAATTGAAGGAGCTCTATCCGAGCAGTTATCCTTTTATTTATCGACACGGATTAGGCAATTTGCAGAATTTCGCACCGGCTTTTGGTACTTTTCCTAGTTACTTCCCGGATCCTGAAACAGGAGAAGCCCGTTATGGTCCGGTTGAAGAGGAGTTCAAGACCATGATTTCGTATCTCCATGATTTTTATCGGGAAGGGTTGAGTCCTCCGGATTTCCTTTCGATGGATGCGAAGGCGTGGACGCAAGCCATGGTGAGCAATCAATCGTTTATTACCGTTCAATATATTGGTCAAATGGAAATTGTAAACAATCAACTATCGGAAGGTCGGTTAGTATTCCTTCCCCCTCCAATCGGAACAGGTGATAATCAGTATATAGCCGATACCAACTATGAGCGATCTGGATTTGCGATAAATTCCCAAAGTGAAAATTTGGAGGAAGCCTTAAAATTGCTGGACTTCTATTACTCGGAAGAAGGAATAGATGTTCTCAGTTGGGGTAAGGAAGGCGAGACGTATACCATCCAGAATGGGGAAAGAGTCTTTAATCCGGAATTTACAGAGTTTACAGATTTGAGAAGAGAACTGGGCCTCATGACACAGGGAACATACGGGAATTACGATACAGATGCGCTCATCAGCATGATTGACGAATCTGAGCAATATGCGTATGAAGAGGCGCCAAAGTATGCGTTTCCTGTACAAGTCGTAATTCCGAATTTAAGACCGGATGAGGGAGAGCGCTACAATTTGTTGAACGACTCCATAAACACGCATTACGAAGAAGCGATGGCCCGGTTTATTATGGGGGAACGTTCGCTTGATGAATGGGACGCGTATGTAGAAGAAGCTTACAATCTGGGTCTGGAGGAAATGATCGAGCTGCATCAGACAGCTTGGGATCGGCGGAGGTGAAGTCATACTTGCGTACATGGTTGGAAAAGCCGGTTGTTAGAGCAATCGTTCGTGATAAGTATTTATTGCTGTTATTCGCACCTGTACTGTTGTACTACATTATATTCAAATACATTCCGATGGCTGGAATTGTTATCTCTTTCAAAGATTACAATTTGCTTAAAGGAGTTTGGGGCAGTGATTGGGTCGGTTTAAAATATTACCATCAATTTTTTCAAAGTCCCGATGCGTTTAAAATTATTCGAAACACGTTCTTGCTAGGCTTCTATAACGTTATTTTCAGTTTTCCGGTGCCCATCATCCTCGCTTTATTATTAAACGAACTTCGGATAATGCTTTATAAACGGTTTATTCAAACGGTTAGTTATCTCCCGCATTTTATCTCTACAGTTGTTGTTGTGAGCATGGTTACGATGTTTCTTTCCCCCACAACGGGAATTGTTAATCAAGTGATTACTTGGCTCGGATTTGATGCGATTAATTTTTTGCAGAAGGCTGACTGGTTTCGAACGATCTATGTGGCTTCCGGAATATGGCAGAGTGCCGGTTGGAGCTCGATCATTTTCCTGGCTGCCTTGACGACGATTGACCCACAACTTTATGAGGCCGCGGAAATGGATGGAGCCAACAGGTGGCGGAAAATGTTTCATATAACGCTGCCGGGCATCGCTCCCGCTATCGTTATTGTGCTTATCTTGAATATCGGGAACATGATCGATATTGGCTTTGAAAAGGTGTTTTTGCTTTATAATCCGTCGACTTATGCGACAGCCGATATTATATCCACCTATGTTTATCGTATCGGGATCGTTAGGGGCAACTTTGCCTATGGGACGGCGATTGATTTGTTTATGGGAATTATCAGCCTCATCTTTATAACCTCCGCTAACTACACGAGTCGAAAACTAAGCGATACTAGCTTATGGTAGGAGCTGGCTATGAGACAACGTAAAATAGATTTGTTTACTGTAGTCAATGTCATGGTATTGGCTTTGGTAGGCTTTCTGTCATTGTATCCTTTCTGGTACATGATAGTGGTCTCCTTAAGCTCATCTGAACATGTAATTCGAAACGAAGTGTTTTTATTTCCAAAAGGATTCACTCTGGATATTTATCAATATGTATTGCAAGATAAGCGGATTTGGACAGGGTATAAAAACACGATCATTTATACGGTGTTAGGAACGTTCCTGTCTCTTATGCTTACAGCTATGGGAGCCTATTCCCTTTCCAGGGCAAACTTTGTGTTCAAGAAGTTTTTTATGCTGATGATCGTTTTTACAATTGTATTTAATGGAGGCATGATCCCCACCTTTCTGGTCGTGCGCAGCCTGGGCGTGATGGATACGATTTGGGCGATGGTCATACCCGGATTGATATCGACCTGGAATCTGATCATTATGCGCACATTCTTTCAGGGAATACCGCATGAATTAGTAGAGTCGGGAAAAATTGATGGTCTGAACGATCTGGGCGTTTTTACGCGGATTATTCTGCCTTTATCCAAGTCTGTCTTAGCTACGATTGGTCTGTTTTATGCGGTTGGAATCTGGAATAACTTCTTCCATGCGTTGCTATATTTGCGTAACGCCGACTTATTCCCGCTACAGGTCTTTCTACGGAATATTGTACTGGCGGGCCAGGTGCAGGACGGTACATTTGGAGGTGGCGGGGACGGAGAGATGATGATCGATGAATCGCTTAAATTCGCTACGATCATGGTGTCAACACTTCCGATCATCATGGTCTATCCTTTTCTTCAAAAGTATTTTGTAAAAGGAGTTTTAATCGGATCATTGAAAGGATGAACGTAATCAATGGAACAATTAACAGAAGCGCCTTTTTATTGGAAAACCAGTCTGGAAGATATTACAGCTGTAGTGAAGCGAGTGAAAAAAGGGAAGGTGAGAATCCTTTCCCGGTCTGCAGGCGGACGAGATATTCCTATGGTTGAATATGGGGAGAAACAAGATTTTGGCAGAACGGCGAATTATAATTCCGCTTGCGGAGCACGTAATCCGGATCATTATGCGAATAAAAAAGCGGGAGATCGCCCTGTGCTCTTAATTGTCGGAGGTATTCACGGTGGTGAGCTGGAAGGTATTGCGGCTGTGTTGAATTTGATTCAAGCGTTGGAGACCGGCGTGGATTTTAGAGGAGAAAAACCGGAAAATGCATCGGATATTCTAAACTCATTCCGGCTGCTTCTGATTCCGTGCATGAATCCGGATGGACGAGCGCGAATACCCGTAAATACTGTCGTTGGCATGTCATTTCGAACCTTTCGTTACTATGTCCAAGGAACGTGGAAGGATGGATCGTTGTGTGACTGGCCGGGGTGCAAAGCGGTTCATCCCATCCTGAACGATGTCGAGTACTTGGGCGGGTACTTTAATGATGATGGCATTAATATGATGCATGACAATTTCTTTATGCCCATGGCACAGGAAACGAAGGATTTGATGCAATTGGTTGACGAGGAGGCGGTCGATGCTACCGTACTTCTTCACGGGGGAACGAATTGCGTCAATCACATCATCAACACGAGTTATGTGCCGTTATCGATCAAACAACGGCAGTATGAGTTTACCAAACGATTAAAGGAAGCCAGTCAAGCGAAAGAAATCAAATTTAAAGTGTTTGAGATAAACGAGATTGACGGAATGGACGGTAGGACTCCTTCGTTCAATCTGACATCGACCTTGCATCATATTAGCGGAGGACTCAGCATGACATATGAAACCAATATGGGCTTGGTGGACGCGCCAGGCGAGGCTTACAGTTACGAAGAAATATGGGAGTCGCATCGTATCTTGTTTGAGGAACTGTTCAAGTTTATGAAAGAGAAGAAATAGAATGGTTACCATGCTGCCTACTAGCGAAAAGGATCCACTAGTAGGTAGTGTTACCTTCCCAAGAATAATGAAAGTCATCTAGAAGAAACGGTGTAATTGAAAAAATGAAAGCGTTTTAGTTCCAGTTGAATCAATATGAAATCAGGAGGTTTGAGGATGAAGAGGAAAAGGAATATGGTAATTCGTTGGATGCTAATTGTTAGTCTAGTATTTTCAATGTTTGCACCTGTAATCCAGGCACAAGACTTCTCTATTGAAGATCAACTGCTAATCGCTGAAACACCGAACTTGATTTCCAATAGCGGCTTCGAGGAACCGGTGTTGGATAATGGCAAAATTCCGGGTTGGAACACTTGGATGCCTCGTGGAGATTCCGTCGTTTCGATTGTTTATGGAGATGCCCGAGCGGGAGATTATTCGGGTAAAATTACGGCCACTGAACCGAGTAGCACAGGTGCTTTGGATACAAACATCCGGGTTGAAGCTGGTAAGACGTATGCGCTAAGTTTTTGGGCCAAATCCAAAAACGTTGAATTAGAAATGAGCATATGTGCTTGTGTGCGCATTCAATACTATGATGGGAATCGCGCTTCGACACAACCTGTTGGCTACTTTGGTAACTTGTCAGGTACCCAAGACTGGACGTTTTTTCATTTTCTGATTAGAGCGCCTGCCAATACAGTGACATTTAATATTCAACCGATATTGTTACGAGGTACCGGAGAATTGTGGTTTGATGACATAAGCTTAACGGAAGTCGATATCAACCAGCCTGCAGACTTCCTGCATTACGATGCGACGGTAGAAGAAACAGGCGTAGTGAATGTAAATTGGGCCACCAACCATTTGCCTGATGCTCAACCATTATTTGACGTGTATCGATCCACAACAAGCGGATTCACTCCGGATGATGATACATGGATCGGAAGTACGGGGGGAACTGAATACCAAGATCGATCCACTGCTTCTGGTAAAACGTATTATTACAAGGTTGCTTTTACAAGTAGTGATGGGGAAGAACATGTCATTTCAGAGGAAATGGAAGTTAAAATCCCAGATGAACTGCCTGGAGTACAACCTGCTGCTTCATTCAAGGTAATGGGGACAATCAATCAGGCGATTCGGCTGCACTGGGATTTAATTCCACGACAACGGGCGGCTACCGTAAACATATACGGTGATCATGACCCGATTACCGAAGAAAGTAAAAATGATGCGATCTTGGTGGCATCTATTTCCGCAACATCAGGGGAATATGTGATTGATTCTGAACTTCAATCTGATCTTATCAAGCCTTATTATGCTTTGTCGGTTGTAGATGGAGATGGGAATGAATCCGCTCTTTCCAGTGGGAAATTTCTGCCGAGAATATTTGAAGAACGGATCGGAGACGGGTTCGCTATGATGAACTTCAACGCTGCCGTTTTTAGTAACGGGGAAGTAAATGAGTTGCAAAATGCGTCTGGCGACCCTTTGCGTGTCTTGACAGCCGGTGGTATTGTCTATCCCCCATGGCTCTTTTTCGATGAATACTTTGACGCGGAAGTATCGGTGACTACCGACAGTGTAGAAGTTCAATACGAGCAGACGAACGCAGTATTCACCTTGGGCGAATCAACGTTTACGGTTGACGGTCAAACACAGGAAATGCCAGTCCCTCTGTTTAGCAATAACGGCGTGATTTACCTGCCGGTGGTTGCGTTGGCAGAGGCATTTGGAAGAACTGCCCGCACCTTTGACCAGCTTACTGTCATTGCCGAGCGTGAGATCCTTGATGCATTCGAGGCAGATGACGAGCTGGTAGAAGCAGGGGTTCAACTTTTGTCCTTCCAGCCGATAAATCGTGATGACATTACAGACCAAGATTTTCATGAATTAAAGCAAAAGGCGAGGAACCATCTGGTAGGCAGTGAGGATAACGAACTCTCGAACGAATGGATTGCAGAGCATGTTAGCCAAATCGCGTCGACTGGACAGCAATCATGGAATCAAATGAATAAAGATGAGAATGCCAACATTTTATTTGGAAACGTATTTCCGACGACCACGGCAGAAATGACTTCACAGTACAATCATTTGAGTATAATGGCATTGGCATATGGGACGTATGGTTCTGAACTGTATCAGAATGAAGCGCTTAAAGACGATATTTTGTATGGATTGGAGTGGCTGTATGAGAACCTTTACGGCTTAGATGAAATAGAAGGCAGAGGCTGGCGCAGTATCCATGATTTCAATTGGTGGGATTGGATGGTCGGTGTCCCGACGCATCTGAACAACGTAATGCTAATCATGGAGCCGGAGATGGATCAAGCCGATATCGAGAAGTATCTTGTCCCTTACTTGCATATTCTTGAGGCTATGCAATCGCAGCGTCCAATCGTTAGCCGAAATTATTACGCAACTCAGGCAGCGATTCTTTTACACGATGTGGATATGATGGTTTCATTATTGAATGACTATGACAGTATGCTCGCATCTGTGGAAGACGGAGAGGGCGTGCAGGAGGATTGGGTTTACATCTATCAACGTGTTCCACAATCTGGAACCTATGGAGTGGTCTCCTTGCTCGAACGGGTGCTGGATGGCTACAGCCTGTTATCCGGTTCCAAGTTTGAAGTCAGAAGTCCGTATAAATATAATCTGGCCATGTGGATTTATCATATGTTTGAACCCATTATGTACAAGGGTGGCAATATGGTGATGTTTGGCGGTCGGAGCTTCTCGCGTAGTACCAACGAACAGTTCATGGGCGCGGAATTGATCGCAGGGATGTTAGACCTGATCGGAGTATACGGATTAGATGATGATGAGAAATTGAAAAAAATCATCAAGCGTCATGTCACGGAAGAGAATCTTCGGGATATCCTCGGAGTTCTAAATATTAGCCAACTGACAAAGCTGAGGGAAGTCCTTGAAGACCATTCCATTGCTCCCGATGATTATGAGATCGCATACGTCTATTACACGGGAGATCGGGTTGTGCAGCATAGAGATAATTATGCGTTTGGAATCGCGATGTCTTCTTCAAGGATACCGACCTATAGCAGCCTCAACCAAGAGAACCAGAAAGGCTGGTACACGGGAGATGGCATGACATATTTATATCTGGATCACGATTTATACCAGTTTGGCAACGATTACCGCAGAAATGTAAATCCGTATCATTTGCCAGGTGTGACCAATGATACGCAGGAACGTGAGGCGGTAAGCATCAGAGCAGCGGATTCACCTTTATCGAATCAGGATTTTGTCGGAGCGGCGCAGTTGAAAGACTTATATTTTACGGCTGCGATGTCTTACGAATCATATCATAATGATGTGCCGCCAGTTGGTAATGATGAAGGGGCCGGCGGTATGCCGCCTTTGCATGATTCCAGTCTGGTTGCGAAGAAAGCATGGTTTGCATTTGACGAAGAGATTGTGGCGCTGGGTACCGGGATCAATGCGGAAGACGGTTATGAGGTAGCAACAACCGTTGACAACAGAAGACTGATAGAAGTCAAGGAGAGGTCACCATCTGATACGGAGGAGCCAGCGATCCCTTACCTGATCAAAAGCGTCACGGCTGTCGGAAGCGACGGCAATCTTCCGATTAATGTCGTCGACGGAGATTACGGGAGCAGGTGGTCATATGAAGGGCGGGAAAATGCCTGGATTCAATTGGAGCTGACAGAGAGTTTGCCCATCGGATATTTTGGAATATCGGTGTACGTTGGGCAAAATAGCGCAGCGTTATTCGAGATAAAGGTTTCGGATGATGAGGACAATTGGACCACGGTGTACGAAGGAGCAACCAGTGGCACTACCCCCGAGTTGGAAGCTTTTAAACTTGAAGAAGTAGTTGAAGCTAAATACATCAGGCTCTACGGATACGGCAGAACGACAGGCAGCGCGTGGAATAGTTATACAGAAATCCAAGTTTATCCACCAGATGATAACTTGCCTTTGGAACTAAAGAACACCAGTCTTTTTGAAACAGGTGCCGAGACGATAGTTGCAGACGGGAAATTGCTCGAATTCGAGAATGATTCCACCGTGGTACTGACTGATGCAGAGTGGGTTGCCCTGGAAAACAATGCAGGCTATTACTTTCCGAATGGCGGCGATCTAACGGTTGCCAAACTTGGAAATACGACTAAGTTTATGGAACTCCGGCTTCACCATGGTGTGGATCCGGATGGGGAAGAATACTCCTATGTATTGCTGCCCCACAAAAATGACCTTGAGACAGCGGGTTATGCATCCGATCCGGATGTTTCGATTCTTGCGAATACAGAGCAAGTGCAGGCGGTAAAAGACCGGAGCACCGGAGCTACGGGGATTGTCTTTTGGGAAGCTGGGACATTTGGTGATATTACGGTTTCAGATCCTATGATTGTGATGATTCAGGAAAAAGACGGTCAATTTGAGCTCAGTTTAAGTGATCCGACGCAAAAATTGCATAGCGCCTCTGTCACAATCAATCGTAGCCTCGAAACGGTGAAAAACGATCAGGCGTTAATATATTGAAACAGGAACACAGACCTCCGTACAGGTTGACTTTGCGAATTCGAAAGGAAAAACGTACGTAGCGAGCTTTTATGATGATTAGGAACGTCAACAACTCATGACTCAAGTCACGAGCTTGTAACTGCCCGGAAGTGAGTACGGCGGTTAGCCTCCTTCCTTGGGGTGGCGTTACCATAGGCAGGTTGACTGCTGCCCGATTGCATAGGTATACCTATACAGCCACTTCAGCGATGTACTGGATTCCAATGCGCTGAAGATTCATAGCGCCAATGCGATCATCATTCGAGCGATACCCGCACTTCTGACAACAGAAGCGGTGCTTTTTCTTATCCCGATTGGCTCTCTCTGTATGCCTACATTTGGGGCATGCTTGTGAGGTGTAACGAGGATCGACCGCGATTACTTTACCTCCATGGAGGATGGCCTTATACGTTATCATCTGGCGCAGTTGATAGAAGGACCAACAGACGGTTTCATAACGATCCTGGACCCGAACCCGCTCTGTACGGTTTCGAATGCCCGTTAGATCTTCCAATACAAACAACGTATGGGCCCCATATCGGCGGACGAGTGCCTTGGATATCCGGTGATTGATATCTGTCATCCAGCGGTTTTCTCGTCCCCCGATTCGCTTTAACTTACGGCGAGCAGAGGCTGTCCCCAGTTGCTGCAGCTGCTTTCGCAAATGCTTGTACTTCGAGCGCTTATTCTTAATGGGTCTACCGTGAAAGAACGTACATTGACCTTGGGAATCATAGCTGGTCGCGATAAAATTGACGCCCATGTCTAATCCAACTACTTGATTCAAAGATTGATCCGAGACTTCTTCCACTTCTTTGGTCATCGGGAGATGTAAGAAGAACTTCCCTCGCTTGTGGACTAACTTGGCGGTCCCGAAGGACCAGGATCCATCGAAATACGTTTCCATGCCTTTCGTTTCATAAGCCACCTTGATGCGGCCATGCACGGTATTGATGGAAAACATCCGCTTCGCAAGCGAGTAATCTCGACGCCAAACGAGGTCGAGCTCCGGTTTCTTGAACCGGACGAATGTCCAGAGGTGGCCGTTGCCGACTAATGACTTGTACCGAGCAATCACCGTTCGCATGACTGATTGGGCCATTTGAGATCGCAAGGAAAAGGTAGAACGCAACTCTCGATACATCAACTGATGCAGCTTCGTCTTGGAGAGAATTTTCTCTTCAAATACAAGCTTGGACAGGTAATCACTTGCCAGACGATAAGCTCGTAAAGTCTGTCGTAACCCATCGATTTGTTCAGGAGTGGGTAAGATTTTCACTTTGGCGGTTAAAGTGATTTTCAAGTCAAGTCACCTTGCTTCACGTTTAGATTCGGCTAGGCTGTAAGTTACTCACCCTAATCCTACACACTCCATTATATCAAACATATGTTCCTGTTTGAAGCAGAAATTCAGAAATAAGTGTAAGATCACTTATCTAATCAAAAGAGGAGGAGGAAAGGGGTGTGACTAATAAGAGAAGGGCGTAAATTCCTCTCACGACTCAAGTCGCGAGTATCCTTTACGCAGATCATGAACCAGTGCCTGTAAGCGACATTACGGTGAACACGAGAACGGGAGACCTCGGTGCTTGTCGGGGAAACGCTGAAAATGCAAAAATGTTTTCGAATTAGAAAAGCTCAAGAGATGTTGCATTCCACGAATTGGAAAGTGAAGGAAATTGTCCCGAAATCCGGGTACCAAAATATTAATTCGTTTAACCGTATGTTTAAGAAGTTTACAGGGATGACACCCGGCGAGTATCGAAAGAAAATTGAATAGACACTTTTCGAGATTATGGTGCATTTCTACGGAAAACTGCGATGCTGTGAAGGATCTGCTAATACGATGATTTACTTTCCCTCAGTTTGCTCGATATATTGAATAAGTGTTAGAGAGGGGATGGCAAGACGGTTCTCGTTGCGACATTGCCGATCATTTTGGTTTATCCGTTTCTTCCGGTAAAATTACACACCCTGCAGTTGCGCAGGTTGTAGCAGAGAAATATACTCCTATAAAAGAAGTCCTTCCTTTGTAAAAAAATTTAAAAAGACATGATCCTATTCGTTTAAACATGGATTCGGAAAGTAGCTGTTACTGCTAAGGCATAATGTCCAGAAGTTGATGGTGTAAGTTGTCCAGCTGGTGACGAACAAGCTGTGTGGGGGCAAACGGGCTGACGCCCAGCGATTCCTGAACCAGAGCCGCCAATCCGTCGATCGATTTTCGCAGGTCGGTTGTGCCGCTGGCGAGCAGGACGCGTTCAGGAAGCGGCAGCATCAGGCGTGATCCCCCAACGTCTGAACGACCTGCTTCAGCAAGGCCGCATCAAAACCGGCAGCAACCTTGATCTCGGCAGCGCCGACCCGAACGACGAGCGAAGAAGCACGCGCGGGGATCGGCGTGACCTCGATCCAATTCGGTACCACAGTTCCAAGCGAACGCTGACGCAAGCCCAGTTTGCGAATCCAGTATTTCATTTGTCCGAAGGCGATGTGATGCTTCTCGCACCACGTTTTCATCGTCAGGCCGCTTGCCCGATACTGGCTGTCTTGTTCTCGCCAATAGCTGGCTTTCTCCGTTTCATTCATTGTTCAGCACACCCTTTCATTTAGATGCGCTTAGTTTCCCATACTCTTTACCCTTTGAACAGGTGGGCTGGGTTTGACGCTTACGCTAAGTCCACCAATATCTTACACAAACGGCAGAGATGTCGTTTATTTTTTTATACAATGATATTATTTTAATTAGGTACCCCCTAGCGGTACTTTTTTATATAATCGAAAAATCGTTTCAAAATAAGAGAGCAGTTGACATCCAACTGCTCTCCAGAAATTATATGCTCCGGGCATTAATGGTTGTGATGGGCATGTGCATCGGGCGGACTCGCTTTAATGTTGCATAAGAGGTTGTCTTCATGTTTGTGCTTATCGGATTCAACTTGCAAGGTCACGTGATGAATGCCTTTATGCTCCAGCATATGTTCGACTTTGTGCAATAGTGCTTCTGTTTCATATACCGTTTTGTTGCCATCAACCACAATATGGGTAGTCAGGGCATGCATGTTACTGGTAATCGACCAGATATGCAAATCATGAACACCTTTAACTCCAACGATCTTCAGTATCGCTTGTGCGATGTCCTCCACTTTGACATTGCGCGGAGTGCCTTCCATTAACACATGCAGAGAAGACTTGCTCACCATATATCCGCTGCGAAGTACGAGTACGGCGACGATAACGCTGGCCAGTGGGTCGGCCCATCCCCAGCCAAAGAACATCATAAGCAGAGCTGCTGCAATTGCACCTACCGATCCCAGCATGTCGCTGATGACGTGCAAGAAGGCACCACGCATATTCAAATTATGCTCCGTGTCGCCCCCGCGCATCATAATCCAAGCAACCAGAATGTTAACCAGCAGCCCAATAGTACTGATGATCAGCATGCCCACCGTAGCGACTTCAGGCGGGTTGGCAAAACGTTCAATCGCTTCATAAAAGATGTAAAGGGCAATGCCGATCAGGGTCAATCCATTGAGTGTAGCAGCCAGTATTTCAAAGCGCCTGTACCCATATGTTTTTCCTGTACTGACCGCTTTTTCGCCAAATTTGAAGGCGAGCAAGGCAATCGCTAAGGCCAAGGAGTCGGACAGCATATGGCCCGCATCCGATAACAAGGCCAAGCTATTAGTAATAAATCCGCCTACAGCTTCGATCACCATATACGCCGTAATGATAACAAATGAAATTAGCAAAATCTTCTTGTTGTTGCTGTGCTCGTGGTTGTGGCCATGATCGTGATGATGTCCTGACATAAAAATCCCTCCAATATTTATACATGAACATATACTCATATATCATATTGAGCTTATTATATGTGCATCGTACGAAGCTTGTCAATACTTTAAATAGGGAGAGGGTGTATAGTATTTTAGAATTAAAGGAGGCGAGTCCCATGAGCATAAACCTGAAATTTGAAGAACAGGCCAGCCATCAAATCTGCTGTTCAACCGGTGAGATTCGAAAAAGCCATCATTCCGATAAAGCCAAAAACAATTTAACTCACCGACTTAATCGTATTGAAGGGCAAATAAGAGGAATCAAAGGGTTGATTGAAAAAGATACGTATTGTGGTGATGTACTGAATCAAATTGCTGCCGTGCAGTCCGCATTAAATGGGGTAGGGAAGCATTTGCTCGAAAATCACTTGAAAACGTGTATTGTTGAGCGCGTCCAACAGAATGATGAAACGGTCATAACGGAACTGCTATTTACCATGAATAAGCTCATGAAATAAAGGGGTAATGTTAAACACGAAAAAAAATCTTGACTAAATATAGGGTACGGGGGTATACTAAATTTTGAAAGCGGCGGTTTTATGGCAACCATATTATGAGGGAAAGATAACTATTTAATTCATGAAGGGGCGGATGAAACATGAAAAACGTAACATTGAATGTACAAGGCATGAGCTGCCAGCATTGCGTTAATTCTATCGAAGGTGCGCTGAAAGAAATCGGTGTAACGGGAAAAGTGAACCTGAAGGGCGAGTCGGTCGATGTGTCGTACGATGAGCAGAAGTTTTCTCTAGATCAGGTCAAAGAAGTCATTGAAGAACAGGGATATGACGTGGCGTAAGCTATTCGACAAGGGAGTGAAGCATAGTGGAAACGACAGCAGCTAAGACGAAACAGTCGTCTTTTCAAATAACGGGCATGACCTGCGCCGCTTGCGCCAACCGGATTGAAAAAGGGCTTAATAAATTGGATGGCGTGACGACCGCGAATGTCAACTTTGCACTGGAAAAAGCGAATGTCACTTACGATCCGGCCAAGGTGGATGTGAAAAACCTGGAAGATACGATAAAGAAGCTCGGATATAGCACGGTGACAGAAGTGGCGCAGTTTAATCTGGAAGGCATGACCTGCGCAGCCTGCGCCAACAAAATTGAAAAAGGACTTAGTAAGTTGCCTGGCGTGACCAGCGCAACCGTAAACTTTGCGATGGAAACGGCCCGCGTCGAGTATTCGGCAGGTGAAATCACGATTGAGGACATGCAGGAGAAAGTCAAAAAGCTGGGCTACAAACCTCTGGTCAAACAGGAAAATCAGAACGCGGGAGACCATCGCGTTCGTGAAATTCGTGGGCAGAAGCGGAAATTACTCATCTCGGCCATTCTTTCTTTTCCGCTGTTGTGGACGATGGTGGCTCACTTCTCCTTTACTTCGTGGATTTATATGCCGGATTTCCTAATGAACCCTTGGGTTCAATTCCTGCTGGCCACGCCGGTACAGTTCTATATCGGGAAGCAATTTTATGTCGGTGCGTATAAGGCGTTGCGCAACCGCAGCGCAAACATGGATGTTCTGATCGCTATGGGAACCTCTGCTGCCTATTTTTACAGCCTGTATATGAGTATCGACTGGTTCTTTGCTAGGGAACATATGTCTCATGGCCCTGCGCTTTACTATGAAACCAGTGCGGTGCTGATTACCCTGGTCATAATGGGTAAATTGTTCGAGGCGCTGGCCAAGGGCCGCACTTCGGAAGCAATCAAGTCGCTGATGGGGCTGCAAGCGAAAACGGCTTTGGTCGTTCGAGATGGCCAGGAATTAACGATCCCGGTGGAAGACGTTATCGTGGGGGATGTGGTGCTGGTTCGCCCTGGCGATAAAGTGCCGGTGGACGGCCAAGTGCTTGAAGGCGTGTCATCGGTGGATGAGTCCATGCTGACGGGCGAAAGTCTTCCGGTCGAAAAGAAGGCTGGCGATGCGGTCATCGGGGCTACCATCAACAAAAACGGCATCCTGCGTATCAAGGCCACCAAAGTCGGCAAAGAGACTGCACTTGCTCAAATCATTAAAGTCGTAGAAGAAGCGCAAGGTTCCAAAGCGCAGATTCAGCGGGTTGCAGATGTCATCTCTGGCATATTTGTTCCGATTGTTGTAGGGATTGCGATTGTGGCGTTTCTGGTTTGGTACTTCTTTTTTACGCCTGGCAACTTTGCCCACGCACTTGAAATTGCCATTGCGATTCTCGTTATTGCTTGCCCGTGTGCCCTCGGTTTGGCTACGCCAACTTCGATAATGGCCGGTTCCGGCCGCGCGGCGGAACTGGGCATTCTGTTCAAGGGCGGCGAGCATTTGGAACAGACACACAAGATCAATGCGATCATTCTGGATAAAACCGGTACCGTCACAAAAGGCAAGCCGGAACTGACCGATGTGATCACGCAAGACAACGAAGCGGATTTCCTTCGACTTGTCGGCGCGGCAGAGAAAAATTCGGAACATCCGCTGGCAGAAGCGATTGTGGCCGGTATTCAAGCCAAACAGATCGAGCTGCCGGGAACCGAATCATTTGAAGCCATTCCAGGCTACGGCATCAAAGCCGTGGTAGAAGGCCGGGAGCTGCTTGTCGGCACACGCCGCTTGATGGAGAAGTATAACGTGAATGCGAAGGCGGCATATGATCCAATGTCCCGTCTGGAGGAAGCAGGAAAAACCGCCATGCTGGTTGCAATCGACAACCGTTATGCCGGTATGGTCGCGGTAGCCGATACGATCAAGGAAACGTCGAAAGCGGCGGTGAGCCGTCTGAAGCAAATGGGCATCGAGGTCATCATGATTACCGGCGACAACGAACGGACTGCCAAAGCAATTGCAGCTCAAGTCGGCATTGATCATGTTCGGGCGGAAGTTCTGCCTGAAGGCAAAGCAGAGGAAGTAAAGAAATTACAGGCCCAAGGCAAGAAAGTGGCGATGGTTGGCGATGGCATCAATGATGCGCCAGCGCTGGCGACAGCGGACATCGGCATGGCCATCGGCACCGGAACGGATGTGGCGATGGAAGCAGCAGATGTGACCCTGATGCGGGGCGACCTGTCGAGCATTCCTGACGCGATCTTCATGAGCCGCAAGACGATGGCCAATATCAAGCAAAACCTGTTCTGGGCGCTGGGCTATAACACGCTCGGCATCCCGATTGCCGCAATTGGTTTGCTGGCCCCATGGGTGGCAGGCGCAGCGATGGCATTAAGTTCGGTATCGGTTGTCCTTAATGCGCTTCGCTTGCAGCGTGTGAAAGTACGCCACTAATCAGGAAGTCAGAATGGAGCGAACCTAAAATGGAAAAAAGGATGATGCTTATGTTAACCGGAGTTTTGGCTTTTGGATTGCTGGCTGCTTGCAGTACGCCAAAGGAGAGTGCCGATGGACACGGCGGTTCCCATCAACATGGAACAACCAATTCCTCCGCGAATAATGATGGCCCTGGGGACCATGGCAGTCACGGCGGTCACGATACAGGCGGCCACGCAGCAGACAATTATAAAGCTTCCTTCTCGTTTGCTTCAGGTACGGCCAAAGCATCCGAAAACACGAAGCTGAACATTCAAGTGACAGACGCTAATGGCCAGGCCGTTCATGATTTTGAATGGGGCCATGAAAAGCTGATGCATCTGATCATCGTGAACAAGGACCTTTCTTACTTCAACCACATCCATCCCGAATGGGACGGAAAAGGGACGTTCACGATAGACACCTCGTTTCCGAAAGGCGGAGAATACAAAGTCTTTGCAGATTTTGTTCCGAAAGGCGGATCGGGCACAACCCTTAGCGAATGGGCGAAGGTAGAAGGAGAAACAAAACCGCTGGAAAGCGTCAAAGCGGATGCGAAGCTGGTGAAAGTTGTTGATGGCAAAGAAGTCGCACTGACTTTAAGCAGCACAAAGGCAAAAGATGAGGCTACGCTGACGTTTACCGTCAAGGACGAAAAAACGAAGGAAGGCATCAGCAATCTGGAGCAATACCTCGGAGCTGTCGGACACGTCGTCATTCTTTCGGAGGACGCGGAGCAATATCTTCATGTGCATCCAATTGACGAAAAAGCATCCGGGCCGGCCGCAGAATTTATGACCGCCTTCCCGAATCCTGGCACGTATAAAATTTGGGGACAATTCCAGCATCAAGGTAAAGTCCTTACGGTCCCTTATGTCGTTGAGATTCAATAAAGTGTGATGATGGAACGAAGGGGAGAATCGGAATGGGAGAGATCGTAAAAATCGCAATCAGCCCCGCTGTGCAGCTTGGCGGCAGCCTGTTCACACCCAAACAGCTCGGCATCATCGGTGCTCTGCTCGGATCGGACGCTAAAGTGGAAATGACTCCGTTCAAACAGTTGTATGCGGAAGTGCCGGTGGAGAAGCGTGATATAATCCAGGCTGAACTGGAGCAAAGCGGACTGGAAGTCAATCCGGCGGGCTTTGTGACAAAAAGTCTGATCGCCTGCAATTTTTGCAGAGGCGCTGAAGAAGCCGGGCTTAAGGCAGCCAAAGCCTTAAACGAAGCGATCGCCGGTATTTCGACACCTACACCGCTTAAAATCGGATATGCCGGCTGCGCGTTAGGGACAAGTGAGCCGCTGATAAAGGACATTAGCGTGATTAAAATGCGCGATACGTTCGATCTGTACGTGGGCGGCGAATCCAAGGGGCTGAAGACTACTTTTGCCAAACGGCTTCATTCCGGATTGAAAGAAGAACAATTGGTTCCTGCCGTAATGACCATCATTGACTTCTATAAGGAACATGCCAAAGGCAAAGAGAAATTCAGCAAGTTCGTAGACCGCGTGACGCTGGAGCAGTTGCAACAAATCACGGCATCCGTGTAACGCTAACGAAAGGAGGTGAAAAGCATGCAAGAGGCAACCGTTAAAGTACAAGGCATGTCTTGCCGTTCTTGTGTTCCGAAAATTGAAGGAGCTATCAATGCGATTGGAGCGGAAGGCCGCGTTAACTTTGAACAAGGCACCGTCGATGTCCGGTTTGACGAATCAAAAGTTCAGATTTCCGATATTCAGGAAGTCATTCGTAAAAAAGGATATAACGTTGAGGCATAGATGTAAGGTCACTATGTAAGGAGGAACGAAGATGGACGAACCAGTAAAAATCTATACGATTCCAACATGCAGTGATTGCAGCTTTGCCAAGCGCTATTTTAAGGAAAATGACATTCTCTATACCGATTATAACTGCGAAGAAGACCCGAAATATCCGGAAGAAGTTTGGAACCTTACCGGGAAGCAGGTCGTGCCGACGATTGTCATTGGCGACAAGGTATTTGTTGGCTTCGCAGAAAACCTGAATGAAATAAGCAGCTTGCTGGCAAAATCGTAATGCTGCTACAAAGCAGCCCACATGTGAAGGGCTGCTTTGTCATTCCTTGCAACCCCATAGCAGGGGATTTCTTTACTTATGATAATGGGGCATGGTAAGGTATATGATAGATAAGGGGGGGATTCAAATCGATCACAATGTAACTGAGGATGCCTCATTCAACCATAAATCGTCTACCGAGCGAAAAAGCCATCATTCCGATAAAACGAAACAAAATTTAATCAGCCGACTCAACCGGATTGAAGGGCAGGTCCGTGGGGTGAAAGGGATGATCGAACGGGATGTGTATTGCGATGATATCCTTCATCAAATCGCCTCGATTCAATCCGCCCTCAATGGAGTTGGAAAGCTACTGTTGGAAGACCATTTAAAGAGCTGTGTGGTGGAGCGCATCGAAGAAGGCGACCGTGACGTATTGGATGAGCTGTTGACCACCGTAGCCAAATTAATGAAATAGAAATGGGGAGAGGCGACTATGGCCCTCCCCATTTTTTGATGAAGTGATCACTAACCTCTTCCTCCATCCCGAGTAGATAGTGCTTACCACGCAATGGTAGAAGGCATGGGCGACTGCGATTCTTTAGCTAACACCGTCATCCTCGTCTACGACCTAGCTGGCATCAAGACTGGGATCATCGCTCGAATTCGGCGGGTGTGCGCTGTTTTTTGTAAATCCGCTATGGCTCTTTTAATGAACGGCGCTTCTGAATCGTATTAGAAGGAGCCGTGCCTGTAACGGCTTTAAATTGTTTTGAGAAGGAGAAGGGATCGGGGTAGCCGAGATGATACGAGATTTCTATAATAGATTGGTCTGTATGCTCCAGCAAATATTGTGCGTATTCGATGCGGGCTTTAATCTGGTAGGCTTTGATTGACAGCCCGAACAATTGTTGAAACAGCCGTGAGCAATATTTGGGCGTTAGTCCGGATAAAGCGGCGAGCTCCTGAACGGAAAGGCGATCAGCGGGATTGGAGTCGATATGGTTTTTAATATGCAAGATGGCCGGATGGATCGGTACGCCTTGCCGGAGGTCTTCCAATTGGCGGGACATTTCGGCCAGCGTCTGGCAGACAGCGGCATGGCATAGCGCATCCCTTCTAACAGAAGGAGGCAGGGAGAAACAATGATGAATCGACTCGAACAGGAGGCGCAATTTAGCGGGTTCCCGCGGCAGGAAGGCGAAGTGGCAAGGAGCTTCCGTTTGGTGGAACGGGCCTTGCTCATCCTCGTAACGGCCAATTTTGAAGCGGATCGGAATGATGCTCAGCGGTTCGCTCTGGTCCCGAAATGCCGAGTGTACGGCGCCGTCGGACAGGAACAAGAGGCTGCCGGCTTTTAGCTTCAGAGGGACTCCGCTAACCTGATAGATCACGCAGCCGCTTTTTACATATAAAAGATGAAACTCTTCCAGCACGCGTTCCTCGATGCGCCAGGAAGAGGGGACGGTTACATTAAAGGAAGTATAGATACGAAATATGCGATCACCAAGCGCCGTATGAAGCAGTGAATCCAGAAAAGCGGAAGCTTCATCGAGTGGTAGACTTTTTGACATGTGATTACTCCTTTATGCCATGTAAATAATGGTTTTACATCATTATAATTATAGCCATAATGACATGTAACTCAAGGAGGACAACATGGCTGCAAGACCGAATATACTCTTTATCATTGCTGACGATCACCGTTATGACGCCATGGGGGCGGCGGGAGACCAAGTCGTGCAAACGCCGGCGTTGGATGCTCTTGCCCAAGCCGGAACGATGATGGCTTCAACTCATATTATCGGCGGCGTCAGTGGCGCTGTTTGCATTCCTTGCAGAGCCTGCGTTCAAACAGGAACGCATATTTTTCAAGCGACGGAAAGCCAGACGATCGACGATTACGCCAGAAATAATGTTATATCTCAAGGAACACATACGATGCCGTTCTGGTTTCGCTCACACGGTTACTATACGCATGCGATCGGCAAGTGGCATAATGATCGAGACAGTTTTACCGCCGGCTTTTGCAGCGGAAGCGCCTTGTTCTTGGGTGGCATGAGCGAGCATCAGCGGGTGCCGGTGTTTGATTATGACGGCGACGGATTTCATCCTCCTGAAGAGCCCCGTCTTGAAACGCGGTTCTCGACGGAACTGTTTACCGATTCGGCCATTGATTTTTTGGAGCAATATTCCGGGGAAGAGCCTTTTTTTCTCTATCTGGCGTACACTTCTCCGCATGATCCACGGACAGCGCCGGAGCCTTATGCCAGCTTGTATGACCGCGAGCAAATCCCGCTGCCGCCAAGTTTTATGGAGGAACATCCTTTTGATAACGGGGAGCTTGATATCCGGGATGAGAAGCTGGCCGCCTATCCGCGCCGACCAGAGGAAGTCCGCGGCCATATTGCGGATTATTACGCAATGATTACCCATATGGATCGCCACATCGATCAGGTGCTGCAAACGCTCGCCGCAAGCGGAAATTTAGACAACACAATTGTGGTATATACGTCTGATCATGGTCTTGCTGTCGGCCGGCACGCTCTGCTCGGCAAGCAAAATATGTATGATCACAGCATTCGGGTTCCGTGGTTGATCCGGGGGCCCGGAGTTCCGGCGGGCAGACGCGTCGACGCGCTTGCATATCAATTCGATATATTCCCTACGCTGTGCAGCTTCGCAGGAATGGAGCCTCCTGATGCTATCGCGGGGCAAAGTATGGCGCCCTTGATTCGGGGCGAGACGGATGAAGGAAGGCCAACCGTATATGCCTTATATAAAGACATTCAGCGGATGGTGAAGGATGAGCGGTGGAAGTTGATCCGTTATCGCCGTTCGGCCGCGACCGGCCGAGGAAGCGACTGCTTGCAGCTGTTTGATCTGGCTAATGATCCATGGGAGTTGTGCAACTTGGCTGTACTTCCCGAATACTGCGCGCAAGCCGAGAGACTGGAGCAGGAGTTGGCGGATTGGATGAAGCGAGTTGGCGATCCTTTTGCTGAATTATTTGGATAAGAAAGTACAGATGGCTGATTTGCTCCCGCCCATCCTCGCCAAAGGAACGGGAGCATGGGGTTATTCGAGATTCGGTGGATCCGGACCAAACGGCTGAACTGTTCGTTATGCTGTCGCTCGGTCTGCGCGTCCGTTCTTTCTTCCCGATGAGTCGGACTTCTTTCACAGCGGAGACGTGTCTTCCTTCATGAGCCAGGTTTTGACAAGTAAGAAAGACTAACATCTCGAACTCATGGGCTGTTTTCGGCGTCATCGCCACATTACTGCCTGTTGCTATTCTTTATCTTATGATAGTGAAAAACTTTTAATCAGACGGAGGGATCCGTATGGCATCTTTTATTGCGCTTGTCGCATCTTTTATATTGTTCTAAATGGGGCACTTGGAGGCAGAAGGCGGACGTGGTAAAGAGATTTTCTCCTCGTCAACAACGCCCGCACCCGGCGGCTTGCCTTCTTACATAGAGCGTTTTTTTGTTGGATGTCCGCTTGGTCTTGATCGTGCAGTATCCGATTGGTCCTTATTTTTACGGTTGCAGAGAAGGGCACTGCATAAGCCTATCCCTGCAAATATCATCGCCGTGGCAAACGCAGATTGAAACCCGCTGACTCCTAATGCGGACTCCGCCATTGATACGCTGCTGCCTTGAACTTGAACTTGAACAGGATTAGTGTCTAGATTTGTCACTGCACTTACAATCGCAATTCCTAGCGCTGTGCCGATCTGCGGTCCCGTATTCCATAGCCCGGATGCCAATCCTTGTTGTTCCGGATGGATTCCCGCAGTTGCCGCGATCGAACCCGAGACCAGCACCAAAGCTGCGCCTAAACCAATAAATAACGTTCCGGGAAGTACAGCATACAAGTAACCCATGGTCGGAGTAATGAAAGTCAACAACCATAATCCCAGTCCGAATGAAATCATTCCGGCGGATAAAATCAATTGGACGCCAGACTTGGAAACCAGTCGGGAGACGAAGCCCGCCGCCACCATGGTTAGCAATTCTTGAGGCAAAAAGGAGAAAGCAGCCATAAGGGGCCGGTACCCAAGGATATTCTGCAAGTAAAGATTGATTAAATAGACGGAAGAACCCATAATCGCTCCAAATAGGAGAGAAGCGGTAATCGCTCCAATAAACGATCCCTGCGAAAAGATACTAAAAGACATAAGTGGATATTTCGTATGGCGTTCGATAATTAGAAAAAATAGGAACAACAATATGGAAAGCAGGATAAGTCCAGTAGTTAGTAAGGAGTGCCAACCTTGACTGCCAGCGATCGTCAGTGCATAAAGGAATGCGACAAATGCTCCCGTCACGGTTATTGCGCCCAGGACGTCCAGCGGCTGCTTTACTTTTGTACTTTCCGGAAGAAGCTTGGGCGAGAGGACTAAAATAATCAAACCAATGGGGATATTGACATAAAAGATAAACCTCCAGCCTAATGTAGCGGTTAATAGTCCGCCAAGGATAAGGCCCGATGTAAAGCCAACTGCTGAAATCGTCCCCAGTAAGCCGAGGGCACGATTACGTTCGTGCCCTTCGGCAAAAATGAGTGAAATCAGGGAAAGAACCGATGGAAGCATGATAGCCGCTCCAACCCCCTGAAGAGCACGGGCTAGAATAAGAATCATCCCTCCGGGAGCAAGGCCGGCGAGAGCTGACGCTATCGTAAACACGACCATTCCGCACATGAGCATCCGGCGCCTGCCCCACAAGTCGCCCAATCGTCCACCCAGAAGCAAGAATCCGCCGCACATAACAGCGTAAGCCGTGACAACCCATTGCAATTGCTGGTTGGGCAGAGCGAAACTCTGTTGAATCGAAGGAAGCGCAACCTGGACGATGGACGTATCGAGTAGACTCATGAATTGGACCGTGCATAGCAAGATTAGCACGGGTATTTGCGAAGATCTGGTTTTACTGGTCATGAAGTCCTATTCCTTTCCGTTGTCAGTGAATGGTTTTAACTAACCCGCCGTCGATAATATAATCTGCTCCAGTGATCATGGCTGCGTGATCGGAAGCAAGGAAGACGGTCAGCTCAGCCACCTCATGGGGCTCTGCAAATCGTCCTAATGAAATCCCTCTGTTTAATGCGAACCGCTTGGCCTCCTCCGGATCCTGGGGAAGAACACCTTCCCACATCGCTGTACGTGTCGGACCTGGTGCTACTGTGTTGACCCTTACGCCTTGGGGGGCAAACTCTTCGGCCAAGCTTTTACTCAAATTAGTGACGGCCGCTTTCACGGCGCTGTTGGCCATGATGCTTTGTTTAGGCATGCGTGCAATCATCGAAGCTATGTTGACAATGGCTCCGCCTTGCTTGATCATATAAGGCAAAGCGGCACGAGTCGAGCGGATAACACTCATTAAATTAATCTCCACCATCTGCATCCATTCCGCATCCGTGATTTCCTGGAAGCCGACGGATTGCCGCGGATCCGTCGCACCGATATTGTTGACGAGTATATCGATTTGGCCGAATCGACCGGCAGTCTCCTTCATGACTATGCGGGCTCCTTCTTCCGTAACCGCATCGGCTTCAACAATGAGCACGGAGTGCGTTTTACTCCATTCTTCCAGTTCACCGGACACGCGACGGGTTGCAGCGACAACATGGGCTCCGGATTTGGTCAGTTCCTGGACGATGGCCAGACCGATCCCACGGCTGGCTCCCGTTACGACAGCTACCTTGCCTTCTAAAGAAATAAACATAACATTCAACCCTTTCAGAAGATTTTTATTAGTTTAAGGTTGATTATGGTATGGAGCAGAAGAAATGAAAAGTACGCATTTTATTCGTACTTAGTACGATAAAAGGTACAATTTGATCTGACGGGCTCTTGAAGGAAATAGTATGAAAAAACGTTACTACTTAGGTCTATAGAAGAATGGGTTGTCCGCGAAGTGCGAGGGAAAGGGAAGGGAGAACAGAAAGTCCTTGCTTCAAAAACGTAGATACGATGCTCCGCAGTCGAGCAAAGATGTCTGCC
>NZ_BOSH01000007.1 GCF_018403245.1 Paenibacillus sp. J2TS4
CGCTCGATGGCGGCTTGCTGCTGTTGCTGCTATTGCTTCCGAGTTGCCGTTCCAACTCATGTACACGATGTTCAAGTTGCTCAATGCGCGCGGCCTGTTGATCGAGAAGAAATTGAACAACGGAAGCAATTTCCTTGTCGCCTTTGCATATGGTCAACACTTGATTCGGCCTTAGTTTCACGTGGTTCGCTCCTTGATCTTTAGTCGCTGTTTTATATACTTCTACACGAGGGGCCGGAATTCCTTACCAGCACCAAAAAAAATATCTCCCGTTGACGAGAGACCTAAGTAGTAACAAACGACCGGGCTAACCACGCACTGGATTGTCTATGCCGCCCCCTTTAGGGGATCGTTTATTGGTCCCCGTCATTCGGCATCCCATTATATAGGAAATGCAAGAGCCGCTCGGGATGGGCTAACCAAGGGATCCGGAGGATAAAGAACAGGAGAGTGATTTATTCCTCTCTCTCAGCCTCCGATGCCTCCAGTTCCTGCATAATCCGCTCTTTTTCCTCCAAATTCCCCAGTTCTTCATTCAACCGGGCCATTTGCTCATAATCATAGCGGGAAGGATTGGGCAGCCGTTCCAAATAGGAGAGAGCTTTAGCCTTGTCTCCTGCTTCCCCATACCGAAATCCGATAGTCCACAAGATTCCGAGCGCGCGAAGCGCATAAGGATCGTCCAGCTGTTTTTCGTAAGCTTCGACCGCTTCTTCATATTTCTGCTGTATCACATAACGGTCTCCCTTCAACTGCTTTTGGTCGCTGACAATAAAGAAAGGAACCGAACTGTCATGCTGAGAGAAGTAGCCGCTGGAGCTGCTGATTTTGCGGTCTTCACTGTCGAAGGCATCCACATACCAAGTGAATTCTCCCCCTGGAAAGACGGCTCCCAATATACTTTGGGCGGAGATCCATTCCTCATCCTGACTCATCGAAACACTGATTCCCCGCGGATAAGTACGGAGCGTCTCCAATTCATACTCTGCGGAAGTTCCTTCCCATTTTTCATTTAACCATGTAGAGGAGGTGTTTCCCGTTATCTTCCCTTGACGGTCACGCTCTAGAGCCGTAATGCCCAGACTGTAATAGGAAGCACCCGGATAAGGCTGCCACTCAAAACGAATCGTCTCCCCATCGATCGACTCCCGGTTGACCGGCGAGACCGTTTCTACTTTCGGCACGAAGGCGACATCATAACGAGCGGTAGAGCCGTCTCTGATGGAAATGTGAGACTTCTCCTGACCGTTGCGGTAAAACCCGTTAATCATCTCCTTACCGATCCCTACCCCGACTTCATAGTCGTCCGGATCCAGGTCATAAAAACGGTAAATTCCTTCCTGATCGGTCATCGCTACCGGATAGTATCCGAACGGATTGGAATAATGCGTATTGCTTTCATGCTCCCGCAGGATCACCAGAACATCCTCTACGCCTTTGCCTCCCACAATGACTCTTCCCGTTAAGGAAGGTTCTTCCCCGCTTCGCGGCTGTCTGGATTGGAGAGCTTGCAAATAGCTCTCGGCTTCCCGCCGAGTCCAGTCCTGCTCGCTGGATGCCGCCAATTCTTCATATAACCGCTCCGCCTGTGGCCAATTTCTCAGGGCGAAATAAATACTCGCCAGATTTATTTTGGCTTGCTCCGCATGACGATAATCCGGATATTCACTCAGCAGTCTTTCCCATTGATGAATGGCGTAACTGGCTTGAGATTGGGAAAAGCTGGAGGAGTTAGGAACATAAGAAGAGGAATTCGGAAAAACTTGTACCCTGTCCATCATAGGGTTGAAGGGGTTGCCCCTCTCTCCTGCTTCCACAGCAGACCAATACAGTGCTTCGGGAGCTTCCTGACTTTTGGGAAACCATGCCAGAAGAGTGTCGTACTTTTCCATTTTCAACAAGAAGCCGGGAACTACCATTACAGCGGCTATCATCATTAGAATGAAGATGAGCCCCGCGATGGCTATCGTTTTTACTTTGACGGTCATCGATGGTTCCCTCCCGCCTCTAGCTGCTCCTCATAAAAAACCCCGCTGTTCAGCACGATCAGCTTCTGCCCGGCGGACACCGTGGTAGTCGAAGGATTCGATGTTATCGGAGTAAAGGCTAGCACGCCGAAAATAACGAACACCCCAACCACCCCTGCGAGCAGGGCGGGAGGGATATACACTTCCCGCTCCCAGAAGCTCCGCTTGGCGTCCCGCAGCACCTGAGTTTTCATTGCTTCAGTAAACTCAATGCCAGCCATTTCCTTCTGCAGCTGTTCTTTCATCCTTGGCGAATCGTTCAAAACAAGAGTGCTTTGGACCCCTGCACGATTTACCGAATTCGCCTGCTCCCTACGATCCTCCGGGAGTCCCACTTCCGGTTTTTCTGTTGCAAGCTCAGGCTCCTTTCCACCATTTTCGAGCACCGAACTGTGATTTTCCTTCTCTCTATAGTCTGCGGCTAGGCTGTCTTTCTCCTCCGCTTTGGAATGATCATGATTCACCGTCCGCTTATCCTTCATCTGTCCAACCTCCTTGTATCAGCTGGTCCTTCAGCAGAGCTCTGCCCCGGGAGAGCTTGCTTTTGACGGTTCCTTCTTTATCTCCGGTGACCTCTCCTATTTCACGCACGGAAAGACTATGGTAATAATACAGGACGATCACCTCCCTATATTTGTAGGGAACCTTCTGAATGTAACTCCACATGGATTGCTCCATTATCATCTGATCTATGTTCGAATCGGTTCCGACACTTTCTTGCCCGGCCGGGTCCCGGAAAAACAGCCTTTTCCAGGAGGCCAACCGCATTTTGCTGCGGCAAAGATGGACGGCAATTCGGATGAGCCAGCCCTTCAGGCTCCCTTCCCCGCTGTATTGGTCTATTTTCTGGTACGCCTTAAGGAAGACCTCCTGACTGATGTCCTCGGCCAGGTGCCTATCCTTCAAGAGCAGCGCAGCGGTCCGGTGAATGTCGGTTCCATAACGATCCATCAGCCAAGCTAACGCGGAACCTTCCCCTTTTCGCAGTCTCTCTATCCATTCCTGTTCCGAGTTCATCTCTATCTTTTTCACCCCTTCTACATAATAGACGATTGGAGGGGAGCTTTTGGTTGCACTTTATTTATTAGTCCGTTATTTCGAGGCTCTGGTATGGGTTGAAAAAAACTCCTATCGAAGTCCTTCAAGGATCGGCCGCGTTTAAGGGAACTATCGATTTCCGCCCCAGTCCGGTCCCCCACAGTTTCATACCATCTTATTTCCCACTTGCGATTACAGTAGTTGCTTGAAAAACTGAAAGACATTCAGAAGTGCATGTTAATTTGCGAGAATTCGGCAAATGACGAAGAAGACGTGCAAAAATACACGTCTTTCCCAACCAAAAACCAAAAATCGGCCAAATGAATAAATTCACCTGCAGATTTGCATGTCTCTAGCTGATTTTCAACTAAAACCTTCCAAAGACCCGCAATTTTGCAGGTAACAAACTCTTTCCACACACTCTATTTAGAATCCGCCTGTTCTTTTTCCAAAAACCAAAATAAGCTGGAAGTGCCCCCAAAAAATTCTCTAAAAATTAATGATCCCGCCAATCGCACGGGACCAACTTTACAAGGGATACTTTGTTGAATTTTACTTGCTAATCTTTGAATATAAGGTGCAAAAGTACTCTTTATTCTCTCGATTTTCCACAGATCGAACGTTTTCGTTAAATTAAGGGGTACTTTTGCACTTCATTTACCAAAATGGGGTTAATGTCGAAATTAAGAGGTACTTTTGCACTTCGATTCGCTCATTCGGTGATTTAGGGGGCATGATACACCCGTGGTTCCCTTTGGGGACTAAGGTTAATTTACGCGATTGATGTTTAATCTGCAAAACTTTAGCCATTGATAGTTAATTCACCGAAACTTCAGCCCTAGCGATATCGGTCCGGCCCATCACATCCCCAAGCCAGCGCCGCAACGTACGCCGGAGAAACGCGCTTAGATGCTTAATGGTTTAAACCTCATGAAGCTCTTCCAAAGGGACAAATTTCATGTCTTCCGGCTGATGCTCCTTATGCACTTTAGCCGTGTTACTTTCGGTATCAATGCTGTCGATCCAAATCCGTTCTCCATTCAGCTCGACATTGATCTTATTCTCGGAATCCAATATTTCCTTCGCTCTAAGTAAATCCATACTGTTCACACTCCATTCATCTCATTATTGCCTTATCCCGGTGACATAGGAGAGAAAGCTATCCTTCCGATTCAAGGAAAGTGCTCCGACACCTGAAACCTCTTGTCAGGGTAAGGGTTTGACCTTTTTCATTGCTCTGTCGCTCACTTCCCCTACTCCTCCAGGTCGAGGAAGGATTCCGGTTCTTCCATCGTATCGGTCGTCGATTCGTCTATCCATCCATTATTAATTGTCACTTGGCCTCCGCCCAGTCCTTCATTAATCATCCGGTCAATATCCATGAACCGGTTTTCCTTGCCTTCGTTCAGCTCATCTGGCTTCCTTTTGTCTTTCATCCTTCTGCTTCCCCCCTTTCCGTCTCCTCCCCCGGCTAATGCCTCAGGAGAGCTTCCACTGGACCTATGCTGGGCAAGCCATGGTGTGTTCCGGCTTTTCCCGCATTTCGTATACTTTTCCCCAATCACGCTGAACCATTCATAATCCCGATCACCCAACACATACTAACCGGTATAGGTGAGTTGTTTTAAATGTACCTGTACAGTCCGCTCTCGGATCATTGGGTCAGCTTACGTGAATCATGCTTTTTAGCCTCGGGTCGAATTCTTAAATAACGCATTTAGAGCATTGGATCGAATGAGCTAAAATTAACGCTTCTTCAAGTATCGACTTACGGCGTTTTGCTTTTAGAAGCGGCCATGCTTGGGAATACTTGATATTAAACAATCACGGTTTACTATTTGATTTTTCCATCCAATTTATTAGGAGGTTTATCGATGCATACGCTTTGGAAGGGAGCCATCAGCTTCGGACTCGTTAACGTCCCGGTCAAAATGTTCGCCGCCACGGAAGATAAGGACATAAGCATGCGCTATATTCACAAGGAATGCGCTACTCCGCTCTCCTATGTACGCAAGTGCAAATCATGCGATCGAGAGGTGGAATGGGAAGAAATTACTAAAGGCTACGAATATGAGCCTGGCCATTTTGTCCTTTTTGAGAAGGAGGAGCTGGATAAGCTCTCCTCGGAGGTTAATAAGGAAATCAAAATTTTGGATTTTGTTAATCTGGAGGATATCGACCCTATTTATTTTCAAAAAACGTACTACCTGTCTCCTGGAGATACCGGTACCAACGCCTACAATTTATTACTGGAGTCGATCAAGCAGACGGGCAAAATCGGAATAGCAACCGTCTCTATCCGTTCCAAAAGCAGCTTGGCCGCGATTCGCATCGTCGATAATTGCATTGCGATGGAAACGATTTTTTACCCGGATGAAATCCGCTCTGTCGCTCAGGTCCCCAACCTTCCGGAGAATGCAAATATTAACGACAAAGAGCTGGGTATGGCCAAAATGCTCATTGAGCAGCTATCCGGGCCGTTCGAGCCGGATAAATATACGGACAATTACCGCAGCGCGCTGTTGGAGGCAATCCAGCAAAAAATCGCCGGGAAAGAGGTCAAGGCCGCGCCAGAACAGCCTAAAACTAACGTTATCGACTTGATGGCGGCGCTGCAGGCCAGTCTCGAAGCGGTTAAGCCTAAAGCCGAGGGCCAGCCGAAAGCTGCCAAAGGACGAGGCAAAAAGTCGAAGGAGACGGTTTCCTGACAATGCGGCCGCCTTTTGCGCCTATGGCCCCCATCTTGCGTGAGCAATTGCCGGAGGGACCGGATTGGGGCTACCAGTTGAAATGGGACGGTGTAAGGTTGATCACCGAGATTCATTCGGGACAAGTTCAGCTTTATTCTCGTAAAATGCTTAACAAAAATACCGTCTATCCGGAGCTTACTGCCGCTTTGTCGGAAATTGGCGGCTCCTGTGTGCTCGATGGGGAGGCTGTCGTATTCGATCCGGTTAAGCAGCGACCCGTCTTTCAGAAGGTTCTGCAGAGGGAACGGATGCGAAATTCAAAAACAATCTCGGATGCCGGAGCCAGGCAGCCCGTGCAATATGTCCTGTTTGACCTCCTTCAAGACGGAACGGAAGATTTATCGGGCCTTCCTTATCGAGAAAGACATGAACGGCTTCAGGCTAAATTCCCGGATAATCGCGGTCTGTTTTTCGTAACCGATCTTTATGAGGACGGAACAGCTTTGTGGCAATGGGTAGAGGAGCGGCAATGGGAAGGGATCGTCTGCAAACGTCTGACCAGCCCTTACCGCGAGGACAAGATGCACAGCGATTGGTATAAGAAAAAAACAGCGCTGCAGCTCGAAGTAACCGTTGTTGGAGTCACCATTAAAGAGGGGCGTCTGGCCAGTTTGGTTATGATTATGGATGGAATGTATTTAGGCAAGGTGTCCTCCGGATTGAACGAACAGATGAAGCGGCAATTGCTTGAGTACGCTCTGCAGGATGCAAGTCCGCAGTCCCCTTTTGCCTCCTTGCAATCGGATTTAAAACGGGATCAGATCATCTGGCTGAGCACGTCATTCCCCTTGGTCGTCACCGGACAGGAAATTACCGATGGCGGGCTGCTCCGCCATTCCAAAATCGTCACCTTTGGGCCCAGGATAAAGGGGAGTTAGCCAAAGCTCCGCTCTACCTGCGTTCTGACTGCAGCAGCTTTATTGGCAGCTCTCTAGCTGTGACAAGGAAAGGAGAGAAGGCGCTTGCTTCACACAAGGGTAAACTGGAGTGCGCCGAACTAATGAAAACCGCCGCCAAAGGAATCGTACAAATTGAAGGGCATGAGCTTACGGTAACGAATCCGGATAAAATTTTGTGGCCTGAAAAAGGCATCTCCAAGCTTACTTATTTGCAGAAGCTGATCGTTCTGTCGCCCTATCTGCTTAAATATTGCCGGGACCGGTATTTGACGACGATTCGCTATCCTCACGGAATTCATGATAAGTCGTTTTACCAAAAAAATTGTCCGGAGCCGACTCCCTCTTTTGTTAAAACCGCAGAGCTTCAAGGCATCCGGTATGTCAATCTCGAGTCTTTGCCCACCTTGCTGTGGCTTGGCAATTTGGCTTGCCTGGAATTTCATTCTTCCTTTCACCGGATTGGCAGTGAGCTCCCGGCCGAATGGATTCTCGACATCGATCCTTCCCTGGAGGAGGAGCCTCGCATTATGTATGCTGTCAGTCTGATCGGTGACGCTCTGGAAGCGATGAATATTCAATCGGTGCCCAAAACGTCCGGGGCTTCCGGAGTACAGATTTTCATCCCGATTATGCCTAAATATACATTCGAGCAGCTTCGCACCGTCGGAGAATTTCTAGGCAAATATTTGGTGCAGAAATATCCGTCTCTGTTTACGATTGAACGGCTGAAAAAAAATCGGGGCGATCTCATATATGTCGACTATTTGCAGCATTGGTTCGGCAAAACTTTGTCAGCTCCCTATACCCCAAGGGCACGCAAACATGCCACTGTCTCCACCCCGCTATTGTGGGAGGAGGTTCGCCGAAACTGCGAAATCAGCCAGTTCAATCTGCTGACAATAGAAGATCGTCTGAAGCAGCACGGTGATTTGATTGAGCAAGTCGAACCTCAATCTCTGGATCACGTATTACGGATGATTACTTAACCTCGCTTCGAGTCAAGGCGGCTTCACCAGGCTCAGGGGCAACGAACAGTTTTCTCAGATCCTGCTGTTTTGGAGAACGGACAGTAAAATAACCCCACAAAATGACGTATAGCCTTCGAAGTGTATTCCGTCCGCACCCTAACAGGGTCGGCGTCTAAACCTTCCTCTAATCGCGGTCGAGCTTCCTGACTTTGCTTCGATAAAGGTTTATACAGTACTTTGCGGGGAGCCCCGAAACTTATAAATTCTATCAAAAAAGCCCGATTGCCAGGCCAAACGGGCTTGTTATTATAGGCTGATTACCGGATACAGTTGGCCTTTATAAGCAAACGAAGAGCGGCCGGTTTCTTCGGAGACGACCAACACGATCGCATCCGTCCTCTCCGATAAGCCGATCGCGGCCCGATGCCGGGTTCCGAGCTTGCGTTCGCCGATGATCGCTTTGGAAAGAGGCAGCACATTGGCGGCAGAAACAATCTCATTCGCGCGAATGAGAACGGCGCCGTCATGCAGCGGATTGCCTGGGTAAAAAATCGACTCCAGAAGCGGATACGTAATGGAGGCTCCGATCGGTGTCCCCGGTTGAATCAGCGCATCCAACGCCTCTCTGCGTTCGACGGCAATCAGGGCACCATGCCTCCGTTCCGATAGGTGCCGTATACAGATGGATAAATCGGCATATTTATCCGTGAATGGGGCCAGGTAGCAGTTCAAATAGAAGGTCGCCGCTTTGGACTCGAGAAGCGTTAGCCGTTCCTTAATCGTTTCGATTCGGCCCAGAACGCATTGGTCTTCGTTATGAAGCACTTCCAGACTTCCTTCAATTTCGCCAATCATTTTCTGCAAATCGATTTTCAGCTGCTCTTTTAACGGAGAAAAATCGCAGTCCGCTTGTGGACTCCTAATCCCGGTGGTCACCTAGATCACATCCCTTAAGTTCAACCTTTTTTATGACAGTATGACCGTTTACGATCCTCCGCATTCAACTCCCGTCCCAACGACCGCCACCTCTCATTTGTCTGGTTATGGATGGCTTATCGTTTTTTGGGAAATAAAGCATAATTTACTTCTGTGGGAACTTCAATCCATGTCATTCTCAGCCCTTCCGGACCCGCTTTGACAGTTATTCTGCCTGGCTCCTCCGTCTGGACGACGACATAATCTTTAGGTTGAAACCTGCTTTCTGTATCCGTCTCCCAAACGCACGACCCATAGCCGCGAATAGCCAGGCCGGACAACGCCCTTTTATTAGACAGGCTAATTTCATGAACCGAATGGGGGCTCATCTCGACGTCCCACATTTTAGCGTCGGCCACAATGGTAATCGGCGATCCTTCACCGATGATCGTCTTAACCCTCACCCCGTTGCGTTCCGCTACCGGAAACTGTTCATTGTCATACTGATGGTATTCGGGAGTTCTGCCCAGCGCTTTCCGCATTTCCGGCTCAAACCAGATTTGAAATACTTCGCCGTCCGGACCTGTAAATCTCTCATTATGATAAACTCCCGATCCTGCTTGAATAAGCTGTGCTCCCCCGGGACCGACCAAGCTGTCCGTTCCTAACGAATCCCCGTGATGGGCTTCACCCTGAATCACGTAAGTCAAAATTTCAAACGCCTGATGGGGGTGTGACGGAATAGAGCCTTCCTTTTTAGTATGAGCCCAGGCCCAATAGAACAACGGACCGATTCGCTGAACGACCGCTCCATCCCCCCTAAAGCCGATCGGCTTTTGCTCCACAATAGCCCCGCCATCAAATGCCCCCGTTCCTTGCATTGACGGGGGATAAATTTGAATATCCGCACTTGCCGGCATCTTTAGCCCTCCTAAATTAAATATTTATAACTAACATAATTATAGCAGATATATTTATATAACTGTAGGTTTGAAAAATGGAGAGAGACCCCGCTCCATCGGTTTCGTTATATGAGATGTAGGTTCATGGGATGGCGGCTATTGATCTTGGCCAAGCTTATGTAGGGGATTCGTTGAAGGTGGTGCAGCATTGTGAAATCTGATAATGGAGAAATAATCTACACTGGAATTCAGGATAGCGTTTCTCAGAGGGTACAAATTGGGGGTAAACCGTAGCTCAACACCTAGCTCAGCCACTTTGTTCTGTAAGCTATCCATGCGCTCCACAGCTGCGGGAGCGACTGTCCGGCGGGAGATATAATAACCTGCAAAAGGTTCATAAAGCTCAAAATCTTCTTCAGAAAAAACATATTTAAAGAGAACTGTGTTCTGTATCGTTTGCAGCCAGCCGTTTTCCACGGCAATAATGATATCCGCCGCCGTTTGTCCGAAAAAACGTTCTTCATCCTCTATGCTCATCTTATCCGATCTCCGATAAATTACCCGGGGACAGTCTCTTGGGAAAAAATAATTAACGGCATGGTCTTCGTCTATTGCCCATACAACGGCCGGCATATCCGGCCGATTTTGTTTGATTCTCGGAATAAACAACTCGATATCCGCTTCTTCGCTGAAATGATAAAGCAAAAGCTTGCCTCCTTTTGTTTGCAACTTGATTTCCTTTCTCTAAAAACAGTGATTTCCCTTGTCATTCAACTTTAAGAATTTAGAAAAAAAAGCTGCCGAAGCAGCCATAAATAAAATTTTCAAGTTATTCATTAGATTAAACCTGAAGGGAATTATTTGTAATAGGACGTGGTCAGAGGAATGATAAAACCACCCTCGCCAGTCGTATCGATCTCCATGTACACTTCAGAAATACCGCCAATATCGGCTTCAATCGTTTTCATTCCATCCTCAATGGTTACCTTCTCCTCCTTGAGAAGCTTAAGTGAGCCACTTTCATAGATACTGACTTTGATTTCTTTGTTCAGTGCCGCTGCCTGCAAGTATAATTTCTGATACTTTTTGTCAGGGTATAGCATCAGGCTGGCGCCCCCTGTGTTGTAAAAAACATCTTTATAGTTCTTGTTCTTATAGGTAGTATGGCTGGGATCCGATGTTACATAAGTATTGCCATATTTTTCAGCCGCGATGGAAATCCCGTCCATCTTCTCCCCGAGCAGTACAGTTGAGGTTTCCCCATCATAATCTACCGCTACCTTCAGCGCATTGGCAATCGCCCGCACTGGCAAATATGTATTCCCCTCATACGTAATTGGCAGAATGGCATTCCCCTGCTCATCATTCAGTTGTGCAGGCACCCCGTCAACCTTGACCGTCAAAGTGTGATTCAAATACGCTTGGATCGTTTCCAGGTTTGCCCCCGCGTAGGCACCTACACTCGCTCCCAGCAGCAAAGATACTCCGGCGACCGAGGCGATTAATTTCTTTTTCATAAAATTCCTCCTCATTGATTCAAATGGACCCTGAACACCCCGTAATACGTCTTCAGAATAATAAAAGTTTCGTTTTTACGGTTTATAAAAGTATTATTTCTTCGCATGACTGATTGAAAGGCTCCAGACCTAAATTTCCGTTGGAAGGTGGTGAAAATACATGTCTAAACCATCGGTATTATCCTTTAAACACTGCATGGTTTTGGGATTAGGATTGACGTAGATCGTAGGGTAATCGACTTCGTCGTATTGCTCTCGCACCGGAAAAGCCAGCTTTTCTTCCTCAGTCGAGAACTGAGCATTAACACCCTCCTTATTTCCTCGCGAGTCGAGGCGAATCCACTTCTGCAGGCTGGATAAGTATACGGCATTCAAGGCATGAATACAGTACCCCGTCTCCGGCTCATCCCCAATGGTCAGCCGTTGATAGCAAAATCCTGCAGGAATGCCAAAGGAACGAAGAAGTGCGGCTAGCAAGTTGGATTTGGCGTAGCAAATCCCTTCTTTGAATACGAGGACCTCCGAAGCCTTCCGGGTAATTCGGGGGCTCTGAATATCCCTGGAATGGGCTATTTTATCACGCACAAATTCAAAGATTTCTTTAACCAGATCTAATTCGGGCAACGACCGGTGAGCCCATAGCGCTGTCTGCTCCCTTATTACCAAATGATCAAAATCGATTTCTTCCGTTTCTTGTAAATAGTCAGACAAATTAACCGATTCGCATAGTAATTTCAAAGCTCATCTCCTCCTTGCTTGTTTACCTCAAGGGTTTGATTATTTCTTTACATGATAACATGAAATTCATTAACCGATACAGCGGTTCCGGATATGTAAATATCCATCTGCTGTGGGGCAACCCTGCACACTTCTACCTTAACTCTGCCATCCCTGTTTATTTCCTGGCCTTGCTCGACTATAAACTCGGCCTTATGAAGTCCCGGCTTTATGTATGTTAAGTAATACGCCCCCATGACTCCGGAAGCCGTCCCTGTCACCGGATCTTCTACGGTGCCTGAATAAGGGGAAGAAAAATGCCTCGCATGCATCAACGCATTCTTGTCTATCGTCTCCAAGCTAAAAGGATGAAGCGATGCCCGTGAATTCTCGATTAATATATTAGGAAATGCGTCATTATTCGGGGTCATCCGCTTAAAGCTAACCAAGCTTTTCACAGGGATTAGCAGGGTCCAGATTCCGGTACTTCCGTACACGATTGGATATCTTGAGTCTAACTCACTTACCGATAAGCCTATAGAATGACACAGTCGTTCAACATCCCCATGGAAGGATATGAATTGAGGGTTCTCTTGCTTCATCTTTATTCGGGTTTCATTGTTATCATTTATGATTTCAATCGGTAAAACGCCGACATTAGTCTCAATATTGATAACATTATAAAGACCTGCCTTGCCCTCCTGCTTTAAGGCGAATAACGCAGCCACTGTCGCATGGCCGCACAGGTTGATTTCATGACCCGGGGTAAAATATTTCAACCTGAAATCCGCCGTATCAGAATCGAGAACAAAGGCCGTTGCGCTGAAGCCAGCCTGTCTAGCAATATTCTGCATATCCTTCTCAGCTAATCCGTCCGTATCCAGAACCACTCCTGCCGGATTGCCCTTATTAGGAATCGTAGAAAAAGCGTCGTAATGATAGACCTTCACTTCATTCATTTAAAAATAACCCCCGTTAATGGAATCATATCGACGTATGATTAGGCTTCACCTTATTCCCCTTTTGCTTGATTTACAGCGTACTCGTACTCCTGTCTGCTCCATTTGATTTTATTGAGCTCATCTTTCATCCAGAAGCTGTCCGTAAGATTAATGTCGTATACATTGGCAAGAGCGACTACATAATACAAAACATCGCTTAACTCTTCCTCAATCGTCCCTTTTATGGTGTCGTTATCTTTCATTCTAGCATTTTTTCTTATCACTTCCGATAATTCCCCTACTTCTTCTACCAGCTTCATAAAATAGGCCTGTCGATGTTCAGGCCTATGATCAAATCGACGGATATATTTTTGCAGACCTTCAATAGTCAGTTCCTTCGTCTCCAACAGGTTCTCGCCTCCATAAATAGATTGGACAAGCCTTCTGATCAAATTCTAATCATTACTCTACAATACGGCAAAGAGTACGACAAACGTTTTTATATGAAATTGGAAAAGTAAATGATAGGCTGTCCTCTTTATCTGCATCGCTTATTATCGACTGCGATACTACAAAAGTGCGAGTAGAAGGATAGCGTCTAACTGTATTTTATGTAGGTATATGGAAGCGAATGGGGAAAATGGACAAGACTAGATGGAAAAACTACATTTAAAACGGAGGTTTTTTGCTGATATCCTTCTTTTTGCACAAAATGGATGGAGGTTTTCCATTAGTTTTCGTTTTTAACCTCAAATGGAGCAAATTAGCTGCATGAAATCCACTTAGATCCCCTAGCTGTGCGAAACGCGGAACCAACAGTTGTCCTATTCTCGACCATTAGCCATCTATTAATAAAACCGGGGAGAGTTTCCTCTTCCCGGTTTTTCATTAATCTATCGGACTATGAGCACCGTCCGTGAATTATTATCCCAGATTAGGTTATCGGACTATGAGAACCGTTTGCGAATTATTATCCCAGAATACTTCAGCGCCCAGAGCTTCACTGACAAAGCGGACAGGTACCATCGTGTTGTTGTTGATAAGCTGCGCAGGAACGTTAAGCTTATTCTCCTGACCGTCGATGTAGGCTTTATCCGAACCGATCTGCAGCTTGATCTCCTTGCTTCCCCTAGTGGCCGTAACCGTCTGGGTTTCCTGATCCCATTCGATCCCTGCCCCCATAGCTTCAAAGATAGCTCTCATCGGCACAACTACGTTGCCTGCCAAATTAACGGGAGGCTGCTCGGTAGCCAATCCTTTGCCGTCAATCGTTACCAATGTCCCTCTTTTAACGATCTCTTGCTTTCCTGTTTCATCATAGAATTGAACGGCTACGCTGCTTGCATTGGTCTCTTTAATCTGCATTTTGAGATTGTACAGACGATTATCCATAGTAAAGTTTGTATTTGTCTGAATCGCCAATTCCTTGCCGTCCCCTGTATAAGGGGTTACTCTGGCACTTATCCTTTGTGATTTCCCTCCATTTTTAACAACGGAGGTCAATACAATCTTTCCGTCTTTAATATAGGTTCCATATTCGACCAAATAAGTTTGATCATCGGTAAGTACTGTGAACTTAACGTCATTAATTTCATTAACGGCATCCAGCTTAATTTTAAAAATCGAGGTGCGTTTGTCCATAACAAAATTAGTGGTCCCTCTTACTTCTACAACCTTGCCGTTAGTGTTCGTTCCCGTAGCGACAACATTAATGACCTGAGAATTTTTCCCGTTTTTAACCGCTATAATGCCTTCCAAATGGTCCGTATGAGCTACCGTCGTTTCCTTCAAAACTTTATAAGGCTCTTCAATCGGACCCAAGGCTTCGATGTCGACCTTAGTCAACTCTTCTCCATGGTCCATAGTCAATTGGAATACTTTAGTGTGTCCCCCCATGATAAACTCATCTTGCTTTTGGATTTCAATAATTTCACCGAATTGGTTGTAACCGGTGACCAACAGCGAGACGACTTCGCTGGATTCGACTCGTACGTCCGCGGTTACTTTCATTTTGCCATCAATGACTTTATGCTCAGAACGCAGCAGCTCGATATTTCTGCCCGAGTTTGCAGACGTTGGAGCTGGTGTCACCAGACTGAATATGATCGCTAATGCAACGAACAGCCCCAACAAAGAACGCATACTTTTGGATAAACTCATTTTCTTGTATCCTCCTCTTTTCCAATCAGTGCCCTTAAGCATTCGATTAATAAGTTAACGCAAAGCTTTCAGGAATGTAAATAGAAAAGAAGGCCCAAAAAAAGAAGGGCCGGCTCCCATTAGTTGATAACGGAGCCGCCCCCTCTTCCTTTGAATGGTAAAAAAAGGTTGTCAACTGAAATATATCGGAGTTATATAGGCTGAAATCCCTGCTTCGATCTGAAAAGCAGGCATTCAGACATGGTAAAATAGACCTGCATAATGCAGGCCTCGAGCTTGATTCCAGTAGCACACGGATTGATTCAGCGGATTTAATGATTGTCCAGGGACAAGCCCAGCTTCTTGAGCAGTTGGATCATTTGCTGCTGTTCTTCAGGGTTCAAGCTGCTGAAGGTCTCTTTAATCGCCTTCCGGTGCTTTGGAAAAATATCATCCATCCGCGCCCGGCCCTCCTCCGTAATGGAAGCATAAATGATCCGGCGATCTTCCTTGCATTGCTTGCGGATAAGCAGTTTTTTCTTTTCCAGTTGATCTACGACATAGGTCATGCTTCCGCTGGTCAGTAAAATTTTTTTGCCGATATTTTGAATGGGCTGATCTCCTTTATGATAAAGCAGCTCGAGAACGGCAAATTCCGTCGGATTCAATCCGTAGCTTTTAATATCCTCCTTGATCCGGTCGGTTACCGCCCGGTTAGCCCGGGAGAATACAACAAATAATTTTAACGACAGCTCTTGCTCGTTCAGAACGGGTTCCATATGTTAATACCTTCCCTGTTAAATACCTTGAATATAAGATAATATTAATTGTCCTTCCATGTAGTTGTCAACTTCACCTGCCTCACCTCCCCTCACAAGGCTAAAACAGCGGAGATAAAAGACGGGCCGCGACTTCCTTCGCCTTCTGCAGCTTAGGCCGGTTATAGAACGGGGCTGGAATGATTTCCTCGCTGTCCTCGACATCCTGTAAAAAATCACTTTCCAGCCTGCGAATGGTTGACCGTTCGAACAGGATAGCGTTTAGCTCAAAGTTTTTGAAGAAGCTGCGCAGGTCCATATTCGCGGTCCCGACCGCAGCCAATATTTCATCTACGAGGATGACTTTGGCATGCATGAATCCTTTTTGATATTTATAGAACCGGACGCCCACCTGCAGCAGCTCACTGACATAGGATAAGGACGCCCAATAAACGATTCGGGTATCCGGCACCCCCGGCAGAATAATTCTTACATCTACCCCGCTCATCGCGGCTACCTTCAAAGCCTGAATGATTCCGGAATCGGGTATGAAATAGGGGGAAGCAATATAAATCCGTTCTCTGGCGGATCCCAGCGCCGCAAAAGTAACCGACAGGATCGCATCCTCCTCCCCGTCAGGTCCCCCGCTGACGATTTGTACCCATTGAATACTATGGCAGTGGTGCTCGGGGAAGTAGCGACCCGAGTCGAGGCGCTCGCCCCGGACAAATTCCCAATCATCCATAAAAGTTCGCTGCAGCGAACGGACAGAATCCCCATAAAGACGCATATGAGTGTCCCGCCAGAAGCCCAACTTGGGGTTGCCGCCCAAATACTCATCTCCTATGTTGATTCCTCCCAGAAAACCGATCCTTCCATCGACAACAACAATTTTGCGATGATTGCGGTAATTGATCCTCTTATCGATAAACGCGATTAAGGCCGGTAAAAAACAGCCCGTCTGAACGCCTGCCTCACGTAGTTCCTGTATGTAGCCCTCATCCAGCTCATAGCTGCCAATTCCATCGTAGATGATGCGGACCTCGACACCTTGCCTCGCCTTGGCAATCAAGGCCGCTTGAAATCTCTGGCCAATGCCATCGTTGCGAATCGTGTAATAGTCCAGGTGAATGTGATCGGCCGCTTCTTCAATGGCTTTTAATATCGCTTCATAAGCCTCTTCGGCATTAGTCAGTATAGTCACTTCATTCCTGCCGGTCATCTCAGGTCCGGGACTATTGCGCAGCAGGCCAAGCAGACGCGGATCCAACTCGGGACCCGCTATAACAGACCTGTCCCTTCCTTCCCTATTCGCTTGTCTTCTTCCCCCTTCTTCTTGAGAAGCACCCAATAGATGAGACCCTTTCCCATTACCTCGCAATGAACGACGGTGACGATGCTTGAACTGCCTGGCAACAAAATAATACATAATAAAGCCAAGAATGGGGAAAATAAACAGAACCAGCAGCCAGGCGACGGCCTTGGCCGGGTGGCGATATTCCATCCACACGATAGCTCCGGTTTGAATATAAACCACTAGAAGAAAGACGCATATCCAAATCACAGTTTCACCTCGACAACATAGAAGTTTTAAAGACTAGGTGGTAATCCAGTGTACCCAAAAAAACGTCAAAATAATAAAACTGCCGCAGAGGATATTCTTGACTATAATTTCGTCAATGACTTGAAAGAGAGTCCTATTCCTGCCTCTCTTGACGAGAACCGGCGAATTCTGAAGGAAATGTTCAACGATTGCTCGGACATCGTGATCCGTCCTTTTGTTATCGAAAAAAATATCCAGGCCCTCGCCGTATTTATTGATGGCCTGGTCATTTCCGACGTGCTCGATGACGCTCTTAGAAGCTTGATGATCTTGGAAGGGAACGAATCCGAAATAGATCGGATTGTGGAAACGGCGCTGCCCGTATCGCAAATCCAGACCGCAGACAACTACGGCGAGCTTCTGCTGGGGATTCTTGGCGGGGATACAGGAATTTTCGTAGAAAATCATGATCGCGCGATTCTGCTTGGCATCCGCGGACCCGAGACTCGTTCCGTTGATGAGCCGAGCAGCGAATCGCTCGTTAGAGGGCCACGAGAAGGCTTTATCGAAAATTTGCGAACCAATACAGCTCTCATCCGGCGCAAAGTCAAATCCCCGCGACTGAAGATGAAGCCGCTGGTAGTCGGGAAGCATACGAATACGAACCTCGTCGTCTCCTACATTGACGGGCTGGCTGATCCTGCGCTGATCGATGAGGTCGTGCAGAGAATTGAGCTGATTGACATCGATTCCGTCATCGAGTCCGGATACATCGAAGAAATGATCCAGGACAGCGCTTATTCTCCATTCCCGCAAATGCAGTATACGGAAAGGCCGGATGTGGTCGCCAGCGCGCTCCTGCAGGGAAGAGTGGCCATTCTCGTAGACGGCACCCCGTTTGCTTTGCTGGCCCCCACCATCTTCCTGCAGCTCATGCAGGCAGCGGAAGATTATTACGAGCGATTCCAGATCGGGACGCTGCTCCGGTGGCTGCGCTATCTTTTTTTATTCATGTCGCTGTTCACTCCTGCCTTATATGTGGCTATTACGACATTTCATCCGGAAATGATTCCGACCTCCCTGCTGCTAAGCGTCTCGGCAGCCCGAGAAGCTATTCCTTTTCCCGCAGTCATCGAAGCCTTGATCATGGAGATCATCTTTGAAGCGTTGAGGGAAGCCGGGGTTCGTTTGCCTAAATCGGTCGGTTCGGCCGTCGGTATTCTTGGCGCCATAGTTATCGGACAAGCGGCTGTCGAAGCCGGCATCGTGTCCGCTCCGATGGTCATCGTCGTTTCCATTACCGGGATTGCTTCGTTTACCATCCCCCATTTTAATGGAGCCATTGCGATCCGGATGCTGCGCTTTCCGCTGCTCATTCTCGCTTCCCTTTTTGGGATTTTCGGCATTTTGTTAGGAACGATGATCATCCTTGGACATATGGCGAATTTACGTTCTTTTGGCGTCCCCTATCTGTCTCCGATAGGGCCGACCAAATGGTCCGATCTTAAAGATGCTCTCATTCGCTCCCCCCAATGGAATTTAACGACCCGCCCTTCCTTCCTGGGTGTGCAGAATCCGGTCCGGCTTGGACAGGAATTGCCGGAGGAGATCAAGCAGAATAACGGTTTAAAAGGACAGCACATTTCCCATCCGCATGCCAATAACCGTCAAGGGGGGACGCAAGATGACCAGGGGAAAGAATAAAAGAATAAGCGTATTAGCAATGCTTGCCTCCGTCTCCTTGCTGCTGACCGGATGCTGGGATCGATTGGAGATCAATGATATTGCCATTGTAATGGCTGTAGCGGTCGATAAGGAAGAAAACGGGAATTTTCGGGTGAGTATAGAGGTTCCTCTTGCCAGTCAATTGGGAGGGGCTAAAGGAGGCGGAGGCGGGACAGGAGGAAGCAAGGCCTATTATATCGACTCGGAAACCGGACCCACCTTCGTTCAGGCCTACACCAAGCTTCAGGATAGAATGTCCAGAAGACTGAAATTCGGCCATTATCGGGTCATCATTATCGGGGATGAGGCGGCCAAGCATGGAGTCGGAGGCATCTTCGATGTCATTACCCGAAAGCCGGAGAACCGTCTTACTTCCTATATGATCGTCGCCGAAGGAACGGGGGAAGAATTGATGAAGGCTCAACCGAAGCTGGAAAGATTCTCCGGCGAGGCTATTCGGGAAATTGTAAAGCAAGGGGATCTAATTTCTTCGAACGTCAAAGATACGGCCTTATCCATGAGCCATCTCGGAAGTGATCCGGTTCTGCCTTTTATGGCAGTCAAGAAATTGAAGGAAAAGGGTAATAAGGAATCGCAAGAAATTGAATGGCTCGGTTATGCGCAATTTCACGGTGAAAAAATGGTGGATGTTATGAGAAGACAAGCGGCCGTAGGCTTATCCTGGCTCAAAAATAATATCAAGCCCGGCACCGTCATCGCCAATTTGGAACATTCGGAAGATCTTATATTTAACGTGCTGCGCAGTCAAACGACCGTCACCCCTTCATTGAACCAGGACAGAGTCGAATTCGATGTGAATATTGATACCAGGATCACCTTAAGCGAGAACAGAACGAAAGAGGATCTGACCAATAGACAAGTTTTGGCCAAGGCAAGAAAAATGGCGGCCGACCAGATTAGAGCCCAAGTAGACGAAGCGATTAAAAAAATTCAGAATACTGGGGCCGATTCCGCGGATTTCGGCTTGAAGGTTTTCCGTCAGAACCCCAGAGCCTGGAAAGCCATCGAGAACGAATGGTCTGAAATGCTGAAGAAAGCGGAATTCCGGGTTCATATTAAAGTGGACATTACCGAATTCGGTCTGATTTCTGAAAACATTGTAAGGGGGTAAACTATGTCCGGGATCTTTCGAATTCTGTTTCTCATTGGATATTTAATGTGGATCATCCTCGATTATCGCAAAATCAAAAAAGCGAGATCCAAGTCGATGATGGTGATGTACTATACCATTAATGCCGTAACCCTGCTGTTGTTTATTTCGCTACTCGTTAACTACAGACCTCCGACCCCGGTATCGATCTTGAACAATACGGTATACTACTGGGTCAAAGCATGGACAGGAGAGATTTATTATGTCAACACAGGTCATTAGCAGCCGGCAGATGGGATTGATTATTGCTTCCTCCATTATTACCGCAGGGATCATTATCGATCCTCAGCAGTTGGCTCGGAGCACCGGTCATGACGCTATTTTTACGTATTCGGTCTCCTTGCTGTGTTCTTTCCTGATTTGTTATTTCTTCTATTCTCTTGCGAAGAAATTTCCCGGAAAGCATTTGTTCGAGATTACATTTATCATCGCCGGTCGTTGGGCAGGCGGGCTAATCAACGCCTTGTTCATCCTTAATATCTGGTTTATTTTTGCAAGAGATTCCTTTGCCACCACAGCTTTCCTAAGGGCAACCTTGCTGCAGAGAACCCCGCCGGAAATTCTGATCATGCTGTTCGTGATAGTTATGATCTACTATGGAAAATCAAGTGTCGAGGTGACCGCACGGGTGAATGAAATTGTGTTTCCGTTCGCCTTTGTAATCATCCTGCTGTTCCCGCTGCTGCTTGTGAATGAAATTCCGACGGGCCAATGGGAGCCGCTATTCACGCAAACTCCCGCTCAGCTCATCCTTGGAAGCATGCTAAATTCGATTCGCTTTGGAGACTTGATCGTCTTCGGCGCTTTCCTGCATACCGTTCAGAATGCCAAGCATTTATTGACGGGCTTGCGCTTCGGAGTTATCTTATCGGCGTTCTGTCTCACGTATATGATTGCTACGGCTATTGGTGTTTTTGGAGCTGACATTTTGGCCAAGCTGAACTATCCGGTCTATTCATTGGTTGCCCAAATCAACATTACGGATTTCATGGACCGGGTCGATGTGTTCGCCTTCACCATCTATTTTCCGGCGGCGATCATTAATGTGGTACTCTCCTTTACGGCTTTTATTATCGGCATTGCCGCTTTTACGTCCAAGAAAGACTCGACTCTCATTGCCCGTTCGGCCGGCTGGATGCTGCTGCTGACCATTCTCATTACTTTCCGAAACTTTGTCGAGATGGGACGATTCACCTTCTTCTCTTATCCAGCCTACGTCTTAGCTGTGCAGCCGCCGCTGTTCCTGCTTCTTTTCTTTCTTGCGAAGCGCCATCCTTCTGTACCGGTTCCCCAACCAACGTCGGATAACCAGCAGGTCTTTTCGGGCAACAGAGCAAAAAAGCCGCCCAAGCCTCTCCGTTTTTGGATAACCTTTACCAATGGCTCTGTTCTCTTCTCCCTGCTGCTCATCTTGCTGGGCAAGAGCCTTGGGCACCTTTCACCTTGGATCAGAGGTATTGCCGCCATCGGCTACGGAGTTTGTCTGCTGCTGGCACTGCTGGGTTCCGTCAAGGAAAGAAAACGGGCGGAGGCCAGTTAACCACGGAAGACTATGCGCCCCTGGCTTCATCCGGCCTGTAAGCAAGTCATGTGACCGTTTCGCCGCTAATTTATGACTGGAATCACTATGGCTATCGCCGCTTTTCTAGTACAATAGAGAAAACGACGGCACGGGTGGTACGGTATAATGATCCAACTGAGAAAGTGGCACTGGTCCGAATGGGTGCTGTTCGGAATTTATTTGTTATCGGCCGGGGTAAGTGCAGGCTACTGGGCCTATTACAATAGTGATCAATGGACATTGCTCCCCTTGTGGGGCAATTTCTTGTTGGTCTTTGTTATTTTTTTGATTCCAATTCTTTTTTGGAGACCGGGGTACGTCCATATGGGTTGGTTTCCTTTGGTTGTCCTATTGACAATCGGAATCTTTCAGCTTGATGCGTACAGAAGCTTTCCAGAAACGATGGAGTTTCTTTCCTACCCGCTGGTCATAGTCGGTTTTTTGGCTCATCGGATGAATATTTGGTGGACGGTTCCTGTTTTTATTATCGGTTTCCCCTTCGCCGGCATTTGGCTTTTGGACAAACCCGGAGTCTTGGATTTTATCCAGATTTTCTTTTCGAGCGGAATCAGCTTTCTCATCGGGCTGGGGCTGCAGCGGATTCTGTCTTCCCATCTTGGAATGAAGCAGCTTTATGGAGAGAACGTCAAACAGTATGACCTGATCCGCCAGCAAAACGACGCCTTGGAGCAGTATGCCCGGCAAGTGGAAAGCCTGACTCTGTTGGAGGAAAGAAATCGATTGGCCCGTGAGCTGCACGACACGGTAGGCCACACCTTCACTTCCGTCATTATGGGGATGGATGCGGTCTCCTATTTGATCGAAACCCATCCGGATAAAGCCAAGGAGAAGCTGGAGGTGCTCCGCGACGTGACCCGCACCGGGCTGCAGGAAGTCCGCAAAAGCATTCACCAAATTGCTCCGATAGACGATAAAGCGCCGCTGGCTCAGCAAATATCGCGGCTGGCCAATGAATTTGCAATTCATACCGGAACTTCCGTCCGGGTGGAAGCTAATGATGAAGATGGAGACTTCCCCCAACAGCTCAAGCTGACGATCATTCGCTGCCTGCAGGAGGCTCTCACCAATGCCAAGCGGCATGGGCAGGCCACATCTATCATTATCGAGCTGAAATATGACTCCGAGCTAATCTGCCTGATGGTTAAGGATGATGGTCTGGGCTCCGATAAAATTACAACCGGCTTCGGCTTATCGGGAATGAAGGAAAGGCTGGCCGCTTGGAGGGGAAATCTGCAAATTCGATCCTTGAAAGGGCTGGGGACTACCGTTATCTGTACCATTCCATATTCACGGCCAAGCGTCAAATCATAAAGGGGGGAAACAGATGAAAGAGATTCGCTTATTACTGGTCGACGATCAGGATTTAATCCGCGAAAGTCTCCATATTGTATTGGATATGGACCCGGATATCGAGGTGGTCGGACTTGCCGAGAACGGAGAGGTAGCTATCGACCTGTGCGCCAGCCAAAAGCCCACGATCGTCTTGATGGACATTCACATGCCGGTAATGGATGGCGTAGAAGCGACACGGAAGATCAAAAAACAATGGCCGGAAATTCATGTTATCATCCTGACGACTTTTCAGGAGGTCGATTACGTCGTTCAAGCATTGGATTCGGGAGCAGAAGGATATTTGTTAAAGGCTATTCATCCGAGAGAGCTGGCAGCCGGCATTAAGTGGGTGCACAACGGCGGCACGCTAATTCCCCAGGATATCGCCAAGCTGCTCATTACCGAAATTAAAGGGGATGACTCCTCCTCTGCGAATCCCCAACGAATTCCTTCGGCAGCGCATGCGGAAGCACAGCCTCCACTGGCCTACGGGCTTAGCGAGCGGGAGTTGGAGGTGCTGAAATGTATTTCCGAAGGGTTAAATAACAAGGAAATAGCCATTAAGCTGTTTTTGTCGGAAGGCACCGTCAAAAACTACATTTCCAGCATTTATTCCAAGCTGGATGTGCGCGACCGGATGCAGGCAGCTAAAAAAGCAAGCGACGAAGGGATTTTGTAGTGTCTGCCGGCTCCAGGCGACAAGCAAGGGCCGGAAAAAGTTCCGGCCTTTGACTATTCCGGAAGAACTCCTTCCAGCCGTTCCTTCAAAGCCTTTTCGAGATAAGGAGTGACGTGAAGAAACTGCGTAAATTCTCTGTAGCTGGCGGCCAGCTTAGCGATTTGCTCATGAGAGACGGACTGTCGGACGGCACGGATGAGCAAGTTTTTAGGGGTGTGCTCCATATCGATGAACTCCACAATCTGCGTCTTATAGCCAACCAACTCCAGCAATCTTGCCCGGGCCGAATCGGTCGCCAACGCCGACAATCGTTCTTTGATAATGCCGTGATTCAGCATTGGAGCGAGCACAGGGCTGTCTATTTGCGTGAAAAGCTCGTGCTGACAGCAAGGAACCGACAAAATCACCTTTGCCCCCCAACGAACCGCCTTCTCCAATGCCGCATCCGTTGCCGTGTCACAAGCATGCAGAGTCACTACCATATCTACCTGACTCACTTCGTTATATTGGCCTATGTCCCCGACATAGAACTTCAAATTCTTATAATCCAGCCGCTCCGCCAAAGCAGAGCAATGGGTGATCACATCCTCTTTGAGATCCAGGCCGATCGCCCGAATATCCAGCTTTCGGATGTGGACCAAATAATGATACATAGCAAAGGTAAGATAAGATTTACCGCAGCCAAAATCGATAACCGTAAGTGGACGGTCTTTGGGGAGCTCGTTCACGACATCGTCGATCATTTCGAGAAATCGATTAATTTGCCTGAATTTATCATATTTTGCCGCATGGACCTTGCCGCTTCCATTCATCACCCCAAGCTCTGCCAAAAAAGGAACCGGTGTCCCTTCCTCAAGCAGATAACGTTTTTTCCGATTATGGGATAACTCAACGGCCTGCTTGGTCGCTTGTCTTTTCAAAACGGTCGCTTTCCCCTTTTTGTTCACCAGAATTTGGTAATCTGCTCCTTTAGCCTGCCACAGTCCCTGCTTGAACTGCTCGCTCAGCAAATCGGCCAACTGCTTGGCGGCCTGATCGGGGTCAATATTCTCATGAATGACTTTCTGGCCCATCTGATATGTAAATTGATATTTATGTTCCCCTTTAATCAATACCGGCTTTATTTTGACTTTATCCGACTGCCCTGAGACTTTGCTCCGCCGGTTGCTTAAGGTAGCCTGGAGAAGGGCTTGTTGACCTATTAATTCAGCGGCCAGCTCATATACGTTGTCCATTTAAGATTCCACTTCTTTCTTTCGTTGCTACACCTATTATAAACTACAAATCAAGGATTCCCCAACAACAGCCGATGAATCCAGACCTCGCGCAATAAAAAGTAAAGACACTCCTTTTCACGAATGTACGGAAAGGGAATGTCTTCAAAATAAGCGAGGAGCGCCGGCCTGCTGCTTGTATCCATTAATTAGAGCTGTAAATTACTTCTGCCGAACCCCTGTGCTCGGACTGTACATTCCGTCGCTGCCGGTTATCGTCCGGCCCATCTTACCGCCGCTTGAGCTGCCCCCATAAGAGCCTGTCCCTTCCAGGTCCGGGAAAAACCGGGTAGCCAGTGTATTTAACGCCGGAACCAACTGGTCATGTGTCTGCCCCTGCTTGCCCATCTCTTCCAGCTTATTAAGCTGTGTTCGAAATTCATCGTTAGCCGATACGAAAACATGATGCAGCGCCGGGCTGCTCAGCTCTTTTACCTTTAGCGTTATTTTCTGTCTGATGGCTACTGGCATATTAGATAAATCGGAATCCGAGCTGGAGGAGTGCAATTCTCCGCGCGGATGGGCGCCCAGAGTCCCATTTATCGAGTTGTTTGCATTTCTATTTCTGTAATTTCGCGAGCTATCGACATCGAAGTCATACCCGTTCCCAGCCACTCCACTGTGTACTTTAGGAGGAATCTGCCCCCGATAAGGCTCTTCCCTTTGGTTGAGCATTCCGGTTCCGCCATCTGCTCTCGCTTCATCAAGCCGCTTAGCCTGCTCCTCCAATTCCACAGCAACATAAACATAGCTATCCGTAATGACGGTCTTGGCTGAACGCACCTCTTCCATCGCCGCAAGCTGACCATCTAAATAAGAACTCCATTCCATTCTTGTATTATTATGTGGGGAGATTATTCCTGTATTAGTCCGCTCTCCTTGATTTCTACTCAGCTCGCGCATGCCCGGATGTTGTCTTTTTTTTACGCTCTCTTCTATTATTTCCTGCTTGAACTCCCTCCCCCGATAACCGTTGAACCCTTTGGCTTGCTGCTGGCTTGTTGTGCAGCCAGTCAATAAGAGGCCAATTGCGAGTCCGACAGACACCAGCATTTTGGCTTCGATCAGGCGCCGCTTATGGTCCATTTTGCTTCTCCCGCCTTTCATTATTAAGTTTCATATCCAATGGTTCATCATCTGTGTATGAATGGACTAAGGTATCTTTTCTGGAAAGCGTTTGGCTCGCCTTATTATCATTTGGTTTTTCGATAAAATTATGCTGTAGGTAAGACGAGAGTAAAATTTGCCTTTAAACTTTTAGAGTTGCTGGACGGATGGGATTTATCCCGCGTGATGTGCGGGAACGTCTATTTTCGTTATTATCCTGCTGGAAAGCGGCATTCTGCCGATTCAAGTATCCGCAAGCGAGAAAGCAAAAATCGGCGTCGCTTTTCTGGCCGGCTTCGGCTACGGTAAAATTGCGGAGAAGCTGACCTTGCTGACGGAACCCCTGTTTAACGGCAAGAAAACTGAAGCAGGCGACTCTCCGACCAAGTGCGAGCAGCGCTAACCTTCAGGTTTAACGTCATCCATCGCCAGGCTAAAGATGATCCCGCACTGGCCAGCCGCAAACTTTTCCACACTAGCAACAGGCATAATTTTGGACAACGGTATGGATAATAGTAGAGGTTGTTACCAAATTAATTAAAGGAGAATAGCTATGCAACCTTTTCAAGCCAGTCAACAGATCAATCAATGCCGCCAAACCGTCCGTCAAATGATGCAGCAAACGGAACAAGCCAGTATGACGTATCAGCAATTAATGCAGCAGGAACAGCAAAATGCGGTGGAATTAGAGCAAATTGCCCAAAAGGAACGCCATGCGGTTCAAGTCATCCAGACCGTTCTGCAAGGTCACCATACGGCCATGCAGCAAATGCAGCATATAGAACAGTTGTGCAACGACCTGGAGCAAATCATGCACAGCCTGAGCCAAGCGGGACAACAACCCTACGCTACGCAGACCATGGGCTCACGTCCATACTCTCAGCCATCCTATAGACAATAGTCTTCAGCAGCAATCCTCCCTTGGGGCCGTCGAATAAAGACCCCCACATGGGCTTATCTTTAGGCTGTGCGGCCTTAGCTTTATGCAAAATAAAAAAAGACCGGTTTCCAGAGTGGAACCCGGTCTATAAAATAATTTATGGACAATCGATTAAAAACAAAAATAATGCACACGTTAACATAAACAAGTGTAAAGAAGGACTGAAAAAGAATAGCAGGATCGTTCCGCTGTATTGTCCCTCTAAGTCATAGCGAGCTTGTATGAAATATAAAGGTCATCCAACTAGTATGTTCCTTCTGTATCCATAGTTTGCTCTTGTGTCACTTTAACAAATTTGGAATTGCGGATTTTCTCCTGCAGCTTCTCATAATATAAATCTTCATCGATCGGCAATTCCACCCAATCGTCCAGCCAGGAGGATAAATGCATGGCATTGGATAGCGTCAATCCTTTAATCCCTTCAACACCGGGAGCCAATAGGGGAGTTCCTTTAAGGATAGCGTCCGTAAAGTTTTGCGTAATTCCGCTATGACCGGTTTCTTTACCGACGATAGGAATTTCGCATTTCCAGCATTCCGGCTGCCCAAATCCGCCTTTGAATTCAGCATTGAATTGGCGTTCCGGAACTCTGAGCCTCCAGAAGGTGAGAGTATCGTCTTCAATTACGATCTTCCCACGGTCTCCCGTCACCTCGTAACGGTTCGTTCCCGGTGCTTCCCCGGTCGTCGTTACGAATAAGCCCGTAGCCCCATTCTCGTATTCGACATAAGCCGTCACATCATCTTCTACCTCGATGTTGTGGTACTTACCGAATGCACAGAATGCCCTGACCCGGGTCGGCATCATATCAGCGGTCCATTGCCATAAATCCAACTGGTGCGGATCCTGATTCAGCAGTACTCCGCCGCCTTCTCCCGCCCAGGTGGCTCGCCATCCGCCGGAATCGTAATAGCTTTGCGGGCGGTACCAGGTCGTAATGATCCAATTCGTACGGCGAATTTCCCCAAGCTCTCCCGATGTAACCAGGTCCCTCAGCTTCTGATAAAGCGGGTTGGTCCGCTGATTATACATAATTCCGAACAGCTTGTCCGTTTTGAGGGCCGCTTCATTCATTTCGCGAACCTGCTTCGTGTAAACTCCCGCGGGCTTCTCCACCAGAACGTGAAGTCCATGCTCGAAGGCCTGAATAGCAAGTGAAGGATGGTCATAATGCGGGGTTGCGATAAGAACTGCATCAATCTCGCCCGAAGCATACATCGCTTCAACGCTGTCATAAAGCCGAACCTCTTCACCCAGATTGTCTTTGGCCCAGCTTAGCCGCTCGGCTCTGGTGTCGCAGACGGCCGTCAGTTTGGCGCCCTGAATCTTGCCCTGTGCCAAATATTTAGCGTGGGAGGACCCCATGTTCCCGATGCCGATAATTCCAAATCGAACTTTATCCATAGTTACCCTCCTGTCCAATAAAATAATAAATGAATCATGAGTACATTATAAACCAAACCGTCCTCTAAACAAAGAGAGGGTTAAGCAAAGTTCCGCCTTATTGCAATTTAACCAACTTTCGCATACTTCGATTCGACATATTTAACTCTATATAAATACACAAAAGAAGACGATCATTCCGTTCCGAAGGAAAGTGCCCCCGAAGCTTCAAACATCTTGTTTTGTATTCCTTATTTATTGGACAGGCCTTCGGGTGGTAGGAATACAAAGCCAAAACTCGCCCTGGAAGCATCTTTCCTTCTCCACTCCATGATCTATAATATCTTTAGTGCCGTGTATATACATTCGCAAATAATTTATAGAAAACAGCGTTGTCTACTTAAAATTCTGGACAGTTTAAGAAAAAATTTAGTTTTTAATAGACAATTCCTTAACCATTTTGTATTAAAATAATAAATAGAGGAATAAAGTTAGTGAGGGTACCAGGTTGTCATGTCCTATCAAGTGTTGAACATTCAAAGAATCCACCAGGACTTTTGCAGCCCGACCTAAGTCCAGTTCAAGAACGGTCTTAAGTCAATACCGCAATCACCAAAACTATTTTACAATTAGGTTAATGAGAATCGTTGCAAATGGGGTGTTCATAAAGTGAAAGGAAACCGGCAACCAAACATATTAATACTATCCGGCGAACTCGGAGATGGACATAAGCAAGCAGCCAAAGCGATCCTGGAAGCTTCCAGGCTTTATGGTCCAGGTGTGCAAGTGAAGGTTGTGGATTTTATGGAATGGACCCATCCCAAGCTTCATCATATCGGTAAATACTGCTACGCCCAATGGGTCAAGCGTTTCCCCTACATGTATGGGTTCTTGTTTCAAAAAACACGGACGGACAACTCTTTGTCGCAATTATTTAAAAAAATCAAGCTCTTTGACCTTGACCGTATGTTAAAATTGTTAGAAGGGGTTCAGCCTACCGTTGTCGTCAGCACCTTTCCTTCGGCTGCTGCAGCGATGTCTGTACTTAAAAGCCACGGACTGACTCAAGTGCCTACGGTCACGATCATTACCGATCATACCGATCACAGCTACTGGATCCATCCCTATACGGATCGTTATCTTGTCGGCTCCGACGTCGTCCGCGATGCTTTGCTGCTGCATAACGTGAACGAGTATCAAATATCGATTACCGGCATTCCGGTTCGCCCCCAGTTTTCGCAGAAGATGGACCGTAATAAGCTAAGAGCTAAACATGGAATCCATCAGACCATTCCCACCGTTCTTGTTATGGGTGGAGGCTTGGGGATGATAGGTAAAGAATTGACTTCCCTCTTATGGTCCGATCAGCTCTTCCCGACTCCCGTACAGTTTATCGTCGTTTGCGGGCATAATGATAAGCTGAAGCAGCAGTTGGAACTTGACGCGAAACATTCCCCGCATCGGGTCAAATTGACCGGCTATATTGACTATGTTCACGAGTTGATGGCCTTGTCGGACATTGTTATTACGAAACCCGGCGGCCTGACTACTTCCGAAGCAGTCGCGGTAGAGCTTCCTATGCTGCTTTATAAACCGCTGCCGGGCCAGGAGCAAGACAATGCCGCTTATTGGGTACGCTCCGGCGTAGCGATTCAAGCCAAGAAGGAAGAAGAGCTGCACACACAACTGTCTTACGCCCTGCGTCATCCACAATTGTTGAGTGACATGAGAATCAAAGCCGGAACATTCGGAGCTAAGAATGCAGCGCTGAATGCCGTTGACGAAATTATCCGGACAGAGACGGCATGGACGGCTTATCAGCTTCCGGATGCTATCTACGCTGTCCGTTAATCTGTCCAATTTTCCTTAGTGAAGGGGATAAGGGAAATGAGAGAAAAATTGTTATGGGGGGGCCTCGCTTTTCTGGGCCTATATATGATTATTCCTTGGATTATTTCCCGTGTCTTCGGTTGGGGTGTCCATCGTAGAGGGAAACAATCCAGACAGGCGGCATTAACTTTTGATGACGGCCCCGATCCTAATTACACGCCTAAGCTGCTCGATTTACTACAACTATATAACATTAAAGCGACTTTCTTTGTGCTTGGCTCCAAGGCAGAGCAGCATCCTGAGCTGATTCAGAGAATCCACCGGGAAGGACATCAAATCGGGGTTCACAATTATACTCATATGTCTAACTGGCTCATGACTCCCGGTAAGGTAAGAAAGCGCCACGTCGATCATTCCGCCGACATTGTCGAGCGGATTACCGGTGTTAGACCCTCTTTTTACCGGCCTCCGTGGGGAATTCTCAATCTGGGGGATTTTCTGCTTAAGCGCCAATATTCTATTGTCATGTGGTCCTTAATGGCCGGAGACTGGAATGTGAAAACCGTCAAAAAAAGGCTGAGAAAGCTGCTGCTCACCCGGGTGACAGACGGTTCGGTTATTCTTCTGCATGATAGTGGCAAGACGCTTGGGGCCGATCCCGAAGCACCGCATTATATGCTGGAAGCGTTGGGCGAGACGCTGGCCCAGTGGGACCGCTCCTTCGAGTTCGTGCGGATCGACCAGATGTTTCCGGCGCCTGAAAGAAAACCGTCTTCCCCTGCGACAGAGATTGGATGGGTGCGACGATTCTTGCTAAGCTGCTGGTTGCTGTGGGAGCGTTGCTTTGTCCGGTTATTCCATATCACTCCCGTTTCGGAGGAAGATTCGCTCTTTCAGCTGCGCTGCCGGGAATATTACGGAAACCAACCGATCCAACTGAGTGACGGGGTTGTGATTTCCAAGGGAGACCGAATCGCTGAATTACATTTTAACAACGATCTTCTGTTCCAGTTGTCCAGCCAATCCAAAAGCTCGGTCCAGCTAGCTATCCAGATGATCCGCAGAACCGAAGCGATGCTGCCGAAAATTGTCCATCTCCTGCAGACCGATCCCATGTACAAGGATGTCAAGGGATTGTACGGAATCAGCCTGATCCACCGCGGCACGAGTCAGCTAGGGTTTACCGTGATTGATCTGCCCAAAGGAGTATTCTCCTTCGCCACGCAGTACTATCTCAAACTGATGATGTATATTCTGCATCCTCAAGGCAAGCAGAGATTAAAGACGAAACGGGAATTGCTCGTCCCCAAAATTATTGCTATTTCCACCCGTGAGCTGCAAAATCGATATATCGCTTAACTTCGTCGGCGGCGCCTGCCAGGCACCGCCTTTATTTAAATTATTTAACATATGAGATTTATCCAAATTTATCCTATCGTTGGACAAGCCGGCAGGCGAACTTCCACAATCGTCCCCTGGTTCGGCCGGCTGAACAAGCTTAGTTGTCCTCCATGATCCTCTATTATTTTGCGGCTGATGGCCAGCCCCAGACCCGTTCCATTGGCTTTGGTCGTATAAAAGGGAATACTTAATCTCGGGAGTTCTTTAGCCGCTATCCCAATCCCTTCATCGATAAAATGGATCTGCGCGCCCTCCTTCTCAGTCGGCGTAACGACAATGTCCAGGCGTCCTCCGTCCGGCATAGCTTCAATGCCATTCTTCAAAATGTTGATAAACACCTGCTTCAACCGGTTAGCGTCACAGGAGACGGGAACGGCCGCCTTCTCGCTCTGGAGGGAAATATAAACAGGGGGTTCCGATGGCTGGCCCTGGAACAAGGCAACGACCGAATGAAGCACTTCCAGAAGATCGTTCTCTTCAAAATGAGGAGGCTGCGTTCTCGCCAAATACAATAATTCGTTCAAAATTCCGTTAATCCGATTGACTTCCTCCAACATTAGAGGAACCATCTCTCCCCTGCTGTGCTGCTGGTTCATCAATTGAAGATTGCCGGAGATAACGGTAAGCGGATTGCGAATTTCATGAGCGATACCGGCGGCCAATTGCCCGACTAGTGACAGCTTTTCCGTGTTCCGAAGCCGGTTAATCAAATGCAGAGATTTGCGTATGAGTACAATGACGAGACAGAGAACGAGCCCCAGCATTCCCAAATAGGAAATCGATGGGATCTGCGAACGGAAAAGCATATTGTCCAGAATATCAATCGTTCCCGCTACACTGAAACAAACAGTGCCGCAAAGAACAATCTGCGCCTCCCGGTTCCGTTTGATGGACAATACCGTTAAATACAGGATAGTCACCGCCATCGTCACAAAAAGCAGCAATTGATAATAATACAATCCGGTCAACCAATGAATCGCGCCGAAATAAGCCGCTGGCAGAAAAACGAAAGCATACAACAGATGGATCTTGCAAAGGACTTTCATCCACCAAAATATTCCATATTCCTCAAATAATTGTGTCAGCAGGAGAAGAGCCGAGGCGGTTCCGCCTATAAGCGAAATAAGCTCTAAATACATCCAGACCATCGGCGCATCGTAATAAAAATAAATAATGGTCGTTCGGCATATAGTATAAAGGCCAAAACTGACCGAAAACATACTGAAGGATAAGAAAGGCTTGAGCCTTAGCTTGTAATAGGGATACAAGGATAACAGACCCGCCAGAATGTAGAAGCAGCCGAGGATAATCCGATCCGCCTGCTGCTTAAGCAGCCCCAGAATAAAATCAGACCTTGCGGCCAGAGTAGGATATTCGATAATCCCGATATTTTGTGAGCTGGAATACACCTTGATATAAATCATTTCCCCCATCAGTTCTGAAGGAAGAGGAACGATTCTTTCGGGAGTCCCTTGATAGACGTTCCGGGCGTTGCCAATCTGTCCAAATTGGTAAATCATTTGACCGTTTATATAAATTCTGAAGTTCTCGTAAATCCTCACTAACAAGCTGGGATCCTTCCACAACTTCGTCGGAAGCTTCGCCCTTAACCAGAGGATATCCCGCTCTCCCCGATCGGGGGGATTCACCGTCTGTTCAGCAGGAAGCCAGTAGTCGTTAGGAATCCCTTTATAATCCGGTCCGCTCTCCCACATCAGATTCCCGTAGGAGTCTATCGGAAAGTCTCCCCAATGATATTCCCATTCTGTCAGCTCCATGCTGGAATAAGAGGTCCCTTCTTGATCCGCATGAACATAAGAAGAACAGAACCACAAGGCAACGAATAACAAAATCAGTATTCTAAAAAGTTTATTCGATAAACTCATGTTAGACACCATCTCTTGCCATCGTAATTGGAATGGATGCCAAGCGTAAACGGCTGTCGCCGACCTTTAGAAGGCGAAATAACGTTTCGCAATGAATGATAAGCATAATAAATAAGGGTGAATCTTATAAATTCTTATTATTTGAACAAGCTGATTTTATGACCACATATAGAATTTACAAGTTTCTGCTTCCTGAATCCCATCAAATTCTATTTGACGACAAAAACAACCTTTAAACGCGGTCGCTCATCCTCGAAGGACTCCGATAGGAGTTTTTCTCAACGGATACTTACATCCAAAAATTCGACACTATTTTACAAAATCCTTCCTCATTCCTTAAACTATAGTCAATATTTCCCCATTTTTCGACATTATCACTAAAAAATCGTGCGAAAAAAACACAGTCGCAGGATTCCCCCGCAACTGTGTGTTCCTTCCCATCCCGATACGCTATTCTTGTGCACTCGGCTTGGATTCGACATCTGAAGCAGTCCCTGCCTTCGGAGCATCGGACTCCGGCAAGGCGGGCCGCATATTCGATTGGGCCTCCTTGGATGAATTGCCCTTGCTTGTCAACTGCTGAACCAGCTCGTTCAAGTCGATGCCGGAAACATCCTTCAGCATTTCCGGTGCGGTCGCCATAAGCTGGGTTACATAATTGCTTACGCGAGCCGCCCCTTCTCCATTGCCCGTATCGACCACCGTCAGCTTGTCGATCGATCCTAGCGGTTCGGCAATCTTGCCTGCCAAATCCGGCAGCATCTTGACGATGATGTCGAGGACCGCTGCTTCTCCGAACTTCTGGAATGCTTCGGCCAGCTTCTCCTTCGCCTCCGCTTCGGCAAATCCTTTCAGCCGGACAACCTCGGCCTCAGCCGAACCTTTGGCGCGCTCTGCATCGGCAATCGCCAGACCTTCCACCCGTTTTTGCTCGGCAACCGCCTTGGCCTCCGCTTCAATCCGATACTGGAGAGCGTCCGCTTCCCGCATTTTTTTCGCCATTTCGGCCTCAGCCGCTTGAATGACTGCGTAGCGGTCTGCGTCGGCTTTCTTCTTCACCTCGGCGTCATACAGCTTCTCACGAACGAGAATTTCCTTCTCTTGGAGGTCGATTTCCCGATTCTTACGGACCAGCTCTACCTTCATCTGCTCTTCCACGGCCATCTGCTTGGACTTTGCTTCCTGAATGTGATAGGCCTGGTCGGCTTCCGCCTTGGCCGTATCCTGCTCCCGCTTGTAAGAAGCGACCTTCAAGTCGCGTTCTTTCTCCGCTTCCGCAATGCTTGTATCCCGCAGCAGCTCGGCCCTTTGCCCTTGCTCCGAAGCTTTGGCCTTCTGAATCCGGGCATCCCGGATGGCTTCGGCCTCGGCAATGTCCGCATCTCTTTTTACCGCTGCAATCCGCGGCTTCCCGAGCGCTTCCAAATACCCGTGCTTATCCCTCAGGTCTTTAATGGTGAAAGAAACAATTTGCAGGCCCATCTTCATCAAATCCTTGGCCGCGACACCCTGGACCTGCTGAGCGAACTTCTCCCGATTTCGGTAGACCTCCTCCACCGTCATCGTCCCCAGAATGGCGCGCAGATGCCCTTCCAATACTTCCTGAGCTTCTCCTTTGAGCGCCTCAATCGGCTTGCCCATATATTGTTCTGCGGCGGTCGCCACATCTTCGATTGTCCCGCCTATCTTAATGATAGCCACTCCATCGGCCATAACGGGAACCCCTTGCTCCGTATAGACCTCGGGAGTATAGACGTCAAGCTTATGAGAGAGAAGCGACAGAAACTCCGCCTTTTGAAAGACCGGCCATATAAAAGCGCCTCCCCCCCGGACAATCTTCAATTTGCGTCCCGAATCGTCTACTTGAATATTTTTGGAGCCAAGGAAAGATCCTGTCACGACCATAGCCTGATCGGGTCCGACCGTTTTGTAGCGGGCCCAGAAAGCCAGCCCTAGAATAACAATAACCGCGATGATAATACCGGGTATGACTAAGAAATCTGGAATATCATTCATAGATGGTTCTTCTCCTCTCATTCTTATTATGGATCAAATGGGGATACCAACAGCGTCCGCTCCTTCACCTCCACGACAACGATTTTCTTCCCTGCCGGAATGAGCTGCCCGTCGAAACTTGCTGCGATGTGATTACTTACGCCGGCCCCTACTTTAATGACCACCTCTCCGTAGCCATCTTCAGGAATGGAGATAATGGCTTCACCGAGGCTCCCTTTAAGATCATAAATCGAATAGCCGACGGAATTTTCACTGTTGTTCATTGGTTTCACATAGAAGAAATAGATAATGGCTCCACCGATGACCGCTACCCCGACAGCCAGTGTGAGAATGATCCAGACCGCCCACCCGGAATAGCGGGTTAGCAGAATGCCTGCTCCCCCAAATAGAGTCACCGCCCCTGCAATAACCATAGGCTGCAGGAAATCGACAGACAGGAAATCCAGCAATCCGTCCAGAGCGTGGCTCATCACGTCGCCCAACAGCACAGTAACGACAGCAAACAGCAGTCCGAACATTAAGCAACCCCAATATAGCTCCAGCATACCAACACCCTTCTTTCGTGAACATATTATGCGGGTCGTTGAACGGTTTATGTAAGTAAATACGTACTACCGGGCATTATGTTTCAAAAAGCTGCAAAATCCCCCAACAAATTGTCGAGGGATGGCAGCTGACAGCCTTATAGAGACGCTCGAATTTGCCGGGCAGCCTGCACCATATGCTTCAGAGACTGAACCGTTTCTTCCTTGGCGCGGGTTTTCAGGCCGCAATCGGGATTAATCCAGAACAGGGAAGGCGGCAGCACTTGCAGGGCTTGCCGGATGAGAGCGGACATCTCTTCCACGGAAGGCACTCGCGGACTATGGATATCGTAGACTCCTAATCCAATGCCTTTATCATACGTAACAGACCCGAACGATTCCAACAGCTCTCCGTGACTTCGTGACGTTTCAATGGAGATCACGTCGGCATCCATCTCACGAATTGCGTCGATGGAATCGCTAAATTCGCAATAGCACATATGGGTATGAATCTGGGTGCTGTCTTCCACGCCGGAGGTGGTCAAGCGGAAGGCTTCCACCGCCCAGTTTAAATATTCCTCATGGTCCTCTTTCTTGAGCGGCAGCCCTTCCCGAACGGCCGGCTCATCGACCTGAATCATCCGGATTCCGGCCTTCTCCAGGCCTTCGACTTCCTTCCTCAGCGCCAGAGCCAGCTGCTCGGCGACCTCCTTGCGGGGAAGATCGTCGCGGACGAAAGACCAGTTCAAGACCGTCACGGGTCCGGTCAGCATTCCTTTAACCGGCTTATTGGTCAAAGATTGTGCGTATACCGTTTCCTCCACGGTCATAGGCTCCACGAAATCTACATTGCCCCAGATAATCGGCGGTTTGACACAGCGGGAGCCATAGGATTGCACCCAGCCGTTCGCGGTAAAGGCGAAGCCCGCCAGCTTCTCGCCAAAAAATTCGACCATATCCGTCCGCTCAAATTCGCCATGAACGAGAACGTCCAGTCCTATTTGCTCCTGAATGGCGATCCATTCGCCAATCTGCTCGCGAATGAACGCGGCGTACTGCTCCTTGCTCCACTCGCCTTTGCGCCACTGCCTTCTGGCCCTGCGGACCTCCGCCGTTTGCGGGAAGCTTCCGATCGTCGTTGTCGGCAGCACCGGCAGCCCCAACGCCTCCTGCTGCAGCTGCCGGCGCTCGGCAAAAGGTGCCCTTGGCTTCGCGGCAAGAACCGCCCGGCCCACCTCGACCGAGCGGACAGCTCTTTGCGGCGATTCGTTCAGCGCTTGCAGCGCCTTGCGGCTGGACGCCAGGCTCTCCTTCACGTCAGCCTGTTCGTGTCCCACGCGTACCGCTTGTGTTAACGCAACGACTTCGGTCAGCTTCTCATCGGCATAAGCAAGTGCGTTTCTAAGCTCCGCCGGCAGAGCGGTTTCCGCCTCCAAATTAATCGGCACATGCAGCAAGCTGCAGGAAGGCTGCACGATCATCCGCTCATAAGGGACGTAACGGGAGATCGACTCCAGAAGTTCCAGCCGATCGTCCAGATCGCTGCGCCATATGTTTCTTCCGTCCACCACTCCCGCTGCCAGCACCTTATCTGCAGGAAATCCATGCTTCTCCAGCGACGCCAAGTTGCGGCTGCGTCCATGCACAAAATCCAGCCCTATCGCCTGCACCGGCAAAGAAATCAATTCCGGATAATGCTCAGCGGAATCAAAATAAGTTTGCAGCAGAATGTCTAGCTTCGGAGCCGAGGAATGAAGGTATTGATAGCTTTCCTGAACCATCTTCATCTCTTCCTGCGGCACAGTAGTGACCAGAGCCGGCTCATCCACCTGGACCCATTGAACCCCTTCCCGCTCCAGTTCCTGCAGGAGCTGAGCATAAACAGGCAGCAGGGATTCAAGCACCTCTTTAAAGCGTTCCCGTTCATACCCTTTGGAAAGCTTCAGGAACGTATACGGACCGATCACAACGGGCCTGCCGTCTATTCCCAGTGTCTCCTTCGCTTCCTTGTACAGAGCCAGGAGACGATTCTCCACAAGCTCCGGGGAGCGATCACCGAATTCGGGAACAATATAGTGATAATTAGTATTAAACCATTTGGTCATTTCGCAAGCTGGAGTCGACTGATTTCCCCGCGCCATTGCGAAATAAGTGGCCAGAGAAACCGCTCCTCCCGAATGTCCAAACCGCTCCGGGACGATGCCGAACATAGCGGCTGTGTCCAGCATGGAATCATAGAAGGAAAAATCCCCCACAGAAATCCAGTCGATCCCTGCTTCCTTCTGCTTCCGCAAATGCTCAAGACGAATGTTTTTCATTTCATTAAGCAAAGCTTTTTCCTCCAGCTTGCCCCCCCAGTAGGCCTCCAGATGCTTTTTCCACTCTCTTTTCTCACCAATCCGTGGATACCCCAGATTGCCGCTTGTCAAACCCGCTTTGATAGATCCACCCATCTTCGTATCTCCTCTCCTTCGTATCTCAACTGAAAAAATTCAGATACAGCGTTCTGCTTCCAGTTGAATTCAATCACTTCTTCATAGCCATTCCATGAACCAAACTATCAAGCAACAAAAAAAGGACATCTCCGCCTAAAGAAAAATGAATGGCGAAAATGTCCCAGCTATTGTGGCAACTGGACTGTCATAAACACCCGCCTATCTCCCGTAGGTTTCATTTAGTGTTGTTGGAACAGGCAGGTCTCCTGGCTTGAGGTTCATCATCACAGCAGCCTTCCCGGTCTGGCAGACCAGTGACATCATTAGCTATGACTTCCCTGTTACAGTGGCGGGACCGCTTCGGATTTGCACCGATATTCCCTTTTAAGCTTGCACAAGCTGGGCCGGCAAGCACCTATTCCCTCATATTCAATTGGAATAATGAGACTTATTGAAAACTATACAAGAGATTGCATATTTAATCAACACATTCTACGAATTCTTGTATATTTCTAGTATAGCGCTTCATGCGGTGCCGAAGTCAACCTTAACGCGGCTCAACGGCTAAATACTAGAGCACCGCTTTTCATTCTTGCCCCAATATGGTACTTTATTGGCATTGGAAAAGTATCGTGATAAAGGGGATCGGACAACGTTGAACTCAAAATCTTCGCCAGAAGGCGATAAGGTAATCATTGTAGCCGGTGGAAGCTTGGGAGACTGGGCTATCCGGGAAATCGAACGGGCGGATAAATACATTGGAGCGGATAGGGGAGCGGAATTTCTCGTCCTGCATGGTTATGAACCGGATCTGGCGATCGGCGATTTCGATTCCCTCCAGCAACTGGATACCGAGCAAGTTCGCCAAGCCAGTAAGCGTTGGGTGGATTGCGATCCGGTCATGAAGGACTATACTGATACAGAAATGGCCTTTAACGAAGCTTTAGCCCTCAAGCCTTCCGAAATTATTCTGATCGGAGCGACCGGTACCCGCCTGGATCATTCCCTGGCCAACCTCCATCTGCTGGTCCAAGGGCTGGAAGCGCGAATCCGCTGCAAAATCGTCGACGCCAGCAATGAAATAACTTTGATCGACGATGAATTAATGGTCTTCCCTAACGAATATAAATATCTTTCCCTTCTCCCTCTTTCGGAGGAGGTCCACGGCATTACGTTGGAAGGCTTTTTGTACCCATTGAAGGATGCCTCACTGAAAATAGGTCAGACTCTGGGAATCAGCAATATCGTGACAGCCGGCGTGGGCCGCATTACATTGGCCAAGGGGAAGCTTCTAGTCATCCGAAGCAAGGATAATTAATCCTCTTTCTTCCAATATAGAGTGGTTTGAACCCTTCTGTTTTCGTTTCTTCAACAGGTGAATATTGCAAATCCCCCTGGTCCCTGCTTCTTCAGATGAGTTAGATCATGTAAATCATTCTACTGTCTCTGTCAGATGAGACGAATAATATGAATTACTTTGTCTTCTTCTGCGATTTTGATCAAATGATTGCCCCGGTCGTATGCAATTTGGCAAGTGCCGAAGCTCATCATCGGCTCGGCCCCCAGTCCGTAAAAAATATCATCGGCCAAGGTGGTTATACAATCCCTGCGCTCCTGATCATTCATCTCCATCCATTCCTCCGTGCTCATTTCAAACAGCTCGTTGCAGTTTTTCAATCCGCACATCGCACCGGTTAGATCCTCAATAATTTCCTCGTATTCTCTTCCGAACTTAACACCCATATCCAGCTTCCTTTCCTATCAAACTATTCTATATATGTTGAACTAAACTAAAGAATAGTTCTCATTCCGTTCCGAAGGAAAGTGCCTCCGAAGCTTCAAACATCTTGTTTTGTATTCCTTCTATTTGGATGGGCCTACGGATGGTAGGAATACAAAGCCAAAACTCGCCCTGGAAGCATCTTTCTTTCTCCACTTCATGAGCTATTCAATCATTAGTTCAATTTATATAGTCTATTTGTAATTATTGACAATTCAAATGATAATAACCATTCCGGTCAGTAAAAACAGCCTTTACATCTCTATTTACCCTGCGCCATCATTATAAACCATTTTGCCGCTTCTGTTTCAAGCGATTTTGCCCGGTTTACATAATATATAGGACAAGTTAGTTATTCCTCTTGGACAAAGCAGCTCTAAAGAGACTTCAGGATTAACCGGTTATAGCATGACCTGAGCTGGGTTGGGTAACCCTAAGCTTAGAAAGCTGGAGACCGGCGGTTGCCGGATTTGATTTTTTCCAGGCTGCTGTTGGTTCAATAATCTCGTTCTCCAAGCGGGATTATGCAGCGCTTGAACTCGTCTTACGTCCTGACGGATTGGGAGAAAAATCCGGACTCGCGAGAAGGACCTGATCCTGACAAGCATCCGCTTGACCCAAGAGTGGTAAAAGCAAGGCCGGTAATGGAGTGCTGGCTGCGCCGGCTTCTCCATACGCACTGGGTGAATTTACTACAACAATAAAGGCGAAGGAGAGGAAAGCGATGGCTAGAAATGGTGTATGGGTAGGAACAATGATCGGTGCGGCAGTAGGTGCCGCAGGCGCACTTCTATTGGCCCCCAAAAGCGGTGCGGAAATGCGGCAAGATATTGCGAAGGGCTGCAGGACCGTAACAACCAGGACCAGGAAGGCCGCTTCCCAAATCGGGCGCAAGACTCAAGATATCGCTAGCAGCGTAGCGACCCAAACGGCTGAAGTTTTTGACAAGGCCAAGCAAGCGGCGGCCGCGACTAAAACCCAAGCTTCCGAGGTCATGGAACAAACGAAGGAAGCCACGCAAAACGTCATGAAGGACGTTAAAGCGAACAATTCGTCGAAAGCCGATCAGCCAAACCATCATTAATGCTTTATGAACCGAACAGCGATAAGCCGGTCATCCGGCTTTCAGCTTGCGGGGTTCAGCCCTCTTTCCGCAAGGGAAGAGCTGACTTCGCAAGCTTTTTCCGTTCGAAAAAGGCATATTTTACGTAAAGACATGCAGTTGTGCACGTCATATACAGAGAATTCGCTAAAAATCGAAAAAGACCTGCAAAGATACACGTCATTCCCCGCAAAAAGAGGAAAACGGGCCAAATCGCTAAATTCACCTGCACTTTTGCACGTGATTCGCTGATTTCCACCAAGAACTCATTAAAGACCTGCATTTCTGCATTTGTTTCACTGAGCAACATATGTGTAATTTCCAACCGCATTTTGCGGGGGCGGGTTGCGGGGTCTTACTCCGGTCCTGATTTGGGACCGGGTTTTGAGTCCGGGTGCGGGCTTCGATTCCGGGTGCGGGTTCTATTAACTTTTATCCCCGGACTTCAAAAAATTCCTTCTCTTTCCTATCACAAGGTACCTTGCTCTGCAAAGTACCTTGTGATATTCTAGCTTATAGAGAGAGGGGGACCCCTTATGGATATGTCGGAATGGACCTCCCAATTGCGGCGTGGCATTCTGGAATATTGCATTATGCTGCTTATTAGTCAAGCGCCGAGATATGGGTATGAATTAGTTACTCTATTGGAGAATCGTGAACCTCTTTCAGTTACAGAGGGGACATTGTATCCTTTGCTGCGAAGATTGCAAAAAGAAAAGTACATCGAATCCCACTGGAAGGAATCCGAGTCGGGTCCTCCGCGCAAATACTACAGTCTCACCCCAGCCGGACATCAATTGCTGACCTCCATGTCTGTGGAATGGCACAAGCTGGCCGTATCGGTTCATCATATTCAATTGCATAAAGGAGAGGAAGTGCAATGAGTCCACAAGGAAGAGCCTATTTGGAAGCCTTGTATAATCATCTGGCTCCGATGCCGGAAGAAGAGCGTATGGACGCTGTCAGAGAAATAGAAAGCCACTTGGAAGAAGGAATTAAAAACGGGCAATCGGAGTCGGTTCTCCTAAACAAGCTGGGGGATGCCCGCAAGCTGGCCAGGGCTTATATAGGGGATTACTATGTATCGGAGAGCCCCGGTCGCTCCCTAACCTGGCAGGAGGGGCTCCGGAAGATAGGGTTCTTCATTTCGTCAGGCTTCGTCAGTATGTTCGTCATTCCGATCCTCGCTGTCCTGGCCGGTGGACTGGCCTTCAGTGCAGGGGTGGCCGTGCTGGGCGGAATCCTCCGGACGATGGGATTAACCTGGATTCAGATGCAAGTGGCCCCGGGAATCGAGGTTCCCGTCGAGTACAGCTTTATTGTCGGAGGAATAGCAGGCGGTATACTGTTCTTGCTGGCCTTCCTATGCTGGAAGGGCCTTCGTTCCTATCTAAGGTTCCTATCCAGCAAATATCGGAGCTTTCTGCCCATCCAGCGGATATAAAATCAGCTTATGTGCTTGTGCTTATAAAGCAGCCTGGACGAAGGATCGTTCTCTCCACTTAGCAACCATCCGTGAGCTTAATCAAGCCCGGCCCCATTATACAGGATGCTGCTAGAGGAAAGATTCCCGCAATCCAGACTGCTTCTTGAATTACTTGGCGGCATTCTTATTTGTGGACAGCCATGCGGACAGCTTGTCCAATCCATCCGAGTTCAGATTGCCCGCCAGACAGATCGGCTCCCGGTCCGGCTTGACGAAGCTCCGTTCCTTCAAATAATACCCCTGCTCTCTGGCCAGCGTATATAACTTGCAGAAATGCTCTGCCGCCCGAACGGCCTGCTCCCTTGAAGGATAAGTCTCCAGAGCGTTTCCCAAGCCTAACGGATTTGCAGTCGACTGAATGGCCAGCTCATAAGCACCCTCATCTATTTCTTTAACCATCACTTCACTATCAAAACAAGGAATGTTATATAGTACGGAAACCATTACTATCCACCGCCTTTGGGTTAGAATTTATTGGGGATATCGATTATTACACGGAACCCGGGAGCTTGAATCACAGGGGCAAAGGTCCATCATACGGCTATAGACAAACTAAAAACACGCCACAATCGATGACGTGTTTCCAGCTATTTATCCGATTTTTGCTGCTGCCCGTTCAAATATTTTTTCAGCTTTTCGATCGCTCTTTTTTGAATCCGCGATACGCTCATTTGGGAGATGCCCAGCATTTGGGCAATGCTTCTTTGCGACTGATCCTCGTTAAAAACAAGCATAAGCACCTTTTTTTCCTCCTCTTTTAGATAAAGGAGCGCCTCGGTTAAGTCCATCCTCTTCTCAATCGTCCCGAAATCGTCCGTATCGCTGCCAATTAAATCACCTATGGTAGCGCTTCCTTCATCGTTGGCCAGAGGAGTGTCCAGAGATACATAATTGTAGCATTCTCTGCCCGCTAACACTTCGATCGTTTCCTCCGTCGTCAGCTCCAGAAACTGCGCTATTTCATCGACGCTCGGAGAACGCTCCAGCTTCATCGTCAGCTCATCAATAGCCTGCTGAATAAGCAGCCCCTTTTCTTTAATCCTGCGGGGAACCTGTATGTACCATGACTTATCGCGCAAATAATTTTTCATATGCCCGATCAGGCTTTTCATCGCGTAAGCCTCGAATTGGATCCCCAATTCACTGTCGTACTGCTTAAAAAGACGCAGCAAAGACATCTGCCCGACCTGGTACAAATCTTCATATAGGTCCGGGCGATTACGGGACATTTTACCAGCAGCCATCTTGACAATAGGCTCGTAGTGCAGAAGTAATGTCGTGGCTATCTCATTGTCTTCCGTTTGCTGATAAAGAATTATAGTTTTGATCATATCGTTGGGATCGCGTGTGGCTTGTTCCGAATTCATGCCAATTCCTCATTCCTTTGGAGAAATTTGGTCAGTATAACCTCCGTCCCGGATTCAGTATGCACCTGAACTTCGTCCATCAGTGCCTGCATCATAAAAATACCTAAGCCCCCCGCGTTAATTTCGCTCAACGATTTGTCATGCAATGATTCCGCTTGGCTTTCCTTGTGCTCGTAATCGAAGCTGGCCCCCTCGTCCTTGACGCTGATGCGAATGCCGTCCTCACGCATTTCAAACCTTATTTCCATCTGCCCCTTTTCTTCCCCCTGGTAAGCATGCAGGACAGCATTATTGCACGCTTCCGCCACAGCCACCTTCATATCTTCGATTTCCTCGTAAGAAAAACCCCATTTAGAAGCGATACCATACAGAGTTAGGCGGACAATGTCCACAAATTCGGCATCTGCGGGAACCTTTAAAGTGACATTGTGGTTTTGTAATTCTTTCATATGATCTCTTCTTTCCTTTCCGATGACCCCTCTAGCGGGCAAATGTATTGTGAGATCCCCGTAATGTCAAACAATCTTTTAATTTTCGGGGGAATTTCTTCCACTCCAAAAGGCGCCTTAAGCGCATCTCGGGTTTTTAAAATCGAAACGAGAATACCGATTCCGGTGCTGTCGATATATTTCAAATCCTTCAGATTTAAGGTCAAAGCTCTTTTGGTTTGATTAATGAACGGCTCCAAATCAGAACGCATCTCGGGAGCTACCGATAAATCAAGTTCACCGCTGAGATAGATGACAATTTCTTCCGCCATCACTTCCTTATAGATGTTGAACTTTTTTTCTTGGTTCATACAAAAATTCCTCCCATGTGTCCATGCTAAAAATCTGACATTAATCCAGCCTGGCGCTGCGTTATCTGTAATACTCATTATATACCCTATAAACCATTAGGTTGAAACATAATTTTCACAAATCTCGATCGTTAGTTAATCAGGAACAGACTTGTATATTCGATTATGGTTAAAAAAGTGGTTTTTGGGGTAAATAAAGAACAGTCAAGCAAGTCCAACTCTAATATTCAGGAGGTAACGATATGCCTAAAACAATGACTTCCGTAACGACGGTATTGAATCAACAAGTGGCCAATTGGTCGGTTATGTACATGAAGCTTCACAATTATCATTGGTATATTACCGGAGGCCATTTTTTTACGCTTCATGAAAAACTGGAGGAGCTGTATACAGAGGCTGGCCAACATTTGGATGATTTGGCAGAACGCTTGCTGTCTCTGGGCAAAGGTCCGGTCGCCACAATGAAGGAATGTCTGGAGATGTCCTCCATCCAGGAAGCTACAGGCAAGGAGTCCCCTACCGATATGATCCGCACCGTTTCTAAAGATTTTGAAACGATCATTAATGAAATGCAGGAAGGAATTAAGACGGCCGAAGAGGAAGAAGACGAGCCGACCGGAGATATGCTGATTGCTATTCAAGGCTCTTTGCAGAAGCATAAATGGATGCTGGATGCTTTTTTGAAATAGACTCTTATAAGCCGTAACAGACTGAAGCTATAAAAGACGTATGATTCACACCGCCTTTAATCAAGGCGGTTTTTTTCCATGTTAACGCCGTTGGAAAGATCCCCCTCTTTTGCATGATGGCTCTGCGCAATTTTGTAGCTCCGGCTGCCGAAAGAAGCTGTATAGGTCATTCGAAAACATAGACATGGCAAAGAAGCCGATTATCCATACCATCGGAAAATCGGCACTGCATCGATAAATAACTCGATTGGCGAGAAGTCTGACTAGCCCCCTCCCGGTATTGTCGCAGATTCAGGAGGCACCGGTTTAAGGAATCGGGTAAGTCCGGTCATATCGAACAGCCTTTGGATCTTGGAAGGTATGGATTCCACATAGAAGTCAGCATTCATTTCCGTGCGGCATTTCAATAGTAATACCAATTGGCCTATCCCTGAGCTGTCGATGTAAGTCAACTCATTCAAGTTGATAACCAGCGGCTTCTCTTTCCTGCTTGCTACTCTTTCCGATATAACGCGGAAGGAGGAGGATGCGGCGAGATCCAGCTCTCCAGACAAATAGAGAGTAATCCGGTGCGCAGTCTCCTTATACTGGGTGTGGAACCTTCTGGAAGACAATGGATTCACCTCAACGACTTATTGACCTATAGTTTAACAAAAATAGAATCAAATTTCATGGCTTTCCCCTCCGTTTCAGTCCCTTCCGGACCGGGTAATGACGAGTAAGCCGGCCTCTTAACCAGAAAGGAGCAGCAATTATGGATCAACATAAAAATGTCGATGTCGAAAGAAAAAATACGAATGTAGAAAAGAAAACCGACAACAGCTTGATCGCGGCCACTTTCATAAAATACTTGGCCTATACCGTTATTTTTTTCGGGGGATTGTATTTCCTGGTGAATTATGTCTTCCCTATGTTCCGATGAGACTGGTCATTCCGACTCAAACAAAAAACACGGACAATTCCGTGTTTTTTAAATTTTGCCGTTTTCCCCTTCCGGAGCTTCGTCGAAGCTTAAGTTAACCGGTCCATCCGGAAGCTCATCCGGTGATTCGATATTGGTTGTAGGCACTTTATCGTCCACTTCGTCCAACCGCAGACTGTCAACCCAGATTTTCCCCGCCCCATACAGCAATACCCCAAAAGCTATCTCCTGACTATCTTTCGGAATATCCAGTACAATGCTGTAAGGACTCCAGGAAGTCGTTCCCGTGATCGGCCGATTGCCCATATTATCAAATCCAAGCAAGTCTCCGTCTTTCCCGTCTATTCTCATCCATAAGCCCGCCCATCCATCCACCCGTTCTGATTTGGCGAAGCCGGTGAATCTTAACCTTTTGCCGACATAATTCTTCGCTTTGAACATTTGCATCATAGTGGCGAAACCTTCCATTTGGTGGGATTCCGATACTAAATAACCCGCTGAACGGCCTTGATGGGTTACGATCCGATCCACTCCCATGCTGTAAAGATGGGGATGACTTCCCGTCAGCATCCATCCATAAGGCTCCTGCTTGATTCCTTCCATTCGATTCTCCTTCTCCCCTCGATTTAGTAAGCTAAGAACATATTTACGGTACTTGCCGGGTGTCATGTGATATACTCTTTTGAAAGCCCGGGTAAAGGCTTCCTGAGATTCAAACTGAAATTCGAGAGCTACCTCCAAAATTCGGCGATCCGTAGAAATCAACTCGGCAGCGGCGCAGGCCAATCTTCTCTTCCGGATATATTCGGAGGGGGTTTCTCCAACATAAGCTTGAAAAAGTCTGTGAAAGTGGTACATCGAGAAAGAGGCCTCGCGTGATACCCTTTCCAATGACAGTTCTTCCGTCAGATTCTCTTCAATAAATCGGATGGAGCCTTTGACCATCCGGACATGCTCATTGTAGATCATCCACCGCTGCCCCTCCTTCCGTAAATCAATGCTTGCCGGGCACAGCTCATCTCTTATTAGTATCTGTACGTTATTGAAAGCCCCGATACTAGAGTACTTTGGACAGCGGCCCCTTCCAAATTGGAACTCTATCCCTAGCTTACCACGCTGCATGACTTCCTATTTGATCCATCTTGCTGTATCGTCTTTGGCAACATGGGGATGATGTTTGGGCCCTGTTCGGGATTTTTTAATTTTTGAAGGACTGGCCAGCGTCTTGCCGGAAGTATTATTCCCACACCCGAAGTTTCCTCCTACTCCTGTTACTTCAAAAGGTGAAAACGACTTCTGGGAAAAAACAAATTTGGATGAGGTCGGAACGGATGCCTATATTAAGTATATTGGCGTGAAAGCATACGAAATAGGGGCAAGAATTGTACGGAAGTATCTTTCAACACATAACGTCTCTATTATAGAGGCTCATAACCTCTCTAACGAAGAATTGTACTGGAATAGCGGATATCCGTTATTGAGATAGATGATTTTAGGTATTTATTTCTTGGCAAAAGTGTATATATTTTATCAGTTCTGCGATTCCTTTCAATTGAAGTAATAGTTGATTATTCAGATTTTCCAAAGCCAACTGAAAGGATCGTTCGATTTTGTCATAGTTTTGTGTGTCCAAACTTTAAGTGTTACAATAACATATTTCAAATAAAACCCCCAATATATAAAGGTCGGGGAGCAGAAAACCGAAAGATTGCATGAATGTTATATGATGATTGTATAAACATTTTAGGAGGGATAAAAATGGAAAAGGATATAAAACTTACGGATGAATCAGAGCTAAAAGTTGGTTTAGTTGGGAACCCCGACTCTACAACAATCATGCTTCCTGTTGCTAAAGAATCTGTATACGGACAAGAAGCCGAAAACCTAAAGTTGTGGGGAGTAGACCCCGAATTAGGAAAACATTTTGTTGAGGGACTCATGGACAAGTTCCAGATTTTATATTTCGACTATGAAGGACACCGATTACAACATCCGAACCCAGAGAACCTCACACCTGAAAGCATAGTAAATGATCTACTAACCATTGCTAATGAAATGAACGTTAAAAAGTTTAGCTATTATGGTTACTCTTGGTTGGCTTTAGTTGGATTACAATTAGCCATTCGGACAGACAGACTAGAAAGCTTAATCATGGGTGGTTTTCCGCCAATAGAGGGTCCATATAAAGAAATGATGGTAGTGACAAATAAAACATACCAACAAGCTTTAAGTAATCAAAATTGTTCTGTTATTGATGAACAAGACCATATCAGTCCAGAAAAGGTTGATTGGGAGAACATACAGGTAAAAATCGATACGGATCAAACTAAACAGTTTGTTACAATGTACGAAAATTTGATGGAATTTGATGATCGGGAAATTCAACATAAATTAGATATTCCGAGATTGGCGTTTGCCGGGGAGAAAGACACTATTGTTTATGGAGAAAACTTCGGCAATGTAACCGTTGATATTATCGGTATACTTCAGAAAAACAAACAAGAATTAGAACACCTTGGATGGGATATAGAAATCTTAAAAGGAAATGATATGGATCACACCAAAGCTATGCAGCCTGTAACGGTTCTGTCATTGATAAAGCGTTGGTTGATTAAAAGTTTGAATATAACCCGTTAATATAGTAAATCGATAGCCTAATCTTACAGATATCCGGATTAAATCCGTCTCTTACTTGTTGATTCGGAAACATGATCCGGTTCGTGTGTTGATCATAGTAAAGCATAAGACCGATGTTCGGATTTGGGGATCGTCCTTGACAGAAAGTCCTTAGCCGACTAGATGTAATTTCTACAGTTAGTTTTTGCTTTTTTCGCTAAATAGCCGAACTAAATGGAAAAACTGCCGTTAGAAATGGGGATTAAGATGGATTAGCTAAATTGGGTCCGAACTAGCTGTATAATTTCCAGTTAGATTGTAGAAAATCGTCTGATCTGGCTTATTTACCTACATAAAATCCATTTAGTTTGGCGGTAAAGGAAGTCAAGCACGGATTTTCCGCTAAATGGATGGGCAGGGCATGAATATAAATAAATCGGAGAGGTGTTTAAATGAGCAACCGGATCATACCCAAGGCGCTGCAATACGGGGATTGTATTGCCATTACAGCGCCTGCAAGCTATGGAGAAATAGATACGGCCAAAGCGGTCAAACGCCTGGAGAGTCTTGGACTTAGAGTCAAGCTCGGCGAGACGCTGCACAAGCAGTATGGATATTTAGCAGGGACAGATCAGGAGAGAGCGGATGAGTTGAACTCCATGTTCGCGGATTCTTCGGTTCAAGGCATACTCTGCGCTCGCGGCGGTTATGGAACGGCACGGATGGCGGATTTGCTGGATTATGAGCTTATAGCAGCAAATCCGAAGCCTTTCTGGGGATATAGCGATATTACTTTTCTGCATACTGCCATAGGGATGAAGTCAGGACTGGTCACGTACCATGGCCCGATGCTTATCTGCCTTGCCAAGGAAAACCTTCACCCGCATACCTGGCAAAGCATGGAACAGCTCGTTAAATCAGTTCCTCTGAATTATACGGAGGAACTATCGCCACTGCACGTTCTCGTCGAAGGAGAAGCTTCGGGACCGATCATTGGCGGGAACCTCTCCCTTATAACAAGCAGCATAGGCACTCCGTATGAAATGGATACGCGGGACTGCCTTCTATTACTCGAAGATGTGCAGGAAGAACCTTATCGTGTAGATCGCATGTTGAATCAGCTGAAAATGGCTGGCAAGCTGCGGGAGGCAGCAGGCTTTATCATTGGCGATTTCACGGATTGCGATTCTAACAAACACACGAACGGCTTATCCTTGCAGCAAGTGTTGGAGCATTACCTCGTCCCTATAGGCAAACCTGCCCTGTCAGGCTTCCGGATTGGCCATGGCGATGTCAATATCGCGGTTCCACTCGGTGTCCCTTCGTTGTTAAACACTGCGGAGAAGTCACTCAAGCAGTTAGTATAGCAAAAGGATCAGCGCCATTCGGGCTGTTCGTGATAGAATTCCCGATATCACATGCCAAGTACTTATTCCTTTTACACCATTCCTAGATCATGTCTCCACTTTCTCACATACTGTCCAAAGGTCATCACAAACCTCCATAATATTGCATTTCTATTCAATTCAATACCCGTCTATTTTTATACCATTTTTCTTCCGCCGCGCTTAATAAGTAAGAGGGCTAATAATGTTCTCTTATCACAGCGCCACGAAAAGGAGGGATTCGGTATGACTTGGGATATTCTTATTCAGATCGCTAGTCTCGTAGTGAATATCTTATGTTTGTTGAAAAAAGTTTAATGAAAAAAAGAGCCGTTTACATGTTTACATGCGGCTCTCTCTCCATCGATTTACAACATATAAGTTTATTGTAAATATTCATATTTACCTTGAACGAATATTTGCCGGATGATAAGATTAGAATATAAAAGAGAGCCGAGTTGCGACCTCGACTCTCAGTAAGCAATAGCCGCTTTTAGGCGGTGGCTATCGGAAGCGTGAAATAGACCGCAAACCTTTGTCGGAGGGCGGTCTATTTCCTTTTATGGAACTTAGTAAAACATAAACAAAAAGTGGATACTAATCGATTTTGGTCTTTGCCTGGGGGAAAAGTTGAGAGAGGAGAGACTCTGGAATATGCGATGAAAAGAGAAATGTTCGAAGAGACAGGACTGGATGTGGATATTCAAAGATTATTATACGTTTGTGATAAACCTGAGGAGCAGGTATCTCGAATACATTTTCTTTTCCACTTAAAGAAAGTAGGCGGTACAATAACTTTACCTTCCAATTTGTATGATGAAAATAACATAACAGATATTAAATTTGTACCTATAGAGCAGCTAGAATATCTGAACTTTACGAATGTATTTAAAAATCTTGTCTTAAATGATTTCCCTGATGCCGGTCAATATAAGGGACATAAAAGCAATATTGGTTTGTAACATGGATCATTTAGTGATTTCATCCCCATCACTGAATCACTTCAGCTTAATTAAAGCACAGGCGGCAGAATAATACCTCAAAAGAGGTGTTGTACCGTTAAGTAGACTCCAACAGAATCCCTTCGGCCGTCGTCTCCGGCCGGGACTTCCTCGCGGTGCTCTCGGCCTCGGCCATCAAAAAAATCAGCCCGACGACTGGAAATAGGAACACAAATATAGCTGCCTCCACAGCATATTTTTGCCCCTTAAATTTTCGGGCATCCCGATAAACCCACACCGTCTCCAACGTATGTCCAATAAGAAAGGCTATGGAAACTATCAGCCAAATAACTGTAGACACAGAAACAACCTCCGCTCTCCATTCCCTTATTCACCAAGGAACTTGATTATGGAAAAGAACCTTAATTAGAACTGTACTCTCCATTATTGGCCAAAGTTCCCTTTTTCATAACCATTGGAGCCAGTATGAGTAAAACCCTTGGCGGAGTATTTCGGAAAGACAGTATCCCCTGAAAAGTAACCGCAATGAACTTTCTAAGGAGTAGGAATAGGAATCCGTTCGCTGCGCAGCCACTATCATTCCCTTTCAATCAAGGGTTGGCCAACGCCTTCTCGTTCCTAGTCTTAGCGGACATGAATTCCTGCGATAATACAGTTATTGGAACCGAATTCGAACACTCAAAAGAAAAGCCTGCAATGATACATTAATTTTCGTGTTAAAACCAACCGCTCTCCACTGGAACGAGAAAAAGGATGCACTTTTGAAGGCTTTGCTGCGGAAGCGGAGCAAAACGGCCCAAAAGCCTGCAGAATCGCAGGCTTTCTGTAAGCTGCTCGATTTGGCGCTTCTCGAGGATCAAGGCAGAGCGCCGCAGGCTTCCCATCAAGTGCCGCTCAGATGATAATAACGAATGACGGTCAATTCTCCCTTTTCATTATTATAAAGCTTCAATACGTGGGCTCCTCGCTGATAGACCAGCCCGTCCTCCGCTACAAAATCCGGGGTTCCCAATGCCTCGGTTAGCGAATAGAGGTCTGTCTCCAGTTCCTTGTGGTCCATGACAATAGTTCCGGCTTCAGCGGGGACCATGATATAATTTACAACCCCGGACTCCAGACCCACTTCCATATGAGCATACTCATAAATCTCCGTTTCCGGGAAGAAATCATCCTTCTGTACCAACTCCGGTTCACCCCATTGCTCTACTACGCTCTGTCGATCGTCATAGAGGGTGATTCCATTGACCTCTTCCAGTGGCAGGAAGGAGGGCGACGATTCCGAGCTGCTTTCTTCAGCTTTGTCCCCATTGGCATGAGGCAGAGAAACAGGAGCAGCGGAAGACACGACAGAAGTTACATCCCCGCTATACTCGAAACTATCGGCAACTATCCCTCCTGTCGGCTTGCCTATCAACCATATTCCAAGCATAAGGCATAATATTTTCCACGTTTTCCCCATTTCCCGTCCCTCCCTCATTTTGCCGTTGGCCTTCAACCGTTTTGTAAAGTTCTGCGATCCGTTGTACATCTGTTATAAAAAAAGTGCCCCTTTGGAACTCTTGAAGCGATATTAAGACGATCTATTCGTTATTTTAGACAGGACGATAAAAATGGCCAGAAACAATGCCGCTCCCAGCAAAGCAGGAACGACCGGAAATCGAAATAAGGTAGGTCCCCAATCTCCTGCCATGAAGTACCCCAGCCAAGCTCCGGCGAAGGCTATGACCATAGTGGCCGCGATTCCTCCAGGTATCTCTTGCTTTGCTATCCAATGTCCACCACTTCCAATAATCAGCGCAACACCTAGTAATACCAGCAGTATTGTCACAACATACCACCTTCCTGATCCATTCTAAGTTGTCTAATATTTTTTAACCTATGACGTTAATAATGAACCAGTGATTCCCATATCTGGCGGGAGAGTAAAGGAAGCTCTAACGATATAAGCGATTCATTTTTTAAGATTGGAGGGTAATGGAATAGAACGGGACAACCTAAGGAGAAGCCCGATGAAGGAACTATATGAAGTGTGGACGATGAAAGCTTGTGGCAGCCATGCTTGGGGCCGGGCTACGCAGGAACTTAAACGAAAGAATCATGCGAAAGAGATCGCAGACGAGGAGGAGTAATTATGGATAATAAGAAATCGGAGATGGAAAATGACGCCGAGTTGGCGGGACGAGTTGCGCTCGTCACTGGAGCTGGCTCCGGAATCGGCAAAGCGGCGGCGATCCAGTTAGCCGAAGCTGGCGCAAGCATCGGCGCCGTGGACCTTCACGAAGGGGAACTGGCTGAGGTATGCCACGAGATTGAGCAAAACGGGGGACGAGCCCTCCCGATTCCAGCCGATGTCGCTGACGGGGAAGAAATGAATAGGGCCGCGCAATTAACCGTAAAATCATGGGGCCGGCTGGACTGTGTCTTTGCCAATGCAGGCATTAACGGCATGCTGGCCCCTATCGAAGAGCTTTCGATAGAGCACTGGAATCGAACAATCGGGACCAATTTGAGCGGAACGTTCCATACCGTCAAGGCAGCTATCCCCTATTTGAAAAATCAGGGGGGAAGCATCATTATAACGAGCTCCGTCAATGGGAACCGTGTGTTTTCCAATATCGGAATGAGCGCTTACAGCACTTCAAAGGCAGGTCAAGTCGCCTTCATGAAAATGGCCGCGCTGGAGCTGGCTCAATACAGAATTCGCGTGAATGCCATCTGCCCCGGATCGATTTCGACTAATATTGGCGAGAGCACTATTCGCTCCTCCGAGCTCGAAGACGTTAAAATACCCGTCGAATATCCTGAAGGCCGCCATCCTCTTGAGCAGGGTCCCGGATGCCCTGAACAGGTTGCCGACCTCGTCTTGTTTCTCGCTTCCGACCGCTCCTCCCATATTACCGGCACCGCTATCTATATCGACGGAGCGGAATCTCTGCTCAAGTAAAAGGGAAGGGCCTTAATGGTGAAGATGAAGGTGGCTCCCGGTTCATCGTCGGACTCCACACGGATCGAGCCTCCCATCAATTCGACAAGATTTTTGCAAATAGCAAGCCCAAGCCCCGTTCCCCCATACCTGCGGGTCATGGAAGAGTCCAGTTGGGAAAACGGTTTGAACAATAGTTCGCGCTTGCTCTCAGCAATCCCGATTCCTGTATCCTTAACGGTAAATTCGATTTCGAGCCGGCCTTCCTCATCGCGGAGCTTGTTAACTATAACATAAATTCCCCCGCTTTCCGTGAATTTGACGGCATTGCCTACCAGATTGATCAAGATTTGCCGCAATCGAGTCACATCGCCTACCAAATACTGAGGGAGCTCGGGATCGATGGAATACGCCATTTCCAGCTCCTTTTTGTGAGCCGTGAACATATTGAAGGTTTCTTCAATACAAGAGAGCAGCTCGAATGGCTCCTCTTCCAGCTCCATCTTGCCGCTCTCGATTTTGGAGAAATCGAGAATATCGTTAATGACCGCAAGCAAGGCGTCTCCGCTCTTGCGAATGATTTCGGTCAACTCCTGCTGCTCGGGATTAAGCTCGGTTTGCAGCAGGAGATCGGTCACTCCGATGACTCCGTTAAGGGGGGTGCGGATTTCGTGACTCATCGTCGCCAGGAATTCCGACTTGACCCGTGATGCCACCTCTGCCGCTTCCTTAGCCGCCAACAAGTCTTGCTCGGCTTTCTTCCGCTCCGTAATATCGCTGACCGTGCAGGCGAATAAATGATCAGCACCGATATAAGCCTCACCGATCTGGATTTCCGCATGGAAGGAAGAGCCCCACTTGTTGGTTAGCTTCATCTCGCTGATTTTCCCCGTCACGTAGCGCCCTGCTCCCCCTCTCTGTTGATCAAGGTTTTCCAAGGAGGATAAATCAGGGATAAGCAATGTAGCCGGCTGGCCGATCAGTTCCTCTTCCGCATAGCCAAACATGCCGACAGCGGCAGGATTGACCGCCAGAATCGTCTCCCCGGCATCAAATGTAAACATGGCATCGATGGACGTCTCCCCGATGACCCTCGCCTGGGCTTCCGCTTTGGTCAAGCTGAGTGTCGTCAACAGCAGCTCCTTGTTCGCCTTTTCCAGCTTCTTCGTCTGCTCCTCCAGCAGCTTGGCCTGCTTCTGCAGTTTTTTGCTGCTAATAAACAGATTGACGAAGCCCTCAATTTTGGACCTCAACGTCTGGGGGACGAAGGGTTTGACCATATAATCTATCGCTCCGACAGAATATCCCGTAAAAAAATGCTCCGCTTCCTTGCTGGTGGCCGTAATAAAAATGATCGGAATATCTTTGGAACGGTCACGCGCCTTGATGAAGCGGGCGGTTTCGAAGCCGTCCATGCCCGGCATCTGCACATCCATAACGATAACGGCAAATTCCTGCTTCAACAGACAGCGAAGAGCGTCCTCCCCGGACGTGGCACGGACCAGGTTATAATTTTTGTCGACAAGAACGGCCTCCAGGGCAAGCAAATTTTCAGGATGGTCGTCCACCAGCAAAATATTGATGGGATCCGTGTATTCCATGGACTTCCTCCTATCCTCGGATGTTCCTGATCTTTTTGTTGTTCTATATCAGCGGCACTAAAGAAAGCAGTCCTTCCTTTCAAAGGAAAGTGCCTCCGAAGCTTCAAATCTCTTCGGCGCCGCCTATCGAAATTACTTCACCTTGCGGTAAAGCTTCTCTTTATAGTTCAACATTTCGTAGCAATCCGCATGCCGGGTAAAATTAATAGACTCCCGGTTGCCCAAGACTAATACCCCTAAAGGAGCCAAGCTTTCATAAAACAGATGGTGAACGTGATCCTGCAGCTCCTTATTAAAATAAATAAGCACATTTCGACAGAAAATAACATGAAATTCATTAAAAGACCGGTCCGTGACCAGATTATGCTGGGCAAACACGATGTTCTCCTTCAAGAACGGATGAAAGGTGACAGTGCTCTCTGTAGCTGAATAATATTGCGAGAACGCCCCCGATCCGCCGGCCAGCATGTAATTTTTGGTATATTTCTGCATCTTGCGCAAGGGAAAGGTTCCCGTCTTCGCTTGATCGACGATATCCTCGTTGACATCGGTCGCATATATCCTTGACTTGTGATAGAGTCCTTCTTCATGGAGCAGAACGGCCATCGAGAACACTTCTTCCCCCGTTGAACAGCCGGCATGCCATATCCGGATAAAAGGATACGTATGAAGGAGCGGGACGACCTTCTCCCGAAAGGTGAGAAATAAGGACGGATCGCGATACATTTCCGTTACATTAATCATCATGTCTTTCATTAACTGCTTCATGCTTTTCGGATCATGAAGCACTTTCTCCTGAAGCGCCGAAATCGTCTGCAGCTTCATGGCCTGAACCCGATGCCAAATTCGGCGTCTCACGGAATTATAGGCATAGCTGCGCATATCGTAACCATACAGTCTGTAGATTCCTTCCAGCAGCAGCTCGATTTCGATCCGTTCCCGGTCTTCATTCATGTCCGGATCCAATGAAGAGCCCTCCCTCTCCGGTCGTCCGGTTGCTTGAGAACGATTGGTAAGAATGAATAATTCCCCCTCATTTATACAGCCAAACCTTTAACAAGGACAACAATTGGTCCGTATTGATAGGTTTAATAATGTAATCGGAGGCCCCGGCTTCTATACATTTGTTCCGGTCGTCTCTCATCGCCTTCGCGGTCAACGCGATAATCGGCAGCTTCTCGAACCGGAGCTGACTGCGGATCTGCCTCATGGTCTCGTATCCATCCATCTCCGGCATCATAATATCCATCAGAATCAGGTCAATTTCAGGCTTTTGTTCCAGAACCTGAAGCGCCTCCACCCCGTTCTCAGCGAAGCTCACATTCATATGGAACGACTCCAAGACGCTGGAAAGGGCGAACACATTCCGGATATCGTCATCGACCAGCAAAATATTTTTGCCTTCAAAGGCACTTTCTTTATTATGGAGCTCTTCCAGCAGCTGTCGTTTATCCTCCGGCAGGTTGGCCTCCACTCGGTGTAAAAACAATGCCGTCTCATCAAACAATCTTTCGGGTGATTTCACATTTTTAATAATAATCGATTCCGCATATTTTTTAAGCCGGATTTCATCGGACTTATCCAGCTCTTTGCCGGTATAAATAATAATCGGAAGCTGCTTCCACTGGTCTTTGTTGCGAATGGCCTCCAGCAGGTCAAAGCCGGACATTTCCGACAATCCGAGATCCAGCACCATGCAGTCATAGTGACGGTTATCGAGCTCCCGCAGTGCCTCCTGACCGCTGGAAAGAGCTGTAATCTGGACATCCTCGTATCCGATCAGATCTACCAGACTTCTGCGCAGCTCCTCGTCTTCCTCTACGATCAAGAGATGCTTCAGCTTTTTCTCGAGGAAGGTTTGGATATGGGTGAAGGCTTCATCCAATCGCTCCTTGCTTGCCGGCTTCTTCAGATAAGCAATAGCTCCCATCGTCAAGCCCTGCTGGGATTCGTCCACGACCGACATGACATGAACCGGAATATGCCGGGTCTCCGAGCTGTCCTTCAGCCGGTTAAGCACCGACCAGCCATCGACCACCGGAAGCTGGATATCGAGAATGATAGCATCCGGCTGGTATTTACGCGCCAAGGCCAGGCCTTGGTCTCCCCTCAGCGCCGCAATCGTCTTGAATCCTCGGGTGCGGGCCATCTCCATTATGATTCTAACAAAATGGATATCGTCCTCAATGACAAGCAGGACTTTGTCGTTCGGCTCAATGAGGTCGCGGTCATCGTTGATCCCCGGCGATTCCAGAAGCTTGGGATCGGACAGCTTCACCGGAGGAATGATTAATCCGGCGGGCATCTCCGAAGGCTCACCGTATCTTCGCGAAACGGCCACCTCGTTCATCATGTCGCGAACGACTTCCTTCGGCTCGCTTACGGGCTGTTCCGGTGAAGAGACCGGCAAGTACAGAGTAAATATGCTGCCTCGACCTTCCTCGCTGCTCAGTGTGATGGTCCCTCCAAGCAGACGAGCCAGCTCGCGGCTTATAGACAAGCCCAGCCCCGTTCCCCCGTATTTGCGGCTTGTCGTTCCATCGGCCTGACGAAACGCTTCGAAAATAAGCTCTCGCTTTTCTTCCGAAACGCCAATTCCCGTATCAATGACCGAAAAGGCAATCAGCGGCTCTCCGGAATTGCCCGCATCCGTGGACGGTGACTCCTCCGTTTTCACATGAAAGGTAATGCTTCCTTCTTTCGTGAATTTAAAAGCGTTAGAAAGAAGATTGCGCAGAATCTGCTGCAATCGATGAGGATCGGTCTTTATTACACCCGGAACCTCTTCCTCCACGATGACATGGAAGCCGAGGCCGTTCTTCTTGGCTATCGGAGCGAAGTTGCGGCGGACATAATCTTCAATTTCCCCGACAGAATAAGGCTCTATTTGAACTTCCATGCGCCCGGCTTCTACCTTCGATAAATCAAGAATCTCGTCAATCAGCCGCAGCAGATCCATTCCGGACGAATGAATCGTCTCAGCGAACTCGACCTGCTTCTCGTCCAGATTCCCTTCCCGGTTATCCGCAAGCAGCTGGGACAGAACGAGCAGGCTATTCAGGGGAGTTCGCAATTCATGCGACATGTTGGCCAGAAATTCCGATTTGTATTTGGAGGTTAGCGCTAATTGCAGCGCCTGCCGCTCCAGCTCATTTTTGGTTTGTTGGATTTGGCGGTTCACTTGTTCGGTTTGTTCGATCTGCAGCTCCAACTGCTGCGTTTTTTGCACAAGCTCATCATTCGCTTGCTCCAGCTCCTCCTGCTGTCGTTGCAGCATTTCCTCGGAACGCTGCAACGACCGTGTTTTTTCCTCTAGTCGTTCGTTGGATGCTTTCAGTTCCTCTTGCTGGGAGAGAAGCTCTTCGGATTGCGCTTGCAGTTCCTCCGTCAAGCCTTGCGAAATTCGCAGCAATTCCTCCACTCTTTTGCGACCAATAATATCTTTAAGCACGATGCCGACATTCTCACCGAGCTGTTCAAGCAAATGCAGCTGCAGCGGGGTAAATTCGTTCAGCGAGGCCAACTCCACGACAGCTATCAGCTCATCCTCGTAACGGATCGGATGAAAGACCAGATTGACCGGAGTAATCTCGCCCAGTCCGGAGTTAATTTTAATATAATCCGCCGGAACGTCCTTAAGCAGAATCGTCTCCTCGTCCAGGGCGCATTGCCCAACCAGTCCCTCCCCCATCTTAAGACCTTCGCTCGGATGGATCCCTTCCTGGAAGGCATAAGAACCGCTAAGCTTCAAGCGCTTGTTCTGATTCTCGCCCTCCAGCAAGTACATCACGGCATAGCTCGCCCCCAGCATCGGGGTCACTTCGGAAATAAACGCTTGACTGACCACTTCCAGCTCACCCAATCCATTAAGGTGAGTAGTCATCTGGGCCAGATTGGATTTTAACCAGGCCTGTTCCTCGTTAGCCCGGTTCATCTCCCGCTCGCGCTTCGTCTTTTCCTGCAAATCCAGTGCCATAACAGAGAAGGCTTCCGCCACTTCTCCGATTTCATCCTTAGGCGATATTTGCTTAAGCTCTTTCGCATCGATAGTCCCGCTGGCAAAGCTGGAAATCATTTTGGATACCCTATTCAAGCCGCCTGTAATACTGTAAATAATCCAGAACATAATGCCCAGACCAAGTAATAAACCGACAATGCTGAGCAGCAGAGTAAAGGTCAGCGTCGAACGATTATTCGCCCGCGAAGCGAGAAACTGCTCATCCATTCTCTGCTCGTGATATTTGGCCAGCTCATCCAGCCTCTGCTGAAGCGCCTCTGATATTTTGTTACCTTCGGTCTCCCGCAGTTGGGCTGCCTCTCCCCGCTTGGCCGAAGATACCAGACTGATCGCTTCTTTCTTGTAACCGGAATAAGTATCGAAGCTCTCTATAGCGGCTTCCAGCAATTGCTTCTCTTCCGCCGTCTCGGATTGCTCCCCCAATTGATTCAAATACGTCAACGCTTTGGTCGAGGATTCGTTAATTTCCCGGATCAGCGCCTCACGGTCCCGCGGCTCGTTCAATATAAGATTGACGAGCAAATTATTCATCGTAAATACTTCGGTGCGCGTATTAGAAGTGAATTTCACTTTATTGTAGCGATTCTGATAAATTTCATTAATATTTTTATCGATTGAGGATAGCCGGTTAATGCCGATCCCGGCCAGGGCAAACATAAGAAAAATAAGCGCCCCGAATCCGAGAAACAGCTTCGTCCTTATCTTCATGGCCTAGCCCCCTTCTATTAAATGGTGCGGAGAATCCCGTCACTTTTCGGCGTTCGAGATCTGAGGCTTTCGTAGCGAAATAAATGTATATCTGTTGAACTAAAGAATAGCTCTCATTCCGTTCCGAAGGAAAGTGCCTCCGAAGCTTCAAACATCATACTCCTTCCCCAAAAAGTGAAGATGGGCTTCGAAGCGATTCCAGGTACTTTTCGGGGACCCCGAACCAACAGATTCCTTCTATTTGGATGGGCCTTCGGATGGTAGGAATACAAAGCCAAAACTCGCCCTGAAAGCATCTTTCTTTCTCCACTTCATAAGCTATTCAATCATTATATAGATTTACACTGATTTCCTTCTCTACTTAGTCCGAACAATAACGAGACACATATCGTCCTCATGATCGTTGCGAAGCTCCTCCGGCACCAGCCACTGGACAAAGTCTTCCATTTCCATATCTTTGCATTGCTCCAGTTTGGCGGTCAATGCTTGGAAGCCGTCCATTCCTTCCTCCTCCAGAACCTCCATAAGCCCATCGGTAAACATAAAAATACGCGCTGTATCCTTGTAGCGAATAACCGATTTCTCGATCTCGATCTTGTCAAAGAAACCAACCGCACAGCTGCCCCGATCCATCTTGCTTATTTGGTCGCCATCATGAAAGACTACCGCTGGAGGGTGACCGGCGTTAACATATTCGATTTGCTTATTCCGGGTATCAACAACCATATAAATAGCGGTAAAATAGTAGTGAATAAAGTGGTCCTTGCTGTAAAGCTGACTCATATATCGATTCAGCTCATGAATCACCTTCTCCGGATCGGTTAATTCCGTAATCGTGTCTTGAAGAACCGAGGAAATAAACATGCAGACGAGAGAGGAGGAGATGCCATGCCCCATCGTATCCAATAGAATGATGCCGTAACGATGCTCATCAATGGGGAACCAGGAATACATATCTCCAGCCAGTTCCGAGGATGGATAATAGTTCGCGCGAATGTTAATGAGCTCGTCATCGATAGGCAGACTAAGGACGCTTCGCTGCACCTGTTTGGCTAAATCCAGCTCATAGCGGATTTTACGGTCCCGTTCTATGTGCCAATCCATTTCATACTTAAGGCGGAGTGCTGCCCGAATACGGGCCATCAATTCGACCTTGTTAATCGGCTTCATTACATAATCGCTGGCCCCTAGATCAAGAGCTTCCGCCAGCTTATTGGAATCACCTAAGGCCGTCACGATAATGATCGGTATATCCTTGAGCCGTTCAACCTTTTGAAGCCTCCGGCAGGCTTCCAAGCCGTCGATCTCCGGCATCATCAGATCAAGCAAAATTAAATCGACGTCGCAATCCATCGGTTCGTCGGAATCGATTTTTAAATAATCAAACAATTCATGTGCCGAGTTCACTTTAATACAGTCGGGGTAGCCTTCGTTCTTTAAAATTTTTTCGATGATAATCAGATTGACCGGATTATCGTCAACAACCAGAATACTCATAAGGCGAGATACTCCTTTGTGTAAATACTTGTTATAGTCAAAAACCATATTATCGCAGAATCCTTATCCTAATGCTAAAGCGCTGTCGGCCTTCACAATAAGTGTAACCCAGGCCCGGAACCTATGTCCACGATGCATAAGTTCATAAAGTGAGCAAGAACCGCTCTCTGGTCATGATTGGCCTTATATTCCTGCCGTCCGAAAGTTCATGAAGCTTTGGAGGTCCTTCCTCTGGAGCAGAAGGAAACTTTCTTTAATGCCATTTAATAGGAAGGAGTTCTTCATCTGGAAAAGAAATTTATTATAGATCATTAAAAAAATCTAAGAAAGGAAAAGCTTCACTGTTGCCTCCAATACCTAGCCGTGCAAGGGGACCGGTCTCATGGAGCAATGTAATTAACATTTGTGTATATGAATGATTCATAATCTGCGTAAAGGATACTCGCGACTTGAGTCGTGAGAGGAATTTACGCCCTTCTCTTATTAGTCACACCCCTTTACTCCTCCTCTTTTGATTAGATAAGTGATCTTACACTTATTTCTGAATTTCTGCTTCAAACAGGAACATATGTTTGATATAATGGAGTGTGTAGGATTAGGGTGAGTAACTTACAGCCTAGCCGAATCTTAACGTGAAGCAAGGTGACTTGACTTGAAAATCACTTTAACCGCCAAAGTGAAAATCTTACCCACTCCTGAACAAATCGAATGGTTACGACAGACCCTAGGGGCTTACCGTCTGGCAAGTGATCACCTGTCCAAGCTTGTATTTGAAGAGAAAATTCTCTCCAAGACGAAGCTGCATCAGTTGACGTATCGGGAGCTGCGTTCTACCTTTTCCTTACGATCTCAAATGGCTCAATCGGTCATGCGAACGGTGATCGCTCGGTACAAGTCGTTAATCGGCAATCGCCACCTCTGGACATTCGTCCGGTTCAAGAAACCGGAGCTCGACCTCGTTTGGCGTCGAGATTACTCGTTTACGCAACGGATGTTTTCCATCAATACCGTGCATGGCCGCATCAAGGTGGCTTATGAATCGAAAGGCATGGAAACGTATTTCGATGGATCCTGGTCCTTCGGGACCGCCAAGTTAGTCCACAAGCGAGGGAAGTTCTTCTTACATCTCCCAATGACCAAAGAAGTGGAAGAAGTCTCGGATCCATCTTTGAATCAAGTAGTCGGATTAGATATGGGCATCAACTTTGTTGTGACCAGCTATGACTCCCAAGGTCAATGTACGTTCTTTCACGGTAGACCCATTAAGAATAAACGCTCGAAGTACAAGCATTTGCGAAAGCAATTGCAGCAACTAGGGACAGCCTCTGCTCGCCGTAAGTTAAAGCGGATCGGGGGACGAGAAAACCGCTGGATGACAGATATCAATCACCGGATATCCAAGGCACTCGTCCTCCGATATGGGGCCCATACGTTGTTTGTACTGGAAGACTTAACGGGTGTTCGAAACCGTACAGAGCGGGTTCGGGTCCAGGATCGTTATGAAACCGTTTCTTGGTCCTTCTATCAGCTGCGCCAGATGATCACGTACAAGGCCAACCTCCATGGAGCCAAAGTAATGGCGGTTGATCCCCGTTATACATCACAAGCCTGCCCCAAATGTGAGCATACAGAGAGAGCCAATCGGGATAAGAAGAGGCACTGCTTCTGTTGTCAGAAGTGCGGGTATCGCTCGAATGATGATCGCATTGGCGCTATGAATCTTCAGCGCATTGGAATCCAGTACATCGCTGAAGTGACTGCATAGGTATACCTATGCAGTCGGGCAGCAGTCAACCTGCCTATGGTAACGCCACCCCAAGGAAGGAGGCTAACCGCCGCACTCACTTCCGGGCAGTTACAAGCTCGTGACTTGAGTCATGAGTTGTTGACAATCCCAAATATTAAGGTTAGAAAGGTTCGATTTCTATGAATGCCATTGATAAAAGAATTAGCGATCTCCATAACTATATATCCGTGCCCTATGCACCTTCCGATTTAGACGAATATTGGGAGCTCACCTTGAAGCAGATCGGCAGCCAGCCGCTAAATGCGCGGCAAGTCCGAATGGATTCACCCTATATGCTCCATGCTGAAGTATATAAAGTCATCTATCACGGATTCGACGAAACGCCCATCCACGGCTGGTACCTGCTCCCTCCGTTTCGCAACGACTCTCCCGTCCCGTGCGTAGTCTGGTTTCACGGCTACCATGGCAGCAAAGGAGTGCCTGAGGACTATGCTCTCTGGCTGATGATGGGCTTAGCCGTCTTCGCGGTAGATGTCCGCGGTCAAGGCGGAGAGACCGGCAATACCCTCCCGAGTGAAACGGGGATGACCAGCGGCTGGATCAGCCAAGGAATTCTCGACAAGGACCGCAGCTACTATAAGGCCATCACCGTCGACAGCTTAAGAGCGATCGATTGGGTGTACGGGCAGCCGGAAATTGACCGTTCCAGAATTGCCGTGGCCGGTGCAAGTCAAGGAGGCGGGTTGGCATTAATTACTTCCGCATTAAGCGATAAAGTATCGCTGTGCGCGGCAAGTGTTCCTAATATGTGCCATATGGATTACGGGATTATGCATTCCACCGGATCTCTGTCGGAATTAGCCTCGTTCGCCGACCTGTTCCCGGACAAGCTGGAATCTATATTAACGACATTAAGTTATTTTGACATTGTCCATTTAGCCGAACGAATCAAGCAGCCCGTCCTGATGAGTGTCGGACTGAAGGACACGATTTGCCCCCCGGAGACGATTTTCGCCGCCTATAATCGGCTTCGGTCCGCGGATAAGCACATCGAGGCCTACCCGTTCGGAGGACACAACGTCAACCGCCACAACAGCGAACTCGTGAGGCGGTTTATCCATAAGCATTTGGGTCATGGTTAAATGAAGATGTCATGGCCTTAGGCCAACCTTCTATTCGGGGCAGGAGCCCTGCCCGTCTTTGTTGATTACCCATCCAACCGTTTCATGAAACGGCAGAAGGTTAAATAATTCAGATGATTTACCTTGCTATATTGTCAAAGAAACCGGTTATACTATATAATAGAACAAATTCAAGATCGGAATCATGCCAATGAAGAGCATCCAACTCGGAGGCGTTTATGACCGGAGCGACAAGATCTATGAGCGTCGGACAGTGCTTCATGTGAGAGCCAAGCCGTTAAGGCAAGGCCACTCGCTTGAAGATTCCAGGCTTCATCTGCTGTAACTTAATCGCAGAAGCCCAATCAACTAGCCGCACGAAGCCATGTCTTTGTCCTCTCTAAGTAAACCGGGTCCCACGCCGTTACCGCGGAACCAAGATGGATCGGCCGTCCCTGGACGCCGGTCAAGTTGGGTGGCACCGCGAGCAGCGCTCCTCGTCCCAAAGATGAGGGCGCTTTTTGTTTTTTTTCAAAAGGAGAGATCATTATGTTGGACATTCGTTACATCAGAGACAACGCTGCCCAGCTTCAGCAAGTCGCAGACCAGAAAGGGATCCATCTTTCCTTGGACGATTTGTTGGACGTAGACCGCCATAGGCTGCAAAAGCTGCTGGAACTCGAAAATAACAGGAAAGACAGAAATGAACGCTCCCAACAAATCGCCGCCTGCATGAGAACGGGCGATCAGGCCAAGGCGGAGCGGCTGAAAGAGGAAGTCAGACAGATCAATCTCGAGTTAAAACAACTGGAAGCCGTCTGGTCGGAGCTTGACCAGCGGTATCAATCGCTCCTGATGCTCGTCCCGAATCCGGTATCGCCCGATACGCCGAGCGGCCTGTCCGATGCGGACAACGTGGAGCTGAGGAGAGTGGGAAGCCCTCCTGCTTTTGATTTTGAAATAAAGGACCATGTCGTGCTTGGAGAAGAGTTAGATTTATTCGACTTGCCCAGAGGGGTTAAAGTGGCGGGAACCCGCAATTATTTTCTCAAAGGGGCGGGGCTTCTGCTGCATAGGGCCGTTCAACAGCTTGCTATTGATTTGCTGATGGAGCGCGGCTTCACGGTTATGGACGTGCCGCTTATCGTCCGGGAAGAGACGATGCGGAATACGGGATTTTTTCCGCTCGGTCAGGATCAGACCTACGAAATCCCATCGGAGGGCAAATGGCTGGTCGGCACCTCGGAGGTCCCTCTCATTTCGTATTACAGCGATGAGATTATCGATATGACGGAGCCGGTTCGGCTTGCCGGAGTCTCGGTCTGCTTCCGCAAGGAGGCGGGCTCTGCAGGCAGAGATGTCAGAGGGCTGTACCGCGTTCATCAATTCGCCAAGGTGGAGCAGGTCATTCTATGCCGGAACGATCCGGAGCTTTCGGAACAACTGTTAGAGGAGCTGACGAAGAATGCGGAGGATTTATTGAATCTGCTGGAAATTCCTTACCGGGTCGTGGCCGTATGCACCGGGGATATGAGCCAAAAAAATTACAAGCAGTACGATATTGAATCGTGGATGCCGAGCCGTGACAGCTATGGGGAAACTCACTCGTCCTCGAGCCTGCTCGACTTCCAAGCGCGGCGCTCGAATATTCGGTATCGCGACGATGATGGGAAGACGCGCTACTGCCATACTTTAAACAATACGGCGGTTGCCTCGCCGCGCATTCTCATCCCGCTATTGGAAAATCATCAAAGAGCGGACGGCAGCGTCTACCTTCCCATGGCTCTCCGCAAATATATGAACGGACTCAGCGAGCTGCGGCCGAACATGACAACATAGAAAATGTGACCATCGCATGCTCAAATAAACTTCCAAGGGAAATCTGCAGTTAAGCGGCCAACTTATCAAAACTTTTTGCAAAGATAGAGTGCTATTAAGCACTCTTCTTTGTTTATATGTATATAACGAAAGGGACATACACTTAATTATCTATGACGTCAGACAGTTACGGCTAACGATGTCGCGGAAGCCGGGTTTGATTTTGAATTATTGTTACCCGGTAGGTTAGTTTGAAAACAAATCGAGGATGTCCAGATTACTACTTACAGTAATGATCTTTTCCTTATATTCACAATTTGCAATAAAACGGGGAAGCTTTTTAATTCCACTCTAAAAGGTTCTTGACACCTTCAAGAGTCTCCCGCTTTTTACTTGTGACAACTCCTGAAATACGTTCTTCATATCTCTTCCATATTCTTGTTTCTTGAACAGACAAGGGAGGCATAAGAACAATAGTAAGGATTGCTTTTTTAAATATATGTATGGATGATATCTCGTACTTCTTCAATAACATTAGATGGAGCGATAGCTTTAAACTTCATTCGCCGGGCACGCCAATCTAAACTTTTTACTTGATCTGCAAGAACACATCCTGTTACCTTTAAATGGTCCGGCAGCGGTACTTCAAATGGGTATCCTTTTTGTTGATCGGTAATCGGACAAACGACGGCAAATCCTGTTACCACGTTGAACTCATATGGCGATACTACTATCGCCGGTCGTTCACCCGCTTGTTCGTGGCCAGATTGTGGATTGAAATTGATATAGACCAGATCACCACGTTCCGGAAACGGACGTTCCTTTATGTCTGCTGCTACCAAATTTCATTCCCCTCCGGTTTTCCATAATTAATTTCCTGATGTCTGTTTTCTGGCGTTACTCGTGATAGAAGGTCTTTTAACTCTGGCTTCTTACGAATGGGCCGTATGATCATCTCCGTATTCCTTAAAAGCAGCTCCACTTCTGAACCTACGTTAATATTCAATTGTTCTGCGAACGATCCTGGTATTCGGATACCAAGACTATTTCCCCATTTTTGAATTTTCACGATTATCACCTTCTTATCATTTGATTTCATTATACCACCGTCCATCTTTCTCGTATATACATAGTATATACGAGAAAGAACGAAATATCCCACGAAATAGGATAAAACCACCTGTCGGAGCCCTGAACTTAATCCTCCCTTTGTTACAGTTTTGTGCCAGACATTGACTTGCCCGCGCTTATCCGATAGCCTATGAGAAAATGTGGGTGCGGCAAGACACGCCGGCACGAAATTTGCGATGGAGGCAGACGCTACCATGGATAGCCAGGCAGTACATCAAATGGAAGACCAGTTAAAGCAGGAAGCCGAGCAGTTCATCCGCCAATGCTACCGCGAGTTGGGCAAAACCATGGAAGATACGGAGCTGAGGATTCAGCAGGTTCAGAATGAAATTAACCGGGACGGATCGTATGAGCATACTTATGAAGAGCTTGTGCATGGGGCCAAAATGGCTTGGCGCCACTCCAATCGCTGCATCGGCCGATTGTTCTGGAACCGGCTGCAGGTGTTCGATGCCCGTAATTTAACTTCTGAAGATGCCATTTATCAGGCACTTCTGCGTCATATCGAATTTGCTACCCATGGCGGAGAAATCCGCTCGGCCATTACTATATTTAAGCAAACCGTTCGCAATCAGGAGCCGGTTCGCCTATGGAACCACCAGTTGCTTCGTTATGCGGGCTATGAAGCTCCGGACGGCGGTGTGATCGGCGACCCCTCATCGGTCGATTTTACCAGGATCTGTACTTCGTTAGGCTGGAGAGGAGAAGGGACCCCGTTCGACTTGCTGCCTCTGGTCATTCAATGTCACGACAGGAAGCCACGTCTCTTCGAGCTTCCGGGAGAGATCGTCAAGGAGGTTCCGATCCATCATCCGGAGCTCGATCTGTTTTCAGGCATGGAAGTCAAATGGTACGCAGTCCCGATTATTTCCGATATGAGACTGGAAATCGGCGGCATTTCCTATGCGGCTGCTCCTTTTAACGGCTGGTACATGGGAACGGAGATCGGAGCACGCAACTTGGCCGACAAGTCCCGCTATAACCTGCTGCCTCGCGTGGCCGAAGCCATGGGGCTGGATACCTCCTCGAGCGGATCATTATGGAAGGATCGGGCGCTGGTCGAGTTGAACGTAGCTGTGCTGCATTCTTTCCGAACGAGCAAGGTCAGCATTGTCGATCATCATACGGCTGCCCAACAATTCGGAGTCTTTCAGAAGATCGAGGAAAGGGAAGGACGCTGCGTTACGGGAAGATGGTCCTGGCTCATTCCGCCGCTTTCTCCGGCAACGACGGATATTTTTCACAGTACCTACGAGGATCGGGTCGACTCCCCTAACTATTATTATCAGCCGAAGCCTTACGAGTGAAGAAGTGGTCTATGTCTACCAGCAGGCTCTGGCACACAGACCTCTTGCCGAAATTCTGGACGAATTAAAGCTCAGCGTTTAACGTTTAACGCTTAACGGCTTTATTTCTGCTACGCTACCCGCCTGCCCTTTTTTGGGGCCACAACGGGCCCCTCTCCTGTCCCGGCTGCTCTATTCGCTACTCTTTCAATGATCCCAGAAAAGCTCCCTTCACAAAATACTTTTGCAAAAACGGATAGACAAGTAAGATGGGGATGGTAGAAAAAATAATAGCGCCTGCTTTCATCATCTCCGGAGTTTGCATCATGCTTGTATCCAACTGATAGCCGCCGTCCAAGCCAGAATCAGCCACACTATTCTGCACCATATTGCGCAGCTTTAACTGCAGCGGATACAAGTGCACTGATCGAATGTAGATCAAAGCGCCGAAATACGCATTCCACTGGCCTACCGCATGAAACAACGCAATGGTGGCGAGAACAGGCGTGGATAAGGGAAGGATGATGCGTGTGAGAATACCCAATTCACCGCTTCCATCGATCTTGGCTGCGTCGATCAATTCCGATGATATCCCCTGGAAGAAAGTTTTCGTAATAAAGATGAAGTAAGCACCCAGAGCCCCAGGCACGATTAATGCCCATAATGTGTCCATCATTCCCAGCGACTTGACTACAAGAAAGCTCGGAATCAGAGGCACCGGAAAGATGAACGTAAACAGGATGAGCCGCAAAATCCACTTGCGTCCCGGCATTTGCGGCCGGGTCAATGTAAATGCGAGAGTAGAGGTAAGCACCAGGCAGAGTAAAGTCCCCATTACCGTTATAAAGACACTTACTCCCATCGCCCGCCACATGTCATTCATTTGAAAAAGATTTTTATAGACCTCCAAATTAAATCCTTTGGGCCATAAATAAACCAGTCTGGCCTCCGCATAGATGGGATTGCTTAACGAAATGGCGAGCAGATGAATCATGGGAGCGATCATACTTAAGCAGAGCAAGATCATAAACACTCCGTTTGTGAATTGAAACGATTTTTCCGATTTATGCAGGTTCATGTTCTATCCCTCCGCTCCTAATATATGCTTTCGCCAGTCGTTTTCTTGCTGAACTGGTTGAGAGAAACGACGAGGACGATGCCAATGACCGCTTTGAAAATACCTATCGCCGTCGTATAACTGTACTGTCCGCCCGTTAATCCGGCTCGATACACATAAGTATCAAACACTTCTCCTACTTCTCTGACTAACGGATTGAGGAAAAACAGCACCTGCTCCACGTTAGCATCTAACAAATTCCCAATGCGAAGCATCAGCAAAACGATAATGGCGGGCACTAACAAGGGAAGCGTAATGCTCCACATTTGGCGCCACCGTCCCGCTCCATCCACCATCGCGGCTTCATATAAATTAGGATTAATGCCGGTAAGCGCAGCTAAATAAATAATCGTCGACCAACCGACCTCTTTCCAAATACCGGATGAGATCAAAATGCCAAGAAAATATTTCGGTTCAGTCAGAAACGAAATAGGTTCATAACCAAAGCGGCTTAATAAAGAATTTAGGGTTCCGCCGTTGGCGAGAATTTCTGTAAAAATTCCTCCTACTATAACCCACGACAAGAAATGCGGAAGGTAGAGCAACGTTTGGGTCATCCGTTTAAACCAACTGACCCTGATCTCATTTAACAGCAGAGCTAGAATGAGCGGCGCCGGGAACCCGAACAGAATCGAGTATAGGCCCAGCTTCAGCGAGTTTCTAAATACCATTGCAAATTCAGGGTAATCGAACATAAAGATGAAATGTTTTAACCCGACCCACTTGCTATGGATAAAACCTTGAAATAAGTTATAATCCTGAAAGGCGATTACATTTCCGGCTATGGGAATATACTTAAAAACGACAAAATGCAGCAAGCCCGGGAGTGCGATTAGGAATAATACATAAGGATCCAACGATTTAGGTTTACGAATCAATATGCCAATCTCCTTTCTCAGACGGAAATAAAAAGAAGCCCCGCCTCGACTTTCTGCTTTGGCCAGGACCTCCTTTTAATAGCTATTACTTTTTATGAAATTCGTTGTACCATTCAGTCGCTTCTAGAATCGCTGCTTCCCCGCCCCGGCTCTTCCATTCCTCTACAAACTTATCAAATCCGGAATCAAGCGGTTCTCTTCCCATAACGAGCTTGACAAACGTGTCATAGAACAAATTGCCCGGCGAAAATCCTACAGACAACTCTGGGCGTCCGTCAAAAGCGTCCAGTTTCGATAAGTACATGGCATCATTCGTAATGGTTGTTTCTTCCGACAGCTTATAGCCTGCAATTAAAACATCGCTATCCGGTTGCATGGCGATAACGGACTCGCTGTTTTCCCCGAGTTCACGCATATTGAGCGAAACACGGACAAAACCAAGTGTTCCTCCCTGGTTAGCCTCCGCTTCCGGGTCCAATACAATTTTTCCGTCTACTTCTGTATAGTTATGATCTTTTATTCCGTAAGTGAAAAACTTGTCAGCTTCCGGGTCCGTGTAGGTCCACTCCAGAAACTTGATGACTTCTTCCGGATTTTTCGTAGTAGAGGGAATGACTAGCACGAAAAAAATCTGGTCGTTTTCCAATTGCAGATAGTTTTCTCCACGCGGACCTTTAGGCGGCGCGGCCATCGTCAATTTGGCATCCGGTTGATCAATGTAATTCTCTTTCTTGCTGTTTCCAGGGTACTGATAGACGGCAGCCCCCCAAGTTCCATATAACCCTTTGTAGGCATCGCCTGTGCGATCCGCTTGCTTTTTTGTTATAAAATCTTTATGAATGTAACCGGCATCATACATTTGTTTATAAAAAGCGATCACTTCTTTCATTTCTGGCTGAATGATATCCGGCTCCAGACGACCGTCCCGCATATGCCAAGCGCCCGGTCTTACTCCAAATGATCCGCTGAAGACATCGTTCCAGGCCAAGTTGTCCGTAAGGGAAACCGCATATTCGTTGTTGGGGTCTCCGTCTCCATTCATATCGTTCTGTTTGACAGCCTCAGCAAATTCCAAGAAATCTTCCAGCGTCTCCGGCACTTCCATATTCAGCTTGTCCAGCCAGTCTTGGCGATACATGATGATGCGGTCAGCCGGCACTCCGATCGATAAAGGGATACCGTATATTTTTCCGTTTTTCGAAACTTTGGGACTATTCCAAGCTACTTCCGGGATACTTTTCTTTAAATTCGGGGCGTACTGGTCAATTAATGGACCTAATTCCAGGAAAACCCCCTGATCCACAGCGCCCGCATGCACATCCCAATCGATACTCGCTGTGCGTACGAGATCAGCCAATTCGCCTGAAGCGAAGCGGAGAGCTAGCTGTTGTCTGTAATCGTCCGCATGGCCTAAAAATTCAAACGATAATTTGTATCCCGACAGTCTTTCGAGCTCTTTATAATAAAGCTCTTTCTCACTTTCCGGCGCTCTGGACGCGAATTGATAATTGTTATGAGACAGCAGAATGCTGATTTCTCTTTTCTCGCCTGCGCCCTCCGGCACTTCTTTGCCTGCTTGTGTATTGCCTTCCGCCTGGCCATTGGATCCTCCGCCGCAAGCTGCCACTACAGTCATTGCGGATAGCAATCCGGTAACCAGCATATATTTCGATCGACGTCCCATATCTTCTGTATGCCCCTCCCATGTCATCTATTATCGCAAAGGCCCTTGTAGAAATAATTGTAGCAACCCGTCGAACTAGTGAACATGGAATTAATACCGAAGTTATGGGTTTTGCTCTTAGCCTAATGCTCCTTCCACCTTTTCCTGTATTCAGAGGGGGAACATCCCGTTAATTTCTTGAACGTTTTGGAGAAATGGGTGTAATCCTCGTAGCCTACAAGCTGACCGATTTCGTACACTTTAATGAATGGTTTTTGCAGATGCTTCTTGGCCTGTTCAATGCGAAGCTGGGTCAAGCACTGTGTGAAGGATATTCCGGTAAGCTTCTTGAATAAAGTGCTGAAGTAATTGGAAGAGATCCCAAAATAAGCGGCAGCATCCTTCACGGAAAATTCCGGCTCCGCATAATGCTGCTCCAAGAATGCCAAGGCTTCCTTAATCATGGACTGATAATGATGGTCTTCTATTTCCAGCCGGAGCGCATCCGTATGGGTTGGAAGCTTGTCCTGCAGCTTGTTTCGGACGTTCTGCAGAACCGTAAGAAAATAATCGGAATCGACCGGTTTAAGAATATAATCCGTGACGCCGTAGCGCAGGGCAGATTGCGCATAAGCGAAATCACTGTAACCCGAAATGATGATGAATTCGGCATTCATTCGGCGCGCTCCCACCTGTTGAATCAATTCGAGCCCATCCATACTCGGCATACGAATATCTGTAATGATTAGATCCGGGGAGAATTGCTCAGCCAGTCGGAGCGCTTCCAGCCCGTTCTCCGCCTCTACCACCACTTCAAAGCCTTCGCTTTCCGTTTCAATCAATACCCGCAAACTTTTTTTGACCAGCCGCTCATCGTCGGCGATCATAACTTTAAGCATGGTTATCGCCTCTTTATTGAAGATTTGCATGAGAATAATATGGAAGCTTGATTTCTATTTCGGTCCCCTTCTCATTAGAACGAACGATCGTCAGCCCGAAAGGAGCGCCGAAACTTAGCCGCAACCGGCTATGAACATTCCAGAGTCCAATATTCGAGAATAACTTGACCTGGCTATCCAGCATTTGCTGCTCCGAAACCGATTCGAAAGCTTCATTGTATTTTGCCATTAATTCAGGACTCATTCCTCGACCTCGATCAGCGACAATCAGGGAATAATAGCTCTGATGGGCTTTTCCGGTTATATATATCCCCGTTGAAGGAAGTCCATGATTTTCATATCCATGCAAGAATGAATTTTCCACAATCGGCTGAATCGTTAGGCGGAACAACGCCACTCTATCCAGCATCTCCTCTTCTATCTCCAGGCTGAATTCGAGCTTTTCATAACGTTCTTGTTGTATTTTAGTATAATTGCTTACGTGGTCGATCTCTTCCCGCAGATGAATAATTTGCTGGGGATTTCCGACTCTGTATCTTAACAGATTCGCGAGCCGTACCGTCATACTGCTGATGGAGCGATTTTTGGAAATAACTGCAAGAGAATTAATAACTTCCAATGTATTGTACAAGAAATGAGGATTGATTTGTGACTGAAGAGCCTGCAGAGTCGCATCTCTATGTTTAAGCTCACTCTCCTTTGCCTTCAGCCGGGAGATATGAATGACTTCCACAAGCCGTTTAACTTCGAGAAGCATCTTATTGAAGTTAATAAAGGCCAAGACCAAAATTATTGCTGCGATCAACAGAGTAATCGTCCTTAAATCCGCCAAATTTCCAATCAAATGTTTTAATGACACTTCGGATATTATGGTCAGCTTAGTAAAATGGGAGACGTTATAAACGATGTTCTTTTTCCCATTGATCGAATGCTCAACAAATTGCCCTCGCGGAGAGGATAATTTAGCCAGCCGCTCTTCCGAAAGGGTTTCCCCCCATTTAGCTTTATCCGGGTGATAAATATAACGGTTCTCGGCGTCAACTATAGTAATATAGCCTTCCTTGCCGAATGTTTCTACATCCGCAATGGATAATAGCGGATCCATCTTTAATACGAATACTATAACGCCGGCAGGCTGAAAGGTGACATTGTCATATATTAGGCGGGAAACCGTAACAAAAGCCGGCACTACACTCCAGTTCGTGCTTACAATGCCGTTTATGGTAAAGCTATTTTCTTGCAAACTATCAAGAATTTTTTGATCCAGATTGTAACGCGCGGAATCGCCAAAAACGCCTCCTTTGACAGAATACATGTAAAAAGAAACGATATCCTTGCGCTTATAATTAATATCCGGGTATAATTCATCACTAATTCGTTTTTTGATCTGATACATTTCATAGGAATTGTTTGGATCCAGCTTTATAAACTGTTGGATCAACGGATGGCCCGGAAGATTCTGTGTGTCCACCTTGATTTCTCTAAAATAATCGTCCAATTGATTGTTCAACCGCTGGACTAACTGCTCGTTAAAATAAATTGCACTTTGTTCGATCGTCCTGGTCGATTCAAAATTCCATATAAATCCAATAAGTAGAAACGGCACGCAGAAGAACACTATAAAATAAAGGGTTAATTTCTGCTTAACCGACATTTGCTTCATGCCTCTCATGTTGCTTCCACTCCATTGCATTGAATTGATGGGAGCTGCAAATTTATTTTAATACAGGAAGAAGCCCCGCTTCCCACGATTTGGAAAGGGGACCTTCATGAAGTTTACCATAATCTCATCACTGCCGGGTAGACATTATAGTCTTCCTTTTTCATAGACTTAAAAGCTCAATCATATCACTTCACTGCTTAAGTAAACCTAAAGTTCCCGCTCTGATGCGATAAAAAAAACCGCAGCGGCGGTTGTTCGCCAAGCTGCGGTGTGGTACTGCCTATGCTTGCTTGAAGCTATGCTTTCTCTGCTTACTTAATACCCATGCTTTTCTGCTTCTTTGGTGCTTACACTTACATTCTTGCGTTCATGATGCCTATGTTTCTTAATGATTTTAATGTTTTATGCCCTATAAATTTATCGAATTATTGTTTGTTCTGCTTTTTCCACTCGTCCAGCTGCTTCTGAACTTCCTCTACGACCTTGCCGATGCCAGCTGTTTTACGCTTGCTGATGAATTCCTCCAGCTTTTCATTAGGATCGACCGCACCCGTATTCAAAGGAGGTCCGAACTGATCTCCCACCGCCTGGATGTTGGCGATCTCCGTCAATACCGACTGAGGATCGAAGGTGAATCCGAGAATCGGGGACGGCTGGGCGGCTTCGTTCTCCTGCAGCGTCTGGTCGCGAATCTCCTGTTCTTGTCCTTCCCTCAGGTAAGAGATGAATCCGTTACCGAAAACCCAGGTTTGGTTAGGATCGTACCCTCCGTCAGGAATCGGTTTAACCGTGTTCTCGTCCACTTTCGTATAGTGCTTGTCCTCGATTCCGAAGGCGACGAGGTTCAGCAGCTCCGGATCGGAATTAAGCAGATCCAGGAACATCAGCGCCCTTTCCGGATTGGCCGACGTTTTGCTGATAGCCTGCATGGATTGGATGATCGTATTCGTTCCGACGAACGGCTCCGTAATTGGAATCGCTACTACTTCGTTGCCGCCGAATGCCGTTTTCTCCTCCTGCTCCCGGCCAGGTTTCAGCACGTTATGGAAGAAGGAAGCCACTTTGCCAACTTTCAAATTTTCTTTGTCGCTCTTGAGCATCGGGGCATCCTGATTGATCAGCCCTTTCTTATACCAGTTATGCATCAATTCGAGATATTCTTTATACTCCGGAGTAGTCGCGATGTCTACGACACGCAGATCGGCGTCGTCGCGATAAATGCCAATGAGCGCTTGGTTGGAGATAAACTCCAGATTGTTGAAGGATGTTTTCATCACTTCAAATTTGCCGCCGCGCGTCATGGAGAAAGGAATCGTTCCCGGCTCGTCCGCCTTGATTTTCTCGAAGAACGGCTCCATATCCTTCACTTCTTTAATGGCTGCGGGATCAATGCCATACTTGTCGACATATTTCTTCTGAATCAGGAATCCTTCTCTGTTCGTAATCGTCTGATAGTTGAGAATGCCGTAGGTTTTGCCGTCCACCTTCAAGGCCTGCCATACGACATCCGGAAGCGTCTTCCTTAAATTCGGAGCATACTTGTCCAGCATAGCCCCATCAAGCTCGGTAAAAGCTCCTTTACGGGCATTCTGCGCATAGTCAAACATCCAGAACGACGTCCAGGCGATGTCGAACTTTTCGTTCGAAGCCACCATGGTGTTCAGCTTTTGCCCGTAGCTGCCGCCATCGATCGGCTTCATGCGGATCGTGGCATTGATTTTTTCCTGGGTGATTTTGTTCACGGCGTCCTCTACCGACTTCAGATCCGGCTGGGTGCTCCATTGGGGATAATACCAGCTCAGTTCAACCGGTTTCAATTCTTGATCCGACGAATCGGAGCCCGATCCGGATGTGCCTCCTTCTTCCTTGCCGCCTCCGCATGCACTTAAAAGCAGAGCCGAGGAAAGCAGCAAAGTCAAACCTGATGTCCATTTATTTCTGTTAGACATAGCTTATGACCTCCTATTAAATGATTATATAATTACACCGTTTGGGAAAGCGAAGCTTGCGAGCGGAATCCGGTCCCCGATCATCACCTCCTTATCGCGGATTCCGCTCTTTTGCCAATACGGTTTCATAAAACATCCTCGAGAAATTACTCCTTCAACGATCCGACCGTCATCCCTTTGACAAAATATTTTTGGCAGAATGGGAAGACAAAGAGCATGGGACCGGCTCCCAGAATCGCCAAGGCCATCCGCGTGGACAGGCTGGGGAATTGGGATAGATCGATATTGCCGCTAATGTATTGGGCATTCGTCGCAAAAAACTCAATCGAATTCATTGTCCGATACAGCAGCAGCTGCAAAGGCACGAGCTGCTCATTGTCGATAAACAGCAGGCCGAGCCACCAGTCGTTCCAGTAGGTGAAGCCGATAAACAGCCCTACGGTGGCCAGCGCCGGCGTAGCCAGCGGCAGAATGATGCTGAAGAATATCTTCCACTCGTTGGCCCCGTCGATTTTGGCCGATTCGATCACTTCGAGCGGCATCTTATCCATGAAACCCTTCATAATCATGACATAGAACGGATTAAGCAGATAAGGGATGATCAGCACCCATATGGTGTCCTTCAAATGCAGGTACTTCGTCATCATAATATAGAACGGGACCAATCCGCCGCTAAACAGCATGGTGAAGAAGACATAAAACGTCGTAATCCGGCGGTAGCGGTAATCCCGGCGGGAAATCGTATAGCCGATCATCGCGGTCAGCAGCAAGCCCGCGGCCGTACCTACGACCGTGACGAAGATCGTCACGCCGTAAGACATAAGAAGCTGCGCCGGGTATTTAAAGACGGTTTGATAGGCCGTCAAGCTGAACTGCTCGGGAAACAGCTTATAGCCGCCGCGAATCAAAGCTTCTTCATCCGAGAATGAAATAGAGACAACAAGCAGGAGCGGCACCACCATGCACAAGGTAATGATGATAAAAAACAAATGAATGATTCCTTGTGCCCATTTCGGGTTGTCAGTCGACATTCACGAGCCCCCCTCTACCACAATGCGTTTTCGCTGTTGATTTTCTTGATGATATAGTTGGTCGACAGTACTAGAATAAACCCGACGACGGATTGATACAGACCAACGGCGGCGCTCATTCCGACATCGCCTAAATCACGCAGCGAACGATAAACATAAGTGTCGATAACATCGGTCGTCGTATACAGGAAGCTGGAGTTGTTCGGAATGAAATAGAACAGTCCGAAATCGGCCCGGAACATCCCGCCTACGGCGATGATAAACAAAATGATAATGAGCGGCGTCAGCAGCGGCAGCGTAATGCGGAAGACCATCTGGAACTTGGAGGCTCCATCAATTTTGGCCGCCTCATAATAGGTGGGATTGATACCTATAATGCCCGCATAATAGATGAGCGTGGAGAAGCCTACCGCCTTCCACAGCTGGACTCCGTTAAGCAAATACGGCCATTTGTCCGCCTCCTGATACCATTGGACCGGATCCCACCCGAAGGAGAGGAACAAATGGTACAAGAACCCTTTCTCATGCTCCAGAAAAGCCAGGGTAATGTAACCGACAACTACCCAGGATAAGAAATATGGGAAGAACAAAGCCGTTTGGTACACCTTCACAAACCGTCCAGACACCTCATTCATCAGCACGGCGAGAATGAGTGCAGCCGTGGTTGTAATAATAATGAAGCCGAGGTTATAGAGAACCGTATTTCGGGTAATTTGGAAAGCGGCCTCCGAAGAGAAGAAAAACTTGAAGTTGTTTAAGCCGTTCCACTCACTTCCAAAAATCCCGAGATCAAAGCGATACTGTTTAAAAGCAACGATCAAGCCAATGAGCGGCAAATAGTTGATCACAAGCTTAATTAGAATTCCGGGCAAGGAAAGAAAAAGCAGTTCTTTATTTCTTTTGAACTGCTCCCACTCTCGGGCCAGCTTGCCGCGGGGCCGGGAACGCAGTGGTACCGCTTGCGGCGTTCCGCCTGATGTTGGTTTATCCATAATTTCACCCCAAGTCATAAGCAAATTTCAGCTTCTGTACGAACTATAGCGGAGCCGCCCGGAAAACGAAACTGGAAAGATCGTACTTTTGTTCTGAAAGGGACTGCTCATTTTGTACTTTACTGCTCAATAGCGACAATTAGGGGCTTGAAGCCGGCTATTTCAAGGGAATTAGCCGGCAATCATATCCATTCGTCTAAACACCAAACAAAAAAAGGCCGACGATTTTCAGCCTTTGATCTTATGCTTGATGACTCCAAGGAAACCTTGGGGAACCGGAAATAGCCGTCCGGCATAAGTCCGGACGGCTTTATATTCTATTTAATGGCAACGCCTCTAATTGTGCCCGAGCAAGCTTCTCTTCAAACGGTATTCCCGCGGTGTCGTTCCGTATTTGCTCTTGAACAGCTTGAAGAAATGACTTTGGGTACGATACCCGATACGCTCCATCACTTCGTTGATGCTGTAATCTTCCCCTTCCAGCAATTCCAGAGCCTTGTTCAGCCTTACGTTATGGATATACTCCGTTACGGTGACGGATGTATTGGCTTTGAACAGCCTCCCGACATATGCCGATGACATCTTAAGCATGGAGGAAATGCTCTGCAGGCTGAGATCCATGTCCATATAGTGGGTATCTATCAATTCGCGAATCGTATCCACCAGCGCATCCTTCTTCTCCTCACTGGAGGATTGCCGATGCTCCTCCAGATTGGCGAACATCTTAAGGAACTGGTCGCGGACTTCCTCCAGCGTTTCGGCGTCCAGTACCCGGCGATACCCGTCCTGCCAGTCCATATCGACGGGAAGCAGACGGTTATTGTTAATCTCCATAATTGTGCCGCGAATGACAACAAGAAGGTGAAGAATCCAATGCTGGATGTTCTCGATATTGGAACGGGCGGCCTGGTCCAACAGCTCGTCCAAATCGGCGGCAAGAGCTTCTGTTCGCATGGCCTTCAGGTTTTCCGTAAGCCTCTTCTCCAAATCGGCCGTATTCGGGAAGGTATCGCTGCCCGCTTTCTCCCGGATCCGTTCCAGAGTAATCACCGAGCGCTTGCCGAACACCATCCGGTAAGCCGCACTGCGCAAAGCCTCACCATATCGCGAAGTCCATTCCCGATAATCGGCGGCGGGCTGGCTTATCGCCACGGTGAGAGACAAGCGGTACAGCCGGTGCAAGGTCTCTTGAACCTCCTCGAGAGCAGGGACCAGCCCATCCATAAGCTCCGACTCCATTCCCGCCCCGCTGACGAGCAGGGTGAATTGATCGTTCTTCATATCGACGAATTCCACCGGTGCCAGACTCGACAGCAATTCTTCCGAAATATTGCCGACCGCGAACGAGAGCAGTCTTCTATCGGCGGAAGACAGCTGTAAATATTGTTCGTAGTCATCGATTTTCATAACGATAAGCACATAAGGACCGGACTCGGCAATACGGAGCTGCCCGTCGGCGATCCATTGCCGGAAGGTCTGCTCATTCTCGGCCGTGCTGTCCAGGATAAGCTTCCGCAGCTGATAATTGATAACGATCGATCGTTTGGCATCCCGGTCCCGTTCATACTCGTCCATTTTCCGGAAAACATGGGTGTGCAGCTGGGAAAGATACTTCATCTCGTCCTGGACTCCAGTGCGCATTCCGGCAAACATCGACTGCGGAACCTGCTTTAATTGCTTCAGAATGTTCTCCAGAGGACCGTAAAGCCTTCGTGAGACCGGAAACGCGACAATGAGCGATAGCAGCAGGAATAGAACGGTGATGAGGATAAAATGCCCCCGCATTTGATAAATGCTGCCGAGCACAGCCTCATAGGGCCGTATGCTGACAATGGTCCAGCCGTATACATCCGTATGCATGTAGCTGGCCAGGTGAGAGCTGTCTTGGATCGTGCGGACAAATTGCCCGAAGCTTCCCGGCTGGTCGGTCAGCAGAGCTTCCCCTAATTCGTCCGGATCAATCGCCGGCGGAAGCTGATTGCGGGTGTAATATTCGCCCCTATCATTGACGATCACAATGCTGTTCTCCCCGTAGCCGCTAAGCCCGTTCAGCATCTCCAGATTGTCGAACAGCCATTCCGGCTTGACGACCAGAATAACCATGCTGGAGGAGTGATCCGCCGGGGATTCTTCCGAACCGTACATTAAATAGCCGAACAAATCGATGCTGGATACTTTACCTTCCGCGCTTGAATCTTTATCGTAGCTGATAGGAATGAGCTGCAGGCGGCGGACGGAATCGCTTGTATGCAGGAACCGGTCGAACCGTTCTCTCTCCCCATTGGCATTCTGCTGGAACAAGGAGTCCGTCGAATAGTATTTTTCTGTATTAGCGTTATAAATAATAATCGAATGCAAAAAGGACGTGGAAGAAACCAGCTTCTCCAGCTTCAGCATCTTGGAGGGCAGCTCGAAGATGTTCTCGTCCCGCCCGTATAATAAAGCTACCATATCGGTGTCCAGATAGACGGATTTGGCCAGATTCTCCACCATTTCATTCATGGACATAATGTTATAGTTAATCTGCGCCAATATTTTCCGATCGGCTTCCGATTGGATTTTCAAAGCGGTATCCCGGGAGTTCATATACAAAATAATAGAGAAAATCGTCACCAAAACGAAAGGAATGGTAAGCACCGCCAGCAAAATCCGGCGTAAATATTTTCGGGATCTGTACATACGAATGATGTTCACGTCAATTCCCTCCGCGACCATTATCACTGAAAATGTTATTGAATTCAAAAGCTCAGGATAAGGGCATCGTGTTAACAATATACAGCTGCATTATTGATCTGGTACTGTCTGAAAGCTTCCATCCCATTGCATCGTCAAAACGGAAAAAAGACGGGAAGCAGCAGCACCATAAGAATGCCGATCAACAGCTGCAGGGGCAATCCGATTTTGACGTAATCCCCGAAGGAATACCCTCCTGACGCCATCACCAGAGCATTGGTCGGCGAAGCGACCGGAGTGGCGAATGCCATGCTGGCGGCCAAAGAAACCGCGAACAAGAACGGATAAGGGCTGATTCCCATTTGGATGGCGGCCGTTGCCGCTATAGGTGCGAAGAGAACCGCCGTTGCCGTGTTGCTAATAAATAAGGTCAGGAACGACGTGACAAAATAAATTCCTGCCAACAGGACGAGTGGACCGAATCCGCCTAAGCCTTGCACCAAGCTTTCGGAAATATATTGGGCGGCCCCGGTTTTCTCCAGAGCGCTCGACATCGGGATCATTCCGGCAATGAGGACGATGCTTTCCCAGTTAATTGTGTTGTAGGCCTCCTGCATATTCCTCAAGCAGCCGGTAGCGACCATCAGGATCGCGGCCAGCATGACGGTAATGACTGCCGGAAACACTTCAAGCGTCATCAGAATGAGCATCATCAGCATGATTCCTGCGGCTACAGGCGCTTTATGATTCCTCGTCATGGTGCCGGCCTCTTCCATCGGCTGTCCTACAACGACAAAGTCGGTCGTTTCCCGGGAAAGCCACTGGATCTTCTGCCAAGCTCCCTGGACGAGCAGGGCATCGCCGAAGCGCATCTTTTCTTCATTCAGATTATGCAGAATGTACTTTCCCTTCCGCATAATCCCCAGTATATTCAGACCGTATTTCTCCCGAAAACCGGATTCCTGGATACGCTGATTAATAAATTTGGAATCGGGGGTAAGCAGAACTTCCGCGATTCCTCCCTCCTGCGACAAAAGCGTCCCGGTTTCGTTCCGGTTCATCCGTTCGGTTTGCTGCGGGTCCATCAGCTCGAGACCGCATGAATCGGCAAAATGCTTCACCTGCTCCATCGATCCCCGGACGTATAAAATATCATCCGGCTGAATGACCGTTCGCGGACCGGCTATTTCTGGGGCAAGCGACTTGAAGAATGGATTTTTACGCGACTGCTTTCGCCGAACCTCCAGGATATGTACACCGTATTTGGACGGAATCTCCAGATCAAGCAGCGATTTTTGCGTTATTCCCGCATCCTGCCGTACTCTCACCCGGAACAGGTTCTGGGCCAGCTGATAATGTTTGGCCAGTTCCTGCATCGAACGCCGGCGGGGTTCCTTGTCCGCCCCCTCCGCATTTTTCGTGCCGAGAAACAGCTTCGTCAACCCGATTAATAGGATCATCCCGATAATTAAAGCTGCCAATCCTATAGGGGTAAAGGCGAAAAAAGACAGCTTCTCATATCCGAATCGGGTCAGCGTCTCGCTTATGACCAGATTTGGCGGAGTTCCGATAAGCGTCAAGGTCCCCCCCAGGCTGCTGGCAAAAGCAAGCGGCATCAGGAGACGCGCCGGGCTCATCCCGATTTCGGCCGCCAGACTGACTACAATCGGCAGCATAACCGCAACCGTACCCGTGTTGCTGATAAACGCGCTAAGCAGCGCTGTAACGGCCATGACCATCAGCAGCAGCCGCATTTCATGGGGTCCGGCCAGTTTCAATAACTGCTGACTGGCCATCCGGGCTAGTCCGGTCTGGAAAATCCCGCCCCCCACCACAAATAATCCAATCATCATCACTACAACCGAGTTGGAAAAGCCGGCCAGAGCTTCTCCGGGCGTCAATATCCCCAGCAGCACCAAGACCACCAACGAGCAAAGCGCGACCAAATCGGAGCGCACCTTCCCGATAATAAAAAGAATCGAAGCGGCACCCAAAAGCAGCAGGGTCACGATCATTTGCGCATTCAAAAAAGCCATCCTCCCCAGATTCAAATCTCTAATCGTGTATTAATTAATAGTAGGGGTCAAACCAGGCCCCCTCGTGAAGTAACTCCATAAGTGAAGTTCTCGGTTATGGCCGAACACGGATTTCTACCAGCTTCGGAGTGACGCTTAAAGACAATCCTCGACAATTTCCCAGGAAATATAGACAAAATTCAAGCCCCGCTTCCCACCATTTGGAAAGGGGGCCCTTCATGAGTTTACCATAATCCCGTCATGGCCGGGTAGCCATTTTCCGTTAAATAACGCGACTATTGTACCTCCCATTTATTTAAATACAGGACTATCGACGGAGATTCAAAAAGGTGGTATGATGAAAAAAAAGTCCGAAACTGTCGGATGTTTTATATAAATTGAACTAAAGAATTCATAGATCGTGGAGTGGAGAAAGAAAGATGCTTCCAGGGCGAGTTTTGGCTTTGTATTCCTACCATCCGATGGCCCATCCATATAGAAGGAATCTGTTGTTTCGGGGTCCCCGAAAAGTAATGTATAAACCTTTTTCGAAGCAAAGTCAGGGGGATCGACCGCGCTTAGAGGAGGGTTTAGACGCCGACCGTGTTACGGTGCGGACGGATTTCACTACGAAGCTCATCTTCACTTTTTGGGGAAGGAGTATGATGTTTGAAGCTTCGGAGGCACTTTCCTTCGGAACGGAACGATCCCTTTCTTTAGTGCCACTTTCTATTCTACAGGAAAGGAGAGGCGTTTCCTCCCATGCCGGAGCACGGGTCTTGCGCGCCAAGATTTGCCATGGACAGTCGAACCGCAGAACAAATTCGAACCCGCCTGATCGATCAGCTAGTCTTTTTTGACGAGCAGCAGATGAGTGTGCTCGATACCTATTTTCCGTCTGCTTCTACTGAACCGCAAGAACGATCCGCCACTGTCGCATGGATGGATCAGTACGTATCCGAACTGGAGCAAATTGTCTTCGGGCTTGCGGGGAATTCACCCGACCTGCCTCCCAAGGTGCTGATCGGGAGTACGGTTACTTTGCGGCAGCCTGCCGATAACGAAAGAAAGACGTACAAGATCTGCCTGCCTGATGACGCGGATCCGAGCACCGGAAACTTATCCTTTCTCTCCCCAATCGGTATGCAGTTACTGCTGGCTTCTCTAAATGAAACCGTTCATTTACCGGCCTTGCCCGGAGTAAGCGAGACGATGACCGATTCGATCATTTCCGACATCCGGTTTGAGGAAGAAGAATTAAGAAAGTGAGCATTGTTCGTGAAGAGGAGCCGTCCAAGGAACGGCTCTTATACAGTCAAGCATTATACGTCCAATCCCTGCTCGCCGTACTTTTCGGTTGTACGGAACACGCTGCATTTGAGAAACACAAAATGACTGGGGATAATAGGGTTACTAACTGTCTCACAGGTTATTCCTCCAGATCATCCGCGAGACGAATGCCGCTGAATTGCCACCTTTGCTCCGGAAGGAGATAATGGCGGAAGGTTGGTCGGATATGGCCTGCGGGCGTTATGCAGGAACCTCCCCGCAATACCATCCGATTGCTCATATACTTGCTATTATATTCTCCGAGCAGCCCCTTGGAGCGCTTATTTCCCGGGTAGGGAAGGTGAGGACTCATCGTCCACTCCCACACATCGCCGTATCCTTGCAACAGTAGCTCACCATGTGAACTGCTAGGGGGAGCTGGATGAAAGAAGCCGGACTCTGCGAGGTTCCCTTCCATCCGAACCGGTGCGAACGCGATCTCCCATTCTGCCTCGGTCGGCAGCCTGCGGCCGGCCCACCGCGCGTAAGCATCCGCTTCATAATAACTCACGTGACAGACGGGCTCGTCCAATTCCAGCTCCTGCATGCCGGACAACGTAAAGTTCCACCAATCGCCGTCCCTTTTCTCCCAATACAGGGGGGCTTCCCAGCCGTGCTTTTGCACGCACTCCCAGCCTTCGGCCAGCCACAGCCTCGATTGCTTATAGCCTCCGTCCTCCACAAACTGCAAATATTCGCCGTTCGTTACCGGCTGCGAGGCCAGTTGGTATCCTCCTTGCCATACTTTATGTCTGGGCCGTTCGTTATCGAAGACGAAACCCGGCCCGTCATTACCGATCTCCGCCTGCCCTTCCTCGAACCGATGCCAGGTCAAATAAGGAAGGACCCGCAAACCGGTCTCCTTGCGCTCCCGGTAAACCGGCTTTAACGGATCGACGGAATAGTTGTACTTGATGTCTGCCACAAGCCGCTCCTGATGCCGCTGCTCATGATTTAATCCAAGCTCAAGATAAGGAGTTATCCACACAAGCCGTTCCTCATCAACCGTGCCCAGCAACTCCATAATGCTGCGGTCCACATACTGGCGATAGCGATAAATTTCCTCTACGGTCGGACGCAGACCAAATCCTTGAGGCGGTGCATGAAAATCTCCGAATAATCCGGAAGGAAAAAGCGATATGTAACTGTGATCATACAGCTCGTAACGTTCCATATATCTTTGCAGCACGAAGGCTTCAAAAAACCACGTCGTATGGGCCAAATGCCATTTGGGAGGACAGACCTCCCCCATAGCTTGCACTACATAATCCTCCGCTTTCAGCGGATCTGCCAACCGTTCCGTCGTTGCCCGGATTAACGCATACTTCTCCTGCAGCCATCTTCCGGGCGCAAAGCTCGCTTCGGTGCGCTTAGCGTATTCCATAATCCTCCTCCTTCTCTTAAGAGCTAGTTCCTCGTTCTTTTTAGCGGCATCCGCCCCTAATCGTAATCTGCATCTGTTCCTGTTGTTATCTACATCCATAAGGTGGTCCTTGTACACAAGGCCAGTATTTCTATTCTATTTCGCTTCGCTTGTCCTCGCGGGAAGGTTTAGCGGACTTGGTTTTGTCCATATAATGGTTGACAACCCGATCCAGCCTTGTTATCTGACAGCCGTAATCGTACATCGTAGCGGCCACCAAGATGACCCGAGACAGCTGCTCTTCATCCAGCGAGCGGTTTTTCATCATCTCTTGTAAAAAGGACTCGCTGCTCGCTTCCGAACGATTCGGAACCGTTCCCTCCACTTTAAGCTTCCCTTCAAATTTCAACTGCACCAGCTCATGATGCTTGATCAATTCCTCCATTTGCCGGTCAAATCGTTCATCCATGGAGCTGTCCGCCAAATGAACATAATAACGGCCGATCGTTTCCTGCAGGTCTAATCCTTTTCTGAGCGTTCGGAGCATTTGTTTGTAGACGAGAAGCAGGCGCGCATCATTTAGCGTCCGTTTGCCGCGCTTGCCGCGTTTGCCCAGCTTTTTGCGCTCTTCCTCGAACATCTCATAGATGTCCTCCAGCTTGTGCAGTGCCTTCAGCATTTCTTCCCTCTGCTTTTTGTAGACCGATTCCTTGATCTTATCGAATATGGAATTGCGGAGCAGAAGCGAAAGCCGGCTAAAGACCGATTGAACCTGCTTAAGAAAATGCTTTTCATGCTGAGGCGGAAAAAAAGCTATGTTGACAAGGAAGGCCGAGCCAATCCCGATCATAATGATTAGAAACCGGTTAACGGCAAAAGACCAGTGGACGGACGCGTCCCCCGCCACATCCATAATAGCGATGACGGTTACCAGAGTCAGGCCGATGGTGGACTCCATTTTTAATTTAAGACAAATCATGATGACGACAATACAAATCATGCCAATCGCAATCGGCTCGTTACTAAAAAATAGCCCCGCCAACAGGGCGAGCCCCGCACCCAGCACATTCGTCCGCACCTGATCGCGAATGTGTCTCCAGGATCGGTATATGGAAGGCTGCATTGTAAGGATAGCGGCAACCGCTCCAATAAGAGCAGGAGTTAATTCCATCAGCGCACAGATGTACAGTGCCAGAGTGACGGCGACCCCGGTTTTAAGCACCCGCGCCCCCAGTTCCATCGTTAGGTTCCCCCTTGTTTCTGTCTGTGGAGAGTTTTTATTTACCTATTATTCCCAGAGCTTCAAGCTCTTCTTCCTATTATACGATTTGGGGATCGTTTGGCAAAGCGGGCTTTTGGCATTACGTCCTTTGACCCTTATTTCTAGGCCCCTGGACGGTTAATACAGGCGGCCAGGCCCTTCAGGAAGCCACAAAAAAGCAGCCGGTCGGCTGCGCCATCTGAGCTGCATCTGAATGGCCAAAAGTGTAAGGTGAAACACGAATTATTCAGCGCCCTCATCGAACGTCCCTTACTCCCAATATCCCTTTACTCCTGAATCGGATCCGGAATCAGCCCGTCGTTCTTCAGCTCCGAGTTCGTTTTCATCCGCTCCATCGCTTTGCCGTGCTCCTTCATTTCCTTCAAATCGGGAGCCATCGATCCATTCACTACTTCCTCAATCGTTCTCGTCGTGCCTCTGTGCTCATCAAGCACCTCCTGGCGAATAACCGTTTTCAAATCTTCATTGTTATAAGAAGCCATGGTCCTAACCTCCTTAAGTAGATTTTAGATATTAAGATGAAGCTGCTCCTAGTCCTTTGAAGCAAAAGTAGTTCTATGGAATTACTTCCCTATCGAGGACATTCGTACCTAACAATCGGAATTGTTTGTTTTCCTGTGAAAAGCGGATTCATAGCAACTACCTTTCTATTAAAAAGCAGCTTTCAACAACCGTTTGCAGCTTGCGCTTCTCCGGTTCCAAGCTTTCTTCTTTGTTGCCGGACCTGGAGATTTAGAAATCCGATGAATGGCTGCAGCTATCTGCAAATATGCAGGTCATTTGGAAGAAATTCAGTGAAATCGGCTAATGAAACGCAAAAATGCGGGTAAATTTGGCCGTTCGGCCGAATTTCTGATTTTGATGGCAATTGACATGCACTTTTGCACGTCTTCTTCGATGTTTGCCGGATTCTTGCCAATCGACATGCATTTTTGCCTGTCTTTGACGCAATGCCGGCTCCCCGCTCAGGCTGCGGGTCTGTACAAGCAGCGCCTTGGAAAATAAGGGGTAAAAGTGCACTTGATTTCAGGTTTTGCTTCGCTTTTGGAAAACGGGGTGCATAAGTGCACCCTAATTTACCGAAAATCGGAGATTTTTCATAAAAGGAGAGATTAAAGGGCAGTTCTGCACCTTAATGAGATAAACATCGAAAATCGGCAATTTGAAGTGCATTTATGCGCCTTAATTCCCCAGACTTTTAGATACTTTATCTTTACCCTGTAAATCTATCATAGAAACATAGAGTTTCCATAAGCTGGGGGTAGCCTGAATACCGCAACAGAATGTAGAGTTCCATAGGAGCAGAGGGTAGAAGGTAGAAGGTAAGCTAACCTAAGAGGTATTGGAACATTGTCAGAACGGAATTACCCGTAAGATAGGGTAGCCCATCGACTTCCCCTGTAACGGAAATACAACGCTCCTCAAAATAAAACAGCCGCTCCCCGAAAAATGGACTTCTCTTTGAAGTCTTTCCGGTAAGCGACTGTTCTGGATGCAGCTCTCCTTGATTGCAGACCAGCATCTCTTCAGCATAGTAGCTGTGTAAATTTGTATCTTAGCTCGCAACTTTCCGCTAACTTGCTTTACTATAAGCTGTTACAAGCCTTATTACACCTTATCACGAGCTTCATTATAGGGCTTAATTACAAACTCCGCCCCCAAGCTTCATTAAGCATGTCGCAAGACATCCTGCAAGGCTTACTTAGGCTCGCGGAAATCGCTCCGTCGGGCTATTCCTTCGTCGTAGGCGGCATCGATGACGGCCTCCCGGACCTTCTCGGCTACGCTCTGGTTGAATACGCTCGGGATAATGTACAGCTCGTTGAGCTCATCCTCGCCGACGACCGATGCGATGGCCCGTGCCGCCGCGAGCTTCATGCCTTCCGTAATTCGCGAAGCCCGGCAATCCAGCACGCCCCGGAACAAGCCCGGGAAGCAGAGCACGTTGTTGATCTGGTTCGGGTAGTCCGAACGCCCCGTAGCCATCACGCGCACGTAGCCTTCCGCCTCCTCGGGGGCGATTTCCGGCGTCGGATTGGCCATCGCGAACACGATCGCGTCCGGCGCCATCCGCTTCACGTCGTCGACCTGGAGCACGCCGGGGCCGGACACGCCGATGAATACGTCGGCGCCCGCGATGACGTCGGCGAGGCGCCCTTCCTCGCGGTGCGGGTTCGTATGCTCGGCGTACCAGTTCCACGCCTCATGAGCATACGTCGTCCCCGCAACGAGCGCGCCGCAGCGGTCGACGCCGACGATGTTCTGCGCGCCGGCGGCCAGCAGCATCTTCGTGCAAGCGATGCCGGCGGCGCCGAGGCCGCACAGCACGATTTTGCAGTCGGCGAGCTGCTTGCCGACCAGCTTCACCGCGTTGAGCAGGCCGGCGAGGAGCACGACCGCCGTTCCATGCTGATCGTCATGGAACACCGGGATGTCGAGCTCCTCGGTGAGCCGCCGCTCAATCTCGAAGCAGCGCGGGGACGAGATGTCCTCGAGGTTGATGCCGCCGAATGCCGGGGAGATGGCCTTGATCGTCCGGATAATCTCCTCCGTATCCTGAGTATCCAGGCAGATCGGGAAGGCGTCTACGCCCGCCAATTGCTTGAACAGCATCGCCTTCCCCTCCATCACCGGCATCGCCCCGAGCGGACCGATGTCCCCTAGCCCGAGCACGGCGGTGCCGTCGGAGACGACCGCCACCGTATTGCGCTTGATCGTCAGCGTATGGGCGCGGGACGGGTTCTCGTGGATCGCCATCGACACGCGAGCCACACCCGGCGTATAGACGCGGGACAGATCGTCGCGGTTTTTGATCGGGATCTTGGGCGTGACCTCGATCTTGCCGCCCAAGTGGAGCAGGAACGTCGAGTCCGAGACGTTGATCACCTTGACCCCGGGCAGTTGAGCGACGCTTTTCACCATCGAATCGGTAAGAGAGGCGTCTGTCAGTTGAACGGTGATATCTCTCGTCGTCGTTGTTTTGCCTGCACGGGTAACGTCGACCGCGATAATATCCCCTCCGGTGTCGCTAATCGCGGTCGCGATCTGTCCGAAGGACGTTTGTTGCTTATCGATTTCCAGACGTAAGACAATGCTTGTACTGGCTTCTGCCGCTTTTCTTTGCATAGCTTAACTTCACCTCACCTCATTAATCTGCTCTCGTTTCCAAGGTTGTATCTCCGTCAGACAACGCCACTTTCGCGCGGCTTGTAACTCGCGTGCAGCCCAAAACCTTTGAGCAGTTTCCCCTTGCCCGCTTCGCTGTTTAGCACAGCTTTTAGTTGCCTCTTTTAGTTGCCGGTTTAGTTGCGGCTTCTAGCCCACCTTCTGGCACAACTTTTAGTACAGCTTCTAGTACTGCTTTTTAGCACAGCTCGATAAGTCTCGCCAGCAGAGCGGATCTTCGTGGAATTTCCTCCAGCACTACGTATTCGTCGGGCGAATGGGCGTAATCTCCCCTGGCCCCCAGTCCATCCAGCGTCGGGGTTCCGCAAGCCGCCGTGAAATTGCCGTCGCTTACCCCGCCGGTACTCGCCTCGCTCATGGTCAACCCGAGCTCCTCGGTTCCGATCCGGTGAGCCAGCCGGTACAGCTCGGCGATCTGCTCCGTCCGTTCCATTGGAGGACGGGTCATGCGGCCGGTCAGCGTCACCCGCGTCCCCTGCATGATCGGACGCAGCGCGAACAGTGCCGCCTCAACCCGCTCGGCCTCCTCCGCTGTCTGCACCCGCACATCGATTTCCGCCTCCGCCCGATCCGCTACCACATTGCTGCCAATTCCGCCCTGGACGATGCCGACATTCACCGTCGTTCCTAAGTTGTAATCCGTCAGCTCGTGAAGGCGTTGAATTTGGTAGGACAGCTCTTGAATCGCGGAGATGCCCTTCTGCGGGTCTACTCCGGCATGAGCGGAGACGCCCTGGATGACCATTTTGTAGCGGCCGCTTCCTTTGCGCGATGTTTTCAATGCTCCGGTCGGCTCCAGTGGAGGCTCCAATACAAAAGCGACCTCGGACAACCGCGCTTGCTCTTCCATTCGTTGGCGCGAGGTCGGGCTGCCGATCTCTTCGTCGCTGTTGATAAAGAAGACCAAAGTCTTGTCTTCGGGAAACCGGCCCTGCTCCTGAAGTGCCTTAATGGCAAAAATGGCCTGCAACAACCCGCACTTCATATCATATACGCCAGGACCGTACGCTTTTCCTTCATGGATGCGAAATGGCCGTTTGACCGCCTCTCCCTCCGGCCACACCGTATCGTAATGACCGATTAGCAGGATCCGCCGAGCCCCGTTCCCTACAGTACAGATCAAGGGGTCTCCATATGTTTCATTAGCAAGTCTATCCACCTGTCCGCCAATCAAACGCCGGAGTAAATCGGCGTACCAATCAGACATCCGGTCGCCGTGGAGCTTGCTTTCCGAAGGGGAGTCCATATTGACGCTTTCCTCCAGCAGCTCCAGCAGCTCGGGCATGTAGGTATTCATTTGATTCATTAAGATTGAAGACATAAAAATTAGGACAACTCCATTAGTGTGATTGACTGTTCGTTCCGAACAGCCGGTCTAGCCCATAAACCCGTTCCAGCAGATAGATAAACACCAGACTCAGCAAAATAACTACAGAAGAAACAGAGGCGACCAGCGGATCGAGAGTCTCCTGCATATAGTTAAAGATCGCCAGAGGCAGCGTCGTTGTATTCGGGGAGACAAGAAACAGCGACACGGTCACATTATCGAACGAAGTGAGGAACGAGAAGATCAAGCCCGACAGGATCGCCGGACGCAAGAGCGGGAGCGTGATATCCCAGAATACCTGGATGGGCTTGGCGCCCATAATATAAGCGGCCCTTTCCAGTGTATAGTCAAAGGAGCTCAGCCCCGTAAGCGTCAGCCGGACGACATAAGGAATCGAAATCAGAATGTGAGCCAGGAACAAGCCGCCAAAGGTGCCTCCCAACCCTATTTTGGTAAAAAACAGCAGCGCCGCAATCCCGATAATAATGGCCGGCACCGTTAACGGAGAAAGCAGCAGCCCGTTGATAAAGCCTTTACCCGGGATTCTGTACTTGTGAAGCGCCAGCGCCGCAATCGATCCGATCAGCGTCGATACGACCGCAGTCAATGCAGCCAATTGCAGGCTGAAAAAGAAGGCTTCGATAAATTCCGGCCGATCCAGGATCCTCTTATACCATTGAAAGGAAAACCCTTCTGGCGGAAAAGATAAATAGGCCGTGTAGGTAAAGGAGGTCGGAATGATAACGAGCAGTGGGGAAATGACCGCGAACAATATCATAAACGAGACCAGTCCCAACCAGGAAAATCGCAATTTCTTCATGAGGAAAACACCTCTTTATACCGTTTCGTCTCTACCAGCCTCGTAAACAAAGTTACCAAGGCAACGGTGGAGCCCAGCAGCAGAAAGGCGAGCGCCGCTCCTAGCGGCCAGTTCAAGGTCGCCATAATTTTCTCATAGGTGATCACCGGCATTACCTTCACCGACGTTCCGCCCATCAGTGCCGGAGTGACGAACGCGCTCATCGACAAACTGAACACAAGCGTAGTCCCCGCCACAATTCCCGGCAAGCTGAGCGGCAGAGTGATCGTCAGGAAGGTTGTAAACCGGGATGCCCCCAGGATCCCGGCCGCTTTATGAAGGGACGGGTCTACCGAGTACAGGCTGGTCGCAATGGCCAGCACCATATAAACGATAAAAGCGTCGGTCAAACCGATGATAACCCCCAGCTCGTTATACAATAATCGCAGCGGCTCTTGGATAATTCCAAGCTTTATGAGCGTATTGTTGATCCAGCCTTTGTCGCCGAGAATGACGACCCAACCGAAGTTGCGGATGACAACGCTGATCAGATGCGGGGAAATGATTAGAAAGGTTACGAATCCCCGAACTTTGCCGGAGGCCTTGGACATGAACAGGGCTACCGGATAGGCGAGCACCAGACAGCTGATGACGGTCAGCAGGCTGACTTTGATCGTTCGCCACATAATTTGCAGATAGTAAGGGTCCTGCACAAATAATAAATAATTGGCTATAGTGAATTGCTGCTCCTCATCCTGAAAGCTAAGCAGAAAGATATAGATCATCGGGATGATAAAGACACCTAGCAGAATAATCATAGCGGGAGCTAACAGCAATAACGGCGCCCGGTTCATGAGGCGGTTCGCTCTTGTAGAAGAAGCCATAGTTAGCTCTCCTTTCTCGCAAAGACGAAGGTGTCATCCGCTTCCCACTGTACGATGGCTTGCCGGCCGGCTTCCATCGATCGATTCCCTTCCGTCGCGGAGAGCCGAACGGACAGGTTCCCTGCTCCGGTATTCACTACACATTCCGTAAAGGAGCCCAGGAAGGAGGTCAATTGGACGGTTCCCTGCAAACGGTTGTCTCGGGCGGCGCCACCTTCCAAATCGAGGAACATCTTCTCCGGGCGGACATAGACCGATACAGATTCGTTAGCAGCAAAGGCTTTGCCACGGGCGTTAGCAACAACCACATCTCCCTGATCCAAAGCAATGGTAACGGTCTGCCCGTTGTGACTTTGCACTTTGCCGCTCATTTGATTGGACTTCCCGATAAAAGTGTGAACGAACTCGGTGGCCGGCTGGTTATAAATTTCCCATGGAGTGCCGATCTGCTCGATCTTCCCGTGACTAATGACCACGATCCGGTCAGACAGATAGAGCGCCTCCTCCTGATCGTGAGTGACGAAGATAGTCGTCACGCCTATTTCCTGATGCAGCCGTTTGATTTCATCCCTCAGCTCCTCGCGCAATTTGGCGTCCAGGTTGCTGAGCGGCTCATCGAGGAGCAGCAGCGAAGGCTCTGTAACGAGCGCGCGGGCAATGGCAATCCGCTGACGCTGTCCGCCCGAGAGCTGCTTCGGATAGCGGTCGGCTACGTGGGGGAGCTTAACGATCTCCAGCACTCTCTGCACCCTCTCGCGTATTTGCGGCTTGGGCACCTTTCTCAGCTTGAGGCCGTAGGCGACGTTCTGCTCCACCGTCATGTGCGGAAACAAGGAGTACGTCTGAAACACCATGCCGAGATCCCGCTTGTTGGAGGGGACACCGTTCATCCGCTTCCCTTTAATTCGCAGCTCTCCGCCATCCGGTTCGAGGAAGCCGGCAATCATGTTTAGAGTCGTCGTCTTTCCGCACCCGGAAGGCCCGAGGAAGGAGATGCATTCTCCTTGCTCGACCTCCAGATTAAAGTCGTCAACCACCACGTTTGCACCAAAGCTTTTCTGTATATGAAGCAGTTCAACATCTAATTTTTTAGTCAAAAGATCACCTGTTTCATTTTCCGGTTACCGGAGCGATTTCTTTGTTAAAACGATCCAGCCAAGCCGACATATTTTGTCCGATCGCTTCATAGTCGGTTTTTACAATTTTATTGCGGTCAAAATCCAGCTTTTGGGCAATATCGTCCGGAAGCTTAACTTCGGTGGCCGGATGATAGTACAATTTAGTGCCGTAAAGCGTCTGAACCTCGTCACTCAGCAGGAAGTCGATGAATAAATCAGTGGCTGCGGTGTTCTTGGCATTTTTAACTTTGGAGGCGACATTCGGAACAATCGGCGCGCCTTCCTTCGGGATGACAAACTCGAGATCCAGCCCGGCATCCGCTTGAACGAGACTGCGAGCCATCGTCCATGCCGTATATACTGCTGATTTATTTTGCAGATTCTGCTGCAATTGGGCGGCGCTTTTAGCGAAGGTCGGCATGTAGCCTGCAATCGTTTTCAGCTTCTCAAAGCCCGGGTCCATATTTTGCTCGTTGCCGCCATTGGCGTAAGCCAGCATAATGAGAGCTGAGCGGCCAAAGTTGCTGGAGATTTCGGTCAAAGTGATGTTCCCTTTCATCTCTGGGAGCGCCAGATCGTTCCAGGACTCCGGAATCGGGAGGCCCTTTGCTTTAACCTCTTCGGCTTGATAAGAAATCCCCATGGGAGTAAAATTAACCGTCACCCCGCTGTTCTCGCTAATGGCCAGATTGTCCATTACGTTTTTCATATTCGGAATATCCTGCTCTACGAGCGGCTCCCATAGACCCGCTTTGCGGCCGGTTTCTTGCTCACCGCCTTCGATGATGACAAGGTCAATTTGCGGAGCGGCCTGCTGCGCTTTGACTTTGGCGACGATTTCTGTAGACACGCCGGAAACATAGCTTAATTTGACGTCTGGATATTTTTCGTTAAACTTCTTAAAAATTTCATCCTTCATCAAATTCTCTACCGTAGCCCCGTTCCCCGCGACGACCAGTTGGGCTTCCGGCTTATTCCCTCCATCCGGGCTCACAGCCGCATCCGGCGCTTTGTCCTTCGCTCCGCAACCCGCCATCAATGTACCGATTAGCGTTACTGCAGCTAATATACTTACGACCCTCTTCTTCATACCCTACCTCCTGAATTCAAGTTCGTTCACCTATAGTGAACATCGTTTACTATATAGAAAAAGTATACTAGGATTTTAGCATGGCTTTAAAGCGATTTCAATAATAAAATTGATTAAACCGGTTTTCAAAAAACAAGGAGCATTTCCCAGGTCATCTGTCCAAGAGGAGAGCTCTTGTGATAAACTAGGTCTGATGTTGGCCATGAACATTATTTCACAAAGGAAGGGTTTCCATGGAAAATTACTTGTCATCCGTCAAAAATAGCTGCAGACTGCTCAAATTATTTCTCGAGTCTCCCAAAGAATTAGGAGTTTCCGAATTGAGCCGGATGCTTAATCTCTCCAAAGGAGCCGTCCATAAATTGCTTGCCACGTTGGAAAGCGAGGGCTTTATCCGGCAAAATCCGGCCAATAAACAATATGCCTTGGGCTATACTCTTCTGGAATTGGGCAACAAAGTGCTGCAAAACCATGATTTGGTTGAAATCGCCCGCCCTTACCTGCGCCAACTGGCCGATAAAACTAAAGAACTCGTCTGTCTCTGTGTAATCGACGGGAGAGACGCCATCTACGTTTATCGGATCGATTCGCAGCACCCTATCCGATTCACGGTCGATATACACCGGCGTTTTCCGTTATATGCTACCAGCGCTTCGAGATCTATTCTCGCCTTCCAATCGGATGACTTTATTGATTCGATCCTCTCGGAAGAGATTAAAGCGTTTACCGAACATTCGATTATAGATCCCGCCGCTCTGAAGCAAAGGCTGAACAAGATTCGCGCAGAAGGAAGCGAAATGAGCTCCAATATGAGAAATATCGGAGTCACCGGTGTCGCTGCGCCAATTTATGACTCCGCTGCCCAAGTGGTTGCTTCGGTCAGCTTGATCGGGCCGACCGATCGGATTATTCCACAGGCCGATTTTCTCCGCAATTGCATTCTGGAGACTACTGCCATCATCTCATCCGGCATTGGATATAACCACCCGGTCTAGACCGGGTTCAAGTCGTTTCACCTCTTTCGCCCAACTAGAAGGTTTCGAGAGCAATGAGGTGCATTTTTACTCTATTTCCCTCAATTGATACTTTCGGGACGAAATAGATGTATGTACTTTCACTTCATTTCAGCCTAGTTGGAGCTGTGTGCGCTTTCACAAAAGCGAACGATTTCAACTTTTTTACAATTAATAGTTCGTCTTTCGGCAAAACCCCCTCTTCCTTTTTGACAAAGGATAGAGTATACTTACACCATAAAATTGAATTGCCGCTCGTATAATGGCAGGAATTGGCCTGCGAGTCTCTACCCGGTCACCGGAAATGACCGGACTACGAGTGAATGCGTCTGTTTTGTCGTTGTTTTTTCCATTCACTCGAGGGACAAGCCTGACTAGAGGTCGGGTTTGGTTCGCTCGAGTTTTTTATTTTTCATATGAAGTACGGCTCGGTAACTCGATTGCCCCTGAATGCTTTGACAGCTACTGAATAACACTTTAAATTACCTTATATCACCTAAATTACAAGCCAACAAAGAAATTGGATGGAGGGTATCATGAAACAACTACAGGAAAAAATATTAGCCGAAGGAATAGTTCTATCCGACCATGTTCTCAAAGTCGATTCCTTCCTTAATCATCAGATCGATCCGCAGCTAATGCTGGCCATCGGCAAAGAATTCGTCAGCCGATTCAGCGGGGAGCCAATAACCAAGGTATTAACCATCGAGTCGTCGGGAATCGCCCCGGCCGTCATGGCCGCGATGCTGCTTAATGTGCCCTTAATCTTTGCCCGCAAACAAAAATCGCTGACTCTGCAGGACAACCTCCATATAGAGCAAGTCCATTCCTATACGAAGCAAGTAACTAACGAAATCTCCGTTTCCAAAAAGTTTATCGAAGAACAGGACAAGGTTCTCATTATCGATGATTTTCTGGCTCATGGCGAGGCTGCGTTTGGTCTGGCTAATATTGTGCAGAAAGCCGGAGCCGAAGTGGTAGGTATCGGCATTGTCATTGAAAAATCATTCCAGAACGGCAGCGCCAGGCTGACTGAAGCGGGCTTCCGGGTCGAATCCCTGGCTCGGGTGCAGTCTTTGTCCGAGGGGCAAGTCCGTTTTGCAGAGGATCGTTTAATTCTCAGCGCAGAGGAGAGCAATGGTCATGCGTAATCCTTCCAAGCTGCTTTCTCTTGGTCTGCAGCATGTGCTGGCCATGTATGCCGGTGCCGTTATCGTCCCGATCATTATCGCCAATCAGTTGGGGCTTACTCCCACTCAACTCTCTTACCTGATTTCCATCGATCTGCTTACCTGTGGAGTAGCCACCTTGCTTCAGGTCTGGAAAAACCGTTTCTTTGGAATCGGTCTCCCCGTTGTATTGGGATGTACCTTTACGGCTGTCGGTCCGATGATTGCCATTGGCTCCCAGTATGGTATTACAGCCATTTATGGTGCCATTATCGCTTCAGGACTGTTTGTCCTTCTGTTCGCCTCTTTCTTTGGAAAGCTGATTAAGTTTTTCCCTCCGGTCGTTACCGGATCGGTCGTTACTATTATCGGACTTACGCTTATCCCGGTTGCTATCCGGGATATGGGGGGCGGTAAAGAAACGTTTGGCCAAACCGTCAACCTGCTGCTATCCTTTGGGGTGCTTATATTCATTTTGTTGTTAAACCGCTTTGTGACCGGATTCTTCCGGGCCATTTCCATTCTTCTCGGTCTGGTCGCCGGAACTATAGTCGGCTGGGCTCTTGGAATGGTTGATTTCTCTGCCGTCTCGGAAGCTGGTTGGTTCCATATGGTCAAGCCTTTCTATTTCGGCATGCCCACCTTTGAAATTTCCGCTATCATTACAATGATTCTGGTAGCGATCGTCAGCCTGGTAGAATCAACGGGGGTTTATCTGGCACTCGGTAAAATTTGTGAAAAAGACTTAAAATCCAAAGACTTTACCGGAGGCTACCGCGCCGAAGGATTGGCTACGATATTGGGCGGATTATTCAATGCCCTTCCTTATACCGCCTTCTCTCAAAACGTAGGCCTGATTCAATTGACCAAGGTAAAAACCGTAAAGGTCATCATTGCAGCAGGGGGAATTCTTATCCTGCTTGGGCTGGTACCTAAAGTCGCAGCAGTGACTACCATCATTCCAGTGCCTGTACTCGGCGGAGCGATGCTGGCCATGTTCGGTATGGTTGTATCCTCAGGGATCAAATTACTCGGTACGGTCGATCTGAACCGCCAGGAAAATATGCTCATCGTCGCCTGCTCCATTGGAGTAGGACTGGGAGTAACGGTTGCCCCCGACCTGTTCTCCAGCCTGCCTGCCGGCCTGCAAATTTTGACGAGCAATGGCATTGTGGCAGGGAGCTTTACGGCCATGATTCTGAACGGCCTCTTTAATATGGGCCGCAGCAGACAAGCTGCAGCAAGTCCTTCGGGCGATCCAACTCCTTCCGGACAAGCTGCGTCTGAACCAACTGCCCCTTGAATGGGGGCGTATAGAGTCTCTTAATCGGGGAGATATTTTTCCCGCCGATCCCCAATGGGGTACAACGGCTTGGGAACTGATCAGCTATAAAGCCGAGCAAGAGCCCTCCGAGGAAGAAAAGCATGCGCATGAAGCCCCGAGAGCTCATCAGGATCGCGGAGATAAATAGCCTTATAATATCGGCGGAATGTAAACATTTACCATGTTTCGCTCTCCGATCGATGGTTTATATATGTTTTATGGCCACACCTGGGACCAAAAAGGGACTAAAAACATATCGGTCTGTGTATGCTGTATAAATCGGACAATTGGAGGGATGGGATATGGCAGCGAAGGGGAACAACGAAGTGAAGCAAAGCCTGGCTGAGCTGACCCGAATCTACAAACCGAAAGATCCTGTTAAATTTGTGAAAACCTTTATTCGTAAATACAGAGTCTCCGGAGGCTATGAGGAAGAATTGACCAGCCTGGTCAGAATGGAGCTTAACAAAATAAACTGTTGAAAATCTTCCCCGGCCGCGAATGCCGGGGCTTTTCCGTCATTTGATTCCTCTCTCGCCAAGAAAGGAACATTTGATAAATGGTCTGTTCAGGTGATAATCCAAATTTGAACTATGCTTTTTACTCGTTTATGTTGTCGAAGAGGCCGCATGATTATTGCGCTTTTGTATATTGTGGACACCCATAACAACAGCGATCCATTCCGCCGTCGGAAGCTTGCCCGAATTTTCCACCCGGTAAGCCCCAGAAGAGAACATGCCGCTCACTCTCTCGAATGAAGCCGCGGGCGCCTCCAGTTCGTCGTGAATCTCGTAATTTCTTGAGAAGGCAGGAGAAGTGATGATATAGGTTTTGGCTGAGGTTTCATAGACGAACCTTTTGTTCCACAAACTCATTTTCATTCTCACCGTCCCCCTCTCCTCCCCATTGGGTCCGGACACGGTCCATCGGTTGGAAAAAAAGCGGAATCCGCCGGTCACTTGTAATCTGCCGTCTTGATCGAGCACGCGAACACTGGATGTGAAGGCACTCTGCAAATCCAGTAGTCCTACCACTTGCCCCTCTGCATCGGTAATCTCCGTCTCCCCTGCCGACATAAAGTTGTCCCGAATGAAAACCGTCTTGTTCTCCATAATGTACCCCCTTCACGCTCCCAAAGAGTCACTCTGTTAACTGACCCGGCTGCCACTTACCGTTAACAGCCAGATAGATTCTTCAGTCTCGCCAAATTGCAATATTTGATATAAGTTTATACGATGAGAAAGCTAAAACGTTTCTTTCTTGTATAATTTTCGAGCTCATCGACCGATAATTCCCCCTATCCGGATTCTATTGCCCCAAGCTTAAATGTTCCCCCTGCTTCTTAAACCATAACTCGGCTAATGAAGCACACGCCGCCCCATTGCCCCAATCAAAAATCGTGAACTCTCCAACGATCTGCTCACTGTCGGGACCGTGATGCACATTTTCCATCGAGAAGCCATATTCCTTTGCTCCAAAATGAGGAAATCGGTTTTCGTAAAGCTTTTTCACCACAGGATTTTCAGGGCAATACATCATGTAAAAGGAAGCCCGCATCGCCCACAAACCCCGCGCTCTGTACTGTTCTTTGCCGGTGATTTTGTAGTAATCGTAATAAGTCAGCGCGAACAGGCTTTGCCTGGCGTCGTTCCATTCATCATCGGAGGTCATGACGCCGAAACCGCCCAGAGTCGGAACGGTCATATACGGGGGATCCCAGACGGCCTGATACAAAGAAAGCTCACCCAACACCGCCTCCCCTTCCTCGAGATACGAACAGCTTCCCGTGGCCCAATACAGCTCCTTGAAAGCTTCAGCCGTCCAATAGATAGAGAAGGAGCACTGATTATACAGCCCGCTTCTTGGGTCTCTCACTCCAGGCTGCTTGCCTTCCCATGGCGCAGAACAGGACCAGTACGTTTCAAAATCCTCCCATCTTCCGAACGGGATAATCTCTCTCTTTATAAATGCCATCGCTCTCTCCGCAGCCTGCAGATAGGCGGCTTCACCGGTTATTCTAAATAATCGCGCCAGCAGCAAAATATGCATCGATGTCTCTGGACTGGTCATCAGATACGGAGAAGCTTCCCCGCTGTCTATGTGAACCCAGGCTGGAAAGCTTCCGTCCTGCTCCTGCAGTTGAAGAAGCCTTGTTACATATTTTAGCGTATACTCAAGAAGGCGCTCGTCCTTCTCCAAATCCCCGTACCATTTCAACATCCAATAGCAGGTCCAGGACATATCCAGCAAATGAGCGTAGGATTCATGCCCGGGAGGTCGCCGGTTGGAGAAACCCCATTTTCCCTGCTCCCACTGCAGCTTATCATCGGCACAATAAACATTCGGAAACAGACCGTCATACTGCGGGGCGGATAAAGCAAAGGCTTTGGCCAATGCCGACTTGTCCACCATCTCCTGAGATCGCCACCGCTCCCCCCACAAGCGATAGCCGTAAGCGCTTCTCAGACTGCAGAACCAGGCCTGGTTCCAGAGACTTTTCGTTTCTCGCCAATGGTTCTCCAGACCGCCGCCCGGCGATTGCGCGGCCCGGACAATGAACACGCATCCGCCTACCGGCTCGCCATTCAACATAAACGATTGCCAGACAATGCTTCCCCACCGGTTAAAAGCCCAATCGTAGGTGTATGCAGCATACTTTTCCATTCCGGCTAAAAAGTTTTCCTCTCCCGACGCTGATTCCAACTCGACGAGCATACGCGGTTTGGCAAACCTTTCCCACATGAAGTCGGCCACCGGAGCCAGATTTCGCTTCCCTTTAACCTCCTGCCATTCCACCAAATATAAGCGAAACAATCGCTGACCGGGCTCTATTCTAAAGGGTTCTTGTGTCCTTCGATGATACACGTGTTCTATTTTCACATAGTGTCCTAGCTCGTAATACAGGGTGCGGTCCAGCTCCACATAATCCATCCTATGAGGAACGTGCCTTTCTCTCTCTATTTCGTCCAGATCTGGAATAAGAGCGAGCATTTTGCTTCCATTGACAAAAACAAGCGCCGGAGAACGAAACACCATGTCCCCGATCACTAAATCCTCTTCCGGAGCTAGATGAGGCTTCCAGACACATTCAATATGCGGGTCGGTCAGCGTCATTTCTACTCCCGCCCGATCTATGGTGACAGCCGATCCATTCCGAATCAACTCTACAGATGCTACTCTGACTCCGGCCCCCTCTATGGCAGGCCCCTTCTCTTTCGCGTTTACTATAAGCTCATACCCATCCGGCCAATCCTTGACCTTAATCCAGGACCAAAGCCATTCAGGAAATAATTCATTCATCTTTTTCTGCCGCCCTTCGTTCCACATCGGTTGCTTCACTTGGATTATCTTTACATTGGTTCTCTTCGCATCGATTTTGTTCAGAATTCCTTCTCTTTCATCATAACTCCCTCGGGATTCTGAGGTATTTATCCAGAAGCGTTAATCATTTAACGCATATTGCTAATTTGGAGCCCGTCCCCTACAATAATTTTAATCAGCAAAAACGGGAGGGGGTTCTCCATGGATTTGAACGCCTTATCACCTTATATCCGGGTGGCCTTAGATAACATCATCATCCCATCTTGGAAAGTCAAGGAGAGGGATCTCTTCGATTATGAGCTGCTGTATGTTAAGGAAGGAGAAGCCAGAGTAACGGTTCTGGATCAAGTTTACGATGGTCAACCAGGCGATATTTTTCTGTTTAAACCAAAACAAAAACACTCCATTACCGTGAAAGGCAGCATACCCCTCCGTCAGCCGCATATCCACTTTGATTTGTTTTATCGGCCAGACAGTCCAGAGGTCAAGGTTTCTTTTAAACCTATTGAAGAAATGTCTCCGCTAGAGCGCTCTTGGTTTCGTGAAGACGATTGTTCTATGCCCCCTTTTGATCTGCCCAATCATTTCCGGCTGCGGAATCCGCTTGTTTTCGAGAAACTGCTGCTCGATCTCATCCGCGAATTTAATATGGGACTACCCTTCAGCCAAGCTTCCGTCAAAGGGTTATTCATCCAGCTTTGGATTTACCTGCTGAGAGAACATCATTGGAATCAGAACAGTCATATCCATTCCAATTGGGAGCAATTGACCAAGGTTAAGCAATTTTTGAACCATCATTTCAATGAAGAGGTGAATGTGGAGAAGCTGGCGGAAATGGCAAACCTGAGTAATCATCATTTTATTCGTCTATTCAAAAAAGCCTTCGGAAGCTCCCCTATCAAATATCACCAGATAGTGCGGATAGAGAAAGCGAAGGAAATGATCCAATTTACCTCTACCCCGTTAACCGAAATAGCAGAAGAGGTCGGATTTCAAAGCATTCATGCATTTAGCCGGGCATTCAAGCAATTGGAAGGAGTCCCCCCTTCCTTTTACCGCAGTAAGAAACTTTAATGACATTCCCAATATCCCTCTTACTCAGTTCACTCTCCGTTCTTGGCCGGGCCAGTTTCCCTTTCATCCAGAACCTTGTGAGCGTTATCCCTTTCACTCAGTTCCTTCTCAGCCGGGCCAATTCCCTTTATCCATGCCTTTTGACCGCTATCCCTTTCACTCAGTTCACTCTCCGTTTGGCCGGGCCATTTTCACTTTTCCAGAACCTTGTGACCGTTATCCCTTTCACTCAGTTCCTTCTCAGCCGGGCCAATCTCCCTTATCCATGCCTTTTGACCGCTATCCCTTTCACCAGTTCCTTCCAGTCCGGGCAATCCCCTTATCCATGCCTTTCGACCGCTATCCCTTTCACTCAGTTCCTTCTCAGCCGGGGCAATCCCCTTATCCATGCCTTTCGACCGCTATCCCTTTCACCAGTTCCTTCCAGTCCGGGCAATCTCCCTTATCCATGCCTTTCGACCGCTATCCCTTTCACCAGTTCCTTCTCAGTCCGGGCAATCCCCTTATCCATGCCTTTCGACCGCTATCCCTTTCACTCAGAGCCTCGTTCCTTCTTTCGACTATGTCAGAAGATCGATGTTCCTCTCATAGTTAGATATTTAATATACTTTTTAATGGTTTTTATAAGTTTCTTCTCTCAAAGCGCTCGAAAGCTCGTTTAACTTGCCTTAAAACATAGACAAATAAGAAAGCTTGAAATAAGAACGTATGTTTGGTATGATAAATGAAAACGCACGTTCTTTGAGGGTGAATGCAATGGCTCTATTAGGTTCCAATATTTCGGATGTAAGGCTGGCTGAGAATTTCAGTTCAGGCCTGCAAGGAAAATCGGGCAGATCTACCAATTCAAGTTTGCACAGGAAATCAGATGCGACTTTCAGTTCAAAATTGCATAGAAAGTTAGATTGGAGTTCCGGTTTAGATTCTCATCGAAAGCAAGACTGGAATACGGGTATCAGTAAAGTCTTGCATTTACATTCAGATGTAAAGTTAAATTTTGAGTTGAATGGCATTTTCAAATGGAACGAACAATCTTTGCGTTTAGAGGAAAAAGCCTTTCGGAATCGTTTTAAGACAGAGGAAGACTGTGCACAGTTCATCTATCAAGCGAAATGGCCTAACGGCTTTTCCTGCCCTCGTTGTGAGCATAAGCAGGCCTACGTCATTCGTTCCCGCCGGCTTCCACTCTATGAATGCCGCAGTTGCCGGCACCAGACCTCTCTGATCGCTGGGACCGTAATGGAAGGAAGCCGCACTTCGCTATGTAAATGGTTTCTTGCCTTTCATCTGGTATCGCATGCCGATCGAGGCACGAATGCCGTTCAGTTAAGCTCACTCCTCCATGTCACTTATAAAACAGCGTGGTTGATTCTTCACAAAATTCGTCAAGCTTTAGCTCAGGCCGATAACAGGCGGCCCCTAACCGGTATGATAAAGGGAGGAATGGCCTTCTACCGTCCATTCCATAACGCTACTTCGCTCTTAGACCTTTACCCGGAGCAGATGCCTGTGTTCGTCGCTGCTTCCCTAGGTAAAGGAACTGAACCTTACCAAATTAAAATAAAAACCATTCACCCACAAAATATTCAGCATGGCTCAATCCTACCGGCCGCATGTCAGCAATTCACCGAGCAGCACATTAGCTCAGATGCAGAGGAAGTAAAGATTGAGACAAGACTTTTTCGTCATCACCGTATTCCTTCCCTGCGAAAGTATGTCCGCAAAGCGAGATCGTGGATAAACCGAACATTTAACGGGATCGGACCGAAATATTTACAGTACTACCTTGATGAATTCTGTTTCCGTCTAAATTTACAATTGCAAAACAGACCCATATTCGATCCCCTGGCCAATGTCTTATGCGGGCCTTTGTGAGCGAAGCCCAGAAACCTTTACAAGTCTTTCGTTACTTCACGTGACTCTCTATCCAGTGATGTTTTTTGTCGTTGTTGCAGGTGATTTTTCGATCGCCGGCTTTGTATTGTAGTTTTGAAATGCCAGTTTTGTGTTAGATTTCTTCAAATTTTATTTAAATTTATACCTAATGGTATGGTTGTGGTACAAATCAGAAGAGGAGAATTGAACTCAATTGGTAGGGATGACGTGAAGTAATCTATTTTTCTGAGCTAAGGGGATAACAGTCAGAAGCTCGCGAAAAGCAATATATATACCGAAGTATCGGCAATAAATGTGAAGGTTTGGCAAAGCGAGTTAAAGATTTTAGCAAGGTTTGCTCCAAGATTTGAATAAGACTTAGCTAAGGTCTGGACAATGTTTAATAAGATATGGGCTAAGATGTGGGCAGGGTATGGACAAAATAACGAAAGTTGGACCAAGGAGATGTGACTTAATAAATTGCTCAAAAAAGGAGAGGTATTAATTTTAAATTTAGAGCAACAAAAAACTGACGCCTACAGCTGGAAGCTGAGTAGGCGCCATTCGTTAATAGATATCCCTATTGAAAGTTCATGTTCATATTTAGTTGTTTCCTTTTGTTGTATGGTCGTACGTGTATGAGCATTTTATTCCTAATTCAGCTTTTTAAGTTAAATCCGTGCTATGGTCATTCGTATTACCAAAGTCGATTGTTGCAATCCAGTCGCTTTTATTATCGTTATGAAGGAAACGTTAAGGAGTTAGTCCCGACCATAGTTGGATCAATCGTTGAACCTCCGCATTAAGTATGTCCTTAGCGTCAGAAGATACTTGTTTGAGGTTGGAATTCATGTTCAGGTGTTTCACAAAATCATTTAATTGCTTGACTGCCTGCGGCCCATGCCCTTTGCTGTCATGATGTTCCGCTTGCTCGATGCGGTTGCGAAGCTTGTGTAGCAGCGGTTCGCGGATGTCTCCTGAAACCTCGTAGCCATCCAGCAGCTGTGAAACGGGAGAGATGCCAATTTGCCCTTTAACCTTCCACAAGCGTTCATTCAACCTGCTTTTGTTACCACCTTCCGGGAGCCTGCCGATCTTCTCTACAGCGTCTACGGCTGCCTTGAGAGTCAAGGAAGCCTCGGCGTTGCGAACAGCCTCCGCGGCCTGAACAATTTGCTCCTCAAGCGAGCCGGGGAGGATGTCGCTTTCACCCCAGTTTAGATAAACCTCTCCATTGATATCGGTCATCGTTCCTTCCCGTGCGATGATAAAGTTCCGGTGTTTGATCTCTTCTGCGGGAACTCCCTCTTTGGCGCTGAAATACAGCTTGGTCATCTCGACGGCACTTGAGACAGGATCTTGTTTTTGGGCCAAATCACTGTAAAGCGCATCCTCCGACTGATTCACCTTAAATGTCACCTTTACCTCTCCTGGAGTAGTGGCAGTCACGGTCACCTGTGCTTTTCCGACAAGAGAAGGGGGAAGCTCATACGACTGAAAATCTACTTTATCCGAATCGTATAGTACTGTAAAATGGCCCTCTGTGAAATGATCGGCGAGCGTGATCTTAGGCACAACCGACAATCGATCCGGCTGGCTTAGATCGGTTGCGAGCGTCATGGTGAACCTTCTAACATACGAATCCTTCACATATTCATAGATTCGATCATACACGGTCCGCTTAATCATCGATGTCCCATCCGCCGCTTTATTAGGATGGAGCGGAAGATAGGCGTTGGCCCCGTCCACGATCGGCGTAGTGGCCAAATAATAAACGTTAAACGTGTCTTTCATGTGCCCTTCCGCAATGCCATAATTTAAATATTGGGCCAACGTATGATAATCATTATACTCTACCTCTACGGAAGCACCGACCTTGCGGGCAATATCGGCAGTGGCGGACAGAACCCCTTTTTTGTAAAGGTTAAAGGCATAGTTGGGTTGTATGGACGCAGCCGTGAAGCCGAGCTCTCTCCACAGATAAGGAGATTGCGACTGCAGATAGGGCACCCATGTAAAAAAATAATTTTTGCTCTTCAAATAATTTGCCGTGCCCCTAATCACTTCAAAATCTCCCGTGTCAAATATTTTTTCAGGGACCCAGTAATAGCTGTTTAAGGTTAGATTGTTATATCCTGCTTCTGCAAATCTTTTCTCTACTTCGTCAATATACCAGCGAATGGCTGCTTTTTTGTTCTCCAGAGCAAGCCGCGCCATTTCCATCTTGCCTGCTTCGCTATCGGAATCGCTCACCTGATCGGCGAAATCTTCCGGTTTAAGGCTGACCTTACGGCCGTCTCCGTATATATCCCCGAAATCGGAGCTGGCTGTCAATTTCGGAATAGCAAAGTTAATTCTAACTTTTTTATCCGTGCCCAAAAGAGCGTTTAGTTCGCCAGCCGCCTTGTTAATGGCTCCGAGCTGGGTTTCTTCCTGGAAGACGAAATCCAAATAAGAATTATAATCGGCCTCAGTCGCAAAGATGCCAAATCCGTTGGAATCAAACCCGGAAGGCGTAATAATCGCAGCCACCGTTGTAAAAAGAATATCATCGAACAGCCAATCGGTATAATTCCCCTTCAGATCCTGATAACCCAGGACGCTTAGTACCTTCTCTTTGGTCCAATTGGTGATTTCCGGATCTTTATAAGCGCCCGTGGGAAACAGGAACTGATCGGACATATAGGCGGCTTCCTTCGATCCCGGAGCCGGGAAGCGATTCACTTCGGGATTGTCCGGATCAAGCTGTGCCTTAGGGGGCTGAGCTCCGTTCACAATCCCCTTATATCCCGAAATCTCGACTTCGTCAGCCCAACAGTTGACATCGACTACGAAGGAGATTTTAATAAATCTCGCCTGAATATTCATGGGCTCTGTACCTACTTTATCGAGCCTGTATTTTTTTAGATGAATATCTTTATGGTCAGGGCCCGGCTTCACATTCTCAAAGTACAGCGGAGCATCAGCTTCCGCCTTACCCAGAAAGACGTAATTATCCCCATCGCTGGAAGCATAATATCTGACATTAAGCGGCGGGGCAATCCCGACATCGCTTCTTTGCCCGAAGCCTATCGATAATTCGTTAATCGTACTGAGCTGTTCCAGTTCAAAGATTAATTCCCGCTTGGAATCCCGATAAAATTTAAACCAGGAGGAATCCCCCCAATCGTTCACATTGGCGGGAATCTCGTCCGTCAGCTTGTACAATTCACTCGACGGAGAACCATAATCCGGGATGTTCATTTGATACATGATATTAGCATCAGGTTTCAACACCTCAGGGATCAGTCCGTGAGCCAGGTTAATCGGACCTGAAGCTGGCTCCACCTGTGCGGAAGCCTGCACGGTACCTCCCCACAATAACACTATAGCCAAACAACAAACTACGGCAGGAAGCCATCCTTTTTTTATTGACATTGCAAAACCTCCATGTTTTGTATTCGCTTTCAACACAAACGGGAAAACGTCAATGATCACCTCCTTCCATTGTAGTACAGGTACTTGTAGGTTCTATAATTGTGTTATCGAATTACAAGAACCAAGGGGCAGCGAAAGGCATTGACTCGACATTGCGAAAAGAAGGAACGGATGAAGCTCAAGCCGGCAAAATCGGTTAGGGTTAACCGTGTCAAGTTTCGCAAGGCGCGCCTTACCCGGCGCGCTTGCGGCCCTGACAGGGAGATGGTCTGATCGGATGTGCCCATATTTCCGATGCAAAATTACATTCATGGCGTTTCGGCGCCAAGAAATTAAATGACCTCTAACTCATCTTTGTCCGAAAGAGGCGGGAAGTCTGTAAAGGGCGTTGACTGGTACCAGAAAACTGTGGATGCAATATCGTCCTTAAGCGGCAGGTATCTTCCTTCGGAGCGCCAGCCCAGCGCCTGAATCGTTACACGCAAATTTTGCGCAAACCGGATAGGATCGAGCACATGCCAGCGGTACATGCCGAACCGCTGCTGGCTGCGGTAAAGGCCATCCGGCTTGATCACCTGATGCATACCAAGGAACGGTGTGGAATAGATGCCATATTCTCCTTGCGGTTGCTCCCAGTTCCAGGCGCCTCCGAAATAGTCCTCTGTTCCCGTTCCACAGATTGTTGGGTATTGTTCATCCCCATCGAGGTAAAATTTGATTTCCCCTTCCCCGAACCAGCCATTATTATTGGATTGCCAAGCCAAATAGGTTCCGACATAGTGACCCTGCCCCTGCGCAGCATCCAGCAGCGTATGGACCTCCTTGTAAGGCAAAGGATTGCTTCGGCGCCACTGCGCATGGAAATATCCCGCATCCTCGGGTACTTCGGTTAGTGTATAATCAATCTGGTAAAATAAAATCGCTGTCTCATTCGATCGGTTCTCCATCGTAATTTTGGCCGATTTTTTAAACGGCATTTCCCAATAGCAATTGAAGCCCCCCGCCGGATTGACAGCAACCGGAAGCGAATTTACGTTGCTGCGCTCACACCAGCCATTGCAGAAAAAGTCGCCGAGAGGAACCTCCACGGAAGGCTTATCTTCCCCATCCCAATACATCCTTAGAATCCACGTTCTCCAGGTCGTCGGGAAGCTGGTCATCCAAATATGCTGAAGAGCACCTGGACCTTCTATCTCCGCCAACGTAAATGTAGTGTTAGCCGGAATATGTACGGACGGGGAAATTTTCCACCCGGGACCCAAATCCTTTGCAAAATCCTTTCCAGTTCCCTCGGTAGCCATACCTCCCTTTCCTTTTTCACCGGTAAAGTTCTCAGCGCTGATGGATCTTGTCTTTGCCCGCGACAACCTGGATAAATTGCCCATTCCCATCCCAAGCCCGTTAAATGACTGCATGTGAACCCTCCTAAATTCTATGTTATGCTCCCAATCATAATAGAAAAAGAAGGCGATGGATTTAGCGCAAATTAGCAAATGGTTAACCGATTCTGATCATATTTAACTACTGATCACTTAAAAATAATGACAACTGACACACGTCAAATAAATAAGAGCTTTTCCCGGGTCTTCAGACCCCGAAAAAGCTCTAAGTTTATTCATCCTATCCCGACGGAAATGCGCTATCTGAACGCGCGTTTCTCCCGATGAGCGTGACGGTACGGGTAAGGCGACGATAAATTTCATGTATACACTCTGTCTGTATCTACGCCTAGGCCGATCCCGCCGCCGTTTCCCCGGTTTGCAGCTGGTACATCCGGAAGTAGCGCCCTTGCTTCTGCATTAATTCCTCGTGCGTTCCTCTCTCCACGATTTCTCCGCGATGCAGCACGAGAATTTGGTCGGCCTCTTTAATCGTGGACAGCCGATGCGCAATAATGAAGGTCGTCCGACCTTTGCTCAGCACCTTCAGCGCCTGCTGGATGAGCCCTTCGGTTTCGCTGTCGATGCTCGCCGTAGCCTCATCGAGAATGAGGATAGCCGGATTATAGGCGAGGGCTCTCGCGAACGAAATAAGCTGACGTTGCCCGGCAGAAAGCGTGCTTCCTCTCTCCACTACCGGAGTATCGTACGCTTGCGGAAGCTGCTCGACGAAGGAAGCCGCGCCTACGTCTCGCAGCGCTTTTTTCACCTGCTCCGGTCCGATCGTCGGATCATATAGACTGACATTAAATTTAATGTCGCCGGTAAATAAGAAGGGATCCTGCAGAACAATGCCCATATGCTTACGCAGCTCCTGCTTGGAATAATCGCGAATATCCCGGCCGTCGATGCGGATTGCCCCCAAGCTAGTCTCGTAAAAGCCGAGCAGCAGGTTCATAATCGAGCTTTTGCCCGAGCCGGTATGTCCAACTAAAGCAACGGTCTCTCCTTTATTCGCTTCGAACGTAATATTTTTGAGCACATAATCGTCCCCGTTGTAAGCGAAGGATACCCCATCGAATTGGACATGGCCTTCCGGTCTCCTGATCGTTTCCTTGCTCGTCTCCACGATTTCATTCTCGGCTGGCTGATCCATCAGGTGAAATACCCGTTCGGCGGACACGAAGGCGCGTTGGGCATTGAGCAATTGATCAAAAATGCCGATAATCGGCTGGGCAAATCGGCTCAAATAATCGATGAAGGCATAAAGCACTCCGAAGGAAATAACCGCCCGTAATGAATCGCCTCCGAATTTCCAAATGACCCCCGCCGTAACCAGACTGATGATCAGGCCGACGGCATTCCGTGACGATAACGAAAATACCCGGAATTGCTTCTTCTGATTCACATATCGATCCTCGTTAAGTGTCTCGAACTCTTCGATCGTCTTCTTCTCTCGGCGAAAAGCCTGGATGATCGGCATAACATGAATCGATTCGTTCAGTTTGGCGTTCATATCGCTTAATCTGGCGCGCATAATGGTAACGTAGACTTTGGAAAACCGGAGATGAACAGCCATAATGACGACAAAGACCGGAATTAGCAACAAGGTGATAAAGGCCAGCTTCGTATCCAAAAGAAATAGAGCGACAATAATTCCGATCATATTGACACCGCTGACGACAAACGTGGCCATAAAGCTCATGAATAATTCTTTAATCGCCTCGGTATCGTTGGCAATCCGCGATACGACAGCACCTATCGGAGTGTTGTCAAAATAGCGGATAGGGATGCGCTGAATATGATTCATCACATCTGTACGCATCTTCTGGATGATGCCGAGCGCAGCGGTCTGCAATAAATAAGATTGAATGAAGGTGAACCCGCTGGCTGCCAGCAGAAGAATAATATAAAGACCGATCAGCCAGAGCACCGGCTTGAAATCGAAGCTGTAGAATCGGGCAATGTCATCCTTGCCGAGTTTGGCGGCAGAATAGGATTCCGTCACCCCATCCGTGCTAATTTCCACTGTTTCATCGGAAACTACATTCCAGACCGCGCCTTCCGGTATTTCACCGACGATGAGATAGAAGGAAGCGCCAATGACCGATATGCTCGCTTTTTCCCATGAATCCGGGATCTGTTGTCCGCTCTTCAGCCAATCGCTCCTGACAAAGGCCCTATCCTGATAACGTACGGATTGAATCCCTTCCGGCACCGTTTCCGGATCGGCCGAATACCACGGCTTTTCGATCCCCTGGATATGCTGATCGATTATAATTTTTGCAATGTAGGGGCCCGCTAATTGAGCGCCTGTCGCCGCAACCAGAATAAGCAATGCGATGATAATTGTTTTTTTATAGAGGAGGGCATATCGGAACAGTCTCCCGGTAAGAGATGATTTAGACTTATTCATGTTCCGCCTCCTTCCCATTCTCCAGCAAGCTCGCTTCCAATTGCTGCTTGTCATACTGCTGCCTGTACCAACCGCCCAACCTCATGAGCTGGTCGTGCGTCCCTTCCTCGATCACTCGGCCTTCCTCCAGCACAAGAATCCAGTTGGCATGGCTGACAGCCGAGAGCCGGTGTGTCGCTATCCAGGTCGTTTTGTCCGCTCTCTCCCGGCGCAGATTACGCAGGATGATACTCTCGGTTCGTGCATCAACGGCTGACAGGGCGTCATCAAGCAACAATATCTCCGGCGCGACGAGGAGCGCTCGGGCGATGGCAAGCCGCTGCTTCTGGCCCCCTGAAAGCATAACCCCATTCTCTCCTACAATCGTTTGGAGCCCGTCCTTCATTTGTTCCACATCGCCTGTGAACGAGGCCATCTCTACCGCCCGACGGATCTCTTCTTCCCCAGCCTCCGTCTTCCCCAACGCTATATTCTCGGCAATCGTCTTGGAGAGCAGCATATGCTCTTGGGGCACATAGCCGACCCAACTGCGGATTTGATCGATGGAGATCGCGTCTATAGAATGTCCGCTAATGAATAGTCTGTCAGGCTCCACGGGATACAGGCGGAGGAGCTGCTTAAGCAGAGTGCTTTTGCCGCTTCCCGTCCGACCTACTACACCGAGAGTTTCGCCCTGGTTGACCCGAACGGAAATTCCATTCAAGCTGTTGACGTTGGATCCCGGGTAGCGAAAGGTCAAATTCTTCAGCTCTATATTTAGCGGATGGCTCGCTTCCAACGGATGCGCAGGCTCCCGAACATCGGCTTTCTGAGCGAGGGAAGATTCCAGTCGGTCAACCGAAGCACTGCCTCTCTGCAAAATGTTAATGAACTCTCCAAACGCAATCATCGGCCAGACCAATTGCCCCAAGTAAATGTTGAACGTAACCAATTGTCCAAGTGAAAGGTCGCCTTGAAACACCAGATAAGAGCCGTAGCCGATTCCGATCGAATAGCTCAGCCCGACAATCGTCGATATAACCGGTTGGAACAAGGCGCCGATGATCGCTACTTTTCTATTTTTATTCATGACATCCGTCGTTACTTCACGAAAAGAAGCCGCGTCCTCTGTCTCTTGCACGTAAGATCGGATGACTCTCATACCCGAGATCGATTCAAGGGCTTGATCGTTCATCCTTCCGAATGCTTCCTGTGAAGCCAGAAATCTTTGTCTCATCGCCTTGCCCAAGCGGCTGATCGCAAGCGCCAGAAACGGCAGCGGAATGAGTGCCGCCAGCATCAGCTTGTAGCTGGTGAACACGACCATAGTCCCCAGTACGACCGTTATTCCGACAACCGTATTCACCAGCGTTAGAACGCCGAACCCCGCGGTCTGGCTTACGGCCAGCACATCGTTCGTAGCCAGCGCCATCAGGTCTCCGGTCCGGTTGCGTTGAAAGAAGGAAGGAGTCATGCGAGTCCAATGCTTCATTAGCCGGCTGCGCATTGTTTTCTCCAGTAAAATTGAATTGCCGAACAAAGAAGTCATCCATATGTAGTTAACTAGGTAGGTAACTACAGCCAGGCCTACAAGCAGACTAACGGTAGAGACCAGTCCCGCCTGAGTTAGTTCGGAGATACGGATCGAGTCGATCACTTGACCGATAACTCTCGGAGGAATCATATTCCCGAGACTGACCAAAGCCATTAAGGTGATAGCTAACATATACTTCATCCAGTGCTGCTTAAAAAACCATTGCAACTTAATAACGAAAGACATTCTCTCACCTCATTGGTCCAATTAAATGCACAAAATCGCTTTTCACGTTTTGCCATTCGATACAGATCATAGGCTCACCTCCTTAATAGGGCTAATCTTCAATAAACATTATAACAAACATATGTTCGTTTGTATTCAACCCGAAACTGGCTTAAGCAAAATTTTTGCATGGGAAGGGAGCTTATTATTGTAGCATATCCGATTCGCTATCTATTGGGAATACTTGGTTATAATTGTTTTTTCCGGGTTATAATAATGCACAAGAGATTGCTGCCCTTCCGTATCAAACATATACTCTCCTTACATGAATAAAAAAACGGGTAAATTACCAATATAAGTAATGTAAAGACATATTATTTACAACCTGTTCGAATTATCAAATAAAGGAGGACTGAAAAATGAGAACATTAAACATACTATCCCTGGTTTTGCTAATTATCGGAGGTTTGAATTGGCTGCTATTCGGACTCTTCCAATGGGATTTGGTCGGAGGGATTTTCGGCGGAATGAGCAGTCCCGTATCCCGAATCATTTATGTGATTGTCGGAGTTGCCGCTATCTACGCGTTCTCTCTGTTCAATAAAGTAGCCGATGATAGTCGTCCGGCAACGGCTGATTAATTCTGAAAGCGATCAATGGGCCAGAATGATCCGAACGATTACGAACGAAACATCCATAATCAAAAACCATCCCAACCCGCTGTTAGATCAGGTTGGGATGATTTTTTGCCATGCCCTCTCTTGACTATTTGGTAAAAATAAAACACTGACTCCTAATGATCGGAGTCAGCCATGGGCCTCAGGCCTGGAATACTTTTACAGAGCCTCCGTTCCGCCGAATCACATCTATAAGCTCGTCATAATCTTCGTCTTCCACCTGACAGGAAAGCACATAGGTAAAATCGTCCAAGGAAAGGTCATCCGCCCCGGAGTCGGATGCCTCGTCCGAATCCCTGTCCCAAACATCCATGGCCACCACAACCGGGACCCCACGATCACTCCCCGTCACTCCCGCTCCCGAACCCATCAACGAACCGTCTGCCCCTGCAGCCCCCGCAACAAATGGGGTTAACAAGCGGACATCCTCGGAAAGCTTATCCTGCAACTCGCCTACTTCCATATCGGTGACAGCATAGGTTTGCAGCTTCGTCCTTGCGCTTTCGGCATCGTCTTCCGTTCTAAAATACGCCTGAATTGTTCTGGGCATTGTTCATACTCCTCCAATTAGAAGTTTTTTATCTGCTCTCTATACTTTGTCTTACCCTAATTTATCTGTTTCTAACCGGATCTTTCTTGCCCACAGGTTACAGTACGGTACCATGTAATGCCGTGCAGTCACAATCAGATTGACAAGCCCTCCTTTAGTTGTCCCGAGGCAGTCTTGCAGGTGTATACTTACGGATCCAGGAATAAACAAGCAAGCCGATCATCAAAGCCGCCTCGATCATAAAGAAAAGACCGTCCCAGTAGGCAACGGTTGTAACCGGCTCCGTGAGCTTAGGAACACTAATGGAGAAAGCATAAACAAATTGAGGAAAAAAATAAACGAGAAACAAGGCCAGACTAACCGCCAGACCCGCCAGGTAAAATACCGCGTAGCCTTTAACCAGCTTCTCCTCCCCTTCGTACACAATGGACTCCTTTGCTTTGAACCCCGGCAGATTCCCAAGGCCGGCGCGCGACAACTGACGGCTCAGCAAGGAGCGGCTATTTTCCATTAAATTATAGGTCCCCAATGCATTCTCGATGACGTAATACAAATCCGTCTTCATAAAAAACAAGCACTGATAGATTAGCGTAATGAAAATATAAAAGACAACCATGCCCGCAACGCCGGATAGCCACACCAGCGTGTCTCCCGCCAGCATCCGGATCATTAAAGCGGTGAACAAAAGCACTATGTCGAAGCATATCCCACCAAGATAAGGAACATATCTTCGATTAGCGGGCAGCCTCCAGACCCCATTCATATCCGTCTCGAAGACAACGAGAAATAAACGGTGCCCGATGCCCAGACGAGACGAGAGCCCCTCCGCCCGCACCGCCAAAAAATGACCGAGCTCATGAAACAGGACGACGAGCAGAGACATAACCAGCCAGACACCGGAGTTGACGAGCATCCAATCCGTTATAAAAAAATCCCGATAATGCGGAAATAAATCCGGCCGGACGGCAAACACCGTTACAATGGCACCGAGTAGAACTGCATAGACAATCAACGAAAGCCTGTTGAAAAAAAATCGGCCGGTCGCAGGTGAAACGAGAAGCCGGCCTGCTTTCTCGCCCTTCTCTTTGTCCCCGGCTATCGGCTGCCCATCGACTTCATCGACCAGCCCCAACTCGATCAGTTGGTTGGCAAACTCCAGCACGTCGACATCCTCTGACGGGTATTTATTCTTCAACTGCTCTTCAATTTCCGCCAGAGGTGCATCGACCTGCAGCAGTTGAATGGCATCGATACAAATGGCGGGCATTTCGTAGAAGTCTCCACTCTCCGACTCTTCGACGATATAATTTTTTCGTTTTTCATGAATCGTTAGTCCGCGCAGCTTCATTCGGCTGTCCAGGGTTAATTCCATATCTCCGTCTCCTTATTTAAATAGAAAAAAGGATGCCACTATTAGGGAAGCATCCTCTTTCCACCATTGCTTATCTTCTCCAACCACACCACCAACAAGTTAATTTGATTCTGGACAATTTACGAATTTTCACTTTGTCTCACCTCCTCGAATAGTTTCATCTTGGAAGTTACATTTACGTAAGTTTATTCTATGTTCATCTTCGTCTGGGCGTAATAATGAGCGACCCAGGAAGGATAAACCTTGACAAATATTTCCACAAGCTGCGGATCGAATTGGGTGCCTTTTCCCTGCAGTATTCTTTGATAGGCCACATCCAGAGGAAGCGCCGGACGATAGGAGCGGTGGGTCGTCATTGCGTCGAAAGCGTCTGCAATCGATGTAATCCGTGCCAACAAAGGAATTTCCTCCCCTTGCAGACGATCCGGATACCCTTTGCCATCCCATCTCTCATGGTGATAGCGAATGACGTCTATACAGTCCTCCAAGCCTTCGATATCTTTAATTGCATCCGCCCCTACGACAGGGTGCTCCTTAATAATCTCGTATTCTTCATTAGTGAGATTCGATGGCTTCATTAGAATCTCATCCGGTATATGTACTTTCCCTACATCATGAAGCAGGCAAGCATAGTAAAAGCTCTTCAGTTCTTCTTCACTGAAGCTCTCCAGATGCCGGGCGAACAAACTCGCATATTGAGCCACCCGCTCGCTGTGTCCTCGCGTATAGGGATCCTTAAGCTCCAGAGCCGCAATAACTCCTCTGACGATCCCCTCAAGCTGACTGCTGTAGGACTGGCCGATGGCCCGCACGTATCCCTCAAATCGGTTAAGCAGAATAAACGCGACGACCGTCAGGCAGAGCACCAATAAAATCGGGAGTAGAACCTCCGGGTTCTGCAGAACAAGTCCGACCAGCAAATATTTCAGCACAGTGCCGCCAGAGACGACCCAGCAAAAGGTTTTATTGATAAAAATCGGAGAAAACAGAACTAGAAACAGCTCGACAATGTTGCCGCTTGTATATTCTACCTCCGAATTGGAGTAAACTATCAGTTCCCCTACTATAGTCGTCAAGGTGTAAACGATAAAAAATATATATTTGATCTTCTGCGGCTCGTTGCGCTTAAGTAAAAAAAACGCCGTAAACAAAAGCAGCAGTTGAACGAAATATTCACCCCATCCGACCAGGCTGTTCTCAAAACCGAATTTAGGGTCCTGGATAAATAGAGGAAATAAGTAATAATAGAATGCGTCATAAGAAATATTAATTAAGTAGAATAAGAACAGAAATAACTTAACCGCTCGGCGTTCTTGTTGTTTAAGCGTGTCGTTCAATAGATCTATACGCATATAGTGATTACCCCATAGCTACGGATTAGTCTGTGTCGAATGCTCTTTCCCTTACCTTATTTCGTCACGGAACGACCATTTCCTTCTATCGCCAGGGGAGAAATATCGTTATAATATCGGATCGTATCGGGCCAAGTCAAATGATGTCGAACGCACCGATATTAATACCTTTTTTTCCTATTATACTATTATTATGGAAAAATGCTATACCTTTTACTATTTTATTTCCCCATTGGAAAAATCTCCGTTACTTTAGAAGAGGAGGTCCTCCATCTTAACTGGTTTGGATACTGAAAAAAATTTAATCCGGAACGCCCGCATATGCCTGAGGCTGTCACGCAGGCGTTTCGGATTCCATTAGGTGAAAACCATTAAACAATAGCACTGCTATGCCTTTGCAGCAGTTCCTTGGCTTTCTCCACATCATCCTGATGAACTACTATTTTATACTGTCCTTGGCTGTGGACCGTATCGATCGGCCCCGCCATGCCAACCGCCGCTCCTTGCGGATCGGTTGATTTCAGCTTACAGCGAATTCCTTGTTCCTTCAACAGATTGTACTTGTACTCCGCTTCCTCCATCTGGTTGCCAGTCCCGACAAACACCGTCGTCCAACTGGTCCGCGATCTCCAAATGACTACTGCGATAATAGCCGCAATGACCAGTATCCATACCCACGTCATTTTTAACACCGCCCTTTATAAGGAGTTATTACTTCCAATAAGAAGTTACCCCAAATCATATGCGGTGAATCACATTGTCCATTCCTATTTGTAAAAAATTTATCTTAACCCTTAATTTCCCAATTCATCTCTTCTATCTTGATTTCCGGACGGCTATCGCCGCAGCGGGTTGACCATTGTTCTCTTTTATGCAAAGTCCATCCTCCTCGTTGGTCGGGTCCTGCAGAAGCAATCTAAACAAAATGATTCCCGAGGGAAAAATTTTCATTGATGGCTGCAACCCTTATCCTGGGACAAGCGATTCAGAAACGTTTCTTGATCTTTTTGCTTTTGTTCTCCCGGCTCATCTGGTAAAGTAGACATGCACAGTTTATTTGTTTATGGAGGGGAAACAACGATGGAAAATCCGATCAGCTTTCATTTTAATTTGGCTGTTGATTATATAAACCGCGGGGCTCTGGGAGCCGCCTCTAACTTGTTTTACCGTACAATTATGCTGGATCCCAACCATTATCAGTCCTGGGTGAGCCTTATATTCGGTCTTGGCATTATGAAAGAAACGGGCGATCAACAAATTTTGTTGGCCCGGTACGCCAAGCGTGAGCTCCCTTATGTAAAAGAGCTTATCGGCTCCGCACTCAGCGCCTATAAACATAATCCTAAAGCGCTCATGGAATGGCTCCGCCTTTATTCCGAAAGAGCCGAGGAGAAGGACCGTGAGATGCTGGGGCACATCATTGCCGATATAGGGCAAATGATGGCAAAGAATGCGGAGAGGATCCATGCGGGGAATAATCCGGATAAAGAATCGTCCGAGCCTCCTTCTTTGGATGAAATAGCCGAGCATAAAATTTATCTGGACTGGATTCCGGAAAAAAAGCCGGAGGAAATCTATGATTTGATCGAGCCTCTGCTGGATCTCCCGCAGTCCGTTGACATGGCCATCCGTATGCTGACCTATTTCCCCGGCCTGCGCGCAGAAAAAATGCTAAGGAGGATATGCCGCAGCGAGGAGACGTCGAACAAGAGTAAGACGAGAGCTTTAATCGCTCTTCATTGGCATGGAGCAACCGGGAACGCCAAATTGATTAAATTCGGCGACTCGTTCGTCGTCAACCTTCAGAAGCCCGAGCCCAAACTAGGCCATCACCTGCCTGATGCCTACTCAGCCTTGGTAGATTGGGTCCTTCTATGGTGGGGGAAAGCCAACGGAGTTATCGAAGGCGACCAACAATTAGAGACCTCGCCCTCAGGCAAGCTCGAGCTCGGCAAGGAGCAGCGGCAGGTGATTGAGTCCCAAATCAATCCGAACATTCCTGCCGCGGCCGAATCGATTATGAGGGAAACTTATCTTCATTACTACCCGCGGATCGCCCCGATCGTTAATGAAATAGATGAATGGGGTGCGGCCTTGCTTAATATATTGAGTGCTTTCTCCCAGAATTGGGAGGAGCCTTGGAAATTCCCGCTCCCCGAATTACAGGGCGGGTCAGGATTAAAGCGGGAATGGCTGCTTAAGGCTCTTCTTCTGAAGGATGCATCCGAGCCGAGTGGCGAACCGGAGGAAGATTCGGAGGAAGACGAAGACCTGGAAGAAGGTTCAACGGAAGATTCAACAGAAGGTTCAACAGATTCAAAGTAGATTCAAACATAAATGGACGGTAGCTCGACAAGTCAATCGTCGGGCAAGTTAAACCTATACTTCGTTAAATACCCGGCTAACTTAGCCGGGTATTTCCTGTGGCCGCGTTTACCGTTTAAGGGTGGGCAGGGCCGGGTTGGCCCATGGATTCGCTTCCGTCAGATGGCACTAAGGTAAGGTACCCTTTTATCCTACTGGCTCTTACCGGTTAATCCGTTCTGATTGGTATAACTGTGGTGTGAATGCCACAGGGAGGTTTGAAGCAATATACGCTTAAATAAACTATAATTCCCTGCCAAAGTTTACCCGCTGATTCCCCTCCAATAGTAATTGCACAGGCTGGTTATAACGTGCTATAATCTCTAATAATTACGAATATATGTTCGTCAATCATTGAGGAAGAATAGCAGCATAACACTAATCGACAATGTTAAGAGGCTGGCCAGTTCAGAATAGTTCTCTTAAGGAAGGGATGATGACCATGACCCGCCCAATCCAATATGAGCTCATGCAGGCCAAGACGATGCTCAATCCGGTCAAAGCCCCCTCGATGCCTTTCGACTGGTCCCTTAATCCATATAGAGGATGTCAGCACGGGTGCAGCTTCTGCTATGCTCGCAGTACTCATTCCTTCTTGGGAGAAAGAGCCGATGATGCGTTTCAGAATCACATCTATTTAAAGGAAAATGCCGCGGAGGCGTTGGAGCGCCAGCTCCATTCCGCCGCCCGGTCCAGGAAGGGGCTGAAGGGGCTGGGCAGCATTGCTATCGGCACAGCCACCGATCCTTACCAGCCGATCGAAGGCAATGCCCGGCTAACCCGACAATGCTTGGAACTGCTGGCTAAATATCGGGTTCCTGCCAGCATAACCACCCGTTCTCCGCTCATCCTCAGAGATATGGATCTGCTGCTCAAGCTGCCTCACGTATCGGTTAATCTCAGTGTGAATACTCTTAACCGGACCGTATGGAGAAAGCTGGAACCGTCCACCCCTTCTCCGATTAAACGACTGGAGACCGTCGGACAGCTAGTCGGGGCAGGTATAGAGGCCGGAATTTTTATGGCGCCTGTCCTTCCTTATTTAACCGACGCTGCAGAGGATTTGCAGGAGCTAATCGAGACCGCCTCCCAGTACCGCCCCCGTTTCATGATTCCATCCTACTTACGTTTAAGCACAGCGGAAGTAAAGGTATGGTTCTTTGGAATGCTGGAGCAATCGTTCCCGGAGCTTGTCCGGCGATATGCGCAGCTATACCGGTATTCCGGCTATGCCCCTTCCGATTATCGCGAGGAGAAGATGACGGAGATTAAAAGACTGCTTGCCAAGTATAAGCTCGGGACTAAGCAGCCTGTTAAGCGTAGCGAGCCGGAGGGTATTCCTAATGGCCCCTCTTCGGCCAATGAGCCGGTTCAGCTCAGCTTTTCCTTTGGCAATTGATCCGCGGCGCTGAGCTTTGATCCGCTGGCAATTGATCCGCGGCGGCCTTTATTATATATCAGGGATTTGCCAGTCGATTTCGGCCATCCCGCTTTCACGCAGGAAGTGATTCGCCTTGGAGAACGGCCGACTCCCAAAAAAACCCCGATTCGCCGAGAACGGACTCGGATGGGGCGACCTTATGATATAATGTCTCCCCGACGTAATTCTCGATGCCTTCTCTTGAGCATATTTTCCCCACAACAAGAAGACCAGGGGCTCCTCTCTTTCATTCAACAGCTCGATGACTCGATCCGTGAAGGTTTCCCAGCCTTGTCCTTGATGTGAATTGGCCAGCCCTCTCCTTACCGTTAGCACGGAATTCAGCATGAGGACACCTTGTTCCGCCCAGCTCTCCAGATAGCCGTTATTGGGAATGCTGCAGCCCAGATCCTGCTGAAGCTCTTTAAAGATGTTTTTCAACGATGGAGGAGGTTGAATGCCCGGCTTGACCGAGAAGCTAAGCCCGTGGGCTTGCCCCGGACCGTGATAAGGGTCCTGGCCGATAATAACTACTTTCGTTTTCTCGTAAGGCGTCAAATGAAGGGCGGAGTAGATTTCACGCATATCCGGATAAACGGTATATGTATTGTATTCATGGACCAGCAGTTCTCTAAGACGAAGATAATAAGGTTTATGGAACTCCGGCTCGAGCAGCGGAGCCCAGTCATTGTTTAAAATAGCCATTCTCCTAACCTTCCTTGTATATGGTATGATCCGATTAATAGAGTCTCAAAAAAGAAATAAGCCCTCGAAGAAAAGGTATCATGAATTGTAACGAAACTACATATCGTTAAATCGCTATTTTTACCTTGTTTCAAATTTTAACGAAACTGCATATCGCTATCTTCCCTTTTTCGCCTCTTTTTATCGACTTTTCCGCCGATAGAGTTACCCAGTTTCGTTACCATCCCGCCGCTCCTATTTTTTGCACAAATAAGGATACACAGTTCGCTAGAACGCTTGCGGCCATCCCCCTCGCGACTTTTGTGCAATAATATCAAATCCCATGCGCGATGTCGGCCCATGTAACGACTCATAGGCGCTTCGAAGTAGAGTACCATGTGCGGCTACCATGTGGCGTTCTCATGCGGGCTCCCTTGCGGAACTTCGATGTAGAGTACCATGTGCATCTACCATTATAACGGACATCCGTGACCATTAGCCGTCCCCAAAGGGGCTTTTCGGAAACGTAATGGACACCAGTGACCCTTAGCCGAGAAAATGATGCGAAATGAGGAGAGTTTCTCGGATAAAGGACATTCATGTCCGTCAGAATAAAGAAACCGTCTCATTTGGCGGATAATGGTCGGTCATGACCGTTACCGTTTCATTTGACGAACAGTGATCGGTCATGACCGTTACCGTTCATTTTGGCGAACAGTGATCGGTCATGACCGTTACCGTTTCATTTGGCGAATAGTGATCGGTCATGACCGTTACCGTTTCATTTGGCGAATAGTGATCGGTCATGACCGTTACCGTTTCATTTGGCGAATAGTGATCGGTCATGACCGTTACCGTTCATTTTGGCTGTACAACCTTTGGATACTGTACACCGTTGGATTTTTTTCGCACATCTTTTCATCCTATCCTTCGCCATTTCCACTATGAATCGACGGTCTCTCGGAGTTCGTTAGATCGGTCTGTATCCGGTCAAGCACTAACCTTGAGATTTGAGCCTTAATAGAATTGTAGCATAGTTCCATCGATTGCTTCATCGCCCCTGGAAACTAATTCAATCCATTTCCTGATCCTATCGACTGCTTCCAGATTCATATCGAATGTCCTTCACAGAGCGCCTAAGTTCGGAAAAAAACCTGCAGAAGCCTCCTCTCGGAATCGATCTGCAGGTTCTTCGGTTAAAAAGTCAGCATCCCGTTATGTTCACCGGTGTGTTCTTCGCGGCTTCTTCAGCGGCTGTTCCCGAACGGCTTCTTCGCGATTTCTCCAGAGGCATCACCTACGCCGCCTTTACGCCTTCTTCAGTCAAGTTCTTCGCCATTCTTCACGGCCCTCCTCAGCTGTTGCTTCGACGGTTTCTTAAGCGCCCTTCAGTAACTACTTCGGAAGCGCCTCAAATTTGCCGTTACCCACGTTTGTTAGGCCGGAAGCTTCTTGGCTTTTAGAATCCAAGGACAATAGCCAACAGCCTTAGCCCGTTACAGTAATTCTTTGCGCAGCTGCTCAGGTGACTTCGGTGACAGATAGCCGAATGGAATGTCCAACACCGTCCTGGCTCCGGTCTGTCCTTCCTTGGCGAGCTTGTAAGCCGCTCTGGCATAAGCAACGAGCACACTCGCGGTGAATTCAGGATTGCTTCCCAGCTTCAAGCCGAATTCCATGATTTGAGTGCTGTCTTCCCCGGTCTTCCCGGAACGAAGGACGTGGCCGCCATGCGGCATGGCCGAATGATTAGCGTCCATTTCCTCATCCGAGATAAAGTGAACGATCGTGTCATAATCGGCGAAATAATTGGGCATCGTTTTAATTTCCTGCTCAATTTTAGCCTTGTCCGCCCCTTCCTCCGCTACGATGAAGCATTCCCGGATATGCTTGTCTCTGGTCGTCAGGTCGGGATTCTTCCCTTCGCGGACTTGGGATACAGCGGCCTCGCTTGGAATGGTATATTGAACTCCCCTCTTCACTCCGGCCACCCGGCGAATCGCATCGGAATGGCCTTGGCTGACCCCTTTACCCCAGAAGGTGTACTGATTACCCTCAGGGAGGATCGCTTCACCCAGCAATCGGTTCAACGAGAACAGCCCCGGGTCCCAGCCAGTCGAAATAACGCTGATATGCCCGGCCTGCTTGGCCACAGCATCGATCTGGGCGTAATATTCCGGAATGCGGGCATGCGTGTCGAAGCTGTCCACCGTACTGAACATAGCGGCCAATTCCGGCCCCTGCTTCGGCAAATCCGTGGCCGAGCCACCGCATAGAATCATTACATCAATCTTATCTTGGTAAGCCTCTGCTTCCGAAATATGCACGAGCTTGGAGCCAGCCGTAACGTCCTCCGGTTGTCTCCTCGTGAATATCGCTTCCAGCTCGAAATCCGGGTTTTGTCTCAGAGCCAATTCCACGCCCCTCCCGAGATTCCCATAGCCTACAATACCGACCGTTATTTTTCCGTTCATGAATCTCCCTCATTTCTGGCTAGCCAAAGTCTCATACTCCATCGAAGTATGTCTATACTCTGACCATTATAGCAATAAAATAAATGTCTAAACAACGAATAGCACAATAGAAATCTTTTATATCTGTCGGAAAACATTTTTATTCCTTGGAGTTTGATTCATTCCGCGCATTCACTCCTATCTTTCGAACAAGCGATTGTCTAACCGCTTGATGATGCCTTTCATCTTTGACTCCATATAGAAAGGGGATGAGCTCCCCTCCCCCGGCCGATGCTTAATCACCCTTCTCCTCTGTGTATCTGCCTGAACGAAGGTGATTTCGCGCAACGATCCCGGAATTCCTGGGGAGTACAGCTCATTTCCTTTTTAAATACTTTAGAGAAGTAATAGGACGTTTCGAAGCCAACTCTCGCGGCGACCTCATGAATCCTCAATCTATCGTCAGCCAACAGCTCTTTGGCCTTGCCGATTCGGATTTCCTTAATATAATCCGATAGCCGCCGTCCTGTCGCTTGCTTGTATATTCTGGACAAGTATGCCGGATGAAGACCTACCTGATCCGCAAGGCAATCCAGCGACAGAGCCTGATTTAAATGCTGCTCAATGTATCGGTTGATGATGGCAATCATCCTGCCCGTTCGATCTTTCTGATCGTTCCTTCTTATTGAGAATAAGTGCTCGGACAACCTGTAAAAATACAACTCTGCCTCTTCCCAAGACCGGAATGCCGCTTGTCCAAGCAACGGATTGAGGTCGATTCCCGGGGACATGACTGGAAGGAGTTCGGATTGATTGATATAGGACAGATATACCGATGTAAGCGCGAACTGAATTTCAACGCGATAAGAATGAAGCTCGGGGGCAGCGACAAGACGGCGGGTAAATGCTGCGGCTTCTCTATATATTTCAAAAAATTCTTCTTTTTGCCCACTCTCCAAATGATCTTGCAGCTTTTTAATTTTCCTTAGGATCATTACACTTTCCTGTTTGATTTGATCCTCCCCGATCTCGGAGTTTCCTACATGTACACAGGCGTAATTTTCCTGCAAGATGATTTCCCCGCCAATTCCGAATCCCTGCCATAGCAGCTGCTGCAGCTTTAAATATTGAATCGGAATTTCAGTCCAGTTGCACGGCGATTGGCTAACAGCCAAGGAAACCGGGATCTTGATCAATTGTTCATAGGCGGCTTGAATGTCCGACATCATTCCGATAACGAAGGTCAGACATTCTTCCCAATCCTCTTCGGGGTCCTCTCCCAAGAAACCCGGCTGGATAAACCAAACCAAATTACAATATTGATGAGAGAAAAAAATATGCCGGGTCTTCGATAAATACTCGGTGGCGATATTATCAAGTGCGAAAGTTAACAAAGATTTGTCCGACGGTTCGATCTTATCGGGCCAACGGTCAATGCGGCCGGCAACCAGCAGCACTCCGGCAGCCGCATCCAGCGGCATTGCAAGTTCATTGAATCTCTCCGCCGTAATCTGATTGGCAGCAAGTTCTCCTTGAAGCAAGCCCCACAAATATTCCTTTTGAAGCGCAGGCCTGGCTTCCTTCAGTTGCAGTTCCGCACGGCGCATATACTGCTCGATCGCCACATCATTCTGCAAACTACGAATGGCTTTATCAATAGAGGCGATAATCGCGTCATCATCGTCGATTTTGAGAATATAATCCACAGCCCCGTTTCGCATGGCGGTCTGAATATAATCGAAATCGTTATATCCGGTCAGAAAAATCACCTTACAGCGCGGCCACTGCTTACATATTCGGGCCTGAAGCTCCAAACCGCTCATTCCCGGCATATGGATGTCCGTCAGCACGATATCAATTTTCGTTGCCACAATCGTTTGCAAAGCTTCTGCAGCCGAATAAGCACGGTATACCTCCCAATCGACCTTATCCCATTCCCGCAGCTGTTCATAGAGCATATTGACGATCTTAGGTTCATCATCCACGATCAAAATATTATACATTAGCTCCTCCTATTTGATGGGAAGGCAGATTTCCACCTTGAATCCTCCTGCCGCCGTTCGGCTCAGCCTTAAACCGCTAGCCGGTCCGTAGCGCAGTTTCAACCTGCGGTGTACATTGACCAACCCGGTCGTTTCCATATCACCATCCAACTGATCAAGCTTTCGCAGTAATTGCAGGAATTCCGCCTCCTGCATTCCTTCCCCGTTATCCTCCACGGCAATAATCAACTGCTCCCCCGATTTCATAAAAGTCACCCGCAGAAGCCCGTCCTTGACTTTATTTTTAAGACCGTGCTCATACACGTTCTCTACGATCGGCTGCAGGATGAGTCGCGGGATCGAAATCATCTCGAACTCCTTCGGAAGCTCGCTGTATTCTACCCGAATTCTGTCTTCAAACCGAAAAGTCTGAATTTGCACGTATGTCCTGGCGAAGCTCACCTCCTCTTTCAGAGGAACCTCTTCCATATTCGTTCGGGTTACATAGCGGAAATAGGAACCTAGATAATTGGAAAGTTTAGTAATGCTCTCGTAATTTTCATATTTGGCCATGCGGGACAAAATAAAGAAACTGTTATACAGAAAATGCGGACTGATTTGCGATTGAAGTTGGCGCAGCTCGGATAAATTCGCCCGATATTTCTGCTCATACACTTCGTGGATCAGCTCATTGATTCTTTTCACCATCGTATTGAATTGTTTATATAAATAGGAGAATTCATCGGAGCGATCCTCCCGGATTGTAACGACCAAGTTCCCATCCTCGACCCGATGGAACGCCCGGACCAATCTTTTCATCGGCAGATGAACCTGGCGGAAGATCCAGAACGAGAAGACGGCAACGACCAGCAAGGAAATCCCCGACAGCATCCAGAACCATAACCGGTATCTTGCTTGCGAGCCCAGCATTTCCTCTTCGGGTATATGCATGAAAAGAGCGATGCCTAACGAAGGCGAATAATCGAAAGAAACCCAGTTCCGCTTCCCGTCAATTTCGACGATATCGAAGTCGCCCGCCGACTGTACCCCACTATGCGACGATAGAAGCTTCAGCATCACTTGCTGTGTATCCTTGTCATCCTCGCTTGCAATGGCCCACTCCCCTTGCTGCCCGATAATCATGGCGCCTCCGCTGCTCCCGATCTTCATTCGTTCGAGGACTTCCGCAATCTCGGTCTGCGATATTTCCGCGCTTAGGAGAAAGACCGGCTCCTCTTTATTGATTAAGGCCAGATCGGAATACGGGAAGCTGACAAACAGACGCCCGTCCCAGAAAACAAACGGATTCCGCGGCCTGCTGCTTACCGCCTTCAGTGCTTTGAATTTATCGTGAGGCATCTTTTCGTAGAACGACACGGCGGTGATGATCCGGTCCTCTTTCGGGAGAAATACGTCGGCATCCGCAATATATACGCTTGAATTCATCATAGCTTTTAATCTCGAATTGATCGTATAGACCGTATCCCGATACTCAATATCCCCCATGATGGCGGCGGCCGTACTCAGCATGCGAAGCTCCCTGTCATTGACGAACGCCTTCTGCATATGAATGATCCGGTTAAATTCGTTCTCAAGCAGCCGAATGTAGAAATTAACTCTGGATTGCATCGAATTTTTGACTTCCTTCCGGATGGTTTTTTCACCATACTCGTTCATTGTCAAGCTGATCACATATATCGGAACGATAACAATGAGAAAAGCCAAAAAAAGCTTCGAATAAAGGCTCGTTAGTTTTACGTGCAAATTCATCTGCTCCCCCCTTTTTTAAAGCATTCTACAGAAAAGAGGAACGCCCTTTTTTTTCAAGGACATTCCTTTAAGGTGGCGCCGTTTCTTTTTAGAAACGGCAAATATTGATCGTTCCATCTATCCCTTCCGGTAAACTTACCTCGGCTTCGACATGATCAGGCAACCATAGTTGAAGCTGCAGGAGCCCTTCGCGATCCATCCCCCAGGCGACGTCGATTCGTCCTTCCCCAGGCAGCGGCACACTCCCCCGCGCCCATGTCAAGCCGCATATTTGCGGCTGTACTTTTATTTTTCGCCAGCCGGTTTTCGCGTATTGCACCCCGAGCACGTGGGCTCCCAGGAAATACCCGGGAGCAGCGGACCAGGCGTGACAATGGCTCCGCGTCAGATTCTCGGGATCTATTCGTCCCCCCTTCAATTTGGGGTACATCTCCCAGCAGGTCGTTGCGCCGTATTCGAGCATTTGGCCGAATTGCTTACGGATATCATCGACCATTTCGGAATACCGTCCGGCTTGGACCAGCGCTTCATAATAGAAGAAGGACATGAACGGACTGCCGATCGGAACGAAATCTTCGGGTGGTGAAGTCAAATATTGCAGCAGTTTCTCCTTCCGCTCGCCCTTCGGTATATTGCACACGATCGATACGACCTGTGTTTGCATGCTGTAGATCGGGGAAATCCGCCCGTCCGAATGAATACAGTCCAGATAGGCCTGCTTCTCCTCCGACCAGAGATGCCTGTCGATGGCAGCCGCAAGCTGGTCCTCCGCATCCCGAAAAAATTCCGCCCTGCCTTCATCCCCCGCCAATCGGCCGAGAACTGCAGCACTGCGCAGTGCTTTGACCAAGAACATGTTTTGATGGGTGACGATGCCTTCCCGCGGTGAATCGATCGGGGCCCAATCGAGAAAGTTCCATGCGTCCATCGAAAGCAGCCCGCGCGAATCCAACAGCTTCAAGTAATGATCGAGCGTAAAAGCGACATGTGGCCACAGGCGGGCCGCGAAGGCAGTATCCCCGGTTCGTTCATAATACTCCTCACAAGCGTTCACCCATAAGAAAGTCCAATTCGGAATAACACTGCTCCAACCGCTCGGCACCTGGTCGGAATATAAAGGGGTCTGGCTTCTCGATCCCGGCACCAGTTCGAGACACCGCTTCACCATTTCTTCTCCGCCGAACAAATAATAGCTAATAAGAGCTTCATTACGGGCGTCGCCAACCCAGAACGTCTGCTCGTAAGCCGGACAATCGACGAACGTATCTTCCATACACAACCGGGTCGTCCGTTGACTGATCCGCCAAATCTCGTTAAGCAGCGGATCCGAACTGTGAAACTGGCCAACTTCCGCAATCGGATAATGGCTTTGCACCTGTTGAATTCCGTACAGCTTGACCGGCTTCCGCGCTCCCCGAACGGTTATCATGACATACCTGAATCCGCGTTTGATAGGTGAAGAATGCTCCTGATACCCTTCACGACAAATGTATCGCAATGTGTTCTCCAAGTAGTTCGTATCCTGAACCCAGCCATCGCGCATATGCTCGAAACCGTGAAAGTCGAGAATAACTCCTTCCTCCGCCTCCACTTGAAAGGTCAAGTAGCCGGCCACCTGACGTCCGAAATCGACAATGATTTCCGTGTCCTCACGAGGATAGACCGGAATCGGTCCAGGCATAAAGTTCGCGGCCACAGCTTGCTGAAGGGAAGCGGGAACCGGGAGCATCCGGGATTCCTTCTTCCAGGTCGAAAGGACGGCTACGGATTCTTTGCTTACAAACTTATTCGGGATCGGGCGTATCCATTGCATCCAAGCGGCAAGCTCTTCTTTGGCGCCAATTTTCCCGACCGCAATAAAAGACGAGATGACCTCCCTCGCAGCATCGTTATCCGGAGTGGCGGAGTCGAATCGGGCACAGGCATCAATGATTTGTTGTTTCGCCCGATCTTCCCCGCTAAACTGGTGATCAATGTATTCATAGCTTATAAACGGGCCGATAGAGATAAACGGAGACAGATCATCATCTGTTGCTGTGGCAACCTCCAGCGGCGAATGCAATTCAAACGGTTCTTCACAGTCTATCCCCATAAACAGGCCTCTGCCGTGATCGTTGCCGGCCAATATAATCATGATTAGATTGTCCCCGGCTTTCAATTCGGTCTCCAAATATTTTTGCGACCGTACGGCGGTCATGTCAGATTTCGAATAATGGACACCATTTACAATTACTCCTTGGAAGTGCGGCGTCGCATAGGTAAAGCCGATAACCGCTTTCGCCTCTCCGGCGGTCCGAATGACCGTGGCAATGAACCCTGCATAAGGATAAGCGTTGGCATCATCTTCGCTGCCCGGTATCATCTGGTTACGCAGTTCTATGTTAGCGGACCATGGAATGGGGACGACCTTGCTTAACGATTCCACACGGGAAGGATAGACGACCTCTTCCGTTAGCGGAGGAATCGACCGCGGCACCAGCCGATCCCATGGAGCCATCCCTGCTTCTCCTATAACTCGGGCTTGCTCCCAGCCCGTATCGTTGAAACTTGTCCCCATCCATTCCTCGTCCCATAACCGGGCATCTATCCGCTCGGCAAACGCGTTCTGACTCGACATTCTCTGTGCCTGTCCATCCTGACCCCAATGACGGGAAGTTTTCCAAGTTCCATCCGTTAGGATCCGCTGGATCGATTCTCCTTCTTTCACAAGATCAAGCTGAGCAAGCAGCCCTCCGCGCCCCCGAATGTAATAAAAAGTCGATACGCCGAAGTGCTGCACCAGTACGGCTATCGTATTGGGTAGACCGGGCTTAAGCAAATGGCCGACCGTATAAGTGTCATACGACTGCTCTTCCGGCCAGCTTCTGTTCGGCCCTCTGCCTACCCGCTTGCCGTTAATGTAAAGAACATATCTCGAATCCGCTGTAATCGAGACCGTTCCCGTATCCCACCCTTCCGCTGGGACGATAAACGTATTGCGGAAACAGCGCCACTCGTTGCGCGGACTATCTTGTAAACCTCCCCAAATCCATTTGGCTTTCCAATCCATTGCGATATGACTTAACACCATTCATCGCCCCTTTAATATTTTTATCCATGTCTACTCTTTGACGCTTCCGAGGATGATTCCCTTCATGAAATATTTTTGCAGGAACGGATATACGAGCAAAATGGGCAAGGATCCAAGAAAGATTTGCGCGGCTCGCGTCGTCCGCTCCGATATATTCTCCGCCTGCCGAAGGGCGTCCTCCGATGATCCGAGAGCGGTAAAATCAAGATCGATAATGATGGTCCTTAAATAAGTCTGCAGCGGATAATGTTCAGGGGATTTCATAAAAATCATTCCATCGAACCAGGCATTCCAGTGACCCACTGTGGAAAATAACGTAATGGTCGCCAGAGCGGGAAGGGAGAGCGGAAGGAAAATCCGGGTCAGCATCGTCATATGACCCGCTCCATCGATAAACGCAGCTTCTTCCAGTTCCTTAGGCAGCTGGCGAAAAAAGTTCAGCAGCAGAACGACATTGAATACCGGTACAGCCCCCGGCAGAATCAGGGCCCATATCGTATTCATAATTCCGGTTTCCCTAACCGTCATATACAGAGGAATCAAGCCTCCGTGAAACAGCATCGTAAAGACGACAAACCAGGCATAGGCCGTGCGCCACGGAAATACTCTCTGCTCCTTGGACAATGGATAGGCCATGAGCATCGTGAGCAGAAGATTTATTGGAACCCCGATCAGCACCCTGCTCAAGGTGACACCCAACGAACGGAGAAAATCCGGCTTGCCCAGTACGAATTTGTAAGCGTCCCATGTGAAATCCACAGGCCATATAGTAACCAAACCGGAGGAAGCAGCTTGATTCGAGCTGAATGATATCGCCCAAATATGAATAACCGGAAGAATGCACAGCAAGGATAACGAAATCATAAACACATAGTTGACAGTGATCATGGTCCTTGCTGTCCAAGCTTTATCCTCAACCAAGAACAACACGCCTTTCTAAAAGATTCGGTAGTTGGCAAATCGATAGGCCAAAAAATAAGAGACTGAAATAAGGAGCAAGGAGACGATCGATTTGAAAAGCCCCACTGCCGTAGCAAGGCCGTACTGCGCTTGAACCAATCCCATCCGGTATACTAAAGTATCAATAATATCGCCGGTCTCATAAACGGCCGGGCTGTACAAATTGAACACCTGTTCGAATCCCGCATTGAGAATCTGGCCCATACTTAGCGTGGCCAGCAGAATGATGACAGGGGCCATCCCTGGCAATGTTATATGCCATGTCTGCTTCCAGCGGCTCGCCCCGTCCATAACCGCAGCTTCGTATAAGCTCGGGTTGATGGCGGTCAAAGCGGCCAAGTAGACAATCGTGCTGAACCCGAAATCCTTCCATAAATCAGTGCCAACGAGCACGTAGGGAAAGAGACCGGGGCTGCCGAGAAAGAAAATAGGCTCCATACCGAAAAATACGAGAATTTGATTCACGATTCCCTTCGTCGGGGAAAGAATATCGATTAGAATTCCTCCGAGAATGACCCAGGACAAAAAGTGAGGCAGATAGATTAAAGTTTGAACACTTCGTTTAATAAATTTAACTCTCATCTCGTTAAGCAGAAGAGCGATAATAATCGGAAAGATCTGGCCCGCCACGACTTTCATGAACGAAATAAAGATCGTATTCCATAACACTTGGCGGAAATTGGGAAGCTGTAATAGATATAGAAAGTTATCCCAGCCTATCCATTCTGATCGCAGGATGCCCTTGGCCGGTATAAATTTCTGAAATGCGATGATAAACCCGAAGGTCGGCACGTAATGATAGACCAGGAGCAGTATCGCTCCCGGCAAGAACATCAAATGGAGAGGCCATCTGGAATACATGGAACGGCGTTTGACCAACCGGGGGCCGCCTTGTTCGATTTTGCGGGTATCGTTAACAGAAGTATGGATAGTCCTCACCTCATGAATCTATTTATTCTCGTTTGCATACCATTCATTGGCTTCTTTTGTCATCTCGGCCCCGCCAAGTTTGGTCCAATTTTCAACGAAGGTATCAAACGTATCCAGCGGATCGCCTATAATAATTTTAATAAAAGTTTGTTCCGCCAAATCCCCTACAGTACTTCCGTGCTGCACCATGGCGTCTGTCGGAATACCGTAGAAAGCGTCCGGCAGCAGCAAATTCTCATTTACGTAATGGTTCACGATGCCCAGGGACCCTTCAGGTCCGAAGATTTTGGCATAATTCCACATCTCCCTGTCACCGTCAAGGTATTGCTTCACTTGATTGTAATTGCCAAGCTGCCCGGGATTAAGCTGGCTTGTGTCTTCCGATTTCAGGGCTTCCTTAATCTTTAAATAATTATCGAGATTTTTCCTCGCTCCATATGTGCGGACTATGAAATATTTATGAGCCGGGTAGCTGCCGTCGTAATCGTACTTGGCATCCGCCGTTTCGCCAAACCATTTCTCCACCCACAGGTTTAACATTTTGATGATCGCTTCGGGATGCTCGCTGTCCTTATTCACAACGAAGTAAACAGGCGGCGCGGCAGAAACTTGCGGTCGAGCCGGCTTGTCATCGATAGAAGGAAGCGGATAGCTTTCCCAAACGGCCTTGGAATCGTTCAAAACCGACTTGTTGAGGTTTAATAAAGGATCGGCCATAACTCCAAAGATCATCCCCACCCGCCCTGTAGCAATATCCTCCTGAAGTTGTGCCGTGCCTTTAACGGAAAATTCCTTCTCAATCTCTCCCGTCTGGTACAATTCCTGAAGTTTCGCCAAGGCCTCTTTCATTTCCGGCTGAATGCTGCCGTAAACAAGCTTCCCTGTCTCCGGATCGACAACCCATTGATTCTTGTATGCGTGGAAAGCGTTAAAGAAGCCGGTCATACCGCCGAAGCCACTGAATATCTCTTTGCGGAATCCAATGCCGATCGTATCGTCTTTACCATTCTGATCCGGATCGTCGTTTTTGAACGCCTTGGAAATCGCAAATACATCCTCCATCGTCTTCGGCTCTGGAAGACCGAGATTATCCAGCCAATCCTTCCGCACCCAGAGCATGGGCGCTCCATCCATTGCGGCGGTCGTGTAAGGAATCGCCATTAATTTGCCGTCGAAGGTGGCGGATTTGATGCCCACGCTATTATCCTCCCGTAATTTCTCATTAGCCAACGGGGATATGTACTTGTCGTAAACATCCGTCAAGTCCGCCAGCATATCGGCTTCGATTAGCTGCTGAAGCTGAGTCGGCCGAACCTGGAACACGTCGGGCAATTCACCGGAAGCGATCGCCACGTTCAGTTTCTCGTTATATTGCGACTCATCCACAGTCCAATCGCTCTTGATTTGGATGCCGTACTCTTCAAGCAAGGTTCGGGTCCAAAGATTATTACTCATGGAGTCGCCTTCCGGAAACGTCGTATTGGCCGCTTGGGAGATTACCATTCGAACATCAATGGGCGGATCATATTTGGCTTGAGGGTCCATAATCTCTTCAGGAGCGCTTCCCTCAGGAGCACTTCCCTCCGGCCTTTCCCCGCCTCCCCCTCCGGTACATCCGCTTAATACCGCACCAAACGCCATAGTTGCGGCCAATAGGACGGCTATAGGCTTCTTCTTCAACTGACATTCCCCCTAACAACTTATTTGTAACCGCTTCATTTTTATTGTAACAACGACGCTAGGTTCGATAATAGAACAACATCTTTACAATCGCAGTATAATCTTTACCTGCCCGCAGAACTGGAGTTATACAGAATAGGTCTGGAAGAAATAAAAGAAACCGGCTGAGGCATCCTTAATCAGAAAAGAGCCAGCAACCGGTATTTGGGATTCATTCATTATTAAGTAAGGCATATAGCCCAAGGATAAACGGCTATCGCCGTCCTCGGGACAGGCGCGTTTACTGATGAAATATAAGAACAGGTATAGGGTGAAAACTTATACTTTCTTATATTTAAAAAAAGCATCGTCAGATGCCTGCTGCCGGGAAGATAAGAGCGCCTCCCCACGTGAAGACGCTCCTCTTTATACTAATTCGCCGATTTTGCCGTTTTCAGGCTTTCCAGCTCCGCTGTCACTTTTTCAATCATATTGGCGAAGGAAGCCAACTCCTGGGAGCTCGACGATTGGGTTTTGGCATAGATCGATGTTTGCTCTGATTCCTTCTCTACTTGGCGCAAATAACTGTGAATCGACCTAAGCTTGTGGTGAATTTGATCCATCGCTTCATGAGAACGGGAGGCCAGCTTGCGGACCTCGTTAGCTACGACTTCGAAGCCGCGCCCCTCTTCCCCTGCGCGTGCCGCTTCAATGGCTGCATTCAGCCCAAGCAAATGAGTCTGATCCGAAACCTCTTGCATCAACGCCCCCATTTTGTAAATATCCTGAATTTCATTGTCCAGCTCTTGAATGAGCCGATTGGCCTTCTCCTGCGAACGGACCGTATTCTCCGCCATGTCCGCCACGGATTGACTGCTGCTGCCCAACTCCACCATCATGGCTACCAGATCTTGCACAGAAGCGCTTACTCCTTGCAGCAAATTACTCTGCTCCTGACTGAGAGTCTCCAGCTTCTTCTTTTCCATTGTTTCATAAGCTTCCAGTACCAGCTGGGAATCCAGATTAAACATCTTCGTTAAGGAATGGATCACCTTCATCCAGCCATGAGGCATGATTCTCTGAAAACGGGCTGAGGCTATGTCCAAATAGACTATGTAGGTTCCTAAATACCAATTTGTTGTAAGCCCGATCCGCGAATGAACGGAGCCTACGAACATCCGCTTCTGGATATACTCCTCGTCAATGGCCCCCTCGGTCATGGACATAAAATACCATCTCTGGGTTTCTTTAAGCCGCTCCACCGTGCTGTGCCGTTCAATAATTTCCTTTAAATGCGGCTGCTTCATGATGTGGTCATAAAGCTCGTCCACCAAAGTATCGACAATCTGCTGAAATTCTTCCTTTTTCCCCTTCAATAAGTTCAAATCTTCTTCCGTGATCCCTATAAAATCAACTTGTTGCCTGCGTTCCTCTGTCAGACTGATCATGTTCCGACTCCTTCCCGCTGGTCCTCAACCTATTGTCTATTCTTACTCTTAATCTATTATAGTATTAACATCGTTAAGAATCCTCCTTTATTTGAGAAAACTCGCTTCAGGGACCCTCCTGCAGGATAGTCCCTGGCAGCAATAGATTCCATGACACTCTTGCATCGTCTATCTTATGCTTGCACCTGCTCCGCGAATTCCCGGCGGATCTGGCTGGCGATCTCTTCCACCCGGACTGGATCCACCCCGGTTCTGTACAGTTGCTTCCATTCGTCGCGCAAGCTTTTTACCTTTGCCAAACACGCATTGGCTTCGCTCATCGCCGATTTATACCGCGATGATATAAAGGCGATAGGCTCTGCGTATTTTTCATCCGTTCCTTGTGGGATCGTTTGTTCATACATATCCAATATTTCATCTCCCTCACGGGAAGGAAAGTGCTCATGGGGAGCCGTACTGTCGAAGATGGCCAGATCAATCTCGGGGAAAATCAGCATATCGAGACTGTTGGGGTCGAAGCCGCAATGGAACACTTCCACGTCGTACCCTTGTCTTTCCGCCTCAGCGGCCAGCTTCTTCATCATCGTCGATTTTCCCGATCCCGGACGCCCCTTGACAAAAATCCGCCTCGCGAGCCCCTCCGTCAAAGGCATGATGTAATCGACGGAGCCTTTGGAAGTGGCTGCGCCGAGAAACCGGTGGCTCACCTCGGCCGGTTTGATCAGTGTCCGCTCAGCGAACAAAGAAGCGGCCAGCTGTTTAGTTATTTCATCGGCCTTGGCATGATCCATGCTTTCTATATAAAACTTCTCCCATTCGTCATGAATTCGCAGCCCATTCCGGTAATGCTCAATCGCATTGGCATACCAACGGTCTATTTCCGCCTGCAGTTCAGCCATCCGGCTCTCATTCGCTTGCAAGGCGTTCCGATCGACGGCCTCATCGAGATCATAATTTTGCTGTAATTCCCCTCCGCTGATTTCGTTTATCCGGAAGGCTTCCGGACAGACCGTCCCATCAATTAACCCCACCTGCAAATCCGTTACAATCAGCCCATCCAGATCGTTGCTATCGAGAGAAGAATGGTACAGCTCCACATCCCGGCCCTGAGATATCAGGTTGTCCGCAATGCTCCGGATAATGGCGGACTTGCCCGTTCCCGGTCCTCCCGTAATACTATATAGAGTTTTAATGTTCCGATAAGCCGAATCAAATAAGCTATAGGTTCCCTGAGCCGTATTCCCAACGATAAAATAAGATTTCGCTTTGCCTGACATCAACTACCACTCCTTTCATTGCCTCATCACTCTCGCTTCTACGTAGATCAGTATATGCATTAGCTTATGATGTGTGTTTGCCTATATGCTTATATAGGCTAACGGCCGATCCAGCCCCGTACTCATCACGCAACTCATCGCAATGCCGAATTGGTCTTAGCTAGTTCTAGATGATAACGTTCGTACAGCCTTCTCCAGTCCTCGACAAAAAGGGAGTATAGGTTTGGCCTGCGACGAACCGCTAACGGATGATAGGAAACAAGAAGATGACGGCCATCGACTTCCAACCAACGGCCTCGCATCTGCTTAACTTCGGCCTCCGGATCTCCGAGAAAGGACTGGACCGCCGTATTCCCTAAGCAGAAAATAAACCGGGGCAGCTTCTGCTCCAGCTGCAGCATCAAATGTCCTCGGCAAGCGGCCCGTGCCTTCTCTTTGTCATAGGCTCTCCGCGGCCGGCATTTCAGCAGGTAGGTGACGTACAGATCGTCTTCTGTAAATCCGACCTCCCCTGCCGCCTTCTGCAACGTTTGCCGGGTTCCGCAAACGTAGGGCTGCCCTTCCCGGTCTTCCCTCTCGCCAGGATTGTCCAACAAAACGAGCACAGACGCCTCAGGGTGGCCTTCCCCCCAAATGACTCGGGTTCGCTGGTCAGCCAGCTCGCAGTTTCGGCAGTCCCTGGCATGCTCAGGGGCGGGCTCTTCCCTCCAACTGACAGCTTTAAACATCTTCTGCTCAACTCCCTTAATATTTCATTTCTAACTCTCTTCCGTTAGTTTCACGTCTTTTCCTCTGGCATATCTGCCTCATCCATGTTGTCCGTCTCTAGCTTATTCCCTCTCTAGCTTGTCCAATTTTGCGTTATCAATGAGAAAAACTCTTATCGGAGTCTTTCGAGGATGTGCGACCGATAAACAAAAACCGGCAGAAAAACTCTGCCGGTTCAGTACTTCAGCTATCGGTTGCGTTCTAATTTATCTTGGAAACGTCTCGTCAATCTCCCAAGACTCCACAAGTTTATGAGCCTGTTGGGGAGAATATCCCATTCCCATTAAATACGCGATCAAAGCGACTTCTGTCATTGCATGCCGGACTCCCGTTTTATGGGCTTCTCGCAGTCCATAATTCACTAAAGGACGAACCCTGTCTAATAATACACGAGGATTGACTGCATGCTGGGGAGATGCAGACCAAGGTCCCGCAGAATGAGAAGGAAAGCCCGAAGGAGAGTAGGAATAGGGCAAAACACCAGGGGTTTGCGGATTAAAATAACTCATTGCAAAACTGTCTCCTTTACATGAATAATCATTAGGCTCCTATAGCATATGCATTCGCCCGAAACAGGGACTAGAAACCAGCGCCTATTTTTACAAGATCAATCCATGGAGAAATCGCCTGAGCTTGTTTTTACTTTAATATTTATGTCCCCACTACCTATTTTTCCGATAATCCGATTCGATTTATCCGTTTCATATTCGAAGCCTTCCAGCCCTACTCGGCCATCCCCGGAAGCGGAGCGAAAATCCAAATTCAGCGCGGAAGGAGCCTCTCCCAGCTTGATGTCAATATCTCCGCTAGAGGAGACCAGATTGATATTCGATTGAAGAGACGCCAGGCTAATTCTCATATCTCCGGAGCTGGTTTCCCCCTGAAGCTCGGCTCCGCCTTCGGATAGATGGATATCTCCACTAGATGCTTTAAATTTTAACAGGTCGGCCGAATAGCCTCTTGCGGTAATATCTCCTGAAGAGCTTTTTAGAGAAATATAGGCAGAGTTCACCGAATGAAGGGTCATATCCCCGCTTGATGTTTCTATTTGCAACTCTTTATAGGCCTTCTCAGGCAGTTCAATCCTGAGGGTGACATTAGGGACAGAAAATCGGAAGCCCACCTGGTTCGAAAGAAGCACCTTGACATCTAATGTCCCTTCAGACTCTTTTATGTTCAGATCGATTTTCTTCTGAAAGCTCCGGCTTGCCTTTCCCTCTAGTGTAATTTTTATTTGATCCGCAGCCGTCGGAACCAGATCCACATCCATGCTGCCGGTTTGAATGACCAATCTCTCAACCTTGTCCGCATCCTCCAAATGTTCTGTCATCACTTGTGTATTCATTATTCCGGAAAGCCCGCCGTTCGAAATCCATACAAAAATGATAACCGCCACAAAAAACAACGCGGCCAGGACCAATTTCATAAACCCCTTCATAGTGAAGACCCTTCTCCCCCTTGCGATAAAGTGATTACTGATTTTATTCTCATTTGTCATTATAACGGGAGCCCGGCTAGAAAAACAAACAGTCCGCTCATCAAACGGACTGTACTATCACCAATTCTGTCAACAACTCATGACTCAAGTCACGAGTATCCTTTACGCAGATCATGAATCATCAGTATTCCGTAGTAATCATTGGAGATCCTAACGTCAATCTCCAGGCTCCGGTTTCCGTCACGCGATGTACCGCAGCTTGTGCATGAATTGGATCACTGCCGCTAAGAACATATTCCTGCAACAGCGGAGAAGTCAAGGAAACACTCAGGCTGCCGGAGTCTTCATATCGGTCTACACGACTGGCCTTAAGCTCTTCTTGAATGTACTCGATTACGGCCTCTTTGTCCGCAAGCTCCTTCCATGTGCTATTCATTCCGCCCTGAATGTTTATTCTCCAGCCTGCCTTATGATCTTCCCCTGGCTGCGCGTGAGTCACCCGCTCCTGCCACTCTTGTGCCAAACGGGCTTCCTCCAAGGAACCTTCCCAACGAATCGTCAGGTAAGATGTCTGACCATCGTCCAGCGCCGCTAATCTCATCAATACCATCCCCCCATACCCGGGGGCTCTCGTGTCATAGGAAGGACGTCCGTCTGAAGATTGCTTCAGATGACCCGCCGGCAGCTCAAGCTGGCGGGCCAAGTCCCGCCCCAAACTTTCAAAGTGGCTGATATCTTCGAACGCAAGATAGGGCTGCTCTTGATAGATTACTAGCTTCGCCTCATCATATAAAGTGTCCGCCAAACGCAGCAACTCACTCCAACCCTTCTCTGTCTGGCCTGCGTCTGCCACCGCTCGAAACTGGTTCCAACCCATAACAGCAACAAGAATAACAACGATCATTGCAACCCGGCCAACAGATATCGATACTGGAGCGTTCTTGTTCATCCTATTCCCTCCACCTTTCTATTTGGCGATAAGAAAAGCTTCTACTGAAGCCATTTCATAGAGATGATCGAGATCTCATCTACTATCTAGCTTTCCCAATCTATCATTATCTAAACTACTAAAAGAGATGAACGGATAGAACTTCCTGCGTATTAGTCATCCGACTCTTGCCTAAATCCGCTATCTCCGATAACCCCTATAGAAAAATTAAGGAGCTAGAGGTATGCATACGACATTCAGCATTACTTAGTATTATAAAATATTACAAAGAACGACCGAAATTCGACTAAACCAGGCAAAATCCTTCCTATTTTGGTCAGACAAAATCCCCTAACCACCTGCAAAATAGTATAAAATTACATATAATCAAACAATTAAAGCTCTCATTGAAAATACTTGCCTGCCCAGAAAAAAAGCCTCCCTATTCCCTGCTTCTCACCACTTCTAACTGCGATCAGGGAGGAGTACAATGAAACTAAATTGAAACTAACTCATGGAGAAAGGTGGTCATTCAGATCAAGCCTCTAATTGGAGTCACCTCTTATATGAATGAAGAACAGATTTATCTGGGGCATGTGTATACCGATGCGATTCTCAGAGCAGGGGGATTACCAATCGCTATTCCCATCATCAAGGAACAGAGCGATATCGAGCAATTAACCGATACTTTAGATGGCTTGCTATTATCCGGAGGAGAAGACATCGACCCGGAATGGTACGGGGAGGACCCTATTCCCCAACTCGGCACGGTGACCCCTGCTCGCGATTCGCTGGAAATGATGCTGACCCGGCGTTTTATAGCTGCGGATAAACCGATATTCGCCATATGCAGAGGCTGCCAGCTGCTGAATGCTGCCTGCGGAGGAAGTCTGTATCAAGATTTAAATTCACAACACGAGGCCATTCAACATTCCCAGAAAGCTCCGCGGTCGCATAGGAGCCATAATATTACCATCCTGGAAGACACTCTCCTCCACCGCATTGCCCGTACAGAGCAAGTCAAGGTCAACAGCTTCCATCATCAAGCAGTCAAAAAGCCCGCCCCGGGCTTCCGAATCTCCTCCCGGGCAGCCGATGGCGTCATTGAATCGATTGAACACCCCGATGCAAGCTTTGTCCTTGGCGTCCAATGGCATCCCGAGCATACCGCCCTGACCGACAGCCTGTCCGCCAAGCTGTTTGAAGCTTTCGTCCAGGCCTGTGAGCATTCATAATATCCTCTAATTCGGCAGCCAAAATTAGGCTAGAATGTACCATTAACAAGTGGAGAATACACGGCGGATTCTTCCTCATTTGCTAATTGGATGAAGTAAAATTAAAATGAAGACAATTGATGTTTAACAAATGAAGCAGCCATTAAATATAGAGGAGGATTCGATATGGTCCTACAAAAGGAACGTGAATACGAGCTTGCCACATTCGCTGGAGGATGCTTCTGGTGCATGGTTTCCCCTTTCGAGGAGCTTCCCGGTATCATCGGAATCGTGTCTGGCTATACCGGAGGGCAGACCGAAAATCCAACTTATGAACAGGTCTGTTCCGACACGACGGGACATTACGAAGCGGTGCAGATTACCTATGATCCCTCCATCTTCCCCTACCGAAAGCTGCTGGAAATTTTCTGGATGCAGATCGATCCAACGGATTCCGGAGGACAATTCTTCGACCGGGGAACCTCTTACCGTACGGCAATCTTCTATCATAACGAAAACCAGCGGAAAGAGGCAGAGCAGTCCAAGAAAGAGCTGGAGGAAAGCGGCCGCTTCGAGAAGCCTGTCGTCACGCCTATTCTTCCGGCGGCTGTATTTTATCCCGCAGAGGAGCACCACCAGCAATACCATCACAAAAACCCGGCGCATTACCGCCGTTACCGTCAGGGATCCGGTCGGGACGATTTTATCGAGCAGCATTGGGGTCGGAAGATCGACCGAGAGAATTTAAGAAAGCTGTTAACCCCGGTACAATATGAAGTGACGCAGAACGATGCCACAGAGCCTCCTTTTCGCAACGAATTCTGGGACTTCAAGGAGGAAGGCATTTACGTCGATGTCGTGTCGGGAGAACCGCTGTTCAGCTCGCTCGATAAGTTCGATTCCGGTTGTGGCTGGCCAAGCTTCACGAAGCCCTTGCAAGCCCACAGCGTAAAAGAAAAGCTGGATTTGAAGCATTCCATGGTTCGCACCGAAATCCGAAGCCGGGTAGCGGACTCCCACCTCGGTCATGTATTTGAGGATGGTCCAGCTCCAACCGGATTGCGGTATTGCATTAATTCCGCCTCGCTGCGCTTTATTCCGAAAGATAAACTGAAAGAGGAAGGCTATGGGGAGTATCTCCATCTATTTGAACACGAAGGGAAATAAATCCGTCGGGCCGTTCATTCTATAACTGCTGGATAAATAAAAGAACCGGGCATGATCTCCGGTTCTTTTCCGTTTAGCAGGCATATATTTTTTATTCTTTACTATTAATTTTCATCTTGACCTCAATTTATTAAGTGCTCCTTCGTTAGTCTGTTCCGTAGTGACATATTCCCCTTGAAGCTTCTCCCCCTTCTGCCGGCGGATTTCTCCGGCCTCTTCGTAACGATACACATAGGGCCCTTCCAGCTGCTCCCCTGCCGCCCCATAAACCTCCTGCACTGATTCGCTTTCCGCGCTTGGACGGAAATAAATCATAATGTCTGCCCTTCCCTGCACCTTCGGCTTCTTAATTTCCATGGCAAAATGGCCGTCCGGTTCCACCGTGCTTTTATCGTTGTATCCGAATACCGTGTATCCTTTGGCACTTATATCTCCATTAATGGACGAGCCCGGAAGCAGATTGGTTTGGCCCGACACCGTAATAGTCTTCTCGTTAACCGTCGCTTCCCCTGTAATCCATACATTAACTTCACCCTGATCGGCAGGGGCGTTTTTGGATTTAGAGGCGTCCTCCGCTTTACTTCCCGGTTCTACTTCATAATCAGCGTTTTTACGATCTTCTGGAATCGATGTATCTCCTTCCGGACCCTTTTCCTGATCGAGCCTATCTCCGGGCGTCTCACTTGGCAATGGATCAGAAGATTCGTCCTTATGACCGCATGCCGTCAACATCAGCAACAAAATTATTAGCACACTATATAAAACAACATTCGCATGCTTCCCCATAACTTCTCCTCCCTGCACCGATTACTTCTCCTTCTGGCGCGTCTCCGACTGCCCGCCCCTTTTTCCATCGCTCTCCAACCGCCCCTCCATCCTATGAAGCTCTGTCAGCCATCCTTTTAGGGCAGCATTTTCCACCACTGTACAGACAAGCTTCATCTTATCAAAAAAAGACCGTCTATCGAATAAATAGAAGGCCTTATCCGTCAGGTCCAAAGGACTATTTCTTACCTTCTCATCACTCTTTACCCTTATAAAAAAAGCCCCCGCTCTCGTCCAAGAGCAGGGGCGGAAAAGCCGCCTTTCCCTATCGAATATTTTGGGCTTATTTCCTCAGCTTGTTCCAGATGTAAGAGAACCACGTCGCGTGGCGCTGCTCATCCTGAGAGGCCCTCAGCAGCACTTTTTGAATTTGCGGCGGAGCTGATTCCGATAATTCCAAATAAAATTTGGAATCCTCCAACTCATCCTTAATGGACTCTTCTACCCCTTCCTTGAAAGAGGTCGGCAGCGGGGCCTCTTCTATATGCGGCTTTTGGCCTCCTGTCAGCTGTGAATAAAATTCGGAAAAAGCCCGATAATGCCGTTCCTCATCTTTCTGAATATCCGTAATGATGTTACGAAATTGTTCATTAGGCGCTTTTTTAGCCAGCCACGCATAGGTCCGAATCGCATTATGCTCTCCATTAATGGCCTTCTCCAGGCTTTTCGCCAGAGAGCTATCTGTTTGCCCATCCGATCTAGTCCAAGACACTGGGCTAAACCCATATCCGGTATTTAAAGAAGGGTAACCCCACAAGCTTCCATTCCAAGGATAACTGACCGGCCCATAAATTGAACCATTCACCTTCGTCTTCTTCCTTTCCTTGTTTTTTATCAACATATGTGACTCCAGCCTATCAGGTGATGGTTTTTCGCTTCTGTCGGTTAAGTCCTATCTGCACCTTATGGAAATCCGCCACCTAATGATATTCAAATTAATCACGGCTAGCCGGAAGGCTAGCCTATTTGGGTAAATCCGAAAAACAGAACCAACTACCAGTTAGAACCGCCGGATTTATTATTTTTATTCGAGCCGGAGCCCCAAGAGGAACCGCCAGAGTGGTTCCGTGAAGAACTGGAGGAACGCCAGGATGAACCACCGGAGGAGTTCCCTGAAGATCCCGAACCCCATGACGAGCCGCCAGAGGAATTCCGTGAAGAGCTGGAACTCGAACCCCAAAATGACCCTGAGGATGAGCCAGAGGAGGACGATCCCCAAGAGGAGGAAGATGCTGCGGCTCGTTCAGCCGAGAGCTTGCGTGAGTACTCTCTCTCCATTTCGTTCGTAATTCCTCTAATCGTATTTACTTGCTCCACCGCACTAAAGTAGTGTCCGGCGGTGATTAAATTTTCCACTTGATTAATAATCGAGTTATACCTTCTATCATAGCTTTTAATGCTAATTTTCTTCCGTGTCTTGCTAACTATCGAACGGTAGCGGGATTGCATCTGACTCAAACTTCTAAGTGCTTCATCCTTCTCCTCCAACGCCCGTCTGACTCTCGTAATAAAAGCGCTTGACTGGGATGAAATTTGCTTAGCGTGACGTTCAATTTCATCCATCGAATAAGGAGGCGTGTTAAGCACGAAGTTAAGCTTTTGGAACAGATCGTGAATTATCGCTTGGGCTTGTTCAGCCCCCATTCCATCAGAAAATCGCAGTCCTTTTCTTTTTACTAATTGCACCGCATCCATATAATGCTTCCAGTTAAGGTCCGCATCCCTTCGCTGGTATTCAATCGCTTCGTTCAATTGCCTCGAAGTGGTTCTGCAGCCTTGGGCCGTCTGATCCATCTCAGCCAGGCAGCGAAGCATGACATCTATCGATTCTCTTGCCTCCTCGAATTCTTGATGATCGTCATCGGTTAATCTTATTACCTCGGGAAGCTTTACCGTAGTGTCTCGCAGCGACCCCTTCGCGGCCTGCAGGCCTACGGCCAGATCCGCCCAATGCTCCTGGACGAATCGCTTCTGCATATCTGCGAGAAGATCGTCGAGAGCCGGCCCCTCTGCAGCAAACTGGGCGAGCTTTTGTTCTATATATTCGATATCCTTTTTATTTTTATGCCTCAGAAACGCCTGTCTCTTCGTCATTTCCAGCGCCTTAGCAAGCAAACTATCCATTTGCTCGACTATTTTCCGAACCTTCTCCATACTCCCGATTTGCAGCTCCGCGAATAGAGGCGCTGTGCATTGTTTCGCCTCTTCCAGCATGAAATAAGGATTCATCCGGAGCAATTTCAAGCTGTTGCTGGCTACAATTTGCTCGATTTCTCTTCGGCAATCAGATACGGTCTGGGGGAAAGTACTGTATTTCTCCAACATTTGAGGAAACTCCTTGGCCCCCTGAACCGCTTTGCCCATATTAATCAGCAGTCGAGAAGCCGCCTCGTTCGCTTCCAAAGGATCGAACACTTTAAGATCCCGGACCTGATTCAAATCCGCTTCCAGTTCGCCCTTCTCCTCGAACATTCTAGTTAAGGGGAACGAATGCTTCTCTGCTAGCTGTTTAACCTCCGATTCCAAGGCATCTAATTGCCCGGACAGCTCTTGTACCGTGTTCGTTACTGAACGGTCAACTTCCACGACCCTGGTTACACCCGGGTGAACCTCTGCAAAGGATGCCGATGATTGCTTAAGCTGCTGCTGCCCCTTTCTAACGCCCTGACGAAGAGTTTTCAGCTTGAGTAAAAATATACGCGGCTCCAAATCCGTTTGCAGTTTGCCGAGATCAATCAACAATTGAGTCAACTGATCATTAAGCTGGTTAACAACCTTTTCGGTTTGACCTTGAACAAGGCCGACAAATGGTCTCAGTGCATCGTTCCCGTGACTGACCTCCACAAGCAACCGTCTCACCTGAGTACGCAATCTGAACCATTGGAATTTTAACAGGGTCCCATAGAGAACAATGAATGCGATAACGGCCAGTGAGAAATAGAGGAATAATTCCGTCCAACTCCACTGTATCTGCCAATGCCAACGACTCTCAACAGGCTCCGGATCGCCAGTATTAGCGGACGATGGTTCTTGGACAGGGACCTCTGTCCGTGCGGAATCAGGAGGAACAGACGTACTGCCACCCAGTTCGGGTTGTGGCAATTGATGGACCGCCTCCATCAAGTCTAGACTCGCCTGCGCGAAATCCCCCTCTTTGGCAGCGGGAATAAAATGCTCCATCGTCAACTGTCCGACGACTTCTCCACTCTCCCCGTCCTCCCCATACACGGACCGTATGGCTCGCAGCAGATCGTCATTTACAAAGTTCATCTCGATCCGCTGCTCCTGGCTTGCTATAAGAAGCAAGATCTCTTTATCTTCCAGCTCCCATCCATTAAATACCTGGGTTGCATACTCGGATGGATCCTCACCGTTCAAGCTGTTAATCGTTAATATGTAGAACGAATAAAGAGGGCCTTGCGCCGATTGTTCCAGCGAGGCCAACGCCTCATCACGAAACATTCCTGCCAAATCCTGCACCGTTCCATTCTTACCGGGTATATCCGCAGCCAAGGCAATAAGCGGACTTACAAACAAACAACACAAGAGTAGAAAGCAGGCCATTCTCTTCACAGCTCAACCCCCTTTTTGTAAAAAAGCTCCTGATTTTAGTATACTTAAATTAGAGGGTATTGAGTAGATATAACACCCTCCTTTTCAACATTATAATGTCAGTAAGGGTCGTATCCTGTCGAATAATAAAGACAAGACTCGACTAACACCATAAAATCATTCAGGAGGAGGGTATAATCATGATTCGCCCAGCCCAAAAAAACGACGTCCAGGAAGCGGTGCCCCTTATCCATTCCGCCATCGGCCGGATCGCCAACACGATAGCGGGAACGTCAGATCTCGAAGAAGCATTGGACGTGCTGGGGCAATTTTATCAGCAGGAAGGCAACCGCTATAGCTATGAGAACATCATCGTCAAAGAACTGGACGGCAAAGCGGTCGGCTTGCTCACCGCGTATCATGGAAGCCTCAGCGAGCAGTTGGATCTTCCTTATATGGAGAGGCTGCGGGCGTTGAATGGAGATTCCCCTGTATCTCTCAAGAAGGAAGCGAAAGAGGACGAATATTATTTGGACTCGCTAGCGGTGAACCCTGCTTATCAAGGAAAGGGAATCGGGACCGAGCTCATCCAGGCCTTTGAACAGAATGGACGGGAGAAGGGATTTGAGAAGCTTTCGCTTCTATGCGACATCAATAACCCGAACGCAGCTCGCCTCTACGAACGTTTAGGCTACAGGCCCGACGGCGCCTTGACCGTTAGCGGCTACCATTTCATCCGGATGGTGAAGCCCATACAATTAGAGGAGGCGCACATCAAGCAATAGCCGCAAGCTTCGTTACAATTGCCCGGCATACCACTGCAGCAAGCCGAGCTTCCAGGAGATATAGAAAGAAAGCATCAGAGCCGCGAGCATACTCCCGAGGAATATCCAGTCCCGGATCTGGACCGTAACGGTCAGATAGAAGGTCCGCTCCCGAGCGCCGGTAAAACCTTTGGATTCCATCGCTATAGCGGTTCTTTCCGCCTTACGAATAGCACTCGCCAATAAAGGGATGACGTAACGCCCGATCTGCTTCAGCTTCTCCCGCCATCCCCCTCTCCGGGCGAGTCCTCTCACCCGGTGCGCATTTTGTAATATTTGCAGCTCCTCCTTGAATAACGGAAGGAAGCGATACCCCGCCATAATGCTGTAAGCAAGCTTAGGGGACAGCTTGCACTGCTGCATCAAGCTGAGCATTAAGCGGGTAGGATCCGTCGTGAAGACGAACATAAGGGACAGGGCCGCGAAGCTGAGCATCCGCAAAGCCAACGATCCGCCACGGACCAATGCTTCCCGGGTCACCTCCAGCCATCCCCACCGGAAGAGTATCGTTTCCACGCCTCCCTCCGGCACTTTAGCAAACAACACCGCCGTCCATACATAGCCAAAAGCAACTATTAGGAAAGGAGAGAAAAACAACAGCCACTTCTTGACTGGAACTTTACCAAACAGAAAGGTGACTCCGACCGTCCATATTAAAAAGAGTAGCGGAGTGAGCGGATCGAACACGAGGGCGAGTAAAAAGACGCAAACGAGCACGACGGCCACTTTGATACTCGGATTAATGCTCTGCAATAACATGAGGCAACCCCTCTCGATCTATAGGATTGGCATTCTCCCCGAGCTTCTTCCATACAGAAACCGACATAGGCGGCAAGAGCCGGGCCTCGTCCAAAAGCTCACTGGATGAATCCCATAATTGAAAAGGAGAGCCTGCAAAGCGGAGTTGGCCGGCGATCAGGACCATCACCCGGTCGGCATACTGCCGTACCAGCTCCATATCATGCGTGATCATAACGACCGCTTTGCCCCCTTCCTTCAACTGGACCAACAGACTCATAAGCTGCCCCGCCGTGTATGCATCCTGGCCGAAGGTTGGCTCGTCCAGCACGAGAAGGCTCTGTTCATCGGCCAGCATGGAGGCCACGCTCAGCCTTCTTTTTTGCCCTTGGCTGAGGGTAAACGGATTCTCCGCAGCCAGCTCCGCCAAGCGAAAAACTCTAAGCGTCTCCTCTACCCGCTCGCTTATCTCCCGCTCCGGCTTGCCTTGAATCCGCAGCCCCAGAGCCACCTCCTCGTATACCGAGGCAGTGACGAACTGATGCTCGGGATTCTGGAATACAAGACCGACCTGCCTGCGCAGCTCTCTTTCACTCCAGGTGGGTAGGGGGCGGCCGTAGAGCCTTACCTCTCCTTCGCTGGGGCCGGATAGAATCCCGGCCAGTGCATGGGACAGCGTCGTCTTCCCTGCCCCATTAGGCCCGACGATGGCGAGCAGCTCCCCCGGATAAACCTCGAGGCTGAGTTCTTGCAGAATCGGCTTATCCTTGCGCGAATACGAAAGCCGGTTTAGCGTCATAACAGGCGGCTTCGTATGGAGCTGCTCCCGATGGGAATGGGATCGGGTCGTGGCAGACCCGCTTGCCGCCAAGTCCCCCTCACATCCACTGTCCGGGAAGCGAAGCGCGGCCTGCAAATCAGCGAGCCCCCGGATGGGCTCCTGAACTCCCGCCAACAGATCCTGCTCCGTCAGCGGATTCTGACTGCCGGCATAAATCCCTTTGGCCCGCCAATCCACCCCCATCGTATAGGCGGTCGGAATCCATAGCCCTTCCTCCCGGTTCCATTCCTCGTGTCGATGGAAGAAATCTCTCACTCCTCCTTGGTACACGAGCTTTCCTCGGCGGTCTATCGCCAAAGCCCGGTTAGCCACCGCCATCCATTCATCCAGCTTATGCTCGATAATCAGAAGCGTCAGGGAGCGGCTCTTCCGCAAACGATCGATCAAGCGGACAAATTCCCGCGTCGATAGCGGGTCCAAATTAGCCGTCGGCTCGTCCAGAATGAGGAGCTTGGGCTCCATCGCCAGAACGCAGGCCAAGGCCAGCTTTTGCTTCATGCCTCCCGAGAGCTGATGGAGCCTGGACTTTTTGTATTCGGTCAGCCCCGTCCAATTCAGCACCCGTTCCATTCGCGCATCCATTTCCGCCGGAGGGACCGCTATATTTTCCAGGCCAAAAGCCAACTCATCCTCGACGGTCACCATGCAAAATTGGCTTTCCGGATCCTGAAAGACCATTCCGACGCGGCTGCTGATTTCCGACCGGCTGTATGAGCTTATTTCCCGACCTTGCAGTTGAATCGTTCCGCTAGCCTGTCCGTCCACCGCTTCCGGATAGAGACCGTTCATGCAGTAGGCGAGCGTACTTTTGCCCGATCCGCTGGGTCCCAGCAGCAGAACTGCATCCTGCTCGGCTATCCCGAAGCTGACATGGTCAATGATCGGAGAGGACTCCTCGTCGTAAGCGAATGTCCAATGACGAACCTTCAGCAGGTCCGAATTAGCCGGCAAGATCATGGCGCTCTTTCTTCCTTGCGGATTTGGCAATGGCAAAGCCTCGCAGCACCCCGGTCTTCGCCAATCCATCGGCCACCCATTGGCCCAACAGGCCGGCAAGCAAGGCGCCGCTGATGAGGCGAATGACGAACATAGCGGTGACATATCCCGGATTAAGAGCCGCATAACCGGAGACGAAGAAGCCCCATACGAAGCTGAATACCGCCGAGCCCATTCCCGCGCAGACCAGCACCCAGGTCGAATAACGCTTCCAGCCGGTAGCAGCAAAGACCGCCTCCGCCCCCAGCCCCTGAATCATTGCCGACAGCAGCAATCTCGGGCCGGCAACATTGCCCATCAGCAGTTCGATCGCTGCTGCCATCGTTTCCGATAAGAAGGCCGCTCCCGGCTTGCGAATAATATACGCGGATATGATAGAGACGATGAACCAGATGCCGAAGATAAACTCGTAGCCGATCGGGCCCATCAGACCGACGAGAACGTTGCCGAACTGGAGAAAGGCCAGGTAGACTACGGCAAAAACGACCGATAAGGCCGCAAGCACAACCACCTCACGCAGCTTCCATCGTTTCATTGCAGCAGCCTCCTTCACCCTCTGTCCGGCTTCCTGGAAGGGCTGTTCGCCGAGATGGCCGCGGTCATCGTTACATGGGAAGCCCTCTCGCTTGCCTGAACAAACGCCTCCTCCAAAGTCGCAAACACTACATGTGCATCCCCATCCAGCCGGCTCGCGTAATGAGCGCCGCCGCTAAAGGTTCCACGCGCTTTAGCCCGTTCGATCTGCTCATAAATGATCTGCATATAATCCGGTTTCCCCAGCGGATACAGGGCGAACTGGCAAGCCGTCTCGATGGAATGCTGCTGTAAATCGGACTCATTCATCCTCTCCTCATCCTCGGACAAGTAGACATCTCCTTCCCCGTCCCCCGGACAGCCGACAGAGAACGTCCCGTTCCATACGACATGATTTCCAGTGGCGGCGGCATAGACGTATACCGCCTTGGCAACATCGAACACATGAACAGCCTTGCCTCGAATACAGGTGCTGATATCATCTGTGCTCATCCATACCTTGGACCGGTCAACCCGCTCCAGCACTCCCAGTATGATGTCTACAAACCGGTCCGACATCGGATAAAGCGAGAAGCGGCAGCCAACGATTCGACTGCTTCCACAATCTAATGGTGACATTCTAACACCCTCCATAAAAATTTTTTAGCAAATAAAAAAACTGCACCCGGGTAAGATGCAGTTTAAACACAAGGCAATAAAGACATTGTGCAGCTACACTTCCCCACGCTAGCATTACCTAGATCGGGTTCAAAGGGATCGGATAGCATCCGTCTCAGCCGTTTACGGCACCCCTAGTGCATTGAATGAATATGCAGTTTTTTCATTGCTTGAATCTTATCGTAGTAGAGTACCTGTCATTTGTCAATGAGCGATCGGGTCCATTTCACCGAATGGCTGACATCCCCTCTGACTTTGGCAAAGGGAATGTCAGCTCGCTCCGCTCGATCTATTTTGCGTCGAATCCGCCGCCCTCGCGAATTTGTCTCGTGTAATTGTCGAATATTTCTCTGCCCTTATGCTTGGTCATTAATTCTTCCAAATAATCAGGCCACTTGTCGGCTGGCAAATCACCGAATACAATTTTGGCATGGGTCGAGTTCATTTCCTTCCGGTAATCGGCAATATTGATGCCGGCCGGCGGAGTCACGTAAGGCCCTCCGGTATATGGTACGTATTTATAGCTGAGCAATTGCTCAACGATAGCCCGGTCTCGATCCGTCTCGTTAGGATTGATAATTTCGAGCCCAATAGGCGCCGGATTGGAAACTCGGGTGAAGAAATCGTAAATTTGCAGGAACTTTCCATTCTCGGTATTGATTTTCTGGATGACATCCGGCTTCAAGGTCACCTTGTTGCCTTCTATTGTATAGGACTCATTCTCCAAACCGTAATGTGTCAGGAGGAAGCCTTCCGGACTGGCCAGGAAATCGAGAATGGCCATCATTCTGTGCACTTTGTCCGGATCTTGCTCGGCTAACGTTTTAGGAACGACGAAGCCATTAGAGCCCTGGGGTGCAGAAGTGATTCCTTTGGCATCCGGGAAAGGATTGAACGGAACGATATCGGCCTCCGGATTGATTTGCCTTGCCCGATTGACCGCACTCGTCTCCACTCCCTCCAGTGCAAAGTCGCGACCGCCGGCTTTAACGATTCCTGCCTTGCCCTCGATGATCTTATTGAAGTGTTCTGTTCCCTTATTCAAGAACCAGTTAGGATCAACGATCCCTTCTTCGATCATATCTTTGATTTCCAGCAGCACCTTGACGGTGTCCGGGTTAGATCCGGCATCAATGAGCTTCCCCTCATCAATATACATCGAAGAATAGAATCCGTTCTTCACCCATTGAGGCCAGTCGAATCCGACATTGGCTCCGTTGCCGGAAGTGCTGAATCCATAAGTGTCATCCTTGCCATTTCCATCCGGATCATTGAATGTGAACTGGCGCATAACCTCCAGCGTCTCTTCATAATTGGTCGGTACCGCCAGGCCTAATTTATCCAGCCAGTCTTTACGAATATACCAGGAGCTGTAAGGCTGCAGATCGAACGGAACCGGCGCGCGAAGACCATCGTCCACCCCTTCTATCGTATAATAGCCTGTGAATTCGCTGTCACTGATCCACTTATAATAATTAGGCATGGCCTCTTTAGTCATAAAGGGACGCAGATCGGCAACCAATCCATCTTTAGCGTAAGTCTGGGAGTCGCGTCCGGTGACTACCGCTAAATCAGGCGGAGTATTGGAGGCAAACCGCACATTCACTTTATTGGTTGAATCGGGACCGGCAGCCATATGGGTCACTTTAAGATTGACATTAAATTTCTCGTCAATCGCTTTTTTGACAAAATCCTTATCCGGACTTGGAATGGAACCGCCCGATCCTGTAGGGACGAAGAACTCGATGTCATACTTTTTACCCATATCATCCGGCTTAGGCGCCTCTGAGGGCTGAACGGACGCGGATGATTCCGGTGTCGGGTTAGCCGCCGGAGCCGGCTCTGATTTTCCACAACCGGTAAGTATGAGCATGGCCCCCATAATTACCGATATAGATCCACCTGCTAATTGTTTTACGCGCATTGGACTTCCCCTTTCCCCATTGTGTGTTTAATTTGCCTTACTCGAAACCGATTGCCGCATGGCGGCGTGCTGCTATCCTTTGATCGCTCCCAGCATAACCCCCTTCGTAAAATATTTCTGCACAAATGGATAGACAAATAATATAGGCAACGTCGTAGCTACGACCATAGCCATCCGAATAGAAAAGGGCGGAAGCTCGGCTTCGAGCCCCTGAACCTGGCTCATCATCTCCACGCTCATATTGGGCTGCTGCAGCATATCCCGCAAGATGACCTGAAGAGGATACAGCTTTTCGTTAGTAATAAACATGATACCGGCAAAAAACTCGTTCCAATGAGACACCGCATAGAATAACCCAATAGTTGCAATAATCGCTTTGGACAGCGGCAGCACGACCCAGAATAACGTTTGCAAATCGTTGCAGCCATCGATTTTGGCCGCTTCTTGAATTTCAATAGACATATTTTCAAAGAAGGTTTTCGCAATCAGAAGGTTAAAGGTGACAATCAGGCTCGGTACAATTAACGCCCAAATTGAGTCCAGCAGACCGAATTCCTTCACTACCAGATAGTTCGGAATAAGGCCCCCACTAAAGACCATCGTAAACACGATCAAAAAGAGGCAGAGCTTGCGGCCCGGCATTTGCTTGCGTGACAACGGATAGGCAAGCAGCAGAGTAAACACGAGATTGAGAAACGTTCCGACTACAGTAATCAGTGTTGTTATTTTAAGCGACTGCGGCAGTCGGGGGCTCTCAAAGATAGCACGGTATGCGCTGAAAGTAACCTCGGAAGGAAAGAGAACAAACCCCCCGTTGCGTATCGTTTCTTTAAGCGGAGTAATGGACATGATGACCACATAATACATCGGAAACAGAGTTGCCAGCCCGATCAAGGTGAGAAGCGTATAGAATAATGCATCAATGAGCCGGTCCCCTGTCGTTTTAATTTGTGTGTTCATGGATAATCCCCCTTACCAAATGCCGGAATCGCCGAACTTCTTGGCTAGTTTATTGGCGCTGACGACGAGAATGAGCCCGACAAAGGATTTAAAGAATCCGACAGCCGCGGCAAAGCTGAACTGCATTTCCTCCAGCCCCCGCCGGAACACCCAGGTGTCAATAATATCCCCCACCTCGTAAACTCTGGCATTCAGGAAAATATAAATCTGACCGAAGCCGGCGTCGAGAATTCCGCCTAAGCGGATAATGAGAAGCAGCACAATGACGCTTCGTATTCCAGGCAAGGTGACGTGCCATATTTTGCGCCAGCGGCCGGCCCCGTCGACGACCGCCGCCTCATACAAACTCGGATCGATGGAGGATAGCGATGCCAAATAAATGATCGCTCCAAAGCCAATCTCCTTCCAAATCTCGGTTATATACAGGATGGGCCGAAACCAGCTTTTGGACGTTAAGAAATCAACCGGTTCCTTACCGAAAAACTTGATCACTTCGTTGATCAGGCCGTCCCCCGGAGCCAAGAACGCCAGCGCGAGCCCATAAATGATAACCCACGATAAAAAGTGCGGCATATAGGAAATCGTCTGAATCGTCCGTTTAAACCATCTGGAGCCAATCTCATTAAGAATGAGGGCCAGCATAATATCGGGCACCATGCCGAGAATGATTTTGAATACGCTGATGACTAAAGTGTTGCGCAGCAGAATATAAAAATCGTAGCTTTGAAAGATTTCGTTGAAATGCTTGAACCCTACCCACGGGCTGTCAAAAACGCCCTTCATAATGTTGTAGTCCTTGAAAGCGATGACCAAACCGAACATGGGCAAATATTTGAAGCAAAGGTAATACAGCATGCCCGGAATCAGCATTAAATACATCCATTTGTATTCTTTTACCGTTTTGACGGCTCTCGTCCACCATGTTTTTTTCTGTCCTAATGTTGGCGCTGACCTGTCTTTTTCCACTGTAATATCCGCCATTCTCTCACTCCTACCTTTTTATAAAGCGCTTTCAAAAAGAGTATGATTAAATTATAGCCCCGCCTGCCCGGCCATAATATAGCGTAAATTTCATAACCTGTGTAAAATTTATAGATTGCGGTGAGTGACACGTTCTTGGCCTTGCCATAGCAAAAAGCAGTCCTCTGGGCTTCCCCTAAGGACCGCTCTCCCGGTCTGAGATCCTTCTCCTTATTCTAAAGTTACACGTTGCAAGTGTGAATAAAATGCTTGGATCTTCACCCCATCTAACGCTATTCTCGTCCTTTTGACTTCTATCCCCTTGACTCAGGACCACAGCAGCTTCAGCTAAAAGTGGCTACTTGCCGCTACCCATATGATCGACTCTTCATTAGCAACCCGCTCGTTCACCAGCTGAAATCTGCCCAATTACCATCTCGCTGGCCCGACCCGACTCAGCCATGTCACCATCCCACCGGTAACTGTGCGCGATGACTCCTGATCCAAGGGGATATTAAACAAAAGAACGAAATACTAGAAGCCCCCTGTCTGATCTGGAGGCTTCGATAACTATCTTTTATATCGACTTCTTATATTCTGTCGGTGTCACTCCGATCGTGCTTTTGAACATTTTACAAAAATAACGGTAATCGGTAATCCCCACCTTCTGGGCAACCTCATAAATTTTCATATCCGTCCGCTCCAGCAATTCCTTCGCTTTATGAAGCCGGACCCGGCTAATGTAATCGGTTAAATATTCACCTGTCTCTTGCTTGAACAGCTGCCCGACATACGCCGGATTCATCTGTACCGCTTCGGCCAAATTGGCAATGCTCCAGTTCTCCCCATACTGATCGGATACCAACTGACAGATCTTTTGGATTTCCTTGCGTATTCGTTTATTCTCTCTTCGACTCTCTGGCAGCACGGCCATTTGCTGCGCAATCCGTTCCCACCATTGGCCATATTGCTCCCAAGTAACGATCAAGTCCAACCGGAGTCTTAATTTATCCAGATCAGCCGCCTCTGTTCCCTCCATGCCGTTATCGAGAACCGCTTCCGCCACACCGAGCAAGAACTGGGGGCTGTAGGGAGGATTTTGCCGCTGCGTCAATGTCTTGACCCCTTCCATGAACGACGGCCAATCCCGGGTAAGCAGAGACTGGCTTAGCTTGGCAGCCAGCTCTAGCCGTTTCATCTTCTCCGGGTTAAGATAGGAACTTCCGTCTTGTCCCAAGATAACGGACTGACCGGAATAAAAATAATCAAGCAGCTTATGCTGACCCTCCCGAAGCATTCCGGGCAGCCGCTCCCTTTGCGAAGTGATCTGACCCGCATACAAGAAGCATTCGGTACCTAACGATTCCCGGACTGTGGATAAAGCCCAATGGATGAATTCGTTTAATTTCGTCTGAAAAAAGGCATACCCCCGATGTGAAGGACAAGTCAGCACTACGGATAATCGACAGCGCTTGTAGGGAAAGACAACCGCCTGAATCCCCGACGATCGGGATAGCTCTTCCCATTGCTCGAGCGCTTTGCCGGCCTGCCACTGCATTTTTTGCAGCTCTCCCTCTTCGGAAAACGGCCCGTTATTCAATGGATTAATAAGCGAGTATCCATCCCACGCTACCGATACGACGGCGAAATCCCGGCCATTCCAGTCCAGCATCTCATTGAGAAACCGCATACTTTCAGCGGTAGAGCCTCCCGTCCCCTCCAGCAGCCGATGAATAATATGGTGTTTAAGCGCCCGTTCCTCTTCCTCGTGCTGCTCCGTGCGTATTCGGCTTCGTTCCTCTTCGTTCCATTCCTGTCTAATTTCTTCGGCCACTTGCTGACAGGCTTGAATGATTTGTTCTTTGGACAAGCCCATCTTAAGCAAATAGTTTTTGGCTCCGAGCACCAGCGCCTTTTGGGCATAAGCGAATTCATCATGAGCCGTTAAAAAAATAACCCTCACCTTGGGCCATCTATCCCGGACATATTTGGCGAATTCCAAGCCGTCCATCACCGGCATCGTAATGTCCGTCAGTACGATGTGAGGCAATTCCTTCTCCATCATCTCGATGGCTTCCCGTCCGTTCTGGGCTGCGCCTAACCAGGTGAACCCGGAAGCTTCCCATGGAATTCTTCGTTCAAAATGTTCTCTGACGATATATTCATCATCTACGACCATCGTTCTCAGCATTTCCATTGAAGATCCCCCCTGAAAGCAATCTATCAACAATACTCCAGCAATCCACTGTACACTGAGGAAGTGAACTATTGAAATTGGCGACTCTCCATCCCTTTCTCCCGGAACTCTTCAGCCGAATGGCCCACAATGACGCAGCTTAGTTTCCGGTTGGAGGAATCGGTAAACGGATCGTAACGATCAAGCCTTCTTCCCGATCGTTGGCAATACTTAGTCCGTAATCATACCCGTAATAGAGTTGAATCCTCTCCTGGATATTGCGAATTCCTAAATTGTTTAATCCTTTAAACGTTTCGTTCACCGTCTGCTTCCTGAACAACTCCCGGATGGCCTCCTCCTGCATCCCCGGACCGGTATCACTGACTTCAATCACCAACTGACCGAATGCCATTTCGGCCGCAGAAATAATAATATGATTGCGGTGATCGGCTTTGCTCAAGCCATAAAAAATGCTATTCTCCACCAAAGTAATCAGCGTCAGCTTGGGAATGGAGATCCGAGTCAGAATGGAATCGGGGATCACGATATCCAGATCAAATACAGGGCCATACCGGAGCCGCATCAGTTCAGCATAATTGCGCAGCTGCTTGACCTCTTCCTCCAACGGTACGACATCTCCTACTTTATCAATGGAGTATTTTAACAACCCCATCAATGCCCGAATCAACGGCCCGATTTCCCGAGCACGCTCCGATTCGCTGAGCCAATAGATTGCGTTTAAGGTGTTATATAAAAAATGCGGCTGAATTTGCGACTGCAGCACCTTCATTTCCTGAACACGCTTTCTTTCTTCCGCTTCTTTTAAATTTTGGAACAGTTCCTTCAAGTTGAGCATCATTTTATTAAAATGGGTAGCGATCAAGCCAAACTCGTCATTGCGCCGAATTTCGATGCGGGTATCCAGACGTCCGTGAGAGCTGGCGTTCATCTGACGAATAATCGTTCGAATTGGTTTCTTGATATAGGCGGCCAGCCGGTAGGATATGATGAGTGAAATCGTAACCCAAATAAGCAGGATAAGCAGAAACTGCTGCTGCAGGGAAGTCAACAGCGGATAGGCTTTGGCTTCGTTAACGACCGCAAAGATGATCCAGTCCCAGCGGTTGTTATTGCTTCTCATAATTTTATATCGGCCTTCCGGTGTGTGGATGGTGTTAAAATCACTCCCTTTCTCCATTAGCGTCTCACCCAGTGTCTGCACCATCTTATCTCTTTGCTGTTTTTGAGCGTAATGATCAATGGGCACGTTAGAAGCGACGAATTTGCCACTGCGGGAAAATATATAGATGTTTTTGTCCGTCGGTTGGGATACTCCGAGGTTGGCAAAGGACTCAACGTTCAGCTCCAGCGCCACCGTTATCGTTCTCGATTTGTCAGAAGTGCGAAACGATTTGGCCACCGTTACCGCCCGCCCGAATCCGGAGTCAAAGGGATCGCTCCACCAAAAGCCCCATTGCTTGGCCTGCTTGTCGACCTCCTCCAACCAATCCTCCGATACAGAATGCTTATATAGTTCAGGAGAAATGGTCAGCAATTTCCCATCCTCGACGACATAGGCGGCATTGATTTCATCGGAATACAATGTAATTAAATTGTTCATCAACAATGTGTAATTTTCACTGCTTAAGGATTCAAATATGTCTACATTGGAAAAATATAGAAGCTGGGATTGCATATTCAGCATATACCACTTCAAATAATCTTCAACGTGAACGACCGAAGATTGCAAAGACTTTTCCTGATTGTCCTTGATTAGTACGTAGACGGTAGAGTAGGCGAACACCCCGATCATGATCAAGCCGGACAGCACCGATAGAAAAGCAATCAGAAACATTTTGGTGCCAATGCTTGTAAAAAGACGTTTTTTTCTAAACATAACAGCAGCCTCGTTTTCTTGACAACGGATGTTTGGTAACGCTTCCATTAAGCCTTAAAATGAGACCCCTACCAATATATAGGAATATTCATAGCCAAATTATATTGGGCCAGAGGTCTATTTTCTAGAGGACATATTACAGTTTATGTGTAAAAATTATAGAATGAATGATGACCGCGGCCTGGAAAATCGAAGGCGGCCGCTCATCTACTCAATCTTCTGCAGAGGAATCCGGCTCAGGGAAGACGATCGTTGTTACCAGACGCTGACGACGATCCGGCGAGGGCTCGTTGTGGGACGCCTGAATCATTAATTCCCGAATTTTGTGGAGCAGCTCGAGATTCTCCTGATCGGATAAGTATAAAGGCATCTGCCTGTAGGTGACCCCGTCCCGGATCAAATCGAAGGAAGGATGATGTACATAGCGTCCATAGTCCCCAAGGATCTGTGCCATAAATTTAACGAAGAATGATAAATGGTCTTCCGGACTGGCCTGTTGAAGCTCTTCCACTGACAGCTCTTCTGCATGTTCCGGCAGCATATATACCCGTTCCAGGGTTCCCCGATTAGGCCGCTCATCGGTGATGACCAATGCTCCCGCATCGACCAGCTTCTTTAAATGCCGGTATAGAGTGGCTGGAGGGACGTCCGGCAATTTGTCATTCACTTGCTGGGCGGTTAACTGCTCTCCATCAGCCAGACATTGGATGATTCTAATACGGATGGGATGAAGAATCACTTCCGCTTTGTTCTCCGGCATTGCTTTCCCTCTCTCTTTTGTTTTTGATCTTAATGCAATGGGTTTTGTTTAAACTCACTATGGATATTACCATTTATTCTTCATCGTTAACAACCTTCTATGATAGGCGGCGCTAAAGAAAGCTGTCGTTCCATTCCGAGGGAAAGGGCCTCCGAAGCTTCACAAGCCCTTGGAGCGAAGGAATATAATGCCAAAGCTTGCCCTGAAAGCATCATTCTTTATCCACTAAATTTTACAATCATTATCGACATCGATAATATTATTATTTATTGTACTGAATCAGAGAGATTGGCTATTTTTACAGATACTCCGGATGGGAAAGCTCATGAAGGGCGCGAGCCCGCCTTGAGGCATGGGATGCAAGTGAGGTCGGACAGAGCGCCATTCGAACCGTAATGTTTGTGGTTCTTTAAGCATCTGAAACTTATTATATCCATTTACTAACAATCGTTGTAGTGTATCAGTCAAACGTATATAATATGGATATGTACGAACGCATGTTTTGTGGTGCGCTACCATCATCAAACCTTGTCCGTATTTTGGATGAATTTAGGAGGTGAGGCCTCCTGTCCCAAACGATCGCGGTTAAGGTCAAGTGGCTTCCCGCAAGCCGCATTAGCGGTCTACTCGCACGGCATAGGGATCTAAATGGATTTCATGCAGCTAGTTTGCTCCGTTTAAGGTTTTAAACGAAAACTAAATGGAAAACCTCCATCTGTTTTGAGCCAAAAGAGGGATACCAGGGATAATCCTCCATTTTAAATGCAGTTTTTCCATCTAGCCCAGTCCATTTACGCCATTTGCTTCCACTTACCTACATAAAATACAGTTAGATGCTACCCTTCTACTCACACTTTTCCTAGGTGCGAAAAATGACAGCTAGGCGGAGAAACAGTTAGACGCCACCCTTCTCCCAGGCGAAAAAAGTACGGAACCTGATCTATTCGCGCTCCAATCACTGCAAGGAGATCCATCAAGACGTTATGGAGATAATATATTAATTTGAATGACCAAGGGAGGTAAGACTGTGGATGATGTGTCAATTAATCTGCTTCCTGAGAAAGGGCCTCTTTTTCACCAAATATATGACTACTTTAAAGAAGAGATCCGAGGCAAGCGTCTTGCTCCCGGCACTTATCTGCCCGTCATTAGAAAATGTGCCCGTTCGCTCAAGGTAAGCAAAAATACAGTCGAAATCACTTATCAGCTTCTTCTATCTGAAGGTTATATTGAGAGTATTCCCCGGAGAGGTTATCGGGTGCTGAAGACAGCCACGGGAGACAGACCTGCAGCCTCCCCCCTTCCAGATAAGAATGAGAGGCACACGAACCCGATTCTGTATGATTTCAGATATGGGAGCGGCAGGCTAACCGATTTCCCTTTTGTATATTGGAGCAAGCAGGAGTAAGAGTGTACCCGACCTCTCGCTACTGGATCGGAAAACAGGAATCCTATCCAACGGTCCTGCTTGGCTACGGAGCAATGGAGGAGGATCACATGACCAGAGGCGTCGAATTGCTGGCCAGAGCCTGGTTCCCGCAGCCGAATGCTTCGATGGAATAAGCACAGTCAACGGGTGTTAGCTGATCTTTGGGCTAAATGACGCTCACGGCATACGCAGCGGGGCGGGCATGGACTCTCATCTCCGCCCTGACCCGGCCACTTTAGGAAGAACTGTCCCTTTTCAGCTAACAAGGTAAACGATAAGATTGGCTTATCCCCAGTTCAATGATCAACATCAGTGGTTAGAATACATGTTAAAGCAATAACTTGATTAAGGAGCTTCGTAAGCATGAACTTTATTTTCGATATTGACGGCACCCTTTGCTTTCATGGAAAGCCGGTTTCCTCGGACATTCTGGATGTTCTGTGCGAGCTGCAAAATCAGGGACACCTGGTAGCCTTCGCCTCGGCGCGGCATTGTCGAGACATCCTCCCGGTGCTGGATAGCCGATTCCATAATCATCTGTTAATTGGAGGAAATGGAGCGGTCACTTATTACGAAGGTAGGGTGGCCGGAATTCGCCCTATCCCGGAGAAGGTATTCCGAGAAGCCGTTGTACGGCTGGATCGCTGCCATGCCTCCTATTTGATCGATACTGCGTGGGATTATTACTACCAAGGTGCGGATGATCACCCCTTCCTTGCCAAGGTAGATAATCTGAAGCTGGCCCATCGGATCCGCCTGGAAGAAATAGATCAGCCTGTCAAAATATTAGTGACAGAAAGCTCTGACCCCCAACGACTTAAGAAAGAAATGGAAACACTCGGCATCGACATTCATCATCATTCCTTGGAAGAGGTGTTGGATATCACTGCAGGTGGGGTGGATAAATGGAACGCCGTGCACGATTTTGGATTATCCGGCGAAGACTCGGTATGCTTCGGCAACGACACGAACGATCTTCCCCTATTCCGTCAAGCGGCCCGTTCCGTCTTGATCGGAAATCATCCGTTGCTCCGCGAGCTGGCCACGGACCAAATCGAAGTCGATGAGCAGTTTGATCAGAAACTAATTGACAAGCTTATGGAAATCGCGAAGTTAAAAGAGGTAAGCATCGATTATTAATACAGTCCCCGCTCCGAAAGTGATTCGGAAACAGGCTGCCGGCTCCCCCTTGCCCAACAAAGGACACCCATGACGGTGTCCTTTGTTGTTATCTTTTGGATTTTCTATAACCGGCCGCCTCCGCTTCTTCCTCTGTGCAGAACATTTCCTCAGCCTGGGTCTTATCGTAAAATTGCCCTCCGGGAACATGGTAGATCCACTCCCCGCTGGAGCTATGATTTCCTTTGATGGTCGGCTCAGAACAGGCTCCGGACGATTCGCCGGAAGGGACAGCGGGCTCCGAAGACGCTTGGGCAGAATCTATTGTCGCTACGGCCTCCGGATTGAATCCGTCCTCCCGGGCATAGTCTTCAATCGACCAAATCCCGATGCCTTGCTGCTGCGCCTCCTTCTGAATGCCTCTAAACCGATCCACATGCTTAATGTTGGGCGGATAGACGTAAGCAACGCGGGCCAGCCCTCGCTCCAACAGCATCTCGTTGAACATGCGATCGTCCACCCAAAGATAAGCCAGCAGCCTTCCATATTTATCTCTTTCCGACACGTCCATTAATGAGCTGCAGACTTTCATTTTCAACCAATCGCCCGACCAATATAAATTAAAAAACTTTCCCTCTTCCGGTTTCACTGCTGCCTAAATTCGGTAACCTATTTGTAACCCACTGCCGCTTTGCTCCAAATATAATGAAACACATTAAACCACTGGGAGGTTATCCAACATGAAGTCATCCATTAAACTGTTGTCCCTAGGAATAGCCAGTTGTTTACTAATCTCCGGATCCCAGGCCTTTGCAAATGAATCGCAACAAAAATCCCCTGCCGCACAGCCCGTTCCCGCTACAGTTAACGTCCATCCGAATTCGGTCCAGTTGACCTCAAAAACAGTTCAATCGAAGACAGACGAGATGGTAATAGATGTGACCATTCCAGTTCTGGAAGGATTAAAGGATAAGAAATATCAAGAGCAGCTGAATGACACCATTTACCAGCAGATCATGGAAGATCAGGCTGCCTTGGAGAAGGAAGCCAAAGAAGCCGCAGACTTCGCCAAGGAGAAGGGGTATGAATTCAGGCCGTTCGAGCTGAAGGTTACATACGAGCTTAAATCGAGCGGCGGGCCCGCCAACTCCGACATCGTCTCACTCAAGGTCGATACTTACATCTATACGGGGGGCGCCAACGGAATGCCCCGGGTAGACACATACAATGTTATGGACAAGGAGCAGGCTTCCCGGATAGAGCTGGAGGATTTGCTGGGCAGCGGCTATAAAGAGAAAGCCGATACGTTTATCCGACAAGAGATTGCCCAAGATCCGGATATGTATTTCGAGGATGAATTTACCGGCATTTCCGATAATCAGACCTTCTATATTGAAGACGGGCATGTCGTTGTCGTTTTTGGTAAATATGAGATTGCCCCGGGAGCTGCCGGTACGCCGGAATTCCGCATTCCAATGGATCGGAATGCTACTGCTCCCCAGCCTGAAGTCAAGCAGAAGGAATTCACTTTGGAGCCCGATCAGGCTTACACCGATAATAATGGAATAACGATGGTTCCTCTGCGGGTGATCGCCGAGAACCTGGGCTACACGGTGGAGTGGAATAATGAGCAGCGGCAGGCCGAATTGTCCCAGGGGGCTCAGTGGACGGCCGTGCAGCTAGGGAACGACCGCTATTTCTATAATAAAATGGCGCCGGTTACGCTGGGAGCCGCTCCGGTAATTCTGGAGGATCAGAAGATGTATGTGCCGCTCGACTTTTTCTCCAAGATCATTAGGGCAGAGGTATCGACGGAGGAAACAACAGGCGCTATTCACATTTCGCTCGATGCAAACAAATAAGTAAGAAGGTACCCCGGAACAAGTCCTTTGAATAAAGGGCTTGTTCCTTTATAATGGTCGTGAATACTAATAAGTCTTAGGAATGACCGCTTTTAAAGGGTGTTGTTTAGCCAAATAGAAGTCGACGGGATTAAGGAAACAGAAGCTTATAATTCGATAAGTGGTCAAATAAGGAGGCCGTATAATGATGAAATACGACTTTGATCGAGTCATCGACCGGATTGGCACTGCTTGCAGCAAATGGGATGAAGCGGAGACGCTGTTCGGATACCCGGACATTCTCCCGATGTGGGTGGCGGATATGGATTTCGAATCTCCTCCCGAAGTGAAGGAAGCGCTCATACGCCGTGCCGAGCATGGCATCTATGGGTATACGACACGCCCCCAATCCTTTTATGACTCTATTATCGGATGGCAGCAGAGAAGGCATGGCTGGAAGATAGAGCAGGGCTGGATTTGCAGCAGTCCGGGAGTGGTAACTACTTTGGGCATTCTGATCGATGTGTTGACCCGTCCCGGTGACCGCATCATGCTGCAGGTTCCCGTCTATCATCCGTTCTACGACATTATCTCGCTCGCTGACCGTGAGATCGTCCGCAACCCGCTGCGGATTGAGCACGGAAGCTACAAGATGGATTTCGAGCTTATAGAGCGCCAGATGGCTGAGGAACAGGTCAGAATGCTGCTGCTGTGCAACCCCCATAATCCGGTCGGCCGCGTCTGGACCGAAGAAGAGCTTGTCACATTAGGGCAGTTGTGTCAGAAATATAATGTCATTGTACTGTCAGATGAAATCCATGGCGACATTATCTATAAAGGACACCGACATGTTCCTTTTGCCTCGCTTTCCGAGACGTTCGCCCAGCAATCCGTCACCTGCATCGCCCCGAGCAAAACCTTTAACATCGCTGGGCTGCAAACCTCCAGCGCGATTATTCCGAATCCGGAATGGCGGCGTCTGTATAAGCGCAAACAAAGAGCTCTGGCGCTCCAATCGGAAAATTACTTTGCCGAGGCAGCCGTCGAAAGCTGCTATAACTACGGTGAAGCCTGGCTTGATCAACTGCTCGAGTATTTGGAGGAGAACGTGGAGACTTTGCTGCGGTATGTAGAGAAGGAATTGCCCGAGGTGAAGGTCACCCGGCCAGAGGGAACTTATCTGGTCTGGCTCGATTGCCGGGGCATTTCAACGGATGCCTCCGTCTTGAAGGATATCATGTACCGGCAAGCCCGGGTCGCTTTCAGCGAAGGCTCCGTGTTCGGAGCGGAAGGGGAAGGATATTTGCGGGTCAATATCGCTTGTCCCCGCTCACTAATGCTCGAAGGTCTGGAGCGATTTACCCGCGCCGTGCGTGGGCGTACAAGCTAAGCAGGGGGCTTCGGCCCCCTTCTGCTTTGGCCTGCAATATCTGGTGCGCCCAACCTTCCTGTTTCAAGCTCCTTCATGCGCCGGCAAGCGAATGACGGCTTCCGTCCCTTGTCCTTCCTTGCTGGTAAACTCCAATTGTCCATCCATCGCTTCCACAATTCGAAAAGTAATCATCAGGCCGAGTCCAGTCCCTTTGCTTTTCGTCGTATAGAACGGTTGCCCCAGTCGCCCCAACTCTTCTTGGGTCATCCCCTTGCCCGTGTCCGCAATGCGGATCATAATGCCATCATTCGCTCTGGTGACTGATACGGATACCGTTCCGCCTTTCAAGTGAAGCGCCTCCAGCCCGTTGTGAATCAGATGAATACAAGCCTGCTTCAGCTTGAATCCGTCCCCCCGAACATACAGATCTTCCCGGATCGGATTAACGATAAGCGGAACCCGGCCATTCTCCTCAACCGAGCATAGCTCTTCACCGATCTCCCTGACCAGTCGGGACAGTTGCAATATTTCTATCCGGCCTAACTGGGGTTTGGCATAGTTCAAAAAATCGTTGATAATAAACTCCATTCGGTTCAGCTCAAGCTTCACCTGCTTCATGTAGGCTCCGTTCCGATAATCGAGATTCCGTTCCATTAACTGCGTAAATCCCCGAATAACCGTTAATGGCGAACGGATTTCATGCGCTACGCTTGCTGCCAGTTGACCTAGCAAGTTCAATTTTTCGGTACGGTGAAGCTGTTCCCTCATTCTGGAGAAACCGTTGCTGAGCTCTATCAGGAAAGCAATCCCGGCCGCGGAAGCAAGATGAACGCCAGCCACTCCTATATAGACCCCAAGCCCATATATCCAGGTTATTCCGACCTGATGATGAAACATGTGAGCAGCCAAGGTGGCAAAGAAACCTACCAAAGCCAGGCCTGATGCTATCGCTATACGTATCCGTGGACTCCGCCCCTGAATGGACAAGCTGCAAACCCAAGAGAGTAAAAACATAAGAAAGAAGGAGACATAAGCCAAAAACAGTCCCCCCCAACCCATAAAAATGAGACAGATCAGATAAAAGGCAGAAGCGATCCAGCCCGCCCGGTATCCACCATATAAGACAGCAATAATAAGAGGAATAAAGCGCATATCGCCAAACAATTCATCCTCAATGAGGAAGGGCAGGTTTAAGGAGCACACGATCGAGATTCCGCACAAAATCCCCAGGCACGGCTTCAACCATTTCTCCCGGCTGCTTCCGGCAATGCTAAGTCCCAGTATCTGATAGATCAACATCGGAAATAACAAGACCAGGACGTCCAACAGCAAATCCTTCATCCTATTAATCTGCCTCCCTTATCCAGTTTAGCCAATATGGAGATTATCTCCATTTTACCAATATTATCCCTCAGCGCACTGATTCTGTCTTCCTAGGGACAAAGAAAAACGGATTTCGACGATAAGCGAAGGCTAAGTAAAGGTTGATGTGGCTAAATCCAATTGGGTGCTTAGGCATGAAGAGGGTCCGCTGCTGTCAATCCATCCAAAAACGCCTCTTTCCCGATCTGTTCCCTGTCGGAGGAAGAAGCGTTTTACAAAACGGTATAGAAAATACAACAATAAAGTCATTTCACTTGAAGCTCGTACTCTTCCCGATTTCCAGTCTTCGGCTTTGGTCCAACGGTCTGATGCCCCGCCCTCATCCCGGGCACCGCCCGCTGCGGCTCATTTCTTAGATAAGCCATCCAATAGATGCCTCCCACAAAGAGAGAGCCTCCCACTGCATTACCGAGAAATACAGGCACAAAATTAGCTGCATACTCCATCCATGTAAACTGTCCGGCAAAGATCGCCGCCGGAATGACGAACATGTTGGCGACTACGTGCTGGAATCCGATAGCGACGAAGGCCATCGTAGGAAACCATATGCCGGCAATTTTTCCGCCCGTGCTGTTGGAAGCATAAGCAAGCCATACCGCCAGCGAGACGAGCCAGTTGCAGCCGATCCCCGATATGAAGGCCTGCAGGAAAGATTCGTCCAGCTTCTGGGCGGCGGCACCGATCGTCTTCTCCAAATACGGACCGCTTTCCGTCAAACCGACGACATGGCCGAAGAAATAGGCGACGAATAAAGCCCCGGCAAAATTGCTGATCGTTATCCATAACCAGTTACCAGCCACTTGCCAAGTTGTTATTTGCCGGCTCATTCTGGCGATAGCCAGCGTCATCATGTTTCCGGTGAGAAGCTCTCCTCCGCCAATTATTACGAGGATCAAACCAAGCGGAAATACGGAAGCCCCCAACAGCGATGCAAAGCTCCCCCACTCCGCCGGAACCGATGCCGTCACCCGAATACTCAATAAATATCCTAAGGCGATAAAAGCCCCTGCTCCGAATCCTAGAGCAAGCAGGCTTAATAGAGGCAGCCTGGCTTTGGCCACACCGCTTTGCACGGCATATTCCGCGATTTCCCGGGGCGTCCGATGCGTCATATGAATCCCCTCCACCCCACCTTATTGTGAAAAAAGGAACAACATAGCTTGATCTCATTATACTTAGCATTCGGACGTTTTCAAAGTGGACATTTTTCAAAATTTTATACGGCTCTCCATTCTGCTGCGACTTTACTGTTACATAATTATGAATTAACTGTACTAATCAGAAATAGAAAGCTGCATTTCCGTTGTCAAAGAAGCCATTCTATGAGCGAAACATTTATCGAATAAGCACTAAAACCCAATACTTTCAATGTCCCTGGGCACATTGTTATTTTTTTCACAAATTCTTCACCGACACCCCCTTTTCTTCTTGCAGAAAACATATTATGGTTAAATTAAGAACTGTTATATATCCAAGTAATTATTATGTTTCATTTAAGGAGGGTTCTATCATGAAGCAATGGATGGGATTTCATAACGGCAATTGGCAGCAGGAAATCGATGTGAGAGATTTTATTTTGCGCAATGTGACGGTCTATACGGGAGATGAATCCTTTTTGGCCCCGGCCACCGAAAATACGGGGAAGTTGTGGGATCAGGTCATGGAGCTTTCCAAGCAGGAAAGAGAGCAAGGCGGCATCCTCGATATGGACACCGAGATCGTCTCCACCATTACGTCTCACGAACCCGGATATTTGAATGCAGAGCTGGAAACGATTGTCGGCTTCCAAACCGATAAGCCTTTCAAGCGTTCCTTGCAGCCGTTCGGCGGCATCCGGATGGCAGAGCAGGCCTGTGAATCCTATGGTTACAAGGTCCGTCCGGAGCTCTCTGCTATTTTTAGAGATTACCGGAAAACCCATAACCAGGGAGTCTTCGATGCCTATACCGAAGAGATGATGGCCGCCCGTAGAGCGGGAATTATTACCGGGCTGCCCGATGCCTACGGCCGCGGAAGGATTATTGGCGACTACCGCCGTGTGGCCTTGTATGGAGTCCACCGGCTCATTGCCGACAAGAAGAAGGACCTGTCGCAAACTGGCGCCAGAACGATGTCCGAAGACATCATTCGCCTGCGGGAAGAGGTGTCCGAGCAGATTCGGGCCTTGCAGGAGCTGAAGCAAATGGCGGCGGCTCACGGATTTGACCTTTCCGAACCGGCGGCCAATGCGCGGGAAGCCTTCCAATGGCTCTATTTCGGCTTCCTGGCGGCCATTAAAGAACAGAACGGCGCGGCGATGAGCCTCGGGCGCACCTCCACCTTCTTGGATATTTACGTGGAACGGGATTTACAGCAAGGAGTGCTGACCGAGCAGCAAGCTCAAGAGTTGGTCGACCATTTCGTTATGAAGCTTCGTCTGGTGAAATTCGCCAGAACGCCGGATTATAACGAGCTATTCAGCGGCGACCCAACCTGGGTGACGGAATCGATCGGCGGCATCGCTTTGGACGGCAGACCGCTGGTCACCAAAAACTCCTTCCGCTTTCTCCACACGCTGGACAATTTGGGACCGGCCCCCGAGCCTAACCTGACGGTGCTATGGTCTGAGCAGCTGCCGGTGGCGTTCAAGCGTTATTGCGCCGCCATGTCGATCAAGTCGAGCTCCATTCAATATGAGAACGACGACTTGATGCGCCCCGAATTCGGAGACGATTACGGCATCGCTTGCTGTGTATCCGCTATGCGAATCGGCAAGCAGATGCAATTCTTCGGAGCGAGGGCCAACCTGGCTAAGGCGCTGCTCTACGCTATTAACGGCGGGATAGACGAGAAATCCAAGATGCAGGTCGGACCGGAGTTCGCACCGATCACGTCGGAAGTGCTGGACTATGAAGAAGTCACCCGCAAATTCGATCAGGTCATGGAATGGCTGGCGGAGCTGTATCTCAATACGCTTAACGTCATTCATTATATGCATGATAAATATTGCTACGAACGAATTGAAATGGCGCTTCACGATACGCAGATTCTGAGAACGATGGCGACCGGAATTGCCGGTTTATCCGTCGTAGCCGACTCGCTCAGTGCGATCAAATATGCGAAAGTAACGACGATTCGCGATGAAAGCGGGCTGGTCGTAGACTTTGCCATCGAAGGTGATTTCCCTAAATACGGGAATAACGACGACCGGGTTGACCAGATCGCCGTTCAAATCGTCAAAGCGTTCATGACTAAGCTGAAAAAGCATAAGCCCTACCGCGACTCCGTCCAGACGATGTCTATCCTGACGATTACATCGAACGTCGTCTACGGACAAAAAACAGGAAACACTCCCGATGGCAGACGGGCCGGCGAACCGTTCGCTCCAGGCGCCAACCCTATGCACGGCCGGGATTCCAAAGGAGCGCTGGCGTCGCTCAACACCGTGGCGAAGCTGCCGTACCATTACTCACTCGACGGAATCTCCAATACGTTCACCATCGTCCCGCAAGCTCTCGGCAAGGACGTGGAAAGTCAGAAAACAAATCTGGTCGGCATCCTCGACGGATATGCCGCCAAGACGGGCCACCATCTCAACATTAACGTCTTGAACCGGGATACTCTGCTGGACGCCATGGAGCATCCCGAGCAATATCCGCAGTTGACGATTCGCGTCTCGGGCTATGCCGTTAATTTCATCAAGCTGACCCGTCAGCAGCAAATCGATGTCATTAACCGCACTTTCCATAACAGCTTGTAGTCCGATAGAGGATCCTAGCGGTCCTCATACGAGGCTTAGGAGCAGAATAGCAGCGGAGACTTGCACTATTTTATTGCATTAAGGCTTTTAGAGTAAATTAGACTCACTTTCGCGCTCCCATTTTGTTACATTGGACAAAAGTTATATAGATAATAGGGAGGAGGCTCTTTATGAAAGGATCCATTCATTCCATAGAAACCTTTGGCACCGTCGACGGACCCGGCATTCGCTATGTCGTCTTTACTCAAGGCTGTTTGCTGCGCTGTCAATTTTGCCATAACCCTGACACCTGGATAATCGGCCAAGGCAAAGAGATGACCGTTCACGAAATCGTGCAAGATTTGCAGTCCTACCTCCCTTATCTGCAGGCGTCCAATGGCGGGATTACAGTCAGTGGGGGCGAGCCTTTGCTGCAGATCGAGTTTTTGACTGCTTTGTTTAAAGAATGCAAGAAGCTGGGCATCCATACGGCTATCGACAGCTCGGGAGGTTGTTATTCCACCGAACCCCGGTTCCAGGCGAGGCTTAACGAGCTGCTGCCCTACACGGATTTGATTCTTCTGGATCTTAAGCATATAGATGACGAGGCTCATCGCAGGCTGACCGGCAAGACGAATCAGCACATTCTGCAGTTTGCGAGATTACTCTCCGAACGGAAGGTCCCGGTATGGATTCGCCACGTTCTGGTTCCCGGCGTAACGGATGGAAGGGACGATCTGGAGAGGCTCGCCTCGTTTATTGAAACCTTGCACAACCTGGAAAAGATCGAGGTGCTTCCTTATCACCAGCTCGGAGTCTATAAGTGGGAAGCGCTCGGCCTTAAATATCCGCTGGAGCATGTGCAGCCGCCGACCCAAGAAAGCGTTGCTCTCGCAATGGCCATCTTGAATCGCTCCCGCTCCCTGTAAGATTCCCTTTCCGTAATGTACAGTTCCTGAAAGGGCTGGAGACGTGAGCAACCAGCTTGGCCTGCGAGAAGGAGACCTGGATTTGCGAAATTAAAGGGATAAGGCAGAGCAGCCCCAGCCCAGCCCCCGGTCCGACAGCAGCCGGGCGTTAGTCCTTCGAAGCTGGATATTCGCTAATCGACTGCAATAATACATTATGATAGATCAGAATCACCTCTTATTCGATCATCGCCTGCAATAATACAGTAAAATCATTCGATTAATCGATTTTTGGGTCTAGATTGCTGAATCCACTGTATTTTTGCAGTAAACCCATCAAATTGAGCTCAAAAGTCACCAAATGACTGTACTTTTGCATCACTACACTAAGGAATTAATAGATCGAAAGTTTTTATGTGCATAAAAAACCTGGCAAATCCGCCAAGCGGGCGGCTGCCAGGTTCTTGTTTCTTTAAAAACGAATCCATATTCCTGTTTTGTCATCGGATGTTTTAAAGCGGATATAGGTTTGACAATCGGGATCGCTCTGCTCCAGCTCGATCAGGCTTTCCGCGTAGCCCCGCAGTCCCTTCTCTTCAACTTCCTTAATCAGAGAGACGGCATCCCATTTCTCTTCGATGTCTTCAGAGTGCGGAAACAGGCCGTCGGTGATCAGCAGCAAGCCGGTCAGATTGATCCGGTTAATGACGCCATACTCCAGGAAGGAGGCCAGCTCCGCCTGGCCGTTCATGGCGGAATACCCTTGGAGCGTATTCATCAGCACTTTATTTTTACGAATATAGGGCTCTACTTGCGCCCTTATTTCTTTTCTCGAAGACATTCCCTGGTACAGGCAGGCCTTCCATCTTTTACGGGTCTGCAAATCGATGTGATCCAGTTGATCATGAGTGACGGTTCGGACCGTTCCATCCTTGTACACGGCGAGAATCATGCAATCGCCGGTTTGGGCATATTGCACCCGGGTCTCCTCTATTCTGACCAGGGCAACCTCGGTCGTCCACAGCGCTTCCCGGTCTTCCGGATCTATCCCGCTCAAGACCATCGCTTCCCTCAGTGATTGATTGGCCTGCAGAACAGCGTCCTTAACATGAATTGCGGCCCACTGTTGTTCGTCCATCGCTTCGAGTTCCCTTCTGACCACATTAGAAGCCAGATAGCCGCCCGTTTCCCCTTGGGGTCCCCGATAAGGCGTGACGGAGGTAGCCCCGTCCAGCACACCATATACATGGACTTCTTCCCTCACAATGAGAGCATCCTCATTCCATTCGTTACTTCCTTGGATAGATATCTGTTCTATGTTCAATCTCAATTCGTCCGTTCTCCCTCCATCGATTTAATAAGGTCGTCCGCCGAAACCTCCCGCGACAATTCTATCTCTTCGATCAGGGTCTCCATCTCCTTCCACCGCTCCTTGTCCTTTATACTCGGTGTCACCGGATTAAAGCGATTTTCCAAGGACAATAGCGGGTTCCGTGCCCCTTCCAACGCATCGAACCCGGTCACACGGGTAGGGGAACCGTCGTCCTCCCGCCTGGCCGGAAATTGCGAGGTAGCTTCGGCTATCCTTTCCTGCGTCATGGTTTGATTCATGTAGGCTAGAGCAGCCAAGGCCTTCTCTTCCTTGTCCTCGGAAGAGCGCAGGACGGCCAAGCCGTTTACTTTCGGAATGAATCTGGAGGCATCCGGAATAGCCATCATCCCGAAGGAAAATTTCCCTCCTATATATTTCTCCAGCATAGCTCGTTTATCGGAAGAAGAGAGAAACAAGCCCGCTCTTCCATCAATAAAATCACTTGCCGCCAGCTGCTGCTGCAAAGGAGGCATCATCCGCTCTTCTTCGACCAACCGCTGCCACAAGGCGAGAACCTTGGCTGCCTTGCCCGGCGTGACCTTGTCCTCCCCGTTGGATAACAACCAATTCTGAAAGTACCAAGGAGCTTCATCATCGACGACCAGCCCCCAATATTCACTGGCGGCCACCTGCCTCGCCGCCTGAATCAGCTCGTTCCAGCCGTTAAGCTGCGCCCCGTCACTCCCATCGTTCACACCGGAGTACCTAAGTAAATCCTGGTTGTAGAACAGCACAGGAATGCTGGCTCCATAAGGCATCGCCCACGAGCTTGACCGGTATTGAAAATAAGCGGTCAGATCAGGGTGCAGGCTGTCCCACAGCCGAGCGGGCAGATGCTCGTCCAACGGCAGCAGGTCCCCCGTTTCGGCAAGCTGGGCAATGCCATAGAAGCTGCTTAACTCTACCACCTGCGGCACATGATGAGCCGAAATGGCCGCGGTCAACTCATCGTATAGCTGTTCATAGGAGCGAAAAACCCGGGTCTCGACTTCCACCTCGTCGTTCTCTCTGTCAAATTCGGCGAAGGACGAGGCCAGAGCTTTCGTATAGACCCATGCTTCTATCGTGACGGGATGGGTGATCTCCCTCTTGACCAGCGGACTGGAGTTCGCATGCCGAAACCAGTAAAAGCCGGCCCCGACAAAGATGAGCAAGAAAAGGGAGACGAAAGCCCATATCCTTTTAGACTCCATTCGCACATCCCTCCTTGTTCCGTTCCGATGCTGTCCATGCGCGAAGCCCCAATCCGCTTTCCTAACCCTCAGCATGACGGGTTGAAATTACAGCTGAAGCCCTTTTTTACCCGCCAGTTTATTAGCAATTAATAGCGAAATTAAAGTGGTCAAAGTCAAGATGGAAGCAAGCGCCGCCCCTGTTCCATAGTTGGATGTAAACACTTCACTGTATATCGTTACGGTAATGGTAGCCGTCGCTCCGTAGTAGAGAACGATCGTCGAGCTCAGCTCGTTAATCGTCGTGACCCAGCTCAGGATCGCCCCTGACAGCACGCCCGGCGCCATCAGCCGCGCCGTAGTTTTAAAGAACGTCTTCGCCGGAGGCACTCCGAGACTGATTGACGCTTCTTCCACGCTCTTATCCAGCTGCTGGAGAATAGCGGTACTGGATCGGATCGTATAAGGCAGCTTGCGAATAACGTAAGAAATGACCAAGATGATCCAGGTCCCCGTTAAAATTAGCGGCGGCTTGTTGAAGGCGATAATCAGGCTGATCCCCAATACGGTACCCGGCATAACATAGGGAACCATCAGCAAGCTGTCCAGCATTGCGGTAATTTTCGACTTCCGGCGGACCAGCAAATAGGCGACCATCATCCCCATCGCAATCATAATAATGATCGAGATGGAGGAATACGTGTAAGTGTTCATAATAGCCTTCGGCACCCGGAACAAAATTTCTTTGTAGCTGTCCAGGCTGAAGCCGGGATGGAATACCGGCCCTTTCGTTTTAATAAACGACGTCACCACTACCGTCACTTGCGGAATGATAGAGATAGTAGCCGGAATAAAGACAAGTGCCGTCAAGCCCCATTTGAGGAACGGCGGCAGCGATTTCACTTTAGGCGTCCGCATCCCGGTCATGGAATAATTTTTCCGCGAAACCAAATAGCGCTGTAAAAACAGAATCGAAGTAGAGCACATAATCAGGACGACGCTCAATGTACTCGCCATCGCCGGATTGCCGCCCATTTCGCTAATAAATTGCTCATAAGCGAGAATAGGCAATACTTTAAAGCCTTGCCCCAGCAGCATCGGTGTACCGAAATCGGCGAAGGAAGCCATGAAGACCATCAGCGCACCTGTAGACAACGTTGGGAAAATAAGCGGGAAAGTCACATTCAGCAGTCTTTTCCAGCCGGGCATTCCCAAGCTTTCCGCCGCTTCCTCCAGCGAGGTGTCAATCGTCTTCAGTGCCCCCGACACATATAAATAAATGTGAGGATAATAATGAAGCGTAAAGGCAAAGACGATTCCATGCCAGCCATAAATCGATTTCATCGGAATACCGATGTCATGCAAAAACCGGGTAATGAAGCCGTTGTTTCCCAGCATCAAGATCCAGGAGTACGCCCCGATAAAAGGCGGAGACAACAGCGACATGATGACCATAATGTTGATGAGGCCTTTGAATTTAATATTATACCGTGTCGTAATATATGCCAAGGGAACACCGATCAGGATGGCGAACAGAGTGGCCAGACCCGATACTTTGAAGCTGTTGAATAGAGCGTCCCGATAATATTTCAGCTTGATAAAATTATCGTAGTTTTGCAGAGACAGGACACCTTTTTCATTGAAAAGACTGGCATAAAACAGGGAGAAGAGCGGATACACAATAAAGGAAAGCAAAAACAGATAAACGGCAACGGTAACCCAGGTCCAGAAATCCCATTTCTTTAAACTAAGCCGGCTGGCCAGAGCGGGCCGAATGATGGGCTGCTGCATTGTAAAGGACCTCCTTCCCCTCCTGGTCGAACAGAACGGCCTTATCCGGCTGCAGGTCCAAATAAATCTTCTGCTTCTCGCTAATCAATTTCTCCGGCTCGACGGCATGCTGCTGAACCTCGATCATCTGCTTACCGCCAAGCTTCACGCTGTAGCTGACCTTGTCGCCCAAATAAGTGACGGTTTGCACTTCCGCGGGAATCAATGTTTCTTTCGTCTTCTCGGTCTCTACCCGGATTTTTTCCGGTCTGACCGAGAGCAACCCCGGGCCTTCATAGGAACGGTACAGCTTCAGTGGAAAATGAATACCATGCAGCTCCATCCGGGCCTTACCGGTCTGCGGATCAACTGCTCCGACCCGACATTCTATAAAGTTCGAAGCTCCGATAAAATTAGCGACAAACTGGTTCTGCGGATAAGCGTAGATTTCGTGCGGACGAGCAATTTGTTGAACCCGCCCTTCACTGAGCACCGCAATCCGGTCGGATACCGCCAACGCTTCTTCCTGATCGTGAGTAACGTAAATGGTTGTAATGTTCAGCTCTTTTTGCAGCTTCCGAATATCCGTCCGCATCTTGATTCTCAGCTTGGCGTCGAGATTGGATAAGGGCTCGTCCATCAAGAGCAGCCCGGGACGGATGACGATTGCTCTCGCCAAGGCAATCCTTTGCTGCTGCCCGCCGCTCATATCGGACGGCACTCGATCCCGCAAGTGAGTAAGCTCCACCATGTCCAGAGCCTCCATGACCCGGCGCTCAATTTCCTTCTTGTCTACTTTTCTCGCTTTCAACCCGTACGCAACATTTTCGAATACAGTCATATGGGGGAAGATGGCGTAGTTTTGGAAGACCATCCCGATATTCCGCTCATGGGTCGGGACATCGTTAATGAGCCGATCCCCGAAATAGATGTCGCCTTCCTCCTGCCTGTAGAACCCGGCGATGGTCCTAAGCAGAGTGGTTTTGCCGCAGCCGCTCGGCCCCAGCAGAGTAAAAAACTCCCCCTCCTGAATGACGAAATGCGCATCATTGACGGCTTTCACGGACCCAAAATATTTGGTGACGTGCTCAAACGTAATTCTTTGCATAACCGGACCTCCTCGATAAGATAAGAATGGTGCCTAACGGTTAAGTTAGGGCACCAGTCAACTGTTTATTGTTCTTGACCCGTCACAATTCTGGTAAAGCGAGCAACCGCCTCGTCTTTATTGTTAGATGCCCATTCGGTGTCATACGGCAATACTTTAATATCTTTCGTGAGCGGAATTCCTTCCACTTTCTCCGCATCCTTGCGGACGGAGCGGCGTTTAAATTCCTTTTGAATAAGGCTCTGTACGTCAGGTCCAGCTACAAAGTCGATGAATTGCTTCGCTTCCTCGAGGTTCTTCGCGCCTTTCATAATCGATAAAGCATCGGCGCGAGCGGACGTTCCTTCCTCCGGATAAATAATTCCGACCTTGGCTCCACCTTCAATGTAGCGAAGCGCGGCATCTTCCGAAGTAATCCCCAGTGCAAATTCTTTATCCGCCACCCCTTTATAAACCATGGAAGAGCTGGATAAAATTTTGTTGTCCAGAGCGCCTACAAACTTCTTGATGAAATCCCAGCCTTTTTCGTCGTTCAGACCGAATGCCGTCAGCATAGTAACCATTTGCGTATAGGATGAAGCCGAGCGGGCGGGGTCGGAAAAAGCAATTTTTCCTTTCCACTTAGGATCCAGCAGATCTTCCCAGCCTTTGGGCTTCTCCCCTTCCGGCACCAGATCCTGATTATAGATAATGATCATCGGCAGGATCGACAGAGGCGTCCAGGTTTGCCCCGGATCGGTATAATCGGCTTCCAGATTGTCGATTTCCGAGGTGACATAGGGCTCAAAATAATCCTTGTACGCATCATGAGACTCTTGGCCTCCGCCAAAGAAAACGTCTCCCAGCGGATTGGATGCCTCAGCCTCCACCCGTTTCAGCAGCTCCCCGGTTCCACCGGAAATCAACTGCACCTGAATCCCGGTGCGATCCTGGAATTCCTTAATGATCGGATTGTTAATCTCGGCTTGGTTCGGCGAATAGACCGTCAGCCTGCCCGTTCCCTTCGATCCTTCCGGAGAAGCACCCGAATCCGTGCCTTTCCCGTTGCTGCTGCCGCTATCACCCGAGCCACAGCCAGCGGATATCAAAAGCATAACCACCATCAAAAAAGATAAAAACGCTTTCTTTCTCACCTTGAAGACCTCCCATTCTTTTTGTATCGATCACCCTCTGACTCATGTCAAGCTTGTCCGCTTGTCCAGGATCAAAGGTGTTATTAGAAATATTAAAATAAACTGAAAGCGCTGCCAATGTGACAAAATTTCTAAACTGTTGAATTTTTTGTCCACATTCCCGGGCCAAGAAAAAAACAGGCGCCCACGGACGCACTGCTAGTGCAATCCCATTCGCCTGCGAAATTCGGTCGGGGTTTCCCCGGTCCATTTACGAAACAGTTGACTGAAATAGCGAGAGTCCTGATATCCGACAGCCAGAGCGACTTCGTAAATTTTGGCATCCGGCCGCTGCAGCAATTGTTTCGCTTTCTCCAAGCGGAGCTGAGTGACATATTCGATAAAACTCACCCCGCTGTATTTCTTGAACACCCGGCTAAAATAGCTTTCGCTCATATGAACGGTGGCAGCCACGTCCTGAAGCGAAATATCTTTATCGTAGTGCTCCCTTATATATTTTTCAATGGGAGACAAACCATACTTTTCCCTGATCTTCAGCTCATCCAGCTCGGCAAAACCAATAATTCGATTCTGTTCAATGTACTCCTTCTGCTGCAAGGCAACTTCCGCTTCGTGATAGGCCTTGGCGATCGAATCATAATGCTGATGCACACCGCTAACTCCAACGGTGACGCCCCATCCCTTCTCCCGGGCGGCGGCGACGCACCTGTCCGCTTCCTCCAGCCAATGGGGAGACCGATTCGCAAGAATAACCGCGATTCTATTCTCGTGAATGGGGACTCTGGTGCTGTCCAAGCCCGCGCGGGCTTCTCCCTCGACTGCTGCAAGCAACTCCTCCAATGATGCTGTCCATCGCTGTTTAGCTCCTTGGTCTTCATCCGGTTCCCGCTTCCATTCCACAATGGCCACCTGAAACGATGAAAAGATCGTCTCCAGACGCTGGCCTAACAGCTCCCGCAGAAGACCGGCTTCGTACTCCCGTGCGTTATCCAGCATGAAGTCATACAGCAATTTCTCCAGCAGAATGGGCTGGCTGTTCTCGATCCTGAGCTCCAGCCGCTTCGAGTATTCTTGCCGAGCGCGTTCCTCGTCAATTTGCCGGGTTACATTGCGAATGGTGCGGATGAGCTCTTCAGGATCAGTTGGTTTAAGAACAAAATCGGCAGCCCCTATCTTAATCGCTTGCTGCGCATAAGCAAACTCATCGAAGCCCGTCAGAAAGACAATCTTCGTGCGAGGATGAGCCTCGCCGACCCGCTTGGCCAGCTCCAGCCCGTCGATGCCGGGCATGCGAATATCCGTCAGTAAAATATCCGGTTCATATTGATTGGCCATTAGCCAGCCGGCCTGGCCATTGGAGGCTTCGCCGATGAGGCTGCATTCGATTTCATGCCAGGGAATGGTCTGCTTGAGCCCTTCCCGGACCAGCCACTCGTCGTCAACTATCAGGATTCTGTACATAACCGCTCTCCCTCTCCTCGAGAATGGGGATTTCTATACGAATCCGGGTTCCTTGCCCGGGCCCGCTTTCTATTTCCATTTCATAGTGCGTGCTAAAGTACAACTCCAGCCGGCGCCGCACGTTGGCCAAACCGATGCCTGTCTTCTCCGAGGTGACGGAGCGATAGCGGCCGTCCCTCATGACTTGCAGCAGCTCCGGACTCATCCCGACCCCGTCGTCCTCAACTATAAATTCCAACCGTTCTCCCCGGCTTCTGCCGATAATTCTCAGCGTCCCTTTGTCCTCCTTCATTTCCAGGCCATGGGTGATCGCGTTCTCGACAATCGGTTGCAGCAGAAGCTTTAATGTAAAATACGATTCTATCTCTTCCTCAATCTCGATATGAACCTCAAACTTGTCCCGATACCGCATGTTCTGAATGACGAGATAGTTTTTAATTTGCTGGATATCTTCCCTCACCTCAATGATCTCCCGGTCCTTGCGAATGCTGAACCGGAGCAGTTCGCCTAACGATACAACGGTCTTGCTAATGTCATTCACTTTATGAATCCGGGCCATCCAATTGATGGAGTCGAGAGCGTTGTACAGGAAGTGAGGATTAAACTGCGCTTGAATCGCTTTCAACTCCGCCTCCCGCAGTTTCAGCTGTTTTTCATACACTTCCCGGATCAGCTGCTTAATGTTGAACAGCATCGTGTTAAAGCTTCTGCCCAACTGGCCGATTTCGTCGTTGGAGCCAGCGGCAAACGTAACATTCATATTGCCTTCCTCGACCTGTCTCATCAAAAATCGCAGCTTGCGCAATGGGCCGGTGACATTATTCGACAGAAAATAGGCCAGCCAAAAAGCGAACAGAATACAGATGGCAATAATGATCAACGTTAAGTTGCGAATGCTGTTTCCTTCCTTCGTCAGGGCGCTGACAGGCACTACGTTAACCAGCTTGAAGCCGGTCATCTCCGACGTGTCGAAGGTAACCATGGCCGCGGAGCTCCCCCGTTCACGAGGGGATATTCTGAAGAAGCCCTTTCTCTCCTCCAATAGCTTCGAAATATAGGGCTGGTCCAGCTTCGTGCCGACCTGATGCTTGGAGGGCAGACTGGAGACGACATACCCGTTGCGGTCCAGCAAGAACACCTCTCCCCCCGGATATAACTGAGCCTTGTTATATTTATCGGCAAGAGCAGGCTCCATAATATCGATAACTAGATAACCTAGCGGTTGGTTCGTTTCTATATTTTTGAGCATGCGTCCTGAGCTGAGCACCACTCCGAAATCATCCATTTTTTTCATCGCGTAATGGGTATCCCAGACGACGTTGCCGTTAGCCAGGTTGGCCTTGCGGAACAATCCCCAATGAATGTTATAGTCCCGGTAGGAATTGGGCAGCAATTCCCCCGTAAAATACCTGTCCCCGTTCTCACCTAGCAAATAGATTGAAATATCCCAATTTTTAAAGCCGAGGAAGGACTCCAGAATTCCGTTAATTTTTTTCCGGTCGTTGTGCTTTTCAAACAAGCTGCGGTCCTTGTCTTTGGAGAGCACTTCCTGGATTTCCTCGTTGCTGTATATATACATCGACAACTGCTCAATATCCCGAACAAAATAATTGATGCTATGGTTCACCTGCGATAAATTTTCCAATATGCTTCCGCATACTTGCTCCAAAATGACCTCCGCCGATTTATAATAGGAGAACGCCCCTAGTAAGGCAAGAGGAGTGACAGCCACCATAAGAAACAGCAGAATTAATCTTTTTCTAAGCTCCAATCTCCGCTCACCACCTTCGATTAAAACGTTTACAATTTATTGGAGAAGCCCGGAACCACTCAGCAAGAGGAGATTATATCCGGTCCAGAGGGGATAATCCCGGAGAGGACAACCCGATGATACCCACCATCCTGTAAAACCAATAAAACCATATTCCTGAAAAATCGGCAATGGGTAAACTTGTCCAGCAGTAAAAAAACAAAACCCCGACCTCGTGCGGTCAGGGTTTCCATGATTATGATTTTATTTGATAGGAATGCCTTTTTTAATAGCTTTGAGGTCTCCATTCGAGTTGACTAATTGCGGAAGCATCCTTGTGCCGCTAACCATGGGAGAATCGCACAGCCGACACTTCGGAGAACAATCGAAGGCAAAGTCGTCCCTCATCCAGCCCTTGCAGCCCGGCTGGGTACAAGACCATATTCTTGTGTTTTCCTCGGGAATTTCCTCTAACGGCTTTCTACGGTAGCTCATTTCGCAAACCCCTCTCTGTAGGATAGTAATGGAATAAACGAAAAACTGCCCCTAACTTAAGTTAAGAGCAGTTATGGGTTTCATTCTAGAGCTTCACTACGTTCTCCGCTTGCGGTCCGCGATTACCTTGTACCACATCGAATTGAACGCGTTGGCCTTCATCCAACGACTTGAAGCCTTCCCCTGTAATCGCGCTGAAGTGCACGAATACATCGCTGCCGCCCTCCACTTCGATGAACCCGAAGCCTTTTTCAGCGTTAAACCATTTAACTGTACCTGTTTGCATAGAAACAGCCCCCAAACCTTCAAAATTAACATGATCATTTTATTTCTGGATAGAAAATAAAAATTCACACATTGGAAAAGGCACCGCAATACGAAGGATAACCCTTTACAACATGTGAATTCTGATTGTAATCGTATACTGTATTTATCATAACATTAATCATCTATAAAAGCAAGCGCCTGCCGCAAGGAAATTCCACTTTTTGGTTTAATTTGCTAAGAGCTGCGAGCTTATGGGCTCAGTATCGATTCGATTTTGACCCTGGCAGCGTCAGCTTTGGTCTGGTACTCTTCGTCGAATTGCTGCTCGACGAAGTGGAGGCCGCTCAACAGGGTGACAGCCTCCTCTACCGTTATTCATCCGATTCCAACATGCCTCCTAAAGAACAGCAAGATTCTGCGCCATCCCCTGTAAGTTACCGCCCTCAACTCGCTATCTACGCGAAGGATACCCATGACTGAAGTCATGAGTTATTGACGAAGAACTCTTTGATTTCCCGGGCCGAGTGCTCAGCCCTTCCATCCATGGAAACCAACTGGCGCTCAATATGCGTCAGCTTCTCCATAAGATTGGTATATTTCGACTCGTCTTTAAGGAAGATGGGATGATTCTGGTTGACAATGAGATGAATCTTCCTTTCTTTAATGATATTAACCAAGAAGTTCATTTCCTGTTCCGATATATTCGGATAATGTTTAATGATACTGCGTATTTTTCTCCGTTTTCCTATATCGGTCATCATCTGGGATCTCTCCATTCTCCTTTTCCATTTAGAACGCTCATCGATAGAGCATTCTTTTGTTGAAATAAAGTCTTCTGTTGAGACCACTGCGCTTGATCGAACCAGGGTTAAAGCAGCTTATCCTGATTCCTGTATGCGAGTCAGTGTTAAGCCGAAGCTTGGCAACGGACGGAACCGATGCCCTCGACCAGCCCTTCATAGGTGAGGAGTACAGCTTATATCGATTTCTGCCTGAAGATTTAGCTCGGTACATAGCCTGGTCAGCATGATTGATAAGAGTCTTGGCATCGAGTCCATCATGGGGATAGAAGGAAATCCCGATGCTGACCGACACCCGAAATGGCTCGTTATCTACGACGAAATCCTGTTCAAACCGGCCCAAAATTTTGCGTGCGGCTGCAACTGCCTCCGAATGACGCTCCACAGGAAGACAGATGACGAATTCGTCGCCTCCCACCCGATTAATGGTCTGATCGGGAAGACAAGCCTTGAGCTCCTTTGCGACGGTTCTAAGCAAAGAGCTGCCTTTATAATGACCGAAGGTATCATTCACCTGCTTAAAGCGATCCATATCCATGTATAGAATCGCCAGCAATTGTTTATTTTCTTTAGTTGTTTCGAGCCATTGGTGGATATGTTTTTCTAAATGCCGCTGATTGGGAAGACAGGTCAACTCATCATGGTAAGCCATGTATTGATAATCCTCCAACTTGTGGTGGAGAGCTGTAATATCTTTAAGTTGACTTAATATTCCGATAGGGCGGGAATACTCGTCCAGAATAGGCTGGACATCTAACAGACAAGCTCGGGTGGTCTGGGTCTGGTCATTATGAATTTCAACCAAAACATCCTCGCATCCCGTCCCTTGGTTAACGGCCTCCTCCACATAAAAGCTCAGAGGCCGCAAATCCGAAATCGGCCTTCCTGTTAAATCCTCTTTTGTCCAACCCATCAGTTGTTCAGCCACTGAATTGAATTCGACGATGGTGCCCTTCATATCGGTAACAACCATCCCGCTCCTCACCGTATTCATCATCTCATTAACCAGGCTCCATTGCTGGCTGAACTTCTGCAGCCGCAGCTCCCGTTCAACAGAATCGACGATGGCCGCCGCTATGGTGCCTAGTAATGGATTTGCATGTGTAGCCAGGGTGGTAATAGTGATCGTTCCTAAGATTTCCGTATTATATGAATGTTGGAATGGAGCCGAATAGCTTACTGTAAGCGGAGAGCCCTGATCGGGCTGATGGAGGAGGAGTTCAGTTACAGCTTCATCTCCGGATATCTCCGCAAGACGTCCGTCCCGGCCAATTACCGTTATGACTAGGGGTGTTCCTTCTAGTTGCTTAATCCACGCAGCGGTTACAGAACAAATAACAGCCATTACTTCCTTATGGGCAGATAGGACGTCTCTTCGTTTTGGCGTCGGATTAATGTATGAGCGCGAAACAGGTTTAGGCAACCTTGTTCCTTCACATTGGTTCGGTGCCATGGCGATCATTCCCTTATTTCTTTTCCTTGTCGTACCTGCGTATGCATACATAACATAACTGGTTCTATTTAACTATAAGGAACTGAACATTTTCTGAACATTTTCTGAACAACCCATTTTAGAGAATGATCTTTTTCGGTGATGAATCTGAATGATTTTTAATTTTATCCTGATCCGCTTTCCAGGCCCGGTACCACTTTAGAATCGCCTCCTGAGGCGCGACGTCATAATCCTGAAGCAGCATAGTCTCCAGCCGCTCATATTCGCGCTCTACAGAGCTGCGATCCCCCACCGCATCGTATAACTGCATCAGAGTAAAATAATTGCTTTCCATATAAGGGTGAAGCATCTGGATTCGATGGTACAACGCAATCGCATTCAAATAATCATGATTGGCAACTAAAAATTCACCGACCCGCATCGCCTGTTGACTCCAGAGCATTCTAAGCCGCTGGCGTTCGCTTTCCGCCCATAAATAATCATAATCGGCCAAGTAATCTCCGCGATACAGCTCTAACAGCCGGATATGCTCCGATAAGGTAGCTTCACTTAAGGCGGGAACTTCACGCAGCCCGCGCTCCCATTCATCCACATCGAGCTCGGCCTGACCTAAATCGAGAACATAGCTTTCTCCATGACTATGAATAATTATATTAACCCCGGCCGTCTTCAGCATTTTGCGGGTTTGATACACGGTCGTGTATAGCTGAGTCATCGCTTTCTTGCCGTCTATGTTCGGCCACAGCAACTCCAACAGCGCATCCTTGCTTACGGCCTGTCCCCGATGATGCAGCAGGTAAGCGAATAATTCCTGTGCCTTGGTGGTTCTCCAACGCAGCCCCACGGGCCGGGGGGCACCAAGACTTCCCCAGTTTATCTGCAGGCCCTGAAAACAACGAACCGTCACCGAAGCGCCGGCAGAGGTGCGGGGATTCTCCCTGCTTACCAGCCGTTGAACCGTTCGGGCCAGACGATCGCGCTGCAACGGTTTAAGTGCATAGTCCAGCGCATTCAATTCAAAGGCTTTTACAGCATATTCATCATAAGCAGTTATAAATACTACATTGATATCCGGCCACTGACTTTGCAGTCGCACGGCTAATTCGATCCCGTTCAGTTCAGGCATTTCGATATCCAGAAAAACAATGTCGGGCTTGCTGATAGAGGCCGCTTTTAAAGCTTCCCGCGGATCTTGATATTTTCCTATAATTTCAAATTCCCCAAAATCCAGCAATAGTTGCTCCAGATGGCGGAGAGCCAGACGCTCGTCATCTACAAGAATCGCTTTGATGCTCAACTACCTCCGTTTCGGGAAGCCGAATTTTGACGGTCATTCGAATGCCTGCTCCTGATGTCCAATCTTAACCATGTCTTATCCGGCCGTTCATTTTCTCTGTCTGATTCTAATTCTAGCCCTTGGCTACTGCAACGTAAATATTTGAATTGTTAAACTTCTTCTAATTTTTACAGTCAGAGCGGACAAGGATTCTTGCAAACTCTGTCGAAATATCAAATTATGATGACAAAAAGAAATATTGTTCTTATTACCGGATTATTCTTCCTTATTCTTACAGGAATTCGCGGAGCCTGGATCATGCTGCATATGCCCCCGAAGCAGCCTCAGGCTGTTCAAGGCATACTGGATCTGCGAACCTGGGATTTCCCATTGGATCGCACCTTTACGCTAAATGGGGAGTGGGAATTTTACCCTCATGAATTAATTATGCAGAACCCCTTGAATAGAAGCATCTGGCTTAAAGAAAAGAGCTTGGAAGAAAGGAGTTTCATTCAGGTCCCCGGCCAATGGGATACACCTGAGCATTCGTCCATCGAATCGGGGTCCTACCGTCTGCGCATTTTGCTAAATCCCGAGCATCCCGAAGCCTACGGCTTGCGAATCCGAAATATTCCTTACTCCTCGGAGCTATTCGTGGATGGCCAATCCTTGCACAAAACGGGCCAACCGGCCCAGACGGCTGATCAGTATACAGCCCGAAACGTCCCTTATTCCGTCTTTTTTGCTACCGATAAGGAAGAGATAGAAATCATCATCCACGCAGCCAATTTTGATAACCCCAAAAATACCGGCATACGCCAATCGATCAAGTTTGGAACGGATGCTGCGGTGAACCGGGAAGTGTCTTTTTCCATGGGTACACAATTGGTCATGTGTGCCATTCTTGCGATGCATGCTTTCTATGGTTTGATTTTATATTTCATTGGACCCAGGCGACAAGGGTTAATCTTCTTCTCCTTATTAATCCTCTGCGCGATTATGACCATATTGGTCGCCGATGATAGATTGCTGCTCTTCTGGGTGCCCATGAACTTTGAGTGGACGGCAAAGATTCTGTCTCTGTCTTATCTGGGGGCAGCCGTATTTTTACTGGAGTTTATCAAAAAACTTTTACCCGAGTACTCGAACATTAGAGGCTTTCGCTGGTTCACGCTGTTCTGTGGACTATTCGCTTTGTTCTTCCTGCTGCTGCCTACTCAATACACAATGTTCACAAGTCAGCTGCGAACGCTTCTCGTGTATCTGCCTTTTCTGTTAACGTGGATAATCACCTTGCGTGCCGCCCTGCATGGAGACAAGGATATTCTCTTTTTACTGCTTGGAGCTACGGCGATCACAACGAATATGGGATGGGCAGTTATTAAAGGCCAGGGATGGCTGGATCTGGATTACTATCCCTTGGATATGCTGGCTACTCTTCTTGCATTAGCGACCTACTGGTTTAAACGATATTTCCGGGCTTCCGCTCAAACCGAAGAACTCGCGAAGAAGCTCCAGCAAGAACATAAAATGAAGGACGATTTCCTGGCCAACACCTCCCATGAATTGCGCAATCCGCTTCATGCGATTCTTAATATTGCCCAAGCTATGTTGGATTCCGGCAAATCGTCCTTACTCGATCCCAACGCCAAAAATATGAAGCTGCTCATCACCATAGGACGGCGCATGTCGTTTATGCTGAACGACCTGCTTGATTTGACCCGCCTTAAGGAGAGCCGCATCCGGCTTCAGGTCCGAAGCATCAGCATTCAAACGGTAGTTACAGGCGTACTGGATATGCTTCGCCTTATGACCGAAGGCAAGTCGATCCGGCTCATTCATAACATTCCGGATACCTTTCCCCCTGTTCGGGCGGATGAAAATCGACTGATTCAAATTTTGTTTAATCTGCTCCATAATGCGGTGAAACACACGAATGAAGGATGGATTGCCGTTCATGCTTCGGTGAGAGACGGGATGGCGATTATCGAAGTTGAAGATACGGGCATCGGAATGGATGAGGAAACACAGCAAAAAGTTTTTCAGCCTTACGAACAGGGCGATTCCAGCATAGCCGCCGGCGGGGGCGGCCTGGGCTTAGGATTAAGCATTTGCAAGCAGTTGGTGGAGCTGCAAGGAGGAACCATAGAGGTGCGCTCGATCCCCAACCAAGGATCGGTCTTTACTTTCACTCTTCCTGTAGCCGAATCATTCACCATGCGGGAGGAACCGGTGCTGACCTCTGTCCCGATTTTAACCGATATAGAAGCGGCTGCTGCACAATTGTCCGAGACATCAGAGGTATCTGGGCGGCCTGAGAGATCCGAGGGGACTGAAGGCTCCGAACCGGCTGCTCCTCCCGGCCTGGCAGCGAATTCAACCAGCCCCCGAATATTGGCTGTAGATGACGACCCGATTAATCTGAACATCCTGAAATCGATTCTATCTGCAGAAGGCTGCGAGTTGACCACAGCCACAAGCGGCAAGGAAGCATTGTCGCTATTGAATGGCGGAGATTGGGATTTAGTTATTTCCGATGTCATGATGCCTCACATGTCCGGCTATGAATTGGCACGCCGGGTTCGTCAACGTTTCTCCATGTCCGAGCTCCCGATCCTGCTCCTGACCGCGCGCAACCGGGCAGAGGATATCGAAACGGGCTTCCTGTCAGGAGCCAACGATCACGTGACGAAACCGGTGGAAGCGACGGAATTGAGGGCTCGGGTGCGTGCGCTAACGGAATTAAAACATTCAGTCAGTGATCGATTGCGGATGGAGGCGGCCTGGCTTCAGGCCCAGATTCAGCCGCACTTCATGTTCAACACTCTGAATGCAATCGCCGCTCTCAGCTATATCGATACGCCAAGAATGCGAGATATTCTGGAGGCATTTGGAAATTACCTCAGGGGAAGCTTCGATTCCCATAACTCCGAACGGCTAGTTCCGCTTAAACATGAGCTGGAGCTTGTCCGGTCATATCTGTTTATAGAGAAGGAGCGTTTTGAAGAAAGGCTGCAAATTAATTGGGAAATAGAGGAGAGCCTCACTATTTCCATCCCTCCTCTATCGATCCAACCTTTGGTGGAAAATGCCATTAGACATGGCTTGATGAAGCGGTCTCAAGGAGGGGAGCTTCATATTCGAATCACTGACAGGGAAGATCACGTGCAGATATTGGTCCGGGATAACGGGATAGGCATGGATGAAGCAGCGCTGCGGCGAATCCTCGACCATTCGCGGGATCGGCAGGGCATCGGCTTGCGCAATACAGATCGGCGATTGAAGCAAATTTATGGTAAAGGGCTGCAGATCAGCAGTTCACCTGGTCAAGGAACGACCGTGACTTTTATCGTGACGAAATAAACTACCCGAGCCAGGGCAATTTTTCCTTTTGTAAATTCTGTCCCAACCATGGTATGGATCAGCTCGTTAGATTTGGTCCGAACTAGCTGGAGGTTCTTCCAGTTTAACCTGCAAAATTCGTCAAATCTGACTAAATGACCTACATCAAATCCAGTTAGCTTGGGCAGGTTGATTATTCACCTGCCCAAATCCGTCATGGAACTTCTATCGGAATCCTTCGAGGATGGGCCAGTCGGATGCCTTGCATTATTCCGACTTCTGCGCGGAGAGCCGACCGAGCTCCTCGGCGATAACGCTCACGTCGATCCTTGTGAACAGGTGCTCCACCTTATGAACCGGTGTAGACGGCCTCAGCTCCGTATACTGCCATTCCGGCTGCGGGATCGCCAGAAACGATCTGATTCTCTGACAAGCAAAGGGAAGGAAGGGCTCGAGTAGATTAGCCAGGTTAACTATTATTTGGCTGCATGTATACAATGTCGCAGCACAACTTTCATAATCTTCCGTCAATTGAACCCAAGGCTTGCGTTCGTCGAAAAACTTGTTCGCTCCTCGGATAAAAGCAAAGACCCCCTCCAAAGCCTCCTTCAATTTCCCAGTCTCGATTCTCCTGCCGGTTTGACTGTAAAGATTAAGCAGCTCGGATTTTATCCGTTCATCCATCCTCCCACTTGGAATTCTACCGTCCAACGAATTCACGATAAACTTCAGACTTCGGTTCACGAAGTTGCCGAAGGCTCCCAGCAGCTCTCCGTTATGACTATAGATAAATTCCCTCCAGGAAAAGTCCGCATCTCGGTTCTCCGGACCATTAATCGTCAAGAAATAGCGTAAAGAATCCGGCTCATATCTCTGCAAAACATCCGGCACCCATACAGCCCAGTTCTGGCTTGTCGAAATTTTCCTGCCCTCCAGTGTCAAATATTCACCCGAAATGATTCTGTCTGGCAAATGGAGATTCCCTATTCCAAGCAAAATGGCCGGCAGAATTAAAGTATGAAACGGAATATTGTCCTTGCCGTGAACGTAGTAGGCGGTCGTCTTCTCCGACCAGTAAGTCTCCCAGCTGCCGCCGGTTTGCTGCGCCCATTTCATACTGGCGGACAAATACCCGCTGACCGCTTCGATCCAGACGTAGATTTTTTTGCCCTCATGCCCTTGCAGCGGAACGTCCACTCCCCATAATAAATCCCGGGTCGCCGCACGGTCATGAAGCCCTTCATCCAAATATCTGCGGGTCAGATGAACTGCATTCTCCCTCCATCCGCTCGCCTCGTTCACATACTTCTCCAGTTGCTTCTGAAATTTAGACAGGGCCAGAAAGTAATGCTCCGCCTGTCTTGTGGCGGGAGAGCTTCGGCACAGCTTACACTGCTTCCCAAGCAGGTCAGAGGGATCCAGCAGCGAGGAGCAGTGGTCGCACTGATCCCCTCGAGCCCTATTGCCGCAATGGGGGCACTGGCCCTCCACATAACGGTCCGGCAAGAAGCGAGCGCAGGTTTCGCAATAGGTCTGCCCAACCGCTTTCTTATAAATATAGCCGTTGTCCAACAACTGAAGAAAAATCTGCTGCACCGTCTGATGATGGAAGGGGTCGTCCGTTCTGGTGTAAAGATCATAGGAAAATCCAAGCTTGTGGAAGCACTCGGCGAATTCCTTATGGTATCGCTCCGAGATTTCTTGAGGGGATACCCCTTCCTGGTTGGCCCGAATGGAGATAGGGGTTCCGTGACAGTCACTTCCGGAAACATACAGCACCTTCTCCCCTTGCAGCCGATAATACCGGGCCAGGATATCGCCGGGCAATAAGCTCGCCACATGACCCAAATGCAAGGAGCCATTAGCATACGGCCACGCGCCGCCAATAAAAATACTCATCTTGATCAACCTCCGTTTATTTATATCGCTCAGCCAAGAATTCTCGGAACCGACTTTAAGCCAAAATAAAAAACTCCCCCCCCAGAAGGGACGAGAGTCAAATCTCACGTGTTACCACCCAAATTCACCGATACTTCACAGTATCGATCTCTTCAGGTACGGCACATAAATTGTGCTTATACCCTAGCACTATAACGGGCGCACCCGGTGCAGCCTACTACCTGATGAGGGTTCGGTGCACAGCTCGGAGACCATATTCATCGGACGCTTCTTTACTCCTTTTCAGCTGCCGGAGCTCTCTGTTCAAAGATTAATCCAACTACTCTTTCTCTTCGTCGCTTTTGTTCAATCTTCCTATATTATATGCCATTATATCTGTAGCGAAACTTCATTGCAATATTCATCGATCATTTTCATTGACATCCTTCTGTAAAACTGTCCGTGATTTTCAATTTTCCATCCCTATTGACACAATATAGTTGTTAAGATATGATTTTGGCTACGATATCCATTTTAACAAATCGGAATAATTGGATTTAGATTTACTAACAGGAGGAATGACACATGAACCCAATTAAAGCAAAATGGAGCAAATTAGCGCTTGCGACGTCCTTATCGTTCGCTCTACTGCTGTCGTCTCCAGGACTGCCCGCTTATGGCCAACAAGCTTCACAGGAACAAACCGTCCCGAACGCCGCTTCGGGTCAACAGGAGAATTACTCTCTATTTCTTCAAGATAAGTATAAGGTAGTTGTTGGAGATTCATTAACGAAAGGCGGCTTCATTCAGCTTGTAGCCCAGGTTCTGAATTACGCCCCTTCGGAGGAAGCAACGGCGCCTTCATTCGCCGATCTGGACAAGTCAAATCCTTATTACCCCGCATCGGCTGCTCTTTATGAGCAAGGCATCCTCACCGCTTCGGAGGTGAATGCCGATCGACCGCTAGATGTCTTCCAAGCGGTGTTCATAGCCGTTAAAGCGGCTGGACTGAAGGAACTGGCGTACACGTACCCGCAAGAGAAAACGGATAAGACATTGGCTAAGCTTAATTTAGCCCCGGATGTCTACCTGTCCAAGGAAGCCGCTCAGGAGTTGGCTGTCGCGATCGATACCGGACTCGTGTCTCCTGCGTTCTACGAAGCTTTAAGAACCAATTCTGCGGCATCGAAAGTGTTCGCCGAAGAGCTGCTAGGCAAAATTTTAGCTTATAGAGGCCAGTACAAGCAATACCTGGGAGAGGTGAACGACCCGGATATTTATAGCAAACTCATCCAGGCCTATAACACGTCCGACATTATCGAGGCGCCGGAGCTGCAGCAAATCGTCAACAGTGCTTTGGAGAATGGTCTCGTCACAGGCTATAACTTGAAGGATTCCCGTTTTGATTCGAACTTTATCGATTCCTTATCCCTTACATACGGCCATTCCAACATAGAGCATGCCCTGCAATTGATCGGCCTGCTTCGCAGTGAAGGTTTGAATGCCAAGGTCCAACTGGAGCCTAAAACGTCAGCCTTTATTCATCTGGCCGAATGGGGCGAGCCGACCGAATCCGATACTAACCGATTGACGCAAATCGACAACGGAAATTATATCTTTTCCGCGAAAGAATACGATCTTTCCTTTGAATTCAATACAGTCGACGATAAAAATCGGTTTCAGCCCATTGTCTTGCAGTATGCCAAGAAGGACAGCGAGGATCAAGCCGGCTTAATTCTCGGCTCGTGGTGGCAGCCGCTGTACTATTCCTTGACAGAAATCGCGGATTACGAGATTATTGCCAACAATAAAATCGTGGGGGGACCCTATTACGCCCAATCGTTCTCATTGGAGAACGACTCACAGCAAATCGCTGATGGATTCCGCAAGCTGGATCCCGACCTCGATATCCTGACCTACACGTTTTGGGTCGACAAGCCGTTCCACAACTACTTAACCGGGGACGACTTTAAATAAAATAGGCTTCATCCGCCGCTTTCCTGAATGATTTTGGGGAAGCGGTATTTTTTTATCACCTCATATCTACGTTTTTTATCTTCTTTTGCCGATATATAACGGTGAGTCCCCTTCTAAATATCTTGAACTAAAGAATAGCTCTCATTCCGTTCCGAAGGAAAGTGCCTCCGAAGCTTCAAACATCTTGTTTTGTATTCCTTCTATATGGATGGGCCTTCGGATGGTAGGAATACAAAGCCAAAACTCGCCCTGGAAGCATCTTTCTTTCTCCACTTCATGAGCTATTCAATCATTAGTTCATATTATATAGAGATATTTAATTCACAATATATTGTAATATCCGGCAGAAGCCGCTATATCTCTCCAGCAACGGACGTTTGACCTGTCATGCCGTAAGGGTGATCAAGCATAAACGGCTGCCGACGTCCTTTAACGACGGATCGACGTTTCGCGGTGAATTATAAGCATGATGGTAAGTGTGAAGCTTATATATCCTTATCATTTGAAGAAAGAAGGTATAGATCAATCATGAGAAAGAAACGAATGTCATGGGTCGGGAAAATTATCCTGTGCTCCTCTCTCTTGCTGTCCCCCTGGTTGGCAGCCGCCTCCAGTCCAACAGCCTACGCCGATAACAACAACTACAGCCTGTCGCTCGCCAATCTGGCCTTGGACAATTATTCGCTCTCCCCCGCTTTCAGCCCGCTCAATGTGACCTATACAGCGAATGTCCCTTATCATAAAACTTCGATTCGAGTCACGGCCACCGCTCAGGACAGGAATGTTACCCTGAACATCAACGGAACATCCGTAGGGAACGGCTCGTCTCGTGACGTGCCCTTATACGTCGGCTCCAACATTATTACGATCTCCGTGGTGGCTCCCAACGGAAGCTCCAAACTGTATACGATCAATGTTAAACGTAAAAATATCGGCTTGGTGAACTTATTTATGGATGCGGCCTCCTTGAATGAGCCCTTCGACCCGGAAGTTACGTCCTACAGCGCCAACATCCCGGAGTATCTGTCTTTCATCAACGTAACGGCTGCTACGGATCTTAAGGATTTAACGATTAAAATTAACGGAAGAGTCGTGTCCAGCGGAGTGCCCGCCGCCATTCCAATCACCGGAGTAAACTCTTTGATGGTGGAGGTGAGCTCCTCCAATAATGAAATGACGGTCTACACGATCAGTCTGAATCGTTCCACGGCGGATAAGAACGGGTTGTCCTATATTTATCTGGAAGGGGCTTCTTTAAACAGAGGCTTTGATCCGAGCGTGACCTCTTATTCTTCCGTAGTCAATAATTACGTATCGGAAGTCAAGGTCAGCCCCACCTACGGCAGTAATATCAGGTCCGTCACTATCCGGGGAAGCAAAGTCGCGAGCGGGAGCTTCTATACGGTTCCGCTATCGGTCGGAGATAATGAAATAGCGATAGAAGTAGATTCCTACGACAACACCAAAAAAACCTATCGCATCTCGGTCACCCGCCTGTCGTATAACGATAACCCTAATCCCGGAGGCGGGGGAGGAGATTCCGGAGGCAACCAGCAGTTTGCCTATTTATCCAACATTTCGTTGACCCGCGGAAATCTGAACCGGGCATTCGATTCCAACGTGCTTAAATACTATGCCACCGTTAACAACAGTACGTCCAGCTTGCAAATGAGCGTATCGTACTACTCCGGCATAACGGCTAAAATTAATGGAAAGAGCGTGCAAAGCGGAAGCTACCAGGAAATTCCGTTAAAAACCGGCGACAATAACGTGGCCATTGAAGTCCAAAGCTCCAGCGGAGATATTCGTTACTATACCGTGACGATTACGAGACTTCCTTCCGATTATGGAGATGGCGGAAGTGGAGGAAACATAGGAGATCCATCGACCGTTCTGAATAATCTGCTGGTCGAAGGACTCTCTTTGGACAAGGCATTTCAATCGAATATCAGTGGATATTCCTCCACCGTCTCGTATCCGGTCAGCCATTTCCGGTTAAGCCCGATCTATAATTCTTACAATATGTCCGTGAAAGTTAACGGACAATCCGTAGCCAGCGGCGAGTATTACTGGGCAGCGCTCAATGTGGGAACGAACACGGTGACCATTGAGGTCCGGTCTGATTCAGGAGGCTTAAGCTACTACACGATTGCCGTTACCCGGCTGGCCGAAGGACAGACCCATCCGGGAGGAGTGGTCGGTGACAATAGTCTGATTTCGATCGGCTCACCCAACATCGCCCTGGATCGCAGCTTTCATCCGAACGATACCTATTACCGGGGGTATACAGGGAATACTTCGTTCACTTTTACTCCCGTCACATCGGGTAATTCCAGAATTAGAATTAACAATACTTATTATTCATCCGGTCAACTAGTATCCCTGCCCCTGAATCTGGGAGAGAACAGCGTCGTCATCGAGGTGGTTCCGAACAACAACGGAGCTTCCCGAACTTATACATTTATTGTTAGCCGGGGAGACTACTCCTCCGATCCTAGTGAGCTGGCCAATATCATCATTCCGGGCGTCACCTACAGCCCCTTGTTCGACAAGAACGTCTCTTACTACCACGCCAAGGTTGAATCGGGAATGACGTCTATTAAGATGATGCCGGTCGGCTCCATCTATTCGATCACGATCAATGGCTATAACGTCAATAGCCTCGAGTTGTCGCCTGAGCTGCCACTAAGCTATGGGGATAACAAGTTTGAAGTGAAGGTGCAGAATCATTATGGAGGAAGCAGCGGAACGTATACTTTCTGGATTACTAGAAGCCGTCCGGAGCAAGAGGGCCATGCTCTGAATCCTTACCTTCAGGATGGAGATCTTATCGTATCGATAGCTTCTCCTTCGGATGCCAATATCACTTACGCCAAGCTCAAGACGCATCTGGAAACGTCCTCTCAAACGTTCAACCGGATTATCTTCAAAATCGCGAGCGGCAATTATTCGAGCCAGCCGAATTACGTCATGCTGGATCAGAGCATGCTCGAATATTTAAGAAGAAACAGCCGCATGATTATTGCGCAGACTCCTGACGGAACGATAACCGTTAACCCATGGGACGTCAAAGCGAACGGCTTTAAGGCCGCTTTTGAAATTAAAGATGCGGATTCGATTACCGATGTTCCTGCCAATTACGAGCCGCTTACTGATCTCTACTCGATAACGCTGGAAGGCCTCGATGGAACCGATGGCCGTGTCTCGGACAGCAGCTCGATTAAAGGAACTATCGAGTTGCCTACCCGGTTGACGGAAGCGGAGCTTAGACCGTCCAATGCGTACCGTTATACCGATTACCAAAGATGGGAAATCGCTCCGGGCAAGACAAGAGGAACAACCAAGGAGTTCACAACGATAGGGAACAGCGAGATCATTATTATGAAGCCCGCCCCTGTCCGCTTTCCGGATATATCCGGTCATTGGGGCAGAACCCATATTGAATTTCTGGCCTCCAAAAACATCGTCAGCGGATATGAGGACGGCACCTTCAAACCGGATCGGGCGATCACCCGCGCCGAGTTCGTGACGATTCTCGTCAACGCGCTTAATCTGGAAGGCTCCACCTCGAACACCAGCTTCAGCGATGTCACAGTTGGAGACTGGTATTACGAGGCGGTAGTCCTGGGAGCCCATCACCGACTGATTGAAGGTTACGAGGATGGACAGTTTAAACCTAACCTTCTGGTCAGCCGGGAAGAAATGGCGGTAGTCCTCGAGCGGCTGATGAAGCAGAAGCTCGGAATGAACGCAGACGTCACCAGCCGCGAAATGGAAGCTCTGCTCGGCAAGTACGACGATGCGGATGAAATTAGCAGCTGGGCGAAGCAGGCCATCGCCGCCAACATTAAGATGGAAGCGATGAGCGGGTTAAGCGACAGGCGTCTGGCTCCTCAGGAGAGCGGGACCCGGGCGCAGATTGCCACTTTACTGTATAAAATCATGGATAAGGCTCAGCAACTCTAATCTCGGAGTCAAGCCGGATTAAGCTTTGGAGGCCGCCGTTCGGCCATCGAGCCGGTTCTTCTTTCTGAAATAACTTCAAAGCAATAAGGTCCTCTTTTCCTCCCCTAAACAGGGATTAAGGAGGGCCTTATTATATGTTGGCGAGACTTCGCACCGCAAAGGCCCACAGCAGGCATGGCGCATCCGAGCACATAGCGTCCATTCTGACGGAAAATCCGCTTTATTAAGAAGGCTCAGGAGAGTGAGCTGATTCATTAAGTCAGGGAGCATGAAACCTGAAATAAAGTCAGCAATCCTAAAAAGTGTTCATTTATGGAGACGCCGGGATTAGCTATAATTAAGCAAGAACGTTACCGATGAGGAGTGTCAGCATGTTCCGGTTTTCAGGTCTTAACTTCAAGGTCAACTCTTTATTTATGAAATTATTGATTAACTTTCTGATTATTATCATCTTACTAGCTTCCTATAATTTGTGGTCTCTCTACCTGTACTCCCGCAATGTGGAGAGAGAAATTATAAGCCATAATTTATCCTTGGTAAAAAATACATCAGAAACGTTGGAAAATCAGTTCGGGTCTCTTAAGGGACTTATGTTCAATCTATACCACGATAGTAACGTGAGAGCGCTTTATAGACAATCAATATCCGGCGGCATGCAGGACTATGACTACATTATGATGACTAATTTAGTGAATCAGCTTCGGAACGATGTGGCGAATCCTTATTACCATTTGGAAAATTTAATGATTTACTATCCCGGGTCTTCCTTTCTGGTCGAAAAGGAAGGAATCGTTTCGGAAGAACGTATGTTCAACCGTTATTATATTAGTGATCATTACCCACTAGCCTTCTGGAATGAACCATGGGAGAAGGACGAATCTTTCAATATTTTCCCCGTAGGCTCCTTCCGTAACGAGCTTGTTCAAAGTAATAAAAAGCTTCTTCCCGTCACGGCTCAAACAAAAAAGCGGGACTATCAAATTATTGCCTTTATTGAGGTTGACAAGCTGCTAAAAGCTTACCTGGGAACTCCGAAATCGGAACTGCTGCTGCTTGACCCGGATGGCGACATTATTATGGCATCGTCGGAATCGGCCCGTAAGCACACCCTCCCGGAATGGGACGGGAACAAGAAATGGCTGCTTCAAGATCATACATACTATTTTTTCGAGAAGGGTGAGGAATCGGGAGCCACTTACGTTTCGATTATTCCTTATCAGACATTGAATTCCACCCTGCAGCAATTGAACTGGATGACCGTATTATTGTTTGCTGTAACCTTGCTGATCGGCATCGCCGCTTCTTTCTTCTTCAGCCGCAGCATCCATCGTCCGGTACGGGAGATAATTGCCGGTTTTACCCAAGGCAAAGAACCAGCTGCATATCACAGCAACATCAGTGAATTCAACCTGATCCACCATCGTATGGACGGACTGTTTCAGGAGAGAAACCAGATGAATCAAAAGCTGATCAGCAACAAGTCTCTGTTGACCAATTACGGCTATATGGCCCGGTTTAAAAAGATTTATACCGATGTTCCCCTTTCACGCGAGTTTATGGTGGGAGACGGGACCTTTATCCTTGTGCTATATCGACTCCATTACCGGCAAAGCGCCATGGACCAGATGCTCCTGAAGCCGGAAAAAGCGGCAGCCCGCATTCGTGAATTTATTCAGCTGCATATCCGGCAGTCCTTTCCCGTTTCGCACACGCTTCAGATGGAGAACAATCAGATTCTTTCCATCGTCTATACCGACAAAAGAGATGAACCCTTGCGGTACAGCGTGGAGGCGTTAAAGCAAACCTTTGACTACGATCGAAATTTTTATCTCGTGACTGTAGCCGTCAGCTCCGTGTTTAAACAGTCCTCCGACTTCGATAAAGCGTACGAGCAGACGCTAATGATGATTCGCCAAGCCAGACCGGTAGAGGAGACGCAAATTATTTGGGATTTGGAGCAAACGGACTCCCATTACATGTTTACAGCGGAGCAAGAGCATGAATTTTACGTCAATGTTCAGGCCGGCAACGATGCTCATTGCAATCATCTCGTTGCCCGGATGCTCGAGTCGATGGACAAGCATCAGGCTACTTCGGAGCAGCTGTCCAGGTTTGCCGAAACGTTGATCGTGAAGACATGGAAAACAATGGAGCTGCTTAAAGCTCCGTGCGAGGGCTCTCCCGCCGACATTCTTGCCCAGCTTCAGGAATGTATAACGACGGAGCAATATAAACGGGTGCTCAGCCAGTTTATTTCCCGCTCAGTCCGGACGATTAAAGTGAAGCGCGAAGAGCAGTATGACATTATTGAGTTTGTCATGAATTTTCTGGAGAACCATTATGAGGAAGATATTTCGCTGGATCTGCTTTCCGAGAAGTTGAATATGTCCTCCACCTACTTATCCGGATATATTAAGGAAAAGACCGGACACAATTTCACCGAGCATCTGAACCGGGTGCGAATTAGGGCGGCCAAGGAGCTATTGTCTAATTCGGACCTGACGATTAAGGAAATCGGCGAACGGCTCGGCTATCGCAACTCCACTTCCTTTATCCGCATGTTCAAGAAGTGGACCGGCTCGCCTCCGGGCGACTATCGCAAAACCCTTCTCTTTGAAAAGGAAAATAGCTAGTATGACTCAGCGTCTAATCCATTTTGCCCAAATAACATTTCTATGTTTCGTTATGCAGACCGGAACTTATAAGACGGCCCCCCTGTTCCTTGTCTGCCGATGCTATGCGGTTCCCGGCGTCTCCGCCGGGTTCCGGGGCTTACGTATCCTTTCAGTCTCCCGGAGACATCCGGGGCCGGAGGCCTGATTCTACCCTTTAACCGATCCGATCAACGCGCCTTTGACGAAATATTTCTGGATGAAAGGATAAATGATCAGAATCGGCAGGGTGGACACCAGGATGGTCGCATATTTGATCGCTTCCTCAATGACCACAATTTCCGTAGGTCCCTCGCTCCCCGATAGCTGGCCGGACAAAACAATATTGCGCAGAATAACCTGAAGGGGAAACAGCTCCTGGTTCCGTAAATAGAGAAGCGGCCCCATAAAGTTGTTCCATATGCCTACCGCATAGTATAGACCGATCGTGGCCAGCACAGCTTTGGATAAAGGCAGTACGATCCGAAAGAAGATGCCGATTTCCGATAAGCCGTCGATTTTGCCCGACTCCTCCAGTTCACTGGGAATCCCTGCGAAAAACGTTCGCATGATGAGCAAATTCCAGGTTGAAATAGCCCCCGGCAAAACCATCGCCCAGATCGTATTGACCAGTCCGAGCTCTCTCACAACGAGAAAGGTAGGAATCATCCCGCCGCCGAAAAACATCGTAAACACAATCATCAGCATTAACGGTTTGCGGAAAACCATCTTTGGCTTCGATAAGGCATAGGCTCCCAAGGCAGTCAGCAGCAAGGATACCGCTGTTCCCAGGGTGACATAGATGAAGGTATTTTTATAGCCCGTAAAGATTCTCCCGTCGGCCATCACATATTTGTAGGCTTCCAGAGTGAAGCCTTTGGGCCAGAACCAGACTTCCCCCTTCAATATGTAGATATCGTCGCTTAGCGAAACTGCAATCATATAGATGAACGGGTATAGGCAGAGGAACACGACTCCCAATAAAATGATTCCATTCACGATATCAAACCAATTTAAGCGTTGTTTCATTTGCAATCTCCTTATTTGATACAAGACCTGGAAGGTATGGTTGGCGTGCCGCTAACACCGACTCGCACGTTTAGCCGGGAAGTCCTGAGCCGCACCGGCTTACCAGATGCTGTGTTCGCTCACCTTTTTGCTGATTTGATTCGCGCCAATAATAAAGATGAAGCTGATAATTCCGGTAAACAAGTCAATGGCGGTCGCGTAGCTGTAATTTCCATTGGCCAGACCCGTGCGGTATACATATGTGCTGAGAATATCTGCCGTTTCATAGGTGACCGGACTGGACAACAGGTATACCTTCTCGAAGCCGATTTCAATAATCTTTCCGATATCGAGAATTAATAGAATAACGATGGCCGGAGCTATTCCCGGCAGAGTAATATGCAGGGTCTGCTGCCAGCGGTTCGCCCCGTCGATCCTCGACGCCTCGTACAATTGAGGATCGATCGCCGTTAATGCGGCCAAATAGATAATGGTTCCCCACCCGACATGCTGCCATATATCGCTGCTTACATAGATCGTCCGGAACCAGGAGGCCTCAACCATAAAATTGATTTTGTCCATACCCAACATTTCCAGAAGGCGATTGACCATCCCGTTGGACGGGGACAGGAACATAACGACGATCCCGGCCACTACAACATTGGAAATAAAATGCGGCAAGTAGCTGACCGTTTGCACAAACCTTTTATTAAAAGAGTTTCTTACTTCGTTAATCAGCAAGGCCAAAATAATCGGAGCCGGAAACCCGAACACCAGCTTATAAAAGCCCAACAAGAAGGTATTGCGAATAATGGGAAAGAAATCCGGGCTGTCAAAAAACATCCGGAAATATTTCAAGCCCACCCAATCGCTGGCGAATACCCCCTTATACATGTTGTAGTCCTTAAACGCAATCGCTATCCCGAAGATCGGTACATACTTGAAAATTAGATAATACAGTACACAGGGCAAAACCATGAGCAGGAGATATCGGTCGCGCTTAATTTTATATCCCAGTGATGTATGGGAAAGAGGCTTTGGTTGAACATCAGTTACAGCAGGACGTGAGGTTGACATAGTTTTTTTACAATCTCCTTGCGTGTATTTCTCTTTCCGGCCCCGCCCTTTGCCGAACAAGAGATCCTTGCGGCCCCCTTATAAGCGTGGGAGCCGAATTAGATGTTCCCTGCAATCCTTCGATCGGTTGGACGGGGCCGTGTGATTATTTATCCAGGAAGCTTTTCGCCCGGTCATGAGCCTGTTTGTAGATGTCGATATAGGTCTGTACCCCTAATCTCTCCATTTCAGCGACATAGGCATCCCATTCATCGAATGATTTCTGACCGAGAATAAACTTCCCGACGTTCTCCTCCATATATTTCTTGATGCTCTCGCCTGTAATGTTAAGCTGCTCGTTCTCCTGATCGGTAAAAGCAAAGACCGGCTGCTGAGGGTTTAAGGAGTATTGGTCGATCACTTTCAAACCCTCCTGCATTTCGGGAGAAAACATTTTGAAGAAGCCTTCCATGTCATGAGCCGTAAACGATCCGTAGGTGGCAATCCCCGTTCTTGTTCTTAAGTCGGCAAAGCTGGTATATTCCGGGTTGATTTTTTTCTCCCCGTTCTCGACAATGTAGGTTTCGCCTTCCTTGCCCCAGCTCACAAGCTCAATGCCTTCCGGAGAATACAGGAAATCGAGATAGCGCAGTACGGCTTCCCTGTTTTTGGTATTGCTCGCTACCGACCAGCCCTTGGGCATAAAGCCGGAATATTCATTCAGCGGTTTTCCTTCAGGTCCGCCAGCCGGCGGCGGCATAAACTCGACTTTAAACCCTGGAATTTCATCCTTGAGAAGAGACATCAACTGGTCGATGGACCCAATGTAGTCCACGGCCATGAAAGCTTTCTCCTGGGCAAACAGGTCCTGGAACTGCTTCCGCTGGATGGACATGAAATCGGGCGGAATTAGCCCTTCCTTATAAAATTTGTTCAAATAGGTCAGCATGAGCTTGTAATTGTCTTCAATCGGACCGTATCTCCACTCATCCTTGTCGTAGTCGTAATACTGCCAGTTAAAAGTATTAAAGTTTGTTGCCATGTTACCGAGCGGACTCATACCGCCAAAGAGTGCAAGCGGATAGCTGTCGGGATACAGTTCCTTTAATTTTTTGGCTACCTCGTACAAATCATCATAAGTTTGCGGAAGCTCCAGGTCATGCTTCTCAAAGATGTCAGATCGATACAGCCACGAACGCCTGGATTCCTTTTCGAGTCCATAGAGCGGAAGGTAATAGCTTTTACCGTCGGCGGACATTACCCTTTGCTTCACTTCCGGATGATCCTCAAGAAACTTCTTGTAGTTCGGCATCTCGTCCAAATGGTCGAAGATATTCAGGAATGCCCCGCTATTCCCATGTTTATTAGCCGTGGCCAGGTTCGTGATCGTCATGAGATCAGGCATATCGCCCGAGGACACAGCCAGATTAATCGCCGTCCCGTAATCATTAGGGGGAGCCTGCACATTGAACTCAATGTTCGTCGCTTCCTTAATGTACTTGTATATCGGCCAGTCTTCTTTATACGGCCAGTTCGGATGGGAATCGACCATCATATTCAGCTTGACCGGAGGATGGCTGGTCGGCCCTGACGATTCCGGCGGTTTTTCTGTCCCTGAGCTTGAACCGCCACCGCCGCAACCTGCCAATACAGAGCCTAATAAAGCTGCGGCAGCGGCTGTTTTGGTTGCTTTCCCCCATATTTTCCTACTCATAAGCTTCCTTCTCTCCTTCACAATTTTGAAATGATCATCACCATTCTGGAGCCCCTTCTTCATCTTATGGAGCATGGCACATTCAACATCGATCATATTGAACGTAACATATTGAACGTAACATATTGAAAGCTGCATCACGACTCCAGCGACAGTATTGATCTTATCCCCTTCCTCTAAAAAAAACTACTGACATTTGATGCGAACATGAGCCGAATGCCCGGATCTGAAAAATAGTCAATGATCTGAAAACCGGACTATTCTCCTCTAAAAAAGAAGAACCCCCGAACCACAATGAAAGTGGTACGAAGGCCCTTTTTCTACTCAATGTAAAGATAGGAAGTTATTAAATACGCCTAAAGCTTTAATCTTGTTTTTATCTGTAAATTTGGTCTCACAGACCGTGAAAACAACATAGTTCGAGCAGGTCGTTGTGCTTTGGATCAGACCGTCCAGCTTATCTCCAAGAAAATCTATGCCCCAAGAAACGATTACATTATCCGCCTCTTTCTTGACTTGCGTCTTAATCCACCTGGTAAAATCATCTTTCTTGGGAGTGGTAGCCGCTGCCAGAAGAGCCACAATAATCACGAGCCCGAACACGATATACTTCTTTTTCAACCTTTTGCCCCCTGTCGAAGAATTATTCAGCTATAGGCAATTATAACCAATAGCGACCTATTAAAGAAGATACTCTTTTAAATCTAGTGAAGGATAATGTGCGAACGTTCCATTAAAAAAGCTATCCTTCCGTTCCTAAGGAAAGAGGCTCCGAACCTTTAAACATACTCCAAATCGTATTGTACCGCACTTCAAAAAGGACGGCCCTCTATTGGGATGGACCGCCCTATGCTGTCACATAGGAAGAAATTGAAGTGCAAAAGTGCCTCTTAAATCCAGCCTTTTACCGAAAACGGGAATTGAAGTGCAAAAGTACCCTTTAATTTAACGAAATCGTTCTATTTTCACCAAACGTAGAAAATAGAGCGCATTTCTACACCTTAATCGCAAAAATGGCCATGCTGGTAACATTGGGGTGTATATTTGCACTTAATTTGGTTTTCCTATCTGACGACGCACTGATTCTGGTTTTGAGCCATAGAAATCTGCGTAAATTGAGAAATGAGAAGCGCATAAAAAAATCCGTTGCCTTATTTCAGGCAACGGATTTTGGTGAACCCTTAGCGTTTCGAAGCTCTTTGTCTGAACCAGAGCACCGCGGCTGCGGCACAAAGAAGTAATCCTACCCATGGTGTAATAGGCATCGTTTCTCCTGTCAGCGGCAGCAATCCCTTTTTCCCGGTGGAATCTTCCTTATTCTCAGGGCTATCGCTTGTCTCTTGCTCTGTAGGTCGATAAGCCTCCGGGCTCAAAGCGTTGTCAGCATTCTGTTCGTTATCCGATTTTTCTTGATCGGATATTTCTGGGTCGGGCAGATTCCCAACCGGCCGGTTGTCTTCCGGTTCTTGACCATTATCCGTTTGGTTATTATCAGTCGGATCGTCATCCTTATCCTCATTACCAGATTCAACAGGCGATATAATCGGATATTCTGTTACTTCAGGTTCTGGTGTCGGGCTTGGACTTGGTGTCGCACTTGGTCCCGGTACTGGACTTGGGCTCGGTGTCGGACTTGGTTCAGGGTCCGGACCCGGGTCTGAGCCTGGTGTCGGCTTCGGACTTGGTGTCGGTTCCGGACTTGGTGTCGGTTCCGGACTTGGTGTCGGCTCCGGACTTGGTGTCGGCTCCGGACTTGGTGTCGGTTTCGGACTTGGTGTCGGCTCCGGACTTGGTGTCGGTTCCGGACTTGGTGTCGGCTCCGGACTTGGTGTCGGTTCCGGACTTGGTGTCGGCTCCGGACTTGGTGTCGGCTCCGGACTTGGTGTCGGCTCCGGACTTGGTGTCGGTTCCGGACTTGGTGTCGGTTCCGGACTTGGTGTTGGTTCCGGAGTTGGTGTCGGTTCCGGACTTGGTGTCGGTTCCGGACTTGGTGTTGGTTCCGGACTTGGTGTTGGTTCCGGACTTGGGCTTGGGCTTGGGCTTGGGCCTGGAGAATCCTTGCTCTTATTTTTTACTGTAAGCTCAGCATCTTTAATCGTTTCTTTAATTTCGATTGGTTGTTCAGCAACTTCAATTATATATCCTTCTGGCGCTTTATCTTCTTTCAAGATGTATTTCGCAAACAAAAGATTCTCGAACTTTACTTTTCCGTCTATTCCCGTTGTTAATGTTCTAATAAGCTTACCATTCGAAGCAAAGTACAGCGAGAATTCGGCACCTTCTAATGTTTTGGAAGGATTATCGGCATCGACTTTAGTGATCGTAAGACTGCCAAGCTCGCCGCTTCCTGTACCAGATCCGCCTGACAGTTTTACCTGGATGGGCTTGCTTGAAGTCATTTTATCAGTGGCAATTCCGTCTCCTTGAAATTCAACCTTGTTCTCAACGACCTCATTATGCTTCGCGTTAATAAACGACTGATATTCCAATACATAGGCAGACTTAAAATCTTCTATAAATGTGATTTCAAAAGTTTCTTGACCCTTGGCATTCGTATCGAATTCGAGAGTATAGTCTTGATCTTCCACTAATACTTTACTCTCATCTTTCGAAACTTCTCCATTTGCCGAAATCCTTGTTCCATAAAGTTTAAATGTGTCCTCAAGCAAGATCTGGTTTATACTGGGCGTGTCAATGATTTTAGCTCCTGCCGGAATTTGAGACTGTCCGCGGTTAATGAAAACTTTCCACTCTATCTTGGCGCCTTTCTGCTCACCTTCTTTATAGGTGTATTCCGTTCCATGGTCAATCCCTACTCTAGCTGGCAAAGTGGTTAATAGTTTATCGCCTTCTTTAAGCCATGCTGTATTGCTGTACTCCTCGTCAATCAGCGTCCCTTCAAGAGAGGTTTCATAAGTAATGAGGTAGGGGGTATTAATAGACTCAAACGTAATTTTGAATCCTGGATTTCCATCGACATCTGTAATGTCTTCTACTTCATACTCGCCCTCATCGACTTTATCGCCCTTCTTGACTCCATTCCGTCCTCCTGTAAGTTCCATATGATGAACTGTAAGAGACCCCTCTACAAACTTTTGCTCCGGAGTCTTCGGCATAAAGTCCTCTACAACAGCAGATTCAATCTTATCCAGATTGTAATTCACGCCAATTTCCCATGTGATTTTTTTATCTACGGCGTTGTAGGAACCATTTTTAAAGCCGTTGTTTTGGGTGTATTCATCAGGCTTGAATGTATCGGTGACTTCCTTATATTGCTCTTTCCCATCCTTATCTGCCCATTCCAAACGTGCTTTGTTTACAAACCATTGATTCTTATCTTCTCTGGAGCTCGAGTCAAATTTAGTGACATAGGTAATAGTATGGGCTTCAGTGATTGGAACATTGAACTCAATGACAAATCCATCTTGATAAGTTCCGTTAGGGTTAACTATATAGTGTTCATCTTTGGTTAAACCGGTAATAGATACACTCTTGGGATCTAATTCAAGTCCTTTATTAGTGAAAGTATCCGTGAGTACAACATCCTTCATCGGATGCCTATCCTCGTTAAGTGTTATTGTCCACTGCACGGTTTTCTTATCGTAATCAAGCTTAGGATTCTCTGACGAATGCCATTTGTTTAGAATCAATTGTTTAATAGGTTGATAGGCCGGCTTCTCTTTTTCTCCAAACTTAACCGTGTTCGTTATTGTAGCGCCATCGAAAACCCGATCTGTTGCTTTGGTTTGATACTGAATTTTATAAGCCGAATCAATCTCTTCGTTAAACTGAAATGTAAATCCGTTCCCTTCAGAGTAAGATGTAACCGTATAAACCGATGAAGTAACGGTTTCGGAACCCTCCTCATCTCCAGAATCCGGATTGATCGCTACTTTTTCTACTTTAAAGGAATCTTTTATTAATTCCTGACTACCAGTAAAGGTATCCTCCAGTATAGCAGATTCTTTGCTGATACTCTTCTGGGCATAGTTAAACTTGATCTCCCAGGTAATGATTTGGGTTAGCGGATCATAACCCGCAGCCTTTTTATTCAACAACTCCCCGCGTCGTACAGATATACTGGCTTCCGCAGATTGAGCCCCACTTTCAGTGCTAGTTAATGTTGCTTTATTGTTGAATGTTATCGGTCCGTCATTCTGATCGGCAACCTCTGTTGTATACCGAATTTGATAAGCCGAACCAATGTCACCGAACTCAATCTTCACTTCGTGATTGTCGGAAAGATTATTGTACTCGCTTGGATCTATTAGCGAACCCTCAGTCACTCTACCTTGCGGATCCACATCCAGACGATACACTTCTATGGAATCGATCTGCAAGGTCTGGCCCGCTTGAATAGGATCACTGACGGATGCCCCCTTGAGGGATTTCAGGTTCGTATTAATATCTATAGACCAATACAATTCCTGCCCATTGTATTCTTTATCTGGGGTTCCCGCTTTTTGAATAGCCGACCCTCCCTTGGGCTGCAGGTTAATAGGTATGATTTTACCGTCGCCTACAAGGGGAAAATGGATTTCTCTATTTATCGTTTCTCCCACCAGGTCTTCCCTAATAGCGCTCCAAATCATGATTTTTCCGCCGACATTGGAACGATCTACATTTTGGTTAAACTTCATAGTAACTATATTTGTGCTTTTATCAACAGAAAACGTTCCTACACTCCCCAGATCAGTGGATAAAGGAGTTTCTGGAATGTCGTTGTAAAGCTCAAAGTCTGATGGAAGCTCAAATTGATAGATTTCCCCACCTTGTAATCCATGATCATCTGGAAGCCCCCAATCATAATGCAGAACAACAACTGAACCCGGGACGATCCGACTATCCGGATTGTATACTGCATTGATGACCGTTTCTTCATCATCTTCAGTTATTTTCACATCACTGAAGTAAACCGCATTCGTCACTGTGCTCCCAGTTCCCTGAAGCGGTACTATTGGATTGGCCAGTCCGGATATGGCAAAGAAAAAATTTTGTATAATCAACAAAAATGCTATGGCCAGAATATTCCCTTTCCTCTTCATATCTTTCCTCCATTGGATGGTTGTATGTACTTTCTCCTTCGAAAAAAATTGCTGAAATTCACCCCATCCCAGTCATGAAGCTGTGCCTTACTAAGATGTGGTCTTCCGGTTAATAAAGTATTCCTTCCCCTTAAAAACTGACGGGAAAAATCTGTTCCCCGGCCCTATAACGAACTAATCTATTCGTATAGCCTTGACAATAAGCCGGTGAGTTGGGTTATACGCCGGCTCGCAAGTAACGAGAGTCACCTCTTCCAGGTCCCCATTCTGGTCCAACACAGATAAATCATCCGGCTCAACAAGGAACTTCGATGCGACGGAGTAGACATACGAGTCCTTCTGGGTCTCAATGACAATCTGGTCGCCTTCCTCCATCTCATCCAGACGGCTGAATTGTTTACCGTAAGTCCAGCTGCGGTGACCGGCTAACGCGAAATTGCCGGGCTGTCCTGGATGACGGTCCGTTTCGATAGTTCCTATCCCTGCTTTCAAGGTCTTTTTATCCGTACCTTCCAGCACGGTTTCGCGCAGATCAATCTTATCGATGGTGATGGTACCGAGAACAGCATGGCCATCGATAGTGATCGTTCCCACCCCGCCCTCCTGAGAGGAGTCCGCAGGGGACTTGGATACAGGCTCTGAGGATAAGGGTTCAGAAGATTTCTCTTGCAGCAGATCCCACTGAGCCAACATTTCCAATTGTTTCTTCTCTTGAATATGCCGGTCCCACCACGGATAGAGAATAAGCACGATTCCCGCCACAAAAAGCAGTAAAATTGCCCCGCTTTTCCATTTATTTTTAGTTATTTTGTCTCACCTTCCCACTCTTTAAGATAAAGGTAGCTTCCAATATCCGCTCCTTTCCCAATCCGTAATATATCGACATATAGTACCAAGGTCCTCTGAACAAAAACTGAACAAAATAAAATAACCAGCTGGAACATTCAGCTGGTTATTAATGAAATGGTTATAAATTTTAGTCGATATGCCGGAAACCCTAGTACACTCTCATGGCTTCATACTTGTCCGAATTTTTATAAACTGCTGCCGTATTGCTCTTACCTGAATCTATTGTAGTATCAATAGTCACCCATTCGTTATTTAAATAAACTTCATTCCAAGCGTGATATTCTGTTACGTACTGCGAATGACCCATAACCAATTTGGCAGGGATCTCTACACTTCGCAGCATAGCCGCAAATAAAGTAGAATAACCGTAACAGATGGCTTTACCCGTTGTAAGGGTATCGTCAATATCCGGAATGTAGCCGGCCGTGATCTCGTCAGCCAATTCGTAATCATAACTAATATTATTAACTATATATTCATAGATTGCTTTTACTTTTTCTTCATCGGTCTTATAGTTCCGGGTTAATTCTTCTGCCTTCTTAACGGCCAGATCCGCTTCAGTCCAATTTATATTTTGGATGGAATTCAAGTAGATTACATTCGAATCTTCCACTGCTAATTGAACCGAATCCGATTGAATAGTCTTATATTTATTTCCCGATATATTCTCCATGATAGAAATGTTGTACGAACCATTGCCTAATTGCAGAGGGAACCATTCTGTATCTTGGGAGCTAAACAAATTATACGTATAGGTTTGCCCTTCCTTGGTCACCATCAATTTAATGCGAATATCCGCCGGAACATTATAAGAGATCCCAACGACTCCTTGATCGATTCTGGAAGTATCCAGCCAGTTAATGTTAACGCTTCCTTCCGCTTCTGCAGTGATAGGAACCGATAATATGCATACAAATACGGATAGTATTGCAAGCACAAGTCTACGCATGGATAAAACTCCTTTCGGTAACTGGCTGCCATCCTTACGGGAAGGCCCTATAGCTTTGCGTCCCTATCTTTCGATAGGTTTGCCATTATCGATTTAGCTTTATCAATATATGGAGCATAGAAATTTGGATAAGAAAAAAGCCCCTGCATTCGGTAGCTGGCTGCCATCCTTACGGGAAGGCCCTGTAGCTTTGCGTCCCTATCTTTCGATAGGTTTGCCATTATCGTATAAGGCTTCTTTGTAATATTAATAGTATCAAATATTTAGCATATTTACAATAGTGATCAGAATATAGTAGTTAATTTTCCATCTTGGCATGCACGATAATTCGATGTGTCGGATTGACTATAGGATCGCAAGTAATCAGAGTCAGAATTTTATCCTGATCGTTCCTGTTCAGAACAGAAACATCGGTCGGCTCTACTCTTGATACGTTAAATACCGTGTACAGGTATTGTTCCCCCTGCTGATTGACAATAATATCGTCGCCAACGGAGAGCTCATCCAGCCGATTGAATAAACGGCCTTTCTTACGCACCCTGTGCGCTGCAACCGCCGCATTCCCAATTTCACCGAACGGAGATGTTTCTTCCATATGAGTGGCGGCATATTTCATATTTTCTTCGCTGGCTCCTTCAAGTATCGGCAGCATTAAATCAATTTTGTCGATTATTAATGTTGCGATTGGATCGGGCCCCGATCCTTGCTGCTCCTTGCCGTCCGACGGGTCAGAGGCTCCTAATTCGGTCTCTTCTGGTGTCTCCTCATTCGATGCGGGGGGCTGCAAAAAAATGTCCGACAATTGCTCAAAATTGGCTTGCACGCTCGATGGAGCGGGGGCGGTGTAAGTCATTTCCCATGCCTCCATTAGTCGTTCTTGTTTTGCCTCATAATACCATTCGGTTGCCTTAGGGTAGGCTAAAATAATAATACCGATAAGAACAAGAACATACGGAAATTTGCGCATCATCACCACTCATTTCTTAAAGAAAGAAGTAAAGAGACACGGGCCTCTTTACTTCTTAACGAATTAAACCATTTTTCTCCTATTTCTGACTAGAAGCAACAAACCGAGACCAACCAATCCAAAGCCTGCCATATAGAACGGAAGTGGGCTCTCTTCACCGGTTTGAGGAAGCACATTCACAGAAACCGTTTCTTCAGGAGTAGTTGCTAAAGGAACTTGTTCGTCCTCCAGTGTCGTTTCATCCTCAGAGGTAATATCCTCTTCGATAACTTCTTCTGTGGGCTCATCTTCAGTAGGTGAAGTGTTGTTAGAAGAATCTTCTTTCGGTGATCCTTTAGGAGTAGGTTCATCTTCTATAACTACGACCTCATCATCTTTCGAATCTACCGGATCTTTCGGATTTACGGAATCGGTCGGGTTATCCGTATCGTCTGAATCATCAGAGTCATCGGAATTGCCCGGGTCTACTGGTTTAATAGGACCGGGACCGGGACCGGGACCAGGATCTACTGGATCTACCGGATCTACCGGATCTACCGGATCTACTGGATCTACTGGATCAACAGGGCCGGGACCTTCGGAATCATGCTTTGTAACTGTTACTCTGTTAGATTTGATGACCTTATCATCCAACAACAGTTCAGAAATGTTCTGAATAACAATTTTGCCATCTTTGATGTAGTCTTTGAGATCGGCATCCTGGGAAATCTGAGCTGTGATGATTAACTGGTATGTTGTACCGGACAGATATTGGTAAGAGCCATCAACCTTGGGAAGTTGTACTGTCACTATGTTTCCATTGATGGTCAACTCGCCGTATACATAATCTGTCACAGTACCGCCACCGCCATATACGCTATCTGTTACACTGGTTACAGATCCGTATACATTATCGGTAACGCTGCCTGCAGGTCTATAGACACTTCCGCTGACACTTACTTCAGCTTTTTTCACCTGCAAGACGGGTTCCAACTGATCCCGCAAAGTAACTTGAGACCAATCGCCCACCTGATCCCCGAAAGTATACGTTGTGATAAACGTAAATTGTTCATCTAACGAAGATATGACCGGCTTATCGACTTCTTTAACGACAACCGGATCGCCGGGCTCCGGATTTTTCTTGTACACATAGGTGACGGTTTGCATTTCATTGGTGAAGGTGCCTTCGGCATTGGACGGCACTTCCTTCAACGTGTAGCCGTCAATGTCTTTTGCTTCCGTCGTGTAGGGCTCTCCGATGTTGCCGTTCAACGTTTCCGAAGGAGCAATTTCGTTACCTTCTTCATCGACGTAAATCACATTCACCGGTTTGCCGGGTACTACAGTTTTCGTGTACACATAGACAACCGTTTGCTCTTGGTCGGTGAATACGCCTGTGGCATTGGACGGAGTCTCCTTCAGTGTGTATCCGTCGATGTCTTTTGCTTCCGTCTTATACGGATCGCCTACCTTGCCTTTCAAGGTTTCCGGATCCGTAAGTTGATTGCCATCTTCATCGACATACTTCACAGTGACCGAAGCTCCTTGCTTCTTCGTATACACATAGGTGACGGTCTGCTCTTCGTACGTGAACTCCCCTTCCGCATTAGACGGGGTTTCCTTCAACTCATAGTCGGCAATGTCTTTCGCTTTCGTTGTATACGTTTCGCCGATTTTACCGTTCAAGGTTGCCGAATCAGCAATTTCTTTGCCTGCTTCATCCACGTGCTTTACAGTGACCGAAGCTCCTTGCTTCTTCGTATACACATAGGTGACGGTCTGCTCTTCGTACGTGAACTCCCCTTCCGCATTAGACGGGGTTTCCTTCAACTCATAGTCGGCAATGTCTTTCGCTTTCGTTGTATACGTTTCGCCGATTTTACCGTTCAAGGTTGCCGAATCAGCAATTTCTTTGCCTGCTTCATCCACGTGCTTTACAGTGACCGAAGCTCCTTGCTTCTTCGTATACACATAGGTGACGGTCTGCTCTTCGTACGTGAACTCCCCTTCCGCATTGGACGGGGTTTCCTTCAACTCATAGTCGGCAATGTCTTTCGCTTTCGTTGTATACGTTTCGCCGATTTTACCGTTCAAGGTTGCCGAATCAGCAATTTCTTTGCCTGCTTCATCCACGTACTTTACAGTGACTGAAGCTCCTTGCTTCTTCGTATATACGTAGATTACTGTCTGCTCTTGGTCGGTGAATACACCCGTGGCATTGGACGGCGTTTCCTTCAACTCGTAGTCGGCAATGTCTTTCGCTGTTGTCGTGTACGGATCATCGATTTTACCTGTCAATGTATTCGATTCAGAAATTTCTTCGCCTTCTTCATCGACATACTTCACAGTGACCGGACCGCTATCCTGAGTGTGAATATATCCAAACCATACGGTTTGAGTATAGTTATCTTTAGTAAGGTTTACCTCGGTAGGATTGTCGCCCAGTTTCAGAAGAAATTCTTCTACATCCTGTGCGGGTACGGAATAAGTTTTGTTCAGGTCCAACACCGTATGTCCGTTATTATTTTGATAATAATGGCTGTATAACCGTTGCGCAGCTTCCGGAGATTCCACTACATTGCCGGATTCGTCAACCGGAAGGCCTGCACCGTTGACCCGATAACCATTCACCACGATCCAACCCTTACCGAACTCCACTTCTGGAACGATAAAATCTTTGTCTTTATCGTCATCGTCATTATCTTTGTAGTGGATCGTTGTCGTTTTATTGGTCGGATACCATTCCCCCGGTTTCGGGTTTTTGGACAAATCAATTTTGACCGTATAAGTAAATGTTACCGGAGTGCCTTCTCTGATCGTACCGATATCCCACAAGAAAGTTTCTGTCTCCGGATTCCAGGTTGCCGTCCCTTGAGAAGCTTTATAATCGTCAGGACTGAAGGCAGCTCCCTTCATCTTAAGATCGAACATCTCGCCCATCGGATCGACAACAACGGATTCTCTAGCTGCATACATCACTTTTCCCGTTAGTTCGTCAAACACTTCGCTTAATTCGTCGCTCGTAGCAGAGTAGTACCCGCCGTTCTGGCTATTTTGCAGTACATAAGTCGCATTGGCATTGTTTCTAACATCAAGGCCGATCGAATAAATCGTCAACCCCGCATCCATCACGGCCTTCGCCTCTGATATCGTAGCAATGCCGTTCGTTCTGACCCTATACCCGTCTACCGTATACGACGAGGACAAATTGTAATTATTACCCGGTCCGATACGGTTATTGTAATTGAAGTCGGACAGGATGAAATTGTACTTATTGTTCGGCCATGTATAACTTTGGGCTTTTGCTGCTCTGTAGCTGTACGTTGGCTCTCCATCACTTAATAAAATGATCGCTTTCGTATCCGCCGTACTGTTGTCGAACAGCTGCTGGGCGGTATGCAAGCCCGACTGAATATTCGTGCCGCCGGTGGCCGAGATACGATCGATACTTCTAATTAAATCGCTCTTTTTGTCCGGACCGACAAAATTGGAAACTGTCTGAGAATCTGTACTAAACGTGACAAGTGCTATTCTTGTCCTGGAATCGGGAGTCAGCAGCGAGTTGACAAACTGCTTGGCTGCAGACTTGGCATTTGTAAGTCTGTTGTTATTGGACATACTCCCCGATTTGTCGATAACAAGCACGACATCGGAAGTCGTCTCCAGGTTGATCCCCGCAACCGACAAGGTAATTTCCCATTCGCCCGGCGTGTCGGTCGGCTTGGCTTCCTTTTTCAAATTGATTGCCCCCGGTTCATCAGACCACCCGGGCCAATCATTGGTACTTGCAAACGCCGAAACGGGTAGAAGTCCGAACAAAACGGATAAAATCGCGATCCAGGACATGGTCATTTTGAATCTTTTTTTCATCTTGTTTACTTGCTCACCTCTCAATTCATCCTATTTTCTAGATGAATATACATTATTTTACTTTTATGATTATGTAAAGTCACCTCCCGGCAAATTTACTTATCCGGGAACGCCTGCCTCCAGAAGCCGGCGCGCCGAATCTTTGAAGTTCCTTTCATTGATGCGTACCCATTTCTACATCAATCAAATACTCGGGCCTTTAAACCAGCGAATGTCGATTTCCAATAAAAAAGTCCGGTTGCAATTATTAAAAATTGCAACCGGACGATCATAAGTCTTTCGACTCGTAGACTCCAAGGCTTTGCGACCTAATCTTTCGATTAGTGTGCCGTATTTGATTGATCCGAAATATTTCCAGACGTTAGTATTTTACCAAGCCATTCTGAACAAAATCTGAACAAAATTTTAGGCTGTCGATAATTGTGGAAAAGGCGATGGATAATTCGAAAGAAGGTGAGTTCGCAGTAACCTTTGCGGCTGTTTTGTTTTCCAGGTTGTAGTAACCCTTTTTCCTGAAAAAGAAAAGTGCAGTTTTTGCTAGGAATTCGGTTGAAATCAGCCTAAAGAGTGCGATAGTACAGGAATTTTTAACCTTATCGCTGAGTTTTATGAGTATCTTGTACGACCCATTCGCTACCCTTAGCAGGTACATTTTTCCGAAAAAGTCCGTTAAAATTTCCGTAGGCCCTGTCTGGACTGATCAAGGTCTATGGTGTTTCTATAATCAAACGGCGCGGTTTTTTCGTACGATCTTAGTTGCACGTCATTAATAGAGAGCTTATAAATTTTCCAATTGGTCTGTCCAAGTTTCGCTTTAGAAAGCGCTTTTATTTCAACTTTTAAATTTTTATCTAAACTTTTCTCCAACCTTTTTTGAGTCATGCCCACTTTATTAATGACAGGCAGCTTAAGGGAGAGGATTCAATGCTCGGGCAATCATGGAAGGAACACTTGCAAAATTATGTTAAACCCGTATTCGGCTATGCACTGAACCGAACGGGCAACAGGCAGGCTGCGGAAGACTTGTCCCAAGAAATCTTTTTGCAGCTAATGAAATCACTAGCATCAGGAACTCTGATTCATAACATGGATTCCTATGTTTGGACTGTGGCCCGTTATACCTGGATTCAGTGGCTGAATCAGAAGGGGGTAAAATCTGTCGACACTAATGGTATCCCCGAACAACTGAGAGACAGTTCCCTCGAACCGGTTGATCAATTGATTCATGAAGAGGCCTTCCTAAGATTACGTCGGGAAATAGCCTACTTGTCTCATCTTCAGCGCCGTATTCTTGTTATGTACTACTATGATGGTTTGAAGCAAAGAGAAATAGCCGCCGCCCTGAACCTTCCTGTCGGAACAATCAAATGGCATCTGCACGAAGCCAAGAGAGAATTGAAGAAAGGAATGAATGGCATGCGAACCAAAGGTGAACTTAGCTTTAACCCGATTAGTTTTGCAGGAATGGGTCATACCGGGCAACCCGGGCCGGACGGGGAAACCGGAAGATTCCTCCGAAGCTCCATCTCACAGAACATTATTTATGCCGCTTATCACAAGCCCTTAGCCGTGCACGAACTGGCGGATGAACTCGGTACTCCGCCCCCTTTCATCGAGGATGAAGTCAGATACCTCACAGAATATGATTTTTTGACCGAGGTTAGTCCAGGTAAGTTTCAAACCAACATGATTCTGTGGAATACGACGCGGGAGCAGCTAGTAGAAACTTATAGTTTGTACAAGGAATGCGCTGCCGCCATAGCGGATCTTCATTATCAGGCTTTGATGGATGTTCGCTGTTCAGTAGAGGAAACCGGGATTTATTATCCTGACAAGGACTATAACTTTCTGCTGTGGACCCTGCTGCCCAAAAATATTGGAGAACAAGGAGACGCAGCCAAAGCCTTCGAGTTGAAGCAGGAGTGGATTCCACTCCGGAAGGATGGAGGCCGGTATATTGCTACAGCAACAATAGCCCCTCAGGATTGGAGCCGGGAGGATCTGCCTTTCGACCTGCGTCACTATGAAATCTGCGGACCTATGGTAAGAAATCAGGGCGGCCGTTTGTCGTTGTGGCAGATGGATACCTTCTGGAGTGATAGACCACAAAAAATTGCAGCCGCCCAAGCCGCATCAAAGAAAGACCATTACGACTCTGGTGGGGAATATTCATTAAACGCTGGCAGGAGCCCTCGCATTTTCGAAGGCTCCTGCCAACTACAACATTATGGAAGCGGAATGACGGGAAAAGAAATGATAAAACAAGTGCCTTTTCCCGGCTCACTCTCCACTTCGCAATCCCCCTCCATAGCTTTAATAATGCTGAAGGAAACCATAATGCCGAGCCCGGTGCCTTTATCCTTGGTTGTATAGAAGGGGGTGCCCAGCTTGCGAAGCTGTTCGGCATTCATCCCCTTCCCCGTATCCCGAATAACTATCGTCGCCTTATCATCCTTCTCCGTTATTCGAATCGTCAATTCTCCGCCTAGCTCCATCGCTTCGATCCCATTTTTAATAAAATTAATAAGCGACTGATGGAACTTCTTTTCTTCCCCGATAATATATATGGGCTTTGCTTCATTCTTGATCAGGCGAACACTTATATTTCCCATGATGGCATACGGTTTAATAACTTGAACAATGTAATCCAGCTCCCGGTTCAACTCCAGCAGCTCTACATTGTCCAGCGAAGGCTTGGCGAAGGAAAGATAATCCGTTATGATATGCTCGGCCCGGTCCAATTCAGCTAAGCTTATGCTGATGTACTGCTTCTTTTTCTCCTCGGTAACTACCGTATCCCGTAATAATTGAATGAATCCTCTAGTGACTGTAAGCGGATTCCTCACTTCATGCGATATGCTGGCGGCTAGCTGGCTTACCGTCTGCAAATGCTCTAACTGTGTCAGCTGATTAGAAACGGCCTGCGCCAAAGTGATACGCTCCAGTCTTTCCTCCAATTGTTTATGATCCGTCACATCTCTTAGATGAACCGCCCAGTTGCAAACGCTTCCGGATTGATCATATATAGGTGTAATGGAGAGCAGCATCTGATGCTCTTCTCCTTCGTTCGTCATTCGGATGGTCTGCAGAGTGGCCAGCTCAGAATCAGTGGCCAGCTTGGAGCTGAAGGCGGCGGCAGTGACTCGCTCATAATAGTCCTTCATTTGTTCCACAAGATTAGGTGGAATAGAGGGACAATCCAGAATGTGAACCCCTTCCAAATTCTCTTTGCGCCATCCCAGCAATTGCGAGAAAGCCCGATTTGCCAACACGATGGTGGCCTCAAGATCCAATAACAGAATGGGATCGCGATTATTTTCAATAAAAGATTCGCAGAGCCCTCTGGAAGTCTCCAGGTTGTCGTTCTCCGCTTTTTTACGCTCAGTGATCTCTCTTATGTATACGGCAATACTGACTGGCTGATCCTCTATTTCGTTCGGAACCATCATAACCCGAAGGAGGATTCTGTTCCTCTTGCCGCTGTTCATTGCCAGTTCGAACTCATGGGTCTCCCCTTCAACCGCCCTTTGAAAATAATAATGAAAAGCTTCCAAATCCTCGGAATTCATAACTTCCTTGTAATGACGGTTGATCAGTTCAATTTTGGAGTAACCAAACAGGTCTGATGCTGCCGGGTTCGCATAAACAATGTCCCCCTGGAGGCCCGTGATATAAATGGCGTCAGAGTGATTTTCAAATAGTCCATAGTTGAAAGAAACTTTCGGCAAGCCCGAATACTGGTTATTTTTCAAATCTCTATCCCTCGCTTTGCACCAAAATGTCAAAATTAACCTCCCTAGAAAACTATAGCACATCACTCATCATAAGATTCAATTATTCAGTAAACATCCTGCAAAAATAGGGATTTAAGCCCAATAAAACATAAAAAGACACCCGAAAGGTGTCCTCCCCCGTTAACCATCGCTGTCTTAATTTGCACCTGTGAATGTATGGAGACTGTCGTTCGGCTAGTCCTTCCCCATTATCCAAACCCACTGTTGAGAAGGAGTGAATCGAGCACCGTTCCATTTCAATATATTCATGACATAACCGAGACCATCGGCGTTGTATCTTCCGGTAATCCGCTGCAGAGCCATCAGTTCAAATTGACCATCCCGTTCAAAATCTACCGGTTCCAGCCCGCTAAGTGGATTGACATCCCCTTGGATGGGCTCTTTTAATTTACCGTTGGCATCATATATTTCGGACAAATACTGGCGTCCCTTATAGGTCAGATCGATAATATACGTGCGCATTGGGGTCTGACTCTTGACCTGTGCCTTATAGCCATCCAAATAATGGACGGTGTATTTGTGCTGTTCATTATACTCCATCGCATCAAATAATTTACGGGGTTGATTATTGACATAAGAAAAGACATAGTCAAATGTAAATGCTCCAGACCCCCCTGAATCGATGCGGATCAATATATCGTCCACCCTATCCCCCGTAAAGTCTTTCAAAGATACAGTAGGATTATACCCTGCATTTTGTGGAAGCGGGATGAGACGACTCCTTCTTGTTCTTCCGTCCTGAATGAGCAGCGTAATGTGCTGTATGAACGGACTGCCCGGACTTTTGCTGCCAACCAAATAAACCATATCGGGTACATGATCCCCATTGACGTCCCCGATCTTCCGATCCACTATCAGCATGGCAGCGGATGGGTTTGACTCCGGCTGCCTGGGGCCAAAGCCGTAAGCATAACCGTACATCGGATTCACTCCTCTGTTAGTTTTATCGCTTACAGTTTATGACGAGTCTATGGGCGATGTGCACGAGGCGGGAAGCCCTCGAAGCAAAGTCAGGAAGAGCGACCGCGATTAGAGGAAGGTTTAGACGCCGACTCCGTTGGAGTGCGGACGCAATAAACTTCGAAGGTCATACGTCACTTTTTATGGGATTATTTTACAACAGAAAAATTTTAAAGTTCTTTATAGCGGTGTAAACAAGATTCCTGTTGGCAAGAAAAGCTTCCTCTAACAAAAAAACGGACTCCCGCCGCCAAGCGAAAGCCCGTTTCGGTTATTACCGCTTTACCCGGATCGTATCACGGCCCGTAAAGCGTGTTCCATCGTTCAGATGGCCGCTAAGCACCATCTCCGCTTCCCCTTCTGCCTCTCCTAGCGCAGCAATCACTTTCTGCCGGTCAAATTTGAGCATCAGATCCTGAATTCCATTGTGATCCCTGTCTCCAATTTCAGTCGGGTGCGTTTGGGCCTCGATATAGGTTTCCCCTACGTACAACCTGACAGAGAAGAGATCAATTCCAGACACCTCATGGGGGGACGGCAATTCTACGTACGCCGTCATGGAATTCGCCCCTCCCTGACTTTTCAGGTTCAAAGTGCGCGGATGGATCTCAACAGCGGCCTCCAATATTTCCGGTTCAGGAGCTTCCGCCGAATAGTAGATCTCAATTTCATTAATCGTCGGTTCTTTCTCCGTAGTAGAGTTCATCCACACCCTGAAATAGGACGAAGTCACCGGGGCGAACTCGATCGTCTTGCTCGGCCCGATGGTGGTCCCCTCGGTGCCGGGAATATCGATATAATTGATGCCGTCTTCAGAATACTGCAGTACATAGGAGTTGACCCGGGGATAATCGATCTCCTTAATGATAACCATGTTATAGGTTAAATCTTCCCCGAAGTCTACGCCCAGAAATTGATCGGCGACCTCCCCTTTTCCCGCAGACCAGCGGGAGCCGTCATTCGAATCGAAGGCCTTCGCTGCCTCATAACTGCCGCCCCAGACAGACGAAGCAAAATAGCTTCGATTCGCTGCGAGATTCTCGTTATGGATCTCTACAGTCAACACGTCGCTCCCGTAGCTGAAATGAAAAGTGAGCTTATGCTGACCAAGTGGAAGGGTAGCCAAGTATTCCTGCTTTAAGGTCACCGTGGCTCCATTATCGATATAATCTACGCCTTCAGTTAAATCACCAGTCTCCCCCTTAATAGAGACGAGCGTATTCCCGTTCAATTTCATGGGGATCACACGATCTCCCGAATTCTGAGGATATACGAGAGTCGATACTTCCAGCTCCGCCTTCTTCGGAAGCACAACACTAAGACTCAGAAAGGCGTCATTGCCTTGAGAGAAGGTGAACTTCAAAGCATATTCCCCGATATTCAGAGAACTCAAGTAAGCTTTCGTCAATACTACGGTCTCTCCGTTCACGATATAATCCAGCCCCTCGATCAGCCCAACAGAACCGTTGGCTATCGAAGCGAGCTGATTTCCGTTCAGTCTCATACGGATGGTCTGATCGCTGTTATTTTGCGGGTACTCCAGGAAGGGGGTACTTATTTCCGCATGCGCAGGGGGCAGACCGTCCCCAATCACCCCGATTTGGTCAAACGGGATCTTCTCGAATTCCGGCAGTTGGGCATAGATCGGTGAATCGTCGCGCAGGCCAAAATTTCCGTTAGCCGGGTCCACAAAGCCCAGTCCCTCTTTATCTGCAAAGGCGATATTGTTCTCAAAGGTTCCCATTTCCATATTTCGGCTGTCGCCAGTGATGTTGCCCGTATTCACGAATACATTGTTGCGGACGACATTTCGCTTGGGCAGCAGCGGATCGTCCTCCAATATATTGGGGAGAGTTGGATATCGCGCGCTCCAGATTTCCCCTTGATAAGGAACCTGATCAAATTTGCTCATTAAAGAGTCATAATTTTTCTCCCCCGGCTTATAGTTCCGGTTCATGAAAGCAATGAATGTCCCGCTGTCGAGGACGATATTGTTCTCCACGACATTCTCCCGTCCGTTCGCCAGCTTGAAGGCCTGCTTGCCGATATCGTGAAATACATTGCCGCGCATTTCCACACCACTCATATAGTCGTCCAGATAAATAGCAGCAGTGGAAACCCGCAATTGGCTGGCCACCATGTCATGGAAATAATTATAGCGAATGACGTTGCCGCGCCATACGAAGCTTCTGCCGGAATAAATGGCGGACGCATCCGCAGTTTCTTTGACTACATCATAGATGTCGTTATATTCGATCAAGTGATCGTTGCCCCGGAATTGAATCGCAAAGTGGGGGGCATTATGCAGCTTGTTATAGGCCACACGATTGCCGACACCGTTCAATTCTACAGCGGGGGTATACGTCAACTTCACTCGCGAATAATCCGAGATGTCATTGTTAACCACATAATTCTCCGCAGGCGTCAACGTCTCGAAATCACCGCCATCCAGACGAATTCCGCCATTCCCCAGGCTGTAAATCAGGCTGCCGTATACACCATTATTCCTCCCTCCATAAATCCTGACGGCGTATCCGCCCATTTTGCTAATTTCGCTATATTCGATGCGGTTATTTTCCCCTCCGGTGATCTCAATGCCGTTGCCGCGGCTCACTTCCATATTCAGTCCGCTAAAGACGATATTCGACGTTTGATCCATCCGAATTAAACTGTCTTTCATAAGCGAGAGCTGAATTTTCCCTTCTGCCACCGGAGTCGGCGGGTAAAGATACAAAATCCCTGTATTCCTGTCCAGATACCATTCCCCCGGCGCATCCAGCAGCTCCAGGATATTGTAAAAGTAAAACCGCTGGTCGGCCTTCATGGCATAGCTGGAGGAGTTATAGGTTTCAATCGTCTTCTGGTCGAAATCTATCGATTTAATATGCAGATCATTGGCGAACCAATCATTCCCCCAATAACCTGACATCCAGACATCATTGTTATTGGGCCACGGGTTAGGAATTTCATCTTTATAGGTAAACGTATAGCCCGGGTTAGCCTCATCCGGTTTCACCAAAACCTGGTCTACCAGTGTAAAGCCATGATTGGGCCAGCGGGCCAGAGTCATCACGTTCCCGTTAATGAACAGCTCCGGGGCTACATCCAGATTGTCCCCCAGAACACCGTAATCGGTTATACCGATAGACTGCAGATCCAGCTGAAGGACGTGATCTCTGGCTCCTTGCGGGATTCGTGCCAACAAGGCCGAATCGGTAACTGGCTTGAACAAGGCGGCATCGAGCAAATCTCCCCCGGCGAAGGTCACCTTTTCTCCTTCATACGCTTTGTATACGACCGGGGCATTCAAGACTCCCGAATCGCGCCCATCCAATTGGAAGGTATCGGTAAACCGATAGACTCCCTCCCTGATCTGAATTTCAACGCCTCCGGCCGGAAAGCCCCCTCCGCTCTTCATCTCACGAACGGCATCCCGAGCTCTCTCCAATGTCGCAAACGGCTGATCGAGGGACCCGTCGTTCGCGTCATTTCCATCTTTGGCAACATACAAGTGAACCGCCGCATTAACCTCCGCCATGACGGAATGGCCTTGACCGCTAACTATAAGAATAGTACATACTGCCGTAAATAAAACAAGAACCCTTAACCACGGCTTGTCTCTCATACGATCTCACCTCTCCTCTTACAGTTAATGAACTGCTGGGATATGACTGTCAGAATTGTCGTCAACCGCCCCTCCTTCCTTGTCAAGCATCGCTATCGCCGTCTTTCACCTCCATTGTATGGCGCCTTCCCGCCCAAATAAATTAGCTATTCTAACCTTTTTTATTGTTAAATTAACCTGTTCACGAACCAACCTATGGATTCACCCGCTCATCGCTGCTCATCCGGTTTCTATATTCCGAAGGAGACAAGCCCAAGCTCTTCTTGAACGCCGCCGAAAAATAAGAGCCATCATTAAATCCCGCCCGGTAGGCGACTTCATTCACAGCCAGATCGGTAAACGCAAGCAAGTGCTTCGCTTCCTCCAATCTTCTTTCATAGATGTACCGCATAGGGGGCACCCCCAGATGCTTCTTGAAAAAACGGATAAAATAGTTGGGGTGAAAATGAGCAGTTTGCGCCAGCTCTTCTATAGTGAGCTCTTGGGTCAAGTGAGTATCGATATAGTGGATCGTATCCAGCAGCTTCCGAATGGACATCGTCTGGGGACTGTCATCCTTAACCATGAAGGCTTGGTCGATAAAATACGCGATGATCGCAAACAATGCGGAATAAATTTTCAGGGAAGTAGCGGGACCGTCATTGGCACGGTTATCGGACAGCTCCAGGAAATGCTGCTGCAGCCCGGCGGAAGGATCAGCCGCAACGATCTTCGGAATATCAAACAGGTTAAACAAGTGCACAAACTGGATATTGGATCTAAAATGACACCAATACATCGTATAGGGCGTACCTTCGGTCACGGAAAACGACTGCAGGATGCCTCCGGGAATAAACATCAGCTCTCCAGGCATGGGAGTGTATTGCTCATGCCCGAACTGAATCCAGCCTTCACCGTTGCATATATAGTACAGCTTGTTATAGGACGGAGCATAATTAAAACGCTTCCAATCGCGTCCGCAGATGGACAGCTTGGCATGTAACAACTCGATCCGCAGCTTGGAAAGATAATCGTTGAGCCACTGCTTCTTGCCCTTTTCCATCACCCATTCACCTCTCATCAGCAAGTAGATTGAACGCATCTCTCGTCCAAGATTAGCCTGAAAAAGACACCGATTACGGTGCCTTTAACACGGTTGCTCCTATCATGGCGGTGGTGCCTTGTTGCCCTCACATCAAGGCTGAATTTCCAACGCTGCTTTCCAGCTTATTCATTATCCTTACAGTGCATTTACTTTCTGCCGTAATCGGCTTTAATCTCTCCCCACTTCTCGGTCTCCCACTTCAATACCTTGTTGTCGTAGCTATGGGTATGCAGCCATGCCAGCGCTCTATCCACCAGATCCCATACTTCCTTCGTAGATTCGTTACGCTCCAGGGTCGTCGCCACCTTCTTCTCCCTCACCCATTTCAGAGCCGTTCTCGAGTCACTGTATACGGTTTGAGTACTGCCCTTGTTTTTCAAATAAGCCAAGGAATGAACAATGGCCAGAAACTCACCCAAATTATTCGTGCCATTAGGAATCGGGCCATGGGAAAAGAGAACCTCGCCTGTCCGGGTGCAGACTCCCCTATATTCAATCGGTCCCGGATTGCCTCGTGTTCCTACATCCACCGAAATACTGTCGTAATCAATCTTCTTCACGGATTGGGAGGAGACGGATGGGGTCTGCTTCGCAGCAGCTCCTTGGCGGCCCCAATGCTTGGTCCAGCCTTCCCGGTAGGCCTGCTCCGCCTCGGCCTTGGAAGAATAGGATTTATATTTCGCATCATTCCGTCCATCCACCTGCTCTTTACATTCCGGCCAGCTCGTATAAATTCCCGGCCGGTGGCCGACCCATACGACATAGTACTTTTGCTTTGCCATCATCAGTCCCTCTCTTCCGCCATACATCACTGCCTTGTCTCTATATTTACATACAGAAGGACTAGACGTCAAAAAACCAATCCTCTCTAGGAGGATCGGTTTAATCTTCGCCGCAGCTATAGATGCGATAATAAAATTATATTGTCGGCATAGTTGCTTGAAGCCGGGAGGCACTTTCCTGCAGAACGGAATGGCTTTTACCATCCAAAGTCCGTTTTCCTGTTTCTGCCAACGTCTTGATATTGCTCAGGATCATCCACCAATGTTCCTTGGCATTTTGATAAGATGGGTGGTCGGGCGCCCATTCGTCGTTAACTAGCGTCAGCTTCGTGCAGCTGCCAACAGTGTCCAGTGTGAAGGTTACTCTTGTTTCCAGCTCTTCATGGTTGGAATAATAGGATGGACCGGGATGTTCAGTGTAGCTTAGTACTTTATGGGGCTCATAAGCTAATATTTTGCCGTAGACATGGACCGTTTCCTCTCCGTCATTGCCCGGACCTACATATTCATAAGGATCTCCTGCCCGGAAAGAAGACCGGATCACACATCCAAAAAAAGTTTGGCGGGTTCCTTCCGGGGAAACGAACGCATCCCACACTTGTTCAGGTGTCGCGCCGATATAAAATTCGTATTTCAATTGCATCCAGAATCACTCCTTTGCTTCAGGGAAATGTTATTTATTTGAACCATCCTTCCACTGTGCTACTATAATAATAACTTTGGCAACCAAGCCCGTATTGTAAAAACACGACAAAGCCCGTCCATTGCTTCATCAGCAAAACCATCTTTATGATCTCTTCATCCCTTGATTCCATGCACAGCCGGGAGGAGTAGCAGGATGAATTCCAATTCCAATTCTAATTCCAATGCCCCAAGACCCAGTCTGGGCGTGTTGCATTTACAAGAAGGCGAGAAGAAGTTCCAGCTTACCCGTCATGTTCCGTCAGAGGACATCGGCTTTTTCGTCAAGCACTTCTGGATCGTCAGCTGGGACTTAATAGGACAGCTCTCCTATTCCCAGGAGGTGGTGCCGAATCCTTGCGTCAATATGGTGTTCGAGCGGAACCATTCATCCATTTACGGTGCTTCCAGACAGAAATTCTCACGCCTTCTTCAAGGGATGGATCAAGTATTTGGCGTCAAATTTAAACCGGGGGGATTTTACCCTTTTGTAAAGTGGCCTATCTCCAGGCTAACGGCCGGCTCCATCCCTGTAGAGAACGTATTTAACGCGGAATCTGATCAAATAGGGAGCAGCATCCTGTCCCAAGACGACCCTCATAAGATGGTAAAGCTGGCCGAAAGCTTAATCCGCCAGCAGCTCCCGGACCAGGATGAGAGGATCGTGCTGATCAATGAAATCATCGACCGGGTTCAGGCCGACCGCAGCATCACGAAAGTAGATCAGATCTGCGAGACGTTTCAGCTCAACATACGGAAGCTGCAGCGCATATTCAGCCAATACGTCGGGGTCAGCCCGAAATGGGTCATCAAGCTTTACCGGCTGCAGAATGCGGCTGAGGCTATGGATCAAGGACAATGCATCAATTGGCTAGACCTGTCCATAGAGCTCGGTTACTATGATCAATCACATTTTATTTAAGATTTTAAATCGATTATCGGTAAAACTCCGGAGGAATATGCGTCCAAATAATATCTCAGCGCTGCATGCAACATGCCTGACGTTGGAGGATGATAAGAAAACGCCTGACGGCGTCCTTTGAGGATGAATAAGTAACCTTAGGTGTAGGAGCATGCAGTGAGGCAGCCTGGATCGTCACCGTATCTGGAACAAGCGTAAAGTAGGTGTTGGTGTAGTAGCATCGTTGACAATCGACTGCAATAATACATCACTTTTGACCGGACTCCGCTCTTTTAGGGTCATCAACTGCAAACATGCAGTCGATTTCTTCAATTCAGCCATTTTCGGGCCCAAATGGCCGAATCTACTGTATATTTGCAGTAGATCTATCGAAATGAGATCAAAAGTCACCCATCGACTGCACTTTTGCTTTCATTCATCAAGGCTGACTAATCCTCGCCAATTCTGACTAATCCATGAAGAGGAAAGAGACCTGCTCTCCCCCCCTCGAAAACTTATAAATTCTAATATCGCAAAAATGAAAGAGACAACCGTAAGTCCGATTGGACGGCGTTGTCTCTTTTTTAACACATATGGAATTTACCCCCGAGGGACGTTAGACTGCAGTTTTTCTCACTGTTCTTCCCTGTAATCCTCGACCAGAACCTCCAGCTCTCCCGTCACCGGATCCATAATAAACCCGTGAACAGGCACCGTCTGAGGAAACAAGGGATGCTTGCGGATCATCTTAACGCTTTGCATAACTCCATCCTCGGGATTGGCAAACCCGCGCAGAAACTTCTCCATGCGAATACCGGAGTTTTCCAGCGTACGGATCACCGTAGGATCAATGCCATTTTCGATAAACTTATTGACCATCCCTTGCGCGTCCAGATTCGTCATTCCACAGCCATGGTGTCCAACGACCAGCACCTCACGCGCGCCCAGTTCATACACCGCCACCAATATGCTTCGCATGGCACTGCCGAAAGGCTGGGTTAAGACAGCGCCCGCATTTTTAATAAATTTCGCATCCCCATTCTTCAGTCCTAGCGCTTTCGGAAGCAATTCCACAAGCCGCGTATCCATACAAGTAAGAATAGCTACTTTTTTATCAGGGAATTTATTCGTTAAGTAAGCTTCGTACTGTTTCTCCTCTACGAATTTCTTGTTGAATTCCAATAGACTCGGAATGATTGACATATTATGACCTCCTAGCTCGATGCCTTCTTTCTATTATTCACGGATATGCCAGAGACGTCAATTGTTTACTATATAAATGGCACTAAAGAAAGCGATCATTCCGTTCCGAAGGAAAGTGCCTCCGAAGCTTCAAACATCATACTCCTTCCCCAAAAAGTGAAGATGAGCTTCGAAGCAATTCCAGGTACTTTTCGGGGACCCCGAAACAACAGATTCCTTCTATATGGATGGGCCTTCGGATGGTAGGTATTCAAAGCCAAAACTCGCCCTGGAAGCATCTTTCTTTCTCCACTCCATGATCTATAAATTCTTTAGTGCCGTGTATATATTTACCAAGCGCCGTCATTTAAGCCATATTAAATGTAAATTGCCCTCTATTCGAGCTAGAAACGATTCTTGCCGATTCATAAATTTAAGAGATTTTTAAAAGTTTTTTAAGAGAAATCAACAGATATTCCTTAATTTCTTCCTATAAGATGAACAAAGTAACAGGAAGCAGCAAATAGGAGGAAATAAGAATGAAAATGCCAGTTGTAGACGTGAATAACGTAAAAAAAGTATATGGCAAAAAAGGTGAAAGCCAATCGCACGCATTAAAAGGCGTGTCGTTCTCGATCCAAGAAGGAGAATTTATCGGGATTATGGGACCATCCGGTTCGGGAAAAACCACCCTGTTAAATGTGATCTCCACTCTAGATAAAGCGACAGATGGTGTTGTCCGTATTGCGGGAACAGATATTACCCAAATGAAGCAAGGGGAGCTATCCGACTTCCGTTCCCAGCGGCTGGGATTTATTTTTCAGGACTTTAACCTGCTGGAGAACTTGTCCATCTATGAAAATATTGCTCTGCCGCTTTCCTTGCAAGGCGTCTCATCTAGAAAAATCGGCCCTAAAGTAGAAAAGGTTGCCAGCATGCTGGGGATTTCCGATATTTTGCAAAAGTACCCTTCTGAAGTGTCCGGTGGACAAAAGCAGCGCTCAGCAGCGGCGCGTGCGCTCGTACACGAGCCAGCCATTATTCTGGGAGATGAGCCGACAGGGGCGCTTGATTCCAAAAACGCAACAAGCTTATTAGAAGCGATGACCAACCTGAATGAAGAGCAAGGCGTATCCATTATGATGGTGACCCATGACCCGCTGAGTGCGAGTTATTGTCAACGGATTTTATTTATTCAAGACGGAGAGTTATACCAGGAAATTCACCGTACGGGGACCCGCGAATCGTTCTACAAAGCCATTCTCGATGTCCTGGCCGACCTCGGTGCGTCAAAACTTTAAGAAAAGGAGGTGCGGACATGCTGTTCAAGCTGTCCATGTCTGGGCTGAAGAGTAAGTTTAAAGACTACGCCGTCTTGCTGACCGGTCTGGTCATGTCGATTTCTATCTTTTATTTGTTCCAGACGCTGGCCCTAAACAGAGCCTTCATTGAAGCCAATTCGGTCATTCGTCATATTCAGTTCGTCTTTCATGCCGGGTCCTTCTTACTGGCGGTCATTACCTTCTTCTATATTTTGTATGCCAACTCATTTTTATTATCGCTTCGTCAAAAAGAGTTCGGGATGTACATGACGCTAGGAGCCAAAAAACATAAGATTGCTTCGCTTATGTTTATGGAAACCATGGTTATAGGCATGGCCTCGCTGGTCCTGGGCATCGCCTTGGGCACAGGTCTCTCTCAAGGAATCGGGCAACTGCTGATGAAGCAGCTTGATTTTACTGCGGGCGGATATTATGCCTTATATGTTCCATCTATAGCGGTCACTTGTATTTTCTTCTTTGTCCTATTTATGTTATCTGCTATCTGGAATAGCATTAAGCTGTCCCGCGTCACGGTATTGCAGCTTGTTCATTCGGATAAACAAACGGACCGGGTAAGGGTAAAAGGAAAAATGACCGGGTTTATCGCAGTTCTTGCAATGATTTTATTAACGATCGGTTATGCCGCCATGATCAAGATGGAGGTTCTGCGAGAATCCGGAATTATCATCGCATTAATTGCTACCACAGCGGGCACATACCTGCTCTTTATGTCCCTCCTCCCCCTGCTCATTAAGAAGCTGAAGAGTAATAAGAATCGCAACGAAAAAGGGCTGAATGCTTTTACATTCGCACAGTTGAACTTCCGAATAAATAGCTTATCCAGAGTATTGGCCACCGTTGCCATGTTAGTCGCTCTTGGAGCAGGTGCGATCTCGGCAGGAATGGCTTTCAAAAATAATGCAGGAATGATGGCGGAGCTCTCTTACGAATACGATATCGTTACTCACAATCCGACGGCCGAAGAACAGAAAGTGTTAAATAAAATTAAGTTCAGTGAACAATACGAATACCATTATAAAGTCGATGAACAGTTCGTTTATTATGCAAAAGAAGAATTAGAAAACCAGCGTCCACAATCTGCTTTTTCTGCCGATGGAGAGCGTCTGGAGGAATATGAACCGGTTTCTGGGGAGCTTCCCGTAGGCGCTGTGCTAGGATCGAATCAGGAGGTTGATGGTCCGGTAATCGAATACCCCAACCCTTGGGCAAGGGCGCTGCGTACGATTCATCCCTATTCCATCTATTCGGATCGCAGCGTTAAAATTGTAGCTCAGAAGGAACTCGCTGAGCTGCAAGGGGAGGAAGGCTTGGCCTTCCTTGGCAAAACCGATCACTTTGAAGCGTATCTGAATGAGTGGAAGAGCATCGATGAGCTGCAGCAAGATAAGCCCGGGGAGGTTGCCTTATCTAATAGAAAATATAACTCCTATATAGAATATTATGGCATTGCCAGTGGAATCGTATTTATGGGCTTCTTCTTGGGGATTGCTTTTTTAGCTATGATGGCCAGCTGTTTAATGTTTAAAATCCTTTCCGGTGCGTCCCAGGACATTAACCGCTATCAGATGCTTCGCAAAATCGGCGTTCGTCCTTCATTATTATCCAAATCAGCCTATAAAGAATTGTTCCTGGTCTTCCTGTTCCCGGCCATCCTTGGTATTGTTCACGTATTAGTGGGTATGAACATATTCTCATTTATTCTGATCGATCCGTATTTCCGCGTATGGCTTCCTATTATTCTTTTTATTGCCATTTACGCAGCCTACTACTTCATTACGGTTCAGCTGTATAAAGGAATCGTGCTTCCCCATAAAGAGTAGCCGACAATTTGCTGCCGTCTTGCACATTAGGAATTGAAAGCGACCTTGCCAGGTCGCTTTTTTGATTTATTAAAGCGGAGAAGAACTATTCCGACTTCATTTCTCTAGAGAAATTCCTAATGAAATCATCCCCATAACAAGTTTGTTAGTGTAAAATTATATAAAATTGGAAGGAGGTTCCTAATTTGTTAACCGATCTAGAATCTCGACGATTGCTTCGAGCACTTAAAAATTTAATCGATACTAATCCTATTGTCTTTCCAACCGTACAAGCTTATATAACGCTTGAAGCCTACTCAACAGAAACAAATGCTAAGTTCCAGATAGACGTTCAAAGAAAAAGTTTAAATGTTAAAAAGTGTACTTATCAAACCCGATACAAAAAATCGATAAATCTACTTCGTGTCGATATTGAAGGACCTCCTCACCTAAACCCTGATGGGACTGAAATTCCCTGTCCACATATACATATTTATAAGGAAGGATATGATGATAAATGGGCCTACCCCTTAGAGGCTAAAATGGTTACCGACCCATCTGATTTAGTTCAGGTATTAATCGACTTCTTGGAGTATAATAATATTGATAACGTTCCAAAAGTGATTTATCAAGTTGAGGTGGATTAATATTGAACCTTGTCGATAAATTATCTGATTCCTACGTGAATTGGTTAAAACAAAAAATTACATTTAAAGAATTGGAAAATACGGTGGAAATTACGACTCCTTTTATGGACAGACATAATGATTACCTGCAAATCTATGTTCAACAGAAGAATATGAATAAGCTAACATTAAGCGATTCTGGCTATATCCTTACCGACCTAAAATTATCTGGATGCGATGTACATTCTTCTCCTAAAAGAAAAAAGGTGTTGCAGACTATATTAAATGGATATGGTGTAAAAGTATCTGCAAGAGAAGAACTATTTGTGGAATCCACACTAGAAGCCTTTCCTCAAAAAAAGCATATGCTTATTCAGGCGATGATGACCGTAAACGATATGTTTATGACCTCCCGTGATAATGTACAAAGTATTTTTCTGGAGGAGGTAGATCAGTTTCTGTTTGAAAATGATGTTCGATTTACTGAAAATATCAGCTTTACCGGCAGGAGTGGCTTTCCCCAAACTTTTCATTTTGTTATTCCGCGTTCCAGAAAGAGTCCTGAAAGAATACTACATGCCATTAACAACCCAACTAAACAAAATTCTGAAACTCTCCTCTTTGCTTGGACGGAAACAAAAGATACCCGAAGATCCGATTCAAAACTTTTGGCGATATTAAATGATACCGATAAAACAATTCGAGCCAGTATCATTAATGCTTTTCATGAATATGAAGTGCAGCCAATCCTTTGGTCTGAAAGAGAAAAGCATATTAATCAATTAACCGGCTAAAGTCGGAAATTTCAAGGAATTGCTGCCGCCTCTCAAAAATACGGGACGAAAAAAGACACCTTTGCGGTGTCTTTGTATTCTCCCTCACTCAACTTTCACAGCTAAAGTTTAAAGATCAGTATTGAAAAATACGAATTCCTGCGATTATGCAGTTATTATTCCTCAAAACAGGAACTGGAGAGAAAAGCCTGCGATTATACAGCCATTTCTGTATAAAACAACCCCGTCTTCATTGAAACGAGAAAAAAGATGTATTTTTGCAGGCTTTGCTGCGGCAACAAATCCGAACGGCTTAAAGCCTGCAGAATTGCAGGCTTTTTGAAATGTTAGCAAGAAATTACTCTCTCGACCTATCTCGTTTCTAGTGAAGCGGTGCATCATGATTTCTGAAGCTTTCCTATTTCCTTCTGTCGTGGATTCAGTCACAACGATAGCTAGGCCAATCCTGTTCCCAAAAATAAACTTAAGAAACATTGCCTTCATATATAAATTTCTCGTCGCCGACCTCCGCCTGGAGCCGGTCTAACTCCTCGGTCAGTCCTTCCTCATCCATTTAATCGAGCAGACGCCCCACATTGTCATCTACTGACGTGATACAGCGTAAGTAATCCTTGATGTACCGCTGGTACTTCCAGCTTTTAAGAGCGGCCCCTTCGAGATGTTCCGGGGGGTCCATCTTCAAATCGGTGCGATTCAAGTCGCGGTCAATCCGCATTTCGGCCGCCGCAGCCGCGCTGGCCCGGTTGGAGTAGTCGTCATTGAAGGTCTCCGGCTCGGGAATATCGATGTCCTCGTAGAGATGTGCATGCTTCTCGTCCGGAATCCAGGGGCGATGCGGTGCTTTATGAATTCTTACTTATTCTTCTTGCGGTATTGATCAGGGCCCATTCTGCACCGGCTTCATTAGCATCGCCCAAGTCCCACATTACATCCAAAATACTCCATATTCCGGAAGCATCGGCCATACAGCCAAGCAATAGAGAGAGCCCCGCCGACCTTAGATCGGGTTGACATCATCATACAGCAACATACCGCGACGTTGGGATAGGATACAGTAATTAGCAATTCTAAAATTCATACTAAACAGGTATGATAAATGTGGTATACTATTATTAGTTCAGTACATAGTTACTTGGAGGTCTTAAATATACCATATAGGAGAGTGTAGAAAATGCCAGTAGAAACATTTAAAGCCACCGCACATTTGCAAGATGGACTCGTCGTCAAGACTCGTTCCCGAAATTTCGAACTGATGATAGACGAGCCGAAAAACCTGGGAGGAACCGATACGGCAATGAATCCCGTGGAAGCACTGCTCTGCTCGCTGGGCGCATGCCAATCTATCGTAGCCCGGGTGTATGCCAAGAAATTTAATGTTCAGCTCGATGATTTTCGGGTAGAGGTGGAGGGGGATCTGGATACGGACGGCTTCATGAACATATCGGATGTTCGCCGCGGGTATTCCGATATCCGCTACACTTTTCATATCAAAACCGATGCACCCAAGGAGCGGGTTGAGCAATTTGTACAATTTTTAGAGCAGACTTGTCCAGTGGGAGATACGATTGCGAATCCGGTCAATCTTAAATTAAACGGTATTATCATTGAATAATAACCATGATGCCGCTACATGTTAGCTCCCTTCGGCGGGACGTTATTTTGCTTTTTCTGACCCCGGCGGAAGATAAGTTTCGCCTGGGTTCGACTCACATCAGCCAGGTGTGATCGAGGCGAGCTTTAGCGGAGTCCCATTTCAAAAGCCGAATCATGTTGCCGGTCGGAGCGGCGCATGATTCGGCTTGCTTTCATTCTGGCAACGGTTAAGCTGACTCAAGTACAGGCGTTAGTTTGATTTTTTCAAAAAAAGTTGAATCATTTTAAGAGCATAATGTAAGTCTTCGGACATTCTTTCTTTGACATGCCGGTTTATCTCAGAGTCATGGTCGATATCCGATAGCATTTTGTTCAAATTTTGTTGGAGGGCTGTCGCTTTCCCCGGATTCAAGTCGTTCCCCTGAAGAATGTGAAGTAATTTCGCCACTTGTTTGCTATATTTTTTACCGTTCTCCATCCCGCCCAACGGCACATAGATGTCCTCTATTTTACGAGATACATCCTCCAGAACTACGGTCAGAGCGGCTTTAGGCTGATTAAAGGGGACAATGGCTTTGTTTCGGTACACGCTGTTTTTAATAGCTTGTAAATAGTTATGCGCTGTTCTGTATTCAAATATGGCGCTTCCCGATGTTCCAGTTTTATTCGTCTCATCGATCTGTCGTAGCAATGCCGTTTCACTAATTCCATAGACCGTGCCGACGCCAATCGTCACATAAGAGTAATCCCGCGCTAAATCGAGGGCGTTACGGGCATCGGTAACAACCGGTTGAACTTCTTGCTTGTAAGACATCGGAAATAAATTGTCGATCTGATTGTTTTCGACCCAAGCTCTGGCCTGCTGCATTCGTTCTTGCGGCGCTTCTTCGAAATGAGGGGAGACAGATGCGGAAACCGCAATAGCCGGCTTAATATTTTTGGCCTCGGCGGCGATTCGCTCTACAAAATCATTAATGAAGTCCGCCCGGAACTGTACCCATGGCATCCACAAGGAATCTCCCGGATAAAGCTCAATCGGGTCCGTGTCGTATCGCTCCATAAAGAGACTGCGGGTATAGGGATCATAGCCAAAATCATTCGTGAAATCGCCGGATTGCGGGTAGCGAATATAATCCAGGTGCAGTCCGTCCACCTCATAGTTATTCAGCAATTCCTCATAAATCCCCGACAAAAAATGACTGACCTCCGGCATAGCCGGGTTAATCCAATAGTACTTGGTGCCGGATTCATCCAAATAATAGGGATCTCCCTTGCGGCTAAGAAGTGACCAATCCGGATGCTGGTCAATCGTCTGTTTCCCGACATAGTAATTTTCCACCCAGGCATGCACCTCTATGCCTAACTCGTGCGCTTCTTCAATATAGGCTTCGAGGACATCAAACCCGTTGTAGATCGGATTTTGGGTAATCATAGCCTGAGCTGCAGGAAAAATAGAATATCCGCTCCACCAGGTTTCCAAATAGATTTGGTTAAAATTAGCATCGTTAATAGCGGCTACATGCTGCCGGACCTCTTCTCTGTTTTTTTCCATGGGCCGCAGCCATATACCGCGGTGCTCCACTTTTCTGGATTCAAAATTCAGGTAATAGACCTGCCTCAGCAGATCCTCCGCTTCCTTCCATTTAGCGGTCAACAAGTCGTAATCCTTATGACTCGCCGCTTCCTCCATCTCCCCGCGAAGCAATAGAATCCGACTCACCGTAGAGGTAATTTCTGAATAAGGGATATCGAGAAACCGGCTTTGGGACTGATCCGTCATTTCAACCATTTCTCTAAGCTTGGATTCATTCATGGCCAGATAGGACCGGGGCGTAAACAAAGTGACGGCTTCCTTCTTATTTCTATCCAGTTGAAGCTTCGCTCCGACCCGGGCATACTTTTGCAGCCAATCGGCCATGATCCCATGACCGGAAAGTACCCATCCCCCTTCCGGAATGGAAGAATTGTTGCCGCCGCTCTTCACTACGATATGGTCCCGATTGACCATTACTTCATATCCATACCCGTTCGTTCCCGTCGTCTCTCCATAGTAAGAATCATAAACGATCAATTGATTGGCACCTCTAAAGCCTGGATAAGGCGCATCTTCCTCCTCATTCCAGCCTGCCGGGTTATCTTCCTTCGTCTTCGGATTATAGGCGTGATACAACGTTTGGCCGGCCTCATACATGACTAAATCATTCTTCAATACGAGAGTAACGGGATCACCAACCTTTACCTTTACAAGCCCGCTAAGCTCGGTATAATATCGGCTATCCACATGGACGGATAATACGTACCCTTCTTGAGGGATCGGCGAATTATTTTCCCCATCATTCAATGTCGCAATGTTGGTTACTTGACCGTTCTGAACCGTGATCTCCATTCCCCATGGATTGGTTTGGGTGGTTGGGCCGAAAGAGGGCTGATACAAGACGACTGCCCCCCCTTTACGGGAAGTGTTGATATGATCAATAGGAATTATATTATCTTTGACTTGAAAATAGTTAGCAGGCGCGGGAGCGGGCAGCTCCCATCCGATGCGCTGAACCTTCTGTCCGACTTCCAATGTGCTTAGCTCATGAATGGCTTCTCCCATAGCGGAGATCACGTATCCGTTAGCTGGAATATAAGTCCCCCGGAGATCACCGGCATTCTTCTCCGCGACGATATCGTTAACGATAATAAACTCAACCGTGGGTGGATCGAATGGCGCGGTCAATGAACCGTACACGCTTGTGTGAACGCTGATTTCATCCTCTCCCCTGCCCTCATCTATCCGATTAATGTTCAATATCGTCCCATCTTCCAAAACCAATTGAGGCGCCAAGCCCATAGGCAAGGCTGGGACAGAGGCCAAAGCATGGGGACTTAACAAGCCAAACAGCAGGATAAAGATCACTATTCTCCTAACGTGACTCATCTAAACAACTCCTCTCTTGTCTGCACTAATTTAATTTTGTTGGTAACGATCGAAAGCATCTTTATAGATCTTCATGTATTTCTCCAAGCCGATCTTATTTAATGTGCTGACATATTCATCCCATTCGGCAAAAGACGCTTGACCCGAAACAAATTTAGACTGCATTTCTTCTACATAGCTGCCGAGATCTGCCCCTAAAGACGCCAATTGATCGTATTCGTCAAGGGTATAGTTGAACGACGACCATATTTCTTCAGGAAAATAGGGAGCCAGCTTTTCTGTCGCTTCCAGTGCCTCCGGGCGGCCCTCGGCTCCTTGAAAATACTTTGCGGTAATAAACCCCGGGTAACCTCCTCCCGGCCAAGTCAAATACTGCGCAAGCGCCTGTTCGAAAGTGAGACCCTTCGGATTATCCGTAATTTCTTTGGTGTATGTATAGGTCCCGTCATCCATCGCTGTATAAGTGACATTTTCAAATCCAAAGAAGAACATTCGTCTCCCCTCTTCGCCATAAAAATGGTCGATCCATCTAACTGTCGCCTCCGGGTGTTCATTTTTATCAGTGATCACGAACGAGCCCAGACGGGTGGATGGGGAAGTAACGAAAGCGTACAATTGATCCCCGGCCGGTCCTTTTAAAGCCGATGCTCCGATATAATCCTGCTGGTTCATAAGCGTGACAGGGCTGGTTGTAATTAGCGAGCCATACAAGCCTTCCGATCCCTTGGCATAGAAGGCGCTGCTGTTGACCGAAAAAATATCTTTTTGAATGAGTTCTTCTTTATAGAGCTTATGGACAAACTCCAGCACTTCCTTATATTGCAGAGATATAGGGATAAACCTCAGTTCTTTCGTATCGGGATCGATATCAACATACGGATGGGAGTTTCCTCGATTGCCCAGTCCCCAGGCACCCTTTAAGTAATTGATCAGACCGGACACTTTCACACCCCCGTACGGGATTTCATCCGGCAAGCCGTTTTGATTGAAGTCGCCGTCTTTAAACGCCTTTAACATATTATAAAAATCGTCGGTCGTTTGCGGTTCTTCGATTCCCGCGGCGTCAAGCCACTTTTTATTAATCCACATTTTACTTCCGGCCAGGCTCGATTGAAACTCCGGATCTACAAAGGTAGGGAAGGAATAAATGTTGCCGTCCGGCATCGTCAGAGCTTTCCGCAGCTCCGGGTATTGGTCCAGAATAGCTTTCAGATTGGGCGCGTACTGATCTATCAGATCGTTTAATCTAATAAATATTCCCTCGGTCCCATACCTGACAATATCTGCATTAGAGAAGAGAGCCGTATGAAAAGCATCCGGGTAATCTCCTCCCGCCAGAACAATATTTCTCCTTTCCGACAGGCTGTCGAACGGAACCTGTATCCACTCCACCTCAATATTTGTCATTTTTTTATATTCATTCCATAGCATTACATCATTCCAGTTGTTGGCTGTTGTCGGCGATTTTCCCGCAAAGATTTGCAGCTTTATCGGTTCGTCCACGATGGGCATCCCAGACATGTTGACCTTTGGGTTGTCTGCAACGGGCTCCTGTGACAGCCTTTCCTTGTTACTGCAAGCTATCGCCAGCACAATCATCCCTGTAACTGCGAACAAAGCCATCCCTTTCTTCATCTTGAAACCTCCTGTCATTTATGAAATTAACCTTTAATGGCTCCAATCATGATCCCTTTCACAAAATATTTTTGTAAGAACGGATATAACAACAACACGGGCAAGTTAGCCACTATGACCACCGCATATTTGATCGCTTCCGCATCCATGATTTGCGCAACTAATGACTCCTCGCTTACTCCCAACATCTCTTGCATCTGACTTTGGATCAGAATTTCTCTTAAAATTAACTGTAGAGGATACTTATCTCTATCCGTCAAATAAATAAGCGCATTAAAAAAAGCGTTCCAATGACTAACCCCATAAAATAAAACCATGACGGCTATAATGGGTGTGGATAACGGTAAAACAACCCGCCATAAGATTTGAAGATTCGAACAGCCGTCGATGGCTGCGGCCTCCTGTACTTCTAATGGAATACTGCTTTGCATGAAGGTTCGCATAATAATAATATTCCAGGCGGAGACCAGGTTCGGAATAATCATGACCCAGAAGGTATTGACCATTCCCAGGTTCTTAATCAACAAGTAAACAGGGATCAGCCCTCCCCCAAAAAACATGGTGAAGACAATGATCGCCATAATCCCATTTCTTCCGTAAAAATCTTTCCGCGATAACGGATAAGCGGCCATGATCGTTGCTGTCAAATTCAACGCTGTGCCGGTAACCGTGTACAAGATGGTATTCCAATACCCGGTCAGAATATCTTGGTTCTGTAGCACCTTGGAGTAAGCCTTCAAAGTAAAATCTTGCGGCCAAAGCCAAACCTGGCCATTAATGACCTTATACGGATCACTAAAGGAAGCGCTTAACACGAAGATTAAAGGATATAAGACAATCACAAGCACTAACGTCAGCAGAAAATAGTTGCAAGCTTCAAACATTCGATCTTCTATCGTTTTTTTCACCATTTTTCACTTCCTTACCACAAGCTGGTTTCCCCCACTTTCCTGGCGATAAAGTTAACAGATATTAACATAATGAAGTTTATAACGGAGTTGAATAATCCAACGGCCGCAGAAAAGCTGTATTGCGCTCCCAGTATCCCGCTGCGGTAGACATAGGTTGCAATAACATCCGAGCTGTCCTTGTTCAATTCATTCTGCATTAAAAACACTTTTTCAAAGCCAACTCCCAGAATCGACCCGATATTTAATATAAGCAGAATGATGATGGTCGGCAGAATCCCGGGAAGGTTAATATGCCATATTCGCCGTAAGCGACCGGCCCCATCGACTCTGGCCGCTTCATGAAGCTGCGGGTCCACTCCCGATAAGGCGGCCAAATAAATAATCGAGCTCCATCCCATCTGCTGCCAGACGCCGGAGAAAACATACAATGTTTTGAACCATTCCGGCCGAGTCATGAAGGAAATCGGTTCTCCTCCCAATCGTTGGATAATCTGATTGATCATCCCGCTTTCCGGTGAAAGAAAGATCATCATCATACCAATCAGGACGACAGTGGATAAGAAATGAGGAGCATAGGTTACCGTTTGAACCGTTCGCTTAAAAAATTTGGCTTGCACTTCATTAATCATCAGGGCCAACAGGATCGGTACGGGGAATCCGACAACAAGCTCATACACTCCAATCAACAAGGTGTTCTTGATTAGCCGCCAAAAATAATAGCTTTCAAAAAATCGTTCAAAATGCTTTAATCCCACCCAGGGGCTCCCCCATATTCCTTTGCTTGCAATAAAGTCCTTGAAGGCGATCTGCAAGCCGTACATTGGAATATAGTGGAAGATAATATAGTAGGCAAGGATAGGGAGGATCAGGAGATAGAGATCCCAATTTTTACGAAACATCCTTAATAAAAATCGCGGCCCTTCATTCTTTGTAATCGCTGTCATTTTCTGTGGAGAAGGTCGTGGCAATAGTGTTTCCCTCCTTTAAGCTAACTTACTCTGATCCTCTTTCGCTTCCCGCTACTATAGCCCTCTCAGGATGCGGCCTAAGCATAAAACAAAAGAAGAAAGACGTCCATCAGCAATTCTTAACCTTCTATTTTTTCCTCTTCCCGAAAGCGGGCAGCCTCTATTGAAAGAAATCCAATCCTTGTCTATAGACTATTTTTAACCTGCAAATATTTACTGCCCTACAAAATTTCCTTTTCAATCCAGTGGTTATGTTATACCATTGATTTGCGGAAGGCTCCTAACGATGAACGGAAAAAGCCAAAGCTGCATGTTTATGAAAGCGGATTCTTTTTGTAGAGATTAGGGGTTGCAAGGGAGGAGAAGTTCCTTGAGTAAATATTTACTTGGCTTTAGCCGGTCTTTATTGTTTTGGCCAAGAAAATCGCGTCGTTTCTACCAATATTTTTTCTCTTATGTTTTACTTGTTGTTACGTTATTGATCATTGTTGGCGGTGTCGTATACGAAACGTTCTTGTCTACTTTGCAACGAGAAGTAGAAAATTCCATGATGGCCACCCTAACCCAGGCCAAGGATGCGGTAGACACGAGGCTGCATGAAATGAATCGTATGGCTGCGCAAATCGCGGCTAATCCCCAGTTAACTCCGTTTATAACGGATACAGGGGGCTATGGACAATATCAGGCCGTGGCGGAGTTAAAAAAGTACCGCTCGACCAATATATTTATTTCTGATGTTGTCCTTTATTATAATTCCAGAAATTCTTCACAAATGTACGGGGCCAGCGGCACCTATAGCACGGATCAATTCTTTAACGATGTTTATAATTATCAGCATTGGAGCAAGGATGAATTTATTAATCATTTGCCCATCTCTCCGGTCATGAGACCGATGGAGCCCGTTAAGATGGCCGGAATGAATCCTGCCCATTTCTCAACTTACCTCTATCCGTTATCCGTGAATTCCTCCAAGCCTTATGGGGCCATTCTTTTTTTGATTGAAGAGCATTCTTTGACAAGCCTCATCAAGAGCACCTTAAAAGATTATAACGGGTACATGTACCTATTTAACGAAAACAACGATAAAGTAATTTCCATCTCCAACGGAGAAGGCCATGATGAAGCAGAGGATCTATCCGCAACGATCCAGAGCGCCGCCTTGAAAGCAGAGGATAGCTTATCGGTTAATAATCGCAAATACTCGGTCGTCAAGCTCCAATCGGAATATAATCATTGGTCGTATGTTTCGGTCATCCCGAAGGATCAATTCATGGCGAAAGTATATAAGATCCGCAACATTTTCAATTACACGATTGCATTCATTTTGGTGCTGGGCGTTTGTTTAGCCTTCAGCTTTTCCATAACAAATTATAAACCGTTGATTAAATTGGCCGAAGCTTTAAAGAAAAGGCAGCATCCTCAAGCCTCTCCTGCTTCCACGGATGAGCTTGATTTCATCTCCAATACCGTCGGAACCATAACGGAGGAGAACGAAGCTTTGTTGTCCAGGCTAAAAAGTCAGGCGGGTGTGATGAGGGAAACCTACTTGCTCATGCTGCTCAAAGGAAAAATAAAGAACCCCAACGAGTGGAAAGACCTGGAGTTCGTTAATGTGCCGCTGGACAAGCCTTATTTTGCCGTTATGTTGTTTATGATTGATGAGTATAACAAGTTTATTAGCGAAAATAACCAATCGATGCAGGATATCATTCAATACAGTTTAGCAAAAATAACAGAAGAATTGTCGATGGAAATAGGAAGCGGACTGGCTCTGGAGAGACTGGGCGACCGGGGCGTTGCTCTTTTGGTTAATATAGAGGAAGGATTTCATGACACCCAAACTTTGGAGCAATTAGCCTATAAAGCGAAAGAATGGTTTAAACACTATTTTCACTTTACCGTCACGGTAGGAATTGGAGAAGTATGCTCCGATCCAGCCATGATCTATCAATCTTATTTACAGGCGGAGAACGGGGTACGCTATCGTTTTGTCAAAGGGAACGACAGTGTGATCTGTTATGAACACTTGGAAAATGACAGACAAGAGAACTACAGGTATCCTATTCAGCAAGAGCGCCAATTAATTAAAGCTATCAAACAAGGAAACCGCGAGGATGCGCAACGGAATATTAAAGAAATCATGCAGTATATCATCGACAATCAGATCACGATCGAAGAAGCGGAATGTATTTGTTATTCCATCGTGAACACGATCAAGAGGACATTAATCGAACTGGATATAGAAGAGGACGGTTTTATAGACCAGACCTTGGAAAAGCTGTTGGTTCCCCGTTTCGAGACGCTGGACGAGTTAGAAACGCTCGTCATTAATTGCTGCCAGAAGGTCCGGGATTATGTCGCGGGCCGAAAAGATGATCATTTATTTACTAGAATGATTGCTTACGTAAATCAACATTACTGCAACCATATGATCAGCTTGGAAACGATAGCTGCGTTTTTTGGAGTCTCTCCCTCTTATGCCACCAGGTTTTTTAAAGAACATACGGGACAGCCTTTAATGCGTTATATCGATATGCTGAGAATGGAGAAGGCCAAAACAATGCTGAAAACGACCGATCTCCCGCTGAAAGAACTGATCGGTGAGATCGGATATGTCGATTCTTCCATTTTTATTAGAAAGTTCAAAAAATATGAAGGCAGAACTCCGATTCAATACAGAAATATGCTGAAAAACTAGCATTTCGGACAAGTCGTGAAGCACTGGAATCTTATCGTTGAATGACTATAGATGGAAAAGTTAGCGAACCCCCTCAGATATAACGATCAGCCAAAAAAAGCGAGGGAAGCTTCAGGGCTTCCCTCCCTTGTCTGATGCTGTATCGGGCGGCCTTACTATTCCATGATCTGATCCAGCAGAATGGCCCGGCACGGAGTCGCACATACTCCCGGGACATGAAGCGGAAGCGCGATTAAAGTATAAGGTCCTTTACCGGCTTCGCGTAAATTGACCACAGGTGCAAGTAAAAGCCGTTTTTTCTCAATGCAGCGAATGACCTTGATAGCCTTCCCTATCCAACTGGGCCACCTGCTCCACTTGAATAGGCGGAAAGGGCGAACCATAATTCCACATGCCACTCTCCAGCGGTCCGCTTAAATCAATTATTCGCACTCTTCCTTCCTCCCCCCAATATATTCGTATGCCCCAATCTTATTCCAAATTAAATTTAATATACCAAAATCAATTTCGGTATATTAAATTATCACCATCAACATACCATCCGCTTTTTGACCAGTGGTTTCGCCTCTGGCAGGAATACGCCTTTGCACGCAAAATTATTATCCATTTCCAGGCACACAAAGAAGACCGTATTTCCTTCGAAATCGGCCTCTTCTACAACAATAGTCCATTACCGATCAGCCAATCGCTTGACCGCTTCGCCGAAAAGGTCTCCTGCTCTGCAAGGCCGATCGCGGGTTAAATGTATAACTGTAAGCCATTTCGTCCCCAGCGACGGATCATGTCATGTTCTATCTTCCACTCGGGAGATCGGAACGTTTTTGTTTTCCAACACGATAATGGATCCGTCTTTTGACTTTTCCGCCTTCTTGGTATGGATGACCAGTTGAATAACGTTTTTACAGCATTGCTTGGCGCCCAGGACCAATAGCGGAACTCCGATGAAATCCAGCTTTAATCTCCTCGACAAAAAGCCTCCGATGGTCATAGCCAATGGCACGGTGGGCGAAGTATTAGAATACACGATGGTTTCGTCCGCTTTATATCTATCCTGTAATAGTATGCTCAAATTTTTTAAAGCCGGAACTACTACCTTGGAGGACCCGCGTCCAACGGTGTAAACCGGATGTCCGTTCTCATCCACCCCATGAAAGATGAGCTTCCCCATATCCGAAGTTTGCAATTTATTGAAATAATCCGTGGTTAGAATCTCGTCTTTGGTCAGCTTTCGATTGATGGGCAATTTATTGAGATGATAAGCAGCGGCCAATGCCGTCGTATGCGTTCCGCCATAATCGTTATATATGTAAATCATGAAATCATCCTTTTCTCTTTTTCATTCCCTTATTATCACCATTAACTTATATTTCCATTCGATTATGAGGAACTACTTTTGTAAGGTCGATTTTTCCGGAATATTCCCGGTTATTCCGATGTTTCATCTAATCCATCATCTTGAAAAGCGCTATACTTAGTGTCACAATCAATAAGACCTACATTATCCGAATAAGGGAGGCATAGTTGATGAGAACAATGACACTTGGAAGCAGCACATTAGAGGTGCCGGTCATGGCAGTTGGCTGCATGCGGATTCATTCACTGAATAAAGCCGAGGCAGAGCGCTTTGTCCAGACTGCCTTGAAAGAAGGCGCGAATTTCTTCGACCATGCTGATATTTATGGCAATGGAACATGCGAGGAAATATTCTCAGATGCGATTCATATGAACGATGATATTCGGGAAAAAATCATCCTGCAGTCCAAGTGCGGCATTCGGAAAGGAATGTTCGACTTTTCCAAAGAGCATATTTTAGAATCGGTGGACGGCAGCTTGAAAAGGCTGAAAACGGATTATCTGGATGTGCTGCTTCTACATCGTCCGGATGCGCTAATGGAGCCGGACGATGTAGCGGAGGCATTCGACATTCTTGAAAGCTCGGGAAAAGTACGGCATTTTGGCGTTTCCAATCAGAATCCAATGCAGATCCAACTTCTGAAGAAATCGGTGAAGCAGCCGCTCATTGCGAACCAACTGCAATTGAGCATCACGAACGCCAACATGATCTCCAATGGCATTAACGTGAATATGGAGAATGACTCCGCTATAAACCGGGACGGCAGTGTGCTTGACTATTGCAGATTGAACGATATTACCATTCAGCCTTGGTCGCCTTTCCAATACGGATTCTTTGAAGGGGTTTTCCTTGGAAACGATAAGTTCCCGGAATTGAATCAGAATATCGACGAAATCGCGAAAAAATACGAGGTAAGCAACACAACCATTGCCATCGCATGGCTGTTACGCCATCCCGCACACATGCAACCGGTCATCGGTACGATGAATGCAGAACGGTTAAAGGATTGCTGTAAGGCAAGTGAAGTCTACCTGACACGTGAAGAATGGTATGACATCTATCGCGCGGCAGGCAATGTGCTTCCGTAAACATGCTTTTCATGCTAGATGAATAAAGCCCTCTTCCGTATCGCCTAATACGCCGAATAAATGTTCCATCTGTAAGCCCACCAACCGTCTATGGTTAGTGGGTTTAGTCTTTCTAGCAGCTGCACTTAGTGATTTCAAAGTTTCAAAACACGTCTACAAAGTATCTATAATTTTTATATTGGTTTATTTTCCGTTTCGATCATCTGCAGACTCCATGGCGTGCCAGACTATAATTCGGATACCGCTATTCAATGAAACTAATAAGCAGCGCACTGGCTACAAGGTTATTTTCACCGGATAACCAGACCCTTACCGTAGGAACAGTATCCATCGAGTTCAGCATGGAAGCGAGTGCCGAAACCGTTCCATCTTCATATTTGCTAACGATTTCATTTTTATCGGAATGAATATGCCGAATAATTATTTTGGTTGAGGCGCCGAGGGAGACGGTCACCTTTTCCTCTCCGTCATTCGATGTTCCCGATTGAGTCATTGTAACATTGTACTTCGGATTACGCTGTACCGTAATCGTGTCTGCATCTATGGACGCCAGTTCGCCAAACAAATGGGCCGCAGCCTCATCCAATCCTTCCATCACTTCTTTGTTCTCATCTATGTAAACTACTTTGGAAGAGCCGAAAGGAAGCAAGCTTCCATCGACCTTCGCAATCGTTACGCTTCCGGCGATCCCCGCCACCAGATAAAAGACCACAAGTGCGATAAGGAGACGATCTTGGGCATGGAATATTCGCTTCATTCCTCTGCAGATCGCAATCCCGATTAATCCCCCCAATACGTTCAGAAGAATATCGTCCACATCACTGCTGCCCAAAGCCAGTATATATTGAACGATTTCAAGCAACAATGTGGTTAAAAACAGAATTAAGGTTTGGTGGCCAAGTGATTTTTTCTTTCCTGTATACGATACAAATATTCCGAGGGGGACAAATACCGCAATGTTACCCAAAATGTTGGTCATCGCCATCCCTATATCCATGGGTTCATTCAAAAAATCGATAATTGTACGAAAAGGAATGATATTCACACTTCTTAGTTCAAGAAGCGGATTCGTAAATACACTTGAAATAGGGATAGTTTTAAACAAGATTATTTTAAGTGCAAAGCAAGCATATGCAGCAAAAAGTAAATAAAATAGAATCCTCCAGATTCGGTTTGAATTTGACTTCATCCTTGTTCGCACCTCTTTAGAATTTCAATGGAATGTATGAACTGAACCATTTTCTATATTACCGCCTTTTAAAAAATATTTATCTGATGACCACTTCCCCGTACTTTCCGGTTGTTATAATAATACATTTAACGACCTTCGAAATCTTTAATACTATCTACAAAATTTATAAAATTTTCCTTAAGAATGGCAATTTGTTCAAATCGTCCGACATCACGGTTTCAATAAAAAGACATAACAAAAAACCGACGGCATGAGGTCGGCTTTAGAACATTACGCTGCTAACTTAGATTTATGCAATAACTTCCTGTTCGAGTTAATCACCCGTTAACAAACAGAATTTATACTATACGTAAGGCAACACTCCATACATTAATCAAAGAAAGGAGTTCTAAATATGGGTATTCATGCGTATTTCCAATCGTTAACCGATTTAGAGCGAATTATTCGCTGCCCTGGTAGATTCAAGTTTCAGGAGCATAGTGTATCCGCTCATTCTTGGAAGGTAGTTCAATATGCCAAAACATTGGCGGATATTGAAGAAAGTAACGGAGTCGCTGTGGATTGGAAAAAGCTTTACGAAATAACAAGCAGCCATGATTACGGTGAAATTTTTATTGGAGATATTAAAACGCCTGTAAAACACTATTCACTAGAACTTCGAGCCATGCTGCAAAAAGTAGAAGAAGGAATGGTCGATCATTTCATTGACGAGCATATTCCAGAGGAATTTAAGCACATCTTTCGCAGACAACTGCGCGAAGGCAAAGACGATTCAGTGGAAGGGCAAATATTAGAAGTTGCCGATAAACTGGATCAAATCTATGAGGCTTTTGCTGAGCTGCAGCGAGGGAATACAGAGAAAGAATTTATCGTGATGTATCGAAATGCTCTTATCAAAATTAAAGGAATCCAGCTTTATTGTGTTGATTATTTTCTACAAAATATTTTGCCCGATATGGTTAGCGAAGGATCAAGATCTCCTATCGATATTAAAAAGATTACGAATGAAGCGTTAGCGTCATAGCTATTCACTTCCATTAATCTACTCATTATCTGACTTTCACCCCTTAGTTAGTCCCCAGTATTTTCACCCTACCTTGGAGAGGCATCTTAGTCAACCTCAGTTCTCTCCGTTAACGTCCACACAACATATGCGTGATCGCAATATTATACTTTAGAAAATACACTCGAAAGCCGCAAGTCGATCGGCCCCTTCTTTTTCAAAAAAAGTTTGCGCTTAGGCGTGACCAAAGGTTGGAGTGGTGATATCCTGATGATCTATACAGCTCTCGGAGATTCCATTACATTTGGCCAAAATGCCTCCTCTTTAAAAAAGGCATATCCTCATTTGATAATGTCCACTTTAAATATAGACTCACGCAAGGTGCGTGGTTTTGTTCTGGCTCGGCCCGGTTGGAGCAGCTATGATCTATTGGATGCCGTCATATGGAGGGGGTCCTCCGTAATCAGTCATTCCTCTGTTGTCTCTGTATGGATTGGAGGCATTGATTTGGCGAACGCGGCATTAGCTTCAATTAGAACCAAGCAACCACTTGCTGTCAAAAACATTATAACCAACTATAAGCGTAATTTAAGTGCCATTTTTACTCATATAAAAAAAGGAAGCCGAGCTCGGATCATTTGCTGCACGCAATACAATCCATTTCCGAACAGCCCTCTTTCGGTTGAGTCGATAAGCCAATTTAATCTTATGATAAATGGGCTCGCCCATAGTTACGATGTAGCTGTAACTCCCGCTCATACGTGGTTTGAAGGAAGACAGGCAGGTCTTATATATGGGTATCGAAACGGAAAGATCGAAGACGCATTAAGTGGATCTTTGCCCATCCATCCGAATGATCAGGGGCACCGAATTATTGCCATGAGCTTGTCCCCATATCTGATCCCTCGCAAATAGTTCCCTTCTCGGTCATTGATTCATTACATCTAGTCCAGCTTGATTTTTTGTAATTCATCCAAGAGGGCGGGCCGGTTCGGATAAGCCTCGCGAAGCCGCTCTACAATCTTCCGCGCATGAGCCGCTCCTCCCGCCTTGATAAGAACACGAATCGTTCCGCATGCTTTGCGGTAACTTTTTCGATTCGCTGACTGGGCAATGTCCTCCGATATGATTTGTGTAAATACAAGAAAAACTTCTTCTGCAAATTTGTCAACCAGATGAGGGTAAAATTCCAGCACGGCTCGGTTATGCTTGCGAACATAATCCATCAGTCTCGCCGTCTCCCCTTCTTCAATAAGCACTCGCGTATATAAAGAAGCCACATTCCAGTTCATATCGCTGTTGGCTTCCAGCTTATCCAGAAAGTCCTTGTATGCGGACGGCCACTCATCTTCGCTATACAATTCTTTTAAACTTAAATAGTACTGATAATCCCCCGCCACAGCAAATTCCTCTGCAAGTTTGATTTGAGGCACCACTTGATGAGTAAGCTTGTAAATGTCGTAGCGGTACTTTTTCCATTGATCGACAAGACCGCGATACCCTTCTCGAGCATCTTTTCGTTCTCCTTGCTCGGCGAGTTCCAACGCGTGGTCGAATTCTTGATTTTTTATTGCATCCTCAATCGCTATTTTACGAAAGGCCGTAATGTCCAGATGCTCATGCAAATATCTCTGGGCTTCACGGCCACCTTCAAATTTATCAATAACTCGATACCTAAGCTGGGCTGCGTTCTCGAAAAAATAGGAACTGTGAGAGGATTCACGGGCTTCCAATCCTTCGACCAATTGACTCCATTTCTCCTTTTCTTCGAGGGTGGCCATTAAATAAACAGCACTTTCCAGAAGAGACAATTGCCACTCATTCCATCCCTCTAAACTAGGATGAAGCGCCTCTTTGAGCACCAGTTGAAATAGGATGGACCTGTCCGTAGAAGAGCTATTCTCTAATTGAACCGATGCACTGTGAACAAAGTCCAAGCATTCCTCGATTAACCCTCCGACAATTCCCGAGGAATCATCACATGCTTGCAATAAATCACCCATCTCGTGCATAACGCAAAAACTAATCTCAACAGCACGAGGATAATCCCCGCTTTCCCGTACTTCCTCGGCTTTCTCCATAATTTTTTCTGCTCCGGTTACAGCGGAGGGAACATTCCGGTACGCAACAAAGCCATAACGATCAGAGTTTTGTTTAATCGTAGAACGAATGACCTTTTTGAATAGTTGTAAGCTTTCTTTTGGGCTAGCCTCCATAAACTGAAGCTCAAGGGCTTGCTTTACATCCTCGATCTCATTAGAAAAACGGATAAGAAGCCTGATTAACTCATCCTTGCTTAGCGAAGTTAAATGATCCTTGATACTCTTATGGGCAGATTTGCGCCTTGAAGAAGGCTTAGCCTTTCCTATTGGGGAAAATTCATCACTGATTTCCAGCAGAACAGCCGTGACATGTTTACAAATCGGACCCTGATCATAGGGACAGTCGCAAAAGGTATGAATTACTTCCCCCTGCGAACTAAGCTCAATTTCCACTTCGTATGGATCGCTTCCTTCAACCACAGCACGATAAACTTGGGGCTCGACTTCACTAACAGAAAGAATATGTCCGTTTGCCCGGTATGCTTCTCCTCGCTCGAGAATGACCGGGTGTATCCAATTTCTGATTTGATTTAGCTTCATTCCGCCTACCAGCTTTCTAAACGTTGTTGTTATAATTAAGGATTTCCTACAGTGGGATTAGGATCGGCAGACTCCGGTTTTGAAGACTTTACATAGTGCGTAGAGTATCGCCGTTCTGTATGGATATTGCCCGATTTGGAGAAGCGAAGCGGCCGTTTAGGCCCCTTTCCCCATGAAACATAAGCGGTATGGGATTCTTTCAGTCCCAAGTCCCTCGCCGTTTCGCGAAATTGGGTCAGGATGAACCGACGGATCTTCTTTTGCAACTCTTGTCTATTCAAGATAAAATACCCCTCTAATTAGAATAAGGGTTATTGGCTTTGTATTTTTGGTTCAGTTCATTATAGTTGATATCGAACCTCTCCAGCCAGGACTTAATCTCTTCTTCTGCATACATGTATTCGAATTTGTTCCATTCGTCCCACAGATCCAATTCGTAAAGCGCATCCTTAAACCTGCGAAAAGGTCTATGGCCATCAAGAGCATCGAACAGCCTGTCCTCGGGATCGGATTCGGTACGCTGGGCAAATTTCGTCATCACATAAAACGCCTCATTCGAATCAATCTTTGGAATATCGATGTAACGTTCTTCATTCTCCTCGTCATCCCAGTCGATTCTAGGCTCCCCCGTATAAGCTTCGTCCATGTTCAAAATAACTTGTCCGGTCTGCAGATCCAAGTAATAAGGATGCTCGAAGTTGTTATCCAGGTAGGCATCAATAAGCTCATCCAGTAAATTCATTTCAGTCAAACCCTTTTTCGATTTCTAGCATATACTATATAGTTTAGCAGAATGATGCCGGGTAAACATCTACTTTTCTACGGCGCTATTTTTCTTATAGCAAGCTTCCAAAATGCAAATAAGAGAACCGCCTTTACTGTTTTACTGCTCTTGTCATTTTTTGAGGCTTAATAGATACCATTTCTAATGGATCCAAAAGCAGCCGAAGATCTAACCGTTACATGGTTAATCATCAATATGAATTTAAAGACCTCGTACAAGTTATTAAACAACATAGTAAAAATAGAAGCAAAGGGGTCTGATGCAATTGCACCAGATCCCTTTGCTATAAATGGAGGACGAGGGTAATCCCCTGCCTCCGAATACCGACTCCAATACGGCCGACCTTACATCCTCCACACCTTTCCAATCCGATAATTATTGCTTTAGGCAAATTAACAGAAACGGCTTATCCTTATCACGACGTTTGATCCAATCGGCCGATATTTCCGTATAATGTCCGTTTTATGACTTACCTTCCCTCTATGGCAGCAATTGATAGACGCGAACCTCGGCATAGGAATTCCATTGATTCACGCTGTTGCCATGGCCCGTGATGCGGACATATCTCGCGTCATGCTGCCTCAAAAACGTTTTTTCGATATCCAGACTTTCTCCGCTGCTTGTTCCTGCAAACGCCTTGTGCCAGGTTTCGCCGTCCAGCGAAGTTTCGATCTCGAATTTGAAGCTCCGCTCATTTCCGCGGATAAAGGCGATGCCGACGCTGTTTACGGTTTTCGCTTCCCCAAGATCGAGCCTAATCCATTGATCGCCTTCCGCACCCCAATAAGTATCGAAATTACCGTCGATTGCTTTATCCTCCGTATTTCCCTGGTCGGCTTGTGAGGCACTGGCGGAAACGGCCGAAATAGGAAGTTCAGTCAAACGCTCCTCTTCTCCGTCAAGCGGCGTTAATTTGAAGTTGAAATAGTAAACGCTCTTGATCTCGGGACTTTGCAACGAAGATACGATAAGCTTCGTAATGCCGGGAACGTCATCCGCAGGGACGGCTTGCACCTCGTACAGTGAATGATCGTAGACCACTTCAACGACAGGCACATTCGTACGATCTAGCGGCAGCAGAACATCATAGCTGAAGGTCTGCCCGTCAAAGCTTCCGAGAGGCTCGCCGTCGAGGCTCACGCCTTGAATGACGGGAATCGTCAGCTCGCCGTCCGCAATCCTCCACTGATCGAGCGGAGCACTGGTGAACGAAGTATCCGTGTCCTCCACCGCTCCGACAATCGGGATCAACGTCACCGTCAGCCGCATATCCTTCACTTGATCCACCTTGACAAACAATTTGCGAATCCCCTCATTCTGATGCTGTTTCGGCGGATTGGGCGATTCTGGCAGCGGCTTGGCGTCCATCACGCCGAGCTTCGCTTCGATCTGACGGCCTGAAGCGTCGCGGGCGTCACTGTCCAAACCGACCCACAGCTTCTCTCCGCCTTTGGTCAGGATCGCCGACTGGCTGTCGTCGCTAACTTGAATATCGGCTTCCGTATGCATGAACCAGTACGCGGTGGACGGGTTCAAGAAGGCAACTTCGTCCTGAATCGTTGCTCTTGTACGGTTTGAGGCGAGCATCACGCCCCGCTTCGCCGAGGAGGCATGCTTGTTATAAGCCTCCGTCAGATTGGCGATTGCAAATCCGCCAAGCGGCTTGCTTTCCGTCTTTTCAATTTTGGCAAATGCCTTAATATTTTGCTGCGCGCCTCCGTCGGGATTGATCACTAGCGTGTTGTGCCCTTCCGGATTCAAGCGATAATAGGTTAACCGCTCCTTATCATAATTCGAATAGCCGGGTAGATTGTAATCGTCCTTGCCCAAGTCGATCGCCCATTGCTGGCCTAACGATTCGAACACGAAGCTGCCCAGATCGTAATGCCCGTGACTGACCACGTTGTTGCCCGCCTTCAATCCGAGGAAGCTCGTATTGGGATCGTCCCATTTGCTTCTGAATGTGGCAACTTCCGTCCCGCTGAAGTATTGGTCCAGTTCCAGCGTTTGCCCCGGAAGATAGGCTTCCGGCTCATACCATAGCATTTCGAATTCGGTACCGGCATTTCTGTACTTGATTTTATTGTCCAAATGCACAGAGGCCAGCAGGCGATCCCCGTATTTCTTCGCAATCCACAATTCTTCGGCAGCAATCACTTTGTTATTCGACGCATCCCCATAATTCAACGAACCGACCGCTCCGCTTAAATAGGTCGGGAAATACCCCGTTTTGTTAAGTCCGGGCGTTTGGTCATATCCGTAGCTAGTCCCTAGCGCCGTTTCCAGCGAAGAAATGAACCGAACAATGTACTCCAGCGTATATTTCCAATAGCTCGGGCCTTCCGCCCATGCTCCGTCGAGAGTGAACTCCAGTAAAATAAAATCCTCCAGCGCATGGAATGCAATATCCAGTATTTTGCCGCCGAATTGCTCCATCGTCACTTTCTCGTTGGACGGCAGGACGATTTCCCTCTCTATATCCCCGATCGCCATCAAAGCGAGCACAGAGGCTCCGTTGCATACCGCATTCCAGTTATTCGCTCTCGGATACGTATGGATCCACCAAACATTTTTGTTATAGGCCTCTAGTGTTTTAATGAGCCCCTTGTTAATAATGGCGTCTTCGAGGATTTGCTTTTGCTCCGGCGTCCAGGCGTCGTACAACCAATCATAGGCTATAGCAAGGCCTTCCATAAATTCGGCCGTGTTCAGAAATTCGTTATCTTCGTTCCAGCTCGGGAATTGCGATACCGTATAGACTTCGTCCCAGATCCTCTGCTTGTATTGTTCCTTCTTGGCAGCATCGTCACTAAGATGATACAGCATCCCCAGATTGACAACTAGCGGTCCCACTTGTCTGGAGCCGATCATCCTTCTGCCGTCCGGCAGGTCGTCCGTTGGCAGCGCCATATGCAGATGCTTCTCCCCCTGCTTCTGAATGTCCTCGTACCACTTGCCGATCGTTGCTTCTCCGGACTGAATCATCGATTTGACCCGGGCAAAGTCGGACGATGTTGCCAAAACCCTTGGATGAGCCGCATCATTGCTCTTCAATCGGGCCATAGCTTCTTCCCCGGTCGGACGGTCGTAGACGATCTCTTTGATCGCCTCTTCGATAAAGAACTTCTCATTATCCTTCGGCTTGACGCTCTCATCCACTTTATCGAGCGCATCGTCGAACGGCTTGGCCGTATCGCCAATGACAATGAGCCCCCTGCCTTTATAGTCCGTATACACTTGCTTCTGCAGGATCTTGCCCGCCATGTCCAGAGGAACCATGACATCATCGGATGTAAACTGAATATGGGGATCCGGATACACTTCACCGGCAATGACGGCATGATTCTTCGTCACCGTCACATTCCGTCCACCCTTTTTGATACGCGCGCTTTGCCCATGGACTTCCACATCAACACCGAAAAACGCGCTTACCAAACGAAGCGGCACGATAACCGTTCCCCCGATTTTCCTCGGAATATTCGGCTCGTCGATCGCATGGGCCGTCTTCACATTATCCTTAAGTACGTTCGGGCTATCGACAACCATGGCCAAAGCGCCGGCCAGCCGGTCCTGAACGGAGATGCCAAGGTCGTTGTCGAAATCCATTAACGAATCAGGCACACTGATCGCTTCCAATTCTTCCATGCTCTTCAGCTCCGTGCCCGAATACACCCTCATATTATCCAGCAGCGTGGTGAAGTTGTTGCTGCCTGTGACGTCCGGTGTCAGGTCGGCTTGCGGACTTCGTTTCGCCCGAACCCGCACGTAGTTGATCCCCGCCGCCTGATTGCCGTTTTTCAACACAACCGAATCGAGCTTCTTGACGCCGTCCACATAGACCGATACCGTCTGTACATCCGGTCCGAAATCAATCGCAAAGGATAGCCTGTACCATTGATTCGGATTCAACGGCACTTTGTTGCCTTCCACTCTTAAGATACCGTCGGCTCCCAGATTCCCCAGCGTCATTCCTTTATTGCTGCTGTCTTTGATTTCGACAAATTTGCTTCCGTTGGAGTCCAGCGATTTGATATCGAAATCAAAGATGATCGGGCCCGCCAAGTCGTCCGTACCGAACCGTTTGGCCAGGCCGACATCCGGCTGATCCGCAACGGCTTCTTCGATCCGCAGTGCCGCGCTGGTCCCGTTCGGGGCCGTATGTTCGTTCCGGAGGGCACCGCTCGATTTTTTGACGTCCGATATGCCCGTCATCTCAAATCCGCTTGGCGGCGCACCGGTCGCGGTATAATTCTCGAAATCCTGATACAAATAGACGGCGATTTGGGACGCCGCGGCCGCCGGCAGGATACCCGCAATTCCGCTGCAACCGATGATAATGCTTAACAACAGGCTAACGCTTCGAAACCATTTTCCCCTTGTCTTCATCCTCGTTCGCTCCTCTCAAACCGGTTTATGAATGGTCATTTCCCTCTCCTTGACAACGACCTGATAACGTTCGCCGCAGTCAAATTCATAATGGCCATCGGCGAATGACCGAATCGATACGGCCGGGAAATCCTCCCCTCTGAAGGGCAGGAGCACCGTCAAGAAGGTCATCGTTCCGCTGTAAGTCCCATAGAATCGGACTCTGGTGGAGCCTCTTGCCATATCGTTGACATCGGACAGCCTTCCCGGCAGAAGCTCCGCTTCTCCCCGCGGATACGTAAAAATCGCAAGATTGGCCCTATCGCTAGCGGCGATGACCGCCTCCGACGCGATCTCCACCTCGGTAAAATCCAAATGAAAGTACCGCTGCACACTGTTCTGCTCCAGCCCTTCCACCCGGTCCGCAATGACGACCAGCCGATGATCGACCAGTGCAATATGGCGATGATGAACAATTGGCTCATAATTCAAATGGTAAGCGCTTGCGATTTGATAGAAGCCCCGGTCTTCCACATTGTAAATTTCCCCGACCTTCTGCGGACCATAGGCGAATGAACCCAAATATTTGAAGTGGTCTCTCTCGTCGATCAGGAGCGTGGAATGGTAGTTGGCACTCTTGAATTGCTTGCGGTCCTCATCCTCCCGATAACAGAAGATGCCGGGGTCGCAGACCATATTTTTCCCGAGCGCCGTAAAGTCGAAGCTCATGAGATCGATATGGGCATGGAAGTTTTGTATCGGACTTCTGCACGTAAACAGGAAGCTGAGCGCCTCCGAATCCCATCCGCTGCGGATAATCGCTTGATGAAGCGTCCGGTTCCAGAATGTCGTCAATTTATCGCACTCGTAACGCTTGCCTTGAAGAGCAATCAAATCCTTATGGAATCGGGGCACATCCAAAGCCCGCCACACATGCTTGCCGGCCTCCCGCATGATCTCGCGAGTATCGATCAAGTTGGTCGCAAGCCCTAGCCATGTCAAATCATCTAACGCCATATATCCGTATACTCCGCCCATAATCGCCAAATGGTTCGCATGGGAATCTCCTACAGGGACACATTTTCCGGTGGGCCGCAGAGAATAGATGGAATAGTCCAGGTTTTTGCGCAGCAATTCCATATACCGCTCCGAGAACGTGAAATGGAAGCGCTTTGCCAAAACAACGGCAAGACCAAACCAGAACATGCATCCATTATGATAGGACGGGCAGCCTTCGATCTGGCCGCCATCTTCGGTCAATTGCGCCAAGGCGCATCTTTCAATCCCATCGATGGCAAAAGCTTTCCACTCCTCCGCTTCCCGCAGCTCCGGGAAATAAAGCGCCGTTGTCAGAATGCCCAGGCATTCCATCAGAAAATGATTATGATCCGCCTTCGGCCACAGAATCGGTGATACCTTGCGCAACATTTTGATTTGCTTGTAAACCGCCCACAAATAATGTTCCAGTACTTCCTCTGTAAAGAGCTCCGTGTGCCCCAGATGCTCCAATACAAGCGGCCACGTCTTATAACTGCGGATTCCAAGTTCCAGCGCTCGCAACGGGTGGCATTTCGAGAAATAATCGATCGGATAGTGAATCATCTCTTCGTCAATCTCTACCGTTTCGATCCAGTTCAGCATCTCATCGATAACTTTGCGTGCGTATTTCTCCTCTTGCGTTAGAGAATAGGCCTCCAACAAATCTTGCCAGTGCGTCATTCGATTGAGCTGCCACAGGAATTCATTATCGTTATGCCTTCGTTCCAGCCAGCAAGGCGGATTGCCTACACATTCGCGCACGCCGCCCGTCCCCGGGAGCTTGATCATTCCCCCATATGCTTCCTCCGCGTTGGCAATCGTTTCTTGCACAAGCTCCGGCATATTCTCGGCAATGTATCGGCTCTTGGCTGCCATAGGCTCTAATCGGGACCGCAAATTAGCCAACAACTCACTTGAAGAGATCGGATCTTTCAACAAAGCTTGGATATTCATCTTTACCCTCCTTAGGCTGCAGAGATTCATCGGGCTGCAGCCTACTTTCGCTCCTTTACTGCTTCATCTCGACCATGTACCTATCGTAAGCGGCCTGGTTAATTTCCACCAAACGGCGGGCACCCAGCTTCTCGAGCTCTTTGACAAATGCCGCATGATCGACCGGTTTAGCGCCCAGAATCCATTGCTGCCTCGTTTCACCAATATAAGTATCGACCTTCGGGAAAATCTTCTGGATTTCCTTCTGCTCCTCATTGGTAAATTTCAGAATGGGGTATTTGTCCATAAATACATTATTTTCTTTATACAAGTCAATGCCTTCTGTCGCCAGAGGAAGCGTCCATTGTTCTTCATAGAAATAATCCTGCTGGAAACCGAAGTTGGACTGAGCTCCCGTTTCGCGAATGACATCTACGGGTGCTTTGTCGGATTTCAAGACTTTATCCGTGAAGATCGGCTTGCCGTCAACCATTGTATACGTATCGCCTTCAATCCCGAAATTAGCCATTCGTCTGCCCTCTTCCGTAAACCAGAAGTCGAAATATTTAATCGTGGCCACCGGGTCCGGGTTGCTGTGCGAGATTCCCCAGCCATAGTTTTTGGCCCGATCCCGCTTGGTAGGCTCTTTCACAACGCCGTTGACGTCTGCCGGCGGAAGCATCGGTTCAAATCGGAAGCCCGGAATCTTGCTCTCCAGCTGCTCGTTATAGTTCCCCGTGGAAGCGAAGAAATCATGCGTCAATCCGCCAACGTTATCTGCAAGCAGAATATCTCTTGCCTTGCTTCCCCGAGTGAAAATCTCTTTATCAATGAGTCCTTCTTTATACCACTGGGCGATGTTTTCCATAGCAACGCCGTAGTCGTCCTCCAATGGCCCGAATATCACCTTATCGTCAAATGCTTGATAACTTGGGTAGGCATTCCAAAGCGCCATGAGTCCTTCAATTCCGATAGACGTATTTCTATGAAAGAAACCGACTTCATCCTTCTTGTTATTTTCGTTCGGATCATTATTGACGAATGCCGTTAACACCTCATGCAGCTCGTCCACGGTTTTCGGTTCTTCCAATCCCAGCTTCTCCAGCCAATCTTTGCGGATAAACCAGCCTTTCTCCGCTTCTCCATCTGCAACAAACGGGATGAACCATATATTTCCATCGTTATCGGAGGCCGCGCTTCTTACATCGGGATTCTCCTCCAAAAATTTCTTCAAATGAGGAGCATGCTCGTCAATCAAATCATTGAGCGACAGGAAGGCTCCTTCCTGGCCATATTGCAGGAAATCTTTGGATAACGCTTGCATAATATCCGGCAGCGAACCCGATGCCATGACGATGCTGAACGTTTCGCTGAAATCCGCCACCGTACTCGGCAGAGTTCCTTCCAATGTGACATGGGTCATTTCTGCCGCCTTCACAAAAATGGGCCAGTCGTTTTTAAATACTCCCGAATCTTTCGTTCCCATATGAACTGTTAACTTAAGCGGCTTCTCCGAAGCCAGGTATGGATTTTCACTATTCTGCGCCGTCGTATCCCCTTCGGACGGACCGGTTTCTTTTGCCCCATTCGAACATCCCGCCATCGCACCGGCAATTAAAGCAGATGCCGTTAACAAATAAACGATTTTCTTCAAATCTTTCACCCCGTTTTTATAATAGCAGCTTTATATAGTCGTTATATAATCGTTGCCTTATCCTTTAACTGCTCCTACTAGCATCCCTTTTATAAAATATTTCTGAATATAAGGATACACAAGCACAATAGGAAGAATAGAGACAACGATGGTAGCATAAGTTACAGTTTCCGCCGATACCGTAGAGGTAAAGTCCAACGCGGCGGCAAACTCCGATTGCAGGTCGTTCTCGACAATCATTTTTTTCAACAGCACTTGAAGCGGGATCTTGTCCATATCGGTCAGCATGATCATCGACCAGAAGTATCCGTTCCATTTCTCAATCGCATAGAATAAGCCTACTGTCGCTAATGCGGGTTTCACCAGCGGCAAATATACTTTAAGCAATACTTGCAGATCATTGCCGCCGTCGACTTTCACCGATTCTTCCAATTCGGCCGGTATGGCTTCAAAGCTGGTGCGGAGCAAGATTACTTTAAAGGCGTTGCATGCAAAAGCGATAACAATGCCTGTCCGAGTATTTAAAAGCCCCAAATCTCTCAAAGTCAGATAGAATGGAATCATTCCGGCATCAAACCACAGCGTTAACGTGACGAATATGGTAAACCATTTTCTTCCCCTCAGACGTTTCTTCGACAAAGCGTAGGCTCCGCAGATCGTAAAGAACATGGACACCGCCGTCCCGACAACGGTATAGAATATGGTGTTCGCATAGGCCACCCATATTTCCGAATTGCCCAAAACCTGTTTATACGCATCGAGCGTAAACCCTTGGGGAAACAGCAGCACTTTGCCCGTCACTACGTTATACGGCATGCTTATGGACGCGGATAATACGTATATAAAAGGGTACAGAGCCGCAAGCGCCATAATAGCTAACAGAACATTGTTGACGCCCTTGAATATTTTTTCTCCTCTTGACTCAATCACACTATCACCTACCATAGGCTTGCATCGGTTACTTTTTTGCTAAGCTTGTTCGCCATAATGACTAAGATGAGGGCTACGATAGAATTGAACAGTCCTACGGCAGTCGCAAAATCATATCTTCCGTCTATAAGCCCCGAACGATATACATAGGTACTGATGACATCCGCTTTCTCATAGGTTGCCGGCTGGTAGAGCAGAATGATCGTCTCATATCCGACGCTGAGCAGGTTGCCGACCTTCATAATGAACATCACCACAATGGTAGGCAGTATGCCCGGCAGCGTAACATGGATAATCTGTTTGAACTTGCTCGCCCCATCCATTTTAGCGGCTTCGTAAAGCTGTGTATCTATACCGGCAATAGCCGCGATAAAGACAATGGAAGCGAACCCCGTCTCTTTCCAAAGATTCATGGCCGTATAAATTCCTCTGAAATAATCGGGATTGGTCAAAAAATAGATTTTTTCCATCCCGAGCTTCTCCAGAATGAGGTTGATCAATCCGCTGTTCGGCGCCAAGAAAGTGGTTACGATTCCGGCAACAACGACTACGGATACGAAGTGAGGCAAATAAGTCAGCGTCTGCACTACTTTCTTGAAGCCCTGCCGAGTCACTTCGCTAATCATAATGGCCAATAAAATTTGGGCCGGGAAGCAAATGACCAGTCCATACAAGCTGATGATGACGGTATTAATGAAGACTCTCGAAAAGTATTCGCTTCCAATAAATTCAGTAAAGTACTCGAAGCCTATCCATTCGCTGCCGCCGATTCCCCTAAACAAGCTGAAATCTTTAAAAGCAATTTGGATGCCCCACATGGGTACATATTTAAAGATCAGGAACCAGAGCAGGAAAGGGACAAGCAAATAGTATAGAATTCGATCTCTGACTATATCTTTCTTTAATTCCCTGAAGTACATTTCCCAGTTTCGTTTCGGCTTCGCCCTTTTGAATTTCACCGGCGGCTTCGCTGGAGTTGCGGTGTTGCTCATATTTATCTTTCACCCCCCTTTGCTTCATGCTTATCGAGCTCTGCCTTAACCTGAATCGTATAGGAGATGCCGCGAAAGATATATCTTGAATATTTGTCGTGATCATTACTTTTGGGCTTGATGACCAAAAACAGTGATCCCCCCATCCGGTTCAAGGGGAAAACAAAAAATCGATATTCATAGAAACAATGTCCGTATAAAGCGCATTCCATCAATGGTTTGCATGAAGTCAAAAAATGAGGATAAGGTCTGTCTGTAAAATTTTGAACTAAACTCAAACCGAAAAGTGATGTAGACTTAAACTGACAAGTTCTAATGCATTAGCGATTGACAGGATGGATAGCGGTTGATCGTTCATTAATGCACATTACTGAAAGCATTTTCAAAGAGATTAAGAGCAGCTTTATCAGTTTCATGAAGTCCACCGGATGATATAGAAAGAGTGCGGGATGAGCCGGCTAAGGATGATGATTGAAGGGGAGTCAGCGGATTTATGGTCAAGAGGAAATTTTTGTACAAAATGTTGAGCTTATTTGTCGTGATTGTTCTGATCTATTCGATTATTACTTCATCCATCATATTCTACAAAAGTTACCAAATGTCAGATGCGCAAAACAAGCATCGCCACCAATTGTATATGGATCAAATCAGCAATTATGCGGACTTCATGCTGCGCATTGCCATGGATTTCGTGTATAAGGTATCTACTCTGCAAAGCTTAATCGATTATCGCTATAGCGAAGATACAAGTTATCTGTACATAGCGAACCTGTACAACGATCTGATTGATCAGCTTAAAGGTTTTAGCCAGTTGGGATTCACCTTGGGAATTACGAAAATGACAGATAACCTGGTGATCACAGCTGCAGGAACTTATAGCATTAAAGATTACTTAAATGAACTCGGAGTCCATGCGGAAGCCTTGAACCGTTTCCAACAATTGCAGAGCGAATCGCTTGGGGCCAATACTTACGTCGTCCCGCAAGCGCTTTCCGAGAGACCTGGCAAAATCGTGATCATTCATCAGACGATCCATTCGAAGCTCGATCCCCTCTACTTCTTTATCGTGGTCGACAGCGCTTCCTTAGTACCGGGAACGTCGGAGCAAACGAACGGCAATTTCTATCTGTATACCGATCAGATAGTTGGTTCCTATATTCATAAAGAGGATCTGAACCCGGAAATCTTAGCCCGAAGCGAATGGATAAACAAACAGGAAGATATGAACCATGTAAAAGTAGGATCGACCGTCAATTATATTCATCACTCGAAGGTGATCCCGAATCTGAACTATGTTTATACAAACGAATTGACTTCATTCAGCTCGATTTTCATCGCCATATGGAGAACGGCGCTGTTCCCAAGCGTGGTTCTGCTGCTGCTGGGCATTATCGTTGCTTATTTGGCAACAAGGTCAAGCTATAGGCCGATTCGGCAGCTGCTTCAATTTCTGGATGAGCGGAAGGAATCGAACGGAACCGTGTCCGCCAATGAACATGGACAACAAATTCACGAGCTTGCCTACATTCAGTCCAGCATTGAGCAGATCTATTCTATCAATCACGCTTTACAGCATAAGCTGTATCATTCTTTGATTCATTTGCGGGAGGATTTCTTTCGCAAGGTGATCTACGGAATTGCAAGCGAGGACTTTATTCGGGAGAATCTGTCCGCTTTGCAATTAGAGCGGTTTCAAGACGACTTGAAGCTGATGCTGTTGGAGTGCGAAGGCATCGAAGCCTTGCATAAGACGATGCCTGCTCCCAATCTCCCCTTGATCTTAAATACGTTGATCAGGGAGGCTCGGGATGGATACGAAGATTTCTTTATTCTCCCGCTGGATAAAAATAAATATTGTCTTATTTTCCATCGCATTTCATCCGAGTCCTTGCAGCAATTGGCCGCGACGGTGATCACCCGAATCGAACAAGATCTGTCGCTCGATGTTAGTGCATGCCTATCCGATTCCTACCGGCTCCATGAGCTGACTTCCGCTCTGCAGGAGCTGCTTCGGTTGAGTAATTACCAGTATGCGAATGCAAATAAGGTATTAACTTCACAGAGCGTGAAAGATCTCGAAGAAACCGTTTGTTATTATCCGCTCGAGATAGAAGCTTCCCTGATTAATTACGTCCATTCGAATGAATTGGGCAAAGCATACGACCTGCTTAGCAATTTGCTGAATAAGAATGTTAAGAATTCTTCGATGGGTCCTGCGAACCTGTCCAATCTGAAGCATTCGTTCCTAACCACCTTTAAGCGATGCTTGAATTCCAACGGAAAAACGTTGAATCAATTTACAAAGGAATATCCCGACCTGTTGGATGAATTTATGGAGGTGCCGATTTCGAAGTTTACGGAAAAAACGTTCGCCTTGTTTGAATTGATTTTTAACTATTGCAACAAGGACAAGTTCAGCTTGGAGAGCTCTACCGCTTCCCAAATCTTTATATATATCCATAAGCATTTCGATAAAGATTTATCGTTAACGGACATCGCGAATCATTTTAACTTATCCGAAAGCTATGTCAGCAAGCTGTTGAAAAATTCACTGGACATTAACTTCAAACAATATGTCAATACGTTGAAGGTGAAGAGAGCCAAGGAGCTTCTTCATCAGGGCAATTATAAGATTCATGAAGTTGCGGCTATTGTCGGATGCAACAATACCAACACCTTCATTCGAATCTTTAAGCAATATATTGGCGTGTCTCCGGGAGAATACGTCAAAAATCTGAACCAATTGTCAAGCTGATTCGGATCACGATTTTTTGCAGCATCTTCAATTTCTGTTGTTCGCTCAAAACCCGCGCTGCAGTGCCGTTTTTGGCGATGATAGCCAATAGTAAGGATGTACTCGTCCTTGCTTAGGGATTACAATGAAACGGAATCTCGGCGTCATCCTATATCCATTGAACTAAAGAATGGATAGATCATGGAGTGGAGAAAGAAAGGAGTTATCCAATGGACCGTAGACCGGATTGGCTGAACGATGCTTATAAGGAATCCATGAACAAGATTCATACATTAAGCCATAAAATCGGAGCGAGCTTTCCGCATGTATGCTTGAATGGAAGCTACAATTGTGAAGAAGCTTCCTTCTGGACTTCCGGATTTTGGGGAGGCTTGCTTTGGCTGGCCTATCGCGAAACGAAAGAGGAGTCTTTGAGAGAGCTTGCGGAAACGATCGAACAGAAGCTGAACGTTCCGCTGCATGATTTTTATGATATTCATCATGATGTTGGATTCATGTACTTACCGACGGCTGTCGTTAACTATCAGTGGACAGGAAATAGAGAATCCCGGAGAACGGGCTTGATCGCGGCCAGCCATCTGGCAGGCCGATTCAACCTTAAGGGGCAATTTATCAGGGCATGGACGGATCGTGTAGACCCGAACAGCACGGGCTGGGCCATTATCGACTGCCTTATGAATTTGCCGCTGCTTTTCTGGGCATCGAAGGAGACGGGGGACCCCCGCTTCAGACATATCGCCGTGGCGCATGCGGATACCGTGCTCCAACATTTTGTAAGAGAGGACTGGACCGTCCCTCACATTGTAAGCTTTGACCCGGAGACGGGAGGGAAAATCGAGAACCTTGGAGGACAGGGACTCGGGCCGGATTCCGCATGGTCAAGAGGCCAAGCCTGGGCCATCTACGGCTTCGCCATTGCGGCACGCGAAACCGGCAAACGCGAATACCGGTTAGCAGCCCAAAATATCGCAAACTACTTCTTGTCCCATCTTCTTGAAGATCAGGTCCCTTATTGGGATTTCAGAACAGAAGACAAAGATAAGTGGGCCCGGGATTCCACAGCATCCGCCTGTACGGCCAGCGGCCTGCTCGAACTGAGCGCCGTGCTGGAAGAAGAATCCGAAAAATCCTTCTACTACGAAAGGGCCTTGACCATACTCAAACGGCTGTATGACAACTACGCCGACTTCAGCGACCGGCAGGACGCCATTCTTACCAAAGGAACCGTCTCTTATCCCGTAAATAAACATGTTAATGTGCCGATTATTTACGGGGATTATTATTTTGTAGAAGCGCTTGGCAAAGTGCACGGTCACCCCGGGTTGTTCTAATCCATAATTTGCGATGAAATAAGCTATTATCAGTCCCCCGGCCATGGATGGTTGGGGGACTTGGTGTTTTAATAGACGAAGGGGATTGAATTCACGACTCTATCTGCTTGCTAAGCCAACTCTGCGATGACTCCCTTAGCCGTTGATTTTTAGAATGAATTAATGGCCATTAATGGGCGGTTACTATCATGTTGATCAACTGTTGGCCCATCAGTATTTTGTCGGTCATTTTTTCTTGCAGCTAATACCTCCTATTTTTTCATAAAAAATTAACATACAGGCAAATGTCATTGTTATTTCATAGCGATGGGAATATGAAACGGCTCCCTGTTACTTTTTGAAAATATTATCGTATTACTAAGAGTGACTTCATTACTTATTCGGAGGTGAGATGAAGAATGTTTCCTACTCCACGTGAGAAATTCTACGATAGAATATTCGATTACGTAAGTAAGGACAAACGAACAGCATTGACATTAGGCACTCTATTTATTCTACTCGTGATCTTAATAGTCTTACTCCTCCAACTTTCGAAAAAAGAAGATCCAACCTATACGACTTATAACAACTATTCTTGCGAAGAAATGATCGGTTCAGAACAATTATCAACCGATACGACGTTGAATATTTTAAAAGCAGCCAGAATCGAGTCAGAATTGAATTTCTGGAATATCTTTAAAGATAAATTATTTTCATACAATTCTGTTTTTAATTTAGTTAACGAATCCAGCAAACTATTAGTACTAGCCGAACAAAGCGACAGTGACAATCAAGCTAAAACAATAACTATACCTAAGGATGCATGTTACTTATCAATTAATAGTCATCCAAATGAATTTCTAATATCAAATTTACAATTCCCCTCAACAAAAATAGAAATATATCGTTGGACAAAAAAATATCGTACTTACCTCTCCGACAAAGAGCATACCGAACATCATACTATCCTTATTATGAATAACCATTCCATTCATATAAAACAGTTCTTTTCTCAATCCTTCTTGTTTCCCATAATGAAGAATCAGATAATGGTGTACAACCTTGATTCCAAGATATAAATAGCATGAGATAAACGGAAAGAGAGTACCTATTGATACTCTCTTAGATTTGGTGGAGGCAAGGGGAATTGAATCCCTGTCTGAAGTTAACGATAAAGCAAGCTTCTAAGGTGCTAGTCATTATATTGTATCTCTAGGCTTTGCCCCAATAATCACCTTTCAACGGACTGCTCTTCCAGAATGTGAGTGATAGTCTCTAATGCATGCATTCCTTTTGCAATATCGACTATAAATTCTACTGCATACTTCCGTTCTATTCGTAGAGGATATCCATTCAACAGTAGGAATGATTTTGTAATCAGATAGGCTGTTCATTTTATGGCCTATCTTTACAGTCCATACTATTTCCTCTGCAGCGGAAGTCTCAGAAGCAACATACAGGAGATATTTATCCATCTTAGAGTCCAACAGTATTATTTTTTCCGATGGAAAACAACGTTTTAAAACATACTATTATTATAAATTACTTGATAAATTAAGGTAAACACACCTCCTTTGGAGCAGATCCGAACGCAAAAAAGCGACCTAGCACGATCGCTTTTCTGTTTGTATCGGTAGAGGTGAACCGTGGATCTACAAAAATTCGCCGCAGCAAAGTAAGTTGTCACCTCGATCCATAGGTTCCTTCGGATGTGAAGCGGCCAATGCCTTTCAATGTATAATCAAAGAATTTAAGAATAAGTTCATTCTCTGTTTCTATACAGTAATATTGCTCAATCGTCGCTTTTCCGCCCTGCAGCATATTGGCGAGCAGAGGAGAGAAAAGCGGCAAGTCGGTAAGGCTTAAATGTTTTGCCCCTTGAAAATGAACGGTATATACTTCCTTGAAGTTTTTGTCGGCGGCGTAGTTTGCCGCATAAGTAGAGTTTCTTCCAAGCTGTTTCCAAACATCGTCGGAATAAAGGTTAAGAGTCGGAGTCATGTAGGCTTTGCCGCTTGCCGCAAAATCGTCAGTCTCTTTATCATAAACAAGCTCGCTAAAAAATGGGGCATCTATATTTACAACTGCACTTACATCTTTACGGTCTCTGCCGAGCTCAACACTTGCCGCACCACCCATAGAGTGCCCGAACACACCTATTTTATCTTTACTGATATGCTGATAAACGGGAGCTTTATCGTTTTCGGATTTTTCAATGATTGTATCCATGACAAAATTCATGTCGTCTGTTCGCAGTTCCATCCATTTTTGAAAGAATCCATAGAGCTGCTCTCTGGTATAAACGCCCTCTTGGTTGGCATTGTCGAATTCCTTCTTATATTCCGAATTGATTAAGGTAAACGTCCCATCTTCCGAAACTGTATAAAAAGAATGATAAGGATGATCGATGGAACATACGACATACCCATGGCTTGCAAGCTCCCTAAACGTGGAGGCATTGCTTGTCTTAATACCGACAGCCCCATGCGAGAAGACCAAGAGCGGATAGGTTCCATCGGCATTTTCGGGATACCAAAATTGTACATTAACAAACCTGTTCTTGCCGGCTGCGGCAAATTCTTCGATGCGGTTTTTGTCTACGTAGGTATATGTTGCCGTTGCGACTTCATAGGGGCCCGTAACCTTTGGCAGTTTATATTGCGGAAAAACAAGTGCAGGTACAAGTGCAAGTATGAGCAAAAATGTCATCGTCACTGCTTTTACGATCATACGGGAGGTTTTGAATTCACGGTTGCCCGCTTTATTACGGATAAGGGAAAATGTCCCGATCCCCGCTAGTATGAATAGCAGTGATGCAAGCAACACCCAGCGGAAGCTCCAGACGATTACCGATGTCAATACAAGGATGGCAAATATGACGAATCCAGCAATTCTCGCCCAATTCCTAACCTTGTGATGGTTTTGCTTGGTTACAATACAATACGTGGCGAAAGCAATCTCGAAAATCAAAGCGATAGAAAATAGTAAGACTCCCACAGTGTTGCTCCTTTCTGTCTCTTGCCAGTTTATTGGTGAAATCAGAATACAAAACTGCGGAAAGGATGTATATAGAAAATCAATAAGCTGTATCTACAGCCCGATAAGTTGTAAAAATAAGCCCGGAACTTATAAATTCTATATTATCAAAAAAAGGGCGGTAAGCTTTAAAGCTCACCACCCATGTCTTTCTTCAATGACTTTAGTCCTTCGTTTATTTGTTCAGCCACTTTTTTATCATTTTGCCATGAGAGGAAACGAACGACAGCATAGATTACCGCTATTTCCAATGCTAAAATGAGTATGCTTGATGCACTATTGACTATACCAAAAATAGCTCCGAGGGAGATCAATATCGTTTCTAAAGCCATAAAATGAATGGCCCTTCTGATGCGCATATTCTTCTCGCTTATGTTGAGAGAAGAGTTCAAAATAAATCCAACTAAAGCACTTATGAATGAGAAGGCCATGATGATATAAATCGACTTCAAATCGAAGGCCATATCGGGATAGAAAAATTGTCTCAAAATCGTTAAAACAATGATGATGGATGCGAAGATGACCATGAAATTTTGAATAGTCTTTTTCACAAATTCATTCAGTTGCAACGTTACCCCTCCTCTCACAGTCCAAGCATATTTTTAAGTACAGGCACATACTGCCTCGATATCACAACACGTTCCCCGTTATCCAACACGGCTACAAAACGGCCGCTTAACGATGGCTGAACGAATGAAATTTTGGCTATGTTCAAAATCGTTGATTTGGATGCGCGAAAACATTCCTTTCCTTTGCAGAGTTCCTCCAACTCATAAAGCTTGTGCTTCACCTCAAAAACTTCATCCTTGCAGTAAATAAAAACTTTCCCGTCAACGGCCTCGAAATAATATATATCGCTAATTTTAAGACGGTGAATACTGTCATTTTGATACCCTAGCAGAATAGGATCTTCCAACTTTAGCTTGTTTACGATTTCGTATATTTTGTTATTTACCTCATGACACCTGATAACGATTTCCTCTTCCTGCTCTTTTCCTATCTCTTCTATTGAAACTTTCATACGAGAGATCGTCTCCAATTACATGTATTCCTGTTGCGAATTACAGTTTATCAAATCTTTCTCTGGACATAAAGCAAAAGTCCACAACCTTATGCGGTTGTGGATCTACATGGTGGAGGCGAGATTATATTCCGATTTCCCTCATCAAACTTTAGGATCATCCCCTTGTTATTGGAAGACGGACCCTAGAGACTAACCTTTCATAGATCCAAGCAGCATCCCCTTGTTAAAATGCTTTTGGAAAAAGGGATACACACATAACAGCGGAATGGCTGTGATCAGAATGGCCGCCATTCTTGCCGAGTGAGTGAAGTTGACGCCTTGGATTTCCTGCTGCGCAAAATCAGCATCCCCTTCAACAAGCATCAATTTCAAGAAAACTTGCAATGGCCATTTATTATTATCGTGCAAATAAAGGATGGCATGGAAATACGTGTTCCAATTAGAGACCATGTAAAATAAAGTGAACGTTGCAATCGCTGCCTTGGATAGAGGAAGTACAATGGAGAAAAGAATGCGCCATTCCCCAGCCCCGTCAATTCGCGCGGAATCAAATAATTCGTCTGGAAGTCTAGTGAAAAAGCCGCGCATCACGATCAAATTAAACGGTGCGATCGCGGTGGAAAACCAAAGTGCCCCATAGGTGTTCAAGAGTCCCAAACTATCCACAACTAAATAAGTTGGAATCATCCCGCCTGAAAAGATCAATGTGAATACAACGATGAAATTTAGAAAGGAGCGTCCTTTAATAAATTTTTTGGATAAACCGTAAGCCATTAAGGTAGTAATTGTAATATTAATGAAGGTACCAATGACTGTAATTTCAACCGCATTCTTAAACGCTTTCAAAAAAGAATTATTCTTCAATAAATAGTGGTAGCCTTCCAGAGTAAATTCACGTGGAAAAATAAAAAAACCACGGGTTAAATATTCCTTTTCCGTTGCAAAAGAGGTCATCACAACGTAGAGGACCGGGAGTATGATGATGATTAATCCAATAATGAGCAAGCTATAAACAACTATATCCAGGAATACATTTCGCCCTTGAGGGTTATGCCTTGCCATTAAAAAATCCCCTCCTCCCCGAGTTTTTTAACCACTTTATTGGCTCCGACCACCAGGATAAGACCAATAATCCCTTTAAACATTCCTACCGCTGTTGTAAAACTGAAATTCCCCATTAATACACCGGTCCGATAAATAAACGTATCGAATATGTCGGAAGTCTGCATATTTAACGGGTTCTGCAATAATAATACATGTTCAAACCCAATATCCATAAATGAGCCTAATCGTAAAATAAATAAAATAATGATCACGCCGCGTATGGCCGGCAAAGTAATATGCCAAATTTGCCGCAGCCGCCCGGCTCCATCGATGGAAGCCGCTTCATATAAATTGGGATCTACCCCGGCGATTGCCGCCAAAAAAATAATCGCTCCCCAGCCGGCTCCTTGCCAAATATTATGTAATATCCAAGTAATTCGGAAACCGCCTGGTGTTGTTAAAGGCTCAATGGTATTAAACCCTAAGTCTCTCAGAAGGATATTGATTCCTCCGTCCCGCGTTGCAAATAATACAACGGTTATGGCCACAATGACGACCCAAGATAAAAAATGCGGTGCATAAAAGATGGTCTGTGTCATAACTTTAAACCACTTTATTCTTACTTCATTTAATAAAACGGCTAAAATAATCGGCATTGGGAAGAAAAATACAATATCGAGAGCACTTAGGATCATCGTGTTCGCCATTAAAGGCCAGAAATCCCTGGTCGTAAAAAGTCTCTCGAAGTTTTCGAATCCTACCCAATTGCTGCCCCAAAAGCCTAGAAAGGGATCATAGTTTTGAAAGGCTATCACAATCCCGGCCATAGGAATGTATTTAAAAATGATAAAAAATAAAAAGCCCGGCAAGATCATCATATAAATAGGCCAAGTACGTTTTAGGTTGAACCTGGTCTTTTGGGGACGTATCGGTATTTGTGGGGTTCCTGCAGTTAATGTTGATTTATTGGTTGTTCTCATGTTCATTCGCCGCATTACTCCCTCGCTTATTTCAAAATATAGAAAGTATAAGTTTTCATCCTATACCTGTTCTTATATTTCATCGGTAAACATGCCTGCCCAAAGGACGGCGATAGTCGTTTATCCTTGTTTATAACAAGGAAGGGCGAGATGCCCTTCCCTTTATTTTGCTGCTTTTTGTTTCTGATAAGAGTCATTCACTTCTTTGATCATCTTATCTCCGCCGTCTGCCTTCCAACGAGCAATCACCTCATCTATATAGTCAACAGGTTTTCTTCCGGCGATGATATTGGCAATCCCTTCATTGAACTTTGCCGCAAGGTCTTTGGAACGCTCTTGGAATGTCGGAGAATCAATCGTATAAGGATCTCCCGCATCTCTCCATTCAGAAGGATATTGATCGACCGCCTTCTGGAATTCAGCATCGAATTGTTCTTCTTCCGGAGTCCAGCCATGAATATTAAAATTGTCATCGGCAGCGCGGAATAGCCAGTTATTTAATAGATTAATTTGTTCCTCATATTGCTTTCCTTTTTCGGTAAGGACGATTTTGCCATCCGCGTTTTTCTCCCAAATCTCTCCTTCGGGACCATCTTTCATCACTGTAGTTCCTTCTTCCGTAATCCACCAATCGAGCCATTCTAAAATCCGATAAATTTTTTCCTCTTCCATTTTGGAATTCAAGACGAGCTTTCCTCGCCCTTGTACGGTTACCAACAAGCCTGATTCGCCTTTAGGTCCTTTGGGCGGATAAGGAATCATAACGAATTCCGCCTCGGGGACAATTTTTTTCAAGGCTTCCTCTCTTTTTTTAATTGTGCTGGGCCCTGCAATCTCCCAACCAATTTTATTTCCTTCCACCAAGGCCACAATATCGCTTCCAACATTCGTAGCGAAATTATGATCAAATACATTTTCTTCATAAGCTTTACTTAAAAAGGTTAAGAGGCCCTTCCATTCTTCGTTTTGTTCCTCCATTTTTACTAATCTGCCGTCCTGTTCTTTCCATTCATAGGCGATCCCATAAGCCGCTTGCAGAAAGGCATTTCGGCTTTTGCCAAGACCGGTCGATGTTCCAAATTCGTTGGTGAAACCAACGGTGCCGCCTTTTCCATTTCCACCTGGATCCTGTTCAACAAAGGCTTTTGAGATCTCATAGAACTTTTCAATCGTAAACTCCTCCGGACTTGGAATGGGAATACCCAATTTGTCCAGCCAGTCTTTTCGAACCCATAAAGCATTGCTATATTTCATCGTGTATTTCGGGAATCCATAAATTTTTCCCGGTTCATTAAACACTTCCATTGCATCTTGCGGGAATTCGCTTCCTAATTGGGGGAAGTCTTTAAAATAAGGCTTCAAATCTACAAAAGCCCCGCTCTTCTGCCATTTTCTAAAATTAACGGGCTCATCTACATAATACATGTCCGGTAAATCTTTGGAGGCGGCTAGACTGTTCAACGTATTTTTATAATCATTGCCCCCTGGTACCCAGCGGATATTCAAGTCAATATTAAATTTGTCTTCAACATACTTAATGGTCGGGTGATTCTTGTCTTCCCACCCCCCTCCCTGTTGCACAGGTACGATCATCGAGATCTTCAATCTTTTTGAACCGTCATCGACCTCCTTGCCACCAGGTTCTCTTGCACCGGGAGAATCTTTAGAGCAAGCCATGATCATAATGACAAAAAACATAAAGGTAAAAGATAAAAAAACAATTTTTCTCACTAGAGTACCTCCTTGTTTGGTCATATGAAATTCATTAATTGAATAAAGGCAAATAGAATCATAGAACCAAAATGTCTACCGAGTTTTGGCGGATACTAAGCATCTTCTATTGCTTTTTTGCACAGAAAACAAAACATCTTCGAAATAGATGCCAATATGACTGCTAATAAATCTAACTGAAATTTGAATAGAATCAATGGAGCATGAACAGATATAGGTGTTTCAGATGGCTTAACATGGAGGACTGGCGTAGTATAATTCGTATAGGGGTTACGACATTATGGATCATCTGAAAACGGATGGAAAACACAAAAATAACTCTTAATAAAAATCCATTTTAAAACTAATTCGTATCTATTACTTTCCTTTACCCTACAATATTCTGTTATTATGAATTTATGAACTTTAATTTTTTTAAAAGTATAACATTACTTCCGCTCTAGTGCAAGCGCTTACTTACCGCTTTTCTTAACGGTTTTTCACCTGCTTTTCACATGTCATTAATTGTCGAATAATCAATTGTATTGTCTTTTAAAAGGAATTTAGGATCCCTATGATGAATGATCTATTCAGAGTAATTTTCGGAATGGGGTGTTGATCTAGACAGTGTCGGAAATAAATCCCAATACTGTATCATTCGCGTATAGGAAGAAAAATCTATATCGATGAGGTGAGTAAATAGATGAGCCAATATATTACATTCGATCTCGACGAAACCCTTATGCAAAATCCCTTTTCAGAATGGGTATTTCCGGAGATTGATAGTCTTGTAGCCTCCCATCTGGAATTAAAAGATGGAATTCTCCCAGAAATAAGAAAAGAACATAGAAAACGGCTAAAGGAAGCGCAAGATGCGGCGGCTTATGACTGGGATGATATTCTGGAACAAATTTTAGTTGAGAAAAATATACCGATTAACATCGATATTGCTGATTTAGTTCAAAAACATGCAATAGACCCTAAAGTTTACTTATTGGAAAACGATGCTTTAACAGTCTTGGAAAAATTAAAAAAAAGAGGATATTTACTTGGCGTTGTGACGAATGGCTTTTATAAATACCAAGTTCCTGTCATGAAAACGATTCAATTAGTTACGTATATAGATAGAATTATAACCCCTTGTAGTACCGGGTACTGTAAGCCGGAAATTAAAATGGTAGATCAGCTACTAGAAGAAGGGACAATAATCGCTCATGTTGGAGACCGATTGGATCATGACGTGTACTTTGCCAACCAGCTGGGAGCCCTATCGATTTTGATCGACCATCAGATGCCAGAAGCCGTAAGACGGATCTCGCCTACTAAAAGGGTTGAACAGATAGATTATTTAAAGACCATTTTTCAGCAAAAAAAGTATGGAGATTTGCTTCCTGAAGAAAGGTATATGCCAAAAATGATTATATATTCCATTCGGGAGTTACTGGAAATAGATTTAAAGAATCATTATTAGGGGTAATAATAAGGGAAGTTGATGGTTAAGACCATTAAAGGAAAGGCCTACTTCATTTTCACGGTCCATAATACTAATGCAACCAGACTTGTCCAAGATATAAATAGCATGGAGATAAAGAAGGAGAGTACCTCATTGGTACTCTCTCACAGATTTGGTGGAGGCGAGGGGGATTGAACAAGCGTACCCCGTCTCCTCACATGATGTCCCGCTGTGTAAGGCTTTGCTTTATTGGAGGTCAATTTCTTGAAACAACTAATTAGATTCCGATTTCCCTCATTTTCACCGTTACTTTCTCGACCCTGCCATCCATGCCCGTCCCGTCAAACTTCGGAAGTTTCAATTCGCTTACGATGGTTCCATCGCGCATAAACATAATACGCTCCGTCCTCGCGGCAACCTTGGCGTCGTGAGTGACAAGCATTACCGCAGTACCCTCCGCGTTGATTTCGGAAAAGAGGTCCATAATCTCCTGCGCCGATTTGGAGTTGAGTGCACCCGTAGGCTCGTCGCCGAAAATAATTTTCGGACTGTTCATAAGCGCGCGGCATATTCCCGCACGCTGTAGCTGACCTCCCGAAACCTGTGTCATATCGCGCTTTTCAAGCTCCGCAATGCCTACCCTTTTCATAAGCGCTCTTGCTTTTTCCGTTATTTTCGCGGCATTTTTCCTGTTGCCCCGCATGGACGGAAGAATGATGTTGTCGAGGATATTCAAATTTTTCAGCATAGTCGGCTGTTGAAAAACAAATCCCATTTGGGTTCTGCGCAGATCTGCAAGCTCATTCTCCCCGAGCTCCGATAAATCCCTGCCGTCAACAACGACTTTCCCGCCATTAATCCCGTCCGTCCCGCTCAGTGCAAACATCAGCGTCGATTTTCCCGAGCCCGAGGGTCCCATCACCGCCACGAACTCGCCCTCGTTTATGGAGGCGGACACCCCGTCGAGAACATTGCGCTTTTCATCGCCTTCGCCGAAAGATTTGACGATACGATCCCCGATAATGATCTTCTTCATAGGCCTACTCCTTTATATTGTCGGAAATTTTGATTTGTCCTGCGCCCGATGTGCCGATAATGGTTGCGATCAGCACCGAGCCTATCATCATCAGCGGACTAAGCAGATACGCAGCAAGCGGATTGACCGTAAAATGAAACGCCGATGCTCCAAAGGAGGAGATCACCGCGCCCGCAAGTCTCTCTCCGAGAGTGTTGGCCAGAAGCGTACCGAGAGCAACTCCGATAATCAGGACAAAGACCGAACGCGAAACGTACTGCGCTTGAATATCCGAATTTGTAAAACCGAACGCTTTCATGACGGCAATGGAATATCTGTCTTTGGCGACAAGCATTTTCATAAACAACAGGGTAATCAATACCGTTATAATCAGCGCGACAACAATGGCCGAATTGGCGGCCTTTCCGACGGAGTCTATTGTCGAGCCGAAGGTCTGTGCAATATATTCATCGATGTCCGAAACCTTCGCATAACCAAACCTCTCCGCATATTCCGAAACCTTGCTGGCGATAAGAGACGGATCTGAAAGCTTCGCACTAATCACGTACCACATAATATCCGCCGAAGGGTCGGTGAAAACAGCCTTGGCCGTCTTACCTCCGTTGGTAATGTCGGAATAAATACCGCTTACCGTGAGATCTTTTCCCTTCCCCTCCATCACCAGTGTAATCACATCGCCGACCTTTTTGCCCAGCTCATCAGCGTTCAAGGTGGACAGCGCAATTTCGTCTTCTCTGGCAGGTGCCCTGCCCTCGGAATATTCCACAGGGAATATGGAATGGTCGCCGAGCTCAATTTTTAACCTTTCCTCGGAGCCGTCCTCCGTCTTGACTTTGAATGTTTTGGTTGCCAGCACAGCATACTTCGAAATGGCGCGATCATTGCTCATCGTTTTTATAATTTCAGATGCTTTTTCAGAAATCTGGTCGGTCTGCTGGAGGTCTATGCGTATATCGCTGTTGCCAATCCCCATATATTTGATGAAGCTTTTGGAGGAAATCGTGTTGTGCAGGTTCTGCGGAACCATAATGAGAAATGCTGAAATCACAAGCACCGCAAGCATGGTGGCGTAAAGCTTTTTCCGGGCAAGAACATCTTTGACCCCGAGAAAAATATTTAGGGGAAACAGCCGGTTTCCGCTCAGGTTAAAACGCTTTGTGCCCGCGGCTTTTTCCTGTGAAGTGCCAAACCGGATAGCTTCGGCGGCCGATATTTTCCGAAAGCGTCTCAGCACTCCATTCACATAGGCAATGATGGCAAGGAATACAAGAAGAATGCCGATGATTCCGAACAACATGGCATAAGAAGAATTTCCGCTCTCCCCCATATAAAGCCGGATATTTTCAAGAAGCGTGCCTTGGAACACAAAAGAAAGGACAAAACCAAGCATGCAGCCTGCCGCCGCCATCGCCGCGTACTTCGCCACATAAATCTTCTTAATGTCGGAGATACGCAGCCCTATAGCCTTCATAACGCCAATTTCCCGGTAATCGTCTTCGATTTTCGCCAGGAGCGTAAAGCGTATGCACATCAATGCAATGGCAACGACAAGCACGCTGACCAAAAGAATGACCCCGATCATCATCCCGTCAGAAATGGCATTGATCATTTTGAACAGCGGATAGGTAACCGTGGGGCCGTTCGCTTCAAGTCCCGCGGCAGCATAAGCCGTTTCGAATTCACTGAGCTTCGACAAGTCCTTTAATCTGAATTCAATTAGATACTCTATACTTCCAGCATTTTTTAACTCCTCGAAATCATTTGTACTGATCAGAAATCTTTTGGAGGAGGCCAGCGCGGAATTCATCTGCGAATCTCGAAGAAAACCCGCAACCGTAAATTCCTTCCCGCTTATTAAGGCCTTGTCGCCGACCTTTGTGGTGTTGTCCTTCATATAGCTTATCGGAACATAAAGCTCCCCGTCGGATACGTCGATAACATTACCGTCAAGATCAAGGAGATAATCGAACTTCTCGCTCTGGACACTGAACCCGTTGTCCTGAACACTATTCGCTAGCGAACGGTCGCCAAATCGAATTTGCGAGCCGTCTATATTAAGAAATTCAAGCACCTGAAACTCATCCACATCGGGATTTTGCTCTGCGAAGGCCTGAAGCCGTTCAGAATCGATCTCCCCCGAGTGCATCTGCATAAAATGCGGCGTTTTCGCCGTTGTCATGAGTTCATTAAGCGCTCCCGAAAGATTTACGAACAGGATGGCCGCAAGCGAAACTAGCATAGCTGCAGCAGCAACAAATATTGTGGTGGTCAAGGCGATCAGTTTGCTCTTGGATAGATCATTGCGGATTATTCTGTAATACATAAGTCACCTCTGTGTTCAAGCTTTTTAGCCCAAACGCCGTGAGCCCATTGCCTATGGCAGAAACAAACTGACTCGACCACAATAGAAGAAATTTTCGGAAGGATTTGCCGGAGTTACTCATTCGCTGCTCCATCGTCCACACCAAACATCTTCATAGCGTCCATTAAGCTTCCGCTTTCAGCACCGAGCAGCCTTTCTACATTGCAAATAAAGGCCAGCATGCGTAACAAACGCTCCTCGTCCGTCAGGGTAACCATATCATCGTCAAAGACTGTATTCGCATAGATCACAACCATTTCCATACACTCATACGGATACGGTGTGTTGAACAATCCCTGCTCAATTCCCTCGCGGATAATACCCGTCAGGATCGGCGGAACGCCATGAATGATGACCTTTTGGATTTTCTGATGCATAAGCGCGTTCTGCGGCTTGTGAATGTGCTCCATAATTTCCTGGCTGCTACCGCCGTTTAGGTTCAGCGCCATAACAACGCGGATGATGCGTTCGACGACGGGGATGCTCTTATCTGCAGCAATTTCCTGCGCCGCACCTAATAGACTGACATTATACCGCTCTATCAGTGCGTCCATAATATCTTCCTTCGACTTGAAGTGATAATAAAGCGTTCCCCGCGCTATTCCGACCTTCTCGAGAATATCGTTGGTACTCGTGCCATCAAAGCCCTTCTGACCAAATAGCTCATCCGCCGCATCAAGGATTTCGTTCCTGCGTTCATCGGCTTCTTTTACCACTCTCATATTTTAGACCCCCTATAGACCGACTGCCTGTCGGTTAAATGGTAACATAGTATTGGGTGGTGTCAAGGGGGTTGTAAATCTTGAAAATAAGGTGTGTAAAACGGAGTTTTGCCATGAAGTAGTTACTAAATTGTTTCCTGTTCTATTAACACGACTGTCTTAATGTGTGTCGAATATGGAAACCGAAGTCATTTATTTTTTATTAAATCTCTCCATGAGTTTTGTAGACAAATCGTCTGTGAAACTTCGGCAAATTTGTTTGAATGCCTCATAACTAAAAAGCTATTGTACATACATTTCAGGAAAAACGTGCTCACGTGTAACAACTATCTCGAAAGGGAAATAATAATCAATATGCTTAATTAGTTGAATCATATCATTACTAATTGTCTCATACTTAAAAATCTGCGAAGCAACCGTGCTTTTTCCCATAGAGAGCATTGCCCCAATATGTCGATAAAAGCCAAACAATGAGACATGCGAGAAGTCATAACCGCTTTCATAAAAAGCAATGTATGGGAATCCGGCTGGGATCCACAATCCTGTAATATCACAAAAATTTTCATTATTCAAAGACCGAGTTATCCGGGGGTATTGAAAATATGAATTATTTATTCCTAACCTTTTCGCATACAACTCCACTAAGCATTCAAGCTCAGAATAACTCAAACCAAAACTTGCTCGAGATAACTCTTTATTTTCCTCAAAATACCATGAACTACCTGTCTCAATTCTTTTTTCGATACCAAAATATGAGTTATTAACCCCAGGTAACCTCATAATATAATTCTTAAGCTGCTTATACTTAGAATTACTATAATATTCATGATCGACAAATCCAGTTAACAAAATGCATCCATTTTTGACTCTAAAAAGTCCTTTCATCTGTTTTCTGCAGTTTGCAGTATGCCTACCACGCAAATAATAAGGCCAACTTTGAAAAGAAACTTGATTTTTATCTCTGCAATATATACCTGAATAGCAAAATAATTCTCCCCCATGAGATAAATAGATTGCTTCTGATGATGAATTTGGAAGCACTATATTCTCTCCTTGCTCCTCAGGGGAATCAATTGTTTCATATAACCCCGATAACATAAATATTGTCCCTCCTTCTTTAATATATATCTGTTCTTATTTTCAAATCAGCTTAGATGTCAAATTTTTTTTGAACTTGAACATAGCGGTTGATTCCATTCCAACAGTCCATAAATATTTCTTGAATCTCACCATCATCCATTTCAAAATCACTAGTATCTGTCCGAAATGTTATCATGCCGGTCTGAAGGTCGTATTCCGAATCAAATATAAGATCCCCAGACGGGTGCAGACCAGAAATTTGTAAAGATACGGCCAATGAAATTTTATCAGTTTTTGAATCTTCATCAGTATAAAGAATCGCTGAGATTACTACTTTATCATCCTCTCTTTCAAAATAAACCTCATCATCCCAAATATTCTCCATCAAAAAGTCGATAATTTCATTGAGCACATACTTGATTTCATTCCTTACTCTACTAATTCTTACGCAAAAAGCTTCATTATCAATCTCTTGCAGTTCCTCATAGTTGCAAAACGGATATGGTCCACCATCACTTTCAAATACTCTACAGGGTGCAATAATCAGATCATCTTCTAGATAAAAAATAATTTTCATCGGTACAAGTACATTTTCAACGCTTAGAGATTCTTCTTTAGCTTGCAAAAAATCAGCAATTATTTCCTTCATTTCTTGCATCGATTTTTTTGAAAAAGTTTGCCCCAGTTTAATACCATATTTATATCTCCTTTTCGTAACAATATCTTTTTTTACATCGAACAGAGCTGCAATCAGATTATCAATTATTACCTCATCTATAAACATTTCTTTTAATTCATCTGGTGGAAGTAATTCAATATCCAATATTTCACCATTTGCTTTCCTTAAAACGTAGGAGTTAAAAACGGGAGTCTTGTCACTCATAACATGTTTAAACCGCTCAATAATTTTATCATCCAAAATAGAGGCCTCCTTAAAAGCAGTTATATCTTCTCTTAAGATCCTTCCTTGTTCATGTTGACATTTTATAAATGAATAGATTTTCTGGTTGTGCCACAGACGATCTTCAAGTATTTATTACCGTAATTTTCGCGACAATAACATCAACTGTTCTTATCCGGCACTAATATAAAAGAGACAATTCTCAATACCTTGAATTACGCTCTTATGAGTGATCCGACATCTGTTCCAGCAGCACTTTACCACCTACATGCGTGATTCTCTCATGCGGATTGTACAACGATCACTCTTATTAATCTCAGCCGTAGCGAATTCGTTTCTTATGGATGTAAGCCACCCATTTAGTTTGTTACTGGACGCCAACAATTTCCATTCCAGACTTATTCCTTTTTTATAATAATTCTTTTCAAGGGATACTAATTGAGTTCAACCCTACAAAATGTGAAATCGTGGGCCATAAGCATTTTCACTCCGGCACTTTTCCATTCCCACTCCACCATATTTTTATCGTTAATGGATGCGCTAATTCGATGAAATATTAATGACTGAATTATTTCCTCGTATATATAGTTTAAATAGTCCGACCGTGCCCATCTCTTTAAACGAATTGGCAATACCTCATTAATGTCTATAAACTGGTTTAAAAAGGATTTCGGAAACATCTGCGTGTATGTTAAGTGATAGAACTCTTTAATTTCATGCCGATTTCCTTTGTAAATATGAGCTTCATTTTGATTAAATTTGAAGGATAAAAAAACATCTAAATGTCGCACCTTTACACCTTGGTTAACTATTTCCTCGATGTATTCATTGCTGCCATGACAATATCTCATTGAAATTTTTTTAACTACTCTTGTTCCTACCACTAATGTCATACATTTTCCTCCTTTAAATAATAGAGAACATTTGTTCCCTACTATTATACAGAACATTAGTTCCCTTCGGAAGGAGGCGATTCAAATAATAGGATCACTTTTTTAACTTTTTAGTAACCCTATTGGTATCCAACTCTGTGTATTGTTTGGCTGCATAACTTACATCATCGATGAGTTCATCAACCAGTTCTGTAGTTACAATAAAATCTTCGGTCGTGAGTAACTTATGAAGCTTCTCCATAAAAATGTCGTTTACTTTTATTATATCGTCTCTATGTTTCATAAATTGGGAGTGCAAATAAACTAACACCTTTGCCGTAATAAATATAGGCCTTCCTATATATTCCCTTCCTATTTCCTGATGAAAATAATCAGCCATTGTTTTAATTTGGCCTTCCCTAAATTTATTACTTACAAAAACATGCGCCGTTACTTGATTATTTGTACAATAAGCAGAAATCTCACTTAAATTGTTCAGTCTTTGTACATAATCGAGCCCTTTTCTTTTTTCATCGGATCGCAAATCGTACCCTTGTTTTTCCTTTGTTAACTTGCAATCATATGAAAAAACAACTTTTTGCTGAACAGCGTTCATGCCTTCTCTTTTCATATACTGAAGAGCAAATATCCCCTCGGGAACAGCTTTGCCCTTCATTTCCTTTCCCCATTTTTCCGAATTAGGTACTAAATGTTTAATTAATGCAAAAACATCATCTTCAAACATATCTGCATCATAATCAGTAAGATCATCCGTACGATCACCGACGTCTTTGATTTTAGCTGATGCTTTAGTTGCAGCAGTGTTAATTAAATGATGAGTTCTTTCTTCTAGGCTTTCTATAGCAGTGGTCATTAACCTGATAAATTCGGGCATATCTTGACTTGTAAAAATTGCACCGAAAGTTGTATGAAATATTGTATCTAGGGAAAATACATTTGTAGTTTCCCGATCAACACCGTAATATATAAGCACTGTTGGAACTAATTGGCGTTCTAACATTTCTAGCATTTTTTTGGGTAAAATGCTTCCTGATAAAATACACTGATATGGTTTTCGTTGATGTAAGAACCTATACACCCGAAACTTCTTCCCACGATAGGTAATCGTAGAAATAGGTAATTCCTCACATTCATCTGACTGTTTTACGAAATTCTTTAATAGAATAAACACAAAACTCTCTAGTTTATCATGGTCTATTTTTTGTTCAATTTGTTTCTCTTCAAACATCTCGTTACCTGAACATGTTGGACAGGTATTTCTTACTATCACTTCACTAAGATCAAAAACAGCATTGCAATGAGTACATTTGCACTTAACTATCTCAACCTTTTGAATAAATTCTTTTTGAATCAAATTCTTATAAAGATCAGACTCCTCAGATATTTCGTCAAAAGATAATCTTAATAATCTATCTACTTTTTCAGATTCCCCAGCCTTAAATTTATTTTCAATTGGTTGATTGATGGGGAAACCAAATTTTTGTTGGAATTTCTTCATGATAGAGTTCTTCTTTTCCTCGTCCAAATTACTATCATCAAGCTTGAACAAAACATTGCCTTCTCCTACTTGTAAAGAGCGTACAGAACGACTACTTCTTTCAGAAGTGAAAAATATTTGTTTTATATCCTTCAGGCTATTCAAATCAACTACTCTTCGTCTAAAAGCATCCATCACGCTCAACCAAATATCCGATTTAGGCAATTGAATCGTGATTTCTGGTGATTTACTCAGTAATGAATTGGTAAAAATAATTTTATTTATTTCAAAATCCTCAGGTTCTTCCCCGCTTGCCGCCTCACCTTCTCTAAAAACTTTGGTTAAAGTGACTTCCGAGTACTCGGTGAAGACTTTGTGTTTAATTTCGGCCAGTTCCCCTACATTTTCTTTAAAATATTTCTGAAGGCCGTAGAAATCTGTTTTTGTAGGTGTTTTAATTTCAACAATTCCATCAGCTACATTAATCGAAAACATTAATTGATCTACATCTTTCACTCTTTTTGCCATGTCAAAACCTGGACGTTTAGTGTCCTTTGTTAATTTATACATTAAGTAGATATAATGCTTATTACTCAACTCGCTATGAGCAACCATTTTATATTCATTACTTTGTCCAGAAAAATCATATAACACATTAATTATTTTTGACTGGTATCCTTCTTTAGTAGCAAGCCCTTCTAAAAGCTCGGTGGAATACTTATCAGTGCAGTTAAAGAGATCCCCCGTCCCCTTAGATTTCCATTCATGTACAACCAAAACTTCATAAATATAAGAAGGAGAGGTATAAAAAAGATGAACTAACTTAATATAATCTGAAGAGTCATATCGTGTGTTGGAATCTGCAAACTTTCTTTCATACAGTTCTTCTACTGCTCTCTTTTTTCGGGATAAAAACTCCCTTAGATAGACCAAATTTTTAAAATCCGGTCTCATTCTAATTGTACGAAACAAAAAATCCTCCTCAAGCTGGCTCTGAGATTGTTCTATTTTTAATATATTCAATAGATCTACTTTTTCAGCTGGTTTGAGACCGAATATCAAATCTTTTAACACATTATCAGAGTATAATTCATCTATTCTTTCATAATTTACCTTAGCCTCATTCCAAAAATCATGGTTAACCATGTCTAGTTTTTTGTATTCAAGAGTAACAGACATTGTCACGCCCCCAATCGTTTATTAATCCTACTACCAATTTCTAATTATAGAATGTACTTCCACAATTCGGTTAAAAACTCCTCTATTTTACAGAAACTTCTTTTATTTTTCCATGATGATGAACCTCAAGTACTATGGTAACATTTCCCTCTTAAATGACTCTGGCAATGCATCGTACATACTTCCATAATGATGACCGAGTTAAAGAACAAAACGCTCGATTGAAAGTAAGAACAATCTTACAATAGGCGGATGAAGCATGAACCCCCTGACCATGGGCATAGGTTTTTGTCACACAATGTCACGATTAATCATAATATTTGATAACTATTTACATTCACACTTTGAACAGAAAGGCACACGGATGAACGTGAAATAGTAAGACACGACTTGCGGAGGAGGAGTTACTTTTGGCTAAAAAGAAGCTGGTTATCATGGGAATTGATCATGGGAACGGATACTTTAAGGGGTACAGCAACAAGGTGAAACAATTAGTACTCCCAAGTGGATTCCTTACCAAAGAAAATTCATTAAGGGAAGATTCCACAGGAGAAGGCGAGCCGGTACACTACAATGAATTTGAGTCCATTCTTTATCCAGGGGAACGATATGTGTGGGGCAATGAGGTTAATACAGCAAAAGGCAAATTCCTTTCCACCTATACAACAGAAGACAGATATACTCAAAAATATTATAAGTTACTCAGTCAATTCGGCTTAGCAAGCCTAATCAAGGAAGAAGAAGGGTCCTTCGATGTTATGCTTGTAACCGGTTGTCCGTCAAGGCAAAAAGGGACCATTCGGGAACAAGAGCTGATTGAATTATTCAAGGACAGACACGTTGTGCTAATGAATGACAAAGAAAAAACCATCGATGTAAAGGAATGCAAAGTTTTGCCTCAACCCCTCGGCAGTATCCTGGATTTATATATTGATGAAGCAGGAAATGTCAACCGTCATGACATCGGAACTTCTTATATCGGCATCGTAGACATTGGCTTGGGTACGACAGATTGCGATGGCATTGATTCATTAAAAGCCGTACCTGAAGACCGCCATACCATTCAGGTAGGAGTTCATGAAATATATCAACGTCTGGCGGATTATGTAAATGCCATAAATCCGGATGCTTACGCGACACCTAAAACGGTGGAGGTCCAATTCAATAACGATGTTTATAGAGCTTCCAAACGTCTTGTGATACCGATCAAAGAGGCCAAGGATAGAATCGTCCGTGAAACTGCGGAGTACCTCATCAATGAACTGCAAATACGTTGGCAAAACAGAAGCAAGTTTGACATGATTTTTTTAACGGGCGGGGGAGCGCAATTAATGGAACCCTGGTTTAAGGAGTTTGTTCAAGACATTCATGTATTGCCGGATCACCAAATTTCAAATGCTAGAGGTTTCTTCAAATTCGGACTCTTGCTTGCAAAGGAATACGAGGTTGAGGAAATCGCGGAAACCAACCTTCTTCTAACAACCAAGGGGTGAACCATGTGAAAAAAGTCCAATCCATCAGTTTTCAGATAGACGTAACCGCCCTTCAGAAAAATAGGCTGTTAACGCTTTACAAACGACTTCAAAAGAATCGTACCCTCGCACGATTCTGTCGGGACGCTTTCATCGAGAAAGCCGGTCGTTATCTGAACGGGTTGGATCCATCGTATGCACAGCTTAATAAATGCATCAAAGCAAAAGGCATTGAATATATTTTGGAGGCAATACAAGAGAAGGATGCCGGTGTATCCAGCACCGGTGTACCCAACACCGGTGAATCCAACACCGATGTGTCCAGCACCGGTGAATCCAACACCGGTGTACCCAACACCGATGTATCCAGCACCGGTGAATCCAACACCGATGTATCCAGCACCGGTGAATCCAACACCGATGTATCCAGCACCGATGTATCCAGCACCGGTGAATCCAGCATAGATGAAAGTGTGATCCAGAAAGTCGCCGAAGAAATTAAACTAGCCATTATAAACGAATTGCAAAAAGAGTCCTCTCCTTCTTACCGACCCATAAATTCTACGAGAGCACAAAATCCAGCCAACATTAAATTGCACGCTGCATCCTCCAATAAAACAATCACAACGGCGGAAGGAAACAAGAACGTATTCCAAGATAAGCCTGACATCGAAAAGTTAAAAGCTTTACTGTCATAAATCCCAAACACGACAGCAGGGGCAGTCCACTTTTCGCGGAAGCCCCTTTCTTGTTTGCATCGCTCTATGCCTAACACACTCGGTTGTGGATTTAGCATTAGCTGAAACCCACAACTTTGTTGTTTTCTATCCGATTAAACTTCGAAACGAAACGCAGGTATTCCTCAATCTCGTCCAATGAATATTCATTTTGTATAAAAGCACGCGGGTGTATTATAATCGTCAATTCCTCGGTAAACTTATTATCCTTAATGGCTTGTAAGAAACTATGGACAATATCGTAGATTAATTCGTACCTCGTGACATTAATGCGCCCTCTGCCGCTGCCGATAATCGGGATCGCTAACAGTTCTTTTCTCCCTCTCTCCGCGATACGGTTCCATAATTCGTGTAATGCGAACTGTAGCAAGGACCGATTCGGCTTCGCTCGGCCATGCTCGTTTAATTCTGCCGTAGCGACTAAATATGCAGCTTTTATTCTCCGGTGAGTTGTTTGAAGTCTTACCACTGTGCCAGGGGAATACGAGTTTACTTGTTCGCCTTGAAGTACGCCTTGAGTATAAGGCTCATCTTTCAATTGTTCCTTTAACTGGCTATCGAACTCGATATGATTCGAATAGAATAAATTGCGATACTGCATTAAGATTGCCTTATCGTCGATATCATCATGTTTAAAGAACGTGTTGACAGGAATAATGACTGTGGAGCCTTTCCTTCTAAACAAATCATCAACGACTATTTTTATTGTGACGTCCGTGTCTTTAAGCCTAACCTTACGCGTCAATCGAGGACGACTCATCCATAATGCAATGAGAACACTAACACCGATTACGATCCACACCAAAAACTTCCATGGTCTATCTTGATCCTTCCCGAAGAAAAAAGCGACGAAATCTATGAAAGTCCAAATGATTGCAAACACAGTAAACCAGTGCATAAAAAATCTGCGTATTGAAAACGACAACTTCCATGCATGACTGGCAAAAAAAGCGTGGATTCGCACGACGACTCTCCCCTATAATTTTATTGAATATACCTCTGCTTCTTTATGGGGTTCAAACTGCTGCATTCGAATACGAACAGGTCCCTCCAAATATCGTTGAAAATGAAAAGCTCTAAATTGGTCTTTAAAAAAACTAAATTTCCTTCGGAATAAAGTCGCCACTTGCGGATTGGCCGTTGTAAAGAAAATCTGCGTACCTTGCGTTACTGCAAGTTGACGCAAAAAATCAAGCAAGCCCAGAACGTTTAGCTCATCCATATTGGCTACAGGTTCGTCCAGCAACAGGAACTTGGGTGCCGTTTCCATAGCCAGATGCATTACGAAGAAAATCGCTAATGCAACAGCAGTACGTTGGCCGGTACTCATCTGATATATGGCACAGTCAGATTCATAACCTTTTCGCTTCGCCACAATATCATTCTCTTCCGTGAGCGCAAGCGAGATAAATTCATTTGGAGTATGCAATGCCAGGAACAATTTGCTTATTGCTTCAAAATTGAATCTCACAAAGTCATCGCTATATTCAGAAAGAGGCCGTAATTTCGATAAAGCCTTCACAGCTTGCTCTACTTTATCCAGTAGAGCCTCCTTTTGACTAATTTCTTCATGTAGTTCTTTTAGCTGGCGCCTATTATGCTCAATCAATATTGCAGGTTTTAAATTTTCTTGCAAATGTTCTGCCTCCGAGAGCAACTGTTCAAAGTAAGAGCGCCACCCTTTCCAAGAAGTATTCGTCTCAAGCCATACATTCTTTTCGCGTAATTTTTCAAATGCATGCTTTGCGTTGCCAAGATGAGAAATAGTGGTTTCGATATCTTTGATTTGCTGCTCAAGATCTTTCAAATGGTTGTTCTTTTCCACATTCTCCTGTATGCAAACTTCTAGTTCCTCTTGCTTTATCGAGGATTCCTTCTCGAAATATTTCAACTGTTCGCCATAAAGCCGCATTTCCTTATCAAACATCAATAACAGTTGGTCACTGGACAGATGATCTGAGATGTTAGAACGAATCGAGTCCAGTATTTCATCATTCCATATGTTTTCAACTTTATCGATGACTTCAAGTGAGAATCCATTCTGTTCAAGGTTGGTGATTTCGTCCTTAACTTGTTGATATTCTTGTTTAGCTGTAATTAATTGATGATCTAACCGACTAAGCAAATTTTTTACTTTTTCCGGAGAAAACGACTGTGAAATTTCAAAACCAAGCCATTGTGCATTGTCTAAGAAAACATTGTGCGCCTTCTCAAATTGTTTATAAAGCTGAATCTGGTTAGTCAAATTTTGCATGGAAGTATCCATACGCAGTAAAATCGCTCTATTCTTTTCTTTCTCCTCCATTAATTTCGTCAGGATGGCATCGTCTGCTGCCAGCCCGTTTTCAATAGCAGCTAATAGAAGCTCGTGGTTCTCATAATCATGATTACAAAGAGGACAATGGGTTTGTCCCGGACTCTCAACCAGTAATTCCATGCCTGTCGCTTTGAGCGCAGATGCAAGCCTCTGCAGTTTACCTATCTTCTCTTCGTGCCGGGTTACTTGTTCGCTAACATCGTTAAAAAGTTGCGCCGCTTCACTCCGGGATCGTGTTAGCTGATTCATTTCATCTTCAGCTTGTTGGAGATTCGCGATTGTAATCTTCTTATCCATTAGATGTTTATAGTGATATTGAATCTCGGATAACTGAGAAATGATCTTAACCAGATGATCATTGCGTTGTTGCGCCGCTTTCCTTCTATTTCGTAATTGTGGTTGGTCATAGACGTTTGAATATGTACGCAAAGCTGTCGCTATTTCCGATAAGCGTCCATATCCGTTTTCAATCTTTTTCTTACTCACCATCTCTGTTTGTAATTGTTTTATCAATTCAGCTTCCTGATTTTGCAGTTGTTGTATTCGTTGCCGTGTCTTTTCAATCAACTGATTAGTAGTTAGCAGTGCTTCACTTTTCTCCTCTATATTGCGATTCAAATAATTTTCATTGTCGATTTTGGATAAACCTCTATGCAACAAAGGACGGCTTATAAGATCTATTTCTTTTATTTTCGGTAAAAGATGGAGTAACCAGGTTTCAATCTCTTCCGGGGATTCCTCCATTCCGATCATGGGGTATACATACTTGCACGCATTGGCCCATCTCGTCATGTTGATCACGTTTGAAGAGGCACGTTGAACGATCAGTTGCAAGCTTTGTAAATCCTGATTCCGAATGGATTCCGCCTTTTCGTTAGCATCCGAGATCTGTTTATTTAGGCGGTTAATACTTTTTTCAAATTCCTCCTTGTATCGTCTCCAGTTAACCTCCATGCGCTGCAGTTGTTCACCAAAAATAATTCTTGCGAAATCATCACGATAGTTTGAACGAGAATGGGTACTGTAACAAAATTGATGCACGGCTTCGGAAGAGAAAAAGTTGTATTGGTGGAATAATCGGTTGATTTGACTGCGCGCTCTTCCAACTTTGTGTTTATAATAGGCAATCTCCCGTTCTTTCTTGCTGGATTCGTCTGGCGTATTTCTGAATTCTCCTTCTTCGTTGGTGAAAGTAAGCAATCCTTCCCAGCGTTCTGGCTCGCTCGCATTTGACAGAATGTTTCTTTGAATACTTCCTGTAAAGGATAGCTCGATACATTCAAGCACCGATGTTTTCCCCATGCCGTTTGGACCATACAGTAGATTTACTTTAGCGAAATCAATCGCAGACGCTTCGGATAATAAATGGGATCGAAACTGTTGTCCGAAGTCTAGGGATTGTATTGCACCACGCGGCGCGACGATTTCCCCAGCCTGATCACTCGTCGGATTCGAATACGAACGGGCATGGATTGAACCATTTTCCATATAAGCTTCAATATTAGCCGTTTTATAGTCGTCCAAACAAAAATCCAAACCTAGAGGAGCCAATATGCGTTCCCAATCATAAATAGGATCTGCAGCTACTTTTCCCGTGAGGTTTTCAGGAATTTTAGCCGCAGGAATACGATCGCGAATATTGGAGTTCCTTAGAACGATTTTCTTAGCATATTTTTTGGAGCGCTCGACTTTTACTAATCTCTCGAGTGGAACTTCCTCAAATGCGCGGTCTTCCAATACATAACACAGATAAAGATTCCACCCCCAGTCGCCTTTAAGCCGGAAGTAAAAAGGGGCAAGGATTTTATCTTCAAAGGTTGAATATGTTGCTTCGTCGGAGGTGATTTCCAAAAATCGCCCAGAATCCATCGGCATAATTAAATATTGCCCGAACGCGACCTTTCCGACTTTATGTGTAGCTTCATGAATGACATACTGATCATCTATACGATGCGTGCGAATAAACCTCAGACCACTTTCTTTAATGGCGTCAATCAAATGTTGGTTCAATGGAGTGCCCTCCTTGGGAATAATCCGGTTTTTTCTCCACACGTTCAATAGCAGTTACATCATCATTATGCTGAGGGTAATGGATAATTTCAGTTGTATAAGGCTTGTACGAAAACACGCAAATCTTATCGCTATAGTTATACTCTCCACATTTTTCAATGAGTTGGTATGCCCTTTGCTTCGCGTCATTTTCCCTTTCTACGAAGGCCACGAGCGCTCCCGCGCGAACGCGGGGTTGTTTAGATATAATATTGTAATGGCTGTTTTTGTCGACCAGATCAAATTTGAATCCGCCTTGAATACGACGTATTGGCGATGGGTACTTGTGATGGGCAAGCTGTTTTAAACAATGGATAAGACGGACTACATTGCTGATCTGGTGTCCGCGGTGAATCTCACAATCGTCGTCAATATGGTAACTTAACCGGTTGCTCATCTCTTCGTCGTCAAGAAGCAGCTCGTTTCCATCGATATATCCCAGACAATAACTTAGAAATCTATCGAGATCATCAACACTCGCTCTGCGCGGGTAATCGAAATCCCCGGTAGCTTCTCTTGCTAAAACTTCAGGCAGCGTACTATCGAACTTTATCTCTTCTTCTTTCCATCCGTCATTCGATTCGTTTGGAATATACGATTCTGAAGCCTGCACGGTACCTGCGGGTCTTGTCAGTTCCGGACCACCGGCATATGGTTTGCGAAGAGAGATCATTTGTAAATGTTCATATTTGACGGCATACCACACTTTTAATTTCGTGCGTTCCGCAAAAGCGAATCCAAGCCCGAATTTGAAATTTTTAACTCTAACATCATGCAATATTTCATCCATTTCTTTACGGCTATAATTAACATTGCGCTTGTATATGCTCGACCATGGGGCTTTGATTCTTATAGTGGTATCTGGCTGATGGGCTATGCCGATTGAAGTTCCATGTGCCCAATTCGCCGTAATATATAACGTATGCCGCCCTCTTTCTTCTTCGAACATCCGATTTCGAAGAGCGGCGATATCTTTATTCCGCGGGTCGCTGTTCAACTGAGGGTGGAGAACGATATTTTTATAATCCTGATTACTTGGAAAGAATATGCCCGCACTCTTAATATCCTCATGATAAGCATCTGCGCAGATGATGGAGACAAGACGGTTTCCCGATTGTGAATGGAATAGAACGATATGGCTACCCCGGCTTAATCCATCCTGTTCGCAGACATTCAGTTGTTCGCGCATTGGCTGAACTTTGCATTGAGGAACGATGCAAAGTTTATCTCCGTCAACGGATTGAAAAACGTATAGCATGAGTCCAACAAAATTACGCGGATACACGTTTTTCAAAGCACCTTTGCCGACATACGCATAGTCCGACCATTCATTCATATGATTTTCAAAGTCCGACCATGACACTCCTTCACAACAAATACACCAAAGAGTGTTAGGAGGCGGTTGGAGTTCCGGATTCATAATCATTTCATGAATCAGGCTTATCGGTACACAGTATTCCGGAGTTAGAAATAGATCGACTCTGCGTTCTCTCGCAATCTTAAATGCATGTCGACATTTCTTGGTGTGAGAGGGACTAATCGATCTTACGCCTGTTCGCGGCGAAGCTATCAACTGCCCATATGGCTGCATTCTCATAAAGCGGAAATTCGGATCTACTGTATTTAAAAAGTAGAATTCAGGAATGGCTTGCCGATCGCCGTCTTTAAAACAGTTCTCCACTTCTATTAATGTCAAAGTCACTGTACTCGCCCTCCTTCATTGCAGGACATATACATTTATTCTTACCTACAGTTGGCAAAAATAGTATTTCGACGATATTATCTGAATTCCTGCGCAATTGGGAAAATTACATTTTTTATTGTGCCCCTGAAGATTTCAACTTTTAAAATGATCACACCATGACGAAATCGTCAATTTGGTGTTACAGGGTGTTACATAATAAATTGAACTAATGATTGAATAGCTCATGGAGTGGAGAAAGAAAGATGCTTCCAGGGCGAGTTTTGGCTTTGTATTCCTACCATCCGTAGGCCCATCCCATAAATAAGGAATACAAAACAAGATGTTTGAAGCTTCGGAGGCACTTTCCTTCGGAACGGAATGAGGGCTATTCTTTAGTTCAAACATATATAGCAAACAAAAAAACACCCATCACGGTGCTTCTTCTGATAGTTTGGTGGTGGCGAGGGGAGTATCATGCGGGAACTGCCGCCAAATGCTCCTTAACTATTGCCCTGATATCAAACTTGAACGATGAGGAAGGAAATCCTGTTAAAGTTGAAGTGAAAGATTTATGGCCTTTAGCATATAAACGTATTATTTGTTGAGTGAACAGAAGGATCCAGCAGTACAGCACATACCATAGACGGAAACATCCCCGCCCAGCCACACGGCCAAGCGGGAATTTTTTATACTTCCAAACCCGCTTGTCTTCGTTATAATCTGACAATCTAGTGATAGACATCATTAAGCTTATGGGCAGAAGAGTTCAAAATAACAATAGGTATGCATTCTCGGCATGAAAAGGGCTGTAGAACAAGCCGTTAATTGTTCCCGGCATATAATAATATTATATTATTTGGAAGGGAGATGAAGTCCGTGCATCGTCCTCATTGTCCAACGAAGACAGTATTTGATCCGCCTATAAGAGTCGTTGAAAATGTGTTTCATCCTCAGATCGTGCAAGTCATTCAACCTGTTGAAATTATAAGAAAACATCATTGTGTCCCTATCCCACACCGTATGGTTGCACCCATATTTAAAGATGAATTTTGCACAGTGTCCAATCGCAAGTTAAAGAGAAAAAGATGAACAAAAAATTGCACTGCATAATGGCTAACGGGAGCTATGGTTGGATAAACCATATTATGAGGCTGCTGCGGGCTAGATCGCAGCCTGACAGTGTTGACGGGTAATGTAATTAGAAGCGATGCCGTTAGAGTTAAATCTATACTCAGTTACCCAATCGCAGCGGATGGTTGAAACATAATTTAATGTGTACAAAGAAAGGAGATTTAGAACATGGGTGGTTTATTAGGAGGTTTCGGCGGTAGTTGTGGTTTTGGCGGCTTATTTACTTCGACTGGAGTCATTTTAGTTCTATTCATTCTTTTAGTCATTATCTCTCGAAGTTTTATTTAATCACTCCTTAAAAAGAGAAAAAAATTAGAAAATCCCCCCGCTTGGCCGTGTGGCTGGGTGGGGTCATTTTTATGCGTCTGCACCAGCCTATGGCCGCAATAATTCAGCCAAGCAAGCTCCGATGCAGTAAATTTTCCTGTGTATGCCTTTCGGCCAAGTATAGTAGTCCCCGATCATACCTTTCCGATAGAGCCCGTCCAAGCGTAAGGAAGCTTTAGAGTACGAGTTACAAAGAGCGACTGATCCAGAAGACCGCTTTGCTTGATGACGGTTTGATAATTACGATATTAAACGACAAAAAGCACACGCTTGATTCTTCTTCAGAAGAAGAGAAGAGAGAAGTGCTTCGAGAATATGTCGACCAAGTAGTGATCCAGCCATCCAAGGATATCAATTCCTACGACACTGAAATAACATACAGGGTTTTTAAATATGGAGGCGTGGGGAATTGAACCCCTGTCCGAAGGTAACGGCACATAAGTTTCTACGAGTATAGTTGCAATTCTAAACACAAATAACACAATACCATGCTATAGTGAAAAATCGGTAACACCCTTTTTATATGCATATTTCAGAGTATATGTTTCTTCTTTTCCGTAGGGCATAGTAGCCATTTTTATACGAGTATAATCAAGCCTGCTATCTCTTAAAACTCTTTTTACCAAGGCTATACTCCGTTCTTCTTCCGTAATGACACAAAATATATTAAGAGCATATTTTTTCGGGTCGGAAATGCATTTCCCCATATCAAAGCCATCAACATAGCCTAAGTTAGCATCTGCTAGAGATATCTCCAAGTATTCCATTACTTTATCTCTTAACCAGTAATCACGTTGGCTGCCTTTTGCACTTTTCAGAGGATACTGTACCACTAACCAGAATTTCTCACTCATTCAGATTCACCAACCAATGTACAATTATTATATTTAATTGTGCACATAAAAAGGTGTTACGGCTAGATAACGCAGCAAAAAACGAAATTGAATGGTTCAATTCACCACACATCATATATGGCAGTTTGGACATTCATCAGGAAACAGTAAACCTTCACTCACGTAATATTCAGGATTTCTATCATCAATATAAACCCTTCAAGGGCTTTATATTGAGCAATCTTAATCGATCCGGCGTTACCAGTGAACACTCTCATATAATATAACAAAGAAACTTTGTAAAAGGGTATGCTTATTAACAATAGCAAAAACACCATCCTCACGCGGATGGTGTTCATGATGGTGGAGGCGAGGGGAATTGAACCCCTGTCCGAAGATAACGCCACATAAGCTTCTACGGGTGTAGTCGCAGATTTGATGTCACCCTAGGCGGCCCCCTGCAACTGGGTCCTCATAGGGTCAGCCTGATTGTCTTCTTCCGTTAGCCCCAGGCGGAGACTAAGCAGCGTATCCCACTAAGGTTGAGCCCCTATCCCGGCACATGGGCGATGCAGAGTAGGAGCGTAGCGGCTACTTATTAGGCAGCCAGAGCTACAGGTTGTTGATTAGTTTTGCCGTTTAAATTTGGCGTTAGCGTTGTTAAAGCGGACGCGTCCCCACTACCCGCTACTCATGCTCGAACTACCCCCGTCGAATCCATAAACGCCCCCGTAATCAGGCAATCGGATCGATGGTCAGACGTCATTCACGAAGATGAACTCTTCCCCGTCCTTGGCATCGAATCATGAGCCATCCATGAGCCGTTCTAAGACGGCTACTAACTTAGTATACCATAAATCGCCCCTATCTGCATGGGCGTTTCATGGAAGGCTAGGAGAACGTTGGCTAATTCTAAGCCGAGATTAACTCCTGCAGTTTTGTACGATTTTGTGTCTCTGCGTGATACTAACGCGCAACCTTTTGCTTTTCCCGCAGCGCCCGCTGAATGTCACGATTGGCGTCACGTTTGGCGGCGGAATGGCGCTTGTCGTATTGCTTCTTCCCTTTCCCGAGTCCAATTAACAGCTTGGCGAAGCCGTTGCGTACGTAAACCTTTAACGGAACGAGCGTGTACCCTTCCTGCTTGACCGCACCGATCAGCTTGTTAATCTCGGCTCTCTTCAGCAGCAGCTTGCGCGCCCGAGTCGGATCCGGCGGATTGAATCGGTTGCCCTGTTCAAAAGGGCTGACGTGCATATTATGCACGAACGCTTCTCCATTACGGATCGTGGCGAAGCTGTCGCTAATATTGGCTTTGCCGGCACGAATAGACTTAATCTCCGTGCCGGTCAGGACAAGACCGCACTCATAAGTTTCTTCGATAAAATAATCATGGGAAGCCTTCTTATTCTGGGCGAGCGGTTTGCTCTCGCTTTTCTTGCCCATGACAATCACTCCTTCACTAAACTAGGAGCAATTGTATCAACTCCCAGAGCAGAAATCAAGAGATTCCGCAGGTAGTCTTCGATTATTAATCGTTCTTTCCAAAGCGATCCTAATTCGTCTGGAGCGGGGAACCAGGCTTTGCCTTCCGTGGCGCGGCCATGCTGCGGGCACGCTGACAGTCGCCCCTCCGCCAACGGGCCCCGCTAAAGCGCAAGGGCGCGACCCAGCGCGCCTACTTCTTGCGCTTCCGCTTGCCCGCCTTCACGCCGGCGTAGAACGGCGCCGCCTTGCGCTTGCCCCGCGCCTTGGCTGCCCCTTTAGCCCCGCCCTCCGGGCCGGGACTAAAGGGCGAGCCTGCGGCTGAGCGGCTCTTGCGCGCGGCTCCGCCGTCCGTCGCCTTGACGCGGCGGCGGCCTCCGGCGGCACCTGAGTCCCCCTCCCTCGGAGCGGGGACCCAGGCTTCGCCGTCCGTGGTGCGGCCCACGCTGCGGGCAGAGCTTGCCGCTCCACGCTTGGAGCGGACTCCGTGCCCGTCACGCTTGCCCTCTCTTCCGTCACTCGACAGCTTGCGTTTCTCGCCTTGACCGCCGTTCTTGCCGCGCTTGCTTCCGCCCAGCAGGTCGCGGCCCGCTCCCTTGCGACCCCGCTTGCCGGCGCCGGCAGCCAGCTCGCGGCCTTCGCCTTTCGGCCCGCGCTGCACCGCTTCGAGCAGCTCGAAATCAATCGTACGCTCATCCAGATTAACACGAGCTACTCTCACTTTGACCTCGTCGCCGATGCGGTATATTTTCGAGGTGCGCTCCCCGATCAGCAAATGCTGCATCTCGTGATAGTGATAATAATCGTCGGCGAGATCACTTAGCCGGATTAACCCTTCCACCGAATTTTCCAGTTCGATGAACATTCCAAAATTAGTGACGCTGCTTATGATCCCCTCGAACTCTTCTCCGACTTTATCGAGCATATACTCGGCTTTCTTCAGCGCATCGGTTTCCCGTTCCGCTTCGACAGCCACTCGTTCCCGCTCCGAGGACTGGCGGGCGATGTCTTCCATCCGGGAGGCCAAATATTCCGTCCGCTTATCGGAGAGCACGCCTTGATCCAGCACCTCGCGAATAATGCGGTGGATAATCAAGTCCGGATAACGCCGGATCGGAGAAGTGAAGTGGGAGTAGAACTCTGCCGACAGTCCAAAATGGCCCAAGCTTTCAGCATCGTACCGCGCCTGCTTCATCGAACGAAGCAGCACGGTGCTAATGACCGTCTCCTCCTTCGTCCCCTTGATTTCCTCCAGAAGGCTTTGCAGAGCCCGAGGATGTACCGTGTTTCCTTTTCCTTTAACGGTATATCCGAAATTAGTGACGAATCCCATAAAATGCATCAGCTTTTCCGAGTCCGGGTCTTCATGAATCCGGTATAAGAACGGCACCTTCAACCAATGAAAATGCTCCGAAACCGTCTCGTTCGCCTTCAGCATGAACTCTTCGATGATTTGCTCGGCAATCGATCGCTCCCGCTTAACAATGTCCAGCGGCTTGCCATTCTCATCCACAATAATTTTGGACTCCTGAAAATCAAAATCAATAGCCCCGCGCTTCATCCGATAGGCTCTCAGCTTCAGAGCCAGCTCTTCCATCCGTTTAAAATCATCCACCAGCTCCTTATAGCGCTCAAGAAGCTCCGGCTCTTCGCCGGTCAGAATCTTACGGACATTGTTGTAAGTCATTCTCTCCGCAGTCCGGATCACACTTGTAAAAATATCGTGATTAACGACCTGCCCCTTCTTATCGATCTCCATCTCACAGGACATCGTAAGCCGATCTACCTGGGGATTCAAGCTGCATATCCCGTTAGACAGCCGATGCGGCAGCATAGGAATGACACGGTCCACCAAATAAACGCTGCAGCCGCGATTGTAAGCCTCCCGGTCCAGGTGGGAATTTTCCGTAACATAATAGCTGACATCCGCAATATGCACACCTAACAAATAGTTTCCGTTAGGCAGCATTTCCACGTTCACCGCATCGTCCAGATCTTTGGCATCCTCGCCGTCAATCGTCACGATCCGCTTATGTCTCAAATCGCGGCGGTCTTGCAAATCCTCTTCCCGGATCGAATCCGGAACCGCCTGCGCCTCGGACATCACTTCTTCGCCGAAGCTCTCTGGAAGCTGGAACTTGCGTATGATGGATAAAATATCGACGCCAGGGTCGTTTTTATGCCCCAAAATTTCGATAATTTCCCCTTGGGCCGCCGCTCTTCCCTCCGGATAGCTGACGAGCTTAGCTACGACCTTCTGGCCGTCGACGGCGCCCATAGACGCTTCCTTAGGGACAAAAATATCGCGCGAAATCCGCCGATCATCCGGAATGACGAACGCAAAGCTGTCATGCTCCTGATAGACCCCGACAACCTGTGTTGTCGCGCGGTGAACAATCTTGATCACTTCACCCTCCAGCTTGCCGCCGGCCGGGCCTTTGACCGACATCCGGACGAGAACCGTATCCCCGTTCATCGCTCCGCCCATATCGTTGGCATGGATGTAGACGTCCGGCAGCTCTCTGTCCTCCGGGATGAGGAAGCCAAACCCTTTGGCGTGGGCCTGCAGCCGCCCTTTAATCAGATTCAACCGCTCCGGCAGAGCGTACCGCTCGTTGCGGGTGCGATAAATTTGTCCTTCCTCTTCCATCCGGTTCAATAATTTCAGAAACTCTTTAAAATGCTGCGAATCACTGATCGCAAAATGCTGCTCCAATTCACGATAAGTCATCGGACGGTAATCCGGATCGTCAAGCAGCTTAAGTATTTCTTCTCCTGTTATCATTAGCATCTCCTTTTATAATCCATAAGTGCCCGGTTTGTTGCCCTCTATTCAAGTATTTACCCAAAGAACAGGGGCTAACCCTTTTTTGGACACAAAAAACAGCAGGAAAGCTCCTGCTGTATCCGAATCCGTACTTTATTTAACGAAATAGCCGATCAACAAAGCGACAATAATAAAACCCGCGGCCAATACCATAGTCAACCGGGACAACAAAAGATCCAGTCCGCGAGCTTTCTGCTTACCGAACAGATGTTCCGCACCACCGGAGATGGCACCTGACAAGCCTGCGCTCTTACCTTTTTGGAGAAGCACAACGCCAATCAAGCCTAGCGAAATGATAATCAGAATGATTTTCAAAGCGACAACCATAATTCCACCTCCTAAGACAAATTCCAGTGCGTCATCGTTCGTCAGCCGTTGATTTGTATTTCACAAAATAAAAATAGCCGAACCGACACAGCAAGCTTATTTTAACACAGGGAAAGCGAAAATACAATTCATGCATGTCTTTTTTCCATCACATTCCATGCTGTTAAACATTAGCTGCAACAATTATTATCAACCTTAAATGTTCGATTCGGTCGATGCAGCTGCCGGCTTGCGCACCTTCCTTGGCCGGATAAATACCATCAGGGCCCTGACCGCACACCATAGTGAGAATAAGGTAAACAAGATCGCCCAGACCACCGCAGGCAGCGGTGTATGCTGGCTAAGCAGTGCAGCGTCTCCGGCGCTGGCCGGATCATCGAGAGCATACAGAATAAGCGAGAACGACCCGAAGACAGAATCCTCCAGCATCAAGAAAGCGATCAGCAAGTAATAAAACCTTCCGACCTTCAATCCTCCAACCAACAAAATGATGACGCTCAAGGCAATGAAGCCAGCGAGCCACAACACTCCGTATCCATTGCGGACGAATAGAATCAAGCTTAGAACAGCAATAGCCGTAACGATCGTCAGCCCGAGCTTGTGCTTTCCTTTGGCATCCAGCGAGAACATAAACCAGGCGAACAGCGAAGAGGAGATATAACCGGCAAGAGCCACCAGAATCAAGGCCCAGGACTGACTCACCGCCGACCTCGTCACCCCGCTATGGTCGGAATACAGTTCAATGTACAATACTTTACCGGATAAAACCAACGTCGTCAGCGCATGGCCAAATTCATGAATCATTGTATTGATGTTGCGAAAAAAAGAAGAAAAGGGAATCCACTGGGTTAGAAAAGCACTCACTATCAAAAACAATATTGTCATTAGCCATCTTGCCATCGGATTCCCTCCTTAATATACCTTGGTTAACGCTTTGCACTGAGTGTCAGGCACCGTGCGAGGTGTGGCGTGTGTGACGAGGGCCGAACACGCCGTGGTCGCCTGCAAAAGTACAGGCGTTTATAGCGATTAATCCAAATATCTATGAATCTACTGCGAAAATACAGTGAATACCAGCCATTTATGGCCAAATTCTGGTTTTGATAGAAATGTACTGTATTTTTGCAGGCTATCCATAAAATATATACCATTAATATCAACTTCCCTGCACTTTTGCAGTAGATCCGGGAAATCCTCGTTTACTGATCCAATCCTTAAGTGCTTGGGGAGTATATATATCAGGCTATGCTGATGTTGCTCAGCATAGCCCGCTTGCTTCGCTCTTACTTAAAGTTTTTCAGGTTATAGAAAACCTTCTTGCCTTCGTATTGGCTGACGCTGCCCAATTGGTCCTCGATGCGGAGCAATTGATTGTACTTCGCTACCCGGTCGGTACGCGATGGAGCTCCTGTCTTGATTTGACCGGCATTGGTCGCTACGGCGATGTCGGCAATAGTGCTGTCTTCGCTTTCTCCGGAACGGTGGGAAATAACCGCCGTATAACCGGCGCGCTTCGCCATTTCGATCGCGTCGAAGGTTTCGGTCAATGTACCGATTTGGTTAACTTTAACCAGAATCGAGTTGCCCACGCCTTTGTCGATTCCATCGGATAGACGCTCGGTATTCGTCACGAACAGGTCGTCGCCAACGAGCTGAACCTTGTCGCCCAGCTTATCGGTCAGCAGCTTCCAGCCATCCCAATCGTCTTCGGCGCAGCCGTCTTCGATCGTAATGATCGGGTATTTGTCTACCCAGGAAGCCAAGAGATCTACGAACTCGGCAGAAGTATACAATTTGCCTTCGCCTTCGAGATGGTACTTGCCGTCTTTGAAGAACTCGGTGGAAGCGACGTCCATTCCCAGGAATACGTCCACTCCTGCTTTGTAGCCCGCACGCTCGATGGCAGAGATGATCGTCGTAATGGCTTCTTCGTTGGAAGCGAGGTTAGGAGCGAATCCGCCTTCGTCGCCTACAGCGGTGTTCAAGCCTTTTTCCTGCAGAACCGCTTTTAAGTTATGGAAAATTTCCGTACCAACGCGGAGGGCTTCCTTAAAGCTCGGAGCGCCAACCGGCAGAACCATAAATTCTTGAACATCGACGTTGTTGTCGGCATGAGCTCCGCCGTTCAGAATGTTCATCATCGGCACAGGCAGGGACTTGGCGTTAAATCCTCCAAGATAAGTGTACAGAGGAACATCCAGAGCTTCCGCTGCCGCGCGGGCAACCGCCATCGATACAGCGAGAATAGCGTTAGCGCCGAGCTTCGCTTTGTTTGGCGTCCCGTCAAGCTCAATCATTTTTTTGTCGATCGCGACTTGATCAATCGCATCGAGCCCGATAATTTCCGGAGCGATAATGGTGTTGACGTTATCTACCGCTTTGATAACTCCTTTGCCCATATAACGGGATTTGTCCCCGTCCCGCAGTTCAACCGCTTCATATGCTCCGGTAGATGCTCCCGAAGGAACGATGGCGCGTCCTTGAGCTCCGGACTCCAGAGCTACTTCTACTTCCACTGTCGGATTCCCGCGGGAGTCCAATACTTCACGAGCGTACACATCAGCAATAATCGTCATGTCGTCTACTCTCCTCTTAGCTTATTATTGGTGATACTTACTTCCATTTGCAGCCTGGATGCGAATCTGCTTGTACAATCCCTTTATTTATACAATACACCCTTTATTTGCGAACGACCAGAGATTGACCCGTCATTTCCTTGGGCTGCTCTATATTTAGCAAGCTTAGCATAGTTGGCGCAATGTCGGCCAGAATGCCGCCTTCTCGTAAAGTCATGTTCTTATCCGTAACGATAAAAGGCACCGGGTTGGTCGTATGGGCCGTAAAAGGCCGGTCCTGTTCATCCCGGACGATATCGGCGTTGCCATGGTCTGCGGTAATTACCGCCATACCCCCCTTGGCCAGCAATGCATCCACGAGCTGACCGACACAATGATCCACCGTTTCTACCGCGCGGACGGTTGGCTCCACTAAGCCGGAATGGCCGACCATATCCGGATTGGCAAAATTGATGATGATGACATCATGCTTGCCTGACTCGATCTCACGCAGGGTCGATTCCGTCAACTCATACGCGCTCATTTCCGGTTTCAGATCGTAGGTGGCCACCTTCGGCGAATTGATCAGAACTCGGGTTTCGCCTGGCAGCTCGACGTCCCGCCCTCCGCTGAAGAAGAACGTAACGTGCGGGTACTTTTCCGTCTCGGCCGTCCGGAGCTGAGTCAGTCCAGTCTGCGCGAGCACTTCCCCAAGCGTGTTATCCAGATCTTTAGGTTTATACGCAACAAATCCGCCCACCGTTTCACTAAACAGCGTCATGCAGACAAAGTGAAGGTTCTGCGGGAACTGCTCTCCCCGATCGAAGGAACGAAAATCACTGTTCGTGAACACTTGCGATAGCTGAATAGCGCGGTCTGGACGGAAGTTGAAGAAAATGACGGAGTCCTCGGACTCTACAAGGCCGTTAGGCTTACCGTTACCGTCGACGATAACGGTCGGCAGCACGAACTCGTCATAGACTGATTGCTCGTACGATTTCACGATCGCTTCCACCGAATCCTGGAATTGGGGACCTTCCCCATAGACCATGGCCCGGTAAGACTTCTCCACCCGATCCCAGCGCTTGTCGCGATCCATCGCATAATAACGTCCTTGGACCGTCGCCACTTTGCCTACGCCGATCTCTTCGATTTTAGCCAGAAGCTGCTCCATGTATTGTTTAGCGCTGTCCGGAGCGACGTCCCGTCCGTCCAGGAACGCATGAATATACACTTCTTTAACTTCCTCTTTCTTGCAAAGCTCCAATAGCGCAAACAAGTGAGCGATATGGCTATGTACGCCCCCGTCCGAAAGCAAGCCGTACAGATGCACCTTCTTGTTGTTCTGCTTAGCATGCAGAATGGCTTCTGTCAGTACCTCGTTATCGAAAAATTCACCTTCGCGAATAGACTTCGATATACGGGTCAGATCCTGATAGACGATCCGGCCAGCCCCGATATTCAAATGGCCGACCTCCGAGTTGCCCATCTGCCCTTCGGGCAATCCGACCGCTTCTCCGCAAGCTGTAAGAGTAGTGTGAGGGTATTCTTGCCATAGTCGATCGTAATTAGGCTTATTGGCTTGAGCGACAGCGTTGCCCTGTACTTCTTCGCGAAGGCCGAATCCATCCATAATAATTAGCGCCAACGGTTTCGGTCTGGACATAGCTTATTGCGCCCCTTCCACTAGTTGAATGAAGGAAGCCGGCTCCAGACTGGCCCCTCCTACGAGAGCTCCGTCAATGTCGGACATTTGCATATATTCGCGGATATTGCCCGGCTTCACACTGCCGCCGTACTGGATCCGAACCGCTTCGGCCGTAGCCGCATCGAACTGCTCCTGCACGAGTTGGCGGATATAGCGGATCACATCGTTAGCGTCTTCCGCCGTAGAAGATTTACCGGTGCCGATCGCCCAGATAGGCTCATAAGCGATAACGACCTGCGCTGCCTGCTCTGCAGTCAGCCCTTGGAGAGCGGCTTCCGTTTGCGTTTTGCACACTTCTTTGGTACGGCCGGCTTCTCTTTCCTCCAGCTTCTCCCCTACACAAACGATCGGTGTCAAGCCGTATTGGAAAGCGGCATGCACCTTCTTGTTTACCGTTTCGTCCGTTTCCGCAAAGTAAGCCCGGCGCTCAGAGTGCCCGATGATGACATACTTCACTCCGGTCTCCTGAAGCATCGGTCCGCTAACTTCCCCGGTGAAAGCGCCGCTTTCTTCCCAGTGAAGATTTTGCGCGCCGACTTTAACGGAGGTGCCTTCCAGAGCATCGACCAAGGAAGCCAATTGAGTGTAAGGCGCACAAATAACGGCTTCTACTCCCTCTACTTCTGCTTTTCCTTTGACATCCTCTGCAAATGCCCGCGCTTCTTTAACGGTCTTAAACATTTTCCAGTTCCCGGCAATGATCGGTTTTCTCATGTTTACCCGCTCCTTTCCTATTAATTATTTATCGTTAAGAGCGATTACGCCCGGCAAAGCTTTACCTTCCATGAATTCCAGCGAAGCCCCTCCGCCGGTCGATATATGATCCATCCGGTCGGCCAGATTAAACTTCTCCGCCGCCGCCGCGGAATCTCCGCCGCCGATAACGGTATAGGCTTCGGTCTCGGCGCAAGCTTGACCTACCGCCAAGGTTCCTTTGGAGAACGGTTCAATCTCGAACACGCCCATCGGCCCGTTCCATACGACCAGCTTCGATTTTTTAATAACATCCGCATAAATTTCCCGCGTCTTCGGTCCGATATCGATCCCTTCCCAATCGGCGGGCATCTCGTCGATTCCGACGATCTTCGTATTCGCATCTTCACTGAAATCATCGGTAACGACCACGTCTACCGGCAGCAGGAAGTTCACACCTTTTTCCTTAGCCTTGCCAATGAACTCTAGAGCCAGATCCAGCTTCTCGTTATCGACGAGCGACTTGCCGATTTCATGGCCTTGAGCCTTGATGAACGTATAAGCCAGACCCCCGCCGATAATCAGATTGTCGGCCAGGTTGATCAAATTATCGATGACGTCAATTTTATCCTTAACCTTCGCTCCGCCGATGATGGCCGTAAAAGGCCGGTCAGGATTGTTCAGCGCCTTGCTCAGCACCTCCAGCTCCTTCTCCATCAGCAGACCGGACACCGCAGGAAGATGATGAGCGATTCCTTCGGTCGAAGCATGAGCCCGGTGAGCAGCGCCGAAAGCATCGTTCACATACAGATCAGCCAGCTCGGCGAACGATTTCGCCAATTCGGGATCGTTCTTCTCCTCTCCCGGATAAAAGCGAACATTCTCCAGCAAGAGAACGTCCCCGTCCTTCATCTCGGCAATTTTCGCCTGCACCGACTCGCCAACCGCTTCGTCCGCTTTGGCAACCGGCTTGCCTAACAGCTCAGACAGGCGCACGGCAGCAGGTGTTAAGCGCAGCTCTTCTACAACCTGCCCTTTAGGCCGGCCCAAGTGGCTGGCCAGAATGACTTTGGCTCCGTTATCCATCAAATAACGGATAGTTGGCAAAGTTTCGCGAATCCGGGTATCGTCGGTAATTTCTCCATCCTTGAGAGGGACGTTAAAATCAACCCGGACAAACACCTTTTTCCCATTCACTTGTACGTCACGAACGCTTTTTTTGTTCAAGCGATTCCCTCCTTCTCACATTCGGTCCTCCGTCCGGAAGACAAGCCGTCTCCCGACGAGTCCTTCTTCCAATTGGAGTGCTGTTTATACTCAAAATTAGAGGAGAATAGCTATTCTCCTCTAATTGATTTATTGCGTATTACAAACCTTTGGACGCGATGTACAGAGCCAAGTCCACAACGCGGTTGGAATATCCCCACTCATTGTCGTACCAGGAGACGACTTTGACCATGTTGTCGCCTACGACCATAGTGGACAAAGCGTCGATGGTCGAAGAAGCCGGATCTCCGTTGAAGTCGCTGGACACGAGCGGCTCTTCTGTATAGTTCATGATGCCTTTCAGCGGACCGTTAGCGGCTGCTTGCAGCGCTGCGTTAACTTCGTCCACCGTAACGTTCGTTTTCAGTTCAGCGACCAGGTCTGTCACGGATACGTTCGGAGTCGGCACGCGGAAAGACATTCCGTTCAGCTTGCCTTTAAGCTCAGGCAGAACGAGGGAAACCGCTTTGGCTGCTCCTGTAGTGGAAGGAATAATGTTCTCTGCAGCAGCACGCGAGCGACGAGCGTCTTTGTGCGGCAAGTCCAGCACATTCTGATCGTTCGTGTAGGAGTGGACGGTAGTCATCATTCCTTTAACGATACCGAACTTGTCGTTCAATACTTTGGCAAAAGGAGCCAGACAGTTGGTCGTACAGGAAGCGTTGGAGATCACCGTATGCTTGGAAGCATCGTATTGATCTTCGTTAACGCCCATAACGACTGTAATATCTTCGTTAGTAGCGGGAGCGGAAATGATGACTTTCTTGGCTCCGCCTTTCAGATGTGCTTCTGCTTTAGCTTTATCTGTGAAAATCCCCGTCGATTCCACAACGATATCCACACCAACACTGCCCCAAGGCAAGTTGCCCGGATCGCGCTCTGCAAATACTTTAACTTCCTTACCGTTTACGATGATACTGCCTTCGCCCACTTCTACATTTCCTTCGAATCTACCGTGAGTCGTATCGTATTTCAGCAAATGCGCAAGCATTTTGACGTCCGTCAAATCGTTAATAGCAACAATCTCTACTTCCGGGTTGTTGAACGCTGCGCGAAACACGTTGCGGCCAATCCGTCCGAAACCGTTAATCCCTACTTTTACCATGATGATTCCTCCTCATTCTTTTGAACTTAGGTTATATATCTCAAGACGAACCTGGGAGGGTGCGTCAAGATCACTTGGATGTCTAAATATAATTCAACATTTCTCTAGCGGCCGCTTCGTCCGTCACCAACACGTGCTCCTGGCCGAACTTAAGCACCGAAGCGATGCTCTCGCCTTTGCTTGCGCCCCCGGCTACGGCAATGACCTTCGTATTCTGCAAGTCTTCCAGCCTCAGCCCGGCGGTCGGCATCTTATGAACCACTTTACCCTCGCGGTCAAAATAATAACCGAACGCTTCCGCAAGCGCGCCGTCGGCCATCAACTGCTCAATCGTGGCGGTGTCCAGCTTGCGCCTTTTGGCCATAACAATAGCTTCTCCTATTCCGTGAACGACAATCCGTGTATCGCGGATGACATCTATAATCTCACGGATATTCGGGTCTTGGATCAGAGATTGATAGGCTTCTTCTCCGAGATGATCCGGCACGTGCAGCAGCCGGTAATTTCCTCCGGTTTTTTTGGCCATAATGGAAGCAATCGTATTGGCTTGCAGCTCCACACTTTCTCCAAGCCCCCCTCTGGCCGGCACGAACAGGCTGCCCTTAAGCGGGGTGGAAGGACTTAGATGGTTAGCCACCTCAGCCATCGTAGAACCGCCGGTAACGGCGATAACGCCCGTCTCCTGAGCCATCTTGCGCAGGGCCGATGCCCCGGCCCGTCCGAGCTCCTTCCGGGTGGAAGGGGAAAGGTCCGAATCTCCCGGAACGATAATAACCTTCTCCAGTTGAAAAGCGTCGCCAATCTGCTTCTCCATATCGGACAATCCGAATAGCTCCTTAATCATCGGCTCCAGCTGTTCCAGCAGCTTCTGGCCCGCTTCACTCACTCTCATGCCGAAGCTCTCCACTTCGAGCAATCCTTGGTTTTTCAGAAATTCGACTTCTCCTCTTAGGACACGTTCGGTCATGTTGAGGGAAGAAGCCAATGTTCTGCGGCCCACCAAGCGAGAGACTTGAATGTGATGCAGGATGGTGTATCGCTTTTTCAACAATTCGATCATGTCGGGCATAAGCTGCTTTTGAATTTCAAGAATAGCCCTCATGGTTTGATATCACCCCTGCCAATACTTTGGATTCCAAGATCCAGACATGGACACGAAATGTCCCGCGTAAACATTTTAAGTCCCATAAGGTCATAAAAAAAAGAAACTATCTTATGGACTCATTGTAGCGAATTTTCAACCGTTTTGCAACAACCCTGGCAGCCTCTCTTTTGAAAAGAAAGGGACCAAGCGGTCCCAGGATGGATGATCCATATTCTTTTTTCACCATAATACGAAACCGTCCCAACCCGTTACGTGTCTACTTCGAGCTGCACGCCTATTGTGGTATTGGAGTTTTAGTTGGCGGCGCATAGCCCTCCTGGTAAGCCTTATCGATTAGCTCGCGAATCTCTTTGTCTGACTGCCCCTTGGCTTTTAACTGAGCCGAAACTTCCACGATTTCAATGCAGACATTGCAGCGGGTTCCATGGTCGTCCCAGACGACAGAGCCATCTTCCGCGACTTCCTTAATAAAACAGTTTTTATTGCTCTTATGGCCAGCTACCTCGCCGCATCCGCAGTAGCAGGGCATCCAGTCGAGAAGGTCCGTATGAGCGGCAGCCGTTTGGTACGCGTGAACCACGATTTCATGCTGCCCGTCCAGAAAAGAAGGAAGCTGATCAGCAGACGCGGTTCTTTCTTGAATATCCCCGTTGGGAAGCCGGACCACTGCATCTTTATCCTGGTCATGGTTCCCCGCCTCTGTAGCGCCGCATGCAGATACGAATATCGCTGTGAGAAGCACTAACACCAGCATGGTCAACCATCGGGTACGGGCTAGTTTTGGACTCATCATGAAGTTAGCATCTCCTTACATAAAATCATTTCTTGATCCGGTGAGGCATCTCCGTTCATAAAACCATACCCATTATACAATGAGTAGTGTGGCAAATGCTATCTCTCGTCCGGCTCACTAAATTTCTAAAGGGTCCCTTCGTAACTGAATAATCTTTTATACAGGATTTGCTACTTGATTTTTTATTCGCGGTATCATATAATTACTTTTGCTTGTTTAAATTGATAGGTGTTATGCGCCCGTGGTCCAATGGATATGACGTAGGCCTCCGGAGCCTGAGATCGAGGTTCGATTCCTCGCGGGCGCGCCATTTTGCAAACAATAATCGATCGTTCCTTTTAGCTGGACGATTTTTTTTATTTCATTGTTTGACCTTTCTTGACCAATCGATAAATATTCTGTATGATGTATTTAGGCTCTTATTTTAGTCTACACTTTAAGGATTAACATTTTAGATGGTGATAAGGAGGATTAACGGCTATGAGCTTTATTCCTATGGTTGTCGAACCGGATGCAAGAGGAGAACGCGCTTATGATATTTACTCCCGTTTGCTGAAAGACCGGATCATCTTTTTGGGAACACCGATTAACGATGCCGTAGCCAATACGGTCATCGCGCAGCTCCTGTTCCTGGATGCTCAAGATTCCGATAAAGACATTCATGTGTATATTAACAGCCCCGGCGGTTCCATTACAGCCGGAATGGCGATTTATGACACGATGCAGTTTATTAAATCCGACGTCTCCACGATTTGTGTTGGATTGGCCGCGTCGATGGGGGCTTTCTTATTAGCGGCAGGGGAAAAGGGCAAGCGTTATGCGCTGCCTAACAGCGAAATTATGATTCACCAGCCTCTCGGCGGAGCCGAGGGTCAGGCGAGCGATATCGAGATCCGCGCCAAACGCATTATTAGAATGCGGGAGAAATTGAATCTCATCCTCGCGGATAGAACCGGACAGCCGCTGGACAAAATCGAGAAGGATACCGACCGCGACTACTTCATGTGGGCCGATCAGGCCGCGGAGTACGGGCTCATCGATAAAGTTATCAAATCTTTGTAAGATGATTATTATTTAAGGTGATTAAGCAGGGGCTCCCTCTTCTTAATCACCTTTTCTTTTATGATCGAAGCCATGCACCTTGCTTACTCCAAAGCTCCCATCGCAGTGGAATAAGAGTAAAAATGCTTTTATTCTGCTCCAAAAGCTTCAATTGCGATGTTGCGGTGTGACGATGAAATAAAGAGCTGCTGCTTAGAAATTAAAGTGCAAAAATACCTCTTAAATCCAACCTTTTCCCCAAAATGGGCATTCAAGTGCAAAAGTACTCTTTAATTTGGCGAAATCGACTAAATTTCTCAAAACGTAGAAAATAGAGCGCATTTTTACACCGTAATCGCAAAAATGACTGCAACAGTAGAATTGAGGTGCAGATTTGCACCACGATTTTGTTTTCTTGCCTAACCAAGAACACCGATTAACGAGCAGTTCCTTTCGCATCGTTTCCTTCCTATAGAGCTAGTTAGCGTCTTGTGGAGCTAGTTTGCACCATTTCTCCTTTGGGCTAGTTAGCGTCTTGTGGAGCTGGTTCACACCGTTTCTTCCTATGGAGCTAGTTAGCGTCTTGTGGAGCTGTGTTCACACCGTTTCTTCCCTTAAGCTAGTTAGCGTCTGTGGAGCTAGTTCGCACCATCTCTTCTTGCGGAGCTATTTAGCGTCTTGTCGAGCAAGACACATCGTCTCTTCCTCTGGAGCTCATTCTCATCGGCTCTTTCCCGCCAAGCACGGATTCCGGTTTTGAGCCAAGTTCTCAAAAAAGCACAAAAAAACCTTCTCCAACTCGCTCGGATTCGAGCCTTCCGTTGGAGAGGGTTTCATTGTATGTAAACCCATCTCACTTGCTTATTGATTTTCCAACTCTTCTTTGCTGACCAGCGCTACTAAAGCGTTTACAGCCTGTTCCGCGTCCGCGCCTTCCGCACTTATGTCTACTTCCGTACCGGAACTGATCGCCAAGCTCATAATTCCCATGATGCTTTTGGCGTTTACCCGTTTTTCGTCCTTTTCCACATAAATTTCAGAAGAGAATTTGTTGGCTTCCTGTACAAACAAAGCGGCGGGCCTTGCGTGTAAGCCTGTTTTCAATTTTACAACAACAGGTCGCTTTGTCATGAACCAATACCCCCTACCATTCTTAATAACAAACATCCCGAACTTATCCAATGAACAAGTTTTTAAAGTATTATATCATTTTTCCCACAACTACACTAGGTCAAAAGTCGGCTTTCTTATTTTCGCCCCTAATTTTTTCCGCCATCTCGTCAATTTTGCGAAGTCGGTGGTTAACTCCGGATTTGCTGACTTTCCCTTTTAACAAATCTCCGACCTCTTTTAAGTTGATGTCCGGATACTGGAGGCGAATTTCGGCTACTTCCCTAAGCTTGTCGGGCAAGTTAGCCAGGCCGATCTCTTTTTGCAGCAATTTGATATTCTCAATTTGTCTCACAGCAGCGCCAATCGTCTTGTTTAAATTAGCTGTTTCGCAGTTGACAATCCGGTTGACCGAATTGCGCATATCCTTCATGATTCTTACATTTTCGAATTTCAGCAAAGCTTGATGAGCTCCGATAAGACTTAGAAACTCGGTAATTTTCTCGCCCTCCTTAATGTAGAAGACGAAACCTTTTTTGCGTTCGATACACCGGGCATTGAGCATAAACTGGTTGGCCAGCGCTACTAGTGCTTTACAGTGCTCCTCATACATCGAAGCAATTTCCAAGTGATAAGAAGACCCTTCCGGATTGTTAACCGATCCTCCCGCAAGAAAAGCGCCTCTTAAATATGCTCTGCGGCAGCAATCGTTGCGAATGATGAGCTCGTCGATACCGGGCGTAAACTGAAAGCCTTCCGATACGATTTTGAGCTCAGCCAGTATTTCCTGGACTTGACTAGGAATTCGAACGATGTAGACATTGTTTTTCTTCAACCGCATTTTTTTGCGGACCAGCAGCTCGGTATGCACCTGGAATTTCTTCTTCATGAGGGAATAAATGCGACGGGCAATGGCGGCATTCTCTGTGGATATATCCAGAACGACTCGCTGATTCGTCAATTGGACCGCACCGTTCATCCGGATCAGTGCGGACAGCTCCGCTTGCTCACAGCACTCCTCGTCGCCTTGAATCAACGTCAATTCCTTCTTCGTCTCTGCCGCGAAAGACATTCCCCTCACCTCTTTTCCGACATTCCCCGCTGCACCAAATCATAGATATGGCGGCTTAATTTATCGGCATCATGCCGCAAATAGGTGCGGAACAGCACCAGGCGATCAGCTATGACGCGGCAGCCGCGTCCCGTGACCGATTCCACATCGAGGCGTACGATCTCGGCTCCTTCTTCCGCATATTTCTGCTGAACTTGCTGAGGAATACTGCCGTTATTGACGATGACGTAATCGAACAGATCATGTCCGATGTGATCGTAAATGGCCTGCAGGTGGTCATTTACCGAGTATTTATCCGTTTCCCCAGGCTGTGTCATCACGTTGCATACAAAAATTTTGACGGCGGAGGAGCGGACTATCGTTTCGGCAAGCTTAGGAACGAGCAAGTTCGGAAGAATGCTGGTGTACAAGCTTCCCGGCCCCATAAGGATGGCATCGGCTTCCTCAATCGCCTCCACCGCTTCGTCCAAAGGCTGAACATCCGCCGGCTCGATGGAAACCCGTTTGATCTTTTTCCCGGCTTGAGGAATTTTGGACTCGCCTTCAATGATCGTGCCGTCTTCCATTTCTGCTCTAAGAATAACGGAATGGTTGGAAGCGGGCAACACCCTGCCGCGAACGGCCAGCACTCGACTCAATTCCCGTACACCGGAAACAAAATCTCCCGTAATCTCCTTCATTGCCGCTAGAATTAGGTTGCCCAAGCTGTGCCCGGCTAATCCGCTCCCGCTGTTGAAACGGTGCTGAAGCATTTGCGACAGCATCGGTTCTACGTCGGCGAGTGCAGTCAGAACGTTGCGAATATCTCCCGGCGGAGGAATCTGCATCTCGTCGCGAAGGATGCCTGAGCTTCCCCCGTCATCCGCAACGGTGACGATGGCCGTAATATCCAAAGGCTTATGCTTCAACCCGCGAAGCATAACCGACAGGCCGGTTCCGCCTCCGATGACGACGATTTTGGGACGTCCTGCTTTTTCCCCGTCTTCCACAGGGTAGATCGTCTCCTTCTTCATCGGCGGTCCCGCTCGGAATCCCGGTGGGAGACCCGGACTTTTTCGGTTTCACTGGAGCCGAGAGTTTTGCCCAGATACTCGCTGATCGCCACGGAACGATGCTTGCCGCCGGTACAGCCAATTCCGATAACGATATTGCGCTTGCCTTCTTTCTTATACTGCGGAATAAGAAAGTTCAACATGTCCAGCAGCTTCGTGAGGAATTCCTGCGTCTCTCCCCACTTCATCACATAATCGAACACATCCGGATGCTGCCCGGTATTAGGACGGAGCTGCTCGATATAGTGCGGGTTAGGAAGAAAGCGGACGTCAAAGATCAAATCCGCATCGATAGGCACCCCGTATTTAAAACCGAAGGAGATCACATCTACATTCATGATGTCCTCATCGGAATGAATGAAGCGGGAGACGATCTGCTCCTTCAGTTGGGCAGGCTTCAGACTGGTCGTATCGATCACCTGTGTGGCCATCCCTTTAAGCTCCTCCAGCAGCCTTCTTTCCTGCTGGATTCCGCTCAGCGGAGACCCGTCCTTAGCCAGCGGGTGCCTTCTCCGGCTTTCCTTATACCTTTGAACCAGAACCAAATCGGTCGCATCCAAAAACAAAATTTCATAGGATATCGTGTAGTTTTCCTTAATATAGCGAAGGGATTCAAATAAGGCAGTAAAAAATTCACGTCCCCGGAGATCGATGACGAGGGCGACTTTCCCGATTTTGCCGTTAGATTGATCAATAAGCTCGGCAAATTTAGGAATGAGTACAGGCGGTAAATTATCGACGCAGAAAAATCCTAAATCCTCCAGACTTTGTACGGCTATCGTCTTGCCCGCCCCGGACATCCCCGTAATGATGACCAATTTGGCCAATTCATTCCTTTCTTCCATTGCGTCCTCTCCTTCCCGGTACTATATATATACAGTTATGAAGAGTATAAGAGTCCAGATTTCTTCGTCAGCTAATCCAAATCCGTCCATTCTATAGATGCGATAATAAGAAAACTTCCATCATATGATGTCTGGCACGAGCAGACGCGTTTATTACAGTTTCTATGGCTGAGCTTGCCGAACCAGTCCTGCGGCTCCTACCATTCCGGCATCATTGCCCAGCATCGCTGGCACAATATCGACGCCCTCCCGTCCTGGGGCCGGTGTATACCGGTTAAAAATTTCACGAATCGGCTCGAACAGAATATCCCCTGCTCTGGACACGCCGCCCCCGAGGATAAACCGCTGGGGATTGACTACGACAGCCAGCATCGCCATAGAACGGCCAATATAATATGCGGCCCGGTTAACGATCCGCACAGCCACCTCGTCGCCGGTTTTAGCGGCCGTGAACACATCCTTGGCCGTAATTTCCTCCATCAGCTGCAGAGAGGTTTTATCCCCGCGCTCCACCGCGTCCTTGGCCATCCGAACGATGCCGGTAGCCGACGATACGGTCTCGAGACAACCGGTTTGGCCGCAGCCGCACACGATCGCTTCCAGATCGGGAACCACCTGCATATGCCCTAGCTCGCCTCCCATGGATGAGAACCCTTGGTGGATTTGGCCATCAATGATAATACCGCCTCCGACGCCTGTTCCGAGAGTATAGCAGACCAGATTGGAGATTCCGGCACCCGCTCCGCCCCATGCTTCTCCCAGAGCGGCTACGTTAGCGTCATTATTAAGGATGACTCGTTTACCAAGCCGCTCTTCGAGAATTTGTACCAACGGGATATTGCGAAAGGGCGTGATATTGGGAGATTCCAAGACGATCCCGTTCGGAATATCGAGGAAACCGGCGATACCCGCTCCGACTCCTTCAATTTGGTCCATAGATAGAGAAGCATCCGAGACCAGCTTGCGAACATATTCCTCTATTCTGGATAGAATAACGTCCGCCCCTTCTTCCGTTCCGGTAGGTCCTTCATAGGAATGAAGAAGCTTACCTGTTTCGTCACAGACTCCAACCTTAATGTTGGTGCCTCCCAAATCGATGCCGACATAAAGATTTCCCGACATTTCCATGTCACCTCTCCATTATTTGACTGCTCCTGCCGCCATAGCAGTTCTAACCCGCTTTACAAATCAGAGCCACCGCGGCAGGACCGCCTAATCGATGATGTTCAATGGAGAAGAAAGGATAAGTTGGTGGCAACTCATCCTTTCTTCCCTTGTCCGCGATATTCCAGACCGTTCCGGAACCTTCGCCATCATTCACTTAAGCTTTTGCTCCAGTCATGAACCATGCTGCCTTCCAGAAACTTCTCGCAATCCAGCGCCGCCATACAGCCGCTGCCTGCCGCCGTAATAGCCTGACGGTATTTATTGTCCTGAACGTCTCCGCAGGCAAATACTCCGGGAATATTCGTTTCGGAAGTCCCCGGCTTAACCTGGATGTAGCCTACTTCATCCGTATCGATCTGCCCCCCGAGAAAAGAGGTGTTGGGCGTATGCCCGATGGCGACAAAGATACCGTCGGCTTCAATAATCTCTTCCGCCCCGGTTTCGTTATTTTTCACCTTTAAGCCGGTGACACCCTTATCGCCGGTGATTACCTCCAGCGGAGTCCGGTCAAGGCTCCACGATATTTTCTCGTTATCGCGAGCGCGGTCCTGCATAATTTTGGAGGCTCTTAATTCTTGACGACGATGAACCAGGTTCACCTCTGAAGCAAAGCGAGTCAAGAAATTAGCTTCCTCCATAGCCGAATCCCCACCGCCGACAACGATGATTTTCTTGCCGCGGAAGAAGAAACCGTCACAGGTCGCACAAGTGCTGACTCCCCGCCCAATGCTTTCCTTCTCGTTAGCGATGCCGAGAAGCTTGGCGGAAGCCCCTGTCGAAATAATGACCGTTTCGGACTCCAGCTCGCCGATCCCTTCCACGCTCATCTTGAACGGGCGTTTGCTCAAGTCGATGCTGTTGACCCAGCCGGTTTTGAATTCAGCGCCAAACCGTTCGGCCTGCTTACGCATGTTATCCATCAGTTCCGGGCCCATAATGCCGTCGGGAAACCCGGGGAAGTTTTCAACATCGGTCGTCGTCGTCAGTTGGCCTCCCGGCTCCGGGCCTTCAATGACCAAAGGGTTCAAATTAGCGCGGGCCAAGTAGATAGCCGCCGTCAATCCGGCCGGACCGGTTCCGATTACAATAGACTTATACATCTTCCATCCTCCTTACCTGGTTAGCCAATTAGAATGAGACCAGACTCGGCTGCCGAACCGCAAGGATCGGCAGAAGGTCCGGTGCTACTGTTCTTCTTGCTTCATATAATTGGAAAATTTAGGGAAAATCGCTTCCATCTTTTGCTTGAGCCCGCAGGTTTCATCAATGGATTTAACATGCTTGCAGACCGTCGTCACCGATATGTTATATCTATGGGACACTTCCTCATAAGATATGGCGCGCCGATGCATCTTGGCCGTCAAATATTCCAACGCTGCGGCCCAGCCTTCCGCTTTATGAATCCCTGGAACGGAAGGATACGCTCGAGATAAGTATTCCACCCAAAGGGTTTCCATATCATATTGTTCAATCATGTCGTATCTTTTTTGCATATGCTTGAGCGCAAGCTCCAGCACCAACTGCCATTTCGGCTCCCAGATTGGAAGATCCGGAGAGACCGGCGTCGCGGGCAGCGTAACCGTTGTCCCCGCCAAGGCCGCTTGCAGCGGCTCCGTCACCCCCATGCTGCGAAGAGCGAATAAGGCGACTCTTTTCAAATAATCGTCTTCCTCCGGCTCCATAAGGAAATGGCGCAGCGCTTCCTCCACTTCCGCATCCGCAATAATCCCGAAAGCTTGGATGACTTGAAGCTTGGCTTCCACATCCCCGTGTCTCAACGCCCAAAAGAAAGACGAACGGATCAAAGGATCGCGCTTAATGGATTCGGGCACGGCATCCTTCGTTTTGGTAATCATCCGGAACTGTTCCTCGAACGGAAGATGGTAATGGTAGCTGAAATAGGGCTTGCCCGACTGGCCGGGCTCTCCCAGGTCCTCATCCAGCTGACTCAGGTAAAACCGGGGAATGTCCGATTTCGGGTCCAGCTTCTCCGCATGCTGCCAATATTTGCGCGCATCCTTCAAGCGTCCGATATTATAAGCGGCTACCGCCGTATAATGATACAAGCAGGGGTCGTCCCCTACTTCCCCGCTCTTGAGCAATCTCCTGAATAACACATAGGCGGTTTCATGCTCGCCCAAGATCCCCATCGTGGTGGCCAGCTTAAATACATGGTCATCATGAAAAGGATAGGTTTTCCTGAGCAGGGACAGCAGCTTCTCCAGCTCCTGCTCGGCGCCGAAATGCTGATAGAAAATGGCGAGATTACTTAAAGCGTGCAGGTTGCCGGGATCCATCTCCAGCACCTGTACGATGGTCTCCATCGCTTTATCAAACTGGCCCATGTAATAATAAGCCAGCGCCAGATTGTTGCGCGCCGCCAGAAAATCGGGGTACTTCTTGATGAGACGATTCAACACGCGAACCGCTTCCCCAAAGCGTCCTTCCTCCAGCAGGCTGCGAGCCTTATCATGCTCAAACAGGCTTTCCCGGCTCTTGATGAAGGTCAATGGAGTCGGCCGTTCCAATTCATAGCTGAGCAGCTCAATCATCTCTTCAGCCTCTTCCAGGTATTGGCCGCTTGGGTCTTTTTCCAAATATTGAATAATCGCTTTCTCAGCGTTTTCAAAATCTTCCATATTGGCGTAATTGTTCGCCATATAGAAATAACATTCCGTCATAGACGGATCTACTTCATCTATAATTTGCCTCAAAATCAGATTAGAATCCGAATACAGGCCCATCTCTGACAGAATCCCTGCCAAATTACAATGATTGACCGGGTTCTCGGGCTCATAATCAACGGCTTTGCGGAAATATTTAAGAGCCTTGTCATAATGGAGTCGATCCAATGATCGGACAGCCCTCTCGAAAAAGAAGGTGGCATCCATTTTGAGTGAGATGACTTTAGGCTTTGGCTGGTCTGCCACACGTAATTTCCTTCCCATAGGCAAGGCACCTCCGTCATCTGATCAGCGGCGAACCGCATCCATCAGGTTATCAAACAAAGTATATCACAGTTAGCCCGGAATACCTACCGTTTACCTTTAGCGGAGTGTTTCTACCCCGCTCTAACACTTCTGATTCAGTTGACTACATGGAATCATAAGGAGGAACAGCCCCGAACAGCCCATGTTCTGGCTTCACTAATGGTGCCTGCAATCAAACTCCGCCGTATTTGAACAAAGAGCTGATAGAGCCTCCTTCTCGAATAATCCGGATGGCATTAGACAGCAGGGGAGATACGGAGATGACCTTAAAACGATCCGATCTCTCCTCCGGAATAGCTATCGAGTCGGTAATCACGACCTCCTTAATGCTTGGGTGATCCAGTCGTTGAAGCGCCGGTCCCGAGAATACCGGATGGGTCGCACAGACGTATACATCTTTGGCGCCGCGCTCCTTCAAGCCTTCCACCACATTAATGATCGTCGTTCCGGTATCGATCAAGTCCTCGATAATGATCGGCGTCTTGCCTTCCACATCCCCAATGACGTGAGTAATCACGGACTCGTTATGCTCCGGGCGCTTCTTGATCATAATGGCAAACGGCGCTGCCAGAATATTGGCCAAATTCTCCGCCGTCGTCGCTCTTCCAGCGTCCGGGGAAACAATGATGGGGTCGGGAATGTTTTTCTTCTTAATATAATCGCTGATCAAATCCAAAGCGGTCAAATGATCGACATTAATATTGAAGAAGCCTTGAATAGCCGGGGAATGCAGATCGATCGTGATGACCCGGTCCGCTCCGGCGGTTGTGAGAACATCGGCAACCATTTTGGCGGAAATCGGTTCGCGCGGTGCGGATTTCCTCTCCTGCCGGGAATATCCGTAATAGGGAAGAACCAGGTTAATGGTTTTCGCGGAAGCCCGTTTGGCTGCGTCAATCATAACCAGGAGCTCAACAAAATGCTCGTTGATCGGATGTGAGAACGTTTGGACCAAAAACACATCACAGTTGCGAATCGACTCTTCATACAGACAATAATGCTCCCCGCTTTTAAAACGGGAAAGCTTCACCCTTCCGAGAGGCTGACCCAGGTCTTGACTGATTAATTCGGCTAACTTCGGATTGGATGAACCGGCAAATACTTTGAAATGATTGCTGTGCATGATACCCTCCCGATACTTTGTAACCCACCTGCGCTACAATAAAAGGTCAATAGTATTATTATAACGTGCCCAATGGCAAATTCAAAAGTCACACGGCCTGAATCCCTGGACATTTTAGTGAACATTTTGTTCACATTTGGCGTGAACGCCAACAAAGCGGCCGGGCTCCGGAAAGACTTTTGTTCGTCTGTCCGGGTCCGAAGCCGCAAACCAACTTATTTAAAATTTCCCGCCGGTTTCTGGATATGCCTTCGGTTCAATTCCGACAGCACGTCGTCCAATGGAAGCTTGCGGTCTCTTAACAGCACGAGGAGGTGGAAGATCAAATCGCTGGATTCATAACGAAGCTCTTCATTGTCCTCATTTTTGGCCGCGATGATCACTTCCGCCGTTTCTTCGCCGACCTTCTTCAGTATTTTGTCCACACCCTGCTCGAAAAGATACGTCGTATAAGCGCCTTCCGGGCGCTCGGCATCCCTCTCGGCGACGATCGATTCCAGCTTGCCCAGAATGGCGAACCGATCCGCTTCTGAAGAAGTCCCCAAGGGTTCTGCCTGAGGCAGAGCGACTTCGTTATGGAAGCAGGTATACCGGCCGGTATGGCAGGCGGGACCTTGAGGAATGACCTTCAGCAATAACGTATCCGCATCACAGTCGTACTGTATGGACTGCACGTGCTGCACATTGCCGGAAGTAGCTCCCTTATGCCACAGCTCGCCGCGGGAGCGGCTCCAGAACCAGGCTTTCCCGGTTTCGCCTGTTTTATCCAGCGCTTCTTTATTCATATAAGCCATCATCAGTACATCCTTGCTGATCGCATCCTGAACGATGGCCGGGACCAGTCCCCGATCATCCCAGCGAATGACCTCCCTGACCTGACCCAAATCTTTGCCAGGGCCGGGCTCATTATGTTCTAAATCCGCAGATTGCAGGTTTGCATTCGACTCTGTCAACGAATCTCCACCCCTTTTTGCTTCAGGACGTCCTTGACGCCTTGAACCGTTAATTCTTTATAGTGAAAAACAGTAGCGGCCAGGCCAGCATCCGCTTTTCCTTCGGTGAATACCTCATAGAAGTGCTCAGCCGTGCCCGCTCCCCCCGAAGCGATAACCGGGATACCGACATGCTCGGATATCGCACGAGTCAACTTCAGATCAAAACCGTCCTTCGTCCCGTCCGCATCCATACTGGTCAATAACAGCTCACCGGCTCCAAGCTCCTCCGCCTGTTTGGCCCAATCCAGAGCCCGGATGCCGGTTTCGCTGCGTCCTCCATGCGTATAGACTTCCCAATCTCCCCAAGCTTCGTTATACTTGGCGTCGATCGCTACGACGATGCATTGGGAGCCAAACTTGCGGGCTCCTTCCGAAATCAGCTCGGGATTCCGGATGGCCGCCGTATTCATCCCGATTTTATCGGCGCCGGCTCTCAGCAGCCGCTTCATATCTTCGACGCTGGAGATTCCTCCTCCTACCGTTAGAGGAATGGATATTTGGGCGGCGGTTTGCCGGACCACCTCGACCATCGTCGCCCGTCCTTCCACCGATGCGGAAATGTCCAGGAAAACAAGCTCATCCACCTTTTCCTTGTCATAGAAAGCGGCCAACTCGACCGGATCTCCCGCATCCCGCAAATTCACAAAATTGACGCCCTTCACTACCCGTCCATCCTTAACATCGAGACACGCAATGATTCGTTTCGCCACCATGGCTCTCCCTCCTGGTTTCAAAATTTACTGCCTTGCCGCCAGCCCGGTAAGGCAAGTCATGCGCGAGCGGCCTTCCCGCCCAATTTAGCATGCGCACTTCGGAACAAGCTTGAACTGCCATGGGCCATAATTGTCTGAATTGCCCAAAACCGCCCAGACATGGTCAATGCATTGCACATCGCATCAAAGACAATCTAAAATACATGTCTTTTTGCGAAAATTCGACAAATCTCAAAAAGACGAGCAAAAATGCATGTCAATCGCCGCAAAACTTCGAAACTCAGCGTAACAGCTAAATTCACCTGCAGTTTTGTAGGTCTTTTACTGATATTAGCTAGATTCCTCCAAAAGACCTGTATTATTGCAGGTTCTGGCCTTTTAGGACGCTTACAGCATCCCGTTCCCCCAGCTAACGGCACATTTTCAAATAATTGTCCAGCAGCCGCATGCCTACGGCTCCGCTTTTTTCCGGATGGAACTGCATCCCGTATACGTTGTTTTCATTTACGATGGCCGTCACTTGGCCGTAATAATCGGTGGAGGCCAATAAATTGGACTCCTTCTCCAGCATAACATGATACGAATGGACAAAATAGACATGCCCCTCTTCCATCCCGGCAAAAAGCGGGCTTTCCTGGTGAAAGCTCAGCCGGTTCCAGCCCATATGCGGCACCTTGAAATCCCCTTTAAAACGAACCGCCCGACCGGGGAGCAGGCCGAGCCCGAAATGCTCGCCATGCTCCTCACTCGCGGTAAACAACAGCTGCATGCCCAGGCAGATGCCAAGCAGAGGCTTGCCTGAACGGGCGTAATCCAGGACGGCTTCTGACAGCCCGCTAGAGCGGAGCTCCCGCATCGCATCGCCAAATGCGCCTACTCCCGGCAAAATCGCCCCGTCCGCCAGCGACAGTCTCTCAGCGTCCGAAATAACCTCCGCCTCGTATCCTAATCGCTCCACCGCTTTGCTGACGCTGTGCAGGTTGCCCATTCCGTAATCGATGATCGCGATCAAGGCTTACAGCACCCCTTTCGTCGAAGGGACGCCTTTCACCCGTGGATCGATAGTTGTCGCTTCATCCAGCGCTCTCCCCAGCGCCTTGAAGATGGCTTCAATCATATGGTGCGTGTTCTGTCCGTAATGGACGATAACATGGAGGGTAATCCGCGCTTCGAGAGCGAACTTCCACAGAAATTCATGAACGAGCTCGGTGGTGAAGCTGCCTACCTTCGCAGACGGATACTCCGCTTTGTAGACCAGGTGAGGACGGTTGCTCACGTCAATCGCCACCTGGGCGAGCGCTTCATCCATCGGCAGGAATACGTTCGCGTACCTTTTGATCCCCACTTTATCACCCAGCGCCTCGCGCAGCGCCCGGCCGAGACAGATCCCGATATCTTCGACGGTATGATGATCGTCGATTTCGACATCGCCCCGACCGTTAACCTTCAGATCAAAATGACCGTGCTTCGTAAACAAATCCAGCATATGGTTCATAAAAGGAACATCCGTCTCAATCTCAGATACTCCCGTACCGTCCACCTGAAAAGACAGCTCGATGTCGGTTTCTCCTGTTTTCCGCTGAATCGCGGCCTGACGCTGACGCGACGCCTGCACGTTATTATCGGACATCTCCGTTTTCCTCCTTTTCCAACCGAACCTCGATGGCCCGGGCGTGCCCTTGCAGCCCTTCGTGCTCTGCGAGGGTTATGATTTTGCGGCCGTTCTCCAGCAGCGCTTGTCTGCTGTAATAGATCACGCTCGATTTCTTCAGGAAATCATCTACATTAAGCGGCGAAGAAAATCTGGCCGTTCCGTTCGTCGGCAGAATATGGTTAGGCCCGGCGAAGTAATCGCCGACCGACTCCGAGCTGTACGGTCCGAGGAAGATCGCCCCCGCATTCTCGATAGCCCCGAGATAGCGGAACGGCTCCTCGACCATCAGCTCGAGATGCTCTGGCGCCAACCGGTTCACAACCTCGATGCCTTCCTCGAGGCTGTCCACCGTCAGGATGGCGCCGTAGTCCCGCAGCGATTGCTCCGCTATCGCTTTGCGGGGCAACTCCTCGAGCTGGCGCGACACCTCTCGGCGGACTTGCTCCGCAAGCTCCGCCGAAGGCGTCACCAGCACGGCGGAGGCCATCTCGTCGTGCTCCGCCTGGGACAGCAGATCCGCCGCCACATAGGCGGGATCGGCGGTGCTGTCGGCCAGCACGACAATCTCGCTCGGCCCGGCGATGCTGTCGATGTCTACCGCGCCAAACACATACCGTTTGGCGAGGGCGACATAGATGTTGCCGGGGCCGACAATTTTGTCCACCGAGGGGATCGTCTCGGTGCCGTATGCCAGCGCGGCGACCGCCTGGGCTCCGCCAACGCCGTAAATTTCCGTGATGCCGACCTCGGCGGCGGCCACCAGCACGTACGGATGGATTCCCGGCTGTCCGGCCGTAGCGGGCGGAGTCACCATGGCAATCTCCTGCACGCCGGCGACCAGAGCGGGAATCGCGTTCATCATCACGGATGAGGGATACGCCGCCTTGCCGCCCGGCACGTAGAGACCCACTCTCTTAAGCGGACGGATTCGCTGGCCCAACAGGCTGCCGTCCGGCTGCGGGTCCATCCAGGAATTCCGTTTTTGCTTCTCGTGAAACGCCCGGATATTAGCGGCGGCTTCGCGGAGCGCTTCGAGAAACGAGGCGTCCACCTGCTCATAGGCTGCCCGAATTTCGCTTTCGTCCAGCCGCAGCTTCTCGATCTTGATCCGGTCATGGCGCTCGGTATAATCGAACAGAGCCCGGTCTCCTTCCGCCCGGACCCGCTCAATGATTTCCTTCACCGCCCGGTTCTGCTCAGGGCTTCCGTATTCCTCTTCTCTTTGGATCGAGAAAGATTGGGCCGGTAAGATCCGCATCGTGACATCCTCCTTATCATTCTATTGTTCCTGGATAACCGCCTGCAGGCGGTCACACAGCTCTTGAATTCGTTCACTCTTCATCCGATAGCTGACCCGGTTGGCAATAAGCCGGCTGGTTACGGCGAACATCGGCTCCATCTCGACCAGACCATTCTCCTTCAAGGTCCGTCCGGTCTCGACCATGTCGACAATCCGGTCGGCCAGACCGATCAGAGGAGCCAGTTCGATCGAGCCGTTCAGCTTAATCACTTCAACCTGCTGACCGCGCTCGCGAAAATACTGCGAAGCGACATTAGGATATTTGGTAGCTACCCTGGGATTCGTCTCCGGCTTCCAATCCGGCAGGCCGATGACCGACATTCGGCACTGGGCAATTTGCAAATCGAGCAGCTCGTAAACATCCCGGTTTTCCTCCATCAGCACATCCTTGCCCACGATTCCGATATCTGCTGCGCCATACTCGACGTAGGTCGCCACATCGACCGGCTTGGCCATAATAAATTCCATTCGAGCCTCCGGTACGGTAATAATCAGCTTGCGCGATTCTTCCAGATCGTCCGGAATGGAGAAGCCCGCTTGTTGAAGCAGCCGTACCGCCGGTTGATTGATTCGCCCTTTAGGCATAGCTACTTTAAGAAATTCCCGCATTCGCCTCTCCCCCTTTATCCGAAATAATTCATTTCATCATATACTTTGCCCATATAACGGTACAAGCCGTCCGCATCCGGCGTACGTGCTTCGTCGTTCCATTCCCCGTCCACGCGGCGAGTCTCCACCTGCACTCCGCTTTCTTCCCTAAGCTGGGCGGCACAGTTAAACGCTGCTTTGCGTCCATTAGCGGTATAAGCGACCAATACACGGCGGAGGCGATCGACGGAAAGCTTCGAGACCGCTTCAAGAATCCGATCCGTCTTAAGCGCGAAGCCGGTGGCCGGTGCCGGACGTCCGAACATGGCAAGCAAATTATCGTAGCGTCCTCCACTGCAGACCGGGAAGCCGAGATCCGCGGAATATCCTTCAAAGGTCATGCCCGTATAATAGGAAAAATCACCGATCATCGTCAAATCGATTAACACATAGCCGCTTACACCATAGACTTCCAGCACATCCCAAATTTCGCATAAATGCTGAATCGATTGCTGAGCCAATGGATCCTCCGTCACGGAACGGGCTTGCTCACAAATCTCTTCCCCGCCTCGCAGCCGCAATATTCCTTCCAGCTCACGCCGCGTCTCGTCAACCAAATCCAGCTTCTGAAGCTGCTGCCGGTAACCGACATGGTCACGCTTCAGCAAGCATCTCTTGAGTTCCTCCTGCTCCTCTATGCGCCCCGGCAGCGTTTCATTGAACAGGCCATTCAGATAGCCTACGTGGCCAAGAGATATCTTAAACGATTGCAAGCCCGCTGCTTGAAGCGTAGCAATCGCCAGAGCAATCACTTCGGCGTCCACTTCGGGAGACCCGTCGCCGACCAGTTCCACCCCGGTCTGGAAAAATTCCGACTCCCTCCCGGCCTCCTGCTCGAAGGCCCGGAACACATTGGAATGATAGGATAAACGTAAAGGAAACGGCTCATCCTTAAGCAAGGAACCGACTACCCTCGCGATAGGTGCGGTCAATTCGGAACGGAGCACCAACGTCCGGCCGTTCTGATCCAGCAGCTTGAACAGCTTTTTATCCATAGTAGAACTGGCTGTACCGACCGTGTCGTAAAATTCAAGAGTCGGCGTAATGATTTGACTGTATCCCCACTTCTCCATACATTCCAGAACACGGGCTTCGATCCTTCGCAGCTTGGAAACCGTTTCCGGTAAATAATCCTTAACTCCGGTCGGTTTTTCAAACACTTTGGGCTTAGACATGAGCTCCCCTCCTTATTACAAATAAATTTATCTATCGCACAGCTTCTCGCTGTGGATAATAAAACATACTTCAATGAGAAAAAGCTTCCCTTCCGTTCCGAAGGAAAGTGCCTCCGAGCTACAAAGCTTCAAGCCTTTTGTATGAAACGGTCAAAGGCAAGCTTCGCTTTAGCGTGCTACCATACTACTAAATTAAAGGAATTAATCGTTACTATATCATGAGATGCCTACTCCGTCAATGTTTAAACGCCTCAATGATTAAATGCCTTAACAAAGATTTTTATCATTCAGGCCATGAATATCAGGGCTCTTCCCTCGTCTCTTCGTATCGTTCCCGGATGACCTGCAGCGGATTCCCGGCTACAAAGCTATAGGGAGCCACATCCTTGTGCACGACGGACCCAGCCCCGACAATGGCATGATCTCCGATGGTCACCCCGGGCAAAATTGTCGTATTCGCTCCGATCATCACATTGGAACCAATCCGCACTTCCCCCAGACGATATTCATGAATCAAATATTCGTGAGCCAGAATCGTGCTGTTGTAGCCGATTATGGAATTATTGCCCACATGAATCTTTTCCGGAAAAAAAACATCCACCATCACCATAAGAGCAAACGAGGTATGTTCTCCCACCTTCATGCCCAGCACTCGGCGATAGATCCAATTTTTCATACGTAAAGAAGGCAAGTACCGTGAAATTTGAATGAATACAAAATTCCGGACCGCCTTCCACTTGCTAACCGTACTATAGATTTGCCATAAAGCGTTGGGGCCTTCCGTCGGGTACCTCTTTACTTTTCTCAAGACCGATCCCTCTTTGCCGCAAGATCCAGCAGCTCTCTAATATCGTTAAGCATATAATCCGGGTTGAATTGACTCAGAAACTCCCTTCCCTTGATCGACCAGGCCACACCCGCTGCGCGAATTCCGGCATTCTGCGCGGCCATAATATCGTACTGGCTATCCCCCACCATTAATGTGCTCTGGGGGTCAGCGCCCAATTCGCGCATCGCCAGCAGAATTCCTTCCGGATCCGGCTTAGCGGCCTTTACGTCATTCAGCGCTACTACAACCTGCATGTAGGGATCGAGGTCGAATAATTCGAGCCCTTTATAAGCTGTATCTTTCATTTTTGTCGTCACTACACCCATCCGGATCCCATCTTCATAGAGTTGGGCGATTACTTCCTTGACATAGGGAAATTCCGTCGTCAAATCATCATGCCGGGTCACATTATAATGCCGATACTTCTCGACCAAATCATCCACCTGATCCAAACCGCTGAACCGTTTAATTTGATCCACAAGCGGCTCGCCAAAGTAAGGAATCATCTGTTCCCGAGTCATTGCCTCCTTGGTCCTTCCCTCCAGCGCATGGATGAAAGAAGCCATAATCAATTCATTGGTATTGATAATCGTTCCGTCCAAATCAAATAGGATCGTTTTAATCATGGTTGGTTGCTCCTTGTCAGGATTCCTCTATAGTGCTGTTATTGTTCATTCCCTGGCAATAAGAGCCTGTCCAGGCGGACAAGCTCTTAAGCAGCGGGCTCTTGCTTGGTGGAAACGATAGGGTCCGAATATTTGGTCTCGGCGAGCCCCTTTTTCCGTCGATAAAAGATCCAAACAAACCCGCCGATAATCAATAAAATCGCCAGCAATTGAGATATTCTCACGTTGCCGTATGCCATCGCACCAGGTTCAAACAGGAGATACATGGGCGACCATAGAATATCAACCAGTGACACAAGCCAGGCAGGACCATCGAATGCCAGACTGTCCGTACGGATGCCCTCGATAAAAAACCGTCCTAACGAATACCACATCAAGTAAGAAATAAATAATTCCCCGGCTCTCATAAACGGCCGGCGCCGCAGCCAGAACAGCAACAGCAGCCCTAGTAAATTCCACAGAGACTCATATAAGAAGGTAGGATGATAATAAACCCCATCAATATTCATCTGGTTAACGATAAAGTTAGGAAGGTGAAGAGTATTTCTTAGAAACTCTTCATCAACTGGGCCTCCATGTGCCTCCTGATTCATAAAATTTCCCCACCGGCCAATCATTTGCCCGGCAATCAGACTGGGGGCGCAAATATCCGCTAACCGCCAGAAATTATATCCTTTCGCTCTAAAATAGAAGAAGGCTCCTATAACCGCACCAATAAGGGCGCCGTATATGGCGATTCCACCTTCCCATATTTTAAAAATATCGACCCAATTGTCTTTATAATCGTCCCACTTAAAAATAACATAGTAAGCTCGCGCTCCGACAATAGCTGACGGTACGCCGATAAGCAGTAAGTCTAGAAAGAAATCGGGGTGTATCTTGAAACGTTTCCCTTCCTGGACCGCCAATAAGAGCCCTATAAGCGCCGCCGTTCCAAGGATAATCCCGTACCAATTGACCGTGATCGGTCCTAAGGAAAAAGCTACGGGATTCAATTTTAACAACATGCGATGACCCCCTTCTTTCCAATCCTGTCGAATGCTAGTCCATATTATCCATCTCTTCGTTCATCGTTTCCGTCAGCCGGTTTGTAAATTGCAATGCCGCATTATAACCCATTTGCTTCAACCGATAATTCATCGCCGCCACTTCGATAATGACAGCCAGGTTTCGGCCAGGCCGCACCGGGATGGTGACCAGCGGAAGATCCGTGTCAATGATCCGTGTCGTTTCTTCATCCAAGCCCAGGCGATCATACTGTTTGTCCTGTTGCCAGGTTTCCAGCTTACAAACCATCGATATTTTGGTATTATTGCGAACAGCACCCGCTCCAAATAAGGTCATGACATTAATGATACCTACTCCGCGAATTTCCAGCAGATGCTTGAGTAAATCAGGTGCGTTGGCGATTAAGATGTTCTCGGCTGTTTGCCGAATTTCCACCGCGTCATCGGCTATCAACCGATGGCCTCGCTTAACAAGCTCCAGGGCGGTTTCACTCTTTCCTATCCCGCTGCTTCCGGTTATAAGAACCCCTATGCTATATACATCGATCAGAACGCCATGGATAGTCGTAGACGGGGCCAAATTGCTTTCGAGAAAGCCGGTAATCTTGCTGATTAACGCCGTCGTCGTCAGCTTGCTTCGCAGTACCGGAATTTGCCTTCTGGAGGCTTCCTCCAACAGTTCCACCGGTACCCCCAATCCTCTGGAGATGCAGATACACGGGGAATCATTGGCGCAGAGCCGTCTCATGCGGTCTTGGCGATCCTCCTCGGATAGCGTTTGGAAAAAAGCCAGCTCTGTTTTTCCGAGAATCTGCACCCTCTCATGGGGATGATAAGCGAAATATCCGGCCATCTCCAGGCCAGGACGATATAAATCGGCGACAGTCACGACTCTTTTTAGTCCTTCTTCACCGCACAGAACATCCATACGAAAATGCCGGACCAGGTCGGAGACCTTTGTTTTTTTCGGCACGCTTCCCACTCCTTAGTTTTCCAATAGTAATATCGTAAAGGAAATGCCGTTTGAAATCAACCGTGCATCCCCATACTGAAACGATTTTCCGAATGCGGTACGGCATGAGCTTTTCTAATCTGCTTACACCGATTGCGCCACAGAAAAAGGCCGGCATTATGCCGGCCTTAGCCAATCGGTCGATTACTTCGAAAAGATCGACAGCGTGGATTCTTTATCAAAGAAATGAACTTTGTTCATATCAAAAGCAAGCTTGACTGTCGTTCCTTCTTTAATGCCGGAACGTCCGTCTACACGGGCGATGATCGTATCTTGACCCAGCCCCGCAATGTACAGATACATTTCGTGACCCAGGTTCTCCGCTACTTCAATGTTGGCATTAACGATAGTGTTCGGGGAAGCTTCCAGGAACACAGGCTCTTCATGAAGATCTTCCGGACGGATCCCAAGAACGAGCTCCTTGCCCACGTATCCTTTTTCCTTAAGAACATTCGCTTTGCCTACAGGCACTTCAACATTGATGCCGCTAGCTTTGAAATACAAGCCGCCGCCTTGCTCGGTCAGCGTTCCATTGACGAAGTTCATGGAAGGAGATCCAATGAACCCGGCAACGAACATATTAACCGGGAAGTTATAGATTTCGTCCGGAGTAGCCGCTTGCTGGATAATTCCTTGCTCCATAACGACGATCCGTTGGCCCATCGTCATAGCTTCCGTCTGGTCATGCGTTACATAGATAACCGTAGTTCCGAGACGCTTGTGAAGCTTGCTGATTTCCGCACGCATCTGTACGCGAAGCTTGGCGTCCAAGTTAGAAAGCGGTTCGTCCATCAGGAACACTTGAGGCTCCCGAACGATAGCACGACCGAGGGCTACCCGCTGACGCTGACCACCGGAGAGTGCTTTAGGTTTACGATCGAGAAGATGCTCGATGTCCAAAATTTTAGCAGCTGAGCGAACTCTTTCATCGATGTCTGCTTTTTTGAACTTACGCAGCTTCAATCCGAATGCCATGTTTTGATATACGTTCATATGAGGGTAAAGAGCATAAGATTGGAAAACCATCGCGATGTCGCGATCTTTAGGAGCTACGTCGTTAACCAGACGGTCGCCGATGTAGAGCTCTCCTTCCGTAATTTCTTCCAATCCGGCGATCATACGAAGTGTCGTCGATTTACCGCATCCCGATCCGCCTACCAGAACGATAAATTCCTTGTCTTTAATATCCAGATGAAAATCTTTAACGGTAGGTTCGTTGTTGCCGGGATAAGTCTTAACGATATGATGTAAACGTACGCCTGCCATCTCTCATTCCCCCTACAATTTTTAGTTTAAAATTATACGTAATAGTGATATGACTATATCTTATAACATTCGCTTAATAAAAAACTATGCACAAACCATACAAAAAATTTATTTTCTTTTCGTAACTTTGTACAATAGCAATGCGATGCGCACTTGGACGGCATCCCGGAAATTCCGGACATCCAGCCCCGTCTCCTGTTTGAATTTATCCAGTCTGTACAATAGAGTATTCCGGTGAATATATAGCTTTTTAGCGGTTTCGCTAACATTACAGTCTAATGAAAAGAAGGTTTCCAGCGCGGTCAAGGTTTCGATATCCGGAGGCTTATCTGTCTTAAATATTCGGTTGACGAAATCAGCCATATCCGCAGGCGGAATTTCATAGAGCAGCTTCTCCAAATAAAGAGACCACGGAAAATGAATATTATCACCCACATGGTACGTTTTACCAAGCTCTACAGTCTCTCTTAATTCGATAATAGTACGCAGCAGAGATTTGGCGGGAACATTCGGGTAATGAACCGCCAGATGTGTTTCCCCAATCCATTCGTTCGCCAGCATCTCGTGCAAGCCTGAACTGATCGAGATGAGCGATTCCTCCAGACTTTCCGCATTTTCCCTATCCTCCTCCCCACTCGCGTCCAGAAGCTCCATGGGTCCGAGAATAACCCACTCCTTATCCATAAGTGGGATGACCGTAAGCTCCGCGTCAAAAAAGGATTCCAACAGCTTGACCAGCTCCTCCGATTGAAGAGGGCGGGCATCAGAGTAATCCCCATATAATAGAAAGGGGATTTTCTCATTATCCAGAGCGAATGACTCCGCCAGGCTTCTTGGCATTTCCGCCTGGGCCTTCCCAAGCCTCAATTGCTCGAGCAACCATTCCTTTATCGGCGCTGTAGGCTCTCTAAGCGCGGTTCCTTTAGTCTCCGACAACCCTTTGATTTTGGCAGATCGAAACGAATCGAGTACAAGCTCCACCAATTTTCTTTCGGTCTCCGTTACTTTCTGATCCACAGCAATCAGTTCAACTTCATACTCGTCAGCTCCGAGGAAAAACAGCATCTCCTGATCCAACATAATGCTTTTCTCCATATGTCCCGGTTCAGCACTCAGGGCCAACAGATTCCAATCCTCTATCGGCATGAACTTAATCCGCAGTGGTGTGTCCAAAATCGGCTCTAGTTTGTCCTTAATCCGTTCCCAATTCATGAACCTACTCCTAATTCTGTATGTAGTTTCCTATCTCCACCTAATGATAACCCAACGGAAGCCCGGAAGAAAACCCTTAGTTGGACAGACTCGGATAATCTTTTGGGGCATACCTCGTCCGAACCTTTACCAGAGGGCTCCGATTAAACTGATAATAGGCTTGTCCAAATAAGAATCGATCATACTTCATGAGCCCCGGATGGTTTCTTGTGAAACGGGAAATAATTGGACTAAATGCTCTGCTTAGGAGGCGGTATTATTTACAAGGTCCCTTACGGTAAAGGTGAAGCAAGCTTCCGCCTTCCTGAATCGGTCCGGCCCGAGTGGCTGCTCTATGGCCGCCCCCAGGGAGACGATAACAACAGCGAGTTTCATCCGGCCTCCAACCCCCTGCAGTTGATTGATCAGGCCCTTCACCAGCCAATCGGCAGCTTGCCTCTGGCAGAACTGGCAAAAAACTGTAAGCGTGCGGTTATTATCATCAGTGACATTACCCGTCTATGTCCGAGTCATTTATTTCTAGAGCCGCTCTTGAATGAGCTTAACTCCGGAGGCATGGCGGACTCCTCCATTACAGTGATCGTTGCTCTGGGGATTCACCGGTCACAAACCGAGACTGAGCTGAGAACTCTTACCGGGAATTCCGTCTATCGCAGAGTCCGGGTGATGAATCATTCCCCCGCCGAGGAAGACTGCCTCTATATGGGAACGACACAGCAGGGAACCAGGGTCGAAATAAACCGCCACGTAGTACAAGCCGATTTACGGATTCTAACTGGCAACATTGAGCCTCACCATATGGCAGGTCTGTCAGGCGGAGCTAAAGCCCTGCTCCCCGGAGTAGCCTCCAGGCGATGTATCGAAGCGAATCACGCTTTGTCCAAAAAAACGGTCAAAGCTGTAGCAGGTTCGCCGGACAACAGCATCCGTCAAGATATGGAGGAAGCTCTGTCTTTAGTTCCGGCTCATTTTTTATTCAATGTCATCGTCAATCATGACAAAGAAATGATCGCGGCCTTTGCCGGAGACGTGATCGAGGCCCACCGGGCCGGGGTGCTGCAAGCGAAGCAGTTGTTCTGCATCCCCGCTGCAGCACAATATGATCTGGTCATTGCGTCTCCCGGCGGGCACCCTAAAGACATTCAGCTTTATCAAGCCATTAAAACTCTACAGAACGCTTCTTCCTTCACTCGGACCGGCGGAACGATCGTGTTGATTGCAGAGTGCGAGGAGATCTACGGCAATGGATTATTTCAATATTGGGCAGAAACGTATTCCGACAGACAACAAGCTATCGATAAGCTGAGCCAGACCTTCATATTAGGAGCGCATAAACTTGAGCAATTGGATGCCCTTCTGCAAAAGCACAGAATCTATCTTCATTCTGAAGTGCCTTCTGCGGTTTGTGAGCTCCTTGGATTTTACCCGGCGAACGAGCTGCAATCGACTCTGGATGAACTGACCTTTGCCCGCCCGATCCAGGCAGCTATCATGCCTTACGGCGCCATTACCTTTGCGGATAAAAACCAATAGAAATTTAAATTAAGAAAGGTGGAGTCACATGATAGACGTTTGGGGCCATTGGTCGTTAAACCGGCTTTTGATCTTATTTGTCGCGTTGGCTTTTTTGCTTATCGGCTTGCAGGTCACTTTTTCCCATTATCGGCAAAATTTTCACCATAAAGCGATGTGGTTTCCGGTCATTGAATCCCCGCTAATTTTTCTTGCAGGGCTTGGTCTCGCCTTTAGTCCGTCCGGCTTTTTTCGTTTCACCTTTGTATTTCTTCTCCTTGCGGGTGTCCTTATCGGAATAGCCGGTGTTTATTTTCATTTTAAAGGCGTCGGTGTTCGCGTAGGAGGATATGCTTCCCGCAACTTCTTGGTCGGCCCTCCTGTCGTACTTCCGGTCGTATATATCGCTATGTGCGTACTCGGGCTGATCGCCGTATATTGGAGGTGATAACCAATGACTCAGCAATCCCACTACCCTACTTATGATGTTATGCAAGAAAAAGAGCATTGGGACGATCATACCCGTTCTATCGTTGAAGAAAGACTGAAGCCAAATCTGGAGTATAGCTATCTTAGCCTGCAGGATGCGGAGACCTTAAGAGCCGTTTGCTCGACGCTAATCGACGACAATAGGAATGAGTGTATCCGATATGTGCTGACCCACATTGATGGACAGTTGCACCAAAACATTGGAGAAGGACAACGAAAATCGATAGTTCCCCCTCTTCGGGAATTAGTAAGACGTACCGTCGAAGCGCTGGACCTGATGTCCATGTCCCGATGGGAATCTTTATTTCATCAATTAAAGGAAGACGATCAGAGACAAATTCTGCTGGAATTGAGCGAAAATCGGGCGGAGCCAGCCTACGTCTGGACTGGTTTGCCGCAGGCGGAAATTTTTAATAAACTGCTGACCTTGACCGTGGAGGCGTATTATTCTCATCCGCTGGTCTGGTCGGAAATTGGTTACGGCGGTCCGGCCTATCCCCGGGGATATGTACGTACGGCTATTGGACAACTGGATCCCTGGGAGGCGAAGACGGAACGATGATACAGCGTAAATATGCGAACGAAGAAGTCGATGTCGTTATAGTCGGAGCCGGAGCGGCTGGCGGCGTTCTGGCCAAAGAGCTGAGTGAAGCCGGAATGAGCGTAGTCATCCTGGATGCGGGACCTATGCGCGATGCTCAACATGACTTCGCCAGCGACGAGCTATCTATGCAAAATTTAGGCTGGCAAGAAACGAGAATCGTCGATGGAAGCCATCCGCTTCAGATGGGACATAACAATTCCGGACGGGGAATAGGCGGGGGGACGGTGCATTTTACCGGAGTATTTCTCCGGTTTCACGAATCCGATTTTCAGACCCGAACGGTAGATGGCGTTGGCGAGGATTGGCCCATCCGATATTCGGATCTCGAACCGTACTATGACAAGATAGAACGGGAAATCGCCGTTTCCGGGCCAAAATATTTCCCCTGGGGGAGCTTTCATGGGCCTTATCCCTATCCCGAGCGTGATCCGCTCAGCCCGAACGCTTACTTATTCCAGCATGGCTGCAGCAAGCTGGGCATAGAAAGTGTCGTGGCCCCCTTGGCTATTTTATCCGCTCCTTTTGAGGATCGCCCTCCTTGCATTAACCGCGGGTTTTGCAATCAAGGCTGCATGCCGAATGCCAAGTTCAGCACGCTGATCGTCCATATTCCAAAGGCGATTCGGGCTGGGGCGGAAGTGCTTGCCGATTGCATGGTCACCCAAATAACTATGAATAATAAAGGGTTAGCCGAAGGAGTCGTATTCATTCATGACGGCCAAACCTATGAGCAGAAGGCCAAACTCGTTATTCTGTCCGCCTTCGTCGTAGAAAACCCTCGGCTGCTGTTCAATTCGGCTAATGCTCAGTTCCCGGACGGCCTGGCCAACCGGAGCGGCTGGGTCGGCAAAGGAATTATGCCCCACAGCAGTCACGATGTGTACGCTATCTTTGATCAAGAAGTCCGTTTGTATAAAGGGACTCCCGTGCTGGCGACCACCCAGCATTATTACGCCACCGAACGGGAACGCGGATTTGTACGCGGATATACTTTACATGCCCATGGTGTACGACCGGTTAGTTTTGCCAAAGGAATTTCGGGCGCTCTGGAAGGCCCTATATGGGGACAAAAGTTAAGGCAAGCTGTACTGGATTACAATTATTATGGCCGGGTTACGATGGTCGGTGAGGTTCTCCCTAATGAGAATAACCGGATCTCTTTGACGAACGAGAAGGACAAGCAGGGGATGCCACGGGCCAAGGTAACCTTTAGCTATGGACACAATGACCTGGCGATGATCGAGCATGCCATCGAATCCATGAAATCGATCCTTAAAGCGGCAGGGGGAAAAGTTCATTTTGTCATTCCCGATACGGCTCACTTGATGGGAGGATGTCGAATGGGAACTAATCCGGAAACATCGGTCGTTAACCCTTATGGGCAATCGCACGATATTCCTAACCTGTACATTTGCGATGCCAGCATATTCGTCACCTCCGGCGGGGCCAATCCGACGAATACGGTTATGGCTTTGGCCGCTCGAACGGCAGATCATCTCATTGCTAAAGCAAAAAGGCACGAGTTGGACACATCATAACAATTTGCGGTGTCTATGCGGCGGAGGAATGGCAGTTGCTAAGAAGCGAAGTGAGGAACGAGAAAATCCGTTTAGCTTCTACCTTCATATTGGGAAAAAAGAAACATCAAAAAAAAGGCCGATGCCGGCCTCCTTCATGATAATCTTACTTCTATGACAAGTGAAATGATGAGCCATGGAGGACTCGAACCTCCGACACCCTGATTAAAAGTCAGGTGCTCTACCGACTGAGCTAATGGCTCTCAATAATAAGTAAGTGGTGGGGGATGATGGATTCGAACCACCGAACTCGTAAGAGAACAGATTTACAGTCTGCTGCGTTTGGCCACTTCGCTAATCCCCCATATTGTCCGTTCTTCTTAAAAGAAAACCGGATATGGTGGCTCGGGACGGAATCGAACCGCCGACACGAGGATTTTCAGTCCTCTGCTCTACCGACTGAGCTACCGAGCCTTATGTATTAAATTATTTTATATAAAATGGCGGAGCTGACGGGATTCGAACCCGCGGTCTCCTGCGTGACAGGCAGGCATGTTAGGCCTCTACACCACAGCTCCACATCTCGGTGGTGCCGACGAGAGGAGTCGAACCTCCGACCTACGCATTACGAGTGCGTTGCTCTACCAGCTGAGCTACGACGGCATATGGTGGACGCTGACGGGATCGAACCGCCGACCCTCTGCTTGTAAGGCAGATGCTCTCCCAGCTGAGCTAAGCGTCCAAAATAGCAATCACCCTATAAAGGACAAACAATAATAAATGGGAATAGCGGCGGAGGGGATCGAACCCCCGACCTCACGGGTATGAACCGTACGCTCTAGCCAGCTGAGCTACACCGCCATATATGGAATAGGTAAACTGTGGCGGAGAGAGAGGGATTCGAACCCTCGCACCACTTACGCAGTCTAACCCCTTAGCAGAGGGTCCCCTTATAGCCACTTGGGTATCTCTCCAAGATTATTCCCTGAAAACTAGAAGCGAATGCTGCTGCATCATCCATTAGATAGTTGTGTTATCGGGGTCCCCGCAAAGTACTCGGACTCTGCTTCGAAGCTTATCGTCACTTTGTGGGGATTGATTTGG
>NZ_BOSH01000008.1 GCF_018403245.1 Paenibacillus sp. J2TS4
CTTTGAAGGTAGGCGCAAGATTTCGTTTGGAAACCACCTTTTCTTCCATTTCTTCTAGAGGAAGTGTCAGTTGCATGGTATAATGATCATTAGTAGTCGTCAGATTACGCATAAAAACCGTCCCTTCTTAAAATGTTTGTGTGGTAACTTTCATTTTACAGGAAAAGACGGTTTTTTTGTGTACATTTTTAACATTCAACAAAAACGGGGCGTCCAGTCAGTTTTCACTGGCTTTCTGGACAGCCCCTTTTTTGAATTCTTATTCAGATTAATCTTTCCTTGCGCTCCTTTATCATTTAATCAAAAATGGCTTCCAGCAACAGATAATTGCCTTTAATTCACGGAAGCCGCATAGTTAGCGTTACGGGCCAATACGAGATTAGCCTCTGCGATCATCAACGCCAGCCACTCGCCAACATGTGACAATGAACATCTAACACAAGGAGGTCTGCTGTATTTTATGAAAGCTCAACGAACTGATCCTCTGGCATCGCCTCCCTCTCCGAACAAGAAAGCCTCTTATGGGAACAAGCTGGCGAAAAGAATGTGGAAAGACCGCTATCTGCTTCTTATCGCTTTGCCGGGAATCGCTTATTTTATCATCTATAAATATGTTCCCATGCTGGGCTTGTATCTTGCTTTCATCGATTTCAATCCTTTTATCGGGATTACGCAAAGTGACTGGGTTGGACTTGCTCATTTCAATACGATCTTTGCAGATGCCGAAATCGTTAACGTACTGTGGAACACGCTGCAAATCTCCTTTTTGCAGATCGCCTTTGCCTTTCCTGTTCCTATCATTCTCGCCCTGATGCTTAACGAGCTGCGTGGTCAGGTGTATAAAAGAGTGGTGCAATCGATCGTCTACCTGCCCCATTTTCTATCCTGGGTAGTCGTCATCGGAATTTGCGTCATTTTTATGCGAAGCGAAGGGTTGATTAATCAGTTTCTAATCAACGTATTAGGTATGGAAGCCATCCCTTTCCTGTCCAATGCCTCTTTATTCAAGCCTATAGTCGTGCTACAGGTCATTTGGAAGGAATCCGGCTGGGGCACGATCATTTTTCTGGCTGCATTGGCGGGTGTCAATCCTCAGTTGTACGAAGCGGCGGTTATGGACGGAGCCGGACGGTTCCGGCGAATGTGGCATGTCACTCTGCCTTCCATTCGCAGCACAATCGTCATTTTGCTCATCCTGCGCCTGGGCAATGTGATGGACAGCGGCTTTGAACAAATCTTCCTTATGCTGAATCCGTTTAATATGGAGGTCGGCAATGTGCTCGATACGTATGTATTCTTCAAAGGAATTGAACAGTCCGATTACAGCTTTGCGACAGCCGTAGGATTGTTCAAAGGAGCGGTCGGGTTTATCCTGGTCGTATCGGCCAACTATCTTGCCAAAAAATTCGGAGAAGAAGGCATCTATTAGATCAAAAGGGGACTTTATGAACAACCTCGTGAAAGGAGAGCAGCCTGATTTGAAAGAAAATAGTATAAGCTCACGCCTGTTTGATGCAACCAACGTCGTTCTGCTGGCCATTATTTCGCTGGTCATGCTGGTTCCCTTTCTATATGTGGTAGCGGTATCCTTCTCTTCCTACAAAGATTTTTTGGAGAGCAGCTTCGTTCTTTTTCCTAAAGAATGGGTGATTGATTCCTACCAATATATTTTCAGCTCCAGCTCGTTTGTCCGCTCGATATTTGTAACTATTTATATTACGGTCATCGGTACTTTGATCAATTTATTTTTTACGGCTACTCTTGCTTACGTACTATCCAGACCGGTGGTCGGGCAAAAAACCGTCTTATTCGCCGTCTTGTTCACTCTGCTCTTCTCTGCCGGAATGATCCCGACTTATTTGGTCGTCAAAGAGACCGGCCTGCTTAACTCGTTCTGGGCGCTCATTCTTCCCGCGGCGATCAGTCCATTCAACCTGATTGTGATGAGGCAATTTTTCCTCAGTATTCCTTCAGAATTGAATGAAGCCGCTGTCATCGACGGTGCGAACGATTTGCAAACATTCATCAAGATCATTCTGCCGTTGTCCAAGCCTTCCATGGCCGCCTTCGGACTCTTTTACGCCGTAGCGCATTGGAACAATTATTTTAGCGGAATTTTGTACTTGAATGATCCTGCCAAATGGCCGATCCAGGTCATTTTGCGGCAAATTGTCGTCGTCAATGAAGCACAGAATTCATTGGGTAATCCCCAGGTGCTGATGGAGCACGCACCTCCAGCGGAAACGATCCAAATGGCAGCCATTATCACCGCCACGCTGCCTATTCTGCTCGTCTATCCCTTCCTGCAAAAGCACTTCGCCAAGGGGGTGATGCTCGGTTCCGTCAAAGGCTGACGAGGCTCGAAGGGCTCGAGCGATTCAAGAAAGCTGCAGCTTAATAGATGCGATATGCTGTAAAATAAGAATAAGGGGGATTTCGACATGAAAATGAGACAATGGTTAGCCGCCGGATTAGTTCTGGCCGTATCCGCCACGACAGCTGCCTGTGGTTCCAAACCGGATAGCGGAGGCACAAGCAACGGTGGTGAATCGCCTAAAGAAGACGAGAAATTTACGATTACGGCCATCGATTTCCGTTACGGTGCTATTCCGCCATCCAATGGCAGAGGCATCGAAATGATTAATGAACGCTTTAATGTCGATTACAAGCCGCAGTACGTCGTCCAATCCGATTATGTGCAGAAGCTGAGCGCAGTCATAGCCTCCGGCGATATTCCGGACATTATCGTCATGGAAGGAACCGATTCGAATTTCTATAAATGGGCGAAGCAAGGAGCCTTCCTGCCACTGAACGAATATATGGACAAATATGAAACCTTCAAGCTAATTCCGGATAATGTACGCAATGCCGTTACGCTTAACGGCAACGTGTATGCCATTCAAAGATACTTAACCGAGAACTACGAGCTGACACCCGTCATCCGTAAAGACTGGCTGGACAACCTGGGCTTACAGGTTCCGACGAATTATGAGGAGCTGAAGGAAGTCGCGATCGCTTTCACCAAGAACGACCCTGACGGCAACGGCAAGGTTGATACTTATGGAATGGCCATGTCCCAGAACATCAACCCTCATTATGGAATGGGAGCCTACTGGGACTGGAACGCCTGGTACCACAAGAATGAGGAAGGACAATTTATTCCAGGCTTTATTTCCGAAGCCCGCAAGGAGCATATTGCCTTCTTGGCCGAGCTGTATAAAGAAGGTGCCATCTCCAAAGATTTTGCGCTGTTGAATTGGGGACAGACGAATAAAGAATTTTACTCCGGGAAGGCCGGAATCTTCATCGGAACTCCGCGGGGCATGAGTGCGCCCTACATGCAAGGCCTGGTCGATATCGATCCTAAAGCAGATATTGTACCGATTCCTCCATTCGAAGCGCCGGACGGCTCACAGGGCTTTACTTCCTCCCCGGGTTATTATGGAGTCATCATGCTTAATGCCAAGCTGAAGGATCAACCGGCCAAAGTGGAGAAGATTTTGGAAATGATCGACTTTGGGCGTACGTTTTACCCGCTGGAGGACCGCAAACCGGACAATGCTGATTTCGATTGGATGAATGGCGGGGAAAACAACGGATATACCCTAGTTGACGGCAACGTTCAAAGAGAACCGGATGACAAAGGTCTCGCTCCCATTAACTACATGCCGGACAATCGGATGTGGGGTCCTAGTGATTTAGCCAATGGCTACTCCAAGGAATATCCAGTAGAGCTGCTGCGCAAGCTGGCGGGAGACTTGGAAATCATGCACGAGGAAACAAAGCATTATATTAATCCTATGAATGCCGTCTTCTCGGATACCCGGGCGGCCAAAGGCAGCGATCTCGATAAATTCCTGTTCACAGAGCAAACCAAGATGATCGTCGGCGAGAAATCGATAGACGATTGGGACAAAATGGTGCAGGAATGGATGGATAAGGGAGGCGCAGAAATCATTAAGGAAGCCAATGAGGGCATGAAGGAAAACGGCTACTCCGAGCCTCAGTGGAAGTAATTATAATTCTATATGTGATCAAAAAAAAGCATCCTGCGAGCGGGATGCTTTTTTGCGCGTACTAAAGGGTTACAGCCCTTTCGTCTTATCATCGTTATAAGCGGCGGTTAGAGTCGCCAAAATGAATAAAGCAAACACGATAATACTGATCCAGAATGCGAAACCCATAAAATGCACCCCCTGCGTTATTTCCATTGTATTTAAGTATGCATGACGTATCCAATAAGTAAACACCTATATTATACCCAATAGACAGCTAAAAGAAAACGGCTAAATGTGAACATTTCCTTACAGCCCTATGGGTCTGGCCTACCAGATGCCTTCGATGAGGAACGCCCGTGTTTAAAAGATTGTTTTTATCGCCAATTAGTCTTTAATGTAAGTAGGGAAGTCAAATATTATAACGATCGTTACAGCACCATTGCCGCAGAAATTTTGGAAGGAGTGACGGATAGAGCCCGGTTCGTCAAAGCATACGACCTTACGCTGGTGCCTCCGGAGGATCCGGAAATCAGCAATGCGGATTTCGACAAAACGATGGTCGACTTTCCTCCCTTTCCATTGGATATGGACAGTGACCAGCCGGATGCGGCCGAGATCCAGCCGTGGCTGGAGCAGGTAGATCTTCAATTTGCCGAAGGTCTGGTCATGAACGAAAAGCCGATCAGTGCCAATCAGCGGGAGCGAATCCGGTCCTGGCTAAATCAGTCGTTTACGGAGGAGAAAACCGAAGAGCTTCTCAATCAATATGTGCTCGATATCAATAGCGAGAGATACATGATTATGGGAGGGTTGCTGAATCTGTTCCCACCTGCCATTATCGACAAAACAGAGAATGCAGAGCTGCAGCCGCAAGCGGACGGAACTTACGTCTACACTCTAGACATTGTCGCAAGCGGTACAAACGATTTTAAGCTCATGTGCACCCTTGTACTGGAAAACGGCTTATGGAAGATCGGAGTTTATTCATACGATATGTTTTAAGGCTGCAGATTAATGAGCGGCTCCAACCTAGGCCATACTACTATAACGGGAGAATGACTTATCAGGGTACAGCTAAAGGAGCGCTGATCATCCATATGAACTACGAATGCATCATCGTAGGGGGAGGAATTGCCGGGCTGCAGGCCGCCATTCAGCTGGGCCGGTATGAGCACCGCGTGCTGGTTGTCGACTCCGGTCACGGAAGATCTACACTGTGCCGCAATTACCATAATCTGCTGGGATGGCCCGAAGGGGTATCGGGGGATGTTCTCCGACAGCTCGGCCGGGAGCATGCGGCTAAGTACGAAGTGGAATTCGCCGAAGATTACATCGTCGATGCGTATCAAGATGAGCCCGGCTTTGTATTGAAAGGGCGCAGCGGACAAGAGTACCGTTCTTTGACCCTGCTTCTGGCCACCGGAATTCTCGACCGATTGCCGGAGCTTCCCGGGCTTTTACCTTGTCTCGGGTTAACCGTCTATGTCTGCCCGGACTGCGACGGATACGAAATTCGCAACCGTCCCACTCTCGTTCTAGGCTCAGGCGATGTGGGAGCCCGGATGGCTTTGACGCTTCACTCGCGCACAAATCAGCTCGTTTACATCAATCACGGGGGAGAACCGGTGAATCCGGATAACGTCGCACGCTTGCGACACAAGGCGATTCCGATCGTAGAGCAATCGATTCAGGAGCTGCTGGTCGAGGGAGACGGCAACCTCCGTGGGGTTCGCTTAGCAGATGACGAAATTTATGAAGCGGACCGAGCCTTTGTCGCCTTCGGTGGAAATTTGGTCAACTCGCAGCTCGCAGAACAGCTTGGTATCGAGCGGATGGAAAACAAGCATATTGTCACCGACCCGCGCACCAAAATGACGAACGTCAAGCATGTATGGGTCGCCGGAGATATCGGGGTTCATTCAGAGCTTGCCGCCATCGCGATGGGAGAAGGGGTTCAAGCCGCCATCTGGATTCATAAAGCGTTATTGCAAACCGCCGAGCAAAGCTAGTCGGATCATATGCCACGCCCTGCAATCCGCCGGTCATTTCTACCTATGGCCATCCTCATTGATCTGAATTGGATATATCAGTATAAGCTTGAGCCAGCCGAGGCAAGCTATGGGGGAAAACCTAAAAGGGAGGCGTTAATTATGAGCCAAAGCAATGATTGGAATAACAGTGGCGACAGCAACAACAGGAACAAACAAGCCCGGTCAAACCTTGCCCAGCAAGCAGAACTGGAAAACAATAACAACCAGGCGACCAATGACGACGCAGTGCAAGCCTTAACTCAAAGAATTAATGATAATGATGCCGATCCTGACGAATGTTAATTTAATTATAGACAGATACCCTGCGAGGCTTAATGCTGCGCAGGGTCTTTTGAACAAGAGCAGTTGGCAGATAAACTCAGCTTACTCTAAAGCCGATCCGCCGATAATATCATCGGGCTGCTGGCCATTATTCGCTTTTTCTGCTGTGCCGACTCCCAGCATCGGTTCCACAACATAAGCGAACTCCTTAAGCGCTTTTTCACCTTGGGGAGTGATTTCATAAATTCCTCGACTGACCCGGCGGAACCATAGATAATAATTATGCTGCAAAATGCCCGGCACGTTAGGATGACCCGTCAGTTCTTTTAATTGTCTCGGAGCCATGGGACCGTTCTGCTTCAAATGATAGGCGCAATGAAGCGCCTTTTCCCGGTAAGCCGTCACCAGCTTTCGCTGACTGCTCCCCCCTACATTGTAATCTCCGCTTCTCTCTTTGAACTCGTTAACCAGTCTCATCGTCTTCCGCGGACTTTTTCTCGGCATGTAGGACTCGGGATGACATACGACCTCAACCAGCGGAGCCTTGCGCTTGTAGAATCGGACCGTCATCAGTCCGAGACCGAGCATTTGGCACAGCCTTCGCAGCTCGCTCCACTTCAGTTGATGGGGAGCCCTTCCGTGCTCTTTTTTCTCAAAAGCTATGTAAACCATATCCGATTGCCGAAGCCGGTCGATTCCTTGAACCAGCAGCGGAACGGTGAACGATTTTTTGAGCTCGACAATTAGCGGGGGCTCGTCTCCACGAATAGCGACCAGATCGCAGTTCTTCACTTCCCCTTTAACTTCATATCCCAAGCTTTCCAAATAAGTCTTTACCGGCGGATATAGCTCGGTCTCACTTTGGATCGCCACTTAACTCTTCCCTCCCGCGGTACTTCAGCACAGCTTTTTTATTGCCAATCCTGACAAGAAGCCAGCCAGCTTATGGTCATTACTTTATTTGAACAGCGACCTCATAACCTGGTCCCTCCTCTTCCTCATTATACCATACCCCCTGAAATCACGGCCGAGTCACGAATCTTGAAAGCAGGAAGGAGATGATCCAATGACTCAGCTGCCAAAACGCTGCTTATTCTGTGAGAGTAACATAGCCGGACTCCGCTTGGAGGGGCGGAAGAGTTATCTTTTTAGAAATTGCTACTGCACTAACAATGGCGAATATGAAATTCTAGAGGAGGTTTACGAACGGCTCCACGCACGTCCTCATTCGCAGAAAAGGGTGCAGTATCCGTACATCTCCGGATATATCCGGGAAAAAACGGATAAGCGGGAGAAAATCATGCTGGACTCTGACAATTTATCGCCGATCCTGGAATCCTCTGACATTCCAAAGACTCTGGAAGAAAAAATGAACAAGTGCCTGTTATTCCTTTATCGCCATTCCTCCCGACCGGAAGATTCTGTCGTCCTGAATTCGATTCATTATTCGTACAACATTACTTATTCACCGAATTTGCAGGAATTTATTTATATATTAGAAGAATTAAAAACGAAAAAGCTCATTACGAGAATAGGAGCTGCCTTGCAACTAACGGCCAAAGGCTGGGAGCACGCAGCCTCATTATCCGACAAAAAGCCGAATAAAACATGCTTTATCGCCGTTCCCGCCGACTCCTCGCTGTTCGAGCCGTTTCGTGACGTTGTGGTTCCGCATATGGACGATAACGGCTTTGCCGCCGTGATTCAGCAGCCAGCTGCCGATTCGTCACCTGAGGCCGCCAACCCATTAGAGCAAATCCGCCAAAGCGATGTGGTCATTGCAGACTTGACCCGATCCCATCCGGACGTTTACTTTAATGCCGGCTTTGCGCTGGGCCTCGGAATCCCTGTCATCTATACCTGCGGCCAGGAGGACACGGCCTCGAGCATCGCCTCTCCAGGGGAACCGCTTGTCTGGAAAACGGTAGAAGAACTGGCTGACAAACTGGTTGTCGCTCTATCCGAAACCGACCGTAAATGAACGTCTCAACAAAGCCTGATTAACGGAAAATATCAACAGGATAACCTCCTGACTTTTTTGTCCAAAAGCTCCCATAGGGGAAGGGATAACACGGCAAATAAAGAGGAGCAAGATGAACCGTATGGCTTCTTTTATTTTGCTGGAAGGTTGCCCTCCCCTTCTTTTTTGGCTTGTCTTCTTGGAATTTCGGGAAACATCTCCTCTTCCTCTGCATAGTTATTAATACGTTGGTTTAGCACTAGCTGGGAAGAGAGGAGGCTACCATGGATATTTTCAAACGTATATCCGAGCACAGAGCAGAGATGGGAAAGCTATCGTGGACCGGCACCTTTGCGGAATACATCGAAAAAGTGAGAGAGAACCCGGAACTGGCCATGACCGCGCACGCAAGAGTCTATCGGATGATCGAATCCCATGGAGTCGAAGAGGATAACGGGCAGATTAAATATAAATTTTTTGAAAAAGAAATTTACGGGCTTGATCAACCTATTCAAAAGCTGGTAGAGGAATATTTTCATTCTGCCGCGCGACGGCTGGACGTTAGAAAGCGCATCTTGCTGCTGATGGGACCGGTGAGCGGAGGAAAGTCAACCATAGTCACGATGCTCAAAAAAGGGCTGGAGGCCTTCTCCCGTAAGGAGGAAGGGGCGGTCTATGCCATTAAAGGCTGTCCGATGCATGAGGAGCCGCTTCATTTGATCCCGCAAGAGCTCAGGGCAGATATCGAATCAGAGCTTGGCGTCAAGATCGAGGGAACCCTCTGTCCTTCGTGCCAGATGCGGCTAAAAACCGAATACGACGATCGAATTGAGGATGTCCTCGTCGAACGCGTCCTTATTTCCGAAGAAAATCGAACCGGAATCGGAACGTTCAGCCCGTCCGATCCCAAATCTCAGGATATCGCTGATTTGACTGGGAGCATTGATTTTTCGACGATTACCGAATACGGTTCGGAATCCGATCCTCGAGCGTACCGTTTTGACGGAGAACTGAACAAGGCCAACCGGGGACTAATGGAGTTCCAAGAAATGCTGAAATGCGACGAGAAATTTCTGTGGAATCTGCTTTCCTTGACGCAAGAGGGAAATTTCAAAGCCGGCCGCTTCGCCCTTATCTCTGCAGACGAACTAATTATCGCTCACACGAACGAATCCGAATACCGTTCGTTTATTGCCAATAAGAAAAATGAAGCGCTCCAGTCCCGAATTATTGTTATGCCCATTCCGTACAACCTGAAGGTGTCCGAGGAGGAAAAAATATATACGAAGCTCATCAAGCAGAGTGACATGAATCATATTCATATGGCGCCCCATTCTCTTCGCGCGGCGGCCATTTTTACAATTCTGACCCGGCTTAAAGAATCGAAGAAGCAAGGGATGGATCTGCTGAAAAAAATGCGGATGTATGACGGGGAAGCGGTGGAAGGGTACAAAGAAAATGATCTCAAGGAAATGCAGAATGAATTTGTTGAGGAAGGCATGTCGGGAGTCGATCCGCGGTATGTCATTAACCGTATTTCCAGCGCACTGATCCGTCATGATGTGCAGTGCATCAATGCCCTGGATGTATTAAGGGCTATCAAAGAAGGGCTGGATCAGCATCCGTCCATTACGAAGGAAGAGCGGGAGCGGTACCTCAACTTTATCTCCACTGCCCGCAAGGAATACGATGAGCTGGCCAAGAAGGAAGTGCAGAAAGCTTTTGTCTATTCGTTCGAGGAGTCGGCCAGAACGTTATTCGAAAATTATTTGGACAATATTGAATCTTACTGCAATTGGACAAAAATGAAGGACCCTTTAACCGGAGAGCCCGTAGACCCCGATGAAAGATTGATGCGTTCGATCGAGGAGCAAATAGGTATTTCCGAAAATGCTAAAAAGGCGTTCCGGGAGGAAATTCTCATCCGGCTGTCCACTTATTCCCGAAAGAGCAGAAAGTTTGACTATAACACGCACGAGCGGCTGCGAGAGGCCATTGAGAAGAAGCTGTTCGCTGACTTGAAGGACATCGTCAAAATTACGACATCGACCAAGACGCCTGACGCGACTCAATTAAAGCGGATCAATGAAGTGACCCGCAGACTGATCGACGATAATGGCTACTGCCCGGTCTGCGCGAATGAACTGTTGAAATACGTCGGAAGCCTGCTTAACAGATAACCTGTCCAACGTCTTTGCTAAAGGTATACATCAAAAAGCGCACCTCTTGAAAAGCAGGTGCGCTTTGGTTCATAATCGCTCTTGCTGTCAGCGATTGTAATTATCCTATGCTTATGTAGATCAAGGGATATCACTCTTTCCCCGTCACTTGCTGCAAGCATTCTTGACAAATGTGCTTTTCCTTGAACTCGAAGACTCCATCCAGAGTACTACAGAACACGCAGCGTGGGCGGTACCTTTCCAAAATAATGTGGTCTCCCTGTACGAGTATTTCTACAGGATCGCCTTCATTCATCCGGAAGCGGTTCCTTAATGATTTGGGCAAAACAATTCTCCCCAATTGGTCGACCTTCCTAACGATCCCGGCTGGCTTCATTTTGATATCCCCCCAATCTGTTTAAACATTTTGCCCCTCTTTTATGATATTCGTGACCACCTCCCGTTTTATGTCCTTAGCTTTCAATTTTTCTTCCATCAGACAGCCTCGCATTCCAATAATCCAGATTTTTCAACGATAATAGCACCGATGCGCCAACACGCCGGTGCTTCTCAGCACTGCAGCTTCGCCCGCCAACTAACGGCGTCTTGTCAACCCATCAGCATCGTTGCCAACGTACATTGCTTTCTTTAGCACCGGAGCCTCGTACGTCAACTATTGTTAATACCCATTAATGGCACTGGCGAAACAGTCTAATTGGCTTTCACGTCATAATGAACAAAATGGAAGTTTCAAGTCAAGCGGCATAGAGCCGAAATTCTTGCTCCGCAGTCGCCTTTTTCCGTTATGGATTCACCCCCCTTCAAGATAACCCGTTAAATTGAAGTTGGCGAAGTCCTTCATACAAGATGATAGCGGCAGAATTGGACAAATTAAGAGATCTAACATCATCGCTTATCGGGATTCTCATGCAGGTCTCTTGGTTACTCTCAATAATATCCTTCGGCAGCCCGGCGGTCTCTTTGCCGAACACAAAAAAATCCCCGTCTCGAAATTCGAAGTCGGCATAAGATTTATCCGCTTTGGTCGTAGCATAAAAAAAGCGCGCTTCTGGATACTTGTGTTTGACCTCGTCAAACGAGTCATGATATTCGAGTTTAACGGAGTGCCAGTAATCCAGTCCCGCTCGTTTTAGCGTCTTGTCGTCAGTTGAAAAACCGAGAGGGCGAACCAGGTGCAAATAGGTGCCGGTTGCGGCGCAGGTTCGCGAGATATTTCCTGTGTTGGCAGGAATTTCAGGTTCGACTAGTACAATGTGAAATGCCATAAGCTCTTATTCACCCCCGATTATTTCATCTTCAAATTTTACATCTAGTTTACTCTTTATTAATTCGGCATTGACAAAGATAGTGGATAATTAACAATAACTTAGTCACATAATACTCAGTCGATAAAGGAGATCCGTTGATGAATAACAGAATTTTGGTCGTTGACGACGAGCCGTCCATTGCCATGCTGTTGGATTATAATTTAAAGTTGGCTGATTATGATGTCCGTTGTGTATACGATGGCGGGGCTGTCTTTGAAGCCATTCGATCCTTCCGCCCCGATTTAATGATATTGGATCTTATGCTTCCGACTATGGATGGCGTTCAAATATGCCGCAAGCTGAGAAGTGAAGGAAACGGCCTCCCTATCATTATGTTAACTGCCATGCAAGAATTATCAGACCGGATTGCCGGGCTCGATCATGGCGCCGATGACTATATGGTTAAGCCATTCAGCCCGCAGGAGGTCATCTCCCGGATCCGAGCGGTTCTGCGCCGCTCTGGTGCGTCCAGCCCCGAAGCTCCTCCTGCGGAAATTCACTTGGGGGAAATATGCATAAGCGCAGAGCGCAGAGATGTGACACTCAATGGCCGATTGATCGATTTGACACCGAAGGAATTCGAGCTTCTTCTTTATTTGTGCCAGCATCAGGGAAGAGCGCTAAGCCGGCAGCAGTTGCTGCAAAACGTATGGGACTATCATTTTCTAGGAGATACTCGGATTGTCGATGTTCATATCAGCCATCTTCGTGACAAAATCGAAGCCGATGCGCGCAATCCCCGATATATTCAAACCGTGCGCAGCGTCGGTTATAAGATGACCGACCCTTATGCCATCCCTGGCCAGAGAAAAAGCACATTGGCGAGTCGCTGATCCAGAGTATGTTATTCAACAGCGTATCCATATACGATAAACCACTTACTATCCACAAGCAGCGTGTTCCGGAATCCCGGAACACGCTGCTTTCGCCTAATTACAGCAGGCTCTAGTCAGGTGGCAAGACCGTGTAGAAGAAGCTTGCTCTAATAAGTTGGAAGAATTCTACAAGAGTTGTGTTTCAAACTCTCACTATTTATATTTTAACCGTTACGGCGCTGAAAATCGACCATAAATTCGGCTAATGCTTTACAACTTTCATAAGGAACCGCATTATAGGTGGAGGCTCGCATGTGACCTACGCTGCGATGCCCCTTCAAACCAACAAATCCATTAGCGGATGCATCTTCTAAAAACTTCTTTTCCAGTTCATCCGACTGCAGCTTAAAAGTAATGTTCATGATGGAACGGTCTTTCTTGGCCGCCATTCCTTCATAGAATCCCCCGCTGTTATCGATCGCATTATAGATTAAAGCGGTTTTCTCCCGATTCAGCCTCTCTACAGCATCTATTCCGCCGCTATTCCGAATCCATTTCAATACGAGATTCATCATATACACAGAATAGACTGGGGGAGTATTATATAAAGAATTGTTGCTCGTATAAGTATCATATCGCAGCATGGTCGGGATGGTTGCAGGAGATTCCCGCAGCAGATCTTCGCGGATAATGACGAGTGTCACTCCGGAAGGTCCGAGATTTTTCTGTGCTCCCGCATAAATAAGCGAGAATGGGGAAGCATCGAATCGACGGGACAAAATATCGCTGGACATGTCGCCGATCAGCGGAACGTCCCCCGTATCCGGAAATGCGAAATACTGTGTACCGGCAATCGTCTCATTGGATGTGACATGCAGGTAAGCGGCTTGCTCAGGCAGTTGGATTTCATCCAAAGCCGGGATGTTAAGCGGACCATCTTCCTTGGAAGCAGCCGCAATATAAGTCTCTCCAAAGAGCTGCGCTTCTTTATAAGCTTTATCCGCCCAGCTGCCGGTCAGCACATAGGCGGCCGTCTTGCCGGGAGTCAGCAAATTCATCGGCACCATAGCGAATTGAGTACTGGCGCCCCCCTGCATAAAGAGAACTTTATAACCGGCTGGCAGTTCCATCAATTCCTGAACCAGCTGTTGAGTTTCATCATTGACTTGCTCATATTGCTTGCTCCGGTGCGAGATTTCCATGATGGACATGCCTATTCCACCGTAATCGATAATCTCTTCCTGAGCCTGCTTCAGCACTTCCAACGGAAGTGCAGCCGGACCTGCGTTAAAATTGTATGCTCGATTTGCCAAGTTCCACACCTTCTCCATGTATGATATCGTAATGATAACAATATTTTTTTCTCGCTTCAACAATATAAAAGACATTAAAGACAATAAGTCTTTAAACCGTACTATCCAGCAAGGAGGAGTCCTATGTCCACTGCCCGATTGTTTATTGCCGCCCCTATTTCCCCCTCCGTCAAAAATACGCTAGAGCGATGGACTCGAACGCTTGCCGGTGAACTGCCCTTTCGCAAGTGGACCCATCCTGACGACTACCACATCACTTTGCAGTTTTTAGGAGAAACCAGCGCGGAGAAGCAGAGGCAAGTCGAGCAGGCTCTTCGCTTCACCGCGGAAAGACACCCGAATTTTTCATTGACGCTGAATGGATTAGGCTTATTCGGCCCGGAGCCATCCCCGCAAATTCTGTGGGCAGGAGCCGAAGGGGATACCTCTGCCTTACGCTCCTTACAACAAGACGTCGTTGAGGCTATGTGCAAGGTCGGCTATGAAGCTGAATCAAGGCCTTACCGTCCACATATTACACTGGCCAGAAAATACGCAGGCCCTTCCCCATTCGAGCGTTCCAAGCTTAAGTCCGCGCCGCAACCGGAAGCGGGCGTTACCTCCTGGCTTGTTAACGAAGTCGTTCTGTACCAAAGCCATTCGGGGAAACGTCCTATGTACGAGCCATTGTCTGCATTTCCGCTAACCCAAGCTATGACTCAAAGATAAACGCCTGCGCTTTCTTGAACTCTGATCAAGAAAGCCTACGTTTACCTTCGAAATTTAATATATAGAACAAGCCGCCGGGGAGCAACCCGGCAGCTTGCTTCTGATCCCCCACCTAATAAAGATCTTATTGGGATCCTTCTAGGCTCCAGGCATCAGCAATCGAAATATAACGAATATTCATGGGGATGAATACGGATCTGGACGCCCTTCGCTTCGTTTCTCTTCAATTCGATATAGTTATAAATAAAGTCCTTCGTGAAGACTCCGCCCTGCAGTAAAAACTCGTAATCAGCCTGCAGTGCGTCCAAAGCTTCTTCCAATGTGGCCGGCACACTGCGAATATCTCTTTTTTCCTCCTCGGTCAAATCGTATATGTTCCGATCCATCGGGCCATATCCAAGCTCGCGTGGATCGATCCGGTTCTGAATGCCGTCCAGACCGGCCAGCAGCATCGCCGAGAAAGCAAGATAAGGGTTAGCGGTGGAATCGGGCGTCCGGAATTCGATACGGCATCCCTTTGGGGTAACCGCCGCAACCGGTATGCGAACCGCAGCGGACCGATTTCCTTTGGAGAAGACGAGGTTCACGGGAGCTTCATAACCGGGCACCAGCCTTTTGAAGGAATTGGTGCTTGGGTTCGTCAGCGCGAGCAAGGCGTTCGCGTGATGAAGAAGGCCTCCGATATAATATAGAGCCGTATCGCTCAGATTGGCATAGCCGCCCTTATGATAGAACAAGGGAAGGTCGCCGTCAAAAATACTTTGATGCACATGCATTCCGCTGCCGTTATCCCCAAATAGAGGCTTCGGCATGAAAGTCGCCACTTTGCCATATTGACGGGCCGTATTATGAACAATATATTTGTACTTCATCAGATTGTCCGCACTGGCCGTCAGCGTATCAAAGCGAAAGTTGATCTCGGCCTGACCCGCCGTCGCCACTTCATGATGATGACGCTCAATCCGAAGGCCAGACTCCATCATAATACGGCACATTTCGCTGCGCAGATCCTGCTGGGTGTCGGCCGGAGCGACCGGAACGTATCCGCCCTTATGGCGGATCTTGAAGCCGAGATTTCCGCCTTCTTCCTCACGAGAGCTGTTCCAGAACGCTTCCTCGGAATCCACCTCGAAATATGATTTATTCATGCCGCTTTCGTAGCGGACATCGTCAAAGATAAAAAATTCCGGCTCCGGAGCAAAGAAGGCCTTCGTGCCAATATTCGTCTGCTGTAAGAAGGCTTCCGCTTTCTGCGCAATCCCTCTTGGATCCCGATCATAGCGCTCCCCGTCCGGGGTGTAAATATCACACATGACGATCAAGGTTGGATGAGAAGTGAAAGGATCCATATACACTGTGTTGATATCCGGCATCATAACCATATCGGAATCTTCCACACCTTTGAAGCCCGGAATGGAGGAGCCGTCAAAAGCAACGCCGTTGATCAAGGTGTCTTCCTCTACTTCAACAGCCGGAACGGAAATATGGTGGGCTTTACCATTCAGATCGACAAACCGGAAATCCACCCATTCTATTCCGTTTTCTTCTATCATTTTCAATATTTCATCAGCTGACATGCTTTAAACCCCCATTATCCGAACATTTATTTAGATCCCGTTGATGAATGTTCAACTTTCATCCATCTTTACCTGAATAATTATAAATCTGCTCGAAAATGGCGTCAATAGCTATGTCAGCTTTTATTACATAGATGCCGTCTGCCTGAACCCCGGACGGTTTTCTTTTTGCTTTTCCATGCGAATTCGATTATTCTCCCGCGAGATGCTGAGCAAGATTCCCGTTCCGGCCATGGACACGAGCAGGGAGGAACCGCCATAGCTGATAAATGGCAGGGTCACCCCGGTGATGGGCAGACTGCCGGTCACCGCCCCGAGATTGAACACGATTTGAACACTGAACATGATCACGATCCCCAACCCCAGAAACATTCCAAATAAATGCTCGCAGGTTAGAGCCGCCACAAAACCGCGGACAATAAAAATACCGAGCACCAGCATCAAAAAGACAATTCCAGCAAACCCCAGCTCTTCCCCGATAATTGCAAAAATAAAGTCCGTATGAGCTTCCGGCAAATAATGAAACTTCTGAAAGCTTTGTCCCAAACCTGCCCCGGACAGCCCCCCTCTGGACAAGGCAAATAGCGATTGAATCAACTGATATCCCGTGTCGGTTGGATCGTCCCATGGATTGAGAAAGGCTGTAATTCTTTGAAAACGATAGCTTTCAAAAATAACGAGCAATACAATAAGGGGGAGCGCAACCAAACCAATCGTAAAGATATGACGCATGTTCGCCCCGCCAATAATAACGAGAAGAAAGGTAATGCCGAGCAAGTTAATGGCCGTTCCTAAATCAGGCTCCAGCAATATTAATCCAATCATCAATCCCACGATGACCAGAACAGGGGCCAGCCCCTTTTTAAAATCTCGGATCTGCTCCTGTTTCTTACTAATGAAAACCGCCAAAAAAAGAATTAACGACAATTTAACGAATTCGCCGGGCTGCAAGCTGAATGGGCCTATGAAAATCCATCTTTTAGCGCCGTTAATATCGGTTCCGATCTGGAGTACCAGAACGAGCAGGACGATGGACAGAAGTAAAGAGGGATAAGCCAATGCTTTCAATCTGGCAAAAGGTATATTCATGAGCACAAGCAGAATGATCCATCCTACTACTGCAAAAATAATTTGCCTCTGCAGAAAATACCAGGAGTCCCCATACTTATACAGAGCATGCGGAGAACTGGCGCTAAAAACCATTATGAGCCCGAACCCCACTAGCAAAAAGGTGGAAAACAGCAATATAAAATCGGGCCTTCCTCTAGATTTATACTTCATATTTCTGCCGTCCTTCTTTCCTATTGAATTAATGATGTGTTGTGGATGCACTCATATCTCCAGCCAATATTCCTGTTAAAAAATAAAAAGCACACCCTCGAACAATGAAGGTGCGCATAAAATTCAACATAACTATCAATAAGTTATCGGTTGAGTTCCAGCACGGTATGGCATAGGATTCGATGCTTACCAGCTGCGTTCAAAACCATCGGCTGCGATGATTTCTGTCGACCCGTTGGCGTCTCTGGACATTTCCTGGGCAGCAGCATCTCTCCAACCAAGAGCCTCATCTAACGAGGGGATCAATTTGGTTGTTATCGACACCATACCGAAAGGCGGGAGCTTTGTCAACCATTGGCAATAGGATTCCGGACTCGCTGTATCCTGCTCGGGTCCAAACCAGCCAGCGTTCTATATAGGAAATACCCCCGCATCATGAACGAGCGGGGGTATACACAAGCCGTCTGGCGCTGTAACTTATATTTTCCATGATCCGGCCAGCACAGGCTCCTTCTTGGTCGAGAAGGTTTTGCCCATGAGCTCAGCCAGCTTCTCCAAATCGACAAGCAGGTTGGCGAATTGGTCGGGGAACAGAGACTGAACTCCGTCTCCGGTCATCGAATTATCCGGATCCGTATGCATCTCGATAATCAAGCCGTCGGCTCCAGCCGCTACCGATGCTTTACACATAGGCTCAACCAGCTCGCGGCGTCCCGTTCCATGGCTCGGATCGGAGATAACCGGCAGATGGCTCAGCTGCTTCAATACCGGGATAGCCGTTAAGTCAAGCGTATTCCGAGTGTAGGTTTCGAAGGTCCGGATTCCCCGCTCGCACAGCATAACGTTAGGGTTTCCTCCGGCCAGAATGTACTCGGCGGCATTAAGAAACTCATCATAAGTAGCACTGAAGCCTCTCTTTAGCAGCACGGGCGTCTGAATGGTACCCAGCTTGCGAAGCAGGTCAAAGTTCTGCATATTGCGCGTACCGACCTGCAGAATGTCTGCATGCTCCGCGCACACATCCACATATTCCGGTGTCATGACTTCTGTAATCGTCAGCAGGCCATGCTTCCGACCCGCTTCCGCCATCATCTCCAATCCTTCCACTCCGACGCCCTGGAAGCTGTATGGACCCGTCCGGGGCTTAAATGCGCCCCCGCGTAGCACCTGTCCGCCCGCCGCCTTCACCAATCTGGCGATTTCGTCAATTTGCTCCGGGGTTTCCACCGCACATGGACCACCCATGACAACCAGATTGTCTCCTCCGATGTCTACCCCTTTAATGGAGATGACCGTATTGGACGGATGGAAATCACGGCTCGCCAATTTGTATGACTTGGATATTTTAATAACTTCTTCAATACCGGACATTTGGCGAAGCTGCTCGGCCAATACCGGATCCGCTTTGCCAATAATGCCGATGACGGTCCGGTCCTCACCTTTGGATACATGTGCAGATATATCATGCTTCTCAATCCAATGGACGATTTCTGCTATTCTTGCATCCGTTATGTTATGGGATGTGATGGCTATCATGCTGAATCTCTCCTTATCTCTCAATCATTATTATTGTTGTTAATGGAAGCTTATACATTAATGAATATCCATGCAGAATGGCGTATAATTAATTTTCGCACTGCACCGCTTATCCGCTGTTCTTCGTTAAAGCAACTATAGCGGAAAAACTTCGAGCCGTCAATCCTTATTTTCGCCTCGAAGTTTAACGCTAATACGAGATCAAGCTTTCTTCTTCGCCTTGACCGTCGGAATAAGCCGTGCCATATCAATCGTCCGACGGATGGTCCAGGTCTCGGGATCGCTCGGGTTATAGCCCTCCAGAAAGTCGATGACCTCTTTCGTTATGGGGGTCGGAGTGGAGGCTCCCGAAGTGACGGCCACCTTCCGCACGCCTTGCAGCCAATCGGTCTGCAGCTCGGAAATATCAGCTATCCGGTATGCACGCACTCCCGCTATCTCCTCAGATACCTGGGCGAGCCGGTTGGAATTGTTACTGCGCGGATCGCCGACGACAATAACGAGGTCGGCCTCCTTCGCCTGCTCAGCCACCGCCTCTTGTCTGACTTGGGTAGCCAGGCAGATTTCGTTATGAATCTCCGCCGTCGGATACCGCTCAATAAGGCGGTTCATAATATGCCGGATATCCCACTGACTCATCGTCGTCTGGTTTGTAATAATGATCCGGTCCGTGTCCAATTCCAGAGCATCGACCTCTTCCAGCTTCTCGATCAGTGTGACATGATCCGGAGCGATGCCGACCGCCCCTTCCGGCTCGGGATGGCCTTTTTTGCCGATATAAATAACCGAATATCCTTCGCCTGCCTTCTCCCGGATCAGATCATGCGTACGCGTAACGTCCGGGCAAGTTGCATCCACGACGGTCAGCCCCTTCTCTCTGGCGCGCTTGCGCACTTCCGGCGAAACTCCGTGTGCGGTAAAAATAACCGTTCCTTGCTCAACCTGATCTAATATTTCAAGCCGATTGACCCCGTCCAGTGTTACAATCCCTTCTTTTTCAAAAAAATCGGTTACGTGGGAATTGTGAACGATCATTCCAAGGATATAGATAGGCCGCGGCAGATCCATATTCTTGGCCGTCGTCATGGCCAGCGCCATCGCGTCAACTACACCGTAGCAGTACCCCCTCGGGGAGATGCGAATCACATCCATCATATCACCTGTCCATCTGCCTTAAGCATATTTCTTCTATTATAGCATTAATCTTGCTCTCTCGATACGACAGGCAGCCAGATGATGAAGCTGGTGCCCTCACCCTTGCGCGTAGTGACCTCAATAGATCCTTCATGCTCATCGATTATCCATTTGGCTATCGATAAGCCAAGCCCGGTTCCCTGGGTTCTGCCACGGGAAACGTCAGCCCGGTAGAAACGCTCGAAGATGTGCGGCACTTCATCCTTGTCCATTCCGATTCCCGTATCGCTGATCCGAAGTCCAATCTGACTTCCATCCTCGGATTCAAGAGCATCCACCCAGACGACTCCTTCCGGCGTATATTTAAAAGCATTCTCAATGAAGATAAAGAGCAGCTGCTGCAGGTAATCCGGATTGCCCATAATCCGAATCCCTTCCAGAGCGGATAGATCCCCTGCCCTCCATTGGGCCTTCTTCGGGAATAAATTCGCTTTGCGCGAAACCTCCTCGACCAACGGCTGGAGCTCCAGAATATGTTTCTCCAACACATAGCCGGCATCCGCGCGAGCCAGCGACAACAAACTATTAACGAGACGGCTCATGCGGGCCGCTTCGTCGGATATATCCCGCATCGCTTCCAAAGAAAGATCCATGTTGCCGTTGCTGTTGCTGCCCGAGGTCGTATCCTGCTCGAGCTGTCCCCACATTTTTTCGAGCAAATCGACGTTGCCGCGAATCGTCGTCAGCGGAGTGCGCAGCTCATGGGAAGCATCCGACACGAACCTTCTCTGCGCCCGATAAGCCTCTTCCAGCTCGGTATATGCCACCTGCAGCCGGCCAAGCATACCGTTAATCGTGTCGGTCAGCCGCCCGATTTCATCCTGCGGCCCATCGTAAGCGATTCGCTTGCTCAAGTCTTCGCCGATTTGAATCTGATCGAAGGCAGCAATAACATTATCGATCGGCTTAAGTGCCTTACGGGATAAAAACCAACCAATGGTTGCAGCCAAGGCAACCGTAACTATTCCTAAAGAAATTAAAGTGTACTTTAATGTTCTAAATAGCTGAAGATCATTAGCAACAACATGGCCCACCTGCAAAATGGCAATCGGTCCCCCATCCAGCAGCACCGGGTGGTTATAGATGAGAATATCGACTCCCCGGTAACGGGCCTGCTCGAAATACCCTTTTCTTTCTTGAGCCGCCTGAATAGCTGCATTGGATACCTGAAATTGAATATCCGTCTTGATCAGCGGGGGATTTCTGGTCACGTTCTTGCTTTCAAGATCGTTAAATTGCAGTAAAATATTGTTGTTGCGAAGATCCGATTCATCCAACTGGAGATTAATATAAAGGCCCTTGCGGGATACATAAATATCCGGCTTAATTCGGGAATAAATATCTTCCGCCTGAGCCTGCACCCCTCTTCTGACATCACCAAAATATACATAGTGCAGGGAAGAATATAGTCCGACGCCCAAAATCATCAACGTCAATAGCAAAACTCCTGAATACCAGAGGGTCAAACGCATTCGGATCGACATGGTCAGGAAACCCCTCTCAACACATAGCCGGCGCCCCGAACGGTTTGAATAATCCGGCTTCCTCCATATTCCTCCGTTTTTTGGCGGAGCAGAGCAATATATACCTCTAGTACATTCGATTCGCCGCTATAATCATAACCCCATATTTTATCCATAATGACGTCACGGGAGAGAACTCTTTTCGGATTTTGCATAAATAAATGCAGCAGGTCGAATTCTTTGGTTGTCAGGTCGATTCGCTGTCCCGAACGCAGAACCTCACGCGTATCCAAGTCCAGAATAATGTCTTCATAGCTGATTCTGCTGTTATTCTCCGCGCGATCCGCCTTTCTCCGCAGCAAGGAACGCACTCTGGCCAGCAGTTCCTCGAGAGCAAAGGGCTTGACCAAGTAATCATCTGCTCCTAAATCCAGCCCTTTGACCCGATCGGCCACCTCATCTTTAGCCGTGAGCATCAGAATCGGAATATTCATTCCGCTTTCCCGAATTCTGCGGCATACTTCCCAGCCGTCAATTTTAGGCATCATAACGTCCAAAATAATCAAGTCAGGGACCTGCTGCAAAATGGACTTCAGTCCCTCTTGACCATCATTCGCCGTCCCTACTTCGTAGCCTTCAAATACGAGACTCCTCCGCAGCATAGATGTAATCTTCTCATCATCGTCGATGACCATAATGATTTCTCTCATCCGCTTCACCCCTTCCTTTTCATTATAACAAGAAATAAGAGAAGCAGCCCTGCGGAATATTCCGCAAAGTCTGCTTCCCAGGCAGCGGACATTATTGCTGCTGCTGTGCTTTCTCCATTTCGTTCATGTCGCCGATCGTCACTTCAATGTCCCTCTTCTCCCCGTCGCGGACGATGCCCAACGTCACCTTGTCTCCTACTTTCATAGTCAGCACTTTAGCTTTGAAATCATTGAAGTCCTTCACCTTATTTCCGTTAAAGGTGAGAATGACATCATTCTGCTTCAAGCCCGCTTTGAAGCCTGGGCCTCCCATAAGGACATTGGCAATAATCGTTCCGTCCGTGCTGTCCAGATTCAGCACTTCAAGATAAGACTCCTCGATATTTGCCACTGAAATTCCGACGAAGGGAACGGGCTCTTTAGGAATTTCTACGCCGTTCTTTAAATTATCCAGCACATTCTGTACCGTGCTCATCGGAATAGCAAAGCCTATCCCTTGCGCCTGGGCGCTTACCGCCGTATTAATACCGACCACTTCTCCATTCAGATTAAGGAGAGGTCCTCCCGAGTTGCCGGGATTGATAGAGGCATCCGTTTGCAGCAGGTGCTTATATTGCCGTGTTCCTTGTCTATCCTGAATCGGGATTTCCCTTTCTTTCGCACTCAGAACCCCTACCGTTACAGTATGGTCAAAGCCGTAAGGATTCCCGATGGCGACCACCCAATCTCCTACGTTAATATCAGAGCTTGCCATCCGTAAGTAGGGAAAGTCGTGGTCCCCCTGGATTTTTAGCACCGCCAAATCCAGATCGTAGCTGCTGCCCAGAAGCTCCGCCTTGAACGGTTCATCGTAACCTTGAACCGTGAGCAAGATTTCATCGGCGCCGTTTACTACATGCTCATTAGTAAGAACATAGCCGGATTTGTCAAAAATAAAGCCGGTTCCTATACCTGCAGCTTCCTTGCTTCCTTCTTTGGGCTGTTGATTAGGAGCAGAGTCAAAATCATCTCCAAAAAAGTAGCGGAAGATCGGATCGTCCATCAACGGGCTGCGGCTTCCCCCTCCGCTCCGAACTTGCTTGTAGGTCTCTACCTTAACTACTGCTGGACCCGTAGAGTCTACAATCTCCGCAATGTTAGTCGGCCGGGCGGAATCCCAAGCGGCGCTTTGCGCCATACTGCCGCTATTGGAGCCGCTGTTATTATTAAAGGCTGGAGCAGGAGAGCCGCCTCCGTTGCCCATCGCCCCTTGCGCCGGTGTAAACCAGTTGCCATTGTCTGCAGCGAACATCAGACCTCCTACAACGACCGCCCCCGCCAGGAAGGAAATAAACACCGATTTCCAGCGGCTCTTCTTTCGTTCGCTATTAACGGACCAGGAGGCGCTTGACGGTTGTCCTTGGCGCTCCTCCGTCACACCAATGGGCTTTACAGGGCGAGGCAGGCGCATCTCAATATCTGTAGAAGAGCTGGAACCATACGAGAATGCCGATTTGGCGGAACGCTGGTCTTCCTCTGACGGACGCTGGGATTTATAGGGTCCGTAGGAATAATAGTAGGACGAAGGAGTTTGATTCTCTTTGCCAGAAGAAAAGTTATCTTCCTTGCCGCTATCATCATTAGAAGATTTGAAAAAATCATCGTACCCATTATTTTTTTGATTGTCATCCATCGTAGTACTCCTCCTCCGCTAAATAGATCAGTTTAAAATAACATCCATGGAATGTGTATTCGATTAGAAATCGAATATGAATTAATAGTTTTATTCTTAACTATATAATGGACTGTTAACCTTAAACCAACATTAAAAACAGCTAAAGAGGAGTTAAAAAGTAAGAATCGATTGGGAAATCCAGTCTTCAGGATAAATGCTGCTCCACTTCCTGTACGATTTCGCGTGCTTTATCCGCCCATTCTTGTCCTATTTCAGCGTCCTTGTCTACCGGCGTTTGGAACTGATTGATCAATCCTCCCATAATCTGCATGTCGGCCTGGGGGTCGGAGCTTTCCCTATAAAGATGCCTCAGAGCAAAAGGTTGACCCAACTGAATAATCGCATCAGAGCTGTCATGATCCCCGTCGAAAGTACCATGTGTCACCTGAAAAGGGATGCGGAGCCACATTTGCTGCTTTTCATCCAATGCCCGGTCGAAGCTTCCCTGCCCGTATTCCCAATTTCCTCCTAAAGTAAAATCTATTTCCTGCAAGCTTCGATACAGATTGACAAAAGCCTCTTCGCGATTTTCCAAAGATGATGAAATCGGAATCAATAAACTCCACTCCTTATCTTGAAATCATTTTCTCATAGCATTTTCGAATATCGCCCTTTTTATGTGCCTGAAGGCAATCATGGGGCTTTGGGGAAAGGCCTATTTACAGCCCTCAGTTGGCCGCGGTCCTGCAGCGAGTAAACCTATATAAAGAACGCCGAAACGGTTTCGACTTGCCGTTCCAGCACTTGTATCACCTCAAAAAGAGAAAAGACCGCCACTTATGTGGCAGCCCTTGTTATGTTATTGCTAACGGGTTCCTATTTTGTTTGCGCAGTAATATATCTTATTTTACAATAACGAACGTTATCAGAAAAATTAAATGCGGGTCCAATATATAAAGCTAAAACAAGCACATCACAAAACCATGGAGGTCTTTAACGATGTGCTTGTTACATTTCCACGAGCCATTTATCTTTTGAACGCCTCTTCGAGACGTTCTTTAATGAACTGACTGTTTCTCCGTCTATTCGCCCGCTGCTCAAGTATAACCTGCGCCGCGCTTTTCTTAGAAGGTGCAAACAACAGCGCCTCCTTCGGCTGCGTACCTACTGCTTCCGAAATAACTCCGTTCAACGATACATAAACCTTAGTTGCCATGCTGCATCCCTCCTATCAGCATACGTGCAAATTCGAACGCCAATGCATTTTTATCTATTATAACACGTATAACGCTATCTTTGGAAGCCATGAACTTGTCGGTGTTCCATTCCGGTCCACACGGCAAATGAAACGTCATAACATGGTTTGGGAGCCGGAGGCAAAAATAAAATGTACAATTCGATTCCTTGAAGAATACCTGATCGTCTGGCTCTGGGTTGCTGTACGTAAGTGCAACAAAAGAGTCTTTGTTGTCCAGCAGGTAATAATCTTCTCCAGTGGCAGATCCCGTCTTCTCCATTACCACCATGCGGTCATTTTGAAACTCATACAAGGTGACGGCCGAGCAATCACCGAAAGAGCCCACTGGTTCCTTAACGAAACCATAGTCGTATTCCACAACATCACCCGTCACCGAACGTTGGAAGGTTTCCAAAAAAGCTTTAAGACTGCGAAATCCAGCGATATTAACAATCGGTATGACATTGGTCAGTATATCGTAGAAATGTTCGTGTTGATCTAATTGGCGCTCATTCGTTTCAATCGCATCTTTAAATGGCATCAGTTGGATGCCTCTTCGCAATAGATCACTGAAATACACTTTCCAGTCGGGAGCGACAGCGAGGTTTAAGTCCTCAAAATAGATGCTCCGTCCAACAATGTCATGGAGTAAAAACCAAACGTAGGGATCGACTTGAGAAGACAGATCCGCAGAACGGAGTGCCGTAACGATTTCCGAAGCCTTTGGAAATGAAGACGTTTCCGCTTTACAGGCCTCTATGTACTCCTCTATAATGGCCTTCGCCTTTGCGAAATATTCTGCCTTCACCGCACTATCCACAAACACAAGAATGGTTTTGCGCCGAGCACAAGCTTCAATAAGCTCCATATGCGTAACGGTACGCTGGGATTCTTTATAAAACGTGCCAGCCTTGTTGGAAATGAAAAGCAAAAACGCATCTGATTCCCGTACGCACTCAATGCACTTTTGTACAGGATTAGTATGGATTTCCCATGCTCCGAAATTTCGTTCAAACAGCATCGGTTCATGCCCAAGCTCATGCAGTATTTCCCACATGCTCTCTCGTAGAGGCCGGAGTGAATCTTGAGCGACCGAGCTTATAAAAATCTTAGTTTTCGTGAACATGGCGAGTCCCACATCCTGTCACACGCGTTATCAATTTACTATCTTCTACTATAACATACTTTCAGAATGTGGCAATTATCGAGTGATTTCATTCAAGTTAATTAGATAAAAATATTTAATTGAAAAAGGAACCCGCTTATTCGCATGGTTCCCAATGGAATCCTTTATTTTCGCACTCCTTCGCTAGGATTGTTCTGAGCGGGATGCTTGGCGTTCTTCTCCACAACCTCTTCGGCAAACTCGGAATTATAAAGCTCCTGGTTTTGCTTGTTCTTCTTGCCTTTCTTTTTCACTCATTTCACCTCCTGATTGGTAAGTATTATGGTCCCGTCCGATTTATTTATGTATCTTCTGATTGGCATGCCAAGTTCCCCAAGCTCCCCATCGGCCAGAGCCCCAAATTTTAAAAAAGCAACCCGTTCGGCAACGGGCTGCTAAGCTCAAACTTTTATGGAGTTAACGGAAAATCGACAGGAATGGCCTGCCCCGAATTAAGACGGTCCATCATCACCTCGGTCACACTGCCGTCTCCCCGTCTAAGCACATACACCTTGACGCTTCGTTTACCCCACTCGGAGTAAACCTGATCTTTGGTTTGAAAATACAGATCTATTTTTTTTCCTTTAATGGCACCTCCGGTATCCGCTACCACGCCAAATCCGTACCCCGGTATATACATCAACGTTCCGATTGGAAACACTTTAGGGTCAGCGGCAATGGTCGAAAATCCATCCTTTTCCCTTCTAACTTTGACGCCGGAATACGTAATCCCATAGCCGGGATGTCCCGGATGCTTACCTGTGGATTCGACACCGGCATAATAGCCGGTAGCGACGACTTCCACCGTTTCCGCTTGCTGCAGATTGGAAAAGAGAAGCTCATAATCTGTGAATTCAGCGGTGTCTGCCGCTTCCGCGTCAAAACGGCCGATAGACGAGGATGACGTAGTCTGGGCGCTTAGCTGATCAGCTTCGATAAAAGCTTCAGACTCACTAGCAAGCATCCCTGCCAGTGTAAGGACAACGATAAAAAGCAGAAACAGGTGAAGCCACTTTTGACGCAAGGTCAAGGAAAACATATTTGGATACCCTCCCTAATAGGGGAGGATGCCCAAATGATGGCCGTTTATACATTTGGTAAATAGCGGAAAATAATCTAGTCGACTCTTTTTGCCGTAATTTCTTCCCGCAGCCTTTCTATTATATGATCTGGAAGATATTCACCCAGAATCTCTCCCCGTCTGCGTACACTTACCGTCCCACTGGCTACCTCTTGTTCGCCAACGACCAGAATATATGGGATTTTACGGAGCTGGGCCTGGCGTATTTTGTAGCCCAGCTTTTCTCCGCGGCAATCCGCTTCTGCCCGAATTCCGTTCCCTTGAAATTTCTCCCGCAACTGGAGAACATCAGCATTGAATTTATCCGATACGGAAAGGATAACCAACTGCACGGGGGCAAGCCAAAGCGGAAAGGCTCCCGCATAATGCTCGGTCAGAATTCCTATAAACCGGTCGATCGAGCCATATACTGCACGATGGATAACTACGGGACGATGCTTTTCGTTATCCTCGCCGATAAAGGACAGGTCAAATTTCTCCGGCATTTGAAAATCCAGTTGAACGGTAGCACACTGCCAACTGCGCTTCAAACAATCGAGAATATGGAAGTCAATTTTAGGTCCGTAAAAAGCACCGTCTCCTTCATTGACAGTGAAATTCACACCCCTTCTTGCAAGCACATGGGCCAGAGCTGTTTCGGCGCGTTCCCATAACATCTCCGATCCCATGGAATCGTCCGGCCTCGTCGACAGCTCCATTCGGTATTCGAAACCAAATATACCGTAAATATATTCTATAAGGTTGAGGACCTGCTCAATTTCTTCTTCGATTTGATCGGGATGAACGAACAGGTGAGCGTCATCCTGGCAGAAGGTTCTCACTCGGAACATCCCGTTCAAAGCTCCCGATAATTCATGGCGGTGAACCTGGCCGAATTCTGCCAGACGAATGGGCAGGTCCCGGTATGAGCGCAGCCGATGCTTGTAAAGCAGCATGTGACCCGGACAATTCATCGGCTTCAAAGCAAATCGGGCTTCATCGACTTCCGTGAAATACATATTGTCGCAATAATGATCCCAATGTCCCGATTGTTCCCACAATCGCTGATTCAGCATTAAAGGAGTCTTCACCTCTTCGTACCCGCGGGATTGCTGAAGCCCTCTTAAAAACTGCCCCAATTCATTCCGAAGGATAGTACCGTTAGGCAAATAAAAAGGCATGCCAGGAGCTTCTTCGGAGAAGAGGAACAGCTCCAGCTCCTTTCCCAGCTTGCGGTGATCGCGCTTTTTGGCTTCCTCGAGCAGATGCAGGTGCTCATCAAGCTGCGACTTCTTCGGGAATGCCGTACCGTAGATTCGCTGCAGCATCTTGTTCTTCGAATCTCCGCGCCAATAAGCTCCCGCTACACTGAGCAGCTTGAATGCCTTGATCCGGCCTGTGGACGGCAGATGCGGTCCGCGACAGAGATCAAAAAATTCCCCTTGATCATAGATCGTAATGACCGAATCCTCCGGCAAATCCCGGATCAGCTCCAGCTTCAGCGGGTCCTCCAGCTCTTCAAAGATGCGCAGCGCCTCTTCGCGGCTGACGACCCGTCTTTGGATCGACAGATTCTCCTTGATGATCTTGTTCATTTCGGCTTCGATCTTGGCCAGATCATCCGAAGACAGCGGCGTCTCCAAATCGATATCGTAATAAAACCCGTCCTCGATGACCGGACCGATGCCCAGCTTCACCTTCTTCTCGCCATAAATGCGCTTGATCGCCTGAGCCATCAAATGCGCAGTGCTGTGTCGATATACCTCCAGCCCGTCTTCGCTGTCCAGCGTGACGATTTCTACCTTGCTGTCTGCGTCGATCGTCCGGTTCAAATCTACGACTTGCCCATTAATCTTGCCAGCCACCGCATTTTTCTTCAAGCCGGAGCTGATCGAACCGGCCAGTTCCTCTACAGTCGTTCCCTGCTCATACTCCCGGACCGCTCCATCCGGAAAAGTAACTTGAATCCCCATCTGTAACCCTCCAATGTTTTTCTTGAAATTTCGTTGACTCTTTTGTCTAAGGAGCTGTGCTCCCCGCAGCTCTTGCCAAGGCCAATCGCTGCTTTGCCCTAAGGCTGACTGCAAATGTGCAGGCGAATCGATAAAAAACTACCCGTTTTCAAGGATTGGCTGCAAATATGCAGGCGATTTTTCGTTTTTGGCGAAAATAACCAGAAATCAGCTGATTCTGCTGTACTTTCGCAGTAGATTCATCGCCAGGATGCCGAATAGGTCCAAACCACTGCATTTTTGCATTCGCCCCCTGGCTATTCTCACCGCGTCTTAAATGAACGCAAAAAAACGCAGCCCGCCCAAAAGGGACGAGTGCGTTCTGCTCGTGGTTCCACCCTTATTCGATTCGCCCATGTCCAAGATGTGTTCAGACAACCTAAACGGCTGCCGGACCAGCATCAGGTAACCAGGCACCGAAGCCGAATGAGCCTCTTCTTCGCCTGATTCAGTTCGCCCACACAATAGCTGAGGGCCTAAAACCGATAGAAATCGGAATTAAAATGGCTGTACGAATCCTCTAAGTATTCGATAACGGGAATAATCCGGTAACATTTACTTTCGCATCGCTTATCGAGACGGTCATGGGATACATCCATATCCAATCTGTAGCCATCGGGTATTCATTCTCCAGAGTCTCCGAACGATAAGCTCAATGCGGGTTCCATATCACAGCTGCAAAGGGGTAACGCCTCTCCCGGAATCAGAAGAAGCTTGCAGCCCAAGGCTCCTCTCTCTGTACAGTCCGGACAAGGGTCATGTCTTTGGTCATGGCCTTTAGAGTCATATGCTGCTTTTCTTAGATTTACTTTGCTTCACATACACTGGACTAACTTGGCTTCAAAAAAACTTGGGGCGTGCTTCGCATAATTTTCCATGCCCAATATGAGTTCTGAACGATTTACATAATCATGTTTTATTCGCCCGTATCTTGATGCTTTTTGCTGCGTATTTCTTCCAGAATCATGTTAGCTGTATCTTCTATACTGTGAGCACCTATATCCCCTTGCCCTCTTCGACGAATAGAGAGGGTTCCGCCCTTTTCCTCGTTCTCCCCTACTACAAGCATAAAAGGGATTTTCTCCAATTGAGCTTCACGGATCTTGTAGCCGAGCTTCTCGTTGCGCTCGTCGGCTTCCGCGCGAATTCCTGCCGCTTGCAGTGCTTCAACCGCTTGGCGGGCATAATCATTGTAAGAGGGCGAAACGGGCAGCACTCTGGCCTGAATCGGAGCCAGCCACGTCGGAAGAGCGCCGGCGAAATTCTCCAGCAGGAACGCCGTCATTCTTTCCATGGTGCTGATAATGCCACGATGAATGACGACCGGGCGATGCTTCTGTCCATCTTCACCGACATATTCCAATTCGAATCTTTCCGGGAGCAGAAAATCAAGCTGGGCCGTGGACAAGGTTTCTTCTTTTTTCAAAGCCGTTTTGATCTGCACATCCAGCTTGGGCCCGTAGAATGCCGCTTCCCCTTCCGCCTCGTAGAACGGGAGCCCCATTTCTTCGACAACCTCTCGCAGCATTCGTTGGGACATTTCCCACATTTCATCGTTCGGGAAGTATTTTTCGGTATCCTTCGGATCACGGTACGATAGACGGAAACGGTATTCCTCGATGCCGAAGTCGCGATAGACTTCACGAATCAAGTTGACGACACGCGTAAATTCCTCCTTGATCTGATCAGGGCGGCAAAAGATGTGAGCATCATTCAAAGTCATCGCCCGCACCCGATGAAGACCGGTCAACGCCCCGGACATTTCATAGCGATGCATCGTGCCCAGCTCGGCAATACGCAGCGGCAAATCGCGGTAGCTGTGCATTTCGCTTTTATAAATCATCATATGGTGAGGACAGTTCATCGGACGGAGAACCAATTCCTCATTATCCATCTTCATGACAGGAAACATGTCTTCCTGATAATGATCCCAGTGTCCGGAAGTTTTGTATAAATCGACGTTTGCCAACACCGGAGTGTACACATGCTGATAGCCGAGACGCTCCTCCAAATCGACAATATAGCGCTCCATCGTGCGGCGAAGCTTCGCTCCATTCGGCAGCCACAGCGGCAGACCTTGCCCTACTTCCCGCGAAAAAGAAAAGATTTTTAATTCTCTTCCCAGCTTGCGGTGATCGCGCTTTTTGGCTTCCTCGAGCAGATGCAGGTGCTCATCAAGCTGCGACTTCTTCGGGAATGCCGTACCGTAGATTCGCTGCAGCATCTTGTTCTTCGAATCTCCGCGCCAATAAGCTCCCGCTACACTGAGCAGCTTGAATGCCTTGATCCGGCCTGTGGACGGCAGATGCGGTCCGCGACAGAGATCAAAAAATTCCCCTTGATCATAGATCGTAATGACCGAATCCTCCGGCAAATCCCGGATCAGCTCCAGCTTCAGCGGGTCCTCCAGCTCTTCAAAGATGCGCAGCGCCTCTTCGCGGCGGACAACCCGTCTTTGGATCGGCAGATTCTCCTTGATGATCTTGTTCATTTCGGCTTCGATCTTGGCCAGATCATCCGAAGACAGCGGCGTCTCCAAATCGATATCGTAATAAAACCCGTCCTCGATGACCGGACCGATGCCCAGCTTCACCTTCTTCTCGCCATAAATGCGCTTGATCGCCTGAGCCATCAAATGCGCAGTGCTGTGTCGATATACCTCCAGCCCGTCTTCGCTGTCCAGCGTGACGATTTCTACCTTGCTGTCCGCGTCGATCGTCCGGTTCAAATCTACGACTTGCCCATTAATCTTGCCGGCCACCGAATTTTTCTTCAAGCCGGAGCTGATCGAACCGGCCACTTCCTCCACAGTCGTTCCCTGCTCATACTCCCGGACCGCTCCATCCGGAAAAGTAACTTGAATAGCCATCTGTAAACCCTCCAATGTTTTTCTTGAATTTCGTTGATTCTTTCCAATGCACTCGCGAGCTTGCCCTAAGGCTGACTGCAAATGTGCAGACAAATCGATAAAAAACTACCCGTTTTCAAGGATTGGCTGCAAATGTGCAGGCGATTTTTCGTTTTTGGCGAAAAGGGGAAGAAATTAGCTGATTCTGCTGTACTTTCGCAGTAGATTCATCGCCAGGATGCCGAATAGGTCCAAACCACTGCACTTTTGCAGTGGCCCCCCTGCTATTCTCACCGCGTCTTAAATGAACGCAAAAAAACGCAGCCCGCCCCAAAAGGGACGAGTGCGTTCTGCCCGTGGTTCCACCCTTATTCGATTCGTGTAACACGAATCCTCTAAGTATTCGGTAACGGGAATAATCCGGTGACATTTACTTTCGCATCGCTTATCGAGACGGTCATGGGATACATCCATATCCAATCTGTAGCCATCGGGTATTCATTCTCCAGAGTCTCCGAACGATAAGCTCAATGCGGGTTCCATATCACAGCTGCAAAGGGGTAACGCCTCTCCCGGAATCAGAAGGAGCTTGCAGCCCAAGGCTCCTCTCTCTGTGCAGTCCGGACAAGGGTCATGTCTTTGGTCATGGCCTGCCGTTATTTCATTTACTATATGCAACGGAGTTAAGCAGTGTTTACTATAGTAGATGCTTGTTTGATTATCAATTATAAATTCATCATGTCGGATGGTCAAGCAGCATTTTATTGCTGGCATTTTATTGAGGTCTATGGATCCTTTTTAAAGTATGGCTTTGAGGGTTTACACCGAAATCAATATCAAATCCAGAACTCGCCACAATCCGCTAAGGAATCAAGAATGAAGAGTGCACAATTCCACTCGGTGCTCAAAAATTTGTTGAATCGTTTTGATCACCTGAAGCTCGGGCTCTCGGGTATGAATGTAAATTTTTTGTGGAGAGACCGAAAGCAGCGCACTGACGATCAGGTCCTCCTCGCTCTCCTCCGCATCGAACACTTCCCCCCGATTTATATGAAACAGCTTCGGGTCTATCGGCTTCATATGCTCGTTAAGCAATTGGAATTCATGTCCGCCCTTGTGCATCAAATGAGCGGCAGGAATGACCGTATCCTGCACATATACATAATATTTCAGCAAGGAAATAAAATCCTGATACTGCTGCTCCATCATCATTTCTTCAACCGCGTAATCGACAGCCTCCTCGAGCTCCCTAGTATAATCCCCCAGTCTGAACCGCATAAATCCTGTAAGATGAAGGACTGGAGTTTCCAGTAAATAAGACTGGATGGCCGACGATACTTTCGCTTTCCGCCGTCTTTTAATATCGAACGGATGGGCATCCTCCGAAGAACCATCCAACAGTTCCTTGCAGTAGCAAGAAATTTTATCTGTCTCTTCTTGACTGCAGCGGTACTCTTTAACAATAATTCGATGGATAATTTTTAACTCCTCACAGTCAACGATGTATTCCGCCAGCACGCGGCCTACAGCCGTTCCCGCTATTTTACGCGTCTCCTGTTTTAATACTCCCTGTTCCCCTGAAACCCAATGAATGGTTACCGTGAAGCGGCCGGCATCGTAATACAGCTGGTATACGTTATCCGATCTATTTATTTTTTGCAGTTCCTTTTTTAACGTTTGAACCAAGACAGCATAATGATTATCCGGCATCTCCGGCAAGTATAATTGAAACAGCTTCATCCCGCACCACTCCTTTCCGAACGAAAGTTCTTTTTTAAGTATATGGTGGTCGAAATGGAGATATACGATTAAACTTTATATGATGTAAACATTGGAAGTTGTGGGTAAATGAGGTTGTAGGGAAGATGCTTTTCTTATCGCTAAATAAAATTGAGGGATTCAGGAAAAAATGATAACTTCCTTATGTGGTTAGAAAATCAAGTTATACCTTAACCTAAGAAAAGTTAATTCCAAGCTTTTAATAATACGCGGCAGGATGTGGTTTTATATGAATAGCCCCTATTCCCCTTATACGACCTTCACTCCACCCGAATGGGGAAAATTGTACGATGACTCATCCGAAAGCTCATCGCTTACTGCTGAAGACCTGCTGGCTCTGCAGGGGATTAATGAGTCTCTTTCCCTGGAGCAAATTCGAGAAGCTTATCTTCCGCTTTCAAAGCTGTTGAATCTCATCGTCGAAACAACTATAGCCATGCGGCAAGCGAAAAACCTTTTCCTGAAAAAAGCTTCTGGAACCGTGCCCTTTATTATCGGGATTGCCGGCAGTGTAGCCGTAGGCAAGAGCACTACCGCCCGTTTACTGCAAAAGCTGCTCTCCTGCGGGCCTTCCCATCCTCGTGTGGATCTGGTCACTACTGATGGATTTCTGTATCCTAATGAAGTGCTGGTTCAGAGGGGAATCATGGCCAAGAAGGGATTTCCTGAAAGCTATGACACGCGGAGGCTGATTCAATTTTTGGCGGATGTTAAATCCGGCGTTCCCCAAGTCGAATGCCCTGTCTACTCTCATTTGGAATACGATATTGTTAAGGGTAAGAAGCAACGGGTGATCCAGCCCGATATTGTCATTATGGAAGGGCTTAATGTACTGCAAACGAACACTTTAAATTCTGCCCCGGACGTTTTTGTATCGGATTTTTTTGATTTCTCCATATACGTCGATGCGGATAGTGCATTGATAGAGAACTGGTACATTGATCGGTTTAAAATATTACGAAACACGGCCTTTCAAAGCGAGCATTCTTACTTTCACAAATACTCAACCCTGACGGAAACGGAGGCGGTAGATACGGCCCGCAGCATTTGGCAGGAAATTAATTATTCGAATTTAATCCATAACATTTTACCTACACGAAGCCGTGCAGATCTTATTCTGACTAAGACGGAACAACATAAGCTCAAATCCGTCCATATAAAAAAATGAGTCCCGATTCCGGGCATTTCCGGAAAATCGAGACTGTGCGCGCGATAATATTCTATTCCGCAGGAGACGAAGCAGCTCTTGTTACTGCGGTAAGGTTTCACCAGCCAGCCTAGAGGGTGATAAGTCCTTCACGGGAAACCGTAAGCTGCTCATATCCGGCGGAGGTTATGACATAGCTATTTTCTATCCCGACAACGCCCTGTCCAGGGAACGTAAATTTGGGCTCGATGGCTAGGACCATGCCCGGCTCCAGCGGGTATTGAAATCCTTTGGCCAGTACCGGATACTCATCCATTTCCAAGCCGATGCCGTGTCCGATAAATTTAACCTGCTCGGCCCCGTACCCCATAAAATGCTCCCGCAACCCGCTTGGATCCACCTGCTCCAGCGAAGCAGCGTATAATTCCTGGCACACCGCACCCGGCTGCAGCCTCGTCTCCGTCGAACGAAGCACTTCTTCTGCGAGTAAATAGGCGGCGTATAAATCGTCAGGAAGCTCGCCGATGACGACCGTCCGCGTCTGATCGATGACATAGCCGTTAATGCAGCAGCCGATATCGATCAGGATCGGTTCGTTCCTGCGAATCCTGCGAACGCTGGAGCTTTGCGGGCTGGCCGCGCTCATTCCAAGCCCTCCGGTCGGGCCGTCAAAGTAGGTCGGCTGCGCAATCGCCTCTCCCGCCCCTACTACACCGGTGATGATTTCTTGGTTAAAGCCGCGCGTCCGCATCATCCCCAAATGCCCTTGCAACCGAATGGCCTTCTCAATGAGGCTCATCAGTTCTATTTCCTTCATTCCCTCCTGAAGGGCATCCAGCCCTTCTTCGAAAGCGTGATCGATTACAGCAGCAGCTTGTTTGATCTGAGCTATTTCATCGTTCGTCTTGATCATTCGAGTTTCACGTATGAGGGTAGACCCATCCACCCATTCCACGCGAGGAAGAGCGGCCTGCAAACGATGATACCACTGAACCGGAAGGACATCGAATTCAGCCGCTATGACCGGACGGGCTCCTTCGCGAAAGATTTCGGTAAACGTTTGCGCCAATTTGGATTCGAACATTCTCAGCGATCCGAGCTCCTCGACAGGCATGTAAGACTCCGTGATCGCCCGGCTCAAGCTTCGCCTGACATAATATCGAGGCTCTCCTTCGGCAGGAACAAACATAAATCCGGTCTGCATCGAGCCAGTCAAGTAATATAAATCCACATTTTGCGCAATCAGCATTCCATCGATAGCCTGTGCCTGCATTTTAGCCTGTAACCGGCTCAGGCGGCTTTGATAGCTAGTTGGCTCCATCGTTGTTCCTTCCTTTCCAACACCTCTTCCGATTCAGGAGTAAGTAAATTTAGGCTTTCGTTTCTCGAGAAACGCGTCAACCCCTTCCCGATAGTCTTCCGTTTCAAAGGAATCCAGGACCAGCTTGGCGATTTCATCCGTATCCCGAGTTTCTCCCTCGCATACTTTGCCGATAATATATTTCGAGCCGCGGACGGCAAACTGCGCATTCCGGCAAATTCCTTCGGCATATTCGTAAGTTTTGGCCTTGATTTCATCGCTTGAATAGATGCGGTCTATTAACCCGATGTTGAGAGCCTCTTCGGCATCCAAGAGCCGCCCCGTAAACAAGATGTCCTTCGCTTTAGCCGGTCCCACCAGGTCAACCAAATTTTTCGTTCCGGGTAAATTGTATACAAGACCAAGCTTAGCCGGCGTGATGCCAAACTTGCCGGACCCATCGGAAAAACGGAAATCGCAAGCTAAAGCTATTTCGCAGCCGCCGCCGACACAAAAGCCCTGGATCATGGCAATCGTCGGTTTGGAGAGATGCATAATTTTTTCCTCCGCGACGAGTGTGGCTCGATTGTAACGATCCGCAGCCACCGCTGTATAACGCAATGTTTTAAACTCACTAATGTCCGCTCCCGCGGCAAAAGCCGATTCGTCCACTCCACGAAAAACGACAAATTTGATTTCTTTGTCCTGCTCGCATTGATCCATCAGTTCACCGATCGCAACCCACATTTGGTAATTCATCGCATTTCGTTTGTCTGGACGATTTAAATAGACGGTGGCGATTTCACCATTTTTCTCCATATATACATAGTTTTCAGACATGTTCAACCTCCGTTCATCCCTGTTGGATGTTCATTGAATAGCCCCTTCTTCACGCAGCTTCTGAATGGAATCTGCCGATAGCCCGACAGCTTCCAATACTTCGTTGGTATGCTGACCGAACGTCGGGGAGGGGGTCCGGATCTGTCCGGGAGTCAAAGAAAATTTGGTTGGAATGCCGATCGTTTTCATCAGGCCGATGACAGGATGCTCCAGCTCCTGCACCATACCTCGCGCCAAATAATGCGGGTCCCGAAGCGCTTGCTCGAAATTGTTAATGGGTCCGGACGGGACGCCGGCTTTCTCGCATTTTTCGATCCAGACCTTGTTGGGCTGCCCGGCGAGAATCTCTTCAATCATCGCCTCCAGCTCCTCCACATTTTGCTTCCGGTCGGTATTGGTCTTGAATCGGGCATCTTCGATCCACTCCGGTTTCTCCAACACATCGGTACAAAATCGTTCCCAGGTCCGTTGATTGGCACATCCCAGCATCATATAGCCGTCCTGCGTTTTGATAGATTGATAGGGAGCCAGAACCCGATGACGCCAGCCCGTCGGACCCGGAATAGTCCCATTGGTGAAATAGGCGGCCGCTTCCCAAATAAACCACGGCAGCCCGCTTTCTACGAGCGACACGTCAACATGTTGTCCTTTCCCGGTTTTTACCTTATGAATATAAGCGGCAAGAATGGAGTAAGTGGCGGTAAGACCCGCTCCAATATCGTAGACGGCAATCCCCGATTTCATCGGCTTCTTGCCTTCTTCGCCCGTCATGCTCATCAGGCCGGACATCCCTTGAGCGACCAGATCAAATCCGCCCTTATGCGCATAAGGACCCGTCTGGCCATATCCCGAGATAGAACAGTAGACGATGCCGGGATTGATTGTCTTAATCGTGTCATAATCAATTTGCAGCGACTTGGTTACTCCCGGACGATTATTTTCCACAAGAATGTCCGCAGATTTAGCCAGCTCATAAAATATTTCTTTCCCCTGCTCGCTTTTCAAATTCAAGGCTATCCCTTTTTTATTTCTATTGATTTGCGCAAAACAGGTCGATTCTCCATTGACGAAGGGACCCATTTGCCTGGAATCGTCGCCGCCGTTAATTTTTTCGACTTTGATGATTTCAGCCCCCAAATCTCCAAGAACCATCGTACAGTAAGGACCTGCCATGATTTGTGATATATCGAGTACGCGAATTCCTTGTAAGGGCAGCATGTTGTACACTCCTTTAAACTCAATTCGATAGTATCGTTCTATTTATTTAATAGGGTTACTTCATAAGAGAAGGTAAAAAAGTTACGACAGGCGGGAAGATCATCATAAGCAAGATGGTAATGATAATGCACAGAATGAATGGGATCGACGCCCGGAATACCTGCAGCACATCGACCTTGGCAATCGACGAGGCTACGAATAGATTCAATCCGACCGGCGGAGTCAACACTCCGATACTTAGATTGACGGTCACCATAACACCGAATAATATCGGGTCTACTCCGAGCTCGAGAATCGTCGGGAAAAAGATCGGTGTCAGAATAATCAGGATGGACACCGCGTCCAAAAACATTCCTGCCAGTAATACAACTAGATTAATAAGCAGCAGAATGATAAAAGGATTGTCGGAAACCGACAGAATCGTGGCCGATACTTGCTGCGGGATTTGTTGGGTCGTCAACGTCCACGACAGTAAATTAGCGGTTGCCATTATAATCATGACAACAGCGGCCGTTAAAGCGGCGCGGCCAAATACGTTCATTAAATCTTTAATCTTGATTTCCCGGAATACGAAAACCGATAGCAGAAAGGCATATCCGGCGGCAACAGCAGCCGCTTCCGTAGCGGTAAAGATACCGGTTACGATTCCCCCCATAATAATGACGGGCAGCATAAGCGTTGGAGACGCTTTCAGTGTAATTTTTAAAAATTGCTTGAAAGTGATTTTATCGCTTATCGGAAACATCTTTCTTTTGGCAATAATAAAGACGGTCAGGATAAAAGCCAGACTCATCATCAGCCCCGGAATGTACCCGCCGACAAACAATTTACCAATCGACACCTCAGCGATGACGCCATAAATAATAAGCGGGATACTGGGAGGGATAATCGGACCAATCGATCCTGCGGCAGCGACTACCCCCGCCGAGAAATCAGCCGGATACCCTTCTTTCTTCATCGCCGGGATCAGTGTAGCTCCGACGGCCGCCGTATCTGCGGAAGCCGAGCCGGAAATTCCCGAGAAGAATACCCCTGTCCCGATGCCGACCATAGCCAAACCGCCGCGAATTCTTCCCACGATAGCTCTCGTAAAGTTGACAATCTGTCCAGCGATGCTTCCGGTATTCATCAGTTCCCCGGCCAGGACAAACAACGGAATAGCCAGAAGTGGAAAGCTGTCGATGCCGACGAACATTTTTTGCCCGATCATCTCCACCGGAACCTCTCCCGTATTCAGCAAGAACAGAACCAGAGCGGAAATTCCAAGAGAAATAAAGATCGGTATACTCAAAATGATGGAGATCAATAAAACAATGGCGAATATAAGCAGTATCATCATAGGGTCCCCCCGTTGGGTTGGGATTTCTTGTCGCTCACGGCCTGCTTGATGTCCGTCCACAGGCGGATGATCGTAATCAGCATCATGAGAGCAGCCGTAATCGGGATAACGGAATAGACATAGCTCATTTTGATCGAAAGTCCCGGAGAGGTCTGAAATCCGGCAATTTCCAACAAGGAGAAGCTCCCCGCCATCATCAAACCGAGAAATACCAGCATGGCGGCAGACCGGATGATCAGGAACACCACTTTAGCTTTAACAGGCAGCTTTACGATCAAGTTATCGATTTGGATGTGCAAATTTTGCCTCAGGGCGATAACCGCCCCGAAGAAGGTCATCCAGATCATTAAGAAACGAACCAACTCTTCCGACCAGGTAAGCGAGCTTTCCATAAAGAATCTGTAGAACACCTGGGCCAACACCAGCGCGGTCATGACCATCATCACAATAGCGAGAAATCCTATCTCCAATTTTTCTAAAACCGAAGATTTTCCAACCGGTCCTTTCTCGGAATCTGTAATCATTTGAACTCTTCCTTTCGGCTGGTTTCATTCGTCATACAATCTATATATAAGCGACACTAAAGAATAGCTCTCATTCCGTTCCGAAGGAAAGTGCCCCCGAAGCTTCAAACATCTTGTTTCGTATTCCTTATTTATGGGATAGGCCTTCGGATGGTAGGAATACAAAGCCAAAACTCGCCCTGGAAGCATCTTTCTTTCTCCACTTCATGAGCTATCCAATCATTAGCTCAGCTTATATATTATTCCCCGCGAATTCTCTCCACCAAATCTTTTAATTGAGGATTTTTTTGATAAAAATCTTCGTAAACCGGTGCACTGAGCGCACGGAAGGGTTCCAGATCAGGAGTAGTCACCTTCATTCCATTATCCATGAGGGTCTGCTTGTCTTTCTCTTGCTCCTCGCGGAATATTTCTCTTTGGTATTTGCTCGTTTCAAAAGCGGCTTCCTCAATAATTTTCTTCTGATCATCCGGCAATTTGGCGAACCATTTCTCGCTGCCGACAATAATAAAGGAGCCCCACATATGATTCGTCTCCGCCACATACTTCTGGACTTCGTAAAATTTCGAGGAATTGATTGTCGGGTAAGCGTTTTCTTGTCCGTCGACAACTTGCTGCTGCAAGCCGCTATACAGTTCATTGAAGCTTAGAGTGACTACATTGGCGCCGAGCGCTTGCAGGTTGGCGATCGAAATCGGCGCTTCCGGCACGCGGACTTTCAAGCCTTTTAAATCTTCCGGTGTGTTGATCTCTCTCTTGCCATTGGTGACTTGACGGAAGCCGTTCTCCAGATAAGCAAAGCCGTGAAGTTTCTTACTAGGGAGGTCCGATAAAATTTCCTGTCCGAGCGGTCCGTCCAATACAGAATCCAGATGAGCGTAATCCTTAAATAGATAAGGCAGATCTAAAATATTTATTTTCGGATCAATATTTCCTAATACAGGACTTACATAGGCCATATGCACCGTGCCTAACTGCAAATGCTCAATAACATCCCGTTCTCCGCCCAATTGACCATTGTCGAATACTTCAACCTTGATCGCCCCATTGCTTTTCTCTTCGACCAGCACTTTGAATTTTTCGTTGATGGCCCTTACAGCCGGGTGCTTGGCGTTGTTGATAGCAGAAAACTTAAGGGTCATTACCTCTCCGGATGAGCCTGTACCTTTGCCAGCCGCCGAAGTATTGCTTCCGCAACCGGTTACAATAATGAGGATGGAACAAACTAATGCGAGCCACAATGCTTGATTCCTAACGGTTTTCATAAAAGGCCTCCCCCTAGTATGGCGTTTCGCCCCGGCCTTCTGCTTCGGCCGCATAGGGTCGGCAGAAGACGGAGGAAATCGCTTTACAACTTTTATTTACTTAGCTATGCTTACCTGATTAACCAGTTTGGTTTCCGCCAAATTTTCGATAACTTGGCAGACAGCCGTATGATCGAGATTGCCTTTGCCTTGTGTTTTAGCCGCATGATATAGATTGTAGGTCGTGGAGCCGATGAAGGAAGGAATCAGATTTTCCTGAGCCATCTTGACGTAGAGCTCCATGTCCTTGTGCATATGATTGAGCATGAACTTGATGTTCTCGTAGGTGTCGTTGATAATATTCGGACCGAAGAAAGCGAGAGTGCGGCTGCTTCCGACGCTTTTGCCGATGACGTCCGCCATTTGTTTAATATCGAGCCCTTGTTTAACGCCTGTGGCGAAGGCTTCCCCGAGGGCGACGGTCGTCGCGGCTACGACCATGTTGTGGCATAATTTGAGGGTCTGTGCTAATCCGGTATCTCCGATATATTCAATATTGCTTCCTACACATTTCAATGTGGTGAGCAGCTGGTGAAATTTCTCTTCCGGTCCGCCGACCATAATGGTCAATGTTCCGGCATCCGCCCCATCCGGTCCTCCGCTGACCGGACAATCAAAGTACGAAATGTCTCTTTGCGAACAAAGAGCGGCCATTTCTTTAGTGGTAGAAGGATCAATGGTGCTGAGATCTGCTATAAACGAGCCTTCCTTGAGGCTGTTGATAATGCCTCTTTCCCCTGCCAGAAGCTCACGCACGACTTGCGGTCCCGGCAAACTGAGGAACAGAATATCTGCATGCCTAGCCACTTCATCCGGAGCCTGGGCCGATTTGCCGCCTAATGCAGCGATGTTGGACTTGCCTGATTCTGATTTGTCATAGGCGACGACATCGAAGCCATGTTTAATCAAATGCTTCAGCACACCTTTGCCGATGGCGCCCACGCCGATAATACCAGCCTTTTTCATATTCCATTCCCCATTTCTAGTTATGAAAGTCTATAATCAGCCGTTAAGCTTTCATATAAACCGTTTTCAACTCGACATAAAATTCGATAGCAGACTTACCTTGCTCACGCGGTCCCAGGCTTGTCTGCTTAATGCCGCCAAAGGGGAACTGCGATTCACTATAGGTGCTTGGCAAATTGACATGGGTTACCCCAGCTTCAATTCCATCAATATAAGCTTGCGCTTTACGCAGATCGTTCGTATAAATCGTAGAGGATAAACCGAACGGCACGTGGTTCGACCACTCCAGAGCCTGCTCGAAGGAATCGACGACCATGATCGAGACTACCGGTCCGAAGATTTCTTCCTGGGCAATCGTCATCTCGGGAGTGACATCGGTAAAGATCGTCGGCTCTACGAAGTAACCGTTTGCATATTCTCCTTCTGTCAGACGATTTCCGCCAAGAAGCAGCTTTGCTCCTTCCTGCTTGCCGATGGCAACATAGTGCTCGAAGGTTTTGACTTGTCCTACATCGACTACAGCGCCCATTGTCGTCTCGGCATCCAGAGGATTGCCTACTGTAATTTGCTTCGCTTTGCTAACCAGCTTGTCGGTTAATGCCTCCGCCACCGACCGCTCTACGATTACGCGGCTGGTTGCTGTACATCTTTGACCGCATTCGCCAAACCCGCCGAATATAATATGATCTACCGCAAGGTCGAGATCCGCATCGGCCAGAATGACGAACGGGTTCTTGCCGCCCATTTCCGCTTGCATCCGAGCGCCGCGCTCGCATACGATTTTGCCCAGTGCGGTTCCAACCTCTGTCGAGCCTGTGAACGATAGGGCTTTAACCTGCGGATGCGTCGACAATACTCTGCCGGCGGGACCTCCTGGACCGGTAATCATATTCAGCACGCCTTTGGGAAGGCCGCATTCCTCCAGCAGTTGAATGAACATCACGCTGATCAGCGGGGTGTTGCTCGCCGGCTTGAACACCGCCGTATTGCCTGCTATTAACGCGGGAGTAATCTTCCAGGCCGCAATTCCGAGAGGAAAGTTCCACGGAGCGATCAACGCGACGACACCGACAGGTTCTAGTGTAGTATAAGCGAAAACTCCGGGGGTTTGCGATGGAATTGTTTGGCCACAAAGCCGTGTCGATTCTCCGGCTAAAATCCGCATGGCCGCGATCGAACGATTGACCTCACCGCGTGCTTCCGCCAACGTCTTTCCACTTTCTCTGGCTAACTCAGTCGTAAATTCGTCCGCGCGCTCCTCCAGCTTTTGAACCGCTTTGAAGAAGATTTGTCCCCGTACCGGAGCCGGCGTGCTCCGCCATTCCGGAAAAGCTTTCGCTGCAGCTTCTACGGCAGCGGTTACATCGGTTTCGTCGGATTTGGCGAATTCGCCCAATACTTCCGTTGTGTTAACCGGGTTAACGCTTACAAAAGTGTCGCCACTAGCTGCATCTACCCATTCCCCGCCAATATAATTTTGATAACGGCTCAAATCGTTCAGCTCCTTTTACTCAGTAAATAATTTCCATGGTTCGTTGGTCAGACCAACGAACCTATAAACAGAGTATAAGGGGGCCGACACAAAATTGTCAACACTACTTTTTCTCTCTATCAGGGGATTTTCCCAGTTATTCGTCACTTTTTAATTGACTATTTATAAATTCCGCGTTGACTCTCTGTTGAGAATAGTCGATATGATAGAACATTTTCTCTCCCGCAAGCTGACCATTCTGGTCCTTGATCGCCATATAGATATCATAATGCTGCTCATAAATAATGTTGTTATAATTCGGATAAGAAGCCAGAGTTTTTTTAGTAAATGCGACACTGTACTGCATCAATCCCGCTATCACTTCCATCACGGCATTAAACAAACTATTCCCCGCTGCCTGGGTAATGGCACGGTGAAACATGACGTCGGCGGAGATCAGATCCTCCTGCTCGTCTTTGCTGGCCAGCATTCTATCCAATTGCGCCTTGATCGCCTTCAAATCCTCTTCCGTTCTTCGCTCAGCCGCCATCTGCGCAGAGCATACTTCAAAGCATTTGCGGATTTCATACAATTCCCCATGCGGCTCCTCGTGAGTGGCGAGCAGCATCATCGGAAATAGCTTTAACAAGCTGGACACGGAAGGCACCTTGAGTATTTTCCCTTCCCTCGGCTTGACCTCGATCAGATCCATAACTTCCAGCACTTTAAAAGCTTCGCGAATCGAAGAACGGCTCACATTAAGCGTTTGTGCCAATTCACGCTCAGGCATGATTTCATCGCCAGGGAGAAGCTTTTTCTCCGCAATCAGATCCAGAATTTGATTGAGAATCAATTCGAATATTTTTTTGTTCTCGATGGGGATTAAATCATTCTTCATCACCAAGTGACCTCCTTGTTAAAGTACGTAATTTTTATATAAAGGCCGAATTCCTTTTTTGTCAATCTAATATTAAATTTCACCGCCCTTTCTAGATTTGACAAAAAAACCGCCCCGATTCCGGAACCTATCCGGACATCGGGACTGGTTTATTGTGGCCAGAAATTTGGTTTAATTCTGCATAATAAAGTCTTTATCCACTGCGTCAGACTCTTCGAACATCCGAATAATCTCGTAGCGGGTGTTACGCTGTGCCGGTATTTTGCCAGCCTCGCGAATGAGCTTGAGAATAGTGCCGATATTCACCTTATGAGTTGTGCCCGCTGCAGAGACCACGTTCTCCTCAATCATCGTGCTGCCGAAATCATTACAGCCGTACTGAAGAGAAAGCTTGCCGATTTCCGGGCCCATCGTGACCCAGGAAGATTGGAAGTTAGGAATGTTATCGAGCGTAATCCGGCTGATCGCCAGCGTCTTCAAATATTCCTCCGGCGTCGACTTCTCCGCCTTCAGCCGAGTGTTATCGGGCTGGAATGTCCATGGAATGAACGCCAGGTAGCCAGGTGTATTGAACTTCCGTTCTATACACTTGTCCTGGGATTCGCGAACTCTAAGCAGATGAAGGGCCCGCTCCTCCATCGATTCGCCGAATCCGATCACCATCGTGGCCGTCGTATGCATTCCAAGGTTGTGAGCCGTCTCCATGACCTCGATCCAGTCCCGCCATGAGCCTTTAAGACGGCTGATCTTACGGCGCGTGCGATCATCCAATATTTCTGCTCCGCCGCCCGGCAGAGAGTCCAGACCCGCGTCCCGTAGTTCCCGGACGACTTCCTCCAAGGTCAACCCGTTGGATACTTCTTTCATTTTCAAAATTTCGGCAGGAGAGAAGGAGTGCATTTGAATGTCAAAACGCTTTTTAATTTCACTAAGCAAATCGGTATAGTACGTAAAAGGCAGATTCGGGTTCGTTCCACCCTGCATTAAGATTTCAGTCCCTCCGACGTCGAGGGTTTCCTGGATTTTCTGAAAAATCGTCTCGTCCGGCAAAACATACCCTTCTTCGGAACCCGGCGGACGGTAAAAAGCACAGAAACGGCAATAGACATCACATACGTTCGTATAGTTAATATTGCGGCCGACTACAAAGGTCGTAATCGGTTCCGGGTGCCAGCGTTTCATAATTTGATTAGCCGCATGCCCCATTTTTTCAATTTGATCAGATTCGAACAAGGCAATGCATTCTTCCAAATCGATTCTCTGACCATCCAACGCTTTTTGTAAAATTCGGTCTATGGAACTCAAGTCCCCCACATCCCTTCCTATCCATGGCTGCCAAAGGCCAACCATATCTCATCGATTCTTTCATCGTATCATAAAGGGGACCTGAACGTCATTACTTTTTACGCAGCCATTTCCAAACAAGAGACGATCATCCGTCCTGAAACACGGCAACGCACGCCACAAACTCGCGTACGTTGCAAGTATACGGCAGGTTTTGTCAACAAATTGCTCCCAGTTCCCTAACACGCTTAAACAGCTTTGAAGGAATAATTAATCCTCGGCGAGAGCTCTCTCCAAATCGGCGATAATGTCATCGATCGATTCCAGACCGACAGAATAACGAAGCAAACCATCGGTAATTCCCCGCTCAAGCCGGACTTCTCTGGGCATAGCCGCATGGGACATCATGGCCGGGTAGGACAGGATGCTTTCGACGGCCCCCAGGCTTACCGCCACTATCGGAATACGCACCCGGGACAGCAGCCGCTTCGCTTTCTCCCCGCTTCCCAGATCGAAGGAAACAACGGCTCCGTAGCCTTTGGACTGCTTCTCATGAATGGCTCGTCCAGGATGATCCGCCAGTCCGGGGTAATAAACTTTAGCTACATCCAGGCGGCCGGCCAACCAACTGGATAAGCGCGCCGCGCCTCGTTCGGAGACTTCCATCCGGGCCTGCAAGGTCTTCATTCCGCGGATGAGCAGCCAGGAATCCTGCACGCCCAGCACGCAGCCCAGTCCGTTCTGTATTTGCTTTAATTGTTCTCCCAGCTTTTCATTGGCTGCCACGGCGAGACCTCCGAGCACATCGCTGTGCCCGCCCAGAAATTTAGTGGCGCTATGCAGCACGATATCCACTCCGTGTTCGAGCGGTCTTTGGTGATAAGGGGTCATGAAGGTATTATCCAGCATCGTCAGCAGCTGATGCTCCTTGGCCCAGGAGACAACCGCCTCAATATCCGTAATTTTTAAAGTCGGATTGGAGGGCGTCTCAATATAGATCGCTTTAGTATTGGGCCGCAGCGCTGCCTTGACGCGATCGAGATCGGTCATATCGACGAACGTTGTGTCGATATTCATCCGGTTCAATACTGTCGTCAGAAACCGGTAAGTTCCCCCGTAAACATCCTCCGTACAGATAACATGATCCCCTGCTGACAGCATGAAGAACGCCGCCGATATAGCTGCCATTCCCGAGGAAAAGGCAAAGCCTCTTGCTCCCCCTTCCAAGGTCGCTATATACTCCTCCAGCACTTGACGCGTCGGATTGCCGGAACGGGAATAATCGAATTCCGGGGGCTGCTCAATGTCAAAATGATGAAACGTAGACGCCTGATAAATAGGAATACTGGCGGCTCCCGTTTGTTTACAAATCTCGGAGCCAAAATGAATAAGACGAGTGGAAAAATCAGGGCGGGCTGCAGCTTCTTTCTCTGCTATCTGCTCTTTAGTCATTACTTTGACCTCCTTCTTGGACCTGTCCTTCTGCATGCTCCTCCGCCAATGCCGCATCGAAGGCATGAGCCAGATCGCTAATTAAATCATCGATGTGCTCGATGCCAACCGAGAATCTCAGAAGCCGGTCATTCACCCCGACCCGATTGCGAATTTCCACCGGAATATCGCCATGTGTCTGAACCGCTGGATAGGTCATTAAAGATTCGACGCCACCCAGGCTTTCAGCGAAAGCTATCAACCGGATATGACGCAGAATGGGATCGACATACCGGGCCTTTCTTACTTTAAAGGAGAGAATTCCGGTATTTCCCGAAGATTGCTTGCTTTGCAGTACTTGGTCAGGGTGGCTCTCCAGGCCGGGATAATAGACCTCTTCTACCAGTGCATGCTCGGTCAAAAATTTGGCAATTTGCGTAGCGTTGAACTGATGTCTTTCCATTCGCAGGGCGAGCGTCTTCATCCCCCGCATTAACAGCCAGGAATCGTTAGGCCCCAGAACGGCGCCAATCGAATTTTGCAAAAAGCCGATTTGCTCACTTAGTTCCTTGCCCTTGGTCACGATCAATCCAGCGAGCACGTCATTGTGGCCACCCAGATACTTGGTTGCACTGTGGATGACCAGATCTGCACCAAGCTCCAGCGGTCTTTGGAAAAAAGGAGTTAGCAGCGTATTGTCCACGATCACCAGCAAACCTCTGCCCTTCGCCCACTCCGACACCTTCCGCAAATTGGTAATTCTCATCAATGGATTAGTTGGCGTTTCGATAAGAACCGCTTTCGTATTGGCCGTACAATTGCGCTCCAGCTCATCCAGATCATTCGTATCCACATAAGATGCCGTAATACCAAAGCGATTCAAAACCTGCTCGATCAGCCGATAAGTTCCGCCGTACAAATCCAGCGATACCAATAAGTGATCCCCTTGACCGAACATAGCAAAAATAGTTTGCAGCGCCGCCATTCCGGAGCTGAAGGCAAAACCGGCATCCCCCGATTCTAAATCAGCGATGGCCTCCTCGAGAACGGTGCGGGTAGGATTTTTCGTTCGGGAATAATCAAATCCGGTGCTTTCTCCGAGCCTCGGATGACGAAAGGCTGTTGCGTTGTAGATCGGGAAGCTAACCGCTCCCGTGACTGGCTCCGAGATAGAACCGATTTGGGCGAGACGACTTTCGAATTCCATATCAAATTATCCCCCTCTATTTAATGAGTATTTAAGCGAGAACAGACCCTAGCCGATCTGTCACCAACTATCCCAAGCATGGCTTCAGGTGGAGCCTGAGTCCACCTGATTCGCCCGTTGGCAGCAATCATTCATTTACTTCTGCAATGATTTGGAAGCATTCCAATCGTAAGGAGTTTCCTGGTAAACATAATAGTTAAGCCAATTGGAGTATAACAGATTGGCATGAGCTCTCCATTGGATGAATGGGGGTTTGGACGGGTCGTCGTTAGGGTAATAGTTTTTGGGGATATCTATATCCAGTCCCTTTTCAATATCACGATCGTACTCCCATTTTAACGTATTGGAGTCATATTCGGAATGACCGGTAACAAATATTTGTCTGCCATCTTTAGTGGCCGTAATGTACATTCCCGCTTCCTCGGAAACCGACAGCACTTCAAGCTCCTCTATTTGTTCAATATCGTCAATTCTCACTTCCGTATGTCTCGATTGGGGAACGTAAAACACTTCATCGAATCCGCGCAGCAGCTTCACGTTCTGCTTATTTACCACGTGGGGAAACACTCCAAAAATCTTCTTGTCCAGCTTGTACTTGGGAATTCCGTAATGATGGTACAAGCCGGCTTGGGAAGCCCAACATATATGAAGAGTGGAGGTCACGTTCTCTTTGGTCCAGTCCATAATTTGCTGCAGCTCTTCCCAATAATTAACTTCTTCAAAATTTAACTGCTCGACCGGAGCTCCGGTAATGATCATTCCGTCAAATTGCTGATCCTTAATATCGTCAAATGTTTTGTAGAACATTTCCAAATGCTCAAGAGAAGTATTTTTGGACGTATGAGACTTCGGATGCAGCAATACAAATTCAACCTGAAGTGGCGTATTGGCCAGCAGCCGCAGAATCTGCGTCTCCGTCGTTTCTTTCGTCGGCATCAAATTCAGAATGGCAATTTTAAGAGGACGGATGTCTTGGTGAAAGGCCTGCTGTTCACCCATCACAAATATGTTTTCTTGATGCAGAATTTCTTTAGCCGGCAAATGATCGGGAATTTTGATCGGCATCTGAATCCCTCCTTATTCATCATTTGTTTGTCAATTGTGTCATCTTAAAACCAACAACTTGTGGAGAGGGCGTTTTAATGATTAAAAAACCGCCCATCTCATTGAGAAAGGCGGCTTGATTATCCGTGTGTCCTCTCTCATCTCTCAGAAGCGTCTAAGCTTCTGCAAGAATTAGCACCGTGCGCTCCTTGGCTACAAGGAATGTCGGTTGCCGGGTATCATCGGGCTAGTCCCTCCACCTGCTCTTGATAAGAGTTTGCATTATTCAATTAATGAATCTAGTTACAGTCTACTCTAGCCCAAAAAAACCTATCCGTCAAGGGCTGAACGGCAGAGAAAGAAGGAATGGCAGCCATACCCCCTTAACCCGCTTGCCAAAAGCAAACCTCCCCATTCAATATGGCAGGTGTCAGCAACTCATGACTCAAGTCGCGAGTATCCTTTAGCGGATCATGAAGCTTGCAGCCCTTCAAATGATAAGGGGCAGATGGATTCTTGATGGATTTCATCCCGCAGGTTATACTATTCAAGAATTAATGACAAGGTCAGAGGGGTGACGAGCAAATGGACGGAGACCGACCGCGATTATCCGATCGGGATCGGATCATCCACAACATCGCAAGATCGGTCGGGTCCGTTCGTTCCCGTCACTCGCTGAACGTTCGGAGAGCCCGACTGTTTCTTCAGGGGAGAAACAACACGGGAGAGTGATAGCTAATGAAAGCACGCTGGGTGAGAAATGGCGTCTTTACGCCGATGGAAGAGGTAGCCAGCACGATAGCTCCACCGACAGACGGCTTCTATTGGATTGATGCGGATGCGGATGAAATCGAAACGCTGCAGCCTCTATTCCATTTACATGATCTGGCGGTGGAGGATTGCTTGAGCCAGGAGGTTCAGCGGCCGAAGCTTGCTATTTATGAGCACCATTACTTCATGGTCATTAACAGCATTCGATTTGACGATGAAGAAATTTTCCTTCGATCTTTAAATATTTTTTTGGGGAAGCACTTTATCCTTACAGTTACGAAGCAGAAAATTAACGAAATCCGGACAATCAAGCCGCTTTTGCTGGATGAGCAAGCCCATTCTCCATCCCGCTTTCTTTACCACTTACTCGATTTGGTCGTCGATAATTATTTCCTCGTGGCTGATCGGATCGAAGCCCGCATAGAAAAGCTGGAAGAGGATATTCTGATGCATACGAAGAAATCTCACTTGAATGAAATTATAGGCTTGCGCAGTGAAATCTTATGGCTCAAAAAAACGCTTGGCCCTCAAAAGGAATTAATCGCTACCCTGAGCAAAAAAGAACTGAGGCTTATTGACGATCGGCTGCAAAAATATTTCAGTGACATCCACGAAAATGCGGTTAAAATCGCTGAGGAATTCGATACGTTTCGCGATTTAATGGCCAACCTGCGCGAAGCTTATCAATCTAGCCTAGCGAACCGAGCCAACGAAATTATGAGAATTTTTACCGCCTTGACGACCATATTCATGCCACTCACGTTCATCACCGGGATTTATGGGATGAACTTCGACGATCTTCCCGGACTGGATATTCCGGGCTTTGACTTTATCGTACTCATTGGCATGGTCATTGTCGCTATCACTATGCTATTTATTTTTAGGAAGAAGGACTGGCTTTAGAGCCTGTCCTTCTTCATTCCTCATAAGATTGAGGCACGCTCTACCCGAAGATCACCCCGCTTGCTTGCGGTATTTAAGACGATAAAGACGGAGCCAGTTATAAATTTGGCCGACATCCCGCTGCTTTAATTCCTCCTCGGAATAGAGCTCCTGCACAACCGGCTTCAAGTAGTGGTCCCCCATATCCCGAAACAGCCGTTCCGCTTCCTGCTGTTCTGTTTTTCCGATCGCTCGCAGCTCTAGGTCTATGACAGGACTGACATCATAGCCTTCACGATCCAATTCCTCCACCAGTAAGATAAGCTCCCGCCGCTCCATCGATAGAATCCGGCCGATTTCGTTCAAGGCTTCCCCTTGACTGATCGCTTGAAGCAGCTTTTGCTTTAATTCCTTTTTCTTCTCTCCGGCTGCGGCTTTTCTCTCATGCTGCTCCACCAGCCAGTTCTCAAAAGATCCGGGATCCACCTTTTCCTTCACCCAATTCAACGGAAAGGATGTGCTTCTTGCTACCGGTTTAAGCTGCTGCACCAATTGTTCTCCGTAGCTGGACAGCCGCTGCTCTCCGAAACCCGGAATCTGCTTTAATTCGTCTATTGTATGGGGAACAAAGGCGCTAAGCATTTGCAGAATCCGGTTGGTCGCAATTATAAAGGCTGATTTGCCCTCCTTCGCTGCCTGTTCTTTTCTCCATTGCTTCAACTTCTCGTATAAATCGGACCGTCCATGGGTCTCGCTGTAAAATTGCAGCATCTGTGAGAAACTTCCGCGCAGCCCCCTTCCCCTCCTCATATCTGTCCCTTGAACAAGTGGAATATAGTTCTCTTTGAATTTGGCCGCGAGCCCTTCACGGAAACTATCCAGCGCTTCGTTCCACATCGAACCTTCGTACCAGGCCTCCCTTACGGTATGTCCCTCCTCCTTCTCCTCATTCCAAAAAACATGCCATACTCCATGCTCTTCATAGATGGACACAAGAGCAGAACGGACTCGATTCTCCCCCGTCGCTTTCTCCAATGTGTTGCAAAAAATCAGATTCATCCCTATTCCTCCTCATTAAATGGATTCGCGGATAAATAAAAAAGCACCCCTCTTATTAAAGTTAATAAGAGAGGTGCTTCCTCCGCGTCAAATATATGTAACTCTATTATACTACATTAGGAATGGAATGCAATTGCTAAATTTAATAATTTGCGCAACAACCCCTCTCCGCGATTAACTTTCCTTCTCCCCGATATGTTAAGATGTAAACAATCGGACTATGGATGGACTGTTATCCGGTCCATCCGTCAGCGTAGGGCTGACAGCTATTTTTAAGGGCGGAGGGAAAGCCATGCTGGATAAAGAAATTGACTTTTTATACGATGCGACAGAAGAAACATCGACAAGATTTGTCTGCTTTGTGAGCGAGAGCATGAAACGTTTTGATCTTGCCATCACGTCCTCCAATCGATTCTACGGTAAAAAGCTGGTTACGGATATTCAATACGGGATTACCGCTATATTAGGTCCGGACGATGTCGAGGAAGAAGGGTGCTTGGAACGGCTATTCCGATTGTCGGAGGAAGAAGCGGCGGATTTGCGCTCTTTCTTGGGTCAAATTATCGGAACGGTAAATTTTACCGATATTTGACAATAGGTCATACCTGCAACCAAACGGGGAAAGCTAAGTTAGTGAATATTTCCCGGAGGTGGATCATGAAAGAAGGCTTTATTAAAGAAAATCGGACGGAGAATACGGATTTGGCCACGGTAGAATCACAGAGGAATGATCTGACTGCCGAAGAGTTTCCGGAAGGTCCTTATGGGTCCAGCCTGCAGACAGAGTCATTAGGCAAGAGCTCTCCTTGGAGACAAGATCAACGTCCCCCGAACACCTTCAGCTATGAAAACCGCGAGCTTCATGAAGGAATGCAGCGGAACTTTCCTGAGGATCACGAAACGCATGATGAACCTAAGGAAGATTAATCCGGTTGTCCTCAACCTCGCTATCAAACAAGAAATGGACGCCTTCCTGAGGCGTCCATTTTGTTTGAATCCATTAAATTTTCATAACCCCGCCGGTGCTGGCCGAGGTGACCAGCTTCGAATATCTGGCTAGATAACCGGTCGTTACCTTCGGCTCGAAGCCTTTCCAGTTCGCTTTGCGGCGTTCCATTTCCTCGTCGCTGATTTGCAGTTCGATCTTACGGTTGACCAGATCCAGTTCAATGATGTCCCCGTCTTCGACGAAAGCGATCGGTCCGCCTTCTGCGGCTTCGGGCGAAATATGACCGATGCTGATTCCACGGGAGGCTCCCGAGAAGCGGCCATCCGTAATGAGACCGACTTTGGCACCGAGACCCATTCCTACGATTTGGGAGGTCGGAGCGAGCATCTCGGGCATTCCAGGTCCGCCCTTCGGCCCTTCGTAACGAATGACCACGACATCTCCTTCCTTCACCTTGCCGTTGGCGATACCGTACAGAGCATCCTCCTGCGAATCGAAGCAGACCGCAGGACCGACATGGCGGCCGCCTACTTCCGGATCAACCGCTCCGACTTTGATAATGCTTCCGTTCGGAGCCAAATTACCGAAGAGAACGGCCAATCCGCCCTGTTCACTGTGGGGGTTATCCAACGGACGAATAACATCGGTATTCAGAATCTCGCAGCCTTCCACGTTCTCTTTCAATGTTTTGGCAGTTACGGTCAAGCAGTCCCCGTTAAGCACTCCGGGCTTCTTCAACAGTTCATTAATAATCGCGCTGACGCCGCCCGCATTATGCACATCCTCGATATGATAATCGGAGGCAGGAGCGATTTTCGCCAGATGCGGCACACGCTTGGCCACTTCGTTGATCCGCTCGATCGGATACTCGAACCCTGCTTCATGGGCAAGAGCCAGCGTATGAAGCACTGTATTCGTAGAACCGCCCATCGCCATATCCAGAGCAAAGGCGTTGTCAATCGCTTCAATCGTTACAATGTCACGCGGCTTGATGTCCTTCTCGATAAGCTCCATCAATTGCTTCGCCGAACGCTTGACGAACTCTTTACGCGCTTCATCGACAGCCAGAATCGTTCCGTTGCCCGGCAGTGCAATACCTAAACCTTCCGCCAAGCAGTTCATCGAGTTGGCGGTGAACATTCCGGAACAGGAGCCACAGGTCGGGCAGCCGTACTGCTCCAGCTCCTCCAGTCCTTGCTCGTCGATTTTACCCGCTTGGAAAGCTCCGACGCCTTCAAAAACGGAGGACAACGAAATCGAGCGGCCATTCTTGTCTTTACCAGCCTTCATCGGGCCGCCGCTTACAAAAATAGTCGGGATATTGACGCGCAGGGCGCCCATCATCATGCCTGGAGTAATCTTGTCACAGTTCGGGATACAGACCATTCCATCGAACCAGTGGGCAGCGACAACCGTTTCTAAAGAATCGGCAATGATTTCGCGGCTCGGCAGCGAATAGCGCATTCCGATATGTCCCATAGCAATTCCATCGTCCACGCCGATCGTATTGAATTCGAACGGAACTCCGCCGGCTTCTCTGATCGCTTCTTTAACGATTTTACCGAACTCCTGGAGGTGGACGTGTCCGGGAATAATATCTACATAAGAGTTACAAACAGCGATAAACGGTTTGTCGAAATCCTCTTCCTTAACACCTGCGGCACGCAGCAAGCTGCGGTGTGGCGCGCGGTCGAAGCCTTTCTTAATCATATCGCTTCGCATCTTGGGCTTTTGTGTCATGCTGGCAAATCCTCCTGACCTGTAATATAAAAAATAAGAGCGGAGAGATTTCCGCTTCTATACAGCTATTAATCTATTAAATTGTATCATGTTTAGCAAGATTTAAACAATCCCCGTTCTGATTACAAATTAGCCGGTGGAACCGATCAGGCTTCCGTTTCCGCGACCCGGACAAATACGCGCTGCCGATGGTTTTCCACAACAACCGGTGTTTCAAAAAATTCACTCAACGTCGCGGTCTCCAGAATATGCTCGGTCTCGCCGCTTCGAATCACTTCCCCCCGTCTTAACAGCAGAGTATGGCTGAAGGCAGGAACAATTTCCTCCGTATGGTGAGTTACGTAAATAAGCGTAGGGGTTTCTTCCTGCTGCGACAAATCCTGAATGCTGTCCAGCAGCTTCTCCCGCGAGAATAAGTCCAGCCCGTTGCAGGGCTCGTCCAGTATTAAAATTTGCGGATCCGCCATTAACGCCCGGGCGATAAGGATTTTCTGCTTCTCCCCTTGGGAGCAGGTCAAAAACTGACGGTCCCACAAATGAGCGCAGTCCAAAGAGCGCATCAGTTCTTCGGCGCGGCTCAGATCTTCGTCGGACAAACGTTGATATAACCCGATTGTAGCGTATTTGCCGCTAATGACAACATGCTGGGCTTTATCACTTCTATACAGTCTCTCCTGCAAAGACGAGCTGACCCAGCCAATGGACTTGCGGAGGTCTCGCAAATCGACGGTTCCAAACTTCTTGCCCAGCACGGACAGCGTCCCCTGACTCGGCCAGATATACCCATTGATCATATTCAAAATGGTCGTCTTCCCCGATCCGTTCAGTCCCAGCATCGCCCAATGCTCTCCCGGCCGAACCGTCCAACTGACATTATTCAGCAGCACCTGGCTGCCTTTGTTCCAGTAGACTCCTTGCATATCAATAACATTTTCCACAATGGCAACCTCTTTCCGGCAGTTAGTCTTCGGCATCGCCTGAAATCGGCTAGCCGTCATCTGTTTTTATGGTTACATTGTAAAGAAGTTGTCTGGAAATGTCGATGTGAAAAGTGCTAATTGATCGGGCAACTTTTGCTATAATATTAGTGGTGATGTATATGAAAATGGAAATCACGACAGAGCGGCTGGAATTAATCCGGTACGACGAAGAGTTCGTCAATACTCCCCATGTTCATGAGGACTGGTATCAGATAACGATACCGATACGCGGAACCTGCGTTCTGACCCAACAAAACAGAACCTATCGGCTGAAGCCTGGTTCGAGCCTTCTCCAACGACCGAGCGACGTGCATCATTTTCATATCGGGGCTAATGATGGGGTCATCATTATTAAAGTCCAGCAAAGCCTGATTTCCAGTCGTTTCGACGGCCGGGCGGCAGACATTGCTCCTAAGCAGCAGTTCGATCCCCGGGAAGTAGCAGAACGATTCCGCTCCTGGACCTCCGCATTCTGTATGCATGACGTCCAGAATTCTATATCCACCGAGAGCGAAGTGCTTCATTACCTAAGAGGATCCTTGAAAACGACTTCGCCCGCTGAAACCGGCCTTCCCGTTCAAGGCTCAGCCGATACGCAGATAGCTGGCGTTTTTGCATACATCCATGAGCATTACACGACTCCGATAGCTATCGACACTTTAGCTTCCATTGCCCTGCAGAGCCGGTTTCATTTTATCCGTACGTTCAAGCAGGCAGCCGGTTTAACACCGTATCAATATATTTTGCAGCTAAGAGTAGAGGCGGCCAAGAAGCAGCTTAGACAAACTGCGGCTACGATCACTAGTATCAGCGCGAGCCTCGGATTTTCATGCGCCAGCCAGTTTTACCGGGCGTTCGTCAAAGCAGTAGGGATGACCCCCGTGCAGTACCGGCATCGTTGGAACGGTTCCTGAACCTTCAATGGCTCAAAGCCACAACAAAGGCTGGCGAATAGCCATGTTCCTGCGAATCTCCGGATCGGCCGGATCAGGGTCGAGCGAACGCCATAACTGCACGTACTGGCTATCTCCAAGTGCCAATCCCGTGAACAAAAGCCCGGACACCGCTGCGGGCCAGCCTTCGTCATGCTCCACATCGGGGGGATGGGGCCAGCTTGTTTTGTCCACCAAATAAGGGTACAGATAATCGAGTCCCTTGCGAATCCCTCTTCCGTCCTCCAGACGGAAATCCCATAAGTCATCCTCGGGAGTGGACAGCACTTGACACAGGGTGATCATATTGTCGAGAACGAAAATCGAATACCCGTAGGGCTTCGTCCGTGCCAGTTCCCGGGGGAAGCTGCCGTCCACCGCCATCTGATCGGGCAGCAGGGTGTTTTTATACTGGTTCCTGCAATAAGCCAACATCTCCTCATCCCCGACCAAGCTGGCAAAAACAGCAGCCTGCACATACCAGCAAACGCCATGATTATTATCCGCATTCATTTCCTCTATCCCGTATGGATGAGTCCGCATCCAATGCAAATAATCAGAGAACCAGCGCTTTAAACCAGAACTAATCTCTTCCGTCATTGCCGGTGAGACGCGCAATTTAGCCACAGCCGCGGGAACATCGATCAGATGCAGCGTATCGATAATGCCGATTCCCCGGCCAGAGCAGATTCCAGGGATGGCCTGGGCATAGAGCAGGTGGGGATTCATCCGGGTCTCCTCATCAAGAAAAAATTGCTTAAGCAGCAGGATGGCTCTCTCCGCAAAGTTCTCCTCGTTCGTCACCACATAACCGGCGGCCAGATGAGCCACATTCGTCCTTAAGCTGCGCAGAATTTGCCTATGCTCGTTAAAGCTGCCGGGATTCGATTCCCCGTCTCTGCGCACATAAGGCAACCCGTCTGGAGTATCGGGATTAGGCCACCAGTAATCTCCATTGGAATAATAGTCGTGAATCCCTCCCTCACTCATGGGTGCCACTGCATCGGTAATATGCATGGGTGTGGCGTTCATGGCCTCCTCTGCTTTGGTTACAACCCATTTTGGGTCTAACCAACCCCCTAGCCTAGCTTTTTGCATGCTGTAGCCTCCTCATAGTGGTTTAATGAACTCAACTTTCGCAGCTTGGATTTAGAACAAAATTAATGCCCGGAAACACATGAGTAGGGATAGGAATCCGTGCCGTGCGCAGCCACTGCCTTATTCAATACTCCATGGATTCAATCACAACATGCCGTTTGAGCCCATTTTGCCTCCGCGATTGGAAGCAGCCGCTTGAAAGCCCAAAAGACATGCGGAAATGCATGTCCATTTGCGGGAATCCAGTAAATAACGAAGAAGACAGGCAAAAGTGCATGTCATTCCCTACCTAAAGCGGAAAATCGGCCAAATCGATAAATTTAACTGCACAATTGCATGTCATTAGATGTCATTAGCTGATTTAACTAAAAACCTCCTCAAGACCTGCATTATTTACAGGCGGATCGCCCTCTTTTTCGCCCGTTTTATAAGGTTACTGCGAATTATAAGCCAATTCACGGCCTGTTTAAAAGAGGGATTATTTTATGATCCATGTACGAAACGGTCACCCTTCCGCCTCGATCCCGAGACATTTCAGAAGCTTCCCGATATGGCCCGCCAGAGCCTGTTCATATTCCCCTTCATTCGCGCTCAATGTGCGGAACAGTTCCTCCTTAAACAGAGAATTCCCCTTCTCGTCTGCAGCCTGAAGCAGTGATATGGAGCAGTTGCCCGGCGTTATTATCGTTCATATAATCGGGCAGTTCCTCGTCCGGCAAGACATGGCGATCAACCGGTACGTCCGCCCGCAAAAAAAAGCCGCTTCCCTTGAAGATAGGGAAGCGAAGAATAGGGGTTATAAAGATGAATCCGAATGGATTACGAAGTTAGCTTTAGTTAAATGCGGGCCGGCTCTCCGGTTTGTCCTCCTGCCGCATCCCCCGGCTGATTGCCTTTACCAAGTTTTTTGAACCAGTTGCGGACGAAGGGGATGAGATAGTAATCTACACCCCATTTACCAGCGTTGGCGCCAGCTACGAACACCAGACCGCCAAGGAGTACCATCCAGGGGTTAGTCGAAATCGTTCCGGCGAAGAGGAACATGAAGTTCATCAAGAGTCCGAAGAATGCGGCCGCTGTCGTTACCGCTCCGAGGATCAACCCCAGCCCTACCAGAAATTCGCCCCAAGGGATCATAAAGTTAAACAGCTTCACGTTTGGCAATGCAAACTTCTCAAGGAAAGCCGTAAACGTCGGATAGACCAGCTCCTGGGTAGCTTTGTCAGCGACGGGATTATTGACCGCCCCTTGAAGGTATCCACCGGCATTGAACGGTTGGCCTCCAAAGATTTTACCCCACCCGGCTGTCATCCATTGCCACCCGAGGTACACCCGGAGAAGGAGCAAAGCTACCGACGCATATTTGTTTTCTCTCAACCATTTAATCATGATCGTTCAACTCCTGTCCTTTGTATTGAGATCCTCCCTTACTCGAGTGGCACATTAATTGGTGAATGTTTTCACATTGTATTCCATGCTGCTCACTTGTTTTTTTATTATTCGGGGGGAGGTGATCTCCTTGCTTTTACTTTACAACATTTTTGCTGCTATGGATGTGATTTTTTTCACAAAATAGTGAACTTGTGCTTTATTTCACAATACATTCACAATTGCAGCCCTTTTATTTGTCATAAAGGCTCTATCTTGCTCCTTTGGGGCGGATTGATGAACGGAGAGCTGTTCTCCCAAACTCTTTTGACTGCAAGTCTTGTCAGCTCATCCCGGCTTTTTTCTCTTTAACCTAACTTGTGGTAACCTATTATTACGAGATAGGAATGAAAAGCGGGAGCTCGAGGATGGCGGATGTTCGATGTCGTTCGGCTCTCTCCGGCATCCTCCTTAATCACCGGAAGGCTTATTTGAACATCCATGAGAGTTTGGCCGGATGTTACTCGGCAACCTGGACGAGCATTCGCCCGTATAATGGGTAAGAATAATAAGGGGGGCGTATAGAATGAGCAGGATATTGCTCGTGGAAGACGAGAAAGTGATGGCCAAGAACATTGCCTTCTTCCTGGAAAAGGAAGGCTATCAAATCGATATCGCTTATGATGGACAAACCGGATTGGACATGTTCCAGAAGGCCGCATACGATCTGCTGCTGCTGGATTGGACGCTGCCCAGAATGGACGGATTGGAGCTGTGCAAGACGGTTCGCAAGCTATCCAACGTGCCTATCATGATGATCACGGCTAAAGAGGAAATTATGGACAAGGTGGTCGGACTGGAGGTAGGCGCCGACGATTATGTCACCAAGCCGTTCCATCAGCGCGAGCTTCTGGCGAGAATCCATGCGCTCCTTCGCCGGCATCAGGTGCAGCCCTCCTCCGCCTCCTCCGATAATACAGTGGAATACGCCGACCTCCAATTGGACAAAGCGAGATTGCTGCTGAACTGCGGAGGGAAAAGCACCCCGCTCACAGCTAACGAATATAAGCTTCTGGAGGCGATGATGCGGCATCCGGAGCATGTATACAGCCGCGAGATGCTGTTCGAGCAAGTCTGGGGAATGACTTCCGGCTTCAGTGACCGGACGGTGGATGTCAACGTCAGCCGGCTGCGCAAAAAGATAACGGAGCTGACCGGCAAAAAATATTTGCACGCTGTGCGAGGAATGGGCTACCGGTTCGGTGGTGACGGATGAAGCTGCATGCACGGCTATGGGTGACGTTCTCGCTGCTGATCGTTGTCGTCAGCTTGATTCTATATATTTTTATTATCAAGGTATACGAAGCCCGCATGCTGGAAGGCCAGAAGCAATTAATCGTCTCGCAAGGGTATTCCGTCGTCGATAAGATCAGCGGGACTCTGCCCCGTTTTCCCGAGCGTACGGAAGGATACCTCTCCTTCTACAGCAAGCAATTGGACATGCGTCTGTTCGTGCTGCACCCGGATCGGACTGTCTGGTTTGACAGCTTTCGGGAGCTCCCGGAGCATTCCAAGCTCACTCTGGAAATATTAAAAAGCGATGCGTCCCCTCCCGTCGGACTGTACGTGCCTACATCGAGCTACGGGTATGTCCAATATACTATGCTTGAGCTAGATCCGGGAAGAGCGGATTCCGGCTACCTGCTGATGGTCAATAACGTCGATTTTCTATACGAGGACATCCGTTCCTTCCGAATTCAGGTCATTACTATTTTACTGGCTACCGTTATTTTGTTCTTTTTTATATGCTACTTGATCGCTTCCTGGTTCACCAAACCGATCCGTTCCCTGAGCGAGCAAATGAAGAAGATTACTCCGCTTAAAAGGGTCTTCCGTCCCCCTTCCGGGCGCAAAGACGAAATCGGGGAGCTGGCCGTCGAAATTGGCGAAATGGTAAGCGAGTTAAACCGTTACGATCAAAGACAGAAGCAATTCATGAGCTCTTCCTCTCATGAGCTCAAAACCCCTTTGGCGACTATGCAGCTCATCTGCGAGAATCTGCCCTACGTCCGGGAAGAGAAAGACGCTCATCAGGAATTTCTGAATGACCTCGAGGTTCAGATTGGCAAAATGAAGCATATCGTCGAAAGCATGCTCGACGTCAATCGGATGTGGGACCGCCCGTTGAACCGCATCCGGCTGCAAAGCCAATCTATCGAAGCTCATATCCGGGAGCATTTTCAATTTGTCCTCGATCAGAAAAGTATCCGGTTAAAATTTATAGCGGAGGATGGAGCCTGGTTGGAAGTAGATGAGGAGCTGTTTCATCGGGGACTGGACAATGTCGTATCCAACGCTATCCGTTACTCTCCGGCCAACAGCGAAATTACGGTCGCCGTGAAGCGGCTGGATCTGTTCCGCATGGAGTGCACTGTGTGCGATCAGGGGATCGGCATCTCTGCCGAAGACTTGCCGCAAATCTTCGAGCCTTTCTATCGCTCTCCCGAGGCGGGCGAATGGGATCAGGAAGGAAGCGGACTGGGCCTCACGATCGTCAAGCAGATGGTAGACATGCACGGAGCAGAGATTCGGGTTACCTCGACCCCCGGAGAGGGGACCTGCATAACGATGGTCTTCCGTAACAAAACTGTTACGGAGCCGCCATTTCCATGATACAAACGAACTCTATACTTAAGGTGTACTATAAAAAGGAGGGAACCAACATGAGAGAGAGAAATACGAACAAATGGATGAAGCTTGCTTTAGCCACGGCCTGTGCGGCGGTAATAGCGACAGGATGCGCTCAAGGCGGCAAAACTCCTGAGCCGGGCAATGCCGCACCGGTACCGAGCCAACAGCCGAATAATCCGGAAGAGAACAACGAAACGAATATTGCACCGAAGCCGAATGAAGATAAAGAAGTCGTCAAAAAAACCGTCACTCTCTACTTCGCCGATAAAGATTTGATGGAAATTTTCGCCGTGGATCGGGAGGTCGAAGCGGAGGAAGAGCAAAATTTGCCGTTGGCCGCCTTGGAGTCCTGGATTAGCGGTCCGAAGAACGACAAATTGGGCAACCTGGTTCCGCCGGGAGTCTTGGTGGAATATGTGAAGGACGAGAATGGAGTAGCTCAGGTCAGCTTCTCCAAGGAATTGAAAAACGCTAACCTTGGATCGGGGGGCGAGATGTTCCTCCTCGACCAAATCACCCTCACTATGAAGCAATTCGGTTACGATTCGACCCAAATACTAATCGAAGGCGAGAAGGATGAGTCTCTGCTTGGACATGTTACCACATCGGAGCCATTACCAGCGGGAGATCCAAGCCAGTACAAAAAACTGGAGGAATAGAGCCCTTCTAACCTCCTGTCCTGATCCAAACGTACTTTAATTCTCATCGTTAGAGAAAATTCTGCCACTCACTGCCTTGTATTGCCGGAGCCTACTGACTTGTTATCAACGAGTTCTGTAGGCTCCGGCTTTTTTACATTCCGTTAGCAAGTATTTACAATTCCGCATATTAGAGGTATAAAAAATGAGAACAGCATCTATCGCAGGCTTTTCTAAAGGTCCTGCTGAAATTCATCCTTAAGGTCGGCTTTCCTTGGGATGTAAGAACATCTAATCTAACGAACATACTTAAAAGCTACGCATTCCTTTGGACAGGAGACTACCCAATGAATCCTACTATTCCCCTATCGGGCCCGGGCGGGCATCGTCCGGTCACCATCATAGCCATCGTTACCGCGCTGTGCTTGCTGGGAGACTCGATGCTGTACATCGTGCTTCCCATCTATTGGCGGGAGATCGGCCTCGATGCCTTGTGGCAGGTCGGAGTGCTTCTGTCTATCAACCGCTTTGTGAGACTTCCCTTGAACCCGTTCATCGGCTGGCTCTATAACAAAATGTCCCTTAGAACCGGGATATTTGCAGCCGTTCTTCTCAGCTCGGTCACTATGATGGGTTACGGGCTATGGAAGGGATTCGTCGTCTGGCTCGTGCTTCGCAGCGTATGGGGCTTGGCCTGGTCTCTGCTGCGTATGGGCGGGTATTTCACCGTTATTAATTATTCAGATGATACGAACCGGGGACGCCTGATGGGACGCTATAACGGCCTGTCTCGCCTGGGAAGCTTGTTCGGCATGCTGCTGGGCGGCGTATTGACACCTATTATCGGAATTCAGGGAATTTCCATCGCCTTCGGAGTGGTTGCCCTGACGAGTCTTCCTTTGGTATTCCTTTCGATCCCCCATTCCATCTCGGAGAGCGAACCGAGCCGCCGCCGCTCCCCCAAGGAGCCCGGCTCGATATGGACCGGAGCCGTCATTAGAGTTATCTTGGCCGGACTGGGCCTATCCCTTCTATGGACGGTACTCGGCTCAACGTTAAGTTTATTGATCGATTCGAACTATCCCCAGCCGTATATCTTCGGGTTCATCATGACAAGCACAGCTCTCGCTGGAGTCCTTCAGGCTATCCGTTGGGTGTGGGAACCGTTCCTCGCTTCATGGATCGGACGACGCTCGGACGGTCCGAAGGGGCGGCTGCCGATGTTCATCTTCGCGCTGCTTGCATCGGCGGCAGGGTACGCGCTGGTTCCTTGGCCAATGCCGTTATTCCTCTGGTGCTTCGTCATCCTGTTCGTTATGATGTGCGGTACAGCGATTACGACCTTGATGGATGCATTGGCATCTGATGCCGCCCGGGCCACCTCCGTCATTGCTGTCATGACGGCTTATTCCGTAGCCACCGATCTGGGAGCCGCCCTCGGTCCTATGCTCGTCTACTTATTCGCCAACCTGAACCATGGCTTATTTTATACTTACTTGGGCAGCGCTCTTTGCTTTTTGCTGATTGCCTTGTCGTACCGGCCTCTTCTAAGCCGACAATCACAGTCCGTCCCGAGTAGAATGAATTTTCCCCGCTAGCTTTTCCTAACAATAGGAAGTTCGTGTTCGCTTTCCCGGCTGACTCAATCATCTGCTCCAGTTGTTTTATGCAGCATGCGGCGATTAGGCAATTCAGTCAGCTCATCAGAGCCCCGGAACTTATAAATTCTATAATAGTAAAAAAGGAGACTCCTATCGAAGAGAAATGGAACGATAGGAGTCTTATTCATCGGTTCTTCTGCCATAATGGTCATCAGGCTTTCTCGTTTGTTCTCAAGGATGTCGTCATCTACCCCGGAAAAGCCAATTTGCCCATGATGACCGGTACCTCCGCTCCCGTAGCGGAAGGCAAATTGTTAGCGACCCCATGAATGGCGTTGTTCGCGAACAGCGCGAAGGCGATCGCTTCCTTCGCGTCGCCGGACACGCCCAACTCGTCGGAGACGAGAATGCGCTGGTCCGGCAGCAGCTCGCCAAGCTGGCGCAGCAGCGTGGCGTTGCGGGCTCCGCCGCCGCTGACGATGATTTCCTCTACCGCATACAGCGGGAAGAGGAAATCACGGTAGCTGTCGGCGATCGACTGCGCCGTGAACGCCGTGAACGTGGCGATCACGTCCTCCGGCGCGAGGCCGCGCGCAGCCGCCTTCCCCAGCCACTCCGCCGCATACGCCTTGCCGAACATTTCTCGGCCCGTCGTCTTCACCGGAGGCTGGCGGAAGTACGGGTGGCGCAGCATCTCGCCGAGCAGGCGCGCGTCCGCCTCCCCCTGCGCCGCCCACGCCCCGCCGTCGTCATAGCTCCTCGCCCCGTCCGACAGCTGATAGACCGCCTGGTCTATCAGCATGTTGCCGGGGCCGGTGTCGAAAGCGACGACCTGCTCGGGGCGGGCGGCGGCGGGGATGGCGGCGCAGTTGCCGATGCCTCCGATGTTCTGGACGATCCGCCCGCGGCGATCGTCCCGGAACAGAAGGTAATCGGCATACGGCGTAAGCGGCGCGCCTTGACCGCCCACCGCCATATCGGCGGTGCGGTAATCGCCGACGACCGGCAGGCCGGTCTCCTTCGCGATGACCGACAGGTCGCCGATTTGCAGCGTGGAGCGGACGAAGCCCGGCTCGTCGGCGGGGATATGCCAGACGGTCTGGCCATGCGAGCTGACCAGATCGATGTCAGCCAGCGTCATCCCCGCCTCGGCCACGACCTTGCGGACCGCATCGGCAAATTGCCGGCCAAGCTCGAAATTCATCGAGCAGACGCCCGCCGTGTTAGAGCGGTCCAGCGTGCACAGCTCCTTCAGCCGCTCGCGCAGCCCGTCCTCGTAAGGCAGCGTGGCAAAATGCAGCAGCTTCGTCCGCGAGTCGGAGCCGACTCCCTCGATCCGGACTATCGCTGCATCGATTCCGTCCAGCGACGTGCCCGACATAAGCCCGATCACGAGCTTAGCCGATTTGGCGGTTATAGCATTCAACGTATTGATCATATAAACACCCCTCCCTGCAGCCATGGCTCCTCTCGCTGAATCATCCCTCTCCGTAAATCAAAAAGGGCTTTCTGCGCTCGCACCACTCGGCGGCTTCCTCCCTCCATTGCGCAATGAGCTCCTGCAAACCGGACGGTTCATGCAGCTTCGTTCGGACCGCATCGCTTCCTGTAAGCAGGTCGATAAACGGCTTGCCGCCCTCCTTAAAGGGAGGCAGCCACTCGAACTTCTCGGGATGCAGACGCTGGACCTCCTTCAACAGATGCAAACCAGCCGTAACCGAACGAAATTCGCGACGATCCGTCACGAACAATTGCACTCCCGCGCACAGCTCTCCTTGATGCTTGGAGAAGGTGGGGGTAAAATACATCGGGCAAAAGCGAACCCCCGGGAGATTCCGCTCATTCATAATTTCCGCCAGTTGTCTGGCATCGAGCCACGGGGCTCCGATCAGCTCGAACGGACGGGTCGTTCCCCGCCCTTCCGACAGGTTCGTCCCTTCAAACAAGCAGGTTCCGGGATAGACCCGGGCAGAATCGAGGGTGGGAATGTTCGGAGAGGGCATGATCCAGGGAAGTCCGGTGTCAGTGTATTCCATTCCTCTGTGCCAGCCCTCCATCGGCACTACCTGAAGTCGGCACGGCGTATCGGTCTCCGCATTGATCAAGGCGGCAAATTCTCCGATCGTCATCCCTGTGCGGAACGGAATCGGCCAGCCCCCGACCATCGACCGGTAGCCTTCGCGCAGAATGCCCCCTTCACACACTTCGCCTCCAAGCGGATTGGGCCGGTCCAGCACGATCATTTCCTTGCCGCTCTCGGCACACGCGGCCATCGTGTAAATAAGCGTCGTCAAGTAAGTATAGAAGCGGACCCCTAAATCCTGAATATCAAAAACAACGGCATCGACCTGAGCGAGCATCTCCGCCTCCGGTTTTCTTCGTTTTCCATACAGACTGTACACTGGAATACCATACTGCTCATCGGTTTCGTCCTCGAACAGCACTCCGGCTTGGCGCTCTCCGCGGATACCATGCTCGCAAGCGAACAAAGCTGTCAGCTTCGCGGTCTGCAGCCTCGCGCAAACATCGATTACCGATTCTAACGAAGAGGTTCTACCTGTCGGATTTGTCAGCAGTCCGATTCTTTTTCCTTCCACAAAGCTCCGCTCCACTTCCAGCAATCGATCTGCTCCAGTCTGAACCCTGATCCTGCTCATCCTGTTCCCTCCTTACTTTCTACTGAGATCATAAGATAATGACCGCAATCGCTGATCCACCAATACTCCGATGGAACGACTATTTCGCTTACCTTGCCACTAATCCTTCTTTCTCAGCTTGCCTTCTTTCTCATCTTATGCTCTATATTCGGTCATCCATGCCCTGAGAATCCGGCGGCTTAACACTTCTTATTGCCGTCCCACACCCGCATTAATTGGAATCGCTTCCATCCACAAATAATTATAAGTTGTATAAAATAAAATTTCAATAATAAAATTAATTTATGAAATATAATTTTACATTCTTCATTTTTTTTCGTATACTCATATCAGGCTAGATCTCTTCTATTTAGAATCTATTCTTTTATAATGAACGAATGCAGGATGAATTTGTGTAATATAAATACTAGTATCCGATATTCAAAGAGAATGCCTTCTCAATCTATCGGAAAACGATCATTCCAGACAGTATCCATGCAATGCAATTAACATTATAGAGGGTTTATAGGAAGGAGCCTATCATGACGTTCTTTATCGGTGTGGACGGCGGAGGAACCAAAACAGAAGTGATTACTTTGAATTCTGACGGGGAAGTTCTCGTCACCCTTACGGGCCCCTCCACCAATGCCCGTGCGGTAGGCTTCCCTCGGGCCTGGGCTCATTTGCAAGAGCTTCTGGACAGCTTGCTTAACCACCCTGCATTGGGTAAAAGCCGCTGCGCCGGTCTTTGCCTCGGTTTGGCGGGGGTTGATCTTCCGGAAGAAAGACAAAGCTTTCTTCAAGCTTTGGAGGGCTATTTTCAACAACGCGGAGAAAACTTACCGATTACGATTACCAATGATGCAGAAATTGTGCTGATGGCGTCCTTGTCACAGAAGTACGGAATCGTTGCCGTTTCCGGAACCGGATCCATCCTGTATGGGCTGACTCCAGAAGGAAATCGCTGGCGAATTGGAGGCTGGGGCCATCTTCTGGGGGACGAGGGCAGCGGTTACGCCATTGGGTTAAAGACGCTGCAGACCGTTATGAAAAGCTATGATGGCATGCTCCCTCCTACGCTGCTTACTGACCTAATTACGGAAGCTTATTCCTTTGGCTCGATTACCGAGTTAAAATCTTATATTTATCAACCGGACATTAAAAAACAGCATATTGCTGAATTCGCGCGCTACTGTATCCAAGCCGGCATTCAGGAAGATGCTGCGGCTGATCGTATTCTTAGAGATGCGGCCGGCCATTTGGTCCGGCAAACGACGACCCTGATCGGCAAGGACCCTTGGTTTGCGAGCTGCGAGCTGGTGGAAGCCGGGTCGGTTTTTAAGCATTCGTCCGTATTTGCAGAAACCTTTCGTCAGCATCTGAACGAAGCGTACCCGGACATCCGTTGCTATCCCTCCAAGCGTAGTCCCGCCTACGGAGCCGCTCTGCAGGCGATGCAGCGTTAATGGATGTTAACGACTAGTTAACGACTATTCCAAGAAGGAGTTCTTACTTTATGAATAACTTGCTCAGCGGGCTTACGACCGAACAAATTAATGAATCCACGCGAAATATTGACCAGTTGGATACAGAGCAAATCATGAGACGGATCCATGCGGAAGACAAGCTTATTGCGGAAGCGATTGAACCGTTGGTTCCCGTTATTGCCCAAGCCGCCGATTGCATCGTAGAAGCCTTCCGAAACGAGGGACGTTTGTTCTATGTCGGCGCAGGAACGAGCGGACGTCTGGGGATTCTGGACGCTTCGGAATGTCCTCCCACCTTCGGAACTCCGCCCTCGATGGTTCAAGGAATCATTGCCGGAGGCTTTCAAGCGGTCAAGGATCCCGTCGAAGGAGCTGAGGACAGCGACACTCTGGGCTCCTCCGACATGGACGCTCATGAAGTCGGACCTAACGATGTCGTCGTCGGAATCGCCGCCAGCGGCCGGACCCCTTATGTTCTCGGCGCAATGAAACGCGCCCGCGAGCGGGGAGCCAAGGTGGTGGGACTCACTAATAATTACAATACCCCCATGATCGCTGAAGCGGATTTAATGATCGAAGCGGTTGTCGGTCCCGAGGTCATCCTCGGTTCCACTCGAATGAAAGCGGGAACGGCACAAAAGCTGATTCTCAACATGCTGACAACGGCTTCCATGATTCGGATTGGAAAGGTGTACGATAATTTGATGGTCGATTTGAATCCTTCCAATGAAAAGCTCGTCTATCGGGCCAAACGAATCATCCGCCTGGCGACCCAGGCCTCCGAAGAAGCCGTCAACAAAGCGTACGAAGCATCCAATGGTCACGTCAAAACGGCCATCGTCATGATTCTGGCCAATGTGAACTATGAAGAAGCGGCACGCTTGCTGGATACAAGTGAAGGATTTGTCCGGCAAGCCGTCGCTCTGGCTCAAGAGGACTAATATTTTTATAATCGCAGGTCGGGAGACAAGGTCCTTGGCCTGTTATTTTTTTCAAGATGGTTACAAGTCCGGTGATATAGAGTAAATCTGCATCTATTTAGACCCGAAAGCCTCCATTTTCCATTCTAAAACAAAAAATACAGATCAGATCCTTAGACCTATTGACAAATAATTTTATTTATGATATAATAAATTATTTATACTTTACTTTCTGTTCATTCTCTTTTATTATGTTCTTTACAGCCCAATACCATGGGACTGAATACAACCTTCCTGTCCAGGAAGGAAACCAAAAGAACACGATAATGGAGGAATTAGATGAAAATTGCCAATGGAGTAGAGATGCTGGAGATTTCCGCTACTGTTATGGGCAAGAAGGATGTTATTCATCCAACGCTCATCTGGGATGAGGATATGGCGATCTTGGTGGACACAGGATATCCCGGCCAGCTATCGTTATTTCGTGAGGCCTTCCTTACCGCAGGTGTACCTTTTGAAAAGCTCAGCAAAATCATTGTGACCCACCAGGATCTGGACCATATTGGCACCTTGCCAGCCCTTCTTGCAGAATCTCCTCACCGTGTGGAGGTTCTTGCCAGTGAAGAGGAAACACCATTTATACAAGGTGAAAAAAGGCTGTTGAAAATTTCTCCGGAGGCCATAGACCAAGCGCTTAGCTCCCTGCCGGACACAGTTCCGGACAAGCTTCGGCAAGCCTTTCAAGCGATTCTCGAAAATCCTCCAAAAGCTAAAATTGACAAAACAATTGCAGATCAGGAAGAGTTACCTTACTGCGGGGGCATTGTTGTTATTCACACTCCAGGCCACACACCGGGTCATGTCAGTTTGTATCATAAGCCGAGCCAAACTTTGATCGCTGCAGACGCGTTGACTGTTGTGGACGGCCAGCTGCTGGGACCTGATCCTGAGACGACAATCGATATGGACACAGCGCTCCAGTCTTTAACGAAGCTTGGCGAATACGACATCCAAGCTGTACTCTGTTATCACGGTGGACTATACAATAACAATCCCAACCGGCGTATCAAGGAACTGGCTCTGGAGAGCAGACATTAGGATTAACAAGGCCGTTTTATATTTAGGGAAGAACTCAGGCACCGAAGCAGATCGGTGCCTTTTTTGTATCGGGATAGTCTAGCTATGCCCGACCTTGGAGAACTGCTGTCTTCTTAGACATGCCGGGAAAATAAAGGCATTCGGTGTGGATACCCATGGTTTCCTAATAGTCACTAAGACGATATTCCGCAGGCGATTGAGCGGGTGTTGATTTTTCAAGAGCAATGACCCGAAAATAAGCGGAGAGTTCCATTCCCTAGGTAACGCCTAATTGATTGACGGCCAGCAAAGTGGTCTTCCACTCACTTACCGCAAGGTTAAGGTAGCTCCGGCCTTCTTCCGTAATTCGGTAATACTTACGTTTAGGTCCATTGGATGTTTCGCCCATGTAGGTTTCGGTATATCCTTCAGCATGCAGACGGCGCAAAATGGCATAGACGGAACCGTCGTATACATCCGGGAAAGCCTCTTTGATAAGCTTCATAATTTCATGATCTGCGTAAAGGATACTCGCGACTTGAGTCGTGAGAAGAATTTACGCCCTTCTCTTATTAGTCCGGCCCCTTTACTCCTCCTCTTTTGATTGATAGATGATCTTCCACTTATTTCTGAATTTCTGCTTCAAACAGGAACATATGTTTGATATAATGGAGTGTGTAGGATACAGCCTAACTGATCATATTAACACGAAGCAAGGTGACTTGAGTTGAAGATCACTTTAACCGCCAAAGTGAAGATCTTGCCCACTCCTGAACAAATCGATTGGTTACGACAGACTTTACGAGCTTATCGTCTGGCAAGTGATTACCTGTCCAAGCTTGTATTTGAAGAGAAAATTCTCTCCAAGACGAAGCTGCATCAGTTGATGTATCGAGAGTTGCGTTCTACCTTTTCCTTGCGATCTCAAATGGCCCAATCAGTCATGCGAACGGTGATTGCTCGGTACAAGTCATTAGTCGGCAACGGCCACCTCTGGACATTCGTCCGGTTCAAGAAACCGGAGCTCGACCTCGTTTGGCGTCGAGATTACTCGTTTACGCAACGGATGTTTTCCATCAACACCCTGCATGGTCGCATCAAGGTACCTTATGAAACGAAAGGCATGGAAACTTATTTCGATGGATCCTGGTCCTTCGGGACCGCCAAGTTGGTCTACAAGCGAGGGAAGTTCTTCTTACACCTTCCAATGACCAAAGAAGTGGAAGAAGTCTCGGATCAATCTTTGAATCAAGTGGTTGGATTAGACATGGGCGTCAATTTTATCGCGACCAGCTATGATTCCCAAGGTCAATGTACGTTCTTTCACGGTAGACCCATTAAGAATAAGCGCTCGAAGTACAAGCATTTGCGAAAGCAGCTGCAGCAACTGGGGACAGCCTCCGCTCGCCGGAAGTTAAAGCGAATCGGGGGACGAGAAAACCGCTGGATGACGGATATCAATCACCGGATATCCAAGGCACTCGTCCGCCGATATGGGGCCCATACGTTGTTTGTACTGGAAGACTTAACGGGTGTTCGAAACCGTACAGAGCGGGTTCGGGTCCAGGATCGTTATGAAACCGTGTCTTGGTCCTTCTATCAGCTGCGCCAGATGATCACGTACAAGGCCATCCTCCATGGAGCCAAAGTCATGGCGGTTGATCCCCGTTACACGTCACAAGCCTGCCCCAAATGTGAGCATACAGAGAGAGCCAATCGGGATAAGAAGAGGCACTGCTTCTGTTGTCAGAAGTGCGGGTATCGCTCGAATGATGATCGCATTGGCGCTATGAATCTTCAGCGCATTGGAATCCAGTACATCGCTGAAGTGGCTGTGTAGGAATACCTATGCAGTCGGGCAGCAGTCAACCTGCCTATGGTAACGCCACCCCAAGGAAGGAGGCTAACCGCCGTACTCACTTCCGGGCAGTTACAAGCTCGTGACTTGAGTCATGAGTTGTTGACTTGTGTATCCATTTAGCTGCTCCTTTGGCTCCTTATCGGCGATGACGACTGATTAACTTTTGTCTTGGCGATAGCGCCTTGCACCGTTTGATGTTCTTCCGAGAGCATAGCCCAGAAGAAGGAGATCAAATGGCTGATCCCCAAAGTTAAGCTGCCTGCCACCGTTCTCCCGAGAACCTCTCTCCCCAGCCCTTTAAGAAAGATAAGAAAAACCGGTTGATACAGTACAAAATATAAGAGACTGGCCAGCGCCATAGCAGCCGACCAAGGGGACGGAGGTGCAGGCACCGAATATAAAAGAACGACAGGCGGCCAACTCAAAGATACCATACTTATTTATTGAACAATAGTTAAAGCTTCTAGGAAACGGGTCGTTGCCAGCAAAAAAGGGGCAATGAAAGAAGCTTCTATTCAGGTTCTTCGAGGAACACGGATCACGAAGAGGATTTACTGATCGTCAAATAGTACTGGAAGCGGAGGAAGCAGGTGATAAGTGAAAGGAACAACCCGGCGTTTCGTAGAATCGAAGCAGAGGTCATGGTCATATAATATAGCAAAGCAAAAAAAGCTAGCCTCCGCAGCCTATAGCATAGGGATTGACTAGCCGTTAAATATCGGTCAAATGGCACTTCAAAGATATTGCTGATCCCCCGAACACTAGACCATGCAGCTTCATTGCTGGTAACAGGGATACTTGAAAGCCTACCATCGGCCCTTTGTCTTCTGTTCAGCAATAAATCGGCCCAGCCTTGTCACTACGTCCTTAAGGACTTCCTCCTCCCGGACAAGCGCAATTCGAACATACCCTTCTCCTTCTTTGCCGAAGGCATCCCCTGGAATAACGACAACTCCTGTTGAATACAAAATTTCCCGGGAAATTTGTCGAGATGTCCAGCCTTTCGGAATGGGTGCCCAGAGGAACATTGTCGCCTTTGGTGTCGGAATGTCCCAACCCGCATCACGCAGCCCATGAATCAACACATCTCTTCGGCGTTGATAAATTCCCGCCACTTTAGGGCCGGTTCCTTGTCTGTCTTCCTCCAACGCTACAATTCCGGCTTGCTGTATGGCCTCGAATACACCATAATCGATATTCGACTTCAGCTCTCCCAGGGCCTGCACCGTCTCCGCGTTGCCGACCATATAAGCAAGTCTGCAGCCCGCCATATTATAGCTTTTCGACAGGGAATGAAATTCGACAGCGACTTCTTTCGCCCCATCGACCTGAAGAATGCTTGTCGGCTCATAACCGTCGAAAGCCAGCTCCGAATAAGCGATATCGTGAACGACAAGAAGCTCATGCTCCCGTGCAAATCGGACCAACTTCTCGAAGAACTCGGGGTTTGCCACGGCCGAAAGAGGATTGCTGGGATAGTTGCACAGAATGAATTTGGCTCTCTGCGCGATGTCTGTCGGAATAGCGTCCAGCATGGGCAGAAAATCATTTTCCGCCCTCAACGGCATAATCCATGGAGTCACCCCCGCCAAGACAAGGCTGGCATGATAGATCGGATATCCTGGATCAGGGACGATGGCCATATCCCCTGGATCGGCAAGAGCCATTGCCAGATGAGCCAGCCCGTCCTGCGACCCCATTAGCGTCAGCACCTCTGTCTCCGGGTCCAAGTTCACCCCGAAGCGATATTCGTACCAGCGGGAAACCGCTGCCCGAAATCCGAGTCCTCCCGAACTGGTGGGATACCCGTAATTTCCCGGATCAGCGACAGCTTTCCCCATTGCGTCCATAACCTGAGCGGAAGGGGGAAGATCCGGACTTCCTATGCCGAGGTCAATGATATCCATTCCTTGCTGGCGGACCTCTTCTTTCCATTGCTCCATTTCTGCAAAAATCGCGGAGCCCAATTGCTGGATTCTTGCGGATTTTCTAAGTCTCATTGATTCGTTTCCCCCATTAATGATTAATCTCCATAACAATCTGTTAGCGCAGGCCAACAGTCAAGCCAGCCCATAATTAGCCCAGACTGCCCCATCACGAACTAACCAGCCAATGAAAATGAGAGAAGGAGTACAGCATATAAATAAGAGATACAGCCAATGCCAAGTAGACCGATCCCAGCGTCCAGCGAATTTTTTGCGGAACAAAAAAATATTCTTCATTCTCATAAAAATAATAGTCCGCGCGACAGTGGACAAGCAAAAATCGGCCTTCTTTCTTATCCTTAATATCTGTCTGCAGCAACCGGGCGCGGCGAACCAGCACCTGGCCGGGAAGCGACAGTATTCCCCGCAATCCAATATCATCCCATAAAAACATCATCGTTTGTTGACCGCTTAAATCCGATATTGTCGTAAATTCCAGATCTCTTTGCTCCCCCGGCTCAGGAAGCTCCTGCCCCCGCTCCCGCAGCCTGTCTTCCACCCAAGTAAGCGGAAGCTCATAGGAAGCTTCCATGCTGCGCAATTTCGGCCCTTTCCTCCGGTCAATATACTTGCGGCCCAGGTCCACCGCAAATAAAAACCAGAAGATAAACAAAATATACAGCTGATAATAGACAATGATGATCAAACCGGCGATTAGCCCGATCGAAACAAGCCTCCGGCTCACCGCCGTCGCTATCCGTCCCCCATCCAACGGATGAAGAGGCAGTAAATTAATGAGATTAATAATGAATCCTATATAGGCCAGGGCCAAAAAGAGCAGCGAATCGTAACGGGAGCCAATCCAAAAAGAAGCGAAGGCTCCCAAGCTGCCAAGCAGAGGTCCCCCTAAGGCAATATAAGCTTCAATAGCTGCGTTGCGCGGGTGTCTCTCCAGATTGACCATGGCCCCGACGAAAGGAATAAACACGGGCGCCGAGGTCGTTAGCCCTTTGTGCTTGGCAGCCGCCACATGACCCAGTTCGTGAATCAGTACCATGACCACCATGCCGACAGCCAATTCAACGGGAGCAATCAAGGTATAAGCGCCTACTGAAACAAGCATGGTCAAAATCGCGCCTCCGAAGGAGCCCATTTTCACATAAATTAGCCCTTGCTTCAGCTTCGTTAGAAAAAAAGTCCCTGCAGCTTCAAGCGGCCGCAGCGTACTCTTATCCTCGCGATTTTGTTTCGACTCCATCCGCCCTGTCCCCCTCTATGCTGTCAGCAGGCTAAGTCTTTCATTCCCAGACCTGCTTATACAATTCTTCCTTGAATCCGACAGTCACCCGACTGCCATCCGTTACTACCGGACGCTTGATCAGCCTTCCATTGGAAGCCAACAGACGGATCTGTTCCTCCACGCTCATCTGTCCCAATTTATCCTTCAAGTTCATTTCCTTGTATACTTCACCGGAGGTGTTAAAAAACTTTTTCAGCTCCAATCCGCTCTTGCTGAGCAGGTCAGTCAATTCCTCCTCAGACGGCGGTTCCTCGAATACGTTCACTGTCGTTACTTCGTGTCCCTTGGATTGCAGCCATTTAAGCGCATTGCGGCAGGTGCTGCATTTGGGATAACCATACATCTTAAGCTTCATTGTTACTCCTCCTTGCCGGTCATTCCATAATCTATGGTGTGGCTATTTGCCGGGTTCGCGGCACTCGATAAGGCTTGCCTCAGCCGATTCATATCGGGAGGAAGCTCCGCTTGAAACTCTACCGCCCGCTTCGTCCCCGGATGAACGAAGCCAAGCCGATGAGCATGCAGCGCCTGCCGGTCAATTGCAGCGCCCTCTGGAAGCGGAGGTCCGCCTTCAGGGGGGTAAATTTTGTCACCGATTAGCGGATGGCCGATATACAGCATATGTACCCGAATTTGGTGAGTCCTGCCGGTCTCCAGTCTGACGGAGGCCAACGTAGCTCCATTCAGCCGCTCCACTACCCGGTAATGAGTGACGGCCGGATACCCCTGCCGAGTGACTATCCGATAATGAGGCTGCTCCGGATCCCGATCTATTGGCGCATCGATGGTTCCTTCGTCCGCCTGTATCTCCCCGTGCACGAGCGCCCTATATTCCTTGAGCACTTCTTGAGCTTTCATTTGCTCGGAAATATGCTGGTGGACGAACGGATTCTTGGCGATGGCCAGCACCCCCGACGTGTCCTGGTCCAGACGATGAACCGGCCGGAAGCGGACTTTTTCCCCCCGCTCCAGCCAGTGATGGACTACCCCGTTCGCCAGCGTATGAACATAATGCCCATGCGTCGGATGGACGATCATCCCTGCGGGCTTATTGACAATAAGCAAATAGGCATCCTCGTAAATGATATCGAGCGGAATGGGCTCGGGCAAAATATCATCCGACTGCTCTTGCTCCATATGGATTTCTATTAGGTCTCCAGCGCGAACCGGAACATTAATGTATTGACGTTCCCCGTTAACGGTAATGCCCTTCTCGGTTCGTTTCAAACGGGAAAGCAGTCTGCGTGAAAGCTGCATCCGGCTTTTCAAAATGGTTTTAAGCTGAATGCCCTCCTCTTCGGGAGAGACAATATAGGTTAACGGTTCATAGTAGCTCATTTCTTCCTGCGAAACACCTCGCCGCTGCGAATATATTCGACATCCGGTACTCCCAATCGATAATTGACCGTTCGAGCTACCGTAAAGAAGAAATCCGACAAACGGTTCAGATAGATCCGGACGTCCTGGTTGATTTCATCCTCTTTGGCCAGGGTGACGACTCTTCGTTCCGCTCTCCGGCAAACCGTCCGGCACACATGAAGCAGCGCCGATGCTTGAGAACCCCCAGGCAGAATAAAGCGGGAGATGTCCGGTGTTTCCTCATCATACTTGTCAATGAGCGTCTCCAGACGTTCGGATAGACCCGAGGCCAGCTTAAATTCTCTTTTGGACCTTGGCAGAACGGCCAAATCATGCCCGCAATCAAATAGCTCATGCTGAATCTGCAGCAGATCGGCCAGCAAATCGGCAAACTTCTCTTCGTCCAGCACAGCCATGGCCTGTCCGACAAAACAGTTCAATTCATCCACCGTGCCATAGGCTTCTACCCTGACATTATCTTTATCGACCCTGCCCCCAATGACTCCCGTCTGACCAGCGTCGCCTGTTCTTGTATAAATATTCATGATTTCACGCCTCCCAATGGTTAATTAATACGTTCCGTTCCCGTTTTCGTTGCATCTATCATCTCATAAATTTCTCGGATAGCCAAATGCTCCCGAACATGAAACGCCAATTTTTCAAATGCGGCTTCCCGCCGTCGGCCAAAAAGGAGCGTCCCTTCCCGGGCAGGCCATCCTTTATCCTGTCGAATCCGGTTCAGCCAGGCTCTCCGAAATTCGTCGTTATGCAGAACTCCGTGCAAATTGGAGCCCCAAATCCGTCCGTCCGACGTCATAGCCCCCTCCGGATGAAAATCATCCTGCCGTTCTCCTTCCCGTTCATTTCTTACCCTAAAAGGATGTTCGCCAGGAGATAAAAATCGGGTGAGCCCCATATGAATTTCATAGCCTTTAATCGGAATGGCCCTTCCCTCTTCCCAGCCGTCGGCATATCCTGCGATTCGCTCTGTTTTATTGTCGGGGACGAATAAGGTTTCCGTTGGAAGCAGGCCCAAGCCGGAGCTTTCCGACCGATTGGATTCGTCGGATTCACTGTCGATCAGCTTCTTGCCAAGCATTTGGTAGCCGCCGCATAAACCGGCCACCCGGCCCCCTTCCCCGATATAACGGGCAATGGCTTGATCCAGACCGCAGCTCCGCAAGTAAGCCAGGTCTTCCATCGTGTTTTGGCTGCCAGGGAGAATCACGGCATCCGGCCAACCCATGTCGTCCGCGGAGGTTACGAATCGAATCCGCACATCTTCTTCCTCATAAAGGGGATCGATGTCCGTAAAGTTCGCAATGCGAGGCAATCGGATGACGGCAATATCGAGAGCCCTTGCTTCCTTTGGACGCTGCTGCTTCCTTTTGCTTTCCAGAGAGGCCGAATCCTCATCTTCGAGCTCCAGACCAGGAAGGAACGGAATGACTCCCAGCACCGGCTTGCCCGTCTTTTGCTCCAGCCAGTCCAACCCCGGCTTCAGCAATGTCACATCCCCGCGGAATTTGTTAATGATGAAGCCCTTGACCCGGTCTCTCTCTTCGGGAGTCAAAATTTCAAGCGTGCCCACGATAGAGGCAAACACACCTCCCCGGTCAATATCGGCCACTAACAAGACCGGAGCATCGGCCCAGCCTGCCAGCCTCATGTTGACGATATCCCGATCTTTCAGGTTGACCTCCGCCGGGCTCCCCGCCCCTTCGATAACGACCAGTTCGTAATCTCGACGCAGCCTCGCCAGGGATTCCCGGACGATCCCTTCCGCTTCCGACAAATAGCTTTCGCGATACGTGCGCGCATCCAGGTCTTTATACGGCTTGCCGTGAACGACCACCTGTGAAACCATATCCTGCGTCGGCTTCAGCAGAATCGGATTCATATCTGTGGTGGCCGCGATTCGACAAGCATCGGCCTGCATCCCTTGGGCCCGTCCGATTTCTTTCCCGTCCGGCGTCACAAACGAATTAAGCGACATATTCTGCGATTTAAAAGGAGCCACCTTCCAGCCGTCCTCAACAAAAATTCTGCACAAGGCGGTGGCCAGCAGGCTCTTGCCGACATCAGAGGACGTCCCCTGAAGCATGACGGTGCGTCCCGGCTCTCGTTCTTGGACTGGCCTGGCTACTCGCTCAGCTTCTCGTTCAGTGGCTTGCATTTCCTCATTCGTTGGCTCAGCCGCTTGATCCTGCTCGCACACCTGTTCAGCTATACATTCAGTTCCCTGTACTCGCTCATTCGTTGGCTCATGAATCTGCTCATACTTAAGCTTCGTTTCGTTGCGATCCATCGACCCTGCCTCCTTTTCAACAAAATGGGTTAAGGCTGTATTGGCGGCTCAAGCTTTAGCCGTTATTTCCTGTCTTCGAGGACGCGGTGAAGGCCGCTCAACAGCCGTTCATTATCTTTTCTCAGCCGCACTGCAATTCGACAGTGTCTGGTGTCCAAGCCAGGAAATAAGGAGGCGTCGCGGATCAACAAGCCAAGGGTCCCCATCCGGGATTGCAGCTCCTTAACCTTCATCCCCAACCGCTCCGGAATCGAGAACAGCAGAAAATTCGTATCGCTTGGATAAACGTTCATTCCCAACTCCGACAGCTTCGCGGACAGCCATTCCCGCTCCGTCTGCAGCCACGCCTTGGTCCGTACGGCATATTCCTGTTCCTCCAGAACAGCCGTCCCGATTCGTTGCGCCAGCGAATTGACCGACCACGGAATTTGCAGCCGCCGCATCGCTTCGACCGTCCGCGGATGAGCAACGGCAAAACCGAGCCGAATGCCCGGCACCGCATAAAATTTCGTCATCGAGCGAATGACGATCAGATGCTCGGAAACCGGCGCCTGCCGGATCAGGCTGATCGCTTCCTCCTCCGGAGCAAAATCGATGAACGCTTCATCCACAATGACCTCCCTGCCGCTTTCCATAAGAACGGCTATCGTTTCTTTATTCAATAGCTGTCCGGTCGGATTATTCGGGTGGCCGAGAAATAACGTATCGCAATAATCAAGAGCAGCCAGCACGTCATCCGGCATAAGCTCGAACTGATTTTCCGGACGAAGAGGCAAATCGTGAATTCGTCCCCCGGTCTTCATAACGGCTTCCTCATATTCCGAGAAGCAGGGACGGGCCAAGCCCGTTACCCTCGGCTGAAGGACGCGTGCAGCCAAATCAATGCATTCCGCCGCTCCGTTGCCTACAAGCACGCTTTCTTCCGGCACTCTGTAGACGCTAGCGAGCTTCTTCCGGAGCTCTCTCACCCCCGGATCGGGATAGTGTATCAAGTGTCGGGCATAATCCATAATTATTCGTTCCACCGCATCTGGAGGGCCGAACGGATTCATGTTTGAGCTAAAATCGACAAACTCGTCTCCGGATAAACCGAAAGACTCCTGAGCGGTCAGTAAATCTCCGCCGTGACCATATTTTTCGATCATTAATCGTTTCACGCTCCTTTCTATGTCCATAATTATTCTAAATAAGCGGCACTGAAGAAAAGCTGTCCTTCCGTTCCGCAAGAAAGAGCTAAGCCAATCGACTGAACCGTTCCTACAACCATCCGATATATACCACAATCGCTAGTAGTTGAGCCAGTTCACATCCTTCATTAATAGCCCCGTATGTATCTCCGGTTAGGCCGCCAAGCTTAGAACTAAGGTAAGAAGCAAACGCCCAGCCGATCATTCCGGTAACCGCTAATAAAAGGACTGCGCTCTGGAGCGTCTCCATCCATCCCCAGCCAAACAGCAATAAAACAGCACAAGTAAGCAGCATCGCTATGATCGCAACGGCCCAAGCCTGTTTGCCGCGAACTTCACGATACACGGAGCCCATGCCGCTGTCGCTTCGCGCATAGGGCCAACCGGCAATAGCCGCGACCATATAGGTGCGGCTCCAGATCGGAATGCAAATAATGAAGGCGGCGCCGATGGCCCAGTTCTCGTCTAACAGAACGAACAAAAGGGAGAGCTTGAGCAAGAGGTACAGCACCCCCGCGATAACACCCATGGCGCCGACCCGGCTGTCCTTCATAATTTCCAGCATTCGTTCTCGCGATCGGTAGCTGAGAATCCCATCGGCCGTATCCATCCATCCGTCGAGATGCAGGGCTCCTGTCATAAACACCCACAGCGCCAACAGGATGACAGAAGCAGGAAAAGCCGGCAGCAGAGCCTGAACTCCTGTGCCAAGTGCAGCAAGAACGAGCCCGATGGCCAGCCCCACCACCGGATAGAACAGGACGCTTCTTCGGAACACCTCGTCCGTATAGCGGACGGCGACTGGGCAAGGAAATCGGGTCAACAGTTGAAAGGCTGCGGCACAGCTATGCAGTACAGCGATTAACCGATGATTATGGCGATCCATGCGCACACCACTCCTCCCACGATGAAATCCGACGTCCGCAGCAACAGACGAACGGTCGCTATAATATGCTCCCGGTTCAACGATTGAAGCGGCCAACCCATTCCGGCTCTTTCGCTAACCGTATCCCCATACCGGTTAACTCCTCCAAGCCGGACCCCCATAGCACCCGCTGCGGCTGCTTCCGGAATGCCGCTGTTAGGGCTGGGATGAAGCCGGGCAAAGTGGAGTATGCTAAGCCATGCCCGCTTAGCCGACATGCCCCGGATAGACAAGGAAGACACGACGAGCAGCAGCCCGGTCAGACGAGCGGGAATCCAGTTAAGCACATCGTCCAGCCGGGCCGAGAACCAGCCGAAGTGAAGGTAACGTTCATTCTTATACCCGACCATGGAATCGAGTGTGTTGGCTGCCCGATAGGCCATAGCCAGAGGGGCTCCGCCGAGCAAAGCAAAGAACAGCGGGGATACGACAGCATCCACCGTATTCTCGGCAACCGTCTCTACGGCGGCTCTCGTAATTTCCGATTCCTCCAAAGAGGCGGTATCTCTTCCCACGATATAGCCTACATAGGTTCGCGCGTCTTGAAGATGACCCTCCGTCAGCGGCTTATAGACTAGTATCGCGGCATCCTTCAAGCCCTTGATGGCAATAGTCGTTGCGATAAACCACGTATTGACGGCATACCCCAGCCAAGGATGAATCATGACCGCCCCCCATACGATTCCATATAGAATAGCTGCGGCGGATCCTACCGTTAGTATCGCTAGAACAGCCCCCCGCAGGCGCAGGGAGCTGGAGGAGAGGCCATTCTGCGATACGGTATTCCGCCGGCCTTCCTTCCCGGAATCATTTCCCCGCAGGCCGGTATCCCGAGACTCGCCATCCCCCGCGCTTTCGCTTCGTTTACTGACCGAGATGGCCTGATGTTCGTCCCGGCGAAGGGCTTTCTCCAGCCAATGTATTAAACGACCCATCCATATGACCGGATGAGTAGGCCACTTCGGATCGCCAATCCAGCGATCCAGCATGATGGCCGCAGCCAGCATAAGTAACGTTTCCTGCAAGCTAAACAACAGCAGAGCTCATCCCACCTATGACTAACGCTTGTCCATTCGGAAAGCGATGCTTTTCAACTCGACGGGAATGCCCGCCGTCACCAAGAAGGCCTGCTCGCTGACAGCGGCGACCTTCTGATTCATCCGCCCGGCCAGATCACGATATAGCCGACCTAACGGATATTCGGGAACGATGCCGCCTCCGACCTCGTTAGAGACAACCAGGACGATCCCCGAATAACCGGCCAAAGCGGCGACCAACTCCTCCACCTTGCGTTCTACCCGATCGGCCGCGTCCGGCTCCCCTTCGAAGCGGAGCAGCCAGTTCGACAGCCATAAGCTCAGGCAATCGACCAGAACGACCCCATCTCTCGCCAATCCGCTCGCAGAATCGGAGGAAGCGAGAGCAGCGGAGGCAGTGAAGCCGGATGCCGAGTCCTTGACAGCCGTCGTTGTCTCGTCCCCCCGGGAGCCGTCAGCGAGCCATTCTGCCAAAGAATACGGCTCCTCCACCGTCTTCCACGGAAATCCGGTTTCGGCCCGCTGGCTCTGATGCTGGCGGACCCGTTCGGCCATCTCTTCATCGTATATTTGCGCGGTTGCGATATATATGCCGCTTGTCCCCAGGTGCTCCGCATAGCTTTCCGCGAATCGGCTCTTGCCGCTGCGGGCACCGCCCGTTACAAAAATGACCATGTGGCCCTCCCTCCGCTTCTGTTCCGCTGCCTTACAATATTGGCCATAACATAGCTCGGCAAGCAGCTATCAAGCCTTCGATACTCCGGCACTCTCGAACGTCGCCATTTCGTTAATGATCTTCATAGCGGCTTCCACCAAGTGAAAGCTGAGCACCGCGCCTGTCCCTTCGCCGAGCCGCATATCCATATGGATCATCGGCGTCAGGCCAATCGCCTCCAATAGCTGGCCGTGACCTTGCTCTTGCGACAGATGGGAAGCCAGCATATATCCCGTCGCCAGCGGCGCCAACCGCGAGGCTACCAAGGCAGCGGCGGAGGAAATGAAGCCGTCGATGACAATCGGGCACTTCCGCGCGGCTGCTCCGAGAATGACGCCAACCAGACCGGCGATTTCGAAGCCGCCCAGCTTGGCGAGCACCTCCAGCGGCTGATTCGCATCCGGCTGGTTCGTCTCGATCGCCCGGCGGATCACCTCCTGCTTATGCCGCCAAGTGGCGTCATTAATGCCCGTACCCCGGCCAGCGGCCTGCTCGAGGCCGATTCCGGCGAGAACGGCCAGCAGCGCCGAGCTCGCTGTCGTATTGCCGATCCCCATCTCTCCCGTAGCAAATATACGATAGCCTTGATCGGCAAGCCCGCTGACCAGCTCGAAGCCGGTCTGCACCGCCTGCTCGGCCTCCTCCAGCGACATAGCCGGCCCGTTCACCATATTGCTGGTCCCTTTGCGAATTTTGCGATGCACCAGATCGGGATGGTCCATGTCCGCGCAGACCCCCATATCCACACATACTACTTCCGCGCCCGCATGTCTAGCCAATACATTGACGGCGGCACCGCCGTTTAAAAAATTCAGCACCATCTGCGGGGTCACTTCCTGCGGGAATGCGCTGATTCCTTCCTCGCACACCCCGTGGTCACCTGCCATGACGACGACCGCTTTGTTACCGAGGATTCCATTCTCCCCCTCAGCAGCCTCGAAGCCGCCCGTCATTCCAGCTACTTGCCGTGCAACCACCTCCAGCCTGCCCAGGCTTCCGGGCGGTTTCGTCAATGAATCTAGTCTTTGCTGCGCTTCGGCCATCGCCTGTTCATCCAACGGCCGGATTTGTTCTATATATTTTTGAATCGTTCTCAATGCAAGTCCTCCCTTTAAGCTACCCCATCCCCGACTGATTCCCCAGCCCGCGAATCAAAACGGAATCGGTTGAAAAAGTTGGTTATATTCTTACTCCGACACCTAAGATATTCACGACAAAATAAATGCATTGTACCTTTATTTCAACGTACACGAGACTTTGGAGCAGAAACAGATGCATTTAATACCTCTATTCCACGCACATGAGCTTTGGAGCAGAAACAAGTGTATTTACACTTATTTCACTTCAATGGGCACAAAATGCGGGAATTAGATGATGGCCAAGACCGCTTGTCTCATGCTTCGTATTATACAGGCTGCAGGCGGAATGCTCCACACCTCATCCGCTTCTATAAGCGTTAATGTACATTAACCTTAGGAAAAATCTTAGTTGAAACGCATAAGATTGGACCCCGCCCGCGACGCATACCGCGTACCCGGCGCACGGTACAAATCAATCGATGCCAGCCTCAGGAAGAACGTCCTTCGGTAAATTGCGGATTGAGTAAAATTTGCGGAATGCCGCTTTCCGGATGGTGGATCACAATCGGCGTCGTCCCATAAACATCGGAGATTAGCTCACTGGTCATCATATCGTTAGGCGCTCCTACACAGACCGTTCTTCCTTCATGCAGCACAAGAATACGGTCGCAATATTGAGCAGCCAGATTAAGGTCATGCAGTACGGCAACCACCGTCAGCCGCTCTTCGGCTTGCCATGTCTTTACATAGTCCATCATCTGCATCTGGTAGCCGATATCGAGAAAGGTGGTCGGCTCGTCCAACAGCAGCAGTCGGGGCTGCTGAGCCATCGTCTTGCCCAACGCCACCCGCTGGCGTTCCCCTCCGCTCAGCAGCTCCAGCGGCAGCTCCGCCAACGAATTCAGGTTAAGCCGGTCCATAATTTTGTTGATGACTTCTTCACTGTCGTCTTTTTCATCCCCGAGCCAGTTCTGGAACGGATACCGCCCCATTTCGACCACTTCCCGCACTTTGAAGCCGATCGGCGGCAGCGCATCCTGCTGCAGGACGGCCATCCAACGAGCCAGCTCCTTGCGGGTGTATTGCTGCGCCCTCCTCCCGTCCAGCTTAATCTCGCCGGCATTCGCGGGCTCCAAAGCAGAAACCAGCTTGAGCAATGTAGATTTTCCGCTGCCGTTAGGGCCGATAATACCAAAGAACTCCCCTTTATCTACCCGGAAGCTGATGTCGTTAAGTATCCTTTTTTTTCCATATGCTTTATGGACGCCATTCACTTCAATCATCGCAATCACCCCCGGCTTTTATGCTTGTTCTTGTTAAGCAGGTATGCAAAGAAAGGTGCGCCAATAATAGCGGTTACCACACCTAACGGAATTTCCCTCGGACTCAGGGCGATTCTCGCCACCGTATCGGCCCACAGCACGTAGATTCCTCCAACTATCGTGGAGATGGGGATGATGATCCGGTAATCCGGGCCGACGATTAGCCGTACGAGATGAGGAACGACCAGTCCTACGAAGCCAATTACACCCGACACCGAAACGGCTGCGGCCGTCACCAGGGTGGAGACAACGAGAACGATCAGCTTGGTCCGTTCCACATTCACTCCCAAGTGGGAGGCTTGTCTTTCGCCCAGGGCCAGCAAATTTAACGACCGGCTAAAGCCGATCAGCACGATAATAACGAATATTAAATACGGGATCAGCACCTTGGAGAAATTCCAATTCCGCATGGACAGACTTCCCATTAACCAATACAAAATTTCGTTAATGACTTCTCCGGATAAAGAAACCATGAAAGACACGAAAGCACCAAGAAAAGCCTGCACTACAACGCCGGACAAAATTAGGGTCTCCAACTGGGACTTCCCCTGAGTACTGGCCAGCTTATAAACAATAAACAGGGTTGTCATCCCCGTTGTAAAGGCCACAACCGGAATAGACCATTGGCCAATGAAGCTCTGCAGCCCGAACAATATAATGAAAGCCGCTCCGACCGAGGCCCCGGAAGCGACACCCAGCGTGTAAGGATCGGCCAACGGGTTTCGCAGCACCGCCTGGAAGCCCGCTCCCGCTATAGCCAGCGATGCCCCGACGAGAATAGCAAGCACGACTCTCGACAGCCTCACCTTCAAAATAATCGCTTCATCCGACGCCGACCAGTCCGGCTGAATCATGTCCCCAATTCCGGGGAGAGCATGGAACAGAATCCGCCACACATCAGCGACCGGCACTCTGGCTGAGCCAAAGGAAAGGCTCAATGTAACCGAAAGCAGGAGGAGCAATAAGGCTCCTCCTCCGTAAGTAAACAATCTCGCTTTCATATTATTTCACCAGATCCGGGTGGATAGCCTTGGCCGCTTCCAGCAGCGCATCCGTTAATCGGGGACCTACCCGGCTAATAATATTTTCATCGATGGCGTATAAAGCACCGTTCTTGACGGCATCGATTTGATCCCAGCCCGGACGCTTCTTAATCTCTTCCAGAATGGAATCCATTCTTTCTCCTTCAGAATACAGAATGACCTCCGGATTAATCTCGATGATTTTCTCGGGATCGATCTGGAACCATCCGGATTCCCCTGCTGCTACGTTCGTTCCGCCTGCGAGCTTAATCAGTTCGTCCATGAATTCGCCGTCCCCAACAGTCCAGCCCGCATTATATTCAATATAGACTCTTTTTTTAGGGGCATCCTTGACCGCATCTACAACCTTCTGCTTATCGGCCTGCATTTTCTCAATGACCTTGGCCGCTTCTTCCTGCCTGTTCATGATGAGCCCCATCGTCTTGATCTTCTCGAACACTTCATCCAATGTTCTAGGATTAGAGAAGTAGAGCGGAATATTCAATTCGCGAATGGGATCGATCACTTTTTTATTACTGCTGCTGGCCAGTACCAGATCCGGTTCCGTAGCAAGCAGCGCCTCCATATTCGTATCCAGCGAACCTACCTGAGGCTTGGATTTGGCTTCCTCCGGATAGTTGCTCCACTTATCCACGCCGACCACCTGATCGCCTGCCCCGATGGCGAACAGCACTTCCGTCTCGCTCGGAGCGAGGGAAGTCACCCGTTCCGGCGCTTTTTCAAACGTAATTTCTGTCCCGCTGGCGTCTGTAATCGTTAACGGATATTGCGTTTCGGTCGATGAACCGGCTTCATCTTTTTTCCCTTCGTCCGGCTTGTCTCCCTGATTATTCTTCTGCTCATCCTGGGTCTTGGCCGGATCATTCGAACCTTGCGGCTTCTGCTGTTTATCTCCGCAGCCGATCAACCCGATCGCCAGCACAGCGGCCAACAGCCATGCTATTAGCGTACGCGCCATTCCTTTGACATTAGGTTGATTACTCATTTTGTCCCTCTCCTTTGTATATAACTCCTGCTAGAGAAATGCGCCTGAACCGATGAACGCCCGCTTATTATTGAGCCGCTGGAAGAACCAGCCGGACTCCTCTTCCGCTTTTTATCGAAGGATTCCTGTTGGAAAAATAACCACAAGTTCTATCCTCATGGGTTCGCAAAGTCTGATCTTGATTACGGACGCACAGTGAAAAACCCTCTATCCATTCGATAGAGGGCGCAGCGATCCAGGGACGGGTAACAGCATGTATGCCAAAACACTCCCGATCAGCCGATTCCTTTTCCTCGAAGGACTTCTTTCAGCTTGGCCTGGCAGGCAGGTCTCCTGACTTATGGGGCTTGATAAGCCTCGCCTTCCCATTGCTTGCAACAGTGGCGTCATGAGGCTCTCCCAATTTACAGTGGCGGGACCGTGCCGGATTTGCACCGGCTTCCCTATTAACCCGGACGCGTAGCGTACACGGGACCTGCAGACTTAGTGGCTATTCAATTCGTTCAAGCTATGATTCTCTTACAAGATTATATGGGAACCATTCTAAAGTTACAAGTCTATTCTTTTGTTTCGTCTATTCTTCCATTATCTTTTTCATCACCAGCTCAGCCTTGTCCTTATCTGTCGCCCGAGGATGAATAAAAGCGATCATCTCCGTCCCTTTATAGCCAACCGACTGAAGCCACTGAGTCCCGCTGACAGGAACCCCATACAAATTTTTAACAAGCGTGCCCTCGTCATTAGGAGCTTCCAGCACCCCTTCGGGATAATCTTCAGGATTGAACAGATGGTCCATACCCGGTAATCCGCCTTGTCTCGCAAAGCTTGTGAACTGCTCGGCAGGGAGAACCATAATGTCGTTATCTCCAGCGGCCACTTCTACCATCAGCTTCTGCAGATCAAAGATTGGGCTTGAAAAAACATCAACTGTCGCAGCTTCCCCTACACTCTCCCGAATCGAATCCTCCAATGCTTCCGTTACGCTAGAGTCCATTCCGCCAGGCGGCAATATAAAGATATTGACGTCAGCTTTAGGCCCTCTGCCGCAGGCGCTCAGCGCCACTACCAATGCTAGCAAGGCAACCAGTTTAAACGCTATTCCCAGCTTTCCTCTCAATCTTGTTCCCCCCACTATTATCACGTCAAAACTATGATAGCACAGAGTTCGTTCCGAAGATAACCTTTTTGTGTGCCGTGTCTATCCTTGCATCCTTTTCTCACGGCAGACCTCCCAATAATTGTATATTCACCTCAATATTGTTACTAAAAAAAGAGCCGTTCTACCGGCTCTCATCTTTAATAAGCTCTAAGTATTGGTTAATCTTCTCATCCAACAGTCGGCTGATGGCTAAAATAGATGAATTATTGAAGCAAGGCTCTTCCATATACATCTGCTCCATCTTCATGCGCAAAACCCGAATTTCTTCCTCCAGATCGTGCAAAACTTTGGAAGCTTTGGCAGGCTCGGTGACCCATCTTATGTGCTGATCCTTCTCCCGAAGCAAAAGGTTGTGATACGAAGCCGAATTCACGTAAGCAAAAGACATAATCATTCCCCCCTTTGGTAACATAAAGAGAAAGGAAAAACGCTTTTCTTCTTGTATATAAGAATACCATATTCAGGTGTAAAAAGAAATCTTACCCATAGAAAATAATTATCTCTTCAGCTTCTCGTAAAACGAACCTATCCGGTTCAGCGCTTCGTTCAATTGGCTCACCGATGTCGCATAGGAGCACCGTACAAAGCCTTCTCCTCCCAGTCCGAATACATTGCCCGGGACAGCGGCGACCCTTGCTTCCTTCAACAGTCTTTCGGCGAATTCCTCCGAGCTTAGGCCCGTCGATTGAATCGAAGGAAAAGCATAGAAGGCCCCTTCCGGTTCGTGGCAATCGAGACCGATTTCTCGAAAGCCATGGACTACCAGCCTGCGTCTTTGGTTATACGACTCTACCATTCGGTCCTTTTCTTCCATTCCGTGCCGGAGAGCCTCCAAAGCAGCGACCTGGCCCATCACGGGAGCACACATAACCGTATACTGATGAATTTTAAGCATGGCTTGAATCAGATCGGGATGCCCGCATGCATATCCCATCCTCCAGCCAGTCATGGCAAACGCTTTGGAAAAGCCGCTGACCAGAATGGTCCGGTCTCTCATACCCGGCATGGAGGCGAAACTAACGTGCTTCTGGCCATAAGTCAGTTCAGCATAGATTTCATCCGAGATGACGATCAGGTCATTCTCCTCGACCAGCTTAACAATCGGCAGCCAATCCTCATAGGTCATAATTCCACCGGTAGGATTGCTGGGATAACAAAGAACCAGCACCTTGGAGCGGGGACTAATTTTGGCTTTCAATGATTCTGCCGTCAGCTTGAAGCGGTCTTTGGCGAACGTTTCAATCCCGACGGGAACTCCGCCTCCAATCGAAGCTATTGGTGAATAGGAAACGTAACACGGCTCTGGAATCAGAATTTCATCTCCGGGAGTAATCAGCGCTCGCAAGGCCAGATCGATCGCCTCGCTCCCTCCAACGGTTACGATTATTTCATCCTTGGGTTCATAGCTGACATGGTACCCATTATACAAGTAATGGGCGATTTCCTCCCGCAGCTCGTACAGACCGGCATTCGGAGTATATTGAGTCTTCCCCCGTTCCAACGAATAGAAGCTCGCTTCCCGAACATGCCATGGGGTGATAAAATCGGGCTCTCCCACCCCTAGCGAAATAATATCTTTGCTCGAACTGACCAGATCAAAAAATTTGCGTATCCCCGAAGGCGGGATATCCCGGACTAATGGAGACAAATATTGCTGCATTTTTGGTTTATTGATCATAACGATACTTCCTTTATGGCGAAATCAGGAGACGGTTGTCTTCGTCATTCTCTTCGAAAATAATACCGTCCTGTTTGTATTTTTTCAGAATAAAATGCGTTTTGGTAGACAAAATCCGGTCAATTGGCGAGAGCTTGTTGGAGACAAACGAAGCGACTTCCTTCAGCGTTCGGCCCTCCACCTCCACCAGCAGATCATAAGCGCCGGACATTAGAAAGACGGACTTCACCTCGGGATACAAATAAATTCTTTCCGCTATGGAGTCGAAGCCGCGTCCCCGTTCCGGAGTAATCTGGACTTCGATCAGAGCCGTCACTTTATCGTCATTCACTTTGCTCCAGTTGACTACAGTTGCATATTTAACTATGACCTTCTCCGCTTCCAGCTCGGCGATGGCGGCTTCCACTTCGGCCTGCTCCGCTCCCAGCATGGTCGCAATCAAATCCGCGCCAATCCGGGAATCTTCTTTCAACAAATCCAAGATTTGAAGTTTCAGCTTGTTCATTCGCGCGCCCCCTCCAGTAAAAAAATTGATATTTCCACTATACAACGAACCAAGCTAACGTGCAAAGAAAAACGATGTTGAACCTGGGGGAAATCGACCTCGAGAAGGAATACTCCGATCGTTCGCTGGATCCCAGCTTACCTGATGGCAGCCATTCCAAGCATCGAGCGGCGTATAAAAAAATAACGGAAGGAACTTTCATTGTGGATGACAAAAAAACCGCCCAGGCAATACTGGCGGTTTGGCCATCCCCATGTTCGCCATGACGCGTTCCGGGAAAGGAGCGTTTAGAAAAGAATGAATAAACGCCTGACGGCGTTCTGCGAAAATAGGGTAATCGAGACCATTCGGCTGGCTATAAAGTTGAATCGAGTTATCTCCAATCAAGTAGAGCAATCGAGGGCTACCGAATGGAAACAAGCTTTCGAAGTCAACGTGGTCTTTTGAAATCAGCCTAAAAGTCGTATCAACATCAAACAAGTTTTCAAGGTCTGCCGCTGACCAATCGAATGTAATAATACATTACTTTTGATTAAAATCCGCAATTGTTCAATCATCGCCTGCAAATATACAGTCCATTTCTTTGATGGATCCATATTAGCAACTCTAGGGCCGGATCCACTTATTTTTGCAGTAGATCTGTCGAAATGAGCTTAAAAGTGACCCAACGACTGTATTTTTGCATTCAATGCATCGAGTGGCGATGACTGGATACACTTGAAAACTCAAATGTACTGGACACGGTAAAGAATACCAGATGCGATGGCTCCAATTTGTATATTAAAAAACTCCCATGCTTAAATAGCGTTCCCCTGTATCCGGGGCAATGCACAGCACCCGTTTGCCTCGGCCGAGCTGCTTGGCCAACTGCAGAGCCGTCCATACGGAAGCTCCGGCTGACGGGCCAACGAGAATTCCTTCCCGCGCCGCAAGCTGCTGGGCTGTCCGAATAGCATCCTCATCCTGCACCTGGATAATCTCGTCATATATCCCCGTGTTCAGAATAGGGGGGATGAAGCCCGGACTAGTGCCAACGAGCTTGTGCGGTCCCGGCTTTCCTCCGGACAAGACGGGGGAGCCTTGGGGCTCAACGACGACGATTCGGATCCCGGGAATTTTCTGCTTGAGCACTTCACCCGTCCCCGTAATGGTACCGCCCGTACCGGACGTGGCGACAAAAGCGTCCAGCAGACCATCCGTTTGCTCGATAATCTCCAGCGCCGTTGTGACCCGGTGGATATCGGGATTAGCCGGATTCTCAAACTGCTGGGGAATAAAGCTGTGCGGAATCGTCTGCTGAAGCTCAAGCGCCTTCCGAATCGCCCCAGGCATCCGTTCTGCTGCGGGGGTCAGAACGACCTCGGCCCCGTAGGCTTTAAGCAAATCTATTCGTTCCTTGGTCATATTATCCGGCATGACCAGAACAGCCCGATAGCCTTTGGCCGCAGCATTCATCGCCAGCCCGATTCCGGTATTGCCGCTTGTAGGCTCGATTATGGTGGAGCCGGGAACAAGCTTCCCCTGCTTCTCCGCCTGGAGAATTAAATTATAGGCAGCCCGGTCTTTGACACTGCCGCTTGGATTAAAGGATTCCAGCTTCACGTAAACTTCAGCATCCTGCTCGGACACGAGGCGATTAAGACGAACCGCCGGAGTGTTTCCTATTAAATCGGTGATCGTTTCGACCATTCTCCCGGCCATTTGAATCCCTCCTTTTAGAAATAGGCAGGTAATCCATACCGAACCAACATTTATACCAACTTATTTTATAGGAATTAGAGGTATTATTCAAGATCTATTTCCCCATATTTAATTGATTAAGTTATGGCGGTCTAACCGTATTCTCCGACTAGTTGTTGTCTTTTTTCGCACCTAGGAAAAGTGCGAGTAGAAGGGTAGCGTCTAACTGTATTTTGAGTAGGTAAATTGAAGCGAATAGGGCAAGTGGACTAAACTAGATGGAAAAACTGCATTTAAAAATAGCGGATTTTCACAGATATCCCTCTTTTTACATAAAATAGATGGAGGTTTTCCATTTAGTTTTCGTTTTTAACCTCAAACAGAGCAAACTAGCTGCAGGAAATCCATTTAGTTGTCAATCCATTTAGATCCCCATGTTGTGCAAGTAGACTGCTAACGTGGCACCAGCAGTTGTCCTATTTTTCGACCATTTGGCCATCTATGCTCAGTTGGGTGCGTGAGATAGGTTGTGCTGTTTGGCTAAATGATGAAGTTGGTATGACTCGATCGGGCTGTTTTCCTGCAGCAACGGCTCGAATCGATCCATAAGGACGCCCAACCGAATCTCCTTAAGCTTTATCTGGTTTAGGGGCCGCAGAGCCAAGCCAGCCTCTAAGCAATAGCCACACGATCAAAGGAGAGCTGCCGATGCCGAGCAGCAGAAAATTCATCGCTAACGGCGCCGTCGTCCGGGAAACAACCGCGATGAAAACAAGAGCTCCGACAATTCTGCCAAGACAGAGAGCCAATTCCCGCAGCACGATATATTCAACTCTTTGCTCGGCACTTTCCTCATTCTGACCGATAATATCGAAGACCACCGAGGTGGTCGGAATCGAATACAATGGAATGAACAATGCGGTTCCGATACCGAAGACGAGCAGAGTGAAATAGCTGACCTGCCAAAAAAACGGCAAAATGACCGCAATCATCATAACTACTCCGGCAAACATTCCCCACCGGCGATATTTAGGCTTAAGCATCCGGCCGGCCACCATAAAACCGAATAACCCCACCGCCGATGTAATTAAGGAAAAGTTGCCGAGCTTCATTTCATTCTGCGTGTAAATATAGACCAACAGGCCAATAATGAACCCGAATACTCCTTCACGCACCCCTTGGGCTGTCATGGCGAGGCCAATTTTTCTCCACGGATGCCGTCGTTTTTTTAACTGGTGAATTCCGTAAAACCATAAGTACTTTCCAAGCGGCTTTCTTTTCTTAAGAAAAAAACTGAAGATCGTCGCCACCACAAAGATGATCAACGAAATCGTAAAAATCAGCCGATACCCTATAGCGTCTTCCATTCTCGTAATGAGAAAACCGGATACCCATGGAGCAATCATTCCGGCTGCTGAGCCGAGAAGCCCGGCCCATCCGTTGAAACGATCGCGATTGTCGGGGTCCGTCACTTCAAAATAAACTACATTAAAGGCGGACCAAAACAGTCCCGCAGAAATGCCTTGGATGGCTCCCAGCCATATTACATAATCAACTGCCTTAACTCCAGCCCATAGCACCGCAGAATAAAAAATGGCGGATACGGCAACGCCCGCCCGGAGTGCATTCATTTTATTGTATTCCTTGATCCATTTACCTGCCAGCCAGAATAACAAGGCGGTCGTCACCTGTTGAGAAATAGCGAATGTGGCAATCATCGTATAGTCGTTCTTGACTTTCCACAGGTAAACATTGACGAACGTTCCCGATAGGGCGTTCGCCGTCGCAAACAAACCGTTGACCAATAGAAGCAGCTTGCATTGGGCCGATAAATGAGGTTTGTCTTTCTGCTTGCCCTTCTGCGTGCCTTGCGGAAGGCTCTCTTCGAGCCCATCTTCTCCAAACCTTAGTCCTCCGTAACGGACACCCCTTGATTTAACGTGGTTATGCATGAATTCACCTGTCCCTAGTAGAATGGCATGAATCGACTTCCATTAACATTCCCAAAAGGCTGGGAAAACATAAGCCTTTGGCCCCCTAATGGAACAAGATGGTTATATCCTGCTTTAATAATGTTTTTACAGGAAGAACAACAAAAGCAGCCCAACACGTGAACCTCCACGTTTTTTGGACTGCTTTTCTTGAGAAGAAGCCTGACTGCTGTTCACTGTTCTGCTGAATCAGTGTTAAAGATACATGATTCTGGCCGCGTCCCCCTGAGCTTAATCGCTTTTTTCACTTAGTGCCTGAATGACAGCCAATCGATCGGCATCGGACAGATAGGTCTCCGTCTTGAAGCAAGAGGGGCACAAATAGACCTTAACCTGATAAGGGGTGGCTAGAAATTCGCGATTCCAGCCTGCTGGAACCAACGGCGTGTAGTGGGATTCCGTAACCGTATGGTTTCCGGCATGGAGCATCAATTCACGACAGGCCGAGCATTCCGGCGCTTCTTCCTGCCGATCTATGCAGCTCTCCACATTTTCTGCATAAATGTCCCTGACCGAATCGCCATCCCATTCCTCCCAGGCTTCACTTTCGTTCCCGGCAACTGGATCTTCTTCCTCTGGATCGGTATCCTCCACCGAAATGGTGACACTGCGATAATCGTTTAATTCATTAAAGCAATTGGGGCATTCGTCTTCCGGTCCAATTTCCGGGTCCCATACAATTTCCGACTGGCACCAGGGACAGAGGGTAGATTTGTTTATATCCAAGGCCATGGTCCTCCGATCTTTCTTCTTATAGGCTAAACGAATCACTATGCATAATTAATAAAGTAATAAATCCCCGCAATCAAAAAAACCAATGATAAAGCAAATAGCGTGCCCCATAAATATTTCATGTCCTTGCTACTCCTTTATACAAGAAATAATATCTGCTCTAAACCAACGATTCAACCTGTCAGGTTACACTGGCTCCGACCACATAAGACATCGAAACGGAAATCACGAATGAAATGAAACCAATCGCGCGATTATCCTTCTTAACCTGCTCGTCAATTCTAAAGCGCGGAGTCAGCAGTTCAAAAATAAAGTAGGCCGCCACTAACAGGACAAAACCATAGCACGACCAAATAATACTTTCAAACAGAGTATCGTTGTTTAACATCGAAAAGCGGAAAATATTACAAATTCCGAAGATTTTGCCGCCCGTAGCCAAGGCGACAGCTACATTTCCTTTTTTAATCTCTTCCCAGTCATTATATTTGGTCACCATATTCCATAGTGTTAAAAAGACCACCAGAGCAAGCACCGCTACCGAATAAAAAGCGAGCGTTTCCAAATAGGGGATAGCCATTAGTTGATCCACCTCTTTATGCATAAAATCCAAGATCCTCCTTACCAGGCATCAGCCTTCATTCAAAACGGTAGAAAAGACTGGGGAAATTTCAATCCCCAGTCCTCTGATGAAGGTCGTTCAATCCCTATTGCCGATGACGGTACCAGACCCTTCTCCTGCTATTTTTGCTGCTTCTATTTGTTCCACTAATTGCGGCTATAACTACCATTATGATGTCATAAGTTTTTTTACTCATTTACATTGCTTGACAACAGTTTTCTTCACACTGTCGATTATTCTGCTTTTTTGTTTTGCAATTTAGCTTTCATAGCAGCCAGTTCATCCTCAATATCACTGGAGCCCAGCTTCGAAAGCTCATCGTCGAGCGTGCGGTTGTCATTGCGCAAATCCTGGCTGGCCTGGGCCTCCGCTTCCATTTGCAGTACTTTCTCCGACATCCGCTCGAAGCCTTTGGTCGCACTGTCGGTACTGAATCCGGACATAGCGCGATTAATGGTTTTCTGAGCTTTGGCCGCTTCCGCACGGGCAATCAGCAGATCGCGCTTATTCTTCATTTGGTTGTACTCGCTCTTCATTTCAGACAATTGGGAACGCAGACGATCGGCATTTTCCTTAGCGATCATATATTGCTTGCCCATTTCATCGTAGCGGGCTTGATGGTCCTTCTTATCTTGAAGGGCGCGGCGGGCCAAATCCTCGTTGCCTTGCTCCAAAGCTTTCATAGCCTGAGCTTCCCTCTTGGCGACCAGCTCTCCCGCTTCTTCAAATTGCAGCTTAAATTTCTTCTCTACTGCGATCTGCTTCGCTACAGCCGATTCCGCTTCGATAATGTCTTGCTCCATATCCCGCAAAAACTGATTCAGCATTTTGACGGGGTCTTCCGCACGATCGATCAGATCATTGATGGATGCGACGGTCAAGTCACGAAGACGCTTGAAAATTCCCATAGTTTGGTTCCTCCCCTTATTATTAAAATGTTAGTTTATCAGCCATTTACTATACATACGTGCCATAAAATCGATAGTTTCAAAAACGCCAAAAAAATGTTTATAAATTTTTGGCCACCATGGAATGATGGCGGCTCCACTGGATATTACCACTATTTACCGCATTATACAACCTGATTGAGCAAAACTATAACCGATGTTCCATCCCTGGGCTCTTGGTAAAAAAAGCGTCGCTTACTGGCTGTCGCTTGCTGCTTCGATATTGGAGAAATCTTCAGCGCAGCTCCACGACCGTTACGCCGCTCCCCCCTTCCCCGTAATTACCGAGACGAAAGCTTTTGACCAACCGGTGTTTACGCAGATAGTCTTGAATTCCCGTGCGCAATACTCCCGTTCCTTTTCCATGAATAATATACACCTGATGAAAATTGGCCAGGAACGATTCGTCCAGAAAGCGATCCACTTCGATTATTGAATCCTCAATATTATTGCCACGCAAATCGAGCTCCGTCCGCACTTGATCGTCGCGAGACCGTTTAACCCCGGTAACGACGGTCTGCTGAGCCGGCTTCGGCGCGGAGGTCGAGACGAGCTCAACATCCGATCTGGCCACTTTCATCTTCATGATCCCCAATTGAACCGTGACCTCGCTGTCCCCATTCAACTCGACTACATGCCCCTTCTGCCCGAAGCTATGGACCAGCACCTGATCGCCCGGTCCTATCGGCTTCGTCGACCTGCCGGCGGAAGTCGAGGAAGGCCGCTGCCCCTTGTCGTTCAACTGAGGCGCTGCTTCATCCAGCCTTCTCTTCGCTTCGATCAGCTTGTGTTCTTTCACCGAAGATCGTTCCTCAATCGCCATTCGCCGCAAATCAGCGATGATTTCGTCGGCCTCTATCCTTGCCTTCTTAACGGCTTCTGCCGCCTCCTGCTCCGCCTTCGCGAGCAGACGGGCTCTCTGCTCCTCGAAACGGCTGCGCTGCTGCTCAAGCTCCTTGCGAAGAGCGGCTACTTCCTCGTGCAATTGCTCGGCGCTTTTTCTCTCCGCCTCCGCTGTCAGACGATTTTCCTCCAGCGTAGCGATCATAGACTCGACGCGTTGATCTTCCTCGTCGACCTGATGGCGCGCGTGCTCGATGATTGCTCTGCTTAAGCCCAGCCGTTCAGCGATCGCGAACGCATTACTGCGTCCCGGAACACCAACGAGCAAGCGATACGTCGGGCTCAATGTCTGAACGTCAAACTCCATGCTGGCGTTAATGATGCCTTTGCGCTCATAAGCATAGGCCTTCAGCTCGCTATAATGAGTCGTAGCCACCATTCGGCAGCCCAACTTGTGAATATGTTCAAGAATGGCAATCGCCAGCGCCGATCCTTCAGCCGGGTCGGTCCCGGCGCCTACCTCGTCCAGCAGCACAAGACTTTTGGGAGTCATGTTGCGCAAAATCCCGATGATATTCGTCATATGACTCGAAAAAGTACTCAAATTCTGCTCAATGCTTTGTTCATCGCCAATATCGGCATAGATGGCATCAAACACACATAGCTGGCTGCTGTCTTCAGCGGGAACGAACAGCCCGGACATCGCCATCAGGCTCAGCAAGCCGATGGTCTTCAGCGTTACCGTCTTCCCTCCGGTGTTCGGTCCGGTAATAATGACAGAGGTATACCGGTTACCCAGCTCTACATCCAGCGGAACAACGGTATCGCGGTCTATCAATGGATGCCTTCCTTTTTTCAGCTTAAAAAAGCCCCGGTCATTCATCAGCGGCAGCGTAGCTTTCATTTCTCTGGCGAGGCCGGCCTTGGCAAATATAAAATCGATATCCGCCAAAGCCTCCAAATTGTCCAGCAAAGGCTCGGCAAACTCAGCCACCTGAGCGGTCAGCATCCGCAATATTTTCTCAATTTCCCGTTCTTCCTTCAGCTTTAGTTCCGTCAGCCGATTGTTCATCTGCACGATCGACTCCGGTTCAATGAACAAAGTGGCGCCGGATGCCGACTGATCATGGATCATTCCGCCAAAATGGCTTCTATACTCCTGCTTCACAGGAATGACATAACGGTCGTTGCGAATCGTAATAATCGGATCCTGCAGCATCTTCTGAGTGGAAGGGGTGCGGATCATTTGCTCCAATCGCTCCCGAACCCGTGCTTCGCCGGTCCGCAATTCCTGACGGATACGATACAGTTCCGGGCTGGCGGAATCGGTCACTTCAGCATGCTCGTCAATGCAGGATTGAATGCTCTCCTCGAGCGGCCGATTTTCCGTTAATCGGTCGACAGCGGCAGACAAGAGAGGAATCGCTTCGTCCTCATGCACCGCCTTCACAAACCGCTGCAGCCTCCGGCCGCCGCTTAACGTATTAGCCGTATCAAGCAGTTCGGCTGGATTCAACATGCCCCCGATCATCGCTCTTTTGACTGCGGCCTTAACATCGCGTATCCCGCCAAATGGAGCGGGTCCCTTCAGTCTTTCGACCTTGACAGCTTCGTCGGTAGCCTGCAGCCGGGACTTCACTTCAGCCAAATCTCCGCTCGGACGAAGCTCCTCTGTCCGTTTTTTACCCAGAGAAGTTGCCGCGAAGCCGGTTAGACTGCGAATCATTTTATAATATTCAAGTGTATTCAAAATTTTATCATTCAATGGTGAAACCCTCTTCTCAAAAAATTACTTCCTTTATCCTTTTATTATATCGGAAGGAGAGCCGATTAGCCATTGAGCAAAAGCATTATAGATAATCTTTCCGGCATTAGGGAGAAAATCCTATGATAGTTTGACGGAAATGCGGAACACTAATTAGAGAATTCGACATTTCCTGCCTGAGCCTTTCCTGTTTCTTTTCAGCGAACATATGTTGATACAAAGGAGGTTATGCTTATGAGAAGCTTTTTTGCCCACCTGATTAGATTTGTGGTCTCTGCCCTAGTCTTGATGGTCGTCAGTTGGCTCGTTCCCAACTTTTCGGTCGGTGGCTTCTGGAGCGCTTTTTTCCTGGCCCTCGTTATCGCTTTTGCCGGTTGGATTATTGAAGGAATCTTCGGCAAACGAATTACACCGTTCGGGCGGGGAATTGTCGGATTTCTCGTCAGTGCTTTAATCATTTGGTTGGCCCAATTTGTGGTAGGAGGCGTATCCGTCTCGATTATTGGCGCGATTTTGGCCGCCTTGGTCATCGGGATTATCGACCTGTTCATTCCGATTGCTACACCGTTCGATCGAGGAAGAGCACGCGGTTAACAATCAAGCCCGTGTCACCAATCACAAATTGCCAAACCGGAGGAATCAGACGGGGGACTTTTCCCCACTGATTCCTCCTTTCTGAAGGCAAATATCCCACCAGTAAACCAAAGATCCAATGGATTCTTTGGTTTTTTGTGCTAGATTTGTCACAAAGGCTTCACGGGTTTGTCACTGAAAAATTTTCCTCCCAGAGGTATGATAGAGGATGTAGACAGACATAAATCCAAATGGGAGGGAAACCCAATGAAAAAATTAATGGGGCTCATAATGGCGGCCGTTTTTGTAACTGTTCTGGCCGCATGTGGCGGCGGTGATGGAGCCAGTGGTATAAGCGATGCAGACAAAGCCAACGCCCAAGAGGTTAAAATGGTGGCAACCAATTTCCAATTCGACCAATCCGAATACAAAATTAAAACGGGCGAAACCTACAAGCTTGTCCTGGACAATCAGGAAGGGATTCACGGTATTGAAATTAAAGGAGCTAAAGTCAAGCTCGACAACAACAACACTACGGAATATTTCAAAGCCGATAAAGCGGGAACCTACGACATCATCTGCAGCATTCCTTGTGGTTCGGGACACGCAACTATGAAATCCAAACTCATTGTTGAAGAATAAAAAAAGAGGTGCATGTCCTTCGACATGCTGACCTCTCCATTGGCCGGGGAAGAACAGACTTCCCCGGTTTTTTTATATTTATATTGCAGTAGCATTTCATGCTCGAAATGGGATGCGTTGTTGGCGAGCGGTCCCCTAAGCGAACCGTGCGAAATACGAATTCCTGCAATTATACAGGGATTACTCATCGAAACAAGCTGTAATAGGAAAAAGCCTGCGATTCTACAGGAATTTTCGTATCAAACTACCCAACGCCAGTTGCACTGCTACATTTATCCCACCACAATCATAAGCTTTTGGACGAAATTCGCTAAAGCCATTAATGGGACAATCACCTGCAAATTTGCACCACCAAATAAATATAGCCTTTTGGCAGTCATCGAAAACATACAGCCTCTGCTGTTTCCCAAAAAACAATAGTCCTGCCTGTCCACCGATATACTTCAACTTTATCTTCTTCAGGAAATTGAAACAGATCCGGCAGCTTCTCCATGACGAGCGGCGGCCACTGTAAAAGATACGGGACAGCAGCAGATTGCTCCAGCACCTCCTGAAGCGGATCCGAAGGAACCGCAATGAGTAAAAACACAAGCAGGGTCAAGATCAAAAAAGCCTCAAGCATGGCGAGAATAGCTCCGGCCCACCGGTTCAACCCATTCAAACCCGGTACCTTCACTACGGCATGGAGCAGCCTCCCCACTCCATGCCATCCGATTTTGACAACAAAAAACAGCAGAACAAACGCAATAGCATTATATATATAAGTCTCCAATTGAAAATGGTCGAGCAGGAATTCGTAATCCGAATTCGCTGTAAACGTCTTGAGTGGAATCCATTTGGCCAAATAACCCGCTACATTGGCATAAAAGAAAAAGGCCGCAAGTATTGCGGCGACCAACCCGACTACCGAAACCAACTGGCTGATCAAGCCTTTGCGGTAACCGGCGGCAAACGAAGCGATAATTGTGACCGCAACAATTAAATCGACGATATTCATCATCACGGCCACTCTATGCCTTCGGTCCGGTATCGTCTATAACCAGCTCAATCCATTCGTTGTATTCCTTCTTAAGCTTCTCGTATTCGATCTCGAGCCGCTCATATTTTATCTGCAGCTCGTCATTGCTTTCCTGAGACCGCAGTGCTTTCTCGTTCTCTAGTTGTTCTGTCAGTTGTTCAATGCCTTCCCGATGACGTTCGTTTTCTTTAGCCAGTTCCAGTACCTTTTGGGCATGCCGGGATTCTTTTTCCACAATGGCGCTTAACTCCTTGCGCAAGCTCTCCATCTCCTGCCGGAGGCGATCCCGTTCTTCCTCCAGATTTCCTTGCTCCAATTCCCATTCCTCAAAAAAGCTTTTCATCGACTCCAGCTCTTCCTGAGCTGCGGCCGCTTCGCTGCGGCCCGTAAGCTCAAGCTGCTTCACTAGATCCAGCTCGGCCTCCTGATTCCGCAGTCGCTGCTGAAGCTGCTCTTTTTCATCGTTCCACTCGGCTTGACGAGCTCTCCATTCGCGGTCCTCCCGACGGAATTGCTCCAGCTCGGATTGAAGCTCGGCTTGGCGAGCCTTCCCTGCCCGCTCGTCCTCCTGGGCCTCTTCCAAGGAAGCCTGCAGCTTCTCGACAGCCTCCTCAAGCGATGCCGCCCGATCCTGCTCGCTTCGGCCAGCGGCCTTGGCTTCACTCAGCTCATTTTCCAGCATCCTGACGGTCGTTTCCAGAGCGGACATTCGCTCTTGAGCCTGCTGCTCCGCCGCTTCCGCGCCTTGCACCTCATTCTGGGCAGAGCTTAATTCCGCTCTAAGCTGCTCCACAGCCTTTTCCAAAGAGGCAATCCTCTCCTGTTGGGCCGACTCGGTCTTCACCGCCTGGGCCAAAGAGGACTGAAGCCGATCGCGCTCCGTTGTAAGTGAGCCAATCTTGTCATGGCTCAGCTTCTTCAGCTCGTCGGCCTGCTGGATTTCCGTTGTAAGACGACGAATATCCTCTTCCAGCCGATCCCTCGCCGCCTTCCATTCAGACTCCAGCGTGTTCCATTCATTTTGCTGTTTGCGAAGCTGTTCCAATTCGTCGTTGAGCTCTTTGAGCTGGCCGATTTGACTCTGCTCGGTATCTTTAGCTTGTCTCAATTCCGACTTCACTTGCTGTATAGTGGTTTTCAAAGCAGCCGCTTCGTTCTCCCGGCTGAGAACCGCTTCTTGAGCCTGCCCCAGTTCGGTCTCCAGCTGCTGAATATTCGCTCTCATGGCGCCGATTTCATCGACGGATCTCTGTTCGTCCTGCTTAGCCTGCTGCAAGGCCGTTTCCAATTGCTCCCTCTCCGATTCGAGAAGAGATATCCAATCCGTCTGGCTCTGCGCATTCTCCTCGGCGCGTTGCAGTTCCGTCTGGAGCTTGTCCACACGGCTTTCCCATGTATGACGCTCCTCCGTCCAGGCCGTTTCTAGCTTTGTTAGCTCCTCATTGCTCTGCTTAAGCCGTGCTGTGTTCTGCTTTAACTCCTCGTTATTCTGCTCTAGCTGCATTACGTTCTGCGTTAACTCCTCGTTGCTCTGCTCTAGCTGCATTACGTTCTGCGTTAACTCCTCATTGCTCTGCTCTAGCTGCATTACGTTCTGCGTTAACTCCTCGTTGCTCTGCTCTAGCCGCGCTGCGTTCCGCGTTAACTCCTCATTGCTCTGCTCTAGCTGCGCTGCGTTCCGCATTAACTCCTCGTTGCTCTGCTCTAGCTGCGCTGCGTTCCGCATTAACTCCTCGTTGCTCTGCTTTAGCTGAGCCATATTCTTCCTTAAGTCACCATTGCTCTGCTCTAGCTGCGCTGCATTCTTCGTGAGCTCCTCGTTGCTTTGCTTTAGCTGCAGCAATTCCTTCTTGAGCTCCTCCACTTGGGCAGCTTGTCTCCGCTCAGCTTCCTTGGTCTGATTCAAGGCAGACGTAAGCTGCTCAATACGCTCCTCCAGCGACGTTGTATTTTCCCTGGCCTTAAGCTCCGCTGCTTTAGCCTCGTCTAATGCGGCATGCAGCTCTTCGCCATTCACCTCAAGCAGCTCGATATGCTGCCTGTAGCTCTCAGCCGTCTCTTCAGCTCCCGCCAAGACAGCATACAGCCGATCCTGCTCTTCCTCCAGCTCCTTAATCCGGTCGCGATGACTCTGTCCGGTCTCTACGGCAGCCCGAAGCTCATTATCCAGCTTCGTGACAGCTGCCTCCAGCTGATTCCTCTCCCCTTTCCACTCGGTTTCCTTCTGTCGCCATTGACCAAGCTCATTCTTAAGCCGATCGGCCAATTCCGACAGTTGACGCGTTTCCTCCAGCTGGTCCTTATATTTGTCTTCCATCCCTGTCAAATGCTCGGCGTTGGATTTAATTTTGAAAAACTCATCCGCCATATTGACCGCCGCCAGCACCGCGATTTTCATCGAGTCCAAGCGAGAATTAAGACCAGCTATATTATGCATTTGTTCATTAACATGAGCTGCCACCGTTTTGATATAACGCGGGCTGGCGCTGCTCATCAGCTTGTAATTGGTGCCAAAGATGTCTACGGTTATACTGGTTTTTTGTTGTTCCTCGTCCATATCGCATTCCTCCTCCCTTGCGATCTTGAAATGGAGTAAAAAGAGTATGTTTATTGTTTCTGCTCCTGATTTGTGAGTTACAAAATCATGATCATGAATTTCCGATAATAGATCTACTGCAAAAATACATCCAAACCGCTAAAAATCAGTTGATTTTTGAGGATCGACTGCAAAAGTGCAGTGAAAAAATCCGTTTCCTCCAATATCGGGCTCAAATGGCCGAAATGACTGTATATTTGCAGTAAATGAGCAGCAATCGGACAGCATCTCCCAAAAAGCATGTACTTTTGCAGTAGATTCGCGGAAGCGAAATCCCCACGTTCCATTTTTGCTGCATTTTCCCGGCAGCCTCTTAAATATAAGCGGAATAACTCTAACAACCTGCAAGGATTACAAGGAATCGATCTATAGTTTAGCAGATTTCAGTTACAATATCGAATAGTCTCACTATATAAGTGGCACTAAAGAAAGCGATCATTCCGTTCCGAAGGAAAGTGCCCCCGAAGCTTCAAACATCTTGTTTTGTATTCCTTATTTATTGGTTCGGCCTTCGGATGGTAGGAATACAAAGCCAAAACTCGCCCTGGAAGCATCTTTCTTTCTCCACTTCATGAGCTTTGAAATCTTTAGTGCCGAGTATATAGCTGAAGTTCACTTGATCGCACTTGCAGAATATTTTCCTGCCAGCGCCTCTCCAGTCTTAAGCCCGCTCTCTTGTCGCCATCGGATCATTCTTTTTCAAGCCGACACAAAAAGAAAGACCAGCCTTATCGTCCACACCGATTAGTATTCGATAAAGCCGGTCCGTTTTCCTTCTATTTTCGAAGCTCCGCGCCAAAAGTTTGCTCCAAGGCGGCGATAGTTTTATCGTTCCGTTCCGACACCTCTTCTTCGGTCAAAGTCCTGTCGGGGTGACGGTAGACCAGAGACAGAGCAACGCTCTTCTTGCCAGCCCCCACCTTGTCCCCGGTGTAAATATCGAAGACTTGAATCGATTCGAGCAGGGAGCCTGCGGTTTCCCTTGCCTTATTCTCCATATCACGGACCGCGACAGCCGCGTCGACTACAAGAGCCAGGTCTCGAGTCATAGCCGGATAACGGGGCAATGTTTTATAGCGGATGGAAAAATCAACATAACGAGCCAGCGTATCGAGCTCGATTTCGGCGATGTAAGTATCGTCCAGATCTTTATCCCTCTGTAAATCAGGATGAAGCTGACCGAGCGTGCCCAGCAGCACAGGCTCCGCTGCATTCGCCAGCCATATTTCGGCGGAGCGGCCCGGGTGGTAGCCATCGGGCTTGGCTGCTCTATACTCCACAGTCAGCCCGAAGTAATCTGTCACTTTCTCAATCAGGCCCTTCACATCGTAGAAATCAACCGCAGCCGATTTGCACGACCAATGAAGCGGACGATTGGACCCGGTCCACAGAATGGAGAGCAGCAATCTTTCGTCCGGCTGCTTCGTAAGAGCCTTCTCTCCGGTAATGAAGACTTTACCAATTTCGAACACCGCCACATCGTCCATGCTGCGGTATCTGTTATGAACCGCCGTCTCCAGCAAATTCGGAATCAAGCTCGTACGAAGCGTGCTTCTTTCTTCACTCATCGGAATCGCAAGCGCAATGGGCTCGGCGTCCTTGTATCTTCCTGAAAATTGTTCGATCAGCTTAGGATGAACGAACGAATAAGTAATGACTTCATGAAGCCCGCTTTGGGTTAAAAGCTTGCGGATGCTCCGGCGCACCTTCTGCTCCCCGCTCAGCGTCCCCGGCGTCGTCACGCCAGTCATCAGACTCGTCGGAATCTGATCGTAGCCGTACAAACGGGCTACCTCTTCGATCAGATCCACATCACGCGTAATGTCGCCACGACGGCTGGGGATCTGAACGGTGATCGCGCCGTCCGCTCCTCGCCCGTAAGAAAAATGAAGCCGGTCGAAGATGGACAGAATCGTCTCTATCGGCATGTCCGTGCCCAGATAAGCATTGATCCTGTCGGCGCTTACCGTCACCGTGACCGGCTCGCCGCTGCTTACGGACGCTTCGGCGATGCCTTCCGCCGCCTGACCGCCCGCATAGCGGCAGATTAGCGACGCAGCGCGATCGAGCGCAGGAAGCACCGCCTCCGGATTCACTTCCTTCTCGAACCGGAGGCTGGCTTCCGAGCGCAGCCCGAGCTGACGCGACGTTCTGCGCACGGACGAGCCGGCGAACCTCGCCGATTCCAGCACGATGCGGGTCGTCGACTCCGATACTTCGGAGTTGGCGCCGCCCATCACGCCGGCAATCGCGATCGGCTTGGCTCCGTCCGTGATGAGCAGCATGCCGGCGTCAAGCGCCCGCTCCGCATCGTCCAGCGTGACGATCCGCTCGCCGTCGGCGGCTGCCCGCACGTCGATGCGGCCGCCTTCGAGCTTGTCGGCGTCGAACGAGTGCAGCGGCTGTCCGTACTCAAGCATGACATAGTTCGTAATATCGACTATGTTATTGATCGGCCGGACTCCGGCAGCCATCAACCGGTTCTGCAGCCACAGCGGCGAAGGCCCGATTTGTACGCCGTCTACACAGCGGGCCGCATAATGGCCGCACAGCTCCGGCGCACTGATCGTAATGCTCAGCCGGTCCGCGGCTTTCTCCCCGCTTGCAACCAGGCCGTCCTCCGGCGATGGCAGCTTAACCTCGCGTTCCAGAATGGCCGCGATTTCGTAGGCGACCCCGATCATGCTGAGACAATCCGAGCGATTCGGAGTCAGATCCAGCTCCAGCACTTCGTCGCTCAGCCCAAGCACATCCAGAATGCTGTCCCCGATCTTCGTTGTCTCCGGAAGGACGAGAATGCCTTCCTGAATTTCCTTGGGCAGCAGCCGGTCGTTCATGCCAAGCTCTTTGGCCGAGCAGATCATCCCTTGCGACTCTACGCCGCGCAGCTTGGCCCGTTTGATCTTCAGGCCGTCCGGCAGGGTGGCTCCGACCAAGGCGACCGGCACCTTTTGCCCGGCATCCACATTCTTCGCTCCACATACAATCTGCAGATCTTCACCAAGTCCCGTATCGACCACACATACATTCAGCTTATCGGCGTCCGGGTGCTTTTGCTTCGATTTGACATAACCGACCACTACTTGCTGGACGCCTTTATTTCTAGGCTCGACAATATCGACCTCAACCCCGCTTCGGGTCAGCTTCTCCGCCAAATCCGACGCGGAGTATCCGCTAAGATCCACATAATCGGCAAGCCATTGATAAGATACTTTCATCGTTACTACCTTCCCTTCTCCTCTAGATTACACGCGCACAAACTGCTGTAAGAAACGTAAATCGTTCGTATAAAAATGACGAATATCGTCAATTCCGTATTTCAGCATCGCAATCCGCTCCACGCCCATTCCAAAGGCAAAGCCGCTGTATTCCTGCGGATCGTATCCCGCCATCTCCAGAACACGCGGATGAACCATTCCGGAGCCGAGAATTTCCAGCCATCCGGTTTGCTTGCAGGTCCGGCAGCCTTCGCCGCGGCACATCATGCAGCTGACATCCACCTCTGCGCTCGGCTCTGTGAACGGGAAGAAGCTGGGGCGCAGACGGATTTTCGTATCCTTGCCGAACATTTCCTGAACGAATTGGAGCAAGGTTCCTTTTAAATCGCTCATCCGGATGTTCCGGTCGATGACCAGTCCTTCGATCTGAGTAAACACATGGGAATGAGTCGCATCGTCATCATCGTTGCGGTACACCTTCCCGGGACAAATAATTTTGACGGGAACGTTGCCTTTCATTCTTTCCATCGTGCGAACCTGAACCGGAGATGTATGGGTTCTCATCAGGATCTCATCGGTGATGTAGAAAGAATCCTGCATATCCCTGGCGGGATGATTTTTAGGAAAATTCAATGCTTCGAAGTTGTAATAATCGGTTTCTACCTCAGGCCCTTCCTCCACGGTGTAGCCCATACCCAGGAAGATATCTTCAATTTCTTCAATGACCTTGCTTAACGGGTGCACCGCTCCGGTCGCTGGCTTTCTGCCCGGCAAAGTCACATCGATGGTTTCCTGCTGCAGCCTCCGCTCGGTCTCTTCCTTGCGGAACTGCTCCTGCTTCTGCTCAATCACCTGCTCGATCGCTGCTCGGACATCATTCGCCACCTGCCCGATGATCGGCCGTTCCTCCGCGCTAAGCGAACCCATCCCGCGCAATATTTCGGTCAGCGGGCCTTTTTTGCCCAAATATTTGACTCGAAGGTCATTCAACTGCTGGCTTCTGCCCGCTTGCTCCAATTGCTGCAGTGCTTCCTGCTTAAGAGCTTCCAATTGTTCCTTCATCCATCTCGCCTCCATTTAACTGACTTCCGTCCCATGGACGGACTTTTAGGTACAACCACTGAATAACACGACGATACGACGGCCGAAGCCCAAACCACTAAAGCCCTATTCCAGCTTCATTATTTTCTTCAGGTATCCCAAAGCTGGAGCCAGAAAACAAAAAAGACGCCTTCCTCCCCATCAAGGGACGAAAACGCCGTGGTACCACCCTTATTAAAACAACGAGAACCTCCATGGCCAGCTTTCCACTGCCGAGCCCTGTATCCCGCTATTTTCACTTTGCGAATAACGGCTCGTAACCGGTACCTCCTACTTCCACCCCGCCCATAACCGCGAAACAGGTTCAAAGGACTGCTCCAGAGCGAACTTCAGCAGCCTGCTTCATTAAAGACGCTCTCAATCTGCGGCGTCTTCTCCCTGTAAGAAAAGTTCTGCTTACTCTTCTCCTTCATAGCATTTCATACATTAATTCACTTGCCTATATAAGCGACACTAAAGAAAGGGATCATTCCGTTCCGAAGGAAAGTGCCTCCGAAGCTTCAAACATCTTGTTTTGCATTCCTTTTATTGGATAGGCCTTCGGATGGTAGGAATACAAAGCCAAAACTCGCCCAGGAAGCATCTTTCTTTCTCCACTCCATAACCTATGCATTCTTTAGTTCAATTTATATAGCATGGTTATTCAATAATCAATATCGAATCCTCATTAACAGATATTATATGCAAATGTTCGCAGTGATGCAAGCCGCTTAAAGCGCGAATTCCTGAAACTATGTCTACCCGTTTACATAAATCGGGGATATCCAGGCGAACTGATTATTGCTTTGACGAATCTCTACATGATAAACGTCGCAAGCAGCATCCTTTGTCTCATCCGTCCATGTCCCTTCGAATGTATATTCACATTCAGGTACTGCGCGGTGAATTAAGAACGCCTCCGAATTATGCGGTTTCAAATGCATACTGCGGCTGCCTTGCAGCAATTCGCCGATCGAAATTTCCATTCGGGCTCCATTCAACTCGACATCCAGCATAGTTGCAGCATCGCCATTAATCTCAAAAATTAATGCCGCTGTATGAGGATGAAGCGTTGTTGGATTTTTAAACGTTGTACATGTCCAGGATGCATGCGATTCGCTCTGCTCAATCAATTCATTATGCAATTCGTTCAAATCAGGATTATCCTTCATCTCCGGTGTCGGGGCAAGAACGCTTCGACCGCGGAAACAAGTCTCTACAGACGCTATGCTGCCATTGCGAACAGCTGCATTTCCTTGCCAGAAATATCCGTCCTTAGCGTCACCCCAGCCCATCTCCACTCTAACTTTATAGGTTCCCGCAGCAGCCGCTCCTTCTTCAGAAGTACGTAAATCCTCTCCCGAGATTACTTTCCAAGGCTTTAAGTTTTTATACACTACCGCCTTGTCCAGGCGATCGCAGCCCTTGATCGACAGTTGAATCTCACGATTGCCTCCAGCCGTAATTTCGCTCCCCATTGCAGCGCCATTCACAGAGAAGCCGCATTGAATTTTGTCACCTGTTACCGCATAGGTCCGGCGGGCAAGTATTGCCTCCCAAATCGCTTCGCGCGTCTTCTCCGCTGCAATAACCGCCATTCTTCCGTCTCCGTAAGAACCCGGATAACCGGCATGATGGTCTGTGGAACCGACAAATCCGAAGCGGCGGCCTTTTTGAATACCGGCAAACACCATGCTGCGGGAATCACGAGGCCCCATATCATGCAAATAAGGGTACAAGCTTTCTTCGGACAAGCCGCATCCGTGCTTGGAATATACTTCTACGATCGGGCTTATGGCCGGATCGAAAGTATCCCAGTTGCCGCCACGATACCCGGGTGTATAACCGACATGATGAGGAACGGCAATAACATCCCGGGGCTTCAAGCCCGATACTGCTTCATAAGGCGATATGCCTTGCAGGAGAGGCATGTCATCGTTCTTACATACGATGTGATGATCTCCATACTCGCTGGAATGGGCTTCATAGCCTTGAAAAGTAATAAATTCATGCGGTACATTCGCACGTTGTACAGTTTCTCTGACCTGATCCCAATGGGAAGCCAGCTTGGCAAAGCCCTTCTCATGGAAGTCGATAAGAAATTCAAGGTCGGGGGTCCGTTCCGGCATATCATGCCATGATGCATGCCCGATAATCGACACAAAGTCGAGCTGTCCTTTAGCAGCCTTCAATGCATTCTCCAAACTCCCGTATCCATAGCTGATTCCGCAATGATTGTGTATATCTCCCCAATAAATATTCATACGATGTTATCCCCTCCGTATTTTAATGCTGTTCCATTACATCCGTATATTTGGCTTTCAATTGTTCAGCCTGGTCTTTCCAGCCTGCCCGCTCCAGCCTGCTGATCCATTGCTCAGGCCTCATATAGCGGAACGGTCCGCCGCTATCTATAATTTCCTGCATCGGGTCTTTCGCGCGGCCATTTTTCGCCATGTTCGTCTTGAGCCACCGCTGCAGCCGTTCTTCCATCAAGCTCACTACCTCAGGATACTTGTCCGCCACATTCACAGTCTGGTGGGGATCATTCTTAAGGTCATACAGCACCGTTCTTGGGAAATTATACAAACCTTCATGATAGGTGCGAATAAAATACCAGTTATGATCGCGCACAGCCCGCTGACACGCATATAGCCCGTGCTCCAGAACGATATAATCTCTACCCTCAAGTTCTTCACCGCTGAGAGCAGGAAGGAAGGACGTTCCGTCCCAGCCTGACGGCTTCGGCAGGCCGAGCAAGTCAATTACAGTCGCCATTACATCGACATTGTAAATCAAGTCATTGTTCACATGCCCGGCTTTCGTCACACCGGGCACTTTCACGATGAGCGGAATATGATGAACCGCCTCGGCCGCCATGCCGTGCTCCATATAAATGCCTTGTTCACCAAAAGATTCGGCGTGATCGGCGCTTATAATAAAGCAAATGTCATCTTCAATGCCCAATTCCCGATAGGTCTCCAATATTTCACCGACAAATTTATCCATATAGGATATTCCGCCATCATAGCCATCAATCAATTTCTTAAAGTCTTTGCGATCCGCAATTTCCAGCGGCATCGTATCCTTCGGAAGCTTGCTATAATCGTCAGACCAATGAAGGAACGTCGCCGAGCGCGGATGCGAATCGCTGCGATGTTGTTTAATCGTTTCCTCATCGGGATAAGCAGGCGCCGGATCGTCTGCGAATTGCTCGGCGTATTGTTTCGGATACGTATACTTGGCATGGGGATCCCAATACTGAATATGCAAGAAATAATTGTCTTCTTTGCCATGCTCCTTGATCCAAGGGATAACGGCCGCGTTCACTTCATGAGCGTCTTCATTGCCTCCCTTGAGTGAATGTGTATGAACCTCGTTCCATCCGGCGAAATACCACCACGCGTGGTGACGATCTCCGAAGGATGAGAACGTAATGGTCCGATAATCCGCCTGCCGCAAGTAGCGGGTAAAGAACGGCAATTCCTCGCTGTGGAAGTCGCCCTCCGGGTAATAATACTGGCCCCCGGGTCCCCAATGGGTCAGAGCGCCGTGATTGATTCCGAATCGTCCCGACATGAAGCTTCCCCGTGAAGGCACGCAAGGCGAAGCTGCTGCATAAGCATGATTAAACCGGACGCCATCCTGTGCAATTCGATCCAGATTCGGCGTTGTATTGCGCGAATAACCGTAACATCCCATATGATCAGGCCTGAGTGAATCGATATCCAAATATATAATACGCATAAGTTCCTCCGCACCATCCTTTATATATCAAAAGCCATAATTATTTTCATAGTGAAATTATATGGGCGGGACAAGCCTGCCACGCTGGCTTGCCAGACGTTTCAACGTACTTCCCCCAACTTGCAATAAATAAACAGTAACTATAACAAAGAATATAAAGAAAAAGCATCATCAATCACTTGAGCCGCCGCTCCCAGCACAATGACTTCCTTCAATTCGGAAGCAACAATCGCCGGCTTCGGCGCAAAGATCTTAATGTCCCTGGCCAGCACCGTCGCCTTGATCTGTTCCAGCATAATGGGGTCACAAGTGCCAAGCTTGCCGCCGACAATGATCGTCTCCGGTGCAAAATGCTGAATAACATTGGCGATTCCAATTCCCAAGTACTTTCCGGTATCTTCTAGAACTCTGCGGGCGAGTATCGAGCCTTTCCGATAAGCGGACAGCATCTCTTCGAAATTCATAGCTTCAATATCTTCGCTCTCGAAATAATGAAGCTCATCCCGGCCCTCCAGCTTAAGTGTTTTTTTCATTCGCTCCAATACTCGGGGGATTGATACCAATGTCTCCAGACAGCCGTAATTGCCGCAAGAGCATAGCTCTCCAAATATATCGACTGTGGTATGGGCAATTTCTCCTGCCTTGCCGCTCAATCCCCGATATAACGTATCGCGAATAATAATGCCGCTGCCAATCCCCATTTCGGCGTGAATATAAACCAGATCAGTCGAACCTCTTCCTTTGCCAAACCACTTCTCCGCGAGCGCCGCGACGTTAGCATTATTGTCGATGACGATCGGATAAGGCAGAGCCTCTTCCAGAAGAGAACGAAGCGGTATCTTGGTTTGACCGTAAAAGTTGGACGGTGAAATATAGCCTTCCTCCGTCTCATTCAGCCAACCGGGGATCCCTACGCCAACGCCGAGCACATGCGAGGGATCAATCCCTTCCTCCTGAATTAGTTGCTCCACCCGTTCCTTCAAATAGCGGATAATGTCCTCGATCCGATCCTGCTTGCTCGACTGCCGCACCGCGAAATTCGTCTGATTTCCCTCCAGATCAACGAGTGCCGATTTTACCGTTGTACGCCCGATCTCCAATCCGATAGAGAAATAGCATTTGGCATTTAGCCCCAATAGCACTTGACGCCGGCCACGGCTGGAAGGAACGGTTCCCATTTCTTTAATGAGGCCCACTTGCAGCAGCTGCTCAATAATCCGTGTAATGGTTGGCTGAGGAATATCCATCTCCTCAGAGATTTCCTTGCGTGATATAGGGCCTCTCTCGCGCACGAACTTGATGACTTTCTTAATATTCAGTTCTTTCCCTACGTGGACAATATTCATAGCTTCACCTATGCCTTATATTTACCTCATCTTACTATACACTAGTCCCAAATACATCTTCTTACAATCGAATTTCCTTCGAAGCTGGCACCTATATATGTGGCACTAAAGAAAGGGATCATTCCGTTCCGAAGGAAAGTGCCTCCGAAGCTTCAAACATCTAAACTATTTCCCCAAAAAGTGAAGATGGGCTTCGAAGCGATTCCAGGTACTTTTCGGGGACCCCGTTCCAACAGATTCCTTCTATATAGATGGGCCTACGGATGGTAGGAATACAAAGCCAAAACTCGCCCTGGAAGCATCTTTCTTTCTCCACTCCATGATCTATAAAATCTTTAGTTCAATTTATATAGCCCGGAACAATGGCAAATTCCACTACAAACTCGATGCTTTCACCCGGCTGCAAGTACTTAAGGCAGCCTTCCTTGCGTGCTTCCGAGCGAGGCTTCACAGCACAATTCGACGGCTCAATCGCCGTTACATATAACCCGTCCATCACATTGTTCCACTGCCACAGATGAGGGAGAGTTTCGTGCCGATATCGAATTGCCAGATCGAACCCCTCTTTTCCTGCAAAGCGGGGATTGTGTATCGTGACCCGGCCCCATTCGGAAGAGCTGTAATCGCACTCGTGATACAGCATTTCCGTTCCAGTATTCGTTATATTGCGAAAGCAATCCGCATCGGCCACCGTCAATTCTTGCCCCTCTTTCAGCAATCGCTTGCGATGAGCAACAATAAACCGAGTATCATCCCGTATGATTGGAAATCCGAAGTTCATATGGTATTTGATCATACACGGCATCGCCATCGCACCCAAATTGCTGACTACGTCAGTAACCCGAATAACCGCCTCATCCGCCTTCAACGTAATGTGGCGATGGAGCTGCAAATGATCGCCTAACGAGCTGCAATCATGAACTTTGCCGCTGATCGAGATCGCATAATCATCCGCTGTCCATGCTCCTCCGTACTGCAGTTCAGCAGCAGGCAATCTGCTGACCCGGCCATGCATTTCATGTGCTCCATCCTCATCCGTACACGAGCGGCCTACATTATTAAGGCCGCAAGTCGCCAGCAGGCCTCCATGGAATCCTGCCATCCAGCCACGATCCTGCAAATACGATGGATGTACATATCCTGTCTTGCTCGCCCAGGTTAACGGAATGCCTTTATAGTAGACTGCGCCAATATCCATACATCGATCCGGCAAGACCCAGAACTGCAGCCCTGCCGCATTCCAGACATATATTCCTTTGGTCCCCTGTTCCAGTCCATCCGAGAAACGCAGCGGCTTCACACCGCATAACTGGCGGATGTCCCCAATACAGCGCTCCACTAGCCGACGTGTCCAATTCTCTCCGTATATTTTCATGATGCTGAAATCTCCATCGTGCTGGCGTGATTTCCCGATCGTACCGTCTTATCCGTATATTCGACAACAAGGAAAGCCAATAAGCTGATGCCAATGATCGGTATGAACACCGGGATAAAATAGTAGGCCAGCAAAATGCCCGTAAGTATACCAGCCATGGCAAGCGAATGCGGCAACTTCTGCAGTCCCAGTAAGAAAGCCGTCTTAATCGCGGCTGATACACCCTGCTCCTGCAGCGCTAATACAGGAAAGATAAATAGGAGAAGAGAGATATAAACGCTCCCGACAAAAATACTCCACGCCATTAATACAGCATATAGCCAAACAATTGCTGCAAATTGATTCGCAAAACTAAAGTTGGCGATGACGATCAGCAGAAGAAGCATCATGACAAGCCCCAGGCACGTTGCCGGAAGCAGTTGTCTGACAAAGCTCTTCCAGTATAGCGACATGATTCCTTCGCGATCCATTTCATTTCGATGCTGTTGAATCACCCGGCATAAGCCGGCACTTGCGGCAAATACAGTGATTACAGGCAAACTGAGTAAGATCCAAAGAAAATTAAGCAGTGCCAGATTCATTATCCATTCGAAGAATCGATTGACTTTTGCAGACTTCATGCTGATCCCTCCATCCTCCTATTTCTGCAGTAATTTGTTAACTTCTTCCGCAGCCTCGTCAAGAGCTTCTTTCGGTGTCAATTTTTGATACATCGCTTTGACGATGGCTTTCGAGATCGTTGTGCCCACCTTCGCATAATTTTCTGTCGGCGGCGGAGCGATGGCATGCATCAAAGAATCGGCGAACGGCTCGACGAGCGGTGTATTTTTAATGTAATCTTGATATTCCTTCGTCTCCATCGTCGATAATTGGGTCGGCAGACTGCCCATGCCAATGTTCCATGCGGCCGAATTTTCCGGCTGCAGCAGGAACTGAATAAATTCGTAGGCGCCATCTCTATTTTTGCCGCCTGAAGGAACGGTCAAGTACCAGCCTCCCAAGTAAGTAGCTTCTTTCTCGCGTTTCGGCAGCGGCGCTGTTTTAGTTACGAACGGAAAGTCCTTCGACTGGGTGATCCAGAGCGGGAAGCCAATAAACATACCTACTTTGCCTGTTGCGAAAGTCTGGGTGATCAAGTTTTCATCCATCTGCTGCAGAGGCGCTACTTTGTCCTTCTGTATCATATCTACCCACAATTGAAGAGCTTCGGCGCCTTGTTCACTATTGAAAGTAGCTTCTTTCAAATCTGAAGTGAAATAGTCCCCGCCATTCTGCCACAAGAACGTGGACCAAATATTATTGGTAAATAATACTTCTTTGGTAGGCAGCAGCAGCCCCCATTGGCCTTTGCCAGGGTCCGTCAGCTTCTTCGCATAGTCGAGCAGCTCTTCCCACGTCTCCGGTGCGCGAGTCAGCCCCGCTTCTTTGAACAAATCTTCATTATAATAAAGGCCGGCAATCCCTGCGCTAATCGGCACGCCCCACATCTTGCCGTCCATCTCTACTACTGGTCTTACACTTTCGATGAACATGGACGGATCGATTTGGTTTTCCTTATCTTTGGACAGCTCGTCGATCGTCATTAGCCCCTTGGTGCCCCGTAACACCGAAATATCCGGAGGCCCCGCAGTAAACAAATCCGGAGGCGATCCCGCGGCAATAGAGGTCGTTATCTGCTCCATCCGTTGGTCCGGCGGCACGAAGGTTGCGTTAACGGTATATTCATCTTGGGATTCGTTAAACTTCTTCACCAGAGATTGTACAACTTCCCCATTGGCTCCTGCCAGCGCGTATAGAAATTCAACCGTCTTCTTGTCGGTTGGTTTATTGCCCGAATTTCCTTTTCCTTCCGGTGTCTTATTTCCTCCGCCACAAGCCGATAGCATAACCGTAATTGCAAGACCCATTAGCAGGACCGATTTTCCTTTTTTCATCCCATTCACCCCATTTTAGTATCAACAACCAATAATTATCCTTTAACTCCCGATGAAACAGAGCCTTGCACAAAGAACTTCTGAAACGCAATATACACAATAAAGATCGGTAATGATGAAAGCACGGTTGTTGCCATTAACAACGGCCATTGCAGCAGAAACTCGCTTTTAATCAGCGCCAGCCCCACCTGAATCGTTCTCATTTCCGTCGATGTCGTCATGACAAGCGGCCAGAAGAAATCGTTCCAAATGTAGGTAAAGTTGAAGATGACAACGCTTGCAATGGCAGGCTTGGAAATCGGAACAATGATTTTGATCAAGGTTTGCAGCCGGTTGCAGCCGTCCAGATTAGCAGCCTCCTCCAGCTCCTTAGGAATCGACATAAAGAAGTTGCGAATCAAAAAGATAGCAAAGGGATATACCAGAAAAGGGATAATAAGCGCGTTATAGGTATTGACCCAACCAAATAACTTCATAAGCAAAAAATTCGGAACTATCGTAGCCTGATGCGGAATAAGCATCGTACCCAAAACAACAAGAAAGATTACATTTCTACCCGGGAACCGGAGTCTTGAAAGGGCATACCCCGCTAACAGCGAAGTAACAACAACGCCAAGCGTAGAGGTAACCGTGATGAACAATGAATTGTACAAGTAACGTAGTAAAGACGCTTTCTCAAACGCATTTATATAATTGCTCCAATTCAAGGCCTCTGGAATAATGTCAAGACCCGATGTCAATGCTTCTTGCTGATTTTTGAAAGAGGTGGAGACCATCCATAGAAACGGGAACAGTGTCAACAATCCGCCAACATAGGCAAGCACGTAGTTTACCGATTTCTTCAGCCCTTTTCCTTTCTCAACCATGAACGACCCTCCTTCTGTTTACAGAGTGATTAGAAATCCATCTTTTTGTCCATAAGCTTGAATTGTGCCAGTGTTACAATAAACATGATCAAAAATAAAACAAACCCAATGGCACTTGCATAGCCCATCTCAAAATGCTGGAACGCCACTTCGTACAGATAGTACACAATTACGTTGGTACTGCCGAGCGGCCCTCCTGCTGTCATGACATAAACTTGGGCGAAGACCTGAAAAGCGTGAATAACGGTCATAATGACAACAAGCATCGTCGCTGGCATGAGAAGCGGCCACGTAACATGAAAAAACTGTTTTACACCGGTTGCACCATCGATGGAAGCGGCTTCATAATAATCCTGGGATATTCCTTGAAGTGCCGCCAAATATATAACAGCGTAATAACCCATGTTCTTCCACACACTCATAATAATAATCGAATTCATGGCCCACTTCGGATCGTCCAGCCATTGCGGCGCTGTCAAACCGACCGCTTGAAACATCTGGGTGATCGGACCTACCTGCGGATCGAACAAGTATCCCCAAATCATGGCCGCCGCAATCATCGATACGACTACCGGTGAATAGAAGAATCCGCGAATAACGATAATGCCGCGAATTTTTTGATTAAGCAGCAAGGCAATCAACAAGGCCGCCACGATCGACAAGATGGATTTCCCCACGGTGAAATATAAGGTTTGATACACAGACCTGATGAAGTCATTGTCCTCGATCAGCCGGCTGTAATTGCCGAAGCCGATAAACGTCTTGACCGGGTCGACCATATTCCACTCAAAGAAGCTTAAGTAAATAATGTACAAGAGCGGAAAAACCATAAAAATACCCGTCCATAGAATGACCGGCGATAAAAATAAGTATCCGGAAATCGATTCAGAGAAATCATACCCCCGTCTTTTCAAAGACCTTTTCCATTTCGTAATCACCCATACACCCCCTTCCTCTACCCTTTTTTAATTTCACTATGAAATTATATTTTCTTAAATTACGGAATACCGATGTTGGATTCCGTGATTTATGTAAAAATACTATAACATCCGCTTCAATTATTTTCAACATGAAAATAATAACTTTATTAGATTACATGCCCATTCCTGTCGCCCTTTGTTATTTAGCTATTATGACCTGGGACCGGATTTCAAGCTGGACCTTTGTCCAGCTTATTTTTGATGCTGTTCCCATTATAATAGAACTATGCCCTACTGAGAGATAAGGGTCCCCAATGAGTTGTTGCGGGGACATTTCCCTTCCGGCTAACCTTACAAAAATTTAAGGTAATTGTAATACTAATCGATAGGTTTACCCTATCTAAATCATTTATAATAAAGCTACGGAATTTTAATTAGCCTTCCTACTCGGAAAGGAGGCATCTTCGATGCAGCGATTAATTACTTTATCTAAAAACATACGCAGCAATCCTACGGATAAAATTAGAGAACGGCTGGCGTCCTTTTCCTTGAGCCGGCTCCTGGTTTATGGCGCTGCAGCTTTTTTATTGTTCATGACATTCTGGTGCACGATGGTCATGACTGGCTATGTATTAATAGACCAACAGAAGCTTGCCGCCTATAGACATCCCAACACTATGCCGGTGCAAGGAATGTCGATTCCGGTTAACAGGGACTACGTCCATCTGAGCGAAATGCCGGAATATGTTCGGAGCGCATTCGTCGCAGTAGAAGATCACCGGTTTTACCACCATTTTGGAATCGATCCTATTGCCATTGCCCGTTCCGCATGGGTAGATCTCACCGAGGGCAGGAAATCTCAGGGAGGCAGCACGATCACCATGCAGCTGGCCCGCAACATGTTTCTGACCAACGACAAAACGTTTGATCGAAAATGGAAAGAAATCGCTATTGCCACTTACCTGGAATTAAAATTTTCCAAAGACGAAATTCTGGAGATGTATTTGAACAATATATACTACGGCCATGGAAAATACGGGATCGAAGAGGCCGCGAATTTTTATTTTAATAAAACAACCCGATACGGATCTTCTGCCGCAGAATGTGTGAACTTAAGCGAAGCGGCTATTCTGGCCTCCTTGCCTAAGGCGCCGGAATTCTATTCGCCTGTCAATCATTGGGATAAGGCCAAATCCCGCCAACAGCTTGTGCTTCGTCGGATGAATGATCTCGGTCTTATTACAGAGGTACAGCGGCAAATGGCAGCCGAACAGCCCGTCATCGTTCAATCAGCTTCCTAATAAAATTTAAAGCCGCTTCCGGCTACGGAGGCGGCTTTATCACATAGCTTAGCCTGGAATCAGGAACAGACTTACAACCACACCTGCAAACATGACGACAGCAACGATGTCGAACACGGAGATTTCTCTCCCTCTATTCTTCCTCCGTCGATCAGAAAAAAAGAAAAAACCCTCGCTCTGCAAAGGTTTATACTGTAAAAGATAAGCGGGTGATGGGAATCGAACCCACGCTACCAGCTTGGAAGGCTGGAGTTCTACCATTGAACTACACCCGCGCGAACTAACACGCCCATGATCAAGGTCTGCCGGTTTTCGCCATCCACCTGCACAAGTCAGTTGAATGGGTCTGCTTAACTTAAATTATGTTAAGAGCTCGTATAAGACCCTGCCGAGTGACAAAAAATAATATATCATGTCCAAACTGAAATTGCAATGACTAATTTTTAAGTATTTAAACTTTCATTAATGTCGTCGTATAATAATCTATAATACATTATAGGAACTGAATGATTTTCACGGATATCATGTGAAAGGGTGGACCGGTCATGCGATTGCTGGCATTGCAGCACAAAGAGGATTTTACGCCGGATATCCGGCGGATTCTGGAGCAGTGTCTATACCTTCCCGATGAAGATAAGTTGGATAAAATCGTCTGCTTGTATCTTTCCGACTCCTGCCGGTTTTTTTACACCTGGAATGATGGAACGGAGGAAGGGGTTCAAGCGATCATTGGCATTAGCGTTCGCGCGGAAACGCAATGTGCAGTCATTCTTCACATTGCCGTCAAGGAAGAGATGCGGGGACAAGGAATCGGACGGCGGATGATTGATGAAGTCATCTCGCGGCATGCGGTAGCCTCCATCCAGGCACAGACGGATCAGGATTCGGTAGCCTTTTACCAGTCATGCGGCTTTACAGCTACCAGTCTGGGGGAGCTCTATCCGGGGATAGAGCGTTTCCTGTGCGAGAAAAAAATGACATCGTATCCAATTGACCGTCCAAAGGAGTAATTTATACACGGGCAATCTTTATTGAGTCTATTTATTAAATCTATTGCCACAGCGCAGACGGAGCCTCCGTCTGTTTTTGATCTACAATCTTTCTAATATAGCGGCTTGCCGCTTGCCAATTTTGAGCGCTTCCAGCCGTTTGTAGCCTTCATGCCGAATCTTTTGTTTTTTGTCGGCAATAAGAACGAGCACGGAAGATGGATGGACTAGATGGAGCAATTGGTCCAGCATCCGATGCAGGGGGTCCTGACCTTCCCCTTCTCCCTCCCATTGAGCCGTCTGTCCGTAAGGCACGTCGGTAATAATGAGGTCGGCACGTGGGCAGAATGCGGAGGCCCGCTCCCCTTCGGACAAGATATCGGCTTGAAAGCTTACTGCTGGAATCGGGTTTCTTCTCTGAACTACACCTTCTCTAATTCGACAGGCCGCCTCCAATGCTTCTTTATGAGAAGCCTTTCCGTACTCCTGAACGTACTTGCCGATTTCGCCTATCCTTCGCTCTATTCCTTCGATCGTCAACAGGGATAGGTTTTGCCGGGAAAGCAGCACCGCTTCCTCCCGTATATCGGAAGCGTATACGGCCTCTACCTGATCTCCATGCAGCAAGCCGATCACGGTCAGCAAGTAACCGCAACCGGAGCACGGATCGTACACTGTATAGGGTCCGTTTACTCCCTTCTTCTGTAAATGGACGAGCCCCCTTTGAAAAAGTTCGCTTCCCAGCCTGACCGGAAAGGAAGTCATCCCTAGACGGCTCTCGATGACTTTGCCGCTGGCCAAGTCTTCATAGTTCATTTTAGTCGTAACGTGTTTATATTCCATAATCCATTCCCTTCCTCTTATTCCGCGTTCTAACAAAACTCACCCTGGAGACATCTTTCTCTCTTCACTCCATGAGCTATCCAATCTATATTGCCAACTTCTCTTCTTCAATCATTGCGGTAATCCCCTTTATCTTATCAACTATTTCTTTGACAAGCGACACACTTTGTTAACAACAATAGCTCTATTGAGTCATATCTGGCCGACCGAATTTGTAATAGACTCTAAAACAGCAAGGAACGCATACGCGTATGCGTTAAGTTAAGTGCGTTCTATTTTCTCCGGCGGAGGTGAATGGATGATATTGTTGCAGCGAAGCAAGCCGCGTTACCCGCTGCTAGGACTGGCCGCATTATGGATGGCGCTGATCTTTCCCTCCTTGTTACAGGCGGAAAGCGCTGTTGGTGCCGGGACTCCGCTGCAGCCGCTGATCGATCAGACGGAATCCGGAGGAACACTCGTGCTGGAGCCCGGCCATTATATCGGACCGGCAGTCATTACCCGACCTATCCATATAGAGGCGGCAGGGGCAGGTGTTCGAATCGACAATGATGGCGAGTCGCCGGCGATCACGCTGCAAGCGAGCGATTCGTCTATTACGGGCCTGCAGATCGTTGATGAAATGCGTGACCGAAAGATGGCCTCCGTTCTTGTGTCGGGCAGCCGCAATCGGCTGGAAAATCTCCACATTACGACTAGAGCCAGCGGAATTCAACTGCGGGAAGCACATACCAACGTGCTGGAAGGCTTGAAGATCGAACGTCCGCAGGAAGCGGGAACCGTTCGTCTGTCGAGCCGGGGGAACGGAATTGATCTGTGGGGCTCCCACGATAATCTCATTACTCAGAATTATGTCACCCACATGCATGATGGAATCTACCTGGAGAGCAGCGAATCGAATCGTGTGGAGAATAATAAGGTAGATTTCTCCCGTTACGGGTACCATTTCATGTTCACCAAAGACTCGTTTCTAATCGATAACGAAGGGGAGTATAACGTCACCGGGGGGATGGTCATGAGCTCGGATAATACGGAGGTGACCGGTAATTCGTTCACCGAGCAAAGTGAGAACGTCAACTCTCAGGGGCTCCTTCTGTACGATGTGAATCAGACGATTGTAACCGGTAATCGTGTAGAAGGCAATCGTGTCGGCTTTTATATCGAGCAAGCCAAAGATAGCAGGCTGGAGGATAACTGGATCGCCCGGAATTTCATCGGAATGGAGATGCTTCAATCGGAGAATAACGAAGTTTCCGGAAACCATTTCATCTCCAATGTCAACCAGGCACAGGCAACAACAAGTGCCAACAATGCAGTCCGCGCCAATTATTGGGACGATTTTCAAGGAGTGGATCTGGACGGCAGCGGCTTTAGCGATCTGGTGTATCGGACCCATCCTTTTTTCATCACCTTGACCCAAAGCGCCTCGGCTTATCAGCTTTTTTTTCAATCGCCCGGGATGGTTTTTCTGCAAGGCCTCTTTCCCATAGATTCCGCGCAATCGTTAACGGATGAGGCTCCCCTCATGAATCCCGTAATCGATACCGGGGGGAATGGCGGGTTAAACGGAATAACACTGGCGATTTGCGCTTTGCTTTTTGTATTCAGTATTATAATTATTTATGTGTGGGGGATTAGAAGACAATGAAAAAAATGATGCTGCTTATTTTATCGTCGCTGGTTGTGCTGGTCGCAGCCGGCTGTGGAAAGAAGGAAGACTACAAGCCTGTTGCGATCAACGAGGGAGTGGATCGCTGTGAAGTGTGCAACATGCTGATAGAGGATGATCACAATGCGACCCAGCTCATTCTAAAAGACGGCAAGCCGCTCAAATTTGACGATCTCGGCGATCTTTTCGTATGGACGAAGGAGCATGGACTGGACGAGGTCGGACAACGATTTGTTCGTGATTATCACAGTCTGGAATGGCTGAAGCTCGAAGAGGCCTACTATGTATATGATAAAACGTTCCAGACTCCGATGGCTTTCGGCGTCTATTCCTTCAAAGATAAAGCAAGCGCAGAAAAATTTATTGAAGAACAAGGCAAAGGGACGCTGATGTCGGCAAGCGAGCTGGACAGCCATTCCTGGGAGCCTAATATGGATATGATGAAAGGCCACGGCCACGATCATGAGGGGCACGGAAACGGACAGTCAGAAGGTTCTGAAGAGTCTCATGGCAGCGATAATAGCCATGGAGACGGTCATAAAGATGGTCTTGGGGACTCTCATGGCGATGGAGCAGAGCCCTCTCACGGAGACAGTCATAACAACGAAGGAGCCAAGGATGAGCATAAAGAAGGCACAGAACACTCTGATCCTTCCGATCATGGGGAGCACAAAGAAGACGCTGTTCTCAAGAAGGACAATGAGCATAGCGAAAAATAAAGAAGTGCAAAAATCATTACTTACTAATGCCTTCCTAATTGAGGATGTGATTTCATGCATTGGCTGACAGTGGCCGCACGCGAGGTCAAGCTTGGCTTCCGCAATCCTTGGGCCTATTCATTCATGGCTCTGTTCTCCTTCTTTAGTCTGGCGCTGCTATTGATCCAATCGCAAAGTCAAATGAGCGGCTACACCAGCTCTACGGGAACAATGCTCAATTTGATTTTGTATCTGCTGCCATTGATGACCTTGCTGCTGGGCTCGTTCTCCGTGACAGCGGAAAAGGAAGAGGGCGGATGGGAGCTGCTATCTACCTACTCTATAAGCACCTCCTCTTATTTGTTGGGCAAATATGGCGGGCTGGCCGTTGTTCTTTTTGCCATCGTTGGTTTTGGTTACGGGTTCTCCGGGATCATCGGCGCATGGATCGGCAAATCGTTCGCGGCGGATACATTCCTCCTCTTCCTCGCCTTCTCTGCAGGGCTGATCCTGCTCTTTCTGGCTTTGGCGATCGGAGTGGGAACGCTGTCGAAGAACCGCTGGCAGGCCTTGACCTATGGAGTAGGAATCTGGTTCTTCCTCATTATAGGCTGGCCTACTCTACTCCTTTCGGTCCTGGGCTTTCTGCCTTATTTATGGATTAAGCCTGCGCTAGTCGGCTTGACGTTCTTAAATCCGGCCGAGCTGATCCGTATTTTTATGATCGTCAAGATGGGAGGAGGAACCGTCTTCGGAGCCGAATACTATCAATGGGTGGATTGGATTCAACAACCATCCGGCACTCCGATCTTTATCGCAGTGTGCCTCGCATGGATAGGAGTCTGTCTCGGAGCGGCTATATTCGGATGGGAAAGAAGGCGATACCGTGGATAGACCCATGCTTGAGCTTCGTGATGTGAGCAAGCAAATAGATAAGCGTCCTATTGTCCAGCCTATTAGCCTCACCGTTCCCCCGGGGGAAGTTCTCGCCTTGTGCGGCGGGAACGGAGCAGGGAAAAGCACGATTCTGAGAATGATCGTAGGAATTACCCAACCGACTGCGGGAACCATTCAGGTGAACGGCTACGAGCGGAAAAAGAACCGCAAGGCTTATGCCGACAGCATTGGTTATATGCCTGACGATTTTCTGTTCGGCCAATCGTTGTCCGCCAAGGAAACCTTGCTTTTCTATGCCAAGCTGCGCCGCATTCCCCCAAGCAAGGCCTTGCAAACGTTGGAAAGGGTCGGCCTGCAACAGGTTCAGCACAAATCGGCCACTTCCTATTCTAAAGGAATGCGGCAAAGATTGTTGTTTGCCCAGGCACTGCTGGCCGATCCCGCTCTGCTCGTGCTGGACGAGCCGACCAACGGGCTGGATCCGTTCTGGATGGAAGCTTTCGTGCAATTTATGAAAGAGCTGAAAGCATCAGGCCAGACGGTCATCTTCTCCACCCATCAGTTGGAGGTGGCTGAGGAAGTAGCCGATCGCGTGCTGTTCCTGAACGAAGGCGAGGTGCTCCGCTCCGGATATACTCGTGAATATAAGGAGGAGTACGGGACAGCGGGCTTGAACGCCGCTTTCGCGGACCTGTTCAAGCAAAAATCGGGCAGGACTTAAATCTTCATGGGCACTTTCCTTCGCAATGGAAGGACGGCTTTCTTTAGTGCCACTTATATAGCCCTGCCACTTTATAAGAAATAGGGGGTCCATAATGAGAAATCGTACCTTTCAGCTCATGATTACGGGCTTGCTGCTTGCTGTTCTGGCGGCATGCGGTACCGTGCAGACTGATCTTCCCGACGGAATAGCCGTTCCCGAGGACAATATTTTTATAACTACCCAACCGGAGCCTCCAGTCGCCAAGCAGGAGACGACTTTAACCGTCGAGCTAAAAAAGCTCCCTGAGCCGGACGATACGACGGTCGATCTGGAAATTCGCAAGGAAGGATCCGTCCGCGGGAAATTTATCAAGACAAAGCCCGACAAAGGAGGAGAAAACTTCTCCACACAGACAACGTTTGACGATGCAGGAAAATATGAAGTCATTATCCACATCTATGCCCCTGACGTTCATCAAACCGTTCCGCGAGATTTGGAAGTTCAATAATGGAGAGAGGGAATTTCCATCTGCCAACCACACTCCGGGCACTTGAGAGTTGCTGGAAAGAACGGTAACATAAACGTGAGGAGGGATGTAAAGATGCATTATCGCAGGCTTGGTAAAACCGATCTTAAAGTTTCCGTCATTGGAATCGGGACCTGGCAATTCGGGGGAGAATGGGGCAAAGATTTTGCACAGGATGAAGTAGACCGGATTCTCGGGCGGGCCAAAGAACTCGGCATCAATCTAATAGATACAGCGGAATGCTATGGCGACCATCTATCGGAACGATTCATTGGAGAGTTTCTGCATAAGGACCGGCGGGAGGACTGGGTCGTCGCCACCAAGTTCGGGCATGAATTCCATGGACATCTCCATCGGACGGACCGTTATTCCGCTGAGGATGCGATCAAGCAATTGGAACAATCTCTCAAGGCGTTGAAGACGGACTACATTGACCTGTACCAGTTTCACTCCGGTCCGAATGAAGCTTTTGATAACGACGAGCTCTGGACGGTGTTAGACAAGCAGGTGCAGGCCGGAAAAATCCGCCATCTGGGAACCTCCATTGCCAAGAATGACAATCTTCATCAGACAGAGCAAGCAACGCGCGTGAATTCCAAGGTCATTCAGGTCATATACAACCGGCTTGACCGCCAGCCGGAGGGCCAAGTTTTCCCTTCCTGTATCGAACAAGATCTTGGAGTCTTGGCACGGGTCCCGCTGGCCAGCGGCTATTTGAGCGGCAAGTATAAGCCTGGCGCCGTATTTGAGAGCAACGACGTGAGGCATCGACATGACCCTGAGCAAACAAAGAAAAAACTGGCTCAAGTGGAGGAAATTCGCTTGAAGGAAGTGCCGGAAGGAATGGATATGGCTCAATGGGCGCTTGCCTGGTGCCTTAAACATGATGCGGTCACAAGCGTCATTCCCGGCTGCAAGAATGCAGAGCAGGTCGAGGCTAATGCAAGTGCTGTCCAGTGGGTGAGCGAGAAGCACCCCCAGGCGTGGAAGGCGGATGCTTAACCCGCCCTTGCTGTGTAAGCACCGCTCGGGATGATTTCTATCTGTCATCTATGAAAATCAGGTTAACGGTTATATCCTGAAGCGATAGTGGGCGAATAAGAACTACCCTTGCTATGGCCAAATACTATTGAGGGCCGCATTGAGGGCCACAAGGAAAGGCTTTCCTTTTACTCTCTGGAGTTAGGGAAAGCCTGTTTATTGGGCGGCCAGTGCTTGTCACAGTCTTGAGCCTGCTGCTAGGGCCCATCCTCTTCCAAGGGCTTTCTTCCAGCAAATCCATCCTCAGGACCATGATAATAGCTAATTTTCTCCTCTCCTTGCTTCCAGCAAAGCAGCACTTCCTCCCCATTCATCACCGACGGAAAATCAACGAGACCCAATTCAATATCTTTGAGCTCGGCTCCTTTATGAGTAATGCTGTTAGCAATGGTTTGCGCTTCAATTTGAAGAAATTCAAGCTCGCACTCCAAAGAAAAGAAAGGGTCCGACCGGTTTTCATCTGTGACAGGAGCAGTCTGCTTCAGGTGACGTAAATCGGCGTACATTCGCTCAAATTGATTTTTAATATTTTGCAATGCCTCCACTTCCTGGCGGATAATCGGCAGTATGGCATTGGCTTCCTCGGGTGTAAACCATTTTTTCACTGCCTCTTCCTCCTTTCTATCCTGCATTCTATATCTGCATTGCGGCAAAATTTTTTCTAATCTCCCCGGTCTTTTCCAGTCAATCCTCTGCCGAAGCTGTATTCACGGTTTGGAATCTTGGCTTGAAACCATGTCCATTATTTTAAAGATAATCGAACAGCTCGTCCATTCTGCTAATACAACCAATAACCGGCACATCATTGCTTTTCAGCTCGGCATTGTCCCCGCAATAAGAAAGAAACTGTGAGCCGCCTGCTTGCGCGGCTTTGCCGTCTATCCAGGAATCGCCTATAAACAACCATTCCTCAGGCGGAATCTGCGGATATAACTTATGGACATACCGGACTCCATCCGGAGCCGGTTTAAGCCGGATCATCTGCTCCCGGCCAATCACATGATCGAAATATGATTCCACCCCGGTTTCGACCAAAGCCGTCATAGCCGCAGAATATGCGTTGTTCGTCAATATAACTAAAGGATAACGGCCATGAAGCTCAGCCAATACTTCTCTAACTCCCGGCTCTAATCCCGCTCCCTTCATTCCTGCCTGCTCATATTCGGTCACGACCTTCCAGACACCCGGGAGCCATTGCTCTTCCCCGGAACCATATTCTCTGGCAAGCTCTATTAACTGGGAACTGGTGCAGCTAGTCCAACTAATGGAATCCGGCAGCAATCGATGCTCCTGCAAATAGGAATAAACCCCTTGTTTCATTCCGGGAAAATCAATCGAGGAACGAAGCACTGTATTATCCATATCAAACATGATCCCCCGGATGGACAGATGGTTAAGCAACCGATCATTCCTCCCCTCAATCTCTAATCCTTCTTTAATCACATAGGGCAAATTTAACATGAGAAAGCATAGGCTTTCAATATCGCAAGCAAATGTTTCCCGGAAGAGTTATTTCTATAATAATAAGGTCTTCAGAAAATAGTGTGTCCTAAATCTATATAAATTGAACTAAAGATTTCATAGATGGAGTGGAGAAAGAAAGATGCTTCCAGGGCGAGATTTGGCTTTGTATTCCTACCATCCGAAGGCCCATCCAATGAATAAGGAACGATTAGTTGAATCGGGGTCCCCGAAAAGTAATGTATAAACCTTTTTCGAAGCAAAGTCAGGGGGATCGACCGCGCCTAGAGGAGGGTTTAGACGCCGACCGTGTTACGGTGCGGACGGATTTCACTACGAAGCATATCCTCACTTTTTGGGGAAGGAGGTTGAAATTTGAAGCTTCAGAGGCACTCTCCTTCGGAACGGAATGATCGCTTTCTTTAGTGCCACCTCTTATATAGAATCTTCCCATAGGAAGAATTGGAGTGCAAAAGTGCCTCTTAAATCAACCTTTATCCTGAGATTCGGGATTCAAGTGCAAAAGTACCCTTTAATGGGGGCAGAATCGTCGCTTTTCAGTAAACGCAGAAAATAGAGCGCATTTTTACACCTGCTATCGCAAAATGACTAAAACGGTAGAATTGGGGTGCATTTTTGCACCTTAGTTCTGTTACCTGCCTAAGTACAGAGAATTATTAAATACATAGTACCTTTCGCATCGGCTCCTTCTTGCGGAGCCAGGTCGCATCGATTCTTTCATGTATACCAGCGGCAACCATGACGCTGCAACTTTAAAATGGAGTCCGGCATGCCTGAGAGAACGAACGGGAAGTATGTGAGGCAGCGATCTTATCAAACACTGATTCCGGTTTGGAGCCATCACAAGTCACCTATGGTTTTCTTGTTGGTCCGTTGACCAATCGACTCCCACCTCAAGCATACTCTATCCTCCATCCGTTTCCATCTTTGTTCGCAATAACAATAATAGATGGTGCTCTGGTTTAATATACTACCGCCAGAGGACAGCACAGGCGGTAGTATGGCAGTCTATTATAAATCCTCGACAACTGACGGCAGCTCGTCTGGTTCCGTTCAAGAAGTTACGGGAAGCATGTCCAATTCCTGATCAAATGAATCAGCAACCAGACTTCAGCCCCGAGCTGACAGGGGATCAGGTAACCCCGCCTTTCTAGCAGTAAGCCTGCTATTTCCTGCTATTTAAAACTTCTTAGCTCGGACCAGTAAAGCCAAATCAACATTTTTAAAGTCCATTCCATGTCCTGCATTCTAGCAACCTCCTTTTCTTCCGACTCGATCCAATATATGAGCGCTGAAGAAGAAAGGATTGGGGACAGGTCTACTCTATGAAAAAAGTAGCTCCTGCCCCATCGGAGCTGCTAGATTAATAGTTGGCAGATAGATAGATAAAGCAGCTGCTCTGCGATCAGATTATGGACGGAATTATCGGCTGGCCTGCCTATATTCCCGGCAGCGGTTCAACCAACGGACAACCAACTGCGGATTCGAGCCAAAATGGATATGGGAGTAGCCGGCTACCAAGTTTCCTTCTTGATAGCCTTCGGCTTGCTCCCCTTTACGCCCTTTTGTCCAGTAAGCATGAGCCCCCTCGCCCGCTGGCGTAAAGACCGAGTAGTGGAATTGGTGTCCTCGAGCCGTCTCTTCTTCCCCGAGCAAAAAATTCCGTTCGGTCCCCCGAATTTCCCGATAGCCCAGCGCCTGCAGCCGATCCTTCATTTCGGTAAAGCCGGGAATGAGTCCCACCATCGGATAGCTCTGACCGTCCCGGGTGCGGATTTCGTCGGTTAAATACATAAAACCGCCGCATTCCGCCAAGGCAGGCATCCCGCTTCGTATTCCTTCTCTAATGGAAGCCTTTGTCTCTTCTTGTGCAGAGAGGACGGACGCGAATTCCTCCGGAAAACCGCCGCCGATATAAAGGCCGCTCGCTCCCTCCGGAATCAGCTCGCCCCGGAGCGGCGAGAAGTAGACGCATTCCGCTCCATACGCCTCCAGCAGCTCGATATTCTCCGGGTAGTAAAAGTGAAAGGCGGCATCCTTCGCGATAGCTATGCGAAGGCGCGGTTCCTCCTCTTGCGATGTCCCGGAAATGGAGCGGGTGAAACCGCGAGAGCCAGCAAGCGGAGCGGCGGGAGGGTCGGAGGGCGGCGGCGAGCCCAGGTTCAGCGGCGGGCAGGACGAAGCAGGCGCCGGTGCGGGCGGGAACATAGTCCGCTCCGCCCGCACCGGCGGCGACTTCGCCAGCGCGAGCAGCTGATCGAGCTCGAGCCCGGCCTCCGCGAGATCGGCGAGCCGCTCGAACAGCGGCTCCAGCTCGCCTCGCGCGAGCGCCGGGATCAGCCCGAGGTGCCGCTCGGGCAGAGCGACGGCGTCATCCCGCCGCAGCCAACCGAGTGCGGGAATTCCGCACTCCTGCTCGATGGCGGCTTGAATGAGCCGATAGTGCCCCTCGCTTCCGATGCGGCCTGCGATGACTCCGGCAATCCGGATGTCATCGGAGAAGCGCTGGAAGCCCTGCACGATCGCCGCCGCCGAGCGGGCCATGCCGGCGCAGTCGACGACGAGCACGACCGGGCAAGCCAGCAATTGGCTGATCTCCGCCGTGCTGCCCGCGTTGCTCGTCGGGTCTTTGCCGTCATAGAAGCCCATGACCCCCTCAATGAGGTTTATGTCCGCTTCCTGGGAGCCACGGACATAAACCTCCTTCACTCCATCGGGGGTCAGCATCCAGCTATCCAGGTTCCGTGACACTCTCCCTGTAATCGCAGTGTGATAGCTCGGATCGATATAATCCGGTCCACACTTGAATCCCTGTACTTTATAGCCTCTTCTTCTTAAAGCCGCCATAATCGCCAGCGTAGCCGTCGTTTTGCCGCTTCCGCTGCCGGTTCCGGCGATGACCAATCGATGATCGGATGGTTGTACGGTTTTCAAATCGGTTTTCAATTCCATTCCCTCGCTTTTATCTATTCAATTGGTTTCTCCTACCAAAATAACAGTATATTCATAGCTTCACAGCCTTTAACCCAGTATACTTGTTCCCCCATGACTTGTCATGGACGTTCCGCTCGAAGAACGTTTTATCGACAAAATGTGCTTTGCTTTTTGAACTCGCGCTTCCCTCGACGCACATTGCGATACTGGCAGGAGGATAGTCATTATTTCATTCTATTGGAATAGGCAGAATAATTAGAAATCGTTAGAAAAAAGAAGATTAAACAAGATAGATGGAATAATATTCGACAGAATAGAACTTAATAGAATTTTTAGAATATTTACATAATATTGATAATTTGATAGGATCACATTAAGAACAACGAATTAAGAAGTTCAATTTCGCATTAGAATACTGAAAAGCATCCAGAATATCCATGCCACATCTCCTCGAATGGCTATTTATCGGAAGGGGAGCAACCGGGCGTCAATGATTCGCCAAGCCGAATCTAAACGCCATCCTAGTCCTTGAGCCCACTCCGTTAAATAAATACACCAACTAGAAAGGGGATAGTCCAATGGAGTAGCGTAAGCGAAGCATGCTGTAATCAGATTGCACAGAGGAAGAAGTCCCGTGACAGCTTTTTCCGTAGTCTGTGGGCATGTGGGGAACTCAGAAACTCTTTCTTGCAAAAGCATGCAGAGCATGTAGTGAAAGGGTTAAATTGAAGAAAGGATTGGACATGCTGGGCATGTGAATGGCAGGAGGTAAGCAAGAACAAGTGAATAGTAGAAATCCAAATTAGGCTTCGTTTATTTTGCTATAAAATAAACGGAGTCTTTTAATTTTTTGTTTGAACAAGCCCGGACATGAATGCAAATGGGGTTAGGGGAGCTTGCGGTGGACACTTTGTCCTATTCGCGCTATAATATAAGTCGCAATGGCCGTTGCATTTGAGGTTATGAGATGGAGTTATGAATTTTATTTTAGCCCGATCTTCATTCGCTTTACAATTGTATATTCGGGGTGCTGGAATAGGCCGGCTGAGATTGTATCCCACAAGATACTGACCCTTAACCTGATCTGGGTAATGCCAGCGGAGGGAATTCAACGCATTGTCTATAATGCGTCGCCAATTGTGCTAACTTGCGCCCTTAGATCAGGGGCGTTTTTTTGTGCTTCGATATACGATTGCATTTTATTTCATCAGGAGGATGACTTAAGTCATGAAGGCTTTAACGTTGAAAAGGATATTGAGCTTAACATTAGCTTCACTTCTTATTCTTACCGCATGCACTAATAAGGATAAGGATGCGGAGAATTCGCAGGCAGAGCCGGATAAATTAACCGACGTCACCCTTGTGCTCAACTGGTATCCGAACACCAATCATACCGGTCTGTATGCTGCGCGTGATTTAGGATATTATGAAGAAGCAGGCTTGCGTGTAGATATCGTTCCTCCCGGAGTTAACGGATCAAGCGCCATTGTCGGTGCAGGCGAAGCAGCCTTCGGTGTGAGCATTCAGGAAAATGTGACCGAGGCGCGCATCCAGGGAGTTCCTATTGTTTCCATCGCGACACTAATGCAGCATAATACATCCGTCTTTGCTTCTCCTGTAGATAAAAATATTACAAGTCCGAAAGATTTTGAAGGCAAAGTATACGGCGGCTTCGGTTCCCCTGCGGAGGCGGGCATTTTGCAATCGTTAATGCAGGCCGACGGCGGGGCCGATGCGGACAAAGTGAAGAGTGTCAATCTCGGGGAAGCCGATTTTTTTACCGCCATCGAACGGGATGTTGACTTTTCCTGGATTTTTTACGGGTGGACCGGAATTGAAGCGGAGCTTCGCGGGGTTCCTCTCAACATCATTCATTTGACCGATTACTCCGACAAATTGGATTACTACACCCCGCTTTTAATTACTAACGAAAAAACGATTCAGCAGCAGCCCGAACTGGTCAAAGCTTTCTTAGCCGCCACCGCCAAAGGCTTTCAATATGCGGTCGATCATCCGGAGGAAGCGGCCAAAATATTGCTGCAAGCGGCGCCGGAGCTGGATGAAGAGCTGGTCATGGCCAGTCAGAAATGGATTAGCCCCCGCTACCAGGATGACGCTCCGCAATGGGGAATCCAGAAAAAATCGGTCTGGGAAAACTATGCCAGTTGGATGAGAGAGCACGGGTTGATCGAGGAAGAGTTTGATGCTGAGGCGGCCTTCACGAACGAGTTTTTGCCCGAAGCGGCACAATAATTTTAAGAAGGGATGTCCGAATCATGGCGAATGCCCTATTAAGCTTTGAAACAATACCGAGGGTCGAGGATGCTGCCCCTTATATTGATCTGGCGGTAGAAATTATACGCCAGTCGGGTGTTAAATATGTCGTAGGGCCAATGGATACGATGCTGGAGGGAGATTTGGAGCAACTGCTCGACATTGTAAAGCGAGTAAACGTGGAGCTTGCCGCGCTCGGCGGGGGCGGCATTACTTCGATCATCAAGATCCAGTTTGATCCGGATGGCATCTCCATGGAACAAGTGACGGAGAGGTATCGGTAATGACCGGCCCATTCCGATGGAACAAATGGCTGCCCCCTGCCGTGGCAGCCTGCCTTTTTTTAATCATATGGCAGCTATCCACCGTATGGTTTGATGTTCAGAAATGGATTCTGCCGAGTCCCGTCCAGATCATACAAGAAGGCATCGCCCAATGGCCAAGAGTGTGGATGCATACTATGGCTACCCTCCAGCTGACCCTGATCGGATTTGCAGCCGGGATCGGGATCGGCTTCATCACAGCCATCCTCCTGCATTTGTTCCCGTTGATCAAGTCGGCCTGCTATCCGTTTCTGATCCTGACGCAAAATATTCCGATTATTGCGCTGGCTCCTTTGCTGCTCATCTGGTTCGGGCTCGGCCCTTTTCCAAGAATCATCATAATTATCATCGTGTGCTTCTTTCCGGTGACGATCTCGACATTAAACGGCTTGAAACAAACCGACACGAACATGCTGCGGTATATGGCCATGTCTGGAGCATCGAAGCGGCAAATTTTTGGGAAGCTGGAGCTTCCTCATGCAATTCCCAGTCTATTCTCCGGGCTGAAAATATCGGCCACCTACAGTGTGATGGCTGCCTTCATCGCGGAATGGCTCAGCGCCAGCGAAGGAATCGGGACGTATATGCGAACCGCCAACTCGGCTTTTCGCGCGGATCGGGTCTTCATCGGGATCGTCATTATCGTCTGCTTCAGCATGATCTTGTTCGGCTGTATCGTTCTGCTGGAAAAATGGCTGCTGCGCTGGAAAACCAGCCAAGGATAAACTCCTGCGGCTTTCTTGATCTCTGACCAAGAAAGCCTGTGTTTACCGTCGAAATTTATCGATCGAGAAGAAGCAGATATCTCCGGCCTGTTTAATAAAATGTCAAAAGGCGGCTAAATGTCAATAGAACACTTAGCCGCCTTATCTATCTGGACGCGTTCGAAGCGCGCTCTCTGTTTTTACCGATAATTTTCCGGATGCTGTCTTCGGACAGGTGATAGGTTTGAATCAACTCTATCATTTTGGACCCGTTCTTGTATTGGCGGTAAATTTCTTTATTTCTCCGCTCCAGGAGCAAGCGGGCCCCGTTATTTTCACCCCAACCTGCACGTTTATTCTCTCTTTTGGGGATATAAATGATTTCTCCTTGAATATATTCCTGCAGCTGCTTCAATAGGCTAGGGGGAAGAACATCCTTTCCATTTTTGTAGCTCACAGATGAAAACCTCCTCATTAATTGTCCTGCCATTGTAACGGTTCGTAAAAATAAGGTTTGCCGCTTTCATCTTGACACCTCCTTTTCAAAATTATGTATAAACCCAACGTTCGATAAGGAAAAAAAAGAACAAAAAAAACACGATAACCCAATCGTGCCTGTCGATGATGCCTATTTCATTCAGGTGACGGTTATAGACGATGCAAAGCTATTCAGTTAGAACCCCTTGGACGAGACGATTATTCAGGAACATTGCCATCTTCTCCTTTCACCTTTAATTGTTAATTACCCTTTCCTATTATATAACGTATATGGAAGCTCATCAAGAACTTATTTTCGCTTATTAGGAAGGGGCCCGGAGGCCCCGACCGATGAGATCCCGCTTTAGGCGGAGATCACCTCAACTAAAGTAATCAACCCGATCACACTCCTTTCCATGGAATTTGCCGGCACAATAAATTTACCCTTTTAAGCCGGGAAGTACAAGCGAAAGAATCGTTATAGTCGTTCTTTCCTCGTTCTTTGAAACTCCTGCAGCTACCACAGACCCCGCATTAATTTCGATAGAGCCTGGAACATATTTGTGCAACAATTTTTTCTCTTCTGACGTCCATTACTATGGAAATAATTACTACGTTAAGGAGGCACCCTTCATGAAAGCGAAGAAAACGATACTTGCTTTTGGTTTAACTACCGTCATGATGTTGTCTTTATTACCTTCCGCCATGGCGGACAAAGCGTCTCCCGCCATGCCGGGTTCGGAAGATACTGTCACCATCCTTCCGTTTCCAGGGCCGGAATGGTCGGATGCGGGAACAGGGAAAGAAGCCGAGGAAGCGTCAGCCCGAGCCAAAATCAATAAAGATCGGGCCATCGAGCTGGCTAAAGCATCCGCCGAAGTTCCTGCAGATTATTCCGTACAGAACATCAGTTTCAATACATGGAGCTCGACAAGCAAAGCCGGTGCGTGGAACATCAGCTTTGTGAAGGAGGAGCAGGACCGATTCTATGGAAACATCCAGGTCACGGTGGATGCAGAGTCGGGACAAATTATCTATATAAGCAAATATGCTAACGATCCCGCCAATCGCCCCTCTTTCCCGCCCAAGGTAGAGCTGGAACAAGCGAAGGACATTGCCGGAAAGCTCCTGCAGCGCTATAACCCTTCACTTCGGGATACGGTTCAATATAACGGGGAAATGGAAAAATGGGCGAAGCCGCCTCTCGATGGCAATGTTTCATACACGATTAAATATGACCGGGTCGTGAACGGAGTTCCGTTTCCCGGGAACTATATTCAATTTACGATTGATTCCAACGGGAACATGACCCAATACGAGTATCATTGGGATGAGCAGCTTTCATTCGAGGAAGCTTCCTCTGCCCTGAAGGCGGAACAAGTGCTGCAAATTTATCAAGAGCAAGCCAAGCCTTATCTGAGCTACCTTTTCTCCGGATATAGGAAGAACAAGGGACAGCCTGAGCCTATGCTGGCGTACTCGCTCAAAACAATGCTCCTTGATGCAAATTCGGGGCAGTTTATCCATGAAAACGGCAAGCCGATTTCTGATCCGGTCCGCTATTCTCCTATAACCGATAAACCGCTTGCGCCAAAACCGGAGGCTAATCTGGAGCTAACGGAGCAGCAAGCCGAGGAAAAAGCACGGGCCCTGCTTTCTCTGCCAGAAAACGCGGAATTGACCGACTCGTATTATCATGAAGACGTGGAGAGAGGAGCCGCAAGCTGGAATCTGAACTGGCAAGCTCCCAAGGAAGATGACAAGGAGAATTATTGGATTCACGCTTCCATTAACAGTGCTACAGGGGAAGTGACCTCTTACAGCAAAGGCAGACCGATTACGCTGGCAGACGAAACAAAGGATCCGCAAGCCGAATTCAAGATCGAAACAGCCAAGCAAACTGCCATCGAATTTGTCAAAAAAGTCTATCCGCACTATAGCAATCAATTAGCACTTGACGAACAGTCGCTGAATGATTTGCCTTTAGATAGAATGACTTCTAACAGCTCGTTATCGATTAACTTCAAGCAGTTAATTAACGGTATACCAACCGAGACGGACGGCCTCAGCGTTCAGATGGATACCGTTACGGGTGAAGTGAATGGGCTGTGGATGAATCTGTACACCTCTCCTCATCCGACGGACGTTCCCGAACCGATTAGCGAGAAGGAAGCCTTGTCCCTCCTGTTGTCGAGCTATGACCTGCAACTACAGTACATGGTTCCTTTCCAGTCGCGATATCCGATTCCTATCATGCCTAAGGACAACCCTTCGTCGCAGGAGAAAGAGAAGGTGCAGGTCAAGCCGGTCTATCGCTTGGTGCCGAAGCATCCTCTCGATGGCCTGTTCCTCGACGCTTCGACAGGAGAATGGCGCAATCAGGAAGATGGAGCACCCGCTAATCCGGTAAAGCAGCAGGCGACCGATCTCGACAATCACTGGGCTCGCAAAGAGCTGCAATTGATGATCGATTACAATGCTATCGATGTTGTGGACGGCAAGGTTCTGCCCGACAAAGCGATCACCCGCGGAGAAATGATCAAGATGCTCGTCATCGCCCGCAACGGCGGAGGATTCATCCCTTATTTTGATACGAAGCGTAAGGCGACTTTTGCCGACGTGAGCAGTTCCTCCCCTTACTTCTCTTATGTCGAGGCGGCGGTTGATGCGAACCTGATCGATCGGAATCAAGCCTCGTTCCAGCCCGATGACCGCATGAACAGAGAAGAACTTGCTGCGCTGCTCGTCCGAGCGTTAGGCTACAGTAAGCTGGCGGAATATCCGAACTTGTTTCAGTTGGACGCTACAGACGCCGATCAAATCGAGCTGAAAGGGCAGGTCGCTCTCGTTCTCGGCTTAGGGATTCTAACGACAAGCGATGATGGACAATTCCATGCCAAGCAGGAGGTCAGCCGCGCTCAGGCTGCAACCAGTTTCTATCGCTATTTAGAAAAAAGATCGACACTTAGAGATATTCCGGTGGAATATTATTGAGTCGTAATACGGAAGATGAGAAACGCGAAGCCCTCTGAGGCCTCGCGTTTCCTTAAGTATAGTTTTCCACCAACATCCTTGCCAACAGACTGCCATCTCCCCCACTATAACGGCTCCCGGGAGTCGGGATTTTCCCATTCTGCGGCCTGCGGAAGCTCCCTTAATTCCAGGCTTTGCCCACAATAGTAGCAGTACCTGGAGACCGCATCATTCTTAGTTCCGCAAGAGGAACACTCCGCTTGCGGAGGAGTCTTCTGCTCGAATCGATAACCGCAGGACGGACAGTAATTAGCTTCCAGAGGAACATTACGCCCGCATACGCATTCCTTGATTTGCTTGACTTCCTTAATTCTGATCTCCAGCTCCCGAATCTCCTGGCGAATTCGGACAATTTGCTGGCTGGCCTCCTCGATGAACGGCTCCGCCTGGGAGAGATCCTTACTCCCATATGCATTGAACACTTGCTCTCCGATCGCCTCGAAATACGTTTCCACTTCGCGTTCTTTCGTCGAAATTTGCGCCTTCATGCGAGTAATTTCAACCGTTTGCTGCGCCATTTTGGCCGCTTCCGCAGCGCCCTCCTTGAATTTGTTCAAAAATCCTTTCATTTTCATTTCCCCCTTCCGATGAATGAAATGTCCGAATATTTATAGCTCAATCTTGAAACCAGTGCTCTGACGCCCAATCTCCTCCTGGCGAAGGTGGATCTTATTCAGGTTCTTCTTAATGGAGGTCTCACATTTGAGCTCCCCTATGCGGGTAATAGTGCCCCCAAGATTGCAGTTGCCCAATTAGGAAGATTGAGAGCAAAAATGCCTCTTAAATCTAATCCCGACATAGGGATTCAAGTGCAAAAATGCCTCTTAAATCTAATCTTTTCCCGAAAATGGGGATTCAAGTGCAAAAGTACCCTCTAATTTTGGCGGAGTCGCCGTTTTTGACAAAACGTTGAAAATAGAGCGCATTTTTACCCCTTAATCGCAAATTTGGCTAAAACGGTAAAATTGGGGTGCATTTTCGCACCTTAATATTATTTTCTATATAAATGGCACTAAAGAAAGCGATCATTCCGTTCCGAAGGAAAGTGCCTCCGAAGCTTCAAACATCATACTCCTTCCCCAAAAAGTGAAGATGAGCTTCGAAGCAATTCCAGGTACTTTTCGGGGACCCCGAAACCAACAGATTCCTTATTTATGGGATGGGCCTTCGGATGGTAGGAATACAAAGCCAAAACTCGCCCTGGAAGCATCTTTCTTTCTCCACTCCATGATCTATAATTTCTTTAGTACCGTGTATATACTTAACTGCAGCCCCCCTTTTTACAGCTTATGATCCTACATGCCAATCTATGGTCGCAGGCAATTCCTTTTATAACCAAATTTTCCTTTCCCTTTCGTTGTCCTATTCATTACACTTAACTCTTGCTTATAAAAATAAAAACACTGCTTGACGAACTTTTCTCCTTGGGTACCTTTTGGCCGTAAAGAGTGAAGATATCTGAAATAACGATTCGCCGGAAAATTGATATCAATTATTTCATTTGATCTTTGTTAACATCATCATGTGAAATTAATGATTTCAGTCGATATTGTTGACACCGCGAGACTACAAGTGTAATATAATCTCATAAACTACATTTGTAATTGTAATCACTGGAGGGGTTTAATTTGAAAGAAATTCCGCGCATTTCCGAGTCGGAATGGGAAGTTATGAAAGTGTTATGGTCCTCAAATCATCCACGAACAGCTAATGAAATAAGTGAAATTCTAGTAAGCGATATTAACTGGAGTCCTAAAACCGTCAGAACATTGATAACACGACTGGTTGATAAACAAGCCGTTGGAATTGATCAATCTGGAAAGTCATATCTTTATTTTCCTTTGATTGATAAAGAACAAGGGTTACAAATCGAAACGCGATCTTTTCTAAAGAGAATGAAAGGGATAGGATTAAAGCCTATTCTTGCTCAGTTTATTAACGAACAAAAGCTATCTGAACAAGATATTATGGAGTTGAGGAAGCTTCTAGATCAAAGGGGGAGGTAATTTTGCAGCTGTTAACCTCTTCATTTAAAACCATTTTGACGACTTCGGCAATGGCCATTGTTATGATTTCTTTCATCTTTTTAATCAAATTTATGCTTAAGGACAACTTAAAACCTCGCTGGAGCTACCTTTTGTGGATACTGCTTCTTGTCAGGCTGACCATGCCTTGGTCACCGGAAAGTTCGATAAGTGTATTTAACCTTATTTCACTTGAACATATGGACAGGGTTATTGATGATCATCAATCAGCCTCATTACCTTCTATAGAGACAGAAAGTTATAACAAGGGAGCAAATAACATTCGAATCGAGATACCATCATCCAATGAGAAAGGAAAAGATTCAGGAATTTCATTTTGGAATGGATTGTCCATATTGTGGGTAATTGGTATTGGTTTAGTCACCCTATATACCATGATTGCTTATATTAGATTTGCAATTTACCAAAGAAGGGAATCCAAATCGTGCCATGATGTGACTTTATTGAAGATATTGGAGGATTGTAAACAGTCTCTTTCTATCCATCATAAGATCCGACTGCTTGAAACCGATGTAGTAGCTACTCCAAGTCTTTATGGCCTAATAAGACCAAAGATTCTTATTCCCACAGAGCTGAAAGGTGAGCTTAATGAACAAGAATGGAAGTACATCTTCCTTCATGAAATGTCCCACATTAAGCGTAAAGATGTTTGGGTCAATGGCTTAATGAGCCTAATTCTGCTTGTTCATTGGTTTAATCCAATAATTTGGATAGCGTACTTTCGAATGCGGGAAGATCAAGAAATCGCATGCGACTCCCTTGCGTTAAGCAGAATCAGTCAGGAAGAAAGTCGGAGCTACGCCTCAACATTAATTAAGTTGCTAGATTACTGGAAGCAACCCGCTATGTTATCTGGGGTAGTGAATGCAACAGGGAATATAAAGTATTTAAAACGGAGGATTTCAATGATTATATCAAAAAAACATTCGTACCGTTGGTCCCTTCTAGGCATGCTCACACTCGTAATCGTTGCAATATTCACCTTAACGGGGGCAAAATCAAATATAGACGAACAACAAAGGGTCGAACAAGTCGTTCATGATTATTACCGAAGTTTACAAGAAAAGAATAGTGAACTCTATTTAAGTTCTATCGCCCACTCACAACATCCCAGCACGAAATATTTTGCAAACAATTTAAAATATTCTGGAGATAATACAACTGAATACGAGATCATACGGACGGAAAAAATCAACAATTCAAAATATGAAGTATCCATTTCTAAAATAGTAGACGGGCTGGAATATCCAATAATTCCTTATGATGTTATCCTTGAAGAGGATGGTTGGAAATATGATCCCAGTACAATAACTATATACCCTAAAGAAGCGTTATTCCAAAGTATTGAAGAAAATGGAGTGAAAATCGCAGAAAATTCCGGATTTTTCCGGGATGTTCTTAGTGAGAACGACAATTTTATTATCAAAAAGTCAGAGAAGTCGCCTTTATACAACTAATAGTTTTTTTATGATAATTAGTCGGTCAAAATAGGTACGGCGAACACATTATGAATTATGTATTACCTTGTTCAAGACTCAATGTTCTCGAAAGCAAGCATTCCATCAAAACCATCATACTGGGTCCGATGAATCCATGAGATCGAAAAAATTTGCCACTTGGTTATGGAAACCAAGTGGCCATTTGCATACATTATTTCGTCTTCTTCTAACATCCTATATATACAACCACTCGCCCATTTTCGAATAAAAAGAAGACGTTTGGCTTAATTGGAGTCGTAGTGCCATCTACCAAACTACATTATATTTTCCGGTTAACCACGGATAATTAAAATTATATACATTAACTGCATGATATCCATAAATGTAACTAAAGACTGTATATTCTTTTTCGAAGGCGTCAAGAGTTTTACTAGTGTAGAATACTCGTTCATCATTATCCTTAACCACATATAATTCTGCTATTACCCAGTTCAATTCATTATCAGGTTGATCATTTGAACCAGGAATAGACTCCACACCTAATGCGTTTGGAGAATAAATAGGTACGGACGGTGTTCCATAATTGTAAGTTAAAAAATCTTGTACTCCAATCTCGTTGTGTTTCGAAATTTTCTTTATTAAGAAACTTTCATTTTCACTCACAACATTATCATAGAACGGAGAATCCTTCTCTAAATAAATACCTAGATTATTAAACTCCCGGGTTAATACATCCTTTGGATAAATAATGATTCTTGAATTATCAACTTTCCACTCCCCATTTTCTAGAACAACATCATATGGAATTATAGGGTATTCTTCTCCATCTAATGTTTTAGAAACATGTACTTCAAAATTTAAATTATTGATCTTTTCTATTTTTACTATTTCATATTCAGTATTTGAATCTGTATTAGTAAGATTTTTTGCGAAATACTGTTTATCAGGACTGATAGAATTAGCCACAGACGCTAAATAAAGATTCCCATCTTTTTCGATCAAACTTCTAAAATAGTTATGAACGACCTGCTCCACCTCTTGCTGTTCTAGATCATTCGAAGCATAAGTCCAACTCGAAAAAATAATTGTAGATACAAAAAGAAAAACGGTAAATAACGACACCATTAACTTTTTCCCCATAATAAATCCTCCCATTTCATTTTTTTATTATTTTTACCTAATTCGTACCGAAACTATGTATTCACCTCCAATATTTGAACTTATCATATTATACAATAATATAGGAAATATTTGTTTAACATATCAATTTTTGGTATTAAATTACCATTGTTTTGAATCTAATGTAACATATTACCTTTTTTGTATAATTACTGTATAGTCCTTTTGGATAATAGATTAAAGATGATGTGAGACCATATACCCAATTAATGGATAACCCTAATTGTTTTGAGGAGTTGTAATGCCTTAGAAATAGATTTAGCAAGTCAGTTCTACAAAGACTACAGTAACTGATTTAGTTGAGATTAAATACGTAGGAGGTACTTTTGTCGCGGATTACCAAAATTTAATAGAACCATTTTATTGAAGGATTCATCAATGTTCTGCATTCAATCTCAGGTCCGTAGTTACTAGGGGTTGTTGTCTAGGCATTTACTGTCATAAATATGTAAGTAATCGGCTAAGCTTTTTTTATTAGAAGGAGTCGTTCTTCGATTGGTCCGTCCTCTTAGACTTCGCTCTTATTTATTGGAATCGCTCTGGAGTTGTCAATGACTCCGTTATTCCTCGGTGAAAACATAAGATGGGCAGCCGCCAATGCCAATCTATGGTTGAAGAAAATTCCTTTTATAACCAAATTTTCCTTTCCCTTTCGTTAACCTATTCATTACACTTAACCTATGCAGCATGCCCCACCCTGTCTTTTTGAAGTTAAGGAGACAATAACGGCTGCTAATGCCATTTTATCGAAGGAGTCCATCCCATGTTCCGCATTCAAATTCCGGTCCGTCATTATTGGAAGCTGTTGTCCGGCTACCTGCTGCCACAAAAAGCTAGAGTCATCGGATTGGCTTTTCTTATCGGGGGCGGGATCGTTCTTCAACTGGTCCATCCTCAAATCTTACGTTATTTCATTGACACCGCTTCTGCGGGAGGAGCTTTACAAAATCTGATTTCGGCCGCGATTTTATTTATTGGAATCGCTCTGGTCCAGCAAGCGGTTAACGTCGCTTCCGTATATTTTGGAGAAAATATTGGATGGACGGCCACCAACGCGATGCGGGGAGATTTGGCCTCCCATTGTCTCAAGCTGGATATGTCCTTTCATAAATCTCATACAGCCGGGGAGCTGATTGAACGGATAGATGGCGACGTCAATTCACTGGCCAACTTTTTCTCCAATTTCGTCGTTGTTTTGATGAGCAATCTGCTGCTGCTGATCGGAATTCTCGGACTTTTATATATGGAAGACTGGAGGGTTGGGCTGGGCCTTACCGGATTCGTGGCCATCGCGCTGGTCACGATCCAAAAGATCCGCTCCTTCGCCGTCCCCTTCTGGACAAAAGTCAGGCAAATGAGCGCCCGGTTTTACGGCTTTCTTGGAGAGCATCTGGAAGGAACCGAGGATACCCGGTCGAATGGGGCGACTCCTTATGTGATGAGGCGTTTTTTACTGCTTCTACGCGAGTGGGTGCCGGCCCGCGTCAAGGCGGCCATGGGATCTGCGGCTATGTGGATCTCTACTTTGCTGGTTTTTACTATCGGCAATGCGATCACCTTCGTTCTATGCGCCTACCTGTGGAAAAGCGGCAAACTGACCCTAGGCGCCATTTATATGATCTTCTATTATACGGAGCTGCTTATTAAACCGATCGAAAGAATCCGAACCCAACTGGAGGATTTGCAAAAGGCTGACGCCAGCATCCACCGCATCCGTGAGCTGTTTGCCGTTACTTCTAAAATCAAAGACGGAGACCGGGAACTCCCCGAAGGAGCTTTAAGCGTCGAATTGGATAGTGTTTCCTTCGGCTACATAGAAGAGGAACAGATCCTTCGCCGCGTCTCGTTCCAATTGGAGGCCGGCCGCACACTGGCCATTCTCGGCCGGACCGGCAGCGGCAAGACGACGATCGCCCGGCTGTTGATCCGATTTTACGAGGCCCAGCAGGGAACAGTGCGGCTGGGAGATGTTCCGGTGACCGATGTCCGGCTGCACGATCTTCGCCGGAGAATAGGCGCCGTAACCCAGGATGTGCAAATCTTCCAAGGCACCGTCCGCGACAATCTGACCTTCTTCGACCGTTCGATTTCCGATTCAGCCATGATCGATATTATCCGGGAGGTCGGTTTAGGAGATTGGTTCTCCGCTCTACCGGACGGCCTGGATTCGTCGCTGGATACCGGGGGCAGCGGCTTATCTGCTGGAGAAGCACAGCTGCTTGCTTTGGCCAGAGTCTTCCTGACCGACCCCGGGCTGGTCATCCTGGACGAAGCCTCTTCCCGTCTCGACCCTGCAACGGAATCGCAGCTGGAGAAGGCGATCAGCAAGCTGCTTCAAGGGCGCACCGCGATATTGATAGCCCATCGGCTGACGACCGTCCAGAGAGCGGATCAGATTGTGATTATGGAACGGGGACAAGTGCTTGAATACGGGGATAAGGAATGGCTGATGCGGGATCATACTTCGCATTATTATCAACTGCTGGTCGCGGGCAAAATGGAGGTGACCGCATGACAACCTTCCAATTTATGATCAAGCTGATCCGGTATCGTCCCGGCTGGTATGTGGCGAACATTGTTTTCTGGTCGCTCATCTACTTGTCCCCGATTATTCCGGGATTATTGATCCGCGAATTTTTTAACCGGCTGGAGCAGCCGGACGGGGCGCGTTTTACCGTCCTGGCCATCATCGCCTTATTGGTGGCGGCCGCGCTGGCCAAAGCGTGCTTCATCCTCTGCGGGTTCTTCATCGATACGGTTCATCGATTTATGAACGGATCTTTGGTCCGTCGGAATTTATTCGCACATGTCCTTAGGCAGCCCGGAGCCCGGTCGATCCCCTGCTCGCCCGGGGAAGCGATCAGCCAGTTCCGGGATGATGCCGATCAGGCGGAGAACGTAGTCAGTTGGACGGCTGACGTCGTTGGAATGTCGCTATTTGCCATCAGCTCTTTCTTTATTCTGCTGAACATCCATTCCCGGCTGACCCTGTGGGTATTTATGCCGCTGATCGTTATTTTCTCACTTGTCCACCTGCTGACCTCCTGTCTGCAGGCGTATCGCAGCGCCAGCCGGGAAGCGACCAGCCGGGTAACCGGTGCTATCAGCGAAATGTTCACCTCGGTGCAGGCGATTCAAATCGCTGCGGCGGAAGACCGGATCATGGAGAACTTCCGGAAGCTGAACGACAACCGCAGAAGGACGATGCTGAAAGACCGGGTATTCAGTCAAGGGCTGGAGGCGACTTTTGCCAATACGGTCACGATCGGGACGGGCTTCATCCTTATTCTTTCCGCTCAATCGATCCGGGAAGGCTCCTTTACGGTCGGGGACTTCGCTCTGTTTGTTTATTATCTGGGGTTTGTTTCGGACTTCATTATGTTCTTCGGCCGCTTTCTGGCCATGATCAAACAAACGGACGTCTCCCTACGAAGAATGACCGGTCTGCTCCAAGGAGCTCCGGCCGAGACCATCGTCCGCCATCATCCGCTTCACCTGAGAGGCCCGCTGCCCGATCCGGCCGGTCCGATCAATCCCACGACCGATCCGACGACTGGTCCGTCCGAGAGTACGGGCTGGCCGGACCGTCGTCTGGAAACGTTGGAAGCGACTGGCCTTACGTATCGGTATCCGGAAACCGGACGCGGAATCGAGGACATTCGACTGCGTCTTGTCCGAGGTTCCTTCACGGTCATTACCGGAAGAATAGGCTCGGGCAAGACGACGCTCGTGCGGACGCTGCTTGGGCTGCTGCCCAAAGAAGCCGGAGAAGTGAGGTGGAACGGCACGACCATCGACCAGCCGGACACCTTCTTCGTCCCGCCCCGCAGCGCATATACTTCACAAGTCCCGAAGCTATACAGTGACACGCTGCAGGAGAACATTGTAATGGGTCTCGGAGAGGAAGGGATGACTATCGACGAAGCGCTCCATCTAGCCGTCATGGAGCAGGACGTCGATACATTGGAGAATGGCCTGAATACCGTTATCGGTCCCCGCGGCGTCAAGCTGTCCGGAGGACAAATCCAGCGAACGGCGGCCGCTCGAATGTTCTACCGGAGTGCCGAGCTGCTGGTCTTCGACGATTTATCGAGCGCACTGGACGTTCGGACCGAAGATGCCCTCTGGGAACGGCTATACAAGCATACGAACGCCACCTGTCTGGTCGTCTCCCACCGCAGAACCGCCCTTAAGCATGCCGACCACATTATCGTTATGCGGAACGGACGAATCGAAGCCGAAGGGACGCTGACGGACCTGCTGGAAACCAGCGAAGAAATGCGGAGGCTATGGAGCGGTAAATGGGAAGAAACGGAGGATCAGGCTTGACAACCTGCGGTCTCACGGACAAACTGAAGGAGAGCTTTATTGCCAGATCCATGGGTGAGCGCTGGCAGTCAAACTCCTGGAACAAGGTGGAATATTATGTCCCCAGTGAAGGGGAATAAATGTAAGAGAGTACATGTTCATTCGAAAATCTGGTTAATATCCGAGAAGAGTGCGAAAGTGCATGTCCATTCCCGCCATTTCTTATCAAGATCCATAAGTGCGGGGCACTTTCTTGAATGTATCATGGCGCAGGAGGTCACCAACCGTAATGAGCAAATCTAACAAAGTAGATGTCAACAAGCTGGATCGCTGGATGAAGCCGGACACGGAAGTCCAATCCGGGATGCAGTGGCTGTCTCCGCGGAACGAGCCGTTCCGGATCAGCGGTTTTCCCTGGCTTAATCAGGACGGCCGCTATCGGAGGCTGCCCGCTGCCCCCAACTGGCCCATTCCGCCCGCAGTAGATTCTCTCGCTAATTGTACGGCCGGCGGTCAAATCCGGTTCCAGACCGACTCGAGGAAGCTGGCGATCCGGGTTCAGTTGTCCGGACCGGCCAATATGTCCCACATGCCCTCGACCGGTCAATGCGGATTTGACTGCTATGTGGAGATCGACGGGGACAATCGCTACGGCTGTACAACAGTATACGATCATACCCGGACCGACTACGAGGTCAATCTGTTCGACGTAGACGATAAGAGGATGCGCAGCATCACCCTGTACTTCCCCCTGTACCAAGGGGTGGAATCCGTAGAGCTTGGGCTGGAGACGGACGCGGTCCTCCAGGCACCCGTCCCTTATGCAAGCGACAAGAAAGTTATTATTTACGGAACGTCCATTACTCAAGGAGGCTGTGCTTCCCGCCCGGGAATGGCCTACCCGAATATTATGAGCCGCTCCATTCCGTTGGAGTTCATCAATCTCGGTTTCTCCGGCAATGGACGGGGAGAACCCGAATTAGCCCGGATTCTGTGCGAAATCGAGAATCCAGGCTGCTATGTGTTAGATTATGAAGCCAACTGTGTCAGTCCAGACAAACTTCGCGAGACGCTGCCCGAGTTTATCCGCATTTTGCGCGCGAGCCATCCCGAAGTGCCCATTGTAGTCCTGAGCAAAATCCGTTTCTCTCGTGAACGGTTGAATCCCTCTCTTCTGCAAAATCGTCTCATCAATCTACAAACCCAAAAGGAAACCGTAGAAAGATTGCGAGCGCAAGGAGACCATAACATTCACTTCTATGACGGCTCCACTCTACTCGGCGACCGTTACGACGAATGTACGGTGGATGGAACCCATCCTACCGATTTAGGTTTCCTGCTTATGGCGGACGGGTTGACCCCCTTTATTCGCCAGCTGCTGGCAGAGCTATTATAGCTCTGCCCCAGCCCGATTGGGCTTTCCTTCTATTTTGCCAATAGGGAGCCAGATCGTAACCACCGTTCCTTCCCCCCATACGCTGCTTATGCCCATTCTTCCCCGGTGCAGCTGGACGATCTCTTTGCAAATGGACAATCCCAGCCCGCTTCCCGGATAACGGGTCGTTCCCTTGAAAAACTTCTCCGTAACCCGCTTAATATTTTCCGCCTGGATGCCTTCTCCGGTATCCGCGATCTGGATTCGAACCTCATCCGCTTCCCTGGCCGTCGACAGCCGGATCGTTCCTCCTTCCGGAGTGAACTTAATAGCATTGTCCAGCAAATTGACCATCACTTGCTTAAGCCGGTTGCGGTCTGCCGCCAATTCGAGCGGACCTTCGCCTAATTGGACCTCGATCTTTAGCTTGTGGCGATTTCCACTGGCGATGAACTGCTCCCCGATTTCCTCCATCAACCGATTCACATCGACTAACTCGCAACGAATGCCGATTCCTCCCGATTGGAGCTTGGAGAAATCGAGCAAATCCTCCACCAGGCCTATCAATCGGTCGGTCTCTTTGGAAATCACTCCGAGCCCGAGCGTCGTCTCCTCCTTCTCCTCCAAGCCTCCGGAAATGAGCGTCTCGCTCCAGCCTTTGATCGATGTTAACGGAGTGCGTAATTCATGCGAAACCGAAGATATAAATTCGTTCTTCAGCTTTTCATTGCGCACGATTTCATCCGCCATATAATTCAAGGTTTCGGCCAAGTGGCCGACTTCATCGTCATACCTCTTTTCAGCTTTGGTCGAGAAGTCTCCCCCTGCCATGTGCTTGGCCACCGTTGTCAGTTCCCCAATCGGACTGACAATTCTCCGGGCCAGCAGCCAGCTGACGAATAGAGAGAGGAAAATGACAGCAGCTCCCACTCCAACAGCCACGCCAGTAATTTTATTAAGAACCTCATCTATTTTTTTGATCGACGTCGTATAACGGAGAATCCCTATCATTCGAGAGTCTTGCATCAATGGCTGAGAGAGCGCCAGTATCCGCTCCTTCGTCTCCGGCTCGATGCCCATCCAGGTCCCTGTAGAGCCTTTCAAGGCCGCATTGATATCGGGCGTCGGCATTTTTTTGCCCGGAGGGAAACCATAGGAATCGATAACCAGATTTCCGTATAAATCAATCACTTCCACCCGAGTAAAGTCATCCGTTTCATTTTCGAAAATATATCTGGACTGTTCCCCAAGCGAAAAATCGTCCAAATATTGACCGTAAAATCTGGCGGATACCGCAGCCCTCTCATTGAGAGCCTGGGTTGCGCTCCCGTAGTAGTACTGTCTGACCGTACCGACAAACAGCACTCCCAATAACAGAACCACACCCAGAATAACGATGCCGTACCCAATCATCATTCTGCCTCTGATCGTCTTCAATTCGGATGTCCCTTCCACATGTATCCGTATCCCCAGACCGTCTCAATATAGTGGGGACGTGACGGATCTTTTTCAATTTTTTGACGAATTCTGCGAATATTTACATCCACCGTTTTGAGATCACCGATATAATGCTTTCCCCAGACGGAATCGAGAATCTCATCCCGGCTTATACTTTTGTTAGGTCTCTCCATAAATAATTTCATTATAGAAAATTCGGTCGGAGTTACGTCAATTTCATCCCCATTCTTATACAATTTTCGTTCGTCCAGAGAGATGGAGAAAGGACCGGATTCCACCAGATTTCTTGCCGACTGGGAAGAATTCAATCTGCGATGCAAGGCCTGGACCCGGGCGACCAGCTCCGTCGGGCTGAACGGTTTAACTACATAATCATCCGCGCCCAACTGCAGCCCCGTCACTTTATCCGTATCCTGCGTCTTCGCCGTCAGCATAATAATCCCCATGTCAGGATAGAGCTTCCGGATTTGCTCGCAAACCTCGAAGCCGCTAATAGTGGGAAGCATCACGTCCAGGATGGCGATTTCGACCGGTTCCTGTTCCAACTTAGCAAGAGCCTCTTCTCCGGTCTCCGCTTCAATGACCTCAATGCCGCTGCGGCCTAAATTAATTCGGACAAACCCACGGATAGATTCTTCGTCTTCCAAGATCAGTACCTTCATCCCAACCGTCCTTTCTATACTGTAACTTATGGTCATCATGCAGACCCTGATTATTTATTGCGGCAAGCCAACTCTGGACTTCCAATCGCCTTTCTCCTTATAGGCGTCATGATTGAACTTATGGAGTTCCAATGATAAATAGCTTCTGCTAGTGAACAAAATGAAATAGATCTCGAATTTGCTGAGGGTCTATTCGCAATTTTTCATATTCCTTGGCCGCTTGTTCAGGCAGCTTCGGATGTTCTGTAGGAAGAAGGGCAATGAATGTTTTCTCATTTCGCTCTCCAAGGGGAACGATCTCCGACTGCTTATCCTTCCTGTCCCGCTCCTTCTCTTGCTTGTCATCCCGGGGAAAGTAAGCGAGCGTCAACAGCTCTTGCTTGTATTTCCTATCTTCACCGACATATTCGAAAAGGAACGATCCGGAAGAAGCATCCTCTTCTTTCGTAATCGTAATCCGGTCATGCCAGCCGTCGGGAAAATCAAAGCGGAATCCCGCAGAAAAATCGTAAAAGTTGTCGTGAACCCGCTTTAACCCGTCCAATCCATCCCATTGATGCCAGGAATGAATCCAGGGGACGGCTACCATCGGCAGCTCTTCTGTACCCGGCGGCTGTCTCATCAAGTCAATCTCAATAATTCCATCTTGATTGATATCCTCGCTCATTACGGTATAAGGGTTATAGATCCCTCCGCCATCCTTCGCCTTGGCCCCGCCGAACACATCGCGCAGGCGTCCCTCTTCCATGACCAGCAGAGTGGTGGTGGAGGAATGCGCTCCTACTCCGGCATCAATAAATACGCCTTTACGGGATTCCGTAGCGTTCCCAAGCAAAATCTGCGTATACCCGTTAATGGTTCCGTCCAACGCGATCCGGTCAGCCGGACGGAGCTTCCCTTCCAAATAGTGATACAGCTCCGCTTTGGCAATAGACTCGTTGCGATCAAGTTGAATCAGCACAACTTCAGATACCTGATCGTTATTCAAATCGCCGACTACTAACTCGCTGTACGAGTTGCGTCCGATTTCTCTTATCTTGCCGTCAGGGAAGCTGTAGACGGTTAACTCCTTCTTCACTTCTTCTCCGCCGCTCCAGCCAACCAGCATATCCTGAACTCCGTTACCCGTAACATCCTGGAAATCCAAATAATGGACCGCACTGCCCAACTCCTGAATTTCGGCAATTTTCTCCCAGGTTCCGCTCTTTTTGCTCAGGATAACGGCCCCAAGCTCAAACTGATTCATCTCTTTTTTATAAAAGGCGATCGCTTCATTCAAGCCATCCCCATCCAGATCAACCTCGCTGATGGCCGCCGTTCCTTTAGGAAAATGTGCCGGTAGCGTCAGCTTAGCCCCGGCGGGGAGCTGCTCAAGAACGGCCAGTCTCATCTCCTGCAGGTCTGCCGTCACGGACGGAGCCCTCAATAAATCAACAGGCGGTACGGCAAAGCTGCAGCCGGTCAATAAACCAAAGCAGCAGAGGATTGCGGCGCTGAATATCCATTTGTTGTACATTGACACCCTCCTTACAATCCGCCTTTCGAACGCTTAGATCCGTGTTGTCCAAACAATAGCCAGCTTCGGGGAAGCATATTTATGCTATCCGATCAAGGTCCGGTAAATCAAAACACCCGGCCGCCCCAAGTTGGAAAAAGCGGCCAGGTATATGAACAGGTTAAGACAATTCGGGGATGGTAACCAGGGAGTACCCTTCTTCCTGCAAATAATCGATCAATTGGGGAAGAAACTCCACCGTATTGCTTAAATCTCCAGCTTTGCCTCCAAAGCTGTGCAGCAGCACAATTCCATCAGGCTTCAACTGACGCTCTACAATCTTCATCATCCCCTCCGGAGTGGTTCCCGCCCAATCCCGGGGATCGACCGTCCAGCCGACTACTTGATAGCCTTTTTCGTCGACAATGGCTTGAACCTTATCGGAGACTGCACCATAGGGGGCTCGGAACAACGTTGCCCCCTCTCCAACGGACGACTCCAGAACCTGATTCAATTGCTCAATCTCCTCGCGGATTTGCTCATCATTTAGCTCCGGGAGCTTCTTATGGCCCCAGGTATGATTGCCAATGACATGGCCTTCGTCCAGAATTTGCTGAATCATCTCCGGATGCTTCTCCGCCTGAAGCCCTACAAGAAAGAACGTCGCTTTAACGTTTCGTTCTTTCAAAATATCCAATATTTGAGGAGTCCATTTTAAATCCGGACCATCATCGAAGGTGAGAGCGACTCTTTTATTGTCTGCAGGATCGTCAGCCCCGTTGTCCTGCGGAGCAGGGGATGGACGATTCTCTGCTTCAGAAGGCTCCACTGACGGTGTAGGAGTCGGAACCGGTGTGGCAGATGGCAGCGGCTCTACGGACGGCTCCGCTGTCGGAGTCGATGAGGGGATCGGCTCAGCCGAAGGAGACGGCTCCGGCTCTGGTGCAGGTGATGGCGACGAATGATCCGTCGGCCGCACGCTTCCTTCAGGCTCCTCCCATCCGGCAACCGGACTTCCCGCAGTTGCTTTATCCCCGCCTGCGGTTATCAAAGCCTCAACTCTATTATACCCTATAAAAATAACGAGAATAAATAACACAAACAAACTGAAACGACGCCAGTTGATTTTTCTTCTTTTCATGATTCCCCTACTCCCACTATCCATTCAATTTTATAAGCTTCAACGGGTACTTATGAGGCCTGATTACTTACGCTCTGTGAATGTCTCCTTCACTAATTCCATTCTTCCATTGCGTACCGACCAAATCGATTCAACGGTTGCCAAATCTTCTGTATGTATGGCTCCCGCTACAATTTGCGTGCCCTTAAGTTGATAGATCCCATCCCCCTGGGTATCCACTGGGACTAAAGAAATGAATTCACCGACCTTTCCTTCCGTTGGCTGCATCAGCTTTCCTTGTGGATCGTAAACAAGCGCCCGCACGTAGCGCTCTTTAGAAGGGTAGACGTCCAGGGTTTCTTTCCTGGAAGAATCCTTGTTCGTAATTTCAGCTTTGTAGCCATTAACAAATTTAACATCCAGCCGTAATCCTTCATTAAGCTGCTTCTGATCTACAAGGGGGCGCATTTCTCCACCGGCAAAAGTGAGCAAGCTGTAGGTCGCTCCTCCTCGCTTTCCCGAACGGGAATTTCCTATAGAAACAAGAATATCCTTGACTCCATCGTCGTTGAAATGGCCAATCCATAACGACGGATTATAGCCTGCGTCGACTTCTCCAACCGATGTAGAGCTCCATTCTCCGGTCGAACCGGACAATATCATCAATTTAATCGATGAGTAGGCCTCATTCATGGCATCTTTTTTGCCAACGAGCAAAATATGATCCCGGTTGCCGTCACCGTTAACATCCGCGTACCTTGTATCCAGAATTACTCCGGATACGAGCTCCGACTCGTTAGGAAGCCATTCTTCAAATTTGTCATTAATCGCAAACTGAGGCGACTGCTCATTATCCCAATCGTAAGGCTTCACATCGAGCTCCGTTAACCGAAACAACCCGCTCTGAACAGCCCAGTGCGAAGTAATCGTAGCCAGCCTATCGCTTGAAGTATATCCATATACAAATTGGCGGCCTTCTAATAAATAGGTGCCATCTGGCCGTTGGATGGGCTTCAAAGCCGAGTAGCCTTCTACCTCACCCTTCATAGACTTCAGTAATTTGCCGTTATCATCATAAATCCCCTGCTTGATATGCTCTGATTTGCGGGCTTCGATATCGATCGTTACCGTCTCTCCAGCGGGAATGCGCGTCAATTCTGCCTTGAACCCCTCTTGAAAGTCAACTTGATAATCGAGCCCGGCATTTAATTGCTCCGGCTGCACCAGCTTGGCCGCCTGCCCGTCCTTAAACGTCAGCATACTGTAATATTGCGTTTCTCCGTTCGGATCACTATCTATCGTAATGAACAGATCGGGGATGCCATCCTGATCAAAATCGACCCACTCCATCTGTGGATTGTATCCTTCGAGGGACGTTCCGATAGGTACCTGGATATAGCGGTTATCTTGCAAATCCTGAACGATGACCTGCACGTCCGATACCGCCAGATCCGCTGGATGCCTCTTAACCCCCGTTAACGAGATGAAATTGGAGTGTCCGTTTCCCGTAACGTCCTTTTCCATAAAGGCCAACAGAATCCGTTGTTCCTGGCCTTCATCTTCTTCCGGCAGAGCTCGAGCAATTTCGACAGGGCGGTCGGGTTCCGGAGAAGTGCTCTCGGGGAACCACAGCATCATCGCTCCAGCCGTAATAGCGCCGCTTATGATGGCAACGGAGGCATACCTGAGAAATCCTTTCATAAATACATTCTCTCCATCCGTTTTCTTCGTTCGATAGTTTTATAGTAAGGCGAATAGAGTCGAAAGTAGTTACGGAATCATTACAAATAAATACAAAAAACAACCCCACATAGTGACGTATGCCTTCGAAGCGTATTCCAATTCCTTTGCGGGGAGCCCCGGAACTTATAAATTCCACTATGTAAAAAAAGCCCCTCCTGAGGCAATGGAGGTACAGCTCCCATTGCTCGAGAGAAGCTCTCCAAGCAGAGTTGTGCAATTAGAGATGCTCATTGGCATGGAGTGGAAGACACACCTCAACGGTAGTCCCACTGGTCTCCTTGCTTTTGATGTTTAATTGCCCGCGATGGCTTTCTACAATTCGCCAGCATGTCATCAGACCCAATCCCGTTCCATTATCCTTGGTCGTAAAAAAAGGCTCTCCGATCCGCGACATAAACTGCTGCGGGATGCCGATTCCTTGATCCATAACGGAGACCACCAATTTATCGGGCGCTTTCAATTGAGCGGATATTTTGACAATTCCCCCGTCCGGCATAGCCTCCAGCGCATTTTTTAACAAGTTAATAAACAGTTGCTTTAGTTGGTTCTCGTCGCATCTTAATCGCGGTAAATCGGGATCGAGCTTAGTAATAATCTGGATATTGTTCATTATCGCCTGGGTATTGATCAAGGAAATGACACTTTTCAAGATCGAAATCAGGGACGTGTACCGAAAATTAACGTTTTGCGGCTTGGATAATACCATGAATTCATTAACTATGCTGTTAATTCTATGTAATTCTGACAGCATGATGTCGTAAAATTTATGATTATCCTCGTTCCTGGATTTGAGCAACTGGGTAAAACCCATAAGGGAGGTCAGAGGATTGCGAATTTCGTGAGCCACACCTGCCGCAAGCTGCCCGACAACCGACAGCTTCTCCGAACGGCGGATCAGCTCTTCTTTTCTCCTCTGCTCTGATGTATCCCTAAGTACGCTCTGAATAACCGCATGGCCCATGAAGTGATGAATGTAGCTCGATACGAATTCCAATCGCACGGCCCGACCGTCTGTCCTCACCACACGTACTTCGTCGGAGCTCAATGGTTCCAGAGACGTCCCGGCTTGCTCCAATCCTGAGCTTATCTTGCTGTGATCCTGCGAGTCTACAAACTCATAAATCGACCGTCCTGAAAGCTCGGAAGGGCTGGAAGCCCCAAGCAGTTCCGTGGCTGCCTTGTTAATATAAAGCATTGTCCCTTTGGAATGAACTACAATGGGAGCGGGCGACCACTCCAGCAGCTCGTTATACAATTGATCCGCATAAAAATTCTCCTCTTGCCTCTTCCTGGCGTTCCTCGCTTCCCGGGTAACCCAATACCCCGCAAGCCCTGTTATCCCCATTAATACAATGGAATGAATAACGTACAGCCAAACCTCATAGGAGTCAAAATCGCCAATGACCAGCCGCAATCCATATGACCCTACCAGCACACCTGTAATGAACGTCGCTATCCGTATTCCCCAATATATGACCGCATGCAGTGCGATGACAAAGAGGAGGACGATAAAGGGACTCTCGCCCACTCCTGTCGCTGCGATTAACCATAAAATCTGTCCGTATCCCCATACAGTCGCAAGCTTGCTCAGCAGAGGGTAGAGCCTCGTCTTCTTCCTCACTGCCAGGGAAGTGGCATGCAGCAAAATTAAAGCGCTTGCCCCGTAGAGAACAACAGGAGCAATCTGATTTGCCTTGAGCCCGAAAACCGGGATCAAAGGCGTCATATAGAATAGGAACGCAAGGATAAGCCACAAACCAATACTCACGACAGAGCTGCTCACTTTAAATAGGTGAGGCACGGATTGTTTATTTCCCACATCTATCATCCTCGTATTTTTCCGACCTGTACCCGAGGGATTACGACCCGTTATCCTGCCGCCCAAATGATGGGACAGAGGCGATTCGTTTAGACAACAGCCAAATAGGTTGGAAATATTCATAAACATTAGTTGAATTTTGTCATTTTTCAACCTTATTATATAGTACTTTAGCATTAGAATGAACTTCTTTTTGAAAATATTACTAGAAACTGCAGCTCCAGCAAGTAAGATGGCCTAATTAATGGAAAAACCCTCACGAGCCAGCGCTCTGTGAGAGTTATAATCAGATTCCATTTGGAACGGGTCCTCAACTTAGAACTGCCGTTGCCCTCGGTCCGCATTCAATTTTGCTTAAGTCTCGATTCTTTATCCGGATAGCTTTTCTATCAGAAAATGGGAAGGAAGAACTTGATCGCCACGAATTTGACAGTGCTCAGGGTCTGGCAAGCTATTCAAAAAATGCTCCACCACTCCGGTAAATCCTCTGCGCTGCAGCACCGAATCCCAGCTCCCGAACCGGGCAGCCCGTTCCCCTGAAGTGCTGCAGGTAAAGATGGCCTCTTCCATATTGACGACGCTCACCGAACGGCCGCTACCGTACAGCTCGAGCCTCTCCAGATCACTTCCCGCCTGCCGATTCATACTAAAGAAACCGGATTGACTTCCCCAGGACAGGCTACCCGATGCATGCACCAGTCTGCCTTCTTCGTCGTCTTTTTGAAAATACCCGCTTATTCCATGGGTACCGCAGCCCAACCAAAGCAGAAGGTCGATGATATGGATCAGATCATCATACAGAGTCAGCTTGGCGCCGGAGCGTTGTCTCGAGGTTCTATGCTTCTGAGCCAGACATTGGTCAAAGCCCCCCGCTTCCTCCATCCACTCCTTAGCCTGGACATACATAGGAGCGAATCTTCGGTTAAAGCCGACGCATAACAGCTTGCCGTATCGTTCGGCCGTCTCGACCATGGCAACGGACTCTTTAATATTATTCGACAGCGGCTTATCCACATAGACGTGAATGCCTTCGCGCAAGCACTCTGTCACGATTTCATAATGGGTGTCCGTCGGACTATGGATGAACACCGCTTCCGGCGCTCGCTTCCACAGATCCTTCAAGCGGGTGAAGCGATGCTGGATCCGGTACTGACCGCCTACTCTCTCGACCGTTTCCTGCCTGTTCGATACAATTCCGACAATCTCCGTCCGGCTGTGTCCGGTAAGGATGGGCAAATAAGCTTTTTCCGCTATATTTCCGAGCCCGATAATCCCTACGCGTGTTTTCATAGCTGTCTTCCCCTCTTTAGAGTATGTAAGTGGCGCGATTCGGCTCGGATTGCTAGCTGCTGCCCCGCCTTAATGCAGAATGTAATGCAAAAGGGTACGGACCATAGCTCCGGTGCCTCCCTGAGGATCCAGCCCCCGCTTCTTCTCCAGCCAGGCCGTTCCTCCCGTATCCAAATGAATCCACGGTGTCTTCTCCGCGAATTCTCCGATAAACAAGCCGCCGGTGCTTGCCCCCGCCCATCGATTAGACGCAGCATTCTTAATGTCAGCGACGGTGCTCTCCAGCATCTCCCTGAACTCTGGATAAGCCGGCAGCGGCCACAGCTTCTCTCCGCTGCGCTCTGCAGCTTGCAGCAGCTCCTTAAGGAAGGCGTCGTCATTGGTTACCGCCCCGGTAGCCACATCTCCCAGGCTGACGAGAACAGCCCCGGTTAACGTCGCCACGTCGATAATCCGTTCGGCTCCCAGCTGTTTGGCATAGGTGACGCCATCAGCCAGCACTATCCTTCCCTCTGCATCGGTATTAATAACCTCGATCGTCTTTCCGCTCAATGTCGGTATAATATCTCCCGGCTTAAGCGCACCGCCCGAGGGCATGTTCTCAGCGGACGGGATGACAGCCAGCAGATTAACCTGCGGCTTCAATTCTCCGATCGCCTTCATAACTCCAAGCAGCACTGCCGCACCGCCCATATCGCTGATCATTTCCTCCATGCCTTCCGCTTTTTTCAGAGAAATGCCGCCGGTGTCGAAAGTAATCCCTTTGCCAACCAGTCCGAGCGAATTATTCCACTCCGGGAGCCCCTGGTATTTCAATACAATCATCCGCGGCGGGTAAAGGCTCCCTTTGCCGACATTATAGAGTGCGTGCATACCCAGCTCGAGCAGTTCCCGCTCGTCATGGACGATGCATTCCAGCCCATATTCCGCAGCTAACCGCATGGCTTCGGATGCCATAGTCTCCGGCACTAGCTCATTGCCTGGGAGATTGGTTAAATCCCGGGCATAGTTAGTGGCCGCAGCGTACACATAAGCCGTCCGAACCACCTCACGGAGACTTTCTTCACTCAAGTCACCTGCCAAGAGGTATCGGACATGCTCCAAACGGGTCCGGGCGGAAGCCTGCTTCTTATAGCTCTTCCTGGTGTAACTTCCTAAGACGAAGCCCTCGGTAAGCGCCCTGATTAAGGCTAGCCGCTCGTCCCCCGCTTTATCTGAGTCGACAGAAGCGGTCAGTCTGCTTATTCCCCGCCCAAGCGCCTTCTCTGCCGCCGCTCCTGCTGCTTCGCGCCAATCTTGAATAGAGCCGTCAGGGCCCAAGCCCGCGACAATAATATAAGAATACGGACTTCGTCCTAGAGAAGGCAGCAGTTCCACTTCTCCAACACCCGCGGTAAATACTTGGTTATCCTGCAAGGACCGGATAATATCGGCCAGCTCTTGCGGCAGCTGCGAAGGAGGACCTTCCTTCTGACGCATGAAGCAGACAAGCGCCTCGTCCCCGCCAACTGAAACAGCCTCAGACGATAAGGACCACGAAAATAAGGAGTTGGAATCATCATTCCATCCATTCATCTCATCACCTCAACTGGAAAAATAGGAAACCGATTGTTGAATTACAGATTGCATAGGAAGATGATACGGGCATTTTTGCTCACACAGCGGCTGCTCCCGGCAGGGCTCATAATCGGCACAAGAGAACAGCTTTTCTTTGTGCTTCTCATAAAAACCGTCTCCCTTAGGAAGAAGACCGAATTTGTTGCGAATCCGGCTGGAGATCATTACATCCGGAATCGGAATGCCGATTGGACAAGAGCAATAGTTGCAGCGTCTGCAGTTATGCTCTCCCAATTCGGCGGCCAACGACTCCAATTGCTGTCTCTCCGCTTCGCTCACTTCTTTCTCCTGAGCCTGGATGTTTTGACGCACCTCTTCTACGCTGACCATTCCCGAGATCGTCACATGGACATCCTGGCTGTAAGGATAGCGAATCGCTTTCTCAACCGGTTGAATAAAACCTCCGGACAATGGCTTCATCGCTACTTTGCCCATCTGCAGCCGGGTCATCGTCGGAATCAGCTGCTCCAGCGCAAAGGGCTGAGCCAGATTAAGATGGAACAACACCTGATCGAAGCAACCGGACTCAATCCATTGGGTCAATAAATCGGGCCGATGCCCCGTCAGTCCAATAAAGCGGATTTTTCCTGCTTCTCGCGCCTCCACGGCCGCGCGATAGGCCCCGTCTTCCGACATCGCCTTCTCAAACTCATGCTCATAATTGACATAATGAATTTGCAGCAAATCAATCGTATTCGTTTGCAGCTTATTTAGACTCTCTTCAATTTCTTGTCGGGCTGAATCATAATCTCTCTTATTGGTTTTGGTCGCCAGAAAGTACTCCTGCCGCCGATGGGCTATCGATTTGCCGATTATTTCTTCACTATTTCGATAAGCCGCAGCAGTGTCTATATAATTGATCCCGTGATCCAGCGCATAGTTAAGAGCTTTATCCGCTTGCTCAAAGGGAACTCCCGGCAAATTCATCGCACCGAATCCTAACGAAGATACTTTATATCCCGTTTTTCCAAAAAGGCTGTAGCGCATGGCTTTGTTCTCCTCCCCCATTATTGCCGTATCGATTCCCAGGCATTCATTCTCATGATTACAACTAAGTAACTAAACAAACAAGTCTGCTACTATTTTATCATATGATTATTCTATTGGAGCCATGTGAGCACAAAATAACACCACAGACCGGACCATTACTTTGCGGGGAGCCACGGAACTTATAAATTCTATGTAAAAAAAGACCCTCCCAGGGTCTATCACTCCTTCTTTTTCTATGATTTAGTCGATTGGTCGGCCATTTCAGGGAGATAAATGCCCCTTATGAAATCCGCTTTCGAACTTTCTCTCCACTCTTTGTCCCGCCTGTTTTCTGCACCGTTCGTACTTCCTGGACTATCCTTCCCACTGCTCTTGTTAGTCTCATTGTCATTGTCCCGTTTCTCATTAGAGCTGTAAGGAGGTTTTTGCCTATGGCTGTCGTCTCGTTCCGATAGATCCTCTTTTGGAGTATGATCTTGGCCACCGATGGGATCACCTTTAGAATTCCATGGCATTTTATCATGGCCATTAGCCGGAAGTTGAGGGGAGGAAGGGTTGGAACTAACCTCCGGGAAGTTTTGGATGGGGTTATTTTTATCGTTACGCTTGTCTTTATCCTGATTCTTATCCTTCTCTTTATCGTTATCCTTGTCTTTGTCCTTGTCTTTCTCTTTATCGTTATCCTTGTCTTTGTCCTTGTCTTTCTCTTTATCGTTATCCTTGTCTTTGTCCTTGTCTTTCTCTTTATCGTTACCCTTGCCTTTGTCCTTGTCTTTCTCCTTATCGTTACCCTTGCCTTTGTCCTTGTCTTTCTCCTTATCGTTCTCCTTGCCCTTGTCCTTGTCTTTCTCTTTATCGTTACCCTTGCCCTTGCCTTTGTCCTTATCCTTCTCTATATCGTTACCCTTGCCCTTGCCTTTGTCCTTATCCTTCTCTATATCGTTACCCTTGCCTTTGTCCTTGTCTTTCTCCTTATCGTTCTCCTTGCCCTTGCCTTTGTCCTTATCCTTCTCTATATCGTTACCCTTGCCCTTGCCTTTGTCCTTATCCTTCTCTCTATCTTTGTCCTTGCCTTTGTTCTTATTCTTTTCTTTCTCTTTATCGTTGCCCTTGTCCTTCTCCTTCTCCTTATCTTTATCTTTATCTTTACCGTTCTCTAGCAGGATCGTTTGTTCAGAAGGATTGGCGTTGTCGTTCTTCAAATGCTGCAGCTTTTTGTCGAGCCCTCCGCTCTTCTCCTCTTGCCACAATTCATTAATGCTGTCCCTTGTCACGGAATTGGAACCGATAAGCTCGTTCAAGCCTCCTGCTTCCTGTGCCATAGCATGAATAGATGTTTGCTTGATGTCATTGATACTGATGGAATACCCGTTGTTTTTGGCATTCAAATAGATAGCATATTTGCCTGATGAGATTCCTTCCTCCGTAGCCGCTTCACGAACTTCTTCAGGTGTGGAAAATGCAGCAACGATATAATCTTCCGCCTGATCCGGATGGTTCTCACTCACATGCTTCATAATAATCTCTTTCACTTGACTGCTTAACGTATCATCCTGAAGTTTGCCCGCGTTTGCAATGACAGTACTAGCTACAATAATATCCGCCGATCCCTGGCTTAGAACATTCTGTTCGGCGTTCCAGAGAAGCGCCTCGGTAACCTCACTCAACGACCTGCCGGAATAACGGATCCCCTCCAACAGCTTATTACCATCGGAATTCAGGCCGACCAACGAACGAACTTTTTCAGCACTGTCGATTCCTAACTCTATGCTTGGATTAATATCGATCGAAACATAAGCAACAATTTCCTTGGCCCCTGCTCCTCCTGCAAATAAGGTTACAAAAACAAGTATAAAAGCAATAACGGCCGCCATTGAAGAGAAAATGGCTACAGAAGAGCCCACCGAGCGGCGCCGGGGAGAGGAGAACCAAATTTCTTCTCCTATATGGCAGTCATTTATTTTACGCTCTATTTTTTGAAATGCGCCTTCGGGGGTCATGACGATAACGGATCCCTGCATAATTTCTACAACAATTCCTCTGTTCATTCCTCTTCACCCCTTTCCATCGTGCGATTATCCGGCTGCAAATATTGTTTTAAATGAGGATAGGGCCCATGAAAAATAAGGGCAATCGCAATAATGTATTTGCGATTTCGCTCAAGTGTTTTTCTTGATATTTTTACTTTATCCAGCAGTTCTTTGATCGGCAGCATCCGCTTCTGCAGCAATTGACTCATCAGCTCAGAATCCTCTGAAAGCAGCCTGCCGATATGATGTAAAGTTTGCCGGGAATCAATATGCTTTGGCGAGATTTTCACCAAATCGGAGAAACAGATATCAAATTTGCCCAGACTTCCGTTCAATTCCTGAATTTCATTTCCCCTTTCCTCTGCATCCTGCTCCTTGTCGTACTCTTCCAGCGCCTGGCGGATTTCGACAGGATTAATAATGTTATCCTCATCATCCTCCACTTCAAATACGCTGTAGGGAATATGTTGGGAAAACCGCTGTTCCTTACGAATATAATCAATCAATCTCCGGCGAATGACGGTTTCGGCAAACCCGAGAAAAGATTTTCCCGCTGTCGCCGAATATTGGTTAATGGCCTCGTTAAACGCAGCCAGACCAATGCTAAATTCATCATCTCTGGACGGATCAATATATTTTTTACAGAAACGGCTGGCCACTTTAGCTACAAACGGCTGATAATCGGCAATAAATTGATTTCTTACCCGCAAATCGCCCTTCTGGATCTGCTCCACCATTTGTTCTGGCGGAACGGCATCCTTCGAACGGTGAGACTGACTTCTACCTAAAAACCGTTTCAATAGTACCAGTAACAAATAGTCCACCTCACACTATAACGATTCGATACTCCCGTGATCCTTTGGGGGGGTATCCAAATGATGGGGGCTTACAAAAAATTAGCCCTTATCTATATCTATGTCATCGTCAAATCTGCATCTTCCTTTTATGGGACTCTATGATTATATCATATCCCCAAAACAGGCTATAGCAAGAGGGCTTTTGGGCGTTGCGCCCGGCATGTTCAGACCTTCTTGACAAAGGCTGCGGAAAAGAGCTTTTGACTGTCCACGACAAAAAACGCCTCCGAGGAGACGTAGAGAACGCTTTAGATGAATGCTCCAAAAATGGTATTTTTGAACATCCTCTTATGTAGCGTTTTTTTGAACCAGCTTCCGTTTACGATTGCTGAGTACCTGCAGACGTTTTTTCAACTGCCCCACCCATTCCTGATCCTCCATTTGTTTGGCAACAGTTAGTAAGTCCAGGGCCATATCAATTTGATTACGGACGATTTCGATGGGCTCTTCATTTTCTGTATTGACACAATTTTCAAAAATCTCTTGACTGTTCTTGCCTTCGGCATACTCAATGAAGTCGACTTCCGACGCGCCGTCAGAGTAAGCGTATTCAGCCAAAATCTCATACTCATTCTCAGCCAAGTGATGAACCTCCACCCGGTGGCATACCGGACAGAACAAAATGGGGACGTTGTGAATATGGGTTCGGACATGCTTCAAGGTACCTTTGGTTCCGATCATACTTGCACCACAGCAAAAACTCATTTGTATCCCTCCTCATCGCCGTCTTCCATGTTAAACCCTATTCGGCAACAACACATGGCATTCCTGCGTTTTCGACCGGCAATGAAAAATAATTAATAACTAGTGTACAACAGCAGTGTTAAAAATTCTATGAGAAAAGTATGGATATTTATTATAAGGGACTGCTGCCACAGTACGCATATAAATGCACTTAAAAACAGCTCTTTAACGGAACGAATAGAAACAGCCCGTAAGATTCTGCAGAATCTTACGGGCTGTCCGGTATATGTGTTTAGATGTAACTTATACAGTGAGGTTCTTGTCGCCAGGCTTCCAGTTCATTGGGCAGAGACCGCCGGATTGGAGAGCTTGAAGCACGCGAAGAGTCTCCTCTACACTGCGTCCCACATCGTTATGGTTAACGACTTGATATTTAATGATACCGTCCGGATCGATGATGAACAGACCGCGAAGGGCAATTCCTTCCTCTTCGATCAATACGCCATAGTCACGAGCTACGCTCTTGGTCAGGTCAGCAGCCAGCGGGAAGTTAATCTGGCCCAGGCCACCAGCTTCTTTAGGAGCGTTGATCCATGCACGGTGGGAATGCTGGCTGTCGATGCTCACGCCGAGAACCTTCGTGTTGAGACTCTCAAACTCGTTAGCCGCATCGCTCAATGCTGTAATTTCGGTCGGGCATACAAAGGTGAAATCGAGCGGATAGAAAAAGAGCACAAGCCACTTTCCTTTGTAGTCGGACAAAGAAGCTTTACCAAAGTCTTGACCGCTTCCTTCTGCGGTTTCCATCGTAAAAGACGGAGCGGGTTTACCTACTAAACGTTCTGCCATGAATGGGTTCCTCCTTCAGGTTAAATAGATGAAAGTCATCCGAAGTCATCCGGCCGGAGCCGTCTTGCCTCTGATAACTATTCTCAATTTATACTGGTTACAAATAAAATCCTATCATTCGCCCAATCGAAAGTCAAGATTAAAATTATTATTAAATAGAAATTATTATAATTAGTGTGTGGAGGGTGTGTAAATTAGGATTGGAATGTTGCCAAGTTCCATCCTCCCGAAGCCCATTCAGGCCCTTCCGGACAAATATCCAAAAGGGCCTGACCGACTAAACTCTATTTATTTACGAATAGCGGACACAATCAATTCACCCATTTGTTGGGTGCTGATAGCTTGAGATTTATCTTTCGCAATGTCCGACGTACGATGGCCTGCATCCAGCACTTCCTTGACAGCACGTTCGATCGCTTCCGCAGCGTCATGGTAACCGAATGTCAAGCGGAACATAAGAGCAACGGACAAGATCGTCGCGATCGGATTGGCAATGCCTTGGCCGGCAATATCAGGGGCCGATCCATGCACAGGCTCGTACAGTCCGAAGCTGCCCTCTCCAAGGGATGCGGAAGAAAGCATACCGATCGAACCGGTCAGCATAGCCGCTTCGTCGCTCAGAATGTCGCCGAACATGTTCTCGGTGACGATGACGTCGAAGCTCGAAGGACGGCGCAAAAGCTGCATCGCGCAGTTATCGACCAGCACATGCTCCAATTCGACATCCGGATAGTCAGGAGCGATCCGATTGACCGTCTCTCTCCACAAACGGGATGTCTCCAATACGTTCGCTTTATCGACGGAAGCCAGCTTCTTGCTGCGCGTTCTTGCGATTTCGAACGCCTGACGGACGATCCGCTCCACTTCTTTAACATTGTAAACGCATGTATCCACTGCTTCCTCGCCGTTATCCCCTTGGCGTCTGAGCTTCTCTCCGAAGTAGATCCCCCCGGTCAGCTCACGAACGACGATCAAATCGGTACCTTCCAGCACTTCCGGCTTTAAGGTGGAAGCTTCCTTCAGGCAGTCAAAAATAACAGCGGGACGAATGTTCGAGAACAACCCGAGAGCTTTGCGGATGCCAAGAAGTCCGGTTTCCGGACGCAGATCGTGCGGATTGTTATCCCATTTAGGTCCGCCAACGGCGCCCAGCAGCACGGCGTCAGACTTTTGACACATCTCAAGCGTATCCTGAGGAAGCGGAGTCCCTCTCTCATCAATAGCAATACCGCCGAACAAGCCATGCTCGGTTTCAAAACGGTACCCGAAAATTTCCTCTGTCTTTTTTAACACTTTTTCCGCTTCGGCTACGACCTCCGGACCAATTCCGTCCCCGGCGATGACCGCGATTTTTTTGACTTCAGCCACAACGACCACTCCTTACGTCTGGACATTTAATGTTCCATCTTTTAAGTATTTTGATAACATCTAAAGTGCTCAGCACTTCTAAGGCAACAAAAAGGATAGAGCCCGCTCCTTATCGCACAAAGACTTCCTCTTTTTTGCCGATTAAATAACAAACTACCTCTTTTGTAACACAATTTCATTGATTTTACAAAGATATAAAAGCTATTGTCATCATAGGAATTAACTATAACGATAGTTTTCACCTCATATTGTTATCTTTATGAAAATTTCCATTGTCACCTGACGATCCGTCCTCTACAATTATATAGAATGAACATAGAGGGAGTCTTGTCCAATGGATTATCAATTTTCGGAAACATTAAAACACTTCAAGTCTAGCGCAGTAAGAGATATTCTTAAGCTGACCCAAGGCAAATCTATCATTTCATTCGCAGGCGGCCTGCCAGGGGAAGAGCTGTTTCCTGTCGAAGCCGTCAAGGACGCTTTTGGCGCCGTACTGGACCAAGGTCCCAGTGCTCTCCAATATGGCCTGACGGAAGGCTATCTTCCGCTGAGAGAAGCCCTTTGCGAAAGAATGCTTAAGAAGAACATGACGGTCACCCCTGACGAAATGATCCTGACGACTGGCTCTCAGCAGGCGATCGATCTGTTAACCCGAATCTACATAGACCCGGGCGATGTCGTATTGGTACAGCAGCCGACCTATCTTGCCGCGCTGCAAGTTTTTCAATCCCGCGGGGCGCGGATCGTATCGGTCAAGGGAGACGAATCCGGGATGGATCTGGCAGATGCGGAGGCCAAAATCAGGCAGCACAAGCCGAAGCTTCTGTATGTAAGTCCGACCTTCTCCAACCCTACCGGCTATGTGTGGAGCATAGAAAGAAGGAAGGGCATTCTCGAATTGTGCCGCAATCATAATGTGCTCATTCTCGAGGACGATCCTTATGGCGAGCTCCAATACGATTTGGACAGTCACTATCCGACGATCTTTTCCTTGGACGAGCATCCGCATGGTTCTGCCGTCGTCTATACGAGCACTTTCTCGAAGACGGTTGCCCCCGCTCTCCGCACCGGCTGGGCTGTCGGCGATCCGGCGATTATTCAGAACATGGCGCGGGCGAAGCAGGCCTCCGATCTGCATTCCAGCACGATGGATCAGCAAGCGCTATACCAACTGCTGCGCCGCTTCGATCTGGATGCCCATATCGTTCTGATCCGCAATCATTACGGACAACGATTGCGCTTAATGAACGAGCTGCTCAACGGCCTGGATATCCCCGGGCTCCGATGGAACCAGCCTAAGGGAGGAATGTTCCTGTGGTTGGAATTGCCCGATGGCTGCAAAGCGGAGGAACTGCTCGTCAGTGCCGTCGAGGAGGGCGTCGCCTTCGTGCCGGGAACCCCGTTCTATGCCGATGAGCCCCGTACGAATACATGCCGCTTCAACTTCACTCACAGCGGCCGTGAAGAAATGGCTCTCGGCATAGAACGCTTCTCCCGGGCCATGAGCAGCTTCGTCCCTTCATAAATTTCATATGAAATGTATAAAACCCCTCGCCTTATAAGGCCGAGGGGTTTTATACATGACAACGATAATGAAATTATTTATATCATTTAAATCAGCGACATTTTGTCACGGCGGCCGGATCCCGGAGTTTTGCGCTTATCAATCAGCCGGTTGATAGCATCGATGTAGGCTTTGGCGCTCGCCTCCAGAATATCGGTGCTGACCCCCCGGCCCTGTACGGAAATGTCGTCCTGCTGAAGCACGACATATACTTCTCCGAGCGCGTCCTTCCCTTGAGTGACCGATTTGATGGCGTAATCGCCCAACTCTACTTCCTCACCGGTTGCCTTGTCAATCGCTTTATAGATAGCGTCGACCGAGCCGTTGCCCAGTGCCGCTTCTTCCAGAACCTCTCCTTCAATCGTATCAATCCGTACGGTAGCGGTAGGCACCGATTGGTTGCCATAGGATACCTGGATCGTATTGAGGACATACGTTTCCGGAATGGTAACGAGCTTCTCCTCGATTAGTGCCCGGATGTCTTCATCGGAAACATCCTTCTTCTTGTCAGCCAAATCTTTGAACTTGGAGAAGGCGGTGTTGAGCTGTTCTTCGTTCAACTCGTAGCCGAGATCGATCAGCTTCTCACGGAAGGCGTGGCGGCCCGAATGCTTGCCAAGCACCAGCTTGCTTTCCTTCAGTCCAATCGTCTCTGGAGAAATAATTTCATAGGTCGTCTTTTCCTTCAGCATTCCGTCCTGATGAATCCCCGACTCATGGGCAAAAGCATTCGCCCCAACGATAGCTTTATTGCCAGGAACGACCATCCCGGTCAGCTTGCTGACCAACCGGCTTGTGCGATAGATTTCATTCAAGACAAGCGAGGTTTTGGCCTGGTAGTAGTCCTGGCGCGTCTCCAGAGCAAGCGCTACTTCCTCAATCGCGGTATTGCCCGCGCGCTCTCCGATCCCATTGATCGTCCCCTCAATCTGTTCGGCTCCGTTCTCAATCGCCGCGAGTGCGTTAGCTGTCGCCATGCCAAGATCATCATGGCAGTGAGCGCTCAGCTGAATCGTTTCGATTCCTGGAACCTTCTCTCTCAGCGTCTTGAAAATATTGCCGAACTGAGCAGGGGTCATGTACCCCACGGTGTCCGGGATGTTGACTACAGTTGCGCCGGCACGGATAGCCATCTCTGTTACTTCACACAAGAAGTCAAGCTCCGTTCTGGCTGCGTCCTCGGGAGAAAACTCGACTTTGCTGAAGTACTTTTTCGCATAGCGAATAGCCGCTTCTGCGGTTTCCAATACTTCGTGCTTCTCCATGCGAAGCTTGTATTTTCTGTGTATCGGCGAAGTAGCGAGAAAGAGATGCAAGCAAGGATCCTGTGCATCTTTAAGCGCCTCGCGCGCCGCGTCAATGTCTTGTTCGCGGGAACGGGACAATCCGATCACGCTGGCATTCTTGACGGCATCTGCTACAGCTCTGACGGCTGCCAGATCACCGGGAGATGCCGCCGGGAACCCCGCTTCAATCCGGTCTACTCGAAGCTTTTCCAACTGAAGTGCGATCTCCACCTTTTCCTGGGTATTCAGATTCACGCCGGGAGACTGTTCACCATCCCGCAATGTGGTGTCAAACACATAAATCTTCTTCATCCCTGTCACCTCCTGATCGCTTTATTACCGAAGATTATTGCCCTGTATTTGAAAATCAGGGAACACACCGACAGCTGGATGTTGACAGCGGCACATTCCCTGATTTTCTAAAAAACGCCTTACTATGATTTATATGCCATGACTAGGGCTGGATTACTTCTGAATCCATTGCATCATATCACGCAATTGAGAACCGACTTGCTCGATCGGATGCTCGTTTTCTTTGCGGCGGGTAGCTGTAAAGAAGGCACGATTGGATTGGTTCTCGACGATAAAGTTGCGTGCGAATACACCCGTTTGGATTTCTTCCAGAACTTTCTTCATTTCTTTCTTCGTTTCCTCAGTCACGATACGAGGTCCGGTCACATAATCCCCGTACTCCGCTGTGTCACTGATGGAGTAACGCATACGAGCCAATCCGCCTTCGTACATCAGGTCTACGATCAGCTTCAGCTCATGGAGACATTCAAAGTAAGCAACTTCCGGCTGATATCCAGCTTCGATAAGGGTTTCGAAACCAGCTTTAACCAGAGCGGATACTCCTCCGCACAATACGGCTTGTTCTCCGAACAGATCGGTTTCAGTCTCTTCACGGAAGGTTGTTTCGATAACTCCGGCACGAGTAGAACCGATTCCTTTGGCATAAGCCAAACCGATTTCATGAGCTTGTCCAGTTGCGTTCTGCTCCACAGCGATAAGAGCAGGCACACCGAAACCTTCAACGTACGTACGGCGAACGAGGTGACCCGGAGATTTAGGAGCGATCATCAGAACGTCTGTATGCTCATCCGGCACGATTTGCCCGAAATTGATGTTGAAGCCGTGAGAGAACATAAGAGCGGCTCCCTTTTTCAGGTTAGGCTGAATTTGCTCTTTGTATACTTTAGCTTGAAGCTCGTCATTGATAAGCATTTGAACAACGTCCGCACGGCGGGTAGCTTCGTCAACTTCGAATACTTCAAATCCGTCGTCTTTAGCTGAATCCCAGGATTTCCCTTTCCGAAGACCAAGAATAACATTCAATCCGCTGTCACGAAGGTTTTGCGCCTGAGCATGGCCCTGGCTTCCGTAACCGATAATTGCGATCGTTTTGTTCTGAAGCGCGCTGAGATTTGCGTCTTGTTCATAATACATTTTAACTGCCATGAGAATAATTGCCTCCTTTAGTTTAAACCCTTGAGTGGGTGTTGCAACGGACCGTTGGCGACCGCGCAGGTCCAGCGAACGATCCGCTCGAACACCCACTCCGGGGTGTGTTGATGTGGTTGCGCCATATGGCGTAAAGCTTGTTCTCTTGTGTTAAGGGTCTGTTCGCGGCTTAATTCAAGGAGCCGCGTACCATTGCCGTTACTCCGGTCCGGGTCAGCTCGCGAATGCCGTACGGCCTGAGCAGTTCTACCATCGCATCGATCTTCTCGCTATCCCCAACCACTTGCACTATAAGCGTATGAGGCCCGATATCGACTACGGCAGCCCTGAACGGTTCGACAATGCCCAGAATTTCGGGCCGCATGCCGGGCTCCGCATTGATTTTGATCAGGGCCAGCTCCCGGGCTACCATCGGGTGATTGCTCAGGTTGCTGACTCTAATAACGTCGATGAGCTTATACAGCTGCTTCATTACCTGATCCAGCGTCCGGTCATCGCCTACCGTTACGATAACCATCCGGGACAGACCCTGCTCTTCCGATTCCCCGACCGTGATGCTCTCGATATTGAAGCCGCGGCGGCCGAACAAGCCGGCTACCCGTTGAAGGACTCCTGGCTGATTGTTAACTAGAACGGCGATCGTGTGTCTTGTCTCATTCATTCCGAATCCCCCATTATCATCTCATCTATCGTGCATCCTTGAGTGACCATAGGATAAACATTCTCTTCCTTGCGCACTACAAAGTCAATCAGCACCGGTCCGGGAGTATCGAGCGCTTCCTGCCATGCTTTGCGCGCCTCCTCCTTCGTAGTGGCGCGAAGACCTTTAACTCCGTAAGCTTCTGCCAGCTTGACGAAATCCGGGCTTCCCGCAAGATCGATATGACTGTATCGGTTGTCGTAAATAATCTCTTGCCATTGACGGACCATACCAAGAACCTGATTGTTGATGACGACAATTTTGACCGGAATGTTGTTGATGGCGCAGATAGCCAGCTCCTGAGAGCACATCTGCATCCCGCCGTCCCCATTAATAGATACGACAAGCTTATCGGGGTTGCCCATCTGGGCTCCAATCGCCGACGGGAAGCCGAATCCCATCGTCCCCAGTCCACCGGAGGTAATCCAGGAGCGAGGCTGGTTAAACTTGTAGTATTGGGCGACCCACATTTGATGTTGGCCTACGTCCGTTGTCACAATTGCATCGCCTTTGGTCGTATCATTAATCATTTCGACAACAAATTGTGGCTTCAATTCGGTATCTGAATCTTTATATTTGAGCGGGTATTGTGCTTTCATTTGTTGGATCTTGGCAATCCAGGCTTCTGCTTTGGCCGGTACGGCTTTAGTGTTGACATAGCCCAGCACGTCCTTGACGTTGCCGACAATCGGAATATCCGTATGAACGTTCTTGCCGATCTCGGCGGGATCGACATCAATATGGACGATTTTGGCTTGAGGAGCAAAGCCGTCCAGCTTCATCGTTACCCGATCATCGAATCTGGCGCCGATAGCAATCAGCAAATCGCTCTCCTGAATCGCATGGTTGGCCGTATAGGTTCCATGCATCCCCGGCATTCCCATCCACAGCTCGTGACCGCTCGGGAAGCCTCCGAGACCGAGCAGCGTCGTAGTGATCGGTATCCTCGTCTTGTTAACGAACTCGATCAACTCAGCGGACGCGTCTGCATAGACGACTCCACCGCCAGCAAGAATAACTGGACGTTCAGCCTGCTCAATGGCCTTTAACATGGCGTCGGCCTGAGTCTTGTTCGGATCGGTCGTCGGGTTATAGCCACGAATCGTCACCGGATCCAGCTGCGGCTGGAACAGCGTCTTGTTAGCGGAGACGTCCTTCGGAATGTCGATTAGAACAGGCCCCTTGCGTCCGGTATTGGCAATATGGAACGCCTCGTGAATAATCCGGCCCAAATCTTCAACCTTGCGGACCAGGAAGCTGTGCTTCGTAATCGGCATCGTAATCCCGGTAATGTCCGCCTCTTGGAAAGCATCGGTTCCTATAAAGCTGGTCGCCACGTTGCCGGTAATCACGACCATCGGTACCGAGTCCATATAAGCTGTAGCGATTCCGGTAACCAAGTTAGTAGCTCCGGGTCCCGAAGTGGCGATACACACCCCCACCTTACCGGTAGAGCGCGCATACCCGTCTGCCGCATGAATCGCTCCTTGCTCATGCCGGGTCAGCAGATGATGGAAATCGGGATTGCCGTGCATAGCGTCATAAATAAACAGGACCGCCCCTCCCGGATAACCGAAAACACATTCAACCCCTTCCAGCAGCAAGCTGCGCAGCAAAATCTCGGAGCCGGAAATAACTTCAGGCTTAAGCAGCTTGCTTCTTAACTCTTCTTCTTTTAAAACTTTGGTTGGATTTTGAACACTCATCCATGAACCCTCCCTTCAATAATAAGTCCTGAGCGGCGATCTCCGTTACAGAACTAATCTAGCGTAAACGGCTGCCGCCGTCCTTTAACGGTGGATTTACGTTTCGCGGCGAATTATAAGCATGATTATAAGTGTAAGTCTTATAAAATCCTTATAATTTAAAAAAACCCCTTCTGTCCCATGTATGCCTATAGACATTAAACGGGACGAAAGAGGTTGATCTTCCGTGGTACCACCCTAATTTGTTATGCACTTCACAGTGCATCACCTTAACGGGTATCCTAACCGAACCTTGGGTTAGAATCCAACAGCACAGTAACGTGTGCCAATCCGATTTTCCCTAATAGGCGCATTCTTAACAAGGCTTTTCAGGAAAACAGCTCCGAGGTGAGCTCGTTAATAAGGGATTAAGGCCAAGGTTTCAGCATATCCTTCGCTCTCTGAACATAAGAGCCCCTATACTTCGTCCTCTTCATAGCTGATCCAAACATGTTCAACTGTAAAATCTAATTAAAGATTATTATATGCACTCCACGGACAATAGTCAATACTTTTTCGCTAAGTGCTTGATACGGCTTCCTATTAAGGCCGAGAATAGCTTTAGCTTATGCTCTCTTTACTATTTATAACCGCCGCCAGAGGTCGAATGCCCTGCCGGAAGGAGTGCAGACAAAAACCGGCCAAGGAAATCCTTAACCGGTTCTGAATTAGGCGTTGATTTTTTGCTTGGCTGCATTAGCCAGATCGGAGAATGCCTTGGCATCGGACACAGCCAGCTCCGCCAAAATTTTGCGGTTGACGTCTACACCCGCCAGCTTAAGTCCATGCATGAACTTGCTGTAGCTGAGGCCATTCATACGAGCGGCCGCGTTGATACGGGTCACCCACAGTCTGCGGAAATCGCGTTTTTTGTTGCGACGGTCGCGATAGGCGTACAGCAGGGATTTCATCACCTGCGCGTTAGCGGTTTTAAACAGTCTGTGCTTGGAACCGAAGTATCCTTTAGCCAGCTTCAAAATCTTTTTATGTCGACGACGGGTAACGAATCCGCCCTTAACTCTTGCCATAATGTTCTACCTCCTATAAGTTATCCGTTAGTTGCAATTATTTTACGTAAACAAGCAAATCCTTGATGCGTCTAACATCTCCTGCAGCCATTACGACCGACTTACGCAGATGGCGCTTGCGGGAAGGAGATTTGCTCTCCAGAATATGCCGCTTATAAGCACGGTTTCTTTTAATTTTTCCGGTTCCGGTTTTGGAAAAACGCTTTGCAGCGCCACGGTGAGTTTTCATTTTTGGCATGGAATGGTCCTCCTTGTGTCGATTTATTTCGGCGATAATATCATGATCATGCTGCGGCCTTCCAGCCTTGGCTTGCGCTCTACGCTGCAGAGGCTCTCAGCTTCTGCGGCCACGCGCTCCAATACCTTCTGCCCAATCTGCGCATGAGTGATCTCGCGCCCGCGGAAGCGGACAGAGCACTTTACTTTATCCCCGTCTTTCAGAAATTTCAATACATTGCGAAGCTTGGTTTGAAAATCATGTTCCTCAATGGAAGCACTGAATCGGACTTCCTTGATGTCGACCACCTTCTGGTTCTTGCGGGCTTCTTTCTCTTTCTTCTGCATTTCATAGCGGTATTTTCCGTAATCCATAATGCGGCATACCGGCGGCTTAGCAGTAGGAGCTACGCTGACAAGATCGAGATTCGCATCCGCGGCAATTTGGAGAGCTTCGCGGGTCGGCTTGATGCCTAATTGCTCCCCGTCGGCACCGATCAAACGGACTTCTCTTACACGAATCTCCTCATTGACTAAATGGTCTTTACTGATAGTGTTCCACCTCCGAAAATAATATGGCAAATAAAAAAATATAGCAGCGAGCACCCATAAAAGGGCAAAATAAAAAGATGCGGGCAAACAAATGCCCACATCTGCATTCACAGTCTAAGCGAATCTTTCGTTTTGACCGGTACCTGCCAACAACCGGTCGGCCAGGTGAGAAGCGGGCGCTTCTGCTTTGAATGTACACTCAGTACTGTAATACTATACCATTTGCATGGATAGTCTGTCAACTATCCCGCAGTCAAAACGAAATAGAATCCTTAGCCCGACTTTAGCTCGCTTGCTTGCCCTGCACGTCTTCCAACCGAATAACCCTGGTATGCTTTGTATGACTCCATGTTTTATTGTTTTGGGTGAAGAACGCATACAGGGTGACCGGCCACCAGGAAAGCAGGAATACCGGGAACGTAATTAAAGAACGATACGATTTCCACGATGCTTTCTCAATCAGCAGAGCGATAGGGAATTGCACTGCTCCCAATATCGTAATGGCCCCGAACAGTATCGGTGCAAAGAAGAAGACCGATGTAAAATGCGGCCCGCCCGGAATCGATAAATCAATCCAGAGCACGATCGTTAACAAGGAACCTACCAGCACATTATACACATTGAGCGCATAGATGGCGGTATCGATTTTAGCCCAGTTGGCTTCTTTCAAGCCTTGCCAAAATAACGGGAAGAAATATCGCCGCGCCACTTCAAAATGTCCCTGCATCCATCTCAGTCGCTGTCTCGCCGAAGCCTTGAAGGTCAGAGGCTTCTCATCGTAAACCTTCGCTTCGTAGTTGAAAGTCGGATTAATGCCGCGCTGCACGCATCGCATCGTGAATTCCAGGTCTTCCACCAGACTTGTGGCGCCCCAGCCCATTTCTTTAAGCAGATTGGACTCAAAACACATCCCCGTTCCACCAAGAAAATTGGCCAGGTTCAGATTTTGCCGCGGAAGCTGCCACAGACGGTTGCAGAACCAATAAGTGACGGCATATGCAGAGGTAATCCATGAATCGTGAGGGTTCTTCGTATCCAGATAACCTTGAATCACTCTGGCGCCGGAGCACAGATCATTATTCATGTGCAGCAAGAAATCCGGACTAACCAGATTATCCGCGTCGAACATCACGACTGCATCATAGGAGCGCGGATGCTTCCACAGCTTCTTAAGCATCCACTCGATGGCGTATCCTTTGCCGCGCAGGTTCGGATTGCGCCGTTCAAATGCATAAACCCCGTGTTGTTTAACAATATCCGCTGTCCGATCGGTACAGTTATCACAAATGACCATAATATCGTACAGCTCTTTAGGATAATTCAAGCTCTTCAAATTCTCAATCAGCGCCCCGACCACCTGCTCCTCATTGTGAGCAGCCACCAGAACCGCAAATGACTTTTGAGGCTCATATTGCTTTTTCTGCTTTCTTCGATACCAGCCAAAAAAAGCTAAAGACAGTTGGTAACCCCCGATTAACGCCAAGACAATCTGCATACCAAGAAATACATTGTCCAGCATTGTGGTAAATCCCCCTTTTGTTTTCCCATTTCTCTTTTTGTATTTTGGGAATCTGGTTTAACCTATAGCCGAATTTGATTTTCTCTCTTTAGTCTGTTGTGTCCAATTGGAATTATACTTCCAATGTACCGGCTGGAATTAATTTGTTAGTCTTTGACGGAGATTCGCCGCCAAAAGTTTCACTTCTCTCGAAAAGCTTTGCCCCTAAAAATTTTTTTTAATTTATTCTGTGAAAATGGAGATCTATTTATGTTCGACCGTCCAGAGAGTTTGTCAGCAGTCGGCTATAAGAATTTTAATATAAAACAATGGTCATTTTCAAACCAAGCCTTTTCAAGTCTGACCCACATACTTACGATACATAACTTTTACCATATCAGTCCTCCAATCTTTGGCTTCTCTGCATCACCCCTTTCAAAGATTTTTATCGTCATTAACCAGTATGTCCACTATTGCCTAAGTTTTTCAATAATCCATAATCCGCCCATTTGCGGAATAAGGGTTCTTAATCTTTTTGTTAACCCATTTAAACCTGTTTTGAATCAGCCGACCCCTGTTCCATTTTTTTATTCATACAATATCGGTTTAAAAGTAAAATAGCAAGCCATGTCAAAAGCCCCCAGACGGGGGCAGTCAAAAGGAATCGCTATACAATAATACAATGAATCCAAAGAACCATTAAAATGAATCTTACGACTCAAATATTATCCTTTCTTCTTATTTTTTTCTTAATTCTCCAAATTTTCGCTTTCCGAATCTCGTTCTAGATGCCCGGACTTTTTCGGTCTCCAAGCATCAATTGTCGAAATTGTATGCGCTTCAAACCCTACCTTCCTGTTTTAAACGAATTTCATGCGCCTCCAGTGATTGCTGACCAACAACTACTTCGCAACGATAAATGGGCATGCCTTGGGAGACAAATTTCAGCTCGTATTCGGTGGGCACCAGATCCTCCCTAAGTCCATCAGAGTGAAGATCCAGGCTGATCGCCCTCATTCTTAATTTCAGATCGGCAAAGGAATTGAGAGAAAATTCAAACAAGTTCCGGGAATCGGTTTTAAAATGAATCTCCCCCCGCGCATTTAACAATGACAAATATTTATTAACAAACCCGGGATGGGTGAGTCGTCGCCGCGCATGTTTGTTTTTGGGCCAAGGATCGCTAAAATTCAAATAAATCCTCTCCAGTTCTCCAGGAGCAAAAACGTCCTCAATCCCTTGTATGTTCATCAAGGCCAACGCTATATTATCCAGGCCTATACCATCCTCTTCCCGGCGGAATCGCACCTTGCCGCTTGCTTTTCTTAGCAGTTCATCATACATATCTATTCCGATATAATTAATATCCGGATGAAGAATACTTAATTCACTAATAAATTTTCCTTTTCCCATTCCCAATTCGACATGAATCGGATTGGAGTTGCCGAAATATTCCGACCATCTTCCCTTCCACAAGGAAGGCTGAAGAACAACCAGATCCTCTTGCTTCTCCAAACTTTCCCTAATCCCTTTTCTTCCTCTTAAACGCATCACGCGACCTCCACAACTTGTTTATCAAAAAACAGCATAGTTCATAAAAGCTAAAAAATCAAAAGAAAATGTTGCAAGGCATACAAAAAGAGCATCTGAGCCCGGTTCAACAAGGCATCAAGATCCTCTTTTCTGCAAATGCTATGAAGGATTGATAAAATCAGTTTCGTGAAAAGTATAATCAAGCTTTGGCTTCCTTGTTATAAAACCCTGCATACAAAAAAAATCAGACAGGCGGACCGCCAATCCTGGTTAGCATCCATTGCTCATATAATCGATCCCTCAGCTTTTGGCGGACGGTCGGCAGCAAATGCCGGTCTTGATGAAAACGGACCCCGCTTAACGCCATCGCTTCCTTGACGGTTAATTCGATGGTTATCGTTCGTTCTTGATCGGGAATCGTGACTTGTGCACTCATCGTCGCTCACCTCTGTTAATTAGTGGGGTGGTTAGTTTGTTCAACTTTGCGGTTCGGTGAAGCACGGTATCCAATTTGACCTGTTTCTTCTATTATAAATAATATAATGGATGGAAGCGTTTTTTTCAATCTATATAAGTGGTACTAAAGAAAGCGATCATTCCGTTCCGAAGGAAAGTGCCTCCGAAGCTTCAAACATCATACTCCTTCCCCAAAAAGTGAAGATGAGCTTCGAAGCAATTCCAGGTACTTTTCGGGGACCCCGATCCAACCCATCATTCCTTATTTTATTGGTTCGGCCTTCGGATAGTAGGAATACAAAGCCAAAACTCGCCCTGGAAGCATCTTTCTTTCTCCACTCCATGATCTATGATATCTTTAGTTCAATTTATATAGTCCTATTCCACTCCCCAAATTTATCCAAATTGGTAAAACAGACTCCTAATCTTACTTAAGAAAAGGAGTCTGTTTACTCGGGGGATATTATTTTTGTCGGTTGTCTTCCCGGTTTTCCTCCCGGTTTCTTCCGCCCAGACCGATCAAGCCCAACAAACCAAGCAAGCCAAGCCAGCCCCAATTCATGGTGTTATCCGCGCGTGTGGCCGCTCCAGTACGATAAGTGCTCATGTTATATGGCCCCGTACTATTGCCCCGGCCTGGAACCTGATTCGTGTAGGTGCTTCTTGTTGTGCCATTACCGTACATATCACCGCTCGTCCGATTCACTTCGGTCGTTCCTACATTAGCTCCGTTCAACCCGGACGGCGCTGGATGGGGAGGAACGTTTACTCCCGGAACATATTTGCCATAAGTCCCAGGATAATTCGCCTTACCGCTCATATCTTTAGCTCCGGTATACGTGCCGTTAGTATTCACTGTTGATGTGCCTGGAGCCGGGGCTCCCGTATCCGTAGTCCCCGCCGCACCGGCCACCGTTCCGAATGCCAGCGACAATAACAGGACAGCTATCCCTAAATGCTTTTTCACTAATAAAGTCCCCCTTCTTTATAATGATGATGATAAATGATGGCACGGTCTTATTGTCCTCCTGCCGATATCGTTCTATCCGGTGATTGTACTGGTAAAATTGACGTTTGAAGTCGTCTGAAGCTGCTAAATCTGTATCTGGGGTCTGTTATATGTGCAGTCGCATTTTTTTGGTTGATAAGCTACAATGAGAAAGGGAAATTCAACGTTTTTTTCAAACCGGATAAGGAGCTTACAGCTAATGAATTCAATGACTGCATCGCCCCTTGTATGGGGTGACAAACGATTTCATACATGGAATTACGAAATGAAGACCCAGTTTCATTCGAAGGTATTTAAAGTAATGCTTGATGCAGGCTTTACTTGTCCCAATCGGGATGGCCGGATTGCCATCGGCGGCTGTACCTTTTGCAGTAAACGGGGGTCGGGGGATTTCGCGGGGAATCGACGCGAGGATCTCGTCACTCAATTTAATACGATCCGAGATCGTCAGCATCTGAAGTGGCCGGAGGCCAAGTATATAGGGTACTTTCAGGCTTATACCAATACTTACGCTCCGGTCGACGTGCTTAGGGATTACTATGAGGTCATTCTGGAACAGCCGGGAGTGGTCGGATTATCCATCGCCACCCGCCCTGACTGCCTCCCCGACGATGTCGTCGATTACTTGGCGGAATTGAATGAGCGCACTTACCTATGGGTGGAATTAGGTTTGCAGACGGTGCACGAGGAAACCTCGGAGTTAATTAACCGGGCCCATGATACCCAGTGCTTCCTGGACGGCGTCGCCAAGCTGCGTAAGCACAATATTCGGACATGTGCACATATCATCTATGGGCTGCCGGGTGAAACCGAGTCCATGATGCTGGAGACCGGAAGACAGGTTGCCCGGATGAATGTGCAAGGCATCAAGATCCATCTCCTTCATTTAATGAAGAAAACACCGATGGTCAAGCAGTACGAAGCAGGTCTTCTCAAATTTTTGGAAAAAGACGAGTATGTCAAGCTGGTCGTCGACACGCTGGAAATTCTGCCTCCGGAAATGATTGTCCATCGCCTGACCGGCGACGCTCCCCGCGATTTACTGATCGGTCCGATGTGGAGCCTGAAGAAATGGGAAGTGTTAAATTTCATAGATGCCGAGCTGAAGGCCAGAAATACTTGGCAAGGGAAATTATGGACCGGCAATGGAACGGCTAACCATTAGGAGGACACTATGGGATTTATTTCTATCCTGAGCTACGCTCACCGGCTTGCGGCCGAGCAGCTTCAACCGGGAGATATCGCGGTGGACGCAACGGTCGGCAACGGCGTCGACACTTTATTTTTGGCGGAGCGGGTAGGACCATCAGGGCAAGTATATGGATTTGATATTCAGCCGCAGGCTCTTCGCAAAGCCGCGGAGAGGATGGACCGCCATATGGGCAGCCCGCACCCTGTTCAGTGGATCGAAGCCTCCCACGCGCTTATGAAGCAGTGCATTCCAACCGGATGCCACGGCAAGGTCGGGGCGATCATGTTCAACCTCGGGTACTTGCCCGGCTCCGATCATGCGACGATTACGGTCCCCGAATCGACGCTTCCGGCATTGGATGCTTCACTGGAGCTGCTTCGTCCCGGCGGCGTAATCACTATCGCCCTGTATACCGGCCATGCCGGAGGAGAGCAGGAAGCTGCGGAGGTCGAGCAATGGGCAGCTCAACTCCCGCAGCAAACCTGCCAGGTGCTCAAATATGAATTGATTAATCAACGTAATCATCCGCCCTATTTAATAGCCGTTGCCAAAAAATAAAAGCATACGCAATGCAATCCACATGTATGCTCCTAAAAAGAGGGGAGACTTAACATCCCCTCCGTTATTCTACATATTCATATCTTTATAACTATGAAAGCAGGGAACGCTATGAAACCTTATCCATTACAATTTGTGCCGGAAATGAAGGAAAGAGTCTGGGGCGGACGCTCCCTCGAGAAGTTCGGCTTGCCGGTCCAGGACGGCAGCATCGGGGAAGGATGGATGATCGCTGATCATCCGAACGGGACCACTAAAGTAGCCAATGGCGAGTTGGCGGGAATGGTGCTCGGTGAAATCCGCAGCCGCTTCGGGGAATCTATTCTCGGAACGAAAGGAGCCTCCTCCAAAAACGGCCGTTTTCCCCTGCTGCTCAAGCTTCTGGATTGCGAGGACGATCTATCCATTCAAGTGCATCCCGGAGACGATTATGAGCGGCTGCCTGCCGGAGAGCTGGGGAAGACAGAAATGTGGTACATTCTCGACGCAAAGCCAGGAGCCAAAATCATTTATGGGCTGAAGCCCGGGACCGATCGGGAGTCTCTGGCGGAAGCCATTCAACAAAACCGCATTCTCGACTGCTTGCAGGAGGTTCCCGTTACCGCAGGAGACTCCTTCTACATTCCGGCGGGAACGGTTCATGCCTTGGGGGCGGGCGTGTTGGTAGCCGAGGTGCAGCAAAATTCCGATACGGTATATCGGCTGTATGATTACGATCGTCCGGGGCTGGATGGGCAACCGCGGGAGCTGCATATCGAGGATTCGCTCAGTGTCATTACCTATCAGGGGGCCGGTGCCACCCGAATGACGACGGAAGTAACCGAAGCAAACCAATGGCTCACATTGGCCCACTCCCCTTACTTTATAGTGGAGAAGGGAATCACAGACGGGCCTTGGGAGCTGGAAACAACCGAAGAAACCTTCGTCATTCATGTCGTCTGTGACGGAAAGGGTGAAATCTGTTGGGAAGATGGCACTTTGCCGCTTCAAGCGGGCAGCTGCCTGCTAATTCCCGCCTCCCTCGGAAGCTATCAATTGAAAGGGAGTATGACCGTTCTGCGCAGCTATTTGCCCTAAAAGAAACCCACAAAGTGACGTATACCTTCGAAGCGTATTCCGTCCGCATCCTACAGGATCGGCATTTAGACCTTCTTCTAATCGCGGTCGATCTTCCTGACTTTGCTGCGATAGTGGTTTATACATTACTTTGCTGGGAGCTCCGGAGAACTTGTAACTCAACTTTTGCAGAGCGAAAATTAGTAGCGAATTAGCTTGAAACCTTGCAGTGACGGGGCATGAAGAGATCAGGCACCTTTTTCGCCTAGTTGTCATTTTCCGCCCAGGAGAAGGGAAGCCTCTAGGAGAGGTAGCGTCTAGGAGAAGGATAGCGTCTACGGTAAGGGATGTGTCTAGGAGAAGGGTTGCGTCTACGGTAAGGGTAGCATGCGTCTAACTGTATTTTATGTAGGTAAATTGAAGTAAATGGGCCAAATCGATTAGACTAGATGGAAAAACTACATTTAGAATGGCGGTTTTTTGCGGATATCCCTCTTTTCGCACAAAATAGATGGAGGTTTTCCATTTAGTCTTCGTTTTTAATCTCAACGGAGCAAACTAGCTGCATGAAATCCATCTAGGTCCCATTCTGTGCGAGTAGGCTGTTATCGTGATGGCACCAGCAGATTGTCCTATTTTTCGACCCATCTAGCCATCTTTGCTCAATTAGGTATCGCGAGGCGTTTAGTTGTCCTTTTTTGCACTTTAGCCATCTATGCTCCATTGGGCCACGGGGTGGTTAGTTGTCCTTTTTTGCGGCTCATCTAGCCATCTTTGCTCAGTTAAATACCGCGAGGCGTTTAGTTGTCCTATTTTGCAACTTTTTAGCCATTTATGTTCCGTTGGGCCGCGAGGGCGGGTTGACTGTTTGGCTATGTGATGAAGCCGGTATGACTCGATTGGTGTGGGGCTGTTTTACCTGCAGCAACGGCTCGAAGGGGCCAATAAAATCTTCATCGTCATTAAAGTACGAAAAAGATCAAATTTGATCCCGCATCGACTCCGGCAATGTACAGCTAAAATTGCCTAATTACATAAATCGCAGCTTTGAAGCTGTGTGACGATTTCAGGCTGCGAAAGTCGTTATAAAATTCCAATTTAAACAAGAAACCTCCGGGACCCGAAAAAGCTTGAGCTTCTCGGGTCCCGGAGATTTTTATTTTCCATTCCTTGCCGATCATAAAGGTTGTCTAACTTTGTTCAGTTGGGATAGGGTTGTCGTATAGTAAGCAGGTACTCCCGAAGCATCCGGAGGATAGTAGACTACAAGCAAGCTCGGCTCGGCTGCTTTCATTTCTCCCGTTTGCAAGAATAGATCTAAATTAAACGGCAGCACTTCGATAACGGCATGCTTATGCAGCTCCTTCTCACTGAGCCCGAGTGCGGCAAACTCCGCAGATATCAACTCGGGATGATCCGCCAAGCTCCGTAAATACTCGGTCTGCTCCGCTTTATCCAAGCTGAACGTCCACCATATTTTGCGCGGCTTATATTTATGATTCATAAAATAATCGAGCTTCATCAATCCTTCGACGACTCCCATGGAAGCCGTTCCCCGGCCAGTCAAAAACCCGTGAAGGCGGGTAAACAAATCCTCTAGCTGGTGACCGATTTTCTGCCAGCCTTGCTCTTCCCAATAATCCCCGAACTGCTGGAAGAAATCAAAGGCGGAAGGAAATTCCCGCTCAATCAAATAAAGAACGGTGCGGTCCAGGCGATGCGCGTTCCAATACTTTTCCAGCACATCCTCGACCCGTTTAATCCTTACAATATCGGAAAAAGGAAGAACGTTATTGCTGAGCATTTCGTAAGGAGCATGATCCATATATAAATATCCGTATTTATCAGCGTCGTTGCGCAATCCCGTCCCTCTTAACATCTTCAGAAAACCAAGCTGCAGCTCCTCTGGTCCGAGGGCAAACACATCATTAAACGTTTTGCGGAAGGAATGATAATCCTCCTCCGGAAGTCCGGCAATCAAATCGAGATGCTGATCGATTTTGCCGCTGTCCCGCACCATCGTAACCGTTCGAGTCAGCTTGGCGAAGTTCTGCCGCCGTTTGACCAGCTCGTTAGTCAGATCGTTAGTGGATTGGACTCCAATTTCAAAGCGAAAAATACCAGGAGGAGCATGCTCCGATAGAAACTCAAGCACCTCGGGACGCATAATATCCGCCGTAATTTCGAATTGGAATACGCATCCGCGATGATTCTTGATCAGAAAATCGAAAATTTCAAGAGCATACTCCCGCTTAATGTTAAACGTGCGGTCGACGAACTTGATCAGCTTCGCCCCGGAATCAATTAAGTAGAGTAAATCTTGCTTCGTTCGTTCCATATCAAAGTAGCGTACACCGACCTCGATGCTGGACAGACAGAACTGACAGCTGAAGGGGCAGCCCCGGCTCGTCTCGAAATAAACGACCCGATTCGCGAGACTCGGCACATCCTCCTCAAACCGGTGCGGAGACGGAATGTCGTCCAAATTTATCTTGGGCCTCCCCGGAGCCAGAATGATCTCATCCTTTTTGCGATAAGCAATGCCGTATACAAAATGGAATTTGCGATCCCCTTCGATCACCTGAAGCAAATGATGGAAGGTCTCTTCCCCTTCGCCCATGACGATAAAATCAACCTCGGGCAGCCGTTTCATCCAGTACTCGGTATCGTAGGAAACCTCGGGCCCTCCCAGGACGATGGTTATCTCCGGCATAATTTTTTTGATCATTTGGATGACCGTTATAGTCTCCTCAATGTTCCATATATAACAGGAAAACCCCAGAACATCCGGACGCTTCTGATAAAGATCCGAAACGATATTCATAACGGGATCTTTAATCGTATACTCCGCTATATCGACATCGAAATCTTTCTGACAGAAAGCTTTTAAATACCGGATAGCCAGCGAGGTATGGATATATTTCGCGTTAAGCGTTGCAATAAGCACTTTCATCATTAAGACCCTCTTCTATTGCATTCATTGTATTTAATCATAATCATCCATTTCTTGGCGTGCATCGTCAGATTCGAATCGATGCTTCTTTCCTATTCTACATGGAAACCTCCCGAATGACAAAAGGGAGATCGTTACGAGCGGAAATTAGCGAGGCCATGAAGCCAAAATGGGATGTCGTTTAAATACGATGGGATGCTGCCTGACGAGTGTTGTAGCAAAGACATGCAGGAGTGCATGTTATTATGGCAGGAATCGGTATATATCAAAGAAGACGTGCAATAGTGCATGTCAATTATAGTTAAACTCGAATATTCAACTTAAGCTGCCACAATTACCTGCATTTTTGCTTTAGATTAGCTCATCTCCCTAATTTTGGCCCAAAGACCTGTATTATTGCAGGCTCTTATCTCTTCTATTATATATAGCAGTACTTACAGCACCTCCGCACTGCTAATTCGCTGCCAACCTCCTTACCGGTCACCCTTTCAAAGCTCACCTAACGTATCATACCATATCAACCCTGCTTTCCTGTTCTCACAGAGAGCTCCCCGTTCATTCACCTGAAAGCATGGATGCATTCTAGTGAAGAGTCGGGTATATTAAAGAAATAATACAAGCTGTAAATTCCTAATTTGGAGTGATCTTATAGATGAATTCGCGTAACCAACCTTCACATCCGCACCCCCGCACCGCTAAAGCAGCCAGTCCCCATCGCCGTTCGGGAAAAAAACACGAGGCCGTCACCGGCAGCGCTGAATCCGTTCGCGTAGGCGATCCGATTGTCGTAACTGTCAAAAGACTCGGTATTAATGGCGAAGGCGTCGGCTACTATAAAAGAAAAGCTGTTTTCCTTCCAGGAGCCCTGCCCGAGGAGGTTGTTAAAGCTACGGTAACCCAAGTCGAGCCGACCTTCCTCACGGCTTCCGTCCGGCGAATAGAGAAGCGTTCCCCGTATCGCCAAAAACCGGATTGCCCCGTCTACGATCAATGCGGAGGCTGTCAGCTCCAGCATATTAGTTATGAGGGACAATTGAAGGCCAAGGAAGAGATCGTCAAAGAGGCATTTGCCCGATATTTAGGCGAGGAAGTAAACATCCGTCCCATTCATGGAATGGAACATCCGTGGAGCTACCGCAATAAGGCCCAGCTCCAGGTCGGCTACCAGGACGACCGTCTCCTCACCGGCCTCTATTCGGCGGGAAGCCGCCGGCTGGTCGATATTTCCGGCTGCCCGATTCAGCACCCGGAAATCAATCGGACGATCCAGGTCGTCCGCGGCCTATTGGAGGAGTTGAAGGTTCCCGCCTACAACGAGCGGACCGGCAAGGGAGTCCTCCGCACGATCGTGGCGAGAGTCGGCTTCGCGAGTGACGAGGTTCAACTGACCCTCGTCACGGGCAGCGACAAGCTGCCGCGGCAAAGCCAACTCGTCGAGGCGATTCGCCGGAAGCTGCCCAAGGTGATCAGCATCGCCCACAACGTGAATCCGGATCGGACCCCGCTCGTCTTCGGGGAGGTCACCCGAATTCTGTGGGGCCGGGAACGGATGGAGGAAGCGTTGGGCGATGTCCGCTTCTCGCTGTCTCCACGCGCGTTCTTCCAGCTGAATCCGGCGCAGACGATTCATCTGTATAATTACGTGCGCGAGGCGGCAGCGCTCACCGGCGAAGAGCTCGTCGTCGACGCGTACTGCGGCACCGGCACGATCGGCCTGTGGCTGGCGCCGTTCGCGCGCGAGGTGCGCGGCATCGAGGCCGTGCCGGAAGCCGTCGAGGACGCCCGGCGCAACGCGCGTCTGAGCGGCCTCGGTAATGCCAGCTTCTACGCGGGCCAGGCCGAGCGGCTGCTGCCGGAGTGGGTCCGGCACGGCATCCGGCCGGATGTCGTCGTCGTCGACCCGCCGCGCACCGGCTGCGACCGCAAGCTGCTGCAGGCGCTCGCCCAGGCGAAGCCGCGCCGGCTCGTGTACGTATCTTGCAATCCTTCGACCCTGGCGAAAGATTGCAAGATACTCACCGCCGCCGGCTTCCGCATCGAGTGGGCGCAGCCGGTGGACATGTTCCCGCAGACGGCGCATGTGGAGTGCTGTGTGTCGCTCATTAGGAAATAGCATATTTGAAGGGAGATACGAACATGACAAAGAGAAGTGAAATCAGCAATAGAATGGAGTTGTCGCCAGAACAACGTGAAGGACTGCTCAAAACATTGAAAGCTCGTTTTGAGAAAAACATGAACCGCCATAAAGGTCTTGAATGGGATAACGTACAAGCAAAGCTCGAAGCAAATACTGAAAAACTGTGGTCCCTCCATGAAATGGAAAGAACTGGCGGCGAGCCGGATGTTGTTGGTCATGACAATAAGACGGGCGAATACATTTTTTATGATTGTTCAGCGGAAAGTCCTAAAGGCCGCAGAAGTGTTTGTTACGACCGTGAGGCGCTGGAGTCAAGGAAAGAACATAAACCAGAAAATAATGCTATTGAAATGGCAACTGCCATGGGCATTGAGCTTTTAACGGAAGAACAATACCGGGAACTGCAGAAACTTGGTAATTTCGATATGAAAACATCGAGCTGGGTGATAACACCTGCCAGTATTAGAAAACTCGGCGGGGCCATCTTTTGTGATCGTCGCTATGACACGGTCTTTGTGTACCACAATGGAGCTGAATCCTATTATGCTGCAAGGGGGTTTCGCGGCTCACTAAGAGTCTAAATTTTGGTGAGGAGTCGGCGCTATAGGTCCCGGATGAAACAGGTCGCGGGAAGTATTGGGATAGTAGAAGGGTTCTATCGATGGATACAGGCTAAACAGATGTTGAAAACAGCGTTGATGGCGTCGACTATAGAAGAAAAAAGCTGCTGACATCATGTCTGCAGCTTTTAACTATGAACTATTATAGGTGACCACAATTTCGGAAGCTCTGACTAAATCCCAACTGTGCCGCCAGGATTAATGAACATCAAGCAGATTCTTCACCCGTTTGGCAATTTCACTTACGTTGAAGCCGTACTTTTCGATAATCGTGTCTCCCGGAGCGGAAGCGCCGAATCGGTCAATCGCGATAATATCGCCTTCATGGCCTACATATCGTTCCCAGCCGAGAGAGGAAGCCATCTCGATGGCAATCCGTTTAGTAACAGATGGGGGCAGGACGGAATCCTTATATTTCACGTTTTGCTTTTCGAAGCGATCCCAAGACGGCATGCTTATAACCGCTACATCGATTTGTTCTTCAGCCAGCGCTTCTTGAACTTGTACGGCAAGATGAACCTCGGAGCCGGTAGCCAGCAATAAAGCTTGCGGACGGTCCGATCTACTTTTGGAGATCACGTAAGCCCCTTTGGAAACCCCCTCATAGGCCAGCAGATGGGTATCTTTCATGGTAGGCAGATTTTGCCGGCTGAGCACCAGTGCAGTCGGGGTGCTTTTTGATTCTACGGCCAATCTCCAGGCCGCTTTCGTTTCATTGGCATCCGCCGGACGGATGACGGACAAATTAGGCATGGCTCTCAAGGAGGCCAACTGTTCAATGGGTTCATGGGTCGGCCCATCTTCCCCTACTGCAATACTATCGTGAGTAAAGACATAGGTGACCGGCAAGCCCATGAGGGCAGCCAAACGAATAGCCGGGCGCAAATAATCGGAAAACACAAAAAATGTGCCGGCGTAGGGTTTTAATCCGCCATGCAGAGCCAATCCATTGAGTATGGCCCCCATAGCAAACTCCCGGACCCCGAACCAAATATTTTTCCCATGGTAGGATTGCGGCAAGAACGGCTCTGTATTTTTTATCATCGTTTTGTTCGAGCTGGCAAGGTCGGCGGAACCTCCGATTACGCTTGGCATTTCTTTCGCCAGCACATTAATGATTTCTTCGGATACGGCCCGGCTTGCCGCAGAGCTTCCAAATGGATATTCAGGCAAGATTTCATTCCAGTTCAGAGTGAAATGATCTTCGATTGCCGCCTGCAGCTGCTTGGCCAGATCGGGATAAGCAAGGGCATACCGCTCCATCAGCTCCTGCCATGCTTTTTCTTGATGCATTCCTTTTTCAACCACTTCCGCATGGAAATGAGCATACACTTCCTCCGGAACATGGAACGGCGTTTCGTGGGTCCATTGCAATGCCTGTTTCGTCAATCTCGCTTCCTCGGTACCTAACGGCGAGCCGTGCGAGGCGGATTTACCGGCTTTGTTCGGTGAACCGTAACCGATGGTCGTCTTGATTTCAATGAGTGCGGGCTTGGTAAGATCAGCTTTGGCAAGCTCCAGAGCACGAGAAATTTGTTCTAAATCATTTCCATCCTCAACCTTGATATACTGCCAGCCCTGGGCTTCAAATCTTTGTTTTACATCTTCGGAAAACGACATATGCAGCTCGCCGTCCAATGAGATGTCATTGGAATCGTACAGCACGATTAATTTGCCCAATTTCAAATGTCCGGCAAGCGAAGCGGCTTCATAGGAGATGCCTTCCATTAAATCCCCATCGCCGCAAATGGTATACGTAAAGTGGTCAACCATGCGAAAATCAGGCTGATTGTATAAGGCGGCAAGATGCTGTTCCGCCATAGCCATGCCTACGGCAACAGCGATGCCTTGACCAAGAGGGCCGGTAGTAGCATCAACCCCCGGTGTATGATTGTACTCCGGATGCCCCGGCGTTTTACTCTGCCATTGGCGGAATTGTTTTAAATCTTCCATAGATACAGCATAACCGGAAAGATGCAATATACTATAAAGCAGGCTTGAGCCATGACCGGCAGACAGTACGAAGCGGTCCCTGTTGAACCAAGCGGGATTTTTCGGATTATGATTCATAAATTGGGTCCAAAGCGTATACGCCATAGGAGCACAGCCGAGCGGCATGCCGGGATGTCCCGAATTGGCTTGTTCTATCATATCAATGGCTAAGCTGCGCAGCGACAGAACGGATAACTGTTCAATGTTGGTCATCATCTATGCACGTCCTTTGTAGAGTTGAATTTATAAACTATGAAATTCCTCGATAGATTGTGCCAGTTGGATATACTGCTCGTATCTCATGGCGTAGTCTTGCTGCTTATTAGGGTCCGGATAATAATCGGCCTCGTAAGGTTCGCAATAAATCCGCTGCGCTTCTTGGATGCTTGTGAACAAGCCGGCTGCGACCGCAGCGTAAATGGCGGCTCCTTTGGCACAGACTTGATCTTCTTTGCTGATCATAATAGGCCGGCCTAATACATCGCTCATCATTTGCATAATGTAAGGGGATTTTTTGGCGATTCCGCCAATCACAATGATGCGGTCGATTCGCAGCCCGTTTTCTATGAAGCTGTCAAAAATACGCTTTGCGCCAAAAACGGCAGACATAATCAGCGCCTGGTAAATAGCAGGTGCGGTGCTTCCTAAATGGAGCCCTGCAATCGTTCCTTTAACATTTTCATTTAATACGGGGTATCGTCTGCCGTTAAACCAGTCTAATGCAGTGAGTTGATTAGCAGCATGCAGCGGAATTTCCTTGGCCGCCGCTTCGAGCCGAGAGAGCAGCTGCCCCGAACATTGTTCCTGCAGCAGCTTCTTCTGCTCTTCCGATAACACTTCACTTTGTTGAAGCATTTGCTCAACCGGCCACATTAAAACGGATTTGAACCAGGCAAAAATATCGCCAAATGCAGCTTGTCCGGCTTCAATCCCTACATATCCGGGGATAATGGAATGTTCGGCCATTCCGCATATATGCTTCATCTCTTTATTTTCCAAGCGCTCGGGCTGCTCGATCATCATATCGACGGTTGAAGTTCCTGCAACCTTTACCAAAGTGTGAGGCTGGATACCGGCCCCTACCGCTCCAGCATGAGCATCGAAAGAGCTGCCGGATATAATGACGTCTTCATTTACTCCTAATTGTGCGGCCCATGTTTTGGAAATCTTGCCTGCGGCTGAATCGGCATGCTGCGGTCCGGCACCGTATCTTTGCTTCACTAATACTAAATACGGGTCCAATTGCTGAAGACATTCTTCCGCCGGCAAACCGTTAAAAGCGCTATGCCAAAGAGCTTTATGACCTGCAGCGCAAGAAGAGCGGTACATCGTCTGCGGATCGGTTTGCCCGGTCAGCAAGCCCACAAACCAATCGCAATGTTCCATCCACGTATAAGCAGCTTGTTTCACTTTCTCATCTTTTCTTATCGTGTGCAGGATTTTGGCCCAAAACCATTCTGAAGAATAAGTACCCTGATATTTCGTATAGTCAACGGAAGAAGCCGTGGAAAAAACTGCGTTAATCTCTTCCGCTTCGGCAATAGCGGTATGATCTTTCCACAAATGAAACATGGCATTCGGATTATCTGCAAATTCGGCCTTTAATGCCAAAGGAACTCCCGCTTCATCGATTGGACATGGCGTCGACCCGGTCGTATCCATTCCGATCCCGCACAAATGCTGTCCGGCATGCTCGCCGGCACCGCTGAGCGCCGATTTAAAAGCCGCCGTGAAGGCCTCGATATAATCCAAGGGATGCTGCCGATATTGACTGATTTCATCGTTGCAATACAGTCTTTGCGACCAACGCGGGTAAGCGCAGGATGCTTCGGACAGGGTTCTGCCGGTCGCTCCTTCCACCATAATGACTCTTACCGAATCGCTGCCGAAATCGACGCCGGCAACAATCATGCTTGATCTGCTTTCCAAGTCAAAACCTCCTTTATATCCATGCGGGCAGCGGATGCGGTTAGCGGATGCGAATGACGCATTTCGTTACTTTGTCTTTATGCTGAATCGATTTCTCCATTCCTTCTTGAATGCGGTCGAATTCAAAAATATCGGAAACAATCTCTTTAAGCGGAATGATTCCTTTGGATACCGCTTCAATAGCCTTCGGATAAATGTTGCGGTAACGAAATACCGTTTTTATTGTTATTTCATTATCGATAATATTGTTAACATGGAACTGCGCTTTACCGCTGCTTGTATAGCCTACAAGAACGATCGTTCCGCCCCGCTTGACCATTTTGGCCGTTTGCAAAATCGTTACCTCGGAGCCGGCGGTTTCAAATACGTAATCCGCTCCCTCACCGTCCGTTAATGACATGACAGCGTCAATGGCATTGCCTTCGCTGGCATTTACGATATGTGTACAGCCTAATTGTTTGGCTTTTTCCAAGCGATTCTGCACAAGGTCAACCACAGTGATATTGTTTACACCCATGCTTTTTAAAGAAAGCATGGTCAGCAGTCCGATAGCGCCTGCGCCTAATATAACGGCAGATGCCCCCACTTGAGCACCGGATTGCAAGGCTGCATGCATACCGACGGCCAGAGGTTCCATCAACGCCCCTTCCAGTGTGCTTACATTGTCCGGAAGCTTGAAGCATAAATTGGCAGGATGAGAAATGTACTCGGCAAAGCATCCTTCCAGCACGGGCAAAGAGGCATAGAAATAAACTTTTGGACAGAGATTGTATCTTCCTGTTTTACAGTAGTCGCATGTATAGCAAGGAATGCCTGGTTCTACGGCTACGCGATCCCCTGGCTTTAGCGATGTAACGTTTTTTCCGATTGCTTCTACAACTCCGCCTGGCTCATGCCCCAAAACAATTGGCTCTGTGACATGTTTTTCTCCAATATAACCGTTTTCAAATAAATGCATATCTGAACCGCAGATTCCCACATAGTCCAGTCTGATTAACACATCATCATCTTTTACTTGGGGAACCGGCTTTTGTTCGAACTCCAGTTTACCTACTGTATTCATGATGGCTACCTTCATCGTTTGGCTCATATCTTTTTCTCCTCGTTGAATTTAGAATGAATGATAAAATATATCCATATCATAAATTATAAAGTTTATCATGTAAACTCTTATAAAGAAAAAAATTAAATTAATAAAGCTAACTTATTCTTATTCGACCTAATTTTCTGCGAAGAAAACATTTTCCAATCATTAAAAATGCATTTATTTTAGTTGACACCGCTTCCAGTGTGTAATATAGTCAAATTGTCGATAGGATTAAAGTTTACCATGTAAATTTTTTGTCTTATAAAAGTTTATATAATAAACAGAATGGAGGAAAAATGAAAAGAGCTCAAAATATTGATGAAGTGAAGAAGGCCAATCGTGGATTAGTGCTAAATTTGCTATTGAGGCATCGAGTCATTTCCAGATCGATGCTGGCTGCAAAGAGCGGTTTAAATAAAGCGACAATAACCAATATTGTTAATGAATTCGAAGAAATGGGTGTAATTAAAGAACAAGGGCCTATTTTATCTGATAATGGGCGCAAAATTGCCGGAATTTCACTGGCTCTGGATGATGTTGTATCCGTTGCCGTAAGGATTAATCGCGATTCCATAGAATTTGCTTTGTGTGATATTCAAGCCGCAGTGCTGCAAAAAAGCTTGGTCAAGATCGATAAGGACTCGCCAATATCTTCCATATTAACTTTTATTTACGATGGAATAGACCAAATGATTGCCATGGATGCAAGCAAGAAGGTATTGGGCATCGGTATAGCGATTGTAGGCCCATTAATGACCTATAACGGGAAAACGATTGCAAAGGTATATGATATGCCAGAGCTTTCAAAGGTAGATTTCCAGGAGCAAATCCAAGCAAAATATCCCCACTTGAACGTTTACATCGATCATGACGCAAACGTCTCTGCATTAAGGGAATGGAGAGATTATGTAGAAGAAACAGGAAATACTAAAGGCATAATGATGTATTTGAATTTGGGAGACGGGATTGGCGGAGGAATCATTATCGATGGCCATTTGATCCGGGGCAAAAATGGGATCGCAGGTGAAATCGGACACATGGGCATCAACTTCAATGCCAAGCGCAGTGAATTCAATAAGGTTGGCATATTGGAGCGGTATGCGGCCCCTGTAAATTTAGTCCGGTTAGTGGAAGAAAGATTGCACGAGTTTCCAAATTCACAGTTGCATGAGCATTCTTCCATAAGCGAAATTTATCATTTTTATGAGAAGGATGATGAGCTGGCGGTTTGGGCAGTGAGTCAGATGGCTTGGTTTCTTTCCTATGGAATCAAAAATCTTATTTATATCCTGAACCCGGACACGATTACTTTTGGAGATATGATTGTCAGTTCCCCCAAATTTCTGGCGCAATTGAAAAACAATTTAAGCAGCGACCTGCCAGAGGAAATTGTAGACTCTATAGATATTCGCTTTTCCAAATATGAAAAGGGAGGGATGTTGGAAGGGGCAGGATTGATGGTAGTCAGAAAGTATATGGATTCGCTCAATATTATTGAATTCATTGAAACCCATTATGGTTAATTGAAGGAGGTGAGAAGAACAGCAAGCCATAGAAAGGTCGCATACAATTTTGTTCTTCTTTTTGTTCATCTATGTTCATCTAATGGAGGGTCACCATATGAAAAAACAGCTTAAGTATGGATTGAATTTAGTATCTGCATTTGCTTTGGCCGGAACCTTGTTAGTCGGATGTTCGAGCGGCAGCGGGCAAAATGCAAAAGAGGATGCAGTGCTTAATATTGCTACAGTAAACAACAATGATATGGTCATTATGGAAGAGATGACTTCCGAATTTACCGAAAAGACAGGGATAAAAGTAAATTATACCGTTCTCTCCGAGAATGAAATCCGTTCGAAAATTACGCAGGATGTCGGTTTAGGCGGCGGGCAGTATGATCTGTTTACTATCGGCGCTCAAGATTCAGCCGTTTATTTGGATAACGGTTGGACCGAGCCGTTGGACGGGCTGCTTAATAGCATGAGCGATGAAGAAAAAGCATGGTATGATGTCGAAGATATTTTTCCTGTAGTTAGAGATTCGCTATCCTCCGAAACGAAAGGTCTGGGGGCGCTGCCGTTCTATGCGGAAACGACATTATTATTCTATAATAAAGAAATTTTTGAAGCGAAAAATTTAACGATGCCGGAAAATCCAACGTGGGATCAGGTGTATGAGCTGGCCGTGGCAGCACAAGATAAAGAAAAAGGCATTGCCGGTATTGCCCTAAGAGGCTTGCCTGGCAGCGGACAAAATATGTTTATTTTCAGTTCTATCGCCAACGCATTTGGGGCACAATATTATGATATGGACTGGAAAGCCACGTTTAACACGCCAGAAATGAAAAATGCGATTGAATTCTATAAGAAAATTTTGGCTGATGCCGGACAAGCGGGACCTACTTCGACAGGATATACAGAAGCATTGAATTTAATGTCGACCGGGAAAGCAGCGATGTGGTACGACGCCAGTGTATCGGCCGGTACGCTCGCCAACTCCAAAGATTCTATAGTTTCCGGTAAAATCGGATATGCCATGGCGCCGCTTCAAGTGAAACAAGACGCTACCAATACCATTGGCGGCTGGGGCATTGCGATTAATGCTTCTTCCAAAAATAAAGAAGCCGCATTCAAGTTTCTGACATGGGCTACAAGCAAGGAATATATTAATCTTGTGGGCGAGAAAAAAGGCTGGGAAAGTACGCCCTCAGGCACTCGTGTATCTACTTATGACAATGAAAATTATAAGCAAGCCAGTGATTTCGCGGACATTACCAAAAAAGCTATTTTGCAAGTAGATTTTCGTAATCCTTCTGTTAATAAAACGCCCTATACAGGAAATTCCATTCCAAACATGGCTGAATATTCATCCTGGGGTGAACAAATCGCTCAATTACTTGCATCCTATTTAGTCAATCAAAAGAATATTGATGCCGTATTGGAAGAAGGACAAAAAATATTGACGGATGTAGCTGTTGAGGGAAAATACGTGAAGTAACGATAGAACTACTTTCTCCAAAATTACTGGTACGCCGCATGTACGTACCAGTAATTTTATTAATTGCAGAGGAGAAGAACAATGATTACAAAGGGCGATAAAAGTAAATTATTAATTCTTCCAGCTCTTATTGTAGTTGGAGTGGTTACACAGATTCCATTTATTCTTACCATCATCTTTTCATTTATTAGTTGGAACGTCAAAAGACCCGATTTAGGCATAAAGTTTGCCGGAATCGACAATTATAAAAGAATATTAACGGACAGTCAGTTTTATCAAGTTGTATTTAATTCTTTATTGATTGTTGTCGTTGCTTTAACGATATGTACGGTGCTTGGCATTTTATTCGGTTTGATGCTTAACCGAAACTTTAGGGGAGTTAATCTGCTAAGAACGCTGTTTGTTATCCCTTATTTTGTGATGGAAGCGGTAGTCGGTATTATATGGAAAACATTGATGCTGAATCCATCGCTTGGTCTGAATTATTATATCTCCAGCGCACTGGGGATAGAACCGATTGATTTCTTTGGAAAATATGCATTGCTGACCATTATGATCCTAATCATATGGCAGTGGACCCCTTTCTTCTTTCTCATCATTATGGCCGGATTGCAAAACATGCCGTCTGAAATTATAGAAAGCGCCAAAATCGATGGGGCTACAGGTTGGAAATTGTTAACCCATATTCAATTGCCTCTCATTAAAGATCATATCAATGTAGCCATGACATTGGGGTTGATCAATATTTTGAAAGTGTTCGGATTAATTTATGTAACGACATCCGGAGGTCCGGGCAGTTCGTCAAGCAATTTGCCGTATTATTCCTATAAGGCGCTGTTCTATGATTGGAATGTGGGAACAGCTGCCGCTATCGCCGTAGTTACCGTAGCACTTACGCTTATTGTTGTCCAAAGATTTTATGGATTTATGATGAAAAAGAATACAAAGAATATATGAGCATCCTAGTCTAGGTGGTGAAAAGAATGAGCAGGCGTTTAAAAAATAATCTGGTGACAACAATAGCGTATGCTGTAGTCTTATTGTGGCTCTTTCCTATGCTGTATATGTTTTTGTCCAGTTTCAAATTTGAAAGCCAAGTTGCAGTTCCATCATTAGCTTTTACACCGACAATGGACAATTATCGGGCTGTTGTTACCCCCGATTTTTTTAAACATTTATCAAACTCTGTGCAAGTTACTTTCGGTACGGTCATAATATCCGCAATTTTAGGTGTGCTGGGTTCCTACGCTTTAGTCTATTCCTCTATAAAAAAAGCGAATAACATTTACTTTTGGTTTATTACAACCATCTTTTTGCCGGCGGTTGCCGTTATTACCCCTGTCTATATTGTGTTGGCGAAAGTAAATATGTTGGATACGAAGCTGGCTTTAATTTTGCTGAATACGGGCGCGGGTATTCCTTTGATGATTTGGATGTGTACCACCTACTTCAAAGAAATTCCCGGTGAAATTATAGAAGCGGCTACAATAGACGGCTGTTCGAAACCGGGTACGTTCTTCAAAATTATGCTGCCTTTAATTAAAAACGGCATCATCTCATCGGCATTACTGGTATTTATAGTTACGTGGAATGAGTTTTTCTTTGCCGTAACCGCAACCGCTACAAAATCGGCGACCCTGCCGGTCTATATGAGTAAGTTTATGACACAGCAAGGGTATTTTTGGGGCAAGATGTCAGCTGCCGGTACGATGGTCGTTCTCATTCCCGTTCTGCTCGGCTTCTTTACTTATAAGTCCTTTGTTAAAGGGCTGACAGCCGGTTCCGTTAAAGGATGAAAAATGAAAGCCCTGAGCTCCCTGTCCAAATGAAGTCCAGTCGTTATAATGACTGGGCTTTGTTTATATTTATGGGAATGAAAAATTAGAATTGACATTCACCCCACGACCATACTACAATACGTAGTATTAGGAAGTGAATATAAAATGAAAATCAAAAGAATGAATGTGGATGGTCAAGGTTTGAACCGCTTTTTTGGATCACTCGAATCCAAAATAATGGATATTTTATGGTCATCCCCACCCTTAAGCATTAGGGAAGTACAATCCATATTAACTGAAGAAACCCCCATTACAATCAATGCAGTGATGACGGTGATGAATCGGTTAGTGGACAAAGGTCATCTGTCTAAGAAGACAGCAGGGACTGGAAGGGCACGTGCAGCCAAATTCAGACCCGTTCAATCGAAAGAACAATTTCTGGCGGAACAAATGAAAGTCGTATCGCAAGGACTCATTGAGGAATACGGCAGTTTGGTTGTAACCCATATGATCGAGGCGCTGGATGATGTCGATCCGGAGGTGATTGCCAGATTGGAACGGAAATTAAGCGAAATGAAAAGTGGGAAAAAACAATGAACTCTGTCGTAAAAATGCGGCTAATCTATGCTCTCATCATTTTTTTTGTTTTGAGCGTAACCGTGCAGATGGGTCTGTTCTTGACCAATCAAATCAGGGACTTCAAATGGCATGAAATACCGATCTCTAACGTTTTGTTCGATCTTCTCATTGTATACACATTCGTCCGAATCATGTGGCGGATAGCAAAACAGTGGTATTCGTCGCGCAAATGGCTAAAAATTTTCCGCTCTCACACTCATAACAAATTAACCAGACAGTTCAATTATAAGTACCGCAGATGGAAAACCGAATTGATTGTGGTGGAAGACAATGCCTTTATTGCTCTGACGATGGGCATGCTGCGCCCGAAAATTGTTATATCTACAGGCGTTTTAAAATTATTTACCGACATGGAAGTCAAGGCGATCTTGCTGCATGAATGGTATCATTGCCGCAAAAGGGACAATATCAAAATGTTCATTTCTGCTCTTTTCGTAGATGCCTTCGGATATTTGCCGATTATCCAACCGTCGGTCCGTTTCTTTAAAACAATGAAAGAGCTGCTCGCGGATCGTTTCGTTATCAAGCAGATGGGGACGGAATTATACTTGGGCAATGTTTTGTTGAAGTTAGTTCAATTGGGGAAGATAAAACGGCGCGAGGCGGCGATTCATTTCACGGAGACGGCGATCGATTATAGAATCATGCAAATACTTGAACCTGAGAAGGCCGTGAGAGTGCCGATAGCGTTGTTCAGACCGTTATTGTTATCTTGTTCCTTCCTGCTTCTGATTATGATAGGCGGGTGTTCATAACCCCGCTTTTCTTTTGGATCACGATACTACAATGCGTAGTATCGTGATGGAGGACAGTATTTCGACTTGATACATTATTTTAATTAAGGAGAGAGATTATGTCTGAATTTTTATCAAAAGAAAAAAGAATAACTGCCAAAGTGATTTTCCATATTCTAGTAGCCATCACAGGAATCATCAGTATATTTTTACATATCCTTTATTCTCCCGCACCCTTCGTATCCATGACCAAATTTACGATCCATGCTAATCTATTCATTGTATTGACATTCTCCGTTAGCACTGCGACTATACTGCTCAAGAGAACGGAAGGCAAACTTCTGGATTTCTGCAAAAATGCATCTCTAATCTATATCGCTGTGGGTTTTCTCACTTATCACTTTCTCCTCTCCAGCGGCGGAACCTACAGTGGACCTCGAATCATTACAAACTTTACCCTGCACTACTTAATTCCGGTGCTTGTGCTTTTTAACTGGATGTTTTTTGAAGAGAAGAAATCTTATCGCTATAAATACGTTATTTATTGGTTAGGCTTCCCGGTTCTTTATTGCGCCGTTTCTTTAATCAGAGGATTATTTGACGGATTTTACCCGTATTTTTTTCTAAATCCTCATGGTAACATTCCTGCTGGAGTCGGTAACTACGCAAATGTAACTTTATTCATTATTGGATTTGCTTTTGTCTTTTCCATATTTGGGTTTCTGTTGATAATTACAAATAAAGCTATTCTGACCTTTAAAAATAAAGGGAAACTATTGAAGGACCAATCATATCAGTAAATGTGCAGACCTGGATTCCCTGCCGCGATTCATCTTCAGCATCTTCTTAAAGGAAAGAAATGTGTGGATTTCCGCTCGGGTATTTACTAAAATACGGGATGATCGTAGCTTTCGAGCGTAACGGAGGCAACGGAACCCGACAATCGTAACATCAGCAAGCAACAATATAGAACGCGATAGAACGCGCAGAACCAAGAGGTCTTGCGCGTTCTCTCCATATTTCACTATTCCTGCTTTGCCTTCTCATCTTTAATCTTAATTTCTAGCTCCTCTTGCAGTTTCCGTAAAAAAGTAATAACATTATCATCCGAATTCGCAAAATCATCTATTTCACAAAAACTGTACCCCTATGCAATACAGGCATCGACAATGGGAAATCAGACCAATCCTACCAATATGCGGATCATTGGCTATCAAATTGAGGGAATTTTATTTCGGCAATGCAGCGTTTCTTCTCAAAGCCCCCCATAATGGTTGTCCAACTCATCCCACATCCCGGTTAACCATATCATTTCTTCGGCAAAGCGTTTCGGAGGGACGCTGAAATCATCCATATCTCCTTTCAACCACCAGTGTGCTTCTCGACACCATAACAGTTTGAAAGCAAGGGGCAGTCCACCTAACGGTAATTTATGTTCCTCCCGATACCCGGCCAAAAATGCCTCTACAGCTTTCAGACGGAGATCCCCCTCGCAAAGAGCCCCGGATAACAAAATACGTGAAACATCGATTTCCGGGTAGCCAAACTTAACATTATCGAAATCAACAACCATGATCTTATCATTATTCCCGATCATAATGTTGTCTACCCAGTAGTCCCAGTGGGCCCATCTTTGTTCAAGGGAATCGAACATCGTCACATCCAGAGCAGACAAGATATTTCCTTGCTTTTCAATAGCTTTCATGACAAGATCATTCGGATTTGGATGTTCAAGCGCGGCCTCCAGGTTTATCTTCCACTTTTCCCTCATCGCTGTTATCGAAGGCTTCCACCCGGAGCCGTTGTTGGTGAAGCGAGATAAAAGGTTATGCATTTTGCCCGTTGATTTACCGATTTGATGCATGTGGGCTGTCTCCACTTGACCTGCTTTGAACGTTCTTCCATCCATATGATGCATAATTACATAATAATGGCCGGATTCCGTCCGATGTATGTATCTATGATTCAGGTCCAAAATACCTGGACATATTTGAGCATTCTCGTAAAGATAATTCTGAAAGGATAGTGAGCGTTCCAAATCGAGGCGGCGCCCCTCTTCATTAAGCGGATACCTTTGCGGATGGTAGCATTTTACGAACAATGGCCCCCCGGTTGTTTCGATACTCCATTTCATGTTGCGAAGTCCAAGAAAATTGGGAACATATCCATAAATTTTTACCCCGAAAGTGTCTGCAATGTGGGCAAATACTTCTTCTCTGATCACGGGATCATCGACAACACGAGCATCAGTAGACATGACCATAATCAATCCTACCTTTCGTTAAAGACAACAGATAATAATAATTTACCATATAATGGAGGTAGATAGTGAAGGCAACTCGTGGCTGCGCAGTTTAAACGTCATTATAAAAAACTTAATGACCTGCGTTACCTGATTGTCATCTTTCATTTCCCAAAATAATATACCGCACCTAAAATCAATTACAAGCTGAAAATAAAGTGCTGACCATTGTAAGATAAACAAATCAGCTCCCGATATGCTTTATCGTTGGTCAATAATATTGTAGAAAATACGGATTTACAGGGGCTTACCGTCCGACAAACATCTATAGATAAGATATAAATAGAAAGAAGGTAAACGTAGGTAATTTATAGAAAACAGTATGAGATGATGAATTAGGAGGAGGATATTTTGGAAATATCAACGGATATTCCTGAAAATCATAGATTATCTTCGCAGGCTTTAATAGAGTTTTTCAATCGAATCGAACAACTTAAATTGGAAGTTAACAGCTTTATTCTGCTACAAGATGGTAAAGCTACCGCCCAATTTTGGCGACCACCCTATCGTAAGGATACTCCGCAACTATTATATTCTCTGAGCAAAAGCTTTACTTCTATAGCTGTAGGAATCGCATGGGATAACGGATTGCTAGATTTAGATGATAAAGTCCTATCTTTTTTTCCTGAAAAACTACCGAGCCATGTTTCACCCAATTTAACTAAAATGACTGTTCATCATTTGTTGTCTATGAACGCAGGGCACCATGATAATATCTATGCTACAGTAGCGAAGGAACAGGACTGGGTAAAGACGTATTTATCTTTAGATGTTGAACATGAACCGGGAAGTCACTATCGTTACAGCACCCATTCTACATATATGTTGTCTGCAATAATCAAACAGGTAACAGGTCAAAATATGGTTGACTTTTTAATGCCCAGATTATTCGAACCATTAGGGATATCAAGACCATCATGGGAAACCTGCCCACTGGGCATGACAGCAGGTGGAATGGGATTAAGCCTATCAACCGAAGGGATAGCTAAATTTGGCCTTATGCTCTTGAATAAAGGGGTCTACAAAAATAAAAGAATTGTTTCTGAGCAATTCATTGAGTTGGCTACAACGGAACAAAGTGATAATCGTGCAGGAGCAGAGAGAATAGACTCAGCACAAGGTTATGGATATCAATTTCATTTATGTCGGCGCGGATGTTACAGGGGTGATGGTGCTTTCGGTCAATTATGTTTTGTAGCTCCAAAAGAAAATATAGTCATTGCCGCAACTTCAAGCTTCAAGAATATGAAGCCACTACAGACACTTTTAGATTTAATTTATGAACATATTATCGACCAATTAGACAATAATGCTTCCTACAATCCTGAATACAATATAGAACTACAAAAACTATTATCTAAACTTCCTAATGCTGTTCCTGCAATCAAGCCTGTACCCGTCAACACGCCAATGGTTAATAATACCTGCTATATTATAAATGAAAATCCTCATGGTCTCAAAAAAATTATCTTCCACTTGAAGGATGAGCAGTTGAAACTTCAAGTTTTTTACGGAGATGATAGAGACAACATTTTGCCATTTGATTTTACGAAAGCGATGCATACTAAGGATGTATTCAACAAAGATTTATCCATGCATCTTCAAGAGGTTGTCACTTACGCTTCTTGGCAAGATAATAGTACCTTACAGCTTACTCTTTTCTACATCGAAACTCCATACGTGGTCACTTATACAATAATATTCCATGACCAAACCATTGATTTTCATTTCAACATCAACGTATCTCTTAACATATCAGAATATAAAGTCACCGGGAATTTAATGAATGTTTAATAAAACTGATATGGCTAATCGTCAATGCTGACAATACTCCTCAAGAGTCGCAACAAGTGAAGACGGAAGATCTATTTCATCCTCAACATGGCTGCTCCCGGGGATATAAATCCCTTTGGAGGACAATCGTTCGATTTGAGACGCCATTCGAGCCGAAAAACCCGGAGCGAGCAGTTCGGGGGTTAGGGCAACTATGAACAGGCCTACACCAGGCGAATGACTCCCTTCCTCGAAGGATGGAGCATCAAGTGACCAGTTCGCGCCTGTCGTACCTGCAGCGAGAATTTCAACCATCAGTGCGATATTGGCACCGCGCATACCCCCGAAAGCAAGTAAAGCCCCCTGGATTGCTTCACGCAGATCCATTGTTTCCTGTCCCTTCCCATCAATGGCCCAGCCTTTGTGGATTCCCTCCCCCCGCTCTGCCGCCTGCCGTATGTTGACAAAAGCCGTGGCACTGGACGCCTGATCGATCACCAAGGGGGCCCTGTTATCGACAGGTACAGCGAATGCTAGAGGATTGGTGCCATAAACAGCCTCGCTGCTTTGGCCCGCAGCCATTAAGGCCGATCCATTGGTCGCAGCCATCGCTACCAATCCCTCACGGGCGAGACGCCTTACATAATAGCCCAATTCTCCAGCCGTATAACTGTTCTTTAACGCTAATACGGTTACACCATAAGCCCTTGCCCGTGTTTGCAATTCCTCGAATGCACGATCAAAACCAAGTTGGGCAATCCCCCCCTTGGCATCGACCTGAATGAGCGCAGGGGCTGGAAAGCAGATCTCAGGCTCTTCTGTGCCCGCAATGCGACCACACAAAAAGCCTTCCAAATAATCGGGAAGATGAGCAAATCCAACCGAACTCCGACCGGAGCATTCCGCAGCGACCGTTGCTTCAGCAAGAGAGCTTGCCACCGCTTTGCTCGCACCAGCGGCAACACACGCGCGAATAGCCAATTCTCTTGCGCTGTTAAGATCATATCGCATTGGCTATTCTCCTGACACTCGGCTGAATTTTCTCTATTATATTCGGGGATACAGTTACCGGCTTATTTATTGCTATCCTATTTCCTCTCACATTTCGTCACACTCCCCGACTGAATTCTCTTCTTTACATGCATACAAGTTTTCATAATTATACAATGAAAATAGGTTAGCCCAGACTTTCAAATCAGCTTCGGTGAAACTTTTCCTATATTAGATTTTGGATTTGCTGCAAATGCTGAATTATTTTATAATGCAGAAAAAGGGAGGTCGGTAAAAATGGCAAAGCACTTTGCCAGAATCGGCAGCGACTCATGCAGAGCCTAACATTAGGGCGATACTTTGCATGGGGCGAACGGTATCATTAATATTGTCGCCCGAGAGAGCTTTATATCGTTTCTAATAAGAGGCTTTGCTCCTTGTATTACTTTTAATAAAAAATAAGGGGCTGAAAAGCAATGGTCAAACCATTTATTAGAAACCATCAATATAACTTAATCAAGAAGCAGGCCGAGCTGCTGCAGCATGCCTGCAATACCATTTCCGATCCGAAAATGGTGGAGGCGGTAAGATATAGCGCACATGCCAAAATTGTAGAAGCGTTCCCGCATGCAACAGAGCTTCAAAAACAAGCGTTGGCGGATATTTCGACGTTAAATACGGCGGGAGAATTTCAGCACTATCTGCAGTCGCTGGAACCATATATGATGGAATTTGCACAAGTGACGGAAAAGCAGCTAAAGAAAAATTTCCCTAAAATCAAAAAACTGAAGGTTCCTGATTTAACCGCTCTCGATTATCGGTATGTCACTTATCTTGGCTGGACCGACATCGCTACGAATAAAATGTTTCTCGTTTACCATCTGAACGGGCAACTCGTCGGCATCGAAGGAAGATATACCCCGACGAATAAGAAAAGTGTATGTTTTGTGTGCAACCGGCATGAAGAGGTTGCGTTATTTTCAGCAATATCCAAATCTAAGCCGGCTAACGCTTCGCCTGATTACTACAAGGCGATCGGCAACTATTTGTGTGTGGACAGCGACATTTGCAACAAGAACATCACGGCTGTCACCGCTTTGGAAAAGTTCGTCAATAAAGTGATGGGATACGATGAATCGTGAATGAATTCTCGTATCCGTTATGATCGCCATATTCTTGAGCGCTATGGCGCTGCGATACGAAATGATGCGTAAGCATGGAGCAACTGGAGCCCGTCATTGATGGCGGGCTCTTTTGCATTTAATGGAAAAAGTTGAGAAAGAACCGTTGTCTGCAGCATCCTTCTCTACCTTTAGTGAAGCTTGAGCCACAGTACGTAACTGCATATGGCGATTCAGTTGGTAAACTTTGATATTTAGCTCTAAAATAATAATTATACTCAGAAAATTCCATTATCATGGAAAGGAGCAAATATACCAATGAATTTTAATATGAAGGAAGCTATTGAGGTTCTGGAACGTACACCCCAAGCACTGGATTCTTTTTTATATGGCTTGTCTGATGGATGGCTGCAATGCAATGAAGGCGAAGGAACCTGGAATGTCTCTGAAGTGATCGAGCACCTTATTGAAGGAGAGAAAAATAACTGGATACCCCGGTTGGAATTTATTGTTCAGAAAGGTGAAAGTGAACCTTTTCCCCCATTTGATCGCTATTCACACTTAAATGAAAAGTCCGAAAGTTCGATGGAACAAAAATTGCTTGAATTCAAAACGATTAGAGCACGAAATATTTCAAAACTTAAAGAACTTATCGATCCTGAATTACATCTCGAATGGACGGGTTCACACCCCGCATTCGGTGTAGTGAAGGTAAGAGAATTGCTTTCTACGTGGGTTGTTCACGATCTGACACACACTGCTCAAATCGTACGGGTCATGTCCGAGAGATACAGGCCGGACGTTGGGCCTTGGATAGAATATTTAGGCATATTGAAAAAGAAATGACGCATGTAAATATTCAAGGCTGCAATCCGATTCTCCATGCCAGAAGCAAAAATTATTTTTGGGAGGGCAAAGGCGCGTTATCCGTTAAAACATTTAAGAATGGACGAGCTTTTTACCAGGCCGGTCACGGGCACTTCGCTGTTGATGAGGGGAACTATCTTTTGCTTAATCGCGATCAGGAGTACTCGATTACAATTGAATCAGAGGTTCCTGTGGAATCATTCTGTATCTTTTTCCCTGAAATGATGGTTGAAGAGGTCTATCATGATACGATGGCATCCAATGAGCAGTTATTAGATAACCCCGACTTTTCCAAGTCAAAGTCGGTTGATTTTGTTGAGAAAACTTACAGTGACCAATGGATTGCGGCCGCTTTACTTCAAATAAAAGCTGGGTATACCAATAAACCTTTTGATAGAACATGGCTGGAAGAAAAATTATACGAATTAGCATACGGTCTCCTGAAGGCTCACCGGCAGGTTAATAATGAAATCATGAAGCTTCCGTCCCTGAAAGCCTCAACGCGTAAGGAATTGTATAAAAGAATACAGATAGGCCATGAGTTTATTTCCGCCTATTTTGACCAATCCCTAACCTTAGCGGATATAGCAAGAGCAGCCTGTTTATCACCAAATCATTTTCTTAGAAACTATAAGCAATTGTTTGGCATGTCTCCTCATCAATTTCTAACTGAAAAAAGGCTGCAAGAAGCAAATAGGCTTCTTCTCCAAACCGACAAGTCTATAACTGCTATTTGCTTGGAAGTTGGATTCCAGAGTCCCAGTTCGTTTAGTGGGCTATTCTCCAAACGTTTTTCCATGACCCCTTCGCAGTATCGTCAAAAAAGGTGATTTTCAAGAAGTCGATTTTCAAATTCTCGTTATCATTATAGATATAACCGATAGTTCATAACTTAAAATGGTTGAAGGAGAGGAGAGAGGAAATGGAGCTCAACCAAATCATGGATGTTGGATTTCAAGCGGTTCAGTCAGGGGATGCTTCACGGCTAAAGGATATTTTAGAATCTCGTCCACATCTAGCAAATTCGGAAAATGGAGATGGACTAACCCTATTAGGGTATGCGGCGCATTATGGTAACAAAGAGGCAGTGAAGATCTTGCTGGATTATGGTGCCGATGTGAATGCATTGTCTCATTCCAAGGTTTCTTACATTCCTTCGAATACAGCATTGCATGCTGCCATTGCGGGGGAACGTAGCCTGGATGTCATCAAGCTGCTTTTAGCACACCATGCTCAGACCAACCTATTCGACAGCAATGGTCATACTTGTCTGCACACTGCTGCATTCCATGATGATAACCTGGAAATTATTCGCTTGTTGCTGGAGCATGGGGCCGATATTAACGCTAGAATCGAAGGCGGAGATACGGCATTGTCTCTTGCGATCCAGCAAGGTAACCATAACGTAGCGGAGCTTCTTCGTCACAGTGGAGCGCTGCTATAATTTAAGAGCAGCTTGCTATAGGTACGTTAAGTATCGATTTGGCTATACCATTGCTCATCCTCTAGCTTTTTCGTTACAGGAATGAGTTCATTAAAGTGGAGCCTTCCTCTTGGGAAAACTCCACTTTTTCTTAGATCGCTTCTGCTTTAATAATAAAGCGATGTTGATATACATCAAAATAGCCTTGCTTCTGAATGATCCCATGGATTTCATACAACTTATCGAGATATAGTTCAGGTTCAAATCCAGGTACCTGCCAAGGGATGGCCTTTAAATAATAGACTAAAGCACCGATATCATAAAATCGTTGAACGGGATATTCCTCCCGCCCTTCTGTAACTCTAAACCCATTCTCCTTCAGTTCCTCCATGGCTACATTCAAGTTCCAATGGGCGAACTCTTCATTTAAAGGCACCCCTAATTTTTCGTTGATTTGCCTGCAGTCCGTTCCACCGCTTTGTTGGGTAATAAAGAGCCCTTGATCGGAAATAATCCTTTTGACTTCTTGTGGAGAATAAGACTCATGGCGGTTAATGATTAAATCAAAGCATGAATCTTCAAAAGGAAGCCTAGTATCCTCCTCAACCTGCACCACTTTAACTCCTAACGGTTCAAGTCTCTGTTTAGCTATTGGAATATTAGGCTTGTATCCCTCCGTTGCATATACAGATTTAGGGAAGAACGCTTTGAATTCGGATAAAAATTCTCCTCCGCCCGTACCCATATCAAGCAATGAGGCTGCATTTTGAACAAGGGGCATTACCTGACTACCATAAGACCAAGATAGTAATTGGTGCTGCATACGTCCGGTTTCGGTAATGGTTGAAAAATCCCAGCCCGTAAAATTTCGATTGCCGTCTCTAATGTAAGTTAAAAAATGTTTGTCGGTTAACACATTGTCCCCTCCAAATAAAAGTATAGTTATTGCTGAAAACTATAACTGCTTAAAAGGAGGTCCTCTTATCCATTGGCAAAATAGTTACTTTTCATGTTCAAAATAATTCATCTCAATACCTCTCAACCAAATTTTATTTATCTCCTTCATAAACTGTCGAGATGGATAAACTAAAGGGGACGAGCCTGATATAAGCTGCGCCCCTCATCTAGATTATTTTACAGCTTCGTATATGAAGCTTTGCTTTGCGTCGCACGGCACCTTGCCATGTACAAAATCAGCTGACACGGTTACATCCGAAAATCCGACGCTTTCGAGAACCAGCTTGAACTCTTCAACCCCGTACCAACGTAACGCAAAACGCTGCAATTCGGTTTGAATGAGCTTTCCATCCCGCCATTTTTCATACTTCAAATAGGACACTTTATATTGGTTAAATAAGTCAGCTTCTACCTGCTTCTCTTCCATCGTAATTAGATCACCATTCGGAAAATGGAAGGTGGATATGCCCTCGAACCTCCCCGTCTCAAAATTGGCATCGGGCAGGAAAAGGTCAAGCATCAGCCGTCCGCCAGGTTGAAGATGCTCATAAAGCTTCCTTAAAGCTTGGATTGACTCCTGACGGTTTTCAATTAATAAGAAGGAACCGGCCGGAATAAAGATGGCCTCGTATTGGTAAGGCAGGGAGAGCTCCTGTAGATTGGACTGGTATAAATTAGCCTGAAGTCCGCGCTCTTCACAACGTTGGCGGCAAGAAAACAACATTTCAGGGGAATAGTCCACTCCATCTATAGCAAGACCCGACTCGAGAAGTGGAATCAGTACTCGCCCGGAGCCGGCCATGGCTTCCAGAATGCGCCCCTTACAATGCTTTAGCTTATCTTGATAATATTCTAAGTCACCGCCGATGGATTGTCCGACTTTTTTGGTAAGATCATAAACCTCTGTACAAAGTTCACCGTAATAACTAAACGACATACTCCTATCCCTCCGTTAATGGTTGATTACGGAAGGGGCTTGATCAGATGCTTATCCCTTCCGTGCTTTAATTAAACTGAATTTTTTATATTGGAGGACTGACATGAAGACCACTCACCTTCTATGTATAATTAATCCAATTATATACTTCCAGAAAACTCCGATCAATGGAATAATAAAATATAGCTGAGTATGGCTTTCTTTAAACATTCGGAAGCTAATCATGGCGACTGACTACAAACCAGGCTTCTAAAAAATACGAGGAGGAGAACAAGATGAAACGATTGTCCAGACACGAGGCCATGAGACCCTTGTCTCGTCATCATCATCATGCACTGGTCATGGTATTAAACATTAGAAAAACGTTGACGAATGAAGGAACTGCAGAGGATAAAGCTGTAAAAGCTTTGAGAGCGAAATTACTTCAATTTTGGGAAACGGGGGGACAGGAACATTTTCGCGAGGAAGAAGAGATTTTATTGCCGGCATACTCACGTTACGCACCCATTCATCAGGAAGAAATTATCGAGATGCTAATGGAACATGTGCAAATTAGAGCTTTGATAGCAGCGATCTCCGATGAAGAAGGAGATCTGGTAGTTCATATGCGTAAGCTGTCCGAGGTGTTAGAACAACATGTCCGCAGAGAAGAGCGTGTGATTTTTCCAATGATGGAAGCGGCACTGCCAGAGGAAGAATTAAAAAAACTGGCCCCCTATTTTCACGAATTTCATAAAGGTAATCCTAATGAATAATAAATCGGACTCTGACCTTTCTATGGTCAACATAAGACTTGTTAGAAGGATCATTCTTTAGTTAGTAATTTGCGAACGTCGGCTTCGACCACCAACAATCTATCATTAAGCACATTAATTTGATGCTCGTGCCGATCAGTACGGGTGGTGATCTTCTTATCGACCAAATGCAGCATCGAGATGACGTCCTCTCTCTGAGAACATTCCATACGGTCTAGCTGCTCTCCTACTATACTCATCTGAGTTTCCAGTGACGTCATTCTATTCTCCATCGATGTCATACTGCTCTCCATCGATGTCATATTACTCTCCATCAACGTCATTCTACTCTCCATCGATGTCATACGCCTATCCATTGAGGCTATCTCGGTTTCCATAGACGTCATACGATTCTCCATAGACGTCATGCGGCTATCCATCGAGGCTATCTGAGTTTCCATTGACGTCATGCGATTCTCCATAGACGTCATGCGGCTATCCATCGAGGCTATCTGAGTTTCCATTGACGTCATGCGATTCTCTATAGACGTCATGCGATTTTCTAGACCGTCCAACCTGATAGTGATAGGCGTTAATTCTTCCTTCAGTACTTCCTTGAGCATTTCTCTTAACTGATCCATTTTCCTCACCTCAAAGTATAGAGAATGAAGTTGTTCTATGGGGCAATTCTAAGTATAGTATATCTAAAAAACAAATGGAATGCAAACATATGTTCCCATATAAAAGTGCTGGATTTGGTTCTTTAGTACCACAAACCAATTAATAGAAGGTATAACGAACTATATTCAATGCTATCTGGAGGTTTCATAAGCTAACCTCCTGCAGAAGGTTAGCTTATGAACTTGTAGCTCGGTCAGGCTATTTAACTAAATTATCATCGTTATGGAAGGACAGAGGATTTTTTTCTCCCTATATATAGTAAATGGGAGGATACCCCCAACACCGACGGATCTCGTGCCAGCTTTAGGAGTAAATCTATCCATTTTTCTTTGTCCCCTCGTTCGCTCCAATATTGTTTTTGTTCATCGTTTAGCAAGGCACCTAAATTAGAGGAGCCAATCAAGTCAACCGTTTCAAATCCATGGCTCTCCATGAACGGTTTGATCTCTTCCACGTTGTAATAATAAGCTCCCGTGAACCGGCCTTTATCCCTATGATTAAAAATTCCATCTTCTATAAAACGATGGATGGAATCCATGTTATCATTAGGCTGCCAAAATTGTGGAAAAAGCAAAGAGGTAAGGATCATCCTCATTCGGCTTTGGAAGGCTACAAAAACGACGCCATTATTCTTGGTCACACGATGTAACTCCCTAACAGCAGCTATTCGTTCGTCTTCTTTTTGCAAATGATACAGGGGGCCTAACATTAGAGAAGCATCAAAGACTTCATTGGAAAGACCAGCTAAATGGGTTGCGTTCAGGACGTGAAATCCACCAAATTTATGGCTTAATCCCAATTCATCTGCCTTTTCTTTGGCAAGGTCGACTAAATGAGGTGTCAGATCGGCAAGAGTTACGTTGTATCCGTGTTTCGCTAATTCAAGTGAGTATTTCCCGGGACCTGCACCGTTATCTAAGACATTACCAGACCCAGGCAAGTATTGTTTCATATAATGCCAATTAATAATGAACTCCAATGGCTCCCTGTCCAATCTTCCCCACTCATCAAAACCAGAATAGTACTCAACAACGTTGCTCATACTCTTCCCCTCCTGGATAACAAAAATAACCCATCACCACAAAGAGGCGATAGGTTTTACCTTCACGGTACCACTCTTCTTGATTCGCAACCAAAATAAACGAATCCTTCGGAACCCGATTACGGAGGTTACCCGTTAAGATCTACAACCCTTCGATCTTACCGCTCAAGGGCGAGTTGGGGAAACTATTGACTGTCTTACACTAATTCGACAGCTCTCTGGACAACAGTTATTCCTTAATACTCCCTATCCTTGCGTTTTAGTTTATAAAATTTTAGTGAATGGTGAAAGTATATACTGGAAGATAATTCCTGTCAATTGGTATTTAGATTTAGAGCCACTCTCTTTAACCTAAGAACTTCTTTTACATTGTTCGGCAAAATACAGCAAATTTGTTGACGATGCAATATATTCCATGTATGGTATTTCTAGTACTTCCTTCCTATACTTAATCGTACGTCAGGTATAGGTTGGTAAATAGGAGGAGAAAAGTGGAAAGACTGAGAAAGAGCTTAGCATTTGTATTAAGTCTATCATTGCTGCTATGTTATTCTGGTGTATCCTATGCTATTTCGTCAAATCCAGAGAACCTTATTGTCGACTCGACAACTACAGCACCCGAAGAGATCGTTTCTGAACAAAGTGTTACTGCAAATGTTTATCAAACGATTTATCAAACGATTCATTTTCCTGATCGAAATCTGGAGCTTGCCGTTAGAGACAAGCTAAATAAGCAGGATGGAGACATTCTGGTCGACGAGGCGTTAAGCATCGAAGAATTAGAAATCTATAACGGATATATTTCTAATTTAGAAGGAATCCAATACTTGGAGAACCTTAGCGTTTTAAAGCTGAATTACAATCATATTGAAGATATTACTCTATTGTCTTCTTTAAAATCTTTAACACGATTAGAGCTAAAAGATAACAACATTCATGACCTTACCCCGCTAGCCTCACTTTCTTCTCTAATCTCACTTTATTTACAAGATAACTACATCAAGGATATTACCCCACTATCCAAATTAACCCAGCTGCAAGAACTATATTTGTCTGGAAATCAGGTAACCGATTATTCACCTACCCAACCATATTATAATCGATTAATTGGTAAAGATTTCGTTTTGCCCCAACATAAAGAAGATCATGCCATCTCCTTTCCCGATCCGTACTTCGAGCAAGCCGTACGACAGGCTATAAACAAACCAGAAGGAGATATCCTAGTAAGTTATGTTCATGGACTCACTGATTTTGGCGTACATGGAGAAGAACTCAAGAGCATAGAGGGAATTCAATATTTTGCAGACTTGAAGAATTTAAGTATGTCGTGGACAAAAGTAAAAGATATAAGTCCTATTCGAGAGCTTACAAAATTGGAGTCGCTTAGTTTTACGGATGGTGAGCTAGAGGATATTAGTTCTTTAGAAAACCTTAAAAATCTTAGATCCCTTTCTTTCCAAAATAATATGATTGAAGATATTTCGTCATTATCCGGACTGCCTTATCTAAATTCTCTAAACTTAAGCTATAACCATATTGAGGATATAAGCCCTTTAAGCAATCTGACAAATTTAAGAAGTCTCTATCTGCGTGGCAACTCGGTCAAGGACTATACGCCTACAGCTGCCTATTATGAACAATTATATGGCAAGGATTTTTCATTAAAAGTATTAAGTGAAGACGAGAATATTGCTATCTCCTTCCCAGATCCATACTTTGAGCAAACCGTGCGAGAGGTCATAAATAAACCAGAGGGAGATATTCTAGTAAGTGATGTGCATGGGCTGACTGATTTATATATTTTTGAGAGAGAGATAACGAACATTACGGGAATTCAATATTTTTCAGATTTAAGGAATTTAACTACTCATTCGACAAAAATAGAAGATATCAGTCCTATTCAAGGGCTTACAAAACTAGAATACCTTAGCTTTACGGATGGCCAGCTAGTAGATATAAGCGTTTTAAGAAACCTTAAGAATCTTAGATCCCTTTCTTTCCAAAATAATAAGATTGAAGATATTACGCCATTATCCGGACTGCCTTATCTAAATTTTCTAAACTTAAGCTATAACCATATTGAGGATATAAGCCCTTTAAGCAACCTGACAAATTTAAGAAGTCTCTATCTGCGTGGCAACTCGGTCAAGGACTATACACCTACAGCTGCCTATTATGAACAATTATATGGCAAGGATTTTTCATTAAAAGTATTAAGTGAAGACGAGAATATTGCTATCTCCTTCCCAGATCCATACTTTGAGCAAACCGTGCGAGAGGTCATAAATAAACCAGAGGGAGATATTCTAGTAAGTGATGTGCATGGGCTGACTGATTTATATATTTTTGAGAGAGAGATAACGAACATTACGGGAATTCAATATTTTTCAGATTTAAGGAATTTAACTACTCATTCGACAAAAATAGAAGATATCAGTCCTATTCAAGGGCTTACAAAACTAGAATACCTTAGCTTTACGGATGGCCAGCTAGTAGATATAAGCGTTTTAAGAAACCTTAAGAATCTTAGATCCCTTTCTTTCCAAAATAATAAGATTGAAGATATTACGCCATTATCCGCACTGCCTTATCTAAATTCTCTAAACTTAAGCCATAACCATATTGAGGATATAAGCCCTTTAAGCAACCTGACAAATTTAAGAAGTCTCTATCTGCGCGGCAACCCGGTCAAGGACTATACACCTACAGCTGCCTATTATGAACAATTATATGGCAAGGATTTTTCGCTAATATTACCTGAAATAATTCCTATCACAGAGGTGGTTTTACAACCTGAAGAATTGGTTTTAACTACAGGAGATCCTCCTGTGGCATTGCAAGCAACTATCTATCCCGCTAATGCGACCTTCCAAACTTTAATATGGTCAAGCAGTGACGAGAATGTTGTCCAAGTAAGCAGAGAAGGGTTAGTGCAAGCAACAGGGGCCGGAACGGCGATTATTACTGTTCATTCCTCCGATAAGACAGAGTGGGCCACAGCTCAGGTTATCGTGCTCGAAAGAAAGATCGCGGTCGAACATCCAAAGCAATCAATCCAAGTTGGACAGGATGACTTTACCTTGGCGGTATCTCAGCAGGCAGAAGACGTTAAACTTCAGTTTCCGGTTCAACAAATTAATGCAGAGCTGAAAGTAGCCACCTCGCCTTTAATTAAGGTAGAGATGCAAACTTCTCTGGGTCAAGTCAATTTACTAATTCCTAAAGGAACGTTAATTAAAGGCTCCGCCGATTGGGATGGAAGCTTGCCTTTACCTACAATCCGACCAAACCATAGTCTCACGGTTAGTGAAGCTCCTTCTATTCATGCGATTATTGAAGTCGGATTTGATGATTTAGATCTCTATTTCGACCAGCCGGTCAGACTTGTTATTCCTGGACAAGGAGGAAGAAAAGCGGGTTACCTGAAGCGAGGGGAATTCAAGCCTATCGAGAGAGTTTTATCAGCAGATCATCTGGATGCGGCTATTCAGGAAATCCCCGAGGACGAAGAAGCAAAGATTGATGTGGGCAAAGATTTAATAATCTGGACGAAGCATTTCACAACCTTTATTGCATATGAGGATAAAAGAAAAGATCCACCTTCCGGTTCCAATTCGGGTTCGGGATCAGGCCCAGGCTGGGCAGGCGGTTTCGCCTCTGTCATGTCACCAGGTGCTTCCGTGTCCAAAAAGATAACAAAAGCTGATGGCGGAGTGTTGGAACTTGGGGAGCTAACCATCAAAGTTTTACCCAAGTCCATTTCTGAAGATTTCACCCTAACTTTAGAAAAAGTTACAGAGACGGAGCTGCCCAAAAATTCCGCAAATTTGGAATTCCTGGACGAAGCCTATAAATTAAGCCCCAGCAAAGAAATTACTTGGCAGAAACCGTTCTACGTAACACTAAGTATTCCTGATGAACTCTCTCTCGATTCGGTTCAAAAAAGTGCATTATACTACTGGGCCGAGTCGACTGAGGAATGGCTAGTCATCGACAACCTGACCATCAACGAAGCCGAACGGAGCCTGACGGGCGAATGGGAGAAGCTGGGCTTAATTGCGCTATTTATAAACCATGAACAGGAGTCAGGAGAGCCAACCGACGCAGGCAAAGATCAACAAACGGCCGTCCTTATGGATATCAAAGATCATTGGGCAGAAAAAGACATTATCCAGCTTGTCCATCAAGGAATCATTAAGGGCTATCCCGATCAAACCTTCCGCCCCGATCATAAGATAACGAGAGCTGAATTTGTTTCCATCCTTGTGCCTGCACTTGGTTTAGAGCTTACAGACGGGAAAATATTTACGGACACCGCTAACCATTGGGCACAAAAAGAAATCGCTGCCGCCTATTCCCAAGGGATTGTCGGCGGCTATAGTGAGGCCGAGTTTGGACCGGATGATGCGATTACTCGGGAACAAATAGCGTCTATGATCGTCCGAGCGTTTAACTTACAGCCTAAAGAGCTGACTAACCCCTATAAGGATCACTCTGATATCTCTATATGGGCTATAAAAGCAATTGAAGCCTCCATAGCCCACGGGATTATGGATGGCTACCCGGATAATACGATCCAGCCACAGGGTCAAGCTACAAGAGCAGAAGCGGCCACCATGGTGATCCGAGCACTAAATCTGCAAGATTAAGTACTTATTTTTATTTGCCTATTGAAAAAGCGACGAGTGAATATCACGATGAAGCAAGCACGTCGCCTTGTAAAAACTGGAAGGGGGAGTCCCCTTCCAGTTTTTTTATATTATTCAAACATGCACACGATCATAAAAGCTCTACGAGGGTACGATAAGCTTGAATGGCACCCATCTCAGCCTGTTTAGCGCTGCGCATTAGATCGGCGGCGGCGTAACGGCGTTCGGCGTCCGGAATCGGACCGAAGGGCTGCATCCATGGAAACATTTCGTTCAGCTTGACGAACGCCGCCTTAAGCTTCTCCGCATAACCTATGGCCGTATCGAAAGCAGAACTTAATGCTGGGTCATTAAACCTCTCCTTGGCCTCGATCAGAAATTCCCAGCCGAAGCACCGCAGCTCCTGCCAAGCATTAGCATGAAGCCCTAAATACCAGCCGTCGTACAACCCTTTGTCCAATGCATGGATAAGAACGTCATATGCCTCTGACCCGGTGTAAACTTCCGGTTGAGCCCATTTGCCTGCCGGATCGGCAAACTCTACGGCTAGTTGAAGGGCTTCCCGCACCACAAGGCGGTCACTGGGGGCCGGCCTGGGCTTTGCCCAATATAGCCTTACCTCCCCTTCCTCCTGTGGAGTAAGCATAGCGCCCTTCTGCTGATTCCGTTGACACGCATCGCAACGGCACAACGTCCGAACGGGCCCTTCGTCCTGGAAGTTCACTCGCCGGGCAGTACACGGCTCACAAGGGCACTGCCCGAGTCCATACATCTCCCAGGGGATCGCCCGCTCCATCGGTCCATGCCATGAGCTTGTGTAATAGCCATCCCGGTCATAGCCGTGAATGAGCGAATACTCACCTCTCAGGAAGTCAACGGAACGGCCAAAACAGGCCCAACCGGCATCGATGGCCTTCCTTGCTGCATCCCACGCTTGGCGAAGCAAGGCGCGGTACGAATCACCTTGGGAGGCACCGTCTACGCCATCGATGTCCAGGCCAATGTTGCCGAAGAGCTCAATGAAGCGTCTCTCCGGCATCGGTATGCAAAAGTCATGAACGTTAATCCGTTCATGCATAGCAAAGAGAAAAGGTCTTCCCGTTACCCCCCTCAGCCATGCGTCGGAGCAAGAAATTCCGTAATAATCCGTTATTCCGCGATACGTATTGAATGGGGACATACAGCTGATTCCATGGTAACGAAGCCCTTTAAGCAAAGTCCGCGGACCGAGCCCATCTGCCAGTTGCCGCATTACTTCCAGGGCGGAGCGCTCCACTTCGGCTGCTCGACGGATCGCTTCGGCGGCCTTCCTGCGCCATCCCTCCTCGGCCAAAGGCTGCTGGTGGCCGGAGGGCCGCTCGGCAACCGCCGCCGCGATGGTCCCTTCTGCCTCTCGGAGAGCAGCCGCTATACTTTGGTATACGCGGCTTCCTTCCCTCAGTCCTTCCATGCTGGAAGGGCCGGCGTGATCCATGGCTCGCTCCAAATAACGCGCGGCGTGTTCACGAGCCTTCCGCCATTTGGTGGCTATCTGGGCATGCTGAGCAGGATTGGCATCCGGCTCCATGATGACCTCAAGCCACTCGGCATAGGCATGAGCGCTTGCTCCACCCGCTTCTGCCGCCCACCGAAAAGCCGATTCCATTCGTTTACGACTGTTCTCTCCATTTCGCCCCTCCTCGCCATCGACAAGGTGAATCGAATAGATTTCGGGCTCTTCTCCTCCCTCACTCAGCTCGTCCATACGCAACGTCATTCCGCCTCTTTCGACGCTTTCTATCCTAAGAGACGGCCCCATACATCCGGTTATGGCCATAAACTCACGCTGTCCCTGCAAGCGGCCCATTAGCGGAACCCCTTCCGCAAGCAGATCCGATATCCTTTCCTTGTCCGCTTCCCTTACTTCAACCCCCAGCAGTTTAATTGGATCGGATAAACGCAAAAGGTCTATATCCTCCTCGCTTCTCGCAACCTCCACAGGGGCGAAAGCCAGCCCTGTCGTAGCCAGCCAATCCGACTCGTCTATATAGCGATTATAGAATTGCATGGCCCCCATCAAGCAACCGATCCAAGAATAATCATGCGGAACGGGGCGATATCCCGGAAGAACGAGAGCCTTGTCCTTCATTTGCCCACCCGTTTCATCGGGTCGTGGCTCGGCTGGCCGAAACTCTGTTACCGCTAGTGTGCCTACCCGCAGGTTCGCCTGCCAACCGGTGCGAACGCCGATTGGACCTTGCAGCCCGCGATAGTTTCCCGGCAGAACAAATCGCTCCTCGCCGTTAACGAGTAAGCGCATGACGTCCTCCGCGATCACCCACTCCACTTGATGCCAGCGGCTCGTTGGCACGCTTCCAAGCCCGGGTACGTTAAAAGCTTCCCCCGTGACCGGGTGTCGGACGTGGAGAAGATCCTCGCGACGATCCCAATTGAGAATGACTTGCCCTTTTTCATAGACCAGCACCATATTGGTGCTATCCGTCATCAAGGTTGCCTCAATGGAAAGCGGAGTCCGATAGTGCCGTTCTGTTAGAGCGCTATACACACCAAACGAATCCGTAAATTGCATCCCCTCCGGGAGGCTGATGGGTTGACTATCCGGATGGGCGATGAGCCGATCAACAGGCTGGCCATCCTGATAAACGTTTATCCAAATTGAATCGTCGATCACCGGCTGAGCGGCCATTTGTTTTTTCATCATCGTTCTTTCTCCTCCTCTTCCAGCTGCAAACATCGGGACAGGCGTTTTAACGCGGCCAATCCCGCCTCTTCGCTTGCTTGTATGGTTAGTAACAAATCTATCGCTTTCTTGGCTTCGGACGGTTCCTGAGGTGTTCCCCCGGATGGAAACGGAAATCGCGCAGCCAGATGAGCAAAGCCTTCCGCCGCTTCGTAGTAATGCCCCTCCGCTTCAAACGCTAGGCGCTCCTTCTCCCCCTTCCAACCTGCCGACCATTTTCTTATAAAATGAACGGCATGCTTTCTGGCATCCGCGGCAACCAAGATCGTATAGCTATTCCCCAGTGGGTCAACCGTTCCATTGCGGAAAGCTGTGATCCAAGCCTCGTACGCCGCCATTCCATTGGCGTAGCCGGGAAAAGTTAATTCCCCGTAAGCATGCGCTTCCACCATCGCTATCGTCCCCATTAGCCCTCGTTCAGGCGATAGATGCCAAGACTTGCTCTTGGGCTCCATGGCCAGAACGAATAAGCCTCCATCCGTGCCATTCCCCAGACAATCATAAGCGAGCTTGCGTGTCCCGCCCCCGTCGTCCCCAGTTAATTGTTGGCGATCATCATCATAGCCGAATAATAAACCGAATTTCGGCGCAAACAGGTCCCACGCGATAACGGCCCGTCCGGCCGCAATTTCATTTCTGGCTAACGTGACGGCCTCTCCCAGCATGTACGCGGTGGGGGCAACCCCGCCATCCCCGATGTGCTGAACAGACAGACCGAGATTCGCGAGCCCTTCGGCAAAAATCGGCTCCCAGAAATACATGGCCGGTCCGGATACTCCAATTCGGGCCGTTTCCAAGCTTAATCGAAATGCCTGTCCCGTAAAGCCCATGACATCGGAAATCGATAGATTCCGGCAACCGGCATGCCTTAAATAATGGAAGACACACACGGCAAAAGAATTTTCCGCGACTTTCCATTCTTCAGCCTTCCAGCAAAGAGGCAGAAGCATGCTCGCTTGGCGAGCAGACCCATGGGATGCAGCATCCACGCGGTCGCGCAAATATTCCCGCACCCTAGCCTCCTTGACCTTATGCCGGGAGCGGGAGATGGCTTTATATACGCTGCCTTCGCTCATCCCCAAGGCTTCGGCAATCTCTTGGGGCGCAAGCTGCTGAAACACATACGCTTCAAACACCTCGCGCTCTCTAGCGGACAGACCGTGCAGCATTCGATGAATAGCGGCCAGAAATTCCCGCTGCAGCCAGACCCGCTCCGGATCATCCGCTGCAAAACCGGAACGCCTCTCCGCATTCCTAGAGAGTTGGTAAAGCATACGATCCAATTTTTGGCCGACTCCAGCAGTAATCGTTCCATTCCCCTTCTTATCGCCCTTACCCCTGCCATTTTCCAGGCCGCTGAATACCATTTCTCGTGAAAGCCGAGTCGTCTCGCGCACATTCATTAGCGCTTCATTGCGTACGATACGGGAAAGCCATGGAGCAAATCTCTCCACGTCCGCCAACCGATCGATATGTTTAAAAGCTTGGATCAGCGCTTCCTGTACGACATCTTCCGCTTTTTGTCCATCCCGGACAATCCGCTTGGCTATCCCGAGGGCTCTTTCCCGATGCAGCCGGACCAGTTCCCCGAATGCTTCCGCATCTCCTTCGCGCGCTCTTTCGGCCAGCCCGATTTCCCTTTTGCTTAAGTCCGTTGCTTTCGTCATCCTCCCCTCCTTACGGCACATAATAAGTTTGATGCTCCGAGGCGCACTTTTTGGACATGAAAATATAAAAAATATTATTTGACTGCATGATATTCGTAAACCATTTGTTATTTAATTAATTCGCATCGCCATTCTGCTACTCCTTCCCTTCCCAAAAAGAAAAACCATATTACGGATTAGTCGTAATATGGTTCAGCAGATTTGATTAGCTTCCAGTTGCTACCAAACCCTTCCGTTCAGTAGCAAAATTTTTACTACATTGTACAATTCCCTTATTTGGTGAATCTGGATCACCATCCATAACATAAACCTGTTTTTGTACTCGATAGTTATCATCCACACTAATTACAGAGTAACTAACAGGAGGTCATTCATCAAAATCTTGATATTTAAAGTGTAACAGTCACTTTAATATCGTCAAGATCGGAACTATCAACCCCAACAATTCTGAACCCCATCAAAGGGATCCCATTCGCACCTCTCTTTTCCATTATTGCAGTAAAATAGTCATTAATAATACTTTCTGCAGCTTCCTCAGGATTTCGCAATACCTCTTGAACGGGTTTACTTGTCATTTCGCTTAAAGATTTATTAGTTAATTCGGAGGCACTGGCTACTCCCACACAGGCCAACAATATTACTCCCAGTGCTACCACTAAAAAAGAAGAAAACCTTTCACTTTTTTGCATTATTATTCACTTTCAATTATACAAGTATGAGTTATCTCTTACTAACAAGACGGTAGGAATTCAGAAATCACTTTGATTTTGACATACAAGAATAACAATTTTCAAGTTTTATTCAAGACAAATAATTGATCGCAGTATTTGTTAAAGAAAATCAGCCTGTAGAGCTCACTCTACAGGCTGATGTAGTTAGTTAGAGTAATTATTATTCGTAGCGTTACCAGATACATTAGCAGAAGCAATACCACGATTTGATACAAAAATGTAACGGTTATACCGGTATCTACTTTAGATAAATATGCACTGCTGTGTCAGAAATGCTATAATCGAATCCGAGCTTATATCGACAAACATTTTCAGAACTTGTACACAAGAACAGGAAGTGACTCGTCAACAACTCATGACTCAAGTCACGAGCTTGTAACTGCCCGGAAGTGAGTGCGGCGGTTAGCCTCCTTCCTTGGGGTGGCGTTACCATAGGCAGGTTGACTGCTGCCCGACTGCATAGGTATACCTACACAGCCACTTCAGCGATGTACTGGATTCCAATGCGCTGAAGATTCATAGCGCCAATGCGATCATCATTCGAGCGATACCCGCACTTCTGACAACAGAAGCGGTGCCTCTTCTTATCCCGATTGGCTCTCTCTGTATGCTCACATTTGGGGCAGGCTTGTGAGGTGTAACGGGGATCAACCGCGATCACTTTGGCTCCATGGAGGATGGCCTTATACGTGATCATCTGGCGCAGCTGATAGAAGGACCAAGAAACGGTTTCATAACGATCCTGGACCCGAACCCGTTCTGTACGGTTTCGAATGCCCGTTAAGTCTTCCAATACAAACAACGTATGGGCCCCATATCGGTGGACGAGTGCCTTGGATATCCGATGATTGATATCTGTCATCCAGCGGTTTTCTCGTCCCCCGATTCGCTTTAACTTACGGCGAGCGGAGGCTGTCCCCAGTTGCTGCAGTTGCTTTCGCAAATGCTTGTACTTCGAGCGCTTATTCTTAATGGGTCTACCGTGAAAGAACGTACATTGACCTTGGGAGTCATAGCTGGTCGCGATAAAATGGACGCCCATGTCTAATCCAACCACTTGATTCAAAGATGGATCCGAGACTTCTTCCACTTCTTTGGTCATTGAAAGGTGTAAGAAGAACTTCCCTCGCTTGTGGACCAACTTGGCGGTCCCGAAGGACCAGGATCCATCCAAATACGTTTCCATGCCTTTCGTTTCATAAGCCACCTTGATGCGGCCATGCAGGGTATTGATGGAAAACATCCGTTGCGTAAGCGAGTAATCTCGACGCCAAACGAGGTCGAGCTCCGGTTTCTTGAACCGAACGAATGTCCAGGGGTGGCCGTTGCCGACTAATGACTTGTACCGAGCAATCACCGTTCGCATGACCGATTGGGCCATTTGAGATCGCAAGGAAAAGGTAGAACGCAACTCTCGATACATCAACTGATGCAGCTTCGTCTTGGAGAGAATTTTCTCTTCAAATACAAGCTTGGACAGGTAATCACTTGCCAGACGATAAGCTCGTAAAGTCTGTCGTAACAAATCGATTTGTTCAGGAGTGGGCAAGATCTTCACTTTGGCGGTTAAAGTGATCTTCAACTCAAGTCACCTTGCTTCGTGTTAATATGATCAGCTAGGCTGTATCCTACACATTTCACTATATCAAACATATGTTCCTGTTTGAAGCGGAAATTCAGAAATAAGAATCAAAAGAGGAGGAGTAAGGGGCGTGACTAATGAGTGAAGGGCGTAAATTCCTCTCACGACTCAAGTCGCGAGTATCCTTTACGCAGATCATGAACGCCAATTTTAATAAAAGGACCGTTCTCATCGTAGGCTTGCTTGTTGTAGCACTTGTCCTGCTTGCCGTAGTGAAAGGGACCGGACTATTCCAGAACGCTTCAAATGAGCAGCAAAAACAAGCGGACCAGCAGGATCCCCTGACCCATCACTTTGAGGATGTATTAAAATACAAAAACCAATATATGGGCAACGCTTCTAATCTCTCTAATCTTTTTAATAACCTGCCCTTAAACCATGTTGGAATGACGTTTGAGCTGTTACCGGATACATTAGCGGCCGAGATCAACTACAATGGGGTAGTGTCAGATATAGGCAGTACGCTGGTTCAACGTTCCTTGATCTACAATGCAACGGCCGCCTTTGCTCTAATCGATAATTTGGAAGAAATTCACGCTAACTTTATTGGAGAAGCCTACCAGATCAAGCGTGAGGATATAGAGACTTGGTACGGGGTTAATGTGTCGACTTTAGCCGATACAGAGGTTTGGGTAAAAACGGTACAAAGCCGTCTGGCTAACGATGAGTACGTGTTCGATAGCGCAGCGGCGATAATTAAGAAGAAATGAGAAAGGGGGAGCTACCATCTTTCCCTTTTATTAGGTTCATGCTGTGATATAATAAAATAAAAGAAATCGATTTCTATTTTATTTAATTATTGGTTTAGAGGAGGAGGCTATTTTGAAAATATCCGATCTGGAAAGCTTCACTGTAGGGCTGCACGACGTCAAGGATCAGTTGAAGCAGCATGTCTATCGGCGATCGATGAAGGCGTTTGCAGAAGGAGACCGGGCGCGAGACGCCATCCAAACTCCCCGACAACTGGAGGAACGACGCGCTTGGGTCCGCAACCAATTTATCGCTGCATTGGGAGGACTCCCCTCCCACGATCCCCCCCTGGAGCCTCAATTGACCGGTACCGTTTCATTTGACGGATTTCGAATTGAAAAAATCATTTTCCAATCCCGGCCGCAGGTTTATGTGACTAGCAACCTGTATATCCCCGATGGACTTTCCACTCCCAGCGCGGCGGTCTTGTTCGTCTGTGGTCACCATAGTGATGCGAAGCATAATCCGAACTATCAGATGGTTTGCCAGCATCTGGTCCGCGCCGGACTGATTGTGCTAGCGATCGATCCGGTCGGTCAAGGCGAAAGATTCAGCTATTACGATGCTGCAGCTCAAGCGGTCAGCATTCCCCCAGGGACATGTGAGCACGATTATGCGGGCAAACCATGCTGGCTGCTCGGTCAATCGATCGCGCGTTACTTTGTTCACGACATTATCCGGGCCGTCGATTATTTAGGTACCCGCCCGGAGGTTGACGGGGATCGAATAGGGATTACGGGGAATTCCGGAGGGGGCCTCCAGGCCGGAATGGCGATGATTTGCGAGCCTCGGCTCGCCGCAGCGGCACCGGCTACTTTTATTATGAACCGCCGTTCGTATCTATGGTCCGGCCAAGCCCAGGACGCAGAACAAATATGGCCCGGCTTGACTGCCCAGGGAATCGATCACGAAGATATTTTGCTTGCGATGGCTCCCAAGCCCGTCCAGGTATTGGCTGTTCAATACGACTTCTTCCCTATTGAAGGAACACGCGAAACCGTTGACCGTGTGCGGCGCTTCTGGGAAATGTACGGTCATTCTGATAAGCTTCAGCTGGTGGAGGACGCTTCCGTTCATAGCTACACGGAAAACTTAGCCAAATCGGCTGCCGTTTTCTTTGCCCGCCATTTGCTCGGAGCCGATTCTTCGTCTCAGGGGCAAGTCGATCCGTTGGAGCCTTCCCGGCTTTGGTGCACAACCAGCGGCCAAGTCCGGGGAGACTTCGCTCAATCCCGCACCACGTATGACGAGAACGTTGACGTCCTGTCTGAATATAAAAAGCAGCGACAACCTTTGTCCGAAGCTTCATGGAACAAAGCCGTATCCTGGCTTCGGGAACAAGTATATTACGAACGAAAGCCGTGTGATCTGAACCCGCGCTTTGTCAATGTAGGCCGGTGGAACGATTTGGATGTGCAGTCGATCATCTGGAGGAGCCAAGAAGATTTATATAACCATGGTTTGCTATTTAAATCCTTCACAGCCGCAGCAACGCTACCAACCCCGCTTACAATCGCCGTATGGAATGGCGGAACTCAGTGTCTGCGACCTCACTTGACTTGGATTCGGCAGCAATGCAGTGACGGCCGGGCCATACTCGTTCTCGACGTTACGGGAACGGGCGCTCTTCAGCCTCATCCCATAAACCAGCACGGCATCGAAGAACGCTTCGGCACGATTTATAAGCTGGCTACCGATCTTCTGTGGCTGAACGATAGCTTGGCTGCTATCCGTATTTACGATATATTGCGGGCTTTGGAATTGGCCTCTTCCCTGCCCTATATCGCAGCCGAGAATATCCAATGGTACGCCAATGGAGTACCCGGCCTTTATGTGCAGTTGGCCCAAGCCATCGACAATCGTATCCGGACTGCGGAGCTGATTGCTGCTCCTGAAAGGATGGAGAATTGGGTGAATTCCCGATATTATGATGTGGACGATGTGATGGGAGTGCTCCTTCCAGGGGCATTACAGCACTTTGACTTACCGGACATCCCGGGAACTGCCAACGGGTAATGAATGATTAGTATGGACTTAAACGGAGAAAGAGTCCAGACTCGTGCTTCCGTAAGCTATTCCGGCAATGACTTATCAAAATCTATTTCTGCCATGACATCCGACAAGGTGAACTGGCTTAAATAGTCAATTAGCTGTTGTTCCGCTTTGGCCATCAACGCTTCCAGCTTGAGATCCAGCTGCCTTCCCGCCTCGCCGCAATCCAGATCATCCTTATTATCCGATTCCCGCTCATCTTCAATAGCGAGGTATATATCGGCCAGCGTAATTTGTTCCGGAGGAATTATTAAAAAATAGCCCCCATCCCGCCCTTCTTTCGCTTCAACAATTTCTGAGCGGGACAACAGCGCTAGAATTCTGCGAAGAAAAGTGGCGTGGGAATTCACTTGACCGGCGATGGCAGAGCTGGAAAGCACTCCCCCGCTGTGAGAAAGCCACGCCAGCACATGGACGGCAATCCTGAAGCGGGGCTTCGTGATCTGGTCTATGCGACTAATCTTCATCGTTTCACTCCCATCCATTCTTTATTGAACTCAATTAAGCTTGAGTTCATTATTTGGGCACACTGCACGATCCGTCCGAGCAGCCGTCATCTGACGCTGAATCGGTTGCATCCTGTACCATTTTCAGAACCGGAGCGGCCTGCTCTTCTTCCCATACTTGGTTCAGCACTTGCGCGAACGATTCGCTCGATTGCGCTCCCGAAACGGCATATTTGTTATTAAAGACGAAAAAAGGAACTCCGCTTACTCCTAGTCGAGCCGCCTCTTCCTGATCTTGTCTCGCATTAACAGCGTATTCGTCTCCCGACAGCATAGCCGTCGCCTCATCGGCATTCAGACCAACTTCAGCGGCCAGCTTCGCCAGCGTAGGATGATCGCCAATGTGCAGCGACTCGGTAAAATAAGCGTGCAGCAGCCGTTCCGTCATTTCGCTCATCTTGCCATGCTGCTTCGCATAATGAGTTAAGCGATGCGCATCCCGCGTGTTGGTGGGAAGCATCGTATCAAAATGATAATCCAGCCCCACTCCCCTGGCCTGCTCCGCTACTTGCTCGTTCATGGCTTTGGCTTTCTCGCGGGACATTCCATATTTATCGGCCAGAACCTGATGCATATCCCCTTCCACATCCCGGGGGGTATTTGGGTCGAGCTGAAAGCTGCGATAAACGACCTGCACCTGGTCTCGATGCGGGAATTGATTCAGAGCCATTTCGAAACGGCGTTTGCCAATATAACAAAAGGGGCAGACATAATCCGACCAAATATCTACTCTCATGCTTCATTCTCCTATCTATTATAAATTGATAATTAATCGCTGCAAGCTAAGCTTGGACAACCGAATCGCTATTATCCAGGTCAATCAGGACGGAACGCCATTTAAGATCATTGCACTAATTAACTGCAACTGAATTAAGCACATTATATAATGATCGATTAACGATGACAAGTATTAATGGCAAAGTACCATTTTTATCCTAACCCATTCGCTGCGGAATAATAAACATTTACAACCTTCTCTCCTCCGCGTATAATGTATCCAACCGATTTAGGGGGATGATTGACAATGAATAGCGTGATCCGATCTGTTGTTAATTATTATAACCATCATCATAAGTAGGCGTTTGTCTTGCGGATAACGACCGTAGGGACAAACGCTTGTTGGCGTTGTACCTACGGACCCAAGAGTCATGTAGGTATTTTTTATCCTGCATGGCTCTTTTTTGTTGTCCGCAAGAAGACAGTTCATCCAACCCCTAATGGATCAACCTTTATTATCAGCATTATGTAAACTATTGGAGGGATAGTTCATGGCAAGCAATATTTATCGATTTCCGGAAGACCGGGAGGTTCTGGCCCAACGTTTTCAGTCCCACAAGGAGCTTTTCAACCGGGAGGTGCTGACTGGCGTTTACTCCATTTTTGATGACGTTGGCAGGAATCAGGATGCGGGAATCCGAAAGGCGACCCAAGCTTTTGATAAAGTGGTTCTGGATAATCTTGTTCTGGCGGAAGCTTATATAGAGAACTGCATCTCTTCCTTGACTCCTGATCTAAGAACGGCGATTGATCAAGCCATTCAGCATGTCCGGGAAGTGAATCTGGCACTAATGCCCGAATCGTGGAAAAAAGAAATAAGGCCCGGAACCGTCGTCGGGGAAAAAATCAGTCCGCTGGAATCCGTAGGCATCTGGATACCAGCCAGAAAAGGCCCTCTCCTGTCTACCTCCATTATGCTGGTCACTGCAGCCAAAGTGGCCGGCGTCCCCCGTATCGTCGTAGGAATGCCGCCATTACAGGACGGTTTGGGAGATCCGGGAACCGTAGCGGCAGCCAAGCTGGCGGGGGCCGACCAATTCGTAGTGGGCAATGGAGTGTCCATCATTGCCGGATTAGCCCAGGGGACGGAATCGATCCCGGAAGTGGACGGGATCTATGGACCGGGGCCCGGGGGGATCGCCGCAGCCATGAGCGTTGCTCTAGCGTTTGGCAAGCGAACCGTGGTCGGACTTGGCCCGACGGAAAGCGTCATTCTGGCGGATGAATCGGCCGACCCTGCAACGCTGGCCAATGATTTGATCAATGAAGCAGAGCACGGTCCCGATTCCTCCTCGCTGCTCGTCACCCCCTCGGACCGGCTGGCCCGACAAGTGGAAGCACAACTGTGGCTAGAAATTGAGAAGGTGGACGAGAGGAGGCAGCCGTTCTTGAAGCGAGTGTTCGGTCCCGAAGGCAAGGGCGCCATTGTCGTCCTCCCGGATATGGATAGCGCTTGTCAATTTATTAATGACTTCGCTCCGGAGCATCTGATGATTGTCTGTGAAGAGAAGCTTACGAAGTATGCTATGGATAAGATTACAAATGCGGGGGAAATTCTGATCGGCAGCTTTACGCCCTTTTCCGCCGCCAATTATGGAATCGGAATTACTGCCGTGCTGCCTACGAATGGGTATGCCAAAGCCTTCTCCGGAATAACGGCTAAGGATATGGTGAAGTATTCGACGATCGGGCAGTTGAATCAAGCTGCGCTGCGGGACATCTATCCCATTATTGAACAAATGGGCTTGTACGAGCAGCTCCCTTGCCATGTCAAAGCGGCGAACGTTCGGCTTGCCAAGGAGTAGAGACGAGGAATAACAGTAGGGGAGAAAACGGTTCGGATGTAGCTAACTGCCAGAGTATGGTGGATAGGCAAGTTTTTGTGACAGCCCGACTTAGCGGGGTCATGGTGGTTTTCCTCCCTTGGACGGTTGGGCGAACCTAATTTCCTGCGAAAATACATGAATTTTGGTGCTATTGCAGGATTTAACCCAACAACTCAAGTGTTCTCCCAAAAAAGATGCCCTTTTGCAGGCTTGTGCATAGCGGCACTCTTCTTATAGTATTCCCTTAAATCGTTTCATCGGACAGACTCCTAGTCCCCGCCTCAACAGCAAACGGACTTCGGATGGCCGTCCGAAGCCCGTTGTGCCATGGGTGGCCTGTTCAGCCCGCTACGTCCCGCTTCGTAAACAGAAGCCAGGCAATAAATTGAAACAGAACATAGTAGGCCAGCAGCATGCCGATAGAAAACAGCATCGTCATTTCCGGACGAATCGGGCTGCCGCTCACATATTGGCTTAAATCTACATTGGCGAACAGAATATACTTGACCCACTCATACCCGCTTAGCATTTGAACAATCATGTTGCCGAGAAGCATGAACAAGAGAGAGAAGGCGATCGCCATAGACGAGCTGCGAAAAGCAGCCGAGACCATAAAAGCAAACGTTACATACATAATCAGCTCGACAACCTTGTAGCCATAGGTTTGCAAAATATGGAGCAACATGGATCCTTCCTGGACATTGCCGTCGGCCCCGATCGTCACATAAGGTCGATCGAGTCCATCCATTCCTTCAAAAACAGCTCCTAACGCAAAAGCAGCAAGGAAGCACACGACGAGCAGGAAGACAGCGAACCATAACGTCGCCAAATATTTGCTCAGCATAATTTTCGTTCGGGAGGCTGGACCGACCAGCAGCAGTTTAATGGTCCCCCATGAAAATTCCGCGGCAATCATATCCGCCGCAACAATAACGGTTAGTATGGCGACCAGAATAATCATCGAAGAAGAGATATCTACCATATTCCACAAAGTACGCTCCTGCGGATTTAAATTTTGTTCCAAATAGTAATTGTTTAATTTGATTTCATTTTCTGCCCGCAGCTTGTCCTCCGGAGTGAAATTAGCCCCCTCGCTCTCCAGATTATTCTGAATATGTTGATTTTGCCGGGCAATGTCCTGTTTCCAGTCTGCGCTTGGCTCCCTTTTACTTTCATCCCACTGGATGATTCCTCCCACTAACGCAAGGGCCAGAATTAGAATCCCGATCATCGCCCATGTGCGGGGACGACGATAGATTTTCATATTTTCATTACGAACTAAATTGTACAAGCTAGACAATGGGCTCCCCCCTGGTCATATCCAAAAATTGATCCTCCAACGATCGCTGCGCCGCTCGAATCCCATACACATTAATTTCCGCATAGACAAGCGCTCTTGTTATTTCAGGAATTCTCTCCCGTTCCACCACTATTTCCAAATGGCCATCCCTTACGGACATAAGCTCAACTGGAATAGCTGCAGACAGAAGGTCCTTCGTTAATTGCGGATCGTCGACATCGATAATAATCTGCTGCCTTTGAGCAGAACCTTGCAATTCACTCATCGTGCGGACATCGATTAATTTGCCTGCCTGAATAATGGCGACTCTGTCGCACATCAGCTCCATCTCAGACAACAGATGGGAGGACACGACGACGGCGATGTCCTCCTGACGGGCCAGATGGCGCAAATAATCGCGCAGCTCACGGATCCCCGCCGGATCCAGACCATTCGTCGGCTCGTCCAGAATAAGCACCGAGGGCTTATGCAGCAGCGCCTGAGCCACCCCCAGCCGCTGTCTCATCCCTAGAGAGTAGCTCTTCACCTTCTCGTGAATACGATGCTGCAGACCGACAAGCTCCACTACCTCGCGGATTCGTTCCTTGCTGACGCCGGAATGCCTTCTCGCGAATTGAAGCAAATTTTGATAGCCCGTCAAAAATTTATACATTTCGGGATTTTCCACAATGGCCCCGATATGGGTCATCGCCAATTCAAAATGTTTACGGACGGAAATGCCATTAACGAACACTTCGCCCCTGGTCATCGAGATCAGGCCTACAATCATCCGGATCGTCGTCGTTTTGCCCGCGCCGTTCGGCCCCAGGAATCCGAACACTTCCCCCCTGGGAATATCGAACGACAGATTATCTACAACGAGGCGTCCCCCGATTTTTTTCGTTACATTCTGAAGCTGCAGTACGGCTTCCTTACTCATGAACAGATGGACCTCCCAAGCTTTTTGTCTAAGTATACCTCCCGTATCTCCGCCTGCGGAATGGCCCCGGGTTGAGTCCTGGACTGGACTAAAGTCGGTGCTACCTCCCCGTCCCCCATATCTGGTTCAGGTCAAAGCATCCGCAGATTCAAGCTGCCAACTCCCGCTTTCGCCAACCTTTAGTTTACACATTCACTCCTCCCCGGGTAGGCAGTCCTGCCTTCGCCAAAAGTTATCATCGCAGGATTATGTATCACAAAAAAAGCTGTTCCATCAGCAGAAAAATCTACTCATGGAACAGCCTCTTCTGTCCTCTTATGAACCTGTCAGCTTTTGGGGACATGATATCCGCGCTCTCCGAACGGCTGAAGCTTGTCGATCCACTTTTCTTCCAGCTTAGCTAGCTCATCCTTCGTATCATAGTACACGTTATCTTTCGGCTTCAAAGTCTCCAGCACTTCAAGCTCGAAGGCTTCTTCCCCGTATTCCGTCCATTCCTTCTGCAGCTCCTTGTTCACGTCAGTCCCGTTGTTCAGCGCAAACCGCTTGCCATTGAGTGACTTCAGATTTGGGGTGCTGCCTATAAACAGTTTCCCGTTTTGACAATTTTTGATCTGATAGACTCCCGCTTCGATTTTCATTTCTTTATATTGCTCTGCCAACTGCTTTTTACGTTCGCGATCCATCTTTTCCTACTCCTTTTTAATCTGGTTAACCGAGCCGTTATCAAGCCAGTACTCGCTTCCGTCCGGCTTTCTGTCCAGAAATCCGTATTCAATCAAGTACCTTCTTAACGTAACGTGGTCGTCATAAACTTCCTGCAAAATGGCATTGACTTCCCTCTCACTATAGATTCGTTCGTTCGTAAACCGTTTGGCGATCTCGCGCAGTACGACTAGCTTTTGTTTTTCCTTCAGGTGAAAAGTCGTCAGGCGCCCCCCTGCTTCTCGCGGAAAATATTTCTGTAAAATAGCCTCTTTCTCTTCCAAAGTAATATTATAACGATCATCTGCCATCGTCGCCGTTTTATGAACGTCAATGAAAGTCGGAGCATGCTTGTCCTTGTCCTTGAGCAGTTCCATCAAGGTCAGAAAAACTTTAGACTGACGCTCTTTCTCCTTAAGCGCAAAGCGGTGATTCCGAATAGTCGAAGCACTGCCAATCCCCATCACCTGCTGTATTTCCTTATCGCTCTTTCCTTTGTAAAAAAGCCGCAAGAGACTGTTCTGATGCTCCGTAAGGCCCGTCAATTTTTTATCCAGCCGAATCAAATACTCGAACACGGAGTGATGCTCTCTCTCGATATGAAGGCGCATATATTTCTCCGCTTCGTAGAAATTCCCTGCATCCGGATATACGATCCCATGCTCCACCGCTTTACCGCAGAGCAAACATATATAATACTCTCCCTCGCAAACATATCCGCGTTTAAACTCCTCCGGTGCTGCATTCCAAAAACGATCTGCACTATCCATGCCTAAACACACCCTTGAATTATGTTGTGTTAATATAGACATTATCATATAACGTCTATGAATTGTCAATTCCTAGTGTCGCCCCTCTACCTCCCCTTCTTCTAACATCTTCCTCTTTTGAATTGAATCAAGTGCGTTCCGAACCATTCCCTTGGGGTTCCCTCGATCTTATCACCATTCCACTGGCATCACTTCGGAGGCACCGTCCCGATTGACATCCTCAATTGATTTCCCCATAATTTATCGTGAGAGTGTAGAAACACAGCTCCGGTTGGTAGTCCGGACGCACGGCGGTTCTTCCCGTGCCCGTGTCAGTAACCTTCCCCCCTCGGGATGTCCTTCACTCTCTGCATTAAGAGAGGGGAGTTTATATGAAATTGACGGTTTATCATGACGGCCAATTTTGGGTAGGAGTTATTGAGCTTAACGACGGTGGAAAACTAAAGGCCGGAAGGTACTTGTTCGGAAGCGAGCCCAAGGATCAGGAAATTCTCGATTTCGTAAACAACCATTTGCTGGGTTTCTGCAGGCAACTGTCTCAGGAAGTATCTGTCGGTTTCACCGAAAGGCGAGCCATCAATCCGAAGCGGATCGCGCGAATGGCGGCCCGGGAGATGAATAAACCGGGAGTGGCTTCTGCCGCCCATCAGGCTATTCAATTGGAATACGAGAAGAGGAAGAAAGAGAGAAAAACCTTTACCCGGGAACAGAAGGAACAGCTTAAAGAATATAAGCGGGAGATCGCCCGGCAGAAGGCTAAAGCCAAGCACCGGGGAAAGTGAAACTCGTTTAAGCCAGTTTGAGCATCGGTTAGCCGGATGGAAATCGGAAGTGAACACCTTTCACAAATGGGGTACAATAAGGATTGGAAGGATTATTTTACAAGGAGGCTTACCATGACTGATTTCAGGCAAAAATTAGAGCGGTATGCGGAATTGATCGTAAAAGTCGGTGTCAACGTGCAGCCAGGGCAGACCGTCTGCGTGTCTGGTTCAACGGAGATGACGGAGCTGGTTCGGCTTGTAGCCAGCAAGGCTTACGATGCAGGGGCCCACAATGTCCTTGTCGATTGGAACGATGAAGGGTTGTCCCGGCTTAAGTACGAAAAGGCCGCAGACGAGGTGTTCACGCATTTTCCCGAATGGGAAGTGGCCAAAAGAAATGATTTGCTGGACCAAAAAGCCGCCTTCATCTCCATCATCTCTCCGAATCCCGATCTGCTCAAAGGAATTGATCCGAAACGCATCGCCAATTATCAGAAAGCTTCAGGGAAAGCGCTGGAACGATTCCGGCAGTTTATCCAGTCGGATAAAGTGAGCTGGACCGTTGTGGCAGCCTCCACCCGGGATTGGGCTTCTAAAGTCTTCCCGAACGTCAGCGCGGAAGAAGCGGTTAGTCAACTGTGGGAAGCGATTTTCGAGTCGGTGCGCCTGAACACGGACGATCCGCTGAAGGCATGGGAAGAGCATAATGCTACATTACATAAAAAAGTCGATATCCTGAACAGCAAGCATTTCCATAAGCTTCATTATAGAGCGCCGGGAACAGACTTGACGATAGAACTCCCGGAGAAGCATCTGTGGGTCGGCGCCAGCAGCACGAATGAGCAGAATGTCGAGTTCATGGCCAATATGCCGACGGAAGAGGTCTTCAGCGCGCCGCTCAAAACCGGGGTCAACGGCTATGTTTCCAGCACCAAACCGCTTAGCTACGGGGGCAATCTGATCGACAATTTCAAGCTGACCTTCGAGAACGGACGCATTGTGAGGGTGGAAGCGGAGCAAGGGCAGGAAATCCTGCAGCAGCTTATCGATACGGACGAAGGCTCGCATTATTTGGGAGAAGTGGCGCTCGTACCGCATGAATCCCCCATTTCGCAATCGAACGTTCTGTTCTACAACACGCTGTTTGATGAGAATGCCTCTAATCATCTGGCCATTGGCAGCGCCTATGCCTTCAATCTGGAAGGCGGCAAAACGATGTCGCAGGAGGAACTCGCGCAGAACGGCCTGAACATCAGCATCACTCACGTCGACTTTATGATCGGCTCCGCAGAGATGGATATTGACGGGATTCATAAGGACGGCTCGGTCGAGGCTATCTTCCGCAAAGGAAACTGGGCGATTTAACGCACACAATTTCTCATGACAAAAGCAGCAGGAGCGAAGAAGCTTCTGCTGCTGTTTTTACTTTTCTGTCCAACTTTCCTTCGCCAGGCACCACCCGCTTTTCCCAGCAGAATCAGCCCTTAAAGAATGACTCAGGAAGGATACCGAGCAGCGCTTAGGCTGCAGATTGCCGCGAAGTCCGCCGGGATGCTCCAATCCCCGTAACCGCTTTGCCGATCGGCGTTCTAGACAAGAGCATCGTTACGACTACCGACATGGCTGAGCACAGTACAAAAGCAAGCATAGTGCGCAAGGTGACATTCATACCGTCCAGCAGCCAATCCGCAAGGGGGACGGCTCCTTTCAGCATTAAGGCATGCACCAGATAAGCCCCGTAGGAATAACGCCCGATGACATTCAACCATCGGTTAGTTCCTGCATCAATCCGCTCGGTCAACCGCATCGTGAGTCCATACATGACCATAATCGATGCTATCAAATAAACGGCCATCACCGGACGAAGCAGGAACAGATCGTTAAAGTGGATCTGGAAAACCGGCTCAAGCTGAAAGCCGGAAATGACCCGATAAGCGAAGTAACAAAACATGGCGATGAAAAAAAGATTAATCGGCACCCGGTATCGTTTGATCCAGCTTTTCCAGGAATGAAGCGCTATCCCGGCCACTGCTCCCAGCAAGAAATAATAAATGAAATACAAACCATTGCGATCGGCATATTCCGTGAACATTGGTGTGATGACCGGAATGTTCCATTGCTCGGCAGCCAGGTTAATGGGCCAAACCAGCGTCATGAGATAGACGTATAAGCCGGCCATAACAAGCAAAGCCGCATAAGTCCGCGCCCGGGTGTCAAGCTTCCTTTGCAAGGCGAGGACAGCACGGCGTAACACTGGGAAGAATAGATAGAACTGCAGGATCATGATGACATACCAGAGGTGATAGGAGGCTTTCCCCGTTACCGCAAGCCTCAAGAACTCGATGATCTCCGTCATCACGTCCTTATTCCAGCTCCAGGAGACGGCATAATAGACAGCGCTCCAGACCAGATAAGGGACGACAATATCTTTAAAACGTTTGGCCATAAAGTCTATGTAGCGCAGCGGACCCTCATAATTGTAAAAAAGGACCAGGCCCGTAATAAAAACGAATAACGGCACGGCAAATTTGACAGCAAGCAACAGCAAAGCAAGCGCGACGCCGTCGGCCAAGTTCACATCCGGTTCGTAGGCATAATGACCAATCGTATGCTGCAGCACAACGGCTAGAAAGGCCAGCGAACGCAAGTGTTGAATTTCTGTAATTCTGGGCTTCTTCATCTTTGTCGACGATCCTCCAATGGAATGAGGTCAAATTCCTACCGTTCCTCATTTTATTACAGCTACTGCCGGATTGGAAGATCAGCCGCCAAAGCTCTCGTCGAAAGCGGCAAACTCGATAAAATCTGCCGTATCCCATTGCCCGTCATACCAGTATTTGTGTACACTCCACATGCTTAAGCTCGGTTTCTGGAAGAGTCGCTCCTATGTCGATAAAAATGATTATAACTGGAAAATCCATCAATACCTCCACGGCCGTTCGCGTACGATATGGACCGCATCGACCCACCTTTGCTCATCATGCCGGCGTCCCCTGATCACTACGCGATCCGGCTTGGCGGCAACCAGCAAACTTTCACTGATTGTGCCGGGGATCGGCCCTTTCGTTGTTGGGCTCCACGGCTGGCGAATCGAGGAGCTTTCGATATGAGCGAAACCGACATTTCGGTAAATCCCGGGACTTTGCAGTTCATAATGCGTATGACCGGAAAACAGAATGACTTCAGGATGGGCGGACAAGATATCCTGCAGCCGCTCCCGCTGAACGACATCTTCCAGAGGTTGATGCAAAAAGACAAACACAGGCGGCTTATCGGGCGCAGAATCCCCGGCCGTGTGCTTGTTATCGTTCTGTCGCAACGCATCGTTCAAAAATTCAAACTGTTCGTCGGAAAGCCAGGCGTGTTCTCCAAACTCCCGGTTCGCATCCTGATACTGCTCCCCGGCCAGAAATATAAAATGGTAAGGTCCGAACCAGCGATCGTAGTACGGCTTTGGCAAGTTGAAATAACGGGTGAATTGGCGAACCGCCGCTTCCGAGGACCACCCGTTCGGAAACGTAGACTTATGCCATTCGTAATGTTCTCCCTTCCTGTACCACATCCGGTAATACTCATGGTTCCCCATCGTTACCCAGACGGGCAAACGGGCATGGTCGGCAAGCAAGGACAGCAATGTTTCATAATCCTCGCTGCGCCCATCCGTAAGATCGCCGTTCACGATGATCAGCTCGGGCGGTTCCGGCAGACCGGCATAATCTTCGAGCGCGGCATGCAACCGCCTATGCGATTCTGCATCCCAAAACTGGATATGAATATCCGACATCACAGCAAAACGAAACACGGAATCACCACTCCTTGCGGATAAAATTCAAAAATTCGTCTTTCTTCATCGTTTGTCTCCTGCGCCTATCCGACAAGCCCCGTACGCTCCACACTCTCCACGAAATATTTTTGCGCGAATAAATATAAAATAAAGATCGGCGCAATCCCGAGCAAAATACCCGTATTCAGCAGCAAGGACGTATGGGACACACCTCCTACATGCTCCGGCCTGACGATGCCGGGCAGCAAGTCAAGCATTCTGGACAACAAGGTGGAGTTGTGCATGTACAGAGTGACGAAATAGCTGTCATTCCATTGCCATACGAACGAAAACAGCATAACCGTCGCAATCGCCGGGACCGCATTCGGCAGCATCACCCGGGCGAATGTCTTGAACACTCCGGCTCCGTCAACATACGCGGCTTCTTCCAGATCTTTCGGCAGCGCGCGGAAAAATTGACGGAATATAAATATATACAACCCGTTCTTCAATCCCATCGCCAGCGCTGACGAAATAAAGAACGGCCAGAAGCTCTCGAGCAAGTTCATTCCTTTATTGCCGGTAAACAGCTCATACAAGCCGAACACATCGAAAAACCGAAAATGCAAATAAGTCGGAACCATCAAAGTTTGCGGCGGCACTACGATCGTAAAGATCACAATCGCAAACAAAATGCCGCTCCCCTTAAATTTCAGCCTGGCAAATCCATACCCCGCGAGCGCGCAAGATATAAGCTGAAGCACTGCCGTACCGATACTGAGCAGAAAAGTATTGGACACCGCAGTAAAATAATCCAGATACCCGATTATCGTCTTCACATTATCCAGCGTGAAGTTTCTCGGAATCCAGACGACGGTGGAATCGTACAGATCGAGCCGATCTCTGAAGGCCAGCGAGAGCTTCAACAAAATCGGGTACAAAATAATAAAGCAGATACCGAAAATAATAACACCGCGAACAAGGACCCACAGCCAATGCTTCGCTTTGTCAACCGGACGATAACGGTCGAACCATTGGGCAACAGCAGTCGAAGCCTTGTGGCTGCTCTGCTTGAAAGCCGTTTTCATGACACTTCCCCCCCTTGAACCTAATCATAGTAAAATACCCGTTTGGAAATGACATATGTCGAAAGGATCAAAATGACAGAGATGACAAGAAAATATATCCACGACATCGCCGCACTGACGCCAAAATCAAAGCGGGTAAAAGCCGCATCCTGTATCATGCTCGTTACGCTGTTACTATAGAAGGAATCGACAATCGTATAGACGACATTCGTCAAAATGAGCGGCGAGATCATCGGGAACGTGATCTTCCAGAATGCTTCGTAGCCGGTCGCTCCCTCTATCTTGGCTGCTTCATACAAGGAGGGAGAGATGGATTGCAAACCGGCGAGAAAGATCAAAATCTGCACCCCCGAAGAACTGACGATTTGATAAATGCGATCGACGGCGCCGGTCAAATATTGGACAATTTCGATGCTCATTCCAGCCTGGAGAAGAATCGGCGCCATTTCCAGGCTGCGAAGCCCCGAATAATTGCTTTCCACGTCCTGGCTCGCCGAGCCGATCATCTGCGCCAGAATGTTGCCGCTATCCAGTTTGGCAATCACCCCGGAGGCCAGAACGACCGGCAGAAAAATAATCGCTCTGGCAAACATCCTTCCCTTGAATTTTTGCGACAGCAAACTCGCAGTAAACAGGCTGAAAAAAATGATCAACGGCAAATTTAAAGCCATATTCGCAACGGCGTCGGTCAAATTGCGAATAAACCAGGCATCGACAAAAAATACATGATGAAAATTCGCCCAGCCGACAAAGTCCAAAGAATATCCGGTTGCCTCCACCTTCAATTTATGAAAACTGAACAAGATCGACTGATAGAACGGTATGGCCATCAACAAGACAAATCCGAGGAACCATGGGGTGACAAACAGCATGCCCATTCTGGCTTTCCTGCGTTCCAGGCTCAATGTCCGCTTCTTTTGTGCCATGCCATCACCCCCCCACCGCATAGTGACCGGCTTTGACCGTCATTCCGTCAATTACGGCGTCGCTGCCGCCGTAATTGACGATGATGAACTTGCCGTTCTCATAATCCATCCGGTATATGCCGTCCGCCCGCTTGCGGTGACGGATCATCTGCTGTCCGCGCACGGCTTTCAGCACATTGTTGACCTCGGCATAAGCGGTCGCAGCCTCATCCAGCCAGTGCTCATAATAGTGCGAGTTCAGATCGTCATGATGCGTATCTTGCAAAATCGAAGGCTTCTCATAGATCAGGCTATAATATACCGAAGAACTCTGTTCTATCGCTTGCAGCACATTCGTGCGCAAATTTTGATCGTCCGCGACATTAAACGGCTTCCCAGCGTAGTCAACATATCCGTGAAGCACCATCTGATAGAAAGGAACCGATTCGCTGGCAAGCTGGAAGGCATTGCTTTGCTGCGGCGCATTCAGAATATGTTTGACATACGGCAGCAAGTAAACATTGCCGCCGCTCACCATCACGCTGCCGGTTTGCTCCCCGATTCGCTTGACCTGTTCTGTAACGATATGCTTCGCCGCTTCCCGGGTCACTTCGCCATTGCGGCGAAAATCAGAGTACAGATCGGAACCGAGATCGCGCAGCGACACTGCACCCAGTTCCAGCTTCCCATACTGCTTCAGGAACCGCCCCACGACATCTTCCAGCGCGTTCGGAGACAGCAAGTAATAGGAGGGCAGGTGATGGTCTTTGCGATAAGTCGCCAGATTATACGGATAGATCTTCGTGTATTTCCGCGACATATACTGGGCGGCCTGTTTGGATACGCTGAATCCGCCCGAGCTGCGGTACACTTTCGCCAATGCGACATCCGGGTACAGCGCCCCGCCGCTACGCTGCAATCGTTCATCGATTTTCTGCCATTGGTCCAGGCTCCCCACGCTTTGCTCCAGACGGATTTTCGCCGGGAAGCCGTGAAGCAGGCCGCCGCTGAACCAGCCCTTGAAATTGACGTGAATGTTCGCCACCTGACGCTCATTTAACTGATCGATCAACTGTGTCGTCTGCGCGGCGGTCGTCAGCGGAACGAGCGCTTCATACGGAAACCCCAGCATATTTTTCTCCTTCATGATGCCTCCGACCAGTTCCAGGTAAAAAGGCGTATCGCTGTCCGCATCCAGCTTCTGCAGCCCGTAACGCTGCGTCAGATAGCTGCGGTAGTACGCCGCCATCCCGGAATAATCTGCGTCATCGCCGTTCAGCAACGTATAGCGTACTTGCAGGCGTCCCTGATACATCTGCGCCGGGGTCTTGATCATCTCCTCGGTTCTGCTCAGTTGGATGCTGTCCCGAGGCATGACAACGAACTGCGCGGATACCGTATGATACGGAAACAGGCGGCCGGCCACATCGGCGGCAAGCCTCGCGATCCCGTCCCCTGCTTCAATGATCGCGAACAAGGCGGCATCCTGTCTCTTCATGCCGAATACCGGCATCCGGCTCGCTTCAAGATAAGTAGATTTCTCCTCTGCGCTGATCGCCTGGTCCTCGCCGTATAAGGAAAGCATGATGGGCTGCCCGGACGACTTGGGGCTGTTCAGATCAATAATCGCGCCCGAACCGTCCGGCAGAAAAATATAGCCTTCATCCTGCTCGCCCGCCGCGCCGAAGTAATCCAGCAAACCGATCGAATGCAGGCGAGAATGGGGTGAAACGCCTTCAATCGCCCTTGTATCGATGAAAGCGACCAGTTGATCCCCTTCAAGCCTGTACTCCAGCGTGACAGCATATTGCGGTTTGGAACCGCCGCTGCCGCCATCCTGTCCGTGTTCGGCCTGATCGTAAGCAAGATCTTCTTCCGTATAACCGGCTTTTTCGAAAAGGGCGACAATCTTGTTCACCACCACCTTCGGAATTTCCCGCCGTTCGTAAATTTGCTCCGCTTCGTTGAAGCGATACCGCGACAAAAGCTGCTCCTGATCGTCAGTGTCCTCCAATTGCTGCAACAGCTTTTCCTCGAAGCGCTGCTTGCTGAGCTTGGCCGGCAAGGAATCGATGCCCTTCTCCGGATCGCCGAAGCGATACGTCACGGTCACGTGTGTATCCGCATACTCGATTTCAAATTGCCCATGCTTGACGCTATCGTTATAACTATCATATTCCTGCGTCTGTCCGTTGTGGGTCAGGTAAACCAGAGACACTTGGGACAACAGCTTGCCGGCCAGGTAAGGCGACAACTGATCCGTCTGCGGTTCCGGCGGATTGGAATACCACACCTGGCCGCTATACTTGTCGACGACGGCCATTTCAGCCGTGCTGCGATTCATGTATAGCCGCAGGGAGTCGCTTTCGATCGCGGGTTCCATGCCCGGAAGCTGCGGCTCCGCATCTTTGGCGGATCGCCATGTCTTGGCCGATTCCGATTCTTCGACCTGCACAGCGTCGGATAGGGGGCTTGTCGCCGCATAATCCGGACGGATATCCGCTTCCTTGCCGCAAGCGGCAAGCATGGCAATGACGAACAGCATGGATAAGATCGCCGATAGCTGCCGACTGCAAACTTTCACATCTTATCCCTCCCCGATTCTGAACATGATTTCCTTGTACACTGTCGTCAGGAAAGACAGCATTTGCTGCAGCAAGCTGAAAAACAGCAAGCCAAGGAAGACGAAAATCCCGATCACGACCATCGTGAGCAGCATCGTCACGATCGTTTTGGTTACCGTGTATTGATGCACAGTCAACATCCCGACAAAGATGAGACCGGCGCACCAGAGGAGCGCGATCGATTCAAGCATGGCGTAGAACGTGCCTTCCTGCATCGTAATCATATTCGACAATGCGATCAGCGGAAGCTGCACGAGCACTAACGGCACCAAGGCGTAACCCGTTGCCACAACGATCTCTTTGAACTTGCCCTCACCGTCCATCAGCGTCGTTAACGACCAGTTGGCTATACACCACAGGAAGAAGGGCAAGACGATAAACTTGACTTCATCAAACGTATTTACGGACTGCGAAGCATGAGGATTAAAAATAAATCCGGTATACTGCCGCTTCAGCACATAGAACAAGGATAATAGCAGCAGAATCAGCAGGGTAAACCAAACTTTGCCCTTCTTCTCGTACTTTAACTCCCAGAACCCTTTAAAAGGGTGAAATATCGTATACCAAGCCATTCCGATCGTGCCCGTCTCCGCTGTTTTCCTTCTTGTGACCATGCGCACAGCGACGATGATCCCGGCCAGACCGATCAGTCCGGCTGTCGCGATCTTGTCGAAATGCTCCCACATAAATTCTTTCCGGTATCGTTCGAACGCCCGCGAATAATAGGCGCGATGCATACCGAGCCGGAAATTTTCCATCGCCTCATAGTTGTTGCCGCGCCGCAACTCCGCTTTGCCGATGCCCAGATACGCCATTTCCAGATTGCTGTTTAGAGTCAGCGCTTCCATCCAGGCGGCGACAGACGCCTCTTCCTGTCCGAGATCGTTATAGATCACCGCATCCCGAATCGCTTGACCGTATCTGGTCGGCTCGAAGATGACGAGATGGTTGAATCCTTTATCCAGCACAACAACCTGATCGCCCATCATATCGAGCGCCACAGGCGTCTTGAAATTTCCGACCTGTTCGCCAAGCTGGCCGAAAATATACATCAGCTTGCCTTCGCGGTCATAAGTAAACACCCGCCCGCGCCTGCTGTCCAGAATGTTATAGATCCCGTTGCGATCGATGGCGACATCGACGATCGTTGAGGTTCCCGGCCTCGTCCCGCTGGATGTAAACGAAATATCGCCCTTCGGGTGAAAGTAGCCGGCACGCTGCAGCACATCGATTCCCGAAGGATTCAGCCGCTTGACGGGATCGTCTCGATACGAATCGCTGCTCGTCGCGAAGATGAAGCCTTCTTTGTCAATGTCGACATTGGTGAAGTCTACCGGGATGAACAAAATCATTTTCGAACGTTGTTCCTTCGTCATGATCCGTTTCCAGAACAGATCGACCAGATTGAACGAAACCCGGTTCACACCCATAAACCCGGTAAATTTGCCGCCGGAATCAAATTGCATAATGCCTTCGAACACACCTTTGCCGACGACATACAACCGGTCGGCCGAATCAACGACGAGTTTGGACGGCTGATAATTGAACCCTTCGCTTAGAACATCCGCTTCCGGCGCGCCGATCTCCCTGACCAAGTGGCCTTCAGGCGTCAACTCGACGACACGCTTATGCCCGGTATCCGCAACATACAGGTGGCCGTTTCGATGAATAAAGATGCCCTGGGGATCCGAGAAGCCGTCCGGCCTCCCCCGGTTGACGAATGAGTCGATAATCCTGACGACATTCCAGTCGCCGTCGAGGCATACGATCCGGTTGTTCCCCGTATCCAGTATATAAACATCGCCGTTCTCCGATATGGTAAAGTCCTCCGGCGTCTTGAACGCGCCGATGCTTAGCTGCTCGCCGTCAATTTGGCGTACCGGCAAATACGGCGCGGGGGCCGGCCCGGCCTCTCCCCACCAGGAATAATTGTAACCTTCGTATGGCGCAGCGAATACCGGGACGGCCGTACCTGCCAACATCAACAGAAGCGGAAAAAGCAGCATATATTTTCGCAATCGATTCACATTAGCCTCCCCTTTCCGATCAGTCTTTCATGCCGGAGGTTGACATGGTCTGGATGACGCTGCTCTGCGATAAGATAAAGATGGAGATCGGTACTGAAAGCAAGAGCAAGGTAGCGGCCATCGATGGGCCCGTCCGTATAATACCGCCCGCCAAAATTTGATTGAATGCATAATCAATCGTCTTCAACTGCTCGCTATAAATATACATGGATCCTGCTGCCCCGCCGGCGCCCCACAAGCCTTGAAACGAAAAAATAATCAGCGTCAGCCAGGCGGGCTTCACAATCGGCATCACGATGTTCCAATAAATGCGAAATTCGCTGCAACCGTCGATCTGTGCCGCTTCCAGCAATGCGTCGGGTACCTGCTCCATAAACTGCTTCATCAAGTACAGGCCCAAAGAGGAGCCGATCGCCGGTATAATGACCGCCCAGTGCGTATCCAGCATTCCGAGCCAGGACATCGTCATGTAGTTTGTAATTTGGGTTACCGTTGCCGAGAACATCAGCGACAGGACGACCACGGTGAACAAGACGCCAGCGCCGGGAAACTTGCGCTTGGCCAGCGGATACGCGGCCATCGAGGCGATAATAACGTGTCCCGCGGTGCCGACGATCGCAATAAAAAACGTGTTAAATATATAGCGGGTAAACGGAACCCACGACCCGGAAAGCAAATAATACAAATCCGTAAAATTACTCAGCGTCGGGTTGTGCACAAAAAAATCGGGTGGAAATTTCAAAATTTCATTGATTGGCTTAAAAGCATTGTTGATGACGAATATGAGCGGCAACGCCATAAAATAGCCGACGATCGCCAGCAACAAAAACAGTATCAGGTCGCCAAACAAGGAGCGGCTCCTTTTCTTTCTGCGGTACAGCCATTTCATCTCAACTACTCACCAACCTTCGTTAGCAGCTTCCGCACGACGAGGTTCGAACCGAGCATCATCGCAAAAAGCACCGTCGCAATCGCCGAGGCGTATCCCATCTCAAAACGAATCGACCCATAGTCCATCAGATGGGTGACGACCGTATTCCCCGCGTACTGCACACTCGGAAACCCGGCCAGCGCAACCGCAACCTCGGCCACCGCGAAGGACGCCGTAATCTGAATGACCGCGCCGAACATCAGCATCGGTCTCATTGACGGCAGCGTAATATACCATAATTCCTGCCAGCGATTGCGGATACCGTCGATAGCGCCGGCTTCAAACAAAGTTTTATCCATACTTTGCAGTCCTGCGATAAAAGCAAGGAAACTTGTGCCGAGACTTAGCCATAGCTGCACGATGATAATAATCGTCATGATGTATTTCGGGTCCTTCAGCCACAGGATCGGCTCCAGGATCAGGCTCCACTTTAGCAGAAAGGCGTTCACATAACCGTACGAATCATTGCTGAACAATAGCGTCCAGACGATAAACGCACTGCCCGACAGCGAAGGAGCGTAGAAGACGAGTGTCGCGAACGCCCGCACCTTGGGCGGCAGCTCATTGATGATCCAGGCGAGCACGAAGCAGGCGATATAGCTGACAGGACCGGTGATCATCGCGAACAAGAGCGTGTTTTTCAAGGCGATCAGAAAGACGTCGTCGCGCACAAACAACTGCGCATAATTGCGCCATCCGACCCACTCGGGGAACTGGAGCATATTGAAATTCGTCAGGCTGACAAGCAGAGACAGAACAACCGGGAGGACCGTAAATGTGAAAAAAACGATAAAATACGGGGCGATCATGGCATACAGCGCCTTGTTCTGTTTGATTTTATTCCACAGCATCCGCTTTAGTCCCCCTATTCCTTTAGTGTCGGCAAGCCGAACTCCTCGCGCTTTATCGTAATTTCCTGATTGATCGTGCGCACGTAGTTTTCCAGCGTTTCGCGCGGTTCGCTGCCGTCGTTGTACACTTCATAGAACGCATTGTTCAAATGACGGTTCAGCGAGTAATCTCCGGGAACGGCCGGTCTTCCCCGCACCCATTCGAACTGATTCATCAGTTCGTTCAATTCTCTTGCCGACCAGGGCAGCCGTTCCAACGCCTGCAAATTCGCCGCAGCGTACCTGGCGGATTCGCCAAGAATCGCCTCCATCTCCCGGCCGAAGGTGACCTGGGCTTCCGCGTCCGTCCACCAGCGAATAAATTCCCAGGCCGATTGTTTATTGTTCGCCTTCTTAAACATCACCGTACCGCCAGCCGTACTTAGCGTATCCCGCCGAACGGTGCCGTCAGCCTCCCGAACACCGGGAAGCGGAGCGAAATTCCACTGGCCCCGGATTTCCGGCGCGAACACCGTCAGGAAATTATAGGTGGAATAATCGGCGATGCCAATTGGCATTTCCCCGGTTCGGAACCGGTTGATAAAGTCGAATTCCAGAGGCAGCTTGTAATTCGTATACAATTCCGTCCACTTGCCGAATGTTTCGGTGCCTACGTCGGAATCGAGTGCGGCGGCGATGCCGTCCCCCTGATAATACTGGCCTCCGTTTTGATACAACATCGTTTCAAATACAATCGTATGCGGCATCGCAAGCTCCATATTATGCTTTTGCAGCTCCGGAATGACCTTGTACATGTCTTCCCACGTATCGGGCACCGGAAGCTCGAGCTCATCCAGAATATCCTTGCGATAGAACAGCATCGGGAATGATTGCGTTTCCGGAATCGCGAATACGCCGTCCTGATACATAAAGCCGACGAACGCACTGTCCATAAACCTGCTACTCACCTGTTCAAAATCTTCGAATTCCGTCAAATCCTGCAGCGCGCCCCGCATTGCGAAATTGATGACATCCCCCATCGAGATCGCCACGTCGGGACCTTTGCCCGCGAGCGTCGCCGGCAAGATGACGCTTCCATTCACAAGCTGCAGGTTGACATGGATTCCGCTCTCGAGCGTAAACATATTGTCGATCATCGAGCGCAGCAGCTGAGCCTGATCCCGACCTGAAGCGACCCAGACCGTAATCTCATCCTCTCCGCCCTGGCCGGAGCCGCCGCTGCTGTAATCTTCCGAGAATGATCCCAAGAAAGACAACACCTCATGCTTCATCCTCCCGAACCATCCGCTTTCCGCCGGAGGCGTATCCACATCGGGCGATTTAAAAAACAAATAATCGATTTCCAGCGGTTGCTGGTTCACCGTCAATAGCCAAGTGCCGAGCGAGCTCACATTGTCCTTGAATTGCTTCAGACGGGATGTAATCGTCTCCGGACGCGAACCGATATCTTGCAACTGGTACGCCGTCGTGCGCAGAATCGTCGTGCTTCCGCTCGCCCCTCCGACCATCTCATCCATCCAATCCGCAGCCTGGTTCAGCACTTCGCTTTGCTCGGCAAAAATTTGCTCCAGTCCGGGAATTTTGCTTTCCAACTGGTAATCACGGAAAGGATCGGGCACGGTGCCGGTCAGCATGACGATTTGCAAATAGAGCATGTTCAGTTCCTGAATGCTCCTTCTCACCGTGCGGATGACGTCGGACAGCTCGCCCATCGTTAGTTCCAGCTTGATTTGGTGCGTGCCTTTCGGCAAGTAAAACAGGTACGGCTTGCCGTCCTCGCCGGGCAACCCCACTTGCCAGCCGCCGGCGTATGGGAACGGGATCGCTTCCGCTTCTTTAAACGGCACCTGATCGTTAATATAGAGCTTGCGCACTACGTTGATGCCTCTGGACGCATTTTGCTTATAGCGCAGCCCGAATTCATACAGTCCGTCTTCGGGAATATCGACTTCCCACGTGATCCACTGACCGGGTATTTTCCAGTTCACACCGCCGATCGTATTCATTCTGATCTTGGATACGTGATACGGTTCGGTTGCCGGACTGGTCCGGTCGTTGAGAGGATATAGCGAAGGGTTCGATTTCAGTACGGCATTCTCGCCCTGAATTTTCACAAACTGTCCGATGGTCGGCTCATAACCCGCTTGCTCGTATGCCTGCGCCACATCGGAATAAGGAGCTACCTGTTCTTCCTGATACAGCTGCAAATAATCTATAATCATCGGCTCCCTGAGAGAAACAAGCCCGATGGTGTGCTTGCCTGCAGAAAGATAGAAAGAGAAGGCCTCTTTATAATAACCTTCAGCATCTCTCACCACCGTCTCTTGCCATTGCGGATGTTCAACCTGCCCGGGACGAAGATCGTTGTCCCTGGAGTCACGCTCGATTTCCGGCAAACGATTGCCCCAGACGCGGGAAAACACAAGCCGGCTCGCCTCCTCAAACGGCGTTTCGCCGTCAATAAGCAGCTCCCGTTCAATCGGAGAACTGTTGCCTTCCACCGGGTAATAACGAATACCGAGATGATACAACCCCGATTCCTCGATGTCGATGTCCCAATAAATCGTGCCCGCCTCTTCGGTCAACACAACCGGTCCCGATGCGCCGGAGAACGATTCGATTCGGCTCGCCTGCATTCCTTCTGTTCCTGAATAGGCCTCCGCCCTGATGATCTGGCCTGCTGCCGGCCTTTTTTCTTCGGCATGCCTCGCCACGTATTGTTCGTATCGGTTTAAAGTTTGCGTTCCCGTCGGATGATCCGCAAAATGTGCTTTCGGTCCTTTGCCGGGTTCCAAAATAGGAGCAAGGCCGTTTGTCCCGCTTGCAGGTGCTAAAGAGGCGTACGTCAATACAAGAATCAGAGCGGAGAAGATGGTTAGGATGATCGTCTTTTTCTTGGAAAGCTTATTCACGCGAACCCCTCATTCCTGGTCTAATGGTTGATCAGGGGGATATCCGAATATCGGACCCTCCCCGATCCCAATGTAACAGCCTTCCATCAATAGGCGGATCGCCTATTTCGCATTCAGATTCGCATCGATCGAGTCTTGGGCAAGCTGCTTGTTTCTTTCTATCGCGGACTCCGGCGCCTCACCCGTGCTGGCCACGGACCGTCCGATATCGCCCAGCGCCCCTCCTAATGGCAGGAACAACGGCAGCACATAATCGGAAATTTCCATCATCACCTGAATATCTTTTTCGCTCGCGAGATTTTGCAGTTCGCTGCCTTCCCGCTTTATCTTGTCTGTACGGTCCCACAGTTGAAGCTCTTGCCAAATCGTTGCCACTTCTTTCGGACGCTTGACGTTGGCCGGCATATACCACATTTCAAAGTTCTCGATTGTATTGGAAAACTCTGTTGCTTTCGGTCCTTTCGGGAAAGGAACGAAGCCTTGCTCGTCGGTCATCTGTTTCCGGGTCGCCCCTTCCCAAAGCTCGCCGGTGACCATAGCCACTTTGCCGCTGGAGAACAATGTCTGGGAATCGGCATAATCGTCCGGACTGTTCTTTAGCGGCACCACGACTTTATGCACGTTGAACAGATCGCTCATGAAATGGAGCGCCTCTATCGTATTCGGATCGTCATAGGCGAATACATACTTGCCGTCGCGATGGTCAATCAGCTTTCCGTTATTCGAATAAATCCAGATCCGGGTGTTATTGTTCGCCAAGCCCCATTGATCGGTCACACCGTCACCGTCTGTATCCTTTGTCGCTTTTTTGGCAATATCGAGGAACGTCTCCCACGTCCAGTTGTCCTCGGCGATCAGATCATGCGGGTCCTTCAACCCTTCGCGCTCAAATAAAGTTTTGTTGTAATAAATACCGGAACCGGAATGTATCAGGCTTTTGAATCCGTACATTTTGCCTTCGAAGGAACCGACGTTTTTAATCCCTGCCGGCCATTTCGGGTCATCGAAGTCGAAATAATCGTCGACAGGAAGCAGCAGCCCCTGATTGATCGCCGGGATCGCCTGATAGATCACATAGTTGACAATTTCCGCTACCGGCTCGCCGGATAACGCGGCGTTGGCCACCATCGTCACATTCTCTCCCCAGCCGACCGTCACCCACTCGATGTTGACGTTATATTTCTCCTCCACTTCCTTCTGCCTCGCAAGCGCAAGTTCGCCTTCCTGGGTGTCCGGATCGGGCTCGCTCGCCCATTGCAGTATCCGGATGGTCTCGCCGTTCATATCAATATCCGCTTTTTCCTTCCCGGGTTCCTCTTGCTGGGCAGGCGGAGTTTCATTGTCCGACCCCATGCCGGCCGGCCCGTTCGATTTACTGCATGCGGCAGTAAAAATCAGGGCGAGTGCCAGCAGCATCATCGCTAACATTTTTACATTTTTCATCGTCTACCCCTCCAATTCATTATGTTCAATGAACCCCTGCATTGCATAAATCCGCACTTCGCTATTTGCGATTACGATGTTTGCAAAAGCTGCGGTAGCGCTTTCGAAATCCTGCTGCTCACCTCCCTGCAAGTTGTGATGCCGGCAAGCAGATAACTTGCCTTCCGATTGCCGGCAGAAGCCCGTTTGCCGCGACAATGCAATACGGGCTTCAGGAAAGCTCTGAATCTTATTCCAATAAAGTGGGAAGCAGATCCCACCAACGGTACTTCTCAACGTAACAAACATCGAACAGCATGACGCCGTGCGATTGCCCGCGGCATAGCCTGACCGCCTTCGCGAACTGGTCCGGATGATCTTGATAATCGTTCAGAAACAGACTGGCGAAAAGCGGGATCTGGCCATTCAGCGCTTCAAGGCTTTGTTCGATGCCTCCCTGCACGCTGATCCACGCCGCGTTCCCCCGGTCCACCGCCTCTTGTTTATAAACGTCGCGATAATAGCAGCCGGTCATCAAAAAATCGAGCTCGTCAGCGTATCCCGCTTCATGATACTGCGGCGAAGTCCAATCCAGCTGCGGTCTGTATGTCGTACTTGCCCAGTTGACCCCTTCCTGATAGTAAACCGGGTACCAGGAGCCAACATAGATGCAAAACAGCAGTTCCGGCTTGAGCGACTTGACCAGCGTTTTCGCTTCCCGGACAAAGCTTTTAATGTTCCTGGCCCGCCACTCGATCCACGCTTGGAACAGCTTTCCATGCTTGATGCGGCCGCCACCTTCATCTTCTGCGGTAAAAATATCGTCCGGCCAGCGCTCCACCTTGCAATCCATAAACCGCTCGAACTGCGTGCGGCTAAGCTCGCTGAAATCGCCGTAAATGTCTGGGTAACGGCAACGATCCAGCGTGATGCCGTCCAGTTCGTAGCCTGTTGCCAGCTCACGCAGAACGGCTAGTTGATGCGCTCGCACTTCCTCATGAATCGGGTTCACAAACAGACTGTCCTCCGTATATCGCTCCGCCGGCACATAATCAAGCGGCTTATCGCCCGATGCAGGCCGGACATAAACGACCTGCCAGTCCTTATTGTCGTATGCGGTGCCATCACGACTTCGCCGTGTTCCTTCCGCGAATACGTTAACATTGGCGATCACTTTGAGACCGGCCGAATGCGCTGTTTCCAGCAGCTCGCCCAAATAATCCCGGCCTTCCCAGGCAGCATGGCGTCCATCCGACCAGTTGCCGACATGAGGCGCAACCTGGCTCGGATAAGTCGCATGTCCGTACGGAATTTTGGCGTCCACGACAAGATGGGTGATATGTGAGCGCCGGGCGTTCGAGACGAGCCGCTGCTGTTCTTGCCGATCAGCCAGCCGCTTGGCATTCGCCAGAAAGTCCACCCATAAAATATTGGAGCCTTGTTCGATCGTTGTTTTCATGTCCAGCCTCCTTAAGCGTTTCTGCAAGAAACGCACATCGTAATAGGGAACCCGGTATTTATATGCCTTCCATGTCATCCGGCCAATGGATCTCAATGCCTTGCTGCACAATCAATTGTTGATAACCATGCAGATGGCTTTTATTCGCGCGCACTTCATGTGGCGTAATGCGATGGCGGATCGCATAGGAAACCAGCAAGCCGACCGCTTCGCCGATGTTCCATTCTGTCGGATGCTCGCGATAGCAGCCGTTGGAAATGTGTGTTGTGCCAATATTCTTGCATGCCGGCAATACATTCTTCATCCGGACCGGAAGGAGCGACCCGAGCGGAATTTCGTAAGGCACCGAAGGAACGTACAACTGGCGGCCCGATCTGATCGTCGGATGCAAGTCAAGGTAATAGCTGCCCACCCCGACGCTGTCTTCATAGCGCTTGATGCCAAGGCTGCCCCGCAATTCCCGGCTGACGTCATGCTCGGTGATCGTATACAGCGCTTTGATACGCCGGGATTCACGGATGTACGGAGACTTGGCCAGCCCATCCTCCGTGCCGAGCACGTCGCCGCGCAGCCTCAGTCCGGGATATCCTTTTCCCCCGTCGGGACACGGCGCTTCGGTCTGCATCCAGTAAACGAGCGACAGACTTAGTTGTCTCGCGCCTTCCAGATGCCGCCGCTGCTCTTCCTTCGGCACATCAATAATCGAGCCTAACGGATAATCATTCTGACTCCAGTTCACCAGTGTGATATCGCTTTCATACAGACTGTGAGCAAACAGGCTTCGATCAATAATCCTGCGATAAGTCCACAGCGGCATTCCGCCGCAGCCATCCGGCATAAAAGGCCTTTGCCGCCACTGATGCGCGTGGTTCACATCGGGAATATACCAGCTCAGCAACGGATATTGAGAAAATTCGGGAATATAGCTTTGCCAATAATCGTATTGCTCCGGCTTATCAATCGTGCAATGAGCGCCTTCGACATGATCCAACGCAAACACATAAGTCATCGGCTGCATATCCAGCGGGTCGGCTTCGTCCGCAGCATGCGGTTCCCCGGTTGCGCTTTTGGCTTCGGCGCCTGTAACGTATTCCACACCGGCCAGCGGCAGCAAGTCCCCGCATTCCGTCGCGTCGATAAAGTACAACCCCCGGAGGCTTAACGGTTGCCCAGTCGAAATATGTTCGACTGTAACGGTCTGAACCCGATCTTCCTGGACGGCGGCTGTGGTCACGCGATAGCCGTAATACACGAGGATACGCCCGCTGTTGACGTACGGTGAAAGCATATCCTCAATGACCCGCAGCGATACCCGCGGTTCGTGGCAAAGCCGGCTGACCCAGCCATTGCCCGGATTTAGCTTGCTGCTGGTTTGCGCCTCTTCCGTCAAAGGGTAATTGTCCTTATAATACTGGCGCACCCGATTGCGAAATTGCCGGTATGTATTCGTACAACCGAAGCTTTCAATCCAAGGGTGTTCATCCGGCGGCACCGCCTGGCTGGTGAGCTGTCCTCCAAGCCAGTCCGTTTCTTCCGTCATGATGACCGTCAGCCCCATCTTCGCGGCGGACAAAGCCGCCATGCAGCCGCCGAGGCCTCCGCCCAGTACGATACAGTCCGCTGTTCGCTCATTCATATTCGTTTCCACTCCAGTTAACAGCATTATGATAATTAGTATCCAAACACTCGCCAGAGGTTCGACCCGGAAATTCTGTTTTGAATCGCTTCCAATTCCCGGTTCCTTTCTGCAAGTTGCTGCTATTATAGCAACCCGCGTGTCGACATCACTATACATTTCGGCACTAAACTTTTTAACTATCGTCCAAAAAAATACTCCTTCTATTTTGAACCAAAAATACATATGATAGAGTAAAGTTAATTTCCCGATCCTCTTTGCAGCTTATTGTACCGGTAAGTGGCTGGCCTCTTTGCCGTGGCAATGAATGGATGAAGCCAGGCTTGCTCTGTCAGTAGGAGATTGTTTTCATTATTGGTTACGATCTGAAAGAAATGTACTTAGATACATATGAGGTGATCCATGATGGGCATTTCCGAGCTGGTTGTCAACGGTATGTTGGAGTATTACGAAGATGGGGTCCGGGTGTTCCACTCCCGACTGGAAATGAAGAAGAACATTCCATTCAAGCTGTATAAAATTACGCAAAATTATGCTAGTCTGGGGGACCACAAGCACGACTATGTACAAATCTGGTATGTGAAAAAGGGAGGCATCATCCATACGATTCATCAGAAAAAATATAAGATGGTCGTCGGCAACCTGTACGTCATTCCTCCTTTTGTCGTTCATAGAGTCCATATGAATCCGAATCATGAAACGGAAATTATCGGTTGCGAGTTCCTCCCCCATTTCATTAACGGCCAGTTCAACGAAACATTCGAATATTTGTTTCTCGATGAGGATCGGGTGCATTCCAAGGTCGCCTTCAGCGGAGAAGCCGACTTGCAGGTGCAGCAACTGCTCGAAGGCATGCTGCAGGAATACAACACGCAAGGCCCGAATTATGAACTGATGATCAAAGGCAGCTTACTGATGCTGCTCGGGCTGACGATCAGGGAATGGCAACGGGCGCCGCTTGCCCAGCTCGACGGGAAAATGCGGAGGCATAAGGAATTTATGGAGGGCGTGATCGAGTACATACATGATCATTATAGAGAGGATATCAGGCTGGAGGACATTTGCCGGCATGCGCTCATGTCGAGGACGTATTTCTGCGCTCTATTCAAACAGTACACGGGAAAAACATTTCAGGAATATTTGATCGACTTTCGTCTGCGCAAATCTATGGAAATGCTGCTGTGCTCGGATATGAGCATTACCGATGTTTGCTTCCATGTCGGATTTAACCACTTGACTCATTTTTCGCGAATGTTCAAAAAGTATACCGGCGTCACTCCACTCTACTACAAAAAGCACGCCAAGTGCCATCTTGCGGAAGAAAGCATGAAGACATAGGTCCGTTTTTATGCAATAGCCCGCTTTTATGAATAGGCGGCTGGCCGAAAACTGTCGATAATCGCAGGAAGCACGGAGCAATTTAAGGAACGGCAGCAGCCATTAATCAATAGCTGCCAGCCGCTCACGTCCGGCACATAAACTGGCTCATGCTTATCCTTCGCCATTATGCACGTCTTGGGCCAAGCGAATCATATCCCGGCACGGAATGCCGTTCTCCATAATCTCCATCGGGTAATGCCTTGTGAAGAAATCCCGGTCCACTCCTGTAATCCGGAAGCCGCATTTCTGGTAGAGCGCCAATTGAGCCACACTTGAATTGCCGGTCCCCACTTCCATCGTTCGGGCTCCTTGCTCCCTGGCGGTTCGGACGGCATGAAGCACCAATCGCTTGCCTATCCCGCATCCATGCCTGCTCTCCTCTACCGCGACATTAACCAGTTCTACCGTTTCCGGACGGGTGGGAATGAGCACATAAACCCCGATAACCGAACCGCCTTCCTCGGCCACATAGCACTGCCCTCTTCCAAGATACCCTTCCACGATGTCTCGCGACGGATCGGCCAGCAGCAGCAATTCCATAGGCGGCTCTTCTCCGCTTCCAAGGGCGCGGATGATTATTTTGTTCATAGTATAGTCATCTCCTCAACAATGACTATACCAGAAGCGGATCGTACCGGAAAGAAACGGTTAGTACTAGTCTTTTTTCGGAGAATTCCACCTCAAATGTATGGAACATTCCACCCAAAAAAGTTTGGGAGAACGCTACAAGGATGAATATCATTTTATCAAGATAAAAAACCTCCTCCCACTGAAAAACTGCGCAGCTAACCTTATAAAGGAAAAGTGAGGAATGCCTCCTTCACTTTATTTCCCCCACGGCCCCCTCTTTTATGATTGGCAAGTGCAGCTATGCAAAAGACTGCTGAAGTGCATCTTTTTTGAGAGAATACTTGAGTAGTTGGATTAAAGCCCGCAATAGTACATCTTTTTGCTTGTTGAAGCAGGGATTCAGCCATTCGGAAAGAGAATTCATGTATTTTCGCAGGCTTTTCTTTCGAGCATCTCCATTCGTTTCATAAATTAATGTAGTATCGCAGTAATTTAGGTTCGTCCAATCAAACAAGGGAGGAAAACCGATCATCCCTCCACCAAGTCAGGCTGTCCCGAAAAACCCTAAAGCTATTCCTTCATAGCATTCTTTTTATAATAGGAAGGCGATACTCCCGTATGCTTCTTGAAAATCCGGGAGAAATACGTCGGATCATTGAACCCGACCCAGAAGCAGACATCGGTAATGGACAGGTCGGATAGCAGCAGCAGCTCGGTCGACTTGCGAACGCGAAGATCAATTAAATATTCGTTAAACGTCTTGCCCGTGAAATATTTAAACAGATAACAAAAATACGTTTTGGAAAGCATGGCCAGCTTGCAAATTTGCTCCAGCCGGATCTCCTCCTGGTAGTGATTATGTATATATTCCACTGCTTTGGCGATCACGTGGCGGTATTTATGCAGCTTGACGTCCATCCCCTGCATCGATTCCTTCGTATACTCCCTTATGATAAGCGACAGCAGCTTGAGCAAGTTTCCTTTGAGCAGGAGCTCAAAATAAGGCTTCTGCTCGGAATATTCCTCGAACATTTCCTCCAGCAGCTTTTTCACTTCCAAATCGTTGCTCCCGGTTAAGGCTACCTTAGGAATAATCTCGTTCTCATCAACCAGAAAATGCTCCAAATACGCAAAGTCAAAAAAATCTTTGGAAAAAGGAAACTGCCCGAACCGGTCGTTAATAAAGTGAGGGAGAAATTCGCACCCGATAATCTGCATCTGCTTCCCGGGGACGATTTCCACCCGATGGACCGCGAAAGGAGGAATGACAAATAAATTGCCTTGAACCATTTTGTACTTTTTTCGATTGACGGAATGGAGAAACTCACCCTTCAGCACATACCAGATTTGAAAATAATCATGGGTATGATCGTAAATATTACCGAATTTTTCATCGATTTTATACAATTTGCACGGGTTGTTCTCCAGAAATTCGATCTTGGAATGAAAGAAAATCACTCCCTGCTTCGATAATTCGTCGTGCTTCTCATTAGCCCATACATAGTTCAAGTTCATCACCCGTTCGATGATTTTTGTTCTAAAGAGCACTACTAGGCTTGCACAAGCGGCAGACACCGAAAGAGCCGAATATCCTAGGACTGACGAAAGGACTTCGAACCGGATTGGGAGGTCCCGGAAGCTCGCGGGCGGTTCGTTCGAAAGCTTATCCGGGACAGCAGCCGGACGATAGGACCGTCCACACCGGCATACATCAGATGGGAAAGAACAAAAATCAGCGGCAAGGAAGCTGCAGTGGTAAGAAGAACGTTCCACCCGTAGACCAGCCGTTCCGATAAGTGAAGGAACAGCAGGCTGGAAAAACTGCAAAGCACGGCAAAATGAACCAAATACAACGAAAAGGACACGCGCCCCAAATATTCAAGCGGTCTGCTGGCAAATATTCTCTGTCCGAGCCGGCTGCTCAGCATGACAGTCAGAAGGAGGAAGGCGCCGATCGTACGATAGGCAATCGCGTTGGTGAATAACGCCTTCCCGAGAGGAAGCCAGCCGTAAACCGTACCGGCGGGATCGACATAGGGATAGGAGCCTAAATAAATTCCGGCTGCGGCCAGACAGGCCAAGGCTGTCTTGGAATGGATGCGAACTCTGCTCCCGGCCCGGAAGTTCTCCAGATCGCTAAGCAGCAGTCCAAGCCAGAAGCCTAAATAGTAGGAATCGTGAAACCACAGGATTCCCGCCAGATAGACCGGGTATCGCAAGCGAGAGGTTCCTGCGGCCAGCAGAACCCCGAAGACGATGAAGGAGCCGAACAGCTCATAAGTCATCGTCCACAGAACGGGATTGTACGCCATGCCGTAGGTAAAGAACGTATGATACAAGCCCTGCTTAAGCAGCTCGGGAATACCCGGCGTTACCGTATATGGATCCGGCATCGTGGCCATCGTCAACCCGCGAACGTCGGCGTAATACCCCCACCCGTTCATCATAACGAGATAAGCCAGCAAAACCGAGGCCAAAGCCGGCACAGCCAACCGAAAATACCGCTTGAAGAAGCTGGCCAGCACCATTCGTCTATCCCTGGTACGGAAAAATTTATAGCTAAGCACATACCCGCTCAAGACAAAAAACAGACAAACTGCGAAATTACCGTTAAACAACAGGTTGAGGGGGGTCTTGGGCACCCCCCGGTCCCATGCGAAATGGGAAAGCTCAGGCCGGTTCTCGAACACGGCCGGGACGAATACCTGCAAATAATGGGCGATAACGACAGCCAGAGCGGCAGCCCCGCGCACTCCATCGAGGTAAGTCACTTTATTGCCTTTCACGTGCCAGTCCTCCCTTATGTCAAACAAACCCCGGTCACCCCGGGGTTTGTTTGAACAGTCTGTATATTCCGCCTGCCCTGCTTCCGACCGAATGCGGTGCCAAGGTCATCCGCATGATATAACGGAACGGGTTATGGTTCGTTTACTTGAAACCGGTAAGTGCCGAACCGGCTTTCATGAAATATTTCTGGCCGAAGAAGTACAAGAGCACCATCGGTATGGTGAAGATTGCGGACGCCGCCATGAGCAGCTCCCATTGAGCCCCGTGATCCTGCAGGAATCCTTGCAGCCCCACGGTAATGGTCCATTTGGCATTGTCGTTCAAATAAATAAGCGGCCCCATAAAGTCGGTGTAGGTCCCTACGAAAGTGAACAGCACGATGGTCATCAGCGGAGGCTTCAGCATCGGCATAATAATCTGAATGTAGATGCGCGGCTCCGACGCGCCATCCATCTTTGCCGCTTCGGACAATTCGCGGGGGATTCCCATCATAAACTGCCTCAGCAGAAAAATATAGAACGGGGCCCCGAAGAAGCTGCCGATCGTCAGCGGCAGGAACGTGTTGACCCATCCCAGCTTTGCAAAGATGATGTACACCGGGATCAACTGGACCTGGGCGGGCAGAATCATCGTCGCAACGACCAGCGAAAAAATGATGCCCCGCCCTTTCCATGGAACCTTGGAGATGGAGTAAGCCACGAGCGGAGCCGAAAATAATTGGCCCGCGATATTGATAGCGCACAGCAGCAGCGTATTTCCCATATAGCGAAAGAAAGGAATTGCTTCGATAGCCCCTATATAATTGCTCCAGTGCCATTCCTTCGGAAAGAAGGAAGGAGGAATTCTGAAGATTTCCTCCGGAGTTTTCAACGATGTCAAGAATAGCCAGAGGAACGGAAACAGAAATACGATTCCAAGAAGAGCAAGCATGACATGCGGTATAACGGGATTGTTCAGTCCGCCTGCCTTCCGGGAGGAACGGGCTTGCCGAGGTCTGCCTGATTCGGGAGGAGCAGAGCGATTCGCCCCTGCTCCTGAAGGTAGTGCGTCCATAATCATTCCCCTCCGTAATACACCCAGCGGGCGGAAGTTTTGAGCAGCACCATCGTAATCAGAACGACGATGACGAACAGAATCCAGGCCAGCGCGGAAGCGTAACCCATCTTCAAATACATAAACGCCGTCTGATACAAATACACCGAGTAGAACAATAAAGATTGATCGGGCCCCCCCAGGGTTCCCGTATTGCCTCCGGTCAGAATGAAGGATTCGGTGAAGATTTGGAAAGCGCCGATCAGCCCCATAATGAGCTGGAATAAAATAATGGGCGACAGCCCCGGCAGAGTAATATGGCGAAATCGGTGCCACATGTTGGCCCCATCGATCGAAGCCGCTTCATAAAATTGCCGGGGGATACCCTGCAAGGCGGCCAGGAAAATAAGCGAGCCGGCGCCGGAACCCCACAGTCCCATCAGAATAAGCGAGGGCTTGGTGAAGGCCGGGTCGAGCAGCCAGGCCGGGTCAGGCAGACCGAGAGCCCGCAGAACAGAATTGATGATCCCGTAATCGGGGTTAAGCAGCCAGGTCCACAGAATGGCATTGGCCACCACCGGAATAACCGCAGGCAAATAATACACCGTCCGGTAAAAAGCGATCCCCCTGACCTTGATATTGAGCAGTTGGGCGATCAGCAAACTGCTGATCAGCCCAATCGGCATGGCAATGAATGCCATATAGAAGGTATTCCGCAGCGATTTATAAAAGCTGGAATCCTGCAATATTTCCTTATAATTGCCCACACCTACCCACTGCGGAGGATTGAACAGATCATAGCTCGTAAAGCTGAAATACAGGGATCCGAAGAACGGATAGACGGTAAAGGCAAGGAACCCGATGATCCACGGCAGGGCGAAAGCCAATCCGGTCCAAAATATGCGTCTTTCCTTCCGTGTGCTCCGCCTCACGCCTATGGATGTGCCCAGTGCGCTGCTTCTCATGAACGGTCTCCTTTCTTCTTACTTTTCCAGGCTTGCTTATTGACCGTTCCGGTCTTTGCATCCGCTTCTAGAGTTGGACCAGAGGCTGGATTTTCTCTTTGATCTGCTTCAGCCCTTCGTCGATCTCAACCTTTTCTCTCAGAATATCGTTAAATCTCTTGGAAATTTCGTCCATATATTCGTTCATAAACGGCAGGGACGGGAAGGCGCCCATATTCGGGCTTTTGGCATACTCGGTAAATTCTTTAAAACCGGGAACATCGTTGTAAGCCGGATCATCCAGCGCCGAAACCCGGGTCGGCAAATTGCCGATGGCCGCCGTGAATTTGACCATCTGTTTTTTCTCCGTTAGCCATTTTAAAAACTGCCATGATTCTTCGGGATGCTTGGCGCCTTTAGGAATATAGAACACACTCGTGTTAATGTTGCCTGCATTTTTCAATTCCGGTTTGGATTCATCATAAGGAATCGGGGCAATGCCATAGTTCAGATTCGGAGCGAACTGCTCGATGAAAGTCGGGAGCCACTCCCCGTCGATGGCCATCGCATATTTACCGGCGAACAGCGGATTTTGGGCCGATTGATATTTGCCCAGTGAAGCGGAGAACCGGTCCAGATTTTCGCTTCCGAATTTATCCCACAGCTCTTTGGAGAGCTGAACCGCCTGCCTGAAGCCCGGGTCCTCCGGGGTGACTTCTTTCTTGTTCGGATCCCAGAACTTGCCTCCGAACACTTGAGTGAATGTATAGGCGTCCGTACCGGGCCATAGGCCGAGCCGCTCCAGCCGGCCGTCTTCTTTGATAACACTCAGCTTGTCTATATACATCTTTAAATCGCTAACTGTCTCCGGAGGGCCGTCCAAGCCAGCTTCCTGCAGCAGGTCTTTATTGTAGAACAGCATCGACACATGCATTGCAATAGGCAGGGCGTAAGTCACACCTTCATATTGTGCGGTGGACAGGGCTGACGGTACAAAGTCATTCAAATCAACCTGATCCCGCTTGATATATTCATCCAGCGGCTGCATCGCCCCCTTGACTCCCCAGGACGTCACGTTCTGCCCGAATTGAGAAGCCAAATCAGGCGGATTTCCTCCGGTTATGGCGGTCAGCTGCTTTTGGTAATCACTCTGGCTGAGCCCTTTCACCTGAATATGGTCATGAGTTTCGTTGAATTCTGTGATCAATTGTTCAAGTGCCTCTCCTTCGGGACCGGTCCAACCATACCAGAAGCTAAGCTCCACCTTCTTTCCCTTTCCATCCGTTCCGGAATCGGACGTTCCCCCCTCTCCGGGTTCCTTGGCGCCTCCTGACGAACAAGCCGCTGCGGAGGCGAGAACAGCAGCGCTTAACAGCATGGCAACTTTACGCATGGGATGACCTCCTTCATTTTAGAAATTCACCGAAGATGCCTTTTTATGATAACGCATACAATCTTGATTTGTTTGGACAATAATTCATCAGACTTGGAAAATTGTCCAAATTTGGTTTATTTATGGTTTATTTTCTACTTAGCGGACATTCCTACGAGGGCTTCTCCCGCACTTCCCGGTGCTCTAATCTTTCTCCGGTCGCCCGTGGATTTTTGTCCGAATGGCTCAGCAGTTTTGGATACGCGAGTGAATGGCTGGGGACAAATACAAAACGGATAAAATATGGTAATATAGAGGAGATTTTGAAGAAAGGAGGGGTAGATTCTATTTTTGCGACCACTTGCTTCATCTTTATTTGAATTATATGACATTGGAAGCTTTGATCCAGGTAAATTGCTCGCTATGACAATCCATTTACACAAGAACATTCGTTTGGTGTTATATAGAATAACAACAACTACTTAGAAGGAGATATTGTATATGACCACTCCCAGAATAATATCGAAAGGGGAAATCCGGTTCGTCGGGATAAGCGCGCGGACTAGCAATCCACGCGAAGCCTCGGGCGAGGCCTTGATTCCGGGTCTTTGGCGGAGATTTTATGAAGAGCGGGTAGCGGACCGGATTCCTCATTCATTGAACCCTGGCGTCACTTATGGAATCTATACAGACTACGAGAACGGAGCCTCCGGAATGTACACTTTAATGATCGGCTGCGAGGCCGGTTCGAACGAGCCTGTTCCCGAAGGAATGGCCGCTTGTACGGTGCCTGCCTCGAAATATGCGGTGTTCACAACAGAAAGAGGAGAGATTTCAAAGATAGTCCCCCGGCTCTGGCAGGAGATTTGGGAGTGGGATCGTTCCCATTCCCGGCGTTCTTTCACCGGCGACTTTGAATATTACGACGCAAGATGTCAAGACCCTGCCAACGCCCAGGTTGAGATCTATATTGCCCTTAATGAATAACCGGACATGTCATGGTTCTAACGGCGTCTGAAAGAAGTAAAGCAGTATACCGTCTCCCCACAAGGAAAGAAGCCTCTCTCCACTTTACGGTGGTGTAGGAGGCTTCTTCGCTTAAAATTGGGGGGCCGATCGTTCAGTCCGTTGTGGGACGCCCCCCTTCGATATAACAGGACTATACGGGTTGTGCCGGTTTCTTTAATAACGGGTTACCCGAGAACAACCCGGTCATCTGCCAGCTTTTCCCCGCGAATTCTTTCAAATTCGTGCAGCAGCCTTTCTACCGTCAAGCCTTGTTTTTCTTGGGCGGGCACATCGAGAATGATGCGTCCTTTATCCATCATAATTAACCGGTTGCCCAGCCGGATCGCCTGCTCCATATTATGAGTAACCATTAACGTCGTTAATTGGGACTCCTCCACGATCTCCTTGGTCAAGCGCGTGATCAGCTCTGCACGGGATGGATCCAACGCGGCTGTATGCTCGTCCAATAGCAGAATATCGGGCTTGGTAAAGGTCGACATCAGCAAGCTGAGCGCCTGTCTTTCTCCTCCGGACAAAAGCCCGACTTTAGCGGTTAAACGATTTTCCAGCCCGATTCCCAACCGGTGAAGCTGCTCCCGGAACAGGGCCTTCTTCTTGGAGTTCACACCCAAGCTAAGGCCACGGCCTTTATTTCTGGCATAAGCCATCGCCAGATTCTCCTGGATGCTCATATTCGGGGCCGTTCCAGCCATCGGATCCTGGAAGACCCTGCCGATCCATCTGCTTCTGCGATGCTCCGGAAGCATCTCGACCGACCTGCCGCCAATCTGGATTTTCCCTACATCCGGTATCAGTACACCGGAGATCATGTTCATCAGAGTCGATTTTCCCGCTCCGTTGCTTCCGATAATGGTGACGAAGTCTCCCGGATTTAGATGAAGATTAATTTCCGATAGAGCAATTTTTTCATCAGGGGTTCCCGGATTGAACAATTTCGATACCTGCTCCACTCTCAGCATTATTGTCCACCTCCGTTTACAGTCTGCCCCACGCCATCCTGATCCAGCTGCATAATTCTTTTTCGAGCCAGCGATTTCATTTTGAAAGAATTTCTAAGCATAGGCAAGGTTAACGCCAGGATAACAATTAGCGCCGTCAGAAGCTTTAAATCTGTCGCCTTCAACCAGCTCATTTGCAAGCCGAGCGCATAGACAAAGCGGTAAACAATGGAGCCCAGTACAGCCGCTAAGGTAGCTATGATTACCCTTCTAGCCCCGAATAACGTCTCTCCGATAATGACGGAGGCCAGTCCGATAACAATCATCCCTATCCCCATCGTCGTATCTGCGAATCCGGATTGCTGCGCAACCAGCGCCCCGGACAAGGCCACCAATCCGTTCGATAAGCTGACTCCGGCAATAATCGTCGTATCTGTATTGGCGCCAAAGCTGCGAATCATTCGGGAATTATCGCCCGTCGCCCGTATAGCCAGTCCGAAATCGGTGTAAAGAAACCAATCCAGCAGCAGCTTAACGATGATAACAAACACGGCCATTACAATTATGAGATTCCAGGTGGGACTCAGAAACGGGATAATCTTCCCGACATTGCTGAACAACGTTTCCTCACCCAATAAAGAAATATTAGGCTTGCCCATAATTCTTAAATTAATGGAATATAAGGCAATCATCATCAATATCCCGGACAGCAAGCCGTTAATTTTGCCCTTCGTGTTCAGCAAACCTGTACATACACCGGCAAGCATTCCGCCTGCAAAAGCGGCAATCGTCGCCAATACGGGAGAATATCCACTCGTAATCATGATGGCGGCTATTCCACCGCCTGTCGTAAAGCTGCCATCCACCGTCAAATCCGGAAAATTCAATATTCTAAACGTAATATAAACCCCAAGGGCCATTAGAGCATATAGCAGCCCCAGCTCTATGGAGCCAAAACCAGCCGATAGCAATCTTTCTATCACGATGTAAAAACCTCCTGCCCAACAAAATAAAGGAGCGGGGACCTTATTAGATCAGCCGCTCCCTGGCATGGCTTATTTTGAATCATTCAAAATGTTGTTCTTATCCTGAACCTTGTCTTTCATGGAATCGGTAATCTCGACCCCTTGGTTTTTAGCGGCTTCGACATTAATAATCAAGTCTAGCTTATCCGGGAGCGTCACCTTCATGTCTCCTGGGTTGGCTCCGTTCTTGAGAATTTCAACGGCCATCTCTCCGGCTTGATAACCATGGTCGTAATATTTAAAGCCATAGGTAGCAATGGCGCCTTTTTCCACCGTATCGCGGTCACTAGAGAAGAATGGAATCTTCTTTTCATTAGCTACTTTAATGATCGCGTCTGCAGCACTGACTACGGTGTTGTCCAGAGCAATAAAAATCGCATCTGCGCTTCCAACGAGCGATTCTGCCGCCTGCTTCACTTCCGAAGTATTCGTCGCCGCTTTACGGACCAGGCTGATATTATGCTTCTTCAAGGCTTCTTCCGCCTTATCGATCATGACTACAGAGTTCGGTTCCCCTTCGTTGACAACCGACCCGACCGTCTTCACATCAGGGAACTCCGCAGCGATGAAATCCATCAGTTTGACAATCGCCTCCGGATTGTAATCGGCCGATCCGCTAATATTGCCACCAGGCTTGTCCATATTAGAGATAAGCTTGGCTCCAAGCGGATCGGAAACACCCGCAAACAGAACCGGCGCGTCTTTAACCTGCTGAGCGATCGCCTGAGAGGTCGAAGTAGCAATGGACAGGATCAGATCCTTCTTATCGGCTGCCATTTTTTGCGCAATAGACAAGTTGTTAGGCGGCTCATTCTGAGCATTCTGATAATCGAGCTCCATATTCTTGCCTTCTTCATAGCCATTATCCTTCAGTGCGGCCAGGAAACCTTCACGAATAGCATCCAAAGATGGATGTTCAACCAATTGAGCAATCCCGACTTTGACCGATTCGGTTTGTTCCTGCTTCGGTGTACCTGTCCCCTCCGGCTGAGGTGACGCTCCCCCGGAATTATCTTTGCCTCCACAACCTGCAAACAAAAGAGGCACCGCAATCATTAATGGAAACAATTTTCTAAGCTTCATCTTTATACTCTCCCCTTATTCGTTTAAACTTTCAACGCGCAAAAGTATTACAGTTATCTTATTATGCTTTCCGGTGCCCGTCAATCATTGAACGAATAGTTTTTTTATCCTTTTTCTCAGATGTCCCTAATCAATTAGTGTCCCTTAGGATCTCGCTTCCGAAAATGCCTGCAGCCTATCCAGCCGAGATTCACTCCGGTAAGCAAGGTAAAGAGAAGCTTACTTCCCGGCGCTCACACTTATATTCCTTTGTCGTGGCTTTGGACTATTATCCCCTTGCCTCAGCAGAAGGGACGGATAGCATTCATTAACCTGATTCCATTCTTCAAGGGGCGCGTCTATCTTCCATCCCTCAAGGTTTCATCTGACTTGACCCTTCAAAGTCCCATACGAATCCATCCTTCAAGGTTCCATGTAGACTCGAAGCTCCCTGCCAAAGGCTACTGAGCGAAAGGGATAATGGTCAAAAAGGACGGAGAAAGAGATAAAGATACGGATTTCCCAAATCATTGGTAAAACAGAAAGGGCGGAAAATTCCGCCCACCGTTCAAAGTAATTAATTATCCTCCATCTCCATTTCCAGGCTCCCACGGATTTTTATAAGATTCCCCTCTCTAAGTTCCACCTCCATCTCCATTTCTACGGGTACACCCACCCCAAGCGCGCCGAAATCACAAATACACGAGTATTTATCCAAAACTTCAAGTACCCTTCCTACAGCCACAATATGCGGCGAATTCTCGATGGGCTGCTGATGAGAAGGTGTTTCTGCCTGCTCAAGCAAGGTGCATTCCGTTACCATTTGAATATTTATCTCCACTTGCAACCGATCCCCTACGGATAGACGGGTTGACGGCTCTCCCGCCTCCAGATATTCGTCATGCTGGAGGAAGTGACACCAAACCGATAAGTTCCTGCTTTCCAGTAAAATTTTCGCTCTCCGTTCATATCCGTCGGCCCATAGCTGCTCTATCGTAACTGTTTCCATACCGCTCCCCCTATTCTATTGAAGCTTGCCAAAGGATTTCGGATCACTCGGCATCATGGTCTGCAGCTTTCCATCCTTCATGATCACAACAACCCCTTTTTTTGCTTTTTGCGCACCTTCCACGAAATAAATATCTTTACCATCCACATGTCGATGCATGGAACTTTGGGCGACCCGCTCCGCCTGATTGGTAAAGTTCTCAAAGCCCTTTACACTAAGCTCAAAGTCCGACGGATCGACGCCAAGTCGCTGAGCTAACGAAGGGATCCGTTCCGGGTACTTCTCCCAATAATCAGCAAAATGCCGGATTCCCTGATTCGTTCCATCAGGGAGCACTCCCCAACTATCGCTGGACGGACTTTCCTGCATAGCCTGGCGCACCTCCGGGTTCACCCTTTGCCCTTCGCCGCCGCTACCGCTGTCGCCGTCTTTGCCGCCACCGTTGTCGCCACCTTTGCCACCGCTGCCGTCGCCGCCTTTGCCGCCACTGCCGTCGCCGCCTTTGCCACCGCTGCCGTCGCCGCCTCTGCCGCCTCTGTCGTCGCCACCTTTGCCGCTACCGCCGGCGCTGGCTACTGGCGTATCGGGGCTGCGGCCAGAACCAGGCCCGTGATGGCTAGGGCTCGGCGCCACGATATCCTTCGCTTTCTTGCCTGCCGCAGAGCCATCGACCATTCGCCACAGCCGCTCTTCCGCCCATTTGCCAAGCCTGCCTACCGGGAGCCGGTTCAGCGCAAGCTCCGTCCCAAGTGAGATGGCTTCGGAAGGAGACAGCAGCCGCTTCGGATCGCGAATATTCGCCGCTATCTCGTGCCCGCTCCCCGCAATGCCGCTAACGGTCATGGCCATACCTACCGCAGGCCAGAACTCGACGAACAGCAGCGCGGTGGCAAAAGCGATCAGCAATACCGCTCCCTGCTCGTACCATTCGAGCCGGTCCCACCAGCTCTGCAGGCCGTCGAACAGGCAGGAGAAACAGGCGTTCTCGGCCCCCGTCGCCCTGAATCCGCCGTCTTTTAACAGCAGCAGGACGGCAAACAGACCGGCGGCGACAATTAACGGCTTATAAAAGCGATAAACCGTGTTCCTGAGAGAAGGCAGAAGTTCCTTTGCTTCGGACTTTCCATACAGCAGGGTAAACCCGAGATCCTTCCTCTCCCGGTAAAAATGCATCAAAATCCCCGCTTTGCCTCTATCGGTAAAGATTGCCTTTCCCATGCTCCACAGCTCGGACAGAGGCTGCAACACTCCTTCGCCCGCCAATAGGGGAAGCTGCCTGCGCACCTTGTTCAGCATCCAGTAGTCCAGAATTATAGCCGCAGCGAGCATAACGAGAAACAACGGTTTGGTGGAATAGCCGCTGCCAAGGAAACTATGGAACTCCCTTAACCATTTCGGCATCCCGTATTGACCGTTAAACATGGCGTGATCCAACGTTCCCCATGTAAAGAAGAACACTGGGACCATATAACTATAGAAACCGATTCTTTGGAAAAATCTTACCGCAAACCCGATCGACAATGCAATCATGGACGTATGTACAGCATGACTTACCGTCATGTTCAAGGGAACAAAGCTCTCTTCCAAATAACCGGGAAATAGCTCGAACAAATTCCAATGCAGCGTCTGCCCTCCCAAAAATGAATAGCCGTACTCAAAAATCCCCCCAGTCGTCAGTCGGCGGGCCGCTTCCTCCATAAATTGAAACCCTGCTCCGGAAGCGGCCCCTATAAGCGCATAATCACTCAAACTAAGGGAAGTAGCCCGCCGCGAGAGAAATAAATAAACCGCCAGCGGGACAAGCTTGAGTAATTCCTCGGCTATCGGCGTAATAACGGCAATGCTCCATATATCCGATGTTCTTCCCCCGAACAGGTCATGCAGTCCCGTTACAATTAAAGCTGTAAAGGGAGTAACGAAATAAGCCCCAGTCAGAAAGAAAATCATATATTTTTTCCAGGGCAGCGTCTTTCCCCGACACAAGATCCAGAATTGGATGACTACATAGAAGGACCACAAAAATTGAACAACCATTTTGCGGGAGGCCGGAAACAAAATCAGGCTCAGCACCAAAACAGAGAGCGCGACCCAGCAATAAATAATGTAGAGCTTCACCAGAACAGGATACTTCTCCAACACCCTTTTGCCCCATGCATAAATGGCCTCCGCAGCCGATCTTATCCGCGATCGGATTTTCCTCCACCAGCTTAAACCGTCTAATCCATCATCCGCCATAGCCAGTCCCTCTCCCCTCATCCTGCGTTCCTCATTCAAGACAGTCCTATTCATATTGCCTTTCTTAAATAATAAGCTTATAAAATTGACACTAATAATCATGCTTATAATTCACCGCGAAACGTCAATGCACCGTTAAAAGACGGCGACAGCCGTTTACGCTTGATTCCTTCAACAAATGTTCAGCCGGTCAAACACGAATTAAGGATAGCCCCTAGGATAACACCGTTAATTTCTTATGTCTTCCTACATTTGCCGCAATTTTCAGGGAGAAACGATTCGCACTTTTATAGTAGATAGTCCATTTGTCCCGGTTCATAGGAGCTCCCACTGCCTCCCTTTATTGGGGCGACTTTGCTATATTATAGGTAATCGCAAACGCGAGATTCAGAAAAAAAGTCCGATGGGAGGGCTTTATATGAGGCTGGACCGGCTTCTGGCTATTACGATGATTCTGATCAATAGAAAAAAAGTCCCCGCCAAGGAACTGGCGGAAATGTTCGAGGTCTCCCCCCGAACGATCTACCGCGATATCGAGGCGATTAATCAGGCCGGTATCCCCATTGTCAGTTATCCGGGAGCCAATGGAGGGATTGGAATTGTCGAAAGCTATAGATTAGATAAGAACGTATGGACCCCGGATGAGCTTGCATCGATAACCGTAGCTCTCCGAAGTATTTCCTCCTCTTACCAGGATGCTCAATCCGATCTGGCGCTCGAAAAAATAAAGACTCTGATTCGGGACGATGAGATGGAAAGCTTTGAATCCAGGACCGCACATTTATTTATTGACTACAGTCCCTGGAGCAATGACCCTGAGCATAAACAAATGATTACCCTTCTGCAGGAAGCGGCCCGCAGCTCGCGAGTGATTACCTTTGCCTATCGGAGTGCCGAAGGGACTGTCACTGAACGGAAAGCAGAGCCCCATACCCTCGTTTTTAAGGGTCAGAAATAGTATCTTTACGCCTTTTGTCGTACCAGACAGCAATTCAGGTTGTTTAAAGCTGTCCGCATGAAAGAGGTCAAGGTACTGCCTGAGTCCTTCCAGCGCCATAATATTCGGCCTGAAGAAATCCCTTGGGATAAGGATTGGAATCAGTCACCGACTATGATCCGCCTTACCATTAAGTTCCGGCCGGAGGTAAGAGGCTTGGCGGAAGAATGGTTCGGACCGTGGAAGATTAACGAAGCGGGCGACGGATCGTTTACGGTTGAAGTGGATTATCCGGAGAACGATTGGCTTTATGGCTTCATTCTAAGCTTTGGAGATAAAGCGGAGGTCATCAGCCCCGACAAGGTTCGGGAGCAGCTTCACCGGATAGCCTCAGGCATCGTCCGCTGCTACGGCCCTTCCTTCTCTTCCAATTCGTCTACACAACGTTGACATAAGGTTGTCAGCTTTACAATGTTAAAATACAGATACATCAAGGATTACTATTTAACAGCATGAAATTTATTCTTACTAACGATTAATAAGGAGGAAACAAAGCATGAAGTCACAACATTGCCAAAGCTGCGGAATGCCTATGGAGGAGCCGCAAAGAGCAAAAGAAAAGGATGGAACGGTCAACGAGGAATATTGCCTCTATTGCTATGAGGAGGGCCAATTCAAACAACCGGAAATAACCATGGAGCAAATGATAGACATCTGCGTTCCCTTCATGAAAGAAAGCGGTATGCCTGAAGAGCAGGCGCGTGCCCTTCTGCAGCAGCAGCTTCCGACGCTGTCCAGATGGAAAGCGGCCGAAGCCTAATCTAAAGCCGCAGACGCTAATGAGCGGCTGCGGCTTTATTGTTCTTTTATTTGGAATGACTGGAGTAGTCCGGTCGGCTGTTACTTCGCTATATAGCCCCCATCAATAACGAGCTCAATCCCTGTAACAAAGGAGGATTCGTCCGAAGCCAGGTACAGGGCTCCGTAAGCTATGTCCTCCGGCTTGCCTAAACGGGGAAGCGGCGTTTCTTTCTCAAAGCTATCCTTATACTCCTTCATTTCCATCAATCCAGCAGTCATAGGTGTGACTATTATTCCAGGGTGAATGGAATTGACACGAATATTCTCCGCGGCGTATTGAACAGCCGTCGCTTTGGTTAGAACCCGGGTCGCGCCTTTGGAAGCGGAGTAGGAGCTGGCCCCCATTCCGACAATCCCGGCGATGGACGAAATGTTAACGATGGAACCTCCTCCTGCTTTACGCATTTCGGGGATGGCATGTCTCATTCCGAACTGTACGCCGTTCACGTTCACTGCCATGACCTTGTTCCATTCCTCAGCCGGCTCGTTCTCTAACGAATACATAGTGGATATTCCCGCATTATTAATGAGAACATCCAGCTTTCCGAACCTCTCAATCGTCTTGGCGACAATCGCTTTCCATTCCTCTTCATTCGCCACATTATGCTTGAGCCCGATCACTTCTCCTCCGGCTTCGGCAATTTTGCTCACTGTTTGATTCAATACTTCCTCATTTAAATCAGTGGCGACTACCTTCGCTCCTTCTTTGGCGAACAATTCCGCCGTAGCCGCTCCCATTCCCATAGCGGCTCCGGTCACAATCGCTACTTTCCCTTGAAGTCTGCCCATATCAATTACCCCTTTCTCTTTTTTCCGCTGGATATATTTTCATAGTATCCGATAAGCTCTACTCCCTCAAGATGGTTACATGGGACGGTCATTAAATAATTATGAACTTTTATAAAATGCCGATCCGTTATTGACACCTGATAAAAACTGTGAGAAGATCGACCTAACGACCGATAGGAAGGCGGGAGAATGATGACTTCTCAACGAATAAAGGAAGTGGCATTAACCCATTTTGCCAAACAAGGCTACGAGGGGGCTTCCCTTGCCAATATTGCAGAGGAAGTAGGAATCAAGAAGCCCTCTATCTACGCCCATTACAAAGGTAAAGATGACCTGTTTCTGAGCGTTATCCCGGAGGTCGCGGCGGATGAGCTTGATTTTGTCGTTCAGTACCTGGAGGAGAGCAAGGATGTTCCTTTAGAGGAGCGGTTATATCAGCTGCTAGTCCAATACCAGTACCGCTTTGAGCATCATGACAAGTCCCGGTTTTGGATGCGCGTCATTTTCTTTCCTCCTACACACCTTCATGAAGAAGTGATGAGCTATTTGTACTTCTACTTGGATAATTTGGAGAGTCTGGTCATTCCTGTTTTTGAAAATAATATTAACGAAGGAAAAATTCAGCCGGTCGGTGCCGAGCGGGCTGCTGTCGCTTATATCGCTCTGATGGACAGCGTCCTTGTCGAAATGCTGTACGGAGGACGGGACAGGTTCGCCAAACGGTTAAGTGCTTCCTGGTTTCTTTACTGGAAGGCTCTAACCAACGATTAAACGCAAACAATCATCTCAAGGAGGGAACCGATCTATGAATCGAAATTGGACGTACGTGCTCATAGCCGCTTTATTCGAAGTCGGGTGGGTCGTCGGCCTTAAACACGCCAACAATATACTGGAGTGGACAGGAACGGTTATTGCTATTATCGTTAGCTTCGGATTACTCATTCTTTCCGGTAAAAGATTGCCTGTCGGAACCGTATATGCCGTATTCACCGGGCTAGGTACGACAGGAACGGTATTAATGGAATTTCTTGTTTTTGGGGAGCCTTTTAAATGGGCTAAGGTGATTCTAATTATGGTGCTCTTAACAGGAATTATCGGATTAAAGGTGATTACCAAAGAATCAGCTGCGGAAGGAGCGGAAGCCTGATGAGCTGGCTTTATTTAATTTTGGCCGGAGGATTCGAGGTTGTTGGAGTGAGTGGAATTAACAAGGTCAACCGCGAGCGGAACTGGCAGGCTTTTCTATACTTATTAGGGGGCTTTGGCCTCAGCTTTTTGTTCCTTTCCCTAGCTATGAACAGTATTCCGATGGGGACTGCGTACGCGGTCTGGACCGGAATTGGCACCGTAGGCAGCGCGTTGGTCGGCATGCTTATTTATGGAGAACCGAGAAGTGTGCTTCGCATTGTATTCATTGCTATGGTTCTTTCCGCTGCAGTCGGTCTCAAGCTGATTTCCTGATACATCCGGAGCGAGAACTCATTGAGGAATTACAACGAGGCTGATAAGGGATGATCATACCTTGGCAGCCTCATCATTAACGTAGATATGTTTTATGGATTCCTACAGGGTTACAGGAGCTCATTTAAATATTTGGCATCATTTTTTTCTTTTTGCCCGGCAACCTCAAATTCATAAACAAAAGTGCCGTTCTCTGTTATTTTAAGAGTCGCTATCCTGGACGAGACGAAAATTTCAAGCGTCTTGCGTGCCTGGCTCAAGGACATAGAAGTATTCATCGCCAAATCCGCCACCGTCATGCTTCCTCCTAATTCCAATGCCAGTTTAAGAACAGCGGCTTCCATTCTCTCGTTACGGACAAACCGTTTATGGCGAAATCCTAAATAAATAAACCAGGACCCAAACACAATAGGCAGAACGACAACAATGAAGATAATAATAAGGTCACTAATCGATGGGAATGACGGCTCATCCGATGCCATAACGCCGATTAATAGGAATAAACCGAACAACAATAAGACAGTCCCCACAGTGTAATACATTATCGTTTTCGAATATTTCACATGCTTCTACTCCTTCCCAACCAATGAAAGAGAAATGAATTAAATAGCCCGCTAAGTAATGTATGCCTTCGAAGCATAGTCCTTCTGGACCCTAACAAGGGCGGCGTTCAAGCCTGCTTCTAATTCGCGAACGTTCTTCCTGCTTTGCTTCGGCAAGGTTTACACGTTCTTTGCGGGAAGCCCCGGAACATAAAAGAGGGCCCCTCCCGTCTTATGGAGCCCAGTATCTTCTATGGATTCTCAGGCAGTCAGTTATCTTTGCGGAGTCTTCCCAATTCCGATACAATAGCATCCATTTCGCTGACGCTGAATTGGTTCTTGCTCATGACCAGCTCATAGATATCAACCAAATCTTCATATTTATTATAATCAAAATGGCTCGCCTTAATGGCTGCGCCTGTAGCCACTCTCAGTTTGGTTTTAATGGCCTCGATCATTTGCTCCACTTCTTCAGCCGTACTGCGGGTATTACTCATTTTGGCTGTCATCCTTTCCCTTTTACTATTGTCTAATTGTACCATGGTCCGGCATAAAAATCGCTATATGTATTCCTTTTTCCAGTCATATTTCTTTTTATAATGATTTTGAAGAATAATGAGTTAATCGCTATTTCATCTGGGCTTTGAGGCAGGAATTGTTCCGTCATTACGGGATCTCTTTGCGTTCAAAACAAAAACCCCGCAGCCTCTAACAAGATCAGAAGGCAGCAGGGCTATTGCCGAAGGAACAGGTTTTCGTTAAAGAGCCCTTTTCATTCCGGTCTTCGAATCCCCCAGAACGAACCCTACATAAGTGCCCAAGGCGCCCACCAGAAGGTGATAAATACTTTCGACCATCTGGATATTCATGCTTCCAAATAACCCGGGCGTAAACACTCCCAGTGAACCGATGATCAAATAAATGATTCCAACCATTTTGGCGTACAGCACCGCATAAGATTTCTTAGTCCCCGCCCAGATTCCCCATGCCCCAATAAGTAGATGAATGGCATTGTGTATTGCGTCAAAATGAATGAAATTGAGCAATTCCTTAAAGAAAAAGCCAAAAATACCCAACAGCAAAAAGACGACCCCGGACCATTTGGCAAATGCCCTTATCACAGTCATTCCTCCTTTGAAATAAGCTTTGGGTACAAACATGGACACAATACAGTTTATGAGCAAGCTTGGGCGAAAAATGACTATGCATTCCGATTTTTGCTTTAATATTAAGTTTAAAAAGGGAAGGTTTCATGCTCGATATAAAAAGCTTCACCAAGATTTATTCGTGCCTGGCCTTGGGTAAGATCGGTTATCCATCCGGAGAAATTGTCTGCTTCTTCTTCTATCGGGAGACAGACAAGAGTCACCCGGTCCGTAAATTCGGTCTCTCCTTTAAGAATGCCTTTAAGATGAAGCTCATTCTCCAGCTTTCCCAACCAGTGATAGTCTATATCGATCCTTACCTCGCGATGCAGCACCTTGTGGACAGGAACAGCGGCTTCAATAGCGGCTACCGCTCCGTCGGTATAAGCTCGAATAAGTCCCCCGGCTCCAAGCATAATTCCGCCAAAATAACGGGTAACGACGATGACTATATTTTTGAGCCCCTGGTTCTTCATAACTTCCAGAATAGGCTTGCCGGCTGTTCCACTCGGCTCTCCGTCATCGGACTGCTTCTGAAATTCATCCCTTTCTCCGATGAGATAGGCCCAGCAATTATGGGTCGCCGACCAATGCTCCTTACGAATCGCTTCTACAAATTGCAGAGCTTCCTCTTCCGTTTGGACCGGCTTGGCATGCCCGATAAAACGGGATTTTTTGATGACGATTTCTTGGGCTCCGCTTTGTTTGACTGTTTTATATTGAGCAAGCATGGGCATTCCTTCCTCCCTTTCCTGCGCTATTCCGTTCTTCTTTTAAACCAAAAGGGCGATCCACCCGCTAAGATGAATCGCCCTCCCAGGCTCCCCCTCTGAATCGGTGGAGCCCATTATTCGGCGTGACAACCGTTTAGCCGTTCAGACGGGCTTCCAGCTCCGCTTTTTCCTTCTCGAATCCCGGTTTGCCGAGCAGGGCGAACATGTTCTTCTTGTAGGCTTCTACTCCCGGTTGGTCGAACGGATTTACGCCCAGCAGGTAGCCGCTGATTCCGCAAGCTTTTTCAAAGAAGTAGACCATATAGCCGAACGTGTAAGGAGTCAGATCGGGCAGCGTGACGATCAGATTCGGCACTTGACCGTCCGTATGAGCCAGCATGGTTCCTTCGAACGCCTTTTTGTTAACGAAATCCATCGTCTTCCCGCTTAAAAAGTTAAGTCCGTCCAGATCATCCTTATCGGAACCGATCACAATCTCTTCGGGAACCTTCGCCACTTGAATGACCGTTTCGAACAGATTACGGGTGCCTTCTTGAACAAATTGCCCCATAGAGTGCAGGTCGGTCGAGAAATCGACGGCGGCCGGGAAGATTCCTTTATAATCCTTCCCTTCGCTCTCTCCGAACAGCTGCTTCCACCACTCCGACACAAAATGAAGGGAAGGCTCGTAGTTGACGAGCAGTTCGATCGCCTTGCCTTTACGGGACAGAATGTTACGAACAGCCGCATACTGGTAGCTCTCATTCTCTTTCAAGCTGGGGTTGGAGTAGGCCTCTCTGGCATCAGCCGCTCCCTGCATCATCGCATCGATATCGATTCCGGCTACAGCAATGGGCAGCAAGCCTACCGCCGTCAGCACCGAGTAACGGCCCCCTACATCGTCAGGAATGACGAACGATTCATAGCCTTCCTCGTCAGCTAACGTCTTCAGCGCTCCACGCGCCCGGTCCGTCGTCGCATAGATTCGCTTGCGTGCGCCTTCCTTTCCGTATTTCTTCTCCAGCAGCTCGCGGAAAATACGGAAAGCGATCGCCGGTTCCGTCGTCGTTCCCGATTTGGAAATGACATTAACCGAAATGTCCTTTCCTTCAAGAAGCTGAAGCAGATGAGTAACATAAGTGGAGCTGATATTGTTCCCAACGAAGTAAACGGCAGGAGTCTTGCGCTTGTCCGCCGGCAGCATGTTGTAGAACGAGTGCGACAGCATCTCGATAGCCGCTCGGGCTCCCAAGTAAGAACCCCCGATTCCGATTACGACAAGCGCATCCGAATCCGATTGAATCTGTTGAGCCGCTTTGTGAATGCGGGCATATTCTTCTTTATCATAATTCACGGGCAGATCGATCCAGCCCAAATAATCCGATCCGGCCCCGGTTCCTTGATGCAATTGGTCGTGAGCAATACGAACGGAAGCTTCCATATTATCTAATTCATGGCTGCCGAAGAAATACAGCGCCTTGCTGTAGTCAAAATGCAGTTTAGTACTCATACTGGGAAATCCTCCTTGTGTTGGCTTCCTCGGGCGGAATTATTCATATGCTAAGAATACTGGCTGGCGCCGGGAAATGCAAGTTCGTCCGCTATCGCTTCCCGCTGCTGGGAAGCCGCCTATGTTGGCAGGAAGTCACGACCCATGTGGAGGGCGAACGCTACCCGAATTCCAGCTAATCCGCATTTATGCGCTTTTCCCGCTATATGAAATTCCCTGTCCCTCAGCTTTTCGCCAAACTTAATATAGTGTTACAATGAAACCAAATGAACCGAAGAGGTGAACCTGTTATGAAAACGATCGGATTTATCGGATTGGGCACGATGGGACTTCCCATGGCGTCCAATTTATTGAAGCAAGGCTACCCGCTCATCGTACATAATCGCACAGCGTCCAAGGCAGATCCGTTGATCGCCGCCGGAGCCCAATGGGCGACCTCTCCCGCTGAAGCGTCCCGCTCGGCGGATGTTCTCTTTACTAATGTAAGCAATGACCAGATCTTGCTGGAAGTAGTCTTCGGTGAAGAGGGAATCCTCCAAGGAGCTCATCCCGGACTCACCGTCATCGACTGCAGCACCGTCTCTCCGGAAACAAGCCGGCGCATTGAAGCCGAATTAGCTTCGAGCGGCAGCGAATTTCTGGATGCTCCGGTTACCGGCAGCAAACCGGCCGCCATTGACGGAACGCTGGTATTTATGGTCGGAGGGAAGGAAGATGTCTTCCACGATCATGCCGATCTGTTCGAAACCTTGGGGAGCAAATCCGTCTATATGGGTCCGTCGGGTTCCGGTTCTTCCACGAAAATCGCTCATAACACGATCGTCGGCATCAATGCTCTCGCCTTGGCCGAAGGAATGGCGCTCGCTGCTAAAGCGAACCTCGATCCGGAAAAGTTTCTAGGGATCGTCACATCGGGCGCAGCCAACAGCAGACAAGCCGAGCTCAAAGGTGATAAAATCATCGACCGCAATTTCGATGTACAGTTCTCTTTGCAGCTGATGCTGAAGGATTTATTGCTGGCCAACGACCAGACCTCCAAGTTCCAGCTGCCACTGCCCCTCCTGCATGCCGCCTCCACCTTGTATCAGATGGGGCTCGGCAAAGGGCTGGGAGAACAAGACTTATGTTCGGTTATTCAATGCTATGAAGAATGGATGAATCGCAAGATCGAAAGAAGTTAACCTCCCACACCATTAAACAACATTTATGACAAATAGGATTAAGAAGGCAGCCGTTTCATCGGCTGCCTTCTCTCTTATTTCAATAGAGCTTTTACTTTAGCCGCCACGTTATCGGCTGTAAAGCCGTATTCCTTCATAATAATGTCGGCTGGGGCGGATGCTCCAAACTGGTCAATGCAGAGCGTATCGCCTTGATCGCCTACATATTTATGCCAGCCGAGAGAAGAGGCCATCTCGACAGCCAGACGGGCCTTGACGTCAGGCAGCAGGACGGAATCCTTGTACTCTTGAGGCTGCTTATCGAACAGCTCCCAGCTTGGCATGCTGACTACGCGAACGCCAATGCCTTGCTCAGCCAGCTGCTTGCGTGCTTCCATGGCCAAGCTAACCTCTGAACCGGTAGCAAGCAGAATCGCTTGAGGCTTGCCTTCCGGAGCGTCCGCCAACACGTATGCACCTTTGGACAGGTTCTCCTTCGCCAATTCTGCCGTCCCTTCCAGGTTAGGCAGTCCTTGTCGAGTTAAGACCAAGGCCACCGGACCTTCTTGGTTGGCCACGGCGAAGCGCCAAGCTTGGCTCGTTTCATTGCCGTCAGCCGGACGCAGAACTTTCATTCCCGGCATGCAGCGGAGAGCGGCAAGATGCTCAATCGGCTCATGAGTCGGCCCGTCTTCTCCTACACCGATGCTATCGTGGGTGAAGACGTAGATGACCGGAAGGTTCATGATAGCTGCCAGACGGATGGCCGGCCGCAAGTAATCGGAGAATACGAAGAATGTTCCGCCGTAAGGCCGGACTCCGCCATGCAGCATCATTCCGTTCACGGCCGCGCCCATTCCGAATTCGCGCACTCCGTAGTAGATATTGCGCCCGCCGTTATCTGCTGCAGTCATATTTCCGCTGCCGGCAATATGAGTGAACGTCGACGACTCCAGGTCGGCGGAGCCTCCGATCAGCATCGGGTAATTTTTGGCAATCGCGTTCAAAGCACTCTCAGACGCTTTACGGGTAGCGATCGCTTTATCCTCAGGCGAGTATACCGGCAGATCGGCATCCCAGCCCTCCGGAAGCTCTCCGTTCACTGCTTGCTCAAACTGGGCGCCAAGCTCCGGATAAGCCTTCTTATATTCAGCAACCATCTCGTTCCAGGCTTGTTCCTGTTTGATGCCTTGCTGCTTTAATTCCTCGAAGTGGGCCCGGACAACATCAGGGACATAGAAATCCTCTTCTCCCTGCCATTCGTAAGCTTGCTTCGTTAATTTAACCTCGTCCTCCCCAAGGAAGGTACCGTGCGCACCGGCGGTGCCTCCTTTGTTAGGACTTCCGTAACCGATAACCGTCTTCACTTCAATAAGGGTCGGACGATAGTCGGCGCGGGCCGCAGCAATGGCTTGATGAATTTCATCCAGATCGTTGCCGTCCTCTACGCGCAGCACCTGCCAGCCATAGCCTTCGAAGCGCTGCTGCACATTCTCGGAGAAGGAAAGATTCAATTCCCCATCGAGCGAAATGTTATTGGAATCGTACAGAATAATTAATTTGCCAAGCTGCAGATGACCGGCCAGAGAAGCCGCTTCACCGCTAATTCCTTCCATTAAATCTCCATCTCCACAGATGGCGTAAGTATAATGATCGACTACATTGTAATTATCCCGGTTGTAGACGGCGGCCAAATGCTCTTCAGCCATAGCCATACCAACAGCCATGGCAAAGCCTTGGCCCAAAGGTCCGGTCGTAGCCTCCACACCAGGAGTATGTCCGTATTCCGGATGCCCCGGAGTCTTGCTTCCCCACTGACGGAAGTTCTTCAGCTCGTCCATGGACAGATCATATCCAAAGAGGTGCAGCATGCTGTACAACAGCATGGAGCCGTGTCCTGCGGATAATACGAACCGATCCCGGTTGAACCATTCCGGGTTCGCCGGGTTGTGGTGCATAAACTTGGACCACAGTTTATAAGCCATTGGCGCAGCACCCATCGGCATTCCAGGGTGCCCCGATTTCGCCTTCTCCACCGCATCGATGGATAGCGTACGAATCGTATTAATGGCTAATTGTTCCAATTGATTAATCGGCATAACAAATCCCCCTACTATTAAATAATTACATAACCAACATCACAACGAGCATTCATTGAACTCCAACTGCTTAAAGCCTGCAGTGTTGCAGGTAGTCGCAGCTTGATACCTCATCGTCACCGGCTTCTTTATTTCTCTCTATACATTTCTATATATCGTTCCGTCCGGTTCATGGGCTTGAGCAGCCTCATGCTTCAACCGGCGATCGATTGTCCATTCCCTCTATTGTACCATTCCCTCATCAACTACGCTATATTGACTGTGTCAAAAAATTCTATAGACGGCAAATGAAAAGCAGCGGGTCAGGTTTCTTGTGAAAACCGACCCGTCGCTTATGCTGCCTGGCCCATCATTCAATTATTAACGGCCGATGCCGTCAGTTGCATTGTTGAGGAAGACGGCTCACCGAGAAGATGTTAGCCAATCTTGTAGGAGAAAAATCCGAGGCGAATCCTACATTCAGCTCGACTTCATTCGGCTTGCTCGCATCCGGAATCCGCAGACCCATCCCTTCCGGTTCTCTGAAGGGCAGGGAGGTTCCGGCTAGAACCAGCGTCTTCCCGACGACTTCTCCCGTATCCAATTTAACTGTGGTAATATAAGTATTCCCTAACGGCTCTACCGATCCCGCAGAGCCGTAGGAGGTGCCCTCCAGCAAGTATAAGTAGCCCCGATAGGAGGCAAATCCCTGAAAGGTCCCCACCGCCGGCTGCGGCACATCTGCAATCGGAGTATACCGGTGCTCTTTCACATCCTCCAATCTATACACCGCATAGCGGAATTCCCCCTTCAAGCGGTAACGCATAGTCAGAAGATGATCGCTCATATCGATATTGACCGTTGTCCGATCCGCCCCCGGAATCGGTGCGAACTTCTCTAGCTCTGGAGAATCCGGAGTCAGAATTTTCCCGTCCTCGAAGGTAAAGCGGGCAATTTTTGTCCCCCAGCCGGAAGTGCCTTCTGTTACCGAATCCGTTTCTGTCCACAGGTAGGTGGAGTCGCCGTCCGTCTCTACTCCCATCTGGACTCCATGACCAAATCCTTTCAGGAACATATAGCCCAGCTTGTTTCCCGACAGATCAAGCTTCGTCAAAGTCATATCCCCGTTAGCACTTCGGACCGCACCGCTGACGGGCTCGGATTCGTCCGGGAGCTGCTGGCCTCCGGACATCAGTTGCAGCACATAAACATGTTCATTGACATTGTCAAATGCAAAGGATTGCATAACCGTCCCGTTATGAAGCGGTTTTTGCCGAATAACCTCGGCCGCCGGCCCATCGAAATTAAATCTTTTAGGTAAAGAAACGGATGCAGCCGCAGAGTTTTCCGAAGAGACCGCATAAGTCCCTAGTGGAACGGCAGGGATCAGGCACAAAGCCAACACTCCTGCCAGCAGTTTACCTCCAAATTTACCGCTGGACATTTTCCGATCGGCCTTCTTCGCTTCTTCATTAACGCAGTTCATTCTGCACCTCCATAGAATAGGCAGAGTGGAGATGGAAGGAGGATTCCGTCGAAACTTCTTAACAAGGGCGTACTTTTTACCCAGGGCCTCGTGACGAGCGATCCATTTTGTACATGTAGCTGGGGTTGCCCCTTTATTATGCACCGCACATTGCTTCGAGCGCGCGGTGCAGCACAGCATGACGGTGGTTTTCCCGGAACCTCCTCCCAGTTCCAGTGCCAATGAATAATTTGCTAAATAGTTAGTTGCCTAAAATTCTTTCCGTCTCTTTCTTGAAATTATCCAGCGTTGAGGCCACATCTTTGTTGTCATACATAATCGCCTGAATAGCCGAGAAGAACTCCTGCTCAACCTGCGGCCAAGCGATATTCTTATTCGTATCGACAGCATGCTCCAGTTGCTCATAGGCTACCTTGCGGTTCGGCTCCTTGGCCCATAGCTCCTCCATCTCCTTGGACTCTACCATCGACTTGGTGAATGGAAGATACCCCGACTCCATAACAAAATTCAGAGCCCCTTCAGGACTGGTCATTAACCAGTGAATAAATTCCCAGGCCGCCTCTTTATTTTTGGAAGCTTCCAGCATCGCAATGTTGGCTCCGCCGGTAGGATTCGCATAAACTTCATCTTTAGGCAGGAATGCCGTGACATAGTCGAAATTAGTGCTGCCTATAAAAGTCCCGATAACCCCGGTCGACTGGAAGATCATCCCGACCTTTTCATTTATAAACATCTGGTTGGTTATGTTGCCGGAATCCTGGGCCGGCGGATAATACAGCGCTCCGGAATTCTGAAGATCCTTGAGGAATTGAAACACTTTAACTCCTTCCCCATTCGCAAATCCGACCGAAGTCCCGTCATCGTTAAAAAACTTTCCATTAGCTTGAGTGATCATCGCCATAGGATACCAAGTATCATACGGCATGGTCAGGCCATAGCGTTCATTCTCTCCGCTGCCCTTGATGACGAGTGCTTCCGCGACTGTCTTCAGCTCTTCCCAAGTTTGAGGAACGGCCAGCCCCAACTCATCCAGCATCGTTTTGTTGACGTGCAGAATAGGAGTGGAGCGGTTCAAAGGCAAGGATACCAATTTATCATCGAAGACGGAGTGACCGAGCAGCCCCGGAACAAAATCGTCAAGGCTCATATCCGACTTCTCGAGATAAGGGGCCATATCCTCCAACACCTCGGATTCAGCGAACATTTGAACATATGCCCGTTCCATCATAGTGATGTCCGGTCCCGTTTTGGCAGCCACAGCCTGTTGGAGCTTGGTCACGGTTTCCGCATAAGAACCTTGGAACGTTCCGACCACCTCGACTTGATCTTGAGACTTATTAAACTTATCGATAAGGCCGTCGATGCGCTCTCCGTTCTTCCCGCCTAACGAGTGCCAGAACTGTACCGTCGTCTTGCCGGAAGGCGCCTGCGTATTCGAATTATTATTCGTATCGGGATTGGAGTCGGACGGCGAGCCGGACGGCTGACTTTCGCCTCCGCCGCCGCAACCGGCAATAACAGCTACAGACATCAAAGTGGCCAATGCCGTTTTAGAAAGCTTTTTCAATGGGAACTCCCCCTTGGTTAAATTTATTTAATCCCGGAATAAGCAAAAGCTTTGACAATTTGCTTGGATGCAAATAGATAGACGATGAGAATAGGAATAACCAGAACCACGTTGCCTGCCATTATAATGTGCCAATTGCTGATTCCTTCCGTTTCTCTTAACATGGCAATCCCTATAGTAAGAGGACGAACGGCGGACGAATCGGTCATAACCAGCGGCCAGAAGTAATCATTCCAGTGGCTGACAAAGCTGAACAGTCCAATCGTGGCCAATGCCGGCATAGACATCGGGATCATGAGCTTCCAAATAATCTTGAACTCACTTGCGTTATCCAATCTGGCCGATTCTATCAATTCCTGTGGAATCTGCATAAAATACTGGCGCAATAAAAAGATACCGAACGCATTCGACATGAAAGGTATAATTTGCGGCCATAGAGTATTGATAATGCCCCAGTCGGCCAACATCAGATAGACGGGGATAAAAGTGACCTGACCTGGAATCATGAATGCCAGCAGAACCAGGCCGAACCCTATTTTCTTCCCTTTAAAATCATATTTGGCAAAAGCATAAGCAGCGGGAATCATGACAATAAACTGCAGAATGATAATAGTAACGGTAATAATGATAGAGTTTTTGGCATAGGTCAAAAACGGCCCCGCGTTCATAGCATCCACGAAGTTGCTCCATTGAGGCCAGGCCGGAAGCCAGGTGGGCGGAAACGCCATAGTCTCCTCAAACGTCTGCAACGAAGTGGAAATCATCCACAGAAACGGGAAGATAAACACCGTCAGAACTACCAGCTTCAGTATAATATCCAATGCCCGCCTGATGTATTTAAGATCAAAAGCCACCGTGTACCCACCTCCTTTTTCTTGCGTCTTGGGAAGATCCCGGGAATTCCTGCATGTCTTGTCCGAAGGCACTATCATTGATAGTGAATTTTTTTGGACAACAGCCGGAAGTACACCACGGTAAGAATGGCGATAAGGATCATCAAGATGACTCCGGCCGCGGAAGCGTAGCCTATATTGGTCGTTCTAAATTTATAAATATAATAGACTAGCGTGGTTGTGGCGTTATTAGGTCCGCCTCCGGTCATGATTCTCACCGTGTCAAACACTTTGAAGGAACCGATGGTCATAATGATCAGGATGAAAAACAGCTGAGGTGAAATCAGCGGTAAAGTAATCTTGTAAAATACTTTGAACTTGCTCGCATTATCCAGCGCCGCCGCCTCATAAATAGAAGGAGGGATGCTTTGCAAAGCAGCCAGAATGATAAGTGCAAAGTAACCGACATTATGCCATATGGACACGATCATGACCGACATCATTGCCGTGCCGGAGCTTTGCAGCCACTGGGAAGGCGGAAAGCCGACAGCCTTCAATATGAAGTTCAGCAGGCCGTGACTCGGCTCCATCATCCACATCCATACCAACGCGATCGATACGATCGAGATAATGTGCGGTGTAAAAATACCCGCCTGTACAATGGAGTTGAGGCTCCCCTTCTTGTTCAGCCATACGGCAATAATTAGGGAAATAAGCATCGTAAAGCCGACGACTCCAATCGTATAAATGAAGGTGTTGGAAACCGTAATATAGAAGTCCTCCCGGCTGAGAATCTGCTTGTAATTGCTCAGTCCGACGAATTGACTCTTATCTTTGTTCAATAAATTGTATTTATATAAGCTTAAATAAACGAGATAAATGACCGGATAGATGACAAAAAGAATGATGCCGGCCATGGCGGGGAGGATCAACAGATACGGACGAATCGCTTCCCAAACTCTTTTGTTATCCATTGGCTTACCCTCTCAACGCTCTCATATAATCGTCATAACGGGCATGGCTCGCTTCAATTCGCTTTTCATCCGCTCCGAATAAATAAATCTTGGAAGCTTCCACCCCTAAATGAATTTCCTGGTCGACGGAGAACAAGTCCTCCGTGCATTTCACCATAAAAGATTGCTCGTCCGATCTCACCTGATAGATCGTCTCCGATCCGAGCATTTCCCTGGTCGCAATGACGCCGCGGGTAGAAAAATGATAATCGCCCGGCTGATCAGACAATGCTGCGCTCTCCGGACGAAATGCGAACCTCACCCCATCCACGCCGAGATCCCCGACATTCATCGGCGGGGAGCCAATGAACTGCGCGACGAATAAATTGCTCGGCTCGCGATAGATGACATCCGGGGGGGCCTCCTGCTGGATTTTCCCTTGATTCATGAGCACAATCGTATCGGCCATAGACATCGCTTCTACTTGGTCATGAGTAACGAAGACAAAGGTGCTGCCTAACTTTTTATGCATTTCGATCAGTTCCAGACGCATTTGGACCCTCAGCTTGGCGTCCAGATTGGATAGCGGCTCATCCATCAAAAATACGGAAGGCTTTTTAACCATTGCACGAGCCAATGCTACACGCTGACGCTGCCCGCCGGATAAGGTGGATGGCTTCCGGTCGAGATAATCGTATAGTCCTACCGTGGCGCTTATGCTTTCCACCAGACGAGTTCTTTCTTCCTTGCCCACCTTGTTGTTCTTCAAACCAAATTCAATATTTTCCCTAACGGACATCGTAGGATAAATAGCATAGTTCTGAAAAACCATGGCTACCCCCCTTTGGCCGGGTGCAATGCGGGTTACATCCTTACCGCCAATGAGCACTTTGCCGGACGTCTGAGGGTCCAGCCCGGCAATCATTCTTAGAAGAGTAGTCTTCCCGCAGCCGGATGGCCCTACCAATACAGTAAATTTGCCGTCTTCAATCTTTAAGTCCAAATCCTGGATGATGACTGCTTTATCGAACGATTTCGTAACCTGAACAAATTCAATAGATGCCAAGGGTACCCCTCCTTACCAACTCTACGGTCACTTCGATACTACTCTGCAGCTTGATTTGTTTGTTGATAACCTCTGATTCAGCACCCGTATCAGATCCTATCCTGGAGTTTCCAAGCGATAGCATGAATAGACAAAAGCGTTTACATAAACTTAATGATAGCGTTATCAAATCTTAACATTAGTAGTAATATGTGCTACAATTCTATCGACTGTGTACAATCTGGGGGCACTTCCACTGGTCACCAGTGGAAGTGCAGGATTGTTTTTTTCCAGTCCCTGTGAGCCATGGCAGCTTCCATTGCCCTGGATAAATCGTCTGCCGTGCTCACATCCGTATATTTCTCCGGAATCAATTTACGCAATGTCTCCTGACAAGCCGGATCCTCCATCACTTTCAACACCTGCTTGAAATCATCCGCCGAGCTGCGGCTGCTGCCGTGGAGGGTGATTCCCTTTTCCAGAATATCTCGCGTATTAATCGGTACGAGATCCTCGCTTACGCCTAGCGCGATGAGATGGCCTCCGGGTTGAAGGATATCAATCCCCTGATTAATGGCGCTTTCACTGAATCTTCCTCCTGTGCACTCCACCACTATTCCCACTCTCTCTCCTGAATGAAAATCGTAGTCTTGCACCATGGCGATGTTACCCAAGGAAGCAAACTGCTCCAGCTTCTCTTTTACGGCCCCAAACACGATCAGACGCTCTTTCTCCACCTGATAGCCGTGATGCAGCATGGCTGCTGTAATATAGCCTACCGGTCCGTCACCAAAGACCGCCACTGCATTCCCTTGATCCAGCAAGGGAGCAATTCTTCTCAGCGCCCTGTAGGATACACTGCAGAGTTCCGCTAATACGGCAATCTCATCCGGTATCGAATCGGGAATCGGCAAAGCACATTCTACCGGGATCACCAAGCGGCTTTGGGCAATCCCGTCGGTTCCGCTTCCCAGAAATTCTGATTTGTCGCAGTAGTTGTCCTCGATTTCATGTCTGCACGCGGGACAGCATTGCTTCGGTTCAAGCTGGTGAAGCAAATAGCCCGGGAGATTCGGGACGATAACTACCCGATGTCCTGGGGACAGTGTCGCAGAAGAGTCCTGCACCACCGTTCCAATACCTTCATGAAGCAATGCCATCGGCAATTTCTTGCTTAACACTTCCGGCTTCCTCAATCCGCCAAAGTAACGGAGATCGGCGTGACATATGCTTGCAATCGTCGGCTCTACGACAACAAAATGGTTCTTGACTGCTCTACTCAACAATAATTCCTCAATCACATTAGGACGCGTTAAACGAAGCGTTCGTGATTCTACTGATCCGTTTGTTAAAATGGCTGTGAACACCTCTTTTCTTTAAACAATATATATATGAATTTCCCGACCGCCAGCTCAACGGCCATGAAAGATTCACCGAAGGTGGAAATGGAGCAAAGTCTAACGGTTATACGGTAATCACATTGATGCCGGAATCGTAAAATTGCTTGATATCATAGCTCGGGGCTTCTTTACCTGTAATTAAGGTATGAATAGCCCGATTAGGCGCTACCGTATGAAGCGAAAGCTTGCCAATCTTGGTCTCGTCCGCGACCACTATGACTTCCTGTGCGGATTTAATCATTTGCTGCTTGGCTGTCACCAGTTGGGCTTCCGGATGCATCAGACCGTACTTCGAGTGGATAGCCGGAGTTCCGATAAAAGCTTTGGACACATGCAGCGATTCCAGGACATGATCCGTGAACATTCCATTCAGCATGTAACTGGATGGATACAGTTCTCCTCCCGTGACGATTACTTTAACGCCAGGGGCATCCCTCAACTCTGCCGCCACATTAATATCGTTTGTGACAACGGTAACATTCGAGCGTTGGACTATATTTTTAGCAATGTGCAGTGTCGTTGTGCCGGAGTCAATAATAATGTGATCCCCGTCCTCAACCAGACTTGCAGCCTTTTTCCCGATGAGCATTTTCTGCTCCAGATGGATATGAGATCGCTCTGTAAATGACGGTTCCTTATTAGTCAATTGCTCGACTATCACTCCGCCATGAGTTCTCTTAAGCAGACCTTCCTGCTCGATTTCAGCCAAATCTCTGCGAATGGTCGTCTCATGAACATCGAACTCATGAGCTAGCTTCGCAACAGAGGCGACCCCATGATGCCGAACATACTCGATAATCTTCAATTTTCTTTCAGCGGCCAGCATTCGTCCACCCTCTAACTTAGCATTTTCATGCACATCGTCAAATGAACCGTTTGTTTTTGCTCGTTTATATCATTAAATTATCCCAGATACTCATTTGTGTCAATAGTTTGTTTAATTATTGATTAAATTTTAACATTATTAATAATTAACAATTTATTTTTGATAAATTTCAATATTTTACAGTATTCAAAAAGTAATAATAACAATATTCATCAATAATCGTTAGTCACTTTGTTTTGGCATGGTTGAATTCCCCCTTTTTTTGCGTCATTTCCTACACCTTCTCCCTCTGTTTGCTCGATAACGAGCAAACCCGAGTTTATTATCGCTCGTTTGCGCTCCTATTTAAGTATTCGCGCTATAAGATGATGCCTAACTAAAAACATCTGTCCAAGTACTTTGAGAATGAGCGGCTGCGTTAGAGGAAGTTTTTAAGCTCTATGATGCAAAAAAACCTACGGCATCTTATGAAAATGGGAGAGCGTAAACCTCAGGCGCTGCGGTACGTGCGGCGGGACATCCGGCGGGACGGGCGGTGGGACGGGCGGCGCTCCGCTGACAATAGACTGCAAAAGTGCAGTCTATTGGAGCGGAATCTGCTCTTTTCCATCCATTGACTGCAATTCTACAGTCGAATCGTTAGATCCATCCTTTTTTCGGGCCTAAATGAGCGATTCGACTGTACTTTTGCAGTAGATTTTCGAAAATGAGAGAAAAAGTCGCCGATCGGATGCACTTTTGCAGCCGAACTGTCGAAAAGGTAGCAACCCCCCCCCTGCGATCTTTAAGTATTCGTATGTTTACCACTAATATGTCTACTCCACATCACTCTTTAAGCATTGGTTGAATTACACTTGCACCTTTTTCAAACTTTGTTATTCCTCCAAATTATCGATAGGATATGGAGTGATTTGCACTAACAACAAGGAAATTTATAATCTCCTAAATCACAAAAAAAGAACAGAAGGCCATTGGTCATAGCTTCTGTTCTCAATGCTTGGTTATATATTCTCAGTTTACCCTAGTTAAATACTACCGTTTTGTTCTGATGGACTAGAATCCGGTCCTCCACATGCCAGGCGACGGCTCGAGCCAGTACAATCCGCTCAATGTGGCGACCTATCCGTTTTAGGCTCTCGACATCGTCCCGATGGCTTACCCTCTGAACATCCTGCTCGATAATGGGACCCCCGTCCAGTTCCTCAGTTACATAATGAGCGGTCGCTCCAATAATTTTAACCCCGCGGTTATAAGCTTGGGCGTAGGGCTTGCCGCCAATGAAGGCCGGCAAGAAGGAGTGATGAATATTAATTACCTTGTTCGGATAACGTTCGATGAACACTGGCGATAGAATCTGCATGTAGCGCGCCAGCACGATCGTGTCCGCCTGATCACCGATTACTTCTAGCTGCTTGCGTTCGGCCTCCGGCTTCGTTTCGGAGGTGACAGGAATGTGGTGATACGGAATATCAAATGATTCCACCAGCTCCCGCATATCGGGATGGTTGCTGATTACCATGGCGATTTCCGCATCCAAATCTCCTGCCTGCCACTGCCAAAGCAGCTCAAGCAGACAATGATCCTCCTTCGAGACAAACACAGCCAATCTCTTCTTCTTGCTTGCCCGGTGAATGCTCCAGGTCATCTGAAATTTGTCAGCCACCACTTCCTGAAAATCGAGCTCCAGCGGCTCAAGTCTGCGGTCTAATTCGTTAAGGTCGAATTCGATCCGGATAAAAAACATTCCGCCGGCCGGGTCCATCGTATACTGATCCGACTGGACGATATTGGCACCATGCTCATGTAGAAAACGGGAAACCGCAGCGACGATTCCCGGCTGATCCGGACAGGATATCAGCATTCTGGCACGATTTACATTCTGATTGCATAACTTGCGCTGCGCGTTGGTAATTACTCGGTTCATAAATCTATCCTCCACCTCTTGTTGCAAAGCAAAGACGCCGGAGTCCCGGCTCTCCAACTTACCGAAGCCTCGAGCCTCGAGCGATCGTTGCTGCCCCATGCCGAACCGCATAGGGTGAACCGCATTAAGCCAGCTGCAATACGCTCTTGGCAGCAAACCAACCGGTTAGACGGTGGTTAATTTGCTCTTCGTTCAAGTCGGCAAATAAATTCTCTGCGATGATCATATCGTAAAGCCGTTCCATCGGCTCTCTTTTGTCTTCTTTTTTTGCTTTGGCGTCATTCTTTAGCACATCCCACGTCCCAAGGACAAACTGACGGGAATCGATATCCTGCTTAGTAAAATAATGATTAAGCCTGTCTACATCCTCCAAAAATCCGGATCCGAAGCGCACTTCCGCCTCTCCGCGCAGAAGGGCTATCTCCGCTTCATACATCGGCCGCTCGCCTTGGTCGGATTTCCCGCCGATCCAAGGGGTTTCGAGAATCATCGGCAGATGCTGAAGCTTCTCATGCTTAACGACAGCGCTCATCGTCTCGAAACCGAGATAACCCGCTCCTACGGGAGCATGGCGGTCCTTGCCCGCTCCACGCGGATTCTTGCTGTCGTTCAGGTGGACGACAGCAAGCCTGTCCAACCCAACGACCCGATCGAACTCCTCCAGCACTCCGTCAAGATCGTTGACGATATCGTAGCCGGCATCGTGAATGTGGCACGTATCCAGGCAAACGGATAACTTATCGTTACTCCCCACCTTATCGATAATAGCCGCCAATTCCTCGAAGCTCCGTCCGATTTCTGTTCCTTTACCGGCCATAGTTTCCAAGGCAATATGAACGTCCGTGTCTTTAATTCCATCGAGCACTTCATTAAGCCCTTCGGCAATTCTAGCAATTCCGTATTCGGCATCTTTATCGGTATAAGCTCCAGGATGAAGAACGATATTCCGAACACCCAAATAATGAGTCCTCTTAATTTCCTCCTGAAGAAACCGGACGGCAAGCTCATAAGTGCCTTCCTTATAGGAACCCAGATTGATTATATAGGGGGCATGGACGACAATTTCAGGAATCCCGTTCTGCTCCATTATTTTCAGGCCTTCCGGGACAAACATGTCTTCGATCGGCTTTCTTCTCGTATTCTGAGGCGCTCCGGTATAAATCATAAACGAGCTGGACCCGTACGAAACAGCTTCCTCTGCCGCGCACAGCAGCCCTTTAGGCGAACAAGAAACGTGCGAACCTATTTTTAACATCGGCCTCTCCCTCACTCATTATAAATAAAATCTTGTTTCTATCTTACTAATAAACTCGAAATAAATCCAGAAATGAGGTATAATTCTTATGGAATATCCAACTGGAATATCTAACAAGTTTTATTAGCAACGGGGTGAAGATAAGATGGTCTTCCAATGGGTTCTTATATTTTGGGGGTTTGGCCTGCTGGCCTTTTTAGGGGTAGGCGGCTTCTTTATGTTCCGTAAATTTATGAAGGTCCTGCCGAAGCAGGACGGAATGTCCAAGCTGGACTGGCAGAACCATTATGTTGAAGCGTCCCGTCATCTATGGACAGAAGACAGCAAACAGTTTCTGAACCAGCTCGTTCAGCCGGTGCCCGGTCCTTTTCGCGATATTGCCAAGCATTCCATCGCTGCCAAGATTGGACAGGTTGCGTTGGAGAAGAACGCCCGGGAGGTTACCCGGGAGCATTGTATAGAAGGTTACATTCTGGCTACACCGAGAAGGGATTACAAAGCGTTGATCACCTTTCTGGAAAAGCAGAAGATTGATTATACACCTTATTACGATTTGCTTCATAGCAAATAATATGAAATGCAAGAAGGGCCGGGACGTTATCCGGACCCTTCTTTTTTATAGGTGATAGTTCGCCCTGACCCACATGAACAAAACTTTAAAGAGGGGTTAATGCAGGCTAACCTGACGAGAAAAATTCATTAAGAGGGACAGAGTGCAGGCCAACAACGTTCGCCACTTGGGGCAATTGAAGTGCAAAAGTACCTCTTAATATCAAGCTTCTGCCCGTTTGGCGCAATGAAGTGCAAAAGTACCTTATAATTTAACGGAATCATCGATTTTCGTATAAACGTGGAAATTAAAGAGCATATTTGCACCTTAAGCTCAAAAAATTACAAGATCTATGGAGTTGGAGTGCATATTTGCACCTTAAATTTTATACCTCGCTGTTATCGAAGGCATATCCGAATATCTCAATAAAAGGTCGGAATCACGCGGATATCCTGATTTAAAGTAGGCAGCTTCAAGAAGCTCCGATTAAATGTGAAAATCCGTCGAATGCGGTAGGTGAGCAGCACGACGGCCGTTGTCGCTTCACGAAGGGAATACCGGAGCTCGGGACATTGCATCAGAAAGTTTTTGGCTTCTTTTTCTATTTGGGCATTGCCCGGAATAAGCAGTAATTTCCCGACCTCGGTAGCGCGGTCAATCGTATCGAGAAAATACTCGGCATGGGAGTAGCCATAATGATCTCTCAACCATTCATGCAGTTCAAAAATAATGTGGCTGGTCGATACGAAGGGACGATCCAAATCCTCCATATCCATAATAAACGATCTGGCTTTAATATAATTCGGATGATCCGGATTCATATAAGCCACCCAGCCGCTTTCATCTAAAAAAACAGATTGCTGGTAATCCCAACGCTCATTGACCGTCATGGTCGTTTCCCTCCTCTCTGGATGCGGCAACTGGGGCCGATCCGAGCGCAAAATCATTCCTGCGGGTTAATCCATCCAGATACAGCAGCGGGTTTCTTTGCTTCTGCTCCTCGGTCAACTGGATCTTGGTCCCTGCGGGTTCCTCGTTTAGCAGGTTATGGATAGCCCGGTTAATTAATTCCTGCACCGTCGTACGCTCCCGCAACGCTTTATGCTTTAGCCGTTCGTAATCAAGCGGCGTCACCTCTATAGAAGCATCCTCCTCCTGTGCATTTCCCGATTCCTGCTTATCTCCGATTATATTCGATGCGGATCGCTTTACTTTATCGAACTGGGTTCCGACATACTTTTTAATTTTTTCCATGATCTCAATCCTTTGCCCTTTATTAATTTGTTAAAAAATGCCTCCAGTTGGCAAACGACGGATTCGTCTCGCTATTTAAGCTTGTACCTAAAGCATTCGTACGTCACGATGATTTTACGACCGGAGAATGGATGATTTCTGTAAATAACCAAAGATAAACGCCTGCGGCGTCCTTGATCTCTGATCAAGAAAGCCTGCTTACCGTCGAAATTTACCGATAACGATATTTATAAGTTCAATAATTACAAGCGTAAACGGTTGTCGCCGTCCTTTAACGGCAAAATAACGTTTCGCGGTGAATGATAAGTATGATATTAGGATGAATCTTATAAATTCTTATCATTTAAAAATAGGGAATAAGAAAAAAGAGAGAGGGGAAGCTAACGGGAAAAGGGCCATATAATTATGAAATTATAACTAGGGGGAATAGAAGTATGGAAAGCATTTGGATCTATATCAAGCAGCATTGGTTCCCTCTTATATTGTTCGCCGGAATATGCTATGCCATTTACTGGGTGTGCACGCATAGAGATGAATTAATGATTTATCATGACAAGCAAAAAGGCAACGATGACAGCCCTTCATAGAACTTCAGGAGGATTTTTTCCTGGTCTCGCTTTCTTTCTGCCGTCTGTAATGGAAATTGCCTCCTAAAAAGCATAAAAGACATGCGGAAGTGCATGTCTTTTGGTGGTAATCCAGTAAACATCAAAGAAGACATGCAAAACTGCACGTCATTCTCAATCAAAAGGGGAAAAATAGCCAAATAGCTAAATTCACCTGCATGTTTGCATGTCATTAGCCGATTCTAACTTATCTTCTGCCAAAGACCTGCACATTTGCCGGTTCTTCTTACAGTGCTTTCAGCGAACACTCTTAGACTATAGAGGCTGACCATTAGAAAGAGCAGCCCTTGGCAGGACTGCTCTAATGTGAGAAGGAGCACCCTAAATCGGCACCCGCCTTCTCGGCTATACCAACGCTTTCTTCGCAATATCGGTGCGATAATGCTTCCCTTGGAAACGAATTTTATCTGCATCTGCGTAGGCCTTGGCTCTCGCTTCCGCAATATCCCGGCCGAGGCCGACAACTCCGAGGACCCGTCCTCCATTCGTGACGGGCTGACCGTCCCGGATTGCCGTTCCGGCATGAAAAACGAGCGAATCCGTTACTTCTTCCAGCCCTTCGATCGGCAGCCCTTTCGGGTAGGAGCCTGGATAGCCCTCGGAAGCCAAGATGACGCATACCGCCGCTTCCTCGCTCCAGTGAATTTCGATTTCATCCAATCGTCCTTCGAGACTGGCCAGAATAATCTCCAGCAGATCCGTTTGCAGTCTCGGCAGGACGACCTGTGTTTCCGGATCTCCGAAACGGGCATTGAATTCAATCGTTTTAGGACCTTCCTCGGTCAGCATCAGGCCAGCAAAGAGAACGCCCCGGAAAGGCCGGCCTTCCTGGACCATCGCTTTAGCTGTCGGTTTGACAATCGTTTCCCAAGCCTCTTCAACGACTGAAGCAGGAATATGAGGAACCGGCGAATACGTCCCCATCCCCCCTGTGTTGGGACCTTGATCCCCATCAAATACCGGTTTGTGGTCTTGCGAAGGAACCATTGGACGCACGACATCTCCATCCACAAACGCGAGCAGCGACATCTCTTGCCCTTGAAGGAATTCTTCAATCACTACCTGGTTACCGGATTTACCAAAAACCTGGTCGATCATAATATCGTGAAGCGCCTTTTCCGCTTCCAATCTCGATTGAGCCACGATGACACCTTTGCCAGCGGCGAGGCCATCGGCTTTGATCACAATGGGAAGCTCTTGCGTGCGCAAATAAGCCAAAGCTTCGTCATAGTTATCGAATGACTCATAAGCAGCCGTCGGAATGTTGTATTTTTTGAGCAACCGTTTGGTGAATACTTTGCTGCCTTCAATCTCCGCAGCATTCTTGCGCGGACCGTAGGCCCGGATATTAGCCGCTTCCAAGTGGTCCACAAGGCCTGCGGACAAAGGATCATCCGGAGCGACAAACACCAGATCTATCTGCTCACGCAGGGCAAAGCCTGATATGCCTTCAAAATCATTCTCTTCTATCGGAACGCACTCCGCTATCCGGGAGATTCCCCCATTGCCGGGCGCACAATAGAGCTTGCTTATTTTAGGGCTTCGTTGTAAAGCCCATAGAATCGCATGTTCACGGCCACCGCGGCCAATTACCATTACCCGCACCAGGGCACACCTCCATCCATACTTCCACAAAAAGATTTCTCTGCGCGATATGTGCAGCATAGCATCAGGCTGCACGATAGTGGCCGATCATTCCAAGGATAAACGGCTATCGCCGTCCTTTGGACAGACGCTGCGTTTACCGACGAAATAGACAAGCCGGCCGACCCGGCAACAAGCCGACAGAAGCGCACTCCTTCAGGAAACACAAAGCTTCGCGACCTGCCAGATCGGCCAGAATTGTCAGAGTTGCATAATGGCTAACTTCTATGGTCACTAATGTTTAAAATGCCTGACTCCCGTCATGATCATCGCTATGCCGTTTTCATTGGCAACCCGAATCGATTCCTCGTCCCTAATCGAGCCGCCCGGCTGAATAACAGCCGTGATTCCTGCTTGAGCGGCCACTTCCAATGTATCCCCCATCGGGAAAAAAGCGTCCGATGCGAGAACCGCTCCTTTAGCCTTCTCTCCAGCCTGCTCAATCGCTATTTTGGCCGCGCCTACCCGGTTCATTTGCCCGGCTCCTACTCCGACGGTCATATTATCGGAAGCCAGTAAAATCGCATTGGATTTTACATGCTTGACCACCTTCCAGGCGAACAGCAGCTGCTTCAGCTCTTCTTCCGTCGGCTGCCGTTCCGTAACGACCTTGAGGTCATCCTCTCCGATCCGGTACCGATCCGCTTCCTGGATAAGCATGCCGCCTTCAATAGTCGTCACATTGAACGTTTCGCTCTGATCCGCCTTAATTTCGCCAAGCTTGAGCAGACGAATATTTTTCTTTTGCATTAAAATACTCTGAGCTTCCGGAGTAAAATCAGGTGCAATTATAATTTCGAGAAAAATTTCATGCATTCTCCGTGCCGTCGCTTCATCGATCGTCCGGTTCGCCGCAATGATTCCCCCGTAGATAGAAACCGGATCGGCTTCAAAAGCTTTACTATAAGCATCGAGAATAGTAGCTCCGATCCCTACGCCGCAAGGATTCATATGCTTAACGGCAACTACGGCCGGCTCATCGAATTCCTTGACAATTTGCAGAGCGGCATTGGCATCATTAATATTGTTGTACGACAGCTCTTTGCCGTGCAGCTTCTCGGCCGTAGTAATATTGCCGCCGCCAGCCAAAGGCTCCCGATAGAACGCCGCCTTTTGATGCGGGTTTTCTCCGTAGCGCAGCTCCTGGATTTTTTCATAGGTGACGGTATACTTCTCGGGCAGAGCTTCCCCGACCTGATGGGACAAATAATTCGATATAAGCGAATCGTACGCAGCGGTATGACGGAACACTTTGGCCGCCAGACGTTTGCGTGTTTCGAGCGTAGTATCCCCTGCAGAACGGACCTCTTCAAGCACCCGGGCATAATCAGCCGCATCAACGACGACGGTGACAAAGGCGTGATTTTTGGCTGCGGAGCGAAGCATCGTCGGTCCGCCAATATCGATATTCTCAATCGCATCCCCATACGTAACATCCGGCTTGGCAATCGTAGCCGCAAACGGATATAAATTGACGACGACCAGATCGATATAGTCCAGGCCCAGTTCCTTCATTTGCGCCTGATGCTCTTCGTTATCTCTTACGGCCAGCAGCCCGCTGTGTACATTCGGATGAAGGGTTTTGACCCGCCCGTCCATAATTTCCGGAAAACCGGTCACTTCAGAAATTCCGATAACAGGCACCCCTTCATCCTTCAACAGCTTCTGGGTCCCGCCGGTAGAAATGATTTGTACGCCTTGTTTGGCAAGCTCCGAAGCGAATTCGACAATTCCGGTTTTATCCGACACACTGATTAGAGCCCTTCGAATAGCCATCCGCTCATCTCCTTATCTATAAAATGTGCAATAAACTAAAGCTTCCGTCCTTCATTCTGAAAGAAAGGTTCCATGTACTCGGCTATGAGCGCTGAACCCTGCGTCCATCCAACCGGACCCGATCTTCGCGGATCCATTGGATGACTTCCGGATACAGCTCATGCTCCAGCCGGTGAATGCGCTCGGTCAACGTATCTAACGTCTCTCCTTCACGAATGTCCAGCGCCCGCTGAGCGATGATCGGCCCGGTATCCATTCCTCCATCCACATAATGGACGGTCACTCCAGTGACTTTGGCCCCGTGCTCATACGCCTGCTCTATCGCGTTTAACCCCGGGAAAGCAGGCAGCAGCGAAGGATGAATATTAATCATCCGGCCGTAATAAGGCCGAACCAGTGTATCCGTGATCAGTCTCATGTAACCGGCCAATACGAGAAGATCGATGTTGTGTTCCTTCAACCGATGGACAATCTCGCTCTCGTACTCTTCCCGGGAAGCGAACTGCTTCGGACGAAACACGAAGGAGGGGATCCCCTCCTTCTCGGCTCTCTCGACGACAGCGGCCTGCGGCTTGTCGCATACTAGAAGAGCGATCCGCACATCGAGCCGTCCGGCCTTCACCGCATCCGCTATCGCTTGAAAATTCGATCCGCTGCCCGAGGCAAATACGGCAATCGTTAAAGGCTTGCTCATACGTCCGCTCCTGCAAAAACTACCTGGCGATCACCAGGAACCACTTCTCCGATCCGATGCAGCGGCTCCCCGTTAAGCTCCGCAATACGCATGGCTTCCTCGACCTGATCGGGAGCAACAACCAGCATCATGCCGATCCCCATATTAAAGGTAGTGAACATATCGCGATGGCTGATCTCGCCTTCCCTCTGCATCATACCGAAGATGGGAGGAATGGGCCAGCTGCCGTAATCGATGCGGACATTCGTTCCTTCAGGCAGTACTCGAGGAATATTCTCGATAAATCCGCCGCCGGTAATGTGAACCATTCCTTTGACCCCGATTTGCTCAATCAGAGCCAGCACAGGTTTCACGTAAATCTTCGTCGGCTCCAGCAAAACGTCTCCCAAACGGCCGCCAAGCTCGTCGAAAGAATCCTCTAACCGGTAGCCCTTCGTCTCCAACAGCAGCTTCCGCACCAGGGAAAACCCGTTGCTGTGAACTCCGCTCGAAGCCATTCCGAGCACCACATCCCCGGGGCGAATCTGAGAGCCGTCAATCAGCTTGGCTTTATCCACGATGCCGACAACGAAACCGGCGATGTCATACTCCCCATCCGCATACATGCCCGGCATCTCTGCGGTCTCACCGCCGATGAGCGCACAGCCCGATTGGACACAGCCTTCGGAGATTCCTTGGACAACCGCTTCGATCTTTTCGGGGACGATGCGGCCGCTGGCCAAATAATCGAGGAAAAACAGCGGCTCAGCGCCCTGAACGACAATATCGTTAACGCACATAGCTACCGCATCTATTCCAATAGTATCATGCTTATCCATGGCAAAGGCGATTTTCAGCTTCGTCCCGACCCCGTCCGTTCCCGAAACGAGCACAGGCTCCTCATACTTATCCTTGTTTAGGCCAAACAGAGCCCCGAAGCCACCCAAATCGGTCAGCACCTCCGGCCGGAAGGTCCGCTTGACATGCTTCTTCATCCGCTCAACCGCTTCATTGCCTGCCGCTATGTCCACACCCGCTTGTTTATACGCCTCTGACATCGTCTCCACTCCTGTACAAGTGTATTCGTTACTCCACTGCCTTCTGGCAGTGAAACTGGTGCATGGTCACATCCCATGCTGCTTTACTTCTTAAAGCTCTTCAGCAGCTTCCGCCCTCATCATTCACTTTAGTCGGATAATCGGCGTCGAAGCAGCCGGTGCACATGCCGCGATTATATTCGCCCGCTGGTCTTCCAATGGCCTCCAACAGCCCCTCCTTGCTTAGAAAATGAAGCGAGTCCGCGTGAATTTTCTCCCGGATTTCCTCGACCGAATGGCTGGAGGCAATCAAATCCTTGCGGCTGGGGGTATCTATTCCATAGAAGCAAGGATTCATATAAGGCGGGGAGGTGATCCTCACATGCACCTCTTTCGCCCCCGCTTCGCGCAGCATATTGACGATCCGCAAACTGGTCGTTCCCCGAACAATGGAATCGTCAATCATAACGACCCTTTTGCCTTCGACCACTTTGCGAACCGCGCTCAGCTTCATTTTGACCCCACGCTCGCGAAGCTCCTGACTCGGCTGAATGAAGGTCCGGCCGGTGTAACGGTTTTTGATCAAGCCGAGCTCATAAGGTATTCCGGTCTGCTCCGCGTAGCCGATTGCCGCCGATATGCTCGAATCCGGAACGCCAGTGACGACATCCGCATCGACAAAAGCTTCCATGGCCAGTCTTTGACCCATCCGCTTGCGCGCTGAATGAAGATTGATGCTATCGAGATCGCTGTCTGGACGGGAAAAGTAGATGAACTCCATAGCACAAATGGCTCTTCGCTGCATCGGCGCGAACCGATCCTCCCGCATTCCTTCCTTGTCTACAATAAGCAGCTCCCCCGGTGCAATATCCCGAAGATAAGTCGCCCCTATCGTCTCAAAAGCGCAGGTCTCCGAAGCAAACACATAAGCGTCCCCGAGCTTGCCGATAACGAGCGGGCGCAAACCGCTTGGGTCCTGAGCGACAAACAACTGATCGTTAACGAGGATCAGAAAAGCAAAGCCTCCGACCAGACGGCCCAGTGCCTCCTTAACCGCTTCCACCACATTCTCTTGCTGAGAGCGGGCGATCAGGTGGATAACCACCTCGGTATCGCTCGTCGTCTGAAAGATCGATCCTTGCTCCTCCAGCTCGTTGCGGATGTCGGCGGCATTCACCAGATTGCCATTCGTCGCTATCGCCATATCTCCGCCGCGATATTTAAACACGAGCGGTTGAGCGTTCTGCAGCTTGCTGTCGCCGGAGGTGGAATAGCGAACGTGCCCGATAGCCGTCGATCCCTTCAGGGAATTCAGCCGGTCGTTATCGAACACTTCCTTGACCAGTCCCATATCCCGGTGATAGTAAAATTCGTCGCCATCGGTCGTGCAAATGCCGGCGCTCTCCTCTCCGCGGTGCTGCAGCGCATGCAGGCCAAAAAAGGAAAGCGCGGCAGCCTCGGGGTGACCGAACACCCCGAAAACTCCGCATTCTTCCTTTAACTTGTCAAAGGAGGCCGCATCCATTCCTTCGTTGTAGTAATCTCCGTCCCAATGCCGGGAACGATTCAGGCCTTCATGAGACATGGGATCGCATCCTTCCAAACCTTCGCCAGCTCTTCAACCGAAGAGCGGAGAGCCGACGCGCCATTGATGTCTACCGCAAGCTCCGTTCCCCCGACTGTGCCCAGAGTCTGACATGGCACACCGTGATCAGCAGCTATTTGCTTCAACGTTTCCGCTTTGTCGGGAGCGGCACTGAGCAAGATGCGGGACTGGCTTTCGCTAAAGAGAGCGATATCGCGGCGAAGCTCCGTTGCCCAGGAAACTTGCGCGCCTACTTTACCGCTGATGCAGGATTCGGCCATGGCAACGGCGAGTCCACCTTCCGACAAGTCATGTGCCGAAGCAACCAAGCCTTCGCGGATCGCTTGCAGCACCGCATCCTGCAATCTTTTCTCCACATCGAGGTCCAACTGCGGAGGACGGCCTTCGGTTTTGCCAAGAATGACATACTGAAACTCGCTGCCACCCAGCTCCGCCTTGGTCTCTCCCAGCAGCAATATAACGTCGCCTTCGTTCTTGAAGCTTTGGGTTGTAATGTGATCGACATCCTGGACCAGGCCAACCATACCAATGACAGGAGTCGGATAGATGGAGCCTTTGGTGTTTTCATTATACAGGCTGACATTTCCTCCAATTACCGGAGCGTTCAGCTTAAGACAAGCCTCGGACATGCCGTCCGCCGCTTTTTCCAACTGCCAGAAAATATCCGGCTTCTCCGGACTGCCGAAGTTGAGGTTATCCGTCACTGCCAGAGGCTCGGCCCCGGAGCAGACCACGTTGCGCGCAGCTTCACTGACCGCGATGCGGCCGCCCACTTCCGGATCCAAATAAACGTACCGTCCGTTGCAATCCGTTGACATGGCCAGAGCCTTGCGGGTTCCCGGTACAAGCACAACCGCCGCGTCCGATCCCGGCTGCACGGCCGTACTGGTCCGAACCATATAGTCGTACTGGCTGTAAACCCATTCCTTGCTCGCTACGGTCGGAGAAGCGAGAACCTGCTTGAGCGCGCCGTTGAGATCCGTAACCTCCGGATAAGAGGCGGTATCTACCTCAGCTTGCTTCACGTAATATTCCGGTTCCCGGGACGGCTTGTGATACACCGGGCATTCATCCACAAGAGCAGTCACCGGCATATCGCCTACAACTTCTCCGTGGTGAATCAGACGAAGGCGGCCATCGTCAGTCACTTTCCCCACCTTGGAGCAAATGAGCCCCCACCGTTCAAAAATTTCTCTGGCCTGCCCTTCATGCTCCGGCTTGACCACGAACAGCATCCGTTCCTGCGATTCGGACAGCATCATTTCGTAAGGCGTCATTCCTTCTTCACGCTGCGGCACCTCGTCCAGATACAGCTCCATGCCGTTGCCCGCCTTGCTCGCCATCTCGGCGCTGGAGCATGTCAAACCAGCGGCCCCCATATCCTGGATACCAACGACGATTCCCGAGTTGATTAACTCCAGGCATGCCTCCATGACCAGCTTCTCCATGAACGGGTCGCCTACCTGAACTGCGGTCCGTTTCGCTTCGGATTCCTCGGAAATTTCTTCAGAGGCGAAGGTTGCGCCGTGAATCCCGTCACGACCAGTCGCCGGCCCGACATAGAATACCGGGTTGCCCACTCCTTGAGCGACCCCTTTTTGAATTTTGTCATGCTCGATCAAGCCCACACACATGGCGTTAACCAAAGGATTTCCTTCGTAGCTTTCATCAAACATAATCTCGCCGCCAACGGTAGGCACTCCGATGCAGTTTCCATACCCGGCTATCCCCGACACGACATTCTCGAACAAATATTTGACCCGAGGATTATCGAGCTTGCCAAAACGAAGCGAGTTCAGCAGGGCGACAGGACGCGCTCCCATAGAGAAAATGTCTCGGAGAATCCCTCCAACGCCCGTAGCCGCTCCCTGGTAAGGCTCGACAGCGGATGGATGGTTATGGCTTTCGATTTTGAACACGACGGCTTGATTATCCCCGATATCGACAATCCCTGCGCCTTCCCCCGGTCCCATCAGGACACGAGGACCGGTTACCGGAAACTTGCGAAGGATCGGCCTGGAATTTTTATAGGAACAATGCTCCGACCACATGACGCTGAATACGCCAATTTCGACATAATTCGGTTTGCGTCCAAGAAATCCGCAAATGAGGCCATACTCTTCGTCCGTTACGCCCATTTGCTTGTAAATTTGCTGCTCTGCGATTTGTTCGGCGGTCGGTTCTTTAGCCGATAGCTGCTGCGCCATGTTTCTCCCTCCAGTTGTTCAGAATTGAAGTAAACATCCGTGTGCCATCCTCGGAGCCCAGCAGTGAATTAACCGCTCTCTCCGGATGCGGCATCATGCCGACAATGCGCCCGTCTTTGCTGCAAATTCCAGCAATATTATCTACCGAGCCGTTCGGGTTTTCCCCGCAATACCGGAACACGATCTGATTGTTTTCCTGCAGCTCCCGCAAAGTTTCCGCATCACAATAGTAGTTGCCTTCGCCATGAGCGATCGGAATGTTAATTTGCTCGCCTTCCGTATATTCGCTTGTAAAAGGTGTGTCCGCATTCACTACCTGCAAGGTAACGGACTGACAGTGGAATTTCAGCGTCCGGTTGCGAAGCAACGCACCCGGCAGAAGACCGGCTTCGGTTAAAATCTGAAATCCGTTGCAAATGCCGATAATATATTTCCCGTCCTTGGCCGCCTGTACGAGTGCGCTCATCACTGGAGCAAACCGGGCGATCGCTCCGCAGCGAAGATAATCCCCGTAGGAGAACCCTCCGGGAACAATAATACAATCATATTTGCTCAAATCCGTCTCCGTATGCCATACGTAGGTCACCGGTTGGCCGATCGTTTCTTCAACCGCTTTGTAACAATCGATGTCACAGTTCGATCCCGGGAATACGAGAACCCCAAAGTTCATGATTTACCCTCCTGACAGTTTTGCGTTTAACGAAGCTTTTTCGTATGCATTGTTCATTTCGCTCTAAAACGAAGTTAATTTTCCCCATGGTTAGGCATGGTTTATTGAAGCTGTTTTCGCATCATACTTTGCTTCGCGAGGTTTTTCCGCGTTAAGCTTTTATATATCATAAGTCCACTGCTCAATTATGGAATTAGGACAGCTCGAAACGATAGTCTTCTACCACTGTATTAGCCAACAGCTTCTCACACATCGCCTTCAGGCGTTCTTCCGCTTCTTCGCGGTTATCCGTGTCCAGCTCCAGCTCCAAATACTTTCCAATTCTTACCTGGCCCACTTCCTCGAATCCCATGGAATGCAGCGCTCCTTGAACGGCATTTCCTTGCGGATCCAGAACACTTTGCTTGATCGTTACATATACCGTAGCTTTGATCATCGTCACTTCATCCTCCCAAGCCATATTGATAATCGTTTAGTTTACTGCTAAATACTAGCTGCTAAGAACCAGCCGGCTGTAAATCTCCTTGTACCGCTCGGAAGTGGCCCGGACGACTTCTGCCGGGAGCTCTGGGGGCTCGCTGTTCCTGTCCCAGCCGGAGCTTGCCAAATACGTGCGCACCGGTTCTTTATCCATGCTGTCAATCTCAATGTCCAGCTCAACCTTTTCTTGCGCCCAGTAGCGCGAAGAATCAGGAGTGAACACTTCATCGATCAGAATGAGCTCGCCTTCGATCCGTCCGAACTCAAATTTGGTATCTGCCAGAATAATTCCCTTACTCTTGCAAAAGTCGTGGGCGTATTGATACAACCGGACGCTGGCGGCCATCAGTTCTTCTGTCAGCTTGCCTCCAATGAGTGCCTTCATCTGCTCCGTACTGATGTTTTCGTCGTGCCCGACATCGTTTTTGGCAGCCGGGGTAAAAAGCGGCTGAGGCAATTGTTCGTTCTTGCGCATTCCCGCCGGCAGCCTGTGCCCGTTGATTTCACCCGTCTGCACATAATCTCTCCAGCCGCCGCCCGTCACATAACCGCGGACCACGCATTCCATATCGATTCTTTCCGCTTTGCGCGTAACCATCACCCGGTTTCTCAGCTTATCGGGCTCGTTGATGAAATGGCTTAGTAGATCGACATCAGTATGGATCATATGGTTGGCGTGCAGAGACTGCGTCTTCCCGAACCAGAATTTGCTCAGTTGATTGAGCACATCCCCTTTGGACGGCACCGCCGGCTTAAGCACATAATCAAAAGCCGAGATGCGGTCGGTCACTACAATCAAGTAATGTTCCCCAAGGTCATATAGCTCACGGACTTTGCCCTTGTAAACCAATGGAGCTTCAATATAATCGACAGCAGTAGCCAAGGCAATCGGTCCATTCAAATTGCATCCCTCCTATCGGGAATCTTCACCTGCACAAGCGCAGGTAAATCGGCCAGGAATCGGCTATTGGTCAAGCATGCTGCACCTTACAGACTGTTGAAAAGGCATGATTACGCTCCGACAGTCCAATTACAGTGAAATAAAGGTAAATACGCCTCTTTTTTCCTAAAACCCCCGGGTTCGAAGGAACAAGTGTAATTACGTCTTATTTCAACGATCCGACTTTAGCAGGTAGGGGGTGGGTGACCGTTACTTTTGTCAGCTGGAGAGCTTATTCCCTTTCTGTCAAATTAACCCGAGACGTTCAAACACCGTATCGACATGCTTCAAATGCCAGCTCGGATCGAAGCAGTCGGCCAGTTCCTCCGGGGTTAAGTTAGCAGAGATCACAGCATCCTCCGCCAAAATATCGCGGAAGGAGCGCCGCTGCTCCCAAGCCTGCATCGCCTTAGGCTGCACGGTGTCATACGCTTGCTCACGGCTGAAGCCTTTGTCGATCAGCTTCGTCATCACTCTGCCGGAGAACGGAACGCCGTAAGTAGACTGCATGTTACGCTTCATATTTTCCGGGAAAACTGTCAAATGCTGAACGATATTAGCGAATCGATTCAGCATATAGTTCAGCAGAAGGGTCGCATCCGGCAAAATAATCCGTTCCACGGAGGAATGCGAAATGTCCCGTTCATGCCAGAGCGTCACATTCTCGTAGGCGGAAACCATATGCCCGCGAATGACTCTCGCCAGGCCGGACATATTCTCGCAGCCGATCGGATTGCGTTTGTGCGGCATAGCGGAGGAGCCTTTTTGCCCTTTAGCGAAGGCTTCCTCGACCTCGCGGAACTCACTCTTCTGCAGCGCCCGGATTTCTGTCGCAAACTTGTCGATCGACGTCGCGATGAGAGCCAGAGTGGCCATATATTCGGCATGACGGTCCCTCTGCAGCGTCTGTGTCGAAATCGGGGCCGCTTTAGTGCCCAGCTTGGAGCAAACATATTGCTCGATGAACGGATCGATATTGGCATACGTTCCAACTGCGCCGGATATTTTGCCGTATTGTACACCTTCGGCGGCGAAGCGGAATCTCTCCAGATTTCGCTTCATTTCTTCATGCCAGAGCGCCATTTTCAAGCCAAATGTGGTCGGCTCCGCATGAACCCCGTGGGTTCGGCCCATCATGGGCGTATCTTTATAAGCGATTGCTTTTTCACGTAAAATTTCAATAAAACGAAGGATATCCTTCTCTATGATTTGGTTAGCCTGAAGCAATAAATAACCTAATGCCGTATCGACCACATCCGTCGAAGTCAGCCCGTAATGGACCCACTTCCGCTCGGGACCCAACGTTTCGGAAACCGCGCGGGTAAAGGCGATGACATCGTGCCGAGTCTCCTGTTCGATTTCAAATATACGCTCGGGGGAAAATCCGGCCTTTTCCCTTAGCCGCTTAACATCCTCCTGCGGTATGATTCCCAGCTCAGCCCAAGCTTCACACGATAATAATTCCACCTCGAGCCATGCTTTGAATTTGTTTTCCTCTGTCCAAATAGCGGCCATCTCCGGCCTCGAATATCTTTCGATCATAGGAAACCCCCATTGCATATTAGAATGGTCATTCGGCTTACAAGACGTCTACCGGCTCCATACTCCGGTTCCTTCTATCCATTTCAACGCATCCTTGACATCGTTAACGAGCAGGTTAACATGCCCCATCTTGCGTTTCGTCTTGGCTTCTTTTTTGCCGTACAGGTGAAGTTTAGGAGTAACCTGCAGATCTTCCTGGACCTGCTCTGCCAGCCAGCGAAGCAGCGGTTCAACATGCTCCCCGAGAAGATTGACCATAACGACCGGGGTCAACAGCTCCGTAGAGCCGAGAGGCAGGTTGCAGACCGCCCGGATATGCTGCTCGAACTGGGAAGTGGCGCATGCTTCCATCGTGTAGTGGCCCGAATTGTGCGGACGCGGGGCAAGCTCGTTAACGAACAAATCGCCCTCCGGTGTCTGGAACATCTCCACCGCTATGAGGCCTACTACATCCAGCGACTCGGCGATTTGCACCGCCATTCTCTCGGCCCGCTTCAACACCTCTTCCGGCGCACGGGCCGGTACGATGGACAGGTGGAGAATATTGTCCTCATGAATATTCTCCGCTGCCGGGAATGCGCGCACCTCTCCACGCGGACTTCTCGCCGCAACGACGGACAGCTCCCGCTCGAAGCGGATGAACTTCTCGAGCACGAGCTCCGTCTGCGCCTGACTCAAAGCGGCATAGGCCTCATCCGCTTCCTCTGCCGAGCGGATGACCCACTGCCCTTTGCCGTCGTAGCCGCCCGTGGCGGTCTTCAGTACGCACGGTGCCCCCAGGCGCCCGATAGCCTCGCGAAGATTGGCGGCACTGGTTATTTCCTCATACGGCGCCACCCGCACTCCCGCAGCTTCGATCGCCCTCTTCTCCCGCAGCCGATGCTGGGTCGTATATAAGAGCGAGCTGCCTTGCGGGACCCTGGAGGCGGATTCCAGCATCGCCGCCACGCCGGCGTCCACATTCTCGAATTCGTATGTGATGACATCGGATAATTGGGCCAGCTCCCGGGCCGCTTCGGCATCATTGTAAGGTGCGGTAATTTGCCGATCGGCTACCTGGCCGCATGGGCTGTCCTCCGTCGGGTCCAACGTCACAAACCGGTAACCCATATGGCGACCGGCTAATGCCAGCATCCGGCCAAGCTGCCCTCCTCCAAGCACACCAATGGTGCTTCCCGGAAGAACAGGCCGCATGCTGCTTCTTGTATTTGGTTTAACGGGATCTGTCTGCTGTCGATTCATAGCAAGTCACTGCTTTCCATCACCGTTTGGCGGACGCTTTCCCGGCGATTCATAATCTTCTGGCGAATGGACGGATCATGTGCCCCTAGCATTTGAGCGGCCAACAAGCCGGCATTCGTCGCTCCGGCTTTACCGATCGCCACCGTGGCAACGGGAATTCCCCCCGGCATCTGAACGATGGACAAGAGCGAATCCAGGCCGTTCAATGCAGCGGATTGCACGGGTACCCCGATAACCGGAAGCACCGTCTTGGCCGCCACCATTCCGGGCAAATGCGCCGCTCCCCCCGCTCCGGCAATAATCACCTTAAGCCCGCGATCGACGGCCTTGTCGGCGTATTCGAACATCAGATCCGGCGTGCGATGTGCGGAGACAACCTTTTTCTCATAAGGAATCTCCAATTCCTCGAGGATTTCACAGGCAAACTTCATCGTTTGCCAATCCGACTGACTTCCCATAATGACTCCGACCAGAGCGGACACAGGCATTCATTCCCTTCTTCCTATCTATTATCATTCCCAAATTCAATATTTTAAAAAAATAGGCTACAAATAGAAAACGTCCGTTGAGGATAGTTGGTCTATTCCGACGGACAACAAGTTTGGGCCTTCCATTAATGGCGGAGCTTCTCAGAAATGTCTTATTAACGACATGCTCTCACCGCTTGAATTTGTCTCAACCCTGAACCCACAGATTGAACGACAATCTTCTCAACCGCCCGAATAGCCGGTACCCGGGAAAAGATGGCGTCCGCAAATCGGCAGTACAAGAAGATGGCGTGACAAAGTCCGGGCACTAGGGCGCTCCCAGAACGAAAGCCAAACTCGTAGTCCAAAAAATTTACGGCTTTTGGGTAGAGACTTACGGGCCATATCCCCGTGATTATACGAGTCTAGTTCTATTAAATTAGTAAAGGTGAATCTTATCCTTCCCTCCTTTATTCTAACAGCCCCGCTTGAACCATGTCAATCAAAAAGACGAACATTTTCATGTTCGTCGATAATAAAGTTCGTTTTTTTGTTCCGCAACCTGATCATATCTGGTTCCCTGCTTATTTACGAATTCTTTACCCCATTCAGCTCGTCCAGCAAACGAAACAAGGACCAGCCTGCCAGCATCAGCAGAAATAGATGCGGGATTAGAATACTCCACTCTGCTTGTTGAGCATCACTCAAAGCAAAAAGCACCCAAAATAGCAGCGGAGGCAATTGGGCAGCCATGCAAAAGGCAATCAACGCCAGTTGGATAACGATCGCCCATTTGTGAAAACTCTCGTTAGCCATCCGATAGATGATCAACATTAACAGCAGAGCGGTTCCTATCCCTACAGCCCATTGTCCCCACATTTGAACTAATTGGCCTTCAGAGCCTTGCTCGGGTCCGAGAATCCCTAACGATACCGTCATCGCTTCGGGAATCCAGGGCATGTACATTAATCCGGCAAAAATATATAAAATAGCGGTTGCGCTGACAAGAACGACCGGGTTATTCAGAACCTTCATTGAATCCCCCTCCTGTCTTCATCCTGTTTCCAACTTCGGTCTTACCATCCCAGTTCTGCCGTCCTGCCGAAATCAAAATTTTAGCTGAAATCCAACGGAGTCCCGACTTCCGATCCGCCGGATCACTAGGGTGACAGCCATTAATCTTCTTAGCTGTTTTTCAACCATTATGTCCGATTCTAATCATTTTCATTCGACAACAGCTACACGCTTTGCATTAATTCAATGTAAACAATGTCAATTCCGGCCTGCAGCAAAACCGGATCGGGTGCATACTCATCCCTATTCCACGATTCGTATACACGAACAATTTTCCGTTCTCTAGCTTATATAGTCCATCCACGTATTTTTTGGCTCCCAGCGGGGTGACAAGAGGGCCAATCATCGGGACTCGCACTTGTCCCCCGTGGCTATGACCGGACAATTGCAAATCAACCGGGTAGAGAACGGCTTCATCTGCCAAATCGGGACAGTGAGATAATAACAAGGTAAATTCAGATGGATCCGCAGAACGGAGGGCTTGCGTAAGATTAGGCTTCCCCTTTACTAAATCATCTACTCCCGCGATCCACAGCCTTGCTCCATTACGCTCGACCGATACAGCTTCATTATGAAGACAAAGGAAACCTGCTTCATTCCATAATTGCGAGGTTCGTTTAGCGCTGTCTATATAATCGTGATTGCCAAGTACGGCGTATTTTCCATCGGGGGCCTTCAGTCTGGACACCACCTCTACGAACGCTTTCTCTGCAAAGATGTCCCTGTCATACAGATCCCCTGTAAAGCAGACGAGATCAGGCTGCATCCGATTCATACGCTCCACCAGTCCCGTCAGATGGTCGATAGAATAGTAGGGCCCCAGATGAACATCACTGAACTGCAAAATCCGCAATCCGGACATTGCTTTCGGAAGCCGTTGCAAAGTTAAGGCTATATGGTTCGTTTGCAGCCATCGCGGCTCCGCATACTTCGCATATCCATAAGCAGGGAAGGGAAAAAGCAGCAGTCCTGCGACGAGCCACCGGCTATTTTTCAAAAAGGTTCTTCTGGACATCCGACCTTTCACTCTGACTTCCAGCTCGGTATGTTCTTTATTTAGATCCGGCATAATTTCCCTCCTTATTTTAATTATGGACAAAAAATGCGCAAAATAGGTTGCTGTAAGGTTACAGAATGGAAAAATTCCCGACGCCGGGGATGGACGCGGCGGATGCGACACGGGAGCTGCGACGCCGGGGTTACGACGCGGCGGATGCGACACGGGAGCTGCGACGCCGGGGTTACGATGCGGCGGATGCGACGCCGGGGATGCGACGCGGGGGGCGCGACGCGGGGATGCGACGCGGGAGCAAACGACTGCAAAAGTGCAGTCGTTTGCTCCCGAAGCCGCTCTTTTCCATCCCTCGAATGCATATGTGCAGTCAAATCGATTATTTCCCCTTTTTCGTGCCTAAAAGGGATGAATCTACTGCACATTTGCAGTAGATTCATCAAAATAAGTGAAAAAGTCGCCCATCGACTGCATATTTGCAGTCGAACTATCGAAAGGGGAGCAAAAAAACACCCCGAGACTGCAGATTGCATTCCTTCATAAAATTTCGGGAAGAAAAATAAAAAAGAGTACCCACCGGATCATCTTATCCAGTGAGTACTCCTTGGTCCGCTTGGCAACGTCCTACTCTCCCAGGACCCTGCGGTCCAAGTACCATCGGCGCTGGAGGGCTTAACGGTCGTGTTCGGGATGGGTACGCGTGGTGCCCCTCCGCCATCGCCACCAAACGGATGACTTTCGAAAGGAACATTTCCCTCTCAAAACTGAAAACGAGTGAATATGAAGCTGATTTCCTTAGAAAGGAGGTGATCCAGCCGCACCTTCCGATACGGCTACCTTGTTACGACTTCACCCCAATTATCTACCCCACCTTCGGCGGCTGGCCCCTTACGGTTACCTCACCGACTTCAGGTGTTGTAAACTTTCGTGGTGTGACGGGCGGTGTGTACAAGACCCGGGAACGTATTCACCGCGGCATGCTGATCCGCGATTACTAGCAATTCCGACTTCATGCAGGC
>NZ_BOSH01000009.1 GCF_018403245.1 Paenibacillus sp. J2TS4
TCGTGGCATAAAACTATTCTCCACGGTGGATTATGTCACGGGCAAAATCGTTTGGCAAGAAGATGAACAATACACTGCCGATAAGTTCCTGATGTTTCTACAGAAAGTTATGTCGGAATACCCTACAAGCAAAATCGCAATGGTATTGGACAATGCTCGAATTCACCATGCGAAACTGCTGGAATCATTTCTTAAAGAACAGCAAGATCGACTCACCCTCATTTTCCTTCCGCCTTATAGTCCTGAGTTGAATGTGGTAGAAGGGCTATGGAAATGGTTAAAGGCGGATGTGGTGAATAATGTCTTCTACCATACGGTTTCTGAAATTCGCAAAAACGTGCACGCATTCATGGATAAGATCAAGGGAGATCCCCTAAAGATCATTGACCGTCTTTGCATCAGGATGGAATCAGGCGAGCTTCAGGAAATTATTTAGTTCAACTTATATAGTAGTTTAATGTCGTCTGCATACATTTTATATATGTTTTTATGTTAGTCAATTGTTAACCAAATGGCTCTTACCTTATAATAAATCCTTTTATGACTGGGATACTTTGATAGTTTTGTCTGAGTATATTAGTTATTACTATATTCTTTAATATTAGTGTATCTTCATTGTTCTCAAAATCGATAAATCACCATTTAGTATTTTAATAGGAAAACGGCGATAATAAATTTACTTATCTTATTGTCGCCGTTAAAACTAATATCACCTATAATGATCTTTGTAATTTTCCTCTTGTGTACCCACACCTCAGATCAATTACCACTGAAACGGTAATGTGATTTTTAGTAATTTATTTCTAGTTTTTTCATCTTCTCCTACAATTGACAAAATGCTTGTGAAAGTGTTTAAAACTAAGGATTTCTATATAGTTTCTCTTTGTAGCAACGATACGTTCACTCCACATGGCTTGAGTGAATAGAATTAATGTTTTGCGATCTTTTCAACAATTGTTATGTTGCCCCTTATGGAGTATAATTCCAATATATTTACCATTATTAATCATTTTTAAAAAATTCTATTTATTCCCCAAATCATTCCTAATACTGTCAATTAAGTTGTTACGAGCTATGTCGATGTTATTCTCTAACAGATCATTTCCATCTCTAGCAGGATAGCCTGAGATGAATACATTATGTATAATCACTTCGAAGCTAACAAGAGCATTTCTAACATCTTGTCCCGCATAAAGAGTAAAAATAGATTTACCAGATTCAGAAAAGGACTTGTAATTATCCCGTGCCTTGAAATATTCATCTTGAATTTCAATTATCTTCTTTTTTGCATATTCCCGATTTGATATTTTCAATTCAATATCTTTTTTTTGTTCATAGCTATTTTTTTGGATTATTTAACTGACTTCTATAATCTTCAATTTGAAAATCTAACGATTTTAATGTAGTTTCAAATCTTTCAAATGAATAGCCAGGACCATGTTTAATATTGCCTAGAACATCAACTGGTGATTCATTAGGATAAGAATTGATTGCAGAAATTAAGGCTTGATACACTTCGCTTAGGTTATCCCGCTTTGATTGAAATTCTTTTTGTTTAAACCTTAAATTTTCTTTAAAGTTAGAAATGTATACCGTAGATATTTGACCTATTAATGTAATTACAGCCCCCAAAAATGCTGCTATCAAAGTATCAGACATAATATCCCTCCATGCTTTAACATCTATATTCCTAAAGAATATTTTTGGTTTTCTAAAAATCATTATCTTTCAACACTAAATTTTCTTCGATTTTCACTTACTCGTTTCTCATACTATTCACCACTAAATATTTCCTCAAACTATATAAGTTGAACTAAAGACTCCGACTTTTTTTGGAAAGGAATACAATACCCTTGGCCCGAATAAATAAAGAATTACAAATCGGCGGGTGAGGATGAGTATGGAATCCAAAACGGAAGCATTACAGCGAGTGGAGCAATTCCTGAAGCAAGAGAAAAGTCGTCGGATGTTTGAGCGATATCAAACGATTCGCCTATACTTACTTGGTCACGATTACAGCCAAATTGCAACATCGATTGGACGGTCGGAATATACAGTCAAGAATATATTCGCACCTACCGGAAGCATGGACTGGATGGTTTGCAGATGAAATTCTCGACCGGAGCTCCAGAACGATTAACGAAGGAACAACAGGCTCAGTTGAAACAAACCATCGTTGACTGCTTGCCTTATGAAGTCGGATTTACAGCGAAGTTTAATTGGACACTGGAAATCATCGCATCCTATATTAAACGTGAATTCGGACAAGAATACTCCATTCGAGGCGTATCTAAGATCATGCATCGGTTAGGACTCAGCTATACCAAGCCTACGTATACGCTGGCAGCTGCCGATGAAGAAAAGCAAAAAGAGTTTGTCGAAACCACGTTCCCAGGGTTAAAAAAATCACGAAAAGGGCGAAATTGATCACATTTTGTTTGAAGATGAAAGTATGATTCGAGATTATCAAGCTCTGCAGCACACCTGGTTTGAGAAAGGCAAACAACGAATCATTAAGACTACAGGCAAGCATAGAGGCGTAAAATTGCTGGCTACGCTCGATTACGCCACAGGACGAATTGTTTGGCAGGAAGATGAGCAATATACGGCTGAGACTTTCCTTCATTTTCTCAAGAAAGTCGTTGATGCCTATCCCTCCGGGAAGATCGTGATGATTTTGGATAACGCACGAATCCATCATGCAAAATTGCTTCAACCGTTTCTAGAGGAATTGAACGGAAGACTTGAACTGATCTTTCTCCCACCTTACAGTCCTCAACTTAATATCGTTGAAGGACTTTGGAAATGGCTGAAGTCCGATATCATCAACAATGTGTTCTATCATACTGTGAAGGAGATTCGCCAAAACGTTCGCACTTTCATGGAACAAATTATGACTGATCCCATGAATATTATTGATCGTTTATGTATCAGGATGTAGTTGCCTTCATTAGTTCAATATATATAGTTGGGCATAAAAATTTAAACATCCTATTGGATAGTACCTTGCCTATTTGAAAGGGAAATGGAGAGAAAAAAAGAAAATAAACCAACCAAGGTAATAAACCCTGCAAACCAACTTAGTGAGGTATAGGAATAGTGATTGCTAATGATTAATCCTCCCATTGCTGATCCTAAGGCAATACCTAATTGCATGAAAGATGTATTAACCGCAATAATCATATCCGCTAATTTTGGAGCCAAAGATCTAAGATATGTTTGATTCGCGGGAGTCGTCGCCCAGCCAGAAGCACTCCATGCCATCATGATCAGAAATAAAAAAATAGGATGTTCCCCAACCAGCGGAAGTAAAAACAATGTAAGTGTCCTACTACCTATCGTTACAAATAACGTCTTCTTGACACCCCACTTATCTACGCTATAACCACCTATATAACTTCCTAGAATACCAAATATGCCTAAAACAAAGAATGCGATTGTAATTTTTTCCATATTAAAACCAGCCAGATGATGCAAGAAGGGTGTGAAATACGTATACAGAGAAAATTGGCCAATAAATACGAACGCACTCACCAATTGACCCGTAACCATTGCGGGTTTTCGTAAGATAGAGAACTGTGTTTTTAGAGGTACTGGAGCCTCTCCTTTTACTTTTTGAGTAAATAGCCAAATTCCTAACATAGGAAGAAGAGTAACAAGCGCCACAAAGGTGAACGTCATTCTCCATCCAAATGCTTCTCCTACAACTGTTCCTAAAGGTACCCCTAAAACCAATGAAGAGCTAAATCCCATAACCGTTGTCCCGATTGCTTTCCCTGCTTTTTCGGGAGGGACTAGTTTGGCAGCAAATGCAATTGAAGACACACTAAATATCCCGGCACTAATTGCAGCAATAATTCTTGAGATCATAAGAAAGATATAATTTGGACTAATGGCTGCAATGACGTTACTAAGGATAAAAACGAATAACGAGAGTAATAACAGCTTTTTCCTCTCTATGCGGGAGGTTAACGTAATGAGAATAGGTGTACCTATTGCATAAATAACAGCATAAATGGTCACGAGCTGTCCCGTAGTTGCGACCGAAACTCCGAGGTCAGTGGATATCAGTTTCAACACTCCAGCAAAAACCAATTCAACTGTCCCGACAACAAACATTCCTATAGCAAGCATCAAAATGCCCAGATTCGTTTTAGAATCAAACCTTTTATTGTTCTCCACAATATCTCTCCTTTTTTGACCATACGGTCTAATATAATCGTAAAAAATCCAGTGAAAAATAGTTATTATAGACTGATCGGTCTAAAAAATCATAAAAAAAGAAAAAGGGCAACAATAGGTTAGTCTAAGACCGAGAGTGTAATTTTAACAATATCATTTAAAGCAACGGGATTCGAAGTGGATTTAGATGCAATAAACAAACTATATCGAGCTTGGTTCAAGAATCGGGCAAGTGCCATAAGATCATCGTGCCGCTCACTTAATTCACCTTCTTTTTGTGCGCGGATTAATGCTTGATAAAATGCGGACACTTCATGTTCCATGTTCGTTTCAACCAATCTTGAAATTTCCTGATCATGCGGCGCCAATTCTACTGCCGTATTTATCATAAAGCATCCTTTTTTTCGTTCTTCATCAATGAGAAATTTTACTAAATCGTAAAAAACAGCCTTTATGGATTTCTTTGGCGAGTCATATCTTTCAAGTGCATCATTTAGAAAAGTTATCTTCTGATCGGCATAATGTTTTAAAGAGGCTAAAAATAAGTCGTGTTTATTTCCATAGGTATCATACATACTTTGCTTTGCGATTCCCAAATGTTTCAGTAGTTCTTGAAGGGAAGTACCCTCATAGCCTCGATACCAAAAGAATTCCATTGCTTTACTAAGAACCTTTGCTTTATCAAATTCTTTATGTCGTGCCATGTGCCTTTTCCCCCTTTCTTTTAAAAGAATAACATTTTCAGAATGAATGGTCAAAAATTATAAGGACCTCTTCCTTCCTTTTAGACGACTACCTGCTAGCAGAGGTGGTCGTTTAATTTGGATCCCCCACTCGAATGTCCATGAGTAGATTCCGCTTGTAAGACCTCGTTTCATATTGGAAAATCATTAATTTAGCGGGACTTGAAGAAGTAAATCGGAATCTTTCTTCGAACGTCAGTATTCAAGTACGTGTACTTGGCGGAGCAATTAATCGAGTGCCAGAAAATCATACGGCATATACTCACCGGAATAAACCCTACTTGATCCACATATCAAATATTTTCACATCAATGGAAGAAGCAGATAATTATTACACTTGTATGGAGAATGTGTGGGAGAAATTAAAACCTTATGCTGCTGGAGCCGACGTGAACTTTATTGAGATTGGTGATACGGACAGATTGGAGGAGTTTTATTCAGAAGAAATACGACATCGTTTAATTAACTTAAAGAAACATTATGATCCAGAAAACATTTTTCGTAATAACTTGAATTTGAAGCCAGATACCACAAATTACCCATGGGAAGATTAGATTATATACAAGACACCATAACGAGTCACCGCAAAATTTAAGGAACCTCATAATATAGATATTTTAGATAGAACCATTCTTGGTGGAGAAATAATTGTTACTGATCGAGATTGAAAACCAGACTCCGGCGCTCATGATGGAAAGATCTTCAAAGTCTACTCATATTATATACAATACTGCGTTTTCGATATCTCTGTATACGAGTTGTTCACGAATAATAAAGTTATTTAAAAAAACGGTATGAAATCGGATTTTCATACCATCTTTTTCTGTTTTTCGGTATAATAAAAAAGAATATTTCGATATTCATTTAGTTTAGATTGGGTAAAAAATTAGCATATCATGATAATGAAAATGTTATGATTTTTTTATGGAAGAAAGGTTGAGTGACAACATGTTTTCATTTATTGTCGTTGTGTTTCTTTTATTTTTAGTCCCAGGTCCTGCGGTGATTATTACAATTTCTCAAACGATAAAAAGCGGGAGAAAAAATGGTATTATGACTGCTTGTGGAATCGCCTTAGGGGATAGTATTCACGTGTTGTTCGCTGTTTTAGGGTTATCAGCGATATTATTAAGTTCTGCTTTAGCATTTGAAATCGTCAAATATATCGGGGCTCTTTATTTATTTTACTTAGGGATTCAAATGTTACTTACAAAGACTAAACAAAAAGAAAAATCAAACCTTGAACAAATGTCTGGGAGTATAGATAAGAGCTCGAGTTGGAAATCAATTAAACAAGGCTTTTTAGCGGAAATATTGAATCCTAAAACAGCATTATTCTTTTTAGCATTTTTACCTCAATTTATCCAAAATGACGGAAGTAGTGTGACATTACAACTTTTTGTTTTAGGGATTGTATTTGTGCTAATGAGTATAGCATTCACTTCTTTTTTGGCTTATTGTACAAGTTTTATTGGAACAAAGATGTTCAAAACATCAGGTGTTTTTGCTAATAAAGTCGAGAAAATGGTTGGTGTGATTTATATTGGCTTAGGCATACGTTTAGCCCTTCAAACTCAAGAATAGATGGCGATATGAATTATACGCTTCACGAAACTTGCCCTACTTCATGATTCCTATAAAATGAAAGAAAACGCTTATTTTTAAATACTCTTAGTAACCATCTAGCTATAACAGATAGATGGTTACTTTATTTCCCAAGCACAAAATCAACAAACCTCATTTTCTTTGAGCAATGATCTCGAAATATTCATTCTAGCCGTAGTATTCATACTTCCTTTTTAGTAGTATGTTTGGTATTTCCATAATGATCGACAGCAAAGCTAAACAATACTTTCACCAGAAACAGTAAGCCAATGATCAACATATGTGGAGTTATTCCTGGCAGCATCGGCACGACCCCCAGACCAACAGACAAAAGCAAGCCCGCTACAAATAATTGCACATGCTTCCCAATAAGGGAGTTTACAATATAAGCCCCGATGATCGTATAAGCCCATATCCCTACTGAATACCCAATATTCGTATCGAGAAGAAGAGCAATAAGCACGATATGGACATGGATCGCGATGAATACGATTCGATTTTTTTTCCGCGCCGCATAAAAATTGCTAGTTGATACTGTAAAATTCGCTATAACGCCCGCAAAAACATCGAAAATCAATAATAATGCCAGGGCGCTACGCCATACTGGCAAATCGTTAGCCAATTCAGGGAATCGGTAATATAACGCAACCGTCAATATACCACCAAAAAGCAGTATCGCTAAAATGGATCCAACAGACTGTTTCTCACCAAATACATCGTGCAAAAAAGAAGGAATTCGAAGCTGTCTCATTTCACGCCACTCCCATCATCGATGATTAACACCTTTTTATAAAGTTATGTATTATGTATAGCATTTATCTCTAAAACTATTATATCTACATGAACTCCATTGTTCAACAATGTTTTATACTATTTTTATTGAATCAGTCTAAAACTTTGGTTACACTATCATATGAGGTGAACAATGATGAACGGTTACGAACGACGGAAAAGGAAAAAAATCGAGCAAATATTCAGTGCATCCATTGAATTATTTTTCAAATATGGCTTTCAAAAGGTTAGCGTGAATGAGATTGCGCATAAAGCAAATGTTTCCCCTGCAACTATATATAATTACTTCGGGACAAAAGAACAGCTTTATACTGATTCCCTGATGAATTGGCTGGACAAGCAGTTGGCACAGTATGAGGACATCCTGAATTCCGGGTTATCTTTTCTTGAAAAGACTAAAAAAATCATGCTGTTGGAGGCTAAAAATTTGAAAATTTTAGCAGATGAGTTTCCGAAATTCCCATCTTCTGATTTAAGAGGGTTAATACAAATAATGGACGGTTATAGCGAGCAGAAGGTCGTACCTTTTTTTAAGAAGTTTGTCGCACTTGGAAAACAAGAGGGGTATATTCGAAAAGATCAATCTGAAGAGATGATGATGCGTTATTTTACAATGTTCCAAAATGAACTGGTCCGGAATTGGGAGGGATTGAATCAAAAACGGATAACCGAGAATATGGATCATTTGATGGAGTTGTTCTTTTATGGGGTAGCTGGACGGACAAAGCCTCAGGAATAGTACAAACCGAGTCCCTTTTTTGCGAAATTAACAATACTTTTATTAGTGATCGTCTTGTAGTTGTGTGTCAGTATTTCCGTCAAACAATACTGCTTGTAGAGTGATAAGGGTCTCGCCTTCACCAAAGAAGTCTAACACTTTTTTGTTAATGGTAGAGACAATATTATATCGCGCAGTATCCAAGAGTGAAATAATTGGTAAAGAAGCTTTGGCTATTATCCGCCACCATTGACCTAGCTTTTGTCCGTGTTGTGAAACGTAAAGCAGGATGGCTAAAAATAAAGCCTAGAGGCTCACCCTGCATTTGATGGTAACACGGACAAATTGATTCTAAGTATTCGCTGATGTGGCCCCGCCCCCTTCCACCGCATACTTAGAATCGGGCACTACGGTCAATGGTAAGCAGCTATCGCTGTGGCTTTGAGCAAACATTAAATTTGATACTTCTATTTATAGCCAAAGGTAACGCAAATATTTAATTGTCAAAGATCAAATTTTTGTTTTTGAATTATATAATACAAGGGAGTGTTGAAAATGATAAAACAGGAAGAACTACTTGCCCACCAACTGCAGCTGCAAGCTGAAGCAGATGCAATTGTTGAAGAAATGCACCTTAAGCAATTGCTGGAAGAAGCCGGTACACCACTAAAGGTAGGGAGTGTGGCTCTAGGTTTAATGGTTTGGAGAGACCTCGATATGACAGTCGTTTGTTCTAAGTTAAACATCGCTACAATTTCTTGAATAGCTTCGCAATTGATGTCCAATCCTCAAGTCCGCGATTTGAAATTCATCAATGGATCCAGCCTATCCCGACGGTTATTTTCTAGGTATCATCGCCCCTTCCGTAACCTTCAATAGCGAGTAGATCACTGACAAGTCATCGACAGAAAACCATATATTCCGATTTTAGATCACTATGTTATATTGAATGACTTTCAACCATTTTCCGAAGAGCCAGAAAATAAAAGCGCGTGAGGAATAAACAAAGGGGCCAAGCCTTTTTAGCTCGCCCCCCCATCCTATTAATGATCTGCTATCCTTAAGCCTTTCAATTTCACTCCCGCTCAAGCCCTTGTCCATCCACGCGATGCCTCTCGATTAACTGCATAACCCACGTTTCATCAAATTGAAGCTTTTCCAACCGATGCCGGAAAAAGATCTGAATATATTTCTGCTCCTCACCGGGAATCCGTTCGTCTTTGCTCGCATATTCCAACCGTTCTTCCTCGTGACGGATTTCATAACGCAGGTAATCTTTGTATTGATGCAAAATTAAAAACTGCAATTCTTTGCTGATCAGTTCAAAATTTTTCAGTTTCGTATAAAAATGTAGCTCGTAATCCGGCGAATATGGAATCGGTTCTTCCATCAATCGAAAAAAACGTATTCTGCCTTCGTCCGTAAGTTTATAAGTCTTTATTTTTTTTCCTCTTCCCTGTTTGGCAACCTCCGGTTGCTCATCGTGAACCTGTTCGATCAGCCCGTCAGCAAGCATGCCGTGGATCAGCGGATAAATCGCCCCCCAGCTGACTTTTCGCGTAGGACCAACGATCCCGTTCAAAATCTGATGCAGCAAATAGCCGTGCATCGGGTTATTCATCAATTCGCCGAGTATGAACAATTCGTACAAACGAAAGCCCCCCCTTGTAGGTTTACTGCTTTTAAGCAGACAACAGTATAACATACGGCTGCCTGAAAAAACAGAAAAGCCGCAGGTCGCGACTTTTCCAGGCCGCATCCGTTTGCGGCCGTTTCCGGTATTTCGCTTTATTACCCTGCCGTTACGCCGAATGCTGCTGCGCCATCACTTGGCGGTGTTTCGGCAGGAATGATACGGCGAGCAGGTTCGCAATCGCGATCCCCAACATGAGTAGAAAAACGGCATGCATTCCGGCAGTCAGCTCCGTTTTGGAGCCGATTATGGTTACATACTGGTTGTAAATCGTGCCGAATACCGCGATGCCGACCGTTTGGCCCAGCGCACGGGCCAGCATGCTGGAAGCGTTGGCGACGCCGCGTTTTTCCCAGCCGACGACCGATTGCACAACAACGGTGGAGGGCGTCGCAACGAACCCCATTCCCAGTCCGATTAGCACGAGGATACCGATCCAAAATACGTAGGGTGAGTTCATCTGAAGCGCAATCAGCCAGATGGAGCCTGCCATGACCAGCGAAGAGCCGAATACGATCGATGCCTTCACCCCGACCCGGTACATGAGCCGGCCGGCGATGTTGGAGGCGAGCGGCCAGGCCAGCGACATCGGCATAACGATCAGGCCCGAGCTTGTCGCGGAATTACCGAGCACGGATTGAATCCAGATCGGCGAGTACACCGTCAACCCCGACGTAATGCTGAACGTCAGAAAACCGCTGATATTGGTGACGTTCAATACGCGGATCCGGAAAATCGATAACGGGATCATCGGTTCCTCCGCCCGTTTTTCAATCCAGAGGAACAACATAAAACATACGGCCGATGCCGCGAACAGCCCCACGATCACCGGGGAATCCCAGGTATGCCGTGACCCGCCGCTCAGCAGCGCATACAACAGCGCGGAGAAGGCAATGGTAAACATAATCGCGCCGAGGTAATCGATTTTTTTCGCCTGACGTTCGATCGGCTGGTGCAAAAATACGACGACCAGCAGCAGGGCGATGATGCCGATCGGCACGTTAATGTAGAAAATCCATCGCCAGGAAACTTGATCGACGAAGTAACCTCCGATTAGCGGGCCGAGAAGGCCAGCCACGGACCAAACGGACGAAAAGACACCCATCATTTTGCCGCGCTGCTTGCCCGAGAACAAATCGCCGATGACGGTAAAGCACACGGGCGCAAGCGCCCCGGCACCAAATCCTTGCAAAGCCCGGAACCAAATGAGCCCCGTCATCGATTGCGCGGCTCCGCACAAGATGGAACCGAGCACGAATAAACCGATGCTGGAGGCGAACACAAGTTTGCGACCGAACAAATCGGCGAGCTTGCCGAAAATGGGCGTCGCCACGCAGGTGGTCAACGTATAAATCGCAAACACCCAACTGAACAGCGTCTCGCCGTGCAAATCCTTGATCATATGCGGGGTAGCGGTGGCGACGACGGTCGCATCCAAAGCGTTCGCCGCCAGCAGTCCGGCGACAACCATGTTGACGTTGGTTTTCGAGGCCATGCAGAAAACGCCTCCTTACATTTTCTTTATGCCGCCCTTTGGTTTAACGATTGCAAACCAAGTAAAGGGTATTGCCTTCAGGATCGTTGAAATGCACGACATTGGCCGCCTTGCCTTCCACGGAATCGTGGAATTGAACGCCGCGGGATTTCAGCGTTTCGATGGCTGACTCCATGTCCTCCACCTCAAACCCTATGGACATGCTGCCCGATTTTTCCGGAAGGGAACCTTGTTCTCCGGCAAGATGCAGGAGACCGATCGTCAATCCAGGTGCCGCGATTTGCGCAAAATGCCCGTCACCGTGCTGCAGCTCCAATCCCAAGGTTTCGGCGTAAAATTTTACCGCCTTTTTCATATCCGCTACCATTACAGTCACATTGCCGCTTTTGAACATCTTATATTTCCTCCTTATTCGTTTGATCTATTTTATTATATCAAATTAATATAATAAGTAAACATATCTTATTGATATATTTTTATAAAAAATTGTGAGGAGCTACGTAAAAAAGAGAACGCCAAAGGGCGCTCTCTCTATCCGGGCAGCCTTGCGTCGCCCTCGATCCTGCCGCACGTGATGTGCCTTTCTCAATGATGGGTGAAGTATGCTAGACTAAAACAGCCTTAGCCCGATGAGAAGCTCGAGCTAAGGCGGCTTAGACATTTTGTTTTATTCCACCGTCTACTTGACGATATCACTAAAGGGCGGCTTTCAATCTTGACGTTATTGCATCATTACTGTCTTTGGAATGCAACCTTTAGGCCTAGTCCGGTATAGATTGTTCCGACGAATTTGCTACCTGGGCGGCTTAAACGGCTTATCCATGTCCTCCGTTTAACCAGTTTTCCAAGTGCAGAGATACCTAGTACCATCGAGGTTGTATACAATGCACTTAAAATCACAAAGACGACACCAAGGATCAAAAACTACGTGGTGACTTGACCTCGTTCGTGATGAACAAATTGAGGCAAAAAAGCCAGAAAAAACAGCGCTGTCTTTGGATTAAGAACTTCTGCAACAGTTGCCGAAAAGAATGACTTTAAAGCTCCTCCCGATTTAACCTTTGGAAGTTGCGGTTCTGATGGCTTACTCATCATTTCGCGAACTCCTAAATATAGTAAGTATACCGCTACTAAATTGAAAGCTAGAGCAGAGGTCATCAATATAGTGGAGAGCCCGACAGTAGCAAATAAGGTGTGAAGAAAATCCCCGATTGCTATGCCAAGCCCTGCCATAATGCCTCCTTTTCGCCCGTTTTGAACGGTACGAGTAATGGTAAGAAGAATGGCTGGTCCTGGAATTAAAAATAGAAGAATGACAACGATAACATACGCTAGTAAAGTTGAAAAATCCGACATCAGGCTTGCCCCTTCAAAAGCATTCAAGATGATATATTGTTGTTACGGTTTTGCAGCCATTGTTCAAATTCAGCGGGTGTGCTCACTTTATGATCTAATACAGCCGTATAGATATCAAAGCTTTTCACCTGTTTACCATACTCGGCTCTCGATGCCCAGACAGTTTTGATCCGCAGGATAGAGAGAACCGCCTCTTCATGAAGACGACCGGGCAACGTACGAATATGCCGCAGATCAGGTTGCTTCTCAGGATCATCAACGAACCAAATATCTAGCGACCATTGGTTCTCGCTTTTAGATAAGTAATCCAATCCAATAAAATACCCGTCCGGGTAAGCCGGATCGGTGTTCCAGCTACCGGTATCGTTCATAAATTTCATCTGCCGAATCTTGGGATTCAATATCAATTGCGAAGCAATTCGAGAGATTACAGCAATGTCCAACTTGGAACAAACGACCGTCATATCAAGGTCTCTCCAAGTCATTAAACCGAGTGCCGCACTTCCAACTTTGACGGGCATGCCGGCTGCTTTTAGCGATTGGATAAGGTTCAATTCTTCCACCACTGCAGCGGCCTCCGCTTGCAGCTGAAATTGACGAGCAAGCAGATCTTCACGTTTTATCATTTGTTCGCTCCCCTCTTGACGCGTTCATGCCAATTGTTCCTATAGTTTTTTCTATAGTGGTCAACCGCAAAGCCAAAGATGACTTTCAACATAAATAATTGAAGAAAGAATTATTCAATTCATTACTTTACCACTCCATTAAAATCTTATGCAATGGCCTTGTTATAAACGCGAGTTGACCAAATCAATGTGATAATCGTAATAACCGCAATGACAATAAATCCTACGAAAACTGATTGGTTTATAATTGATCCTTCCGCTAATTTTTTGGATGCTTCTACTCCATAATATAACGGATTGAAATGGGCGAGTACTTGTAACCACTTTGGTCCAAATGACATTGGTAATAAAATTCCGGAAAGTAAGGTTAACGGTAATTGTAAACTTGTTACTACGGCAGCAACCCCACCCACATCTTGGAAAATCAAACCCAGACTTCCAGACCATGCTGAAACCATCATTGTAAGAACCGAGAGTAATATTAATTGTAATAAAATACCAACAAAGTGCATTTCATAACCAAATAAACTTGAGATTACTAAAACGATAATTGCTGGAATAAGGAACGCTACGACATCTTTTAATACCCCTCCCATTAACATAGCGAACCGACTGGCTGGGGTTACACGTAAACGTTCAATAATCCCACTTTTTAGGTCAAAAACCATTGACCATCCAGCACCCATTCCTGAACTAAATGCTAAGAGAACTAAAATACCCGGCACAAACATATCTAAGACCTGAGCTGTAGTCATAGCAGGATGGGTAATGTTTTTCAATAATGGACTAAATAACAAGATATATAACAAGGGAGTCATCAAACCTGAGATTACCCAAACAATTTGGCGAGCTGACTCTTTTAATTTACGAACAAAGAAAATATTCGTTTCCCGTACAACCTGCATCATTGTTCTTCTTCCTTTCCGCCATCACGCAATTCTTTACCAGTTAATGTTAAAAAGACATCATTTAAGGAAGGCATTGATAACGATAAATTGGCTAATTCAATCTGATGTTCTTTTGTGAAGTTAATAATATCAGTAATTAATTCTTCACCTATGTCAGTGTAAATGGAAAATTTCATATTTGCTTCTGTCACTTTATCAAGTTCTAATTGTTTAAAAAATAGTTTCATTTTTTCGCTGTCCTGCAGATGTTTCATTTCTATTGAAACAACTTCACTCGAAATCTTTTTCTTTAATTCTGTAGGTGTTCCTTCAGCGATAATATTGCCGTGGTCTATGATAATTAAACGGTCACATAACGCGTCCGCTTCTTCTAAATAGTGAGTCGTTAGGAAAATGGTCATTCCATTGTCACGTAATTTTTTAATGTGCTGCCATAAATTAGCACGGTTTTGCGGATCAAGTCCTGTCGTTGGTTCATCAAGAAATAAAACTTTTGGTTCATGTAAAATTCCTTGAGCAATCTCCACACGACGTTTTTGCCCGCCAGACAATGTACGAACAAAGCGCGGAAGTAATTCATGAAAATCTAGCAATTTACTCAATTGCTCAATTCTTTGCACTGTAACATCATTTGATAGCCCATATAATTTTCCTGATAGTTCCAGATTTTCCCGTACTGTGGCGTTTGGATCAGCACCACCAAGCTGACTAACATAGCCTATATTTGCACGGACTTTTTTGGCTTCAGTTAACACATTATATCCAGCTATATAAGCTGTTCCGCTACTAATGGGCAACAATGTTGTCAGTATTCTTTGTGTAGTAGTTTTACCTGCTCCGCTCGGTCCAAGAAAACCAAAAATTTCTCCTTGATCGACTGTAAAGCTAATATTATCAACGGCAATAATTTTTTCCTTTTTGCTCACATAAGTCTTACTTAAACTTTCAACACTTATTAATTTGAACATAATGTTTACCCCCTTCTTTCTTTGTTTTTCAGCTTCTTTTAATACCCAAGCTTTACGATAGCATCAAGCCTATTCCGGACTATTACCCGTCTCACTTCCTATCGCGAAAGGAGTGTATACATTTTCATAAGCCACATGCATTGTCATTCCTTTTTGGGCATGATCTAGATTGTGGCAGTGATCCATCCATAGTCCGGGATTATTTGCCAAGAAAGCAACTTCAAACGTCTCGCCGGGTTCAATATTTACAGTATCTAGGACAAGTGGACTACCACTAATCGGTTTTCCATTTTTACTAATGACTTGGACATGGTGTCCATGAAGGTGCATCGGATGATCGGCAAAACTCCGATTTACAAATGTTGTCTTCACAAGATCTCCCTCCTTGACCATAAGGGTCGGAGTATCAGGAAACGTTTTTCCGTTAATAACCCACTGTTGTCCTGCCTCTCCGTTATAGACACCAAAATAGGTCTGATCAAGAATGAGTGTAAACGTTCTGTCGAACACGGTCGAGGTATTGAATGGAGTCTGTGCCGGTGATCCATATTTAGTGATATCTAAAACCTCTCCTTCATCGAGTACATTTCGTTTCCCATGTCCGTCTGGGCTATACACTATTCCTATTGGTTTGCCTTCCATTAGCATTGCCAGCGTAACGGCAGTGTCAGGCATGATGAATTCGACATCGTAACGCCCCCCTCCTCCGATTCGTAATAAACTAGTCGTCAGAGTACCTGGCTCATTCAACTCATAACCATCGATGGCTACAACCTTGAAAGGCACGCCGTTCAAGGAAAACGTACGAGTTAAATTACCCGCATTTACGAGACGGAGCCGTACAGGAGTTCCTGGATTAACCATTTTCCTTTGGAATGTATCTGCCGTATCGAGGGCTGGAATATTCCTGCCGTCCGGAGTGATCCAATCATGAGCCACAATCGTCGTATCCATCGTTTTTGTTTCATGTTGACTGGATGGATGTATGATAAAGGCCCCGAATAGCCCCTTTTGCACTTGAATGGAGGACTGCTGGTGGGAATGGTACCAATGAGTTCCCTCCTCTTTTACAACAAAACGATAGGTATACGACTCTCCAGGCATTACGGCATCCTGCGTCATCCCTGGAACGCCATCTTCACCATTAGGGACATCTACTCCGTGCCAATGAATGGTAACCCCACTATCGATATTTTTATTCACCAATCTTACTTCCACCAAATCCCCTTCATTGGCGACAAGCTCTGGGCCTGGGCTCTGACCATTAAACGTCCACGCTTCAATGGTTTCACCGGAAGCAAGGCGAATCTTCTTTGTCTCTGCGTAGAGGACGTATTTTTTGTCAGGAATGTCTGTTTGAGGTCCTTTCAACTCCACAACACTAATCGGCTTACTGTCTGAATTGGAATCATGACCGTCATGGTGGGCATTTGTATTTTCATCTAAGCTGGAATCTCCACCCCCAAAATCGGCAGTATGGTGATGGACCATATTCATCCTGCCAGGAAATTCACTCATCTTTTGAGAAACGACTAATCCTGTTATGGCTACTCCAAACACTAAAACGAAATATACAGCTCCTCTTATGATTCTTATGCTAAATCGGGGAAGCCGATTTTCCAGAATCCTTATCCTTCTTCCATGGTAAAGCCATAGCAGACCTGCTGAAATGATCAGTGCCCCGCCATAAATCAAAAGATCTTTTGTATTAGGAATGGCAGGTATGTCTATCGTTACTAGAAAAAAGGCAAGTATTGCTCCAACAGTCATTACATGTATAGACACAATAAAGAACAGTAAAGACTTTTTATTGGTTTCCCTCGATAAGTTAGGCAGCGCAAAGATCAACACAATTGCCGCTGGCAAGCTTAACAAAGGCAATAGGTTCAAGACCCGGTCCATGATAAATAGCCATCCGTAATTTACGAAAATTATCATGATGTCCAGTGCCCAAACCATGATTAGGGCGGTACCGATATAGACACCAACTTTGGCTGCTTTTAGCCATAATCGGAATCTCGATTCACTCTCTCCCACATATTTGAGGTGATTCGCGGCATAGCCAGTAGCCCCTGAGACACCCACTAGTAACAGTAATAACAAAAATTCTACTCCCATAAGGAATTCGAACACGACTGTTCCCTCTTTTCCTGAAATTTATCTTAATTATTAAGATATCTGGATGAATTATGTTTATTTCATAATATCAATCAGTCATTACCTTTACCTCAGTCTTAAGGCTGATTAAGAGTTCCTAAACTTTAGTTCTGACTTCCCCAACATATATTGCTTTTTCAGTGAATGGATCCCTTATGTTATACTGTATGAATCGAGATAAATTAAAGGTGGTATGTATTATGCGACCGACACAAACAGACCTTCATCTGTCACTTTTAGAAGCTTCCAAACAGTTATCCACTCAAACCGTCCTGTTTCATCAGGCGATAGCTGGGCATCTTGGCCTTAACATTACAGATCATAAGTGCTTAGATTTGATTCTAAGCAAAGGAAGAGCCACTGCCGGACAGCTAGCCGAATGGACAGGACTCACCACGGGTGCTATTACAAGCGTGCTAAATCGCTTAGAAAAAGCGGGCTATATCCGCCGGACGAAGGATCCTAACGATCTCAGAGTGGTCTATGCCGAGCCGCTCTATTCGCAATTGCATACGATTAAAAAGGTATTCGCTCCGTTAAACGATGCCATGCTTGAACTCTACTCGAAGTACAGTCAAGAGGAGTTACAGACCATACTCGATTACTTGATTCTCTCCTGTCAAACTCTTCGAAATCTTACCGATGACCTTCGTAAACCAACTATAGAGTAATCAGTAAAGCCGATGTCGTTAAAACATCGGCCACCTGTACTAGCATGATTGGGGCAAGTGTAATATTCTCTGGATTGCACCCCGGAAATCCGATTGCTCTCAGCGTGTTGTAGAAATACACCAGTGCATATTATAGATGACTAGTTGTTAGTCATTGAACGAATCCCCGCCTTCAATCGTGGCAGTCCAACTCATTTATCTTAATTATTAAGATAAATGACAAAAAAATGACGTATTACTGCTACAAATTTAGAACTAGTTTTAGTCCTAGACTTAGCAGGCGATGCTGAAACCTATGCCACTTTCGCACTGCAGCAAACTGTATGGAGGTTAACCCTTAAGGACAGCCTTCAAGCCAGCAGCTGTTTGCGGCTGCTCTTTCTTCATCGATTGACGCATGAAAAATTCAGCTACCTTCGGAACGTTGTCAACTTGAATTGAGAAATGAACACGGCAAGATTGATCCGAGATCGGCTCAATACGATAGCTTTCTCGAAACGATTGTTTTTCATCAGGAATTGTCTCCAGCGTTAACAATTGATCCTGAATAAGCTCGGTCACGATCATGTTTTTTTCGCTCTTGAAGCCTGAGTATTTTCCACTTTCGAAATACTTGGTCCCCAACTGAGCTGTTCCTTCAGGTGTAACTCGCGCCTCCATAATGCCCTTAATCCAGGAAGGTCGCCCCTTTAAATCGATGAGGCGTGAAAAAACGATAGATGCGGGATAATCATAGATTTCGGTATATTCAAATATAAGCATAATTATTATTCCTTTCCTTTTTGATGTAGTTGATTTAACGAAAAAGGATTGTCGACAGAGCATTGGTTAACACTTTTTCCATTTCTTCCTTATTCTCCTCTGTACCCGGTTTTCGCCAACCGATATACCCGTCTGGCCGCACGATAATAGCCCCTGTGGAAGTTATACCGTATGCATCAAGAAAATCGTTCCTAGGATTATTGAAATCAGCATTATGCCCATCAACCTGATAAATATCCATCGGGAAACGTAGCGTATCTTTAACATGTTTAGCAGCCTCCACCCAGTTTTGTCCGTCTGATCCAACGAGTAAAACAAATCGAGAACCAAATAGATCTAATGAGGAAATGCTATTGCCATCACGTTCGAGAACGATGTGCGCTGCGCGGGTTCCCGGCTGTCCCTTCCATAACTCGGGCGACTGTACAATAGGAAGGTTCTTTCCGTCCGCTTCCGGTACAAATGCGCCATCTTGATAACGATACCCCATATTGACATGCAGGGTGCTAACTGTAATCCCATCCGACCCTTCATGTTCGCGCTGCTGGGAAAGCGTGACTACCTGCTCTACCGTGTAATCTGCTACGGGGCGCCGTTCAGCATCGTATGTGGTAAGCAAATCCGAACCGGCTTCACCACGTAAGACAGCTGCCAGCTTCCAGGCAAGATTCTGCGCTTCAGCGATGCCGGTATTTCCTCCCAAACCGCCGCTTGGAGGCTGAACCCTTGCGGAATCGCCAACTAAAAAAATCCGGTCTTCTTGGAAACGATCAGCAACGCGACCAGCCATTTCCCAAGTTAGGATCTTTTTAATCGTAACAGGGATGTCAGGAATTCCGATTGCCGCTCGAACTAATGACATACAACGTTCTTCTGGATAATCCTCAATGGTTTCCTCTTCGGGATCATATATAACATCCAACCGATATATATGCGGTCTTCTGAAAGTTCCAGGGTACAGAACAAGACTTCCGCTTACAGTATCATTGGCGAAAAAACACATATGCGCGTTTTGCCTTCTAAACAGTTCATGAATGTCTGCATCAAAAACTATGCTGATCAGATGGAAGAGCGTACCTTCTCCGTGTTGGCCAATACCTAATTGTTTGCGGATCCCACTTTTACTTCCATCCGCACCTACCATGTATTTGGTTCGAACACGGCGCGTATCGCCGCTAACTCGATCACGAATCAAGGCCGAGATGCCATCCTCATCCGTTTCAAACTCGATCAACTCCGTATTATAGCGCAAATCAACACCGATTTTCTCGGCCTGTGCACGTAGAACCGGCTCAAGCAGATCTTGTGCAATGCCGTTTCCTTCAACAGGACTAGCATCCGTAAAGTAGGCACTCATGTCTTCCATCAAATTGTCAAATAATTGCCCAGCCAAGCTCTCTACAAACATAATGCCAAACTCCCGCGGAAAAGGGGGCTCTTCACGGCGAATCTCCTCATCGATCCCTGCCGAACGAAAAATTTCCATCGTTCTGGCGGTTAGGCTCGAAACGCGCGGGTGAATGGACGTTCCTGGATGGCGCTCTACGACCAATGGCTTAATTCCCTGGCGAGCCAGAAAAAGGGAGAATGACAGGCCTATCAGACTCCCTCCAACAACGAGTACAGGCACCGTTTCATCGAATGATGAAGACTTACTTAATCGTGTATTCATTAAAAAATCAACCTTTCCTATATAAGTTAGTTTTCTTTCTCTCGCAGTTCTTCCATGCTCCATTTTAGCTTTTTAGCATGAATATCCTCGATGATGGATTGGATCCATTCCATTTCAGCCGCAAGTACTTTTTGTTGATATTCAGTCTCCAGTAAAAATAATCGCGGAAGATCCAACGATGCTCCTTTCTGAAACTGATCTTCAAGATGTGAAAGTGTCTTTTCAAGAGCGCTTACTCTTTGTTGGAAGAGCAATGCGACATCTTCAGGGGTTAACAATGCCAGAAAAGACACGGCAGCAGGAAACTCTAAAAACTCCTGAGCTGGTGTAGAAATCATTTTCCGGATCCATGAATAAGCAGCATTTCGACCCAGGTCCGTAATTTCATAAACAATTAAATCGGGTCTCCCTTCATTCTTTTTCTTTTCTTGGATGGCAATGGCCCCGTCTCGATGCAAACGATCAATCGTTTGGTAAATACTCGTTCGATGACGAACGTTAATGACCTCATCTTTCCCCCTCTCTTTAATAAGCTGTTGCATACGATAAGGATGCATAGGCTCCTCAATCAAAAAACAAAGTATGGCTAAAGCGACAGGTGATTTTTTAATCATGTTGTTTTTCATAGTAATAATATTACTATTAATAATATGACGTGTCAAGATGGACACCACATATTTTTTGATAAGCGGAGCGGTAAGGATTTCGAGCAGCCGCGATATCAGCCAAGCACATGATGCTCCGCGGAGGAGACCTGGTGTATTAGGACGCATCGGATCGGCAGGGATTACGATGGGATATGGAAATACATCACGCGAGGGATCGGGGCAGAAATTGTATGCCTGGATAACGAAACGTTATCCGATTCCCGGAAGTTCAAAACGATCCAGCGACTTTGGGAAAGTCATGGAGGAGCAGTTTTTAAGTTGGCTTGTGTAAGGGGTAGAACAGAAGCGGAAGAAGAACCGACAGCGCTAAACTGTATTGATTTTCGGTAAGCTATTCGATTTGTACGGTAGAAAGCTGATTCTCACTGTCAGTTGCCGTGTTTTTCTTATCGAGCAGCCAGTATGGTCTTTTTACTTGATTTAACCATTGCTCGCCATCAGTTTAAGGATCACGGTCACTTTGTATGCCATTATCGTTCAATTAGCTTTCGTACCTTCCATGAGCGGCGTTGTAACTGTGACCAGTCGAGTGGATATAAAGTTGTGTAAAAAACACACGGTTATTGATTACGATTATATTAAGCGAATGTATGTCTTTTTAAACAGCTATAGAAGGAAAATGACAACCAAGGAGTTGGCAACTGAACTTGAGGTTTCAGAAAGAACAATTCTAAGGGATATGGACGCCTTAAGTCACGCGGGGATACCGATAACTTCGAATCGAGGGAAAGATGGAGGTTGGCGTCTGTTAGATAATTTTCGCACTCACTTAAGCGGGTTGAACATTGGCGATGTCAAATCGCTCTTTCTTTTCCCTTCGGAAGAATTGCTGAAAGACTTAGGATTCAATAAACAAACATTGGATACGAGACAAAAATTATTAGCCTCCATCCCTGATACTTTTCAAGAAGAGGCACAAGTGAGCTGGGAAAGAATTCATATCGACTCAGGTACTTGGCGACAAACTAAGGAAAGCGTTCATGCTCTTAAAACAGTCCAGCAAGCAGTGTGGGAAAGCAAACGGCTAACAATCGTTTATATACAGGCGAATGGAGAACAAAAGGAAAGGCTGGTTGAACCATTAGGATTGGTAGCAATAGGGAATAGGTGGTATCTTGTGGCATCAAGAAATGAGAACTGCGTAATTAAAGGGTATCACGCATACACACAGCAAAGATTGAAGATGAAACTTTCAGTAGGCCGCTTGATTTCAATTTGGGGATTACTGGGTGCAATCCAAAGTAGAGCTTATACAAAATTTGCCCAAATTTTATGTACAAGTAGAAATACATCCGTCCATTAAGAAAAGAATTAATTTTACAGGTAAGTTTGTTCAAGTGAAAAAATAGAGGGTAATCGGAAAATAGTGTGGAAGGAGGGTTAAAAAATACCCTCCTCCATTGCCTTAGTCAGTGTGGAAAAATCAGCACCATAGATTTCTTCATACACCCATTCATAGCCAGTTAGTTCCCAATTTGGGAATTGATCAGGTAACACTTTTCCGAAAGTAACTTCAATTTTTTTGAATTTCTTTTTCTTCTTAACTTTACGATAGCCTTGTGTAAACAAAATTTTTGCTCTAAGGGCTTCGAAAGAATAACCACGACCAACATGATTCATTGTCTTAATTAAACGGTTCAAGGACTCGGTATAGGCGTTGGTAATCGGAGAATCGAAATAGTTGAATATCTCTTCTTCCCAATTATTCATTGACTTTATAAGATCTTTAAAATATGTCATTAATTCTTTAGGAACATTTGAAAGCCAGTTTTTGGTACAGTTTATAGGCTTCATCAATTGATTCAGCTTCATAGATTTCAAAGAAATGCTCTTTGCAGTCAAATCAACGTTTTCACTTCAAATGCTCTTAGTGAATTATTCCCATTCAATTGTAGCCGGAGGCTTGGAGGTAATGTCATACACGACTCGATTCACATTCTCTACCTCGTTCACGATCCGGTTGGAGATCCGTTCAAGCACATCGAAAGGAATACGCGCCCAATCCGCTGTCATGCCGTCGACAGAAGTGACCGCTCGAACGCCGACCGTATAGGAATAGGTGCGGGCATCACCCATCACTCCGACACTCTTCATGTTGGGCAAAGCTGTAAAGTACTGCCATATTTCCCGATCAAGACCGGATTTCGCAATCTCATCGCGCAGAACCGCATCGGATTCCCGTACGATTTTAAGCTTCTCCTCCGTTACTTCGCCCAGCACGCGAATCGCAAGCCCCGGTCCCGGGAACGGCTGACGCCATACGATGGCCGCAGGCAGGCCGCATTCTTCCCCGACTTTGCGCACCTCATCCTTAAATAAAGCTTTCAATGGCTCGACCAGCTCGAATTTCATATCTTCTGGCAGGCCGCCGACATTATGATGGGATTTGATCGTCTGTGCTGTCGCCGTCCCGCTCTCGATAATGTCCGTGTACAATGTGCCTTGCGCCAAAAATTCAAAATCGCCCAATTTAGCCGATTCTTCTTCAAAAACGCGAATAAACTCGGTTCCGATAATTTTCCGTTTTTGCTCAGGCTCTTCTACCCCTTGCAATTTCCCAAGAAAACGTTGGCTTGCATCGATTTTGATAACTTTCATATCGAATTTGCCGACGAACGTTTCCATCACACCATCGGCTTCTCCCTTGCGAAGAAGGCCATGATCGATAAACATACAGGTCAGTTGATCACCGATCGCCTTATGAACCAGCATAGCGACAACAGAGGAATCGACCCCTCCGCTTAACGCGCACAGCACCCTGCGATCCCCGACCTGACGACGAATATCGTTCACCGTTTCTTCGATGAAAGATTCCATGCTCCAATTCCCTTCACAGCCACAGATGCTGAACAGGAAGTTGCGGATCATCTCGTTGCCGGATAACGAATGGCGTACTTCCGGATGGAACTGGACGGCATACATCCGTTTATCCGGGTGGCTCATCGCCGCAAGCGGCGCATGGTCTGTTTCCGCTTCTACGATAAATCCGGCCGGAAGCTCGACAACCTTATCGCCATGACTCATCCAGACCACTTGTTTATGATCCAAATCCTGCAGCAAATCACTGCCTTCGCGGAATTCGACCTCAGCCTTGCCATATTCCCGTTTATCGGCCCGCTGAACCTTGCCCCCTAGCTGGTGAGCCATCAATTGCATGCCGTAACAAATACCAAGCACCGGTATTCCCAAGTCATATATAGCCGGGTCCATATGAGGGGCATTCTCCTCATATACGCTCGAAGGGCCTCCGGACAGAACGATTCCTTTGGGAGCGAGTTCCTTTATTTGATCTACAGTCGTATTGAACGGCAGCAATTCACTGTATACTCCCAGGTCGCGAATTCTTCTGGCAATCAATTGATTGTACTGACCGCCAAAATCAAGCACTACAATCATTTCATTCGGTTTATTCATCCCGTACCTACCCTTTATCGTTTATTTCAAGCCGCAAACTGAACGGCTTGGCCTCTTCATCAATGAAGTTAATTATATATAACTTAAAAGATAGGCGTCAAGAATCCCGAAAGAATGATCAAACGAAGACAGTCCCTTCCTTACGGGAAACAGTCATGAAGTACCTTATCTTTCCGCAGGCCCACGGCATTTAGAAGGTATGAAAAGGATGCTACCGGCGGAGCGGACTGATCTCTTTATGATCGATAGCGATTTGAAATCGACGACGAAAGCTGGAAATATCGGCATCGGAAGGAAAAGCCCCGTCCTTTCTCCCGTAGCAGACATTCTCATAGAGCTTGGCCCATTCCGCCATTAAGCGCGCAGTTGACTCGTCCGCAATATGAAGGCTGCGAGTGTACTCCCTAAATGTCAGGTTAGCCGGTTTGGGCCCGGTGATGCGGTACAGCATCATCCAGATCTTGTCCATGCTTCGTATCAGCTTTAGCTGATGACTACAGCCCCTTCCTGTCATTTGCAGGGCGGGACGAACACTACGGCTTCGGCGGATAGATGGACGGAAGAAGTAAGTCAGAGAAATCACGACAGCTGCGGCCAGTGCGGCACCCAGCCAAATGACAGGTGAAGCGGGCGGCCTCGCCCCGATTACTCTTCGCACTTCCTCCATCCTGTTATCCAGCCATGAGGTCAACAGCGATAGTCCTTGCCCTTGTTCTTGTCCTTTCCTCCCCTCAGAGGACTGATGGGCTGTAGCCGCCCCGTTCTCGCTACCCGTAGTGTTCACACCGGCAGCTACCTGATTCGACGTATCGGATGAACCTTGCTCCGCTTTCCCACTTTCCGTATCCGAAGGGCCTAAGCCCGGAGATACGTTCACGCCGATTCCATCTGAGGAGCTGCCATAACCGGGAGTCGGTTCGAACGGCACCCACCCATAGCCCGGAAAAAACACCTCCGGCCAAGAGTGAGCATGCAGGTTGCGAACAGTCGCTTCATAGCGGAGATTTGTCCTGGCTTCGTCAGGTTCCGCCTCTGCCGCTGCGGCCTCGGCCCATTCTTCGTTATGCCGGGCTTCATTGTCGGAGTCGGCAGCAGCTACATAGGAAGATGTGGGCGGACCGGCAAATGTCCTGGATGAAGTCACTGTCTCTATAACCGAGGACTCCCCATTATTCTTGGGTCGGGGATAAGCAGCCAGCACGGTATCTTCATCGGTCAGTCTGATCTCTCCAGGCGCGAACCCTTTGACCCAGCGGGCGGGGACACCTGCAGCCCGTAAAAGTACAACCATCGAAGTCGAAAAATAATCACAATACCCCGTCTGGTGACCGAATAAGAAGGAGTCGACGAAGTCTTCATCCTGCGATGGTGCTGCGGCCTCCATACTATATTGAAAGTTTTCTTGTAGGAATAATTCAATCGCTTTGGCCCGTTCGTAATCGCTGCCGGCATCTTTCGTTAGTTGCTCCGCCAAATCTATAACCCTTTGCGGAAGCGATTCGGGCAGCTGCACATACTGCTCCCCTACCTCCCGCAAATCGGGCGGTCCGGCCGCCGACAATCGTTCAGGCCGGTTCTCCGGCAGAGCGACCTTCACCGTGTAGGAGCGCAGCCGCTGTTTGCCCTCGGCGGCCACCACTGCGTCCGATAACGGACGATAGGCCGCCCGCTCCGCCGGAAGCGCACTGCCGTCCGCCGCCGTCAGCTGCTCCACCGCGAGGACAGTGCCCCCAGCAAAGATTAAATTGCCGGGGGACGTGTCGCGAAACAGCACCCGCTGCGTAATGACGCGCGGATGAGCTTCCTCGGCGTCGCTCGCGTCGTCCCGAGGGGCGAGGGCCTGGCCGGCCTCCGGCGAGATCGTCGAGGGCTCGCCGGACAGCGACCACCCGCGGCCATCGTACGTGTCCCTCGTCTCGCCGCGCCAGTAGGTCGGCTCGTCCGTGAGCGCGACGAAGAAGCTGCCTTCGTCGGGGACGACTGGCCCGCCCAGCGCCGCATCGCCCAGCGAGTAGCCCGTGCGGGCGGCGGCCTCCGCCCAGCGGATCCCCGCCGCCTCTTGTGGCGCGGACGCGGCCAGTCCGGACAACCGGTCGGTAATGAATCGCTCTGCGGCCTGCCGGTATTGCGGAAGCTTCCACGCTTCCGATACCGGGCCCCCGAGCGATGCACCGACCGTTCCGGACAGCAGGCAGGCCGCGATCAGCAGGGCCGAGCCGGCGGACCAGCGCGTGAGCCAGCCCTTGCCGGCGCCCACGGCGGCATATTGCTGCTTAAGGCGGGGAATCCGATTGGCCGCAGCCAAGGTAAGGCCGACTGCCATCGTCCGCAGCAAGGCGGCCTCGGCGGCCACGTGGAACCACGCATCCAGCGCAAGCAAATAAACGGCGGTCGCGGCGACGAGCCACAAAATCCGCTTTTTGACAAGAAGCAAGGATTGCACGGCTTCCGCCAGAAGCGCAAGGCTGATAAACAGCCATAAAGTCCGTGACGGCCCGCTGATGGAAGGCCAGCGCCCGTCCCATAACGCTATCAGATCGTCCATTAAGACGCCGCCATAAGCCGGCAGCCATCCGCCTAAAGGAAATAATGCGGAATAATATAGGAGGCCGACCCAAGCCAAGGCGATACCAAGCTTCATCGCCCAGGTTAAGACTGCCGGCAGCCGCAGCAGATCCAAGATTAGGTACCCGGCGATGCCTATCACAAAAGGAGTTGACGACGAAAGCAGGCTAACGCCTGGAATCTGAGGCAGTGGCGCCAGCCATTCTCGAAGCAAAACAAACAATAGAAGTGTCGATACCGCGTCCGTCATCCATTGCGTCAAGGATGAACCAGCCAATGGCGGGAACCCTTTCCGGTCCGGGCCGGGGATTCCGGTACTAGCCGTTGGAGTAGGCAACGATAAGTTCGTCATCGTCTATCCCCCCTTCCGTCCGAAGCGCCGTTGAATCTGTCATCACTTCACAGCCCATGTAACGGAGCGCCTGCTCCCATTTATTCTGATCAGGCGCGGCATGAGAACCTGGCACATACAGGATAGTAAGTTGTCTTCTTCCCGAGCGAACCAGCTTCAAGCTTTGAACCAATCTCTCGTCTATTCGCGAAGGGAGGCAGTAGATCTGTGTCTCCTCCCCGGGGCGCAGCCCATAATGCAGCAGTTCATCCGTCATTCGCATCGGGCTGCCGTTCTCCGGTTCCAGCTCGGCCAACTGCTTATGCATCCGAATAAACTCCATTTCCCCTGAACCAGGGGACCCCGTATGCGGAACGCCGCCACAGTACAGACTGACTTCCCGGCCCGATCGTCTGGCAGCCTCCAGCAACCCGGCGGCCAAAGAAATTCTTCTTTCCCAGCATGGGTCTACTACGCCGGACCTCATGCCCTCCCGAGAGCCGGCTCCTTCCAGGGAACGATCGAGAAAAATAAGCGTTCTTCCCCGGATAGCCCCTGCGGACTCCCTTGTTCGCAAGGATCCGTTCCTGGCTGTTGCTTTCCAATGGATTCGGTTAAGCGGATCGCCCGGCTCGTAATTGCGCACCAATCCTGAAAATCCTTCCCCCGATGATACGGGAAGGCCTGTCGGAGTATCCGTTTGAAGAGCAGCTTTATCCGTTCTTCCCGGGATTGCCGCAGGATGGGCAAAAACGATCAGCTCCGCCGATTCCAGAGAAGTTTTCCTTTTATCGACTAAACCAAACCAATCGCCTGTGATCGCTTCTGTCCGTTCGAACCGATAAGTTCCTCTGCTCAAGCCGCGAATCGAGTAGGAATAAGCCGCTTCCTTGCGAAACCAGGGAAACAATAAGCGTGACGAAGTATAAGTCTGTCCGCTGGATAGATGAGTCCACTCCTCGCGAACAATTAGCCAGGGCAAAGGGAGGAGGGAGCGCCAGCTCAGCTTAATTTCTACATTTGCCATTTCTCCTGCGGGAACATAATTTCGTGTAATATGACGTTGTATGCGACAATCGTGCAGGCAAAAAACAGGAATCAATAAAGCATGCAGCGCCAACACGCTTAAGCTGACGAGGGCTAACGCCGACGCTCTCTCCGCCCCTGCCGCCAACGTCCATAGGAACATTCCAGCAAGCGGCAGAAGCAGCAGGATTCTTCCCCACCTCATCTGGCTCTCCCCCTGAGAGAGCTTGGGCCATTTGGACCGTAGAGCCCGGGAATGTTTCTCTGCTCGACCAGCTGCTCCAGCAATCGATCTGCGCTTTGGCCCGCCAGCTTGGCCTCGGGAGTCAACCACAGACGGTGAGCTAGCGTCATAGCTGCCACCTCTTTAATATCGTCCGGAATGACATAGCCTCTTCCTTGCATGAGGGCCTTCGCCTGGGCCGTATGCATAAGCGCCAAAGAAGCGCGGGGGCTGGCTCCCAGCTCAAGATCAGGATGATTTCTCGTCGCCGTCACGAGCTCGACAATGTAATGCTTTAACGAATCGTCCACGTGCACGGATCTTACCCTTTTTTGCAGCTTGATCAGCTCTTCCTGGAGCAATACGGTTTTGACATAATCGGCCGGATGCCGCTCCCTATCCTGACTTCTCCCCAGCAGCTCTACCTCATGCCGCTTGTCGGGATACCCCAAGCCTATGCGGATAAGAAAACGATCCATTTGTGCCTCTGGCAGCCGATAGGTTCCTTCATATTCAATCGGATTCTGGGTGGCTAACAAGATAAAAGGGGATGGAAGCCGGTAGGTTATTCCGTCCACGGTCACATGCTTCTCCTCCATGGCTTCCAGCAGCGCAGCTTGAGTTTTGGCCGGGGTTCGATTTAATTCGTCGGCCAGCACAATATTGGAAAATAAAGGACCCGGACGAAACTCAAACTCATTCGTATGACGATTAAATACCGAAACGCCGGTAATATCGGACGGCAGCATATCCGGAGTGAATTGAATCCGCTTGAAGCTGCAATCCATCGTTCGGGCTAAAGCCCGGACCAGTGTTGTCTTGCCTACCCCGGGAACATCCTCCAGCAGCACGTGCCCGCCGCACAGAACCGCAATAAGCACTTGCTCCACCGCATCCCGCTTGCCGATTACCGCTTGTTCCACATTGGATATGATCCGCTCGATCCACTCCTCCGGTTGATCAAAGAGCAGAGAAGGATTAGTTGATATTGACATGGATAGCCAGCCTCCCTAACTAAGGACTTTTAAATCTAGCTTTGCCATCCTATCAATTTTTTAGACGTGATAGAGCTTGGGCCGCTTGATAAGGAGCCGCATAATGAATAAAATCGCCAACCCGGGGAACGGCCCGAATTGACGATTGTTTTTACTTTACTTCTATCATCCGTAAAACGGTATCGTACTCTACATATTTATAATAGTCGCCGTTCATCCATAACAAAACAGCGGGCTCCCCTGCCGCAGAACGGGAAAGAAACGGGCGCACATGATTTTTGTCCGATTGCTGCGTCAAGGTACGGTGTTGCCACGTACGTCCCCCGTCTGTTGTATGCCAATGCTCGATTTCAAACCTTTCACCTGTTTTCCTCGAAAGATAGACTTGGGAAGGATCACGCTGATCCAAAACGATGCCGCCTGAATAATACGGTTCCGTTTCCACCGTACCGGCGCGTGTCTGTGGAAACCATGGCCCGGCCGCCGTCATTTCATTCGTTTCCCAGCCTCCCTTATGCCAACGGCTATAATAATAACGGTGATCCGTTTGCGTTACAAATACGGCATACACCACGACCGGAGCGCCATGAGCGTCTTGGGCGACATCCCAGATCCATGTATTTCGCTCTTCACGGCGGGCATCGTACACGATGTGCATTTCCTCCAGCTTCAGCGGCAATTCGCTTGCTTGTTTAATTAGCGTTCCGTCGGCCCGGTAAAAAGCGCCTTGTTTATATTGCACATAGTATATATTGTTGTGCTGATATGCATTCGGATGGCCGTCGGTGCACGCGATGTGTATCGTATTGGTTCCATTCGTGGCAAATCGAGTGTACGGGCGGTGACCGCTGTTTTCGATTAAAGTCTGCGCCGCGGACCAATTATTCGATCTCACATCGCGGGTTGTGCTGAAGCTTGGGTTAAAATTGCCTCCGCGCCAAAACAAATACAACTGCTCCTCGTTTGTTAAATATATCGGTGTCGGGTAGGTGTACCCTTTCGATCCTTCCGTGTTCACGGCCAGCAAGTTTTCTTCGCCGAACGAGTATAAGTCTTCGGCTCGCTTCGTCGTGCGATAAAACAGTTCTTTGCCGTTATGCGCCGAATAAAAAATTGTGATATGTCCGCTTTCATCAATATACAGTGTTGGGTTGGCGTGATCGTCCTGCTGCAGTTCAGGATGAATTACGACGGCGTCCGTGGATTTAGACTGGTGATCATAATACCCGGCCATAATGGCCCCTTTCATTGTAATCCAACCTGCATAAGTCCGCTGATGATGCCCGGCAAAGTAGACCGCCCGCGGATCGGCAAAAAAACACCATGCGCCGTCCGCCGCGAACGTTTGATAAGAATGATTATCCATAATATATAACCTCCCCTATTAGTTGACACGTTTATAGGCTTCGCGAGTAATATCCATAAGCTCATCCAGACCAAGATTTATAGCTTCCTGCACATACTGATCCCACTCGCTCAGATCGCGATCCCCTAGAATAAACCGGGTAATTTGTTCTTCGCGATGCTTGTTGATCGCTGTCTGCAACAAGGAAACACGGTTCAGCTCGCTTTCCACATATTGCGGCCCCACACGGAATGCGCTGTCATGCTGGCGGGCAAGTTCGTAAGCCTGTCTCTGCTCCTCGGTGGCCGGAACCAAGTGGGCGTCATAGTCAAACCACGCATAGGCCGTGTTCGTGGCCAAACCGGTCTTTTTACGCACATCACTCACATCCAGATACTCTGGGCGCAGCTTTTTGACGCCGTTATCTGTCACGTACACCTCATCGCCTTTGCCCCAGCTGAGCACTTCTTTCCCTTCCTCGCTAAAAAACCAATCATACGCCTGCAGGATTTCTTTGCTCTTGTTTGATTTAGAAGAAACCGCTACTCCCGCTTCAATATATATATGGATTGACATTAAACCCGGGCAAACCTTCCGGCGGAGGCATAAACGCCAAGTTGAAATCGGGATTCGTCTCTTTCATCGGGATGTTGAAAAGGTCCAGCCGGCCGATATAATCAAGCAGAATAAATGTTTGATCGATCGCATGTTTAAAAGGTTCAGCGGAAGAATGTAACCGCGGGAGTACCGCAAAACCCGCTTATCCGATACGGATTCGATTTCAGCACAGCTCTAGCTGTTGTATTGTTCGGATCGTGCGAGACTGATCCTGTTTCTTTACGACGGCACCGTCAGCTAACCGCAGCCAAAATCGTTAAACGACAATCCCCCGGCATACAGACGAATGAAGCGTGCACCGTGTTTTTCTTGGATGATGGATGGTGGGACGCTTTAGGGTTTGCTTTTCGATAGGGCCGAAGCAGGTGTTCTCTCCCAAGGGAGCCAGAGGCCCTTCTCGGATTCGATCTGCACCGTCCGCTCATCCGGCTCGAGTGAATAATCCGTTATCCGATAGTGAAACAGCTCCGCCATCATTCGCAGGCCAACGTAGATCTCTCCATCCACCCACTGCACATCCGCCATGTGATAGGTTCCGCTTTCGCCAAAAAAGCTCCAGTGAATGACCCCATGAGTCGGATCGATTTCGGCCTCTCTCATCCCGGACCGCAGGATTACCGTTCCCTCTTCACCCCCGGGACCGCTCCATTCCAATTCCGCTCCCCATGCGTCTGCCAGCTTCTGCAATGGTACAGTAAACCGTCCCTTCTCAAATTGATATTGGCCGGGGTTCAGCGTCCATGGCTCCCCGTCCCAACTGATCTGTAGAGGAATGGAGCGCTCCTCTGCGTTTTCCTCCTGGGGAAACTCCATGTTTGCGTATTCCTGATGATGCTTGCGCACCTTCATCGTCTGCTGCACAAACTGGTCATACCTGGTATTACGCTGCCATTTGAGCGGACCTACTTTGAACTGGACCGGATCTTCCTTCTCCTCCAATGCAGCAAAAGAGTAACCTTTATCCTTATAAAACTTAATAATGTCGGGAAGCGCTTTAACCGTTTCCTGATGCCCTTGGCCATCATGTAAAAGCACGGTCAGCTCATGCCGCAGCGGGCTTTGCTTCACCGTCGCGATAATTTCGGAAGCCGGAACCCCCCGGCGTTTGGAGTCCCCGCTATCGACATTCCAATCGACGATCCGATATCCCGCCTCCTTTAAATAGTAGAAGTAGAAGGCGTCAAAGTTTGTATAAGTCCCGCCCGGCGCACGAAGCAAGGTGGGACGCTTCCCGGTCAGTTCCTCCAAGATTTGTTCTGTAGTTACCGTCTGTTCCCAGAAATGATCAAAATCTCGATATAGATCTTTATAAACGTGATTATATGAATGATTCCCAAGGCTATGTCCTTCGTCTACTATTCTAGCAATCGTCTCCGGGTACTGCTCCGCCATCTGGCCAAGTACGAAGAAAGTCGCCGGAATTCCTTCCTCTGCCAACAAATCCAACACCTGCGGCGTCAGACCGCTCGGACCATCATCAAACGTTAAATAAACCGTAGGCTGGGCTGGAGGCTCCGCATCCATCGGCTCTTCCCCTACGCTTCCGCCCCTCAGCTTGGAATACAGTTCGGCAAGCCCCTGCTCGCTGTCTAATGAAGAAGCATCCGTCGTTGCTGCAGTCAACCAAGCCATTGTGATCAATCCAATGCTCACCAGAAAGACGAGCCGCACCGCAGCCCGAATCCATAAAGGGGTCGAATAAGTAGGATGAATCAAGGAAATCCCTCCGCTCAGCTCTATCATCAATCGATTCTGATAGAGTATATGGAAACGGCTGGGACAATATGACTGAAAAACGCAGGGATACGGGAGAAGAGTATAAGTAGGGTACAGTATTACTTTCCTTCCCGCAGCGATTTTCATGAGGCGGGCTTACATCCGCGCCGCTCGCACTCACGCGCCTCCCGACGTACGGCAGAGCATAGCATGAACGGAAGTCGGCGCGCGATGATAATTAGCCCTATGGCTGGTAAAAGTGTTGACTGCAAATGTGCAGTCGTTTGCCTACATTTTCTTGAGATTTGAATGGTTTACTGCAAAAATACATTCAAACGGAGGAAAAAGGTTCAAATTTCAAGAATTTAGAGGTTTTGACTGCATTTTTGCATTAGAATGACCCGTATTTGTGATATACGCCCGAATCGACTGCACTTTTGCAGTGGGAGAACTCTCTGGAGCACCTCAACATTAAACTAACGACACATCCTTAACCCACTTTGCCAAATTCAAAAGCTCAAAGGAGCGGCGGCTTCATTCCGTCCGAACTTCTTTGATCTCGTGCCGCTCTCTCCCTCTCGCTTTCCTCTCCCTCTCGCTTTTCCCCTCCCTCACCTTCTCGCTTTCCTCTCCCTCTCGCTTTTCCCCTCCCTCACCTTCTCGCTTTCCCCTCCCTCTCGCTTTCCTCTCCCCCTCGCTTCCCTCTCCCGTTTCCAATCCCATTCCTCCGTCTAATTCTTCGCTATTTTCTAAGAAAGTCCGGCCTAAGTCACTTTCAACTTCCCCTGGTCTATTCCCGTTTTTATTTTCCAGTTTCATTCCCTGGGGTGCTTTCTCCGTTTCATCTCCTGGTCCTTCATTCCTACCACCAGCCCACATCATCTAAATTAGTCTTTACCAATTCGTACTTGATCTTGTGCCCCCTTTCAGATGTGATGGGCCGCAACCATCCTTGTACACATAAAGAGTGCAGATAACGGACGGCCGTTCTGTGATTAACTGCCAGATGCTCTTCCACGTCCTTGGGACGGATGGCCCTTGCCAGTTGAAAAGAAAGCAAGATAATCTCTTTGCAGGCGAGACTGGTTAGCTTGGCTGGCGTTTCAACAGGTTGATACCGACTTAAAAGTAGTCGCATCAAAGTGATGCAAAGTTCAGGCTGGTGCGCTATATCATCATAAGCAAACGAAACTACGCGAAAGCCCATCGCTTGAAAAAACGTTTCCCGATTCAATTCTTCACTGTACCTTTTTCGGTCCATATCCCTCACATGGGGGCCATATCCCTTGATTTCCCATGCGATTTTAATATGCCCTGGCAGCCAGACAAAATCAGCAAAATAAGATCGTCCCCTCCAATCCAAAACTTCATATTCCGGATGCAGATGTTCAAAATGACCTAAAAGCGGCCACCAAACATTTTTCAAAAATAATTGTTCTCCATGCTGATGGCCTCGCTCCAATCGTCCCTTCCGTTCTCCTGAACGCCTATTAAGATGAGATTGAATCCAATCGGTATGCGCCTTGTCGAAACTCACTGATTCTGCCACCTCCGAAATTGCTTGTAATTTACGAAACAAGGTTAAACTCCTGCGGTTTTCTTGGTTTTGATCAAGAAAGCCTGCGTTTACCGTCGGAATTTATCGATAACGATTTTATAAATTCAATATTTTATAAAAAAACGCCCCCATCCATCACTTGATGGATAGGGACGTTCTTCGTCACCGATACGAATAGTATAACACATGAGTCTAACCATTTCCCATACCGGACCGCAGCACTCCTTGGGAGGAATCGTTTAGACTCCAGGGGCCGTGGAGATGCTAAACATTAGGTTCAAGCTCGGGCTGTCTTTTAAACTCGGTGTCGTATTGCAGGCCGGACCATATTTTATCCATAACCTTGGACAGGTTGGAGACTCCTTCTTTATCTTTCGTCGCCGAGCAGAAATAATAAGGATGACCCTTCTCGATGGCAACGGTGTCTCTGCGAAGCGGGGGACGGAACAACGAAAACCTCCACCAAGTAGCCCAATCGCTCCAGCCGGGCTGACGAAGACGGTAAACCCGCTCCCTCCATTCTTGACGGACGTGGCATTCTGGTGATCCGACCTGGATAACATGAGGCACAGAGTAGCCCTGCTCGCTCAACAGCCTGGCCGCCCCATAAGCCGCGACTCCTCCACCGCTATGACCGATAAGCACGATATCCCCGCTTCCGTTGATTCCGTAATCCTGGCGGATTTCCTGAGTTAATCGGAGTATAGCCGGAGAGCGTTCAGGTCGGCGGTACATATCGTAAATCACCTGAAGCGCCTGACGGAACATCGTCCAACGAACCATGTGGCGGGGCAGATGATCCATCACCCCGTACGGGTACAAGGCAGCCGTATGAATTTCCCCCCGTCCTTCCTGCCGGAATCGTTCCTGCAGAAGCTGCATAGCGGAACCAAATGTATTGCCAGACCTCCAAGTTCCGATACCTGCAACAAAATAAGCAGTAATTTTACGCATGTAAGGAAATGCTGAGGAAGCTTGCCTTTTTAATCCGGCGGTCTTGGACTGAAATTCTCCTTTGGTCTCCGCCCGGTCTTCGTCTGCCGTCGAGAATTCACTTAATTCATCGCTCGCAAACGGGCCTTCTTGTGCCGTCGTAAATTCACTTAACCGCTCGGATACGGGTTGGCTTTCTTGTTCGGTCATGGCCTGACCTCCCCGTCTGCAACCACGCCCAGAACCGTCTTGACATGATCTTTAATTCTAACTTTGCGCCATTCTTTAATAAGCTGTCCTTGCTCATTAATAGCAAAGGTCGATCTTTCTACGCCCATGTATTCGCGGCCGAACATTTTTTTAAGCTTCCAGACTCCATACAGTTCACAAACCTTATGCTCTTCATCCGCCAACAGCAGAAATGGAAGATTGTACTTCTCAATAAATTTACTGTGAGATTTTAATGGATCGGGACTGATTCCGATCACAACCGCTCCGGCCTGCTTAAATTTAGAATAATCATCTCTAAAGTCACAGGTTTGCTGAGTGCAAGTCGGCGTCATATCTTTAGGATAAAAAAAGAGGACCACTTTACTGCCGCGAAAATCGCTTAAGCTGACTTCTTTGCCGTCAGACCCCGGCAAGGTAAATTCAGGGACGGTCTCACCCGGTTGAAATTGCACAGTCATACTGTTACTCCCCCCTTTCCATCTAATATGCTTCAAAACTGCCCCGGATAAACCAGGAGGCTAAAGCTTTTTCCTCTTCGTCGGGCAGCTGACATCAGGAGCCGGCTCCGCGATATTTGCTTACCCCGTAATTCCATATACTCAAGCCGATTCCGGCAAAAATGAGTCCGACTAATGGCGTCAAGAGAGCGGTTATGGCCCAATTATCCCGGTCCAAAAAATACGCAGCCGGATAAAAGCCTACAAAAGCAAAAGGAATGATCCAGGTGAGCAGTGCTTTGATGATCCGGTTATATACGTTAACAGGATACCGGCCGTAATTCTGAATATTCCACATTAAAGGCAAAATTCCGGTCGGAGCGTCGATGAAGAAGGACACGGCCGTCAAGGAAGCATAAACCCCCAAGTAAATAAGGATGGCCCCAATCAATAACAAAATAAAGATTAACGGGTCGTACCAAGCCAAAGACAGATCCAGTTGAGTCCAGGCATACCCCATGATCACCATCCCTGCCAACGATCCAATCAAGGAAGCAGGGTCCATGTTCTCCAGCACCAGCTGTGACAAATGATAGGCGGGCCGGGTCAATATGCGGTCCATTTCCCCTTTCACAATATATCTTTCTGTAAAATTCCACAAATTGAAAAAGCAGCTAAATATCCCGTATGGAACCATGAAAAATCCGTAAATAAACAAAATTTCCGCCTGAGTCCAGCCTCCCAATAAATCGGTATGAAGGAATACGGCCAGAATGAAAAACAGATTCATTCCCTGAAACAGCAGGTCCGATAGCACTTCGATCCAAAAATCAGCGCGGTAGGTCAGCCTTGTTTTCATGTAGTTTTTTAAATAATCCCAAAATAAAGATACGTAAAACATCGCCTACCCTCCCTGCACAAACAACCGGTTCCTGGCCGCACGCCACATGACAACGATAGGAACGGTCAGCACTGCAAACCAAAGAAGCTGAATGCTCAAAACACTGGAGACCGTGGTTCCCGCTGCATTGCCGGCAAATACGGCCCCTGGCAAGTAAGTAATGGCTTGAAACGGCAGCAGCTTCATAACGGCCTGGCCCCATTCCGGAAAGAAGGAAATCGGAATAATCAAGCCGGAGAACAAATCGACCGCTACCCGCTTCATGCGCATCATGCCCTCATTGTTCTCTACGAAGAAGGCGAACAGCCCGGTCAGAATATTAATCTGCGAATTAATCAAAAAGCTGAATAATAGCATTCCGGCAAAAGCAAGCCATATCCCGGCATCGGAAGGCAGACGAACCGGAAACAGCAGTGAAGCTATAATCATTCCCGGAACCGAGAAAAGAAGCAGACGGAACAGTCCCTCTCCCATAGCCTGCATCATTTTGACAACCAAATAATTATAGGGCCGGATCATCTGGACGGCCACACTGCCATCCCGAATTTCATTAGCGATTTCCCGATCCAGATTGTTGAAGTAAAAAGCTCTGGCCATCCAGGAGATGGCCACATAGGTCGTCATTTGGACGGCATCCAGCCCGGCCAGCGAATCCTTGCCCTGATAAATCGCCTGCCATAAAAAGTATTGCGCTCCAATATTGATGACATAAATAACAATACCTGAATAATAATTAACTCTATAAGCGAGCATCATTAAAAAACGAATGCGAATTAAATCCAAATACGCGCTCATCATGAAGAAGCACGGCTCCTTCCGGCGCCGACAGGCTCCTTGTCCTGATTTCCGTCGGTATTTCCCGGCTGATCTCCCGAGCCGGAATCCGCAATCAGGTGCTTGGCGGAAGAGCTTCCCGTCTTGTATATTTCGCGAACAATATCATCGGTCTCGGTCTCTATAATTTTGACGTCTTCTACCGGAGCAGCTCCTACCACTCTCCCCAGCACCTCGGATATGCTCGCTTTTTCCACAGGCACCCATACTTTAGCCATAGTGGTCATTCCTGCGGCACTGTTGGGGGTGGAACTATTTGCCGCTGCGCTCATTTCTGTCGTCCATTTGACCTCTAATCCGGCGGTCATGGCCTCCAACTGCTCCAGCGTGTATGGCGAAGCAAAACGGAAGACGACTTCCTTTCCTTGGCCCCAGCGGCTCTTGAGCTCCTCCAGCCCGCCATCGTATATAATCTTGCCCTCATCCAGCATGATCACTCTGGAACATAAAGCTTCTATATCCTGTAAATCATGGGTTGTCAGCAGGATCGTCGTCCCGTGCTTCTGATTCAATGATTTCAAAAAATCGCGAATTTCCGTCTTAACGACAATATCCAGACCGATCGTGGGCTCGTCCAGAAATAAGATAGATGGATTATGCAAAAGCGATGCGGCCAATTCACACCGCATCCGCTGCCCCAGGCTCAGCTTGCGCACCGGGCGATGAAGCAGCTCCTGCAGCTGCAGCCGCTCGATCAGCTCATCCAGGCGCTGGCGGAAATCATTCAGCTCCACCCGGTACACTTTGCGGAGCAATTGGAACGATTCGATCACTCCAATGTCCCACCACAACTGACTGCGTTGGCCGAATACGACACCGATTCCGCGAACGAATTTCTCTCTTTCCTTATAAGGCACATAGCCGTTTACTTTCAATCCGCCGGAGGTGGGAACGAGAATCCCGGTGAGCATTTTGATCGTTGTCGATTTACCGGCTCCATTTTCCCCAATATATCCACAAATTTCTCCGGCCGGAATGTCGAATGATATATGGTCGACCGCCGTTATATGACGATACTCCCTTTTGAACAGGTCCTGAAGAGCTCCTTTGAGACCTTCCCTGTTTTTCTGCACTTTAAACTGTTTATATAGGTCTATGACCTCGATGGCCGACAAGTACATCTCCCCCTTAGTATGTCAAATCTAGCAAAATCGGCCCACTTGCGGTTGTACGGACGAAAGAACTATAATAAGTGATAGATTTTATAGAGACTGCCAGTTGCTGTCGTTTTTTGTCCTTTCCTTCTTATGCAAAGAGGGAGGCCGCAGCTGACATGTTATTGATCCTCTATTAGAGTTGTTTTGCCCTCATTAGTTAATAATACATGAACACGTCTCTATTGCCAAAGTCGTCAAAGTCGCACTCCTTGTGCACATTCTTAATGAAGGGAGTTTCCCATGCGTAAAAAAATCAAATGGATTGTGGTTTCACTCTGCATTCTATTGTTGGGAACCATATTTTATTTTGCGTATCACATATACAATTTTGCGGGTAATATTTACATTGATCCGAATAAGGAACAATCCAAATTTTTCTCGCCGGCTAATCCGACAACCAACCCTCCCCCGCCTAAATGGGAAGGAAAAGAGAGAGTCAATATTCTCCTGCTCGGAGGAGATGCGAGGGACCCGAATGAGGCGCCTCGTTCAGATACAATGCTTGTGGCATCCATCGATCCCGTAACGAAGAAAACGTACTTATTTTCTATTCTAAGAGACACTTATGTGAAAATTCCCGGGCATAATTCCGATCGGATTAATGCGGCTCTCGCTTCCGGCGGACCCAATCTCGCTATGAGAACGGCGGGTGAATTACTGGGTATTCCGATACAGTACTATATTTACACGGACTTCCAGGGCTTTGTCGCGTTAGTGGACGCTGTGGGCGGAATTGATTATGAAGTGGAAAAAGACATGTATTACTATGACAGCTTCGACAACTTTAAAATTGATCTGAAAAAAGGTTATCAGCATTTGGACGGAGACAAAGCAATTCAGTACGTCCGCTTCCGGCATGATGCAACTGGTGATTATACCAGAACCGAGCGACAGCGTAATTTATTGACCGCCGTAGCTAAAAAGATGCAAACCACGACGTCGCTGCTGAGGCTGCCCAACATCCTGCAAAGCATCGATCCTTATATCGAGACGAATATTCCGATGAACGATATGCTGAAGCTGGCATCGCTCGGATATGACGCCAAGACGGAAGGATTGACCAGCGTCCAAATTCCGCCAATGAACCTGCTTCAGGAGAAAAAAATCGGAGGAGCAGACGTAATCGTTGTCGATACCAAGAAGCTGCATCAATATATAGACGATTTATTCCAGGAGCAAGAAAACCCGGCATCGCCATCTCCTTCGCCGGGGCCTAATTCCTCGCCGTCAACTAAAGCGACGCCTAATCCCAGGAAGTAACGGGTAAAGAGGTTAAGTGGCAAGGAGGAACCGAAGCAGCTTATCTTTTTTATAGTTATAAAATGCTAAAAAGGAATGAAGGATATGAATAGAAAAAAATCCGAAGCGCTGTATCAAGAAGCGCTGAAGCATATTGTCGGAGGGGTTAACAGCCCCTCCCGTTCTTTTAAAGCGGTCGGTGGCGGAGTGCCGGTTTTTATGAACAAGGGACAGGGCGCTTACTTCTGGGACGAGGACGGGAATCGATACATCGATTATCTCGCGGCTTACGGCCCCATCATTCTGGGACATGCTCATCCGAAGGTGACCGAAGCAATTTGCCGGGCGGCCGAGAACGGAACGTTGTACGGAACTCCGACGGAGCTGGAAATTACTTTTGCCCGCAAATTGAAGCAGGCGATCCCTTCTTTGGATAAAGTCCGGTTTGTGAATTCGGGGACGGAGGCGGTCATGACGACGATCCGTGTAGCCCGGGCTTATACCGGCCGGACCAAAATCATTAAATTCGCTGGCTGCTACCATGGGCATTCCGATCTCGTGCTGGTGGCCGCAGGATCGGGCCCTTCGACTCTGGGCACTCCAGACAGTGCCGGGGTGCCGGTTTCGATCGCCAACGAGGTGATCACCGTGCCGTTCAATGATTTATCCGCGCTGGCCACCGCATTGGAGCGATGGGGAAGCGAAACCGCGGCGGTGATGGTGGAGCCGATCGTCGGCAACTTCGGTATGGTGATGCCGCAGCCAGGCTTCCTCGAAGGCCTGTGCCGGCTGGCACGGCAGCACGGGGCGCTCGTCATCTATGACGAGGTCATCACTGCCTTCCGCTTCCATTACGGCTCCGCACAGACCTACCGCGGTCTCGGGCTGACTACCGAGGAGGCCCGGCGGGCGATCGAGCCCGACCTGACCGCCCTCGGTAAAATCATCGGCGGAGGCTTGCCGATCGGCGCCTACGGCGGACGCCAGGAAATCATGGAGCAGGTTGCCCCATTGGGACCGGCTTATCAAGCCGGAACGATGGCCGGCAACCCGGCTTCGATTTCCGCAGGCATCGCCTGTCTGGAGGTGCTGGAGCAGCCCGGCACCTACGACAGGCTGGAGCGTCTGGCCCTGCGCCTGACGGAAGGCATCGCCGCCGCTGCGGAGAACGCGGGCATTCCGCTAACGATCAATCGGATCGGCAGCGCGTTCTCCGCCCATTTTTGCGCCCATCCGGTAACGAACTACGATGAGGCGCAAAATACGGATAGCGAGCAGTTCGCGCGATTCTTCCAGCTGATGCTTGAACAAGGCATCTGCCTCGCTCCTTCCAAATATGAAGCGTGGTTCCTCACAACCGCTCATTCGGAAGAAGATATCGAAGCGACCATTCAAGCAGCAGAGCATGCCTTCCGGCAAATGGCCCTTGGACGCTGACCGGACTTTTTAGCCGGCGCCGTAACGCATGCCTGGGAAGTCGTGCGTTGCGGACATGCACAGGGAGGCACGCGTTGCGGACATGCACGGAGAGACGTGCGCTACAGCCAGGCGCGGGGAGGCGTGCGTTGCGGACATGCACAGGGAGGCGGGCGCTACGGCCATGCATGGAGAGGTGCGCGTCACGGACATGCGCGGAGAGGCGCGCGCTACAGCCGCGGGGAGGCGGGCGCTACGGCCATGCATGGAGGAGGTGCGCGTCACGGACATGCACGGGGAGGCGGGCGCTACGGCCATGCATGGAGAGGTGCGCATCACGGACATGCGCGGGGAGGCGTGCGTTGCGGACATGTACAGGGAGGCGTGCGTTACGGCCATGCTGGGGAGAGGCATACGTTTCGGCGCCTGCACGTTGGAGGGCTGACCCCCAACCTTTCCCATAGATCGAGTGATGTAACTGGATTTTATGTAGGTGTTTTGGGATATTTTGTAAATAACAGCTGGGCTAAATGGAAAATCTGCCTTTAATATGAGAGAATTTTGTTAATATCGCCTGTTTTGCACAAAATAAATGGAGGATTTCCACTTAGTTTTCATTTTTTCCTCTTAAAGAGTAAACTAACTGTATGAATTCCATTTAGTCCCATGCACATACCCATGGCGGACTGCCCTGAGTGATTAAAAGATGTTTAAATTTCAAGAAAGACCCTCATTCCGCTGACGAGGCATCGTCGAACGATGACCTGATGGAAATTATCAAAATCGTTTATATCAAACCGCTATCCAAGCCTTGTTTTGTAACCTCGTAAGAAAGAATTCTTTGACCTGTCCCACGGATGATCGGCTTTAACCATCCTTTATGACATAGCCTTTTTAGACGAGCTACCGCCGTACGATGATCGATAGAGAAATAACGGGAAATATCGATAGGCCGGATAGGTCGAGCCAGAAATAAAGAGTAGCGCAAGATTTCATTATCTGCAAAAAATACCCTCTCCACATTGGCATTGGCTGATTCGTATCGATTAAGCAATATACGCAGCAAATAAATACATAGATCAGGACGTTGAGCCACATCGTCATAAGCAAACGAAATAACGCGGAATCCCATACCGCTCAAAAATGTTTCCCGATTCAGTTCGTTACAATATTTTCTACGATCCATGTTGGCAACATGTTCGCTGAAGCCTTTAATTTCAATGAGAATTCTCCATAATTTCGGTGCAAACACAAAATCAGCAAAATATGACCTTCCCCGCCAATCGGGCACTTCATATTCCGGATGCAGTTCATCGAAATGCCCCTTTAAAGGCCACCATATATTTTGGGCAAACAGGGTCTCCGCGTGCCCATGGCCTCTTTCCAATCTACCGCGTCTTTCTCCCGATCGTTTGTTTAGATGATCTTCGATGAAAGCCGAGTGTGCCTCTTTAAATCCTTTCATATTACATCAACTCCTTTTAATAAATTAGTCCCTTTAAAATTAGTCCCTTAGAAAAAAATAAACGCCCTCACTCATCAACAGATGAATAAGGACGTTCTTCGTCACTTGTTTTCATTATAGAGTAAAATGGTGCATTGATCCAGCATGAAAGCTAGCGTCAATAATTAAAAATGAGTATCCGCTTGATCATTTGCATGATACGGAGTTCCGATCAAGAAACGGACTGCATGAGAACGCCTTCCTATGGCCGCAGAGATGTGCTGCACGCTTTGCCGCAAGCTTCCTGATAACTTCCACAAACTTACTGCTAAACTACCGCAGTCTTCATGATAACTTCCCTCAAACTTCCTCTAACTTCCCAACAGACTTCCTGCTAGCTTCCCTCAGTCTGCCCGCTAGCTTCCCTCAGTCTGCCCGCTAGCTTCCCTCAGTCTGCCCGCTAGCTTCCCTCAGTCTGCCCGCTAACTTCCCAACAGACTTCCTGCTAGCTTCCCTCAGTCTGCCCGCTACCTTCCCAACAGACTTCCTGCTAGCTTCCCTCAGTCTGCCCGCTAGCTTCCCAACAGAGCTGGCTTACTTCAAATTAGCGGACCAGTTCTCTGCCCGCTTCTGAAGATCATCCAGAAATGGCTGGATGTCTGGCGCATTGCCTGTTGCCGCTTTACTGATAAAGCCGTTGACCGCAGGAACAATGTCGCTCATAAAGAATGGATTGGCTTCGTCCATCAGCTCCGAGTGCCCGACTTCCGCAATTTGCAAAGCCGTCTGGATAAATTTATCCTCCTTATCGACGAAGTCGGCATTTTTCAAAGTAGGTGTATTGGAGAAATTCTCATAGAGATACTTCTGAGTCTGATAGCTCGACAAAAACTTCATCGCCTCCCAAGCAGCATCCACGTCCTTGGCATCCTTGGCCATGACGAACGGGTCGACTGCGACCCAGCCTTCCCCTTTAGGCCCCATATTCATACGGGATTCAAACCGATCCAATAGCTCTTTATTGTTATTCGAGCGGTATTCACTCATCGTGGAACCGCCGGTCTGGTCAATTCCGATGGCGATGACATTCTTCTCCCTCCCGAAATTCTCCGCTCCCTGCGCGTTGACGAATCCGGCCGGAGGCAGCTTGGCGGCTTCCTTGAGCCACTCCATCACCTTAACCATTTCCGGAGTATTCAGCTTCCACTTGATCCCCTTCAAATCGGTCAGATTTCCTTCCGCCCCCGGGGCGTTAAAGGCCAGCGTCAGAGCTACGAAGGTAGAGCCGTTGAGCGAATTTCCGCTCCAATACAATCCATAGTTATCTTCGCCGGTCTTCGGATTTTTGCCGGTCATCTTCTTGGCCTTCTCCAATATTTCTTCCGGTGTCGGCTTCTCGGAAATCGGCTCGACGCCCCAATCCTCAAATAGCTGTTTATCAAAGACGATCAGCCTGCGTCCCAATATGGCGGGAATTCCGAATTGCTTGGACCCGTCCGGAGACTTGGTACTGTAAGAATTATTCCAGATTCCCTCCAAATAGATGCTCGGATCAAAGCTGCTATCCTTGGCAATCAAATCGTCAATATCGCGCAGCAGCCCTTCATTATACCATTGAGAGGCGAAAGCTCCTCCCGAATAGAGAATATCCACATCCTTGGACATCAGCATGGCCGTCTGCTTGGCCTTGGCATTCTCCCATGGAATTTGATAAATCTCCAGCTTGATGTTTGGATACATCTTGTTAAAGGTTTGCTTCAAGTATTGATTGAGTCCTACCGTCTTTTTCCCGGTCTGGGCATCGAGACCATTGTCCAGACTCCAACCGGCCAGTGCTACCCGAACGGTGCCCTTCATATCGGAAACTTTGCTGACATCCCCGTAGTCGCTTCCGCCAGAACCCGAGGAACATGCGGCGATCGAAACCGCCATAAGGATGGAAAGCAGGATTAACACGATTTTTTTCATGGAATAACCCCTTCCTTTTTTATGAACTCCGGTTGAAAGCATAAATTTTGCTGAAGGGACGATCCGCTTCTTGCTAAGCCACGGGATCTCTCTCCATTTAGAACCATTTGCCGCGCCCGCGGAAATGCTATTGTTTAATTCCCGTCAATGCAATACTTTCAATAATGTAGCGCTGCAGGAACAAGTAGACGACAACGACCGGAATAAGGCTCACTGTAGTTGCCGCCATAATAATGGACGGCTGTTGGTTGATGCCGTTGTTATAGGTGAACATGGCCAACCCGATCTGGATTGTATATTTATCTGGAGTTTTGAGCGCAAGCAGCGGCCACAGCATATCGTTCCACACTCCGAGAAAAAGCAAAATGATCATCGTTGCGATAATGGGAGTGCATAAAGGAAAATAAATTTTCCAAAAAACCGAGAATTCGCTGGCTCCATCAATGACCCCTGCTTCCCTTAAGCTGGATGGCAATTGATCGATGAACGCCTTCGCCAGGAACGTACCGAACGCATAGTTCATAGCGGGCAGGTAGAATGCCCAATACGTATCAATCAGCCCGATTTTGCTGAATAACAGATACTGCGGGATCATCGTCATCTCGAACGGGATCATCATTGTGCTTAATGCCAGCAGCAAGACGATGTTCGCTCCTTTGAAACGGATTTTGGACAAGGAATAACCCGACAGCAGCGCGGACATAGCACTTACAAAAATAACTCCGGCGCTGACCAGAACCGAGTTCAATATATACCTGCCCATTGGAATGTTGGTAAAAGCCGCTTCATACGTCTTCAAGGACGGCTCTTCCGGCCAAATCTTCGGAGGGAAAGTAATGTTTAGACGGGCCCCCCAGTCAAAGCTTGTGATCAGCATCCATAAAAATGGAATGATCATAACAAAAGAGCCAAGAAAAAGAAGGATGAAAAGGAAGGTCTGTGTCGCGGTTTCCCTTCTTCGTCGACTGCCGACTTCGGGCTGCACCAATGGTGATTGCGGCTGCAGGGTGTTGGTTTGGGACAATGCTCTCCCCCCTTAAGAAGTTTCTACTTTAACTGCCATTCGACTTCTCATGGACTCGCCCCCCGAATGGTCAATAAAAATAAATAGCTTTAATCGTCTGCGACAAGCTTCTCCCCTCCAAAGTAAGCGTTTACCATTATATTCGGTCCTTATGGTTACGGGAACAGGCGCAATATAATTTTGTGGAATCCCGCTCTTTTACGCTCTTGAGAAGCTTCTAACGGGCTTCAATAACAGGGACGGTTTAGTCGATGCTGTTCTTCCTCCGATTCATCAGCATCATGAAGATAGTCAAAATCAAAATGATAATGAACAGTAAATAGGAAGCTGCCGTCGCCACTCCCATCTGGGAAGCGAGGAAAGCATTACGGTAAATGTACAGAACTGCGGTCATTAAGCTGCCGCCCGGATTGCCTGCGGTGCCTCCGATTAACCATACATCGGTAAATCTCTTCATTCCGCCGATCGTTCCCATAATCAGCATGAAAACAAAAATCGGCCTCAGATACGGAATTGTGATGTAGTACCACCGCTTCAGCCCTCCCGCTCCATCCACCTCCGCCGCTTCATACAGATCCCGGGGAACGCTTTGCAGGCCGGCGAGGAAAATGATCGTATTGTAGCCAAGAGCTCCCCATAAACTCATCAGCACGATGCTGAACCGGGAATATCGGGGATCGGTGAACCAGCCGACCGGCTCGATATTGAACCAACCGACAACGAAGTTCAGCAATCCTTCTTTAGCCGGATAAAACAGAAAGGAGAATAACAAGCTGGTGGCAACAGCCGAGACAACGTTGGGAAGAAAATAAACGCCTTTAAAAAAGTTTTTACCCAGATCCCATTTCAGACTATTGATCAAGCTTGCGAGGATAAAGGATAAACCAATTCCAAGAATAACTGAGAATATGCCCATATAGAACGTGTTGTATAAAGACTGCCAGAAAATCGGATCCTTCATAACATACTCGTAATTGCTCGCACCAACCCATGTGCCGGACATCGCGGATCCGCCGGTCTGGAGGAAGCTCATATACAGGGCGGCAAACATGGGATATATGGCGAACGCCAGCACTCCGATAATCAAAGGGGTGCTAAACAAATAACCCATCCAGTCGTTGCGGGTAAGGAATCGTTTGCGGCGTCGCACAGGTACTCGCGGTCGATCGATATCCACTCCGGTTTTTAAGGGCAAGTCAAGATCCCTCCTCCGATGTCGAAATTCCACTTTATTTACTTACAAACCCAGTTTGGTGTGGGCATGCCCCAACTGTTTGGCGGGCTACGCTCCAACCGTCTGACTCCATTATCCTTTCCTCCAAAGGCAGCCTGACAGAGAAAGCATGGACTACTGTGTCTGCATTCCAAGCTACCGCCACCTCCGTCGCCGCTACCACCTCCCTGGTTCACAGAAATAAGGTATCACCAAAAATACTACAACTGCCAACGGCTAACGCCAATGTCATAGAATCACTTAATTTTGCACAATTTTCAGATAATTATGATAATACATCTTAATCATTTATCCCATTAACCAATAAAAGTGGAGCATTTTCAGTTAGGGGTGGATAAAAATCAGCTAAGGCGATCTTAACGAAAAGTTTACCCGATGTTGATTTATCTCTAACAGATTCCAGGTAGTCTAAACATAAGGTAGAAAAAGGCTTTACTATGACCTACATTATCTTCAGGGAGGTTGATCGAATGAAACTGGCGTTATTGGGTGATCTGCATTATCCGCGATTACATCATGGCACACCCGAGCTGATTCGCATCCGGGACCGGTTCTACAGCGGAATGCTTCGGCAATTCGCACTAAGCCGTGCGGATGTCTACATTTCATTGGGAGATCTTACGAACGAAGGGGTCCCCGAAGAACTGTCCGGGATAATGGAGTTATGGAAGGATTGCTCGCCGGGAAATAAGCTGGTCCATGTCATCGGCAACCACGACGCTTATTCGCTGCCCAAATCAGAAATTCGGACCTATACAAGGCAGGAACGATATTATTCTGTCGATACAGATGAAGCGGTGCTGTTAATTGTAGATACGGCAAGAGAAATGAACCCGCGGGATTGGGGAGGGTTCCTCGACTCCGAGCAGCTCGATTGGCTGGATGCGAAGATCATCGAATCTGCGAGCAAGCCTGTGCTTGTCTTTGCTCACCATCCTGTATACGATACGACCTCCCGTTCGACTCAGGATAAGCTGTCCGTTCATCCCAAGGTTGATATCTGGAGTATTTTAAAGAAAAAAAAGGGTTACGGCTTCTACTTCAATGGCCATAACCATCAAAATTCAATCTGTCGCCGAGACCAGTGGCACTTTATTCAGACGGCCGCTTGTCTCGATATTCCGGGCTACCGTCTGGTAGAAATCAAGGACGGCCTAATCCAGATCCAACTCGTCCGCCTTATAGATGATCAGATGCTGGAGCAAGCTGAGTCGCTAGGGTTGCAAATGGTCTACTTCCACCCTATGACGGAAGCGCTCGGCCAGTCTCGGGATTGGAACCTGACGATTTCTCTGACAGATTCCAGCGCCGTAATCGGGCTATAACTATATAAACTGACTATCCCGCACTTTCGAATGGCTCTCTCGATCTTGCCCCTTATCGTTCATGGAGTGCTTGAATTCCATTGGACTCAGGCCGGTGTGCTGCTTGAATACCCGGCTGAAATAACGGAAATCGCTAAAGCCTATCTTATCTGATATTTCGGATACCGTATCTGAGGTCTGCATGATTAGCTGCTTAGCCCTGTCCACCCGGATTCCATTCAAATAACGGGTGAAATTGATGCCGGTTTCCAGCTTGAAAAGCTGGGATAAATAATTTTTATTCATATGAAAATGCTTGGCTGTTTGCTCCAGTGTAATTTTGTTGGCATAGTTCACGGATAAGTAGCTTTGAATTTCCACGATGACTCTTCTTCTCCCCGTATCCATCAGCCTCCGCTTGCGGTCCAGCAAGTAAGAGCAATACTGCTTCAGGCTGTCCTTGGTCCGGTCGATGCTCCAATGAAGGTTGAACCCCCGTGCCCCCCATTCTTCGACCGGGCCTACATCTTTAGCAGACGGATAGCTGTTAAGCTCCATCGCACACACTCTCATTAAAGCGGCCGCTTTATCGATACATATCTCCGCAGTTCGGATGGAGCAACGGTCTTCCTGCAGCAAGGCAAAATACTCCTCAATCGTCTCCAGTGCCTCCTCTTCTTTGCCATAGGTAAGCGCATGCGTGATCCGCTGCCGGAAACGGCTGTCAAAGAGAGCGATCAGGTCACAATCTTTGCCGGCATTCGGCTGGACAAGCGAGTCCGACGAATCCTCCGGATAGTCCGGCAATTCACGACTATGCACAGTCGAGCTCTCCTTGCGAAACATGTTTAACTCTGCGGCTTTCTTCGCATTGTGGTAGGCTGTTAACAGACGCTCCAAATGGCACAGGCCGCTTATGCCAAAACGAACGTCCAGCTTAAGATATTTCTGGATATGACCAGCCAATTCTATCCACCTTCGGGTCAGTCTGTTTTCATAGTCGCACAGGCTTTCTTGCGGGCGGCTATCCATGATGAATACATATTCGTCATGCTCCACTGTGAAGAAATCCAGATCTTCATATTTTTTAATAAAGTCCTCGATCAAATTGATCAGCGAGAAGCTGATCAGGTAGCTGCCGTCTTCGCCGAATCGAAATAAAGCCTCCTTCAAATTCACTTGCATGACTGTCACGGAGAACCGGGAAAGAGTCGAACGGAGACGGTACAGACTGGACATTTCTTTGATCTGAGCTGCCGCATGCTTATAGGTCAGAATATCTCTAAAGAAGCTTCCCACTTTATAGTGATCCTCCGTCAGGACGCTCTGCCTTCCGCTCTTCGGCTTTTTCTCCTCTATCATTTGTTTAGCGATTCTGCTAACGCATTCCGTCAGGTCATCGGGCCGGATCGTCATCTTCAACAAATAATCGGAGGCCCCAAGCAGCAGGGCTTCCTTAACATACGCGAAATCATTGGTGCAGCTTAAGACAATAAATTTGCAGGAGGACTTGCGGGCTTTGACCTGCCGGATCAGCTCCATTCCATTGATGTCCGGCATGATCATATCGGTAATGATTAAATCGGGCTGCCAATCGTCTAAACGGTCTATAACTTCCTTCCCACTTGACGCTTCCTCTACCCTGCTGAAACTCAGCTCTTTCCAGGGTACGGAAAGACGGATTCCATGACGGACAATGGCCTCATCGTCAACTATGACCAGATTCAGCATCCTCATCCTTCCTTTCGTTATTAAGGCAGTGTGACCGCAACTATCATCCCTTCTCCGGAGCGCTTTCGCGCTGGTCCTGTGGTATTGCCTTCCTGCTCCACAATGACCACCGTCCGGTATCGCTGTATTATATTCGTTGGGATGTAATCTTTTTCCTACTGCGTTCGAGGGAAATAATGGTCTTTAATCCTGAATAAGGTTTCCAAGCCGGGAGGAGACATTAATTGGGAGGCATTATTCCGAAGATAAACTAATTCAGTGGGGAGGATTCTCTGATTAAGGTGCAAATGTACACCCCAATCCTGTAGATTTAGCAACTAGAGCCCCACTAGTTGCGACTCTCTAAATCATCAGACTTATTGAAATGCCATTTGGAACAACCCATGGTCATTAAGTGTCTATCATTCAAGAAGAGACAATCTACTTAGCAAGAATAATAGATTTGCCTAAATATTTAGCGGAGGATAGATCTAGGATGCTGCTGGATTGACCATTATTTATTAAAAGAACGAGAGTAAACGTAAAGGGGGGTACATAATGACCTGGATCATCGTTATTCTGCTCTTAATCAATACGGCCATTCTATTAAACATTAATTACAAAATTAAAGGACGGGATTTGGCCCAGGAGGCCTACGAGAGAGATCAGCAAAATAAACAGCGAAACTAAAAGAAAGGAAAAGCGTACCTATTTATGATTAAGGAAGGAAGTGTGGCGATTTGAAAAAGCTTACGACAGGAATATGCTGTGGTGTCGTGGCCGTGCTGCTTACAGCCGCCGTATCCTCCAACACTATCCAGGCTACGCTGTTTCCCAGTATGGTAACGATTCATAATGGAAGTCAAGTAACCGCTATCGATGGGGAGAATGAAATCATTAACTATAATAATAAAGCCTATATTCCCCTGCGAAGCTTTGCAGAAGCGATGGGAGCTGATGTAAATTACCAGTATGCTTCCGATCAGACCAATGGAAGACACCTGATCGACATTACTCCTAAGCCTCCGCTTCAGTGGGAATTGTCCACCTGGTTAGCCTCCACGGCATCCTGCTATGTAACTCCATTCTATATTATCCCTACTATACCGAAGTCGGGAGTGGAGAACATAGACGAGCTGCCGCGGTAGGTTGTTCAGTCCGAATGACCACGCGGCGTGGCGCGATAGATGCCCCTTATTAGTTGACCGGCCCTTTCTTACCGGAATTTAACAAGTGCGGTGAGAAAGGGCCGGCTTTTATTGTTTGGAAGCATTTTTGCTAACTATACTTTTCCTATACGAATACGATGAAATTTAAGTATGTTAATAAATCGTTTGGCCCGAACGGTTCCATAGGCTGGAAGCCATCAATTGATCGGCGAAGGTTCTGAACTGCTCGAGATCAATTTGCTGCTCGGAATCGGACAGCGCCTCTGGCGGATTCGGATGGACCTCCACCATCACCCCATCGGCCCCGGCGGCCAGAGCAGCCTTGGCGCATGGAAGCAATATATCTTTACGCCCCGTCGAATGACTGACATCGACCAGTACCGGCAAGTGACTCTCCTGCTTCAGGATCGGCACGGCGGAAATATCAAGTGTATTGCGCGTCCACTTCTCATAGGTACGAATGCCTCTTTCAATGAGCATTACCTTTCCGTTGCCGCCAGACACAATGTATTCGGCCGCCATCAGAAATTCCTCCAGCGTCGCGGCCAGCCCTCTTTTTAACAAGACGGGCACTTGCATCTTTCCGGCCTCCTTAAGCAGCTCGAAATTCTGCATGTTCCGGGCGCCGATCTGCACGATGTCCAGGTAGGGAGCGGCGGCTTCCAAATGAGCGGGCGTGACTACTTCGCTAATCGTCAGCAGGCCAAATTCATCGGCCACTTCCTTCATCAGCTTCAGCCCATCGATTCCGAGTCCCTGGAAGTCATAGGGCGAAGTCCGCGGCTTGAAGGCTCCCCCTCGAATAATTCGCACTCCCTTCTCCCGCAAAGCCTCCGCCGTCTGGCGCATCTGATCATAGGACTCGATCGAACACGGTCCAGCGATCAGCTCGGTGCTGCCCCCTCCAAGCTCCAAGTCGCCGAAACGAATGACCGTATCTTCCCTCTGGGCTTGGCGGCTTACTCTAGGCACGGGACGAGACGGCTTGGCGGGCGCTTGAGTCGCCTTGACAATTTCTTGGAGCAGGCGCCGGATCGTGCTTCCATCCAATGAATAACCATCCGGCTCTTTATTCGCCGCTTCGTCCCATACCGATTCTACATATCGGATAGACCGAGCGCTGGACTCGGGTGGGAGCTCCTTGAACAAGCGAGATCTTTCGTTCAATAGTCGAATAAGAACATTGTCGATTTCATTAACTTTTCCCTGAAGGGCATGGAGCTGCTGATTATTCATAGGTGATCTCTCCTTTAATTTTTTTGTTTTTATGAGAAAGCTCTTTATTGGCGATAATTGGTCAAGTTAGAACATCAGATGAAACTAAAAAAGCCGCCTAACTCCGGGACGCGTCGACGTGGTACCACCCGAATTTAGACAGCTTCAATACACAAGCTTCTCTCTCGATCATGATAACGGTGTGAAACCGGAACTCTCCTATTGGGCATAATGCCGTTCAGAGGTCAGCTTAGGAGTGAACTTCGGCTAACCGTACCCCCGGAACGCTCTCAGTCTACCGGCGTTCCGTCCCTGTAGGGACTGTTTCGCTTACTCTCTCCGTCATAGCTATTGGAAAAATGTAAATTTTCACATTATTATATGCATGTTTTTCGGAGGTTGCAAATACGTGCTTAACAGCGAACCAGCTTTAAAGCAGCAAAGCTAGTCATTGATCCTCTTTCAGGCATTTCCGAGGGTCTATGTGAACCAGCTGCCATTTCCCCTGCGGATCTTGGCGATACTGGGCGACCAGCACATCGGTATCATTCGTCAGTTGAACAAAAATAAACCGATACTCCTTCCCATCCGTCCCGGAAAAATCGATCTGTTTAACGTAGCCTTCCTGCAGGGTAGGCTCTCTCTTCTTTACCAGCTTGCACCAATTCCCATACTCGATGTCCACCACGGCCTCGGCCATATGACTCCAACCATGATAGGCAGCGCACAGGAAGTCTTCACCGTGCAGCTCAACATCAGAAATTTCATAACGGTCCCCGATTTTCTGAATATAAACATAGCCGTAATAATAAGCGAAGGGAGTCAACGGCTTCGAAGAACCTTCAATCGTCTCCAGCTCGATAAAATACCGCTGTTCCTTCGGTCGATCCGGGTCCGCGGGAACAGGCTTCAGCTTGATGAGATTAATATGGGCGATCTCCTGGAAGGACTGGACATACGCCTTGAATGGCAATCTATCCCGGTAAGCCTCTGTCAAAAAATGATACGCAACCGGATAAGGAAGCTTCGCATTTCCTACCGTTCCGCACCCGCCGGTCGTTTCGCACAGATTCTCAGCCTCTCTAAGAATGCTGAAATAGTTGAGAATCGTGTTGTCGGGAGTGTCCATCAGGGAGGAAGGAAGTTCAATTTCATCGATTTTTTTATTATAATATGCATCAAAAAAGGAGGAGGGGACCCTGTCGTTGAGAACAGGCAGCTTGGAGGGGCGAAAATACCGCTCCACCTCATGTTCCGAGCGAATCGAAGCATTAGTTGGAATGGGTGTAAATTCCAAGCATGCGGATTCTGGGGTTACCTTCGCTCCCATGACGGTTAAATTCGAAGCGTCTTCACTTGGAGTTAGCCAAACGGCCAAAGCCGCTCCCAGAAGTAACATGAAACCAACGAGCCATTTAATTTGTTTCATCCTCAAAGTCAGAAAAATGATTATCCCCCCTTATTAATATCATTTATGATATTAATTTTTCAGTTCGCAAACATTTATATTAATCTTGGGTTGGGTTCATTCTTGGGTTCATTCTTGGGTTCGTTCTTGGGTTCGTTCTTGGGTTCGTTCTTGGGTTCGTTCTTGGGTTCGTTCCTGGATTCGCTACTTGTACCCATTTCATTTATCCTTATTTACTCCATACCCTAGGCTTACTTTTCAGGGAAGAATAGATTACAAGAGGACTGGCTGTCCCTATGAATATATTCGGACTATACGCTGGAAAGAACCATCCGTGTATCCTTCCCAATGATGTATTATTTATATCATTATCGACAATAATAATAATAACGATGATGATGAGCGCAAAGTAATTGACGTGAAATCGTGAAGTGAAGCGTAGTACGTAGTGGAAGCAGCTTAACCCCGAAGTCAGTGCTCGACTTCCTGTTCACGCTCAAACTGGATTTTATACATGTGAATTTAGTGAGATCAGACGAATATTGTAAATCTAGCCAATCTGTCCATACCATCGTTACATGGAATATAGGTGAAGTTTAGAAGTAAACATGGTATGGAATGTAGGTGAAGTATAGGTGAAGCGCGACAGGGCTAATCGTCCAATAGTCCTGACTGTAAAAGCAATCGCTCAAATCGTAATGCAAAAATGCAGGTAATTTGGCTGTATTCAGCTATTTCTCCCAAATGACGTGCGAAAGTGCATGTCATTGACCACCTTAATCCAAAAATCGGCCAAAACACTAAATTCAACTGCATATTTGCATGTCATTAGCTGATTTCAGCCGAACTCCCCGCAAAGACCTGTATTTTTGCAGGTTAATCGCGGGTTTCCCATCTCACGCCTCAAGACCGGTCTATCATCACCTGTCTCCTAGCAATCCACCTCCCGTCTCAAAAATGAGAAAGAACCCCCTCCCCGCCACTATACAGCACCATTTTAAGTGTGCTGGAAGACAGAGAAGCGAGGTCCTTAACTTGACCTGCGTATTATTTTATATCACTTCAACGGTTCAGATCCTTTCTGATCGCTCTATATCACTTAGACGCTTCCATATCATGCAGCAACTCGATAATGTAGATGACATTACGAATGATATGATACGGGTCTTTAACCGGCAGCGCCACGACCTTGTCGATCGGTTCGCCGTTCTGCTTCCGAATTTGAATCCATTCTCCCACTTCCTTATTCGGGTTCGGAAATGTGGAGAAGGTGTAATCGTGGATTTTCTTATAATCGCATACAAACTGCTCGTCCCCACTGAGCCGATAGCACAGCAGAGTCGTATAGAGCGCCTCGGAATGCGGCCACCACAATTTATTGGCCCAATTGTCCCTGATTTGCTTGACCATCGGTTCATTCTCCAGACCCGCCGGCGCCTCGCCAACAGGAGGGCCGCCGCAGCGGTCAATGAACAGGAGCAGGCCGCCGTGTTCGCTATCCCACCCCAGCTCGACCATCTTGCGGGTCGTCTGAATCGCTTGGGGAATGTAGGATTCCAGATTCAGCTTCTGCGCCGCGTGAATGAGGAACCACATGTCTTCAATGACATGGCCGGGATTGCAATACCGTCCCAGCAGCGTATCCTCACGCCGGTTATCCGCTAGAATCTTTTCATTGAGAACACCCGAATCGTCCCTAAAATGAAGGGTGATTTCATCCATATCCCGCTTCATATTAGCCGCAAGTCTGTCCGTATCGGTATCCTTCAACGACACGGAGGCTTCCCACAGCTCCTGGGTTACATTCAGCAGGATCATCGGAATGTTATGCGATTTATATCCTTTGGGCGTAGGATAAGGGGCCATATAATACTCGTTACGGTCGATGCGATCCGTCACGGAGTCATATAGCTTTCGTGCAAAAGCAAGAGTTTCGTTGTCCCCCGCTTCTGCTGCATATTTGGCCAAGCCTGCGATGACAAAGCAGTCGGCAAAGATGCTTGAGTCATACGAGTCGCCCGGGGTATTCACTTTAGGGTTCCCTTGTTTGTCCATGACAAAGGTGCAGTGCCCATTGTCAAGCAGACAGTGCTTCTTTAAAAATTCAGCCCCATGCCGAGCCAGATTCAGAAATTGCTTCCTCTCCTCCTCGTTGAAAATGTCCGCTGTCGTAGATGCCAGCTTGGCGTACATCCAGACGAACCTGCCTTGGGACCATGTATATTTATCTTCACTGACGAGCACTTCTCCGGTATTGTCATAGCAATTATAATAACCTCCATCTTCCCAATCGACGGAACGAAGCCAGAACGGCAGCAGCGTATTTTGTAAATGATCTGTATAAAAATCTAGTAAGGCCTGTCTATCCAGTGACTCCATTATCATCGTGTCCCTCTTTTCCTTCCGTGCCTAAATATTCCCTTACGACCCTGGCCATCTCGGAAAGATCCTTGTCGCCGTAACCTTTGAGGTGTCCGAGACGCAAGAGCGTCAAGCCTCCGTCCAGAATGAAGGAGGGCATCGAATATTCCTCGAACAGCTTCTTCACATAGGTAATATCTTTAAGTGCCAGGTCGAGAGAAAACGACGGATCGTAGGTTTGGTTAACAATCTTGGAACCGTTGCTCTGATACATCGCGCAGTTCACTCCGCTCTGCCCCATCGTCTCAAACAGCTTCTGTGTGTCAAAACCGAGCTTTTCGGCCAGCGGAAAAATTTCCGCATAAAGCGCAGTATACATAATGGCCAAATAGTTGTTGGCCAGCTTGGCGATATTTCCGGCCCCGGGCCCTCCCATGTATTGAACACCTCGGGAAGCGAAGCTGGCGATAATCCCCCGGGTAGCCTCGAATGTCTCTCGATCTCCTCCGAACGTAACGATAAGCGTCCCTTGCTCGGCATGAATCGGCGTTCCCGTCAGTGAAGCGTCAGCGAAGCGGCCTCCTGCGGCGGTAACCTTGTCATATAACTGTCTTGAGGACAGCGGATAGCTCGTGCTTAAATCGATAATAGATTTGCCTTCCACTCCCTGGGCTATAAATTCCAGAACGGTCTCTTCCACTTGAACAGAGCTTGGCAGCGATAAAAATATAATGTCACACCGGTTCAACAGCTCACCCGGGTCCTGCGCGATAGCAGCGTCAGAGGCAAACAGCTGCACTTGCTCCTTATTAATATCATAAACCGTAACGGCGTACTCTTGCAGAATTAAATTTCGACAAATTCCCCGGCCCATTCTTCCCAGTCCGATTATTCCAATCTTATTCACAGTCGTAACCCTTCCTTCTAGTTGTATGCAAGGATAAACGGCTATCTCCGTCCTTTGGACAGGCGCGTTTACCGATGAAATATAAGAGCAGGTATAAGGTGAAAACTTATACTTTCTTAAATTGTGAGAAAAGGGCAATCGCACCCGCTATCAGAGTACGCCGCCCGTTCCCTATATATATGGCACTAAAGAAAGCTTCATTCCGTTCCGAAGGAAAGTGCCTCCAAAGCTTCAAACATCTTGTTTTGTATTCCTTCTATATGGATGGGCCTTCGGATGGTTGGAATACAAAGCCAAAACTCGCCCTGGAAGCATCTTTCTTTCTCCACTTCATGAGCTTTGAAATCTTTAGTGCCGAGTATATAGTTACTGGGATTGCTTTTCCTTATCTATCAACTCTTGAAATTCCTTCTGCGCCTTGTCTACAAAGTTCTGAATATCCTTACCTTCAATAGCCGCGCTAATCGGTTGACTGATAATATCTCTGGCTTCCGCCACGCCGATCACCTGGGGCCGATCCGACCCGACTCCGATTTTGCTGCTTTCGGTAATCACCTTGACCAGATCAGCCGGCCAATCCTTGGTCGATTCCGGATTATCCCACACCGATTGTCTGGCTCCGGGATTTCCGGCGGATTGCGTTTTAAGAGTCGTTTCCTTGCTTGTCGCCCATTTAATAAATTCCGCTGCCGCTTCTTTATTTTTGGAGAATGGGCTGATCGACAGCCCGCCGGAGCTTACATTAAAGGTTTTGGCCCCTGCCGGTCCGGCCGGGAACATGGCGTAACCTACCTGATCACTGACCGCGGATTTGGATGGATCCGCAACGTTGATGTAGATCGCATCGGCATCCGTGAACATGGCCACCTTGCCTTGAGCGAAAGCGTTAGCTGCCTCGGGCCAGTGCATGTTAATCGTCCCTGGCGGGCCGTATTTGTTCAGAATATCGCCGTAAAATTGAAAGGCCTGCATCGCTTCCGGCGTATTCAAAGTAGCCGTGTCTCCCTCATGAAATTGACCTCCGAAGCTGAAGAGGTAGCTGGAAAATTGCGTGACCGCGACCGACTTTTTCCCGCGGGCAACAAATCCGTACATGCCGTTAGCCGGATCGTGCAGCTTCTCCGCAGCCGCCATCATCTCGTCGAGCGTAGCAGGCACAGCAATATTGTGCTTCTCAAATAGATCTTTCCGATAATACAGAATTTCACGCTCGGTCGTAATCGGGATCCCGATCAGCTTGCCTTCGTAGGTGACCGAATCGAGAGCGGAAGGGATAAAATCATCCAGATCATATTCCCCGTCCCCTTTGAAATAGCTGTCGAGCGGCTCCACCCAGCCATTTCGGGTGAACAGCTTGGTTTCGTCAAGAGGGCGAATAAACATCACATCGAGAGACGAGGTTTTAGCCGTCATTTCTACAGCCATCTTATTGCTCGTCTGCTCCTGACTGTACGATTCCACATTGACCTTGATCCCGGTTTGTTCTTCGAATTCCGGAAGCAGCGTTTTGATCGAATCCAGCCATGGATGAACCGCCATCATGAAACGAATAGTCGTCCCTGCATAAGGCTTGTCCTTATCGACCTGCCCCGCAACTTCGGGGGCTTTCCCTTGATCCGGACCACTCGCCGAGCCGCAACCGGTTAACATTCCCGCGACCATAACCGAGGCCAGCATTGCGGACAGGGCCTTTGCTTTTCTCTCCATACTTTAACCCTCCTGAATCTTTGTACTTAATTATTATGAACCCCGTTGTAAGTTGTCATGTCTGACCGGATGCTTTCATCTGAATCGCTCCATATCCGGAAGCGATCCCGCTTTTTCACCACCCCCTTCCAACAAGTTCAAAGCTCCTTCCTGCCCTATCCTTTAACCGCGCCGGCTGTCAGGCCTTGAATAATAAACCGCTGTGCCAACAAAGAGAGAATCAGAATCGGGATCGTGATGAGAACGGCTGCTGCCATTAAGGCTCCCCAATCAATCACCGCATACGAAATAAAGTTAAAGATGGCAAGCGGCAGCGTCTGAGTATTCCCGCCGGAAAGCGCCATGGAGAAAACCAGGTTATTCCATGAAAAAATAAAGGAAAGCAGCGATGCGGTAACTACGCCCGGTATGGACAGCGGAAGGATAATCCGCAGGAACACTCCGACGACCGACGAACCGTCGACTATGGCAGCTTCCTCCAATTCTCTGGGCAGTGAGTCGAAATACGGGATCATGATCCAAATAATAAAGGGCAAATTAATCAACAGATGGCTTAGGGACAGCGCAAAATGGGTGTCAACCAGACCGAGCCTGGAAAAAATGATATACCACGGAATCAGGAAGGTAATTCCCGGAATAAAACGGACCATCAAAATGATCAGTCCCAGTATGTTCTGCCTGTAGCGGGAAATGGCGTAAGCCGCCGGAAGCCCGAGCAGAATCGACAACGCAGTCGATGCCACTCCGACGATCGCACTGTTCACGATCGGTTTAACGAACTCATACTCGCTAAAGACCGTCCTGTAATTATTCAAAGTCGGCTGAAAAATAAACAGTTTGTCCATCGACATAATTTGGACCTGCATTTTGAACGAAGCCAGAATCATCCAGATAAACGGAAAGCAGACGACAAGTAAAACCGCAGCCAGACCGGCATAGAAAAACATCGGGTTCCCCCTCTTCAGGACGGCTCGCGAGACATGCACATGCTTATCCTCTTGAAGGTTCGCTTTCATTAATGATCCACCCCCACCTTATTGCGCACAAAAACAAACAGGAGGCTAATGATGGCAACAAGCAGAAGAAACAGCATAATGAGTGCCGAGCCTAAACCGATCTTGAAATAACCGAAGCCAAGTGTATATCCGTATGTATTAAGCGTTTCCGATGCTGTCCCCGGTCCGCCTTGGGTTGTCGCATAGATAATATCGAACGTCTTGAGCGCATCGATCATCCGCAGCAGCATGGCTACAACAATCGTCGGAATCAGGAGAGGAAATGTGATTTTCCAGAAAATTTGCCAACGATTCGCCCCGTCCACCACCGCAGATTCGTAAGGCTCTTGAGGAAGCGTTGTCATTCCGGCAAGCACGATCAAAGTCACCATAGGGGTCCATTCCCATATGTCGATCAGCATAAGCGAATGCAGCACCGTATCCGATGAAGTCAGCCACAGCTGCGGACCCAGCCCTAATTTGCCGAGCAAGGTATTGGCCAATCCGACGGTCGGTTCATAAATAAGCATCCATACCATGGCAATCGCCACCGGTGTGGAAACCATCGGCAATAAGAACAGCGTTTTGACGACATTTTTAAGTGCAAAGTGACGGTTGAGCAGCACCGCGATCGCCACTCCGAGAACGGTTTCGACCAGTATGGCGCCGAATGAAAAATAGAGGGTATGCCAAGTCGCTTCCCAAAATCTTGAATCCGTCAGCAAGGAAATGTAATTAGCGAAGCCGACCCATTGAGGCGGGGTCATGCCGGACATGCTCCACTCGTGCAGGCTGATCCAGGCCGTATAGCCCAGTGGAAAAATAACCATCAGCACGACAAACAGGACGGCTGGAAGGGAGAAGAGATAACGGATGTTCCTGTCAATCCAGTTAATAACCATGAGGGATCACCTTTCCTGCTGTGCTAGAGCATTTTTTTTAATGGGGGGAATTGCCTGTCGGCCGACTCCTTGAAATAATTCGGGTACTTCTTCAGCAAAGCATCCTTCTCAAAACGGGTCTTCAAGTGGGATCTGAGCTCCTGCTCCACCATTTCAAAGTTACGGTTGCGAATATACTCTACGATTCTCATATGCTGCAAAATAATAGTTTCCCAGTCAAAATAGACCGCCAGCAGCAAATTCCTGAACCGTTTATAATGGCCCAGCATCTGCTGAATGACGTTCCAGGTCCATTCCTTGCCGCATTTAATAAACAGCGTGCGATGAAACTCTTCATCCAGAGCGTGCAATTTCTCTAAATTGGCCTTCTCGTAGTCGCTATTCCCGCTGTAGATGACTTGCTGTGAAATAAGCGCCTCCAAATCCAGCAAGTCTTTCTCCTCGAAGGTCGCGCAGGCGATTCTCAATATCGCCGCTTCCATATGCTCGCGCACAAACCGGGCTTCATCGACCTGCTCCAAATCGATCAGGGATACAAAGGAGCCCTTCTGAGGATAGATCACAATCAGCTCTTCCTCCGCCAGCTTAATGAAGGCTTCTCGCGTAGGAGTCCGGCTGACCTTAAGCTTCTCGGAAATTTCCTTCTCGGAAATCAAGGTTCCCGGCTCCAGCTTCATGTTTAATATATTATTTTTCACAATTTCATAAACGTAATCCCGATTTGAGCCTCTCTGGGTCACCAATGATCATCTGCTCCCTGCTCTTTTATTCTTCTAGTATACTAGTACACTAGCATTTTTGTTTCCATAAATCAACATAATTTACCATTTTATTTGAAAGTTTCCCTTTTTATTTATTTATTTTGCGAAAAAAGACAAATTTCGTAGAAGATTGGATAGCACTAAAAAAGTTGATCGGCCTTCCCGGCAAAAAAAAGAGTCTTTCGCCTATAGAGCAAAGGACTCTTATAGGGAAAAGACTCTTGGCCTAGTTCATGCTGCACTAACGTTCAATCGATTACTTCGCTTTTGCCGCTAAATAAGCTTCTTTGTACTGAGCGGCCTTCTTCGCTACGAGGCTGAAGTCTCCGGTTTTGGCCGCCTCGGACGTAAGATCCGAGCCGATGCCGACCGCCACCGCTCCCGCGCGGATCCAATCTCCCAGATTATCCAGCGATACGCCCCCCGTAGGCATGATATTGGCCTGTGGAAGCGGGCCCTTGATCGCTTTGATCATCGAGGGGGAGAACAGGTTGCCAGGGAACAGCTTGACGATGTCCACGCCAAGCTCCAGCGCGCTCTGGATCTCCTGAATCGTCATAACCCCCGGCATCACCGGGATCCGGTAGCGGTGACACAGCGTAACCGTCGCCGGATTCAGCGACGGGCCGACCACGAATTCGGCTCCGGACAGAATCGCCGCCCTCGCCGTCTCGGGGTCGAGCACCGTTCCCACGCCGATAATGGCATACTTGTCCGGGTCCTCCGCAGTCACGGAGTAGCGCTTGCCCAATTCTTCTATCGCCCGCAATGCGAAGGGAACGGTCATCGTCACCTCTATCGCCTTGATCCCTCCGGCAATAGCCTGCTCGGCTATTTCCACCACTTCTTCCGGGGTCTCGCCGCGCAATACGGCGACAACGCCTTCCTCCATCAGTTGGTTGGTTACTAACAATTTTTTCATCCGCTTTTACACTTCCGTCCTGTTAAGGATTAGTTTCTTTTTTGTCCGTGTCACAAAAAATGATTTCGCCATGCGCCTCACATTGTAGTTTAACCACGGCCATGCATCGGCAAACCGTGTGCCGGGAGCTCCCATACGATGCATAATTCCCGGCCTGGGCTGCTGTCTACCTTTCCACATGGGCGACCCGGTTCAAAGTGGCCTGCACCTGATCCCAGGTGGGAATGCCTTCCCAATCGCCTTCCATCTGGATGACCATGGAGCCGATCAGGTTACCCAAGCGCACCGCTTCATCGAGCGAATAGCTCTTCAACAGGCCGGCGATAAACCCGGCGCAAAAGCCGTCTCCGGCTCCAACGGTATCGACGATCCGCTCCGCTTTGAAGTACGGGATCGCACGAACATCGCCCTGCTCCACGATGTAGGTTTCGTCCTCTCCGCCCTTGACGATAGACACGGCTTGCAGCCGGCCCAGCTCCTCCACGATCCGGTCGAAATCTTCCGTACCATACAGCAGCTTCAGCTCATCGAGGCCGGGAAGGAAATAATCTGCCTCTTGTGCAAACGTGAACAATACCTCTCGTGCTTGTTCGACATCCCATAGCTTCAACCGCAGATTCGGGTCGAAGCAAACCTTGACTCCGTTGCGGCGGGCTATTGCTATCGCCTCGGCGACGGTCTCCCGGCACGATTCGCTTAGCGCCGGAGTAATGCCGGTGACATGAAGAATCGATGCCTGACGAATGTAGGATTCGTCCAGATGCTCGGGCTTCATCCGGCTCGCTGCGGAATGCTTGCGGTAATAATAGACCGACGATTTGCCGGCTACGTTCTCCCGCAGAATAAGCCCTGTCGGCGCTTCCGGAGTCAATTCGGCGCGGGATACATCGACCCCTTCTCCGCGGATTCGCTTCAGAATCATCCGCCCCAGCGGGTCTTCGCCCAGCCGCCCGAACCAGCCCGCCCGGTGGCCCAGACGGGAGATGCCGATCGCTACGTTGCTTTCAGCGCCGCCGAACGATTTCTCCAACAGGGACGTATACTCGATCCCTTTGGAGCCATCCGGCATAAGAAGGGCCATCGTCTCTCCGAACGTGACCACTTCGGGTTGGAACATCTGCTTCCCGTCCGTCATCTTATCTGCCCATCCATCCGCCGTCCACGTCAAGCACATGGCCGTTCATATAATCCGATGCTGCGGAAGCGAGGAACACGACAGGACCTTGCAAATCTTCGGTAGTTCCCCAGCGTCCAGCCGGAATGCGCTCCAGAATCGATTTGTTGCGCGCTTCGTCGGCACGAATGGCCGCCGTGTTATCCGTGGACATGTAGCCCGGAGCAATGGCGTTCACACACACCCCTTTGCCGGCCCATTCGTTCGCCAATGCTTTCGTAATTCCGGCTACGCCGTGCTTCGCTGCCGTATATCCGGGAACGTTGATTCCGCCCTGGTAGCTGAGCATGGAGGCGATATTAATAATTTTACCCGATCCTTGCTTGATCATTTCACGACCGGCGAGCTGACAGAGGAAGAAAACGGAGTTCAGGTTTAAGTTAATAACCGCATGCCAATCCTCCGCCGAGTGGTCTGCTGCAGGAGTACGACGAATAATTCCGGAATTGTTTACCAAAATATCGATTTTGCCGAACACTTCCAAAGTTTCGTTGATGACTTGCGGAAGCTTGCTCTCATCACTAAGATCCGCGACGATGGTATGAGCCTTGCGCCCCATCGCTTCAATTTCGTTATGGACATCACGGGATTTGTCTCGGCTGGTTACAAGAACGACATCCGCTCCCGCTTTAGCCAGACCCAGCGCCATCCCCCCACCCAAGCCTACGGCTCCTCCGGTGACGATAGCTGTTTTACCAGATAAATCAAATAAATTCATGAAGCTGCACCCCATCCGTTATTCAGTATTGAAGAGCGGACACGCTGTCCGATTCTCCCCTCATTATAGTCCAAACGGGGCTTCTGTGCCAGTGACCGGCCTTCATCAGCCCAAGGCGCACCGCTCAATCTCGAATCCGAGATCTTCAATCATCCGGTGATCGTCCAACGATTGCTGACCTTCGGTAGTCAAATAATCCCCGACAAAAACCGAATTCGCCGCATACAAGCTTAGCGGTTGAAGCGAACGAAGCTGCAGCTCGCGTCCTCCCGACACCCGGATTTCCTTGGTCGGACAGATCAAGCGGAACAAAGCCAGCACCTTCAAGCAGCGGCGCGGATTCAGATCGTTCCGCCCGGCCAGCGGCGTTCCATCGATCGGATGGAGAAAGTTGATCGGGATCGAATCCGCTCCTAGCTCTCGCAGCGACCAAGCGATGTCGATGATATCCTCATCCGTCTCGCCCATGCCGATAATGCAGCCGGAGCATGGCGACATTCCCGCCATTTGGGCTTGCTCCACGGTATGTACCCGATCATCATAAGTATGGGTCGTCGTAATGCTCCCGAAATGGCTCGAACTTGTGTTCAAATTATGGTTGTAGCGGTCGACTCCCGCCTCCTTCAGCCTCTTCGCCTGCTCCTCGTTCAGAATACCGAGACAAGCGCATATTTTCATTGGCATCGTTGCCTTGATTTCCTGAACAGCCGCTACGACCTGATCCACCTCCCGGTGACTTGGCCCCCGACCGCTTGCGACAATACAGTACGTCCCCGCCTTCAACTCCATCGCCTTGCGGGCTCCGTCCACCAGCGTATCCTTATCGAGCAAGGAATACTTCTCAATGGGGGCACTCGACACAATCGACTGCGAGCAGTAGCCGCAATCCTCCGGGCACAATCCGCTCTTGGCGTTCATGATCAAATTCAGCTTAACCTTGATGCCGTAATAATGCTTTCTTACCTTATATGCCGCTTGCAAGATGGCCAACAACTCCCCGTCATCCGCCTGCAGAACGGACAGTGCTTCCTCATGCGTCAATCTTTCCCCACGCAGTGCTTTATCCGCATATTCATTCCAGTTTGTTTGTTGAATAGTCGACATTGCTTCTCCTCCCGCACATCGCTGGTCATTAGTTTTTCTAACTTTATTTTGGTTTTGCGCAAAAATAGACTGGCTTCGGTCAAGCAAATCAAGCAGTCAAGCCTCGCTCTGACCCTGGTCACGATTGATCAAGGGCATCGCACGCGCGGGCAGTTCTTGCTCTCTGCCCCACCAATAATTGTTAACCAAATACTTATGAAATAAGGTTAACATTAAAAGGCCACATAAGGCAAGAATGAGCATTCCATTTTATATGAACTCCTTCGAGGACGAGCGACTGCCGCAATCGACGACAATCGACTGCAAAAATACATCACTTTGAATCAGAATCGGCTTCTTTGGCGTCATCGCCTGCAAATATACAGTAGAATCATTCGATTAATCCATTTTCGAATCGGCATGGCCGAATCCACTGTATTTTTGCATTAGATCCAGCGAAATGGGGCCGATAATCAGCAAATGACTGCACTTTTGCAGCCGTGATAAATTTGCTCGACACACAGTAAGACATACCAGACACGATGTGGTGCAGTGGTGAACTGAAAAAGAAAAAGGGGACTAGATACTATGGCGCACTAGATGCTATAGAGTACAGATACTATGGTGAACTAAAGCAATAACAGCAGCAGTCATGACGGATGGGCCTTCCCCAATCACTAAAACCATGTATATAAACGGTCAGACGGAAGCTCGAGAGAGGTCAATGAGTTTATCGATATCCGCAAATGGGTAAAAAGAAGATAAGGAGAGACAATGGGAGGAAAGGATTTCCCTTTCTTGGGGGGGGACTCTTCCGCACCGCGCGAGACTCCCAGCGCGCGGTGTTCGGTGTCGCATGACGGTGGTGACGGTGGTCAACCCCAATCCCTGGGCAAGGGCAACAATGTCCAAAATACCGGCCCCTACAAACGAAGAAAGGAGTGAGGAATAATGGTTGAATGGTTACGGTCACTGGGACCCGTGCAGTTATTTCTGGTGGTCATTCTGGTTTGCTGTTCGGTGGCAGCCGCTATTGTTCTACTTTTCCCCGGCCGCAAAGAGAACGGGGAAGATGTCGATTTCGACGAGCTGGCCTCCTTTTTCAAGGAAGTTAAACCAACCATGAATCACTATAACATCCCGGAGGAGGAAGAGTTTAAGAGAGACGAAGACGAGAAGTGGAGAACGGAGGGCGGCTTGATTGCCAAAGAAAAGGCAGCGAGCGACGGAGAAGATCGCGAGCTTTTCAAATCCTGATTCCCCTCCACAATTTCTCTGTTATTGGACAACCCTGGTCATCATCTGGTTCGTACGGGGGAGCGACAACGGCCATTTGTCGGGACAGACCCCATAGGCTTGACCCGCCCAAGCCAACGCCGCAACGCAAGCCGGGAGAGGCTCGCGGCTAGAAATCTGCCTGTCATTCACCAAAGCAGACAAGGACAGGCTTCCCGCTATCTCCATCGAGATTGCTCCCCCGAACGGGCTGATTTAGTATATCCTCCGCGCTCCACTACCCTATTTTCATTTTTGAACGCCGTTCTAGGAACACAAAAAAGCCGTGAATGAACCAGCTTAGATTCATCACGGCATCTTGCAAACTTTACTGTTTTTACACGTGGGTAAACAGTATATTTAACGGCATTATGATGATTAAGTTCATTGACAGCTGACACTTGAAAAATGACACGACAAATCAACCCTGTTCATCTATAAGTGGCACTAAAGAAAGCAATCATTCCGTTCCGAAGGAAAGTGCCTCCGAAGCTTCTACCTATATATCCGGTTCCCCGGGCCTCCATCCAGCTTCCTGGCTCCATGAGCTGGCTTTCGTCATGATTTTCCAAATTACCGGACCCTTCTCTTCGACATACCGATGCCGCTGATCTCCAAAGCGTTCCATCAACTCATATTTCACCTTGGCATATTCTCTGCTGTCCTCTGGATGTTGTCGCAAATAATCTCTGAACAGCAGGGCAAATTGCTCGGACCAGCTTCCCGCCTCCCGGACGTGGATATGCGTTCTTTTCCTTCCCTTGCCTTCTCTGAAGTAGCGTTTAGTTAAATCCGGATTATCCGCCCTATAATAATACCCTACATTTTCCAGAAGGGGTTGATAAACCATCGGCTCCAATGACCGTACTGAAATTTGGATATCGACTATCGGTTTGGCAGCTAAACCGGCTATGGACGTGGAACCGATATGATCTATCCGAACCGCGATTGTGTCTAGCGCCTCCCTAATTCTCGTACCGATTTGCAGAAATTCTTCCTGCCACTGTGGATCATAGGGGACGACAAGAATAGGATCAGACATGAGGCCTCCTCCTACATTTCTAATAAGGTTTTGAGCGAGCAGCTTCTTCGTGCGTTCCAAATGTTCTTGGTTCTTCAGGTGCATACTTAAATTTTAATTAATGGAGTTAAGAACAGAAGAAGAAGGTTCATACGAAACCATGCTAGCCCACCAACACTTGATACTGAGACTGTGGATGTTTAAGTAAATTGCGTAACGTCTGCTCATCGACCGGAGCCTGAAGCCGCTTTAGGGCCATAATAACCGCCCCGGAAACGGCGGACAGAGCGGGCTCAACCACCGCATAGAATTTGTTGTTTCCTTCTTTCAAGCGTTCGGTTAGTGCTGCTTTCATGTATGGACTTTGAATGACACTGCCAATCCCCGTTACGGTGACAGGGCTCTCCCGGAAACAAGCCCCCAGCAGTTCCACCCCAACAACAATTTGTTGAACGGCCCGGTCGCAGACCGTTCTCGCTAGCGGACTCCCCTCTTGAGCCGCCTTGGTGACGATGGGAGCCATTTGCCCAAATTTTTTGTCCCGCTCTTTACGGTCTTCCATAAACCCGCCGCTAGCCAGCTTATGTAATTCATCTATCCGATTCACCGCCCAAAACTTAAGAATCTGCTGCGCCATAGCTTCATCAGATTGTTGCCGATTCCCCGCAAGCAATTCATACACCGCATCGTAAGACAGAAATCTTGCCGCACTGGAAGCATAATGGCCGAAATCATAATTCCTTAGATGGGTCCCGTCCTCGGTTATGGCAAAGAGAATCGAGCCGGTTCCCGAAACGACAACAATTCCGGGCTTCTCGAGGAAGGCCCCCGCATGAGCGATCACCGCATCATTGACGTGCCATTTCGGGCAATTCAGCCCGGGGACATCGGTTAACCCTTCTACCCACGCCAAATCTTCCTCAGAATCCAAACCGGCTACCCCCGCACATAGTCCCTTCACTTGCTGCGGCGCGCATCCTGCGCTTTCCAGCGCATGTATGATCGCCTGCCGGGCGTTTTCTTTAGCCTGATTATCCTTTCTTATCGATGAACCTCCGTGCTCCACATAGGATAGGATCTGTCCCTGAAGATCGCTTACCATAACCCTCGTATGGGTCCCTCCGCCATCCATCCCGATAACTACTGTATTTTCCATCGTCATTGCAGACCTCCTTCGGATGAACTATATAGCAATCTTGTAAACATCATACAGCGAATGTATGATTTAAGATAATAGTTAATTAATATAACCGTTATACAGGGAGGATATAGCTATTATCCATTTAGAATTATATCGGGTAAGTGGAATTCGGCATTGTGCGGCTGCAGGATTTTCCTCTCTCGATTGCGGCAAATCAATTCATTGAACAAATCCTGTCCTCCTGCGAATCGGGAGAAACGTTAGGGCCGAAGTCTCACACAGAGCCGATGCGCCACGCGGCGCTGGAAAGTCATATAACGCTGGGATACTTGTAATTGAGATGCCTGTGGTGCGCTTCGCTCAGACTATTACGGAAAGAGGTTTCTCACGAGAGGCAATCACATCTATCTCGACCAGCAAATCGTAATTCAGAGCACAATAAACCAAAGTTCGTGCGGGAAAAAAGGAATTAAAATAACGGGCGTAGATTTGGTTAAATTCCTCATACAGGCTGCGGTCGGCCAAGTAGACGTTCACCTTAACTACGTGCTCCCAATCCAGGCTTGCAGCGGTGAGCACCTCCCTTATATTGTCCATGGTCTGCCTGGTTTGAGACTCCAGGTCCAGACCGACAATACAATGGGTCTGCGGGTCAATCCCTCCCTGTCCGGATACGTACACATAAGACCCTGTTTGAACAGCAGACGAAAATGGCAGTCTCTTTTCCTTCCCGGCCGTAAACTTCTTACTCATCCCTGTATCCCTCCCCCTTTTCCTGTGGCTCCTTCTTCATTATTTAATAGGTTGATGATTATTGTCGTTGAATGTTTATAAGGGTTGATATGAAATGTGCAGCTCCGGCGTATTTATCCTCGCTTGCTTGTACAGGGATTCCATACCTAAATCGATCAGTCCTGTCGTCATTAGCGTTCGTTCGATCGGAACAGGCGACTGCCTGCTTACTATTAACCTTTCTACATACTGGGTGAGGCGCTCGAAGTGGTTGAACGGCCGGCTTGTCTGAGTGATCCAGCGGGATGAAGAGATCTGTCCATCCTGACAACGGAAGGCGCTCAGCCATTGATTGACATAATTTTGCAGCTGAATCACATACCCCTTCGTACCATCCCTATATTCGATGCTAAGCAGCACAGGGTCCGCCACTTGGTCGCGCGGATGTCCCGGAACAAGGTCCGGCATAGTGGACAACGCTTCGAACAGCAAGTCCTCCGGCCACTCGCCGCGATCCATCGCCTCCCATACGGCTGCTCCCTCCATAGCTTGAATGGACGCCACCCCCTGCTCCCCGCCGATCCGCTGCTCGGCTATCCTCTGTAATACCTCCATGCCGTGAAAACCATAGGCTTCAATAGAGGAAGAGAAGCTGACTACGAGAATTTCCCGGGCCGATCGGGCCGTCTCAACCTGAAAGGGAGGAACCGTGTCCGCAAGCGGAACCGATGATCCCCCCATGAAGGGGATTCCTCTTTGCTTGAGCTGTTCGTACATCCACAGCGCATCCGACATATCGTAAGCCAGATGCTTATCCGAAAAAACGGGGATGCATAAATTTAACCGATCCAACGCCTGCAGTACTTCTTCGAGCAGACGCCGCCGCGGATACATCTTTTGCCTTTTTTCATTCTCCGGATAATCGCCATGCTCGCCTATAATGACTACACCGTCTATCCGATCCTTCTCCTGGCCAATCGCAATCGCTTCGGCGATCGTCGGAAAGATGGGAATCCCGTATTTCTCCGCCTTCTCCCGGCTCATATCGTTAGACGGCACCTGATCGGTATAGAGAGAGGCAACTTTCAGCTGAGGCGTATAATCAAACTCGCCCAATAACCGCCCCAGGATAACATCGGCATGAGAATTATGCCGATATTCCGTGACGATGACCGCTACCTTCAGTTCTTGCTCCCTGACTGGCTTACTCATAACTTAGGTCCCCCTTATCCATAGCCTCGCATGTCGACACCAACCAATCTGTCACGGCAGCAATAATCGTTGTCAGGTAGAGTCGGCCTTGCTCTGCAGTCGCACCGTACGGAGCGTCAGTGTAACCGTCGAAGCCGGTCAATTCTCCGTGCTTGCCGATAAATGTTCCCGGCGGACCGGAGTTAATCCATGGACGCATCGCATGGCGGTCACTCATATGCTCCGTTCTAACCAATTCCGGACGCAGAGCAAGGATTAAAGCGGTTTCGAACGCACCGGCATGCCCCGGCACCATCCCTGATTCGTGAGCGTTAACACGTTGCAGCGCGGCACCGGCGAGGTTCCAATAGGAAGCCGAGGCCGTCCAGACCGAATGGAGAACAGCCAAATCATTGGCCGTTTGATTCATCATATGGGCGTTGCCTCCATGCCCATTGAGAAATATAATTTTGCGAAAACCGCAGGTGACCAGGCTCTCCCCGATATCTCTTAACACATTCAGATAGGTGGAAGAGCTGAAGGATAGCGTCCCGCCAAAGCTTAAATGATGCTCGGAGCAGCCGATAGTCAGAACCGGTACGGCCAACATCGGGATGACTGCAGAGGCTTGCTGGACGGCATGCGTCACAATATGTTCGCCGATGATGCTGTCCGTATAAACCGGCAGATGCGGACCATGCTGCTCCGTTGCCGCCAGCGGGACGACAACCGGGCAGCCGGCTTTAGCCATAGCGGAAATTTCATCCCGTGTATGATGATGAAAGAAAATAGAATTCACAAGCTGTACCCTCCGTCCATGCATATTAGACTGCCCGTCATATAGGCTGCGGCATCGGACAATAAATAGGCCGCGAGCTCGGCAAGTTCTTCCGGAGTGCCCGTCCGTCCCAACAGAAATCTTTCATTATGGGCTTTCCGCGCCTCGGGAGTCAGCCGCGCCAAATCTTCCTCCACTTTGAAATCTCCCGGCAGCAGGACGTTGGCCCGAATTCCCTGCTTTGCATATTCCAGTGCAATCACCTTTGTCAACTGATTCATGCCCGCTTTGGCGGCCCCGTATGCCGCATTGTTTATTTTAGCTGTTTGCGATAAAACCGATGACGTATTGACGATCGCCCCGCCTCCCGAAGAAATCATTAGAGCTATGGAATATTTACACACAAGATAAGTACTGGTCAAGGAACCTTTAATGGCCGCGTTCCATTCATCCAGCGGCAATTCCAGCACCGGCTTGACTGCTTGCTTGTAAGCATTGTGAAAGGTGCCGTCCAATCGGCCGAATTTCTCCTCCACTGCGAGGAAGCTGGCCCGAACCTCTTCCTCCTCACTGGCATCCGCACGAATAAAGCAGAATTGACGGTCACCATGCTTCTCCTGTAACCGCAGAAGCTCAGGGGATTGCTCTATGGGGCAAATATCCGTCCCCACCACAATCGCACCTTTGGCAATAAACAAGCTCGCGGCGGCTCGCCCCAATCGTCCCGCAGCCCCGGTAATCAAAATCACTTTATCTTGCAGTTGCAAAGCACTCATTAAACTCCCCCCTCAGCCCTTCGAAAATGGACTCCAGCAATCCGCTCTGGAGCTGAATAAAGCCATGTCAAGCAGCACATGATGATTGTCTAAAATGCTAGCATATTCCAATATATTTTGTAAATATAAAAAACATTCTTATTTGTAAAAAAATTGCGATTTATAGAACCTTCCACTATTTGTAAATGTCAAAATATTTTTGAATCAGTCATCTTTTTAACTTCTCCAAGCCCGTCTCTGTTCTTTAATATATAGATTACGATGCTGCACAACATGACGAAAGGCGTGATTGCAATAAATAAGCAGAAATGGAGGGAAACGTTAACCGGATATTTGTTTATTGCTCCCATGCTTATAGGAGTCACCATATTTTTAATTATGCCGATTATCGCTTCCTTTATATTAAGCTTCACTCACTGGAATCATATTTTGGGCTTTAAAGGTGTGGAATTTGCAGGGCTTACTCATTTTAAAAACTTGCTGAATGATGATTTATTCTGGAAATCTATCACAAACAACCTGATCTTTTTGCTCGTCGTTCCTATCACTTTGGCTATATCCTTATTTTTAGCCGTCATTATTAACAAAAGTGTCTATTTCAAAAGCTTTTTTAAAGTCGTTTATTTTATGCCGTATATTTCCAGCATTGTTGCTGTAGCGATGGTGTGGCAAGTGCTGTTCCATCCCTCCTATGGCCCCATCAACAGCCTGTTAATGTCTCTCGGGATTGCGGATCCTCCCAAGTGGATCGCGGATGTTCATTTTGCCCTCCCTTCGGTTATGATGATCATGGTTTGGGTATCCATCGGCTACAATATGATCATTTATATTGCCGGCTTGCAGTCCATCCCGCAAGAGCTGTATGAGGCTGCAGATATCGACGGCGCTACGGCTTCCCAAAAGTTCAAATCGATCACGCTGCCTTTGCTGTCGCCTACGACCTTCTTTTTGCTGATTACCGGAATTATCGGCACCTTCAAAGTATTTGACATTATCCAGGTTTTGACCAAGGGCGGCCCGGCAGGCTCGACCTCTGTCGTCGTCTACTATTTATATGAAACGGCCTTTATCAACCTGAAGATGAGCTACGCTTCAACGATGGCCTTGTTCCTGTTCTTCGCGATCTTTATCATTACGCTTATCCAATGGTACGGACAGCGCAGATGGGTGAACTATTAAGGGGGATTGACACTTGAACAACAATAAATGGAAAAAAGCTTTCATTACCTTATTGATGTTCCTCATCGGGATTACGTTTTTATTACCCTTTATCTGGATGCTGTCCGCATCGTTCAAGCCCGAGACGGATGTGTTCAAATATCCGATCGAATGGATTCCGAGCAAGTGGAACATCGTCGAAAACTACAAAGAAGTGTGGCTCGGTAAATATCCGCTTTATTTATTTTATTGGAATTCCATTAAAGTAACGGTTCTGACCACGCTGGTTTCCGTGCTCGTTTCTTGCATGGCCGCTTACGCCTTCGCGAAGGTTCAATTCAAGGGCAAAAACGTGGCTTTCCTGGTGGTGCTGTCTACTTTTATGATTCCGAGCCAGGCCGTTCTCGTCCCGCAATTTATTCTTTACCGCCAGCTGGGATTATTCGATACCCACTTCGGACTCATCCTTCTGGGCAGCTTCAGTGTGCTGGGGACATTCTTGCTCCGCCAATTTTTCCTCGGGGTGAATAACGAGTACTTGGAAGCAGCCCGCATAGACGGCGCCGGACATTGGAAAATCTTCTTCACTATCGCGCTGCCGCTAGTACGCCCGGCTATTGCCACTTACGGAATTTTACGATTTATCTGGACCTGGAACGACTATCAGAACCCGTTAATTTTCCTGCGTTCCGAGAATCTGCTGACCTTGCAGGTCGGCATCCGGAAATTTGCCGACGCTTATGGCGAGTTCTATTCGTTAATGATGGCGGGCTCTGTCATCGCCATTGTTCCTCTGCTGTTAATCTTTATCATCGGGCAGAAGCAAGTCATCGAAGGCATCTCGTTAGGCGGTGTCAAGGGATAGTAGGATTCTTTGTTCTACATCACATTACCATTGTAAAGAACTTAAAGATTCCTATGTGGTAAAAAAATTTTGAATCCAGTCAAAAATTTGAAATGTTGATCATTTCCGAACATGGTAGGATGAAACCTGAACAAATATAAGAGGGGTGTAAAAATGATTCGTAGAAAACAAGCAGCAAGCTGGTCTCTTGTTCTTCTCCTTGTTGTAAGCTTAATTTTAAGCGCTTGCACCAAGAAGGACGCTGCTCCCGATGCTAATGAAGACGGCAAACCGCAGCAAGTCACCATCAAGTTTCATGCACAAGAAGTTACCTTTAGTAAAGAGATGATGCAGCCGGTTATTGAACAATTTGAAAAGCTGAACCCCGGCATCAAAGTTGATTACGTACCGATGACCGAACCGACGAATGACGAAATCATGAAAAAAATTGACCTGTATTCCGCTTCCGGCGAGACCCTCGACGTCTTCCTGATCGCCGATGAAAGAAGCTACGCCCAGAGAGCCGCGAACGGGATGCTGGAGCCATTGAACACCTTCATTGAACAGGACGGCTTCAATTACGAGGAAGAATACAAAACCAATACAGGCATTAATGGCAGTTATTATGCACTCCCGGGAACGTTCAGCACCTGGTTCGTCATGTTGAACGAGGATCATTTGAAGGAAGCCAACTTAGCAGTGCCGACGATCGATTGGACCTGGGATGATTTCATGGAGTATGCCAAGCAGATGACGGCCGGCGAAGGAGCCGACAAACGCTATGGAACGTATCATCACACCTGGACGGACTACTACACTTTAGGCTTATGGCATCAGCCCAAGAACAACGACATTATTTTGCCGGATCTGACGATCAACCTGGATGATCCCGGTGTCCGCAAATCGATCGAAATTCGCCAACAAACCGAAATGGTGGATAAATCCGCCGTTCCGCTCGTGGATGTCATTTCTCAAAAAATGTCCTACCGCCCACTCTACTTCAACGGCAAGGCAAGCATGATTGTCATCGGCTCCTGGATGATCGGTGAAGCGGGCGGAACAGACCAGTACGAAGCCAGCCATAAAACGATCTTTGCGCCGGTTCCGAAAAACAACCCCGAGGATGAAGGCGGTTATGCTGTGTCGTCCTCCAACTATTTAGTGGTCTCGTCGACTTCGAAGCATAAAGAAGAAGCTTACAAATTCGCCAGATATCTCTCGACAGAAGGACTTTCCGCTATGGAGAAGTACTTGACCTCCTGGAAGAAGGAAGATACGGGCAAGCTTCTCGAAGCCATTATCAACCAGACAAAGAAACCGGAAATGGTAGATAAGGAATCCCTGCTTTATGTATTGGATCATGCCAAAATGACTTCCCTGCCCCCGGCCCATCCATTCCAGGCCGAGGTCTATAAAGCTTATCAGGATGAAGTCGATCTCGTTCTGCTGGGACAGCAGGATATAGACCAGGCGATAGCTAACGCTAAAGACAAAATTCAAAAAATCATTAACGCAAATAAATAGTTTTGCTGACAAAACCGTCAAGGGAGTAGAAATATTCTGCTCCCTTATGTATATTATGATAGCGATTTACTATTATAGAGAATTATGCAGTTAAAGGAGCTTTGGAAGTCAATGCGATTAACGAACCTGTACCGAAAAAAATCATTGCGCCAAAAGCTCATCCTGTCTTCCATTCTATGTCTCGTCATTCCGACGATTATTACATTAAGCCTCTCCGATTACACTTCCAAGAAGGTGCTTAAAGAGGAAGCGGTCCGAACGGCCTCCGAGACTCTGGAGGTTATAGAACAGTATATTGAGAACCGAATCAATAAAATGATCTATATCTCCAACTTCATCCAGTTCGATAACGAAATCCGGTCCATTGTCATGCAGCGAAGAAACGAACATCGATTAAATCTGGTCCAGGACGAGATAGAGTTATTTGAAAGCCGCAAAAAAATTACAGCCAAGCTGGATAATATCTCTTTTCCCGATGAAAAAACCTATATTACCATCCTGCTGCCGGACGGCACGAACTATACGAATTATCCTTATTCTGAATTCGACCCTGTCGGTCTTTTTGAAGAGCCTTGGTTTGCCGAGCTCCCGGATTTCCCGGCTTCCAGCACCTTCTGGGTCGGGGCCCATCCGGCCTATATTGAATCCGAGCACAAACAGAATGAAAAATTCATGACCATAGTCCGGACGATCAAAACCTTCTCTTCCGAACTATACGGTTATATTATTATAAGCATTAGCGAAAGCCAGGTTAGCCGAGTGTTTTCCAATGATCGGGCGGAAGGTGAGAAGCTGCTGCTAACCGGCTCCGGCATCATCTTATCCCATGCGGATAAATCGCAAATCGGACAGCCCTTTGCTCATAGCCAAGCACTTCCTGAAGGCGAGAACAGCAGTCAATTCATTCATTTGAATGGAAAGCAATACCTGGTCGTCGCTAACAAAACAATTTATTCCGACTGGTATCTTCTCAGCATGACTCCCTATGATACCGCTTTAGGCCAGGTCCATCAAATTTTACGAACGAACGTTTTTTTGCAAATTGTGTTCTTCTCCGTCTTTCTAATGATTCTTGTTTATTTAGTCCGCCAATTTACGAAGCCGATTGTCCGTCTGGGACAGATCGCCTCCGAGGTTGAATCCGGCAATCTCGATGTACGCTCACGGATTCGGGGACCGGATGAGATTGGAAGGCTGGGCCGGTCCTTTGACCAAATGCTGGGGCGAATTCAGCATATGATCGAGCAAATCACGCTGGAGCAAACCCTTAAACGGAAAGCGGAGCTTAAGATGCTGCAGGCGCAAATCAACCCTCATTTTTTATTTAATATCCTTAATTCTATCCGGATGAAAATATGGCTCAAGGGCGATGAGGAGAACGCCGCCTTGATCAGCTCTTTGGCAAAATTGCTAAGAATGACCATTAGTCAGAAGGATGAATTGGTTACTCTCCAGGAAGAAGTGGACACGTCTGTCAGTTATATGAAGCTGATGAATTTCCGGCATCATGGAACGCTTAAATGGGAGATTAACTTGCTGGCGGAGACGCTTTATGAGAAGGTTCCCCGCTTTTTCTTGCAGCCGCTGATCGAGAATGCCATTATTCACGGCTTTAATCAAGAAAAGGGGACGATTCGAATTTTCTCCCGAATCGCAGCGGACGAGCTGGCCATCCGAATTGAAGACGACGGTGCAGGAATGAATACGGAGCGCTTAAACCGATTGAAGGAGAATCTCAAGCAGCCTATCCATCCCGAGCAGCAGGAGGATGAATCCTTCTCGGGAATCGGTGTCAAGAATGTGTATGACCGGTTGAGATTAATCTATGGGAATCGGTTCAATATCGAAATCGAAAGCATGCCGGGACAAGGCACGCAAATTACACTTTACATCCCAAGGGTAAAGGAGGAGTAAATCTATGCTGAAAGTAATGCTGGTGGATGACGATATTCCGGTCTTGCAGTTTTTGCAGCAAACGATTCCATGGGACAGGCTGCAATTACAGCTTGCCGGCCTATTCGAGAACGGCTTGAAGGCCTACGAGCATGTAAAGCAGGAGCCTCCCGACCTTCTGATCACCGATATCGGAATGCCGCTAATGGACGGCATCGAATTGATCCGTCTGACCAAAGAAATCAACCCGGACGTCATGGTCATTATTTTATCCTGCCACGACGATTTTAAGTTAGCGCAGCAAGCGATTAAGCTTAATGTGCATGATTATTTACTTAAAGAAACGATCGAATCGGAAACCGTCGTCCATCTGCTGGAAGATTGGCTCCAGCAGCAGGCCAATAAAGAAGCTTCTCAGATGCCTCTGGAAGCACCTCTCCTTCCTCATTCCCACAAGCAAATTATGAAGGAGCAATTCATTCGCTCCACCTTATACAACCCGGTGTGGGACGAGGCGGAATGGCTGGGGAAAGCCCGGCAGTTCAGCATACAGCTGCAGCAGCGGCCTTATATGCCCGTTCTCGGCTATGTCGACGAATACCGGACAGCCCGGAGCAAATTTATATCGGAGGAAAGTTGTATTTTTGCCGTAGAGAATGTCGTTGAAGAAATTCTGGAGCCCCAGGAAGGAACCGTCCTGTTCCGTCTGTCGATGCAGGAGATTCTATTATTATTCGACAGCTCCAACTCTCTGAAGGTGAACGACTTCGATGTCGTTCGCCGAAGCTTGAAGCAAATTCAGTTTGCCTTGAACAAATATTTGAAAATCCATCTGTCCTTTGTGTTGGGAGACCTGAATGCTTCCTTTAAACCATTAAAAGATAACATTCTCACCCTGATGAAAAGCAAGGAGCAGCGCTTCTATAAGGAATACGGCTCCATTTACAAGCATCGTCCGTTCCCTTATGCTGCGGACGACCTGTACTTGCACTACACGGCTGCCGTTGAGCAATTTCAAAAAATTGTGTTGGAAAGAAAAACAGAGGCCATTGAAGCGGAGGTCGACCACTGGCTCGAATGGATCAGGCAGAACCATTATAACCCGGAGGTGGTCAAGGAATGGTTTCTCAAAATGATCCTGAGCCTGCAGATCAAATTCAAAAGTATGCAGCATTTTCGCACCCTGTACTCCCAGGAGGTTCTGCATCGGATCTTCCTCGATATCGAAAACATCTACGCCCTGCGAGCGGTCATTATTGATTTTCTGCAGGAAGCGATTGCCTTCACCAGTCAATTATACGGTCAGCCTAATAGACTGGAGATATGGGAAGCGCAGCGTTTTGTCGCCATGAATTTGCACCGTAAAGTAACCTTGGAAGAAGTCGCCAAGCATTTGCACCTTAACCCCAGCTATTTCAGCCGATTGTACAAGAAGGAAACCGGTGAAAATTTCATCGAATATGTGATTCGCTCCAAGATGGAGAAGGCCCAAGAGTTACTGGACCAGTCAACGCGCAGCATCGACAACATAGCGGATTCATTAGGCTATGATAATAAAAGCTACTTCAACAAGCTGTTTAAAAACTTTAGCGGAATGCCCCCTAACGATTACAGAATGAGATTCCAATCTCACTAGGGATAGAATGGATTTCTTTTTTCGTCACTTGAAAGAAGTCGGGTGAAAAAGCTACAAGAACCTGAAAAAATGCAGGTCTTTGGTGAGGTTTTTACTCAAATCAGCTAATGACATGCAAATGTGCAGGTGGATTTAGCTATATCGCCTGTTTTTCTCTTTTGATGGGGAATGACATGCACTTTTGCATGTCTTCTTCGATATTTAGCGGATTTTCGCAAACGGACATGCAGTTTTGCATGTCTTTGTGCATTTCAAATAGCTGCTTCCATCACAGAGGCCAAAAATCGAGTCATTTTAGTTTGCTGCATGTTTCACCGGACTTTTAAACTGGAAATCACTATGTACAATCTGACACTTCCCAGAAACAGGAACAAAAACAATCCACACATCGTCTAAATAGGTATAAGTTTAATATTTTATTTATACGAGGAGGGTTCAAATGAAGAAATTTATTATCGGCTTCCTATGTGGTGCAGCTCTCGCCATGTCAACGGCAGTGGCCGCCTCCGATTCGATTCAGGCTTATCTGTTTCCTAGTCTAGTTCAGATTCACAGCGAAGAGATGACCAGAACGATCGATGGTACTGACGCAGAACCAATCATCAATTACAACAACCAGGCCTATATTCCTTTGCGTGCGTTTGCCGAAGCCATGGGAGCAAAGGTCACCTACGAAGCGGCTTCTCCTGCGAACCAGTACGTGCATCAAATCGGCATATTCGACGAGTCGGAAGAATACGGCGAAGAATTGCGCGATCCGGAAGGCTACATATCCATCGAGCAACTGGATAGGGGCAAAATCTCCAACGGCTCCGCCATCATTTCATCGGGTACGTTCAAGGTGAATAAAGAGCTGAACGACAAACAAATCGAGATCGTGCTGTTGGATAGAAGCGGACTACAAAGGGGGAGCTCAGAATATGTGTATATCGTCGATTCAGACATTCGTCCGCCTCAGGCCGAAGAGACCCGTTCTTTCCTGACCAGTATTATCTTCGACGACAAACTCGATATCGGTTCGTACCAGATCAAGGTACGTGATCGGATGCAGTTGTTCCGCTATGAAGAAGCGCCGATGTTCCTGGAAGGCGGGATCGTTGCGGCCCTGTATCCTCCCAATTCATTAGACGACGGGCATATCAAGGCGGATCAAATAGCTCCTTTCAAAGTCATCTTCGATAATAATAGCGAGTATAATATCATCCTGAACAAATTTAAGTGGCAATTTAACGTCTACAAGCTGGATGAGCAAGAGCAGCCGGCGGACCTCGTTTATAGTGAAGCCTTGCCTTCCGTCGAAGGAGCTATGCCGAGTTTATCCGGATATAGATTGATTATTCCCTGGAATCCTGTGGACGAGGATGGAGCCCCCTTGGAATCCGGGCGCTACAGGGTGTCGCTGGAGATGCCCCGTGATGTAAGTTATTCGTTACAAGGAAGCCATGAGCTCATTACGGAAGACCGATTAATGAATACCCGTACCCCCTCCGCCTTTCACGTTGAAATAGAATAGCCCCGATTTGTCCTTAAACAGACTGCTGCAGAAAACAAAAACCAACCGTCCCTTGAACTGCACCTCCAATGTTAGATGCTGTCCAACAATTGGGGTCACTTCACCTTGATGAGCGCTGCGGTTGGTTTTTTCGCACAAATCGGGCAACCCCCTTCTCTTTTATTAAAGGCAAGGACCGCCGAAATAGACTTATATTGTTTATTTAACCTCAGAAACTTTCTGAGCTATCATTTTCGTCATGGCGTGCTTATGGGGAATGCCCGACGAGTTGCAATCAAACACAACCTCGGAGCTATCGGGAATAAGCCAGTCATGGTAATACCCGAGCAATTCGCCGGAATGCCATTTGAACGCATTAGGCTCCTTTTCAGGAGGGGGAGCAATAAAGGGCTTATTGACAAACACATTAAAAACATGAATCCCATTCGTATTGGTAAATTGTTTATAATTGCTGAATATTTCTTCCCGATAATCCGGCTTGATGTAATGCAGAACCCCGCTGGAGAAGAGGATATCAAATTTGGAGTCCAGGCGAAAATCCAAAATATCGGCTTTTAGTACTTTAATGGATACTCCTATCTTTTCGGCGAGCCTTTTCGTCTTATCCAGGCCGGCATCAGAAATATCGAGTGCTGTGACTTCATAGCCGTTGCGGGCGAAAAACACGGCATCCTTCCCTTCTCCGCAGCCAATGTCCAGCAATCTTAAATATCGGGTAGGCGGCAGAAGTTCCAGAACCCGGTAACACATTTGGGACGGCTCCAATCCCCAATAATAGTCCGAAGTCTTATATTCCTCTTCGTAAATTGAAATTTTCTTATCCTGAAAAGCATACCCCAACAGCTTATCAATGCTGACCCCCAGCACCTGGGACAGCGCCGGCAGCAGGGACAGGTCCGGCATCGTCTGGGCATTCTCCCACTTGGAAACCGCCTGATACGTCAGCCCAAGCTTCTGGGCAAGTCCCTCCTGGGTTAATCCTTTTTCTTTGCGATATATGCTTATATTTCGGGCAAGCTTATCTTTCATTCTTTTCACGCTCCTTCATCACTTCCAGTTTATTAAGGTTGTCGGGAGCGCACAATAACCTCTTATTTGATCTTGCGCAAAACTCAACCGGGAGTTGAGTTTTTTGTGACGACGGGGCAATTTGTGCTGAATATACCTCTTGATTTTTAGTAGGCAGCTACTGCAATTTGGATAATAAGTCATCAAACCTCGTTCTCCATTCCTTATGAGTTGTCCATTGAATATCTTGCTGATCACCTTTGGATCTGGGAACAATATGAAAATGCAAATGAAACACATCCTGCTGTGCTTCAGCTCCGGAACTATTACCCACTTGAACATTGCTGATTCCCAGCTTACGATTGTACAAGGAAACTACCTTCTTAACAACCGTCATCACTTTCATTAATTCATCTTCAGGAATATCAAATATATTTTCGTAATGCTTCTTAGGGATCACTAGGGTGTGATACTCACTGACGGGGTTAATATCAAGAAAGGCATATGCCCTCTGATCTTCATATACTTTCCATGATTTAGCTTCCCCTTGGACGATTTTACAAAATATGCAGTCCATTCCTCTTCCCCCTTTTTATCCGATAACTCTATCTTTTCCAAATATTTCATATAACTAAATTAAATGGTCCGTACAAACCCTATAACAGCCATCGTCCGAAACCTCCAAAGGGGATATAAAATCTTGCTTTGATCAATGATATCTGCTCTTCCTCATAATCTCCCCTTCCATAATCACTTCTTCCGGCAAATGATGTTGCCGTCTTCCTGAAATAGAATGTTAAAGCCGTTTCTGGTTAGTTCCTCTCTTAGAGCTTCCTTCTTCAAATGCCTTCTATTAGGTATCCACCATTCATTATGGATTTGAACGGCTTCATCGTATTGCTCCGGCGATGATATACGATCATATACCATTCCAGTATCTTGATCATAATAAGTGTCACCATCATAGGAACGCTTGTCATTATACATGGCTGATGCGAGGATGTAATAACCCGAGTCCTTCAACCCTGTTTGGATTACAGTAAAAAGCTTAGATCGATCCTCATCCGTTACAATACTTTGTAAACAATAGTTATCCAATACAAGATCATATTCCTCTTGCAAGCTGGTCAGTTCCAACAAATCCTGCTTGCAGTAATTAATGGTTAAATTGCGATCGATCGCTATCTTCTTAGCCAGTTCAATAGCCGTCGGTGAAATATCAATAGCATCGACAACAAATCCTCTTGCAGCTAAAAAACATGCTCCCGCCCCCGTTCCACATCCATATTCAAACACCTTTGTCTCTGCGGGATTAACATTAATCAAATCTAAGGCTTTCTCCAGGAAAGGTCTCATCATAAAATGGTCAAAGTTATATTTCTCGGGATCATGGAATTGGTCCCAGGCCATTAGGTGGTTTCTCTTGATTTTCTGGTAAGTCGTTTCATGCTCTTCATAATAATATTTCTTCATTGGTGCATCCCCCAAATAGTCATTTTAGAGAAGCTTCCGATGCGCCAATGCGCTGTTGAAAGAAACTGCTGTTAGACCCGGTTATAAATTTGAAATTATTTTTACATACATCCCGTTCTCGGCTTTCTCCTTGGCCTTTTCATTCATGCGTTTAACATCCTCAGATAATTTAGAGGCACTTATTAGTTTGTTTTCATAAAGAACAGATGGGTCAATAAGTCTCACTTTATTCCTGCGGTGCAAATCATATTCACTTTTAGCTTCCTTTACATTTACACCTCGATGAATTTGATTCAAAAGAGTTTTTACTTCTTGGTCTTCAGATAAACGCAACAAGTGCATTACTTCTTAATCCGTTCCGCGCAACGTATTAAGGTTAATAATATTTTTGTCCAATGCTAATTTTAAAGTCTTGGCCAAGAAATCATAGCCGTAAACATTCAGAGGATTCATAAAAAAATCAATAACCTCTTTATAGTAAGTTTTGACAAACCATTCAGCCGTTTCTATATTTTTCAGGTACATTGTTCCATCTATTATTATTATATTGTCGATAAAATTAATAACTTCTTCTAAGGTAATGCTGCCATAATGATACATATCCCGCAAAGTATAGTCTACTCTATCCGCACATAACTCAGGAGCTGGTTGTTCGAGTAATTTCCATTTAGAATCGTTTAAGAGTATCTTTTTATAATCGTATCCATATCTTCTAAGGATAGAAGGGATTTCAGAGTCAGTAATCATAGAGCGATAAATTTTTTCGTGGTAATCTTCATCATTATTTTCAAGCACAAAATCAATAACATGTGAGAATGCTGTATGCGATACATCGTGAAGCAATCCTGCTATCTGTTCCTCTAAGGAGCCGCCGAATTTTTTAATTAATAGCATTACACCTATGGAGTGTTCATATCTTGTAACACTCCACTTTTCATTAACTAAATAACTTGCCCCGCCTTGGTAAACACCTTTTAGTCTTTGTACCGGGTTGCTGGTAATTAATTCTTCAAGAAGCCCATCTATGCTATATTCCCCATAAATTGTATCTGTTACTATCAAGATACTCCCCCCTTGAATAACAAGTTCACTGGCTTCTGTTATCCATTCTATTAGCGTCCTTAAAAACCCTCTAAACAAAGGCTCTTACTCTTAAATAGGCTCTAATATATTTTAAATGAATTTCCGTAGCTAGTTCTTGTTCGATGGATGGCTGGACTAACTGTAAAGCCTACATTAAAATTAGAGTTTGGATGGATAAATATGGTGTGGGGGCGGGATGGTTGAATAAATATGGACCAGAAAACGAAAAGGTCTATTTAAAATTTTGGAGGAAAGTCGAGGAAAAGTTGATTTATAAAATGGTCTTTGCCCTATGCTTGGGACTATGCGGAGCATTATTTGCCTCTCTGATTGCAGCGCTAGTATTAATATCCCGAGGCATAGATCTCCAGTGGACACTATTACTTATCGGAATTGGATTTATTATTCCAATCATACTGAGTCCGATTCAGTACAAAAGATTCAGCAAACGTTATCATGAACATATCCAATTTCATAAAAATAAAAACACTGATGATTTCCTTAAAAAACTTAATTAAAAATAATTACGCATGGTTCCAAAATTAAGAGGAAAGTCTCCATTCCGGACTTTCCTCTCTCGCGTCTCGCGTTTTGGTCAAGTATATAGCTGTTTTAGCCTTCTAACATTAATCTGGTTAATTCTAACGGCTCTACATACTTGCCGTCTTTGTAAGCTCTCATATTTCCGCCGGAAATCTCGTCAATAAGCGCGATTTGACCGTCATCCCCGACTCGGCCAAACTCCAATTTGATATCATATAGCTCCATTCCTTTATGAGCCAGTTCGGTTTTGACTACATTAGCAATGGACTGGGTTAGCTCCTTCAACACCTTGTATTCCGCTGTAGAGAGAATCCCGAGCATATCGAGCGCATCCTCGGAGATCGGCGGGTCCTGACGTTCGTCATCCTTAAGCGTGACTTCGACGAAAGCGTCCAAGGCTTGTCCCTCCTCGGCATATAGACCGTAGCGGCGAAGGAAGCTGCCTACCGCTCTGTACCGGCAAATGACCTCCAGTCCTTTGCCAAATACCGTAGCCGGCTTGACCGTCATGGTAGCTTCATCAATATTAGCTTCTACATAGTGTGTTGGAATTTCTTTTTCCTGTAACCGTTCAAAGAAGTACTTGGTCAATCTAAGGCCCGCTTTGCCGGCCCCTTCCATAGTTAACCCAACCGTATTGGCCCCCGGATCAAATACGCCATTCTCCCCGGTCACATCATCTTTAAATCTAAGCAAATAGTTCCCGTTATCCAAGGCATAGACATCTTTCGTTTTACCTGTGTAGATATGCTTCATGGTTACGATCCTTTCTGACAACAAATTTATACTTATAAATATATCATGATTTGCAGGCTGCTCCAATTTTCATTCATTTGGAGCCCCCATAAAAATTTCTTATATCATGGACATAACCTTGGTTCATATCGCCATTGCCAAAGCGCTGGATAAAACATTGGATCAATTCTTACGGTTCGTGCCCGAGACTAGACTAACTTTACTGCAGGGACAGAGCGTTTTCAATTCTCTCCAGCATGTATTTTGCGAAATCGACTAATTGTGATTGACTAAGCTCTAACTTATCGCAATGCCCGTTATATTGGGCCAGGCATTGATCCGCCACAATCGCGTATTCAGATGGCAAAGCCTTCAAGGCCCATTCGCCGCCCTCTCTCTTGGAGGCGATCATCCCCAGTTTCAGAAAAAGAAGAACCCTGCATAAGTTCAAAGCATAATATACCGGTTCGTTGACGATTTCCTTTAAAGCTTCATCCACATCAGATCTTATCGACTGAAGAAAGTATCTCCTATCCACGGGCTTAAATACTTCACGGACTGGTTTACCGTAAAGGCAAATTCCTCGCTGATAGGTCACGCCAAAATGAGCGGCCAGGTCCGGATCTTCGGAATTGCCGCAAAAATAGTTTTCATCTGCTTTATATCTCCCTCTATGAAACGGTGAGTAATGAAATTCAAACGGGGTAGGGTAAACCAAGCATCGGACAACAGACTCCAATACAATACTGAACTCAATCCCCTTGACCCCCAGTCTCTCCTCTTCTGCCATAAGCTGTTTTGCTATTCTTTTATAAGTCTCCTTGGACTGCTTGTCCTTAATGACCGCTAGCAAATCTATATCGCTATGGTCCGGATGATAACATCCCATGGCCATGGAACCGTGCAGATACAGGCCCACTAGGGAGTCTGATATCTCTCTCCTGATCAACTGAACTATGCGGTCTAAATCGACGGGTAGCTTCAGAACAATCCCACCTTACGAGGATATCTTTGTAAACACAATCGGCGCGATATGGCGCCATTCCGGATTCAATCGGTAACTAATCGGTTCGACCGTAATCTGTGGGTGCCGATAACATCAGTGTATAAAACGAACATTATCTATCCGTGGCATGAGGAGTATGAGTTGTTAATTCATAGAATTATGATGTTTTATCAATTGAAGGATTAGCTCATAATTATCTTCTTGTACTGTGTTTTGAGCGATGACATTTGCTTTTTTAGCACCGCAATTCATACATTCGTGTAGAAGCTGCATTCCTTTTTTTGAGTTGAAAATGACTCCGATGGGTCTCATCAAACCATGACAGGTTTGGTTCCGGTCCCCCGGTTGAATATCCACATGCATGGAATACAGGCAGTATGGACAGTGGTTCCTGTAGCTTCCGTTAGTCAAAGCATGTACATGTTTACAACAATGCTTGCAAACAAATGATTGATTTTGTGCTTCTCGACTCAAGTCCTTCTCCTCCCAGATCTGAAAATACATAGATCTGTTTGGAATAAGGGTTCCGTTCCATTCTTCTCATCAAAGATGAGCCTCAGGCTTCCGCCAGACGAGTGACCGATTCACCGCAAATCTTTAGAACCTGCGATTACTTCTGGTTCCAGCTTCATTGCAGCTTATTTCATCTGCAAATCCGGACCACGACTGAGTTTAGAAAAATTGTCTCAGCCACTGTAAGACAGGGTCTCCCCCACCTTCCACCAGTAGGTTTTTGTCTGGAGTCACTGACTTTGGCTTCGTCCCCTATAGTTCTTGGATCGAATTGACGACTACCATACGCAGCACACCTTTCCCCTCATGCCACTCGAGAACATTATACCAATAAAAAAACGGACCGACGCACCAGAAGCTGTGAGTACCGATATTCAACTCTTTAAACTATTTCCTATGGATCCATCTCATTCCCGGTTATCCATGGGACGCTCTTCAAAACCAAACTTCTTATAAAATTCGAATTTATCTTTAGCCGCAAAGAGCTGCACCATAAGGATTTCGTGCTCTTTGCATTTGAACAATAGTCGCTTTAATATGGGCGGCAAAGTGGGTAAAGAAGAGCAGTTCATTTGTCAGTTCGGCGTCCCCAAGTTCTTGTGCAACAATTCCATAGTAATTTCTCCAGAATTGCTCCTCTTCGTTCCAATTTGAAATCCAATGATGATTATCAAAAAAAGCTTGCTTATACTTATTAGCCTTAATAACCGCCATATCAATCTTCGATTGGGAAAAGCCTCTTCCCGTCATTAAATGGCTGATTCTTTCATCACTTTTAAAAAAAGTATCGAAAAGAACACCGCCCGCATCCAAAAAAACGGCTTTCACTTCATTATCCAATTGTTCATAAATCCTCCTTTCAAATTTCAATTTGCTTCGCGGTCGGAACTCCCGATTTGCAGCATGGATTGAACGGGTTCATCCTGTGTTAATCCTATTATACGGGATAGGCGGATTGGTTTGACCGAAATATGAAAAAGACTCCAACAAAACTCTTTTTGCTGAAGTCTTTTATGATTTGAGAATGGACGTCGTCCGTCGAAACTTGGGGCCGTCTCATAAGTCGGTCTGCATACGAAACTCGAAATCGCTATTCACAAAATCGAAGATCATGGAGCAGACCTCAGTTTTTACAACGGACATCGGGGACCCTTATCCGTCCCAAAAGGGGCTTTTCGAAAACGTAATGGACACCAATGACCCTAAGCGGAGAAAATGATGCGAAATTAGGAGATTTTCTCAAATAACGGTCATCCATATCCGTTAGAATAAAGAAACCGTCTCATTTGGCGGGTTATGGTCGTTCATGACCGTTACGTTTCATTTTTTGTGCTGTACAACCGTTGGACTTTGTCACGAATACAATCATCCTATCCTTCGCCTTGTCCAAAATGCTTCGACATCCTACTCAAGTTCGTAAGCGAGACTGAATCCGGGCCATGCGAGCAGCATATGATGGTCTGGAATCGATTTATCAAGCTGTTTGAGACAGCCCCGCCCCAAGCTCCATCTGGTTTCCCTAATCTTCGATGCGGACTCCCATATTCTTCGCCGTGCCGGCAATGATGCGCATGGCGCTTTCCAGGCTTGTTGTATTCAGATCGGGCAGCTTGATCTCCGCAATTTGCCGTAATTGATCCCGGGTAATGGAGCCAACAACGGTACGACCCGGGGTTGCCGATCCCTTCTGTATCCCGGCGTACTGCTTAAGAAGGAAGGAGGCCGGCGGTGTTTTTAATGTAATGTCAAACGACCGATCCTCGTACACTTTGATCTCGGCCGGTACGATCTGCCCAAGCTTGCCTTTAGTCAGCTCGTTGTACTGGGTGCAAAATTGCATTAAATGAATGCCGGTCGGGGCGAGATCCTTCCCTACTCTGGCGGGATTCGCTTTTCCTGCCTCCAACGCCAATTTTACTATCCGTATTACTTCTTTAGCCATATGTGCTCACCTTTCTTTGTTAAATAATTGGGAATAGTCTGACAAACTCGAGTATAAAGATTTACGCAGCGTTAATGTCAAGAACATATCCCCAGGCGAGCAATCCGGTATAGGCATGGCCCTCATCAGTCTCGTGTCGCCATGGAATCGGCCCCTCAAATAGCTTTGTATCGTTTTGAGCCCTCTAACTTGCCTTTGCGGTCATTCGTGGGGGCCACAACCTCTTTCTCTATCCTTTTGACTGCTATCCCTTTCGCTCAGTAGCTTCATGGCGGACCCTTACCTCCTCCCCTATCCCTTTTGGCTGTTATCCCTCTCTCGATCAGTAGCTTTATAGCGGATTCTTACTTCTTTTCCCCGTCCCTTTTGCCTGTTATCCCTTTCGCTCAGCAGTTTCATGGTGGGGGCTTTGCTTCCTTCCCCATCCCTTTTGACTGCTATCCCTTTCGCTCAGTAGCTTTCGGAAAAATTAGAGGAGACCTTATCAGGTCTGGAAGTTACAGGATGAAGGAGTCAGGGTAAATGAAACCCGGTGCGTCGATCTTTTCTGAGTCAAGGGGATAACGGTCCAAAGCTTCGACAAAGGCATAGATGTATTATCGCCAAAAAAGTAACTTGACGCCCGCTCTCACTCGAACGAGACCTCTCCTGCAAAAAAAGACATGCTGAAGTCGCCGGAAAAGTTGATTGATTTACTCAAACAAGCGTTGGCCTGCGGAGACATCATCAAGCAAGAGGAACCTGCCTATCAGCAGCACCGGTCACTTATTGATCCCTGTGTATATATGAATGGCATCTCGCAGAAATTCGGCGGTACCCGGCTGATTCTTATCGTAATGAGCGGTGAACCGTTCGTCATCCACATACATTTGAGCCAGGCCGGCATGAGCCTCCGGGCTATAGTCATCCCAGTAAAACATAAGCCATTGTTTATGCAATGCGGCAGCCTTCTGCGCCAATTCTCCGGCAGGATCTCCGGTGCGAAACGCTTCGGCCAAAACATCACTCAATGCCTCCGCGAGACGCGTGCCTTCTTCATATTCTGCCTGCGACATATTCATCAGCTTCCGGTTGGACTTGTTCACCGTCTCTTCACCGTATTTCTCGCGCACCTCCTTGCCATATTTCTTCTCATTCTCTTCAATCAACTGCCGCTTGAAGCCTGCAAATTTTTCCTGATCTTTCATTTCGATTCTCCCTTCCTGCCAAGCCATCGTTTTCTCCACGTTGGCAATCAGCTTATCTAATTGTTTTCTTTTGTCCAGGAGCTTCTCATGATGCTCCCGAAGGGCTTCCCCCGCGTCAAAAGTCGGAGAAGTCACCATTTCTTTAATGCGGTTCAGATCGACTCCCAATTCCCGGTAGAACAGAATTTGCTGCAGTCTGTCCACTTCCTTCTGCCCGTATATCCGATATCCCGAAGAATTGATCCGGGCCGGCTTCAGAATGCCGATCTCATCGTAATAACGCAGTGTCCGTGAGCTGACTCCCGCCAATCTGCCAAGCTTCTGTACCGTATATTCCACTAGCTCACCTCCTGACAAAATTCACTATACACCTTTACGTAACGTAAATGTCAAGATTCTTTGTCGGCTTCAAGCCAACAAAAAAAAGGATAGAGTACAATGGAAGATCCACTCTGCCCCATCCCGTTGTTAATTATATCGGATAGTGCTATTCTTACTATCCTTCTATACTTCGCAAGCGTCAAATCAATCGATAGGAGAAATGAAGAAATAAATCCCTTCAATATTTAAGAATTCTGTCAGAAATTTTAGCCGTTAGCTCGTGGCCCCCATAATGATTCCGGTGTCCACATTCCGCCGGGGTCGGGCCGACAAATTTGGATTCCCTTCCTTGTATGGTCAACCGCCCCGGTTCAAGTGTCATCACGGCATATAGAGGGTCCCGGTAGGGGGCGGTGCGGGGAAGAAGCGGATAGGCGTCCGACACTTCCTGGGAATAGCGGACCGTTTCATACTCCTTGCCCATGTAAAAGTAGGACATGCTGTTAATGTGAACATAATACAGGTCGTCAATCACTTTGACTCCATCCAGATGATTATGTCCATTCATGCAGGCGATGACCTTGCGGAAGCCGGCCTTCCGGTTCGCCTCTCGGATGACCTCGCGAAATTCACTGCTATTGCGGAGCCCGTAGTTGAAATCATTATAGGGGCTTTCCAGATTTTGATGGCTGAATACGATCGTTGTCTTATTAGTCTCCGCCAGATCCTCTCTAAGCCAATCCAATTGCTCCGGGGTCAAATGATTAATGGCTTGCGGATACCGGTGGTAATTACCGTGCTCGTAATCAATATACTTACCGTCTATAAACAAATGGCTTGCATCCAGCACAACAAAATGATAATCTCCGCAATCAAAGGAATAGTAGCTGTTCTCCATTCCCAAATAGTCCATGATCGTCTTCTTATCGCAGCGGTCCATATCGTGATTGCCCAGCACATGGTATCTCGGACCCTCAAACTTTTCCCACAGGTTTACAAAGGAGCGGTTTTCCTCCGTCGGAAAACAGAAGTCTCCCAGTTGAATAATGAAATCGACCCGCTGACGGTTCATCTGTTCGATAAACTCCTTCAGCCTGTCTTCCGCACGATACATGAAATCCTGATGAATGTCAGCCATCACGCCAAACTTAATTATGGAACCGCTCATAATGTCCTCCCGGTAGTTTTGGTATCTGCCGAACTTTTCTGTACTAGCGCGTCTTTAATTATTGCCGCCTGCTCTCATTCTGCCTACAGGATTGTTCACTTATGACTATCTTGCTTCTACCCTTCAGGATCATTGATTTTTGACCATCCTGCCTCTATCCTTCAGGATCGTTGGTTTATGACTATCCTGTTCTTTCTATTCCAATTCTTAATCTAACTTTTACAAGTCCGTCCAAAGGTCATAAGAACCGGCAAATATGCAGGTCTTTGATGAGTTTTTCATTAAAGTCAACTATTGACATGCAAATGTGCAGGTAGATTCAGCTATATAGCCGAGTTTCTTCTTTTGGTGGGGATTGACATGCATTTTTGCAAGTCTTCTTCGATATTGACCGGATTTTCGCAAATGGACATGCCATTTTGCATGTCTTTACGCTTTTCAAAGCGGCTTCTTCCAACGTGAGGCTAAAATCGAATAATATTTGCATGCTCGCGGTATCCGGCTCTCTCTACTCTATTCTACTACTCTTTAACCGAGCCGAGTACAATCCCATGAATGAAATATCTCTGCAAAAAAGGATAGACCATCAAAATCGGAATCATGCTGACCATAATTTTGGCGGCATTCAAGCCCTGATCCGAGGTTTGCATGAGTGCCTTCAGTGTCTCGGGGTCCATATCCTCCATCTGGGCCGGCTGCAGCAGGAAGGTGTTGATGTACGTCTGCAGGGGCATCTTATCTACACTGTGGATCAGAATCAGCCCGTCGAAGAAGGCGTTCCAGTGCCCCACTATACTCAACAGCGTGACCGTGGCAATAGCCGGGAGCCCCAAGGGGAGGTAGATGGTGAACAGCATCCGCCATGGCCCCGCTCCATCCATCATCGCCGCTTCATCCAGATCCCTGGGCAGCCCCCGAAAGAAATTCATCAGCAGGATGACATTAAACACAGGTACGGCTCCGGGCAGCACGAGCGCCCATATCGTATCCGTCAGCCCGACCGACCGGATCGTCACGTACCAGGGAATGAGCCCTCCGCTGAACAGCATCGCTATGACAAGCGCCCACATGTAAAAGTTTCTGCCCTTGAACCTCTGAGGTGCCCGGGAGAGGGCAAAGGCCATCATCAGAGTGAGAATGAACTGGATGGCCCCGCCCAATAGCACTCTTCGTACCGACACGCCGAAGGAGACAAAAAATTGACTGTCTCCCATCAGAGTCCGATAGTTGGCCAAACTGAAATCGACCGGAAACAGGGTTACTTTTCCGGCGGACACCGCCGCTTTTTCACTGAAAGACACGGACAGCGAGTTCAATACCGGAAACAAAGAGATGAAGGTTGCAGCCAGCAAAATAATCAAAATAACGGCATCGGCTAGGCGGGAGCCGAAGCTTTTGTCGTAGTGATACATGATTCTCCCTCCTAGAAAATACGATAATTGGCGAAGCGCGAGGCCAACTGATAGGCCAATACAATCAGAAAGAAGCTGATGACCGACTTCATCAATCCTACGGCACTGGCTATCCCGTACTGGGAATTGAGCAGGCCGACCCGATACACATACGTATCGATAACATCGCCGGAAGCGTAAACAAGCGGGTTATACAGATTGAGGATTTGCTCGAACCCGGCACTGAGCACGTTCTCCAGCGACAGGGTGGCCAGCAGAATGATGGTGGTCGAAATGCCCGGGATCGTAATATGACGCAGCTTCTGGAAGCGGCTGGCCCCATCGATCTCCGCCGCCTCATAAAGCGCCGGATTGATAGCTGTTAAAGCGGCCAAATAAACGATCGCCGAGAAGCCGTAGCCTTTCCACACATCCGTAGCCACAAGCACGTAGGGAAACCAGGCATTGCTGCCAAGAAACAAGATCGGCTCGACGCCAAACCAGCCCAAGATCTGGTTAACGATTCCCTTCAGGGACAAGAGCTGAGTTAAAATAACGGCCAGAATGACCCACGACATAAAATGCGGCAAATAAACAATCGTCTGAATCCATCTCTTCACATAGCGGATGCGGATTTCGTTCAACAGCAGAGCGAACAGGAGCGGGAACAGTAAATTGCCGACAATTTTCATACTTGCGATATAAATCGTATTAAAGAAGACGATCTTGCTGTCGGAAATTTGAAACATATACAGGAAGTTTTCCAGCCCTACCCAAGGGGAGCCCCAGATCCCCTTGGCAGGCAGAAATTTCTTGAAGGCGATGACGGCGCCGGCCATCGGATAGTAATGAAAGACAGCGAGAATGATCATCCCCGGCAGCAGCATAAGGTGATAATGAATTTGGGTTCGTTTGCTCTCCATAAGGTTCCCCTTCCGCCTGCCTTAATTGTTCAACCGGGCGACTTCTTCCCGAACTTCCTTCGTGACGATGTCCCCTCCTTGCCGGTGCCACTCTTCCACGAAGGTGTCGAAATAATCGAGCGGTTTGTCTCCGACAATAATGCGCAGGAAGGCTTCGTTCTCCAGCTTGGTCAGATTGGCCCAGCGGGTTTCCATCGATTTGGTCAATCCGTAAAATTCGCTGTATACTTCCACGTTGGCAGGATTAAGGATGGTGGCCCCGCCATTGAATTGATAGAGGATATAGGCCCATTCCGCCGGGTCTTTCTTCAGCTCCTCCCAGCCTTTCTGGAACTGTTCGAACAAATTGACGTCGGACTCCGGGAGATCATCCTTCGTTATTTTACCGGCAGCGGCATCTTGGAATCGTTGAAAACGGTCCACTACCGTAGATTTGACCCGGAACGTCCTTTGCACCGGCCGGACCTGCCAGTTGGTAGACGGGCTGTCATGGTACGATTTGGGCGATCCCGGAATGTTATTGTCCATCTCCGTAAATAAATTAATGAGTTTAACAATCGCTTCCGGATTGCGGGTTCCTTTCTTCACGACCATAATCCGCCCCATCGGATTAGGCTGCCGGTTGTACCATTTGCCGTCATCGGCTGCCAGAATGAAGGAATCCCATTCCGCAGTCGGATCATTCTTGACCGAGTCGGCAAGCAATTTGGCCGGGGCCCACGAATAACCGGTGGCCATCCCCGCTTTGCCTGCACTGATGTCTTTGGCTACCTGATCGGATTTCAGAGTCCCGAACTCACGGTCGATCAAGCCTTGGGCATACCAGTCCTGAAGCTTGCCCAGCGCTTCTTTCACTTCCGGACGGGTAGAGCCATACACGATCTCTCCCTTGTCATCCTTGATCCAGATTTTCGGGAAAGCCTTGTGGGCAGTGAAGATCCCGTCCAACGAATTGTAGCCGGTCGTTCCGGTGAAGAAGGCCGCTTGGCTCTGTATTCCATAGGTGTCCTTCTGTCCGTTGCCGTCCGGATCCTCTTCGATAAAGGCCCTCGCCACCTTCTCCAGATCATCGATTGTTATGACCTTGTCCAGCTCGATCCCTACCTTCTCCAGCCAATCCGTGCGGATCCAGAAGATGTTGTCATTGTCGTGGGCGGGCACAGTGGAAGGAATGCCGTACAATTTATCCTTGTAAGTGACTTTGCGGATAAAATCGGGACCGAACCCGCTTATGACATCCTTAAGCAGAGGTGAAGCGTACTTCTCATAAATCTCCGTCAAATCCTCCAACATCTCCGATTCAGCCAAGATGTTGAAGTCGCTCAAGTTAACAAACAGAAAATCCGGGATGTCGTTGCTCGATACAAGCAGGCTGACCTTCTGATCATAAGCAGACTGCGGAACTTCAAATGCGTACTTAATATCAATGTTGAACCGTTCCTTGATTAATCGGGTGTAACGATTATCGGTCAGTGTATCGTTAGACCCTTCCGGCCACTGGTTCTCTGCCGGAGTGTAGAACCCGAGATTGACCGTCACCGGCTCGCTATATTTGCCCTGCGGGTCCCCCTCCGCTTCCGTCACCCCGGCCGGCGAACCTCCCGGCTTGGCGTTATTTCCCCCTGTGCATGCAGTCGCAGTCAGTGCCAATATGACTGTGGCCGGCACTAAGGCATGTTTAAACCATCTCATTTTGTGTCCCCCCATCTTCACGGCATTTATGAATACGCTTTAATTTTATAAGAGTCTTAGCATCAAGCGTGAGATAAACCGGATTTTAGTTTATGTAGAAAAAAGAAAAAACGTCCAGACCAAAATCACACCTGAATGCATTCCGCTTCCTACCTGCTGCAAGGGTATATATCTGCTATGGGATTTTACCTATTAGGAGGGGACACTTCATCCGGCGTCACAGCGCTTACTTCCGCCATTCCTCTTCATGATGCCGGAACTCCGACGGAAGCATACCCGTCCTCTCCCTAAACTGTCTGCTGAAATAGCGGTGATCCAGAAAGCCGCATTCCTCGGCAATGTCGGCTATCGGCTTGGACGTTTGCAGCAGAAGTGTCATCGCTCGGGAAATCCGGATTTCGCGAATATAATCCTGAAAGGGCATGCCGATTAATTCCTTGAAGCTTTTGCTGAAATAACTGCGGCTCAGCTTCATTCTCTGGGCCAGATGATGCTGGGTCATCCGGGTATCGGTTTGCTTCCTGACCAGCTCGGCCGCCTCCAATATGCGCAGCACTACATCATCCGGATAAGCCGCTGTCCGCATCAACTGACGCATATACTTGCGAAAATCGGAAATGAAGCTGCGCCAATCGTCCCAACTGCCGACAGCTTCCACCCTCGTTAACCATTCATGCAAAAAATCCGCAGTCAGCCTGCGGTTCCACTCGACGATTAAATAATGGCTGACTTTCTGTAATTTGGGAATGGGGGGAGCCAAATCCTCTATTTGCCGACACAGGTGAAGAAATTGCTCTTCATTGATTGTCCAGTAGAGCGGCAGCCACTGCTCCACCACGGTCTGCAGCTGCTTCTCCTCCTCCTCTGTCCATGCCTCGATTGAAACTGATGACCACCAGTGGGGCTGCTCCGGCTTCTGGTCTATTTCATTCTGTTCGTTTAGACGGGAAGAAATTCTTCTGAGGGAATTCTGCATCGTGTCATTTTCCAGCTCCGTCTTCACAATATAGTCGATCGCGCCCAGACGCAGGGCATCCTGGATATATTTGAAATCTTCATGACAAGTAAGAACCGCGATCCGAATCCGGGGATACCGCTCGCGGACTTCCCGCATAAGATCGAAGCCATTCATGGCGGGCATGGACAGATCCGTAATTAATAAATCGGCGGGCTCTTGTTCCAGCCATTCCAGCGCCTTCTTGCCGTTCCCGGCTTCACCGGCTATCTGAATGCCGAACTCTTCCCAAGGCATAGTAGAAATCAGCCCTTTGCGGACAAAATATTCATCATCAACGATCAAGGCACGTATCATTCTATGACCTCCTCAAGAAGTGATAAGTTTAAGTTAAGCCCGCTACTACGTGTCGTCGTTAAGAGGGATGCGAAAAAACATGGTCGTTCCTTGCTCGGGAGAGCTTGCAGCCTGCAGCCTGGAGGTTTCTCCAAAGTGGGCTTTCAGCATCGTGTTCACGTAGTTCAACCCAATGCCCATACCGATTTTGTCACGCTCCGGAATGTCATTTACCAGCAGCGCTTCGATCTCTTCCTCCGTCATTCCGACTCCGTTATCCGTAATTTGCACCAGAATATGCGCCCCTTGCTCCACCTTTATCGCCAATTCAATGGAGCTGTTCTCTCCAGTCAGCCCGTGATACAGTGCATTTTCGATGAGCGGCTGAAGCAAAAAACGCGGAACAAGCGCGTCCAACGCCTGGTCATCCGCCGACAGCTTGACGGAGAACTCGTGATTATAGCGGATTTGCTGCATGGACACATAATCTTGCAGCGCATCTATTTCATTGCGGAGCCGGACCATACCGCCATCCTTCCCGAGATTATAGCGCAGCAGGCGGATAAACACCGTCACCAGCTGGACAATCTCGTCCTGCTGTCTGGCCTTGGCGATCCACTGTACCGTATTTAACGTATTGTACAGAAAATGGGGATTGATTTGCGCGATCACCTTTTCCACTTCCAGATGGCGTTTATCTTCCTCCTGCTGCTTGACTTCGGCCATCAGTGCCCATATTTTAGACCTCATTTCCTGAAACTGCTTCAGCAGAATATCAAATTCCACTACATGAGTAAGGCTCAGCTGCTCCCGGCTTTCCACCTTGTCCAATCCGTTATTTCCGAAACGGCGGATCTCCAGGTTCAGCTTGCGCAGCGGAAAATAAACCATTCTCCAAATAACACCGGCTATGGCTACACTCAGCAGCAGAGAAAGCAAAGCTATGCCCAGCCAGGCCATCGTCCAGCTCCAAACTTCTTTCTGAAAAATGCTTTTATGGATAAGCGTATAGATCGACCAGTCTCTTGCCGCACTATGCTCCGCAAAAAAATAGTAGTCCCCCAGCGTTTCATACATCACATTATCCCGATCACCCGCTGCCAGCACCGTCCCCAGAGGGAAGGCCGAGCCGTCCTGGCTGAACACAACCTTTCCCTCTTTATCCGTTACGATATGCACTACATCCATGCCATACTGGCTGGTGTTCAACAGTTGGCCGTACAGCTCCTTGTTCGATTCTACGTAAATATTTTGCGGAGAACGCTTTACGATATTGAGCGGACGGGAAACCGATAAAACCAAAGCATCCTCATGCGCGGCAAAGGCGGAATGAGGGGCATGGTAAGTAACGCCTTTATATTGGGACATCACAGGCAGTTCCTGACCGTCGGCCTCAGCCTTGACCGGTTGGTTGGCATAGAACAGGTCGTTGGTTTCAGGGTTAAAAATATAGAACAATCCGGTATCTGGATTAGTAAAGCCGACCAACTGAAGATGTTCAAAAATACGCTGGCTCAGCACGTATTTCTCCGCCGGGTCGTCCGACAGGAAGAGCAGCTGTTGATCCCGGCTGGCTAGCTGCTGGGAGACATAGTTCAGATTATCGTACGCTTGTTCCATGTTTCGGCTAACCTGATGCAGCGTGCTGCGGATGCTGTTGGCGGTTTTGTTGTCCAGGATATGGTAGATGACGTAATACGAGACAGCCCCTAATAGGAGCAAAGGGACAATAGAGCTTAAAACAAGGCCGGTAATCAGCCTTGTTTTAAGTGAACGGGGTTTATGGGGAAATTGTTCCATACGCCGTAAGGGATTCATCATGTGCTCACAACCTGTTCTCCCTGTTTCTGGAGCTACTCTCTAATTCGTCGAGTCACTTCCCAATTCAGTGAATTCATGTAATAGTCCGCACGGATCCAATTCCATTCAGTGGCTAATTCACCTTCTGCACCTGCAGCGTGCCCGCATTGTCGACAAACAGGCTATACCCCTCTCCATTGGGAGCATACAGACTGAACGTGTCGGACGAGCTACTTGCTTGATTGTAGTAAGCCTCCTCCGCGGCCAGAAGATTGTGGCAGGTGACAATATGACTGCAACTGGCGGTTATGGCGAGACCATACCGGTTCTGATTGCCTTGCTGGCTCATTCTTACCGTATTGTAGCGGACCTCCCCGTGATGGACGGCATTATCCAATTTGATACCAGAATAAGTTGCTGCAGCTTCACGTCCTGAGGAAGCTACGAAATTGTTCTCTATTGTAAAATTGTTCGTCTCTGTTAATTGAATGCCGTCTTTAGCCGCTTCTTTAATCCGGTTATCGCTGATTAGAGTCTCACTGCCTTTGGCCGCCCAGATCCCTTCAAAGGCGGTGGTATCTATCTGATTGTCACATATTTGAATATAGTCCGTATTTTCGGTGTAAATTCCGCGACGCGTCTTTTCAATCTGATTTCCAGTAATCTGGACGTTGCGGCTTCGGGTTACGACAATCGACGTTTTGCCGGGCAGCACGGAGGTGATGATATTGTTGGCAATGACGACCTGCTCAAGCTTCACATCTCCGGAACCATAGCAGGAAATCGCTTCGTAAGCGGTCGTTCCGACAATCAGATTATCGGTGATCACAATCCGCTCTCCCGTTTGGGGAGTCCCGCGCTGCACCCCATCCTTATCCCGGGTGGAATTGCTGTTCGCCGCTGGAGTAGCCGCCGCCACACCGCCGCCGCATTGATACATCGTATTGCCCTGTACCAGGCAGTCACTGTATTTGAACAACCGGACCGCCACGTAGCCAAGCTGGTCAAATGTATTATTAACTACCTTGATATTGCGGGTCCAAACATCATGGATGGCCGTATGAGTCCCTACGCCTCCTCCCCAGGAAGTAGTACCAGGTGTGCCGCTGGGCCCAAAATAGCAGTCCTTCACGGTAATGTGCTCACATGGAGTACCGTCGTAAGCCCCAAACCATGGGAAGGCGGAGCTCGTCGGAACATCGATCTGCACCGCTTCCGCGTAGTACCGCGAACCATCTGCCGCATTCATGAAGCCGATGAATTTGCAATGCTCAATCCGTACATCGGAGCTTGAGTTAATCTCTATGGCATGGCCCCAGGAAATGTCCTTAATGGTCGTATCCCGGATGGTCACGCACCTCGCATGGGCAATGTTCAGACCGGCGAAGGCATCTGGATAATCCACTACGTTTCCATCCCAGATTCCTCCTTCTATAATAAGATTCCCGTGTCCTTCATAACCGGGATACTGCTGACCGTTATCTCCATTATAGAGGAAACTGTTGTCATGGAAGCGCTTAATTATTGCATTATGATTTAGCGTAAGCTTCGTATTTTTATAAATGCGTAAGGAATCCGTCACTTTGTAGGTTCCTTTGCTTAAATACACCGAAATTCCCCCGTTGGTCTTGGCCAGATTGAGTGCCTGCTGGATAGCATGCCTGTCGTCCGCCGCACCATCGCCTTGGGCTCCCCACCACTGGGGATAAACCGTTCGGCCGCCAAGCGCTCCCACGACCGTACCCCCGCCGGCGAAAATCGTCCGTTGTCCTGCATAAATAGCGGAATCCACGGTCAATACTACACCGGTATCCGGCGATAATGACGCTCCATGATCGATACGAAGGTCCAGCCATGACGGGAGCGTCAAATGCGATCCGATGCGATAAATGCCCTTGGGGATATAAAGGGTCGCTTTTCCTTGGGAGGACAAGCTGCCGATTAATTGGGACAGGGCGCCATAGTTGTCATAACTTCCATCCCCATCAGCACCAAATTGCTGCACATTAACCCAACCGGAGCCAGCCATCGGTTTGTCCGGCTTTCCTGGTTGATCTGGCTTTCCCGGCTTTACAGGAGGTCCCGGACTGACGCTTGGGCCGTAGACCGCATCCGTTACCGTGCCCTCCTCCGCATAAGCGTGATCACTCCCCATGTTCAATAAATGACCGGAAGCCATTGCCGCGCCCGCCAATCCCATCGCTTTAAGCAGCTTTCTGCGAGTCATTCGATGATCCTTCTGAGCCGGTATCGAAGATGCCATATTCTCCTCCGGATCCGGCAGGAGTTCCTGCGAATCCAGCACAACTTCCTGCTGGTTCTGTAAAGCTCTTCCCGAATCCTGCATAACTTCCTGCGTATTCCGCAATGTATCCTTCCGTGCCGGCTGCTCTCCGTTCCCTTGCTTTGGCCTTCTCATTTCATTCCTCCCCCCGGTATATAGAGCAAAGAGTTTGTCAGAGATATAGTATACCAATCGTCGTCTCTAATGGGAGGCAATATGGTTTTTGAAGATGTTGAAATTGGTTTTTATGTATCCACAAATTTAAGCCCGAGCTTTAAAAAGAATAAAGCCCTCGAGATACAGATTCCAGGTGACATGAATGCAGGAGGATAACTCGGATCCTGATTGCTGCGCTATCTCTTCTAAAGTAAAGAAACCATCGACATACCGGATCCTATCCCATTCCTGCCGTGTCAAGAATCGGCGATGCGGCCAGATCGGGTCTTCGTTAGAAAGGAGAAGCCGGGCAGAATCCATCGTCACGGAAGCTGCAAAATAAGGGACATGCTGAGGAGTCACCGATTCCATCCCCCATTCCTCCGCAAGGCGTGTGGAATAGGGCCCCATGAGAGTTTCATACAGCCCGTAGTCATCACCCTGAAACATGGGCGGATGCCACGGTGCTTCCTGCGATCCGCCCGCCGCGTACCATCCGGAGGCGCTTTTGTTGGCTTCATACCTCTCTGCAAATGCATTGGGCGAATATGTACTCTCCTCTCGCCAAGTAGTATTGCCTGGTAACACTTCGTACACCACTCCACGCAAATGGTTCGCAAGAGCTTCAAGACTAAAATGTTTCTTCGCAAATTGTGCTGCTCTCCTCCCCATTTCTTCACGGAGGCTTCGCTGCTGCAGCAGTTGAATAAGGACATTGACACCGGAGGCCCAGTCCACTCTGATTCCGTTTTTGGTCAGGACAGCATCGACGAAATAACCGGTCTCCCCATGCCGGACCACGTCCTTGAAGCCGCCCCAGGCGGTACAGACGACCGACACCCCGCACGAAGCAGCCTCAGCCTGCGACAGGCCAAAATTTTCACGATGATAAATCCCCATATTCACGACCACATCCGCGGCAGAGTACATTATCGCAAGCTCTTCCCCGAAGCGGGGCCCTATCCATTTCACACTCTCCGAAATTCCCAGTCCGTCTGAAATCCCGCGCAGCCATTCTACATAGCCCGTATTCCGAACACGAAACTCTCCGAAGGCGATGTCGTCCTCCTCGCCCACTATGCAGAGATAAGCGTCCTGTACTTGTTCCTTCACGGCGGCAAACAGGCGGAGTAAGGTATGAAGATTTTTCTGCACATTTAACCGTCCCACATAGAGCAGAACAGGGGCATCCGGCGGGATCGAGAACTGCTTTCTCGCTTCTTGCCGTTCGCTCGCCGTGCGCGGGTAGAAAACCGTCTGGTCCACACTAAGCGGGACGACCCATTCTTGTAAATGACTCCACTGCACAAGACGCTTCCAAATCTGTTGATCCGCACGGCAGTTGAACAGAATTCCATCCTTCGCCTGCAGAAGCTTCTTCCAAGGAAACAGCATGGCCTCCGCCCCCTTGGGCATCGCTCCCCCGGCAAACAGCACGGCGGGAATACCCAGCCCCAATTGTTTGCGCAGAGTCAGAGCCAGGGCGCTGGATGGGTAGAGGTCGGCCCAGAGAAGATCAATCTTTTGCAGAAATGCCTTCATTTCTTCCCGTTCATCCTCTTTCTTCTCCGGCGGCAGGTAGGGGATCACTTCCGCTGTTTCCCGCAGGGCATAAGTCACATCCCGCGCCACTCTCCCCATACTCCACAGCTTTCCCAATTTCTTGGGAGCCGACGTCCAGGGAAAATCCCCCCACAGCATTCCGATGCGAGGCTGCCGATTATCGTTCATGGATTGTACCTCCTATTTAGGGCGGACTGTTTCTATCATTATCCGCCGCGATGATGAGCAGATCCATAACACGTTTTTTAAAGAAGCGACTTGCCGCTCCGTCAACGTGTGGGCAACGAGAGGCATTGGTTCGCGTCGTCCAGAAGTTCTGAATGCACGGATCTGCAACAGATCATGCGGGCTGCTGGCGTTAGAGCGCTGAATTGGTATTTGTTCGTCGATTGGCATTAAGATGCTGAAATTGCAGGGGTTCCACAGGAACCGGAAAACATTATATTTTGTCCGTCAACTGTTCGTTGCCTCCTCGATATTGATTACGGAATTGACCGGGCGGTGTTCCCGTTATTTTTTTGAAAATGCGGGTAAAATTATGAACGGTAGTGTAGCGCAGCCGTTCGGCAATTTCTTTGATCGGAAGATCGGTATGAATTAACCATTCCTTGGCCTGCTCGATGCGTATTTCGATTAAATAGGTGCTGAAATTGACATTTTTCTCTTCCTTGAACCACTTGCTTAATTGCGAAGGCGACAGTTCAAAGCGTTCGGCGACCTGCTGCAGCGAAAGATCGGTCTGAAAGTTCTCTAGCATATACTGGACGACTTGAGAGATCGTTGTCTGCCGTTCGTCCCGGTTTAATGCCGCCAGCTTATCCTTCATGGCTCCGATGACTGATGTCGCCAACCATGTCTTCATGTTATGGAGAGAGGTCATTTGATGGAGTTCCTGGTACAAATCGGTTTCGTATACCTCTTCGATGCTGTAGCCCATCTCATGAATTAAGCGATGCAGCTCGCCGATCAAATACGAAACAAGGCCCATAACGGCATCCGTATGGCGGAAGGAGACGGAAAGCTCCCGGAAAATATCCTCTATTTTCGATTCTGCGCCGGAAAAATCGGCCTGACTGACATCAAAAACAACGGATCTGACCATTTCCTGCATTATGGCATAGGGCTGTTTGTCTGCGGAGGACACTTCAGCGCGAATAATCGTTGAATCTTTACCGGCGAATAATCGATAATCCAACAGGGATAGCGCTTGGGAATAAGCTGCGGCCATATGCTTGTACCCCTGACAGGGATCGCTGACGGATACTGTAACCGTAAAGCGCAAGAACTGCTTTATATTTTCTCTTATAGTGTCTCCTAACGCCTTGTATTGTGCGGCCTCTGCTCCTTTCCCCCGATGAACGCTTATAATGAGGACGATTTGCCCATGCTTCGGGACGAGAGACAGGCAGGGCCCCCGTTGTTCGCAAATTTCTTCGGCCATTTTACGAACGGCGTACATAATGAGAGAGCTATCGCTATTACTGTATTTCTCCAGCATCTCTGTGATGTCGGCTTGAATAATAAGAAGCACAAACCGCGGATCGAGAGCGGTCAGCCCGTACCGGGCGGCTTGCCGTTTAAATTCCTTGTCTCCGATCTGGCCTGACAGAAGCTGCAGAAGTACGTTTTGTTCCACATAAGGAAGCTGCTCTTCCAGCTTTTGGCGCAAATCTTGGTTGGAGCGGGTCAGGCGGAGCAGCGAAATCTCCAGGTCCTTCAAACCGTCGTTTGATGCTTGTCCTCCCGATGAAAATTTGGAGGAAAGATTCTCGATCGGAAAGTAGAGCCTTTTGGATGCAGCAATGGAAATATATATCCATAAAGTGGCTAGAGCGGCAACGAAAATCCACGTCAACGCAACAATACTGCCGGATTTTCCCGTTAGTTCCTTGGCCGGAGTAAGGGTGACGAACGACCAATCATGCAGGCTGGAGTCCATTTGCGACAAATAATAATTCTCGTCGCGCCACGGAATCATCTGAGCAAATCCGTAAGCGCTTTCTAACGGCTTCTGAACATTTGCTATGGCTGACAATTCAAGGCCGATATCTTCTTGATCCTGGCTGGCTACGATGCTGTCGCGATGATCGAGAATTAATATTTTACGATTATATCCCAAATCAATAGTTTCCAGAAGCCGGCTGAGTCTGTCGGCAGGGACATGAAGGAGCACATACCCTTCGGCGTTGCGTTCCATTAACGGTACGGGACGGATGACCAGCAGCTCATTCTGCCCGGGATAGGTATTGGGGGAGATGATCGATGCATTGTCCTGTTTCACAGCTTGTTCTAGAATAGGTTTATATGGAAACTCGGATAACGGGACATAGCCGAAACGGTTGGAGTAGACTTTGCCGAATTGGTTATAGATGACAGAAACGTCGAAATCCAGATCGGCATGACTCCGAAATTGATGAATCGTATCAACGACAAGCGACGAATCATCGAAGGTCTGCACAGACATTCCTTCGCGAATCGATTTTTCGATAACCGGACTGGTAACGATTTGGATCGCGGATTGATGCAGTTGATTAAGAAATGAATCTACTTCCCGTCCGATCTGTTTTAATATAATCTGATGATTGAGAACGACCTCTTCCTGAATATTTTTGACGCTCAAATGAGAGGACGCCATTCCGAGCGCAAGCAAGGGAATCAGGCTGGCAGCAATGGAAAAAGAGATCAGCTTTTGTTTGAAAGTCATTGTACTGGAGAGTAGGCGCAATCGCTCTATTAATCTCTTCATCATGCTCTCCTTCGGACGATTATATTAGTATAATTTCATTTATTATAAAAGGATAGTCCGGATAACTCAATGCTGGATCAACCAAGTACAGGAGAGTGATCGGCAATATGAAAAAGGCCCTCGGTACATGGCATGGGATAGTCATCCCATGGCTGGCCTTAACGGCTTTGACCGCCGCCTGCTCCGCTGCCGGTTCCCCGGCGGTAGACAGGGAAAATGAGCGCCGAAGCATGAAAATTACGGCCATTGATTTCGAATGGGATGCCGTGCCCGAGCATGGAATCGGCTTGAATATGATTAATGAGCGGTTTCAGGTCGATTACCGCCCGGCCTTTTATTTGGCGGACCGTTATTACGACAAACTTGTATCCGTGCTCACCTCTAATCGCATCCCGGATATTATCTCTTTCCCTAACGACAGCCTCAAATTTATACAATTCGCCAAGCAGGGGCTGTTCTTGCCGCTCAATGATTATATCGATACTTATTCGACATTCAAAGCTGTTCCGCCTGCAATGTATGAGCGGTTTTCTGTAAACGGAAACATATACGGCATTCCGCAGTATTACCCGAGCTACAATATAACTCCGATCATCCGCAAAGATTGGCTTGATAATCTGGGCTTATCCATGCCAACCAATTTCGAGGAATTGAAGCAGGTGGCTATTGCTTTTACCCGCGACGATCCGGACGGCAACGGCAGGGATGATACATACGGTATTGTAACGGGCAGAAATTATTATCCGGAATACGACTTCGGGGCATATTGGGATTCGGCGGCCTGGCTGCATAAGAATGAAGCCGGTGATTACATTCCAGGCTCGGTCTCGGAAGGCTTCAAACAACAAATAGCGACAATGGCCGAACTGTATGCCGAGGGCGCACTGGCGGAAAATTTTCCGTTTATGACCTGGAACCAGTTGAATGAGGAATTTTATAGCGGCAAGGCCGGGATCTATATCGGATCGCCCAATGGGATGATTCAAGAGCTGATGAAGCAATTGGTCGCGGCCGATCCGGAGGCGGAGGTCGTCCCGGTCCCTCCATTCACCGATCCGAACGGACGGCGGGGCTTCCTAGCCACGGAAGGCTTCATCGGCATTACGGCATTATCGGGAAATCTATCCGGAAACTCGGAGAAAATTGAAACGATTCTGGAGATGATCGATTTCGGGCGCAGGTATTATTCGCTCGAGGAATTAACGCCGGACAACCCGGATTTCGACTGGTACATGGGTTATGTTGGTCAGGGATATGATTATGTGCACGGGAAAATCGTTGCCAAGGAAAACTCCTTTAGCCAAGGGTTAGCTCCAGTAACTTTCTTTGTGGACAGCTTCGAATGGGTGCCCGAAGACAAAATCCCTCAATACCACAAACGCTATATATTTCCGCAGACGGCAGAGCTGTCGGAGCGGCTGGAGCAAATGTGGACGGACAGCGACAAGTACATAAGCCCGCTTTCCGGCACCTATTCTCCGGCTCATGACGAGAAAGGAGCGGCTCTTCATCAATGGCTGCGGGATGAACAGATCAAAATCATTCTCGGATTAAAGCCGTTGGAGGAATGGGATGATCTGGTCGCCGAGTATATGAGAAAAGGCGGCTCGCAAATGATAAAGGAATTTAATCAGGAAATCAGGCAGAAGGAACGGCAGGATTATTGGGAATAAGGTTAGAACGCCGGTAAAATAGCGAAGGGCAGGGGATTACTCCCCGCCCTTCGCTATTTTTATCTTTATTTTCCCCCTTTTATCCTTGTTTGCCCTTGCCCGGATTTAAAAGAGAATTGCAGTTAAACCGCGGCGGTGGTTACATGGATTTGAATTTATCAGACAAGGGGGATAGTTAATCGTGAATGTGCAATCGGGTCGCTCCAATACCCGCATAACTTTGGAACGGCCGCCGGAACCTTCCAGGGGGCTCGCCCGGGGATGGATTAGCTGGAAAACCGATTTGCGGAAAAACAAATGGCTCTATCTGTTGTTTCTGCCCGTTTTCATTTGGTATGTGCTGTTTGCCTATTGGCCGATGTATGGGCTGGTCATCTCGTTTCAGGACTATAACATCGTCAAGGGCATTGCGGGCAGCGACTGGGCGGGATTCAAGCATTTTAAAGATTTTTTCAATGATCCTTATTTTTTCCGGTTGATCCGCAACACCTTTCTGCTTAACTTCTACGGGCTTCTCTTCGGATTTCCGGTGCCGATCCTGCTGGCGCTCATGTTCAACGAGATTCGCAGCTTATGGCTGAGGAAGCTTTCGCAAACCATCAGTTACTTGCCGCATTTTATATCTACCGTTGTTGTTGCGGGGATGGCGCTCACGTTCCTGTCGCCGAGCAGCGGCATAATTAATGTGCTGATCAACAAGCTGGGATGGGAAAGCATCCATTTCTTCCAGGAGCCCGAATGGTTCCGGACGATCTATGTCGGTCTCGGCATTTGGCAAAGTGCCGGCTTCTCCGCGATTATTTACTTCGCGGCCTTATCCGGAATCAGCCCGGAATTGTATGAGGCGGCCCGCATGGACGGCGCCAACCGCTGGAATCAGATGCGCTACATTACGCTGCCGGGACTTGTCCCGACGATTGTCATCCTGCTCATTCTGAACATTGGCGGTATGCTGGGAGCCGATTTCCAGAAAATTATATTGCTCTACAATTCGACCATCTATGAAACGGCCGATGTGCTGAACACTTACGTTTACCGCAAGGGGCTGCTCGATTATAACTTCGGTTTTGCCACTACGGTAGGCCTCTTTCAAGGAATCGTCGGTTTCGTTCTGGTCTATATGGCGAATTGGATAAGCCGTAAAGTTAACGAAACGTCACTTTGGTAAAAGGAGGGCGGATAATGAGCGCAAAAGTCAAATCTATTCGAAATCTTAGCTTGTCGGACTTTATTTTCAAATGCTTCGTGTTCGTATTTGTCGTTCTCGTTTGTTTCGTCACGCTGTATCCGTTCTACTATATCCTTATCGTTTCGCTTAGCGGCACCTCGGCGGTTATGCGCAATGCGGTTTTCTGGTGGCCGGAAGGGCTGAATTGGTCCGCTTACCGGACGGTGCTCGGTTACGACGGCATTTGGCTGGCCTATTTCAACACGGTGTTTTACACGGTTGCCGGAACGGCAATCAGTCTGCTGCTGACGGCGCTGGCCGCCTATCCGTTATCCTGCAAAGACTGGAAATTACGGCGTTTCTCCACCCTGTTCCTGGCGATTACATTGTGGTTCGGCGGCGGGCTCATTCCGTTTTATCTGGTTGTTCGCCAACTGGGCTTGCTGGATACTCGTCTCGGTATTTTGCTGTATGCGGCGATATCGACTTTTTATGTGATCATTATGCGCACTTACTTCGAAAGCCTTCCGCAGGAACTGAAAGAGTCGGCCAAAATAGACGGAGCCAGCGATTTGCGCATCCTGTTTCAAATCTTCATTCCACTTTCCAAACCGGTTTTTGCCGCTCTGGGACTATATTATGCTGTCGGGAAATGGAATTCCTTTTTCTGGGAATCCGTTTTTCTGAATAACGAGAAATTAATGCCGATGCAGGTTTTATTGATGCGCATCATTCGCAACAGTGCCTTCGACAAGCAATTGGCACAGGCGATTATGCTGGAGTCGGATGTGATGCCTATTACGATTCAATATGCGACGATCATCGTTACATCGCTGCCGATTATTCTCGTGTATCCGTTCTTGCAAAAGTACTTTGTAAAGGGGGTTATGATCGGAGCGATTAAGAGCTGAAGCTGAGAAACAGGCAGGATGAAATGCAGGAATGAAAGTGATTCGAACCAGAATTGGAGGGTCTGAAAAATGAAACCGGTAAAAAGCCTCGCTTGGGGCAGATTGATTTCCATGTTCATGGCGCTCATCATCGTTTTCGGTATGGCCGCTTGCAGCGCGGATTCCGGAAAGAAGCCGGAATCCGGCGGCGACTCGCCGCAGTCGCCTGAATCCCCATCGTCCCAAGGCAAGACGAAGCTCTCATTATTTATTGTCAGCCGCTCTCCGGATGCGTTATATGACAATAACATGCTGGTCTGGAAGGAGCTTGGGGAGAAGTTTAATGTCGAATTCGATTTTATTACCGGCGATAACGCGACGATGACGGAGAAATTCCGCTTTACGATGTCATCGGGAGATTACCCCGATATTATAGCAGGGCAAGTGGAGGACATTAACAAGTTTGGCCAGGACGGGGCTTTCATTAAACTAAATGACTTGATCGAACAGAAGGCGCCCAACATCAAGAAGTACCTGCTGGACGACAAGGACGCTTATATGCAAACCTCGGACGGTGAAGGAGATTTATATGCGGTGCCGATGCAGTCGGCCATCCGCACATCGTGGGGGCCGATGATCCGTACGGATTGGCTGGAACGGGTCGGTCTGGACATGCCGGAAACGATCGAAGACTGGTATAACGTATTGAAGGCGTTCAAAGAACAGGATGCCAACGGAAATGGCGATCCGAACGACGAAATTCCGTTTTCTACCGAAGCGCATGGGGATTATTATATGGGCTTTCTCGATGCCTGGGGACTCGATATGGACCGCCGCTGGACGTTCGAGAACGACCGGCTGATTTATACACCGACAGACCCCCGCTTCAAGCAGTTCCTGGAGACGATGCATCAATGGTATCAGGAAGGGCTGCTCGATAAGGAGCTTATGTCGAAGCAGAAGGTGGATCTGGACGCGGATCTTCTGAACAATAAGGTGGGCGCCACCTACCATTGGATCGGACATATCGCCGGATTCAATTCGCGCCCCGAGGTGCAGGAGATCGACGGCTTCAAGTATCAGGTGGTGCCGCCTCCGGTGTTAAACAAGGGCGATAAGCCGCTTACGCACAAGCAGCAGCAGAAAGTGGTCATGCTCGGTTGGGGGATTAGCTCCCAGAATGAACACGTCGACCTGACGATGCAAATCTTCGATTACATCTATAGCGAAGAAGGTCAGATGCTGTGGAACTTCGGGAAGGAAGGCGACACCTATGTGCTTGATGAGCAAGGCCAGCCGAAATATACGGAGAAAATAACGTCCAGTCCCGACGGAATTTACAAGGCGCTGCTTCGCTTCGGCGGGCAAGCGTGGGTCGGTTTCAGGCAGGATCCGCGCTATGAGAAAGAAATGGTGAACGATCCCGACGTGTTTGAGCAGATGAACAGCTATATTGAAAACGATTATTTCCGCGATCCCTTCCCGACTCTGAAATATCCGGATAATGATTTCAAGCGGTTCACGGAACTGAAGGGTCAAATTGATACTTACGTGGAAGAAATGACGGCCAAATTTGTTATCGGCAGAGAGCCGTTAAGCAAATTCGACGCTTTTGTCCAGCAGGTGGAGAAGATGGGACTGAAAGAAATGCAGGAAATTCAGGATCGGGCGTACGAACGCTACAAGGAAATGATTAAATAAAGCTTACGAGGAGTAGATATTGTGAACAAACCAGGGATGGTTCGGTTATGTTTATTCAGCATGCTTATAAGCTTGCTGCTCCTTCCTAGCCCAATAGCAGCGATGGCAGAGGAGGAGGGGGCCGGGCAGGCTCCCCTTGCGCGGGAAGGTTCGAAATTCAATCTGGCCGAGGGCAAGTCGTATACGGTTAACGAACCGGCGGACGGCCAATATCCGGATGCCGGTGGCAAACTGACCGACGGCAAAATTGGCGGGGTAGACTATACAGATGAAGCTTGGGCCGGATTCCTGCGTGGATCGTCCCGGGAAATCACGATAGATCTGGGCGGTATGCATTCGGTCGAGTCCATCCGTGCCGGTTTTTTGCAGCAGACGGAATCCGCCATCCGCTATCCGAATGCCGTATCGATATTCGTCTCCAACAATGGCGTGCATTGGACCGCATTGAAGCATGCCGGTCCACCGGTGCCGTTCTGGATCGGTCCGGCGCAGAAGCATACTTTCGAGTGGAATGGACGGATTGATGGCGTTCCGGGGGCCAAAGAACAGACAGAACTGGCCTATACCCGCTATGTTAAAGTTCAGTTTCAGACCGCCCTATGGGTATTTGCCGACGAAATCGAGGTACTGGGGTACGAAGGGCATGTTCAAGGGGCGAAAGTGCCGAAGGCAGATAAGCCGGAATACCTTCGTCCCGGCGACCGCACCGGCGGAATATCCGATTTGCTGCTGCTGTACAACGGACACTACCATAATGGGCTCGGGGACTGGACGAAAGAGAACCTCATTCCTTATATAGCCTATGTAAATAATGACGGTGAACCGCAAGGCTGGTTTTTTGACGGAATTTTATATTTGGGGCTCAGTTCTCCTGAAGGGCGGGCTTACGAAATGTCGCTGAAGGCGTCCAATTGGGACGACTGGAAGTGGTATCTGGACAAAACGTTCGCCGATGGCGGGGATCTCGACGAGTTGAATGAGGCGGTTGCTTATGTGGAGGATCGGCTCGGAAAACGGAAAGAGCCGTATCCGGTTGTGCTGATGATCCCGTATCCGGCTGAACCGCAAACCAACTTCGGCGACGTGGACGGTGATGGATTAACGGAGAATTTCAATGCCGCCGAAGTCGGGGCAGAGGCCTCGTTGGCGAACAAGAAGAAAGCGGCTGCCTGGTATATCGACCAGGTGCTGGAGCGTTGGGCTGCCAAAGAATACGGCCATTTGCGCCTGGCCGGGCTGTATTGGCTGAACGAAGAGGTGGCGCCGGACAGTACGGGCGATGCCGAATTGATCCGGTATGCGGGGGAGCTTGTTCATCAACATTCCCTGAACTATTTCTGGATTCCCCGTTACCATGCGTTTCAGTTCTTTACATGGGATCAACTCGGGTTTGACGCCGCCGCTTATCAGCCTAACCACTTCTTCCAAACGGAAAGCAGCGCCGACCGAATTCGCGATGCGGCCCAATGGGCGAAGCAGCTCGGCATGGGAATGGAGCTGGAATTCGATGAGCGGATCCTTACAGAGCCGGATGCGGTCCAGCGGTACTTTAACTATCTGGACGGAGCCAATTCGTACGGATACCTGAAGCATGCCTTTAAAGCTTATTATCAAGGCAATAACGCATTATTGCAGGCCGCACAGCATCCCGATCCGGAGGTTCGCGCCAGCTATGATGTGATGTATCAGTTTGTAAAAGGGAAGTACAAAGGCGGCAAGTGAACGGCGGCTGATATGGTTTCCCGATTGCCCGGCAACAGCAATTTCTTTGGCTATGGTTGAGGGAGATGGGTAATCCTTAAGATATCGCTCCCATGGTTTGACGTACAAAGATAGAGTAGGCGCATACCCACCATGCACCTACTCTATTTCTCATCCTTGAAACGATCTTCCATTAAAGACCCTTCTGGAGTAACGAAAAAAGTCCAATTGCTCAATTTTAATACTGAGAAATTGGTTTGAGCTGCCAATTACCGCATATAGCGGATATTCATTAGTGGGTTGCCCGCCCTTTTTAATAAATTTATCCCTGACCCATGATTCTGTTTCTTTTTCTGAACTGAAGATATTGAACCGGCTCTTTAAATCGCGCAAATAAGGGGGATTCGTCACAAAGCTCTTCCATAACTTGTATTGCTTCGCTTTCAGGAAGTGCCCGTAGACTTCGAAAAGGCCGCGATCCCCTTTTATAATAATGCGTTAATAATTCCAAGCTGCTCCCTCCTCATCATCCGCCTTACATGATATCCCTATACAGACAATATCTCATCACCCAAACGCTGCAAGCCCTCATACCTGTGCCGAGCTTCCTCTATGCTGCCGACTATGCCCAGCCAATCCGGATAAGTTTCGAGCGGTTGGTCCCACAGATTTTTCATCTCGTATCTGGCGAAGACCCTCAGCACGTCCCGGGCATCCTGAACTTCTGTCAACTCCTCCCCAATGGACCGTCTGCACTTATAGGAAAGACGATGCCGGTTTCTAATCCAATCTGGCGAGACGCTCAATCTATATAGAACAGCTTCATCATCAAAAGATTTCATCTGATTGATTTGGTCCGCCAGATGCTCTTGCTGTTTAGCCCGGGCTAACCTCTCGAAACGGGTTCCGAGACGGGCAAAGGAATGATCCCGCTCTCCCCAGCTTTCCAGCAGATAAGTTCTCAAATGCTCCACAGCTTCATTAAGATAAAAAGTCGCCGCCAGATGCTTTTGATCCGCAATCGATTGATCTGACTTGGTCAAGCTGACGGCAAAGGATTTCGCCAGCTTGCTTTTTCTTAGGGAAACTACATGACCTGCAAAACGATGAGCATTAAACCATCGCACCAAATCGCTTCCAACTCCGTCCGGATCGACTAATGGCCGGCCTCTGTAGGCCTTATCCAGACAGTGATAACAAGAGACGTTATCCAGAAGAGAGTCCAGATCGTCAGGTCGGGAATCAACGACACGGGAAACCATCTCCACATTAAAATAAAGGGTCCCTACGTCCAAAGCCGTTCTCCAGCCGGCTTGCTCCCACTCTTGAACTAATTCTGCCCGCAGCTCTTTAATCCGCTCATTAGCCTCATCCTCGTGATTGTTATCATATATGGGAATAATATCAATATCGGATAAAGGCCACGGTTCCCCTCTCCCCAAGCTGCCTCCCAGAATAAGAGCCCGAACCCCGGGAATCTGACGGAAACGGCTCGCGACTTCCTCCGCTCTATTCTCAAGAATCGTCCTCCAATTCGCCAAGTAAATCTCTTCGTTCATGCGGCTCCCTCCCTTCTGATCATTCTGATTCCTAACTTACGGCTTTTTGGGCAGCTACGAACCATAGGTGCAGATCTTCCGTTTCCCTCTTAATGTTAATCTAGCGAAACTGTGCAGCCTTATTTGTGCAGAAACAGGTGCGGCGGAATTGTAGCGAAACTACGCAACGCTATAAGCGAAAAAATCGATAAAAAGAGGCGAAAAAACGAAATTAGCGATGCACAGTTTCTTTAGAAATTGAAACAAGGTGAACATAGCGATTTAACGATATGAAGTTTCGTTACGATTCGCAAATTGCGACACTACGAACTAAATCCCGCTCGTCGTCCCGCCAACTAACTATCGCTTCCTTTCACATTAGTCCTTATCGAAACGCCGTGTGCTCCACCAACGATAACCAGATCCGACCTGTTGACAAAAAGGCCATTCTCCACTACCCCCGGAATGGAATTCAACCGAGTGCTTAGCTCCTGTGGCTCCTCTATAGCTGTAAAACGGCAATCCAATATATAGTTTCCATTGTCCGTCAGGAAGGGAACTTCGTCTTGATAGCGCAATTGAAGAGTACAGCCCAGCTCGCTAATTTGTCGGCGAGTGACCTCCCAGCCATAAGGAACGACTTCAACCGGTAACGGAAATCTGCCCAGAACGGGAACCGTTTTGGACTCATCCACAACTATAATGAGCTTTCGCGAGATAGTGGCCACCATTTTCTCCCGCAGCAGCGCTCCTCCCCCGCCTTTAATCAGGTTGAAATACCGATCCACTTCATCGGCTCCGTCTATTGTTAAATCCAATTCCCGGGTTTCCGAAATGTTAAGCAGTGGAATGCCGAATGCCGCGGCAAGCTCCCCTGTTTTCCTGGAGGTAGGTACGCCCTGAACACGCAGCCCTTCCTTGACCCGCTTCCCCAGTTTCTTGAGGGTCCAGTACACGGTCGATCCTGTGCCAAGACCGAGAAGCATCCCGTCTTCGATATACTCTACCGCTTTTTCTCCAGCGATCTGTTTTCCATCCATACAAGCACCCTCCGAAAAATTAAGGCTTTAAGTAGAAAAAGAAGAGCCGCCCCCGTCCCTGCTGCTCTTCTAGTTTGCCATTCTATATTCCGTATAATTAGTTACTCGCCTGACTTCCTCAATATAAAAGATTGAAAGTGCGGATTTCCCTCCTCTAGTTGAACCTTATTAAAATACTCCAGGCGAAAATAGGGCTTAACCAAGGCTTGAACACTCTCATCGGAGCGAAAGGCAAAGAAACGCTTCGGCTCGCACCAATCCTCTTCCCAAATCCCTTCGGAGTCTCGTCCCCCATAAAGTCCGAGATAGAACACCCCGCCCGGCTTCAGAACCCGTCTGATCCCGGATAAAACGACCCCCATCTCATGATTGGGAACATGCAGCAGACAATTTAAAGCATAGACAGCGTCAAAAGCACCCTCCGGAAAGTCCAGCTCATAAAAATCCATTACATGGGCGTCCAGCCCCTTCGCTTTACAAAATCGCACCATTTCCGAGGACAGATCAATACAGGTCACTTTATGCCCCTGATCGCTAAAAGCTTCCGCATCCTTGCCTGTTCCCGCTCCGATTTCCAGCAGGCTTGTTTCTGTTCACTGTGCAGCAAGTTCATAAAGTTCTGTCTCTCCGCGAGCTTCCATTTCGCAACCTCCGATTGGGATCGCCGCAGCGCATCTGCATCATAAGATTGGGCTAAACTGATTTTCGCTTCAGAATTCATTCTCCGTCACTCTCCTCAACTGGAAGTATAGACCCATTATACGGAACACATGTTCCGATGTAAATCATTTACGGTTCCACAATTCCCCACATCCAGAAAAGACGATTCATTCCTCTACGTGCCACAAGACTTCAAAGCTTCCTCTTAATCCGTCTCCCGTTACGACCCATTTATAAACTCCCGTTTTCGGAACAGAGAGCTTCCATTTCCCTCCGCCTGCTTCCGTGAGGCCCACATACTGATTGTGGTCGTTCAGCATATGAAAACCATAGCCGCCTTCATTCTCACGATGGAAACCGATAGAGATCGTCAGGCTCTGACCTTCCTTCGCCCTCACCGGAATTTCGTGCTTTCCATTAAAATAGCTGAAGCTCGCTGAATAGCTGGAAGCCGTCCGCTCTTCCTCCCAATCTGCTTTTTTAGTAAAATCTAAATTCGCCGCAAGAAGAAAGAGCAGCGGTAAGCCGACAGCAAATATGTATTTGAAAAGAGGATTCTGCCTGGAGGCATACGTTCCGAAATAAAAGATCAAGGCACAAGCCGCGCCGACCGTTCCGGCGAATAGAGTATAGCCGTTTACTTCTTTGAAAATAAAAAATGCAAAGCCTGCAATGACATACAAGCCAATTTTTACAAGCAGACGCGGGAAGCCTCTCAGTCTGAATGTGAGCCCATCTATGACGAAAGAACAAGCTATGCCGTAGCCAAAAAAGAGGCCCCAATACATCCAGCGGGAAAGCTCCTCACTCCATTGAAACAGATCAAATCGCGACGCCTGCAGTATGAAAGCGAAAAATACAGCCATGGATAACCCCGCTCCCGCAAGCTTCGTCAACAGGAAGGGAATTATTCCGGACCGCAGTCCTTTTGTATACAAGACCATTCGAGCACCCCCATGGAAGCTTATTCTGATTTTACCTCATATCCATGGCTGAGTCTCTATAATTATGCGGCTTAAGGAGACTTCAGACGAACCTATCCTTTGGCGATAAAATATCCTCTAAACGCGGCCGCCTTTCGAAATCTTTCGATAAGAGATTTTCCCAATGCCGACAATATAGTTGTCCGCCCTCGTTCGCACTGGTGTACAATAACAAGAGAGGAATTTAACAAAACGCAGGGTGATGATTTCGTGAAAACGTTAGTAATAGCCGAGAAGCCCGACATGGGCAGAAATATAGCCAGGGCGATCGAGCCGAAGGCGGTTAATAAAAAGACACATCTCGAAGGCGAGCGATACATCATAACTTGGGCCATTGGTCACCTGGTTGGCCTGGCGGAGCCGGACAAATACGACGACCGTTACAAAAAGTGGAGAATCGAGGACCTGCCGATCATTCCCGACTCCTTCAAGCTGGTAGCTTACTACAAGACCCGGTCGCAGCTCAAGGTCATCTCCGAGTTGGCGAAGCAATGTTCCGCGATAATTAATGCCTGTGATGCGGGACGGGAAGGTCAGCATATTTTTGCGCTCATTCAGCGTCATCTGAAGCTCAGACACCCGGTGCAGCGGCTATGGATTTCCGACCTGACTCCGGAGACGATCCGCCATGGCTTCGCCAATCTGAAGGACGGCTCGGAATTCGACAATCTGACCAAAGCAGCCAGAGCCCGCAGCGAAGCGGATTGGCTGGTCGGCATGAACGGATCGCGGGCTTTTACGACGAAGCATCGCGAGCTTCTGTCCGTCGGCCGGGTGCAGACTCCCGTGCTTGCCCTTATCTATGATCGGGAGAAGCAAATCGAAGCCTTTAGCTCGCTTACCTATTACGATGTAGAAGCAAGCTTCTCTCAAGAGAACACGAACTACTCGGGCAAATGGCAGGGTGAACGGATCACCGACCGCAAGCAAGCCGAAGCGATCGCGGCCAAAGTCAAGGGCCAAACCGGGAAGATAGCCAGCTATGAAGCCAAAGACACCCGGGAATACCCCTACAAGCTGTACGATCTTACTCTGCTGCAGCGGGAAGCTAACGGCAAATACGGCTTTACAGCGAAGAAAACGCTGGATCTGGCGCAATCGCTATACGAAAAGCATAAAGTGATCACTTATCCGCGGACGAATTCCAATTACGTCACCGAGCAGAACATTGCGGAAATGCACCGGGCGCTCACCTCCTTGCAGGGAACGAGCTACGATTCTCTCGTGCAGCAGGCTTCCCGATCCTTCGTTCATAAGAACAACCGCTATGTCTGCAATCCCGCCAAGGTAGAGGATCATCACGCCATTCTGCCTACGGCCAAAAAAGCGGGGAGCCTGTCGGCCGATGAACAGAAGCTGTACGATATGATCGTCCGCCGCTTTCTGTCGCATTTCTACCCGCCGGCTCAATATAAAGTACACACGGTCCTGACCGAGGTGGAAAAGGAGCTGTTCAAAACGACGATCAAGCAGCTTCTTGATTTGGGCTGGAAGATCGTCTACTCCGGCTCCGAAGACGGCAAGAAAAATTCCAGGCGTAACAAAGAAGAAGAGAATGAGGAAGTCGAAACAGACGAGTCTTTCTCCGTCGATAAGGCGCTGGAAGTGCTCTGCACCGGCTCCGCCGTGCAGGAGAAGGAAACGCAGCCGCCGAAGCCGTTCACCGAAGGAACGCTGCTGAAGGCAATGGAAAGCGCCGGCAAGCAAATCGAGGATGAAGAGCTGCGGGAAGCGATCAAAGATTCCGGCCTGGGGACCCCGGCCACCCGGGCCTCGACAATTGAACGCTTGAAGCAGGTCGGCTACATCGGGATGCAGGGCAAGCGGATCGCGCTCACGCCGAAGGGACGCTCGGCGGTGGAGTTGATCCGCGGAGCCGGCATCGAGCTCTTGACCTCGCCGGAGATGACCGGCCAGTGGGAGCGGCGGCTGAACGAGATCGCCCGCGGCCAGGCGTCCGACACCGCGTTCATGGAGAAGGTGAAGGAATTCACCGTCCATATCGTGAACAAGGTGCGCAGCCAGCCGCAGGCCGATCAAGCCGCCTTCGCGCAGCCGGAAGCGCCGGCCAAGGGCCGCTCCCGCGCCGCTGGCGGAACGCGCCGCCGCACCGCCGCGGGGGCGAGCGCTGGCACAGCCGGGGCGCGCCCGGCGGCGACGCGTGCGGCAGCAGGCGAGGCCGCAGCGAAGCCGGGCAATGCCCGCGGAGGCGCCGGCACGCGCACGGCAGCAGGCGCAAGCGGCGCACAAGCGGCCGCCCGCGCCGGTGGCGCGGCGAAGTCGAGCGCGGGCGTGATCGGGCTGTGCCCGCGCCCCGGCTGCGGCGGCACGATCTTCATGGGCAGCAAAGGCTATGGCTGCAGCAATTACAAGCATGGCTGCGGCTTTGTCATTTGGAAGAAATCCAAATTCGGCAAAACTTTAAGCGACACGATGGTGAAATCACTTATCCAGAAAGGCTCGACGAACAAGCTGAAGTTCAAAAGCAGCTCCGGCCAATCCTACGAAGGAAAGTTGATTTTAGCTGACCGGAATACCGGAGATCTCGGTATGGAACGAGTATTTTAAATTGCCCATACTCTATAATAGTCCCAAAAAAGCCGGGCTCACTGGCTCACTAGATCATAACCAACTGAAAATAAACAAAAATCGAACAACAACCTCCTTCTAAATGCCTCCATCTGAATGGAGGTTTTCTCTTTTAAGGCAACAAAACTAGAACGGGTCAACCTATATTCAACATTTGAAAACCTGGATACGAGTGTGTTTTATGCTCCGATTCCGGTACCAGAAACTAACCCATAGATTTCAGTCTGTTGAAATAGCGACACTAATGCACTGCTATTCATTTATACGATTTTTCGTACAAAGATGGCCCTTTCTCCGTACTTGTGCGCCCATCTGTATGATATTTCGTACAAACCGCACTTGTTCGCATCCATCTTTCGCTCATTTGTACGTCTATTTGACTATGCAAGGGGCCCGGTGGATAGGGCGCATACCAGCCACGGTAGATCTTTTTCAACAGTCTGAGATTCTCCGTTCACCTTCTCGAGCTTCGAAGTCTTTAGCCTCTACCCAAAACTACGCGTATATGGTAATATGTGGACATAGGTTCATTATGCAATACGAAGTTTCATCTAACGAAACAAAGGAGGGATTTTGAAAATGATCTTCATTAAACGTCTGGACCATGTCCAAGTGTGCATACCTGTGGGAAAAGAGGAGGTCGCGCGCTCTTTTTACGGCGGACTTCTAGGTTTAAGGGAAATTCCCAAACCCGAATCATTAATTCCAAACGGCGGTCTCTGGTACGAAATCGGGGATATTCAACTTCATATTGGCGTCGAGCAGATGGATAACGAACAATCCAAACGTCACCCTGCCTTTGAAGTGGAGAATTTGGATAAAATTCGCGAGTACTTGGAACAACACGGGGTGATTACCCAGGATGAGAAGCCTATTCCCGTTGTCCATCGCTTCTCATTCTTTGATCCTTTTGGCAATCGGATCGAATTCTTGGAGAAATACTCTGCCTAACCATCGCTGACTGTGACAAGGAAAAATCAACCCTATCTAAAAAACCCAATCAAACCCGGCAAAGGTTTAATTGGGCTTCGATCGAACTCTTCAGCTACTTCGTACAATGGTCATTGCCAGAACCATCCCTGATTATCTTTACCTGTTCTTCGCTCCGAGAAAATCGCGGTAAATCCCCGGAGTCGAATCTGGAATGAGAACCGCTCCGACGCTATTCTCATAAAATTGAGCAGGTCCGACACCGCCAATGATCGCGTACACGTAGCCGGCTTCCCTCATGCTGTGGAGACTCTTGAGCAGCAGCGCTTTGCCGATGCCTTTGCCCTGTTCCGAATCCAGCACGCGAGTGGGCCCGAAGAAATTAGGCGCGGTAGCTTCATAGCAGGCATAACCGAGGATGTCCGCGCCCCGGGTGGCAAGATAACAGGTAATCGGAGTCCGGGAGAAGCAAACATCACATTCCCCTGAAGCATGGAGGCTGGAATGTTCCGCCACCCACTCGACGACGCGATGCTTATCCGGGGCCAGTGCCCGGTGGATGCGAATGCCCTCTCGCTCCAGCCGGGCGAGAAGCTCCTCCTGGGGAGGCAGATTTAGTAAATTAACAAGCATGTCGGCCATGTTCCGGTTCACTCCCCCTTCGATATGGCACCATCGCCTGACCCGCCATCCTCCCCGTTCCCGTTTCCCGCTTCCAAACGGCCCTTCCCGTTGCGGATCGCCGCTTTGAGTCTGCCTTTATGCCGCTCCAACAGCTCGGCTGCTTCTCCGACATCTACACCGATTTCCAGCATCAGAATGGCGGTCTTCACATGCATGCCGGCTTTATTCAGCGCTTCGGCCGCCTGCTTCCAGGAGACGCCGGTCACCTCGCGCACGATACGTATAGAGCGGTCATAGAGCTTGCTGTTGCTGGCCTTCAGATCGACCATCAGATTGTTGTAGACTTTGCCCAGCTTGATCATAACGCCGGTGGTCAGCATGTTCAGCACAAGCTTCTGGGCGGTGCCGCTCTTTAACCGGGTGGAGCCGGAGATGACCTCCGGACCGACTACGGGCGCGATGCAGATGTCGCACAGTTCGCTCAATCGGGAATTTTTGTTGGTGACGACGCCCACCGTTGCCGCTCCGTTCTCCTTGGCCTGGCGAATGGCGCCCAGCACAAAGGGGGTGGAGCCGCTCGCGGTGATCCCGACGACCACGTCGCCCGCACCGATCCCCTTCTCCCGGATCAGGCGCGCCCCGCTCTCCGGGTCATCCTCGAAGCCTTCCACGGCAGTCCGGAGAGCGATATCGCCACCGGCGATGTAAGCCTGAACCAGATCGGGATCGGTCCCGTAGGTAGGCGGACATTCGCTGGCGTCCAGCACCCCCAGCCTCCCGGAGGAACCGGCTCCCACGTAGAACATTCGCCCTTCGTTCTGCAACGAGTGAGCCAGCAAATCGACCGCTTGGACAATGGCATCGATCTCCTGACGGACCGCTAAGGGAACCCGCTGATCCTCCTCATTCATCAGAAGCAGCATTTCCCGGGTGTCGCACTCGTCGATAGAGGCGGTAGCGGGATTGTTCATTTCCGTTGTCAATTGCGCGAAGTATGAAGTCATTAGTCATCCATCCTTTTCTGGACGCAATAGAGTAAGATTCTGTCGCACGCCCTGCATTTAATAAGAATGTTGTGTTCTGAGATCAACCCTTGACCGAGCCGACCGTCAAGCCGGCGACGAAAAAGCGCTGAAGCAAGGGATACAGAATGATGATAGGCAGCGTCGAAGTAATGATGACGGCCGATTTGATGGACATCGCGATGGTGCTCTTGTCCGCCGATCCCGCCCCGTCTCCGACCATAGCCGTCCCGTTGACAATATTGCGCAGGAACAGCATGACCGGATACTGATCCGTGTTGAGGTAGATCAAGCCATTGAACCAATCGTTCCAGAAGAAGACCGCGGTGTACAGCCCGATCGTTGCCAGCGCCGGTGTGGACAGAGGCAAGATAACTCGCCTGAAGATTCCGAAATAATCCAATCCGTCGATGATGGCGGCTTCTTCTATTTCCGTGGGGATGGCCCGAAAGAAGTTGATCAGAATAATCAGATTGAACTGGTTAATGGCAAAGGGCAACAAGATCGCCCATACCGTACCGGTAAGATGAAGACTAGAAATAAGCAGATAAGTCGGAATCAGCCCTCCCGAGAAAAACATCGAGAACACGATGAGCCTCATAACGAGCTTATGCCCTTTGAGAAACCGCTTCGACATCGCATAGGCGAATATAGTGGACATGAACAGGGCGATCGCGGTTCCTCCAACGGTATAGAAAATCGTATTGCCGTAAGCTCTGAAAAAGTTGGGATAGGTGAATATCTGGATGTAAGCTTGAAAATTCAGCCCGACCGGCAATAACGTAACTTTATTATTGATGATCGCACTGGGGCTGGACAGGGATAGAGCCAGCATATAGAGAAACGGAACAAAACAAATCAGAATGACCAGAAACATGACAGCATAAATGAGCACATCAGCGATTGACAGAGGACGAAGTCTTCGTTGCTTGAACATGGAGTGCCGCTCCTTTCCGAATTAGTAGATGCTTTCGCCAGTCGCTTTCCTGCTGAGCCAGTTGGTGCTGGAGACCAGGATGACACCGACAACGCCGCTGAACAGTCCGATCGCTGTGGCGTAAGAGTAGTTCTGATTGGTCAGACCGGTACGGTAGACGAGGGTGTCGATAATGTCGCTCACCATGGCATTGGATGGCGTATACAACAGCAGCACCTTCTCGAAACCGAGACTCAGGAGTGAGCCGACATTCAGGATCAGCATGACCATGATCGTTGACATGATCGAAGGAATGGTCACATAGATGACCTTCTGAAACCGGCTGGCCCCGTCGATATCCGCCGCTTCAAACAGCTCCCGATTGACACCGGTGATGGCGGCCAGATAGATTATGGCGGTCCAGCCCGTATACTGCCAGGTTTCGCTGAGAATATAGATCGGGCGGAAGTATTGCGGCTCATTGACGAAATAAATCGGCTCCATGCCAAACAGATTGCCCAGCACCCGGTTAAGCAGGCCGGAACTGGGAGACAGCAGCTCGCTCAGAATGGCGATGACTACGACCGTAGAAATGAAGCGGGGCATGTAAGATACCGTTTGCACGAATTTGCGGAACCGCTTGGCACGAACTTCATTCAACAGCAGGGCAAAGATGATCGGAATCGGAAAATTGATCAGAATGTTCCCGAAAGACAGGATGATCGTATTGTAGAAAGCGCGCCAGAATGCCGGATCCTGGAAGAAGCGTTCGAAGTAGGCCAATCCGACCCATTCGGATCCGTACGGCCCCATCCCCGGACGGTATCGCCGAAAAGCCAGAATATTGCCGATCAGAGGCGCGTATTTGAACAGCAAAAAATGACTCAAGGGCAGGAGCATCATAATATAAAGCTGCCAGTAGCGGCGAAAATGGCGCCTCGCAGGAGGACGGGGGGCTTCGACTTCACGGGCGGCGGACTTGGAGAGAACTGTTGGATCGGTCATATCATTCACCTTCTTCGCTTGGTTGAGAGACGGCATGGCGCGCATTCCCGAAATAGTAAAGACCTGCTATTGAAAATGTCGGTCAACCTGTGACTCCATTCTCCCCAGCAGGTCTTTATTCATATCATTTGCATCGGAATTCCGGAATCCTGGAATTATTTCAAATTGTCGTTGTACAGTTGAGCAAAGCGTTCGATTTGCAAATTTTTCATTTCCTTGACATATTGATCCCAATCTTTATCCAAGTTCTTCTTGCCGGTCAGGAAACCGTCAGCCCAGACTTCAAAAGTATCCGAAAGAGGAGTCTGCAGCGAACTGGCTTCCTCAGCCGTCATATCGTCGAACATCGGTGTTGGAGGAATGCTCTGGATGGCATTGTCCATAGCAGCAACTGTAGCGTTGATTTCACCGTAATTTTCGTCGTATTTCGTCATTTCCCTGGCATTAACCCATACCATCTGGGTAACGTCGGAACCCGCTCCATATTTCAACTGCATTTCCTTGTAGATCCCGTTAGGCGAATTGACAATTTCATCGGCATATTTGATGGTGTTGCCATCCATCGTGTAGGTTTGGCCTTCTACACCGAGACACCATAATTTAGCGCCTTCTTCGGAGTAGAAGATTTCGTCAATGGTCTTCACCAGACGTTCAAAATCCGGACGATCCGCCGTTTTCTTAGGGAACAATATGCCGCTGCCTGTACTGCTCTTCGGCTGATGATGCGCTCCGGCAGGACCTTCCAGAGGAGGGTACATCTGCAGCTTGAATCCTTCCTCTGTCGCCGCACTTTCTACTCCGCCGATTTGGTCGTAATAGGCATAGGTGGCAAAGGATTTGCCGGTAGCCAGCTTCTGAGACCACTTGTCGCCGTCAATGGGATCGGCCATCTCCGGATCCAGCAAGCCTTCCGCGTACAGCTTGGAGAAGAACGTCATATACTCCTTATATTCGTCGCTGATGGCACCGGGGAAATAGGTTTGGTCCGCGTAATTCCAGCTCAGCGTATTGGTGCCCGAGGCTCCATTCTTACCGACGCTGATGCCATAGGAAGGCATCGTCATCCGGTACAACACCCGAGGCCCGGCGAGAATCGTCAGTGGATAAGAATCCGGGTTCTCTTCCTTGAATTTCTTCAGAACGGTATACAAATCATCGAACGTCTTAGGCGCATCCAGCTGGTATTTCTCCAGCAGATCCTCCCTCATGATGAGACCGCCGTCATAGAAGGGCTTGTCGTATAGCGAAGGCAGGTAATAGCGTTTGCCGTCCTTCAGATTAAGGTCCTCCACTTCCTTCTCGAGACCGAACTCCTTGACGCGGGCATTGAAATTGGGCGTCCAGTCGGAATAATCGCTGATGGGTACGATAGAACCATTCAGAGCAAGGGAGGCATTCTCCCCTTTGGTGGATTGATACAGGATCACGTCCGGAGCATTGTTGAGTGTGTTAAGAGCGAGAGAAACCTTCGTTTGATAATCGGCGATCGGAATCACTTCATAATCGATCTTTACGTTGTAGCGTTTTTCTACCTCTTGGATAACCAGCCAGTCTTTCTGAAAGGGCAGCGTGGCGTTGTCCGAATAGAAGACTTTGAATTTAAGCGCTTCTTCCGAATTCTCTGGTGCCTTCCCTGTATCCGGGCTTGGATTTGCGCTTGCTGGCGGCGAGGAGGGGTCACTGCTGTTGCTGCTGGTGTTACATCCTGTAAGCGCTGACATAATCATGATGGATACAAGGGTGATAGAAGCCATTTTCTTCTTGATCATTCGTGTGTTGACCTCCCTAATTTTTAATATAAAAACTGTAACAAAAGCAGTTTGGGCGATTCCCAACTTCCGGCAAGTTGCTCAAAGTAGTTTGGAATAGTGCCCTATTCGGGTTCGCTTGAGCGAATGATAACATATTTTGTTTCTGCGGTCAATGGTGTTTCGTGAAACTTTATTTCAAGCTCGTCAGGACTTTCTTTCACTAGCTTGCGCTTGCTAAGGTTTATACGGGGGATCAGTTTGTTTATAATCAAGCCTTTGAACCTGAGCGACGAAGAAACTGATATTTATATCTGCCTTCATGAACAAATAGAGGAATTATCAGGCGAAGCTCCCCGTCCGGATCACAGACTGTTGGATTATCCTGCCACTATTCAGGGGGCCGGTCTATTATAACGAAGGAAAATTCATCCAGCCCTGATCGGCTTCTGCTGCAAATGGATTCCGATGAATCTGCCGATATGGATTGTTGGTGCTGATGGACTTTTTAATACCGATCTACTCGGCCCTCGCCCCTCCTTTTGCCTGTTATCCCCTTCAATCAGGAATCATTCGCGGGAATTGCACATTTAACTAACTGAGCCAGAGGGATATTACCTACAAGGTCACTGAACTAAGGGGATATTCCTCCAAAAGGCTGCCTGAACTAAGGGGATATTCCTCAAAAGGCTGCCTGAACTAAAGGGGATATTACCCAAAAGGCTGCCTGAACTAAGGGGATATTCCTCAAAAGGCTGCCTGAGCTTAAGGGATAGAGGTCAAAAGCAGCGAGGATGGCATCCTGAGAACAGCTTCTTAGATTGGACTAAAACCACTCCTTCATCGAGTTAATAAAATCTAGCGGACATCCGCCGGCACAGCAAGGGCAGAGGCCCATTCCCGCCTCTGCCCTTCTATTCGTCCCGCAAGGTTTCACCATGGCGGAGGCATCTGAGCCTATCCGCCGGCAGACCCCTGCGCTGCCATTCGGCATACAGCCGATCCAGCGCTTCCTTGGGCGTGTCGTCTGCCAAGCGGAAGGCGCCATAATGCATGGGCACCATCACCTTGCCCCGGCAATCCTCCAAGGCTTGTACCGCCTCTTCCGGAGTGACGTGCTGCATAGCCATGAACCATTCCGGCTCATATGCTCCGATCGGCATGAGCGCATAATCGATGTCGAATCGCTTGCCGATCTCCCTGAAGCCGCGGAAATAGCCGCTGTCTCCAGCAAAGTAAATGACCGGCTCCGGCTTCCTCCCGCAGATGACCCAGCCTCCCCAATGGGAGGTGTTCGTATCCGTCAATGTTCTGCGGGTCCAATGCTGAGCCGGGACGAACGTAAACGTCACTCCGTCCTTGCTAACCTTATCCCACCAGGAGAACTCCTCCGCTGTCTTAAAGCCCTTCCGCCGCAGTTTGTCCCGTAAACCGACCGGGGCATAGACGACAGGTTGCCCAGGCAGCTTCCTCAAGGAAGGAAAATCGAGATGGTCATAATGCCCGTGCGAAATAAGCACCACATCCATATCCGGAAGCCTGGAGATGTCCAGTCCGGGCGGAGCCAATCGTTTGGCGAAGCCCATTCGGTTAGCCCATACCGGATCGGTCACAATGTTCAGACCTCCGATCTGAATCAGAAAGGTGGCATGTCCGATCCATGTGATGGATACTTGCTCCCTGTTGCTGCGCAAATAATCCAGATCAGGCACAGCCTGCGGAACCTGATACGATAAATCCTTCTTCTTCGCCCTTCTTTCCTTCTGCCACTGCCGCAGGCTGCTGAATGAATTTTCGAGCCTGACCCCGTCCATATTTTCGTAGCGGGGCCGTTCAGTCCTCCAGCGTAATCCAGATCCCCGTTTTGTCATCTGATTTTTTGAACCTCGGATATTTCCTTCCGTCCGCGTCTGCTTCTTCAAGAGATATCAGCCAATCAGCGTAAGCTGCCAGCCCTTTCCGCATAATTCGCTCCGTCAATTCACGGAATTCCGAGGCTGTCTCTCCTTTCTCCTTTGGCAAAAAAAGACCGTCTGTAATCAGAAGAAGAGCCTTGAGCTGAATCCGGTTAATGCGGCCGTACTCGAGCAGATCTTCCAGTTCAGGCTCCCCGCTAACTACAGAATACCCTTCCAAAGTATTCAATTTCAAGCGATTGCGCTGAATGGTGGGAATGACAAACTGCCTTAGCTCCTCACGGGTCGTTATTCCCTGCTGCTGGCCTTCCTGCCAGAGTTTCTTCGTCTCCTTATCAATATGGGCCACTTGATCATGCGTGACGACGCGGATCGTTCCGTCCTTGTATACCGCGATCAACATGCAATCCCCAGCTTGAACGTATTCAATCGAGCGTTCGTGAATTCGGACCGCGGCCAGTGCAGCCGTCCATAGCTGCCGCTTGTCGGAGACATCGATCCCGCTGTGCACCATGGCCTCCCGCAGCCGACGGTTAGCCTCCAGAACCGCCTCGTCCAAGCGGAAGCTTGTTCCCACCGTCTCCCCAAGAGCTTCCAAATGCTGACTGATCAGCATGGAAGCGAGCTTGCCTCCGGTTTCTCCTCCGGGTCCACGATATGGGACCAGAGAGGTCGAACCGTCCACAACACCATATAAAGCCAACGAATCGTTTATGACCAAAGCATCCTCATTCCACTCATTGCTTCCTTTTATCGATAGCTGCTCTTTGTTCCATGGTGTATTCATCAGTAAGCTCCTCCCCCAATCAATCTATGTGAACTGGCTTATCTGGATGGCGGCCGTACTCAAACATCATGCGCACTTGTGACTCGGTATTCCGCTCCACCGACAATTCCGGCAGCTCCTTGTCCCCGAAGAAGCCGATCTTGCTCGTCTCCGTTCCGGTTTGGGCTGCTCCCCCGACGAGCTCACAAAGGATAAATATTTTGTAAACATGATATGGGGATGGCGGATGCGGGTAAAACTTCTTATCGCAGACAGCCAGTAATTTCACCGGCTTCACTTCATAGCCCGATTCCTCCCGGACCTCCTTCACCGCTACTTCACTAGGGGAGAGTCCTATGTCCGCCCAACCGCCGGGCAGCGACCAGCAGCCGTCCATCTTCTCCCGGACGAGCAGCAGCTTGCCCTCCTGGAACACCACTCCCCGCACATCCACCTTCGGTGTCGCGTATCCGGTTTCATTCGCGAACAGTTGGGTCACTGTCTGCATGTCGACTCCTGTATATTCGGACATAATCTCGGCACTCAGCCTTCTAAGCTCCTCGAAACGCTCCAAATCATATACGTCCTTCGAATAGGTCAGGCCCGCCTGAGCAATCGATTGGATCTGCTTGGCCCATTCCAGCCACTTCGGCTCCATCGCACTTCCCCCTCACAATTTTTATGCAATCGTAACTATGGTGCTGATACCGTGACGACTTCAATGCCTTGCCCGTCCAGCTTACTTAAAACCATCTGATCATCCGTATCCGTTAGGACTACGTCGATTTCCCCCAGCTCGCACACATTATAACGGTGTACCCGGTTCCAGTGGTTTTTCCCGATCAGCAGTATCTTTTGCTTAGAATGCCGGAGGACCGTCTGCTTTAGCTCCAGACTATCCTGCAATGCGGCGCTCACCTTCCAGTCCGGCGAGATCCCCGAGGTTCGCAAGAAGCATTTGTCAAAATTCATCTGCTGAATCGTTTGCAGGGCAAAGAAACCATAGCCAGACTCATCCTCCGGATGGATCGTACCGCCAACATGGATCAGCTTTACCTTCGCGGCCAGCTCGGATAAGCCATGAATGCTGTTCGTGACCACCGTGACCCCGGGCATGGGCTCCATTTCATAAAACATGAGATTGGTATAGCTGGAAGACTCGATAAAGATCGTATCCCCGGGCTCAATCAGCGCGGTGGCCGCCTTCGCGAACGGCTTCTTCGCTTCGGCTCCTCCCCTGTCCTTATAAGCGATGAAGGCAGAGGCTTTGGAAGGCAGCAGCGCCCCTCCGTATGTCTTTTGCACAAGTCCTTGCTCATCGAGCAAACGGAGATCCTTACGGATCGCATCCTCCGTAACGGAAAAGAGAACGGCCAATTCCTTTACCTGAACCCTTCCTTCCTGCTGGATTAAATCGACAATCCGCTTCCTTCTTTCCTCGGTAAAGAGCATTTTGTTCATGATCTGCGTAAAGGATACTCGCGACTTGAGTCGTGAGAGGAATTTGCGCCCTTCTCTTATTAGTCACGCCCCTTTACTCCTCCTCTTTTGATTCTTATTTCTGAATTTCCGCTTCAAACAGGAACATATGTTTGATATAGTGAAATGTGTAGGATACAGCTTAGCTGATAATATTAACACGAAGCAAGGTGACTTGAGTTGAAGATCACTTTAACCGCCAAAGTGAAGATCTTGCCCGCTCCTGAACAAATCGATGGGTTACGACAGACTTTACGAGCTTATCGTCTGGCAAGTGATTACCTGTCCAAGCTTGTATTTGAAGAGAAAATTCTCTCCAAGACGAAGCTGCATCAGTTGATGTATCGAGAGTTGCGTTCTACCTTTTCCTTGCGATCTCAAATGGCCCAATCAGTCATGCGAACGGTGATTGCTCGGTACAAGTCATTAGTCGGCAACGGCCACCTCTGGACATTCGTCCGGTTCAAGAAACCGGAGCTCGACCTCGTTTGGCGTCGAGATTACTCGCTTGCGAAGCGGATGTTTTCCATCAATACCGTGCATGGCCGCATCAAGGTGGCTTATGAAACGAAAGGCATGGAAACGTATTTCGATGGATCCTGGTCCTTCGGGACCGCCAAGTTGGTCCACAAGCGAGGGAAGTTCTTCTTACACCTTCCAATGACCAAAGAAGTGGAAGAAGTCTCGGATCCATCTTTGAATCAAGTAGTCGGATTAGACATGGGCGTCAATTTTATCGCGACCAGCTATGATTCCCAAGGTCAATGTACGTTCTTTCACGGTAGACCCATTAAGAATAAGCGCTCGAAGTACAAGCATTTGCGAAAGCAGCTGCAGCAACTGGGGACAGCCTCCGCTCGCCGTAAGTTAAAGCGGATCGGGGGACGAGAAAACCGCTGGATGACAGATATCAATCATCGGATATCCAAGGCACTCGTCCGCCGATATGGGGCCCATACGTTATTTGTACTGGAAGACTTAACGGGCATTCGAAACCGTACAGAGCGGGTTCGGGTCCAGGATCGTTATGAAACCGTCTGTTGGTCCTTCTATCAGCTGCGCCAGATGATCACGTACAAGGCCATCCTCCATGGAGCCAAAGTGATCGCGGTTGATCCCCGTTACACCTCACAAGCCTGCCCCAAATGTGAGCATACAGAGAGAGCCAATCGGGATAAGAAAAAGCACCGCTTCTGTTGTCAGAAGTGCGGGTATCGTTCGAATGATGATCGCATTGGCGCCATGAATCTTCAGCGCATTGGAATCCAGTACATCGCTGAAGTGGCTGTGTAGGTATACCTATGCAGTCGGGCAGCAGTCAACCTGCCTATGGTAACGCCCCCCCAAGGAAGGAGGCTAACCGCCGTACTCACTTCCGGGCAGTTACAAGCTCGTGACTTGAGTCATGAGTTGTTGACCCTGACTCCACCATTCTATTGCAATTGTTTGGTATTGATGATGAGCATTTTGTATTATTTAACCTTAAATATTGGATATCATTTAGTATTGAAAAATATTATTATGTATTGTTTGGTATTATTGTATCCTGATAACAATTCAACGTCAACTGGAAATCGGACGATATCATTCCCGCGACTAATCATTTCTCCGCGCATAACGGCGATAGAACCAGCCGATCAGCAGCAGATGAATAGCAAAAGCCGCCGAATAAAACCAAACGGTATAGGGCGAAGCCTGCTGTCCGGCCCAGTAAGCTTTGGCTATCCAAAAAGAAGGAAGCATGGAAGTCAGCCACGACCACGGTTCGGGGGCAAAATAAATTGCAATAGGTGCGGCCATTGTAATCCCGATCCCTTTGGACAAGGCGAGCCCCTCCACTTTGTTGGCCGCAAAGGCAAGCAACAGAAGCGAGACGGCGGGAGCCTGCAAGGAAAGAAGCAGCGTTAGAAGAACCAGTTGGACAGGGGAAATACGAACCAGATCGATAAAATAAACGAAAAAGACGGTATATGCGGCGGAGAGCAGAACAGGAGAACTCAACCGATAGATCAAGTAGCCGGATTTGGTCAGCGGAGTGACAGCAAAATAGGAGATGAGCTGCTCGTCTCTCTCATCCAGCATCAGAAACCCGGCGATCATTCCAAGCATAAGCGGGAGGAGCAGAAGGGTTTCGATCAGAATAAGGTCATAGTAGACGGTCAGGTCCATCACCCCGGCATGACCGAGCCATTCTGTCAAAAATCTCAAGCTGTGGCGGACAGCAACAGCAAGAATGAGAGGCCCTGCGAGAGCCATCACGAGCATCGGGTCCCTCATGATATTCCGAGCGTCAGCGGCGGACAACGAAACATATTTGTTCACCGGGCTCCCCCTCCTATCTTCAACACAATATAGTTAGTAAAGGAACGTTTAGCCCATACATAAGCTAAGCCAATCCATATTAACAGCACCAATAACCCATACACCATTTCCCACGCCGCCAACGGATGGAATGGAGAGGCTATTAGCAGCAGAGTGCCCTGGGTCGGCAGCAAATAATAGAGCGGGGAATCGAAAAGCTTCATGTACCCGAGAACAGGAACATAGAAAAGAATCGAGTACATAGGAGAAACGAGAAAAAAGCCATTCAGCGTCTCATAACGAACGGCCAATCCCAGCCCGATCAAGGTAAAGAATGCCGAGGTAAGGAAAATTCCAGCCAAAAATAGTCCGCTGATCTCCTCGATCCCGAATGAGGAGACATGGACAGCGGTTCCGCTAAGAGTCGAAAGCATGGCCAGCGATAGCGTCTTGGCCGTCATGTATTCCCTGACCTGCAAAGGGGTGACGAACAGATTATCGTAGATATTCTGTCCCTTCTCCAGCAAGACGATCCCGCCGATAAAGAAGAAACCGAGAGCGCTCGGATCGGTAAAAATGACAATAACCGACAGCTCAGACTTGGCCCCGGCCGGCACCAACGACAACAGCAAGCTGTACATGACCGTAATGAGCAAATACGCCAAATAAAATCCTTGTCTGATCTGAAACTTGACATCATGCCCCCAGGCGGCTAGCGTTCTTCGCATCTAGTCCAGCTTCCTTCCCGTCACATCGATAAAAATGTGCTCCAGAGTAGCTTCCTGACTGTGCATCGTCTCAATCGGCTTATCCCGGATGATATTGAGAAAACGGCTGTTCCTCCCAATGCATTTAAGGGAGAACTCCTCCGTTCGGCGCTCATCGTTTTCCTTGTACTCCACCACCAGCTTCTTCACTCCTTGTCTCAGCTTGAGCTCCCGGGGGGAGTCGATCAGCGGAATTTGCCCGTCCACAATAAAAGCTACCCGGTCGCAAAGCTCCTCGGCCGCGTTCATGTTATGTGTAGTGAGCAGCACAGTTTTGCCTTCCGCCTTGTGCCCGACAATCAACTCCTTCACCAGCTTGGCGTTAACCGGGTCCAATCCGGAGGTCGGTTCGTCCAAGAACAGCACTTCCGGGCGATTCATCAGCGCTCGACACAGGTTCAACCGCATCTTCATGCCTTTGGAAAAGCCCGATACCTTCTCGCGTCCATAGTCTTCCAAGCCAACCCTGGCCAGTAAACGCTTCGGCTCCTCGGTCTCGCAGGAATAGAGGGATCGGAAAAAATTCAAATTTTCCAACGCAGTAAATCTCGAGTAAAAATTGGGGAACTCAAAAGCAACCCCAATCCGTTCAAAATAATCGGCCTTCGCCTGCCGCAGCTCCCGCCCCATCACTCGAACGCTTCCTCCGTATTGCTTCAAAACTCCGATCAGGATCTTCTGAATAGTGCTTTTTCCCGCTCCCGATGGTCCGAGAAAACCAAAAATCTCTCCCCGGCTGATATGAAAATCAACACCTTTGATTGTATTAGTACGGCTCCCTGCGTAAGCATAGGTTAAGCTGCTAACCTCAATCACGGCTTCTCCCTCCCCTTCCTTCTTCCGCTGCCCTGTGCCCCACGAATAAGGAACGGCAACCTACTTTGTCATCAATCCATCTGCCATCAATTCAATGAACAGCTCCATCGTCTCGTCGTACACGTCTTCCCCGATCAGCCACTTCTGCATAGTCAACAGAATGAGCGAGCGAATCAGGCTGACGATAATTTCCGGCTTATGAGAGGTCAGCCAGCCTTCTTCTTGCCAGCGGCGGATAAAAGGGAGAGCAACATCGGCATCCTTGTCAAAATGGGCGGCCAGCTTCTCGGGGGGAAGCTTCCTCACCAATTGCTCCATAACCTCCTCCTCATACAACTGGCGAAAAAACGGATTCTCTCCCATCACCGACAGCGATTTCCGCAGGAAGCGGACGAACCTTTCCTTAGTCATCACCCCGGTCTCTTCCGTCTCCTCCAGAAGCTGCCGGCGGACCTTCTCCTCCTCCAGCTCCAGCAGCTCGAAGTACAGCTCCTCCTTCGACGGATAGAATAGGTAGAACGTTCCCTGCGCGATTCCCGCAGCCTTGGTCAACTGCTCAATACTCGTTTTCTTTAGCCCGTACACCCCAAAGCATTCTTTACCCGCTTCTACAAGCCGCTCTCGAATGATCTCTTTCTCCCGTTCACTGAATTTCCTGGCCATCATGATCACTCCACATATATGATTCTATGAATAATTTTATTTTATATTCATAGTTAATGATAGACCAATCCTTTATTGCCGTCAATAGTTGAATAATTCGGATAAAAGTTTGTTAATATATCCAAAAAGTCTTGCGTACCAACGATCTCACCTAGTTTTCCCCTACAGGTGTACCTGCTATCCTATGAGTGTACCAACGGGATTCCAACGAGTTTGGCCATTACAGGAAATAAATAGACTAGAACCGTTCGAAACAGCATCAGCTGCGGGCATCATTCTGGAAAAAAACTGTTGCTAAAAATCATCTGTAGTTGTTCTGCTAAACTTGATAATATAGAGCAAATAGATCATATAACCAATAGAGGAGTGAAACCGATGGCGATCGCCGATCAAGTCTATAAAAATCTGGTAGCCGATATTTTGGAGAATGGGGTGTGGGATAAGGATCACGAAGTGAGAACCGTTTGGGAGGACGGGACTCCCGCGTATACCAAAAGTTTAATATGCAAGCAACTCCGGTTTGATAACTCGGAGGTTCCGATATTAACGACCAAAAGAGTGCCTTGGAAATCAGCCATCCATGAAATGCTCTGGTTTTATGTTCAAAGAACGAGCGATTGCTCTTACCTGGATCAATATAAGGTAAAGCTATGGAAGGAATGGACCAACGCCAACAACAATATTGGCAAAGCCTACGGTTATCAATTGGGCAAGCCCATCATGCTCAAGGGAAAGATTACCAACCAGATCGACCACTTGATTGACCAGTTAAAAAATAACCCGGCATCAAGAAGACACGTTATTTCCTTGTGGAATATTGATGATCTGGATCAGATGGAGCTCTATCCCTGTGTCTGGAATAATCAGTGGCTCGTCAAGCAAGGGAAGCTTCACTTGATCGTTAACGCCAGGTCCAATGATATTGGATTAGGCCATCCTTTGAATGTTTTCCAATATTATGTATTGCAGCGAATGATAGCCCAAGTGACAGGCTACGAGTTAGGAACTCTGACCTTCAATATTAATGACGCTCATATTTATGAAAGACATATAGAACCGCTGCAAGAACAGCTTCACCGGGAAGCCTACCCCGCGCCTACGCTATGGATCAATCCGGACATCCAGAGGTTCGATGACTTTACTATCGATGATTTCAAGTTGATTGATTATCAATACCAGCCCTCGATTAAAATGGAAATCGCCATCTAATTTTTGTCCCTCTCAAGCGTTAACGGCTATTGCCGTCTTGTTACGGCGGAATAACGTATCGCGGTGAAAACGCAAATGACATGCAGATGAGCATGTCATTTGCGAAAATGCGGTAATTAGGGTTGAAGACATGCAAAAGTACACGTCAATGAAATTGGACATCAATTTTTTTCTTGGTATCTCCTTGTACTTTGGGCATGCGCACTTCAAGAACTCCGTTCTTATAAGTTGCCTTTACCCCTTCGGAAGAAACGGCAGACGGCAGGGCGATAGACCGTTGAAAACGGCCGACAAAGCGTTCCTTCCTGTGCATGCTCTCTTCCTTCACTTCGTTCACTCTGTTCACCGATCCACTGATCGAAAGCACATTATTATCGATATCGATCGTCACATCTTCCTTCTTCTCCAGACCTGGAATGTCGCATGTCGCGACCACTTCACTTTCTGTTTCGTATACATCGACATTTAAATTGCCAAAGCTGGATGCCCCTGGCTTGAAAATAGAAAAATCATGGGTAAAAAAACGGTCCAGTTCTCTTCTTACGTTTTCAAGCTGGCGGAAAGGATCATGAGGAACTATAGGCATGTGCAAAACCTCCATCATATTTTTTTCTATATATGTGGCACTAAAGAAAGAGATCATTCCGTTCCGAAGGAAAGTGCCTCCGAAGCTTCAAATCATCATACTCCTTTCCCCAAAAGTGAAGATGGGTTCCGAAGCCATTCCGGGTACTTTTCGGGGACCCCTGCCCAAACATTATTGGAAGGGCCTTCGGATGGTGGGAATACAAAGCCAAAACTCGCCCTGGAAGCATCTTTCCTTCTCCACTCCATGATCTGTGAAATCTTTAGTTCAACTAATATAGATTACTATTTCCCAATAATGGAAGACTAATGCACTGCTTTAAATTGTCGAAATCGTCCATCCTCAAAGGAAAGACTTGATTTCCGGGAGAACGACATGTATCCTAAATCGATAAATAAGCTTTTATTTAAAGGAGCATCCGTAGCATGGCTAATGTAGACACTACCTCTTTATTGCTGCTGGCATTGGCCGCGTTGGGGCTGTTCAGCAACAATACACCCGTTTCGATCGCCATGATTGTCCTTCTTCTGCTGCGGGTCATGAATCTCCACCAGACCTTCCCGTGGATCGAGAAATATGGCTTAAGCATCGGCATTGTCATCCTGACGATCGGCGTCATGTCCCCTATGGCGAGCGGCAAGCTGACCATGCAGACGATTCTGCAATCTTTCTTACATTGGAAGTCTCTTCTCGCAATCTGCATCGGGATGCTGGTCGCCTTCCTGGGCGGCCGTGGGGCTGCTCTCATGACTAATCAACCGACGGTCGTGGCCGGGCTGTTGATCGGAACGGTCCTTGGCGTCGCCTTGTTCGGCGGAGTGCCCGTCGGGCCATTGATTGCCGCAGGCTTATTATCGCTCTTGATCGGCAAATCCTAGAAGTCCTATGAGCAGCAGCAGGAAGAGTAACCAGACAGACGGAAGGGCTTCCCATTATAAGCAATAAGCACTCGGGAAGCCCACTCGCTAAGCCAGCTAATTTACCTTCTTCATTTCCCCAGTCTCGCCACCGAACGCCGCTCGACCAGCTTCGGCTGCAGAACCATATCCAACTCGCTCTTGCGGCCGCCTCCCAACATTTCCAGCAAAATTTTGCACGCCAGCCTTCCCATTTCGTAATCAGGCTGCTTAATCGTGGTCAGCGGCGGAGTCGTCATTTTGCCAAATTCGATCCCGTCAAAGCCGATCACCGACATATCTTCCGGCACCTGTATCCCGTCATTAGCCAATTCATTAATAACGCCAAAAGCGGTCATATCGTTACAGGCAAAAATAGCCGTAGGCCTTTCCGGCAAATCCAAAAGCTCGCGGGTCAGCCTTTTGCCGTTATCAAATTCATAGATGCCGTCATACACATGCTCATGCTCAGATACCCGGACCATCGGCTCCAAGCCATGCTCTTGCATAGCATTCAAGTAGCCCTGATGAATACTGATCCGGCTGGGGCGGTTCAAGGGCGCGGTGACATAGCCTATTTTCTTATGGCCTCGAGCTATTAGATGCGAGGTGGCCATGTAACCGCCTTTAAGATAATCGAACTCGATTTGACAGACTCCTTCGGCATCGATTTTCTGATCCAGCGCAATGACATTCAGCCCCATATCGATAAAAGATTTCAGCAGTTTGGTATCCAGTGATATGGAAGAAATGATCAGACCTTTGACCTGCTTCTCAAAAATCGTCTGTAAATAGTCGATTTCCAGCTTGGGATCGTGGTGCGAATTGCATAACAGCACCTGATATTGATTTTCCCTTGCGATTTCTTCAATTCCTAGAATAACCGACGAGTAGAAGGGGTTCGTTATTGAAGGAATTATGACCCCTAAAGACATGCTGGTGTTAGTTTTCAACTGCTTCCCCAGCAAGTTGGGAATGTAGTTCACTTCTTGAGCTATTCTCAATATTTTCTCGCGTTTGGCGGCGCTAACCGGATAAGTACTGTTGCTGAGCACTCGGGATACTGTCGCGGAAGACACATTGGCCATTCTCGCTATATCATGAATAGTTATTGTTTTCTTCATTTACTAGACTCCATTTCAGGGTAATCGATTTCTAAATTATATCAAAATTACCTATAGAAATGAAGTGCGGGACGATTATCCGGGTATTAACCGACAGCTAAAGTCAGGGCCAAGCAATCATTTCCGCCGAAGACTCTTTATCCAGATAAAGTCTCCAATGGGGATGCGTTTTTAGAATCGTAGAAGGAACCTCAGGAGTTACACTGCTCTGCAACGTTTGGCGAATTGCCTTCGCTTTTACTTGATGAGGGACACAGGATACAATCTGTTTGCTTTGCAGAATTTGGTGAACTGTCATCGTTATCGCTTGCTTCGGAACTTCATCTATACTTTTGAACCAGCCTTCCCTTACCTGCTGTTGTTTGCAGGCATCATCCAGGTCAACAATTTTATACGGCTCTTTCGTGTGAAAGTCCGCCGGCGGATCATTGAAGGCAATATGGGCATTCTCCCCGATTCCGATTAACGCCAGATCGACCGGATATTTTGCTATCTCTTCATTCAGACGCTGGAGCTTCTCGTGGACGTCCTTCTCTCCGTCAACCAGCCAGTATTTATGCACTCCCGTAGGCTGGAGAAAACGTTCCTTCAAATATTTCCTGAAGCTCGCCGGATGGTCTTCCGACAGCTGGACATATTCGTCCAGATGGAACATCTCCACTTTATCCCATTCCAGCTCTGCTTTTACAAAATGAGTGAAAAAATCAAATTGAGACGCGCCAGTGGAAAGTAATATTCTCGCCCTCCCGTTCGCTTTTAACGTCTCCCGCATAATCTTTTCACAATACAAAGCCGCCGCCCGTCCCATTAAATCTGAATCTTCAGATATATGAATCAACAACGAAGCTAACCTCCTTTAGATCAAAAATATGTTGGCTTTTATAACAAATAAAAATACAGTAGAAAATAATAGTAATCGATTACTATTTCTCAGTATAACATAGCTTTCCTTATCCGTCGATATCGGAAAGGCCTCATGTGGAGAGATATCAATTCATTCAAAAGAACTGGGAAAAACCGCATCCGAAATGAACGGGAAAATGCGAAATTCAATTTAGTAGTGTTTAGGAATACAGGTTTAATTAAACAGCAGTACACAATTAGAGTGATGTGCGGATATCGTTTCGTTATAGCTTATTTGGGAGGCGCTTTCTCAAGCCCGAACATGCTCCCAAAATGATGTCCATTTTTTGCCATTTTCCTTGATCTATCAAGCAAAATAAAAGATAAAATTTTTATGAAAGCCTTTTCTAACGGACCGGCACTTTTATGCCTTTTCTGAATAATCTTAACATAATCACTACATGGTTTTGATGCTCCTATAACTATTGTATTCCATAATAGGAAGCATCGATTGGTTGTCTATCCACGCAGCGGAAAGGGTGAAATTATGAACACCGCATTAACTGATAATACTCCCCCCCTTCATCCAAGGTCAGGTCGGAAGAAAGGAAAGAAAAGAATAAGCCATAGTATCAAGCCCTATTTATTTTTGCTGCCTTGCTTGTTTTTTGTCGTTTTATTCACTTACTACCCCTTCGCCAAAACATTGCATCTAGGGTTTACCTTGGTGGATATGAACGGCGATCCGGTTGAATTTGTTGGGCTGGAAAATTATATCGAGGTGTTTAAGGATAAGCAATTTGCGAGAACGCTTCTAAATACTTTGAAGTATACAGTGGTCACCATTCCCGGAATATTTGTGATCAGCCTCACCCTGGCGCTGCTGGCGGAAAAGAGAAGAAAGGGAAGCACAATTTATCAAGTGATGTTTGCCCTTCCGATGGCTGTCTCGATGTCCTCCACGGTCATGATCTTTCAATTATTAATGAACCCGACCATTGGAATGTTCAACTATATTACCGGACTCGGCATCAACTGGTTCGGGGATGAGAATTACGCCATGCTGGGTATTGCTATCCTCAGCATCTGGATGGGACTCGGCATCAATTTCTTGTTTCTGCTAGCCTCCCTTCGCAACGTTCCGCAAGAATTACTGGAATCCGCCAGCATTGAGGGAGCAAATTATATACAGCAATTTACTAAAATTAAATTCCCTCTGATCACCCCGACAGTTTTCTTTCTGATCTGCACCGATCTTATTGGAGCGCTGATGGTTTTTGGACCTGTCATGATCCTGACTAAGGGCGGACCGATGGGATCTACCGAGACGATGATTTACTGGATGTACACCGAAGCGTTCGAGAAAGGTAAATATGGATACGGCAGCGCGATAGCCGTCATTATCTTTTTTCTCGTCATGCTGTTTACGCTGCTCACCTTTATCTATGAAAGAAGAGGGGTGCATTACTCTTGATCCGTCAGAGGACGCTGTCCGTACTCATGCCGCTAATCGGGTTCCTTGTCGGAGTTATCATTATTTTTCCAGTCATTTATTGTGTGGGAGTAAGCTTTATGAGCCCGGATGACCTGAGCTCCTATCCGCCCAAGCTGTTTTCCAGCAAGCTGTATTGGGAAAATTACATGACCGTATTTACGGCGACCCCCATCTTGCGATTTATGTGGAACTCCTTTTTTATCGCATTCGTGTGTACCATTGGGAGACTGATTACAAGCAGTCTGGCGGCATATTCTTTCGTTTTTTTCAATTACAAAGGAAAGCATTTCTGGTTTCTATTCATCCTGGGAACGATGATGATCCCCGGAGATATGCTCATTATTACCAACTACATTACGGTCGCCAAATTGAATTTAATCGATACTTATTCGGGAGTGATCGTGGTCATGCTGGCTTCGGCGGTGTATATGTTTATCCTTCGCCAGCATTTCATGACGATCCCTAAAGATTTTAAGGATGCGGCGTTTGTCGACGGTTGCGGTGATCTTCGTTTTTACTGGAGCGTGGTGCTGCCCGTCTCCCGGCCGATTCTCTCCTCTATCTTCATTGCTTCCTTCATCAATCTTTGGAATACGTATTTATGGCCCTTGATGGTAACGAATGCGGAAGAGATGAGAACCGTTCAGGTCGGGATTACGATGCTGCAGTTCGAGGAAAGTATGGTATACGGACCAGTTATGGCCGGAGTCACAGTTATTTTGATCCCCTCCATCCTGGTGTTCCTGATCTTTCAGAAGCAATTGGTCTTCAGTATTTCATCCAGTGGAATTAAAGGATAAACCGCTTAATACGGGAGGAATAGCTTATGCAAACCATCACAATCATGACCTTCAATCTTCGGGTCGATGTCCCTGCAGATCCCTTTGTATGGGAGCAAAGAAAGCATTGGGCGGCTCAAATGATAGAGGAGCAGGCACCGGATCTTCTTGGCACACAAGAAGCGAATATTCCGATGCTCGCCTGGCTAACCGAGCGATTCTCCCCTCTTTATGAAGTTTATGGGGTTAACCGTATCGCCTCAGAGGAGTGGGGAGAGTTCAGCGCTGTTTTCGTTAAAAGGGATAAGTTCTCCATCGTCAAAAAAGAATCCTTCATGCTTTCCGAAACCCCGGAAATCATCGGCAGTTCAGGATGGGATGCCCGCTGCGAAAGAATATGTTCCTGGGTGGAGTTGGCTTTGGCGAACGATACGGAGCCGGTATGGAGATTTTTCAATACCCATCTGGACCATGTGGGCCGAGTGGCCAGACAGGAGGGATTAAAGCTCATTACCGCCCGAATCAAGGAGCTGAATGAAGAGCGCCCGCTGCCCTTCATCCTTACGGGAGATTTCAACGATGTGCCGGAGAACGGACTGTTGAACCTGATTCATGAGCAGCTTCCAATGATCAGTTGTTATGACCTCCTGACCGAGGAGGAAAAACAGCATTCTCTTACTTTTCATGGCTATCGCGGCGGAACGAAAGGAGGCCCCATAGATTATATTCTAGGCAGTCCGGATCATCCTTTCCTGTCGACGACTATTATTCGAGATCAAGTCGAAGGGGGTTATCCATCGGATCATTATCCTGTCCTCTCTACCCTGCAATTCTAGGCAGTCATCTATTACTGCTGCGCAACAGTCGACCTTCTATATTTCAGCACTATATGAGCAGTTAGACAATTAGGCTTATACGCAGGCAACTGAAAACAACCTAACGACATGGAGGTAGCCATAATGAAAAAGCGCATCCTATCCCTTGTTACTATTCTTGCTGTAACGTTAGCCGGTTGTGGAGGAAGCGGCGGAGGAGGGGCTTCAACTGGAGCCAACTCCCCTAAACCGAACAACAACCAGACGCAAACCGGCACTAATCCGTCTGCACCAGCGGATAAGGGGACGATTCAATTAACGTTCTGGCATGCTATGGGCGGCGCCAATGAAGCTGTCGTCAAGCAGGTGGTTCAGCATTACAACGATACCGCCGGCAAGGAGCAAGGGATTGCTATAACGCCCGTCTTCCAAGGAAGCTATCAGGATTTGATGAAAAAAGTGAGAGCCGCCGTCCAAGCGAAGGATACCAAAAATCTGCCGGATATTGTTCAAGTTCCCGCTTCGGATACCGCCTATATCAAAGATGTCCCGAGCTTAGTTCCGGCCCATGTCTTGATCGCCAAAGATTCTTCCTTCAACATTAAGGATCTGGAGCCCAATGCGTTAGCGTCCTTCAGCTTTAAAGGAGAGCAGATGGGTGTTCCCTTCGCCAACTCTACCATCTTGCTGTATTACAATAAGAAGATGTTTGAAGAGGCCAGCCTGGACCCCGCTCAACCGCCCGCAACGATAGACGAATTAGGTCAATACGCGCTTAAGCTGACCAAGAAGAACGGCGATCAAGTAGCGCAATGGGGCTTCTCCGGTACGCCTGACCTGTGGCATATGTCCAGTTGGATCGGTATGCAGGGCGCCGGCTCCTATATTGGAAACAATAAGAACGGCCGGGAGGACACGATGACCGAGATCGAATTCGATTCCACAGGCACGATGAAGCAATTTTTAACGGAGTGGAAAAAAGCGATAGACTACGGCGGAATCCAGACGGGGACAGACGCCAACACGACCGAAGAATTTGCCGCCGGCAAGCTGGCCATGTTCCTCGCTTCGACCGCGGCGTTGAGAGGCGTGCTTAATGCCGTCGGAGATAAGTTCGAGGTAGGCACCGCCTTCTTGCCGCGGGTACAGGAAGGAGATCAAGGCGGAGTAGCCGTGGGAGGTTCAGCGCTATATGTGATGGACCGGGGCGATCAGGCCAAGATTGATGCGGCCTGGGAATATCTCAAATTCAGCGTGTCCCCGGAAACCCAATTGATGTGGCATACCGGGACCGGTTACTTCCCGGTGAACACGAAGACTTACGATCTGCCGCAAATGAAAGAGCATCTGGACAAAAATAAGCTATTCCAAACCGCCATTGACCAATTGCATGCTTCTTCTCCCGAAACCCAAGAGCCGTTAGTCGGGGTTCCGACGGAGTTTAGCCGGATCATGAAAGAAGAGATTCTGGCCTACGTCCTGGGAAGAACCGAGCTGGATACAGCGGTTCAAAATATGGCGGAGGCGAGCAATAAAGCCTTGCAGGATTACAATAAAGTAAATAAAAAATAGTGCAGCCAGGCTAAGCGAACCGCCGGCAAGCGATAAAATGGAAACTAAGAAGCTGACATCCTTCCCTGAGGCGTCAGCTTCTTCCGTCTAAGCTTCTAAGCTAAGCCGGTGCTTCATCGGACATTAGCAAGCATGGAGAACCCATCATATTGAATAACTGGAACATGACTTCACTTTCCACTGCTGTACCTCATATCCTCACTCTTCCTCTTGACAGACCATAACCAGGTTGCCGTCCGGGTCCGTGAGTGTGAAGTACGCAACGCCCCCATGCCGCTCAATGTCATGGAATATGCTCATGCCGTGCTGGGCCGCGTAAACATAGGAAGCTTCAATATCGTCCGTGTCGAACATGAACGGGATTTCATACGTCTCCCCGCGGCGATAGCGGTTATCGTCAAGTAAAATATGGGCGCCTCGCGAAGTAGGCAGCACGTAAATGGAATCGTCCGTTTCCTCTTCACGAAGCGGCATCCCCAACAAGTCGCTTATCCAGGCGGCCGCCGATTTCATGTCGCGTACGTTGACGAACACCCCGCCAATGCGCGGAATAATGGGGCTAGCTCCTTTAAACGGCTCAAATTCTTGACCGCCATCCTCCGCCCAGCACGCCATATAAGCCCGGCCATCCGGGGACCGGAAGTTGAAATAAGCCATGCCCGGATGCCTGTTCGGCTCATGGATCGGTTCGGCTTTGCCCTTCACGTAGGCATAGGCTTCATCTATGTCGTCGCAAGCGAACATAATGAGCGGCTTCATGTCCTCACGCCAATTCGGATCCTTCCGATTATTCTCGTTATTATCCAGAATCAGGCCCGTCCCGGGAAGATCAAACCAATAGACGGGCCCTCCGTTCAACCGCTCGTCATACAGCGGCATGCCAAGCAGCTCGCTGTACCATTCTGCCGCGCGCCGCAAATCCGATACATGCAGGAATATACTCGCTATCCGATCTTGTAACGGAAATGGATTCGTTGTAGCTTTCATACGGCCTTCCCTCCTATTCAGGCTGCTGCCAGGCTTGAAATTTATTGCCGTCGGGATCTTTAAAATTAAGCTGCAGCCCGCAACCTCCCTCGTCCCGGATTTCCTCCTCCATCCAAACGCCGGAGACCTGTAAGGAAGCATAAAGCGAATGAATGTTATCGGTTTCAAAGCAGAGCGGAAACATCTCAAAGGGCTCCCTGTCCTCCGACCAACCCGTCGTCAGAAAGGTCAACGGCGTCCTATCCGGGCAAGGGAGCAAGAACAGCCATTGGCCGTCCCCCATAATCATAATCGCGCCTCTTCCGGGTTGAACCGGTGAACGCAGCTTCAAGCCAAGCACACGGCCGTACCATTCCGCGGCGGCTTCTGCATCAGATACCGGAATATAGGCGCAATCGATTCTTTTCAACATCGCTTTCTTAGTTTGGCTCGTCATCGGATTATGACTCCTCTGCAGAATTAGCCAGCGCCACATAAAGATCAATTTCATTATCGGGCTGTTCCGGTTTATAACGCTCGTCCCAAATTTCGAAATCGAACGAATCCGGATGGCGGCCATTCTCCCTCATCCATTTCCCATAAACCAAATCATAAGTACGGCTCAGCTCAGACTCAAGCCCATAGTGAGTCACCTTAACATATTGCCGCTCGGGAAACGAGCGGACGGCCATCCCCTCAGGCGGAGCCGTCTCTTCGGTCACGACATATCCGATGTATTGGGTAAAAGCGTCTACTTGCGCATTAAAGCCCGGTTTATATGGATAGACCTGCACCAAATAGACATCGTCGGATAATCGCGATACAATCTCTTGCTTCCTGTTTAGAACAGTCTCGTAAGCTTTCTTGCCCAGCTTCTGTTCCATAATCTCTACTAGATTAGCAGTGAAGGTCACTCCAATGATGGTAAAAGCGGGCTTGGCAACGACGGCCGGCTCGGCCGATGGACTCACATTGGACATGCATTAATCCTCCTTCTATTTAGGTGAAATAGGAAAGTACAGATCGATTTCAGAACCAGGGTCAGTCCGGTTCCGGTAGCGTTGATCGTAGAATTCAAACTCATATACGCCGTCGTAGACATACTCAGACTGGGGAAGCCAGGAGGTCCAGAAATATTCGAAGCCTTCACCCAATCCGTCCAGTTCTCCCCGATAAGTCACAACCGCATAATGCGAAGCCGGGACCTCTATAGAGACCATTCCTTCGGGCAACTGGCCGAACGAGGTGACCCCGATGGCCGCCGTGTACGTAAACGGATCCCCCGGCTTAATCTCGGGAGTTTGTCGAATGAGTCCGTAGCCTCGGAATCCGACCGGATTGGCAATCTCACCGGCGCGCGAGTTAAGCTGGTCCCACAGCCGGGCAATGGCATTCTCCGATGGCTTCACATCGGGATCAGGCTGTACCTGCTCTTGCAGGCCTACCGCCATAAAAGCAGGCTTATACACCCGTTTCGTTTCAATAATCACAGAACAAACCTCCTTGAGCTTGTCGTTGAAATTGCTCACGGCCTCGTCATACAGCAAGGTGAGGGAAATCATGGGCAGCAGGCAAACCGGAAGATACAACCGTAAACGGCTACCGCCGTCCTTTAACGGTGGATCGACGTTTGCGCGGTGAATTATAAGCATGATTATAAGTGTAAATCTCATAAATCCTTATAATTATGAAAAAAAACACCGGAACGTTCTGTTTCGATTCGCGGTGCCAGTTGACTGATATGCGTATTTCACGAAAATTCTATGATGCTTATATCTTCCTTCCCGCTTCCAAATAGTATAAGTACGCAGTCCGAGAGTGCCGCTTGCAACTTTGGATCCATTATATCAGAACAAATGTTCTAAATCAATCTCTTTATAGTAAAATTTTACAAATATTCCTGTGGTGGCTTACTATTGAATTCAGCTCTCCAGCCTGAAAGTCGTATATTTCATGCCGGGATAGAATCCCAAACCAACATACTATCCTTAGACCAGATTTCCATTGGCATCCTCCTGGCTTTAAACAGATCCACGATTGGTAGAACTAGTTACGCGCTAAAAGCTGTCATCCTTTCCGATGACGACCGCGTTTGGGGCCTCAGAATCTCTAATAAAAAATCTCTCCGTTGCACTCCAAAGCAAAGCGCTCCTGAAACGTTCTTTCGAACTCGATTCTGTCGTCATATATTTTTTGGGACAGATCATAATTTAAAAGTGCTCGGCTATTTTCTATGTATTCCTGGTGCTCCTTGCTATCCCACAAGGCAACAGCGTCAAATACATTTTCCTCCGTGTGCGCGCTGTACATAAATTTAAGCCATATTTCCAAAGAGCCGAAATGATCCAGTACATCCGCATCCTGTACCAGCTTCACATAGAAGGGCTGCCCCTCCCGCTGTCTGGCATTATGAAGCGCGACCACTTCGGAAATCTGCTCCAGCTCTTGTGCCGTGCAGTACTCATTCAACAAATGAGGAATGAGCTGCGCTCCCATTTTGCCATGCGGCTCAATTCCTTTGGCTACATCATGGAATAAAGCGCCTACATAAATAATATCGTCCTTGGAGCTGTCCTCCGGAAACAAACTTTTCCTTAAGTGAATCGCCATATTGGCCACTCGCTGACCATGATAAAAGATAAATCCGCGTTCCCTTTGCAAATGCGATTTTCTGCGGCTCATCGTTTTCATCGCCACTTCTTTTATTTTCTCGATATCCATCGGGCAGCACATCCTTCTTATACTTTTTTAACCGTTCAAACCGCAGCAAAAGCCATTGCATAAGCCAAAATTCCCTAAATTCAGCAAGTTAACCTAATTGTAAATGAAAGGAATAAAGCAGTCATTCTATTTTTTCAGTATAACGATTTGTTCTCAAGATCGAAGCCCAATGGGATGGTATACTTATCTTATGACCTGTTTCGGATTAGCCGTTGCAAAACTATACTTACGATAAATTGGAGGGTTCCTGAATGAATATGGAAAAAATCTACCTAATTACCGATATTCCCGGTTATTCACCCCAAATCAGCCGTTTGCTATCCATGATCAACTACGCCAGACACACTACCCTCGAATCTGTCAAAAATCTTACTGTGAAAGAATTGGATTATTTGCTGGATTCCAAGAGCAACTCCATTGGAGCTTTACTGCTGCATTTTGCGGCGGTCGAATACGCCTACCAAGTCTCGACTTTTGAAGAAAGAAAACTGTCCGAAGAAGAATTATCCGTATGGGGCGCCGCACTCGAATTGGGAGATGAAGGACGGAATAAGATTAGAGGCCATGATCTGGACTTTTACCTGGATCGGCTAGATGAAGTGAGGACAAGAACCTATGAATTATTCAAAACCGCAGACGATAGCTGGCTGGAGCGGGAAAAAACTTTCTGGTACAATAAGCCGGCCAATTATTATTTCATGTGGTATCACGTTTTTGAAGATGAAATCAATCATAGGGGTCAAATAAGAATGATCGCAAGGAGACTCAAGGGTTAACACAATTAGATCAAGCTCTCCCCAATATTCCGCACCATCCATCCGGGCGCTTAAAGATATACAAATCTTAGCAGCCCCATCCCCAACATAATGTAATATATATATTGAATTTTGTTTTATATATGTTACAATTCCTTTTAGAGGAGGAGACAATGAGTGTGGATAATCGAGTAAGAATAGCCCGTGTTCAAATGAACATGACTCAACAGCAATTAGCCGAAAAGACCGGAGTGACCCGCCAGACCATCAGCTTGATCGAAAAAGGGAAGTACAACCCTTCCTTAAATCTATGTCTGGACATATGCTATGCCGTTAATAAATCGCTGGATGAATTATTTTGGAAAGAAAGGAAGGATGGAGAATGAAAATTAAAGACGAGCGGTTGACCCTTCAAGGGTTAAAAAATATTCGCATCGCCTTTGGCTTCCAAACCTTATGTATATTGGGGATTCTGGTTTATGACGGGATCGTTAAAGGGATTACTCATATTACAGATAATCCGTTATGGTTGGTTGTCATTGGCACCGGGGTTATTTTAGCGTTCTTAAATTTAAGAATATCGCTGGATGTGGAAGAAACGAAGAAGAACAAAAACAAGCGAGAAGCTTCTTATGTCCAGAAAATCATTCTGGCTTTGGCCATAGGAGTCATCTTTGGTCTGATTACCTATCTGTCTCCCGGGGGCACACTGGAACAGGCTTTAATTATTGGGGGGGTCCTGTCCGCATGCTTCCTGCTTTCCTACTCCGTTGTCCACTACTTGAGAAAACAACGTAGTGAGGACGACGATTAACTTGATGGCAGGAAAATACAGCCAGCTTGTAGAATAGGCTACGAAAGATGCATCATGGATTCAGGATATCAACTTGGAGGAGGCCTCCCCATGTTCAAAGAAAAGATTCCCTGGTAATGCCGAGGCCCACCTTGCCTCACTCTCCTCTGATGCTCAGGCGGATAACTAATGGTGAGAGGGTGGACACAGTGTGGTATAGAAAGCTGGATTGGAAGGAACTTCGTTTCGGAGTTGAAATCGAATTTATTGGAGTCGAGTTTCCGGACCAGGTGGACTTGCTGCCAGGCTGGGAAATGTCCCTGGACGAAAGGCAGATAGATGAAACCGGAATGGAATCGGGAAGTGAGCTCAAGCCTCCCCCTTTGCACTGGGGAGAACGAGAACAAATTCGCGAAATGCTGAATCGGTTGAAAATGCATGGGGCTACCGCCAACTGGAGCTGCGGATTACATGTTCATATCGGTCTGGAGCCGTGGGGACTGCCGATGGTTATGGCCTTGCTGGATACCGCTCTGGCTGTTCAGGAAGCTTTACAAGGCTTGCTGCGCACAAGTGAGCACCGGCGGATCTATTGCCCTCCGGTTACTGATGAAATGAAGAGACGTTATATGTTATGGCAGGAGCGTTCCGCGCTTCGCTATCAGGGCCGGCCCCAATCCCATCGCTGTGGATTGAATATGGCTTCATGGTTCGATATAGGAACCGTCGAAATTCGGTACGCTAACGGGTCCTTGGAATATGACGAAATCATTCGCACGGTCGAGCTTTGCTTGCGCTTCGTCTCGGCTGTAGGCGCAGGAAGCGAGCTCCCTGACGACCCGGTTCGGCTTGCACTCGCACTGGGGGCTCCTGCCGAAGGATATCCGCCTCCCGCCACCCCTCCACGCTGGTACATGGAAAGAGTTTGGCTGGAGGAGGCCCTGATTCCGGTATTCGCTCCAATGGCGGAACGTCTGGTCCCGGAGGGTGAAATTCACCATATTCTGCCGGTTCCGGAAGGGATTCTGGTCGCTATTGAGAATCAAGAGGGGAAACTGCATAAGTATACCTTCCGCCCCTCCGGCACAGGATGGGAGCTGTTGACTTAACTGCATTTGCGTGCTGCTTAAAGGCGGCACGCCCGGCCTAGCCTTCAAAGGACCTACTCAGAACGAGAGCTCGCTTCCGCAGCTCTCGTTCTCTGTGCACAGGGTCTTGTCTGTAGGCGTTTTTTATATTGCATCCGCATGCCAGCGCCGCTGCGCACACCGGGGAATGCGCGTTCACCAACAAGACTTTCGGTGATCCGCCAAACCATGATTCTTAAACCAAGCATAGAGCAGGCACGCCTGTCTACAGCAAATGATAAATGGGCCGCTCCTCCAAAAACGGAGCTACCCTATTGGCGCAAAAGGAAGGCAGCCGCTCCCGCATCCAAGGATGGACCGAGGTATTCATCATATGGAATGAATAATAACCGAAAATATTCAGCAGCATGAAGCCTTCGAGCAGCTTCATCGTATCGCCGCCGGAGGAAGGGAATTCCGCGGCATAGCCTTCCATGAAATCATCCCGCCGCTCGGACGGGACGCTGAGCACACCGCCGGCCGCATCATACAAAAAATAACCGTAGCCGTACAGGCAGTAATCTATCAAGGTGAAGCCTTGATGGGTCACGATGACATTGGCCCGGTTAATGTCGGCATGGATGATGCCCCATGTGTCGGGAGCCGGCGGATAGCCGCGAAGCCGCTCGTTGATGAGCTGGAATGCTTCGCTCATCCTGCCGAAATCCGCCGGCGCAAATATGCCGCGCTCCCGGCCGTAGGCCAGTCGTTCCAGCATCGCCTCGTTCTCCGTAATGCCGGCGTAAGCGGGCCTGCCGCTGGCCGGATCCGGCGTGTATCCGCTCGTGAAGCGGTGCAGCATGCCGACCTGGCCTCCGTATCGCAGAGCTGCCTCTCTCGGCGCAAAATCCTCAGGCTGCGAGTCTCGCCCCTCCAGCCATTGCAGCATCGTGCAGTGAACAGCCCCGTCCCCGTTCCTCATCCGGGTGACAAATTCTCCTTCACGATTACGGACAGGCTTCTGCACGTTCAAGCCGGAGCTCTCTCCCAGCGCCTGCAGCAGCTCCATCCCCCCATTCAGTCCTGGCTTGGAATGCTGCAGGCCGTGAAGCCCGGTGTGAACGGGCTTATGGATCCGCAGAAGATAGGATACACCGCTGGAGCCATCCGTGATTTTGTAGGTCAAATTTTCATTGTGGCGAATAAAAGCAATTGTTGGAGAGGGTACCTCGTAATGCGACAACGCGTCGGCCGCAATGGCCTGATGATCCATCTTTATCGTCCTTTCCCTTTGGCCCATGCAGGCTGCCTGCGGCCATCATTTTCCTGCTCATCTAGCCTCACCCGATGATGTCATTGTCTTCTCGAATCGTCTGCTTCGGCTCGTCGTGACCAGCCGGCCGCCCGGGGAATACGTATCTTGCCGTCTGCTTTTTATCACGGAATTCTATTGCTCGGCTTCCAGCCAAATCCGGTAAAGCTCATCCAAGCGCTGTTGAAGCTTGGCCCTTTCCTCGAGAAGCGGGTTCCATTCTTCAGCCGATTCCCAAGTCAAGGAGGCCAGCTGCTCATCCAGTGCCTGAATACGAGATTCCGCTGCAGAAATCTCCCGTTCCCACTCTTCAGGCGAATCCGGCGGGCGTCCCCCGGGGAGGGAAATTCTCCGACTCGCCAAGTGAGCGGCCCTTGGGCTTGCGGGGAGAGAAGCCCCCGCCTTCTTCCGGCCGCTTGCCTCAGCGCTTCCGTTGGCTCCCCGCCGGGAACTCGCCCCCGGTTGGCCTCCTTCGGACCGCCGGTCTTCCTTGGCAGGCTGCTTAACCATTGGGGCATCCCTTACAGCTGCCCATGCCGCCAGCTTCTCCCGGTACTCATCATAATTCCCTTCATGAACGGTGATAGCCCCTTGCTCCAGATTCCATATTTTACGGGCCATCCGATTGATGAAGTACCGGTCATGGGAAATGGCAAGCAGCGTTCCGGGGAAATCCTCCAACGCCTCCTCCAGCGCTTCCCGCGAATCGATATCCAGATGGTTGGTCGGCTCATCCAGCAGCAGCAGATTCGGCTTGCGGAACATGAGCAGCGCCAGCCGCAGCCGGCTCCATTCTCCACCGGACAGATTAGCTACGCGTTTGAACACATCCGCTCCATAGAACAGAAATCGGGCCAATTCTCCCCGTGCCTTGCCTTCTTCCATAGCGAGCTCTTCGCGAAAATATTGCAGTACGGTCTTATTTTCCGCCGGAGGGGCTTCCTCCTGCGCCAAATATCCAATTTGCACACGCGATCCGATGCGGATTTCGCCTTCATCCTGCTCGGTCTGCTGGAGCAGCAGCTTGAGCAGCGTGCTCTTGCCCGCCCCGTTAGGGCCAATCAGAGCGACCTGCTCGCCATACAGAAGCAGGGCACTCGCCCGGCTCAACAGACAGCGTTCGCCATAGGCTTTGCTTACCTTGTCCAGCTCAAGCACCTGACGGCCGGAACGGTCTTCCTGCTGCAGCTGCAAGTCCATCGCCCTGCGCTCCAATATCGGCCGCTTCAGCTTCTCCATCCGATCCAACGCCTTCTGCATAGAGGCCGCTCTCCGATGAAACGAAGGATTAGGAGGATTGGCGCGATTGCCCCATTCGATCAGCTGCTTAATCGTTTCCTGCATTTTTTTGATCTTCTTCTGCTGCTCCTGATAATCCGCGAACTGCTTGAGCAGGCGGGCTTCTTTTTCCTGCTGATAGCCGCTGTAGTTGGTGAAATAGACGATGGCTTCACCGTCTTCGATCTCGATCATCTTGCCCGCGACTTTGTCCAGAAAATACCGATCATGGGATACCACCATCACCGTGCCGGAATACGAGCTCAAGAACGTTTCCAGCCATTCGATGGCGTTCATGTCGAGATGGTTGGTCGGCTCATCCAGCAGCAGAAGATCCGGCTGCGTCAAAAGCAGAGAAGCCAGACCCACCTTCGTTTTCTCCCCTCCCGACAACGATGCGAAGGGTCGGTCATATTGGTCGGAGGCCACGCCCAATCCAGCCGCTATCCGTTGGATGGATGCCTCCATCTCATAGCCCCCGCCCTGCTCGAATTGCTCCAGCAGCTTGCCGTATTTCTCCAGCAGGGCGCCCAGCATCCTCTCATCCGCAATGACGGAAGCGTCAGCCATCCGGACCTCCAACTCCTTCATTTCCGCTTCCCATTGCTTTACATCCTTGTATGCCGAAGCCAACACGTCGTAGACGGTCTGGCCTTCTTGATCGGCCGGAACCTGATCCAGCAGGCCGACCTGAGTTCCCTTGCGGATAAAAATCTGACCCTGATCGGGTGCCAAGGCTCCCTTGAGCAGATGAAACACCGTCGTTTTGCCCGTTCCGTTACGGCCGATCAGGCCGACCTTCTCTCCTTCTCCCACTTCAAAAGAAACATCCGACAGCACCTCGTTGGCGCCGTAATATTTTTGCACATGCTGAAAGCTTACAATCATCGTGATCCTCCTCCGGGCAGCCGACTCCCCGGACCGGAACCTATGAACCCCGCAACTCAAGCCTGCATCTTTCATCCAGCTTCGCTTGCGTATGGGGGGATCTAAAGCAGCCTAAACAAAAAAGACCACAGGGAACACTTCCCTGCAGCCTCAATGTAAAAGATAACCCGTTCAGGTCAAGGCAGGAGAGTCTTTCGCCAAATTGTCGTATTCGTATAAGCCAAAATAGACAGACGTATCCCGTTGCAAGATTTCAGCATGAGTAATGCCAAATAACGCCATCGGCAATTGGCTAATCCGCAGTACGGCAACATCACGATTCATCTCCTACCTCACCTCCTGTCAACTCTTCGAACGAGAAGAGTCCATAATTAGTTAACATTATATCCCAATGAACATGATTCGTAAAGTTCGCAGCGTACATTTTCCTAAATTAGAAATTAGCTCCTGGCGAATCGCGGGAGTTAAGGATAATTTAAGACAGAATTTCTGACGGCTTAAGAAAGAAAACTTATAATAAAGTAGTGCAAAAGCAAAGTCTCTCGTTTAGAAGCAGAACGGCCCCGGAAGTCCAATTTTTACAAAATTAGACTAAATGCAAAGTTATAAAACATAGCAGGTTAGAAATAGAGGCGGTGATTTTATGTATTCTCAAATAAGCGCACCTGAGCAACGTTTATCCAAGGATGCGGTCAAAGTATGGATCCTGAGTGAAATGATTACGAATCTAATCGTGCTCATTATTATCGGGGTTTTATTTTACCTGGACTATCGTTTTTCCTGGAAAGAATGGGTTGGCTGGATTCTGATAGGGGTGACCGCGATCTATGTGCCGGCAGCCGTCTGGTCATTCATCAGCCCGTTCCTGCTGTATAAAAGCTGGCGCTATGATGTGAATGAAGAGTTTATCCAATTAAAATCAGGTGTATTAAACGAGAGGCATGAGCTTGTCCCGATGACCAAAATTCAATCGGTGGCAACCAAACAAGGGCCGTTACTTAGAAAATACGGACTCTGCTCCGTTTCCATTGAAACGATGGGGTCTTCTCACTCCATTCCGGCTCTCTCTAAAGGGGTCGCTATCCAATTAAGGAATCAGATTGCGCAATTTGCCAAGCTCAAGGAAGTGGAACAATGACAAAAGCCAAACGATACCATCCGCTTACCCTTCTTTTGGATCTTTGGAAATTAATCCGGAACTCCATTGTCTTTGCCCTTTTTTTATTCGTGATCAAAGCCGGCTCGGATTCGCATTTCATTACCTTTGGCAGGATTATTTTTTTGCTGGTTATCGGAATTTCCCTTATTTCCATCCTCTTGAAATGGTTCACCCATAAATACGAACTCGATGACAGGTCCTTTCATCTTTACAAAGGAATTATCAATAAATCAGAACAAACCATTCCTTTTTCCAAAGTTCAAAACGTCAATCGTCATACTTCTTTATTCCATCAAATTTTTAAAATGACTTCTATTCATTTTGAAACTGGAATGGCCGGGGAGGAGGCCACGGTGGAATTCAAGGTCATTCCTCCAACGGAAGCCGATCGAATGGAAGCGCTAATAGCAAATGCTAACCGGGAGGAACGGACGGATATTCAGGCGGGCCATGATATAAAGCCGGCCCCATCTAAGGCAGGTGCAACCAATCGGATCATTCATTTTGAACCGACAAAGAAGGACATTCTAAAGGCGTCCTTTACCTCTTTAAGCTTTTTGGTTCTGATACCTTTAATGGGTTCTGTTTATTTTAAAATCAATGAAGTTTTTCATATAGAGGAAAAAGCCGTAGGGATGTTTAGGAGTATCCTGAGCTCTTGGTGGATGGTGACGATCATCATCCTTATTCTCGGTATGGCTTCTACCGCTTTCGGAATTGCGCGGACCTATATCAAATATGGAAAGTATCAAATCTCCACTGATCCAGAGCGTATCTACATTACCAAAGGGGTAGTCGATGAAACCGCCTTTTCCATTTCAAAAGATAGGGTGCAGGCCGTCGAGATAACACAATCTCTGTTGAAAAGATGGCTCGGACTGGCCGAAGTAAAGCTAACCAGTGCAGGCAGTTCCGGGGAAAATTCGCTTGAAATCAACTCTCTCTATCCTTTTCTCCCTGTTAGACGGGCCTATGAATTGGTATCGGAAATTTTACCAGCTTATAAAGTGACACAGAAGATGATGCACCTCCCGACGAAATCCTTGGGGCTGCGCTTGTTGCGGCCAAGCTGGATCTGGATCATCGCAACGGCTGTCCTTTTTTATTTCAAACCAGCTCTTTTAAAAGTGGAGCAAGCCTGGTGGATTCTGTCTGCGGCCCTGCTCATTCTTGTTGCGGCAGCGAGATTGCTGGATTTCTTCAACACACGTTACATTTTGAACGATCACTTTATTCAATTTAAAACCGGCAGTCTGGCTACCTCTTTATTCGTGTCCAAACGGGACAAGGTCATAGAAGTCCATGTAACCCGGAGCCTATTTCAAAAACGGCTGGGCCTCGCGTCGATCGAAACCATTAACCGGGCCAAACCGGTTCATCACGCTGGTGTGACTGATGTGCCCTTGGAGTTTGCTGAATCATTCTATACTTGGTATATGAGACGTAGAAATGAAATAAAAGTGGAATGATCATGTTGAAACTTTTATAAGCAGATTTGCGGCACCAAACGGTAAGTTATTTAAAATGGCCAAACGCGAGTCAAGACTCGTCAACCACCCGCCTGATCAAGAATATGCAAGAAGGCGAAGGACATGCAATAATGCATGTCTTTTGATGTAAATCGGCCAAATATCAAAAAGACGCGCAAATCTGCAGGTCATTACCGCTAAAAGCCCAAAATCAACCGAAGTCGATAATTTCTACTGCACAAATGCATGTCTTTAGCGTAAATTAAGCGGATTCCGCCCAAAGGCCTGCAAATTTGCCGGTCATTATGCTTTTACCGGTCATCCCCGGACACCGCACCACAGCACCAACCTCCGGCCGTCCCGGCCTCCCCCTTCACCGTTCGTTTTCTCTTCAACAGCACCATTCCGCTTAACAGAATCACCAAAATGATCCCGTCCAGCATTCCAACCATTCCAATTCCCAATAAGAATGACCCGATTAGAGTATAATTTCGCACGTCCGGCCACTCTTCCTTCCTGCATGGAAATTGCCGTTAATAGCCTACCCGACTTTTGGCAATCTACTCCAATGCTCCCTTTTGAATAAATAATGGAAAGGTTAATCAGAATAGTAAAATCAAGCCACTATTCTAAAAGAAGAAAGGACTGGAAACGGTATGGATAATCACGAAAACCAGCTTAACGATTCGCTCGAATATGTCCATCACGAACTTCAACGCGTGCAAACGATTGCGGGCACCTTATCCGCGGTCGAGACCCGGCACTTCAAGGATTTGACGAACCTTGGAGACGACCGGCTGAACCAGATCGCAATAGAGGAACAGAATGCCGCGCGTCAATTGGGCGAGGTCAAGCAAATATGCCTGTCTTTGGCCCAACGGGTGGAAGAGCTGAAGAACAACATGCAGCAATAGAACAGATACTACAGGAGAGCTGAACATGTTCAAATGGGTAAGCAATATCATTAGAAGTGCCGTCAATGAAAGCGTGGATAAAGCGATCGAAAGAATCGCGAGGGATCAGTATACCGAAAATCTGTTTGAGATGTTCCCCTCCACCAAGAAGGTCGGTCCTGTTCCCTTGATGGAGATTATGATGCGGTCCAAATCCGGTCTGCCGCCTGCAAGACCGCTGGGAAGCCATATCCGCTTTTCCCCTTGGGAGAAGCTGCTGTTTAATCCGGTTCATCTGCATCGATTCCCGACTCCGGAAGACGTTCAGATCAATACATCCGTGACCATAGGAAAAAAAGCCCGGAAACCGCTCACGATCTCCATCCCCATCATGATAGCAGCCATGTCTTATGGAGGAGCGCTTAGCAAGAATACTAAAATTGCCCTTGCCCGCGCAGCGACCAAGATCGGAACGGCTACCAATACAGGGGAAGCCGGTTTGCTTGAGGAGGAAAGAGAAGCCGCTTCTCTTCTCATCGGTCAATACAACCGCGGAGGCTGGCTGAATACACCCGATAAGTATACCCGTATGGATGCTGTTGAAATCCAGTTGGGTCAGGGGGCTCAAGGATCCAGCCCGCAGCGGACGGCTGCCAAAAATATAGGCGAGGAATTCCGGGAGGTGTTCGGCATCCCCGAAGGGGAAGATGCCCTCATCCATTCTCGTCTGCCTGGCGTGGATACGAAGGAGCAATTTATAGCCCTTGTCAAAAAGCTGAAGGAAGAGACCGGCGTACCGGTAGGGCTGAAAATAGCAGCTACCCACTTTCTGGAGGAGGAGCTGCAAGTCGCCCTGGAAGCCGAGGTCGATTTTATAACGCTGGACGGAGCCGAAGGCGGAACCCATGCAGCCGCTCCGATTCTGGAAGACGACATGGGACTGCCAACCTTGTATGCCGTTACGAGGGCTTCCAAGTTTTTGACACGCAAAGGAATGGCCGGGGATATAAGCCTTATTGCAACCGGAGGGTTAGTGACTCCGGGGGACTGCCTGAAAGCGATCGCTTTGGGAGCGGATGCCGTCTATATGGGGACGGCTGTTATAATGGCTCTGATCAGCGATCAGATGACGAAGTCATTGCCCTTCGAGCCCCCCACAAGCCTCGTTGTCTACAATGCCAAAATGACGGATCAGCTGGACCCGGACCGGGGCACCGAAACTTTGGTTAACTTCCTTAACGCCGCTGCACGGGAGATGGAGCTTGTGTGCTATTCCCTCGGCAAGACGAGCTTGACGGATGTGACCGCAACCGATTTATGTACACTCGATCCGTTTATGGCCAAGGCAACCGGAATAGAGCTCGGGTTCATTTCCCATGAGGAACAGGGACAATTTTTTGCCGGACTGGAGCCTTTCCTTCCGGCAGTACCAGGTATGACTAACACGGAGCCGCAGCCGCCGGCGGACGAACCAAGCCCGCTGCATTAGCTTGAAACATCGATATCAATTAAGGGACCGCCCAGGTTGAGATGGGACGGTCCCTTTATGATGACTGCTGCTTTAATTATCGCATGTAGTGAATGACCGGGGCCTGGCCATTTTCAGCAGCAGCTTTCAACGGCAAATCCCTCAAATCCCTCTTTCCCGTCATCTTTTGTTTGCATAATAGGCTGCGAAGGCAACTCAAAAATTTATGGCCAGGGTTAATCACCAGACCTATTATTTAAGGGAGAGCAGATATTGAATCAAGGCATCCTGCTGCTCCTTCGTAAATCCGGTGGTAGAATCCACCCAATGCTCATGGCCAATCCCGGCCACATGCACTTCCTTCAGCGCTTGCGATTGCTCATTGGCGACAATGACTTGCTGTCTCAGATCCTTATCGATCAACGCGCGCAAACTATTGGCCGGGTCCGGCTCGACTCCTTGCAAGAAGGTGCCGGGAATCCCCACTTGCGTAAGGTCCGGGCCAACGGCAACCCCTCCGTCATGCAGATACGGGGCTGTCCAGCGGAGCCCGATCAGCCCTTTGACCTTATATCCTCCCGGAGAATCTCCCCAGGCAAAGGCCAGCTTCATTTGCTCCGGATCCAGATGGCCGGTAGGGACTTCAAGCACCTTCGCATCACGCGGAACCGGAACCGGGGTATCCGGGGTAAACATCGTGGTTGGTCCAAACAATTTCTCCGTTTTCTTAAGCGCCTTGGCCCTGGACGGTTCCGTACCGATGATCGCGGACGAAATCACACGGTTGTTGGTGAAGGCTTCTCCGGCGTGGCAGGAAATACATTGCGCACGTTGAAAAACCGTTCGTCCCAACTCCAAGACTTCAGCATTCGTCTTCTCCTTGCGGTCAGGAGGTACCAATGTATTCTGATATGCCGCCATCCCGTTGACCTGCTCCCCTACTTTAAAGCCGCGCGAGCTAATATATAACCCGTCCGGAGCCATCAGTGACAAGTTGGGGAAGGACGGGGGCTTGATCATTTCATTGACACCCGGCGCCCCTGGAGTCGGATCTACCTTGGCAAAAAACTCCGAAGGCTTTAAGCCGCTTCGGGGATCATAGCGAAATTTGGGGTTGGCCGAATTCTGCAGCAGCGTCGCCAGATAGACCTCCTTGTCCAGACCAAACAATTCCGGGCTCGCTTCCACTTGTGCCAGAGAGTCCGAGTTCTGGGCATGCACATTATTGCTGAACGCGCTCAACCCGTGGAAAGGGCCCGCCGCGGCAAACCCGCTCCATCCATAAGGATGACCGCCCTTGGTGAAGGAATCCGGAATCTGGGACGGGTTGCTGGTCATATCGATAGTGGAATCGAAATTGCCCGGCGGCCATTTAACCAGATTCTCATCCACCGCCTTCTCCAGAGCAGCCGGGTCGGGCAGTGGGGCCGTGCGGTTGTCCGATGTCGGAACGGTCCGGTTCAAATCCTTAATAAATTTAGCGACGTTATCGACATCGGTATGTGTGAAATAGGCGCTGGAGTTAGTAGCCAAGGCAAGAACAAGGCCGGCATTGAGATCGGAGTTCGGAGCTCCTTCGATGACCTGCTTCGTTTCCCGGTCGACGGTGGCATGACAGGCCATACAGCTAATCCCTACCTTCAATCGGCCTTGCGAGAATTTGACCGGCATTCCCAAGGGAGCATAGGCTCCCTTGGGAACATCAATTCCCGTATCGACTTTATCGCCTTTTTTATAAACCTTGTCTCCTATGGTCGCATCCTCCGCCAATTCCACCCTTAAATTCGAAGTCCCTTGTCCTTTAAGCTTCATAATAGCCTTGGCCATATTTCTGATCGTCAGCGGACCGTCCACAATGCCAACGATGTCCGTCAGAAAAACCTCGTTGCCAAAGGTTTCCTTGTACAAAGCTTTCCTCCCCAGCTTCAACAAGGCCTCGTCGATCGGAATAGCCCCATTTTCGGAGGAAAGAAAGGGGCTTCCCGCTTGCATGGAATCGGTCTCCTGCTTCATAATGGACTGGCCCCATAAATCATATTCCTGCCCGCTCTCTCCCATCATCCGGGCTTTAATCGACGGCGGATTTACGACTTTGCTTGCCGGGGGAACATAGGCATATTCGGGCTCCCACCACAAAAGTAGAGCACACCCCGCGCCCAATATTAGAATGGGCAGCCCTATAAACAACCATCGCTTCCTTTTCATATATAACTCCTCATTGTCTCTTTGTCTCTGGTTAATACCATTCGTTGTATAGGCTTTCCCCAAATTTTGCAGCTATGCAAAGGTCCTCTATTCGGTAGCTGGATTGTATTAAAAATCATACAAGGACTGGACAAAGAGGCCTGACTACCCGCTATACTAGACTACAAGGGGGGAAAGGCATGAATGAACAATATCAACTAACAATGACGGAACGCGACGCAATTCTGGAACAGTTATCCGATGAGCAGAGGAGCTTCCTGGCAGACACTTTAAGACGCGGACGAAGAACGATATTCGCTCAGAAAATGGCTGCCAAAAAAGGAGCGCGCATTCCGGAAACCGCTACATATGAAGAAATCGAGCATCTGCTGGAGGATTGGATTTATATAGGCTATATTGATGCGGGTGTCCGCGATCCTGACTTAAGGTGTGAATGCGGTGCTTCCCTTCGCTACCAGCACCATGTGGAGAATAAAAGAGATGGCCGAGTGCTGAAGCTCGGCATTAAGCATCTGGAGGAGCATACCCTCATCGATGCCAAAATTGTTAGCCAGATCGTCAAAGGCTTCGATGCTCTCGATGAGGAGCAGTTTGAAGTATTAATTAAATTTCGGGACGGTTGGGAGCTCTCCGACTATTTTTCCCTGCCTTTTCCCGAGGGGTTCACATTGTCCAAAGATATGGCCAGTCATCTTCAAGTACAATTACCGCTGTTGGATAGACAATTAGTGAGGCTGCAAGAAAGCTTGAGGAAGTTTCGCGAGGATCAGCCGGCGGCTCCCGCCATTCCGACTGCCCATGCCCGGCCTTTGGTTGAGTCCGCTGCGAAACCTTACCAGGAGTCTCCGGCTGTAGAATTGGAGGAGGACTCGCAATTATCGTTTGATTTATTCGATATGGAGCAGAATAGCGCGTTTGCGGTTAGCCCCCGTACGGCTGCTTCGCAAGCCTATGATGCGGCGATTCCCGAACTGCCCGCACGTCTTCAGGGCGCTATTCGCGGCCACCTTCTCCAAGGAGTCCGCTCTACCCGCATCCTGTGTGAAATATTAATTCAGCATCATGGAGCGGAGGACGCCCGGTACATTACGGATAAGCCGTATATCTTTCCTCTAGTAGCCATGCATATCGACCGTAATCTCGTGCAGGAAGGAATTTGCCGTTTGGTTTCGAAGGATCACGAGGACCGAATCTATGAGTTGACCGGCTCAGACGGCCCATCTTAGTCCAACGTCCTGCATTCACATGAATCATCCAAAGCAGGACAGATCATTCCGGATTCGGCTGCTTATTCTAAATCATCCAATCGTTCCATTCCTCGCGCCGTTTATTAATCGAGTGCAGCCATTCTGTCGTTTTTTCCAGCAGCTGACCGGTTTGTTCCGACGAGGAGAAAGTGTGATTCGCTTGAAAAATCACTTCCTTATCGCATTGGCCAAGCGATCTCATCCAGAACATTTTCTGATAGAGAAAGCAGTAGTCGACGGGAACGTCTTCGTCCGCCGTACCGTGGATAACCAGCACATCCCCACTGAATCGCCCGGCTTCCTGAAAAGGATGCTGACCGGTCATCGACTCGAAATAATGGGAGGTCAGCTGGAATCCGTTATAATCGGATTTACCGGACTTGATCGCCTGCTCATAGACTCGATCGCCTACGATTTTCACAATATCGCTGAGCGGGTTAGCGACCGCAGCCCAGAGTACGAGTGAGCGAACGCGTTTATCCCGCGCCGCAGTAAGAACAGCCACCGCACCGCCCAGACTGTGACCCAGCAGAATAACTCTCTCCGGATCGACACAGTCAATCTCCAATCCATAGTCGAGCACCCTGCGGGTCTGATCGATTAAATCGGTTAGACCCTGCGCTCCATATTCTCCGCTGCTTTCGCCGCAACCAACGTAATCGAAGCGAATGACCATAAAGCCTTGCCGGCTTAGCTGACGGGCAGTCTTGACGAAGAGCCGATCGGTTCCCATCCGATTGCCAATAAACCCGTGGCAAATGATAACAAGCGGCCAGCGGCAATGATCCGCATCCTTCCCACCATCCCCCACCACCGGATAATGAATGGTGGCGGTCAAGGTCTCTTCCTTCCACTGCATCGTAAAATGACGCTCCATTCTGCGTCCTCCCTCTCCATAAGCTTCTGGTTGTCCATTCTCATCTATAATACATAATTCCCATCTGTTTACTATGTTTAATTCAAAGATACCATCCCTTTGAAAGAAAATCAATAGCTCCAGTGCTAATTCTCTTCCCACAAGATTATGTCTGCTCGTATAAATAAGTGAGAGTTCAAGAAGCCAACTTTGGGACACCCTCTACAAAAACAAAAAAACCACCTATTAACGGGAAGTTAATAGAATGGATAAGTCGCCCCTTGACCAGATAGGTTCAAGAGGCTCAATGAGTATAGCAAGCATGTCTTCATCGCTTGCCTGGATACTGGATAAAGGTGGAAATAACATCGGCGGGAACCGTATTGGATTCTGTCGGCCATTGGACTTTAGTTATCTCCCAAGGCGCCAGCCTGTTTCAATGCTCCCCTGAACTCCTCATGAATCTTGCCGTTGCTGGCCAACACATGACGGACGGACAGACTATAGGGAGCTCCTTTCGTATCCGTAATGGTTCCTCCCGCCTCCTGCACAAGCAGCGCCCCGGCAGCTAAATCCCACGCATTCAGACCGATTTCCCAGAAGCCGGACAGCCTTCCTGCCGCTACATAAGCCAGATGAAGCGCCGCAGAACCAGCCGTGCGTACATTCCTTACTTGCGGTACGATCGCCTGAAGTCCAATCATATTGACAGGCAGAGCGCTTCGATCCGCCGGAAATCCTGTTCCGATGAGGCTGTCCGACAGCCGCATCTCGTCAGAGACCCCCATCTTTTGTCCCCTTAGATAGGCCCCTTTACCTTTTTCCGCTACAAATAGTTCATCGCGGCACGGGTCATAAACAACGCCTACAATAACCTCCCCCTTGTAAGCTAACGCGATGGAAACCGAGAAGAACGGAAAGCCGTGCACGAAATTGGTCGTCCCGTCGATCGGATCGACAATCCATAAATACTCTGTATGCTGATGAGCCTCGAGAGCTTCAGCCGCCGCCTCCGGCCCCGGTTCAACCCCTTCCTCTCCCAAAAACGAATGATGGGGAAAATGAGTCATAATCAAGTTCCGAATAAGTGCTTCTGAACCCTTGTCCACTTCGGTGACGAGGTCGTGGGAGGACATTTTAGTGGCCAGCTTGGAATGCGCCCCGAGCTTCGTCTTAATCCATTCTCCGGCTTTTGCCGCTGTATTGACCGCGACAGCCGTAAAGCTTTTACTTCCTACCGTATACACTTCCCTGTCCCGGGTACTCAAGTTTTATCAACTCTTTCTATATTATTCATTAATCAAATTGGCATCCTAAGGCTCATTTATACTCATAAATCTAGTATATTCCATAATACGCTTCCATTACTAGGACGTTTCAATCAGGAAAGGCAATCTTATGCAAATTCCGCTCTATCCCACCAAAACTATTCTCCAAGTCTCTGTTCATTTCGCCCCATCCGGCCTTCGGTTCCGCCCCCATCTTAACATATCTGCCATAGGGCGGGCAAAGAGGACGAGAGTAGGCGGGAGCAGAGAAGAAAGCTCGATCATGCCAACCATAAAAAAAACAAACCTTTGCCCCTCGCCTATTAACAAAGCGCATCGGTTCGTTTTAAGATTCCATAACACTTTTGCCATGCGTAGCCACCGTTCCCACTTTACTTGAGGACTGGTCAACGCTTACCCGTCCATAGTTCCACTAGCGGACACGAATTCCTGCCAATTTCTAACGATTATCTTTCAGTGGCATCGTTTCTATGTCTATCCCGATGCCGGAATCAGCAGCAGCTATCACCTCTTATAACCGAAATACTTTGACCTTGCCATTCAATGAATCGGCGTGCTCCTTCAGTACCTCAGAGGAAGAGGCAATTTCCTGCATGACCGCTGTTTGCTCCTGTGTCGACAGGGCTACACGTTTGGCCCCTTCCGAGATCACCTTGACAATCTTGGCAATTTCTCTTGTCTCCTCCAGTGTGTTCTCGATCTGTCGCACTTGATCGGAGACAACCTCGGCAATCCGGTCCACTGATTCGGTGGTTTCGTTAGTAGCTGCCGTAATTCGGCTGAGAGCCTGCTTGACTTGTTCTCCTTTGGAGCTTTCCTGGTCGACCATTTGAACCTGATTAGTTATATTGGAGACTACATGAGCCACATGCTTCTGAATTTGCTGAATAAGCTCGTTAATACTGCTTACAGCCGAAGAGCTTTGTTCAGCCAGCTTGCGAATCTCTCCCGCTACAACAGCAAATCCGGCTCCATGTTCCCCTGCTCTCGCCGACTCAATAGAGGCATTCAAGGCAAGAAGATGAGTCTGATCCGCGATTTCACCGACGACAAGAGAGATGTTCCCGATTTCCACCGCATTGCGATCCAGCTCTTGTACCAGATCGATCGTCTGTTGATTGGCCTGAGTAAGCCCAAGCAGTCCGTTGACCAAGGAATGGACCACCTCTCCGCTCTCCTGAATAGCGCCAACCATGTCATGCGCCAGCTGCAGCGCTGAATTGGCTTTATCGCTTACATCTTCAGCAGCCCGGGTAATCTGTTCCACCGAGGTGAAGGTGCTCAGCGTCGATTTCTCCTGCTGGTCTACCCCTTGCGCTATATCATCGATCGTACTGGCAATCGTTTCTACCTGATGAGCGGCTTGGGTGATGGCTCCGCTTAGTGAAGCTGCGTTCTGATTAGTAAAGTTAACGTTATTGGATACTTCAGCTATCATTTGTTTTAAATTATCCACCATCGTATTGAACGAGACACTCAAGGTGCTCATCTCGTCCTTGGAGTGATGAACCGGTAAAGTAACCTGCAGGTTCCCCTTGGCCGCTTCGTTAACCGCTTCGGTCAGCTTCAGCAATGGCTTGATAAACCAGTTGGCCGCGAGCCATCCCAAGAATCCCGTCCAGAACACCCCCAGCCCTAATATTATGGAGATATATAACCAGTCCGACATACCCGAGGCAATGAAATCTTTGAGCACAAAAATAAACAAGGCACTGGTTCCATATGTAGTCAAGGATACCAAAGTAATACCCAGCACCATCTTTTTGACAATCCCGAATTTCATTTCTGCGACCACACTCCCAATTCATAAAATAGAGTTTATGACTTTTCTCCTATATTATCGGTAATTGAGAGCGAGTCTTGAATAGATTTACCTATTTTGTTCTGCGGTTAATATATTTTAATCCGTTTCGTCGGTCTCCCCTCCTGAAAATGGGGGCTGCTCCCCAATTCGGCCATAGGCTCGCCAGGTCTGTTCCATTCTTTCACGAATTCGGTTGATTAGCTCCAACGGTTCCTCCACCAGGACATCCGGACCGAAGCCCAAGCTCCCGCTCCAGATTGCACGCTTCGGAACTATGGGAGGCTGCAAATTCGCACTTGAGGTTGATGCTCATGTCAGCAGGGGAAATATCAGTTTTCATATTGTAATGGGGCGCGGTAAACACTTGTGGAATTCAGGTGCAAAAGTACCTCTTATTTCAACATTTTACCCATTTATGGAAATTCAAAGGTAAAAGTATCTCTTAATTTATTCAAATTTGTCAATTTTCAAAAAATCATGGAAATAAAGAGTATTTTTACACTTTAATCTCAAAATATTTAGACATTGGAGGGTTAAAGCGCATATTTGCGCCATAATTTCAATTTCCGACACAGGGGAACGAATTTGGGACGAATTTGAGTAAACCTCGACGGAGCAAAACTCGACATGTAGCCAAGCCCCATAATACCGGAGAAGTATCTAAGGAAACATGCTCCGGCGAAGAATCACTGCATGTAGTTTATTCAATCTCGATCGTGGCCTGATCCACGACTCGGACATTCGCCTCTTCCTTGAGCTCGTCCATGAGTTGGAACAAAGCGCCATCCTTCTTTTTCGCTTCGATCATCACATCGAGCCGCGGAGTAATAGCTGCAATAGGACGCAAAAAACCAAGCAGCTGATTCCGATCGACATAATCGGCATGCGCTCTCGGTTCTTTACTGCTCCTCGGGCTGGATACATGAATTTTGGGAGGCAAAGCAGGCAGCAAGCCTTTCTTCGAAGACCCGTTCATTCCCTTTCCGTCCTTGACGGGTTTGACCGCTGTTGGCGCTCCCAAAGGCTCGGCTTGCTTCCGCTCGGGCTCCCATGTTTTCAATATTCGTGGCCAGAAGTCCAAAATATCCGCGCCTCCGTCGTTCACCTGATGATGATGAATATCGAGCACCATCGGCACTCCCAAGCTTTCGCAAGCCGTCAGTGTTTCGAGGGCGGTATACGTTTTATCATCATTCTCCAGAGTAAGGCGGCGTTGAATCGAATCGTCCAGCCGGCGGAACTGCTCGATGAATCGATTCAACGACTGCTCCCTGTCTCCATAGGCGCCTCCGATGTGAATGTTGCATTTGGCCGTCTCGTCCAGTCCCATCGCATCGAGCATCCGGACATGCCTGCGCAAATCGTCCACAGAGCTCCGCACCACTTCCTCCCGGGGACTGCTTAACACCGTATAGTGATCCGGGTGGAAGCTTGTCCGCATCCCATTCTGCCTGACATAATCCCCCACTTCAGCGAATTTATCCGCAAGAATAGGAAAAGGATTCCAATCTCGCAGCATTTCATGGCCGATAAGCGGGATCAGTCTGGAAGAAAACCGATACATATGAATGTCATAAGCCCGGTTATGGCGCAGCAAACGGAGCGTATTATGGAGATTTTCTTCCGCGATTCTTTCCAGCTTGCGTACCGCTGCCTCCCGGTCGGGTAATTTGGCAAATTGGGTAGCAGTCATCGTTCGGGAAGGAGAGGCGTTCTTAACCACTACGGACATAGCGACATACCCAAAACGAACTATCAACGGGATCCCATCCTTTGACATTACGGATAGGTATAAGCTTCCCCTTCCTTCCCCGGGTTATTTGCGCTTGGGGAAGATCAGCGGAAAGATTAAGCTTTCCGTTCACCGAAGTACATTTCGTGAGCAAGCGCCGTCTGCACTCTGGCTTCTTCGTCCGTCAGCTTGCGGACCAGCTTCATTTCTACCGAAGTAACCTCGTTCCCCTGGAAATTAATTTCGGACACCGAGGCAAAGATCTGCACAATAGCGATCGCCTTGTTTTCCGGACTGTAGGCAATCACTTTCTGCCCAGTTGGATAGACCCGAAAACCGCTTTTTACCATCTTGGTCATGCCGTATTCCAGAAGCTCATACATTTCCTGCTCCGATTTAAACTTGCATACCGAATTGAACTCTGTCAGAAATCCCATCCGTATTCCCCTTTCCAGAATATGATATTAGCGGTTATTCATCATCAAGAGTATATTGAATGCTGTTTTTGTCCGCATGTCTCTGGAACGCGAGCATGACCAGTTCATCCAGCAGCTGTTCGTACGGCTTGCCAGATTCCTTCCATAACAGAGGATACATGCTGAACGGCGTAAATCCCGGCATCGTGTTAATTTCATTAATATACAGTTTGCCGCTCGATCTTTCAATGAAAAAATCGACCCGGGCCAGCCCGGACCCATCAATCGCCTGGAATGCTCTAATGGCGAGCTCGCGAATTTGCTGAGCCTGGTCAGCGGGGAGCTCCGCCGGAATAATCATGGCCGACTTCCCGTCAATATACTTCGCTTTATAATCATAAAATTCATTCGACGATACAACTTCGCCCGGCACAGACGCTTGCGGCTCTTGATTGCCAAGTACGCTTACTTCTATCTCACGCGCCTGAATGTACTCTTCCACTATGACCTTGCGATCATACTTAAAAGCCAGATCGACCGCCTCAAGGAGCTCCTCCCGAGTCGAAGCCTTGGAGACCCCTACGCTCGAGCCCAGATTCGCCGGCTTGATAAAGCAAGGATACCCAATCGCCACCTCAATCTCCATCAAAAAGAAAGCCTGGTCCTTCTCCCATTGATTTCTTGTAAAATGACGGAAGATACATTGGGGAAGGCCCTCCTGCGCAAAAATTTTCTTCATCATCACTTTATCCATCCCTACCGCCGAAGCGAGCACTCCCGCTCCGACATAGGGGATATTGGCCATCTCGAGCAGTCCCTGCAGCGTTCCGTCCTCTCCATAGGTGCCATGAAGCAAGGGGAACACTACATCCATCGCCCCTCTCGACTCTTCGGTTGCGGCAACCGCTGTATTCGCTCCTCCGCCGGAGGCAAATAACGGCATCAGGGCCATTCCGGAGCTGGCGTTCATTGGGGAGCCCGAAGTCTCCGCGTTGGGTGAAATTAAGGCCTCTACATGGTCCACCGGGCCGTTCAGCGCTTTGCCGGTGTGCCATTCCCCTTGCTTTGTAATATAAAATGGAATGATTTCGTATTTAGAATGATCGAAGGCCTGAATAACGGCCAGTGCGGTCTGCAGAGAAACATTATGTTCTCCCGACTTCCCTCCGTAAACGAGCCCAACCCGTATTTTTTTATCCATGTGTACCTCCGGTTAAGTATAGTCAAAGGTGATTAGTCTTAAGATGATAATCGATTACAACCAATCCGGAATATGATACAGGCGGTAATCGGTCCGGTCGGTCCAGGCGTAAGAGTCCCGGTAATCCCAATAACGATGCTTGCTGTTGACCGTCTGAGCATTGACCAAAGGGGAGCCATCCGCGGAGAAAGCGGTGACGATCGTCGTATGCTGGAATCGTCCATTCCCATCCCAGTCATAGCAAATGATATCTCCCAGCTGCAGCTTCTCCGGAGAAGAGACCCGCTCCCCTTTTAACCCTGCTTTACTGCTGGACAAGTGCCAATTTAACCCATGGGAGACCGCCCAACTAAAGCTCCAAAGCTCCTGTTTCCCGCTTTTTCCCCGGTACCACCAGCCGGATTCTCTTTTTCCAGTATAATTCATTGGTGCGCCGCCTGCAAAGAGGCATTGGGAGACATAATTCGTACAATTCACGTCAAAAGCCAAGTATTCCGGGTTATAAGAATCCCACCATAGATCCGCATAGCGAACAGCCGCTTCCCGGTGATAGGGGGCCATTCTATGCTCCGAGCTTTGTCTCGGAAAGATATTCCGGTTTAAATACGGGGGGGAGAATGTTTTCCTTCCGGTCAGGAACCCCGAGTCTCCATCTTCCGGTTGACTGATCGCCTCCCAATCTCCCATGTAAGGATTGGCGGCATATTGTACGATGGCCGAATCGAATTCCCCTTCACTTGAGGCAGGGAGCTCTACACGACTGATGATCCAATGGCCACCTCTTTGCTTAAGCGTCAGCTTCTCCCTTTCCATCCGTTCTTCGGTTTGCCTACGATTCAACACGTCATATTCCAGGCTCTTTCTCAATTCCACATCGGCTGTTACAATCCCTTCCTCTTCTTGGGAATAGATCAGCTTGACCTTCGTTTCACTCTGCACCGGCGTCAGCTTTCTTTCCCGGTGGACGGCACCCAGCCGGCGAAGATGCTTAGACAGCTTATCCAAATATTCTTCATCCCACAAATACGGAAGCACCGGTTTAACGGCATAATCCAACTCCATCCGATTGCGGCTGTCAACATACTCATATATAAGCGATTTCCAACTCATGCTTTTCCCCCCTGATTGAACGGCGATTCAGCATTGTATAGGATCTGCAAATCATTTAGGATTCCGGATGAATGCCAGTCATTCCTTCAGCGCAAAAGTACGGTTGGTTCACTATATGAGAAAATAATTTGGAAAATGTTTATTTCCGTTAGATAGGAAAGAATGTAAAGAGGACTATCCGCTAAACCAACCCCGCAAAGTGACGTATAGCCTTCGAAGCTTATTCCTGTTACTTTCCGGGGAGCCCCAAATATAAACTCAATAAACTCTTTATCCGCCAAGCGAAACGGCTGCCGCCGTCCTTTAACGGTGGATTGATGTTTCACGGTGAATTATAAGCATGATTATAAGTGTGAAGCTTATATCTTATAATTTAAAAAAGGGTTTACTGTACCTTCGGGAAAAGGTATACTATAGATGTAGCTTTATTTGTGAAATCGAATTTCACTAGATGAAACGATTCCTGATTTTTACTACTATTTAGGGGGGATCACTCCATGTCGAGAAAAGACCACTTTTCTGTCAAAACATCTCTGACGGTGAACAACCAGGAGTATGCGTACTACAGCTTAAGCAAGCTGGAGGAGAAAGGCTTTGGCTCGATTTCGAAGCTGCCTTTTTCGATCAAAGTCCTGTTGGAGGCCGCCGTTCGTCAATTCGACGGTAGAGCCATTACCAACGAACATGTTAAACAAATCGCCGGCTGGGCTGAAAACAGCGATAACAATAAAGAAATTCCTTTCATTCCCGCACGGATCGTGCTGCAAGACTTTACCGGCGTACCGGTTGTCGTCGATCTGGCGGCTATGCGCGCAACCGTTCAACGGGCTGGCGGAGATCCGAAGCAGATTAACCCGCTCGTCCCTGTCGATCTCGTTATCGACCACTCCGTAATGGTAGACGCCTTCGGGAATAAAGAAGCTCTCGCTTATAATGAGCAAATCGAATTCGAAAGAAATGAAGAGCGTTATCGCTTCCTTCGCTGGGCGCAGACGGCCTTCGATAACTTCCGTGCCGTTCCGCCAGATACCGGAATTGTCCATCAGGTGAACCTGGAGTATCTTGCTTCCGTAGCTGCCACGAAAACTATCGATGGAGAAGTTGAAGTTTATCCCGATTCGTTGGTAGGTACCGACTCCCATACGACCATGATTAACGGTCTCGGCGTCGTAGGCTGGGGAGTAGGCGGAATCGAAGCCGAAGCAGGTATGCTCGGACAACCTCTATACTTCGTTACTCCGGAAGTTATCGGATTCAAGCTGATCGGCAGCTTGGCGGAAGGCGCTACCGCTACCGACCTGGCTCTTACTGTAACCCAGATTTTGCGTAAAAAAGGCGTCGTCGGCAAGTTCGTCGAATACTTCGGCCCCGGCTTGGACAGCTTGTCCCTCTCCGACCGTGCCACAATCGCTAACATGGCGCCGGAATACGGGGCTACCATCGGCTTCTTCCCGGTAGACGAAGAAACCTTGAAATATTTAAGATTGACTGGCCGCAGCGAGGAGCAAATCTCCCTTGTGGAAGCTTACTACAAAGCTCAAGGCCTGTTCCGCACAAGCGATACTCCAGATCCTCAGTATACGGATATCGTAGAACTGGACCTGTCGACTGTCGTGCCTAGCTTGGCCGGACCGAAGCGTCCGCAAGACCGTGTAGAGCTGACCGAAATGAAGGATTCGTTCAACACGATTGTCCGCACTCCTGTAGACAAAGGCGGCTACGGATTAACCGAAGAGAAGCTGGCTGAAGAGGTGCAAGTATCGCATCCTAACGGCGAGACGTCGACAATGAAGAACGGAGCGGTTGTTATCGCCGCAATTACAAGCTGTACGAATACCTCCAACCCGAGTGTCATGGTCGGTGCCGGATTGGTAGCCAAGAAAGCAGTCGAGCGCGGACTAACGAAGCCAGGCTACGTTAAGAGCAGCTTGACTCCGGGATCTCTGGTCGTTACCGAATATTTGACCAAAGCCGGCCTGATCGAGCCGCTCGAGCAACTGGGCTTCCACGTAGCTGGTTACGGCTGTGCCACTTGTATCGGAAACAGCGGTCCGCTTCCGGACGAGGTTTCCAAAGCGATTGCCGATAACGATTTGACCGTTGCCGCCGTGCTCAGCGGTAACCGTAACTTCGAGGGACGGATTCACGCTCAGGTGAAAGCCAACTACCTGGCCTCTCCTCCGCTCGTTGTCGCTTATGCCCTGGCCGGAACGGTGGATATCGATCTGACGAATGATCCGATCGGCTATGATAACAATAACGAGCCGGTTTATTTGAAGGACATCTGGCCTTCCACGCAAGAAATTCAGGAAGCCATCCGGATGTCGCTCAGCCCGGCCATGTTCCACGAGAAATACAAAGACGTCTACCGCGCCAACCAACGTTGGAACGAGCTGGACGTTGCCGAAGGCGAGCTGTATGAGTGGGATGAGAAATCCACCTACATTCAAGAGCCTCCATTCTTTACGGACCTGCAGCCGGAGCCTGAATCCATTGCTGATATCCGCGGGGCCAAAGTACTTGCTCAGCTCGGGGATTCCGTTACGACGGACCACATTTCTCCAGCGGGTAACATCTCACCTTCCAGCCCGGCAGGCCAATATTTGGTAGAGCATAACGTAGAGAGAAAAGACTTCAACTCCTACGGCTCCCGCCGCGGTAACCATGAAGTGATGATGCGCGGAACGTTCGCCAATATCCGGATCCGCAACCAGGTGGCTCCCGGCACGGAAGGCGGCGTGACCACTTATCTGCCGAACGGCGAAGTGATGTCTATCTATGATGCTTCTATGAAGTATCAGGAGCAGAACACGCCGCTTATCGTTCTGGCAGGTAAAGAATATGGAACGGGCAGCTCGCGTGACTGGGCGGCCAAAGGAACGTTCCTGCTCGGCGTCAAAGCCGTTATCGCCGAAAGCTTCGAGCGGATTCACCGCAGCAACCTGGTCGGCATGGGCGTGCTGCCGCTGCAATTCCCGGAAGGCTTCGGCTGGAAGACCCTCGGTCTGACCGGTACAGAAACGTTCGACATCGTCGGACTGGATGACAGCGTACAGCCTGGACAAAAAGTAAAAGTCATCGCCACTCGCGACGACGGCTCCAACTTCGAATTCGAAGCGATCGTCCGTCTCGACAGCATGGTGGACGTAGATTACTACCGGAACGGCGGTATTCTGCAAACGGTTCTCCGCCAAATGATGAACGAAAGCAAATAATCATCAGCCGCATTCTTGTGGCAGGTGAACTGAAAAACCACCCCCTGCACTCTGAAGTGCAAGGGGTGGTTTTGTTCGTGCTGCTTGCTTTTATTTATCTTTATTTGATCATCTTGCCCATCCGATTCGCTGCTTCGACGATAATCGGGGCATCCTGCTTCATCTGCTCCATCGTCAATCGGTTGGCTGGGCCCGATACAGCCAGCGCCGCTACCAGCTTGTGAGAGCGGCTGAAGATGGGAGCCGCGATGGCGGCGGCCCCCTCCTCTCTCTCCTCCACGCTTGTCGCATAGCCAAGCTGCTGGACCTCCAGGATTTGTTCCAGAAACCGTTCCCGTTCCGGACCGTTGGGCCAATCCCTGGATTGCTTTAATTCATTGCGCGTCTCCCGATCGGCAAAAGCAACGAGAATCTTACTCGATGCGCCTACGTACAGAGGAAGCCTGGCTCCTACCTGGGCTACTCTGCGAATAGCTTGATTGCTCTGCACCGCCTGAATGCGGACCCGCTCAAAGCCGTCACGGACATAAAGGCTGACCGTCTCCCCTAACAAATCCCGTAATCTCTCCATCTCCGGCAGCAGCAGCACGGCCGGATCATCCGTCTGGGCCATTCCCGCAGCCAGCTCCCATATGCGCAGACCAAGCCGATATTTATCCGTACCGGCATGCCGAACCAGAAACCCTTTGCCTTCCAAGGAAGCGATCAAGCGGTGTACAGTACTTTTATGGAGACCTACTTTAGAAGAAATCTCCGTCAAGCTTAAATCGGAAGCATCTGTAAAGCACAATAAAATATCTACTGCCCGCTCTACCGCGCGGACCGTCAATTTATTATCTTCCATCGTTACACACCCTCTCAAAGTTTCACTTAATGAAACTTGATTACACCTAGTATACCTGATCCCTAACCAAGCGTAAAGAAACGTTTTGCTCTCAGGCATAGTTCCTTCATTGAGAGAATACATTGACAATAGCGTTCTTATCGAGAGCGGGCCCATTTTATGTAAGGAGGAATATGGATGCTAAGGATCTATGGATCGCTTATGCCCTTGAGATTACTCGAAGAAATCCGCTTTTGGAAAATGCAGGAGAAAGAGCACACCGAAGTCATCCGAGCATTAGTCAGCAATCTGGAGCCGCAATATGTGAAGCTGCTCAAAGAATGGGAGCCTGTGTTTGAGAAGACGGAAATGACCGCCACTCAATGGATTGAGGCGTTGATTCGTTCCCCTGGCAGCTTGACACCCCATGCCCAAGCGCAGATTCAAAAATTGGTCCAGGAGTCGCTGCGGCAGTCCCGGTTATTCGTGAGCCAATTGCTGCATATGCTCTATCACAGCCAGGCCATCGCCGGCAATCCGACTGCCCAAGTCGTCGTTCGCCACATTATTCGCGAATCGGAGTACTTCCTCGGTGTGCTGGATGCCTATATGAGCGAACGCTTGCCGGTTCAGCCTCCTATAGTTCAGTTCCCTCCTACCGCGGCATTCCAGGGCTACCAGGCAGGAATGGCCTTCACAGACCCTACACCCCCTTCCCCTGCCAGCCAGAATCGGTCTGAAGAAGATAAAGTTCAATTACATTGGGTAAGAGAGGCAGACCCCTCTTTGACAGCGGCGGGTGAAGGAAGCTGGTCACAGATGATCCCCGACCTGAAGCCGGTTCCAATCGGGGGGCACGTGCTTCCTCCGCTTCCCTACAGCTACGATGCCCTAGAACCCCATATCGATGCCGAAACGATGAAGCTCCACCATGATATCCATCACAAAAGCTACGTGGATGGCCTGAACACGGCTGAGAAAAATATGGCTAAAGCTAGACAAACCGGCGATTTTTCACTGATCAAGCATTGGGAGAGAGAGGCGGCTTTTAACGGAGCCGGGCACTATTTGCATACGATCTTCTGGAACGTTATGACTCCTAAAGGAGGCGGCAAACCTACCGGACCCATCGCTCAACAGATCAACAAAGACTTCGGAAGTTTCGCTAACTTCAAAAAGCATTTTTCAGAAGCAGCCGGGAAAGTCGAGGGCGGGGGCTGGGCTATCCTCGTCTGGAGTCCAAGAAGCCATCGTCTCGAAATTCTGCAGGCCGAGAAGCACCAGAACCTTTCCCAATGGGATATAGTTCCCCTTCTCGTATTGGATGTCTGGGAGCACGCCTATTATTTGAAATATAAAACCGAACGGCCCAAATATGTCGACGCCTGGTGGAATGTCGTCAACTGGAACCATGTGAACGAGCGATTCGAGCAGGCCCGGAAGCTGCGTTGGCATCCATACTAATTGCCAGTCCAATAATATAGGTGTCACTGAAGAATGCTGTTTAATAGGTCATGGAGTGGAGGAAGAAAGGTGTCTCCTATAATCAACAAGGCGCCTACCGCAGAGGGAGGCGCCTTGCCATTAGCGAGCGTATGGACGTCCGCTTAATATTGTTTTAACAAAGATAGAAATTCTGCCCGCAGAGCGGAATCCGTCTGGAAGACTCCTCTGATTCCCGAGGTGACCGTCTTGCTTTCCGGCTTCTTGACCCCACGGGAGCACATGCACAAGTGCTGTCCTTCCACGACGACCATCGTTCCATGAGGCTCCAGCACTTCTTCAATAATGTCTGCAATATCGGCCGTAATTCTTTCTTGCAGCTGCAGCCTTCTCGATACCGCATCCACCAGCCTGGCCAGCTTGCTTAGTCCAGCTACCTTGCCGCTTGGAATATAGCCGATATGGACTTTGCCAAAAAAAGGAGCCATATGGTGCTCACAAGTACTGTAATACACGATATCTTTCACGATAACCAATTCTTCGTGCTTCTCATCGAACGTGACGTCTAGAATATCGCGCAGGTTGGCATGATATCCGGAGAAAATCTCCTCATACATTCGGGTCACTCGGTCGGGGGTTTCCAGCAGGCCTTCCCGGCGGGGGTCTTCCCCGATCAGACGAAGTATTTCACGGACGTGGCCTTCGATTTCTTCTCGGTTATCAACGACTGTCTCGTTCCTGTATTCCTGAAAAGCCATTTGCATATCCTCCATTTACCCGACCACAAGATTATCGTAAGCTGGATCATAGGTTGAATCGTAAGCTGAAGCTATTCACGTTCTTTTGGTCGATTTCTCGGTTTATTTAAACTTCTGTTTTTTCATCATCTGCTGTACTTTATTCATCTGCTGCTTGTTCATGTTGTAGCCCATCTGCTTAGCCATCTTTTGCAGCATTTCCGGGTTGCTTTGCATTTTCTCAATCTGCTTTCGCAAATAAAAGACCCCGGCAAAGAACCCGATCGCAATTCCGGCGATAAGGGTCAAAATCGGAATAACATAATTCATGATGTGACACCTCTGACTTATAGTTTCTTTTTTGTCCTAACCTGATTAATGATAGCACGTCCGGACCTCTGTGACAAACGATTATCCTCTCCAGCCTTCCAATTCCAGAAGAAACCTCTTGGTAGGCAAACCTCCGCCATAACCAACCAGTTCTCCATTAGCCCCAATCACTCGGTGACAAGGAACAACGATCGGTAACGGATTGTTATGATTCGCTCCCCCAACCGCCCTGACCGCCTTGGGAGAGCCGATTGCCTGACTGATTTGCAGGTAGGAGCGGCTTTCCCCGAATGGGATTTGTCGCAAAGCATTCCACACCCGCTGCTGGAACGAAGTTCCCCGCATATCCAATGGCAGAGTGAAGGCCATTCGACTGCCTGCAAAATATTGCTCTAATTGATTTACAGCCTCTCGCAGGACAAGCTTGTCGGGAAAGACCGTATCTGCATAAAGCTTAGATTTGCACCATTTATGCAAAGATTCCTTCACCTCGGCATATGAGCCAAAATCAATTCTGCACAGCCCTTGCTCTGATGCACATAGCACCAAGGGCCCGATCGGAGATTCCATTTCATCATAGAAGGCCTGTGGCATCGGCGTTCTCTCCTTTCTATGTTGAATTGTCCGCTTTTTTCTCCAACGCTTTTTTCAGTTCCTGAACAACCGGCAGTTCCGCTTCCTTATCCAGAGCTTGACGCAAAGCCTCTTCCGCTTCCCGCCCCGGGATTCTCCCAAGCGACCAGGCCGCAGTGGCCCGGATTTCCGGACGCGGATCATCCCGCAGCAGTCCTGTCAATAAAGGAACGGCCGTCTGGTCCTTGAAATGCCCCAGCGCGATGACGGCATTCCTTTGAATGGGCTTTTTTCCTCTCCACGAAGCCGCGCTCTGGCCATACTTCTCCTTGAATTCCCTATTGCTCATCGTCAACAGAGGCTTCAGTAATGGCTTCACAAGCTCCGGGTCCGGCTGCAATTCGGGCTGATGAGTCCAATTCAGTCCTTTATTTTTGGGACAGACGATCTGGCACGTATCGCATCCGTATAGCCGGTTTCCGATTTTCTCCTTGAACTCGTCCTCGACATATCCTTTCGTTTGGGTAATGAAGGAGATGCAGCGACTGGAACTCAATTGACCGGGGCCGACCAGCGCCCCGGTAGGGCAGGTATCGATACATAGGGTGCAGTCTCCGCAATCTTCCGTAATGGGAGTATCCGGTGGAAAAGGAAGATTAGTGACCATCTCCCCCAAATATACCCATGACCCCCATTCGGGTGTAATGATCGCGCAATTTTTACCGCTCCAGCCGATTCCCGCACGCTGCGACACGGCCCGATCCACGAGAGCCCCCGTATCGACCATGCTCATCATCCGCGCACCTTCCACCCGCTCGTCAATGAAGGCTTCCAATCTCGCCAATCGCTCTCTCAGAACATGATGATAATCCGTCCCCCAAGCGGATCGGGAGATCATTCCGCGATACGCACCCGGCTCTGATCTCGGCGGATCCTTTAGTTTGGAAGGATAAGCGATCGCTATAGCGATAATGGAGTGCGGCTCGTCCAAGCTCTGGTCCGGGTAGACCCTCTTATCGATATCCGGCTCTTCAAATCCGGACTCATATCCTTTTTTGCGGTGCTCCAGCAAAATCTGTTTCAGCTCCAGGAACGGGTCCGCTGTTGTAAAGCCAATTTTGTCGATCCCGAGGGAAGGAGCCGCTCTTACGATTTCCTCCTTCAGCCTGCGCCAATCCTCTCTCCCCGCTTCTTCTATTCGGAGCTTCATTCCTGCATCACCTCTTTAGCTTAAGTGCCCCGCCTCATACTCCGCCGAACTTATTAAGCGGCCAGATGATCCATTCGGCTCTTCCGACGATGGATGATTTCGCTATCTCCCCAAAGATCCGGCTGTCCCGGCTGGCATTCCGCTTGCGATTATCCCCTAACACGAACACGTGATTATCTTCCACCGTATAAGGTCCGAAATCCCCATCCTCTATAGCGGTTTTTGTATATTTCTCTTCCACTGGCTGTCCGTTAACATAAAGCTCTCCCGCTCGAATTTCTACCTGATCCCCAGCGACCGCCACTACCCGCTTAACAAGATATTCGGTTCGTCCGTTTTGGGGATCCGGATCTTTAAATATGACTACATCCCCGATCTGCGGCGCTTGAAATCGGTACAGAATCCGGTTAACAAGCAGCCTTTCCCCGTTCTCCAGAGTCGGTTCCATGGAGTAGCCATCCACCATCGATTGGGAAAAAATAAACTGATTAACAATAACGACCACCAATAACGCAAAGGAGATGGATTTAACCCAGTCCCACAATTCCGCCGTAAAGCTGCCGTTGGTTAGACCTTCCGCCTTCTTGTTGCCGGCAGCGCTTCTTTTTTCTTCGAGGGCTTGGTTCATGAATGTTCCTCCGATTTTCTCTCTTTCCACATTTGATAACAATAGAGAGCCAAATCCGCTTGAAAAGGCGGCCTGCGTTCTGAGATGCAGTCCATGAGTTGTCGCAGCCCTTGATCTACATTATATTGCACGCTAAGCGGATAACGATACCTCAGCTTATTCCGTTCATACTCCTCTTCATCCTCCACCCGGATAGTTCCGTTTTCAGCGACGACGACATCCAGATCGTAATCGATATAAGTGAGATGCCTGCCGGAGCCTTGTGGCGGAGAAGCTAAGTTGCAATAATAGCTTACACCAGATGCTCCGATCAATGCGATTATATTATACCATCGGTCCGGCCAGAAAAATGCAACACCTGGAATCGACGTGAACCACCGACTTCCGTCCGATTCAATCACCTTCGTACGATCGTTGATCAGCACAAGGGTTTGCTCTCCCATTCCATCGGGGGGCAAGCATGAGTTCGGAAGAAGCCAGTTTGTTGTCCATTTCCGATGCAGCCGGCCGTCATGTTTGATACTGCGAATAACATATTGGGATTTATTCATAAGCCCCGGCCCTTCTATAAGCTTTGGGTATGAAATAGGGGGTGTTCTTTATGCCAGCCCAAATATCTTTGGGATACGCTGCACAAATTTACTTTCACTTTAACATACTATGATCTCTTGCGCTTACGTAATCTGAATGATTTTTATGGAATAATAAAGAAGCATATCTTCCGGCCAATATGGCTCCAAAAGATATGCCTCATACAAGAATCCTTCCACCCTGTTTAATAATGACAGGAGTACTAACCGTTAACGATCCGCAGCGGCTTGAGCGGCTTAAGAAAATCGCTCGCGCTGTATCCGAGTGCTTTATACAAAGGAAGCACTGGCTCGTTGTGCGCATCCAACGAAACAACAATACGGCTAACCTTACGATAAATAAACCGTTCTTTCAGCCCATTAATCAGAGCCTTGCCTACCCCTTTGCCCCGATGATCGGGATGGACGGCAATTCGGTAATAATATCCCTTGTTATCGTCTATTGTTCCGATGATGAGTCCAACAATCTCTTCCTCAACCGAAGCAACTAGAACCAACTTGCTATCCAAAGACAACTGTCGGCTAAACGCTTGCCTTGTCTCTTCACAGCATTCCTCAGACAAAACTTCTTGTAAAAGTTGGGTTACCGGATAATAATCCGATAAATGAAAGGAACGTACGATCATGACTGTCTCCCCCGCAGCATGGATTAGTAGTCTGTTACCGGACTCTTGTTAAAGCTTGTAATACTATTTTACTACAAAAATCGTCAAAATCCTTCAAATTGTTGAAAAAAATTAATAAAAATTTCAGATTTCTCTTGAAACCGCTTTAATTTAAGCGTTTTCATTGTAGTTGTATTTTTATATATAGTAGTTGTATTTATATATATATGTACGATAAAAATCAATTTTAAGAATAATAAAATGAATTACGTCTATCCTAAATAAATGAAGTTATAATTCATCACATTTATGTGAAGTATTCTACAGATTCATCTATCGTAATTCATCTAATTCATTCACTTTGAGCTGGCAAAATCGTTTTTATTACTTTTGATACATAAATGTTGATTTATTATATTAAATAATGGATAATAAATAAGGAGTACGAATTACATAATTAGGAGGTTATACTGTGGCACATCAATTACCTGCATTACCTTATCCGAATAACGCTCTGGAGCCGCATATCGACGAGCAGACTATGATGATTCACCATGACCGCCATCACAACACCTATGTTACCAACCTGAACGCAGCTCTGGAAAGCGCTCCTGAACTGCAAAGCAAGAGCATTGAAGACCTGATTTCCGATCTTGACAGCGTACCGGAATCGATCCGTACAGCCGTTCGCAATAATGGAGGTGGGCACGCTAACCACTCTCTGTTCTGGACTACGATTGGCCCTAACGGCGGAGGACAGCCTAGCGGAGCTTTGGCAGATGCCATCAATAATGAGTTGGGCGGCTTTGACAAGTTCAAGGAGGATTTCGCCAAAGCGGCTACCACTCGCTTCGGAAGCGGCTGGGCTTGGCTGTCCGTTGACAAGTACGGCAAGCTGGAAGTAAGCAGCACGGCCAATCAGGACAATCCGCTGATGGAAGGCAAAACTCCGATCCTCGGCTTGGACGTATGGGAGCATGCGTATTATTTGAAATACCAAAACAAACGCCCCGATTACATCGCTGCCTTCTGGAACGTTGTTAATTGGGATGAAGTAGGCAAGCTTTACGAAGCGGCCAAGAAATAATGAACCAAGATTTATTGAATTGAAATTCAAGCAGGCCCGGCATAATGCCGAGCCTGCTTTTATTTATGCTTTTACCAGAAAATCAAAAGCCGAGTCGCTTAATCGTTCTTTTCAATCTCTGGGAAACTTAAATGATCAGGTATTTATGGCCAGTTTCTAATGGAGGGAAAAGTCCATTTGTCACTCCAGAATGGAACAGCATTGTTCATGTGATTTTAGGACGGCAGCTATTTGAAAAACAAAATTTATGCAAAGAAGAGAAAAATGGAGATTTTGCGAGTATCTGTTTTCTGAAAATATGGACAGCCTATGAGGCTTCGCCCATTTAAAAAAGACGAACATTTGTTTTTCCCGTTTGACACTTTAAAAGCGCAATTGCTACCCTAGTCATAATTTCCATTTTTATGGAACGGAGTGATCGTTCAATTGCTGAATTTTCCGGAGTGGTTTATTTTTTTTGTTAAACAATTGGCTCGTTCCAAAGGAGCATTCCTGTTCATCTCTCTACTTACCGCAATAGCGGTATTATGCGGAACGGCCGCTCCTCTCCTCATTGGTCGATTGATGGACGGGATCATGCTGCGCGGCGCTGAGGGAATGGCCAGAATCTCCCTTCTGCTATTGGGAGCCTTGCTGCTGGCAGAACTGTGTATTGCCCTTCGGGCCTATATATCAGCCAAGACAATGACCCGGCTGTCCTATGAGTTAACTGAAGAAACATTGGCTTCCGTACTTCACACTTCTGCCGATTTCTTCACGCAAACCTCAAGGGGTGAACTCCTCCAGCGATGTACTCAGGATACTAGAGTGATCCAGCAGTTTGGTTTGGCTACTCTTCCCGGATTTGCACAAGAACTTTTGCTGGCCTGTGCCGCGTTAGCTGTCATCGCCCAATGGAATTGGACCCTTGCAATTGTCCTTCTGGCCTCATACGTCATTCTGTTTATTCCGGTCCATATCTACGGCCGCAAACGGGGCCACGCCAGACAAAAACTGGTCGCTCAAGACGCACAGCTCCGCCAGAGCCTGCTGGAAAGACTGGATACGGTCAAGCAAATCAAACTATATGGAACCGAACGTAAGGAATATGAGGCTTTCGCAACGGATCAGGGCAAATGGGCAGACCTCAAGTTTCAGGAAACTATTGTGGACAGCCTTTACAGAACCTTTCCCCGCATCCCCGACTCGTTGGCTCCGGCATTGGTTTTTTTGTTTGCAGGTTGGCAGATGTTTCAGGGAGAAGCTTCCGTGGGGCAGTTAGTCACTATTCTCGCTTATATTCCGGCAATCAATGCTCCGGCACGCTCGTTTTTCGGACTGTATGTCAGTTTTGCCGATATTAAGGTGCGGATTCATGGAATAATGGAGTATTTGCGCCTGCCCGTCGAGCCAGGCAAGCAACCCGGTTTACGCAAGCTATCGGATTATCGACAGCAGCCCATTTCATTCCATGATGTCCATGTGGCAGGGCCACGAGGCGATTTGCTGCGCAGTCTCAGCTTCACGATCCTGCCCGGTGAGCATGTCGCAATTGTCGGACCGAGTGGAGCCGGCAAAAGCACGCTGCTCCAGCTGCTGCTTCGGCTGCGAGAACCATCGGCAGGCGAAATTAGGATTGGCGGTATTTCCATTCGCGAGCTGGACGCGACCCATCTCCGAAGCCGCGTCGGATATGTCATGCAGGAAGGCGTCTGGTTCCGGGATAGCTTATACCGAAACTTGACCTATCTCGGGGAAGCGGATCGAGAGACGTTGGATAAGTGGATGACAGCATTCGGAGCGGAGGATATCGTATCCAGACTGCCTTCCGGCTACGATTCCGAAATCGATTTCAACGGCAATCGCCTTTCCGGCGGACAACGACAGCTTATCGGTCTGGTACGCACGATGGTGAAGGAACCCGACATACTGCTGCTCGATGAGGCGACCTCCGCTCTGGATCAAACTAGCGAAGCCGCCGTGTATCAAGCATTGGAAGCCTGGGGCGGCAGCCCAACCCGGATCAATATCACCCATCGCTTGAGAGGAGCCGCCTTAGCGGATCGGATTCTCGTGCTGGACAAGGGAGAACTGGTAGAGGAAGGCACCCATGAACAGCTCCTGCGCCGACAGGGGCTGTACGCCAGAATGTGGCGACAAGAACAGGAGACATCCCATGAGCAGGATTCGAGTGATTCGTCTGAACATAATGCGGATGCTCCGTCCGGATATGATGCAAAAGCTCGGGGGATAGGAGGCATTTCCGATGAACGAACCGCAGCCCTCACCCGATAGATGGCCGGCCGTCTCAGCTTATGCCAGGAAGTATCTTTTGCCCCACTGGCCAAATTTATTTCTGATTTTAATGAAAAATGTAGTGGGCAGCCTGCTGTACATGGTGCCCCCCTTCCTGTCCAAATACATACTGGAAACCGTGTTTCCAGAGCAGAATTGGAATCTGCTCATCATCGTAACACTATGCATGGTAGCTGCTCCGGTTATCGGGAGCATGATGATTATACTGGAGGATGTGTGGGGACGATTCATGATTCGGCTGGCTGGCCGGGGACGGGCGGATTTATATAACGGGATTCAGCACCGCCCCCTCGGCTGGCTGCATAATAACAGGACAGGCGATTTGCTGACACGTATTCTGGACGACACCCATTCGATTACGGATTTGGTTAACGGACATATCGGGTTTATGCTTTTTCACATAGTGACCGTAACGGCGGGTTCGGCGGTTTTGCTTGTACTGGAGCCCACATTGGCTTCTATCGTTCTCCTATTGTGGGCGGGACAAGCGGCCCTGGTGAAGATTCTGGGCCGCCACGTCAAACAAAAAGCCGCCGAAACTGCCCGACATAAATCGTTAGTCTCGGAATCGGTGCGGGAAATCATCTCCGGGGCTGCCTTCATCAAAGCGACAGGCAAAGAGTCCAAAGCTATCGGACATTTGCGGGACCGCTTGCGTCAGGAGTGGAATCATACCCGGCGCGAGGTATTGGCGGATCATAGAGTTCGCATGCTCAATGCTTCCTTGAACGCAAGCTTCCTCGTTTTTATGTACACGGCCGGCGGCTGGCTCGTACTCCAGAATACAATGACCATTGGTTCTCTTGTAGCCTTCGTCGCCGTGTACAATTGGCTCAGACCGTTCGGAATCTCACTGATTGACATGGTTATGGGCGCAATGAAGGTAATCCCTTCAATGGAACGGGTAACCGATATTGCGTTTCCTGTACGTCAGATGAGCGCGGGCAGCATACCCCGAGGGCCGATCACGCTGGAGACCAAGAGTCTGTCATTTCGCTACGACAGCCGACCTATACTGGACGATGTCAGCTTTCAAGTTCCTTCCGGCTCCATCGTGTCTATAGTAGGTTATCGAGGTTCCGGCAAGTCAACTCTTGTCGATCTGCTCCTCGGACTATACGAGCCGGAATCCGGAAGCATCCTCCTGAACGGAACCCCCTTGCCGCAACTCGATCCTGCTTGGCTTCGAGGTCAGGTGCTTTGCGTATCTCAGGATTTAAGGCTGAGAAGCGGGACCATTCTGGACAATATCGTATTCGGCCGGGAAAACATTCGGATGGAGGAGGTTTGGGAAGCCGTTCGCCTCGCCCAGTTGCAGGATTGGATCTCCCGCCTTCCCGACGGCTTGTTCACTCGGGTGGGTGAACAAGCGCTGCAAATATCCGGCGGAGAACGGCAGAGAATCAGTATTGCGCGTGCACTGCTGCGCAAACCGGCCATTCTTATCTTCGATGAGGCCACTTCAGCTCTAGATCAAGGGACAGAACGAAGACTACTGAAGCAGATGATTGAGGACCTGAAGGGGGTAACGCTTCTCTTTATTACCCACCGCCTCGATGTTACTCAGCAATCCGACGAAGTCCTGGTACTGCATGAAGGCCGTCTCGTCGATAGAGGCAGCCCCAAGGAGCTAAGGTCGCGGCCGGGTATTTATCAGGAGCTGTGGACGGAGCAAGAAACACCTCTTATGAAGAAAAACTTCTGACGAAGTATTTCAAAAGAGGATCGCCCTATAGTCTTATATCTAGGGGCAACCGCTTAGCCATCTATGGTCTTTTTACAAAATTGTTAACTACCTCCACTCTTGCACTTCTTAACTAAACGTTGTAACTAAATTTATGACGAATGGATCAGATAAGGCTGCGTAGTCAAAAAAAATCGCTCTATCGGAAAGCGATAGAGCGAGCAATCTCCTACGGTCATGGCAGAAAGCCTGCCAATCTGCAGGTTTTTATGCTGTTTTGTCCATTGTCGCAGCAAAGGCTGCAAAACTACATCTTTTTTCTCGTTCCAGTGGAGATTAGACTGTTTCGCGCGAAAATTACTGTATAATCGCAGGCTTTCTCCCCAAGCTCCCATTTCGATAGATAATAACTGTATAATCGCAGAAATTCCTGGTGTGCCAAAGAAACTAGGAACAGGCAAGCGCTGACTTACTTTAAGTGAAAGTAAAATCAACTGCCAAACATAAACTAACTGGATTTAATGCAGGTAAAGAAGCCAGTTCAGACGATTTTTACAATCTAACTGGAAATCCTCCAGCTAGTTCGGACCAAATCTAACCAATTCATTCCCGTCCTCATTTCTTAATGTAGCTTTTCCATTTAGTCCAGCCATCCAGTGAACAAAAGCAAGAACTGCCTGTAGAAATTCCAGTTAGTCTGTCAAGGACTGAGTATGGTTTTGAGCCTTTAACACACTTCCCGGACCAAGGATGAAGGTTACAATATACGAATTATTTCATCAGAATTCCATCCTACGCTTGATCTATTCCAACTTCTGCAAGAATGCGCAGGAATACGTTGGGGAAAGCGTAGCGCTCCATCTCGCCCGCGTCCAGCCAGCGATAATGGGGCGGCAGCCCGGCCGCTTCGAACCGGGGGTCGAGACGGCACCGGTACACGGCGAGCTCCCACCGGATATGGCTGAAGATATGCTCCGCATCCATCAGCCATCGTTCCGGGAGCGCCGTGATCCCGTCCGTCTCCGCCAGCCCGGCGGCGAGCGCCTCCATCTCCGCCCCGCGCCGCGCTGCTGCCGAGCCTTGCCCCGCTGCTGCCTCGCTCAGCGCAGCTGCCGCCGAGCCCGCGCGCCGCTCCGCCGCTCTCGCCGGGCGCTCGACCTCTATGTGGGGAAGCTCCCACATATTGGCGAGAAGCCCTTGGCGGGGACGCCGGCGGATGAGCAGCTTGCCCGCATGCTCGCCGTCGCCCGCGATCAGGGCGACGGCTCTCGGCTCGACGCGCGGCGGCTTCGCTTTTGCTTTGACCGGCAGCTCCTCCGCTTGCCCCTCCAGCCTGCCCCGGCACCGTTCCATCACCGGGCAAGTCAGGCAATGAGGGGACCGCGGCGTGCATACGGTCGCGCCCAGCTCCATCAGCGCCTGGTTGAAGTCGCCGGCCCTCCCTTCCGGGATCAGCTCCCGGGCCAGCCGCTCCATCTTCACGCGCGTGGACCCTTTGGCAATGTCATCCTTGATGAGAAAATAGCGGGACAACACCCTCATGACATTGCCATCCACTGCCGGCTCCGGCCGGTTATAAGCGATGCTCAGCACGGCTCCGGCCGTATAAGGCCCGACTCCTTTCAGGGAGGAAATTTCCTCCTTCTGATCGGGAACTACTCCGCCGTAACGCTCGTGTACCTCTCTTACGGCCGATTGCAGATTTCTGGCCCGCGAGTAGTAGCCCAGACCTTCCCAGGCTTTGAGCACCTCTTCCTCGGGAGCGGAGGCCAGCGCCTCGACATCCGGGAACTTTTCCAGAAATCGGTGATAATACGGGATGACCGTATCGACGCGAGTCTGCTGCAGCATAACCTCGGACACCCAAATATAGTAAGGATTTTTAGTTCTTCTCCAGGGTAAATCACGCTTGCTCCGGCCGTACCATTCCAGCAAACCGCTGGCAAAGTACCGCCTTGTTTCTAATTCTTGCACAGTTTCATCTTTCATCTCCGACTCCTCTTTCTAATAAACAATGTATAATAGTAGATGCAGACAATGAATCTGCATAAGCGGCACTAAAGGTTTAACAGCCATAGAATGGAGAAAGGAAAGGGGTCTTCAGGACAGGTTTCGGCTTTGTCTCCCATCCCTTCGAATTCTCCATGGCCGCTATATTTAATCGGACAAGCGGAAGCCGTTTAAGCTCCGCGCCTGTCTACCAACAGGTCGATGCTAAACCGAACGATCATGCTCTGAATCGATCAGCCATAAAAGACGATAGGATGTGCTAAGCATGCTGACTCCAGGCGAACTGGCTTCGGCTCTCAACAAGCTTGTATTTTCACCGCAATTGATCGGTCATAACAAAACGGAAGCCGATTGGCGCCGGCCGGCCGGACGTATCCGTCACCCTTCCATGTGGCTTATTGTCAGAGGCAAGGGAGTCTTCATTATTAACGGGACTCATTATCCCGCCGAACCAGGGAAGCTTTTCTTTTTTACCCCGGATATGATCGTCGAACGGAGGACGGACCCTGAAGATCCTTTGGAATATTACTTCCTTCGCTTTCATTATTCGGAATGCTATCAGGATAAAGATGTCTGGAGCTTTAACCATGCGCAGGATCGTCCTTTTCCACTGCAAGGCATGTATACTTTGAATAACCCGCCGCAGCTCATCTATTTGTTGGAACAGCTGGCCGCGCTTTGGAAAAGAAGAGGTCCCATTACGGCCATGCGCCGTAAAATCATGATGCAAGAGCTTATGCTTGCCATTATACTCGATTTTCGCTCCCAAAAAATTGCCGGCGACACAACTGCCGCCATCGATAAAACGCAAGACTATATGAGCTGGCACTACCAAGAGCCCCTTACGCTGGAGCAGCTTGCCCAAATGGCTGGTTTAAGCGTAAGCCATTACTCCCGCTTGTTCAAGAAATATACGGGGTACAGTCCGATTGATTATTTAACTCATATTCGTGTGGACCGGGCCAAGGAACTGCTTGTCCTGTCCGGGTATCGGCTGAAATCCATCGCTAACAGTGTCGGATATTCAGACGAGTTTTATTTTAGCCGAATTTTCAAAAAAATTGAAGGGATCTCCCCGCGGGAATACGCCAAAAAACATCGCAACGGCGAAGATCGGCATAATCGGGGATAATCGTTTGACTTGGGACAGGCAGCTGTAGTAAGCTATCGCTTGACTTGCATTAAGTCTAACAGAAAATGAGGGGTGCGCCATGTCACAGCAACATAATGATTGGAGCCGAATGTTACGTACATATTTGAGAGTCTCTCTTCCGTTAATTCCTTTATTCTATATATGGGGGGCACAGTGGTTGTTAAGCGCGGTCCTATGGCTGCGCGATTCCTGGAATCTGCCGGTCTGGGTCCAGCCGGCTTCCGTTGCCCTTGCTGCTGTAGCCAGCGTTATTATCCTGTTTTCCTACAAGACAGACGGGGATCGGGGAGCTGATTCCAAGCTCGCCTTCCAAATGGCGCTGCCCATTTTTGTTTTATTCGCTTCTTTATTGCTTCTGCTTTACCTTGAGGTGGTTAACGGATATTTCGTTCCTTTGGTGCGGGCCCTTTTCCTGTCTTTTTTCTATGTACTGCTAGGGGTGCTTTTCAGCCGCTCACTTATTTATTTAGGACTGTGGCTTTTCGCATTAACCGCTGTTATCGGCATCGGTTATTTGGGTTTTTCTCCATTCGTGCTGGAGTTAATGGGGGGCCTTAGTCTCATCGTGTGCGGCTGGATCCTGCATTCCATCGGCAAAAAGTCAGGTAAATCCACAGCACAAACCAAGTGATCGCTTATCATTCGTCCGGACCCGACTCTACTGTCTTCCCTGTTACTTATGCTGTTTCCCCGACAGGAGTCTGGTTCGGAATAAATCTGCCGCAAAATAGAGCAGAGGAACGCTCATCGAAGCCAGGCCAAAGGCAATGCCCGCTTTTTGCAAATAATCATTTAATTCCGTCGTATCTTGAGCCATATGCAGCGACAAGCCTACCATAAAGGCGCTGGCGGTGAACGCTAACGGCCTCTCGCTTTTCATGCCCAGCAGCTGGGACAGCACGAACACAGACGTGTATAGGCTTAAGCTGATCTTAATGTAGATGCTGGTCGTCCAGATCGCCACCAGAAGCGGATCGATATTTTCCAGAAAATCGCCAAAATGAATATAGCGCAGAGCTTCCAGTAATGGATAAGTCAGGTGAGCCGTCAGTTCGTTGCCGAACAGCAGCAAAGTCAGAACCAGCAGCATTAGAACAAGAAGTGTTCCGAGCCCGGCCGCCCATACCAAGCTGCGGAACGTGCGGCTGGATTGTTTAATTTTGGGGAAGAACAGAATGACCACAAAACATTCTGCATACAAAGCGCTGCTCCATAAAGCCCCTTCCCAAACCTTGCCCCCGTTAAAATGCGTAAAAAACCCGATCGCCCGATAAGCATCGACCTGATATCCGAGCATAACGGTTGTGACTAGGATAGAAACGACAACAAGGATAAAAATGCCTTGGGCAAAACGGAAAATGACCTCAATCCCCGAACGGACAGCCAGCGCAACGCATATTCCCAATGCGGCTGGAACGACCCAATCCGGAGTCTCCGCTAAATAATTCTGATTGATAAAATCCTGATATTCCCGCAGGACAAGGGCAGACAGATGCAGGGTAAAAAAGACGATGACCAGCATTAGCGGCACATGCAGCCAACGTCCTACAATCTCTTTGCCGTATTGAGCTAAATAGCGATCCGGCCGTTTCTTTGCGAAGGCAATGGACAAATAGACCATCCCGAGACTAAGGATACTGCCGGCTATAACTGCCCAAACCGCGCCATATCCCGACGCTTTGACTAACCGCCTGATCATAAATCCCGCTGTCGAGGAACAGAAATAGACGACAAACAGCATCACAATTTGGCTCTGAGTGATCCGCTCCATAGTCCTCCTCCTTATTCAGCCTGTTTTCCAGCATCAAATATAGTAAACTTAAGTCACGAGCGGCAGCCTTGAATCCAGTCTTGAACGGGTTGAAACATGGAGATAATAACAGAATTTGGGTTGGGAATATTTTCGAAATAATAGACTGCCGCATTATAGATAAAAGCGATCAGCAGCAAACTGAATACCTTCCAGATGGTACCGCGGCTTTCTTGGTGTTCTTTCCATTCACTCCACTCCAGCCAGGCTATTCCGCCGAACAATAGTACAAGGACTACGATCCTCCATGCACCTCCTCATTCCTGCTATATTCCGGTCTCATCGGCTCTTGTTCCCCGCCCGGGCGCTTAATATGAGCCTGGATATTCATCTTCAGATCAGCATGCCGGGCATAATAGCTCTGCCAATCCTTCTTTATGCCGGCAAAACGGTCAGGATAATACAATTCGGCTATTTCCCCCAGCTTGAACATATCTGCTCCGATCTTTAACGATTCATCGAAGGCTTGACGGACGATCTTCTCCACCTCGTCCTTCATCGATTGCTGCAATTGGACTATGTTGCCAGGATCGGTAATTTTCAGCTTAGAGTCCGAAGCCAGCAGATGGGCCTCCAATGCTATTTTTAGCTGAAAAACCAGTTCATCCTGCTTCCAGACCGGCTTCACTTGCGATTGACTGCTGATAATATCCAACGTAATGGCTTTTCCGTCCGACGGAGAGGATACTTTGAGGACAGCGGATTTCATCCGATTCATTATCCATAAAGCACCTTGGGTCTGCTCCTCATTGAATTTTCCTATCAGCCGATAGTCCTTGAACAGGGCCGCTCCCTTCGTTCCTACCCAATGGCCGGTCTGATTTTTCTCACTGGCCATTATTTCCTCGTCCACCCGCAGTAATCCGATAGTCAAATCTCCACCGTAGGGATGGACACTCATTAGGTCGCGAAGAGTGGTGTTTAACGTTGTTCGTGTTCTGGCAAACTCTCTCAACACTTCACTTGGAAAGCGCTCGAAAACTGCGGACATCCGCGGAACATTTTCGGCTTCTCCTTCCGAGACGAATAAATAGGTTTTTAATTGCTGATAGGGCATGCGGCCGACAAATTCCAGTAGCGGCAGGATTCCTTTCTTCGCATACTCACTGCTAATGACAATGACCCGGTTGTTCCCCCAATTCAACTCTCGGGGCAAATCATTTTGAATTCTTTTGACCGCCTCGGCAATCGTGTTGCCCTCCTTGGTTACATGAGTGTAGGGGTTTCCTTCGCTGGATACCCCGCCTGCCTGTCCTTGCACCAGCCGATTAGGAAGCGGGAAGCCTAGCGATACCTTGACCCGGCCTTCCCCCGCATCGTCCACATACATCGCCGTCACGAAGGCTCTGTCATTGATTTCGATGCGCGACCAACAGCCTGCAGTCAGCAATGAGCACGCTGCTATCATGAAAGCCAAACGTAGGATCCTGATAAGAGGACGGTTCATAACTAATCCTCCTCCTGCCGTTTCATGCGATCGACATATTGAAGCCGCTGTTTATTGGCATCTGTAGCGTAATAATAGGGTCTGCTCCTCATCCGCCACCAAGGGGCTCTAATAAATACATCGGACATATCGTGGGTGTGCATTGGAGCTATAGGTGATAAATACGGAGTGCCAAAGGAGCGCAAAGTAGTCAAATGCAAATAAATCAGCATCAATCCACAGACGACTCCAAACAAACCGAGAGTGCTGGCCAGAATCATAATAGGAAACCGGAGAAAACGAAGCGTTAAGCCAAGATCAAAATGGGGGATGACGAACGAAGCGACCCCGGTTAATGAAACGATGATGACCATCGGGGCAGAGACAATGCCTGCTTGCACGGCTGCTTGACCAATGACTAGTCCACCGAGTATCGATACCGCTTGACCAATAGGCTTAGGAATGCGCAGGCCGGCCTCTCTCAAGCCTTCGAACGTTAATTCCATCAGGAAAGCCTCCACTACCGCCGGAAAAGGAACGGCTTCTCTGGCCGCCGCCACACTGACGAGCAGATTGGAAGGCAGCGTCTCCGGATGGAAGGTTGTGATGGCGATATACAATGAAGGCAGAAGGAGCGAGGCAATCATCAGTATGTAGCGAATCCAACGAATCCAACTGGCGGCATAAAACCGCTGGTAATAATCTTCCGCCGATTGCAGCAGCGCAAACAGGGTTACGGGGGCGATAAGCGGGTTCGGAGTGCCGTCTACGAATATGACTACCCGGCCTTCCAGCAGAGCGGCGGCGGCAGTGTCCGGCCTTTCCGTGTATTGAAGCTGAGGAAAAGGAGAAGAGGGACTGTCTTCCAAAAATTCCTCGATATAGCTCGTATCGAGGACTCCGTCGATGACGATGCGGGACAGCCTTGTCCTCACTTCATCCACCAGCTGTTGTGTACAGATTCCTTCGAGGTAGCTGATGACGACATCCGTTTGGGTATGGCTGCCAATTTGATAATGCTCCATTTTTAAAAAGGGACTCTTGATCCTGCGTCTCATTAGGCTCAGATTAGTTTCCAGATGCTCAACGAATCCTTCTCGCGGTCCGCGTATGACCGTCTCGTTCTTAGCCTCCTCTATGGGCCTTTTCTCCACTAAAATGTATGGAAAGGAGGCCATCCTCTCTTCCCCGTCAATCAATAAAAGAATGTTCCCTTCAAGAACAGCATTAAGACTTTCCTTTAATTGGAAAATCGTAGAATAAGATGCGGACGGCAGCTGAGTATTCTCGAAGATCCGCTCCGTTAATGAATTGCCGCCGCCAGGAGGTGAAGTGAGCGGCTGCAGAACATACTGCTGAAACATTTCAAAATCGACCATGCCCCGCAAATAGATACAGACGCAGGGGCGATTATCCGGCATAGCTGTAAAAGAATGAAACATCGCATCAAAACAGCGATCAAGCCTTTCGTGAAACCAGAGCAATCTGGGCTTCAGGGCGGAGCCGAGACCTTGAGGCTCATCTATCCCCTGCATTCCTATCCAGTCCCTTTTCGGAATGATTGGAGACATTCTTTCCGGCTTGAGCGGAGAACTGAACAACTTCCTGTTCCTTCGGAATAATCTTCGCATTGCACTTCCTCTCCTATAGATCCATAGTCATTCTTTTGTTTATCTACTATGGTGCTTACGGAGCGCTTTTATTCACCGAGAATCATAGGAACTTCCAGCCTTTCAAGCGGGCCCGGAAGCCCGCCGGCGCGCAATAAACAAGCCGGGGCCTGCTATCAAAAGCAAACCCCGGCCCATTTTTTATATGGCAGATGAGGAAATTATTTCATCTCATCTATGAAGCTGAACCTATTCCAATCCGTATTGCTTCAGTTTATAGTAAAGAGCGCCTCGGGAAATGCGCAGCATGCGCGCCGCCTTCGCCTTGTTTCCATTCGTTCGCTCGAGCGTCTCGGCAATGCGGGCCCGCTCCCATTCCCCGGAGTGGACGCTGAGCGGGAGATCCGGCTCCGTCAGCTCATTCAAAGTCGTCAAGCGGGCGTACTCCGGCAGTTGGGCGGAAGTGACCGTACCGGTTCCGCTTGCTGCGGCCGCGGCGTATTCCATCGCATTCCTCAACTGCGACAGGTTGCCCGGCCAATCGAAGGCCAACACCGCCGCCAACGCGTCCGGTGCAAGCTGCGGCCCGGTCATGCCTGCCTCGGAGGTCGCCTGATCCAGGAATAGCCTGCACAGCTCCGGCAGGTCCTGCTTCCGTTCGCGCAGCGGCGGGACCGTATAGAGCTGAAAGGCGTACCGCAAAGACGGCAGCAAGCGGCCCTCCTCCCCCCTGGCGGCTGCCGGCCCGACGGAGCCGCAGATTCTGCACTGCAGCGGAACGGTGGCCGTCCCGCCCAGCCGCTCGAAGCGGGACGTGCGCAGCATTCCCGCCAGCTTCTCCTGCATCGACGGAGGCAGCGCATCGATGTCTTTCAGATAGAGAGTGCCTTCCGCAGCCAGATCCAGCTTCCCCGGCCGTTCCTCTCCTCCCTGATAGCCGAACAATTCCGCCTCCAGCATTCCTTCCGGAACGGTGCTGCAGCTGACCATCACGAACCGGCCGGAGCGCCCGGCGCTTCGGTGCAGCCATTCGGCCATCGATGTGCGGCCGGCCCCCCCCTCGCCGCCAAGCAGCAGCGGTTGGCCCAGGGAGTAAACAGTCTCCACCCGCTGCAGCAGCTCGGCGGGAAAGACCGCGGGCAGCAGCGGCTGGCCTTCCGGATGATGATACATTTCAGCGCTTAATTTCACATAGGACGATACGTCCCGTTCGATGGACAAGGCACCAATCGTCTTCCCCGCCGCATCCGTGATCGGAGCCGCATTGATCATGACATGCATGCCCGGGCGCGGCTCGTGATAGACCTGGTACACGGCGCTGCCGCTCTCCATAACCTGAAAGAGCATGATCGATTCCCTCTGAAAAAAATCTCCTATCTTACGACCGATAATAGCGGAGCCGTTGATTCCATACGTTTCTTCCGCGACTCGATTCCAATACTGTACCGTCCCCTCGTTGTCAATGACGGTAACGGCGTCATTCATTGCGCCAAGCAGGCCGCCCAGCACGGCTTCCATTACTTCAGACCGGCTCATCATTCATCTCCAAGCAATCCATTTTTCTTAGATTATGGCAAAACCTCAATCAGATTGCAATGAGGAAACCTTCATACCCGGAACACACCTGGGCCCCCGTACAATTTTGCAATCCTAAAAAAGAATGTGTTTACATTTCCAATAATTTATGATTATATTTAATCATAAATAGATAATATGTCTAATTTTTAGACACTTTTGTTCAACGAGAAGAAGGGAAGATGCGCGGATGGAAAGCTTATTGAGAAATGGGTTGTTATTTCTGTCTAAGAATCACGTAGCCAATCGTGCCGCGAAGAAGTACGGCCTGCGCTTCGGCGCCCGCCGCTTCGTCGCCGGCGAGCAGATTGAGGATGCCATCGCAGCGGTCCGGGAGCTCAACGAAGCCGGCATTGAGGCGACACTGGATCATTTGGGCGAGTTCATTCTTACAGAGGAAGAGGCGCTGGAATCGACTCAATTCTGCATACGCACACTGCAGGATATTGAGAAGAGCGGCGTTCGTTCGAATCTCTCCCTCAAGATGACCCAGCTCGGACTGGACCTGTCCCGGGAGCTGTGCATGCGCAATATGCGGGCCATCCTGGACACGGCCGCCGCCTGCGGCAACTTCGTGCGCATCGATATGGAGGATTACGCTCATAATGAAGCCTCCATCGATATTTTCTGCGAGCTGCGCGAGGAATACGGCGACACGGTCGGTCTCGTCATTCAGGCTTACCTGTACAAGAGCGCGGACGATATCGACAAGCTTCACCGGTTCCGGCCGAATCTCCGGCTTGTGAAAGGCGCCTACAAGGAATCGCCGGAAGTCGCCTATCCGAATAAAGAAGACGTTGACCGCAATTTCATCCGTATCATCGAGCAGCATCTCAACAATGGCGACTATGCCGCCATTGCCACCCATGACGAACTTATCATCCAGCATGTCAAGCGATTCGTGAACGAGCACAATATCCCGCGCAGCCAGTTTGAATTCCAGATGCTCTACGGCATTCGGACCCAGGCGCAGAGAGATCTGGCTAATGAAGGATTCAAGATGAGGGTATACGTTCCCTTCGGCAATGATTGGTACGGTTACTTCATGCGCCGCTTGGCGGAACGGCCGGCGAACGTAGGATTTGTGCTGAAGTCTCTCTTCAAGTCGTAGGATTTATTTAATATTCATATATCGGAGGGATTTACTATGACAATGGTCGAATACCGCAATGAACCGTTTACCGATTTCAAGCAGGAGCATAACCGCCAGGCGATGCTTGCCGCGCTGGAGCGCGTCCGTGCCCAATTGGGCCGCACATATCCGCTTCGTATCAACGGCCGGGAGATCATGACCGACAGACGCCTCGCATCCATTAATCCCGGACAGGTCAAGCAAATCGTCGGCTATGTCGCCCAGGCCGACGCCCATCTGGCCAATCAAGCGATTGCCGCGGCGGATGCCGCCTTCCGGGATTGGCAGCATGTCGACCCCGAAGTTCGGGCGGGCTATTTATTCAAAGCTGCCGCCATCATCCGCCGGCGCAAATTCGATTTCTCCGCCTGGCTTGTATATGAGGTCGGCAAGAATTGGGCCGAAGCGGATGCCGATGTCGCCGAGGCGATCGACTTCCTTGAGTTCTATGGCCGGGAAATGATCCGCCTCGCACAGCCGCAGCCGTTGACTCCGCTCCCGGGCGAAGACAACCGGCTGACGTACATCCCGCTGGGCGTCGGCGTCGTCATACCGCCATGGAACTTCCCGCTCGCCATCATGGCCGGCATGACATGCGCCGCCCTCGTCGCCGGGAATACGGTCGTGCTCAAGCCGGCATCGACATCGCCTGTCATCGCGGCCCAATTCTTCGAGCTGATGGAAGAGGCCGGGCTGCCGGCCGGCGTGCTGAACTTCGTTCCCGGCTCCGGCGGAGAGATTGGCGATCTGCTCGTAGATCATCCGCGCACCCGCTTCGTCTCGTTTACGGGCTCCCGCGATGTCGGAGTGCGGATTAACGAGCGGATCGCACGCCCCGCGGGACAGATCTGGATCAAGCGCCTGATCGCCGAGATGGGCGGCAAGGATGGCATTGTCGTGGACAGCAGCGCCGATCCTGAGGAAGCCGCGGAAGCGATCGTCACATCCGCCTTCGGCTTCCAGGGCCAGAAATGCTCCGCCGGCTCCCGCGCCATCATTCATCAGGATTTGTATGAAGAAGTGCTGGGGCATATCATCGAGAAGACGAAGCAGCTGACCGTCGGCCTGCCGGAAGAGAACCATCCAATCGGGCCGGTTATCGATGAGAGCGCCTACAACAAGATCCGGGAATATATGGATATTGGAGCGGCGGAAGGGCATCTGGTCGTTGGAGGAGATATTGCGGAGGGCGACGGCTACTATTTGCAGCCGACCGTAATCGCGGATGTGCTTCCGGAGGCCCGCATCATGCAGGAGGAAATTTTCGGTCCGGTGCTTGCCGTCTGCAAGGCGGGCGATTTCAAGCAGGCGATCGATATATTCAACAATACCGAATACGGCCTGACCGGATCGGTTTTCAGCCGCAACCGCGAGCACCTGGAATACGCCCGCCGTCATATGCATTGCGGTAATCTATACTTCAACCGCAAATGCACCGGCGCGCTCGTCGGCGTGCATCCGTTCGGCGGATTCAATATGTCCGGCACTGACTCCAAAGCGGGCGGGCGCGATTATCTGCTCTTGTTCACCCAAGCGAAGCTTGTATCGGAGAAATGGTAATATAGCCCAAAGATTCGAAAAGAAGAGCCCCCGGAACAAAGGCTGATTAAGCCTCTGTCCGGGGGTTTTGTCTCCGTTCCCTTGGTCGTGCTTTTCTTATCATCGTGGTTGTAAAAATTACCCGTCAGCCGATCTGGTAGGCAACCGCCTTCTTCCAGCCGGCAAATTTGGCCTGCCGTTCTTCTTCTCCCATCTTGGGAACGAAATGTCCGTCTTCGGCGCAAATCGTTTTCAATTCCTCTTTATCCTTCCACATTCCAACGGCAAGACCGGCCAGGAATGCGGCTCCCAACGCCGTAGTCTCCTGCACTTTCGGCCGCACTACCTCCGTTCCGATAATATCCGCCTGAAATTGCATCAGGAAGTTATTCTGAACCGCACCGCCATCCACCTTAAGCTGCTGCAGGCTGATGCCGGATTCCTCTTCCATGACATTCAGAACTTCCGCAGACTGATAAGCAATGGCTTCCAGCGCCGCACGAATCAGATGCGCTCTCTCCGTTCCCCGGCTTAACCCCGTAATCATTCCCCTGGCATGTGGATTCCAGTAGGGGGTCCCCAGACCGGTGAAGGCCGGTACGAAATAGACGCCGTTCGTATCCGGAACGGACAATGCCGCTTGCTCACTGTCGGAGGCCCGTTCGACGATTCCCAGACCGTCACGCAGCCATTGAATGACCGCTCCGGCCGTGAACACGCTTCCTTCCAGCGCATATTCTATTTGCCCGTCGATTTCCCAAGCCACGGTAGTGAGCAGACCCTTGCGGGAAGCTATAGGCTTGGAACCGGTATTCATAAGCATAAAGCAACCGGTTCCGTAAGTATTCTTGGCCATCCCTGCGGAATAACACGCCTGCCCGAACAGCGCCGCCTGCTGGTCGCCCGCCGCTCCCGCAATAGGAATGTCCATCCCGGCTCCAAGCAGCGAAGTATAGCCGTACACCTCGCTGGATGATTTTACTTCGGGCAGCATGCTGCGCGGAATAGACAGGCGCTGCAAGATATCATCATCCCAATCCCGCTTGTGAATATTGAACAGCAGCGTCCGGGATGCATTCGTAATGTCCGTGACATGCACCTTGCCCCCCGTCAAATTCCAGATGAGCCAGCTGTCGATCGTACCGAACAAGGCTTGGCCTGCTTCAGCCTTCTCCCGGATGTGCGGATGATTCATCAGCAGCCACTGCAGCTTGGTACCCGAGAAGTACGGATCGGTCACAAGCCCCGTCTTCTGGCGGATTTTCTCCTCCCAGCCGTCCGCTTTCAACTGATCGCACAGATCTGCCGTCCTCCGGCATTGCCAGACGATGGCCCGATGTAAAGGCTTCCCGGTTTCCCGATCCCAAACGACGGTTGTCTCCCGTTGGTTCGTAATCCCGATTCCGGCAATGTCTTCCGCCTTCACATGAGTGGCGGCCTCCCGCATGACCTCCATCTGCACCCGCCATATTTCTTCCGCATCATGCTCGACCCAGCCCGTCTGCGGAAAATGCTGGGTAAACTCCTTCTGAGCCATGGCCACCCCTTGCCCCGAACGGTCAAAGAGAATAGCCCTGCAGCTTGTCGTCCCCTGATCCAGCGCTAGAATATATTGTTTCGGCATTGTACCCCTCCCGCTTTCGAAAAAAAGATCATGAATTCCTATAGACCCATTCTACCATACTTCAAGCCGGTCAAGGGCTGGCAAACCTTGCAGCCAGCCCCGTCCACGCCTCTTATTGTTATTGTCCCTGATAGGCTTTGGCGGGGACAACCTGTACCGTTTCGAAAGCATGGTCCAACCGCTCCTTCTGGTGAGCCGTCTCCGCCTCATTCCAGCCCAATCTCTCGGCCATAATATGAAGCACGGATTCGCTAATTTCTTTCGCTCGGGCCACGTTAAAGAACAGCAGTCCGGTGCGCCGAACGATGAAGTCAACGGCAGATGCAGCCATTTCGTTATCGATGCAATAATGCACCTCGGCCATTAGTGCTTTTTGCTCCGTATTGATGGAGCCTTCCTTCTCCCACTCGCGAATATTATTGTATATTACCGGAGTATTGGATCCGTATCGGGAGTACAGGTACGCTGCGGTTTCTCTTGCAAGTCCTAGCTGCTCTCCGTCCTGGATGATGCGCTCCTTGTATTCTTCATAGCTTACACCGCCGGTCTCCCCGCCGCTTATAACCTCCTGATCGGTACTGCAGGGCAGATAACTTCCACCCTCCGCCGACATCAACTGCTTGGCGACCAGGTCAACTACTTTTTCCGCCATTTTGCGGAAGCCGGTCAATTTGCCGCCAGCGATCGTAATAAGCCCGGATTCCGCTACAAAAATTTCATCCTTGCGTGACACTTCGGACGGCTTTTTGCCATCTTCATGGATCAAAGGCCGCAGTCCGGACCACATCGATTCCACGTCGGACGACTTCAGATTCACATTATTAAACGCCGCATTCACGGCATCGATCAAATAATCGCGATCCGCATCCGTCGTTCGCGGCTCTTCGATAGCATCCTTGTAGAACGTATCGGTAGTCCCTATATACGTCTTGCCGTCGCGCGGAATGACGAAGATCATCCGGCCGTCGGGAACGTCGAAGTAAGCGGCCTGACGGATCGGAAGCTTGGCATAATCGACCACAAGATGCACGCCTTTGGTCAGCAGCATTCTTTTGCCAACCACCGCATGGTCCTTCTCCCTGACTTTATCTACCCAAGGTCCGGCCGCATTAACTATCTTTTTAGCATAAATTTCATAGCTTTGTCCCGATAGCTCATCTGTCACCTTCACGCCGACCACTTTGCCAGCTTCATACAGGAATTCGCCGGCTTTGGCGTAGTTGACCAGCTTGGCTCCATTGCGATTCGCACACTTGGCAATCTCCATCGTCAATCGGGCATCATCGGTCCGATACTCGTAATAATAGCCCGACCCTTTCAGACCTTCCGTCTTGAAGAGCGGCTCGATTTGCATCGTTTTTTCCCGGTTGAACATTTTGCGGCGTTCTTTTCTTTTCACTCCGGCCAATAAATCATAGACGTACAAACCGATGGAGGAGGCCAGATACCCGTACGTTCCTCCTTTATAAACCGGCAGGAGCATCGGAGCCGGGATGACAATATGAGGCGCATTGCGATGAAGCAGCGCCCGTTCCCTGCCGACCTCCATGACCAGCTTGACCTCGCCCTGCTTCAAGTACCGCAGCCCCCCATGAACCAGCTTCGTGGAGCGGCTGCTCGTTCCCCAGGCAAAATCATTCATTTCGATAAGCGCCGTCTTCAGTCCTCGCCGGCTGGCATCCCAGGCCGTGCCGACACCCGTGATTCCTCCCCCGATAATCAGCACATCATGCTTCTGCTCCTGCATCGCTTCCAGTATGGAGGTTCGACTTAGAGCTGAAAATGAATTATTCATAGCTGTGAACTCCCCTTCGTTGTGTATTGTCAGCGGAAAATACAAAAGAACCCTTTGGCTAAAACCGTACACCTAAATAAAGGTGCAAGTTCAGCAAAGGGTTCTCTTCTTGTCTCCGCCCATAGCTTTGTGCATCGATACTTTCATTATATCTTACTGCCTTTCAGTTGTCCATAAAAGAGTGGTGCCGGGGAATTTAATGATGACCAGCCTATAGCTTCATTCTCCATAAATCCGGTTCCCCGACCGAGACGGCCAAAGCGCCTGCTTTCAATGCCTCGAGCACCTCTTCCTCCTCCCGGATCAGACCTCCCGCGATGATCGGCAAATCCGTCATTCCGGTTAATTCTCTAATGACTTTGGGCATTATGCCGGGCATAATCTCCACCGCATCCGCTCCGGAGGATCGAATCGCTTTCATTCCATTGCGAATGGCGGTGCTGTCAATCAGGAAAAGCCGTTGAATGGCTTTCATCCCATTCTCCTTCGCCACTCCGATCAAATGATTGCGTGTCGATAGAATACCGTCCGGCTTAATTTGGTTCGCCATATACTGTACGCCGCTCCGATCCGAAGCGATTCCTTCAATGAAATCAAAATGAACAAATGCGTGCTTTCCGTTGTTTTTAACCTTGCCGACCAGCTCACGTAAATTCTCAATCGTGCCCATCATCAGAAAAATGACGTTAACTTCGCTTCCCAGAGCCGTATCCAATTCCTCTTCCGACCTTACGGCAGCAATCACTTGATGCTCGACCATATCGACTATTCGCTCCACAGTCACGCCTCCCGATGGTCCGGGCCTTTGTAGCTAACGATCCCGACCTGCTAGTTCACCTAGTTATTATTGTAGCATAAACCAAGGAAGCTGTTGAAAAAATGATGCTCAACCTGCATATTTGAGGCTATTGCGTTTTATTTTTGGGCTTTCGAAGCACTGAGCGTTCAGGGCAAAATAGATCCAGTTTCACTCTTATTCCGGTTTCACTGGACATTAGGAGATGTAAGTCTTCAGTTACTTTCAATCAGGAGCACGGCCGCTATTCAGTCAGCGTCCCAGACTTTCCTGCTTCAGGCTTTTGACGGTTATCCCCTTTGCTCAGGAAAATGACTCGGTCGGAATTTTCTGTTTATACAAGCAAAAAGCACTGAAGCCCTGCTGCTTCAATGCTCTTCCCATACTATAATTTATTACTCCCGTATTCCTCTAAGTTTAGTCTAATTCTCAGACTTCATTCCCCTTACCCTCATAATTAGACGATTCCCACTTTTCCTGACTCATTGGGATAGTGGTCAAAAGGCCGATGAGGAACAGGTGCAAAATAGGTAAATCCGAGCCCCTTATCTTGACAGCGGCAGCTTCACGCTCTTCCCCGTCGCAATGGATTCATCTATTGCAAAACTGACCTCCATCGTTTTATAGGCGTCCTGGAAATCGCAGCGTGTACGAGTGTCGTTCTGAATAGCTTGAATAAACTCATTGATCTCTTCTTTAAAAGGATGATGCGACACATCTCCGCTATCTGGAGTAATCGTAGGAATGGTGGCGTATTCGGTTTGCCCGGGAAGCTTGTGGCTATAAAACTGATTGTTCATAACTGCCCCCTTCTCCCCGAGTAAGTGAACATTGAATTTGTAAGGGGTCTTGCACTCCAACGAAGAAGAGACCTTCCCGATTCCTCCATTGGCCAGCTTCAGGATCGCAATGGCATTCGGATCAAACTCATAATCTGAATCCGCCCAGGTCCGGCAGCTGTATGCGGTCACTTCTTCCACCTCGCCGGCAAAATATCGAACGGCATCGACGGCATGGCAGCCTGCGGACAATATGCTGCTGCCGCCCAGCTCTTTCGTCCGGCTCCACCGATACTGCCCATATTGGGGCCCGACATGATGCCAATAATCAATCTGTGCCATGAACACCCGACCGATCGCATCATTGTCAATCAAGGCCTTCGTATTTACGAAGGACGGGTTCCAGCGAAGCACAAAACTGGCCACCGTCTTCACCGGATGGGCAGCTAACGCTTCCGCCATACGCCACAATCCCTCCCGGTTCATCGCCAACGGCTTCTCCATCACAATGTGCTTGCCATGCTCGGCAGCAAGAACCGTATACTCAGGACGAATATCCGGGGTGGAGCAAAGCACGATTGCATCTACATTGGAGTCCCGGACGGCGTGCTCATATTGATCCATCACGAGGGCATCTATGCCCAATTCAGCCAGCTTGGCTCTGGCATGCTCCATATGCTTGCTAACGATGGCATACACCTCTGCGTCTGGATTAGCGGCAATCGCCTGCAAATATTCCCCGGCTACCCAACCTGTCCCGGCAACGGCAAAGCGGATTTTTGACATGCTACCTTCTCCTTCATCTTGGTTTTTTAGTCCTCCCTGACCTGAACTGCTCCTGATCATTGCCATGGGCTCAACTTCTCCTGATCCTTTTTCTTAACTTGGGCCCATTATTTTATTCCCTTGTCCATCCTAATGAGATCGAAGCCATTGATTTACGTATTTGATTTTATGCGGCTCCGTGGAAAGGTATGAACTCCCCTGCATATGTACACAATCGGAAAAATGAATGAAGCCTGCCTGGAATGGAAACCTTAAACTTATTAGAAGTGACATCAACGTTTAAGGGGATGAAGAACGATGAAAAAAGCGATGGTCATTTTTTTCTGTCTCTTTCTTATAACCGCTCTTGCCGCTTGCGGGAGCAAGAAGGATAATGCCGGGACGGCAAGTCCAAGTCCAGGGGCACCCAGCGGAGAACCCGGAAAACAGCCGGCGACCACCGTCGATGCCGAAGCTTTATATAAACAGCATTGTCTGGCTTGTCACGGGGCGAACCTGGAAGGAAAGCTGGGAGGCAACACGAATCTGACTAAGGTTGGGGGCAAATTGTCCAAGGAACAGATCGTTACTAAAATTGAGAATGGCGGCAACGGGATGACGGCCTTCAAGAACACTTTGAATAGCGATCAGATCAACGCGCTCGCTGATTGGTTATCCACCAAGAAATAATTTTTGATAACAAGCCGTATATAAAAAAGCAGCAAGCACCCGCGCGTGGAGCGACTGGGTGCTTGCTGTCATCCGTGATTATGGGCTAATTACAGCCCCTTATCGTATATATGGCCTTTCAGCTACAGCAAAGGCGGTAGCCACCGTTTCACTATGAGAGATGCTGAGATGAATATGAATATCTCCCAGGTTCAATCGCTCTAATGATGAAACGGACAAGGTACACTCCGGCTTGCCGTTCGGATCGGGAAGCACTTCAATGTCCTGAAAACCGACCTGCCGGCCGATCCCGCAAGCCAAAGCTTTAGCTACCGCCTCCTTGGCTGCAAAGCGTCCGGCTACATATTCGTGCAATCGGCCCTGGCGATTTTCGGCCAACCGCCGTTCTTCATGCGTAAGAATCCGCTCCACAAATCGAGGCCCGGACGGTTCGCTCATCAGCTTCTTGACCCGGGCAATTTCGATTACATCCGTTCCCACTCCGATAATCACGATGTTCTCCTGCCTTCTCTCTATCGATTAAATTCCCGGTATTTTATTTCGTTTATGCCGGGTGCGGAGATAATGCTGCTCCAGCTTCTCGGCGCTGGCCGGATCAATCGTCTTACCTTCCAAATAACTGTTGTTCTCCTCATAGGTGACGCCAAGCTCCTGCTCATCCGTCTGTCCTTCCCACAAGCCGGCTGTAGGAACTTTATCGATTACGCTTCGCGGAACGCCCAGCTTTTCCGCCAGTTGGCTGATTTGCCTCTTATTCAGGGTGCTGAGCGGATTGATATCGACCGCGCCGTCTCCGTATTTAGTAAAGAAGCCGGTTAACGCTTCCGACGCATGGTCCGTTCCGACAACGATCAGATTCAGCTCGAAGGCCAGCGCATATTGAACGACCATCCTCGTTCTCGCTTTAATATTGCCTTTGCCCGGGATGCTCACATGTTTGTGAATTCCAAGCCCTTTAAGACTATATTCCACTTCCAGAGCGATCTCATCCACCGCTTCCTCAATATTCGTCTCTGTTTTGAAATCAAGCTCAAAAGCCTGTGCCACCGCATAGCTGTCCTCGATGTCGGACTGCTGACCGTAAGGCTGAAACACTCCTAGGGTTTTGTACTCTTTGCCCTCTTCTTGGGTTAATTCGTCAGTGGCCTGTTTGCACAGTCCGGCAGCAACTGCGCTATCCAGTCCGCCGCTAATCGCGATGAGCAGCCCGGACGAGCCGTTATTTTTAACATAGTGTTTAAGAAAATCTACTCTATTGCGAATTTCTTCGTCGACATCGATGACCGGACGCACCCCTAATTCATCGATAATTTGACGCTGCAAGCTCATATCCATTCCCGCCCTTCCAATTTATCCGCTTCTTAAGCTCCACGCTTAGCTTTCCAACCGTCTCTTTTCAACGCTTATTTATGCCTGTTATGATTAGTTTGAGAGATGCCTCCAACAAAATCAAGTGGATTTTTATTCGCTCTTTTGTTAGGATGACTTAAAAAGAAGAACCAACGACTCTATGTCAAGGGACAACACCGAGAAAGAGAGGAGAAGCGGTATGATTGATATCCATTGCCACATTCTGGATGGTGTAGATGATGGAGCAAGTGATCTGAGAGAATCCATCGCCATGGCAAAGGTCGCGCATGAGGACGGAGTTCGCCACATCGTGGCCACCCCCCATTTCAACACCGTGTACCATGTTCCCAAATCTATAACCTATCATAAAGTACGACAGCTTCAGGACGCTTTACAAGAAGCCGGTATTCCGCTGACGGTATCCTGCGGGCATGAAGTCACCTTGAAGGATGCCGAACAATTCTACAAGCAAACGGAAAATAACGAGTACTTTCACTTGAACGAAGAGAAAACGTTCCTGCTCCTGGAGCAGCCTTGGGCCGGATACATGCCGGATTCCTTGGAGGTCATCGACTACTTGATTGCCAATGGAGTGACCCCCATTATCCCCCATCCGGAAAGGCACGTATTCTTCCGTGAAGAGCCCAAGCTGCTGACCGGGCTTATCGAGCGCGGCGCCTGGACCCAGGTATCGGCGGACAGCTTGGCCGGCCGTAATAACGAAGATGCCCGGCGCTTGGCATTATGGCTGCTCGAGAATGACCTTGTGCATACTCTAGGCTCAGATGCCCATAATATTCGACGCAAACCGAATTTGGGAGAAGGCTATCAGATCATCGTCGAACACGCCGGCGAAGCGAGACAACACGAAATCATTCAGCGAATGGCCCTGATCATTCCCGAAGACGGTTCATCGAACAAAAATCCTGTTACGGCCTAATAAGCCTAACAGGATTTTTGTTTAGCAGGCCTATTCTAGCCTTGGCAAAATTCGTTAAAAGCTTGCTTTAAATCAGCCGCGATCATTTCAGCCGACCGATCCTCGATCTGATGACGTTGAATGAAATGAACCAGCTCTCCGTCCTTAAACAAAGCTATGGATGGAGATGAAGGCGGGTATCCCGTAATATATTCACGCGCTTTAGCGGTTGCTTCTTTATCCTGGCCGGCGAATACGGTGAAGAGATGGTCCGGCTTGACCTCATTCTCCAACGCTTGAGCTACCCCCGGACGACATTGGCCCGCCGCGCAGCCGCATACCGAGTTAACTACAAGCAAGGCGGTTCCTTTAGCGTTCTCGAGTTGGTCTACTACTTCCTCCGGAGTCCGAAGCTCCTTCACTCCGATTTGGGTCAGTTGATCCCGCATGGGTTGAACCATATCTCTCATATATGCGTCAAAGGACATTGACATTATCGTTCACTCCTTATGTGCTTTAGTATAATCACTATTTATCATTATACAGCCCCTGAGAGTGAATGCAAAGATACAGTTTGCGGCCTTGTCTCACTTAACTCTCCTCTCCTTCCGATTCCTCCTGGGAGTCTTCATTTGCGGCTTCTTGCCCCTTCTGATAGCCGTAAGCGACATTTTTATCCGGATGCATCATGATCCCGCTTTGTGGAGGAATGCCCTGTTCAAAATAATTGCGGTTCTCCGTCGTCTGAAATCCAATATCTTTAAAGGGGTGAACCCATTGGTCCCCGGCCATCACCGCCGGATCCGTTTCCGTTGACCACTGCTCCAATGGAGAATGCTCTGATTCATAATCGTAATCTCCGATCACTACCCCGAATTCATTGATAAAAGGCTGCTCAGGGCCGCGATTTTTACGAAATTTCGGCAAAAATTCGATCTCGAAAGGATCGAGATCTTCGGACGGGTTCTTGTTGTGAGGCGATTGCTCTTTTTCCTTCATAATCAGACCTCCTAAGTCGAAGGGCGATTAGGTCCGTCGAGCTTCTTGCCCCGCTCCCCATCCAGACTTCGGCCTTTAGCCCGCTGTTCGTTCTGCTTCTGCTGTAATTGCTGTTCTTTAGAGTTATTAGAGTGGTGTTTCATTCGCTTTCAGCTCCTTTTAGCCCCTATTATGCGCCAACTCTGTCCGATTTATGACGCTGCTTCCTTGCTACCCACCCTCCGTTTCATTCTGGCGGCCCATTAGGTACAATAGGAGAATGAGTTTGTGATCTATTGTGAAATGAGGTTCGTTCTATGGACTATGATGTCATCGTTATCGGAGGAGGCCCTTCGGGGCTGATGTCGTGTATTGCTGCAGCGACGCACGGAGCCCGGGTTCTATTGGTGGATAAAGGCAATAAACTGGGACGTAAGCTGGGCATATCTGGCGGCGGCCGATGCAATGTAACCAATGCCAAGCCATTGGATGAAATAATAAGCAACATTCCCGGAAACGGAAAATTTCTGTACAGCGCATTTGCTGAATTCAGCCCCAAGGATATTATCGAGTTCTTCGAAGGGTTAGGGATTCGGCTTAAGGAGGAGGATCGGGGGCGTATGTTTCCGGTATCCGATCGGGCGCAAACCGTCGTTGACGTTTTAATCCGCAAGGTTCGCGAGCTGGGAGTGGAAATTATCGTGAACAGTCCGGTTAAACAGGTGGTTTACGATCAAGGAAAGGCTGCAGGCATCCATTTGAAGACGGGCCAAACGATCTCTTCCTGCAGTGTCATTATCGCTACTGGCGGCAAATCGGTCCCTCATACCGGCAGCACCGGCGATGGTTATCCTTGGGCGGAAGAAGCCGGCCATACCATTACGGACTTATATCCGACGGAAGTTCCCGTTACTTCGGGAGAATCGTTCATTCAAAGCAAGGAGCTTCAGGGGCTTTCCCTGAGAAATATAGCGATGTCCGTTTGGAACAGCAAGGGTAAAAAAATTATCGAGCATGAAGGGGATATGATTTTTACTCATTTCGGCCTTTCGGGTCCGGCTATTCTGCGCTGCAGTCAATTCGTCGTCAAGGAGCTCAAGCGTTCCGGCAAAACAACCGTAAAGCTGACACTCGATCTATTCCCGGATAAGCCGTTCGGGCTGCTGCTGGACGAGCTATGGAACCTGGCCAGGAAAGAGCCGAAGAAAGCGGTCAAGAACGTTCTGAAAATCGCGCTCCCCGACAAAATGATTCCTCTCGTGCTGAAAAAAGCAGGCATTCAAGAGGATGTCACTTATGACAATATCCCAAAACAGCCTTGGGAGGAATTGGCCAAAACAATCAAGGCATTTCCGATCGAGGCAAACGGCACCTTGTCCATTAAAGAAGCTTTTGTGACAGGGGGAGGCGTCCATTTGAAGGAGATCGATCCGCGAACGATGCAATCCAAAATCATGCCGGGCCTGTTCTTTTGCGGGGAAGTGCTGGATATCCATGGATATACCGGTGGCTACAATATCACAGCCGCTTTCGCAACGGGGTACACAGCTGGCAAGAATGCCGCTCAAGTGAGGTGCTGATGGATTGAAACGGATCATTCATGCAGGAAGTATCTCCTATTTGATCGTAGGGCTCGCTGAAGTAGCTTAGGCCCACTCCTTTCTACCTTATTGCTTCATTACGGCAAGAGCTATAGTGACGGGGGCTTGCTCGTTTTCCGCCAATTTTTGGTTATTCATCCGGGGTCTTAATCATGCCGGTCTTGTCGAGGAGGTTATCCAGAAGAGGGGCGCTGGTTGCCAGCTTCGCTCTGCTAACCTTGTCGCAATGGGGATGCGAATCATCTGTTCCCTGGCAAAACCGAGCGGACGACCCGCATCCTAATCGCCTCCTCAGGATTGGGAGGGGCGGTTCTTCCGCTGGGGCTCGGCTGGATGATGGATCATTACTCCCCGCAGACCGCGTGGCTGCTATTGGCTGGCTTCATGGTCGTCATGCTGGTCATTGTCTGCTTTCGCTGGCAGTCGGAAGCGCATAGACCAAGAGCGGAATCTTGCGATCAAGGAACGGGCTATTGAAGGCTTGCCGTTGAAATATAGGTACAAATGCGCAATAGAACCGATGATGAGTGTGTTTTGTACGAAAAATCGTACAATTAGCCGTAGGTATGCCGCGACGGTCCCGTTTTTGTATGAATAATCGTACAAATGGCGCACAAGTTCCGAGAAAGGGGCGTCTTTGTACGAAAAATCGTACAATTAGCCGTGCTTTGCCGCGACGGTCCCGTTTTTGTATGAATAATCGTACAAATAGACACACAATCCGAGTACAGTGAAATAAATGTAAATAACAGAGTGCTTTTTTGCACGTTGATCGTATAAATCGCTTAATAGGCAAAATAAGCGGTACACAAATGGACTTTTTCAACATTCTGAAACTGGGTGCCCCCTGTAAGGATACATTTTACTTTTCCAACAGGCTGATTGCGCTTATTTTGCCCCGAAAGCCCGCCCGAAGTGTGAAATCCTCCAGCTAGTTCGAACAAACCAAACCAAAAATGATGTGGACACCCACAGAGCTCAAGTTGCCAAACATTAGTCGTTTAACAAGCGACCCTAACATAAACGTGGTGCCCAAACCTTTCGCGGCGGGTGCCTGCTGGCGTAGTTTCTGAAGAATCCAGCGATACAACCGCCGAAACTAAACAGGATGCTTAAGTATTGCATTAACCAGGGAAGAGAGTCAAAACCCATCCGCCCACAGCGGCAACCGCTACAACGATCCAGGGCGGTAGCTTGCCATAAACGAGCAGTCCGAAGGCAGCCAGCGCGAGGGCGAAGTCTCTGCCGGTATGAATAGAGCTCGTCCATACCGGATCATAGAGGGCCGCCAGCAAAATGCCTACAACCGCTGCATTAACGGCTGCCAAAGCTCCTCTCATGGCGGTATTTCGTCTCAGCCTCTCCCAATAAGGAAGGGTGCCGACGACGAGCAGGAAGGCCGGCAGAAAAATAGCGGCCGTAGCTAGCACCGCGCCCATCCAACCATGGATGACCATCCCCAGGTAAGCCGCAAACGTAAAGAGCGGTCCGGGTACGGCCTGTGCCGCTCCATAACCCGCCAGAAACTGTTCCCGGGTAACCCAGCCCGACGGCACCACTTCTTGTTCCAGCAGCGGAAGGACGACATGGCCTCCCCCGAACACCAGGGACCCGGAACGATAGAAGCTATCGAGCACAGCGAGCCACTCCAGGCTCGTGTAGGATCGGAGAAGCGGCAGCAGGATAAGGAGCAGGAAGAAAGCAGTGAGCCAGCCTGCGCCGCTTTTCTTATGGAGCGGCAGTGAAAGCATTGGCCCCGCATCTTCTTGGGCACTTCTATAAAATAACCAGCCAATGCTGCCTGCAACAAGCAAGAGGATCACCTGAATCCAAGCCGAAGACACTAGTAAAGATATTATCGCTGTACCCAGTACAATAAGCAGCCTGCCGCGATCTGGCGCCAGACTTCTGCCCATCCCCAGAACCGCTTGTGCTACAATGGCGACAGCGGCAACTTGAAGGCCGTGAACCCACCCTGTCTCTCCCCAACCGAACGCTTCCACAAAATAAGCAAATAGAATCATAAGAAGAACGGAAGGGAGAGTAAACCCGAGCCATGCCGCCAAGGCTCCCGGCAGGCCACCCCTCATCAGTCCGATGCCAATCCCCACCTGAGAACTGGCCGGACCCGGCAAGAACTGGCACAGAGCAACCAGATCGGCATAGCTTCGGTCATCCAGCCATCCCCGGCGCTCTACATATTCATTGCGAAAATACCCTAAATGAGCCACCGGCCCTCCGAATGAAGTCAGTCCCAGCTTCGCCGATACCATTCCTATCTCCAATAAAGAATATCGAGAGGGCTCTTTGGATTTATGATGGTGATGAGCTTGCTCCAATCTATTCCCCCGCTTTCACAGGCTAATTCGTATTTTATGGCGTTAATCATACATTACTATAACAAAAATGAAAACAGCCCCAACCGAAAAAGGATCGGTCCAGGCTGACATTCACCAATAACTTAATATACTTTCATTGATCTCTCGTATTCTTTACTCTCCCCGTTAGCCAGGGTAACCCGTACCTCCACCGTCCATTCGCCGGGAAAAGCCAGAGAGGAGCCCTCATTGTCATAAACATACTGGGTATAACCGGGAAACCATCCCTGTTCCTTGTTAGCGGAAGACGGCTGCAGAGGAATCTGAATCGGTTCAATGCCTTCTTCATTAATATGTTTAAGAATCATTTGAACCTTCTCCGGCTCTTCTTCTTCCTTCGGAACCCAGACTTGAACCGTGAAAGTATTGCGAGAGCCCGGAATGTTCGGAGCTATCTTGGCAGACATGTGAAGCTCTTCCCCCATCTCATGCCAATTGAGCGGCTTATTCGGCGGCAGCGGATTAAGTGCGGTCAACACACCGACAATAGAAACAATGAGAACCATTAAGCCGATTTCGATTTTGACGGCTGTCATCAGCGAGCTGAACTTCTTTTTCTTGATGAACCGCCTCAGAATGACACCCGCCACCATAACTACAAGAACCAGACCCGCTTTGATCAACAGGGTAGTCCCCCATTGGGTATATAACAAATATTTCGGATTAGGAAGAAACAGGAGCAGGATAAAGACTCCCGACAGCACCAGCAGAATCATGCTGTCCAGCGCCAGGAATGAAAACTGCGGCAGGAACTTCAGCGCATGCTCTCTGTTTTTCCGCCAATGGGCGGCAAGATATAACAGCCCGCCGACCCACACGGCCGCGGCTAATAAATGGATTAAATCGATCAGCACTGCATTTTTTCCATCTACCAGTCCGTTGGCGTGGCCATTAAAGCTTTTGGCCGCAAGCAGCAGAACGAGCCATAGAACATCGACTAATCTGGAGCGGTTAAGAATAACAAAGCCCAATAAAGACAGCCCGAGTGAGACCATCCAGGAAATCGCTGTCGTTGTCCCCAAGAAGGACACAAGATTGTCCGATGTCCATTCTCCGATGGCCGGAGGCATCTCCACTGCGATTAACAAAATAAGCGCCAACAAATAAACCCGCTGCAAGGTCAGGGACCAGCCCCGATCTATCTGGATGACCGACTCGGATGGTTTTCGATAAAATAGCCGCCAGAATACCCAGCCGGTTACACATAACATGCTGATATAATAGATCATTCTGACCAGATAGCCGGCGTAATCCATCCATCCCATTTGCCAGGAGAGCTTGCCGGACCCGGACAACGCCGCTCGTTGGGCCGCCAATTGCGCGAGATCCGGCTCTCCGACGGTGAATACGTAAGATCCGGTAACAGGATGGCCATCCTTCGACGTAACCCTGTAGGTGACCGTGTAGGTTCCATTCTGCATTCCCGGAAGCTCCAAGCTCAACTCCCGATTATCCCCACTTAGAACAGCTTTCTGATTGGTCACTTCATTCTTGCGATAATCCACTACTTTAATTTGAGAATTCGGCTCTAGCTGTTGATTAAAGGTAAGCACTATTCTCTCCGGAGAAACGTCCATCTGGCTTTCCGCTTCCGGAACCGACTGGATCAAAGAAGCATGAGCCAACACTTGCTGAGGCAGTATGAACAGCATGAGAAGAACTATAATGAACCAGCGTCTTGCATTAAGCAATGGCTACGATCCCCTTCCTGCCTTGAAAAATTGCTTCTGGATGTCACTTTTGTATGATTGTCCCCTGCTGCTGAAGGAACCGGACACTTGCAGACTCCATACTACATCTTATCACCATATCGAATAACTTGACCAGAAGGTATGGCTCGTTCGGGCTATATGATTGAACTTTCCATGACAAAACGCACAAATAGCCGAACCAGATTTCGCCGGTTCGGCTGCCGTCCGCCGCCCGCCCTTAACAGGGCAGGTCCTCATGTTAACTACTTAATCTACAATTTACGGTTATTGTTCCGATCCACTCATACGGTCAGGGTCATGATGATTCCTTTTTTCGTTTTGCCCAGCTTCAAATGATCCCAGATACCGGGCTTGTCCGAAATCACTTCAATTAATTCACCGTTATCGTCATAAATATAGATGACATTATTGCGGTCGAACTCCGTGTCACATTGAACACAGTACCAGTGCTTGATGGATGATATAAAATTAACATTATGTTTTTTCTGACAGACCGGGCATTTCTTCGTTTCCTGCTTCTGTTTCCTTCTCCTTGATTTGGCGCTTCCTGAGCTTGTTTCTGGAGGCTTCGCCGCAGTTTTCACTTGGAATTTATCCAACCAGGACTTAACGGTTTGTGGTGCGCTGCTTATCATGTGCCTTCCTCCTTTTCATTGAAATGCCAGGGACAATTCAACTAATTTCCTATAGCATACCTTTTCAACCTTAAAGACAAATTAAAAAAATGTGACTAAAAAGTACACATTTTCTTAAATATTTATTAAGATTTGAGTTAAATGCCCGTTTTCGGTCAAATTCGGGCTGTTAGCCTACCTTGGATGACGTGCCTATCTCTTTAGGTCATTTTTCGCCTAGGAGAAGGGTAACAGTGTTTAACTGTATTTAGTGAAGGTAAATTGAAGCGAATGGGGCAAATGAACTGGACTAGATGGAAAAACCGCGTTTAAAATGGAGGTTTTTTGCTGATATCCTTCTTTCGGCATAAAATAGATGGAGATTTTCCACTTCGTTTTCGTTTTTAACCCCCAACGGAGCAAACTAGCTGCATGAAATCCATTTAGTTGTCAATCCATGTAGTCGACGATGCATTTAGTTGTTATATTTTGCAACCATTTAGCCATCTATGCTCAGTGGGGTGCCGCGAGGCGGTTGTTCTTCTCTCCGTGCTCCATCCCCATAGTACCTTTCGTATAGCTCCAGAGCCTCCGCTCTTTGCTCTTCACAGCCATAGAACATATTTTTCATAAGCGTTTTTTTTCGTTTTATTGAAAAGGGCTTCTTGGGGCTAAGCATAGTAAGCCTCTCTTCCTTTGTTTCGTTCCACAACCGGTACGCCAGCTCATCCCTGTCCGGACAGTACCCTATAAACCGGGAGGGACGGAAACGCAATCCGGCAAATAACGGAAGGTTCTCGGGCAGCGCCGCGCCGCATTGTTCTCGCACGATCTCCTCGAGCGTTCTTTCTTTCTCAAAGGTGACCGCAATCGCCTGACAAATTCGCGATTCCCAGGCGGGATGCAGCTTGCCGTGATGAGAAGTAATTCTTTTTCTCGATATTCTTGTTAAATCGGATACGAGCAAGGTGGTACAGCCCTGCGGCAGGCCGCGCAGCTTCCCGACCGGGAAGACATTGGCATGCTCCGTCTTCCTCTGGCTGGTGGCCGGGATGACGGTGATGTCTTCGAAATACGGATTGTCTTCCCAGACTATGGCGTAATGCCCCCCGCTATATTCGGAGCCGACACCTGAAAATTTACAATGGACGATGTCCCTCCGCTCGTAGTGGGGAGTATATTTTCCGCGGGAGTCCTTGGTCAGCTTCACTTGCTCGCATTCCGAAAATAATTTTAATTTAGTAAACCACAGAGGACCTGTCGTATGGATCATAGAGATTAGGCTCTCTTCTGATCCCTCTGCCGCTCCAAGCATTCCATGCTTTCCCAGCGGCATCTCGACAGCATGGCCTTGCGGTGGTTCAGCCTCCATCGGGAGCATAGAATGGTCCACGATCACCGGCTCCTTTTCTCTAAACAGTTATAGAGGTCATTTGTAGTGAATTAGTTTGCCGGTGAATCGTCTTTTTTATTCAATATAGAAGGCGATTTGCCCACTCCCCGCATGGATCTCCTCCATCTCTTCGACACGGCGGAATTCCAGCTCCGAGATCAGCACTCCCTCCTGGAGCACCGACTCAAAGCGGCGAATAGCGCGCTCCCCTTCTGCATCTGCATGGACAAGCAGACGCACCCGTCTGTCAATCGGGAGCTGCAGCTTCTTCCGCTTATCCTGCACTGCCCTGATCAGCTCGCGCACCGTTCCTTCCTGAAGAAGCTCGGGGGTTAGGCGAGTGTCCAGCGTGACGGTAATTCCCGATCCTGAAGCGGCAGCGAAGCCTTCTTTGGTACGGGTCTCTACAATAAGCTCTTCCAGAGAGACTCTCATCGTTGTGCCACCGTTCTCCCATTCGAAGCTCCCCTGCTCCAGCCCTTGTTGAATTTGAGCCGGATTTAAGCCTTGCAGGTATGGCTGGATGTCGTTCGCCAACTTGCCGAATTTGGGACCGGCCAATTTCCAGTTCAGCTTAACCGTCTGATCGACAAATTCATTGTGATTTCCGGTTAAAGTTACCGTCTTCACGTTGATTTCTTCTCTGATCATCTCCTCATAAGGAAGAAGATCAAAGGCAAAATCGAGCGTCACCGCAAGCCCGGACAACGGTTGTCTTGTCTTGATTCCGGTATCGTTGCGCACGCTGCGGGCCAGTTCAACGATTTTACGGGCGGTCGCGATTCCTTGCTCCAATTCGGGAGAGATCCACGCCTCCTCCGGCGCCGGGAAAGCAGCAAGATGGACGCTCTCTCCTCCTCCGTTCAAGTTGAGGTACAAATCCTCCGCCAAGAACGGAGCGAAAGGAGCGATCATTCGGCTGACGGTAAGCAGCACGGTCCGCAGCGTCTGATAAGCGGAAATTTTGTCATCTGTCAGCCCATGTCCCCAATAGCGGTCACGAGAGCGACGAATGTACCAGTTGCTCAGCTCATCGATGAACGCTTCTATGCTTTTGGCCGGATTAAGGAAGTCGTATCCTTCGAGTCCGCGAACCGTATCCTTAAGCGTGCTGTTCAATCTGGAAAGAATCCAGCGGTCCAGTTGATGAACCGGCCTCTCTTCCGGATGCTCCTCCGGCCGGAAGTCGTCAATCGTCGCATAAAGAACATAGAAGGAATGAGCGTTGGTCAACGTATCGATTACCTTCGATTTAGCTTCGGCGACTAGAGACTTCGTAAAGCGCTTATTGTTCCAAGGGGCGCTGTCTGCTAGTAGTGCCCAGCGAAAAGCATCCGCTCCGAACTCCTCAATGATTTCCCACGGATTAATTACATTCCCTTTGCTCTTGGACATTTTCTGACCATTCTCGTCCAGAATATGTCCTGTCGACATAACTGCCTTATAAGGAGCCTGGCCGTTCAACAGGGTAGAGACCGCCAGCAGGCTGAAGAACCAGCCCCGGGTCTGATCAATCCCTTCGCAGATCATGTCAGCAGGATACTGCTCTGCAAACTGCTGCTTATCGCCAAACGGATAATGATATTGTGCAAAGGGCATTGAGCCGCTGTCAAACCACACATCAATCACTTCCGGGGTGCGTTCCATCACCCCGGCACATTGCGGACAAGTCAATTGGACTTCGTCCACATAGGGCTTGTGCAGTTCCATCTCGCTGTCCAGAGGGGTGACCGACCGGCGGCGCAGGTCCTCCCTGGACTCGGGTGTATATTCACATTCGCAATCCCGGCAGATCCATACGTTGAGAGGAGTCCCCCAGTACCGATTGCGGCTTATATTCCAATCGATCAACTCCTCGAGAAATTTGCCGAACCGCCCATCCCGGAGATGCTCCGGATACCAGCGTACGTTCTGATTGTTCTCGATCAGCTGTTCCTTCACCGCTGTGGTCCGGATAAACCAGCTTTCCATGGCGTAATAAAGCAGGGGCGAATGGCAGCGCCAGCAGAAGGGATAACTGTGCTCATACCGTTCCTTGGAGTACAGAAGGTTCCGGGCTGCTAAATCTTTAACAATATCGACGTCGCAATCTTTGACGAAACGTCCGGCCAATGGAGCAACCGCCTCTATATACCGGCCAGAGGCATCCACAACCTGGAGCATGTCGATATTATTATGTCGACAAGCGCGATAGTCGTCCTCTCCATGAGCCGGAGCGATATGAACGATCCCCGTACCGCTTGTATCGCTTACGAATTCCGCGCCGATGACGACATGCCCCTTATTCAGCGGAGCAAAGGCAAATGGAGGTTGATAGGCCGTCCCGATGAACTCGGCACCGGAATGAACGGACAGCACCTCGTAATCGCCGTTCATAACTTGTTCTGCGAGAGTTTCCGCGACGATATATACTTCCTCCCCTTGCCGGACCCGGGCGTACGCGAGGTCAGGGTTAACGGCCAAAGCCGTATTGGCCGGAAGGGTCCACGGAGTTGTCGTCCAAGCCAGGAAGATGTCCCCGGATTGCTTGGACACAAATTTCACAGTAGCGCTCAAATCTTTAACGTCCTCATAGCCTTGAGCAACCTCATGGGAACTGAGCGAGGTCTGGCAGCTCGGACAGTATGGACTGACGCGATGCCCCCGATAGAGCAAGCCCTTATGGTGGATTTGGGACAAAATATACCATACGCTCTCGATATAATCGTTAGTTAACGTCACATAGGGATTATCCAGGTCAGTCCAATAGCCAATCGCCTCCGTCAAGTCCCGCCATTGCTTTTCATACTCGAATACGCTCGATTTGCATTGGCGGACAAATTCAGCGACTCCGTAATGCTCAATTTCCTGCTTGCCGGAAATGCCGAGCTGCTTCTCCACTCCGAGCTCGACGGGAAGCCCGTGCGTATCCCAACCGGCTTTGCGGATGACCCGGTATCCGGTCATCGTCTTATAACGGCCGATGAAATCTTTGATCACCCGGCCGAGCACGTGTCCAATATGCGGAGCCCCATTCGCCGTAGGCGGTCCTTCATAAAAAACAAAATTCCGCTTGTCCGCAGCAGCCTCCGTCGATTTAGCGAACGTTCCTTTGTCCGCCCACTCCTTCAGAATGCGCCGCTCCCGCTCCCGCGCATTTTCCCTAACGTCTACCGGCTTCATCCTGGCCTCCCCTTTCTTTAATTTTATTTTCAAGGTCAAATTAATAAATTGAACAGGACCGGATCTTTATTGAGCTCCGTGTACTGGAAGCCTTTCTTTTCCATTCTTTCAATTAAGGGAACATAATCCTCCCGGCATTTCAATTCAATCCCGACCAGCGCCGGTCCATTATCTTTATTATGTTTTTTCGTATATTCAAACCGGGTAATATCATCGTTCGGCCCAAGCACATGGTCCAGAAACTCCCGGAGAGCGCCAGCCCGCTGCGGAAAATTGACGGTAAAATAATGCTTCAGCCCCTCGTAAATCAGCGACCTCTCTTTAATTTCCTGCATCCGGTCGATATCATTATTGCCGCCGCTGATGACACAGACGACGTTCTTGCCGCGGATTTGCTCCCGATACAGATCCAACGCTGCTATGGGCAGTGCGCCGGCCGGCTCCGCAACGATAGCATTTTCGTTATACAAATCGAGAATGCTTGTGCACACCTTTCCTTCCGGAACAAGCAGCACATCATCTAGCACTTCTCTACAGATAGCGCTGGTCAATTCCCCTACCCGTTTGACCGCAGCTCCATCCACGAACTTATCCATGTTCTCCAGTGTGACCGGCTCATTGTTAGCAATCGCTTCACTCAAGGAAGGAGCGCCGGCTGGCTCGACGCCGATCACTTTGGTCGCGGGGCTAATCGTTTTAACATAGGTGCCCACACCTGCCGCCAGACCACCGCCACCGACGGTTACAAAAATATAATCCGCCCCGCCGTCCATGCTCTCTAATATTTCCATCCCTACCGTGCCGTTGCCGGCAACGATCTTCGGATCATCAAACGGGTGAATGAAGATCATCCCGGACTGCTCGCACGTTTGAACGGCTTCCGCATAGGCATCGTCAAACGTATCCCCGGTCAAAATAACTTCAACATAAGATCCCCCGAATAATTTGACCTGGGTAACTTTCTGCCTTGGCGTCGTGCTCGGCATAAAGATTTTGCCTTGAATTTGCAAAGCATTGCAGGAAAAAGCGACTCCCTGCGCATGGTTGCCGGCACTCGCGCAGACGATCCCGCGGGCACATTCTTCAGCGGACAGCGTGCGAATCCAGTGATAAGCTCCACGGATTTTGAAGGAACGGACGACCTGCAAATCTTCCCTTTTCAAGTACACGTTGCAATCATAACGATCGGACAGAATTTTATCCCTCTGCAGCGGAGTCCGTACAATAACTTCTTTCAGCACATGATGGGCATATACGATATCTTCCATGCCTACGGTGTTTTTCGTGTTCATTTGATTCATCATTATCCCCTTCTTTACCAATAGTCCTTCGGAAGGTAGGAATACAAAGCCAAAACTCGCCCTGGAGCTCCCTTTCTTTCTCCACCCCCGAATCCAAATAAAAAAGTCCCGTCCCCGACAAGGGACGAGACTTAAGCTCGCGTTACCACCCTAATTCCGCCGTGCCGGAATATAAGCATAATATCCGAAAAAAGCACTGCGGCGCTCAACAACGTACTATCATACGCGTTCCTTGTAACGGCGGACTCCCGGTAAAGCTTACTCACAAAGTTCAGCTTTACTTCTCAGAGATGATTTTCGGCTATGTTCTGAACGTTGGCTTTCAGCGGAGGCGCCAACTCTCTGGGGAACAAAATCACAGCTTACTCTTTCTCTTCAACGAATTTATCAGAAAATTAATTTAATAATAGTTATACCGTGTTTTTAAGGCGGTGTCAATGGTCTACAAATGGATGCCGGCGGAAAAATGATCATAGTCGTCCCCCGATGGATCAAACACTGAAGGTTGCCCATCCTCTGCTTGATTCGCCGGATCGGCAGCACCCTGCTGCAAATAGCTGTCAGGCCAGTCTTCATTTACCGTATGAGCAGGAATCGAAATTCCATCCATGCCATAAGCGGAGGCAAGCACTCGTTCCTCTTGCCCGCGGTGGGTTTCTTGCAGCCTTCCCCCATGGGCCTGGGCAATTTCCAAAGCAGAGGTAAGATCCCCGCGCTCTACCTGAATGCTAACCACCAGCTTGCTTTTGTAGCCCAGCTCATTCAACATATCGCAGGCCTGGACGGCCGATCCAGGGTGATCGAATTCGAAGGAAACCGCATTTGCATTTTCCATTAAGTCCACTCCTAATCCAACAATTTTATAGAGATTGTCTTCAATAAATCCCTTTGTCTTCACTTACTTATAGGGCTTATTTTCGATTAGGTTAACCGTTTGGAGCCGGGTTCATACTTATCTATCAAACATCGTAAGAAGTCCTGCGGCCCAATAGCCTAATACCCCGCCGACCGGCAGAAGCAGCATGGCTCCCAGCCAGGAATAGACTGCTGCGCCCAACACCGCGCTTATGATAAGGTATCCCGGCATTGCGGTGAAGACAATCATTCTTTTGGTCGCTTCGCGGATCACTCCGTCCTTCCAGGAAAACATCTTAATAAAAGGACCTTTCCTGGATTCCTGCCCATTCTGCTTCACCATGTACGACAACAGGAATGCGGCTGCCGCCCAAAGCACCCATTTCATTGGGAAAGGCAAAGCGATCATCCCAAATGAACAAACCGAAACAAACTGGATGTACAGAAGAACCGACGGTTTTGAACGAAAAAATAATTTTATTCCGGTTTCTGCTATTCCGTTGGCGGCCGTCCTTTTATTAAACAACCGGTTGGAGGAACGGAATAACAAGGGACGCTTTCTCCCCGATTTGGGCTGTATAGATGTGACATTAGCAAGCACAAAGCCTGTGAATTTCATCTTCGCCTCGTAATCACGGCGGATATCCTGAACCATTAGCGCCCGGGCTCCCTGAAGCTTCTTCTTCCATAAGACAAGAGCGGCAAAGCTCAGCAGGATGCAGAGCAGAAGAGCCAGCGGTTGAATCGGCATGATCCAGTAGCTTCCCGAAAAATAAAGAAAGAAGCTAATGCAAAAAAGTGGGATTTGCAGCAAAACCAGCCTCCAGCCGGAATACCTTGTCTCCAACAATGGCCAGATGAGCTGTGAATTCAATTTATACAAATAAGTAAAGATCCCCAGCCATACAATAGTAGCCGCCGTAAACGAGTACGCAAAGGTGAGGAAGGGGGTTAGGAAGCTGAGGATGGCCGCCGTCTCGATTAACTGTTTCGTCAGAGTATAGAGCAAGCCTCGTCTTCTCAATTCTCTGACCCAATGAGGATGCTGCAGCAGAACCAATTGATCCGCTGCCTCAAGAAAGCAGCGTAACGTCCCCGAGCTGGCATAAAGAAATAAAACGAAGGAAACTAGCGCGAACGGAATATAGCTAAACCACTCTGGAGGGGTGACCATCCAGTCATAATATTGAATAGAGAGGAAGAAAAGCGCAGGCACGACAATGTACAAAGCCACTGTCCAATCTACGGTCATATTCAATATACTCCATTGAAATTTGGCGTTTTCTTTTAATCTTCGCGCAAATAATTGTTGAGGTGTCATCATCTAATCTTATCTCCTTGGGAAAGGCTGCTTTTTCTGTCCGGGTTAGTTCTGGACTAGGCAGGATCTGATCAAAGAAGCGAGTTGAAGCATTCAAACAACGATTCTCCCGGCATTCCGCATTGCTGACGAATGGACTCCAAATCGCCCTGGGCTGCAAGTCGGCCTTCGTTCATTAGCAAGAAGGAGTCGCAAATCTTTTCCGCTGTGTCCAACACGTGGGTGGACATAAGCACGCCTGCTCCGCGTCTGCGTTTTTCATTCAATAATTCCAAGAAATCTTTAATGGCACGCGGATCCAGGCCAATAAAGGGCTCGTCCACAATATACAAAACCGGCTCATGCAGAAAAGCGAGAATGAGCATAACTTTTTGCTGCATTCCTTTGGAGAAGCTAGACGGCAGATGATGCCTTACCTCCGTCATTCTGAATTTAGCCAGCAATTTCTCTGCTCGGGCTTCGAATACCCCCTGCTCCAGCTCCCAGGCGCTGGCCGCAAGCTCCAGATGCTCCCATAGCGTTAACCGATCATACAGAATCGGATGCTCGGGAATATAGGAATAAGTGCCGTTCATCGTAATGTCTCCCCGAAAATCGGTGAGCAGGCCGAGAATGGCTTTAACGGTTGTACTTTTCCCCGCACCGTTAGGACCAATCAATCCTACCAGTTGTCCGGGGCTAATAGAGAAATCGACATCGCTAATTACAGCGTCCCGATCGGTATACCCTGCGCTTTCTATATGAACCTTCAACAGTTCTGCCTGAGCATCGTGGAAGGAAAGCTGGCTCTGGTTGGCGGAAGAGGTCTGTTCGGTTGTCATGTTCTCCCCTCTTTCGAACTTGATTATTATTAGGTATTACGAACTATACCGTCGTTAGTTTCCAAAAACGGAGAAAAAGTTAGCAGATTTAAGATTCTAATCCCTTTTGTAATGGCATTTACATAAGCCTTTCCATAAGTGCCTTTCCATAAGTTTATAGGAAAAAGTTCAACGATATTTGATTTTTCTTGGGAGTCTGAACAATCCATTTCCGAACCCGGAGGAATAAAAAAAGCAGGCTGCGCAGCCTGCCATGAATGATATAGAAAGATGATGTTGCTATATTTAGTTTGGTAACAATCGAAGTATCCCTGCGTTCCGCATACGATTCCTCTAGAATAGCATCATCATCAACTTGTAAATGACAAAAGCCAAGACCATCGAAATCGGGATAGTAATGACCCAGGTCATAATCATTTGCCCGACCGTTCCCCAATTAATGGAGCGGAAGCGGACCGCACTGCCTGTTCCAATAATGGCCGACGTAATGACATGGGTTGTCGAAAGAGGCATCCCGTAATGAGTTGCGGTTTGCAAGACAAGCGTTGATGTCAGGTCGGAAGCAAACCCGTTCATCGGCTCGATTTTAATAATTTTCTTGCTCACTGTCTTGATGATCTTCATCCCGCCAAAGGCGGTTCCAAGCCCCATCGCGGTAGCCGCCGCGGCCTTAACCCAAAAAGGAACGTGCAGCTCTGTCTGAAAGTCTCCCGCAATGAGCGCAAAAACAATTATGCCCATTGCTTTCTGAGCATCGTTAGCTCCATGGGAAAAAGCTTGGGCTCCTGCGGAAACGATCTGCATCAACCGGAAACTTCGGTTGACTTTACTCGGAGAGCGATTCCCCAGCAGATAGATCAGCCAGCGGATAATATTCAACACTATATATCCGACAACAAAAGCGATAACCGGCGATAAAATAAGGATGATAATAATTTTGTTGAAGCCCGACCAGTTAATGGCATCCAACCCGGCTCCGGCAAAAACAGCGCCAGCCAGCGACCCAATCAGAGTGTGAGAAGAGGACGATGGAATACCGAAATACCAAGTAATGAGATTCCAGGCAATGGCCGAGATTAACGCGGCTATTACAATTTGCAAACCATTCTCAATTTGAAAAGGATCAGCAATGCTTCCGCCTACATTCTTGGCCACTCCTTCAAAAATAATCGCACCCACAAAGTTGAGAACCGCCGCATACATAATCGCCGTCCGGGGTGTCAACGCTTTGGTCGATACCGAGGTGGCAATCGCATTCGCCGTATCGTGAAACCCGTTAATAAAATCAAAAATAAGCGCCAGTAGAACAACTATGATAATGATTGTCACACGGGATCCCCCTATATTTCATACGTTGCAGATCTATGAAAAGCTACACCCGGCAGCTTGTTTTTTATCCGAAGGTCACACAAAAGGTTAACACAAATTAGGCAACATTCAAATAATAACACAATTCATTATAATTTCATTAATAATTTTTAACTATCTTCTACAATTTTCGCAACATGGAATATAGAGGCCTCTAAATCTTAACCATTTCACAACAAAAGAGTGCGAAATCGGGCTATCGGTTATCCTTCCCTATTCACACAACAAATTGTCTCCAGCTTATGTAAGCATCATTACTAGCTTACCCTGTTCTCTCTCCAGAAAAACGAAGAACATCTATTTTCTTATTTAATGATAGCGTTTACAATTCCTCCCAGAAATCCGGCCAGCAGAAACAAGACGGCGGCTCCCGTCAACAAAAACATCACTCTCTCGGTCTGTGGTTCCAGATGACTTTCCCCGCAATGGGGGCACCATTTAGCTTTCTTCGATATTTTATTCCCACAGGTCTTGCAGTTTGAATTAAGACCCATATGACTCTGCCTCCGATCGTTGGCGTCGGTTCTTTCATCCGATACAGCCCATCTTACTATATAAGACATCTTCGAAATAGGTTTTGTTACGGGCAAAATTAAATTTTTTTTGTATCCTCACTAAGGAGTCACATTTTCGACATAATCACGTTATAAATCAAACAGAATTTCTACTTTATTTTTTCCGTTTCAATCGTTATACTAGAGCGTAGTCATTCCGATGATAATGATTTTCATTATTATTAAATCATATAGAAATATGGAGGGAAAATTTCTTTTTTTGCCACATAGTTGAGAATGAATATTATTGTCGATTTATTAAAGTAATGATTTAATAGTAACTAGGCTTGTTATTTCAGGGAGGTAAAGAAACATGCGGTTGAATTATAAATCATCATTCATTATGATTGCTATATTGGTCATCTCTTTGTTGACCGGTTGCGGGGCTGGAGGTTCTGGAGGTGCGCAGAGCGATGGAACACCGACACCGACTCCTGAGTCTGCCGGCACTTCCCAGCCGGAAGCCAACGGTAAAACCGGTGGAGAAGTCAACATATATACAGCTCGCCATTATGATGTGGATGCTGAGTTGTACGCCAAATTTACAGAACAAACCGGAATCAAGGTTAACGTCGTAGAAGGCAAGGCTCCGGAGTTGATTGAACGTATAAAGCGTGAAGGGGCAAGCACGCCGGCCGACTTATTCATAACCGTTGACGGAGGCATACTGAATACGGCGAAAACCGCCGAGCTGCTGCAGCCCGTTCAATCGAGTGTCGTGGACGCTCAAGTCCCCTCTGATTTACGGGATAAGGACAGTCACTGGATCGGTTTATCCACCCGGGCGCGTGTTATTGTCTATGCCAAGGATCGGATAGATCCAGCCGAGCTCTCCACCTATGAAGATTTGGCTGAAGACAAGTGGAAGGGCAAGCTTCTAACCCGCTCCTCCACCAGCCTGTATAACCAATCCTTGCTGGCTTCGCTCATTGCCATCAATGGGGAGCAGGAAGCGGAAGCCTGGGCTAGCGGAATTGCCGCTAATCTGGCTCGCGACCCGGAAGGCGGAGACCGCGATCAGGCTAAAGCTATCGTAGCCGGTGTAGGCGATGTCGCTATCATGAATTCGTACTACGTAGGCCACATGTCGGTTTCCGATGATCCGGAGGAGGTCAAGGTGGCCAACAGTGTCGGCGTCTTCTTCCCCAATCAGGATACGACAGGAACGCACCTGAACATAAGCGGTGCCGGCTTGATTAAACATAGCAAGAACAAAGATAATGCCATTAAACTGATTGAATATTTGACCGCTCCTGAAGCACAGGCTGTTATCTCTAAGTCCAATTTCGAGTTCCCGGTAAACAAGGAAGCCGAGATGCCGGAATTGCTCAAGAGCTGGGGAGAATTTAAGCATCAGGGGATCGACTTCGCCGCTTATGGCGAGTTTAATCCAAAGGCGGTGGAAATCGCCAACAAGGTGGGCTGGAAATAATAGATGAAGATAAGAATACTCCTACGCAACATCAGGAGGCACACAAACGGATGGCTTATTACAAGCCTGATCGGGGCAGCAGTCATTCTGCTGCCCATCGTTTATGTGCTGTCCGGACTGATTCAACCGGCTAATGAGAATTGGAATAATGTAACCCAATATCTGCTTAAAGATTATATTATCGGCTCTGCGAAGCTAGTGCTTTTTACTGGCTTTTTTGCTACTTTAATCGGAGTAGTTTTGGCCTGGCTTGTAGTCGGATATACCTTTCCGCTCAGAAGGTTCTTCCGATGGGCGCTAATGCTGCCGCTCGCTGTTCCTCCTTATATTGCTGCTTTTACTTATGCTACTATGACAAGCTATACCGGGACTATTCAAGCAACGCTGCGCAACCAATTCGATATTAATCTAGCTCCCGGTATGATAGAAATCATGTCTACCCGTGGCGCTGTTTTTATAATGACGCTATTTTTATTTCCCTATGTTTTCATGATTTCTCGCACATTTCTTGAGAAGCAGAGCGCATCTTATATCGAGAATGCCATGTTGCTCGGGCACAAGCGATTCTCGCTTTTCTTTCGGGTCGTGCTGCCGATTTCCCGCCCGGCCATTATAGCCGGTGGAATGCTGGTCGTATTTGAAGTGTTAAGTGACTATGGAGTAGCCAGTTATTTTGGGGTTCAGACGTTGTCCACCGCTATTTTTCAAACCTGGTTCGGAATGTACGATGTGGATTCAGCCATTAAGCTGGCCGCGTGGCTAATGATCGTTATTATTGGAATATTTGCCATTGAACGGTTTCTGCGGCGCAATCGCAAGTTTAATTCCACCACAAGCCAGAGCCGGCCCCTCAATCCCCGGCCTTTGAAGGGATTCGCGGCGCTAGGCGCCACCTTGCTGTGCTCCATCGTCTTTCTTCTTTCCTTTCTCATACCTGTGGTCCAGATTATAGTGTGGACAACGTGGACTTACCGAAAAGTATGGAGATCGGATTTTATGGATTTAATGATGAACAGCTTGACGGGTGCGTTAATAGGGACCTGTATCATCATTGTGATCGCTCTTCTGGCAGCGCGAACATCGCGAACGATTTCCTCATCGCTAGGCTATGCCATTTCCAGACTCATGACGGCTGGCTATGCTATACCGGGGGCGATTATTGCGATCGGCGTGCTGGCTATATTTATCGCACTCGACCGCCAGTTATCTCCATTCTATGCTTGGTTAGGCAAAGGAGAAGGTGTTCTTATCCTCAGTCTGTCTCTCTCTATGCTGGTTACCGGATATATCATTCGATTCATGGCGACCGGGTATAATGCCATCGAGTCAGGGTACGAGAAAATCCCCCGTACCTACTCGGAAGCTTCGAGAATGCTTGGACGAAGCTCCACCAGCACCTTTTTCAAAATCGAGCTTCCGCTCTTGAAGGGGGCTGTATTTACGGGGTTCGTTCTTACATTTGTAGAAATCGTCAAAGAACTGCCCTTAACCTTGCTGCTCCGTCCATTCAATTTTGACACGTTAGCTACACGGACCTATCAATATGCGATGGATGAACGTATTTTTGAAGCGGCTTTGCCGTCGTTGCTGCTGATCGGAATCAGTCTGATTTCCGTGCTGTTCATCCTGATGCTTGAAAAGGAGAAGAGGACATGACGTATGTTGAGGTAGAAAAGATTTCGTTCCGTTATGCCAGAAGACAGCCTCGGATCATCGATAAGTTATCCTTCACCATGCGTAAAGGAGAAATAGTCGGGATTCTGGGACCGAGCGGCAGCGGTAAAAGCACCCTTCTCCGATTGGTAGCCGGACTGGAGGTCCCTGAAGAGGGCAGCATAGCTATAGAGGGACGCATCATCGTGGACGAACGAACCTGTCTGGACGCGGAAAAGCGCGGTGTGGGCATGGTGTTTCAAGACTATGCGCTCTTCCCCCATCTGAACACGGCCGACAATATTGCCTTTGGACTGCACAAGCTTAAACGTGCAGATCGAAATCAACGCTTACGCGAAATGCTGGAGCTGGTACAGCTTACGGATTATGCCCAAAGATATCCTCACGAGCTCAGCGGAGGACAGCAGCAGCGTGTCGCCTTGGCGCGAGCGCTTGCCCCGCAGCCGTCTATTCTGTTGATGGACGAGCCATTCAGCAACCTGGACGCTAATCTGAAATCCTCCATTCGCAGCGAGCTGCGTCAGATTCTGAGCAAGGCGGGCATGACCTGTCTCTTTGTTTCTCACGATCAAGCGGACATCGAAGCCATCTGTGATCGCTCCATAAGTATCGTTTAGAGCGTTGGGCCTGTCCTCCTGCTCCTCTCTTGCTCCTCTCTGTCAAACGTCTGTGAAAATGTCACCTTATCTGTGCTATGAAAATGTCACTTTTTTTGAAGGAGGCCACTCTTACCAGTAGGCCTCTGAATAACTGTTATGCTGTGAATACATAGCGTCTTGGAATG
>NZ_BOSH01000010.1 GCF_018403245.1 Paenibacillus sp. J2TS4
CCATCGATAATTTTCTCCACCACATAGATCTTCTTCAGTTCTGCTCTGCTCAATGTAATCTTCTCCTGTCCCATAGTGACATTATCTCAGAACAGTTATGGGATGACATTATCACAGCACAATAACACTCTCTTGCTCCTCTCTTGCTCAACGGGGAAGATTGTGATATAGTGTAATCTTTCCCAAAAAACGATGGCGAAGCATGATATTCTAGGCTATATAAATTGAACTAAAGATTCATAGATCATGGAGTGGAGAAAGAAAGATGCTTCCAGGGCGAGTTTTGGCTTTGTATTCCTACCATCCGAAGGCCTATCCAATGAATAAGGAATGATCGGTTGGATGGGGGTTCCCGAAAAGTAATAGGACTTCACTACGAAGCATCACTTCACTTTTTGGGGGATAGTTTAGATGTTTGAAGCTTCGGAGGCACTTTCCTTCGGAACGGAATGATCGCTTTCTTTAGTCCCACATATATAGATACAAAAGAATGTCTAATGTTTCCCGCATGGAGGTAACTGATTTGGAATCTAACCGTCAAAGTGCCTATCAAGAGGAACGTCATCATCTGGAACGGACTCTGACCGTCTTGGAGTCCCAGCTTAAAGAACTGGAAGCGATTCCACGTTATTATGGGACGGACTTCAACGAGCAAGCCCTGGAATCCGCCAGGCAAGCATCAAGAGAAAAGTTGGCCAAAGGGATGCTGGAGCCTTACTTCGGCCGCCTTGACTTTAAGGAGGATGGCCATGCTCAAAGCCAGTCGCTCTATATCGGCAAGGCAGGTACGGAGAACAGGGAGACCGGACAGCCTCTTGTGATTGATTGGAGGGCTCCGGTGGCCAGCTTGTTCTACTCCTTTACCGGTGGAGACGGCCCGGCTTCCTACTTGTCTCCAGACGGTCCGGTAGAAGGTATAGTCCATCTTAAACGCAATCTTGTAGTGAGACGCCAGGAGTTGTTGAGGGTTGTGGACACTTATGTCCGGGGGAGTACGAATGTGGCCGTAACGGACGAATTTTTGCTCTATCGGTTAAGCGAAAACAAGGACCATCGGCTTCGAGATATCGTATCGACCATCCAATCAGAACAGGATCAAATCATCCGTTCTCCCAAAAACACCGCACTGGTTATCCAAGGAGTTGCGGGCAGCGGTAAAACAACCGTCGCTCTGCATCGTCTTGCCTATCTACTATATCAATATCGGGAAAACATCCGCGCGGAACGCATGATCATCTTTGCCCCCAACCGGATGTTCCTTGATTACATCTCCGGCGTACTGCCCGAGCTGGGAGTCGGAGACATCCAGCAGACGACTTTTACCGATTGGGCACTCGAGCTGCTGGACAACGAAGTCTCCCCCGCCGATCCCGCCCCTGCTCTCGCTTACTGGTTCGCGGCCGGACCCGAGCGGCCAGCGATTCATCAGCAAGTGCCGGGTTTGTATAAGGGATCGATCGCCTTCAAGCAGTTGGTCGACGACATGCTCCAGCATTATGAGGCTAACGCTGTTCCGGAGCATAACTACGAGCCTTGGCCCGGAAGCCTCCTGCCTGCCGCTACAATCCGTCAATGGTACTACGTAGATAACCGGCATGAGCCTTTGGCCAAGAGGCGGGAACGGACCTTGGCCCGAATTAAGAGATGGCAGGAGATGGAGCTTGACCGGCTGTGGGAAGCCGAGGTGAAGAAAGATTATAAAAAGAAAGCAAACGCCAAGTGGAGAGCCTACGCCAAAGCCTGGACGGAACTCACTCCGCTAACTTTCTATTCCCAGCTCTTTAACCCGGCTAAACGGACAGTCGATTTCCCGCAGTCCTTGCTGGATCGGATTCCTCGATCTGTAGCAGAGTCTACCTCCCGAACATTAAAGAAAAAACAAGTGATGTGGGAAGACCTGGCCCCGCTCGTCTATATCCACCACCGGTTCCACGGCTTAAGCGGCCGCAGATTTGACCATGTCGTTATTGATGAAGCCCAGGATTTCTCTCCGTTTCAGGTAGAGCTGCTGAGACTTCACACGCCCGGAGATTCCTTTACCATTCTCGGCGATCTGGCCCAAGGCATCCATTCCTACCAGGGAATTGACCGTTGGGACGACTTTACGGCTTTGTTCCCTGAGGATAGAACGGCATTCTATCGACTGGATCGAAGCTACCGCTCCACGATGGAGATCATTCACTTCGCCAACGCCGTACTCTCGGCATCCGACCGTGTCTTTACTCCGGCAATTCCGGTTTTTCGCAGTGGAGAGAAGGTAAAGCTGTCGAATGTCCCCTCGGGAAAGACGATCAGCTCCGTGCAGCAAATCGTCGCACGAATTCGCGACGGCTCCTCGGAAACGACGGCCATCATTGCCCGGACCGCGAAGAGAGCGGCAGAGATTCACGCTGCCCTGGACACTGTCGGGATAGAGGCCGCGCTAATTGAGGCGGATAAGACAGAGTACAAGGGAGGGATCTCTATCCTCCCTGTCTATTTGGCTAAGGGGCTCGAATTCGATGCTGTTCTTCTGCTCGACATCGATTCTTTCCATTACGATCGCGGAGAGCAGGATGCCAAGCTGCTCTATGTAGGAGCGACAAGAGCGCTTCATGAACTATGGGTGCTATACGAAGGGGAGGCCTCTCCTCTGCTCCAACGGATGAACGAAGACTTTGTCGAATACGTCCATCCATAAAGACGGGCGATCCGGAAATAAGACCCGCTGCCCGGATAGAGAGCACTGAGCAAGTCCTCTTTTATGAGAAAAAGGTACAGTCCCTCCATTTATGAGGAGACTGCACCTTTTTTTCCGTTTTTTTGGGATCCATTGATTGGAGTCACAGTCTATGCACAAAAGGAAAACATCAAGTACCTGTAGGGTAAATCATGCCCATTAGCGCTAAATTTCCTCAAGCCTTGCGACCTACCTCAACCGAGAGCATATTCTGCCCTTGTGGCGCGACAATCGACACGATCCCGCTCGCCACATTCGGGAAGGGTCGAAGCTCGATCTGACAATGTTCTGCCCCCGAGACAACTACGTCCTCCTTGGAGAGCAGCGCAGCACAAGGATGGTAGATCCATGTCTCGCGGCCGGTAGAAATGTAGTTGACGGATACAATATTCGTATCGTAGTCATAGTGGTACCCCACAAGCTGCCCCCCTGTTACTTGCGGATAAGCGCGGTTCAATGCTTTGGCGTAAGGAGAATTCTCGAAGTTTTTCGTCCAGCACCAATAGGTGTTACTCCACAAATACTGTTCGAAGATCGCAATAAGTGATTTGGACAAATCGAAGGTCGAAGAATGGTTAGTAAAGGCTCCCCACTCCCCAATCAGAACCGGGATATTCAGACGCTCCTGTACTTTGCGATGGGTGGAAAATATAAGTTCGACACGACTCTGATTGTAAATCTCATAGAGTTCTGTATCGACGGTCAGATCGTAGCCATGGGGAGTGTATACCTGATTGGAGTCGATCTTCCCGTCCTGATTCCGTACAAGCTCGATGCCGGACTCGACTCCCATGTTGGCAAAATAGCTTGTTTCCAGCATCAGAAAGCCATCTGGAGCAACCGAGCGGATCGCTGAAGCCGTTTTATTGAAAAAAGGAGCCAGCATTTCCCGTTCGAATCTTTGAGAAGCTTCTTGGGCGCTGTCGACTAATATCTGGTACATATCCATATCCGCTATGCCAAGGAGGAGCTCTTGTTTCTTCTCCTCGTCAAACCAACTTCCGGCGAGTTCTTCCATGTTGAGATCGTTCAGTCCCATGGCTTGTTGGGCATAAGCGATAATAATGGCATCGAGTACTTCCCGGCCACTTGAGCCCGGATACGGCTCATTCATCATGTCATAGCCGATGATATTGGAACAATCGGCAAAAAATTGTGCAATATGCTTCCACATCGCTGCATAGTGGTCCTGCAAGCCGACGCCATCAGACGCAGGCGTGTTCTGCCAGAAATGGTCCAACGCCCGATTCACAGCCGGGCTTTCCAGATAAGCGTCGCTCCATATAGCACCAATAATATGGGGGAGATCGTCGGTGATCGTTGCCCAAAGGGGGGCACCATCACCATAGAGAGAACTATACAGATCTTGATGCATGTCAAGGAACACGTAAATTCCGTGCCGCTCTGCCCAGACGATTTGCTGCTTGATCTTTGCCAAATATTCGTCGTCATAGACACCCGGCTCCGGCTCCACTCCATCCCAAATCAAACCTAAGCGGATAACATTAAAGCCCTGTTCGTGAAACCAGGCAAACAAACTTTCCGTGCAAGGTTCTACATAACCTTTCTTCTTATCCTTGCAGACCAGATTTATGCCATTCAATATAACCTGTGCCCCATCTTCAGTTACTATCCGCTGTCCGTCGATCATCAATTTTTTCATCATCGCATCCTCCTATTGTTTTTCTGCTACAGGGATATTGATTTCAATGTAGTGGTTGGCATACTGGTTATACAGATTAATTTCAAGAGAATTGCCGGCAATCTCCAGGCCTCTCTTGTCAATGAATCGCTTCATCTGATCGTAATGAGCATCCAGCTCGGCGTAGCCATCGCGCCCGATAACCACGTATTTTCTGGCGCAATAGCGAGGCTCCAGCTTCAGAAAGGTGCCGTCCTCATCCTCCATAGGAAACGTAGATAAAATTCCGTTATTCAAATAATGGTGATAATGTCCTGACAAGAGGTTGTCCTTGGATACAACGGATATAATATGACTGAAAGCAAGCCATTCCTGATGCGCCTTGATTTGGCGTACTCTCTCCTGTATTTTGTTCCCCAGCCTGTGATCGTCGCTTTCCATTATTGAATCTGTCAACAGCACCCAGCACGGATTCGTTCTCACCAGCTCAATGACATCCGTTTCCTCAAATCGTTGAAGCTGCTCACCCCAAACATCAAGCTTTTGAGACAAATGCCGCAAATAGGTTAGCTTATGTTCGATATCTTTCTTCTTGTCGGAGAGCAACTGACGAATTTCCACTAGATGATCGTCGGATAACAGCTTGGTAATCTGCTCAATCGAAACATCCAGCGCTCGAAGCATTCTGATCGTAATGAGAGAATCGAATTGTTCCAGGTCATAATAACGGTATTTGTTCACGTTCCGTTCGCGAGGAGAGAGCAGTCCGATTTTGTCATAATAGCGCAGCGTATCCATGGGGATGTCCAATATTTGGGATACTTCACCAATCTTGAATTTAAGCTTCAACATCGATTCTTTCATTCCCCCACCCCTTCTGGCAAAATTGCTAAATTTCTCTTTCTTAATCTATATATGTGGCACTAAAGAAAGCTATCATTCCGTTCCGAAGGAAAGTGCCTCCGAAGCTTCAAACATCATACTCCTTCCCCAAAAAGTGAAGATGGGCTTCGAAGCAATTCCAGATACTTTTCGGGGACCCCGATCCAACCCATCATTCCTTATTTTATTGGTTCGGCCTTCGGATAGTAGGAATACAAAGCCAAAACTCGCCCTGGAAGCATCTTTCTTTCTCCACTTCATGAGCTTTGAAATCTTTAGTGCCGAGTATATAGAGGATCCAATGCAACATGGCCCTATTATAATCCATGGAGTAACTCCAAGTTCAATTCATTTTTTTCAAGCCTCGAAAAATCAAACAGACATCTTTGCACAATCTATGGTGATGTGCGAAAGACGCCTGTTTTTTGTATAAACCGTTCAGCGGCCTCCCCTGGCAGGGACAGCCTATTTTTTATGGTTGAGCTAAGGCCCGGCTGCTTCCGACTCCGTTGCCGATTCTTGAGAAACCGGAACATCGGATGGGGTGCCGTGGGCCAAAGTAATGACAATATAGCCAACAATTATCAGGAAAGACAAAAATCCTAGCAAGGAAGAATCCTCTTCATTATATTCCATCTTGTTCCTCCTAACGAATGAAATATTCTTTCATTAGGATGGTTATTATTGGATGCTTCTATACACCGGTCTATGGCTCCTGAATCCTGCATAAAAAAACAGCCCGGAATTCAAATCCCGGACTGCAGCGTCACGTGCCCTGTTAGCTTGATTTATATCTTTCGTATGCCGTGTTGTAGATTTCCAAATATTCGTCCAATCCCATCTTCTTAAGCGTATCGACATAGGTATCCCATTCCGAGAATGGGGCTGCCCCGGAAACAAATTTCGCCCGCATCTCTTCCATATAAGCATTGATATCCGAGTGCAGCGACTGGTATCTTTCAGCTTCCTCTTCCGTAAATGTAAATACCGGCCACACCTCTTCGGTCAAGTACGGCTTTAGCTTATCGGTAGCTTCTATAGAAGCCGGCAAAGATTCCGCCCCTTTGAAATATTTCTGTCGAACAATTCCGGGATAGCTGCCTCCCGGCCAGGTCACATATTTGACCAGCGCCTGTTCCAAGGTAAGTCCCTGCGGATTATTTTTGATTTCTTCTGTATATTCGAGATTCCCATCCGCCGTCTCTACATAGCTCTTATCCTTGAAGCCCATGAAAAACATCTTGTTGCCTTCCTCGCCGTAGAAATGATCCATCCAGCGGACAGTCGCCTCCGGATATTTATTCTTATCGGTAATGACGAAGGCTCCTGCCTTGGTAAGCGAAGAACGGCTGGGGACAAGCCGATCTCCAAATGGCCCTTCCAGTGCGGGTACGCCAACGAAGCTCTTCAGGTTCATCAGCGTCTCCGGGCTTGTTGTCAGAACAACACCGTAGACATTCTCCGCACCTTTGGCAAAGAACTCATTAGACTTCATAGTAAAAATTTCCGGCTCCAACAATCCTTCTGTATACAGCTTATTTAAAAATTGCAGCAAATCTTTGTACCGATCATCCGCCGGAATATAGCGAAGCTTGTCCGTCTCCGGATTCATATCGATATTGCTATTGGCCACCCCGCGGTTCAACAAGCCCCAAGAACCGCTTAGCTTAATGATCACATCGGCAATACTGGAAGAACCGAACGGAACTTCATCCTGCTTCCCATTTTTATTCAAATCCGTATTTTTCACAGCGACCAAATATTCATAAAATTCATCTATCGTCTCCGGCTCCTTCATGCCGAGGGCTTCCAGCCATTCTTGGTTATACCAAATCTTCGCTCCCATCAGAACGGAAGTAAAATCCGGGTCATAAATGGTCGGCAGTCCGTATATATTGCCATCGGGCAAAGTCATCCCCTTGCGCAGATCGGGATTTTCCTCCATTAATTTTTTGAGGTTAGGGGCATGGTTGTCGATCAGATCATTCAATGGTATAAAAATTCCCTGGGAACCGTACTTCGCCAGATCCTGAGTAGTAAATCGAGCGGTATGAAAGGCGTCGGGGTAGTCTCCTCCTGCCAGAACCAAATTCCTCCGTTCCGCCAGATTATCGAAGGAAACCAGTTGAAAATCAATATTCATGTTCGTCATCTTGGCATATTCCTGCCAGAGCATCGTCTCATTCCAGTTATTCGCGGTCGTCGCCGATTTCCCCGTGAAGAAAGTCAGGTTAACCGGTTCCTTCATAATAGGAAATCCGGTGGCATTAAAGCTGCTTTCCTCCTTGGGTGCCCCTCCATCGGCACCTCCGTTATCTTTGCCGTTGCCGCTGCCGTTATCACCGCCCCCGCTGCAAGCTGCCAACAACGACACAGACATAGCCGTCGTCATCATAACGGCTCCCCACTTGTTCACTTTCATTCCAAGACCTCCCCGATATAGAGCAATTTATTTATGAAGCGGAATGACCGGCTGCTTCAGCAGGACGGCCGTCCGCAGTTCATACGGCCTAGCCTTTCAATGCGCCGATCATAACCCCTTTGACGAAATACTTCTGCAGGAAAGGATACAACGCGAGAACCGGCAAGTTGGCAACGACGACGACCGCATACTTGATCGCCTCTACCTCCATAACTTTCTTGGCGAGAGAATCATCGGCCATATCGATCATATCCTGCATCTGCCCCTGAATAAGGATTTCCCTAAGTATCAATTGAAGCGGATATTTGGCCCGATCCGTTAAATAAATCAAAGCGTTGAAGAAGGCGTTCCAGTGTCCGACCGCGTAGAACAGAATCATAACGGCAATGATCGGCATGGAAAGCGGCAGCACGACCCGAAACAGAATCTGGAAATTGTTGCATCCGTCTATAGAGGCCGCCTCCTGAATTTCAAGAGGGATGCTGTTCTGGAAGAACGTCCGCATAATAACAATGTTCCAGACGGAAACGGCGTTCGGAATGACAAGCGCCCAGAAGGTATTAAGCATTCCAAGATTTTTGATCAGCAAGTACAGCGGAATCAGGCCGCCGCTAAAAAACATCGTAAATACAATGAAGGCGGTAATGACATTGCGTCCTTTAAAATCCCGCCGTGACAGCGGATATGCAGCGCAAGTCGTCATGACCAGATTAATGGCCGTGCCAAGCAATGTATAAAAAATCGTATTGCGATACCCCGTTATAATATCGTTGTTCTCAAATATTCTCTCATACCCGACAAACGTAATCTCTTTGGGCAGCAGCCATATCTCCCCTTTGACCACGGCGCTGGGACTGCTGATCGATGCGCTTAGCACAAAGACGAGCGGATACAGCACAATGGCGGTTAAAAGAACAAGCAGCATCGTGTTGACGAAGTCGAATATTTTATCTCCCCGGCTTTGATCTACCATAAGCTCCGCCCTCCTGTCACCATAGGCTCGTTTCGTTTAGTTTTCTGGCCGTAAAATTCACCAGTACAAGCAGAATGAAGTTAATGACTGCGTTAAACAGACCGACCGCAGCCGAGAAGCTGTACTGCGCGCCCAGAATCCCGCTTCGATATACGTAGGTGGAAATAACATCGGATGCTTCCATGTTGAGCGAGTTCTGCATCAGGAATACCTTCTCGAATCCGACGCCCATAATCGATCCAACATTCAGAATAAGCAGAATAACGATAGTCGGGAGTATGCCGGGCAGGTTCACATGCCATATCCGCTGAAGCCGGCTCGCTCCGTCCACCTTGGCCGCTTCATGAAGCTGGGGATCGATTCCTGCAAGCGCTGCCAAATAAATAATCGAGCTCCAGCCCATCTGTTGCCAGACGCCGGAAAATACATAAATCGACTTAAACCATTTCGGCTCCGACATGAAGGCAATCGGCTCTCCTCCAAAAAATACAATGAGCTGGTTCACAAGCCCGCTCTGCGGCGAAAGAAACATAATCAGCATTCCGACCAGGACAACCGTGGATAAAAAATGAGGCGCGTATGTAACCGTCTGAACGAATTTACGAAAATATTTCAAACGAACCTCATTGATCATCAGAGCCAGTATAATCGGGGCCGGGAATCCGACAGCCAACTGATACAAGCTGATGCCGAGAGTATTTTTTATGAGCCGCCAAAAATAATAGCTGTCAAAGAATCTTTCAAAATGTCTGAGTCCGACCCAAGGACTGTCCCATATTCCTTTGGATGCTACAAAATTTTTAAAAGCGATCTGCACCCCGTACATCGGAAAATATTCAAAGATGATGTAGTAGGCTATGACGGGCGAAATGAGAACATAAAGCCCTATATTCCGACGAAACGGTTTAAAAAAACGGGCCAGTTTAGACGGTTTCGTCGCAGTAGAAGCTTTATGAACAGATGGATTGGCCAACGATTCATTCACCTCTTTTTTATAATTAATTTATGCATGATTCACATTAGTCTTGTTATCAAATTGCACTCCGGATCCTTTTTTAATCCATCTCGCTTTTCCAAATATTCTAATTATTCAAAAAATTAATAACTATCTGATTTATTTATGCCCTCCTTTATTAAAGATGGGTACAAAAAAAGACGACAAGAATTATCCCGTACTAAAGCGAACTATTAAATCAACCGTGGTTTAATGGTTCGTATCAGCATCGGGTTCTCTCATCATCTCTACCCGCGACAATATGGTCCTGCTTCACCAATATTCATCCGAATCCCCCCTGATCAAGGGGTTAGCTGGGGATTATCAGGCTAATAAACAGCATCCAAGAAAGCGTTTTCTAATTCTTGTTATCTATTATCGTTGTTCAGGAAGAAATTTGCAATACAAAAAATTATGATAAACTTTATGTTTTAATCATTTCTTAATCTTCGTGAACCTCCCCCCCACTTACTCGCTATCGCGAGTTGAAGTCGGGGCTTCTTACCACGGACAACTTCATGTACCTATTGTAGATAGGGATTTGCCCGATCTACTCCATATCAAGTATCTGTGAAGTTGTCTTAGCAAGCAACCTATGTCTCCTGTAGGCATAGGGGGCGGAACAGCCCATCTACTACTCTTGCCTAAGCAATCCGTAGATACTTCATCTTGCTTTCTACATCAAAATGCAGGAACTCGCCCTGGAAGCATCTTTCTTTCTCCACTTCATGCGCTATCCAATCATTAGTTCAATTTATATAATTGAAAAAATTACCGAAAAAATTTACCGTGTCGTTCTTGCTATTTTTTAATTGGTCATGTATTATGACTAATAACCTGCAAACGCATACATCAAAGGAGGAATGACAATTGAGTGGATTGGATTGGGGCGTTATTATCTTATATTTTTTATTAATGGTCTACATCGGATTTTCCGCTTACAAGAAAGTACAGGGCTCTAAAGATTTCTTCGTTGCCGGAGGGAAGCTTCCGTGGTGGCTATCCGGAATTTCCCATCACGTCTCCGGTTACAGCGGAGCGGTTTTCGTAGCTTATGCAGGACTTGCTTATACCCATGGGTTCAGCTTGTACGTATGGTGGGCTATACCGATTACCATCTCTGTCATTATTGGGGCCTATATAATGGCGCCCCGCTGGGCCAAATTAAGAACAAAGCTGGATATTGAATCTCCTACCGAGTATCTGGCCATGCGATACAATATTCCAACTCAACAATTAATTGCTTGGAGCGGAGTTTTGCTGAAGCTGTTCGATGTTGGCGCCAAATGGGCGGCCATCGGCATCCTGCTCAACGGCTTTACTGGCATCCCGATTATTTACGGGATTTTAATTTCAGGAATTGTCTCCCTCATTTATATTACTGTAGGCGGATTATGGGCGGACATTTGGACAGACTTTGCCCAATTTGTCGTTCAAATTATCGCAGGCATTGTCATGTTCGTTGTAGTTATACAAACTCTTGGCGGCACAAGCTCCATTACCGGTATGTGGGATCAGCTCCCGCCAGCCAACAGCCAGCCGTTTAACGAACCGTATTCTCTCGCTTACGTCATTGTATACGTTTTCGTTGTCTTCTTAAGCTATAACGGCGGCACTTGGAATCTTGCAGCGCGATACATCTCTTCCCCTTCAGGCAAGGAAGCGAAACGGGCCGGCTTGCTATCCGGTGTCCTATATTTGATTTGGCCGCTTATTTTGTTCTTCCCGATGTGGGCGGCGCCAATCATCCTGCCGGGTCTTAGCGATCCGAACCAGTCCTATTCGCTGCTGGCTCAGGAGCTCCTTCCCGTTGGCCTGATTGGACTTGTGCTGGCCTCCCTGTTTGCAGCAACGATGTCCATGACATCTTCTGATGCCAACACTATTTCGGCGGTCATCACACGGGATATCTTGCCTGTTATGAACAAGAAGTTTAAAGGCATTGATCAGAAGCTTTCGCTCAAAATTGCACGAATTACGACGTTTTCCTTTACCTTTTTAACGCTTATTATTGCGATCTATTCCGATGTATTCGGCGGCGTTCTTGGATTGCTGATCACCTGGTTTGCTGCACTTGTCGGTCCGGTTTCCATTCCTATGCTGCTCGGACTGCTGCCAGTATTTAAGCACAGCGACTCCAAAGCTGCGATCGCTTCCATCTTGGGCGGATTCGTTATGTTCTTCATTACCAAGGTGCTTGTAAATTGGCCTTTGTATATTGAGATCGGGGCACCTGTCTTCACCGCCGGAATCATCTTCATTGGGATGGGGCTTCTCAACCGGAGTAAGCCCGTGACGGCAGAAGTCGAGGATTTACTGCAATCCATTAGCAAAAGTGATGAAGAATTAGCTAAAGAAATGAACTAGTGGCTATGTGGAAAAAACGCATCGCCATCGAAGGTGACGAATGGAATTAGCCAAAACAGCTCTTTCCTGATATCCTCATTCCTAGAGGATAGATAGAGAAAAGAGGGGTGACCGTGTCTGTAAGAGGACCTGCCTTATTAAGAGAGCAAAATCAAAAAAAGCTCATTCATTTATTAAGGAAGCACAAGCAAACTTCCAGAAAAGATTTGGCCAAGCTAATGGGCGTCAGCAAAAATACCATTTCCTTAATCGTAGATCGATTTATTAATGAAGGGGTTATTAAAGAAGTAGGCATTAAGGATAGCCACAAAGCGGGCCGTCCCAAAATTTTAATTGAACTTAACGCTGACGTCTTCAAATCGCTTGGCATCACTCTATCCAACGAATCGATCGATTATGTTGTAACGGATTATTGCCTTAATATCATCGATAAAGGCTCGGATAAAGTGGACAGCAGACAGGTCGGCGAAGTCGTTGCCTATCTAACTCAGCTCATTCAACGGACCAAGCAAGAGCATGACGGATTAATTGGTGTGGGCATTGGCATTCCCGGAATTGTAAACACAGAGGAGGGCATCGTATATGTTTCTACGAAGCTGGGATGGAAGGATGTCCCCCTCCATTCCATGCTCACACAATCGGCCATGCTTCCCGACTCTATGTCCTTGATCATCCAGAATAGCGTGAAGATGACGGCCCTATGTGCCGCATTAACGAAAGAAATTCATCATAATCCCAGCTTCTTTTATATTCGCATTGGCGAGGGGATTGCCGGGGCCTTCTTTCAGCACGGACAAATATGGGACGGGGTCAGTTGGACTTCAGGAGAAATCGGACATCTCTCTGTTGAGCCTGCAGGACCTCCGTGCAGCTGCGGTCAAATTGGCTGTCTGGAGCAAATGATCAGCATTCGCTCCTACTCACAATGGATGTCTGATCGTGAGAAGATTCCAACACAGGTGCAAATAGATACTGTGCAGAAGCAATACGGAAAATATTTGGGAGCTGCATTAATCAGTGTTATCAACATTATGAATCCCGGTCTGATTGTCATTGACAGCCCCTATAACTCGAATACTTACTTCAAGCAGGCTGTGCTGGATTATCTTAGGGCCAACGCTTTGGAGATTCCTTTAAGCCAAACCAGAATCGAGTTTAATGAACAACCTTATATTCAATCTTTAGGGGCTGCCGTCGCGGTTATTCATCATTATGAGCAATGAGATGGCTCCGATCGGCAGCATGATATGGGAAGTGATAAAATCTACCCAATCAAAAAACGATTTGCCTCCGAATGTAAGACCGGAAACATTGCCTAGCGATAAAAGAGATGGAATACCTAGTACAAACAAAATGATAATGACGATACAAACGGCCTTTATCGTGCTCCAATAAAACCGTTCCATTCCATAGGAAACCGGAACCTCGAGCAAGGATACGGCCGAAGTCAGCGCCGCGAATGCGAGGAATACAAAGAACAAACCACCGAACAACGTGCCAAGCGGCATAGCCGAGAAGGCGGCGGGCAAAGCAATGAAATGAGCGACGGCCCCTGGTCGGGAGCAATGCGTGATAGGACTGACGAATCCCTTAAATTGCAAAAAAACGAGGTGCACTATACAGTGCACCTCCATTGTTTCTACCCTAAGCCAGCTTAACCGGCTGGCCCTTCTTAATGGATTCATAGGCGGCCAGTGCTACTTCGGCCGATCTTAAACCATCCTCGCCGGTAATCGGCACTTCCCTTTGTTCGCGAATAGCATCGAGGAAGCCTCGGACGAGCCCCTCGTCCATGCCGTCTGCCCAACTGCTCCATTTAGCTTTGACGCTGTCATCATTGAACACTTCGTTCTTCTGAGCGAAGGAGTCTACAGAAATCACTCCCTTGGTTCCGATGATCTCCATGGTCACGTCGCCCCACGTCGGGAATGATTTCGGCCTCGACCAGCTCGTGTCGATCACGGCCACAATCCCATTCTCAAACTTGACATGAACGAGTCCGGCGTCGTCCACCCCAATCTCATGGAATAATGTCCCGGCTTCTGCATAAACCTCCGTTACCTTGCTGTCGAGGATCCAGTTCATTAAATCCATGACATGGACGGTATGATCAAGCACCGCGCCGCCACCGGACAAGGATGGTTCAATGAACCAGCTGCCAGGCATGGTTCCGCGGTTCGTGCCCTTAATCGCGAGAATTTCCCCGATTTCTCCGCGTTCAATGGCTGCCTTGGCTTCGGTTACCGCAGTAATATACCGGCAAGGAAAGGCGGTCATCAACTGAACTCCGTTATCCTTGCAGACACGGATCATTTCTTTCATCTCTTCTACCGAAATCCCCAGAGGCTTCTCGCAAAGCACATGCTTGCCCGCTTTGGCAGAATCGATCGTCAACTGTGCATGGTGTACGTTCTCCGAGCAGATAACGACGGCATCAATATCTGTCTCCAGAAGCTTTCGATAATCTTCATAGTAAGCAATAGAATGCCTCTCGGTCAGTGCTTCCACCCTGCTCTTTACTTCGTCGGCGATTCCGGCGACAACCACCCCGGGAATGTTCATCAGAGCCTGGAAATAGCTATTGGCATGGCCATGAGCAAAGCTGATCATTCCGACTTTAAGCGCTGCTGTCATACGTTCTCCCTCCCGACTTCACTTTGAAACTGGGCCATATCAATGACCGCTCCTGTACGAATGGATTCGAGCGCTGCCAGGGAAATCTCCACCGCACGGTATCCGTCCTCCGCTGTAACGAGCGGCTCAGAGCCTGTACGGATGCACTCCAGAAAATGCTCCAATTCATAATAATACGGATCATGCAGCGTAGGACTGGCTGACCGGTAAGCCGTTCCTGCGCCGGCTTCACTATCCGCTGTTTTATGAATGCGCACTGAATGGGCCTGCTCGCTGTTGAAGCGGACCACTCCTTTGTTCCCCGCTACTTCCACTGCTGTAGTGAAAGGACCGGGGTAACCCCAGAACGCTTCCAGATTAGCCATCGCTCCATTGTCAAATCTTAATGTAACTAAAGAATAGTCCATATTCTCAGTGCTTCGCTCCATCGCATAAACACTCTTGATCTCTCCGGCAATCCCGCGGACAAAATCAATATCGTGAATCATCAGATCCATAATGACTCCGCCGCTTTTGCTCTTGTCATTATACCAGGCTTTGGTTTGACCCGGACGACCGCCGACTCTCTTCGTATGTATAACTCCAACATTTCCTACGGCGCCGTTCATTACCTGGCGGCTAATATCCCTGTAGCTTGGGAAGAACCGGACGACATGGGCAACGAACAAGTTAACATCATTAGCCTTGCAAGCCTCTATCATTTCGCGTGCTTCGGATAATGTCGGAGCGATTGGTTTTTCACAAATAACATGAACGCCCTGCTCAGCTGCCTTAATCACATACTCCTTGTGCAAATGAGTGGGTAAACAAATGCTAACCGCCTCCGGCTTTGCCTTCGCGAGCATGTCTTCAAAGGAATAGTAGGGCTGCGTCTCAAATTGCTCTGCGGTCGCTTTGGCCGCTTCTTCAACAAAATCACATACTCCGACCAATTCCGCTCCGGACAATTGTTGGTAAGCGTTCGCATGAGTTTTCCCCATAATTCCGCAGCCTAAGACTGCCACTTTCATATCGAAAACTCCTCCTCTATCTTTAAGAGATTATTCAAAGAGTTGTCTGGGCAAACCTTTGGACGTACCGTTGGAGGTTGCCTGATCCTCTCCTACTCTTGGGAACCATATCGGTCCCCATGGACATTGTACAACTATTTAACGATAAAAAGTACAACATTTGATAAAAAACTAAGTTTTTTATAGAAGAAATTTTAAAATACCCAGATGCTAAATGAAGGAACGTCTGCTGTACAAATCGCGAAACTCGGTCGGAGTCATCCCTTCATGCTCCAGGAAGCGCTTGTTGAAATAACTGGCACTTGGATACCCGCACTCTTCCGCGATCCGTTTGACCGGCCAATCCGGCTGCTCCAGCAGCCGTTCCTTGCTGAACTGGATTCTGCACAACGTAACGAAGGACAGCGGCGTCATCCTTGTCGTCTTGCGGAAAAGCTTGCAAAAGTAATACGTGCTTACCCCCGCTTGGTCCGCCCAATAATCCAGATCAAAAGGCTGACAAGCCTGTTCCTGCATCCGCGGGAGAAGCTCGTCTATCCGTACTGTGGAAGGCGCATTTGCTTTGGCCGGCATGAAGGGCACCGCTTGCATCATAAATTCGGTAAGCAAAGCATACGTCAATGTAGACAGTCTCGTATCGTGAAGCAGAACATGCCGCTCGGCCTCCTCCATTAATTGCTGATGAGCCTCTTCCAGCAGGCCCAATTGTTTCAATGACCACAGCGTCGAACGGTGAAAACCGGTATCCATCATAAATTCGTTTAATTTGTTCCCGTAAAAATGCACCCAGCGAATATTCCAAGGGTCTTCCTCGGATGAGCCGTACTGCTGACGCTCATATGGAAAATAGATAAAGGCGTCCCCCTGCTTAAGCGTGTAGGACTTGTCCTCGATCTCAACATAGCCTTTGCCATCCAGAACAAAATGAATGCTGAATTCATTCAAGGCTCCCTTGCTGCGCTTAACCACATGATTGGGCTCTTCCCAATACCAGCCGACAGAAACCGGAAGGCATAGAAACCGATGCTTAGGAATGGTCGGCAGATGCCTTTGCCGCATCACCATAAACTCCCCTCCATAGATGACAATATCGTTTTATCTATATCAATATCCTATTATATTCATTTTAGAATGACTGATTTATAATAACAATATACTTTTATCAAGGAGCTGAGGAGATGAGCAACAGAAAGCTGCAATGGGGCATTATGGGGTGCGCCGGCATTGCCATTCGTTCAGTGATTCCGGGAATTCAAACGTCCGCCAGAGGGGAAGTCGCTGCCATTGCAAGCCGCGACGAAGCCAAGGCCAGGGAAACCGCAGACAAGCTTGGAATTGCTAAAGCATACGGGAGCTACGAAGCTTTGCTTGCTGACGATTCGATTGATGCCGTTTACATTCCCCTGCCTAACAATATGCACAAGGAATGGACCATCCGTGCAGCAGAGGCGGGCAAGCATGTATTATGCGAGAAGCCTTTTGCGCTGGATGCCCGCGAATCCGAAGAAATGACCGAAGCCTGCGCCAAAGCAGGAGTGCATCTGGCCGAAGCCTTTATGTATCGTCACCATCCGCGATATGAACATCTTCGAGAGATTATCGCTGCGGGTGAAATCGGTGAACTGCGCGGCGTTCATGGCACGTTTACTTTTAACAGCTCCGCGAATACAACCAACTTTCGCAACAATCCGGCTATGGGAGGCGGGGCCCTCTATGATATCGGGGTCTACCCGATCAGCGCGGCGCGGCTCGTTACCGGTCTGGAGCCGGAAGCGGCTACCGTGCATGCCTTCTTCTCCGAGCGCCATGGCGGAGTTGACATGATGGCTTCCGGCCTGCTCGAATTTCCCGGGGGGATCGGCTTAACCTTCGACTGCGCCATGTGGGCCGCCGGCCGGAACACGCTGGAGATATTGGGCACCGACGGGCGAATTGAAGTGCCTTCTGCTTTCGTATGCGATCCTGGTACTCCCAGCGTGTTTTATGTAATCGCCAAGGGTGAGCGCAAAGAGGTGGAATTCCCGCCCGTCAACCAATATTCCCTTCAGGCTGACGATTTTGCCGCCACCGTACTGGACGGAGCGGCTTCTGTATTTGACCCGCAAGACGCAGTGCTGAATATGCGGGTGGTCGATGCCTGTCTGGAATCGGCTCGAACGCGCTCCCGCGTATCTATCCCTCATAAATAGGAGGTTAACAGAAATGAATTTTATCTCCATTAAAGGTTTGGAAACCAAAGTATCCCAGCTCATTATGGGCTCCGATTATTTCATGCCGGAGAAGATTGAGCAAGTCAGCGACATTCTGGATGCTTATGTTCAGATCGGCGGTAACACGATCGATACCGCCCACATCTACTGCGGGGGCAAAAGCGAGCTGGCCCTCGGCCTATGGCTCCAGAATCGGGGCAAGCGCGACGATATCGTGATCTTTACCAAAGGAGCGCACCACGATGCGAAGGGGCCACGTGTGAATGCGGAGGCCATCGAGCACGATCTGATGACGAGCCTCGAACGGCTGCAGACCGACTACGTGGATCTGTACGGATTGCACCGCGATGATCCGAACGTTCCCGTCGGTCCGATCATCGAAGCGTTGAACCGCCATATCGAGGCCGGACGAATCCGCGCTATCGGCGCGTCCAACTGGACGCATGGGCGCATTCAAGAGGCGAACGATTACGCGGCCGCTCATGGGCTGCAGGGCTTCTCTTTCAGCAGCCCGAACCTGAGCCTGGCCAAGGCTAATGAGCCCTATTGGGAGGGCTGCGTCACCGCCGATGCCGAGACATGCGCATGGCATGCCTCCAGCCAGCTGCCGCTGTTATCGTGGTCGTCACAAGCCCGCGGCTTCTTCACGGGACGGTATCGTCCCGAGGACCGCAGCGATGCCGACACGGTGCGCGTCTTCTACAGCGACGCCAATTGGGAGCGGCTGCGCCGCGCCGAGGAGCTCGCCCGTAAGCGCGGCGTCACCGCCATTCAGATCGCGCTCGCTTACGTTCTGAATCAGCCCTTCCCCACGGCGGCTCTGATCGGTCCGCGGAATCAGGCGGAGATGGAATCGTGCGCGGAAGCGACTCGGATCCAGCTGACGCCGGAAGAGATGGATTGGCTTGAGAAGGTAGAAGCTTAAGCTTTGTTGGCATTTTTGCAACCTTGCAGGGAAACCTTACTGTTTAAATTAATTTGACCTCTCGGGCATTGATGGAAATATTTATTAGAGTGGGTTTATTGAGTGTTGATTGTGGACTTATTCCAAGTTATATGAAATTTACTGGATAGTTAACTAGGAATTATTGGGGATTGATTCTGCACTCATCACCTCTCTTTGGTTGGTCATTGGATTCTCATTAATTACCTGTGAATTTTCCTTTTCAGTTCATTCGGATTCTTTTCGGCTCTGGCTTACGGTCAGAGCCTTTTGTTTATGTATTATTGATTTGAAATGGATCTGCCGGATTAAGGTGCAGTAATGCACTATAATTTTGCTAAATTTCCATATTTAACTTATTAGGGTGCAAAACTACCCTTTAAAATGCTACTTTTTGAGAAAACCCCGATTTTCTGTTAATCAAGGTGCACTTATACTCCTTATTTTCCAAAAACGACAAAATTATAGAATTCAAGTGCATTTTTACCCTTGAATAATGGATTTTGTCCATCTCGCTTTCTCCACTCCCTGAAAGTCTGATATTGCGGTGAAAGGGCTTCTCGTTTAGGCAGCAGCCATTGGTTGTGACAGTTATTTATGGCATCTGCCAGTTATTGATCATTATAAAACCTCGCTTAAAGCAAACAATAACCTAAGTGAGGAGGTGATCAAATGAAAAAGATAAGTGCCTCGATCTTGTCCTTAGTTCTTGCATTTATGTTTACTTCCACGATCTTTGCCGAATCTTCTCCTGCTCCTACATTAAAGAACCATACGTATGGAGTAACGGAGCCGACGGACAAAACGGTTGCTCCAACGACTGCGCCAGCAGCACCGACTGCGCCAGCAGCACCGACTGCGCCAGCAGCACCGACTGCGCCAGCGGCACCAGCTGCGCCAGCGGCACCGGCTGCGCCAGCAGCAACCAATCCCCCAGGGGCCAAAGTGGATGGCCTCAGAATGCGCGGCACTGACGGCATAACTACCCCCGGAACCACGCCAACCTATACAAACAGATCCTATACCACCCGTGAAACGGGAACGTTCGGTAACTGGAGCTGGCTGGGCTTGCTTGGATTAGTTGGATTGGCCGGATTGATGGGCCGCAACCGGGATCGGGGAGATCAACGTTAAACGCCGGGACTTCGCCACTAGGAGACGATGATCAATGAAAACCGAAAATTCAGCTAAAGAGATTCATCAGCGAGAACAGGCCCTAAATCAGGGGAAACCAGCCGGTAAATGTATGGACAGTATGGAAAAGCATGAAACCGGCGTGGATAAAATAAACTCCGAGAAAATACGGTACGACCATGCTGATAGTATTTACGAATAAACCCGCTTCTAGCGGGTTTTAATATGCTATATTGCTTAGCTTCAAATCACATCTTACATATTATGTTTTCCCTGCCTCCTCTTTATACAACTGTCTTACAACTGTCCCCTGTTTTTTGGCTGTAAGTCAAAAGTTATTAGATTACCATCGAAAGTTAAAAAAATACTATAGGATTTCCAAGCTTCGTTAGCTACAATTTTAATTGTAATCGTTTTCAAAGAAATGTGATTATTAGTAAAGGGGATGAATGAATGAAGAAGGTAAGGATCCGATCTGCATTAATGCTGCTATGCTCGCTCTTCTTGATTTTCTTGTTGGCAGCCTGTAACTCCGACAAAGGGGCGAACGGAACTACACCGCCTGCGGACAGCACCAATACGGATAAAGACGGGAATAAAGGGCAAGCAGAAGATCCCAACGCCAAGAAGTTGACACTGAAATGGTTCGTTAATGGTTCCAACAACTCCAATTTGCCTCCTAAAGATAAGGACTTCGTAAAGCAGGTTATTGAAGAGAAATTCAATGTCGATCTGCAAATTGAACACATGCAGGTGGGCGCAGATTTCATAACCAAGCTGAATCTGATGATGGCCGGACGGGATGTGCCGGATATGTTCATGTCCGATGGGGCTACCTCCAATACCTACATTAAAGACGGGTTGACTTTGGATATGACCGGACTTGTTACTCCAGAGAAAATGCCTAACTACTTTAAGTATTGGGTTCAAGAGGATGAACTGGAGCGTTACAAGGTTCAAAACAAATTTATGCGCGCCCCGGTCCCGTTTGCCAAGCAGCAATATGTATCCTATTATGTCCGCAAAGACTGGATCGACAATTTAAAAGCTAAAGGGGTTAACGTCGATATTCCTACCAACTATGATGAAATGATCGAGGTCATGAAGGCGTTCACCTTCGAAGATCCCGATAATAACGGAAAAAATGACACCAAAGGATTTACAACGATCGGTAACGGAACCCTTCCTTACGTCTACTGGCCTGAATATTTGAAGAACGGGCTTTATGGACTTGGACTGGTGGATGATCAATTGGTGGATGGGTATTCCGACCTGAAAATTGAACAAGTGCTGGATGATATTCGCAAGGTCATCGACATGAAGGTTGTGGATGAAGACTGGTTCCTGCAAAAAACCGGGGAAGATATTAATAAAGCCGCTCAAGGCAAGGCCGGAATTTTCTGGGGTGCCGCCCGGACCGCTGCTTTGGACAACGATCCGAACAGCGTTCAATTTAAAACAAAAGAAATTCTAAGATCCGCAGGAAAAGCGGAAGAAGCGGAAAAAGTCGATTGGCAGCCCTTCCATCCTTTCGCGGATACCGGTGTAGCCACGGAAGCATTGCCTGGCAACCCGTTCATGTTCGGCAAAGATACCCCCATTGAAAATGTGGAAAGAACTCTGCAAATTCTGGACTGGATGGCTAGCGAGGAAGGCTTCCTGCTGGTCCGTTACGGGCAAGAAGGTGTCCACTACAAGAGAGATGGCAATACCATTACCGTGGATGCGGATGCCTATAAACGGGATGTCATTGATCAGGGAGATTTCCTGAACATTTATCAATTCTTCGCTACAGCGGATGAGCCGCAAGTGTTCGGACTGGACGTGGTCCGCCCCACAGAGACGGATCGCGACCGCGCTATTCTGGAGCATGTGCGTACTTATAAATATTTGCCATCCATCGGTACGAACGTAGCTCCGCCGGAAGGCTACAACCTGGCCGACTTCCGTAACCAGCTTTATTCGGTCTTGACGAAGATCTTATTCGAAGAAAAAGACGCCTCCAATTGGCCGCAGTACCGCGAGGAGCTAATGGAGAAATACGGTGGCCGGGCTGTCTTTGAAGCCTATGCCGAACAAATGTCGAAAGCTCATGGCCGGGATATAACGTTCCGAGACAAGTAAGATGAAGCTGGATCGCTAATGGTGTAGATGGCATGAGTTTGTATATATCGTAGAGAAAGCCAGCTTTCTCTACGATATATAATTTTTGGACTGACCATCCTCCAACACCCTACATTCTTAGACAAAGGAGTCCATATAGATGAAACCTGAAATCGCCGTGCCGCTGAAAGCTAAACAGAACCGGCCGAAAGTCCAGTGGAAATCGATTTATCGGGCCCGTTGGTTTTACTTGATGATGCTTCCCGGTCTGGCCTATTATTTAATTTTCAACTATTTGCCGATGGGCGGATTGGTCATAGCTTTTAAGGACTACAATTTGCTTAAAGGAGTTTGGGGCAGCGAATGGGTAGGCCTTGATAATTTTCGAGAAATCTTTTCCTCCCCCGATTTCTTTATCATCCTGCGCAACACGATTCTCATCAGCATTTACCGGATTATTTTCGGAATGTTCCCCGATGTCATATTGGCTTTGATCTTGAATGAAATTCGCGTAGGATGGTTCAAGCGCGTCGTCCAGACGATTACTTACGGTCCTCACTTTTTATCCTGGGTTATCGTATTCGGAATCGTCTTCGCCTTCCTCGCACCCGGATCTGGACTATATAGCCAATTCCATCAAAACATGGGATGGGGAGAGATTAATTTATTGACCGATAAGAGCTTCTTCCGGCCGCTGCTCATTATAAGCGATTTATGGAAAAGCACCGGCTTCGGCGCCATCATCTATCTGGCCGCTCTGTCCTCCATAAACAGCGAGCTGTATGAAGCCGCCGTCGTAGACGGAGCCAGCCGCTGGCGGCAGATCTGGCATATTACACTGCCGGGGATCCGCGATGTCTTCCTCCTTTTGCTAATTTTGCGCATAGGTCACATTTTGGATGCCGGATTCGAGCAAATCTTTATTTTCCTGAATGCCCGTGTCTATGAAGTGGGAGACATCATCGATACCTGGGTTTACCGGCAAGGATTGGAGCAGCTGGAATTCAGTATTTCTTCAGCAACAGGCTTCTTTAAATCGATCGTTGGCTTTATTCTTGTTATCGGCGCTAACAATCTTTCCAAAAAATTTGGCGGCTCCGGAATTTGGTAGAACATCATTAGCATCAGGTTAGGAGGCATAGATATGTCATTAGTGCTGCATAAAACAAAGTCGGATCGGATAGTCGACGCCATTCTGTACATTATCTTAACTATATTCGCGCTCGCCTGTTTGTTTCCGATCTATTACGTCTTCATCATGTCCATCACCCCGTTCTCCGAGGTGCTGAGCCGCGGCGGATTCGTCATTATCCCGAAAACCGTCACCTTTGAGGCCTACAAGGAGATTTTCTCCAGCCAGCGCATTCCCCAAGCTTTGAGGGTAACCGTATTCGTAACCGTAGTCGGAACGACATTGAACTTGATCACCACCATCTTATTGGCTTACCCGCTATCCAAGAAATTCGTTCCGGGGCGCAATTATTTCCTGCTGGCTATCGTGTTTACGATGCTTTTCAACGGAGGACTGATCCCTACTTATCTCGTCGTCCGCGGAATTGGATTGACCAATACGATCTGGGCGCTGATTATACCCGGACTCGTCTCCGCCTTTAACATGCTGATTGTGAAAACCTATTTCCAGAATCTCCCGGATGAAATAGAAGATGCGGCGAAAGTGGATGGCTGCGGTGATTTTCAAACGATGTTTCGCATCGTGCTGCCTCTCTCCATGCCGATCCTGGCGACCATCGGACTTTTCTATGCGGTTGGTCATTGGAACGCTTTTTTCGGAGCGATTCTGTATATTAGCGACAAATCACTCTATCCCATTCAGCTCGTCCTTCGCAATATGATTCAGAATCCGAACGTCAGTCAGGAACTGCAGCTGATGAACTCCCAGATTATGCAGCAGCTTCCGCCGGAAACGATCAAGATGGCCACGGTTGTAGTTGCGATCCTGCCGATTCTCGCGATCTATCCGTTTTTGCAGAAGTATTTTGTAAGAGGAATGCTTATTGGCGCCATTAAAGGATAAGCTGATCGATTTGGAAAGTTGGAATCGTTTAACGGGATTTGAAAAGGTTTTCGCGACCTTCTGATCGAATGAATAGTTTAGAGAAAATTCGTTCTGGTTGGGAGGTCAACTATGAAACTTCTGAATTGGTTTGCGAATCGATGGGTCGAATCCCTCCAGCTTCGTCTGACCATTTACTTTCTGCTTATTCTGGTCCCGCTTGTTTTTGTCAGCTTGTTTGCCAATTTTGAATCCAGGTCTATTCTGGAGCAGCAAGTTAGCGAACGGATCCAGAATGCGATGGTGGGAGCGATGGAATATATCGACCTTACCGTGCAGAATGTCGAGGAGCTGTCGATGATCATCGCCATGGACAGCAACATCAATCAGAAATTGACTCAAGTGGAAGCCAAGACGCGGCATGAGTCGAATTACGATTTCAGCCAGGTCCTGTCGAGCATCTCGAATATTAGCTCCATCAATCCGTTATTGTCCCAAATCTCGATCCTTCATGCCTCCTCCGGGACGGTCTTGTCCACCAAGTTCGGGGGAAAACGAATAGATAACATAAAGAATCAGCCTTGGTACATGGAAATCCAATCCACGAATAAAGGAGCCGGGATCTGGTTGATTCCACGTCAGGATCAGCCCGGCTACGACATAGAGCTGCAATCTATCTTCAGTCCAACCAGCATTACCCTGATGCGGTTGATGGACTATTTCAATCCAGACGTTAGCAATGTTGTCATGATCACTATTAATAAACAAAAGCTGCTTCAGATGATTAGTAATTTATCTAATTCCAAAGAAGAAAAGGTCTATTTATTCAATGAGAACCAGCAGCTGGTTGCCGCTACGACGGATGAGCCCATGCCCGCTATGATGGAGGACTACCAGAATATACAAGGAAGTACTATCCAGACGGCGATGGATTCCCAGCACGAGCTCATTGTTACTCGAATCCATTCCAAGGAGACGGGATGGTCTGTCGTGCTCGTGCAGCCGGTCCAAACTATCCACGCCCCATCCAATAATTTAAGAAAGTTTACTTATTATATTATTGCTGTAAGTATTCTATTGACCGTCATCATCGCTTGGGTCGTCTATCGTGGAATCTCCTCTCCCCTGGCCTCTCTGGCGTACGGGATGAAGCAAATGCGGCAAGGAAATTTGAACACTCGTTTACCTATTGACCGAAGAGATGATTTCGGCAACGTGACCCGATCTTTTAACGATATGGTAAAGGAGCATAGACATTTGATCAAAAATAATTATGAGCAGCAGCTACTGATGGCGAAAACCGAATTGAGGTTATTACAATCGCAAATTAACCCTCATTTTTTATATAATACACTCGACTCGATTTATTGGAAGGCGGAAAATTATGAAGCTGGAGAAATTAGCGAGATGGTGCTTAATCTCTCCAAATTTTTTAGAACCAGTCTTAGCAAAGGGAAAGATGTGTTCACGATCCAAGAGACGATGGAGCATCTTAATTATTATTTAACGGTCCAGAGGCTGCGCTACGCTGATCATTTTGTCGTCAAGTTCGATGTGGAGGAATCTTGCAATCATGTCCCTCTGCTCAAATTAATTCTTCAACCATTAGTCGAAAACGCCATTCTTCACGGGTTGGAAAAGAAGTCCGAAGGAGGGGAATTGCTCATTTCCTGCAAAGTGCAGGACGAAACTTTAATCCTTAAGGTGGAGGATAATGGCAAAGGAATAGAAAGCAACAGGCTTCATGCCATCCGTCAGGAACTAGCCAAAGTTTCCTACAATGATTATAAAGGCTTTAGCGGAATTCAACCGGTTTATCATGAATTTTTTGGCCTCCGGAACGTTAAGGCGCGGCTTAAGCTCTTCTATAAAGAACAGGCCGATTTAACGATTGACAGCACGTTAAATTTCGGGACCGTAATCACCATTTCGATACCGCTGCAAAGCTGCTATGAACTGGAAACCGGGCAAGAGGAGGACTGAACTATGGATCTGATGATTGTCGATGATGAAGTTCAACTGCTCGATAATATGGCTCGCAATATTCCTTGGGAGGAGCATGGGATCGAAGTCGTTGCCACGGCGGGGAATGGCTCGGAAGCGCTGCGGCTGTTTCAAATCAACCGGCCTGATATTGTTCTGCTGGATATTCAAATGCCGGAAATCGATGGCTTGACGGTAGCAGAGCGGATCACGGCCATCCATCCCCGGGTCAAAATTGTCATTCTCAGCGGTCATGACGATTTCTCTTATGCACAGAAAGCGCTCGAATATAATGTCATCAAATATTTACTGAAGCCCGCCGGGTTTAAGGAAATTACGAATGCCGTTCTGGAAGCGAAGCAGCTGATCAGGCAAGAGCTCGACGCCCAGTACAAGCAAGAGCAGCTGCAAAAGAGCTGGGAGGACCATTTGCCGCAATTACGCGATACTTTTTATTTGAATTGGGTCTTGGGGCAATATGTTGGGTGGGAATTGGAGAGACGAAGCCAGGACCTGAAGATTGATCTGACGGCTATCCGCCATTTCGCAGTTATCGTTGTTGATATGGACCCGTTGGAGGAGGAAGAAACCCGCTTTACCGAAAGCGATACTTCCTTGCTCCGCTTCTCGCTGAATCAAATGGCCAAGGAGTATCTGCAGGAGGCCTCCTGCTATGTATTGAAGGACTATGATGATTCCACGATCTTATTTTTTGTAGATAAAACAGACAGACAAGAAAGTGAATTCATGACCGAAATCCATCGGCTAACGTCGAGGTTGCTAGTGCTTGTGGAAGAATATTTAAAAGTAACGGCCAGCGCGGGCATCGGCAATCCGGTACAGTCCAAGGAAGCGGTATTTGAATCCTATCAGCAGGCACGGCGGGCCTTGCAGGAACGGGTAATATACGGTCATAATCTGGCTATCCCTTATCACGGTAAGAAGGATGAGCTGGCCGAGATTCCGTTCAACCCTCCATTGGAAAAAATGCTGTCTAATGCCCTAAAGACGGGGAATCGGGAAAAGGCTATCGAGGTCGTTGACGAACTGATTCGCCTTGGAATCGGGCGGGCGGAATCGGTGGAGGAGGTGCGGGAGAACGCTTTGTATTTCAGCAGCCTGTTCGTGCGCACCGTCCACTCGCAAGGCTGGGCAATGCAGGAGGTCGTCGGTGATAATTATGTGTACTTTCAGAACCTCCATTCCCTGCAAACGAAGGAGAAAATCGTCCAATGGCTGCACAGTACAGTGCGAAGCATAACTCAATACGCCCAGCAGCTCAGCAGTTCAAACAGCCATCAGATCGTGGAAGAGATGATGAAATTCGTGGAATCGGAATTGGATCAGGCTATTAATCTGCATACGATCGCCCAGAGGCTGTATGTCAATTCCTTCTACTTATCGCGATTGTTCAAGCAAGAAACCGGTCAGTCCTTCACGACTTATGTTCTGGAGAAAAAAATGAAGCTGGCCATGGAAAGGCTGAACGCCGGAACGAAGGTCGTCGAAACGGCCCGATCGCTCGGCTATAAGGATGTCAGCTATTTCACAAAAGTGTTCCGCAAGTACTGGGGAGTGACGCCAGGCGAGGTGTTAGGCTAAAGCTGAAGTCCAGGCTAATATCGAATAACGCGCGCTCCTTATCGGGGCGCGCGTTCGCCGTCCATTGCTTCCTATGCCCTGCTCGCATTGCCCGGCACTCTCGGGCTCGTTAGCACCACCGGCTTGAGAGCTTTCGCTTTCCTTCGCTGGTACAGGTTGTTGCCGATCAGAGCCGCCATTACCAGACCGGTTCCACTCAGATCAAACAGGGTCAACTGGTATCCTTGTGCGACACTGACAACTAATGTAGTAACGGGGACGAAATTTATAAATAGGATGGCATTGATCGGCGTCAGCCATTTTACCCCTAAATTCCAGCTCAATAAAGCAATCACTCCGGGGAAGATAATCATAAAGCTCATTTCAGGGCTAATCTGAACAAGGGTTTCCACGGTTGGAACATGCAAAATTCCAAAGGCGGTCAGGATGGCGACGATGACCGCTGAGGTGCCTGTTCCCAGCAGACAGCTCAAAGCCGAATAACGAAGAATCGACCAGTCCGAATAACGATTCCCGCCCATTGTATAGATCAGCCATCCCAACACAGCAAGCAGCAGCAACCCTACGGCCAGTAAGGCATGACCCGACAACATAAAGGCACCCAAATCGCCTTTGGTTACAATAAGCAGCACGCCAACAAAAGCAGCACCTATAGTAAATACGGTAAACCGGCTGGGCCGAGCCCTTTTATAAATCCACATAAAAATAACCGACATCATCGGCATCAGAGCTTCCATAATCGAAGCGATCAAAATACCCGATTCTCCAAGCCAATCCTGCCCAAGGAAAATGAAAAAGTTATAGACGGTAAAGGCCATCGTTCCATAAAACCACAGAACCTTGCCTTCTTTCCCCATACGAAAAGCTTTCTTCCCTTCCTTCCACCATAGCAAGCCTATCAATACGATGGTTACGACAGAATACCGAATCAAGGAAAAATAAAACGCGTCTACATGCTTCATTGCGCTGTGGGCAACGGGAAACATGGCTCCCCAGGACATGCTGGCGAGCAAGCATAACAATCCCCCTAGTACTATGCGGTTGGTTCTCATCTCTGTCTCCTGTCCTCTTGGCGGGCTATTTATATGGATTACGGGGAATTAAGTTTATCCAACCTGTATCGGTTCGGGCTTCTCTCCCTTTTCCTCGTTCCCGCACTTATATAGTTCAACACAGAATGCTTATCCATCATATACGGAAATATTCATCATGAATAACGATTGAAAATGAATGCAGATATCATTATTATTGATACATAAAGGAAGGGGGCTCGGAAGAATGGAAATCAGCGACCTCGTTATTTTTCAAAGCGTGGCCAAGGAAGGCAGTGTCAGTGGAGCGGCCCGTCAATTGAACTACGTGCAATCCAATGTAACCGCAAGAATCAAGCAATTGGAGAAGGAGTTGCGAACCTCCTTATTTTATCGTCACAGCCGGGGAATGACGCTGACGCCGGAAGGCAAGAAGCTGCTGGAATACTCCGATAAAATCATATTTACTATGAAAGAAATGCAGAGTGCGTTTCAGGACCCTGATCAGCCGGCCGGCAACGTGGAGATCGGAACGGTCGAGACGGTCATCCGGCTGCCGCAAATTTTGTCCGTCTACTATCACCGTTACCCCAATGTCGACCTCTCTCTGGTGACGGGTGTAACGGAGGAATTGGTGCAGGATGTGATCCATCATCGATTAGACGGCGCTTTTGTGACGGGACCGGTTATTCATCCTCAAATTGTTCAGCACGAAGCATTTGATGAAAATCTCGTTCTGGTTACTCATAAAAGTGCAAGCGATCCTCATGACGAATTAAGAAACAAACCGCTGCTTGTCTTCGGTGCGGGTTGCGGCTATCGCGCCAAGCTGGAGCATTGGCTTCAAGGAGAGGGGATCTCTCCTGTTAAAAAAATCGAATTTGGAACTTTGGAGACGATCCTCGGCAGTGTAGCCGCAGGTTTAGGGATTACTCTCGTTCCGGAATTGACGGCCGCCACACTTCAGGAGCTTGGTAAAGTGAACACCTTTACGGTCCCTAGGGAGATTGGACAGATTAAGACCGTATTCATTCGTTCCACCGATTCCTATCTGACCAATTCGATTCAGAAGTTTATTGAAGTCATTGAGGCCTCTTCTGAAGAAGATACCCTTCTTTAACCGGTAGGATGGGAGCAAGATCAAAGGGTATGCTTGCGATGCTTATCCTGCACCTTCTCAAGTTCAGGCGGCCATAAGGCCTATAGTCTCAGTAAATAGGCAATATTCAGCAATTTTCCCCGAGGATCTTTAGGGTCTAAGTCTTATCTTTGGCTGAAAATCTCTGGTTTTCTTGAACTTTGCCAAATCCCCCCTTACAATGAGGATTTCATGATACTCGTTCAATAGACTCTGATCGGGCGCTAAGATAGCATTCCCTTCCCTGTCGCGTGGATTCAGGCCAAGCCTGGTGAGAGGGGTCCCCGTATCGGAGCTGTGAAATCATCAAATCTATACTCGGGAGGTTGTTACGAATGAAAAAAAAGGTTGTCGTACTGGCATCTACTGCCACTCTGGCACTCGGTTTAGTCGCAGGCGCAACAGCCGCGCCGGTCCTGGAGAATATCTCCGCTCATCTGAACTGGGGCATCCAATTTAAAGTTAACGGCCAGGATTGGACGGCCAAGAATCAGGAAGGCAACAAGCTGGCCCCTATCACTTATAATGATGATACGTATTTACCCGCAAGAGCCCTGGCGGAAGCCCTGGGGACCGCTGTCGATTGGGATAATGATACCCAGACGGTGATTATCGGCGAGAGACTGGAAACCGTTCAGATCAATCTGGAAAAGATCGATGCGGGCTACAGCAGCAAAGTAATGGCAACGACAGATAAGCAATATACCGTCCAGAACGGAGTCGATTACAAAGCGGGGGCAGTCGTTAGCGATGTGAACTCTGCCCAAAAAGACTTCAAACTGGTTCCGGATGGAAAGTATCAGAAGCTGGAGCTCGACTTCTTCGGATTAGAGCTTGAAGAAGACGTGGACATTAAAGTCTATGGCGCCAAAGATACGGTATTGAAGCATGTAATCCTTTCGTCCAGCTCATCCAACAGAAAAGTAGATTTAGACATCGGGGGATTGAAAGAAGTTAAAGTAGAATTCAAGAGCTCCCCCGGCGCCTCTGAAACAGTATTCACTACCGGAAATTATCGGTAATGGCAACCAAACCCGCCCGGACGGCCTAGCTTAGGCTATCCGGGCGGGTTTGGCAATGATTTAATCTACAATAGTATATTGTACGTATTGCGGTATCTGATTATAGTACATGTCGTTCAAGAAATTAAAGTTGTAGGTTCCTGCTTTTCCGGTATTGAATTCATAGTAATACGTGCTTCCGCCAGTATTGACCGAGATTCTTTTGGGAGACCCGATATAACTATGCGGCACCTTACTTTTCGAGATTCCTCCCTCGAAGGTTCCCTTTGGCGGTCCATAAGTTCTAACCAATAGACGTACGTGACCATCGTTTGTATAGAAGCTCTTCGTATGCATATACCTGTAAAAACTAACATCATCTTTATTTATTCTTGTTATTCCGCTTATTTTTGCATCCGCCTGATGGCTAAAACCAAGCAATACGCCAGCTGACATTACGATAGTCAGCGCAAACAGCGTTACTTTCCTTATCATAGGGTCTTCTCTCCTTTAATTATATTTCCTTATCAAAAGAAGGCTCAAAACCATAATCAGTCCTTGACATTGACAGGCCATCCTTGACAGATTTATCATATTAGAATTTCACTTGATAGATTGGCCCTCCAGATGGTCCTTGTCCGATTAAATGTAATTGATGCAGTTAATTCTCGCTAAATCTCGCTAGATCACCGGACTAAATGTAAAACCTACCGTTAGAAATGGGGTTAAAGAGGGATTGGATAGATTGGGACCGAATTAGCTGTATGATTTCCAGTTAGATTGCCAATAATCGTCTGATCTGGCTTATTTAGCTGTATAAAATCCAGTCTGCTTGGCGGCGAAAGAAAATCAAGCACTGATTATTAGGTTGAACTCAAAAGAATTACTCAATTTCCTAAATTAATTTAATTAGCAACCTCCTCTATTAAACTTGAACAAGTGTTAGATACAATTCTTTTCAAGTTTGTGTTGATATTACTTCTGTTTAGTAATTACATCCCTCCTACATTTACATTCATTATTTGCTTATGGGTCTGTGTTGCAATTCAAATTATAGTCTTCTTTCTTATTTAATACAATCGTACTAAATAACTGTTTTTATTATCTATTGATAGAAATAATGGCATGCCAAAAATAGTGGATCATGAGAAATTTTCATTACTGAAGCAGTATAAAAAAAAGAAGAACATAGCCAAGGCTGCGGAAGCTTCTTCTTGCCTTTTTGACCTTAGAATATGCTATCCCTTTCTTCATGAATGACTGCGAATGCTGCTCTACCTGCATGGATCGTACCTCTCTATCTCTCTTAAGCCAAAACTGGGGAGTGCCGACATAAAGCTATAGTTAGACTTGTTATGATTAGTCTTGCTATATACCTAGCTATAATATTATACATCTTTTCCCATCAAAAACTCCCTAACTTCACCCTTATTTCAAGCTCGTCCCCACTTCATTATCTCCATGCGCTGATCCGTTCGGATTTATCGGCAAAACGGGCCGACAGGGCTCTCATTCTGGCGGAAAGCAGTATTTTTCTCCCCTCCGTGGTTCTAGTGTATACGAGCTCTGCGGGACCGATGTGTTTCCGCCATAAGGCGGCAAACCGCTCCGCGTCCTCCTTCTTCCGGTCAATGGCCTCCGGCAGTGCATGGTAATCTCTTCGGGTCGCCAGCCTGGACCGGGATTCGCGGTACAGCAGATACCGGGGATTCTTTATGGGCTCCAGGACCTGTTGAAGGGCATTCAAAAAGAGGGTCTTCTCCTGCGTTGTTCCCCCTTCCATCCAGCAGACGATGGTTCCACCGTTCTCCTCGGCCTGAATGCGGTGTTGATCCGGTTCGAGCGTAAGAAGCTTCATGCCATACAGGGTTTCATATACCACTTGACCGACCTCGCGGATGCTTGATTCTAAGGACCGATGCTTCAAGTACAGAAAAACGGCTTTGTAGATGGAAGGGCAGGCCGGAATGACCGCCACAAGCATCGCGAGCAAAAGTTTTATCCAGAACGGATAGTCGCCGAACAGCACATTCGGACTGAAAAGGACATCAATAAACAAGGACACAAAGACAACAGTTCCCCATATAAGCAGCCCTTTGATCGTATGGGTAAAATAGTACGGCCGGGGGACCTGCTCCCTGTCGGCCACCAACTCCTCAGTCATATGGTCATGCAGAACGATGGCCTTTTTCCAGCGCTCATGCAGCATATGCCGGTTTCGTGCACGGGTAAAGGTATCCTCGTTCTTGACCTCTATGGTTTCGCTCGTATATTTGTCCATGAGGACATTTATCCTCCGGATTCCCGTTTCAATCGTTTCTCTGTCGACCGCCAGCCCGATCAGGGACCGGAACCTTCTGCTCAAGGATTCAAGGTCGCGTCCTCCCTCGGTTTGGTCCATATCGACGCAGGCCAAATGCCAAATGCTCGCCGTCTTATCGGGGTTGCCTTTTTCGGTCCGGATGGCTCTGCCCCTCATCTGGTTGGACAGCATAAAGGAGCCTACATAGGAAGCAATGATCAGAGAATTAATGCAGGGCGCATCCCAGCCCTCACCCAGCAGCGCGGCGGTTCCCACAAGCACCTGCAAGCCCCCTTGAGAGAACACTTCCGTAATAACGGCTACCAGCGCAGAACGGTTGGAATCCTTTAACTCAGCCGTAACATAGCGTTCGTCATGAGGAAGCGGCTTGCAGTCCAGGGGCACCCCGGCCCGTTCAGCCTCGGCCCGAACCAGGGGCATCGCCGAGACTGGAAGAACGACAAGCGAGCCGGTCAGGATGCCGAGTCTCAGCTCACCGCCCCATTGAAGGCGCAAGGTTTCGAAGATGGGAACGACACCAAGACGGCTTAACGGCTTGCTTTCGCCCTGTTTTTTCGGAAATACCTCTTTCCGGATATAGTCGGTCAAAATGACCATTCGCAAATTCCCCTTCAGGACGCTTCTCTCGAAAGATACGATTTTTCGAATGCTGTGCAGCTTGGAGACGCTTTGAACAAGCATCTTATCGAACTCGGGGGTGGAGCGTAGATAAACCTTCCTTTTTTCCACCGCTCCGATGCCCTTGAGTCTCCGGCGCAGCTCGTCAAACGCTTCCCTATTTGAATCCGCCCGTTCTTCCTTATACAGCAACCAGGTTAACAGCTCTTCCAGCCACTCTTCGCTAAGGTTCGGAACCGTTTCTCCTTCAACTCCAAGCACCGAAGCGGCCCGCTCCCATTCGGGATGACCGATCGCCTTCAAATAAATGACCATACTGGAGTAGTACGAAGGCGTAGACAGAATTTCTTCCAGGTGCTTCTCCGTCTCCACGATCCACGGGTGGGTCTCCACCGTTTCCCGCAGTGCGGCATGCTGCAACAGCTCCTGTCTCAGCTCTTGGACGTTCGTCCGAAATTTACGCAGCGGCTCATATTCCGCCTTCTCAGGCACGGACAAATTGACGTAGTCCTGATGGGGACACAGCTCCGACTCCCGCACCAGCTCCGGAACGCTGATCTCCGCATCAATGGGTCCGCACAGCTCGATATAGCGCAGCCATTCGGTCTGCTGGACATCATACGGCGGGGTAGCTGTAAGCGCAATGACGGTCGGCTGCTTTAATCCGGAACGAAAGTGGAGCGTGCTTTTCCACCAGGAGGAACGGAGGTGATGCGCTTCATCCAGAATGAGCGTCGTAAAGGACAAGCGTGCCAAGGCCTCCATGATGCTCCCGGCCTCCCCCTTGTCCCGGATCTCTTCCGCCTCCGAACCTTCCTCCCTCTCCGTACCGGAGACGTGCCCTTCCCCTGCTTCACGGGAATGAAGATCTGCGGCCTCGTGCTCCTCCGTCAATTCATCCGTCCCTGCCTCATCACCAGCCTTATACAAACTGTGCAAAGCCTGATAGGTCGTGATCGTGACAAAAGCCGGCTTCTTCAGGTTGGTGGACACCCACTCCGGCAGCTGGCTTGTCTGCAGAAATAGCTCCCTGAAACGGTCGGCCCATTGGTTTTTAATCGTCAGCGTCGGCGCCACAATAAACGTCGGCCCGTTCACCCGAAGCATCACTTCCAGCCCGAGCACGGTTTTTCCAGATCCGGGAGGGGCGACGAGATGGAGATGGCGGTTTTTTAAATGGTAATCCAGCTCGTCCAATATCCTTTTTTGATAGGATCGCCACGAATGGCAAAATGAGATGTTTAAAGGAAATTGCTTCATGTTGTCATTCTGTCTCCTTACAGTTATCCAGCTTGCAATTCGCTATTTTCAATATAATACGAAAAAAATCATATTTGGGTTCATGCTGCAGTTGCTCTACATAACGGGTGATGCTAAATAGGGTGTTTAAAGAAGGAAGTTCTTCAAAAAACGCAACCTCCCCTTCAATTTGTACATGGGCACTTGCGTCAAAACAAAATTCTTGATGCTCTCCCATCCCGTCTTCTCCTTATAGCCATTCTGTTTCATATGACCAAGCACCTTCTCATAAGCATCTGGATCGACCTTCTTCAAATCGTCCATCAGCCAGAACACGATCTTAGGGCCGGGCTCCCGGGCAATAAAAGTACTTGATTTTCTTTCGCCGCCAAACAGACTGGATTTTATACAGCTAAATAAGCCAGATCAGACGATTTTTGGCCATCTAACTGGAAATCATACAGCTAATTCGGCCCCAATCTATCCAATCCCTCTTTAACCCCATTTCTAAAGGTAGGTTTTACATTTAGTCCGGAGATCTAGCGAGCTTTAGCGAGAATTAACTGCATCAATTACATTTAATCTTAATCTACAAAGCATGCAAGGTACAAGTGTTCGAAGGCGGATAAGTCCGTCAAATTGGCCTTACTTTTTCTACCAGCGCTTTATCTTTACCTGCTTCTCTTTTTGCGTTTATTTTGTATCACTAAATACAACACGATGAGCAGAATGGCGGCATACATGATTCCAAGACTGATCATTGCCTGATTCTGTGGATTGCTTGTAAATAAACCTGCAATAAAATCAGGAGCTATGATAATACACGGAGCGATAATCGTTACCCATGTTTTTGACAAAATAGAATAGCCAATTAGAAATAAGGCACACACTCCGGCAATCACCATACTTTGAGAAGGGGTGGCTATAAAAACAGGACTTAACCCCAACGATTTGTCGATAAGCTTGATTCCCAAAAACATGGCCAATGGCCCGGCACCCACGATCCAATACATTAGAATCCGGACGCCTTTGGACATCGATCCGGAGCTTTCCATCCGCATGAACAGGATAAACACACCCAGCGAGATCACGAAGGCGGAGAGATTGCCGATAATTTCAAGAAGACTATAAGCGGCTTCTCCTCTTAAAGCGTCCGGCAGAATAACAAAGGATAGAGCCAAAGGGAAAAAGAGCAGCAAGAGGGATATGACCTCTTTTCTATCCGTCTTCATCTCATTCTTGAGCTGGTCCATATAAGCTTTAGGCGACCCGCCGGTAATCGCTTCGATACTCTTCCCGCTGTTTTCCGCTTGAACTAAATGATCCTCCAGCTCTGTCACAATTTCTTGAATTTCCTTCTCATTCTTGCCATAGGATGTCAAATATACTTTTAAATTTGTCAAAAAGTCTTCGGCTTCTTTAGATAGCATTCAGCAATCCCCTCCTTGAGTTAAATCAATATCAAATAGCGCTTCCACAGCTCGGGAAAGCTCCTTCCATCTTGCCTGAAAATCTGTTAAATCTTCGAGGCCCGCTGGAGTAATGGAATAGTATTTACGCTTCGGACCGTTCGGAGAAGCTTTCATGACAGTCGATACGAGTCCTTCCTTTTGCAGCCGTATCAGAACCGGGTAGATACTTCCTTCACTAACCATATGGAAACCAAACTGCTCCAGCTTCTCTATCATTTCATAGCCATATGTCTCCCCTCGAGCGATAACAGCTAGCAAACAACCCTCTAGGATCCCTTTTAACATCTGGGTGGATGTCGACATCTCACCACTCCCTTGCAATACAATATAGCTGGGCAAAAAAATAATCTGTTCAGTATCTTGTAATGCATTATAGCAAGATACTGAACAGATTACAACCCCTAACGAAGCTCCTTGCGGCTGACTCCCATCATACCGCACCAATTCCCCCCAAGACTTGCGCATAATACGCCAGAAGGGGAGCGCCTTTGGAATTAGCCCAGGCTAGCACATTAATACGCTGGTAGGGGGCGCTCTTAGCGTCTTAGCGTCTTAGCGTTAGTCGAACAGCAGCGCTAAGAGCTGTTTCCCCGCCCTTTAAAGCACTGCTTCCAGCCTGCGGCATACGGAGATTTCATCCTCCATGTTGGACCAAAACCATTTTAATTCGTTGCGGATCGTCGCCAGCTCGTCCATGCTTAGATTCAGCTCGGAAACAAGCCGATAGGATGGGACAATTTCCCGATACATATGAAAGCGTGAAGGCCGCTTTAGCGATTCTTTGCCCTTCCACTCCGCCGCCCGTTTATGGGCCGGGATACTCAGTGTCTTCTTGCGAATTCTTAATTGTGCGTTGTAAGAAAGCAGATAATCGACAAAGACTTTGGCCGCTTCCTTGTGCCTGGAGTGCCGGTTGACCGCCAGTCCAATGACGACCAGCAAGGACCTGGCTTCGTTCTTATAAGGGAGCGGCGCAACATCAAAATCAAATTTAGCCTGGCGCATATGATTGAGACTTAAATAAGTCGTCATGATCATGGAAACCTTGCCTGACAGAAACAGCTGCTCCGCATCCGCATCGCTCTCCGACCAGAAAGTCGGAAAGATTCCCTGATGATAAATGAGACTGCGGCAGTGGACGAGGCTCTCCATCAGCTTAGTGCCGCCAATTACATAACGGCCCTCCTCATTTCGCTCAAATTTCATCCCGCTTTGCAACAGAAACACCGGCCAGCGATTGTCGGACAGCAGGTGAAAATAAAACCCATACCTGTCCTTGCCGTCGCTCAACCTCACTGCGGCTTCCATGGCATCGTCCCATGTCCAGCTGCTGTCCGGCTCCAATACCTGCTTCTCCCGAAAATGCTCGCGATTATAGCACAGAATGACAGGAGTAAACAGAAATGGCCTGACATAACAGTCTTCTGTCTGAGTAAACAGCCGGGATAGAAAGGGATAGACTTCTGAATCCGCCTCAAGCGGCTCCAATTGCAATAGACGATCTTGCTCAAATATTCGCTGATAATCCGTATTATTCAGAGTAAAGATGTCGAGCAAGTTATTCTCCATATACTCGAGGCTCACGCCATGGTCGTTACCAAATGTCAGCGGAACGGCTCGCACGTCAATATGCGGATGCTCCCGGTGAAAATCTTCCAATAACCCATGCAGATCCGCTTCTCTAAGGACCGAAGGATAGTAACCGAACGTCACGGTTATCTTCTCCGCGGCGTAAGGTTGTACGACCTTGTTGCCGATCCTCGGCACTTTCTCAATCAATCCTTCCGAAACCAGCAGGTCCAAGCCCTGGCGAACGGAATTTTTACTAAGCTGAAAATCTATAGCCAGCACTCGCTCCGAAGGCAAGTATTGGCCGATGGATAACTTCCCGGATACTATGTCATTGCGTAAGGTGCGCACCATCTCATCCAATCGCGCCCGGAATGTCGTCCGGCTTGGTTTGTGGCTCATCTTAATCTCCTCTTAAAGTGTCTGTATTGAAAAAATCATATCCTCTGGTTCATATCCTGTCAAGTTAGATAAGACCCAGCATGACAACAGCGGCTTTACTAGGCTAAAGGCAGTACCCTCCTTCATCCCGCCGACTTACGGAGCTTGATTAGGGCTTCAGGGCGCTCTGCCACCGATTCGCCCGGCTTTGTAAATTTGCAATACTCACTCATCGGTGTGATCCCTGCATTGTCCAGAACGATAGCGATTTTATTATGGCCGAGGCCAAAATTTTCGGCCCCCTGTCCATTAACAAAAGCCGGGGGCGGATAGGCAGCGGCTTCTTTGAAATAGGCTAACACCTTGTGCATTTCCGGGGTTTCAAATTCGAATCGAACTGTTTGAGATCACTTAATTTTCCTTGTCCCCCGGGGCGTTATAAGCATGCGTCAATGCCTGGAAGGTCGCCGCATCCAAGGCATTTCCGGCAGCCTTCATATTTCATGCCAAAATCCGGCGGTTAGGCCGGATTTCAAACATGAAATACTATGGTGAAATGTAATTACCCGTTAAGCCAGCGGAGGGCATTGTCCCGGCACAAGGCCAGGCGATCGGGGTCACTTATACCGGCGGCGGCTAGCTGCAGCGCCGTCGCACCGGCTTCTTGCAGAGGTTCGCAGGAGCTGAAGGCGAAAGTACTTGCCCATCTCCGCTCAACCAGTTGGGAGATGACCGCAAGCGGCCCATTGACATGCCAAAGATCGCAGATGACCCGGTCCAGATGCCAATTCTCCGTCTGCAAACGAAGCACAGCGCTCCATTCATACTCCCGAAGACCGCTTATAAGCAGCGGGTGGCCCTCACACCTGGCGATCAGTTCCGCCAAGGCATGCAGAGGCACAGTCTCAGCCGGATAGCGGGGATGCTGCAATCGCTCATCCTGCAGCCGGACACAGACCGCAAGCGGAAGCTGTCGCTTGCGTAAAGCGCTGACAAGCTCCGCGACCCGCTGGTCACCCAGCCCGTACCCGTGATTGCCGGGGAGCAGCCGGATTCCGCGCGTCCCGCTTTGCTCGGCATATTCCAGCTCTCGCTCCCACCCGTCGGATTCCGCAGGATTGAGGATAGCAAAGGGCCATAGCCGCCCGTCTGCAGCCGTTTCGGCAAATAACGCTGCATTGCCGGCATGAGTATCGTGGCCAAAAATAGAAGCGATATGGCTCACACAGATCCCTGCAAGCCCATAGCGATCAGCCATCGCGATCAAATCTGCAGCCGAAGCTTGCGCCTGATGGCGAAAGGGCCACTGGCCCATAAAAGCTGTGACATCTACAGCGCCGCTTTTGGCAAAGCAGTCGAATAATGCCCCGCTGCTCATTATTGCGCCACCTCCTCTAGCAATCGCTTCATGTTCCCTTCCGTGATAAGCCTTATGTGCTCCGGTGCTAATCCGGCTCCCAGCACCTTGCCGAGATTGCTGGCGAGACATGCTCCCGGCAGATCCGACCCGAAGATAACACGATCGGGACCGAGCCGCTCGACCGCCAGAGCCACTTCGTGCGCTCCGATCGGAGTGCCTGACGTATCCGTAAAGATGTTCGCATAAGGGGCGATAGCATTCATTGCGCTCTCCACTTGCCCTCCCATATGGGCCATGATGATCCGGGCCTCCGGATAGCGGCGAGCGAGATCTACGACGTGATCAGCCTTCGATTCGTATGGAAGCTGGCCGACGGTTTTGCGCCAGGAATGAATGAGAATAGGGGCACAATACTCAATGGCCTGCTCGATAAAGGGGAAGGTCAATGGATCGTTGCATAACGTCGCCACCCATAATTTCAATCCGATCATCCCCTGCTCCTCGATACGACGGCGAAAATCCGCTAACGCCTCCGTCCCATGGCGAGGATTCACATAGCAGTACCCGGCTATCCGATCCGGATAATTCCGGATAGCCGCCACCATATCGTTGTTGGCTTGAACAACTTCATCCCACGTCGGCTGGTGAATATAATTAGCAATGGAGCTGCCGATAAACAAGCGGACTCCTAATCGATCTCCTTCTTCCAGTGTGGCCGGATGAAGCTCAGAGCCGTGCAAATGAATATGGGCATCGATCACCGGCCATCCCTCCATTCCTTCAAATCCGTGCAGACTCTTTCCATTCTGGACAGGGCCTCGACAATATCTTGTTCCCGATGGCTGAAATTGACATAGGAGACGTTATAAAGGGATAGCCCGTGCTTATAAGCGAATCGGAAAAACCGCTCTTTAAGCTCTTCCCTCGAGACATCGGCTCTCTCTCGACCTGAGGATCGTCCCCCCTGGTCGCCACTGGCCTGCCTCCCGCCTTCATTGTGAAGAAGCGCTTTTTGCCCTGATCGAAGCACGATTGCTGGACAAGGCCAGAAGCCTCGAACCTCCAGCGGAATATCATGCTGTTCAAACATCCGGTTCAAACCGCTCCACAGCTTCTCTCCCCAGTGCCATAAATGATCTACGACATCATGCTCCACATAAGTATTAATGCAGGCTTTGGCCGCAGCCAGGGACAGCGTTTCTCCGCCAAAAGTTGAGGAAATAACCGTTCCTCCCCGATCACAGCAAGCCATAACCTCTTTACGTCCGGCAAACACCGATAGCGGCATTCCGTTAGCCAACCCTTTGCTATACACTGCGAGATCAGGAATAGTGTCAAAATACTGCTGCACCCCTCCCAGCGCAATGCGAAACCCGGTAACGATTTCGTCAAAGATAAGGAGGCTTCCGTGTTTCCGGGTCAGCTCACGCAGCGCCGGGTAATACGTACGCCCTTGCTCCATATTCGCATAATCGGCGGCAACGACAACAGCGGCTATCTGCCCGTTATATTCGGCGAACAGGCGCTCGAGAGCAGGCAAGTCGTTCCACCCGGCCGCATGGTGAAGCGAGCTGAGCTCCCTGGGTACGCCAGGGACAGCCGGGGCCGATTGGCCTGGCAGCTGCGACCCGCCCGCCGCCAGACTGTTAAGCCAGCCATTGTAACCGACCTGCACGATATGATCGCGACCCGTGTAATGACGGGCAAGCCGTATAGCGGCAGCAATCGCTTCCCCGCCCGTCTTCATAAAGCGGACCTGCTCGGCGCACGGAATAAGCTCGCACAGCATTTCCGCCACCTCTCCTTCGAGAGGATGCGGATGACCGAAGGAAATCCCGCTATCCAATTGGGCGCGAATCGCATCATCTACAGCGGGATACCGGTAACCGAGCGTAACCGGACCGAGCCCGTTGCGGAAATCAATGTATTCCTTCCCATCCATGTCCCACACCCGACAGCCATTTCCTCTTACTATAACCCCCGGCTCCTCGGGAATAAGGACAGGGGCTTTGGAGCATGTGCTCGACCCCCACGGAATGACGCGGCTCATCCGTTCATACCATAGATGGGAGCTTAATTCAGGGCTCCCGCCTTCTGCTCCTGTTGTCCCAAGCTCCTTTTCCACAGCCATTCGAAATTCAGGGGACTTCGCTTTGTCTTGCCCTTGCCCACGGCCCTTTGTTTTAATTGATAACGCTTCCCCAATGTCGTCATCCTTGCTCTTCCAACCAGCTTGCTGCTCTTCCAATCCCTGCACCTCCCATAATATTTCATATGTGCGATACATTCAGAAGCTTGCGCATTACTTTTACGGCATTGTAATTTCGTGAACCTTTACATCACTTTCGCGAGACTTTCTCTGGCGTAATCGGCCTATGGGATGAAGGGAGCCTATCTTTGTGGCCAAGACACAGAGTTAGGCCCATCTTCTCTTTTCCTGCCAAACAATGATACAATTCAAAGTGAGATTATTTATGAGGACTAACGATATGATGGCCTGCTCACATCTTTGTAGCATCATGAGGCTTACTGACGAACATATGAGCTAAGGATAACTGATAAACAGCCGTTATCTTCTTTTTTAGCAAACCCATCCTCCTCGCTTACAATATAGTACATGTACCATACATATACCATTATATAATGACAGCCGCCACATTGGGAAGGGGTATCTTATGCGTAGAGAAAATGAGTTTTTGTATATGAGACTTTACGGGATATTAAAGGAGCAAATCTTGACCGGATTGATCCAGCCAGGGAACTACCTGCTCCCGGAGAATGAGCTTTGCAGGTGTTACAGCATGAGCCGAAACTCTGTGCGCAAAGCATTGGAGCAATTACAGAACGATGGACTGGTTATCAAAAGACCGGGTCTGGGCACGATGGTACCCGTTGATCTGGCGATTCAACCGTCGGACCGGAGCGTGCTGCGAATTCTGGCTCCCTACCCGGCGCATTTTGTAGATAACGGCCTCCCCTCCATTATCAAGGCCTTCTCCAAGCTTCATCCCCATGTGGATGTTCAGCTGTTGAGTTTGCCGGCTCTCCACTTCTGGGATTCGTTCCAGACCTGCTGTCATATGGGAATGACTCCGGATGTCGTCCTTGTATCGGACTTGCATCTGACGGACAGAGATCGCTTGGCCGCCTTCACGGATTTGCGGGATCCTTTGAGTAGCCAATTGGATTTCATCTACCCTAAGCTGCTGAACCATTTTCGATACGATGATCAACTGATCGCTGCGCCCCTTACGTTTACGCCGACATTTTTGGCGTTCAATCCGACTCTATTTGCAAGCGAAGGGATTCCTCTGCCAACGGAAGATTGGACACTGGACGATTTTTGCGATGCGGCCCGCCGCCTGACTCAAGAGCAGGACGCGAGAATTATCCGCTACGGTCTGTCCATCTTTCCCCAGGTTTCCCGCTGGCCTGTGTTTGCCTTGCAGAACCAGGAAGCCGGTGCCTTCGACGGACTGACCGCTGATAGCCTCCGGAAGGCGTTGTCTCTGATCCAGGATTTGCTGTACCATCAGCGGGCGGCTATCATGTATCCACAACATGACACCAACCCGTTTCTGTATGAGAAATCCGCTATGACTCTCACGACGCTCTTCGAGATGTCCAGTTGGAAGGATCGCAGCATTGACTTCACACCGGAGGCGGCCCCGCTGCCGTTCGGCCCGACTAAGGCCACCCTGCTGCAGGCGAATTCCCTCATGATTCCGATGAGTGCCAACCATCCGGAGCTGGCCCTCGCCTTCGTCCAGATTGCTCTGGAACCTGACGTTCAGAGAACGATGTGCGAGAGCACCCCTTTCTTGTCCGTGCTGCCACAGGTTAACGAAGCGACGAGAACGAGGCAGCTCCTGCATGCCCTTAATGTCCAGGATCCGTTCATGGATAACAACCTGTTCTTGTATGAATTATTTGGCGAATCCGCCATGGATGAGCTGAAGGATGAACTGGCTTTGTTCTGGCTCGGGCTGGAAACCGCTGACGCGGTTACAGATGCTGTTGCCAAAGCTGTTGCCGGTGCATGGGCCAAGCCTCAATAACGCGCTCGCTGCCCGCAAGAGGAACCAAATGCGCCTGAATGCAGGGCACCTTCGCTGATCGACTGCAAAAATACATTAGTTTTGACCAGCTTCAGCTCTTTAGGGGTCATCGGCTGCAAAAATACAGTGGAATATCTCAAAAAATCGATTTCTCGTCCAAAAAGGTAAAATGGACTGCACTTTTGCAGTAGATCCGACGAATCGAGACCAAAAATCGCCAATCGACTGTATTTTTGCAGTCAACGCAAAATCTAAGCAAGACGGATGTGCTTAAAGGCTGTAGTACTTGCAGCTGTGGCAGTTATGGCGGCGCTGCGGACTTGCGGTACTAGCGGTACTTACGGCTCTTACGGCTCTTACGGCTCTTACGGCACTTATGGCACTTACGGCCTCTTACGGCTCTTACGGCTCTTACGGCTCTTGAGGATCTCGCGGCTCTGGCAGCACTGGGGCTAGATAACAGACGCACTAGCATAGCACGTGGTTCTGATATCCTCCCCAAAATTCTAAAGATAAAACAAGGGTGCCCCCAATAGGGAGCACCTTGCCGTTTGTATTAACCCTTAAACATTATAAGCCTTCATCGCCTTGCGAACTTCCTTCCAGGAAGGACGTTTGCCGTACATGAGGACGCCGACGCGGTAAATTTTGGCCGACAGCCATCCGAAGAAACCAATCGATGCCAGCATAATCACGATGGATAAGCCGATTTCCCACAGAGCCGGCTCACCCAATCCCACCCGCAAGAACATAATCATCGGGGTAAAAAACGGAATGTAGGACGTGACGACAACGAAGGTACTGTCCGGACTGCTTAAGCCAAACATGCCGATGTAGAAGCCAGCCAACAGAATAAACGTCAGCGGAGTGACCGCCTGACCGAGATCCTCTGTCCGGCTGACCAGAGAACCTACAGCCGCAAATAGAAAAGCGTAGAGCAAGAATCCGGACAAGTAGAAAAATAGAAAGCCTGCAATTAACGACAGCGGGATTTGGCTCAGTTGGATATCCAAAGAGCTCAGTATTTCTAAATTGTGCGGAAGCATGATGTTGATGGCGGCGACGACTATATAGATTCCTATTTGAGACAGTCCGAGCAGCAGCATTCCCAATACTTTACCAAACATTTGCGTTAACGGTGAGATGCTGGAGATGAGAATTTCCATGACCCGCGAGCTTTTCTCCGCCGTCACTTCGGTCGATATCAAATTTCCATACAACATTACCGACATGAACAGCAGGAACACGAGAACGTAGACCAATCCGACAGCCACCATTTTTTCTCCCGGCTCCTTCTCCGCTCCCGACCCTTCAGCCGGAGTCAATTGCATACTTTCCAATTCGATCGGAGAGTTCAGCTTCGCCAGCTGCTCTTGACTCAGCCCAAGCTCTTTAACGACCGCTTCTGTCTTAATGGACTGCAAAACCGTCGTCAACATCGACTGCTCACTCGTCCCGAGCGATTTATCGGAGTGGTAGACTGCCTTGAACAATACCCCGTTCTCCTCCGCCACTTCCAAATAACCGGTTAATTCACCGTTATCGATCCGCTCCTTCGCTTGCTGCAGATTGGCTTCCGGAGAACCGGCATCCGGCAGCAGCACGATCTTTATTTTCTCTTCTTCCTGCTGCAAGGAAGCCGCCATTTGCTCAGAATAGCTGCCGCTTTGCGTTATTCCGATGCTGGTCGTATCGTCGGAGGAAAATAATGAAATAATAAAGGGCAGGTTAATCACTACGCTGATTAATACAACAAAGATGATCGTAGAGACAATGGACGCTTTCGCTAAGAACCGATTCTTGAATGTAAAACGGACCACGCTCATCATATTACTCATGCTCTCTACCTACTTTCTTGATAAAGATTTCGTTTAAGGTAGGCTCCATAACCTGAAATCTGGACACGTTAGCCTGCTCCATCGCAGCTTTTAATATGGGCTGAGCCGATTGGATATCGGAAATACGGATTTCCAACCCGTTTTCCCGTTGGTGGACTGCGGTTACTCCTTGAATGCCTTCTAAACCTTGAACTTCCTTGTCCGTCTCCAGAATAATTCTCTCCTTCGGGAACGTGCTCTTAATCTCCCTTAAATTTCCCTTAAGCACTACATTCGATTTATGCAGAATACAGATGTTCTGGCAAAGCTCCTCCACATGATCCATCCGGTGGCTGGAAAAAAGAATGGTTTTCCCTTCGTTCCTCAGCTCCAATACGGTTTTCTTGAGAAGCTCCACGTTAACGGGATCCAGTCCGCTAAAAGCCTCGTCGAGAATGAGAATATCCGGATTATGGATAACCGCAGCGATGAATTGGATTTTTTGCTGATTCCCCTTGGACAGCTCTTCCACTTTTTTATTGTAATATTCCGGGACTTCAAATTTATCAAGCCATTCTTTAAGCTTTTTGTCAGCCTCTTTCCTCGACATCCCTCTTAATTCCGCCAAGTATACAATTTGCTCGCTTACTTTGATCTTCGGATACAGCCCTCGCTCCTCCGGTAAATAGCCCATAGACTGTCTAAGACCGTCATGATAAGGCTGCCCCTTCCACATAATTCGACCGCTATCCGGAAGGATCAGACCCAATACCATCCTCATCGTTGTTGTTTTGCCCGCTCCGTTACCCCCTAGTAGTCCAAAAATTTCCCCTTCTCTTACTTCAAGGCTGATTCCGTTAACAGCGGTATGGTCGCCAAAGTGTTTTTTGATTTGATCAATTTCCAATTGGTTCATTATTGCTCTTCTCCCCTTCCCTTATGGCTGAACTTTCCTGTGAATGCAATAAATAATATAAGATTTCATCCAGTTCCAGTGCCTCGGTTTTGATAATGGTTATCCCCTCTTCAGATAAGCCGTGTCGAGTGGGCTCGAACGAACGGGTAATGATTTGGTAAGGTCCCGTACCGGTTATTTCTACCAAGCCCGGAATCGACTTCGGCTGTCGAGGGAACTGCTCCGCCCAGATGACCTTCCATTCGTCCAATAGAGTGTCTTTCTCAAAAATGCCCAGCAGACTTCCGTAAGAGAGGAAGATGACGTAATCCGCCAGCTTTTTAACCTCTTCCATAATATGGGTGGCGACTAATACGGACTTGGTTCCCGAATCCATGTACCGCTGAATTTCATCGATCATCACGCGGGAGGCAAAAGGATCCAACCCGGACGAAGGCTCATCCAGAAGCAGAAGATCGGGATCGTGTGCCATCGCCAATACTATGGAGAGCTTTCTTTGGACCCCTTTGGACATTCCCTTGAAAGAAAGATCTGAAGTTAGTGAGAATCGATCCATCAGCCTCTGGAGCCGTCTTTCGTCCCAGCCCGGAAACCAATGGGAGTAGAAATGAATCGTATCCCGGGCCTTCTTCCAACTGTCATCCCATTCGGACAGCTCGGGAACATAACCTATTCGGCGCTTGATATCTGTCTCGTCCTGCGGATATCCTTTATCAAATAAGGAAATCGAGCCTTGATCGGGGTTCACCAGGTTCATCAGCATCTTGAACAGCGTGCTCTTGCCGGACCCGTTAGGCCCGACTACAGCTGCAATGTAGCCTTGATCGAGAACAAAGCTTAGCGGCCCCAGGGCAAACCCGGATTCATACTGCTTCTGAACCCCCGAAACGTTCAATACCGTATTCATCAGCCTTCTCTCCTTACTCATCGATTAGATCTGTCTCTTCCAGCAAACTATTCAATATCTCCCTCATCTCTTCGTCTGTGCAGTTCACCTGTCTTCCGGTCTCCACCGCATTGCGAAAAGCTTCATACACTGCTGCATTGCGAAACCTTTCCCGCTGCACATAGCCTACCTTGGCTACAAAAGTACCTGTCCCTTGCCTCGTATACAGCAAGCCCTCTTGCTCCAGATCTTGATAGACCCGTCTGATCGTAATGACACTGCAGGACAAATCCGCGGCAAATTCCCGGATCGAGGGCAGCAGTATTCCTTCAGGCAAATTTCCACTCAAGATCATCGCCCTCAGTTGTTCCTTTATTTGATGATAGAGGGGCTTGCCGCTATCGTTCGATATCGTGACCGGGATTCGCATCCCTCCACCTCCAATCCCTTCTCCAACCCTCTATCCCAATTCACGACGTTCCAGCTTGCGAACGGAGATCCAGGAACAGCCCGCTAGGATCAAGCTGCCGCTCAGGACACTAATCAAAGGGATAGCTATGCCGTAATGTTGAGCAAGCTCCATACTTCCCTCGACCAAATTAATGCCGACCCACTGCAATCCCGCTGCAATTAAGATAAAGCCTATCACGAGGATGAAGCACCATATAACGTAGACCTTTTCTTTAAGCGCAAATTCCATATACATATAGAAGCCGCCGCAGGCTAATGCATAGCCAAGCCAGATGAACACAAATCGGATGTACTCCGTTCCACTAAGCGGGAGAGCCCCCCATTGTCCCAGACCATAAATAACCGAAAAGAAACAAAAGCCTATTATAACTAAAGTCATCAGTAAAACAGCCACCCGGCTAAGAACGATCTCGACAACAGTAATCGGCAGACTTCTCATCAACACCAGCTTTTTAGAAATCGTATTTCTTTTCCACCAGCTCGACCTGTAGTCCTTGGAGAGGAAAGTAAATCCTAGAGAACCCATGATCGACATAAAAAAAAGGTCAGTCACAAATCGATTAAAGATTCGGCTAAAATTACTGTCATCGGCCCTGATGTTGTTTAATAACGAAATAGCAGTCAAGGCGAAGCATGAAAAGATAATGGCCGTCCAAAACCATCCCCAGCCGGTTCGCCTGCTTTCATATTTAATTAAAAATTGTACATTCTTCCATAATTGAGCCCTGGCCAAAGATTTTCCCCTCTCCCTGTCATTCTTATAACCTGTAACATTAATCTTTCATTGTGCTTACTGTGTATATCTTCATATACAGTATACTCACTTGGGATTTATTGTGCAATACTTAATTCCGTTTTTCCATCATTCCCCTATTTTGATATTAAGTCTATATATGTGGCACTAAGCATCTTTCTTTCTCCACTCCATGATCTACGAATTCTTTAGTTCAATTTATATAGCTTTAACCATACAAAAAAGATCTGCACCTATTAACATGCAGATCTTCAGGACTCTCCCTATTTGATTACCAACCAAAAATAGCATCAATCACTGGCTTCGTTTCTCCGCCCGGATAAATAATATACAGCAGTGTATAGACGAAGATTCCGGTAGGAGCTGTTACAAGCCACATGACGGCCGTCCAGCGGCCGATTTTTCTATGCTTGGCGAAGTTCTTCTTAAAAGCTAGCGTAAGAGTAACCAGACCAAATACGGCGGAAACAGTAGCTAGAGTAATGTGAAATAACAAGAAAATATAATAGAAGGTTTTAACCAAATCCGGAGTGCTCTCCGCAATGGCCGTATTTCCGGCAAAGATTGTTCTGGACATATATACAATAAAAAAAGCAAGGGCAAAAATAGCCCCGGAAACCATAAACCGTTCATGCGCCAACCGATTTTTTTGACGAATGTGATACCAGCCTATAGCTACTAATATGGCACTAATAGCAATGAAAGTTGTACTGATTGTTGGAAGTAGAATGCTCAATTCGATCCCGTCCCATTAATATTATGATGATGGTACTTGATTAGGCTTTAATACAGCAGAATCCCGAGATTCCGATGCTTCCGATTTCTGCATAGGTCGTAGGGCTTCCATCATGTCCAGGTCCAGTTGTTCTTCCTTCTTCCTTTCCGAGCGATACCATTCAAAGAAACTATAGGCCAGAACAATTCCATAGACGATCTCCTGCATAATTTTCATCACGACTCCGCCCATTTGTTGATCGTCTATCGGTGGAAGGAAGGATAACGTTTGCGGCGCTCCTACATATACATCGTACACCAATACTTGAGTAAAGATCAGCAGTGCGCAAGCCGGGGTCAGCAATACGCCGTTGGCAAACATATACACCATCTTCTGAAGACCGTTGACTCTGGCCCACTTAGGATCTTTGACAAAGATCGGAAACCACATCTGGAAGGCAGTTACCATTAGTACCCAATGATAGATGAGATGGAGACCATGATATTCCATCATGTAGTTAAAAATGGTAGGGATATGGTAGAAAGAAAACAAAGCATTAAATATGATTACACTAATAAGAGGATGAGTTACCCGGTAAAGCCAAGGTTTGATCCACTTAATTTCTATAATCGATTTAACAAACCAATGTGGAAGGCCCAGATAAAACAAAGGCGGGAAGACGAGGTAAATTAATGACATCTGCAGCATGTGAGAACTAAACAAAAAGCTGTGTCCGTAAAAATTAATCGGAGTTCCCTGCGCAATATAAAACACGCCAAGCGCAGTAATCATTAATGCTTTCGTTCCTCCACTGACTGGTTCGGATTCTGCAAACAGCTTACGTCCTGGTCCCATGAAATAAAAGTAGACGATTCCGACCAGAACCATGAGCAGAAAGATGTCAGGTCTCCACAAGGCGAAGAAATCCGGGTTTTGGTGATGGATATGTCCTGTATTCGGCACGGGATTTAGCCCCCTTATAGTCCAGTTTACAAAATTCAATCTGCTTGAGTATTCAAGGATAAACGCCTGCGATGTTCTTGATCTCTATTCAGGAATGTCTGCGTTTACCGTCGAAATTTACCAATAACGATTTTTATACATTCTATAATTTTAAAGAAGGAGAGGCGGTACGTTGAAGTATAATCCGCCTCTCCTCCCTATAAACCTTACCACCAAATCCAAAACAAAGCTGCTACAACTCCACACATTCCGAAAATAACTCCGAAAATAATTCCTATAATCGGAAACGTATGCTCTTTATCCTTCATATGCATCCAGACGGCTAATTGGAAAACCGCTTGAACGGCAGCCAGCAGGATGAGGAAAGATACAAGAAACGCTTTGCTTAGCCCGCCGTAAATAACGGCAGCGAAGGCAAGCATCGTTAAAACTATGGATACAATATAGGTAATGTAATGGTTTTTGGGGCCTTCTACGCGATGACGTGTTTTGATCGCAGAATTTTGCTGTTCTGTACTCATCCGTTTAACCCACCTTTCCCATTAGATAAACTACCGTAAAGACGAATACCCAGATGACGTCAACGTAGTGCCAATATAAGCTGGCCACGTAAAACTTGGGTGCTGTAACTACCGTTAACCCTTTCCTATAGCCTTGGATAATCAACAGGGAAATCCAGATGATCCCGAAGATAACGTGCGCTCCGTGGAATCCGACCAAAGTATAGAAGGCCGTACCAAAGGCGCTGCTTGTAAAGGTATGGCCTTCATGGACATACTCTACAAATTCGTAAATTTCCAAACCCAGGAAGGATAATCCGAGAACAACCGTTACGATCAGCCAACCAAGCATCGCTTTGACCTGGTGCTTATGCATGGCCATCATCGCTAAAACACTTGTCAACGAACTCGTCAAGAGGATTAAAGTCGCGACTCCGACCATACCCAGTTTGAAAATTTCATCTGCGGTTGGCCCCTCCGGAACCTGGTTGCGGAGAGCAATGAATCCCGCAAACAAGGTTCCGAACAGAACCGTCTCGCCCCCTAGAAAAAACCAGAAGGCCAGAAGCTTGTTTTTTCCTTCAAGGGTCGCTTTTTCCGGTTGGGCAGGAAGTGTGCCGTTCATGTGATTTGCCATTTAAGCCTTACCTCCCTTTTCTTGCAGTTCTTCCAGTTCAATATGCCAACCCGGATCGTCTTTAAACGAACGAATAATCATGCAGAGGAAGAAAATTGCAAGGCCGAAAATCGCTATAATGTGATTTCCAAATAGTGTGTTCCACAAGCTGGTACTAAACTCATACCGTGCAAACATAAATCCGAAACCCGCTATGAACAGTCCAACGGACATGATAAACGGAAGAATTGATGGAGACGGCATATGAATTGGCCCTAACGGTTCTGCCGGGGTCATCTCTTTGTTACCAGCCATTTTTTCCTTAAAGAATGCGTCCAAACCACGTACAAGCGGAGTTTGTTTAAAGTTGTATTCCGGAGCAGGGGACGGAATAGTCCACTCCAGAGTGCGTGCATCCCAAGGATCGGCAGGCGCATCTGCGGGTTTCATAGCTGCAATAATAATATTCAATATAAATACGACTACACCAACACCCATTAGTATGGCACCTATCGTACTCAGGAAGTTACCCAGTTCGAGCTGTTGCCCTGGCAGGAAGGTGTAAACCCGTCTCGGCATTCCCATCAAGCCCAAGAAGTGCTGCGGGAAGAATGTCAGATGGAATCCGATAAAGAATGTCCAGAAATGCAGCTTGCCCAGTCCTTCATTTAGCATACGACCGAACATCTTAGGCCACCAATAGTAAAATCCGGAGAAGAGACCGAACATCATTCCCCCTACAATAGTGTAGTGGAAGTGAGCTACAACGAAATAAGAGTCGTGATACTGGAAGTCGGCCGGAGGCACGGAAAGCATTACCCCGGTCATTCCACCCAGCAAGAAGGTCGGTATAAAACCGACTGCCCACAGGTTGGCTGCTGTAAAGCGAATTTGTCCGCCCCACATTGTAAACAGCCAGTTAAAGATTTTGATCCCAGTCGGTACGGCAATGGCCATCGTCGCTACCGCGAAGATCGAGTTAGCTACAGGTCCCATACCTACAGTGTACATATGGTGAACCCAAACCATGAAGCCAAGGAAACCGATCAAGATCGTTGCAAACACCATGGAACTATATCCAAACAGTCTCTTTTTCGAGAAAGTACTGACGACTTCAGATATAATCCCGAAAGCCGGCAGGATCAGGATATAAACTTCAGGGTGTCCGAAAATCCAGAAAATATGCTGCCAAAGAACAATATTTCCTCCCTTGGCTACGTTAAAGAAGTTTCCGTCAAACAGACGGTCGAACATCAACTGAACCAAGCCTACAGTAACTGCAGGGAAAGCAAACAAAATCAATGCCGAAGTGATAAATGCGGTCCAAGTAAAAAGCGGCATCCGCATGTAAGTCATTCCCGGAGCACGCATGTTCACGATCGTAACGAGGAAGTTAATTCCTCCAATCAGCGTACCGATACCGGAAATCTGCAATCCAAGAACATAGAAATCGACTCCGAACAAGCTGGTGTCCGTGGACAACGGAACATAAGCCGTCCACCCAGCGTCAGGCGCTCCTCCCATGAACCAGCTCAAGTTCAGAAGCAGTCCTCCGAAGAAGAACAACCAGAATCCAAGAGAGTTCAAGAATGGGAAAGCAACGTCGCGAGCACCGATTTGCAGCGGAACGATCGCGTTCATAAATCCTAAGAGCATAGGCATGGCCGCCAAGAAAATCATCGTCGTACCATGCATTGTAATTAATTGGTTAAACGTGCCTCCAACGAATATTTCCAAATTGGGGTAAAGAAGCTGAATCCGGATCAAGAGGGCTTCCAATCCGCCGATCAGGAAGAACATTCCCCCTGCCAGGAAATACAGAATCCCGATTTTTTTATGGTCAATCGTTGTGATCCAATCCATTAAGCCTGTGTAACGTTTTACCGCATGAGACTGAGCCAACGTGGTAACCTCCTTTTTTCAAAGCTGTCCGCTATTTCAACGTTAACTGATTTAAGTATTTGACAAGCTGATCCAGCTGTTCCTCCGTCAAATTAACCTTAGGCATCTTATTGCCCGGTTTGACCGCCTGAGGATCGCGAATCCAAGCTTTTAGGTTCTCGTCATTATGTTCCAGGATACCCGTAATCAACTCGCGGTCAGCGAACCCTGTCAGGTTAGGCCCCATACTTAAGCCATCCGCTCCAACCGCATGACAAGCTAAACAGTTATCTTTGAAAATTTGCTCTCCTTGAGCAGCATCAGCGGTAATCGTTGCAGGTTTCTTCATGGCCTCAATCCAATCCAAGAAATCGGCTTCCGTCTTCGCAACCACTTTAAAGTCCATCAAGGCGTGAGAGGCTCCGCAAAGCTCAGCACATTTACCACGGTAGATACCCGGTTCATCGGCTTCCAAATGGCTGACGTTCATCATGCCAGGGTTCGTGTCAATTTTTCCACCCAGCGCAGGCACCCAGAAGGAGTGGTTCACATCCGAAGCGGTCACCTGGAACGAAACCTTCTGTCCCGCAGGAATGACGAGATCTTGAGCCGTAACAATTCCATGTTGAGGATACTCGAATTGCCACCAGAATTGATGCGCGGTCACTTTAACCTGGAGGACGTCATCGTTCTGAGTATAATCCTCGGAATGCTTAAAAGTATAAGTGACAGTAGGAACCGCGAGAATGATCAATAGAATGATCGGAATAACGGTCCAGATAACCTCCAGCAAGTGGCTTCCTTCCACCTGTTTAGGAATGATATCCTTGTCACCCTTACGCTTGGAAAAGCGCAACAAAACATACGTGTAGATGGAAATAACGACCACAAACACGAATATCATGATTCCGATGCTGAGCTTGATCATGAACAACTGTTCTCTTGCTACAGGCCCTTTAGGATCAAGCGCGGAAAGGTTAGGTTCACCACATCCGGTCAGCAAAAACGCCAATACCGCCAAAAGGGGCATTAGACGCCATACAAATTTCCAACGATTCATCTTTTATCAACCCCAATTCTGTTTTAACCGCTATCACCATGGATGCGCACCGTGTCAAGAAACCTAATACGTATTAACTATAAATTCGTTATAAAGGTTTGTCAATCTTCCTAGGAAAGTTCACACAATGTTCTAAATCCTTGCCACGACACGGTTTTCGTCTTCAGGCATTTAGGGAGAGCCGGCTTTGTTTATACAGGTTTTCCCGTTAGCTTCCTGGCATAAATTAAACTTCCTGACTCATCCTATCTATACAACGATTATTCGCAACAAGGAGGAAAATCATGCATATTCATTTGAATCGCTCTTTATATTTTGCTATGATCGCCATTCTGGTCGTCTTGACCAGCGGCTGTTACGATCTCAATGCGGACCGCAGGAACGCGAACAATTACGGCAGCAGCAAAGAAGTTCCACGTGCCGAACAAGGTAACCGGACTTACGGTATCCAGCAGCAGAGTACGGCACTTCATAATAACAGCAGCCTGGTCTTCAGCCAGAAGCTGTCTCGGGAAGTCGAGTCGCTGGACGGAGTGAACAGCGCCATCGTCATGCTGACCGACCACAATGCTTACTGCGCCATCCTCGTCGACAATTCAGCAACGGGAACGACCGGCAGTACAAGCGAACGTAAGGAAACGAATAATTCAGGCACTTCACTGGGCCGGTATAATCCGTTTACGTTTAACCAGTATGCCAACCCTAATGACTTGGCGACAGGCATTAACAATTATGACACGGTAGAAGAACCTGACCGGTTAGCCCATGGCTTCAAGCAAACCATCGCGAACAAAATCCGGGAAGCCCACCCATCGGTACAGCAGGTTTACATTTCGGCCAATCGCGATTTTATTAACCAAATGAACACTTATGCCCAAGAAAGCTGGAAAGGCTATCCACTCGACAGTTACGTGGAGCAGTTCAATACTACCGTCAAGCAGTTGTTCATCCGTGACGATAACAAACCGGTACGTTAATCGGCAGGCTGCCGGTTCGTACACCCATTGACCCCTGATCCAATTCGCACAGATTACCTATCTTATATAGTAGATATTTTCAAAAATTTAACTGAATTTAGCTTCCTATTCGGGTAATCTGGCGAAAATATGGTATCATTTAATAATGAATACCCATTGGATGCAAGGAGGTAACCTTTGATGAGAATCATTTCCATAGAACCTACTCCAAGTCCTAATTCGATGAAAATCAATTTGGATGAAAAGCTTCCCGACGGCATCCGCAAGGAATATACCGCCGCCGATAAATCCAAGGCTCCCGAGGTGCTGCGGCAGCTGCTGGACATTGAAGGAGTCACCGGCCTGTACCACGCCTCCGACTTTCTTGCCATAGACCGCCATCCGCGAGGAGACTGGCAGCGCATCCTTGCCCAGGCGAGAGAAATTATCGGAGAGAGCGACCAAGCGGCCGCCAGCCCCTTGGCCGAAGCCGTATCCGCCGATGAGGCAGCTCCTGCTTATGGCGAAGTCAAGGTGCTGGTGCAGTCGTTCCGCGGAATCCCGATGCAAATTCGCGTAAGCAGCGGCACAGAGGAGCAGCGGGCTGCGCTTCCCGAACGGTTCTCCCAGGCGGCGATGACTGCCGGACTCGCTTCACCCAATTTAATTAAAGAACGTAAATTGGAGGAGCAGGGCGTTCGCTACGGAGAGCTTAAGGACGTTCTCGAAGAAATCGTCCGGGAATATGACGCGGCGTATGATTCGGAGCGGCTGCAAGCCTTGATCGAGCAAGCCGTCCAGCAAGCGCCGGGAGATACGGTAACGGAAGAAGCCGCCTCTCTGGACGAGCTGGCATCGGCTATGAACAGCGAGGATTGGCGAATCCGTTACGCCGCACTGGAACGAATCGAGCCGACCGAAGAAGCGATTCCCCAGCTAGCCCGCGTATTGGATGACCCTCAAATGTCGATCCGCCGCCTGGCTACCGTATACCTCGGCGATATTGGAGGCCCGGAAGTTATGCCTCTCTTGTTCAAGGCATTGAAGGACGCCACCGTGGCCGTCCGCAGAACGGCGGGCGATACTCTGTCGGACTTGGGTGATCCAGCCGCTATCGGTCCGATGGCGGAAGCGTTGCAGGATCGGAACAAGCTCGTCCGCTGGCGCGCTGCCCGCTTCCTCTACGAAACCGGAGACGATACCGCCTTGCCCGCTTTGAAGGCAGCCAAGGACGACCCGGAATTCGAGGTGAGCATGCAGATCCATCTGGCCATTGAACGAATCGAGGGCGGAGAAGCCGCTCTCGGTTCCGTCTGGCAGCAGATGACCAATCGCTCCCGCGAATAATGTTACTCTCAGGACCGGTTAACAGCCGGTCCTGAATCATTCAGGAGGCTGTTTCCCGGCCAGATGCTTGTCTATCAGCTCCATCTTCATATCCCATAATTTCCGGCTTAATGAAACTGGATACAGCTCCGGATTAAGCTTCCGTAAATATTCCGGCCAGAATAATCTCAATTGCTCTTTATGATGCTTGCGGATTTGTCCCAGGTCGGGAAGAGAGTATACCTGTTCTCCTTCTATGTATATCGGTTTAAGCATGGGCACCGCATCATAGTTGGACACGGTCTTGCGGATGAACGTATGGGTCGGATTGAACAGTTTAACATCCTTCCCCTGCTGAACCTCGTCTTCCTCCTGCAATGCAATATAGTCTCCATCCGCCTTGCCTGTTGAGCGATTAATGATCCGATATACTTCTTTAATGCCGGGAGTCGTGATTTTCTCGGGATTGCCGGATATTTTAATGGCGGGTATATACTCTCCATCCACTTCTCGGGCCACCAGCTTGTAAACCCCGCCAAGCGAAGGCTGGTCTCCGGCAGTAATCAGCTGGGTTCCCACACCCCATGAGTCTATTTGGGCCCCTTGCGCCTTAAGGTTAAAAATCGTATTCTCATCCAAGTCATTGGATGCAGTAATTTTGACCTCCTGCAAGCCTGCCTCATCCAGCATCTTGCGCGCCCGTATAGACAGGTAGGCCAGATCTCCGCTATCCAACCGGATGCCTAACAGCCGCTTTCCCTGTTCCTTCAGCTTAAGGCCAATCTTGATGGCGTTAGGCACCCCGCTTTTAAGTGTGTCGTACGTATCTACAAGAAGGATAACCTGCTGCGGCAAGGCGGCGGCAAATCGTTCAAACGCGTCTTCCTCGGAGGGATGGCTCTGTACCCAGGCGTGGGCATGCGTCCCTTTCGTCGGAATTCCGAACTTCATCCCGGCCAGCATGTTGGACGTTCCGTCAAAACCAGCCACATAGGCTGCCCGCGCTCCCCAAACGGCGGCATCGGCCTCCTGGGCTCTCCGGGTCCCGAACTCCAGCAATTGATCCGCTCCCGCCACCTGCTTGATTCTTGCCGCTTTCGTCGCCAACAGCGTCTGATAATTCATGAAGTTAAGCAGCGCCGTCTCAATAAGCTGGGCTTCGAATATTCTGGCCTCGACTCTCATGAGAGGCTCGTTCGGGAAGACCAAGGATCCCTCTTCCATAGAATATAAATTGCCGGTGAAGCGGAAGGCTCTCAGCTCGTCCAGAAAACGCGGATCATAGCTCTCCTCCTGCTCGGCCAAATATTGGATCGAAGCTTCGTCGAACTTCAGTTCATTCAAATAATTAACGATTCTCTCCAATCCGGCAAACACGGCGAATCCATTGCCGAAAGGCAGCTTGCGAAAATAAGCGTCAAACACCGTTTTGTTATTATGGCTTCCATTATACCAGTGGGCATACATCATGTTGATTTGATATTTGTCCGTATGCAGAGACATATTTGCAGAATCCAAAGCGTCCTAAATCCCCCTATTCATTGATTACCGATCCGTCATTTACAATTTTGGCTCCCAAGGTAGCTTTAAAATGGGAGAGCGCCCAAGCATGCCCCGCCGGATTGAAACTGGCTACCGCATCCTGATGGATGACGATTTGAAACCCTTTATTATAAGCTTCCACCGCAGTATGCAGCACGCAAATATCCGTACATACTCCAACGAGATGAACTTCCTTAATCCCGCGTTCGCGCAGCTTTTCCTCCAGATCGGTTCCGTGAAAAGAACTATATCTTGTTTTATCCATCCAGTAAATACGATCTTGGTATTTCTCATACACTTCCTTCAGTTGCCCGTACAGCTCTCGCCCGCTGGTTCCCCTTATGTTATGAGGAGGAAATAGAAGAGTCTCCGGATGATCCGGATCATTCTCCTCATGCAAATCGACCGCCATGACTACAAAATCGCCCCGTTCTGCGAACTCCCTCGTCAGGCCGGCCATTCTCTCTTCTATAGCAATGGCGGGTTCTCCGCAGGGCAGCTTCCCTTCGACAAAATCAAAAGTATAATCGATCACAATTAAAGCCTTCATTGCTCCTCCTCCTTCTCTAATGGCGGATGGCCGGGCCCGTCATTCCACCTGCGATACCAGGCAAGAATAGACAGTCCATCCTCCGCCGGCATTCCTTTAATGGCAAGCTCGCTTCCCCCTCCGCCAGAGGCGACTGTCGCCTTAGCCGTGCAGAGCCCTTTTCTCAATTGCAGAGGGTGACGGCTGATGCTGTACGACTGAATCCGTCTTCTCGGAATTATAGCCGTTACCCGGCTAATTCTCCGAAAGCGGAAGATAAGCTGGTCCCGTTCCACAAGCCAGCCGGCCGACCTGTGCTTCCACCAGCCCAGCAGCAAAAATACGGCAACGAGCAGCCAGCCAACCGCCCCCCAAGGAGTAAAATAACTAACGAGCAAAGTAACGATCGCCAGGAATACAGGTGCCGGCAGCAAGTACCCCGGCATAGCTTTAACGGGTACGGGGGTGTAGGAGCGGGTTTCATCCCGTACGAATGCGGGCGTGAATTGCTCTAGAAAAGGCTGGATTTCACTCCGCCGCAGCAAAGGAAACAATAAGGTGGATTCTCCCTTTTCGTTGCCGTATCCAACACTCTCCACATGCACGGCTGCCAAGCCAAACGGCTGCCAAATCGGCTCTTCCACAATGAGGATGGCCTGAATCCGTCTCAGCGGAAGGGTCACTCTCTTGATTTCCAGAAGCCCCCGCTCGATAAGCAGCTCCTCGCCTTTTCTTGTAATGGTAAAATTCGCAAACCGGAGCATGGCAGACAGAATGGCGACCAAGGCCGCTGCCAATATAATCCCAAGCAGAAGTACGACTATAAGTTTCCAACCCAATTGAACAATATTGTTTGTTGGAATCCAATTCGGAAAGAACTCCGTAATCTGTGTAGCTCCTGCAAAAATAAGAGAAAACGCCACCCCCAGGCTTCCTGAGGTTAATCCGGCAATAAACAATTGGCCAAAGGGAAGCTTGCGCGTCGGATAAGGTTTAGGCATGGATTCAGGCTTTAGCGGATGGTCAGCGGATAAGATGGAAGAAGGCTGCCCGCTTCTGCTTGCCGCTATATTATCCGGATAAGCCGGCTTCTGACCCTCCATCGCCTCTGGATGCCCTACTCCCGGCTCATCCGTTCGCCGGAAGTTGAGTGAATCAACCTTCCCGTCTTCCGGGACAGCTTGCGCCTTAGCGGTCGGTGCCCCCCGCAGCTCTTCCTGGAGCCGGGCCGCCGCTTCTTTCGTGACTGCGGCAAGAACCGCTTCGGGCTTGCTGCCTCCGGCAGTTTGAACCTGTACACGGACTAATCCGAACAGTCTGTGAAGCACACCTTCCGTCAAGTCGATGCTTTGAATCCGCTCGAACGGGATATACTGCCTCTTCTTAAAGAAGACACCTTGATAAACGAACAATTTGCCGTCTTCCGTTCCATAACGAAAAACAGCCCACGACCATACCCCCGAAACAACAGCCAGAACAAGGAAGACCGCTCCGAACAGAATCCTGTAATAATACTCCCCGGAGGTGCCCTGCCCCCTAAAAATCTGGGTCACGAAAATGATCAGAATAGGCAGCAGAAAATCTTTAACCGTACGCAGAGCCAACAGTACCGCAGCCACCGGATGAAGACGCTTGGCCTCATACATCTTCATGAGAAACCCTCGCTAGTTCGGCAATCCGGTCTCTAACCTGATCGGCTATTTCACCCGCCAACGCAGGAATTTCGTGGCTGCCTGCAGCGGTGGAGAAGGTAACCGTAGAAAGCCCGAATTTGCGCATGATGGGGCCCTGACTCGTATCTACGTGCTGCACCCTGACCATCGGGATGATCGTCCGGGTACGGAATACAATTCCTCTTTGCAGATCGATCTCCTCATCCCGGATTTCATAGCGCCAGCGGTGCCAGCTCCATTTGGGAACAATGAGTACAAACCATACGATGCCCAGCAAGATCAGCCCCCACACCAGAGCGGAAATCCAATAAGGCCAATCGAATTTCAAGGTTAAAAACAACAGAACTCCACCAGCCGCGGCCATCAGGATGGAAATAATCGCGCCTTCCCAACGCCAAACGGTTAGAGCGCGGTCGTCAATTCTATGACTGGGTTCCGGACGCATGAGACATCTCCTTAGCAGAGACTGGTTCAGCCTCAGCCTCTCTATTGATAGCGAGGGGTGCCAGGATGGTCTTGGGAACCAAGAACCCCCAGCACTCCCTCGCGGACTTAAACTATTTCGTACATTCCACTATTTATATTGTAACGCATAATGAAGCAGGATAACCATAAAAGTGAATTATGTGCCTATTCTACCTTAACGGCTTTATTCTGGGCAATTAGACAAAGCTCGGCGGCCTTGAAGGCATGTTTCTGAGTCATCGCCTCCTCCGTGCCGTTCAAGCAATCGAGAATAAGCTTCCCAAAATAAGGGAATCCGATTTGTCCGCGCACCGAAAAACGCTGCTCCCCTTCCTGGTTGAACAAATAAACATGATCTCCCTGAGGATCTCTGGCTACATCGATATATTTCCGCAGCTCAATCGTCCCGTCGGTACCGAGGATGATCGTTCTCCCGTCCCCCCACACTCCGAGCCCGTCCGGGGTAAACCAGTCTACCCTGAAGTAGTTGGTCGCCCCGTTATCGCCAATCAGAGTGGCATCCCCAAAGTCTTCCAGCTCGGGGTATTCCTTATTATTATAATTAGCCACCTTGCTGCTAACCACCTCGGCGTCCTTCACTCCCGCAAAGGTCAAAAATTGCTCAATCTGGTGGCTGCCGATATCGCACAGGATGCCTCCATACTGCTCTTTCTTGAAGAACCAGTCCGGACGGGACGGCGCGTTCAATCGATGAGGTCCGAGGCCGATCACCTGCAGAACGCGGCCTATTCTTCCTTCCCGGATAAGTTGCTCGGCGTACACAGAGCTTTCTACATGCAGCCTTTCACTGTAGTAAACCGCATATTTCCGACCCGTCTCCTGAACCTTCGCTTTGGCCAGCTCCAGTTGATCCAGTGTCGTAAATGGCGCTTTATCCGTAAAGTAATCTTTGCCATGGTCCATTACCCGCAGCCCGAGAGCGCATCGCTCCGACGGGATTTTGGCTCCGGCCACCAGCCGGATAGCCGGATCATTCAAAATCTGCTCCTCACTATCGGCAATCTGCACTTGCGGATAACGTTTTTGAAAATTGGCGCATTTCGCCGGATCAGGGTCGTACACCCATTTCAGCTCGGCCCCCGCCTCTAACAGACCGTTGCACATCCCAAAGATGTGTCCGTGATCGAGTCCGATGGCAGCAATCGGAAACTCTCCTTTTCCAACTACCGCGTTCGCCTTTCCTGTTGGCGCATAATTCATTCCATCTTTTTTCTGCATCCTGTTCTTCAGCCCCTCTTCCCGAACTTTAATGAATTCATATTTTATAGTGTAATGAAATATTGAAAATTTGGCAAAGTTAACCGGGACCCCCGAGGGGTATAATCCTCGTTTCAATTAACCTGTATTGGTTGTCACTAAAGCTATCCTATCTTTCCAAAGGCAAATTCGGGGTCCGGTCTATTTTTGCAACATTCGCATCGGTTACAAGTGAAGCACGGGTGGCTGCCAAAATATCATCATGGGTTAAGACAGATGAATGCCCTTCGATCCGATTAATAAAATCCTCGGAAATCGGAAGCGTCGGAAGAAGCGGCTCCTCCCGGGTATACGGCTTCCCATTCCCAACCGACAAGAACAATTCCGATGCGGAATCTATTAGCGGGTCTCCCTCCAGCCGGAGTTCCGCCGTTCCTTTCGTCCCCGTGGCATAGATCCGACAATCTCCCCAAGTCCAGCTGGATTCAGGATAGTGCCAATCTGCATATAAAGAAGCGGTTACATAATTGTCCATTCCTACCTGCACGCTGATCGCATCATAAAATTCCGGGTACTGCGGCAGCATGCTCTTGGTCATATAGCCATGAACGTCCTTAACTTCCGCATCCGCGAGCCAACGAAGCAAATCAAAGTCGTGGACCAGCAGATCGACGGCAATCCCTCCGCTGTGATGATAGGTAAAGAACCAATCCGGCCGGGTGGCCGGCTTTAATCGATGGGGCTTGCGGAACGACAGACTTACCAGTTCCCCCAACCTTCCCTTGCGAATTTGCTCTTTAAGAGTAGCGATGGCCGGACGAAACCGTTCCGTCAGCAGCATGCCCACCTGAATTTTGCCCCTTGCAATAACGTTCTCCAAGCGAACCAAATCGGCTTTATTAGTCACTGCGGGTTTATCCACCATCACATGCTTGCCATGCTGCTCGCAAAGCTCAATCACGTCGATTTTCTCACTGTACACTCCTCCGCATCCAACTATATCCACCCCGGGAGACAGCATCTGTTCCTTGTCCTCAAACATAGGGACATTAAATTGTCTAGCTACTGAATTAGCCAAGTATTGCGGCTCTGAATCGTAAATTCCAGCACAGGTATGACCGAGATCCAGCATTTCGTTAATAAAAATATTCATGTGCGGATGCTGACAACCAATGATCGAAAAGGTATAAGCCATCGACGATTCCTCCCTGCAAGGAATAATGGTTATTCTACTTGAAGTTTACCATACCCCCTACCATTGTTCACCATTAGTTATCCGGTGTATGAAGCCTATTGTCAGACAATGTTGCTTTCCACAGGAATAACTTCCCATAAATTTCTCAACAAAAAAGTTGTTTCAATGCTCTAATCACGGGTTATATATTTCAAGGCACATCATAAGGCCTAACAGGATAAGGAGGAGAAAGCAAGTGAAGAGAACCGGAATATTCTTGTTGTCGGTAGTGATGTCCGTAATGTTGGTATTAACCGCATGCGGGGACGGAGGCGGGGATTCTCCCGGAATGGCTCCCGAAAATGGAACTACAGGTTCCGGCACAGGAGGGCTTGACAGCGGAGGCTCTGACGGCGGATTGAAGGAAGAACCCCCTGCGGGTGGAGACAGCTAATTGAAACCGCTAATCGAAAATAAGTGTAAAACTCCTATTGAAGAAGAGTATTTCGAGATGAGCAGGCCGTTTTAGAAGCTTTTCTTATCGTCCGTCTTTTCTTGTCGTCAATATTAGTATTTAGGAAGCAGAAGCTATAAATTTGTATAAACAAAAGAGGCACCTTATTGCAAGGTGCCCTTATTTATGGGAGGACGATAGTCAAATGGGGTGACGCGGAGCTGTAACAGTTCTTCTAAAACCAAATTTCTCCGGTACTCTTGGGATATCTGAAAAAGTCGGAGTGCTGTTGAATGAGCTCGTCGTTCTCAATGATAAGGTATCGAAGGTGTTCCTTCATTTCTTCTTTTGCGCTCTGATGATCGGCTTCACGGATGAACCCCATTATACGGGTATGCTGACGAATAATAGCCTCCCAATCAAAGTAAACCGTCAGCAGCAGTAATCGGATTCTTTTGTAATGAGCGTGATTTTGTTGGATAAAGGCCCAGGTCCGCTGTTTGCCGCATTTGCTGAACAGAAGATGATGGAATTGCTCATCCAGCTCATGAAGCTTGGCGTATTCCTTCTTATCGTTATACTGTTTCTGATGTTCAATCAGAGCCTCCATCTCGAAGAGATCCTCTTCCGTAAAGGATCCGCAAGCGGCTTCGACCACAGCCACCTCCAGTACTTCCCTTAAAAATCGCGCCTCCTTCACCTGCTCCAAATCGATTAGCGAAACAAAAGAACCTTTTTGCGGATAAATATCAATCAAGCCTTCCTCCGATAATTGGATGAATGCTTCGCGGACGGGAGTCCGGCTCAGCTCTAGTTTATCTGACATATCGGTCTCGGATATGGACATTCCCGGTTCCAGAGATAAATTCAAAATATTGTGCTTAATAATGTGATAGGCATAATCGCGGCTAGACTCTGATCCCCTCTTAAATAATGTCATCCGGTCCATAAGCTAAGCACCCTCCAGTAGTTATTTCATTTCCGGCTTCCGGATTGCTCTGATACATTTGCTTCCAATCTTCACAACCTTCACTTGTGAGCTGTTCAGCAATCTATATTGTCACCCCATTACTTCCTCCACTTTTTGTAATTTTACCACGGATTAGTAATATAAATAATCTTTCCCATCTCCTTTTTCCAGGAAAATTTCAGTTTGATCCCTTTCCGTTTCTCATTAAACCCCTTATATTTCCAAATGACCTATTTACAAAAAATACCGTCATGTTTTATAATACGAGTAAATAAATTTGACCGAGTGATTATATAAGGATGTGTGATGTAATTTGATGAATTTGAAGATGCTTCCGTACTTAGTTATTAATCAATTCGATCAGCTCAAAGCTTTAAGCGATCCGTTCCGTACCCAAATTGTCATGCTCTTGATAGAAAAATCCTATACCGGACAACAGCTGGCTCAGCATCTGGAAATTCCCCGTTCCAAAATTCACTATCATCTCAACGAATTGGAAAAAAACGAATTAATTCGGGTCAGTCGTACCGAGGTGAAAAACGGAATTATTCAAAAGTTTTACCGTTCCGTGGCTAGAGGCTTTATCCCCTCCCCCGACCTTCTTCCCCATACGGTAGAAGTGAGTGATTACTACAGGGAGCATTTAATCTCTACATTGAATCGCGCCAAATTACGGGCCCTTTCCGCTCCACAGCGCGCTTTTCAATTCACTTCTCCAGACAGGGACTCCTGGCCTCGAACGACACTCCAGGCCGAGGTCAGAGTAACTGAAGAGAAGTTCGTAGAATGGCTCCGTAAATTCAAGAAGTTAGTGGCCGAACTGGCAGAGATGGACGATTCCGATCAGGGCAATTGGTACTACGTGACCACCGCCGCTTTTGAAGTTGAAGAGCCTTGGTTTGATTCGGTTGACGAAGAAGAAATCCATCCCCCCTCCGAAGGGAAAAGCGGGGACAACAAAGCTGCAGAAAATAGTGGAGAGGGCAAGCATTCGGAGAATGAACCGGGGCTATAATTCCCGGATAACAAAGGAGGTTGGAATGATGTTTATCGATTATTGGGCGAAAGAAAAGTTGGCGGAGGAAAGACAACGCGAAACCGAGAGAGGGGCTCGCTACCTTTGGAAGGAAATAACGGAACCCGTTTCCACTCCCTCCTTCCTTCTCGGGCCGCGCTACCAAGCTCTTCAACAAAAAGCGGTGGAGGTGCTGGAAGACATGCTGAATAATGATAATCCGGATACCCGGCTTCGCGCTGCGGAGATAATCTTGCGGAACGCTCCTGCCAAAGCCGGGGGATAAGAATCGGCCTTGGAGTACAACGTGCACACGGTATGGTCCATGATGGACATATTATTCACTGTTCAGGAGGCTTCAGGCCAAGTCCTCTAATTTGATTCAACCCGGCCGACCGTCCGCGCGGCCCGAGCAGCAAAAAGATCCCGAGCGGCAATTGGGCCGTACCTTCCACCCCGGTCTCTAACCAGCTTCTTACCATTCCCTCTGTCATAACATCGCTAAAGGCAAGCAACTGAGCTGGCAACGCGATCAGTGGGGGCAGCGCCGTTACAATAAGAACCAATCCGACCACCGTGAATGCTGCTGCTGCTGTTTGCAGTTTGGCCAGCTCAGGACCGGTCTCAGCATTTTTCTCTTCATCGGTCATTCCTTACTGGTTGTGAACTACTCACCGAGTCTTCTCGTCCTAGCTAAGATAAATTGGCCTGGATTCCGTGATCCTGGCTGCGGGAGTTCTAGAGCTCAAAGGCTGAAATCGGATTAGGAAGTGATACAATGGTCAAAAAATTATACATTCTATGCTTTCTATTTCTCATTACTCTATTGGCCGGATGTGAAGAAGACCGATCCTTTACAATCGAGCAGGTCAATATTCGGGCGCAGCTTATGGAAGACGGCGATCTTTATGTCGAAGAGCTGTATTCGTACCATTTTACAGGGGAATATAACGGGACGACCCGGGCGATCAGGACCAAAGGACATGACGGCGTGGAGTTTTTCGAAGCGTACTTGCCTCCTCCCCATACTAAGCTGGGGGATTTTACTTACCATGATGCCGAGCGATTGAAAGTGGAGCCGAGCGACAATACTTACCGGATTCATACCAGGTCCAAGGATGAAGTCAAGCAGGTTTACTACCGATATCGCCTGGATCATGCCGTATCGAAATATCGCGATACAGGCGAATTTTATTGGGCGTTCTTTGATTCAGATAACGAGACTGATTTAAATAACCTGTCTATTGAGATCGTACTGCCCCAAACGATCGATTCCGGGGGAGTAAATTATTATCTGCATGATAGAAGCGGAGGGCTTATTGCCAAGGTTTCCGACCGTTCCATCCATTACGAGACAGAACAGCTGCCAGCCGGACAAAAATCGGAGATTCACTTGTTATTTCCTGCCGAATGGCTGCCGGATTCCCCTTTAACGGCGGACGAGAACCGTAAGGTATCCGTTATTGCCCAGGAAGAGAAGCTGCAGGCGAGATACGCCCTCCGAGAGGAAAACCTGGCTCAAGCCGAGAAGCTCTCCAGCATAGCCTCCGGCCTTATTCTGCTGGCCATTCTTTACTTTGCCTTCCTGGCCCCCTACAAGCTGGCGGGCTTACACAGAGGACATATAACACGGGATGAATTGGAGGGTCTCGATCCTTTGTTCGTCGCTTATATGCACCGCAAAGGCAAGCTTAAGCAGAAGGATATTACCGCTGGCCTGTTTTCCTTATACCAGAAGGGCTGGCTGGAAATCAGCAAAATACCGGCCGCCATCCACTATCAGCAAGATCCGAAAGCGTCAAATTCACCTTTACCGGGGACCAGCGCCTGCTTAATGATTATGAGCGTGATTTCATCGGATGGCTGTGTAAAAATATTCCGGGCAGAAACCGTTCCTTCACTCTGGAATCTATCTCCGGGCCGACCAAGGAAGAGCGCAGCAATTCCAAGATCGTTGAAGACTACCGCAAAAGAAAGAAGCGGTTTGAAGCGAGATTCGAGGCATGGAAGCAGAGGGTGATGAATAATGAGCGGTTCTCTCCATTTTATAAGGATAACAAAGCGGTTGCCTGGGTTGTTCTGGCTCTAACCGCCTTCCTCACTGCTATGGCTCTATATCTGTATTATGCGGACGTAAGCTCGTGGACCCATTTCGGTTGGGCGGCAGTTTTCCTTGGAATATTTGCCATTCTGGCTGCTGCACTATGGCAATCCAAAGGGCCATTTATGATCTTCTGTATCGTCTGCTTCATTACCGTCGCCCAGATCACCTTCACCGATGCTGTATTTCTCTTCACAGGAGCGATCGTTCTGTCCATGATCGTCAGACTGCTGCTGCCACGGAGAGTGCCTACTGCGGAAGGTGCTCCGTATAAAGCAGCTATCGCCAGATGGAGAAAATCGCTGAAAAGGAAACGGTACCCGGCAGGCACGGAGCCTTCCCGCCTGGAAAGACTAATGCAATATGCCCTAATTCTTAATATATCCAAGCCATTTGCCCGACATCATACCCACCCCGAAAACTATAAGGAATTAGAAAGGGCGTTTCCTCTGATCGCCATCCCTAATTCTACGACCAGCTCCTTCAATTATACATATGATTCCTGGAGTACTTGGGGGAGTTCGGACAGTTCCGGAGGAGGAGGGGGAGGCGATTCTGGCGGAGGTGGCGGTTCCGGAGGCGGTGGAGGCGCAGGAGCTTTCTAGCTCAATACGTCTATGCCTTAGGTCCATTGCGTTACACGCTGGCGCCGCGTATCCGTCCCATATAACTGCAACAGCCGAGGCATTCCTGCAGCAGGAGCCTCGGCTGGTTTATTGACAGCCTCAGTTTAAATTATGCACCCAAGAAGCTTTCAGAGGATCAATCCTCTGCTTCGCTTGGCGCCCCCTTAATCTCCGACAGCCTTCTCAGCACCAGATGGACCGCAATAGCATCGTCCAAATACCCGAACGGAAATACATAATCCGGAATGATGTCCGTGGACAAAATAAAGTAAAGCAACCCGCTGCCCAGAACGGCCCGCTCCTCGGCAGAGACCTCCCCTTCACAGTACAGCCGATACATTTCGCTTAATTCATTAATAAAAGGTCCGGCCCCGCCGACCTGCTCCATCTTGGTGCGAAAATCGTTATGAATGATCTGCTGGCCTTCTTTCGTCCAGGCATATTGCTCATACTTACTCAATTCTTGCTCAATCCGTCCGACTGTAAATTGCTCGTCAAACCATTGGGAAGAAGCGAGCACCTCGTAAATGATAGCGACAATTTCGTCCATATCGGAAGAAGACTCCTCCTCCCGCTCTCCTGTAGGATAGCCGGCTGCCCGGAACAATTGCTCCGCAGGAACCTGCAGATGCTGAGACAGCCTGTGCAGATGATCCGGCTTGGGCTGCTGTTTGCCGTTGACAATTCTCGAGATGGTCGCCGTATGAATTCCCGTCTGCGCACTTAATTTGCGCATCGACAGGGAACGCTCCCGCAACAATGCCTTGATCAATGAACCAAGAGGCAGCTCCTTCGGATCGACGGACATCGCTCCTTCCCTCCCTATAACTTGTCTATACAGTCTACGAAACATCCGCGGAAGGTATGACAGAAAAACGAAAGAAAGGAATAGAAAAGCAGGAGATAGATTACCCGATTGCGAAAGGATAATCATAATCTGCGTAAAGGATAACTCTGGACTTGGGCCATGAGTGTAGTCTCGGCGTATCATTTTCAATAGAGGACGGTGCTGCCTAATGAGTGAGAAATCTATTATCGGTCAATTAAGTTGGAATTGGGTAAAATGGGAATCCACGTGACCGCCGTGGAACCCATCTATAGAGGACATCTGAATATCTTCCACGTCGAAGCGGCTGCCGCTTTGGCGGAAGGATATCGGTGCAGGCAACCTTGTCCCAGAGGAGAATTGCTGAGAGCTGTTCGTTATACCTGGGCGATCGAATCCTTCTGGTGGATCAAGCCGTCCCTCGATACTTTCTCTCAGGCTCCGGAACGTTTTGTCAGAGAAATGCTCTGGACCGCCGCTCAATGAGATACGCTGGAAGCCAAGCTGGGGTCAATTTAAGCCAGGGATAGAAATCAACCGCGATGCAATAAGTGTAGAAATCAGATTGTTGAAAAAGTCGTTTGTCTCCTTTACTCGGACACCTAGGGCATTCACGATAAAATAGATGCAATAAATCGGTTCACGGAACTTGTTATTCATTTGTACGATTATTCATACAAAAGCGGATCTTCGCGATATATATACAGCTGTTTGTACCATATTTCGTACAAATACGACCCCTTCGTGGAACTTGTGTGCCCATTTGTATGATTATTCATACAAAAGCGAAACCTTCGCGGCATACGCATGCCTGACTGTATCATATTTCGTACAAAACGGACTCTTTCGCATCCATCTATGCGCATTTGTACCTCTATTTGACTTTGCAAGGGGCGGATACAAGCCACGTAGATAATTTTTCAACAGTCTGAGAAATGCAACTAATTTGCACCGAAAGCTTCAACTGCGACGATTAGAGGTAAATCGCAGCTATTCTTTCGAGGCGCGAAACTTCACCCCAACTGCACCGGACTACTTCGACCCCAATGTAGAGCGATAAGTGAATAAGAACTCCGGTGCTTCGGCAAACAAATCATTAATTTGTTCAACGATACTGACCCATGCCCCGCCTTGGGCCATCGCTAGCGCCAAATCATCCGCCGTACTCTCGACCTCGAAGCCTTCCAGCAGCTGCGCCGTTTGCGAGAACAATTCATGAGCGGTCTTAACGTAACTCAGCTCCTCCTCTGTCAACGAAGCGCCATCGCTTCCTATCGTTCCCAGAGCATTATTGATCTCTGTGAACCAATGCGCTGGAATATATTTCATCGGCTTAAACGGTTTCCCATTAATTTTCTCCGCTCCTGCGATTAGTAAAGGAATCGCCTGATTGAACCGATAGGCCAGGCCTATCTGGTATTTGTAGCTCAATCTCTGCTCCACGCCGGGATTATCCAGTAAACTGCCGGTGGCATCTCGCATAATTCCGGCAAATACAGATGCATCATAATATCCGAGGATCAGCTTCTTGCCCCAATCCAGCTCAGCTTGCTGCCGTTGTTTCACCGTATGGCTTATAAAATATATATTAAACCCAACACTTAACAGCAATAAAGCAGCCAACCAAGGAACTAGTTTATTTTTCTTAGTGGACATGTTATCTTCCTCGCTCTCTCCGGTCCCTGTTTCGTATTATTCTGCAGGCTTTCCTTGACACATTTGGAGTCGGCCGCGATTTAGGCTTTAGCCGCTTTGTACACCAACGGTTTAGGATGATGGATATAGTCAAGGCCGTGCCCTTCAATATGAGCCCGTAATTCCATATATTATACTAGAAACAGCATGACATTCATAAGGTTAGACTCTGGAATTATGGCTTCATGCAAAAAGAGAACGACCCGCGGGCCCATACCGAACCCGGGTCGTTCTTGCTTAGAAGCTTAATTTAACTAGCTGCCGCTCTTCGGTCCGTTTCCATTTTTCTTGACGACTTGAATTTTCAGCCGATTGGAAGTGACCTTTTTACCGTTATGAATGACCTCGGCCCAAATCTCCGCTGTTCCCGTCTTCTGCGTAACGACTCTTCCATCTTCTACCACCGCTACTTTATAGTCTGTCGTGAAATATTGGATTTCCGCTCCAGACAGATCAGCGGGCTCGGATGAATTGAGATAACCCTGGATCTCCAGCGGAACGCGGTCTTTACGCTTAACCTCCTCCTGGTCTACAGATAGAACAACCCGTTCCAATTCGTAAACAGGTCCATAAATCCCTGTCTCCGTAATGCTATTCCACATGTTCTGATTGTTGCCGAAGCCATTAATCCGGACATAGCGGGCTTCTACCGGATTAATCGGATAAACTTCGTGATCCTTGGTATTTCCCGAGCTGGAGCCATTATGCACTTTAGTCCATTGTTCACCATCCGTAGAAGCTTCTATATTGAAATAGCTTATTCTCGTATCTCCGTTGTACCAGGCAAGGCTGACAGCCGAAACCTCCCTAACCTTCCCTAAATCGTAGCTTATCCACTGTTGGCCGGAGGCCGACCAGCGCGTTTCCAGATTGCCATCTATCGTATTCTCCGGAATGTTGCCATCGTCTTCACTAGCCCTTACCGAAGCTACGGGCCAGGAAGGGCGGTCCGTTGGAATGCCGTACTGAGCTTTACTCGTGAAGACGACGTAGTAAACGCCTTGCTGTCTGGCTCCGGACGGATCCGTCACGGTGATCCTTGCAGCCCCCGGGATCTGCTCCGCTTGGTGGACCGTTACCTCATTCCCTCCAGATGATACGCCGCTCACAGAAGGAATATTTTGGTCGGACGGCAGCTCCACCTCATATACAAATCGTTCAGGGTCAAATTTGGAAAGGGCTTGTCCATCCACCGTGATACCGCTCAAAACAGCCAATTCTTTATTATCCACCTCCCATTGACTGAGGGGGATGACAGCTGGTGCTCTCTGCGGCAGAGGTTCTCCCGGCATCAGGGGAACCATCCAGACGCTGAGGGTCGTGTTCAACACGTCCTCCATATGGATAGCCAGCTTCCTGACTCCAATGTTGGGATTCTGTCCGGACGGATTCGGCGAAGTGGCCAGAGGCCCGGCGGGCATTACGCTGAATTGTGCCTCACCCGGGGAGAGAATGCGCACCAGCAACCGCTTGTCACCCTGGCTGAGTATAGCGGAGGTTCCTTCATCGTCTATGTCGATGTTAGCCCGTGTATGCATGAACCAATACAGTTCGGAGGGCACCTTATTCTCCACTTCATCCTGAAGAAGGAACTGCCTCCGATGGTCTATGAGCGCCGAGCCTCTGCGGACCGATACCGCCTGCTCCTTGTAGGCCGGAGTCATATCCGTTACCGCAAACGCTCCTTGCGGGCGATTGAAGCCGCTGCGAACGATGTCAGAGACGGCTGTCTCCTTCTGGTCCGCTCGGGAAGAAGGCTGAATCACCAAGGTGTTATGCCCTTCCGCGCGTTTGCGGTAATAGTTCCACCGTTCTCCATTGATCCCGCCATCCCAGTAGCCCGGCACGTTATAATCTTCACTGCCGAAATCTTCCGCCCAGCGGACACCGAACGCGTCTAAGACGAAGGAGCCCGTATCCAGATCGCCGTGCGGCGCCCCGTTCACTCCTCCCTTAAACCCGGCAAACAGGCCATAGCTATCGCTCCAGGAGCTGCGCATGGTGACCGCTTTAGGACGCTCGAAGTAGCGATCCCGCTCAGCAGGCTCAGCCGCGCCGTACTGGTCCGGACGGTACCACAATAGATCATACATTCCTGCTGTTCCATTGTTGCCCATCGTAAACTGGTGGTACCACGTATATTCCGGCTTGTCATCATGGCTGGCAAACCAGAGCAGCAGACGTCCGGGCACTAATCCGGAGTTGTTATCCGAATAATTAAACGTCCCCTGATGCCCGGCGATATGGATCGGGAACTGTGGTGTCTCGAACAGGCCGTCCCGTTCAGAGAACCCGTAATCGTGCCCGACTGATGTCTCCAACGCGGACAGGAAGTAGACCAGGGAGATCGTGCCGTACTCCCAATAAGCCGGACCTTCGATCGCCGAGCCATCCGGGGCATACTGAGTGAGCCCGTATTGAATGGACTTGAACGCTTCGCGGAGAATAAGTCCGGCAATCTCCTCTTCTTCATCCGCAATAGCCAATGCTCCAAGAGTCATGCCGGCATTGGAGACAAAATTCCAGTTGTCGCGGTTGTATACCCACCAGTAAGTTTTGTCTATATACATCGGGACAGCCGGCTTCAACCCTTTATCCACAATAGCCCGGCGGATAGTCGCTCGCTGCTCCGCGTTCAAATAATGATATAGCCAATCATAGCCAAGAGAAATGCCGTGAGTCATCGTCGCCGTATCGAGAAAATGCTGCGGACTCCAATCGGGATAAGCGCCGGAGGAAATATATTCCAATTCCGTCCAAGCCCTGTCGGCATATTGGGAATCCTGAGTAATCTGATATACAAAGGCCAGGGTGGCGATCCGCCTCGCGGCTGTGGAATCCAGCCTTAATCCATCCGGCTTGCGATATTCTGCAGGGGGCTGGGGAATGATGCTGTCGGCTTCCTTCTGAACCCCTTCAAACCAGGCGGCAACCTTCTCATCCGAAGACAGCAGCTGGCGAATCCGTTCAAAATCACTTTCCTTAGCCAGTAATCTTGGATGCGGATGGTCCGCATTTTTTTCATTAATTTCCGCAAGGATCTCCTCAGCCGTCGGGGCGGTGTATAAGCGCACCTTCGTCGAATCGCTTCCGCCATGCGGATCGGATGCTGCTACCGTGAAGAAATCGGCGCCGACGTAATCCTGGTGAGGCGTATACGTCCAATTCCCGTTCTCCTCCATCACTAGCTGACCATGCTGTGGCGACTGCTCCACAGCGAACGTCAGCGGATCTCCATCCGGGTCCGTCGCGCTCACTTTCCCGGACACCGGCGTATTTTTATCCGTCGGCTGGATGCCCTCCTCCGCAACCGGAGCATGATTAACCGGATGGACATGGACCGTCACCATGGAAACAGCAAAAGATCCTGCCCCATCCTCTATGGCCACTTTAAATCTGTCCGTACCCGTGAAGGTATCCTTCGGATAATAAGACCAGACGCCGTCCGCTTGAACATAAACTACACGATGCACAGCTTCAACGGCTTTCCAATAGACAAGCGGCAAGCCCTGCTCCGAGACGGCCTCAATCCGGCCCCTGGCATACTCATTCTCATTCATATCCACCGTATAATCGGTAACCGCAATTCCGTGCTGCTCTCCAACAAGAATTACACAGGAAGCAGAATGCCCCCCATCGGCAGCCACAGCCTTAATGACGGCAATTCCTTCCGAATGCGCAGTCACTGTACCTTCCGCAACCGAAGCCACATCTGGATTGGAGCTGCTCCACTCTACGGCCGGCTCGGATACTTGATCCGGCTCAAAGTAAACGTTAAGCGTTACCGATTGCCCCGCCTGAAGCGAATATTGTTCGTAATTCAAGCGAATCCCCTCCACCGCATGCCAAGACACCAAGCTAATATCGTCAAACCAGACGATTCCGGTTCCCATCTCCATAAAATTTTCGATTTTGACAGCTGTAATGGCCGGATTATCAGGGACACGAACGATTCGTTCCACCAAGGTCCACTCGTTAGTTCCCCTAAGCATATCCAGATAGACGAGATCCCCTACTCTGGTGCCGCGGGAATCCGTGAATTGAAGCCGAGTAACGGCCCCACCCGACACTTCCTCTGTTCTCATCCACAGCCTGATTTGGAGGGTTTGTCCCCGATGCTCCGGCTCCAGCGCAACCTCTTGAACGACCGCGGCCCTTCCTGGCTGGGCTGTGGCGATTCGAAGCGAAGCTTGTCCGGAATGAAACACCTCCGTATCTGCGCTGATAACAGGGGCTCCGCTTGCGATCCAATTCCACCAATAAGAGAGACTGCCATTATCGTCATACTCTTCAAATCCGCCGTTCCTCACCAAGTTGGCCGGTTCGGGAACAGCAGCATCAACCACCGGACCCCATCCGGAAAACAGGGTTCCCATCAGCAATGTAAGCGCTAGCAAACTTGCTGTCCCGGAAAACCACTTCCTAGAAATCAAACCTACCATCTCCTTTACTAAGTCTTCCACCCTATAGTAAAATATTGGAAAGGAAAGGGTAACCATCTATTTTCAAGATAGACTATCTATATTTAAGGTGACAGCCACCATTGTCGCCTATGGGGGGGATACGATGGCCTATAGAGGATTCGATCTTTACGATCAAGCTTCATTTTTTAACAAGTATATGGAACGAAGAAACGGAATTGAGAATGCAAACGATACGCTAGAAAAACCAATCATCTGTGAAATGATAAGCAAGGAGGCCCGCTGTATATTAGATTTGGGCTGCGGAAATGCGGCATGGGGTCATGAGCTTATTGCGTCAGGGGCTCATTCTTATACCGGCCTGGAAGGCTCCCGTCGGATGGTGGAGTTGGCCAGACGAAACCTCTGCTCGCCTAAGATGGAGATCGTCCATACCCCTCTGGAAACATGGAATTATCCGGCTGACCGGTATGATCTGGCCGTGTCCAGACTGGTCATCCACTACATTGAAGACATCCTCTCGCTCTTTAGCTCTATCTACAGAACCTTAAAAAAAGACGGGACATTCGTATTTTCCGTCGAACATCCGGTTATGACTTCTTCTTACGGGCTCTCGAGAGCCGAAGGAATCAAGCAGGATTGGATCGTGGACAATTACTTTGTTACCGGAGAGAGAGAACAAGAGTGGCTTGGCAGCAAGGTCACCAAATATCATCGGACCTTGGAGGATTATTTTGCCGCTCTGCAAAAAGCCGGATTTACTGTAGAACAAATTAGAGAATCCAGACCGGATAAACAGAATTTCCTTAAGGAAGAAACCTTTCATCGAAGAATGAGAATTCCCCTCTTTTTATTTATGAGGGGCAAGAAAATTTAAACTATGCTTGAAAAAGGTGAGATAAGCAAATTCCGTCGCGTCATGCCTCGCCATTCACAGCATAACGCTTCATCAGCTTGGCTTTGTGGGCTGTAGCTATCTTCTCCAGAGAGACGCCATAAAGATTAGCCAGCAAAATAACATTACCTAGCACATCTCCCAGTTCTTCCACAAGCTCCTGCTCCAGCTTTGGCAGCGGCAGCCCCGCTTCGTCAGGACGATCTCTCCCTATTTCCAATGCTCGAACCGCTCTCGCGACTTCCCCCGTCTCCTCCATCAGAAATCCAACTCTAATAAAGGGGCCGTAATCCGTCCAGCCTCTCTGCTTGTAAAATCGCTGCACCCATTTCTGAAATTCCTCCAGTTCCATACTTCCGCTCCTTGTCATTTTATTTCGATTATACTAACATATTGTATGTCACCGACGTTCAAGATACAAGATATAGTATAATCGGAGGGAAACTTATGAAAAGAGTATGCGTCTACGCCGGTTCCAACCCGGGGAATGATCCCGCCTACGAGAAAGCCGCAATCCAGTTAGGCATTAAGCTGGCTGAGAGAGGCTTGGAACTCGTCTATGGCGGCTCCTCGGTCGGATTGATGGGGCGAATCGCCAATTCGGTGCTGAATCAAGAGGGAGGGGTCATCGGTGTCATGCCGACGGGATTGTTTCGCGGCGAAGTAGTCCACACAGGCCTAACCCAGCTATACGAAGTGAACGGAATGCATGAGCGCAAAGCTAAGATGGGGGAATTGTCCGACGCCTTCATTGCCCTGCCGGGAGGCTACGGTACCTTGGAGGAAGTATTCGAGATCGTCAGTTGGGGGCAGCTCGGCATTCATAGCAAACCGGTGGGCCTGTTGAATATTAACGGGTATTATCAGCCACTCGTAGATATGGTCAACAATGGCGTCGAAGCCGGATTTATTCCCGCACCCCAATCTAAACTTCTTATCGTGGAGGATGATCCGGATATTCTTCTGGACCGTTTGGCCTCCTATGAGCCGCCCAAGGGAGTGAATAAGTGGAGCGAACTGCCTCCGATTTAAGGACCCGGGCGTTACTGAACTTTCATATAAAGCCTCTTCAACCCCATCGCGGGAATGAGGAGGCTTTATGTTTTCCTTTACCGGCCTGCCGTTTTCTCGGGGCTCCTTCCAGCCGATGCTTCATTATGATAAAATGTTGGAGCTACAAAAGGGAGGCCGGTATTCAATGAAGAAATTATTGCTGATCGCGCCGAGCGGAATCGGAGGCGCCGTGATTCCGCTGATCTCCGGCTGGAGTATGGATATGTGGGGAGCGGGCACCACTCCATGGCTGCTGTCGCTGGCAGGCGCCGCCATGTTCGGAATCAGCCTGGCCGCTTCCCGTATGGCTCGTGTTCAGACAGCATGGGCCAACTCTGTTATTATTAAGAGATAAACCATTAACGGATCTTTCATTTTCAGAACATAAAGGATGGATTAAGGCGATGAGCTTTAAATTGACGGATCGGATTATCAAGCTTCTATGCGGCCAACTCGCTTATAAGAGAGGGGAAGCTTACTATAGTGATGATAGAGTGACATTCACCCGTTACGATTCCGAAGCTTCCCTATACGAGGCTACAGTCAAAGGAAGCAGACGTTACGAGGTTTCCGTTGAAGTGGATCAGAACGGGGATGTGGATGCGGAATGCACCTGTCCCGCATTTTATTCCTATGACAACTACTGCAAGCATATTGCCGCCGTTCTGCTTTACATCCAGGAGAAGGAGTATTCCGGACAAACACCGGCTCGCACTTTCCCTTCCCTGCTTCACCTGGCGGATCCTTCATCAGAGGAAGGCGGGGCGCCAAGCCCCAGACTTTCCGCGGCTGCCGGCAAGTCTTCGGGAATTCCGGCGGGGGATCTTCAATTGACCCGCGGCTTGTTGAATCTGTTTGGCGATCCTCCCTCCCGTCCCAGCAGGACTAGAACCCTCTTTGACATCAGGGAGCCGCTGAATGTCCAATTTATTTGCAAGCCGGTATCTTACGGATATCGGAATAATCTATTTGGCCTGGAAATGAAGATAGGTACTAAGCGCCTATATATCGTGCAGAAAATCAAGGAATTTCTCGGGCAAATCGATCAGGGGGAAGCTCATGAATTTTCCAAGCTGTTCTCATACGACCCCGAGGTCCACTTCTTTCGCCCGGAAGATGACGCAGTCATTCAACAGTTAATCCAAATCTGCCACAACGAAAATATCTATCTGGACTCTTCGCATGTATACCCGATCCGTCATGGGGGTATGGACAGCGATCGGCTGCTCATGATCCCTCCCATTTCGTGGGAAACTCTTCTGCCTCTGCTGGCCAAGGCTCCGGCGGTGCAGCTCCAGCAAGGGTTGGACACCTACGAAGGAATCCACTTATCCGATGAGCTGCCCCCTCTTCACTTTGAGTTCGATCAGGCGCAGGCGGAAGGTTATCATCTGGAGGTTCGGGGCCTGGATCAAATCACATTTCTGGAACCATACCGGATGATCCTTACCGAAGGAAAGCTGAGGAAACTGCCGGACAAGTCGTACAAGCGGCTCAAGGAGCTTAAAAAAATGCTCGGAACTTACCGCAGGCCGGAAATTCGGATTGCGCCCGAGCAAATGGAGCCTTTGATGGAGAAGGTCATCCCAGGCTTGATGAAGCTCGGCAGTGTCCGCATCGCACAAGCCATCTCCGATCGCATTGTCCAAGCTCCGCTCAAGGCCCGGCTGTATCTGGACCGGGTGAAGGACCGGCTGCTCGCCGGGTTGGAGTTTCACTATGGAAATATAGTCATCCATCCGTTGGAAGGAGATGAACAGAAACGCAGCACCGACCGGATTCTGGTGCGGGACGGAGATCGGGAGCGGCGCATTCTGGAGCTGATGGAGCAGAGCTCCTTTGCCAGGACAGAAGGAGGATATTTCCTGAATGATGAAGATGCAGAATATGAATTTCTGTACCACATCGTTCCGCAGCTGGAAGAATTGGCTGAGGTGTATGCCACCACAGCCGTGAAGGTAAGGCTGTTCACCGGACATGCCTCCCCTAAAGTGACGGTGGAAGTGGATGAGCGGACGGATTGGCTGGAATTCCGCTTCGATATGGGAGGAATTCCGGAATCGGATATCCGCAAGCTGCTGAAGTCCCTTGAGGAGAAGCGCAAATACTACCGGCTTCCGAACGGAGCGCTAATGCCGTTGGAAACCGCAGAATTCCAGGAAATCAGCCGCTTCATGAGCGAAATAGGCCTCCGCAAGGGAGAGCGGAAGGGAGCAACGGTCCGCCTCCCGATCGTTCGCGGTCTCTCCCTGATCGGCTCCGAACGATCAGGGAATGCCGTCAAGCTGGGCAAAGCCTTCCGCCAGCTCCTGGAAAATATGCGCCATCCGGACCAGCTGGAATTCCCGGTTCCCGTCAGTCTTGCTCCCATCCTCAGGGATTACCAGAAGTACGGATTCCAATGGATGCGGACGCTGGCCCATTACCGGTTCGGCGGCATTCTGGCGGATGATATGGGACTCGGCAAAACGCTGCAAAGCATCGCCTTCATTGTCTCCATGCTGCCCGAGATCAGGGACAGGATGCAGCCGGCGATCATCGTCTCCCCAGCTTCTCTCGTCTATAACTGGCGGAATGAGCTGACGAAATTCGCCCCGGATATACGAGCCGCCATTGCTGACGGGAGCCAGGCGGAGCGCAGCGATATTGTGATGAAGGCGGCTCAATGGGACGTCATTATCACCTCCTACCCTCTGCTGCGCCGGGATATCGGGGAGTATGCCGGTCAATCGTTCCACACCCTCATCCTGGACGAGGCCCAAGCCTTTAAGAACCATGCCACTCAGACGGCACAGGCGGTGAAGCAGCTTCAGGCCCGGTATCGTTTTGCCCTTACCGGAACCCCTGTGGAGAACAGGCTGGAGGAGCTGTGGTCCATCTTCGATGCGGTCTTTCCCGGGTTGTTCCCAGGCCGAAAGGCCTTCAACGAGTTATCCAGGGAAGCCGTATCCAAACGGGCGCGCCCGTTCCTGCTGCGCCGCTTGAAGGCCGATGTCCTCAAGGAGCTGCCGGAGAAGATCGAGTCGCTGCAAGCCTCCGAGCTGCTGCCGGAACAGAAGAAGCTGTATTTGGCCTATTTGGCCAAACTGCAGCAGGAAACGTTGAAGCATCTGAACGAGGACGACCTTCGGAAAAACCGGCTTAAAATTTTGGCCGGCTTGACCCGGCTTCGCCAGCTATGCTGCCACCCCGCTTTGTTTGTCGAAGGCTACCGCGGAGGTTCAGCCAAATTCGAGCAGCTGATGGACATTGTGGAGGACTGCCGGAGCGCAGGGAAACGGATGCTGGTCTTCTCCCAATTCACCGAAATGCTCGCTCTGATCGGGCGGGAGTTGGGGAGCCGGGGGGTGCCCTTCTTCTACCTGGACGGCCGCACTCCCGCTTCGGAGCGCGTAGAGCTGTGCAGCCGGTTTAACGAGGGAGAGAAGGACCTGTTCCTCATCTCCTTAAAAGCAGGCGGCACCGGGCTGAACCTGACGGGAGCGGACACCGTCATCCTCTATGACTTGTGGTGGAACCCCGCCGTGGAGGAGCAGGCCGCCGACCGTGCGCACCGCATCGGACAGAAAAAGGTGGTGCAGGTTATACGCCTTGTCGCTCAAGGTACGGTAGAGGACAAGATGTACGAGCTTCAGCAGAAGAAGAAGCATCTGATCGATGAAGTCATCCAGCCCGGTCAGGAAGCCCTGTCTGCCTTGACGGAAGAGGACATCCGGGAAATTCTGATGATAGGCTGACACCGCCTCAACCGACTAAAGACGAACAGCCCCAGCGCACGCCTCTACCGGCGCACGTCGGGGCACTGCAAGGCGGCGTTCAGACCAAATCGTCCGCGGTGGAATCGCCCTTTGTAAAGCAGGTGCTGCATTATTCTTGACTAATATGCCGTTCAAACCATTGCACGATCCGGTTCAGCCGTTCGACGCGCAACCCGGGGTTCCCGCTTCGCGACAAATCGTGGCTCGCGCCCGTAAAGCGCACCAACTCGGTCTCATGGCCGGAACGCTTTAACGCCACATAGAGCTGCTCCGCCTGCTCGATCGGACAGCGCAAATCCTGTTCTCCATGAAGAATCAAGAGCGGTGTCCGGATTTGGGTTACATACGCGAGCGGAGAATGCCTCCACAGCTTCTCCGTGTCTTCCCACGGATTCCCCATGATTTCCCCTTCGGTAAAGGAATAACCGATATCGCTTACTCCATAGAAGGAAAGCCAATTGGAGATCGACCGTTGAGTCACGGCAGCCTGGAAGCGGTCGGTGTGGCCTACCGCCCAATTCGTCATAAATCCTCCGTAGCTTCCTCCGGTGATGCCGAGCCTCTCCTTGTCGATGAAATCGAAATTGTCGGCAGCATAATCGACTGCTTCCATTAAATCCTGGTAGTCCCGCCCCCCATAATCTCCCCGGCAGCCGTTCACGAACGTCTGGCCGTACCCGAAGCTGCCCCGCGGGTTGGTATACAGGACGGCATACCCCTGTGCGGCAAGCAGCTGGAATTCATGGAAGAAAGAATGAGAGTACATGGCATGCGGGCCGCCGTGAATTTCCAGAATAGCGGGATACCGTTTCCCAGCCTCGAAACCGGCGGGACGCATCATCCAGCTATGGACCGTGACGCCATCCGAAGCCGTGAATTCGAAGACTTCGGGCGAACTCCACTCAATATGCTCCAGGAAAGCATCGTTGATGGCGGTTAGCCGGACCTCCTCCCCGGTATGCAGATCCACCCGGTATAAATCTCCCGGCAGTACGGGATCAGTCGATGCAAGCAGCAAATATCGTTCGTCCTTCGTTACCGCGAACTGATAGATTTCCCTGGCTCCCTCTGTCAGAGCCTGAGGCTCGCCACCGCCATTCAGAGGGAACCGGTAGACCTGCACACTGCCGGCCATAGAGACAAGCGAGTAGATGGATCGGCCATCCGTGCTGAACAGCGGAGGAGGGGTTCGCAGATGCGACCTCATATCGCTAATTGCAGCGTTGCTTAACAACGCATCGAAGCCTTCCGTTACGCAGACTGCGGCCCCGCCTTCTGCGGAAATGGTATACAGCGCGGTCTGTGTCGCCCCTTCATAAGCCCGGTCATGGCCGAAGAAGGCGATGAGCTTCCCATCGGGAGAGAAGCTTGCCTGACTGATGGACCAGGCCATATCCGTCAACCGGCGAGGTTCGCCTCCGTCACGGTCGATGAGGAACAGGTCGTTCATAAGCTGCAGGTCGACGTCTGCCGACGGTTCCTTCGCTATTTTGGCGATGAACGCTATCTGCCGGTTGTCCGGCGACCATACGGGCTCATGTACATCATAATCCCCATCGGTAATTTGACGAGCCTGCTCCGTCTCCAGGTCGATCACGAACAGATGGCTTCTCCGATGATCCCATAGCCCGGCGCCGTCAGCTTTCGGCTTCGACCGTGTGACTACCCGGACCCGGCTTGCCCAACGCTTCTTCTCTTCCTCCGGCGTAAGCTCATCCAGCTCTTGATCCGCGGCTACCTTCGCCGTAAACAGCAAATGCGTGCCGTCGGGAGACCAGGAGAATGCAGCGACACCGCGCGGCAATCGAGTCACCTGTCTCGCCTCCCCTCCTGCGCGGGGAATGATCCATATCTGCTTCCCTTGATCCGATTTGCGCAGGAAGGCGAGCCGGGTCCCGTCCGGAGACCAGGCCGGAGCCGTATCCTGCCCTTCAGGGGCCATCGGCCCCCCGTTGGTAAAAGGGCGGTCCTCCTCTCCATCGATAGAAAGAAGTCGAATATGAGACTGATAGTCTTCCTTGTCTTCACCCACCGACTGACACACATAAGCGATGGAATGGCTCACCGGGCATACGGCCGGATCGCTAATCCATCGGAGGCTGTAGAGATCTTCCGCAGTAACCGTTCGTTTGCTCCCCATAGCTTTTCCACTCTCCCTTTTCACAATTACTCCTTTTCCATATTTTATCAGAAAGCTAAGGCGAACGGCTCTATATCGAAAAAAGATTCCCAAAACAAAATAACCAACCAAAAGATTGACCACAATTTACAACGAAGATTTTGCCTGTACAGAAATAATTGTTCAAACTTTCACAAAAATAAATGAAAATGGCTTTACGAGCTAGTTTATAGCCTTGCAAGTGATTATTACTGAGATTTTCGTCAGGTCCATTGTGTAAATTTCAATTATGATTTGGGACATTCAACATATGGAAAAAGATGAGGAACAGTATTATATATAAGAATGTAGGTTGGAGAACCGCATGGATTTGATGCAAAACAAAGAAGGGGAGTTAACAGCTCTATCCACTTGTGGTAAGACTATGCCGGCATTTTTTCTATGTCAAATCATTCTATGGAGTTGGTCTCTTTAAAGGAATTCGTATTGTAATCATTTTGTCTCTTGTGGCTTTACTGGCTGCTTGCGGCCAATCGAAGGGTGAGGAAAATGGACCAGGTGAAGCTCAGGCTAATACCCCTGCAAACAGTGATGCCGCTGCTACAATTTCCAAAGGCGAGTACAATCAAATAAAAAACGGAATGTCTTATGAAGAAATTATAGAGATCATAGGAGGGCACAAGTTCTCAAGGCGGCCAGTATACTTTTCCAATGCATTTTCATTGCGGCATTACCATCCTTATGCAATTTTACATACGTTTTTACATGACAAAAAAATAAAGAGAGGGGCTATCCCCTCCCTGAACTGCACCGTTTATTCTAAATCTGATGAACTTGCAAAACAGAACCCCACCCCGGCAAAATCGATGGGTCATCAGGCCTGTTCCGTCAAATTCCCCGCAAGATAAGTGTCTGGGGAGACGTCGTCCAGAAACCGGCTGCGTGTGCCGATATAATAAAGATGCAGCTCATGCATTGCCCGGGTACATGCCGTGTAGAACAGCCTGCGCTCGCCTTCTCTGCCGTACTGCTCCTGAGAGGCATTGTAGAGGATGACGGCATCGAATTCCACCCCTTTGGCCAGGTAGGCGGGAATGACCAGCACTCCGGGCTCGAAAGAAGCCGCATCCTTCTCGATCAGCCTCGCTCCCAGCTCGCTTGTCAGCTCCTGGAATGCTTCCCGGCTTTCCTTAGCCGATTTGCAAATCACGGCAATGGTTCGAAGTCCGGCCTTCTGCAAAGCCTGAATTCGTTCAGCCACTCTGGCATTAAGATCCTCCTCGTCAGCCGCTTGCGTTAAGGTCGGCTTGCTTCCTTCACGGTTAAAAGGCTCTATCACATGACCTTCCGGAATCAAATCGCGGGTGAAATCAATGATTTGCCGGGTGGAACGGTAGCTTCGCGTCAATATGAATCTCTCGGTTTGCTCTTCCCCGTACAGAGCCTCCAGCGTCTGCCAATGCCCCCCCGTCTCCGTATGAGTGAAAATCGCCTGGTTCAAATCTCCCAGCACCGTCATTTTGCTGCGCGGGAACAATCTTTGGATGAAAGCAAACTGAAATGGAGAATAATCCTGGGCTTCGTCCATAAAGACATGGCGGATCAGGTTATTAGTTTGGAAGCCTTCGATTTTTTCCTGCAAAAACAAGTAAGGAGTCGCATCCTCATAGGCTAATTCGGAACGATCCAGCCTTTCCACCGTTTGTGCACAGATTTCCTTCCAATGCTCGGGCAGCTCAGCCTCATGGCTGAAACGATGTGCGTATTGCGGTTCGGCAAATAATTGCCTGTAGACGCCCGGGATATTGACAAAACGCAATTTCTTCACCCGTTGGCGAAGCCCCTTGAATTGCTCCCGGACAATCATGATGGCGAGCAGCTCCCGTTCCCGCTCATAGTCGTCGAACGACTCCCCCGAGAAGCGGTTTTGCTTCCTCAGCTTCTGGTAAGCTCTCTGGTAGGCGTCATTGTCAAGCAGCTCGATTTCATCCTCCACCCACGGCTCATTCCGTTCGGCCTTCTCCCTTTCCCTCAATTCCCCCAGCAGCCATTCAGACAACAGCTGCATCCGGTTCGGTATCGATATGGCCGAGTCTAAAGCATAAAACCGTTCCCGGATCTTGGCGGCTGATACGAGCGTTTTCCCCCTAAATTTCAGGCTTTTAAAAAGGATCCCCTCCCGCCCGAGAAAAGATAAATACTTCTCGACCAGTTCCATAAACCGGGCCGAAGCCTTATAACGGATTCCCTCCATGCGCGCCTCATATCCCGGCTCGTTCATAGCAATATACTCATACTCTAACTGAGCGAACGGATCGCCAAGCTGGAAATGACGGCCAAGCCGATGATCCAGAAATTGTTGAAACGTCGTCTGCTGCATGTTTTCTTCCCCAAGCTCCGGAAGCACGGTAGACACATAGCTGTTAAACATCATATTAGGCGAAAAGAGAACGATATGCTCGGCCTTCAGCGTTTCCCGGTACCGGTACAGCAAATAAGCTACTCTTTGCAAAGCGGCCGAGGTTTTGCCGCTCCCTGCGGCCCCTTGGACAATAAGCAGACGACTTCTTTCATTGCGAATAATTTGATTCTGCTCTTTCTGTATGGTGGCCACAATGCTTCTCATCTGGGAATCCGCTTGCTTGCCCAGCACCTCCTGAAGCAGTTCATCCCCAATAGTGACTCCTGTATCGAACATACTGATAAACTGTCCGTCACGAATCGTATACTGACGCTTCAGCTCTATCTTTCCGGAGACTGTGCCTCCGGGGGTCTCGTAATGAGCCGGACCGAGGGCGTAATCATAGTACAAGCTGGATAACGGCGCCCGCCAATCGTAAATGAGAAACTCCATCTTGTCTTCATCATACAAGGAGCTTATTCCAAGATAGATAGGCTCGGCCTTGTTCTGTCCTTCTTCCAGAAAGTCCACCCGGCCAAAATATGGAGATTGCTTGAGCTTGGTCAGAATCTTCAATTGGTTATAAGCATGCTCGTAGCTGCGTTCCTTCTCTGACAGGACTTCCGCCTGCTGCTTAATGCTGGCATAGGTTTCGACGAGTTCGCTAGGATCTTCCAGGTTGACGGTGACATCGTCCCAGAAGTTTTTCCGTACGTCCACCGTTTCTGCCCTCTTGTCGCTGACATGCTCCTGAAGAACCGCAATCTGACTGTCGATTTCTTCCTCCACATGCTCCACCCGCTGCTTTTCTTCCTGCCAATCCTGTTCAGTCAAACTCATGGAAACCACTCCTTTTTCTTAACATTCATCCAAGATATCCATCTTAGAAAATGAAAGTTGACAATCGAACTGTTTGTGTGGTAATATATTATTGGATAATAATATATTACTCGACTTAGTTTTAATAAAATCCAATAATTATTGTAGCATAGGACCGATCTGGAAATCAATCGGTTTATTTCTGTTTTGTTCTGTTATGTCCAGACGCAGATTCGTAGAATAAGGTCCTAATAAAATGAACAACTATAGATAAAAAGATTGGGTTGAGCACATCGCTTCTGCCCAATCTTTTTTCCTTTATTAAAAACCTGTCGGGTTATCGTTAGTTCCCGGCACGTTTTTTTCTGTTCGCGTTCCTTCTTTCACTCCTATATTGAAAATAAGAGGTCATAGAAGAAACCCGGAAAATATGCAGGTTATATGGGGCTATTTGAATAAACTATTCCGATAAATAGGCATTTACACAAACGAATCTTTTGCCCCGAACATAGACATATATAGGCTAATCTGCTGCCGCATCAATCCGCTTGTCTGGCAATAGCAGAAAGCCCGGGAATGATTATATAACAGGATGTGATCTCTATGGATATCCCCGTCTCCGGCTTTGTCGTTCATTCGGATGATTCAGACGGGCACCATTCCCATAAACTATATATTACAAATTGGAATGGAAAACCTGTTCATGTCCATCCTTTCTCCGGTGTGACCACTTTCGACGTTGGGCATAGACATCAATATGCGGGCACGACCGCCCCCGCTCCAAGCGGAGTACAGCATATCCATCAATATCAGGCCGTAACCTCGCTTGACGATGGTCATACCCACCTGATCCGAGGAACAACCGGACCGGCCATCCCCCTTCCCGAAGGAGGACATTACCACTACTTCGAAGGCGTCACTTCCGTAAGCGGAGCCACTCCGCATGTCCACGAATATGCGGGAAGGACCGGGAACGAAATGTAATCAAGAACGAAGACAAAGAAGGCTGCCAGGACCCTGCCGGATCTGACAGCCTTCTTCTATAATCCTCTGCCCGAAAGGAGCTAATACTTGCGCAACGACACGGGCGACTTCCCAAACCATTGCTGCCGCACATAATTGATGATCCGGCCGAAGGACCGCTCCACCGTCTGTGTAGAATCGGCCAGCAGGCGAACGGCAAAGCCGGGCACAACGAGCTCAGACACGCCAATTTTCCCCGAGGACCGATCCACATCCAGCACCTCCATCATCGCGCTGACAAATTCAGTCTTAGCCTGCTCGCCAATAATGAACAGGGAGCCATAATGCGTATGGCCTTCCATGACCCCGAGTCCTGACATAGGCTGCCGTCCCGGGCGAAGCTTCAGGCGGTCATACAGAACGAGCTCCCGATCCAAGTAGATCTCCGTCTTGAGCGACAGCTCCTCATAGGCAAACAACGATCCGTCCGGAGACCATCCGGGCGTAATAATTTCCGCGGAGATGAGCGTGGCTCCTTTCTCCATATGGATGACGGTTTGCTGCCGATAGCGAGCGTCCCGGTAGCCGATGATCGGGTCGGGCAGCCATTCCAAATAGCTGCCCGACTTCATATCGATGTCCGTCATCTGCAGCACCGGTTGACGGGGCGTACGATAGATTTTTGTCGACGATTGGGTAGTCATCAGCACCTGCGCCCGTTCACCCAGCTCCAGACTCATCCGGTACCGGTCTCCATCCACATATCCGCCGCCGGGGTTCATCACATAATAGTAAGCCTGTCCGGAGTCATCGGAATAAATCGGACGGGCGATTTTGTACGCTCCTTGATGATACACATGGGAGGCCGCCGTTCTGCTTCCGTTGTTTTCCGCTGTCAGCCTCAAGGTTCCCGTCCACTGATCCATCTTATCCCAGACCCTTCAGCATCGCATTGTTCTCTATCCACTCGACGACCTCATCCAGTCCGGTCTCGTCTTTAAGATTGGTAAAGAAGTACGGCTTGTTGCCGCGAAAAGCTAACGTATCCGACTCCATCACTTGCAGATTAGCACCGACATACGGGGCCAAATCGGTCTTGTTAATAATAAACAAGTCGGATTTAATCATGCCTTGTCCGCCCTTGCGCGGGATTTTCTCCCCTTGGGCGACATCGATAATGTAGATGGAGAAATCGACCAGTTCCGGACTGAAGGTCGCCGCGAGGTTGTCACCGCCGCTTTCCACAAACAGAAGCTCGACATCGGGATGACGCGTGACCAATTCATCAATAGCCGCAAAATTCATCGATGCATCTTCCCGGATGGCGGTGTGAGGACAGCCTCCCGTCTCGACTCCGATGATCCGATCTTCCGGAAGAATCCCGGTTTGGATCAAAATTTTGGCATCTTCCTTCGTGTAAATATCGTTAGTTACGACCGCCATGCTGTACTTGCCGTGCAGCCGCCGGGTTATCTTTTCAACGAGCATCGTTTTCCCGGCTCCGACGGGGCCGCCTACTCCGATTTTGACCGGTTTCATATTCTCTCCTTCTTTCTATCTTGAATTCCACGCCAAATCTCATGACGTCCAAAAACCGCTACCCATAGATTGAAAGGACAATCGCGTTATTTTCATACCCATCCTTTTTCACTTGCGACGTAAAAGTTAACGCCGACAATCTGTCATGACATGAATAATCGAATATGCAGTCTTTCATGCTTCATTTGCGACCATTCCAGCCCGGGAGAAACGATCCCGATATCGTCGGCAGTCAGCTCCTCCACGATATCTACGGCCTGGAGCAGCAACGGCTGCAAGTCCATCAGCAGCTTCTGCCCGTTCGTCTGGCCGAGCGGGATGGCCCTCACCCCATTCTGCACCATACTGCTGATGGAGGAATACGTATAGGTCAACAACGCTGTCCGCCGATCCACCTGAAGATGACGGGAGATCATCGCAAAGGCGATAGCCGGATGACCGTAAGCGGACTTGGCTTGTACTCTTTCGCGGTACTGCCGCAGGAGTGGCTCCTCGTACAGCTCGGCCCCCAGCTTGATCATCCGTTCCCCGATTCTGCGTGCGCCTTCCCTCGTTTCGCGGGCGAGATTCTGAACGGTCAGCAGCCGATCCAGCTTCCATATTTCCTCCCATTGGCCTTGGTCCAAGGCTTCGTGGGTTAAACGGCAAGCCAGACCATCAGAATAAACAAATTGCTCCTTCACATAGACCGTCAGCCATTCCATAAAGGAGGCCGCATCCGTTACCTTCCCCTCTTGCAAATAGGTCTCCAATCCAAAGGAATGATTGAAAGCCCCTGTCGGGAAATTGGAATCGCACCACTGCAGCAGAGATAGCAGCGAGCTAGTGTTTATGTCCCACATGGCGAAACGCCTTCTTTACTTTCTTCTTCTCTCTCGCGAAAGGAATCCCATCGCTTGTTAATTGCTCTTCCACCAAATAGTCATACTGGACGATCATCCGCTCCCCCTCAAATTGGGCCGGCAGATGACGGTTGCCCAGCTTGTGTGCAATCTCGCCCATTTCCTGCATCGAGCGCGGGCGGATGACGAGCAGATCATCAGGCTCCACTTCAATCACAATCATATTCTTCTCATCCATATATAAAATATCGCCGTCCGCCAGCTCCTCCTTCTGGGTGAGACGAATTCCGATTTCCTTGCCGTGATCCGTCGTCACTCTTTGGATTCTTTTGAGCAAATCCTCACTGGGCAGATACACCTTCTCTATATGACGGCCCTCTCTGTCCTCGGGACTCAGTTGATCGAGCCTTCCCACTATTTGTTCAATGATCATTCTTAGCCCTCCCTATCCTTCTAAATTTCGCGCCTATCTCTTTCTGCCGCCTCAGAACAAGAAATACCGCTGGGCCATGGGCAGAACATGAGCAGGCTCGCATGTCAGCAGTTCCCCGTTCGCCCTCACTTCATAAGTCTGGGGATCGACGAATAGCTCCGGGGTCCCGCCGTTAAGGGCCATATCCTTCTTCGTTAGAGTACGGATTCCGCGTACGGGCAGCACGATTTTGTTCAAGCCTAGCTTAGCGGGAACATCTGCATCCAACGCCGCTTGGGAGACGAAAGTGATGGAGCAGCGCGCCAAAGCTTTGCCAACAGCGGCATACATCGGACGATAAATATACGGCTGCGGAGTTGGGATCGAAGCGTTCGGATCGCCCATCAAGCTCTGTACGACAAAGCCGTTCTTAAGCACCATCTCCGGCTTCACGCCAAAAAATGCGGGATGCCACAGAACCAAATCGGCGATTTTGCCGACCTCGATCGAGCCGACATATTCGGCAATGCCGTGTGTAAGTGCCGGATTGATCGTATATTTCGCAATATAGCGTCTGATCCGGAAATTGTCGCCGGTCGAGCCGGCATCCTCGGGCAGCTTGCCGCGCTGCTTTTTCATTTTATCCGCAGTCTGCCAAGTTCTTGTTACCACTTCGCCTACCCGGCCCATGGCCTGGGAGTCTGAGCTAACCATGCTGAACACACCCAAGTCGTGCAAAATATCCTCCGCCGCTATCGTCTCACTGCGGATACGGGAATCTGCAAAAGCGACATCCTCTGGCACGCTGGGATCCAGATGATGGCAAACCATCAGCATATCCAGGTGCTCCTCCACCGTGTTGATCGTAAAAGGACGGGTAGGGTTGGTAGATGAGGGCAGTACGTTGCCGAGGCCCGCCATTTTGATCATATCGGGAGCATGTCCCCCGCCGGCGCCTTCCGTATGGTACGTATGAATCACTCGGCCCTTAATGGCCGCAATCGTATCTTCAACGAACCCGCCCTCGTTCAAAGTATCCGAGTGCAACGCTACCTGTACATCATATTGATCCGCCACCCGCAAGGAGTAATCGATGGCGGAAGCGGTAGCTCCCCAGTCCTCGTGCACCTTCAAGCCGATCGCGCCAGCCCGGATCTGCTCGACCATCGGAGCTTCATGGGCTCCGGAGCCTTTGCCGAGAAATCCGACATTAATCGGCAAGCCTTCCGACGCCTCCAGCATGCGGAACATATTCCATTCTCCCGAAGTGCAGGTTGTTGCCTTGGAGCCTTCGCCCGGCCCGCTGCCTCCCCCGATCAGGGTGGTCAATCCGGAAGCGAGCGCGTGCTCCACCTGATGCGGGTTAATAAAGTGAACATGCGTATCGATGCCGCCGGCCGTTACGATCAAGCCTTCAGCCGAAATGATTTCGGTGCAGGCACCAATAATCAAATCTACGCCATCCATCACAAGCGGATTGCCGCTCTTGCCGATACCGGCAATAACGCCGTCGCGAATGCCGATGTCCGCTTTATAAATTCCTGTATAATCGACAATAATAGCGTTAGTAATCACCAAATCAAGCGCCCCGGCTTCGCGTGTAATCAGGGGATGCAGCCCCATGCCGTCGCGAATCGATTTGCCTCCGCCGAATTTGGCCTCGTCTCCATATCGGATATAGTCTTCTTCAATTTCTATGAATAAGTCGGTATCCGCCAGACGAACCGCATCGCCCGTAGTCGGTCCGAACATATCGGCGTATTGCCTCCTGGACATCTTGAAGCTCATCGGGCTGCCTCCATTCCATTCTTATGGGACAAGAGCGCTGGCGATTTGCGTTGCGGCACAAGAAGGCCTTGCTCCTGCTCTCGCTCCCGGTTATCCAGTAATCCGTCCGTCATGTTATTGAATCCGTATACTTTACGTTCGCCAGCAAACGGCACTAATTCGATTTCCTTGCGGTCTCCCGGCTCAAAACGGACAGCCGCACCGGAAGGAATGTTCAAGTGCATCCCGAACGCCAGCTCTCGGTCAAACTGCAAGGCGGAATTCGTTTCGTAAAAGTGGAAGTGCGAACCGACCTGAATCGGACGATCTCCGGTGTTCAACACTTCGATCGACACGGCTGTCCGACCTTCATTACAGATTACTTCATCGCTCCGCAATCTATATTCACCTGGAATCAATGTCATATCCTCCTTTAATTAACGAATCGGATCGTGAACCGTGACCAGCTTGGTTCCATCAGGGAACGTCACCTCGACTTGAATATCCGGAATCATCTCAGGCACACCCTCCATGACATCTTCCCGCCCGAGAATAGCCGCCCCCTCGCTCATTAACTGGGCCACCGTTTTGCCGTCGCGCGCTCCCTCCATAATTTCATAAGTTATCAATGCCACCGCTTCCGGATAATTCAGCTTCAACCCCCGTTCTCTTCGTCTGCGCGCGAGATCCGCCGCGACAACAATCATCAGCTTCTCTTGCTCTCGAGGTGTCAGTCTCATCCTTGTTCCTCCCGTCTCAAGCTCTATCATTCTCTCTGTTGGATATACAAGAGTAAAACATGATTACATTTTTTCCCAATCATATTTAGTTGTAAGAAATAGCTCCTTACGGAGTCATTTCGATGATGAATAACCCGGTATTTGAGGTAGCTTTCCATGTCAATAAGTATCTTTATTTACACCGTGTTAATGCTGTAAACTTGAAGATTGTTATGGGGTAAAAAGGACTCTTCAAATCTGTTCGTACCCGTGCGTTATATAAGAGCGCACTCTAAGCCCTGCTCTTACCCCAAGCTATCAGCCGATGCGGGGTGAGTTGGAGTCGTCTTTTCATAATTTTGTATTATTTTTCACAAGGTCCCACAGTGTAATACACCCGTTAGCGCTAGCGGGTTTGGTTACCGTTCATTTCATTGTTACTCTACTAAGTTAAGGAATGGCTGCAATGAGGTGTTCTTCAGGTTGCAACCATGGGTTAAATTGGCATGGAATGCCGAAGTGAATTAAGCCATGTACTACTATCTTGGACATGAGCGAATTTGAGGGAAATAACGTCATGCCGTTCTATACGGAGAGGGTGATCCCAGTCTTTATAATCTATGTGACACTAGTTCCATCATATAAAATAAGCGGCCGAAACTAAAGTGTCCAATTTGAACGAATAGTTCAGAATATGACGGCAATCGGCCTATAATGGAGAGCTTTCCCAGGCTTTCATTACCGATTGTCTTATTTCATGCCTTTTGGTGCTTTTTCATTAAGTTGTGAACAAAAATCATCCCGGTTGGATTAAATTACCTCTGATAAAATCGAATCAGAATAGCGGTAAATATAGCTTTGACAGCCATAATTTACCGCTAAGAATGATGAGCTCAAGCCAAGCTATTTATCTCGGCTTTAAAGTTGTTGTACTATGCTTGGGACTATGCTTTGCCCGAATCGAAGTACGCCTTTCGGCCGCCCCCCGCCGGGCCGGCGAGATCCAGCTGTCCCAGACCGCTGACTGGCTCTCGCGTACCATCCAGGGACGGATCGGCATATCGCACAAACCATTGCTCCAGCTGCCCCTTCAATGCGATCCGCTGCTCCTCCGCTTCTTCGCTGTCGATCCGATTATGGCGTTCCTCCGGGTCCTTCACCAAATTGTACAGTTCATGCGGCCCGTACGGGTAGCGATGAATGTACTTCCATTCCCGGGTACGAATCATTCGGACCGGACCGTACTCGTCGAAGACAACTACCGGCTCTCTTGCGCCATCCTTTGCACCGAGCAGGTGTGGCAAAAAGCTCGTCCCCGGAAGCCGATCGGCTTCGGAGTTTGTCATGCCGGCATACTCCAGCAGAGTCGGCATGAAATCGTAGCCGCTCACGAGCGCATCGCTAATCTGCCCTTGCGGGATGCGGCCGGGGTGGCTGAAAATAGCCGGAACCTTGACAGACGTGTCGTACATATTTTGCGGGAAGGTTCCGTTCCCTTTGCCCCAAATCCCGTGATGCCCGCAGTTGAATCCATTATCGCTGAGGAAACAAATCAGCGTCGTTTCACGAAGCCCTTTGTCCTCCAGTTTATCAAGTATCCGTCCGATATTGCGGTCCATTTCCGTTACAGCGGCAAAATATCCCTTCAGATTCTCCTTCGGATCCTCCGCCCAAGGAGCCGTCTTGATTGCCCACGGATGCTTGGGCTCCTGCGGACAAGTCTTAAATTCGCAGTCATCATAGGAGTCGACGACTTCCTGCGGATGGCTGTCGATCCAAGGGCTGTGCGGAGCCGTATAATGCACGCTTAAATAGAACGGCTGCTCCCCTTGCTGATCGTCCAGAAATTGCAGCGCGTCATCCGTAATGACATCGGTCAAATATTCGGGCTCATGAATGAATTGACCGTCGCGAATCATAGGCGCGTTATAATAGTCGCTTCCGCCGGTCTGGTGAACATACCAGTGGGTAAAGCCTTTTTGCGGTCTTACGCTGTCGCCCAGGTGCCATTTGCCGCTAAGTGCGCAAATGTAGCCCTGCTCGGCCAAAATCTCGGTATAGGCCCTCTGTCCCTTCAAATATTCTATGGGCCGCTCCCCTACATTTCCTTCACGAATCCAGTCGTGAACGCCGTGCTGGGATGGAATTCTTCCGGTTAACAGAGAAGCCCGCGCCGGCGAACAGACGGGAGACGTACAGAAGAAGCTGGTGAACCGCATTCCTTCCGCTGCCAACCGATCCAGGTTAGGGGTGCGAATCTCGTCATTTCCGGCACATCCCATAGCCCATGCCCCCTGATCGTCGCTTAATATAAATACAATGTTAGGATAATCCGATGCAGAAGCTGCCACTTCACTTCCTCCTTTTTGTCAACATTGTTTATGAGCCAGATGTGCAATTATCGCTGAGAGACCGCTTCTTATCTACTCATTTACTATTAAAGTGAGAAGATTACAATCATCCTCATGACTTTTGGAGATTCCCCCCGTGTCAGATCGACCTTCTACTGCAAAAGTGCAGGCGTTTGCAAACTTTTTCCTCATATCTGGTCAATCTACTGCAAAAGTGCATTAGAAATCGACCATTTGTGGCTGTATTCCGAATTAATTAGTTGTTCACTGCATTTTTGCAGTCGATCCCGGAAAATGAGTTAATTCTTATTGTTCTTGCTGTACTATAGCAGGCAATCCTCGAAAACGAGGGGCTAAGGTAACGAGCCAAGGCCTGTTTCGATCACTGTTATCCTCGAATGACTTAGGATGGAACCCTTTCGGGCTGAACCCGCTGATCATTCGAACGGCCGCTGCTACGTGCCCTGCTTGCCTAATGTCTGCCACCCCCCCCACCTGCTGGCCTTATCAGCCTGATACTTTCGCTCGCCGCCAGCCCGCTGCTGCCTATGATCGCCTCCTACCCCGTGCCTGCAAGCTCTTCTGCCTGCACATAAGAGCTTGTGTCAGCCGTCCGATCCGCCTACTTTTGCTCCTGGTAGGCTCGATTAACCGCCTCGAGAACCTTCTCACCGCCTTGCTCCCGCCACTTGCGGGATAATTCTGCAATCCCTGAATCCATATCCCTCTTCCCGGTTATCATCTCCGTATAGTACTGATTGAACAGCTCACCGAGAATTCCCGCGTACTCGACTTCTTCTTGAGTGGTCACATTCAGCAGATTGGGGACGATATTGGCCGTTGCAATCTCTACCGACTGCCTCGCCCGGTCCGCCTGCGGTTCGGTTTCGGGCAAATAATTTTCCCCAAGCGGCCAGATTACGCTGCCCCAGGCCAGCGGGTGCGACCATCCGTTGGAGGCAAAGCCGTCTTTGGCGCGTTCCTCCTCATTATATATAATTTTATCGCCGTCTTTTGTATAATGAATGCCTTCGATCCCGAGCTTCAACAAATCACGGCCTTCCGGGGAAAGCATGAATTCAATGAATTTCGCCGCTTTTTCCGGATCCTTGGCATGGCTCGTAACAGCCGTGAACAGACCGGACTTGGGCGAGCTGGCCATCCCCCTCTTGCCGTCCGGGCCAGCCGGCGGGGCCATGAATCCAAGCTTGCCCTCGGGATTCACCTTCTGAAGGCTTGCCTCCAGCCGTCCTACGTGACGAAATAGCGGGGCTCCCATGAAACCAACCTTGCCCTGATAAAACTTCTGTTCCCGCTGCTGAGTATCGTTAAGCAGAAATTCCGGGTCCAGCAGCTTCTCATCCCACAGCTTACGAATGAATTCCACTCCTTGCCGGAAGGCGGGATGCTCGAAGATAGGCACGACTTCCCCTTGTTCATTCAGAACCCAATCCCCATGCGGCAGCCCATAAGCGTAGAAGATGAAGTTAAAGGAGCCGTTAAAGCCGGTGCTCTTCGTAGCCGTCAATCCGTACGTATCATGTTTCCCGTTGCCATCGGGATCTTTCCTAGCAATCTCCTGCATCGCATGATAGAATTCGTCCAGCGTTTCCGGGGGCCTCAGGCCGAGCTTCTCCAACCAATCCGCCCGATAGGCCATCGTCGTATTGGACCGTTCCTCAATGAACGGATAACCGTAATACTTGCCGTCTACCGCCGTCCAGGTCAGCCTCTGTTCAATTTTATTTCGGACTGTCGGCATCACGTCGAAATAGTCGTTCAGCGGGACAACAATTCCTTCCTCGATCCACTGGCTGAGGGAGGGCGAAGGATAATTAATCGTGACCACATCCGGAAGATCGCCCGTCGCCATGGCTACGTTAATTTTTTCATAGCCGCCCTCGGGGACGACTTGAACCTGAAGATCAATTCCCAGCCTTTGGTTAATTTCGGCAATAATCCGGTCATCGGGCCCGATCGGATTCGCCGCGGTGTCACCTGGTGTCAGAAACACCAGCTTCATTGGCATGTCGTCTGTGGCTGACAATCCCCCCTCTTTATTTCCGCAACCCGCTGCCGTCAGCACGATCAACGCGCAAGTGCCAATGAGCCATTTCTTCTGCACTCTCATCATGTCCTGCTTCCCCCTTATCGGCATATAAAGTTAATGAGCCGGAGCTATTCCTTGACCGCTCCCAAAGTGACCCCCTGCACAAAATACTTTTGAAAAAAAGGATAAATAATCATCACCGGTATGGTTGAAATCATAATGGTCGCCATCTTAATCGACTGTCCCAGCAGAAAAGGACTGTCTCCCCCCGACTGGAAAGACGCTTCATTATCAATCAGCATAGATCGCAGGAACAGCTGCAGCGGCCAAATTCCTTTGTCCGTTACATACATGACCGCCGTAAAAAATTCATTCCATCTGGCCACTGCATAGAACAATGAGATCGTAGCGATAGCCGGCATGGAAAGCGGGACTACGATTCTGAGCAAAATTCCAAGATCGCTGCAGCCATCCATTCGCGCCGACTCTTCGAGACTTTCCGGAATGGACGTGAAAAAATTTCGCATAATGATCAGGTTGTAGGTTTGGATTGCTGTCGGGATCATGAGAGACCATACCGTGTTCATCATGCCAAGCTGCTTGACAACCAGATAAGTCGGAATGATGCCTCCGCTGAACATCATCGTAAAGACGATGGCGAACATGATCGGCCGCACACCCGGAAGCTGCCGTTTCGACAAGGCATAGGCCGCCAGCGTCGTAGCAAGCATACTGATAGCAGTACCGAAGACGGTTATAAAAATGCTGATTCCATATGAAACCCACAGCTGCTTCAATTGCAGAAGATACTGATAAGCCTCGAAGGTGATCGATTTCGGAATCAAATGAAGATTGGAAGACAAACTTTCCTGCAAAGGCGTGATGGAGACGATCAGCGAATCCCAGAACGGATATAGTGTGAGGAATGCGAGCAGCGTTAATATCAAGTAATTAGCGGCATCGAATAGTTTGCTGCCGGTACTGTTACGAGTCATGTCCTTCCCTCCTTAATAGATCCCTTGCTCGCCCATTTTTCTGGCCAGACTGTTGGCCATGACCAAGAGAGTGAAATTAATGACCGACTTGAACAATCCGACAGCGGCGGCGAGACTGAATTTGCCCTCCGTAAGACCGACCCGGTAGACGTACGTATCGATAATATCCGCCACGTTGTAGACGCCGGGATGATACAGGACGAAGATTTGCTCGAACCCGGCTTCCATCAGTCCCCCGATCCGCAGGATCAGCAAAATAATGATGGTGCTGCGAATACAGGGCAAGGTGATGTGCCAGATTCTTCTCCAACGATTGGCCCCATCCATTACCGCCGCCTCGTAAAGCTGCGGATTGACTCCGGCCAGAGCCGCCATATAAATAATGGTGTTCCAGCCGAACTCCTTCCAGATCATGGACCAGACCAGCGTGCTGCGAAAATAGTTCTCGTCAATAAGGAAGCCTACAGGCTGTCCTCCCAACGAACGGATCAGATTGTTAACCACTCCTCCGTCCACCGACAACAGATTAATTAACAAGCCCCCCATAATGACCCACGATATGAAGTGGGGCAAATAAATAACCGTCTGCACCGTACGCTTAAATACCAATCTGCGGACCTCATTAAGCAGAAGCGCGACAATGAGCGGCAGAGGAAACCCGAAGACCAGCCGATATAAGCTGATCACTATCGTATTCCAGAAGATCTGCCAGAACTTATCCAGGCCGAATAAATATTCGAAGTGCTGAAGCCCGGCCCAGGAACTCCCCGTGATTCCTTTGGTGATGCTGAATTGCTTGAAGGCAATCATCGCTCCATACATTGGATAATAATGAAATACAGCATAATAAAGGACAGCCGGCAGAAGCATTAAATAAATGGAACGATAACTGTAAATCCGTTTCCAGGTTTCTAACCTTTTGGACATTTCTCTTTGTCCGTTCGTTTTTGCAGCCGGCATCGGCATGAGAAAACCTCCTCCCGTCGTATTTTTGTAAGCACTTTCAGAATAAAAGGAGGAGGTTAACGCGACAAGATTCAATCGTTGTAAACGGTATCATGATTTGTCATTTGGCAAGGTTCAATGGATCGGATCGGTATCGATTCTTGGTTTTTCGCTGTTCAAACGCTCTATAGCATTCCGTTTCCGGTACTCTGTAGGGGTTAATCCGGTCTGCTTCTTGATGGTTCGGATTAAGTTCTGCTTTTGCCCGAAGCCCGAGGCAGCGGCGATCTCGTTAATGCCGGATTGAGTTTCTCTAAGCAAGTGGCAGGCCTCCCGCACACGAATATCCGTTAAATAATCGATAAAAGTTTGTCCCGTCACTTCCTTGAATAATTTGGATAAATATTGACTGTTCATAAAGGCCAAATCCGCCAGCATTTGCAGGCTGAGGGGTTCCCTGTAGTTTTCCCGGACATAGGCAGCCAGCTTGCCGATCATTTCAACGTTTTTATTCTCGCGCTTGTCCTGCAGCGCTTCCGAGGTTTGGATAAAAGCCTTGTCAAACCACAAGCGGATGTCCTCCAGATTTTGCAGCTTGGAAAATTCGTAGACTAGGCCGTCATCTTCCTCTGCTCCCTCCCGCCCTGCCAGGAGCTCAGCCCGCAGAGTCATCAGAGCATGGAGCAAGTCGGTCACAATTAAGTTTTTATGATGCAAGCCAAGGCTCGAATCACCGGATAACTGTTGGATCAATTCGTCTTTAGCCGCCAAGGAAGCTTCCAGGCGGCCTGTTTTCAATTCGTTGGCTGCCTTTTCTACCAAATGCCGGAAATTCATAATCCGGTTTCGGTTCATATGATTAATTTGCAGATCATGAATGGACAGAATGCTGGCCGACCCGGTAAGACGTTCATACTGCAGCACCTCTACCGCTTCGTTATAGGACAGATATATTTCGGAAAGACTCGTATAGCTCCCGCCGATTCCTATCGTCAGGCTCACTCCCGGCAGTTCGGCGCTCACTTTCCGTTTCACTTGAAAAGCCAGCTCTTTCGCCTTATTAATCGTCTGCTCCCGATCCCCCCAAGTTCCGGTATTCACAATCATTACATCCTGTTTGTGGAATTGGGGAATATAGACTCCGGGCCCGTGATCAGCCATAGTCTCCTCACATAACATCCTGATCTGAAAATAAATCAGATTACGCAGCTTTTCTTCCGGCTCGGCGAGCTCCGCCCCCTTATTTAGATAAAGACGAAGAACGATGACGATAAAATGCTCCGGCTGAAGAGGAATCCCGTAATAGTCCAACTGGCGCTCCAATTCTCTGAGACTAGCTGTGCTTCCCGACAATAGGTGGATGAGAGCATGCTCCCGTAAAACCAGCTCACTGTTATAAAATTTCGTTTTAAATTCTTCATTTTCGTTAAACAGATGGTCTATCGATTCGCTAATGTAGCTGAATTCATCACGATGAAGAGCTTTGGTGAACGGCTGTTCCAGATTACTGGACAATGCCTGAACCATCTTTTGCACCGGCTTGTAATAATTTCTCGAAACGAGCACCATCAAGGCAATGCCCAGGCCAAGCCCAAGCAGTGAAATAAGGAGGGTGATCCGAATGATGTCATTCGATCTTTTGAACACTTCGTTGCAAGGGTTCAGGGTAACGTAGATCCAGCCGTTAAAAGTGGAGGTCAGGTACGAGACAAGCATCTTCTTCCCGCCAATCGATTCCACGAACGAGCCATTATTTTCTTGGCGTATCTGCTCTATATCAGTGTCGGCGAACGGATGCAGCAGCATGCTTTTATCTTTATAGGACAGCACCGCGCCCTCTTCGTTCAAGATAGCGACATTGCCCAACTTGCGATTGTTCGTGTTGACCACCGCATTGTACAGCACATCCTCCTTTAAATGGATGAGGAGCGCACCCTTCTTCTCCACATTATGGAGCGGGACGCTGAAGTAAAACTGGAGAACGCTCTCGGGATTTTTGTGCTCATCGGACCAATAGCCTGCGCCCCAGCTCATGGTCTCCCGGCCTTCGATAAACTCCCGCAAATGCTCATAGTTAGGAAAGTCGTCCATGCCCGCAATCCCCGAAGGGGAAATCAGCTTATTATTGACCGAGCTGTATAAATATATAGAATGAAGATAATTGGAGGAATGAATGCGTTCGGAGAACAAATTGCTGGTGTTTTGGAGAAAACGGTATTCCTCTTCCAAATTCCAGGGAAGCCACACCGATTTCTGGACATCCGTGTTAATGGCCAAGGACGAGGCCATCTGCTGCACTTCCCCCAACGCCTGCTCTACAATTTTCTGGGTTTGCGCCAGCAGCTCGGCATTGGCTCCCAGCACCTCTTCCTTCAGCATAACGTCCGTATTCCGATAAACCAGAGCCCCAACCAGCAGCGTGATGAGAACAACCGCAATCGTGAGGTGCATTAACAGCCGGATAAAAACCGTTTTCAACAGCACTCCCCCTTTTATGTATGCCCTTACATTATAATACAAACGAGCCTGCCGCGAAGAGGAAAGATAGCCCATTGCCAGCAGCGATTGCCCAATCCTTCCCTTTTGACGAGCGGAATGACGCTGCGCAAACCATCGATAATAAAAACATCATTATCCAGGGCGACCGTAAAATGAACAAGGATAGCTGGTCTGTCATCGGTGGTTTGCTGACCAACTCTGACGGAGTGATTGAGTTAACCGTTACTTGGAGCGAGCTATAATAAGGTCCATATTTGGATCTTGAATCTGTAACAGGGGCTGTCCCTAAGCCTGATGGCTTTGGGACAGCCCCTGTTAATTTTAGCGTCAGCTATATTACTTCACGCTAGCTTCGACCTCTTTGACCATCTCGGCGACGGAGATAAGTCCTCCACCGGACAGATACCAGTAGTTAGGATCGAGATAGACGACATTTCCGTCTTTATAAGCCTTCGTATTTTTCACCAGCTCGTTCTCCACCATTTGCTTGGCGGACGATTCGCCGCCCACTGCTGCGCCTCTATCGACAACAAATAAGTAATCCGGATCTTTATCTACAATGTATTCAAAGGAAATGCTGTTGCCGTGAGTCTCCACTTTAATATCTTCATCCACCGGAATGAAACCGAACACGTCGTGAATAATACCGAATCTGGACCCGGCTCCATAGGCGCTGACCTTGCCGTCATTAGCCAGAATAATTAAAGCATTTTTGTTGCTGGACGTTACTTTCTCGTTAAGCTTCTGGATCGAATCTTTTACTTTGGCCAGTTCTTCTTCAACGATCGCTTCCTTGCCGAAAATCTCTCCCAACAACCTCGAATTTTCCTCATAGGATTCCATATAACGGGAGGTATCGACTCCCACATAAATGGTTTTCCCCAGCTTGCTCAGTTCATCGTACATGGGGCTTTGTCTTCCGGAAATGATAATCAGATCGGGATTGATCTCACTGATTTTCTCAAAGTCGGGCTCCTTCAAGCTTCCTACGTTGATGTATTTATCGTCTTCATATTTAGAAAGATAAGGAGGAACATTGCTTTTCGGCAGAGCCGTTACTTCAACGCCTAATTTATCGAGAGTATCCAGTGCGCCAAAGTCGAAAACAACGACTTTCTCAGGATTCTTCTTGACTTCGGTTTCTCCAAGCTCATGTTTGACCGTTAACACTTCCGCTTCCTGTTTCGTCTCTGATCCCGATCCCGAACCGGTTCCTTCTTCCTTGGGACTGTTAGAGCTTCCGCATGCGGCCATAATGGCAGCAAACATTGCGATAAATACAACTAATAATGCCTTCTTCATTCTTCCCACTCCTAAATATTTATTTAGTTAATAAACGATTAGACCCCGCCCTGTACGGCGATGTAATAAAGGTTCTGCCATGCCTCATGAAAAATAGACGCATATTTTGTTATCGTTAATATGTTCTATTTGGATATCCATATCGTAGATTTCTTTAAGGACCGAAGGGTGGATGATTTCGTCCGTCGTCCCTACCCTCACCACCTTTCCATCCTTCAATGCGACGATATGGTCGGAATAACAGGAAGCAAAGTTAATATCGTGAATAACGATCACGATCGTCTTGCCCAGCTCATCCACCAGTCTGCGAAGGATCTTCATAATTTGCACGGAATGCTTCATATCCAGATTGTTGAGTGGCTCATCCAGCAGAATATACTCTGTGTTCTGGGCAATAACCATCGCTATATAGGCCCGCTGTCTCTGTCCTCCGCTCAATTGATCCAGATATTTGTTCTGCATCTCCGTAAGGTCCATATACTGAATCGCTTCATCGACATACTTCCAGTCTTCTTCTGTAAGTCTTCCTTGCGAGTAAGGAAAGCGTCCGAAGGACACTAATTCTCTGATCGTCAAACGGAGGTTGATGTGGTTGGCCTGCTTCAAAATCGAGATTTTTTTAGCTAAATCATTGCTTTTGCACTGACCAATTTCCTGATCGTCTATGTAAACTTCCCCCTGATCCTTCGTAATCAGCCGACTGATCATAGAAATTAATGTACTTTTGCCGGCGCCGTTAGGGCCGATAAATGAAGTAATCTTCCCCTTGGCGATCGTCACCGATACGTCTTCCACTACATTTTTAGTCCCGTATTTTTTGAACAGGTTCCTCACATCTACCATGATTTATTCTCCCTTAGCAGTAGATAAATAAAGTAAACTCCACCGATAAAATTGATAATGACGCTTAACGTTGTAGAGAAGGTGAAGACTCTTTCGACAATCAACTGTCCTCCGACCAAGGCAATGATGCTGATCAGGATGGAGCCTATAATTAAATATTTGTGCTGATACGTTTTGAAAAACTCATAAGCGACATTTACTACAAGCAAGCCCAGGAAGGTAATAGGCCCGACAAGAGCCGTCGATATCGAAATGAGCACGGCCACTACGATCAACAGCCGTTTGACTACGTAATCGTAATTGACTCCCAGATTGACCGCTTGGTCGCGCCCGAGCGACATCACATCCAAATATTTAGTGAAGCGGGCAAAATATATACCGACGAGCAGCACCGATAGGCCGGCTATCAGAAGAAGCTCCGTCTTGATGTTATTAAAGCTGGCGAACATCTTATCCTGTACGATCTGGAACTCGTTGGGATCGATCAGCACCTGCATGAAGGAAGACATGCTTTGAAACAAAGTGCCGAAGATGATCCCGATCAGCAGCAGGAAATATATATTTTGACCTTCTCTTTTAAACAGGATTTTGTACAGCACTCCCGAGAATACAACCATCAGAGCTACGCATATTACGAAGTTGATATTGCTGCTCATTACACTGCGGTGATTAGAGCCAAAGACGAAAATGACAAAGGTCTGGATTAACATATAAAGCGAATCTAATCCAATAATGCTTGGTGTCAAAATGCGGTTGTTCGTAATGGTCTGAAACACCAGGGTCGAAAAGGCGATCGTCCCTCCGGTCAATATAATGGCCAGCACCTTCATGCCTCTTCGCTGAAGAATGTATTCCCAGTTTCCGCCGATATTGATGAATAAGAAGATACCTACCAAGACTACTGCAATAACTGCCAAGATGGCCATTCTAACTTTATTATTCATGGGCCCTTCTCCTCATCAGTAAGTAGACAAAAATACCGCTTCCTATGACTCCGACGGTAAGGCTGATCGGAATTTCATAGGGGTAGATGATGATCCGGCCGAGGATGTCGCAGAATAACACGAATACGGCTCCCAGCAGCGCGGTGTGAGAAAGGCTTTTTTTGAGATGATCCCCTTGGTATATGCTGACGATATTCGGAATGATCAAGCCCAGAAAAGGAATGGTTCCCACGGTAAGAACTACCGAGGAAGTCACTAACGCTACAATAATCAACCCGATGTTAACTATTCGCTTGTAGTTCATTCCTAAATTTTTCGAGAAATCCTCTCCCATCCCGGCGACGGTAAATTTATTGGCGTACAGGTAAGCGACGACCAGCAAAGGAATACTAATATACAAAAGCTCGTAGCGGCCTCTGATGATCATTGAGAAATCGCCCTGCAGCCATGCAGACATATTCTGAATAAGATCATACTTGTAAGCAAAAAAAGTAGAGATCGAGCTAATAATGTTACCAAACATCAATCCTACCAGCGGGATGAAAATCGTATCCTTGAATTTGATTCTGTCCAGAATCTTCATGAACAAAAATGTTCCAAGCAAGGAAAAGATAAATGCGACAATCATCTTGAGCAGCGGGCTCGAGGTGGTAAAGATCATTAAGGAAACAAGAATCCCCAAGCGGGCGGAGTCCAATGTACCGGCCGTAGTGGGAGATACGAACTTATTCCGGCTTAGCTGCTGCATGATCAAACCACAGATGCTCATACTGATTCCCGCCATAATAATACTGACCAGGCGGGGAACCCGGCTCGCTAGCAAGATCTGAGTTTTGTCATCAGAAAGCTTCAGCAAGTCGAACGGTGAAATGTCCTTGACTCCGATAAAGATAGATAGGATGGATAAAACAATTAGAGCTAACCACAGGTATCTTTTTTTCATGACTTTTCCTTTGCTTACAAATAGGAATGTTCAATATAATTTCTATGAACCATACCAATAATGATATTCATTCTCAATTAGATTGCGAATCCTATTATAACATGTCGGTTCCAGCTGTCAACCTCTTCCTTAATTTTGTCACTTTTTTTATGAAAAAAGCTTGCAGCCCATCTCCGATCAGAGACGGGCTGCATTATGCAGGGTATTAAGAGATCGATTGTCGACGCTTAAATTCCTGGATCGCTTCATCGCTCATTCGCGCCGGTGTCCAGGCCGGCTCCCAGACGAGGTTTACCTTGACCTCCTTAACGCCGGATACAGCCCCTACCTTATCCTGAATATCATTCAGCAGCACGTCTTTAAGCGGACATTCCGAAATGGTCAGCGTCATCGTAATCTCCACCTTGCCGTTGGAATCGATCTCCAGATCGTACACGAGTCCCAAGTCGACAATATTGATATGAAGCTCAGGATCCATTACTTCCTCCAATACGGACCATACCTCGTCCTTTAATTGCATAGGTCCATTCTCCTTCCTTTATTATGAATACGGTGACCTCCTTAAAGTCTCCTAATCGACTCTTAATTATAATTTCACCCTGCTCTTTACATCCGACTTATCACACTAATCGTTAATTTTACACGGTCGACTAAGCCAGATTGACAGCATGGGGCCATAGCAGAACACTCGGAACCCGTCCTGACGGTCATTGACGAAGATCTGTCGAGCTTCGAGACGATCTGGGCGGCGGCCGGACACCCGAAAGCGGTCTTCCAGTTAACGCCGGACGAGCTTGTGCAAATGACCAAAGGAACCGTTCTGTCTGTCGTTTGAAAGGGAAAAGCGCAGTAGTAAAGCGTAGAAGCTGGGCGAGGAGGAAAAGAAGCGGGAGGGCATACGACCAAGGAGCAGATGAGCTTCCCTGCCCGGCTGACCCTCCTGTTTCATGCAATAATATTATATTCCGTGAGAAAACCAGTCTCTGTTCCAGCATAATAGCAGCAGGTGGCGCCTAGAGCCATCCTGTTGCACAGCAGCGCGTGCCGGAGGATGAGACCGGTTTGCATCTCATCAGGAAGTTCTGTCGTTATGAGGACCTTTAAAGGCTTTAACATAATAGACGCCGTGACTTGAACTGACGATGTGCTCCGGCTTAGGTTTGCCTCTCGACTGCCTGTGCCCTTCCAGATGGGCCTCGCTCTTCTCCCAGCCTTTCCACGCCTCCTCGGACTCCCAACGAGTCATGACGATGACTTCCTCATCCCCGCGTACGGTCTTCTTGACCAGAACACTCAAGTCAATAAAGCCCGGGGACTTCTCAATCACCCCTTCCTTGTTGAATCGCTCTACAACCTTATCGGAAGTCCCTTCCTTAACGATAATGGTCTTGTTCTGGATAAACATAGCATTGCACTCCTCTACCCTTGTGTCAGGGTCGTATTTGTATTCATTCTAGTTGATAAAGATTCTCATTGTCAATTATAATGAGAATTTAAGCCAGAGCCCTCAGGAAGGGTCTGGCTTTTTTAATTGGCTCGCAGGCGGTATGATTTGGTTTCGGGTGCCGCTGAGCTTCTCGTAAAAGAGTGTCTTATCCTTGCTGAACAAACAGAGTATAACATGAACAGCTAATACCAAATTAGCCAAACCAAGGAAGAGAAGAATCAACACCGAGATCATCCAGGCAAAGCTCATTCCCGTGGCCATCTGAAGAAGAAACACATTCGCACCGACAATCCCAAAGTACAGAATACCGTATCGGATCCATAACTCCTTCAGCGTCACCCGCTCCCCGGCCCCTTTCACCCGAATGCGAACGACCCATTTGCCGATCGTGACCCCATTGGTTCTGGAAGGAAAGAGAATGAAATAAACGAAGATGACAATGCCAATCTCCCACCAGGAATCCGTCCATCCGAATATCGCTAACAGTCCGTTAATAAACCCTATGACTATCCAGTCAATCATTAAGGCTAGGACCCGGCGGATCATCGCTACAGGTTTGGCCGCCAAATCGATTCCTTCATCCAGCCGTTTCGTATTCGGTAAAAATCCGGTCATTAACGGAGCAATGACATAGCCTGCCATAGCCCCTGATGTGTTAAGCAGCAAATCATCCACATCAAATAGCCGATATGGACAATTATAGATGCCGTAGAGCCCTGAAAGCTGGGTCAGCTCAAAGAACGCCGAGACCAGAAACGATAACGACAGCGTTTGGAGCCAAGACCGATTAAAGTAATATCTCAAATAAATCCCTAACGGAAACAACAATAAGAAATTGAAGGCCGCCTGTAAAAAAGCCCTCTCTTTCCACACTCCGATGTAGGTCATCGGAAGGCTCCACTGGAGTCCAGTCTCCCGCATGAAGTCTTTAACAAAATTAAACGGCATTAACTGCATGTGCTTGGTTCCCGGAGGCTGCAGGCTGCATGTGTCCGTTGTCTCTGGAAGCGGCAGAATGACCAGATAATAGGCTGCCATCGCGTATAATAGCAGCGAATAAAGCATGATAGAGCGGAACCAGTTAACATAGCCATATTTGCGATAATGATATAGAAGAAACGGAAGCAGGATGACGAAAGCCGCAATCGGGAATGTAATAATCGCCTGCTTGATCGGAAATAAGTACGATAACATGGTTAAGAACCACCTGTTCTAACAGATTAGTACAATATAAGCTCAGATTACCCTTGAATTATACAGACCGCTTCTCGCTGAATCAAGCTCAATCCCGGCAGACGATTCCTCTGGCTCTATTGGGTGTGAATGTTCACTGCAGAAACTAAGTAGACAGCAAAAAACCATCACCTGACCTTAAGCGATGGTTATCTTTTAAAATTATTGCTTTCTGGATTCTGCCAAATACTCTTCCTGAAGAAGTCCCATATGAATGATATCATGCCAGGCGCCTCCCCGGAACAGGCACTGCCTGGAAACTCCTTCTCGCCGAAAGCCCAGCTTTTCATACAGCTTGATCGCTTTTTCATTGAAGGAAAAGACCCTTAAGGAAACTCGGTGCAGGTTCATTTCGAGGAACGCATAATCAAGCAGCAGCCGCAGCGTCTCCTTCCCGTATCCTTGTCCCCAGTACGCCTTATTTCCAATATCGATAATGCATTCGGCATTGCGGTTTTTCAAGTCGATATTAATCAACGAAGTGATTCCGATCGGCGTTTCGGTCTCTTTATCCATAACGATGTAGCTCTTCGAGGAGGGAGAACCCAAGATCACCTGCTGAACGAAGCTTCTCGTCTCTTCCAGTGGATATATATCCAAATGGGGGCTAGTCGAATGCATCACTTCCAAATCATTGCGCCACCCATTATATAGCTCAACATCTTCCTCCGTCATTTTTCTAAAAGCAACTCTCGAAGATTCGAATAACATCCAACTGCTCCTTTCCTGCCGTTAGGCTAATGATTGACCGGGTCCAGCATTCCTTGCAGCGAGAGCAGCAGCACCTCAAGCTGCTCATTTACTTTAGTTCTCTCCGCACCTAACTGGAAGGTATCCAGCATCAATCCGTCCAGGAATGAGATCAGGTACAGGGCAATAGCTTCCGAAGCTGCGCGGGGTCGGAATTCTCCTTGCTCTATCCCTTTCTCAATGAACCTTTTTATCGCGTCCACCAGGCTTTGATAACGCTCAGTGATATAGGAATGGCTTGGTGAATTTTGCATATCGCCAGTCGTTAGAAAGAACTCCGACTTAGCTCGCACAAGAGAGCGGCGAATGTTCTCAATGCTCTCTCGCTGCCGATACACCCAGCCGGTTAATTGCCCCCATAACGGAGCTTCTTCCTCCGGGGCGAAGAAAAGAAGCACTTGCTGGTCTTCCCGCTGAAGAACCTCAATAAACACATGCTCGATATTGTCAAAATAAGAATATAATGCTCCTCTGGAGACCCCCGCCGCCTCCATAACGTCCTGCATCGTTGCTTGAGTATATCCTTTATGAACGAATACCCTTTCCGCCGCTTGCAGCAGCTCTTTCTTTTTCTGCGCTTTATACTCGTCGCTGACTTTCGGAGCCATGCTTCTCACCTCCCTCGACAAAATAGACATAGATGTCGTTTTAGAGACAGGTTTATTATAACCGACATTCACGTCGTTTTTCAAGTCAGATTTAAGCCCGCAGCATCATTACGTGAAGCAATCCTTGCTGCGGGCCACAAATGCAATCTTTTCCTATTTTCAAGGTAAGCTACTTTCGAAATTCAGGTTTATTTTTAGGCCAACTCCACCCGGAAAAAAGTCCACTACTTTAGGAAGCACTCTACCCCGTCCATTCTTTCCCGATAGTTGGGTGACACTAGAAATGGCTTGTCCGCTTGGCATACCAACTGGTCCCCTTCGGTCAATCCCGCGTTCCGGACTTCAAGAACAGCAACCATGCGGGCTCTCCACAGAAGGAGCGCCTCCTGATGTTCCGGCTCGCCGGCCAGGTTTACACGCTCATAAGGGTCGCTTTCCAAATCAAACATCTGCTCTTGTCCAATCCGCGGCAGCCACACATATTTCATCTTCCCGTCCGTTACATATTGCATTTCCTGCTCTTCCGAGTAACAGGTGGAATGTTCCCCGTGCACATATTCGCGCCACGGCCCTGCATCTCCGCGTATCAAAGGAAGCAGGCTTCGCCCGTCTACCGTATTTGGAACCGGTACCTCTGCCGCTTCCAGAATTGTCGGCATAATATCCTGCAGGGTGACGGGATGATCCACATAGGGCAATGGATTGCCAAACGATTTCGGCAAGCGTACAATCAGCGGAATATGCGCCGATCCTTCATAAGCGTAAGTTTTGCGCCATAAATGGTGGTCTCCCAGCATATCGCCGTGGTCGGAGGTAAAGATAATGACCGTATTATTTAGCAACCCGTTATTTTGCATATAAATGAGCAGTCTGCCAATTTGATGATCGATAAAATGGATGGAGCCGTAATACGCTGCACGCGCCCGCATGATTTCTTCCCTGCTGCGAACGCCTCTCCATGCGGTAGGCGAGGCTCCGTCTTTCGGAACGTCATGCACGTGGGCCCAATCTCCAACAGCAGGTTCGGGCAATTCTTTATCCATATATAGATCGAAATAGTAAGCCGGCGGATCGTACGGAGAATGCGGACGGGCGAACGAAGTTTTCAGGAAGAACGGTTTACTCGGGTCCCTCTCCTGCAAAAATCGGATAGACTCGTTAACGGTCCAGACCGTTGGATGCAAGTATTCCGGCGCATGATAGGGTCTCGCCATCCATGAATTCCAGTCGATGCCGTGATCTGTAATCCCGAATTCCCCTGTCTTGTTCCGGTCGAACCATTGCTTATAATCCGATATAAATCCCGGGTCGTAGGCTCTGCCCGATTCGTCCAATACCGTGCGATGAAACCCGTTCAACGCCCTTTGCGGGTAAAAATGCATCTTCCCTACCCCTTGCGTATGGTAGCCCGCTTGCGCAAGCTCACCTGGCAAAGTATGCTTGAATCCTACTCCCATATGCCCCTGTCCTCTTCCCATTCCAAGAATGCCCGTGTTCCACGGATCCATTCCGGTCAACAGCGATGCCCTTGCCGGAATACAGGAGGGGGATGGCGTATAGGCGGAGGTGAAAACGGTTCCCATAGAAGCCAGCCAATCCAAGTTCGGCGTTTCTATGGCCCTGTTGCCGTAACAGCCCAAAGTATCCCACCGCTGTTGATCAGTCATAATAAACAGCACATTCGGTTTGCTCAAATTCATCACCTCGTATCTTGTTGTCAAGCTTCTCGGAATAAGAAATTCTAGGTAAACAGCAATTTGCAAACCATTTCAAGCGAAATCTTTTTTAGCATCGCTGCACCCTATTATCTATTGCTGTCATAGAAATGTAAGTGCTTTTATTCTATCATAGGCTTAATAATTCAGAAACTATGGATTCTTTAGCGAATCTGCTTCCTGACTCATAAAGAACCGCTTAAGGAAGGGAAGGATTTAATTGACTTCGTAGCTTACACTCCAATTAACATCTCCAACAGACGGATTACCTACATAGATCGAATATTCACCCGTTGCCAGAATATCGAAGGTGACGGTCTCGGAATCATTGGAAAGAGTTTCGTAGTACGCTTTACCAGTAGTATGAGAATAAACTCCTGCATGAAAATCTTGGGGGCGATCCAAAGTGGCCGTAATGGTTACACTTGCTCCTTCGTGAATCGTCTGCTTCTTATTTGTGTATCCACTATCTTGGTTTAAATTCCCTCTGAATTGTTGTGCAGAATTACTTAGTGCTTTTGTTACGCTCGACTTGGAAACTTCGGGATTCGTCGAGTTGTTTAAAGCATTTTCCGGAAGGTTTTTAATAAACCGAGCTTCGGAAGAACCTTTGGAAAGCGTAACTGCCCCGTCTCCACTGCTTTCCGCTATATTCACCATCTTTATCTCGCTGGAAGAAGAAAAGCCAATGTTAGCCGATCCATTCTCACTTGCGGTTACAGCCCCATCCCCTTTTTCATTCTGAACATTCACTCTGTTAAGTTCATTCAGTTCTGCACCAAAAGAAACATCTGCTTGATCCTTGCTGGTAATAGCCCCATCACCTGAAGAATTATTCAGGTTAAACCCAGTGAGGGAATCAATACGGCCCTCACTTCCCGCGTAGACAGCCCCGGTTCCAACCAATGCCAAAGTCAAAGTCATGGTTACAGCGAGCATACGAACCGGTTTTTTTCTTTTTGCACCCTCGTTTTTCAATATCATACTTATTCTCCTTTCAAGATAGCTCCGTTTATCGCTAAAAGCGGAATATAATTTGGCCTTTTGATCCGCAACATTCCATAGGACATTCAATAGTAACTCACAATATCGCCTCCTTTCTGCAGAATTCATCGATTGAACAATCCGTTCGTCGCAGGACAGTTCACAGTATCGATCGGCGTCCCGCCTTGCCATATACGCCAAGGGATTGAACCAATGGAGCGCATTAATTGCTATAAAGAGGCATTTTACCCAGACATCACGCCGTTTATAGTGGGTGAGCTCATGGAGGAACACTTGGCGGTACTCCTCTGCCGTAAAATCGATGACCGCTGGCAATACAATTCGCGGCTTAAACATCCCGTACAGAAACGGTGAGCTGGCGTAGGGGGATAAGTACACCGGAATTTCTTTCGTCATGCCCAGCTTTTGCTTGCTGGCGGAAAGTTCCCTCAGAAGATCGGGATCGTCCGTTTGCTCGCATAACGAAAATATCCGGCTATCGATTTTCATATTCTGGATTAGGGTAACAGCCAAAAAAATAAGGGTCCCTGCCGCTAAAAAATAAGGGATGACATTCAATAAGCTTAAAACAGCGTCGCTTGACTCACGACTTAGTTGATCCGTCGTTATCAAACGATTTCCATCTGAAATGATTATTAGTTGTGACGGTTCTCCAAATCCATTTTGAATGGAAGCAGTAAAAGAACGAAGCTTGTTCTGAACGCTCTCCGGAATATTCAAGTAAAAAAAAGAAACCAGCTTAAAATAAGGGATGAAGAATAAAGTGTACAGAAATACATGAGAGTAATAGTGCCATGTCGCCGAAAAATAGCTTTGCGTAAACCTGCTCAGCAGCCTTAGAATCAGATATAATGCCGCCGCTACGACAGACATCAAAAGCAAGGTATAATAAAAGTCCTTCATCACCCACACCTACTCTTTCAATCGTTTCATTAATTCCTCTATATCTTCCTTTTTCAAATCTCCATTTTCACATAACGCACTGATCAGACCAGATACCGATCCATGATGAACATCGTTGATAAATTGTCTCGTTTCAAAATTCCGGTATTCCTGCTCTGTCAAGCAAGCCTCATAATGATTGGCCTTTCCTATCCGTTTTGCAGTAATAATTCCTTTTTCCATCAAACGAGCCAAAAAAGTAATGACCGTATTTTGCTTCCATGCTTTGCCTTCGGGAAGTTCTTCAATAATTTCTGCCGTCGTTATCGGGCCTTCATGGGACCATACAATCTCCATGATCTGCTTCTCGGCTTCCGATATTCTCTGCCACTTGGTCATGACCACCCTCCTTTATTTGATCTACGTATTGTAGGTCAATTAAAACCTACAGCATGTAGTTATATTTGTCAATAGTTTTTGGAAAATTTTCCTATACGATTGAAAACGGGTGCTTGGACGTGTCCCGGCGGACAACGATTGCTCTTTCGTTATGAGATCAGGCAAAAACAGAAGTGGCGCGTACCTGGCCCTGACTGGTTCTGGCTTCATAAAAATTGCATATAAAAATTGAACATTGAATAATCGCTTGAAAACCTGTTATTGTGCTAATACGACAACGAAAGGAGGGAGCCCTGCATGCCGCCCCACACTGAAGCTGCAACCGATTTCAAACCGGGCCTGCCGCTGCGCATGATGAAATACGCCCGATTCCTCAAGAAAGATTTGGTCCGCAATAAAACGATCTATTTAATGTCGCTGGCTGGTCTTGCGTACTACATTCTGTTTAAATATGTTCCTATGTACGGATTGACCATCGCCTTCAAAAACTTCACGCCGGCCAAAGGCATTATAGGCAGTCCGTGGGTGGGATTCACTCATTTCGAACTGTTCTTCAACAGCCATTACTTTTGGCGCATCCTGAAGAATACGCTGCTCATCAATGCATACGAACTTATATTCGCCTTTCCCGCGCCGATCATTCTGGCTTTGCTGTTAAATGAGGTGAAGAGCACCTTTTTCAAACGTTCCGTGCAAACGGTTACATATCTTCCGCATTTCATCTCAACGGTGGTGATTTGCGGGATGATCGTTGATTTTACCAGTAAAAGCGGGCTGATCAGCTCGATTGTCGAAGCGTTCGGAGGAGAGCGGTCCAATCTACTGCTCAATCCGGATTATTTCCGAACGATCTTCGTCGGTTCGGGCATCTGGCAGGGAATTGGCTGGGGATCGATTATTTATCTTGCTGCCCTGTCTGCCATTGACCCGCAGCTGTACGATGCCGCGACGATCGATGGAGCCAATCGCTGGAAGCAGGTGCTTCATGTCACGCTGCCCGGCATCAAACCGACCATCGTCATTATGCTCATTCTGAATATTGGCGGAATTATGAACGTCGGATTCGAGAAGATTATTCTGCTGTATAACCCGATGACCTACGAAACGGCAGATGTCATCTCCAGCTTTGTGTACCGAAAAGGAATTCTCGAAGCGAATTACAGCTACAGCACTGCCGTCGGCATGTTCAACTCCGTGATCAATTTCATGATGCTTGTTCTGGCCAACCGAATCAGCCGCAAATTCAACGAGACGAGTTTATGGTAAAGAAGAGGGGTACTTCTATGACGAGTAAGAAAAGTTTAGGGGATCTTATTTTCGATACGTGCAACTTCATCCTTTTATTCGCATTGATGCTGGCCACGCTGTACCCTTTTGTTTACGTCATCTTCGCTTCCGTCAGCGAGCCGCAGCAGCTTGTGAAGCACACCGGCATTCTGTGGAAGCCCTACGGTTTTACGCTTAAAGCTTATGAGATGGTCCTGAAAAATCCGATGATTGGGATCGGATATCGGAACACGTTGTTCTATGTGGCCGTCGGAACGGTGTTCAACGTGTTGATGACGGCGATGTTCGCCTATGTATTGTCTCGCCGAGGTGTTCATTTAAAGAACTTGATGATGATGCTCGTAGTGTTTACGATGTTCTTCGGAGGCGGCCTGATCCCGGAGTACATACTGGTCAAAAATTTGGGGATGCTGGACACACGCTGGGCATTGATTATCCCCGGGCTTATTTCCACCTGGAATTTGATCATTATGCGGACATCCTTTATGTCCATCCCTTATGAGCTTGAAGAATCCGCGCGGATAGACGGAGCCGGCGATTGGACCGTTTTATTCCGGATCATCCTTCCGCTATCCATTCCGCTGCTGTCGGTCATGGTCCTGTTTTACGGAGTCGGACACTGGAACGCTTGGGCCAACGCCCTGATTTTCCTCAAGGATCGAGAGCTGTTCCCGCTGCAGCTCGTCCTTCGCGAGATTCTGATCGTCAACAGTACGACTGAGATGACGGAAGATGCCGGAGCCGGCGACGATTTCGCGCTCTCGCTCATTATCAAGTATGCGACGATTCTGGTGGCGACCGTCCCGATTCTCCTGTTGTATCCGCTAATTCAGCGGCATTTTACGAAAGGTGTAATGATTGGGGCATTGAAGGGATGACCCGGGCGTGGTTTTGGAGCCGTATACCAACTAAGGACGGCTTTCAAAATATATTTTTAAAATTAGGACAGAGAGGGGTTCAAACATGAGAAAATGGAAGAAGCCGACGACAAGTTTGTTAGCCGTCGCATTGAGTTTCACTGTTCTGGCAGGCTGCGGGGGCAAAGCAGACGAACCGGCAGGAAGCGGTCAAGGGGTGGAAGGTAACGGTGCAGCAGATGACAAACCGGTGTCGCTCACCTTTTACGTGCGGCCGATCAACAACAAGTACCTGAAGAGCTACAAGGACATTGCCGCCTTCCAGGAAATTGAAAAGAAAACCAATACGAATGTGAGCTGGCAAGAGCCATCGGCCGGCGATACGTCGCAGCAATTCAACATCATGCTCGCATCCGGCAGCTATCCGGACATGATCTACTGGGGTACCGACGGCTATCCGGGCGGCTTAAGCAAGCTGCTTCAGGATGAAGTGGCCGTCAAATTGAATGATTTGATCGACAGCCATGCTCCGAATTTCAAAGCACTGCTTGACAGTAATCCGGAATTGAAAAAGCAGATTATGCTGGATGACGGAACGATCGCCCTACTTCCAAAAATAGAGCTCGATTTGCAGCGTAACGCTTATACCGGTTTCCAGATTCGGAAGGACTGGCTTGATCAGGTCGGTATGGGGGTCCCGACTACCATCGACGAGTGGTATGCGGTTCTGAAAGCGTTTAAGGAGAAGGACCTTAACGGCAATGGCGAAGCGGATGAAATCCCGCTCGGCGAACAAAAAGGAATGGAGTCCATCCGAAACTTCGCCGCGGCTTGGGGGGTACGAACAGGCTTATATCTCGACCCGAATTCCCAAAAAATAGAATATGGTCCACTACAACCGGCTTTCAAAGCCTATATGGAAACGATGCACCAATGGTTCGAAGAAGGGTTGATTGAGCCGGAATTCGCCTCACTGGACGGCAAGGCATTCGATGCCAAGTTTACGAACAACCAATACGGCGCCATGACCGGATATATGTCCTGGTTTGACAAGTTCAACAACCTGATGAAAGGTGAAAATCCGGATTTCAAACTCGTCGCCGCTCCGGATCCGATCGGTCCCGGCGGGAAGCCGTACAGCAACAATGACGGGTTGATTCGTTACGTTAGCGGGGAAGGCGCTTTCATCACTTCACAGAACAAGAACCCGGAGCATTCGGTGAAGTTCCTTGACTTTATGTACGGGCAGGAAGGCTCCGATCTGTTGAACTGGGGCGTCGAAGGCGAGTCGTACCAGGTGGACAACGGCAACAAAAAGTATACGGATCAAGTGCTGAATAATAGCGAAGGATTAACTTCTGTCGATTACATGCTCCGGTATGCGATTCCCATATACGGTTTCACCAAAATAATGGATCGTGAAGCGTGGGCTCAGCTCAGTTTGACGGCGGATGAAGCTAAAGAGGCGAATGAGATCTGGTATCAATCGGACAAATCGCTGCTGCTGCCGAATTTGACCTTGACAGCCGAGGAAAGTCAGCAATACTCTCAAATTATGAGTGAAGTCAATACCTACTTCGATGAAATGTTCATAAAGTTCATCATGGGAGTCGAGCCGCTTGAGAAATTCGACGGTTTTATCTCAACGCTGAAGAAGATGGGGATTGAAGAAGCGGTTCAAATCCAACAGGCTGCTTACGATCGCTTCCAAGCAAGAAAATGAGTTTAGCGCTTAAGGGAGGCCGGAGGACTCCCTTTTGCTGCGGTCGGGCTTTCTTCTTTCTCCAATAAAATCGCTATCTGCTTATAACCCCTCCGTTCACACCGGAATTGGATATGGAGAAAGGGTGGTCGCTGTTGTTTCTTGGGAAGAAGTTCCAATTCTTTCTCAAATATTTGTTTTCTTATGTAATTGTTCTGCTGCTCCCATTGGTAACGATGGGAGTATTTGTACAGAATTTTTTGATCGATACTTTGAAGCATGAGATCGTAGTCATCAATAATCTGAACAATCTTAACCGGGTGAAATATGTTCTGGATCAGCAGGTGCTGCAGCTTCAGAATACAAGTACGCAGTTAATGTATGTCAACAGCAATTTGAAACCGTTTTACCAATTGAACCAGGATCCGCTGAAAGCCTGGAAAATCATGAACGAGCTGCAAAAATATACGACGACGAACCACTTTATTCATGAAATGATGGTTTATTTCCGCGGGGAAGACCGGCTGTATTCCAATCGCAGTGTGTACACTCTGTCCATGCTGTCCGATCATATTTATCCTTATCCCAATTGGAGCAAGGAAGAGATTTATCACGATTTGAACCGGTTGACGGAACCGCTGATTCGGCCGGCCGAAATGCTTCAGGACGAAGGAAAATTCATTACGTTCCTTTATCCGATATTGCCGAGTTCCTCAACCCCATACGCTGCAGTCATTTTTATCGTGAAAGAAGAGGCGGTTCATCGAATTCTGGAGGATGAGTTCAAGAGCTATGACGGAAACACCTTCATCCTCAATCAAAACAACGAAGTGATTACCAGTTTGGATTCTAGCGGATCCGGTCTGCCGGAACAGGTTGCGGCGGGGCTGCCGAACGACTTCGAACCGTTTACACAGACTATAAAATGGAACGGCGAAACTTATTATTCTCTCTCCGTGAAATCGAAGGAAAGCGGCTGGACCTACGTATCCACTTTGCCGGTCAGCCAGGTGTTGGCCAAGGTTACGACAGTGCAAACCTGGTTTGTGCTCGGGATCATCGCCATTCTAACGCTGGGCGCAATGGTGATTTACGGAAGCATGAATATGAATTACAAGCCTCTCAGCCAATTAAAACGGTATACCGAGAGTATTTGGAAGCATGCGGAACCGATGAATGAGCTGGATACGGTCCGCCTGACCATCGATTCGCTATTTACTCAGAACCGCGCGCTCAACGTCAAGGTGGAAAGCAGCCGTGAAGCAGCTGAAGATTATTTGCTGGATCAGCTGCTTAAAGGGCGGAATCCGGATGCGGAGGCTTTCAACGAAGCCGGAAGGGAATGGGGGATTGTCTTTACGAAACCAAAAATCCGGGTGGCCATTTTACACTTTCACGGAGAATCAGCTTCCGTTCCTTCCGAAGAAAGGCGGCTTTTGCTGAAATCGCTGGGTCAAGGGCTGCCCAAAAGCTATGAAGGGTATGGACGGGATCATCTTGATGAGAACAAATGGGTGATGGTGCTGGCCTGCGATGCGGATGAGGGAGCCGATCCATCCGATGAGCTGTCAGTCTTTCATCAATATGTCCGGAATCTGCTGCAACAAGGCATTACCATTGGGGTGGGCAGTGCCGTCGCGGATTGGCGCGAAGTGCCCAAATCCTACTTCGAAGCGGCCACGGCGATCGATTACCGGTTTATCAAAGGGAAGGAACAGGTCATTTTCTCCAAAGACATAATCATCGATCAGCAAACCCTGGAAGCTTATCCCCACCAAGAAATTGCGGAATTAAGGAGCGCGATCAAGCAGGGCAATTTGAACAAAATCGAGAAGCTGCTTCAGCAGCTGCAGCAATATTTGAAGGAGAACAACATGCCGCTCTTCATTGCCCGCGGTTTGTGCTTCGATCTAATCAATGTGGTGATTCAGACTATGGGTGAGATTTCTTCCCAAGGACTGCCGTCGGGCATTCATGAATATCCGGATGTCTTTCTGTTGGAAAAATACGAGACCGTAGAGGAATTCACTTCCCTCGTGAAGCAGATTTGCCGAGATATCTCAGTTCATCTTGACCGTCTGGCGGGAGAGGATAACCTGGATTTGGACATGCGAATGATGCTGTATGTCAAGCAGAACTATGCGAATCGGAATTTCTCGGTTCAGGAGATGGCGGACTATTTCAAGATGGCGCCTCCGAATCTCAGCCATTTTTTTAAGGACCGAACCGGACAGACTGTTCTTGACTTTGCGACGCAGCTCCGGATCGATAAAGCAAAACAGCTGCTCCTATCAAGTACGCTTCCCGTTAAATCGATTGCCGAACAAACCGGCTTCGATAACGTATCCAGTTTCATCCGCCGTTTCAAACAATGGACGGGGATAACGCCCGGAGATTTTCGCAACCGGGGAGAAGTGATATAAAGTCAGAACCTGCAAAAAGACAGATATCTCAATAAGCCCAAACAAAAACAAGCCGGATACAAAATATCGCGGCTTGATTGTGACATTAAAAATATTATAAGAGCAGTGTTTTCAATACCGGTTCAAATGCGTCTGCCATCCGCAGAAAACCAAGATCCGTTGGGTGCGAACCGTCTACCGTACATTCGAAGAAATCTTCGCCCCCCAGTGACTTGGAACCGTCGAAGAAATAAATATTCAAGTCGCCTTGCTCCCGCAGCTCGTTAACAAGGGCCTGCTCGAATTGTTTGCGTTCTGTCCTCATTTGATATAAATGGGGGGTCAGCTCTTCACGAGCGTAACGGATTCGCGACACAACCAGAATTGGAGTGAGCGGATGAGCTTCTCTATAGATTCGAATAAATTCCGGCAGGGTTTCGCGAAAAAGCTCGGTGCTTACGCAATTGCCTTCATAATCAACGACAAGACATGCCGGTTCGTCAATCTGCGATATGACCTCGGCCACCTCCGGTTCCCCCTTGCCGTTACCCGAGAAACCAAGGTTAATAAATTCCAATGGAATCCTGCGGCTCAGGATGTTGGGATAGGCCATGCCAGGACGAGAGGCGCACCCTCCTTGAGTGACCGAGGTTCCGTAGATAATCACTTTTTTCCCGGAAGCGTAGCCAGGAGGAGCAATGACCGTCGAGTTCTCATCCAAACCGATCCATACCTCTTCCACCCCTTGATACAGGGGCAGGTTAAGGACGAGATTACGCATCGCCGGTTCCCAATCGGTATACAAGGCGCTCTCATACTCCGTGAGAGTGGCATCATACTTGGTGGTATTGACATATTTCAAGGGAGCGAAAGTGTCGGGAGCGCTCACATAACAATCGATACCGCATTGCCCGGTTGCCGGCATATGGGTCATGTTGGCTTTGTCTCTCAGCTTCACCCTGACCGACAAGGAGGAGGAGTTGGATTGGAAGCGGATCTGCCCTCCTGCAGGGTGATTGGCCATGTGATCGACCGCTTTAGGAATAGCTTTGGTCGGCGAAGTCGGCAAGCGGCGATATTTTCTTTCCTGCGCAAACCAGGCCAAGCCTGAAACTTGAAAAGGCCGCTCTAAAGGCGAATACCAGCGTATCGCGCCATCGAACTGTTCATTCGGGCGCATTTGGACATCATATTTTTCTAGCGAATTCACATTACCCATCCTTTCGTGGACACAATTATGTATAGCTAGTGATATTTATGGCTAGCTAGGCGATAGAAGAGATTCATAGGCCGATGAAGCCATAATCTAAATTTGATAAGACCATAATTTATATGGTTGTAAATGTCAACCTATGGCTGGATAAAAATTTGGACAAGCAGCTCGGCCCCTCCCAAATATACGACCAAAACCATTTATCGCCCTTCCATATTTCGGTTCTTCCTCTTAAATAATAGGATACTAAGTGATCACTCCATAGTGGATGTTAGACATTTCCATGTAATTAAGGATAATATTGGAGGTACCAAGCGTATAAGGAGGACTTGTTCGGACCTGTGATAAAAAGAATAATTCCAATTGTTATCTCGTTGGAATGCATAGCCATCTTGTTCTCAAATTTGCTGTTTTATCTGATACAACCAGAACCCTCTCTTTCATGGATAATAAAGTCAATCCGATTGATCCCTGTTATTTTCGCTGCGTATTTACTCATTGTACATTTTGTTAACCGTCGCGTAACCTATATGAACTATTTATGGTACTTTATTATTTCTCTAGCTACATCCAGTTTCAGTATTGGCTTTTTAATGTTTGATATTGTTGAAAATCAAGTTAGATATGACTTTTTCCAACGATTGATAACCGGGAATTACTTTAGCTTGTTATTCGACTTAATAGCGATCTTTTACATTATAAAAAGAATGAGTGTCAAAAATCATGAATGACTAGGGCTCTTTTTTTCTAATAATGAAGCGGCAGGGGACGTTTCCGGTGCTAGACGGGAACGTTCCCTCTATTTCTTCCTCGAAATGAAAAGAGTGCCGAACTGCTTTTCGACTCTCTAGAGCGAATTTTTATTTGCAGCCTTGTATGTTTCAAATCCTTATAGGAATGTTGCAAATGTATTCTTATTCGTTTTTTAAACCCTCATATAGTCGGAACCAAAAATAGAACTCGAGTCGCGAAACGCTAGACCGATGCCATCAATTGTAACGCACGAAAGACTTCATTTGCGATGATTTGGATAAACGTCTTGGGGTTGTCATGATTATTTTACCGATATTGTTCCATTTTGGCTGAGGAGCTCCAATTGATTTGCTGCACCCCCAATTGCGCCTTCAACAGATTTTTCCGTACTCTGATGTTCCCTAAACCCGTCTAAATCTATGCTTATATCGGATGAATCACTATTAGCTCTAACCGATAAAGAACCGGGAGCTGCTTTATAAGACACTGAGATATCCCCTGATTTTGTTTCAACGCGTAATGACTTTCCTTCTTGTATCTCTTTAATGGATACTTCACCATTTATCGAAGTGATTTCGATCTCCGGACTAGTCACACCGCTTATATAGCTGCCACCGCTAATGGAGGTTACTTTTAACTCGTTAAGCGAACTGTTCTTCAAGGTGAGTTCTCCGTCGTTGGATGTAAATTCACCCTTGTCTGCCGACAGTCCTTCCAGGATTTCAGTACCTGAATCGTTGGAAATGACAATGTGATGGGCCGCTACATCCTTCATCTTAATGTCACCCGCCCCGTTGTTCAGCTTAATCATATCGACTTCATTGTCGGGAATGGATATATAGATCGTACCTTTCTTGCCAAAACTGAACCCATCCATGCCGCCCTCGTCTTGCTGGGTAACGACAATTTTATTCCCGTCATGAGTAATGGTTACGGGGTCGCTCTTCTTGTCTTGCTGTTTCCCTTTACAAACGATAGTTATTTGCCGGGATTCCGAATTTTTGAACTCCATATCCCAGGAATCATTGTTAATTTCTATTTCTTCAATGAGGTTTGCCTCATAGGAAGCTTTACTTTCAAAGTTCTGCTTCCCCGGTCCTTGGCAGCCAACAGCTAGCCCGCCAACCATAGTCAGGACCATCGTAACGAATATGATTTTTTGCAAAACGTTTATCCTCCCTTCATTTTCTGGTGAAAATATTAACGCACATCGACTTTGTGCACTTTGTAAAAAGAAAGATACCCGATGATTAGGCCCAACAGACAGAGTACAATCGGGATGGCTATGAATTGGAACAAGCTGGTCGAGCTTCCCCCATCCGAAACCGTTGCATTAATGACAAATCCAATGATGACAGCCGAAGTAATGGTGGAAGCCGTGGATTTTTTTCTCATGCCAAAGGATAAAGGAATCAAGCTGATTCCAGCTACCATCACTGCGTTTATCAACGTTGCTGGAATGGCGGCCGCCATTTCATCTATACGAACCGGTGCTTCAAATAAACCTATTATCGGATTCAAGAAGTAGGATAACAGATTAATGATCAACGTCGTTAAGAGGATGCTGAAGAAACAGAATCCAAAGACAATGGATAGTTTGGCTTGAATAATTTTTTTCCGCTGCAGCGGGTAAGTAAACAGCACTTGAATCATGTTGTTCTTGTATTCCTCAATAACTAAACGCGATAAGATAACGCTTGAGAAAATGATATACACGATGCGAATCAAAATATTTGTTAAAGACATGAATGCGGCATAATCCAGAAACATGTGGCTGCTTTCACCGTGAGAGCCCCACGCCATTAAAGCGACGGCAGCGAAAATCGCGGCAATGCAAAGGGCTAATCCTTTAAAATAACTGGATACGTTACTTTTTTCCCACTCAAGTTGAATAAGTTTAAGCATATAGATTGCCTCCATGAATTAGATTGATGAAGTACTCTTCTAACGAACCGGTATTTTGCTTTCGGATGGCCTCCATCTTTACTTCCTTTAATAATTTCCCATGATGAATAATGCCAATGGTATCGGCGACAGATTCGATTTCCGACACGATATGGCTCGAAATTAATATAGTAGTCCCGTATTTCTCTTTCAAAAGCAAAAGAAGATCGCGGATGTCCTTAATCCCGATAGGATCCAATCCATTGATAGGTTCATCCAGAATGAGGATTTCCGGTTTCGTAACAATCGCCCGCGCAATCCCTAACCGCTGCTTCATTCCTAATGAAAATTCATTGATTTTCTTGTTCCCTACTCCGTGAAGACCTACGATTCCAAGCGTTTCCCTGATCGCTGTCTTATCGCCATAGCCAACGTATTTACAATGAAACTCCAAATTTTGCTCCGCCGTTAGCCGGTCATAAAACACAGGATATTCAATGATGCTGCCTATCTTTTTTAAGTATTGATAAGATGTTGGCAGAATCGGCTGATTAAAAACTTTAATTACACCGGAAGATGGTTTGACCAGATTTAAAATCATTTTCATGATGGTTGTTTTACCAGCCCCATTCGGGCCTAAAAATCCATAGATCTCCCCCCTGCTGATGCTCATATTGACATTCGATATCGTTTCCGTGCCTTTGAAGGTCTTGCTTACTTGATTGATTTCAATGACAGCTTCCACTCTGATTTCCTCCCGAATTCATATTGATGTGCTACACTAAGCTTAAGGAATGAAAGTAAAATCAAAGTAAACGCTGCGGAAAATACTCGTAATATTTTTAATTGGAAAAATATATACTCGGCAATAAAGAATTCAAAGCTCATGAAGTGGAGAAAGAAAGATGCTTCCAGGGCGAGTTTTGGCTTTGTATTCCTACCATCCGAAGGCCCATCCAAATAGAAGGAATACAAAACAAGATGTTTGAAGCTTCGGAGGCACTTTCCTTCGGAACGGAATGAGAGCTTTCTTTAGTGCCACATATATAGATAGGTTAGATTTGAAATGAGGGAAGATTCGAATGGAATCGGCAAAAATATTAGTCGTAGACGATGAAGTCGGAATATCAAAATTATTGGAAATTACATTAAAGAAAGAAAATTTCACCGACATAGACACCGCATCGACGGGCAAAAGTGCGCTGCAACACATCAAAGAAAAAGCTTATGATATTATTTTGCTCGATATCATGCTGCCGGATATAAGCGGTTTTGAATTATGTACGGAGATGAGGAAAAATACGAATGCGCCCATTATTTTTATTAGCGCGCGCTCCACTGACTTCGACAAATTAACGGGGTTAGGAATCGGCGGAGATGATTATATAACGAAGCCTTTTAATCCATTGGAGGTCATTGCCCGAATCAAAGCGATTCTTCGCCGGCAAAGGATGATGGAAAACACACATCAACAAAACACGGTGTACGATTATGGATACTTTACTTTCCATCCCGAATCCGCAACGTTAACCGTGAAGAATCAACCTGTAGAATGCACAGCTAAGGAGTTGGAGCTGCTGCATTTCTTTTGCAAGCACCCCAATCATATTTTCACGACAGCCCAGCTTTATGAATTGGTATGGGGAAATGAGGTGTTCGGGGAAGAGAAAACGGTCACGATCCATATCTCCAAGCTGCGCAAAAAACTCGGCGATGATACCCGCAAGCCAAAAATCATCTTGAATTTGCGGGGAATCGGCTATAAATTCATCCCCCCGAACGAGGCGTTACAATGCGAATAAAAACTCGATTCACTCTTCATTTGGCATTAGGACTTATTCTTTGGATGCTTGGGACGGGTGCCATCCTTATCATGTTGTTGGAAGGCCTTCTTCCCATGCTCGATATTCATGTCGCTCCTGATAATGAAGCTTTACTCGTAGGATGGATCTTCGGGGTCAGCTCGCTGCTTTGCATCGGCCTGTTTGGATGGTATTTTGGCGGCCCGATCGGATTTATCATGGCCTGGATTCGTCAGCTCTCGCAGGACAACTACAAGCAGCCTCCCGATTTGTCCAAAATATATACCCGCCAAGGGAAGCTTCGCATGCGGTACCGCCTGTATCAGGAAGTGCTCCAGCATCTTCAATCCTTGGGTGTCACGCTGCAAGCGAACGAAGTGGAGAGAAACAAAATTGAACAAGCCAAACAGGATTGGATTGCGGGGATCTCCCATGATTTGAAAACACCTTTGACCTATATCAAAGGCTATTCCACCCTTTTATTGAATGGTCAATATGAGTGGTCGAAGGAAGAGGCGATTTCTTTCGTCCAGGAAATTGATGACAAAGGAAAACATATGGAAGAATTGATCCAGGATTTAAGCCTCGTCATACAGCTTAATCGGGCTGACGGCGCGTTGCCATTACAGAAGACGAATCAGGATATAGTCGAATTTACCAAGAGGGTGGTTGCCGATATCGGCAATAATCCGCAAGCAAGCAATTATCCTCTGCATTTTCAAACGGATACGCCTGCCATTCACGTTGATTTTGATTCGAAATACATGCAGCGCATCCTGCAAAATATTTTAATGAACTCCATAATCCACAATCCTGAACATACGGATATCTACGTAGAGCTTGTGGACAAAGGGGAATTTGCAGCTATCCGCCTCATGGACAATGGAGTAGGCATGCCGGCTCATATGGTGGAACATCTGTTTCAACAATATTACCGAGGCACCACCACGGATTCCTCTTCGGAGGGCACCGGACTCGGAATGGCCATTGTCTACAAGCTGATTCAAGCCCATGATGGCACCATTACGGTCGAGAGCGGGCCTTCGCAAGGAACAACGTTCGATATTAGGTTGCCGAAAAAAGGACAGTCATAAAAAGGAGCGGGGCTATCGGTTTTTTAATTCCGTTAGCCCCGAAAACGCTAGGCCGATGCCATCAATTGTAACGCACGAAAGACTTCGTTTGCGATGATTTGGATAAAAGGCCTGGGGTTGCCTTGGTCAGCCTGCTCCAGCGCAGTATAATATTCTTGCCGGTTCTCATTTCGAATGATCGCCGGAGGAAAACCATTTTGCATCAAGATGAAGTTCATGACTAATCGCCCAACCCGCCCATTGCCATCCGAAAAGGGATGAATAGCAACGAATCTATGGTGAAACAAGGCTGCAAGTTCTACCGGATGTTTCTTGGACTCCTCTTCTCGATACCAGCGTATCAAACTCTCGATTTCCTGCTGAACCTGAAGATATGGTGTGTAATGATGGATTTTCCCCGAAATGGTTAGGACATGGTTGTCCTTCTTTTTGTACTCGCCAGGATGAAAATCAAGGTTTCGTACGCCCTGAAAAAGAATGGCATGAAAATCCTTTATTAATCTTTCGGTGAGCTGTCTGCCGTGGATAGCTTCCTGCAGGTAATCGATTGCTTCGGCGTGGTTTACAATTTCAAGATGTTCACGCAACGTTTTCCCCTTAACGGTAAGTCCCTCTCGGAGAAAAAAAGCGGTTTCCTGATACGAAAACGTATTGCCCTCAATAGCATTAGAATGATACGTCCACTCTTCACGAAATTTTTGAGCGATTGTTTTCATTAGCTCAGGATGCAGCGGTCGCTTCGCATCAATCTGACGCTTTAAATCATCGATTTGTTCCCACATTGGATAGATTCCTTTCCATTTTCAGAGAATTTCATTATTGTTGTAGATACCTTGTTTTTCTACATCGAGCTTCAATTCTCCTGCCGGTCTCTTACTCTTATAATGAAAGAGTTATATTTTCAGATTTCCCTGAATTTCCACCAACTTCCTCCGTTTTCTCTAAAAATCAATTTGTCGTCGATCCCCCGGAGTTTTTACGCTATCGGGGGCGACGATAAATGAAAGTCACGAACACGAACGGCTGGATCAAAATTGTCTCCTCTGTGGTTCCAAGCGGCGAACTGCTTGCTTCCTTAATTCGATGAAGATGCTTTATCTTTCACTCTTCGTCCTGCTCCTTCCTCGACAGAAGCCCTTTGTCCAAACAAATTTGCAAGGAAAGCTTCTTGATCTCTTCCCCGACACGGATGGCCAGGCTGTCTTCATGGAGCTGAACGACCTCGGCACGCCCGAAGACCCGGTGCTTAACGATTTGGCCTACCTTCAGTTCACTTTTAATCCTAATTGCATGGGGATCGATAGGATGGAACGATTTGACCTGGCTTCCCCTCTTCCCCTTTTGCCCTTCACTCCCGCGCCTTTCGTTCTCCACCTGCGAAATTGGCTTGGGCGGATTCATGATGTTCCGAATTTCGGTAACGAATTCGGATTCTGCCGTCTGTTCCCCGTCCCTTTCCCGATACAGAAGCAGCTCCAAATGCCGCTTCGCCCGGGTCATCCCGACATAGAACAGGCGAGCCGCCTCCTCCATTAAGGGGGTCCTCCTGGAACCGTCCTTCGAACTGCCCTTCACATCATCCGCGGACGGAATAATGCCGTCAATCAGGTCTATCATGTAGACCTTCTCAAATTCCAAACCTTTGGCACTATGTAGAGTCGAGAATGTCACTGCGTTGTGATTCTTTCTCGATTTGGCCGTCTTGAGAACCGCTTCCAGATGCTTGAGCCGATTTGCAAATTCCTCCATCGTCTCCAATGTATCCGCAATTTCCTCGAGAGTGTTCAGAATACCGATCAAATATTCCTTGCGAAAGCCCAATCGCTCGCACATTTTTTCGATAGCCTTCTCGTACCCCAGTCGGTCCCGAATAACACGGATGGCGTGAAGCGGCGGCATCCCCCTCATCTGCATGAAGGTTTCTTTGCTGGCCGTCAACGGCTGGATCTGATATTCCTGCAAGGGGACGTGATTCAGCAAATTATCGAAGACCGATTCGTTATTATGGATGGCTTTAACGGCCGCCATCTGCTGCTTGCTAATGTAACCGTTAAATTTCAGATGGATTTTCTCCAAAATATCGGGACGCTTATCGGTAAAGGTCATCCTCATGAAGTTCAAAATATCTTCGACCACCCAATGCGAGAAAAAGCGATTATCCGCATCCTTCATATAAAAGGGGACACCCGCTCGGTCAAACTCATTCATTAAAGATACCGAAGAGGAATGATTGCGATACAAAATCGCCACTTCCGCAAGGTTTTCGAGCTGCTGGATTTCTTTCACCAAATATTTCGTTTGATGAGTGTACTTGGCAAAATTCCTGATCCGGATAGGCTCATGCGGGGGATTGACGGTAAACATATTTTTATCGTATCGCTGGCGATTTCGCTTAATAAATTGATTGGCCACCTGGACAATCTCCGGGGTGGAACGATAGTTCTGCTCCATAAACAAAGTGACGGCCTGCGGGTAAACCTGCTTGAAGTCGAGCAAATAGGACGGCTCCGCCCCCCTCCAGCTATAAATAGACTGGTCATCGTCAGCAACGACACATAAATTGGCATGCTCCCGAACCAGCTTCTCGATAATGGCATGCTGGACTCTGGAAGTATCCTGGCTCTCGTCCGTAATGACGTAATCATATCTCTGCTGGTAGGTGCAAAGGAGTTTCTTGTCCCCTTCCAAAACCTCATTCGCTATCGTCAGCATATCGTCATAATCGATCAGCCGTTTCCTATGCCCCGATTTCTTAAACTGCTCATATTCGCGCAGGATCTGCTCGGCTTTCGGAACCTCCGTCTTAACCTGTGACCACTTGTCTGAAGGGATCATCTTGTTTTTAACGAAGCTGATATAGGTAGTCAACTCGTCCATTTGATCATCGGTGATAGGTTCGTTCGTCATCGAATGGAACAGCTTTCGCAGGATCACCTTCTTGTGCAGCGGAAGCTGATCAGGCCCGAGGGCTCCCTCCTCTGAATCGAGACCGCCCTCTATAATGAGATAGGGAGTTCCCGCTCGGCGAAAATAATCCCGCACCACCTCAAAGGCGAAGCTGTGAATCGTCGAGAAATCGACAGGAGGATGCTCAGGGAAGAAGCTCTTGTACCGCTCCTTCATGTCGTTCGCTGCCGCCCGGCTGAACGTGACCGCCTTGATCCGTGAAGGATTCACTCCCTTCTGCTCCACCAAATGGCCGATTCGCATAACAATAGTGGTCGTCTTCCCCGATCCGGGCGAGGCTAACAGAAGCAGAGGTCCTTCTGTCTGAAATACCACCTTCTCTTGCACTTCATTCAGGGAAATTCCCAGTTCCCGTTTCTCGCGAACCCATAAATTTTCTCGTCCGTTCATGTCCATAACCATCCATTCCACCGATCCAAAATGTATTTCTTCATTATAGCATCATGCGAAAAAGATATGAAATTATAGGGAGCATTAGGGCTATCTTCGAACGTCCGGGAAAACGGATGCCCGTTCATTTCCGAAAAAATAAACGGAAATTTCTAGCATTTACAAAACATATGTTCCTGTTTTATAATCGAATTATCGGCAATAATGGGAGGTGGGATCCTTAATTTGATAGTTTCACAACCGGAGGCTGGACCCAAAACCATTTTGTACAGCGGGAAACATAGCAGGAAAGAAATTCATTATAGCCAAGGAGCTGATCAGTAATGTCTTTAAGATTGTCCCCTTATCTGGTGATGGACGGAAATGCAAGAGAAGCTATCCAATTCTACCAACAAGCCTTGGATGCCCAACTCGTCATGAGCAATTCTTTCGGAGAGATGCCGGAAAATCCGGAATTCCCACTGCCGGCCGAAGCCAGAGATCGTATAGGCTACGCCCTGTTAAAAGTCGGCGAGACCGATCTTATGTTATCGGATACTTTCCCGGGGCAGCCTGTTCCAAGCGGGAAGCAAGTGACCATCTGTATCTCCACTAACGATAAGGAGAAAGCGGAGAAAATATTCGAAGCCCTGCAGCAAGGCGGCCAAGTGAACGTGCCATTGCAGCAAACCTTTTTCAGCCCTGCTTACGGGAGTGTAACGGACAAATACGGCGTTACCTTCCAAATTTTCACCGAAAGCCTGCAGTAATTTGTACTGGTCCCCCCAACAACAAAGCGCCGGAAGCAGGTTCTGGCGCTTAAAGTCGAAGCGGCTTATTCGGTTGAGTATACCTTATCTAATTTGGAGTCATACAAAACATTAATTTGCCCCGCCGGCTTGAGGCGGCGAAATCAGACGGACGATGGCCTTCATTTCTTTTTCCAACGTCTGTTGACGATAGTTGAACCGCAGGTGCATAATGACTTGCGGCTGTTCGTTAATATAAATGGATTTCATGCAGCTAGTTTGCTTCGTTTGAGGTCAAAAACGAAAACTAAATGGAAAACCTCCATCTGTTTTGGGCCAAAAAAGGGATAACGGGAAAAAACCTCCATTTTAAATGCAGTTTTTCCATCTAGTCTAGACCATTTGACTCATTCGCTTCAATTTACCTACATAAAATACAGTTAGACGCTACCCTTCTCCCAGGCGAAAATCACAGCAAGGTTTCAAGCTGATTTTCGCTCTGCGAAAAGTTGGGTTATAAGCTCCACTCATAAAAATTTTAATCGATGAATAACTCTTTCAATACCGCATCCTTGTTCTCCAAAAAACGTCTGGTGACAATATAATGCAGCGTATCCTCATAACGGATTTCTCCTACCGGCCGGGCATCAAAGTTCAGAATTTGCGCGTCCGGATAACCAAGCAGAATGGGAGAATGGGTCGCTATGATGAATTGGGCTTCTTTTTCCAGATCTTTAATAATCCTCAGTAAAGCTAACTGCCGTGTAGGCGAAAGGGCTGCCTCCGGCTCATCCAATAAATAAATCGCCTTTTTCCCAAAACGATGATTAAAAAGCGAAAGAAACGATTCTCCATGCGATTGTTCATGCAGTGATTTTCCTCCGTAATATCGCAGACTCTCCGGCATGGTGTCCAGATGGGAGGCAAAATGATAGAACGTCTCCGCCCTCAGAAAAAAACCGTTCGTTATTTTGGGCAGCCAGGAAAGCCGCATATGCTCCCCTAAAGCGGAGTGGGAGGCATCCACATCGTAGAAGTTATTTTTACCCCCTCCAGCGGTATGAAAACCGCATTGATAGGCGATGGCCTCCAGAATGGTTGATTTCCCCGACCCGTTTTCTCCAACAAAAAAAGTAACCCGATTTTGAAACGTAAGGGTCGTCATTTCCTTCACAGCCGGGATGGAAAAAGGATATTGATTCAGGTCCATGTCCTCTCTTCTCACAATTTCCAAACTTCGCAAATACAATTGAGTTCAACTCCTTCCATTCCATTGGACTTCTTTACCCCCATTTTACCGAACGTATTTTCGCAAAACAACCTTCTCCTTTCTCTGAAGTCTGATGATTAAAGCAGTTGCAACTAAACAATGGGCTCCGTTCGCTTCCGTTTCTTTCCCCATTTCCATTCTGATCCGTTCACTTTTTTTGGTAAAAAGCTTGATTACAACACAAATATGCGATATATTGCATATTAAATATTGAAGGAGAGATCATTTATGCCCATTCCAAGCAATTTTTCAACTCCGACCCGGATGTCTGCCAAAGAACGGGCGCTGGCTCAAATCCAAAGATGGATTATTGACGGGACTCTGCTGCCCGGGGAGAAATTGATCGATTCAGAATTGGCCGAAGCGCTCGGGGTAAGCCGAACCCCGATAAGAGAAGCTCTGCAGCTGCTCGAGGTTCAAGGACTCGTAGAGATGCATCCTGGGAAAGATACAAGAATAACGACCGTCCGGCAGGATGATCTTCTGAAGATGTATCCGACACTCGCTTCTCTGCATTCTTTGGCCACCGAGCAGGCTTCCCGTCATATATTGCCGGAGCATCTTGAACAGTTGAAAGCATTCAATCAACAATTTGCCAAAGCGATAGAAAACGGACAGCCTTATCAAGCTATGGAGGAGGATGAGCAGTTCCATAACTTCCTGGTTGAATTATCGGACAATCCCTATATTTCTTCCTTTAGTTCCCATCTTCAAATTCATATCCGCCGCTTTAAATATGTGTTTTTAAAGCAGCCCGACCTCTCCACCCTCGCCTCTGTGCAAGAGCATGCCGCGATTATTGATGCGCTGGAGAGAAAGGATCCGGAAGAGGCCGCGGCCATGATGAAGCAAAACCTGCTAAGACCTATGAGAGAGCTATACGAATGGATCGGATCTCAAGCTTAAATTCATAACAAAAGGAGCGATGAATGATGCCGGATAAACAAGATTTGCGAATCCGCAGCAAGGTAATCAGCGAAGGGGTTAATCGGGTCCCTAACCGGGCGATGCTTCGAGCCGTCGGCTTTCAGGATGAAGATTTTCAAAAACCGATGATCGGCGTTGCCAGCTGTTGGAGTGAAGTCACCCCTTGCAACATGCACATCGATGGTTTGGCCCGGGAGGCCAAACGTGGAGTCAAGCAAGACGGAGGAGCTCCCTTAATTTTTAACACGATTACGGTATCGGACGGTATTTCCATGGGGCATGGAGGCATGTTATTCTCCTTACCCAGCCGGGAAGCGATTGCCGACTCTATCGAAATTGTAGCGGGGGCTGAACGCTTCGACGGGCTGGTAGCCATCGGGGGCTGCGACAAGAATACTCCCGCCTGTCTAATGGCGCTAGGCCGTTTGAATCTGCCCGCTGTTTATGTATATGGCGGCACGATTCAACCGGGCCGGCTGGATGGCCGCGAGATTGACATCGTCTCGGCTTTCGAAGCCGTAGGCCAATACCAGGCGGGTAAAATGGATGAGGAGAAGCTGCATCAGATTGAATGCCACGCTTGTCCGGGAGCGGGGGCTTGCGGCGGGATGTACACGGCCAATACAATGGCCGCCGCCGCTGAAGCGATGGGAATGAGTTTGCCGGGGTCATCTTCCACTGCCGCAATTTCCTCGCATAAAGCGGTAGAATGCGCAGAGGCGGGTCAACAGGTGATCAAGCTGCTGGAGCGGAATATACGGCCACGAGACATCATGACCAAAGAGGCCTTCGAGAACGCCATTACGGTTGTGATGGCTCTGGGGGGCTCCACCAATGCCTTTCTCCACCTGATGGCTATAGCCCATTCGGTTCAAGTCGATTTAACGTTGGACGATTTCGAGCGGATTCGCCGCCAAGTCCCTCACCTGGCTGATCTCAAGCCAAGCGGAAAATATGTCATGCAGGATCTCAGTGATGTGGGCGGCGTGCCAGGGGTCATGAAGCTGCTGTTGGAGAATGGACTGCTTCGCGAAGACTGCCTGACGGTTACTGGAACAACATTAGCCGAGAACCTGGCTTCCGCTCCGCCGTTGAAGGATAACCAGGCTGTCATTCGGCCGTTTGACAACCCGTTGAAGCCAAACGGACCCTTGGTCGTTCTTAAAGGGAATCTAGCCCCCGAAGGCGCAGTTGCCAAAATGTCCGGACTCAAGAAGCAACGCTTTACCGGCCCCGCTCGGGTCTTTAACAGTGAAGAGGAAGCAGCCCAAGCCATTATGAAGGACGACATCCGTCAAGGAGATGTCGTGGTGATCCGATATGCCGGACCTAAGGGGGGACCGGGAATGCCCGAGATGCTGTCGGTCACTGCCATGATAGTCGGCAAAGGGCTGGGCGGCGAGGTGGCCCTGATGACCGACGGACGATTCTCCGGAGGATCGCATGGATTCGTCGTCGGTCATGTTTCTCCGGAAGCCCAGGTGGGCGGGCCTATTGCTTTGCTGGAGGAAGGGGATCGGATTACGATCGACAGCGAGACTCAGGAGATTACAGTCGATGTCCCGGCTGAGCAATTGGAGCAAAGAGCGAAGAACTGGGTTAAGCCGCCGCTCAAATTTACGTCCGGCGTGCTGGCCAAGTATGCCAGATTGGTATCCTCCGCTTCCCAAGGAGCCGTCACCGACCTGGAGTCCAGGGACTGACCCATTTAGTAGTAGTAGTAGTAGTTGAGTAAAGCAAAAGCAATAAAGCTCCTGATCCTAGGACCAGGAGCTTTTTACCTTCATTCAATCTTCTGACTAAGGGCCTCCTGACTGATCAGGCCTGCTTCTTCTTCCCTTCCGGAATAATAAGATTCAGCACGACGGTGGCCAGCGCGCCGACAGCGATGCCGGAGGACAGGACATAGTTTGCAAAATCCGGCAATCCATACAGCACATCTTTAGGCAGGACGGTGACCGCGATCGTAAGCAGGATAGGAACGCCGATAATCAGCATGTTCCGCTCATTGATCGGGGCGTGCTGGATCACTTTCAAGCCATTGGTCATTACCGCAACGGCGACGATCCCGAAGATGCCGTTAATGACGGGCTCCGGCACGCACGTAATCAGCGCGGACAGCTTCGGCAATAGCCCCAAACACACGAGCAGAATCCCGCTCGCCATAATGGCCATCCGGCTGGCGACACCCGTGAGCGAGATCAGACCGGCATTCGAGGAATAGCCGGTCATGGGCGTGCTGCCCACCAAGGCGCCAACGAAGCAGCCCAGCCCTTCCCCGCCCGCCGCGCGGTTCAACCGTTCCTCCGTCAATTCTTTACCGGTAACCGATGAGACCACGAACCAGGTACCGGTCGTTTCGATCAGAATGATGAGATACACGAACACCATGGTCAGCACAGCGCTCCAGTCGAAAACCGGCGCCCCGAACGGGAACAGCTTCGGCAGGGAGAACCAATTCGCCTCCATAACCGGTGAAAAATCGACCTTGCCAAAGAAGGATGCCGTGATCGTGCCAACAATAATAGCGACGATAACAGAGACGAGACGGAAGAACGTCCCGGTTCCTCTCATCTTGCGTCCGAGCAGAATACAGACACCGAGTGCCGCAGCGGAGACGGCTGCAATCAGAACATTCTCACCAATATGGCCTTCCGCGCCATAAATATTGTTCATCGCAATCGGCATGAGTGAAATACCAACGACGACGATTACGGTGCCGCCGACGATCGCCGGAATGATTTTACGCACGGCCTTGGCAAATAATTTGAGCGGGTAACCGAGCGCAGCAATGAGCAGTGCACCCGGTATCAAGCTTCCCGTCACCGCCCCGAGTCCCAGCTTGCCCCCAATTGCCGCAATCGCGCCGATGGGAACGTAAGACGGGCCCTGTACCACCGGCAGCTTCATGCCGAAGCCCACTTGAATGAGAGTGGCTACCCCCGTAGCAAAAAAGCACATCTGAATAAAAAACGATGTACTCACCGAGTCGAAGGACAGCAATCCTGCAATAATAATCGGAGCAATATACAAATCCATAGCCAGCACGTGCTGCAAACCGAGCAATAAAGCCTTGCCGTAACCGATTTTGTCGTCGACACCGACGATCAGTTTGACGCCTTCGTCTTGCTTCCCGTGTTCCACCCTTTAGTCCCCCATTTATTATTCCCGAATGATTATGTTCATATTATAGTTGAATTCTGTCGAATTGCAAATAAAAAACATACAATTTAACAATACAATATTTATAATATTCGCCTTTCGTTGACTTTAACTATTTGCACGAATATAATTAAACGCATAGAATTCCATCGACTTTTTAACACTTTACTTAGGAAAGGATGTCATTTTCGCATGTTGGTTCAAGATCCCGTTCTGCACCAAGAGTGGCTTGCCGCCTGCCTCTCATCCGATATCCAGGACAAGCCTGTGCAAATTACCTTGATGGGTGAGCGAATCGTCATCTTCCGCACGGAATCCGGTGTTCATGCCTTCAAGGATCTGTGCATTCACCGTGGGGCAGCGCTATCTCTCGGATGTGTGCGCGATGGCAAGCTGGTGTGCCCTTATCACGCCTGGGAGTACGACGCTTCGGGCACATGCGTGCGAATTCCGCAATTGCCGGCAAATCAGGCGATTCCGACCAAGGCGAAAGCGATCACTTACGGCTGTCAGGAGCGTTACGGCTTCGTGTGGGTCAATCTGAGCGGGAAGGAACCGGAGATGTTTGCCCTTCCGGAATTCGACGATCCGTCCTTCCGGAACGTCCTGTGGGGGCCCCAGGAAGTGAACGCCAAACCACCGCGAGTCGTCGAAAACTTCCTCGACGTCGGTCATTTGGCTGTTGTGCATGAGGGCTACCTGGGTGTGGAGACGCATATGGAAATCGGCGATTATCACGTTCATAAGACCCCGGAGGGCTGCCTTCGTTCAGATGAAATTGCGATCTATCAGCCCGACCCTGACGGAACGGGCCAAGCCAAGCATGTGTATTATACGTACGAAGTACTGCGGCCGTTGTCCGTCAAATTCACCAAACGGGACAACGAGAACAACAACCTGATGTCTATTCTGCTGACGGTACTGCCCGTAACCGAAACAAAGTCTATTGCATACGGAGTCATGTCCTTCAACTATGACACCGATTTAACAGACGAGGACATGGTGAAGTTCCAGGATATGATTTTTGCCCAGGACAAGCCTGTGGTGGAAAATCAGAAGCCGGAAGATCTTCCGCTCGATCTGCAAGTCGAGCTCTCGCTCAAGTCCGACCGGATGAGCATCGCCTATCGACAGTACTTGACCGCACTCGGCGTAACACATGGCACTGCATAGATGAAAATTAGAGGCTGTCTCAAAAGTAGTTTTCCAAACTACCGAGAAACGGCCTGAACCGACAAAGTGATAAGCTTTCGGAAAAAAGAGCGAGGCTGGTGGTCAATTTTCCACTAACACTCGCTCTTACTCTTTCATTGTGCCGCTCGTCTTTCTTACGTATAAAGGTCGCATCCGGATCCGTAAGGACGTCGCAAAGACGAGCAAAAGTACATTGAAATCCGGCCGTTTTCAACAAAGAGAGCGAAAGACGCTCAGATCTGCAGGTCTTTTTGGCAAGATGGGGCGATTTCGCAAAAATCACTCCAAAGACCTGCATTATCGCATTAGAATCAAGCATGTCGCGCCTTTTTCCAAAAAAGACCTGCAGTTTCGCTCTAGAATCAGGTGCGGTGCAGCTTTTTTCCAGAAAAGATCCGGACTATCGTCCGTCTTTTGCACTATCCGGCGGGGAGTGGGGCTGTCCCGAAGGATTTCGCATAAAACCGGACCCTCCAGTATATATACGAAAGATGGACCTCGCACTCCACTGTAAAGGAGGATGGTGAGGTCCTTTTTCTCGCAAAAAGTCGATACTGAGCAGGGCTGAAAATTCGCAAACCCTCTCTTTTGAGACAGCCCCTTTCTTATTATTTCAGATGTTCCTCTCCCTTCCGTTAATCCGCCTCCATCGCTGAATCATGTTCACAAGTTTAAGACTTGTCGCAAAGCCAACAAATGTATTGGCTCCTTTTGCCGCTGTTGCCCTTAAGTGGTCGTCTGCCGTCATGCAGCGCTACCTTGCGTGCTGGGAGCTGTGCGCGGTAGCACGGGGCCTGACCTCCCACCGTAAGCGTCGCAACACGGGCCAGGAAAGGCGCGCGTTGCGAAAGAGAAAGTACAAAGAAATACTTGCACTGAATATAGCTATACTGTATATTGTGTATATAGTGTGTATTAACGACATTAACAGTTAACCAGAAAGGACTGTTCAATGAAAATAATAATTAGCAATGTATCCGATCAACCTTTATATCAACAGATCAAGGAACAAATCAAGGCGGCTATATTACGCGGGGAATTACAAGCGGGAGAGCTTCTTCCCTCTATCCGGGCATTAGCCACGGACCTGAATGTCAGTGTTCTGACGACCAGAAGAGTCTTTGAAGAGCTGGAAGCGGAAGGCTTTATCATCACCAAGGCGGGGAAGGGATCGTTCGTAGCCCCGGACAACCTGGAGCTCTTGCTGGAATCCAAGCGTTTAATGGTAGAGGCCAAGCTGATAGAGGCATGGGAGATCGCGCAGAATCTGGGGATCTCCAGGGATGAGCTGTTTTCTATGATGGATTTAATATTTGAGGAGGAGAATGGCCAATGAATCCGATCCTAGAGGTAAAGGGGCTAACCAAGGAATATCCTTCCTTCTGCTTGAACCATATCGATTTTTCGTTGCAGGAAGGTTGTATTACCGGTTTTATCGGTGTCAATGGCTCCGGCAAAACGACGACGATCAAATCCATTCTGGGACTCATCCTAAAAGATGCCGGAAGCATTAAATTTATGGGCAAAGAGTTGACGGAGAAGGAAAGGGAGCTGAAGAACCGGATTGGAATCGTATTGGACGAAGGCTACTTTTATGAAGAGATGACGATAAGGGAAATGAAGAGCGTAATTGCCCCAGCATACTCCAATTGGGACGAATCCGCCTTTATAAACTATCTTAATCATTTCAACCTGAAGCGGAATCAGAAAATTTCCACATTGTCCAAAGGAATGCGAATGAAATATGCCATCGCCCTGGCTCTTTCGCATCATCCCGATTTGTTAATTATGGATGAGCCCACAAGCGGTCTGGATCCCTTGGTACGAAGCGAGCTGATGGATATCCTGCTGGACTTTATGGGCAAGAAAGGTAAAAGCGTATTTTTCTCCACACATATCACCTCCGATCTGGAAAAGGTGGCGGACGTCCTCATTCTGATTGACAAAGGAAATATCGTTTTTCATGAAGATAAAGACGTTTTGTTGGACACGCACGGTTTGGTTAAAGGGGACCGGAGCCTGCTTAATGAGCATACGAGACCGTTGTTTGTATCTCTGCGGGAGACGAATTACGGGTTTACAGGGATTACTAAGCAAAAACCGGCCATACGTGAACAAATGAAAAACGTGCTTGTGGAAAGACCAAGTATCGAGCAGATAATGTTGGCGTATATCGGAGGTAATCATTATGATATTTAATCTTGTGAAAAAAGATCTGCTGCTTGTCAAAAAGTATCTGTTGTTCATGCTCGTGTTCTCTGTCATAGCGCCCATGTTCATTATGGTCAAGATAGGTTCATCCGGCGGCGGCCTTCTGGGCTTTTTCGTCACCGCTCTTTTTATAGAATTTATTTTACTCAATACCCTTTCGAGTCTGGAGGACAAATATAAAGGTGCAGCGTTTCTTAGCGCAACCCCCTATACACGAAAAACATTAGTCAAAGCAAGGTATTTATTTTTTCTGATTATTTTCGGCTGTGTCTGTGTTATTTACACGATCACCTCTCTAGTCTCCCCGGTCCCTCTGGAGATGCTGAATCTGTTTACGGCCGGGCTGTGCCTGTTGTTCATCACGGCTTATTTTGGCATACTGCTTCCGATTCAATACAAATACGGATATGAAAAGACGAGATATATTTCTTTTTTTCTGGTTTTTTTAACGCCTTTTGTCGGCCCTTTCCTGATTAAGTGGTTTCAGGCTAACCCGTTGAACCTTGATGGTTTGCTGTCTTTGCCGCAGTCAGCCCAAAATGTGCTTCCTGCCCTCATCGCAGTCGTACTGGGCTTGATCTCGATGATCTCTTCGATAAACATCTATTCGCAAAAAAATCTTTAATTCCACTAAAGAGAAGCATGAATTACAAAGAACATCTCCGGCGATCGAAGATGTTCTTTGCCTTTTATATTCGGCCGTCCGGCCCGTAATTATTGAATTAATTCTACAGTATAGTTCCCCGGCCAACAGTTATATGACCGGGCAAGCGCTATTGATCGACGGCGGAGCCGTGAAATCGGTGTAGTCGGCGGCACGGCCCAAGCCACTGCCTATAACGACAAAAGAGGAAGATATTGCGGTGTGCAACCATCTTCCTCTTGTTTTTATAGGTGGAGATAATCGTTCAAATCTTCTCCGGATAATTTCCTTTTGATTCGCTGCACGTTCCGTCTCAGGTTTAACATGACCAGACTTACCGCGAGTTTTTCATCCTTCATCCGGATCGACTCGTAAATTTGTTTATGCAGTTTAAAGCTGTCTTTCAAATTATGCGAGACGAACACTCTGTTCAACTCATCGAGGCAATGCACATAATCGCTTTGTATAGACATGACGGAATGATACAGGACCTTATTGTGGGCTCCCTTTAAAATGGCCAGGTGGAATTTCGCATCGGCTTTGGAATACTTTATATAATCGTGAGTGTTTTTCTCCATTTCGGCAAGCGCCGATTCAATTTCTTCCAGATCCTCGCGTGACGCGTTCCGAATGCAAAGTTCCACAGCCTTTACTTCAATCGCTTCCCGAAACTCGGTCATGTCGAGAAGTTCCTTGTCGGTAAAATTAACAATAATCCGATTGGGCGTTGAATCGGTTTGATTGATATAATTGGATACAAAAGAGCCTTTTCCTTGATGCGTTGTAATCAGTCCCATGGTGCGGAGCATTTGCAAAGCGGCGCGAATGCTGACTTTACTGATTCCAAGTTCGGCATGCAGTTCGCTTTCGGACGGAATTTTGGCTCCGGCTTTCCATTCGCCTGAATTGATTTTATTCAAACAATAATTATAAACTTTTTCAACGATACTTTGACGCTTATTTTCCAACTTGCATTCACCTGATTCGCCCCAAAACTTTACTCGAAGTATACTATTAAAGCCAGCGCTAGTCAATGAACGCAGAGGTTTATAAGAAAGAAGGATATTCCAACCCGTTAGGATCGTTAATGATGCCGAATTTGCGAAGCATCGCCGGGAGCTCGCGATTCCAAAAGTCCCAGTTATGCCCTCCGCCGCTTTCCTCGAAAGTATAATCGAAAGAAGTCCGTTTCATCATGTAATCACGGAAAGCGATATTCGTGTTATATAACGGGTCGCCTTTCCCGCAGCTATGATAAATCCTAGGCTTGGGAACGTCTTTTTTATCCAATTCGTCGGCGACATGGAACAGATCATTTGCGGTATTTTCCATTTCCTCTTTTCCGCCGAAAACGTTATAGAAATTTTCCTCAAAATCCGAAACGGTGAACATTGAACTCCGATTTGCCGCCTCCAAAGCTTCCGAAGGAGAGATTGCGCCGGAAAGGCAGCCGGCTGCGGCAAAGCGATCGGGACAATTCAGCGCTAGTTTCAAAGCTCCGTAACCGCCCATGGAAAGACCGGCTACATAATTGTCTTCCCGCTTATTGGAAGCTGGAAAGAAATTGCCTACAACGACCGGCAGCTCCTGCGAGAAAAACTTGAAATAACGGTGGCCGTGTTTGCTGTCCGTATAAAAACTTCTATGAGCATTCGGCATCACTACGATAATATCATAATCCCTCACCAACAGTTCAATAAGGCTTTTGCGGAGCCATGAAGTATTGTCGTCGGAATGGCCGTGTAGAAGATATAGAACGGGATACTTTTTGTCCGGGTTAGGGATGTGCGGCTGCTGTCGCTTCTCTGGAAGAAGCACCGTCATTGAACTGTCCATTCCCAATGTGTACGAAAAAAAATTGCAATTGATAAGTGCCATACCAAACACATCCTTTAATTTATGAAAATGTAATTATGAAACGAAGAAGCTAATAAAAAGCAGAATAAAAAAAGTTACAAGTGCCGAAACTCCGGTAAATACGGTCCAAGATTTAAATGTAGATTTAATGTCAAGATTCAAATATTCCTTGAACATCCAGAAGCCGGAATCGTTGACGATCGAGAACGACGAGGCGCCGTTGGCGATAACCAGACCTACAAGCGCAAGATAGGTCGGCGACAGCGTTGCCGTTTGCGGCATCGCCGCCAAAATGCCCGCAGTCATCGTCATGGAAACAATGGCGGAACCGACGGAAATGCGCAGGGCCACCGCGATGACAAAGGCAACGACGATCATCGGCATATTCAGGCCCGATACGAAGTCGCCGATCAACGTTCCCGTTCCGGAGTATTCGAGCATATATCTTAGGACGCCGCCGCCAGCCGTAACAAGAATAATGACCGCAACGGGGTTAAGAGCTTTTGTCATCATTTTCTCGATCTGTTCGGCTTTGAAACCGCGCCGGATCCCCAAAAAGTAAATGGCTAGAATGTTAGCGATGGTTAGCGCTACGAATGGCTGCCCGATAAATTTGCAAATCTCTTTGATAGCCGCAATGCCGTCCGAATCGGATTGAATCATCGCCGAACCTGTATTAAGCAAAATAAGCAAAATCGGAGACATTATAATAAGGAGCACGGTGCTGAAGGAAACCGATTTAATGTTGCTGTCCTTCTCGCTGGACAGAAACGTCTCCGGTACCGGAACGAATATTTTATTGCCGACGACTTTCCCCAAGAAATAACCCGACACAATCCAAGAAGGGATAACGACGATAATGGCGATAAGCGTCATAATGCCAAGGTTTGCGCCGAGTTGCCCGGATATCAGGATGGGGCCGGGAGTCGGGGCGATCATTTGGGACAGGCCGATACCGGCAATCATCGGTATCGTAAATGCGAGGACCGACTTACCCGTTTGCTTGGCGACTTGAAAAACAAGAGGCAGCAGGATAATGAAAGCGGCATCATAAAAGACCGGAATGCCGACAAGCAGCGAAGTAATGCCAATTGCGAATACCGCTCTCTTCTCGCCGAATTTGCCAATTAAAGTGTTGGCCAGTACCTCGGCGGCCCCCGTTGCCGCAAGCAATCCGCCAAACATGGAACCGAGCCCGACAATCAGCGCGATGGATCCGAGCGTGTTGCTGATCCCTGTCGAGTACGCTTTCAAAATCATGTCGAGAGGCATACCGGACCCGAATCCGATAAATGCCGCGGCAATCAGGATAGAAATTAAGGAGTGAAGTTTGAGCTTGATAATCAAAAATAAAAGCAATGCAAGCCCGAGTAATGCAACGATCACCAGTCTGGTTGGATCCGCGACGAAAGTCGTGTCCATTGATTATTCCTCCTTGTAGAAAAATAATAGCTGTGTTATTGAAATGAAAATTTCATAACTTAACTAATGTGTTATGCATCCATTTAGTCAAGTTTATAGCGGTATTATGTTTAGATCATATAACACAACTAATGTGTTGTTTCAGTATATTCCTGTTCGTTTTATTTGTCAACAGAGTTCTTAACCTGGTTTCTTAACCTGCAGGCTGTTCCAAAATTCCTCAATAAGCACTGGCATTGCATTACCCATTTTCATGCCTTTCAAATAGCTCACATGCTGGGCGCATAACAAAGGACATCTTCGTGAGAACGAAGATGTCCTTTGTTCACATTACAGGCCGTCTTTAGTCATGCTATTGAATAAATTCGACAGTGTAGCCTTTATCCTTCAATTGGTCGATGATCAGGCCCTCAATGACGAAATGGCCTGCGCCCACTACAACAAAGGAGGTATTCTCTCCCTCTTGTTCAAGCAATTCAGCCAGCTTCTTAGCCATGTTCGTATCCCGTTCCCCGAACAGCCGCTGAGCCGATTCGCTTTTAACATCCGCGGAATTAAGGAAGGATTCAGCAAAGCTGTCCAAATCTCCCTGGGCCCAGTATTGCTGCCACAGGCGGAATTGTTCGGCAGTATCGTCGTCTTCGGATGGGTTCAGGATGGCATCCAACGCCTGGTTCAATTCTTCCTCCTGGACTTCCGGGGCTATATTATTGAACAGATCTCCTTGCAGCTTAAAGCCCTCCAGCTCATGAATCGGCTTCCCGGTCAGAAGCGCACTCTGCAAGAAGTATAGATCTACTCCCAGAGCCTGGGCCAATGCAAGATTTTCAGTAGTATTCGAAAGGGAGAACAGCGATAAATTGTTCGTCACTACCCATGGCTTGAAGGTATCGAATGCATTTGCGTGAAGTCCCAGCAGTTCGTTAACCTCTTGCAGCTTCTCATACGTTTCTTGGGAGACATGATTCTTCAAGGTCGTCCCATCGTTATACACCGTTAACTGGGTAAAATAGTTCAGCGGTTCCGGGTCCTCGGTCACCATATTCACTTCCACCCAAAGGTCGTCGGAGGCTGCGAAGGCGTCTCTGACTTCTTTATCTACCGGGTACATTTCCGGGGATCCCAGATGAATCGAACCCAACAAATAAAGGGTATTGTCTCCATGGGTCGCTTTCCAGAAGAGTCCTTGAGCTCCTCCTTGTACGGTATCATATGTATACTCAACCAGCCGGCTGGCCAATACGGCAGCTTGTTCAACCGTGCAGGGCTGCTCCAGTTCCAGGCCGCGGCCCGTTCCTTCGATAATGCCCTTGTGCTGCAGGTATTCAACCGGAGTAGATTTATCGAACTCAAAAGCCTCCGGCAGCTCATATTGCGCCAATAAAGCGTGCAAGGAAAGAACGACGGTTTCCCTAGTCATCGCCGCTTCGGCTAATGATGGCAGCTCCAGCTCCCCTTGCTTGCTTAGGCCCAGCTTATCCAGCTTTGCCGCTGTATCCTCGAGCAAGGACTGGAATTTGTCTGCGGTAATCGCTTGTTGGAATGTTCCATCGTAATACCAATCTAACGGAAAGATCCCGTATTTCTCCCCTTCGTGAAGGGTGCCTATGGACCACGGACTGATATCCGGAACGGGCATCTGCGCTTCGTCAGCCTGCGCGGTTAATGCACTTCCAAGTATAATTGTGGAGCCCAGCAAACTGCTGGTTAAAACACGACCCAGTTTTCCCCATAAACTTCGTTTCATGCTCTAACATTCTCCTCCCACCGTAAATAAATATACAAGCTAATTTACAAGCCAAACCTAATTATAACTTATGCCAACCATGTATAACAGGCTGGATGCGAACTTTAAATGCAATTTTAAGAGGGTATATTAGAATTACTGGATACCCGGCATAAGGAGACGCTTCAGCAGCAACACACCATAGCAATTTCTGATCCATCGAAGCCGATACCGGTAATAATAAATGACATATCCACGATTGGCTCCCCCCCAAACCTTCTATTTGTCCACGTTCAGGCCCGAGCCCTCTTTGATTAGAAACTTTTGAGCGTTGATCTTTTGATTGATAAAATTATCATTAATGAACCTATGGTGACGGTCATATTGATTAGCGGCTCTTGACTAGAAGCTCGACCGCTTCCTTCACAAGCCTGCCGGTGTCCTGTCCTTGTGCCTTTTCCTCTACAATGCATTGCTCCAAGTTAACGGCTACAATGTAGGCCATCGCCTTGTCGGCTGCACTGCGTACGGCGGACAATTGGGCGACAACCTCCTTGCAGTCTTTGCCCTCCTCCATCATTTTTGCAATGCCGCGAATCTGTCCTTCCATTCGCTTAAGCCGCCGCATCACGCTATCATCATACTCCGTCATGACTATTCCTCCATTCGATTTCCGGTAAAAAAACTCCTAACGGAGCCTGCTCGAAGACGAATAACCCGGTATTAGAGGTTGCTTTTTATGCCAATAGGAATCTTCCTTACATCGTATTAACGCTGTAAAGAATTTAAAGATTCCTATGTGGTTAAATAAACAAGTTCACCTTTGCATGGGTAGCATCCCCCAAATAAGCGGCTACTCCTGCGTACTCCAATCCGTCGATCAGCTCCTCTTGCTGTAATCCAAGCAGATCCATCGTCATAGTACAAGCCACCAGTTTCACCCCCTGCTCTTGAGCCAGCTCAATCAGCTGTGGAAGAGAGAGCGCGTTATGTTTTTTCATAACGTGCTTGATCATTTGAGGACCGACACCGGCAAAATTCATCTTCGATAGGCCTAATTTATTGGCTCCCCGCGGCATCATCCAGCCAAATGCTTTTTCAAGCAGGCCTTTCTTCGTTTTGACAACCTCGTCCTTGCGAAGAGTATTCAACCCCCAAAAGGTGAAAAAAATCGTTACGTCATGATCATAAGCTGCTGCCCCGTTAGCAATTATAAAAGCGGCAATAGCTTTGTCCAAATCACCACTGAATAGAACAATCGTCGTTTTTTCCTTGCTAGAGTTGTCCATGGAATCACTCCTTAAGTCTGTATAATACATATACCCCTATATGTATTATACGTCCTAACACCATCTAAAGCAATTGAAATTCCTGTCATAGTCCTTCAAGAACATGACAATAGAGGCCAAGCGTGAAAAATCATAGAGTCTTGCTGCAAAAGTACATCCGTTTTGACCCGAATCCGCTCGTTTTTAATCATCGCCTGTAAAAATACAGTAAAATATTTCGATTCATCCATTATTAGGAAAATACGTCCGAATCTACTGTATTTTTGCATTACTTTCATCGAAATAGGTCCTATATCACCAAATGACTGTACTTTTGCAATCCACATAAAATCTGGAGATACTGGATGTGCTGGAAAAGCTGATGGTCAACCGAGTTTTAGAAAAGTCTTCCTCCCTCACCATAAAGGTCTCCTTCTTTTCTATTCAAGTAAGAAGCGACCACCTTGTGTGATCGCTTCTTGCCATCTAAAAGTTTAACCACGCTAAACCTTTTTGACATAAAATTTGTACACGCCGTTCTCTTCCTCATGCTTGATCAGTTCGTGATTCGTTTGCTTGACCCAGGCTTGAAAGTCATTAAGAGAGCCTTTATCCGTAGACAGGACTTCCATAATCTGTCCCGGCTCCAAGCTGTCCAAAGCCTTCTTCGCCTTAACGATCGGCATCGGACAAGCCATCCCTTTAGTATCCACCACAACATTTGCTTCCATTAGTAATACCCTCCCGTTGTTAGAATCGATTTATCATTAATCTAGTATTTTCGTGTTTATCGGTTCAATTTTCCGTTTTTTTGCTGTTTATTTATCATGAACCGCGCATCGGTTCGGGCCGATTTCCATTTCTTGCTGTTCGTCGGGGGACGGCTCGATTCTCCCCATATTGGTTTGCCTGATTTCTTGGTAGGCATTGGGATGCTGCGGCAAGTTCTCTGTCACCGTGCGGCGAAATTCCTCTTCATCGGGGATCTGCAACCCCGGATTGGTTTGGTTTAAATCCCCTAATCGGGCGGATACTCGTCCGCCTTCTCCCAGCTCCGATACTTTGCCAAAATGGGCAGGCAGCACGATCAAATCGTCTGACAGCTCTTTATACCGGTTATACAATGTATTGCGCAGATCTCTAACCCAGTCCCCTGCTTTGCCTGCCAAGTCGGGACGGCCAATCGACTCGATGAATAAAATATCGCCTGTCAGCAGGTAGCGATCGTCTACAATAAGCGACGTGCTCCCAATTGTATGGCCTGGCGAATACAAGGGCTGGATCTTGATTTCAGTGCTTCCGACCCGGATCGTCTGACCTTCCTCCAGTCGGGAGTAAGGGAACACCACTTCTTCCGCGTCTTTTGGCGGCAGCCAATAAGTTGCTCCCCCCTTCTCGGCGAGCGCTCTTCCACCCGATATATGGTCAGCGTGAAGATGGGTATCTATCGTATGCTTAATCTGCAGCCCATGCTCTTTGGCAAAGCTTTCATATACTTCGGTCATTCGGAGCGTATCCACCAGCGCAGCCTCGCCGTTCGACACAATCATATAAGAAAGACAGCCCTTGCCGATCCGCACGAACTGATAAATTGAGCCGCCGTCCTTAAGCTCTCCTATATGGACAGGCTCCAGATGCTCACTCCACGACTTCATGCCGCCCTTCAGATAGTAGACTTCCCTGCGTCCGGCCTCCGCAATTTGCTCAGCGATGAATTTGGATGAGCCCTCCTTGGCGCAGACAACCAGCACCTTAGGACCGTCGGGAATGCGTTCCAGCACCGAATCCACACCATCGAGCAATTCAAAATAGGGAGTATTAAAGATTTCGGTACGCCCGCCCTCAATTTTCCAATCATTGAAATCCGTTTCGTTGCGGACATCGAGAATTAATAGCTCTTCATGATTCAAAACGATACGAGTTAATTCCTGTGCGGTCATTGGCTGAATCTCGGTTGCACTCGTCATGGGTCATCTCTCCTTTATGGGTTAGAAACGATAGCGTGATATTGGCATCCTTGGCGTAATTCAGGAAGGCGCCGCCCCGCGACATCCATGCCTTTTTGATATGATTACTTCTTGTTCCGAATTATTTGCTTGCTCTGGTCTCTTCTGACGCCGCTCCTTTTAGGAAAGCTTGTCCGTTGATCCTGTCCAGCCGGACATTCCAGGAACAATGTTGAACACTTCCTCGAAGCCTTGACCCGCGAGTAATTGGCAGGCCATATCGCTGCGGGCACCTGTGCGGCAAACCACATGAATGGGTTGATCAGGATTCAACTCCTGAATCCGGTTCTCCAGCTCGCCAAGAGGAATCGAAATCGCCCCGGGTATATGGCTGAAAGCATACTCCGCCGGTTCACGCACATCGAGCACCGTTAGCGGCTCTTGCGCCTCAAGCTTCTTCAGAAGCTCCTCGTTAGTCATCTTGTTAGGGAACCTCACTTCTTCTTTCAATTCATCGGGGCTTGCTTTACGAAGATAATGTTTCAGGACTTCCCCCTCATTAACCGTTCCCAAGTATTGATGACCTGTAGTTTGGGCCCACCCTTGAATATCCGCGAGCGAGCCTCTATCTGTCGCTTGAACCTCAATCACTTGCCCGGAACTTATTTGATCCATTGCTTTCTTAGTTCTGACGATGGGCATCGGGCAGGAGAGCCCTTTACAATCCAGCGCCAGATCTGCGCGAATAGCATGTGCGGACATTTTCCATAACCTCCGATTTTATGTCTTTCACCCTGTTTATACTTATACACCTATAGGTATTATATTGACTAAAAATTTTTTTACTGTCAAGTATTCGTTTGTTAAACGGGCCTTTCTGTGCACCAAAGCTAAATCAGAATATCCAGCCAAATCTTAATCACGGTTGCGGTAATCAATCCGGCAAGCAGCCATTGCAGCAGCTTGACGTTCATCTTCTGTCCGGTCTTGGCGCCGATAGGTGAACCCATAATGCTGGCAATGACCATGATAATAGACGGAATCAGCAGCATATGACCGCCCATAAGCTTTCCTGCTGCAGAACCAATCGAAGATATAAAGGTAATGGCCAGAGAGGAAGCTATGGCTACTCTCGTCGGGATCTTTAGTATAACTAACATAATGGGAACGATAATAAAAGCACCCGCCGCTCCAACAATTCCGGATAAAATCCCGACAAGCCCTGCTGAAACGGCCGCTGCAGCGGCATTAAAGCGAATGTTAGCATAGTCCATGCGTTCCGATTCTTTCTTCGGTAAAAACATCATGACTGCCGCGGTCAACGCCATGAAGGCATAAGTCAAATTAATAGCGGAATCCGGCAAAAATCTCGATCCGTAGCCACCGAGAAAGCTGCCCAACACAATTGGAACTCCCATGTAGAGAATAAGCTTGGTATTGATCAGACCGCCTTTGCGATAAGCAAATATTCCAGCCAAGGAAGCAAAAAATACCTGCACCGCGCTTATGGCGGATACTTCCTGTGCTGTAAAAGCGGCAAAGCCCAGAGCAGGCGGAATATAGAGCAAAAGCGGGTATTTAATGATCGACCCGCCAATTCCAACCATGCCGGAGATAAAGGAACCCAGGAATCCAATAGTGAACAAAACGAGGATCCACCCTATATCCAGTTCCATAGGTCACCCTCTCCCTATTATTGTGCAGTTAATAAACTCATGCTATTCACTTACAATTGAGGATGATCTTCAGGACATTAACCGGTATAGGACAGAATAGCCGATTTAAGCTTGCTCAGTGACTGAACACCTACAAACGTCTGTACTTCTTTGCCATGGTAAAATAACTTCAGTGTAGGAATGCTTTGAATCTGATGCTCGCCAGCCTGTTGCGGATTCTCATCCACATTCAGCTTGGCTATGACCGCTTGGTTTCCCAATTCATCCGCCAATTGATCCAGAACAGGGGCTATCATACGGCAGGGTCCGCACCAAGGAGCCCAAAAATCGACCAGCACCACCTTATTATCGCGAATAACAGATTCCAAAGTAGAATCGGTAACTTGAACAGTCTTCATATCTATAGCCTCCATTTCTTATGATCGGGGTTATACATATACCCCTATAGGTATTATAATAATCTTTGGAGACTTTCTTGTCAACCATCCGGAATCAAATCCGTTGGAAGTCCTTCATATTAGAAGCGAACTTTAAGCTCCCAAACGATGATGACGGCAGCAACAATCAAACAAATAGATGCAGGGATAATCATTGTAACCGGCTGGTGAGCCCGGAAAATATGCGCATGAATAGCTCCTATCATAATTCTAGAAAATCTGCCTACCTATACCCCTTCGCATCTGCCGGCTTTCCCGCTTCCTGCACTTCCTTAATATACCTCCAGCAATCCGGCTGTGAGCCATCGAGATCACGGAACCCGTAAAACTTGGCAAGCTGTCCGCTGGAAAGAGATTGTCCCTTCCATTTCGACACTTGAGGATCCGAGGCTAGAGCGGCGACCGCCCGACCCACATATCTCGGCGTTTCCGAAATAATAAAGTGCGGTTCCTTGGCAGCGGCATCGGACCAGTTCGCTTCACTGACCCCATAATGCTCCAGCATGATTTCCGAACGCATCCAGCCCGGAGTCAACGAAACCGCAGAACACCCGTAAGGCTCCAGCTCCTGTGACTGAGACCAGGCCAATCGCTGAATGGCTGTTTTGGCCAAATCGTAGAACACCGATAATCGGTAATGATTTTGGTTATACTCAGCCGTACCGTCGGTCATCTCGACCAGCACCCCCCCTGGATGCTTGATTAGTAATGGCAGGGCAAAGTGACTTGTAATGAGATGCGTCTCTACAGCCAGCCTTAACAGACGCAGGCCTCCTTCCAGGGAATGTTCCCATATCGGCACATTCCACTCCGTCAGAAGCTCTCCTCCCCATATGTCATTGACAAGAACATCCAGCCTTCCTTGCTCGCGCTCGATACGGCTGATCAGCCCCTGAACCTGGTCCGGAACCAAATGATCCACTTGAACAGCTATTCCCTGTCCCCCGGCTTGATTAACCAGCTCCGCTGTCTCTTCAATCGTCTCCGGCCGGTTATACTCGGACCGTTCGCTGCGTGTCGTTCGGCCAGTAACATAAACCTTATATCCTGCGGCCCCCAATTCAATGGCAATCCCTCTCCCAGCGCCGCGGGTGGCCCCTGCAACCAACGCAACTTTTCCGTTTAGTGATTTCATTGAAAGCAACCTCCCCTGCTCTTTGCTTCATTATATTATGGATATATGACATCTACTGACATATTCGACATAAAAAGCAGAAGAGGCTGCCCCCCTTAGATCCGCTGGCCGCGAGCATAGAGGATAGCCATAATAAAAATCAGCAGGACCAGCGTTATGCCTCTGTTGCTGAGGAAATCCTTCCCCAGGATTCGGTCAGCATCGGATTTTCTTGAATCCTTCTTCTAATAGTCTCTACTGCTGAAAAATATCTTTATTCCCTTTGGAACGGTTCATTCTCGAAAAATCGACTTTGGAAAAGGCGACGGTAGACAGCAATAAAAATAACAGCCCGAAGGATAGAACCAAGAGGATACTGACTTGAGGCGTAATGATAAAGTGGTTTATTTTAAAAGCAAGCTGTTCTGCGATTAGCTCATCCGCGGATAAGGACATTTTCTCCAAACTCAATGCTCTGAAAAAAGCCGCAGCGTAGGTCATCGGATTCAATAAAGCGATGAACTGCAAGCCATCCGGAAGCAGGCTGAGCGGGACATAAACGCCGCATAAAAAAGTAATCGGCGTAGTTATGGCGACCGAAACAATCTGAAAGGTCTGGGAATTTTTAACCGATGTGGCGATAAATAATCCGAAGGCCGAGAATACAAGTCCTACAAAAATCATAAAACCGATGACAGCCAGCGGGGTGGCGGCGGAGGAATATTTCATTCCTATAAAATAACCTACCACCAGAATAAGAATTCCTTGCAACGTGGCGATCGTTGTGGAGGACAAGATTTGGCCCAGAGCAATCTGTATTCTCTTGACCGGGCTGACCAGCACTTCTTTCATATACCCGGAGACGATATCTTCGATCGTGGATGTGGCTATATTCAGCGACGTCTGAAAAACGACGATAATCACGATACCGGCTAACACATAATGGACCGGATTGCTGACATCGGTGCTTTGAAAAATGGTGCTTAACAAATACAGATAGAAAAACGGCATAATCAAAATTAAAATCAACTGCACCCGATTTCTGGCAAACAGCTTTACATTTCTTAACCATAAGGCCCCGATAATGCGCATCCCGCCTACCCCCTTATGTCCTTTCCTGTAATCTCGAGAAACACATCGTTCAAGGTTCCCTTTTTAATTTCCAGCTCTTGAATGGCAGACCTGTGCTCGCTGATGATTTCCATCAATTGGGGCAGATCGCTCCACTCTACGGAATAGCAACCGCGATTTCTTGTGAAATTCATATTAAATTTGGTCAATAAAGCCTCTAAGCCCGGCTCATCCATGCTGGTTATGTCCGCTTTGTTCTTGGTATAGCGCTGCTTTAACGCGCTCGGTGTATCGAATGCAATAATTTTGCCATGATTCATGACCGCTACTTTATGACTGATTTCAGCCTCATCCATATAATGAGTCGTTAAGAAGATGGTCAGGCTTCTTTCCTTCTGCAGCTTGATGATATACTCCCAAATATTCGTTCTCGTCTGAGGGTCCAGACCGGTCGTAGGTTCATCCAGGAACAGAACTTTAGGCAGGTGCAAAAGGCTGCGGGCTATTTCCACCCGTCTCTTCATGCCTCCGGACAGGCTGCTGACCATCGCTTTCTTCCATTCACCGAGATCCACGATCTCAAGCACAAACTCAATCCGCTCATTCATGACCGATTTGGGCAACCCGTAGAAATAACAATGCATCTTCAAATTTTCTTCCACCGTCATTTTGCTGTCGAGGGTAGAGTCTTGAAACACCACGCCGATGACACTTCGCACCCCATCTTTGTCCCGGCTGACATCTTTGCCGTCGATTAGCATAGTTCCTGAAGTTTTCTCAATAATCGTGCATAAGGTATTGATGGTGGTGCTTTTGCCCGCTCCGTTAGGCCCGAGGAAAGCAAAGATGCTCCCGCTTTCCACCTCGAAGGAAACCCGGTCCACCGCTGTAAAATCCCCATATTTCTTCACAAAATCTTTGACTACGATCATAGGGTCCACGGCCATCACCTGTTTTTGTTTTTAAAAAATTGCAGCACACTGTACACCTTATCCAAGGCATTGCTTACACCTTGGGAATGAGATAGTTCATCGCTCAGCACTTCTTCCAAAGCCTCCAGCACCTTGTGGCACTCCGTGAGGCCTACGCCTGATTTCTCCGATACTTTGGCAACCACTTCGGTTTTATTCATGGGAATCCGCTCCTTTATCGTGGATATTTTTCGAACCTTGCCCAATCATTTCAAGAACATAGCTAAAGCTGCCTTGGTCTGCCCCCAGCGTCGTTTCCATAACATAGGTAAAGGCTAACGCTTTCTGCATCCATTCATCGGGCGGCCACTCGAAAATTCCTTCGTCAAATAAAAATTGGGAAGAAACAAGCAGAAATTCTATCGTTTCCTTGGGATAAGGGGTCCGGAAGGTGCCTTCCGCTATTCCTTGTTCAATGACCTCCGTCAACACAGGAGTTAGCTGGAGGATCGTCTCCACCAAGCTTTTCTGATGCATTTCCGCATTGTTCACTTCGTGCAGCTGCTCGATCATTTGTTCCTTGCGGCCGGTGTCAGGCTTCTGGGCCATCAGGATTTGAAATATTTTCTCATGAGCTTGCAGATTTGGATCTGCGGCAATCTGCTTGGCCGCCTGTACCCCCATGCCTATGAATCGCATAACAATGGCGTCCATCACTTCTTCCTTGGATTGAAAATAGTAATAGAACGTCCCCTTCGCGATTCCGACCTTATTCAGAATGTCATTAACGGTCGTGTTGGAGTATCCTTGGGTCGTAAATAGCATCTCCGCAGCGTCCAATATTTCGTTTCTTCGTTCTTCAGGTTTTTTGGAAATTCTCATTGTTCACTCCTCCACCATTATCGACCGACCGTCGGTCTACAACAACTGTAACATTATTCCAGCTTGGAAGTCAATAGGTAAAAAAAGAACCCCTTTGGAAATGGGGTCCAAATGAGTTTCAGGTAATTTTATGGCTAATATATTTCTTTCTTCATTTTCCTTCGCGTAATCATGCTTCCCAGGAGCCACAGTCCAATAATCCAAGCCAGCAAATAGATAAGCTGTCCCTTGTACTCCAGCATGGCGCTCCCGTTTTCTATTCCCTGAATCAGTGTCATATAGGCCTTCTGCGGGAAAATCCGGCAAAGGGTGTCCAGAACCTGGCTGTTCCCAGTGAAGGAATAGAAGCAACCAGCCAAGACGGAAGTGATGACATAAATGGCGCTCGCCACCATAGAGACATTCCGTTCCAGCACGGATGACATAAACAGGGCCAGTGCCGTTGAGAGAGCGGCAAGAATTCCAATCAGCATGGCCAGCATTCCCGGACTATAACCGATCTCCACCCCAAAGGCTGCCTTCGTAATTACAACGGCCAGATAGGTCGGGATGTAGAGACAGACAAAAGTAAAAATCCCCTGCGCCAGCAGATATTGCTTTTCGCTAACCGGTGCCGTCAACACCCGTCTGAACGTCTTTAGAGCCCTATCCTCCGGATAGAGGATCGTCAGGGCAACTCCCTGCATTAAAACAATCATCAGAATAAATCCCAGAATATTCGTTCCGAAGCCTCTTTTCGCCTCTTCCGCCGGATGGTTTGCCGCCATGGGATTATCGTTAAAAAAGGCCTCCAATTTATTTTTTACCGTTTCGCTTTTTATTGTCGCTATCTCATAAAATCCGTCTTTCTTTTCTTCCACGATGGCCGCGTATTTACCCAACAGGAGATTGGAAATCGCCGGCTTCTCACTCATCACTTCGATATGAAGCCTGTCATCCTCGGGAATGCTCTGAACATGTTCCGAAACTAGCGCAACGGTTTCCTTCGTCTCCATTCTTCCGGAGAAGAATACGGCAACCCCGATCATCACCGGTATAACGACGACCGCTATGATAATGATCTCTTTTTTGGATAGAATCCGGTTTAAATGGTTTCTGAACAGATGCAGGACAATGCTCATGCATATTCCTCCGGTTTATAAAGGATTTGACAGATCAGCAGACAAACGAACGAGCCGGACAGAACGAGGGCAAGAACCGGAAGGAATAGGCTGAAGTCATGATCATAAATGATCCGAAAAGCACTTTCCGTCATCCACTTAACCGGAGATAGATAAGAGACGGTTTCCACGAATTTTCCAAGATTGGCTACAGGAAAAAAGATACCGCCGAAGAAGACAAGCAACATCACTACAACCTGCAATACCGCATTTGCCCCTTCTTCACTCTTGAAAATACAGCAGAACATCGTGCCTAGACAGCAGCCGAATAACGAAAAAGCACTGATTAACAGCATAATGTACCCGATATTCTGTCCCCCGAAGTTCATGTGAAACAGATATTGGCCTATCAGCAATAAAGCACTGTATGAAAGGGTACCCATAATAAAAGTAGCGGCCACCTTGGATAAATAGATTTCCATTTTGGAAACCGGAGCAAATACAATACGGGCGTTGCCGCGCTTTACTTTGTCCTCCATGAACGTATTGGAAACGGTCATGGCAATCATTAACGCCGTAAAAATCATCATCGTGACGCCATAATAATCGTAAGAGCTCACGTCCCCCGCGCCAAAAAGTCCGCTTGTGGCAAACCCCAATACCCCAATAAGGATCAACGGCAGTACGGTATTCGATATTAACAGCGTCGGATTCTTCAGGATATTGATCAAATCCAGCTTAACTATTTTTATAAAGTTCATTTCATTCTCCTAATCCCTTAAATTTCTTCCCGTCAACTCCAAAAACGTCGTTTCCAAAGACGCTTCCCGACTGCTCATGCTTTCAATCTTGCAGCCATTGGCTATTATGGAAAATATGATTTCATTAAGATTATCCTTCGCCCTTTCGCAAGTGACCTCAACATGGCTTTCGCCCAGTTTGACTTTGGCTACACCTTCTATTTCATTTAGCTGCTTACCGTTTAACTCATTTCCATTTCTCACGCTGAAAGAATAGGTGATTTCATCATTCACCATCTGATTGAGCTCCTCTTTGGTCCCTTCGGCAATGATTTTCCCTTCGTTCATAATTATGATTCGGTCCGAAATGGCCTCTACTTCCTCCATATAGTGGGTGGAGTAAATGACAGATGCCCCTCTTTTTTGCAGCGTTCGTATGGATTCCAGAATATGATTTCTGGATTGGGGGTCGATACCGACCGTCGGTTCGTCCATAATGATTAGCTGGGGCTGGTGGGCAATGGCGCAGGCAATATTCAGCCTTCTCTTCATACCGCCCGAGAAGGTTTTGGGCTTATCGTCTCTTCTGTCATAAAGTCCCACCAGCTCCAAAGCTTCCTTCACCTGGTTTTCCAGCTGCTTTCCTTTAAGATGGTACAGGCCCGCAAAGAAACGCACGTTTTGCCAGGCGGTCATTTCTTCATAGATAGCCAAATCCTGAGGGACGATTCCAATCCCCTGTTTGACCTGCTTGACGTCCCGGGGTAGAGAATGGCCCAGAATCGTCACTTCCCCTTGATCAGCCGTTAATATAGTGGCCAATATATGGATCGTCGTACTCTTCCCCGCCCCGTTAGGACCTAACAAACCAACAATTTCCCCTTGTCGGACTACGAAACTAATACCGTCCACGGCTTTTTTGGCAGCATAACTTTTCTTTAAGTTTCTAACGGTCACAATGTTATTCATTGGATCTCCTCTTCATTTCAGATTCCGTTCTCAGTCTTGCAAATTCTTTCATGACTCTCTCTTGAGCTTCAGTCAAGTTTTCTTCCCCTTCAAAATCGATATTCTCTTCAAAACCACTTTGCTCTTCTCCGTCAAAACGATACAGCTTCTTCAATAAACTCCATAAAATTTCCATCTCTTCCGTAGTGAAATGTTTAAAGGCATCTGCGAAAAAGTATATCGATTTTTCACCGCACTCCATCAGGACTTGCTTGCCGGATTCCGTAATTTCAACATTGACAGCGCGCTTATCCTGCTTGCTGGGTACAACGTTGACGTAGCCTTTTTTCTCCATGATGTTTATCAGTTGTTTCACACTCTGTTTGGTGGTGCCCAACTTTCTCGCAATATTATTGAGCGTCGCTCCTCCTTCCGGCAAATGGATAATGGCCACCATCGCCATACATTGTCTTGACGTCAAGCTCTTTAAGTATTGATCCCCTTGTACCTGAAGCTTGTTGGTAACCGAAAACAGGGTTGCGTAAGTTTGCTGCATTAAAAATAGATCTTTGTAGAAGTCCATTTATTAATCCCCTCTTTGATTTAGACAATATAATGACTAAATTCATTATAGCAGAGTACTTTTTAATTCGTCAATATACTGTCTAATTTTTTCGAAACAAAAAAAAGGGGGTCCCTCGGTCACTTTTGATGACTACGAGATAGCCCCTTTGCTTCTCACTGGATACAAAAAAGGCCCAACGGATTTGTCCATTGAGTCTGAATAGCTAAAACTTATTGATAAGACAGGCCGTTGGCATTCCATGCCCTAAATCATGTTTTCCTTGTCTTCGAAGTACTGCCGCTATCAGCGCCTTGTCCCTTTGCCGTGGCTTTGGACTACTATCCCCTTGGCTCAGAATCGGTTCATAGGCCTGACTTCTTTCATATTTATAACTTTCAAATCTATATTAACCCATCCTAATTCCCAAAGATACTGAGCAATAGGGATAATAGCCCAAAGGGCAGAAAAAGAGATGTGAGTCCTGCAGGAATAGTACTGAGCTTAAGGGATAACGGTCAAAAGGACGGGAGAAAGAGGGGTGCGACTCTCCTTCTTTGTATATCAAAAGCTTTAGTAAAACTTATTATTTTTATATTTTTCATATAATGATTCCCATGTTAGCATATTTGTATAGAAGGAAAAGGAGCGGTGATGATGTATCGTCTCTTTATGATTTTATTTGTTGTTTTGCTTACCGCATGCCATGCAATCCCCAAATCCTCGCAAAGCTTACCGAAAGAAACTCAATCAACAGAAAAGAAGGTGGATGAGATGAACGAACAATTAATTCTATCTGCGGAAAAAGGAGACACCGAGAACGTTCTGAAGCTGCTTGAAGACGGGGCAGACATCAATGCCATGGATAAACACGGAAGAACAGCCGTCCTGGCAGCCACTTACAACAATAAGGTAGATACGGTAAAGGCGCTTATCCAGAAGGGGGCAGACATTAACATCCGCGATAACAACTTGGATAATGTGCTCCTGCATGCCGGAGCGGAAGGCTTGCTTGACATCGTAAAGCTCGCGATTGATGCCGGTGCGGATACCAAGCTTACTAATCGATTCGGGGGCACGGCTCTTATCCCTGCTTCCGAGCGGGGGCATGTGGAAGTAGTTAAAGAACTTCTCACTCATTCCGATGTGGATGTCAATCATATCAATCGTCTGCAATGGACGGCATTAATGGAAGCGGTCATTCTGGGTAACGGCGGAGAGAAGCATCAAACCATCGTACAACTGTTAGTGGATCATGGGGCTGATGTCCACATTAGCGATGGGGAAGGCATCACTCCTTTGGAGCATGCGCAGAAACGCGGATTCGAGGAAATCGCAAATATATTGATTAAAGCGGGGGCATAATTGGAGAATAATCTGCCTCCTGTTCCGCCGAAGCTATCGCACGAAGATCGAGACGCGCAGCTACGATATTTAGAGGAGAAATCGTATCAGATTCAATTAGCTCAAGGGGCCTATCGGCCCTTTTTTATTAGCACCCTATTTTCTTCATCTCCTACAGCGTCAAGTAAATGATATTTTTAACCCGAGGGATTGACAAGTACAGGGGTAAGACTTATGATGGAGTTGTCTTAAATGTTCTTATGTCATTACATTTGGAATAACAGGAATGAGGAACCGAGTCATGTCCACTTTATTTGAAAAAACATTGAATAAAGAGATTCCAACTCCCCTTTATTATCAGTTAAAGGAAATTTTACTGGAATATATTATCAACAGTCATGACAACTTTGACGTACCGATTCCAACTGAGCAGGAGCTTAGCGCTCATTTTAAGATCAGCCGGCCAACAGTCAGGCAGGCCATTAATGAGTTGGTTTTTGAAGGCTTTCTGTATCGGATTAAAGCCAAAGGAACATTTGTATCCCGCCCGAAAATCCAGCAAGAATTTCTTCAAGTCTTAGACAGTTTTAATAATGAAATTAAAAAGAAGGGTCTAACTCCATCGACAAAGGTTTTGAGCATAGAGACGGTAAAAAGCGATAAATCCATCAGTGACGTTTTGCGTATAATGGAAGGGTCCAAAGTAATCAAGCTGCAAAGATTGCGTTTTGCCAATGAGGATCCCATTGTAATTGTGGATACCTTTTTACCCTATAACATTTGCCACTTCCTATTAGAAAAAAATTTAGAGCAAGAGTCTTTGTACGAATTAATTGAAGCTGAATTATCATTAAAAATTACAAAGGCTGTCCGAAAATTGGAATCCGTTTTAGCGGGAGATTATGAATCTCAATTGCTCAATGTCAAACAAGGGGCGCCCATTCAATTCATCAAAAGCACAACCTTCTTATCCAACGGAACGCCCATTGAATATTCTTTAGCCAAATATAGAGGGGACCGCAACACTTTTACTTTTGAAATGAATCGATAAATTTTTTTACTTTCAAATGTAAAGACATAATAACATTAGTATGTAGACACTGGATAATACAAGTTGCCCTTGGACATTTGAGGACGAGGCCTATTTTGATCAAGTAAAAGATCATGCTGCAATACAGCGCCTTTCCACAAATTATCTCATATACAAAACTTAAAAATGGGGATGAGGATGCAATGGCAGAAAAAATCTTAATCACGCCTAAATCATTCAAAAACTACAAGGAGAAAGCACATCGGCTGCTGCAAGAGCGCGGCTACGAAATCATCGAAAACAACTTGGGCCGAACAATGACTGAGGAAGAAATCATCGATGCCGCTCAAGACAATGTGGTCGGCATTATCATCGGGATCGACCCGCTTCCGGCTAACGTTCTTGAGCAATGTAAAAGTGTGCGGGCTATCTCCAAATATGGGGTCGGCATGGATAATATCGACCTCAAGAGAGCGGAAGAATTGGGAATTCTCGTCAAAAATGCTGTCGGAACCAACTCCATTTCGGTTGCCGAGCATGCGATCGCCCTCATGTTCGCAAGCGCCAGGAATCTCCCGGCCATTGCAGCCGGCGTCAAATCCTATGGTTGGGACCGCAGCATCGGCTTCGAATTAACGAATAAGAAACTTGGCGTCGTTGGCGGCGGACAAATTGGAAAAGAGGTAGCCAAACGTGCGGTTGGGCTTGGGATGAAGGCCGCCATCTATGATCCTTATTTCAAGGATCAGGAATTCCTTGAAAAATATAATGTCCAAAGACAAGAACAGCTCGACGAAATATTGAAAGAATCGGATGTTATCTCTCTTCACCTGCCGGCCACCGAGGATACCAAAGGGCTGATCAATGCTGAAACTCTAAAACTGATGAAACCGACGGCCGTACTGATTAACACGTCACGCGGAGAGCTTGTGGATGAAGCAGCCCTGTATGATGCCCTTAGCCATAACAAAATAGCGGCGGCCGCACAGGATGTCTATTCGTCCGAGCCTCCCCAGCAAGGAGATCCGTTGGTGGCACTGCCGAATTTCATCTTGACTCCGCATATTGGTGCTTTCACCCATGAAGCCGTGGAGCGAATGGCGATGGTGTCCACCGAAAATCTCATCGAGATGCTCGCTCAGAAGGATGATGCCAAATGAGCAGGGCTGACCGAAATTTACGCTCAAACCAAGTCATCACTACCGTAACCGGACCCATTTCGCCGGAACAAATGGGCTTCTGTCATAGCCACGAGCATCTTTTCTTGAAAAAGGGGCAATCCGCTAAAATGGATCCGGCCTTGCAAATCGATGATTATGACAAAACGATTCAGGAGCTGAATTTGTTCAAAGAGATTGGCGGAGCCACGATTGTCGAAGCACAGCCGGTAGGAAGCGGACGTCATAGCCGGTGGCTGGCAGCTGCTTCACAGCAGACCGGGGTTCAAATCGTCGCCTCCACCGGCTTCCACAAGCTTGTTTTTTATCCTGATGACCATTGGATTCATACGACCGATGCCGACAAACTGACGGAATTATTTATCGATGAGCTGCAGAACGGGATGTATGCCGATGGTGAAGAAGCCTGGCCTCAAGAACAAATCACTGCCAAAGCCGGCATCATCAAAACCGCCTCCGATTTTCAAGGGGTGGGCGGACGATATTACAGGCTTTTCAAAGCGGCAGCCCAGGCGGCCATCGCTGCCAAAGCACCGATCATGAGTCACACGGAAATGGGGCGTGCAGCTCTTGACCAGATCAAGCTCTATACCGATTTCGGCCTGGAGCCTGACCGGCTGATCATCTGCCATCTGGATCGGGAAATGGAAAATGCCGAGTATATGCTCCATGTGGCGAGCACGGGAGTCTATTTAGAGCTCGATACCATTGGCCGGTTTAAATATCATTCAGATGAAGAAGAGGTCGAGCTCATCACCAGGCTGATTGAGGCAGGGTATGAAAATCAAATTTTACTTTCGCTGGATACGACCCGCAAACGTTTAAAAAGCTATGGCGGCGAACTCGGGTTGGACTATTTGGCCAGAACGTTTTTGCCCAAGCTTGAGAAAGGCGGCGTGCCCAAAGCCTTGATTCACAAAATAATGTATGACAATCCGGCCAAAGCATTCAGCAAAAGCGTTTAGAACTATTTTTCAATCGCTGAAAAAATGAGAAATGGAGAGGAGCCATTCCAAATGAAATTACCTGAAAAAGCAACCCAACCGACCATGTATTTCATTGGCGTCACTACCACGAAATCCTCGATCATGAAGCTGTTCCCTCTGTGGGCAGAAGCATTGGGACTGGAAAATGCGGTTCTGAAAGGGATTGATATCGACATCCATGCGGAACCCCAGGTTTATCGGGATGTCGTGGAATTTATTAAAAATGATGAATTATCGTTAGGGGCTCTTGTTACCACCCACAAGATCGACCTTTATCATGCAGCCAAGGATCTCTTTGATTACCTTGATCCTTATGCCACCATGTTTGGTGAACTTTCTTCTATTTCCAAAAAGGATGGCAAGTTGGAAGGGTACGCCAAAGACCCTATTTCCAGCGGTCTGGCCATGGAAGCTTTCATTCCGGAAAACTATTGGAAGGATAACGGCGGAGAACTATTCGTCATCGGAGCTGGCGGCAGTGCGATCGCGATTTGCTCCTACCTGTTGGATCCTAAAAACGGTGAGAACATCCCTTCTAAAGTGGTGATCGCCAACCGCAGCCAACCGCGTCTGGATGAGATCGAGCGGATTGTTAAAGAAATTAATCCCGATGTTAAAGCCGAATACCATTTAACACCAGAACCGACCCAGAACGATGCCCTGCTTGCCCGAATCAAACCGCATTCCCTGATCATTAATGCGACCGGGTTAGGAAAAGATCGTCCAGGGTCACCGTTAACGGACAATGGCATCTTCCCGGAGAAAAGCCTTGTATGGGAATTGAATTACCGCGGAGAGCTCGATTTCATGCACCAGGCCCTTCGTCAGAAGGAATCAAAAAACCTTCATGTGGAAGACGGCTGGATTTACTTCATCCACGGGTGGACACAGGTCGTTTCCGAAGTTTTCCATATCGATATTACCGGAGCCGTATTTGACCGAATCGAACAGATTTCCAATGAAATGAGATAATAAGGAGAGAATACAACATGAGTGAAAACACAGTAAAACCATTTGTACTTGATTTTGACCTGATGACAGGTTTGTCCAAAACGAAGGAATCGACCAAGCGCCCGCTTTCAAAAATGAAGGGAATGTACGCGGATGACGCTGCTTTTGAGGCAGCCGTACAAAATAACGATCCGCTCGTTTATGAATTTTACGAGTTGGATGTGCCGGAAACACCAGGCAACCTGTTATTCGGAACTAGCATCGTCTACCCGGGCAAAGTAGGGAATGAATATTACATGACCAAAGGCCACTTCCACACCATTCTGGAAACCGGGGAAGTTTACTACTGCTTAAGCGGTAATGGCGCGATGCTGATGGAAAATCCGGAAGGAGATTGGGATATCCAATATTTTACTCCGGGACAGGCCGTCTATGTGCCGCCGCGCTATGCCCATCGAAGCATCAATCTGGGCAATGAACCGCTGGTGACTTTCTATGCCTACCGGGCTGATGCCGGGCATGACTATGGAACGATTGAAACTAAAGGATACAGAAAGCTTGTTGTTGAAAAGGACGGAAAGCCTGAAATCATCGATAATCCGAAATGGAAAGAATAGGAGAATATACGATGAGCAAAAAATGGGAAGTCGTTAAAAAAATTACGGACTCCGGATTAGTGGTCGTTGTCCGGGCGGAAAATGCGGAAGAAGCGAAAAAAATCACCGAGGCTTGTTTAAAGGGCGGCGCCGCGGCTATTGAAATTACCTATACGATCCCGGGCGCTACCCAAGTCATCGAAGAATTGGCTAAAGAATTTCAGAACGAAATCATTATTGGCGCGGGAACCGTATTAGATTCCGAAACGGCACGGATTGCGCTGCTTTCAGGGGCGGAATATGTGGTAAGCCCTTATCTCAGCGAAGATGTCCTTAGATTGTGCAATCGTTATCAGGTGCCCTGTATGCCTGGCGCTATGACCGTTGAGGGTGTGGTACGAGCCATGGAGTTGGGTGCGGATATTATCAAAATGTTCCCGGGGGAAGCCTTCGGGCCCAAAATCATCAAAGCGATCAAAGGGCCGCTGCCGCAAGCTAACCTCATGCCAACAGGCGGCGTAAGTCTGGATAATGTCAGTGACTGGATCAAAGCGGGCGCCGTTGCTGTCGGTTCGGGAGGCAGCCTTACGGCCAGCTCCAAGACAGGCGATTATAAAACGATCACAAGTTTAGCCCAGCAGTTTGTGCAAAAAATCAAAGAGGCCAGATCATCCTAAGCTTTGCAGCTAACTTTCTATTGTGCCCGATCGTTCGCAGTTTGTGAACGATCGGGCACCTTCTGCTCTGACATAGACTGTCACAACAATTAAGAGCGAGGCTAGTGGGATTTTGCCCCACTAGCCTCGCTCTTTCTCTGCCCGGATTCAGTCTCGCTAACGAATTTCTAGTTTCGTTAAAAAATGCAGGGAGCTTCTTTTGGCCGAATAACGTTTCTGTGTTTCGTAAGGTGGAGCGATTCCACTACTTTTGAGACAGCTTATTCCATTTCAATCATGACTTTCATGGCCTTGTCTTTCTGCTGGTCAATAATTTCGTAAGCTTCGGCATAGTCTCTGAATTTCACTCGATGTGTAATCAGAGTATCGAATTCAATCAAACCTTCTTTGACAAGCTCAATGGCTTTGATATAATCTTCTTCTCTATACATGGCACTGCCGAGCAACGATAATTCATGGTCCTGTACATATCCCATATTGACCGTTGCCAAATCGCCAAATACACCGACAACGACAATCGTGCTGCCTTTGCGCGCATATTCGATCGCTTGATTGATCGTAGCATTAATGCCGATGCACTCAAAGATATAATCGGCCCGATCCTTGCCGAAATTCGCGATGATCGAGTCCAACAAGTTCTCGTTCTTGGCATCGACGGTTTTAATACCGCATTTCTGCGCAACTTCCAAACGATACGGACTTAGTTCCGAGATAAGAACTTCTGCCGCTCCCATTGCTTTGGCTGTCTGGGCCACCAGATTGCCGATCGGGCCTCCGCCCAGCACTACAATCTTTTTCCCCCTTATGTCACCAGCGCGTCTTACAGCATGCACAGCGACCGCAAGCGGTTCGATCAATGCTCCATGCTCCCAGCTCATATCGGCAGGCAGTGCCAATGCTTTGTCAGCATCCACTACAAAATATTCACTGGCCATCCCCGTCGTCTGAAAACCCATCACTTTAAGTTCTTCGCAGTCATTATACATTCCATGGGTGCAAGGATAACATTCACCGCATACGACCTGAGGCTGAATCGTAACCTTATCCCCAACTTTAACATTCGTCACTTCAGAGCCCACTTCAACAACCTCTGCCGATACCTCGTGTCCTTGAACGACAGGGTAACTCGTATAGGGATGTTTCCCATGATTTACATGAATATCCGAACCGCAAACTCCGATGCTTTTCATTTTAATTTTGATTTGGTTCGATTTCACCTCTGGAACGGGCACATCGTTAAATTCAATTTTGCCAGGTTCGGTCATAATGGCTTGGATCATGGTCAGATCTCCTCTCTCATTCTAGGTCTTATGATCTTCAAATATTAATAAGTAATAATGGCTTTCTTAGGAATCTGATGGTTGTTATACTTTTCAAATGCCTCCAATATATTTTCAAACTTGAAGTAATCTGAAATAAAGTCTTTCAAGTTAAGCTCGCCTGCTCTTATCCATTCTAAAATCTGATCATAGGCTTCAGCTTCCTCAAGCTTAGACGGCATTTGCTGAAAGTTAATTTTCCAGTTATATGGAGCCTTACTCCAATCCAACTGCATTTGATTGTCTCTTGGGACGCCATAACAAAGAATTTCTCCCCGATCCGCAATCAATTCCATCGCCTGATTCATAATATCCGTAGACCCGACTGCATCCAAAACATATTTAACGCCATCGGGGTATAGTGCTCGGATCTCTTTAGCAACGTCACATTCCTTGCTGTTAAAGGCCGTCGTTGCCCCATTTTCCAAAAGAAGATTTTTCTTGGCTTCGCTTCTGGCAATCCCGATAATGGACTTGATTCCCATCAAACTCATCAGTTTGATGAAAGTGACCGCCACAGGTCCGCTGCCAAAAACTACGATACTATCGTTATCCCCAACACCAAAATATTTAATGTTGCTGAATACTTCCCGTAAGGTGACAAGCATGGCCGCATCTACCGGATCAATATCCTCGGGGACAATCTGCTGTGCATAGGCAACTTCGGGAACTTCTCCCTCTTTATATGCCGCCTTATCGTTAACTACACCATATTCGCTAAAAGCACCCCAAGCCGAGCCTAATGAGCCGTAAAGCTCTTCATCTGCATCGTTAAATGGGAGCAAGACAATATCTCCAACTTTGAAGCTTGTTACTTCAGAACCTATCTCAACAACTCGACCTACCCCCTCGTGCCCAAGCATAAGAGGGTATTTTTCCTTTGGAAATCCTTTAAAGCCGAATTGAATAAGGGTAGAATCCGTACCGCAAATTCCACAGCTGATCGTTTTAACAAGAGCTTGTTTGGAGTTATATTTCGGAATCGGTATTTCTTTAACTTGTAATTGACCATTAGAATCTACCACTAAGGTCTTCATATAATCCCACCTTACTTACTCATAATCATTTAACTATTAAACGGTTCTTTCCGATTTATTGGTGAGAATTTGCAGGAAGACTGCAGCTATAATAATGAATCCTTTAATAATATCCTGCGGATAAGACGGAACGGCCATCAGGTTCATAATATTTCCGATGATTCCCAAGATCAGTCCGCCTGCAACGGCTTTAACGACAAAGCCCTTCCCTCCTGCAAGACTTGCACCTCCAATAACACAGGCTGCAATGGCATCCAGTTCTTGTCCCATTCCAACCGTAGCACTTCCGGTTGATGATCTCGCAGCGATAAATACACCTGCTAATGCTGCCAAAGCCGCCGATACGGCATAAGTGGACATGACATACCTTTTGGTACGGATACCGGCAAGCTGCACAGCCGTTTGGTTACTTCCGATAGCTATAACAATCCGGCCCCAGGCCGTATATTTTTGGACTAAAGCGCAAACAATGATCAATACAATTGCAATGATAATTATTGGAAACATGTAAGTTTTGCTAACAATCGTATCCAACGTTCCCGGCGCCAATTTAACCGGTTTGCCCTCGGTTATGACAAAGGAAACCCCTCTTGCTATGGTCATCGTGGCCAATGAGGCGACAAAACCTTGTATACCGGCATAGGCCACTAATGCGCCCGTGAAAATTCCGAAAAGCATTCCGATAAGTACAGCAAGGACCATGGCAGGAGCATAGTTCATTCCAAAATCACTGATCAATATAGCGGATACGGTTGCTCCGACGGCCATGACCGAACCGACGGACAAGTCAATTCCGCCCGTCAGGATGACGAATAACATCCCGATCGCAACTAGAATCGGCCCTGCTTGCTGAAGAAGAATGTTGCGTATGTTCATGGATGTAAAGAAGGTGTCCGAAAGCAAAGCACTGATAATAATTAATATGGCCAATATAATATAAGTGTTGTTATCTATGATGAATTGCTTGAAATTAAATCTTTTTGCAGCACTAGTCATGATGTCTCATACCCCCATTGCCAGTTTGATAAGATTGTTTTCCGTCAGCTCCGATTTGCCGACTTCTCCAACGACAGAACCTTGACGCATTACAAGGGCACGGTCGCACAAACCGATGATTTCTGCCATTTCCGAAGAAATGACGATAACGCCGACCCCTTCTTCCGCGAGCTTGTTTATGATCTTATAGATTTCTGTTTTCGCACCAACGTCTACACCTCGTGTAGGCTCATCAAAAACAACACATTTACAGTCCGCGGACAGCCATTTGGCCAGGGCAATTTTTTGCTGATTCCCCCCGCTAAGGCTGTTGGCATTATCCTCCATGGACCCATACTTGGTGGCAATGCTCGCCAATAAGTCTTTCACATATGCTTTCTCTTTTTGATGGTTGATAATACCGGCTTTTTTTATTTTGAACATGGACGCTAGTGTTGTGTTCATCCGGATGGATTGTTCCAACAACAAGCCCTGTTTTTTTCTATCTTCGGGGAGAAGCCCAAAACCATTATTAATGGCTTCTTTTGGATCTTTGAAGTTTACTTCTTTTCCATAAAAAACGACTTTGCCTGAATTCTTTTTATCCGCACCAAAAATAGCGCGCATCGCTTCGGTTCTGCCGGATCCTACCAGCCCGCTAAATCCAACAACTTCACCGCTTCTAACCGTAAAATTTACATCTTTCACCATGTCGCCCGCGCTTAAGTTTTCAACCTTTAGTATTTCTTCGCCGATTTCCGCATTCCGTTCCGGGAACAATTGAGTGATCTCCCGGCCTACCATCATTTCCACCAATTCTTCTTTGTTGATAGATGATGTAGGTACAGTCCCTACATATCCTCCATCCTTCAATACAGTTATGTGATCGCTGATTTCCAACAATTCTTCCAGACGATGGGAAATATAAATAATACTGACACCGTTTTCTTTCAAATTACGAATAATCGAAAGTAATTTCCGGGTCTCGGAGAAGGTTAAAACAGCCGTCGGCTCATCAAAAACCAATACCTTGGAATTCCTCGCCAAACATTTGGCAATCTCAACAATTTGTTGATAAGCGACACTCAAGCTTCCTACCTTGGCGTCCGGGTCGATATCTTCGAAGCCCAACTTCACTAATTGCTCCTTGGCCCTCTTTTTCAGGTCTTTCCAATGAATAAACATTCCGAACTCAGCCAGTCTATCAATAAAAATATTTTCCGCCACGGTTAGATCAGGTGCCAGCATGAATTCCTGATAAATAACCGAGACTCCAAGATTAATCATACTCTTGGGCGATGCAATTTTGGCTTCTTCCCCATCAATCAAAATCTGACCTTCATCCTTCTGATAAGCCCCGGCCAGGATTTTCATCAAGGTGGATTTTCCGGCGCCGTTTTCACCTATGAGTGCATGGATTTCTCCCTTCTTCACTTTAAGGGAAACATCCGTTAATGCTTTAACGCCGCCAAAATGTTTAGATATATTATTCATTTGGATGATATATTCATCCTGCATATTCTGGTCTCCCCTTTCTATCAGCAGCTTTTCGCCAAATAGAAATTTGAAGCTGTTCTGGACGCGAAACATAGAAAATCTGTTGTATAATCTGTTGTGGTAAGAAAAAAATCCTCCTCTTTCGTCAAAAGGAGGATTCTTGATAGAACAGGTTTGTTATTAGAAACCAAATTCGTAGTATTCTTCAACATTTTCCTTCGTTACAGCTGCCGGCTCCGTTAATGTAATGTCATCGTAGCTCCACATATCTTTGCCATCCACCAGAATTTCTTTGGCAATTTTCACACCCAATTGTGCTACTTTATACGGGCTGTTTTCACCTGTAGCAAAGTATGTCCCTTCTTTAATTAAATCATACGCTGCTTTAGCTCCATCAGCTGCTGCTACAATATCAACACCTTCGATACCAGCATTCCCAAGAGCTGTCATCGCACCGAACAGCATTTGATCGTTCTCACCCAATACCGTGGTCAGATCCCGGTTAGCAGTAATCAAATCCTCTGCGGCAGTAAGACCTTGTTCTTCTGTCCAAGCACCCCAGCCTTGTCCGGCAACGGTAAACTTGGCTTCTGCATTCGTTGCTTTACCTTTGGAAAGCAGTTCACTATCAAAGGCCAGTGCCAGTTCCCAAGCTTTTTCTTCCGAAACACCGGTTCTTCCTTCAATAATGCCCGCAAAAAGACCTGTTCTTCTTTCTGCACCGGCTACGTTCCCCTTCGCTCCGCTCAGGATGATCGCTTTAATATCCTGATCGCCCATTTTCTCGGCATAAGTCAATCCTACTAATCTACCATTTTGTTTGTTATCGGAATAAACCGTCGTGATATCTTTAGCTCCTTCGCCAACTCCGCTGTCCAGGTTAATGACACCGATTCCGGCCTCTGCAGCTTTATTAATGCTTGGTACGGCCGCATCCGGTTCAACGCTGTCCAGGAATATTAAATCCATTCCTCTAGCAATGAAGGTTTCCATATTCTCAGCTTCTTTGGAAGTGCTGCCGTTGGCATCCAATACGGTAACATCCCAACCTTCTTTTTTAGCATTCTCTTGAACTGCTTTAACCAGCGACACAAAGTAAGGAGAATCCTGAGTCTTGATAGCAAAGCCAACCTTGATTTTCTTTCCTCCGGATGAATCGTTTCCGGCCGAGTCCTTGGAAGAACCGCATCCAACTACAAGCATGGCCATTACTAACCCTAGTATTAATGTAAGTAAACCTTTCTTCTTCATGCACAAATCCCCCTAAAAATCTTTTGATGTTTTTTCCATACAAAGTATTGTCATGACATTACAATATTACATAGTTAGTATACAATAAGCTGTTAGCGGTTTCAACCTAAAAATTTTGTTAAATCTTAATATAGTTATCACTTTAGGAGCGGTAATTGCAGCAATTCGTCCAAAGAATCGATTGCCCCTTCGAAATGTTCAGCATTTCCAAAGCCATATCTTGCATAGACAAAGGGAATCCCTGCTTCCTTGGAAGCTGAAGCATCTCCTGATGTATCGCCTACATAGATGGAATTCTTTAAAGAATTACGATCCATGATCAGGCGTATGTTCTCTGCCTTGGATAGACCTGTTCGCCCTGGATATTCAAAATCTTCAAAGTAGCCTTCCAATTGGTTTCCTTTTATGAAACTTTGTATATATCCCTCCTGGCAATTGCTCACAATGAAAAGCCGATAGCTGTTCTTTAACTCATCCAGCGTTTCAATCAGCTTTGGAAAAAGAATTCCGCCATCTTCTTCAAGATAGGGACATTGTCTTTCGCAGCTTTCCTTCATAATGGCCAGAGCTACTTCCTCCGGGGCAGATGGAAATAATTTTTTTGTAATCACTTCAGTCGGTAATCCATACAAGCTTTTTAACTTTTCAGCGGTTACTTGATCACTTACCTTATATTTAGATGCCGTTTCTGACCAGATTTTTGCCCCAATATGTGTGGTGTCCCAAAGAGTCCCATCCAAGTCAAATATAATACTATCAACCATTTAAAGACTCCTTTCTGATTGTTCTGTAGGTGTTATTCATCCGTATTAAACAATGGTAAAGCCGCCGTCTATAATCAAATCGGTTCCGGTTGCAAAGGATGCTGAATCGGAAAGAAGATAAATGACCGCACCCGCCAATTCTTCCGGTTTGCCCATCCGTTTAACAGGAGTTAACTCTTTCCATAAATCTTGCCAATCTTGTCTGACAAAGGAGGTCAACTCAGTAAAGATATAGCCCGGACTTATACAGTTCACTCTTATTCCCTTATCCGCCCATTCTACGGCAAGGGATTTTGTCAATTGAACAACACCTGCCTTGGATGTGTTGTAAGATGCCTGCAGCTGCGGGTAATTAACGATAGTACCGGACATAGAAGCAGTATTAACGATAGCCCCTTCCTTATTGCGAGCCATCAAATATCTTCCGAATGCTTGGGCCACAAAGAAAACACCGTTTAGATTTACATTAATAACTTTCAGCCATTCATCCGGAGTCAAATCAACGACCGGCTTTTGAATCACAATTCCTGCATTATTGAATAAACAATCGAGTTTACCCATCTCTGCATCCGCTTGTTCAATGGCTGCGGCAACCTCATCCGGTTTTGTAACGTCCACTCCGATTGCGATGGCTTTACAATGATGGTCCTTTGCTATAGCATCCGCTGTAGCCTGCGCTTTTTCCGCCTGTTGGTCAAAAATAACAATATCTGCACCTACCGCCGCAATATGCTCGGCAACGGCTTTTCCAATTCCCTGCGCTCCTCCGGTAATAAGAACTACCTTGCCTTCCAGTGAAAATAATTTTTTTAGAGTATCCATACAACCCAATCTCCTTAATCATAATATTGTATTGTAATGACATAATTACCCATAAATGATTTCTTCGGCACGACCTTCGTATCTTTTATCCAGTCCGCCTTATAAAAATCGGATTTACTTTTCACTATCGATTAAGATCTTGGCTTTTACAAGGCCAGGTGTTTTGAACATTTTGAATGCATCTGCTATTTCACTTAAAGGAACTTTCTGGAAAATAAAGGAATCATCCAGCTTAAACTCGCCAGTATTAATATAATGAGCTGTCAGCTCCCACTCTTTACCGGGGAATTCCGAACTATAGGACATCCATGAGCCCGTCAAGTTGAATTCCTTACGATTGAGATTTTCCCATTCCTCTACGGTAAAGGAGATTTCCTTAGTAGGGGTCCCAATTAAACAGACTCCCCCTTTATTAGCCACCAATTCAAAGGACATTTTCATAGTAGCTGTATTTCCTGCTGTTTCGTAAACATAATCAAACCCTCTGCCATCGGTGAATGATTTGGCGTGTTCAATAAAACCCTCTTCCAAGGTATTAACGCACTCATCCGCTCCGAACTTTTTGGCAAGCCCCAATCGTTCATCACTAATATCAAATACAACTACTTTGCTTGCTCCAAAGATCTTCGCCCATTGCATGGTGAATAAACCGATCGTTCCCCCGCCTAGAATGGCCACTGTTCCCCCGGCCTTATAGTCTAATCGATTCAGTCCATGTAAGGCGACAGTAATCGGTTCGAAGAAGGCCCCATGCTCAAAGCTGATGGAATCGTCAAACTTCACAGCATTTTTTGCCGGCACAACGACATATTCGGCAAAGCTGCCAAATTGTCTTGAACCAATAAAACTATAATGCTTGCAAAGAGCATAATCCCCTTTCTGGCAATCTTCACATTTGAAACATGGAACGAGAGGAACACCCGCTACTTTATCTCCCACTTTTAAGCTTTCTACACCTTCTCCGATTTCAGTAACGACACCGGAAAATTCATGCCCCAAAACATTCGGATAGTAATGAGATGCATCTCCATTTACCCTTGGGAGGTCAGAACCGCATATTCCGGTATATTTCACTTTAATCAATACTTCTCCTGCTTTGGGAGAGGGCGTTGGAATATCTTCATATCTCAAATCCTCTCTAGCGTACAGTACTCCTGCTTTCATGGTGAATTCACTCCCTTACATCTGCGAAAAATCTTTGCTGAAAGTGTGTTTTAAATTTTCATAGAGCTCTAAGTAAAGTTCCATTGATTTTTGATAAATTTTATGGTTCTCCATGTCAGGTTCTTGAACTCTCGTTATTTTGACCGTTTCCCCAACTGCTTCTTCAAAATGTTCATATAAGCCAACGCCTACTCCTGCCAAAAGTGCAGCCCCAAGCGTAGTGGCCGTATCTGAAGCAGGTACACTGATTCTGCATCCGGTAACGTCTGCATAAATCTGTACCCATAATTCGCTATTTGCAACTCCGCCCATTGCTCTAAAATCTAACTCACGGAGATTAACTCCAGCTTCTTCTGCTACTTTTAAATTATGTTGAACGGAGAAAACTACACCTTCCAAAGCGGCCCGAACCATATGTCCTTTCGTTTTATCGAAACCGAGCCCATAATACACAGCCTTGGCATCAGGGTTCCAAATCGGACAACGTTCACCAGCCATATAAGGCAGAAAAGTAACCCCATCTGACCCTGGCGGAACTTCTTCTGCCAGAGCGGTTAATTCATCAAAGGACTTTTCATCTCCGAACTGTTGTTTAAACCACCGTAATACTCCTCCGCCGCCAACGGTCCCTGCTTGCAGCAACCACAAATCCGGAACGACATGAGGGCCAAAGATTAATTGAGGATGTGCCATCGGCTGATCCTCACAAATACTGATCCCCCCTGCCTGTCCCCCTTGGATCTGGGTCTGTTTGGGAAGATAGACACCTGCCCCCAATGTTCCGCAGGCTGCATCCAGTCCGCCGGCGATAACCGGGGTACCCTCTGCCAGGGAGGTCAGCTCAGCCGCCTCTTTAGTCACTCTTCCTATAATGTCATGGCATTGATAAATATCCGGAACCTTATCAAGGGATAATCCCATTGCGTTGGCCAACTCTTCATCATAGGTACAAGTCTTGGTGTTATAAAAATGCAATCCATAGTTTTGACATTTATCCGATGTCATGACACCGGTGAGTTTCATCCCTATATAACTATTGCTTTGCAAAAATTTATAGGTGTTATTATAAATTTCAGGCATGGTTTCCTTAAACCATATCAATTTAGACGTAGTATATGCAGGTAGAAATGCGTTGCCGGCCACATCAAAAATCTTGTCGGCGCCTATTTCATTTACGATACGGGCGGCAATGTCCTTTGAACGTGTATCCATCCAAATCGGTGTGTTAGATAAACAATTTCCATCCTTATCTACAGGTATGGCCGACCAGCCTTGACCGGCAATTCCTATTCCAATGATTTCCGAGGATTCTATATTACCTTTAGCCAGGCAATCTTTAATTCCCAGGCAAACGCTGTTCCACCATTCCTCCGGATTCTGTTCAACCCAGCCTGCTTTTGGATAGTAGATGTTGTATTCTTGACTGGATTGAGCTAACACCTCTCCTTTTTTGCTAAAAACAGCAATTTTACATGCAGAGGTTCCAATATCAATTCCCAGTAGTAGGTTTTCCATCTCGACGGCCTCTTTCATCCTTCACTAATTAGCTTTTCCGACACTTCCGCATATTTTCAGCTTATCCATTGCCATTTGCTTAACTTTTTCTCGTCCCACTGAAGTAAATTTTTTCGGGTCTATAATATCCGGTGTTTCGGATAAGGCCTGTTTGACTCCTTCCGTAAATGCGATCCGAAGCTCTGTAGCATAATTCACCTTACGAATCCCTCTTTTAATACATGCCTGGATCGATTCTTCGGATAAACCGGAGCCTCCATGCAACACTAAAGGTATATTTACTGCTTCGCTTATTTCGCTTAAACGCTCCAGATCCAACTTGGGGACTCCTTTATATACGCCATGGGACGTCCCAATGGCTACAGCTAAAGAAGTTACCTTGGTTCTTTCCACAAATTCTTTGGCTTCTAATGATTCTGTTAACCCGCCATCCCCGCCATCGATATCATCTTCTTTGCCGCCTACTTTGCCAAGTTCGGCTTCCACAGAGATTCCGGAAGGAGCACAGGCGTCTACGACCCTTTGCGACAGGCTAATGTTATCCTCAAACGCTTCATGAGAGCCATCGATCATAATCGATGTATACCCTGCTCTCAAGGCTTGCATCGCTAGTTCATAACTATTCCCATGATCTAAATGAAGGGCAATCGGAACGGTCGCGCCATCTGCACCCGCCTTAGCCAGAGCGTGAAAGTAAGCAAAATTCGCATATTGAACCGTTTTAGCAGATGTCTGCAGGATAACAGGGGATTTTAATTCCTCCGCCGCTTCTACTACCGCCTGGACCATCTCCAAATTTTCTACGTTAAAGGCAGCTATGGCATATCCTCTCTTCTCTGCATCCTTAAACATTTGTTCTGTGGTAACTAAGGGCATAATGTTTATCTTCCTCTCTGTCAGCTGTTACCAACCTGATTGAATATATTGTTCTATCTAAATATGTGGCACTAAAGAAAGGGATCATTCCGTTCCAAAGGAAAGTGCCTCCGAAGCTTCAAACATCATACTCTCTCCCCAAAAAGTGAAGATGAGCTTCGAAGCGATTCCAGGTACTTTTCGGGGACCCCGAAACCAACAGATTCCTTATTTATTAATTGGGCCTACGGATGGTAGGAATACAAAGCCAAAACTCGCCCTGGAAGCATCTTTCCTTCTCCTCTCCATGATCTATGAATTCTTTAGTTCAATATATATCTATCTTTACTTCGACATTTTGGCGAAGACATCTCTCAGTGCAAAGTAGCAGTCGTCAAAAAGCTCCTTGACCGGATGATAGGCTGTAACTGCCTCCGGGTCGGGCGTATGCACATGATTAATTTCCAGGAAATTATGAATGACATTGAAATCCTTATACAAGCCTACACCGACGCCGCCTGTTACGGCTGCCCCCATGGAGCCTGCTTCTTCCAGCACATTCGGAACCATCACCTTGGCGTTATAGATATCGGCCATCATTTGACGCCAAACCGCACCTTTGGCTCCGCCGCCAATGACAATCATCTCTTCTATATCCACCTGCTTACGGAGAATTTCCAAAATAATGGAGAGATTCATGGTTACGCCCTCGAGAACGCTCCTCATCAGATCTCCCCGTTCATTTTCCGATTTTAGGCCTATAAAAGCACCTTTCGCTTCTGCATCCCATCTCGGAGCTCTTTCCCCGAGAAGATACGGGAGGAAAATGACCCCATTCGAGCCGACAGGAGATTTTTCAATTTGTGCATTCATATAATCATAAGCGGATTGGCCATTCACTTCGGCTTCATGCATTTCAAATCGGCCGATTGTATTTTTCAACCAATGGTATGCCCCGCCGGCCGTTTGCATGGTTCCGTTCGGGGCATATAATCCGGGAACGATATGTGCCCATGTAACTGTACGCATTTCATCATCGAAAATCGGTTTTTCCGAAGCGGTCGTAATCCAAGCCGATGTTCCTAAGGAGCAATAGGTTTTGCCCGGACTTATTGATCCCGCACCAACACTTGCCGTTACGCCGTCACCGCCGCCGAGAACGACTGGTGTTCCTTCGGCTAACCCGGTAGCTTCCGCCGCTTTCTTGGTTACTCCTCCGGCTACAAAGGTTGAAGGCTTTAATTCAGGCAGCTTATCCGGGTCTATTCCGGCATATTCGATAATCTCGTCCGACCATTTCAAATTCACCAAATCAAAGCACCCATTACTGTTGCCATCTGAATAATCTGTATAGAAATTCCCTGTCAGGCGAGCTACAATGAAATCCTTGGCATTTAATGTTTTATAGGTTTGCTCGTATATTTCCGGTTGATTATCCCGGATCCACATCAGTTTCTGAATCCCGTAGGATGCCGTATTACGATGCCCTACGATATGGTAAAAATCATTTTGAGTAATGTGATTTTCAATTTGTGCGACCTGTTTCTGAGCACGTTGGTCCGCCCAAATAATAGCCTTCCTTAAAGGGTCCCCATTTCTATCTACACAAAGACAGCCCATCATTTGCCCGCTGAAACTGACAACGGCAATATCCGAAGGAGGGATACCTAATGATCCAATTAACTTCTTGCTTGTAACACAGACGGCATTCCACCAATCCTCTGCATCCTGCTCAGCCCAAGTGCCGTTGAAATAGTCTGTATTATAGGAAGCGACATGACTTCCAATCATTTTGCCGTCTTGAGCAAACAAAGTTGCCTTATTCCCCGACGTGCCTAAATCATGGGCTAAAATATATTTTGTCATCCATTCACACCCCGGATCCAATTCATAAGTCTAAGTCTGTAACCATCCGATGATACGGATTATTTGGATTGATTATTCTGATTTGCGGATATAGTCACCTCGAACCGGTTTCTGTCCCCGCGATATCTGGCTAGAGAATACTCTATCGGCACGTCATACATATTGTAACCAACCGAAATAAATTGCTGGATCGCCTGGCCTCTGCTAAGATTCAGATGTTTTATATCATAATCTTCCGCATCAACGGCTTCTATTAAACGGCGAATTTTATAGATTTGAGTATCATCATGTGATGCTAGAACAGGATACAATGACTCCTTCGATAAATCATGATCCAAAACAAAACTGCATTTTTCATATGGAAGATAAGTCTTCACCATCACAATAGGCTCATCATCCGCAAACCGTTGACGGTGAATATAGATGACCTTGTCCTTCGGCTGCAGTTTGAGTTGATTCGCCACATATTCGGTAGGTTCGACCACTTCAAAGTCAAGCAATTCTGTGTGAGGAGTTCTGCCTAACTGAGCAATTTGATCATTAAAAGAACCTAAAGCTTGAATGAAGCTTTGCTCAATTTTGGGCTTGGCTACAAATGTGCCTTTGCTTTTCACACGATATAACCAGCCCTCTTGAACCAGCTCGGTTATCGCTTGTCTTACTGTGGTACGGCTAATTTGAAACATATGGCTCAGGTCATTTTCCGTTGGAATCATGCTTCCAATCTTGTAGCGGCCCTCTTTAATCTCTGATAATATAAGCTCCTTTAGCTGAAAATATAATGGTATAGGCACAGACTTATCCAATTGCAAATTTCTCAATATCATCATTCCCTCGTTTTCCCATAATATTAAAGCCCTTTCTTAAAAGCCCAAGCATAATTAAGTTATCCTTATAGCGGTCCTTGCTACCTCTAATTGTATACTATTACTTTGTAAAATAATTAGCTCTTCCCTTGACAGATCACTTTAAAACTTCTTATTATTTAATCATCATATTAATATTACATTGTCACTATATAGTAACATAGATAAATAATGAATTCAATTGCGAGTCATTGAATTTGAAAACCGTTTCATGATGGTATGTTAAGATTTGTAAGTTACATTTAATATACACTCAATTCCACTATATTGGAGGCATTAATAATGAAATTTGGAACATATTTTGCTTATTGGGAGCAAAGCTGGGATACAGATTATATTCAATATGTTAAAAAAGTGGCGGACCTCGGCTTTGACGTTTTAGAAGTAGGAGCTGCAGGGATCGTCCATATGTCTGACGAAGATCTATACGCTTTAAAGTCTGAAGCCGAGAAATACAATATCACTCTAACTGCCGGTATTGGACTTCCCAAAGAATACGATGTTTCTTCACAGGATGAGAACGTTCGCCTAAACGGCATTGCCTTTATGAAAAAGATTTTGGATGCCCTGCATAAAACTGGAATAAAGGCCATCGGCGGCACCATCTATTCCTATTGGCCTGCTGATTATTCTGCACCTATTAATAAACCGGCCGCTCGGGAACAAAGTATCAAGAGTATGCAGGAATTAGCAGACTATGCGGCCCAATATGACATCACCTTGTTAGTGGAAACTCTTAACCGTTTTGAGCAATTTCTAGTTAATGATGCGAAAGAAGCGGTTGAATATGTTAAAGATGTTAATAAAGATAATGTTAAAGTAATGCTGGACAGTTTCCACATGAACATTGAAGAAGATTATATGGGCGATGCCATTAGATATACGGGTGACTATTTAGGGCATTTCCACATTGGCGAATGTAATCGTAAAGTTCCTGGCAAGGGCCATATGCCTTGGGCAGAAATGGGGCAGGCCCTTCGTGACATCAATTATGATGGATACGTAGTGATGGAGCCTTTTGTTCGACCGGGGGGAATTGTAGGGGCTGATATTAAAGTTTGGAGAGACCTCTCGGATCATGCGGACGAAGCGAAATTAGATGCCGATATTAAAGCATCACTTGAATTTGTAAAAAAGGAATTTTTGAGATAGTCACCATAATAGAGTGCAAGGGGACCAACCACCAACTTTAGGCAGGAAGGTCCCCTTATGATGGGAATCTCTGCAGACTTATAAACATTCAATCCAGTCATGTCCTTCCGGAAATTGAAGGTTTAGGGACGATTTCAGCCATGCCCCCGCATTTTAGAAAAGAGAGAGTGGGTTTCCTATACGGATAAAGGCATCCAATTATATAGATCGTCTCTCAAAGTTTTCCTCCCCTATCATTTTCTTATTCTAACTACAGTCCCCTGGTTGGCTTGCATCAACTCGCTCACACTTATTTTTACCAATGAAAGGATAGAACCTCCGCCTGTGTATACATACTCTAACTCGGTTACTTTCGGGTCAATCAAGAAGATCGCGTCATAGCCAAAAGACGGAACCCCTCCGGCTGGATAACCCGTACCTTTGAGAACTTCGTCTTCTTCGGCCAATCGAGGCCGGCCTATGTTTAATGCTTTGCCTACCCTTGACGTACTTGCCCTATCCTCACCTTTGACAATCGATACAATTAAACGGCCGTCGTCATCCATCATACAAATATTTTTAACAAACTCGTCTACTGCGCCGTTAACAGCCTTCGCAGCTTCCTCCACAGTGTGGCAAGATTCATTCAATTCAAGATGTTCTGCATTTATATTATTTTTATGCATATATTCCTTGATCTTTTTATTATAGTCCAATTGAAATTCCTCCTTTATTCAGTCCTATCAATACCGTTATCTATAATGGTTACGCGAAGGACGGAGTTTTTTTGCATGCATGGCACTAAGATGGCGGCAATGTTATTTGCTGTACGGAACGAGTCCTGGTCGTAGCATGGGATAGCTGAAAAACCGTATTTGCCGGCAATCACAAAACCCCATTTTGAATAAAGAATTCATCAAAATGGAGTTAAGTTTTTAAAGGAAGTATTAAATCTGCAGGTTTACCAAATTGTAGCCCAGCATACCTTTGCTTGAATAAGATTCTACTTTCTAATTCTTACAAGGCGAAATATGCTTAGTAATAAGAATAACACGCTTAGAACCCACAAGATCCCTGCGATTGTCAGATTAAACGACGCTTCCTCCGACCCCGTAGTATTTATCGCCATGAGCAGGCTATATCCCGCAAAGGTGAATAAAGCCAGATAAATGATGATGTAAACAAATGAACGTGCATCAAATTTATGGTTTAACCAAAGACCAATCACAAAAATAAACTGCGTTGCCATTACACTTCCGAATCCCCAATTCAACATTTTGTAAACCTCTTCTTTTAAAAGCATATTGGGCATTCCTCCGTTTGGAATGATTCCTTCTTTCATTAACTTGCCTTTAATATAAGATTTATTTTTTCACCATATATTTCACCACAATATGGCCTTAGGAATAACCGGACTGGTGGTAATTAACAATCGTTTATATCCTGATTGACCTCTGTACACAATACTATAACATAAGCACACTAATATTGGAGGTTTTTGTTGTTACCCTGTACCGGGCTGGGTTGCAGCCGGGCCGCGGTGTTGAAGTTATGTTTTTATTTTGCCGTTGACTTTGCCCTTAGGGTAAGGTGCATAGTGGAATTGAATAAAGTATCGATACTCAAAGCATGTAGTCCGTATAAAAAAATGAAGAATGGAGGCGACCTCTTGCTATCGATTGGAGAATTCTCAAAGATATGCAGAGTATCTACAAAAACGCTCCGATATTATGATGAAATTGGATTAATTAATCCTGATGAGATTAACCCAGATAACGGTTATAGGTATTATTCCATGAGGCAGCTCAAAAAGATGCTCTTTATCAACCGTTTGAAATCTTATCATTTTTCTCTGGAAGAAATCAAAGCCGTTCTGGAATGGGAAGAGGATCAGTCCGAAGAGAAGCTTTGCTCTGCCCTTAACCGCAAGAGAAGGGAAATACAGGAAAAGCTAAATACTTTGGAATATACCCTGAAACAAATGAGCAATGATCTTTTAAATTTAGAGCAGGGCATACCCATGATGTCACACCTTGACAATATAGAAGTACAGCTCGTTGAAACCGAGCCAATGAATATTCTTTATATACGTCAGATGATGAGTAGTGATGACTATGCTGCAGGATATGGAAAGTTTTTTAGCCGTCTCTATGAAAAGATTACTGCTGAAAAACTCACTTTGCTTGGTACCCCAATGACGATTTATCACAGCCCTGATTACAATCCTGCCCGCAATGATACGGAGTTTGCCATTCCTATAGAGGAGACTGTAAAGGGAACAAGAGATTTGCCCGGAGGTCTTTGTGCGAAGTCTGTTCTAAAGGGTTCCTATTCAGAATTGACATCCGTATATGCCAAGCTGACGGAATGGGTAGAAAATGAAGGATATGAATTGGTGAATTCACCCTATGAAGTATATGTAACCGACCCTAATCAAGCCACTGTTGCTGAGAATATGGTTACCGAGGTGTATTTTCCTATGAGAAAAACTTCTATCGGAGTTACTCGAGAATGAGCGACCGCGTTTAAGGGTTGTTTTTATCGCCAATATAGAATTTGATGAGGTGCAGGAAGCAGAAAAATCTATATGTGGCAAAGAAAAAATTACGCCTATTGGAGAGGTATCTATAATGCAAAGAAACTATTGGCCAACTACGCAGCGGCAAGCCGCAGACCCGACCGTCTTGGGAATGGACCCCGAAAAGCTTTCAGAGCTTGAACCTGTAATCAAATCCGAGTACAGCAATATAAACGGTATGGTTGTTGTGAGAAACGGATCTATTGCTTATGAAAGATATTATAACGGATATGGCCCGGATGATGCGCATCATGTAACATCTGTAACGAAAAGTATATTATCTGCTCTATTTGGTATTGCTATAGATAATGGCTATATTAAAAGTGTAGACCAGAAGGTACTGGATTTTTTCCCCGAATATGTTCCCGATGCTTCCGATAGACTTAAACGAGAAATCACCATACGCCATCTTCTCACGATGACGGCTCCCTATCCGTTTGAGGACTGGCACGAGCCATTAGACAAGTTATGCGTACAACCGGACTGGGTAGAGTATACCCTTGATATACTTGGCCAAAAAGGAAAACTTGGCGTTTTTAAGTATTCTACTGCAGGGGCACATCTGCTTTCAGCCATCATCACTCGCATCACAGGCCAAAGCGCCCGTGAGTTTGCCAATGAACATTTATTTAAACCCATCGGCATGAAAGATATTCCGGATCATGAAATGAAATCATTCGGGTTTGACGATTTGTTCGGAACAAATGTGAAAGGATGGGTTAAAGACCCACAGGGCCATTCCACTGGAGGATGGGGACTTACGCTAATTCCCCGGGATATGGCACGTTTTGGTTTACTCTATTTGAACAATGGCCTTTGGGACAATAAGCAGATTATTTCGGGGACATGGATAGCCGAATCAACGTCAATCAATCCCAATAATTACGGTTATCTGTGGTGGTTACGCGAAGAGGACGGAGTTTTTGCCTATTTGGCTATGGGAGATGGCGGTAATGTTATTTGCTGTATTCCAGAACAAGACCTGGTCGTAGCCATTGCATCAGCATTCATCATGAATCCTCGTGACAGGTGGACGCTGATTAAGGAATGGATTATCCCGGCTTTGGTATAACTTGTTCGAGTCAATTCCTCTCAGCAACCACAAACTCCATTTTGAATAAAGATTCATCAAAATGGAGTTGGCTAACCTAAACCCAATTTGAGAAAAACTATATATCTTTTTTCCAACTTTTACACCTCCCATTTTTTGTATTGGTGGTGCTTTTCTACCGTCTCATTATTTAATCATTAACTCATTAATGTGTGGTTGACAGCTTATTGTTTCACATTTGGAAATATTAGCGATATGACCAACCCCGAACCAAGCTCTGATTTTGCATCCAACTGAATGGCTAAATCATAAGCCATCTTGCTCACTAAGAAGAGTCCCATACCTGTTGCTTGTCTTGTATAAGTACCTCGCCCTCCAGTAAAACCTTTGTCAAAAATAAAGGGCAAATCCTCTTCAGATACACCAGGTCCATTATCACTAATATGTAAACTGGTTTGATCACTCGCTTCATCATAAACCGTTTCAAACTTCAGCATTGGATTATTCTGATTCTGTGCAACGTATTTCGTACTATTAAAGATTATTTGTGCTAATATAAAAGCTAATCCCTTGCGGTCAGATAAAATCTCCATTTCTTCACCGATGAACTGTATTTGAAAAGCAGATTCATCTAATAGCGTGCGATGGTTCTCAATTGTTTCCTTACAAAAGGCTAGTATGCGCAGAGGCTCAAAAATATAATCTTTATGAGCAGCTCCAAGTCTTGCAAAATACAAAATTCGCTCTACGTCTCCAAGCATTTGATCTCTGGCATGAAGCATACGTTGTCTAACAAGCGGAGACATTTCGTCACTGCGGTTATCTAATACCAATGTCATCAATGACAGAGGCTTTTTAATTTCGTGAACCCATCCTTCTATATAGTTTTCATAATCGGTCAACTGGGTAACTTGCTCATTAAGTTCCGACTGATATGATCTTATGACACTTCCCATTCTACGGATAAATGACCAATATGTCTTAGGAGATACCCGGCATAATCTTTCTTCGTTCGCCTCATTCGGTTCTAACAAAAAATCTTGAAAGGCAGCTTCGATTATTTTTTGCTTTCTAATGATCATGAATATAGACAACGATATCATGGCTAGCGTAAAAACAATCATAAGCCCTACTAAAACATGAAACGTTTCAGGATAAGCCAACCAAGCTAAATAACTAAAAAGGAGGCTTGTAGCCATCAACATAAGAAACCAATGCTTGTAAGCATGAAAACAATCATAGATTTGCTTTGTCCATTTCATGGCTTCCCTTGCCCCCTCAGTCGATACCCTTTACCCCTTATGGTTTCAATTTGATCGTCTAAGTTTAATTGTCGCAGTGTTTTTCGCAAGCGAGTGAGATTTACCTGAAGGGCATTTTCGTCTATATATTGATCTGTTCCCCATAAAAGTTCACTCAGTGTTGCCTTGGATACAATTTCAGGTCTATTCTGTACTAAGGCCAATAAAATTCTTCCTTCATTAGCTGACAATACTAACGATTGAGATCCCTTGTACAAAGTAAAGGTATTGGGGTCTAGTGAAAAACTGCCACCATCTATCAAGTCTGGTTGTCCTTCAAACCTTCTTAGCAAGTTCTGAATGCGCGCCAATAATCGGTCTCGATTGCATGGTTTTGTGAGATAATCATCTGCACCTAAATGAAGACCATGCAGTTCATCTTGTAACTTATCTCTAGAAGTAAGCATTAATATGGGACCAATCCCTTTGGATTTTAGACTTTTGCATATTTCAAAGCCTGATTGTTCCGGTAAGTTGATGTCCAATAAGACTAAGTTTGGTGCCAAAGTGGCAATTTGAGTGACTACATCATGAAAGTTCGTAATTGCTACTACTTCAAACCCTTCTTTTTGCAATATATCCATTAACTCTTCTCTCATCCATGAATCATCTTCAACAACAGCAATCCTCGCCACTTCAGCACCTCCTTCTATATGAAATGTAACAGTTCTTTAATCTATATTCGGCTTCCAACGCAATTTATCAATCTCATGATCTGCTGAACGGGCAACGGCTATTCCGTAAATTGCCACAATTACGACCACAATGCCTGCAAAGGTAAAGGCAACAGGCAGCGCTTGGTTTTCGATGTAAATAACAAGAAATGAGATCATTGCCTTTATCCCAACAGCTCCACTCACGCATGCAAGAGATATAGGGAGAAGAAAGATCAACAACACCTGTCTATGCATAGATTTTTTCATTTGATGACGTTTAGCCCCCAACATGGAAAGCGTTACATAGCGTTGTCCTGTCTGCTTCATTTGTGTCAAAAATTGTAGAGCTAATACCGTACAAGCAATAATCAAGAATAGGAATCCCATATATAGTATCGTATAACTTCCAGCAACAACATAAAAGAGTTTACGTCCAAAGTTTTGTAAATAACTTTCAAACCCGAAGCCAGAAGATTTTAATAAGTCTCTAGCCTCCATCATCGGTTTCATTAAACCTTGCTGTTCCTGCAGCTTTTGTGGGATGCGAAAATTCCAATATGATTTATAGGATTCCGTATTTAATAAGGGTTCAAACCGATGATCAGGAACGATAAATGCTGAATGAATTTCTACCGAACGGTCTGCGACTAATCCCCTCATTGGAGTTGAGGGGCGTATAGATATTTCCTGATCATTAATGCTCATCAATCTTTGCCTTTCTTTTTCAGCCTTTTCAAGAATACGATCTAGTACAGGCATGCTTTCTAGATTATCCATATGCAAAAGGTCTGGATTAAAGTATAAAGCAATTTCATCTGAATGCAGGTTCAGTGGTTTTTCTCCTATCGCTTCTAAAAGCCCATTATAAGATGATTCAGGAATGAGGTAAGGTGCTTTTGCATCAATCTCTAGGACCCCAAGCAAGTTAAGTGCTTCAGGGTTTTCCGAACTGATAGTGTAACCTTGCATTTCTCCGGATAAAAGCTGCTCTTTATAGTTGCTTGGCAGAGCCATAATGAGTTGCTCTCTTAATTCAGACCAGTCTACCAACGATACAGGCCAGTCATCTTCCTCACGTTCATCCTGAAATTTCATTTTCCCAATTTCTAATAGATTTAAGTCTTCTACATAGGGCACCATTTTTTCTGAAGTCAGAAATTGTTCAACCTTTTGATGATCCCCATTAACCGTAAAATCATATACCGAGGAAGCCCTGGTATTAACACTTTCGAAGCTCATCATCGTTGAAGCGCCATCAGCTATCAAAATAATGGACAACGTGAGTAAAATCGATGTGACGGCAACAGAAACAGATCGATTCGCTATGTTCTCTTGAAACTGCCTTAATATAAAAGTGTGCAGACCTTGAGTAGATCTTCGCTTGGACAAGCCGGCCAATAAACCGAGCAATTTTCCAAATCCCCTCATAAAGAGGATCGTTCCTACACTTCCGAGAGCCAATGCGACAAACAGAAGCAGTCCTGCAAAATGCTCAAAATAAAATAAAACAATCCAATAGGCAACACCTAGCAAGACAGCACCTGCTAAAATATGGAACACATTGCCTTTAAAATGCCCCATATCTTGTTTCTTATCCGTTTGCTCATAAAGTAATTGATGGACCTCTTGATTAAATAATCTTCCGCCAAGAATGACTAATGCGATCAACTGGATGAATAAAAAACCGATAATTGTAAAGACAATCGCGTTTACCGACAAGCTTATTTGATGACCGATAATGCCCTGTCCAACTAATTTGGAAACCGTCAAGCTAATGATTTCGGCTAAAAAACCGCCGATTAAAATGCCTCCAATGAGTGCCAGAATAGAAGTCATGAACCCCTCAGCTAACAGTTGAAGAATAAGGCGTTCCTTTCGCATTCCTAACATGAGATAGAGCCCAAACTCTTTGCTCCTTCGATTTAATTGGTACTGATTAGCAAATAAAATCAAGAAAAACAATAAAAATAAGGCAAATAGATACACAATTGGCATAAGGGCTAAAAGTTTATCGATCGCATCACTTTCAAATTCCTTTAAAAATAAAATAACATCTTGTCTCCCAAGAGAAAGAATAATATAAAACGAGGCTACTGCTGTGACAAGTGTTGCAAAGTAGATTAAATTTTCCTTACGACTTCGTTTCGCATTACGATAAATGAGCCTAGAGAACATTTGCGCTTCCTCCCCCAAGCTGAGCTAATACTTTTAAAATTCTGTCATAAAACTCCTCGCGACACTCTTCTTGTTTGCGACGCAGTTCATGAAAGATGACACCATCTTGAATAAAAAGGATTCTTGAGCAAAAGCTCGCTGCATTCGGATCGTGGCTGACCATTAAAATCGTTCTTCCGCTGCTTTTATTAATCCCTTCCAACTTATTCATTAATGTTTTTGCAGAACGTGTGTCCAATGCTCCTGTCGGTTCATCTGCAAGAACGATGTCTGGATCAGAAATTAAACTGCGTGCTGCAGCCACCCTTTGCTTTTGTCCCCCAGACATCTGAGAAGGGAATTTATTAAGGATATCTGTAATTTCTAAAAAACCTGCCAGCTCATCTAATTTAGCCCGCGCTCTTGCAAAATCCATTCCATGAATTGATAATGGTAATAGTATATTTTCTTGTCCGGTTAGATTATCCAGCAGTGCAAAGTCTTGAAACAAATAGCCAATTCGACTGCCGCGATACTCGGCTAAATCCTTACTGTCAAAAGCACTGATGTTTTTCCCATTTAAAAGTACACGCCCAGAAGTTGGTTTTATAATGGTTGCAATACAGTTCAATAATGTAGTTTTACCAGATCCGCTTGGTCCCATTATTCCTAAAAATTCTCCTGGGAGAATGTCAAAACTAATACCGTTTAAAGCTTTTGTTATATTGCTTTTCTTTCCGTAGTTTTTTTGTAAGTCTTGAACTTCCAGTAATTTTCCATGCTTGATCACTGCATAACACTCCTTTTGCATCGAAGTATTAAACAATACTCGAAATGATAATTGGGTTATTTAAATAGTAACAAGTATAGAAATCTAAAAACACTTACAACTGATGTAAGAAAACTGAATGATGGTAATTTCGAAAGATTTTACTCAATATATATTGCACCTCAATAGTTCATGAAGATCACGAATACCAGTATTGACCTTCCATAATAAAATATTCTCTGAAATAAAGGGCATCAGACATTAGACAAATTTGCCTAATAAAGCTTTTGCCCTATGTCTGATGCCCTTACTACTATGTTTTGCTTTGGCTATGTTAATTGCCTTGGGCTTCGAAGTATGCTAATGAGGCTTTTTTTCACCACAAAAACACCCCTTTAGACAATCATATCCAAAGGGGCAAAACGGTACATCTTTTTTATAAACGGTACGACTTTATTTTAAACCTACAGCATTATTTCCCTCTCACTCATTCCTCACTCCACCGTCACACTTTTGGCCAGATTGCGGGGCTTATCTACATCGTTACCCTTGGCCAAGGAGGTGCAATAGGCCAGCAGTTGAAGGGGAACCACCGAGAGGGCGGGCGTCAATAGGGACAGCGTTCTTGGCAGGAAGAGGGCGGCATCCACGGATTCGAGCAGCTCTTCATTGCCCTTCAGTCCAATTCCGATGACATAGGCCCCTCTTGCTTTGACCTCTTTGATATTGCTGAGCGTCTTCTCCAGCAGATCCTCCTGTGTAGCCAGAGCGATCACCGGAACGCCTTCCTCGATCAAGGCCAGCGTTCCGTGCTTAAGTTCACCCGCAGCGTAAGCTTCAGAATGAATGTAAGATATTTCCTTCAACTTCAGTGAGCCCTCCTGCGCTACAGCATAATCAAGCCCGCGCCCGATAAAGAATAAGCTGTTATTAGAAGCAATTTGCTTCGAGAAGGACTCCATCGCGTCCGCTTGCCGGAGAATATTCTCGACCTGCGCAGGCAGCTCTTGTAATGCCGCTATCGTCTCTCGAAGATCTGTTGACTCTATAGTACCCAGCACCTCGGCTAGGTATAATCCAAACAGGTAGAAAGCGATTAATTGGGAAGTATAAGCCTTCGTCGAAGCAACGGCAATCTCGGGTCCCGCCCAAGTGATGATCACGTTGTCGGCTTCCCTGGCGACAGAGCTTCCAACCACATTGGTAATCGCCACAACCCGAGCCCCGCATCGTTTGGCTTCCCGCAATGCAGCAAGCGTATCCGCCGTTTCCCCCGACTGGCTTACGACTATGACTAACGTATCTTTCGTAATAATGGGAGAGCGATAACGGTATTCGGACGCCACATCCGTCTCTACCGGGACGCGAGTCAGCCGCTCGATCACATGCTTTCCAATCAAGCCGGCATGATAGGCGGTACCGCAGGCGACTATATGGATATTACGAATGCCGCGGATTTCATCCTGGGTCATCCGAATTTCAGGAAGTACAATGCCGCTTCCCCCCGCGTTTATCCGGCTTCCCATCGTATCCCGATAAGCATTAGGCTGCTCATGGATTTCCTTCAGCATGAAGTGATCGTATCCGCCTTTTTCCGCAGTGGCGATGTCCCAATCGACATAAAATAATTCCCGGGAAATAATATTTCCCTCCAAAGTCATCAATTCGACACCATCTCTCGTCAAAACAGCCATTTCCCCGTCGTTCAAAATTAAAATATCGCGGGTGTATGCCAAGACAGCGGGAATATCGGAACCGATGAAATTCTCACCTTGGCCCACGCCAATAATTAACGGACTGGCCTGCCGAACCGCCACCAGCTTATCCGGCTCTAACTCCGTGATGACTCCTAGAGCATACGCTCCACGAAGACGTTGGACCGCCTTCTGCACCGTCCGAACAATATCTCCGTCATACAACTCCGCAATAAGATGGGAAATAACTTCCGTATCCGTCTCGGAGACAAAACGATGTCCTTTAGCAGTCAACTCTTCTTTCAAGGAAAGATAATTTTCAATAATGCCGTTATGAACAACGGAAAATTTCATCGCATTGTCGGTATGAGGATGAGAATTAATATCCGATGGCTTTCCATGAGTAGCCCACCGGGTATGCCCGATTCCTACACTCCCGTTCAGAGGATCTTCCTGCAGTTGAGATTCCAATACGGCCAGACGCCCCTTCGCCTTCTTCACCTCCAGACCATTAGAGGTAAATACAGCTACGCCCGCCGAATCGTATCCTCGATACTCCAGCTTTTTAAGGCCATCCAGCAAAATCGTTTGCGAATTCCGATCTCCAATGTATCCTACAATTCCGCACATGAATAAGATCCCCTCTCGATATGTTCGTCTTCTGACGATTGTCAAAAAATGCATAGCTTAAGCTAGAGGGTGCGATTTTTCGCATCCTCGATCCGCCTTCGCTATAGAATCAAGATGGACTCTTGTTCACCCGGTCACCCGGATGGTTTGCTGTCCAACTTACGGCAGTTGATGGCTGCCGGAAGGTCCCCGCCGAAAACTTCGAACACCTTCACCTCGTCAACTTGCCGGCTTTATTCCCTGAACCCTGGAGGATTCGAAGGAATCTCCGCAGCCTGCGCAAGTTCTGGCGCTATTGGATTTCTAACTTCTACCCACCTTTCTACATAATAGTAAAAATCTATATACATAATATTGATTTTTTCGTCTCAAAGCAACACAATATGCAAAATTATTGAAAAACGGTACTAATGACCCCCTAAGTAAGGTCAGCAAAATTTTCGCGGACCCCTTCAATTTTCCTCTATCTCGACCTCACTTAAGGCTCCTAATGGCATAAGGGATGAGGGGGAGCATTTAAAAAAAGCCTTGTGCCGTCACCTTCGGGAATGGTCCCTCTGGCTCGCAACAAGGCTTTACTCTCATTATCCATAACTTAATATTAGGCCTAATGCAATGCATAATTGGAATGGAAATTAAGCTAACTCCTGACGAATCACTTCCGCTATTTGACCTGCATAGTCCTCGATCAAAGCTTTGTCCGGTCCTTCCACCATGACTCTGACCAAAGCCTCGGTACCCGATGGCCGAACAAGAACGCGTCCGTCTTCGCCAAGCTTGGCCTCCACCTCTTGAATGGCTTGTTCGATCGCTGCATTCCCTTTCAGCTTGCTTTTATCTACCCCTTTGACATTAACGAGCACTTGCGGGAATTTTTGCATCTTAAGCTTTAACTCACTTAACTTTTTACCAGATTGAATAATGGTATCGACCAGATGGAGAGCGGACAAAATCCCATCGCCCGTCGTATTGTAGTCCAACAGAATCAAATGGCCGGATTGCTCGCCGCCAAGGTTATATCCGCCCTTGCGCATCTCTTCCATCACATAGCGATCCCCCACCGCGGTCCGGGCCGTGCGGAAACCAAGCTCCTGCGCCGCTTTGAAAAATCCAAGATTGCTCATCACCGTGGTTACTACGGTATCCTGGCTTAACCGCCCTTGGAGCTTCATCGCTTCGCCGACGATCGTTAGAATATAGTCTCCATCGACCTCTTCGCCTTTATCATCAATCGCTATGAGGCGGTCGGCATCTCCGTCAAAGGAAAGGCCCAGATCGGCTTGATGTCGGAGTACTTCCGCGGCCAATGTTTCGGGATGGGTGGACCCGCAACGATCGTTAATATTGACGCCGTTTGGCGCATCTCCGGTACTGATCACTTCTGCGCCCAGCTCTCGAAAAATTTTGGGAGCCAGCTCATAAGCGGCGCCATGGGCACAATCCAGTACAATTTTCAGACTGGAGAAGGAAGATTTCACCGTCGATTTAATATAATTGGAATATTCATACTTAGCTTCATAGTTATCTGCAACCGTGCCGACTCCGCCCGCTATCGGCCGAGGCAACAGGTCTTCTTCGGCTTCGAGCAGCTTCTCAATTTCGAGCTCGGTCTCATCGGACAGCTTGAAGCCATCCGCCCCAAAAAACTTGATTCCATTATCCTCGACAGGATTGTGCGAGGCGGATATCATAACTCCCGCATCCGCCTGCAGCTTTCGGGTTAAATAAGCTACTCCGGGAGTAGAAAGGACTCCCAGCCGGATAACATCCGCTCCAATAGATAACAGGCCTGCTACTAAAGCAGCCTCCAGCAGAGGGCCGGAAATACGCGTGTCCCGGCCGATGATGACTCTCGGCCGGTCGGCCTGACCCGCGAGTACAAAGCCTCCACAGCGGCCGATTTTATAGGCTAATTCAGGGGTTAGCTCTTGATTGGCAATTCCCCTTACGCCATCCGTTCCGAAATATTTCCCCATAGATGATTTCTCCTCTTTTTAACCTGGTTTGGTTCTTCCACTTCTAACGGAAAGTCCTTGTGGAAGTTACTTTTCGGCAATTTCAACGGTTGCTTTGATTTCCTGTTGCTCTGATGCTTTCTTAATAAACAGCGGCAAATTCAAGTTGATCGGCAATTCATATAAGCCCGGCGGAAGGTTGCTTACGTCGACAACGGCCTGCAAATCACTCGCCTTCATCTGGTTGAGCAAAGCGGGAGCCCCTTCAAGAACGACATCCAGCCGTCCGTCCTCCGGAGTAACCAATTTAGCCGTCATATTATCCCCTACCCCGATAATATCTACCTTGTGATCATTAAAGGCCCGTGTTGCAGAAGGGGAAATTTCAACGGTCACCTCTACCTTAGTCGGATTAAGATCGATAATCTGATTGTTCGGCTCGAGATCAATTGTGAAGGTCTGGGATTCCTGCAATCCGGTCAAATCTATCTGCGGCCCTTCGTAAAATTCCATTAGATCGAGAACTTCCTGCTGTGCGAATACGGTAATCTGCTCCGGATTTTGCTTAACCGAGACGACGCTGTAGCCCAGATCCGGTTGGCCGGTCAGCTTAATCTGTAATGGCATTAACTTGAATGGACTGGTGACGGGAACTTCCACATCGACCACCCGCGGACTGACTTCCAAATCGTCCATAGGCTTACCTTGCTTGTCGTATACCGTCAAAGTGACCTGTTTGGCAACCGTAGACTTGGCGTTGTCCACATTAACCTCCGCCCTTGCGGAACCTACATCATCCAGACGGCTTTCCGGTACGGTGACATGAACTCGGCTGGGAGTGACTACCGGGTTGCCTACTTTATAACCTTCTGCGGGAGTTCCCACAGGATTTATTATAACATCGACTTCTTTCATTTGCTTCTCTTCAATGACCACCTTGACCGCCTGCGGAATAATCTCCGCGGTTACATTATCCGGCAGTCCGGAGGAATGCAGGAACACGGTATACGTTCCAGACACATATTTGGACAAATCAGCCTTGACCTTGAATGATTTAATCGAAGCCTTCTTCAAGTCCGAAGGCTTTCCTCTTAAGATGACCGCCACTTCTGAAGGATCAATAAGCGATACTTTATACTGATTCTCGTCATATTCCGCTTCTATCTTAACATTGTTATATCTTAAATCACCGGTTAGATTGCTTACTGAACCGCCCGGATTCTGAACATCACTGGTACGCACGACAAGCCACAGCAGCACTCCCACGAGGAGAGCAACGACTTTAACGACGTTGTTGTTCCGCAGCCATTTATCCATTCTTTTTTCGCCCCCATTTCCAGAAGGAGGTCTTCTTGGTCTTCGCCGGAGCCTTTAACTCCTCATACAGCTTGGAAATGAGCGACTCCTCCTTGATGTCTCTAACGACCAGGCCGTTGAGGGCAAGTGAAATCTGCCCCGTCTCTTCCGAAACGACGATACTGATCGCATCTGAAACTTCACTCATTCCTATGGCTGCCCGGTGACGGGTTCCTAATTCCTTACTGATAAAGGGATTCTCGGAGAGAGGCAAATAACAACCTGCGGCCATGAGACGGCTGTTACGAATAATGACCGCCCCGTCATGCAGGGGGGTGTTCGGGATAAAGATGTTAATCAGCAGCTCCGCACTGATCTCCGATTCGATCCGCGTTCCTGATTCTATATATTCATTCAATCCCGTTTGTCGTTCAAAAACGATCAGGGCGCCAATCCGCCTGCGGGATAAATTCATTATCGTCTTCATAATTTCGCTTATAATGCGGTTGATTTCCTGATTCTCTTCCGAAGAAGAACGGCTGAACAATTTGCCCCGTCCCAATTGTTCCAGGGCACGCCGAAGCTCGGGCTGGAAAATGATCAGAACACCAACCACCCCGAACGTAAACATCTGGTTCATCATCCATTGAAGCGTGTTTAATTGAAACCATAGGCTGATCGCCCAGGTGATGACTACAACGATAATTCCTTTCAAGAGCTGAATCGCACGAGTGCCCCGAAGGAGGAGGATCAATTTATAAATAACGTAGCTTACAATCGTAATATCGATAATTTCTTTAATGGAATCTTTGAGCGTCAGGTCAGTAAAGTAATCCATTAGCGTTCCCCCATTGGAACCGAGTAAATACAGCGGATTCCTTTGTCTCTTTATATTAAATCATATCATATTTTCAACAAAAAACCTCCCCTTTATGAAAATAAGTGGGAGGTTTGAGAACGTTTAGTCATTATTTGGAAATTAAAGAGAGGGCTTCGTTTAATTTGAACCATAACCAGCCCAGAGCCTGATCAATTTCCTTAATTTGACCGGATATGCTTGCTGTAGAAGCCAGTTGGTAATTACCGTCAATGACAAAGACACTTCCTTGTATATCCCCGTCAATTTGTATATTGCCGTTCTTGATCATCAGGTCTCCTACGACCGTATGCCCGCTGGGCACATAGACCGTATTTCCCTGGATAATCACTTGATCCAGATCTTTTCCTTTAACGACCAAATCCGTATCCTGATTCCAAAGTGTTAAAAAGCTGCTTAACATGACAAGCAAAAAAACAGAAGCTACGGATATGGCGGGATGGCGTTTAATCCATTCGATCCACCGGCTTGTTTTGCTTGGTTCCGGGAGGCTGGCCATAATGCGGCTGGTCAAGCCATCAGGAGTTGACTGGCGCGGTAACGATCTGACCATCGCTTCAGTACGTTCCATCTGATTAAACCATTGCTTACAGTCCGGACATGCAATCAGATGCTCTTTTAACTTCAGCGAATCGGCCCCATCTAGATTCCCGTCCAAATATTCGTGAATCCATCCAGAGGCTTTCTTGCAATCCATAATGTGCCGCTCCTTTCCTCCAATGTTTAATACCATACGAAGCAAACGTCAAAATGTTTCACTTTTTTAACCGCCGAATTCCGAAGCTAATTTTTTCCGCAAATATTCTCGTCCCCGGTGAACCCTCGTTTTGACGGTAGTCACCGGCATTCCCAATATATCTCCGATTTCCTGCAACGATAAATCATGTAAATATCGAAGGATAACTACAGATTTATATTTCTCAGGTAACGCATCAATAGCCGAGCGTATTTGCTGCTGAGTTTCCGACAGAAGGACTTGGCCTTCCGGCGTTTCCTCTTCACTAGGCAGCAAAGAATACCAATCGGCGCCTTCGCCTTCTGGCATTTCCGCGTCTAACGAATAATTTGCTTTGCGTTTGCGTAATTGATCGATACATAAGTTGGTCGCAATCCGGTATATCCACGTAGAGAATTTCTGATTCTCATCATACCGGTGCAAATTTCTATATACACGCAAAAAAGTTTCCTGCACAATATCCTCAGCAGCATGGGCTTGGCTAAGCATGCGATAGGCCAGGTGATATATTTTATCTTTATATAGATCTACTAACTCCGCAAAAGCTCTGCGGTCTCCATTACGCGACAGCTTGGCCAATCGCGTTTCCAGATAATTCACTGCCATTCCCCCAGCACATATTTCGCCCCTGCAGATTAATTGCTTAACGATTAATAATCATAGTCCCCAAACTGGTAATCACCATACTCTAAAACATCGAACCGTAAAAAGTTCCCTTTAGTATCGTAATCGAACCGATCGCAAAAAGCAAAAGAAAAAGTCGGGTCCCATCAAGGAACCCGACACATCAGAGATAAGCTTCCCAGCTTGGCTCTTTACGCTCTTCGATCAGCCCGTATTGCGCATCCCCGCCGCAATTCCGTTAATAGTGAGAAGCACTTCACGAAGCAACGTCGGATCGTCCTCCTGATTATCGCGAATCGTTCTTATTTCCGTTAACAGCTCTACCTGCATGAGGCTGAGCGGATCTACATAAGGATTCCTTAGACGTATGGACTCCTGCAGATTCGGATCATTGTCCATAATATCCTGCTGACCGGTAATAGCTAATATAATGTCCGAAGTCAGCTTGTATTCATTATGAATCAGTTCATGGATTCGCTCCGCTATCGACTGATCCTTGACCATTCTTCCATATTCTTTAGCAATGTTCAAATCGGCCTTGGCCAGAGCCATCTGCAGATTATCGATAGTCGTACGGAAGAACGACCATTTCTGATACATCTCTTTCAGAACTTCCAATTTCTCGGCTTTGCCTTCGTAGAAGCTCTGTAAGCCCGTTCCCGCAGCGTACCAGGCCGGAAGCAGATAACGGCACTGGGTCCATGCAAAGACCCAAGGAATCGCCCTCAGATCTTCGAATCGGTTGCTGTTATTCCGCTTGGAAGGACGCGAACCAATATTAAGCTCCCCTATTTCAGAGAGCGGTGTCGCTTCTCTGAAGAACGCCATGAAATCTTCATCTTTGAAGATCAGATCCTGATACTTCGTCTGAGAGGTCTGAGAGATGTCCTCCATGATATCTTCCCAATCCGAAACCAGTTCTTCGTTATGATCCAGCTTGGCGTACATCCCTACCTTAATCAAGGCAGAGGTGGCCTGCTCCAGACTGCGGTAAGCGATCCCCTTGACGGAGTATCTCTGGGAAAGCACTTCTCCCTGCTCCGTTATTTTGACGCCGCCTCCCAATGTTTGTGGAGGCTGAGCCATGACGCTCCGGTACAGAGGCATTCCCCCTCTTCCCAGCGCTCCTCCCCGACCATGGAAGAACTTCAGCTTCACCTCATATTGATTAGCCATTTCCGTAATATTATTCAGTGCCGAACGGAGTTCCCAATTAGCGGTCAGAACCCCGCCGTCTTTATTACTGTCGGAATAACCGAGCATAATTTCTTGAAGCTGACCTAGGCTGTTCAGGCTGTCCCGGTAGGCCGGGATTTCAAACAAAGTACGCATGATCTCCGGAGCCGCATGAAGGTCATCCACCGTCTCGAATAAGGGGACCGGCTGCAGAGTACAGTGAGTCTGTCCATCTTCTTCACGGCGGTATAAGCCAACCTCTTTGCTGAACACCATCACTTCAAGCAAGTCACTGGCCGCTTCCGTCATGCTGATCAAATAGCTGGAGATACATTCCTGTCCAAATTCCTGCTGTGCTTCCTTGATGGTTCTATATACATCCAGACATTCCTGGGTAGATTCCGAATAGTCGATATACGGAGAGGTAATCAGGCGCGGATCGTTCAGAACTCCTGTCAACAGACGGATCTTGTCCTCTTCGCTCAGCCCGGAGTAGTTAGGAACAATCCCCATTCGCGCCAAAACTTCAGTCATCGCCGATTCATGCTCTTTACTGTGCTGACGCACATCCAGCTTGGCCATATGGAAGCCGAATAGCTCTACTTGTCTAATCAGCTTGAGCAAATAATGATCGGCCACAAAATCCGCATAATGGTTTCTCAAGCTTCGTTCAATCACTTCTAAATCATCAATAAATTCTTGTGCTGACTTATATTTAGCATGCTCGTTAGCATGGCTATGAGCCGTATTTTGAATCTTCTCAAGCATATAAGTCAACTTGATCCGGTAAGGCTCCTTCTCGTTACGCCAAGGATCCTCCTTCTTTAATTCGATCAAGGAGCGATCTTTCTCGATCGACAGGAGCAGTTCCTCTGTCACATTGACAATATTTTTACTAAAGCTCATATGGCTGCCCATTTCCCTCAGAGCCGCCTCATACTTGTATACGGCCACTTCCCGGTGCATAAGCAGCGTTTCCCAAGTAACGTTCGCTCTTACGGAAGGGTTGCCGTCCCGGTCCCCGCCAATCCACGAGCCAAAGCGCAGGAAGTTCGGAACATGCCAATTCTCCCCCGGATAATATTTCTCCAGGCAGCGTTCCACTTCCGCATAAACATCAGGCAGAACATCAAATAAGGTTTCGTCAAAGTAATACAAACCATTCCTGACTTCGTCCAGAACGGTAGGCTTTCTATCCCGCAGCTCATCCGTTTGCCATAACGTAAGCACTTCAGCCAGTAATCTTTCCCGCAGCTGATCTCTCTCCCGGATAGTGAGCATAGGGTTGTCCAGTTCCATAACATCGTCCGAAATCCGACGATGAATATCCAATACAGCTCTCCTCGTCGCTTCAGTCGGATGTGCGGTAATAACCAGCTCCAAAGAAATCCGTCCCATAATTTCTACAACTTCTTCTACAGACAGATTCCTTTCCTTAAGGGTCTTAACTGCACTCTCGATCGATCCTGGCTGAATGGCTTCCCCTGCTGAGCGTTCATAATCTTTCTTACGGCGAATCCGATGATTCTGCTCCGCAATGTTTACCAACTGGAAGTAAATGGCAAAAGCACGAATCACTTGATGGCGGATATCGGGATCAAATGATCGGATCGTTTCTTTAATTTCACTATATACATCCGGATCAAACTGCGTACGCAGTGTTTTGCTCATTTCTCTAATCTTCTCAACAATGTCCAGCAGCTGATTACCGCCTTGATGCACTAAAACATCACCCAGAATGTTCCCCAAAAAACGAACATCTCTGCGCAACAAGCTGCTTGGCTGGTTTTTTCCTGCCGCTTGCACTTGCGACTTTTCCGACATTTCCTTCACCTCGTTTTTCGTCATAACCCAGAAGTTTACGATCGAACAATTTCTCTACATTTCTTTATTTTATCATAAAAAACATCAATGCAGGTACATCTTTGCAGGATTTAGCAAAATGAATGCTTTATCATTAAAAAAAGAACCGGCGTTCATCCTGGGTTCGACTCGAACGTCCAGGCAGCGCCGATTCTTCTCTCTATATTATTACTTCGGTTCCACGATAAATTCGGAATACGTAATATGAGTGCTTTCTTCATATCCTACCGTAAGAACAATGACCTGTCGTTCCCCCGTTTGCTCGAAAGGAGTAAAGTTGAACTGTACGGTATGGAGTAGCGGGTCATAAATAAAGGTATTAATCTCTACTTCCTCGTAATTCCACCCGTTTTCATCCGCACGGAATTTGTCTATAACGACGCTGTGGATTTCGGGGGCATATTTCTCATTGCCATAAACAATCCAATCAGGCTCTCCGAACAACTGAAACACCATTTTGCCGTTCGTGCTCGTTACACTTTTAATATTGTCGCGTCCGAACTGAATTGTTTTCCGAACACTCACTTTTGAATCGGAGACCGACCGGGCCACTACGTCCACTTCTTCAATCCATGTATACCAACCCGAATGAAGCTCGCCGGTTTCCGCATCGATCGTCAGCGGATAAGGTCTGGGATTGCCGTCATAATCCCAGGAATCCCGTTCTCCTTGAAATTCCAGGCTCCAGACGACTTGTTCCCCGTCCAATAGATTGTTGTCCTCATCGTATACAGCCGCCTTCAATATGATCGGCTCCGGTTCAATTACTCCATCTTGCGTATACTGGGGCTCGAAATCGTTATATTTAATAACGTCCGGCGCAGAGATAACAATATGGTCGACCATTCGGTCAATCGACGCCTGCTGAAGTTCGAAATTCAGTTGAACAGGCTTATCCTTGACTACGGTCACCGTATCCGATAACGCTGGCAAATATCCGTCCTTTGTAACCGTCAGCGTATAAGTCCCTTCCGGTAACTGGTTAAAAACGTACTTTCCGTACTGGTCGGTCTTGGTCGAGTAAACCGTATCGGTTACCGTTACAACGGCATTGACGATCGGAGCTTTCGACACATCATACACGCTGCCGTATACAGATTGCTTCTCTATCGGCTTCGGTTTATTCACAAAACCGCCGGGGGATACAGTAATTTGATAGATGGAGTCTTTCCCGGCGCCTTCAACTACGGCAGGCCGTTTGTTAAAGGAAGACCCTCTGGCCCCTTCCCCGATGACCGCTTTTTCTACACTGCCTTCGCCAGAAATGTAAGCGATGGTTTCCAGTATTAAACTTGCGATTTTGGTTTCGTTTCCGGACAGTTCGATATGAACCCGATCTGCCTGCACCACAACCTCGTCGAACATGCCGGCAAGCACAATTCTGCTTTCCTCCGGAAGCTCAGAGGAGATGACTAAGCGGCGCAATCCGGTTTCGGCCTGCTCGATTTTGGCCTCGGACATAAGGATAACTTCTTCCGCTGTCGTGCTGCCTTTGGCCACCAAACGAACGATTCCTTCTTTTTTATCCACAATTATTGTCGTAAACGTACTGTTTTCCAAATGAACGGAGTTCTCCCCGCCGCCGTTAACGATCGTTTGCCCTTTTACCGTTACGTTATGAGCAAAAACGTCCCCTTCCCCGATTTTCGCATCGAGCAGCAGATCGCCTTCTATCGTTACATTCTGCAAGGTTGCTCCGGGAGCGGCAATCGTCACATTTCCCGTTATGACCTCGATGCCTTCCGCAGGACCGTAAGAACCTTCACGATCGTATACACGATCGGCTTTCGCCGCTTTTATTTCGAGGGTTCGTTGAAGAACTACGACGGTTTCGGCACGTGTTATCCTCTGTTCCGGACGAAATGTCCCATCTTCGTAGCCGTTCATAATTCCGCTGGAAACAACAGATACTACAGCCTCGCGACCCCAATTTGCGATTGATTCCTCGTCTTTAAATTGGCTTAATCCGTTTGGCGAAGCTTGTGATGCCTGCACCGGCAAAATACGTTCGATTATGACTGCGGCTTCCTGACGGCTTATCGGCGTATCCGGACGAATGGTATTATCATCATAACCCGTAGCATATCCGGCGTATACTGCCTTGCTTACCTCGCCATGAACCCAATCCAGCGGGCTGATATCGCTGAAAGATATAGATGCCTTATCGCGAAAATGGAATGAACGGTTTACGAGCGCCATAAATTCGCCTCTCGTTATTTCCTGCTCCGGTTTAAATGAACCGTCCGCATAGCCGTCTATGTAGCCTTGGTTCATCCATTCCGTAATTTGTTTGCCGGCCCAATGTCCCTCCACATCGGAAAATTGGCTGGCAAAAGCGTTCCCGAAAGGCATGATTACCAGGAGGGTGATCATAAAGAGAACCAATTTTTTCGCCAAACTATGATAACTTCCCATGTTGTTACCTCTCCTTCTCTATCTATTTAAAATCGAGGCTATTCCCCCTCTTTTTTTATCGGTTTGCCATCCGCGAACTATTATATAAATTTTACATCAGTATGCTTAATCCCATCATTTGCAGCACCATCCTGCGCTTCAACAATGCCCGTTACCGCCGGTATTCTAAAAATGCTAAATAAAGCGAATAATTGTAAATCGTTGCTCTATTATGCTTTACGCGCTTTACCGGGCCCACGCGCACAAAAAAACCGCCAAATGGCGGTTTAGCTATTAATTATGAAAGCGGGTGATGGGAATCGAACCACGCTACCAGCTTGGAAGGTTGGAGTTCTATCATTGAACTACACCCGCAAGGCTGCTTATTTTACTTTCGTTACAAATCAGGCCTGAAAAAATGTTCGGTCGGAATTATTTGGATATAAGATTTCTTTGGAAACCGACAAGATTCATGCACCTACTGTACCCACTACAACTCGAATCATGTGTGTCATTATAATACATGTGGAAACGAAGTCAAAAAAAGTGCTGCTGAAACCGATGAAAAAACGTTACGACTTTCATTCAGCTAGGCAACCTGACGTTTCTTGAATCCTTGGTAAGCGAAAGGCAGCAGCATAACAATAACGATTACCGCCACACCAACCATAACCTTGTACTCCGGAATCAGCTGCCCCAAAATATGGAACACTTCGTATCCGGTTACTCTTTTAAAACTATCAATCATATTACTCGGCAGCAGATGCATCATATGATTAAACAAGCGGCTGCTTTTGCTAGCCGGGATAAACATCGGACCGATAAGGAAAATTCCGATTGTAACAATAACTGGAAAGGAACTACTCATCCGGCTGGACAGCCATAGCGTAACCGCTCCCACAAGCAGACAGGCCAGACTGCCAATTAAGACCACCCATAAATACGTTTGAAAAACAGTGTATGGAACAGGAGCCAAAAGATCGATCATCTGCACACTGGCACTCCCGCCGTCGAATCCATAGATTCCCAGTAGCAGGAGTGTATAGGTCGTCAACGCTAAAACAAGTAGTCCCAAGGACACTATGAAACTGGCTTTCAATTTGGCGGCAATAACCTTGTTGCGACCATAGCGAGAGGATAGAATGATGGAATCAGCCCCACTCTGGTATTCACCAGCGAACACGGGAGCGAGACAGATCGCGATGACGAAAGCGCTGATTAAAAAGATACTCCGTAGATTCTGAAACACCTTTTCCCAACCGGTAACATAGTCCATTTGGAAAGGAACAGGAATGCTCTCATTCATCTTTATAAAGAAGGATTTATCTTCCATCGAATAGTTTCCATAGGAATAATCGAAATTCAAATATCCGTTAACCTTCTCCATCCGCTTCCGGTAAAAATCTTTTGCGTCATTTGGGCTCAATTTGTCGATAATATAATGATCGTACTCCCTCACAGGAGAAAAAGCAAAACGAATCAAAGTATCAATCTGTTCATCCTTTACTGCATATTTTGCATAGGCCTCATTGGTAATCTCTCCTTTTTTATTAAGATTTTTCGGATCATGCCATGTTTTATTATACCTTTCAACCGCATCTGCTACTTTTTCCACAGTTAAAGGGCCGGCAAGTTGACGGTTGTACTCCTTTCGCAATTGGATAGCTGCTATTCCAGATAAATCCTTGCCGTCCCCACCTGTTATTGACGCATCCGTAACCATCACACTTGTCAAGAATATGGCCGCTAATACCAAAATCGCAATCCCTGCATAAAACGATTTCCTTCTCATTATTTTTCTCAACTCAAACCGAGTCAGAATATCCATGAGTCGTGCCCCCTATTTTTCTTCACCAGCCACTACAGCCTGTCATCTTGAAAATGGTACAGATACAAGTCCTCCAGCGTCGGTGTAACCGATACTGCGTTATTCACAGGCTTTACCGCCGATACGAGGCGTAATTCCACCTGATCCCCTTCGTGCCGCAAATTGCTCACACAGTAGCGGGCTCTCCACTCCTCCGCCTCTCTGGACGGTACATGACACGCCCATACATAACCTTCCATTGCAGCTGTCAACTGCTCCACCGTCCCGGTCATCAACAATCCTCCCTGCTTCATCACCAAAATCTGGTCAGCGATGTACTCCACATCCGAAACGATGTGCGTCGAGAGGATAACGATCTTGTCCCGGGCCAGATCGGCGATGAGATTGCGGAAGCGCACCCGCTCCTTGGGATCCAGCCCCGCCGTCGGCTCGTCCAACACTAGCACCCGGGGATCGTTCAGAATGGCCTGGGCGATGCCTAGCCGCTGCCTCATCCCCCCGGAGAAGGTGCGGATTTTCTTGCGGGCCACCTCGGACAAGGCCACCGTCCGCAGCACTTCCCTAGCCTTGACCTTCGCCGCTGACAGGGTCAGCCCCTTCAGAGTTGCCACATACCAGAGAAACTCTTCAGCGGTGAAATCCGGGTAGTAGCCGAAGTCCTGAGGCAAATAACCCAACAGATCGCGATAGCGTTCTCCCATCCGACCTATTTCCTGGCCATTCATTTCAATCGTCCCCGATGTGGGGTTGAGAATGCCGCAAACCATCCGCATCAGGGTAGTTTTCCCCGCTCCATTGGCCCCCAGAAGGCCATATACACCGCTGGTCAAGCGAGCCGAAATGTTCTCCACCGCTTTTTTTGCGGAAAACTGCTTACTTACCTGGTTTAAGCTCAATTCCAGCATAAGCATTTCCTCCTCATATTTCCCTTCCTAATCAGAACTTCAGAAAACCGGTCGAGATACCACCTCTATACTTTTGCAAGTCGCCCGCAGCTTGCGTATCTCGACGGCAATCCCTGCTGTCGTAAGGAGCAAAAGTATCAGCCAACCTCCCACAGTGGAGTTTTTGTAAAGCTGCAAAGAAGGGGTAAATGCCAGAATCACTTGCACCAGCACAAGAAAACCCCCATAGATCATGCAGTAATACCCGCAGTTCATCGTTCGCACACGATTCAGCAGCACCAGGCATCCGAGGCAAGTCAGATTGAACGGCACAAGCAGGTAAAGCAGCATGAAGGAGATCTCCTGCTGAAGCTCTACGCTAAAAAAAGCAGCCAGCAGTACTAGGCATACAATATCCGCCATCCCTAAGAGGCTCATACGAACCATTGTTAGCTTTTCCAATGAATATTTAGTACTCAACTCAATCTCTAGCATATTAAAGCTTAAAGAGCGAGTCAGCGTCTGAACCCCCGCCAGAGCCAACAGCGGCGTGGCGATGGAAGCCAGCATGAGAAGCTGCACGTCCCCCGACCACCTCCCCGCCTGCAGAGCGTTGTGCACGAGCATCCCTATTCCCAGAACAATCAATAATTGCAAGCCCCACACCTTCTTGCTGATGAAACGAAGCTGTACAAAATAAAACTGGCGGAAAGACATCCTTCGGCTCCCTTGGGTCTGACGCAAAATATACGCCGCCCCTTCGATAGTTTCCTTCATCCGCTGCCGGTCAATGGGGGGTGAAAGGTATTCCCTCAGAATATCGGGGACAGGGGCTTTCGGTGGCTTGTTCATGGGCTTCCCTCCTTTCCCAGTGCTGCTTTAATGCGTTTAAACCACGTTTCACCCGGTATTGCACCATGCAAATATTCACTCCCGTAATTCGGGCAATGTCCCGGAAGGTCAGATCCAGACAAAATCGCATGAATATCAGTTCCCGCTGCTCTTCTGGCAAGGTCTGGAGCAACTGATGCACCAGGTGCTCGTTATCCACCCGCTCCTCCATGGATGGCCTCTGCTCGGCCGCTCCTCCCGCCTCCTCCCAGGGCAAGGCCCGCCATTTCCCCATATGGTCGCTGCACAAATGACGGGCAATGGTATATAAGTAAGCGCGGCATTTCCCGGCATCGGTATAGCGCTCGATATGACGGCAAAAGCGATAGAAGGTTTCTTGGGTCAGATCCTTTGCCTCCTCCTGATCCCGAACCCTCCAGTAGCAATATTTCTGGATACTGGCGTAATGCCGCTCAATCAGCAACGTCAGGTAGTGCGTTTCCCCTTGCTGGATTCGCCTGATCCATGTGGCCTCTTCCAACCTGTTCCCCTCCTCTCTACTATGTATAACTTTTTTTCGCTTAAAAAAAGTGAAGTTAAATTGTGACATTTTTGTGAACAAGTGTAGAGACTTATGATTCATATGAATCAGCCTGCATATGAGGTGACCCGGAAGCAGCAGTCAACTCCCGCCGCGAATTCAGGACATGGATAAACAGCGCCTGGGCGTTAACGTGGGGAAGAAAATTACGCCTATCTAGAGGGGAGCAAATCGAGGCATTGGTAAACACGGTTTGCTCAAAAGCGACAAACAACCACAAAAGAATGAAAGCCGGTCAAGAGTAACATCTTGTACCGGCTTTTTTGCACAACTTACCTTCGTATGCAAATCAGGCTGCCCTTTCAAGTAGAATTGTCTTCTCTTTCCATCAAGTGTGAGCTGGGCGACTGCCTCTGGTCGATCAACAGCGCGCAGGGGCTGAACAAATTCGAGGAGCTGGTGTTCAAGGGGCTGTGCGGTTGACGTTCGCAGCTTCGCTGCCGTTCATGAAGCGGACGATCCCGTCAAGCATGCATGGTTCCACGGAAGGGTCGAACGGAGCGGCCATGCCGAAATACTTCGTCGATTCGTCCGCTTCGTAGCCTCCTTCGTCGATTTGCTGCGCGGTCGGAACGTAGCCGATCATGCCGTTACTGTAAGCGATCGGGAGCGTGCCGGAAGAGGACGTCTTCTTGACGAACAATCCGTACTCCACCACGATTTCCGCGTTCATCGCCAGCAGAGATAGCCCTTTGGCCAGTTGGACGTACGTTAGCTCAAGCGGCAACTCGGGGGCGAGCCGTTCGGGATTGTCGAGCAGCATCCGGCTCCATTGGCCGATTATTTCTTCTCTGCTTTTCAGCTTGTTTAGCTCGGAGCGGCTCGGCAGTTTGCTGAGCGGAAGCGGCAGCGTCTCGCTGCGTACCTGCAAGGGGAGCGGGCTGAGCGGCTTCATCGGCTGCTCCGTGACAGACAGTACCGCTTCGGCCAATTTGGCGGCAAACGAGCACACGTCCCGATCCGACCCGAAATAAAAATTTCCGTCCCTGATCAAGTTCGGTCCCACGTCCCCGCAGCACCCTTGCAAGTAGACGGCAACGGTTTGTCCGCCAGACGCCTGCTCCAACTGCTCCATCGCCACGCCGGGAAATTCCGGGGAGATGAGGTTGTCGGACGTAATGGTCGGATGGCAGGCATAATGCACCCACAGCGCCTTTACTTCATCATCCGCATTGCAGAAACGGATGACGGTCAGCTCTGGGTCGTTCGGCCCCGATTCGTTCGGAGCGATGACGATTTTGTCGCCCTTCCGTTTTCGGCGGTTTATATTCAGGCGGTGCTCCGCCTGACCGCGTTCGATGACGACCGGCTCCAGCCGGGTCAGCGCCTGACTGACTCCGTCCATCAGCTTCTGTTCAAGAAACTCGATATAGCCTTTATCCATGACGCCGAGCAAGGGTGCGAAGCGTTCGCTTGTTTGTGGTCCGGAATGGGTATGGGTGCCGTGCAAAATAATGGCGTCGCCGGGCAAACCGAAGCGCTCGCTTAGCTTAAGCTTCAGCGCAGCCGTCACATCCGAGCCCCACCACAGCAAGTCGGCGGACACGAGCAAGGCCGAGAAAGCTCGGCCGTCGTCATCGCGGGATTGAAAAAGTAACACTTTGGCATATAGCGGATGGGAGATACCCTGGAAGGCGCCTTTGTTTTTTCGGCTGGCGAATCCCGCCAGGGGAATCGGACTTGCCGGCGTGATGTCCATTTTGGCCGTGCCGAGAAGCAACGTCGTGTTCATTGTATAAACTCCTTGTCTTTGACCTGATCGTAAAAATGCCGCCACCAATCCGGGTCTTCGCTTACGTAAGCCGGCCGGTTGTCGGCCAATTTCCGATAAGCCTGTTTGGCCAGTTCAAGCGTTTCCTGCACGCCGCCGAGCTGGGAGACGATCCACTTTTTCCCAATATGCGCATGCAGCACTTCATCCGCCCAGTCATAATCGTGGAACGTTGCCGCCAGACCGTAGCCGCTCTGCTTCGCGATTTCCCATTCGTACTTCTTCCCTTTGTCTCCGGGCATCAAGCCGAATTCGATGTCGTACAGGATGGCGTGTCGTTCTTCCGGCGTAAGCAGCGTATTCAACTCCAGCGAGAAGTTGACGCGGATCGGCAGTTCGGTCCAGTCGACCCCGTTCTTCATGAAGGCCACTTCGCCCATCATCGAATGGCGCGCTTCGTCCCAAATTTGCCTGCCCATATCCTTGTAGTACTCCCACGGCTTATCTTGCGTCTGCGCCACGATCGAGCACTGCATTTCCGGTACGTCGATCTCGCGCAGCCGTTTGTAGAACAGCGCCCATACCCTTTCCTTAGGGTCGCGCTCGCGATCGAGATAAAGCTCATCCGCGGTCAGCACGCTATTGTACAGATCGGTGAAGCGTTCGTCCCGTCTGGGCGTCAATTCGAGTTTGAGCGGTGCAGCCGCCCGAGGTGGGGGAAGCTCGGCATTCTTCGAAGCGGCGGACTCGTTGCCCAGAATGCCGCAGGCATGACACAAATAGGCCGATATATGTTCCGTCCACGCCTTTTGCTCTTCCTGCCGCTCCTTCGTCTGAACGTGCGTTGCAAGAGCCTCTTGCAACCATTGTGCCATTTCCGCCTCTTCGATTGCCATCAATTTGAGCGTCCGGCAGGTCGGCTGGTCGACCAGCGGGTTAGTCAACCGTTTATGCGCGGCGTACGCTTCGGACAACGCGGCGCGAATGAGCGCCAATCCCGTCAACAGTTCTACGGTAGTGTCCGCATTCAGCGCTTCGTCCATGAGCCGCTCCAGCTTGTCATCGGGAGCTTGATCCAGATGCAGCGGAGGCTTGCGCATTTCCGACACCCTCTTGCGCAAAGCGGCGATGTGTTCAGCGTCCAGCCAAATATGCAGGCTCATCGCCCCTTTGACTTCCCATTCCGGGGTGCGGTTCATGTGCCAGATCATCGTATGGTACAATCTTTTTTTGACATAATGGATGCGTTTCAGCATCGTGACGTTTTCGTCGACCGAAAGGCCTTGTACGGCAGCCTCGTCCACTGAACAAAGACCGGCCAAGTTCGGAATGCGTTTATTTTCTTGCATGATCGTATCCTCCTCTTAATGAACTTCCCGCTGCATTGTCATAGTGAATAGTGAAAGCGCAAATGCTCGGCGATGTTGGCGATCCAGTAAGCCCAGTCGTGTTTTCCTTGCTTTTCCGCATAGTGATGGAGAATGCCTTGCGCTTCAAACCGCCGATGCAACAGACGGTTTTGCTCGATATACGGGTCTGATATACCGCAATCAAACCGGGGCGAAGCGCTCCGGCACGATGAGCCGGTACACTCTGCGAGAATTTAAAGACGATGACTCCAGCAGATGCGACGACCAAACGAACCCGGCCATCTCAACGCCCATCCTCGGGCTCCGGCACGATCGTATCCACATCGCGGATGGAGCGAAGCACGATTTCCCTGACGACGCAGAAATCATCCGTTTGCAGCACGGAGATGACCGCTCTGGCGATGTGATCCGCCGTCAAAAACAGCTCTACCGGCGGCTTGCTGTCGCGCGCTTTGTCCCAAAACGCCGTATCGACGCCTCCGGGATATACCGCGCTGACGCGTACGCCGCAAGCGGCGGCCTCTTCCTGAAGAGCGGCGGTAAAGCCGCGGACCGCGAACTTGCTGGCGCAGTACACCGACTGCCCCGGCACGCCGTTCATCCCGGCGGTTGAAATAATATTGACGATATGGCCGCGGCGGCCGTTTTTCATATGCAGCAGCGCTTGCTTGCTGCCGAGAATCGTTCCTTTCGCATTGACGCTCAGCATCAAATCGATTTCCCGCTCGCTGATGTCGAGCACAGATTGATGCCTGGCGACGCCGGCGTTATTGATCCAGACCGATATGCCGCCCCATAACGCCGCGACCGTATCAACCGCGCCCGCGATAGCCGATTCGCTGACCACGTCGAGGGTAATCGCGAGGTGCCGTCCTGCCGGCAAAGCCGCGCAAGCCTCTTTCAGCGGCGCTTCATCGACATCGCACAGCGCAACCTTTGCCCCCGTGTCGATGAGATGCCGGGCGATGGACAGGCCAATCCCCCGCGCGGCCCCGGTGACAACGCAAACCTGATCTCTCAAATTCATAAGCAAACCCTCCCGGTAATGGTTTGTACCCTTATCTTAATCCCGGCCGGGAGCGATTGCATCGTAAAATCCGACTATTTACTTATAAATTTCGACTGTTGTTTTTATGTGTTCAATTGGACTGTACCAAGCAAAAGCTGTATAGTATCATTTAAAAATATATATAATCCGACTGTACGAAGGAGTGTGACCAGCATGAAAAAACCCGTCTCTCTCGCCGAAACGGTCGTAACGCCGTTCGTTCGTCAGGCCGATTACGCATCCCGGCTGCCGTGGTCGTACGGGGAACGAAAATTGCTGGATTACCTGATCGTCTATATCGAGCATGGACATTGTCGGTTTACCGTCAATCACCATATTTACGATCTTCGTCCGGGCGACTTCTGTCTCGTCCAGCCGGGCGATTTGCTGCTGCTGGAAGGATTGACGGCAACCCGGACACCTTTTGCCCATCTCGATTTTTTCTACAACCCGATGCGCGAGCAGTCGTTTCCGACAAGCGCGGGCATGATCAACCTGGAAAGCTATGCCCACCTGCTACAGCCACGATTGAACGATTTTCCCGGTATCGCTGTGCCTACTGTTTTTCGCCCGGCACAGCCCTCGCTGTTCCAAAACAAACTGATGCGTCTGATCGGCAAATGGAAAGAAGGTACCGCGCTCGGCAACATCGAGGTACAGCAGCTCGGAATCGGGCTGTTTCTCGATCTTGTCCAGATGTTCGGCGAGTCCATTGATAATAATGAAACGCCCTCTGTGATGCTGGAAAGAGTATTGTCCTTTTTATCGCTGCACTTGAACGAATCGATTACGGTGAAGCAGATGGCCGATCTCATCCCCTTGTCTCCTTCGCGCTTTACCGCCGTTTTCAAAGAGAAGTACGGCATCGCGCCTTACCGCTATTTATTGCAGCTCCGTATAGAGAGAGCGATCCAGATGATAAAAACGGAGCCCGGGCTGGGGATCGCGCAAATCGCCGAGTATTGCGGCTTCAACAACGTCCAGCATTTTTCGCTGGCGTTTCGGAACATGACCGGAACATCGCCTTCGCAGTACAGGGAACAAGCTCGCGACAAGTAGGTTATGTCTGTTTTGTTTTACGATAAGCGCCGGGCGGCAGCCCGGTCTTTTTTTTGAACGTTTTGGAAAAATGATGAATGTCGGCAAACCCGCAGTACGAGGCAATTTCCTCAAGCGAGAGGGTGGAGTTCTGAAGCAAGGCGCAGGCGTGGTTCACGCGCAGCTCCATCAGGTAACGATGCGGAGTCGTACCGAATTGCAGCTTGAACAAGGTACAGAAACGGGAAGGGGACAAGTTTGCCCGTAGCGCCATATCGGCTATACTCAAAGGTTCGGAAAGATTGAAATGGAAAAACGAGGTGATCCAGTTAAACGAAGGGGTCGAAGGCCCCGTTTTCGCCGAAGAGGGGGCAAAATCTTCGAGAATCGACAGCACGAGCGCGGTGGCGAGATGCTGCGCCTTCAACTGCCGGATCGGGTCTTTGTGCCCCCAGCATTCGACCATGTCCAGCATCGTATCGCGGAACTGCAACGGCCGTTTCGGCTCCAACTTGACGGGCACCCCAATGCCGAGCACGTCGTCTAGCCTGGGCTGCATCAGGTGGGCGTAAGCGGTCAGGTCGATTTGTCCGGCGAGCGTCGGAAAGCTGTCATGCCGTTCGGGATTGTAGAAAATGTCAAAATGTGCAAACGGCGTAATCGTATTGGAAGTCCCGATCAAGGACTGGACGGTGTTCGGCTGCAGCAGGCAAAATTCCCCGCTGACAAACTGATATTGTACCCCGTCAGCCTCTACCAGCATTTCTCCCTCTTGAACATAAATGAGCAAATAATCGAGAAGGCGGCGAATCGGCGCGCACCAGGGTTTGCGGATCGCATAATCACTTTCGCGGATAAACGGGACAACTGGCGATGCATCAAGCAGTTCGGACAAATTGCTCACGACAACCACCCTGATTGGTTTATTTTACTATAAAGATAACAAAATTAGACGGACATGAAAAGTTGTTTTTGACAAAAAAGAAAGTAAGGCGGAACAATGCTGGGAGGCAAATTAATCGCTATATTAAAGATGCGGTTGTATTGCAAGTAAGCGAAATGAAAGGGGTTACAAAAATGGAAAAATGAAAGGGGTTACGAGATGGGAAAAAGAAGGAATTACAAAGTTTGGCACGTTATCTTGCTGGCATTTGTCTTCTTGGCAGCATCGGCTTGCGGCGGCAATAATAGCGGCAAAACACCCGAAGATGCGCAAGGTGCGAACGGCGGAAAAGAAGGGAATACTTCGGATGCCCCATCCGCGGACGAACAGACGACTTTAAGCGTTTGGTGGTTTCCGTTATGGAAAGGAAGCGACGAGAAACAGGACGGATGGGTAAAGGAAAAAGCCAAAGAATTTATGAACATGCATCCGAATGTTACCAAAATCGATATTGAGATGCTGGATTGGAATAACGGGATTCAAAAGCTGGATGCGGCCATAGCCGCAGGAAGCGCGCCGGATTTGAGCTACATTGATTTGGCCTGGCTGCCTAAATATTTAAAGCAGGATATGCTCGTACCGATCGATTCCTATATTGATAAAACAGACGCAGCGGATTTCTATAAGAGTACGACCGATTATGCAACCTATAACGGAAAATTGTACGCTTTTCCCATCCTGATCGCTCCGCGTGTATTTTATGCAAACAAGACCATGTTGGAGGAGATGGGGCTTGCCGACAAGCTGCCACTTCAAGGGGACCGTGCATGGACAGTCGACCAGTTTAAAGAGATTGCGGCCAACTTCCCGTACAAAAAAGACAGCAAGACGTATTACGCGACTCAAATCAGCACAAACCAGGCGGATTGGCAACACCTGCTGTGGTTCTGGAATTTTGGCGCCGATTTGTACAATAGCGATGAGAGCAAATTTACGTTGAATTCACCTCAAGGCGTACAATCTTTGGATTTCTTGCTCGATATGAAGAAATCGGGGGCGTTTAAATTTATTGCCGGTGGTGCCAAGCCTTTGAATTTCTGGGCCGGCGATATGGCATTTTTCCCGGATGTGGCATATACGGAGGAAAAAGTGGAAGAGTTGTTGGAAAAATCCATACCTGCGGATAAAAAGATACCTGAAGTGGTAGCTTTGCAATTTCCGACGGGGCCGGACGTTGCCAAGGCGAAAACGTATTCGGGCATCGGAGGCATTCCTGTATTTAAACAAAAAGGTAAGAATGAGAATCATACGAAAATGGCGATGGAATTTGCCAAATATTTGACCAATACAGAAAATGTGAAAGCGGCCGAGAAGATCGGCTCGTTCCCGACAAGAATTTCTTCCGGGGATGTATTCGGCGGGGACGAAAACGCGAAAGTGGCTCGTTATATGATGCAAGACGGCAAAGATCTGGGGCGCGGCGAATCCACTAGCAAAATTTTGATCAGTCTGATCAATCCGGAGCTTGATGCGGCATTCGCCGGTAAGAAAACGTCGAAGCAGGCGCTGGACGACTTAGCGACGAAAGCGAATGAAGTCTTGGACGGCGGCAAGTAGTTCGTATATTTTTGTGAGAGAGTTTGCAGGAAACCGTATGCCCTTTCACATCCCAAGAACAAGAGGGGAATCGAGATGAGTCGGACAAACAATTTGAATATAACGAACAAGAAAAACGGTATAGATCGAAAGTTAAAAAAGAACTTATGGGGATACTTCTTTGTATTGCCGGAGATGGTCATATTCCTTATTTTTGTGATCATCCCGATATTAAGAGGACTTTCCTTCAGTTTTCTCAACTATAACGTATCCGGTTCCACGTGGGTGGGATTGCAAAATTTTGCCGATGTGTTCAAGGACGATATATTCTGGATCGCTTTAAAGAATACGTCCATCTACACCGTGCTGGTCGTTCCCGGAGGCGTTGGTGTTGCCCTGATGTTATCATGGCTCATATTTCCGTTATCCCCCAAACTGCAGGCCTTCTTCAAAGCGGCCTATTATTTGCCTGGCGTCATTTCCGGCGTAGTGGTCGCTCTTGTGTGGAAGTGGATCATGGACCCTGAGACGGGATTGCTCAATTACGCCCTGTCTTTTATCGGATTGGGCCCTTATCCATGGCTGTCTCATCCGGATACGGCTCTTTATTCCTTGGTGCTTATAGCAATTATGGGGGGACAAGGGGCGGCCGTTATCATTATTACTGCCAATATGGGAGCCATACCGGCAAGCTTGTACGAAGCGGCGCGCATCGACGGAAGCAGCGCGTGGCATCAGTTCCGGCACATTACCCTCCCTCTTTTGAGACCTACCCTGCTGTATTTGTTCGTTGTCGGGATGATCGGCTCTTACCAGGTTTTCGAAAGCGTATATGTCTTGACGGGCGGCGGTCCCTATTATTCGACAACAACCATTGCCTATTTGATTTATTCAAGCGCATTTGATTTCTTTGAATTCGGCAAGGCATCGGCTGCTGCAACCGTGCTTTTCGTCACGATTTTTATTCTTTCGCTCATCCAATTTTACGTATTCCGGGAGGATAAAAAATGATGAATACCTCTAATCGATTGCAGCGGAGCCCTGGCATAGCGCTGGCGGCAATGGCGAAAATTGCGGTTTATGCACTTCTTACGGCATGGGCGCTTGCTATATTGTTCCCTATTTATTGGATGTTCCTTACTTCTTTGAAACCCGGTTCCATGGTGCTGGATGTGCCTCCGCAATTGATTCCCTTGAAGGTTACCTTACAGAATTTCAAGGAAATTTTCGATACCGCGCCTGTTGCACGGTGGTTTTTGAATAGCGTTATCGTCACCGTTGCCGTTACTTCCGGTGCCCTGATCAGCGATTCGATGGCGGGCTATACTTATTCACTCATAAAACCGACAGGATATCGCATATTCTTTTTTATGATTCTGGGATGCATGATGATCCCTGACCAAATTCGCATTGTTCCGCTATTTATTATGCTGAAGGACCTGAATTGGTACAACACGTATGCAGGATTGATCGTTCCGTTCATGGGGTCGGCCATCGGTATGTTCCTGATGCGTCAATATATGAGCACTTTGCCGATTGAATTGATGGAGGCGGCCAAAGTCGAGGGCTGTAATGAATTCAAGATCTTTACGAGAATCGTGCTCCCCCTTTCCAAACCCGTCATCGCCGTGGTTGCCATCACTTCCTTTGTCGGCAACTGGAACGGTTTCTTGTGGCCGCTGATCCTTACAAGCTCCACGGACATGCGCACGTTGCCGGTCGGCATTGCATCATTGCAGGTGCAATTTGTAACCAATTACGGGATCATGATGGCAGGAGCGGCTATAGCGGCGATTCCCGTCATTCTCATATTTTTTATGTTTCAAAAATATTTTGCCAAAGGGATCACATTAGGAGCGGTTAAAGAGTAACCGAAATTAACGGTGATATAAATAAAAATATGACTACTTGGAGGGAACCGAGCATGAATGCGTTCAAAAAATCCAAACCGGCCATTTTGGGCGGGAATCCTTTTCCATCAAATACTTGGCCCCGTTGGCCTTTTGTCAGCGAGGAAGATATCCGGAGAGTGACCGACGTTCTAAAATCGGGCAATTGGTGCCGCGCTTTGTTTGCGCCGGATTCCGAAGAATCGATGACGGTGCGCTTCGAGCAAGGGTTTGCCCGTATGCATCAAGCCAAATACGCGGTAGCTTGCGCCAACGGAACCGCTGCCATAGAAATTGCCCTTCGTGCGGCTGGTGTGCAACCGGGGGATGAAGTGATCGTCCCCGCCTATTCCTTCGTCGCCTCCGCAACCGCAGTCCTTCAAATCGGCGGGCTGCCGGTATTCGCCGATATCGAACGCGACACTTATTGCCTCGATCCGGCAAGCGCCGAACGGTACATTACCGCGAATACGCGCGCGATCGTTGTGGTGCACATGGCGGGTCGGCCGGCGAATATGGACGCTATCGGGGAGCTGGCGAAAAAATATAATCTCGTGATTGTCGAGGACAGCGCGCAGGCTCACATGGCGGAATGGCAACGGAGACGTGTCGGAGCGATCGGCGATGTAGGCACGTTCAGCTTTCAAAATTCCAAAAACATGACTTCCGGCGAAGGCGGGATCATCATCACCGACAATCCGGATATTGCCGAAATGAGTTACTCCTTGCAGCATATCGGCAGAAAGAAAGGGCGTCCCTTTTACGAGCACCATTATGCCTGTTGGAACTACAGGCTAACCGAGATTCAGGCGGCGATCTTGATCGGTCAAATGGACAGAGCGGAAGAACAAAACAGGAAAAGGCAGGAAAATGCCAAATATCTCAAGCAATTAATGGCCTCGATCAAGGGCCTTGAAATGCTTCCCGATGACCCGCGCGTAACGAACCACGGCTATCATTTGTACATGTTCCGGGTGGATCGGGAACAATTCGGTTTGGACCGCGATACTTTGGTTAAAGCGCTCGCTGCGGAAGGGGTGCCCTATTTCGGCGGATATCCGATCCCGTTGTATAAAAACCCGTTATTTCAAGAGAAAAACTTCGGGGTAAACGGCTTTATAGAAGGAAAAACGATCGATTACCGGTCGACGCATTGTCCCGTTGTGGAGCAGCTTTGCCCTGTCACGATGGGCTTCGCCCAAAACGTGCTGCTCGGAACGAAGGAAAATTTGGAAATGCTTGTCGAGACGGTACTCCGTATTCAAAAACATGCCTATGAAATTGCAAAAACGGTGTAAAGGGGAGAGACAACGATGACTATTTCATTTGCTGTAGCGGGAAGCGGCTGGGTTGCAGGGGAATATATGAAGGCCATCGCGGCTCAACCGGACGCGCGGCTGTATGGCGTCGTATCCAGGCAGCCCGAGCATGCCCGTTTGCGATTGGCCGAGTTGGGCTTGGAGGCGCGTGTATTCGAGCGCTACGAGGATATGATCGCCGACCCGCATGTTGATGCGGTCGTGCTATGCTCCACGCCGGACGTAAGGGAGCAGCAAACGATTTTGGCGGCGCGGCACGGCAAGCATCTCGTCATCGAGAAGCCGATGGCGATGGACAAGGAAAGCTTATGGCGAATGGCCGAAGAAATCGCCAAGCATCCGGTGCGAACGGTCGTAAGCTTCGTCCTGCGCTGGAATCCGATGTTCGATAATGCCAAATCGCTAATCGATGACGATGCGCTGGGCAGAGTGTTCATGGCCCAAATCGATTATTGGCACAATATCGGCCCGCACTATGCGCAATACAGGTGGAGCAGCAAAAAAGCGTTGGGCGGCAGCAGCATGCTATCGGCCGGCTGTCACGCGGTGGACGCCATCCGATATTTCGCCGGCGATATAGAAGAGGTTTCCGCTTACGGCTGTAAAGCATTGGCGGATTCCGGCTACGAATTTGACCCGAACGTCATCGCCGTATTCAAGCTGAAAAACGGCGGCATCGGCAAAGTATCTTCAGCGCTGGAATGCAAAACGACATATAAATTCAACATTCATTTGCTTGGGGAGAAGGGCTCGATCATGAACAACCAATTGTTCACCCACAAGCTTCCCGGCCAGACGGAATATGCCACTATACCGACCATTATGCCGGACAGCGGAGACGTGTCGCATCACCCGTTCGCCCTCGAAATCCAGGAATTTGTGGAGTCCGTTGGGCACAATAAGCGGACGCGCTGCGACTTTTTCGACGCTTTCAAGTCGATGGAGGTTTGTTTTGCCATCGACGAATCGCTTGCAACCGGGGCGAGGATCAAGCTTCCGTTCGGGTAACTTTTTGCAAATCCATCATTAAAATCAGGAAGAAAAGGATAATAATGGACGGGACGGCGGACCGGCTATGATCCGGTTCCGCCCAAACAACCGAATCGAGACGATTGAAAAGGAAGGGGTCCGGTTTCAGCTTGTCCCACTCATCTTTTTGGCTTACGTACCAGGCATCCATGTGCTGGCAGATCATAATGCCGTAAGCCTTGGATTATTTCGTATTCATTTCTCAGCACTTTCTACAAAAACAAAAAAAGCCTCATGTATCAAGGCTTCTCTACATTCATTATGGAGCGGGTGATGGGAATCGAACCCACGCTACCAGCTTGGAAGGCTGGAGTTCTACCATTGAACTACACCCGCATATACAATAAGCTTTTTGCTCTACTCTCTCAAGAATTTTAAATGGTCGGGACGACACGATTTGAACATGCGACCCCCTGGTCCCAAACCAGGTGCTCTACCAAGCTGAGCTACGTCCCGATAATAATGTTCTAAGCTGTTAAGAAAATGGCGTGCCCTGAGAGATTCGAACTCCCGACCTTTTGATTCGTAGTCAAACGCTCTATCCAGCTGAGCTAAGGGCACATATATGGAGCGGACGACGGGATTCGAACCCGCGACCCTCGCCTTGGCAAGGCGATGCTCTACCACTGAGCCACGTCCGCCTGTCAATCTTTCAACAGCACGACTTATAGTATAACAAATTCTTTCTTTAAAAGCAAGTGTTTTTTGTATGCGCGTGGAGGGACTTGAACCCCCACGGTTTCCCGCTAGATCCTAAGTCTAGTGCGTCTGCCAATTCCGCCACACGCGCATAAAAATGGTGAGCCATGGAGGACTCGAACCTCCGACACCCTGATTAAAAGTCAGGTGCTCTACCGACTGAGCTAATGGCTCATACATGGCCTTCGATAAAATAATCAAATGACCATTAAGCTTAACTTCACTTTAAAGAATGAAGTGGCTGGGGATCCAGGATTCGAACCTGGGCATGACGGAGTCAAAGTCCGTTGCCTTACCGCTTGGCTAATCCCCAACAGTATGAGCATGGTGCCGTCGAGAGGACTTGAACCCCCAACCTACTGATTACAAGTCAGTTGCTCTACCAATTGAGCTACAACGGCATATAGTATGTCCATTTACTGCAATATTATACGATGGTGGACGCTGACGGGATCGAACCGCCGACCCTCTGCTTGTAAGGCAGATGCTCTCCCAGCTGAGCTAAGCGTCCTCAATATGACCCGTACGGGATTCGAACCCGTGTTACCGCCGTGAAAGGGCGGTGTCTTAACCGCTTGACCAACGGGCCGGACTGGAGCTTCCAACCGGGCTCGAACCGGTGACCTCATCCTTACCATGGATGCACTCTACCTACTGAGCTATGGAAGCATGGCTCCCCGAACAGGACTCGAACCTGTGACAACTCGGTTAACAGCCGAGTGCTCTACCGACTGAGCTATCAGGGAATATTCGCTTGGCCACGTCCTTCCGCACCGGTTGAGCCACTTCTCGAATCACTTCGAGGTCGGCATCGGAAACCACTGCTTGGGTCGAGCTAGCTTCTTGACATTTCATCGATCAAAGATTCCGCATACTCTCCGATCGGAGAGATGACGTCTTCTTTGATATATCCGCTTGGCAACGTCCTACTCTCCCAGGACCCTGCGGTCCAAGTACCATCGGCGCTGGAGGGCTTAACGGTCGTGTTCGGGATGGGTACGCGTGGTGCCCCTCCGCCATCGTCACCAAACTCCGTTCGATCCTCTCGAACGTCTATTCAGGGTTATTCCCTGAAAACTAGAAGCGAATGCTGCTGCATCATCCATTAGATGGTTGTAACTTTACTTTGGTTAAGCCCTCGACCGATTAGTATTCGTCAGCTCCATGCATTGCTGCACTTCCACCCCGAACCTATCTACCTCGTCGTCTACAAGGGGTCTTACTAAATTGGGAAATCTCATCTTGAGGGGGGCTTCACGCTTAGATGCTTTCAGCGCTTATCCCTGCCGTACTTGGCTACCCAGCGATGCCTCTGGCGAGACAACTGGTACACCAGCGGTACGTCCATCCCG
>NZ_BOSH01000011.1 GCF_018403245.1 Paenibacillus sp. J2TS4
CTTCCTGTGACATGCAATGAGCGCCTCCTCATTAATGAGGTGTCCAATGGAAGTAAATCTTAGATTCGGGTCTGACTTCGCCATGTTTGCTATTCTTGCTAATTTGGTTTCCACTTTGGTTCTGCCTCCGTTGTGCAGGAAATGTTTTCTTAACAAGATCGATCTTTGTGTCGCTCGCCTTCCCTCCACCAACATTACATCGGCTTCTTTGGTACTATGCGGCGATCCGACTCCCTGACTACCATTTGGCTTTCTTGCGTTTCATTGCTTGGCCGCCATACTCCTCATACCGTTCCTAAAGAGTACTTAGTATGGGAAGAGTGTCAGGGTCTCCCAAGTTGCCGAGTGATTATTGGTATACATGCCTGGCTCTTCGACCCCGGGGAAGCCCCGTCTAGACTCACCTATTACGCCTAGTGGAATGTTGCCTTCCGGTAAAATGACGCCGTCGGCCTTCCCAATTTCTGCATTTCGAGGCTCATTCACTTTCAGGCCTGCATCCTATCTGTCTACGCTTAAACGGACCTGTTACCATGTCCGCTCCAAGACTCGTTATTGGTGGCGTGGTTGGCGCCTTTCCAAGCAGGGTTCACACCTACTACCTCACTCGACCTAGGCTTGGTCGCTCCATTTTTGCAGGCAATCGATATTGTTTTGATTTACACTCTTTCTTGCGCACCTTACTCTATTTACTCGTATTACTATGTAACCTTGCTGTTTTCCAGTTCCCGACGCTTCATAGAAATACTCTTCTAACTGCTTTCTAACTGCTTTCTAACTACTCTTTTAACTGCTTTCCAACTACTTTTCTAACCGCTCTTACAACTACCCTTCTAACTGCTTTTCTAACGCTTTTCCAACTCCTCTTTTATCTCCCCTTCTTAACTCTTCTGTCCACTCTTTTCTTCCTCTTTTTGTTGCTCCATCTCGGCTTTCCGCAGCTCCCTACTCTATTCATCGGCATTCGGTTTGGATTCTGTCACAAAACGTTTAGAAGTCCAGTTTGTCGGGAGATACCCGATCTGTTAAAATGAGCTTGCAGTTACTAGGAGGGGGAAGTCGACATGAAGCTTAAAGCGACGTTGATTTTATTGGCGCTTTTGGCCGGAACGACGCTTATCGTTTTCCTGTTAATGTACGGGACCGGGAACCAGAATCTACGGCAGAATATGGCGAAGGATTTGCCGACGCACGATGCGGCCCAAGCCTATGTACTGGATCAAAAATTACTTGCCTCTGTAGATGAAATTCAAGCGATCCATCCGGGAGGTCCCTCGTTTTTGATGCTGACAGGCAAAGATGATAACGGACTGGACAAATATGTATGGGTTGCAGGGAAGGACGATTCGATAGAAGTTTATGGAGCTGTTCTTGAGACCGATGGCGTAGCCGAACAAGCCATCGTAGAATCTCTACAGGCCAAAGGGATTGAGACGGATCAAATTGCCGAAATGCACATCGTTCCCCATGACTATAGATCACAGAACATCGTATGGTTTGTCCGGGAAAAGGGTGAAAAGAGGCACATGCTCTGGTATGACTTCGCAACCGGAGATTTAGTCTGGGAAGCCTACGGCGAGCCTACCGCCTGGGAAAGAGACAAAGCCTTCCAATCGTTCAAAAAAGATCGCTGAGCCATTACAGGTCAGCGGTTTTTTTATTTCTTCAGCGCTTCTCCCCACTGCGACAAAAATCGTCATCCTCTCCCCAACCCGTTCTCCCGATCCCCCTATTCCGACATCACTCGAACTTTCTGTATATGTTTGCCATTATAGCGGATAAGAGCCCTCTTAGGGAATCCAATTTAGAGAAAAACTACAATCGGAGTCATTCGAGTATGAGCAATCGCGGTTAGACAGCATCGCTGGCTGCTTTTTGGAGGTGTCGCCGAATAGATATGTCCTCATGATTTTGGTTCGAGCATGAACAAAGTGTATAATAACAAATATAGCATCCTGGCTTAGGATGACAGCTTGGAGGTGTATGATGTCACGACGCCATTTTTTGAAAATGCTTTTTTCTGTTTTCATTCTAGTTTTTGGCGGATTTTGGTCTTTCTTGCGGCGGCTGTTCGGAATGACGGAGGAGCCCGAGCCGGATGAACCCGATCAGGTAGTCGCAGCGGGAGAGAGAACCGAGCAGGAAAGAACAGGACAACTGCTATTCTCAATGTTTCTGCTGAGCGACTTGCATATAAGTCTTTATGATACGACGACATCGGATAAGCTCAAAGCAACTCTGGACGATATTACGCAGTTGAACCCCAACGCCGACGCCGTAGTGATGGGCGGAGATCTGACCGATTACGGCCGAGAAGGAGAATATAAGCTGCTTTGGTCCTTGCTGGACAGCTATGATTTACCCAAACTGCACGCCAATATGGGGAATCACGATTACTATGATATTTGGATTAACGATAAAGGCGGCTTTGCTACGGACACGATGCCGAACGGTAAAACCGATGCCCAGTCAAGAGAGCGGTTTCAGCAGTATATGAATTACGATAAACCCTATGCCGACGAATGGATTAACGGCATTCATCTGATCATGCTGTCTCAAGAAGCTTATCTGCAAGAAAGAGAAGAGGTAGGTGAAGGGGCCTGGTACTCCGACGAGCAACTGAATTGGCTGCAAAATAAAATGGCCGAGCATACGGACGGAGAACCGGCTTTAATCATGATTCACCAACCGCTGCCTGCCGTCGGCTCCGATGGAGGAACACACCGGCTCATCCGGGCCAATGAATTCCGCGAGATTCTGAAGCCCTATCGCAACGTCTTCGTATTCTCCGGGCATACCCACCGCGATTTTTACACGGATAACCATTATGCCACACAGGAAAACATCCACTGGTTCTCCAATTCGGCTGTGGGAAGGCTTCGTCCTTCCGCCCCTTCAACCGACAGTCATGCTCAAGGAATGTATATCCAGGTTTATGAAAAAGAAATCCATGTGCGAGGCCGGGAATTCACCACTCGCCAATGGATTGACGTCGCAGAATGGCGGGTTCCTATGGAATCAGCATCCAAATGATACCTCCATTAAATAAAGCTACATATGCGGCTGAAATAAGGGTAATAATACCCTTGTTTTCATCCGAAAGCTTCAATGCCGGCGTATTAGAGGTAAAAATGCTCTTATTTTGAGCCGCAACATTCATGTGCGGTGCATTAATTGACTGCCGTCATGCTACGCCACACCGCGCTCTGGGGATCTGCCCTCAGTGCGCAAGAATAAACTTGCTAAGCAGCTACTAGTGGGCGCAACAGCTGCAAAAACCCGCTCTCTCTACCGCCGTAAGGCCGTAGGGAGAGCGGGTTTTTATACTAGTACTTCCAATGGAAACTTACTACTCTTCAAACAGCCGTTCTCCCCGGTGAAGCCGCCAAGCGATTCTGGCCACGTGCGGCAGCTCCCTTGCCGTCGGCGCATGCGCTGCCAGATACCGCGTGATCGCCAGCACCATCGTCTCCTGCGCCCTCTTCGCGAGGGGTCCGGACAGCTCGGACCAGCGGTCGTATTCCTGAATTCCAGCCTCCAGCATCTGATAGGAATGGAATTCAGCGTCCTCCCGCAGCAAAGAGTGCCCGAGCGTATTGAATAGCGCCTGAACGTCGCCGTCCCGGCTCATGTAATGCGCCGCCCAGTCGGCCGCTTGTTCCACCTGCTGACGCTGGTTCAGCAGCTCGAGCAGCTCGCTCGGATCGGTCGTATGCCCGCGCTTGGCGGCCTGCTCCGGATTCGCCTTAGGCGCGGTCGGAATATTCAAGAAGCGGTCGAGGTAAATGCTGACCGCCGAATAATAGACCGCCCGCACGGTTGGCGTTCCGGACCCGCGCAGCAAGCTTTTGTGAACGGCATGGGCATGCGTGAACGTATGCAGGACGGCGATCCAATCGCCGAAGTCATTCTGCGTATGGAAGCGGACGATCCGTTCTGCCGCAGCCAAGGCGGCCAGGCGGGCGATGCGCACCGGAGAAACGCCGTCCACCAGCGCTGCAGTTATGGCCGCGATCGTCTCAAGCGGCTCATCCCCGAGCAGCAGCTCCACCAGCGCCTCTTCATCCAGAGGCACAGCGCTCTCCGAATCATCGTCCGCGGCTTCCCGTATGTCCGGCAGCTTGGCGAACGCCTCCCATAATGGCGCAACGAGATTGATCGGATGCCGCCAGTTATTTCTCTCCTCGCTTCTCGTCGGATTGGCCAGCAGCGGAACGAGCGAAGCGAGGACCAATCCCTCCTGCCCTTCGTCCAGATGCTCCAGCATTTCGAAGGCTTTGTTATGAAAATCGAATGTATGTCCGCCATCGAGGTAGAAGTGATCCGTAACGGCAGCAAGCATCATGTCCGCCAGTTCGTTCTTCGCCGCCCCTTGGCGGATAGCCGTTAGAAGCACCCTTTCCGCCCCCTGCGTATCCCGAACCTCCACGCATTGGCGATACCAAGCGGCCAAGCGCTCAAGCGATGCCTCCGTATCCGGCAGCGGCTCCAGCAGGAAACGGGGCGGGCTTCCGGCACAATCGGCAGCCACGCGGCGCAAACCGTGGAATAAAGCGAGAATCCGTCCATAACGGTCCAGCTTCGGCAGAATATTAACCATAGCTGCGAGAATAGTCAGTCCCGAGCCCCAGCCTCTCGAGCGATGGACGATCCCATATTCGATTCCCACCCGCGCGATCTGCTGCTCCGGCACTCCTGCATCAAGCAGAGCAATGACGGATTTGGCAAGGACCAGCGATATGTTCTGCTCCAGCCCTTCCCGCAGCCGCTTCAGATGCTTTTCCGCTCCTCCACGCGTTCGCGGCTCCGGATGGACCCATACGCCGCCTTCCTCCACTTTGACCTCGTAAGTCGGCACGTCATCGGCCCACGGATCGAGCGTCCCCCCGCTGCATATATCGAATCGGGCGTGATGCCAGTGACAGGTTAGAATTCCATCGCATAAGCTCCCCATATGAAGCGGAAAACCCATATGAGGGCAACGATTATCGACCGCATATACCTGTCTTTCGTGCACGAACACGGCGATTCCGCCTTTAATCACCTTTGCCCCGGCGCTTTGCAGTTCCTGCAACGATCCGGCGTAAGTCCACTGGCTCATTCTAATTCCTCCCTAAATCGCTTACATGTCCTATGTGAGTACGAGTATAGGATGAAATAGATCAGAAATGCGGTGATATGCTATAACACATAAGTCATGTCGCTTATTTAACTGCCTATTATTTCCATTATACATAAAAAAGGAGGCAGCAGGGGAAGATCCTTTATTTTGTTATTAGGGAATAGGGGCTTGATTCGATCCAGAGATAACCGGCTAATATAAACGGTCCGGAACGTACAGGCCATACTGACGGAAATAATTACGGTCCATGAACGCCACAGCGCGGCAGCAAACCGTTACGGTGAAAAACCTTCCCGGCTGATCAACAGCCGATCAGGCGGGAACTCGCGACTCATTCCTTCGATAACCCGCTGATAGGCATCAGGCCGGTACCATTCCTCCAGACCCAATCGCTTATAAAGGCTGCGCATTCCCAACTGCTCCGTTCGTTTGCCGCCGCTGCCGTCTCCCATAAAATAATCGTCAACGCATACTCTGTTGGTAACCCGGCTTAGCCTGGCAGCAAAGTCATCACCGGAGGGCAAAACAGGGGCAACCGCGGCCTGGGTCGGAATCCCTGCTTCTGTCAGTTCCTGCAGCGCTTTAAGTCTCGCCGGAATCGGTGGGGCATATGGCGCAAAAGCCTTGCGCACCTCCTCCAAATCCGTCTCCACCGTTACGCTGACCCGAATCCGATCCTGCAAAAGCAGGAACAAATCCTTGTCCCTCGTCACAAGCGGACTGCGTGTCTGAACAAACAGAAAGTCCGGCGGCTCCTCTATCATCGCCTCCAGCAAGGAGCGGGTCACCTGCTCCTTATATTCTACCGGCTGATACGGATCGGTGCTGGAGGACATGAAGATGGTTACCGGTCCTTTACGCCTGGCGCTGCGCAATTCCTTAAGCAGCTGTTCCCTGGCTCCGGTCTTGACATCGACCCAGTTCCCCCACTCCTTGCCGCGAAACAAACCGACAGGCATTCTGCGAACATAACAGTAAGTGCAAGCAAAAGTGCACCCTCCGTAAGGATTCAGCGTATGGGAATACCCCTGCAAAAAGCCGCTGCCCGGATTCAACAGCCTCGCGGATTTTTTATACTCGATATCCTTCTTCATGCTTATCCCTCCTAAGAGATCCTCTTGATCCGAAGCATGCCAAGAGGCGGCTTCAACCCGCAGCCTTGCATTTCACCTAAAGAGCCTCGTCCAATTAAGGACAGCCATTTAGAATCATATTCGCAAACATTCGCCGATCTATTTTGGAAACTTAGTGAAAATATAACACTGCAATCGTGCACTTGCAATGTTCAAAAATAGCATGTCATGCCCGAATGATTTGCATTGCAATTTCCATTGCGGAGGAAATGGATGGATAGCTGAAGCAAATTAGGAAGTCTTCCATAAGGATATTGCCTTTTAGCCTTGTATCGGTTACCTTTGATAACGAAACTTGGAAGGAGTGAGAAGCATTTGTTGAGTGCGTTCATCCTATTCCTGGCCGCAGGGCTGGCCGAGATCGGCGGGGGTTATCTGATTTGGCTGTGGCTGAGAGAGTCCAAACCATCCTGGTATGGCCTCTTGGGAAGTCTGGTACTCATTGTCTACGGGGTTGTTCTCACTATGCAAAGCTTCCCTAACTTTGGCAGAGTCTATGCTGCTTATGGCGGGGTCTTCATCGTATTGGCTGTCTTATGGGGATGGGCGGTGGACAAGCAGACGCCCGATTTCTATGATTGGTTGGGAGCCGCGATTTGTCTCGCCGGTGTAGCTGTTATCCTCTGGGCTCCCCGTTCCTAGCGGACAGGGACGAATTTCTTGGTTTATTAAACATTGAACCGCCTAAGAGAGCCAGTCTCGAATAATTTGCACCCATCCGAAGATGGAGAGCCACAATGGTATACTAAGCAGCACTCCCCAGACAAGACCGGCCAAACCCATTTCCCTCTCTTCCATCGTTCACCCGCCCCTTTGTCGTATTCTATGTTTCGGCGGCACGAAAGGGTGAAGAAGAGCAGGAATCCCCGTCAATCCATGAGGTGCCTCATTCCCTTAAGACTGTGAGGGACTGCCCCTGCAGTACGGAGAGGTGATTCAACCCTCAAGATAGAGAGAGGCTTCCTGCCAATCATGACCGACTCCCACCTTGTGTGCCCGATAGTATCCATTGTTTACCGACATGGGACAATCTAACCTTCCATGGAAATAATACGCTATAAAAAATGCGCAACGCGCGCCTTTCCGGCACGCGTTGCTGTGACCGTTCGATGATTTTCGAACGGATTTCATTAGCAATTGTCTCCTCTCCAGTGACAAGCTTCCAGATGATTCGTGAAAGTAAAGCTAAGATGGCCTCCCTCCGCCTTCGGTCTATTCCCAGTTATTTTTAGTGAGTTGCCGGGAAAGTTGTTGTCCTTGACGAATACGTATATCTCTTATTTCTGCCGAACGTTACACTGCCGGGATAGCAATGGAGGTTTCACGCGCGCGAGATATCAGGAGGCGTTTCGATGCGGCGGGTGGTTATTGCTTTTGGTAGCGTTCATAGGCCGTCTCATAGATTTTCATGTAACGTTCCAGCCCCATCTTCTCCATCTTTTGGACATAATCGTCCCACTCGGAGAACGAAGCGGCGCCCGTAATGAATTTATCTCTCATCTCTTCGATAAAGATATCCAGATCGGATTGAATCGTCGTCAATTCATCCTGCTCCTCGGTCGTAAAGTTAAAGGCGGGCCAGATTTCTTCATCTTTAAGGGTGTAGGGCAGAGCCTTAGTGGTGTTCTCTATTGAAGAGGGACGACCCTCCGCTCCTTTAAAAAACTTATGCTTAATAATGCCCGGATAATAGCCTCCCGGCCAAATCAAATACTGGCTGACCGCCTGATCCAGGTTAAGCCCTTTAGGATTGTTAATGATTTCATCCGTATATTCCAGTTCACCGCTCGGCTGCTCCTTGTAGGTTACGTCCTTAAAGCCCATGAAGAACATTCTCGCTCCTTCATCGCTATAGAAGTAATCCATCCAGCGAACGGCAGCTTCGGGATTTTGATTCTTGTCGGTAATAATGAATTGACCCAAATTTCCGAGCGGAGAACCGATCGCCGTATTTTTCCGATCCCCGTAAGGACCTTCCAAGACTGGCATCCCAATGTAGCCTTGTTGGTTAAAGATCGACTCCGGATTTACATTGGAGACGAAGCCGTATACCCCTTCCGAAGCTCTCGCCGTAAATTCCGCTGTTTTGAGCGATAAAATTTCCTTATCGATCAGCCCTTCGCTGTACAGCTTATTTGTATACTCCAATATTTCTTTATAACGTGGATCGGCAGGAATAAACCGCAGCTTCTTCGTCTCGGGATCTTCATCAATATGGACATTAGCTGTCCCGTGGTTGTTCAGCCCGAAGGAGCCTTTCAGGAAGTCCAGCAGTTGGCTGATTCCTAAGGCGCCATAAGGGATTTCATCCGCCTGCCCGTTCCCGTTCGGATCTCCTTCCTTAATCTGCTTCAGCACATTATAAAATTCGTCCAGCGTCGTCGGCTCCTGCAGGCCGAGGTTATCCAGCCATTCCTTCTTCATCCAGGGCGTTCTCGTTCGCACGGCCATGAATTCAGGATCGCGAATCGTCGGGAAAGAGTAGATGTTCCCGTCCGGCATCGTTATTCCTTTTTTGACAATCGGATAGTCATCCATCAGCTTTTTGAAATTGGGGGCATATTCCTCTATCAAATCATTCAGTGGAAGGAACACCCCTTCTGTTCCATACCGGATCAGATCGGGCTTGGAGACCGCGGTAGCATACAGCAGCTCCGGATAATCTCCCCCGGCTAGCAAAAGATTGCGCTTTTCAGTCAATGTTTCTACTTGAACCGTATCCCACTCCATATGAAGATTGGTCATTTTCTCATATTCCTGCCAGAGCATCAGATTGTTCCAATCGGCGGAGGCAAAAAACTTCCCGGCAAAAGCTTTCATCGTAATCGGCTCATTAACGATCGGCATTCCCGTTTCATTCAAATTATCCAGAATGCTGTCGTCCCTCTCCGCTTTACCGCCCCCGCCTCCACCTCCACATGCCGACAGTAATGTACCTGTCAAAGTAACAGACAATGCGAGCGAACACCACGCTCTTCTCCTCATCATGAATGGCCTCCTCCAGGGATAGACGATTCAGCCTCGACCGGCAACTGCCTGCTAGAGTCACTATATATCAAATCTGCCCGCCAGATCACTCACTGACCGAAATCCCATGTTATAAAAAACAAACGGTAAGCGTTTACAAAGGAGTCAGATTTAATTCACTGGGAACCTGGTACCTGGACAATCTCACTAAATTGGAATCACGCTCCCTTCTTAAGCGGCATTTCGGTACGGATCTTACAAAATACGGACATTCGAAAGTCTGCACCGCATCAAAATCGCTTCCATTTTATTGAATAAACCTCCTGCCGTCAAGGTTATATTCAGCTAACTTGCATTAAAATACGAAATATTTCGAATTTTATAAATATTTAGTAGGTGTAATAGATTCCGTATTCCTAATTCGATTGGGAGCTTGCAGAGAAAGGAGTGCTTCAGGTTAAATACTCCTTCCCCTATTCGGATCTAGATTACTCATCGGAAGAAGAGATTGGACAGAGCGGAAACGCATTGGAATTCGGTCATACGCTGGAAGCCCAAATACAAGGCCAGATTCGGGCCGGTTTCGTCATTGCTGGATTATATGAAGATACTTACGGAGGACAAAAGGCATTGGGCCAGTATACCCACACAGTTTTATCGCAACAAAGGCAATCAGGCCTGCCTGAGGATGACTTTAATGCGAAGGCTCATGGACCGCTGCTAGCAGGATAGGCTGCTTTATGATGAGACCTTTTGGACCATTATCCCCTTCATTCAGGAACTTTCTATTCCGCAACTACTCCCTTACCTCCATCCCTTCATTCGAGCAGTCGATTATGCCATGCCCCTTTCGAGCAGATCGATTAGAGCGCGCCCTTTTCGGAGAGTGATAAGGCCAATGCCCACACTCGGTCCAGAGGAAATCACACGACAGAAATCAACCGTTATTCCTTTGATGCAAAAAAGCTCGCCTGAGGCCGAGGTGGCTATTGCTTATTATCATTCCGCTCTCCTGATTGAAGGGGATAGCGGTCAAAAGCATTCCGGGCTCCTGATCGAAGGGGATAGCGGTTAAAAGCATTCCAGGCTCCTGATCGAAGGGGATAGCGGTCAAAAGCATTCCGGGCTCCTGATCGAAGGGGATAGCGGTTAAAAGCATTCCAGGCTCCTGATCGAAGGGGATAGCGGTCAAAAGCATTCCAGGCTCCTGATCGAAGGGGATAGCGGTCAAAAGCATTCCAGGCTCCTGATCGAAGGGGATAGCAGTCAAAAGGGGATATAGGAGACATATGAAGGGATCTATGACCTGCTAGTATAGGCCCTGTTCCTTAATATTGTGAAGGGGGTATTCCCTATGCCAATGCCTGTGCAGCCATGCAAGTCAGGAGAGGTCCGCGTCGTAAAGAAAGGGACAGGTCCATACCACCCTTCAAGCATCCGTCCAATCCAAGCAGACGGGGTATTGCCACTTCATGTTAGCGTCCAGATTCGCTCGTCGCAGAATCGTCTTTCCCCTTATGCCTCATCCGATATTCGTTAGGGGTATGTCCTTCGTATTTCTTGAAAACTTTACTGAAGTATTTCTCATCCACATAACCAACCATCGCCGCCACCTGAGCAACTTTTAAATTCCGGTTAGCCAGCAGTTCCTTCGCTTTGCTCATCCGGATGCGGGTCGTGTAGTCGGACAGATTCTCCCCGAATACCTGTTTAAACTTTCGAGAAATATATTCCCGGCTTAAATGGAATCGGGCAGACAGATCATGAAGAGCGACTTCCTCATCATAGTGCTGACGGATATACCGCTCTATTTCATAAATCCCGTTACGTTCCCTTTTGCGATTCTCCTCGATCCGCCTGGACAGTTCCATTAGACTTCCGGTCAATTCCTTCCTCCATTGCTCTACCGACAATGTCCCTTCGTCCGTCAGGGGAATGATGCACGGCCCCTGCTCCCGCATCCGGGCATTCGTTCGCTCCGGGTCTTCGGCATCCGCCGCATATTGATTGTGCCAGGCCGTTCTCAGCACCTCGTACTCCTGAATCCACAGCTCGAATTGCTGCAGCGGAATTAACGGGAGCCGGGCTACCGCTTCGAACCAGCGGCCCACGGCCTCGGTGATCCGCCTCTCCTGTCCGCTGCTGACCGCAAAGCGCAAGCTCTCTTCGAAATCGGTCAAATGCAGCGAAAGGCTTGGAGCCGTCTCCTGCTCTGGAAGGTATGGATGTATCCAGCGGCTTCTCCGCAGCAAATCACGCTGTCTCAGCGCGATGCCCGCTTCCCGGAATGATTCAGGAAGCCCTTCCGGAAACGGATGAACCCTGCCTAAACCAAATTCAAATCTCCCGCCCAGTGTCCGGCCGATCGCCTCATTCAAGCTTTCCAGCAGCGAGCCGGAGGCGCTCAAATCTTCCCACAGCAGCAGCACGATTTCGCTTGCGCTGTTCCAGCAGCGAAATGCGTATCCCCTACCTTCCGCTGTAAGAAATTCGTTGCATATATTAATCAGGCTGAAAAAGAGCAGATCTTTGCCGGAGGCGAACTTTTGACGGACTCGTCTGTTCATCGTATCCAGGTGAAGAATGGCTACCTGGCATTCCGGATGAGTAAGCGGCGCTATCTTGAACTCATCTCGCAAATTCTCGCGAATGGAGCGGTAATAAGAGGGCTCGTTCAGTAGCTGCGAGAACATCTGGTCCCAATACACCGGCTTAATCTGATTCATTTCGATCGTCCGTCGGCGTTCACGGCTCCGTTCCTGCTCCTCCTCTTCCCTGAGCTGCACCGCCTTGCTTACGGCGGCATGCAATTCTTCAGGATCGATCGGCTTCAGGATATAGTCGATTCCGCCGTGCTTGACCGTCCCCCTCACGTATTCAAAATCGTCATGTCCGCTAATGACGATCGCCTTGGTCAAGCCGGCATGATGCTGAATCCATTCGAGCAGCTCCACTCCGCTCTGACCCGGCATGATCATATCCGTGAACACGATCTCCGGCTGTTCCCGCTTCATAATGGCAATCGCGGACTGGACATCAGAAGCTTCATAGACCGAAGAGATTCCATACCGCTCCCAGTCCATCAGCAGTTTAATCGCATCCCGCACATGTTGTTCATCGTCCACGACCAGTACTTTCATTGCTTTCCGTCCTTTCTTGCTTCCTCTTTAAGGGGAATCCATAGAATGACCTTGAACCCCTGCGGCTCATTGGCCGCTACCTCCAATCGGGCCAGATCGTCATAGTACAGCTTCAGGCGGAGCAGGACGTTGCTCAGGCCGATATGGTCATTGAAGACTGAGCCTGCCGCCTCTCCCGTCTCCGTTCCGTTCTTCGCCGAAGGGGAGGGTGCGGTTTCATTATCCAGAGCTCCTCCGCTATGATCCCGCTCCAACGAAGCCTTAAGCTTCGCCAACGACGAAGGCGGCATTCCTCGGCCATTATCCGACACTTCCAGCCGGAGCATCCTTCCTGCCCCCGCACCTGCACCTGCACCTGTTCCTGTTCCTGCTACCGCTTCTGCTCCTGTTCCTGTTCCTGCTACCGCTTCTGCTCCTGTTCCTGCTAACACTTCTGCTTCTGCTCCTGCCTCTGCCTCCGTCTCTTCCGCCGTTACAGCTCCGGTCAACCGAATCTGTTGTCCTCGCAGCGACGAATCAAAGCCGTGCTTGAAATAATTTTCGACCAGAGGCTGCAGAATCATCTTCGGAACCGGAGTTTGCAGCACCTCCGGTTCCAGATCAAACTCGCTGGCCAGCTGATTGCCAAACCGCTGCTTTTGCAGATCCAGATAAGCTTTCACATAATCGACCTCCACCGACAGAGGAACGACCGATTGGTTCGTGTTCATGCTGTAGCGCATCATTTTTCCCAGAGAGGAAATAAGGGAATAAATTTGCCGCTGCCCTTGCTGCAGCGCCAGCGTCCCGATCGACTGCATTGCATTATTGATAAAATGCGGATTGATCTGCGCTTGCAAAGCCTTCAGCTCGTTCGTTTTATTAGCCAGCTCCAGCCGGTATTCACGCAATATCAGCTCGTTGATCGTCTCCATCATCGAAGCGAAGCGAGTACCCAATAGCGCCAGCTCATCGCTGCCCTTCACTTCAATCTCTACCTGGAGGTTCCCGGTGCGAATCCGGTTAATATACCCGATCAATCGTTTGATCGGGGCTGTTACATGGAATGAAATCCATAACGTGGCCAGAATAACGATGACCAGGAAACCGATGAACACGAGCGTATTAATTGCGGTCAGCTGCCGGGCATTTTGATACAGAACATCGAATGGAATTCGTTTGACGAGCGTCCACTGAAAGTATGGGGTCTCCAATTTCTCATAAATATTCATTCCCGCAAAGCTCTCATCCCTCCAAGAGAAGCTGCCCTTCTCTTCCCCTCTGCTCAACAAATGCTCCACCCACGGTTCCTTCAGGACTTTGCCCATTTGCTCCGAATCCGGACTATAGACGATCGCTCCCTGCTCGTCCAGTACGTACAGCAGCTCTTCCTCCCGATTGTACAGCCGTTCGACAATGGCACGAATCGTATCCAGCGCTATATCGATGGAGATTCGTCCCAGCACTTCCGTGGATGGCGCATCCAAAATCGTACGGTGAAGAGTCAGAACCATCTGCTGGGGAACATATGGAAAATTATCAAAGTGATAATTGCTGCTCATATGGGTGGTCTCTACCCTCACAACCGGATCCGGGAGCAAGGGAGGGTCCGGTGCAGCCGCCTTCCGGTTGCGCCGAAAGTTGTCATTGATCGCCGCATAAGCATCCCCTCTTTTTTGAAAGTAAAGATACACCTGATGAATTTCCGGCACGGTATGACTTACCGATTGAAGGAAGCGAAAGATCTCTCTCTCATCCATAAAGCTGCTGTAATCATCCAGGGACCTCGGGTAGTTGAACATATCCCGGATAATCGCATCATTATCCAAAGCAAACGAGGCTTTGCGCACAATGTCCAAATAATGAAGCAGATTGGTCTTCCCTTGAAACAACAGGTTGGCGCTGGTGACAACGCTTTCTTGAGCGACGGTTTCTTTCGTGTATTGATAGGTAATGATAATAGAAGTCACGATCGGCACAATCGTGGCCGCCAGTAAAAATACGATCAATTTGTTGCGAAGACTTTGTCTGATCTTGAACATTCTCTCGACCTCTATTCCGGGGTAAAGGTGTTGTAGCCGATCCCCTCCCTTAACGATAAATATTAAACTGGATTTTAACAAGACAGGTCAATATTTTCCACCTCTTCGGTCACCATAGTCGGTGTATTCCAACGCTTACATCCTTTATATTTAGTATTACTCTAGGTTACTCGACGATAAATGATGAGGTGGACTCTGGCAATCTAATCCCTGCAGCTTCCAAGGCCTTGATTGTTGCAATGCCGGTATACTCGGGGCCGGAGAGCTCATCCATAGCCATCGCAGCCAACATAATCTCCATAGCCATCAACGGCCATCTACACGTCGGTATCCGGACAAATAGCAACCGGAGGTGTCCGCATGAACAGCAAAAAAAGAGCCAGCCAATGGCTGCAGCAGATCGTCTTCGTCGGTCCCGCCTTCTTCTTTTTTTGCTTGATCGTCGTCGTTCCGTTCGGGATGAGCATGTATTACTCGTTCACCGAATGGAATGGAGTCACCAGTCACGTTCGCTGGATCGGACTCGATAATTTCCAAACTATTCTGCTGCACGACAAAGATTTTCACCAATCGTTCTGGTTTACGATTCGCTTCACGGCAGCTTCCGTGCTGCTTACCAATCTCGTCGGATTTTCCCTTGCTCTCTTACTGACGCAGGCGCTAAAAATCCGCAACATGCTGCGGACGCTGTTCTTCTTGCCCAACGTAATAGGCGGCCTGCTGCTCGGCTTTATTTGGCAGTTTATCTTCGTCCGGGGCTTTACTACCATCGGTGAACTGACCGGGATCGGACTGTTCGAGCTTCCATGGCTGGGAGATTCCGCAACCGCTTTCTGGGGCCTCGTCATCGTCAGCGTCTGGCACGGCTCCGGTTATTTGATGGTCATCTATATTGCGGGATTGGTCAACGTTCCACGGGATCTGGTCGAAGCCGCCAAGATTGATGGCGCCACCCGATGGCAGACGCTTCGCAACGTTCTCGTCCCTCTAATAATGCCGTCGGTGACCGTCTGCTTATTTCTAACCATATCCTGGGCTTTCAAAATGTTTGACCTGAACCTGTCGCTGACCAACGGCGGTCCATACGGCTCGACCCAGTCGGTGGCTCTCAACATTTATCAGGAAGCGTTCCGCAATAACCGCTATGGTTTGGGAACCGCCAAAGCGCTTCTCTTCTTTATCGCGGTAGCGCTCATTACGATCGCCCAAGTGACGTTTACGAAGAAGAAGGAGGTGGAAGCCTGATGCCCACGGGAAACCGTTACTTCCCGCGCCTGTTCCTTCTGGAAATCATCGCGGTCATACTTGTCCTGCTGTTTCTGGTCCCTTTTTACTTCGTCATCGTCAACTCGATGAAGACCTTCGGGGAGCTGCTGGCCAACACTGCCAATCTTCCCCAATCCCTCTACTTGGAAAACTATGCCCGAGTATGGGAAATCATGAAGTATCCGAAGGCATTCGTTAATTCACTCGCCATTACCGTGCTTAGCAACCTGGGCCTGGTGCTGATCAGCTCCATGGCCGCCTATCGGATGGTCCGCCACCCGAGCAAGCTCAACACGATTCTGTTCTCGGCCTTCATCGCCGCGATGGTGATTCCTTTTCAATCCATTATGATTCCGCTCGTCAAGGTGGCTAATCTGGCCGGGTTAATGGACAGCCGACTAGGTCTGGTCGTCAACTATTTAGGCTTTGGGGTCTCGCTCAACTTGTTCCTATACCATGGTTTCATCAAGTCCATTCCGTTGGAAATCGAGGAATCTGCGCGAGTGGACGGTACTTCCAGCTATGGAGTCTTCTGGCGAATCGTATTTCCGCTGCTGAAGCCCATGACCGTGACGATCATCCTGCTCAACAGCTTGTGGATCTGGAACGACTTCTTGCTGCCGTCACTTATTCTGAGCAGTCCGGACCTGCGGACCATTCCACTCTCGACTTACTCGTTCTTCGGTCAATATACGAAGCAGTGGGATTTGGCTTTGGCCGCTCTTGTTCTCGGGGTCGCGCCGCTTGTCATCTTTTTCTTCGCCTTGCAGAAGCATATTATTGAAGGAATCACCGCCGGCTCCGTCAAGGGCTAGACCTTAGGGGCGGCGCCCTGTTAACGCTTATCGGTCTGCAGGTTCATACAGCCACTGTGACTAAAAGCAATATGAAAACGATAGCGAAATTTCTAATCCGTTGTTCAACCCATTTTACACAAATAAAGGGAGGGCTTTGTCATGAAAAAAACAGTTTGGTTTGGACTCGTTCTTCTGCTGATGCTATCCGTAATAGTGACGGCCTGTGGTCAAAAGAAAGAGGAAGGCAGTCAAGGGAACGGGGAAGCCGGCACCGGAGGAGAAAAGCAGGTTACGCTTAAAATATTCCAATTTAAGGTAGAGATTGCGGAACAGTTAACGCAGCTGGCCACCGAGTACATGAATGAAAATCCCGGTGTAAAAATTCAAATCGATACCGTGGGAGGAGGCTCCGACTATGGCGCGGCGCTAAAAGCGAAGTTCAGCTCGGGAGATAAGCCGGATATTTTCAACAATGGGGGATACAGCGATCTGGATTTGTGGCTGGAGCATCTGGAGGATTTATCCGATCAGCCGTGGGTTAACGACCTGGTCAAAGGCGCCGGAGACGGCATGACTCATGACGGCAAGCTTTACGGCCAGCCGCTCAACCTGGAAGGCTATGGGTTCATTTACAACAAAGATTTGTTTGCTGAAGCCGGAATTACGGAATTGCCTAAGACGATTAGCGATTTGGAGGAAGTGTCCAAGAAGCTGGAGGCTAGCGGGATCACCCCCTTCGTCAATGGATATGGGGAGTGGTGGGTGCTGGGCAACCATTTCGTGAACTTGCCGTTCGCTCATCAAGCGGACCCGGATGCTTTCATTGCCAGCCTGAACGAAGGAAGCGCCAAAATCCCGGGCAACGAAGTGTTCGCGGACTGGATGAAGCTGTTCGATCTGACGCTGCAATACGGCAACAAAAATCCGCTGCAAACCGATTATAAAACCCAAGTGACGGAATTCGCCTTGGGCAAAGCGGCGATGACGCAGCAGGGGAACTGGACGCAGCTGCAAATTACCGAGACCAACCCGGACATTAACGTCGGCTTCCTGCCTATGCCGATCAGCGACGATACCGCGGCTAACGACAAGCTTCCGGTAGGTGTGCCGAACAACTGGGTCATTAATAAAAACTCCGCGGTGAAAGAAGAAGCGAAGAAGTTCTTGAACTGGATAGTTTCTTCTGATATGGGCAAAAGGTACATTACGGAAGAATTCAAATTCATTCCTGCCTTTACCAACGTCTCCGCGGACGAGAGTGTGCTGGGTCCTCTCGCGGCAGATATTATGAGCTATGCGAATGACGGAAAAACCTTGACCTGGAACTGGTTCAAGTTCCCTGGCGGAGAAGCCTCCAGCAAGAAATTCGCAGATGCCATGCAAAGCTATATCGCGGAAAGAACGAACAAGGACCAACTGCTGGAAGACTTCGAGAGAACGTGGGAAAGCTTAAAGAAATAAAAACTATTTCCCAGGCATGCAGAATTGACAATGAATGCTCTGAACGCGCGCTGTTTCCGGCGCGCGTTACTGCGTTGCTTGAGCAGGAAACGAGCTTATTTTCGCCTTTACCATCCCAGCCCGATTCGCTCAGGCGCCTGTTCATCCGATTCCAAACCTCCAGATGCGACTAATTCATGCTTTGGATTTGTGACAGCGCAAAAGCTCCCGAATCGGCCCCAAGCAATGCTTCAATCATGCCCCCGGTTGATTCCAACCTGAGCTTATTTCGCGCATTAGAGGCGTTCAAAACATGAGGGCCCCTGATCATATAAGCCTATATCTCCCAGTCCAACGGATAGATGGGACGCTTCAGGTGACGGTACGTAAAATGGCTCAGGTTAAAGCCGCAGCAACCGGGCGTATCCACTTGTACCGTTCCGACCGCACAGGAGCCGAAGGCCGTCTGCCAGGCGACCGCCGACTTCACGGCGATCAGATCGAAATCGGCCGGATTCAGCCCGAGCGAAGCAACATGCCCGGGGTCCCACGGGGCCACCCTCTTCTCGGTCAGGATGACGGTCACGCTCCCCGTCTCAATGACCGCGGTGCGTCCCATATCCGCCCATTGCCCCGTCATATACGGTCCGATGTGGCGGTATTGGCCGTCGAACAGCAGCCGGACTTTGCCTTCGATCGGAACCGGATCGCCATGAAAAGCATCTGCCTTCCCGCCGACCCGGCCTGTAAACGTTCCGCCGACTCCCGCCGCGATCGCCTGGGACACCGCATCTCCGTCGCGGATAACCATCAAGCTTGTGGCCGGAGCACCGACCAAATGCTGAAGCAGATGGGTGGCATCCCCTGGAGCTCCTCCGCCGACATTGTCCGAGCCTTCGATCAGAATGACCGGCCCGCCGGCGGTCTTAAGCCGCAGGGCCTGTTCGACGCTTTCCTTGGCGCTGCAGCCCGCTACCGCAAATTCCTCGCGCCGCTCCCGGACCAGCCGGACTAGCTTCTCGGCGCATTGTTCGGCCAAGGCCGGATCATTATCCGTCGTCACGACGAAAGCCATGCCGGCATCCTCCACATCGCTGTATGGAAATCCGCCCGCTACAGTGATATTAAGCACTCCAGCTTGCTGTTCCAGCTCGAAGGCGGTCTCCATGATTTCCTTCATGAAACCCCCATGAGTCACCATAGCTTGCGGTGCCACCAATAGCCGCGAATGCCTATAGGAATGCATAGGTTTGACCTCTGAATGGAGCATGCGGCCGAGAAGCAGGGCCGCTTCTACCGCTCTTTCATAGGCATCTATATGCGGATAGGTATCATAGCCGATGATAACATCGGCCAGGTCCACCATCTGCGGGCTGATGTTGGCATGGAGATCCAGCGTTATCGCTACCGGAAGCTCCCGGCCGGTCTTATCGCGGATTCGTCTCAACAGCTCGCCTTCGACATCCCGGCAGTCTTGAGCGACCATCGCGCCGTGTAGCACGACGATCAGACCGTCAATGCCTGCGGGAACCGAACGGACGACCTGCTCCGCCAGCTCCTCGAAGCATTCCGTCGTCACCATTCCGCTCGGAGTGGCCGCGACATGGGTACCGGCGATCAGCTCCGCCTGCAGCTGCTTCACCCCGTCAATAACGCCGCCCATGGACGTCCGGGTTTTCTCGTAGCGCTCGCGGTAAGCTTCCGTTCCCGACACCCATTCCCCCGCAAAATGATGCCGTTCCGTCGTTCCTGGAGCAAATGAATTCGTCTCATGAAACATTCCTATCACGCCGATTTTCATGTTTGCTTCCTCCTGTCTTTATGAACCGAACCGGGCCTATTTCCACAGCCGGACAATATTGCGGGCGGCATGGTACAGCAGGTTCGGCGCCGCCGCGATCGCCTGCTCCAGCGTCATCGGGCCGTTCGCTATCGAATGCATGCTGTCGAACACGGAGTACAGATCGTCGGGCCGATCGGTCAAGCTGCCCGACAGGAGCACTGTCTTCACTCCGTGCCGCTTGGCCAGCGAGGCCAAATAGAACGGCCCCTTCCCATGCAGCGTCTGCTCGTCCGTCCGGCCTTCTCCGACGAACAACCAGTCGGCTTCGGCCAGCAGCGCCTCGATCTGGGCCGCCTCGGCTATCAGCCGCGCGCCCGACTCCATCCGGGCGCCGAGGGCGAGAAGCCCGAACCCGAGGCCGCCGGCGGCCCCGGCTCCGGGAGTGTCGCACAGCCCCGGCTGCTTCAGGCGCTCCTCGACGGCTTGCGCATAATTCGCCAGCCCCCGGTCCAGCTCCTCTACCTGCGCGGGAGTCGCGCCCTTCTGCGGACCAAACATGGCGGACGCGCCATGAGGGCCGCAGAGCGGATTGTCCACGTCGCAGGCGATCCGCAGCTCGGCTTGCTTAAGCAGCGGGTGCAGCCCGGCCAAATCGACGGAGCGGACTTGGGCCAGGCTGGAGGCCACCGGCGGTACGGGCTGTCCGGAAGCGTCCGTAAAACGGGCCCCCAGCGCTTGGAGCATTCCGAGGCCGCCGTCGTTCGTAGCGCTGCCGCCGAGGCCGATAATGAATTTACGCAGGCCGCGCTCCAAGGCATGCAGTATACATTGCCCGACTCCGGCGGTCGTCGTATTCAGCGGATTGCGCTCATTCTCCGGGGCAAGGGCCAGCCCGGCGATGGCAGCCATTTCGATGACAGCCGTTTGCCGGTCCCCCATAATCCCGTAGTAAGCCTGAACCTCGCGGCCTAATGGACCCGTGGCGGTCTGCTCAACTTTTTCTCCTCCCCCGGAATAAAGAAGGGCGTCGACCGTCCCTTCCCCACCGTCGGCGACCGGGAAGACGCGCACCGCCGCATCGGGCATTTCTTGTAGAATGGCTTCCCGGATAATGCTCCCCGCTTCCTTAGAGGTCATGCTTCCTTTGAATGAATCCGGTGCCACGATAAACCGCATGCCGCTCCCCCTTTCAGAAATTTACGCCCACATCCCCCAGCATCTTCCGGGCGCATCTACCGTGAATGTCTGGATATTGCCGGTATCGGCAACCGTGACATAGCATTGCTTCCCGTCCGGCCCACCGAACGTCAGATTGGTGCAATCGGTTCCTTCCAGCCGGACCTCCTGGAGCAGCTCTCCGGCCGGGCTCAGCTTGGCCACCGTTCCTTTGCCATGACGGGTAACGTACAAATTGCCCTCCATATCGCACCGCATTCCATCCAGACCGAAATCGGGGAACCGGATCAGCAGCCGTTTATTGCTCATTTCTTTCGCTTCATTCAAATCATAGGCCCATACAGTACGCTGCACGGTTTCATTCACATACAGCACCCGCTCGTCAGGGCTTACCTCGATTCCGTTCGTCGTCCCCATGCCGGTTTCGAGAAGCGTCACGGCACCGCTCGGGTCGATCCGCCATAGCTGGCCGTTCTTCTCTGACCAATTAGGGTCGCTGGCGAAGACCACTCCATCCCGAGTTATCGCGATATCGTTAGGCTGGTTCATCTTCGGCTCATGAGCGTGGATCGTCCATTCCCTCGTTGTCATATCGACTTTAAAGATGTTGTGATGAACATAATCGGCTATGTACATCCTCCCGTCCCGATCGAAACGAATTCCATTGCCTACGCTTCCACCCGGCAACTCCAGGAAGATTTCACCCCGTCCGTCCGGGGTCACCTTGCCGATCGTATGCTGCTTCTCATAATTCACCGCGTAAATATTGCCTTCCCGATCGGATGCCGGGCCTTCGATGCCGCTGGTAAAGGTATGGCGGGCCGTAAACTCCCGGCTGATATAATTCTGGCTCATCCCTTACCTCTGGGAGAAAGTGCATAGGCTACTACATCGACTTCAATTAAATATTTGCCAATCCCGCTTTCTACCGTGGTGCGAGCCGGATACGGGGCCTTGAACACTTTCTCGTAAGCTTCATTGAATTTCGGAATGTCACTACTCCGACTAACGTGTACGTTCGATTTAATGACATGATCCAGCGTCAATCCCTCTTCGGCCAGAATCAACTCAATGTTGCGGAAGCACTGTACCGTCTGTTCTTCTATCGTATCTCCTACGAGTTCTCTTGTTTCCGGATCGACCCCTACCTGCCCGGACACATAGACAAAATCCCCCGCCCGGACGGCATGAGAAAAAGGAAGCGGAAATTGGGGCGCCTTGCTGCAATGAATCGTTTTGGACATAGGTCATTCATCTCCTTATCATAAGTTATTGAGCATTCTAAAAAATCTTCCATCTCTAAATGCGGCATAAGCATTCATTTCGTTCCAAAGGCAAGAGCCTTCGACACTTCAATATCTGACAGGCTCTCCTTGACAGATGGTCCTTGGCCAGCCAAATGGAATTCCTACAGTTAGTTCTTGCTTTGTTCGCCAAATATCCGGACTAAATGGAAAACCTGCCGTTAGAAATGGGGATAGAGATGGATTGGCTAGATTTGGTCCAAACTAGCTGTATGATTTCCGGCTAGATTGCAAAAATCGTCTAATCTGGTTTATTTACCCGCATAAAATCCAGTTAGCTTGGCGGTAAAGGAAATCAAGCACCTCCAGGCTGAGCCTTCTCTAAAAAATACACGATCAAGTTACTTTACCGCGAGCATCGATCGTAATGATCGATTCGACCTGACCGTTGCGCACGCCGTATATCTGGTCATGCAAGTTGGTCGTCGTGCAGCAATGGTTCGGAATAAAAAACAGCCGTTCCCCGATACGGTACGAAGCACCGGCCGGAACCCGCACATTGCCGTGCTCTTCGCTGAATTTCTCCATATAAATATCGTGATTCCCTCTTACAACTCCGAAGCCCGGACGATGAGAATTTCCGTCGTAGCTGAAGGTTTTGGAGCCGCCGTCGACAATCACTGTACCGGGACGAGGAGTGCTCACCACTGTAGTCATAACGGTCATCGCGCACTGGGATTCGTCAATAATGCCGATGGACAGCTGACCTCCGTCACCGAACACATAGGCGCCGGGACGAATTTCGCTGACTCCGCTTTGCTCTCCAATATACTTGGAGGTTGGCGTCGAGCCGATGCTGATCTCCGGAACCTCTACTCCGGCACGGGCTAGCCATTGCTGGGTCTCGACCAACAGCTCCGCTTCCTGTCTGGCTGCCGAACGAAGCTCGTCCTCGCTCGTCTTGCTGTATGAATAGCCTCCGTGAGTCATCAGCGCGCGTACCTCTACCCCGGGAAGCTGCGCGATTTGCTTCACCAGCTCCCCCGTTTCCTCACCGGGCTCCATGCCGCAGCGATTCAATCCGGTATTCACATCAACGTACAGCGGGATTCGTCTGTTCAAGGCTTCCCCCAGCTCCGAGAGACCTCTGGCCACATCCATGTGATCGACGCTCACCTTGATGTCGGCTATTTCCATTAGCTTGGCCAGCCTCTTCAGCTTCGCCTTGCCGACGATCGGGAAGGCGATCAGAATATCATGGATACCCGCCTCGGCCATCACTTCCGCTTCACCCAATTTGGCGACGGTAATGCCGCAAGCTCCATGCTTGATCTGCTGTTGAGCTATCCAGACCGACTTGTGCGTTTTCGTATGCGGGCGCAGCCTGACTCCGGCCTCCGCAGCCAATCGGGCCGTCGTTAGCAGATTGCTTTCCAGCACGTCCAAATCGATCAGGACGGCCGGCGTTTCTATTTCTTCCAGTGGAATAGGTTGACTCATCTTATTAACCCTCCCTTTCCAAGGCTCTGCCGGCAAACACTCCGGTTACTTTCTCCCCGCGTACCGCTACTTTGCCATTGACCACAACATAAGGAATCCCGACAGGCGCGCTTCTCGACAACTGATAAGTTGCCGTATCCGTAACCGTCTGTTCATTAAAAATAACAATATCCGCCGCGCAGTCTTCCTTCAATACTCCGCGGTTCTTTAGCCCGAAACGGTCGGCCGGCACCTTCGTCATTCGATTGATCATCGTCTCTAGCCGGAATCCATATTCCCGGCAGAACCTCAGCAAGCGGGGAAAGGTGCCGAACGCTCGGGGATGAGGATTTTGGCCGAGCGGAATGCCATCGGAGCCCACCATGTAATACGGTCGGGAAAGCAGCTCCAGGCAATCGCGGTTGAATCGGTCCCAGGCTTCCAGACTGGCCTCATCAAACATAGATTCCGCCGAATCGTGATAACCGACCTGCAGCTTCTCCGCCAGCAGCAAGTCACACAGCATGTCGGGAATCGATTGTCCCCTTTCCTGGGCCACTTCCCGGAAGCTGCGGCCGATATATTGCGGATGATTAGGCAGGTTCGTGAAGTAGCCCCCTACCGGAATCGTATTCTTCTCGATGCCTTCGATCAATCGGGGGCGCTGCTTCGGATCGGCCAGCCGTTCGAGCAGAGCGTCGAAGCCACCCTCGAAGCACCATAGCGGCAGCCAAATAACGACATACCCGCTGCCGGAAGGATAGGGATACAGCTCCAGAGTAAGGTCGACGCCCCGCTCGTAGGCGGCATCGATATGCTCCATCACTTCCTTCACCCGGCCGGCCTTGGGCAAGCTGGTCCGGTAATGGGAAAAATGCAGCTTGGCCCCCGATCGTTCGGCAATTTCAATCGATTCCAGCACAGGATCGATCGGCTCTTCCCGAAAGACGGTACGGATATGTGTGACATACACGCTGCTATTGTCCGCCACCACCTTGCACAATTCCACCATTTCCTCCGTATCTGAATAGGAGCATGGATAATAGCTCAAGCCGGTGGAAAAGGCGACGGCTCCCTCCTTCAGCCCTTGGTCCAGCAGCCTCTTGGCTTGCTCCAAAGACTTGCCGGTCAGCGGCAAATCCCGCATTCCCAACGTTTCGAGACGAAGAGCCCCATGAGGAACCTGATAGGCGGTGTTAATCGCCACGGTCCGGTCAAATTTCATCCGGTACTCCCGCACAGTCGACCAATCCAGCGGGATGTCGGGAGCACCGTTGAGTCCCGCGAGAAATTGGAAGTACATCGCCAGATTGTCCTTGCCAAGAGGAGCGTAGGACAATCCATCCTGCCCCAGCAACTCTGTCGTAATCCCTTGCTGCAGCCCGGAAGCGTGCTGACGATCCCACAGCAGCATAAGATCCGAATGCACGTGAGTATCGATGAAGCCCGGGGACACGATCATCCCTTGAGCATCGATGACCTCCCTCGCTTCCTCCGCGCTTCCAGCGTCTCCCTCGTGGCCGTCGCTTTGACGGATGATCCGGGCTATCTTCCCGTCTCTAACCGCAATCGAGCCCTGGAACCGATCGTCTCCGGTTCCGTCCACAATCGTCGCATGTTTAATTAAAATATCGGCCTTCATGTAAAGCCCCTCTCCTAGGCACTGAATTCCGGATACTTAGAGAAAACGCTCTCAACCGCCTTCAACGTGTCCGCGATCTCCCGCTCCCCATGCACTATGGATACATACCATAGTCCATTGGGACGAATCAGGACGCCTTCCGCCAGCATAAGCTCGGCAAATCGGCTGTATTTGGCCGCATCCCGGCGCCCAAACTGATCGAAATGAACGACCTCGGGCTGATCGGTGAACATCATATGGAACACGGGACCCGGTTGATTGACGATGCCTTGTATATTATATTTCTGCATTAAATTCCGAAGACCTTCCGCCAATGTTTCCGCAATTTTCTCCATCCGGGCGTAGGCGGCTCCGTCATCCTTACCGAGCTCATCGAGAACCGCCATAGCCGCGGCAGTCGATACCGTGTTGCCGTTCAATGTCCCCAGATGATCGACACGGCCCTCCGCCACCAAATTCATGATGTCGTGCTTGCCGGCAACGGCGCTAAGCGCAATTCCTCCTGCCAATGCCTTGCCCATCGTCATCAAATCGGGGACGATGCCGAAGCGCTCATGAGCTCCTCCCAGCCCAAGCCGGAATCCGGTAATGACCTCGTCAAATATAAGGACAATCCCGAGCTGCTCGGTCAGCTTCCTCATGTTCTCCAAATAGCCCTTCTGCGGCGATATACAGCCGGAGTTGCACATGACCGGCTCGGTAATAACCGCAGCGATCTCCTCCCGGCGGTCTCGCAGCGTGCGTTCCAGCAGCTCGGGCTCGTTCCACGGCAGCAGAATAATATCGTCCAGACTATTCTCACTCTGGCCTCCCGTTCCCGGAACGGCTTCTCCGCTGTCTGACCCAGCCGCTTTGCTCTTCATATCCGGACTCGGGAAGGAGGTAAAGATAGCGTCGGACCAGCCGTGATAATGGCCGTGGAATCGGACCACCTTCTGCTTGCCTGTATAGGCTCTGGCCAAGCGGAGCGCCATCATGACCGCCTCTGTCCCGGAGCCGCTGAACACGACTTTATCCGCGCAGGGAAGCAATTCAGTCAGCCGTTTAGCCAGCTCAATCTCCCCTTCATGCTGAAGCCCGAAGGTGTAGCCTTTCTGCATCGCCTGATTTACCCTTTCATTAAGCGCAGGATGGGAATGCCCTAATATCAACGGACCATAAGCGAGCAAATAATCGACATATTCGTTGCCGTCAACATCGTATACTCGCGCTCCCCTACCACCAGCCGCATAGAGCGGAGTTGGCTTCATGGCCGCCCTCAACGAGCTGGCCACCCCTCCTGCCAAATATCGGCTCGCTTCGTCCAGCATTTGTCGGGATTTGTCTACTTTCATTATTAAACTGGCCTCCTTGACGGGGTATAAATCCCCTGCAATATCTATTTAAGAACATCGTATCACGGAGGTCGTTACCCATCAAGAAAAATATTTTACAATTAGAAAACGTTGTTCGATATTTGCTTCTCATCAATATCTGCGACTAATAATATCCACTCTCATACAATACCCGCGTCTATGGAGATCTCTATATGAAATCTCTATCTTTTATATCCTATATCCGCCATCCACCGTATAGAGTGAGCCGGTGACATAGGAGGAGGCATCCGACAGCAGGAAGGCGCCGACCTCATTAATTTCCTCCGGCTTGCCGGTTCTTCCGAGCAGAGTCGAATCCTTAATGAACTGCTGCGTTTGTTCGGGCATTCTCTGCCATGCTTCCTCCGTATTGAAGTCCCCGGGAACAAGCGCGTTAGCGCGAACCCCGTGTTTGGCGTAGTCGATCGCGATCACCCTCGTCATTTGACTGACCCCGGCTTTGGCGGCGCCATAAGCTAGACAATTCGTCTGAGGTATATGTCCCAGAATGGAGGAGGTGTTCACAATGGAGCCTCCCCCGCTTTTAATCATTGCCTGCAGCGTATATTTATTGATTAGAAATGTGCTAGTCAATGTGCCGCGAATCGTCGCCTCCCATTCATCCAAGGCAAGCTCCAAGGTCGGCTTGCGAACATGAACGTAGCAATTGTGATAGACACCGTCCAGCCGGCCGAAATGCGCTTCCACCCGGTCCACCCATTCCTTGACCTGACTCTCGCTGCATGCATCCGACTCGGCAAACAGGAAACGATCGCTGCCATAACTTTCTGCCGTCTTTTTCAGTTCAGGAAAGGCTTCGATCGACAGCAGGTCCGACGCGGCCACCTTCGCCCCCCGTTCCAGAAACATAGTGACGGCTGAGCGGCCGAGCATTCCCAAGGCACCCGTAATTAATATCACTTTACCTTCTAATTGCTTCATGCTTCACCCTCCATTCATGAAATTAACCGCTTACATTACTTCGTTGGCAGCTATAGTAAGTTCATCTTATGAATGATCTGCGGCCTTTATTGCTTAAAATACAACTTCATGCTCAACTCCTCGCAGGCTTGCCGGACCGCTTCCACGGCTTGCTCCCACAATTCGTCGCCAATTCGGGCCGATGGAATCGATATGCCCAAGGATGCCGTCAGCTGCTTAGATGAATTGTAGATAGGTCCCGCGACACAGTACACTCCCTCTACCGCCTCCCCATTGCTAAAAGCCAGCCCGACCTTGCGGATCTCCTCCAGTTGATTCAACAGTTCCTGATAGCTGTGGACTGTATTGGCCGTCAAGGTCCCCAGCTCTTCATCGGGATACAGCTTGCGGATTTCTCCTTGATCCAGCGAGCTCAGAAACATCTTGCCCATGGCCGTCGCATGCAAAGGCAACTTCATTCCGAGATGAGAGACAAAACGGACGGCATGAGAGCTTTGCTTTTCAGCAATGTACAGTATATTTCCTCCATCGCGAATGGACAAAAAAACCGATTCATTAATCGAATGGACAATTCTCTGGGCAATGTGGTGGAATTCAGCAGATAAGCTCGTATTCTGAACATACCGGGAGCCGATTTCAAACAATTTATGCCCGAGGAAGAACATTTTCTCATGCTTGTCGGTTTCCAAATACCCTCTGGCCTGCAAATTTTGCAGAAGCTTATAGGTGCTGCTGGTCGGCATATCGAGCTTTCTCGAGATGTCCATCAAGCTCATTGGCTCCTTCTCTTCCGCAAACAATTCGAATATATCCAGAACCCGGTCCGCAGATTTCACAACCACTTGCTTCTCTTGCTTTTCTTGCTTCTTCACCACATATCCTCTTTTCACGAAAATGATTTTCCATACAAAAAACATTGTAAATTGTTTTCATAAGAAACTCAATCTATTTTCCTAAAATTCATTCTGCATATGCGGTAATGGAAAAACTTCTGTCAAAGTGCTTGTAAGGGAAACGACTGCGTTTAAAAGATACTTCTATAATAATAAAGAAGCGTAGGGACGATGGATATTCACTGAAAAAGAGGATGTGAGAGGCGGGGGTAACCCCGGGGGTTCCGGGGATCAGCATTCTCTTTCACGAAATAAAATCTACTGCAAATGTGCAGCCATTCAGGGGAATTTTCTCGAATTACAGTTCATCTACTGCGAAAATACAGTGGATTTGACTAATTAATCTCGATAGGGGATGAAACAGACGATTCTACTGTACATTTGCAGTCCATCTTCGAAAACGAGGCCATTCTTGCCAGGTTTACTGTACTTTCGCAGTCACTCCCCTGATTGGGCCGGGAACAGATACCCATGCAAGGACAAAACCGCCCTTGGGGGCCCTTTTCTTTCCCCGTCCAGACAGCTTTGAGTTATTTGGACAGCGAAAAAGCGTCCCCCTGCACGAGGTTCCGGTATTGAATCGGGGTAACTCCCTCCAGCTTTTTAAACTTACGGATAAAATTCGTCAGATCCACATAGCCGACCCGCTCAATAATTTGACCCAAATTCAGATCGGTCGTTTTCAACAATAACTTGGCCTCGTTCATCCGAATTTGATCGACATACCGCATTAAGGAATCCCCGGTTTGATTTTTGAAGAAGCGGGTCAAATACGAAGAGGAGAATCCGAATTCGCCTGCAATCTGATCCAGACTGATCGTTGGCTCCTGGTAGTGCTGATCCACATAGGCGACGAGTTGATCGAGCAGAGCCATGTTCTTGCTTTCTTTATGCTTGTCCACATACTCGCACACCCGGTCACAGAACTCGATCATGATCGGCTCCAACGCTTCCACTGTTTCGAAGCGGGAGACGAAGATTCGTTCGATCGCTTGATCGGCATCCTCGATTTTCATATCCATTTCCAGCAAGGTTTTCATCACGGTATTAATCATATCGAAACAGATGAACTCCACTCTCTCGATGGAAATGGGCTGACTCACAATACTCGAGATCATATCCCGGATCACTTTCCGAACCTCATCACTATTTCCCTGCTTAATGGCCCTGACCAGCAGCTTCTCCGGCTCCAGCGGATACCAGATGATGCTTTCCTTCGATTGCTTGACCTCGCTGTAGCAGATGACCTGGTTGCCTCCCTTGACAAGCCGATAGCGGGCGGCATGGTCAGCCTGCGCCAAAGATTTATGAATCTTGACCAAATCGCTGAAGACACGGCCGATTCCTATCGTGATCCCCATCCGGTAATGTTGATTGGCAAACTGCTTCGCTTTGACCCCCAGCTCCGTTAACTGATCCAATCCCTCCGAGCCTTCAAGGATATTGAGCAGAACAACAATTCCGCGGCCTTCCCTGTATTCGGCCCCCCATCCGTCTCCTATTTTTCCGGATAGATTCTCCACCACCTGAATCAGGCTGTATTTGATAATGTCCTGCATTGGCTTCGTATTCTCTTTAATAAACTGCTCGTAATCGTCAATCAACAGAAGCAGAACGGCGAAATACGGCTTATCCATAGTTAAACCGAGGACGGGGCGAATTTCCTCCAGTTCCTCACGGCTTCTTACCCTGCCCTCGACCAAAGACAGAACATAATTTTCCTTCAATAAGCTTGCCTGGCTCTTTAGCTTTTCCAGGAGCCCTTCGTTCTCTCGGGTCACTTCCCCGATCGCTTCCGCAATCAATGCGATTTCATCGGTTTTTCTCGGCCACTCCTTGAGGATTCGCTCATTCGTCAGCCCGCCGGCCAACTTCAAGAGCGGCTTGTAATTCCGAATGGAAAAGACAACCGCCATAAGCAGCCCCAGCGCCAAAACCGCCATCACTGTATAATGAAACAAGCTGCGGGTTTCGTTGACCTTGCCCAGCAATTGATTCGTCGGCATCGCGGTAATATAGGACCAGCCGTTAGTTTCCGACTTTAACGTAACGACAGAATAATCTACCCGATTCATAGAAATCGAGTGAATCGGCTGGCTCGAATCCGGATGCTGAACGGCTTCCCGAATGCTCGCGGCTTGCTCCGGGGCAATGTTGTTCAACACCTGGGTCACCGGCTCGTTGTTTTCATCGACAATCCATGTCATTCCACTGTAATCCTTGAGTACTCTGCTAATCATATGTTTCATTTCGTCTTCCTTGATCAGAAAAAAGACGACCCCATACCCCTTGTCCGCATCGGCTGACAAGGGATGCAAATAAACGACAAAACCGGTGGAATACGCCCCGCCCGCCGCCACTTGCTCCACCGATCGGATCACGGGCTTGTCGAGCGTGGACAGCGTCTGAACAAACTCCTCTTTCCCCCAATGTTTAAAAGGGTACGCCGAGCTAAAAAAATAATCGATGCTGTGAATTCCGCTGGCCGCATACATGACGGATGGCTGTCCACTCCTGTAGTACAGAACGACATCATGGACGAAATCATTGGCCGACCGGTATTTCTTCAAATCCTGGATCGCTTGATAGGTTCCATATCCGCCTTCCGCAACCATAAACGGGGTTAATAGCGGATTGGAGGCAATTTGCAGAGCCATCCGGTTCATCTCGCTCGTTCTGGTGTCCATCGCCTCTTTAATTTGGGTCAATGTAGCGATGGTGGAATCCTCAACCTCCTTCTGCAGGATGGAGAGGAAGGAACCGTATACGACACCGCCGACGATACTCATCAGCATAACGATCAGCAATATATAGGAAAACAGATACTGGTAGAATCGGTTAGACCATGAAGGCACGCGAAATATTCGTTTCATTTTCACCGGCAAGCCTAATCCTTTATTTATATAAGCTCGTATCATGAACGAACTTCCCCCTTATTAAGATCGCCTGTCTTAAACGTAATGGATGCGGCAGAAAAGCTTCACATTAAAAAAACTCCTGCCAAATTATGTAAGCGCATTCACATATGAAGCATGGGCTACAATAGGTATCATACACCATTACTTTGTAACCCACGTCAATTTTATATTGAGTTTTTCTAAATTTACAGCTTTATCCTTTTAGCGAGCCAATAAATATCCCTTTGACAAAATATCTCTGAAGAAACGGATACAGCAGCAATACCGGCAGGTTGGCCACAATGACAACGGCATATTTGATCGATTCGGCCTCCATTAATTTTTTGGCCAGCCCTTCTTGTGCGCCGGTATCCATCATTTGTGCGTTTTGACCCTGAATGAGTATTTCCCTCAGAATAATCTGCAGCGGAAACTTGTCTCTTTCCGTCAAGTAAATTAAGGCATTGAAAAAAGCGTTCCAATGCCCGACAGCATAAAATAAAACCATCACCGCCAGGATCGGGGTGGACAAAGGCAGGACAATTTTAAATAAAATTTTGATATTGGAGCATCCGTCGATCTGTGCGGCCTCCTGTATTTCGTGAGGCAGGCTTTGCTGAAAAAAGGTACGCATAATAATGACGTTCCATACGGAAACCGCATTGGGAATAACCATCGCCCAGATCGTATTGATCATTCCAAGATTTTTGACAAGCAAATATGTCGGAATCATTCCTCCACTGAAAAACATAGTAAACACCAGCAGGGCCATCACTCCATTGCGACCGTACAAGTCTCTTCTCGACAAGGGGTAAGCGGCCAGCACCGTCATCCCCACATTAATCGCGGTTCCTAGAATGGTGTAGAGAATCGTGTTACCATATCCCTGCACAATATCTTTGTTTCCGAACACTTTGGTGTACCCGGTAAAAGTCAATCCTTGCGGCCACAGCCACACTTTCCCGTTCAATACCGCCGCGGGATCACTAATCGACGCCACAGCCACGAACAACAGCGGATAGAGTACAATAATCAATATGAGGGTGAGCATGATCGCATTGACCGCCCCAAACACTCTGTCTCCCCAGGCTTCTTTCTCCAAAACTCCTTTCCCTCCTTACCATAAGCTGGTTTCGCTTACTTTTCTCGATATGTAGTTCACCGAAACGAGCAATATAAAGTTAACGATCGCATTGAAGAGGTCCACCGCTGCGGAAAAGCTGTATTGCGCCTCCAGAATACCGCTGCGATAAACGTAAGTCGAAAGCACGTCTGAGGCTTCCATGTTCAAATCATTCTGCAACAGAAGCACCTTCTCGAAGCCGACTCCCATCAAATTGCCCGCATTCAGAATAAGGAGAATGACAATGGTCGGCATAATGCCAGGAAGGTTAATGTGCCAAATTCTTTGCAGGCGGCTCGCCCCATCCACCTTGGCCGCTTCGTGCAATTGAGGATCAATGCCGGTCAAAGCAGCCAAATAAATAATAGAGCCCCACCCCATATTCTGCCAAACGCCCGAAAACACAAAGATCGATTTGAACCAGCCCGGCTCGGTCATAAACGAGACCGGGGCGCCGCCAAACAGTTTAATCAGTTGATTAACAAGCCCATTGCCTGGGGCCAGGAAAATAAGAACCATCCCCGCCAGCACGACGGTAGACAAAAAGTGCGGCGCATAAGTAACCGTCTGAACCGTCTTCCTGAAAAATGGAGCTCTTACTTCATTAATCATAAGAGCGAGAATAATAGGGACTGGGAAGCCGACTACCAGCTCGTATATTCCAATTCCGAGAGTGTTCTTGATAAGACGCCAAAAGTAATAGCTGTTAAATAATCTTTCAAAATGATCAAAGCCGACCCATGGACTTCCCCAAATCCCTTTGGAAGCCATGAAGTCTTTAAATGCTATTTGCACGCCATACATAGGAACGTATTTAAAAATAACGTAATAAGCGATAACCGGGATGAGCAGCAAGTAAAGCTCCCAGTTTCTCCGGACCGATCTGGCTGCGTAATGCCAATGGTTATTCCGGGGCTTCACAGCTTTAATCGACTTGTGGATATTCGTATGGGCCAATGGCACGTTCTCCTCCTCCCGCACTCTTGCTTGTCTATTTCTCTATCTTGTCAGTCTCTTTTAGTGAGAAATCCGGTCCCCATGGCAAGGCGCCAAGTTCACAGGGACCGGAATGGATCCAATCAGATTACATAGAACTAATCGTTGCTGTATCTCTCGAAGGCAGCCTTATATATCTTCATGTATTCTTCCAGCCCCATCTTGTTGATGGTCTGCACATAGTCATCCCATTCGGCTAAAGGCTTGGCTCCGGTAATGAATTTGGCCCGCATCTCTGATACGTAGGTTCCGATATCCGAGCTTAACCCGGCCAATCGGCTGTTCTCCTCCGGGGTGAAGGAGAACGCCGGCCATACTTCCTTATTGGCATAAGGCTCTAACAGTTCAGCCGCCGCAATGGAATTAGGCAGGCTTTCACCGCCTTTAAAATACTGTTCCGAAATAATTCCCGGAGTTCCTCCCACCGACCAGATCAAGTATTGCGACACAGCCTCATCCAAAGACAGGCCATCCGGATGATTGGCAATTTTGTCCAGATACTCCACCTTGCCGTCCTCAGTCTCTGCGTAGGTCACCCCTTCGAAGCCCATAAAGAACATTCGGCTTCCTTCATCGCTGAAGAAATGATCGATCCAACGCATGGTCGCCTCGGGATGGGCATTCTGATTCGTAATGACAAAGGTTCCCAGAGTGACCAATGGGGAGTTGCTGACAACTGCTTTGTCGCCGTGCGGTCCTGCTAGCGGCGGTGCTCCTTCGTAATAATCAAGCTGCACCCAGCTTACCGGATCCCAGCCAATGTAAACCCCATATCGATCAGATTGTATTCTGGCCAGGAACTCCGATGAATTCATAGTGAAAATGTCCGGATCGATCAATTGCTCTTGGTAAAGCCGATGCGCGAACTCTAGCAGCTCCCTGTACTTCTCGTCCGCAGGGAAGAATCGCAAATCGTTCGTCTCGGGATCTACATCCACATAATTATGCCGGGATCCTCTATTCTGCAAGTCCCACGGACCGTAGAGCCATTTCATCAAATAGCCGGTACTCAGTGCCCCTAACGGAATTTCGTCGGCCTCTCCGTTCCCGTTCAAGTCCTCACCCTTGAACGATTTCAGAAATTGATACAACTCCTCTGTCGTTTCCGGGTTCTTCAACCCCAGCTTTCCTGTCCACTTTGTATTGATCCAAGTTTTCGGATTGATCAGTACCGAAGTAAAAGCCGGATCGTATACTCTCGGGATCGAATAAATATTTCCATCCGGCATAGTTAACCATTTTTTAGCATCTGGGTTGTCTTCCAAAAACTTTTTAATATTAGGTGCGTATTCCTCTATTAGATCATTAAGCTTGATAAATACCCCTTGCTCCCCATACTTCATCACATCGTTGTCAGATAACAGCGTCGCGTAGAACGCATCCGGAAGGTCTCCTCCGGCCAGAATAAGATTGCGCTTCTCACTTAAAATCTCTTGATTGATCATCTGCCATTCAATATCTATACCGGTCATTTTTTCATACTCGTTAAATAGCATGATATCGTTCCAGTCCGGAGTATTCGTTGCCTGAGGAGCCACGAACTTCAGTTTGATCGGTTCATTGACGATCGGAAAACCAGTTTCATTCACGACCTTGACGGCCGCATTCTCCGATCCGGTTTGATCTGCGTCTCCATTCTGCTCTGCGCCTCCGCTACCTTTCTGGCAAGCTGTCGTTAAAGCCAGCGCAGCTGCCATTGACAGAGCCATCCATTTTGTTGCTTTCCCCCTCATATTTAAACCTTCTCCTCCTTCAAAATGGTATTACAGGTTATCGTCCGCCTGAATCTACGGCTGGATTTTCTGTTATCAGGTTTCTCTTATTCGCTAGGCTGATAACGAATATTGATCTCGGCGGCTGAAGCCACCCCTCCGCTTCCCTCGACAGCTTCCAGACGAAGATAGCGGGTGCCCGGGGCGGAGAAATCTACCTTCTTCAAGAAGTAGTCTCTATCCCACGCTCCGGATAAGACCTCGGTATACTGAACCCCATCGGTGCTGGCATAGATGCGATAACCGGTAATGATCCCGTCCGGCTTAAAGTCTGCCCGCGTCTGATAGTCCAACCCGACTATGTCATAGATTCCGCCAAGGTCTATGGTAATAGATTGCGGCAGCGGGTCTTTCGGAGACCACTCCGAATGCCACATCGTCGCCTGATTCCCATCAATCGCTTTGGACGCCTCATACCCTGTATGTTCGCTGGTGGATACGGCAGTCATTTGCTTTTGCGGAACGTAGTAAGGCTTAGGCTCCGGTTGGCTGGGCAGACTGCCGGTATTCCGAATCATCAAATCGGTAATGACAGCAGCATGATCGGAATAGAATGGCTGATCGTTCTCATGCTCCGGAAGCTTCTGATCGCGGACATACGAATCCGTAATTCTCATTTCATCCCCGCGCGACCAAATGTAGTCTATTCTCCCTGGCGCCATTCCATATCCATAATAAGGGCTCCATGTGTTCCCGGGGTCTTTGCCGGCGTCGGGATTCGCCCAACGAAACGAATCGATGAATCCAGCGTCCTCCAGAATCTGGGTCACCGGCCACTGCAGCACAAGTCCGGCATGACCAGGCGCATCGGCGAATCGCTCACTCCAATCGTAATGAGACAGCGTATTAAAGTCACCGGCCAACAGAACAGGAGCGGTATCCCCTTCCAAAAGAGTAGGAATACTGACATGAACAATTTTACGAATATGTTCTATCCGGCGCACCAAGTCGGTCGCAACGATTTCCGCGTTCGTATTCGTTCGGGGGAGATTATAAGTTATCTCACCAACGGTGAGATTAACCTTACACCACGCGCAACCTTCATGATAAATCCAAGCGTTAAACAAGTTTACTTCTTGCCCGTCGGGAAGCTCCACCTTGATCCCGCCAAAATGAAAACTGTTCATCAATCCTTGATAATACATAACCGGATATTGCTTAATTACTGGATAACGACTGAATATCCACAGATTGTCTTTATCAGGCTGATGAGCCGGTTCGTTTGATATTTTAATCCCGGTGTATTGCTGATTTTCGGGCAATCCTTCATTTAAACCTGCCAATATTTTCTCTCCGGATCTGTAAGTTTCCACTGTAAACAGAATATCCGGATTTTCATGACGAATGACTTCAATGATTTGCTGAATATTCTCCTCCCCGCCGGCGGCTCGGCCTCCTTCCCACAGGTTCCAGGTCATGGCCCGGACAGGAGTGCCCAGATCGCCACTGGCGAATTCATGGGTCACTTCTACAGTGAGCTCCCCCTGCGGGACATAGAACTCGGTCGATACAACCGGCCCGCCATCCGGATAAGCTACATGACGAGCCAGAACATCATCGTCTTGACGTATAGTGAATACGACCTCATTCCCGAGTATGGCGCCGCCATCCGTAGTGGCCCGAATGGTACAAATCCGGCCTGCAGCATGATGCGGCAAGGTGCTGCCCTTTGGACTGGCTGAATTAATGACTGCCTGGGCCTCCGTCTGTTCGCCGCAGCGCAGCTCCAATCTAAAGTGCGGGTTGCTCGGGACGGATTCCCCGTAGGCTTCTACGGAGAAGGTAACCGTGTCCTTATTGGAAGCGCTTATTTTATTGTTCGCAAGGATTGAATTAGAATCCATTACCAATAGGACCAAAAGCAAGGTGATAACGAGAATAGAAACGGTTGAAACCCGGACTTTCTTCTTATACACCGATATTCCCTCCTTGTCTGATAATAAATAGTTGATGGAACAGTTGAATGTACCCATTGAATCTGTCAGTTGAATATGCCCATGATTCGCCTATGGATATTAACATTCATGCAGTCATTTCATGGCCATCCTTTTCCCTTTCTCAAGCTTCCCCGAGCCTTGCTTCATGAGCAGGCCGATACGCTCCTTTCACTTTTTCCTCACTGTACCTCGTGCCGCTTTGAATTGTCCATCGGCAGCACAGACGTCCATATGCAATTCTTTACAATGCCCGCCAGCTCTCGCTTTTCAGACCTTTCACTCATGTATTAAGGGTCCCCTAAAAAAAAAAAGGACCGGGGGCCTGAAGGCCCTCCGGCAGAACTATCGTTGTTTAAGCTTTTCGAATACGAGTATAATCTTGCGGAAGCTTATAGATGCTGCTGGCCGGCATCCCCAGCTTTCTCGAGATGTCCGTCAAGCTTATTGGAACGTTTAATTTTGTTTCGCTTGCCGGCTTCGTACTGACCGTATAGCTGTCCGCACGCAGCATCAATCTCTATGCCGAAGGATTGTCGTACGGTTACCTTGATTCCCGCTTTCCTAAGCTGCTGATAAAAGAAGTCCACGGTTGCCTGATCTGGCCGCCCATAAGCTTCCTGCGCACCTAAAGCAGGATTATAGCGAATCAGATTCACATGATACAGCTGTTTCAGGCTCAGTCTTTTTCTGAACAGGGCAATCAGTTCACGCACGTGATCCTGCGTATCGTTTACTCCGGGGAGCAGTACGTAAGCCAGGTATACTTTGCGCCCTGTTTCTCTTATATGTTCATCCAATACATCCATGACATCCGCCAGCGCATACTTTTCATTGATGGGCATCAGCTCGCTCCTCTGCTCGTGAAAAGGTGAATGCAAAGAGAAGGTCAGGTTAATCTGCGGAAATTGCTTAGCCAGCTTGTGAATTCCCGGGATGATGCCGATGGTTGAAACTGTAATTCTTCTCGGGCTGAACCCGAATAGTTCCGGATCGGTCAATATTTGGAGGGCCATAAAGGTTTGGGGATTAGCCAGTGCTTCCCCCATTCCCATAAAGGAAATGCTATCCACCGAACGCTGCTGCATCGCGAAATACAGAATTTGGTCGGTTATTTCGTCGGCACTCAGGTTTCTTTTTAACCCGATAGCTCCGGTTGCGCAGAAGCTGCATCCAAACCCGCAGCCGGACTGGGAAGAGATGCAGTAAGAATTCCAGCCTGCCCGGTATTTCATAGCGACGGCTTCGATTTTATCCCCACCGGGAATTTCAAACAGCACTTTCTCAGCCTGCGGCGATAAAGCCTGGGAGACGGGCCGAATATCCAATAGTGTGCTGCCAAACTGTTGAATTAGCTTATGTCTTAATTTAATGGGTAAAGCCGTCATCTTCTCAAATTCGGCAACTTTCTGCTTGAAGACGGCTTGTACGACTTGTTGAAATCTGAACTTGGGTTCATTCTCGGTGATCAGGAATTCCCGAATCCGTTCATATTTCGTTACGGCTGGCTTGTTCTTTTCTGTATTGTAAAGATTCAGGTTATTTGTCATAGTAGCTTCCTCTCTAATGGAATCAATGTCCAAAATTATTTACTTTTACCGGTGTCTGATCATGCGGTTTTCTTCCCTTACCACTGCCCTTATGGACCTCTGCCGGTATTCCTTCCTGTCTCGATCACGAAAAAGTCCTTACAGCCGCCATTGCCTTGAGTTCGATGCTTATCCGGAATCCCTGCAAAACTTGAAACCCAGTACAGTTGTGTGATCAACACAAAAACCTCCTTATCCTTTTTCCGGACAGGAGGCTTATCTACGCATTGCTACATGGACTGTGCCCTATCAAACAGCAGGACATAACTCCCATGGAATGTTCAAAAAAGCGCAGACTAATCCTATCCAGAAAAAACGCAATCGCTTAACGGTTTTTTCTTATGCGATAGGATTAGTACTTCATTGGCCCAGGATCACCCTTTCTCATTCATTGTGGTACAAGTAATTTCATCCGTGTCATTAGCGGAGCGGGATAAGGGTTAAGCTGGGTAAGCAGCACAAAAAACCCCCTATCCATAATTTCGGGATAGGAGGCAGGAAGACGATAACAGGAAAGGAAACAGCTGCTAATAATATAACTAGTTATCCTGTTACATATATAGAAAAGCCCACACTAATCCTATCCAGAAAAAATACAAAAAGCTGTAATTTTCCTTAATTGAATAGGATTAGTTGTACATCGGCTTTCACCCTTTCGGTTTCAATGTAATTAATTTACCACTTGTTTATGGCAAAAAGCAAGCATTCATTTGTTAAAGCCCTGCATAGGATCGCCCCGAATTCCCCTTACTCCAAAAATTCGTCAACTTCTTCGAGTTTATAGGTATACACTTTCTTCTCGTCCACATGGTAGATAGTCAACAAGCCGCTGCTCTCATCAAAATTCAAGATTCGACAAGGAATTCGCCCCCTGGCTTCATGGTTGTCATTGAGAATCAGCCAAATCAGCTGGCGCTCGGCCATCCAATAGCGAATCCGTTCCACCATAGCGTTATCATCCGACTGAGCTCTGCGCTCCTCAACTATCGTTTTTTCCTCATCCGCTACACGGTTTGGCTGATCGATCGGAAGAATGTGAACTTCCCTTAATCCGGCATGTCTAAATAACCCATTCAGATAGTCGATCGCCTGCTGTTCATCCATGTTCTCAACCGACACATGAACGCAAAATCTATGATTCCTTCCGTTCGCATTGCCTTTAGTCATTGTCTTCTGTGCGGCCTGCCCTTCCCTAGGTAGATTTTCTAAGAAGTCATGTGAATTCTTGCCCGCGGGTGATTCGGATGGTAACCCCGTCTCGCTTGCTTCGCCAACGATCCCGTTAATAGCTATTTCGCCCATTCTATTTCTCTCCTTCGATACTTGATAGGGATGTCGGTTTACCTTTTCTTATCCTAAGCCCATTCCCGCGAATAAAGCCGATTAGTCCCAAGGACTCAACAAATATTACCCTTGTCCTATTATCTCCGTTCTCCTTCCCTTTAGCAAGACAACAGTTTTTGTCGTATTATGGCGAAAAATATTATTATTTCCCCCTATCATTTGAAAAAACAAAGAAAAACATAGAAATAAAGAGATTTATGGATTAAATTGGATTTTACTACAAACCTAAACTATAGTCCCAAAAAAATAGTTCTAAATGACTGGTATAAAATGTATATCATTTTTTGACAAATTGTTATATGATAGTTGCTGTTTGTATCTTTTGGAGTGCTAGAATCGACACCTTTTACTGTTAAACCACTGCGGGATCGGCTCGATTTTTGGCGATACCCGCCTTATTATGATATCCACTTTCCATTTATATCCAAATAATTAAGAGGGTATTGAAAGATCCATTCCGTCAGTGTACCACAATGGTATGAAAGAGTTACACCTACAGCACACCTAATTCATGGAGGGTAAAGAGAAGAAGATGAAGAAAAGTCGAAGTATGCGTTTTACACTAACCCTAATTATGCTTTCCATTCTAACGGCGTTATTTCCCGTTACTGGATTCGCGGAGACGAGCACCCAGGATATCGCGACTAGGCTCTCCGCACTGGATTGGGTCGAAGGCAATGGACAAACCATAGATTTGGGCAATGGTCTGGCTGAGCTAAAGCTTGGAGAAGGCCTGCTGTTTCTGAACGACAAGGACTCTAAAGCTTATCAAACCATTACAGGCGGCGTGCCGTCTGACAGAGAAATCGGAGTCGTCTTTCCCGAGGCGGAAGATCAGCTGTGGGCTGTATACTTCGAGTATGAAGAAACCGGTCATGTCAGTGAAAAAGAAAAAGACAAAATCGATGCCAAGAAGCTTCTGAAAAGCTATAAGGACGGAACCGAAGAAGTCAATAAAGAGTTGCCCGAGGAACACCGGTTATACGTCGATGGATGGGATGTCGCTCCTTTTTACGACGAAAATCTTCACAGCTTGTCCTGGTCGCTGCTTGCGCATGACGGCATGGGGAATAAGCTGATTAACTACAATTCCCGGGTTTTGACGCGGCTGGGTGTCGTGTCCGTTGTACTCGTATCGGACCCCGAGCATTTGGACGCCGACCGTAAAATGATGGAAGAACAAGTTCTATCGGCTTTCCAGTTGAAAGAAGGGCACCGCTATGAAGATTTCGACGAGAGCACGGACAAGAAGGCGGAGTTCGGATTAAGCGGATTAATCCTTGGAGGCGCTGGGGTACTGGCTGCCAAAAAATTAGGCGTATTCGCGACTCTGCTTCTCTTCTTGAAGAAATTCTGGATAGTCGTCATTGCTGGAGTTGGTGCACTATGGGGACTGATCAAAAGACTTAGTGGCAAAAAGGAGACGGCAGAAGAAGCGGCAGGACTTGAAATGAACACAGACTCCGCTGGCGAAGCTCCTTCTGATTCACGCGAAGATCGGCCTTGATAAGCCCGAAACAGGGGAGGGGATCCTTCAGCGGTTAAGACCGCTGAAGGATCCCCCCTCATTTTTTCACCAAAGATTTCATTGTGCAGGCCCTCGCTTATCATAAATTCTAACACAAGCCAACAGGGAATAGCCCTCTTCAAGGATGAAGAAGGCTTAGATCACTTACTATGAACAAGGCCAACAGGTCCTGGTCTACCAATAAAGCTTCCAATCTTTCAGCACACGGACAAGAGCCTCGAAATAATAGTAATCTCCCCAGATGCAGCATTCGTCAACACCGTTGTTCAACGGTTTGCCGTACACGGCATGAAGAAGAATTCCGTTCGAATGAGGGGCGCTTTTCGTCGTATAACGCTCGGTCAGCGACTTCAGAATATGAAGAGAAGCATTCTCGTAAAGCCGCTTATTCTCGTTAATAAGAGGAAGATGCTTCGCCAGCTCCAGCATCCCGCATGCAGCTATCGCCGCAGCCGAGCTGTCCCTTTCCTCTTCACCCGCGGTAAAAATCAAGTCCCAATAGCAAACATAATCTTCCGGAAGCCGGTTCAAATAATAATGGGTTACCTTCTGCCCGAGATCGAGCAAGGACGCCTCTCCCATGTAACGGTAGCTCAGCGGAAAGCCGTAAACGGCCCAAGCCTGTCCTCTTGACCAGCACGAATCGTCCGAGTAGCCTTGCGCCGTTTTACCGTATTTAGGCTTGCCCGTTTCCACATCCATGTAGTAGGTATGATAGCTGGAAGAATCGTCGCGTATCAAGTACCGGGCCGATTGCCGAGCATGGCTCTCCGCTGCGCGGTAATACGCGGGATTACCCGTCATTTCGGAAGCCCAGTATAGAAGCGGCAGATTCATGCAGCAGTCAATAATCATTCGTCCGCGCTGCTGCGGGTTATTTAGATTTCCCCATGCCTGAATAATTCCAGCGGTTTCGAAATAACGTTCCATTAACAGATCCGCGGCTTTAAGAGCGGTTTTCTTGGCCTCCTCATTGCCTGTCAGCTTATAGGCGGCAATGCAGGACAGTGAATAAATAAACCCCAGATCATGGGTTTCGGTGCCGATTCTTTCATCGACCCGTTTACGATACGTTTCCAGTTGGATTTCCGCTGTTCTACGGTATTTCTCGTCACCCGTTACCTCATAAGCAAGCCACAGCATCCCTGTCCAGAACCCGGGAGTCCACTCGATATTGTCCCACGGCTCGTAGACGTTGCCTTTGCTTGCGGGCGACGGAAATTTATCCGTAAACCCATCCAGGTTGCGGTCGATTTGCGCCAGAACATGCTGAATCGCTTTTTCAATAAACGCTTTATTCAGTACAGGAGGCTCTGCAAATTTGCTTTTGTCGCGGATTCCTTCATCGATTACATGATTTCCCAGGATCATAATCTCCTCCATAGATTAACGACCGTCCACGGAACGAACAGCCGTAGTAAACTTCATACTTTCCTTGAAACTGCATCGTTATTTCCTTCTTTGACACCGCAGCGTTATTTCCTTCTTTGAAACAACACTTTAATTCATTGTGTGAGAAAATAGAAGCACGATCGTGAAGATCACGGGCCGGCCATCGTTACTTAAGCCGTAGTCGCCTCCGCCACCCGCACGACATAGTTAACGCCATACGGAAACCCGGTAGCGTGAAACCGGAGTGTTCCGGTTTCCCCATCCTGGGTGAACGACAGCTCTTCCCCGTTGTCCAGCCAGCGGACGGATTCGACTTTCCGCTGCAGGCCAGTGAATGTTTTTTCTCCGGCTCCCCCACCATTAACGGTCACATTCGCATGCCCGCTAATTTTGAGATGGTATATGAATAAATACAGCTTTCCATCGGAAGTCTCTAGCGCGAAATTGTCGCCTTCCCCTTCTATGTCGCTCGGCTTGCCCTCATAGATCGGTTGACCGAATATACGAAGCCAATCTCCTACCATCTCCAGCATCGCCGTTTGAACGGGAAGAATTTGCCCTTCTGCGGTCGGGCCGACATTGAGCAAATAATTCGCCCCGACTTTGCGGCATGCGCACAGACTCTCAATGAGAGCCGGCACCGACTTGTACATGAAGTCGGCCTTCCCGATCCCCCAATGGTCGTTGATCGTCTCACACATTTCGGCAGTCACGTATTTGCTCATTCCTCTGCGATCCATCGGCTTGGGACGGCCCTGTTCGTAGGTGACACTGTCAATCTCGGGATGCCCCACCTCGCCCCTATGCTCGAGTCCCGTGTTGTTGACGATCATCGCTTCCGGCTGCAGCCTGCGGATCATCCCGTACAGCTCATCCAGCTTCCAATCTTCTTCGGGTTTATCCCAATTCCCGTCGAACCAGAAGCCGCCTATCGGCCCATAGCGAGTACACAAAATTTCTACCGATCGGTAAAGATAATCCAGATAAGCTGTGAAATCGTTCACATAGCTCTCCTGATACCAATCCAGGGTCGTATGATAGAACATGGGCAAGAGCCCTTCTTCTCGGCAAGCATCCACAAATTCAGCGATCAGATCTCGCTTCGCTGGGGTGTGGAGTGCGTCATACTCGCTCAATCCCCGGGTATCGTATAGAGAGAAACCATCGTGATGTCTGGTTGTGATCGTAATATAATTCATTCCGGCTCGTTTGGCCGCTCGCGCAATCTCCTTCGGCTTGAATTCGGAGGCCGTGAACGTTTCCTTCAGTTTGGCATATTCGGGTCCGGGAATGTTGCCGATCCGTTGAATCCATTCTCCCTGTCCGAGCTGAGAATACAATCCCCAGTGAATAAACATGCCGAAGCCCAGCTTCTCGAATCGCTCGACTCTCGGCTCAGGCGCCGGAATTCCTGCTTTCTCCATACCTATCCCCTCTTTCACCATTTCTTGGACTTACAGCCATAGGATAACCTCTAGACTTCGATGGTCCCCGGATCCACCCGAACCAGCATGACTGAGCGCAGCTTCACTTTGTCCGCCTGCCAAATTTCGGTAAATGGCGGGTTGCGGTCTTTAATCAGGGCCGATTTCAATGTTAATGAATAGCTTCCCGGCTCGGCCAGCTCCACCTCTCCAAGCACGGAATGAACTTCTGTATAAGGGTGCTGGCAGGCCGGAGAATCTGTTATAATCTGATCCTCTTGTGGCAAGCCGGCGATCCACCGCCCGGCGAAGGCAAGCTTCACCCCGCCCCGGAACTCCTCCTCCAGAGTGGCGTCCGCTCTCTTGAAGCTGACCAGCATCAACCGGTAGGTTCCTGGCTGAGGGATCGTCACCTTCCACTCGGCTTCTCTTGCCAGGGCGGCCTCCTTCGCCTCTGCTATTCCATGGCTTTCTGTAATGCGACCGCTAGTCACATCCACCTTCAGCCTCCCGCAAGGCAGCATCGTAAATCCATTATCGATATCGTTCTCTCCCTCCAGCTCAAGCACGATAACCGAAACATGCTGATCAGGCGCGTGAGCCGGTAAGCCGATCGCCAGCGTATGCAGCTTCAGGCCTTCGTCAAAGCTTTGCTCCGTCTCCAAAGCTTGCTTGTCTGGATCGGCCAGCATGTATGCCTTGCTAACCTTGTTGCGGACACCTCCCAGAATTAGCCGTCCTTCTGCCGGCCATTTGTTGTTATACACATGCATATACAAGCGGCCCGGCTTGGCGGTAACGGCTCCCCAATCGAAATCATACGGATACGGGCTGGCTGACGATTCGTAAATCGCCTCCGCATTGCGACCGGTCCATTCCCCCAGCTCCCGCAACCGCTTCACCGATTCCCCGGGAATCGTTCCCTCCGGCGACGGTCCTACATTGAGCAGCAGATTGCCGCCCTTGCTCACAATATTGACCAGCTTGCGGACGAGCGATTCGGTCGTCTTCCACACCTGGTCCTTCAGGCTGAAGCCCCACGTCTGGTTAAGGGTCATCGGCGTTTCCCACGGACGCGTATCTTCGCCATACATCGGTGTTTCGTTGTCGCCCTTGGATTGGTAGTCGCCCATCCCCTTGAAGTGGCTGACGCGGCTGTTTATCAGACAATCCGGCTGCAGGCTGCGCACATGCGCAACCATATCCTCGCTGTCCTCCCGGGACAATCCACCGGCCGTATCGAACCACAGGAGTCCAATCGGTCCATACTCCGTCAGTAGCTCCTTGATTTGCGGCTTTGCCAGACCATTCCAGTATTTGGTGAATTGCTTCTCTTCCATTTTGTAATCCCATGTATTATTGGCCGCATTGTGAACTGAATGAGGATGATGCCAATCGATAACATGAGAGTAATAGAAGCATAGCCGGATTCCTTCTTCACGGCATGCCTCGGCCAGTTCTTTCATCGGATCGCGCTTGAACGGGGAAGCATCGACAATATTGAACGGCTCGACGGCAGAAGGATACATCGCAAAACCATCGTGATGCTTAGCCGTAATGACGATATATTTCATTCCCGCTTCTTTGGCGATGCGCACCCATTCCCGCGCGCCGAACTGTACCGGGTTGAACTGCCCGGCCAGTTTCTCGTACTCTTTCACGGGAATTTTCTCTCCGTACATATGCCATTCGCCTTGTCCGGGTATGGCATATAACCCCCAGTGAACGAACATTCCGAATTTCGCTTCCGTCCACCATTTCATACGCTGCTCTTGCTTAACTTCCGTTGAGTTCGACAATTGGCTCCTATCCTTTCTCCCTTTATGGTTCTCATGGCTTTAATCCCGCCGTAAACATCCCTTAACACTAACCTATTCATGCCGGCCAGTATGGAATTCATCTTTATGGGCTGAGCTCGTTCGTTCATCGCTTCTGGGGACGGTCATCGTTTCTGACGATGGAACCCGGGTCCCCTGACCACGGACCAGCCCCCACGGCGGATAAAGCGCCTGCCGGTGAATTAGCTGTTGAACGTCCCGTTCACGTCGAGAGTTTGGGCCTCCACCTTTTTCTTTCTCCGGCTGCCCGCGATTTTCTCCTGCAGCTTCTCGTAATATAGCTCCTCGTCGATCGGGAATTCCACCCAGTCGTCCGTCCATGTAGACAGGTGCATCGCATTGGATAAAGACAGCCCTTTAATGCCTTCTTCTCCCGGAGCCAGCAGCGGCGTTCCGTTACGAATGGCATCTACAAAGTTTTGAAAAATAACGATATGCCCGTCCTTGGCCGGTTGACGCACCGGTATTTCGCATTTCCAGCATTCCGGCTGGCCGAAGCCTCCGGTAAAGCTGCGATTGAATTCCGGTTCGGAAACCGTTAGCCGCCAGAACGTCATCTTTCCGTTCTCGATGACGATTTTGCCGCGATCCCCGGTCACTTCGTAACGATTCGTTCCCGGAGCTTCCCCCGTCGTCGTCACGAACAAACCGGTTGCCCCGTTCTCGTATTCGACATAGGCGGTCACATCGTCCTCTACTTCAATATCGCGATACTTGCCGAAGTGGCAGAACGCTCTCATCCGCTTGGGCATCATATCGACCGTCCACTGCCACAAATCCAGCTGATGCGGGTCCTGGTTAATCAGTACGCCGCCGCCTTCTCCGGCCCAGGTCGCTCTCCACGTTCCGGAATCGTAATAGCTTTGGGGACGATACCAGTTCGTGATGATCCAGTTGGTCCGCCGGATGTTCCCGAGTTCCCCTGATTGGACCAGTTCTTTCAGCTTCTGGTACAGGGGAAGAGATCGCTGATTATACATCATGCCGAATACTTTCCCGGATAAGGCAGCCGCTTCATTCATTTCCCTGACCTGCTTCGTATAAACTCCGGCCGGCTTCTCCGTCAGAACATGTAATCCCCGCGCGAACGCCTGGATGGCTATCGGCGGATGATCGTAATGCGGCGTAGCAATATAGACGGCGTCCACACACTCCGCCTCCAGCATCGCTTCTACACTATTGAACAAACGCACGTTTTCTCCCAAATGGTCTTTCGCCCAAGACAGCCTTGCCGGATCGATGTCGCAAGCAGCGGCTGCCCGCGCTCCCGCCACTTCATTTTGCAATAAATAATTAGCAGTCATCGAACCCATATTGCCCAATCCAATAATTCCGATTCTCACTTCGTTCATGGTCGATTTCACCCTTATCAGACAAATTTGACTTGCAAAATTCTAACTTGGAGTTCGGGCAGGGAATCGCTGGTGTCGCGATTTTATTTTTACCCGATATTCATTGGAGTGTAAAAAATGGGCAGGGTCTTGTCCTCCTGATTTAACCCTGCGTCCATTCTGTAAGGAGACCAAAGTCCAACGGCGTATCCCCCTGGCGGCATGGCCGGAAGACCGTCACAAATTCTGCCTGCTTGACCCCGGATCGTCTGCGAATAAGGGCGCTCCTCCGTCCGTTTTCCGGCATGGCCGGCGATTCAGCCAAATAAAGGAGTGAGGCTTCCCCGTCCCAGCCGTATACTTGCATACGCTCGCTCTCCCCTTCGTTCTCGTCCCATTTCCATTCCAGCATCCACGCATTCCCGCATCCGTCGATGTTGACGATTTCCTTGAGATAAGGATACCCGTCCTCGGAGGATAGTCTGGAAGGGTCGACCGGATGAAAGCGATGCGAAGGATGAGCGACCGGAATCCCCGGCGTATGCATCACCCAATCGATGACCTGCTCGCGATCGCAGGTTACGGTGCAAATGTCGATCAGCATGTCCTCCGCCAGTGTAACCCTCCGCTCGATCCTAACTCCTTCATAAGCATCGGCTACTTCGGCGATAAGCCGGATGACGCCGTTGTCCTCCTCTGCGGTACGCAGAGTTCCGTTCGAAGCGCTCTGCGAACGCCCTCCGATGACGATCGTGTTATGGGCGATCGTCTGCCGGAACCAGGCATCGTGCAGCGGATTGTTGTACGGCAGCATTCCGGCATCGGTCAGCCAGCAGCGCCCCCCCGCATAATACATCAGATGAAGCTTGTCGTAATGACCGTGCCAATCGCCATGCTCGCCGTAGTCGAGATAAACCGATTGCGCGGCCGGACTGTCCCCGGTTCGGGCGACCGCCATTCCCGGCTTGTGCAGCAGACAAATCGACGGCTTGTTCGCAGGATTGCCCCCGCCATTCGACACGTCATTCATCACGCCAAATCCCCCGCCCGCTCCGGATTCCAGCGGCCGCCCGAACAGCAGACTATACAGCGATGTACGCTCCGACTCTGCCAGCAGTTCCTTCCCGATTCCGTATTGAGCATAAGCAAATTCAAAGAGGTGAACGTGGTCGCGCAGATCGACTTCGACGGAATCGTGGATAGCCGGGAACGTATAATCCGGCCAACGAGCTTGAAGAGGAATGCGGAACATGGCCGCGAATTTGTCATGCTCGTACAGCTTTTCTCCCAACCCAAGGGCGCACCAGACGATCGACAGTTGGGCCTCCAAAGTATAAAAATGATAGCCCCAAGCTCCCTCGAACCAGAATCCATCCGTTCCAACGCTGCGCTCCATCTGAAACAGGAAGCCGTTATCCGGATCGTGCAGGGCACGGTTCAGCAGCGACTTGTCCTGCACAGCTTCGGCCACTGCGGCCATAGCGAAATTATGATAAGCCTGCCAGTTCGATTCATAGCGCGGATTGCGATTAATGACTTCTATCGCCGGATAGAACAGCTGATTCGCGATGATATTCTGCTCTTCCTCCGTGAGCTGCCCGTTCAACCGCAGCACGGTAAACGCCTGAGCCAACGGCCCAAGCCAGGCCGCCTCGGACAAGGTCTGATTCTGCACCCTGGCCCCGTATTTTCCCGCCTCTCCCCCTTGTTTGCCGAATATATCGTGGAGGACAAAGGAGGAATACCGTTCGGCATAGAAGAGCAGCACCTGCCTCGCCCAGTCCGCCCATTTCCGTTCTCCGGTCACCGCATACAGAATGGCGGCAAGCCGGGTGCGGCTGCTGTATGAGCTGTGTTCCCCTTCGATAGCTGCCTCGTCCCAGGGCGAACCGCTCCAGACCTGCGAACAGACGCGGCACAGATGATGATGACGGTCTATCCGCTGCAGCCGCGCGCCATCGTCCGGACAGAAGTAATTATGAACGAAGCCGCTTGGCGTAAGCGGAATATCGAGAGGAAGCTCCAGGATCGGCTCAAGCCCGTCGGCCAGAAACATCAAAGCCCGCTGCGCCCAATCATATTCGGACACCCGTTGTTTCAGGTCGTTCTTCCATCCCGTTGTTCCTAATGGATACATTTAACTCCCCTCCATCTACAAGTTTCACTTTCCGCGAATCCACTGCAAAAGTGCAGCCTTTGAGTGAGATATTGTCCGATGGCTGCTCATGTACTGCAAAAATACAGTGGTTTCGGCCATTTCGGGCTCGATATGGGATGAACTGGTGATTCTACTGTATTTTTGCAGGCAACCTTCGAAAACGAAGGGATTCTTACTTTATGTACTGTATTTTTGCAGTAGATTCAGGCCACCACCGCTAGATGCCGGCCAACAGGCTTATTTCCCCGACAACCGATCGGCCAGTTTGTTCAAATGGTCTAAAGACAGCTGCAGACTGTCCATCGGATTGCCCGGACACCGGTCCTGCTCCACGGCATACCACTCCACTCCGTTCTGCTCTCCCCATAGCAGGATCGGCTCGAAATCGATGCTTCCTGTGCCAATCTCCGCCGTTTCCTCCCGTCCATCCGTCGTCATATCCTTCAAATGGATAATCGGCATCCGATTGGAGTAGCGGCGGATGAATTCCAGCGGGTCCTTGCCGCCCTTCTTCACCCAGTACGTATCGATTTCGGCAAGTATGGCATTGTCGGCTGCAGGCTCCAGCAAATATTCAAGCGCCGTCACCCCGTCTACCTCGGTAGCGAATTCGAACGCATGATGGTGATAGGAGAAGCGGAAGCCTTGCTCGCCGATCTTGCGGGCAATATCGTTCAACTCGCATCGCATCCGGCGGTACCCTTCCGGATTCTGGTATTCCTGCGGCATGTAGGGGCAGATGATGTCGTTGGTGCGGAACATCCGGGCCTCCGCCAGCACGGTATCCAGCTCATCCCGCAGTCTATCGAGCAGAACGTGGAAACCGGCCGTAGCAAGGCCTGTCTCCCTAAGAGCGGCAGCGATGTCGGCTGCAGGCCACCCTCTAAGACCGGATATTTGCACGGCAGGCCAGCCCATCGCTTTCAAATCTCTGAGAACCCCCGGAAAATCCTGCTCCGTTTCTTTATGCACGGTCATCAACTGCGCGGCAAACTTGTGTTTCATAGTGATTCCTCTCCTCTATAAATGTAAAATCGTCGTCTTTGTCTTGGCCTGGGGGCGCAGCTTCCTTCAACGCATCGTTCTCCGCAAGCCTGAAGCCATAAAGAATGCCTTCGTTATGACCGTTACGTTACGATAGGCAGGCAACATCCCCGCCGGAATATATCAGCGGGATGTAAAAATCAGAAGCCGGAAGTTAGAGCTGACGCATCCACTTCCGGCTTTTTGTGTCGCAAGGAAGGGCGCTTCCCCTTATTTCTTGCTCGCGTTGTATCCATCCATATATTCTTTCAAAATTTGTGCTCCGATTCCGTTGCTCCAAGCGTCAATTTCCGCCTGAACGGCTTCCCATTCGCCTTTGCCCATGACATAATTGGTCGATGCTTCGATCAGTTTTTTAGTGTGCTCCGGGTTTTTACCTAAAGTTTCAGATAGAATGGAAATGAATGGGTTTTCGACTCCCGCTTTTTCAAATTCGTCCAATACCGCTCTCTGCTCTTTGCGGATTTCCGGAATCAGGGAGGAAGCATAGTAGTATTTGTCATATTCGTTCTGCAGAATCAGAATGGCCGGCTTCTCTTTATCAAACAGCTTCTTCTGTTCGTCGTTCCGCTCGATCTCCCCGGTTTCCAGATTGTACTTGTCATAATGAATACCTTCAATCCCCGCCTTGGAGATAATGGTCGCTTCCTCGGAGGCGCTCCAGTTCAGGAATTCGACGATCTTCTCGGCCTTCTCCTTAGGCACTTTGGACGGAATGACCCAGATGCCGAAGTAGCCTTCGATCATCTGCACTCCCTTATCGCCGTTCGGTCCTTCAATGAACGGGATACCGACCAATTCTGCATTCGGATCGGCCTTCTTCATGACGGACATGTTGCTGTCATCCAGCATGCCTACGTTATCAACCATGGCTCCGGCCATCCCGGACTTGAATTTGTCCTTGGATTGAACGGTTTTCGTTACCGGGGCATCCTTGTCAATCAGGCCACTCGTATAGGCCATTCGGATCCAGTCCAGATAATCTTTATATTCCGGCGTCTGGAAGTAGGCCACCGCTTGGCCGTCCTCTACCTTGTACGAGTAAGGCAGCCCGAAGGAGAAGCCGATCGGGTTCAGAGAACCGAACCAGGGAGAGTTGAACGGTCCGGCCACCATCGGAATCGTATTGCCTCCGCCAGCGGGATCTTTCTCCTTGAATACCTGCAAGGCGTGTGTAAATTCATCGAGCGTTGCGGGCACAGGCAAATTATACTTGTCGAGCCAGTCCTTGCGGATAAAGATGTTGGAGTTCCCTCCTCCATAGATTCCCCGCGGTCTGGGAATGCCGAATGTTTTGCCGTCGACGGTCGTGTTGTTCCAGGTGTACTCGGGGATTTTCTGAAGATTGTCGTTCTTGGCGACCAGCTCGGTCAAGTCATGAAAAGCTCCTTGCTTAGCCAGCTTCACATACTTGTCATCCTTGCCGTCTGTCAGCAGAATAAGATCGTACTGGTTCCCGGCCGCAATCGCAATATTGACCTTATCGGTATAGACGTCGCCCGGGACGACCTCCAGATTCAGCTTGATGTTCGCCCGCTTCTCTATTTCCTCCAGAGTCTTGTTGTTCTCCAGAATAGGCGGTTCTCCCGCGGCCAGAATGGTCAATGCTTTAATCGTCGTCGGCTGACTGTCACTGCCCTCCTCCTTCCCTGAAGAAGAGGTCTGACCCCCTTTGTCCCCGGAGGCGCATCCGGCTGCCGTTCCCATGGCCAATGTAAGAGCTAGTGAAATGCTCACCCATTTAGTAATCTTCATTCTATTAACTCCCCTCGTAAATATCGGTTGTTGAATTTCTGCGGTTCGGAATTCGATGCAATCAGAAGGGTACTCCTATTCTTTAATGGATCCGAGCATCGCCCCCTTCGCAAAATGCTTTTGCAGAAACGGATAAACGAGCACGATAGGAATCATCGCTACGATAATAGCTGCCATCTTGACGTTATCGCCTACCTGGCTGACCAGCTCGAAGTCCAGATTCGCCTCATTCGTAAAATTGGAGTTTCCGACGACAACCATTTGCCGCAGCAGCACCTGGATCGGCCATTTTTCCGGATTGCTCAAATAAATGATCGCAGAGAAGAAATCATTCCAGTATGAAACCATGAAAAACAGGGAGAAGGTGGCGATGATGGGCATGGACAGCGGAATGACGACAGACCACAGGATCCGCATCTCTCCCGCCCCGTCAATCCGGGCCGCTTCGTCAAGGCTCTCCGGGAGATTCTGGAAGAACGTTTTCATGACCAGAATCGTAAATGCATTCGTCGCCGCGGGCAAAATAAGAGCCCAATAGCTGTCCAGTAAGCCCAAGCTTTTGACCAGCAAATATTTCGGAATCATCCCGCCGCTGAAAACCATAGTAAACAGCATTAGCAGGAGCATCAGTCGGCGTCCGGGAAGTGTCTTCCTGGAAATCGCATAAGCCAATGTAATGGAGACGATCAGGTTGACGAACGTGCCGAGCGCCGTTAAATAAATCGAATTGCCAAGGCTGCGAACGAACTGATTCGTCGAGAACAGATAACGGTACGCTTCCACCGTAAATTCCTTAGGAAAGAGATAGAATCTTCCGCCGACCGATTCACTGACCGGGCTTAGGGAAACGGCAAGCATGTACCAGAAAGGTATAACGACCAGCAAGCATAGTCCGAACAGGAACAGGACATTCATGCCGTCAAAAATCGATATTTTCCGTAATTTCATGTGGGTCCTCCCTAGAATATTCCCTCTTCGTTAAAAAGCTTGGCCATAAAATTGGCGATCAGCATCAGAATCAAGCCGACTACTGAATTAAATAGACCTATCGCAATACTGTAGCTGAATTCGAATCGCTGCAAACCGACCTTGTACACATAGAGATCAAAGACGTTCGAGACGCTCTCATTGAAGTTGTTCCACATCAGGAACACCTGCTGGAAATTGGAATCCATGACCGACCCGAGACGAAGAATGAGAAGAATAATGATCGTGCCTCTTATACAAGGAAGAGTAATATGCCAAATATTATGCCATCGGTTCGCTCCATCCACCTTGGCTGCTTCGTACAGCTCCGGATTGACTCCGGCCAACGCCGCGAGAAAGATGATCGTTCCCCATCCGGCATCCTTCCACATTTGTTGAAACAGGACAACCGGACGAAACCACTCGTTACTCATCAGGAACGGGAGATTGTTCTGCACCCATATCTCGAGATAATGGTTGATCACTCCGGACGGCCCCAGGAAGATGAATGTAATTCCGACTATAATGACCCAGGATACGAAGTGAGGAAGATAGAGCACCGTTTGCACAAAACGCTTATATATGCTGGAGCGGACTTCGTTAAGCAGGAGCGCCAGAATAATCGTAAAAGGAAAGTAGAATAGAAGATTATACAAGCTCAGCAGTAAAGTATTCCTCAATAACTCCGAGAAGGTATCTTCGCTGAAAAATCTCTGAAAATGCTCCAGGCCTACCCATTCGCTCTGCATAAATCCGAGGTAAGGACTGTACTCCTGAAACGCGAGCAGAACACCCCACATCGGTCCATAATGAAAGATCAGAAAATACAATATTCCGGGTGTTGCCAATAAATAAAACCATAGATGCTTGCGAAAGGTATGCTTTCTTAATGAACCCTTCCCTATATGCTGCGTATTTTTGTTCAAGGAAACCTCTGCCATGATTCACCCTCCACTTTGTCTAGTTCCGGCAGAACCGAATATACATGAAAGCGCTCTACCCCTCAACATGAAAGATTTGTAAGGACTGTATTTTTTAGCTGAACAAAAAACTGCACTCCATGCAAAAATATGCACTTGTCCGCTTTTTCCCTTATTTTATAAGGGTTTGCGCGGTCGTCTTACGCCAAACACCGCGCGTCGGGAGTTTCGCGCGATGCGGAAAGCCTAACCGTATTCTCCGCCTTGTTGTCATTTTTTGCACCTGGGAAAAGTGCGAGTAGAAGGGTGGCGTCTAGGAGAAAGGTAGCGTAGCGTCTAGGAAAAGTGCGACTAGTAGGGAAGCGTCTAACTGGATTTTATGTAGGTAAATGGAAGCTAACGGGGCAAATGTACCAGACTAAATGGAAAAACTACATTTAAAATGGAGATTTTTTGCGGATACCCCGCTTTTCAAACTAAATAGATGGAGGTTTTCCATTTAGTATTCGTTTTTAATCTCGAAGGGAGCAAATTAGCCGCATGAAATCCATTTAGATCCCCGATTGTCAGAGTAGACCGCTAATAGGTTATAAATCTTTATAATTCAAATATATAAAAAGTCCGCAAACGCAAATAGATGCGTCACGGACCTTCTCTGTACATTTCCCGATATTTCGTCGGGGTTAGTCCTTCATGCTTTTTAAACACCCGATAATAATAAGAAGGCTGGTAACCGACACGGTAAGCAATGTCGTTCACTTTATCATTCGTCGTAAGCAGCAGCTCCTTCGATTTGTCCAGCCTCAGTCGGGTCAGGTAATCGATGAAGTTGACACCCGTCACTTCCTTGAACCCGGAGCTTAGCTTGTAAATGCTGATGCCGAACCGATCGGAATACGATTCCAGGGAAATATCCTGCGCATATTCCTCCGCCATCCAGGCAATGACTTTATCCACGGTTTCCTTCATCCATTGATCCTGGACCTGGCTCATCGTTTCGGTCATGGTGTCCATGTACATTTCCAGCTTTTCTTTGAACCAGGCCAACATTTCATCCGGCTCGCGCAGTTTATTAAGCTCGTCATACAGATTCGGGCTGCTGTACAGCCCCTGAGGACTGAAACCGGACAGAAGGATGTGGTGAAGCAGGACGCCCAGCAGTTGGTTCATCCCTTGACGCACGACGATTTCCTTCTCCCCGTTGGTGGTCAGCTCCTCCACAAACCGGCGAAGCAGATTGACCGCTTCGTCGCGCTCTCCCGAACGGACGCTGCGCACCCATTCTTTTTCCAGCGCGAACGGATACAGGCTGACTTGAGGATGTCCTCCCATTTGCTCAAGATCGAGAATCTGGTTCATTTCCTGCACATTCCGGAAGCCGAACGACAGGTTAACTTCCCGGTACGCTTCAGGCAGTTCGGAGATGGATGACGTCTGGCTGGCCAGGCCCACCAGAACATTCATTCTGAGAATAGCCGACAGCGACTGAATCAGACTGTCCCCGAACTCGTACAGCTGCTGTCTCGTTTCCTCCGGCTCGAGCTCCTCGGGCATGACTACCAGAATACTGACCGACAGCTCCTGTTCATTCACTATTTCCGCTTGCTCGAACCTTCCCGTCGCCAGCTCCGCAATAACATTGGAGGCGGCAAACGTAACCAATTGCTCGTCGCCTTCGTCGAACCGGTCCAGCAGCTTGGAGAACCCTAGCAATCGGACCACCAGCAATTGGAACACCTTCCCTTCGGTGTCCCACCCATATTGCTCCATCCGTCTGCGCAGTTCATCCTCCGTCAAATGATTCAAATGATCATGCAGCAATTGGAAGAGGAAGATTTCCCGCAGATTGACCAGATTCTGCTCCATTCGTTCATGCAGCAGCTTGCTCTCGCTGTTCAGGAACTGCCACTCGCGCTCGATGAACTCAATCTCGTCTTTGGTAGCATCGGCCGCATCGTTCCTGGACGAACGGAAAAGCTGCATGAGCCGGACAATGGGCTGGTACAGCTTGAGCGAGGCAAACCAGGAGAGACAGATGGCTACAACCATCCCCAATCCTCCCACGGCAAGGAGAATGCGGGAAGTGTATACGACCGGCTGCGTCAGATTGGACAAAGAAGTTGCCGATACATAGATCCAGCCGGTTCTTGGAATGGTGCCGAAGGAGACCGTATACTTCTCCCCGTTCCATTTTGTATAGAAGGAGCCGCTCTCCCGGTTCTGCTCATTCACCTGCTGGCGCAACATATATTCGAACGGACGGTATTCCGCCTCTTTGGCATACTCCGGGTCCAGCCAGTCTCCGTTACCCTTGAGCATAAAGGCGGTCGCTTGAGAATCGTGCTCCGTCTGAATCAGTTGATTCATCGCCTCTTCGTCGATGATCGTCAGGAAATAACCATAGGGAGCCTTGTCCGGAACCAGCCGTATGAGCGACAAATACCCTTGGGCGACCGTCCAGTACTGCGGCATTTCTTTAATGTACAGCGAACGGAAAAATTCCAATTCCTCGGGATTATTAATCGGGACGGCCACGTTGGCTTTTAACGGCGAAATATAGAGGCCGGAATCGGGAAGATAGAGCCGGACTTCGCGGATTAACGGATTGGAATCGCCCATGATGAGCAGCATTTTGGCCAAATCATGAGTAAACACAATCTCTTTCTTGAACGATTCGATCGTCATTTCTCCCAGATTTCCTTGCAATATCGGAAAAAATGTCCACATCGTCGACATTTTCTCCAGCTGCAGCAGCTGCTCCTGAAGCTTGTCCGCCATCGTTTCGAGGCGAAACTCGTGAGCCCGGTGAACCTCCTGCTCGATCTGCTTCGTACCGACATAATAAGTCGCGATCGCAAGCAGGGCCGTCGGAATACTCGTCACCAGGAGCAATATAATCAGGCTCTTGCGGTAGAACCCGTTTTGCCTTGTTCTTAACAGGCTGGGCAACACCTTGTGTTTAAATGGAGTGAACATGTGGCCTCCCAAGGATAAAAGGCTCCGCCGTCCATGCTATATAAGTGGCACTAAAGAAAGCGATCATTCCGTTCCGAAGGAAAGTGCCTCCGAAGCTTCAAACATCATACTCCTTCCCCAAAAAGTGAAGATGAGCTTCGAAGCAATTCCAGGTACTTTTCGGGGACCCCGATCAAACCAATAGCCCCCCTTCTATTTGGATGGGCCTTCGGATGGTAGGAATACAAAGCCAAAACTCGCCCTGGAAGCATCTTTCTTTCTCCACTTCATGAGCTTTGAAATCTTTAGTGCCGAGTATATAGAAGAATGACATAAGCCCGTTTCTCAAAAATATATCGTTTCCTGAAGAATGACTTTGTTGATTTTACTTGTGGAATCTTGCGAAAAAAAGGGTGTAGTTCGCAAGACCTGGAGAATAACTATAATTGCAGAAAACCCATTCTACACATTAGCATGTAGGCGTTTACTTTTCAACTATAATCCAGAGCGGGCTCTCTGCTGAATCAGACGGAATTGGTGCGGCGAGATGCCCATTTTCTTTTTGAACAACTGGCAAAAGTACGACGGATTCGTCAGCCCGACCCGGATTCCGATTTCCTGAATCGAGAGCGGTGTCTTCGTCAGCAGCAGACAAGCCTGTCTCACTCGCGCTGCCTGCAGGTAGTCGGAGAGGGTGCTGCCCGTCATTTCCTTAAACCGGCGGGATAAATGATAAGGGGATAAATGAAGAGCCTTGGCCATTTTCTCCAGTTGGAATTCCTCCTTATAATGCTCGTCCAGCCATTGCATCATGGTCTCCGCCTGATGAGGTTGCCGGTTAGGGTATCGGGAGACTCGCCGGGCTTCCCGTTCTCCGCGTTCCTGCCAGATAGGCTTAAGCATCCTGAGAAAGGATACCGTGCAGTGGATGATCAGCTCGGCCTTCTCATCCGGCGGGGCGCTCTGAATCGCGCTGCTGTAATAAGCCAGCTGCGAAACCAGCAGATCTTCTTCAGCGATCCCTTCGATCAGCTTCATCGACAGCTCATGATGATAGAGATGCTGGTAAAAAGACTTCAACGCAGGATACGGCTCCATATAAGGCTCCAAGAGCTGAGGATCGAAAATAAGCAGAGACCGGATGAATGGGGCAGCTTCGGTCACTTCGATTTGAACACGATGCAGCTGAAAGGGCTGAAAGAAGAGCAGGACACCCGGACGGATCGCAAACGTCTTCCCGTCGGTGATCAATTGCCCCGTCCCTTCGTGAACATAGACGAATTCCATTTCTTTATGGGCGTGGAACGTCTCGCGGAATGTTCCGAACGTCGTTTTTTTACTGTCCAAGATCAGCATTTTCCCGTAATGGTACAACTTTCTCCCCCCCACCGGCTGCCTTCACGGTTTTTCTTCTATTTTTGATCCTACCACAAATAAGGTCCTTGTAGTTATTCCTTTTCAGAGCCCATAGGGTGGGAATACATGGTTCGGTGAAGCGCAATATGACGATATTTTCGGGCAATGAAACCACACATAGCCGCTACCTAATGAAATACACTCAAGACAGCTTAAGATTAATCCAAATTGGAGGGTTCAGGGATGAAATTAACACGGGAGCAAGTAAAGCGCTTTCAAGAAGATGGTTACGTTGTAGTGGACAATGTGCTGAGCGAGGAAGATCTGGCGCCGGTCATCGCGGGAATATCCCGCTTCATCGATCAAAGAGCCCAGGAATTGAAGGCGGAAGGAAAGCTGCAGAAATTATATGAGGAGGAGCCTTTTGAGCGCCGTTACTCGTTCTTATATGCCCAGACCAAGGAGATCGGCCAAGGCTTGGACATTATGTATTCCCGCATACCGGAGGTTTTCCGTTTTCTGCTGAACCGGAACCTGCTCGATGTGGTAGAGAGCCTGCTAGGTAATGAGATTATATGCAATCCGATTCAACATTTGCGGGCCAAGGTGCCTAATCGGACGTTCGGGGAGGAGACGCCTGAGCATTTTTTGAACGTGCCCTGGCATCAGGATGCAGGGGTAACTTTGGAGGAAGCGGACGATTCGGATATTGTGACGTTCTGGATTCCGCTAGTCGATGCCGTAGCCGAAACCGGATGTATGGAAATCATTCCGGGAGTTTTCCGGAACGGTTATCTCCAGCATACGGCCAAGGACGGTTTCACGATCGTCCCGGATCAATTGCCCGACCAGCCGGCCAAGCTGGCTCCGTGTCCCAGAGGCGGCATCGTCATCATGAACAAATATACTCCGCATCGCGGGACGCCTAACGTATCGGACATTATCCGCTGGAGCATCGACCTGCGCTATCACAAGGCCAACCAGCCTTCGGGCAGACCCTTCTATCCATCCTTCGTGGCACGAAGCGCTGCGAATCCAGACAGCGTCATGGCAGATTACGACGAATGGTGCAGATTATGGGATGAAGGCTTGAAGCGCGGGGCCGGCAAGCAGCTGCATCGGGTCTGATCCGCGCGCCGGCTTCCGGCGGAGAAGGAGACTCCCGGGAAGGCGGGTCTCCTTCTTCAGCCGGCAGCCCCGGCTGATAAGTTCTAACGGCGGCAGTCAAGCTGCCACCCTGACCAGTGGAAGGGATGGAGGCGGACACCCCGCCTTGCCGTATCCTCTAACTATTCCCGGCAGCACTGGTCACCGGATGCAAACAAGCTTTAACCAAATGAACAACCCTATATTGATCCTCGGGCGATAGATTGGAGCCGGAAGGAAGACATAGTCCGTTCTCGAACAGCCGGTCCGACACACTTTCCCCCGGTTCATGCTCGTAGTAGGGACAGCCCGAGAATAGAGGCTGCAGATGCAGCGGCTTCCAGACCGGTCTCGCTTCAATCTGCTGCGCCGCCAGAGCATCGACCAGCTCCGCCGGAGAAACTCCGTGCGCCTGCCGATCAATGGTCATAGTCGTTAACCAACGGGTGGAACGGCCAAAGGCCGCCTCCGGCATAAATTGGACTCCCTCGACATCGGAGAAAGCATCATAATACGCCTGAAACACTCTACGGCGGGCTTCCACCCGATCCTCGAGCACCCTTAATTGTCCCCGGCCAATCCCGGCCAGCACATTGCTCAGCCGATAATTGTACCCCATCTCGCTATGCTGATAATGACGAGCCGGATCACGGGCTTGAGTAGCCAGAAAACGCGCTTGTTCCAATGCCTCCAAATCGTCTGAAACCAGCATGCCGCCGCCGGAGGTCGTAATGATTTTATTCCCGTTGAATGAAAAGACGCCATATTTGCCAAGTGATCCGCTTCGCTTCTCCTGGTAAGTAGCACCGAGCGATTCCGCCGCGTCCTCGATAATCGGCACTTCATATTCGTTGCAAATAGCAAGCAAAGGCTCGAAGTCGGCACTCTGTCCGTATAAGTTGACGACAACGACCGCCTTCGGCAGCTTGCCCTGGGCTGCGTGCTCGGCCAAGGCTCTCTCCAGAGCCTGAGGAGACATATTCCAGCTTCCCGGCTCAGAATCAATGAACACCGGCTTGGCGCCTTGATACAGAATGGGATTGGCGCTGGCGACAAAGGTCAAGGTCGAGCAGAAGACCAGATCGCCCTCGCCCACTCCGATTAAACGCAGTGCCAGATGGATGGCCGCCGTTCCGGAGCTGAGCGCCACCGCCCCTTGGGTGCCTGCATAACTCGCCATTTCCTGTTCAAATGCGTTGACATGGGGACCCAGAGGAGCTATCCAATTAGTATCGAAAGCCTCGCTGACGAAAGGACGTTCAAACTCCCCTATATGAGGAGGGGAGAGATAGATTCGTTGATTATTGCTCATCGACAGATTCCCCATTTCTTTTAATAACTTTGGCTGGAACTCCAACGGCCGTCACTCCGTCTGCCATTGGATGGATGACTGCCGCCCCTGCACCGATCATAGCGTTCTCTCCGATGGTCACTTGTTGAATGACCGAAGCCCCGATGCCCAGCCAACTGCAGCGGCGCATCACCACGGAACCGGCTATGTGAGATCCGGGCGACAGATGAACCCCTTCTTCCAACACACAATCGTGATCCACCGTACTCCCGGTGTTCAGTATGCTGCCCCGTCCAACGACCGCTCCGGCATTGACCGCGCAGTTAGCCATAATTACGCAGCCCTCGCCAATATAGGCATGCTTGCTTATCCAGGCTGAAGGATGAATAATAGACGGCAAGGAATAGCCTGCCTGCTGAAATTTAGCCATCCATTCCATTCGGACTTGGTTATTCCCAATGGCAACAACCACATCCGGACGCTCCCCGTCCGCCAGATAGGCCAGCTTCAACTCTCCGTCTCCCAGGCCGGCGGGCTTCAGCTTCCCGACAATCGGCCAGCCCAGTACAGGAGGAGCGGGATAGCGGTCGTCCAGAAATGCCAGATCCGTCCACTTCCCCATCTCCATCGCTGCATCCGCTACTACCTTGCCGTGACCTCCCGCACCTATAATCAGTAACTTTGCCATTATCCTTCCGTTCCTTTAAAGGGCTCCATGGTTGCTTGTCCTTGCTGGTTGATCCCTTCTGATTTAATGACTTTGTAGAAGGTGAGCCAAAGAATTTTAATATCCAGCCAGAACGATTGGTGATCCACATACCAAACATCCAACTCGAATTTTTGCTCCCAACTGATGGCATTTCTGCCGTTCACCTGCGCCCATCCGGTAATACCGGGCCTTGCCTCCTGCCTTCTCCTCTGCTCATCTGTATACAGAGAGAGGTATTCCATAAGCAGCGGCCGGGGCCCGACCAGACTAAGGTCGCCTTTCAGCACATTAAACAATTGAGGCAGCTCGTCCAAACTGAATTTCCTTAGTAATTTGCCAAAGGAGGTCAGCCGGACATGATCCGGCAGCAGGGCTCCCCTTTCATCCCTTTGATTGGTCATCGTTCGGAATTTATAGACATAGAAAGGTTTGCTGTGAAGGCCCGGACGCATCTGCTTAAAGAGAATGGGTGAGCCAAGCTTGATACGGACCAGACATGCGACGACGATCATAAGGGGCGATAAGACGGCCAGCAAGCCCAAAGCCGCCGTCAAATCAAACGCTCTCTTGAGAAAGCTCCCGAGCCGGGAACGGGAACGCTTGCCTCGTCTGGCCCGGCCTGGTTTCGTCAATTGATCGAACAGCTCCAATTGCTTGCCAATCACTTTTTCTTCATTAAATAACTCCTCGACCATTTCTCGGCTTTTTTGCCCGAACACGATCCGCTTTGCTTTGTCATCCACCAACTGGAGCATATGAAGGAACAAGTCTTCACTATCTTCCTTTTCTACCAGATAGCCGTTATGCCCGTGAACGATCTCCTCCCTGCAGCCTCTAATATTGGTGGCAATAACCGGTTTGCCCATCGCCATAGCCTCGATGATCGATCTGGGAAGGCCTTCCCGGTAAGAAGGGAGCACATAGACATCGCTAATCGATAATAGTTCCGGAATATCCTTACGAAAGCCGGGGGTGATTATACTCGAATCCTGGAGCAACTCCACCAGCTTCCGATTCGCTTCCTGATCTCGATCACTGGCCAGGACATCGCCGATCATAAGCAATTTGGCTTGTGGATGCTCTTGCTTCAACCGATGGAAGGCTTCCAGCAGTTCGAAGATCCCCTTTTCCCTAACAAACCGGCCTATAAAGGAAAATACAACATCGGAATCGCGAAGCTTGAACTCCTTCTTTAACAGAGCAAGCGAAGCCTCGTCCAGGCATTCCTCATTAAATTTGTTGTAAATGTCGACTCCGTTGCTAATATGGATAATCCTCTCTTCCGCTTTAAACCGATCCTGCACGCAAAGCTCGTAATCTTCCCGGCTCTGCAGCAGAAGCCAATCGGTTATCCATCGCGCGCTATATTTCTCAAGCCCGTAAAAAAACTTGTATTGGGCAGAAGACATCCCTTCATGAAAATAAAACCCGTGAGCGGTATAAATAATATGTTTGACTCCTGCCAGTTTGGCCGCGACCCTTCCAAGCAGTGCAGCTACAGGCGTATGAACATGGACGATATCGTATTTCTCCTGCCTCATCAGCCGGTAAAGAGCCATTATCGATTTCAGGTTGGAAACGGGACTTATTTTTCTTGCGATAGGCACCTCGATCATGGTCAGCCCTTGACGGGTCAGCTCGGCAAACCGCCCCGTATCGGTGCAGGCATTATGAACGGTATAACCTGCAGCCATAGACGCTAGAACCATAGGCTTTAACAAAGCGTCCACGGATACATCAATGGCGCAAACTTGCAAGATTTTCGTCATTTTCTATAAGCTCCAGTAAGTAATGTTCGATGGTATATCCGCCGGGCTCAACACAGATTTGACATCCACGAAAATTCCCGTTTCGTTATATAAAAATTTCTTAATGCCTTGCCAGCCTTGCTCTAGATAGGGATGATGAGGAACGGCCAGAATGACGGCATTCGACTTTTTAAGCTGCTCCATCGGTACCAGCTCTACTCCATATTCGTGTTCAGCATGCTGAACTTCCGCTAGTGGATCGGTGACTTGCACATCGATGCCAAACTCGCGCAGCTCGTTAATAATGTCAATCACTTTGGAATTGCGCAGATCGGGGACATTTTCCTTGAACGTAAGTCCGAGCACGGTCACCCGAGAGCCTTGAACGGGAGTGCCATTGAGTATCATCTGCTTGACTAACGACGTGGCGATGAATTGCCCCATGCCGTCGTTAATTCGCCTTCCCGCCAGAATCACCTGGGGATGATAGCCTACACTCTCGGCTTTATGAGTCAAATAATACGGATCGACGCCAATGCAGTGCCCTCCTACCAACCCGGGGGAAAACTTCAAAAAGTTCCATTTGGTAGCTGCAGCCTCCAGCACCTCATGGGTCCGGATCTCCAGGCGGTCAAAGATGAGCGCCAATTCGTTCATGAGAGCTATGTTGAGGTCTCTTTGGGTATTCTCGATCACTTTGGCCGCCTCTGCCACTTTAATGGAGGAAGCTCTGAACACTCCTGCCTCCACAACCGAGCCATAGACGTCGGCGATAATTGCTAACGTATCCTCGTTCTGGCCGGAGACGACCTTCGTAATTTTCTTGAACGTATGCTCCTTATCTCCCGGGTTAATTCTTTCTGGAGAGTACCCCACGAAAAAATCCCTGCCTGCAGTTAAGCCAGAATGCTTCTCCAGGACAGGGACACACACTTCTTCCGTCGCACCGGGATAAACCGTGGATTCATAGACGACCACCGTTCCCTTCTGCAGGTTGCGGCCTACCGTTTCCGACGCCTTGATCAATGGAGTTAAATCCGGGCGTCTCGCATCATCTATCGGGGTAGGTACGGCTACAATAATAAAGTTGCATGCTTTAAGCTTGGATTCATCGTTAGTGAAATCGATTTGAGTATTTTTCAGCTCTTCCGACGATATTTCCCCTGTATAATCTACATGCTCCTGCAATGTGGAAATCCTGTGCTCATTAATATCAAACCCTACAATAGGCTGCGTTTCCCCAAAGGCAACGGCTACCGGAAGTCCTACATAACCAAGTCCGACTACTGCTATTTGTCTGCCCATCTTATACGGTCACCCCATAGTATGATTTATACCAATCTACGAATTTGGCAATTCCATTCTCAATCGTTGTATTGGGCCTGAAGCCGACGTCCCGCATCAGATCATCTACATCAGCGTAAGTGGCGGGCACATCCCCATCTTGAAGGGGCAGAAATTGTTTCTTCGCCGGCCGGCCAATCTTTTCTTCCAGCACTTCTATGAATCGGAGCAGTTCAACCGGCTGATTATTTCCAATATTATAAATTTTGTAAGGCGCGTAGCTTGTACCCGGGTCCGGGGCATCGCCTGACCAAACCGGGTTAGGCTCCGGCTTCTTCTGTGCCAGCCGGAAGATACCCTCCACTATATCGTCTACGTAAGTAAAATCCCTTCTCATCTTGCCGTGATTGAATACTTTAATCGGTTCGCCGGAAATAATCGCCTTCGTAAATAAAAAAAGCGCCATATCCGGGCGCCCCCATGGTCCATAGACGGTGAAAAACCTTAATCCGGTCGTCGGCAGGCCATAAAGATGACTGTATGTATGAGCCATCAGTTCATTGGCCTTCTTGGTCGCGGCATACAGGCTAAGCGGATGGTCCACATTATGATGGACAGAAAAAGGCATCTTCGTGTTGGCTCCATAGACGGAGCTCGAAGATGCGTAAATTAAATGTTCTATCCGGTTGTGACGGCACGCTTCCAGAATGTTCATGAACCCGACGATATTGGAGTCGATATAAGCATGGGGATTCGTTAAACTGTAACGCACCCCTGCCTGGGCCGCCAAATTAATAACGATCTGCGGGTTATGTTCCGCGAAAATACGGTCGATCTGTTCCCGGTCTTCCAACGATACATTATGGAAGAGGAATTCGGGCGATTGAATGCGATTCAGCCTGGCTTCTTTTAAGGAGACTTCATAATATGGATTAAGATTATCGATTCCTATAACCCTGTAATTGTGCTGAAGCAGCTTCTGAGTTAGGTGATAGCCGATAAATCCTGCGGCGCCTGTCACTAGAACGTTCATATTCATTTCTCCTTTGGCCCTTTAAATTAAAGAGTTTTTAATATATCTGAACTTGCCGTTCTTCTCTACATCAATTTTGTCCACGTAATTCAGTCTAATCTTTGTGGCCGGCCCCATCCTTTTTTGTATTTCGTGCCTGATGGTCTCTTCGTACTTTTCTTCCAGCCGATGATTCCCCTGTGTAACCAGCTTGAACTCCACCTCATCGATTCGGGTCTGAACGAATTGTGATTTGATCACTACAGGAGGAACATCCTTAAGGATCGTGCTTCCTATTCTGACCTTCCCTCTGTCCGAAGAGAGCAGATAGTCCTGCGTCCTTCCTTCAATAACTTTCACTAGAGGATTATGATTCCCGCAGCCGCATGTCGTGCTTTCCTCCTCCAGAATGATCGAATCTCCCACTCTATAGCGGATCAGGGGGGTGCCATATGTTGTGAAACTAGTCACTAATGCGCCCTCAGCATCCTCTTCAATAATACCGGTTCTTAAATCGTAATGCAGATTTCCCCGGGAGCATTCAATAATAAAAGGAGCGCCTTCCGATGAGGCGTATTGATTAATGACGGGACAATCGAACACCTTGGAAATGAGAACCTTTTGATAATCGTAAAGTGTTTCGGCCGTTGTAAAAATAGCCAGCGGCTTAAACTGAAGGGGGATGCTATGTCTATCAATAAAATCCGCCAATACATGAATAGCGAACGGAAAGCCGTCTATTTGCTGAGGCTTGAACTTGTTAATGCTGTTCACATAATCCATCATATTGGGCTCGTCCATATGAAAGGTTGAATATAGCATCTGTTTGATAGGGCGGTTGTATCTCCAGAAATTCGAGCCTTTAGCGGCTTGCAGCGGAACTATCGTTCTTCCGGAAAAGGTGGCTCGACGCATACCGTGCACAACTCCAAACTTCTCTTTAAAGTTGGCCAGATAGGCCTGCCTTTCCTGAAAATTGTCTATGGTATAGGCGACTTTTAACGGGGTCCCGGTCGTCCCGCCGGTAACAGAGAAGATAGGCTTATGGATTGGCACCCGGATCTTATCGACATTTTCCCTTAACTGCTGCTTCTCCAGAACCGGCAAGCTTTTAAGGCTTTCCCCCTCCGTAATCGCTTCTATATCCAGACCTTGATAGTAATTTCGATAGAACTCGCTGTTGGCATAAGCATGACGCAGCAATCTAGTAAAGGCCTGCTGCTGATATTGCTTGAGCTGCCTTAAATCCCAGTGGTCGGATTCGGCATAGAATTGCTTAAAGCGTTGATAAGTTTTCCCAAACCGTTCGCTGGCAAGTTTCATGCCGTACATCGAAATGAGCAGGTCTTGACACCAGCTTGGCGAAGCATTGTAAACCTTCTCTTTTAGTCCCATCCTTATTCACCCTGTTTTAGATTACTTCTTATGTGTGCTTCACTTTCTCTCTAATTCCTTGCACCGCTCGTGAATCACTAGCGCAAAACGCAGCGTAAGAACGCCAGAATCGGGTTCTGCGCTCATCCAGCTTTTCTTTTAAATAATCGCCGGCTGTTGCTAAATTTGTCCGAATGTTATTCTCGTACATATCCCGATCAGTGACCATCTTCTCCAAGAGCTGCGCCATGCGCTCCGCATTTCCAGCAGGGAAGATGTACTCCCCGTCCAACAATTCAGGTATCCCTCCGGCATCGGAACCAATGCACGCGCAGCCCCTGCTCATAGCCTCAACCAGCGCTCTGGGCAGTCCCTCGGTTAAGCTGGGATGGACGTATAAATCGATGTTATCGAGCCAATTCATCACAGGTTCCCCGCCAGGAAGAGTCCCATAAAATTTCACATTCAGTTTCAAGCTGTCAGCCATCTGAACCCAACTGTCCTGATTTCCCCCGCCAAGCACCCTAAGCTCGTAGTCAGGCAGCCGATCCTTAATCAGGCTCAGTGCTTTGAATAGAGAATCTAGGCCTTTGTATTTAACGTTCAATCCCCCTATAAAGCCAATCGTCAATCGGGCGTCATTCGCGACCCTCTTGATCCGGCCATCCAGACAGCTATCGTTGATTTCCACCAGTTCCACATTAGAACAGTGCTCGCTCTTTCCCGCGGTTGGGTATTTTTGTTGCAGAAATTGTTTGGTTACATAAATGGTATGGCTGGATTTCTTTATGATTTTTCTTGTTCTGTAGGCAGAGTAGGGGGCCAACAGCTTGCCGGCCAAGCTTCCGTGATTGGTTAACGCATCCCATGGACAGCCAACCAGTTCAGTCGCCCATGGAAGTCGTCGCTTCTCAGCTATCGTTACCGCGAGCGATCCGATTTCACTCGGCAATCTGCCGATGACAGCATCTACCTTATTGTAATGTTCATTTAATATTTTCTTGGCTTGCTTCATATGGCTGAGCCGGTTAATGGGAGAGCTTAAGTTGGGCATCGGCAGAAAAGTAACTCCCCTCCCGCTCGATTTCACATACCCGGACACATCCTTCACCCCGTCATGTCTGAGTCTCCCTGCGACAATAACGTGATCGAATACTTGCAAATATCTTTCCCATACCGAATAGGGGAATCCTCCGCCAGAATAATAATTCCCTTTATCATCTCTGACAAAGGGAAAGTCGTGAGCAAATAATAGGATCATTGAACTTATCACCGTTCCTAGCCTTAAGGATTATCGTTTCCGATCCATCTCAGGTCGCCCCGGATAGCGGCCTTTCTCTTAATGTTTGCCCTGATCTTAATAAAGATAATCGAAAATAGCCAGATCAAGAAAATCGGATAGATCGGGGTCAAATGAACCACCAATAATAAGGCGGAAAAAATGACCGTTAGTAAAGAAATAAAACTTTCCCGGGTATTATCGCCTATCCTGCATATTAGTCCCAGAATCAGCGGTCCTATAATGAAACCGAGCCAGCTAAAGTTAGCTATCATCTCTTCCAAAATACTTGTTGTCATCCCCCAGCCCCACAGCTTGGGCTCCGATAGAAAAAGAGCGGATGTCATATATTGGGCATAAGGATAAGGTTTATCGGGCCACATACTTCTTGGGACATATAGGGTCAAATAGAACAGCAAGCTCTGACCTCTATATTCCAATATTTGTAAATCTTCTTCCAGCTCACTATAAATTGCCAGCCTGGTTACATCGTCCCGGCCATAATCGATTCTAAAATTTAAGTAACTCTGATCAAATGTGTAATCGTCATATTTTCTAACGTTCTGTTGAAAAAAATTAGAGAACAGCAGCAGAACCGTAACGGCCAGTAAACCAACGGCTACTATTTTTTTCCCTCTCAGTACATTCCGCTTGTAAGCCACGAATAATAGGGCCACTAACGTTAAGGCCACTATACTTCTTTTGCCGTATAACCAAATATCCAGGAACAGAAGAGGAGCAAATAAAACGACATAGGTCATATACTTTTTACGGCCGATCAGCATGACCAAGGAAATACAAATCATACTTAGCCGGGAAGAAAATAAAATTAAAGCATGATATTCTGCTTCTTCGCTTCCTAACAGCCCTTTGGAAGAAACGGCATATTGAAGATAAAGCAACGGATTAGGAGAAAACAGGACAATCAGAATGGGTAGAACAATCAAGAAATAAAGAATGACTCTATATTTCCTCAAGTAAGAAATGGCGTTAATCGATACGCTTTCCTTAGGCTTGCCCACTTTGTACATAATTACTGGTGCCAGCATAATATACAAGGCGTAGATTATTCTAGTAGCCGTATCCTTACTCGAGTAATAAAAACCAGGATGTCTTTCATAATTCGGAACTCCTACAATTAAATCCAATATTAATGGCAGGACAAAGAATACGAAGAAGACAAAAATAAGAATATTAACCGTATACAGCTTGCCCCTGTTAATATTCTTAATGACTTTTAATAAAAATATAATGTTAAATACTATTGCTAAAACCTCTATTAAAAATACACCCATAACATACTTCCTTTATGAGCTTTATAAATCAGGCTGATGAAGATGATTAATATGCGGTGATTTACAAAGCTTTTTGTAGTATCTCTAGATAAGATTTAGCAAATTGATCGCTTGTAAAGCCGGTCTGCCGAAATTGGGCATAGGCCTGCTTCTTGAAATTTTGGGACTCCGCCTCCTGGATCATTCCCACGGCGAAGTCAGCCCAATCGCGGTCTTCCGCTGCCAGTGGCAAGCAAGCCAGATTATCAAAAAATCCGGACAATTCCACAATAGGATCGATTTGACTTCCGAGAACCGGAACGCCGCAAGCCAATGCTTCTAATACAGCACCGGGAAGCCCTTCACGAATGGAAGGATAGATCATCAGGTCAGCTTGCTTCAATAATTCAAATACATTGCTCTGAACTCCAAGAAAGAAGACTCTGTCGCTAATCGCATATTCTTCCGTTTTTGTCTTAATTAAGCTGGCAGTGGGCTCATTTTCCTTGCCTACCAGAAACAGATAGCAGCTGCTTCGTTTAGTCATTTCCTTGAACACATTAATTAGCTTGAGATGATTCTTCGCTTCTACCAATCTCCCGATATGAATAATAATTTTGCTTTCCTCATCCAATTTATATTGGCTTCTTAAGGTGTTAGCAAGATCAACAGGATGATTGATTTTGTTTAAATCAATCCCGTTATAGATCACTTCCGTCCGTTTATCGTTTATTATTTCCTTGCCCATACTGGAGACTAAAGATGATTTGCTAACCCCTATAATGTTCGTCGCATAACGCTGGATCAAATTTTTCAGCACAGTATATTTAAATTGCTGAAAGCTTCCCCCTTGTTTGCCGCTGTCCGTCGTTCTGAAATGAGCAATTCTTACTTTAACCCCGGCCAGCTTGGCCAGCATTAAAATCATTCCGGAAAAATAAAACGTATTCGAATGAACGACATGTATATGATTTTTCTTTAGCAGCTTTATAAATTTGAAAGGGAATAGAAAGCTTTTGAATTTGCAATAAGTCATCTTGCCGCCAAGGCTGGTAATCACATCGTCCAGTTCCCCCCGTTGACCGCTTAAGGAGCAAAAATAAAAGGTGTAAGCATCATGATCGATTTGATGCAGCAAATCAATCGTTCTTAGCTCGGCTCCTCCCCTGTTCATCTTGCCGAAGATATGGAGGATGTTTATTTTGTTATTGACCACGCTATCACGCCTTATATTGAATACTTTTGCCTATTCGATAGGTTTTCTCATAAATCTTGGCTTTTAATTTCGGAATGTCTACGATTCTCTTGCTTATCTGCTGATTGCGGCTCTGAAGTCCATACTTGCTTACACATAACGATAGGACGGCTACCCAGCTTAAGCGGTCCCCCAATTTGGAATGAATCGCTTTAGGCTCTTTTTGCCACTCTTTATACATATAAGCCAGCTGCTTCATATCAAATAGATTTAACTTATGTAAATCACGATGAAACAACTGCTCTTTCATCAATTCTGCGCAATGCTCCCTTAACCATAATCCGTAATCATGGTGCCGTTTGGATAGCTGATCCCCGCTCCCGGCTTCCCCATACTTGCTTCCTGTTCTTGCCCAAGCCAGGTCCAGCAGCTTCGGCTCGGTCATCTGCAGCAATTCGTAGTAAATTTGGTCGTTTCTCACCGAATGCTTATATTTCCACATAAGAGAAAAGACATCCTTATCGGTAAATGCCTGATAGAAATTAGTCCAATGCATGATTAAATTGGCGGCATTCCCTAACATTCTCCGCAAATAATGAGCCTGCATCTCGTATTCATTAATCTGTTCATTGGAAGCCCCCTTGTATCTTTCTCTAAAAGAAGCCAGATCCTTTCGCAGCTCCAAGTCAGCCTCATTAAGCAGATCGGTCTTTAATAAGCTGTACCTCTCTCTCGGACAATGCTGTTTCAGCCTTGAAGCGTGAACCGAAGAGTACTCCGCTCTTCCGATACTGTCTCCGTAGCTGCCTGCCAGAACGATATCGTGCTCTCCCAGTCTTTCGAACCAATTAAATCGGTGTAAATGAACAGGACTGATTTCCGCTCCAAGCTTCGCCGCAGCTACTTCAAAGTTGGAGAGCAGATAGGACTCGTCTAATTCCGCATAGTGCCATTCCCATTGGAACAATTCACTGATTTTCTTAGCGTATACCACATCTCTGCTGTTTCTCTTCCCCCAGGTTACCGCATGAATAGTTCCCTGGATTTCATTATTTTTTTCCAATGATTTAAGAATCGCAGCTACGACCCGACTGTCCATTCCCCCGCTTAACAGCAGATAGATACGATGATAGTTAGCGCATTTTCCCCTGATTTCCTTCTTCAAAGCTTCGATTAATCGTTTGGTGATTTCAACCGGCGAGCCTTCCTGTGAATTATATTGCGTGGTGCTGTGGTGAATCTGTTCCCCATTCGCCCCCATTTCGGTCAGCCAAGGCAAGCGGAATACATTCCGGATTAACGTCCGGTCGCCGCATATGTATCCATAACAGAGCATGGAATAGACGGATACTTCATCCAATAGTTTGTTCTCATCCGACAGCAGGGAGACAACCTCCTGAAACTGGTTGGAATAATGGTACCTGCCATCTTTTTTAATTATATAAGGATATACACCGCCTACTTGACTCTGAATCAAAAATTGCCCATCCTTCAAAATGTTCATACTTCTACCTCTACTTGTCGTATATTCTTTAAGCCTTTTTGGATCAAAATAGAGTAAAAAATGACGGAAACAAACGATGCGGTAGCCAATGTCCATGCAGCGCCATTCAATCCGTAATCTTTAATCAGCCATACGGAACAAATGACTGTTACAATCAGCTTCGTCACATGAATGGGAACCTGTGAAGAAAATATTCTCATCGATGTGGCGCCGACCCCCAGCACGCTTCCCAAAAAAGAAAACAAAGAGATCAGCATGACCCATATCAATAGATCGGAATACTCTGCATAGCTCTCCGTATAGACAAGCGTTAATATCGGTTTCCCAAAAAAGACAGCCACAACTACGCCCGCTATTCCCAACGAACCGTTAATGAACAATACGGCAGCTAATAGTTTGATAAAAGCCGGTTTATTGCCGCTTGCATAATATTTGGCTAACCGCGGGCTGACCGTCTGCGAAATCGCCGTCGTGAACCTTGAGGCCCCTACCAATATATAGGTAATCGCTCCGAAAATCCCCAGCTGTTCAATGCTCAAGTAATTCTCAATAAAGTACCTGGGGATATTCGTGCTCAGCGCCCCCATCATCATGATGGCCCCCAAGGGCAGGGCAAGCAGAAACAATTTCCACAATTTTCGGAAATCGAAGGTGAGCAAAGGCTTTTGAATGTAGTGCATGGCGTTGCGGAAATCATAGAACAGCAGCACCAAGAGCCATCCCAGGACAAATCCGGTAATGGCGAAGTAGAAATTATGATAGACCACGTAAAAAATAACGAATAATAAGAGGCTTACCCCTCCCCTGGCGATGATGGAGATGGCCATTTTATTCATCGCTTCATGCCTTTGAAGCAAGCCATAGATCACATCGCTAATTCCTTCGATCAGCTTGCTTATAGCAATTAATAATATGATTATTCTGGCTTCGGCTGAATAATCGCTTAGGTATGAAACGGTTATACATACTAGCAAGGCCAAAAGAACTCCGATCCATCTCAAGGAGTAATAATCTCTAAATTGGTAGTCATCTTTAGCATCTGTAGCCTGAATTCCCCGTAATTGAAAGCTAAAGAACAGCATGATAGGGGTTGTAATCGCCAGAGCTAATGTATAGTAGCCGACCAGCTCTTCCGAGCCGAACTTGGCCATAATAATCAACATCAGCCATTGCAGGAAAGCATATAACAGATTTGCAATAAACATCCACTGAAAATTTTTTTTGAGCGATATTTTTTTCCCCATCCCAATCCCTTTTTCCGTCTAGTATTTTTGGATACATCTTGATGCGAGTCAGCTTCATTAAATTAACTCTAAAAGCCGCGCCAAAACCGGTTTTGATGCTGCTTTTAGAGTTAATTACAATGCTAGTTAGAATGAGAATTATAATGAGTTATAATGAGAGTTCAAAAAGTCAACTTTTCAGCACCGAGAAGTAAAAGTTTTCGCAGAAAACTCACTACGGGAGCTTTGCTTGCGAAGCTGAGAGCGTATGCTTCCGAAGAGAGTTTTGCTCTGCAAAACTTTCAGGAGGAGCGGAGTGTAGGTAGACCTACATGAGCACCTAAAATGTTTCCGGAGGAAACATAACTTCGTAAGCCTAAGCTTTTCGAGGGTGAGTGCAAGATTCGATGCCGAATTCGCTTCTTGGTATCCTTCGTGATCAAAAGGTGACTTTTTGAACAACCTTTTATAGGGCATTCAACCCTTCCTCACATCATACCCTCGACGATGAACGTCTAAGGCGCTAGGCGCCCACAGCATGACCGAGTGCCTGCAGTGATAGAGGTTCAGCAGACTTTACCTGATACTCTTCAGCGGCTATGACAGAAATGGATGACCTAAAACCGCTAAATATCGATTTATTATTGACTAAAAACATGCGACTACTTGGTATAAAGTAAAGCTTACTCCCTGTTTGCTTCCCGAAATTCCGCAGTACAGCGTTTAGTCTTGAGAGCCGTAGTAATAATAGTAACTGTCATCTTTACGCCGACGTTCCACATTATTCAGAACCGCTCCAAGAATTCTTGCCTGAACGAGCTCCAGGTTAGCCTTGGCCTTAAGAGCGGAATCGCGCTTAACTTTACCCGAATCGATGACGAGAATAACTCCGTCGCTTTTAGTGGCGACCAGTTGAGCATCCGTAACAGCCAATAATGGAGGGGTATCCATCAGGATGACATCGTAACGCGAGCGGAGTTCGTCCAGAAGCTCACTCATTCGTCTGGAAGACAGCATTTCGGACGGATTGGGCGGAACCGGCCCCGACGTCAGCAAATCGAGATGCGCTATATGCGTCTCCATAATCACTTTGGACGACACCGATTGTCCGGTTAGCACACTGGTCAGTCCCCACCGGTTAGTTTTGGCAAAGATTCGGTGCATCGTCGGCTTGCGCAAGTCTGCATCGATAATGAGCACCTTCTTCTCCGCTTGTGCATAGACCGTTGCGAGATTGGCCGTCGTTGTCGATTTCCCTTCCCCTGCACCCGGCGAAGTGAGCATAATAATTTGGATCTGGCTGTCGATCGCCGAGAAATCAATGTTCGTTCTTAGCGTGCGGTACGCTTCGGAAATCGGCGACTTCATATTGACATCGGCAATGATCGCCCGCCCGCCGCTATTGTCCAAGCGTGACATGAGACTCACCTGCCTGTTTTGGAATGGAGGAAGAATTGGAGCTGAGATCTTCCTGCTTAATCTTCGTGATGACGGACAAGACCGGCAAGCCCAGCAGTTCGTTCACATCTTTTTCCGTGCGGATTCGGTCATCCAAATATTCCAGAAGGAAGATAAGTCCTAAGGCCGCCATAAGCGAGACGATGAAGCTGATCGCTATGTTCATCTTAATGTTCGGCTTGATCGGAGCCGGATGGCTCTGAATTTTGGCTTCACTCAGAACGGAAACGTTGTCGACTGACATCAAATTGACGATCTCCCGTTCAAAAACTCTGGAAATGGCGTTAGCCAGCTGAACCGCTCTTTCGTGAGACCGGTCTACAATCGATACGGTCATCACTTGCGTATTGTTGACGGAGCTTACGCTCACTTTATTAATAAGCTCGCCAGCCGTTACGCCGAGACTCTCTTGTTCCTTGGCAACCATTTCCATAATATAAGGAGATTTGATCACTTCTTTATAGGTGTCAATAATTTTAATATTAAAGTTAATTTCATTAAGGCTGAGCTGGCCTAAGGAAACGGATGGATCGGTCTTATTGACAATCAGCTTGGTGGAAGCCTGGTAGACTGGTTTAAGGAAGAAGTAACTGACAACTCCAGTGACGGTAGTGACCAACAGGACGATCCCGATGACCCACCAGATGCGTTTGGCAATTACTCGGATATAATCGCGAATTTCTAGTTCCATGATGCTCCCTTCCCTTATAGAGGTTGTTCAAATAGTCCATCGGACTTGTTGAACTTCCCTTATACGACTATAAGTTTCTTCGATTTCTTCTGGTTAGCCAATTGCAATAACCGGTCCTGAATAACTAAACGATCCCATTTTTCGTAATTTTGCAAAATCACGGCCACATCAGCCATCTCGTCCGTTAAAGTCGCTTTGCCGATATAGATTTTCGGGTAGACCTGCTCCTCGTGGACCTCGTTCTCGTTAAGCAGCTCCTCGAACAGCTTCTCCCCAGGACGAATCCCGCTGAAGCGAATTCCGATGTCCTCCACATCGTAGCCGGAAAGCTTGATCAAATTCGTAGCCAAATCGACAATTTTAACCGGCTGCCCCATATCCAGCACGAAAATTTCCCCTCCTCTGGCAAGAGATCCTGCCTGGAGTACGAGCCGGCTGGCTTCCGGGATGGTCATAAAGTACCGGACCATATCCGGATGGGTCACGGTGACCGGTCCGCCCTTGCGGATCTGCTCCTTGAAGAGCGGAATTACGCTCCCGCGGCTCCCGAGTACATTGCCGAAGCGAACGGCAACGAATCGGGTATGACTTCGGCGATCCAGCTCCTGGATAATCATTTCGGCGATCCGCTTGGAAGCCCCCATGACACTGGTCGGATTGACCGCTTTATCGGTCGAGATCATGACGAAGGTCTCTACTCCGGCCCGATCTGCCGCTTCAGCCGTATTCTTCGTTCCGATAATGTTGTTCTTAATCGATTCCTCCGGATTCCGCTCCATCAGCGGAACGTGTTTATGCGCCGCCGCGTGGAAGACTACCCGCGGCTTATGGAGCCTCATGACCCTGAACATCCTATCCCGATCCTGAATGTCGGCAATTTCAGTAATGAACTCTATATCTTGGCCAAAGCTGGAGCGGAGCTCCATCTCGATCGAATAAATGCTATTCTCTCCATGGCCCAATAAGATCAGCTTGCGCGGCGAGAAAACCGCAAGCTGCCGGCATATTTCCGACCCAATGGAGCCTCCCGCTCCCGTAACCAGCACTGTGCTTCCGGTTATATATTTGCGAATCGATTCGGTGTCCAAATTAATCGGATCTCTCCCAAGCAGGTCTTCTACCTGGACATCGCGCATTTCGTTGACGGATACCTTGCCCTCCATTAAATCTTCGAACATCGGGATGATCTGCACCTTCGCTTTAGTCGGATTGCATTGTTGAACGATGGCGTTCAGCTCCCTTTTTTTCAGCGACGGGATAGCTATGATAATGTTCGTAATGTTGAGCTTGGCCACCGCCTGCACAATTTGTTCCCGCCCACCGATGACCGGCAAGCCGACGATTTCCAATCGATGCTTGGTTTCATCATCATCAATGAAGGCTACCGGGCAGAGATCCACATCGGGATTCTGCATCAGCTGCCTGGCCACCAGCGTTCCTGCGGAACCCGCTCCGATAATCAGCGTTTTTTTGCGGTTTCCCAATCCGTTGACACACTTGTCCCGATATAGTCTCCAGGAAAACCGAATTCCACCGATCAAGAACATATGCATCAACCAGGTGATGAGCATCGTTCTCCAGAAAATCTGCCCGGTGAACAGCGCTTGCACAAGCATGGTAATGGCAATCGAGAAGGTGACGGCCTTCATAATGGAGATCAGTTCCATAATGCTGGCGTACTTCCATACCTTGTGGTACAGCTTGTACTTATAAGCAAACAAATGATGGCACAGGAACAAAGTAGCTGCGCTGATCGCCAGTGCATAAGAGAATGGGTAAAAAGATGACGAGGCTATAAAATGACTGGCATAAATGGCAAACAGGACAATGAATGAATCGATACCCATCAGGAGTACCAATCTTTTTGAATAACTCAACCTTATTCCCTCCCTAAGAGCTTTTTCAAAAGTAGATCCTGCCTTCCCACAAAACGACCGATTTTTCAGTTTTTCTCGCCAGTTTTCCAGACCATAAAGCATGCAATGTTTTTCAAAAATATAAGCAATTCGACACCAGGGAGTTAACATCTGCTTTATTTCCCAAGATTATACATAGAGAACAAAATGGGGACAAGACCCAAACCGCCTACGGCCGGTCGGGAGAAAATTAGTTCTGCTGGCACAACAAATATGGAAAATATTTACTTTTATCAACAACATTCCTGTCAGATGTATAACATTAGTCTCAAAAAACTGTAGAATTTCTTTCAAACCAGAATGACGAAATATGAGTAATAATGTCTAATTTTGTAGAATTATCTTTAAAAAAGTTACAAAAAGTTAACAAAATAGCCCCTTAAAGTGACGTATGGCCTTTGAAGCGTATTCCGATCTGCAGCAGAATGCATCTAAACCTTCCTCTAATCGCGGTCGAGCTTCCTGACTTGGCTTCGAAAGGGAGTTATACATTTACTTTGTGGTGGGCCCCGAAACTTGCAAATTCCACAAAAAAAGCACGCCGACTAAGGCGCGCCTTGATAAAGCAGTTTTCGCAAGCTGATTTTAATATCTTCTCCGGATTCCAGAAGCTCTTTGTTTCTTGCCCATATCTGGTAATGGGAAGCACATAGTCCTCTAGCCCGATGCTTTTTCCCACAGTTTTCCACCATACAGGTGCGGATAACCTTTCTTACATGATTCGGGTCCCCGTGCTTTCTCCATCTGGCGTAATGTACGCTGCAATAGCCCTTGCACTTGGCCGGCTCCTGACAATCTTTCACTTTACAAATCTTTAGTATTTGCTGCTTCAACATCAGCGGGTCCCCGTTCCTCCACCATCTCTGATGATGCATCGAACAGAGCCCTCTGGCCTTGATCGGTTTATGGCAGCCTGGAATTGTACAATGTTTATTCATCATCTCACCTTCTGTTCGTTCTTTTTCGGAATTTAGATTTAATAATGGCTTGTCCGCGAGGTTCTCCCAAGGGGTCCTCGTGTCATCCTTATTCAAAGAAACTGCAGCCGGCTTAAGCGAAAGTCGTTGTTTGTTCGTTGATACACAAGACATCATAATTCCCCCTTAGAAGGTGCTTTCCCGGTAAATTGGAAATAAAAAACCATCTTTCGTCATCATTAATGACAAAAGATGGTCGGTTGCACTACTAGCTCCATCTACTCCAAGTGCCCAAATACAGAATAGACTTCAACGCTCCCATTTTGGATAGAGATACTCATTATTTTACAGTTGACACCATTATATAGTAATTCAAACAATATTATTGTCGAATTTTGTAGAATTTAAGAAATATTTTTAACATTTTGCGTGACATATCCGTTGTTCAAGCTGTCATATACTTAGAATGCATTTAGTGGTCAAGTTATAGATAAATTAGAGATGGAGCGGTGATCTTTATTGAAAAGATATTTGTTGCAAAAGCTGTGCAGCCTTGATTCCCAGAGAGAGACCTGGACGACGATTATGGAAAGTAATAATAAAGAAGCTCTACTTAACTTCCTGGGCTGGAATTATCGGATTGTGGACCGAAGCAATCAGGAAGAGGTAGCCCGTTCCGATACGTATCAGGCTGCGTCGAATGAGCGGGTCATCTGACGACCAATCAACCGCTCATCCATGGATTAGGAGGGGGAATCACTCTGTCCATCCAAGCAGATGATTATTTCCATAAGATCCCCTTCCGTTCCAACTGCTCCGGCTGCAGCGGCCGGCTGATCAGATAGCCCTGCACTTCATCACATCCATGCTCCGCCAACCAATTGAATTGCTCCTCATTCTCCACCCCCTCCGCGATGACCTTCAAATTCAATTTGTGAGCCATCGAGAGGATACTGGTCACGATCTCGGCATTCTCTACGCTCGAGGTCAGACCGTTAATAAATGAACGATCAATCTTCAGCTTGTGAATCGGCAGCTTGGTCAAATAGCTGAGCGAGGAATACCCTGTCCCGAAATCATCCATGACAATCTGCACGCCGAGCCGCTTCAGGTCAGCCAGCTTGCGAACGAAGAAGTCCGCCCCCTGGACAGCCATATTCTCCGTAATTTCCAATTCCAGGCAGGAGGGCTCCAGTCCGGTCTCCTCCAGCGCCTTCTCGATTACTCCCATCAACTGCTCGTCCCGGAATTGGCGCGGGGATAAATTGACCGCCACCCGAACGGGGCGATAGCCGGCTTTTTGCCAGGCTACACTCTGCTGGCAAGCGGACTTGATGGCCCATCGGCCTAACGGAACAATCAGACCGCTATCTTCAGCGATCGGGATAAATTCGGATGGAGAGATCAGTCCCAGCTCGCGATGGTCCCAACGAAGGAGGGCCTCCAGACCCGTTAGCAATCCGGTCGCCATGTTCACCTGCGGTTGGTAGACTAAATCGCAGTCCTTAAAATCCCCTGTTTCGAGCGCCTTGCGCATTTCTTTCTCCAGCATGACTTTTCTCAGGTTGGTTTCATTCATATCGGCCCTATAGAACTGGTAATGATTCTTTCCTTTTTCTTTAGCCCGATACATGGCCGTATCCGCATTCTTGATGAGCGTCTCCACATCCGCCCCGTCATCCGGATACATGCTAATCCCTATACTGGTGGATACATAAAGCTCCAGTCCGTCCAACCAATACGGCTTGTCAAATACATTGAGGATAGCCTTGGCGATTTCCTGTGCTTCTTCTTTAGTCGCGTCCTTCAGAATGATATTAAATTCGTCTCCGCCTCTTCGGGAGACGGTATCCGTTGGCCGCAAGCAGGTCAGCAGCCGCTCGGCTACGAGCTTAAGCAGTGTATCCCCCGTCGTATGGCTGAATGTATCATTAATCATTTTGAATCGATCCAAATCGAGAAACATAACCGCCAGACGCCCCGGCTCCGCATGGGCAATCGCCTCCGCCAAGCGGTCGTTGTACAGGAGCCGGTTGGGCAGACCGGTCAAGGAGTCATGGTAGGCCATGGCGGTAATCTGCTCCTGGAACCTTTTATAATCCGTAATATCGGTAGCTATACAGAGAAGCTGCTTTCCCTTGCTGGTGTAAATCGGCATTTTGGAAACCCGGACCCACTTCAAGTGGCCCTGGGCATCAATAAAGGTTTCCTCCAGTCCAATCTGATCCTCCATTTCCTGCAGAAGCTGGCGATCGTGATCCCAAATCCGCGAGGTCGGGGATGCGCTGCTCATCGACAGCTCGTTCTCATTGCGGCCGATCAAATCCGCGGGAAATGTTCCATATAGACGCGCCGTCGCCAAATTCGCCAATGTAAAATTACCTCGGGCGTCTTTGGCATAAATATAATTCGGATTCAAATCAATCATCTGGCGCAGGAACTCCTTTTGCCCAATCAGCTCCGTATTCATATCTTCAATCGTGTTGGCGTTCATCCGATTAAATACGGCAAACAGCGCAATGGAAAAAATCATGACCGCTATACCGCTCGGATACAGCCCCTTGTCTTCCGACAAATTGAATACTCCCACTGCATAGGAAAAGAAGGAGACGATTGAGAAGACAAGCAAGAAAAAGCGGAAATGCCGGTTGATCACCGCACGGCTTACGACCAGGCAAAGAATCAGACTCACGAAAAATAGAATAAGGACGACAACAATTAAAAAACGATATTCACCATAAATCGGGTATAAATATTTCGTATGGTGAGGCGGCTCCACATAATAAAGCTTCTCGACTCCCTTGCGGCTCCAGCCGCCCAGATAGACGATGAACGAAAATAAATAATAAAACGCTATCATCCGAAGATCAACGAGCTTGCTTACCAGCTTGCCAAATCTCAGACCTGAGGTTTTCGGTCCCTCCAGATCATGGTAAACAATATGAACGATATACATGGAAGCGGGCCCCAGCATGATAAAGCCGAATCGAAAAAGCCGGAACAACCTGTCGACTTGTTCCGGAGTAAACCACTCATAACCATATAGAACCGCAACATCCAACTGCCAGATGCTGACAAAAAGCATAAAAATGAAGAAGCCTCTGGCCAGCCTGGTTTTCCTGAACGTAAGCTCCATGGCCAGACCGAGTATTAGCGGGACGACTGCAAAAGCGATCATCGTAATAAAAAGCATCCTCTTACCCCGATCCTCTAGATTTGGATAGTAAAAGGCACGTATTGTTGCCACCGTAGCCGTGTGTAGTAATCGCCACATGATCAACACATTCATATCGAACGGAGCTTACAATAGGAAGATCCTCAAAGCCATTGGCGTCTGTCTTGATGGTGGGCGGGATGAATCCGTATTCGATCGATAAAAGTGCGGAAATGACTTGGAGGTTGCCGATCGAGGCGAAGGAGTGGCCTATATTCCCTTTTATTGAAGTAATCGGAACAGAGGAGCCGAACAAAGCCCGGTGGGTAATGGCTTCTACTTGGTCGTTGCTCTGCATCCCCAAAGCCTGGCTATTAACGAAGGTCGGGCGGATTTCCCCGACAGCCCGGCTCATGGCCGTTATCATGTTGCGTCCGGTGCTATCCGATTCAAAGATAGAGAGACCATCATTATTGGAGTAGATTCCTGTCAATTCTCCATAAATACGGGCCCCCCGCCTTCGCGCATGACTTTCCAGCTCCATGACCAAAACCGCCGCCGCTTCCGAAACTACGAAGCCTTCACTGCTTAAAGAGAAGGGTACGCCCGCTCTAGCGATATCTGTCCCGCGGGATAAAGCGCCCAGCCTCATGAAGCTGTATACGCTGCCAATCGTTATAGGCGCATCGGAGCCTCCGACCAGGCATGCCTCACATTGCCCGCTTTCCAGAAGCAGCTTCCCCATCAACATAGCGTCAACACCGGCCGTACAGCCTGTGCTTAGTGTAAAAGCTTGTCCCTTCACCCCCAGATGATAAGACAAGGCCGACGTTATACTGTGGGAATTGCCCGCACCGGCACCGGATATCGGAAATTTGCGGTATTGGCGGTTGCCGCTTATTAATGCATACGCTTCAATTTCCTTTAATCCTCCGACGGAGGTTCCCATCACGATCGCTGCATGCCTTCGTTCGTCCTCAGACAGCCTCGCCATGGCAACCGCTTCATCCGAGGCGGCAATCGCCATCCGGGCTACCCGGGGATAATATCGGTATTTGCGATCCGACAATGGTATAGCCTCTTCGCTAATGATGCCGCATACGATATCTTCATCATGCGGCCCCAGGCCGGAAACGACCTTCTGAGTACACACTCCCTTTTCCAATACATTCCTATATTCCTCTTTATCGCCAACCCCAGGAGCCTTTAATCCATAGCCCGTTATAACAATTCGATCCAATCCATTAACCTCCGCATTTAGTTGACAGACAGCAGCGTTCTAGCGCAATCGATCATAATGGCTCATTAATCCTGGAACGGACGGGTTCCCTCAATTTCGCATGTTGCACATCCATTATGAAAGAAATTATTCTACACAAATTACAAAATTCCTTTTTTCTCTCCTATTCCTTGCATAATTTGTAAATCAAGTCGAAATTGATAAAAATCCCTTGGGTAGGCTCTGCTGTTAATTTTTACCGTCTTGGCGGTGACCCATTCCACTTGACCTCCTGAATCGATCAAATGTTCTTTATCCCAGATGGACACCCGCTGCTGAGTTAAGAGTGCCAATACAAACTCACTATCGTTTTCAATATACCGTTTCATAAAGATCACCCTTCCGGATCATATTCATCCATGCTCTAATAAGGTTATATGGCTATAAAAACGCACAAAACCACCTCTCAAAGAAATGAAAGATGGTCGGTTGCACTACTAGCTCCATCTACCCCAAGTGCCCAGATATGGAATAGACTTCTACGCTCCCTATTTAGTTAAATAAATAATAACAACTTGAAGACGTGATATTTAGGTCTCTAATATTCTACTTCTATTATATAATGATTTCCATTTTTGAAAACCCAAAATATTATTCACTTTTAGCAACATTTGACAAAGTTTTTTTATCAGAGTCCTAAGTCTCTTGTTTTTTCCATTAAACCTATTTATTGTCTATATAACAACAGGACTTAGGAAGCAACACTTTTGTAACCTTTGGGCAATCAAACCTACCCGGAGCTTGGGATAGGACAATCTCCTTGTTCGAATGTCCCGGAAGCGTAGGAGAGCATGAATAAATTGGCTGCAACTCCGGCATCCTACCTTATTAAGGAAACTCCTTATTTTGTACAATTACTCGGACATCACTAGAAAAAACGCACTTGCTCATCACTCGCACACTCACCTAAAGGAGATAAGTTGACCATGAAGGATAAGAAAAAAAAATCCGCAGAGCACGAACCGACCGTCGCTCCCGGATTGGAAATCATTGAATTAGATGAGAATGCTACAGAAGAAGAAATAAAATCCGGCGATTATACCCCCGTTACCTCTCTGGGCATCGATCGGACACCGGATGATGATTGACTTGCCGAGGCTGTGCACTCTCCCTCCTCTACTCTGCTCTGCTGGTCAAGAGGAGGGCCGCCCCTTTCTGTACTCTCCTTAGCTCGACCCCTGCAAAACTTAGTTCATTCCTACGAAGCAGACAAGCCTAGATACTTTCCGCATTTTTCTTCTGATCGTAAGACAGCACATAAGGAAGGTGATACACATAAGTACCGTTATCGGCAATTTTCAATTGAGCAAATCCTTGTTCCCTTAAGCGCTCCAGGTACTGCTTTGCTTCATCCAGGGAGTAATCGGATCTGAGAGCGATGTCCGCCGGCGTCACCAATCCATCCTGGGAAACCGCAATCGCCAGCACCACTTTCTCCATCTGATAATCCGACTTCGGGTCGTACTCGGGCACCGGCAGGTTATGCTTCGTCTTCTTAAGGTAGTTAAGAAGAAAAAGCGCCACTCCCAAAGGAAGAATAGACAACAGAGTAATCATAATTATAAAAAATGACACCGAATCGTTATTATTCATCAGCATTAGAATAAACCAAAGAATACTCCAAAGAATCATTAGGACCGCGGCTGTTTTCAGGAAAGCCCGCTTCGCTTTAAACCATAATCTTCTCACCAATAAATTATTGTCTTGCTTCATCCTGCCTCACTCAGCTTTCTATATTCATTCAATTTTTTCTCCACACTATGTTGGATGTTCCAAATTTATCCAGATGTCACTCCACTTTCATAAGATATGCCTGGATGCTGAACATACAACGGTTATAGAAAGCAAGCTCCCCCGCCTGCCTTATCTTCTTATTCTAATTTAATCCTGTCATGCTGGCAATGGGAACCATTTCTTTTCCTTTTTTTATTTAAAATACGGTTTACGGGAGAGAGACGGGATGAATGAGGCTACTCGATCCTGCTCTTGATGAATCTGACTACATTGTCTACCGTAGATAAAATGTCCAGCGTCAGATCGTCTTCGTCGAATACGACATGAAACTCTTTCTCCAGCTTCACAATCAATTCAACGGCCGTTATGGAATCCAGTACACCTCGAGTGCCTAGCAGAAGGGTCTCCGGTCCTACCTCTTGTTCTCCTAATATTCTACTAACGAGGTTTATTACCCTCTGCTGTACTTGACAATGGCCGCTCTCCCTATGGTCGGATGGAAGGACTGGTCTGAGTACTCTTATCCAATCGGATTCCTTATAAGGAAAGGGGAACGGCAAACGATAGATGGAATGATCCCCCTTTCTTTCGCCCCTGACAAAGCCAAGCAAATTCAATAAAATTAACGCAGGGCGATTCCGTCTTTCCGATTTATAGCCGCAGCGCGCTTCCTGAAGCCCGGGATGATTCTGCTGAACCAGATCCAGAACTGTCCCTAAAAAGGCGGTGCCGATCCCGCGTCCTTCAATACGGCAGGAAATACAAAATAAACGGATATCCGTCCAGGCCTCATCCAGGTCAAGCATAGCGACGGAGACGATGCCGTGATCCCCGAACCGGTCCTGCAGCTCGGCTAGGTAAAGCCTCTTCATCTTGCTCTCCATATAGGTGCGAACGACTTCCTCCGAAACCCGTTCGACCCGATTGTTCCATTGATTCGTTCTCTCAACCAACTCACATACTCGAGCAAGATCCTCTTCGCAGGCTAACCGCACCGTCAATTCCATGGAGCACGAACGCAGGAACTCTTCCCGTGTTCCGGCGAATTGTTTCTCCGCCTCCTCCCGGTCGGCTCTGAGCAGCATTAATTGCCTGCGCCTTAAGGCTTCGCCCGTCCTTCGGGGAGCCCGGAATTCCGGGTATTCCATAAGCCGCCTGTATTCCTTGGCGTCATATACGTTCAGGTCCGGCAGACAGGTTCGGGCCTCATGCAGCTCGAAGGGATTATCATCGATGAAGGCGACGGCCTCCATTCCGATATTCAGCTCGCGCGCAATTTGCCGAATGCTGTCTGCTTTCGATCCCCAGCCTAGCTGCGGATAGATAAAATAATGATCTACCCCCAGCTCCTTCAGCTTGCTCATCGCTTCGCCGGGATCGTTGCGGCTGGCAATGCTCTGGATCACTCCCCGCTCATCCAAAAGCTCCAGCACTTCAAGAGCTCCCGGACGCAAAGTGACATCGCGGCTTTCGGTGAGGGTTCCTTCCCACAACGTCTCATCCAAGTCCCAAATCAAACATTTGATCATCGTGAAGCCTCCCCGGATTCCAATGGCTTGAACTGTTCTTGAGCAACATACTCCATAGTTAAATGGGTAGGCTCGAATCCGTGCATCTTATACAGGACCCGCATCGGAAGATTGCCGACATGAACATGCCCGACGATTCGTTTAGCCCCTTGATTTCTGCCGAACTCCATTCCGGCGCCCAATAAATCTGATGCATAATCGGTCCCGCGGTACAGTTCGGCAATGTAGAAGCTCTTGAACTGAATATATTTCTCTTTCGTGACAAAATTAACTTTGGGCGTCATCCAGAGCCAGCCTGCCACCTTTCCGTCCTTTTCCCATACCAGCATCCCCTTTCCTTCCTGAGGAATAGCCTTTTCCAGCTTGCGGCGGTGAAATTCCAGTTCGGTTACCGCTTCGCCGCCAAAGGAAATAAGGGCAATCTCTTTCTCATACTCGGCTACTTCAGCCAAATCTCGTTCTTCTATGGGTCGTATGTTCATTGGATCCTTCCTCTCAATCATCAAATAATCAACTGTCATTTTATTCGTCGACAACCTTTTCATTATCTTAGACCATTGTTGCGCAACCCGCGATCAGCCTTTTCATCTATGAATCAGCCGTTTCGTCTAAACCGTTTTTTTATGCTTCAGATCAAACGTGTCATGCCTGCAGCGGGGACAGCCTTCATTCTTCAAGTCTTCTATTGTGGCATAGGTCCCTTGAAAGCCAACAATGACCGATTCTCCACACTCTTTGCAGCTATAGGTGCGCAAAGTTCTCTTGACTTCGCCTGTATAAAGCGCGTCCTCGAATAAAGTAGTAATATCGGGGCGGGTTTGCTCCGTTGTTTTAAGAATGATCATTTGACCCCGATTGCCAATCATCTCCGCTCCCTCGTATTCGTTAAAAGAAGGGATCGTTTCGCCGGCCGTCAGACCCATCCGAATAAATTCCCGCTGCATCGCCAGCATGAAATCTGGGGATTTATGGGCGAACGAAAAGAAGATGGGCAGCCCTTTATTGGACTTCAAGGCGCTTATTCCCCGAGAAAGGAAGAGCGTCATTCCCTGCAGTGTGTAAGGCGGGTCCGTGAAGAAACAATCATACTGCCGTTGCAGCCTTTCCGGCAGAGGCTCCCGCAAATCGACTTGGTGACAAGCAATCGGCAGCTTCTCCTGCTCCGCAATCTCGCGAATGAAGCTTAAGAAGCGTTCATCGATATCGACGACATCGATCATCGCGTTCGGATAGCTGCCAGACGGGAACAATCGTTTAAGCAAAAATCCGATCGACACGCTGACTAAATCGTCATCACCAACACACAATACTTTCTTGCCGATCAGAGTATGATTCCTCAGGCCTAGAATAGCCCGACTCAGGCTGGTCTCCAGCGTGCATTTTGATTGATCAATCTGCACATTCACTTGCGGGCGGGCCTGAAACCACGGCTGAAGCCGGAGGATAAGATCAGCCAGCTCTGATTTCCAATCTGTTTCCTTCTCCATCAGCTTCTGATACAGCCTCTTGTCTATTCCATCGTATCCCCACACCTTTTCAATATAGCTGTTTCCGGTTGAAGTGCAGTACACCCCCCGGCCTTGCTGCAGAACCCCCGCTTTAATCAATTCTTTCTTAACCGCGGCTGCAACGGGAACCGGCAGCAATGTTTTTCTCGCCAGTTCTTTGGTGGAGATGCCCGGCTTTAAATAACATTCCACGAGCAGCTGCTCAATTACCCGGGAGCCCTCTTGCAGACGGACATTGGCACTTGCTTGTTCAATATAATCGTTCATCTAATCCCTCTTTCTTAATTAATGTTCACTGCACCATTCAGTTGAGTTTTTCATTGTATCTCCCCTTCTCCAAAACACTCATTAGCTGTCCAGACACATCGGTTGTTGAAATACAAAAGAAACAAAAAAAGGGCAGAAAACGAACATATAGTTCATCCTCTGCCCTAACCGGGAATGGATTGACGACAATTGCTTATCTCAAAGAAAAGAGGAATGCACCTCTCCCGAAAATAAGCAACAACAAAGCCGTGCTTAAGAAGCACGGCTTATCGCAATCAATTGGATATAGTAGATGATACCGATGTTCTTAACTAATGAGCCCTTCCATTAACCCATGCAGGAATAAACCACCAGAATAAACGGTTCCGAGTCTTATCGCAAAGACACCTGCCCGTTTACCCAAATATCAGCGCAAGAAGGATAAGGACTATCCTCAGCCGATATCAGCGGCACATGATAAAAATGGAAACGACCCTATGAAATTAATTAGTTAAGAACCTTCGCAGACATCAACAACATTCCCTACTATTTAAATTTCATTTATTATAATGTAAAAAAGTTGAAAAATCAAGTAAGGGGCTGCCAGCTAATTGATCATTAAACGGGATCGGGAGAAATATTCCTCCCGAATAACATTATTTTGAACAAATTATTCAGTATATGATCGGCTTATCGTGCTATAATGTAGAGCATAGCCCGGATAAGGCTATCTGATTAATGAATCGATTAGTAAAGCTCTAAGGAGGATTCCTCATGAATCGTATTGTTTTACTGCCTCTGGATGAGAGGCCCTGTAACATCGATTATCCCGAGCAGTTGGCTCGTTTAGGAGGGCTTCCACTCTCCGTTCCGCCTCTCTCCTTGCTTGGCGACAAAAAACGCCCCGCAGATTGTGATCAGTTGGCCGAATGGCTGAAGCAAGAGGCCGAGCAGGCGGACAGTTTGATTGTTTCTATTGATATGCTTGTATACGGCGGTATCGTCCCGTCGAGATTGCATCATTACAGCCCGGAGCATTGTCAGGCTCGTATCGACTTACTCAAAGAGCTGAAGCTTCGTCGTCCGGAGCTAAAGATCTATGCCTTTAACCTGATCATGAGAACGCCAGCGAACAGCAGCAATGATGAGGAGCCCGACTACTACGCTGATTACGGCAGCTCGATATTCCGTTACTCCTGGCTTAAAGACAAGCAGGAGCGAGAGGAGCTGGATGCGGAGGAAAGAAACGAATGGAATCGGCTCCTTAAAGAAATCCCGGAAGAGGTCCTTACGGAGCATCTGCGCAGGAGAAGCGTCAATTCCTTTATCAATGAGTATGCCATCCGTCTTGCCCAGGATAATATCATCGATTTCCTGATCATCCCGTTGGATGACAACGCTCAATACGGCTTCTCGGCTATGGAACAGCGCAAGCTGCTTTTCCTTACAGAAGAATTGAACATCATGGATCGGGTATACCTCTATCCAGGCGCTGATGAAATTGGCTGTACGCTGGTTGCCCGCGTATTCTGCGAAACCATGCAGTATCGTCCCGAAATTTTTGTTCGTTATTCGTCGACTCAGGGGCCTTTTGTCATCCCGCGATATGAAGACCGCAGCTTGAATGAAAGCATCAAGTCGCATATTACGGCTGGCGGGGCCTGTATCGCCGATTCCTCACACGAAGCGGAATGGGTGTTGATGGTCCATTCCCCGCCGGTAGGACAGCAGCAGGCTGCCGAATCTTCGACAGCTTTTGCCGATAGACACCGCTCTTATTTCTCGGAGCTGCACTTTAATGAATTTATTCAAGCCATGCGAAATTACATTAGTAAAGGGAAGACCGTCGCCTTAGCCGACGTGGCTAATTCCAACGGCAGTGACCATACCTTTATGAAGCTGGTCGCCAAATCGGGGCTGTTGCCGGAGCTGGCCGGATATTCCGCCTGGAACACATCCGGAAATACGCTCGGCACGGTGATCGCTCATGGGATCATCGAATCCTACTTCCGTCGCCCTGGACAACCGCTAGATTCTGAGCGGCTGCATCGGAGCCGGGAATTCTATCTGCTTCGACTGGTCGAAGATTGGGGATACCAGGCCATTGTCCGTTCCGATGTTACGAAGAACATCCTGCCCGGAATCGGCGCCAATTACTTTGATGTCGCGCACGTTTATGAGCAAGTGACTGCAACCGTTCGCGAGAAGCTGACCGAATTCATTCAAACCTACCTGCAGGACCTTGAACCGGATCGGATTCATCTGGAGCAGGTGGAAATGCCGTGGAAACGTATGTTTGAAGTCGGTCTTAAAGTGAAGCTGGATGCTAAACTGGACTGAATCTCCATCTCGGCACACACATAATTTTAATTGCTAGTGGAGTTTTCACCCAAATTAAATGCAGACAGTTACCCAACTCCACATTGGCCAAGCCTAACCCGGCGTCCTGTGAAGGTCGCCGGGATTTCCCCATGCCCTTCCCTTCCGAGATTGACTTCGTCTAAAGATTCCGTCCTATGATAATCCGTCTCGCCTTGGAACAGCATCCCTTGCCCTCGCTGCTGCTTCGGATCTCCATCTGTGTTCATCCCTCCCTTCTTTGCATCTCTATCCCCTTCGTTCAGATAGATTCTGATAAAGAGAAAAGGAATTTCACTCGATAACAATTAAAATAGTATATCCAGACAAGTTTCCTGAGCCAAGGGGATAACAGTCAAAAGGAACGGATCCGATAGGCTATCAACGTGGCGGCCTGGAGTTAGCGAGATAATAAAAAAGAACCCCAGAGCGTTAATTGGCTCTAAGATTCATGGCTTTTGGCTTTTGGCTTGGCTTTTGACTTTCGATTTTCGTCAGATTTTTCTCTGCAGTTGTTCCTCCATCCATGCCCAGCCGTCCTTACAGGAGGGCCGAACGATCCATGGCTCAAAGCCAAACTGCAGGTACATTCCAATCGCCTTCCAACTGGTCGTTTGAGTAGTCAAATAAGCTTTATCGTGAAAATCAGCGAGTCGCTTCATCGCCGAAGCTAAAAGCGGCTTTGCCAATCCCCGGCCTTGATGTTCGGGAACAATCGCCACCCAATGTATTCTGCCGTAAATTTTCCCTTGCAACGATTTATACCAAGCTGTCGTTGTGCCTAGCGCCGAACCCGCTCCGTCTTCCAATAGGAAGCAGCGAAGCTCCATTTCATCCGAATGCTCTCCGAATTCGTTAGCGTAGTGAAGCCGGGCCTCGTCCTGACTCGGAAATTCTCCGGCTTTCCATTCAATGGCTGCCCAATGCTCTTCATCTCCCGATCGAAATGGACGAATCCGATAGGGGGACGGAACCGTGTAATTCGGGATGTTCAGTAAATGAGGTCGGTGCATCGACAAAGGAATGTTAACCAATGACGCTTCCCCCTCGACTCGCATGGCTGTTCCCCCCTTACCGGCCAAAGATAGACAATAGGATAAGAATAGCGATCAGAATAGCACCTATAAGCAGCGGGGTGCTGCGTTTGACCTTGCCTTCCAGCCGGGCAGAGTGAATGACGATCTGGCTATGCCTTCCTTCCGCTTTCAAATTGTCCAGCACCTTCTGCTTGGCCTCTTCTTCGTCTTTGGCCTTAACCGATACAATGTTTTGATTTCTTTGCTTTTCTTCATCGAATAAAGTTTCCGTCGATGTATATTTGACCGAATAAATATTCATTCTACCAGCCCCTTTATATATGACATTCGTTATGTATCCATAATTAGAAGATCGTTCCATTAATTATAACAAATTTTGTCCCTCCCTCCTAACGATAATTATTTTATAAAAAAGAAAAAAACCATTATTTTTTAAAAAAATAGAGGAATTTAACTCCACATGTGGTATATTTTTATCAGCATCCTCGATTCACCTGCTTTTTTGACTTTTGCATTGAAAGCGGATTCAAGTATGTCCGTTCTTTACAGAAGGGAGAGTGAGTAAGCCTGAAGAGAAGAGAGCCAGATAATTAACAAGTCAAGCGATAAGCCAATTGGAAGGTTAATCCATAACTATGCCCCAAGGAGGAGTTTATTCAATGAATCATCTAAAGAAAATGATATCTCCTATGTTGTTCGCTTTATTGATCAGCGTTCTAGCGGCCGGGTGCAGTACCGGTTCCAACTCGGCAGGGGGAGTGACGCCATCGGTTACACCCGAGGAAAAACCAACGGATAAACCTAAAGACACGCCCTCGGACAAACCGAAGGATACCGTGGAAATCACTTTCTGGCATGTATGGAGCGAGAAAGATTCGGGCCCCATTGAGGCCGCGGTCGAAGCCTTCAATAAGAAGCAGGACCGGATCAAGGTCAAAGTGCTCGGCAATCAAGATGCAACCAAGCAATTAACAGCGATTTCCGGGGGCAATCCGCCGGATGTCGCTCTTACCTTCTGGAACAACATCGGTCCGTGGGCCGATGCCGGGGCCGTACTGGAGCTGGACGATTACTTCGCCAAGAATAACTTCGATGTCAAGTCGGTCGTTCCCGCTGCAATGGAAAGGATGAAAGTAGGCGACAAGCATTACGGCGTCCCCTTCACTATGAGTATGGCCAATACGCTTATGTATAACAAGCAAGCTTTTCAGGAGGCGGGACTGTCTGAACCGCCCAAGACGCTGGAGCAATTGTTGGATTACGCCGGCCAATTAACCAAGAAGGATGGATCGGGCAATATTACGAACGTCGGATTTATGCCGGACTATCCATGGATCGACAACGTGTTCTGGCCAGTCATTTTCGGCGGATCGTGGGTTAGTGATGACGGCAAAGTAACCCCGAACCGCAAGGAAAACGTCGCCTCCATCGAGTATCAGCGTAAATTCTATGAGCTGTACGGCAACGAGGCGCTGGGCAAATTCAAATCCGGTCTGGGACAAAGAGGAACGCCGCAGGATCCGATGCTGACCGGTCAAATCGCCATGATTATCGGCTGGGAATACAACTTCACTGAGGAAAGAACGCCGGACGGTCCTATCGGCATCGCACCGTTTCCTTATCCGGCGGATAGCCCGGATCTGGAAGGAGCCGGAATGGTATCTCCACGCGGAGTCTTCATCCCGAAGAAAGCGAAGCATCCGGATGAAGCTTGGGAATTCCTGCAATACTTGATGAGCGTCGATGCGCAGGTAGAATTTTCGACAGAATCGAAAGTCATCCCCACCGTTATTAAGGCGCTGGATGACGAAAGATTGACGAAGAACGAAGAGCTCAGCACGATGTGGGATTTCTATGAAAGAGCCAAAAGCGAGAATCTGCAAGGGTTCCCCAATAACGTATATATCAATCAGTATTTGCAGGCGTTGAGCGAAGAAACGGAAAAAGCGTTGAATGGGCAAACCACCGCTCAGCAGGCGATGGATAAAGTAGCCGAGAAAATTCAGCCGCTCGCAGATAAAGCGAATAAATGAACCGATGTGAGCACGGCGGTCCGAGTCCGCTTCATGACTGGGGGTCCTTGGACCGCCTCTTCCACGATGTTCTCATAAAGGAGGCCGGGATGCCTTGTTGAAATTACGAACTAAAGTCGGAGGAGTCCAACGCAGGCAGCTCAAAGCTATCCTCATAGGCCTGTTGTTTACCAGCCCTTGGTGGTTCGGCTTTGTCATTTTTAAGCTGTATCCGATTCTGATGTCGTTCTATTACAGTGTTACGGAATACAACTTATTTTCCCCGCCCGATGTCGTAGGGGCCGAAAATTACGTCAATCTTTTTGCCGATGACAAATTCTATCTCTCGTTATTCAATACGGGTTATCTGATCGTATTCGGTTTGTTTCCCCACCTCGCCTTTGCGTTAGCGATGGCGCTGCTGCTGAATACGAAGGTGAAGGGGCAGGCGCTCTACCGAACGATTTATTTCTTGCCGACTCTTGTTCCCGCCGTCGCCAGCTCGCTCTTATGGATGTGGCTGCTCAACGCGCAATACGGGCTAGTCAACGATTTACTCGGTTTTATCGGCTTGGAAGGCCCCAATTGGCTCGTCGATCCTCTATGGACTAAGCCGGCCATTATTCTGATGGGGTTCTGGGCAACCGGTACGAATACCGTTCTTTATTTGGCCGCCTTGCAGGACGTTCCGCAAACCTTCTATGAAGCGGCGGAAATCGACGGGGCCGGTCGGTGGCAAAAATTTTGGAACATTACCCTTCCATCTATTTCGCCCGTGACCCTGTTCCTGCTCATCATTGGCTTAATTGGCTACTTCCAATTCTTCACGGAAGGAATGATCTTTGCAGAAGCTTCCCAATCCGTCGGAGGCCCGGAAAATTCCCTGCTTTTCTATGCCATTTATTTATACCAGACCGCCTTCTCCTTCTTAAATATGGGGTATGCGTCAGCCATGGCTTGGATCTTGTTTCTTTTTGTCATGGGAATGACTCTGCTTGTGTTCAAAACCTCGGCCCGCTGGGTGTATTACGGAGGTGAGAAATAATGGCCAGACCGTCCACAGCACGTTCTCTGCGCACTCATATCATTCCACATATCGGGCTATTTCTCGTCGGAATGCTGTTTCTGCTTCCTTTTCTATGGCTGGTGCTAACGTCCTTGAAGACGGAGGATGAAATCTTTTCACTGCCTGTTGTATGGTGGCCGAGCACGTTCGAATGGCTTAATTATTCCAACGCCGTCAATGCGATCCCTTTTTTCCGCTATACGCTCAATACATTGTTTCTATGCGGGATGGCGGTCCTCGGCCAGATCATTTCCGCACCGCTTGCCGCTTACGGATTTTCAAGGCTGCAATTTAAAGGCCGCAATCTGATGTTCTTCGTCATGATGGGCTCGATGATGCTGCCTTACCAAGTGACCATGATCCCGGTTTATGTCTTGTTCAACAAGATGAACATGGTCGATACTTACTGGCCGATCATTTTACAGAATTTGTTCGGAATCCCTTTCTACATTTTTTTAATGCGGCAGTTTTTTCTAACGATTCCTTATGAATTGACAGAATCGGCCAAAATCGATGGTGCGTCGGAATTTCGGATTTATTGGCAAATTATCCTTCCCTTGGCTAAGCCTGCCCTCTATTCGGTAGCGTTATTCGCTTTCCTGAACGAATGGAAGGATTTCCTCGGCCCGCTCATTTATTTGAATGATCCGGCCAAATGGACGCTATCCGTCGGCCTGCGGGCTTTCATCGGGGAGCACAAGGTCTCCTGGGGGCTGCTGATGGCTTCCGCCACCATGTTTACCGTGCCGATTGTCGTCCTGTACTTCTTTGTCCAGAAAAAATTCATTCAAGGCATTTCATTAACCGGACTAAAATGACACTAGGAGGAATGAATCGATGAAGTCGAATAAATGGTTCTCTTTGCTGGTTGCCATCCTTATGGCCCTTACTGTTGTACCCGCCGTCGGCTTGTCCCAATCCGCCATTCCCGACAACGAGAACCTGATGAACCTGGCGCTGGGCAAAAGCTATACATTGGAGACACCTTATCCGCGAGATCCGCATTTTAGCAACGTAGAAGCCGCCCATAAGGATGAAGCGGGAAAGAAATTGACCGACGGAGAATATGGCGGAACGACTTTCTCAAGCGGAAAATATGTCGGAAGCATCTGGCAGGGTAGCCGGATCGTAACGATCGATTTGGAACAAATATCGACGGTTCAGGACATCTCCGTCAGCGTGCTGCAGGATTTGCCGGTCGGGATTTTCTTCCCTAAACAAGTCCGTTATTCCATCTCCCGGAATGGGAAGACGTGGGAAAATCTCGATACCGTGCATAATGAAATCTCAACGACGGAAACAGGACCGCTGACGCAAAAGCTGACCCTGCGAGGAATTAACAAAGTGGCCCGTTACGTCAAACTGGAGGTGGCGGTAGACTCCTGGATGTTCATGGATGAAATCGAAATATGGGGTACGCCGGATCGCTCCGGACGGCCGCTGACTCCTTCGCCTCAAGGGCCCAAAGACAAAATAAAATACCCCCAGTCGGGAACGGAGCAAACCGGAGGCATTGGGCATGAAGTTCTGATTTACACAGGAGAATGGGCATATGAGCCCGCTGACTGGATTTCTTTTAGCAAAGACGATTTCAAGCCTTATGTTTCCTATGTAGATGCAGATATGAACCGGGTGGACTATATGTTTGACAGCTACTTGTTCCTCCCTTATGCCCCGCTGATGGATGGCGCCAACTTCGGACCGACGGCCGGCAAGCCTACTGCTAAAGCCCATTTTGAATCGTACCTCGACCGGTTATTCCGGGACGACTATGAGCTAGGGGCGCTGAACGAAGCGGTTAAGGAAGCCAAGGCCGAGCTGGGGAATCCTTCGTATAAGGCAAAAGTGGCTATTGCCATCCCTTATCCGCGCACGGACCAGAACGATTTTGGCGATGTGGACGGAGACGGGATCAGCGAGAATATGAAGGTGAGCGAGGTCGGTGAGGAGCAAGCTCTCGCCAGCCGGGATAAGGTAGTCCGCTGGTTCGTAGACGAAGTGTACGATCGTTGGGAACAAGCCGGATATACGGACATTGAACTGGCCTCGTTCTATTGGTATAACGAATTCGTAGCATACCAGCTCTCAGAGATGGACGGCCAACTGATTCGTAAAGCTGGCGATTATGTCCGCTCCAAAGGGGCCCGACTGCAATGGATTCCTTATTACTTCGGACGAGGCTGGGATGAATGGAAGGACATTGGCTTCGATTCCGCTCTCATGCAGCCTAATTATATGTTCCACAATACGTCGGCGGAACGTGTGGATGCGATCGCTCAGGCGGCACGCGCTCACGGCATGGGCGTGGAAATCGAAATGAGCGATGCGGTGCTGACAGACCCGGCCATGCGGGATAAATATTACACCTATCTGGATAAAGGAGTCCAGCATGGGTATATGACAGGATCGTACAATGCCTATTATCAACAGGTGAAAACACTTCTTCAGGCAGCACAATCCGGAGACCCCGACGCGCGTGAAGTCTATGACCGCACCTATCAATTTATTAAAGGCCAATACAAGGCGCGCAGGTAAGACAGAAGCGGCCGAATAAGCAAACGCGCGCCCGTCCGGCGCGCGTTTGCTTCACTGCTGGGCTGCGGGCCATTATATCAGGGTCATGTTGACGCTGATATAATGGCCCTAAATTATTGCTTGCGGGCGACCAGCAAATAGATGGCATCCGACGGATTCTCCCGATGAACCACTTCTAATCCGGCTTCCTTCAGAGCCTCCTCCATCTGCTCCGAAGGAATGCGATGACTCGGCGGCGGGCCCGATTCCGTCACCTTGTGCTCCCATTCCAAGCATAGCAGATGCCCTCCCGGCTTCAGGACGCGACTGATTTCGGCTGCTCCTTGGGTAAACGGCTCCGCTTCATGCAGCACCATGGAAGCAATGACATGATCTACACAGCCATCAGCAAAAGGAATAGCCTCCAACGGGCCTTCCTTCCTCTCTACGTTCGTCAGTCCCTGCTCCTCCACTCGGCTTTTTAAAACTTCCAGCATTTGGGGCTCCACATCAAGAGCGTAGACCACTCCCTCCGTCATCCGCGCCGCGGGAATCGTGAAATAGCCGGAACCGGCACCAGCATCGAGGATCGTGTCCTCCGGTTGTACTGGGAGCAGCCTCAATATTTGCTCGGGAGGCAAAGTTTTGCGGCGTTCCGGATTATCAAGCCTCTCCAGATTAGCGGGATTAAAACGACGTTCGTGCATGCTGATCTTCCTCCTTTATCAAGAGTTTACGGATTATCGGGATAAACTGACCTTCAATTGTGACAGCGAGCGGAAGACGACCATCTCCCGCCAGACGATCTCCTGATCGGCCAAGGTAAGCCGGGGAAATTTACGCAGCAGGGAGCCAATGGCCACCTGGCCTTCCGCCCGAGCCAATGCGGCTCCCAGGCAGTAGTGAATTCCTGCGGCAAAGGCCAGATGAAGGTTGGGCTGCCGGGTAATATCGAACCGATCCGGATCGGCGAAGATTTCTGGATCTCGATTCGCCGCACCAATTACGGGGAGCACTTCCTGGCCCCGGCTAATGGTCCTTCCGCCGATGGTAACATCGGTTAGCGCCAGCCGGGAGGTCATCTGTATCGGACTCTCATAACGCAAGACTTCTTCAATAGCGCCGGAAAGCAGCTCCCGCCTGTCCTGCAGCAGCCGAAGCTGCTCAGGATGAGTGAGCAAGGTGTACACTCCATTGGCGATCAAGTTAACCGTCGTCTCATGTCCGGCCACCAGCAGAAGGACACACGATGCGATCAACTCATTCTCCGTCAGCTTCTGATCATTCTCTTCCGCTCGGATCAAGCCGCTGATCAGATCATTCTGCGGGTTGAGTCGCCGTTCTGCGATAATGCTCTTCAAATATTCCGTTATTTCCAGAACAACCTGACTGCCCTCCACGAATAGCTTGCGGGGAGCCTGGTAATCGATCAATCGAGCAAGCAGATTTGACCAATCCTTAAATTTCTGACGATCCTGCGCGGGAACGCCCAGCATTTCCGCAATGACAATGACAGGCAGCGGAAAAGCAAATTGCGCGACCAGCTCCGCCTCTTCCCGTTCAGCCAGTTCTTCCAGCAGTTCATTCGTAACTGCCTGGATGCGCGGAACAAGCGTATCAATCATTCTCGGGGTAAAAGCTTTGCTGACCAAGCCCCGCAGCCGGGTATGATCCGGAGGATCGCGAAACAGCATAAACAGATCGAGCAGCTCGACAGCGGGCTTGATATCCTCCTCGATCTCTTTGGGCTTCCCTGAAGAATCCAATCTCTTTCCAAATCGGCCATCCTTCAGAATATGAACGACATTGTCATAGCGGGTTACCAGCCATGAGTTCGAATCCGGCACAGCGTAAACAGGTTCCCTCAAGCGCAAAGCCCGATACTGTAAATGCGGATTAGCAAAAAACTCAGGGGTGTTCGGTTGAAAAATGACCTCTTCCTCTTCCTCTTCAGCTGACCTTCTGCTTGCCTCATTCATAGCTTCACCTCAAATAATGTCGATGATTTCCATGCGAATATTCGCTAATATGGATAATTTTCTATATCATAACAAAAAGGCGCGTTGGAAGATAGGTGACATGTGGAATTTAATTCCAAATATCTCCTCTACTCCAAAACACCCTTTATTGCTAACTCTAATTTACGACAACAAGAAATGTGAAGCTCTTCCATACTAATGACGACTAATGGAGCTTTACGCTTCAAACGGTTATCACGTTGACTCCGCTGTCCTGAAAATGTTTGATGTGAGAAGGCGAGGCTTCTTTTCCAGTGATTAAGGTGTGGACAGACTGAATCGGCGCAACCGTATGCAAGGAGACTTTGCCCAGCTTGGTATCGTCCGCCACTACAATGACTTCCTGCCCTGCACTGATCATTCCTTGCTTGGCCGGGACCAGCTGCGCTTCCGGATGAGTGAGCCCGTATTTCGGATGAATCGCCGGAGTCCCGATAAACACCTTCTGCACATGCATGCTTCCCAGAACCTGATCCGTAAACATTCCATTCAGCATAAAGCTCGAAGGATAGAGTTCCCCTCCCGTTACAATCACTTTAACCCCCGGCGCATCCCGCAGCTCTGCAGCAACATTCATATCGTTGGTAACGACCGTTACATTGGATCGATTCTTCAGATGATGGGCAATATGAATCGTCGTAGTCCCCGAATCCAGGATGATATGCTCCCCATCCTCGACTAGCTCGGCCGCCTTCAGACCGATGAGCTTCTTTTGCTCCAATTGATCCGAAACCCGCTCTACAAAGGACGGCTCCATATTAGCCCGCCCGTCCACGACAATGACTCCTCCGTGCGTTCTGCGCAGCAGCCCTTCCTGCTCGATCTCTGCGAGATCCCTGCGGATGGTCGCCTCATGAACTTGAAATTGCTTGGCAAGCGCCGCTACCGTTGCTACCCGTTTCTGGTTGACGTACTCTACTATTCGAAACTTTCTTTCGGCGGCCAGCATTTGATCCCTCCTAGTTGGATATATAATTAAAATCGGTTTTATAAACATTAATAGTAAATAACTAACTCAACCGTACCCCAACACTCTATATAAGTGGCACGCTTACCCGTTCGTTGTTCCTTTAGCGGACACGAATTCCTGCGATCATACAGTTATTATATATTGAATTCGAAGCTCAAGCGAAAAGCCTGCGATTATACAGTAATTTCTATATAAAACGACCCGATCACCACTAGAACGAGAAAAAAGATGTATTTTTGCAGGCTCTGCTGCGGAATCGGAACAAAACGGTCTTAAATCCTGCATAATTGCAGGCTTTCTCAAAGTGGCTCGACCGGGCGTTTCCCGAAGAACGGTGTTTTTTTGATTTCTGCAGTTCCCTTATTCCATACACCATGGATCGAAACACAACGGGCCGTCGAGCCAATTTAACGCTCAGCGAAAGTTAAATAATTTATGGATAGCCGCTAATAGATTATTTCAGTTAGCCCCTCTTTGTCAAATAGACCCTCTTTCTTAATAGGATCAAATAAAAAAAAGAGGGCGACGGTTCACCCTCTTGGAAGCTTGCCATGTCTTCCCCCACCGGCTCTCGATTCGGATTTAGCAATGATTAAAGCTGTTCTGAATCAACCATCTATTAGCGCAGTAAGCGCAAGCCGTTCAAAATGACAAGAATCGTGCTGCCTTCGTGTCCAACGACACCGAGGGGCAGAGCTATTCCCTGAACGAAGTTGGAAATAATCAACAGAGCGATAACGGTGATTGCAAAAACAATGTTTTGCTTGACGATTTTTTTGGTCCGGCGGCCAAGCTCAACGGCCGTCGAAATTTTATCGATATCGTCATTCATCAGCACAAGGTCGGCTGTTTCCAAAGCCGCATCACTGCCTGCCGCTCCCATCGCAATGCCTACCGTTGCGGTAGCCAACGCCGGGGCGTCATTCACTCCGTCTCCGACCATTGTCACCTTGCCGTACTTCTCTCGTAGCGCTTTGACGCGCTGCACTTTATCTTCCGGCAGCAATTCGGCGAATACCAGGTCGATCCCCGCTTCCTCGGCAATCGCTTGAGCCGTTCTCTGCTGATCTCCCGTCAGCATAGCTACCGTGATTCCCAGCTTCTTCAGGCGCGCAATAGCCTGCTTAGCCTGTGGGCGGATGCGGTCCTGCAGTGCGAGCACTCCCGCAACCCCTTGCGAATTCTGGATGACAGTGACGGTCTTGCCTTCGTTGGCCCACTGCTCTATGACCGCCTCCACCTCTGCCGACAACCGTTCCTTATCGGCAAAGGAGGGCTTTCCGATCTTCCAGGTGTCCCCCCGGTAATCGGCCTGTACGCCCCAGCCGGTCAGTGCCTTCAGCCCGGAGGCCCGCCCGATTTGCAGTTCTTGTTCCCGGGCCTTGTTCACGATCGCTTTAGCCAGCGGATGCTCGGACAAGCTCTCGATAGCCGCAGCGATTTCGAACAGCTCTTCCTCGCTCAAGCCCTGGTAAGCGACCCAGTTGGTCACCGCAGGCTGGCCATAGGTCAGCGTCCCGGTTTTATCGAAAGCGACGACATTCGTCAGCGCAATGTTCTCCAGATGAGCCCCGCCTTTGAACAAAACCCCTTTACGCGCGCTGTTCGATACCGCAGAAAGCATGGCGGGCATAATGGAGGCGACCAGAGCGCAAGGGGAGGCTACGACCAGGAAGACCATTGCCTTATAGAATGTATCCTCCCATCCCCAGTCAAGCAGGAAAGGCGGTACGACAATAAGCAGCAGAGTGATCAATATAATGACCCTGGCGTAAATTCGCTCAAATCGTTCTATAAACAGCTGCGAGGCCGGCTTCTCACTCTGGGCCTCCTGCACCAGCTTGATGATTTTAGCAAATAAGGTGGACTCGCTAGGTTTCGTTACTTCTACGAACAAGGCTCCCTGGCCATTCAGCGTACCGGCGAACACTTCGTCTCCAGGCACTTTGTCGACAGGAATGGATTCTCCTGTAATCGAAGCTTGATCGACAGCAGAGCTGCCTTCACGGATAGCGCCGTCGGCTGGAATTCTTTCCCCGGGCTTCACGAGGACAAGATCGCCCACCGCCAGCTGTCCGATAGGCACTACGGTTTCTGTGCCATCTTTGTACAGAAGGGCCGTCTCCGGCTTGAGGTCCATCAATGAGGAGATATCCTTGCTGCTCTTCTGCATCGTATAGGTTTCGAGGGCACCGCTTAAGGCGAAAATAAATATTAGAACAGCTCCCTCGGTCCAATACCCGATGCTGGCGGCCCCGATAGCGGCAAAAATCATCAGTAAATTGACATCAAGATCCTTCTCGACAAATAACGTATACAGGCCTTCTTTCGCTTTGACGAAGCCACCCACAACAAAAGCAAGCAAATACAAGGCTACAGACGCCGGCTCCGACACATACCCAATTCCCCAAGCAGCAGCGATCAAAATTCCGCTCGCCAGGGCGGCTATTCCTTCTCCATATTTACTCATCCAATCGCTTCCTTTTTCTTCACGTTGATCATGGTATGAGGATTCGTTTAACGTCTCTTTTGCGGTCGGAATCGAAGTGCTCATTATTATACCCTCCTGTCTCAATGAGAATGATTACTATTGTTAGCTCCCTAAAAATGACACATGCCACTCCTTATAAGGAGCAGCATGCAAGAAGAACCAAATTCTCATCTTATTGATTTAAATTAATTTCTACTTAATAATTATTATAAAGTATTTAGGAGGAGTTGTAAATTATATTTTTGCCTACTTTCATGATAAACATTCCAAATCCATAAAACAAGCTGAATGATACCCGACAAATAAATTTTATTAACGGTTGCCATTCCGGATTAATTGCCGGACAATCTGTGCAGATGTTTTAACGAGCCGTTCAATCCCCTCGGTCATCTCCTGCAGATCATCCAGATGCCCGTGAATACGAACATATAAATCATGAGGATTCGAGAAATCCCGAATGTAAGCATCCGACATTTCCATTCCGGATGATTTATGGGATGAAATGATCGGATCGGCTGACTGCCTCTTTGGCGACGGTTTCAATGGCGGCTTTCTATCAGAGTTTTTCATTAGATGGATCAAGTCCGCCTGTTCCAAATTACGCATAGCCTCTTTGACTCTACGGGTCAGTTTCTGTTGGAACATCTTTCTCCCCTCCGACGATTGTTAGATTATAATTCATTAGATGAGAATAACAGGGTTGTCTGTGGAGGGAATTCGCCTAATGGATCTGCAGGAAAACATAAATAGGCCGATCGCCTAACCTAACCATAATCTATTCGACCTGAAAGCAAAGCAACCTTCAGCGGGCTCTTCTCTTCTTTCGTACGACAAAAAGCCGATCCCTGCCGGATCGGCTTAAACTCAATATTTCGAGCTATTGAGTTATGCAGTATTGAGTTAAGGTTATGCATTGGATGGGGTTGTCGGCTCGGATTATTGGATCAACTATCGGGGTCAGGATTCCGGAGCTCCGCCCCCGACGGGCTCCATAATCGAAGGCTGGAACGAACGATTCAGCAGCGGGGAAATGATGAACACCCCGATCCCGAACAGACAAGCGGCCACTCCATACAAGCCTACGAGAGACACCACAGGTTTGAGGCTCCCCGACATCATCATCGTCAGTACCATAGAACCCATGAATAATGGATTCAGAATTCCGTTCACCCGTCCCACGAAGGAGGATTCCGTATTTTGCAGAATCAGAGTGCTAATCCCGATCTGAATAGCAGGCAGAACAAGGCCGCTAATAAATTGCCCGGCCAAGGTTAACCACAGGACGGTTGAATTGCTTGTAATCAGCATGCCGGCAGCACTGACGATCATTCCAAAAGCAAGCATCCGCTGAGGAGCAATCTTACGTGCGTAGACCATGGCCAGAGCGCCACCGAGGATCATGCCGATACCGCTGGCCGCCATCAGCCATTGCAAATTCTCTTTATCCAGAGCCAATCGCTCTGTCACCAAAAACACAGCCAGCGGCTGGATCAAGCCTATCGCTAAGCCGGCCGACATAAAGCAGCCTCCCAGCAAGGTCAGAGTGCGGCTGTTCAGAACATATCGAAAGCCTTGCGCCATTTCTTCGCGAACCGATGAGGCCTGCTTGCCCTTATCCTCTTTCTGATCCGCCGGCAGAAGAGTTAATGCCGCAGCCGATAAGAGGAAGGATATCCCCATAATAAATATGGCGACATCAATGCCATAGGATTGATACACGAATGTGCCCAGAACCGGTCCCAATATCATAAAAATGGCGAACATCGTCTGGTAAAGCGACATTCCCATCTGCATCTGCTCCCCCGGAACATGCATCTTGAACAGCTTCATTCCGGATGGCTGAGAGAACTGGGACAGAATGGCCGAAATTAAGGTCGCAAAAAATACGGCATGCCACGTAGCAAATATAAGCGTGGCTAGAACAGCGAAGACCGATACTGCACTTAGCAGGTCGCACCAAATCATCGTGCGCTTCGGACGCCAGCGGTCGGCAAACGTACCGCCAATAAACGAAAAGATAAAGATCGGCGCAAATTCCGCCACATAAATCATCGACACCGCAAACGGGTCTTCATTCGTCATTTCCATGACAAACAATAATATCGCGTAATTACGAACCCATATTCCAATCTGAAGTAACAAGCCGGACAGTAAAATGGCCTGGACGAACCGATTGCGGAGCAATCCTGAGAAAGAAGTTTGGGACGTAGTGGACATGATCATCCACTCCTTCTATGAAGAATTTTTCAATTTTCAACTTAATTAGAATACAGGCAATAAGAGCTTCGCGCAAGCGAATTTTTATGTATAAATTGTTATTTCCTACCGAACCCTCTATCCACGCTCTTAAGCGTAAACGGCTGTCTTCGTTATGGCGCGTAATTAAATAAAGCCGGCGCCGATAAAATATCGACGCCAGCTTGCTGCCTTGTGCTATACTTTTTTAACTATTATAACGGAATTGGCACTTGCACATCTTGCTTTTCATTTTAATTCAAACTGGACGCTCACTTCATCCCCGACTCTATCGGACTGATCGTTATAGGGTTCGGAAATATAATAGGTTAAGCTTTTAATCTCATCCAGATTGCTCTCGACTTCAAAAACAATATTTCCCTTCTTCAGCACCTGCCCCCTGAACTCGCCGCCAACCGGGTCCGAATGATAGATCGCGGTTTCGATCTGCTCCTTCGTGTTCAGAACAAGCTTGCCTTGATGGGGACGCCAGTTTACGGTTTCACCGGACGTATTCTCCACTTCCACTTTGAGGACAACCGCGTTCACGGCTTTGGAATACGGAGTGCTTTTATAGGCGGGGTCCAAGGTAACTTTGGAAATGGAAATTTTCATTGGACCGCTCACGAGCTCCTCCTTCACATTAAAGCTTTTCAGCGCGGTCGGAGGACCCCCTTCGTTTAAAATGACTTTATTCGCCTCTCCGTCCCATGTCACCGATAATCCTAAGGATTCGGCAACAGATCTGATGGGGATATAAGTGTTATCATCATAGGTAATAGGATGGAGCTCCCCACCCTGCTCGTCCTTAAATTGCAGAACGCTGCCATTTAATTCTACCTGGATTCCTTTATTCAAAAAAGCGCTAATGGGTTCCATATGGCTGGCGGCCCATGCGCCAATGGACATGGACGCGGCAACAACAATAGACATAAGAGCGGTAATCATGAGCTTTCGTCTCAATTTCGACACACCTCACTATAGGAAATCGTTCCTATTATTGTATCATAATCACCAATCCGTTCAAGAACAAACCTGAGCAGGATTATATCGTCTGGTTACTCTTATATAAACCAAAAGTGAACGCCCGAATAGGCGTCCACTGTATGGAAGAAACTATCTGATTTTAACTTTGGCTTTTTCACCGTCGATGTCAAAAAGAACATGGATGCCTTCGGTAGCTTCGACCACCTTGTCAGGCATTTCAATAACCGTAAACCCTTTAGCCGTAGACAATGGCTGTACTCTTTCATTGGCCAGATCGCCGTCAATCAACGTTATTGAAATTTTGTATTCGTATTTGTCATTATAAATGGCTTTAATCTTGGTGCCGCCAATCATTTCAATAAACTGTTGGGCCTCACTGGCATTGTTGGTAACAGCCAGATTCAGAACTAGAAACTTACTTCCTTCATCTGCAGAAGAGGACAGCATCCCGCCCGTTACAGATTGATTAAATTCAAAAGATTCGACAACAACTTCCCAATCTTTTAAATTGAAAGTATCACCGACTGCGAATTCTTGCTCTGCTTTGTCTTTCTCTGCATCCTTACTCTCTTCTTTTCCCTCGTCTTTTCCTTCGTCTTTACTGCCTTCGCTGTTACCCTCTTTGTCATTTGTTTGAGCCCCTTGAGCCGCACCATCATTTGGTTTAGGTGTTCCTTCCGCTTCCTTGCCAGTAGATGAGGAACAAGCAACAAGAAATACTAGTAAGACTAAAATCCATGACTTTTTCAATTCTCTATCCCCCGATTAGGTAAATTTTACTACATCACTTTACCATATTTCGACTATTGTTTCTAGTTCTATTTTCATAATATTTTCATAAAACTAGTCCTTTCGGATCTAATTCTTAAGTTATAGCCTAGATTCGGCTAGAAACGGAAACAAAATACATTATAGCGACACTTTAAAGTTAGACCCATTTTGAGAGCGACCGCATTCGAGGGATGATTATCGTCGGAGCAATCCCAATAAGCTATTTTATCCTCTTCTAAACATTGTCTGACAAAAGCGCGGGCTGCTATTTGCGCGAGCTTGTTCCCCCGATGGGCTTCTGCCGTTTCGATGTTGATAGAATGAGTCTTTCCAGCTACAAATCCCGAATAGCAAAGAGTGGCTATTTCATTCTGACGAAGAACACAATATCCCATGCCTAGCTTGAAGAAATGCTCCAAGGTAGACCAGTTCTGCAAGATGTTCGATATGACCAGACTTCCGTTTATTAATTCGGTAGAGGCGAGCAGTTCCGGCGATAGTTTAACCAGCCTGTATGGTTCCTTCACGAAAAGTTCCTCCAGGGGAAGTTTTTCCAAAGCTGCTTCTCCAATAGTTCTGCTTTGTTCTGGTTGTGGTACGTAGACATTTTGCTTACACACTTCTACTCCCCGGTGAGCAAATAAAGCGGCCATGGTCCCATCCCAAGCGGGATGGTGGCCGAATCCTTCAAACCAAGCCAACCGCAGCTTCCGTACTTCACGAGCAATTTGATTATCAATAAAATCATTAAGCTCCCGATTAAAAACCGTGTGATGCGGATCACCGATCAAACCAAAGCCGTCCAGATTTCCTTGCCAGACAAGCGCGGACCGAGGCGAATTCAGATCATCGACAAATACTCGCCCAGGATTATTTCCTTCTATAATCGCCCTAATCTCTAGCGGTCCTTTGTCGTAGAGCAGCCTGTCACATCGCTTAAAATATTTTGGCTCTAGTTCATAAATCATAATATTGAACCTCCATCCCTAATAATAAAGCCCAGGAATACACTTCCCGGGCTCTTTCGACACTTATTTCCTCGCCGCATGCCTTCCTTGTTTATTAAGCGTTCTTAAACATTTGGTACACAGGCTTAATGTCATAGGTTGACCGTCGATCAGCATTTTTCGCTTGACAATATTAGGCTTCTGCACGCGCTTGCTTCTTCTGCTCACATGAGATCGGGATAGGCTGATTCGATTGGCAGCGACTGTTCTTTTACCACAAAGGTTACACTTCATATATTCATTCCTCCTACGGATGCTTTCGATGTAGAAGGAACGCAAAGTAACGTTCACTAAAGGAGATAGCTCTTGCTCCTATATCGTAAAAAGCGGACAACCCGATTAAGGCGTCCGCATAGGTTTATAACTACTGATTACCAAGCGTTCCTGTAATGGTTAAAAATAGGCGCACTAATCCCTTGGTGTACAAATCCGGGTTTGGCGCTATTGAATTAATAAACCATTACAGCGTTGCTGGCATAAATAAATTCCCCTTCCCTATATCTCCGTGGGATATTATACCATTTCCTCCGCAATAATACAATGGAGAAGGAGGTCACAAAATTTTGTTCTCTCCAACAATTTATACCACCCTCTACTTATTAGAGGCTTCACAACACTGTTTCTGTAGACCCACCCGATCTCCATCGGATAAAATTGTTAACAAGGAAAAGTTCTGCATGAAACGGTTTGGAATGAATTGAAAAGGATGAGATGAGTTTGAAATCAACCAGAGCCGCTGGCTTATCCATCATAAGCAACACTTTCGTCGTCATACTTAAGCTGATGGTCGGAGTCATTACAGGATCGGTGGCCGTCATCTCTGAAGCCATTCACTCCTCACTCGATTTAATGGCTTCTGTCATCGCCTTTTTCTCCGTCCGAATTTCATCCCGGCCGCCGGATAAGGATCACCCCTACGGACATGGCAAGTTTGAGAATGTATCCGGTACGATCGAAACGCTGCTCATTTTTGTAGCGGGGATCTGGATTATTTACGAATCCGTCCAAAAACTGTTAAATCCGGAACCCATCCATCTCCCTATGCTGGGGGTTGCCGCAATGGTCGTAGGAGCGGGGATCAACTTCGTTGTAGGAGGCATTGTGAAAAAAATAGGGGAGCAGACGCAGTCCGTCGCCATGCGATCCAATGCTTTGCATTTGTTAACCGATGTCTACTCCTCGTTGGGCGTGGCCCTCAGTTTGCTGTTGGTGAGCTTGACCGATTTTTATATTCTCGATCCTCTGATCGGGATCGGCATTGCGATCTATATTATGAAAGAGGCCTTCTCTCTGGGCAAGGAGTCCTTCCTGCCTTTGCTGGATACCCGGCTGTCCAAAGAAGAAGAAAAGAGAGTGCGCAACATTCTTGATTCCTACAAAGATGAATTTATCGAATATCACGATTTCAGAACCCGCAGATCCGGACCGGAGCAGCATATTGACTTTCATCTGGTCGTTGCCTCCGATTCCGATATCGTAACCGCACATGATCTATGTGATCGGATAGAGAAGGAAATCCAAAAGGTGTTATACGCCCCCAGAGTGTTTATCCATCTGGAGCCGGAACACGAAAGATTGACTCACCGTCCGCTTAAGGATACGACAAACAAATCGCCAACTAAATGAGGCGTTGAAGCCAACCATCTGACGCCCCCATTGGAGAGAGGCGAAGGTCCTCTCTCTATTATATCCATCCATTCGAGAACCTTTCGTCCGACCTCATAGCGCCACCTCCACCGCCCGAATGCTATTTTTTATCCCATACAACAATAAAAAGTGTAGCCAAGGGTCCAATAAGCAATGAAATAAAAAACCAATTCAGACCGCTTCTGTTTTTACCTTGCGCAAGCCCCGCATTTATTAGAGCCAATGTTCCCCAACCTACATAAAAACCATTATCCACAACATCTCTCCTCCAAGCATACTAGATAAAATAATTATAAAGCAAAAAAAGCGGGGTGACAGCCATTTTGTCACACCGGTATACGCTGGGAATGGCGCTGAAGATTTGAGGAATTTAGAAACGCTCGGCAATAATAAACGTAAGGTATAGTAACATTTTCGAAAATTTAGATTACAGAAAAAAAAGGGAGGACCTTACTTATGAAATATAAAGCTGGAAATACTACGCTAGTTTGCCCCTGCTGTCAGAATGATACTTTTGAGAAGGACTATCGGCAGCTTAACTCCAGAGGAGCGACCTTCTTAGGTTTTGATTGGGCTAATCGAAATGCCACCATCCTCATCTGCACACGCTGCACCCATATATCATGGTTTATGGAAGAACCTGCGAGAGGCTGATTTAGATCCCCTGCAATAATCCAGATACGCAAAAAAGCCGGTTTGCCGATCCCCGATCGGATTTAACCCGCTCCCTCTCCTCGCCCTGAATTCCACGGAATTCAGGGTTTTTCCATTCGGATCACTCTTCAATTTTAATATTTTTGTAAGCGTTTACTTTAAAATTGTAATACAATCCGATAAAATATTGATAGAGGAATATAATGCCAATATAATACATTTATATTGATTATAAATTTTCGCGGAATATTCTTCCATTAATTTACAATCATAGTGCGACAGGGGGCCATTATGACAAATAACGGGTTCTATACTTTCAGTTATAATCGTTCTCCGAAAAGCGATAAATTAATGATCCTCCATGAATGGGAAAAGTTCATATCCGGAATGTCCTCGCAGGTCAATATCCGGCCCTTTATGTTCAATTCCTGGAAGCGTTGTAAGGAGCTCGGAATTGATCCGCTTCTCAATGAAATCTCCTATAGCTTGGGAATGGACCAAATTCAGGAATACATCAATTCCGACCGGCTCTTCCAAATGATCAAACCGTTCTTAAAGAAGTTGAAGCAGCACTCCGAAAATACCGGCTATATCGTCACGTATTGCAATGCGGCTGGCGAATTGATTTATTACGATGGCGATTTGTCTATACTGCTCAAAGCCGAAGATATTAATCTGGCGCCCGGCGCAGACTGGAGCGAAGGCAGCGCAGGGACGAATGCGATCGGTACGGCTTTGGTTACCGGAATGCCGATCCAAGTGTTTGCCAGCGAGCATTACTGCCGGGAAATACATGGCTGGACCTGCTCCGCCTCCCCTATCCGCGATCCCGGCACCGGCGAAATTCTCGGTATTATTGATTTATCCGGCTTCTGGACGACCTATGATCCGAGATCGATTGAGGCGGTTATTGGAACAGCTCGAGAAATCGAGAGCATGCTTTACAATCACCTGAAATTGGAACGCAGGCAGCTTTCTCAGTATTTTGCGGAGCTGACCAAAACAACAACCCTGCCTTTAGCGGTTATAGATCGCGGAGGACGGGTCGTTCAAGCTTCCCCGATCCTCTATGATAAGGGCTGGATTTCAGCCAATCATGGGATGAAGGCTCCTTTTCCCGCCAACAAAAGGATTCCGGACAGAATGAGCTGGGAATTGGACGATGGTCATAAAAACTGGCGGTTTGAACTCTCGCCCTTCTACTATGGAGGAGAGGCCATTGGATCGATTGTCTACGCCCTTCCACCGGAGATAGCCAATTTTAAACACCTGCCCAGCCTGGGGCAGTCCCTGGCAGCCTCTAATCTGCCAGAGGAAGAAGCCGGTGAACGTCCAGGCGCTCTGCCCCATGATAAATTGTACAATTCATTGTTCAAGCATCATCCCGATGCCATCTTCTGCTATGATTTGCAAGGAGTTCTTCTCGACGCCAACCCGGCAGCCGCAACAATGCTGGGCTATACTATAAGTGAGTTGAGAGATATCAGCAACCATGACAAATTCATCCTTCCTGACGGCAAGGAGGATAAGAAGCAAGCTTTTGCCCAGGCAGTTGGCGGCGAGCTGCAACAGTTTGAAGCGATTTTCCTGCATAAACTGGGGCATCGAGTTTATGTCACTATCAGCAGCTTCCCAATCATTATCGATAACGAAATCATGGGCGTCTATGAAGCGGTGCGGGAGGTCAAGCCTAACTACCAGCAAATGTTCGAGGACTTGAAGTCGACTAAAGAACAGCTGGACTTCTACTTGAGCAATACGGAAGATGCGATCCTTATCGTGGACACCCATCTTCTTATTGTCAAAGCTAATGAAGCTTTTGAGAGAATATATGGCTGGACAGAACAGGAGCTGCTCGGCAAAGAGCTCCCCACTATTCCAGATTATCTCCAGAGCGAAGCCGAAGAACTTTGGAGCAATCTGTTGAACTCCCGGCATGCCATCCCCTATGAAACCGTTCGGCTTCGCAAGGATGGCACCCTGATCGACGTTAGCAATTGTGTCGCTCCGCTCTTTGACAATAAAGGAAATGCCGTCGCCTATGTGCTAATTTCACGGGATATTACGGAATTGAAGAAAATGGAGGAATCGCTGCGAAAAACAGAAAAGCTGGCCGTTGTCGGGCAGCTGGCCGCAGGAATTGCCCACGAAATTCGCAATCCGCTTACGACACTTAAAGGGTTTGTAAGCTTACTGAGAGACCAGATGCCGGATAAGAACAACTGGTACTTCGAAGTTATGTTATCTGAAATCAAACAAATGGAATTGCTGGCCGACCAATTTTTGACCGTAGCCAAACCCCAGACCATGAGATACGAACAGAGAAATGTAGAAACCTTGATTCGCCAGGTTACTTCATTCTTGTATCCGCTGGCACTTATGAATAATGTACAAATAGCCTTAGAGTCGGAATCTGATCATTTCCCCATTCAATGTGAGGAAAATCAGATCAAGCAAGTATTTATTAACATTATCAAAAATGCGGTCGAAGCCATGCCGCAAGGCGGGCAAGTAACGATCAAGATTCAACATGCCATGCCTTGCGTTTCCATTCGAATCACCGATCACGGATGCGGTATACCCCAAGATAGAATTCCTTTTCTTGGAGAGCCTTTCTACAGCCTGAAGGAAAAAGGAACGGGCCTGGGCCTAATGGTTTGCAACAAAATTATTAAAGAGCATCATGGAAATCTTCACATAACCAGTGAAGAAAACCGGGGAACGACGGTGGAAATCATTTTGCCGCTTATCGCTCCATGATCACGGCCCTGAAGTCCTCGCAAAAAAATAGTCGTATACCGAGTTAAATTGGGTATCTGTTTAATCCAACGAATCCGCTCCTACATATATTGAATTAGCCCACTTTAGAAAAGGAGTGAAAGCAATTGTCATTCATGCCTCCACCTACAGGACCTGTTGGACAACCGGGACCGGTACCTACATCCCCTCCTCCACCTTTTGAACCGACCATTTCTGCTTTTGCAGTGGACCCCCGAGCTATTTCCAACTGCTTATTTAGAAACACTTTTATTTGGCTTACCAATGGGAACCGCTTTTGGTTTTTTCCAACTTTTGTCGGGCGTGTTTCGGTTTCAGGATTCAGATGGACGGGAAGGTCTTGGGTCATTTTTGGAATTAGCTTAAGAGAAATTAGCTCATTTACATGCTTCTAATTTTTTCAAAAGCAAAGGTGTTTTATATTATAGCCTTGCTTTGTAATATCTTAATAAATATACGCTAAGCCCTTGATATTAATTGGCTTGGCGTATTTTCTTACCGGGAAAAAGCTGGAGCAGCAACCGCGGAAAAATCCATTCTCGGAGCCTTTTAGGAATAAAATTAACGAATCGGAACAACCTATGGATGAAGTCTAATATTTAGAAAGGAGGATATTGAAATGAAAAAAATGGCATCACTTTTGATTGCAAGCTGTCTTGTTCTTTCTTTTTCCTCATCTGTATTTGCAGATCCAGCACATCATGGCAAGCATCACATAAAAGCGAAGGAACATAAAGGTCATTTTAAAATGAAAGAAGTAACACCTGGAATGCCAAAAACCGGCGCTGGTGGAGCAAGCGAGACTGAATAATAAGGAGGGGGATTATCCCCTCCTTTTTTAAAATATAAGAAAGTATAAGTTTTCACCTTATACCTGTTCTTATATTTCATGGTAAACGCGCCTGTCCAAAGGACAGCGATAGCCGTTTATCCTCGGTGATCTGGAGGAATTTGAGTGCATAAAAAATATCTGGCGTTCTCCATCATTCTAATCCTGTCTATAGTCTCAGCATGTGGCACAGGACCTTCAGACGGCCAACCCGGCCAACCCTCATCGCAAATAAGTGAACCCGAAAAAGGGATCAGCGTGCCGGAAACAGCTTCTTCCCGATCACCTGAACCTGAGCCTGAACCGACACCTAAGCCTGTCGTCGAGACTCCTTCATTACCGATTAATCAGGCCGATGTTGAGGGTATCATGCCAGTACGGTTAGAAATTCCAGCCATTCAGATCGATGCCAATGTCATCCCCGTCCCTATACTGCCGAATGGGCAAATGGGTGTGCCTAAGCAGTTCGATCAAGTTGGGATTCTAAGCCCCTGGACCCTTCCTGGCGAACAAGGGAGTGCGGCTATTTCAGGGCATTTTGACCATTATACCGGACCGGCTATTTTTTATGGACTAAAAAAATTAAAGCCTGGAGATCTTATCATTTTATCCGACTCACTAGAAAAAAAATTAACTTTTACCGTCCAATCCGTTGAAGTATTCAAAACTTCTGAAGCCCCACTTGATCGAATTTTCAATACAGCCGATAAATCCTATCTTAACTTGATTACATGCGCCGGAAAATTTAATAAGAAGACGCAAGAACATGCAATGCGATTGGTTGTTTTCACACAACTGATAAATCCATAATAGAGTTACGGCACAATAAAATCTATACTCAAATACCCAGTCCCAGCAGATGGCAAATGCATAATGTAAGGTGTACAAAAGAAAGGAGGTTTGAAAAATATGGGTGGATTTTTAGGAGGTTTCGGCGGTAGTTGTGGCGGATTCGGTTGTAGTTGCGGTGGACTGGGCGGCTTATTTACTTCGACTGGAGTCATTTTAGTTTTATTCATTCTTTTAGTTATTGTCTCTCGATGTTTTATTTAGGCCTGGAAAGCGCTAGCTTGAATCGGTATGTATTTTACAGGAAACAGGCGGCCGTCTCTGGCCGCCTTATTTTTAGAAATGAAGTATCTATAAAATTTTGTGCATTTGGAGCGTTTATACTTGGGTCATGTTCAGCTCGAACCAAGGAGAAGCTGTTCCCGCACTGGAAACTGATCTAAAAAACGTTGTGCCGTGTACACTGGAGTTTCTTGCCAGGATTTGATGGACACCATAGTTCACTCCGCTTCCAGAATCTCCGCCGGAAACATACAACCACCAGCCGGCGACATTCTTCATAGGATGGTCGCTCATGGTATTGCCTTCCACCGTGGTCATATAGTAACAACCCGGCTCCTTGATTTGCGATATGGATTGGACCTTGCTCATATCGATTCTTTTAGCTTTATTATCGTTTCTCGTAAGAGGTACCCCTTGAGCTCTTTCTCCTGCAAAGCCTAGAAATTTATGAATCCCAATATTATTGGATAGCGCAAAAAGTCTTTGTCTGCGTCTCCCTGCAGCATCTCCGACTATAACCGTTAATAGCGTTTTATATCCTGTATTGGGGTCCGTATACAAGAATAAACCTTCAGGCTCCCCGAATCCTTCCACATAGCTGCCGGTGGGGGAATATCCGATCGGCCGGTTGATTTCCTCGCTGATCGCTCCCGTCGTTAAATCGACCCGGTACAAATGAAAATCACTGGCTCCCTGACCAAACGTTACATAGAAATCAGAGCCATCAATAGCAAGTCCCTGCAACACTTGACTATTCATCCCCGAGGTGAAAGAGTAGGAATAAAGCTTATTGCTGAAATTCCCGTTTTTGACGTCGCTCATGTTGTAAACTTCCAGCTCGCTCACCGTACTTCCGCTTGTAGTATCTGTAATTCTTAAGGCGACCAAATTATTTTTAGGATCGGTCATAGGGGTTTCATATCTTTTGGAATTAGGAAATTCTTTGAGCTTTTCCACCCTGGAATCGTTAATGGAAATAGTGGCATTAGGCAAATAAGGCACTCTGCACAGCCATTGGGTGACTAACGTATCGCTAGCATTTACATCCAACATGTTGGTCCAAATATAGACTTTGCCATTGGCCCTTTCTACGCCAATCGATGTTCCATGGCCTCCGTTTTTAAAAATCATACTGTCCAGCATCTTGCCGCCTAACGAAGTGCGGGTAACAATAAAGCTTTCATAATTCCCGCCAAAATTGCCGTACACTTGGGAAGCATAAATCTCCCCGGCCACTTCGTCAATGGCCATTCCCTGGTTGACCGTTACGTTGGCCAGCTCCAGATCAAACAGATACACATCCTGGGCATCTCCTGCTACAAATTGTTTTGACATCACTTCATCTTCCTTTCAAAATTTTTTTAGAATAAAAAAGACGTCTTGGATAAAAATGTCGCCTCTTTCGTTCTTACGGACATGTTATCACAAAGATTTCGGGGGATGGAAATTTGTTCCTTTTGTAACTTTCGGAATGTATGTTCTCATTTTTTCCACCGCAGAGTCTTTAATCCGGGCTACATGAGAATGGGACAACCCCATATGCGCGGCAATCCACCGATAGGATTTCCCTTCTATAATCCAATGAAGAACTTCCATCTCGCGATCATCATCAATGGCTGTCATCCGCTCTTGAATAAAATGTACTTTTTCTTCATATTGAGCAATCTTTTTGTACCGTCTATCTCGGCGAATCGTCTCTTGATGAATGGGGTCATGTTGAACTTCCTGTGTTTTCCGCGGCGCTGCTCCCCTATTGAATTGGGCCGCTCGTCCTTCTCCCGCCGCACTCGGCATGGAAGAGTACAATTTAATCGAATTCATCATCCAGTGATAATCCTTAATTAGTTGTGATATATCTTCCATCAGTCATCCCTCCTTATCTTTGTCGCTTCTCTCCGCCTCTTCTTTTTGCGTAGAATGACCTTTCTAGTCTCACTATCTGAATCTATTAAAACCTCCTTACAGCATTGCCAGGTCTTCCAGGCGGATTTACCGATCTTATTCCATCCAACCCATATTAGAAAATTTCAACGTAATAGCCATAAGTCATTTTAACTTGCGCAATTTAAAATGACAGTTTATAATAATGACTATAAAAACTCCCTTAGACAAACTCCCTTCACATCTGCAAGAATCAGGGAATAGTTCAGTAGAACAATGCCTCACAACACTTAGATTCCCTTTAATATTTAGCAAAATTGAACTCGATTCACCTCCTTGATTTGTGCTTTTAAATGACATAATTATCATAACAGTCATTTAAAAGATCGTCAATCTAATTTACGTCATTATTAATGACTTTTGTTAAAAGGTGGTATTTGTGCTATGAATGAGGATGAAAAGAAACTAATGGGCCAACGAATCAAAGCCAAAAGAGAAGAGTGCAGAATGTCGCAGGAAAAACTGGCGGAAATGTTGGGGATGAAGCGAACAAACGTGGCCAACTACGAATCAGGAAGAGTGATTCCCCCGGGGAATGTATTGAAGAATTTGGCCGAAATTATGAATACAACCTCTGATTATCTTCTTGGGCGTATTAACCAGTCGGGAAGTGATGAAATAGAGACCATCGCCGCTCATCATGATGGTGACGATTGGACAGAGGAAGAGTTAAAAGAAATCGAAGAATTCAAAAGGTTTGTTCTCTCCAAACGAAAACAAACGAGGTGAAGCCGTGAAATATGAGGCGATAGTAAGGGAGGCCGATCAACTGGGAGTTGCCATCTACGAGAAGCCAATGAGCCCCAAAACCAAAGGACTCTATGCGGATAATAACATTTGCATCAATAGAAATATTCAAACCAGCATCGAAAAAAGCTGTATCCTTGCTGAAGAACTCGGCCATTATCACACATCTAGCGGTAACATACTAGATCAAAGAACGGTAGAAAATCGTAAACAAGAGAAGCGGGCGCGTTCATGGGCTTATGAAAGACTTGTTCCTCTGTCTGCTTTTATTGTTGCCCATCGGACAGGCATCCGTAACCGGTACGAGCTTGCTGATTATTTAGGAGTGACGGAGGATTTTCTTGACGCCAGTCTAAAGCGCTATCAAGAAAAATTTGGAATTAGCACCACGGTAGGCAAGTACACGATTATTTTCGAGCCATTGGGCGTTTTGGAGTTCCTCGAATAGCACGGTGCGCTTTCCGGCCACCAGGCTGTTCAGGCGCCCCCCCCCCGAATGGAACGAAAGCAAAAAGCCCTTGATATACAAGGACTTTTCCGTAATGCGGTCGAGAGGACTCGAACCTCCACGGGCGTTAGCCCACTACCCCTCATAGCCCGCTAAACTCTCCGGTTTCGGCGTCGAAGGTGTCCCCTAGCAGGTCCGGATTATATTCGTCCAATTTTTATCATGTCACAGGCTATCTGACTTATGGTAAAGATTTCCCTTGATCGTCATATTGAGCATAATATTTCATTTTTTCAAACCCTCCGGGTGTCCTACTCCCTCCAATCAAGACCTCATAGACTCCATTGTTAAGACGGGTTTGTGGTGTGTTTCCTGCATGCCAAATGTCGTTATTATTTGCCTCACGTCGTCGTCCGATGTTAAAGTGATCCGTCTTTCGATAGTCTTCCCGTTAGCCACGTATTCGACGCTTATCGATATGATTAAGCATTTTTCTTGGTGATGATAATTATTCGTCAGGTATCTGGCCAGAGCGACATGGAGATTAGTTTTTAGGAGGGAATAAGAAATAAAGGGAAGGTTATTTCTTCCCTTTATCATCTTCATCTTTCTCAACCGAATTTAATCCGCCAGGTGCGATGGTTCCACGAAGTCGCTTATTAACAAAGTCAGCAGCTTTCGCTACACCTTCATAAAATTCTTTGTCGTCATCTTGTTTCGGCTTATCGGTCATCTTTTAGACTCCTTCACAATTCAATTACAAATAGCATTGGCAGTTTTATGAAAAATATCCAAAGAAATAAGTTGTACCAGATTGACAAAAAATCGGGGGGATCAACGATGCCTAGCCTGGCATCCAGCCCAATAAAGATCCGATAGATTGAGGCCGATGTCCTGGAGCAGGTCCGCACCCAGAAGGGGCCATTAGCCATTTCCCGGGCGCTTAATATCCCTCAAGGACAGACCGGGAATATTATCTCACGCTCCACATTTTAAATCAGGGGACAAATGGCTTGGAGGCAAAAGACAGTTTGTATTTCACGCCGGATTAGGGAAAGCTTTCTATCATACCTACCCTTCCGAATGGCGGGGAAAGTTTGTTGAACGACATGATCTCAAAAAAGATCGCTTTCACGATCTGCAGCATTCCAGCGCCACACTGTTGATCGAAGCCGGCGCGTCGATGAAGGCTACAAAAAGGCTCGGACACACCAAGCACCAGACAACCGCGGACATCTATGCGCACACAACAAAAAAGGGCAGCCGGGAGACTGCTGAGAAATTCGATAAATTTTCTCCTCAGAAATTTCGTCCCCAATCTGTCCCCAAAGCCTAATATAGAACATCCGTACCCATCTGGACTTTCTCCCTAAAAAAGCAAAAAGCCCTTGATATACAAGGACTTTTCCGTAATGCGGTCGAGAGGACTCGAACCTCCACGGGCGTTCGCCCACTACCCCCTCAAGATAGCGTGTCTGCCATTCCACCACGACCGCATAATAAATATTATACCATGGCTTTCAAGGTAAAAGCAATGGTGAGCCATGGAGGACTCGAACCTCCGACACCCTGATTAAAAGTCAGGTGCTCTACCGACTGAGCTAATGGCTCCTATCCTGTTGTCTGTTCGTCAGCCCAGTGTAAAGCGCCAGGTTATCGACAAACTATTCCCCATCTGCGATGAAGATTCATTGGTGACCCGTACGGGATTCGAACCCGTGTTACCGCCGTGAAAGGGCGGTGTCTTAACCGCTTGACCAACGGGCCACAGTGTTATTATCAGGACAATCTTTAAAGCGACAAGTGTTATTATAGCGGATATTGATGCCCTTGACAAGCATTATTTTCGAATAATTTATTTTTCCATCGGCTCCCTATTTTCCGGTAAAAACAGGAACACATGAGTCTGGTCTGACCCTTCCCGTGTCAGCGTTGCAACGCGCGCGGGAGAGTGCACGTAATGCATGATTATTATTTAGCAAAGTAGCAGATGCTTCTCAACTTATCATGATTCATCAATCGCAAACCCAACATGAAAATTAGGATGGTTTGGTTGAACGAGTTACTTCCAATACGTCCACTAACATGGTGAAGCAGAAAGTTGCTTTTATTGGCGAGGGTCGCCGGACAATCGACTGCAATTATACAGTACTTCGGGCCGAAATCGCCGTTTTTTCGATCATCGAATGCAATTATACAGTACATTTCTTGACAATCAGCCATTTTTAGACCTCCAAAGCCGAATCTACTGTATTTTTGCAGTAGATCTTCCGAAAGGAGATCAACAATCATCCATCGACTGTACTTTTGCATTGCTTCATAACTTTTGAAAGGACCTGAGCTCCTCCTTTTAAGACCAATCGAGTCTACTGAGCCTCTCTTCCAGAAGGAGGCAGACTAATCCTAATGAGGACAAGGCCTGATCTCGCCTCTAAAAGTTATACATTCAATAACATCAAAAAAGACCGCATCACGCGGTCTTTCGTTCGCTTATGTATGGCGGAGAGAGAGGGATTCGAACCCTCGCACCGCTTACGCAGTCTAACCCCTTAGCAGAGGGTCCCCTTATAGCCACTTGGGTATCTCTCCATGGCTCCCCGAACAGGACTCGAACCTGTGACAACTCGGTTAACAGCCGAGTGCTCTACCAACTGAGCTATCAGGGAATGTAAAGCGACATCTTTAAATTTACCATCAAACGCTCCTTTAGTCAAGTCATCCGACGGAATTCATTAGCTAGAAATTCACCCCTGAAAAAACTTTTCCCCATCGTAACAGGGGGACGAACATTTTAAGACCTCTTCCATTAGTTTGCCTTTATTTCCCTTCTATATTCAAAGCAAACAGGCGCAGCTTTCCTCTGCATTTTCCGCAGACGTATTTACGAGGATCGGTCTTGCGCTTGCGCGGGTACTCCATCCCGCAAGAACCGCAAACAAGCCGATAGCGGTACGGCTCCTCCCTCCGCTTCCCTGGCAAGGGCTGACAAAACCGGGAGCCGCCTACTTCCTGCAGCAGCCGTTTAAAATCAGCATCCCGATGCTTGTATCCTTTGCGCTGAAGATGCAAATGATAATGACAGAGCTCGTGTTTGATGATTTTCTCGACTTCCTCCGTTCCAAATGTATCATAGTGCATCTGGCTGATCTCAATATGGTGGGTTTTCATAAAATATCTGCCGCCGGTTGAGCGGAGCCTGGTATTGAAGCTGGCCCGGTGAAGGAAAGGTCTTCCGAACGAATTTAACGATATTTGCTCGACCCATTGCTGCAGTTCCTCGTTGGTCATGGCCCGTCTCTCCTTAGTTCCTGCTGCAGCGCAGCTGACATTGCGGTGCTGACGTTGCGTTTACGGATATTCTCTTGAATTTGTACCGTATCTTAAGTACACTGTCAAGTAGTAAACCATTTGCAGCGCAGGACGGAGCCTCTTCAGGCTGTCCGTTCGTACGAGCTAGCGATAGGAAAGAAGGGACAACGGACCAAATGGCCAAAATGAGATACGGAATGCTCAAACTGGGGGAGAGCCTGGAATTTGTGGAGATGCCATCCACCCATATGTACCAGTTGACCGCACTAAATCGCAGACTTCATAAAGAACTGGACAAGCTGACGGCAGGGAATGTTCCGCAGCTTCCTTATTTGATTGCGGAATGCGACGATTTGGAATTGGTAGACGAGCAATACTCAATAACCGGAGGACTAGACTATATTAACCTTCTGGAAAGCACGTTTGCCAGAATTGAGGAATCCTCCTATCCGCTTATTTCGCTTCTAACCGAAATTCGGGCGTTACAAGCTCAATTGGAACAATGGTACGAAGAGGATGAGGAACAATAATGCTCATGGACCTGCACAAAATCGCGAATTTGCCCATAGGGTAAATAAAGAGGCGATTTCAGCAGGAAGGGGCGGGATGCATGCCGCAATGGCTATGCCTACAATTAATGAGGGCCTTTTACAGCAAAAACCGCAAGCAAGTGAAATTACTTAACGATTGCTGGTTCTTTTACCGGACCAAGCAAAGCCAGGCCAATGAGCAATCTCAAGGGTAAGCCCATCATACATTTGTCAAAAGCTGATTCATTCCATAGATAGACGCAAATAAGGAGCCGTCAGGAAATTTATTTCCAGACGGCTCCTTTGCTTGGCTCAGGTGCTTTTTGGGCTCGCTGATCTACTTGTCCTGTTTGTTCGGATTTTTCATCGTCAGACTGATTCGCCCTTTATTCGCGTCTACGTTAAGAACCCACACGGTTACCGTATCCCCGACGGAGACGACATCCATCGGATGCTTGACGTACCGGTCGCTTAGTTGCGATATATGCACCAGACCGTCGTTTTTGACCCCGATGTCGACGAAGGCCCCGAAATCGATGACGTTCCGGACAGAGCCCTGCAGTTCCATTCCCGGAACCAGATCCTCCAGTTGGAGCACGTCTGTCCTGAAAATCGGAGGCGGCAGCTCTTCCCGCGGGTCTCTGCCCGGTCTCTGGAGGCTGTCCAGGATATCTCGCAGTGTCGGAACGCCCACTCCCAGCTTCGGAGCGATCTCTTCCGGCTCCAATGAAGTCAGCTTATCCTTCAGCTCCTGCTCGCCTAATGCACTCAGCTCCAGGCGCAGCTCGCGGAATAATTGGTCGACCACCTCATAAGATTCCGGGTGGATCGGAGTCTGGTCGAGCGGGTTCTCCCCGTCGCTTATCCGCAAAAATCCGACGCACTGCTCAAATGTTTTTGCCCCAAGTCTCGGCACTTTTTGCAGCTGCTTCCGGTTCGTAAACTTCCCGTTCTCCTCCCGGAATTTGACGATATTTTTCGCAATCGTTCCGTTGACGCCCGCTACATAGGACAATAACGACGGAGAGGCTGTATTCAAGTCGACGCCTACATGGTTAACCGCTGATTCGACAACGGCCGACAAGCTTTCCTCCAGCCTTTTTTGCATTACATCATGCTGATATTGACCGACTCCGATCGATTTAGGATCAATCTTTACCAGCTCGGCCAAAGGATCCTGCATCCGGCGGGCGATGGAAATCGCGCTCCGCTCGGCGACATCCAGCTCGGGAAACTCGGTCTGCGCCAGCTTGGAGGCAGAATAGACACTCGCCCCGGCCTCGCTCACGATGATATATTCCAATGATCGGGCTTGGATATGCTGGATCAGATCGGCTACGAACTGCTCCGTCTCCCGGGAAGCCGTACCGTTGCCAATAACGATAAGCCCCACCTTGTGCTTGTCAATCAGCCGTTGAAAAATAGCTCGCGCTTCCTCAATCTGATTACGCGGCGGAGTAGGATAAGTCACCGCGATGTCCAGTACTTTGCCGGTTTCGTCCACGACAGCCAGCTTACAGCCTGTCCGATAAGCCGGGTCTACGCCCAGCACCACCTTCCCTCTCACCGGAGGCTGCAGCAGCAAATTCCGCAAGTTTTCGGCAAAAATCTGAATCGCATGCTCCTCCGCCTGTTCCGTTAACAAATTGCGAATCTCCCTTTCTACTGCGGGAGCGATCAGCCGCTTGTAGGCATCTTCGACCACTGCGGTAAGCGTATCGGCAACAATAGAACCCCAATGCTTAATATATTGTCTGGACATAAACTCATGAACTTTAGGCGATGGAGCTTCAATAGCAACCTTTAGTATTCCTTCCCGTTCTCCACGGTTGATCGCCAGAGTCCTGTGCGGAGGAAGCTTGCGAACCGGCTCCTCATAATCGTAGTACATTTCGTAAACCGATTCCTGCTCCGCATCCTTGGCCTTCGTCGCTACAGTTCCCTCGTCCCAGACGAACTTCCTTACCCAAGCGCGAATCTTCGGATCATCCGCCATCTGCTCGGCAATGATGTCCATCGCCCCTTGCAATGCTTCCTCGGGCGTATGTACCTCTTTCCCGGGGTCCGTATATTTCCCCGCCTCTTCCAATACATTCCCTTGCTTCGGCTGCTGCAGGATCCACTCGGCTAGCGGCTCGAGCCCTCTTTCCTTGGCTACGCTCGCCCTTGTTTTTCGCTTCTGGCGATAAGGACGGTAGAGATCCTCGACCTCCTGAAGCTTGGTCGATTTCTCAATGCCCTGCCTGAGCTCTGCGGTCAGCTTGCCCTGCTCGGCAATCAGACGGATTACTTCCAGCTTGCGGTCCTCCAGGCTTCTAAGATACTGCAGCCGCTCCTCTATGCTGCGCAGCATATTTTCGTCCAGCTCTCCAGTCATCTCTTTCCGGTAGCGAGCAATAAAAGGGATTGTGTTCCCTTCATCCATCAGCTCGACCGTCGTCTTGACTTTGCCCGGAGGAAGCTGCAATTCCCCGGCGATTTGCTTTAATATCCTCTCCCGCGTCTGGGCTTTCTGCTCCTCCGTCACTTCGACGGCGACGGTTTGTTCCTCTATGTTTGCCATCCGTTACATCCATCCTTTACCCGTTTGTTGCTGGATTCGCTGCCATGAATGCGGATTCACACCCTTGTCCTTAAGGGGCCTCGAATCGCCGTTTTCCGGTCCATTGCCACAAAAAACGGGGGTTTCCCAGTTCCCCCGCTTCGCTGTGCCGTTCCCGGTTGTTTTCATTTAAAAGTCAATTAATCCGACACTGATCTGCAAAGCGTCATTCACCTTGCGCATGGTTTCGTCGTCCAAATGAGTAATTTTGTCGGTTAACCTTTGCTTGTCAATCGTCCGGATTTGCTCTAACAAAATAACCGAATCCCGGTCAAACCCATGAGTCTTGGCATCAATTTCGACGTGAGTAGGCAATTTCGCCTTCTGGATTTGGGCCGTAATAGCCGCGATAATAACGGTAGGACTGAACCGATTCCCGATATCGTTCTGAATGACAAGAACCGGACGAACCCCGCCCTGCTCTGATCCTACGACAGGAGAGAGCTCCGCAAAAAAAACATCGCCACGTTTTACTATCAACGTCTACACCCCGCTAACTAAGCGGTCTAATGTGCTTCCTGCATCTTCCTCTGCTTGAAAGGCTTCCGAAGCAATGTTGAGATTAATTTTAGCCATTTCCATATACCCGCGCTGCATCGATTCACGCAAATACCTTTTTTTGCGCTCCATTAAATAGAGCTTCATCGCCTGACGGATCAGCTCGCTCCGATTGGATTTCTCCAATTCAACAATTCCGTCCACTTCCCGCAGCAACTGATCCGGCAAGCTAATCATAATCCTCTTCGTGTTCACACTGGACACAGAACTAGCACCCCCAAACATTCACAACCAATATTACCATTATAGCGGATTTCAAGCAATTTAATACAAGAAAAAATATATGCCTATAGTATATCAATTATGCCATACAAATGATGCAGATCGTGGCGAGTTTCACAGCTCCTGATTACAAACTAGCCATCATTATAAACGTCCATTTCATTCCGCAGGAAAATGCCTAGTGATGCTGCAATTGATTAATCGCATGAAGAACCTTGCCATTACTTACGTAAACTTTAGGAACCCGATGTGAAATCATGCAGACAATTTCATAGGGAATCGTCCCCAAGGCTTCTGCTATCTCCTCCACCGGGAGGGTGGCTCCCTGCTGATTTCCATAAAGTACTACTTCATCCCCGTAACTGGCTTGGGGCAAATGCGTCACATTTATCATACATTGATCCATGCAAATCGTCCCAACGACAGGAGCGCTCTGCCCATTCACCAGCACTCTGGCCTTGCCGGTCAGCATACGGGAGTACCCGTCTGCATAACCTACCGGCAGTGTAGCGATTCGTTCGCCATCCTGTTGGGTCCTGTACACCGCGCCATAGCTGATGCCTTCATCAGCGGGCATGGATTTGACCATGACGATCCTCGTCTTGAGACTCATTACCGGCTGGAGGTTAATTTTCTGCCGGTTCACCTCCGCCGAAGGGTAGATCCCGTACATGGCGATTCCTAAGCGCACCATATTATAGGTCAGTTCCGGCAGATCAATGGCTGCTGCGCTGTTCCCGGCATGGACATACGGAAATCGGATTCCTTTGTCGGCAAAATATCGGACAATTTTATCAAATCGGCGATGCTGTTTGAAAGTATAGGTTTTATCTTCTTCGTCTGCACAAGCGTAGTGGGTGAACAAGCCTTCTACAATCACTCCGGGGGTACCGATGGCTTGCTCGATCAAAGCAATCGCCTGCTGTTCTTGATGGAGGCCTAGCCTCCCCATCCCGGTATCGATCTTAATATGAATTTTGACCGGATGTTCCACGCTTGCCTGTTCTGCCAAAGCACACAGCATTTCTTCATTATACACATTCACCGTAATATCGCTCGCCAGCGCGTGAGCTAATCCCTGTATGGGCGTATGCCCCAAAATAAGAATAGGCGCCTTAATGTTCGCCCGTCTCAGCTCCAGCGCTTCGTCCAAAAAAGCAACGGCCAAATATTTAGCTCCGCAAGCCAACGCTTCCTTGGCTATTTCTATGGCCCCGTGGCCGTAGGCATCTGCTTTAATGACCGCCATCATCTCAATAGACGGATCAAGCAGATGGCGAAATGCCCGTAAATTGTGTCGGAACGCATCCAACGAAATCTCTATCCATGTTGGACGATAGAACGAGTCCAAGCTCTTCACCTACTTCACAACGTAAGAGGGGTCCTTATAGAAGCTTTCCGCTTCCTTAAGCAACCCCCCTTCGGGATACCGGCTACATTGTCTAAAAAGTTCATGTTAATAGTTTATTTTAATGTTAAACGCTTCTCTATAAGCTGTCAATGAATCGCTGGGCTCTATTTTAACGATTGCCCCTGGACAGATTGGGCGATGGCCGCCATCTCTTCCACAGGAAGATCGCCGGAGGAAAGACGGAATTCCACTCCGTCGTAAGTCCACACTAACGTTTTCTGATCCTCCCCGGTCAGCACCGCTAATGTATACCCCAGGTCCACTATCTCCGTAGGCAGCACCGAGACCGCCCGATCTACCGGTCTGGATTGCAGTAACGTGTAGTTGTAAGTTCCTGTGTATCTTTGCAGCAGCCCCTTCCCATCGCCAAGCTTAACCTCCGTCACCTCCGATTGGGTGACCCCTTCCGGAAGATAAGCCGGATCGATGAATACCAAGGTCTGCTGCTTCGTATTAATAGAAGCTTCCTCTCCTTCGGCCCGGGCTTGTTGGCCGTCCTCTGCTGCTTGCTGCCCCTCTCCTTGAAGCATCGTCGGAGTTGTCGGCAGCAGGGAAGCCGTCATATTCCTCTGCATGTCAAAAGAGTCCTTGTCAAATTCTTTATTGAATTCAAAGTGGGTGAACTCCATAGAAACCATGACATTGTTGCTGGCATCCGAAACTTCTATGTTTTGCGGCCCCAGCGTTTTTTTGTCCAGCCATACCTTTTGACGAACCAAGGACGCATTCTGATAGTTGGCCGACACATCAAAAACATAGGCATTGTCCTCTGTCGTCAGTTGACGTTCTTTATCCATCTGGATGCTTTCTGCAATAGACTGGAACAAATAAACCTGCCCCTGATTGTCCGGCCAGTTGCTCTGGAAGCGGAAGCTTTTATTCAAATGAGGAGTCAGCACATATACCCCTTCATCGTTGCGCAGTACAATCTGGGTAATGTCTTTCTTGTCATTCGTCAAGGCAATTCGATAATAATGGGGCTTCTTGAACCATACTTCTACCTGATATTCCTGCGGCTCTTGCCCCGTATGCAGCGTCATCCGGCCAACTCCCTGATAGCTCTCCATCTTCGCAATAACTTCGTCCAGCTCTTTGACTACGGTACCCGCATCCTTAGCGCCGCATCCGGATAATATAACCGCAATACCTAATACGATAGCCGCCATCCATGTGACCCGTCGCATCCCATCATCCCTCTCCTCCAAGGTTTGTTAACCATCCCGGCTTTCGCAAGCCTTTGCGATTTCACTGATACATGTCTATGTAGATACTTGGCCATTTATTCGGACTAGTTTGACGAGCAGGGGCTTGAACGAAAAAGTATGAAATAAAAATTCCTTCAAAACTTTTTTAATTTCAATTGAAAATGTTCCACAATGGATATTGACATCTGCGACAACTTGTCGTATTTTAGATATACGACAAGTTGTCGCAGTAGTAAAACAGGTGGTGCGCACACGATGAAACAATTAGGAAGGTTATCTGAAACCGAAATGGAAGTCATGGAGGTGATATGGGAATTAGCTGCTCCTGTAACGGTTGCACAGCTTCTGGAGCTATTCGAAAGCAAAGACTGGAAAACTTCAACTTTATCGACCATACTGAAACGGCTGATTGAAAAAGGGTTTTTGACCAAATCCATGATCGGCAAGGTGAATTTTTACGATCCTGCGTTGACATTTAACGAGTACAAGAAGTACGAAACCAAAACATTTTTAAGTCGCTTATACAATGGGGAAGTCAAAAATTTTATAGCTTCTCTCGTTGATGATGAGGAACTCGGTCCAAACGACATAGCGGAGTTAAAAGAGTGGTTTGCGCGCAAGGAGGGTGAGAAATGATGGATTTATTTCTGTCTCTCATCATTGCGTCATTAATAGGAACATTTATTTGGATTGTGCAAAATAGTATCAAACCATTCACGCAAAAATTATTTTCACAGACGTGGCACTATTACACTGGCTTAATCCCTGTATTTTTTCTTCTTGGCGGTGCAGAAATCTTAAACAGACTTATTCCGTTTGTACAGTCTATGTTACCTGATACAGGCACAAGTCCAACTCCCGGGCAAGATGTACATGTTCTGCCATTGGAGCAAACGGCAAATAGTTTGTCGCATATGCATCAGCTATTTATCCATCTGCTGCGGCTTGAAAAGGTAAAAGATATAGTTCTATTCGCCCTTCTGATTTGGGCAGTTGGAGCCATCGTTTTTCTTGCTGTGAATGTAATAAAGTATCGGGCATTCAAACGTTCTATTCTACAAAAAAGCCGAGTATGTGATACGGTGCCATGCCCCGTCAAAGTAATCATAAGTGCCCATGCAACGACACCCATGCTAATGGGGTTATGGAGACCGGTGGTTATCCTGCCGGATACTCCATTCGGCGAGAAAGAGCTTGCCATGATTATCTCTCACGAGGTCATTCATTTAAAACGCGGCGACCTGCTAGTAAAGTTAATGGTACTCATGGCCAATTCGGTTCACTGGTTTAATCCGGCAGCTTATTCGCTCAACAAACAGATGAATACGCTTTGTGAGCTTTCCTGTGATGAACAAGTCGTTCAGGAAATGGATAGGGAAAGCCGAAGGCTATACGGTGAAACGCTTTTATCCATGCTGGAGTATGGCGTTATGCAGAGAAATGTTATTTGCACCAGCAGCTTATGCAATTCTAAAAAGAATATGAAAAGGAGACTGATAAACGTGATGAATGTCAAGAAACCAAAAAAATCTATTATTTTGTTGTCTCTTGTTGCGACAATAGCAATGGTTGGAAGCGGCGGAATTGCTGCGTATGCCGCCGGATCGGCTGTCTCGTTCGATTCTTCCTCAGTCAAGGCTAGTAATATTACCATTCAATATCCGGATGGGACCATCGAATCTTACGATAAAGACGGCAATCTGAAGCCGGTGGAACCGAAAGGAAGCCATCCCCCGCGGGAGCTTACCTACGAGGAGATATTGGAGCGGATCAAACTGCTTCAAGAGAAAGGGATTTCTGTGCCGGAAGAATACCTCAACGCTATCAATTAACCATCTGACCTTTCTAAGGCAAGCTGAACTTATCGTCTCTCGAAGACCGAACCTAGAAATCGCGACGTGTCACTAGTCATTCTGCCATTGGTGGAGCATTTTCTGATGCTCCACCAGCATCATATCCGTCCATTTTTCCATCTGCCTTAGCTGGATATCCGATGCTTCACGGATTTCTCTGACCGCTTCCCTTCCTTGTTCCAGGATCTTTATGAGAGCATGGAATCCCTCGATCCTTATTTTTATAGCATTCTCCCAAGCATCCTCAGATAAGTCTATCAAATAAAAAACGGCCATCGCTTCAATTCCAGTGCCGGCCGCTTGGAGTTATTCGGTATCACTTTGTATTATTATTTGTATAATTAAAAGGAAATGTGGTGGAACTTGTCGAAATATAGGCATCATGATGTCAACTAAAAGAGTCATTTTCATAGCGGTAACATTTTTGGCACTCCTTACGGGCTTTCGCTTTTTATGGCTCCATTTTTATACGGTTCCTGATCATCCGCATGCTTTTCAGGGTGAACTGGATTTGCGCAACTGGGAACCGCTGGCAGATAACTCGATTACACTGGACGGGGAGTGGCAGTTCTTCCCTAATACTCTTTTGATGCAGAGTACGGAGGACACCCATTCTACTTTTAGCGAGAACGGAGCAGACGTTATTCAAGTTCCGGGCAACTGGAACGTTTCTGAACAGACAGATAGATCAAGCACGTATGGCTTTGGAACTTATCGATTACGCATCCTAGTCGATCCTGACAAAGGCAGTCATTACGGTATCCGCATTCCAAGCATCCACAGCTCGTCCGAAGTATATATCAACGGGAACCTGCTGGTCCAGTCTGGGCAGCCTGCCGAGAATAAACAGCAATACAAGCCATTAGACGTTCCTATTATGGCCTATTTTACATTGGAAAAAACGAACGTGATTGAGCTCGTCATTCAGGTTGCAAACTATGATAACGCCCACAACGGCGGTATTTTCCGTTCCCTGAAATTCGGCTTGGCAGACACCTTTAGCAAGGACATCACATTTGCCACAGGTGTAGTTCTCATCGCTTGTGTCGTTTACCTGATTCATGCCTTGTATGGCTTCATACTATATTTGGTTGGGAAGCGGGACAGACGATTACTCTACTTCTCTTTGATGATCCTTTGTGTCATTCTAGGAACGCTCATGGATGGAGATCGTTTGTTATTTGCATGGGTTCCGTTCAATTTTGAATGGAGTATAAAGGTTTTATATCTTGTGATGATCTCCGGAGGCTACTTTCTGCTGCAGTGCATTAAGCACAAGCTGCCCGATTACATAAGATTCAAACTGTTCACACCGTATGTAATCCTGTGTGGAGTATCGATAGGGATGATCTTGCTCCTGCCAGCCTCTGCCAACTTGATGCTGGAGACGTTTTACAGCATCGTGATGTTTATTCCTTGCTTATTAGCGCCTCTGGCGATGTATCGTGCGACAGTACGTATTAATAGGGACAACATTTTTTTGCTGCTGGCGGTCATTGCTGCAATTGGCAGCCTGATATGGCTGTTTATCATTTATGCGCTGCGGATTGAGATGATTTCTTACCCGTTTGACCTGATGATTGCGACTATCTGTTTTTCCACGTATTGGTTCAAACAATATTTCCGCGTACTGGACAAGTCGCAGCAGTTGACAGTCAAATTGCAGAAAGCTGACAAGCATAAAGACGAATTTTTGGCCATGGTAGCTCATGAGCTGCGAAATCCGCTGCATGGCATTATAAATATTTCGCAATCGGTCTCAGACAGGGAGAAGGGTACGCTCAAGGAGAGAAGTGCGCAAGATCTGGAACTACTATCCATCGTTGGACGACGCATGTCGTTAATGTTAGATGACTTGCTTGATCTGGCACGGTTGAGGGAAAGCCGCCTTTCCCTTCAGCCCGTCCGCGTATCGGTCCATAATGTTGCGGAAGCCGTCATGGACATTCTTCGATATATGACCGAGGGGAAGCCGATACAGCTGGTCAATCGGATTCCAAGCCACTTCCCGCTGGTGATCGCTGATGAAAACAGATTGACTCAAATTTTGTTTAATCTCCTGCACAATGCAGTCAAATATTCGCAAGCCAGAGAAGTATCTGTCTATGCTTCTATTGAAGATAATTGGGCACGAATTTCGGTTGTCGATAACGGTATCGGCATGGATAATGAGCTTATGAGCAAAATTTTTGAGCCGTATGAACAAGCTTCCACCCCATCTACTGGCAGTGGATTTGGACTGGGACTGAGCATTTGCAAGCTATTGGTTGAATTGCATGGCGGTACGCTGGAAGTGAGCTCCAAGCTGAACCAAGGCTCGATTTTCACGTTTACACTGGAAGTATCCGTTTCTTCCAGTCAACCAGAGGTTATACCGAGTCCGGTTGCGAAGCTTGGAGATAAGCAAATCGCCGCAGCTAAAGCTTGGGATAAGCTTAATGAGGCTGTGGAGCAATCATCACCATCGGACCCTGTTCGAATATTGGCCGTAGATGACGATCCCATGAACTTAAAAGTGCTGGAGAGTGTCTTCTCCATAGAGCCATATGAGATTGTTACCGCTACAAGCGGTCCAGAAGCGCTGTCACTTCTGGAGTCAGGCGAATGGGATCTAGTCATTGCCGATGTCATGATGCCGAATATGTCCGGCTATGAATTGACCTCCCGTATCCGGGAGCGGTTTCCCATTTCGGAGCTTCCCGTGCTGCTTTTGACCTCCTGCAGCCGAAACGAGGACATCGAAGCCGGATTTCGAGCGGGAGCCAACGATTATGTTACGAAACCAATGAATGCGGTGGAACTAAAATCCAGAGTTCAATCGTTGACCAGACTGAAAAGGTCGATCAGCGAACGCCTGCGTATGGAAGCAGCGTGGCTGCAGGCGCAGGTCAGACCCCATTTTATTATCAATACATTCACCGCGATAGCCGCGTTAGGCAAAATAGATACGAACAGAATGGATGCCCTGATCGAGGAGCTGTCCAATTACTTGCGGCTTAGTATCGATTTTCAAAACTCCGATCGGGTAGCCTCGTTGGAGCACGAGCTTCAGCTCATCCGTTCCTATCTGTTTATCCAGAAGGAACGTTTTGGCGACAGGCTGCGAGTAGTCTGGGAAATAGACGAGCCTATTCAATTAGACATTCCTCCATTATCCATCCAGCCTCTTGTGGAGAATGCGATCATTCACGGGTTATTGAAACGTTCAAAAGGCGGAGAAATCCGCATTCGTATTACGGAACGGGAGCAATGGGTGGAGATTTCCGTAGCAGATAACGGTGTTGGAATGGATTCTGAGACGCTCAAGCAGCTATTAGACAGAAAGCCCGACAAACGTTCGCGAATCGGTCTGCTCAATACGGATCGGCGATTGAAGCAATTTTATGGCGTCGGTTTGAAAATCGAAAGCAAGCTTGGCGAAGGCACTACAGTATCTTTTACGGTTCCGAAAACGGGTGGGAGCAAGGCGGGCACGAAGTATTAAATAAACGAATAATAACCCACATCGCTGTGGGTTATTCTGAACAGCAAGAGGAGATAATCGGGGGATACAGTACCATTTCATGACGCAACTGGCCGGGAAACGATGAACGTCCCCGGCCAGTATGTAATATTGCCGTTCGATGCAGCGGTTTGGGAGGAATGCCGGACGAATTCAGTTTAATTCCGGCGATAGAGGCCCGGCTAATTCGTTCAGGCAGAGATTGAGGCGAGGGGAGAGAATTAGCTGATCGAAATGGACAGAGCTGCGAAGAAGAGATTTCATCTATCAAAGACATGCATTACTGCATGTCCATTTACGAAAACCCGCTAAATATCGAAGAAGACATGCAAAAATACACGTCATTCCCCGCTAAAAGAGGAAAATGAGCCAAGTTGCTAAATCCACCTGCACATTTGCACGTCATTCGATAATTTCCGCCAAAACCTCGTCAAAGACCTGCATGTTTGCAGGTCCTTTCCCCTCTACTGGTTTTTCTTAAGTTGTTTAGAAGCTATTTCTTATCGACAAATAGGATTAGATCTCACTCAGGAAGTAGAAACATTTGAATTATGTGGTAAAATTAGATTGTACAACCATACTCAGTTCTTAAATAGAAAGGAGTCAATGTATATGTATGATATTGCTATTATTGGGTCCGGACCCGCGGGAGCGAGCGCTGCCATATTCGCTGCCAAAGCCGGCAAGAAGACGCTGGTGATCGATAACGACCAAGGGGTAACGCGACGGGCCTGGGTCAAAAATCATTACGGTGTGGAAGACATTAAGGGACCCGATCTGGTGGAAGTGGGTAACAAGCAAGCTGCAGCATTCGGGGCTGAATATGTTCATGACAAAGCGATCGAAATTGCCAAATCGGAAGAAGGCTTTACCATTCGTTCTGAAAACGGTTCATATCAAGCCAAGCATGTCATACTGGCCACCGGCTTCTTAACCGACCTGGCGGAAAAAATCGGAATCAAGACGGTGCCTGGCACGGAACCGCGTGTAAAAACAATCGTTCAGGTGGACCCAAGCGGAAAAACGAACATTGAGGGCATCTGGGCCGCAGGCACTTGTGCGGGAGTCAGTGTACATACGATCATCACTGCAGGAGACGGAGCCAAGGTTGCGATTAATGTCATTAGTGATATCAATGGAGAGCGATACGTAGACCACGACGTTCTTAAATAGGCGTGGCGGGGAGAAATTTGAATCACATATATTCCATCCATGACAGGAGCTTTGAGACCCGCTGAACTATAAGTGTGAGCTCCCCGATACGAACCATATACACGCCTTTAAACCGGAAGCTGCGTCCTGGCTTCCGGTTTATCTGTTTGCACGAATTCATTCTCAGAAAAAAGCTTGCCCTTGACGTTACGTCAAGGGCTATAATTTGGGGGAAGAAAGGAGTTGAAGCGCAATGCCCCTTATCCAATGGTTTACTATCGGCGAATTTGCCAAGCTGACCGGTGTCACCGAACGCACCCTCCGTTTTTATGACAAAAAATCTTTGCTTAAACCGTCCGGTTACAACGAACAAGGCCATCGGCTGTATTCCAACAAGGATATTGTTCAACTGCAAAAAATATTAACGTTGAAATATTTGGATTATCCATTAGAAGAAATCGCCGAGCATCTGCAAAAGCCGGAACCCGATTTGCAAAGCTCTTTGGCTTTTCAGTATGAGCTGCTGCTGCAAAAGCGCGAGCATTTGGACCAAGTGATTGCAACCTTGGGCCGGGTACAAAATATTTTGCACGAAACGGAAAACGTAGAGACAGATTACTTGCTCATGGCGATTTACATGCTTCAGCATGAAGAAAAGCAGAAGGAATGGCTTCTGCAGCGTTTTTCCAAACCAACCGTAGATGCTTTGTTTATGGAAGGACGGCCCGAGGAACGGCTTGAGTTCGAACGAAAAACAATAGCGCTCATATCAGAACTCAAGAAGTTAGGTAAGGAAGGAAAGTCCGCCGACGATCCGGTCGTTCAGGAAAAGGGCACAGAGCTGCTTAATGTTATGATATCTGCTGTTGAAGCCGGAGCCTTGGAGGAGCTGGTGCAGCAAATTGACGTAGAACAGCTGGCCGACGAACTCGTCTTATTCCCTGATTTTTTTCAAGAGGATGAAGCCTTCCTCAAGCAAGTATTTGAGAACATGGACGAATCCCTCATTAATCGATTGTTTCAAAGCAAAGGAAGCTCTGCAGAACAGGAGGAGAGACCGAATGAATAATCCGAATACGGCTAATCCTGAAACGACGGTTCAAGAGAAATTATGGGGCATGCCCAAATGGGGTGATTTCTGGTCTTTGCTAAAACAACATAGGCCGGCTCTCTGGATTGTGATTGTCGCCATTGTGCTGGGCCTTGGAGAGACCCTTCTTTCCTTGCTCATTCCTTTGCTCACGATGGATATGGTAAACCAACTGTCAGCGGCGAGCTTGCAGAGCAGCACCATCGTTCTATTGGTCAGCGCATTTTTATTTCAGGCATTGGCGTCAGGCTGCTCGATCTATACCATGTCCTATGTCGGTCAATATATCGTAGCCCGTTTGCGCAGCAAGACATGGCAACGAATTCTGAAGCTGCCGGTTTCGTTCTTTGACCGCAATACTTCCGGGGAAACGATGAGTCGGATCACCAATGATACGAATGTCATCAAAGATTTTATTACAGCTCATCTGATTTCCTTCTTTTCCGGACTTGTCTCCATTATCGGGGCGGTTATTCTACTGCTGATGATCGATTGGAAAATCACATTGTTCATGCTGCTTGCTGTCCCGGCCGCCTTGCTCGTTCTGTGGCCGATCGGTACCAAAATGTTCGGAGTTTCCAAGGGAATGCAAGAGGAAACCGCCTGGTTCCAGGGGGATCTCGGACGGGTGCTGTCGGAAATCCGGCTCGTCAAAGCCTCTCTGGCCGAATCGCAGGAATTGCAGCGAGGCAATCAGCGGGTTTCTCATTTGTTTCATTACGGGTTGAAGGAAGCCCGGATTATGGCTATCTTGTCCCCTCTTATGATGAGTATTATGCTGCTTCTGCTTGTCCTGTTGATCGGCTATGGAGGAGTACGGGTTGCCGAAGGCTCGCTCACCGGGGGAGAATTGGTTGCAATTATATTGTACATGTTCCAGATTGTCGTTCCTTTTACGCAGTTGGCTTCCTTCTTCACTCAATTCCAGAAGGCGATGGGCGCCTCTGAACGGATTATTGAAATTTTACAGGAAGAGGTGGAGGAGCCGCATGGAACGGAACAACCTCAGCTCGTGCCCCCGCATGGAACGGATTCAAGAGATCCAATCACGTCGTCGTCGCCTCAGCCGGATCAGCGGGAGCAGACCGAGTTACACCAGCTTGAACGTCAGGAGCAAATTAAAGCACTCCGGTTTGAATCGATTACCTTCGGGTACACTCCGGACAAGCTGATCCTGCGCGATGTGTCCATGACGATGGAGGCCGGACAGATGACCGCCTTCGTCGGTCCGAGCGGAGCAGGCAAGACGACGTTGTTCTCGCTCATCGAGAAATTTTATGAGCCTTCGGCCGGAACTGTTCTGTACGGCTCTACCCCTCTCTCTTCCTTCCGTATTCACGATTGGAGGAAACGCATTGCCTATGTGTCCCAGGAAAGCCCGATGATGGGCGGCACCATTCGCGACAATTTGACGTATGGTCTGGAGCCTGTGGAGGAAGACAAAATAAAAGAAGCGGTGGAGCAGGCGAATCTGAGCTCCTTTATTAACTCCCTGGACAAAGGATATGACACGGAGGTAGGAGAAAGGGGCGTCAAGCTATCGGGTGGACAACGCCAACGTCTGGCGATTGCCCGGGCGATCTTGCGCGATCCGGAAATCCTGCTTCTGGATGAGGCAACTGCCCATCTGGACAGCGATTCCGAACGGGTCGTGCAGGAAGCGCTGCAAATGTTAATGCACGGTCGGACTACGCTCGTTATTGCCCACCGTCTGTCCACCGTACGCAATGCCGATAAGATCGTCGTTCTGGAAAAAGGTACCGTCACCGGGCAGGGCACCCATGAGGCGCTTCTGGCATCGCACGATTTTTACAGAAAGCTGGTGCAGCAGCAATTTGAGCAAACCGGATGAACTCCGGTTTGTTTCTTCTCTATTGACTGCCATCCTTCCCCCAGTGAAACCATCCCTACACAAGAAAGCGAACCATCTCGCGATTAACGAGCTCCGGCTGCTCATGATTAATGCCATGTCCGGCATTTTCTACGATTTTAAAATTCATTCGATACTTCTCTAAACGGGAGAGCGATTTAGGATAGTGGATCAATTTATCATACCGGCCAATTAAAAACAGGGCTTTCTCTTGTAAAATGGACAGCTCTTCGTCCTTGAACTTAACGTATTTATGAACCATCATCACTCGATTATTAAAGTATTTCAACAAATAATTCCAATGCAGCATTAATTCCTCATTCTTCTCGAGAACATCAGAGCCCGGGGCACATAATTTCCTCAACAGTTTTCTCGTACTCTGTTCATTGGGAAATAAAGCCTCCGGCATAAAAACGACCAGCATCCGCATCCTGTTCAACGTAATTCCCCCCGCCATGCACACAATCTTATTAACCTTCCCGGGGTTCTTGATCGTATAGTAACTGGCCAAGTAAGATCCGTTGGATACTCCCGCTATATTAATCTTGGTGAGAGAGAATGCCTGTATAATCTCATCTATCCATACAGCTTGATCAAACCTTTTAAAATACATTTCATTGGGCTCACTCTTGCCCGGGCCTCCCATAGTATCTATGGCGATGACAAAGAAGTGCTCCGCCAGCTCCTGGATGTTATAAATCCACATCAATGCAGAATTATCGCCTACACCGTGAAATAGCAGTAACGGAGGATTCTCCCTGTCACCCGCCAGAATGACATGAGTTTTGCCGTAGGACGTTTCGATATCCAGTTCCTCTGTCCTCACTCCCCATGACTCCAGCAGCTTGGCATAGGATGAATAGATGAATCGTTTTCCATCCGTTTTTTTAAATCTTTGGATCATTCTGAGTCCCCCTGTCTTAACTACCCTTTTCTTAAAAATTGAAGCACCAATCCCGTAGACGGAAAAGGAATGTTCTTCCCCTGCTGGATTCTTGTTATCGCAAGTCCCTGTATAACAGAAAAATAGGTTACGGCCAGGACCATCGGATCTTCTTCGACGATTTCGCCCGCCTTCTGACCTTCAAGTAGCAGAGGGACAAAGTGCTCGAAAGGTTTTCCCGCCTTCTTCTGCGAGTTGACTTTAGCTTCGTCAGGGATCGCCTCTGAAGTGGCGGCTTGGAGTATGATTAATCTCCAATGCTGCATAGCTATACTGTCAGGGGATAACAGCGCCTCAGTCAGCCAGTATATTCTTTCATAGGCTGTTCCTTGGAGCTCGGCCGCATATTTTACAGAATTTCCGGCTCCTTCTGCCGCCAAATCCACAATTTTCGTAAAGATATCATCCTTGGATTTAAAATAATTATAAACATACCCTTGGCTGAACCCCGCCTTGACCGCTATATCCTTAATTTTTGTGCCGACTAGCCCTTTCTTGGCAAACACCTCCATCGCGTTTAATAAGATTTGTCTAGTCCCTGAATCGGGTACCGATTCTTCAAAATCTTTCATAAACTTTTCTTCAAGCTCTTTACTTTGAATCGACATACAAAACACCTTTCTGAATGAACGTTCATTCATATTGTAAATGATTTACACTTATTTTTCCATACCCATTTTGCAAATAAACCCTAAATCGAGATCAACATAGTACAACCTGTCTCTTCTTTCCATAAATTTTGAACAAATAGTGAATTATCCATAAATTGGTGATGTCTTGCGATTTCAAAACCGAAAAAAATAGAGGGCACCCTATATAGAGAAAAAGAGAGGAACAGAACATGAGAAAGATAAAAAACTTGCACAAATGGGCAGCCGCCGCCCTGATAACCAGTCTCCTGTTGACCGGCTGTGGCGGTTCGGGGGGTGGACAAGCTCTGACTAGCGGGGAGGGAGACGTTCAAATGACGTTCCCGTCCGGCTGGATTGCGGGTGATGGAGCGGAGTTGAATGTCGCCGGCCCGAAGGAAGACAGGGCCGTAATGGTCACAAGCGTGCCTAAGACGGATATGGCCGATGATATCGATCTGGATGGCTTTATGGAAGTGATGAAGAGCAGCTTTAGCAATCAATATCCGCTATTTCGCATGTATGAGATTCAGGATGTGACCCTCGATTCACTCTCTGGCAAGCAGGCGGAATACACCGGCATGCTGGAGAAGGATTTAATTCACGGCATCCTTACGGTGGTCGATCAAGGAGATCATTTCTACCAAATCCTTGCGGTCACCCCGGACCAAAAGTTTCATTCGACCAAAAAGGAATTATTTCAAATTATTAAAACGTTTAAAATCGTTCAAGCGAAGCCAGCCTCCAAAGCTCAAGCTCCTGATTCAACCGATGCCCAGGTCACACTGACCAGCAGCGATGAAACCATGGAATTGACCCTGACCGGCCAATGGGAGCAAATGAACGTAGAAGAGGTAGACATTCAGGCTACCGATCTGACGAGCAGCTCGGTGCTCTTCGTTCTGGGACACGACTTTAGCAAAGACTCGTCCCTGCAGCAATATTATCAGTTTATCGTGGACAACCGGCTAAACGATATCGAGAATCCAACAATTTCCGAGCCTCAGCAGCTAACTGTCAACGGTTTACCGGCGCTGCAGTTCGAGGTGTCCGGCAAGATGACGACTAACGGAATGAAAATGGCTTTCCTGATCACCTTGATCGATTCGCCCAAGCAGTACGTCCGCATTATGTTTGGCACGGTCCAATCCAATATGGACCAGCTGCGGGATGGGTTCGCGGAGGCGGTTCTTACCTATAAAGAAAGTGACAAATAAATTCCGGAACAAGATTGCGGAAGTAACATGAATCACGTGTAAAACGATCCCTCAGTTCTTTACAGGCCCGGTAAAGAACTGAGTTTTTTAATTTTATAGAGATTATTTTTTAAGCATGATCTCTAACCATTTCATATCCGCTTCCAGATGAAGCAATGCGCCATCAATCAAGAGCCTCATGTCCTCTTCCTGACCCTCTTTTTTTAAATGCTGCTTAAATTGGGTTAAATTCAGAATTTCTTTAATCAGCTGCTCCCGCTGTTTTTCAAGCATAGACTTCTCCTGCTGAAAATGAATTTTCCTCGCACATAACCATTTAAAATAAAATTCATCCCGAAGGAAAAAACGCTCTACCGGAAGGTTCAACCACCGAAGGAACTCCCCTCTTCCCTTATCCGTAATGGAAAAAATTTTACGATCCTTCTGATCCTGGCCCGGAGAATCCAATAATTCGTCCCTTACCAAACGGTCCAAAGTTGTATAAACCTGACCTGGATTTAACGGCCACTTGCCTTGGACGAGATCATCAAATCCGGTCTTCACCTCATAACCATGACGAGGTTTCTCATATAATAAAGCTAAGATAGCATGTTTGACGGACATCGTGATCCCCTACTTTTATTCATGTTTCAACGCTTGCTGGATATTAATCCGCGTGGCGAAAGAAGCAGGCAGCCAGGAAGCGATCGTACTTAGCGCCAGCCCGGCTAAAGCGGAAAAAGCCAGACTGTCCCACGGAATAATAAATTGAAATTCATTCCCCACCGAAACAGAAACGGAATTAAGATAAATAATCATTATTCCCAAAATCATTCCGATTGCAATCCCGGAGATCCCCACCAGCAATCCTTCTCCAATCACCATGCGTCTTACTTGCGATCCGGTGAAGCCCGTTGCCCGAATGGTGCCGATTTCCGCAATCCGCTCCATCATATTCATTAATAGTGTATTGCTAATCCCTATACTGGACAAGGCAATAACTAAAATAAGCAAAGCCTTCATTAATTCGTTCATCCCTGACAGAGCCTTCTGACTGGAGGCCACCGCTTGATCGACGGTAGAAACCTTGGATAGACGGTCCCCATATTGCTGCCATAGCTGCTCGCGAATGGCTTCCCCGCCGTTGTTGCCCGCATCTATCATAAGATGATATATATGCGGCCAGTTCATTCCTTCACTAAAGAAAGATTCATGAACAAAGCCTGTATAACCATTATAATGGGAGGTTTCCACTACGCCTACTACCTTCCATTGATCCCGGCCGTTGGGCGTATTGACAGTCAAGCTTTCTCCTACCTTGCCGCCCCATTCATCGAAAGCACGTTTTCCGAGCAAAATAGTTCCGGGCTCTTTAGCCTTCTCTAACTGCTCTTCCAGGTCAGCCTCTGCCTTAAATTTCTGAAACTTCGGGTCAGCTTCGGGATGAAAGCTTAAAACGTTAAAGTTTCGTTTCTCCCTATCGATATTTTCCCAAGTCACCATTGCTTCCCGATAGGCGCCCACTTGCCGCACCCCTTCCAGCGAAGCTATTCTGCTGATTTCCTCCGTTGTCCAAGGACGTTCCGAGCGGGCCTGGATATCCCCGCCGTATGTCTGGCGAATTTCCCTCTCCATTTCGTTAGGGATAGTTTGAAGGGCGGCCCCCATAAAGATGACCACAGATACACTGCTTGCCAGCATAGCCGCTGTATTGCTGTTTCTATTCAAATGCCTGGAAACATTCCCGCAGGCCATTGTTCCGGGATAACCCATAAGAAGGCCATATACAGGGAGAAGCCCTTTTTTAATAACGTTAAATAAATAGGGAAAGAGCAGTACCGCTGCCACAAGTATAAGTAAATAAGCCGCCATATGATCAATGAATCCGCCGAACAACATAATTAACCCTAGTATCCACCGCAAGTGTCGATGTCCAGAATGAAGATTCCCTTGCTGATTCCGCATAGCTTGCAGAATCGGAGTTTTCCCTGCGATGTACATTGGGACCAAAGCGGCCACTACCGGAAAACAAATACCGACAAGGATAGATAGCATAACAGGTCCTTGCCACTGCAGCGTATAATCGACGGTATCTCTGAAAATGCTCAGCAGCATCTGTTGAAACAGATCCGCAAACCATATCCCGATGGGAACCCCAATGAGCGTACCCGTAAAAGAAAGCAGCAGCACCTCTGTCAGAACCAGCCGATAAATGTGCATATTCGTATACCCGAGACTTTTCATAATGGAAAACTCTTTGCGCCGTTCCGTCACACTCGCAAAAATCATGTTAAATACAATAAATCCGCTGATAAACAAAGCTAGAATGGCTACCAAATAAAAGATATAAGTCAGGCCTTCCACATCATTATTCTGTTTATCATCGATCACGACCGGCTGGACAAAAAGGGGAGATCCCCTCAGCTCTTGCTGAAAGGCCGATACTAATTCGTCCTTATCCGCTTGGGGAACCGCTTGGAAACGGACATAGCTCACTTCATTCTCCAGCCCCGTCCATTCCTGCAGTGTCCGCAGCGGCATCATCACCCGGAAGTGTCTATCCTTCGCGGCCTCCCAGCTGTCAGGACTCGCCAGCAGCTGATTATAGCTTACGATGGCAGTTACTTCTATCGTCCCCATATCGCGGAAGGTTACCGTATCACCCACCTTTTTATTCCACAACCGGGCGGCGTTTTCCGGCAGAATCAGCCCTTCTCTATCTAGGTCTCCATCGATAAGAGGAAGGACCAATAACTCGCTTTGCGGGCTGCTCACCCCTGATATACGAACAGAAGTTACAGCAGGGTCTTGCCGGTCCTCGAGTTCCACGAACGTTTGTTTATCCAGAACATACAATGCGTCGGCTATCTCCGCACGTTCAGCCAAAGACTTCACTTCGTCACTGGTAAAGGTATGGTCCTGACCTAACACCCATAGATCCGCGTTACCTGTATAAATGTTGGCATAATATTCGAACGTATGCTGCGTTGTTCGATCATTGATCAGCATGCTGGTCGTAAAAATGATACCCGAAATGATAGAAATTAGAGTGAAGAAGAAGCGTTTTTTATTGCGGGTCAGATTACGCCAGGAAACTTGCCACAAATTGCGCATAGTCGGAATCCTCCCTTTTCACTTCCGCCTCAATCTTGCCATCCTTGAACAGAACAATCCGATCCGCATAACCGGCGGCAAAAATATCATGTGTGACCATAATAATCGTTTGTTTTTGTGTTTTATGAAAAGAAGATAGCAGCTCTAGAATGTCAGCAGCCCGCTCCCGGTCCAAATTCCCGGTCGGTTCATCCGCCAGCAATATTTTGGGGTCATTAGCAAGTGATCTGGCAATGGATACCCGCTGCTGCTGGCCCCCGCTCAATAAATTGGGGTAACGTTTGCCCATCTCCCTTAACCCAACCGCATCCAGCAAACTATTCACTTTTTCCTGAATTCCTCTGCCCTTTTTGCCGTCGGCGTGCAGCGGAAAAGCGACATTCTCCTCTACAGTCATCGTGGGCAGCAATTGATAATTTTGAAAAATAAATCCGACATGCCGACGCCTAAAGATCGTCCGTTCTTTCTCCGTTTGTTCGCTTATCGCAGTCCCGTCCAAGCGAATGGCCCCTGAGGTAGGAGTATCCAATCCTCCCAATAGTTGCAGCAGGGTGCTTTTTCCTGAGCCACTTGGACCCATAATCGCCACGAATTCCCCTTCTTCAACAGAAAAATCAACGCCTCGAAGAACGGATATTTCCTGTGTTCCGATTTGAAAAGTCTTTTTAACACTGATAGCTTGAATCATACAAAGCTAACCCCTTTACCTTGTTTTCCTGAAAATTAGGGATAGGGCAAGCCCCCCCTATACTTACCGAGTAACTAGTTACTCAGTAAGTATATACTAAGTAAGTATTTGTGTAAATAGGAGACCCGGCAGTCAGATTCTATTTTTTTGCCGTATAAAACGGCAATAAGTTGGACTGGTTAACTGAAAGCGCATCCATTAAGATGGTAAAAGAAATTGGATAATTTCTTTTTTTACAACCAGAAGGGGGAAGGAAGCAAATATGAAGAAAAGGCTTAGCGTTCTAATGATCTTCACCTTAATTACGATGATCCTGGCTGCATGCGGCGGCGGCAATGCTCAACCCGCGCCATCCACACCAGAATCGTCACCGGAGGCCAACAATGCTCCGAGCAGCAAGCCGAGCGATAAACCGAAGGGCAAACTAACGGTTTACGTCGGATTCCAGGAGGATCATGCGATTGAAGCAATGAAGCAGTTCACGAAGGATACCGGCATCGAGGCGGAAATGATTCGGATGTCCGGCGGCGAAATTCTCGCCAAAATCCGCGCCGAGAAAGATAACCCGCAAGCCGACATTTGGTATGGTGGACCCGCGGACACCTTTATTGCGGCGATGGAAGACGATCTGTTGGAGCCATACAAATCTCCGGAAGCGGAGAAAATTGATGCCAGATACAAGGACCCTGACGGCTATTGGACAGGGATTTATGTCGGAGCGCTCGGCTTCGCGTCCAATAAGGATTTTCTAAAAAAGCATAATTTACAGGCGCCGACCAAATGGGAGGATTTTCTCGATCCGGCCTACAAGGATCAAGTCGTTATGGGGAACCCCAGCTCCTCCAGCACCTCCTATACAATTATGTATACGATTCTGCAAGTGATGGGCGGCGAGGAGAAAGGTTTCGATTTCCTCAAAAAATTACATTCCCAGGTTTCTCAGTATACGACTAGCGGAACGGCTACAGGCCGAATGGTTGGTATGGGAGAAGCGGCAGTCAGCGTGCTCTTTGCTCACGATATTGTTAAATATCAGGAAGAAGGCTTCGAATCACTTGAGCTGTCTTTCCCCGAGGACGGAACCGGATATGAAACCGGAGCCATCTCGATTATTAAAAACACCAAAAACCCGGAGCTGGCTCAGCAATTCGTTGATTGGGCCCTCGGCAAAAATGCCCAGGAGGTTGGACAGCGGACCGGCAGCTATCAGAGCTTGACGAATCCCGAAGCGAAGCAGCCGGAAAGAGGCATCGATTTCAACAGTCTGAACCTGATCGACTATGATCCGGCCGAGGCTGGCAAAGAGCGTCAGCGTCTGATCGATAAATGGAATAGCGAAGTCAATAAATAAGCTTGCTTAATTAACAAAAGCCTGTCAGCAGCGTGTCTGGCAGGCTTTTACATATTGGCGCGCAGCTTCGCAATAACTTATCTCTATCGCAAATGCCACAGATATAGCCGTTCAATTAATTAACGGAAGAATACGTCCATAATGTAATGCAGTATAATTCCGATCACAGAAAAATCTCCGTCGGCAAAAGTCGCCCGGACATGACCAAGACCCGTTAACAGCGGCAATAAAAAGATCGGCAGCAGCGAAATAAAGAATCCATGGCATAACGAAGCGACGACAAGCCCTCTTCTTCCTCCAATCTTATAGGCTATGACCCCCGAAGCGCCGCCTGAGAAAAAATGCGGAATAATTCCCGGAATAATAACCGTATACTGTACATTCAGCATAATGATCATCGCCAACAGCCCGCCGGTAAAGCTGAGCAAAAATCCCATGACCGCAGCCAAAGGCGAATAGGTAAACAGAACCGGACAGTCGACTGCGGGAATCGATCCCGGTACAAGTCGCTGGGCAATTCCTTGAAAGGCAGGAATGATCTCCGAAAGCATCATCCGCACCCCGTGCAATATGATATAGACCCCTCCGGTAAACCATATGGATTGAATCACGGATACGATAACAAAATTTCGGCCCGAAAATATATCGCTAATCGACTTGGAGGATGCAAAAAAACTGGCGGACAAAAACAAGACGAATGTAAAGATGGCAATAACAATCATATTGTCTTGAAAAAAGGGTTGGATTTTCTGCAGCTTCGCTGGCACGGGTCTCTCTTTCCTGGATTTAAACAAGGAAGCCAAGCACCCCGTCAATACATAACCGACGCTGTTAAAATGACCGAGCGCAAAACTGTTGTCCCCCGTTGTCCTGCGTACGAATGGTTGAGAGATGGCAGGCCCAAAGGACATGCATAAAGCCAGCACCATGCCACCCAGTGTGTATTGCTGCCAATTCTGCATTGGAAAAACCGCCAATACCGCAGCCAGCAGCGAGGCCATAAACAGCATATGATGCCCTGTCAAAAACACAAATTTGAACCTTGTAAATCTCGCAATAGCGAGATGCACCCCCATCCCGATCAACATCATAATAGCAATCTCTTGACCATAATTGATCTGGGCGAGGGCGGTAATCGTCTCGTTATGTGGAATGATGCCGATAATTTGAAAGCCATTCTGGATAATCGCCGATAGATTGGATAACGAGGAGCCGGCGGCCGCTGCACCGATTTGCAGCAGTGTCAGACCGAGCATCGTTTTGATCGTTCCGGAGACGACCTTCTGTACTTTGTTTCGCTGCAGGAGCAAGCCGATTAAAGCAATCAAACCGAGCAGAATGACCGGTTCGCCGAACAAGCCTTTGTTGATCGTCTGTGATAAATTCATGGATTATCCACACCATTCCCCATGCCCTGTTGGAACCAGCTGCTGGCGAGCAGCCTCTCTCTTAAATGTTCCTTATCCGTAAGGCTGTCGAGCGCTATCCGCTCGATATCCGGGGCAATGTCAAGGGCGGCCACAATTTGTCTCGCCCCAATGATCAAGTCCGCATTGTATAAATCTATCGATGAAGAATCGCTTTGCTCCACATGCGCCTTCAGGCCGATTTCCTGCAGAATGGAGGTTAAATGAAGGCGGATCATCAAGCTCGTTCCCAAGCCGCTCGAACATACGACCAGTATCGTCTTCATAGGCCCTCCCTCTGCCGCAGCTCTTGCCAAACCCGCTGAGCGTCTTCCGTCTGCTTCAGCAGGGTCATAAAGGCGGTGTCGTTAAAAGCATCCAGCAAGGTGGACAGCGCCTTGACATGCTGATCCTTATCCACCGCGGCCAGCGTGATAATTAACCATACCGGCTGCTGCGCCGGACCGAACAATAGCGGGCGGCGAAACGTCAGCAGGCTGAAACCGGTTTCCCATACGCCGTCCAGCATGGAAGCATGCGGAAAGGCTATTCCGTCGTGAATGATGAAATGATGCTTTTGCGACCACACCATATCGACCAATTTCTCTTCATACTGCAATCCGGTCAGCCCGCGTTCGCACAGCAGCCGATTGCCAAGGCGAACGGCCGCTTCCCAATCGGCTTCTTCCAATTGCAGGCGAATGGATTGTACCGGCATTAAGGCGGTCAAATGCCGCCCCTGCGGAGTACGCGAGCGCCCCTGGAACAGATGCAGCAGTTCCTCAAGCAGCTGATTACGGTTCCTTATGTCCGCATGCCGCTCCGTAGTTTGCAGAATCGCGTTAACCAATTGAATCGTTTCCGCCTCTACCCGTCTGGCGGGCGGGGCAATTCCAAGAAAATTCACCACCCGATCCTGATCCGCCTCCGGCAGCAGAGGCGAAACTTTAAGCCAGGGAACCGCCATCGGATGAGCAATATCGATCGTCGTCAATGCGGCATCCGCCTCGAACACCGAAATTTCTTTGGAGCCTTTATAAGAATATTCTCCGACAACCTCCACATGCGGGAACAGGGAATCCATGCGCCGATGTAAAATGGAGGATGTCCCGAGACCCGAGCTGCAAATGATCGCTATCCGTTTCTTCCGCGCTGCAGAATGCTGGGTCAATCCGCTTCCGATATGCATCATAATATAGCCGATTTCGTCCCGATCAAGCGCAACCTCATGCGGCTCCAACACTTCCGCGACGATCCGCTCGATGATGGCCAGCAAAGTTCCGAACTCCGCTTCTAGCTGCCCAAGCAGCGGGTTGCTCGTGTTTAGGCCGAACTTGGCCCGATAGATAGCGGGCTTCAAGTGGATGGCGAGCCCCTGCACAATTTGCTCCATCCTTTGTAATGGATGCCCCAGTTCCTGCTCCACACTAATGACAATCTGCTTGGCCAGTTGGACGTATTGCGAATCTTCGCTGGACGGCTCGTGTTTCTTTTGTGCACCGAGGACATGCTGGGTAATATATCCGATCTCCTCCTGCGGAATTTGCACGGCGAAGTATCTTTCGATCGAATCGACCATCGTCTCACGCACGACATGGAACTCCTTCGTAGCTTGCAATTCGAGCAGCAATTCTCCATCCATCTTGATGGCATGCTCCTTCTTCAAACGCTCCATCGCCATCAGCAGATGGAGAATGAGAGCCGAGCAGCCCGCATCGGATAATTCGATCGCCAAGCGGCGCTGAAGCTGTTTTACCGCATCGAACAGGAAGTGCGCATCCTCCGTGCGAAACCAAAAGTTCCAAGGCTGATTGCCCAGAGGCTCTTCGCCGTCCAGCACGAATTGCAGGATCTTCTCATCGGTAATCTCCGTCCGCAGCAGCTCCAGATAAGCATGCCTTTTATGCAGCTCGCTGCCCTTGACTTTTGCCCAACCGCTTTCCCGTTTTAATTCCAGCTTCCGCTCAGCGAGCCATTCCTTCACTTCGGCCACATCCAGCAGCAGCGTATTTTTACTAATCTTGAATTCTTCAAGCAAATCTTCCATACGAACCTTGGTCTCGGCCAATAACCGTTTCAGCAGCAGCCGGACCCTCAGCTTGGAATCAACATACTCGGGCCTTCGCTTAAGCTGCGCGTTAAGACGCTCCCACTGATCGGAATCAATGACTACCTGAAAACCAAGCTTGCGATCACGATTCAGGAATACTCCATATTCCTTCAACCATTCTTCCAGCATTAACAGGTCATGACGGACCGTGCGGGCAGAAATCCCATAGGTCTGTACGAACTGGTCCATGGGAATATAATCCGGTTTCTCCATCAATTGCTGCAGCATGTTTTGTTGGCGACTTGTTAAAATGGTCATGTTCATCCCCTCTTGCCATTAAACCGCTTACATAATGTTAATCCTTTTAACCTCCCCTGTAAAGGGTGTGGGTACAAAGTCACAGAATGTACGAAATCCTGCCGTCTCAAGTGGCAAAACCTTGGACTGTCGCTTTGCAAGCGCACCCATTACGATTAAGTTATGGATGCAAAATAATATACAGACATCTCTTGGAAAGGGGACACGGAATGAAACGCTCCAAAATTTCGCACGATCCGCTGCTCTTGCTTTGCATCGTGCTAGTCATGCTTAGTTTAGTTATTTTTATTGTCTTTCCTTTATTTCAAATTTTAAAAACGAGTTTCTTCAACTCGAGCGGGCAATTCCATCTCGGGGGATACCAAAGAGTCTTTTTAGGCGGTCAGTTATTCGAAGCCCTGCGCAATTCCCTGCTGCTCGCCGTGATCGTATCGACATTATCGACTATTATCGCTTACCTGTTCGCCTATACTTTTGCCTATGTTAAAGTGCCCTTCAAAAGGCTGTTTAACGGGATTGCCATCCTGCCTGTCATTTCGCCGCCTTTTGTCATCGCCTTATCCGCCATCCTGCTGTTCGGCAAGCAAGGCTTTATTACCAAACACTTATTAGGCTTGGAGAATGCCAATATTTATGGCTTAAACGGACTGGTGCTCGTGCAAACGCTAACATTTTTCCCGGTCGCTTTTCTCGTATTGGCCGGTTTATTGCGCTCGATCAGCCCTTCGCTTGAAGAAGCCAGCTCGAATATGGGAGCCAGTAAGTGGAAGACCTTCCTTAAGGTGACGTTTCCTTTGACGGTCCCCGGGATCGCCAACGCTTTTTTGCTCGTTTTTGTCCAATCGTTGGCTGACTTCGGCAATCCGATGACCATTGGGGGCAATTATACGACGGTCGCGCGGGAAATTTATTTGCAAGCGGTCGGAAGCTATGACATGCAGGCCGGGGCCGCGTTAGCCATGCTGCTGCTTACCATCACTTTTATCGTATATGCGCTGCAGAAATTTTGGGTCGGTAAAAAAAGCTACGTTACCGTTACCGGGAAACCGGTGCATGGACGTAAACTGATCGATTCAGGGATCGTGAAAACTGTCTTGTTTACGCTCTGTTTTATTTTGTCCGTGACGGTCATCGCTTTCTACATCTTGGTCCCTATCGGGTCCTTCATCAAATTATGGGGGATCAACAACAGCTTCACGCTGGATCACTATAATTATGTATTCTCCATCGGTCAAAAAGCGATGCGGGACACCTTAATGCTATCCGTCGTCGCCACACCGATAGCAGGTATGCTCGGAATGATTATCGCTTTTCTTATTGTGCGCAAGCAGTTCTGGGGCAAGAAGACGTTGGAAATGGTCAGCATGCTCTCCCTCGCCGTCCCGGGAACGGTTATCGGGATCTCGTATATTTTAGCGTTCAATAAGGCTCCGCTTGCGTTAACCGGAACCGCCGTAATCATCATCGCCGCCTTCGTCATTCGTGCCATTCCGGTCGGAATTCGCTCAGGGATTGCTTCCTTGCAGCAGATTGATCCTTCCATCGAAGAGGCGGCGACGAATCTGGGCGCCAGCCAATACAAGACGTTCACCAGCGTCGTGCTGCCCTTAATTAAACCGGCTTTTTTCAGCGGTCTGGTCTATGGATTTGTCAAAAGCATGACGGCCATGAGCGCCATAATCTTCCTGATCTCCGCCAAATATAATTTGATTACTGCCTCGATCCTGAGCCAGGTGGAAACGGGAAGAATCGGTGTAGCGAGCGCCTATTGCACGATTCTCATTCTCGTCATGATCGTTGCGCTGGTTCTGCTTAACACATTGGTCAGCCTGTTCGGAGGCGGAAATAAAGAGTCTTCATTACTATAAACGTATACTTCTATCCAGTTTGAGGAGGAACTAGCATGAAAGCAAAATCAGTCTCTTTACACCATGTATCCAAAGCCTTTAACAATGAAAAGAACGAACTGGTCTACGCCGTATCTGATGTCAACGTAACGATCGAGGCCGGTCAATTCGTTACACTGCTGGGCCCTTCCGGGTGCGGGAAAACGACAACGCTGCGCATGATCGCAGGCTTTGAGGACATCTCGTCAGGAGACATCTATTTCGACCGGAACAAGGTCAACAGCATTCCGCCGAACAAGCGGGATTGTACGATGGTTTTTCAGTCGTACGCACTCTTTCCGCATCTAAGCGTATTCGATAATATTGCCTACGGGCTAAAAATCAAGAAAATGGCCAAAGCGGAGATCATCCAAAAAGTGCACGGCGTCCTGGATATCATGAACTTGACGGAATACAAGGATCGGATGCCTGCTCAGCTTTCGGGCGGCCAGCAGCAGCGTGTCGCCTTGGCGAGGGCTTTGGTCATGGAGCCGGGGGTTCTGTTATTTGATGAGCCCCTATCCAATCTAGATGCCAAGCTTCGGCTGGTCATGCGTGATGAAATTCGCCGGATCCAGCAGCAAATCGGCATTACAGCGATTTATGTCACCCATGATCAGAGTGAAGCCATGTGCATGAGCGATCAGGTTATTGTTATGAATAAAGGAAGGATCGAGCAAGTCGGCACGCCACAGCAAGTATATCAGCGGCCGGCAACAAGATTCGTCGCTGATTTTATCGGGACGGCCAATTTCATAGAAGGCCAGGTCGTGGAAGTGTCCGATGAGCAGCTACAGATTCGCACGGAAACCGGTATAATGAAAGCCAGAGCCACCGGAGCCCATCGGGTAAACGATAAGGTTTCGGTCGTCATCCGTCCGGAAGCGGTATCCTTGGCCAAAGGCGGCGAGAATACGGCCGTCGTTACCAAAAGCGTTTTTATGGGACAGTGTCAGGAGTATGAGGTGCAATTCGCAGGACAAACGGTGCAAATTACGGAAAACAATCCATCCGCGGAAAAGATATACCAGGTGGGAGACACGGTATCTTTGCGGTTTTCTGAACATTCCTTGCACGTCATTTAAACATCAGTCGGGAGAAGCCGGAGGGGGGAAGACAGATGAAGCGCGCACATTGGCGGAGGTTGCTGCTATTAGTTCTATTTGTCTTCTTAACTGCGTGCTCACCGGAAAAAAACGGCGTCCTGACCATATATGCGGGACTGTACGATGACCATGCGATCAAAGCGATCGAGGCGTTCCAGAAAGAAACCGGCATCAAAGTCTCGTATCTCCGTATGTCCAGCGGAGAAATATTGGCGAGAATAAGAGCCGAACGGGATAAACCCCGTACCAGCGTCTGGTATGGCGGACCTGCGGATACATTCATCCAGGCCAAAACGGAAGGTTTGTTAACTCCTTATATTTCCGTCAATTCCGAATGGATTGATGAAGCGTATAAAGATGAAGAAGGCTATTGGGCCGGAATCTATCTCGGCTCCCTCGCTCTAGTATCGAACAAGGCCTGGCTCCAGGAGGTAGGCCTATCCCCTCCCCAGTCCTGGAATGATTTACTGAACCCGAAATACAAAGGCATGATTGGCATGCCTGATCCGCGCACCTCCGGGACGGGCTATACGGTGCTCGCCACACTAGTGCAGCTGTGGGGGGAAGAACAGGCTTTCTCCTATTTTAAAGAGATTCACCAGCAGATTAATACCTATACGACATCGGGCAGCGTTCCCGGCAGAAAAGTAGGCATGGGTGAAATCGGGACCGCGATCATGTTCTCCCATGATGCCATTAAGTTTTATAAAGAAGGGTTCCGCGATATTATTGTAGGTTTCCCCGAAGAGGGAACCGGGTACGAGATCGGAGCGATCGGCATCATTAACGGCGCGCCTAATCAGAATGAAGCGGAGAGGTTTGTAGATTGGGCGCTGACCAAGCAAGCCCAGGAATTAGGCAAGCAGGTCGGCAATTACCAGCTGCTGACGAACCGGGAGGCGGTTTCCCCGGCAGAGGCGTTCCCTCTGGCGAATCTGACCCTCATTCCGTACGATCACTCCTGGGCCGGAAATAATCGGGAACGACTGTTGACCAAATGGGCCAATGAGGTGTTGAATTAGCCCTCTTCTCTCCCTCTCTGGCTCTTACAATGAAGGAGTGGAACATGCCGTTACTCCGCTCATGAGTGAACATGATATTCGTAGGCGAGGACTCAAGTCGATGAAGTCCTCGCCTTATTTTAATTGCGAAAGTGGGAATAGATAACACGCTGAAAGATTTTATAGAGTCGGGACTTCTCAACGATGAATTCCCGCGCATACAAGATGTCATCATGCACATCCATGGCAAGAAGCCGACGAGCGATTAAGTCAGCCTGCCAATGGTCGATCCATTATTAACAAGCTGGCTGGCCAACACCAATTTCATTTATTAGATGGGCATAGAGATGTCCCTTGTGGCTAGGGTCCCAGCCAAACACTTGAAAGGTTAGCCCAAGATTGGCACAATAAAAGAAAGCATCCTTGAGGAGGAGAATATTCATTAAAGATAAGGAAACGAACAAGCAGGAAGGGCTGCACGAAGAGGAAAATCCGCGTAAAGAGAAAAGGAAAGGGACACTTGAAGAGGAGGAATCGTCTAAAGAAAGACGCGAAGGGGCGCTCGAAGAGCTCCACGACGAGCCCTATGAAGATTTTGATCCGGAGGATCCTTCGTTCTTTGAGGATGACGACCCGGAGGAGGAAGAGCCTCGGCCCTCCCGAAGGTGGATTAAAAAATGGCTTGCGGTCCTCGTCGTCCTCGGATTATTTGCCAATATCATTGCTTTTTTCCCTCAAATTTTTAGCCTGCAGGCGATTGATTTTCTGAAAAAAAACAGGGAATTGTCACGGAATGAAGCGATTCAACAGTACAAGCAAGCCGTTGTTGTCGTAAATTCCGGCGGACGCAAGGGAACCGGATTTAATATTGCCGCCGACGGCCTCATTGTCACCAATCATCATGTCATCGAAGGGGAGCGGACAAGCCTTGTCAGCTTTCCAGAAGGAAAAACATTTACAGCGGATGTAGTGGCCAGCGACGCCGCTATGGATGCAGCCTTATTGCGGGTGAGGGACCCCGACCCATCGCTGCCCACCCTGGAGATTGCGCCGGTTACCGATCCAATGGAAGGGACCCCCATCTACGTCATTGGAAATCCGCTGTTGTTTAACCAGATGGCCAATGAAGGCTCCATTCTCGGGCTGACCTCTCTTACGGACTGGGACGTGCCTGTCCTGATGATTCAGGCCCCGATCTATAAAGGGAACAGCGGCAGTCCGATCCTCAACAAGGATGGCCAGGTCATAGCCGTCGTATTTGCCACCACCCAAATCAAACGGGAAGGCAAGTCCGGCAAAATCGGCCTTGCTGTCCCCTTCAGCCATTTTCTCAAATATATAGATGAGCTTTAGAAGTGTGTAATACAAAAATAGGAAGGGAACCCTGATTAGGGGATTCTTCCTGTTTCCATTTTCAATAATTATCCAGCGAAGTGTGGGTTATGGCTTAGGTATCAACTTTCGAATTTCATCCACGGGTACCTCCAGCGTCTCGGCCACTTTTTCTGGAGAAAATCCTTTATCAAGAAATTTCCTAATAATATCTTCCTTACCTTTTTCAATGCCTTCTTCAATACCCTCTTCGTACCCCCAGCGCTTCCATGCAGGCATGAGCTCCATAATCAGTTTTCCCTCCTCAGAATATTGTTCGCTGAATTCCCGCAGCACTGCTTCTTCTTCCTCTTACGGCAAAGGAGGCAGCTCACTAACCGGAGTGGGCTGCTCGGGCCTCTTTTTTACATCGGTAATGTAATCCATCAGACGGTAGCTGAATTCCAATGCTTCGGCACGAGTCAGGAAATCATCGCCTCTATATCCGGCAATCGTGTTGCTGTCTTTGCCCTGCGAATATCCTTTGCCCAGCATATACTGTATAGCTGCATCGCCTGTCAAATGATAGCCTTCGGCAGCCGCAATAATTTCCGCCACCTGCGTGCGGGTAATCGGGCTGCTTCGTTCCTCATCCTTTGCTGTCAGAACCGGCACATTGTAAAGTTCGGCAAAATAGTACAGCTTATCGGCCCAGTGCCACGGATAATCCGGCATGGGCTCGATCATCGCCGGATCCACCCGAGGACGATAGAAAAAGGCCAGAAATTCAGCCTCGCTGACGAACTGCTCGGGCTTGAACTCATTATCTTCATAGCCTTGGACAATACGCCGTTCTGCGGCCCATTGAATCGCTTCTTGAGCCCAATGACCGCCTACATCATTGAATGAAGCGAGCGGGTTCCGCACCCGTACATGGAACATATCTGTTCGGTCTCCATAAGTCACTTCCACAGGATAAGCGACCACTTCCGTTGCTTTCAGCGCCGTAACTATTCCTTGAGCGTCGACAGTGAAATAATCGGCGTACTTCTCATCCATTAGTCTGAATATCGCCTGATTCGTCACGTCTACAGCCTTACCCTGCTCATCCCCAGCCATAACCTTTACTTGAACCTGTTCCCCCACCAAGAGGGTTACATCGCGAGGGTTAATCGCTAGCCCCTCCAGCTTCGAGCCTGGCCTAATGGTTTGTTCACTGTATGTATAATCATCGATAGCGGGTGTGGACGACTGGGTGGATTCATCCAGTTCGAAGAAATGAATAGCGTACTCAATGGCGGTCTCGTTACCACTCTTGTCCTTGATTCCGGTAATCCGGATGCTCACCTCATCCTCCTCTTGAATGGATATGCCGGATACGGAAAAAGTGATAAAAGTAGCGGGCTCTCCCTGATAAAAGCGGCTGCTCATGTACATTTTACCCGCTTTACTGCTGTAGTTAGCTGTATCATATAACTGCCATTTTGTTTTTTGCCTTTTATTTAATATTTCTATCCGCAAGGATTCCGCATCGGCCGGCTCAAATTTATTAGGATTCAACAAGATGGAAAACATCTGAAATTCGGAGAACAGCATCGGAAAATTGCCCGCACTGGGCCAGGCTACATAGTCCCGTTCTTCTGGCCAAGGGGATTTGTAATTGCCCTCTTTCAAATGCATGACGATGTAGTTATCGGTATATCCGAAGCCAACTTCCCGGATATCCGGTTGGAGAATAGCCCAGCGGTGACCGACATTCCGCTCATTGGACGATCCTATGTCATCCATGAATGAAGCCACTGCACGCATCGGCAGGTAACCGTAATGGAGGTTCTCATAAGCGCTAGTTCCGCCCCCCTTCCAAGCCTGGCTGGTTTGGTAGAAGCTATCGCTCATATCTGCAGGCTGTGCCGGGTCATGCGGACGGGAAGAATGATAGGTTTGCTCGAGAACAACGACTTTATGCTGAGCGGATTCGTTCAGCTTCGAACTCAATTCAACCGATTCCGACATCCCCGCCAGGTAACGGGCGAACTTCGTCATATTCAACGCATCCAGCAGCACTTGCTCATGCAGCTTTCCCGCCGAATAAGGAGAAGAAAGTAAAGGCTGTTCCAAATAAAGAGAACCGGCATAATCAAATTCCGGAGCATATTGCTGCCACTTGGCCCGGATAGCGGGAATCGTGCCCGGATCCACCGTTTTCTCCAACAGAGGATCATTCGGGTTCAGCTTGACCATATCCTCGCCATCGGGTTTATCCGATAAAGTGTTAGGGGAGCGCACACCCAGCCAATAGGAGGTCCTTTCCTTGGCCCTTATGTAGATATTGGCCTCTTCTACCTCCAGGCGATCCGTAATTAATTTGAACTGGCCGTCCGTCGCCACATCCACCACGTATGTTTTAATCAGCTTCACCCCTGGACTAGGGCCATGAACATCAATCTCCATAGGACCTCCGGCTTTTTCCTCAGCCGTTCCTTCTACAGTCACCGTGTAATCCGGATTAAAGGTCGCAGTAAATGTATGATTTTTGTAAACATTCGAAATGGCTGCCTCCACCGGAGATAGAAACAGGCCCAGCAGCAGGGAACAAATTAGTAGAGCGCATAGAGTTAATCGTTTCATCAGTACACCTCGAGTGGTTTTATTAAGAATTTCTCCTAACGACTTCGCGAATCGGAGTTATATCCTTTCACCTATTTGTCGGCATATCACCTAGTTCTTTTTACCCATATAAAATAAAAAAAGAGACACAACCCTCAACAAGGAGAGTCGCGCCCTCATTAATAAGAGATTATTCCCCGGTAAAATAATCGATTCGCATCGCTTCCCGAACTTCCTGCATCGTTTCGCCGGCGATGCGTCTTGCCTGATCGGTTCCCGACCGCAAAATGTCCTCCACTTGCTTCGGCCTGGCCTCATAGTAAGCACGCCTTTCCCGCATCGGCTCCAGAACATCGTTAATCCGGCGGGCGATCCTCTGTTTACACTCCGCACAGCCGATCCGGGCTTGCATGCATTGTTCCCGAATCTCTTCGCTCTCTTCCGGCATAAACGCTTCGTGATAAGCAAAGACAGGGCAAATTTCCGGGTGGCCGGGGTCATGTTTATGAATACGGGCCGGATCCGTCACTGCTTTCTTCAGCTTGGCCTCCACCTCGCTTTTCGACGAATCCAGCTGAATGGCGTTGCCCAAGCTTTTGCTCATCTTCCCTTTGCCATCCAAGCCGATAAGCCGCGGCACCTCTCCGACCAACGCCTTCGGCTCCTCAAAGACAGTGCCGTACAGCTCGTTGAAGCGGCGCACTATCCTCCGCGTTTGTTCGACGTGAGGAATTTGATCCTCCCCGACCGGAATAAGCGTCGCCTTGCAGAACGTTATATCCGCAGCCTGACTGACCGGATAACCCAGAAAACCGTAATACAGATCGTCATAACCTCTATCAGCCGCCTCCGATTTGACGGTCGGATTATGCCTTAACGAATTTACCGTTACGAACATGGAATAATACACCGTTAATTCAGCGATCTCCGGAACAAGCGACTGAATAAAGATGGTCGATAAGTCCGGATCGATCCCCGCAGCCAAATAATCCAGCGCTACTTCCCGCACATGCTGCCGCACCAATTCCGGCTGCTCAAAATGAGTAGTCAAAGCCTGCACATCGGCCAGAATGAAATAAGGATCATATTCTTCCTGCAGCATCACCCGGTTCTTCAAGCTTCCGACGTAATGGCCCAAATGCAGCTTTCCCGTGACGCGGTCGCCCGTCAAAATCCGCTCTCGTTTCTGTTCTCTTCTCAATGTAATTCCTCCTTGGATGAATTGATATTCCAGTACTCCTCCGCTTTTTCCACATCTTCCGAGTTCTTAGCGTTCTTAACGTCCTCGACGTCCGCCACCAACCGTCCTCCATTTGGCCATCACCTCCCTCAAAAATAAAAAACCTCCGTCCCCATAAAAGGACGAAGGATCGCGGTACCACCTTTAATTCGCCTGAACAAGCAGGCGCTCTCTGAGGTACGGAAACCGATTTATAGACTACAGATCACATAAGTCATATAAATCCGCTTCGATACCCGACTCTTGATAACGGGGAGATCATTCCCGGCTCGGTCTACTTAGGTTTGGCAGATCTTCTCAACCTGCTTAGAGCTATTCAAGCATTGGTCAAGCCGGACTAACCTGGGCCTACTTCGTTAAGTTAGGTTAGATGGGGTCCAATTTGGCCAGCTTCTAAAGCTTCCCTGTTCGACAAGCGGCTCATAAGTCCATTCCGCGGGACCAAGGCACCGGTTCGCACCTCCCACCGGCTCTCTGCCAGCCTCCCGTACCCGCGTACTCTTCTTAATCTCAGCCTGTAAAAATATATACCATCATATTCGAAAATTCAGCTTTTTGTCAAATGGCCGCTAGTAGAGTTATTTAAGCCACATCCATAACCCAATTCCGAGAAGCCCCCACAGGAGGCATCCGATCATAAAACCGGCAACCATTCCTTTACTAATCGAGACGTCGGACACTGACTCTTCTCTGCCTTCGTCGTGCTTGTCCTCCTCTTTCATGTCGGAGCCCTCCCCTTAAGCATTGAATTCGTTCGGACCGACCATAGTTTGTCTATCTTATAAACAAGTCTATTATAATTATATTCGCCCATTCCTTTAGGAATGAAGCATTTTGTGGGAATTATCAGGTATAATACATTTGAAAAAGAAAAAATACAGGAATCCTGAATGCACCGCCTTCTTTCCCTGACCAGACGCAATCCGAGGCAGCCAAAAGACTTGAATATCACGGATGACTCGGTTTCACGAATGTCAGGGGCCAATGCGGGTTTGCCACCTCACCTCTGGAGTTTCTCCCTTCCCGAGTGTGTCTAAAGTAGAGCCCCGCTAGGTTTATTATCACCTTGGTCAGCAGAAGCAGGATTCCGTGGCAAAAGGAGACGGGAACAATGAATCCATCGGTTGCGGTGATCGGAACCGTATTTGTAGATTGTAAAGGCTTCGCCAACGAGACTTACCATAGCTCCTCCCGGAACTTGGGGACTATTCAATTCGTTCACGGTGGAGTTGGGCGCAACGTGGTAGAGAATATAGCCCGAATCGGTTTGAATACTACCTTTGTCAGCTCGTATGATTTAAATGGAGTTGGAAAAGAAGTTGCCACTCGACTGCAAGAAATCGGAGTAAATGTCCAATACTTGCAAGGTGTGGACGAAGGTGGAATGGGGATGTGGCTGGCTATCCTTGATGAGCAAGGGGACTTGGCAGGGTCCATCTCCCAAATGCCCGACTTGAAGCATCTCGCCCAAGTCATTAAGGCAAGCGGAGAAGAGCTCGTGCAGGCCTGCACGCATCTCGTCCTTGAATTAGATTTGAACGAAGCTATATCCCGTCGGGTAATAGCTTTGGCTAAGCAACACAATAAGCCGGTATATGGCATTCCGGGCAATCTCGACGTCGTTGCCAATCATCCCGATCTACTGAATACTTTGGAATGCTTTATTTGCAATCATCATGAAGCCGGAAAATTGCTGGGGGCCGACTTAACCCTCATGCAGCCGCAGGAAATGCTCCCCTTATTAAAAAAGCTAGTAGACTCCAACACCATGCGCTCTATGGTAATCACCTTGGGAGAACAAGGCTGCATCTTCTATGACTCTGCCACCGGGGAAAGCGGCCATCAGCCAGCCGAATTAGTCCGCATGATAGATTCTACTGGAGCAGGGGATGCTTTCTTCTCCGGCACCGTATCCGGCCTCGTCCAAGGCCTGTCCTTGTCTACCGCCGTTCTATGCGGAACTAAAGTCGCCGGCTGGACCATCGAATCCGCTGAAAGCACCTGCCCCACTTTGGGCGATAAGGTCCGCGAGGATGAGTTTTTTCGAGGGTTTAAATAAAGAAGAGGACTCCAAGTGGAGTCCTTTGTCGTATTAAACTAGTAAGCATTTTTATTGACAAAACCATTCCAAATAGTTCTGTATATAATCTTCAGATCGAATAAAAAAGTCCAATTTTCTATGTAGAATATATCATGATTTATCCGATCTTCAATTGACGTATCCCCTCTCAATCCTTTGCTTTGAGCCCATCCGGTAATCCCCGGGCGAATATGATGCTTAACCATATATTTAGGGATTTCTTCCTTGAACTGCTCTACAAAATACGGCCGTTCCGGTCTCGGACCGACCACGCTCATATGCCCGATCAATACGTTGAAAAACTGAGGAAGCTCATCCAAGCTGGTCCTGCGTAAAAAGGAACCAAATTTCGTTCTTCTTGGATCGTTCTCTGTCGTCCACTGAGTATCCGAATCTTGTTCTTCCATTATTTTCATGCTGCGAAATTTATACATCGGAAAGGTTCGCCGATTCAGACCTACCCGCTCTTGTTTAAAAATAATTGGGCCCGGCGAGGTCAGTTTAATTCCTATAGCGATAAGAATCATTACGGGCAAAGTAATCGTAATCGCCACAACAGAGAAAACAATATCGAAGGTTCTTTTCAATATTCGATTAGTCAGGTTGTCCAAAGGAATATCTCTCACATTGATAAGCGGAATTCCAGCGAAATTATCGAAATTAGGTCGAGCCGGTAAATAGTCGAAAAAATCGGGGATAATCATTGTACGAACTCCGGCTTTTTCGCAAATCGAAATGATTCTTCCGTACTTATCATGAGCAGCAAGAGGAAGAGCGATAATCACTTCATCTATCGGCATCTTTTCCAGTATTTCCTCCAGTTCATCTACGGTTCCCAGAATTGGTTTGTAATTATAGGCATTGTCCTCATGGTGCTGTTGATAATCGTCCAAAAATCCTACCACCTCAAAACCAAGCTCCGGATGCTTCAACAGGTTGGAGTAAAATCTTTTTCCCAGGCTTCCCGCACCTAATATAAGCACATACTGCTTATTAAATCCTTTCTCACGGAGTCTTTTTAAGAACAGCTTGGTCCAATAACGGTAAAAGCCGAGAAACGCAATACTGGTCACCAAATAAATCGCCAGCATCTCTCGGGAAATATCCACCGCCTTAAACACAAACAAGAAACTCAGTAAGGCAAGGAAGCTGATTAGTTGGAGTTGAATAATTTTATAGGCTTCGTAAGCAAACCTTTTCTTACGCTTAGGGGAATAAAAACCGGTAAAAAACCCTAGTCCTATACAAAGAGCCCCATAAAACAAACTCCATAACAGGTAAGTTTGGAAGGGAAGAGCGCCACCTGCATCAATCCAGCCCGATCTGAATTTTAACCAGAATGCTGCCAAGAATGCCAATTGAATAACGACAAAATCACAAAAGGCATAAATTTGCGACAAAATACTCTGATTATTTCGGATCACAGATTCTCACCTCGCCTTCGCCAAACCATTCTTTAATACAGCTAAAGCCAACTTAAAACCGATCCCTCCATAAATCATTATATTCGTGGGGAGGGAGTATTTAGTTCGATAATGTTTACGATGAAATAAATACATCGCTCTGTGAAATTCGTAGATGATTTTCCAGGGCTTTTTGCGGCTGCTGGCGCCTTTGTAATGGATAATATGAGTCTTCGGATAATAGTAATTTTGCCAACCGGCCTGCTTAATTCGATAGCACCAGTCGACATCTTCTCCATACATGAAAAATTCCTCGTCCAGCATTCCCACTTCTTCGATCGCCTGACGGCGGACAAGCATAAAGGCCCCGACCAGACAGTCTACAGGATATTCCTCATCCGGGTTTAAATAGCCTAGTTGATATTGATTGAACCGAGGAACCCGCGGGAACAGCTTCGAAATACCGAACGCGTAGTAAAAGGAAGCAGAAGGTGTAGGAAACCCCCTGCGGCATGCTTTATCCAAGGATCCGTCCGGTAGAATAATTTTGCAGCCACTTGCCCCGATTTCAAGATGCTCCTCCATGAATTGAAGCATGATATCGAATGTATCAGGTTGAACAATAGTATCCGAATTCAACAGAAGAATATATTTTCCCGTTGCGATTCTCATCCCTTGATTGTTCGCTCTGGAGAATCCTACATTTTTCTTGTTCTCTATCATTCGAACCTGAGGAAATTTCCCCCGAATTCTCTCGACGGAAGAATCCGAAGAAGCGTTATCAATCAAGATCACCTCATACTTAAACCCAGTATTCGATCCATATACCGACTCAAGCGCATTCAAGGTGAGCTCACACGTATTGTAATTTAATATAATAATACTTAAGTCCATCCAAATCACCTAATCTATTATAGCATGGGTTCCAAGATAATAGTGTTTATTTAAAAAAAGCTGAGTATAAGATACTTAACTCTTTTTTTCTATTTTTTTTAATTATCTTCCTATATTTTAAAATTCGTGGAATATCACCAATCAGCTTTTTCCACATTTTGAGTAGCTGTGGTTCTCTAAATAAAACATAAAAAAAGCTTGCAACTTCAAAAGATGCAATAAAAATAAAGTGTAGTAATATATATTTAAGAGAATCGTTTTTCAACATCATTCGATACCTATTTATGTATGAATACTCTCTAACCATTAACGATTGCTTAGATCTTGAGCCCCTCTTCCAACCTCGTTCATGCAAGGCAGTAGCCTCTGGAAAATAAAAGGATTTCCATCCATATATTTGGGCTCTCCATGCTACATCTACGTCTTCTTTATATGCAAAGAAACTTTCGTCAAAAAACTCATCTTCTATTGATATCTCATTTGCCATTTCTCTTGAATATAGCGCTGCAGCGCCAGAAACGCCAAATATTTCCGCCGGCTGATTCCAAAGTACCTGATGTGTCCCTGCTCCTCTATCAAATGCCCTCCTTGATTTGTTTATAGTTAGTCCAACACTGTCAATAGTATCTGAGAACCCTTTCAGACAAAGTTTACCGGTAGCACTACCAGCTCCAGGTATTTTAAGCATGTTCTCTATTAGCATTCTTATATAATCAGGATGTAAAATTACGTCGGGATTTAGAACAAGAAAAAAATCACTTTTTGTCATTCTAATCGCTTGATTATGTGCTGGAGCAAAACCGGTGTTAGATTCGTTTAGTACAATTTGTATATTAGGAGCGGTAAACTTCTTCAATACTGTAATAGTATTATCACTTGAATTATTGTCTAGGATAATTATTCTATCAACAGGATATGTCTGCTGAAGAACAGCAGTTAAACATTTATCAATGAATTCCTCACTATTATACGTTACGATATGGATACTAACTTTTCTCATGATTACTGTCCTTAAATTCCCTTATAAATTCACTTAATGCGACTCGCCAGTGCCTTAGTTCTTTAAATCCATTCGCTCTAATTGCAAGGGGCTCTAAAACTGAAAAAGTCGGTCTAGGCGCTTCTCTTGTAAATTCCTTAGAGGTACACGGATCTATGCCTACATCTATCCCTAATTCTTGCAATATTACTTGTGCAAAATCAAACCAAGAACATGCCCCACTATTTGATACATGATAAATACCATATTTTTCAGATAATATTAATTCCGCAATAAATTTTGATAAGTCAATAGTATAAGTTGGAGAACCTGTTTGATCATTAACAACTTTTAAATGTTGTTTGCTTAAAGCCTGTTTTAGTATAGACTTTACGAAGTTATTTCCATTCATTCCATAAACCCAAGAGGTCCTTACTATAAAATATTTTGAAGAAAAAGTTTGTATGAATAATTCTCCAGCCCTTTTAGATTTACCATATATACAAATTGGATTTGTATTATCAAACTCACGATATGGCTTGGTGGAATTTCCATCAAATACGTAATCCGTACTTATATAACAAACCTTTGCCCCAATTTTTTCTGCTGCAACAGCAATATTACGAGACCCATAAGCATTTACAAGATACGCTTTTGTTTCTTCTACTTCGGCCCTATCTACATCTGTAAAAGCAGCAGAATGAATGATAACATCTGGTTTAATTAATGAAATAACTTTTTCGCATTGTTCTTGCACTGTAACATCAAGTTCCAATCTTCCTAGACCGTATATTTTAAATTGCTTGTCAAGGATGTTGCAAAGATCTTTCCCTAGTTGACCTTGTGCACCTGTAACAATAACTTTCATAAAATTCATCCTTCACAGATATTTATTGTCATTTTATTGTACTTTTCTTTGTTTAACCATTCTTGGTTATTCAAATACCATTTAATTGTTTTCTTTATACCTGTTTCAAAATCATATTTAGGCTTCCAACCTAACTCTTGTTTAATTTTTGTGGCATCAATTCCATATCGGTAATCATGTCCTGGTCGATCTTTAACATAAGATATTAATGATTCGGGTTTGCCCAATTCTTGCAATATCATCCTTACAATATTTATGTTAGTTTTTTCCGAGCGTCCACCTATATTATACACTTCACCACTCTTACCATTATGAATAACTAAATCTATCGCAGTACAGTGGTCCTTCACGAATAACCAATCTCGAACATTCAACCCATTTCCATATATAGGAAGAGGCTTGTCTTGTATTGCTTTTGAAATTATTAATGGAATTAATTTTTCAGGGTATTGGTTAGGTCCATAGTTATTGGAACAACGGGTTATGTTAATTGGAAGACCATAAGTTTCATGATATGCCCTAATCAAGAGATCACCTGCAGCTTTACTTGCAGAGTATGGACTGTTTGGAGATAGTGGTGTATATTCAGTAAATAATCCTGTATCCCCTAAAGACCCATATACTTCATCAGTTGATATTTGAACAAATTTATTTATGCCGTATTTCTTTGCTGCCTCGAGTAAAACTTGGGTCCCATTTACATTTGTCTCAATAAAAATAGTAGGATTTTGTATACTTCTGTCTACATGAGACTCTGCTGCGAAATTTACACAAAAATCTATTCCTTGTTGAAAAATTCGATTTACCAAAAACGAATCTCTAATATCCCCTTTTACAAATGTATAATTAGAGTGGTTTTCATATTCTTTAAGATTCTTTACATTACTAGCATAAGTTAATGCATCCAAATTGACAATTTGACAATTAGAGTATTTTTTAAGCATATACCTAATAAAATTGCTGCCAATAAATCCATATCCTCCAGTTACTAGCATTTTCATTTCTTTCCCTCCCCTCAGTCAAAATTGATCTGAGCATTTTTAAACAACGGATGCTTTTGGTCTTTTACCGAAAGAATAGGGCTTTTTGTTGGCCAAGTAATGCCCAAATCAGGGTCGTTCCATATTATTCCTCTGTCTAAATCTGGTGCGTAATATTCATCTACTTTATACTGTACCTCTGCAATTGGAGTAAGTGTACAAAATCCGTGGGCGAATCCTCTGGGGATGAACAATTGTCTTTTGTTATCAGCACTTAAAACTATTGCTAACCAATCACCAAAAGTTACAGACCCTTTTCGAATATCCACTACAACGTCATAAATGGCCCCTGCAGTCACACGAATGAGTTTGCTTTGTGCTTTCGGATTAAGCTGATAATGAAGTCCCCGGATAACACCCACCTTAGAGGAAAAAGAATGATTGTCTTGAACAAAATTAATTGCTAACCCGTTTTTCTCCATGTTAATTTCATTATAGCTTTCCATAAAGAAACCACGTTCATCTGAAAACACTTTTGGTTCAATAATTAGTACACCTTCAAATTTAGTTTTAATTATATTCAATTAAAACACCTCATCTTGATAAGGTTTATATATCGATTATAAGACTTTTTGCTAAAGTATTGGCTAAAGCAAGGGAAGAATGTGTGCCTGCATCAGTCCACCAACCATTTAAAATATCATATGTTAACTGATTCAGGTTTATATATTCGTTATTAACATCAGTTATTTCATATTCACCGCGCCCCGAAGGTGTTAGCTTTTTTATAATATCGAATACTTTCTGGTCATACATATATATGCCAGTAACTGCAAAATTGCTTCTAGGACAGTCTGGTTTTTCAGTAATTGATGTAATTTTTGTTCCTTTTAACTCCACAACTCCATATCGTTGCGGATCCCTAACTTCTTTTACAAGGATTTTTGCACCTTCTTTTTGATTTTCAAACGATTTTATATAGGGGGTTATACTATCAAGAAATATATTGTCACCTAATAATACAACCATTTGATCTTCTCCCACAAAATGTTCTGCTAGACTTAAAGCTTGGGCTATCCCACCTGCTTGTTCTTGAACTTTGTACGTGAAACTTACTCCAAACTCTTTCCCACTGCCAAGCAAATTTACAACGTCCCCCATATGTTCCTTTCCCGTAATAATTAAAATGTCTGTAATTTCAGCTTCCCTTAATTTGTATATAGGATAGAAAATCATTGGGTACTTACCAACTGGAAGTAAATGCTTGTTCGTTATTTTAGTTAAGGGATACAGGCGTGAACCTGTTCCCCCAGCTAGAATAATGCCTTTCATGTTTAGCTCCTCGCAATTCTGAATATTTAATATTACTCGGAAGAAACATCCATATCATAAATGTTTGATTGAACTAATACCTTTCCCTTTGAATCAAACAACTTTATTTGAAAATTTAATTTTCCAACCTTTGCGTTATACTTTGCAGGAAGGATTGCTGTCAAAAAACCTTCATCACCATAAGTCGTATCTAGCGGTTTACCATTGACAAATACTATGCTATCTTTATAAAAATTCTTGCCATTAACAGCTATTATCGTTCCGTTCAATTTTGGATCCCTTACTTCTCCAGATTTTAAATCATTTGGAACTATTTCATCAATTATTGTTTCTTTATTACCATATTTAAAATTGGTATCAATTATATCTTCATTTTTTGAATTAACTAAATATTGTTTTCCAAAAAGATAGTCGTACTGAAGTAAATTATATGCTAACAAATCATCTTCATTTATATTATATTCTGAATAATATATATTTGGTGGGATGATCGGTGTCTTTATAAATTGATTATAAAGGAAGTCCGTATAAACAGTTCCTTCCTTTTGGGCTAAATCAAGAATAAAAGCGCCTAGAAAAGAAGGACTCATATGAAGGGTTTCTTTCTTTTCTGACAAAAAATTATTCCAAATTAGAAGTGGAGTTGTATGCAATGCTTTATAATCTGTGAAGCTGTTTCCATTTCCAGAAATATATCCCGTTTCTTTATATATACCATAATCGGTATTAAGAGCTGGTAGATGATCGCCAAAAAATACAATTATTGTCGGTTCATCTTTATTATCGTAGTAATTAACCAGTTTCTCTAGAAATTTATCGGCATCATAGGCTCCCTGGGCATATGTTTCTAATAACGACTGGGATTCCTTAGATATATTTCCACTCACTTGTATTAGGTTTTCATCAAAACGTTCAGGATCATAAGGGCCATGGTTTTGCATAGTACTTGCAAATATAAAATCCGGCCCCTCACTAAGTTCTGTAGTTTCAATGATGACATTGGCAACTTCATCATCCGCGATATATAGACCCTTCATAACAGGATCTTTAAATACCTCGCTACTTATAAAGTTAGAGAAGCCAAATCTTTTGTAAACTTTGTTATTATCATAAAACCAATTATAGTAAGCCCCGATAGCAGAGGCATGATATCCCTGCCTTCTTAAGATACTTGCCAATGATTCTACACCCGAATTTATATATTGCAAATAGGGAGTCGATCCTTGAGGCAAAAAACGCATTGAGTGCCCAGTGAGTATTTCAAATTCAACATTAGATGTTGCCCCACCGTAGGATGGGGAAAAAAGAGAACCTGATATATGTTTTTCCTGTAAGGAGTGGAAAAACGGCAAGGGATCTTGGCTAAACGAAATATTTTCAAGTACAGTAGGATCCCAGAACGATTCGCTTAGTATAATAATAATATTAGGTTTGAAATCTGTATCAATGTTATGCCTTCTTTCAATTTCATCAACCATGCTCATTATACTTTGTTCACTGTACTCGCTAGGCTCCATGACTGTTGCTTGGTTGGCATTCATCATAAAAGATAATAAAAAACCATTTTTTAAATAATTTTTTGATTGATCAAAACGAATATGTTCAATGTTGAAAACTTTTTTATACTCTATTGGTTTATCTAGGTATAGAATTAATAAAGCTAGAACGGCAAGAATTCCTAACGATATTCTTTCATAAAGTTTATATTTTTTTTTAATTTGCGGTAAAAACTTTATTGCAACGATAATTATGATAAAAATCATAATTGTCACGATATAAAATCCGCTCAAAATAAAGTCAATAAAATATTTAACCATTTCTAAAGACTCGCCAGCTAGTATAAAATCCCATGGCAATAACGGAAGGCCTAATACTCGGAATTTTACCCCATTTATAGTAGCAATGACAATTAAAAGTATCGAAACTATTAAGTAAGAAAGATATAAGCGATTAATTGCACAGCTAACTATTAAAAACACTGATGTGAATATAACATAATTTAGGAATAGTTCATTTATATTTGTGTATGCCCAGATAATTGTATCACTAAAGCTCCCCCTATTTATTGCTTCTATTATGATTACTAAAAATATTGGAATAATTAGAATATGATACCTTTGTTTCAAAAAATTTGATATTGATTTTAACACTACACTTCTTTTATTCACTTCATCACATCCTATTTTCATGGCCGGCTACGGTGACTAATTTTATTAATGGCTGTAGTACTACTCGCCATTGATAATTCTTCGTTATAAACTCCTTCGTTTCAATTGACCTTTTGTTATTTTTTACTAGCGCGAGCATACATTCAGCGATTGATTCAACAGAATTTGGATCGCAATATTCTGCATAATCTTTAAAATACTCTTTAACTGGAGGGATATTTGACACTCCAATATTAATCCCCAAACTTGCAGCTTCTAGACTCGCCAGTCCCGGTGTCTCAACGTAACTAGGTTGTATATGACCGCTGGAATGAGCCATTATCCACTGAACTTCTTGCCTATGTAAATGGCCAGCAAAATATACATTATTACCTGCTTCTCTCCTTAATTTATTAAAATATCCCTCGTTTTCTTCAGAATATCCACCAACAATAACTAGGGGTAGCGCGGTTAATTTTGCAGCCCTTATTAGACTTAATTGATTTTTCCTAGGACCTATCCCACCAACACAACAAACATAAATCGAATCTTTTAACGAAACTAGTTCTTGACTTGAAGGAGGTCTAATATCATGGTTAATGTTAATCCCGTTGTTTACAACAACAATTTTTCCCTCCATTTTTTTACATCTAAATTGATCAAGTAAATGAGTCGCTTCAGCATTAGAATTAGGACAAATATACAATGAATGCTCAAGAATCTTTTCAATAAATTTTTTTTTATTTAACAATAAAAGTAAATTTATCGATAATTTTTTTACTATTGTTTTATTTTGAGAATAAAACTTAAACGCACGAATTACATCGCTTCCTTTATGGGTCAGAATAAATTTGAACATACTCCTGATATTGAATCCAGCGCTTTTCACAACTTTATCCAAATTCCAATAAATAGGGAATAAAATATAAGGAATACCCGCATTTCGTACAATTTTTGTTTGCAGGTATAACTCATAGGGCCTTGTAAGATTAAACAATATTGCGATATCAAATTTTAAAAGATCTACGTTGTTTAAATCGTTAATAATAGCAACATATATATTGTTCTCTTCTAAAAATTTTGCAATAGCATATATTTGTATTGTATCCCCGCCTGGGTTTTGGGTAGAATCCTTTCTATCAAACAACACAACTTTAAATTTCTCCATTACTAATAAATCCCCTATTTTTTAAATTGTTTAATACAACCTCCGCTCTCTGGTCCCAAGAATTTTCTAAAGAACATTGAATTAGAAGATCTAAATACTGTTGATTTGTTTTTAGTTGAATACCTATATTTAATTTTTCGTTAAACTCTTCATTACCTTCTGCTGACAAAACAACATCATATTTTTGTATTTCATACAATTTGGTGCTAACGATAGGCTTTTTCCCAGCCATGTATTCAAATATTTTTACTGGAGACGTGTGTTGTGTAATTTCATTTTTCTTAAAGGGAAGAATAGCAACATCAAAATAACTTAACAATGCAGGAATATATCTGTAATTTATCTCCCCCCAAATTTCAATATTCGGTAATTTGGGAATAGATATATTTGGATATTTTACACCTACTAACAAAAAAGTCCAACCTGGATTTTTTCGCGCACAGTATTCAATTAAATCAAAGTCAACCCAATCTGCCAACGCACCATAATAACCAACTATCTGGTCTGATTCTTTTGAAATCATTTCCAATTTAGTTTTTAATTCATATGGAATATCCTGAATATAATCGCCCGAAAAATCCTCTAGACTGACAGCATTAGGAATTAACAAGCAATTATCTCCCTTTTTTTTGATATTGTTAAATATTTTGTCTGCTGTAGCAATTACTAAATCAGCTTCAGCTAAGCTGTTGATATGATCCTTTTCTATATCTTTGTAGTATATAAATGTTGATAAATGATCGATACAATCATAAATAATTTTCTTGTTTTTCAGTTTTAATCGATTTAAAAAATCAGTTTGATGCGGCCAGTATTTCCATACTACCATTTTATTTTGTAAAAAATTAAGAGTTCTACCAGATTGTCCATCGTTAAAAAGATACAAATTTTCCCCTACACATTTAAGTCCTCTCACGTCCCAGTCCGGGGATCCGGTAAAAGAAGTATCGACACAATAAATAACCGTATAACCTTTATTTCCGAGGGCACGAGCCATCTGCTGGGGTCGTTGAAACATATACCCCCAGGGGCATCCAGGAAGAGGAAAAATAAAACACTCTTTATTTTTACTCTCATTTTGTAATTTTTCAAGTTGGCCGATTATTTTTTCTGAAGAAGGGAATTTCATGAATCTGCGCTTCAAAGCATGATTTGGGAGCCTGTGAATTGCTTTCCTTAATGCAACCTTAGGATTTTGGAAGGCAAATTTCCAATTCAACAGACTCACCTCCATTAATTTTATTGTCAGTTTTTTTTATCAGATGTTTAATCAACTCATAGTCTAAATTCTCTATTACACCATCAGCGGATATAACAAAATCAGCAGCAACCTCTATTTTGTCCAGAATATTTTTTTCAGCGAGAACGAGATCGGCTCTAGAAAGTTTCTCACCCCCCCATTCCATCCACTGCAGTCTTCCAAAGCTTAAGTTCTCGTTAACCTTATCATCTTTAGTGTAAATATATACTAAACAACCATTTGTTAAAAGAAAGGAAATCAACGGTCCAAGTTCGTCTACCTTTAAAAGTCTACAAACATATATTTCAACTAAAAATAAAGGTTTTTGTTCTAGTGTAGGTTCATCATTTATCTTGCTAGAAATAATTCCCCTCCACTTTTCTTGCCAAGTTTGTTTGGAAAAAGCCTCAGCGATTTCTCTGCCCCTTCTCTTAAATATTTTTAATCTGTCGGGATCATTAACAAGCGTTTCAATAGCTTGTTGTAAAGACTCGCTATTAGGATCGATTAAAAAACCATTATAATTATTCAATACTAAATCCGTTAACCCGCCAATTCTTGTTGCTATTACCGCATTTCCTGCTGCCATAGCCTCAAGGCAAGATAAACTTGTCCCTTCACTATATAAAGTAGGTATTAATGTAATATCCGCATTATAGTAAGCGCTAGGCATTTTTTCTGGATCAAGCCAATACCATTTAACCCTATCGCCCCATTTATTTTTTTTCTTCACTACATTATTTGTATCTTCTTCGAATCCTTTACCAACGAAATGAAATTCAACCTGGGGGTATTTGTCTAAAATATCATCTAGTATGTCTAATACGATATATAGACCTCTAGCTTCATACAGCCTCCGAGGGTATAGTATTATAATCTTTTCTTTTTTTATTTCATAATCAGGCCTAGGCTTAAACTCGTTCAAATCAACATAATTTGTAACCAGTCGAACTTTATGACCGATATCATAATCAATTGTTTGCATCCAATTAGCAGTATTCGTATCTACTGAAACTAAATACTCACAGGCTTTGGCACCATCAATAAATCGACGATTCGTTTCCCAAAACTGACTTCCAGAATCAAACCTGCAAGACGGATTATCCCAAGCAACACCATGACTAATTCCAATACTTGGTTTAGCCGCCAGAGGCCAGGCTTCAAAAAAAGCTGAGTAAATATTTAATATTGACCTACCCACAACTTGCTCATAGAAAAATCTATTAAAGTTTTGAACACACTCAATAGAAAATTCGCTCGTATTTTGTCCATTCCTCGATAAAGAAACAACATCGATATTGCGAAATTTCCTTATCCAAGGATAATTACCATACTGATAAATTGTTAAAGAATAACCCAATTTAGAGGCAAGTTCAAATAAATCTATTAAATACCTTTCTGCCCCGCCTGAATAATAATTATCGCCATTAAAACTAAGAAATGAACTAGTCATAACAGCTATCTTATTGTTGGGACAATAATTTGAATAGATAAGCCAACCGCGAGGACTGGCTTTAATTTTCTTTTCAACAATGTCGATTCGACTTGACCATCGATTGGCATCCGCGAATCTCTTCCCCTCTTTTATAGCGAGATCTTTATTTGCGTTATTTAGTAGTTTTTCAATAGCTTCACTAAACCCTGCAGAATTATTCGCTACTGCAACAAAATCATTTTCATACTGAAGCATTTCAGCTATTGGAGTAGATACAACCGGTAATCCGATCGCTTGGTACTCAAAAAATTTAACGGGGGACACACAGTTAGTTAAATCGTTCACTTTAAAAGGTATTATTGCAACATCAAAATGCACAGCATAAGAAAACAACTTGTTATACTCTATTTGACCCAGAAAATGAATATTACTTGCAATTAAATCTTCTTGGTCCAAATTGTTTTTTCCTATAAAGAAAAATTGCCAATGTGGATTTTTCTCAGCTAGTTCCTTTATCAACTCTGAATCAAACCATTGCTCTATAGCCCCATAATAACCAATAATTGGGTTTCCCTTTTTAACCAAATTGGAAATTTCCTTAGGTATTATTTGAGATTGGTTATTTTTAAAATCCCCAGTCTTTACACCGTTAGGCAGATATAAAGCATCATCCCTATAAGCTACATACTTTTTTAGTCGGTGAGCAGAATAAGAGACTATATCGGCACTTTTCAACAATTCATTATGTTTTAGTTGGGCGTTTTGGTCATACAAACTAAAAAATTCTAATTGATCTAATACGTCGTACCATAAAAATTTATGAGGAAGCAGATCTGCAAATGCCGATTGCATCGGCCAGGAACACAAAATTATACAGAACTGACTCCTTAAAATGGGAAGCAAGTAACATTCTTTGTTTAAGAGGAATAAATTTTCCTCTTCCTCTCTTACATCAAATGGGGCATCTGAAGAATAGCAAAAAAAACATAGATATCCTCTCGCAGCTAATTCCCGAAGAAACTGCTGTGGTCTTTGTACCGGCTCCCATTCTATTGCCTCCGGATATACCACAATACCTTTGTATTGTTTTTCTTTTATTAAATTTATTATTTTTATTGTTTCTTTTGAAAATTCTGTTTTTAGAAATTGACTATAGTAATTATTTCTTTTAATATACTCCGAATTAAAAGTATTATCTTGGAGTTGCGTATTAACTAAATTTGTAGTACTTGGCGCTGATAAGTTACCTTCTAAAACCCCCCACAGTTCATGCAATGGATTATAATTCACTTTTGAAACAGCATGTCTTTTTGAAATTTTTTTTATCGCCCAAGAGTAAAATTCTTTTTTTTCTTGAATATTACCTTTTATAAACTGATGCTTAAATCTTCTTAAACCATTGACCAATTTCAAAGATTTTAAGCTTGAAATCTCATAGATTTTCTTCGATATCTGAGCCCTCAAAATTTCTGCATTTTTTTTCTCAGTAATTAATCTACTTATTTCAACAGCTTGTTGTTCTCTCTCTTTAAGTAATTTCTCGTTTTCAATACTTAATAATCTAATGTAGTCTTGTTCTGAATGGGAAGAACTCTTTTGCCTCTCTATTTCACCATGAAGCAATTCCATTTGTTTATCTTTTTCTGTTCGAAGAAGTTCAATTTGCTTATCTTTCTCTGTTCGAAGAAGTTCAATTTGTTTATCTTTTTCAGCAAGTAAAAGTTTTATCTGTTGTTTTTCTTTTTCATCATTACTAGAGGTATAAACAGTTAGATCGTGTAAATGCTGATTAGTCATACCTAACTGAACACTTAAATTTCTATTTTCCTCCATTAATCTATGAAACTCAGTTGAAATATTTAATATAGAAGTAACTTCTGTCGATAGCCCTAAATCAACCTTATCCAGCCATTTGCTAAAAATTTTAAAATCTAGTATATTTTGGTCTCCGACTTCTTGACAAAGAGACAACAATGATTCTGACCACTCCAACGCTGTCGGTTGAATTGTCGCACTATTGATGTAGTCGATGTAGCTCTCATATATCCTTTCAGCACTATAATGATTAATTAATCTTTCTCTAATAGAGTATTTATCGCTATCAATAAATAAGTTGTGTATATTTTCTGTAATTTGTTCAAAAGAACTATTTAATGATCCTCTCCCAGAGAAATTCTTTTCTGACAATTCATCAACATTATCAATAGTTACAAAACCTATCAAATTGTCGTATCCTGTCAGAACGACTGGTACATTCATCGCACCTGCTTCAACCACAACTCTCCCCATTCCAAAAACAACCTTGGCTTCTCTCATAAATGATTGGACATTATCTTTTCTTCCCAAAAATTTTATTAGAGAAGAATTCTTAGAATTATCTTCTACCCATTTCATTAAATCGTTTTTCTTGTTCCCATCACCTACTATCTTTAATTGAAATGGCTTTGATCCCCTTTGCTGAAGATAATCAAAAAGTTCTATAACCTTCTTTATTCCAGGTATTTTATCTTCATCTAGTCTAGATATAACCAAGAAATCTGTATTATTCCTTAAATCTGAAGCTGAAAATAAATTAAAGTTAATTGGATTTGCTAAAACATGCAGATTATTAACTTTAGTTATTTGTTGGACTACATCTTTAGTTTCTTTTGAAACACAAAATACGCTGCTTGCAGAAGGCAACAGACACTTACTCATAAACAAACGATAAATAGATCCGTAAGTTGCTGCAAGATTTAGCGGACTGTGAATGGTAAGAACATATGGTACATTGCTTATTGAAGCTGCAATACTAGCCGGAATAAATCCTTCATATGGATGTGCATGAACAACATCAATTTTATTTTTTTCTATGAATTCTTTTAACTTATAAGACAAAGCATAAACATTAGAACCTGTCAACGGCATCCATTCATCTGTCATTAACGATTTCTTTATATAAGGTGTAAGTGGAGTTATATCCGAAGTAGATGAAGTGGCAATGTAAACCTCATGCCCTTTTTCTTTTAACTTTTCGCTAAATATAGCAATTTGAGCCTCCAATCCCCCCAAAGAGTAATTTTGAGTAGTGAATAAGATCCTTGCCACTTCTATCCCTCCAGCACTTGAATCGATGATTTTAAGTTAGCAATACCAGTTCCAGTTAATGGTATTTCTTCAATCTTTATTAATAAATAATCTGAAAGTTTATCCAAATATATCATGTCATTCTTTCCAACCTTTTTAGCAACCGCGATTGATAAATGATAAGAGCCCGGAACAAGACTCACATGTTGTTCAAAAACTACTGTTAATGTACTATTTTGGTCTATATCTATTTTCATATCATCATAGTAGATTGTACTCGTTCCATATACTTCTATTCCGTGAGTTGTTTTTAATTTTATCCCAACAGAGATATCATTTTGCGGTAACGTACTATCAATTTTTATTGATATCCTGCATAAATCCCCACTATTATAAACATAAGATTCCTGTCCAGAAGAATCGTATAAGCTTACTTGACCGATTTTGGTAGGCTGTTGATGTGTATCAAATACAAAATCAGTATCCTCTTGAATCTTATTCTCGATCATTACTGTGCTTCCTGATTCCTCTTTTTTATTGTTAATCAATTTTAAGTGATCATTTTCTTGCGAGTATAACAACAAATGATATTTATCAATTACTTCCTTCGGCTCTCCCTCACCAATTAACTGTCCCCCGTCTAAAAGATAGGCATAATCACAAATCTGCTCAACTGTTTTCATCGAATGCGAAACAAAAAGAATTGTACAGCCTCTTTCTTTTAAACTATCTAAATGGTTATAACATTTCCTTTGAAATTTTTCATCTCCTACCGATAGTGCTTCATCGATTATAATTATATCTGGGTCTGTTAGTGTTATTACCGAAAAAGCTAATCTAACAAACATCCCGCTTGAATATGTCTTAACTGGTTGATCAATAAAATTACCTATCTCAGAAAACTCCAAAATTTCATTATATCTTTTCTTAACCTCATTTTGTTCTAACCCAAGGATAGAAGCGTTTAAATAGATATTTTCCTTACCTGTAAATTCAGGATTAAATCCAGCCCCCAATTCTAATAAGGCTGCTACTCTTCCTTTAACATTTACCTCTCCAAATGTCGGATTTAATGTACCTGCAATAATCTGCAATAATGTACTTTTGCCAGAACCATTTCTCCCTACAATGCCAACTGTTGTTCCTTTTGTGACACTAATGTTAATTTTATTTAAAGCAACGAATTCCTTGTACAATTTTCTTTTATTACCTGCTATAAACTGCTTTAATCTCATACTTGGCTTGTCATATATTTGATATATCTTTGAAATATTAATCGCTTCAATCATTAAATCAGAGGACATCAGCAAACCCCTTTCTGGTTCGGTTAAACCATAAATATCCAAAAATCATAATAATATAAGAAACTAACAAAATTATAAAATAACTGCTCCAATCTGGTAATTTCCCCCATATAATAACTCTTCGAAAATTATCAACAATTGTTGTCATAGGATTAAAGAACATGAACGTTTTAAAAAAGTCAGGTACTGCATTAATAGGATAGAAAATAGGAGTAACATAAAATAATATATTAGTAGCAACTACTACAGTATAAGCTATATCTCTAATGTATACTCCTAGAGATGATAAGAACCATGAAATACCCAAAGTAAGAAATATAAGTGGAACTATAACAATAAAAATCAAAATAATTGTCCAAGTGGTAAAATGCAAAAATATATTTACAGCAAGTAGTAATGTGAGTACACTTATCCCCGCATGAATTAAATTAGATAGTAAAACAGTGATTGGCAATATTTCTAGAGGAAAAACAACTTTTTTCACATAATTCACATTTCCAACTATTAACGTAGGGGCTCGATTAACAGTTTCACTGAAAATATTAAAAGCAATGATTCCACAAAACATTATCATAGCAAATTCAAAGTTGTTTTCCGGCTGATCCAGTCCCCACCGCCCTTTAAATACGACTGAAAATACAAAAGTATAGACCGATAACATCAGTAATGGATTAATGAATGACCAGAAAAAGCCTAAGAACGAGCCCTTATACCGTAAAAGTATTTCTCTTTGTGTAAATTGTTTAATTAGAGATTTATTAATCCAAAATTGCTTTATGAAGAAAACCGGATTTAGCAAACGTAAAATGTTATACATAATAGCCTCCCTAAATTCTACTGCCTTTGAGTTACAAATAAATAGCCACTGGCTTCATTAGCTACATAAGCTTATATTTACCTCAAGATCGGATTTCATATTACGTTTGTATTTTAGCAAAGTTACCTATTAAATACTAGGAAGAGATCTCTTCCAGTTTCACTCCCACCTTAACTATGCTAAAATATTGTACGATTATGTCACATTAAGGGAGTAAATGATATGAAGCATAAAGCAAAGAAAAAAACATCCCCTCCAAGTACAATAGGCAACAACGATTCCCATTCCATTACATTTTGGATAATAACGGGCATAACTGTGTTGTTTTTGTTCTGGGCTCCGTTTCAAAGAGGGTTGTTCAACGGCTATAATGTCGATTTTGATCGGGCCATCTATTCCTCCTTTGTTTGGGCGGCTATTTTATTGGTTATTATCTCTATATACTTGTTTTTCAACTATAAGTATCGAAATCTGCAAGATTTTTTTGTCATCTCCATTTGGCTAGTTCCTTTAAGCTTTTTAATATCCTTAGTTGGCGCAGCTTCCCATTACTTTGCCGTTAATATGCTGTATTTGCATATTATGTATGCAGTTTTTTTTATTTTAGGAATCTATTTATCTAACAACCGGCTTGGGAACTTAATTATGCAATACACGTTACTAATATCCGGCTATTTAATTGTCCTGTTCGGAATGCTTAATTGGCTTGGGAATCTTAAGTTTGCCAATGGAATTGCTGGACTGTTCACAAATTTAAATGGATTACCTGCCTATAAACATGCAGTGATGAGTGATTCCAATGGCTTGAGACTGACGTCTGTTTTCCAGTATGCCAATACGTATTCCGCCTATCTGATCGCAATATTATTTGGATGTGTGTTTTTCATCTTTAAATCTCGTAAATGGTATTCTGCTTTCCTTCACGCTCTTATGCTCGTTCCAATTCTAGTTTCATTTATGTTAACCTTATCCCGTGGTGGACTAGTTATATTACCTATTGTTTTACTTGTACTGCTATTATTCTTTTCGGTCCAAAGACAAATTATGATGCTTATTTACATGGGGTTATCTTCGGTTGCCGCTTTACTTATCCTTGAAAAAATTACCGAGATTGGTTCTGCCCTGCAAAAACAACCCGACTTGTCCTCATCTCTCCAAGCATGGGGGATTATGGTTGCCGCATCAGTTATCGTCTCAGGCCTAGTATCTGTGCTTCATTGCCGCCTAGGTCCTGTTTTAGAAAATAAATTACTAGGAAGAATCAAATTCCGCTATGCATCGATCGTCTTGCCAATAGGTGCTGTTGTTTTAGGAACATTAGCAATAGTCATTCTTTTTACAGATACGGGAGCCACTAAGCTTTTACCGGAAAATATTAGGGTAAGAATTGAAAATATTAATTTTCAACAGCATAGTGTTCTGGAAAGAGCTACTTTCTACACAGATTCCTTAAAATTGGTTAAAGATTATCCTGTTTTCGGTGCTGGTGGGGGCGGTTGGGCAGCACTCTATGAGAAATACCAAAATAATCCCTACACAAGCCGACAGGCCCATAACTTTTTCCTTCAATATTTGGTCGAAGTTGGAATAGTTGGATTTCTGATCTTTATTCTTTTGGTGGGATGGATTTTATATAAATATTCCCGAAATTATTTTAAAAGCGACCAACAAGATAAGGATTCTAAAGTTTTTTTCTTAATTCTTCTACTCTCCTTGCTTATTCACAGTATTATTGATTTCAACCTAAGCTACGCCTTTCTTGCTATCGTCATTTTCATTTGCTTAGGGGTTCTCGTATCAAATTTCGATAAAATAAAAGCCCCCTTCATCGATCGATTGAATAAGATGGACCGCCTTGTACCCAGAGTAGTTTCTGGTGGAACATTTGTGCTGGGTTTGACCTTCTTTATTCTGGCTGTAAAACTTCTATCAGGAAACAGTTACTATCATCAAGCGATTGCACAAGCTCAAGAAGGAAAGCCTTATACAGAAGTTATCGCTACGGTTGATAAAGCCTTGTCCATGCAGCCTAATCATCCGGATTATGTGGATTTGAAACAGGATATTCTGATGCAGGTGTATCAACAGCTCAATGATCCATCGTTAGAAGAACAAGCTGTTGATCTTATTAAGGAATTTAGAAAGTCGGAGCCTTACCATCGGCTTGGTTTGCAATTTCAATTAAATTATTTTGTAAAACAGAGAAACTTTTCGGACGCTCATAGCGTCAATATAGAAGGGCTAGAAATTTTCCCTTGGGATATTGATCTGTATCAGAGTCAAATACACATTCTGTATGAATTAGGTAACCAAGCGCGAGAGGCGAAAAATAAAGCGGCTACGGACCAATACTGGAATGAAGCAATCGAATGGTATAATATTGTCTTGGCCAGAACAAAGCAGTTGGAATCTTTGCCGGAAGAGCAACTTCAAGGAAGAGAATTCAATGTAACTCCGACTATTGCTTTATACATCGGACAGATTTATTATATGAAAGGTGATTATTCCAACGCTGCTTCTGCGCTGAAGTATGGAGTTACTGATAAACTGGATGATCCGCTTGTTCAAACCATTGCCAGATGGTATCTGGCTGCCTTGAACAAAGAAGGGGCAAACGATGCCGATCTTAGAGAACGGCTTCTCAATATGAATCCACAGGAAGCGCAAAAAGTCGAAGAGCTATTAAAAATGAATTTTGATTAAATATTTCCAACATGAGGAATCTCAAAAACTACCATTTGGTCAAAAAAAATGATATAATTCTTTGGGCATGTATAATGTGCAATTAATTAATCTTATATTTCTTTATTACGCTTGAAAGGAGGTGAAACTATACCATGTTTTCTAAAAATAACAATCACTTACGAGGGAGAGATAGGAACTTGTTTAAAGCTTCTGTTATGAAAAAGATGTCCGGTCTTCTCGCTACCCTTATGATTGTATCTATCCTTACTCCGTTGCTTGCTTTTGCATCCGGGTTTGGAACGATTACATATAAGGCGAACGGAGAAGTAACCGGAAGCGTTTATTTTGACGGCGATCTTTATGATGCTCTCAAAGATGAAGATTCCGTTACTCTGTCAGTTTACAATCAAGATGGCAGATTTATTTCTGTTGTAAATGCCACTTATAGCGAAACAGTTAATGGCGCAGTATACTTTAACTTTAAGGACACTGTCACAAATTCGACCTACAAAAACATTTATTTCGAGTTTGCTCATGAACTTGGAAATGTAAAGTCAGGTTTGATTTCTAGACAAATTTCCGGCGGTAACCCTGGCGGCGGTTGGGGAGGCGGCGGTGGCTGGTTAGGCAATGATATCGTTGATTCCGACGGTAAAGCTGACGCTACTAAGCTGGCTAACCTGCTGAAAGAAAACAAAAATGCTTCTCTGGAAATCAAAGGAGATTTTGTTCTTCTGCCGGCATCCGCACTGCTTGAAGGCGAAACCTTGACGATCTACAACGAGAACACTTCGTTCACTCTTCCGATCAAACCTCTGAAACTCGAGGCTCTGGCTAAAGAGTTGGAAGTTGACCTCGAAGATCTGTGGATTCGCGTAGCTATGGAAGAAGTTACAGGAGATTCTCTGACTGCAGTGGAAGCTGCTGTTAAAGCTCTGGGCGCTAAACTTCTTGCTACTCCTTATGACTTCACGGTAACCGCTGAAGCTGGAGATAAGAAGAAAGCCATCACTTCTTTCGGCAACACCTACACTAACCGTTCTATCAACTTTGAAGGAACGGATGTGAGTGCTAACAAATCTACGGGTGTTCTGTTCAACCCGACTACGAAGGCTCTGTCATTCGTACCTTCCGTATTCAGCAAAGATGGAGACAACAACAAAGTCACCATTAAGCGTAACGGAGCGAGCATTTACACAGCTATCGAAACGGACATCAGCTTCAATGACGTTGCTTCCCACTGGGCTAAGTCCTATGTAGATCTTCTGTCCCACAAGCTGATTGTTGACGGCTACGAAGATGGAAGCTTCGGACCTGAGCGCAATGTAACTCGTGCAGAATTTGCTGCTATCGTAGTTCGTTCCCTGGGTCTGGATGCTAACGCAACTTCTTCTACCTTCTCTGACGTACAGTCTGGTGACTGGTATGCAGGCGTAGTTAACGCCGCTGTTCAAAGCGGAATTGTTGACGGTTATGAAGATGGAACTTTCCGTCCGAATGCCCAAATCAACCGCGAAGAACTGGCTGCTATGGTTGTAAGAGCCCTGGCATATGCTGGTAAAGACGTAAAAGTAACTAGCACGGAACAAGATTCCCTGTTGGCGAAGTTTGCTGATGCTGACTCTATCGTATGGGGTCAAGCCGAAATGGCTGCTGCTGTTAAAGCAGGAATCGTTGACGGCATGACGGATACTTCCATTGCTCCTAGAAACGATGCTACTCGCGCACAATCTGCTGCAATGCTGAAGCGTCTTCTGGACAATGCAGGATTCATCAACTAATTCTTGATTTAATCCTTGAAAGCCCCGATACTTCGGTATCGGGGCTTTCTTCATTTCATTATTTTAGCAAGCCGGGTAATCTTCCGTTCTCAATCGCTATTACTTCGAAGGAAACAGGTCATTAATGACTTCTTGCTCTTTCTGAGCTTTAACCTGCTCGTATTGCTCTCGATAGCTTTGTACGGCTTGAGTGTCGTAACCGTTCTGGCTTAATTCCTTGGTCAAATCGTTCATGATTCCTTCGAACTCATTATCGAAGCCGCTCAGTAAATTCTGACCTTGTGTAATTAACGAAACGTCTTTCGTTTGTTTAAACTCATTAACGATCGAGGCCAGCTCGGATTCCGCCTTGCTCTGTAAACTGCTGATTTCCGACTCCGCGTCTTGAATGATACTCTCGTAGGATGTTTTAGGTGTCTCCGTATTTCCGTTTCCTCCGGAGTTCCCCCCACCGGAACCACCACCTGGATTGGTTACAGGAGGATTGGGGCCTGGGCTTTGACCCGGGTTTTGACCTGGGATTGGACCAGGATTAGTGCCTGGATGGTTTCCACCTGCAGGATTGTCCGGTTTGTCCGGATGGTCAGGAGTATCCGTTCTATCATTGGGCTGCTCAACCGGTTTATTCGGCTTAGACTCTTCTTTAGGCTTCGCAAAATCGACGGCTACCGTATAGGTTTCCTGATCCCAAGTTACCTTCAGTCCAAGGGATTCCGACACGAATCTAAGTGGGACATATAAGGTATCCTTGTAAATCATTCCCGGCGACTCTTCATCCGGCCATTTAGGCTTGCCATCAAAAATATATTGAACCGACTCAAAATAAACCGATATCGTTGTGGGATCCACTGTGGAATTGACCATGGCTTTCTGCCGGTTATTAAGCTCTTTAACTATCCGATTCAGCTTGTAGTCGCGAATGAGGACCTTTTCCTGTCTGGTAGGCTCCTGGATCGTCACGGTATACGTGTCTTGATCCCAGAGGACCGCCTTGTCCAAGGAATAGGCTGCAAATCGAAGAGGAACATAAGTTGTGCCTTTATAAATAAAGCCTTCCTGTCCATTCGGAGGCCTCATCTTTTCCTTATGAAAATAGTATTGAAGTGGTACATAATGAACTTCGATTTCCTCGCTAACCTGCTGAGCCAAGGTGCTAAAGGTTATGCCAAAAAGTAACCCAACAGACAAACACAACGTAAGGACTCGACGTAGCTTTTTCAAAATCGTCTCACCTTTTTCTCATTAAAGTTTAATGGAGGGTGGATGTACAACCTTGGAGGCATTTTCCTTCAGAAAACGGAAGGGCAGCTTTCTCTAGCGCCAATTGCCAATTATATTCATTGCTATCCAATACGATCGGCCTGGGGTATTCCTGCAGAGAATGGACAGGTTCCATCAGGGAGCCAATTGCTTTTGGCTGTCTTCATAGGATTTCCCTTGGCTCAGGCCTAATTTAGCCGCTATCGCTATGAGCTCGTTATATTCTTCTTCCGTTAATTTTTCCAGAATGATCTTTTTCGCTTCCCGCTTCTCCTCCACTGACATTCCGCCAGAAGCCAGCTCCATGACCGTTTTAATATCTGAAGAATTCAACCGTTTGAGGAGCACAGAGGTCACTTTGGTTTTATCCTTGATCGTTATTTGCTCTTGGGCTTGGGCCGCTTTTTCTTGAGAAATGCTGGCATCCACCTTGGGAGACCCTTGAGGAGCAGGTGATGCTGGGGACGGAGGCTTGCTCTGACCGTCCGACACTGAATTCTTTTCCTCTTCCGATGGGTTGGACTCCCCCGTTGGATTAGGGGAAGTTTTATTCCCCGCTTGTCCAGATGGATCAAGGCTATCTCCCGGAACTCCCTCTCCCTTTTCTTCTAAATCTGCAGAGCTTGGATCCGGAGTTGGAGTACTTTGGGGCTCAGTTGTCGACGGCGTCCCTTCTATTTCCAGGCCGGCAGTGATCGACTTAAGTATCCGGTCCACAGCATAATCCATGGCAAAGTAACCGCCTACAGCCACAATAATGAGAACTGCGGCTGTCCCTATGATCCATTTTTTCCACTTGCGCTTACGCATCGTATGCACCCCCAAATGGGTCTAGTTGATTAAAGGCATGGCCGTCTGTCCTGCAAAAGCAAATTCCTCCTCTCCACCCTCGGGGGAGAAGAGGAATTATTCAATACAATTATTTGTCTAGCAGTCTGTGAATCATTACAGCCGCCTGAGCCCTTGTCGTGTCGTCATTCGGATGGAACCTCTGGTCATCCTCCCCGACTATGAGTCCTTCGTGCGCAGCGAGGGCTACTCCGGAAGCTAGAGTCGTATGAATCTCTGCGGCGTCTGTGAAGATTTCAGTCGCTTCATCCATATCGGAGGTCATCTTATAGCCGCGGGATTGCATCAATGCGCGAGAAGCCATTGTAGCCATTTCTGCGCGAGAAATGAAGGCGTACGGCTCAAAACGATCCTCCGAGCGTCCGTTAACAATACCGGATTTAACCGCGGCCGCTACATAAGGCTGGAACCAATCCTCATTAGAGACATCGGCAAAGCTTTCCGCAGCCGACTCGTCCTCCAAGTCGAACGCTTTGACAATCATTTTGGCGAATTCCGCTCGTGTCACTTTCTCCTGAGGGACAAATTCGCCTTCGGCTCTCCCTTCCACTATACCTCTGGCGGCTGCCACCGAAATTTGGCGGCCTGCCCATTCTGCAACGTCATCCAGATCAGCGAACGCTATTTTATTCTCAATGACTCCGTAAGTTGAAAAGTTTTTATGGCCAGCAATCAAAGTTTGATTTTCTGGATTATAACGGCCTCCTTTGATGACCGTTGTATCCTCGTCCAATTTGGCCAGAACCAGCAATTCCTGATCACTGTTGCCCGGAGACACCGGGAATCTGACTTCTACAGGCTTAGCGAACGATTTCACCGGCTTGCCATCTGATTCCACAGAAAGGTGGTAAATATCAGAAGCGAAGGACTGCTCGGAAGATACCTTTGAACGATCTTGCTGTTCCAGCGTCCATGTAGTATCCGCCTCCCATTGATCTACATCCAGCGTAATAGTAAGACCATTGAATTGAATGGCAATGGCATTCATCCCGTTGGTCCTGGCTAGATCCAACAGCGCCTTCTTGATCGGCAGCTCTGCTTTAGAAGCGTTCATTTTGCCCAGATCCAGAGTGAGGATCGCTTTGGCCGGATAAGCATCCGGGTTGACCTCTTTTAACTTTTCATTCGCCATATCCGCAATCTGCTTGGCGTCTTCAAACAACTGTTCTAACTGATCCACATCGTAATCGACAGTGATCAAACCGTTTTTCTTTTCCACCAGCTTGCTTAAATCGATGACAGCAGCCGCGCGAATCGCTTCCTCCACCATTTGTTTAGCTTTCGCTACAGCCTCATTCCTGGAGTATTTCTTTTCTAAATGACTTAATTTTATTTCCTCGATCCATTTAGTCATCGATTTAATAAATTTCTCTATATCCGGTCCTTTCACACCATTAGGAGGCTTCGGGCGCTCTGGTTTGCCCGGAGGCTTGCCTGGTGGATTGACAGGAGGCTTACCCGGTGGATTGACAGGAGGTTTACCCGGGCCCGGGGGATTAACCGGCGGTTTTTCCCCAGGAGGATTCACAACCGATTTTCCCATTTCAATAGAGCCTTTATAAATAATCATCGTCATGTTCTTGTAGGTCAGAACAGCTCTAATTTCAGCTTTAGCCGACTCCACGCCTTCCGGAAGAATAAATCGTCCATCCTGCACGTAAATGTCACTGTCCGATTCTACTTGCCAGCTTAAATAAGGCAAATTGTTAAGCTCATATCCGAGCAGCTTCAGCTTCGGAGTCAACCGTTTGCCATCGTCCGATGTGACCGCCGAAAATGCCACTTGAGAACGAATCATAACACCGGCCACGGCCAACTGCACCTTGTTATCGGGATCCAGGTGTTTCACAAACAATTGGCGAACCATCTTCAGGTCATCGCCTGTTATGTTCATCTCGCGAATAAATTTGCTTATTTTTAAACTTTTATGTTGTGCGACTATCTCTATTGCCTGGTCTAACAATCTATCTACTTCCTCTTTAAAACGACCCTGAGAAATCGCCAGCATCAAAGTTGGGATTTCCTTGCGAACAAGAGCTTCCAATTCTTCATACACTTTTTTGCGGAACTGTTGAAAATCCCCCATGCCAATACCAGGTACACCAGCCAATTTGGTTAACTGATTCATAATTTTGCGGACTTGGGGATCTTTTCTCCATTCGCTCAGCTCTTCCAGCAACCTATCTTGGTCAATAGCGGCCCCTCGCTGGATCAGCCAAACCAGATTATCTAATGTTAAGTCCGGATATTTACTTCTGTCGTAGTCGACCTTGTCCTCCATCCTCGCCCAAATCGGAGCGATGATCTCTCGTACCGCGTCCTTATCCAGAGCCGCCAGTCTGGCTCTTATTTCTCTAAGAGCCGCTTGCTCCTCTTCTGTGAAGTCTCGCAGCATTTCGTTTATTAAGTCTATCAACTCCGGGAGAGGCATTTCGGAAAAATCGGAAGCGGAAACCGTTTGAATCCCTAGCTTGTCCAGCACTCCCGTTGTGCCAAGCGGTAATATCGATACCGAGCTAAACACTAAACTGGCAGCAAGAGTAGAGACCAGTACTTTCTTCTTCATCAACTCTATCACTCCTTATTAACCCTCTACCATAATCCGATTGGGGAACCAGAATTTAGGATATTCAACAGAAACTATAACACTCACTATACACATTGAGTATTAAAGGGTCAATATTACTTCAGGACCATAGCTGGTACCATTTTTTTTTAACTGGAATAGGCTCTGAATGGATAGGAATGACTTTGTTTTCTATAAGGGCTTGCGCATTTGCTAGATAGTAGGATGAGTACATGGACCCAATTTCTTTATCAATTTGGTTATAAGCCTCTTTAAGGGCAAAGGGCCTATTGGTTGCATTATGGGCATCCGAAGCGACGAAATGAATCCAGTTTCTTCTGCACATCTCCAGACTATGCTTACGGATGGTTGGACCAAATAAGCCGGTTATCGAATGAGATGTTAATTGACATAGTGCGCCCAGTTCAATTAATTCATAAAGTTTAGCGGGAGTCTCGGCCATTTCCTTGTTGCGCTCCGGATGAGCAATGACCGGCGTAATTTGCGCAACCTGCAATTCATGAATAATTTCTTTAGTATAAGAAGGGATACCGTGAGAAGGAAATTCGATCAGCAAATAGCGGGATTCATTTAACGTTAAAACGGCCCCAGCCTCCAGATTGGATATCAATTCACTAGTGACCCGTAATTCCTGACCCGATAAAATTTGCAGCGGAATGTTGTTCTTCTTTAATACGGCAGATAAACTGGCTGCACTTGTATGTATTTTGTGAGCTTCATTGTCGTATTTCCCGTTGGCATGATGCGGAGTAGCGACGATAGTGCTTATTCCATCCTGAACCGCCATTCTCGCCATTTGCAGCGATTGCTCTATGGAGGGAGAGCCATCATCCAAGCCAGGGAGAATATGGCAGTGTATATCAATCATGTTATGTGTTCTCCTATTCTTGAAATATTTAAACTCATTCTATAAGATTAGTAATCCGTCTTTCAACACTATGAAACATTCCTTGTTACCTTCCTATTCATTGAATCGATATTCTCATTATTCTGGAGTTAGATTAGTTCCATCTACCCTATTGCTTTAGCGGGAGTAACCGCCTGCATATTCGCTATTTTTCTACATTTTCCGACATTTTCCCCTGTATATTTAAGGTTCAAATAGGTGACCCATTCCTTAAATACCAGGAATCGTTTACAATAGTAGTGTTACACTATAGCAATTCCTATGGTCGGATGCCAGCCCGATGCTAGAAATCTTTGTTGTCATTTATGCTAGCGGTTTCATTAGTCGACTTCTCGAAGGACAGGGAGGTGCGAAATGAATTGGAATCTCTTCAAGTCCAAGCTGTTGTTGAAATACATCTGGTCTTATATCTTAATCTTTCTCATCCCGTTAATCATCCTTACCTTCCTCATTTACCATAACGCTGTCAAAAATTTGCGCACCGAGATTGAACAATCTAATGTCAATCAGTTGAACCAGGTTAAGCACAATATCGATGCGCGAATGACCGAGCTTCGGGATGTTGCTACCCGGATTGCCTACGATGAGCGGCTGACTCCTTATATGGTAAGCCACCCCTATTATTCACGTGACGCCATTCAAATGCTGGAGAAATATAAAGCGAACAGCTCGATCCTGGATGAAATTTTCCTGTACTTTCGCAAGGACGACGTCATCTATTCATCGCGGGGGCTGACAGATCTGAACGTCTTGTTCGAGCATTCCTATGTATTCAAGGACTGGAGCAAGGGGGAAATCATCCACGATCTGAATCTAGTCGCTTATCCGGTAATACGTCCGGCGGATTCAGTGAACACCAACATGCATCTTGAAAAGTCTTTGCTCGCTTATCTGGTGCCTATTTCACCAAACAATTCTTACCCGCACGGAACCGTCCTTTATTTAATGGAGGAATCCCAACTTACGGGATTAATGGACTCCATCTTGAACGATTTTAAGGGCAATAGTTACATTTTTGACCAAGACGGCCAGGTGCTTGCCCGTAATCATCATGGGGCTCCCATACCTAAGGAGGAGCTGCACGTTCTTTCGGCATTGAGCTCAGGCATTCACAGCCTGACGTTGAACAAGCAGTCGCACTCCGTCGTCGCGGTCAAGTCGGGCTTCAACGGCTGGACCTATGTGACCGCCATGCCGAGCAATCAGTTTTTCAGCCGTGTTTTCCACATCCAGACCTTTTTTCTGCTTGCCTTTGCCATTGTCGTCTTGGTCGGGATTTTCGCAGCTGTTATTCTCGCCAAGAGGCAGTATCACCCCATTCGCGATTTGATGGAATTCGCCAAGCTGAAGGCGGACTCCACCGTACCCGTCTTGACCAAATCCCCCAATGAACTGGAATGGATACGCCAGATGCTGCATAACTACAGTAATCGCGTCGATATTCAGGAGCCCTATGCCAGGAATCAATTTTTGCTTATGCTCTTGATGCATGGACTGCCTGAAGAACAGCAATCGGGGGATCTTTTGAAGATGTTCGGCATAGAATTGGTTGGCGGTCTTTACTTCGTCATTTCTATGGCTTGGGACGAATATCCCGGCATATCGGAACCGTTACAGGATCGGCAAAAAATTATCCATTTGCTAACCCAAGTGGAAATTCCGGAATATAAGACAGAGGCTTATGGCGTCGAGTTGCCGCAGTCCGATCAACTTGCGCTCATTGTCTGCATGAATGAAACCGATAACGGCCTTCCGCCAAACCACCGGATGGAGCGGATCGTCGAAGCCTTGCGCGCCATTGTGATGGAAAATTCACATCTGATTCCGTCTTTTGGGATCGGCAAGAGCTATTCGAGTCTCGAGATGCTGGACCAATCCTATATTGAAGCCTCCTCTGCTCTGGAATATCGGATGGCCAACGGCAAAGGCAGCACGACTTACTTCGAGAAGCTGTCTGACGCGCCTAATTCGACGTTCTGGATTCCGAAGGATGCTCTGCTCAAGCTCGTCCAAAGCTTGAAGCATGGCAACGAAACCGTCGCGATCCAAATGATCCGAACCATCTTTGCCAATGTAAGGTCGCAAACGTTGTCATTAGCTTTTCTGCGCTGTATCTGCTTCGATCTCCTGAACACCCTTCTCAAGACAGCGTCGGAGCTAGGTATGGACGAATTCATTCAGGATATCCCGAACATGACTTCCTTCGAATCGTTAGAGGAACTGGAAAGCAAGCTGGGGATTTTCGCCGCGCAAATATGCAGGCAAGTCGAGCGAAACACGGAGTCCAAACAGCACTCGCTCATGGATGAGATTATCGCTCAGGTCGATGAGCAGTATACCGACTACCAGCTCAGCCTGGACAAGCTCGCGCAAAAACATTCCATCTCGTCCTCTTACTTGAGCCGCGCCTTCAAAGAGCAAACAGGAAGCAATTTCTCGCAATACATCTGGCAGCTCCGAATGGATGAAGTCATTCGTCAATTGCTGACGACTGGCGATCCGCTTAAGGATATTATCGTCCGGGTCGGGTATTTGGACACCCCTAACTTCATTCGCAAGTTCAAGAAAGTAACCGGATATACCCCTGGCCAATATCGAAAAATACATGCTCGAACGAGACAACTTTGATGTCTGCCAACGATGAGTAACAAATGTATTGTTGAGTAAAGCAGCACAAATCCCCGGAATCAACCGTTCCCGGGGATTTTTCTCTACTTTAAGAGCGATGTTTATTTCGAATCCCAACGATCATATGCCGCTTGATAGATTTCTACTATCCGATCCGCACCCATTTTCATCAATTGATCTCTGTATTTATCCCAATTGCTAAGCGGCTCCTGGCCCGTGACGAATTTCGCTTCCATCTGCTTCACGTATGTATCGAGATCCGAGCGCAATCTGGATGTTTCCTGCTGCTCCTCCTGCGTTTGGTATACTTTAGGATAGGGGACTTTTGCATAAGGCACCAGTTTCTCCAAGGTTTCTTTATCTATCCATTCGTCGAATTCGCCTCTCAGCCCTTTGCTCACCTTAGCGTCCGCCACTCCCGGCGTCACGATACCGTAATCGGGGGTCAACGTTGCTCTGTAGTCTTCACGGTCTCCTCCGCCAGGAACAGGGAGCCATTCTTTGACTTGATTCTCCTTGTCCTTAAACTTCCACAGAATTCCTTCCGGACCTTGTCCGAACAGCGTCGCTCCATCATACGTATACAGGTAATCGATCCAGCGCATCGCCGCTTCCGGAGACGGGTTGCTGCTCGTGATGGCGAACGCGCCTGTTGACAGCCCCGGGTGCTTGCCATAGACCGGAGCGTCCACCATCTCGCTTTTCACAGGCAGCATCATCGGATCGTCCGTCCCTGGCTCGCCACCGAGCGTGAAGTATGGATGATAGTCGGAGAACAGCGCCACTTGGTTGTTTTTCCCTTTAGCCTTCTTCTGATCGTCCGTTTGAGAGAAGGTTTCCTTATCCAGCAGGCCGTCATTCCACAAACGGTTCAAAAAGGTCAGATAGCCTTTATACCCTTCTTCCATCGGAGTGTAATGCACTTTGCCGTCTTTATCGGCATAGATTACTTCGCTGTAGATTCCCCAGAAGCCCAGCATGAACATCCGAATATCATCCAGCTTGACGGATACAAGCGGAATCTCGTCCTGCTTGCCGTTACCGTTTGGATCCTCTTCCTTGACCCGTTTAAGGTAGGTATACAGCTCTTCCGTAGTCTCCGGCAATTTATCCATGTCCAGTGCTTTCAGAAATTTGCCGTTATACCACATAGGGCCGCGATACCAGACTGCGGACAAATCGATACGCGGCAATGTATAGATATGCCCATCGGGTGTCGTAATCGATTTGCGGATGTCCGGATGCTCATCCAGCACCTTCTTAATGTTAGGTGCGTAATGATCGATCAATTCTTCCAGCGGAAGAAGAACCCCCTGACCACCATAGTTGACTTCCTCGGCCGATGTAATCTGTGCTGCGTAGAAAATGTCCGGTAAATCGCCGCTTGCAAAGACCAGGTTTTTCTTCGTGTCGAAGCTATCCATCGGCGCGTTGCGGAACTGGAGCTTGATGCCTGTCAGTTTCTCCATCTCTTCGAATACTTTCATATCTTCCCAGTTTTGAATCCCGGCGTCGGGTCCCATCATCGTCAATGTGAGCGGCTCGTTGACAATCGGGAACCCTTCTTTATTCACGTTGCTTGCCGAGGCGGAATCTGTATTGTCCGGGTTGCCTGTTCCCTGCTTATTCTGCGAGCTGCAGCCTGCCGCCAGGGTCATGAGCAAGGTCGCAGACAACATAACCGCCCACATCTTGGTAAGCTTTTGCATGCTTATTTCCTCCCTTTTTCATGGAATCAGCCTTTGACGGAACCAATCATAACTCCTTGCACAAAGTACCTCTGCAAAAATGGATAGACAACAATAACCGGCAGCGATGAGACAATAATGACCGCATACTTGACGAGCGCGGCCACTTCCGCTTTGTTGTTCATAGCCGCTGCGACCGAGGAATCGACCGCCGTTCCTTTGGCCTGTGCGGACATCTCCTGGAGAACGAGAATCTGACGCAAAATCATTTGCAGCGGGTATTTCGTCTCTTCGTTCAAATATATAAGAGCTCCAAAGTAACTGTTCCAGTGTCCGACCCCATAGAACAAAGCCATGACAGCAATGATTGGCGCCGACAGCGGCAGGACGACCTTAACGAACAGCCTCAGGTTGGTGCAGCCGTCGATATGAGCGGCCTCCTGCAATTCCTTCGGGATTGTCGATTGGAAGAAGGTGCGCGCCACAATGATATTCCATACGGATGCCGCTCCAGGCAAAATGAGCGCCCACATGCTATTGACGAGTCCCAAATTTTTGACAAGCAAGTAGCTCGGGACCAGACCGCCGCCGAAAAACATCGTGACCATAAACATCCCCATGAAGAAGCTTCGTCCCATAAAATCTTTGCGGCTCAAAGCATAAGCCGCGGGCAAGGTGACGAACAGATTGACCGTGGTTCCGACCAGCGTATAGAGAATGGTGTTTTTGTAGCCTGACCATATTTTGGCGTTCTCGAATACCCTCACATAGCCTTCGAACGTTATTCCTTTAGGAAATAACCACATTTCACCCGAGTTGACCAGCTTCGGGTCGCTGATCGATGCGCTGATAATATACAATATGGGGTACGCCACAATGACGAATGCCATTAGGAGATAAATGTAGTTGAAGATGACGAAGATTTTGTCCCCTCTCGTTTCTTTCACAGCAGCCACCATGCAGAAATCCCTCCTCTACCACAAGCTTGTTTCACTGGTGCGGCGGGCAATCTGGTTGACCGTAACGAGCAATATAGCGTTAACTATCGAATTGAACAACCCTACAGCTGTGGAGAAACTGTATTGGGCATCCAACAGACCTGAACGATACACGAACGTCGAAATAACGTCCGAGGCTTCCATGTTAAGCGGGTTCTGGAGGAGCAGGATTTTCTCAAAACCAATACTCAAAATACTGCCCATGTTCAGGATAAGCAAAATCGTAATGGTAGGAATGATGGTCGGAATGTTAATGTTCCAAATCCGCTGCCAGCGGCTCGCTCCATCCATAATGGCCGCCTCATACAGCTGCGGATCAACTCCCGATAAAGCGGCTAAATAGATGATCGTTCCCCAGCCCGTGCTCTGCCAGACACCGGACAGAACATATACCGTCTTGAACCAGGCCGGATCGGTCAGGAATGCCGGTGCATCGATTCCTATAAAATTTAGAATGTGGATAATAATTCCGGTTGTTGGGGATAAGAACGTGATGATGATCCCGGCCATGACGACTACGGAAATAAAATGCGGGGCGTATGTCACGGTTTGCACGGTTCTCTTGAAGAAAACTCCTTTAGCTTCATTAAAGGCCAACGCCAGTATGATGGGAAGCGGAAAACCTACAGCCAATTCATACAGGCTGATGCTGAGTGTGTTCCACAGCAGGTCCCAGAAATAGTAGGAGTTGAAAAATCGTTCGAAATGTTCGAAGCCTACCCAAGGGCTGCCCAGGATTCCCTTGGTCGGGATAAAGTTTTTGAAAGCGATCTGAATTCCGTACATCGGGCCGTAGTGGAATATCAGGAAGTAAAAGAACGCAGGTGCAATAAACAAATAGAGCTCCCAGTTTTTGAGCAGCTTTCTCCAGAACGATTTCCTTTTGTTTAATCCGGCCGGTTCCAAATTCATTGCAAGAGTAGTCTGTTCCTTTCCTTGCATCGGCTCCTCCCTCCTTGATAAATTTTGCAGCACATGGCTCGTTATGTTTAACTTGTTAAATGCCGCACTACTTTCGTTAGCGCTTACATAATTGATTGTAGGCAATTTCTTTGAAGCACGTAAATATGTCGATTATGCATTGTCATTTGGCAATCGGTTAAATCGGCCAAACTGCATGGTTATCGGATTTCCCTCTTCCGGCCCCCTTCTCTTGTCCTGCCGCAAATCCCACAGAATTGGTCATAATTGATGTACGGATTACTTATCAAATTTTACATACTTTTAGTTTCCATACATCGGCACACGAAAATAACCCGCCCAAGTTACCGGATGACGGGTGATTTCCGCATATTTTCTCGAAGGTTCCCTCCAAAGTGTTATCTTTGGGACGGTATGCCGTACGTCCTTATTTCTTTTGCAAACGCTAGAGAACCCCCATTGACAACATCGATTCCTTAACGTGCTCCATGACCGGAAGTTTGTTTACCCTCTCAAGCTGAATACCTAATCGTTGGCATAGCTTGAGTAGTACGCCATAAGCCTGATCATTCTCCACCCATATCCGAGACGGAATCGAACCGACGGCCTCTACGCTACTCACTAAGTGATGTTGCAAATGATGGTTAAGATCATCTTCCGGACCCACCAAATCATAAGTTAGCACCTGGCCCGATCGCTGATCCAGACACATGTGGAAACGAGGATAATAGGGTCGCTCGTCTTCTTCCTCTTGGACAGGGGTTGGTCCATAAAATAGCCCATATTCCCATACAGCAGAGTCTTGTTTGTAATTTTTCTTGATCTGAGCCTGCTGGATATCGGATATTACCGATTCGCAGACTTGCGATGAAGATGCGGGTGGTTCGATGTTCAACCAACTATCTTTCCATAGGGTTCTGTCTCCCTCTATGGTGGAGGAACGTGTGAATATCCGGCTATCGTCACCGCTATTTAGAATATGCGGCTCCTTTCTCACCCGCTCCAATACAATCAAAGCCTGCTCTAATACCCGAATCAGGAAATCCGCCTCCGCTTCGCTCAAATGCCATGGGTAATAGCCTGGTTCATAGCTGCGGAAGCTTGGCCAAGCCTTCCGACCTCTGAACTTCATACCTGTAAGTTGGATTAACTCATATTCATCAGCACTCAGGTCCTTACGATCTTCAAAGGATAGAAGCAAGGACTTCTGCACGAAAGCCGCATCAGCTTCTTTCAATTCTCCGCTCATGATTTGAAGAAGTGCTCTCAGCCCTTCCTCCCCTTTATAAACAGCCAAACCGAATAGCTCCTGACCTTCGCCCAATACGCTGCAATATCCGACTTCCCCGGACTTTTCATCCGCCACGGCGAAGAGGTCTATATCACTCATCCACATCCATGGCTGAAGCTTGTTGAATTGTGCCGCAAGAGAAAACAGCTTGTGCCATAGCGCCGCTTCGTCGATGGCCTCCTGCGCACGCATCGCAAAATCAGCACCCGTCAGCGGAAAGCTATTCTCCCTTATCCGTTGATTGATTTGCTTCATAATAACAGCCCCGTCGCTTTCCTCGACTTCTTCGCCCCAAATACCGCCGCTATCCTCTTCCGGAGCTTCCTTAACCGCTTTGATGCAAACCGGATACTGCATGTCCGCAGAAGGAGCGATTAATTTCTCCAACACAATGCGATGAACCCAGTTATCTCCGAAATCATAGGTATACAAGCACGAGTCCTTCTCGACAAACAGCCAGTCACTCACAATCTCTTCCCTCTCGTCAAAATACAGAGGCGTCCACCCTTCATCATATTCAGGATTCCCAATAGTAGCCTCGGAAGGACGGGGGTAACCTGCAATATCGAATGATTCCTTTTCCTCCAGCTTGTTCCTGGGCACATCTTTCACCGTGAAGCAGTGAAGATGATAATCGTCCCAGTCGAAAGCCATTTGCAAAAGGTGATGAAGCTGATAAAATGTCATTTCTTCGTCTACAAGCAATCTTCTCCATACACCCGTATGTTCAAGCGTTATTTTTAATTGATAAATCATAACAGACCTCGCTTCGCTTTTTCTGGAATAAAAGCTTGCATGGATAGAGTCTTTAGAACTAGGTTAATCCGTTAATTTTAAGTTGCGGTGTCACGGGCTTCAGCAAGAAAGATGCCAAAGGTGCCTGCTTTTAATAAAGGAAAACAAAATAAGGTGCAATTGTACACCCCAATTCTGCCAATTTACCCATTTTGGGGATTAAGGTGTGAAAGTGCGCTCTATTTTCTACGATTTTTAAAAAAACGATGATTTCACCCATTTAGAGGGTATTGTTGCACTCGAATGCCCATTTCGGGAAAAAGGTTGGAATTTAAGAGGCACTATTGCACTTCAATCCGCCTCCATTTGGCTACCGTTAGAAGGAGATTGGGCATCAAACACTGATTGCAAGATGGAGCCACAATTAATATAAAAAATTTGTTATACTAATTCTATAGATCCGGCAATGAACGTCTGGTAAAACCCTATCGGAGTCCTTCGAAGCTTCAATCTCTCTTATTGTATTCCTGTAGTGAGACAGGCCTACGGATGCAGGAATACAAAATCTTCAACTAATTATAACATTGAAAGGATATCTACATGGAGCAGAAGTTAAATTTAATACTTAAAGAACTACAAGCATTAAATGATCGGGTCGCTTCAATTGATGATCGAGTGACTTCACTTGATAATCGGGTAGCCTCACTTGATGAGCGAGTGACTTCACTTGATAATCGGGTAGCCTCACTTGATGAGCGGGTTGCTTCACTTGAATCTGGGCAAAAGGAAATCAATCAAATAGTGACCGTTATACGTGATCGTCAAGAAGAGTCAGATGCTAAACTAGAAGCCCTCTCAGTTAAATTCAATAAACTTCACGGCATAGTGGTTGGACATACCGAAAAAATAGAGAACATTGCTAAAGGCCAAGAAAGACATGAAGGAATTCTCGGAACGTTAGCACTTCGCTCAATCGAACACGAAACAGAACTTCGTAACTTAAAAGGACTCAAAACCGTCATTAATGCTTGACGCAAGCAAAGGAGAAGCGAATTTTGAGCACTTAACATGGATTTCGTCAGAAAAGTAACGAATAGTGACGCGTTGAAACATATTGTTGATCTTTCTGAAAGCTGTTAGTGATTGAGTCCATGATGTATTGAATAAGGAAGTTGCAGCAATCGAAAACCCCCTCTCCAGGTCGAGCAAGTTGTAGAAAACCTGCAATTCTGCAGGCTTCTAGGCTCTTTTGATCCGTTTCCCATCCAAGCCTGCAAAAATACAGCCTTTTGCTCGTTCTAGGGGTGATCGAATGGTTTTATACGGAAATTACTGTATCATTGCAGGCTTTTCTCTCGGGCGCTCGATTTCGATTCATAATAGCTGTAAAATTGCAGGAATTCGCATCCGCTAGAAGGCATCACGGACAAAAACAATCATAGCTTTATTATATTTCCGGGATAATTTCTGTATTATATAGATTACGCCGTGTAGGGTCAAAATCCCTATCTAAACAACTGTAACATAATTTAACTATTCAGTATCATAGAATTGAAATTTGTCAAATAGCGGATGCAAGCGTGAAACGACCCGCTCGCCTGTTTTGTTTAAGTTAAAGATCGCATTATAAAATCTCTCTAGCCTTGTAAATTTTTATGGACAGCCTCCAAGACAACATATATAAACATAGGGCTATCAATAAACCGAAGCCAAATAGCTTCCCATCGCTCAATGTTTGGGGAATAATGAGTGTATCGGACAGGTACAAATACAAATAGTAGAATGAATACGCCCCTGCAATGACAATGAGAATATACAATATGAGCAATACAAAAATGACATTTCGCTGTGAAAGCCAATAAAAAATAGGGAAGCATAATGCCCCAGAGAGCATCATCAAAACAAAACTACCGATCAATTCTTTCCAAAGCGATAGCTCCCATCCCCCTTTGAAGATCGGCTCAATCATCATAACTGTACTCATACAGATTATCGTAACGACTAGTAAACTCGAATACCGGGCACCGACGATTTCACTTCGGATAAAAGGCAGAGCGTTCCATAACTTATGTCCATTCGCTTGCTCATCTGCATAGAATGCATTCATCGTTATAATGGCGCTCATTAAAGCGATAATAAATATGGCATCTTTATCTAAAAACATAAAGAAGAGAAGCATGGCAAAATACATGAGCCATTGAAATTTATGGATGGCTATATCCTTTTTAATTAACTGAAGCATCTGCTTTACCTCCCCGAGAATAATACATGATCTCTTCCAGACTCGCTTTTTCAATAATGACTTCATTCCCAAACAGCGCTTCAACTGTTTTATAGTCTGAGGTCAAAGCTTCAAACCCATTATCTGTCCGTGTAATTGAGAGAAAATATTGCTCGGTATCCCTATCAAGTAATTCCACCCCACCCCGAACGATGGCATATTTCTCTTCGATCTCATGCAATCCTTTCGAGAATACGATCTGCCCCTTTTGAATCAAAGTGATATAATCGGCTAAAGATGATAAATCACTCATAATATGAGTCGACAAGAAAATCGTCTTCTCCTCATCCAACATAACTTCATGCATCAGCTTCATAAATTCTCTGCGAAAGATGGGATCGAGGTTAGTTGTCGGCTCATCCATAATGAGGAGATCAGCATGATGGGATAACGCAAATGCGAGAGAGGCTTTCATTTTCATTCCAGCTGAAAAAGACTTCATATTCTGCCGGAGAGGAAGCTCAAACCGATCACAATATTGATGAAATAATAGATCGTCCCATTGTCGATAGCAAGGTGCAATCAGCTTCTTCATATCAGACAAGTCCAATTCTTTGTATAAAATTTCATCATTAAAAACGAACCCGATTCGTTCCTTTATTTTCTTTTCGTTCTCTTTGTAGTTCATTCCCAATACACGGACCTCACCCGAGTCAGGCTGATGCAAGTTCATGATCATTTTGATAATGGTCGATTTCCCGGCTCCATTCGCACCGATAAACCCGGTCACAAACCCCTTTTTGACTTTCAGTGACAAATCCGTAATGCCAAAGCTTCCGAATGATTTATTTACATTCCGTAACTCGATAGCATGTTCCATCTTCATTTCTCCTCATACAAAATGGTTATCCATTCTTTAATGTCTTGCAGTGACAATCCAACCTCTTTACTATTGGCTATTACTTCTACTAACTTTTCTTCGATTGTCGTCAGTTTTTTTTCTTTCATCACATCTGCATTCTGCTCTGCGATATAGGAACCTTTTCCTACGATCGAATATATGAATCCTTCTTTCTCTAACTCTTCATAGGCACGCTTTGTCGTAATGACGCTAATATGCAAATCCTTTGCTAATTGACGCATCGAAGGAAGGGCGTCTCCTTCAATTAATTCCCCCGATAGCACTTTTTCCTTAATTTGATTTTTGATTTGATTATAAATCGTCTCTTTGGAACTATTCGAAATCAAAAATTGCATTCTTTGCTCCTCCTGTAGCTGTCATTACGATTTTATATACACATTATATACAATATATACAAAGTATACAACGAAAATTTGCATTATAAAATTATCCAAAAATCATGGAGAGAAAAATAATAGGCGATGGACTCCCCCCTGAGAGTTAAATCAATGGTCCATACTGCTTTGGAGGGCTGCCAATTACAAGCGGCCAAACATTGAACTTTTCCCCTTGGACTTTTTGAACTTCTCTAGGAAATTTTCACTTAAACTTGCCGATCACGTATGAAAAAAGCGAATTATTTTAGCACCTGTTAGCAATACTGAACAAAATCAGGAATGAGATGGATGGTCACAAATGCAACCATAAGAGGATTTAAAACGAAGAGGCCCACTGAATATATTTTCCTTCATGCTCCTACCTCCAGAATGAGAATAGCCCCCGGAATCCCGAGGGCATAAAAAATACGCCTACCGCGGCGTGTGTGTAGTTTTCGAAAAAAAGAAGAAGGACCATTGTTCAATGGTCCTTCTTATTGGTCAGAAAGCTATTTCATGATGAAAAATTGAGGATCGGGACCACCAATTCTCCCATCACTAGCAAATACATACACATGCACCTCAAGCAATCTGTTTTGAGGAAGTATAGGTATGTGGTAGTAACTACTGTTTGAATTTGGATTTAAATTGGGATAAACTCCACTATCATATACTATTTCACCAGAATTAGGATCATAAACAAACAACCGTACTTCTGGGAAGCTAACACCCGGGTTAGAGGAATATTGATTCCACGTAACAGTTAAACCGTGCGGAAAAGGTGCATACACCCCTGCCGGATTATTAAATGTTCCGACTGGCGCAGTAACATTAACCCAGACGTCGGATCGAGCAACAGTATTTTCCGAGGAACTCGTAGAAACCGAAGGTGTTGCACTTGCTCCAGCAACTGAAAACATCAACAGTAGGCTCATCATCAAGAAAGCGATTGATCTTTTCACTGATTCTTCCTCCTATCTATTGTTTTTAGCTGGCCAGCTATCTCTACTATACATGGAATTTGTTGGAAATACAAGGATAATGATGGAATTTTTACAAACTTGTAGAATTTTTCATAATTAAATAGATTCTTCTGGCTCTGGCCCGGTGCTTCCTCAACCTCGATCGTAATAGATTCACTATTGATAAAGTCGTCGTTATCCGTCCGGATCGTCACATCTCCAGCAATCTCAGCCTGGTAAGTCAACACGGCAACACCATCAACAGCTTTGACTGTCTGCTTGGTATCGTTAAGCCGAAAACGTACATCTCACTCCTCACTCACTTCGACACACTCATACTTCTTTACTTGCGGAAGCCAGAGCAACTTTAGATGAGATAATGGATCGTCTCGTTCATAAGGATGATGATACCACTAGGCATATTTATTTACACATTACTAAGCCCATGAAAAAAGAGACTTCCCGTAAGTTTTCTCAACTCATGGAAAGTCTCTAATTTTTTTACCCTTCAATGTTACCCTTTTGTTACCCACTAAGTAACTATTTCAGGATAAACCCTTGATGCTACAGGCTTTTCAGCCCGTATTACATCATGCCGCCCATTCCACCCATTCCGCCCATGTCAGGCATAGCCGGCTTATCGGGTTCCGGTTTGTCGGCAACAACAGCTTCAGTGGTCAGGAACATAGCTGCCACGGAAGCGGCGTTTTGCAGCGCGGAGCGGGTAACTTTGGCAGGGTCTACGATACCTGCGTCAATCATGTTTACCCATTCGCCAGTAGCTGCGTTGAAGCCTACGCCAAGCTTTTCGCCTTTGAGGCGCTCAACAACAACGGAGCCTTCCAGACCCGCATTCGAAGCAATGATGCGCACAGGCTCCTCCAATGCGCGGAGAACGATGTTCACACCGGTTTTCTCATCGCCGGAAGCTTCTACGCCTTCTACCGCTTTGTAGATGTTAACCAGAGCCGTACCTCCACCGGATACGATTCCTTCTTCTACAGCAGCACGAGTGGAGTTCAATGCGTCTTCGATGCGCAGCTTGCGCTCTTTAAGCTCGGTTTCTGTAGCTGCACCTACTTTGATTACAGCTACACCGCCGGACAATTTAGCCAGACGCTCTTGCAGTTTTTCTTTATCGAACTCGGAAGTCGTTTCTTCCAATTGAGTTCTGATTTGCGAAATGCGGACGCCGATGTCCTTCTTGTCGCCGGAACCGTCCACGATAATGGTGTTTTCTTTCGTTACACGCACTTGACGGGAACGTCCAAGCTGCTCTACGCTAGTCGATTTCAGCTCTAAGCCAAGCTCTTCCGTAATCACTTGACCGCCAGTCAAGGCAGCGATATCGCCAAGCATAGCTTTGCGGCGATCTCCGAAGCCAGGAGCTTTAACCGCAACGCAAGTAAATGTTCCGCGCAGTCTGTTCACTACGAGAGTAGCGAGAGCTTCGCCTTCTACATCTTCTGCAATGATCAGCAATGGACGGCCTTGTTGAACGACCTTCTCCAATACAGGAAGAACTTCCTGAATGTTGGCGATTTTCTTGTCGGTGATCAGGATGTACGGCTCGTCGAGAACAGCCTCCATTTTATCCGTATCGGTAATCATGTAAGGAGAGATGTATCCGCGATCGAATTGCATACCTTCGACCACTTCCAGCTCCGTAGCGAAGCCTTTGGATTCTTCAACGGTAATAACTCCGTCATTTCCGACCTTTTCCATAGCTTCGGCAATCAGTTCGCCTACTTCGTCGTCGCCGGAAGAAATAGCGGCCACTTGAGCGATGGAGTTTTTGCCTTCGATCGGCTTGGAAATTTTTTGCAATTCGGCTACAGCTGTTTTTACAGCCCCTTCAATCCCTTTGCGGATAACCATAGGGTTGGCGCCGGAAGTAACGTTCTTCAGTCCTTCGCGAATCATCGCTTGAGCCAATACAGTAGCGGTTGTCGTTCCGTCTCCGGCTACATCGTTGGTTTTGGTAGCTACTTCTTTAACAAGTTGAGCTCCCATGTTTTCAAAAGCATCTTCCAGCTCGATTTCTTTGGCAATCGTCACACCGTCGTTAGTAATCAACGGGCTTCCGAATTTCTTCTCAAGAACAACGTTGCGCCCTTTCGGACCCAAAGTCACTTTTACCGCATTCGCTAAAGCGTCTACTCCACGGAGCATCGCACGACGTGCGTCTTCGCTAAACATAATGTCTTTGGCCATGTTTATAAAACCCTCCTGTTTCAATATGATTAATATTTACGGTCTTGTCCCAGAACCGGTATCTATCGGGTTTAAGCTAATACAGCGAGAATGTCGCTTTCACGCATGATCAGTAGCTCGCGGCCTTCGAATTTTACTTCCGTGCCAGCGTATTTGGAGAAAAGTACCCGGTCTCCTTCTTTCACTTCCAAAGGAATGCGCTCCCCGTCCTTCAACGCTCCGCTGCCTACTGCAACGACTTTACCTTCTTGCGGCTTTTCTTTGGCCGTATCCGGTAATACGATACCGCTAGCAGTAGTTTCCTCCTTAGCAATGGCTTCGATTACAACGCGATCGCCTAAAGGTTTGATCATGGATAAATAGCCTCCTTTAAATTTTGCTTTAGCGGCCTATGTAGCCGAATTAGCACTCGTTATGTTCAAGTGCTAATAACACTTTTTATCATAAACATTTTCCCAACCTTTTGCAAGTAGTTTTGGGGGAATTTTCATATTTTTTTAACACACTCGAGTACATAGGATCAACGGATATATGGATCTCGTCAACGGCTTAATCTCGAAATCAATGCTTGACTGCTTTTTCTGCCAAACTAACTGCGCAAGCTCATGGCGGGACGAAATAAGAGTACAAATGCTCTAACTTTGAATTGAAAGTTAGGTGCTCAAGTGCTATAAAACCTTTTTCACCAGTCTGAGAAGGGACATTTAGCCTCCAAGTGCTAATTACGCTTCTTAAGTCTTTGTTCAACAACAACTTAAGCCAGGGATCTCCCTGGCTTACTAGGCGGTAACGCATCTATAGGCTTAATTCTCTCCATACTCCTCTTCCCATTCCCGATCCTTCTCCAGCTGCTTGCGGTAGATGCTTCCCGACAGGAAGACACTGAACTCGTACAATAAAATAAGCGGAATGATGACGAGAATATCCGAGATTAAATCAGGAGGCGTAATCACCGTTCCGATTATAACGAGCACCATGTAGGCGTATCTCCGCAATTTGCGCAGGCGCAGCGGGTTAAGAATCCGCAGCTTCGTCAGAAACATGACGACAATAGGAAGCTCGAACAATAACGAAATGGGGAGTAGGATATTAAACATGAACGAAAAATATTGAATAATGCCATAGGTTTCCGTGAGCCCGATATTACGGTTAATGGTCGATGTAAACTGGAAGGCCATTTTAAAAACAACAAAATAAGAAAAAGCCAGTCCAAAAAGAAACATCGCCACCGTAAACGGAATATACCTCAAGGTCGCCTTCTGTTCGCTCTCTCTCAATCCCGGCTTAACAAAAGCCCATATCTGATAAAGAGTAAACGGCAATACGACAATCAACGCTATAATAAAAGCGAACTGCATATAAATATTGATTCCATCCCATAGGGCGAAAGCATTCCATTCGATCTCCGATGCGGGAGGGACGGATTTGAAATATTCCAACAGATGAATCGCTGCGAAGAAGCCCCCGATCATCGCGATGACTAGAACAACAATTACCCAGATCAAGCGTTTGCGAAGCTCCGTCAAATGCTCGACCAGGGTCATCGATTCTTCCTGCATAGCTTCACCAACCGATCTTCTCTCTATAATGCGTCAGTACGAAACCGCCGAAATGGAATTAATCCGGCAGTCTTTTCGTATCGCGCGGACGATCGGAGTCTTCGGACATAGATACACGGGAGTCCGTATTGTCTTGATAAACCTCTTTACGCTTGGGTTGTTCTTCATCCGACATGATATCTTTAGCTCCGTTCTTGAACTCTCTCAATGTTCTGCCAAATGCGCGTCCCAGCTCCGGAAGCTTATTCGGTCCAAACAACAAAAGAGCGACCAGAATGATCAAAATAACACCGGTTGTTCCGATTCCAGCCATATTGCACACCCTTTCCATTAGTTTGTATTGTTAACGACGGGAGGGAATCCTCCGCTTTTTCAACCTGTCCCTCTGTTCCGATCATTGCTCTGACTTTAAAAACAAGCAAGGACAGCATCGAAACAAAGCCTATCACGACATTAAACTAATAGTCCCATTGTAACCCTAATCTAATCCTCTGTACAATTTACAATTTATTGAACAAGTCCCCAGCTACCAACAACCGATTTTATGAATTTCCATTGTTCGCTCCCCTTAAAGAGCTAAGCGCCAAAGGAAGCTGCTCAATTATGGCCGCCAAACCTTCATGAACGCCTTCAGGCTTGCCGGGCAAATTAACGATCAACGTCGAGCCGCGAATTCCGCTAATCCCACGGAGCAGCATAGCCTCCGGCGACTTTTGCATGGCTTTCATTCGCATGGCCTCTGCAAGCCCCGGGACTTGCCTGTCTATCACCTGAAGCGTTGCCTCCGGAGTAACGTCTCTTGGACCGAGCCCCGTCCCGCCCGCGGTGAAAATCAAATCAGCCTGATAATAATCGGTCATTTCAATCAATGACGCCATAATTTCTTTTATTTCATCCGGAACAATCCGGTATTCTACAATCTCTCCGTTCATTTCTTCCTCGACCAATTCGCGGATGACCTGGGCACTGGTATCTTCCCTCTCGCCTCTGGATCCTTTATCACTGGCGGTCAGAATGGCCACTTTCCAGCGCATGAGAGCTCCTCCTCTTCCATAACTGTTATCCAATACCAGGATTCTGTTCGTGAAATAGGGTTAGCGACCATACACCCCTCCCGGCAAATTAATGACAGCGATGGGGGGAACAGAAGGTATGGCGTTTAAGTTTCGCATTATAATAATATTACTATATAAAGCTAGCGGATCATGACGCTCTCCGTAATTAGAACGTCCACCCGATAGTCGTGCTTCTCTTCCGGCACTTCCGGAATGATCTGAACGTCGAACGCAAGGGCGATTCGGACAGGTAATGGCAGGCATTGCCGTTCGAACCCGGCCAAAAAGCGGTCATAATAGCCGCCCCCATAGCCTAAACGCCTCCGTTGATCATCGAAAGCCAGGCCAGGCATAACGATGCAGCCGATCTGATCCAGCTCCTGCAGCCTCGGACATTCCGCTTTAGGCTCGCGTATCCCCCATGGGCCGCTTAATTCCACTTCTTCCATAGAAGAAATAATAACCGGCTCCATCTCTTTAGAGAGCGTATTGGTACGGGGAACGGCTACAGGAATCCCCCTGCTCCAGCCCCATTGCATGAGCGGCGAAACATCAAGCTCGGTACGGAATGGAAGGTAAACAAAAAGCGCTCTCCCTCCGGACAACAAAGCAGGCTCTTCCGCTAAATAACGGATCGCCCCCCGGCAAATCGTCTCGGATTTGACCCGGCGTTCGGATTCGGGTAGCGCGGATCGTCGGGCTTCCGCCTGTTGACGAAGCAATCGTTTCCGGTCCCTATCTATCATCATACTTGCGTTGCCTTTCCAGTTTCTAATATATGCCTTCCACCATATTGTAGCACATCGGCAAAGAGAATAAAAAGACGGTCCAAAAAAATTACATAATCGCTATAAAGACTATCCTCTGCACTAGTGTAAAGACTTAAGATCAGCTAAACTATAGTTAGTCCGTTAACCCACGAAAGTCTCCGCAAGAAGAGAAGGGCAAGCGGGGACCAGAGTGCAAGTATTTTATTCGGAGGTTTACTAAAAATGCTGCTTCAAGCTTCAAATATAAGTAAAAGCTACGGAGTTCGCCCGGTGCTTACAAATATATCACTGCAAATATTGGAACGGGAAAGGATTGGACTGGTCGGCGTGAATGGAGCGGGCAAATCGACGCTTCTGCAAATTTTGGCCGGAGAGCTTTCCTATGACAGCGGCGAGATTTTCAAAGCTAAAGAGACGCGAATCGGCTACTTGGCCCAGAACAGCGGTCTGAATTCAGATCGGACGATCTATCAGGAAATGCGTGAAGTATTTGCCCATCTTCTGAAGCTGGAGCAAGAGCTTCGCGAGCTGGAGACCCGTATGGCCGACCCTGACCTGCTTAGCGACGAGAAGCGCTATGAAGAAACTATGAATCGCTATGCGTCCCGATCGGAATCGTTTCGCGAGCAAGGCGGCTACGAAATAGAAGCCAAAATTCGCGGGATTCTCCACGGAATGGGATTCGGCGATTTCCCTTCCGACACGATAGTCCACACGCTGAGCGGCGGGCAGCGGACGCGGCTGGCTCTGGCCAAGCTGCTTCTACAGGAGCCCGACCTGCTCATGCTGGACGAGCCGACCAACCATCTCGATATCGAAACGTTAACCTGGCTGGAGGACTATCTCCGCGGGTATCCCGGCTCGATTCTCGTCGTATCCCATGACCGGTATTTTCTCGATGCTCTGGTTCACACGATCTATGAAATCGAGAGGCATTCCTCCCGCCGTTACACAGGGAACTATTCCCGTTATATCGAAACGAAGGCGGCAGAGTATGCGGTAGAATTAAAGCATTATGAAAAACAACAAGAAGAAATCGCCAAGATGGAAGATTTCGTCCAGAGAAATCTCGCCCGCGCCTCCACCACCAAACGGGCCCAAAGCCGCCGCAAAGCGCTGGAGAAAATGGATCGGCTGGACAAGCCGCTCGGGGAATTGAAGAAAGCGTCCTTTTCCTTCGAGATCGAACGGCAATCGGGCAAAGAAGTGCTGCATGCCGAACAGCTGGCGGTCGCTTATGACGATAACGAGCTGTTTAGCCAGGTTTCCTTTCATCTGGACCGGGGAGAAACGGTAGCGTTAATTGGCCCTAATGGAATCGGCAAATCTTCGTTATTAAAAGTATTGACCGATAGGCTCACACCGAAGCGGGGAACCTTCTACTGGGGAAGCAATGTCACTATCGGATACTATGATCAGGATCAGTCCGGCTTGAATCCGAATCATACTGTACTCGAAGAGGTGTGGAGCGCGTATCCTCATTTGGAGGAAGCCCGAATTCGTACCGTGCTGGGCAATTTCTTGTTTAGCGGCGAAGAGGTGTTTAATAAAATTGCCTCTTTAAGCGGCGGGGAAAAGGCCCGGGTGTCCCTGGCGAAGCTGATGCTGCTTAACGCGAACGTGCTCATTCTGGATGAGCCGACCAACCATCTTGATCTTTTCAGCAAAGAAGTTCTGGAGGCTTCGCTTATCGATTACGAGGGAACCTTGCTATTTATTTCTCACGACCGATATTTTCTTAACAAAATGGCGGAACGGGTGCTGGAATTATCGCCAGCCGGGATTACAGCCTATTTAGGGAACTACGACGATTATGTAGAGAAGAAAGAAGAGCTAGCCGAGCTAAAGGCCGAACGGGAAAAAGCAGTTGCCGCGAACGCCAGCAAGAAAATGGTGATGGAAGAGCCGTTGACCGACTATGAAGCGGATAAACTGGCCAAGCGGGAAGAACGCAGCCGCAGACGCAAGCTCGATCAGCTGGAAGCAGACATTGCAGCCGCCGAGCGTACAGCGTCAGAAATCGAGGAAGAACTGGCTCAGCCGGAAGTATTCAACGACTACGTCCTCGTTCAACAAAAAAACGATGAGCTCGAGCAAACAAAAGCTCAGTTGGAGCAGTTGTACGCTCAATGGGAAGAACTGATGGAATGAGCGTTCTCCTCGACAGCGACAAGCAGCATAGGAACAGTGGCGTAAGTGATCATCGTTCCAGCGGCGACAATACCGGAATCGTTGAAAACTAGGGCTACTACTGCACCCATCGTAATTGCGATCCACCCGTTAACCAATAGAGGATAAGCCTTTTTCCAGCAGAGCATTCTGCGAGGCGGTTTCAGCAATAGGGCGGCAATGACCAGCACACAAGTCAGTACGACTTTGCTCCAGATGGAGACGCGGATCAAATGAAGGTTCATCTTTAGCTTCCTAGCGATGATGGAGCGAATCTCCCCTCCATTCCCGGCCAACAGGTAGCGGAATGAATCACCAATATGGCTGGAAGACGCCCCCTTTAAGACAGCATTAGCCACCCATAGAACAATTAGCGCGGTGATCAACAGAACAAGTATAAGCCATATTGTCCGAATGCGGGGTCGGGGAGGCCGGTCAGCCGTCCCCAGACCCAGCCAGGACATCCCCAAGGCTACTGATGCAGTAATTGCTCCGCCCGCATTAGCCCCGCCTGACGGCATCGCCAGGTAAAGCAGCAGCGCGGCATAGCCTCCAGCCAATCCCCAGACCAGCAGCGGCTTGGCAGCCAAGCTTCCTTGGCGCCAAGAGATCCTGCTTGCTCTCCTCCCATTCTGAGCCCAAGCCATCGTTCCTAAAGCAGCCGAACCGACCAGCACACCCATCAGTTCATTGCCCATCCCATAGAATCGGGCTCCAATGATCGGATCATAGCCAAGAACGGAACGCTTCATTACCTCTGCCCCCGTCCATCCGTCCAGCAGCAGCACCGATGCGGTAACCACACCAATCAAGCTGAAAGCGGCCAGCAGATTCATTCGCGCCAGCCCTGCACTTATCGCTGCCAACATGACAACAAGCAGGACAACCTGGCTGATGTCTATCCACGTCCCATAACTTCCATGACTAGCTGCGGCATGGACTCCGCTCCCCCCTTGACTAATGACGAGACCCGAACCTCCCACTCCCCAGCCCAATGCAAATAACAACACCGGGGCAACCAGAATAGACCACAAGAGAGCCCGCATGATTGGACTGTCCCTGTTTTTTTGAAACCAGACGAAATACAGACCGAAGAAAAGCACAATCATTTCATAGACCGTAAAAGCGGTCAATAAAGGAGGTCTGAGCCGATAAACAGCCTCCATCCGCCCCAATTCCCGCTGTAAAAAAGAGAGAGGCTGTTCATAGGGCTTGATGCTCACTGCTTTGCCGGTCCAATCCTTCTCATTGCCCAAACCTAACCGATCTGTGATAGTAGGGGTCAAATCCAATAATGTGACTATTCCGTCGCGGCGGGTCGACTCCGTTCGGACCAACCCCCGCTGTCCGTCCTTCCGATAAAGCAACAACGGAGACATCGTCAGCTTTCGCCGATTCGCCTCCGAGTGAACTCCGGGGGACAGAATCCATAGCTCTTCATTGTCCCCTATTTGATTACGAACGGTTCCAATAAAATGGTCGATCTCTTTAAGCACGACTTGTTGGTGGGCCAAGAAGCTGTTCTCTGAATAACGAGACTTGAAAGTATAAAGCCTCTGCAGGTCCCCCAGTTCCAAAAGGGAAATCGAGCGATCAGCTCTTTGCCGCCATTTGTTCGTCAGGAAAGAATAGTCCGTCGTCACTCCCCCAGCATGATAAGGGGAGGGCATTAATGTAGCCTGGCTCACATCTCCCTGCTCTACAGTGCCCTGACGAGTCATTAAGGCGAAGGCAGCATAACGACGCAGTCCTTTACCTGAACCCGTTCCTTCTGATTCTGCTTCCCCTTCCACATCTGCATTTCCCCACACGTTCGTCTGGATATAATTCCTTCTTAGCAAGTCTCCTAACGAACCGGGACGCCCCCGATAAGATGAGGACTGATTCGCCCGCCTCATGCGGTCTATAGACGGGATCACGATGGCCTCCTGGCCCGAATCCGTTCCTGTGTATCGCCGGTAAATCAGATTAGCCGAATACCCTTCTACCTTTTCCCGCTGAGTATAAGCCTGCGCAGGGCCGCTCACACTCCGTCTTCCTGAGCCGATCGACACGTAGCTGTCCTTGCCACCTTGTCCTGCTAACCGCGTATTAACTGCTCCCAACGCTCCCTCTCGTAGGAGACGCTGAAGCTCGGGCATCTGGGTCAGCCACGGTTCCGTTAATTCCAGGAACGATAGGCCGGGAATAGAAAGAATCGTCAGACGCTCCGCTGTTTCGCTCTCCGATACCCTCTCTCCATCGCTGACTCCACTACTGGCATCGTTACTTATATCACTGTGTTTGCCACTGCTCATACCACTACTGATACCACTACTGATACCACTATGTTCACTGCTGCTTATACCGAGACTACTGTGTTTACTGCTGCTTATACCGAGACTACTGTGTTTACTGCCGCTGATACCGAGACTACTGTGTTTACTGCCGCTGATACCGCTGCTGATACCACTGCTTATTCCGCAGCTAACTCCTCTTCCGCCCCCGTACCAGTTTTCTCCCGACTCCGAGTAGACTTGGGCCAAAGAACCCAAATAAGCGAACAGCAAAATATAGCCTGCTGTTATCAACAGCCAAACAAGAAGTAGTACTAAGGAACGGAGCCCCGATCTCAAGTTCATCTTTTTCCTCCCGGACATGTTATCCATTCCTATAGTATCCATTCCCTCCGCAGCCCATCCCTGTACTGCTAGCACCCGACAATCCATGCAATCCGAGTGCCGTGCTAGATGTTATGGGTCTACAGAAAGTCGACAAGAAGGGATGGAGCACATGACCCGATTCCCATCCTCGCCCTGCGACATTTGTCTCCAGCGCTCATTCGTATGTTGCATGCCCGGCTACCAGGCTAAATTTTATGAAAAAGTAAAAAACTATCGAACTAATTGTTATCCACATCGTTATCCACATAGAAAGTTACAAAAATTTAAAGATATAACGGAATAATTCGTTCTATCAACAGATTTATCCACATTATCCACAGTTTTTGTTGAAAAAACTATCCCAAAAGGAGCACGTCCTTCCCCCTTACTCTCCCAACAACTTTTTTAGTTTATACACATTGTCCACATGGGTTGTGGATAACTATGTCCACAGAGACAGAAGCCGCTTCACCTTCCTTCATTTTCCTTTATATGTCTTTATCTACCTTCACCAGCTAAAGGATCCTATTTTGTTACTTCATGCCGTTTAAAAATTGGTTGAAATTAGCATCCCTCTTCTCTTATCGCAATTAATGTTATGGATAGAAAATTCTAGTAACGTAAGAAACATCTACAGTCAGGCGTTAAAAATATTGTTCATTCATCCATTCATCCATCCATCCATAGTGGGGAACTTATTCACATGTGGATAAAGCGGGAGCTGTCGAGCATTGAGTGAGGCATGCTTTGTGGAAATATCGCTGGGGAGGCTTTATCAGCAGATCCATTGAGGAGCCAGTGACGTGCAAGAGTGCATGTCTTTTTGCGGAAAGCGATCATTAATCCGAGAAGACGTGCAGATATGCATGTTGATAGCCATTAAAATCGAGAAATCGGACCCATCGGTAAATTTACCTGCATTTTCGCATTAGATTAGTCAGTTTCAACTAAATCTCTTCTAAAGACCTGCATTTTTGCCGGTATTACACACTGCAGGCTAACTTTTTCGCCATTGGGTTGATCGATAGTTGTCATAAGTTTCTCACCATTCGGTTGATCATCGTCATGCAACGCCGTAGCGTGGACAACTGCACCCTGCATTAAAAAATGTGGCTCAGTTAGAGTGCATAAGTGCACTCTAACTGAGCCACATTTGATATTTTATCTATTAAGGTGCAAAAGTGCCCTTTAATCTCCCTTTTTTGGAAAATTCCCGATTATCGGTAAAATAGGGTGTACTTTTGCACCTCGTTTGCTAAAAAAGAACAAAAAATCTAATTCAAGTGCACTTATGCCCTTCATTTAAAAATAGTGGGGGCGAGCATAGCCCCTTTACCTCTTTCAATGTTTGTTCATCTATTCCATTCCATGCGACTACACAGACCACTTTTCCAAAGACAAAAGCGGTTCCGCCTTCAGATCGAATGGAGAGAATTGTCCTCGAACATATTTCAAATAGGCGGCCGCCCCGATCATCGCCGCATTGTCTGTGCATAATTCGAACGGCGGGACGATCAAGGGGATTCCCTCCTCTTCGCATCGTCTGCCGAGCTCGGCCCGCAGCCCGCGGTTCGCCGCGACTCCTCCTGCGAGAAGCAGCTGTCGGGCGCCATTCTCCTTGGCGGCCCGCACCGCCTTCTCGACGAGCACGTCGATGACCGACTCCTGGAAGCCTCGCGCCACATGCCCCGGCTCAAGAGCCTGCCCCTTCATCTTCGCCTGATTCAATACGGCCAGTACGGCCGATTTCAATCCGCTGAAGCTGAAATCGTAGGAGCCCGGCTCGAGCCAAGCTCTCGGCAGCGCTATGCTCTCATCCGCTTCATGCGCCAGCCGGTCAATGTGCGGGCCTCCCGGATAGGGCAGCTGCAGGGCGCGTGCGACTTTGTCGAACGCCTCTCCGACCGCATCGTCCCTCGTTTGTCCAAGAATCCGGAAGCTCCCTTCCGATTCCACATGGACAATATCGGTATGCCCGCCCGACACAACAAGCGCAACAAGCGGATATTCCAGCTCTTGAACCAGCCGATTCGCGTAGATATGCCCGGCAATGTGGTGGACGCCAATCAACGGCAGCTCGAGCGATGTCGCCAGCGCCTTGGCCGCTACCATGCCGACCAGCAGCGAGCCGACTAATCCCGGGCCGTGGGTCACCGCGACCGCGGATAAATCACGAGGCCGGATGTTCGCCTCCCTCAGAGCTTCCTCCATAATCCACGTGATCGTCTCCACATGCTTCCGGGAAGCTACCTCTGGAACAACCCCGCCGAATTGGCGATGAGTCTCGATCTGACTCGAGACTATATTCGATCTCACCTTCGTTCCGTCTTCCACGACCGCAACCGACGTCTCGTCACAGCTTGTCTCGATGGCCACTATATAACAAGGCGGCCTGTTCTGCTTTTCCGTATCCTTCATTCGCTCCCGTCTGCTCCTTCCGTCGATGCCTGAGGGAAGCTTCCCAACTCCGCCCACATGATAATGGCGTCCTCATTGTTATCCGAGTAATATCCTTTGCGTACCCCGCTGGCCTCGAAGCCCAGTTTTCGATACAAATTCCGGGCAATTTCGTTCGATTCCCTTACTTCCAGAGTCATTCGGGAGGCTCCCAAATAGCCTGCCGTTTTCTTCAGCTCAACCACGAGCCGTTGTCCCAGCTTGAAGCCCCGGAATTTCTCCCTGACGGCTATATTGGTCACATGAGCTTCGTCCATAATCAACCACATTCCGGCATATCCGGCTACTTCACCGTTATATTCCATAACCATATAGCGGGCAAAATGATTGTTAACCAGCTCATTGTAAAAAGCACCGGCAGTCCAGGGAGTCGTAAATGACTCCTCCTCGATTAGGCAGATCTGCTCAATATCCTCTACCTTCATAAGCCGAAAAACAAGCGTCGGCGCGGTTTCGTTACGGGCGATTTTCCCCACCCCTTTTTCCTGCCGCTCCTGCCGGAGGTTTAACCGAGTTTTTGGCTAGAAGCTTGGCCTCTGCCTCAGCCAGCTGCGTATAATTGGGCACCAGCCGGTGAACATCCTCTTTGACTCCCTCTGCGCTCAGCCGCAAGGCCAGCCTGCCGACATCACACGCATGAATATCGTGAGGATAAGCTCCGGAGGTTCCGTCCCACAGCTCCGCCATTCGATCGATCGCTTCAGCGAACGCCGCCACTTCCCCGACGAACCAAATTTCGTGAGGCCTGTCCGCTTCCGGTTTCATCGGTGCACCCGCACTGCCTGCATTGGCAGCCGCTGTCGGGCTTAACGCCGGTTCCGCATTTGGGGCCGCTTCAGCTTCAGCTTCTGCGACCGCTTCCGCGTTTGCAGTGGCATCCGCATTTGGAGCCGCGCCAGTCTCCGCCTCCGCTGCCCTTGCTTCCGGGCCGGCGGCTTTCGCCAGCTCCTCCACCCAGACGTCCATCAGCCGGATTCCGTCTTCGCGAATCCGGGTCCATCCGTCGGCGGCAGACGCGAACAAGGCGGTATAGACCTGCCCCCTGCGGGCGTCCATCAGCGGCACGATCCAGCGGTGCGTATGCTTGCCGTGGGCTTGCGCCAACGAATCGGCCGCTCCCAGCGCCATCGCTTCCAGGCTGGAAACGCCGATAACCGGCTGATCCAGCGCCCAGGCCATCGTCTTCGCCACCGTGATGCCAATTCGGACACCGGTATAAGAACCGGGTCCGCGGCCCACGGCAAATCCGCTTAAATCGGCCGGACGCAGCTTAAGCTCGCCCAGCAGCTCATGAATCGTCGGCAGCAAATACATCGAATGATTGCGCTCTGCTTTCGTGTTCCGTTCGCCCAACAGGCGATTCCCTTCGATCACCGCCACGGTCATCGAGGAGGTAGAGGTGTCCAGAGCCAGCCAAGCGCCGCCGGATGAGGGTATAGTGTAATCTTCTGTCATAGGATAACTCCGTTCTGTTTCAGCGTTTCGCATCCCTGCATATAGACCTGACCTTCCGGAGTGAGGTGAAACCGCCGCTCCTGCAAGCCTTCCGTTTCAATATAAATCGTGAGCCGTTCGGCAGGGAGCAAGGAGTCGATTCGACTTGCCCACTCCACTACCGTCACGCCGCCGCCATAAAAATATTCATCGAGGCCAAGCTCATCCGCTTCTTCCTCGCTAATCCTGTACACATCCATATGGTAAAAAGGAAGCGTCTTCCCTTCATATTCTTTAATAATCGTGAAGGTCGGACTGTTAACAACATCCGTCACTCCAAGAGCTTTAGCCAGCGCTTGAGAGAACGTCGTTTTCCCGGCTCCGAGATCTCCGTCCAAGGCCAGCACTGTTCCCGGCGCCATCAGCGGGACCAGCGCTTCGGCCAGACGGGACGTATCCTGTTCATTAGCCGCATAATAAGTAAATTGCGCCTGCGTGGTGATCATCCCCTAAGCGTCAAAATGGTTATAGCCTCGCCTGCCCAATGGCTCCGATGTTCCGTCGCAGCGAAGCAGCCGCACTCCCTGGAATTGATCGCTCACTGTCCCGATTACCGTCAGCGGAATCCCCTCTTCCCGGAACAGCTCCTTAACCTTGTCTACGCCCTCGAGGCGCACCGTTCCGAGCAGCTGGTAATCCTCGCCGCCGGCCAAGATCCATTCCAGCGGGTCCTGTCCCGTCAGCCTTCCGTATTCCGCGACATCCGGATGAACGGGAAGCCGCTTGGCCTCCAGCAGCAGCCCGACGTCGGAAGCTTCGGCGATCTCCGCCGCTTCGCTGGCCACCCCATCGCTAATATCGTTCAGCGCTCCAACGAAGCCGGATTCCAGCAGCAGCCTGGCTGCTCTCACCTGGGGCTCCGGCCTCTGATGCGCATGAACGAGCGATTGGTACGGCCGCGGCAGCTCTCCGAGCGTGTCGGCGGGCTGCTGGCTCCGCAGCAAATAATCGAGGCCGGCGGCAGAGCCTCCCGGGTAGCCCGTGACGAACACGGCATCCCCCGCACGGGCGGAGGAGCGAACAATCGCCCGTCCCCGCTCGACCGCTCCGATTATCGTCACGGTGAGGACGATACCTCCTGAAATAGAAGAGGTATCCCCTCCCGCTACCGTTACCTGGAAGCGATCCGCGCATTCGTACAGGCCGTCGTAGATTTGGGTCAGCCGCTCAACAGGCACCTCCTTGGGTACGCTTAACGACACAAGAGCATAGCGCGGTACTGCGCCCATAGCCGCCATATCGCTAATGTTCGAGGCCATCGCTTTGTAACCGACATCGCGGTCCTTCATCGTCACCCGCTTAAAATGAATTTCCTGCACCATCGTATCGCAGGACATGACGATTTGCGATCGTTCGGGCCAATCCGCCACCGCGGCGTCGTCTCCAATCCCGACAACAAGCGGCGGGAGGTCTTTGCCGGACGAAGCTCTGCGTTCGGTCAGACGGCGAATAAGAGCAAATTCGTCCATACGTACCGGCCACCTTATTCAGTATTGACCATATTATAGCCCTCCATTTAAGATGTCGCAAGAAGGCCTGCGGAAGAGAAGCGGTTCGCGGATAAGAGAGCAAACAACGTCATTGCGTCAACAACTCATGACTCAAGTCACGAGCTTGTAACTGCCCGGAAGTGAGTGCGGCGGTTAGCCTCCTTCCTTGGGGTGGCGTTACCATAGGCAGGTTGACTGCTGCCCGATTGCATAGGTATACCTATACAGCCACTTCAGCGATGTACTGGATTCCAATGCGCTGAAGATTCATGGCGCCAATGCGATCATCATTCGAGCGATACCCGCACTTCTGACAACAGAAGCGGTGCCTCTTCTTATCCCGATTGGCTCTCTCTGTATGCTCACATTTGGGGCAGGCTTGTGAGGTGTAACGAGGATCGACCGCCATTACTTTGCCTCCATGGAGGATGGCCTTATACGTGATCATCTGGCGCAGCTGATAGAAGGACCAAGAAACGGTTTCATAACGATCCTGGACCCGAACCCGCTCTGTACGGTTTCGAACACCCGTTAAGTCTTCCAGTACAAACAACGTATGGGCCC
>NZ_BOSH01000012.1 GCF_018403245.1 Paenibacillus sp. J2TS4
TTGGTCACATCAAGGGCAATCGGTCGTTCCGACGGTTTTCCTTGCGGGGCCTGGAAAAGGTTCACACGGAGTTCGGGATTGTGGCTTTGGCCCACAATTTACTGAAAGTAGCAGGCATCCGCCTCGCCGCTTTCTTACAGAAACAAAGGCGAAAAAAAGTTGGACGGAAAACGTGCCTGTTTTCCGCCCAACTTTTTATTTTAGGGACTTATTGGACAGCCCCTTTTTTTAGAATATACACTCTGTCAGATGGAAGAAAAGCGCTGTGGATAATGCGTCATAGTCCCTTTTGGCTCATATCCCCTTAGCTCAGGAGAATTACACCAGGCTGGCAGGATAAGCATGCGTAGACCGACCTGCGGTTTGAAAAAAGAGTTAATTGGAGCGGAAAGCAGGCCTTCCTGATTGAAGGGGATAACAATCAAAAGCACTGCTTATGCAATGCATGCACCCAGAGAAGCAGGATAGATCCGATATTTGATTGATCTGCACCTAAAGTTAGTCACTCGTCTATCAATTAATACCTCGGGTGGAATAATTGCTCCGTAATAAGCAATGTCACATAAGAAAACGCCCCCGTTTCCTTAAATATCCTCAATAAAACCTTTACATTTCTGTTGACACCTAAAAAAATAGTCTGCTATTATTAATACCATTGGAGAATATAAAAGGTTGGTTTTGCACTTGAACGAGCTAAGAAAGATTTGAAACTGAGTTACTTTCTGAGGCGGATGAAGGTATAATCGGGTTTATTTATTCCTCCAGAGAAAATAAATAGGGGGGCAGGTGATGTTCCTCGTGCAAAAACACGACCAGGACTATATTAAAAAGAAAAATAAGGCAACCGTGTTTCAGTTAATCAAGTCTGGCTCTCCGATATCTCGGGCGAAAATTGCCAAGACTACAGGAATGAGTCCGACAACGGTAGGACGGATAGTCGCGGCGCTGTGCGAGCAGGGGTTCGTGAAGGAGGTCAAGGAAGCGGAGGAAGCGGCTGCGACCGGCCTGGGAAGAAAAGCGACCTTGCTGAAGCTGGATCGCACCTCGGTCTTAACCGCCGGAGTCGAGCTCGACAAGTCCAAATTTAAAATCGGTATTGTCGATTTTGACGGACGTATTATTAACTTGCGTGAGGTTCAACGCGAGGTTTCCGAAACTGTGGAGCAGACGATGCATCGGATTGCTGAAGAACTGCGGGCGATGATTGAGCAGGAGCAGATCGAACCCGGTAAAATTATCGGGATGGGCATCGGAATGCCCGGGATTGTGGACGTTCAGAACGGAGAGGTTATTCTGTCGGCTCAACTGGGCTGGAGGAACATCCAGGTAGCCAAGACGCTTAGAGAGTTGACCGGTTATGAAGTGGCTGTCGACAATGAGCTTAAGGTGAAAGCGTTGGCAGAGCATTGCTATGGTGCGGCCAAAGGTTCGAAGCGAACGGCGCTGATCGGCTTCGGCAGCGGAGTCGGCTCGGCTCTAATCATTAACGGGGAAATCTATCGCGGGGAAACAAACAGCGCGGGAGAAATTGGCCATACGATTGTCGATCCTAACGGCGTTATGTGCGAGTGCGGTAAAATCGGGTGCCTGCAAACTTACATAGCGGAGAGCTCGCTTATTGTGGAATCCAATAAAGTTAAACCGATCTCCACGCTGGATGAACTGTTTGAAGAGCGCCGCAAGGGTCAATTCTGGGCGGCCGGTATTCTGGATCGGGCGATTACTTATATCGGCATTACAATCGCCAATGTCATCTGCCTGTACAATCCCGACACGGTCATCGTAAGCGGGGATTTGGTGGAGAAGTATGAGGAGGTTCGCTCCTTCTTCAAGGAGAACCAGCTTCAGCAGTACGTCTGGGAGCCGCTGTGGGATACGTACCGGGTCGTCTACTCCGCTCTTGGCAGCGAGGGAGTCGTTATAGGGTCGAGCCTGTTGGCCCAAGACAAGTTTTTGAGCATTGAATGCTAAAGAACTATCTGGAGGGAAAACGATGAACTTTAAAGTTTTGGTCGAGGAATACCGTGGAGGCGTCCTGGAAAATGTGCATATGGGCGTCGTGTGCGGCCTCAATGAAGAAGGCCGCGTCATCTATTCGGTCGGCAATGAAAATCATATGACGTTCCTGCGTTCGGCCGCCAAGCCATTTCAGGCCATTCCAGTCATTCAGCACGGCGTGGTCGAGAAATTCGGGCTGACTCCGAAGGAGGCCGCTTTGTTCGCCGCTTCGCAGCGGGGGGAGAAATACCATATGGAGACGCTTGAGTCCATTTTGCAGAAGACAGGCATTGCTGAGGAGCAGATCTTGTGCTGTCCGACTTATCCGCTGAATGAAGAACCGAAGGCCGCCTTCCATCGGGAGCACGGCGAGAAACGGAAGCTCTATCATAACTGCTCGGGCAAGCACAGCGGCTTCCTCGCTCTGGCTAAATTGCTCGGATACGAACTGGATGGCTATTGGAGGCTTGAGCATCCGGTGCAGCAATTGAGTCTGGCCGCGATGAGCGAAATGGCGGATTACCCCAAGGAAGAGATTCAAATCGGGGTCGACGGCTGCGGGTTTCCCGTCTACGCTATGCCGTTAAAGCATATCGCCCGTGCGTATCTTAAGCTGGCTTGTCCGGATTTAATCGAGAATCCGGGAACAAGAGAGGCTGTCACCCATATTGCCGGGTATATGAATGCTCACCCGGAGATGGTTGCGAGCCATGATTTCATTTGCTCTGTTCTCCTGGCCGACTCCAATATTGTCGCCAAGGGCGGCGCCAAAGGAGTGTATGGCTTCGGTCTGAAGAAGGAGCGCATGAGCTTTGCTCTGAAGGTGATGGACGGATCGGAGCTGGTATGGCCGACTATTGTCGCTTCGATTCTTGAGCAGATCGGTTATGATAACCGGGAAACGATCGAACGGTTATATGCTCTGGCACCCAAGCAGATCAAGAACGACAACCAGATCGTCGTAGGCGAACGCAAGGCTGTTTTTACTCTATAAGGCTAACTGGCATAAAGCTGACAAGCGATTCGGTTGTCTAGACTATTCTGGCGACTTCCTCCTAACCATGATTTCGATGGGGAGATAAGTATATATTTTAAAAAGGGAGAGAGAAACAGAAATGAAGAAATATTTCATTAGCTTGATGGCTATTGTAATGGCCACCGTTATTTTTGCGGGCTGTGCAAGCAAGCCTGGGGAAACAAAGCCAGAGGGCGACACGGGAAAAGTGGTCAAGAAAGAGGGGAACAGCGTAACGATCGCCGTTAACGCCAACTTTATCACTTTGGACCCGCATAATGCTGCCGATACCCTCTCGATTAGCGGATACCGCACGATGTATCAAGGTCTTCTCGGTTTTGACCAAGACATGAAAGTCGTTCCGGTTCTGGCAGAAAGCTATGAAGCGAGTGAAGACGGGAAAGAGTATGTGTTCAAGCTAAAGGAAGACATCAAATTCCATGATGGCACACCATTCAACGCAGATGCCGTCAAAATTAATCTGGATCGTGTCAAAGATGGCAATCTTCGTATGTCCAAAAGCTTCGCCGTCATTGACCAGACAGAGGTTATCGACGAGAAAACAGTCAAAATCACCCTTTCCAAGCCTTATTCCGCGATGCTGAATAAACTGGCCATGCTGATGATTATCAGTCCGCAAGCACTGGAGCAATACGGCAAAGATATCGGTCAGAACCCGGTTGGAACAGGCCCCTTTAAGTTCAAAGAATGGATGCAAGGGAATCACCTGACGATCGAGAAGAATGCGGATTACTGGGAAGAAGGACTTCCGAAGGTGGACAGCATTACCTTCAAACCGGTGCCGGAGAACGGTTCCCGGGTAGCAATGCTGAAGACAGGAGAAGCCGATTTCGTCTATCCTTTGCCTACTGAGCAAGTGGAGCACATTGATGGCAAAGATGGCATTGTCGTAGAGAAGAATCCATCGACGATTGCTCGTTACATCACGATGAATACGATGAAAAAGCCGTTCGACGACGTACGCGTTCGTCAAGCGATCAACTATGCGATTAACAAGGACGCCTTTATCAAAGTCGTTAAGCAAGGATTTGCCGAGAAGCTGGATTCGGCTATGGCGCAAAAAACTCAGCACTATGCCCAACAAGGCATATATGATTTCAACTTGGAAAAAGCGAAGGAGCTTCTGAAGGAAGCCGGCTACGAAGATGGCTTTAAAGCGGAAATCTGGGGCAATACAGATTCCGAAACGATCAAGGGCATGCAATTTATTCAGCAGCAGTTGGCCGCTGTCGGTATAGAGCTTGATGTGAAGCCGATGGAGGAAGGAACGCTTTCGCAGGAAATCAATGCACCGAATACTCCGGAAGAAGCTAAGGTTCAAATGTGGTATGTAAGCTGGTCTCCTTCTTCTGCGGATGCCGATGCCGCTATCCGTCCTTTGTTTGCGAGCGAAATGTTTCCTCCGAATGGAGCTAACAGCGCATATTACAAAAATGAGCAAGTGGACGAAATGATCGCCAAAGCAAACCAATTGTCCGATCCGGAAGAGCAAAAAACGTACTATTCCGATATTCAAGCGCAAATTTTTAAAGACGTTCCATGGATCTTCCTTGTCGTAGACGACACGGTTTCAGGCAAGAAAAACTACATTGAAGGCATCCATGTGTATCCAGACGGTTCCATCAATGTCCGGGATGCCGAAATCAAGAATTAATTTTATTATCCAATACGATGCTGTGTTGAGCCGTCTTAGTGCTTAACACAGCATCGTTACTAAATGACAGGAACTTAACGTTCGGTGAATGCTGATTACCGGACAGATAAGCTGGGAGGTTTGGAATGTTTTGGCCAAATATGTGTTGAAACGGTTGCTTGGCGTGATTCCGATCCTGTTGATCGTTTCCGTACTTGTCTTTTTCTTTATTCATTTAATTCCCGGCGACCCGGCTCGTCTTGTGGCCGGCAAAGAAGCAACCCTTGAAGAGATCAATCAGATTCGCGCGGAGCTCGGTCTGGATAAGCCAATTTGGGAGCAATATGTTGTATATATGTCCAAGCTTCTGCAAGGAGATTTGGGCACCTCGCTCAAAACCGGTCAACCGGTAACCGAGATCATCTTGTCGCGACTGATGCCTACGGTATGGCTGACCTTGTTCAGTATGGGCTGGGCACTGATTATCGGATTAGTGATCGGAATTATTTCAGCGGTCAATCGTAATAAATGGCCCGATTATTTAAGCATGCTGACGGCTGTCTCCGGTATCTCGGTTCCTCCTTTTTGGCTGGGACTGCTGTTAATTCAGATTTTTTCGGTCCAACTGGGCTGGTTTCCAACCGGGGGTACCGAAACGTGGTCCAGCTACGTTCTTCCTTCCATTACATTAGGAGCGGGAATAATGTCTATGCTGGCGAGGTTTACCCGCGCCTCCATGCTGGAATCTCTTAAACAGGATTATATCCGGACAGGGCGGGCCAAAGGGTTGAAGGAGAGCACGATTGTCAAGGATCACGCGCTCAAAAACTCGATGATCCCCGTCGTCACTATAGCGGGGCTGCAATTTGGATTTTTATTGGGCGGCTCGGTCATTGTAGAGACGGTATTCAGTATTCCCGGACTAGGCCGGCTGCTGATCGATTCTATTTCATTCCGTGATTATACGGTTATTCAAGCAGAGCTGCTGCTGTTCGCTGTCCAGTTCATTCTGGTCAACTTAATTGTGGATGTGCTCTATGGAATTCTTAATCCTAAAATTCGTCTGTCGGATCAGAGTTGAGGAGGGTCACCGTGAATTCAAATGAACTTACTACGCTGCCGGCCGGTGAAGCCGCTCCTGCAGCGAAAAGCGGTCCTATCCGTGATTTTTGGAACAAAATGAAGAGGCAGCGCCTTGCTTTTGCCGCAGGAGTGTTTATTCTTCTGCTGGTCGTCATTGCTATCATTGGTCCTTACATTGCGCCTTATGACCCTGCCGAGCCTGATTACGACAATGTGTTATCTGGCCCGTCCTGGGAGCATTGGGCTGGAACGGATGAGTATGGCCGCGATATTTTCAGCCGGATTCTCGCCGGAACCCGTTTATCCCTATCGGTTGGGATCAGCGCCGTGCTCATCGGAGCTGTCGTCGGAACTATCCTTGGCTTGATCAGCGGCTATTACGGTGGCTGGCTGGACAGGCTCATTATGCGGGGCAGCGACGTTATGTTTTCGTTCCCGGATCTGCTGCTCGCTATAGGGATCGTTGCTATCATCGGACCAGGCTTGATTAATGTCGTCATTGCCGTTGCCGTGTTCGGCGTTCCTTCGTTCGCCCGAATTATTCGGAGCGCGACGCTCGAAACGAAATCGACTCTGTTTGTAGAAGCGGCCCGGTCGATTGGAGCTAAGGACCGGCGGATCATCAGCCGCCATATTTTTCCCGAAACGGTTCCCAGCCTGATTGTCTATTTCACGATGAGAATCGGAACGACGATATTGGCCGCTTCCGGTCTGAGCTTTCTTGGGCTTGGAGCCAAGCCGTCGGACCCGGATTGGGGCGCGATGTTAAGTATGGGCCGGGATTATCTGGAAATAGCCCCGCATGTCGTTTATTTTCCGGGAGCGGCTATCTTTTTGACGGTGCTCGCCTTTAATATTTTGGGAGACGGCCTGAGAGACGCATTGGATCCGAAGATTAAGAACTAGAATAGGAGTAACGCGCTATGGCTCAAAAATTGCTAGAAGTGAAGGGTCTCCAGACACAATTTACTAGAGATCAGGGAAAGGTCAATGCCGTTGACGGAGTAGATCTCCATGTGAACAAGGGGGAGGTTCTCGGTCTTGTAGGCGAATCCGGCTGCGGTAAAAGTGTTACCTCTCTGTCGATCATGAGGCTGCTCAAAAACACTCCCGGCAAAATTGTCGGCGGGACCGTTCATTTCGGTGATCGGGACTTGGCTGCTTTGTCTGAGAATGAGATGCGCAAAATCCGCGGCAAGGACATAGCGATGATTTTTCAGGAGCCTATGACTTCGCTTAATCCGGTGTTGAAAATCGGTAAACAATTGGAGGAAGCGATTAAGCTTCACCTTAAATATGATAAGAAACAAGCCCGCAAGCATGCCATTCATATGCTGGAGCTGGTCGGGATTCCGCGGGCGGATGAAATTATTAACGAATATCCTCACCAGCTTTCTGGCGGAATGCGTCAGCGTGTGATGATAGCGATGGCGATGTCGTGTCATCCGCAGCTGTTGATCGCCGATGAGCCGACGACTGCACTGGATGTGACCATTCAGGCGCAAATCCTCGATTTGATGAAAAAGCTGAAGGACGACAACAACATGTCCATCCTGCTCATTACTCATGATCTCGGTGTCGTCGCCGAGATGTGTGATCGCGTTGTGGTCATGTACTCCGGCCGGGTAGTGGAGGAAGGGAATGTTCTCGATATTTTCGACCATCCGAAGCATCCGTATACAAAAGGACTTATCCGTTCCGTGCCGAAGCTGCGGCAGCCGGTCAAAAGACTCGAATCGATTCCCGGCAATGTGCCGGATCTGACCAATATGCCTGCAGGCTGCAAGTTCGCTCCACGCTGCGCGGAGGCGATGGCGATTTGCCGTGAACGGGAGCCGGAGTTGCAAGTATCCGAAGGGCGAAGCTGTCGATGCTGGCTGTACGATCAAGTGGCCGAAGGGGGGGAATAACGTGGAGAAGCCGTTGGTAGAGGTCAAACACTTACACAAAGTATTTCCGGTTAAAACCGGAATGTTTGGGAAAAAAGCTTATTTGCGCGCCGTGAATGATGTCTCTTTTACTATTCATAAAGGGGAGACGTTCAGTATTGTCGGCGAAAGCGGCTGCGGGAAATCGACCACCGGGCGTTTAATTACTAACCTGCTTACCCCCAGCGAAGGGGAAATTTGGTTCAACGGGCAGGAAATCAGCAGGCTTAACGCGAATCAGATGAGACCGCTTCGCAAGCAAATGCAGATGGTGTTCCAGGACCCCTATGCTTCGCTAAATCCCCGAATGAAAATCAAGGACATCGTGGGAGAACCGCTGTTGATCCATGAATCGATGTCCCCTGCGGAACGGGAGAGAGAGGTTCACAAGCTGCTGGAAGTAGTGGGGCTCAGTTCCTTCCACGGCGAACGGTATCCGCATGAATTCAGCGGCGGCCAGCGTCAGCGTGTCGGTATTGCTCGCGCGCTCGCGGTCAAGCCCAGCCTGATTGTTGCGGATGAGCCGGTATCCGCGCTCGACGTCTCGATTCAATCGCAGGTACTCAATCTGCTGCAGGATTTGCAGGAAGAATTCAACTTGACCTATTTATTTATCTCTCATGACTTGAGTGTCGTAGAGCATATCAGTGACCGTATTGGGGTTATGTATCTCGGCTCAATGGTAGAGGTGGCAGATAAGGATACTTTATATGACAAGCCTCTTCATCCTTACACCCAAGCGTTGTTTTCCTCTGTACCCGTGCCCGATCCTCGCTTGAAGCGGGAAAGAATTGTATTGAAGGGCGATTTGCCGAGTCCGGTCAATCCGCCTTCCGGCTGCCGGTTTCATACGCGCTGTCCGGCTTGTATGGAAGTGTGCAAAACGAAAGTGCCCGAATTCAAGGAAGCGGCGCCGAATCATTATGTAGCCTGTCATTTATATGAAAAGGAGAACGAATGATGAATTTTTCGGTCGGAAGCGAACAGCCCGCGGAAGTCGTCGTTGATTTATGCTGGGAATCGGACGAGCAGCCGATTTCCGGCATCGAACTTAGACCGCATGCGCGGAGCCGTGGAGCGGTCACCTGGTTCTACAGCAGAGGTCAGCAGCCCCATGATCTGATCGTCGGCCTGGGGCCGGAGGAAGGAATCTCTGCTGACCGGGTGCGGGAAGCGGCGGGCAACGCCGCGCGAGCGATTCACAAGGAAGGGTTCAAGACGGTAACTGTCCGATTGGACCGGCTTGTGAAGCAGCTGACGTCGAGTGCGCGTGCCAAGCCGGCTGCAGGTGCGCCGACTAGTGCAGCTGCTTGCGAGGCGGCGGATACGCCGTCTGGTGCAGCTGTACGAGGTGCAATAAGCAGTGCGTCCACCATGCCGGGAAGTCCGGCGGCGGCAAGCACGACTGCGGAAGCGGTTGTCACGGCGTGGGCCGAAGGCTGGCTGCTCGGCTCCTATACTTTCGATTTATATAAATCGAAGAAGGAGGCCCGGACGGTCGAGCAGCTGCACATCGTCGCTTCTGCAGCGGATTCCGAGGATTCGGCTGAAGAGCGGGCGCTGGAGCAGGCGGTAAAGCTGGCCTTCATCCGGGCTGAAGGGACGATGCTCGCCCGAGACCTGTGCAATGAGCCGCCGAATGTTCTGCATCCGGAGTCGCTCGTGGAGCGCGTGGAGGAGCATTTTGCCCATCGTCCGGTTGGCATTCGCATTTATCGCGACGAAGCTCTGGAGCAGCTGCAGATGAACGGTTTGCTGACCGTGGGGCTAGGGAGTCGCTATAAGCCCGCACTGATCGAGCTCACTTATGCAACCGATCCGCAGCTTCCTCTGATCACGCTCGTCGGCAAAGGAATCACGTTCGATATGGGCGGCATGAATGTCAAAACAGGACGGGATCTTAGCGATGCCCGCTTCGATATGGGCGGGGCGTGCGCTGTGCTGGGGGCAATGGACATCATTAGCCGTTCCGGGATTCCGGCGAACGTGACCGCGTTAATAGCGACGGCAGACAATATGCCCGATGCCAACGCTTTCGTTCCGTCGACCGTCATTTCCTATCCGAATGGATTGACGGTGCAGGTTGGCAACACGGACGCGGAAGGACGGCTCGTCCTGGCCGATGCCTTGCTGCATGCCGGCCGTCTCGGCGCCCAAGAGATTATCGATATAGCCACGCTGACCGGCAATGTCGGCCAAGCGCTCGGTCTGAAAATAGCTGGAGCCTGGGGCGACCGTCCTTTCGTCGAAGCTCTCGCCGCCATCGGGGAAGAGAACGGCGACCGAATTTGGCCGATGCCTCTAATCGACGATTACGAGGAATTGCTGCATAGCGACTATGCGGACATGAACAATATGAGTCCGATTCCTTACGGAGGCGCTATTGTGGCCGCTTTATTCCTCCGCCGATTCGTCGATAAATCCGCCCGCTGGGTGCATATCGATATGGCGAACACCGTGCAGTCCAAAGCGGCCAAAGGGTATTACACGGCTGGCGCTACCGGATACGGCGCTCGTCTGTTGGCAGATTTCGTCTCCGCGCGGGCGAGGCTCGCTGCAGACACTGGCAGCCCAGAGGGATAAATGCGAAGATATAGGAGAAGCCTGTGTTAAAGCTTATGGTATGATCAACAATCACTTCAAAATGGCTTCATACAAGGAGGAGTCTATGATGATTTTGGAAATCATTGCTACCAGCGTGGCGGATGCGATAGCCGCCGAACGGAGCGGCGCCCATCGCCTTGAGCTGTGCGCAGCCATGTCCGAAACGGGGCTGACCCCGAGTATCGGTTTAATTGAAGCGGTAGTCGGAGCTGTTCAAATTCCGGTCAACGTTATCGTTCGTCCGCACAGCCGTTCCTTTTATTACAATGATCAGGAATTGTCTGTCATGGCCGCGGATATTCGCCACATTAAACGGGCGGGAGCGGCTGGAATCGTTATCGGCGCTCTTACCGAAGAGAAGAAGGTCGATACGGAAGCCATCTCTCGTTTGTTGAACGAGGCGGAAGGGTTGGATGTTACCTTTCATCGCGCGTTCGATGATATAGAGGATCAGTTGGAGGCTCTCGAAACGATTGCACTCTTTCCGCAAATCCGGCGAATTCTGACTGCTGGAGGACAAGCACCGGCACCACAGTCCGCCGAACAGCTCAAGAGGCTGGTGGATTCAGCGAAGAACACTTCGGTGAACATCATGGCGGGTTACGGAATGACGCCGGAATCGGTGGCGACACTGGTTCCCGCAACGGGCTTGACGGAGGTTCATTTTGGATCGGCCGCTCGCGTCAATCGAAGCTTTACCCATCCGATTGATTCGGCAGCTATAGAAACCATACTAAGCGATCTTAAGCGTCTGAGCGAATAGATCGGAGGATATGAGGAATAGGAATGGAGCAGAACAAGGAATATGTCGTCGGGGTGGATCTCGGCGGCACCAAAATAGCCACAGCCTTATTAGACAAAAGCGGAAGCGTGCTGCGGCGAACCCGGTTTCAGACATCGGAATTGAAGACTGCGGAAGAAGTGATCGACTGCCTGGTCCGATCTGTGGAGGAAGTGCGTGGTGATATGCCGGTCGCCGGAGTGGGCGTCGCTTCTCCGGGAGCAGTCGACACGGAGCGGGGGGTCATTCTGAACGGCACGAATTTGCCGGGCTGGGCCGGCATTCCGCTGCGGCAGGCCATGAAGGAGCGCCTGGGTGTCCCCGTTCAAGTCGTCAATGACGCCAATGCGGCGGCTTGGGGCGAATATTATGCCGGAGCGGGCCAAGGCTCGAAGACGATGGTATATGTGACGCTCAGCACCGGCATCGGCTCCGGCATTGTGCTGGACGGCAAGCTGCTGCTTGGCAGCAATGGAATTGCCGCCGAGCTCGGACATACGATGATCGGCATCGAGGGTCCGAGCTGCAGCTGCGGACGGTCAGGCTGTTGGGAAGCTTACGCTTCGGGGACATCTATCGCCCGCTTTGCCGCAGAAGCAGCCGCAGGGGGAGCTTCCCTCATGACGAAGCTCGCCGCAAGAGACGGGGCTTCGATCGGCGCCCCCCATCTATTCGAGGCAGCCGGGCAAGGCGATCAGGTTGCTCGCCATACGGTCGAGCGGATTACCCATTATATAGCGTTAGGCTTGATGAATGTGGTTCATACCTTTAACCCGGATTGCATCGTCATAGGCGGCGGAGTCAGCCGGGCCGGCGATGCTTTGTTCGGGCCGGTGCGGCTTAAAACAAGCGCGCTGGTTATGGAGCCTTACCGGGAGACCTTCCGCATTGTTCCGGCGATGCTGGGCGATGACGTGGGTGTCGTCGGAGCCGCAACCCTGTGCTTTGAGAGAAAGGAATAGATCACCAGATTCCGATGGAGCTAAAGCTTCATCGGTTTTTTTTCTACGACAGCAAGATTAACTAATGCGGAACACGTGGAGCAAATATTCGTCCCGGTTTAACGGGTTGCCGTCGGTTCGCGCTCTTATCGGAGGATCGGCAATTACTTTGGCGAATCCGGACGATTCCGTCATCATGACGCCTTCGCCTTGGGTAAACGAATGCAAGCTTCTCCTGAAGCCTTCGGTCGCAGACTCGGGAAGCGTGCCCGTCAAAAGCGCGTCATCGTCACGCAATATCGGCTCGTTCACAACTGCTCTGATCCTGGACAGCTTGAACAGCGCCCTGCTCATCGCGGCGGCGGGCACCGTCAGCTCGAACGCATGGACAGGCTCGTAAACGTCTGTGCCCGCACGTGCCAACGCTCCCATCAAGACGAGCGGGACGAGCTTGCGGAAATCTCCCGCCGCCGATACGGGGCTGAAGTACCCCGTATGCGTAAGCGTCACGACAATATCGACGACCTCCCATCCGTACAAGCCTTGTTTCAGCGTGCTGCGGACGGTCTCCTCGATCGCTTTGTGGAACGCCAGCGGCAGCGAACCGAGCTCCGCTTCCAACCGGTAAACGACGCCGCTGCCGGCCGGGCCGGGCTCCACCTTCAACCCGACCGTCGCATAAAACGGGTTGTCCGCCGTCGCGATGACATCCAAAGCATGTCCCGTCCCGACCGGCTTCTCGATGCAGACGACCCGGGTCTCGGAAAACCGCACGGCGACGCCGTACTGCTCCAGCAGCGCCGCTTCGATGACTTCTTTCTGCACCTCGCCGAAAAGACGGAGATAAAGCGTCTGGTGGACATCGTTCTTCGCCATCTCGATCAACGGGTCTTCTTCCGCCATGCCGACGAGCGCTTGGTACAACCGGCTGGCGTCGCCAGCATCCGCCGATTCGATCCGCGTCTCCATCCGGGGAACCGCGAAGCGGACGTGCTTCATCCGGGCGGAACGCTCGCCCAGGACATCCCCGATCCGCACGTCCTTCAACCCCCACACTTTGCCCATATCGCCCGGGCTCAATTCGGCGGCGGAGACGGACTTTCCGTTCAGGAACGCATGAAGCTTTCTGATTTTGCCGGCTCGCGCCGCGATTTCACCCTCCCGGCTTTCCCGCCGTACATCCACCTGCTGCCTGAGACGCAAACTTCCCGAGAACAGGCGGACATAAGCGATTTTTTCGCCCGTCGGTTCCCGCTCCAGCTTGAAAACAACGCCGGACAACGGTGCTTCCGCGGAAGGCGCGTTGTCCGCAAACCATTCCGTCACGCCGGCAAGCAGTTGGGGCACGCCGACTCCGGTAGCCGCGGACCCGAAATAGATCGGGTGCGCCTTCCCGCTCCTGATCCGGTGAGCCAGCGCCGCTCTCACTTGTTCTGCCGTCACGTGTCCGCCGGTCAAATAAGACGCAAGCAGCGCTTCGTCTTCCACCGCCGCCAGTTCGAGGCATTGCTCCATAAACCCCGGATTCGCGTCCCAATCGAACCGGTTATCGTCGAGAGACGCCTGCTTCGTTCCTGCATCCGCTACCCGGTTCAACACGAATGCGTCCTTCGTCAATCCGGTCCGTATGGCCGCTATCAGGGACTCGTATTGCGCGCCGGTTCGATCAATCTTGTTGACGAACAAAATCGCGGGAAGGCCGAGCTTCCGCAACACCGCCATAAATCGCTTCGTCTGGGCTTGTACGCCTTCCACCGCGGATATGACCAGAATGACGCCGTCCAGCACGGACAGCGACCGCTCCACTTCCGCGACAAAATCCGCATGCCCCGGCGTATCGATCAGGTTGACCTTCAGACGGCCGATGCAAAACGAAACGACCGACGCCTTGATCGTGATGCCCCGTTTGCGCTCCAGCTCCATCGCATCCGTCTGCGTGTTCCCATGATCGACCCGTCCGATCCGATCGATCGTTTTCGTTTCGAACAAAATACGCTCAGTCAAACTCGTCTTTCCGGCGTCTACGTGCGCCACAATTCCTATATTGATCACAATCATTGTAGATGAGCCTCTTTTCTCCGTTCATATGGTACTTCTTCCGAATATGGTTTGTTTGCCGCATTCCAATCACGCTCCCATTATTTGTAATGGTTTCATTATACATCGGAAGGAGGAGAAGAGCATAGCCCCCTCTTAAAAGGATTCCCGCCATCATATAAGAGGATGGACAAAGCCATGATTTTCAGAAATGAAATCCGGGTGAATCGGGGTCGTACCTCCAACTCAGTTCGTATCAACTATCCCTATAATGAATGTGCTGCATGGAGATTCTGTCGCGGCCAGGCTTGAGCTGAACGCATTGAACGTTATCGAAAAGCTGCAACTAAGCAATACAAGAGATTGCTTGTTAGAGGAAAATGGAGAAGAGTTTGTCATTTATGCGCTGCGCGGTGGTTCATCAGACTCCAGATGCTTTTAAGTAACCAGGAATCTACGAGTGGCTAGAAAAGAAGAAGCAAGGAGCGGCACGGAATAAAGTGCTGCTCCTTGCTTAAGCTGTACGGCTCACATGGGCATATCCCCGAAGGGTTAGCTCATGATCGAATCGCGCTCCGTCAAGGAATGACTTCAAATTGCTTACGCGGCATGGAATGCACTCCCCGGGCGGTAACATGCGCGACGATATAATAAGTACCCGTTTCTTCAAATTTCGTTTCTATCGAATAAACGCCGTCTTTTTGCCCCGAGCCTTCGATCATTTTTGGTTCGTCGCTGTCGACTTGTCCGATTTCAAAGCGAACTTCCTGGGCGTCCTCGACAGGTTGACCATTCTGGGTGACTCTGGTGGATAAAGCGACGGTCTCTCCGGCTTTAATCTGTGCCGGGGGAGTCAGCTCGACTTCAATCAATTGCAGGAAGTCGGTTTGGTTATTCTGTACCGTTCCGCATCCGGCTAATGATATCGCTGCTAGAATTATGATGAGAAGAAGGAAGGTACGCTTCATTATTTGGCTTTCTCCTTCCTTAGAATAGACTTTGCATCCTGGATGATTTGTTCAAAAGGCGTATCAAACGCACCTTCGTATCTGCTGACAATGACTCCCGCAGGGTTCACGAGATAGAATGCCGTTCCATGAATAACCTGATCCGAATTCGGGTCATTCTGCACCGCCGATCGGAACGTGCCTTCCGAGAACTTCTTAATTTCGTCTTGTGTATAACCGGTCAGGAAGTGCCAGTTGGCGAAATCCGCTTCATAGTTTTGCCCGTATGTTTTTAATACTTCGGGTGTGTCCCGGGCAGGGTCAACCGTGAAAGAGACGATTTCTACATCGACTCCGGCGTCGCGAAGCTTTTGCTGCAATAGAGCCAGATTGGAGGTCATCGGCAGACAGACGGTGACGCAATTGGTGAAGACAAAATCGGCTATCCAAACCTTGCCTTTCAAATCGGCAAGCCCAAAGGCCTGTCCTTCCTGATTGGTAAAGGTGAAGTCCTGCACCGGCCAATTCAGCTTGGAATTGTCAGGAGGTTTGCCGCAGCCTGCAGCAAGCAGAACAATGATAACCGTTAAAACGAACAGCATTCGGCTTTTCAAGATTTTGGCCTCCTTGATAGGTTTACTGGGCCTGATGATTATGGGCTAGAATCATTTTTTGTCGGCCAGCCATTCAGCTAATGAATGAATTTCTTCTTCTTTCAACCGGTTTTTGAAGCCGGACATTCTTCCTTTACCGTCCTCAATAATTTGCACGATTTCGTCTTTGCTTTTCTTAGCGCCGATAGTGCTTAAGGCAGGCCCCATATTTCCTTCGAGCTGCGCTCCGTGGCAGGATAAGCAGTTGCTTTTATAAATCGTATTCTCGGCTACCTCTTCTTTGGAAATGGTGGAGCCTGAGGCCTCCAGTCCATTGGGCTCTGCCTTGCTGCCGCATCCTGCTACAGCAATAGCTATTAAAATAACGGCAGTCCATTTTGTCCACTTCATAGATGAATTCCTCCTAATCGTTTATCACTTTATTTTAATAACGGGGTTCCGGAGCCATTTCTTCGAGATCCCAGTCCTCGTTTTCTTCCTTCGCTCTCTCCATGCGGTACCATCTAAAAAAGTTATAAGCCAGCACCCAGCCATAAATAATCTCTTGGGTGACTTTCATGATGACTCCTCCCGCCTGTTGATCTTCGCGGATGGACATCGGCAGCAGATTGAGTGACTGGGGTGTATCAAAGCTGACGAAGCCAAAAGGCAGGCAGAGCAAGGCCGCCCCTTCGGTATACAGTTTGTACAACGGAACGTCGGCAAAAATAATTAATGCACAGGCGGGCGTGATCAATACCCCATTGGCAAACATATACCCTATTTTCATCAATCCGCTCAAGCGTTCCATATCGGCGATTGGGCATACGACAGGCCACCACATCATAAAAGCGGTAATCTCCAGTAGCAAATGGACAGCGGTATGCAGTGAGAAATTGGACATCACCGGATCGAAGATAAAGGGCATGTGATAGAGCGAGAACAAAAAGTTGAAGGTCAGAATCGCAAAAATAGGCTGAGTCAAAACGGCCACCGTCTTTTTAACCCACTTAGGCCTGAGCAGCTTCTCGAACCATGGAACCGGAAGACTAAGTAAAATCAGCGGAGGCATAGCGAGAAACAGGATGGCCATCTGCAGCATGTGGGCTCCGAACAAAAAATGACCAAGCACATTGAGCGGACCGCCCCATCCCAGATATAAACAAACCATCCCGAAGATAAACAAAATTTTACGGCGAACCGTAACCAACGGAGCCTTGCCCGGCTGTTGGCGCGTCGCATACAAATAAGCAGCAGTCAGTACGATGATGACCGCAATCAGCTCGGGACTAAAAAAAGCTCTGAGGCCGTACAAATCAAGGAGAAGTGAAAACGACATATTCCCGTACCGTCCTTTCATCATGCATCTTTATTAACTATACGGAATGGACGGCAGGCAGGCTATGACTCGAGGGGGCTATGACGGTGAACACTTTGTGAGAAAGTTATGACAAAAGAGTGGACAGTGGGTGGAATAATCTCTTTTGTCGCTGAAAAGAGCGTTTCTAGCAGGAAAGTTCAGTAATAATCAAACTCTCACTCCAGATCTCAAATGGATGTGTAGTAGTATGTTAGGAAAGACTGAACGGAGTGATCTTAGGTTTCGACAAATCAGCAGAGGATTACGATGTTATAGCTTTTTATGGCAAGAATGGTTTTATTCCGGTTGCTACGCTACCGGATGTATACGGCCCAGCGTTGGAAGGGAATGTTTTTTTGCGTAAAATTTTGCGGTGAAAAAGGAGAAGGCTGCCTGAATGGCAGCTTTGTTCCATTTACCGGGTTGGAATGCTTCTCTCTAGGAAGGGGGTATCTATCGGTCTATGTATGGTGACCTACGAGAACAGGCTGCGAAAGACAGTCTTGTCCCGTAAGCTTATTATGATGAGTAAGCTTGACTAAATCTGCTGCACCTTCATTAAATTAGTTCTTCCTGCTTCGCCTATCGGTACTCCGGCCGAGATGACAATGAAATCTCCCTTCCTGATCAAGCCGGTTTGGAGTCCATTTTTGATAGCGGACTCGAACATTTCATCGGTCGTAGTTACGGGATTCCCTTTGACCGGAACGACTCCCCTTAACAGACATAGTCTCGGCAATACCTCATCATGTTGGGTGATGGCCAGGATGGGTGCCCTCGGGCGGTATTTTGCTACCATACGGGCAGTAGTTCCGCTTTCAGTCGGGGTAATGATCGCTGCAGCCCCCAGTTCTATGGAGGCGCTAACTACCGATTGGCTGATGATTTCGGTCATGTTCTTCACAGAACCTGCCTTTGGATAAGGTGAAATTTCTTTGCTCTCAAACATGATTTCCGCTTTTTCCGCAACGGAGGCCATCGTGGTAACAGATTCCACCGGAAATTGACCAACGGCAGATTCTCCCGAAAGCATAAGGACGTCTGCTCCCTGAAGTACGGCGGTAGCTACGTCGCTAACCTCAGCCCTTGTAGGCCGCGGATTGAATTGCATGGATTCCAGCATATGGGTAGCAATAATGACCGGCTTGCCGGCTAGCTGACATTTTTCAACCATTTCTGTTTGAACCATAGGGACATCTTCGACTGGAATTTCTACACCCAAATCTCCGCGCGCGACCATAATGCCATCCGATACGTTTATAATATCTTCTAAATTCCTTACGCCTTCTTCATTTTCTATTTTAGAAATAATCTGAATATGCCCTGTATTGTTTTCCTCTAGAATCCTTCTAATTTCTATAATATCTTCCGCTTTCCTTACAAAGGAGGCCGCAATCATCTCCAGGTTATGCTCTATTCCAAAAAGAATATGCCGAACATCCTTCTTAGTAATTGCTGGCAGATCGGTTTTGATCCCCGGAAGGTTGACACTTTTTCTTGGCTTTAACGTTCCTCCATGGACGATTCTGCAATGAATTTCTTTTTCCTCGATAGCGTCTACACAAAGCTCGATCAGTCCATCGTCGATCAGAATTTTGGTATTAGGTTTAACATCGTCGGGAAGCCTCTGATAAGTAACAGATACCCGCTTGGAATCGCCAATTATTTGTTCAGTAGTCAGAATAATTTTGCTGTCCCTGACCAGCGAATAACTGGAATTGTGCAAGCTTCCGATTCGGATTTCGGGCCCCTTAATATCGAGCATGATGGGGATGATTGCATTTAGCTCGGCAGCCGCCTGACGAAGGTTACGGATTCTTCCGATTTGGTCCTCCGGTTCGCCATGGGCCATATTCAATCTCGCTATGTTCATTCCGGCCTGAATCATTTCTTTTAGAACAGGGACGGTATCGCAGGATGGCCCCAATGTACATAGTATTTTAGTTTTACGCATAGTTTTCCTCCTATACATTTTCCCATATTCTATCTATTTCATTCGTGAGAAACCATGAATTATAGTACTATGATTATAAAATAGTACGGAAATTAGGAGATAGATAATGATAAAACTAAATCATGTATGCCACTTTGGAGGAATGGGCGGGTACGAGGAGGAAAAAGAAGTAAAATCGCGAATATTCCATTTAATCCTAGTGACTTATGGAAAATGCGTATATTGGGTTAATAATGAAAAGTTTATTCTGGAGAAAGGAGATATTCTGCTCATTCCTTCGGGAGCACAATATTATGGAAAAAGCATCCCTACCGTTTTTCATAGCAAGTATGGAATGGATTTCGTGAAAACAGGGGAAGATCCCCAACTGCCTATTTTAGAAAGCAAAGAAGCGGTGAAATTAAAAATAGGCTGTTACGATCTGATCTATGAGCGGGTCAAAAGAATAAAGGATCAGTGGACGGAACGGCCTTCTTATTATGAGGTCATGACCGCTGCACTGCTAACGGAGATTCTGACCTACATAAACATAGAATGGGACCGCAGGAATTTATCTTCCGGGAAGTACAGGTTAGTGGAAATCATGAGGATCTATATTAAAGATCATTATCGGAGCAAAATAACAAAGGAAGACCTTGGGGAAGCTATTCGCAGAAGTCCTAACTACGCCGCATCATTATTCAGCACTATTACCGGGCAAACCATAGGTGAATATGTACATATGCTTCGAGTAAACACAGCGATCTATATGTTGACGGAATCCCAGCTTACGGTTAATGAAATCTCAGAATTTCTGGGCTATAGTGACGTTTCCTACTTTCATAGAATATTTAAAAGAATCACCGGCAAAGTTCCGTCTTCCTACTTAAGCGAGCGACATCAACTGTAACCTTCAAACTACAAACTTTTAACTTTGAACTTCTATATAAATCTCGTAAATATTTTATCTGTATGGAGGGAGAAGCATGTCTAATTTTCAATGGAATCTTGTTGAGGATTTGAACGCTTTCGAATTAGGGGAATCGGGGGCCAAAAACTGGATCGTGGGATGGACGGGATGGGCTGCATTTAAGCGGTTTTCATACGATTCCGGTCCTGCTCCGAGATGCAATTCCTTTCGATTGCTTTTTGGCTTCCTTGTAGCGTCTTACACTATGACCTTAAAATGAGTGGAGGAATGTAGGATGAGTCAAAAGGGAATTCGACGATGTGCCATCTTGTGTATAGTTACACTGTGTCTGGTAGGGTTGCTTCCGGCCGGAGCTCAAGGTGAGAGGGGAGAATTTACAGACGTTACTAAAGATTATTGGGGTTACGACTCCATAGTCTGGGCTACTGAACAGGACATTGTCGATGGTTACCCCGATGGTACGTTCAAACCCGAGCAGTCCGTTACACAAACTGAGTTCATTGCTATGCTTGTTCGTGCTTATCTGGATAAAGATAAGTTACCGGACGAAAATGGCGGTTACTGGGGAGAACCATACTTCCAATACGCATTTAATATGGGATGGGGTGGCAGTATCATCGTCCCTCCATCCAGTAAATTAAGTGATAACTCCATGAGCCCCAAGTATAATGTGCTTATGGCTCGTATGTACGTTGCCAAGATTATTACCAATGCTAACGGCAGAAACTATAATTTTGACGATTCCATTCGTTTTTTATTGGATAGCGGATTGGCTGAAGGTAAAACCGATTCTAGTATTGAAGGTTTTAAAGGACATGATCTATTATCTCGAGCAGAAGCGGTAACCTTTATTAAAAATCTTAAAGCGAAGCAGGATATGCTTTACCCAAGCCCAATCCACGGGAACTCGTATGATCCAGCCACTTTGCAGCTAAGTCCTTTTGAGACTTTTCCTTTAGTTGTAGAGCAGCCCTCAAATGATTCTCTCATTCGATATAGTCAGGTAGATTTTGCCTCGCCAACTGCCGGGTATAACTTGGTCCGTCGTCCATCTTATACGATATCTGGAACTGTTGCTCAAGCCATAGGTAAGGACCTCTTCATTACAGTAGAGTACTGGGATTCGAGTATATTCAATCCTGTAACCACTGTTGAGATACCGATAAAGGATGGCCAATTTTCCACCGATATTGAGCTGCCTAAATCAGGTGTTTATAGGGTCATGGTAGCCTCGGAATATGAAACCGAAGGAAAAACATATGATCAAAAGATGACTCTCACTTCTTTTTATGTAGATTATAAGATTGATTAAAGACTGAGTTGGAAATAGTCGGTTCAATCCCATCAACTATGGGCAGGCAAGGAAACATTATCCAAGGTGTTTTCTTGCTGCCCCGTTTACGGGATTTTTACGGCCAAAGGCCAAAAGACGATGGGTCCCTGTATCCGTCTATCTGATCGATCATCCGAAAGGAAGGCTTTTGGTGGATATCGGATGGCATGAGGACATACGTACCGTTCCACGCAAGCATGTCTGTACAAGTTCTGTTGGTAATCGTCAAGCATTGATTAGAGATTGAGCCTTCTTTATTGCCGCTTATATCGTTCGGATAGGATTTTCTAAACGGATCAATCCTTTGTATAGATCCCATCTTATTCATACAAAATAATGAAACCGGATTGTTTAAGCGGGAATGTTTAGGAGGCTGTGATAACATGAATGTAGGGAATGATTCCAACCAAAATCAAGAACGGACGGAACACTGCGGAGAGGATAGACTTCTTGAACTGGATAGGGAGGGGATGGAGGTCGATTCCGATGTTAACGAGGATTCTAATCGGGAGCATCTTCTGGATGCTTCGTTTAAGGCGTGGTACCAAAACATCGATTATTGGGTAAAGCAAAAGGACCAGATCACCCAAGTCCCGGGGGAGAGCGTCTTTGATGCCGCAGTCGATATCGATGCGGAAGAAGACAGAGTGAATGACGAATAGACGAGAGGGGTTGCGCATGCGGCTGTTCCAAAGGTCATATCAGACCAAGGGACGGCCTTTTTTTAATATTTCACGCCAAGATTTATAACTTAACTTTCGGCGATCAGATTGAAATCGTCACCCAGCAACAGGACAACCCGTCCATTTTACTCTGAAAGCTATAAGTTAAGCAACAGTACCTTGCAATGTATTGTACCGCATGATATTATACAACGAACGGTACTAAGTAATATGCAGTAGATAGTAACGTTTACTACAAAACGAACAGGTGTGATAACCGTTGAACGTACAGTTCAAGAAAGGCGTTCTGGAGTTGTGCGTGCTTGTAATGACGGCGAAGAAAGACCGGTATGGCTATGAATTGGTGCATAGTATTTCTGAAAAGTTTCAAATCGCCGAAGGAACTGTGTATCCACTGCTTCGCAGGCTGACTCAGGAAGGATTATTTACAACCTATTTACAGGAGTCGCAGGAAGGGCCGCCGCGCAAATATTACAAGCTGACTAAGCACGGCTGGATGATGATGACGGAGCTTGTCGTCGAATGGAGGCACTTTACGCAAGGGGTCGACGAGATTATCAGGGAGGCATTGGGTGATGACGAAAGCTGAGTTTATGGAGGAATTGGAACAACTGCTCGCGGGGATTCCCGTTCAGGATCGGCGGGAGATTATGTCCGATTATGAGGAGCATTTTGAAATAGGCAAATCGCAAGGGAAGAACGAAGCAGAGATTGCGATGGGGCTGGGCAGTCCGAAATTGATCGCTAAAGAAATGAATGTGCACTATCACATTAAGCAAGCGATAGAACAAACCAATCTCCGCTCGACATCACGGGCGGTAATTGCGTCGGTTGGTCTTGGTTTTTTCAATCTGATCTTTATATTAGGTCCTTTTGTCGCTGTATTTGCCGTTATAATAGCGCTATTCGCCGCTGCCGGTGTATTGGTGGTCTCTCCCGTCTTGCTGTTCATATTGGAACCGGAGAGTGATCTCGTTTGGACCTTGCTGCTGGGTGTTACTTGCTGTTCTTTAGGGGTTCTTATCGGGGTCGGGGCTGCATCGCTGTCCAAGCTGTTTTTTCGCGGAGTATTAAATTACTTGCGCTGGAATTTGAACGTAATTGGAGGTAGACACAAATGAGCTTGAAAAATGTGGCACGTACAGCGGCTATCGTGTTTGCGCTCGGATTGGCCGGAATGGTCATCATGTGGATGAGCGGCAGGGTTGAACTGTTTATAACCGTGGATGAGAAAAAAACAGTAGACGCCTCCTCCGTCAGCTCCATCGAGGTAGATTCAGACTCTATTAATGTTAAGTTTGTTCCCGGTGACGGAAACGAAGTCGAGCTTCATTTATTTGGTGAGTACATCGATAGAAAATTCAAAGATAAGTTCCGGTTAAGCACCTCCGCTTCGGGAAATAAGCTCAAGGTGAAGGCGGAAGCAACCAAGAAATGGGGAATTCTCATTATGGGCAAATCCAGTCCTACACTAACCATTAAAGTTCCAGAGAAGCTATATGAGGATGTGAATATTCAATTGTCTTCGGGAAATGTGGAAGTGGATAGCTTGCAGGCTAATCGTTTGGCGATCCAGACCAGCAGTGGAAATATGCGGGTTAACCAGTTTGCCGGCCAGCGGATGAAGCTTCGAGGAAAGTCAGGCACTATCTCGATCCAAGAGGCGCAGGGAGAAATTGATGCTGCCTTAACATCGGGGAACGTAAAAATAACCAATGCTGCCTTGTCTGACAACATAACCGTCGAAACGACAAGTGGCGATATCCAGCTAAATGCTCATGAGCTGCCCCCGTCATTCAAGGTAGATATGCGGGCAGGATCGGGCGATGTATCCGCCAAAGTGCCGAACTTAACATTCCAGGAGAAGACGGAGAACCGAATTCTTGGCGAAGTGGGGCAAGGTGGTCCCCTTCTGAAATTGCAGGCGACCAGCGGCAATGTCCGTATTCGCCAACAGTAAGGCCGTCACAGCTTGCGGCAGTGCCGGTGCAGTATCGATTTTTCTCGATCCAGCTAAATAAAGATTTGTTGGCATCCCGGATTGGTATCCAGGGATGCTTTTTCATAATTTTAATAAACTAAACTATGAAATGATTCATCCGGGAGGAGATATGGGAATGGGGAGGAGCAAAGCGCTCTTATTATATCGGTACCGACGGAGTACTGGTGACGGTTGCGCCCGGGCACCAGTCCAATGAGATAATTACGAGTACGTTTAAGGACATTCAATAAATTAAGGAGGAACAAAAGGGGGGCAAATGATGAGGCGAATCTACTATGTCGGGTTATTCTGTCTGCTGACACTGTTAGTGACTGCCTGTGCACCTCAGTACGACTCGGTAACAGCTGGGGGCTCCAATGTTTTGCCGAACCATCCGCAAACGATGCCGGATAATCCCAATGCTACAGTAGATTATTCCAACATCGAGCTGCGAACGATTTATTTGGCAGGAGGCTGCTTTTGGGGAGTGGAAGCATACATGTCACGGATCTATGGTGTCAGCGATGTGACGTCCGGATATGCCAACGGTTCAGGGGAAGATCCGACTTATGCAGAGGTTATAAAAGGGGACAGGGGATTTGCGGAGACTGTTGAAGTGAAATACGATCCCGAGCGGATTTCGCTGGAGGAGCTGTTGACAGCCTTCTTCAAGGTCATTGACCCGACCAGCCTGAACAAGCAAGGGAATGACAGAGGAGTTCAATATCGCACGGGAATCTATTACGTGGAAGAGGAAGATCTTCCCGCCATTACGTCAGCCGTTGAACGGGAGCAGGATAAATACGACAAGCCTGTAGTTACCGAAGTGCTTCCGTTAACCAACTATTATCTCGCGGAGGAGTATCATCAGAATTATTTGGAAAAAAATCCGAACGGATACTGTCACATCGATCTGAGCCTTCTGGATGATCCGTAGGAGCAAGGGGGCAAAAGATATTGCATTAACAGCGCCTCAATCCGCTTCGTTGCTCTGGAGGACATGGAGCGGGAAGGCTACGGATTTTTAGCAGAAGCCGTCCAATAACCTTCGAGAAGGCTCTATTTCAGGTTTGGCGGGCTGCCCTACCTGAAATAGGGCATTTTTTATGCTGCGGCTGGGGATCTCTTGGAAGATTGAATTCGGTTGGATCTGCTAGTAAGAAAAGTGCTATCACTCATTTTTTTGCGGAGGCCACGGCCTTCAGGTTATGCTCAAACATGTCGATGATGGAAAGGAATCTTTCCGCTTCACGAAAAACATGATCAGCCAATAACGGATGAATGATGCTTTTTATCCGACAAGCTTCAATTAACTCTTTGGCTGTCTTTTTAAAGTTGACAAGGGATTGGACGGAAACCCGATTTTGATCCAGAAATTGATCCAGCAGCGGAATCGTTTGCGATTGGGGACGCATGGAATCCAAATCTCTGGCTTGAAATAATAATTGATCGAATTCATCACTAAAATTTCTGGCCTGTTCAACTAACTGTCGTTCCGAAGGATCCAGAAGATGACCGATAAATTTGGCGTGGTCGGCCATTATCCGTAAGAAGAATACATTTTCGTCAATAATAGCATCTGGCAGCGGCTCTAGCTGTCCTGAATTTAATTCATCCAAACGGTTCCTGAAATAGTTGGCTTCCCGGCTTATATGATCGACCAGAAGGGGGAAATTATTGGATCCTGGAAGCTGGCAACGAAGGATCAGACCTAGCACTTTTCTTTTAAAAGCCCAGATATGAGCAGCCGCGTTGCGGACTTCTGCATTAAACCGTCTTATAAGCTCTGGATCGGTTCCTGAATTGAACGTATGTGAACGCCGTTCAATTTCATCAAATACCGCATAAAACTGATTCGCCTCCCGGATCAATTGCGTATCCTCACATCGAAATCCTAATCTCAGAAAAAAGGAATGCTCCTTCATAATCCGTGACCAGAAACGGATTTCGTCCAATGAACGCGATACAAAAACATCTGACATATCCTCTTATTCCTCCCGCATGTATTTTTAACAGCATATGCGTGGTTTGGGGTATGTGCCCATCATCCACGAAATTCGCTTGCCGGCAGGCCGCTCAAATTCGCGCGATCGGCGGCAAATTAATGATCGAAGCCTGCTCGGGCCAACTCGTTGCGTGGATCTATTAACCTTTGGGTAACTATAAAACTGAACTTCAACAAGCTGTAATATGCTGTCGCCTTCTCCTTCTGACTTATATCCCCTTGGATCAGGAACGCTTAATTTAGTCCGCGGGGCTCAATACCTGACTTACAAAAACCATGTAGCAAAATAATAATCGAAATATTTCTCTAATAAGAGAAAGTTTGCCAGCGGTCCAGAAGCATGCTTTGGATGGCCTCCTGATTAAAGGGGATAACAGTCAAAAGCTTCTGGCGGGAGGGTTTAAGTATCCTATTTGTCGGTGAGCTTGACTTTGGCCCAACCTCAAAAACCGTCCTGTGGATTCAGTTATCCGGGACGGTTTTTGCTAGCTATTTTCATTGTGACACTTATATTTTCTATTCTACCGTGCTAAACCTCTGAATGTCTTTCTTTGCCGATAATGACATTCAGATGATGGGAAGTGTCGTAGACGGCTTGCAGCGGATCCGCGGCGTATCGTCCAATTTCGGCGGTAAGCGTGTCGGTATAGCCGATTTCTTGCAGGGCGGCTCTCACTTCGGGCCAGTTTACGTCACCGGCGAGCAACGGCACGAAGCCTTGACCGGTACCGACACCGGGGCGGAAATCCTTCACATGAATTTTGAAGATGCGGGCTCCGAGGATGCGGATCCATTGCTGTGGAAAACCGTAGGCCAGAATGTTGCCTACGTCAAAATAGACGCCCACGTTAGGAGAATCTATGCTGTCTACATATTGCTTCATTTCAAGCGGAGACAGCAGGAACTTATTCCACACGTTTTCGACTCCTATTCGAACGCCGCGCTGTTCTGCCTCCCGCGCGAGTCCATTCAATTCTTTCAGGCTCCGTTCATAGCAAGCGTCGTAGGAGGTAGCCTCATTAACTGCGCCCGGCACTACAAGCACTGTATCCGCGCCGAGCAGCTCCGCCAGCTCCAATTGCTTGCGGACGATCCGGCCTCCTTGCTCACGAACGGCGGCATCATCGGAAGAAAGCGGGTGCCTCCAGAGAAGGGAGGTCGAGATACTGCGCAGCTGCAATCCGTATTGGCGGGCCAACCGACCGATTTGCTCCGCTTCGGCGGCGGTCGTCTCCATGGTCAGCCCTACTCCTCCTTCGGGATTCACGTTAAGCTCTACCGCATCATAGCCCGCTTCCCGACTTACCTCAAACACCCGCTCTAATGGATAACCTTCGGGAAAACACCATTGATTAACTCCTTTTAGCATCTGCAGGTCCTCCTTCCTACTATGGGTTAAGCGGCTCATCTGCAGCGGCTATGAGCGGTGCCGCTTCCATTCCGCGTTCGGCTGCCGATTCATTCGCCGCTAACGTTGCGGCCAGCGTTGCGACCGCTTCAGAGTAATCACCGAGCACCAGTTCGCGTCGCCCTGTCCGGACGGCTTCTACGAAAGCCCGATCCTGCTCGAAAACAAAGTCGACATCGGTCGTTTCCTCCAGACGCTGCTCGTCATCCACAATGCGAAGCGATTTTCCATTTACCGAAACATAGAAATCATGTCCAAACAGTTCGACCTCGCCGCGGCCGAGATGTCTGGATAGACAGGTATTGCTGATCGTACCGACCGCCCCGGATTGCAGGGTGAACGATACGACACCGACATCGGGAACGGTGGCTTCCGGATGAACCCGGTGGATATGCCTCCGTGCATAGATCGCTTGGACATCCCGGAAATCACCAGCCATGTAGCGGATCAAATCGACCTGATGGGTGGCCATTTCCACAAGCTGTCCGCCGGATCGCTCCATGACTCGCCACCAAGGAACGCCGGGCATTCCACCAAGCCGGTACGCAAGGATCATGTCGATTTGTTTGCCTGCCAGGTACTGCTTCGCCTTTTGCACGGTATCCAGATATCGCAGACAGTAGCCGGACGAATGGATGATACCGGAGTCGCGAATGATCTTCTCCTTGCGGCGGGCTTCCTCCAGACTTAAGCCAATCGGCTTCTCTGCCAGCAGGTGGATCCCTCGCTTGGCCGCAGCTTCTTCAATGCTGTCCCTAGCGAACGGCGGAGTGCAGATAAATATAGCATCGACCTGACCGGAATCCATCAGCTTCTCACTGGATTCATAGGCAGTGGCATCGTATTCTTTGGCTATTTGCCGGGCCCTTGCTTCGTTAATATCAAAGACGGCTGTAATCTCGGCGGCTTCCACTTTCCGAAGCGTTTTCAAATGTCCCTCGGCCATGCCTCCTACACCGATAAACCCGATTCTTACTTTTTTCATCCTTGCTGCCTCCTCACATTCAAAAGTTGAATATGTACAGGAACAACATTAATCGATCCGATCGTTAATGTATTTATGGAAATCGAGCCATAATTTACGCAAAAAAATGAAAGAGAGGGTCACTTCCAGGAATGTCCCCCGTCTTTCATTTGATGCTTTCTGCGCCACATCGTTGGCGAAACGCCTTCCACGGCCTTGAACCATTGGGAGAAGGAATGAAGCCGGCTGAAACCGACCTGGGAGGCGATTTCGTTCACATCCCGATCGGTAGAGTTAAGCAGCCATTTAGCCTCCTGCATGCGGCATTGCTGCTGATACTGCTTCGGACTCATCCGATAAACCCGCTCGAACATGCGGCGAAATCCGGCTACCGTCATTCCAGCGAGCTCGGCGAGGTCCGTCATCTGTACGGATTGGCGCAAATTTTCGCGGATATAATCGGCCGCTTTCGTGATGGTCATCGCCTGCAAATCCGATTTCGTATGCTCTTGCAGGAACAGCAGCAGCACCTCCATCCATGCGGTATATGTTCTTGACCTATCCTGCAGAGGAGATGCCTGCAGGCGCAGCCATTCCCGGTACAGCAGCTCGAACCGTTCCTTATCCAGATTGGACAAAGTGGCCAGAGCGGGCTGCCCCTGATCTGGGGCGAGCTTCGCGGTCAATTCCAGCAGCCTTGGAGGAATGCCCTTCAGATGAATCACTCCGAATCGAACGTGCGAAACTGCGGCAAAACGATGAGGAATTCCGGGCGGAATAATAATGACGTGGCTAGCTTCGATATGTCTTGTTCTTTCCGTCCACTCGAACAATCCCCGTCCTTCCAGGACGAGACTGATTTCCAGTGTCGGATGATGATGAAATCCATCATCATGCCAGGTTTTGTCGTGGGTGCCGATGAAGCTCCTGACTTCGAAAGGAATTTGCATAGGAATGGGACCTCCACGGATCCAAGCCGTAAAGTTGTCGTTAAGGGGATTATGGCACTGAAACGTAAATGGTGCAATAGGTTCTTCCAAAGCGCTTTACTAAGAAAAATTTGCTATTATGATCCTATTAAGCCAATGATAATTACAAAGCCACATGCCGTTATGTTTTCATATATTCACCGGGGATAGTTTAGAGGTTTGAAACTTCGGAGGCACTTTCCTTCGAAACGGAAGGACAGCTTTCTTTAGTACTGTATATTTTGAAGGAGTAGGATAATTTGAGAATTCATATATTGACAGCAGACGATGATCCGAATATTCGCGAGTTGCTGCGCTTTAATCTGCGGAAGGAAGGTTATACCGTGTTTGAAGCGGAGGATGGGGAGCAAGCCTCGTCTCTAATGGAAAACGAGCAAATTCATCTGGCTATTGTAGATATTATGATGCCGGGCAAAAATGGCTGGGAGCTGTGCGAGGAAATTAGAAAATATTATGATATTCCCGTCATTTTATTGACGGCAAAAGGGGAAATAGCGGATAAAGAAAAAGGGTTTCTGTCCGGTACTGACGATTACTTAGTCAAGCCGTTCGAGCCGCAAGAGCTGTTGTTCCGAATCAAGGCGTTATTGCGCAGGTACCAGTTGGTATCGTCTGAATGGATCAAGCTTAATCAGATAACGATCGACCGCCAAAGCTATGAAGTTCGGAAAGGGGACGAAACGGTAGTCCTTCCGTTAAAAGAGTTTGAGCTTCTGTCCCAATTGGCCAGTCATCCGGGTCGTATTTTTACAAGGGAACAGCTGCTAGGGCTCATTTGGGGAGCAGATTACGAAGGAGATAGCCGGACGATCGATGTTCATATCAAACGATTGCGTGAACGGTTTCAAGACAGATCCGATGACTTTGTTATAACGACGGTGCGAGGAATAGGCTACAAGCTTGAGGTGCCGGAACAATGAGAACGCTATACATTCGAATCGTTCTTACCTTTATCGGGATTTCTATGATCAGTAGCATCGTCGCTCTTGCACTGGTCAATTTTTATTATCTTGGCAACATGCGGGAATACAGCGAGCAAAAAATAATGAATATTGCAAACGAAATCCGGAAGTTGTATGAAGAGACGCCTGAGATGAATAGGGAGAACTATCTTACCCGCGTCGCGAACATGGGATTTCAAATTTATGTGGTCAACGGCCGGATGGAGGGCGAATTCTATGGAGCGCCTTTTAAGCACACCGACTTTGATGAGGAAGAGGTGCATCGCGTACTAGCTGGTGAAACGTACCACGGGATTATGGAAGAACGCCATTTTCTGATGGTGACGGGCTTCTTCGAAAACAGCATCCGGAACAGCGTAGGTCTGCCGCTCCAGGTAGACGGCGAGACGTACGCTATTTTCGTTCGTCCGAATCTGGAACAGCAGATCGGGGAAGTAAGAATTCTGGTCGCCTTGCTGCTGGGCATCACCTTCATATCCAGCATTGCGCTCATTGTCATCTTTACGAGATACATCGTCAAGCCTGTGAAAAAGCTGACGGAGGCAACAGATAAAATTGTTCGTGGAGATTATAACATCGAAATGGACGTATCGCGGCGGGATGAAATCGGGAATCTGGCCCAGCATTTTCAAACGATGGCCCATTCGTTAAAACAACTGGATGAAATGAGACAGGAGTTTGTAGCGAACGTATCTCACGAAATTCAATCCCCGCTGACATCCATTCAAGGATTTGCCCAAGCCATTCTGGCCAAAGAAGTGTCGCCAGAAGAGGAGGAACGATATATGCAAATCATTGAGGACGAGAGCCGACGCTTGTCCTCCTTAAGCAAGCAGCTTCTGACCTTGGCCGCATTGGACAAAGAAACGAGCGTGATGAAGCCAAGCGCCTTTCGTTTGGACGAGCAAATCCGGCAAATTCTCATCGTTACGGAGTGGCAGTGGGCGGACAAAAATTTGCAGGTAGAGCCGGATTTGCCCGAGATGGTAATCACGGCCGACCCGCAGCTTCTGTACCAGGTCTGGTTCAATTTAATTACGAACAGCATTAAGTTCTGTCGCCCCGGGGATACGATCCGAATTGAATTGCGAGTGGAACAAGAGGTGGTCATCGAAATTAGTGATACCGGCATTGGAATTCCGGCGGCGGAGCTTCCCTATATATTTGACCGTTTTTATAAAGCCGACAGGACAAGAGGCCGATTGCGGGAAGGAAGCGGTCTAGGGTTGTCGATTGTCCATAAAATTATCGATCTGCATCAAGGAAGAATCGAAGTGGAAAGCGAGCTTGGCGAAGGAACGACCTTTACCGTGTACTTGCCTTATTTGTAATGTTCCGTTCATGGTGCGTTCATATTCCTGTCCTACAATCATGTAGGAGAAAAGGAGGCTAAGGCACTATGGATCGTTTTTTTCATCGTTTGGCCCGTTCCGTCAGCAGTCCAAAGGGCGCGAAAATTGTTATTGCCTGCTGGCTTATCGTTATTGTCGCCTTGAGCGGAATCGGTCCGGGAGCCAAACAGTATGCCGTCAACAGTGGAGAAGGGAGCGTGCGCGAGAATACTCCTTCGGCTGCCGCTCAAGCGATTATGGAAGAGCAGTTTCCTTCCGATGACGGGTTGGTCGCTCTGCTTGTTTTTCATGCTCAGGGGGAGATAACACCGGATGAAAGGGGCAAAATCAGCGAAATCAGCGAATGGCTGGCTTCGGAAAGCAAACCGGAGCATGTCTCGGGAGCCTTGCCGTTTCACCAGTTTCCCGAGTCCGTCCAGAATCAGATGTTCTCTGAGGATGGATCGACTCTGCTGCTGAATGTCGCTCTGCAAAAGGATTTGGAGTCGGATCAAATTTATGACACTTTACAGCAGATTCGAAGCGAGGTTGAACAAATAGGGACAGGGGGCCTGCAGTTCGAAATGACTGGCCCGGCCGGGATAGCTGCAGACACGATCACCTTGTTCAAAAATGCCGATCTCGTCCTGATGTTTGCCACAATCGGGTTGATTCTGATCATTCTGATCGTTATTTATCGCTCGCCGCTGCTTGCGGTGCTTCCGCTCTTAATAGCCGTCATGGTATATCAGGTAGTGGACCGCCTATTGGGGCTCGCGGCGCAGAACGGCTGGTTTGTTGTAGATAAACAGGCTTTATCTATCATGATGATTCTTCTGTTTGCCGTTTTGACCGACTATTGTTTATTCGTTATTTCCCGTTACAGGGAGGAATTGAAGAAATTCGGTTCCAAATACGATGCGATGAAAGTGGCGATGGCCCAGGTTGCAGAGCCGATATGGTTCAGCGGCGGTACGGTGTTCGTGGCAATGCTGACTTTATTTACGGCTGTTTTCAAACCGTATAATCATTTCGCTCCTGTATTTTCCGTCGCGGTTGTTGTTATTTTGCTGGGAGGCTTGACCTTAATTCCCGCTTTGTTCTCGTTGATCGGACGGAAGGTATTCTGGCCCTTCATTCCGAAGCTGGAGGATGGAGAGGCCAAGACCAAAGGATTTTGGAGCCGAATGGGGACCTTCGTCACTAAAAAGCCGGCGGTCACAGCGACGGTACTCCTGGTGCTGCTGACAGCGGCTTCCATAAATTTCGGCACAATGAGCTACTCTTTCAACCTGCTGAAATCTTTCCCTGAGGATATCTCTTCGCGTCAAGGCTTTGATATTCTGGAAGATCGTTTTCCGCCTGGCAAGCTGGCACCGGTTTCCGTTGTTTTGAAATCGGATAAGGAGCTGGAGCTGAATTCAGATTTGGTGGAGAAGCTGGCCTCGCTAAGTGAAGCTATTGAACAAGGCGGCGGCATCTATGAGATCAAGCCGGCCATCACTGCCGATTTGGCTGATCCCGATGCACCGCTGCCGAGGAATTTCTTGGCGGAATCGAAGCATGCTCTCAAGCTGCAGGTAACGCTGGAGGCTAACCCCTATGATCCCGCAGCACTGGATTGGCTCGAGTCGCTCAGGGATAACAGTACGGCGTTATTGAAAGACAGCGGGCTCGATCCGTCCCAATATTCGCTTCATTACGCTGGTCAAACCGCGGAGCAAGCGGATGTGCGCATAATGAACCAGCGGGATATGCTGCTAATTTTTTCACTCATTGCGATTTTTATCACGCTTATGCTGGCCTTGCAGACCCGATCCATTCTTCTAGCTTTCTATATGATGGCAACGATTCTGCTTTCTTATGCAGCGACGATGGGGTTGGGCTGGGCCATTTTTCACAAGGTGCTCGGATATGATTCAATCAGCTATCGCTTGCCCGTCTACACTTTCGTGTTTCTCGTAGCGCTCGGGGTGGATTATAACATCATGCTTGTATCACGAATTAAAGAAGAGGCCCGGAAATATGAGTGGAGAGAAGCGATCCGGCGAGGAGTTTCCCGCACGGGAGGTGTCATTTCATCGGCCGGCATTATCCTGGCCGCTACCTTCTGCGTGTTGATTACGCAGCCGCTGCAGGAGCTGTTTTTGTTCGGCATGACGATGGCGATGGGGATTCTGATCGATACATTTCTCGTTCGCGGGATGCTGCTTCCATCGGTGCTGGCTTTGACCGGCTATAGAAAGTCAAAACCTCATCAGACGCGAGCGGATCATCCGGCAACCCGGAATTGAAGTGTGCATTCAAAAGGAGGAGAAAGGAAATGTTTGGATTTTTATTGTTCTTGCATTTGGCCGGATTAATGATTTGGCTCGGAGCTCTTCTGGGCAAGGTGGTCACATTGGGGATGCTGAAAAAGCAGCTGGGCTCGACAGAGGGAAATACGCTGGCCCAACGGTCTATTCGAACGTTCAGCCTGTTCTCTCATTCCAGTGCGGTTATTGTGTTGATCACGGGAGTATTCCTGATTGTTCAAATGGGATTGGGGTCAGATAAGCCTGTATGGCTGGAAGTAATGGAGAAGGGCGGGGGAACTATCATTCTTCTTGCCCTGATTATAACCGGCATCATGGGGAGCAAAGTAAAGAAACGTTTAATCGGCGGGTCAGGTCGGAATGTTAAGCTCGCAGGATATATGACGGTACTCGCTAGCTTCATGGTGCTGATTCTTGGAGTCGTACTGGTCGTTAGCCTGAGAATTTAAGTTATCTGGTATTAAAAAAGGGTTGTCCCGTTGGGGCAGCCCTTTTTCTTTTCTATTAATCTTACTTGGCATTACAGCTTTTTCAATACATCGAAAATTTTCAGCTCGTTAACCGCACTGACCACGTCCGCGGCGCTTGGCATATCGAACTTTTTCAGAATGCTGCTGATCTGCTTCTTGATCGTCTCCAGTTCGACGGAGCGCTCAAGGGCGATTTCCCTGCGGGATTTGTTCTCGCACAGCAGCTTGAGCACCTGCAGCTCGCTTGGAGTCAGCTCCGAGATGATGCGAATGATGTACAGGAGGCTCGCTTCATTGCGTTTGACGCGGACGAATTCATCACGAATCTTCTGGGCGATAATCGGCCGGATAGGCGATTGATCGCCGTGTGCTTGGCGAATGGCGTCAGCAATTTCCTCCGCGGGAGCCGACTTAAGAATATAATCCTTAATGCCGCTTTGGAAGGCGGCAAAAATAATGTTGTCGTCATTATGCACAGTGATCACAATGATCCGGATATGCGGCAGCTTCTCATGAATTTGCTTGGCGGCATGAATGCCTGCATAAGCATCCTCCATCTCGATATCCATCAGGATGATATCGGGCTGATGCATAGCGGCATACAGCACGGCTTCATATCCTGACTTGGCCGAAGCGACCAGCTCTATGTCCGCACATCCGGCAATGATCCGCTCCAATCGGCGGCGATGGGCTTCCATGTCGTCTGCAATCAATACCCGGATAGGTTCTTTCATGGAATTCACCTCCAATAGGGGAATGTTTTATACCCCCCTGCTTTCGTTAGCGGGCTGAGGGGAACCGAAATAGCGGGAGATTATAGGATCGGCAGTATAATTTTGAAGGTCGTGCCTTCTCCCTTCCGGCTTTCCGCTGTAATTTTGCCGTCATGCCCCTCAACGATCCGGTGGCAGTATGACAGCCCGATTCCCCAATTATTGACCGAAGCCTTCGTAGTGAAGAACGGCGTGAAGATCCGCTCCAGCAATTCCTCGTCCATTCCCGGTCCGTTATCAGTCAGCGAAATAATCCCCCATCGGTTCTGCTGCTCGAGATGGATCACAATCCGCCCTTCGCGATTGCGTTCAACCATCGATTCCGCAGCATTGATGAGGAGGTTGTAAATGGTCTCGTCCATCTGTTGTGAATCGATATACGCGCTTGGAAGCTCAGGCGCTGCCGAAACATTAACCTGAATGTCCGGGTATTGCTGCCGGAAGCGGCTGACGGCGGAAAGAACCGGCTCGTGAAGGGAAGTTGGCTGCAGATTAAGCTGAATATTACGAAGCCTTCCCGCTGCGGAATGAATGTTATCCATAGCTGTCCGGCAAGAGGACAGCATCAGTTCCAGGCTGTAGACGGTTTCTTCGTCATCGGCATGCTTCTCTTTCAAGTACTCCGCTTCCGAATGGATGGCCAGCAGATGATTTTTCAAGGCATGGGTAAAAGCCCGGACCCCCAAAGTCGCCGTATCTATACTTTTATTAATCTGAATGTCCCGATTTCGGCGATAAGTTTCAATGGAATTGTAAGTGTAGATGATATAAATCATAAACGCAAACGCGAGAAACACGATATAGGGAAACCAATTAAACAGCAAGCCGCTAGCCCGAATATGAGGCTGCAGATAGTTCGTGTAGCCCGGAATGACCGTCGCCCGCACCAGCACCCGCGGCGCCCAGGAAAATAAAAGCAAGTAGATGAGTGATACGGGCAGCAGGCTAAGCAGATGGAATAGCGAGTAATTTCTTAAGAACCGGATTTTGGGGTAGGTTACATAATCATATGCCAGAACGATAAAAGCGGCGGCAATAAACAGCCGGTTAATCCAGTGAAATCCTTCGTCCAGCGCGAAAACGAGCGTTCCAGACCAGTCCAGATCGCGAGCGCCTCCATACATCCAATTCTGCAGCCAGTCCTGAAACCCGGGGTCATAGTACACGACTTGGATCAGCAGCAAGGCCAGAGCGGTCCATTGATAGACAGCGGGCCTGAACGTCCTGCGTCTGCTCGTAAAGGTAACGGCAAAGCCGAGCAGGCAGTACGGAAACATAAGCACTCCGATGTTCAGCAATCGGATCAGCAAATCCGGGTTCAGACTATTGAGAACGAGATAGTTCCAGGTTCCCGGACTGAAGTCGAAAAACCGGTGAATCACATTATAGTAGAAGTTAAATTTACTCAAATAAAGCACTAGCGAAATAAACGCCAGAATCCAGCCGAACAGAATCCCGTAAAGCCAACGTGTGGAAGAGCTGTTCAGCTTGCGATAAGTGAGCAGAACGGCAATTAAGACAAAGCTTAGTGTAAAGTAGAGCATGCTTTCATCTCCGATGTTGGACGGCAGCGGGAGGAGGGGGTATAAAGTTTACTCCTTCTCGAATCCCCTTCTGGCCCGATACAATCAGAAGTACCAGTTAAGCGATTTCATCATACTAAACTTCCGGGGGGTTTTCAAATGAAAATAAAGAAAAAGGTTCTCAGTGTGGCAGCGTTTACGCTGGTTGTCGGGATGCTGGCCGGCTGCGGAGCGAACGCAGACAAGCCGGGGGATGGGGATAAACAGGGCGGAGGAGAATCGGCCGGCGAGGTCAAGCTGCGCATGACGGTTCTGCCCGACGATCTGGATGAATTCCAGTTGGCTTATGAGGAGTTCAAGAAGGAAAATCCGAACATTACCGTCGAATTTGAAACGATTCCTCAGAAGCAATACTACGACAAGCTGAGGCTGCAGCTTTCTTCCGGAGACAACATTGATTTGTTCAGCGGAAACATGGACTCCTTTCTCGACACGGGAATTTTAGAGGAGATTGACGATGAAATCAAAAACAACAACACCGACGTCTCCGGCTTCGGTCCGCTGTACGACACGTTAAAAGTGAATGGCAAAGTATACGGATTGCCGTATCGAAAGTCGAACTGGATGTTGTACTACAATAAAACGCTGTTCGACCAAGCGGGAGTCGATTATCCGAAGGATGATATGAATTGGGAAGAATTCCGCGAGCTGGCGAAAAAAATGACTCAAGGCGAGGGCGCCTCGAAAATTTACGGAGCTTACCTGCAACAATGGCCGCAAACCTGGTATATGCAAGGGGTTCAAACAGGGGCTTCTATTATTGACAAAGATATGACACCGTTCAAAAAAGCGCTGCAGCTCCGGCTTGACATGGAAAAAGACGGTTCCATTATGCCGTGGTCGGAGCAGGTGACGACATCTGCTCACTATAATTCGGCATTCCAAAAAGGCAACGTAGCGATGAATCTGATCGGGGATTGGCATATTGCCCAGCTGCGTCAAGCAGAGGATGAGGGAAAGATCGATTTCGACTGGGATGTTGTGCCCGTACCGCATCCGGAAGGAGTTCCGGCCAATACAAGTCTGGCTACTCCAGTGTCCGTCATGATTAATAAGAACACGAAGCATAAAGAAGAAGCTTATAAAGTATTGGAGTTCATGACCGGTGAAAAGGGCGCGAAGGTGTTCGCAGGCAGCGGCTTGCTGACGGGCTTCACGAATGATGAGATCAAGAAAGCCTATACGGGTGACGGTTCACGCAAGCCGGAAAATATCCATTACTTCCTGGAGCAGAAGGAATATCCGGAGTATCCGCTTCTTCCCGGGGTGAAAAACATCATCGTTAATACTATATTCACTCAAGAGGGAGAGCTCGCATTGTCGGGGCAGCAATCCGTCGATCAGGCGATTGAAAAAATTTCCGACCGGGTGCAAAAAGAATGGGCCGACAAGTTCGGTAAAGAATTTGCAGCAAATTAATAGATGAACAGGCCGGAATCGGAGCCGTATATGTATCGGCTCCGATGGCCGTATTAAGGTCAGACGTTCGCGAGGCCGCCTGCAACTGCGCCGGGAGGCGCCCGTTCAGAGAGGACAATAATGTAATCTGCACAGGGAACAGGGAAATCCCTGCCCCGCGAAGGTCTGATTTCAAGAAGGAGTGATGGGATTTGAGAAGGCTTCAATCGGCAGGCCGAGCCAGATTAATCGGTTATACGTTCCTCCTTCCGAATATCCTTGGCTTTCTAATCTTTATCCTGTTTCCGGTAATAGCCTCGTTCTTGATGAGCTTCACCGAATGGAACGGATTTGGAAAAATCGAGTGGATCGGATTGGACAATTACATCCGGCTATGGTCGGATGAGAACTTTCGGATTTCGTTCTGGAACAGCTTGGTGATGACCGTTGTATCCGTACCGGCCACGTTATTCTTGTCAATTCTCGCGGCAGTGGCCTTGAACCGCGGAATCCGAGGCATGAAGCTGTTCCGGACGGCTATGTTCTTGCCTCATATTACATCTACGATCGCGATTGCGGTCGTCTGGCAGCTGCTGTTCAACCCGACAATGGGACCGATTAACGGGTTTCTTCACAGCATCGGTGTCGACAATGCGCCTGGTTGGTTATCCTCAACGAAATGGGCGTTAATCTCCGTTATTATCGTCAACATCTGGCATTCTGTCGGTTATTATATGGTTTTGTATTTAGCCGGGTTGCAAGGGATTCCGAGAGATTTGTACGAGGCTGCGGAAATCGACGGGGCCGGTAAAGTATCGCAATTTACGAACATTACGATTCCGATGCTGTCGCCGGTCATCTTTTTCACCGTCATCATGGCCGTTATTAATTCGTTTAAAGTGTTTGACCTTATTTTCATGCTGACGCAAGGCGGCCCCGGCCGTTCGACCCGGGTGCTAGTGTATGACATTTATTATACGGCGTTCCAGAGATACGAGTTCGGCTACGCTTCCGCGATGGCCTATATCCTGTTCGCACTCATTCTAGTCATCACACTGATCCAGTTCCGCGGCCAGAAGAAATGGGTCCATTATTGAACCGCCGGAGGGGAGTAAACTATGAATTCAGTTATGGCAACGTCGCCGGGATATGGTTCTTCTCGCAGAAGCGGTAGAGCAATGCCGCGGATTCGTAAAGGCTTGTTATATGTTTTTCTGATCCTGGTCACTCTTTCCATGGTCGTTCCGCTAATCTGGATGATTTCGGCGTCTCTAAAGTCTGAGGCGGAAATATTCGGTTTTCCCATCCAGTGGATTCCGAGCAAATTTTATTGGAGCAATTACGCTGACGTATGGACGAAGGTGCCGTTTCTTACCTACTATCTCAATACGCTGAAAATTGCAGGGATTACGACACTGCTGCAGGTGTTCACCTGCTCGATGGCGGCTTATGCCTTTGCCAAAGTGCGGTTTCCGGAGCGCGACAAGCTGTTCCTGCTCTATCTCGCCACGATGATGATTCCGTATCAGGTGATGATGATTCCCCAGTTTCTGTTGATGAAGGAGATCGGCTTGGTCAACAGCCATTGGGCGCTGATTTTGCTGGGAGCCTTTAATCCATTCGGGGTCTTCCTGTTCCGCCAGTTCTTCATTACAATTCCCGAAGAGCTGTCGGAGGCGGCGCGAATCGATGGGCTTAACGAATTCGGAATTTATTTTCGGATCATTCTGCCGCTGACTCGCCCGGCTATCGCCAGCCTGATTATTTTCACTTTTATGCATTCGTGGAACGATTTTCTAGGGCCGCTCATTTATTTGAACTCGGATAGTCTGTTTACACTGCAGCTAGGGATGCAGCATTTCCAAACCGAGTACAGCACCGAATATGGCCCGTTGATGGCTGCCGCTGTGTCGGCTATCGTTCCGATGATCATTGTCTATTTCCTCGCCCAGGATCATTTTATCGAAGGCATTTCGGCCGGGGCGGTCAAAGGGTAGGCGAAATTCAGGCAACGGATTTCTTATTGGAAAAAAGGATGTGATGGGATGGCTGCAAAAGGTCCTAACCTATTGTACGTATTTGCAGATCAATGGCGGCGGCAGGCGGTCGGCTTTGCGGGAGAGGATCCGGTGATGACGCCTCATATCGACCGGTTCGCTCAACAGAGTCTGGTTCTACGCAACGCTCTGTCCAGCACTCCGCTTTGCTCGCCGCATCGCGCGGCGCTTATGACAGGTAAATATCCGCTGTCCACCGGCGTCTATACCAATTGCAAGCTGGGAGCGGAATTCATGCTTCGGCCGGAGGAGATCGGCATCGGAGATGTGTTGAAGGAGGCTGGTTACCAGACCGGCTACATCGGCAAATGGCATCTTGACCTGCCGGAGCAAAATGTGACGGAGGAGCCGGAATCGGGCGCTCGCGATTGGGACGCCTATACTCCGCCGGGACCGAAGCGGCACGGCTTCGACTTCTGGTATTCTTACGGCGCGTACGATCACCATCTGGAGCCTCATTACTGGCGGGATACCCCGGAGATGATTCAAGTGTCACAATGGTCTCCCGAGCACGAGACCGATGTTGCGATAGATTATATGCGCGGGCTGGACAGGGATCGTCCTTTTGCTTTATTTGTGTCGTGGAATCCGCCGCACAGTCCGTTTGAGCTGCTGCCTGACAAATACAAGGAGCTCTATCGGGACCGGGAGGTTCCTTTCCGTCCCAACGTACAGTGCGATACGCTGCAGGCTCATACCGGCGAGCCTTTCGCTGGCGGACGCGACAATCTGGAGCAATATATGCGCGATTATTTTGCGGCAGTGACCGGGATTGACGAGCAGTTCGGACGGCTGCTGGCCGCGTTGGAGGAGCTCGGGCTGGAGCGGGATACGATCGTCGTGCTGTCGTCCGACCATGGCGAGCTGCTGGGAGCTCACGGCTTGATGGCGAAGCATTCCTGGCACGAGGAATCGATCGGCATCCCGTGCGTCATTCGCTGGCCGGGGAAAGTCGCTCCAGGGACGACCGACGTCCTGTTCAACAGCCCGGACATTATGCCGACGCTGCTTGGCCTGGCCGGCCTCCCGATTCCGGACACGGTCGAGGGGACGGACGTGGCCCCGGCACTGCTAGGCGAAACGATGGAGGGGCCGGAGTCCGCTTTCCTCGCGGCGATTCCGGGCCGGCGCGAGGCGCTCGAGCAGTTCGCCCAGGCCGGCCTCGACAACAAGCGGTTCGGCTGGCGCGCAGTGCGGACGGATCGATACACCTATGTGGTCGATCGAGGATATTCGCCGGACGGTACGACTGTACGGCTCTTGTACGACAACGAGGCCGATCCGTACCAGCTTCACCCGACCCGCTTGGCAGGCGCCGCCGATTCGTCGGTCGCCGCGCGTCTTGAGGAAGAGCTGCGAGCGTACTTGCGGCGGACGAACGATCCTTTTGATTTGGCCGACTAGCCGCTGTATAAGCTGAAGAGTTCAATTGAATAATGAATAGCCACTTTCTGTGGAATCCGCCCTGTAAAGGGCGTTCCTATAAATCATTTTTGGTAGCGATTACATACCGGATTAAGAGAGGGGAATGATTGATAATGTCACGATCGAACCGTCCACAGAACCATTCAGAAGGGCAGGAAAAGCTATCTCAGGAACGAAATCAGCAGCGAAACGGGTCTCAGACCGGAATTGAACCGGAAGGTATGCAGCGTTTAATGAATCTACTGGCGTTAAAGAACAACCGAGACCGCTGGAGACGATTCATTGCGCTTCCGCTTGCGGCCGCTATGATCATCCCAGCGGCTTGGCCGGCTGCGACATTGGCCGCATCAGGGCAGCCGTTGGCAGCGATGAGCCTTGGAGGGACTGCATCAGCGGCCAGTCTGGCTAGTACGGCCAGTCTGGCCAAGGACTTGGAACAGCAAGCAGCGGCGCTGGGAATTCCGCTCTATACATTCGAAGACGGCGTCCCCAAAGGCTTTACGGCGGAAGGCGGGGGCAAGCTCGAGGTCAGCGGCCGTCATGCCAAAGACGGAGAGCAATCGCTCCGCTGGGATTATGTAGCCGGTTCCAGGCTGCTGGCGAAGGCGAAGATCGGTTTCGAGCCGTTCGTTGAGAACGATCGCGATCAGTCGATTCGGACGTTCGTCGTCTGGGTCTATAACGAAGAACCGAAGGATGATGTGATCACCTTTCAGTTCGGAAGAGGCAATAAGGCGGACAGCTGGTTTGAGATGAAGCTGGATTTCAGCGGCTGGAGGACGGCATGGGTATCGTTTGAGCGGGATATGGAAGGAACTCCGCATAAAGCGATGAACCGAATGACGGTCACTGCTCCCGACTCCGGTTCGGGTACGCTGTATTTTGATTCGATGATGCTGTCCACTCCGCTGGATCCGCGTCATCATACACCAGATATGCAGGTGCCGTTTGTTAATCCGGGAGTAATGGAGGCCGCCAATGCCCATTGGCTGGGGCTGCTGCATTATTCCCGGCAGACTCCGCCAGAATCTCCCGCTGAAGTAACGGATGGGGATTTGGCCGCCTTTAGGGCGATCGAGGATAAGTTTACGGAACTGGTCTTTAAGCGGCAAAAAGTGACGGATGCTCTCTTGGGCGACATTCGCAGCAAGTATGCGGCGTTCGGAATCGTGCGCGAGGAGGGGACGATTCGAGGGGGCTCGCTGTTCATGCCCCATTTTGACCAGGTACCCAAAGAACTGAAGGATTCTTTCAAAGAGCTGAATAACACAGTCGATCTGAGAGCTTTTACCGATTTCATGCTGTTGGTCGCCAATACGTACCTTTCCACAGAAGATTCTGCATGGCGGGAAGAATTAAAGCAGATGTATATCGATCTGGCGGAGCATTTGGCCGATCAGGGCTGGAATTACGGGAGCGGCCAAGGGACGATGCATCATCTAGGCTACAACGTACGCGGTTACTATTCTTCAGCGTTCCTGATGCGTGACGTTCTGGAGGAGGCCGGTTTGCTCGGGCAGACCCAGCAAACGCTGTTCTGGCTGAGCGGAGCGGGTAAAATGTACATGCCTTCCGACCAAGTGGAGGGGAACATCGATATTTTGAATACGACGCTGAACGGCATGCTGGCCAGTATCCTCGTGCAGAAGGATACGACAGATAAGGTGCGGGATCTTCAGAGCTTCTCGTCCTGGCTGTCGCAAGGACTTCGTCCGGCCAATGGATTGGATCCTGCATTTAAGAAGGATGGCTCCGCCTTTCACCATGACAATCATTACCCGGCATACGCTAAAGATGCCTTTAACGGGGTAACCCCCGTCATGTACGTGTTGTCCGGTACGCCGTTCCGGGTAGCCGAGGATGCCCACGAAACGTTGAAAAAAGCGCTGCTGTCCATGCGCTTGTATTCCAATAAGACACAATGGCTGATCAGCATCGCAGGCCGTCATCCGGATGGAAAAGGCGCCTTGGTGCTGCCTCCGTTCCGCTATATGGCTCTGGCAGGGTCCCCGGATGGCACGGAATCCGTTGACCGCGAAATGGCGGCTGCGTTCCTGCGGCTGTCAGATAAAGAAGACGCGACCGTCCGTCAGTTCCGGGCGCTGGGAATTGAAGCCGAGCCGGATCCGAACGGACACTGGACGATGAATTATGCGAGCCTTGGCTTGCACCGCCGTGACCAGTGGCTGGCTGGAGTTAAAGGATACAGCCGATATTTATGGGGCAACGAGACTTATTTGGACGCCAACCTGTATGGACGTTACATTTCCTATGGCCAGCTGCAGATTATGGGGCAAGGCGCTCCGGTTAATCATCAAGACAGCGGATATGTCCAGGAAGGCTGGGATTGGAACCGTTGGCCGGGAACGACGACGATTCATCTGCCGTTCGACAAGCTGCGTTCGGATGTCCGCAATGTAGACCGCTTCAGCGGATTCGAAGAAATGCTGCTGTCGGATGAGACGTATTCGGGAGGCCTCAGTCTGGAAGGCAGGAATGGAATGTTCGCAATGAAGCTTCACGAGCATCCGAAATATGACGGCTCTCATCGGGCTCGTAAATCCTACTTTTTCTTTGATGACCGCATCGTCGCTCTCGGTTCAGATATCGAGAACAATAACAGCGAATATCCGACGGAGACGACATTATTCCAGAATCATATGCCGCAAACAACGGATCCTGTCTGGATGTCGGCCAAAGGAGCGATCAGCGAATTTCCGTTCCAGGATCGTCTGGAGCTTAGCGAAGACAGTTGGCTGGTTGACAATAAAGCAAACGGCTATTATGTGCCTGCCGGACAAACGATTGCGATAACGCGCTCGGAGCAGCAGTCGAAGCATCAGAAGGATGATTCGGACACATCCGGGACGTTTGCGACGGCGTGGATCGATCACGGTAAAGCGCCTAAGAACGGGAAGTATGAATATGCTGTTCTTGTGAATACGGATGCGGATCGAATGGCGGGCTTTGCGGAAACGATGGCTGATCCGGATCAGGCTCCATATCGTGTGCTGCAGCAGGACCGGATGGCGCACATCGTCTATGACCGGGCCACGGGTATCACCGGCTACGCCTTGTTTGAAGCCAGCGAGGATGTGAATCAGGGGCTGATCCGCGCCGTGGATACTCCGTCGATGGTCATGACCCGCCAGGAGGAAGATCGGCTCGTTCTGAGCGTGGTCGATCCCGATCTGCGCCTGTATGAAGGGATCGAGGAAGATCAATACGATGAGAACGGCGTGCAAAAAGAAGTGAGCGTCTATTCCCGCACCTGGCGCCACTCCGAAAGTATTATGCGTCCTATGAAGCTGACGATAGAAGGAGAATGGGAGCTGGCTTCCGCGGACAGCCGGATCCGGATACTGTCCTCCGAAGGCGGCCGGACGGTTCTGGAGCTTGACTGTAAAGATGCGGAGCCGTTGGAGCTTGCCCTGCTGCCCAAGAGCTGACCTAGCCGGAATCGCGCGTCCGGGGCATCCGGTATGGCGAAGCCTGCAAACCTGACAGTGTTAAATATAAAATAGGATAGGAGTGGCCAGGCCAATGTGGAAGCAAGCTATTGAAGACGCAGTATTGAAAACGAGACGAAATATCGAGAAGCATGGGCTGAAGTTCCCTCATATTATCGAAAAACAAGCGGACTGGAAGCCCTCCAAGCTTGGGGAGAGCCGTTACCAATGGGAAGAGAACAACGATTGGATAGATGGCTTTTATACCGGCATGGTTTGGCTATGTTATCAGTATACGGGAGATGAATTTTTCCGGGAGGCGGCGCTTGCCCAGGTGCAGAATTTTAGCGAACGGTTGGATAAGGACGTGTATCTGGATCATCATGACATCGGTTTTTTGTACTCTTTATCGGCTAAAGCGGGCTGGATCGTGGACAAGAATGAAGAAGCTCGTCAGCTCGCACTGCGTGCCGCGGATAAGCTGATGCAGCGCTGGCGTCCGCAAGGGCAGTATATTCAGGCTTGGGGGGCGCAGGGAGACCCCGAGAACGGGGGAAGAATCATCATCGACTGCTTGTTGAACCTTCCTCTGCTGTACTGGGCCTACGAGCAAACCGGCAACGCCAAGTACCGGAACGCCGCCATGATTCAGGCTGACAAAAGCCGGCGTTATCTAGTCCGGGGGGACGACTCCTCTTATCATACCTTCTACTTCAATCCCGAAGATGGAACTCCGATCAGAGGAGGAACGCATCAAGGCTATCATGACGGCTCCACTTGGACTCGCGGGCAGGCATGGGGAATTTATGGATTCGCCCTGTCTTATCGATATACTCTAAATCCGCTATATTTGGAAACAGCCAAGCGAATGACTGCCTATTTTATCGATCATTTTCCCGAGGATGATGTCGTATATTGGGACTTTGATGTGCCTGTAGTGGAAGAAACCTCGCGGGACAGCTCGGCTTCGGCGATTGCCGCGGCCGGCATGCTCGAGCTTCTTACTCATATGGAAGCGGGTGATCCTGATCGGAGCCGATTCGAGAAGGCGGTTCAGCGGTCCATGGAATCGCTGGTTAATAACTATTCCACTATGAAAATGCCTGAAGCTGAAGGTCTGCTTCAGCACGGGTCCTATCACGTTCGTGGAGGAAGAGGACTCGATGACTTTATGATTTGGGGAGACTACTATTACCTCGAAGCCCTTATGAGATTGGAAAAAGGGCTGACCGGGTACTGGTATGAATGAATAAAATCGTAAGTACCGCTCGTTAAAGGAAAGGGTCTACGCTGCAAAAATTATGAAAATGCCCCGCAAGAGGCAGGACGCCGGGAGTTTGCGAACGGTTCGATTTGTTTCTAAAAAGAGGCAGATCGGACCGTTTTCCCGTGTAATGGGAGAGAGGTTTTGTTCACATCTGTATCCCATTGTCATCGCTTTGGACTAATATCCCCTTGTCTCAGAAAAAACTTGATGACCGGGACCTGTCGGTCTGCTTTGCAACTTCCCAATCCTTATCAGTCCCTAATCTGCCTCCAAGAATAGTTCCCTATAAATAAGTTCGACCAAATCCTTACATCGGACAAATGGGAAAAGAAAAGTCTTGTCAAAAATCGGTATGTATATTATTTTCATATAAAAGGTAACATTTTTACGCAAAGCGAAGTTTGTTTTGATTACTCAAGAAAACCGGATATTGGACGGGTTTTTTGTTTATGCGTTATGTAAACGATTACTAAACAGGAGACGGATGAAGGCAAGTGACCAGGATAACCATTAAAGACGTAGCCAAGGAAAGCGGAGTCTCCATAGCCACTGTATCTCGGGTTCTTAACCATAAGGGATACGCGACGGAAGAGGTCAAGCAAAAGGTTTATACCGCTGTCGAGAAGTTGAATTATCAGCCTAATGCGGTTGCAAGGAGCTTGAAGATCGAACAAACCAACACTATCGGAATCATCATTCCCGACATATCCAATCCGTACTTTATGAAAATATCCAAAGGAATAGAGGATGTGGTGCATTCCAAGGGCTATAACCTGATTTTTGGCAGTGGAGACGAATCACCGGATAAGGAACGCGAGCTGCTGCAGGTTTTGTACAAAAAACGGGTGGACGCACTCGTTCTGGCCACCTCGGGCGCCAATGAGGAGCTGATTCGGAGCATCCAAGCTACCGGCACCCCTGTGATCCTCATCGATCGAAGGCTGGAGGAAGAGGACGATTCAATGGACCTGATCCAGGAGGACAATATCCGCGGCGCTTATATGCTTACCGAGTCCCTCATCCTGCAAGGACATGAGCGTATCGGGGTTGTTCACGGTCCTACCAACGTAAGCACGGGAGCTGACCGCTATGCCGGATATCTTCAAGCGATGCGGCAATATCATTCCCCGGTTGAGGAGGAACTGCAGTTCTTTGGCTCTTTCACCCGGGAAAGCGGGGAGAAGGCAACGCAGTATTTTTTGCAATTGGATCACCGGCCTTCCGCTTTGTTATGCTTCAACAATACGATGGCCTACGGCATGATGCTGGAATTGGTTCAGAGAGGCTGCCGGCTGCAGAACGATTTTATCCTCGCTTGTTATGGCCAAGTAGAGGCTGCTGAGCTGCTGTGGCCCGATATGATTTCGATCCGGCAATCCCCTTATGAAATGGGCAGAGCCGCCGGCCGTATTTTGTGCGAACGGCTGTTGGAACGGGGAAGCGGGCCCTATAAGGAAACCTTTAAGCCGATTATGACCGGTGCGCAGAGCAGATAACGCTCCAAAGCGGTAAAAAAATCGGAGGAATGGCAGGCTGTTTAGGTAAACGATTACCTAATGCAGGATCTATGTCTTTATGAAATTGAACGAGTGAAAGGAGGTGATTTTTACAGAAATGCTGCTGCTAAGAGAACCATAATTTTTTTCTAAAAATATGAATACAAACCCAACAAGAGGAGGATATCGATGAGCATATCCATTAAGAATCGATTGAATGGGCAGATGCCCAAGGTGGGAATCCGTCCGGTTGTCGATGGGCGCCGGGGCGGAATCCGGGAATCGTTGGAAGATGTAACGATGGAGATGGCCCGGTCGGTGGCCGCTTTGATCACGCACAAGCTGAAGCATGCAGGCGGGCTGCCTGTGGAATGCGTTATAGCCGATACGTGTATTGGAGGAGCGGCGGAAGCTGCTCAAGCGGCCGAGAAATTCGCCCGCAACGGTGTCGGGCTGACGATCACGGTCACCCCTTCTTGGTGTTACCCTACCGAAACGATGGATCAGGACCCGTTGATGCCGAAAGCGGTATGGGGCTTCAACAGCACCGAACGCCCGGGGGCGGTCTACCTGGCTGCTGTAAGCGCTGCGCATAATCAGAAAGGGCTGCCGGTCTTCACGATCTATGGTAAAGATGTTCAGGATATCGATGATACGACGATTACGGAAGATGTTCAGGAGAAGCTGCTGCAGTTCGTCAAATCCGGCCTTGCGGTGGCGGAAATGCGGGGAAAATCGTATTTATCCATAGGAACGGTATCGATGGGAATTGCCGGATGTATCGTTAACGAGGACTTCTTCCAGAATTATTTAGGCATGAGAAACGAATATGTCGATATGAGCGAATTCATCCGCCGTGTCCAGATGAATATTTTCGATCCGGAGGAATATGAGCGGGCATTGAATTGGGTAAAAAGGCACTGCAAGGAAGGCAGGGATGTCAACCCGGCTTCTCTGCAAAGAACCCGTGCCCAGAAGGATGAGGATTGGCAGTTTGTCGTCAAAATGGCTCTGATCGCCAAAGATTTGATGGCCGGCAATCCCAAGCTGGCGTCCCTCGGTTATGGCGAGGAAGCGCTTGGACATAACGCGATTGCGGGGGGCTTCCAGGGGCAACGCGCCTGGACCGATTATTTCCCTAACGGGGATTTCATGGAAGCGATTCTGACCAGTTCCTTCGATTGGGACGGGATCCGGCAGCCTTATATGTTTGCTACTGAAAACGATTCCCTCAATGCTGTCACGATGCTGTTCGGACATCTGCTTACAGATCGGGCGCAAATATTCGCCGATGTGAGAACTTACTGGAGTCCGGAAGCGGTCCGGCGGGTGACCGGAAAGGAGCTTGAAGGGCTGACGGTCGGCGGAATGATTCATTTGAGCAATTCGGGAGCCGCAACTCTTGACGGCACGGGTTGCCAGCAGGTCGATGGCCGTCCGGTCATGAAGCCGTTCTGGGAAATAACGGAGGAAGAGATGCGGGCATGTCTGGATGCGACGGAATGGTGCCCGGCCGTCGATTTTTTCCGGGGGGGCGGGTTTTCCTCGCAGTTCGTGACGGCAGGGAACATGCCCGTAACGATGGCGCGTCTTAATCTGGTGAAGGGCCTCGGGCCCGTTCTGCAGCTGGCAGAAGGGTATTCGGCGGAAGTACCGGATGACATTCACTCCGTGTTGGTCGAGCGGACCAACCCGACCTGGCCGACCACCTGGTTTGTTCCCAACCTTACCGGGAAGGGCGCGTTTAAAGATGTGTACTCCGTCATGTATAATTGGGGCTCTAACCACTGTGCTTTGAGCTACGGGCATATCGGGGGCCAACTGATTACGCTGGCGTCCATGCTCCGGATTCCGGTATCGATGCATAATGTGCCGGAGGAAAGGATTTTCAGGCCTAGCGCGTGGTCTGCCTTCGGAGAAGCGGAGCCAGTCGGGGCGGATTATCGTGCTTGTGCGGCTTTCGGGCCGCTCTACAAGTAAGGAGGGACGGCCATGAGCAAGTATGTTATAGGAATCGACTATGGAACGGAGTCGGGGAGGGTGCTGCTGGCAGATGTAAGCCGCGGAAAGGAAGCTGCGGTTCATATCGTCCGATATCCGCACGGTGTCATTACGTCGGTCCTGCCCGATACCGGTGTCAAGCTGAAACGGGATTGGGCGCTCCAGCATCCGGGCGACTACCTGCTGGTTCTTAAAGAAGGGATTCCCGCTGTGCTGCAAGCATCGGGGGTCAACTCCGATGATGTGATCGGTATAGGCATTGATTTTACATCCAGCACGGTGCTGCCGGTCGATGAATCCGGAGTGCCTCTATGCTTCAAGGAGGAGCTTAGCAGGCAACCGCACAGTTGGGTGAAGCTTTGGAAGCACCATGCCGCTGAGGCGGAAGCGGTCCGAATAACGGAGCTTGCTGCGCTGCGGGGAGAGCCGTTTCTGCAACGGTATGGGGGTAAAATATCATCCGAATGGATGCTGCCGAAAATTTTGCAGTTGCTGAACGATGCCCCGGATCTTTACGATCGTACGGACCGGTTCGTTGAAGCGGCTGACTGGGTCGTTTATCAATTAACCGGCCATTGGGTGCGCAACAGGGCCGGCGCCGGTTATAAAGGCATGTGGCATGACGGTTTTCCCCCTGCCGATTATTTACGGGAGCTTCATCCCAAGCTGGAACGGGTCGCCGAAACGAAGCTGAGAGGCGATGTTGTTGCGGTAGACCATAAAGCCGGGGGCTTAAGTCCCGAGATCGCCCGTCAAATCGGGCTTCGGCCCGGCACCGCCGTAGCTGCGGGAATGGTTGACGCTCACGCCGCCGTGCCCGGCTCTGGAGTATATGAACCCGGTGTCATGGTCATGGTGATGGGGACGTCAACGTGCCATATGCTTATGTCTCCCGAGGAGCAGTTCGTTCAGGGAGTGGCTGGTGTAGTGAAGGACGGCATCATCCCGGGCTATTACGGCTATGAGGCCGGTCAGGCGGCCGTGGGAGACTTATTCGGCTGGTTCGTTCAGAACGGCGTTCCTCCATTATCCGGCTCGATAGACGGCGAGGAGCCGGAATCCGTTCATGAACGGCTTGAACGGGAGGCCGGTTCTTATCGGCCGGGGGAAACCGGCCTTGTGGCGCTGGATTGGTGGAACGGAAATCGCTCGGTCTTGATGGATGCCGAGTTGACAGGGATGCTGGTCGGATATACCTTGTCTACCCGTCCCGCGGAGATTTACAGGGCACTGCTGGAGGCGACTGCCTTCGGCACTCGTAAAATTATCGATACGTTCGAGGAGAACGGGATTGAGGTAAACGAATTGTATGCAGCCGGCGGGCTGCCCATGCGGAACCGGCTGCTTATGCAAATCTATGCGGATGTCACCGGCCGCACCATTCAAGTGCCTTTGTCCAACGAAACCGGAGCGTTAGGAGCGGCGATGTGCGGTGCGGTAGCGGCCAGCGCTGCAGAAGGCGGCTACGATACGATGGAGGACGCCATTCGGAATATGGCTGCCGGCAAGACGGAGGTATACACGCCGATAGCGGAGCATCGACCGGTTTACGACAAGCTGTATGAAATCTATTTAAAGCTTCATGATCATTTCGGCAAGGAAGCGATGGGCATTATGAAAGATTTGAAGACCCTTTCGCGGGCGGCGGAGGAAGGATAGCGGATCGTATCGGGGCCCAGTGGTTGTCCGACGTTACGATGATGGATCGTACCGGGCCCAGGAGTTTGTCCGACGTTACGACGGCTATCGGATATTTTGATAGGGGCTATGTTTGCCGGTTAAAACTTGTCTCTAAGTGCCATAGAAAAGCCTAAAGAGCCTAGAAAAGCCTAACACATCGTTAAAAAGCGGCAAGAACCAGCAATTCCGCAGGTCTTTATCGGGTGGGCATTACAATCAGCCAAAGACATGCAAATGTGCAGGTCAATTTAATCATTTGGCTGATTTTCGGGTTTTTCCGGTGATTGACCTGCAGTTTGGCTCGTCTTCGCCGGGATTTGTCGGATTCTCGCAAAAAGACATGCACTATTGCTTGTATTTGGTCAGTGCAAGGACAGACTCCCAAGAACGGATTTATAAGGCTGAAGCAGTGAGGCCGATTCTGGGCAATTGGCTCCAGCCTTCTTTTTTGTATCCGAGACTAGAGCTAGATATCAATCACTTCCGGTATTTCTCCAACTGTATTTGATGCTCCTCGACGTAATTGCGATAGCTATGTCCGTTGCAATAATTAAGAATGTCATCCGCAATTTCCGGGTATAGCTGAACCGAGCTCAATTCCGATAACGGCACCCATTTAACACCTGTCTGGGTAGGATCGGGACGGTCGGGGAGACGGGGAACAGATCCGTCCTTAAGCCGGCAGACGAAGGTAATGCCGACGGAATGAACATCCCCATAGATGTAGTTGTTTTTGACCGGCTGATATTCATAGACGAAGGCAACCGGGCCTACTTCGATTTCGACGGCAGCTTCTTCTCTGGCTTCCCTAATAACGGCTTCTACTAATGTTTCCCCGGGCTCTGCTCCTCCCGCCGGAAGATTGTAATGGACTCCGTCATCCTCCTCATTCCTGTACTCTACGAGCAGGATGGATTGCCCTTCAATAATTAATGCGGCGGCTCTAAGTCTGATTTTCTCCATACTTACTCCTCCATAGAATAGATTTCAGTATGTTTGGAATCACTTGACTGAATTCAGTATGACATTTCCTTTATTCTCGCGACTGAATTTGTCAGTCTTGCTATATTTAATTATTTACGCTGTTTTGTCTGGCGGGTTCGTTTGATTTCCTCCGTGACCACGAAGGCCAAATCTTCGTTGCCGAACATGGACAAAACGCCGAGCAGTGTATCATCCGGAATATCCCCGGCTTCTTCCTTGGGAACGGTCAATTCGATCGCTTGCTGAAGGGCAGGATTGGAGGACTGATCGGGATAGGCCCGCAAGTATAACTCTACCGGATCCAGATCGTGATTCACGCACCATTGAGCGAATACGAGAATCATCATTTGTTCGTCGCGCTGATAGTTCTCTATGATTTGTTCTTCCATCTCTTTGCGGCCCATTGAAAAATCCCCTTCCAGGCGGTAATATGGGTTCATTATAGCGAAAGTACAGGTGGATTCACAATGATCAAAAATGAAAAAATCAAAGCCTCCGAGGTTCAACTGACTGGAATCAGCGGCGAAGATTTGGGCATTATTGCTACATCTGAAGCTCTGGCCATCGCTAAAAAGCTGAAAGTCGATTTAGTATGCAAGTCGCTAATGAGTAGTCCACCCCATTGTCAATTGATCGGTGCGGCGGCCGCGAGGCAGGAAGCGCAGCAGGCCCGCAAACGGGAGCAAAGACTCAAGCTGAAGGAAATTCGTTTGACGCCGAAGATCGAGCAGCATGACTATGAGACCAAAAAGCAACAAGCCGAGAGATTGTTAAAAGCCGGCCACTCGGTATGGCTGGTCGTTCGTATTCAAGGCAAGGAAGGCCTGCAGGCAAAAGAGCTGCTGGAGGAATTGACGAAGGATTTAAGCTCCGTGGGACGCCGAAAGACAGGAATTCAGCTTAGCGGCAAACAGGCGGCTGTGCAGGTGGACCCGGTTTAGTGTGATGACATAGAATGGAAAGGTAATTATGGCTTGCTGAAGAGACTTACGATCAGTAAGCCATAATTAGGTCAGTGAATGTTTCGTTCACTAATCTAGTGTCATAAAAAATAGTAAATTTAATCCAATATTTTTGAAGGACAGATGCAAGGTTCACAGTAGAAATTCAGCCATGCGGCTAATCATGTAATCGTACATATAACTTCTCGAATTTGTCTTCCCAGCACGAAAAGTGTACATTTAAAGTGGGCATTTATTGCATATTGTGGGCAGTGGAAGGAAGCTTTTCTATAGGGCTGCCCAAGCCTTAATTGTTAAACAGGAAGAGGAGGAGTTGTACAATGACAACCCATTCGGTTCGTATGCTTGTTTTTATCGGCTCTTATGCGGAAGCTTCAGATAGCGGGGTGTATGTTTATTCCTTTGACGGCGCTTCCGGAGAGCTTGCTTTGCTAGATCAAGTATCAGGTCTTAAAAATCCAACCTTCTTAAATCTCGATGCCGCCCGTTTAAAGCTATATTCTATTGAAGAAACAGAAACGGAGGCCGGACGTTCGGGAGGCGCGGTTTCGTTCAGCATTGATCCGCAACAAGGGACCATTTCCAAGCTGAATCAGGCCGTGACGGTCGATTCTCCGACCTGCCATATTCAGAGAGACGCAGATGATCGTTATCTGATCGTATCCAGTTATCACGGAGGACAGGTTGGCTTGGTGTCTCTTAACGAAGACGGAACGATCGGCAAGCTGCTCGACGTGAAGCAGCACGAAGGAAATAGCGTTCATCCCGAGCGCCAGGAGCAGCCCCACCCGCACTCGGCCTTTTTCAGTCCAGATTACAAGTATGTATATATTTCTGATTTAGGCCTGGATCGCATAGTTGCCTACAGCATTGATGCTGCCCATGGAACCTTGAAGCAATGCGGGGAGACGGTCATTCATCCCGGCGCGGGACCGCGCCATCTGGCTTTCCATCCAGATGGCAAATATGCTTTTGTCATTAATGAGCTGGATTCGACGATCACCTCTTTGCGCTACGAAGCGGATAGCGGTCGATTACTGCCGTTCGAAACGGTTACGACGCTTCCTGTAGATTACAATGGCGATAATTCTTGTGCAGAAATTACAGTGTCCCGAGACGGAAATTTCTTATACGGGTCCAACCGGGGACACGACAGTATCGTTGTCTATTCCATTGACAAAAGCTCCGGAAAACTGACCCTTGTCGAACATGTATCGACGGAAGGGAAGCATCCCCGTCACTTTGCACTTACACCGGACGGAGATTTCTTGATCGCGGCTAATCGGGATACGGATAATTTGACGGTATTCCGGGTGAATCAAGATACTGGCAAGCTGACGTATACCGGTAATTCCTTCTCCGTTTCCAAGCCGGTTTGTGTGCAGATGGCTTATTTTTCGGTATAGCCCTAAGGAGACCCCATGGAATTTTCTGTACAATACTTATCTTTCTTCGTTATCATAACCGAGGAAGAAGATTCCTCGACTAATAAACGCTTCAAGCACTATCAGACAATGGACGCCGATCAATATGAGTCAAGCGAGCTTAAGCAATTTCTCGATGGGGAGTTCGCCCGGATAAGTAAGCGAAAAGTAGAAAGAAACCCCAGCTCCGATCAGGCGCCAACCAAAATCGGCCGATTTATTGTAGAGCCGGGACACGAGTTGACCAGTAATCCGAACTTTAATCTGTTCCAAAGCCTTCGTCAGGCGGGCAGCCTGGAAGAATTCCGGGGCCTTGCTGATGATATGGTGCGAATGTACATGGATACCAGTGCCGTTCGGGGAGGCGCGGTAATTGTAGCTAGCGCCAAGCTGCCGTCTTTTTTCGATGAGCCCTTTGTTTTTGTGATGAAATGTGACTTTGAGCCGAAGATTGCTCGGATTTCGGAGATCAGCCTAGTCACTCAGGTAGAAATGGCGATCAGCGCCCGCAATATCAAGTCGATTCAATATCCCTTCATGCCGGAAGACGGAATGCTCGAAGAGCAGGAGCTGAAGATTCATCAGGCGTCTCATGCACGGTATTTTGAAGACTTCCTGAAGTATGTGTCGTATGAGAAGCCAATGCCCGAAATCGTTAACGAGCAAGTGGTTCATATGGTGCAGCAGTATATGGAGCAAAAATGGGAGGAGCAGGCCTGCGAGGAAAGGCAGGAGGAGGAAGAAAAGCTGGAGGTGTGGGCGGCCAGCGACAAGCGGGAGCGGCTGCAGGAAAAGTGGGAGCATGAGCAGGTGATGGAGGCGACCTATCAGCTGGTGCAGCATAATCAGGAACTGGAGCTGAAATTCAAGCTGGATAGCGTTACCGTTAAAGGCCATCTGGCCGACTACGGAAGCAAGCTGCATCTGGCTCGCCTCGGAGACCGGTATGTCGTGCTGATTGAAGGAGAAACGTTTCAATTCGATAAAGGAGTATCGCCAATCGAGCTGCTGAAGCCGCAGGAGCTTGCCGATGTCGTTCAAAGAATCGGCACCCGGCCCTCCGTGTCTACGGAAGGACCATCGGCTGAAACGGCAGAGTGGACTTCCGATTCGTCAGGAGAAGTCACCTCCACAGAAACCTCCGAATGGATCAGTCAAGAAGAACAGTCCGGCGAAGCTTCTGGGTACTCAGAACAGGAGAGGCATTCCGGCGAAGGGCCGGAATCTGTAACACTGAGCCGAGGCGGCGATCCTCTTGAGCGGGACTGAACATCTCGCCGCCGACTTAGCGGTCAGGCTTGACGACATGGGCAACTGGCCGATTAACCAGGTAAATGCTGAGCATAATCATAACGAGCCCAAGCAGAAGCAAGGCGTGGAAGGGCTCGCGCAAGAATAGCGTGCTGGCCATAACGGAAATTAACGGCACAAGAAAAGTGCTGGCCGCCACCTTGCTGGTTTCGCCGGAACGGACCAGGACAAAATAAATGACCCATGCCGTCGAGACTCCCAGCACGGCCCCGAATAATAACCCGGAGAAATAAGGAACGTTCCACACAATCTCCGTCCAGGATTCCATAGTCGAGCCGACCCCGGTCAGCAGGAGACCGCCGATCATGCTCTGAATGGCGACCAGCCACAGAGGATCGGTGTTTCCTGCTTTTTTCTTCAAAAAAACAGAACCGATCGCCCAACTCACTGCTGTAAGCAGAGCGAGAATAACGCCGATAGTGGACAAGCCCCCGCCCAAACCATCTACGCTGATGACGGCGACTCCGGCAAAACCAAGCAGCAGCCCGATCGATTTCGGCACCGACATCGATTCGCCCAACCAGAACCAGGCCATTAAGCCAACGAGGACCGGCTGAAAATAGACGAGGGCCGAAAACAAGCCTCCGGGCATATAGGTCAGCCCGATGGTCTGCAGTCCAAAAAAAAGAAAAACATTAAAAAGCGATGAGATTAAGTATATTTTAATATTCTGCTGGAATCGGATGTTTTTCCAGCGAGGCAAAGCGAACAGCGCCAATCCCAGCCCTCCCAGAAACGTTCGCATGCCGGCAAATAATACGGGCGGTGTGTAGTTCAGAGAGATTTTATAAATAGGCCAGGAAATTCCCCAGATGAGGACAAGAACGCTAACCAAACCGATAGTTTGAATGCGGGAAAGCTGTGACATGTTGACAGGACTCCTTTGGTTGAGGTCATCGTTCAGATGGATCGAAGCTTTGGAGGCACTTTCTTCGGAATGGAAGGGACAGCCTTCATTAAGTGCCATTCATATATTATCAATCATAAGTAGATATCTGTAAACGATCTTTTCGAACCATTGTTCGGCAAGGCAGATTTTTCGAGGGAGCGTCCGTATATCGGCAAAAATATCGGGAAGCGATGAATTGAAGGATAATGTTCCGGGGCAAATGTGGAGAAAAGATGAAGAATACGCAAAAAACACGCGGGGATAAAGCTTTCAATAACCTTCCATATTTGCATTGCTTGTCCTATGTGTTAAAATGAAATTAATCGACATACAATAAAAAATGTGACCGTCAGGTGGTGGCACACCTACGGTCAACAGGCACATCGCAATTTAAGTGCGGTTGCTTATTGAAGGACAAGGAATAGACCGTCACCCTCAGCACATAAGGGCGGTCTATTTCTTTTTGTGGAACCCAAGGATCAGAACGACTAATGTAGCGAAGCTGATCATTAGTGTAAACGCTTGGTAGATTTCCACGGGCTTCACCCCCTTTCTTAGGGGATTTAGCCTCCGCACTTTAAAATCAGTCTATATGGTTAATTATACCAGATTTATGGGCACTTGGAAATGATTAATCGTACGGTTGGCCAATTGTGGACATTAACATTATGTTAAATTATATGTTGAATTCTGTTGGTTCAGACGCTTGTTTGTAGAACTTTCAGAGCGCAATGAAACTAAATGGGCCGTCTCACTTCCAAACCTCCTGATGCCAGACAAATACGTCGCCTGTGAAGCGTCTCACTAACTTCTCCACCACATAGATCTTCTTCAGTTCTGCCCTGCTCCGTGTAATCTTCTCCTGTCCCATAGTGACATTATCTCAGAACAGTTATGGGATGACATTATCACAGCACAATAACACATCCCAAAAAATGGGTTGACATATTTTTGAGGCAATGGTAACATGCAAACATAAAACCAAGTAAGCTCATGGGAATAATCGATTGGATCGTTATCCAGTGCAGTCGACCGGATCACCGGAGGCACAACCACACTTGTTACAAGGGGGGTGTCTCTTTTTTTCGTTCCATTTTACAAAACTAGAGAAACCAGAGAGAAAAAATAACGGGGAGAGGGGAGAACCCAGCTTGAGAAAACATACTACATTTTTGTTAATCATGAGCATTATCGCTTTGTGGACTCTTGCCGCTTGCTCCGGCGAACAGCAGAAGCTGTCGGGAGAGCATGCAGTCAATAGCGGCTCTGGAACGGGAGCTAAAGCACCAATTGAGCTGCTTAACGTATCCTATGACCCGACGCGAGAGCTGTACGACCAGTTCAATCAAGCCTTCAAGGAGCATTGGGAGAAGGAGACCGGGCAGACGGTGACCATCCGGCAATCCCACGGAGGCTCCGGCAAGCAGGGGCGTTCTGTTATCGACGGCCTCAAAGCGGATGTCGTTACTCTTGCGCTAGCCTATGACATTGATGAAATCCAAGCGTCCGGCTTAATTAACGAGGGCTGGCAGCAGCGCTTGGAGGATAACAGCTCGCCTTACACGTCCACCATCGTTTTTTTGGTCCGAAGCGGGAATCCGAAAAATATTAACGATTGGGATGACCTGATTCAGCCGGGAGTTTCCGTCATAACCCCCAACCCGAAGACATCAGGAGGAGCAAGATGGAACTATCTGGCAGCCTGGGGGTATGCTCTGAAAAAATATGACGGAGATGAGGCTAAGGTCAAGGAATACGTTACCGCCCTCTTCAAGAACGTTCCCGTCCTGGATTCCGGCGCCCGCGGTGCTACCACCACGTTTGTCGAGAGGGAAATCGGCGATGTTCTGATTGCTTGGGAGAATGAAGCTTTCCTGGCGATCAATGAGCTCGGCAAGGATAAATTTGAATTGGTCGTCCCTTCCATCAGCATATTGGCCGAACCGCCCGTAGCTGTTGTAGACAAAGTGGCGGATCAAAAAGGGACGAGGGAAGCAGCCGAAGCCTATTTGAAATATTTGTACTCCGAGGAGGGACAGAAGCTTGCGGCGGAGCATTATTATCGCCCGCGGTCGGAGGCGGTTGCCAAGCAATACGAGAGTCAATTTCCTCAATTGGAGCTGTTAACGGTGGATGAGCATTTTGGCGGCTGGCAGAACGCGCAGAAGGTTCATTTTGCGGATAACGGTACCTTTGATCAGCTTTATAATCCTTAAAAAGTTTTTTCGATCTTATGAGACCGGGGATGTTCTGTAAGTGATTTTATAAGATGGAGGCTTACGGGTCATCGAGTCCCAGTCTCATAGCATATTGGAGTGACGCCAGGTGAGAAGAATCAGAAAACCAAATCGTCTGCCGGGATTCGGCTTATCGATGGGCTTTACCTTGTTTTATTTAGGCATGGTCGTGCTGCTGCCGTTGTCCGCCGTATTCTTAAAAACCTTTGCGCTCAGTTGGGAGCGATTTTGGGAAATTGTGCTCGCGCCCCGCGTGCTGGCTTCTTTCCAGGTCACATTCGTGACGGCCTTTCTGGCCGCGCTGGTCAACGCGGTATTCGGACTGTTGGTCGCCTGGGTTCTAGTGAGGTATTCTTTTCCCGGCAAAAGGTTTATTGACGGTCTGGTGGATTTGCCCTTCGCCCTCCCGACCGCTGTTGCGGGGATTTCGCTAACCGCTATTTATGCAGAAAACGGTTGGGGCGGCAGCCTGCTCAAGCCATTGGGCATCCAGGTGGCGTTTACCCCGCTTGGAATTACGATAGCGCTCGTATTTATCGGGTTGCCGTTTGTCGTCCGGACGGTTCAGCCTGTGCTTGAAGAGATGGAGAAAGAAGTGGAGGAAGCGGCGGTTTCTTTGGGCGCGTATCGCTTTAGAACGTTCTGGAATGTACTGCTGCCGCAGCTTGCCCCGGCCCTGCTTACGGGCTTTGCGCTCGCATTTGCACGGGGGATCGGAGAGTATGGCTCAGTCGTCTTCATTTCCGGGAATATGCCGATGAAGACGGAAATCGCTCCGCTTCTGATCATGACCAAGCTGGAGCAATATGATTACGCGGGGGCGACCGCGGTCGCCCTGGTCATGCTGATCGTCTCCTTCCTGCTGCTGCTGTTCATCAATTTCATGCAATGGCGACTCAGCCGACGAATGGTTCGTGTTTAATACTTAAGCATCATGTTAGACGGCAAAGGGGGGAAGGACTTATGGGGAATTACGGGGCGGCGACCGCTTCGCCACGAATGCCCGCCTCACAACAACCAGGGCAGCTGAGGCACTTGACCGAAAGCCATGGCGTCAAATGGCTGCTAATTATTCTCGCTCTTATTTTTCTTGGAGTCGTACTTGTGCTGCCCTTGATATCGGTATTTGCTCAAGCATTTAAAAAAGGGGTCGAAGCTTACTTAGCTGCAGTAACGGAGCCGGATGCGCTCTCTGCCGTTCGTTTGACGCTGCTTACCGCTGTTATCGCCGTACCGCTCAACACGCTGTTTGGGGTTGCCGCGGCCTGGGCCATCACGAAATATTCATTCCGGGGCAAGAATGGGTTAATCACCTTGATTGACTTGCCGTTTGCCATCTCTCCGGTTATCTCCGGACTGATTTTCGTTCTGTTGTTCGGCTCGAGGGGAATCTTTGGACCTTATCTGGAGGAGCATAATGTACAGATTATTTATGCTTTGCCGGGAATTGTCCTCGCCACGTTGTTCGTCACTTTTCCGTTTGTGGCGAGGGAGTTGATTCCCCTCATGCAAGCTCAAGGAACGCAGGAGGAAGAGGCAGCGATGACGATGGGGGCCAAGGGGTGGCAAATTTTTTGGCGGGTCACCTTGCCCAATATCAAGTGGGGATTGCTGTACGGAATCATTCTGTGCAACGCCCGAGCGATGGGGGAATTTGGCGCGGTATCGGTCGTGTCAGGTCATATTCGCGGAGAAACCAATACGCTTCCGCTGCATGTGGAGATTTTGTATAACGAGTATCAATTTTCAGCCTCATTTGCGGCCGCATCCTTGCTGCTGCTGTTGGCACTGGTCACTCTGGCTGTGAAAAGCTGGGTGGAATGGAAGCACGGTCGCGATAAAGGAGGATAGCATCCATGCAGATTGAAGTTAGCGGGTTGAGAAAGCATTACGGCCATTTTGAGGCTTGCAAAGATGTGAGCTTCCGGATTGGCCAAGGTAATCTGATAGGGCTCTTGGGACCGAGCGGAGGAGGAAAAACGACCATTTTACGGTTGCTGGCCGGTCTGGAAATCCCTGATTCCGGGGAAATCCGCTTTGCTGGACAGCGGGTTAATGAGGTGCCCCCGCAAAAGCGGGGAATTGGCTTTGTTTTTCAAAATTATGCGCTTTTTAAACATATGACGGTGTTCGAGAACATTGCTTTCGGCCTCCATATTCAGAAGGTAAAAAAATCGGACATTCGGGAACGGGTGCTGGAATTGGTGGCGCTGACCGGATTGCAAGGAATGGAGCGCCGGTATCCCCACCAATTGTCCGGGGGCCAGCGGCAGCGGGTCGCTTTTGCCCGGGCATTGGCGCCCAAGCCCCAGTTGCTGCTGCTGGATGAGCCGTTTGCCGCAATCGACGCCAAGGTGCGCAAGGAGCTGCGTTCGTGGCTGAAGGAGATGATAAGCCGGGTCGGAGTGACGACGATCTTCGTCACTCATGATCAGGACGAAGCGGTGGAGGTGGCGGACGAAATCATTATCGTCCATCAGGGAAGATTGGAGCAGGTCGGGACGCCGATCGAGATTTATAACCGTCCAGCCAGCGCATTCGTCGCCCATTTCATAGGAGAATCCAATGTGGTTCATCGGCCGTCGGAGTTGAAAGGCTTTGCCGGTGTGCCTGAGGAGGCCCAGGCGATTGTTCGCCCCGAATTTATCGATGTCGGCCGCGGGCGGGAGTTGGCGACCCCTTCAGCCGCTGAGAAGGGCGTCGTCAAACAGGTCTATTTTCGCGGCAGCAGTTGGCTTGTGGAAGCGGAGGTCGGAAGCCAGGCCTTGTTCGCTTACCGGTCGTTGGAATCCCCTCCGCTCCATCCGGGGGATGAGGTGCTTGTGCTGATTCACCGTTTATATCTGTTCGCGGATAATCGGATGCAGACCATCGAGAATGAGCACAGGTACGATCCGATGCCTGTGCATATTTAGAAGGCGGGTAAAAAAGGAGAGGGGGAGCGGCTATGAGAAGCTATCCGATGTTCGCCAATTTGCAAGGAAAGCTCTGCGTTGTCGTGGGCGGCGGGCATGTGGCCGAGCGGAAAACAGCGTCCTTGCTGGATAGCGGTGCTCGAATCAAGCTGGTCAGCCCCCGCTGTACCGAGCAATTCGAGCGATGGGCGAGCCATCGGGACATCGAACTCATTCGCCGACGATTTGAGCCGCAAGACGTGGCGGAAGCGGCGCTTGTTCTGGCAGCTACCGATGATCCCGAGACGAATCTGCAGGTCTACCGTTCGATTGGCCCGAATCAATGGATCAACGTCGCCGATCGGCCGGATCTGTGCACTTTTACTGTGCCTGCCATTGTAGAACGGGGGAAGCTGCAGATAGCCATCGGCACAGGAGGACGCTGTCCGGGTTTGGCCAAGAAGCTGAAAGGAACAGTGGAGCGGGCGATTGGGCCCGAATATGAGGAATACGTCGATTTTGTAGGGGCGTGGAGACAGCGGATGATCCATCTAAAGCTGCCAGCGTCTTTAAAGAAGCAGCTGTTGGAGCGCTTGCTGGATGATTCACTGCTGGAGCTGACCCGCAGTGGGAAGCGGGAAGCAAGAAATCAGGCAGCGGGCAGGCTGCTGGAAGCGCACCGCTCCGCGGCGCAGAAGACAGATGCGGAGGAGGGATGACTTGAACAATACGGCTGTGCTCGTTATCGCTCACGGTTCACCTGATCCCGGATGGGTGGCGCTTGTCGACGAGACGGTGCGTCAGGCGGCCCTTCCGCTGCCAGTCGGCATCGGTTATTTGGGCGGAGTGCCGGATCGGGGCATCGCCGAGGCATTGCGTCATTTGGAGCGGACCGGTGTGCATACCGTCCTGATCGTCCCGTTATTCGTGTCGGCAGGGAGTACGCATATCAACGAAATCCGGTATATGCTCGGCCTGATCCCCGCCCCCGAAGTCGCAACGGACCTCACCCCGTTGAACGTCAACGTCCGGTTGGTATGGTCCGATCCGTTGGAGGACAGCGAGCCGGTGCAGCTTATTTGGGAAGAGCGGCTGCGGGAATTGTCCACAGAGCTTTCGCAGGAGGCGCTCTTGGTCATAGGGCACGGCAGTGGAGAGCCGGGTTTTCATGAAATTTGGGAAAATTTGCTGCAAAGCGTGAGTGATTCATTACAGCGGAAATTTCGCTTGAAAGCGGCGGCCTACGCCACGTTAAGGCCGGATACGGTGGCCGCGCAGGCGGAATCCTTGCTTTCTCGAGGCCGCCTGCTCGTGCTGCCCCTGTTTTTGAGCGAAGGCTATTTTACAAGACAAGCGATTCCTGATCGATTGGAAGGTATCAGCTACGCGTACACCGGGAGGACGTACTTGCCCCACCCGCAGGTGGCGATCTGGATCCGCCAAACGGTTGAGCAGGCACTGCAGCGGCATGCGGTCCCTCCTAATGATGCTGCTTTTGTATGCAGCACGCAGCAAAGAGAATAACGGCTATCGGAATCTTTAGGAATGGAAGAGAAACTGACTGATGAAAAAAATGGAGTGTGAATAACAATTATGACAGAAAAGCGGATTTGGAAATGGGCGGACGATCCGAACCTCAATAAGATGGAACTGACCAAGCTGGAGAAGGATGGCCTCGACGTCATTGAAACGATTATCAATAAATATTCGCTGGAGGGATGGGAATCGATTGAAGCCTCTGATATGGACCGCTTTAAATGGGCGGGAATTTATCAGCAGCGTCCGAAGGAAGGCTTCTTCATGATGCGTGTCCGGATTCCCAGCGGCATCTTGACGAACAAGCAAGCCGTTGCGCTGGCGGAAATCGCCAAGGATTACGGGCGGGATCTGATCGATGTAACGACGCGGCAGGCGATTCAGTATCATTGGCTGACGGTGGAGAGCCTGCCGGACATTTTCGAACGATTGGCCTCGGTCGGGTTGTCATCCTTCGAGGCATGTGGCGATTGTCCCCGTACCATCGTCGGCAATCCGCTCGCTGGAATCGATCCGCATGAGGTATTGGATACCCGGCCGATTGTCAAGCAGCTGGAGCAGTTCTTTTTGTTGAACCGCGACTTCTCCAATTTGCCGCGCAAGTATAAAATGTCCATCTCTGCCAATGTGCACAACACCGGACACGCGCAAATCAATGATCTGGCCTTCACTCCGGCCAAAAAAATAATCGAAGGGAAAGAGGAAATCGGTTTTCATGTATGGGTAGGCGGCGGACTGTCGACCAAGCCGCATTTGGCCGAGCAGCTTGACGTGTTCTGTCTTCCGGAAGAAGTGGTGAAGGTGGCTGCCGGAGTAACGACGATTTTCCGTGATTTCGGCTATCGCAAGAGACGAACCCATGCCCGTTTGAAATATCTCGTTGCCGATTGGGGGCCCGATAAATTCCGCGAGGAGCTTATTAAAATTACCGGGGAATTGCCAGCCCGGGGTGACGATTTGACCCAAGGGTGGAATGCCGGATATTTCTACGGCATTCACGAGCAGAAGCAATCAGGGCTGTATTATGCCGGACTTTCCGTTCCGGTTGGGCGGATGAACGCCGGCGAAATGCACGAATTGGCTCGTCTTGCCCGGGAATACGGAGATGGCACGATCGGCACCTGTAATTCTCAGAACGTGCTTATCCGTCATATCCCGGCGGACAGGATCGAAGCGTTCCGCAAGGAGCCGCTTATCGTCGATCGTTTCCGGCTGGAGCCTAATACATTCGTCGGCTATGCAATATCTTGCACCGGGATAGAATATTGCAATCTCGCTGTCGTGGAGACGAAGGAACGGATGCGGAAGCTCGCCGAGTATCTGGACGAAACCGTGGAGCTGGATACTCCGATCCGGATTCATATGGTCGGCTGTCCTAATTCCTGCGGGCAGCACCAGATTGCCGATATCGGGCTGCAGGGAGCTTTGGTGAGGACTCAGAATGGTGTGACGGATGCGTTCGACGTTCATGTGGGAGGAACGCTGGAAGGGAAGCCGCGTTTTAACACGAAGCTCAAAGCCCGGGTCGAAGTAGATCGGCTGGGACCGTTCCTGGCACAGCTTGTAGGAGTATACAAGGAAGAACGTCGGGAAAGCGAAGCGTATTGGCAATATGTAGAGCGGGTAGGGATCGAGACGATTCAGAATCAGGTCGACCGCATTCTGGCACCGGCTTAAGACGGAATCTCGCTTTTATTAGCACATACCAGGGAGGAAGGAGGAGGGAGAGATGGCGGAATCAAACTCGGAATCGTATTTGTATAAGCTTGAGGCGATTTTAGCGGATGAGCGGCAGATGACTGTAATCGTCGTTTCGTCTTCGGATGAGAAGGCCTTTGTCTATGCAGAAAACAATTTGCTGCGGCATACGGTTGCTCCGCCGGGAATTCAGTCGCTTGGCATCGTCGAGAAGAAGCCGTTGGTCAGGGATGGAGTCGGTTATACGGTGGAGACGCTGCAGTTCGATTAGTTTATAAGCTGTGGGAGAGAAAACAAAGAAAGAAGCGGAATGGGATGCTGAATGGGCTCGGGAAGAGGTGGAAGGATGAAGTTTGGAAAAGTGTATTTTGTCGGAGCGGGTCCGGGAGACCCGGGGCTGATTGCTGTTAAAGGCGTAACGGCGCTGCAGGAAGCAGACGTTGTTGTCTATGACCGGCTGGCGTCCCCCCAGTTGTTGAAGTATGCGAAGCCGGACGCTCGTTATCTGTATTGCGGCAAAGAACCGGGAGCTCATTCCATGGCACAGGATGAGATTAACGAAATCCTGGTTCGCGAGGCGATGCGCGGCCATATTGTCGTCCGCTTGAAGGGCGGCGATCCGAGCATCTTCGGCCGTGTAGGGGAAGAGGCGCAGGCGTGTGCCAAACGGCAAATTCCGTTTGAGATCGTTCCCGGCGTCACGTCAGGCATTGCCGCCGCTTCGTATGCCGGCATTCCGCTCACTTACCGGGAGATTAGCTCTAATGCGGCCTTTGTGACCGGACATCGATGTGCAGGGAGCGAGGAGAAAGAGACGAATTGGCAGGCGGCCGCCGGCTTTGACACTCTCGTCGTCTATATGGGAGTCAAGAACCTGCCCTATATTCGGCAGCGACTTCTTGAAGGCGGTAAACCGCCGGCGACTCCGGCCGCATTGGTGCGCTGGGGAACGACGGGAGATCAGCGGACATTGACCGGTACGCTCGATGACATAGCCGCGAAGGCCAAGGAAGCGAAATTGGAAGCCCCGGCCATCTTGGTCGTTGGGGAAGTCGTCCGCTTAAGCGAAGCGCTCGGCTGGTACGAGCGGAAGCCGTTATTCGGCCGCAAGCTGCTGTTGTTTCCGTCTTTGCAGCCCGCTCGGGACGATGCGCGCCTTCTGGAGCAATGGGGGGCCGAAACGGCGGAAGCCGCCATCCTGCCCGAGCCCTCCGTTATGGCGGAGCGTCTGCTTGTAGAGATCGCCGCTTATGACTGGATCATCTTCGCGGATGCCTGGGAAGTGAAGCTCTTCTTCGCCGCATTGCAAGCGGTCCGACGGGATATTCGCAGCATTCGGGCCCGCGTCGTCGCGCTCGATGAAGGAGCGGAAGCTGAGCTTGCGGCGAGAGCGATTGCCGTCGATTACAGCTTGGCTGCGGATCGAAGCGAATGGACCGGAGAGGTGCGTCCCGGTGTCCTGGGGCGGCGGATTGGCGTTCACCAAGGGGCCAGGCTGCTTATGCTGACCCCGGAATATGCCGGAATTAACATTCCCTATACAGAGGGAGGGGCTCATTGGCTGTTGACCGGCATGTACACCCCGAAGGTGCGGGCCACCGGATATTTGGCGGAGCTACTGCAAGGAAGGGGCTTCGATACGCTGTGGATCGGGGATATTCGCGCATTGTATGCGCTGCAGGAACTGGCTAATCGGGAGGAACTTTTGGGCAACGAATTGCGCCGCATATCCGAACTGGTTTGTGTCGGGGAACGAACAGCGGCGAAAGCGAAGGCTTTCGGCTGGCAGGTATCCCGCGTCATCCGGGATGGGGTATTCCTGGAAGCGGACGCGAAGGAGTGGCTGAGCGCCATTCCGGGAGGCCGCGTTTCTTGACTGCCATGCCATCGGTCATGTGCTGCTGCGACGTACTTCGGAAAGAGACAACTTGGGGATCGTCCGCCGTTGGTACAGCTTTACTCTTTTACGCTGTCTGACCGGATGATAAGTGGGGAAAAAGGAGGGAGCTTTAATGTCTGACAAGTCGATGAGATATGAAGCTTTAACGGAGGAGCAGTATCGTGCGATTAATGCCAGGCTGGGAAGTCTGGATACGCTGGAGGTGCTTAAATGGGCCTATGGGCAATTCGGGGATAAGCTTGTATATGCTTGCAGCTTTGGGGTGGAGGGAATCGTGTTGATTGATTTGATCAGCAAAGTGCGCCCGGACGCCAAAATCATTTTCCTCGACACACACGTTCACTTTAAGGAAACCTACGAACTCATCGTTCGGGTGCAAAACCGATATCCGGCTTTGCAAATCGAGTTTATCGAGCCGAATCTGACCTTGACCGGTCAGGCGGCGATCTATGGGGATGAACTGTGGAAAAGCAACCCTAACCTGTGCTGCCAAATGCGCAAGGTGGAGCCTTTGGCGCAGGCGCTGAGTGGAGCGGACGCCTGGATGTCGGGACTGCGCCGGGAGCAGTCTCCTACGCGGGCCCATGTTCAGTATTTCAATAAAGACGACAAGTTTCGTTCCATCAAAATTTGTCCGCTTATCCACTGGACGTGGGACGATATATGGGAATACGTTCATGCCCACAATTTGACCTATAATGAGCTGCATGATCGAGGTTACCCCAGCATTGGCTGCGAGACATGCACCCGCCCGGTGGCGGGAATCGACAGCTCACGGGCCGGAAGATGGGCAGGCAGCGGCAAGACCGAATGCGGTCTTCATCAATAGAGCAGGAAAAAAGAGATGGCGGAGGAGATGAACACAATGAGCATTAACAGACCTCATGGCGGAACACTTGTAAACCGTATAGATTTGAATGCCGATTATACAACACTGCATCAAGAAATAGAGTTGGACAATACCGCATTGTCCGATTTGGAGCTAATTGCCAACGGAGCTTATAGTCCGCTGGCCGGATTTATGGGAGAGGCGGATTATCAGTCAGTCGTCCGGAATATGCGTCTGGCGGGCGGGGACATCTGGAGCTTGCCGATCACGTTACCGGTTACGGAGGAGACAGCCGAGCGGTTAAACCTAGGCGATCCAGTCAAGTTGGTGCAGAACGGGGTCGTCTACGGTGTGATAGAAGTGGAGGAGAAATACCGGACCGACAAAAAACTGGAAGCGGAGCTAGTCTACCGGACAACCGATTCGGCCCATCCGGGAGTTAAAAATTTACTGGAGCGACCTGACGTCTACGTAGGCGGCCCTATAAAGCTCGTTAATCGGCCGGATAAAGGAACCTTCGCCGATTATTACCTGGACCCGGCGGAGACCCGGAGCTTGTTCGCGCAGCGAGGTTGGACATCGGTGGTCGGTTTCCAGACCCGTAATCCGGTACACCGGGCGCATGAATATATTCAAAAATCAGCGCTGGAAATCGTTGACGGGCTTTTTTTGAACCCGCTGGTCGGGGAGACCAAAGCGGATGATATTCCGGCGGAGGTTCGCATGGAGAGCTATCATGCGCTGCTGCAATCGTATTATCCGGAGGATCGCGTCTTCCTGGCAGTCTTCCCGGCTGCCATGCGCTATGCCGGACCGAGGGAAGCGGTTTTTCATGCATTGGTCCGTAAAAATTTCGGCTGCACCCATTTTATTGTCGGCCGCGATCATGCCGGAGTCGGAAACTACTATGGCACCTACGATGCGCAGCGGATCTTCGGTCAATTTACGGAGGAGGAGCTGGGAATAGTGCTGCTTTTCTTTGAAAATAGCTTCTACTGTAATAAATGCGGAAACATGGCGTCGACCAAAACCTGCCCGCATGCTGCCCAGGATCGTGTCGCTTTGTCGGGAACGAAGGTTAGGGAAATGCTGAGCAGGGGGGAAGCCCCGCCGCCGGAATTCAGCCGCAAAGAGGTCGTCGACGTTCTGATTCGCGGACTGAGGGAGAAATCTGCGGATCACCGTGACTCGGTTGCCTCCATTTAGCCCGCAGCAATGATTAGATCGTCAGTTTTTGAATAGGGGAGGGAAGAGATGTTGAAATCATCCGCGGCAAATCATATTATTTGGCACTCCGCGACGGTAACGAAACCGGACCGCCACCGTTTGAACCGGCATAAAAGCTGTGTGTTATGGTTTACCGGGTTATCGGGGTCGGGCAAGTCCACTCTGGCCAATGCGGTACAAAAGCGGCTTCACGAGTTAGAAAAAAGAACCTACGTGCTGGATGGAGACAATATCCGCCATGGTTTAAGCAAAGGATTAGGCTTTAGCCCGGAGGACCGCAAGGAAAATATTCGCAGAATAGGCGAGGTTTCCAAATTGTTCGTAGATGCGGGAATCATTACGCTGACCGCCTTTATTTCACCCTATAGAGAAGATCGCGATATGGCCCGTCAACTGCTCGATCCGGATGAATTTATAGAAATTTATGTCAAATGTCCGCTGGAGGAATGTGAGCGTCGCGATCCGAAAGGACTTTATCAAAAAGCAAGAAACGGTGAAATTCCCGAATTTACCGGAATTTCCTCTCCTTATGAGGAGCCGCAATATCCTGATTTGGTTATCGATAGCGGGCAGCTCACGATTGAGCAATCGGTAGAGAAAGTCGTTCAATACTTATATGCGATATCGGCTATATGAGCTTTCTATCCTATGGCAGAGCGTTTTATAAGCATTGAAATTGTCAAAAAGCGCTTAAGGGGTAGGTTAAACGAAGCAAATATGATAGAATATAACCCAATTTTCCAACGGGGGTGAGCGAAAATTTTCGTTTATGATTGGGTTATGTCGCAGTCAGACTGGATCGATTGGCTGTATGCACTTGGGATCCTGCTGCTGTTTCTGTTGTTTCGCAAAGTTTTTACTTCCTACCTCTTCGCGCTGCTGTTGCGTTGGTTCAAGAGGTCGAAAGGCCTCACCAATGGCTTGCTGTCTTTTGAGAAACCGCTGCGGTCTTTTTTTGTAGTGCTGGGTGTTTTTTGGGCGCTTCATCTTATATTGCCGGATCATTGGCCGTACTTTTCGGTATTGAACAAACTATACCGGAACGTCGTTATAATTTTAGTCGGTTGGGGATTTTACAATCTTTCCGCGAAATCCTCGAATCTGTTTGCCGGTCTCAGCTCCAGACTCGGTTTGGACGAATCGAGCATGCTCATTCCTTTTTTATCCAAAATTCTACGTTTTATAGTTGTTGTTTTAGTCATAACTATGATCATTTCGGAGTGGGGCTACAGTATTAACGGCTTGGTGGCGGGACTTGGCCTGGGGAGTCTGGCGATCGCGATGGCTGCGAAGGATACGCTCAGCAACTTTTTGGCGGGGATTATTATCATTACGGAAAAGCCTTTTTCTAAAGGGGATTGGATTCTCACTCCCGATATAGAAGGAGTTGTAGAGGACATTACATTCCGCAGCTCCAAAATTCGTACCTTCGCCAACGCGCTTGTGACAGTACCGAACGCAACATTGGCTGACCGTCCGATTACTAATTGGAGCCGCATGGGGAAGCGGCGGATTACGTTTACTCTTGGAGTAGCGCTGGACTCTGACCGACCCTCGCTGCAGAGGGCCGTCTCCAGAATAGAGCGGAGGCTTCGTGAGGATGAGGCCATTCATCAAGAGACGATTATGGTTCATTTTACCGATTTCAATGAAAGCAGCCTGGGGATCTACTTCTATTTGTTTACCAAATCGACGGTCTGGGCGGAACATCTGCAGATTCGTCAGGACGTCAACTTTATGATTATGGAAGTGCTCGAGGAGGAGGGAGTGGCCTTGGCCCTGCCAAGCCAGCGATTGTTTGTCGAATCCGCCTCAGGCCCCGGAAGACGTCGGCTTGCTGACGAGACATAGAGAGCATGAAAGAGCCTCCATACCCAGAATAACTGGAATGGAGGCTCTTTCTTGGTGACGCATTATTGCTTATTCATAAGGGCTTCTATATTCGAAATGATGTCGTCAACGGACGTTTCTTCTTCTTCATATCCGCTTTCCACCGTAAATTCGGCATCCGGTGTTAGGGAAACCTGATTAGGGATAACCAGTTGACCGGTCTCCTGAACATAATCGTCGACAATGTCTTCGGCTCTAATCGTTCCGATATAGAACCAATCCTCATAGAGCTCACCGAATTTGTCTAAAAACCAATCGCTCGTATAGCGGCTGAAGCTGCCGAACAGGCTGTACAAATCACCAACGGTGTTATATCTTGTATTGCCTGCATCATCGACCCACTCGATGATTTCATTCAAGTCTACCTCTCTTATTTCATGCATTTGCGTAGAGAGAATAGTGCCGTTGATTTTATAGTAAATTTCGACCAGGTCTTCATATTCGTGACCTTTCAGCAGCTGCCATCCCGCCATATCTCCTGTCGCGGGTACATGGGATAATGGGCGCTTGGCATCGGGATACCATTCTTTATAAACCTCGAACGGAATTTCATGCTGGGGCACAGTACCAATATAAGCTGTGGAGGTCGGTCCATAGAATTGAACATCCATTTCGAGAATTTCCGCTACGGCCCGGATTGGCGCGTAGGTCGTTCCATTGTACACAATATTGCTGGTATCGACCGTTTCTCCATGAACTTTAATAGTGATATTATCGAAGACGACCGGAATGGTCTGTACTCCCTTGTTCTCCATAACGGTATCTTCGTCGGAAGCAGAGGCCGCCTCTTTCTCAGCGGCACCGATCACTTCATCCGGGACTTCGCCGGCGGGAAGCATTCCGATATAAGCTGTTCTCGTTTCATCATAATAAATAACGCCCCAATCCAGCATTTCGGCAAGATTTCTAATGGGAACGTAAGTGGTGCCATCATATAAGAGGTTGTTGCTCATGGCAAGCTCGCCGTTAACCTTGACCTGAATCTGGTTAAATCCGACCTCGATCGTTGTGGAGTCGGCAGCCAGCGCAGCATTGGGCAGCAGCAGCAATACGGCCAGCACTAAAGTGACTAATCTTGTTTTCATTAAGCTGTTCTTCTCCTTTATGTATAGGTATGATTACCAGATTATAGCATGTCTAGTTCTAAAGCATCAATAGAATTGTGACTAAAGGCGTAAATTTAATAGTTTAAAACGAAATAAAGGTCAAAACCTAGAAAATTCTGATCATAACTGTCCATCGCGAAAACTGAAACCTGTTCACAACGAGTGTGTTATCGGTTTGGTAAATTGCAGGGAACCGATCCGATACGTTAACTGCGTGCGCCTTATTTTACAAAAGAGTCTGTGTTTGGAGGAGGATGGCGTGCTATAATAGGGTGCGAGCCATCAGAAAGACGGATTGGAGTCGTGCCCAAATGCAAGCAACGATTGAACAATGGATCGAATGGCTTCTAGAAGTAACCCAATTGGAAGGCTATTCGATTCTGTTGATTACCGCACCGTTGGCCGTCATTCAAGGATTTTTTGGATTTTTTCCGTTTGCTACATTAATTGTGCTGCATCTCACAGCATTTGGATTGGGCCAGGGCCTGCTGGCGAGTTGGATGGTCGGGACCCTTGCTTCTGTCGTCGTTTTTTCAGTGTGCCGCTACTTCTTCTTCGATTGGTTTAATCGCCGCTGGGGAAAAAAATTGCAAAAATATGAGAAATGGCAGTATTATATGGACACCTACGGAGTCTGGGTCATTATTTTTTTGCGGACGCTGCCTATTATGCCTAACAACCTCATTTCTTTCATGTCCGCGATATCTCCGATCAAGCTTTCGGCTTATTTATGGTCGTCATTGATAGGGAACCTGTCTCATATTTGGCTAGTTGGCCTCATCGGTTCTTCCATTGTCATGCCCGAGCTGGATGTTAAGAAGCATTTATTGTTCTATGCGAAGTTCTGTCTTGTTTTAATTATTATTTTTATTGCCCGACATTATAAAAGCTTCCGAAAACGCCGAGGCACGATGTAGGCTGATGGATTCTGCTGTCCTATCGGTTGTCTGGTCATATTCTTGTTCCTGCACGTGCTGTTCGGGCGTTTGTTTTTTCGGATTGCCGCGGTCTCCAGCCCCTTCCTCCTCTTCCTTCTTTAGTTGCTAATCCTCTCTGAATAAAATTTCAAGTATAGATCCATCCGCCGGGAACTCGATAACCTATCGTAGTGCGGGGCATATCCTGCCGTAGTTCGGGAATTTGCGAATTAAATCACCGGACACCTGGAATTTCATGACCGGAAGTCGTGGTACAATGCTAGAAGATCATGGTACAATATAGCCGAATCACAGCATATATTGCCGGATGGGGCCTTGACCATCCAGAGAACAGGAGTTGTATGAATGAGCGCTCGTAAAATTGGGGAACCGATCGAAGCGGTCCATGTCTGGACAGCGGCTTACGGACAAGAGCAAGGTCAGGATCGGATCTACGCTGTATCCTCAGGTCAGCCTTGTGTTTTATTTGTTGTAGACCCTCATACTGGAGATTGCCTGGGGCGCCATCTATTAGATGGAGCTAATCATAGCTGGGGGGTGGTCGCCACCGAAACCGGCGTATATGTCGGGGGAGACGGGAATTTGTACCGTTATACTCCGGAGCAGGGTGTTGTTAATCTGGGAAATGCCATCCCGGGAGAGCACTATACATGGAGGATTGCCGCGGATGACCAGGGGAGAGTCTATGGGGGCTGTTATCCGGGGGGGAAAGTGTATCAATACAATCCTTCCAGCGGAACATTTCGCGACTATGGACAAATTGTCGAGGGAGAGCAGTATACCCGCTGCATGAAGGCACTCGGCGACAAGCTATACATTGGCGTCGGAACTAAAAAACCGCATTTAATGGAGCTGCACACCGAAACAGGAGAGGCCAGGGAGATTCCTCTTCCTGCCGAATGGCAGAATGAGCAGTTGGTTTATGATCTGGACATCGCCTATCCTCATTTGTTTGTTCGGATTACTCCTTCCAATGTGCTGCTTGTTTACGATATGCAGTCCGGGGAATGGACCGATAGTATTAAAGGAGTGGCGGGCCTGTCTGTTTCGACGGCCGGCGAGGATGGGCGTGTATATTTTGTTAAGGACGGACAGCTTCATGCCTATGATCCGCTAGCGCTGGAGTTGACGGTTACTTCGCTGTCATTATCCGAGCCTGCCTCTGATTTCGGATGGCTGGAGTGGAAGGATGCGGAGTTCCCCGGCCTGAGCCTGGTGAGCGTCAAAAGGGACGGAAGCTATTGGATCTATCATCCGCCAACCGACCGATACCTAACGAAGCATCCGAAATTGCTGGGCCGCCCGATCACTATTCAATCCATCGCCCAAGGGCCGGATGGGCGGATCAACGTCGGCGGGTATTTTGCCGGAGGCTTTGCCAGCTATGATCCGGCAACCGGAGAGTGGGAAGCCCATAGAGAAATAGGCCAGATCGAGAATATGATTGCCTTTGGCGATAAAATGTATTTGGGTGTCTACACCTCGGCGAATATTTTCTGCTACGATCCGAAGGAGCCCTGGAAGCCTGACCTTAACCCGAAGCTGTTATTTTCGCTGAGCGGGGAAGAGCAGGATCGTCCATTCGCATTTGCGGCAGCAGGAGATGAGGTCGCGATTGGAACGGTGTCCTCTTACGGGCGCCTGAGGGGAGCCTTGTCCTTATACCATCCGAAGGAGGACCGTCTGGAGGTTTATCGGAATATTGTCGAAGCCCAAAGTATTATATCGCTGGCTTATGATGACGGGATGATCTTTGCCGGAAGCTCCATATGGGGCGGGCTTGGCATCGTCCCGGAGCGGTCGGAAGCCTGTCTTGTTATGTGGGACACGACTAGCAGACAGAAAGTATGGGAAGGAATCCCGGTGCCGGGGGAAAAGGCGATTTCCGCGCTGGCCTTGGATCGCGACGGCTTCCTCTGGGGACTAACCGCAGGAACTCTATTCCAGTTTGATCCCGTGAGTAAGCAAGTGCTTCAGACGAAGGAACTGTTCCCTTATGATTGGAGTGCAGTTCCTCATTATTGGAGAGGAGGATATCTTCACTATCATTCCGATCATTATTTTGTCGGCTCCACGCTGGGACGACTGTTCCGTTACGACCTTTCCTCGCACAAGCTGGAGATTCTCGACGATAACGCCTTCCTGCTGGCCTGTGATCGGAACGGAGATTATTATTTCGCCCGCGATACCGAGGTTTATAAATATGAGTGGCCGGAAGAATAATTCCTTGGCTTCCAAATAAAGAAAAGCCCGTTGAATGGATTGGTTCAATGGGCTTTTCCTATGGACGCTTATCGTTTTAGGCGAATGGATCGGATAATAAACAATGTGAGGGAGCCGAGAATTACGGTAAGGAAGAGGGGCAGATCCCAAACTCCTAATCCGGCATCGTATCCCTGAGCCAATCGGATGCCCTGCCATTGATAATAGACAAGGAAAAACGTAAGCTCGGCTTTCAAGGCGACTAGCATAAGCCGAGCGTTTTTGTATTGCCGTTCCACATTTGCTTCCGTTAAATTGGTGTAGTTGTAGATATGAGGGAACTTCTCAAGAATCGTCGAACCCGCCCATAATAAGCACGCTACAGCCGGCATAAACCACAGAAAACCTTTTCCGCCCCAGCCGTCCGCTTCGCCAGCCGCGTTAAAATGAATGGGGATTTGATCGGGCAGGCCTGACCATTCCATTGAAAGGTAGACCACAATCCCAACAATAAGTAACAGGCTGAGGATATCCAATGTTTTTTCCAGCGCTGTTTTGGGAAGCGCCAATACAGGACGGTGTTTAAGCTGCATCTCCATCCTCCTTCCGCGCAAGTTTAGATAGTCTATTTATATTCATTACGGGGAGAGGAGGGTTGAAGTTTCATTATGTGAGCCGGTATCAGCAAGCCGCAAAAGATGGCCAATGCTAACGAGAATCAAGCCTTGGCCGAGCAAATCATCCGCTACATGCGAGACAATATTGCCGAAGGATGATCCATTAACCAGCTGTGCAGCGAATTTCAATTGGGCCGGACTCATTTGATGACACGATTTAATGCCCGCTCGGCGCGCCGGGAAGGGATTAACTAAATCATTACATAGATTTAACAACCCGTTGAACTTCTCCGCTTACAATGGACGGGACAACCCATTATACAGCGAAGGAAGTGCACTAAGATGTCCCGAAAACATTGGTTAGCCGTTCTCGTCTTCTTATGGATGTCGGTCGGAGTTGTTCCGGCTTACGCCCAGGGAACTCCTGTATTTACAGACATTGAAAATTCACCGCACAAGGAGGCGATCCTGGACTTGCACCGGGATGGGGTGATCCATGGCTTTGAAGATAGCCGCTTTTATCCGCAGAAGCATCTGACCAGAGCCGAAGCGGCGTCTCTATTGGTCAAAGGCTTTCATTTGACGCCGATCGAACCGATCGCCTTGAGCGATCCGCAGATGGTAAAATCGTTTAGTTATTCTGATCCGCTTGGAGTCATTGACGAATCGTTCTCTATTCCATCGGCCCAAGATTTAATTGGGCATTGGGGAATGAACGATATAGAAGGCTTGATCAAGGTAAGAGCGGTTGGCGTGGAAGCCAATACATTCTCCCCGGATTCCTTCGTTACGAGGGTGGAGTGGAGAGAGATGCTGGCCAAGCTCATCTTGGGGGCGAATTCTGCCGCAGGCGCGGAGGAACTGGTCGAGCTCGGTCTTCTGACGAAGGAAGAATCCGGTTCGGCGGAACTGATCACGCGGGAAGAGGCCGCTGGGAGTCTTCATCGGATTTTGCAGCATCCTGATTTTAAAATCGTTACGGTCTTCGCCACCTCGGATATTCATTCTCACCTGGAGCCGTACCAACCGGCAGGAACGGAGTATGTCATTGGCGGACTGGCCAAAATGAGTCACATCCTTAAAGAGACCCGGAAGAAGCAGCCCAACACTTTGCTGGTAGATGCCGGGGACGCCCCTTACAATACCAATATCGGAAACTTATTCGAAGGGGCTTCGACGATCGAAGTGATGAATGAAATGAATTACGACGCGATGGTGCTCGGCAATCATGATTTTGATTTTCCATTCGACGTGATGGAGAGGAATGCAGAGAGCGCGCAGTTCCCTTTTTTGTCTGCGAACACACTCTATAATCAGCAAAAGCCCTCATTCTTGCACTCGTCCGTCATTAAGGAAGTCGATGGGGTCAGAATCGGAATTGTGGGCGTGACGGATGATGAAAGCCACTATTACACTCATCCGAAAAATGTGGAAGGAATCAGCTTTATCGATCATTTTGAAGCAGCGCAGCGAGAGGTCGACGAATTGCGGGAGCAAACCGATGTCATCATAGCGCTGGCTCATCTGCATGGAGATAATCCGGTGCTGCCGACCAAGGTAAAGGGCATAGATGTGGAAATCGGGGGCGGGCAGGATGTCGTTGATTTTCCCAAGCTAATCGATGGCACCTGGCTTATTTCGCCGGGCAAACATGCGGAGGTGCTTAACCAGATCAATATCCAGATGTTTGCAGGACAAATGATCGGTCTGAACTTCGCTCATCTTTTCATGACGGACAATTTGCAGTCCGACCCGGGAGTAACCGGCATTATTGAACGATACAGCAGCCAGCTCGATGAAAAAATGAAGCAGGTCATTGGGAAAACGGAGGTTCATTTGGACGGGGAAAGACAAACCGTGCGGATGAAGGAATCCAACCTTGGCAATGCGGTAGCCGACAGCCTGAGAGAGTTGACCGGAGCGGATATCGCGCTGCAAAATGGAGGCGGCATAAGAACGAGCATTCCCGAAGGAGAGATAACGCTGGAGCAAATCTACGCAGTGCTTCCGTTTGACAATACGGTAGTGATGGTGGAGGCCAGCGGTCAGACGGTGTGGGATGCATTGGAACACAGCCTTGCCAGCTACCCGGCCGCGGCAGGAGGCTTCCTGCAAGTATCCGGAATCGAGTACACGTTTGACGCGGCGAAGGAAGCCGGCTCCAGATTGGTCGAAGTGACGATTGACGGCCAGCCGCTGGATAGGGCCAGAATGTACAAGGTAGTCGCTAATGATTTCCTGACCGGTGGCGGGGATAAATTTACGATGTTGAAGGAAGAGACGGTTTTGATGCAGCAAACAAAGCATTATTTAAGGGATGCGTTTACGGAATATGTGCAGAAGCACGGAACGATTGCTCCCCAACCGGAGGGGAGAATCCAAATCCTGAATGCGGAGGAGTAGAATATAGTTGGGTGCACCTTATAGGCATAGGGACAGGCTGCGAAGCCTGTCCCTGCTTATTGGGGGAGTGCCCCTTATTGTTCCTGTAGACTTATCCTAGCATTACAGACGACCTCGGACTGGGGGCCGATGACGGCTGAATGATTACAATCGGACTTCTCTTTGGGTTTCCGCCGATTCGTATATAGCCGATAAGATTCCGATCATGTCCACTCCATACTCCGGTGTAATAAACGGCTCTTCCCTGCCCAGTACGCACTCTACAAAGTGACGGATGTTGAGATGATGCCCGGATTCATTAGTTTTTGGGAACCGGGGAACGATGTCGCACAATACTTGTTCGATTTCCGTGAACAGCTTTAATTCATCGTTATGCAAGCTGCAGCCCGCCAGCGTTCCGCGCAGCTCCAGAAATCTGGATTCCTGCTCGATATTGGAAGCCCAGCTGAATTCAATTTGCAGCGTGGCTCCGTTCTGAAAGCGAATGAAGCCGGTGGCCAAATCTTCGACATCGAATGTTCCTCCGGATTGCCCTGTCACTTGTTTGAGCTCGGGGTCAGCTATCGTCGTCCCTGCAAATTTGGTGTAGGTCGATCCGGATACAGACAGAGGACGCGGGTTTCCCATTAGCCATATAGCCAGATCAATCATATGCACGCCCAGATCGATAAGCGGCCCCCCGCCGGATAATGACTTGGTCGTAAACCAGCCGCCTTGTCCGGGAATGCCGCGGCGGCGAATCCATCCGGTCCGCCCGGTGTAGATTTCGCCCATCGCCCCGGAGTTAATATATTTCTTCATAAATTGGGAGGCCGGTGTAAAGCGGTTATTTCTCATCACCATAAGCACCTTGCCCGATTGTCGGGCGGCTTCCGCCATTTTGCGCGCTTCGGCCGGATCGATGGCATCCGGTTTTTCGCAGAACACATGAATCCCGCGGCTCAAAGCAGATATGGAAATTTCTGAATGGAACAAGTTCGGAGTGCTGATGCCGACGGCATCCAGCTCCTCTTGCTCCAGCAATTCCCGATAATCGGTATATACACGGGCGATGTCAAAATCTGCAGAAGCCGCATCGGCCATTGCCCGATTCGCATCGCACACCGCTACAAGCTCCACATCGGGATGGGATAACCAGCCCGGAGCGTGTGCATGTCTAAAAATATTCCCTGCTCCAATAATGCCTATCTTCAGTTTGCTCAAATCCTACACGCTTCCTTTCTCCTTAATAGGCTCCAGCGGGGGAACGGTATGACCGTACTTTGGCTTCTTGTCTCCCGTCGGCATGGCCCAGCGGATACTATTTGCAATAACCTGTTGAACTCCTTTGTTATAATAGGTAGGGTACGTCTCGTGGCCGGGTCGGAAATAGAAGATACGGCCCAACCCCCGTTTGAAGCAGCTGCCGCTGCGGAACACTTCTCCGCCTTCGAACCAACTGACAAAAACGACTTCATCCGGCTCCGGAATGTCAAAATGCTCTCCGTACATTTCTTCCTGCTCCAGCTCAATATATTCGCCAACGCCCTGGGCGATGGGATGCCCGGGATTCACGACCCACAGCCGCTCCTTCTCTCCAGCTTCCCGCCATTTTAAGTCGCAGGACGTCCCCATCAGCTTTTTGAAAATTTTGGAAAAATGTCCCGAGTGAAGAACGATGAGCCCCATTCCTGCCAACACTCTTTGATACACCCGTTCGACGATTTCATCCTGGACCTCTTTATGGGCAAGATGACCCCACCAGATCAGAACATCCGTCTCATTCAAAACTTCCTCGGTCAGTCCGTGCTCGGGCTCGTCCAGCGTGCAGGTGCGAAGATCAAATTCATCTCCCAATCCTTCCGCAATGACCGCATGCATGCCATTCGGATAAATACTCCGGACGGCTTCATTTTTTTGCTCATGCCGGTATTCATTCCATATCGTCACTTTCCGTTTGCCGCTCATGTACATTTCCTCCTGTAACTAGAATTGGTGATGTCCCCTCTATCATAAAAAAACATATCCATGGGGGAAAGGACCGATTCTGACTAAAATGTATCCAATTGTGCTCTTTTTACATTTGGCGTGTTATAATAACGATAATTTTGACAATATAAATTGAACTAAAGAATTCATAGATCATGGAGTGGAGAAAGAAAGATGCTTCCAGGGCGAGTTTTGGCTTTGTATTCCTACTATCCGAAGGCCCATCCAATGAGTAAGGAGCTCGGTTTGGTCGGGGCCCCCGAAAAGTACCTGGAATCGCTTCGAAGCTCATCTTCACTTTTTGGGGAAAGAGTATGATGTTTGAAGCTTCGGAGGCACTTTCCTTCGGAAAGGAATGATCGCTTTCTTTAGTGCCCCTTATATAGCTAGGAAATGCCGGATGGGCCGAGGAGGATAACGATGCAAATCAGCCATGAGCAGGTACATTATCAGAATCCATTTCTGTGTCTCAAAATATGGGAAATTGTCCATGAAGGCAAGCAAGGGGCTGTAACTATTCGTACCGACGACCAGCCGGATCGCTGGCATTATCATAAGGAAGCGGAATTTTTATTTATTCTCCAAGGAGAAATGGAGGTAGGCGTCTCCGATGAGCGCTGGACGATAGGCCGCGGGGATGTACTGCTGATCGGCTCGTCTCAATTGCACTGGACACGCCCGATCACCCGGCCGCTTAAATATCTTGTGTTTCAGCTTGATTTAACCTCTCATTTTGACCAGTCGGTAGTGATCCATCTTAAATACTTTCAAGAGCGAATTCGTCCCTTAAGCGCTTTGAATTATATATTTAAAGAAGATGCGGCTGTGAGGCAGCAGGTGGCGAACGCCATTGTCGATATTTATGAGGAAGTAAGCCAGCAGGCCAAGGGCTACGAAATCGCGATTTCGATGTTGATCAAGCGGATCCTCTTGCTGCTCGTTCGCAGTGACCACCGGGACATGCTGAACTATGAGCGCGGGGAGCAGCTGCAAATGCTGGAGCCGGTCATGTCGTACATCGATAAGGAACTCGATGGCAAGATAACGGTAGCGGAAGCAAGTCGAAGGGTCAATTTAAGCTACTATCACTTTATGAGAACGTTCAAGAAGGCGATTGGCATGTCGTTTACAGAATACGTTAATTTCAAGCGGATTAAAAAGGCGGAGCAGCTGCTGCTGACGGAGGATAGGAGCATCGAGCAGATTGCCCATGAGGTCGGGATTCCTAACCGGGCGCATTTTTATGAGCTGTTTAAGCGCAAGCACGGAAGCTCCCCCGCTCAATTCAAGCGCAGGATGCATACGCAGCTCCCGCCAGGGACGGGAGGATAGCGAATTCGGTTGCTGCACGGCATAAGAGGTGTACTATTGAGGAACATATGCGGCTGATTAGCGCACTGGCCGTGTCACTGGAAATGTAATGCGTGGAGCCTACGTTCGAAGTCGATGGATGAGGATATGTTTAAATGGCCGATTATTACAGAGGAAGATGAAGCAGCCGTCTTGGACGTACTTCGCAAAGGGGCCATGTCCGGCACCGAGGTGACGTTGCAGTTCGAGAAAGAATTTGCGGAATGGCTTAGGATGGACTATGCGTTGGCATGCAATACTGGTACCGCATCGCTCCATGCAGCGATGTTTGCTTGTAAGATCGGCGTCGGGGATGAGGTGGATACAAGGGCGTAAATTCCTCTCACGACTCAAGTCGCGAGTATCCTTTACCCAGATCATGAAAGGTATGGCGACAATATTTTGACGGAGGATTTGCAGCCCTTATAAAGGGCTGCCACTCGGAGGATACAAGTACAAAGGCTGAGATGGATCAGTTAGAATCATTCGTCCGACCGTTCAGATGACACTCGACGTTATAGCGGTTATCGGTGATAATAAGAGTATTAACGGTCTTTTTGGACCATAAGGGTAGAGGACAGAACGGATACGGACAGGAGTGTTGAGGATGAGTGAGCAGCACTATGAAATGGATTGCAAATATGTAGATTATGATGACAGTGTATGGCGAAATATGGAATCAACTCCTCTTGTCGATGTCGTCGATGGAAGACCGGTCCGGGAGGCGACCGGCATCAAAGCTTGCTGGGATGATGATTTTCTATATGTTCGGTTCGATTGCGAGGACAGTTATACGGTAGCCACCTATACGAAACGGGACGATCCGCTGTATGAACAGGACGTTGTTGAGCTGTTTATCGATGAGGAAAGAAATGGAAGCCGTTACATGGAGTTCGAATTCAGTCCGAACCAAGTTATTTTTGACGCGATGATCGACAATCGGGAAGGACATATTACTATCGATACGGATTGGAACGCGGAAGGATTGGAGGTTGAAGTCCGCACGGAGGAGGATCAGCGCACTTATATGATTCGATTGCCGCTCTCCCATTTCCAGAGGCGGCCTGAGCACGGCACCTCCTGGCGAGTCAATTTCTACAGAATTGACGAACAGCGGGATGGAACGCGGGAATACCAGGCTTGGTCGCCGACCGGCGCGATTAATTATCATATCCCGGCCCGTTTCGGCACGCTTCGCTTCGTTCGAGGCTAAAGAGGAACATTGCAAGTAAGGTGCTATAAGAAGAGGGGGAGTCACCCCCCCCCCCCCTACTCGATAGAATTGATAAGTTTTCGGACTCCCCGCAAAGTCATGTATAAACTTCTTTTAACCCAGTCAGAAAGATCGTTAGACGCAGATCCTGTTAGGGGACGTGCGGAATACGCTCCGAAGGCCATACGTCATTATGCAGGATTATTTCATAAGGATATAGCAATATAGTATCCATGATCGTCTCTGCCAGTTTTCACTGCTTCATCATTCTTGATTGGTGTCCCAAACGATGCTTGTACATGCAGCACATGCTGGAACTGCTCTTCATTAACAGGACAGGGCTGCCAGAATGTTTTTAAATTATCGGAGTGGATCGGATAAAGAAATAGTTTGTTGGCGCCATGCTTATCAAATCTCAACTGGGCAATAAAGCTGTAAGGGGGGACATGACGTAATTGATACTCCCCGTTGCTATTAAATACTCCGTTTCCGATCCCGTAAAGTACCCATTTATTATTAATGCGACTTATTTCCTGCATCAAATGGGCTCCATGGCCGATGATCAAATCGACCCCGGCTTCGATCAATTGCTTAGCATAATTTCGCTGCATCGGCTGGACAACCTCAAAATCAAAGCCCCAATGTGCAAAGAAAATAATGTAAGCATTCGGATTTCTCTGTCTTTCCTCTTGGATTTGATCGATTAGCCCTTGATTAAGACAAGCGGTACCCGCCTCTTCTCCGATAGCATAAAAATTAAATGTTTGGTACATATACGGCCGATACCAATAGGCATTATAACCTATAATCTCTTTCTCTCCAACAGAGATATGCAGCGGTTTTTCCGCTTGAACTGCATTAAGTCCTGCGCCAAAGGTTAATATACCCGCTTCATGGAGTGCAGAAAGCGTAGTCCGCAAACCTTCTTCACCGTAATCCATAATATGGTTGTTGCCCAACGTAACCGCATCAATTCCATAATGCTTTAATGTATCGACGCTCTTGCCGGGATGTCCTCCCAAAACGAAAGGCTTGCTTCCTTGAAGCGGCGACCGCTCTAATTCTGTGAGCACGGCTTCAAAATTGGCAATGTTGTAATGGCCTGATTGTAGAATGGGTTGGATGGAATTAAAAGAATGACGATAACCGTATTTGGTTAATGCATCTTCCACATTATTTTTTTGGCGCCGCTGCGTATAAAATTCGCCAAAGTAGGTATCTCCCAGGATATTAATCTTAACCTGTTCATCATCTGCATTTAATTTCACTGTATTAGAAGGTTGATTTAAAGCTTTTGGCTTTAACCCGATCGCTTTTTCAATAGTTTTGATTAATAGATAGTCGCGGTGAAATTCGTCACGTGCTCCAATTGCTATCGAAATGATTTTTTGATGATTGGCATAGGTCATAGCAATACCCATGGAGTGGTTGTGGCCGAACATAAATCCAGCATTCGCCTTTCCATTCGCAATTAGATTACTTGATGCAGTAAAAGTTTTACTTTTGTAGGTGACGGTCGTCACATTTAATAATTTCAATAGAAAAGGAGGATTAGCAAACAAATGCCGTGCTCCTTTAACCAGGTCATCCACGGTTACTTTCTGCGGTTTATTTCTCATTTGCCGTCCCGTAATATTTTCAACGGCATGATGGCTTATCCCCAGGTCAGCAGCTAACTGCTGAATTTCGTTCAGTGCCTTTCCTGTCGAGCCAAATAATCTTTCCGCTAGGGCCAGCGTAGCATCAGGTGCGTTATGGCACACCATAGCATTTAACAGAGTATGAACGGAAACCTTATCGCCTTCCCTTAAGCCGATCGCATAAGCTGCACGGCTGTCTCTTGCCGGAAAGTTGCCAATGATCGCTTCATCATGCAGCTTTATTTTTCCTCTACCAAGGTTTTCTAATAAAAGAGATAACAATAAAAGGCTGCCCATACCTTGAGATTCTGCTGCAGCTTGCGCTCCTTCTGATCCAAGAACTTCTCCGGATTGGGCGTCCACACTTATCGCACCGTAATGCTTCGTCTGCGGATTTACTGTATTCAACGTGACCATCGTTGCCGTCTTCACATTTTTCTTCCGCAAACATTGTTGAATTAAACTATCTCGGATCTGGGCGAAATCGCTTGCGTCCCGCGAACCTTTGAGCAATATAAAGTCATCTCGTTCTATGATATTCGAAACCGCCTGAACGCAACTTTTCGCATCGCGAAAATAACCTCCAACCATAGTGGGCGGCAATTCCTTTAACAAATACTTCATTTCTTCGCCGTGCGCAAAAACCAGGTCAATTCCCGCTTGCATTAATGGTTTGGCCAACTTTTGATGCATTTCCTGGGCCTTATCTCCCAGATCCACAATGCGACCCAATATGGCGAGCTTTTTTCCTGTAAAAGCCGAGGATTGCTGCTTAAATACATCAAAGGCTGACATCAACGAAAGATACTGGGCGTTCCAACTGTCATCCAGCAGGTAGCTTTGTCCGTTGCCCACTTCCATGGTGACTAATTCTATGACACTTCTCCTTTTAGGCAAGGTTCTAAAAGCAGCGATACTTGATGTTACGTTTAAACCCAAAAGATGAATCGTCGTTAATGCGGCAAGAGAATTAGCGACCATCGCTTTGCCCGGAAGCGGCAGCTCGTAACTTATTTCTGTACCGAAAATACTTGCTGTGACCCATGTTCCTTCTCTGGTCGTGTGCCAATCCTTAACATACACGTCAGCATTGTTAGAAAATCCATAGCTTACAGCCGTGGCACCGAATTCTTCTACTCCTTGTCTGGCTATATCATAATGCTCCATATCCCTGTTTAATACGGCATATCCGCCCGGGACCATGCCTTCACATATTCGTGACTTGAATTTAGCGTTTTCTGAAGCGCTTTTTCTATGTCCTTCTCCCATCTCCGTAATAATACCGATATGAGGACGAGCCAAATTACATATACTTCCGGTTTGCATCCATAATGCAGAAACGGAAATTTCCAAAACGCAGTAATCAGGATTGCTGATGCAGCGTGATAAAGTAAGGGGGACTCCAGTCCGGGAATTATGGTTACCCCTTGTGGATACAACTGTTCCATGCTGTCTTAATAAATGATCCAGCATTAATTTGGTAGTAGATTTTCCAACAGTCCCTGTTATCGCCACGATTTTTCCGTTCATGGCATTTCTTGCAGCGGTTCCCAGTTTCTTGATCGCTTCATAGGAGTTATCTACCAACAGCTGAGGGATCCTCGGGTCCAGATTGGCTATCGGTCTTTGTACAACAGCCCCGACCACTTTGTTTTGAAATCCGGGCAATAAAGGGTGGGTATCGGTCCAGCCTCGATACATTCTCGTATTGGAAGACCCTTTATACCAGGTCTCCTCATCCATTGCAATAAATAGCGTGTTTTCACTATAAGCATCGTCACATTCGTGTTTGGCGATAGCTACATTAAGCGCTTGCCATAGCTTATCAGGTGGATTTACCCATTGTCCGCCCAGAATTTCTTGCAAGTTATTTGTTGTCCATCTTTTTCCTGATAGATTGTTCTGATTTGGCATGATGATTCTCCTCTACGATATTTACTTGAGAATGGATGTTCCACCTAGACTGTAAAAACGTTCTCACGCATAGGTCAACGAGTTCGTCCATTTTAAGGCTTAAATGGAATTTTATATTTATTAACTTTCCAATGTTCGTGTTTATCATAGCTTTCTAAGATTATTGTTGAGAGATTTCACAGTTTCAAGCCTTTTTTACTTCGGTAACTTCATAAGGGCTTTTATCATAGAATTTTCCATAAACTATAATCAACAACATATCCTAACAGTAAAATACCTGTCAACATCGAACTTTTTTATTCTGCTGCTTTCTCCTAGGTCTCATAAAGGGCCAATCTTTAAGAAAAGGCAGTAGGAATGCAACTTCAAAGAAATTTAATATATTCGACTAATATTACTTAAAATCTACATAATCCAGCAAAATGGAAGAAATTGCGACGATAAAACGGTTGCATAATTTAAACATCAGTTTTATACTGGTGTTTAAAAGGCTCTACTGCCTTATTTTACTAAAAATCTAGAAATAAAGGGGGGGACAATTTATTTACCAGATTATGGAAATCGCGCAGCCAATTTGGCTGTAGCATGGAAGGTTGCTCCAAAGGAGGAGGAAAGTAATGAAAAGGAAAACGAAACAATTTGATTACAAAAGAATTATGAATAGCAGAAATAGTAAATCCAATCGAACTAAGAAGAAATTGCTTCCGATCATTGCTGCTGCTTCTACCATTGCACTCGCGGCATCACCTTCTGCCAATATTGCCCAAGCATATTCTAATATTGCAAGCCCGGTGGCGGCACTGAACGTGTCCATGGTTAATCCCATGGCTCTTGGATTAGCGGAGATCAGCATTCTTGGAAACACATCGCTAGTATCCAATCCGGACGGTCAGCAATACAAGAATGAAGCTGGAAATTATGATATTCAATTAACATTTAGTGGAACAGGCCTTGCTAACGTAGGTCTTGCTAATCCTAAGGTCGTTGTATTCACTTTGCCGCCAGAGCTGCAAGGAAAAGTGGTTGGCGAAGTCACAATCGATATTAACTCTCAGTTAACAGCTATTACTCCGGCGGATATTCCCGGGGTGGGCCCGCTTCTCGATGTTCTGGGAACAGCAATTGCAGCTGTAGCGGCTGTCCCGGGATTGCCTATTGATCTTGATCCGTTAAACACAGCTTTCGAGGGAGTTCGCAGTTTACAAGACCTTGGGTCTTATGAAGCGTCCGTTCAAGGAATTGTATCGGCGGACGGACAATATATTTATGTTGATTTTACAGATGGATTAGGGGAGTACGTACGTTCAGCGGTTGGCAACTTATTCGGTCCGCTGCGTCAAGCGGTTCAAGAGTTGGAATATACAGGATGGGGTCCCTTGGATCCGCTGCCGGCAATCCTTAATCCGCTAATTGATGCTGTAAAAGTTGCTGCTAATCCTATTTTTGATATTGTAGACGGAATTACAGCCGGCACCAGTGACGTATTAACGCAATTATTGGATGCTGAATTGCTAGGGGCAACTAATTTCACGCTTAATGCTGAAATGTCCGATCCGCTAGTGGCTGAAGCTACAGTAAGTGCAGCCGCTGTCAACGACCCTCTTATTACGGCTGATATATTAACCAGTATTAATTCAGAAGGGGCTCAGACTACTTTACTGTTCGATTTTGATGATACAGATGCCGACGCGGATGCTGACGCCGATGCGGATGCCGACGCCGACGCAGATGCTGACGCCGACGCCGATGCGGATGCTGACGCTGATGCGGATGCTGACGCCGATGCTGACGCCGACGCAGATGCCGACGCCGACGCCGATGCGGATGCCGACGCAGATGCCGACGCCGATGCTGACGCCGACGCCGATGCGGATGCCGACGCTGACGCCGATGCGGATGCCGATGCGGATGCCGACGCCGACGCCGATGCGGATGCCGACGCTGACGCCGATGCGGATGCCGACGCGGATGCGGATGCCGACGCGGATGCGGATGCTGACGCAGATGCCGACGCCGACGCCGATGCGGATGCCGACGCAGATGCCGACGCCGATGCCGACGCTGACGCCGATGCGGATGCCGATGCGGATGCGGATGCCGACGCCGATGCGGATGCCGACGCCGACGCCGATGCGGATGCCGACGCCGATGCGGATGCCGACGCGGATGCGGATGCGGATGCGGATGCCGATGCTGACGCCGATGCGGATGCTGACGCCGATGCGGATGCGGATGCGGATGCTGACGCCGATGCGGATGCGGATGCGGATGCGGATGCTGACGCCGACGCCGATGCCGACGCTGATGCTGACGCGGATGCGGATGCCGATGCTGACGCTGATGCCGATGCGGATGCCGACGCCGATGCGGATGCGGATGCCGATGCAGATGCCGATGCGGACGCTGATGCGGATGCGGATGCCGACGCTGATGCGGATGCTGACGCCGACGCCGATGCGGATGCGGACGCCGACGCGGATGCCGATGCTGACGCTGATGCCGACGCTGACGCGGATGCGGATGCGGATGCTGACGCCGATGCCGACGCTGATGCGGATGCCGATGCTGACGCCGATGCGGATGCCGACGCCGATGCGGATGCCGACGCGGATGCCGACGCTGACGCCGATGCAGATGCTGACGCGGATGCCGACGCTGACGCCGACGCCGACGCAGATGCGGATGCCGACGCAGATGCCGATGCTGATGCCGACGCCGACGCTGATGCCGACGCTGACGCTGATGCCGACGCCGACGCTGATGCCGACGCGGATGCGGATGCGGATGCTGACGCTGATGCCGACGCCGATGCGGATGCCGATGCTGACGCTGATGCAGATGCCGATGCAGATGCCGACGCTGACGCTGATGCAGATGCCGATGCGGATGCTGACGCTGACGCTGACGCTGATGCCGACGCGGATGCTGACGCCGACGCTGACGCTGATGCCGACGCTGACGCTGATGCCGATGCTGACGCGGATGCTGACGCTGATGCCGATGCTGATGCGGATGCGGACGCTGACGCCGACGCGGACGCTGACGCGGATGCTGACGCCGACGCCGACGCCGACGCTGACGCCGATGCTGACGCTGACGCCGATGCTGACGCCGACGCCGATGCTGACGCCGACGCGGATGCCGACGCGGATGCGGATGCTGACGCCGATGCCGACGCTGATGCAGATGCCGACGCTGATGCAGATGCCGACGCCGATGCGGATGCTGACGCCGATGCGGATGCTGATGCTGATGCCGACGCCGATGCTGACGCGGATGCTGACGCTGACGCTGATGCGGATGCCGACGCCGACGCTGATGCCGACGCCGATGCGGATGCCGACGCGGATGCGGATGCGGATGCGGATGCTGACGCGGATGCCGACGCGGATGCGGATGCTGACGCTGACGCGGATGCCGACGCTGATGCTGACGCCGATGCAGATGCTGATGCTGACGCAGATGCCGACGCGGATGCGGATGCGGATGCCGACGCTGACGCCGACGCCGATGCGGATGCCGACGCGGATGCGGATGCCGACGCGGATGCGGATGCCGATGCCGACGCTGATGCCGACGCGGATGCGGATGCTGACGCCGATGCTGACGCAGATGCCGACGCTGACGCCGATGCGGATGCCGATGCAGATGCCGACGCTGACGCTGATGCAGATGCCGACGCCGATTCGGATTCGGACTCTGACGACGACGATGATGACAACGGTGGAAACAACAACGGTGGAAACAATAGCGGCGGAAACAACAACGGTGGAAACAATAGCGGTGGAAACAACAACGGTGGAAACAATAACGGCGGAAGCAACAATGGAGGAAACAATAATAACGGCGGAAGCAACAACGAGGAATACATTGCAATCACTCCGGTTGAGAGAATCGACAGCGGAATCGCGCCAGGTCGAGATGCCGACAACGATGGCAGCAACTCAGGCGGAGGTTCCGACTCCAATAGTGGTTCCGGAAATAGCACGGAAGAGGACACAGATCCGGACTCCACAAGCATTGTGGATCAACCTTCCATTCCTGCGGATGGTGCCGGGAATGCGAATACGGATGCTGGCGAAGGGTATTCGAATGTGAGTGACCCGGGAGCTAACGCAAATGCGAACGCGAACGCGAATGCCAATGCCAATGAAGGCGCGAAGCTGCCCAACACTTCGACCGGAATGGCCAATTGGGGACTCGCAGGGATGCTGGCTATGCTCGGAGGATGGTTAACTCGGAGAAGATTTACTAAGAAACAATAAGCTATATCTATAACACGGTCTATTAAATCATTATGCTTTGGAGAAATCCCCTGCCTTTAATGCGATCGGATCATTTGAACAAGCGAATGACATTAAGGAGTGGGGGATTTCTCAATATACTATAGTAGTGTGCTACGAGGTGATCCTGATGGGTGCAGCTTTAGATATCGAGACCTTTGAAGACAAGGTTTCCGTTCTGAAACCAAAAATCATTTCACATGTGAACGAAGTAACCGAAGCCATGGAAACATTTTTCGGAAGAACCCCCAAATATGTTATATTTATTTCCATCAGCGATATCAAGGAACGGGCGCGTGTTTTTGTCGGAATTGGGAACTCGGCCGAATCGAGTTGGCAGAATGCTATGATTGCTTGCAGGAAAGAAATCAAGAATAATCGTTGGCAGCCTGTGTGGGTCAAGGTAGACCTGGTTAAAGAGATCAAAACCTACACACTGGAGGAATTTCTGGAGTACTCTACCAAAACGAGAAAAAATTATTTGCGTGAAGGACTTTCGCTGGATCCTTTTTTTCATACTGCTTTTCTGGAGCAGGAATGGAATGCCAACGGGTTTATAAAAAGAGAGGACAGCAAACCAAAGGACGAGCTCCATTTATCCAATATTAACTTTTATTTAAAAACATACCGCTCCTTAAAAAATCCGATCCAGGCCGAGCATATCCAACAAGTTTATTTGTTCAGTACATACAGCTATTTTTACGATACCGAATGCCATGAATTGCACAGCGGACCGCTGCATAACGGACGAAGGAAGATAGACCACATCGACAAAGAGACGGTCTATCAACTGATCGATCATTCTTCGACCTATTTGGCCAACCAGGTGGGACCGAACGGGAAATTTATATATGGTTATTTTCCCAGCTTTAATAGACAAATACGCTTCTACAATATGCTGAGACATGCAAGTACGACGTATTCCATGATCGAAGCGTATGAAGTAACGCGTAATGATCAGCTCGCCTCCCACATTCAGCGGGCATGCGATTATTTAATTAAGGAAGGGATCGAGTTTGTCCAGGGCCGGGGGACGGAGACGCTCGCTTATGTTGTGGAGAGAGAAAGCGGGAACGAAATCAAGCTAGGCGCTAATGCGGCGGCGATTCTGGCTTTGTCCAAGTTCACCAGCGTTTTTCAAACCTCCCAATTTAGAGGGGTTATGACCGCTCTTGCGAACGGCATCGTGGCGATGCAAGATCCGGACAGCGGAGGCTTTGTCCATGTTTTGAATTTCCCCGATCTATCGGTTAAAGATAAATTCAGAATTGTCTATTATGATGGAGAGGCCGCCTTTGCCTTGATGAGGCTGTACGCTATCGACCAGAACCCGAAATGGCTGCATACGGTTGAGAAAGCCTTTGCCTATTTTATTAAGAACGATTATTGGAAATATCATGACCATTGGTTAAGTTACTGTACGAATGAGTTGACTGAGTATAGACCTTTGAAGGAATATTTTGAATTCGGAATTAAAAATGTGGAGAAGAAGCTGGACTTTATTCTGCATCGGGATACGACCTACCCGACCTTCTTGGAATTGTTGATGGCTTCGTATAAAATGATTCGTAAAATGAAGTCGCTTGGCATGGAGGATTTGCTTGAAGAATTCGACCATGACAAGCTGATGGCCGCAATTGAAGGTAGAGTAAGGCATCAATTGAATGGCTACTTTTTTCCGGAAGTGGCCATGTATTTTAAAAATCCGCAAACAATTGCAGGGTCATTCTACATTCGTCATCATTCATTTCGCTGCAGGATTGACGACGTAGAGCATAATATTTCGGGCTACTATAATTACTATAATGAATTTATGTAAAGGGAGACCCGTGCCATGAAAGAGGAAGATGACGATGGGGAAAAAAATCGGCTCTTTGTTCATTCTGATAGGTTTCCTTTTCGTTTCCATTAGTATCTATCAATATTTTAACCATAAGATAGGGATGCAGAAAGCGTTGGCTGAGGCCGAAGCTTTGATCAGCTCTGTGGAGACGGAGCCCGCTACACCGGAACCGGAGGACGACAAGGAATCTTTGGCCGCTCAGCTCGCGGCTCAGCTTGCGGCCAGACAGCAATTTAATCCGAACGATCATGATGCTGTCGGGGTATTGCAAATTCCTAAACTTGATGCGAAGCTGCCTATCATTGAAGGAACGGAAGAAGAAATGCTCGCTAAAGGAGTGGGGCATTACAAGACGACGGCCTTTCCGATGGACAATGAACAAATTTTGTTATCGGGCCATCGCGATACCGTGTTTAGAAATTTTGGCGAGCTGGCGATCGGAGACCGTTTAATAGTAGATATGCCTTATGGATCTTTTGAATACGAGATCCAAGAAACTGAAATTGTCTCCAGCGATGATACAACGGTGATTGGTCCTAAGGGGGAGGAAGTGTTAACCCTGTCGACCTGCTATCCGTTTCGATACGTAGGCGACGCTCCAGATCGATTTATCGTTTATGCTTATCCAGTTGCAGATGAATGAGCAGTTGAAAGCAGCCTTTGTTCCGGTATTCCATTATATGGATGCCGGGCTTTGTTGTCTAGTGACGCTCGTTGATGGTGAGATGTTCAAAAATTGTTCAGTTTCTTATGAGACTATACTGAGTTATCATACAAACTGAGCCAAAGGTGTGATCTTTTGCACGATGTACATTCTTCCTACAACGTACCTCTTGTAGTGCTGTCCGTCTTTATCTCTATTTTTGCCTCCTATGCTTCATTAAATATAGTAGACAGGGTTATCCTACAGCAAGGGCGATCCAAGGTGGTTTGGATCATTATCGGGTCCTGTGTCAAAGGACTCGGGATTTGGTCTATGCATTTCGTCGGCATGCTGGCGTTTCATCTGTCCTTCGAGGTACGATATGATCCGTGGCTATTAGCGCTATCGATGGTGCTTCCCATTGTTGCCGCCTTTGTTGCGCTGCAGTTTGTCACCTGTGAAGTCGTCTCTAATTTCCAGACGGTTATTGGCAGCCTGTTTATGGGCCTGGCGATTACCGTTATGCACTACACAGGGATGGCCGCCATGATTATTCCTGCCAACATCAGCTACAATCCGTATCTTGTCATTCTGTCCCTTCTTATTGCGATTACAGTTTCCTACGCAGCGTTGTATATTTATTTTAACTACAAGAAGGGCTCGCGGAAATCGACCTATGGTGTGAGGATTGCCGGGAGCTGCTTGATCGGCCTGGCTATTGCCAGCATGCACTATACAGGGATGGCTGCGGCTAACTTTACACTAACCGAGGAAGTATCCGATTTGCCAAGCGAGCCATCGGCTGTCAACAATGTCGAGCTGGCCGTATGGATCGGGATAGCGGCTCTGTTTATTTTGCTGCTGATCATTTTCCTTCAGTCTATTGAGCGCCGCGTCGAAGTTCGCTGGGCCAAATGGAATGAACGGCGCTATCAATTTATGTTCGAGCATAACCCGGATATCGTCTGCCTCTATGATTTGCAAGGCAAGCTGTTGCAGGCCAATTCCTCCCTGGAAGCTAAAACAGGCTATATGCTTGGGGAACTGCAGGATCAAACGATTCTTGAGCTTCTCGATCCGCGGGACCGGAATAAAGTGTTGGCCAAATTTAAAAGAGTATCTGCAGGCAGATCCCAGAGTGTTGAGTTTGCTCTGCGCCATAAGAACGGACAGATCCTGTATTTAAATACAACGATCGTACCGTTGATTGTAAATGGTGAGATCATCGATATTTATACCATCTCGAAAGATATTACAGAACGCAAGCAAGCGGAGAATGCGCTTAAGAAAAGCGAGGCCAGCTTGACAGAGGCTCAACAGATTGCCAAGCTCGGCAGCTGGGAATGGGACTTGCTGACGAACGAATGGAACTTGTCGATGGGATTGCGCCGAATTTTTGGGGATATGGAGAAGCTAGCGATGGAGGAGATCATTTCTTTTGTCCATTTGGAAGACCGCCCGCACTTTAGGCGCGTAGTCAAAGCTGCGATACAGCAAAGAAGTGAATGTACGCTTGACTTTAGAGTGGTTCTGCCGGATCGATCGCTCAGGTACTGTTATACGGAGATTCATGCCGAAAGGGATGCCTGGGGCACTGCTCTCCGCATGTATGGCTTCGTCCAGGACATTACGGAACGTAAGCTGTTAGAAATGAAATTACGTGAAGCGACTCAAGCCAAAAGCAAATTTCTGGCCAATATGAGTCATGAAATCCGAACACCGCTGAACGCTATTATAGGATTGAGTCATCTGGTTCAGACAACGGAGCTGTCTGACAAGCAAAAGGATTATGTCCATAAAATTCAGTCTGCCTCACAATCTTTGTTAGGCGTTATTAATAATATTCTGGATTTTTCCAAAATCGAAGCGGGGAAAGTAGAGCTGGAAGCCATCTCTTTTCAGCTTGACCGTGTTCTCAAGGAAGTTACGGACGTCATCTCCCTAAGCGCTGCCGAGAAGGAACTGGAAATTTTCCTGTTCTCCGAATGGAATGTTCCACGAGAGCTGATAGGAGATCCGCAGCGGCTGGCGCAAGTTTTAATCAATCTATCGTACAATGCCGTTAAATTTACAGATGAAGGAGAAATAGTTATACGTGTTCAACTGATCTCGCAAAAGGAGGATCGGGTGAAGCTGAAATTTTCCATCAAGGATACAGGGATCGGACTTACTTCGCAGCAGCAAGCCGTTATTTTTCGATCGTTTACTCAGGCCAATGAGTCGACGACACGCAAATATGGGGGCACCGGATTAGGCTTGGCGATCAGCCAACAATTGGTCGGGATGATGAACGGCAGTTTTACTGTACACAGCTGGATCGGGGAAGGAAGCACCTTCTCTTTTACGGCGGAGTTCGGATTGCAGAAGATTCGGTCACGTCTTCTTATGCCTATGGGTAAGGAACGATACAAGCTTCTGGTAGTCGATAATAATACAACATCCCAAGAGGCCATTAAAGCCTCCCTGTCACCTGAGTTTTTTCAAGTGATTTGTACGGACGGAGCATCAGGGGATGGGGATCAGGGATGGCTTGACGCGCTTGGCGAGAAATGTCCGGGTTCAGGCTGCGATCTTGTTCTGCTTGATTGGAACACAGACAAAAGTAATGGATTTCAAGTTCTGAGAGGCTTTGGGAATAGTTCTAAAGAAAGTGGTATCCCAATCCTTACCATGATAAACTGGTTTCAACGAAACGAAATAGATGCTATTACCGGTTTAAACCGGCCAATCTCTGTTATAGAAAAGCCTTTTAACCATGTCGAGCTGCTCACCGCTCTTCAGAAGCTTCTGCTGCCGGCCAACAAGTCTTCGGCTGAAGAAATGTACGATCCTTCTCTTTTCAGTACAATGGAAGAAGAGTTAAGGAATGCGCGGATTTTGGTTGCTGAGGATAATCCATTAAATCATTTGATTTATCAGGGAATGCTTGAGCCTTATTTCCATGATATCTCTCTGGTTAGTAACGGAAAAGAAGCGGTCGATAAATTCGTTCGTATGTCATTCCAGCCGTACGATATCGTGTTGATGGATTTGCAGATGCCGGAGTTGGACGGGTTTGAGGCCGCTCGACTTATTCGCCAGCACGATGCCCGGACTCCGATCATCGCCATATCCGCATCAGCCTTGTTAGAGGATAAACAGAAGTGCCTGGAATTGGGGATGAATGATTTTATTTCTAAGCCGATCGTTCCGACCCATCTGATTTCGACTATTATTAAATGGCTTAAAGCTGGAATGGACGATTCGGGAGAGCCGTTCGTTGAGTCTGCCCTGCTGTCTGCTGCCAGCCGTTCTGACTTTCCGTCGAGGCCATCGGACGTACTGGACCAGGACGCTTTATTAAACCGGCTTAATGGAGATACCAACCGTCTCTATCATATATTAAACTTGTTTCTTAAGGAGCATTTGCAGATTATTGAACATATTCGAGAATCCTTGATCAGAAGGGATTATAGCGCGGCTGGCCGATTTGTACATAATTTAAAAGGAGCGGCTGGCAATCTGTCGATGAATTCTGTTTTCCAGAATACTGCCGAATTGGAGCAAGCTCTTAAACGAGGGGAAGAAACGAAGATTGCAGAGCTAATGGAACAACTGGAGCTTCTTCTGGATTCCGTCAGACAAAAAATACCTGTTCTGTTGAAGGAAGCCGATGAGGCTCCGGAGCTGAAGCTGCCCGAACCAGCTGTGAACAGGGAGGAGGTCAGATCTCTCATTAAAGAGCTGGACAGCCAGTTAAGCCGGAACAGTATGACCGCTCTTAAGGTAGTGGATCACCTGTCGGCGGCACTCGGCGGACATTCCTTGACAAGCGAAAGAATGAAGAGCATCTCACGTTCTATCAAGGAATTGGATTATATACAGGCAAGACAAGCGTTGCAGGAACTGGATGAAATATTACAATATCAGCAGCCCGAAAACAGGATGGAGGTATAAATTGAAGAATAAACGAACCATTCTAATAGTCGATGACACTTCGTCAAACATTCTGTTATTTGATACGATATTGGGGGAAGAGTACGAGGTTCTGTATGCAACCAATGGGGAGGAAGGGCTGGACATTGCGCTGAAGTTCCAGCCCGATCTGATCCTGCTGGATGTGATGATGCCGGGCATGGACGGCTACGAAGTATGCAGGCTTTTAAAGAAAAATCCATTAACCATGGCCATTCCAATCATTTTTATCTCTGTGCTGGATCATGAAGAGGATGAAGGGAATGGACTGAAGGCGGGAGCTATTGATTACATAGCTAAGCCTTTTAATACGGCAAACGTCAAGGCCAAGATCAAGAATCATCTGGAGTTTAAGGATTTACTTCTCCGTAGAAATGCGTAATGATTATGGCTACTGTAATGTGTGAGCGAAGGCATATCCCGTATCCGGAATGTTAATTATTATTAAAGCGCTTAAAATGGAATTAATTCACACCGGGGGTTATAGAGTAGGAACGATCTCAAATAAGCCCCGCTGCAAAGCTTACTGGCGAGCTTGATTAAATGGGATTGGCTGGTTGACAATGGAGCCCTGCAAAAATAAAATCGGCTGTTTGCTTGATTTCGTCCATCAATTCGGATTCCGATGTCAGGTGGGGATCGATTAGAAAGGAATCGTATGCGGGGTAGACTAGAATAGAAATGATAAAGATCAAAATCAAATCCAGCGATTCATAGTGAAAAACCCCTTCCTCTTTACCAGTCGTTAAAATACGTTCCAGATGATCAAAATAAGGGGTCACGATTTTGCTTATGGCTTCTTTCCTGGTATTCTCAGAGGACAGCTCGTGTCTTAAGAGCATATTAAACTGCTTATCCTGCTTTCGCATATGTACGAAAGTATCTATAAAATGGTATAGTGCCTCTCGAGGATTGGTTATGGGCTTGTCAAGCTCCAGATCGTTAATATGATACAAGTAATCAATGACGGTATAATATAAATTTTCTTTGGAACCGAAATAGTAAGAGACGAGAGCGAGATTAGCATCGGCCGCTTCGCAGATTTGTCGGACGGAGGTTCCGCTATACCCGTTATTTGCAAAACAAACCTTCGCCGCTTCCAAAATCCTTTTTTTCGATTCGTCCAGTTTGTGATTCATTCATATCCTCCAGATAGTCCTTTTAACACAATTATATTAAATTTAGACTCAAACTACAATCCTATTGAAATTCATGGAAATTTAGACTGTAGTCTCCAGGAATGGGTCGGAAGATGGATTGGGATGATTCTTTTGATCTATATTTTGCTTTCACGGAAAAAAAGCGGGCATTGGAAAAATGCAGGCTCGAAGAGATCATTGAAGGGCATACATTCCTTCCCAACGGAAGGACGGCTTTTCTTCCGTGCCACTTCATAGAGATAAAGGGACTATCGCCCTCTTAACTAGACAGCGATAGTCCTTTTCTTTGATTTACAGCGAGCCGTAACGGAATGGAGTCAATACTTGCCTCCGCCTTTGGATTTGGATGGATAACTGGCGATTCCGGCAACTCCGGGCATTCCGGCGAATTCGTCTCTTTCAGAGTAGGTACAGAAGTGTCTGGGAACAGGTACGCAATGATGGCGATTCACAACTTCTATTGGATGAATGACCGGGACGATCTGTGGATGAAAAAAATCTCTGACTACTCTAGAAGTCGGAGCTACAACTGGGCTGGCTGGTGGACATAGATGATGACAGTGGCGCATTCGGATCAACTCCTTCTTTAACGAAGTATGATAACACTATACGCAGACAAGGCGAATGGAGACTGTTCATTAGTCTAGATTCAGAAGAGTTTTTGAAAATTGGGGGAATGCCCCTATAGGAATTCATGAGCCGCCGTTGTAACCTTTCAGACAGAGCTGATCGTTAGCCGCTCTGCCTGAACAATTCAAGGGATGTTATTCCCCGCTGGATCCGGAACTGCTGATTAACTGATACTTTATTTAACGTCTGTTCCGCATTGTTTTTTAATGATACAAGAATATGTTAAAGTGTTAAAGTGCTTTAAAAAGTTCGATCATCCAGGCATAATGAAAGTAGTGGATTTACAAGAAGTTGAAAAATAACTCAACCCGGGAGGATGACGATCTTATGAAGCCTAGAGTATTTATTGCCAAACCCATTCCAGAGGAAATCCTCGACTTTATTGGACAACACTGTGCGATAGATCTGTGGAAATCGGACGATCCGGTTCCCGAACAGGTTTTGCGTGAGAAGCTGCTGGAGGCGGAAGGACTCCTTATTTCCGGATTAAGGGTAGATGAGCAGCTTCTGAATCAAGCTCCCAAGCTTAGAGTCGTAAGCAGTATGTCGGTAGGATACAACCATTTGGATATTGCTGCGTTGAAAAAGCGGGGGATTATAGCTACGCATACTCCAGGCGTGTTGGACGACACAGTGGCGGATCTTATTTTTGCACTAATTCTGGCTGCCGCGCGGCGTATTTCCGAATTGGACCATTATGTAAGGGCTGGAAATTGGAAGGCGGGAAGGCAGGATCCTCTCTTCGGCATAGATGTCCATCATTCTGTATTGGGCATTATTGGTATGGGACGGATTGGAGAAGCGGTGGCGAGAAGGGCGAGATTGGGCTTCGGAATGGATGTGCTGTACTCTAACCGGACTAGGAGGCCCGAGGCAGAGGCTGAGCTCGGAGCCCGCTATTGCGAGATGAATGAGCTGCTGGAGAAAGCGGATTTTGTCGTGCTGATGGTCCCTCTGACCGAGCAAACTCAAAGGCTTATCGGACAGGAGCAATTCGCGCGGATGAAGCCGACCGCCGTTTTCATTAACGCTTCTCGCGGCCAGACCGTGGATGAGCAGGCGTTGATCGAGGCGTTAAGGAACCAGACCATCCGGTCGGCCGGATTGGATGTTTTCGAGGAGGAGCCGCTTCCCGCTAACCATCCATTAATGACATTGCCGAATACCGTGTTAGTGCCGCATATCGGATCGGCAACGGCCCAGACCCGATATGATATGGCCATGCTGGCCGCCCGCAATTTAGTTTCTGCTTTGCAGGGAATTAAACCAGACCACGTCATTCCCGAACTGCTAGTCTGACCCCTCATAATAACAACTGATGAGATCATGAAGAAAGCTACAGGTCCAGTCCAGCTATGACGGGCTTACACAAAAGTAAATTTCATATAATGGAGCTTGCGAGGAGGAAAGAATAGTTACGCAGATATCATTAGGAGAGAGATTCCACTGCTTGCGGACGAATGCAAACAAAGGAGTATAATCGATTCCTTCTATTAAATAGAAAGCGGGGGCGCGGAATGGCTTGCCGCTCAACCAGCCTACACAGCCGAGGCAATCCTTCCCCTCGTATAAACCACAGAATTGGACTGAGCTAGAGAAAACGGTTAAATCCATATACATAATTATATGTTCTTCTTTAATGGGGGCGAGCTTCTGCAGAAGCCGCAGCCTGTCTTCCGCGTTCATCAGCCTGACGATCATAAGGGACATCCTTCCTGTCTGTTATTCTATTATTATTTCATAATTGGCTGATGGAAGAAAAGAAAATCTCTTATACTGCTATGTTGCTCCCATTAGAGAGTTTATTTTTTACCAAACGCTCGTGCGCGTTCCTAAGGCATTGCTGTATATTAGCTGCTGACGGTCGAGGTACATGTTGTTTTTTTGTCAAATTTACATTAAGCGGAGTCATTGACATGCTTTCATCCTTATACTACAATTCGTAGTGTGGCGTTTCCGTTCCTCGCGTGATAGCCCGGATTGGGCGTTAGACATTTATTTAAGAAGGTGAATATGCTGAATACGGCGGATTTAAGTCTATGGATTGTTTTCGGGGCAGGTGTTCTCTCGTTTATATCTCCCTGTTGCTTGCCTTTATATCCCTCCTATCTGTCTTATATAACGGGGATTTCTGTTAAAGATCTTCAGGATGGCAGAGGCATCTTGGAACGAAGGGCTATGCTTCATACGGTCTTTTTCATGCTCGGGTTCTCTATTATTTTTATAGCGCTTGGCTTGTCCTTGAGCTTGGTCGGTTCCGCTTTTGCAGAATATCAAACTCTGATCCGCAAGCTGGGAGGAATTCTGGTAGCCGTTATGGGTCTAATCATGCTGGGCATCCTTACTCCCAAAGCTCTTATGAAGGATCGGCGCTTTACCTTTCAGAGCAAGCCCCTTGGCTACCTGGGGTCCGTGTTAGTCGGAGTGACTTATGCCGCCGGCTGGACTCCCTGTGTCGGCCCTATACTCGCTGCAGTCGTCGCTCTTGGGGTTAGCAATCCGGATCAAGCCCTCTTCTATACCGTAGCTTATACTATCGGATTCGCGATTCCGTTCTTCGTCATGGCATTCTTTATTGGCAAAATGAAATGGATTATGCGGCACTCCGGGCTGATTATGAAAATTGGCGGAGGCCTGATGGTCATTACCGGAATTCTGCTTTATACGGACCAAATGACAAAGATTACAATATTTTTTATTGAATTGTATGGGGGCTTTACTGGTTTCTAAATAGTTGAAAGAGCAGCTTTCCTCAGTGCCCTCCATCAAACAAGCCAATATATACATTGAATGTAAAAAAGAAGGGAAATTGACAGACCATTCCTTTTATGCTATAGTTAGCTTAACAAGGCATTTCGCTCAGGTGGGCGGGATGCCTTCCTGTCTATTTAATCGTTTGTCTGAAACGGAATATGGCAGCCTTGCCTGAATCAAGGTGGTGATGAAGCCATGGATCGCTTGGGGAAGTAACCCATCCGTTGGCTGGAGAGAGTTTTAGAGCACTAAAAGGCAGTGTCAGGTCATATCATGAATAGTATAGGGTGAAGGATGAATCATGAAAAATTTTCCCAATAAAAATAAATCGGTGAAGGAACCGCCCGTCGTTGAGGCGAAAGTATGGATATGCGTCAATGAGCAATGTTCAGGGTGGATGAGGGCGGAGTTTGCATTTAAGGAAGAGCCGGAATGTCCTCTCTGTCATTCCGCCATGAGTCTTGGTGTGAAGGTTGTGCCTAAAATTTCGTAATCTGGAATACGGGCTAGTCGGAGCCAAGAGTTCAATTTAAGACGAAAGGGGAACTTTTATGATTCAAGTCAAGGAATTTTTGGATACTAATAATTCATCTGCGGAGAAAAAAACGAATGACTTTCTGGCTACCATCCGGGAGGATCAACTGATCGATATTCGATATTCAACCGGCATGAAAGCGTTCGGCACGACCACGGAGCAACGAAGCTACATTCTCGTGATTTATAGGGCAGATCCGGCATAATCCATGTCGTTACTTCTTGAATATTTAATACAACGCAGCGCCCCTAACCGTCCTTGACGACCGGGGCGCTTTATTATTGGTTAGGGATATAATCAAAACAAGAAATTGGATAAGTATGCATTCAAGTAGGAGACCCTGCCATGAGAAAACAAATGCTCGATTTTAGCAATCGTAAAAATTTACTATATTACATGTTGATTGTCATTCTTCCTGTTCTCCTGTCCGGTTATTTATATTCCGATCGTATGCGGGTGGAATAAATTGGAGGAAAACACTATACAAGATAATAAATCTGTGTTATTATCCAAATCAATAATAAACGGGGGTAAACAGACACAAATAAAAATAACGCAAACGATATATTGCCTTGCTCGGAGAATTCGTCTCGCCCAGCGAAAGCGAATCTTATAATATCGAGCATTGGCCAGCCTCCGAGATCAACGACCGATACAAGCAAGGGCGTGCCATTGCTGTTTAAGATGGATGTACCGTAAGGAGCAGGCGGAAGAAGCCATGCGGCAGACGGCGCTAGCCTTTGTAATTCGGTCAGGAAAGGGTGATTTGGAAGATGATGGATCGGGCTTATGCTTTATTTGAAGAGCAGCAGCTTAATCGCGGAATTGTGCTGGAACAGGTTAGAGCGAGGTTGAAGGCATTTCAGGTGGAAACGCCGTCCTGGGGTTATGGAGATTCCGGAACGAGGTTTAAGGTCTTCAAGAAAAACGGTGTTCCGCGAAATCCGTTCGAGAAGCTTGAGGATGCTGCTCAGGTTCATAAATTTACCGGATTGTGTCCCTCTGTAGCGATTCATATTCCATGGGATCAAGTCGATGATTTCGGAAAGCTCAATCATCATGCAGAAGAACTGGGGTTGAGCATTGGCGCCGTTAACCCGAACTTGTTTCAGGAAGACGATTATATGCTGGGCAGCGTCACTAATTCCGATCCGCAAGTTCGCAAGCGGGCAACGGCCCATTTGCTTGAATGCGTCGACATTGCCAAGGAGGTCGGCTCCAACGCTATCAGCCTCTGGTTTGCCGATGGGACCAATTATCCGGGTCAAGCGAGCCTGCGCAGACGTAAAGAGTGGATGTACGAATGTCTATCGAGGACGTACCGGGCGATGACTCCGAACATGAGGATGCTGATCGAATACAAGTTTTTTGAACCGGCCTTTTATCATACCGACCTGGCGGATTGGGGTATGGCGTTTACGATGGCGAACAAGCTGGGACCGCAGGCTGAGGTGCTTGTCGATACCGGGCATCATGCTCCTGGAACGAATGTGGAGCATATCGTCGCCTACTTGCTGGACGAGCAGAAGCTCGGGGGCTTTCATTTCAACTCGCGCAAATATGCCGATGACGATCTGATCGTCGGGAGCATTGATCCTTATGAACTCTTTTTAATATTTTATCAAATTGTCGATGCGGTGGAAGATTTGAACGAAGGCGTGCGGGCGACAGCCGAAAATATGGCTTATATGATCGACCAAAGCCACAATATTGAGAGAAAAATTCCAGCAATGATTCGTTCTGTGCTCAATGTGCAAACTCAATATGCTAAAGCTCTGTTGATTAATCTGGAGGAGGTAAGGGAAGCGCAGGAGACTCAGGATGTGCTGGCAGCGGAGAATGCCGTTCGCAGCGCATTTGAGCTGGATGTTGCTCCGCTGTTGTACTCGGTGCGGGAAGAAATGGGGCTTCCCATCGACCCGATGAAGGCCTATCTGGCCAGCGGCTACGAAGAACGCATCCTGGCCAGAGGCAAAGGCGGGGCAAGCTGGTGAACAATGCTCTGAATAGAGCTAAGTAAAAGCGAGCGGGGTTATGAATAGGATAGAGATGAATGAACGGCTGGCGGCCTTAACGGGTTGAGCAGCCGTTTTTCTCATGCCGAAGTGGAAACTTATCAATTCAAGAAACGATTACATCGAGGATATCCGATATTCGAGCTAGAAAATCTGCTTCTAAATTCAATGAAGCCATGGTTTTAAATAGGCCAAAAAGTACTTATGCTTACGCATGATTTCATAGGCAGCCATAGTTAAAGCTGGGTGATTTACTGTTTTGGAGAAGAGATTGGGCTTTGTTTGTATTTTTTGTTAAAATAATAATAATCAGTTGTATGAGGTTTAGGGTGAGCAGTTGGGAAAGACACAAGAAATCAACCGTATCTGTTGGAATTTCTTCAAATGGTGCATACTTGAAAGGAAGAGCTACACAGAAAGCTGATCTTGTATAAAAGTGTGTTATAAGAATAGATCGCCGATTTGTTAGGCATAAGTTGTGTTGAAGGAGTATTCGATTATGATTCTATATGAGCGGAGCGATGAATCGATCCAAGTCGTCAAAGTACTTGCCGTTCATCGGCAAAAAATTGTGATCGTCAGACAATTCAGACGATCTATGAACGAATATACATATGAGCTTCCCGGAGGCCGTCTCGAGAACGGAGAACAGCCACGGGCCGCCGCACTTAGAGAAATGCAGGAGGAAACCGGCCTGAAGTGCAGCCGGCTGACCGAACTGGGAACCTTTATCGATTCGGAACGGCGTGTAGCTGCCGGGCTGTATTTTACTAATGAGATTGTAGCCGAAGGGCCTCAAAGCCTGGAGCCGGACGAACGGATTGAGGTCCGTTTGGTGGGCATTGAAGAAGCTTTCTCTAATGTCCTTCACCGCAGGTGGAGGGACCCCCGCCTTGGTGTCGCGTTAATTCTCGCCCGTTCCAAAGGCTTCTTGGATCGGAGATGATCGGGCAGGGTCAGCCCGATTGTCTCTTCAGCTGCTGCTTGAAACGACGGCAGTGACGGTATTGGATTCGGCAATAACCGTTTCCTTGCTATCCAGAATTCGCACTTGCAGCTCCCAGGTTCCAGCCTTGTATAGATCGGATGCTGGCTGGAAGGTTAGCTGATCCCAGCTCTTCCATTGCGTGGGCTGACGTTGGCCGTTAACGTAAATGATGCTTTGCGGGGCGAAATGGCCTCCTTGCACCGTAATCCTTGCTTCAGCTTCCGTTGCAGGCAGGGTGTCCCCAATAACTAACGGGGAAGTGAGCGGTTCCAGTGTCATGGAACCATAGCCCAGGGTGTAGCCGGGCTGCATGATGCTATTTTTCCAATCCGTATATCCTCGCTGCTCCCCGAACAGAATATCGTATTGAAGGGTTTCATACTCCTTGAGGTCAGCCTCGGACACGTTCATCGCCTCATAATGGTCCTTAGGGGGAATGACGGGAATGCGCGCTGATAGATCTAATAAAAAGTCAGTATAGTAGCTTCCCTTTACTTCCGCCATATCCAGTACGTAGGGGCCCAAAAAGGAAGGGCTTAAATCGATATTTGTCTTTTCCAAGGAAAGGAAGTTGTTCCATACAAGAACGGGAACACGATACATTTTATTAAGGAAATCGGGATCGTCTTTTTGCAAATAACCTATATCTCTGTAGGTTTTATAATCGTCCCCAAGAAAAGGCAGATGATCTCCGAAAAAAACGAGGACGGTGGGCTCCTCTTCTTGGCTGTAAAAGTCCACCAGCTGCTTCAGCATGGCGTCCGCCCCCTTGGTTCCCTGAGCATACGTTTCCAGAAGCCCCCTGGATTCCTCGGACATTTCCCCTTCGACCTCAATCGTATTCTGCTCGAATTTTCCCGGATAATAGTGAAAATGATTCTGCATCGTATTGGCGAAGATGAAGGCAGGGCCTTCCGTCTTACTGGTTTCGGAAATAATGACATTCGCCACTTCCCGATCGGCAATATAGGGCCCTTCATAAACCGGATTGAAAAATTCCATGCTTATATATTGAGAGAAGCCTAAATATTCATATACTTTATTGCTGTTGAAATACCAATTGTGATAAGGGCTAATCGCCTTGGCCGTGTATCCCTGTCTGGACAAAATGCTCGCAAGCGAATCAATCGGGCGATCGATATACTGGTTGTAAACAATCGACCCTTGAGGCAGAAAGCGCATCGTATTGCCGGTCAGCACCTCGAATTCAACATTGGCGGTCCCGCCGCCGAACTGGGGCGAGAGCATAGTGCCGCTAGGGTAGTGGAGCTGAAGGGAATGGTAGAATTCCAGAGGATCCTTGCTAAATGTAACGTTATCCAGCACGGTTAAATCCCATAGGGATTCGCTTAAGACAACGATAATATTTGGCTTCTGCTCCCCCCCATCTTTAATGACAGGGCGGTAGGATTGAACAATGGCCTCCACCGCTTCCGCATCATAATCATCCGGATCTTTTCCAACAACCATTTTCGCATTCATCAGAGAGGCCAAAGCAAAGCCGTTCGAGGCGACGTTGTCCGCTTGATTATAAGCCAGATTTTTCAGGCCGATAGCTTTCTGGAGCGGGGGGAAATCGGTATAAAGAGAGGTCAAGAGAAGGATGGACATAGCGGCCAGCACCGCTCTTTCCTTCCCGGCGACTTGGACCGGCGAATGGGGAATACGGACTTGCAATGCATAGCTGCCGCCAAGATAAACAACCATTCCAGAAATCGTGGAGAGAGTGAAGATATTAGTTACGTAGGGAACCATATCTTGGGCCTCTCCGGCTAAAGTGAAGTCCCAGGGAAGCAGCGGAAGACCAAGTATTTTCAGCTTGATTCCGCTAACGAGAGACAGAAGGATAATCGAGGAAGAAACAATCCAATAAGCGATCCGGGTTTTTCCAATGATCGCCGACATTATAAGAAGCAGTCCAAGCACAGTCAGGACGTTGAAGGTGAAAGGGATGCCGTGCTTCAGAGTCCAGAGTAGTGTGGAAGCGGCATCTCCACGGACAAGAAACTCGGAAATCCATACTATCCAAATAGAGGAGAGAACCATCACGTATCTAGATTTTACATATCCCATTATTGGCTCAACCCAGCGGTCCATGCCATCGCACTCCTCATGGTTAAGAGTTTGTAAATTAATGATTACGCTTACACATTATATCAGGGTTTATCGGGTTGATAAAGAAGTGATTTTTTCCCTGCAATCCTGATCATCCTTTACGATTCGCACTGATTTTATTATTAATTACATGTAAAAGTCGAGATTCGACAAAATAATTTAAATTATTAACGATGTTTGTTGTCGGGAAAACATTATTATTGTGTAAAATTTTAATATATAATGGCATATATCGTCGTTTGTTGTTATTATAGGATTATATTGGCAATTAAAGGAGGAGAAGCGGTAATGAAAAGGCGTTTTATCATTTCTTTATTTATCCTATGCTTAGTCGTAGCGGGAGCAGGCCAAACAGGGTATGCCTCAACAATGGCCGTCGAGGAGGAGCCGGGAGAGGAAATTACCCAAGAGGAATTAGGAATGATTCACCGGGTTCAGTCTCCGAACTATCGGGATCTGGAGTCTGTAAGTGAGCTTGGACCGGTCATTCCCGGTTTAATGCAGGGATTGATCCCTCAAGGGATTGCCTTCTACGAAGCAATGGACTGGATAATCGTATCTTATTATCGGGATAATGGAAAACCGAGCATGGTTAGTGTAGTGGACAAGTCCACTGGCGAGCTCGTCAAATCGTTAAACCTGTACAGGGATGAGACAACCCCGTATACAGGTCATTCGGGTGGCTTGACTGTCAGCGAGAAGCATTTATGGGTGACTTCGGAGAAAAGCGCTTACGCGGTAAAACTCGAGGATTTGGCGCATTCCGAAGATGGGGGTAGGCTGGTTTTTTCAAATATTATCCGCACGGAAACGAACGCCTCTTTTGTAACCTATGATTCCGGCATTTTGTGGGTAGGGGAATTTTCCAGATTCGATTTTAAAACAGAGCCGTCTCACCATATGAGAAACCGGCAAAACATCGAGCATTCTGCATGGGTGGCCGGATACCGGCTTACCTCCGAAGATATGATCGATACTTCTCGAGTGGTGGAGGGAACGAATGCGGCGGTTCCGGATGTTCTGCTGTCCATTACGGATGAAATTCAAGGGATGGCCTTCGCAGACGGACATATCCTTCTTAGTCAATCCTATGGGCGTGCTATTGAAAGCTCCTTGCATACTTACCAATTATCCTTGGAAGAAGCGCCGCATGCCTATACGGACCGTTTCGATACGGGACCGGTTCCCATATGGTTCCTGGATGGATTGAATAAGCTGCATACCGTCGTTATGCCTCCGATGTCGGAAGGAATTGTAGAGAGCAGCGGAAATTTATACATTTTGTTCGAATCGGGCGCAGAGACTTACCGGGACAGCTTTTATCCGATAGACCGTATTTACATCGCGAATACCGATAATCTGCTGGATATGACTCCAACAGTTCCCGGTGCTCCAATTGGAGAGGCTCCTCTTCTGATTACCGAAGTTGTTGCAGCATCACCTGGAGAAGGAGAGCCGTACGAATATATTGAGCTTTACAATAACAGCAATCGAACGATTGATCTGGCGGGTTACAAAATGTATTACTACTACGATCCGGCCAATCCGGAACGTTGGAATACGAAAGTGACGAAATGGCTGCTCATGACGGCGGAAGACGTCGATCCGAATTCACCGGACCGCACAGATTCGACTATTAAGCCTCATCATACCAAAATCGTTTGGCTCAAGAAGCCGGGACATTACGACAAAACTGTCCAAGATTTCAATACGGCTTACGGAACGAAGCTGAAGGCTAAAGATTTTGTGTATATCAAGCTGACTCCCGGTCAGGGTCTTTCGAATACGACCCAAAGATTTCTATCCATCGTTGCTCCGAGAGGAGACCAATACTTCGACCGGATCAGTTATGTGACTTATAACGGCAGCTCGGAGAATGCCACTTCCGCAAGCTGCGGCAAGGCAGAGCTTCCATGTGATTTCGAGGTAGGGGAGAGCATCATTTACTTCTATCCGGAGGAGTCGCAATCGGAGGACGTGCTGGAGATGAGTAGGAAGGTGCCGCAATCTCTGCATCAAGCACCGACCCCAGGGAAGCTTCTGCCGGAGCAAATAAGGTCGATCGCGCGGGGAAGATAACGGGAGCTCCACTAAATTTTCGTGCACCTCTGCACAAAGAAGTGGTCCTGCAAAACCTTCACAGAAGGCTTCAGGACCACAGTCTTTTACTCGTAAGGTTCAATACATCAAGTGAAGAAGATGTTACGAACATTGTTGACGGCTAGAACAAGCAGAACCAGAATACCGATAATCGCCACCACATTTTTAAACGCAGTATTTTTTAACTCGCCCATGATTTTGGAATCATTGGCGACGCTAAACATAGCTGCGCCGATGATAGGCACGACAATAACGGTTACCGCTTGGGCAAATACAATCATCTCGAGCGGTACCTGGCCGAACAGGAGGGCAACCAGAGCCCCGACGGCCATCACAATCATTATGCAGATTCTTACCCCTTTATCGCTCAGCTTGCTTCCCAATCCAAGCGATTCCGCGAGCATGACTCCTCCGATAGTGGCATTTCCAGTAAGAGAGGAGAAGGAGGCGCCGAATAGGCCGATAATAAATACCGCGTTGGCCCAGCTTCCAAAAACCGGCTCCAGCGCTTTACCGATATCACCGGCCGTATTAACCTGAATGCCTTGCGGCATAAGGATCGCCGCAGCGCTTATCATAATCATGGATGAGATAACTCCAAGGATGATTATTCCGGTAAAGCTTTCCTTTACTCCATCCTTCAATCGGTCTTGGGTCAATCCTTTTTCTTGCACCAAGTACGATTGGTAGAAGGCTCCAACGATACTGAAGGTGGTCGCTACGAGCCCGATAATGAGCAGGATCGATCCTTGCGGCACCGTCGGAACCAGTCCGCTCACAATCCCGCCAATGCTCGGTTTGACCATAATTAACGTTAAAAGAAAGGAAACGATCATTAACGCTACCATGATCAGCATCATTTTTTCCAATATTTTATAAAAGTTTTTAGTAAACAATAAAGACATACCCAACAAAGCCGTAATAATGACCCATAACGGAGTGGGAGTTTGGGTTAAATCTGCGATGGCGAGTCCGGAGCCGATGGAATTACCGGCCTGGAAGGAAGAAGTAACCAGGAAAGCTCCGATACCGATAATGAACGAGGCGAATTTACCCCATTTATTGCGAATGACGGACAGCAGAGAGTGCCGGGTAGCCATGCCTATTCTTGCGCTCATTTCTGTAAATACAAGCATGAAGCAAATCGATAAAACCAATACCCACAACAGGTCATAGCCGTAGAGGCTGCCCAGCTTGGAGGTAAGCGTTATGCTTCCCGGTCCCAGCACGAGAGCGGCCGTAATTAATGAAGGGCCGAGAGTTCCCAGCCATTTGGCCAGTGACGAAGGCTTGTTATCAGACAATCTAGGCTCGTTACTCATAGTATAACCTCCCAAATTTGTTAAAGCGCTTACAAAAAGACTTGCTAATAGTATTTTAGAGATGATTTATTAATTTTGACAAGTCTTTTAATTGTCTTTAATTATAAATGAAGCAGGGCATGTGATTTCATCAAGGATTCGATTGACGATGGAGTCCGAGGCATAGCGGCTGCTTTTGCTTAACTCCTCTACTCCCTCCTTTTCCGGTGCGTCGGGTGAAAGGAGGCGCTTAATCTGTTCTACCAATTCCGATGGAGTATGGGCGATGGCGGCTGCTCCTTTGCGGTATAAATATAATGCGTTCTCCGCTTCTTGTCCGGGGAGCGGCCGATAGACAATGATCGGCAGGCTCGAGGCTATCGCTTCCGATAACGTAATGGCTCCCGCCTTGGTGACTATGCAGGTGGCAGAAGCCATCAGGTCGGCCATTTTTTCCACAAAACCATAGACTTCAACATTAACACTTCGGCCGTGCTTGGCGTGGATAGTTCTATACAGTTTCTGATTTCGGCCGCAAACAACGACGATTCTAGCCTGGATTAAGCTGCGGCGGATTCGACCGATTAAAGTGGATAAATTACTCAGAACTCCATAGGCTCCCGCTATGATCAAGACGACTTGGCGTTCATCCTGAAATGGAGACAGCCCGGTATCTGCATCAACTGAAGAACGGAGAGATGGGGATTGGAAGGAGGCTCTGACCGGAATACCGCCGCTGACTTCGATTCGGCGGGCGTCGATGCCTCGTTGGATGATTGTGGTTTTTAATTCGTTAGTTGGTACAAATAGAACATCATACTCTGAATGAATCCAACGATTATGAATGGCGAAATCGGTCAGGACAGTAAAGATCGGGGGACGCGAATTAGTTTGGGCGCGGACGGACGGCATCGGGAACGTATGGATGAGGACATCGGGCTTCTCCTGCTCGATAATCCGCTTCATCTGTTCGGCTCCCCAGGATTGAAAACATTTGGCGAGCCATTGATCTTGCTTCATGTTCTGTGTGTATTTATACGTCCACCCATAGAAATAGGGAAAGTAAGCAGACCCTTTAATATATAACTGGCGAATAAGCTCATTGAAGCGCGGATAAGAATCGGTGTACAGATCGATCATCTTGATTTGCTCAACTCCCTTTTGGAAGAAGGCCTGTTGAAGAGCGCGGGCTACTTGGAAGTGACCATCGCCATAGCTGGCGTACAAAATAAGGATCTTATATTCATTCATAGTCAGATCACCTGGTTCTCTGCTGAATTTGATCGTTGCGTTAATCTGCTTTTCAGTCAGGCGAATCCAAATTCGCGAACGTTCCGCTTATCATTAATCTCGCTTGGTTCAACAAAGAAGATAGCTGAGTGGTTTTGTATGAAAGGCGCTCCCAGCATTTTGCCGATACATAATTAATGTGCTTCCTCTGATGGAGAATCATTCATCACCATGAGTGGATTGGAATAATTGCCAAACATTGTAGAATGAAAGAGCCAATCTAGCATGTTACAATCTAGTAGACTTCTGGCCGAAGCACAAAAAACTGAAATTGTGCGCGGGGGAACCAATAGTGGGGTGAAACGGCCTCAAGGCCGTCGGGCGATTACTCTTTGACCCGAACCCGTCAGCTAACCTCGCAGGCCAACAAAGAGGAGGAACTGTACACCATGAAACACTTTAAGAAAGTAGCCCTTTCCGGAGTCTTGCTTGTGGGAACAATGCTGTCCGCTAGCGCGGTGTCTGCGGCTCCACAAACTGTTCAGCCAGGTGATTTGGAAAATATCGCCAAGCAGTATGGGGTTGATCTCTCATCTCTGCTAAAAGATAATCCGAATCTCAGCAAGCTTATCGAGATCGGTATAGGAAAGGACATGCCATTCCCTTGCTATCCTACTCCGGATCAAGGAAATAACCAAGGCAGCCAGCCAGCTCCGACTCAACCGGACCAAGGCAGCCAGCCGGCCCCAACTCCTGCCAAGCCGGAGCAGCCAGCGCCAAGCCAGCCAACCACGCCGACTCAACCGGACCAAGGCAATAAGCCAGCCCCGACCGAGCCAAGCCAAGGAGATCAGGCTGAAATTTCTGATTATGCCAAGCAAGTGGCAGACTTGGTGAACGAAGAACGGGCCAAAGCTGGACTTAAGCCACTAACGTTAGACTCTGCACTTTCTGCAATGGCTTTGGACAAAGCCAAAGACATGTATCATAACAACTACTTTGACCATAATTCTCCGACGTACGGCTCTCCATTCGACATGATGAAAACTTATGGTATTAAATATTCGACTGCGGGTGAAAATATTGCTAAAGGGCAGCGTAATCCACAGGAAGTAATGAATGCTTGGATGAACAGCCCGGGACACAAGCAAAACATTATGAGCCCTAACTTTACTACAATAGGCGTTGCTTATTACCAAGGGGTATGGGTGCAAGAATTTACCGGATAAACCGGAAAGCTTAACGCAATAATGCTAATATTTTATTCCTAACTTTATAAAATAAAGAAGAAAAGGATGCTGATCGGTTGAGGCCGTCAGCATCCTTCTTTCATGTTCGTTATAGATGTGAGGATCCTTAATCTCCATCCCTGTTCAATGATTTCCAGCCGCCGTAGGAGAAAAAGCTGATCCCGGTGGCTCCCGCATCTAAAGCGATAGATACATATTGTTTATATTTTTCATCGTCGATGGGGAACTCGCTGGAACGAAGCAATCCCGCGTAGAGAGGCACCCGATTATCCGACTTGGCGAGCTGGTCGCGAATCACTTGACCGAAGCTATCCGGCGTCAGCCAATAATTCATGGGGCAAATGAAATCCACTAACCCTTCTTTAACCCATTCCCACCACTCTTGGCCGAACTGTTCGTATTCGCTGTTTGGGCGAAACGGCTCGCTTCGCAGTTCATTGCCATAAGGCGAATTGTACCAAATAGCCGCCGATAATTGCACTGACTCAGATACCGACTTGATGGTTCGTCTAATTGCCCGCACGACATTGGTAATTAATGAAGCGCGAAACGCATACCAGGCTGCTGCATGATGGGTCATTATCCATTCCGCCTGCTGTCTGGTTTCTTTAAACTGCGAGGGCAAAGCGATATCATATTCCAGGCGGAATCGATCCAGACAGCGTTTACAGAAGCAATAATGATAGGAGCGTTTAAGAACGAGCCTATCCCCTACTGGGGGGTCATTATATCGATTATTAGCTTGTTCGACAAAGAACGTTGCAGAGACGCCGTTCGCCGTTGCCAATGTAATGGATTGGCCGGAGCGAGGGATGACGGTCCAATGCCCGGCATCTCTAGTATCGATAATCAAGCGGCTTTCATAATGATAATAGCGTATAAAATCGAGATGAATGCCCGCCAGTCCGGAATGCTTGACGAGCAGCTTGCGGCAGTGGTCGGCGATTAAGGAGACGGCTTCCGGATCGGAAGGGTCTAGGACATAACTTCTCCCCAATAAAGGTTCCTCCCAATTGGAAACCCCATCATAATCCACACAATAAGCGTCCTTTTTTGACACTAGCAGTTGTTCTCTGGTCGTGGCCTTATGCTGTAAAGTTCCAATCATTCCGTGAACCTCAATGCCTGCCGATGAACAGGCCTCAATCACTTCATCTATTCGTTTGTCCGCGTCCGGGTCCTGCTTGGAACCGGTCTCCAGATGAAGAAGCAGCTTGCCTACCCGATGGCGCAAGCACCAGTCGATCAATGTGTCGTTATCCTGCTTGGTCCGGCTTTCTTTCCCCAAGTAAAGCCAGGCCGCATGACTTGAAGCATGATCCATCTCCTTAACCCCCGTTCTTTCCAATATTCTTATACTCCAGACGCATCCATTAACTTCCGTCCGGCCCGAGTAATTTCATTATAACCTTTCCTCAACTTGACTCAAGGGGGGATGGACCGGCTTTATCAAATAGTAATCAAAGTGCTAGAAAAAGTAATCGCTGTCCGCTATTCACCAGCCGCCAACACAGGTAAACTTGAAAGCATAAGAAAAAGCACTCCTTTTTAATTTTATGTGCAGGATATTTTCTTCAAATTATAATCACCCAGAAAGAAATTTTCAGAAATAGGGGGAATCCAATGAAACCATCGACCAACACGCCACCGGCCATTCCTGCTTCCCGCAAAGGATATTGGGGTCAATTAGGGGCGGATGTCAGGAAGGATTGGGATTTATATGTCGCCTTGATCCCGGGAATTCTGTTTCTGCTTCTATTCAAGTATACACCCATGTACGGAATCATTATCGCGTTTAAAGATTTCAACATTTTCACAGGATTTGCGGATAGTCCCTGGGTGGGCATGGATAACTTCAAGAGGCTGTTTACTTCGCCTGATTTTATCAACGTATTCAAAAACACCCTCATTATTTCCGTATATAAGATTGTATTTCTGTTTCCGCTTCCGATCGTCGTTGCTATATTGATGAATGAACTAAAGAATATGATCTTCAAGCGGACGATTCAGACGATCGTCTATTTGCCTCATTTTTTATCGTGGGTCATTGTAAGCGGTTTATTTATTGATCTTCTTTCTACCAACGGAGGATTGATCAACCGGATGATCGTAGCGCTTGGCGGAGAGTCGATCGCTTTCTTCCTCGATCATACCGTGTTTCGTTCCGTGCTGATCTCCTCAGCCGGGTGGAAGGAAATCGGCTGGAGCACCATCGTTTACCTTGCGGCCTTGAGCGGGATTGATCCGCAGCTTTATGAAGCGGCCAGGATTGATGGCGCCAACAAGTTTAAGCAAATTTTATACATCACCATCCCGGGATTGACCCCGATAATCCTTCTGATGTTTATTCTCCGTCTGGGCAGTATTCTCGAAGCGGGGACCGAGCAAATTCTCGTTATGTACAATCCGAACGTATACAACGTCGCTGACGTTATCGGAACTTATGTCTACCGGGTCGGGCTGGGTGAACAAGATTACAGCTTCTCAACAGCCGTTGGTTTGTTCGATTCGGTGATCGGCTTCATTCTGATCATTACAGGCAACTATTTATCGCGCAAATATTTGCAGCGGGGCATATGGTAAGCGATTCTAAATGGATTCTGCTGAAGCGAGAGGGGAGATCATAGCATGGAAACACCAGAAACAGCTTCTGTAAAAAACAATAGAAGCCGCAACACCATTAAAGAATCGACCGGGGAAAGAATCTTTTACTTCTTCAATTACTTGCTATTCATTCTTATGGGAGTGGTCACCCTATTCCCGTTTCTGAATCTCATAGCCAAATCATTAAGCAGTGAGGCGGCCGTCATTTCCGGAATGGTCACCCTTTTTCCGGTAGATATTCAATTCGGAACTTACCAATACGTTCTCAAAGACTCCATGTTTATCAACTCTTTTAAGGTTTCAGTGCTGATTACGACCGTAGGTACGGCGCTCAGTCTGTTTATGACCGCATTGGCGGCCTACCCGCTTTCCAAGCCGAGACTTCGGGGGCGAAAATTTTTTATCCTGATGTATGTCTTTACCATGCTGTTCAGCGGCGGGCTGATTCCGACCTACCTGCTGATGCACAAACTGGGGCTCATCAACCAGCTCCCGGTGTTATTTCTTCCGGCAATGATTAGTGTTTTCAACATGCTGATTATTAAAAACTATTTTGAAAGCTTGCCCGAAAGCCTGGAGGAATCCGCCAAAATTGACGGCGCCAGCAACCTGAGGATTTTATATAAAATTACGCTGCCTTTATCCATGCCGGTATTTGCAACCATCGCTTTGTTCTATGCCGTAGGCTTCTGGAATGATTTCTTCGCTTCCATGATCTATATCAACAGTCCGGAGAAGAAGCCGATGCAGCTATATTTGAAGGAATTGCTCGTTTCGGCCAGCGACGCCTTTATCTCCGGAGGAAATGTCATCAATATAGATGCCGCTATGAACATGACTCCGCAAGCGATCCAGGCAGCTTCCATTTTGCTGGCTACTATACCTATCCTGCTTGTGTATCCGTTCCTGCAAAAGTACTTTGTGAAGGGTGTGCTGATCGGCTCCGTCAAAGGATGAGGGATTTATGATATTGAGCAGGTCAACGAGTATGGAAAGGCGGTGATATCATCTCCGTATATCGCGCTTTGACAGGATTAATCCAGGATTAAAACTTTCAAAAGAAGAAAGGGAGGTTCATCTATGGAAAATTTTAAAGTAAGCAAAAAGTTGCTGTCCTCAGTTTCTATTGCCGCACTAGCTGTAACGGTGGCGGCTTGCGGAGGTGGCGGGAGCGATAATAAGGGCGCTGCTCCAACCAGTTCTCCCCCCGCTTCCCAAGCTCCCAAAACAGAGGGTGACGACAAAACGGAGAAGCCGCAGCTGCGCCAATTGATGCCTTTTGACCGCTTTGACCCGAATAAAGAACCTGTTGCTGCATACTTAAAAGAAGCAACAGGTTATGATGTCAAATATGAGCAGCTTCCCGCAGAGAATGCCGATGAGAAGCTGAACCTGCTGATGGCTAACCAGGAGTCGTATGATTTCATGAAGATTGCCAAAAATCAATTCGCCAGACTAGCTGCCTCAGGGGCGCTTGAACCGCTGGATGAACTGATTGAGAAGTACGGGACGAATATGCAAAAAGTGATCTATGAAGAAACCTGGAACAGTGTGATCATCGATGGCAAAAAGTACGGAATCCCGGAAGGAACGGCCGGAACACAGGTAGGTACCGAGCTGGTTGTACGTCAGGACTGGCTGGATGAGCTCGGATTGGAAATGCCGACCAACACCGATGAATTGTACGATGTATTGAAGACGATCAAAGAAAAGAAAAATATCATTCCTTTAACGGGGGGCAAGGACCCGATGGTTGGAGATATTGCCTCGACCTTCGGAATAACGACGGATTGGGTAGAGCAAGACGGCAAGCTGGTGCATGCAGTAGAGCTGCCTGGGATGAAGGAATATTTGGCTTTTATGAACAAGCTGTATCAGGAAGGATTAATGGACCCGGAATGGGGAATTAATACTTCAGCCAAGGCGATTGAGAAGTTTTCCAGCGGCAAGGCGGCTATGTACCGGTTAGCTTGGTGGGATGCGGGGAATATCAATAATGCCCTGGCCAAAAATTTCCCGGATGCCAAGATCTCGATTGTGCCATTTCTTAAAAACAAAGACGGCCAAGTGACGGTGGTCGGTACGGCTGGTGTCAGCTACGTCATAGCTATCCCTAAATGGTCCAAACATAAAGAAGACGCCATAAAGTATATTGATATGAAACTGGAAGAAGATATTTTTAAAGGTTTGGCTATTGGTGAAGAAGGCGTTCACCATGAAGTGAAGGACGGCAAGTATTACCCGATTCATCCGAAATTCGCAGATGAGTGGAGCAACGCCAGTGCTTTCTTGACAGGGTCGGATCAGGAGAAGTATCCGGATTACTGGCAAGCCCGCGTACGTAAAGACGAAAATGTCCAAACGTATTTTGAAACCTTCCAGGCGAACGCCGAAGATAAAAAAGTGATCGATCCGTTATCTTACGCTCCTCCGATTGACGCCATCTCCAAAAACACCCAGAAGCTTGCCAAGCTAAGGGAAGACAGCTTCATCAAATTTATCGGTGGAGTGGATTCGCTCGACAATTACGATAAATTCCTGGAGCAATGGAGAGCCCAGGGCGGCGACGAAATGATTAAAGCCGCCAACGAATGGTATCAGTCCAGTAAATAATTTTAAATTGAAAGCATGAGGCCTGTCTCATGCTTTCTTTCATTTGAAAGGCACTGGAAATTTTGGGTGGTTATTTACCCTCAGTTCATATTGTAATTTTTAATGAGGAATCGATCTTTTCGTCCCTAGAGTGCATGGACCAACCTTTTCTTTTTATGGTACTATCTAGTTGAACATGAATACTATAATGCAGCCTGTGCATGGAAAAGAGGATGAAGGATGAAATATTCTGTTTTCACAGTTATGCTTCCGGAATTATCGCCTGAAGAAGCGATACCTGCGCTTAAGAAGGCGGGCTATGATGGAGTGGAATGGAGAGTAACGGCTATCGATCCAGCCAAAGCAGAAGAGGCGCCCTCTTTCTGGGGGAACAATCGGTGTACGGTCGATATTCATTCGTCTGAAGAGCAAATTCTGAGCTTGAAGGCGGCGACGGAGCAAGCAGGCTTGGAAATTCCCGCACTGGCCTGCTATTTGGCATGCGGTGATGTAGAAGGGACGGAACGGGGAATGAGAATAGCTCAATGGCTAGGTGCTGCGGCTATTCGAGTTGGTGTGCCGATGTACAACCGGAGTAAGCGCTATCAGGAACTGTTGAAGGAGGGCCGCGCTTATTTGAGTCAGGTTCAGGAGCTAAGCCGCAGGTATGGGGTACAGGGATGGATTGAAATTCATATGAATAATATTGCGACCAGCGCAAGCTTGGCGCATAAACTTGTCGATGGCTTTGACCCTGCTCATATCGGGGTTATTTATGATCCCGGCAACATGGTGTATGAAGGATACGAGCAGTACCGTATGGGCTTGGAGCTGCTGGGGCCTTATCTTGCCCATGTTCATGTCAAGAATGCTCACTGGGTGCGCAATGACGATCCGAGCCGCCATATTTGGCAGGCAGATGCTTGTCCGGTGCCGGATGGAGTCGCCAATTGGAAGCAAATTCTGGACGATCTGCAGGCGGTCGGGTATGATCGATGGCTGAGCTTTGAAGACTTCAGCCGATCGGCTCCCAGTGAAGAGCTGCTGGTACGCAATCTGCAATATATGAAATCATTATAGGTAAATGAAACGTTTAACGGGGCCGAAACGATGTTTCGGCTCTTTTATCTTGAAATGGGTTGGGGAAGGAGGAACTCTCCTATTGATAAGGCGCTATGCAGGTAGCCAGGCTTTTAACTACTATCCCCTTAAATCAGGAAGGCGAGCCATTCGTACTTCGACAGAGAAATCCTTCGAGATTCCGGGCAGTTAAGTTCCGCCATCGATCAAGTAATATGTTACGCTATCGATCGAGTATTTAATTTCTGAGCGAAGGGGATAAGGACCAAAAGAGCGCAGGGAGAGCAGGCTGGCTCGGCGAGAACCAGTAAATAAGAAAGAGACCGGGAAGACAGACGAATCGAATCGTTCATCGTTCTTCCTGATCTCAATTCAAGGTAATGATTGGCAGCAGTCGCCCCTAATGGACATTAAAGGGCAGCGAATTGGTTTCGACAATAGCTATCGATTGTGAATCGATCAATTTAACCTTAATTTCCAGCTTGCCCGGTTTACCCAGCAGACTGGCCGGTATGACGGCGGTCACGGTCTCCCGGTCGACGTAAGTCGTCTCGAGGGAGTCGCCATTTGCGTAAACTAATCCCCCCGGGACAAAATTCTTTCCTTTCAGTTGGATCGTTACTGAAGCATCCTCACTTGTTTGGACAGAGCCTTCAACCGGAGATAATTGATCCAATTGCATGGGACCAAAACCGAGTATAAAATTCGGATCAACGATCTGGTCCTCGAAATCTGTATACCCGTGTCGTGCCCCAAACATAATATCGTACTGCAAGTATTCGTAGGTGCGCAGCTCGTTCGCCCATTGCTCGCTATCGGGATCGGGAAGCACGGGTGATTTCTCATACAAGGAATAAAGGAAGTCCGTATAGTATGATCCTTCCTTCTGGGCCTTATTCAGCACATACGGTCCAAGGAAGGAGGTGCTGATATACAGGTCCTCCTTATCGCTGGGCAGGTAATTATCCCAGACAACGAAAGGAACACTGTACATTTTTCTAAAGAAGTCCGGATCGTCCTCCTGTAGATAGTTGCTTTCCTTGTATGTTTTATAATCATTGCCAAGCACGGGCAAATGATCACCGAAGAAGACGATAATGGTTGGTTCGCCGGAGGCTTCGAAATGCTCGACCAAATTTTTTAACATTTCATCCGCGCCCGTTAATCCTTGGGCAAAGGTTTCCAGATGCCCTTTGGATTCTTCCGACAGGTTAGCCCCTTCCACCTTAATCGTATTCTGGCCGAATTTCCATGGCTCGTATGGATAGTGATTTTCCATCGTGTTAGCAAAAACGAATGCCGGTCCGGGACTGGCTTCCACCTGTTCTATAATATTATTGGCCACCTCTGTATCCGCGAGGAACGGTCCCTTGTATACCGGATTGAAGAACTCGCTGCTGATAAACTTCGAGAATCCGAAGTTGCGGTATACATTCCTGCTGTTGAAAAACCAGTTATGGAACGGGTTAATGGAGGCCGTTGTATACCCCTGTCTCTTCAGAATGCCCGCAAGAGAGTCTACAGGGTGGTTGACATATTGAATGTAAGGGAGCGAGCCCTGCTGCACGAAGCGCATCGAATTGCCGGTCAGCACCTCGAATTCCACATTAGCCGTTCCTCCGCCGAACTGGGGTGATCTCATCCAGCCTCCGCTATATTTTTCCTGCAGCGAATGATAAAAAGGAATAGGGTCTTCACTGAATTTGATGTCTTTCATGATGGTGGGATCCCAGAACGATTCATTCAGGATGACAATAATATTCGGATCGATCGGATTCTTCTCCGATTTCCGCGGAATTTCCGCGATCAGACTTTCTATCTTGTCCTTACTGTACCCTTCCGGTTCGCTGATCAGAATCAGATCCACATTTAATAAGGTAGTCAGAAGGAGTCCGTTGGTCATATAGTTCGCGGTCTGATCCCACGGAATAGTGGATATGTTGAACGCTTGCTTGACCGGAATCGGCTTGCCCGAATAGACGGATATAAAAAATACAACCGAAAGCAGGGCCAGCACGATCTTGGTTTTCCAACGGAATTTTCCGTTGAAATGAGGCAAGCGATAAAGCATCAAATAGCTGCCAAGGAGAAAAATGACCGCCCCGGAAATCAGATTGATGCTAAAGAGGCTGTTAACGTACTGGAGAACATCCTTGGCCTCACTGCTAAGGAACACATCCCATGGAAGAAGCGGGACGCCCATAATTTTCAGCTTGATTCCGCTGGCAATGGCGATCGTAATGAAGATCAGCGCGGCTATCCAATAAGCCCATCTGGTTCTGCCGGTAAGTGCCGTTAGAATGAGAAGGGCAAAGACCACGAAGAGATAATTCAAGAGCAGCTCGAGAGGGTTGGTCATCAACCAGGACCAGACGGCGGCAGCGCTTCCCCGACTGAAAAATTCAACGAACGATACTATCCATAAGGACAGAATAAATAGAGGGTATATCGATTTTAGAGGCTTGGCCATCCGGATCGTACTCCTAACCTTTAATGGAAATAAGTTAAGCTTTTGTAAACATACAAATCATTATAACATGAGGGCTGTGACACATTTCAAATGAATTTATGGGAAATCGCAACAAATACTAATAATTCCAGTTATTAATGACCTTATATATGGTAGAATAAGATGAATTTCGATCCAACGAATAAGAAGGTATTCCCTTGCCGCCAGATTTATTCGATTTTTGGAACCAGGTGACATAGGTGTTTTGACCTGTGTTTTCTTTGATTTTTTTTATTTTGGCAGGAAACCGTCGAAAGTTGTCGAATATATAGCATTTGGATTTTATTATTCGGAGAAAAATTGGAGGCATTGTTAGTATGAAGAAACGTGCAATTGTAATGTGGTTAGCTGTTTTTATCCTGGCGACGGTGTTGGCAGGATGCGGTAAGCAGGCGGAGAGTGAGCCGACCCCATCATCCAAGCCGGAGGGGGAGCAAAAAGAGGCCGCACCTGTATCTATGAGCATCGGTTTGTTGAAACTGACAAGCTCGGCGCCATTATTTATCGCGGTTGAAAAGGGGTTTTTTGAAGAGGAAAATATCGACGCTTCTTTGAAATGGTTCGATGCGGCTCAGCCGATCGCCGTTGCTACGGCTTCGGGGAGTGTTGATGTAGGAGCTACCGGAATTACGGCAAGCTTATATAATATGATCGCTGGCGGCCAGAAGCTGACCATCGTCGCGGATAAAGGAAGAGAAGAGAAAGGTTATTCCTCCTCGGCTTTGTTGGTTCCGGCTGATTCTGAAGTGCAAACCATTGCGGATCTCAAAGGGAAGAAAGTAGGGATTACCCAAACCGGCTCGACTTATCATTATATGATCGGCAGAATGCTGGAGAACCATGGCCTGACGCTTAAGGACATTGAACTGACTCCGCTGAACAGCATTAAAGGATTGATGGACAGCTTAAACAGCAAGCAAGTGGATGCGGTTCTGCTGAATGAACCGAACATTTCGGCTGTTCTTAAAGATGGATACGGAAAAGTGATTGCCCAGGTTGGTGATGAGATCCCCTATCAGACTTCCGGGATTTTCTACTCCCCGAAATTTGCCGAAGACAAGGATGCGGCTGTCCGTTTTCTGAAAGCTTATGCCAAAGCAACTCGTTATTACTATGACGCTGTGCTGGTTCAGGAAGACGGCAAAATTGTACCCGGCGAAAACTATGATGAAGTGGTAAGCATTATCGCCAAATATACCGATCAGCCAGAAGAAAATATTAAAGCCGGACTTCCGTATATGGATCCGGACGGCCGATTGCTCGCAGAGGACATCCAGACGCAAATCGATTGGTATGCCAAGGAGAAGCTGATTGAGAAAGCTGTTGAAGCAAGCACAATCGTGGATACGGAGATGCTGGAGCAAGCGTTAAAAGAATTAGGGAAGTGACCGCAATGAGAGTTGTAATCGAGAATGTGGAGAAGAAATTTATAGACTCCAAAAAGCGGGAAGTAACCGCACTGCAAAATATTAATTTTGCCATCGAAAAACAAGAGTTTGTCGTTCTTGTCGGGCCCAGCGGGTGCGGCAAATCAACCTTGCTCAACATTGTGGGAGGGCTGCTCTCTCCCAGCAGCGGCTCGGTCTATTTCGAAGGAATTGAGACGGCGAAGGAGCCCAACCTCGGAATCGTATTTCAGGAAATCGCCTTGTTTCCGTGGCGGACGGTATACGAGAACGTTATTTTTGGGCTCGAGGAAAGAGGGGCCAGCAAGCAGGAGCAGCAGGAAAAGGGCCGGCATTACATCGACATGGTTGGCTTGAACGGATTCGAGACGGCCTTCCCGAAGCAGCTGTCCGGCGGGATGAAGCAAAGGGCAGGAATCGCGAGAGCGCTGGCGATCGAACCGGATCTGCTGCTGATGGACGAGCCATTCTCCGCTTTGGATGCCCAGACCCGTACATTAATGCAGGAAGAGCTGCTGACGATCTGGAACCGGACGAAGCTGAGCACGCTTTATGTAACTCATAATATCCAGGAAGCCGTCTATTTGGCGGACCGGGTCGTTGTCCTCTCCAGGCATCCGGGGAGGATCAAGGAAATTATTACTATTGATTTGCCAAAAATGGGCAGGGATCAGGAGAAGTACCGAAATCGGTTCGAGCAATATGCCGATCAAATCTGGCAGTTGATTCGCCACGATGCCCAAGAAGCGCTGAAAGAGGGGTAAGACGGTGAAAGAAAACAGACAATATATTAAAAATCGGGTAGCCTTTCTCGATCAGAAAATACCGGCTTACGCTTCCGCCATCGGTGTGGTTGGATTACTCGTCCTCTGGGAAATCATCTGCCAGCTCGGGCTGGTTTCACCGGTCGCCCTTCCGGCCCCATCCGCTATCGTCATGGCGGGTTGGGAGCTTCTGTCCAGCGGCGATCTGCACAAAAATTTGCTCGCCAGTTTATACCGAATAGGGATGGGCTACGCGATCGGATCAATCGTGGGCATTACGGTCGGATTGCTGCTCGGCTTCTCCAAGTGGGCCGACGCGATTGTTTCGCCTATTGTCTACTCGATCTATCCCATTCCTAAGATTGCTCTCTTGCCCTTAATTATTCTCTGGTTCGGAATTGGAGAATTGCCTAAAGTATCGATTATCGCTCTAGGGGTATTTTTCCCGGTCGTTATTAATACTTTCTCCGGAGTCAAGAATGTCGACCCTATTCTCATTAAGGCGGCGGTAACTTTTGGCTCCAATCATTTTAATGTCATTCGCAAGGTGATTCTTCCGGGTTCCCTGCCGATGATCTTTGCCGGACTGAAGCTGTCCGCCGGTACTTCGCTGCTGCTGCTGGTAGCTGCGGAGATGATTGCGGCGCAGCAAGGCTTGGGCTCGATGATCAATCATTACGGGAACCTGATGCTGACGACCAAGCTTATGGTCGGAGTCGTTATTCTATCGCTGTTAGGGGTATTCTTTAACCGCAGTCTGCAGTGGGTGGAGAAAAAGCTTCTCCCCTGGAAATAACTTGTCCCTTGCGGGGGATTTCATAGGATCGTTTGGCCGGCGCTCACGGATGAGCCGCCGGTCTTTTTCTTGTTATTTCGCAGGCGGTTATGGACTGCTTCTCGCATAACCTTCAAGGCGTCCCCTGTTTTTACCTGCCTTGATCGGGGTTGAATCATGATACAATTAACATTGGTGAGAGCTATGAACTATGAACCTATGCTTCCGGCTAATCAATATAAGCCGTTCGATGACCCCGCCTTTTTATTCGAGCCGATGGTAGACGGACGTCGATTATTACTGGTTTACCAAAAAGGCAAGGCACGGCTGTTCACTCGTTACGGACATGATATTACCCATCGTTATCCGGAGCTTGCGAGAGTTCCGGCAGATGAGGATGTCATCCTGGACGGGGAAATAGCGTGTATCGATAGAGAATCGGGGCACCCTGATTTTAATTTGACCCGGGAAAGAGGCCGTTTGAATAATCAAGCTCAAATTGAATACGCCCGGGATCATTTTCCGGTGCGGTATTTTTTATTTGACATCTTGCAGCGGGGGGAGCAGGATTTAAGGAAGCTTCCATTAGTAGAAAGAAAAAAACATCTGCACGAAACGATAACGGATAATGACTTTTTTTGCAAAATGAAATATGTAGATGGGTACGGGACCGCTTTATTTGAGGCAGCGGCAGAAAGCTCCGTGGAAGGAATTGTTGCCAAGCGCAAGGACAGCCTCTACACAGCCGGTGAATCTTCGGATTGGCGGCAAATTGTTTGCTACAGAACCGAAGAGGTCTATGTGACCGGCTACTGCAAGCGGGGCTCCGGTTGGTTAGTCGGCGTTCCAAATGCGAACGGAAAAATCCGACCGGCGGGAATAGTCGGCACGGATATTATGACTTCGGAGCGTTCGTTCTTCCTTCAACAGGCTAGAGAACGATATGCCGGGGAAGACCATCAATTCGTCTATTTAAAACCCGGGATAGAAGCGAAATTAACTTTTCGCGGCTGGACCCGGGAAGGAAGGGTGCGCGATGCCGTCTTTATGGAGCGGGCCGGGGCGGAGAACGATGGCGATCCGGTTACGATAAAAATATCGTAAAGGTCATCTCTTGCATCCCTTTATCAGGTAAGCAATAATAGAGAGGATTGGAACAACCGGATGAAAGAGTGAAACTTAGTGGAGATAAGCAAAATATCGAATCGTAAAATATATGAGGAAATCGCGGACCAGATTAAAAAGCAAATTGTCGGGGGAGGGCTGCCGCCCGGGACGAAGCTTCCTTCGACCAGGGAATTGTCCGAAAGCTACCAGGTCGGAAGATCGACGGTCCGAGAAGCGCTTAGCGCCTTGAAGGCCATGGGATTAGTCGAAATCCGCCAAGGGGAGGGCAGCTATGTGCGCTGCTTTGATCCGGAGGATTTGGCCATGCCGGGTCTGGAGTCGATTCTGATGAGCCGGACGACCGTGCTGGAGCTGCTGGAAGCCCGCCAGTCGTTAGAAATATCCAATGCCGGGTTGGCCGCGACCAAACGGACGGAGGAGGATCTGCGCACCTTCGAATTCATCCTGTCCACGATGGAGGAGAATATCGGCAACGAGGAGGAAGGGGAGAAGTACGATCTGCTGTTCCACATGGCGCTTGCCCGGGCCACACATAATTCGATTATGGTCCGGCTGCTGGAGACGATCTCTTCTCAGGTCGAATTGGCGATTCGCGAAACCCGGAGACTGCAGCTATACTCGAAAACCTCCGCATCCAAGCGATTGTGGATGGAACATAAAGAAATCTACGAGGCGGTTCAAGCCGCCGATGCCAATCTGGCGCAGGACAAAATGAGGACCCATCTTTATCATGTCGAACAAGTGCTGATTCGCCATCTGCCCTCATAGCCAAAATTCGCACAGAGGGTTCGGCAGATTATAACGGACCCTACTGGAGCCTTTGGTGGGATAACCAGTCTTTGCTATTCTTTCGTATAACAAGGCCAGTCGGGCTTTATGATAAAAAGATAAATTTTTTTTAAAAAAATACTTTAAACTTTCCAACTTATCTGATAACCTGATAAGCAGATAGCCTAAACGAAAATCGTTGAAGAGAGAAGGAGTCATCATGATGAAAGTATCCTTGTTCATCACCTGTCTGGCAGATCAGCTTTATCCTCAAGTTGGGGAAAGTGTTGTACGCTTGCTGCAGCGTTATGGTTGCGAGGTAGATTTCCCGGAAGGGCAAACATGCTGCGGTCAGCCGGCTTTTAACAGCGGTTATCAGGACGAAGCCAGGGAAGTGGCCCGCTCGATGATCCGCGCTTTTGAACACAGTGATTACGTAGTCTCTCCCTCGGGATCCTGTACAGGAATGATCCATCACTATTATCCGTACCTGTTCAAGGATGAGCCGGAATGGTTTCATAAAGCGGAAGCGCTTGCAGCGAAAACCTACGAGTTTTCCCAATTTTTAGTTAATGTTCTGGGAATTAATGATTTGGATGCCGAGTTTTCGGCGAAGGTTACGTATCACCCGTCTTGCCATGCGATGAGATTGCTCGGAGTGAGGAACGAGCCGCTGGAGCTGTTGAAGAATGTCCAGGGAATGGAATATATCGATCTTCCTTATAAAGAGGATTGCTGCGGATTCGGAGGAACCTTCGCTGTGAAGATGGCGGATATGTCCGAAGCGATGGTATGCGAGAAGGCAGCCAACGTATGTAAGTCTAACGCCGAAGTGCTGGTTGGCACCGATATGGGGTGCTTGATGAATATCGGGGGGCGGCTGCAAAAAGAAGGGAAGCCGGTTCGCGTCATGCATTTAGCCGAGCTGCTGGAGGAAGGAGTGAAGCGGAATGAGCGAAAATCGCAATAAAGCAACGGCAGTGGCGGAGGAAGGAATTGGTTCCGGTCTCCACAGACGAACGGAGGAAGCGCTCTCCAATCCGTTTCTGCGCAAAGCCGTCGCTTTTACAACCGATAAACTGCGCAGCGGCCGGCTTCAGGCGATGGAGGACTTCGGCAGTTGGGAAGAGTGGAGAGAGCGGGGCCGAGCCATCCGGGAGCACACGATCAGCCACCTGGATTACTATCTGAATCAGTTTGCCGACAATGTCGTCCGAGCTGGAGGTCATGTTCATTTCTGTCAAGAGGCCGGGGAAGCGGTCAAAACTTTTCTCGATATTGCCAAGAAGCATCAGACGAAGCTTGTAGTCAAAGGGAAATCCATGGTATCCGAGGAAATCCATTTAAATCAACATTTGGCGGAGGAAGGAATAGACGCGATCGAAACGGACTTGGGAGAGTATATCCTGCAGCTCGCTAAAGAGACTCCCTCGCATCTGATCATTCCGGCGATTCATAAAAATAAAGAGCAAATTGCCGACTTGTTCACCGAAGATTCCGGCCAGCCGATGGCTCCGGAAACGTCCACCTTGGCCCAATATGCCAGGCAGAAGCTGCGACAGTACTTTCTGGAGGCGGGCATCGGTTTGACCGGATGCAACTTCGGCGTAGCGGAATCCGGCTCGATCACTCTTGTGTCCAATGAAGGGAACGGCCGGATGGTCTCTACGGTTCCGAAGGTTCATGTCGTCATTATGGGCATGGAGCGGCTTGTGCCGACGTTCGAGGATTTGGAGGTCGTGCTTAATCTGCTGGCGCGCAGCGCTACCGGTCAAAAGCTGACCGTCTATACCTCCATTCTGACCGGCCCAAAGCAGCCGCAGGATCTCGACGGCCCCGAGGAGCTTCATGTCATCGTACTGGACAACGGACGATCGGCGCAGCTCGGGGACCCGGTCTTCCAGGAGGTGCTTCATTGCATTCGCTGTGCGGCATGTCTGAATGTTTGCCCGGTTTACCGACACATCGGCGGGCATTCGTATGGATCGGTTTACAGCGGTCCTATCGGAGCAGTGCTGACGCCGCTTCTCAAGCAAGACATGAAAGAGGCGGGGGAGTTGGCTTACGCGTCCAGTTTATGCGGGGCCTGTTATGAAGCTTGTCCGGTCAAAATCCCGCTACACGACATGCTGGTTCAATTGCGCAATCGCAAGGTGAAGCTGAAGATGACTCCTTGGGCGGAGCGGATGGCATTCAAGACGTTCCAAACCGCATTTGGCAGTGTAAAAGTATATCGGATGGCTACGAAAGCCGCTTATTATTTGCAAAAGCCCTTCGGAAGCAACGGCATTATCCGCAATGGACCGGGACCGCTGGCTGGCTGGACGCAATCGCGTTTCTTCCCGATGAAGCCTAAGCTGTCCTTCCGGGATAAGTGGCAGACGCTTCAACAGGAAATGAAAAGAGCACAGGCAGATGAGAAGAAGGCTGCGCCTCCGGCTCAGAGTCCTGCTGCGAGTAAACCAAGCAGCGATCAAACAGCAGACACAGGGAGGGAGCGGTCATGAGTCAAGCGGGAACGATGACAGGGCGAGATGAATTTATGCGGCGGATTGCCGGACGACTGGGGCGCACCGAGCCGCTGTCCACCGCCCCGCAGCGTACGAGCCAAGGGGTTCCGGAGTTCTATGGAGATCTGCGCCTCAACAAGGAAGAAAAGCTGCAAATGTTCATTCGCAATTGGACAGCCCTGACGGGCAAAGTGTGGGTGGTGCCGCGGGAGGAAGCCCAGAGCGGGATCCGGCAGTGCTTGCAAGAGGTACTGGTGGAGCAGGGCGTTACGAAAGTTTCCCGTTGGGATCATCCTCAGCTTAATCGCCTGGAGTTGGATTCATGGTTGGCGGAGGAAGGGGTGAAAGTCGTCCCCTGGTCTGGTGACCAACCGGCCAACGGGGGGACAGACCCGGCCCATGAATGGAAGCCCGCTACACATGCCTCCGGCCCTAACTGGGCTCAGCGAAGCGCCTTGCTCCGGCAAACGGAGCAGTGCCAGCTTGGGATGGTCTGGCCAGAATACGCCGTGGCCAACTCGGGCACGCTGGTGCTGCTTTCTCAAGGGGGCAGCGGCCGTTCAGTCAGTTTGCTGACCAACATTCTGTTCGCGGTATTTCATGCGGATCAGCTCGTCTCGCGGATGGGTGAAGCGTTCGCCGGCATCCGGGAGGCTTATCCGGGCATGAAGGATTTGCCTTCCTCCATTAACCTGATCACCGGTCCTAGCCGGAGTGCAGATATCGAGAATGATTTAACGATAGGTATTCATGGACCGGGCAAGGTATGCGCCGTCATATTGGAATGAATGAGAATTAAATTGTTTGTAAAGTGACTTTACAAAAAATGGATATTGATAGACAATAATAGGGAAGAAATCAGGAAGGAGTGATTCGATGTCTAAAAAGATTCTGATCATTACCGGAGATGCAGCCGAGTCTTTGGAGGTATACTACCCCTATTATCGGCTGTTGGAGGAGGGATGGGAAGCCGTGATTGCTTCACCAACCCAGAAGGTACTTCATACTGTCGTTCATGATTTTATTGGTTGGGATACGTACACGGAGAAGCAAGGCTACTTGTTGGAATCGCATGTGGCATTCGATCAGGTGAAGCCAGAGGAGTTCAACGGACTCATCATTCCCGGTGGACGGGCACCTGAATATATCCGACTGGACAAGCATCTTCCCCACATTGTAGGCCACTTCTTTGAAACTAACAAGCCGGTCGGGGCCATCTGCCACGCGGCTCTGGTTCTGAATGCATTGGAGGATAAGGGTGTTTTTGCAAATCGTACTATGACAGCTTATTCCGCCTGCCGTTATGACGTCGAGAGCTTAGGCGCGACCTATACGACCGAGACGCTGCATGTCGACGGCAATCTGGTATCGGGTCATGCCTGGCCGGATTTACCCGGATTTATGCGGGAATTTTTGAAGCTGGTCCGAGGATAAAATTTATTAAATAGAGGCCGCTTCTTATCGGAGCGGCTTTTTGCTATGTGCTCGCAACATTTAAGCGCGTTACATACTGCAGAGCGAGAGCTTAATAATATTCCAACTAGATTAGACAATTTCTTTACGGATCATTTTCCATTCCTTCTCATAGGATTAGAGTAGAACCTTCTTATTTGGGAAAGGGGTGTGAACGGGATGGTCCTTTTCATCGTGATCATGCTTTTGTGCTTCGGATTCCTCGGTCTGTTATGTGTAGTGCTGTTGAAGGGGTTAAAAAAAGACTCTTACGAGCATGACGTCCGGAATCTATGGGAAGCTAATGATATCGATAAATCCAAAATAGATTATGACAAGTGAAAAATTTCGGTCAAATCCAATGACAGCTTCCGTCTGCTATCCGTATGCACGCAATGAAGACCGGGCCTCCAGCCTGACAGGAGCCCGGTCTTCCGACTTAAAAGAGCTAATTAACGGTGCGCATTTACCATTAAGCCGCTTAGTTGCTTATCTTCCATTGTTAAAGGGAGCCTCTCTCTTTAACGTAATATCACCGATAATCGGCAGATGATCGGAGGACAACGAAGGAATGGTTGATTTATTTAGCAGCTCCGCAGACTCCGACAGGAAAATATAATCTATTCTTACTCGGGGAAGGTTAGCTGGAAAAGTATAGGCATCGTTCTGATCGGAGAATCCGTCTTGATAAAGCGTCTTCATCAGGTTAATTTCTTCACTCGCCGGATCGGCATTGAAATCGCCAGTAATAATGGTAGTCCGATCGTATTGGCCGGTAATGGCAAGAATCTCATCTATCTGAGCGAGCCGCTGCTCCAACGTCAAGCCGAGATGGGTGGTATAGAACTGAACATGATTTCCCTTAACATTAATGGTGGTTTCCAGCAAACCCCGCTGCTCTGCGCCAAAGCTGCTTAGCAGATGGTTTTGTGATTGAATGATCGGGTATTTGCTCAGCACCGCCGTTCCGTATTGCCGCCGCTTTCCGCCCGGCTCTAACGGATCTCTATCGAGATTGGCTGCATACCTGTAATGCATCCCAAGAGCTTCTGCAAGCTTCTTGGCCTGATCCTCGAAATCGCTTCTGGCGGAGTAATGCCTGTCCACTTCTTGCAGTCCGACGATATCCGCCCCCGAATCCCGGATGACGCTCGCTATCCGTTCCAAATCAAGCACTCCATCCATCCCTACGCCATGTCGGATGTTAAACGACATGACTTTTACCGTTACTTCTTTGCCTCTGGCCATCTCAGAGGGACGATCATAGTTGCTTTCGGAAGCGCCGGCTGTCGTAGTCAAAGTAACGAAAATCGATAGAATTAATAGAATAGCGGATAATTTCCTCCATTTCACATTCCATCATCCTTTCTAAGCGTTTCAATAATGGGCACTTCGTTCGAAAACCGGCTGTCCTCCTTCCTTATAAGATCCTATCATCGTCGCTGTATCGTATCGTATGTATTCTAATTATAGCTTAGGGCATTTATTTGAATATAGTAGAAAGCTACTAATTTTAGCACAGAAGAAAAACCCCACAAGCAACGCAGCAGGCATTGCTTGTGGGGTTATCGTTAGAGTCTGAACGTTCGATCCCTATCAGCTTATCTAGCTGTTTAATATAGCATCGATCCGCTCCAGTTCTTCGGCGCTGAACTGAAGATTCCGGATGGTGGCGACATTTTCCTCGATTTGGCTGACCCGGCTTGCGCCGATTAAGGCGGAGGTTACTCTGCCTTTCCGCAGCACCCACGCCAGAGCCATCTGGGCCAGCGATTGCCCGCGTTCCGCAGCTATTTCCGCCAAGCGGCCAACTTTGAGTACTTTGTCTTCCGTTACGTCTTTTTCTTTGAGAAACGTATTCTCCTTCGCTGCCCGAGAATCGGCAGGAATTCCTTGCAAATATTTATTCGTCAGCAGTCCTTGGGCTAACGGGCAAAAAGCAATGCAGCCAGTGCCGCCGTCTTGAAGCACATCCTGCAAACCGTCCTCAATCCAACGGTTGAACATAGAATAGGAGGCTTGATGGATCAGAAGAGGAGTCCCTAATTCCTTCAGGATGCGAATCGCTTCTTTGGCTGTTTCCTCTCTGTAGTTAGATATGCCTACATAGAGCGCCTTGCCCTGACGGACGATTAAATCCAGAGCGGCCATCGTTTCTTCGAGCGGTGTATCCGGATCGGGCCGGTGATGATAATAGATGTCGACATAATCCAATCCCATCCGCTTCAAGCTTTGATCCAGACTGGCGACCAGATTTTTTTTGGAGCCCCATTCTCCATAGGGTCCCGGCCACATATAGAACCCGGCTTTGGTGGAGACGATGATTTCATCCCGATAGGCCCGCAAATCGGATTGCAGCACCCGTCCGAAGGTTTCTTCCGCGGAGCCTGCCGGAGGGCCGTAATTGTTAGCCAAATCGAAATGAGTAATCCCGAGATCGAATGCTTTCCAAATCATGGCTCTCGAATTATCGTAAACGTCAACTCCTCCAAAGTTATGCCACAGGCCTAATGAAATAGCCGGCAGCTTTAACCCCGAACGTCCGCACCGGTTGTAAGTCATTGTGGAATACCGGTTTTCACTGGGCAAATAATTCATCTTGTCTTCCTCCTCGTATAGTTGATCCCCTCTTTTTAAAATGATAGCTTATAACTAGTAGAATGGACAGGTGGAATTCTCCGATCGGCATGGGGTCGAATGGCGCATATGGACTAGACTAGACAAGTGTAAACGGCTGCCGCCGTCCTTTAACGGTGGGTTGACGTTTCGCGGTGAATTTGGAAAAGCTGCATTTAAAATGGCGGATTTTTGCTGATATCCCTCTTTTTGCTCAAAATAGATGGAGGTTTCCAGATTGTTGAAAAAGCATCTACGTGGCTTGTATGCGCTATCCACCGGGCCCCTTGCATAGTCGAATAGACGTAGAAATGAGCGAAAGATGGATGCGAACAACTACGGTTTGTACGAAATATCATACAGTCGGACATGCGTCTGCCGCGAAGGTTTCACTTTTGTATGAATAATCGTACAAATGGGCACGCCCGTTCCGTGAAAGGGTCTTCTTTGTACGAAATATCATACAAATTAGCTATCAATAGGTCTCGAAGATCCGCATTTGTACGAATAATCGTACAAATGAATACACAAGATCCGTGAACCGATTTTTTCAACGCTCTGAAGAAATCCATTTAGATCCCCAGTAGGAGTTTCTCCCTATTCAAAAAGATGGATTTATCATTATAAGAAGAGGTGTGCATGATGAAGCTTCCCGTATTGACTAATGAATGGGTGGAAAGGCTGGAGCAATCCGAGATCGGGTACATGGTCTCCAGAATGAATGCGATCCGGGAACGGGAAGGAAATCCCGAAGGGGTGGAGATGGCGTCCTTTGGGGGCGCAACCGCCTTTTACAGCCGAACGATGCCTTGGCCGCAATTTAACACGGTCAAAGGAATAACTTCTCAAGAAATAGGGAGGCTGGACGATATCCTCGCTTTTTACCGAGAGAGGGATCGGGCGTGCCAATTCGAGATTGTTCCCGGAAGAGTCGATGGGCACTTGCTGGAAAGTCTGGCCGCAAGAGGATTCTATCAGCGATCTTTTCACAGTACGATGTATGGGCTGACGGAGGAGAAGCTTGAGAATCAGAGCGAAGGTCTCCCTGTCCAGGAGCTTCGGAAAGAAATAGGCGCAGGAACGGACTTCGAGGAGGGTCTGGAAGAGGAGAGTGGCGGAATTAGCATTCGCAAGCTGCGGTCGGATGAATTTCTTTTGTACGGGGAGTTGCATTGTCTCGGAACAGGCCTTTCCGCAGATGGAGCGCCTTATGTTGCGGAGAATAACCGGGTGCTTTACGGGCGGCCCGGCTGGTCGTTCTTTATCGGTCAGGTGGACGGCATACCTGCGGGAGTCGGCGTTATGTATGCCCAAGGAAATATCGCATCCTTGACATTTGCCGCTACCTTGCCGGACTATAGACGAAGGGGACTGCAAAGCGCTCTTATTCTCCGGCGGATGCGCGAAGCGCGCCAGCTCGGCTGTTATTTGGTTGTCGGTCAAGCAGCGTATGCTTCCAGCAGCCAGAATAACATGGAGAGAGCCGGGATGCGGTTGGCTTACTCCAGGGCTACATGGGTAAAGCGCTGAGCTGCTTGGAAGGAAGGAAATTTGCTGTGAAGGATTATGCTCGATAAATAAAAGAGCGCATTAATTGAGCTGTAAATGTTAGAGTATGGAATTAATGAAAACGCATGACGGAATGAAGAGCATTCCTCTGGAAAAGATAGATGCGCACGAAAGGAGGGGGGAGATGAAGCGTTGGGCATGGGGGATGGTGCTGGCGGCTGTCTTGATGGCTGTCGGAGCAGCAGGCTGCGAGACGGACGAAGCAGGAATCATTATGACCGAATATCGGCTTCCTCAAGGAAAGGACGGGATGGATAGAATATTGCGAATCCGAATGGCTCACGGAACGATCGATCGTACGGATAGAGGAGGCGAATCGATTGAAACCGGTTCAGGGCAATTTCTGCTGGAAGTGACGGATGCGGAGGGCCGGTTAGTATCGCAGTTGGATCTTAATGAACGATTCGGTCAAGAAATTCTGTCCTTTGATCGGAATTTTAAGCTTGTATCTGACGATTACAATGATGATAGCGTTCCCGATTTTGCGATCGGCCGCCCGCTCAATCCGGGAATATCCGAGTACAGGCTGTTTACGTTCCAGGACGAGGAAGGACTGGTTGAGCTTGAAGTACAGGAATCTGCCGAAGCGGGAATTGTTCAAGACGGGGAGGAGCTATCTATTCGATTGGATAGAATAGAGGGCGGCTTTGTCGGAACTTGGACTGAACCCGAGCAATCGGAGCCGGATAAGACTTATTATATATGGAAGGACGGCGTCTTCGAGCCTTATAAAAATGAGGATGAAGCGTATCGCGAAGGCATGCTGGTGCGTCTGGAGCAAAATTCCATTCCCCATTGGGAAGCGGCTTACCCCGAAACGAACAAACGCTTGCACTTGGGCCATCATCAGGAGCAGGTAAAGGAAATCTTCGGCGAGCCTTCCTTTCGAGAGCTTGTCAGAGACCCGACGGGAGTTAGCTTGCATGCCGAAGTATGGCGTTATGAAAGTGATCAGGCGCAGATGACCGTTACGTGGTCGGAGGAGCAGACCGTATCCGAGTATATGATAGCTTATCCAATGAATACGGATATTTCCCGAACACAAATTTACAAGGTGAATTCTTATCTGCAAGACTATACGACAGAGACCAAGCTGCCTCTGATCCCAACCCTCTCGCCTGAAATGGAGTGGAATTTCGAGAGTGAGCTGCCGTTCAACTACTTGATCGGCAAGGCGGGAAAGACCCTGCTCGTGTTGGGCGACGATGGTTGGATAAGCGGGTATCACGACGACACGACCTTGTATGGGATTCATGAAGAAACAGGGGACGTGATGTGGAAGGCCGAGGGCAAGTATGCAGGCGTTCAATACGCGATTTCCGAGGATCGCCGCCATGTTGCTGTTATGACCCAATTGAACCCGGAAACGATGGAGCACGAAATTAGACTGCGCTATCTGGATTCCGAGACGGGACAATTGCTGTGGGAGAAGAAGTGGGCGGAGAGCGACGCCTGGCTAAGCGGAGCTCAGGGGGTGCTGGCTGTTGGCCTGGGAAATCCGGATAAGGAGTGGACTCTGCTTGGGCTTAAGGAGACGAATGGCGAGCGATTGTGGACACGAACGATGTCTCCGCAGGAACGGATGTATTCGGATTCCTTTGCCAAACCGGTCATTCTGGTTGGACTGGACCAAGAAATGACCGCTTATGATCCATGGACCGGAAAATTCGTATGGAGTAGAAAACGCGATGCGGAGCCATATCGATCTTACACTTTTACTCATCCTGCCATAGACAAGGTGAGTGCGGATTATCGAAATATGCAGGCTTCCGAGAAGGAGGAACGCTGGTTTCAGATTGAGGATCAATATGAACTGATCGATTTGGCCACGGGTCAGACGCAAGCCTCCGTTCCTTATGATAAGGGAACTTATATTTCTTTAGTAAATTCAGATTCGATGTTGATTCATCGATCCGATGATGCGATTTTTTGGCGGGGAGAGGGATTTGGAACGGTATGGCACGACATTTCGGATAATAAACCGCGATGGGAAACCGAAGGGAAGCTGATTACCGGGACGTTAGATGGAGATATACTATATGGCTATATCAATGACCGACTGACCGCCGTCAATCGCAGCAGCGGGGAGATCATCTGGACAGCGAGCTATACTTGGAAAGATATGAATCTGGGAGTAGACGGGGTTCCCTACCCGAATAAACGTCCCATCCTCTATCAGAATTATTTGGTGCTGCCGGCGGAGGGCTCTGTCTACTTGGCGAGCAAGGAGACCGGGGAATTGCTTGGCCGCATCGAAGGAGCAATCGTAACCAGTGCGGAAGGAAGGGAGCTGCAGACGGCTTATGGAATGGCGGACAGCCATGCCGGCAAGCTGTGGCTGGGCTCGGCCAACGGCACCTTTCGTTCAGTGAAAATCAAATAACTGTGCACAATAACCATATTGTTCCACTGTGCTATCCTTTATGTTATAATCACTCTAATTATCAAAGGCGTGCGTGACTGGCGAATGAAGTGGGGAACCACGGGGGAGCGTACGAACATATAGTGCCGTTCGCCTGGGCAAAGTATTTGAACTCCGGTTCAAATACTTTTTCTTTTTTCTAATAAGAGTCTGGGAGGAATGGAACGATGGGACAATGGTTACATGCGAAGGAGGCGGCGGAATCTATCCGCCGTTCGATTGCGGAGAACGCAGGGAGAATACGGGAGCAGCAGGGAACTGAAATCAAAATGGCGGTCGTTCTGGTGGAAGGAGACCCGGCTTCCTTGGCTTATGCGAAGGCCAAGCAGCGATGGGCCGCCAGACTCGGCATCGGATTCGATTGGGTGCGGCTTAATCCTGACGTTACCGAGGAAGAATTGATTATGAGGATCCATGCGTTGAATTCGGACGTTACGGTCCACGGCATACTGTTAGAACTGCCCCTGCCCCACCATTTGTCCGCCCGAACAGTCATCGAAAAGATTGCACCGTGGAAGGACGTTGACGGATTGACTTCTGGCAACCGAATGGCTAACCAGACCGGCGCACCCGGACTATACCCGGCCACGCCCCTATCCTGTGTGAGGCTGCTGGAGCATTACGGATATGCTTTGGAGGGGAAGCACGCCGTAGTGGTGGGCCGCGGAGAGACGGTGGGAATGCCTCTGCTTCATCTGCTATTGCGCAATAACGCTACCGTAACCGTCTGTCATTCCCGTACTCCGGATTTGTCCGTCCCCCTTCGTCAGGCGGATTTTCTGTTTGCAGCGGCGGGGCGCCGGGGATTAATATCGGAAGAGTTGGTTCATCCTAATCTTGTAGCTATTGATGCGGGTATTAACGAAACGGAGGATGGGCAGTTGGCTGGAGACATTGCCCTCGAGGCGATAGGATCATTGAAAGCTATGTCACCGGTACCCGGTGGAGTCGGAACGCTCACGACCGCTATATTGTTTGAAAATTTGCTTAAAGCTTATGAAATGCAGCAGGGCCAAGAGCGGCTGCCAAAATAACAAGAGGAGGGGAGCAGCTATGTCTTCCATAATGAATCTGTCTGTACGCTCCTTTATCCAGGAGGCTTCATCGAGAACACCGACTCCGGGAGGCGGGAGCGTCGCAGCCCTAGTCGCCGCACTTGGGGCGTCCATGGCTTCGATGGTGGCTCACTTCAGCCAAGGCCCTAAGTATGCTTCCATTCAAGAAGAGATGGATGGGATTGTCACCCGAATGAAAGCCGATATGGATCAGTTCGAGGCCCTTCTCGAAGAGGATATCCGTTCGTTCGAAACATATATGGCCGCCTCCAGAATGCCCGCCCAAACCGAAGAGCTTAAACAAGCGAAAGACATTGCGCTGGCCTCCGCTTCCGTTCTCGCCACGGAGGTTCCGGTCAGGCTGCTGCGAAGATGTCTGGCCTCTCTGGAGACGATCGAGGACATAAGCGCCAGAGTGAACCGGAATGTGCTGTCTGATCTCGGAATCGCCGTCCATCTGCTGGAAGCAGCGGCGCGTTCTGCGATGATTACCGTAACTATTAATCTATCAGGCTTGAAGGACGATTCGTTGAGAGATAAATATGAAAGAGAGTGCGAACGAGCGATAATCCGGATAGAAGCGATCCGTGCCCAAATGCTGGCGGTCATTGACTCCCGCATTAATGAACTGGAGTAATTGTAAAATTCAAGAGAATCATGATGCCGCTGCCTGATCCGCAAGCTGGAGTGGGCAGAGAGAGAACAAAGAAGCACTCGGATAGGAGTGCTTCTTTGTTTAGGTATTCAGAATGGGCTGCTCAGATAGAAGCTGCTCCAAGTGCTTACAGCATGTATCCAAGTCTGTGACCTGCGACCAGTACAGCTTCAATTCCCCGCGAATTTGTCTCAATCGCTGTCCGGATAAGCCCATCTTGGAATGCAGGTGAAAGCTGGGAATGATCTCACGGTACAGTTGAAAATGGGAAGGCTCCGCGATCACTCGATGCTCGGCCGACCCGAGGCCATCGAGGTGAAATAGATGCATCTTTACCTTTATTTCACGGTAGTTGAGGCCATTGAATTGAAATAGATGCATGATTACCTTTATTTCGCGGTAGTTGGGGCCATCGAATTGAAATAGATGTATTATTGCCATTATTTCACGGTAGTTGAGGCCATCGAATTGAGATAGATGCATTGTTACCTTTATTTCACGGTACTTGAGGCTATCATGGTGAAATAGATGATACAACCCGGGATTATCAGGGCCAGGCTTGTACGTAATGTCAGCCCATTAATTCTTCCACCACTTTTTTTCCGGTGTCCTGCAATGCTTTTTCGTGGACTCTGACCTTGTGCGGTTCTTCCTTAATATAGTACTCGTAAGTAATTTTGCCGGGTACATTTTCGTTCGCCGCCAAAGGCATGGTCATTTGTCCCTCGTCAAAACGGGCCTTTAGCTTGACGTATTCATCCCGTATCTTCTGCTGCACTTCCTTGAATTGCTTCATATACAGTTCGGAGAAATGAAGCTCCTGCAGAGCAGTCTCGTCATGCTCCAGCATACCTTGAATAAAATCAAGAATAATAAAGTCTTTGATTAGCTGTTGTTGTTCCGGTGTCGGATTCATGGCTAACCCTCCTTTTTCATTTCTTTGGATAAGGTTCGGCCGGTGCCTCTCTTTAGCGATAATCTTTGCTACTCGCGCCGGTACATCGCAACTCTTTTAAAGTATTCGCAATGAAAAGCCGTTTTCCTTCCTTGGGCCGCATTTTTTCAAAAAGTAGAAAATATTTCTGCTGAAGCTTCACTTTTTAAGCTCGTGTTTTTCTATACAATATAAGTAGGTAAGTGCAGTGTTGGCCAGAAACATTACCCAAAAGGGAGGCGGAAATATGTTCATGCTTGGAATGAGCCTGCTGTCGTTTGCGGCCGTGGCCCTGCTTACACCTCTATTAATTTTAGCATTAAAAAGATTAAGACTTACACAGCCCATTCGCAAGGAATTGCCGGCGGGACAGCAGGCTAAGCAAGGAACTCCGTTAATGGCCGGGCTGATCCTTACGGTCGGGATATGGATCACTGTAGTTACCCAACACGAGCCGTTAGCTCGTCTGGCAGCTATGGCTTTTATTCTGTTTGGCGGGATTGGCTTCCTCGATGATTTCAAGAAGGCCTATTATCAGGACCCGTCTGGCTTGTCCGGCAGGATTAAATTGCTGTTGCAATTTATAGTAACCGGCTGGCTAATTTGGGAATGGGCTCGCATCTCTCCTCTCGATCCTACTCTTATTATAACTGATAAATTGGAGTTCTCGCTTCCCTTGGCGGGATACATAGTGATCGTCCTGTTGTTCATGGTTGGGACGGCGAATGCGGTCAACTTCACGGACGGAATGGACGGGCTGCTAATCGTTGCTTCCCTCCCTACTTATTTGTTTTTTTTCGCGGTATCGGATAGACAGGAAGTGCAAGCTTTTTGCTTGATTATGGTGGGCTGCTTGCTCGGGCTTCTTCTTTACAATGTACATCCGGCGAAAGCGTTCATGGGAGACACCGGTTCGCTGGCTATCGGAGGGTCGCTGTCCTTTCTGGCCGTTATAGAGAAGGTGGAAATCCTGATTCCTGTTCTTTTTCTTGTCTATTTCGCTGAACAGCTGTCGGTGATCCTTCAGGTTTGGTACTATAAGCGAACCCGGCTCAGATTATTCCGGATGGCCCCAATCCATTACCATTTCAGTCTGAAATACAGTTGGAAGGAGCCGCAGATCGTCCTGTTGTTCGGGGCGGTGTCGTTCGCGTGTGCCTTAATTTGCTGGGTATATGTCGTCCTGTTGTTTCCGCAAGGCGCCTAGCGCAGCAGGGACGAGTCCCCTCTATTTATGATTTATGACAAAGTAATGAACTTTCTCCTGTACGAGTTAGCCGGGGGAGGCTGCATATTCCTTTTTCGGTTGCAATAGGGTAGACTGGTAGATAGATAAAAACGATAATTATGTGAAATGAGGGGAATAACGATGAAGCTGGAATCGGAAAAATCTAGCAATCAGTTTAACGGATTAGGGTTAATTGTCTTTCTGGTTGTTGTTTTGTTGGCTTCACCGATGATTTATTTTCTTATTCAAATGATGCTTGGCAACGAGCACGTGTTTCTTAAAGAGGGAGTCCATTATTAAACTCAGCTTAGTGTTCCAGTTCTATGGGGGCCTATCTATATTAAGGAATAATAGAGGTTCGGAGGGCGCTTACCTTCGGAAGATGGACCGTTTTCTTTAAGCCGCTTTTATTATAGAAAGCTCTACACTCAGCTCAAGGAGATGCCGGTATTCCCTTCCTTGAGTTCTTTTTTCTTCTTGGGAGGGATGCATGAATGAAATTAACGCTCATTGCGGCCATGGACCGGAATCGGGTCATAGGCCGGGATAACGATATTCCGTGGAAGCTGCCGAAGGATCAAATGTTTTTTAAGCAGACAACGATGGGGCATCCCATTGTGATGGGAAGAAAAAATTACGAGTCTATGGGCCGACCCTTGCCCGGCCGGAGAAATATTGTTCTGACTCGAAATCCTGACTATCGGGCAGAAGGCTGCGAGGTCGTCGCCTCTCCGGAGGAAGCTTTAGCGCTCGTTGCAACGGATCCGGAAGTATTTATTATCGGGGGAGAAGAAGTGTACCGGCTCTTCTTGCCTTACGCTCATCGATTGGTGCTGACGATGATCGATCATGAGTTTGGGGGAGATACCTTCTTTCCTGAAGTAAATGAGAAGGAGTGGAAGTTGATTTCGGTCACTCCCGGCGTGACGGATGAGCGCAATCCGTATCGTTACGATTTTCATGTGTATGAGAGATTATCCGGGGGAGAACGCCTTATTTAGAGGTCTTCTTAGAATCAGTTTGAATGACCGTTTCTACTGCCCGGCAGCTCATTGACGAGTTGCCGGGCAGTTTTTTTGCTTTTATTGCTAAACTAATTCAGGACAGCCTGCAGCAAGCATTATTCTGGTAGGGGATCCAGCTTGGCTCTCGCATAAGCGGCAGAACCGATTAGCCCTGCGTCGTTACCTAATTGGGCTGTCTCGATCTTCAAATGGCTCCAGTACTTTGGCAGGATGGATGCCTGCAGCGACTCCCGGACAGGGGCAAGCAGCTTCTCGCCGGCGGAGGCTACGCCGCCACCGATGATGATGACATCCGGGCTGAGCAAGGTAACGGCGTACGCCAATCCTTGGCCGAGCAGCCTTCCCGTATGACGATAAACTTCCGCCGCTAATTCGTCGCCTTCGTCATATGCGGCGGAGATGGCATCTGCGGTCAGCTCGCCCGGCTCTCGCAGGGCCAGCTCGGCAAGACGGCTTGGCCGCCCGCTGCGGACGGCCTCGGTCACTTGCCGGATCAGGCCGCGGGCCGAGACGACCGTTTCGAGGCAGCCCTTCATGCCGCAGGAGCAACGGGTCTGCTCCCCGCTCATCGGAATATGCCCGAGCTCTCCGGCCATGTTCTGGATCCCGCATAGGATCCGCCCCTGATCGATATATGCTGCGGCCAGACCTGTACCGATCGTTATGCCCAGCACATGCTGGAAAGACCGGCCTGCTCCCTGGATGGCTTCACCATAAACGTACATTCTAACGTCATGATGAATGCATACAGGCAGGCCGATTAAGTCCTTCAAACGTTCGGCCAGCGGAACGTCCTTCCACTGCAGGTTAGCCGCGGATCGGACAATCCCCCGGTCGATATCGATAAATCCGGGCACGCCGGCTCCAATGCCGGCAATTTCAGCGCGGTTCACCCCGGATTGTTCCAGCAGCTTCGCCGCAACGCCGGCAATTCGTTCAATCACCTTATCCGCCCCGAGACGTGCATCCGTCTTTTCTTGAGCTCTGCTGACAATCCGGCCATGCGGATCGATTAATCCACCCTGGATATTCGTTCCGCCCACATCGATACCGATAATGTATTTCCCCATGGCTACCTCCTGTTTCGCCAAGCGAGCCTATCGGCGCGTGGCTTGTGATCAATTACTAGTGTCTGAAGATTGGGAGTCCTGCAGCTACAGCTCCAGCCAATGCCCAAGCGACATCACCCGCTGGACCTCGAACCGTTCATTCAGGACGACGAGATCAGCATCCTTACCGGGAGCGAGCGATCCCTTCCGCTGATTCAGCCCAAGGATCCTTGCCGGATTAAGGCTGGCCAGGCGAGCGGCTTCATAGGGCTTCAGGCCAAGCAGCTCGATTGCATTCTTCACGGCGATGTTCATCGTCAACGTGCTTCCCGCCAGGCTTCCGGTAGGAAGACGGACGATTCCGGCCTCAACAGTCAGCGAATCTCCGGCCTCCGTTATATACTTGCCGTTCGGCAATCCTGCTGGGCGGACGGCGTCTGTAATCAGCACCACCCGGTCCAATCCTTTCATGTGAAGCAGCACTTGCGCGGCGGCCGGATGAGCATGGTGAGTATCGAAGATCAGCTCCGCGGTAACCCTCTCATCTAACCAGGCTGCAGCCAGCATGCCGGGCTCTCGGTGATGGAACCCTCTCATCCCGTTGTAGCAATGGGTGACATGCTGAACTCCCCAGCCTGCTGCACGTATCATATCCTCGTACGTGGCACCGGAGTGGCCTGCCGATACGATGATATTCTGTTCACGCAGATGGCGGATGACTGATTCCGCACCGTCCAGTTCGGGGGCGATCGTCACCAGTCGAATCTGCCCGCCGGAAGCGTCCAGCCATTCTTTCATCTGTGGCAAGGAAGGCTGGAGCAGCTCCTGCTCAAACTGAGCTCCTCGATATGCCGACGCCAAAAAAGGCCCCTCCAAATGGATGCCCGCGATAAGTGATCGCAGAGGCTCCTGTGAAGAGGCCATATATGCCTTGGCTGCGGTAAGCGCTGAAGTAATGGCTGCGATCGGCGCCGTTCTGGTCGTTGGCAGGAGTGTCGTCGTCCCGTGGGCGGCATGATAATGACACATTCCCTCGATCGCTTCCGGCGTTGCATCCATCAAGTCAAAGCCATTCCCCCCGTGGACATGGAGATCGATAAAGCCAGGATAGATGAACGCTCCCCGGGCATCATATTTGTCGGCCGCTGCTGAATCGGGATCGGGGGCATGTTGGCCAATTCGGACTATCTTCCCGCCGTCGATAGTCAGGGAGCCTCCAGTGATGGTCTCGGTCTCCATCACTATGTTTGCATTCTCGATTACGATAGTCATAACTAAGCCTCCTTGGCGGTCTTTTACGCTCATCTTAATCGAATCGCGGCTGAAAGACAATGGCCAAATTAGCTTTCTCAATGGATCGATGATGCTCGGTCTAGGAGGTCCTTCTCGTTCCCTATTGTCATTAAAAAATGATTCGCTCTTAACTTCCGCGGACGTAGTCTCCCTGCTTGACGTCCCCGCCATCTATGAATTGGATGCGGACAGAGTTGCCTTGGTCAAGGTCCGGAGAATCGGACACATGATAATGGATATGAGGCTCGCTGGAGTTGCCCGAATTTCCGCATAGTCCCAACAAGTCCCCGGCTTTGACTTCATCTCCGACTTTGACTTGAATGGACTGCTTCTGGAAGTGAGCCAGCATGCTGTATTCCCCATTGGCGTGCTCGATGACGACATGGTTTCCTGCGGGGTTGGAAGGGTCCATCTTTCCAACGGGAGTGTTATCATCCAAATCGTTCTCTACCTTAACGATTTTGCCATCGGCCGGCGCCAGTACCTCTTGACCGAAAGCGTAATAGCTTTCATTCTTGGTCGGATCACCTTCGTAGGAACGGTCTTCTTTAAGCATGATCCAGTCGAAGGCGTATCTCTGGCTTGGGTGAGCGTAATGATAATTGACCAGCACATTGGTTCCCCCCCAGAAAGTAAACCATTCCCCGGCAAAAGGATACTGGTATTTCCCTGATGTATACTGCCCGTCCGTCTCCGGGAAGGCCTCAAGAAGAACGACCTGCAGACCAAGAATCGTGCCTGGCGGATCAAAAAAAGCGGTCATTCCTTTGCTGCCGTCCTCGCTCGCCCACGTATACCTTACATTATTGTCCAAGGGCACTTCGGATTGAAGCTTATAAGCGGCTACCCCTTGGTTAAAATCGGCAGCCAGCGCCTGAAATTCAGTATTTGATACTTGTTGCTTGAATTCCTCGCTAAACTGTTTGTAGATTCGCTCATAATCCCCTTGCAGAAACACCTTTGCAAAAAGGTCGGGGGCCACTTGGCCGTCCTTCTCCTCGGCCTTATTACCGGGAGAGGCGGAAGGCTGATTAGTATCGGGGGAGGAAGGCTGGATGGCACTGGGGGCTTCCGAAGCGCAACCGGACAGCAGGCCCGCTGCAGCGGTTTTCCATAATCGATTAGTCATAACTTATGTCACTCCTTGTTGGCGGGCAGTTCCATTGCCCGTCCTTTATTCGTAACTATCATAGCATGCTGGTCTTTCCCGCGTTTCAACGGAAGCTTACCGCTAGCTTAATTTTTTTGCAGAAGGAACTAAAAGCAAAAATAGATTTGTAGCCATTTTCCAAGACGATACCCGGAATCATACCTCTTGCCACTTCTCGCTGATCCTCCCTGTTGTCGATGCATATTTTTCGGTTCGCTGCTGCTGAGAAAGAACAAATCGAGAGCATACATGCATCTCCAGAGAGCATTTTCGATAACAGGCCTTAACCCGTTGCCTTAATCCGTTAAGGTCTTGTTAAGGTTAGGGTATGCTTCCGGAAATGAGTGCATGGTATGATGGAGAAAAGGAATAGTTACGGGGGATGCTGCCGGATGCATGAGATGAAAGACGCTAAGCTGCTTATAGTTGATGATGAACCGTCCATCTTGAAAATGCTGAAAACCGTTTTGGCCAAAGAAGGATTCGAGAAAGTGGATACGGCGGGGAGCGGGGAAGAAGCCGTCGAGCTGTGTCATAGAACACGCTACGACTTCATTATTCTGGACGTGATGTTGCCCGGGCGCAGCGGCTATGAGGTATTTCCGTTTTTGCGCCAGACGACGGACGCTCCGGTGCTGTTTCTTACGGCCCGGACGACCGATTTCGACAAGCTGACCGGATTTGCCGTGGGCGGGGATGATTATATGACCAAACCGTTTAATCCTCTTGAAGTGGTAGCCCGGGTGAAGGCCCAGCTCAGGCGGTATTTGAGCGTCACCCCCGCCTTTGTTGATATGGAGGAACGCTATCGGTTCGGCCGGTTCGAGGTCGATGTGAGGGCCGGGGAGCTTATAGTGGAGGGCAGTCCGGTCAGCTGTCCGGCTCAGGTTTTTCAGCTGCTTGTTTTTCTTTGCCGCCATCCGAATAGAATATTCAGCAAAAGTGAGCTGTATGAGCGGGTGTGGGGGGAAAGCAGCGTTAGCGAGGACAACACCGTTATGGTCCATATCCATCGGATTCGTGAACGGATAGAGAAGAACCCCGCAGCGCCGGAATATTTGCTGACGGTCAGAGGACTCGGATACAAGCTCGTTAACCGGGAGATTTCTGATGGACGTTAGGAAGCGGCTGATTCTTCAATTTATTTTGCAGCTTGTTTTTGTCGGGGCGGTGCTGATCGGTTTAATGGTCGGGATGATCTACTATCTTGCCGACCAGATGACGGAGATGGAGATGAGAAGGGAGTTTGCCAAAGCCGGTCTTCCCAAATTGGTGGAGTCTATGGAAATGAAGGAGGGGACGTTTCAATTTGATGAGAACTTGCTTGATAGAGTCAAGCAGAGCGGCGGCTGGCTCCAGACGTTGGATGAAGAGGGGCAGGTCATCACTTCCCACTTCACCCCTGCCAATGTTCCAGACCGGTATAATCCGGGGGAATTAGTCGATTATTGGATGGGAAAGAAGCCTTTTCCTTATAGTCTCTACATTTGGATACAGGTCAAAGGAGGGACAACCTACACTTTACTTTACGGAGTAAAGCCGGAAGGAGGAGAGCTTGTCCAAAGCCTGACTGAACAGGCGGCATTTTCCGACGGGAAAATCCTGATTCCCGATGATATGGAGCAAACGCTGAAAGCAAAGCATGGCTGGGTTCAAGTGCTTGATGAGCAAGGGGATGAGGTGGCATCTTTATACAAGCCTTCTGAGGCTTTGACTCATTATACGCTTAAAGATTTGATTTTTGGTTCATTCAGTACTTTTTCGGATTCCTATCGGTTGTGGTCGAACTATGAGGAAAAAACAGGCTTGACCTGGGTTGTCGGATTGCCGGTTTTTGAGGAAGAAGGGACGGTACAACCACCATTCGTGTTCGGGTCGGAGGGGCAATTGCTGCTATTTGGATTCGCTTTGTTTCTCGCCGCCGTTTTGTTGTTGTTTGGAGTTCTGTCCTTCTGGTATGGCCATCGGTTCGGAACCCCTATTCTGCATATGATCCGATGGCTGCAATCGTTGGGCAGTGGAGTCTACGAGGAGCCGCTCGATCACCAAGGGCTTCCCAGAAGCAGAAGGCCGTCTGGAAAGCTTAAGCGCCGGTACAGATTATATACCGATGTGGTGCAAATGCTGAACGGGTTGACCGAAACGCTGAAACGAAATAACGAAATCCGAACCAATCTGGAAAAGTCACGGGAGGAATGGATTGCCGGAGTTTCCCATGATTTGAAAACCCCGCTCTCTTCGATTAAAGGCTATGCCCACATGCTGGAGTCCGAACAGTACGACTGGTCTGTCGCCGAAATCCGCGAATTCGCCGGAGTGATCAAAGATAAAGCCGACTACATGGACGAGCTGATTGCGGACTTGAGCATGACTTACCGGCTGAAGAACGGGGCGCTGCCCTTAAAGATGGAACAGACCGAGATGAATGAATTCATCCGTGGAACGGTGATTTCCTTCCAGAACGATCCCGGATTTAGGCAGGCTAACATTTGTTTTCGCGATGCCGGGAAACCGATAGATTACCGCGTGGATGTCCACTGGTTCCGACGCATTCTGGACAATCTGCTGGCTAACGCACTACTCCATAATCCGGCAGGGACCCAAGTAGAGGTCTCGCTTAACGCCGTGGCAAAGAGTGGATTTACAATAACGGTTAGCGACAACGGAGAAGGAATGGATGAAGACGAAATCAAGAATTTGTTTGAAAGATATTACCGGGGAACCAACACAGAGGGGGCCAGCAGAGGAACCGGATTAGGGCTTGCCATTGCCAAGCATCTCGTTCACGAACATGGAGGCACAATCGAAGCGGAGAGCGGGCCCGGAGCCGGTGTCACTATCCGTATGCGGTTCGGGATGAAGGTAGCAAAGGATGGTTAGGGCCCGGATTCAACTGTAGGGACAGCGGCCTGCGTACTAGCAGGCCGTTGTTTGCTTATTCGATCATTAGAAGCAAAATGCACGGGAGACGATGACAAGAAGAATAAACAGCACCAGAATCGTACCTGTAGAAGTGAAACAGTGTCTGAAACCGCCAACTGCGCTCATTGAACTTCCTCCTCTCATTTAGGCCTAAGTTATTTTATGATTTTGCATTCACTTCGCTTGGGTGAACATCCCGAGAAGCTAAATATTGTGCAGGAGTGTATTTTATTTAACGTTATATGCAAAGAAGAGTAGGAATCGAACTTGCTAAAACCTTTAGAAGTCCGGTGAAAAACTGCCGATTAACGTGCAAATGTGCAGGTCATTATGGGAAAAGCCATCGGCATAAAATGTTGGATAACCGACTTTTGGCAAAGGGGATGGCATGATTTGAAACCGACAGGAGAGCAGGCGGCCCGGCTTTTTATTGATCATTGGTACCCCGATTGCTGTATAGCTATTCTGGCGGGAAGCGCTGCCCAAGGGAGGGAAAATGATTATTCCGACCTGGATTTGGTCATCATGGATGAAACGGTACCCAGGCCATACAGGCGAACTTACCGTGAGTTCGGGAGGACAATCGAGGCCTTTGTCCTGAACCGTGCATCCTGTCCGGCGCTATTCATGGTCGGGATTACAACGGTCCTCCCCTCCCTGCAGAGAATGGTGGCGGAAGGAGTAGTCCTGAAAGATGATGGAACGGCCGCCGAAATCCGAGAGCAGGCCAGGAATGATTTGGCGGCGGGCCCTTTTCCCTGGATGGAGGAAGAGAAAGAGGCGGCCAGATACAGGATCAGCGAATATTTGGAAGACTTATCGGGCTCGTCGGACCGGGGAGAAAATTTATTCATCGTCCAACAGCTCGCGGAGCTGGTGACGGAATTTGTGCTGAGGGCCAACAATCAGTGGCTCGGAGAGGGCAAGTGGGCGCTGCGGATGCTTCAGCGATACGACGCTTCCTTCAGCCGCAGCTTGATCGCCTGTCTGGAGGACTTCTACGTAAGAAACGATCGCCGATCGCTTGTCCGGCTGGTGGACAACGTGCTCGAGCCATGGGGGGGCAGACTGGCGGAAGGACATATTATTTATGCCGATGCCGATCTGGAGGAAGGAGAAGGCTGGGGGGGCTGATGCAGTCTATTACCAAACGCGTCTTATTGCCGTATCCAAACAGAAAACCTTTCACATCAAATTCTTTCATATAAAACTTTCTGGTAGTTTCAGCAGAAAGTTTTTTTGCTGTTTAAAGTAAATATCAATTCACTTAATTGACCATATAGTCCAAGCGTTTAGACATATAGAACATTTATTGCCCGTGGGACCGAAAGGTATAATGAAGCTGTAATGTTCAGCAGCTCCTTGCCAATATCGTTTCGATCCTGTTTTGAATACGGTTTCATTAAGCGAGCTTATGGACCTTTATAAATGCCGGAATGGCTGCTGTAACTAATTAGAATACTTCATAGATTAGGCACATCCTTTGACTATTGTAGTGATATCATCCGGCGATTCCTGTTTAGCAAAGTAAAGGACAATGAGGAGAGAGGTTAAGATGGCTAACGTAACCGTTCAGGAAAACTCGCTGCCAGGGACTCTGGATTGGCAGACGACTCTGTTTAAGTTTGATTATCCGGAGACGCTGCAAGCTTCCCCGTTAATTCGCGGCTTGCGCTCCTCCGTTATAGAAGGCTATGCCTCTCGTACGAGTGTTTATCCGGGGGAGAGCATCGATCTGATGGTAAGCACTAATCCGGCGTGCCCCTATGTAATAGATATTTATCGAATGGGTTACTATGGCGGCTTAGGCGGTCGGCACATGCTGCATCTGGGTCCGTTAGCCGGAGAACAGCAGCCGGTTCCTATGGAAACAATAGAGCGCCTGAGGGAATGCAACTGGCGGTCAAGCATTACTCTGCCTATTCCCGAGGATTGGGTCAGCGGCGTCTATCTGGCTAAGTTAACCTTGAATGGAGAGTTTCCTGCACAAAGCTACATTATCTTCGTGGTGAAGCAGCGACGAAAAACCGATGTGCTTGTCCAGGTAAGCGATTTGACCTGGCAGGCCTATAATAAATGGCCTGGAACCAATTCTCTTTACGATGACGGGACGCCTGAACTCTGGTATTCCGGACCGAATGTCAGAGTCAGTCTGGACCGCCCCTATTCCAAGTATTGTCAGATTGTAGACGCGCCCTTATCCTGTGGTTCAGGAGAATTCCTGTTATGGGAGTTTCCGCTTTCCTATTGGATGGAGGCTGAAGGGTATGATGTCACCTATTGCTCGAACCTCGATCTTCACGGGGACCCGGATTTGCTGGAAACGTGCAAAGTTTTTATCTCTGTTGGACACGACGAATACTGGACTAGACAAATGTACGACAATGCCGCTAAAGCCCGGGATGCCGGGGTTAGCTTGCTTTTTCTGTCGGGAAATGATTTATTCCATGAAATCATTCCGTATCCTAACCAGCGAACGGGAGCACCGTTCCGCGCATTTGCGCGCAAACAGCGGTTTTCTGACGAGCATGAGCTTATGGGCTCCTCCACCTTTGGTCCGGGGTATGGTGATTGGACGGTAGTTAAGCCGGAGCATTGGGTATTTGAAGGAACCGGAATGAAGGCTGGAGACCGCATTCCCGGATTAGTCGGGTGGGAGTATCACGGTACACCTTTCAAAAATATTGATGGCCTGGAAGTGCTGGCTCATGGTGAATTGTTCGGGGTTGGCCCCGAAGAAGAATACAATGATCCTGTTATCGGGGACGGGAAGCATGCCGCGGTAATCTATCCGGGGCCACGCAATAACTGGGTATTCAATGCGGGGACCATTTGGTGGGCAGAAGGGCTAAGCAGCCCGCCGGGGCATATTCCCGCTACGGGAACCTTCGGGCGTGTTCAAGGTCCGGATCCTAGAGTGCAACAAATCACCCGGAACTTGATCAATCGTTGTATTGGAGACAATAAATAGTATATAGATAAGGAAGTATTTTACAGCTATATAAATGATTAAACATAGAGTTGGGGGTTATGACAGATGAAGCACGATAAATTAATTAAAGGAGTTGCCTATCATGGCAACCGGATCCTTCGTCATGTGGAAACAGATATGAGGGATATTATTGAGCGGCATTTTAATCTAGTGGTTCATATGTTTTCTCATACTGATTGGGATCGCCATCGGAATATAATGAAAGAAATTATTCAAATTACCGAAGGCTACGGACTGGATGTATGGGTGGATAATTGGGGGCTCGGCGGCCCACCGGGAGATAAGGCGCATTTTCTCGGTTATTCCCCCGATAGCCGTCAGGTCTATTCCGACGGAGCGGTCGATCCTGTCAGGGCTTGCTTGAACAGTCCGGATTTTCGCAATTTTACGAAGGAATGGATTGATGTCGTTCGGGATATTGGCGGCAAAAGCATTTTCTGGGATGAGCCGCATCTCGCTGCGAAATCGATGGAAAACGGCCAGCCTCAAGTGTGGACCTGCCGCTGTCCGCGCTGTCAGAGCCTGTTCGAGGAGCGGTACGGCAAGAAGATGCCGACGGAATTTACAGAGGAGGTTAGTCAGTTCAGGATTGGGTCGATCGTCGATTATTTCGCCGAAGTGACCCGATACAGCAAGAGCAAGCAAATGGAGAATATCGTTTGTGTCATGCTCGGTGCGGAGTACGGCATCAACCTGTCGACCATCCATGAGATTGCCTCCTTGGATTCCTTGGACAACATTGGTTCGGATCCTTATTGGCTAGGGAGTGATGCCGATCCGTACCAGCTCGTATACGATTCTACCAAAAGAAATCTGGAAGTGTGCGGGCAATACGGCAAATCCCACAACCTGTGGATTCAAGGCTACGGCACCCCGGCGGGACGTGAAGAAGAAATTATTCTCGCAACGGATGCTGCGTATGATGCGGGCGCGCGCACAATTTTGGTTTGGGGCTACCGGGGCTCGGAATCGAATGATTATCGAGCACACCATACTGACCTGACATGGAAAATTATTGGTGATGCCATGCGGAGAATTACCGATCGACATATGGACGCCCAGCGGGCAAAGTATTTGCTTCCATAAATCCTTTCTTCTGCCAGATTCTAGCGGGAGGACTCACAGCAGATAAGGTCCTATTCACCAAGCTTTGTTTTTTCCCGATAATCGGCTGCTGAGGTGCCGGTGTATTTTTTGAAGAGCCGGGAGAAATAGGCGGGGTCCTGATAACCAAGCCTTTGTGAAATTTCTTTGATTTGCCATGTGGTCAGGCGCAGCAGCTTCTTCGCTTCGGAAATTTTAAGCCGGTTAACATATTCGTTCAAGGGATAACCGGTGTTTTGCTGCACAACCCGACGCAGAGTGGAGCGAGAGATATGATTTCGCTCCCAAACCTGCTGCTCCTCCCAAGGTTGGTACAGATTGCTGGCGATGTCCTCCAGAATTTGCAGCACAAATTCCGGCTTTTTGCTAGTTGAGTGAGCAGCTCTTTGATTCGCGTCCTGAACAGAGAAATCGAATACGAGGGATTCCAGCAGCAAGGCCGCCCGATCCGTATTGTCCGGAATTCCGCTTTCTATCAGATCGCCGATCGTTTCGATTTTACGAATGAAGTTTCGGTCGGAGCCGACCCGCAGCACCGTACCTGGAATCACGATTTTATTATCTAGCCATTCCTGTACCCGGCTTCCTTCAAAAGTGATATAGTATTCATCCCAACCGTCCTCACTATCGGGGCCGAAGGTGAATCTATCACCGGGCCATTCCCAAAAGAGACAGCCTTCTTCCAAACGCTGGACCGGTTCGTCGTTGAACTGAACGCTTCCTTTTCCCCGGACGATGTAGGTGAAGGCCCAATGCTCGTAGGAAATCTCTTTCTGCTTAAGCGTTCTCCCGGGTAAATGTCCATATTGAAGGACCGTGAGGTTTTTGATCCGTAATTTGGATCGTTCCAGCTTCAGATCAACGATGCGGATGGGCTGAGGACCGATCATATCATCCAGAAATGTACTCAAATGAAAAGCCCTCCAGTCAAGAGGTTGGATTTGTTATTTCCGAATACCCGAGCTTGCCGGAAATCGCGTTGGCTTGCTCCTTCATATATTGTCCAGTTAGGGTGAATTCGGAGCTGGATAGCTCATTACGGAGACAGGTGGCTCCAAGAGCTGCGATAACTTCGCCCTTATGATCGCGGATAGGGGCGGCAATGCAGCGAATGCCTGTTTCTCCCTCTTCATCTTCCAGGGCATAGCCGTTCAGCCGAACGAGCTCGAGAGTTTTCTTGAATTCCTCTGCACGGGTTATGGTGTTCTGAGTGGCGGCAGGCATCCCGCGTGCTTCGAGAATTCGATCGAGATCCGCCTCTGGCAGCCAGGCAGCCAGTGCTTTGCCGACTCCGGAATTGTGCAAGGGCCAGGCCTGCCCGATCTTAGTCGCAAACTGGACGAAGCCGGGACCGGGCACCTTCTCAATGTACATCGCCTGCTCGTTCTCCAGGACAGCCAGATGAATGGTGAAACGCATATCCTCGGCCATTTTCTCCATAATGGGGCGAGCCACCTTGCGGATATCCAGCTTGGAAAGAACGGTCATCCCGATGTTGTAGATTTTTAATGTGGGGCGGTACTTGCCGTCCTCCAATTTGTGGACGAAGCCAAGCTGCTCCAATGTCGACAGCATCATAAAAATGGAGGTTTTGGGAAGCTTGCTTAGTTCATACAGATCATTGAGACTCCCACGGCTAAAGCCGCAAGCTGATACCTTCGGTATCATTGGGTTCTTGGGTGGTAGTCGGCAGTGCATTTCTGCTAACCGTAGTTCCCCCAAGTTCAGGGCTGTCTCATCAGCCCATCCTAAGACAGTGCATTTAGCATCTTAGGCTGACAGACTGTTACCATCTGCCACAGGTTTGCTCTGAAAATGTTTTAGCGTCTTCGTCTTGACGACTTCATACATTTTACGCTCAAGAAGATTCGCTTGAGCAACCTCATATGTATGCTGTTTTCAAAGAGCGAGTGTGTTTTAACGTCTATTGCTTGACGGCACAAAGGACATACCCTAATTATACCAAATCAGGTTTGCCCTGCCCATCCCATGAAGGGATGTTCTGGCAAAGCCGTCTTTCATCCCACGATTAAAACCGTGGGCTTTCAGTCGGAAATTCTTGTAATTCCTAGCGGCCCGTCAGAGTCAGCGAGTATTTCTATCAGGTGAGCCCTTTTTCCAATGCGGGTACAATGTAGCGGTTTTTCCCCATAGCAGACTCCTTTGTGAGACATATGGAACATTAATCATAAAAACTGCTGCTTTTCAATAAAGACCCGTTGCAGTGCGGAATCCATTGGCTTGAGTCTTTAAAATGAAAATAGTATATCGTAAGCGTTTTATATATAGAAAACACTTTCGATAAAAACGTTCGATTTTAAATCATGATGGAGGTGGGATTTTTGCAGTCTATCACTAGGGAAGAATCTGTTCGCGCGTGGGCAGAGGCAAACCGGTCGCGAATGATTGATTTCATTTCTGGCCTGGTCCGATTTGATACGGTCAATCGATTTGTGGATGGTGATGAACGAGACTGTCAGCACTTCTTCGCCGATAAGTTGAAGAGTATGGGGCTGGAGGTCGAGTTGTATTCACCCGAGGATGCCCCGGGCTTCCGGGAACATCCGGCTTATTATCCAGGCAAGGATTACAGCGACCGTCCGAATGTAGCTTCCAGGTGGAAAGGGACCGGAGGAGGAAAATCCCTGTTGTTCTCGGGACATATGGATACGGCGGTCGTCGCTCCAGGCTGGTCCCATAGTCCTTGGGAGCCTCGGGAAGAAGGAGACCGACTGTATGGGCTAGGATCGTTCGATATGAAGGGCGGGCTGGGTGCGGCGGTTATGGCTGTGCTCTGTTTGCAGGAGCTAAATCTCCGTCCCCAAGGAGACGTGCTGATCGAATCGGTCGTCGATGAAGAATTTGGCGGGGCCAATGGGACACTGGCCGGAAGATTGAAAGGAATAGAGGCCGATGCGGCTATCATTCCTGAACCGACCAATCTCGATATTTGCCCGGCCACGCGCGGCGGAGCTATATGGCGACTGACGTTTCGCGGGAAGACCGGCTTGTCGTTCAGTGGCGAGACGCTTATTAACCCGCTGTATGACGCTGGCAAATTTATGGCCTATCTGGAGCAATTTGAGCAGGAGCGAAGCTCCAAGCCCGGACCGGCTCCCTGGTATGAACAACGTCCGGAGCTTCCGGTAATTATTACAAGGGTAGAGGCAGGAGATATGACCGCTGCTCTATGTGATGTTGGGCCGGAGGAATGCCATGTCGATATTTGGATAGAGTGTCATCCGGGAACGACGGAGGAGCAATTGAAGCAAGAAATGATCGACGGTTACCTGCGCCAGTACGGGCCGGACGCCAGGCTTCCCGAGTTTCGGAAGATGATCCGCTTTTTGCCGGGAGCACAGTTATCGCCGGATTTCCCTTTGCTGCCCCTGCTGGCGGAAGCGGCCGGGGATGTTACCGGGGAAGAAGCCGTCATTCAGGGAGCTCCCTTTGCATGCGATTCCTTTATGTTTAACTTGTATAGCCCAACTCCGGCTGTCGTGCTTGGACCGAAAGGGGCCAATGCTCATGCGGCTGATGAATATATCGACATTCCTTCGCTTCTTCAATTGGTCGAAATCTACGCTTTGACGATTCTGCGTTGGTGCGGAGCGGAGGAAGGGAAGAAGGAGGAGTAGAGTGATGAGAGATGCGGTTCGTTCTGATAAGGCTTCCAAAGGAGATGGTCCATACTCCCAAGGAATTGTGTCCGGGGGATTCGTGTTTGTCTCCGGACAAGGACCGTTGGATAGCGTAACAGGGGCAGTCCTTGGGCAAACCGTAGAGGAGCAGACCGAGTACACGCTGCAAAATATTATTCATATTTTGGAAGCGGCAGGATGCTCGATGAATGATGTAGTCAAAGTAAATGTCATTCTATCGGATTTGCAAAATTTTGCTGCATTTAATGAAGTGTATCGCCGACATTTTAGTGAGCCCATGCCGGCAAGAACTTGCTTTGGCGGGCAATTGGACGGAATTCTGGTGGAAATTGATGTCATCGCCAAAATTCCGGAATAACAGCAAAGGGGCCGAATCATGAAGCGTTATACGGATCAAGTTGTATGTGTCACCGGGGCAGGAAGGGGAATCGGCCGTGCGGTCGCCGAGCGATTTGCGCAGGAAGGGGCCGATCTTATATTAATCTCTAATGAAGAAAAAGATTTGCTGGAGGCCGAAGCGGACTTGCGGCAAACCGGGTGTCGGACATTCGCTTGCGTAACGGATGTTTCCGATCCTGAACAAGTCGATCAAGCCGTCGCTCGCGCCTTAGATAAGTTTGGCAAGATCGATGTGCTGATTAACAATGCCGGGATTGCATGGGAGGAAGATTTTCTCGACATTTCCGCCTCTAATTGGAACAAAATCATTGACGTCAATTTAAACGGAATGTTCTATGTGGCACAAAGAGTGTCCAGGCAGATGGCCGAGCAGGGCGGGGGAGTCATTGTCAATATGGCCTCCACGAACGGTTTGGTGGGCGAAGAGAAATATGCCCATTATAACGCATCCAAGGGGGGAGTCGTGCTGCTGACGAAGACGATGGCGTTGGAATTGGGCGCTAAAAACATCCGCGTCAATGCCGTATGTCCGGGATATATCCGCACCCCGATGTCCGATGCAATCGACAGCCCGGAATTCGTCGCCGAATATATTCGCCAGAGAATTCCGCTTGGCCGGGCGGGTACGATGAAGGACGTAGCCGGAGTGTTCGCGTTCCTCGCGTCGGAGGACGCTGCTTTTATCCATGGAGAGATGATTGTCGTGGACGGTGGACAGCTTGCCATGTAGGAGGGCCGCTAGGCCGCTATATAAATTGAACTAAAGAATCCATAGATCATGGAGTGGAGAAAGAAAGATGCTTCCAGGGCGAGTTTTGGCTTTGTATTCCAACCATCCGAAGGCCCATCCCATAAATAAGGAATACAAAACAAGATGTTTGAAGCTTCGGAGGCACTTTCCTTCGGAACGGAATGATCCCTTTCTTTAGTGCCACTTATATAGTTCAACGCGCGCAGGTTACATCTGCGGCCAAGTCCGGAGATAGACGGAGATAGGGGGAGAGAATTGGATGAAGCTGAATTTAGAGGGAGATTTGGCAGATTTGGAGGCAGGAATAGCCACGCTAAGTCCGGATCTGCTCATTGAGAGGGGCGCCGACGGTCTGACGGTATCCGTTGAAAGAACCGGGGATCCCCGGATTGAGGTATCCATGGACGGGGAACGCGCCGTCATCCGTTATTCGCGGCCAATCCATTTTTACCGTGCGCTCGGACTGCTTGTCGAATCACTTCGCGAAGGCAAGCCATTCGCTGTGACGGAGGAACCTCAATTCGATACGATCGGGCCGATGTTCGATGTGTCGCAAGGGAATGCTGTATTGAATTTGGAAACCGTAAAGCGGATGATCCGGCTAATGGCGGTCATGGGGCTGGATATGTTCATGCTTTACGCCGAAGACAGCTATGATGTGGAGGAACAGCCCTACTTTGGTTACATGCGGGGAAGATACACGCAGCAGGAGCTGAAGGAGCTGGACGATTACGCATCACAATTTGGCATCGAAATGATCCCGTGTATTCAGACACTAAGCCATTTGAAGGACGTGCTGAAATGGGCTTGCTTTGCCGACATTCGCGATGATGAAGAAACCATGCTGGTTGGTCATGAGCAGACCTACGAATTTATTGAGCAGATGATCGCGGCTGCCATGCGCCCGGTTCGTACCAAGCGGATTCATATCGGGATGGACGAAGCCTGGAAGCTGGGCCAAGGAGAATATTTGCTGCGAAACGGATACCGGTCCAAGTTCGACATAATGAACGACCACTTAAAACGGGTGCTGGACATAACAGATAAATACGGTCTTAAGCCTATGATGTGGAGCGATATGTACTTCCGCGCCGGGTCCCAGACGGGCGATTATTACGATAAAGACTGCGTCATCCCTGATGAAGTGGTAGAGGCTATGCCAAAGGGAGTGCAGCAGGTGTATTGGGACTACTACCACTTCGACGAGGAGTTCTACATCGATTGGATTCGCCGGCATAAAAAATTAGGATCGATGCCCGTATTTGCCGGGGGGATCTGGAATTGGAAAGGATTTGTCCTTAATTACGGAGCGACCTTCGTCTCTACGAATGCTGCACTCCGGGCGTGCAAGCAGGAAGGAGTCCGTGAGGTTATCGCTACGCTGTGGGGGGACGATGGCACGGAATGCGATATTTACTCGGCTTTATTGGGCCTGCAGCTGTTCGCCGAACACGCTTATTCCCGGGAGCTGGGTGAGGATAAGCTGGCCCGCCGGTTCCGCTTCTGTACGGGGGCGGAGATGAAGGCCTTTATGGATATAAAATTTGTAGATGAGGTGCCAGGAATCCAGCCCGACAATCTGGAAACCTACAATCCTTCCCGCTATATGCTTTGGCAGAACGTTCTGCTAGGCTTGTTTGACCGCAACATCGAGGGACTCTCTATGGGGGAGCATTATCGGATGTGGAGCGATAAGATGAAAGAATACGCCTCGTCCAACGGAGAACTGGGATTCGTCTTCGAGCTTCTGCACAGGCTGTGCTCGGCCCTTGCGCTCAAAGCAGAAATGGGATTGAAAATCACGGGGGCTTATCGTGAAGGAGATAAAGGCGCGCTGGAGGAAATAGCCTCCGTTCATTTGCCTGAACTGACTAAGCGGGTCAACTCCTTAAGAAGCTTTCATAGAGAGAGATGGTTCACTTCTTATAAAGCTTTTGGCTGGGAAGTTATTGACGGACGTTATGGAACTCTTCTTCTTGGCTTGGATACGGCAGCGGCCCGAATAACTGATTATTTAAAAGGACGAATCGCCGTCATAGAGGAACTGGAGGAAGAAAGACTGTTGTTCAACGGGCAGGAAGGCCTGGTCGATTGTTATTTTTATAAAGCGATGCCTACGGCGAGCCGAATCGCTCAGCCTTAATTCATATAGGATTCGGATATATTAAACACTTGCGGGCTATTGTATTTTCGTGGCCTTGCGAGTGTTTTTCTTTTGTTCATTTTACGATTATACTGAATAATCTCTTAAAGACAACGACATTCCTCCTGGCTGCAGAAGGAGAACACGATGATTCCTTCCTGATAATAGGCTATAATAGAAGGAGACCGATAAGAAGTGGAGGCGGAGGGAATGAGTAACCAGACTGATCCTACAGATCCGTATGATCCGGTAACTCGGGTCAAGAACGTCTATTTGGCATGGGGCATCGCCCTTGGAGTAATCGCGGGCATCGTTATCGGCGTATTCTCACAAAATGTCGGTACCGGTTTATTATACTGCGTTCCGATCGGGATGCTGGCCGGGCTTGTGCTCGGAAATTTGCGCAGCAAATCCAAGAAGCCCTAGTTGCTTTTGGGATAGATCAAGCCTTTGTTTGGCGTAGGCTACGCATGCGAAGGCTTTTTCGACATGCCTCATCCTCTGTCTCGTCAATTACTTCTCACAATTCCGTGCCGTCGTCGAGAACAGGTCATGGTTCTGCATCTTTTTGAATGTTTGGCAACGCTTTCTTTTGATGGAAGCTTGCTTTAAGATTAGAATAAAGTAGAGTCAAACAGTATGGGGGGGAAGACCAACATGATATCGAAAGCTTGGTTTAAGAACGTTCTGGACGTTGTTCCAGGCGAAAAAGGCTATCATCCAGTCCGGTTTACTGCAGAGCAACTGCAGCTATACGGTGAAAATGAAGCGTTTCGCGTGCGCAGCCAATGTTCTTCCGGCGGAATGCTTGATTTACTTACCGATTCCACCTTCGTTCGGATAACTTATTATGTAGAGGAAGGGTGCCGGGACTGGTTATATTTTGATCTATATGTAAATAACCGGTTTGTTGGATCGATAGGCTCGGACGAGCTTAAGACGGGGGAAGGATCCGTACTTTTCGAATTACAAGGCATTCATAAGCCGGGAAGCCTGCGGCGGGTAAGCATTTATTTGCCGCATGTCGCTGTTTTGCATATTACCGGGATAGAGTTCTCGAATGAATCTGTCGTCGAGGAAGCTCCGTCCCACGCCAAGCAGCTGCTGTGTCTGGGAGATTCGATAACCCAGGGGATGGATGCGAAGCGGCCGTCATCAGCTTATCCGGTACTGTTGTCCAGATATTTGGGGATGAATCTGCTGAATCACGGGGTGGGCGGCTACTTTTTTAATAAAGATAGCTTGGATCGTCGGCTTCCCTATCAACCGGACTGGATAACGGTCGCTTACGGGACTAACGACTGGCACCGGTGGAATACTCTCTCTGAATTGGAAAGCAAAGCGGAAGGATATTTATCGACTTTGAAGGAGCTCTATCCGGATGCGATGCTTTTTGTCATGACGCCTATCTGGAGAGCGGATTGGAACGAGCCTAAGGCTATGGGCTCATTTGCTGAAGTGATGGGTACGATTGAAAAGGTTAGCCGCTCCATCGGGGGTATTCAGCTGATCGACGGGCTGGATATAGTTCCGCATCAACCGTCCTATTATGGAGACCGGACCGTTCATCCATCGGATGAAGGCTTTCTTCATATGGCGCTGAACATGCTAAAAAGGATGCGCGCTGATGGGAATCGGGGCTAATGAGCGAATGAAGGGTGTAATTAACATAGAAGTAGTCGTACAGTAGTAACTCTCCTTAGGTAGCACTCGTGCTGTGAGTAGCGTGTGGAACAGCGCAAGTGAGCGACTGCGTCGGAGCGATATATGGACCAGCGCATGGAAATGCCGTGCAAGCGAGCTGTGTATGTGAACATCGGATATTTGCACCAGCCTTGGGGGCGCGTATGTGGATAGCGTATGTGAGCGCCTGCCTGGGGTCATATCATCGCCAGTAAATTGTGTCGGGTCGGGGATTGCCTCAAGCATTCTAACGAAACTGTGTAGCCTTATTTGGGCAATAACAGGCACAGTGAGATTGTAACGAAACTCGGCAACGCTATCAGCAGAAAAATCGATAAAAAGAGGAGGAAAAAGGAAATTAGCGATACCCAGTTTCATTAAAAATCGAAACGCGGTAAAAATAGCGATTTAACGAAATGTAGTTTCGTTACGATCAAATAGCACGCAGCACTTGCCAACGATTGGAAAATAGCTTATAGTATAACCAAATTGAAAAACTAGAGTGCGGAAGAACCGCCCTTATTCTCCTTTGTGAGAGTAGGGGCGTTTTTTATTAATTTTGGGTTTAAATAGATAATTTTGTAAAAATAGGAGGAATGGACTAGGTTATTGAAGAAGGAGTGGTAGGTATAAAAGACTATATTTTCGAACTCGATTCGAACCTATTTCACGGTGAAGCATTTAGCCGCAAATACAAAATATATGGAGGTTTTTTCTATGAAGAGCATTCGCTTGAATAACAAATTTGTAACCGCAGGTATAGCCACAGCACTTATGATGACAGGATGCACTAATAATGCATCATTACTGTCGGCAGCTCAAGCGGAAATCAGTGGGAGTAAACAATCGACCATTACTTCGGAGAAGGCATCAGTGAATCATACCTTGTCTGATATTCAAGGCCATTGGGCAGAACAAGCGATTCAGGGAGCTATACAAGCTGGATATGTGGATGGTTATGAGGATGGCACGTTCAAACCGGAGCAGGAGGTTACGCGGGCTGAGTTTGTGACGATGGTAACTAAAGCTATCGGCTTAAATGCTTTGAAAAAAGAGACTGATTCAAATTGGTACGATCCGTTTATATCTGCCGTTGTAAATGCCGGATATCACCGTTATACGGACTTTAATAGCGGAACCTGGAATACTGCTATTACTAGATTGGAAATGGCCAGAATTTCCGTTCGTGCGGCTGATGAAAAACTGCAATCAGCAGATAATCAAACCAGTGATGAAGAATTGATGTTCCTGGCGACCAAAACAGGACTGATTACCGGAATGGCCGATGGACAGTTGGGGAAAGAAGAAACGGCCACTCGGGCGCAATCCGTAACCATTATTCAACGCATCCTGGATTTGAAGGAAGGCAAAGAGCTGGAAGTTGATAAACGGGCAGCCAGCTACGCTGAGGTGGAGTGGCGCAGCACGAATATGGAATCGATTTTAGGAGTTTTGCCGGAGGGTGAGTTTCCCATGGATCTATCCTATGGGGCCGAGGTAGACGTTACATTGAAGCAAGTTTTGGTGGTGGATATGGAAGATCCGGATGCGGCATTTAGATCTTGGTTTCCTAAAGTTTTAAGGTCAATTGATGGAAAGTATTCTACAGATGATTACTTAGTTGCTTTGAAGATGAACGTATCCAACAATGCGGTTCGTGAAGGTTACTGGGATATAAGTCAGTATATTGGTCCAGGGTATCACTTCGGACGTGCTGTTATTGATTCAGATTTTGAAGATTTAACTCATGTATCAACATATGGAACTTATTTAATGAAGAAGAAATTTAATAATATAACTTGGATGTTGATGATAATGCCTAAAACGGAAGTGGAAGAAAGATTATCGAATAGGGAGTTTTGGATATCAATCTCAAATAATTATGAACCTACTCGTCGTGTCAATTATTTATCAGAATGACATAAAGAAATGATGGTGATGTAGACGTGAGAGTAGGGAAAAGATCCAAACAGGTTGCCGCTGTTTTATTATCTCTTATTTTACTAGCAAGTATTTTACTGCTTTTTCCTAGTGGAAAACTGCAAGCGGAGTCTTTGGATATTAGTTTCGGTGGGGCAGAGGTAACAATAGATAACGAAAAATACTCCTACCTGCCTTCGAGCAGTCTTTCCGGATTAACAGTAAATCTTAATTTCGGTGATCGAGAAATTGATTATTGGGAAGTAGAAGTGAACGGAAATAAAATTAAAAACGGTGGGACATTATCCGGAAATGTGCTTACGCTTCCCGACATTAAAGGCATTGAAAAACTTGTTGTAAATACTACAAATACTAATCCCGGTCATTATATTTGGCGAAATGCAGCGGGTACCCACTGGCAAACTCAAGGGGAACGGACTGCAAAATATTCATTTCCGGGTAGTTGCATAGAAAATGGTGTATCAGAATGCCCAGGAGTATTCCCGAGCCATCTTCCTTATGATTTACAATATCAAGGCAAAGCAGTGACGACGGCCTATGAAGTAGAATCTCCAAGCTTATATTATTTGGATGAAAATAAAATGGGTAATAAGGATGCAAAAACTATTCCTGTATCTGCAGTGGTACCCGAAAGCATACGAATCATTAAAGAAAAATCAAAAAATATAACCGATAATGTAGATATTCTTGAAACCGGAGGTGTTACTGAAGGTGCCGAACCGGGAAAAGGAATGGTTAGGGTTGCAAAACTATTAGACAAAGAAAATAGCAAGAAAGGCTTCGACTGGGATCCTATTCCATCTGATACTCCTATTATCCCACATACCGAAGGTCGCAACTATAAAATGGAGATCAATGCCTTTTGGCAAGGGATCTCCTACGAATACAGAGGGAAAGTAACGGTATATCTGAAACCAACAGAGAAACCCGATTTAGGCAGCCTTGACTTTAAAACACTGGTGGATTGTATTGCTTTAAACGTAGAGACTCCATTTGAATTTTCCTTCAGCAATGGTGGAGGAGTGATCGATACACCATTTACGGTCCAGGTATGGGTCGCTGGTCAACTCCATAAGACATTCAATTATCCGAAGATGGGAACCAACAAGACAATCACGGAGAAGTTCACGTATACGTTTACGAACGAACGGTCCACCGAATTTGTCATCAAGCTGGATCCGGATAACCGCATCGTCGAAGAAACAAAGTCCAATAATGAGATCAAGAAGCTCTATGCGGCCAGTCGGTATTGTGACGACAAACCGGGAGAAGACAAGAAAATCACTGGAGATTTCGATGTGGTTCCTAGTGAAATCACATTTCGAGATTCATTTAAGATTATTCCCAAAGATATTGAGGTTACCGGTCCTGGGTGTACGTATGTCAGTCATCAGTTCCGAATAACCCTCAACTATAGCAACATGTTGCCAAAATCGACCAACAAGACGCAGCCGACCGAAGTCACCTATCCGTATCCAAGTAATGTAGGGGTGGGTACGAATCAGGTCTACATGAAAATCTTCACGACATGTGGAGAATCGGAATGGATCGGCCCCAAGCCAATCAAGATTTTAGATAACCCGAACAACCGACCTCCCGTTTTTCAGATTGGCTGGTTTCAGGGCGGGGATTTCGAAGGCTGGAAACCTAACGCACATATCGTTGTCAAAGATTCCTGGGTCAATCTGCGGGTCATTCAGAACCCGACAACCAACCCACCGGAGCCTTACGATCCGGATGGCGATCCAATAGAATACTATTTTCATTTCGAAGATAGTAATAGTACTTGGATACGAGGATTGCCGGATTATTATCGGTTTGGGCCCTGGAATACAGAATACAATAGCATGCGGGCGACCGAACTAGGTACGCATGAGATCATGGCGACGGCCACCGATTCCCAAGGGGCCTCTTCGACAAGCAAGGCGATGATTACCGTAGTCGAGCCCAACCCGATACCGATGATTACAGCACCTGATTCCGTAGTGGAGGGCCGTCCCGTCACTCCACCTATTACTGGGGAAAAGAGTTTCACCTACGTACCCGGGCGGACCATATCCCGATTCGATTGGGGAAATAGACGAGATATGTACCCAACACCGGGGATCGAAACCATCACTTTGGAAGTGGAGGACAGTTCTGGATTACGTTCATTGCCCGAGAGTAAAGCCGTTCACAAGCTTCTAGTGAAGGAAGATCTGCCTCCGATACCTAAGTTGGCCTACAACGCCATTGGACTCCGGAATACACCGCTGGCGATCAAGAACGAATCGTACAGCCCGGATGGTGACGCGATCGTTATCAATGATTTATATGTGGCCTATGATGCCAACAATGACGGAAAATGCAACGAAGCAGACTATCGGAAAATTAGCGAAAATGGACAAACTGTCAACTATACAGCGGATAAAGTAGGAAAGTACTGTCTGAAGGTGTATGCCGAAGAGGATTGGGGTAAACAGGCTACCGGGTATTTTTCCTTTGAAATCGTGAACCAAGCGCCAGAAGTAGATTTTACGCCGGTCGGCATTTCAACCGAGCCGGAACCGATCGAATCTACGGTTTACCCGGCAAGTGAGTTTATGACCAATAAATGGGTAAACACTTCGTTAGATGAAGCCAGTATCCTTAAATATTGGTCAGCGGCTCCGGATGGAACTTTGGTTACAGTTCCTATCATTCAGGATAGACCGAATAACATTGCCGATAAGACTCCAGAGTATTTATATGAGGTACTTCCAATTTCGCCTGAAAAAATAACCGCTGGCAAAGCAATTAACATGCCAATAGGGTGGAGCAGAAGTTTCAAATTGTCGTATTTTCTAGGGGGAGGGAAGTATATAGGGGAAAATTGGGAAAGTGGATCCGGAAGCTTTGAGTTTAGCTACCACTTGGTAGATACAAATGGTAGTGCCCCTAAATTATTATTTAAAGGTATAAGGCCGGACCTGTTTGTCCGGGAAGACTTAGGGGAAATTCTATTTTACTATGAGTATCACTACGGTCTAGAGGGAAATATAGATAAGTTCAGGAGGTATTACAAGAAATACAAAATATCTGAACTAGCCAGAGGGAACACTAGGCCTCTGGATGAGTCTGAGCAAGTGATCGAGCGGAATAACAGTACGTATGAGTACAGGGTAATTGAAGGCCGGGCTCTAACCTTTTCTGACGGATCGGATCCTCGGAGAAATAGCAGGATGGTCAAATTCAATTATGACATTAAAGAAATAGATCGCACGAACCGGAAAATCTATTCGTATCGTTATGATGATTTAACGACACCTTACAAGGTGGAAAACTATACGGGAATTCCTGCAGTGAGGATGGAATATGAAGGACAGGACGGTCATCCAGACCATGGGCCTAAATTCCAAAATTACTCTGATTTCTCTGCAATGGACTTCAAGGGAAATCGTTATGAAATCCTAAGTGAGATGGTTCTACTCAATCCTGGATACAGGTATGATAGTCACCTTGTGCGCTGGGACGGAAATACAGGACAGCCTAAAATCATCTATACCTTTAATGATGGAACGAGCATGAACACTAGAATTTGGAATACGGGAGGGAATCATAGGTATGTCAATCTAGACCGAGGTTTTAGATGGGAAGAGAAATGGTACTTTGACACTCTTACGGAAACTATGCACAGGGGAGAAAAACAGGATGCGTCTGCATTTTACCTGACTGGACTAAACGGAATTGGCGTTTTTAGGAATCCCATCAGAGATCCCTACGATGACGAGCTTATGGGCTATATTTTCGAGCTTAGAGACCGTAAATCTCAAAGAGTCTTAGGAGAGCTTCCTTTCAGATCAGGAAGGTATGAGGACGGAAATGCCCAAGTACTCGGCGGGCATATCTATTTTATGGATGGTAAAAAACTTTTCTCTTATACCTACGATGGGGAGCAACCTCCCGATCATAACGAATGGCATACCAACGGGCAGTTAATTAACTCCCAAATGGCTCCAATGACGAACGGAACGATTGCTTGGAGCCAGAAGATCGCGTATCAAGAAGAGAGTTATGTTCCTACGGGAATGAGCTTCCGGATACAAGATCATAAAAATATGTATCGTGTGGAGGCAACAAGCTCCAAGTTAAAATTACTCAAAATCGTCAACGGGAGAAAACAAGTACTGCGAGAAGTCACTCATTTTGTTCCGGACAATACGTGGACAGGCTACAAAGTTGATATGCGAGGCAGCAGTCTGAAGGTGTACGAGAACGGGGTGCCAGTCATTGAAGTGACGGACAGCACGTTTACCCGAGGCACATTTGGGCCGTATTCCGTCCATGATACGGTTGCCTTCAAAGGAATCTCTTCACGAATGATGCCGGCTGGAACCGACAGCGATGTGAACGGATATGCGATCGTCGATACAACGGTAACCTATGACACGACGTACAGCGACTTTGAATCCGACCCTAAGATTGCGGATAAGACGGAATGGAAGACGGAGCATACCAATACGACCATGTTCCTAGATGCCGGGGATGGCAAAAGCGGACTATCTGCGTTCCATAATTCCGTGAGGAAGACGCCGGTTCCGGTTTTCGATAAGGTGGGCATGTACCGCATATCGTACCGGGAAATGGATGATCCTCATCCGAATTACCGTTATCCAAGCAACGTGTTTGGGAAATACCGGAAGTATTCAGATTTTGATGTCAAAACGCTGATCGTCCATCGAAGGCCGATAGCGAATTTCACGGCCAGCGTGGATAATAACAACCTGGTGGTTTGGAATGAGCGCAGCTACGATCCGGACCGCTGCTACAGCTTCGGAAACTGTCAGCCGGCTTATGCTGGCAATCACGGGATCTATCAGAAGAAATATTACTATGTGACCCCAAGTGGACATACCGTCCAAGGGAAGCTGCAGAGGCCTACGGAGCAGGGCGTCTATACCCTTGGGCTGGCCGTAGCGGATGAATACCGGGCATGGAGTGACTGGTACGAGCAGGATATCGTAGTGAAGCAGCCTGTAGCTGCCAACCGTCCACCAAGTGCGACACTCACTTATCCGAACGGAAGCAAGGCGAATCCGACTTATGTTCCTACGTTGACACCAACAATTAAATGGAATCAAAGCGATCCGGATCCCGGCACGGTCTTTGAACTGTTTGATGTCCAGATTAAAGATGAATGGGGCCGAATTTTCCTCAAGAGAACCGGACTAGTCCAGAATACGACAGCGACCTCGAACCAGTGGACGCTTGATGTTCCTCTGGAGCAGGGACAGAAGTATGAGGTGCAAGTGCGAGTCGCGGATGGCCAAGACTATTCGCTCTGGTCCAACGTCGGCTGGATGATCACGAACCGTCCGCCAGCGGCTCAAATGACGGTTCCGGACGGCACGAGGGACAAGCCGACCATGATGGAAACCTTGCGGCCGACGCTGCAATGGCGGCAAACCGACCCTGATCCGGGAACCGTATTTAAAGCCTATCAGTTGCAGATCACTGATGAGTCCGGAACGATCATTCTGGATACCGGACAGAAGACACAGAATACTTCCAATACATCTGCGAGTTGGAAGGTAGATCGGGATTTGCCGCCGCGGCAAAACATGCAGGTGCGTGTTCGAGTCCATGACGGTCATGTCTGGTCTCCCTGGTCGCCCCAGGCCTGGATGATGATTAATCGCCCACCGCGAGCTGACTTTAATTGGTCGCCCAAACCGGTATGGGAAGGAGATGCGGTCGAAGTATTTTCGCTCGCGACCGATCCCGATAACGATCCACTGAGCTACGAATGGCTTGTCGTCAGCCCGGATGGAACGAGGACAAGTTACGATACCCCTCGTTTTAATGCAAAATGGATGGAGCCCGGGCGTGTGGAGGTCCAATTGACGGTATCCGATGGTCTTGCCTCGGATTCGATCACTAAAACGATCATCGTTCAAGAGCTGACTATTCAGTCGGAGGTTCACCATACGCCTAAGTGGTTGAAAAACCATGAAGATAGGGGGCATAATACGACGGAACCGCCCAAAGATTTTTACTCCGGCGAAGTGTTTGTCGTTCAGACCGAGAGTGCGCCAGCTCCAGTGAAGGAAGCTTCCGCTTCTTTGCGAGCGAAAGGGAAGGATGGCACCTCCATAGACATTACCACTCGGCTGGAGCCGGAGGAAAGCGGCATTCGGTTCCATGGGGAATTGTATGACGAACAGTTGGGTTCTTTAGATGGGGGGCTTCCGACTGGACTGCACTCGATCCGCTTCAAGATCATCTATGAGAATGGTGTAGTCAAAGAAGAGGATGTGCCTATTCGGATCATTGGATCGGTCCATCAATTTGTGGGCGTTCACCGGATTCAATAGCGGCTGGGAAGCCTAGCATCCGGCTGGGGCAAGACAATTGGGAAGCCTAGGAGTCGGCTGGTGAAAGGCGTACAGAACCTTTAGGATTGCTTTGCCCAATAATCAGGCGTGAACGGTACGGATACTGTTCACGCCTTTGTTGTTTGGCCAGCGGACATGGTGAGTTAATTCGCGGAGTCTTCCGGTTCTTGGATTTCAAATTCGGCAGCCAGCGTATACTCTGATTTGTAGCCCTCCGATGAAAAGGTTTTAATGACTCGATACTGACCTGGGGTCCATTCCTTCAGCTTGATTAATTCTTCGTAGACTTCACCGGGATACAGGTGGATTCCAATTGCTGGAAATGCCTCTTCCGAAGGGGCCCATGTCCACAATCCATCGATTTTCTTCTCCAGCCGATAATCCTTGCCAAAGAATAGAAGGGAGGGCCCGGCATTAAACAGCTTAAGCATTTGCTTCCCGTCCTCCGCCTGCTCCGGCCTGTCTATCGTCAGCCGCGCATTGACTTCCCGCTTAGGGACATAGATGGGAGATAGTACGGTATCCTCAACCTCCTCGTTCTCTCCCACTATTTCAATGCTAAGCAGGTAGAGTGCTCCTTCTTCATCCGGAAGCTGAAAATCGAAGAACGCTGCGGGGAAGGTAGTCCCAGACAATCGGTCCCTACTTTCCTCCAGCAATCCGGTATTTTGCAAGTTATCGTCTCGTTTGGTCAACTGAATACGGATGATTCGATGGCCCGGATTCGAGCGAAAGGCTACGGATAGATTGGCTCCCGGCTCGTGAATTCCGGAAGGATACGAAAAAAGCAGCGGTTCTCCGCTATTCCCATGGAACCATTTTCCCGTTCGAGGGCCATATTCAGTCTTTTCATGAAGCTTATCCAGGTCTTTCTCCATTAGATCGTGCCAACGGAATCCGCCAGGGCTTCGTTCTGGATCCCCTATAACATCCGGCACCTCTTGGAGATCTGCAACAACGGGGGAAGGCGCATTGGGCATTTCCGGCCGAACCGCTTGTGAACAGCTTATTAGCAATAAAGAAATTGCCACCGCTAGACCGACTGCTTTCATCATTCCGATTTCCCTCTTCTTTCTATATGTTCTCACCAAATGATTTGAATTCAGACAAGGAACTCATATAGAATAGACGATATTTTTTGTAAAAAAGTTTCCGCAGTCCGAGAAAGATCTATTTTAATATTTTAATTATGGCTCAAAATGATAATCAGTCCTTGACTTTGTCGGGCAGCAATGGACAGATCGTCGCTGGCTGACTGGGAGTTTGTCCGATGAAACGATTTTAAGATGGGCAGAGTGCAGCTATGCAAAAGACTGCAGAAGTGCATCTTTTTAGAGAGAACACTTAAGTAGTTGGATTAAAGGCTGCAATAGTGCATCTTTTTGCTTGTTGAAACAGGGAATCAGCCATTTGGAAAGAGAATTCATGTATTTTCGCAGGCTTTTCTTTCGAACAGCTCCATTCATTTCACAATTGATGTAGTATTGCAGCCATTTAGGTTCGTCCCATCCAACAAGGGAGGAAAAACGGTCATCCATCCACAACGGTCATCCATCCACTAGGTCAGGCAGTCCCGAAAAACTTGCCTGTCCTAAAATCCAGTTAGACCCCCATGCCTCTGGCCGCGGCACCATCAGATGATGAAAATAGACGGATTTGCAAGGTAGAATGGCGGTAAAGAAATTCAAACACTGATTTCAATGTTGAGCCTATAGTTTACAAAGTTGCCGGGAAAATGCGATTTTTTTGTTCTGCGGCTTGTGTTTAGGGAGCGAAGTTGATTATATTGGTAATGACGAAAGGGGAAGAGGCTGCATGATTTTTTTGAGAAGAGAGAGCCTGAAGCAGTATATCCGGTGGTATCCGATTACCTCCCTATGGATTATTATCAATTTGATTATGTTCGGCTTGATGGAATGGTTCGGCTCCTCAACCGATACGTTGACGTTGTTGAAATTTGGTGCGATGTTTCACAATCCGTTGCTCGGAAGTCCGGAACCGTGGAGATACGTAACCTCCATATTCCTTCACATTGGGGGAATGCACCTTATTATGAACAGTTTCTTCTTATACGTGTTCGCTCCTCCGCTGGAACGGTTGCTCGGGTCGTTTAAGTATGTCATTTTTTATTTGCTCAGCGGGGTGGCCGGCAGTATGGTCAGTTATTGGCTGGCGAGCGGACCCACCGTATCGGCGGGAGCCTCGGGGGCGATTTATGGTATATTCGGCGCCTATCTATATATCAGCTTATACCATAAGCATCTAATGGATCAGCAGTCACAGAAGACGGTTATGACCATGCTTATCGTCGGGTTTGTATTTTCTTTAGTCATGCCCCAAATCAGTTGGACGGCCCATCTCGGCGGATTGGCCGGGGGCTTCGTGCTGATGGCTGCAGGAACCCCGCTTTGGAGCAGGCGTGGCCGATGACCTATCCCATAGATGAAGAGGACAAAGGAGCCCAATGCGTTAGCAGGGCTCCTTCTCCTTGGGGCGAGAAACTTGGCAAGGTGATGACCGACCGACTTCGCTACAGCGTGCAGATAGACGGCTTGCCAGGCAGTTTACCACTACATCCTCCCGCTTTCCTTGCGGAACTCTCCTGGGGGAACACCGGTAAATTTTTTGAAGATCCGAATGAACGAATTAACGTTCTGATAGCCTACTTGAACGGCGACCTCCTGGATTTTTAAATCGGTCTCCCGCAGCAGCTCCTTCGCTCTGTCCATCCGGAAGGTATTGACGTAATCACTGAAATTGATTCCCCGTTTTTCTTTAAAGTAAGTAGACAAGTAAGCGCCGGTGATGTTCAGCTTATCGGCTAACAGGTCCAGGGAAATGTCCTCCCGGTAATGATTCTCCACGTATTGGGTCACGAATCCGGTAATCGGATCGTTCTGCATTCTCTTCTGTTTAATGTGTCCCGCCACCTCGGGAAGCAGATCGTCAAAAAACTTCTCGAACTGCTCCAGCGTCAAGCACTGCTCCAGCTGTTCGGTCGAGTAAGTCACTTCCATCCGCCCGACGGCATCCGCATTCATGGAGCGAAGCACATGAAGCACCTTGTTGACTATTTCTTGGGAGAAGTCGCGGAATTGCTCCAGAGTGGCCTCTTTTTTGGCCATTGCGGCCAGCATCCGGCGAATGATAGGAGCTAGTGCCGCTTCATTGCCTGCTAACAGATTGCTGGTAAATTCCTGCTCCTCCACAGCGTTAAGCCGATAAGTCTTCCGTCGTTCGTCCAGATGGTCGATAACCTGCGTTTCTTCCCCCAGCTTTCTTTGTGCGATCATAGTGAGCAGCCTTTCATAGGCAGGTGTGAAAGCGGCAGCTTCGTGATGCTGTGCGCTGACCGCGATCGTAACCGTACAATAGGAACGGTCCAGGTCGAAGGCTTGCTTCAGACTTCGCAGAGAATCATCCAGCTCCGAATCGCCTTCCTCATCCAAGAAGAGAAGAGACAGAATCTTATCCTTTTCCACCTGAAACGTAAATGCTTCTTTAAACGCCCGGCTAAATTCCGAGTGAATGAATTCACGGATGAAATAGGCCGCCCGGTTGGGGGCAATGTCCAATTCCCGTGTAACAAGCTCCCGGAACGTTAACTGAAACAAGACGAGCTGAAACGGTCGATTCTTATCCAGCGGCAGCTTGATATCCTTCACCTGGGTTTCAATACTTTTTAACTTGTCGATATAGGCGTAGTAGGTGAGCAGTGAATTTTTGTTCGACAGGTCTGCGTTAATCGTCTTATTCTTCTCCATCAAATCACTGAGCTTGTCGCTGATCCAATCGTATTCCCGAATTTGGCTGCGGGGAGCGGCCGAGAATTGAAGCTGCTCGATAGAACGAATAATCCGGGTCAACGGATGATTAAACTTTCGAGTAAAGAAAATCGACGTCGATAGTCCGATGACGATCGCTAAAGCAAGCAGTGCAATGAGAATGACGTTTAAGCGAACAATTTGCGCAGATATTTTCTCATAGGGAATGATCGACCAGTATCCGTAACCGCTCTCTTCTCCGCGCTGATAAAAATAATAATAAGATCCTTTTTTAAAATAGGTTTGGTGGATGGCGGGCTCTATTAACGTTATCCCGTCAGAAGGCTCCTCAGTGTTACTGTATAAGGTCAGACCTTGATCGTCCACCATATAGAACTTCTCGTCTTGGCCTGCCTGGTGAAAGGACTGAAAGAGCGGTTCTGCATCCAGCAGCGCCAGAATGACGAAGCTGGAGTTGTATCTGTTTTTAATTAGCACGGGAATAAGCTGCCCTTTGGGGACTTCGTTCTCCAGGTTATACTCCACAAAAGGAGCGACCGGATACACTTTAAAAATGAACGGCTTATCCAGCTCCTGCTGCCAGAAGTCGAGAGAATACTGTCCGCTAGCATAAAATTTGGAGAACATTTTATCTGCTGTCGTCGTCCCGTCCTTCTCAATAATTAGTCCGCTGTCAACTAAATAGTAAATAATATTATTTAAATACAGATTGGACGTATTTAACGTATGCTGCAAATCTTTACGAACTTGATAAACAATATCGTAGTTGATTTGATCAGAGGAACGGATTAATATTTGGGCTTTATCGTTAAAATACATGCCGAAGCCCATGTTTTTGACCAGCTTGATGTGCTTCTCTATATTTTCAGCCGTCGCGCTCATATTGAGACGGTTATTTTTAATAATTTCCTCCTGAATGTTGGACAGGAAGAATTGATAGGAAATCACGTTAAAGGAGACCAGCAGCAGAATGATAGTCATGAAGCTGGTGAGCAATTTGAAAAATAAAGAATGTCCCCTGGTTTTAAAAAGTGATTTCAGCATGGATAGCAAATCTCCTGTCTCCTTGATCGACTATAATTATTGTGTATAATTGCCAAAATTATATCATTAGAAGGAAACGATGGGAAGAATGGCGCCGGGAAAGGGTATCTTCATTCTTTTAAGAAGTTAGCAATATTATGGATTCCAGTAATTCTGGTAATCCTTTAAAGTTTTGACCATTCCCCACGGGGCCCTATCCGGGTAAGATAACGTTATCATAAGGCAAGGAGAGGATGATGACCCCGATGGAATGGACAGAATCGGCAAAGCAGACCGGCATTCGGCAAAGAAGTCCAACGAACCCCGGTCCTAACAAAAAATCGCGGCTATCCAGCAAATGGATCAGAGGAAAATATTTAGTTCTCATGTTCGTTCCGTGTTTACTCTATTATTTGTTGTTTAAATACTTGCCGATGTTCGGCATCGTCATTTCGTTCAAAAATTATAACCTGTATAAAGGAATATGGGCGAGCGACTGGGTAGGCTTGAAATATTACATCATGTTTTTTCAAAATCCCGATTTCCCAATTTTGCTCCGCAATACGTTCTTGCTGGGCTTCTATAAGCTGCTATTCGGGTTTCCCGCTCCGATCGCGCTCGCTCTGCTGCTGAATGAAGTAAAGACGATAGTATTCAAACGATTTGTACAAACGGTAAGCTATCTGCCGCATTTTATTTCCAATGTGGTCGTGGCGAGCATGGTTATTCTTTTTCTTTCTCCCTCGGGAGGAATGATCAATAAGATTATTGAATCTTTAGGCTTTGAGTCCATTAACTTCATGGTGGAGCCGAAGCTGTTCCGATCTATCTATGTCGTATCAGAGATATGGCAGCATATCGGCTGGGAGACGATCATTTACTTGGCAGCGCTAACATCGATTGACCCGATGCTCTACGAAGCGGCGGAGATCGACGGGGCTTCCCGCTGGAAGAAGCTGTGGAACGTCACTTTGCCGGGAATTGCCCCGGCAATCGTTATCCTGTTTATACTCAATGTTGGCAAAGTGCTGGAAATCGGCTTTGAGAAGGTGTTCCTGTTGTACAACCCGGCCACTTACGAAACAGCGGATATTTTGAGCACTTATGTTTACCGCACCGGGCTGATGCAAGGCAATTTCAGCTATGCGGCCGCCATTGATCTGTTCACCGGCGTCGTCAGTCTCGTCTTTATTTATTCCACCAATTATTTGAGCCGGAAGCTTGGCGAAACGAGTCTGTGGTAGGGAGGGCCCGCTATGAAAAGAAAGCTGTCTTTATTTGCTGTTGTCAACACGTTCATTCTGTGCGGAGTAGTTCTTGTTACTCTCTATCCGTTCGTTCATATGATTGCGGTATCTCTCAGCCAGAACATCTATGTGATGAAGGGTGAAGTGACGTGGTATCCTAAAGGGTTGAATTTTGACATGTACCAGATCGTGCTTCAGGATTCCCGGATTCTCAAGTCTTATGTCAATACGATTATTTACACTAGTTTTGGTACAGCGATATCGCTGGCGATAACCGCACTGGGAGCCTATGCGCTGGCTAAGAAAGATATGCCGTTTCATCGCGGCTTTACACTGCTGATCGTGTTCACGATGTTTTTCAGCGGCGGGATGATCCCGACCTTTCTGGTCGTCAAATCGATGGGAATTATGGATACGGTCTGGGCGATGGTGCTTCCCGGTGCTGTCAGTACGTGGAATTTGCTTATTATGCGCACGTTTTTTGGCGGAATTCCGCTGGAGCTGGAAGAGTCCGGCAAGATGGACGGGCTCAACGATTTTGGCATCTTCATTCGCATCGTCGTCCCTTTGTCCAAAGCTGTGTTTGCGACAATCGGTCTTTTCTACGCCGTCGGCATGTGGAATAACTTTATGCTGCCGCTGTTATATTTACGGGACCCGGAGCTGTTTCCGCTTCAGGTCGTGCTTAGAAATATCGTATTGGCCGGACAGATGAATTCCGGTGACGTGACGAGTATTGGCGGCGATAATATGGTTGTCGAGGAATCTTTAAAGTTCGCTACCATAATGGTTTCGACGCTTCCTATCCTGCTGCTGTATCCGTTTCTTCAGAAATATTTCGTTAAAGGCGTTATGATCGGAGCGGTCAAGGGGTAGATAAAAATATGACAAAAAGGGAGAGGTTATGGCTATGAAAAAAAGCGTATCGGTCGCAATGTCTTCAGTGTTGGCGTTATCCATGCTGGCAGCATGCTCAGGAGGCAACAAGCATCAAGGAGGAGGTAATCCGGCCGGCACTCCGGGAGCGGCAGGGGAGACAGAGCCCAAGGTAAGCACCGCCCCGGTACAGAAGGAACAGACGTTTACGATGCTTACGGAATCGCATCCTAACTGGCCTTATGATAAGAATGCGTTGGTCTGGAAAATCATTAAGGAAAAAACGGGTGTTTCTCTAAATATGCAGACTCCGTCCGGAAAGCTGGATGATACGATTAATCTGAACGTCGCTTCCGGCAATATGCCTGATATCACGTTCATGCTTTCTCTGAACCAGGCGAACAAATACGGACAGCAAGGGGCGCTCGCCAACATTCTTGAATATACGGAGCTTATGCCGAATTTTCAAAAATGGATGGAGCAATACCCGGATGTCGTCAAGTCGACGCTGGCGGCCGACGGCAACCTGTATGTTTTCCCTAACGAAGGGATTGGGGAGACGAACCGGATGATTTGGCTTTATCGGGAAGATATATTCACCAAACATAATCTTCAGCCTCCGACCACCTATGATGAGCTGTACGAGGTGTTGAAGAAATTGAAGGAGGAGTACCCTGACAGCTATCCGTTTACATTCCGGACGGGGAATAACCTGGAGATTTTGCGGAATTTATCCCCGGCTTTTTTGACGAATGAAGGGTATTACGTGGATGAAGCCACCAAAGAGATCAAGTACGGACCGGTTGAAGATAGTTACAAAACGATGATCGGGTATTTAAATAAGTTTTATAAAGACGGCTTGATGCCGAAGGATTGGCTCACGGTCGATACGAAACAATGGCAGGATATGATATCGACCAATCAATCGTTTATTACGATAGACTATATTAGCCGGATTGACTTTTTCAATATAGCGATGCGGAAGGAAAATCCAGAGTTTAATATGCAATTTATGGCCCCGCCGGCCGGACCGGACGGCAAGGCGCTCAACGCCTATACTCATACAAACTATTCGGGAATGACGGTCAGCTCCAATTCCAAACATATCCCGGAAATAATGCAATATATGGATTGGTTCTATTCGGAGGAAGGCAAAGATATACTGAGCTGGGGGATCGAAGGAGAAACGTATGAGGTAGAGAACGGCAAGAGGAAGATCAAATCCGATTTCATTGATTTGACTGATCTTCGTAAGCGGACTAATTTGTCAACCAACGGAGCTTACATTTGGATTGATTATGACGCCCATTTGGCCATGTCCTCTGAGGACCTGCAGCAGGCTTACGAGGAAGCGAGAAAGTACGATGACGTTCTGCGTCCGCTGCCATCCTTTAGCGAGCAGGAACAGGAGTTGATTTCAACCAAAGGCGAAGCAGTGCAAAAAAACCGCAACGAAACGATCAGTAAATTTATTCTTGGCGAAAGAAGTCTGGACGAATGGGATAGATATGTGGAAGGAGCCTACAAGCTCGGTCTTGAGGAAGTACTCGCAACTTATAGAATTGCTTTTGAGCGGGCGGCTAACACCAAGCTGAATTAAGCTGAATTCAATACCTGAATCAGGCGGAGAAACTCCGCCTGATTGTTTTGACGAATAGAACTTCCCGAAATTTACTAATAGGGAAGTTACTTCTATCGTATTGTGCTACGATAAAGGAGAATTCGCGACCAAAATAGCCGGGGAGGCGATGAGAATGACTTACCGTGTAGCCGTAATAGGGGGAGGCGGCATTGCCGTCAAACATCTGCAAGCGATGAAAAGCACAAGGGAGTTGGAGCCGGTAGCTTTAGCCGAGATTGACGAAGGAAGGGCAGGACAGCTCGCACAGCAATTCGGAATACGGGCCTATACGGACTATCGGGAAATGGTGAAGCAGGAGCGGCCGGACATAACTATAGTGACTCTTCCTCATTTTTTACATAAAGATGCGGCAGTTTTTTGTGCTCGTGAAGGCTGTCACGTTCTGTTAGAAAAACCGATGGCCATGTCCGTCAGCGAATGCGATGACATTATCGAGGCAATTGAGGCGAGCGGCGTGCAGCTTCTGGTCGGGCATACCCAGCACTATTTTCCGGAAAATCAGAAGGCGAAGGAATTAATTGAGAGCGGCGAGTTGGGTCGACTCGTTATGATTAACGATATAAGGCACGTTCCCTATTTTCGGCCGGATCGGCCAGCGTGGTTTTTCGAAAAAGCCAAAGCGGGCGGCGGAATATTAACTAACCTCGGCTCGCATTCGATTGACAAATTCCGCTGGCTTGGAGGCAGTCCGGTTACGGGTGTCAGGGCTTCCGTCAGCTATTTTGGGAACCGAGGGGATATTGAAGGAAGCGGTATCATTTTTTTGGAGAATGCAGATGGCCTGCCGGCTACCATCTCTCAGAGCGGCTACGGCGGCGTCTCGAAGAACGAGACCGAGCTAATTTTTACCGGCGGAATGGCCAAACTCGTTATCGGACAGGGCCTGTGGATCAGTCGGGACGGAGCGTTCGTGCCGGTTCCCGTAGAAGCGGTGGCGGAGCCGTTTGTCCTTCAATTTCGCGATTTGATTACCAGCATCGAGACGGGCCGTCAGCCGGAATGCTCCATGTACTATTCTCGCGAAATTGTAGAAGTGGTGGAAGCTGTCTATCAATCTCATGAGCAGAAAAGAGAGATTGTTCTGGCTTCTTCGATTGGCAGCCCAGCAGACTAACGCCCTTGGTGACAACTTTGACCAGCACCCAAACCGAGCCTCTGGGCACGAACCACGCAGCAAATATGGGTTTGTAAGATCATCCGGGTATTCTTCCGTCAGGAGTCTTGGAGATCGGAATCAGCAAGCAGCTGTTGAACGATCTCCTCCATCCCGGCTCCTCGAGAACCTTTGACGAGAACAACTTTGTCAGGAGAGGAATCTGCAAGTAAATGGGCGGCTAGCGACGGCTTATCCTGAAAGGATAGCGCTCGCTGCGTCCCGAACCTTATTCTGGCCTCTTCCGCAATATAAGCTGCCAGTTCGCCGTACGTATAGACGAAATCAATCGTTTCAGGGGAAAGCAAGCGGCCGATTGCCCTGTGCATTTCCTTCTCCTCCGGCCCGAGCTCCAGCATATCTCCCAGCACAATCGTTTTATTGGCAAACCCTTGCATGTCACTTAACACTTCGATAGCGGCCTTTACCGACGAGGGGCTTGCATTGAAAGCATCGTCAATTACAGTTAATCCCGTAACGGACCGTTTAACTTCCATTCGCATTCCAGAAGGATGAACGGAAGCGAGCCCTTCTTGGATATCCGCATCGGGAATTTCGAACCCATCAGCGACAGCTATTGCCGCTAATGCATTGCACGCATAATGCTTGCCGGGAAGCGGAACGGCATAACGATCATCCGATCGGCCGCAAACCTTAAACTCTGTTCGCTGCGAATCGATTCGGATGTCGGCAGGAGAATAATCGTTGGCTGGACCCAGCCCAAAACGAAGCTTGCGAATGGTGTCGGGAGGAGCGATCTCGGCAAGCACCTCTTCAAGCAGAGGCTCATCTCCATTAAAGAGGAGGGTACCGTTGGGCGCCAGGCCGCTTAATATTTCCAGTTTGGCCGAGGCGATGGCCTTTCTGGAACCAAGTGAGGCCAGATGAGCTTCACCAATCATCGTGATAACCGCTACATCCGGACGAGCGATCCTCGCCAATTGCTTGATTTCTCCTGCCCCGCTCATCCCCATTTCTACAACCGCAATTTCCGTACCTTCTTCCATCTGCAACAGCGTCAAGGGAAGTCCGTAATGATTATTCAAATTTCCTTCCGTTTTGCACACTCGTCTGCAACGGGAAAGGACGGAAGCGATCATGTCCTTGGTTGTTGTTTTCCCATTGCTTCCGGTGACTCCGACCACTTTAATGTTGAGCTCCTGCCTATACCGGGAGGCCAGACGGTGAAGGGCGGAAAGGGGATCGTCCACGAAAATCAAGGGAACCTGGTGAGGCGGATCAGGCTCGTGTCGGCTCCATAAGCTTGCCACGGCCCCTTTGCGGAATGCCTCCTCCACAAATCGGTGCCCGTTCTGGGTACGCACAATAGGGATAAATAGATTCCCCGGCTGTAATGTTCTCGTATCGGTGCTGACGCCAACGACGGAAAGAAAATTCCAAGCGGAATCACTGATCATTCCTTCACTCATTCTTTCGATTTCATACAGCTTCCTGTTAATCATGCAAAGCCCCTCACAGTCTACAGGTAGGATAGAATAACGCCCTTCATGGAAATTTAGTTGTAAGCATATCGCTTACTATGGCATTATATACAATCCACATTACCAGAAGATGGGATTCAAGGAAACCATCCACGATCAGGGAGGAAGAAAAAATGCTAATACTCAGCAGGCATATACGTCCTCTCCAGCTTGGCGGCCTGATCCGCAAAATGCTGGAAGCTGCGGATCCCTATTCCGTGCTCGTAATAACGGCAAAGTTCAGCGAATGGCTTTCCTTTAATCATTTGATAGAAAGAAATCCGCGGGCATTCTCCTCTCAAGGCGGCGATCCACTGTTTTTGGTTAACCGATACCATTCCTGCTCCTCCATCCAATGCGATATATAGTTACAGGATGGGCTGAAGGCTTCCTTATTAAACACAGACAAGCTTCCTCAATTCGTTATTTCATATGTTGACTTGTATTTTGTATGCTGAATATCGGGGTATAAACGATTACGATTAAACTATGCTAATGATTGCATTCAATAATCTCGATTAACATTAAAGTTGTTGTTGAGGGTCTTTGTTCTCCTGTGATAGTATGTTGTCATATGAGGGGGTAGTGCGAACATGGCCAAGCCAAAAAAAGATTATTCCGTGCCTGCAATTGAAAAGGCAATTACAATACTGAATTGCATCTCTAGAAAGGAAAGAATGAACATCAACGAGCTTCATACCGAGCTTAATATTCCTAAAACGACGGTATTTGTCATAGTAAACACGCTGGAGCGTCATTCGCTTATCGAAAAACAGGAGGATGGCAAATATATTCTCGGCCACGGGGTATTGTATTGGGGAATGAATTATTATCAGCAGAACGATATTAAGCAGATTGCGCACCCGCATTTGATCAAATTGGTAGCAGAAACTCCCTTCACGGCTCATTTGGCCATCATGGCAAATTACAAAGCGGTTTATATCGATAAATGCGAAGGGGACGGCTTCGTCCGTTTTGCCACTATAGCAGGACAAGCACTGCCGCTGCATTTGTCAGGCGTAGGCAAGGCATTGGCGTCCGGTCTGCCCGATAAGGAGATTACCGCCGCAATTGACGTTATTGTAGGGCCTTCGGAGACGAGACCAGAGCTCATGCTGGATAAATTGATGGAAGATGTGCAGTTTGTTCGACAGCATGGCTATTCTATTGAGGATGAGCAGATGGAAGAAGGAATCCGCTGTATAGGGGCGCCGGTTTTTGATGAGAATGGCCGTGTGATTGCTGCCATTAGTCTGACGGCATTAAGCAAGGATTTGCCTGCGATTAAATTCCAGGCTATCGGAGAAACGATCAAGGAAACCGCCTTGCGGATCTCGCAAGAAATGGGCTATTCCAACCGTTAATCGGAGTATGAAGGAAGAAGGAGAAAGAGATTAGTTATATATAGAATTCAGCATATCAATTTGTCATTCGGAAGTTAAGGTTGCAGTTTGGAAAGAATTTAGAAGAAGGTGAAAGGACTTAACAGGAAGTAGGATGAAATGAAAAAAAAAAGCAGATCGCAATAGCGGCCTGCTCTTTCTTGTGCCCAACGTTTGCTATTCAGCAAGCCTGCGAACTCGTATCTGTTCGAGAAAAGGAATTGACAACGGTCGAAGGCTATGATAATTTTGACAAATAATCACTATATTAAATTTTATTCAATATTTGGAACTTATGCAAGAAGTGATTCATATTCTGAACCAAAACTTTATTATATGAAAGAAGTCTGGTTCCCATTATTTTAGTAATAAGGAGTAATGAATGATGCGCTTGCGGAGTGAAGAGTGGTTTAATCATCCGTCCTTTGAAACGAGATTCCAGCATGCTTCAGCTATGCGCGCCTGCGGACATGATCCGGAATCGTACGCTGGCAAGCCGATTATCGGGATTTTTAATTCATGGAACGATTTGAATAGTTGTAACGCTCCACATAAAGAGCTTGTTGAATATGTTAAAAAAGGGGTACTGGCCGCGGGAGGATATCCCGTAGAAATGCATACGATTACGACAGCGGCCGATTTTAACAAGCCTTCCGATTTACCCTACAGAAATCTGATGTCGATGGACGTAGAGGAGATGATTCGTTCTTTGCCGCTCGACGGGATTGTGCTGCTTTGTGAGTGCGACAAGACAACACCCGCCCAGCTGATGGGAGCGGCGAGCTGTGATCTTCCCACGCTGCAGTTGGCTGCAGGGCACCGATCGACTGCCTATTTTAAAGGAAAGCCAGTCCATTATGGAACCGATTTATGGAAATATATGGACATGTATAAGGCTGGAGAGCTTTCGGCGGAGGAGATGAAGGGGCTGGAGAAGGGCATTTCCTGCTCCTTCGGCGGCTGTCCGGTCATGGGCACCGCGTCCACGATGAAGAATCTTTCGGAAATATTGGGCATGATGCTCCCCGGGACATCGGATATTCCGGCGACGGATTCCAGAAGAAGAATAGCCGCCGAACAAACAGGCAAGAGGATCGTCGCCATGGTGAGAGAAAGGCTCGTTCCCTCCAGGCTGATGACGGAAGCGGCGTTTCACAACGCGATCAAATTATTGGCTGCTCTCGGCGGTTCGACGAACGCTGTCCTGCATTTGACCGCTATAGCCGGAAGACTGGGGATTCGAATTAGCCTGAAGCAGTATCAAGAAATAGCAGACCGTATCCCTCTGCTCGTTAACCTGCAGCCAAGCGGTCAGTTCGGAATGGACGACTATTTTCATGCCGGGGGACTGTCGGCGGTCATCCATGAACTGCTGCCCGAGCTGGATGGCGAATGCTTGACGGCACTAGGCAAGCCACTTGCGGAAGTGTATACGACAGAAACGGACAATCCGCAGATTATCACTTCTTTGGACCATCCGTTTAAGGCAGAATCGGGCATTAAAGTGCTCAAAGGGAATTTGGCTCCATCGGGAGCGATTCTGAAGCTCTCGGCCAGCTCCAAGAAGCTTTGGAAGCACCGCGGGAAGGCTTATATTTTTGACAGCTATGAAACTATGCTTCAAGAAATCGACAGGGATGATCTGGATGTGGACGCTTCAACCGTGCTAATCCTGCGAAATTGCGGACCTTCCGCCTTGGGAATGCCGGAGTGGGGAGAAATTCCTATCCCGAGCAAGCTCTTAAAGGAAGGCGTCGACGATATGGTGAGAATCAGCGATGCACGCATGAGCGGAACCAGCTATGGGACGGTGATTTTACACGTTTCTCCCGAAGCGGCCGTTGGCGGCAATCTGGCTGCAGTGCAGAATGGAGACGTGATTGAGGTGGATGTGGAACAAGGCTTGCTTCAGGTTGATCTCACCTTGGAAACGATACAGGAACGGCTGCGGCAGCTCCCGCCTTTTCCCAGAAGACATCCGAGAGGCTTCCTGAAGATGTTTGCCGATCACGTGCTGCAGGCCGATGAAGGCTGCGATCTTGATTTTCTGCGCCCCGAGAACAAGGAGGATGCGCGTTTTGTGCCTCCGATTGTCGGCAGAGGCTAGGGCTGTAGGATCGCAATTTCTTTCTATATATTCATATTAAGAGGAGGAACCGAAATGGAGTTCAAAGAAAGCGCAAGATTGTATGAAGAAGCAACTAAATATACACCAGGCGGTGTACATACCTCGATTCGTAATCTGGAGCCTCACCTTGTTTTCAAGAAAGCGGAAGGAGCCTATATTTACGACGCTGACGGCAATAAATATATTGATTATCAAGCGGCTTTTGGTCCTTATATTCTCGGTCATAACCATCCTTATGTTAATAATAAAGTGATCGAGGCCTTGGGGCGCACCGACCTTTATGGAACGGGCTCAACTGATCTGGAGATCGAACTCTCACAAAAAATTTGCAAGCATGTCCCTTCCGCAGATCAGGTGCTATTCTGTAACTCGGGGTCGGAGGCTACTTACCATGCTATCCGCTTGTCCCGCGCAGTTACCAAGCGCTACAAGCTCATTAAATTCCAGGGCTGCTATCACGGCTGGCATGATTATGTAGCCCGCAATATGCTCAGCTCCTGGGATAGGATCGGCAAACGCGATCCAGGCTCGGCCGGAATGATGGAAGAAGCAATCGATAATACGCTAATCTGTACCTTTAACGATCTTGAAGATGTAGAGCGCACCTTCAAAGCTAATGAGAGGGAAGTGGCTGCGCTGATCGTTGAGCCGATTCCTCATAATATCGGCTGTATTATGCCTCAGCCGGGATTCCTTGAAGGCCTTCGCAAGCTTTGCACTGAGCATGGCGCCCTGTTAATCTTTGACGAGGTCATCACTGGATTCCGTCATAATATCGGCGGCTATCAGAAGGTAGCCGGAGTTACTCCGGACCTGACAACGATGGGCAAAGCGATGGCCAATGGCTTCCCGATTGCTGCGGTAGCGGGCAAGAAGGAGTACATGCAGCGGTTTAACACACAGCCGGGAGGCGACGTTTGGTTCGCAGGAACCTACAACGGTCATGCGGTAGGAACAGCAGCTTCGATAGCCACATTGGAGATGATGGAGAACGAGCCGGTGCATGAGCACGTATTCCGCCTGGGCGATAAAATGCGCTCAGGTCTGCGCGAAATCATGAACAGGCTCGGAATTGATGCTTACGTGGCTGGCTTCGGCTCCGTGTTCACGACCTATTTCATGAACTTCGAGCCTAAAAATTATACAGACCTCCAGCATAATGATGCGGAGTTCTATGTAGCCTACCGCCGCGCTTTGATGGAAAAAGGAATCTTCAAGCTTCCTATGAACATCAAGCGGAATCATATCAGCTACAGTCATACGGACAAGGAGATCGACTATACGCTCGAAATGATCGAGGAAGTTCTGCGTGATCTTAAAAAGTAATGGATTAGTAAAAGCGGGGTAAGCGGGGGCCCATTCGGGCTCCCCTTAATGTGTTTATGTTATACGAACCTCTGGCAGTTTGACTAAGGCCGCTTTTGTATTGCATGATTAGAGTATAAGTTTTACTAGGATTCATGCAAAGATGAGGGGGCGGAGGAATGAACAAAGGAGCTAGAAGAAAGGATCAAATAAGAACAGAACTCCAGGCTGATCCTACCGCGCCCCCAACTGAAAAGCCTGCTGTGCTTAAAACCGTTTTTAAAGCGCCCATCCTTTTTTATAGAAAATTCATCTCGCCGTTAAAGCCGCCGACCTGCAGATTTTATCCCACTTGCTCCCAATACGCCCTCGAGAGCATTGAAGTGCACGGGGTATGGAAAGGGTCCGCCCTCGCCGTGAAGAGGATTTGCAAATGCCATCCCTTTCACCCGGGAGGAATCGATCCGGTTCCGCCCGCTAAAGAAAAGCTGCGGCCGAACGGCCGGCGACCTTGACACGAGCTACATGGATTAGGTATATTTTTGTATAATTATACCGGATAGAAACAAATTCTATTGCGGAGAGTAAATAACGACAAACCGCATCATACGGATCTTTCAATGAAAGGATAAGTACGCAGCCGCCGCCTATGATCAGAGAGCCGGGGAAGCTGAGAACCGGCATAGGAACGCTGTGGAAGATGATCCTGGAGAAATCGTCCTCGAGTAGGCGAGCCGTTTTAAGTGCTCGGACTATAAGGGGATGACGCTTTCCGGCGTTAACGGATTAGCCTTCATGGCTGCAGAGCCCCGTCTTCGCAAGAAACGGGGGAACCTGGGTGGTACCGCGTGAGCCAAGCTCTCGTCCCAAGACGGACGGGGGCTTTTTTTGCATGGATATAGAAAAAGCAGGAGGGTATACAATGGCAGATCAGAACAAAACTTTTTACATTACGACACCGATTTATTATCCGAGTGATAAGCTTCATATCGGTCATGCTTATACAACGGTTGCGGGAGATGCGATGGCCCGATATAAACGGCTTCGCGGCTTTGATGTGATGTATTTGACCGGAACCGACGAGCATGGGCAAAAAATTGAGACCAAGGCGAAGGAAAAAGGAGTAGCCCCGCAGCAATTTGTTGACGAGGTTGTGGCCGGCATCCAAGAGCTGTGGAAAAAACTCGATATTTCCTACGACGATTTTATTCGGACTACAGAAGAAAGGCATAAGGAGCCGGTTGGGCGAATTTTCAAGCAATTACTCGACCAAGGTGACATCTACCTGGGGGAATACGAGGGCTGGTATTGTACTCCTTGTGAATCGTTCATTCTGGAGCGGCAACTTGTGGATGGCAAATGTCCGGATTGCGGACGCCCGGTAGAGAAGGTGAAGGAGCATAACTATTTTTTCCGAATGAGCAAGTATGCCGACCGTCTTCTGAAGTACTATGAAGATAATCCGGATTTTATCCAGCCGGAATCGAGACGGAATGAGATGATCAATAATTTCATCAAGCCGGGTCTGGAGGATCTGGCGGTATCCCGCAGCACGTTCGATTGGGGAATCCGTATTCCCGGCGATCCGAAGCATGTGATCTATGTATGGATCGATGCCTTGTCCAATTATATTACCGCTCTTGGCTATCAATCGGATGACCAATCGAAATATGAACGGTACTGGCCAGCCGACGTTCATTTAGTAGGGAAGGAAATCGTTCGTTTCCATACGATTTATTGGCCCATCATGCTGATGGCTCTCGATCTGCCCTTGCCTAAAAAAGTGTTTGCGCACGGGTGGCTGCTGATGAAGGATGGCAAAATGTCCAAATCGAAAGGGAACGTTGTCGATCCGGTTACGTTAATCGACCGTTACGGTCTGGATGCGCTGCGTTACTACTTGCTGCGCGAAGTTCCTTTCGGATCGGACGGAACCTTTACTCCGGAAAATTTTGTGGAAAGAATCAATTTTGATTTGGCCAACGATTTGGGGAATCTGTTGAATCGGACGGTAGCCATGATTGATAAATATTTCGGGGGCGAGATTCCGGCTTACGTTTCCGATGCAACTCCTTATGATGCGGAATTGCAGCAGACCGCACTTACGGCCGTAGCCAGGACGGAGGAAGCCATGGAGAAGATGGAATTTTCCGTTGCGCTGGGCGCGATTTGGCAGCTCGTCAGCCGCACGAACAAATATATTGACGAAACCCAGCCTTGGCTGCTTCATAAAGAGGAAGCACGACATGTCGAGCTTGGTTCCGTTATGTATCATCTGGCGGAATGTTTACGGATTGTGTCGGTGCTGCTGCAGCCTTTCATGACCCAGACGCCCGCCAAAATATGGAGGCAGCTGGGCATAGAAACCGGAGAACTGACAGCCTGGTCCAGCCTGCAGAGGTTCGGAGAGCTTCCGGCCGGAACCGTTGTACGCAAGGAAGAGGCTATTTTCCCTCGTCTGGAAGTGGATAGCGAGGTGGAATTCATCGTGGCGGCGATGACCGGCAATCCAGGGGCGGCGGCCGCTTCCCCGGACTCCGCCGCTAACGCAGCGGGCACTGCGGCTGAGCAGCCGGATCCCGCCGAAGAGAAGGTGGAGCGGGCTGAGGAAATTTCGATCGACGATTTTGCCAAAGTGGAGCTTCGCGTCGCCCAGGTGCTGGCTGCCGAGCCGGTGAAGAAAGCCGATAAGCTGCTTAAGCTGCAGTTGGACCTCGGCTTTGAGCAGCGTCAGGTTGTATCCGGCATTGCGCAGTACTATACTCCGGACGAGCTGGTCGGCCGCAAGGTAATATGCGTGACCAATCTGAAGCCGGTCAAGCTTCGCGGTGAAATGTCCCAGGGAATGATCCTCGCGGCATCCAAGGGAAGCCAACTGACGCTAGCCACCGTACCGGCTGACATGCCCAACGGCGCGATTGTGAAGTAAGCTATCCATGGAAGTAGGCAATGTACGGAAGTAACCCAAGCCATGATTGGAAGTACGCCAAGCTATGAGCGGATGTAAGTCAATGGATGCAATTCCTGAGTCCTCGATTTTCCTGAGGGAGTTCAAGGGCTATTCAAGTCACAATGAAGCCTGTCGTTCTTGGCAATGACAGGCTTTGATTTTTGTGGATCGCATGTAGTTGCCGCGATTTCGCCAACCTAGGGCCATTCGAGCGAGATAAGTGCATTTCCTGCCACTATTTCAGCGCTTTTAAGCAATTGAGTCTCCAGCGTCAAAGTACCACTACAAGACAAAAGAGGTGTTTTCCATTATGAAAACCAAGTTCAACATTAAAAGCGGCCCTCTATTTCCCTGAGGGGGACTTATCGCATCGGATCGGATTTGGTACCGCGTCAGCACATGGGGGGGTCTAACCGTATACTCCGCCTAGTTGTCATTTTTCGCCTGGGAGAAGGATAGCGTCTAACTGTAGTTTGTGTAGGTAAATTGAAGCGAATGGGGCAAATGGATTAGACTAGATGGAAAAACCGCACTTAAGATGGAGTATTTTTGCTGATATCCCTCTTTTTGCGCAAAATAGATGGAGGTTTTCCATTTATTTTTCGTTTTTAACCTCAAAAGAAGCAAATTAGCTGCATGAAATCCTTTTAGATCCCCATGCTGTACGAGTAGACTGCTAACGTGGCACCAGCAGTTATCATATTTTGCGACTGTTTAGCATGAATTTAAATCCCATCGCTCTGGGCATTCATCGTAAAGCGGGAGTTCAAAGTAATAGTAATTAATCTGTGTTTTTACTACTTATAGCGAGGAAGCCTGTCCATCTATCACTATTTATTTCTCCTATGTTTGTCACGCAGTTTGGTTGACAAATTAAGAAATCAGCCCGTATAATCAAAATTGTAAATTAGGAAAATTACGATTTACAGTAAGCAGACTTTCGGGGGAGACTACGGCTATGAGAAATCGGAAAACGATATACTGGGTGCTCGTTATCCTTACCAGTTTGGCAATACTGCTTGGAGGATGTGGAGGCAGCCAAGCCGACCTTGTAGAGGGTAAGACTAATGTCATCACCAGTTTTTATCCCCTCTATGATTTTGCTTCTAAAATAGGAGGAGACCGGGCACATGTCATCAATCTGGTGCCGGCCGGGGTGGAGCCCCACGACTGGTCGCCGAAGAGCAAGGATATCAGTCAAATTAATAAAGCGGACGTGTTCGTGTATCAGGGAGCGGGCTTTGAAGGCTGGGTCGACGAAGTGCTCGGCAGCATGAAGCCGGATTCTGGCGTCATCGTTGTGGAAGCCAGTCATGGTCTGGAGCTTCTCGCAGGAGAGCAGGGCCACGCCGAGGAAGGTCAAAGCGATGAGCACGATAGCGACAAGGAAGAAGCTCATGGCCGTGTTGAAGCCGAAGAAGGCCACCATCATGATCATGGTTCGATAGATCCCCATGCCTGGTTGAGCCCGCCTAACGCTAAAGTGATGGCAGAGTCAATCAAGAATGCCCTGCTGGAAGCGGACCCTGATAATAAAGACTATTATGAAGCCAACTACAGCAAGCTGGCCGAGGATTTAGACCGGCTGCATCAGAAATATAAGGAAACCTTAAGCGCTCTGCCGAAGAAAGAAATTGTCGTCTCACACCAGGCATTCGGATATTTGGCCCATGAATATGGCTTGACGCAAAAGGCCATTATGGGACTGGCCCCCGATGGAGAGCCGACCGCCCAGGATATGAAAAAGATTAGCCAGTTTGTCAGAGACAATGGGATTCAATATATTTTCTTTGAAGAGCTTGTATCGGATTCACTGGCCAATACTTTGGCTGAAGATTTGAAAATCGAAACCCTGGTGCTCAATCCTTTGGAAGGATTGACGGACAAACAGCTTGCGGCCGGAGAGGACTATTTTTCCGTAATGGAGAATAATCTGAATCATTTGGTCAAAGCTCTGAAATAAGAGTCCACTCAGAGATTCGCCCCAAAGGAGCGTTAACGATGGTTCTACAATCTAATCCAGCATCCTCCGGCGAGCCTTGCCACGATCAAGTGGTTGCGCTGGATCATATCTTTTTCTCCTACGAACGGAAGGACGTCATCAGCGATCTGTCCCTGCGAATTCTGCAAAGGGATTTCGTGGGAGTGGTCGGCTCCAACGGAGCGGGCAAAACGACGCTGCTCAAAATGATCGTCGGTCTGATTAAGCCTGTCCAGGGCGAGGTTAAGCTCTTTAACGAGCCGATATCCACCTTTAGGGATTGGGATAGAATCGGCTATGTTCCGCAGAAGAACAGCTTCAATCCGCTGTTCCCTGCAACCGTTAAGGAAGTTGTGCTGTCCGGGCTGTACGGTAGAAAAAAGCTGTTTAGAAGAATGGGAAAGAACGACTACCGCAAATGCGAAGAAGCGCTGGATGCGATGGGAATCCGCAATTTGCAGGATCGTAAAATCGGACAATTGTCCGGAGGTCAGCAGCAGAGAGTCTTCCTGGCGCGAGCTCTTGTTAACAATCCCGATCTGCTCATTCTGGATGAGCCGACGGTTGGCATTGATGCGGAGACGCAGGAAAGCTTCTTTCACATGATTCGTCATATGCATCAGCATCATCATATTACCTTTATTATGGTTACGCATGATCTGGATATGCTGGAGTCCTATTTGGGCAATGAGCCGGTACATTCCTCCGGTAAAATCCAGTTTTATATCAAACATACCCACAGTCCGGAAAATTGCGCGGAAACGGATTTGACGCATACACTTACCGACTTGCGCGAGCCGGTTGAACTCGGATAAGAAAGAGGCATAGACGAGTGGATATATTTTTGGAACCCTTTTTTCAAAGAGCTTTAATAGGCGGCATTCTTATTGGGATTACTGCCCCTTTAATGGGGGTGTTCCTGGTACTCCGGAGATTGTCCATGATTGGGGATACGCTTGCTCATGTAACGATCGCCGGAGTCGCCCTCGGTTTTTTGATCAACATTTATCCGGTGGTTGTCGGGCTCATCTTCGCCCTGCTTGCTTCCTTCGCCATTGAATGGCTTCGTAAAGCATACAAGACCTATGCGGAATTATCTATTGCCATAATCATGTCCGGGGGAATTGCTCTGGCCACGTTCCTGTTTACTATGGGAAAAGGCTTCAATGTGAAGGTGACCAGCTACTTGTTCGGAAGTATTTACACGCTGGACCGATTGGATTTGTCGCTTGTGTTTATAGTGACTGCGATTGTCATTGTCGTGGTCGGCATTAACTTCAAAGAGTGGTTCCTGATGTTCTTCGATGAGGAAGCGGCTGCGGTCAGCGGTCTGCCTGTCCGTTTTTACAATATTCTCATCACGATGCTGACCGCTCTGGTTATCAGTGTAGCGATCAAAATCGTCGGTGCTCTTCTGGTTTCCTCTTTATTGACTATCCCGGTAGCCGCAAGCTTGGCCGTAGCCAGAAGCTTCAAGCATTCTGTATTTATGGCGGTGCTGTTTTCGGAGACAGCGGTTATTGCCGGCTTGGTGGCGGCAGGAGTATGGAATTTGGCGCCCGGCTCATCGGTTGTGTTATTATTAATATTAATTTTAATCGTAACCCTGCTCTTCCGGGCCGGTACGAGGGCCAGATAAGAGCAGTCGGAGGGAACCTTCCATGGAAATCAACATCGGAATTGCATTTTTAGCGGGAATAGCATCGTTCATTTCACCATGCTGTCTCCCGCTTTATCCATCCTATTTATCCTACATAACCGGTATATCGGTTAATCAACTGAAAAGCAGCGACAACAGCAAATCTGTACGAATTCAGACGTTCGTCCATTCTTTGTTTTTTGTCCTTGGCTTTTCGGTTATTTTTTATGTGTTGGGATGGGGAGCCGGGACATTATCTGGCCTGTTTAGTCAATATCAGGATTTGATACGCAAATTGGCAGCCGTTCTAATATTAGCTATGGGCTTATTTATGATCGGATTATTCCAACCTCAATGGTTGATGAAGGAGAGGAAGCTTCAGTTCAAATGGAAGCCGGCTGGTTATTTGGGCTCCTTCCTTATTGGAGTAGGCTTTGCCGCGGGCTGGTCGCCCTGTGTTGGCCCTATTCTGTCCGCGATTCTGGCCCTGGCTGCCTCCGAGCCCAGCACCTGGTTTGCCATGATCACTGCTTATTCTCTTGGCTTCGCTTTGCCCTTCCTGGTTCTGGGCTTTTTCATCGGCTCAACCCGTTGGATTCTTCGTTATTCCTCCATGCTGATGAAGGTGGGAGGAGCGCTCATGATCATCATGGCGGTTCTGCTATATACGGACCAATTGACGAGAATTACGATCTGGTTCAACGAATGGACCCCGGATTGGCTGTTGAATTTGATGTAACTTTGGCAAGTTAAGTAAAATAATCGATAGTCGCTTCCGGGAATTTATCGAAAATTTGTTCCGCTATATGCTCTCTGAGCGCGCTAGCCTGTTCGTCGGGGTAGACGTATTTTCCTTGTCCCCAGCGGCCCCATTTGTATTTCCGTTTGGCCTCGTCCATTTCCAGCTTGGTTTTTGGATACCGCTGTAGGATGACGTTTTTCGCCGTCTTTGTGTACCGATGCTGGATGAGCTCGAACGTAAGCTGGGGAATCGCCTCGCTGGGCAAAGCGGCTTTAAGCTTATCCAACAGCTCGGAATACCCTTCCTCCCAACCGTCATACCAAATAATCGGAGCAATGATGAATCCGAGCGGGTAGCCTGCATGTGCGATTTTGCCCGCGGCCTCGATTCTTTCCAGGAAGGTGGAGGTCCCCGGCTCGAACTGCTTGATGACGTAATCCGCATTGACGCTAAACCGGATACGGGTATGTCCGTTATGCTGCAAGCCTAACAGCGGATCCACATGGTGGAACTTGCTGACGAACCTCAGTCGTCCGTAGCGCTCCTTCGCCATGAATTCAATCAATTCTGACAGCGAGCCGCTAATATGCTCCAGACCGAGGGGATCCGAAGTACACGCTGCTTCAAAGCGGGTGATTTCCGGAATTCGTTCATCAATATACTTTTTGGCGGCCTTCATAATGTCATCGGTATTGACGTAAATTCGGATATACGGCTTCGCTCCGAGTGTCGTTTGCAGATAGCAATAATGACAGTGGGCCATACAGCCGGTTGCAATCGGAATGGCGTATTCGGCCGACGGCTTGGATTGGTCGAAGGTTAGTGTCTTGCGCACTCCGACAACGAGCGTATTTTTGGCCATTCGGTATTTTGCGAATTCATTATCTCCGGGCAGATTTGTTATTCGGTTATGCGACGTCGTCATCCGAATAGGGAGTCCTTTTTGCTTAGCCCATTCCATAATTCGGACTCCTTTAGGATAATTTAGGGCGTCCGGTTCAAAATAGACCAGCTCCGGAATAAAGACTTTGGTGCTTTTTGGCGGACGTTGGGTCTGCACAGACATGATTACGCTCCTTTCTTTTCATTTGTTAAGAAAAGTCCAGTGGAAAGATAGCAGTCAGGGTGGTTAGAACGGGGGAAGTATTTATTACCGAATTTTAGATCATGTACGGTTAAGGTTAGTGTTAGTCCTGCTATAAAGATTCACACATGGAAATATCCGACTAAAACGACGTCTTTTGTGGTAAACTTGCTTTAGTGAGCAAATATGGTATATCATACATAGAGTACTAGTGACCGGTTAGATAGCGGAATACACGGTTAAGGAGGGGATATGGATGGCTACACCGAGTATGGAAGATTATTTGGAGCGTATTTACAAGCTGATCGATGAGAAGGGTTATGCCCGTGTATCGGATATTGCAGAAGGTCTGGCTGTTCATCCTTCCTCTGTGACCAAGATGATCCAAAAACTCGATAAAGACAGCTATCTAGTCTACGAGAAATATCGTGGACTTATTTTAACACCTAAAGGTAAAAAAATGGGCAAGCGGTTGGTGGAGCGTCATCATCTTCTAGAGCAATTTTTAGAGGTCATCGGAGTCCAGGAAGAGAACATTTATACGGATGTGGAAGGCATTGAGCACCATCTGAGCTGGGATTCTATTACATGTATCGAAGTATTGGTAGAGTATTTCAATCGTCATCCGGAAGCTACGAATCAGCTTAAGCAGCTTAGAGCCGAAATGGAAGCAGAATAGCTTAGAAGAAAGAGGGCGTATCAGGCGCCTTCTTTTTTTTGTGGACGGAACCTTTCTCGCAATTAATTAAGATGCGCCGAACTAAACCGGCACAGCTCCAGATGGTTCTATGGACTTCTTCCGCTTCATAAATATACAACGACTCTTTATTAGCGGAGATCCGGGAGATGGGGAGGCGATCGGATGAAGGTGAATGCCGTCTTTGAAGGCGGGGGGGTTAAAGCGATCGGACTGGCGGGAGCGGTTAGCGAAGCGCAGAAGAGGGGAGTCACGTTCGATAAGACGGCCGGAACCTCCTCGGGGTCTATCGTGGCGGCGCTGTTGGCGGCCGGCTATACCGGAGAAGAAATGAAACAGATTATTTTGAGCACTCCATTCACCAAGTTTTTAAAAAAAGGTTGGCTGCACCAGATTCGGTGGATCGGCCCTGCCGTTCGGCTGTTCGTCAAAAAAGGGCTCTATGCCGGTGAGGAATTGGAGTATTGGATCTATAAACTGTTATTAGCCAAAGGAATCCGCACTTTTGCGGACCTGCCGTATAATCGGCTGAAAATCATAGCTTCCGACATATCCCTCGGCAAACTGCTCGTCCTGCCTGACGATATTTCGCGATATGGCATCGATCCCCACAAGCTTACCGTAGCCAAGGCGATCCGGATGAGCACCAGCATCCCTTATTTTTTCGACCCGGTCATTATCCGTAAAAAATACCCTCGCAAAAAGAAAGAGAAGTTTACCGATCAATTGGTCTATGTAGTTGATGGAGGGCTGTTGAGCAATTTTCCGTTGTGGCTTTTTGACATCCATGAGCTTAAGCCCGGGGAGAAGTCATTGCCTACTCTTGGATTTCAACTGGTCGGCCGGGGGAGCAACGAGCCTAACCGCATTGTTGGTCCGCTCAGCATGTTTCAAGCCTTGTTCTCGACAATGATGGATGCTCATGATGAAAGATTTATCGAAGACCATAAATCATTCCGAACGATCAAAATCCCTACTCTCGGGGTCCATACGACCGAATTCGATTTAACTAAAGAAAGAAGCCTGGAGCTGTATGATTCGGGGATGAAGGCGGCGGCCAAATTTTTTAACAAATGGTCATATGAGGATTACTTGGCTAAATGTAAAAAGACGGACGCGACCGCCAGGGCCTTGGTCCGTCAGTGATAACGAGGTGGTTCGTCCTCGTCGTTGGAGCTTTTCTTGTTTCCTTCTATAACTCTAAAACGCGCTTTCTTCGTGCGCTGCGTCTTTGCCTTTGGTTTCGTCTTGGGACGGTAATAAGAAGGACCGGAAGTAAACATGCGACGGAGACGGGAGGGGGGGAACTTGTATAGTAAAAACACCGCTCCAAAGATGATGACCGGGAGCAAGAACGATCCCGGATTTCTAAATAAGTTATAAAGAATACCGATGGCGATCAAGGATAGAACGACATACACGGCAGTCGGATATCGTCTTCTCATTACAGCGGCCTCCTTCCTAGAGGGAACGGATCGTTAATAAGTCTTGGTTCAACGCGCACCTCCATAGCGGTGCGCGTCGCCGTGCATGGAATCAGATCACATGCGGCTTGGTGATTTCCGAATCCAGTTCTCTCATTCGGTTGAACGAGGCGATGGACACTTCAACCTGTTCGTCTGTCGGCTGTTTTGTCGTCAGCATCTGCAGCCACAACCCAGGGTAGCCTAAATATTTAAGTACCGGGGTATCTCGGAGCACGTTGGTAAAGCGCAGAGCTTCATAGGAGACACCGATGACAACCGGCAGCAAGGCAATGCGCTGCCACATTCTGTCCCACAAGTTATCGTATGGCACAAAGGAATAAATGATGACACCAATCAAAACTGTCAACACTATGAAGCTGCTGCCGCAGCGGTAATGAAGAGTGCTGAATTTCTGTACATTGGAAACCGTCAAGGGTACGCCGGCTTCATAAGCGCTGATCACTTTATGCTCCGCGCCGTGATATTGAAACAGTCTTTTAATAAGGGGAGTTAAGGAAATAATATAAATATAACCGACCAAAAAAACAATTTTGATCAGGCCTTCGATCAAATTATGCAGAATTTGGTTCTCAAAGTGGTTGTTAAATAAAGTATGCTCGACAAAAGCAGGAACCAATGTAAATATGAGCTTGCCAAAAATAAAAGAGATCACTCCCACAACGGCTACTCCGAGAAGCATCGAAATTTTACCGAAAAGGGAGGGCTCTTCCTGTTTAACTTCTTCCCCTTCTTCTTCCGCAAATACTTCCGCCGAAAAATTCAAATGACGCGCACCGTTCGCAGTCGATTCGATAATCGCCACCAATCCTCGCAATAATGGAACCTTCTTGAGCTTGCGAACCCATTCCTTGCTGCTTGAGCGGGGGACCTCCAAAAATGAGATTTCGTTGTCCTTCCGGCGAACCGCCGTGACATGGACGGACTTTCCGGCAAACATAACGCCTTCGATTACCGCTTGTCCTCCATAAATGTTATTTTGAGACAATAAGTTCACCTTCTCAGTAGTTATCTTTTTCTTTATTTTAACGAAAACACGTCAGGAATGCCAACAGTTTGCAAAACAAGATAATGGATATACTATCCGGGATCAGGTTTTAATTGGGGCGCTTAAGCCGGCGGATAGTAAAAAGTATTCTCAAACCAGTGAAACTTATGGTAAAATGGCTACGTTATCAAGGCAAACAATTGGGTGATTTTATTGAAAAAAATTTTGGTGCTGCACGGTCCGAATTTGAACATGCTTGGAATTCGGGAGCCCGGCGTCTACGGCACAGTATCTTTGTCCGCCATCGAGCATAATTTGCGACTGCTGGCCAAGGAACTGTCCATGGAGATCGAATCCCTGCAATCGAATCATGAAGGGGAGCTTATTGACCGTATCCATCAAGCGTATGGAGTTATGGACGGCATCCTCATCAACCCCGGGGCTTTGACCCACTACAGCTATGCATTGAGGGATGCCCTCGCCTCTGTCCACCTGCCTGTGGTGGAGGTGCATTTGTCCAATATCCATCAACGGGAAGCCTTCCGTCATGTATCGGTTACCGCACCGGTGTCGTTAGGCCAAATATCCGGCTTTGGAGATTACAGTTACGAGCTTGGGCTGATGGCTTTACACCGGCATCTTAATAAGGAAGTCAGGTGAGTGCTTTGAAATTGTCCAGATTGACACGGCTGAGAGAAGCGATGCAGCAGGCTGAACTGGAAGCTCTGTTCATTACGAATGGTTATAACCGCAAATATTTGACCGGATTTACTGGAAGCTCGGGGTATGTCCTCGTAACGGAGGAGCGCGCAGTGCTGCTGACGGATTTTCGCTATACCGCGCAGGCATCTGAGCAGGCTCAAGGTTTTGAGGTGGTGGAGCATTCGCGGAAAGCTATCCTTACGGTCCGGGAAATTTTGCAAAAGCACCAAATCGGCAGACTGGGGTTCGAGCAGAATGACGTTACCTACGGTACATATTTGAGCTATTTCGCCGACTTGGGAAGCATCGAGCTGGTTCCAACGGAGCGAATAGTGGAGAAGCTGCGCATGATTAAGGATGAGGATGAGCTGCAGATTATGAAAGAAGCGGCTGCTTTGGCGGATGAGACCTTTTCTTTCATTCAGACGAAGCTTAAGCCGGGTGTATCGGAGAAGCAGATCGCTCTTGAAATGGAATTCTTCATGCGCAGCAAGGGGGCGACTTCGACTTCGTTCGATACCATCGTCGCTTCGGGAGAAAGATCGGCCCTCCCCCATGGGGTGGCCAGCGAACGTTTGCTGGGGACTAATGAATATGTTAAGCTCGATTTCGGAGCATACTACAAAGACTACTGCTCCGATCTGACTCGCACGGTATGCCTTGGCCGGCCAACGGATAAGCACAAGGAAATCTACCAGATTGTGCTGGAAGCCCAAATGCATACGCTCGCTCATCTGCAACCCGGGATGACCGGCAAACAAGCGGACGCCTTGGCCCGGGACGTCATTAAGCGGGCGGGGTACGGCGATTGCTTTGGACACAGCACCGGACACGGGCTGGGCATGGAGATTCATGAGGCTCCGACCTTGTCTCACGTATCCGATACCGTGCTTGAACCGGGAATGACGGTGACGGTGGAGCCGGGAATTTATTTGCCGGGCTTCGGAGGCGTTCGAATTGAAGACGATATCGTCATTACCGAAACTGGAGTGGAACGGTTGACCCACTCTGACAAAAATCTGATCATCATCGATTAATTCGTGAGCCAACTCTCAAGGTTCACTTTCATCAAGGAGGATAAACCATGATTTCTGTTAACGATTTTAAAACCGGCTTGACCATTGAAGTAGACGGTGATCTGTTCACTGTGCTCGATTTCCAGCATGTTAAACCAGGGAAAGGAGCTGCTTTCGTCCGTTCCAAATTGAAGAACATGCGCAATGGCAACACGGTGGAAAAAACGTTCCGCGCAGGGGAAAATGTCGGCCGCGCTCACGTGGAGAACCGGGAAACCCAGTATCTGTATTCGGCAGGAACCGAGCATACCTTTATGGATACAGAAACGTATGACCAATTCACACTTCCTTCCTCGCGGCTGGAATGGGAATTGAAATTTTTAAAAGAAAATATGAATGTTAACATCATGAGCTACCAGGGAGAAATTCTTGGTATTAGCCTGCCTAACAGTGTGGAATTGAAGGTAGTGGAGACGGAGCCGGGAATTAAAGGAAACACCGCCACCGGGGCTACGAAGAATGCTACCCTGGAGTCAGGCCTTACGGTTCAGGTTCCTTTGTTCATCAACGAAGGGGATGTACTTCTGATCGATACTCGCGACGGTAAATATATTTCCCGCGCATAACATCGACACTTAATAATGTGCCAGTGGCCTTCGATACGGGACGAGCTTGATCGCCTCCTCCGAATCGGAGGTTTTTGACATTATAGAATTTGTTTCGGGGCTCACAGCTTCTTTCGAAGCAAAGTCAGGAAGATCGACCGCGATTATAGGAAGGTCTAGACGCCGACTCTCTTAGGGTGCGGACGGAATACGTTACGAAGGCAACACGTCAATTTTGTGGGGTTATTTTGTCACAATTTGTCGGGAGTATGCTATAATAGTGCGAGTTTATACAGTCAATTTTTCAAATGCTTGGGGGAGTGAGCAACTTGTCATTGATCGTAATGAAATTTGGCGGCAGTTCTGTTGGGGATGCTGAACGGATGAAACGGGTCGCGGCCCGCATCGTGGAACGAAAAAAAGCCGGAAATCAATGTGTAGTCGTTGTATCCGCCATGGGGGACACAACGGATGATTTAATAGATTTATCCAAACAAATAGTTTCGGGGGATCCGCCTGCTCGTGAAATGGATATGTTGTTGTCGACAGGGGAGCAAGTATCGATGTCTCTTCTCGCCATGGCGATCAGGGAACTCGGGGAATCCGCCGTTTCCTATACCGGCTGGCAGGCCGGAATGATTACGAATTCGGCTCACGGCAAAGCCCGGATTACCGATATCCGGCCGGATAAGGTGCGTAATGCTGTGTCAGAAGGTCATATCGTCATCGTTGCCGGGTTCCAAGGAATGAGCGAGGATGGCCAAATAACGACGTTGGGCCGCGGCGGATCAGATACGACGGCAGTAGCCCTGGCTGCGGCAATTGAAGCCGATTTATGCGAGATATACACCGACGTGGATGGAATCTATTCTACCGATCCTCGTGTGGTCAAGGTGGCCCGGAAGCTGAATGAGATCTGTTACGATGAAATGCTGGAGCTGGCCAACCTGGGAGCTGCGGTACTGCATCCGCGCGCTGTAGAATATGCAAAGCATAATCAAGTTCCATTAGTCGTTCGGTCCAGCTTTTCGAATAACGAAGGTACTTACGTGAAGGAGGAAGCAGTTATGGAACAAGGAGTAGTCGTTAAAGGCATTGCCTTCGATAAGAATGTCTCCCGCATTAGCATATTGGGCGTTCCAGAGCAAGTGGGACAGCTGGCCAGAGTATTCTCTGCGCTTGCCAAAGAAAGTATCGATGTCGATATTATAGTACAAAGCGGAGTTAAGGACGGAGCAGCCGATTTCTCGTTTACTGTTTCTTCCTCTGATAAAGACAGGGCAATGGAAGTCATCGGCTCTATCCAATCCGAGATCGGTTTTCGCGAAGCGGTGTCCGAGACGAATCTGGTCAAAGTATCCATCGTCGGAGCCGGCATGGTGAGTAACCCTGGGGTGGCCGCGACGATGTTCGAAACGATCTCCGAGCTGGGAGTGAGCATCAACATGGTAAGCACTTCCGAAATTAAGATGTCCTGCGTCATTGACGGAGATCGCTTGAACGATGTCGTCCGAGCGCTTCATACCGCTTATGGTCTGGATACAGACGTGCAAGCCTTCGTGGGCGGACCCGCCGAACGCCGATAAGATTTACCCGAATCGTTCGAATAAATAGCTAAAAATTTTTAATAATAGAGCGGTTATTCCGGCGGCCATCAGAGGGCCGACCGGGATACCGCGCATGAAGACGATCCCGAAGATCGACCCAATAACGAGACCCACAATGATTTGTGGGTCTATTTTTAACAGCTCCAGCCCTTTTCCATTCATATAAGTCGCGATGGCGCCACCGGCAAGCGCCAGGATTCCCGGCCATGATGTGAAGACAGTGGAGACTTCCTTCCAGGTTATTTTCTCACTGGCAAAAGGAACAAGCACTCCCATAGTAAGGAATAGCAGTCCCAATTCCAGCCCTCTCCGTTCGATTCCCGGCAAATAACGGTCGAGACTGACGAGCTTGACAACCAATAATATGCAGGAAGCTGTAGTAATGATATGGGAGCGTCCGATAAGACCGATAATAATCAGGACGACCAGGATGACGTTTCCGTTCATATAGGATTGCCCCTTGTCCTAGTGGATTCTATATTATGTGTATGATAGGGGCGGATTGAATTAGAACAAGCTTTTCCCGGCTTCCTTTAATTCGCCGAAGTTGGGGCTATCGTGGTAAAATTAACACCAATCCACCGCCCGCAGCGCTTTCGGGTTGAAACAGATGTACTTTCAGGCTGTTGAAAAAAGCATCTATGTCGCTCGTATCCGCCCTGTAGTAGACGGTACAAATGGGCGATAGATCTTGATGCGATTGAGTGCGTTTTATACGAAAAATCGTTACTACTTAGGTCTCTCGTCAACGGGAGATATTTTTTTGGTGCTGGTAAGGAATTCCGGCCCCTCGTGTAGAAGTATATAAAACAGCGACTAAAGATCAAGGAGCGAACCACGTGAAACTAAGGCCGAATCAAGTGTTGACCATATGCAAAGGCGACA
>NZ_BOSH01000013.1 GCF_018403245.1 Paenibacillus sp. J2TS4
TTGGTCACATCAAGGGCAATCGGTCGTTCCGACGGTTTTCCTTGCGGGGCCTGGAAAAGGTTCACACGGAGTTCGGGATTGTGGCTTTGGCCCACAATTTACTGAAAGTAGCAGGCATCCGCCTCGCTGCTTTCTTACAGAAACAAAGGCGAAAAAAAGTTGGACGGAAAACGTGCCTGTTTCCCGCCCAACTTTTTATTTTAGGGACTTATTGGACAGCCCTATCAAAAATTATCATCCCATCGTTGAAAGGGGTGGGTTTAATCCTCTAGAAATCTATTTTTGCTCATCTTCACTTGTTCAATCATATGCCCGATATTGCCTTCACCTGCAAATAAGGTCATGTCAAAAAAATCCCGGTTCAAATCAGACCAGTACAATTCGTTTTCATCCCCCGAGATCTCTACGTCCCCCTTCAATCTGCCGGCATAAACTTCAACATAGCAATCTTGAAAATAGTATTTGAAATCCATTAGATGGTGCAAAGTAATCTGTTCTCTTGAAATGTTTGTTTCTTCATGCAGTTCTCGATAAGCAGCGTCGATCCCGGATTCTCCGCTTTCGATTTTGCCGCCGACCAGATTGCTTAATCCTTTATAAGGGTCCTTTAATCGTTTGCACATAAGCAACTGATTCATATCCTTGCTGTATACCATAAGAACATTATATCCTTGCATGACTGATCTCCTTATATTATGCGGTCTAGGGAATTTTGACCGAAATAACCGAAACAGAGTTATTAAAAAAAGGCGGCCGCTTCCTTGGAGGCGGTCTCCGGAGCCCGGAGACTCAGGTATTCGCCATGAACAAAATTGAATACGTTCATATCGCTCGTCGCCAGTAATCCGGTGGTCAGACGGGGGATCAATCGGATGTGCACCCCGCTGGCTTCAGTCCGATGAACAGGAATGAAGACCGCCAGGTTAAAGCTTGCTATGCCCGCCTCCCGGAAGAAACGGAAGAACCTCAGCAGGCTCTCGGCCAAAGCCAGCCAATGCCGCTCATTCAGCTCAGCGAATGACCGTGCATCTTCATAAATCCCGACAAAGTCATAATGGCTTCTTGGAGCATAGGCATGTACCCATTCGAGGGTATCCTGCTGCCCGACCCAGCGCTGCTGAAGCCGTCTTTCCTCTTTCAACAATAGTTGATGGTAGTTTTGCTGATATTTGTCATAGAAAGCCTGGCCGCATTCGGAAACCGTCGCTTGATAACGGGTCTGCTGCTCGGAAGCAAGCACATGAATGTGCGGGTGCAGTATACTTCCGCCCGAAGGGGGAAGGTAATTCCAGTTGATGGACGCATGGGTGGCCTTCGGGTCGGTCTGGAGAACTTTGGACAGATAGGCATGAGCGACGGACAGGGCGTCTGCGAGGATCGGAATGCTGAACTCGTCCAGACGGACATAATGCGAATCGGTCATCCGCACGACAGCGTTATGCTTGCCGTAAGGAAATAGATTGGGAAAGGCGACCGCTTCCCCTTTAACGATTCTTCCGTCCTCCGCAATCTCGTTAGAAAATGTAGGGGTCATCGTATGTACATTTTCCGGACAGAAGGGGCACTTGCTTCCTTCGGTAGCCTTAGCCGCCTCCTCGTAGCCCGGAGGAGTGAAGGGGGCCCCGGCCCCGGGGTCGTAAACAAGCCGCGACGTTTCCCCGGTCAAGGGATCGAAGCGGACTTCCGTTTTGCGCTCCAGCGGTTTCCCGGCCGGATCCAGAAAGGTAAAGAACTCCTGCTCTGCACGAAAAGTAAGGGTCATGTTCCAAGCCTCCTTGTTCTTTTAGCTGAGTGTATTCTATTTGTTACTTTGCAATCATTTTTGCACGGAATCCGGACATTTCCAACGAAATTTGTGCAAACGCTTTCTGTATAAGAAGTCAGTGGCACAGTATCGCTAACGAAATATTCGACTTCTACATGCCAGGCCAGCAGTTCCGTATTTCTAACAAAACTACAAATCGCTATTCCTTGCAAAACGAGACCTTTTCCATTGTAACGAAACCAGGTAACGCTATAAGCGGAAAAATCGTCGAAAAGAGGTGAACAAAGGAAGATAGCGATACACAGTTTCTTTAAAATCTATACTTGGGCGAAAATAGCGATTTAACGGGATGTAGTTTCGTTAGAACCTGCGATACGGTCCGTAGCAAGACGATCTGTAATCCAATCCGGGGTAAATTCGCGAAAACTGTTCAACTATCTATCGACAGCTACTATTTAAGCGGCACTAAAGAAAGCTCTCATTCCGTTCCGAAGGAAAGTGCCTCCGAAGCTTCAAACATCAACCTCCTACCCCAAAAAGTGAGGATATGCTTCGTAGTGAATTCCGATTACTTTTCGGGGACCCCGAAACCAACAGATTCCTTATTTATTAATTGGGCCTTCGGGTGGTAGGAATACAAAGCCAAAACTCGCCCTGGAAGCATCTTTCTTTCTCCACTTCATGAGCTTTGAAATCTTTAGTGCCGAGTATATAGTTATCCGCTATTATACCATAGTGTGCAGCCGACTGGTTCTGAAAGTGGGGGGGACCTGCTCTATGTCCCGCTCCAAATCAAGTGAGCCCCAAAACAGCCAGCCCCACAAAGTGAAAAACAGCTTCGAAGCAGATTCCGAGTACTTTGTGAGGACCCCGATAACATAACAATCTAATGGATGATGCAGCAGCATTCCAAAAAAAAGTGTTGCTTAAATTGGCAATTCATTATACCCTATGGGTAAAGCGCTTAACCCAATGTTAGTAATAAATATTATGGGACTAGAATAAATTGTATAGATAAGCGCTTAACCTAAATGGAGGTGAAGTTGCATGAGCAAGTTGCGATTGACGATGGCTCAGGCATTGCTCAAGTTTTTGGACGGCCAGTACGTTTCCGTCGACGGCGTCGAAACGAAGTTTGTGAAAGGCGTCATGGGCATTTTCGGCCATGGCAACGTGACAGGCATCGGGGAAGCTTTGGAGCGCAGCCCGGGCGAATTGACGTACATACAGGGTAAAAACGAGCAAGGGATGGTTCACGCGGCGACCGCCTACGCCAAACAGAAGAATCGCAAACAAATTTTCGCCTGTACGTCTTCGATCGGACCGGGAGCTTTAAATATGGTGACGGCGGCGGCGACCGCTACCGTAAACCGTATTCCGGTACTGCTGCTTCCGGGGGACAATTTCGCGGATAGACAGCCCGATCCGGTGCTGCAGCAGCTGGAAGCAAGCGGAGACTATACGATTTCGGCAGCGGATTGCTTCAAGCCGGTCAGCAAATATTGGGACCGGATCGTCCGGCCGGAACAGCTGATGTCGGCGGCCGTTCAAGCGATGCGCGTATTGACGGACCCGGCCGAGACGGGCGCGGTCACCTTGGCGCTGCCGCAAGACGTGCAAGCGGAAGCTTACGATTATCCAGCATCGTTCTTTGCCAAGAGAGTCCATTACATCGACCGACGTCCCCCTGCGGCGGATTCCGTCAAACGCGCAGCGGAACTGATGTCGGGCAGGAAGCGACCGCTTATTATCGCCGGAGGCGGCGTGCTGTACTCGGAAGCGGCGCAGGAATTGCTGCGGTTCGCGGAGACGTTCCATATTCCGGTCGCCGAAACGCAGGCGGGGAAAAGCGCGATCTCATGGAAGCATCCGCTGAGCATCGGCGGCGTCGGGGTGACCGGCACGCTGGCGGCGAACAAGCTGGCGAAGGAAGCGGATGTCATCATCGGCGTAGGAACGCGCTATTCGGATTTTACAACTTCGTCCAAATCGGCATTCGAGCATCGGGATGTCCGGTTTCTCAACATTAACGTAAACGGCATGGATGCCGCGAAACTAAACGGTGTTTCCCTGCTCGCCGATGCGAGGGAAGGATTGAGGGCGCTCCGGGAGGCCATGACCGGCGCTGGCTACCGCAGCGGCTACGCCGATGGAGAAATCGCCGCCTTGCAAGCGGAATGGAATGCGGAAGTCGATCGTTTGCACCAGCTTGAAAGCGATCGAGGGCTGACGCAAACCCGGGTGTTGGGTGTCATTAACGGGACAATCGACTCTTCTGCCGTTGTCGTCTGCGCGGCCGGAAGCCTGCCGGGCGATTTGCATCGAATATGGAGAAGCGAGGAGCCGAAAACGTATCATATGGAATACGGATTTTCCTGTATGGGTTATGAGGTGTCTGGCGCTTTCGGCGCCGCCATGGCGGAACCCGACCGGGAAGTGTACGCTCTTGTAGGAGACGGCAGCTACTTGATGCTGCACTCGGAATTGGTGACAAGCTTGCAGGAAGGCCAAAAATTTACGGTTTTATTGTTCAATAATCACGGTTTTCAATGTATCCATGACTTGCAGAGAGGGCATGGCAGTGACGGCTTCGGCAACGAATTCCGTTATCGGGAAGCGCATACAAACCGGTTGACGGGATCCTATATGCCGATCGATTATGCCGCGTATGCCCGCAGTTTGGGAGCGAAGACGTATCAAGCCGGGACGGCAGAGGAGCTCAGGGAAGCTTTGCAACGGGCGAAGGAAGAAACCGTTACCGTGCTCATTGAAATTTCGGTTCTGCCGGGGACGAGTACGGACGGTTACGAATCTTGGTGGAACGTCGGCGTGCCGGAAGTGTCGGCAAGCGATAAAGTCGTTGCCGAGCATGCGAACAGGCAGCGGCGAATCGAGCGTATCCACTTATATTAGAACAAGGGAGAGGTCCGAATATGAGACGGAAATTATTCCGCATCGGCGCGCATCCGATCAATTGGGTCGGCGAGGATGTGAAGGAGCATGGCGAACATACGACTTATGACCAAATTCTCGACGATATGCAATCCCTCGGACTGCTTGGAACGGAAATGGGGCGCAAATATCCGCAAGAAGCCGCTGCGTTGCGGCAAGAGCTCGATAAACGCGGCATGCAGCTCGTTTCCCAATGGAAGTCGGTGCTGTTCTCCGATCCGTCCTGCCGTCGTGAAGAACTGGAGAGCTATCGCCGTCATGCGCAATTTCTGCATGAGATGGGCTGCAAAGTGATCAGCACTTGCGAGAGCGGAGGTTCACCCCAGTTCGATCCCCGGAGATCGCCGGGACAGAGAGGGGTGATTCGGCTGGACGAAGCGGGCTGGAAGAGCCTCGCCGAAGGTTTGAATGCCGCCGGAGCGATCGCAAGCGAATATGGGATGAAGCTGACTTACCATCACCATGGAGGCACGGTTGTCGAGCGTCCCGAGGAAATTGACCGGCTGATGGAGATGACCGATCCCGAGTTCGTCAGCTTGCTGTACGATACGGGACACGCGTATTTCGGAGGCGCCGACCCGCTTGCACTTCTGCGCAAGCATTACGATCGCATCGCATACGTCCATCTCAAGGATGTACGCAAAGAGGTATTGGCGCATGCGCGGGAAACAGAGTTGGATTTCATTGAATGCATCAAGCGGGGCGTATTTACGCTGCCCGGAACGGGCGATCTCGATTTCCGGCCGATTATCGGGGAACTGCTGCAGCGCGGTTATGACGGGTGGGCGATGCTGGAGGGAGAACAAGATCCGGCGGAGCATCCTCCGCATGAGTATGCCCGGACATCGCTCAACTATTTGAACAAGATTATTTTGGAAAAGGAAGGTGCGTAAACATGGAACGGTATATCGAGTTTCCGGCGGACAGACCGTATGATTTTACGGCGATCGGCAGGCTATGCATCGATTTGAACGCGAACGAGATCCATCGGCCGATGGAAGAAACGATGACTTTTACCAAATATGTCGGCGGTTCCCCCGCGAATATTGCGATCGGCATGTCGCGATTCGGCATGAAGACGGCATTCATCGGCAAAATCGCGGACGATCAAATGGGACGCTTTATTCGCGGCTATTTGGAGCAAAACCGGATTCATACCGGCAATGTCGTTACCGATCATACCGGAGCGGTGACGGGACTCGCCTTTACGGAAATTAAAAGCCCGACCGATTGCAGCATTTTGATGTACCGGGACAATGCGGCCGATTTGCTGCTGACCGCGGGAGAAGTGCAGGAAGAGCTCATTGCCGGATCGAAGGTGCTGCTCATTTCCGGAACGGCGCTGGCGCAAAGCCCGTCGCGGGAAGCGGTGCTTCAATCGCTGCAATATGCCCAAGAACACGGAACGATCGTCGCATTCGACCTGGATTATCGCCCGTACACGTGGAAATCGGATGAGGAGACGGCGGTTTACTATAACTTGGCGGCGGAGAAATGCGACATCATTCTCGGCACCCGGGAAGAGTTCGATAGGATGGAGCGGTTCGGCGGCAATCCGGAGCGGGACGACCGGGTGACGGCGTCCAGATGGTTCGGCCATCGCGCGAAAATCGTCGTCATTAAACACGGCAAGGAGGGGTCGATCGCTTATACGGGCGATGGGATCGGCCATCGCGCCCAGAGCTTTCCGGCCAAAGTGGTGAAGACATTCGGCGCGGGCGATTCTTATGCGGCCGGATTTCTGTACGGAATCATGCAAGGATGGACGATGACGACATGCATGGAATTCGGCAGCGCTGCGGCTTGTATTGTCATCTCGAGCCATAGCTGTTCGGACGCCATGCCGACGGTCGCGCAAGTGGATGCCTATATCGAACGCTGCAAATCTGGCGAGATCGAAGTGGAGTAGTACCCCATTATAATGAAAAAGGAGATATACACACGATGGCGACAATATTGAAAAATTGGATCGGCGGCGAATGGACCGATTCGGGGGCCGTCCGTTTCGAACCGGTCTATAATCCGGCCACGGAGGAGATTCTCGCGCAAGTTCCGCTATCCACTCCGGCGGATGTGGATGCGGCCGTGCGGGAAGCCGGGGAGGCGTTCGCAAGCTGGAGCCGCACGCCGGTGCCCCGCCGCGCGCGCATTATGTTCGCGTATCAGCAGCTTCTCGTCCAGCATTGGGAAGAGCTTGCGAAGCTGATTACGAAAGAAAACGGCAAAAGCTATAACGAAGCTTACGGCGAAGTATTGCGCGGAATCGAATGCGTCGAGTTTGCGGCGGGCGTGCCGTCGCTTATGATGGGCAAACAGTTGCCGGATATCGCCACGAACCTGGAATCGGGCATGTTCCGCTATCCGATCGGCGTCGTCGGGGGCATTACCCCTTTCAATTTCCCGATGATGGTGCCCTGCTGGATGTTTCCGCTCGCGATCGCTTGCGGCAACACGTTCGTGCTGAAGCCGTCCGAACGTACGCCGCTGCTCGCCAATCGCTTGGCGGAACTGATGCATGAAGCGGGACTTCCCGCGGGAGTGTTGAACGTCGTACATGGTGCTCACGACGTAGTGAACGGCATACTGGAGCATCCAGACGTCAAAGCCGTATCCTTCGTCGGCTCCCAGCCGGTCGCCGAATACGTCTATGTAACGGCCTCCTCCCACGGCAAACGCGTGCAGGCATTGGCCGGAGCCAAAAACCATACGATCGTCATGCCGGATGCGGATCTCGATCTGGCCGTCAAGGAAATCGTGAACGCCGCTTTCGGATCCGCGGGGGAACGCTGCATGGCATGCTCCGTCGTTGTAGCGGTCGGAGACATCGGCGATGAATTGGTGAACAGGCTGGTTCAGGCCGCAGACCGGATTACGATCGGAAACGGGCTCGACGAGGGCGTGTTCCTCGGACCGGTTATTCGGGAGCCTCACAAGGAACGTACCGTGAAATATATAGAAATCGGAGAGAACGAAGGCGCTTTGCTCGTCCGCGACGGTCGTCAAGATTCGGCGTCTTCCGGTGAAGGGTATTTTGTCGGGCCGACGATTTTCGACGGCGTACGGTGCGGGATGAAAATTTGGGAAGATGAAATTTTCGCCCCCGTCTTATCCGTCGTCAGAGCGGACACTCTCGAGGAGGCGATCGAGCTGGCGAATCGATCGGAGTTCGCCAACGGAGCCTGCTTGTTCACCATGAGCGGCAGCCATGCCCGCCAGTTCCGCGAGCAAATCGATGCCGGCATGCTCGGAGTCAACCTCGGTGTACCCGCGCCGATGGCGTTCTTCCCGTTCTCCGGCTGGAAGAAGTCGTTTTACGGCGATTTGCATGCGAACGGCACGGACGGGGTTGAATTTTATACGAGAAAGAAAATGGTGACCGCAAGGTGGTAAGCCGTAGAAAGGATACGTGTCTATGAAAAAAATAACGATCGGCATTATCGGCGCGGGCCGAATCGGGAAAATTCATGCCGACAATATGTCGAGACTTCCGAATGTCGACATTGCGGCGATCAGCGATCTGTTTGCAGGTCCCGAGCTCGAAGTCTGGGCGGCGGACCGGGGGATCGGACTGGTAGCAGACAGCAGCGAGATTATCGCCCATCCCGACATTGATGCCGTATTCATTTGCTCTTCGACCGATACGCATGTACCGCTGATCAAACAAGCGGCGCAAGCGGGAAAACATATTTTTTGCGAGAAGCCGGTCAGCATGGATCTCGCACAGACGAGGGAAGCGGTCGCTGCGGCGGCTGCGGCCGGCGTCAAACTGCAAATCGGCTTCAACCGTCGGTTCGATCATAACTTCAAACGGGTGCGGGAGCATGTGCAAGCGGGGACGATCGGCCAGCCGCATCTGATCAAAATTACGTCGCGCGATCCGAGTCCGCCCGATGAAAGCTACATTCGGTTGTCCGGCGGACTGTTTATGGATATGGCGATTCACGATTTCGACATGGCCCGGTATTTGTCGGGGAGCGAAGTGGAGGAAGTGTACGCGCAAGGAAATGTGCTTGTCGATCCGGTGTTTGCCAAGTATGGCGATATCGATACCGCTGTCATTACCCTGCGATTCGAGAACGGGGCGCTCGGCGTCATCGATAACAGCCGCCAGGCGGTGTACGGATACGATCAGCGGGCGGAAGTGTTCGGTTCGAAAGGAAGCGTCGCCGTCGCCAATGATTATCCCAACAGCGCGGTCGTCAGCAGCGCAGATGGAACGTATTCCGACAAGCCGCTGCATTTCTTTCTGGAACGCTACAACCAAGCATACGTCGATGAGACGCGTGAATTTATCGAATGCTTGCTTCACGGCGGTCCACTTCTTGTGGATGGTTGTGACGCCTTGCAGGCGGAAAGCATAGCCTTGGCCGCGAAACAATCATTGCGGTTGCGGCGTCCGGTCCGGCTTGATGAGTTAGACGAACTCGACAAATAAGGAACAGGAGTGAGGAACTTGTCCAATTTGATAGTAAAACCGGTGTTCCCTGGAGAAGACGATACCCGAGTCCTGGCCATCACCCCGGAAAGTGCACAATGGACCTATGTCGGATTTGAGGTTCATCTTATCGCTGCGGGTGACTCCTTGCGCGGCGTTACCGGGGAGCGGGAAGCATGCCTCGTGCTGCTGAGCGGGAAGGCGAATGCGAGCACATCGGAACGATCGTGGCAGAACATCGGGCAGCGGATGAGCGTATTCGAGCAAATTCCTCCGTATTCCGTGTACGTGCCGAGTGGTGACATGTATGAAATCGAGGCGCTCACGGATGTGGAAGTGGCCGTTTGCAGCGCGCCGGGCCAAGGGAATCATCAGGCAAGGCTGATCGCCCCGGAGCATGTCGGCGTCGAGGTGCGCGGCAGCGGCAATATGCAGCGGCATATTCACAACATTTTGCCGGAACAGGAGCCGGCCGACAGTCTGCTCGTCGTGGAAGTGTTTACGCCGGGCGGCCATTGGTCGAGCTATCCGCCCCATAAGCATGACCGCGACGCGCTGCCCGACGAGTCGTTGCTGGAAGAAACGTATTATTTCAAAATTCAGCCGGAGCAAGGGTTTGCGGTGCAGCGGGTCTATACCGACGACCGTTCGCTCGACGAGACGCTCGTCGTGCGGGACGGCGAAGCGGTGCTGGTCCCCCGCGGATACCATCCCGTATCCGCGCCTCCTGGCTACGACGCGTATTACTTAAATGTCATGGCAGGCCCTGTCCGCACCTGGAAGTTCCATAACGATCCAGATCATGCCTGGCTGATGAACCACCCGGCCTCACATAAATAGAGATCATATTGCATCGGACGCAGAAAATACGCATAATGGGGTAAGGGGATGAGAGCATTAATCCATCCCCGTTTTTTAATAAACTCCTATCGATGCAAAGCAGGAAGAGTGACCGCGTTAAGAGGAAGGTTTAGACACCGACGTTGAGTGCGGACGGAATGCGCTTCGAAGCTATGCATCACTTTGCGGGGTTATTTTATCCACTTCGGTAAAATCAATGAGTCGGGGATGTTCATGAAAGCTACCATATACGATGTTGCCAAAGAAGCCGGCGTGTCCATCGCTACCGTATCCAATGTGATCAACGGCAAAGGCAAAATAAGCAAAAAAAGACGGGAAGAAATATTCAAAATCATGGAGCGGCTGCAATACAAACCGAGCGTGATCGCTTCGGCCTTAATGGGCAAACGGACCTTCACCCTCGGTTTGCTCATTCCGGACGTATCCAATCCGTTTTTTGCGGAAATCGCCAGAGCGATCGAGGACGAGACGCATCAGTCGGGGTACAGTCTTATCATTTGCAGTACGGACAATAAAGATGAAAAAGTCGAGCGTTATCTCAAGCTGCTGGAACAAAAAAGCGTGGACGGCATCATTATCGGCACAGGCATCGATAATATCGAATTATTGAAGCAATTGCAGCATAAATCGATACCGATTGCGATGATCGCCCGGGAGGTCGAATCGTTGACCGCGCATACCGTCGTGACGGACGATTTCCTCGGCGGAACGCTTGCGGCCCGTCACCTGCTCGAGCTCGGACATCTTCGTCTTTCCGTATTAGCGGAAAGTTTGAAGGTAAGCAGCAGCCGCGAGCGGATCAGAGGCTTTTCGTTCGCTTTGTTCGAAGCCGGCGTCGCGCTGAACGAAGAAAGCATCATTACTTGCGATCATACGATCGAAGATGCCAAGCGGGGCGCTAAACATCTGCTGCGTCAAGCGGAACGGCCGACGGCGATCTTCTGCAGCAACGACATCCTTGCCGTCGGGGCGCTGCAAGCCGCCAAGGAAGAAGGATTTCGCGTTCCCGAAGACGTATCCGTTGTCGGGTTCGATAATACCATTCTGTCGTCCGTCACCGATCCGGCGTTGACGACGGTTGCTCAGCCGATGGACCAGATGGCCAAGCTTGTGTTCAATCTGTTGCTCGGCCAGTTGGAGAACAATCCGGATACGACGATGCAGCGGGTCGTATTGCGACCTGAATTAATCGTCCGCCAATCGACTTCGAATGCTGTCCGTTAAGTTCATTTCAAGCATAGATGCGCCGGTTTCCTAATTTTAGTGAAATTGGCGTATTTTAAAATATAAAGTATAACTGTTCAACTGTTGAAGAACTTGTAAAGACAATGATCGTTGTACTTCCTGTGTTGGCGCCTCTCAGGGCAGAAATGTTCCGGATCTTTGAGCCCCTTGCAGGGGTGTGGCGTTTGATAACGAGGAGACACGAGTGACCAAATGTTCCGGGGCTACTTTTAACAAATGTGTATAAAGCGGCATGACACAAAGTCCTACGCTGGATCCAATCAGGAGTTCCAGGAATAGCAAAAGACCAACAAATATGCAGGTCAATCTTCTCATTTAGCCCGATTTTCAGTTTTTATTGGAAAAGACGTGTACTTTTGCGCGTCTTTCTTGTTTTTTACCGGATTCTTGCCAAAAGACGTGCACTTCCGCATGTCCTCTGGTCATTGGTCACCGCTGCACGTCTATAGGTCGTTCGTTTAGTTGCCCCTGAATGTCCATTCTCGCTCGGCCCTCTACTGTAACTTCAGTGGAAAACCCTAACTGTTCATCCCACAATAAACTGCACTTGCACCTGGTGGGCTGGGCTTGCTTGAGTTCTGCGATATGCAGACAGAGGGCATTCATAATTTCTTGTAGCTGGCGTCATGATAATGAAAGAGTTGCAGTCCAAGTATTCACGAAGGTCATAAAATCTAAAGATTCTGTCAATATTTCGTTAGCGGTCGTTTCCGCAAACTAGTATATTCTACTCAGACTCTAATTACAGGAGGGAGTAGAACGATGTTCGCGATGACGAAAGGCAGAAAATCGATTTTTGTAAGCGCTTTGCTGGCGTTGACTATGGTCTTGGCCCCTTTGGGCGGCAACGGGATGATGGCCGCTGCCAAATCGGCAGAACGCCCGGTCGGGCTTGACGTGCTGTTTGTCGGAGCTCATCCCGACGACGAGGCGGGCAGCTTGTCCACCTTCGGACAATGGAACGAGTACGAGGGCATTCGTACAGGCGTCATTACCGTTACGAGAGGAGAAGGAGGAGGCAACGCGGCGGGACCGGAAGAAGGAGCGGCTCTGGGCATTATACGGGAAAAGGAAGAGCGCAACGCAGTGGGGAAAGCAGGCATCGAGCATATTTATAATTTGGATAAACTAGATTTCTACTACACGGTTAGCGCGCCTTTGACGGAGGAAATGTGGGGCCATGACGATTCTTTGGAAAAAGCGGTCCGGATCGTGCGCATGACGCGCCCGGAATTGATCGTCACGATGAACCCTTCGCCGACACCCGGCAATCACGGCAACCACCAGTATGCGGCTCGATTGGCGGTCGAAGCGTTCTATGCCGCTGCCGATCCGGACGTCTTCCCCGAACAGATCGAACAGGAAGGGCTGAAGCCCTGGCGGGCGAGCAAACTATTGATGCGGTATGCCGCCGGATCGGGGCAGCTTGGGGAGAGCTGTGATTCGACGTTTGTGCCTACTGAGCCGACGGATGAGGTATACGGCGTCTGGAACGGACGTTATTCGGCAAAGCATGGCAAAACATGGGGCCAAGTGGAACGGGATGCGCAGCGCGAATATGTAACCCAAGGCTGGGCGGTCTTCCCTGACGTGTCAGCCGACGGGCAGCAATTAGGCTGCGACTCGTTTACAGAAATTGATAGTCGCGTGCCCGGCCTGGAAAGCGGGACGGATTCCGAGGCGATCTTGGCCGGGGCGCTGAAGCAAGCGGAAGGCGGCTTGCCGCTCGGCTCCGAATTGTATTTGACGACCGACGCCTTCCAACTTGTGCGCGGCCAATCGTTTAACGTAACGGCCCATGTGCTCAACGGAGGAAAAGAGACGCTTCGCGATGCCGAAATCCGTCTGGAATTGCCGGACGGATGGAAAGCGGAAGGAAAAGGCGCGGTCGCCAAGCTGGAACCGAATGAACCGGTTTCCGCCGAATTTACGGTAACGGTGCCGGATAATGCGGAGTTGAAGCGCGTACGGCTTAACGCCCGCTTGACGGCCGGGGATATGGAAGGCTTTACAAGCCGGGTCGTCAACGTTTCGCCGGAAGTGACGGGCACGCTCCAGCCTTTGCCGCAAGTGGCGCAGTTCCGGAACTGGGCGCAGCAAGTCGGCGTACCGCAGCTTGATAATTTGATCAAGCCGGTGCTTGCTCTCGGCGTCGGCGAGACGCGCACAGTGGAAGTCGATGTGACGAATTACAGTGACCGCAAGCAGAATGGCGAAGTAACGCTGCAACTGCCTGAAGGTTTTAAGGCGGAGCCGGCGATGCGAACCTATTCCAATTTGCAGCCAGGGGCAACCGGCAAAGTGAAATTCCAGGTGAAAAACACGAATCCCGACTTGAAAACGTCCAATGAGGGCGGAGAGAAGGGAGATTATAACTTTACCGTTCAGACGACAAGCATGGGCGGAAGCAGTACACAGGCGGCCGCTCTGAACCTGGTGCCGGTCGCGGAGATCGCGAAGGTGGATGCCGCGCCGCGTATCGACGGCGTGGAATCCCCCGGGGAATATCCCGGCGTCGAGTTGGACTTAAGCCGGGTGTGGGAAGGCGAAGCGCCGGAATCCGAGGCGGATGCCTCCGGCAGCGCGAAGGTGACTTGGTATGACGATGCGCTTTATTTCGTCATTCATGTCAAGGACGATGTGCTGGGCGCCGTTCTGCCGCCGGATGACGCGAAGCGTCATTGGCGCACCGATTCTGTCGAGATCGCCATCGATCCGCGCGGCGATTCGGAGAATACGTCGACGACGTTCAAAGTCGGCATTTTCCCGGTGACGGACGATGCGCAGCATGGCAATCCCGCGGCGGCGTACCGCGATGCCGATCATAAGCAAGGCCTGATTGCCGAGACGGCTCCGGGAATGGTCGTCAAATCGACCGTAAGCGAACCGTATGCCGGTTATACGATTGAGGCGAAAATTCCGTTCGCCGATTTGCCGGCGCCGATCGATCCCCAGCGGATGGGCTTGAATATTTTCATCTACGATTCCGACACGCAAGACAAAACAGGACAAACGCGTCTCGGCTGGTCTACATGGGGCGGCGTACAAGGCGATCCGTACCGCTGGGGCCAAGTGTCGCTAGCCGGCTATGACCGGGGGAAAGACGGCGCCGTTGACGTCGGACGCAGCGTAGCTTCGCCGCAGTCGATTCTCCAATCGATAGCGGACGGCGTTCCGCTCGCCGGCGGGCGCGATGCCGGCAAGGCCGTTCAATTCCAAGCGAAGCCGGTTTGGCAGGACGATTCGGTTATCGTCGAGCTGAAAGCGAAAGTAGCGGGCGAAGCCCATCTGTTCATCTGGGCGGACGATGAAGCGCTCGCTTACCGATCCGTTCGGCTTGAGCCGGGCAAGACGGAGAAGCTGCTCCTGCCGGTTGCGAAGGATCGGGCTAATCAGGTGCAGCAAGACGGGATCGTGTTAGCGGCGTTTGAAACCGAGACCGGCGCAACCGCGGCTTTATCGGAGCCTGTCAAGAAGGAGTAGCATGTGAGGCGGTATCATGTTGATGCCGCCTCAGTTTGTTGATGAAGTCGCAAAAGATTTCATGGCGATCTTTATGCTGCATTGTATCCATTGGTGCAACAACTATGGAGGTTTGAGGGCAGATCTTGCCAAAGTATTGCACAATATGTACAATAATCGCAAATAATAGGCAAAGTTCCTCTGGCGTTTTAAAACGGGTTGGGATGACGAATCAACATGGGCATCTTTTCAAACAATACCGCTCCAGCGGGAAAGAATAGGCCCAGGTAATGAAGGGCCTTTATTTCAGAAAACATGCAATGTGAGTCGGTTTCGTTCACATAGAATGGGCGGCGGATGCATCGAATTACCGATTTTGTTCGAAATTCCATGCACAGATCGGGATTTGAACCCTCATCTTGTAGATGTGTACGAAAAATCATATACAATGAGCGGCGTACGCATCGAATTAGCCGATTTTGTTCGAAATTCCATACACAGATCGGGATTTGAGCCCTCATCCTGTAGATGTGTACGAAAAATCATATACAATGGGCGGCGTATGGATCGAATTAGCCGATTTAGTTCGAAATTTCATACACAGATCGGGATTTGAGCCCTCATCCTGTAGATGTGCACGAAAAATCATATACAATGGGCGGCGTATGGATCGAATTAGCCGACTTTGTTCGAAATTTCATACACAAAATTGCAATTTGAGCCCTAGTCCTGTAAATGCATACAAAGGTATTCGTGTTCGCCACAGTGAGATGTATACCGCTCTTCTTGCCCAAAGCGGAAAAATAAAAAGCTTCCGTTTGCAGGAAGCTTAATTCATGTCCTTGGCCGGGCAACCATCGATTTCCTCGCGCCTCTACGAAGCCCTTGATTTCGGATGCTCGACGTCAATATTTTTTAAGATTGTAAAAAATTTTGGGCAGCTTGCGATATTTATTCGGACTGACGCCGATCATTTTCTTAAACATCCAATGAAAATGCGTGACATTGTTGAAGCCGACCTGATAGGCAATTTCCGTGACCTGCGTATCGGTATAGAGCAGCATTTCCTTGGCGTGCCAAATTCGTTTGAACGAAATGAATTCCACGATCGAAAAGCCGGTGTTATGCTTGAATTCCCGGCTTAAGTAAGACGGGTTCACCCGCAGCTCGGACGACAGCTTGGATAAGTTGATATTTTCGTTATAGCGTCGATTAATATATTCCATCGCGTTCTGGACAACCGGCTTCAAGTGAACGCCGTTCCAGCATTCAATCTGGTTATAGCGCTTGTTCCGGCCGTACTCCCGCTTCAATTCCAGCAACAGCCATTGCAGGAGGGAACCGACCGCACGCAGCGAGAAGCCTTCCTTGCGGTCGTATTCCTCCATCATCAGATCGAAGCACCACCGCAGCTTCGGCTGCAGCTTCGGATTCACTTTCAGTTGATGCGAGAAGTCGTCCGTCCGTTCGTAGAACAGCGACAGCGGATCGACCCCGTCATCCAACTGGATGAGATTGGCAAGCGACGGATCGAACATGATGATCATCGCTTCAAACGGCTCTTGATTGATCAATTGGCTTTTATGCAATTCGTGATTGCCGATGACGAACAGATCGCCGGGCTCGAAAACGTATACTTTATTTTCGATATAATATTTGCCTCTACCCGATACGACATAGAAAATTTCGAGCGGTTCATGCCATTCGAACGGCATGCGCCACTCGCCTTCATTGCGATTGATAAAAATTTGGAAATCGCAGAAGCTGCGAAACGTTTGCAGCGATTCCGGAAGTCTGTTCATAATATCGATCACTCCTTCTGGTAGATCAACCTTTTAACGCGCCGCTTGTCAATCCTTGAATCACTTGTTTTTGCAACAGAATAAAAATAATGACGATCGGAATGACGCTGATGACAATCGCCGCGAACATCGCCGCGAAGTCGGCGTTAAATTGCGATTTGAACAAACTGATGCCCACCTGTAAAGTACGTACTTTCTGGTCGCTGGTCAATAGCAGGGCGTATAGAAATTCATTCCAGCATAATAGAAACTGAAAAATGGCGGCCGTAGCCATGCCGGGACGAATTAACGGAATTAGAATGCGCCCATAGGTGTAATAGAAGCCCGCGCCGTCCATATAGGCCGATTCCATAATTTCTTTCGGCACGGAGCGGACGAATCCATATACGAGCAATAGCGTTAGCGGGAAACCCATCGCGGTATAAGTCGTTATCAACGCCCATTTCGAATTCAGTAAACCGAACTGGCCCGCAATCAAATAATAGGGAACCATTAACGAATTGACCGGAAGAAAAATACCGGCCGTCATCGCGACATATACCGATACGGTCCACTTCTTGCCTTGGCTGACCGCATAAGCGGCCAAAGTTGCGATCAGCAAACAGAAGCCGACGGATAGCAGACTGACGAATACCGAATTGAGAAACAACTGCCCGAGCTGCCCTACGACGTAAGCTTTGCGGTAGTTGGCGAAATGCCACTCTTGCGGCAAGGAAAAAGGCGAACTCATCAATTCCGCGTTGCTTTTGAGCGAACCGATCAAGATCCAAAGGATGGGGAGCATCGTGATGCCCAGAAAGAACAGAATGACGAGATAGGCCGGAAGTTTAGCAACACTGGTTTTCCAATTCATATTGATCCCCCTCTACAGATCTTTCTCACGGAACGCCAGACGCACGGCAAGCACCATGGCGGCGCCGATCGCAATCAGCATGACGGCGAGCGTGTTCGCGTATCCGTATTGATAGGAAACCATCTTATTATAGATGTGCAGCGACAGAACCATCGTCTGGTTGATCGGACCGCCGTTCGTCAGCAGAAACGGAGCCTCGAAATTTTTGAGCGTATCGGTTAACGACAGCAGAACGGCAATCGAGAGCGCAGGCTTGAGCAAAGGGAGTGTAATATGCCATTCCTGCTTCAGGGCGCTCGCGCCGTCGATTTGCGCCGATTCGTATAGAGACGGGTCGATCGTTGAAATAAACGACATGAAAATAATCATGAAAAACCCGATATAGAAAATCCATTGGCCGATCAGCGCCGGAAAAGCGGTATGCAGTTCACCGAGCCAGTTATGCTGCCAGGAGCCCAGCCCGAGAAATTGAAGCAACTCGTTCAGCAGCCCGAACTCTCCGTTGTAAATAAATTGCCATAACATCGCCAGTGCCAAGGTAGAAATGAGATTGGGTATAAAAAAAACGGTCCGGAAAAATTTCCACCCCGCTATTTTGCGCGATAAAATCATCGCGACGATCATCGCCATCGGAATATGGATAAAGACGGCGGCGGCGCCCCATAGAAGCGTGTTCAATAATGATTTATGAAACACGCTGTCCTCAAGCAGCCTTCTGAAATTATCCAAACCGACGAATTCCATCGGCGTGATCGAATCCCACTTCATCAAGCTCGTATAAGCCAAAAATCCGATCGGGTATATATAATAAATAAGGAAGACTACAACGGCAGGGATTAAAAATAAAATAACGCCTATTCGATGATGATTTTTCATATGCTCGGACCTCTCTAATCAAAGGTTCTGACGGAATTTCCGCGGCGATGGGCCGCGGAAATCCCGTCATATTTGCCACAAACACCCTTTTACTCCATGCTCGCCTTCTTCAACATATCGACAAACTGTTCGGCCGTGAATTGGCCGAGAACCAAACCGGAGAGCGCTGTCGGGAATTCGATTTTGACAGCCGAGCCGGTCATCCCTTCAAAGTAATCGTACGTTTGCGGAGCCGCGTTTAGTTTGCTTAAAATCTCTTGGGAAATCGCATCGACCTGATCGCTTGGCTCGATTGGATAGTTGGTCGATTCGAATATTTCCCCGCTTTCCAGAAAAATTTTCTTGGCGTTATCCGGATGGGTGAAAAATTCGATAAACTTGGCCGTATATTCGGCCCGCTGCGCATTGTCCTGCTTCTTGCCGGCCATCGTCCAACCGATTCCCGAGATGAGAGCCCCTTGATTGCCGGCCCCGTCCTTCGCGCTCGGTGAAGTGCCGACGCCCATTTTAGCCGCGAGAGTTTCGCCGCCCTTCTCCAGAAATTCGGAGATCATCCATGGTCCGTTGACGATCATGGCCGCCTTCTCATTCAAATAATGGCTGGCGTATTGCTGATAGGTCGCCCCGACGGCATCTTTCGGAGAGTAAGCGAACAACTGCTTGAGCATTTCGGCCGCCTGCACGTACGCGGGATCGTCCAATCCTTGCTCCAATACATCGGGACCGCCGATGCTGGATACAAGATACGAATATAGGAGCATGGCGGACCAAGCGTTCTCGCCGGTTCCCATCGCAAACGCATAGATGTCGTTCTTCTTCAACGCTTCGGCTGCATCGATCACCTCATCCCATGTTTGTGGAAATTGCTGAATGCCCGCCTGCTCGAGTAGCGATTGATTGTAGAAGATCGGCGTAACCATCTGTTCGAGCGGGATGGCCAATAGTTGATCGTTGAACCGCCCGGTCGCGAGGACGTCTTCCTTCAAATTGCCTTTCCATTCGTCGCTCATATATGGCGTAAGATCCAGCAGCTTTCCGGAACTGTAATAACGCTTTGACTCCACAGGATTATAGTAGAAAGTAAAAATGTCGGGCAAGCTGTTCGTCGACAAATTCGTTTTCATTTTATCCTGGTAGACGTCGTCGTCCGGGATCGCGTCGATCGACACTTTCGCTTTTCCTTCGTATTGCGCATTGAAATCGTTCACAATTTGCTGCACGATGTCCGCCTTGCCATCCTCCCCGACCCAATGGGTCGAGAATACGAGTTCGATGAGTTTATCCGACGATCCGCCCTCTCCCGGCTCGGAGGAGCCTTTCGCTCCGCATGCTTGCAGGAGCAGGGAGGCGCACATTACCGCCAACACTGGAATGGAAGCTGTTCTTTTGACCTTCATGGAAATCCCCCTCTATAAAATGGTTTTATGTGAAATCATGAAGTAACTGCTCCAAGGTGGGAGCGCCCGTATAGCCTCCCATCGACTCAACGCATTTGCCGCCGCAATAGTTGGCGATGCGCAGACATTCCTCCATCGGTTTGCGCTGCAGCCATCCGTACAGGAAGCCTGCCGCGAAGCAATCCCCGGCTCCGGTCGAATCCGCCACTTGCACCCGCTTCGCCTCCGCCGCATACCGCTCGCCGTCAGCCCGGCCAATCGCGCCTTGCTCGCCCAGCTTGATGATGGCGACGGGGCAAAGTGCGGATAATTCCGCAAGCGCCTCGTCGGGATGCTGCTTGCCTGTAATCCATTGCGCTTCCTTCAAGTTCGGAATGAAAATATCTGCCAAACCGATCATATCTTTCAGCTCCGAAGATTGCAGCCAGTCTTCGTCCCAGCTAGTATCCAGACTTATCGTTTTGCCAAGCTGTCTCGCCTCCCGGATCAGGTCGAAATATGGCCTTTGCGCCGCGAAGTGATATACGCGTGAATCCGAGTTTCGCAATAGATGATGCAAATGGCGCAAATGAAGGTCGAAATTCCGCTGGTCCGCATAGGAGACGAACGATCGGTCCTCCCGATAATTCAAGGCTACGGTAATTTGCGGATACGGTTCGACATGTTTGTGTACGAATTGCAGGTCGATGCCTTCCTCTTTCATTTTGGCAACAATCATGTCTCCCCACAAATCGTCTCCCGCTTCGGCCGCAAGGCCGACTTTCATCCCTAGACGGGCGGCCGCCGCTGCTGAATTCATCATGCCGCCGACGGTCAATTCCAAATGCTCTGCCCAAATCTCTTCCCCCAGTTTCGGCAAGGAAGGCAACCCGTTAAAAATAAGATCACAGCAAGCCGAACCGATAAATATTACGTCATGTTTATCCATGCAGTGCTCCTTTGTGTCCGAATCTCGGTAAATATTGTCGATGCTGCTGCAAATAATCGTCCAGAATGTTCCGGGCGAGCGATTGGGATAATACGAGCGGATGGACGGTCAGCGCCATCATGGCATCTTCATACGAACCGTGGACCGCGGCGGATACCGTGTACCGCTCGTATTGCTTCACGCTTTGAATTAGCCCGTTCGCCGTTTCCGGAATAGCCCCTACGTTCAATGGCACCGGGCCGTTCGCGTCAAGCAAGCAAGGCACTTCGACGACATCGTTGTCAAGCAAGCCTTGGACGGCGCCGCGGTTCGGCACGTTTAGAATGAGGCTTGTTTTGCGGTTATTATAGATGGCCGATAATATCGACAGCGCGAGGCCCGCATATCCTTCGTTCTCGAGCGGATCCGCTCCCGCGTGATCCCCCTGCTGGGCATGGGGACTTCCGGCATTGCCGGTTTCGGCCGACATATAGCTGTTCTGCCGCTCCGCCATCGTGCCTGTGTATAGGTCGAGCGCCTCTTTCATCTCTCCTTGGCGGAGCTTCTCCGCCAATTGGGCCATTAAGTTTTTGTTCAACTCCACGATTTGCTCACCGCGCGTTCGCGGGCTGTTTAATATATAGTCTATGGCTTGTTCGCGGTAATAATAATAGTATAAGTATTCGTTCGGCAGCATGCGGAGCTGCTTGATCAGGGTCGGAGAGAAGCAAGCCATATGCGGACATCCGACGGTAAATTTTTCGTAATTGTCGATGATTTCGGGCAGTCGGTCGCTGCCTCGCACCATAATGCGGTTCACCCAGCCCAGATGATTCAGACCTACGTAATTCAAGTGGATCTGATCGGGAGCTTCGTTTAGAAACTTGGCGATATCGAGCTTCATCGCCGAAGGGGCGTCGCAGATGCCGATCATTTTCAGGTTCGTATATTTAGTCAATGCTTCGGTAATGAGGCCGGCAGGATTGGTAAAATTGACAACCCATGCGTTCGGCGCCTCCTTCTCGATGATTGCGGCATATTCCAGCATGACGGGGATCGTCCGCAGCGCCATGGCGAACCCGCCGGGACCGGTCGTTTCTTGCCCGAGAACTCCGTGTCGCAAGGCGACCCGTTCGTCGATCGCCCGGCCTTCCTCGCCGCCGACCCGTATCGCGGTATAGATGAAATCCGCTCCCCGAACGGCTTTTGCGAAATCCGTCGTTACTTCGACTTGGAAAGGGGAACCGTATTGTTGCACCAAATGCTTCACGATGGCGCCGATCGTATCGATTTTTTCCTGGCTAATATCGTGAATGCATAACTCGCGGATTGGAATTTCCTGCTGCTTGCGGACCAGGTCGTAGATCATGCTCGGCGTTCTCACCCCGGCTCCTCCGATTAAAGCCAGCTTCATAAGTTTGCCTCCTTTGTTGTTTATCTGTATCCAGTGTAAGATTGAAAGCGTTTTTCCGCTAATGATCATTTGTTTGAAAGTTTAGATATTTTTACTTTTTTTGCTTTGCGCAGTCGGGTGTAAGTCGTAGGCCGACAGGGGAGCTTGTACGAAAATGGGCATGCGGGAGCAACAAAGGGACTACTCCCTCGAAGGGATGAATTCGGCGGAAGAACTGTCCGCCGCCGTGCCGCTGCCGTGCCACTGGCAGTCCACTGCCTGTCCGCTGCCGCGCCACTGGCAGGTCACCGCCGGTCCGCTGCCGTGCCACATCTCTCGGGGGTTCGACTCGCTCTATATAATTTGCGAATTGACGGAACGGTTCAAGCGGACATTCTATATTTTCGTTCCGATGCTGGTGTGATTCATAGAGAGTAGAGGATCGAGAGGCAATATTTTTCTATCTTTTCGTCATGTGTTACATTTAAATAGTAACTACGGGTAGAGGAGAATGGATATGGCTGCTGAACAGAAGACAGATTTGTCCGGAACTTCGCATTCCGGATTGAATAGACGCGGCGGGCGAATCCTCGTCGTGACCGCCGTTCCCGCCGAGCGGGAGGCTGTGCTGCGCGGGCTTCGGGACGCCGGCAGGATCGACGTCCTGGCGGCGGGCGTAGGACCCGCCGCAGCCGCAGCGGGCACAGCGGCGGCGCTGGCCGCGGGCGGATACACCCTCGTGGTCAGCGCCGGGATCGGCGGCGGCTTCGTCGGCCGTGCGGAGATCGGCACGCTGGTCGTGGCCGACGAAATCGTCGCCGCCGATCTGGGGGCGCAGACCGCCGAAGGCTTCCGCAGCCTGGACGAGCTCGGCTTCGGCTCTGCCCGCATCCCGGCCGCGGACGGCTTGGCGTCCCGGCTGGCTGCGGCATTGCGCGAAGCCGGCTTGCCGGTCGCGGTGGGCCCGGCCGTCACGGTCTCGACCGTGACCGGCACGGCCGAGACCGCCGCGGAGCTGGCCGCGCGGGTGCCCGGGGCGGCCGCCGAAGGCATGGAAGGCTTCGGCGTAGCGACGGCCGCCTGCCAATTCGGCCTGCCGGTGCTGGAGCTCCGCGCGATCTCCAATCCGGTGGGGCCGCGGGACCGGGCCGCTTGGCGGATTGAGGAAGCATTGGACGCGCTGGCAGCCGCCGGCGCAGTACTGCAGGAGGTGCTGGAATGAAGATTGCTTTTTCCCCTTGTCCTAACGACACATTTGTATTTCATGCATGGGTGCACGGGCTTATCCCGGGAGCGCCGAAGCTCGATGTCACCTATGCCGATATTGACGTGACCAATCATTTGGCGGTGGCCGCTAATGGGCCGGACGTACTGAAAATTTCGTACGCCGCCCTGCCGTGGGTGCTGACCGACTATGCACTGCTGCCCTGTGGAGGTGCGTTGGGCAGAGGCTGCGGTCCATTGGTGCTGACGGCGAAGCCGGCAGAAGGGACAGGCCGCGCGGGTGGCGCAGCGGCACTGGCGGGGCGGCGCGTGGCGGTGCCGAGCGAACGTTCCACAGCCTATCTGCTGTTTCGGCTGTGGGCCGCCCGCAACGTGCCCGGCGGCGTGGGCGAGATCGTCATTATGCCGTTTCATGAGATTATGCCGGCGGTACGCGATGGCAAGATCGATGCCGGCCTGGTGATTCACGAGGCGCGTTTCACCTATCCGTCCTATGGATTAAATCTGCTGGCTGATCTCGGAGCGTGGTGGGAGGAGGATACAGGCCTTCCCATTCCGCTGGGAGCGATCATCGCCAAGCGCTCTCTGGACCTGGCTTCCATTGCCCGGTGGACGCGCGAGTCGGTGCAGCATGCCTGGGCACACCCGGAAGAATCGCAGAATTATGTCTTGGGCCATGCTCAAGAGATGAATCCCGAAGTCGCCAAAGCGCATATTGACTTGTATGTGAACGAGTTCACCGCTGAGCTGGGCAAGGACGGCTATGCGGCGATCCATGCTCTCCTTGGCCGCGCTGCGGATGAAGGATTGGTGCCGAAGTTCGATCTGGAGACACTGCGGTGGACCAGGACCGACTAATCCTAAGGCTGACTCTATCCTTAACCACACAATGGAATTAATAAGTTATATTTCCTGCGGTCACGAATCAATCAGGATGGCTTGCACCTAAGAGCCGCATCAGGAACACTTGCGTATTTGACGCAAGTGTTTTTCTATTTTTTTACAAATACTTACTTTTCTTCCGAAGAAGCGAATGGGATAGAGGGGTTGGATGGTCACCAGACCATCAACGTGTCAACTCCACTGGTGTTAAGCCTCCTGAGATAGCTCAGGAAGATACATCAGAAACCCCCACTTCCATCGAAGCGACAGCGTAGATAAGTGGCGGGAGTATTCATTGAATTCGACAAAATCATAAAAAAATTGACGAATTTAAAAGGATTATGTTTATATGGATGGAATATATTAGTTGAAATATTTTGTTCTAACCAGAAACCTGAACTCTAAACAACCGTATAAATTAGTATTAAACGGTTGGAAAAGCATATATTTTCAGAGAGTTGCTATTCCAGGAACAGGAATGGAATGGTGGAGGATAAGAACACCAGGAACTATGTAGGTAGGAAGGAGAAGAGGCTGTATGATTCATTGTCCCAATTGCTATCAACCGAATAAGGATCACGAAAAAATTTGCAAGGAGTGCGGCTACTTTCTGGATGAGGAGTCTGCCGCCGCCGCAGAAATAACCGGGCGGGGTGAGAATGGGCCTTCACCGGAGGGCGCTCAACCTGCCTCCGCTTCAGCTCAGGATAAGTGGAGCCCCTATGTGGATAAAGGGAAGGTGGTTGCGAAGGATTATTGGAGCTACGCACTTAGTCAGCTTAAAGCCCCACTAACTAATGGAGTAGAGGCGCTCCGGTCCCAGTCGCTTCACGGCTGGATTACGCTTGGGTTATTCGTGCTGTTCTTTAGCATGGCGAACGTTTCCTTGCTGCGAAGTGTCAAAGTGGGAATTTTAAGTTTAGGCTTGAAGGTGCCGATATTTAAAACATTTATTGTCAGTTTTTTCCACATTTCTGTTCTGGTGCTGTTAACGGTTCTGATGCTTTGGGTAGCGGTTAAATATTTAATGAAGTCTTCCAAAGGCTTCACGGATGTGCTTTCTCGCTACAGCGCGTTGGCGTTAGTCCCTGCCGGATTGACGGTAGTCTTTTTTCTTGCCTCGCTTATCGGTCTCAGAACGATTGCTTTAATCCTGCTTGTTTTTATTCTGATTGGTTGGATCGCTGCCGTCCTCATGACCCTTTATTCTTTCAAGCAGGAAGCCGAATCGGCTTCTGTCGATCCACTGTATAGTCTGTTTCTGGTCTTCTTTGTTATCTGCTTTTATTTGTGGGTAGCGGGAGATTCGCTGACGGGTTCGTTCAGTTCTTTAATACTGGGCTTCTAGAGAATATCAACAGGACACGCGTTGTGCTTCGGCATGCAGCTTACTTGCCTTTGTTTCCATATTGCTTAAGGATGAACGAGGGAGTTATCTGAATCCCCCCGACAGTTAACTTGACGGTATTAAAGAAGCTGTGGGAAAACCATTAGTTGTGGATGTGTAGTTTTGGGTTTTGCACGATATGAATGTTTTACGAAGGAATGAATGCAAAAATACATTCGATCGGCGACTTTTACTCTCATTTTGACAAATCTACTGCAAATGTGCAGTAGATTTGTTCATTTAGGCCCGAAAAAGGGATGAAACTAACGATTTTACTGTAGAAATGCAGTCGAAGGATGAAAAAGACCGGATTACGGTCCAAACGACTGTACATTTGCAGTCGATTGTCCACTGGACGCCTAGCCAGTATCGCAGCACGCAACACAGCGCCTAACCTGTGGCGTAGTACAGACATTTGCAGTCGATTGTCCACTGGACGCCTAGCCAGTATCGCAGCACGCAACACAGCGCCTAACCTGTGGCGTAGTACAGACTGTACATTTGCAGTCGATTGTCCGCTGGACGCCTAACCAGTATCGCAGCGCGCAACACAGCGCCTAACCAGCGGCGTAGTACAGACATTTGCAGTCGATTGTCCACTGGACGCCTAGCCAGTATCGCAGCACGCAACACAGCGCCTAACCTGTGGCGTAGTACAGACATTTGCAGTCGATTGTCCACTGGACGCCTAACCAGTATCGCAGCACGCAACACAGCGCCTAACCAGCGGCGTAGTGTACGCAACGCAGCACATATGGTTGACCCACATGGGTCTGACCGTTCCCATGCCAGCGCCGCAACGCGCGCCGGGAGCGCGCGCGTAGAAAAGTGCTTGTCCATCTTGATAAGACGCCGGCAGGCGTTTATTGAGGGGAAGCGCTTTGCAATCCGCAGCGGAAACCAATCATTTTTTCAGCAAAACGACAACCAGGATAGCTACCAGTACCAGTAGAAGCAGCCCCCCGGCAATTCCTATTAAACTCCAGTTAATAAACACCATAAAATCACCTCTTATCTCATTATTCGACAAAATGGGAAGAGCCCCTTTTTTCACTGAATTCTAATTTATTTCTCTATATATATCCAAAATTTTGTGAGAGATTAACGGTTTCTCGAATCCTATGACCGGACGGTCATTTTATAAAAGTGACAAACTATTGAACATATTCTATTATCCCTTTCCATTCTGTATTTCTATAGAAAAAAACCTCCTCTAACTCTTTGACCAATGAGTCAGTAAATAGTACCATTATAAAAAGAAAAAGATACTACTGAAGAGGGGAAATGGCAATGTTTGGACAAACTTTATCCCTGAACAAAAGGATTCCGTGGTTAGTCATTCTCGTGCTGATCATAGCGGGGTGCAGTGCAGATCCCAGCGGAGGGAATGCGGACGAGGAAAAACAGACGCCGGTTCAGGTAGAGTCGGTGCGCGAAGGCAATATGGCCATAAATTTGGAAGTGACGGGAACGGCGCAAGCGTCCCAACAGATTTCCGTTGTGCCTAGAGTATCCGGAACTCTGGAGAAGCTTTATGTAAGTAAAGGTCAGGCAGTGAAGCAGGGAGAGGCGCTTGCCGCCGTGGAGAACCGCGATTTGATTACCGCGTTGGAGCTGGAGAAGGCGGGCTTGGCTAATGCGCAAACCCAACTGGAGTTGGCCCGTTCCCGAGAAAGACAAGGGCTGGACGCTTCGAAAAATTCGCTAAGAGATGAGACCGCTAAAGAGCAGGCCGCCGAAAATTTAAAGCAGGCGCAGCTGGCGGTAGAGCAGGCGGAAATTGGCGTGCAGCAGGCATCTCTGCGAATTAAGCAAGCGGAGCAAAGACTGTCCGACGCCGTCATCCATTCCCCGATCGACGGTGAAGTGCTGTCCATCCAGAATGAAGTGGGTGAAATGATAGGACAATCTCCCTTCCTGGTAATTGTTTCGCTCGACCCTATCAAGGTGGTAGCCAATATTAGCCCGAAGCAGCTTCCTTTGTTTCAGCAAGGACAGGCTGTTCAATTGGAAGTGGGCGGGCATCCTGTGACAGGCACGGTGGAATATGTGTCGCCGGCCGCTGCGGATTCCGGGCTGTTCACAGTGGAAGTGACCGTTGCAAATGCGGAACGCCTGGTCAAGCCGGGAATGATGGCTAAGCTGGTTATACCGCAGACTCTCGCCGAGAATGTGCTGATTGTTCCGACGGCTTCCATTATGGAGGAAAGCGGGCAGTCTTACGTCTTTGTTATCCGCGAGGACAAGGCGGTGAAGATGAATGTCGATATCGTCCAGGCTCAATCGGATGAGACGGCCGTTCAAGGCGAGCTGACGGCGGGGGATAAGGTCGTCACCAAGGGACAATTTACATTGTCTGATGGAGGTAAAGTGAAGGTGATCGGGGAGGGAGACGTTAAGTGAAGGTAGTAGACGTATCCGTCAAACGTCCCGTTGGCGTCGTCATGGTCGTTCTGGCCATCCTGGCGCTTGGCTTCGTGTCGCTCAAAAATTTGGCGGTCGATTTGTTTCCTAATATCAACTTGCCGATCGTCGTCGTAGCAACCAGCTACCAAGGGGCGGGACCCCAGGAAGTAGAAAATTTAGTCAGCAGACCTGTGGAGTCGGCGATTAGCTCCGTGCAGGGAGTTAATACGATTCAATCGACTTCCCAGCCTAACTCTTCCCTGGTCGTTCTGATGTTCGACTCGGGAGTAAATCTGGATGCGGCGGTCGCCGAGGTTCGGGAGAAAGTCGACCAGATGAAGAGTTTCTTGCCGGAAAATGCCAATGATCCTTCCGTGCTGCGCTTCGACCCTCAGCAGATACCTGTGATGGCTATCGGTTTGAATGGAGATAAGCCGGAAGTGCTGCAGGATATAGCTGAGAGTAAAATTGTTCCGATGCTGGAGAGAGTGAATGGGGTCGGATCTGTATCCGTGCAAGGGGGCAAAACCCGGGAAATTCAGCTGGAGCTGAACCGCGCCGAGATGAAGCGCTTTGGAGTATCCAGCGGGCAAATTATTCAAGCGCTGAGTGGAGAAAATCGTTCGGCCTCGGCCGGAGTCATCGCCAAGGGAGATAAGGAACTGCAAATTCGGGTCGATGGAGAATACACGGACCTCGATCACATTTCCAACACCCTGTTGCCCCTTCCTCAAGGCGGACAAATCCGGATTTCTGACGTGGCCGAACTGAAAGATACGTACAAGCAGCAGAATTCGCTGACGAAGGTCAACGGGGAGTCCGCTCTTATCTTATCTGTTCAGAAGCGTTCCAATGCGAACACGGTCAAAGTGGCCAATGGATTGAATGAAGCCATGGATAAAATCAACCAGGAGCTCGGCGACCGCGCGAAATTATCGGTCGTCATGGATACTTCGCTGTTTATTAAAGAATCGATCTCCTCGGTAGTCAGCAATATGATTATGGGGGGAGCGATCTCCGTTCTCATCCTGTTATTGTTTTTACGCAGCTTCAGAGCGACCCTCGTTATCGGCCTATCGATTCCGATCGCGGTAATTTCTACATTTACGCTGATGTATTTTACCGGACAGACGGTTAACGTATTGTCGATGGGAGGACTGGCTCTCGGGATCGGGATGATGGTCGACTGTTCGATTATTATTCTGGAAAATATTACGAGACATCGGCGCAACGGGGCTCCGATTATGGAGGCGGCCAAGAAAGGAGCTTCGGAGCTTGGCTCGGCGGTAATAGCATCTACGACGACCAGCATTGTTGTATTCCTGCCGATCGTATTCGTTGAGGGGATTGCTTCGGACCTGTTTGTTCCGCTAGCTCTCGCCGTCTCCTTCTCGTTAATTGCTTCCTTAGTCGTGTCCTTAACTCTCGTTCCCATGCTGTCGTCCAAATTGTTAAAGCTTAAGAAAAATGGGGAAGACAAAGGGACTGGCAAGGATGGAAGAAAGAGAGCTTTGGGCCGATTTTTTGCCTGGTTCGGCCGGATCCTGAATGTATATAAAGGTGTTCTGAAATGGGTGCTTTCGCATCGTAAAACAACGGTATTTCTGACGATTGCTGTCTTGGTGGGCAGCCTGGCCCTGACTCCTTTTATCGGGATGGAATTTTTCCCGGCTTCGGATCAAGGGGAAATAACGATTAGTATTGAAACGGATGCCGGATCGAATTTACATGAAACGGAAAAAGTGACCGAGCAGGTAGATGAGGTGTTAAAGCCTTATGCGGATATCATTGAAACGAATTATTTATCCGTTGGAGGCGGCGGCGGACCTGGCATGAGCTCGGGAACGAACACCGCTTCGTATAACCTTTCTCTCGTCTCCTCCGATCAGCGCAACATTACGACGAGTCAGATGATGAAGGAATGGCAGGCCAAGCTGGCCGCGATTCCCGGTGGGGACATCGTAGTGTCCGAGGAAGCGGCGGGACTCGGAACCGGTACTCCCGTGCAGATTCAAATCAACGGCCCCGATTTTACGGTACTGACTGAACTGTCGGAGCAGGTCGTGTGGACCGTTTCCCAGATTGAAGGAATCCACAATGCTCAAAGCTCCATCTCCGCAGGACGCCCGGAAATTCGCGTGCACGTCGATCGGGAGGCGGCTGCCCAGTATGGATTAAGCTTCCAGCAGGTGCTGCAAGAGGCGGAGACGGGCTTTAATGGGAGAGTGGCTACCCGGTACCGGGAGGATGGATATGAATATGATGTCCGAATCCTTCTGCCCGAAGGGGAACGCCAGACGATCAGCGATCTGGAGAGCATGATGCTGCCGACCGCAACTGGCCAGCTTATTCCCTTGTCCGCCGTGGCCGAGCTGCAGCAGGTGGTGGGCCCATCGCAGATTCAGCGGCAGAATCAGGAGCGGCAGGTCAACGTAACCAGTGATATTGTGGATCGCGATCTTGGCGGAGTCATCGCTGATATTAACGCCGCGCTTAGCGGGATGAATTTCCCGGACGGCTATTCGTATTCGATGGGCGGGCAAGCGGAGGATATGATGAAGTCATTCCAGGACTTGGCTATGGCGCTTGTGTTCTCGATTTTCCTCGTCTATATCGTTATGGCCGTGCAGTTCGAGTCGGTGCTTCATCCGTTAGTGATTATGTTCGCTATGCCGACTATGTTCGTCGGAGTAATGCTGGGGCTGTTCATTACAGGCAAGCCGCTCAGCGTCCCGGCCTTGATCGGGGTAATCATGCTGGCGGGAATCGTCGTTAACAACGCAATCGTGCTGATCGATTACATCAACACTCTGCGCGGCAGAGGCGTGGAGCGAACCGAGGCGATTCTGGAGGCGGGAACGACAAGGCTCCGTCCGATCTGGATGACCACACTGACTACGGTCCTTGCCATGATCCCTCTCGCGTTAGGGATCGGCGAAGGCGGCGAATCCCAGGCTCCGCTGGCCGTCGTCATCATCTTCGGGCTGATGGTATCCTCCTGCTTTACCTTGTTCCTGGTCCCGGTCATGTACACGCTGTTTGACGACATGTCCGGCTGGTTCAAGAGACGCTTTAAGCGGAACAAGAAATCTTCTCCTGTAGTTCATACAGGAGTCAACGGGTAAGTTCGAACCCTCTATAACAGTTAGTTCTAGAGCCCTTGCGAGATCGCGAGGGCTTCTTTTTTTATGTGGAGCTTCTATCTCGTACGGCAGCTCGCTTATGAACCGTGAAAGCTTTCGGGTCGGGCTAACTTTTGCCTGCAATGCAAACGGATTGTGAAAACAAAAATACTCTTTCGAGTTCCTTTTTATTTCTGAAACTGGATATTTTTGATATGGTTATTAGAAAGATAAGTTCATTAAAAATAACACTGATTGGAGGTTAAAAGTATGGTGCCATTCAAACGGACAAAAAGCTTTCCCTCATCCCATGGAATGATAAGTTATGATTTACGGGAGAAGGGCCGCCTATATTCTTGTACATGGGACCCCGTGGTCATCTTTTAATTGGCGACATATTATTCCTGCACTTAGTCAGTGGTTTACGGTGTACTATTACGATCTTCCAATTTTTGGGGAAAAGAGGCCGGTGCTTTTGGAGATAACCAAAATTCAATTTAATAAAGTCGCTGAAGAGTATGATTTCGTGAACACTCTTTTAAATGACAATTCATTTTTTATGTCTAATCTTCCTTTGCAGAGAAGACGAGCGTTGGATATTGGCTGCGGTTCGGGGATATTAGTGGATGAATTATCATCTCATTTCGATGAAGTAACAGGTATTGATATTTCAGATGAAATGCTTGAGATAGCTAAAGAGAAGCGCCAGCGTTCAAACACGAGCTACTTGAATATGGACGCGGATAATCTTATCCTTGATGGGAAATTTGATTTGATCGTGAGCAGGACGACATTCCACCATCTGAACAGCATTCCGAGTGTTATAAGCAAAATGAAAGAATTACTGAATAGTAGTGGAAGGATTGTTATTCTAGATAACGTTTCTGAGATAGAAACCCCTGCGACTTATGTATACATTCTTGGAGCCATATTGGAGTTTATTCCTCACTGCCGTAAATTTGGGTTAAAAAACGCTATTAGAGTTTTCAAACATAACACTTCAAAGTCGTGGCTTGAACATTTATCATCTGATAAGTACTTATCGGAACAAGGATATCACGATCTATATGGAAAGTTGTTACCTAATTGTCGTTTTCAAAGATTAGGCTGGGCTATGGGGGTGGTTTGGGAAAAATAATTGTTGTATAGGGATTGACGTAGGCACGGATGCAACTCAAAGAATATTCAGTGGAGGGAAGCAAATGCAATCTAAGTACCTCGTGGTTTTTATCGCAATTATGACATTGTTTTTACTGCTTGTAGGCTGCGGCAAGCATAACACGTACCAGGATATTGCAGGTGACTGGGAGTTAGTCGACAATTCCGATTCGTCCTCGTGTTTTGAGGAAATGAAATTCATGGTCGATCCGACATCGAAATTCAGCCCGGTATCCTTGCATGAGAAAAAGGAAAATAATGTCGTTCGGTTCTTGTTCGGGGTATATGAATATTTAAGTCAAGAGGAAATCGAAGTCTCGCTGGAAAACCCCAAGGCCGATCCATTCAAAATGATCCTTAGTCGCGATAACAACGAACTTACAGTTCAATATGAATGGGATTCAGCGCCGTTGAAGTGTTCATACCATCTTGCTGAGAATGAGACGTAAGGTCCTTGGCCCTACGGGTGGCCGAGCGGCCGGAGTTGGGGGAGCATGGAAGGAGACCGCCTTTTTCGCTCGTGAAATGTAACAAACGATAAAGCGTAGAAAGCAAATATATGGTTAGGGGAACTACTAAAAAATGACGGATAATAAATTAATCAGGGATGATTTCGTTGTAATTACTGGTGGGCCTGGGGCTGGTAAAACAACTTTGCTGAATGAAATACAGAGAAATGGTTATAACTACGTTCCTGAAGTCGCAAGGGAAATCATTCAAACACAGGTTTCTTGTAATGGCGATGCCTTACCTTGGAAAAATGTAAAAAAATATCGTGACTTAATGCTAAACGAATCCATTGAGAGCTACCTTTCGGCATTAACGAATCCACCCGGGAAGGTGCTGTTCTTTGACAGAGGTATTCCAGATACTTTGGCTTACTCCTATTTAATAAACATTCCTATTTCAGAGAAACTGGAATCAGCAGCTCAGAAATACAGGTACAACAAACAAGTTTTTATTTTACCTCCTTGGGAAGAAATATACAAAACCGATAATGAAAGAATTCAGGATTTTGAAGAAGCAGTGGCAACTTATAAAATAATGATTGCAACTTATAAACAACTGGATTATAAACTTATTGAAGTCCCCAAAATAAGTGTCAAAAAAAGAGCAAGCTTTATTCTAAAAAATGCTGTCCGCCAGATAGGTTTTATTTAGACCAGCAAATCATGAAACTCTATGAGTGCCCTGGACAACGGACACTCACGGGTTTATGATATATAGAAATTACAAGTGTCTTATGAGAATAAGACTCAATCGACTCAATCAACAGAAACAAACACAATCTAATAAGGATCTTCGGGGGAGGGTGTAAGTCCCGACCGGCGGTGACCGCTGCATAAGTGCAGGGTGAAGCCCGCGACTCCTTTGCCGTTTTTTTGACAAAGGACTGATTTGGTGAAATTCCAAAGCCGACGGTATAGTCCGGATGGTAGAAGATCGGTTAATAACGTATTGGCTTTTTTCTCCTTATAGAAATTTATCCGTTTTGCATGTATAAATTTGTATAAGGCCTAAGGGAAGAGACTGATTTCTGCTGCCCATTAATGGCAGGAGTGTTTCTTCTCGCACATAACCAATAGGTTTATTTGACTGGCCCCGTTTCGCTTAAACCATAGCGGAACGGGGCTTTCTTCCTTCATGCCTCCACGAGGTTCAAAAGGAGAAATGAACTGTGAATAATGTCAATGCTATTCCTTCTATTTCTACACGCAAGCGATGGGTACCCGCCTTTTGGCTGGTCGTACTGGGCGCGGCCCTATGGGGCGTCGATCCATTATTCCGAATACTGCTGCTGAAGTCGCTGACTTCCACGCAAATTGTATTGTTGGAGCATATCCTCCTGTTTGCCGTTGCTGCACCGGTATTGTGGCGGCGGCGGGCAGAATTGAAGGGGACGCGTCTTGTCCATGTCGGTGCACTGCTGTTCCTATCCTGGGGAGGCTCAGCCATTGCAACGATTCTCTTTACGGCGGGGCTGGCCCATGGAGACTTGAATGCCGTACTGCTGCTGCAAAAGCTGCAGCCGCTGATTGCCATTCTGATGGCCCGCTATTTGTTGAAAGAACAATTGCCCCGTTATTTTGGCTGGCTGCTCATCTTTGCGCTGGCCGGCACGTATTTGCTCACTTTTGGCTGGACGATTCCTTTTACCGGGATGGGTGACTTTGTGCAGATCGGCAGTCTGCTTTCCATTAGCGCTGCAGTGCTTTGGGGCGGATCGACCGTCATGGGCCGTTATATGCTGGGGAAGATGTCATATGAGACTGTAACGTCTTTGCGTTTCATTCTGGCCCTGCCGCTGCTCTTTGTCATTACTTGGTCAGAAGGGCAGGAGTGGTCATTGCCAGCCGGCATTCAGGACCAGGCGCTTGTTATGCTCAATCTGGTGCTGCAGGCACTTCTTCCGGGTCTGCTTAGTTTGCTGCTCTATTATAAAGGGCTCAGCGCGGTTAAAGCTTCATATGCGACACTGGCTGAGCTGAGCTTTCCGATGGTCGGCGTTCTGATCAATTGGATCGTATTCCAGCAAATCATAACGATAGCGCAGCTCATCGGTTTTGTGCTGATCTGGCTGACACTTTACGTTATTTCACGTCAGCAAAACGAAACTGTCAGGTAGCGCCCCCGGTCCGGCACAGTTCGCTAATCCGCATGCCGACTTCAAATTATTATGATTAAACCCGCGATCCCGTAAATGGTTTAACTTGATTTGGCTTCATTTGGCGGATTAAGTTAGTATAACAATTCTTTACCAATTTATTTGGCAGACACTCTGATATTATAGTAGGAATGATTACTGTAATGGAGAAGGGTTAATATGCCAACAATAGTAGATATTTATTCGGAAAATAATGATTATCAAAAATTCGAGGTACTGAAAAGAAAGAGGAACAAAAGACATAAATATAATGAATTTTTTGTGGAAGGGGTTCGGAATATTAATGAAGCGATAAACAATAATTGGGAGATTAATGGTTTTGTATATTCTAAACATAAAAAGCTATCCAGTTGGGGCGCTAATATTATAGCTAACTCCAATGCCAAATTCCATTATGAGCTTCATGGAGAATTAATGGGTAAGTTGAGTGATAAAGAGGAGACTTCGGAACTTATAGCTATTGCGTCCATACCTGAAGACGATATCTCCCGTATCCAGGTGCAGGAACCAATGCTGGTGGTTGTCTTTGACAGACCGTCCAGTAGAGGAAATCTAGGTACTATTATACGGTCTTGTGATGCTTTAGGAGCGCAGGGCTTAATTATTACAGGTCATGCCGTTGACTTGTATGACCCGGAAACGATACGGGCTTCCATGGGCTCACTATTCAATTTGCCGACCATTCGAATATCATCTCCCTTAGAAATTCAGAGATGGGTTCTGAGTCTAAGAGAGACCTTTGACGTCCAAATCGTAGGGACAAGTGCGAGAGGAAAGAAAGAGCTGTACTACGCTGATTTCTCCAAGCCGACGATTCTGCTTATCGGTAACGAGACAGATGGATTATGTCATAAGTATAAAGAAATGTGCGATTCTACTGTTAGAATTCCAATCGGAGGGTCAGCCTCTTCTATGAATGTGGCCTGCGCAACTTCAATTATCCTTTATGAGATTAACAGGCAGAGAAGTTTAGGATACTGACTTTAAACTTCCGGAGTACAGAATAAACTAACTATTAAGGACTACCTGAGGAAGGCGCAGACATCCTATCAAAATAAAACAAGCTGAAGGGAAGAACGGGACATGATTTCTATAAAGCTGCCTAAGGAAGATAAGGAAGAGATTATTGAGAAGGTTAAAGCCTATTTTGAACAAGAACGATCCGAAACCATCGGAGATTTAGGGGCGGAACAGTTCATTGATTTTATGATTAAAGAGCTGGGACCCTATATTTATAACAAGGGAATAACGGATGCGCGAGCTTTGATCAATGAAAAAATGATGCAAATAGAAGATGAATTGTATGCACTTGAAGAACCGATCGATAATCGTAAAAGATGATTTGAAGACCATAGGAGATGATCCCTTTGAAGAGAGTGGATGTTGCTTGTGCTCTAATATTCGATGAATCTCAGGAGCATATTTTAATGGTTAGAAATAGAAAGGGAGATTCTTCTTATTGGAGCCTTCCTGGCGGGGCAGTTGAAGCGGGGGAGACGTTAGAACAAGCTTTAAAACGGGAAACTATGGAGGAGACAGGATTAGAAGTGGAAGTATCTAGTCTTTATTCCGTGAGGGAGGTCTTTTTTCTGAACGGAAGCATCACGCCCTGATGTTTACGTTTCTAGTAAAAATGATTAAGGGAGAAATAACAATTTCAGATCCTGATGCCTTTTCCTTACGATCTCAAATGGCTCAATCAGTCATGCGAACGGTGATCGCTCGGTACAAGTCGTTAATCGGCAATCGCCACCCTTGGACATTCGTCCGGTTCAAGAAACCGGAGCTCGACCTCGTTTGGCGTCGAGATTACTCGTTTACGCAACGGATGTTTTCCATCAACACCCTGCAGGGTCGCATCAAGGTACCTTATGAAACGAAAGGCATGGAAACGTATTTCGATGGATCCTGGTCCTTCGGGACCGCCAAGTTGGTCCACAAGCGAGGGAAGTTCTTCTTACACTTCCAATGACCAAAGAAGTGGAAGAACCCTCGGTCCGATCGTTGAATCAAGTGGTCGGATTAGACATGGGCATCAACTTTATTGCGACCAGCTATGACTCCCAAGGTCAATGTACGTTCTTTCACGGTAGACCGATCAAGGATAGACGCTCGAAGTACAAGCATTTGCGAAAGCAGCTGCAGCAACTGGGGACAGCCTCCGCTCGCCGGAAGTTAAAGCGGATCGGGGGACGAGAAAACCGCTGGATGACAGATATCAATCATCGGATATCCAAGGCACTCGTCCGCCGATATGGGGCCCATACGTTGTTTGTACTGGAAGACTTAACGGGTGTTCGAAACCGTACAGAGCGGGTTCGGGTCCAGGATCGTTATGAAACCGTCTCTTGGTCCTTCTATCAGCTGCGCCAGATGATCACGTACAAGGCCATCCTCCATCGAGGCAAAGTGATCGCGGTTGATCCCCATTACACGTCACAAGCCTGCCCCAAATGTGAGCATACAGAGAGAGCCAATCGGGATAAGAAGAGGCACCGCTTCTGTTGTCAGCAGTGCGGGTATCGCTCGAATGATGATCGCATTGGCGCCATGAATCTTCAGCGCATTGGAATCCAGTACATCGCTGAAGTGGCTGTATAGGTATACCTATGCAGTCGGGCAGCAGTCAACCTGCCTATGGTAACGCCACCCCAAGGAAGGAGGCTAACCGCCGCACTCACTTCCGGGCAGTTACAAGCTCGTGACTTGAGTCATGAGTTGTTGACCTACATATTCCTCATTTCATAGATTTTTTGAAGTGTATTGATATGCAGCAATTTATCTTCGGGGAACTCAGCAAATTTATACCACTCTACAAGCCTGTACCCGAACATAATAAGGATTAACTCACGGATGCAATGATCGGAGATATGGGACACATCCGCATATTCCGAAAAGCCCCTGTAATACGCCGGAATGCATTTTTGGTAGTATTCAACCATATGACAGACGTCCGCTTCGTCCGTTATTAAACTCGCGATGTCCTCGCCCATGTACCCCCATCCGGCGGTATCCCAGTCGATGGGTACGATTTTACCGTCCGAGTAGAATATGTTTGCCACCCAAAAATCTCTGTGGCAAAGCACTATGGGCAGCTTTTCAATGCGGCTGAATATTTCGTCCACACTATTATCTATGTCTATGAGCATTTGACATAGGTGCTTCGGAATTTCGCAGTCGTCGGAGCGTATATAATCGTACACAACATTCCATGACCGATACCGCAGATAGTAGTTTTTCGTAAACTCAACCTTGCTTAAATTGGTCAAATTCTGCAATGCGCTTGGTAGTTCAGCGTACAGCTTGCCTTGAAATCGCCCCAACTCCTCGGCTACACATTCATACATTTCGGAGGTCAGATTTAAGCCAGACACACCATCAATATATTCCATCCAAAGCTGTATCTCATCTCCATTCATTTCGGCGTGATAACACTCCGGACAACGGAACGAATCGAAGAAAACCTCTTTGAAATCCGATGCATAGAGGTCGTATTCCCTTCGCCATGAATCCGGATCACCATAACGCTCCCATTTTTTCTGTGTTTTCCAAACCACCTTATACGGCAGATTCTCACCGTCGGAAGTTTCAGCCGTGCCCGTTACAAGCCGAACATCTCCTAATGTCCCGCCTTGCAACTCTTTGGGTTGATAATCTGCGCGGGCTATATTCTTGCCGAACATTTTACTCAAAACGAGCGCCAGTATTTCGGGCTTTACATACATTTCATCACGGTTGTTCATTTCTTATATCCTCCGTTTTTCCCCTTATTTCGCATGGCAATCGACTTGTGCCACGCTCGTTTCTCCATTAGATAACCCGATTTATCGTTCACAAACTTGTTTTCCCGCTTCTGTGCAAGGTAACGCTCCCAATGCTCACGCGGCAACGATCCATCGGCAAGGGAGGCAAGAACTGCACAGCCCGGCTCCGTCTGATGACGGCAGTCATTGAAGCGGCACTGTGTGAATAACTCCTCCACATCGTTAAATCCCGCGCTGATACCGTCGTCCGCCTCGAACAGCCCAAGTTCACGCATGCCCGGCGTATCAATAACCATCGCGCCGGAAGGGAGCATGAAAAGTTGGCGGTGAGTTGTTGTGTGCCGGCCCCGGCTGTCGCCCTCGCGGATAGCCTTGACAGTCATCACTTCCTGATTCATCAATGCGTTTAGTAGCGAGGATTTTCCCACGCCGGACATCCCGAGGAATACCACGGTTTTGCCGGGTTGCAGATATTCACTCAACACGTCTAATCCAACCCCTGTGTGACTGGAAACTGCGTGTATCGGCACATTGGGAGCCGCTTTCTGAACATCAGCTAACGGTGCGTTGAAATCCGGGGCCAAGTCAGCTTTTGTTAAGATTACGACAGGCTGGCCGCCGCTCTGCCGTGTCTGTGTCAGGTAGCGCAGGATACGGTTGACCTTGAAATCCCAGTTTAGGGACGACACGATAAATACGTAATCAAAATTCGTTGCCACGACTTGCTCCAGTATTGTTTTGACATATCCTACTGCGTGTCCCGAAAAGTCAGCGCGGGAAAATTTCGAGCGGCGGGGCAGCAATCTTGCAATGCGAGAAGCGCCGTTTTCGTTGAATTGCAACAATACAAAATCGCCAACGCACGGGAAATCCTCCCGAGCCCCCGCAGTGTGATAAAACGTGCCCTTCAATACAGCCGTCACTTCTCCTTGTTCGGTGATGACGGTATATTGCTCTCGCTGAAGTTCCGTAACCCTTCCGGGTATTAAACCTGTCGGCGGCGTTTCGGCTTCGATATAGCCGTATTGTTTCAAATCAATCATTGAACCTATCCTCTCCTAAAAAATAAAGTTGTTTTTGGGCATAAAAATACCGCGAACAAGCAGCCTCCTAAGAAGCTGCTGTTTCGCGGCGAAAAGCCAAAAAGTAGGCTTACAATCAAAAAGGGATACGACCTACATCGTATCCGGGTTGCATGGACGAGCAGTTGCCGAAGGCAACGACCAGTCCCGCTAACAGCAGTATTCACGAAAGGTTACTGTTTACGGCATAGCAAAAAACACGGGTGATATTCCCGTTTTCTCTCATTCCAAGCTATAATCAAAGATTGGAATTTACTATGCCCGATATTCGGTTAAGTTAAAACCACCAATACCATATAAGCAGTCATCAAAAAACATCTCCTTTCGCAAGAAAAAGTTGAAATACAATTTCACTTCTATAGTGAAACATAGCCCTTTGTGAGAAATCAATGGAAAATTTGATTATAAGCAAGTTTTAGCGGTTAGCTACCTCTCCAACTTCCTGTTATTTTAGACAACTGTAAAAAATATTTGCAAAACGTCTTGACGTTTATTTTTGACAAGTGTAGAATATCAAAAAAGACAATTGTCAAAAAAGGAGTTAGACGCATGAAAAATATGAAGAGGCTCCCGGATGCGGAATTTGAAATCATGAGGGTGGTCTGGGCCAACGAGCCCCCTATCACTACCGCAATGATTATGGAGCAGCTCGGGAATGAACGGAAGTGGAAAGCTCCTACGGTGATTTCTCTTATGCTGCGTTTGGTAGAACGAGGTTTTTTGCAAACCGCAAAGGAAGGGAAAGAGCGTACTTATTATCCGCTGATCTGTAAAGAGGATTACCTTGCATCAGAAACGGAAAATTTTATGAAGCAATATCACGGGAATTCATTTTTAAGCTTTGTTAATACGCTGTACAACGGGAAACAGCTTTCCGAAAAAGAGCTGGATGATTTGTTGAAATGGGCCAAGGAACGGAGGGAGTAATCCTTGCAAAATTTTATGATTGCGTTGCTTGAAAGTTCGATTGCAATGTCAATGATTGCACTTGTCTATATGGCTATTACGCCTTTGCTTTCCAGAAAATTTACGGCAAAAGGACGCTACTATGCGTGGTTAGTAATTGTTATCGGACTGATTATTCCATTCCGATATCATCCGCAAGCATCGGCTATTTATGTGGACGCGCTAATACCCGCTCTGAATATGGCAAGCAGTCATCCCGTGGACCAAGCGGTTCCCTATGCGACAACGGCTTCATCCGCTATTCCGTGGTATGTTCTAGCTGGTAGTCTATGGCTCGCCGGAGTTATTGTTTTTATAGCTTATCACGCCATTCGGCACAGACGTTTTCTGAAAATAGTCAAACGCTGGAGCGACGAGATTGTCGACCTGCAAACGCTGAATACGCTGCAGGATGTTCAAGCGAAGCTGGGAATAAAACAGCAAGTAGCGTTAAAAGCTTGTCCCGGCATTTCCAGTCCGATGCTGCTCGGCTTTGTCCGTCCGACCATCTTGCTTCCATCGGTCGATATCCCCGCGGATGAGCTTGAACTCATTTTGCAGCACGAGCTGGTTCATTTCAAACGCAGAGATGTATGGTATAAAACCATTGTGTTTCTGGCCACTGCCCTGCATTGGTTCAATCCGTTCGTCTACTTGGCGGCAAGAGAAATTTCCGTCCAATGTGAAATCTCTTGTGACGAAGAAGTGGTCCAAAATACAGATAGAGTCTGCCGGCAACGATATGTCGAAGCCATTATCGGAATTATTAGAAAGCAGTCCAGGGTACAGACCGTGTTCTCCACCAATTTCTATGGAGGTAAGCAGGGCATGAAAAACAGGATTCTCTCCATTATGGATACCCGAAGCAAGAAATGGGGTATATCCATTCTAGCCGTCATCGTTGTGGCCACGCTAAGCACGGGAATTGTGTTAAAACTGAACAAGGCAAATTCCGACCCCATCAACCCCCTATCAGCATCCAAGGTTGAAACAGGAGGCCCGGAAGAGGGGCTTCCGGATCATTCGCTGGCAGATCCAAATTCTTCGATGGATAGCCTGAAGGGGGACAGGACCGGGAATAAGTCGGAATCCGATCTGCCTGAGAACGGCAGCTTGTCAAGCTCAACACAGAATAACCCGGAAGGGAACAAGGACGCAGAGGTTTCCGCTCGTGACAATTCTGATAAAGGCTCCATGCTGTTTCAATCAACACAGGATAACTTGGGGGCGGGACCAAGCGGAGCGGCACCTGGACCTGAAGCTTCCATGAATGGCGCCTCGACGCGTTTAATCGAGGGCAAGGGGGAGCCCGCTCCTGTGCGTGACACTTCTGCCGACGGCGCCTCATCGCGTTTAATAGAGGTTAATCCGAATACGGTTAAGCAAGCCCCGTCTTCTGAGCCCGGTATCTTTAATTTAGTAAAAGATTGAGTAAGACTGCGTAGAAGGAAATTCGAAAGGGTTGACATTGTGCAAAAGTCATGGATATTTAGGCTGGTAGCAGCTTTAGTCGCCGTTGTCGTGCTGGCAACCGGCTGTTCAACTAAAAATCCAGAGGAGGATGGATGGAGCGACATCGGAAATACCGATTCCAATCCATTCGAACTGGATGACAAGGATACCGTTGTTTTGGGCCATATGGGTCATGGGTTGGCCAATCCGGAATTTGATGAAAACGGAGGAAGACTTCCCTTGCGCTATAATGGCGGCGAATTCAAGATAGATTATACCGTAAATGCTGCTGGAAAAGCGAAAAATGTCGGCTTTCTTGTCTTTGTAGACGGAATCCCGCAGCCCTATAAATTTAATACCGCCGACGCTCCTTATGAGTATATGCACTTTTTTGAGCTGGAGGAGGATGACCAAAAAACACCGTTCTCCTTCATCTTTACCCCGGTCACAGGCAAGCGGGGGGATACCTTGAACGTCAGCATTGCCAGTGTGTATAATCCGGCATTTATTCCGGATATGAAAGAAACGAGTTCCTACGGAAGCTATCACGATAGATTGGAAATGGTGTATTCTCTCGTTTTTGACAAAGATTCGGATGCGCTCGATGTTTCCTCTATCCCGCAATATGAGTATTTAAGCGATGTTCACCTGTCGACCGAACTGATCACGAAAGAGATGATGGAAACCCAAGGCGGTTTTGTAACGATAGATTCGGAGACTCTGGAGAAAAATGTGTTCAGCCGTTTGTATTTTGACGGGGAGGGCCTGTCGAAGGTCGACAATCTTCAGGTGAAGGACAGCGGAACCCTTCATGTGACCTTTCAAATCTTCGGTCATCCCGGAGTAAGGTACCAAAATACGTTCTACATCAATCATAAGCCGTTAACCAGCAAGGAAGGAAGCACTTTTGAAACGGTACTGGCCAAGGGCGAGGCGGCTGTGATCGACGTGGATATCGATTTAGGGAAGCTGGAGGATTTCAATACGTTTTATGTGGTTTCGGTTCCGGTGAATGCCGCCGATTTCCCTGATGATGTGGTTGTCTTGGAAAAAACGGCATCCATCTTATTATATAAATGATTGGAGAGCGAGCGTCCTATGAATAAGAAGCTGTTGGTCGTTATATTAGTCCTATCCGTACTATTAGCTGCGGGATGCGCACAAATCACTGCGAATTCAGAACGATCGGAGGATCCGTCCCCCCGAACGGAAAGCCAGGCCGAGAATAAAACAGACGCACCTGGCATTGCAGCGTCACCCGTTGTTTCTAAATTCAAATTGGAAAAAATACAGGGCGACATCAAGAGCATCCATTACGCAGATGGCAATAAGGTGCTTATATCGGCTGACAAGCTGTACTTATATGACCTGAGCACTGGGGATGTAGAGGCGGAAGCCCCGCGAGAGGCATTCGAGGGGGAAAATTATTGGGTTATTGATAACGGGTACGTTGCGGTCGGGGTAAAAATCAATAGTGGCAACGGCAGCGGCAGCGGCGGTTTGTTAACGACAAACGAAGGGACCGCCTACAGCGCCGTCTTCTATGACCGGAAGCTGAATAACCAATCCGAATTTAATTTCAATGCATTGCTTGATAGCGATGACATATTGTCCACTGACTCGTTTTCGTTTTCTTCCGATGGAAACCAAGTAGCCATAGCAACATTAGCCGGCCTATATTTATATGATTTTAAAATGGATAAGATGACAACGGTCATCGATTTGGGATCTGAAGATCGAAAGCGCTCCGGCCTTGCCACGATTGAACAAATCGGTTTCACGAATGAGGACAAGACCATTGCTTTCAAGGCGCAAAGCCTGGATGTCCCCTCTATCCCAGGCAAGCCTTCCTTTGACACTTGCGGAACGGTAAACACAGATGGTTCCGGATTGTCCAATCGGACCTTCGACAACTACATATGCAAGGAACTGACGGCTTACAATAAGCTGCTGTTCTTGGCGGAGGATTTTACGGTTCCGTCGGGAAGAATTCTGGTTATGGAGACTCCAAGCGGCAAAACGAAATTCCACACACTAACCGAAAAATCGGAAAGCGGATTTGTAACGGGCTCCGACTCGGGACGCTATTTCGCTACCTCGCTTGCAGACAAGAACGGTACCGGATGGAAAATCCGGGTGTATAATACGGAAACGGGAAAGCTGGAAGCGGAACAGCTGGTTTCCAGTGATGGAAAGGAGCTCTATATGGCTAGAGATCCGAAAATCAAAGTGATCGACGATTTAAGGACTTGCATTGTGTTATTAGGATCAACACAGACGGATATTGAAACCAAAGTGGTGGTCAGTCAGTTTTAATTTGAAAACCGGGCGCTTTCTTCCTTTAAATTCCCAGTCGTTCTTAAAAGAAGAAAGTTGCTTTGTTTCATGGGAGGAACGGATTGGTGAAAGTAACCTTCAAAGGGATTTCCAAGCAATATAAAGGCAAATATGCGCTGAAAAACTTTACGTCCGAACTGGAAAACGGGATTCACGGTCTATTGGGAGCGAACGGTGCGGGAAAAACGACGCTGATTAACATCTTTGTCGGCATTTTGAAAAGCGATCAAGGGCAAATTTTGATCAATGGCGAGGATGTGCGGAGCTTGGGAATAGACTTTCTATCCCATATCGGTTATTTGCCGCAGTACCCGCAGTTTTACAAAAACTTTGAAGTGATGGATTTTTTGCGATATATGTGTGTGCTTAAAGACATTCCCAAGGAAAAGGGCGAGAAGAGGGCCAGGGAATTGTTGGAGATCGTCAATTTGAGCAGCGCCCATAATAAAAAAATCGGAGCATTATCCGGTGGAATGCGCCAGCGTGTCGGAATTGCACAGGCGATGCTGGGCGATCCGGATATTTTGATACTGGACGAGCCGACAGCCGGACTTGACCCGCAGGAAAGAATCCGTTTCCGGAATCTGATCGCCAAATTTTCCGAGAACCGGATAGTCTTATTGGCTACGCATATTGTCCCGGACATAGAATTTATCGCCAATCAGGTCATCTTGCTCAAGGACGGTCAACTCGTGAAACAGGATACGCCTCAGGCCCTTATGAGGGGAATGGCGGGGAAGGTTTGGAATGTTACGGCGACGGATGCGACGGTCGATGACAAGCTGAAACGGCTTAAAATCAGCAATATGATGCGGGATCAGGAAGACATTCTTTTAAGAGTGATTGCCGATGAACAGCCGGATTTCCATGCCGTGAACGTGCAAGCGAATTTGGAGGATGTTTTCTTATACTATTTCGGAGAGGGCGAGCAATGGTAAAACTAATCGTTTATGAATGCCGCAAGCATTTTCTGAAAACGTCCGTTCTCCTGGCCGTGCTGCTATTCTCCATCCTGAGCGTTGCCAAAATATACAGCGTCTACGACGGGAACTCGCTGCTTTCCAAAAACTATTCCGGCCCCGAGTGGAACGAGCTGTATTGGGAGATGTACGAGGACTTCGGAGGAAAAATCACGGACGAAAAAATCGGAAAGCTCATGACCATTTATGGACCTCTTGAGAAACAAACTGCCGATCGCACGGCAAGCACGAGAACGGACAATCCCGATACCTACACCGGAAATGTCTACAACGATCGCCTTTTCTTCGATTGGTGCTTTGTGAAGCCCATGAAGTATGCCTATATGTACAGAAATCATGCCAACGACATTGTGGCAGCGGCCAAGGACAATATGGATTTTTATGAATCGGTAGGCAATGGGTACGAATACCGAAAGAATGCTGCCATTGCGGAGCTTTTTAAAGAACGGGCGATATCCCACTTTTCCTATACGGAAATGTACCAATATTATTTGCATTATGATTTTTCCGCGTTTCTAGTTTTGCTGATTTGTCTGTACGGCTTAATGAGCGTATTTGTAACCGAGAAGGAAACGGAGATGAACACCCTCTTGTTGACTACAAAGGCAGGGGGAAGACAAACGGTTATCGCCAAGCTTATCGCCTCCACCATCTTTATATGCATGGTCTGCACCTGGTTTTGGCTGATTGATTTCGCAGCGTTTTCCGGTATTTTCGGTTCGCTGGAAGCGGCCTCTTCTCCTCTGTACGCCGTTGAAAATTTCGCAAATTCATCGATTGCTGTTAGCCTGGGCCAATACGCTTTTCTGTCCGGCATGGTGAAAACAGCGGGAATTCTCGTGCTCGGCCTGACATTTCTGCTCGTTTCCTGCCTGTTTAAAAATGCCCTGCTGCCTTTTATCATCAGCCTGTTCTCCGCCTTCGGACTGATCTATATGGAGGAAGCGTACATGGGCTCCGGACACGTGCTGTTAAAAGTGATCAACCCGTTTGTGCTGGTCGTCAATCGAGAGCTGTTTCGCAAGACGGAATTTGTCGATCTGTTTGGCTTTCCTGTGCTCAGCTATATTCCGGCCCTCTTGTTTGCGGCTGTCTGGGGGACGGTATGTATCGTGGCCATTGCGATGCTGGTCCGAAAGAATGCTCTATCCGGAAAAGGGGTGAAAAAGCGTGTCCTTATGGATCTATGAGATGAAAAAAATGTTTTTCTATCAGAAGGGTCTGCTGTTCATCGGATTGTATTTCGTCCTCAGCACGGCGGCCCTGATTATTTTTGACACGCCTGCGAACCCGGATGTGGAGTTCAATTCCGCACAGTATTCTTTCTACCTGGATCAAGTCCGCGGTTCGTCCTCGGAGGAAACCGAACGGTTCTTGACGAATGAATCCCGTCGAATTTCCGACGCCAATGTCGCCTTGCGAAAAGCATACGACGATTATTATGACGGGAACCTTTCGGAAGATGAATTGTTGGCCATAACCCGTCCGTTGGAGGACATCGTCCGGAATGAAAGAGGCTTTAACCTTGTTTTTGACCAATATTCGTATATCCGCGAACAGCCGGACAACAGGTATTTTCTATATACGAACGGCTGGGACGGGCTCCTGTCTCATGACAGCCTGGATTTGTTCTTTCTTTTATTGATGCTCGTACTCGTGGCTCCGGTGTTTTGTTACGAGTTTGAAAGCAAGATGGATCCGCTCAACCTCACCGTCAAGAAAGGAACAAAGGTTCAGGCTGTCACTAAAATAGGCCTTGTGCTGGCAACCGTTGCCGTGCTCTGTCTATTCACTGAGGGCATAAGATACGGGTTCTTTCATTTCAAATACGGCTTGGACCATGGAAGTTATCCGCTGCAAAGCCTGTCCTACTTTGGAGCGTCTTCCAAGCAGGTCACGCTGTTCGGTACATTTGTATGGTTGGCGGCGTGTAAGCTGTTCGGCTATCTAAGCTTTGCCATGCTCATTATGTTTGCTTCGGTATATATAAAGAAATACGCGCTGACCCTATTCACCAGCACAGCCGTGGTCCTGCTCCCCTATTTCGGATTCAGCCTGGAATCCTCGAAATATTTTGTGCCGGGGCCGCTCGGGTTTATGATTTCCACGGGATTCTTCCGAGGGAACGAGTATGAGTACAACATCTATACGGAGCAAAAGGACGTCGTATTTCAGGAAGTTTCCAGCACGGCGTGGATCCTGTTGTTTGCCGTTATGTTGTGCATCAGTATTGGCATGTTCATTGGAATCATGCTCCGGCATACGAATGTATGGGGAGCCGGCAAACGAAGTCACCGGCTGAGACCGGTCGGTCTTATGCTCATCCTTAGTCTGGCCGCATCCGCGTTATCCGGCTGTGCCTCTAATGGAGAAGAGGGGAACTATGATATTTATAACTCCTCTTCCAAAAGGTCATTTGAGAATGAGCGCTATCGGTTTTATGCAGATGAAACGATTGTTTTTGAGAATAAAGAAACCGGGGAGACAAGAAACTTGATCCGAAACCCGCTGCAATCATCCACCAAGGTCAGGGACGTTATTTATGGCAATGGTTCGCTTGTTTACTACATGAAATATGATTATGACAAGTCAAAGCTTCGAGAAACCGTTGACCGATTTTCTATTATAGAAGTAGATACGGCGACCTTTGAGGAGAGAATTGTTTTCGAAAAAAACTTGAACGCAGATAGAGACAATTTTTTGGGGCTGAATAAGACCAACGTTTCCGATGAGGTTTCTTTCATTACAACAGACTCTTTTTTTATGGATAAGCACAGCATTTACCTGATCGGCGGGGGCGAGATCAAGCGGTTAAATAAACATACAGGCAAAATGAGTGTCATTGTAAGGTCGCGGGTGATGAGAAGTGTCGCTTTTGACGGCCGGAATATTTATTATGTCAATGACAAATCCGAGGTGGCCAAGTACGACACGAGGACGGATTCGGAAACGGTTCTTCCCGATATTGTAACGGAATATTTTGTATTGACCGATACGGAACTGCTTTATATCAATCGCAAAGATAAGCAAAAAATCTATGCCATGAATCTGGGTGATTTTTCAACCCGCAAAATAACGGACAAATCCGTCATGTCCTTCACTTGCGACGGGACATATATTTACTATGAGGACAAGGGGGACCTTAAGAAATATCGGATCGACAGGGACGGGCAAAATGATACGCTTGTCTCGGATTAGAGTCAATCGCCAATTTCATTGGCTTAACTCCACGGATTACTCTCTTTCAATCTGAACCGGGATTCGGTGGGACACGACCATTTGTAGGGACGTGTCTTTTTTCGTTTAGGGAAGGGAGTTAGAACGTGCCTGTATACGAGCGGAAACATCAATGGCCCTTGCATAGGGCAAGGGCCGTTCCGTACAACGTCAATTGTGTATTGACAAAAGAGAATGGAGAAGGATATGATATATATCAATAAATTTTATTATCAAATAATAATCATATCATAAATTCAAACAAAAGTCAAGATATTTTTTGCAGAAAATATTTTCGATACAAGGGAGGAATGTTCGATGTTTCCGTCGCGCATATGGAATGAACTGCATGCTTCCGCGCAGGATCAGGCTGTGCTTGAGATTCTTGAACTCAACGAGAAGACGAAAGAATACGGTCTGGTCCTGACTCCCGAAGAGGTTAAGCACTTGATCATGGCCAGGAATCAGGCGCTGTCCAACTATGGACGAGTCGAATTAGGCATCGAAGTGAGCAAAGCTTTAATCGAGGAGTTCGCCTCTTCCCCCTACATCCGTGATGATAACTATGCATCCGTGCTGAATGAGCTGCACGAAATTTTTTATTATATTAAAAATGAAACCGAAGACAGGATCGGAGACTTTAAGCTGATCGGGATCATGCGAGAGCGCTTTGACCATGATTGCGGAGGCTCGATCGAGCTGCTGAAGAGCAAGCTCGAGGAGGAGACCGAAAATTATCGGAGAGAGATCCAACTGGATGAGCTTATGTCCGAGGGAGATGATGATTGATGGGAACCGGTAAGGCTAAGTTCCAGGCGTTGTCCGCGCGTGGAATTATTAACAAAGCCCATCTCAAGCAAAATCAATATACGATCTCGCTCATGAACGAAGGGCTGCGCACAGGGCGGCTTCATCCTCGGGAGGTTCACGGCATCCAGACACAATTGATGCGGATCCTTAAAGATCTTATCAGGCGATATACCCGGGAAGAGAGTTCCTCGGTTGCTGTGGAAACGGCGGAGGGACTCCTGACTTCGATCTTCTATTCGGTCGATGCGCAGATGCAAAGCTATGCAGAGCCTGAAAAAGCGATAGCCGCTTTGCAAGCCGCCGATATTCGGGATATTTATGACAAAGGGGTGGAGCGGGTCCGACAATGCTTTGAAGACACGAAGCGCCTTTACAGCGAGGTCAAAAGAAACAAACTGAATGTGGACGTAGATGCCTACCAGATGACAATCGATGAGTCACTGCCTGTTTTTATCAAAAAATACGAGATTGTTTTTGACGCTCATAACACGATGGCGAGCATTGATTATCCTTTGGCCATGGACGATATGCGGGTTCAAGGCGTTTTTTACATCAAGCAGTATTTGGAGCGTCTGCTTATGGAGACGCGCTTTTGTTATTTTTTCAGTCACGAGGAACTGCTCGATCTATTAAGGAGCTTTGGGCAAATATGCCGGTTTGATTACCGGATCGAATTATTCAATATTTTCGAATTGATGTTTAATAATGCGGTTTTTTCGGTAATGTCCGGAGGAAGCGCCCGTCAAGTTACGATTTCAGCTTATCAGTTCGAGCAGTTGAACCGCATGCTGGCCCATTGGGATGCTTCCCGCATGCATGCGGCGATTCAGGAAGCGACGGAAGGTCTGCAGCATGAACTGAATATCCATGATGCCGGAATGATCCATTACATGCAGCAATGCAGCCATCATCTTGTACAGCGGCTGAATAATGCGGCGAGTCATAACAGCCTGCAGGCCGTTATTGTAACTCGGCAGGAAGAGCGGATCGCCCCAGCAGATATTTCATTTAGCCTTGAAGACAGAATGAGCGATGTGGATATGCGCAAATTGCTGGATGAAGTCTCGAAATGCGAACAGAGAGAGGCCAAGGCTCTGCTGATCAAATCTCGGCTTCACTCTTTACACGATTATTTGGATTTGCTTGAATCCGATACTCTATACGGGGAGGAGTATCAGGAATTGTTTGCGCTATTCGGCCATATGGAACTGGCCATTTTGGCTAAAATTGTTTTTTATGAGGAGTTGCGGAGCGGGTGGACAGGCATTTCCTCCATTCTCTCTGACAAGATAGAAGACGGAGACGAGGAAACATGGCAGAAGCACTACATTGCTTTTATGCGTGGGATAAGCGCCGAGCGGCTGAAATCCATTGAGCGATTTATCGATCGGATTAATTATGAAGAGATGAAGCTCTATTGAGCCATATCATAATGACGATTCGTTGCGGGGTCGCTATATAAATTGAACTTAAGAATTATAGATCGTGGAGTGGGGAAAGGAAGATGCTTCCAGGTCGAGTTTTGGTTTTGTATTCCTACCATCCGAAGGCCCATTCAATAAAATAAGGAACACGGTTTGGTCGGGCCCCCCGTACCTGGGATCGCTTCGAAGCTTATATTCACTTTTTTGGGGAAATAGTTTAGATGTTTGAAGCTTCGGAGGCACTTTTCTGCGGAACGGAATGATCCCTTCTTTAGTGAAACTTATATAGATTCGATGCGAAAGGTGCTCGCTTTGAATATCATGGCAAGAGGCCCGGAGTTAGGTAGGAACAACATTAAGGTGCAATTGTACACCTCAAATCTTCCAATTTAGCAATTTTTGAGATTAGGGTGTAATAATGCGCTCTATTTCCCATGATTTTAAAAAAACGATGATTTTTCCCATTTAGAGGGTACTTTTGCACCTCAATGCCCATTTCGTGAGAAAGGTTGGATTTAAGAGGCATTTTTGCACTTCAATCCTCCTCCATTTGGCGGATCGAAGCAGCCCAACGGTCTCCGATAACAATGTTTTCGCGCCACCGGATTCGAATAAAAGAAAGGGAGAGTGAAACGATGAGTGATCCACTCCGCGGTGTAACATGGGCAGAGAAGAGTACGGAGCTCGATTCTCTGTTAGAACAAAACAGTTTATTAAGCAGAGTCCCTTTGGAATCTGGACTGGAAGCAGAAGTGACCAAAATTTGCATGGCTGAATCCAGCTATGTGCTCAAAGTATGGAATAGGAGCTCCAAGCCAGACATAAAGCGCCAATTTAAGTTGTTGAAGGTTCTGCATCATCAAGGACTATCCGTCTCACAACCTTTAGGTTGGGGGATAGACAGCAACAAGAATCAAGTTCTAGTAACCCATTTTGACGGAGTACCGATTAGTAAAGTAAATTCGTCTATCCTTACAGAACTTGCGGACATGTTAACCCAGATACATAGATCCCCCATTGAAAATTTGGATATGACGGTAGTTCCAAAATATGATTTTGTAAGCTATTTTTATCCTGCAATTGACGACCATCCGGATATAAAGAATCTCCTTACCGATCTTGTTGATAGTGCGAATATGAAACAAGATTGTATTATTCATGGCGATTATAATTTGGGGAATATACTGGAGTCAGAAGGAAGGTTCACCATAATAGATTGGACCAACGGTCAAATGGGAGACCCGAGATATGATATCGCCTGGTCCATTATTTTGATGAGGATCTATGTTGGGGAAAGGTACGGTTCGGTCTATCTCTCGGCTTATCTTAAGCAAAATCAATATTCCGCTGCGGAGTTGGAATTATTTGAGGCCATAGCCTGTCTCAGGTGGATTCTGCTTAACCGAATCGCCATCCTGCCTAAAGGGAGAGCCACCATAACCAGAGTAAAAAATATACTGAAGAGCAATCCACATCTCCATGAACACCTGCTTTGAAAGCCTCTTTCTGCTTCGTAAAATTTTCATCGTCTATCGGAGGCCAAAAATTTAGATTAGAGGGATGGCAATGAAAACTATTAAATTGGGCATGATTGGAAGCGGCCATGTAAGTGATCGGTATTTTGAACAGGCGGCTCAATTAGAAGGGGTACGTTTCGTTGCCATTTGCTCAAAGCATCTGGAAAACGCGGAAAGAAAAGCAGCTGTTTACGGAGTCCCAAGCTGGTACGATGATTATCGCGTCATGATGGACAGAGAGGAGCTTGATGCGGTAGTCGTTACCACCCCCCATTCCATACATACGGAGCCGGTTCTAGCGGCATTGGAACGAGGCTTGAACGTACTGAATGAGAAGCCGATGGCGACTACATTTGACGATTGTAAGCGCATGGTATCCCTCGCAGAGGAAAAGAGCCTCCTCTTCATGAGTTTGCCGTTTGATTTGAATCCGGCCTTCCTGGCTGCAGCTGAATATGTGAATGAGCGATACATCGGCAAAATTACCGGTGCCGAGGCTCAACTATCTCTTCCCGGACCTTGGCGCGACAACTGGTATTACGATAAATCAATTGCTCATGGAGGCGCAGTGCTTGATTGCTTGGTCTATCCGATTAGCCGGCTTGTCGGTTTGCTTGGACCGGCTGTAAGCGTCATGGCAGAAGTCAACACGTTGATTCCAAATCGCATTGTCGGTGACGGAAAGAAAGTGCGCAGCGATGTGGATGATAATGTGACCATCATCGTCCAATTTGCTGGAGGCCAGCATGCCGTTGTTCGTTCATTATGGGGGTTATCGTTCAAGCAGAACAATGCCATTATTTATGGACGTAACGGCACTATCGCTCTGAATGACAGCGGGTATCCATTAGTTGTTCATTCGTTGGGACAAAGCATACCTGATGCAGAACAAGTCGTTTGGCGTGGTATAGAGAATTGTTACATTCCGCATGGGGAGATTTCCAAGCATGGGAGGGAGAGTGTTATCGCCCATTTTGTTCACTGTCTTAGAATCGGTGAGCAGCCGATACAGTCCTGTAGACAACAATTGCACGTACACGAGATTATGTTCGGGGCGTATCGATCAGCGGAATCCGGTCAACGCTACGAATTAACGACCACCTTTACTCCCTGGACTAAATGGGATCCGCTCCTGTTTGATACTCGCAGCAGTTATATATAAATAGGCCCACTGTTTGCGAGCTGCTTTTAACCAATCAAGCAGGTTCAAGGAGCGATCGCTTGATCAAACTGCATTCTATAGAATTTGGCATAAATCCCGTTTTTCTCTAGAAGCAAGGCGTGTGTACCTTCTTCTGCGATCCCTTGTTCCGAGAGGACTATGATCCTGTCTGCATTTCGAATAGTGGACAGCCTGTGCGCGATGACGAAGGTCGTGCGGTTCTTGGCCAGCCTGTCAAAGCTTTCCTGCACCACCCTTTCGCTCTCGTTGTCCAGGGCGGAGGTGGCTTCGTCGAATATAAGAATAGGAGGGTTTTTCAAAAATACACGCGCAATGCTGATGCGTTGTTTCTGACCGCCTGAAAGCTTTATCCCGCGCTGCCCGATATAGGTATCGTAGCCATCCGGAAGCCCCATAATAAATTCATGGGCGTTTGCATGTTTGGCAGCGTCTATCACTTCCTCATCCGCAGCCCCGGGCTTCCCGTACAATATATTCTCTTTAATAGTGCCTGAAAACAAATATGCGTCTTGCTGTACGATCCCGATATGGTCACGCAATGACTTTAGCTTGATCTTTTTTATATTCGTGCCGTCAATTTTAATAGCCCCTTCGCTGGTTTCATAAAAACGCGGGATTAAACTGCAAAGGGTCGTTTTTCCAACTCCGGAGGAACCTACAAGCGCTACATATTCACCGGAATTTACCGTTAGGTTTATACCACTGAGCACATAATTGGAGTCGCCGGCATACTGGAAGCCTACGTTTACAAATTCCACTTTTCCTTTTACATGGCTTAACACGGCAGCATCTTGGGCATCGGCAATATCCGGCTCAATGGCCAAAACTTCCATAAACCGTTCAAATCCGGCCACCCCATTCTGAAGATTCTGGGTAAAGTTCACTAATCTTTTCACCGGATCGATTAGGGTGTTAATGTATAACAAGAAGGTAATCAGTTCAGTTAGAAGCAATTGATGATAACTGATCAGAACGGCGCCCACGATCACAACCGAAATATTAATGAAAGAAATGAACCCGGTCAAGCCATTAAAGAACAAGGCCTCCACCCAATAACCGTTTTTCCTGCTTTCCAAAAAACGACGGTTACTGCTTCTGAATTTATCCATTTCGACTTCTTCATTGGCAAAAGATTGGACTACTCTGATTCCGGCCAGGCTGTCCTCGAGTTGCGAGTTGATGTCCGCTATCCGTTCCTTATTTTTCTTAAGAGCGTTTTTCATCTTGATGCTGTAGTGATATGCAAAAATAAGCATTAACGGTAAAATCAAAAAAATAGTTAAAGTGAGTGTCCAATTAATACTAAGTAAAATACAGAACGAACCTACAATTCTCACCAAAGAAATAACCGTATCTTCCGGCCCATGGTGTGCAAGCTCTGATATATCGAATAAGTCTGTCGTTGTACGCGACATTAGCTGCCCTGTTCTAGTATTGTCGTGATACTGAAACGACAGCTTCTGAAAATGCTGAAATAAATCGTTCCGCATGTCGGCCTCGATCCTGGCCCCCATCACATGCCCGAAATAGTCCGTATAGAAGTTGCTGACATACTCCACTATCATCAATAACAAAAAGATCCCGACCATCTTGATAACTAACTCTGTAGCGATCCCCTCGTCGCTTATGGCTTTAGTAGTGATTTGATTGACCAGCATGGGATAGGCAAGTACGGTCATCGAAGCCAGCGAGGCAAAGAATAAATCCGCAAACAATACCTTTCTATACGGTTTATAGTAAGCTAAAAACTTTTTGAGCATCTCTATAAAAGATACCTCCAGCTTATATTTTTAGAAATGTTGCCTTTTCCTCAATGGGAAATGGTTGTTCACCGTCACATGTTTTGTATAGATTCTCATCTTTGATCACTCCCGTTGTTTTGCATTCATCGTAGCACCCCAAATACGAGGCGGACAATTTAACAAATCATTATAATTAATTGTTATCATTTCCTCTAGAAGGAGACGCTTCGAAATCATTTTCCAGATAAGTGGGTATTATTTGAAGCTCTAGAGGCACGTTCGGATAATGGAAGAAGACTAGTTGATCGAATTTCAGTAATTAACCACTATGATCGAAGCAAAGAAGCGTTAGAGGAGTATAAATTAATTGATAAGAAAGAACCGCATCGAGAGCTTTATGTAGCTCATACAAGTAAGTTGGAACTGGAGATTATCGAACGCAAATGGTTAGGAGTTCGAATATGAAATCGGCCATTCATCTTTCAAATAGTGATTTGCCTTTTATTGAACTTACGGTTTATTACAATAAGCAAAGCATAAGATTGCCTCATGTTTTGATTGAGCAGAAATCTCGTACACTGATGCTATGAAAGCGGAATGTTATTCCGTACGAAACCTTCATCGGAAGTCCAAAATTAGCACGCAGCGATGATTAAATCATCAGGTTTCTAAAGATTACATTAAGTAATAATTAAAAGGGTTGACAGCTTTTGGAAGGCCGTGTTACGATGTTGCATGTTGAACATAACTGATTTGGCAAAGGAGGTATAGGACAATGATCAAGCAAGCTATTCATTTTAATCTTTTCTGTGATATGAAACATTATCAGAACTCCTATACCAATAATCGCGTTATGCGCTGCTTCCTTGTACCGGTTAGAACGTCTGGCTGATTCAGATTTAGACGTTATTTATAAGTTTTTTCGGTATACACAACGGCTGCGTATTTCGCAGCCTTTTTCTTTTGCCTAACTGTAGGGGGAGAAAAAGGCGGGGAACGCAGCTTTTTTAATCTGTGGATAGACAATGTCATAGAGGTTGCTGCTGTTCGGCGACTGGCAGACGGACGGGTCGCTCCCGTCTCTATCCGTCCAACCCTAACAGAAGATAACTGAATAATCTGACAGTATCCATGCACAATCATTCCGTTCTTCGGATAACGAGAAAGAAATTCAGGAATAATACTTACATCAACCACTCATGACTCAAGTCGCGAGTGTCCTTTAATAAATCATGAAGCTAACAAAGTAGGCGGGGACGTTACTGGCTTGTACTGCAGCTTGTGTCTTGTAATGCGAGAGACTTGAATCCCCCGAGAATGCGGTTCGAAAGAAGCAAAATTCAGCCTGCAGATACGAACGAAAGGATGGAAGAGTCCATTGTACAGGTGACGACTATGACAATAAACGAAAGATTTTCCAAGCAAGAGGAGATGAGATTTCAGAATGTGACGGAGAGCCGGCTTTCCTTTGACGATGTTCTGCAGCGCATTCTGCGATTCATTTCTCAAGATCCTGAATCTCTCTACCATTTCGTTATTGGATCCGACAGTCAAGTATATCGTGGGTATACGAAATTCGTTACCGGCATCGTCATTCATCGGCCGGGTAAAGGCGCCTGGGCTTGTTACCGTCAGGTCATTGTCCCCCGAGAGTTAACTTCCCTTAAGGAGAAGCTGTCGATGGAAACCTCGCTGTCGCAGGAGGTCGCTGCTTATTTCGCCGGAGATGCGGTTCATCAAATGGAGGAGCTGCTGCTGCCTCACGTTTACCAAGGGGCTGAGCTGCAATCGTTCATCGATATAGACGCCGGGACGAAGCCTGTCATTAACAAGACGTCGTTATATGTTCAGGAAATGGTGGAACGGGTCGAGGCTATGGGAATTTATCGGGCGAGAGTCAAACCTGATTCTTATGTGGCTTCCGCATACGCCAACCGGTATACGAAGAAACCATCCCGCAAAGTAATGTAGTGTGGAAATGGCTTTATTAATATAACTGTAATAAACGATTATAACTAAACTGTCTGCGGAGAAACTGTTGACGGGATAAGCCGCTATCGGTATGATAAGTTTACTATTTCCAAGAAAGGAGGCCGATGAAGATGACGGGCCGAATCTATAGCCGATTGACAATTGAATATGATACGCTTGTTCCTCTCATCGGTCTCTTCGGTGCGTAGTTGTTTGTGCCGTCGTTATGCCAGACCAGAGCAAACCTTCAGGTACTTGAAGGCAGCTTGCTTTTGAAATAGACCGTAGGCTTATGGGCCAGCGGTCTTTCTATTTTATTAAGAATTAAAGAGGAAATCGTAATTATGGGGTGAATCAGCGATCGCTGGAATCTATCCTGGACGAATCTCCACAAGCCTATAAAGATGTGGATCAAATTATTGAAAGTGTCGTCGGAGCGGGATTGGCTCAAGTGGTGGCCAAATGCAAGCCGCTGGCGACGGTTAAAGGAGCTTAATATTGAATAGAAAAGATCATATTATTATTGCCGATACACTGCCGCACCGCCAGGAGCCTTCCCTAGTTGCCTTTTCGGCAGACAACAGCCGGGCTTCGTCATACTACACCGATTATGCTTATGTCATTCAGGGAATTGAACAATGGCTGGCAGACAGGTACGGATGGGAGGTTCGTTCCTACATAAGTGATGACGGGAACGAAGAATACTGGGCCCTGCTGGAGCAAGATATCCGCTCCAATCACCCGGAAGCAGAGCGGGTTGCACAAATTTACGAACAAGTGGAAGCCAAGGCATTTGCTTATCATTCTGATGGCCCGGAGGCCGGCTATCAGATTTTCCCTTCTGTCCGGAACAATGTGTTCGCTTATCCCGAATGGCGAGTGGCTGTCGCGCGGGTGCCGATGTTCGGAAATCACGGAATGTATACGGAGGACTTCATCTTTGCCGAGAGTGACCTCGATCTTCGCCGATTTCTGGACTACACCCGGCAACGGCGCAGAGAGCTGGACCGACGTCAGGTGACCGTATTCACGGATGGCCGTCACGGGATCGAAACCGGGCTGGAGCCTATCACCAGATTGGTCGATCGGGAGGAGGTCGTCATGAATCCGGAATGGAAGAAGCAGATTTTTCGTTCCATTGACCAATTCTTCTCCGAGGACCGCGGTTTCTTCCAAACCTTTGAAATTCCGTACAAGAGGGGAATTTTGCTCTATGGGAAGCCCGGGAACGGGAAGACGACGCTAGTTAAATCGATTGCCGGAAGCGTTCAGGCCCCGGTTGCCTATTGGCAAATTACGGAGCATACTTGCAGCGATTCGATTCAAGAGGTTTTTCAAGCTGCTGCGGTCATGGCTCCCATGATCCTGATCATTGAAGATATCGATTCGATGCCCGAGCAGGTGAGGTCATTCTTCTTGAATACGCTGGATGGGGCCACCTCCAAGGAAGGCATCTTCCTGATCGGGACGACCAATTATCCGGAACGGATCGACCCGGCCTTAATGAACCGCGCCGGACGATTCGACCGGGCCTATGAGATTAAACCGCCGAATACCGAACTGAGACAGGCTTATTTGAAGCGTAAAGGAATGCAGAAGCTGTTGGGAGAGGAAGGACTGCAAGAAGCAGCCCGGCTTGCGGAAGGCTTCTCGTTTGCACAGCTGAATGAATTGTACGTGTCCGCTGCGCTAGAATGGTACTATGAGAAGAAGGTCGATATTGGTGAATTGATCGGCAATATGAAGTCGGAGCTTCATAAAGGACGCACGCAAGGATGGCTGCGGGACGCGGAAGCGAAGGTGGGCTTTCACACTTAAATCAGGAGAAAAGGGGCTGCTCTACAGGTCACAGAAGACCGTGGGACAGTCCCTTCTTGTCATTATAAGGATTTATAAGATTCACACTTATAATCATGCTTATAGTCATCGCGAAACGTCAATCCACCGTTAAAAGGACTGCGGCAGCCGTTTACGCTTGCTACTTGACAAGTTTGTTTAGGTAGGTAAAGATGAGCATTAGGAAATGGATACCATCATAATAAATTCACTTAAAGTGAATGTTCACAAAGCCAACTTTCGGATCGAAAGTAGCCTTTGTGAGCGGCCTCTATATTTAACCAATGGGAGTGACGAGAATGGGGAAAAGAGACAGCAACATTTATTGGCAAGCGCACCGCGGAGGCGGAGCCTATGAAGCGCCGGACAATACGATGGCCGCGAACCGGTACGCCTGGGAACTGGGCGGTATTCCCGAGGCGGATGTGCGTACGACGAAGGACGGCGTCATCATTTGCTTGCACGATGCAACGCTGGAACGGACGACTACGGCGCCGGATGAAATCAAAGAGCTTCCTGCTTCGCAGCTGACTTTTGAAGAAATTCGCCAATGGGATGCCGGAGTCAGATTCGCCGAGAAATTCAAAGGGGAAAAAGTACCGTCGTTAGAAGAATTGTTCGTTGAAATGCAAGGTCATCCGGAACGTATGGCTTACCTTGATCTAAAAGAGGTGGATCTGCGCCAGCTTGGCGCTTTAATCGATCAGTATGACGTTAATCGACAAGTGATCTTTACACATAAGCTTCAGGAAAACTGCAAGAAAATGAAGAGCATCGCTCAAGGAGTCCAAAGCATGCAGTGGATTGGGGGCAGTGCGGAGAAAATTCGCGAGACATTTGAAACGGCTCTGGCTTCCGGCTTTGACGGATTGGATCAAGTCCAGCTTCATTTGCACAATAATAGCGAAGCGGGCGGCTGGCCTTATGCCATTGACGCTCAGTTTTTGCAGTACGCGTTGGAGAAAACAGACCAAGCCGGGATAGACCTGGAGGTGCTTCCTTTTGAGATTGACGGGCTTGCCATTGAAGGACTGCTCGACCTGGGCATACGTTGGTTTGCAACGGACGAGCCTGCAAAGTTCCTGGAATGCGTGAACGGATGGAAGGCTAAGCAATAGTCGGATTTTGTCGACGGAAATCAGATTTTTGTTTGTATGTGAGCGTCCGGCAGGTATAATGAGATAGAGATTAAAGCTAAGTCTAGAGATATAGTTTGGATAGTTTTGGAGGGAGAGAATCTTTGAATAGCAAGACGATACTGGTCGCGCTTGGGGGAAACGCCATTTTACGGCCAAAACAAGAGGCAACTTTTGAGAATCAGCTGGCCAACGTGTCCGCAAGCTGCAGGATTCTAGCCCGCTTAATCGAGATGGGCTATCGGCTGATCATTACACACGGCAATGGACCGCAGGTTGGGAACATTCTGCGCCAGAATGAGGAAGCACGGAAAGTGGTTCCGCAAATGCCGTTAGATGTATGCAATGCCGAAAGTCAAGGATTAATAGGCTATATGGTTCAACAATCGTTGCGCAATGAACTGGAATTAATCGGGGTAAGCAAGTCGGTGGTCAGCCTGGTGACCCGTGTGGAAGTTTCGCCAGACGATCAGGCGTTTCAGAATCCGACGAAACCGATCGGGGCTTTTTACAGTGAAGAAGAAGCCAAGGAATTGATGAAAGACAAGGGTTGGATATTAAAAGAGGACGCCAATCGAGGTTGGCGCAGAGTCGTTCCATCCCCGCAGCCGATCCGCATTCTGGAAGCGGATATCATCAAGAGAATGGTAGACCAGGACCAGATTGTCATAGCCTGTGGCGGTGGCGGGATTCCGGTCGTACGCAAGACCGACGGAACGCATCGCGGAATCGAAGCCGTGATCGACAAGGATCACAGTGGATGCAAGCTTGCCCAGGAAGTAGGGGCGGATGTGATGCTGATTCTGACGGATGTGGAGAATGCTTATATCCATTACGGCCGTCCGGAACAAAAGGCCCTGACCCGGGTTACGATTGCTGAGCTGGAGAAGTTCAAGCAAGAAGGTCATTTCAGCGAAGGAAGCATGAAGCCTAAAATCGATGCGGCCGCCCGCTTTGCTGACTCGGGAGGAACCTCGATTATTTGCTCGCTGAATCACGCCGACCTTGCTCTACAAGGAGAAAAAGGAACGCTTATTGTGAAAGAAGCTAAAGTTTGATTAACGATCACAATAGACCGGCAAGATCATATTATAAAGCGGACAACGCCCTCTTGGGTGTGTCCGCTTTATTTTTTTGCCTGGTTCCAGCAACAGTCCGATCCGCTGGCAGCGCCGGGCTAGGATAGAAATTTCGAGGAAAGAGCAAGGGTTAACGTTTGCTGCTCCTCTTCCGCTTCGGCCGGGTCGTTAATTTTATATTGCTGAATTTCTTCATTAATGGCGAGCATCTGCTTATCCAATAAATTCACGAGAGAGGCGGATTCCCGCAATTGGTCAGTCAATTCCTGGGGAATTTCACGCTGAAACTTGTAGAAAATTTTATGCTCCAGGCTCGCCCAGAAATCCATCGCAATCGTTCGAATCTGAACCTCTACCTTTACTTGCTTTGTCTGATTGGCAAGGAAAACCGGAATTTCAATAATGAGGTGAAGGCTCCGGTACCCATTCGGTTTGGGGTATCTAATGTAATCCTTGACCTCGAGGACGTGTACATCGCTCTGCTGGCTCAGGATGTCCACAATTTTGTAAATATCCGTGGAGAAGGAACAGATAATCCGGATTCCGGCAATGTCGTGGATGTGCCGGGAAGCGCTCTCCAGCGAGATCTCCAGTTCTTTCCTTTGCAGCTTTTTAACGATGCTCTTAGGTGATTTAAGACGAGATTTAAGATGCTCGATCGGATTGTAGTTATGAATAAACAGAAACTCTTCATTTAAAATCTTTAACTTCGTATTGACTTCGTCCAGTGCGAATTTATAAATTAATAAAAAATTTTTCCACTGGTTCAAATCCTGGATGTCCAAATTAATCACTCCAAAGCTAGGTCCATTTTACTGACTCCCGTTATTATACATCAAATCGATTAAATAGAAATGAACAGAAAATGAAAAGAGCCTTAAATTTGCCGGAAATTCGCTTGGATGCCAAGTTTGACGTACAGCTCAGGATAGTTAATGTCCAGGTCGAGTCGACGCCTGGCCTGGTGCCGTCGTGCGCATGAATCGTCAGACGGTGGGACGGGCCGATGACCAAGGGAGCTTTACTTGGCAGCTGCAGGCCAAAAAGGGAGTTAACCGGGTTATCGTAGAAGCAGAGCATCATCAGCGAAGGACTCGCCAAGAAATTATTTCTGTGCTAGATTGATCATAATACCTTATTTTCCCTTTTTGGTGCCTCTCGGAGGTCAATAGGGCGGTGGAGATGATCAATTATGAGGAGGTCCCTTCATGAACCCGTCACAGGAAGAGCTTAGAGAACAGCTTTACCGGCTGCTAGGAGATTTGCCGGATCGAAATTTTCCCATCGAGGTGCAAAGAATAGCGGAAGAAACGAGAGAAAAGTATGACCTGGAGAAACTGCTCCTGCATTGGAACGGGCTGGAGCCGATTCCGGCTTATTTTGTCCGGCCCAAGGAGGCTCGCGGCAAGCTGCCGACGATTCTGTTCAACCATTCCCACGGAGGAAATTATGCCCTTGGCAAGGACGAACTGCTTCAAGGAAACAGCTATCTGCAGAATCCGCCCTATGCCGAGCAGTTGACCCGTATGGGGTATGCGGTTCTAAGTATAGACACCTGGGGCTTTGGCGAAAGAAGGGGCCGCACGGAGAGTGAATTGTTTAAAGAAATGCTCTGGAAAGGGCAGGTTCTTTGGGGGATGATGGTGTACGACAGCCTGCGGGCGATCGATTATTTGGTCACTCGCGAAGATGTAGATGAGGAGAGGCTGGGGACGCTGGGGATGTCTATGGGAAGCACTATGTCCTGGTGGACGGCTGCTCTGGACAGCCGCATCCGGGTATGCGTCGACCTTTGTGGTCTGACCGACTATCAGGAGCTGATTCGTGCCCGCGGGCTGGACGGCCACGGAATTTATTATTACGTTCCCGGGCTGTTAAAGTCCTTTACCACCTCCGAGATCAATGCGCTAATAGCTCCTCGTCCCCATCTGGGACTTGCCGGCAACTATGACAAGCTGACTCCGGCGGCAGGTCTGGATCGGATCGATGCCCATCTGCGCAGAGTCTATCGGGAACAAGGGCATCCCGATGCGTGGAGGATGGTTCGCAGTCCGGGAGGGCATCTCGAAACGGCAGAGATGCGCGCAGAAGTCATTGCCTTTTTAGAGCAATGGTTGTAAGAACTCGGCTCCAGCTTGCAATCAGGTGCTTGATGTTCAATCTCCTTCTAAGCAAATGGAGGAGGATTGAAGTGCAAAAATGCCTCTTAAATTATAACTTTTCCCGAAAATGGAGATTAAAGCGCAAAAGTACCCTCTAAATGGGTGAAATCATCGTTTTTTTTAAATCGGGGAATATAAAGAGCATTTTTACACCTTAATCTCCAAAATGGCTAAATTGGCAGAATTGAGGTGTACAATTGCACCTTATTTTGGTTACTTCCCAATGCAGATAGGGAGCAGCCCCTCCCGCTGAGCCCGAAACTCTAATTTGAGTTGCTGCGGCTTATTTTTTGACTGCTTTCCACAGGGTCCATCTGTCCTTTTCCGTAATCGGCAGGTGTTCGTCGGCTATATGCTCCCTTATATAAGCCACAAGGTCAGTCAGCTGATGGTCGTCCAGCTCGTGCAGAATGGAGCGGCCTGTTCGGTTTAATAGATCCGCTGCAAGCCTGTCAAAATTTGAATGAGTTTTTCTGGATTCCCACAGTTGGAATTCTTCTATGGGCTGGAACCCGGCCTTTTCCAAGGCAGCTACAACTTCAAAGCTGGAGTGTCTGCGCGAATTTTCGAAGGAGGCCAGCTCCGGAAACTTGGAGAAAAAAAATCCTCGAATATGGGTGGAGCTCCCCTCCACAAGGCAGTCCTCAGGTGTTCGGTCCTGAACAATCAAACATCCCCCTGGTTTTAAAATTCTATAGGCTTCCATAAAGCACGAAGACAAATCATCCACATGATGAATGAGGGCCCTTTCCAACACCACATCGAAATGCTCGCTTGCTAAAGTGGTTTCGAGCGCATTCCCTGACACAAAGCTTATATTATTATAGTCCCGGCAATTTTGCTTGGCTGAAGACAGGATCTGTTCTGAAAAGTCTACTCCCACAACATGGTTCGCCCCCAAATCCGCCAAAGCCTTGGAATAGATTCCGCCGCCGCAGCCCACATCAACAACCTGCTTGTCTTTAACATTAATCATTATTTGGATTTGATGGATCCATGTGACATCGGCTTCTCGCATGGAATAACTGGAGCGGTTTTTCTCCGCCTGAAAGTCCATAGGCAAACTAATCCTCCTCCTTTTAATCTAGTTTCATTATACGAAACTAGGTTTCGTCATTCGGTATCCATTATATATCAATCTCCATAAAGTTCCAAGGCTTTAATGCCAAAAATATGGCTTTGGCCTTCTACGGCTATCTTTACAAAAGCTTAGTACCTGTCTGACACTCCGTTAACAAAAGGCTTGTATATTGAACTTGTATACAAAAAGAAGATTTTTGGGCCCAAACTCTTTGCGTCAAAATCGGAAAAGGACAGCACAATGAAAGGGCCTGTTGAAGCAATGTTATTAAGTAAAATTCAGATAAGACTTGCCGAATTCTTCTGACACTTTAAATGGATTTAAATAAAAAAACCTTTGACTTTGGGGCAAAACGCTGATATTATTGCTTTGTATTATTGAATTTGGCCCAAATTTGTGCAAAATAAGAGAGAAAAGATAGCGTTTTCATTGGCGGGTTAAGACTAAACGGATAAAGGAGAGTAGGGAAAGATGCCTACTTTAAAAGAGATTGCTCAGCATGCCGGTTTTTCTATTTCCACAGTTTCCCGTGTCCTGAACAACGACACGAGCCGGCACATCAGCATAGAAACAAAGACGAAAATTTGGAAAGTAGCCAAGGATTTGGGTTATGTTGCGAGTCAAACAACCAAAGCTTCCACGCGTAAAACAGCCACGGGCGGGAGAACGGACTTTCGGCAAGTAGGCTGCATAGTATCGGTCCCTCAGAACAAATATAATCATCCTTACTTTTCACCTATTCTGGAAGGAATTGAAAAGAAGCTGTCCGAGCTGAACTGCTCCCTCGCTTACGTCATTACGATGAATGAGATTGAAGGAGAGAAGGCGATGCGCAGGCTGCTTCAGGACACGAAACTGGATGGCCTTATTATTGTCGAAGGGATTAACCAGGAGCTTTATGAAACTATTAAAAAGCTTGTTCCGGCTATCGTTGGCATTGATATAGCCGATCCCACCGTTCCTGTCATCTCCTATGATCGGGTGCAAGCGGCCAAAGCGGCCGTACGGCATCTGATGGGCCAAGGGCATCGGCGAATCGGATTTATTGGAGGAGCAGGGATGACTGGAGACCTGGAACGCGAGAAAAGATATCGCGGTTATCGGGAGGCCTTGCAGGAAGCGGGGATGGAAGTGGATGCACGCTGGGTCATCAATGCGGGCTGGGATGTCAACGTAAGCTATTCGCGTATGGTTGAATTGCTGGATACGGAGGCCGAGCTTCCGACAGCGATTTTTGCCGCGAGTGACATGATGGCGATCTCGGCCATGCGGGCTGTGACGGAGCGGGGCATGCGCATCCCGCAGGATATGGCCTTTGTCGGATTGGATAATATTGAGGTGTCTCAATATACTTCCCCGCCTCTGTCGACGATTCATATTCCTAAAAGCGAGATAGGCATGATGGCAGCCAAAGTCCTGGTCGATCAGCTGGATGGGAACAATCCTTTGCCCTTCCGATTGCTTATGCCTTTTCAACTGCTTGTCCGGTCATCGTCCGATTTTATGAAAATTTAGGAGATAACAGATAGAGATTACCCATTTCATACTATATTTTTTTTCGTTGTTAGCCAAAAGGAATTGTTTTTGGGCCCAAATTATTTAACGTTGAAAGAAGGGAATCCACTTGAAGCAAATACGAATAGGGGTTATTGGACTAGGGTGGCGAGCAGGGGTCACCAAATATTGGCATCGGCCGGATGGCCGATCGGTCGTAGTCGCAGGCGCAGATCATGATCCGGCGCGGCTCGGCAAATTTCGCGAAAGAATCAATCCTGACGCGGATGTGATGCTGGATTATCGAGAACTGATCGAACGTAAAGATATCGATGCAATCGTCGTCATGACTCCTGATCATTGTCATGACGAGCATGCGGTGGCCGCACTTCGGGCGGGCAAGCATGTATACTGCGAGAAGCCTCTGGCGGTTACAGTGGAGGGCTGCGATCGCATATTGGAAGCCTGGCGGGAATCCGGCAAACATTTCATGATCGGCTTCAATATGCGTTACATGAATATGTACCGCACCATGAAGGAGATCGTCGCTTCCGGTGATATTGGGGAGGTGAAGGCGGTCTGGGTGCGCCACTTCGTAGGTCTTGGAAGCGATTACTATTATCACAGCTGGCACGGCAGCTCCAAGAATACGACCTCGCTGCTGCTGCAGAAAGCGTCTCACGATATCGACATCATCCATTGGATTACCGGCCGCTACACGAAGAAAGTGGCTGCATTTGGCGGGGTCGATTATTTCGGAGGCAGCAAGCCGAATGATTTAACCTGCCCGGAATGCGCGGAGAAGGAGACTTGCCCGGAAGCTCGCTTCGGCCCGCTGACCCAATGTGCTTTTCGCGAGGAAGTCGACGTGGAGGACAACAGCATGGTCTTGATGGAGCTGGAGGGCGGAATCAAAGCCTCCTACATGCAGTGCCACTTTACGCCGGATTATGAGCGGAGCTATACCATTATCGGAACGGAAGGGAGGATTGAAAATTTCGAGTCGAATAATCAGGTCATTGTGAAAGCAAGAAAATCGAACACATGGCGGGATTTATCGGATAAAGTTTACAACATCCGCAAAGCGGAAGGCTCTCATAACGGTGCCGATGAGAAAATTTGTGAAGATTTTCTGGACATGATTCTGCAAGGCAAGGCCCCGGTCGCTCAGCCGATCGCCGGCCGGATGAGTGTAGCGGTCGGATGTGCCGCAACCGAATCGATGAGATCAGGCGGCAGAGTGATTCCGGTCAAGGAGCCGCAGCCGTGGATGCTTGGCTATAACGAATCGTTGGTTCGATGAACCCGGGCAGACGCACAAAGAACGGAGTAAGGGGGGCGCGTTTTTGGATAATACGGCGGTTTACACGAAGACCGATGTACCACGACGTCCAACGAAATGGAAGGCATTCAAAAAAACGATACAAAAAAACTGGGATCTGTACCTGCTTATCTCTCCCGTCATTATCTACTTTTTCATCTTTGACTACATACCGATGTACGGGGTGCAAATCGCGTTCAAAAACTTTATTGCAGCCAAAGGGATATGGGCCAGCGATTGGATCGGATTTGTTCACTTTAAACGCTTCTTTGACAGCTATTATTTTTGGCGCCTGATCTGGAATACATTAGGCATCAGCTTGTACCAGTTGGCTATCGCATTTCCCATTCCGCTGCTGCTTGCTCTGCTTATTAACGAGGTGGGCAACAGGTCTTTCAAGCGTATTGTACAAACCGTTACCTATGCGCCGCACTTTTTGTCCACGGTTGTCATGGTCGGGCTCATATTTATCTTCCTGTCGCCGCAAAACGGAATCATCAATCATCTCATCGTCTTCTTTGGCGGCGAACCGATCTCTTTTATGACCGAATCCAAATGGTTTAAAACGATCTATGTGTTTTCCGGAGTCTGGCAGGGGATGGGATGGAGCTCCATCATATATTTGGCGGCGCTTTCAGGAATTGATCCATCTCTCCATGAGGCGGCCCGGGTAGACGGGGCAAGCCGGCTGCGCCGTATATGGCATATTAACCTGCCGGGGATTATGCCGACGGTTGTTATTCTGCTGATTCTGAATGTCGGTCAGATTATGGGAGTCGGCTTTGAAAAAATCTATTTGATGCAAAACAATTTGAATATCGAGAGCTCGGACGTTATTTCCACCTATGTGTATACACAAGGGATTGTCGGGGCGCAGTACAGCTTTGCCGCGGCCGTAGGATTGTTCAACTCCGTTATCAACGTCATTCTGCTCGTAACTGTCAACAAAATTGCCAAAAAAGTGAATGAAACCAGCTTGTGGTAGGGAGGGATAACGGTGAAAGAAACCTTTGCGGATCGTCTGGTAGGGATCATCATCTATGCAGTGCTTGCCATCATTCTCCTGATCGTCCTCTATCCGCTCGTTTTTGTAGTCAGCGCATCGATCAGTGATCCGTTGTCGGTGACTAAGGGAGAGATGTGGTTATTCCCGAAGAACTTGTCCTTTATAGGGTATGAGCTTATTTTTGCCAATAAAGAAATCTGGATTGGATACAGGAACACGATTATCTATACGGTGGTCGGAACAACGGTCAATCTGGTCATGACGATTATGGCGGCCTATCCGTTATCTCGTAAAGACTTCACCGGCCGCAATGTCATTACGGCTTACATTGTGTTCACCATGTTTTTCAGCGGCGGACTGATCCCGACTTACCTGCTGATCAAAAATCTCGGCATGATCAATTCGATGTGGGCGCTGATCATTCCCGGAGCCGTTTCTGTCTGGAACATCATCATCATGAGAACCTTCTTCCAGACCAGCATTCCGAATGAAATTCAGGAATCGGCCTCCATCGATGGTTGTTCCAATTTACAGACTCTGTGGAAAATAGTGCTTCCGCTTTCCATGCCGGTCATTGCTGTCATGATCTTGTTTTACAGCGTCGGTCATTGGAACGCCTATTTTAACGGTCTCATTTATTTGAATGATCGTGATAAATATCCGCTTCAGCTGTTCCTGAGGGAAATTCTCATTAAATCGGAAGTGGATAATATGGCAGGCGGCATGGACCTGTCGGTGCAGAAGCATTTGATGGAAGCGGAAGCGATCAAATATGCGATTGTCATCGTCGCCAATTTGCCGGTTCTGATGGTCTATCCGTTCTTGCAAAAATATTTTACCAAAGGATTTATGGTCGGTGCTATCAAGGGCTAGCTAGACGTCCTTGTTCACAAATAGACATTCAATCAGGGAGGTTAATATGGTTATGCAGAGGTTGAAACGACTGACTTCAGTAATGCTTGCGGGTGTCATGACCGCAGGACTGGTCTCGGCTTGCGGGGATAAAGGGGGAGGCGGAGCAGTGTCTCCGGAGGGAGACAAGAACAAAGGAGTGGCCGAGCAGCCGGCTGTCAAAACGGAAGGATTTCCGATTGTAGAGGACCCGATCAAGCTGACCTTCTTTGCCGGCAAAGCGCCATCCGCTCCGGCCAACTGGAATGATCTTCCCGTCTGGAAGAAATACGCCGAAATGACGAATGTCGAGGTCAATTTCCAGCTGACCCCGACGGAGAGTCTCGCGGAGAAACGCAACCTTGTCCTGTCCGGAGGAGATTATCCGGATGCGTTCCATACCGCCAGGCTATCGCCGGTGGATGTAATGAACTATGGCTCTCAAGGCATTTTTATTCCTCTTAATGATTTAATAGACGAGTATGCTCCCCATTTCAAGAAACTGCTGGAACAGTACCCGGAGGTGAAAAAAGGCCTGACGATGCCGCACGGCAATATCTATTCCTTCCCGACGTTCTACGATCCGGATTTCAAATCCGTCATCATTGGGCAGAAGCTGTGGTATAACCAAAGCTTCCTGGATCAGCTCGGGATGAAGGAGCCGGAAACGACCGATGAATTTTATGAATACCTGAAGGCGGTCAAAACGCTGAATCCGAGTTATATTCCCTATGCGGCCAGCAACTATGGCTCCCTGCTGGATGAAGTCAAAGGAGCCTGGGGGCTTGGCAACCGCGGAACGGCCCATCGGATGGATATCGATCCGGAAACGAAGGAGCTGCGGTATATTCCGGCTTCCCCGCAATTCAAGGAAGTGCTGGAGTACATGAATAAGTTGTACACAGAAGGCTTGTTCGTCGATAATCTGCTGACGATCAAAGGTCCGGAAGTGAATGCCCTGATGGATGAAGGGATCGTCGGCTCCTCGGTAACGAACAGTCCGCACGCCATCAGCGGAGTGAATATCGAACACTTTGTAGGCGCACCGGTTCTTAAAGGACCTCATGGCGATCAAGTTTTCTCAAGAGCCCGCCCATCGCTTATTGATCTCGGAGCCTTCGTCATTACGGATAAGAACAAGCATCCGGAAGCAACGGTGCGCTGGATCGATTACTTCTACAGCGAAGAGGGCAGCAAGCTGTTCTTTATGGGAATCAAAGATGAGAGTTATGTGGAGAAGCCCGACGGTACGCTCGAATATACGGAAGAGTACTTGAAGGAACCGTCGAAATACGTTTCCTTTGCGGGCGGATTCTATCCTGCGATGCTAACCTCCAACACGTATAAGGGGGGAGAGTCCACGCCGGAGAGTATGGAAGCCGCAGCCAGGGTCGAGGCTTACTGGCCGGAAGAAGTATGGCCCGCCTTTACTTTGACCCAGGATGAGCTGAACCGGTACACTCCTCTGCACACCGACATCAACAAGTACGTGGATGAAATGACGGCCAAATTTATAACCGGAGATGTTTCTTTTTCCGAGTGGGATAAATATATCCAGACGATCGAGAAGATGGGATTAAAGGAGTACAAGGAAATATATACCGCTGCTTACGAACGATACAAAAACAACTGATAGCGCTAGATTCTTTCCCGGATCGTTCCCCTCGGTCCGGGAAGGACTTCATCTAATACAAAAGCCTACAAGGGAGGAATAGTTATGTTTCGAAGACGTAAATCGATTTCTGTTTTGCTGGCTATTGTACTTCTGTTGTCTTGTCTTCCGGTCGCTTATGCGAAGACGGAGCCGTTATTCGACGTATGGGTACCGACCAACACGCATAAAATGATGCTGGATGAGCCGTTTCCCGCTAATGCGGACCAGGTAATGAAGCTTGAGGCTGCCCGCAATGAGTTCGAAAGCGGTCAAGTGATCATCAAGGCGGGGAATGAGCCGCTCAGCAAGCTGCAGGTTTCCATTAGTGATCTGAAGCTGCAGGGCGGCCCGGCCAAAATAGGGAAGGAGCATATTGAACTGTTCCGGCAGCATTATATCGAGGTAACGACCTCGACGACTACTGCATACCCCAAGGGATGGTACCCGGATGCTCTCATTCCGCTGGATGGCAAGCTGGAGGTAGCCGCAGGACAGAATCAGGGAATTTGGGTCAAGGTATACGTGCCTAAGGGGACACCGGCCGGAATATATACCGGAGAAATCCAACTGCATGAAACGGGAAATCCGGTACGGATTCCGGTTGAATTGACGGTGTGGGATTTCGAATTGACGGATGAAAGCCATTCCAAAACGGCATTTGGCGTCTGGGGCGGTCCCGTCCAAGAGGCTCACGGAAATGTGCAGGGGGAAGAAGCCTGGCGCTATATCGAGAAGTATTACTGGGCTTCGGTCGAGCAGCGTCTTACACCGGGATACTTGCCCATTCCGGATAGAGATATTGATGACTACGTAGAGCGCGCATCCCGATTCATTAATGATCCTAGAATATCTGCTTACCGCTTGCCTTATTATAAAGATGCGCAAGGGGAGCCGGACACACAGAAGATCAAAGAGCTTATCGATAAGCTAAGGGAAAGAGGCCTGCTGGATAAAGGATATTTTTATATAAGCGAAATCGACGAACCGGTACCGCACCCGAATGCTTCGAATAATTACGATCGGGTGAAGGTCATTAACGACGCCTTGAAGCAGGCGGCCCCGGATGTCCCGCATCTGGTTACGATTCAACCGCTGGATGAGCTATTGGGGGAGGTGGATATCTGGTCTCCCGAAATAGATAAATATGATTATGATTTCGCCCGGGAAAGACAAGCCGCCGGTGAAGAAATATGGTGGTATACGAGCGTCTTCCCGAAGCACCCGTTCCCATCCTACCATTTGGATGATGATCTGGTGGGAGCCCGTCTTCTTCCCTGGGTGCAGCACGATTATGGCGTAGAGGGCACATTGTATTGGGCTACTACGCAGTTTCAGAAATATGATGCCGCACAGAAAAAATATGTGAGCCGGGATGTATGGACCGATCCGCTCGCTTTTCCAGGGGCGAACGGGGATGGGTATTTGTTCTATCCCGGAACGGAGCTCGGCATCGACGGTCCGATTGGAACGATTCGTCTGGAAGTGCTCCGGGAGAGCATGGAGGACTATGAATACTTATGGCATTATGAGCAGAGGCTGCATGAAATCGCGGCAAAGCTTGGGATAGAGGATACTTTCTCTTATCGCGATGCGATCCGGCCATTCTATGACCGGTTGTATGAGAACATCAAAACCTTCGAAGAAAATCCTGAACTCGTCATGCAGGTTCGCAGAGAAATTGCCCGGGAGATCGCAGCTCCGGAAACAATCCCGGTATTGGTCGCAGTCGAATCGACCACCGTAGGCAGCCGAACAGTGACGGTGTATGCGGCCCAAGACTCCCAGGTGACATTGAACGGCACACCGATGCCCCTGACCAAGCAAGAGACCGGGCATGACCAATTCTCCCAGACGCTTGCCCTGGAGCCGGGTCTTCATAATATAGATATAGTCGTCACTCAAGACGGTGTCACCAAGCAGGTTCATCGTGAACTGGCGGTATATGAATTTGACACCCCTTATACGATACCGCTGAATGATGTGGAGACCGAGGAAGCCGTCAAGCGATTCACTTCATCGACAGTTAGCCTGAGCTTGTCGGACGAATATGTGACGGAAGGGAATCATTCGATGAAGGCCGTTTTCCCGGCCGATGTGAACTTTCCCAATTTCCGCCTGCTCGAAGCAGGTAAAGGGTTTCGCAGTGCAGACTGGTCATCATTCGATGCGCTGGAGTTCGATGTTTTCAATCCGGGCGGCACCACTCAATTTTATGTCAAGTTCCATCAGTTGAACGGCAAGACGGATGATGCTTTTATCCAAACGGTGAGAAGCAATCATGGAAAAACGGTGCGTATTCCATTGAGCAAGGTCGATCTGGATATTACTCAAATGAAGGGGATTGAAATCTGGGTCTGGCGGCATACCCTTCCGCAAACCTTGTATTTCGACAACTTCCGATTTGTATCCACCCAGCCTGGGGAGTCGATGGCTCCTTGAGCTAAATAACCGGTTAAGATAAATTTAGATAACCATGTCAAACGAAAGGAGTGTGGCAGATCATGAAGCTTACTTTTCTGGGAACCGGGGCGGCCGAGGGCATCCCTTCCCCGTTCTGCGATTGCGACACATGCGAGCATGCCAGGGCGAATGCAGGGCGCAACATTCGGAGAAGGCAAAGTGTCGTTATCAACGACCATCTGCTCATCGATCTTGGTCCGGACCTCTTCGCCTCTTGTGCGCAGTTAGGGCTGTCTCTGTGCCAGATCGAAACGATATTGATTACGCACAGTCATCTGGACCATTTCGATCCGAGCAATTTAATTATGCGTGCCAAGGCGTTCCGGTTGTCTACAGAACTCCCCGAGATCCCGGTGATCGCAGGCCCCTCGGTATGGATGAAATGGGACGAATCCGGAGGCAGCGACCAGAAAGCGCAAATTCGCAGAACCCCGATATTGCCGGGACGGTCTGTGGAGGCCTCCGGATATTCGATCCGCTCTATTGAGGCATCCCATAACTCCCGGATCGGAGATGCGATGAATTACATCATCGATGATGGCAAGGTTACGCTTCTGTACGCCTCAGACAGCGGCATGTATTCGGAGACGGTCTGGAAGGAGCTGGACGGGTATCGGTTCGATGCCGTTGTGCTGGAAGGTACGATCTGGGGCCGCCCGTCCGCCAGAGAGCATCTGAATGAGGAGGATTTCCGAAAGATGCTGGAGCGCATGCGGGAAATCGGAGCGGTTACCGATCAGACGATGGTGATCGCGACCCATTTTTCTCATCAAGGATGGGCCGGCCCGCATGAGGAAATCGAGGCCAAGGCGCAGCGGTTAGGCGCCCTGTGCGCTTATGATGGATTAACTCTTCATATCGATCCAACCGAAGAGAGTTAGAGAAAGCCATTTATTAAAGAAATAATGTGAGCCGAGTGCGGGAATTCGCACTCGGCTCATGGCGCTTGGAGGCACTTGGAGGCACCTGGCACAATGGTTGCGCACCAGAGCTATCGCTTGGTGAATTTATAAATTTTCGAGGTAGGAACAGCCTTGTACACATTCGGAAAAAGTGTCAATTACCTACAAAACTGCATGTCTTTTGGCCGATTTAATTGAAATAAGCTAAAGACATGCCAATCTGCAGGTCAATTTACCCATTTGGCCGATTTTTGATTTTTGTCGGGAAATCACATGTATTTCTGCACGTCTTCTTTGTTATTTATCGATTTCTCTCTATTGACATGCAGATCTGCATGTCCATTTGTGCTGTCAGCGATTGCCGCAATCGTGAGGGGAAGAAAATCCGGAACAGCAATGGCGTCCTGCAAAGGAACGGTCATCCGATTATATTTTCCAGCGAGCTGAGGTAATTAAATAATTAACGGATTATGGGTAGCCTAATAAAAATATACATATAAAAATGGTTCAACCTAATAATCAGTGCTTGATTTTCTTTCGCCACCAAACAGACTGGATTTTATACAGCTAAATAAGCCAGATCAGACGATTTTTGGCAATCTAACTGGAAATCATACAGCTAATTCGGTCCCAATCTATCCAATCCCTCTTTAACCCCATTTCTAACGGTAGGTTTTACATTTAGTCCGGAGATCTAGCGAGATTTAGCGAGAATTAACTACATCAATTACATTTAATCGGACCATCTGGAAGGCCAATCTATCAAGTGAAATTCTAATAAGATAAATCTGTCAAGGATGGCCTGTTAAAGTCAAGGACTGATTATGGTTTTGAGCCATAAAAATGGCTCAAAATAGAAATAAGCGCTTGACGAAAAAGTCTAACGAATCGTAGTATGCTTAATCCGCGAAAAACGGGCGGGTTTCGAACCTAACGAAACAGAGCAACGCTAATGTGACGAAAAAAGAGGAAGTGAAGCAAATTTCGGGAAATAACGATACAGACATTCGTTAGTGATCCAAACCCTTAAATTTAGCCCCTATAACGTTACCAGAGTTCGTTAGATGGGTCTGCATCCTGTCAAGCACTGATTTTGAGGTTGAGCCATAAAAATTACCAGCATTTATAGTAAAATTTGCTGCTTCACGATAACAACAAGAGGTTGAAGCAGCGGGGCACTTTATTGGGAAACGAAATAAAAAACAAAATCCAACTTGACAGGTAGGAATAATTGTAATATAACTGTTTACATCGGAATATGATTATAGTGCGCCGATTAAAAAGTGGGAGTGGTCAACATGGTATGGACAATTGTCAATATTATTGTCATGCTTTTGCTCATTGCAGGATTATATGTTATGCAAAGGAAGCATGTTTCGTTTTCCAAACGGGTGTTTGCCGGTTTGGGGGTAGGGGTCATATTTGGACTTGTGCTGCAATTTATATACGGAACCCAGTCCGATGCGCTGAATACATCGTTGGAATGGTTTAATATTGTAGGCCGGGGCTATGTTAAATTTTTGCAAATGGTTGTTATGCCTCTCGTATTTATTTCTATTCTAACGGCTTTTACCAAAATGAAGGTTACGAAAAATTTTGGGAAGATAGGGCTGCTGATTATCGGGATTCTTGTCGGTACAACGGCGGTAGCCGCTGCGGTGGGGATTACTACCACAACCGTATTCAATCTGGAAGCCATTCAAATTGAAAGTGGAGATGCTGAAGTTTCTCGTGGAGAGCAATTGGAGAATCGATTAGGCGATCTTCAGAAAATGACCTTCCCGCAAAAAGTACTTGAGCTGCTGCCGGAAAATCCGTTCCGCGACTTTACGGGAGCCCGTGCCACCTCGACGATAGCGGTCGTTGTGTTTGCGGCATTTATCGGCTTTGCTTTCCTCGGAATCCGACGAAAACAACCGGAGCAGGCGGAGCTTTTTCAGAAAATTATCGAAGCTTTCTATGCGATTATTATGAGGGTCGTAACGCTTGTGCTCCGATTAACTCCATATGGAGTTCTGGCGTTGATGACCCGAGTAACAGCGACGACTGACTATGAAGGAATCTGGAGGCTGGGCAAATTCGTCGGCGCTTCTTACGTAGCTCTGATCATTATGTTTCTCATTCATTTGCTGCTGCTTGCTCTGGCTAAGCTTAACCCGATTACTTATGTCAGAAAGGCCATCCCCGTGCTTACGTTTGCCTTTACTTCCAGAACGAGCGCCGGGGCTCTGCCTTTGAATGTCAAAACCCAAACCCATTCCTACGGGGTTTCGGAAGGCATTGCGAACTTCTCGGGCTCGCTTGGGCTCTCGATCGGGCAGAATGGATGTGCCGGGATCTATCCGGCTATGCTGGCCGTTATGATTGCGCCGACGGTCGGAATCAATCCGCTGACGCCTTCCTTCATTATTACGTTGATTGCCGTTGTGGCGATCAGTTCGTTCGGAGTAGCGGGTGTGGGCGGGGGAGCCACTTTTGCCGCGCTGCTCGTCTTGTCCGCATTGGATCTGCCGGTAGCTTTGGCCGGGCTGCTCATCTCCGTTGAACCGCTCATCGATATGGGGCGTACAGCGCTCAATGTCAGCGGCAGCATGGTCGCCGGAATTCTTACCGGCAAGGCGACGAAGGAACTGGATTTGAACATATATAATGATGGCGGCAAGCAGCAATTGGAAGCTTGACCCGGCATTCCAATTTGGCTACGGAAGGCGGAAAGTCTTTCCGGCTATCTGAAAGCTTCGCTAACTATTGGAAAATTCATATTATGAGGCCCGCATGAATCTTTCATGCCGGGCCTTTACTTTTTCGAAGGCCTTTTGGCTGCTATCCCTTTCGCTCAGTTTTTGTGGGAGCGAGCTCCGGGTTTATATTGGTTTGAAAGTTAACCGGATGGGTGGAATTGAATTCCCTATCCTTTGATTCCCGTGAACGTAATTCCTTGGATAAACGTTTTTTGCAGGAAGAAAAAGAGAATGACAACCGGCATCGTCATCATCGTCGCGACGGCCATCATCAGCCCCCATTCCGTTCCTTTCTGATTCTGGAATTGCTGCAGGCCGAGTGACAGGGTGTAAGAATGCTCATTCGTTAAATACAGCAAGGGTCCGATAAAATCAGTCCAGCTGTTCATGAATTGGAACAGGCCGACGGCCAGCACGGCCGGCTTGGCCAGAGGCAGCATGATGTTCCAGTAGATGCGGAACTCTCCGGCCCCGTCGATGCGGGAAGCATCCAGAAGGTCATTCGGCAGTCCGAGGAAGAACTGACGCAGCAGAAAGATGAAAAAAGGAGCCCCGAAAAACAAGGGGACAATCAGCGGCAGCGGAGTCCCGACCCATCCCAATTTATTAAACAAAATAAACAAGGGAATCATCGTAACCTGACCGGGAATCATCATGACGGCCACCGTTATGGCAAACAGCAGATTTCTTCCCTTCCATCTCAGCTTGGCGAAGCTGTAAGCGACCAGAGGGCAAGAGAGAATCGCCCCCAAAGTGCTGAATACTGTAATGATGAGAGTATTTCTGAGATAAGTGAAGAAGGGGATGTAGTCCACGGCATCGATATAATTTCGCCAAGTAAACGGTCTGGGAATCCATTCGGGAGGCCAAGTGTAGATTTGGGTCGGAGGTTTAAGGGAGGTCGAGACCAGCCAAATGAACGGAATTATGAAAAAAATGGAGGCTGCCAACAGAACGGCATGAGCCAGTATTCGCTTCATATGCTTTGTTTTTTTGTTCATCCTTGAGCCCCTCCTACTTGCCTTGATAGTGTACCCAGCGCTTCGAGGTTGCAAAAATCAAGACGGTCAGCCCCATGATAACGATAAATAGAATCCAGGCCATGGCCGAAGCATAGCCCATCTTGAAATATTTAAACCCGTTATCGTATAGATGCATGACATAGAACATCATCGAGTTCGCCGGAGTCCCTTGCCCTTTTGTTAATGTGTAGGGCAGGGTGAACTGTTGGAATGCCCCAATGACTCCCATAATCAGGTTGAAGAAAATAACGGGGGTCAGCAGCGGAACGGTAATGGTTCTGATTTTCTGGAGCCAGTTGGCCCCATCCACATCAGCCGCATCATAGTAATCTTGTGGAATATCGTGCAATCCCGCCAAATAAATGATGACCGACTGACCTATTCCCCATAGTGACATCAGAATAAGCGACGGCTTGGACCAGGCCTCGCTCCCGAGCCAGGCGGGTCCTTCGATGCCTATCGAGTTCAGCACTCCGTTGACTAGGCCGAATTGAGGATTGAGCAGCCACATCCATAGGACAGCCAGGGCCACTTGGGGCACCAGGGTGGGCAGGAAATAGAGAGTGCGGTAGACGGCCATGCCCTTTACTTTAATGTTTAAAAAGAGAGCGAGCGCTACTCCGAACAGGATGCTCAGGGGAACAAAGAATACGGCAAAATAGAGGGTGTTATAGACAGCTGCCCAGAACACGTCGTCCTGAAAAAGCTGCCGGTAATTTTGCCAACCGACAAATTCCCCGGGCTCCAGAATACTGTAGCTCGTAAAGCTGAAATAAATGGAGGACAAGAGCGGAAATGAGAAAAAAAGCAGCAGTCCGATCAGCCAGGGTATAGCAAATAACCAACCGTACAGGTTTTCCCTTCTCGTCACCCGATTCCGGGTAACCGGCTTTGGAGTAATGGTGATAATATCCGTTTTCGACACAGGCAACGGCCTCCTTCTCGGCTAAAGATAAGGACGGGCAAAGAACGGCTTTCTAGCGACTTTCCCCGTCCTCCTCATTTACTTATTGATTTCGTCATTCACTTTCTTGCTGACGGCTTCGAGAAGCTCCTGAGGGGTGCCTTTTTCATGAATGGCCATATCTCTGGCGCGCGCCAGTTCATTCCATAGCAGCGATCCTGCCGAAATAACCGGACGGTGATGAGCATTGGGGAGGATGTCTTTAAATGGCTTCATGATTGGATCGTCTTTATGGAGCTCGTCGTTCACTGATTTAATCGAGGCGAGATTTCCGGTGGTCTCACTATAGATTTTCTGGCCTTCCTTCCCTGCAGCAAATTTAATAAATTCCCAAGCGGCGTCTTCATTCTTGGCTCCTTTGGGAATAATAAAGCTCCAGCCTCCGGCCCAAGTTGTGAAGTTATCTCCCGTAGGGGTCGGAATCGGGGCCACGCCGTAATTGAGATCCGGCTTATACAGCTTGATTCCGGAGGTGCGCCAAGGGCCGCTTACCGTCATGCTCAGCTGTCCCGTCAGAAAAGGATTCTCGGCCGCCGATCCAGCCGAATCCGTGAAGGCCGCAACGTCCTCTATGTTGTATTTCTTCGCGAAATCCACCATCCACTGCAAAGATTCCACAACCTGCGGATCCTCTGCGGTCACCTTGCCGCTATTCTTGTCGTAGAAATCTCCTCCGAAGGACCAGCCCCATGTATAAATCCAACCTTGATCATACCAAGGGATGAAGCCAATCCGTTCAAATCGCCTCCCTTCCTTTTTAGTTAATTTTTCCGCCGCTTCTTCCAGTTCTTTAATGGTCTTGGGCGGATTTTCCGGATCGAGTCCGACTTCCTTGAACTGATCTTTGTTATAGAAAAGCAGGCGGGAATCTGTATCCATAGGCAGGCCATACAGCCTGTCTTTATAAGTAGCCTCATCTTTGGCAAAAGGATAGTAATCAAAGGAGTCGATATTGTCTGCATTCGCTCTGTCCGTCAAATCGGTAAGGGAACCGCGTGCGGCCCAGGAACCGATTTCAAAACGGTCAAAAAAAGCAACGTCCGGGGGATTGCCTCCGGCAATGGCGGCGAGCAGCTTTTCGTTCTGCCCTTGGCCTTGCTGTGCAATATAGGTGGCCTCTACTTTAATGTCGGGGTTTTGCTCGTTGAACGCTTTCATAATTTTATCCAGTCCGTCTTTCTCGGTATCTGTAGTTCCATGCCAGAAAGTAATGGTTGTTGTTTGGCCTTCGGATTTCCCGGGGGCGGGGTCTCCGGGTTTCTCCGCCTGTTGGGAGGAGCATGCGGCAAGTGCTCCAGCTATGGCCAATACACTAAGCAGTGATCCTGCGGTCCGTTGAATGCTCATCTTCATTGAATAACCTCCTGTTTTTGTAATCGCTAACATAAAACAGTGGAATTCTGCTGGTCCTGGAAGTAATCTTAAGAAATATTTATCTTAATCCAGATTGTCATGCCCTCCTTATCACGTTGATATACCTTATATACTACTTTCCTATAAATGGTATGTCAACATATTAATTAGTATAAGAACCAGCGTTTTCTATAAGATGAGCTGTTTGAAATGAGAAAAAGAGAAGCCGCCGGCTAATGCAGCTTCTCTTCCCAAATGCTTCTCGAATTACATGAGAGGGGGGAGTCTTTCGACAATTTGGAAGTCTACCGTCGTATGCGGAGGGACGGTTAATCCGTCCAGTTGGGCAATAAGGTGCTCAACCGCCAATTCGCCGATTTTTTTTTCGTCCTGGCGAATATGGGTGAATAGAGGCTGCCCTAAATAATTATTGGCCGAATCGAAGCAGACGACCTCGTATTGATCCAGCGGCTTCCCTAAAGAATGAAGCACCTGCATCAGGTATGAAGCGATGCTGAATTCCGCAGTGACGAACGCTTTAACATCGGGATTTCGTGCAATAAATTTCGTTAACAACTCGTTATCTTTGTTAGAATCGTTCTCGTAAAGATTGCTGGGAAGCGTACTGGTCAGACTGGTCAGGCAGTAGTCCGGATTGAATTTCAAGCCTTGCCGTGTAATCGCCATCGTATATCCCTGCAGTCTTTCCTCGAGGGCGGATGTGTTTTTTTCGGGTGGGGACAGGAAGGCGATCCGTTCATGGCCTTTGTTGATCAAATAGGCCGTTAACTCCTGAGCGGCTCTTTTATTATCGGTATAGACAGCGCATACCGGGATGCCTTTCCAATAACGGTCAGCCAGTACGACCGGGAAGCCGTCCAGTACAAGACGCAGCAGCTCTGTGTTATAATGCTCGCCGTGAATAGGAATGACGATCAGGCCGTCTACGCCAAGATTGACCAGCAATCGGATGGCGCGCTGTTCTTCCTCGCGGCTTCCGGTTGTTCTGGTGATGAGCAAGTGGCACTTTTGCTCTCTGCATTTTTTCTCAATCGTGCGCAGCAGAGTGGCTCCGTATTCATCGGAAAAATTGGGAGTAATAAATCCGATCATCCGCCAATCCTCTTCGGTTGAGGGAGGCGCCTTTATAGCCTCGGCGGCTTGATTATGAATGACCCAGTCGGGCAAAAGATCGGACACGAACGAGCCTTTTCCTCTTATTCGCTTAATGACTCCCTCCTGATTTAATTTTTCCAACGCTTTTTTGGAGGTGATGCGGCTGACGTTGAACTGGTCCGCCATTTCCTTCTCCGAGGGGACGCGGTCACCGCTATTCAATCTCTTAGTGCGGATTTCCTGCAAAATATAATTGTATAACTGTTCATACAATGGAATGTCCATAAAAACCACCCTGCCCGTTATAGTTGGTATATCAAGTATATAATCCACTTTTAATTATAGCAAACTAATATGGGTAAGCGGTCGATCCATTAGATGATATTCACTAATGGGAGAGGCTTCCTTGCTCTAATTGCAGGGGGGATGAACCAAGAAGGGAATAACGGGAGGGGAGAAGTCAGATGCCAAAGAAGGGGGATCTCTGTCGTTCCAAATGAAAGAGCAGCGTGCCGTTCGTATGTCGGCTACGTTGCTCTGTGCCCCACCATGGTATCTGATTACAGCTTAGCCATCACTTCTTCGTCCATGTCGAAATTAGAATGGACATCCTGAACATCATCATTATCCTCCAGCGCATCCATCAATTTCATCATCTTAATTGCATCTTCCTCTTCAAGCTTCACCGTAGTAGCCGGGATGAGGCTGAGCTCCGCTTGCTGAAACGTATAGCCGTTCGCCTCCATGGCTTGCTTGACGCTGTCAAAGCTTTCGGGCTCGGTCGTGATCTCCGCGACTCCGTCTTCTACGCGAATGTCTTCAGCGCCGGCCTCCAGCGCCTCCATCATTAGAGTATCTTCATCCGGACCGCCTTCCTCTAATGGGAGAGAGAGCATTCCTTTACGGCTGAACAAGTAGGAGACGCATCCGCTTTCCCCCAGATTCCCGCCGTATTTCGAGAAGATGTGGCGGACATCCGCCGCTGTCCGGTTGCGGTTATCGGTGAGGCATTCCACCATGACGGCTACGCCCGCGGGGCCGTACCCTTCATATATAATTTCTTCGTAGGTTACACCCTCCACATTCCCGGAGGCTTTCTTGATCGTATTCTCTATGTTGCTGTTAGGCATGTTGTTCTGTCTTGCTTTTTGCAGCGCGGTTTTGAGTCGGAGATTCGTGTTCGGGTCGTCTCCTCCGCTACGGATGGCTGCGTATATTTCTTTCGAGATTTTAGTGAATGTTTTCCCGCGAAGGGCATCCTGGCGTCCTTTGCGATGTTGAATGTTTTTCCATTTGGAATGTCCGGCCATCCCGGGTCGCTCCTTTCTTAATTGAACCTCTGTCGTATACACGTTGGATATGATAATTGCTACTCTTTATCGTATCCAACCCGAAAGGGAAACGCAAGAAACAACCGGGAAGAACTTAAATTTCCGTCCATTTACGCGAAGGCGGGTTTTGGTTCATCCTATTTGGTATACCTGCTTAAAGTGGAAGCGCGAATAACCGTTCCTGCTGTTGACTTACTACTTGGCGTCACAAAGCTCCCTGCCGTCATGATCATGGGTGGAATCGTGCAAGGTTATCTTGGCGCCGAGTGAGGTGAAGGAATGGACTACGTCTTCATATCCCCGCTCAATATGTTGGACTCCTGTTATCGTTGTGCAGCCTTCGGCCATCATGCCGGCCAGGATCAGGCTTATGCCTGCCCGAATATCGGAAGCATGAACCAAGGTGCCCCGCAAAGTATGGCCGCCTTTAATAAAGGCGATGCCGGAACGAACATCAATATCTGCCCCCATTCTTTTTAACTGCTGCACATGATGAAATCGATGCGGGAAAATCTTTTCATGGATGATGCTTTTCCCGGGCGCTTTTAAGAGGAGGGAAGTTAACGGCTGCTGTAAGTCCGTTGCAAACCCTGGATACATAGCCGTGCGGATTCTTGCAGCCTTGATATTTCCATCCAGGTGAGCGGTAATGGCATCGTCTTGAATGTCGAAGCTCAGGCCGATTTCTGTTAATTTGGCCATACAGGAACGGAGGTGCTCGGGAATGACATTACGCAAGGTAATGGCACCGCCCGTAATGCCCGCAGCCATCAGGAAAGCTCCGGCTACGAGCCGATCTGGAATGACGGTATGCGTACAGGCGTGCAAATAAGGGACGCCTTCAACCTGGATCGTATCCGTTCCGGCACCGGTAATCCGGGCTCCCATTTGGATTAGGAAGTTGGCCGTATCCGTTACTTCCGGGTCCCGCGCCGCATTATGCAGGACGGTACGCCCTTTCGCGCGGACTGCGGCTAATAGACTGTTGATGGTTGCCCCCGAAGAGATCGTGTCGAAATAGATGGTCGCCCCTTTAAGCTCGCGTGCTTCCACTTCATAATAATCCGGATGGAGCGTCAGCTTCGCTCCCATCATTTGCAATGCTTTATAATGCTGATCGATCGGGCGGCTGACAAAATCATCCCCGCCGGGATAGCCCACCGAAACTTTGCCAAACTTGGCGAGCAGGGCGCCCACAAAATAATACGCCGTTCTGAACATGGAAGACTTCTTCGGATCGATAACAGCATGTTGGATGCGACCGGGGTCAATCGTGACGAATCCGGCAGAATCGCGGGTGATTTGCAATCCGATCTCTTCGGCAATTTCGGAGATCACCTGAAAATCGGCAAGATTCGGTATGCCCTGCAACGTTACCGGTTCATCCGCCAGGCAAGAGGCTGCGAGCAGCGACAAGGAGCTGTTCTTGGATCCGGGTATCGCAATACACCCTTGCAACCGTGCTGTTTGTTCTACTTTAAGGTACCTCATCTCGATCACACTCCATGTCTTCATCCTTGTCGGCGTAGATGACCCGGACATCCCGGCTTTCGATTTCGCGAATCACTTGTCTCGGGGCTTCAAGATCCGTAATGAGCGTATCAATTCGTTCAATTGGAATCGAGGTTACGAACATTCTGACCCCGATTTTCTCATGCGGGGCTAAACAAATTTTCCTTCGTGAAACTTCTGAAAGAGCATGAGTGAATGCCGCTCCTTCGGGGGTGGCCGTACTAATTCCATTCGCCGCAATCCCTCCGCCAGTTATAAAGCATATGTCCAGTGTGAACTTGCGGATCATTTCGATGGCAAGCGTATCGATCATAGTCCCGGCTGAAGGCTCCGGCCTCAATTTACCGCCAATCAGATAGCAATCGATGTTGCGCAGGCTCCTTATACGGTCAGCGATTTTTAATGAATTCGTGACGACCGTAAACGGAATCTCCTTGGGGAGGTACTTCAGCATTCCATATTGAATGCCGGCACCGCCGATAAAGACCGTATCATTAGCATGAATAATTGAGGCTGCATGTCGGGATATCGCGTTCTGATGCGGCGCTCCTTCGCCATACCGCAAGGATTCGGGTTGGGGAAGGGTTCGCACCTGAAGCAGAGGAACAGCGCCTCCATAAGTTTTTTGAAGCAAGCCTTGCTCCTCCATAATCGTCAAATCTCTGCGCACGGAGTCGATAGAGATGCCGAACATTTCCGCTAAATCTTTAGCAATGACTCTTTTGTTTGCCTGAAGCAGGTCTACAATTTTTTGACGGCGTTCTTCCGCTAACATCAACGTGGTTTCACATCCTCAATACTTGTGGTAGAAAAGAAAAAGTTAAAATATACCCCATTTTATTCATTATGTTTCATTATTGTCAATGTTATTATTCATTATTTTTCATTATTTTGGGTTATATTTACATTTATGCCGGAGAGTCAAATAATTACATTGTAAGATTGGAAAATAAGCATCATGAGTGGGGCTAATCCGCTCTCTAAAGCCATCTTCTCATACAGAGAGAGTTCGGACTGGGAGTAGATCTTTAGTCCTTGCGAGCACAACGATTTGCATCTTAAGACTTGGTCGGAGTAAGTAGAAAGTTTCATTTTCGCTATTGGAAAAAGGGAAATTTTATGCGACGTCGAAACCTGAGGTTATTATCAGACAAATGGAGGGAACAGGCTTAATTATGAATTTAATGTGGACAAAAAGGACTAACGCAGTTTTATCGGTCATTCTATCCTTGGCCGTATTGTTAGGGGGCGCTTTACTTCCTGCAGAACGGGCTTATGCCGATGCATTCATCGACGAAATGGATGGGATGTATCAAAGGCTGTTGGATCATTATTCCAACCAATATGAAGCTGATAAAGAGCAGGTGACTAATGAATATAATTGGCTGCTCGCCATCTTATCAGAGGAACAAGAGAAAATGGCGCAAATAGTGGATGCGGATCTGAAGTATCTGACGGATATATTCGAGGATGATTATAACAGTTTAAATAAGCAGTACGGAAATCAGCGGGACTATCGCGACAAACTGGCCGAGTACAAAAGACAAATTAATCCTAACTATTCGTCCGGAGCCATGTGGAACTACAACAAAACGATTAACCGAAATTATTCCTCCAGCGCGCATTGGACTTTCGATAAAGAGACCAACCCGAACTATAGTTCCAGTACGATGTGGACTTATAGCAAGACGACCAACCCTCATTATTCAAGCAGTACGATGTGGGAGTATACCAATACGGTCAATCCGAATTACTCTTCCAGTCTTATGTGGGGACTCAAAAATGAAAGCAACTCCAACTACTCCTCGAGTACGATGTGGAGCTATAAACATGGCAATCTTACGTTGGCCGATGCCCGTAAGAAAATGGATACTATTTTGACCCAGGGAGCGGATGATTTGCAGGAGGCGAGGGATAAGGCCATGACCTCCATAACCAAGACCCGCCAAAAAACGGTCGATACTCTATTCGACCTTCGGGATAAGACGGCCCGCACATTTCTGCAAACACGCTCGGAATCATTGGAGACCATCCTTTCGATCCGGGAGAAGCATTTTGGCAGCCGCTTGGAAGTAGAGCCGATCGTCATTAAGTTCGATCCTATTAAGGTTCTGATTGATCAAAAATTGATCTCATTCGAGCAGCCCCCGGTAATTATTGAAGGAAACACGCTGGTGCCGATGAGAGCTATCTTTGAAATTCTTGGTGCGACGATTAAATGGGATCAGGAAAATTACTCGGTGACAGCGACCAAGGGAATTCAGACGATTGAATTGAAAATCGGTGATAATAAGGCCCTGCTTAATGGAGAGACGATAGAGCTGGAGGTTCCGGCTCAATTGTTCAATTCCAACACGATGGTTCCGGTCCGCTTTATCAGCGAATCGTTGGGAGCCGATGTGAAATGGGACGGCATGACCCAGACTGTCGTTATCTCGACGAAATAATACAATATATCTGTCCATTATGACTTTCGTCAGGAATGGAAAGATGACGCCCTTGCTGGGCGTATATCAGAAGAGGTCCTGCGGAGAACAATCCGCAGGACTCTTTTGAAGATTATATTATTTCCGCTCCAGGGCGCGCATCAGGACGACTACAGCTTCCGCACGCGTCGCCTCAGCTTCCGGGAAGAAGAGATTCCCGCCGCGGCCATTCATAATGCCTTGCTTTTGCACAGCATCCACCGCCGCTCTGGCCCACTCGGGAACCGCGTCCTTATCCGCAAAGCCGGGGGTCGGCTCAGTAGGGGCGACCAGTTCAAATCCTCTGGCTATTATGACAGCCATCTCCGCACGGGAAATTGGAGCGTTCAGCCGGAAGCTTCCGTCGTCATAGCCTTCGATAATGCCTGCCTCTACAGCCCTTGCAACAGCTTGATGCGACCATGCACCCAGCTCATCAAGGTCGGTGAAAGCGAGTTTGTGACCCGTACCTTCCAGCTTCAACGTCCTAGCTACCATGACAACAAATTCAACGCGGGAGACCGCTCTGTCAGGTTTAAAGCTGCCGTCGGGATATCCGTCGACCATCCCCAGGACCGAGGCCTGCTTCACTTGATGTTCCGCCCAATGTCCGGCCAAATCTTTGTAATTAATACCATTATCAAAGCTTTTATCCTTGTCTTGTTCTTCCTCGGGTTTTTGCCGCTTAACGTTTAGTTGATAGCTTTTCGTCGTTCCGTTCTCTGCCCGCACAATCAGCTCAAACGGATTATCGCCCTGCTGCAGACTGACCTTAATTCCGCTGCCGATGGCTTGATCGTTTAGCATAACCTTGGCCGCTGCGTGAGCTGCGCTTGCTCTGAGCTCGACCTCAGCCGCTTCTGTCACCGCCGTATAGACCGTATGATCGGCTGCAAACGCAGGAACAAGGTCTATCGTCTTGTCGTTTGCCCGCACATTAAGTTCTTTGAGGTCAGCATTGGCCGATAACAATATACCGTTCCCGATCCAACCGCTTCCGGTCGATGCCGGAGTCTCCGTAGTTACGCGAGCGCTAAGCCCGTCACTTTCATTGCCGGCTTCATCATAGGCTCTGACCTCTAAAGAATAGGTCGTTCCAGCCCGGAGCCCCGAGAGCTCCCATTGGTTCACATTTCCCGCTACCTCGGCATATACCTTATCGTCTACATAGATTCGGTATGCCGCCACAGCAACATTGTCTGTCGCCGACGGCCACGAGAGCTTCATGCCGGTTTGGGTAATCTGTGAAATCGTCAGCTTGCTGCCCTCAGGCCATTGCGGCGCTTCCGTATCTTCGGACGGCAACTCAGGCGCAACGACTACAGGAATCTCTTGCTGATGACGAGCGTATTGAACGATGATCTTCCCTTCGCCTTCACCGATCGCTGTCACTTGCCCATGTTCGTTAATGGCAGCCACCTTGTCATTGACGGAAATAAATGCGGATTGTTCCGTCACCGTTTCATAACGTGTCTCCCATCGGGTACCCGAAGCATCATAACCGTATACCTCGGCTGTGACAGTCAGCGCAGCGCTCTCGCCCTGTTTCATAACGAGTTGCAAAGGTGTTACTTGAATCGACTTAATTACATCCTCCGATGACGGAGTCTTCGTAGTGACACGAGTGCTGAGCCCGTCGCTTTCATTGCCGGCTGCATCATAGGCTCTAACCTCTAAAGAATAGGCCGTTCCGGCCCGCAGCCCCAAGATCTCCAATTCGTTCACATTTCCCGGCACCTCGGCATATGTCTTATCGTCCAAGTAGATTCGGTATCCTGCCACAGCAACATTGTCTGCCGCCGACGGCCACGAGAGCTTCATGCCGGTTTGGGTAATCTGTGAAATCGTCAGCTTGCTTCCCTCGGGCCATTGCGGCGCTTCCGTGTCTTCGGACTCAGACGGCAATGCAGGCGCAACGACTACAGGAATCTCTTGCTGATGCCGATCGTATTGAACGATGATCTTTCCTTCACCTTCACCGATCGCCGTCACTTGCCCATGTTCATTAACGGCAGCCACCTTGTCATGGACGGAGATAAATGTGGATCGGTCGGTCACCGTTTCATAACGTGTCTCCCATTGGGTACCCGAAGCATCATAACCGTATACCTCGGCTGTGACAGTCAGCGCAGCGCTCTCGCCCTGCTTCATAGCGAGTTGTGAAGGCGTTACTTGAATCGACCTGATTTCTTCTTCCTCTTTTTTCCCGATTTCAGTAACCATCCCCCGAATGAGGAAGTTGCCTGAAGTTTTATCCGATTTTTTCCATATTTCGTTGCCAAGTATGAACGAACGCCCCGCACTTGGAGAAGTCTCGTCCACTGCAAGACCAGGAACGTCAGGATAGTTTCCGGACTGGATATAAGCGATATAGAAATCGCCGCTCAGAATGACCGGATGGGGAAAGAGCACCTCAGTCCATATTCCGTCTACTCGGGCCGTTCCTTTATAAGGTCCCGCGATCATTCGGCCCGCCAATCCGTCCGCGTCGTTATCTGCGAACAAAGCATATTCAAAGTCGGTTCCTCCCGGATACGGCCAACCGCCGGTAGAGAAATAGAATTTGGCCCCTGTCACCTGAACCGGCCGGTCGGCGGTCATTCTGACCCCGTACGCATTGCCTCCGGTAGAAAACGCCACTGCATTATCGTCATAACCTTCATCGTAAGCAAGCTCTTGCTCGATTCCCCATAAAGGAGCGAGCACCAGGCTTTGCTGCGCTTCTTTCCCGCCTTGGATAACAACCGGCATTGTTGCCGGATGGAAGCCTTTGGCTGCTGCGGACAGTTGATACTGCCCTTCATAGGCCTCCAGTTCGAATTTGCCGTCCTCGCCGGTTAGCGCCGCCGGAGCTTGCGTATCTTCCAGCAGCTTGATACTGGCTCCCGCCACCGGATGGCCTGCAGAATCGGTTACAATGCCGACAATCTTGCCTTTAGAGAGCGGCTGAAGCCTGGCGTCGATCTGCACAACCTCGCCCCGTTTCACCTGAACCGAAGTGGTGTACGGATGGAAGCCGTACGACTCCACGATCAATTCGAATGTCCCTTCCGGATGACGGATAACATATTTACCCGTTCCCCATTCCGTCCGCGTTGATTGTCCGGTTTCTTTCACAGTTACCGTTGCATTAGCCGGCAGACCCGACATTGCAGCCAGAGAGGCGGTAGAAGCTTGCATAGCAGCAGCGGCCCCGCGATTAATATTGCGAAGCGACGGGGCATCTTTCGATGTCAGGACTGCTTCATTATCATTGTTCTGCCCAACCATACTTTCCATGCTCGGTATCTCTGAAGCAGGCTCCTCATTCCACTCTTCTTCCATTGCAGTCTGGGATTTGACCGGATCTGTCTCCCTCACTTCAAAATCGTCAATATACCAACCGGGTACATATATAGAGTTCTTGCTGACCATGCGAAAACGGATGTTCACTTTATGGCCAATAAACTCTTCTTTAATTTTAATTTCTTCCAGAAACCACCATCTTTGCGGGCGCTTATTGTCGTATCTGTTTGTCAATTGAAACAGCGGAGTCCAGGTTTGCCCGTCATCCTTGCTTATATCGACGTATCCGCGGTCATCATCGTCAAACTGAAACCAGTTCTGATAATAGATGACCGCCTTTTTCGCTTCCGTAAGATCGATTTCCGGAGAGACCAGACTGCGCTCGCCATTCCGGCTCATATCCCCGGTAAGATTGGTGCCCCATGCTTTCTCGCCCGAAGGAACCTTTCCAGGCCCTTTCGTATAGCTCTCGGACGGAGTTCCCCACTGCCAGTCATTGTCCTCGCCTTCAACGGTCCAGCCATTGTCTTCGCCTTCAAAATCATCGCTGAAAATTTCTGTGCCGCCGGTAAACGTCCAGGATACTTTTTGCGATGGCGCGCTTTCCTGCAAGCTGTACGTAACGGATTTGACGTAATAGTAGTAGGTTCCTTTTTTCAGTTCGGGTTTATCGATGTAACTGCCGGTGTAATAGATGGCAGATGACAGCGTAACACCGATTTTTTCGAATGTTCCCTCTTCTCCTGTCGAGGAACGGTACACCGCATACTCTTTGATCGATTCATCTTCTATTTTGTCCCAATTCACAATCACATCGCCCGGAGCGGTTGACCGCGTAAGGACATTTTGCGGAGCCGGAGGAATGTCTTCATCGGGCTCGACAAGCTCGATATCGTCAACATACCAGCCATTGCCGGTACTATTTTTTCCGCGCAAATTAAAGATGACAAAAATCCGCTCGCCCCGGTACGGGGAGAGGTCAATGAAGTCGGTCAGCCATTCCCTGCTTTTGTACGTATACAGCTTGGCCAAATCATATTCGATATCCGAAGTGCTGGTGCTGCCCGCCGGCATCACCCCGACCCATACTTCAGCCGTATCGTTAACAGCCGACATCCAGCTGCCTAATTGATACCAGTGTTTGTACGACAAAATGGTATGCTGATTGTCTCGCAAGTCAATTAGCGGCAGCACCATAAGGCTCTCCGTACCTTGCGGATAGTCGCCGTCAAGATACGTTCCGATAACTTTTTCACCGGAATAAGCTGCATTCGGACCGCTCAGCGGTTTGCCCCATTGCCACACGCCAGGATCGCCGCCAAACTCAAACCCGTCGATATTCGTTTCAAAATTCTGCCTGTACCCCAGCTTCACGCCTTCGGACACTTCCGTCTTTACAATCGGCAGCTCGCCGATATTGCCCGTTACGTCCTCCGCCTGAATGCGGTACTCCATTCCCGGCGGTGTAAGCTTGCCGACAGGAATCTCCGCCTCGTAAGAGCCTTCCAGACGATCGCCCGCTACAAGCGTCATCGGCAGAACGCTCCACTCCTCTTGTCCTTGGGAGCGATACTGCAGCTCAACCCGGTCGATGCCTGTATGACCGGTGACTTTGGCGGTTAGCGATTGATCTGCTGCATTAAACATCAATGGTACAGGAGAATGCTCGATCACAGGTTTGACATTATTGCTCCCGTCTATGGTAACTTGTCCTTCAATCGTTCCCAGACCAGGGGGTATGAAGGATGAGATCGCCTGAAAAACGTTGATCTGGCCCCGGCCATAGCCATTATTAGGAGTCTGGGGAAATTGCGCATCCACCAGCGGCTCTGTCGTTGAGCCGATGATTTCTTCCAATTGATCAACAGTGAGTGACGAGTTCGCTTGCAAAATAAGGGCCGCTGCGCCCGCCACATGAGGGCTTGCCATCGAAGTTCCGCTTAACAGCCCGTACGTCCCGCCCGGCAACGAAGACCGGATGTTGACACCGGGAGCCGAAACGTCGGGCTTCGTCTCTCCGTACGGCGAAGGTCCGAGCAAAGAAAACGAGGCTAATTGTTTATGCCGGTCCACAGCGCCAACCGTATAAGAAGACGGGTAGTTTCCCGGAGCCGGAACAGAGCCGGGACCGCCCGAATTCGCAAGCGATACGTTGCCCGCCGAGAATACCGGCAAAATATTGGCAGCGCGCCAGGCATCAACGATTTCCAGAAAAAATTCATTCTTGCCCGCGCCGCTCGACCAAGAGTTATTCACGATATCCGGCGCCAGTTCGGGATGCAATTCGCCATTCGCATTGCGCGGAGCCAGAATCCATTCTCCGGCATCCAGAATCCCCCGGTCGGTAGCTTCGTTGTTGGAGTCAAAGATGCGGACCGCAATCCATTGCGCTCCCGGTGCGGCGCCAATCCGGTTGCTTCCGTCCGGCTCGCTTCCAACCATAGTACCCATGACGTGTGTGCCGTGACCGTCTTTGTCATAAGGGAGTTTCTTTCGTTCATACGTGGCATCATACCAGTGAAGATCGGGCTGCGCAGACATGACCCCGTTCGTAAAGCCCCGCCACTTCGACTGGAGCGCCGGATGGGTGTAATCGACTCCGGAGTCCAGGTTGGCGACTACAATGCCTGTCCCGGTATACCCCATATCCCATGCTTGCGGCACGCTTATATTTTGCAGATTCCACGGAATCGCCTCGCTATGGCTCTCCATGCTCTGTTGCAGGGGAAATTCATCCTCTGTCCCCTCCTCATAAGCAAGCCTGTGCGTCCGGTTCGGCTGAATCGCTTCGACTTCGTCATAGGCAGCGAGCCGGTTCATGACGGCTTCATTACTCGTTACGGCCAGCACATTGACGATGTAATAGGATTGATACTCCTTGACCTCTCCCAATGCCTGCTGCTTGTCCAAATATGCAATCATACCCGATTGCGACTCGTCCGCCGTATCCTTCAATGCATTCATCACTGCATTTCTTACCGTAATCTTCGAGGCATGCGGCGTCTCATTTTTCATGATCGACAGCTGAGTCGCCTGCCTGGATACTTTCTCCACATCGAGTTTATCCTTCAGGACAACTAAATAAGTAACAAAAGGTTCCCTAGTAAACGCATCTTTTACCCCGGCATCAATTTTAAGGCCCGAATTAACGGTCTTGCCGGGTTCGTTTCTTTGCAGAACTTCTGCTTGTGCGGCAAAAACTGCAGAAGGAGCAAAAGAAGAGATCAGAATAAGGAAAGATAGAATGGCTAATAGGAATGATCTGCTTATGACTTTGAACACTTAAAAGCTCCTCTCGTTTTAATGAATCGTTGCGAAATGAATAGATTCGTCATTTCACTACTTCTGCGACTCTATGATGCTATGAATCTATGTCAATATAGGCCCGCACTCTCCTTTCATACTAAAAACAATAGGCCAAATTATTTTTGATTATACCAACTATTTTGCATTTGGTAAACTTTATTTTTTGAACATGCCGAGGAATAATAATGGTGGATCATAGAGGGTATACGGATTATCGTATGGAAAACTACGAATAAAGGAAGGGCTAGATGAGTGCTAGTAGAAATCAATAAATCCATATTCGCTGCGAAAAAAAGTAAGGTACCTGATCTCTTCTCACTCCAGTCCCTGCAAGGTTTCAAGCTGATTTTCGCTCTGCGAAAGTTGAGTCAATAATAAGAAGAATGGAGTGGGCTATATGCTGACCTGAAGTCCAACATTTTATTGCTTATAGTTTCCTTAACAAATCCCTATCTACAATAGGTACATGAAGTTGTCCTTGTTAAGAAGCCCTGACTTCAACTCACGATAGCTAGTAAATGGGGGAGGTCACTTAAAGAGATTGACAATAAGATTTTGCAAAATCATAAAAAAGAGTATTGCCATAATGAAAAATCTCTTTTAGAATGATACTTAATCAAATTGATTTAATAAGTATTCGTGTTTTTTAAATCCGTCTTAGTTTTACCGGTGAAATTTGTGATGTTTGAAATAATGGAGGATATGAATGGGCCGAAGCTGCAATAAGCCTTACTCCCTGGGCTTACTCCCTGTGAAGAAATTTCAACATCCATGAGAAAGTAAGTCAAGTACATCGTAGAAAGGACTAGCTCAATTTGGTCATTTTGTTAAGCTTGCTAGGTTTACTCATCGGCGTTCCTCTTATCTATTTTGTATGGATGCATGGAATGAGAGGAAAGCCTCGGGATGCTGATGCCCTAGTTGTGTTAGGCTACCGATGCGAGGGCGGGAGGATGGATCCTCTGCTTGCGGAAAGATTGGACACCGCTTTGGCTCTTTGGAAACGGTACCGATACCGCTATATGATTTTATCCGGAGGAGCGGTCGTCTCTGATCTTACGGAGGCGGGTATTATGCGGGACTATCTTGTTTCTCAGGGGGTTGACGCCAGACGGATTTTACTGGAGGAGTATTCCCGGAACACTGTGCACAATATCGTTAATTGCGCCATTTTGATGAAACAGCATCGTCTGCAATCATGTCTATTCGTCTCCAATTCTTTTCACCTTCGACGCATGAGATACATAAGCAAGCGGCTTCATATTCCGGCTTCCTTCTATGCAAGCCGAAGTATATCGGCGATTGGAAGGCAGTGGAAGCTGACATTTCTGGAAATCAAGGCATTTCGTCTAACCCTTCCCTGGTTGGAGAAAGCAAGCAATTGGGAACAGAAGGGATGGATGGGAAATACTAAGTCCCGCTCCACGGCTGGCTGACCGATTTTGCTGCTTTCATTTGACAACAAGCGGATAGCAAGGAAGAATAAAGCCAGGGGTTATGGAGGATTCGATTCCAGTTTTCCAGGAAAGGGAAGGTTGCTACATGCAGACGAATAGGAACAAGACCGCGAGCAGTAAGCTTCTGAAATCGATTAATCAGCAAAGAGTACTGCGTCTTATTTTTACCGAGGGCCCTATATCTAGGGTGGAATTGGCAGAGAAGACCGGTTTAACCCAGCAGACCATCACCAATATCGTTAATCGGCTGCTGAAGGATGATGTTGTTCAGGAATTGAATCCCGTGGCCAGCAACGGAGGCCGCAAGCCGGTTCCGATTATGGTTAAAAGTGAAAATCTTTACGCTATCGGAATCGAAGTGGCTATCCGGTATGTCCGCGGAATGCTGATGGATTTTTGCCGGCGTCCGGTGAAGGAAGTCATCGTAGATGTCCCCGTCTATGAGAACGATGAGCACTCTGTCGCCTATATCCAGCAAGTGATCGACGAGCTGTTGGAGCATGTGACCAACCGCAATCAATTGAAGGGGATTGGCTGCAGCATTCAGGGGCTGGTGGATTCCAAAAGGGGAGTCGTTATTTACTCGCCCGGTTTAAGGTGGAGGCAGTTCCCGCTGCAGGAGCGTTTGGAGGAAGCCTATGGCTTGCCCGTTTATTTGGAGAATGACGCCAATTTGCTCGCGCTCGTAGAAAATCTCAATGGCCGGCTGGCGGGGTCCCTTAACAATCTGACGGTTAAACTGGATTACGGAATCGGCGGAGCGATTGTGACGAATGGACAGCTTTCGGCTGGTGCGACTCATGTGGCAGGGGAGTTCGGTCATTATAAAGCATTTGACGGAGAGGACGCCCGTTTATGTCACTGCGGTGCCACAGGCTGCCTGACCACTTTTGCATCGGCGAGCGGGCTGAAGCGCAATGGAGGATATACGCCGGCTCAGCTCCTGCAGGCTTTGGAGGCTGACGAGCCGAACGCTCTGAAGCTGTTTGGCAAAATTGAGGCGGCCGTTGGCCGGGCTATCAGCAATGTGATTACTATTCTGAATCCGGATCATGTTCTGTTGACGGGTAAGATGATTGATGGGCTGGGAAAAAGGCTCATTCCGGCGTTGAACCAGCGAATTATGGAGACGGTGCCGGAATCGTGCCGTGACGTTAATCTGGTTTACCTGCCCCGCACCCCGGAGGAATCGAGTTCGGCTGTTGGCCTGGTGATGAATCATTTTTTTGATGTACCGGTGGATAGACTCACTCTGTAGATAACTGGCGGGCCAACAACACAGAAATTTAGGGCGCAGCAAACTCGGACCCAGCTTGGTAACCTATAGGAAAACCTAACTCCAATAAACCAAAACATAAAAGGAATGAAGGGAGAACACGACAGTTATGGCTAATTATCGGCTGTTGGCACTCGATTTGGATGGAACGCTGCTTACGGAGGACAAAAAGATAACCGCAGAGGCCCGGGAGTGGATTCATCGGGCGACGGACGCCGGAGTGACGGTCATCTTTGCTACCGGCAGAGGGGTTCAGACTACAAAGGCGTTCTGGGAGGAGCTTCGTCTGGAAACTCCTATGGTCCTGCTTAACGGAGCGGAAATATGGAGAAAGCCCGGTCAGCTGGAAGAGCGCCGTTATCTGTCCAGGGATGAAATCCGCAAGCTTCATTCTCTGGCCGTGGAGGCCGATGCCGGGTACTGGGGCTACAGTGTGGAAAGCTTGACAGGCAGGAAGGATTGGACGGATGACATGTTCGAGCGGGACTGGATGAAGTTTGGCATGCGTCATGACGATCTGGATGTCATCGACCGACTGAGAAAGACGGTTCGCAGTTGGGGAACTCTCGAGGTGACTTGCTCGGCTCCCATTAACATGGAAATTTCATGCAAGGGAATCTCCAAGGAAAGCGGTGTTCGCCATGTGTGCCAGATGCTGGGCATCGGTATGGAGGAAGTGATGGCTGTCGGTGACAACATGAATGATTTCCGTCTCATTCAGTCGGCCGGATTGGGAATTGCTATGGGCAATGCCGATGAGAAGCTCAAGCAGGCGGCAGACGGTGTTACCAGTACGAATGAGGAGAATGGAGTAGCACAGGCGATTCAACGGTACTTGCTGGGTGACGGACATGAGCGTCTATACGCTTAGCCATGCTGTGACAAGGTCCAAAAGCAATGCGTAACGTTACGCGTCAGACGGTGTTTTCCTAAATCTACTGCAAAAATACATGCAAATTGGCAATAATCCAATATAATTCGAGGATTGAATGTAAAAGTACAGTGAAATAAACGTTTTCATAGGAATATAGCCCTGTATGGCTAATTTTCACTGCACTTATGCAGTAGATTCGTAGTTTTGAAGCTAAACAGCTCGAAAGCACTGCACTTTTGCAGGCAATCGTTGGCAATCGATACTTTTCGCTAGATTTTCAGTCGAGATTGGATTTATGTGGTGAAAACCACTCAGCCGTGTAATCGGATTCATATGGGGTAACCACTTAGACGGGTATTGGATCATGCGAGGACAACCACTTGCCGTGTGTTGAATTCAGGTGCATTTTTGCTCTTCATTCAGGCGTTTTTGGGCTAGATCCTCTTATAAGGTGCAGAAATACCCTTTAATCCCGCATGATTATAAAAATAACTGTTTTCGATGAATTCGGGTGTACTTTTACCCTTCATTTATCAATTCGTTAAAAATATGAAAATTAAGAGGCATTTTTGCTCTTCATTTAGCATTCCAAAAAAGGAGGGAACGGATGAAGAAGGAACCATTGCGGGAAGACCGGACGATTCAATCGACCGGCCTGTTACAAACAGAGACAGTTGGACGCACTATGGACACAGGAAGTAACGGCCCGATGACCGAAAGCGGCTTAACCGAGAGGGAGGCCACGGCAGGAACAGAGGCTCCGAACAGTCAAGCCAGGGACAGACCGGAAGCTTCCGGCTGGGAGACGAAGCAGGAAATCGCCAGTTGGATCGCGCCGGGCATTACCTGGTTCAGGCGAACACTCGCTTATGGAGAAATGCGCCAAGCCGCTCATGTGCTGGAGATTGATCCAGCGGAACGTTATCTTCAATTGAAGCCTGTATCATCAGGGGGAAAGGTAACGAGGCTGGAAACCGTCGGCCGACTGCTTGGAGAGCTTCAGGCGGGGGCGGAACAAAGCCAGGTGATCGCCGGAGTTAATGCGGATTTCTTCAGCTCTCTGGGCGTTCCCTCCGGATTGCAGATGATAGATGGAGAAATCATTACGTGTCCCGCTCTGACCAAGGTACTGCTCGCCGTTGCAAAGGACGGAACGGTCCTGATCCGAAGCAGAGTGGCCCTCCAAGCGAGGCTTGGCATGGAAGGGAAGGAGACAGCCCCTCTGGAACTGGACCGGATTAATCGGACTCGAACCTTGAATCATACGAATGACGCTTTTATATATACGTGGAGGTTCGGGGAATCTACCCGGACTCCGCCAGGTGGCGTCGAGGCGGTGCTATCCGTTGAGGATCCGGACTATAAGCTCATTCCCGGACAGCCGTTAACGGGAAGGGTGGAAGCGGTCGAGGAGGGCGCGAACAGCAAGCTGACCCGGGGAAGCGTGGTCATATCGGCTACCGGAGATAAAGGGAAGTGGCTCCGGCAGCATCTGGTCCCCGGCATGACAATCCGGTTAACCGCCGAGCTTGACCAAGGCCTGAATGCCGCCCGTCAGGTCGTCTCGGGCAACTCCACTCTCGCCTTCGTCCTGCTGCAAGGCGGCCGAATTCCGGAATCGCTCTTCGATCCGGATGTAGCCTGGAACAGCGATCGGCATCCCCGCACGATGCTGGCCGTGAAGCAAGGCAAGCTGTATGCGGTGACGATCGACGGACGGCAGCCGGGCCATTCCGACGGGGTGACGCTGGCCGAGGGCGCCGCCTACCTCCAGTCGCTGGGCATGGAGGACGCCATAAACATCGATGGCGGCGGCTCCACCGCCTGCTACGTCCGGCGCCCCGGCGACCGGCTCCCGAGCCTCGTCAATCGGCCCTCCGACGGCTTCGAGCGCGCGGTCGGCAACGCCCTCGCCGTGCTGACGACGGCGCCCGCCTCCGGCCTCGCGTCCCTGGCGGCTCTGCCGGAAGCGCCCGTCCGGGCCGCTCCCGGCAGCCGGCTCCCCTTCACCGTCAAAGGACGGGATGACTATGGCCATCCCGTCCCGGTGGAGCCGGACCGCCTGCAGTGGGCCGCGGATGAGGCGGTCGGCGCCGTCGACGCGGCGGGCGTGCTGACCGCGGCCAGCCGGCCCGGGTCGGGCACCGTCACGGTTCGCTGCGGCGATGTATCGCACGCCTGGGAAGTGACGGTCACCGACCGCATCGCCCGGCTGGCGCTCGAGCCGCCGGCGGCCGTCGTCGAGCCGGGCGGAACGGCCGCGTTCCGGCCGCAGGCGTACGACGCCGACGGGCAGCCCGTCCGCATGTCGGCGGAGGTGCCGGCCTGGTCGGCGGACGGCGCCGTGACGGTGAGCGCGGACGGCGTGGCGCAGGCGGCGGATGCCGCGGGCGAGGGCTGCGTCGTCGCGGAGTACCGCGGACTCCGGGCGGAAGCGGCCGTCCACGTCGGGAAGCCGCCGCGAGTCGTCGACGGCTTCGAGTCGCTGGACGGGCTGCGCGCCTCCGGCGTCCGGGCCGTCCCCGGCTCCGTCACGCTGACGAGGGTCGCGCGGCCGCAGCCGGTCCGCTACGGGACGTTCGCCGCGAAGTTGACCTACGACTTCACGGCCGTCTCCGGCCCGTCCAGAGCCGTCGTGGACCTGCTCGACGAACACGGCGAGCCGGGCAGGCCGGTGGAAGGCGAGCCTTGCCGGCTCGGGCTGTGGGTCTACGGAGATTCTAAAGGTCACCGACTGCGAATGAGCCTGGCCGATACAAGGCAGGTTCGCCATCTGACCTTCGTTCCCGGAACGATCGCTTGGACGGGATGGAAATACGTTTATGTGGAAGTGCCGCAAAACACGGTTTTTCCAGTACGAATCCTCAATCTGCACCTGCTGGAGACCGATGACACGAAGAAAGATTCCGGCGTTCTTTACTTGGACCAGCTCCGGGCGGAGTACGTAGATCTGGACGAGGATGTCGAAGGACCGGTTTTCGGCAGCCTGACTCCTCCGCCGGGAAGCGTGCACAAGGGATGGCCGCAGGAAATGGGTGCGATCGTATCCGATGAGGGAAGCGGAGTCGATCCATCGTCCATAAGAGTATGGATGAACGGGACCGCTGCATCCTATAAATCTAGTAAACAGGGCGGAAAAACAAGGATAATTTTGACCGAAAGCTCGGTTGGGCGAACGTCCTTATCTGATGACGGCGAGGTGCGAATTCGGATAGAAGCGTCCGATATGTCACGCAATCCGGCCGTCCCCGCCGCCGAGTGGACCTTTCGGATGGAAGCCGAATCCAGTTCCCATCCTCGTAATCTGCCATCGGAACTATGAGAGCGATGATAAAGGGGCACCCGAGAGAATGATGGAGTTAGTCTCGGCCCCTTTCGCAAGCCCTGTTTTTAGGCAAAAGTGATAACGTTTACAAAAATGAATAGAGGGTGAGTCCTTTTTGAAAAGCGCTCAGTTAAACAAAGACGTCGCTGCTCCGGTCTTAAAAACCGGCACCGGGAACCGGGTTTGGAAGCGTATTCGCAAAAACTGGGATTTGTATTTGTTAATCCTTCCCGTGTTTGCCTATTTTATTATTTTTGAATATTACCCGATGTACGGCGTTCAGATTGCCTTCAAGGATTTCCTTGCCACCAAAGGAATACTGGGAAGCCCCTGGGCGGGATTCAAACATTTTGAACGCTTTTTTGACAGTTACTATTTCTGGAGACTGATTAAAAACACGTTAGGCATCGGTTTATACGAGCTGGCGGTAGGCTTTCCCGTTCCGATCCTGCTGGCGCTGATGATTAACGAGGTGCGGCTCCGTTTTTTCAAGCGGTTCGTCCAGACGGTCACCTATGCGCCGCATTTTCTGTCGACGGTCGTAATTGTAGGCATGTTGTTCTTATTCCTCAATCCGCAGAACGGAATGGTGAATCACCTGATCCGGTTGTTCGGAGGGGATCCGATCTCCTTCATGACCGAGCCGGCCTGGTTCAAGACGGTCTATGTTCTGTCCAGAGTCTGGCAGCAAATGGGCTGGAGCTCGATCATCTATTTGGCGGCCTTGGCCGGAGTCAATCCGGCGCTGCATGAAGCGGCCAAAATAGACGGAGCCACGCAGCTGCAAAGAATCCGGCATATCAATATTCCGAGCATTATGCCGACGATTGTCATCCTGCTCATTCTGAACATCGGCCGGATTTTAAGCGTAGGGTTCGAGAAGGTTTTCCTGATGCAGAATCCTCTCAATATGGAAGCGTCCGATGTCATTGCGACCCACGTGTACCGGGCGGGAATTCTGGGAGCGGAATACAGCTATTCTGCGGCTGTCGGGCTGTTCAATTCCGTCGTCAATTTCATCATGCTGATAGCTGTTAACTATATTGCCCGCAAAGTCAACGACACGAGCTTGTGGTGAGGAGGAATCAGGCGTGATTAAACCAAGTTTGGGAGACCGCATTTTTGCCATAACGATTTACATTGTTTTGAGCTTGATTTTATTAATTGTCATCTACCCGCTTATTTTTGTATTGAGTGCGTCCATCAGTAATCCGGAGTATCTGCTGAGAGGAGAAATCTGGCTCCTCCCCAAGGACATTACGTTCGACGGCTATGTCAAAGTATTTCAAAACAAAGATATCCTCAACGGCTACAAAAACACGATTATGTATACCGTACTCGGAACGGCGATCAATCTGCTCCTTACGGTCATGGCTGCGTATCCGCTGTCCCGCAATGATTTTTACGGGCGCAATTACATAACCGCGCTGATGGTGTTTACGATGTTTTTCAGCGGCGGAATGATTCCGATGTATTTGCTGATCAAGGATCTTCACATGCTCAATACGATTTGGGCGCTGCTCTTGCCCGGTGCCGTGTCGGTTTACAACGTCATCATTATGAGGACCTTCTTTCAGACCAGTATTCCGAATGAAATTCAGGAAGCCGCAGCGATTGACGGCTGCTCCAATATCCAGACGCTGCTCAGGATCGTGCTGCCGCTCTCGGCACCGATTATTGCCGTTATGGTTCTGTTCTATGCGGTCGGTCACTGGAACGCTTTCTTCAATGCCTTGATTTATTTAACGGATCGGGATAAATATCCGCTGCAAATTATTTTGCGGGAAATTCTCATTCAGGAGAACATGGACGAAATGACCTCCCGAATCGACGAGGACATCATTAAGCATATGATGCAGGTCGAAGGGCTGAAGTATGCGGTCGTCGTCGTCGCGAACCTCCCGGTGCTGCTGCTCTACCCGTTCCTGCAAAAATATTTTGTCAAAGGCGTCATGATTGGAGCGCTTAAAGGATAGACGGCTATAGCGTCGAGCCAGCCTTTCTTCTTCTTTTAGAAGTAACCCTTTATCAACAGTCTCCATAGAGGAGCTGAGCTTATCGATTCCCGATTGTCCCTATTGGATTCACTTTTTATCATTACAGAGTTTATAAGTTCCGGGGCTCCCCGCAAAGTATTGTATAAACCCCTATCGAAGTAGAGTCAGGAAGCTCGACCGCGATTAGAGGAAGATTTAGACGCCGACCCCTGTCAGGGTGCGGAAGGAATAAGCTTCGAAGGCCACAGTTCACTTTGTGGGGTTATTTAACATATATTCATTAAATTTAGGAGGGTTTATGTATGAAAGCGAAAAAATGGACATCCGTAGCCTTGGCTATGGCTATGACGGTACCCCTGGCGACCGCTTGTGGAGACAACAAGCCGGGGGCGGGAGATGGAGGCAAGACCGACGGAGGAGAGCCGCAGGTGAGTGTCAATGTAAATGAGAGCGGATTCCCGATTGTGAAAGAACCGGTCAAGATGACTTTTCTGGCCCCTTCATCCTCGACACCGGATTGGAACGACGTCCTGGTCTTCAATGAGTACAAAAAAATGACGAACATGGACATCGAATGGCAAATGATCTCCAGCGACGCGCTGAAAGAGAAGACGAACCTGATGCTGGCCGGAGGAGATTACCCCGATGCCTTTCACTCGGCGGGCTTGTCGACCAAAGATTTGATTAACTATGGCGGGCAGGGCACTTTTATTCCCCTGAACGACTTGATCGAACAGTATGCTCCCAATTTCAAAAAGCTGCTGGAAGAGCATCCGGATATTAAAAGAGGCCTGACGATGCCGGACGGCAACATTTATTCGTTCCCGCGCATTTTCGATCCCGAGTTTCCTTCCGTCATGATGGGCTGGAAGCTGTGGATTAACAAACAATTTCTCGATAATCTCGGCATGAAGGAGCCCGAGACGCTGGATGAATTCTATGAGTATCTGAAGGCAGTCAAGGAACAGGACCCGAACGGCAACGGCAAGGCGGACGAAATCCCGCTCTCTACTTCCGGAGATACCAATCTGCTTCATTTGTTCAAAGGCTCTTTTGGCTTGGGAAATCGCGGGACGATGCACCCTTACGTCGACATGGATCCGTCCGCGAACAAGCTGCGCTTCATTCCGGCGGACGACCGCTTTAAGGAGATGCTGCAATATTTAAACAAGCTGTATCAGGAAGAACTGATCAACCAGGATTTATATACGGTGAAATCCGAGGAGATTTTTGCAAGAGGGTCGCAGGGATTGTTCGGCGCGGCTATCGTCACGAATCCGCGGACGGCGTATAACCAGGAGAACTTTATCGGCGCCTCCATTCTGGAAGGTCCGCACGGGGACAAGCTTTATTCCAACTATAAAGCATCCTTGGTCAACATCGGCGCTTTCGTCATTACCGACAAAAACCCCGACCCTGCCGCAACGGTCCGCTGGATCGACTATTTCTATGGGGATGAGGGAAGCAAGCTCTTTTTCATGGGGATCCCGGGCAAAACGTATGAGGAAAAAGCGGACGGAACCGTCGACTATAACGATTTGATCAACAACAATCCGGACGGGCTGACCTATACCCAGGCGATTTCCAAATATATGACCTGGCGCACCGGCGGTTACCCGGCGATTGTTAAAGAGCAGTATTTCAAAGGCTCGGAGGGCCAGCCGGATTCGATCGAAGCGACCCGCAAGGTGGATAAATATTTCCCTGAAGAAGTATGGGCCCCCTTTAACTTTACGGTGGAAGAAAGCGAGAAGATGGCTACTCTCGGAGCGGACATTGAGAACTATGTGAAGGAAATGCAGGCTAAATTTATTATCGGCCAAGCTTCCTTTGACCAGTGGGACAAGTATATCGAAACGCTGAACAAAATGGGACTGGATAAATATATGCAGATTTACGAGGATGCCTACAATCGTTACAACGAAACGAAGTAGTACGGCCAAAATACAAAGCCGTCTAGTCCGTACGCCGTGCCTAGACCCAATACATTTAATCGGTAATTAACTTGATTCCAAAGCACTTAACCCGATATCACTTATTCCCCCTGGGATACAAAGGAGGCTGTTTTTCATGATGAATTGGAAAAAAAGCTTGGCCCGAACGATGTCCGGATGGCTGGCCGCAGGCTTGCTGTTCACCGCAGGCCCGTTATCGCTCCAGTCTGTCCCCGCTTATGCGGCATCTGAGGTAAGAACCGTTAGTAATACCGGGTATGATCTGATTCATGAGCAATCCTTTATGCTGGCTCCCGGAGTCCGGCATACGAGCCGGACGATGGAGCTGGGCGGCAAGAGACAGTCGCTGCAAATGATGGAGATCGACACCACCGATCCGTTTACCGAGCTGAAGGCCGTATCTTCCCGGGGGGAGGTGTCGAATCAGGAAACGGTAGGCTATATGATCCAGGAGCAGGAAGCGCTTGGCCAGCGGGTGGTAGCCGGAGTGAATGGAGATTTCTTCAGCTCTGTAGGTGTTCCATCCGGCCTGCAAATAACCGACGGAGAAATCATCACCTCTCCGTCGACGATTAAGACGCTGCTGCTTGTCTTGCCGAGCGGAAGGGTGAAGTTGGAGGATTCCGTGACGATGACGGCTACTCTTACCGCTCCGGACGGTGAAGTTCTTGCCTTGAACATGATCAATCGGACACGGATTCCATCGCATGACAACCATGCGTTCTTGTTCAGCCCCCGGTTCGGTTCATCGACCCGGACTCCGGAAGGCGGGGTAGAGGTTGTGCTGGCTGCAGCTAGCCCGAACGATCGGCTCCAGGCCGGTCAGCGTCAGCCGGCAACGGTGGAATCGGTGCGGGAGACGAACGACACCCCGATATCCGAAGGCCAATTCGTCCTGTCCGCTTCCGGACCGAAGGCCGATTGGGTGCGGGAGCATTTGACCGCGGGGGACAAGGTTCATATCGACGTCTCCTTTGATAAAGGAGTGAACCAGGCCCGGCAAGTCCTATCCGGCAACTCGACATTGGGGAAGGTCCTTCTCAAGGATGGAGAAATCCCGGCCGATATTCTCGACGAGACGGATAAGAACAACACAGATATACACCCCCGAACGATGCTCGGGACTAAGCAGGATAAGTTGTTCGTCGTTGTGGTGGACGGGCGGATGCCGGGACATTCGGACGGGATTACGTTGGCGGAAGGCGCTCAGTACCTGAAGTCTTTGGGAGCGGATCAGGCCATCAATATAGATGGCGGCGGGTCTTCCACATACTATGCCAGGCTGCCCGGCGATTCTCATCCGAGTCTGCTGAACCGCACGTCGGATGGACCGGAAAGGACCGTTGGCAACTCCTTGATGCTTTTTACCAAAGCTCCCGTATCGAAGCTGGCTTCTCTTGTGCTGGAGTCGGAACTTACGGGCCCTTGGCAGGATGCTTCCTGGCCGGACGCCCCCATAGCGGTCGCTCCGGGCAGCGAAGTTCAGCTAATCGCTAAAGGATTGGACCGTCATTATAATCCGGTTGCGCTGCAGCCCGAGGAGTTAAGCTGGACGGTAGAGGGCGGCATCGGCACGATAGAGGCGGACGGCCGCTTCAGGGCCGGGCTGGACGAAGGAAGCGGACGGGTCACGGTGCAGAGCAAGAAAGTTACCGCTTCTATGGAAGTGACCGTTACGGACAGGCTGTCCAGGCTGGAGCTGTCGCCGGTTGATTTCGTTATCGAGTCGGGGGCTGTAATGCCTATGAAAGTGAAGGCGTATGGAGAAGACGGCCGGCGAGTAGCGCTTTCCCCGGACAGGGTGGTCTGGTCGAGCGAAGGAGGCATCGGCTCCATTGGGGAAGACGGGGTGCTGACCGCGACTAGCGGCGAAGCCGTCGGAACCATTAGCGCCCAATACGGTTCCTTGACAGCAGAAGCCCGGGTCCAGGTCGGCCCCTCCCCGATCATAGAAGATTTCGAGAGCGGTGAATGGATTCGCGGGTCGGAAGTGCGTACGGTGCCCGGCTCCGTGCAATTGAGCCTCGTGGAGGAACCGGAGCCTGTCCGCTTCGGGCGATACGCCGGCAAGCTTACGTATGACTTTACTGGTACGGAAGGAACTTCCGGAGCGTACGTTCAGTTTCTGGATGAACAGGGGGCTGCCGGCCGGATTATCTATGGCCGGCCCCAACGGCTTGGGGTCTGGGTATACGGGGATGCGATGAAGCATCACTTGAGAATAGGCATCACCGATGGCACCGGCAGCAATAAAATTTGGAACCTGACATCGGCAGGGGGGATTAATTGGCTGGGATGGAGATATGTTTCCCTCCAGGTGCCCGAAGAGACCGTCTTTCCGATTAAAGTCCGCAATATCGTGATCGAGGAGAAGAATGTGAACAACAAAACGCCAGGGGTACTTTACTTCGATCAATTTACTGCGGAGTATGCCGACTAATCCTTGATTGATTTGCAGACTGGACAAATAAGCAAAAGAACAAGAAGAACAAGAAGAACAAGAAGAACAAGAAGAACAAGAAGAACAAGAAGAACAAGAAGAACAAGAAGAACAAGAAGAACAAGAAGAACAAGAAGAACAAGAAGAACAAGAAGAACAAGAAGAACATTAAAGCGCTCTATGTACTTGGTTGCATAGGGCGTTTTTTGTATTCGGCAAGTCCATTTTCACGATGGTTGCCAGGCGGACGATTATATCGTAAGCGCCCTAACTAGTCGTTAGAAAGCCATGAAGCCGTTGGAGATTGAAGTCATTAGAGGATTGGAGTCATTAGAGGATTGGAAGCCATTGGAGGCCATTGAAGGCCTCCGGTTTATGCTGGAAGGAGGGAAGAAAGGTCTCGGCAGATAGGGTAAGAGCGAATGGATAATTAGAGAGAAATTGTCGATTGGAATTGGAAGCAGGGCGATCCTTTCTAAATGAAGTGCAAAAGTACCTCTTAAATGCCCGATTCTTGTGAAAATCGAAAATGAGGTGCAAATGTGCTCTTTAAATGGCTAAAATCGGGGATTTATCCGAAATCGCAGAATTAAGGTGTATTTTTGCACCTTGATCAGATTAAACTACGAAAACGACAAAATGAGAGGTACTTTTACACCCTAATCACCGCAATATCCATCACAATTGATTACCTGCAAACATGCAGTTCGGGAATACACTAGATAACTGGTCTATCGTTCTGCGCAGTTAAAGAGCGGGATAATGCCTCGTTTGGGAGCTTCGCCCGCGATCCTGTTTATCGTTTGGTATTATTAATCGGCTGATCCCTCCCGAAACCTCTTGTCTAATTCAGGAAAAAATTGTAACATTTATGCGATGAAATAGAAAAGAGGGATTGAAGTGAGAAAAACAATAGTAGGCGCAGCAATGGCAATGGTAATGGTAATGGTATTGATCCTGTTGGGAGGGCCGGGCTGGCAAGCGGAAGCCCATCCGGGAAGGACAGACAAAAACGGAGGGCACACCTGCAGGACGAATTGTAAGCAATGGGGGTTGAAGGATGGAGAATATCATTATCATAATGGAAAATCTTCCTCCGGTTCTACAGGCTCCAGCTCCCAAAGTACGGGAACAAGCGGGTCCGGCTCATCGCAATCTAAACCTTCGTCCTCCTCTTCCGGTACGGGGGCTGCCGCTTCGGAAGAGAACACGTCTTCAGCCAAAGCTGTCAAAGTATCGATTCCTTCGTTTAGCGTTAAAATTAACGGGGAAACGGTGGAGCAGCAGGAAAGCTTGTATCCGCTTTTGGTTTATAAGGACATCACCTATTTTCCAATGACCTGGAACTACACCAAGGCATTAGGATTGAACATGAGCTGGGATTCCGACACCGGATTTTTCATAGGTCAGAGCGAAGCTCCGGTAGAGCCGTATGAACCTGAGACAGGCGGGCGGAACGAATCAAGAGAGGAGCATACAGCCCAATATCCCGAATACAATATTTTCGTGAACGGCGAGTGGTTGAATAACGGACAGGAGGACTATCCTGTGCTGACCTTCCGGGAGATTACCTATTTTCCGTTAACTTGGGAGTTTGCCGTAGAGCAGTTTGGCTGGTCGGTTCAGTGGAATGAAGTGGAGGGACTGTCCATTCAGACAGCTCAATAAGACAACCTCCCTAGCTATTAGGCTTGCAGCGGGTTGACGAACAGTCGTTTTTAATCCAAAAGGAGAACGAGACTCCGACCAGGAGTTTTTCTTACATACAGCTTAGACTAAAAGACCTATTTGGCGAAAAATGACGAATTGTGGCTAAAGGTTGACGAAAATGTTTGAAATATTTTTCACAAAGTTGTTTAACCACTGTACAGAAAGGGGGAAAACAGGTTTAATGGTAGTATAAGCTGTAGCATAAACGGCTTGCCTTCCATAGTACTAAAATATTATTAATAATGCAGAATGGATGTGAGCGGGAATGAAAGTACCTGTAGGAATCTCCAACCGTCATATTCACTTGAGTCAAGAACATCTAGACCAATTATTCGGACCGGGCTACCAGCTCAACAAACTGAAGGACTTAAAACAGGTCGGTCAATATGCCGCAGAAGAAACGGTAACGCTAGTCGGTCCCAAAGGAAAAATTAATAATGTACGGATCCTCGGACCGGTGCGTAGAGAGACTCAGGTAGAAATCTCCCGTACAGACAGTTATCTTCTCGGTGTGGACCCGCCGATTAGAGATTCGGGCGATCTGAATGGAAGCCCTGGAATCACTATACAGGGACCCTGCGGGGAGGTTTTGCTTGAGCAGGGAGTCATCCTGGCTTTCCGTCATATTCATTTTTCGACCGAGGATGCAAAGAGCTTCGGGATACATGACAAGCAGTTCGTCTGGGTGTCGGTAGGAGGTGCCCGTTCGCTTATTCTTGAGAACGTTCTGTGCCGGGTTCATCCGGACTATCGTCTTGAATTTCATATTGACACGGACGAAGCGAATGCGGCCGGATTGCGAAACGGGATGGAATTGGAGGTTATCGTTCCTTACCGGGCGGAAGCAACGTATGATGAGCTGCGCCGCAAGGAGAAGCAATTGGTTCTGGTATTGAATTGCGGAAGCTCTTCGGTTAAATATAAGCTTTACGAAATGCCTACGAACAAACTGCTCGATCACGACTACCTGCAAGGTGTGAAGCAGAACGAGCAGGAGAACGTCATTCGCAGCATCATTGAGAAGTTCTCGAACCATGACATCGCATTAGTCTCCCACCGGGTCGTACATGGCGGTGAAGCCTTTGGCAACTCTGTCATTATCGACGACGAGGTTAAGGAGAAGATCCGTCAATACGGGCGGTTCGCGCCGCTGCACAATCCGGTGAACCTTAAAGGAATCGAGCTGGCGCAGCGATATTTGCCGAATGCGATTCATGTCGCTGTCTTTGATACCGCCTTTCACCAGACGATGCCGCCGTCTTCCTACTTGTATTCGATCCCGTATAAGTATTACGAACAGTACGGGATTCGCAAATATGGATTCCACGGCAGCTCCCACCGGTATGTCATGCATCGTGCGGAGCAAATTATGGAGACGCCGAAGGAAAAGCTGCGTCTGATCAGCTGTCATATCGGCAGCGGGGTCAGTGTTACGGCCATTCGCAATGGGGAATCGATCGATACTTCGATGGGAATGACCCCGTTAGCCGGACTTACGATGGGGACGCGAAGCGGAAATATCGACCCGGCCGTTATCCCGTATATTCAGGAGATCGAGGGGACGGATTCTGCAGGAGCAATCAATATTCTGAATACCGAAAGCGGACTGCTGGGCGTATCCGGGGTATCGGGTGATCTTCGCGACGTCATGGCTGGAGCCAAAGCGGGCATTAAACGCTGTGAGCTGGCGTTGCAGCTGTTTACAACCCGGCTGCATAGCTATATCGGTCTCTATCTTGCCATACTGAATGGCGTAGACGGCATCATATTTACGGCCGGAATTGGCCAGAACAGCCCGGAGGTGCGGCAGAAGGTTTGTAACGGACTGGAATTTTTCGGGGTCATTCTTGATCCGGAGGCTAACCGGACGATCAAGAGCGAGGGCTTTATAAGCAGCCGATATTCGCCGATCAAAGTCATGGTGATCCCGACTAACGAAGAGCTGATTATGGCTACCGATGCCTATCAATTATTCGTCAATACCCCTGAGCCGCCGCGCCCCATCCAACCGACCCCTCCCGTTGAGAAGGTGTAGCGATTCGCATTTATTCGCAAAGAAAGAGGCCCTCCGAACAAGGGCCTCTTTTCTTTCACCATATTCTGTTCCTAATTGTCTGTCTTATTGTTGGAAAGCGCTCATGAACTCCTCGGGGTCGATTCCTTCATACTCCAGAAGCTGGAGGAATTGCTCCGGATCGACGCCTTCATTAACCAGAAGCTCAAAAAATTGATCTACAGTCATGTTTTCTGGATCAATGTCTGCGAACAAAGCATCCCAGTCGATTTCTTCCAGACCACCAAAGTCCAAGTCCCCATTATCTAAATCGTAGTCATAGTCATCCGTAGAGCCGTAGAGTGAATCCATCTTTTCAATAAACTCTTCCAGCTTGACGGCATCGGAAGGAATTCCGATTTTGAATTCCACATCTTCGTTGATGTGGTCATATTTCGTGTCCCCTTTTAATCCCAGCTTGAACGAATCACTGTCCATATTCATATCGACATCCAGGTTGAAGGACTGATAGTTAACGAAATCTTTTTTGTTAAGAACGGTCAAAATACTGAATTCATTAATGTTAATCGATTTGCGAATTTCATCTACGGCTTCCTTCATCTCGCCAGAGGTCGTTGCTTCGAGTTCTTTTTTAGCTTGCTCGATGTCTTCCTTGCTCAACTGGAACAAGTCCCTGTATTTGTCGCTGCCGAGCAAATCGATAATTTGCGGCGCCGTTTTCTCGATCAATGTTTGGACCGTTGCTTCCAGATTTTCATCGGTAATAGTAAATTTAACGATATTTTTTGCTTCAATGCCTTCCGGCAAATTGGCTTCGTTCTTTTTCAAGAGCTTGAGGTGGGTTTCTTCTTCAAAGCTTCCCAGTAGAATTTTCATCATTTCCTGACCCAATTCCTGCTGCTTCTTCACGTCCAGAACGTCTGGAGTGAACTCTTCCCCGAGCTGCTCGCTCAGTTCCTTCATATCCAGCTCAATAAATTTGCCTTCTAATTCCGGAGGCAGCATTAACATGGGGATGCTGGGGATTTTCACCCACATTTTATCTTGAGTAATGACCAGCGGAATGCTGAATATCATTTCCATGTCGCCTTTGAGATTCAGCTCCAGCGTCATTTCCAACTGCTGCGGATCTTGCTTGAAAATTCCGGATGCCTTAATATCGGCGTTTTTCAGAAAATTACTGACCATCGCCATTTCTGGCTGGGCGCTTAATACATCGTCCGGAAAATCGATCGACATCGACATTCCCATATCGAAGGTACCCGATTTCATGTTAACCGTATTGGCCAGACCTGTCTCTACTGCGCTCTTGGCCGACGGCTTCTGTCCGCATCCCGCTACTACAAGAACAATAGAAAGCATCAATGCGATAAAAAACCCCATACTTTTTCTTTTTACTGCCATATTTTTCTTCTCCACTCCTTTTACAATCGTACAACCGTAATAAAAAACAATAGCTCTTCGATAATACCATAGACTCTCCAGTAGAGGAATGCTCCCAAAGAATCGAAATCTTGTCTAAAAGTTGTCTATTCATTATAATAGCGCTTTCCTTTTATTGCTTTAAAGCGGCTGCTTCACATCAAAATTTAGCGTATTTACGCATTTTTTTGTAAAATTAGAGTCCGCAAATGAGGATAAAAATGACAAAAGTAATTTATGAAAAAAATAATGAAAAGGAACGGTTGCAAGCGGTTTATTAAGAAAATGAAATTTATTTATATAGGTCTAAATACCTGTTTATTGTAGTTCATAAATAAAATCGTTTTGGAGTCAACTGCATCAGATTCATTAAAAATGTTTCATTTTTAGTTGAATGCCTCGTGTTTGTTCCGAGCCCGTCTGCATACTAATGTAAAAATGCAGGAATGATCTGATGGAATCCTGAGGGGTCATCAGACGTACAAAGGGGACACGGACATGAATCCTGTCGAACCGACTTTGCTAGAGTGGAAGAATTGTATACAGGCCGCGTTGCAGTTCAAAGAGAAGCGCTGTTGGACGTGGATAACGGACGAAATGATTTTCGGAGTGCAAAACCCTGAAGATGGTCAAATCGGTTATTGCTGTGTTATGGGCACATCCGATGAAATGGCGGCCTTGTCGATCCATTTGGGTAGCGAGGGACTCGAAGGACTTCAGCGAATTCGTAGAGAGGATCTTCTGGCGGAAGAGTTTATGCATATTCAGTACGGTTTGATCCTTTCCTTCGAAAGCAAAGAATTGCTTGAGGAGCAAGAGATAACGCTAATGAACTTGCTTGGATGGCAAGGAGGCAGGCAGGGGTGGCCTTGTTTGCGTTATTTTGAGCCCGGATTTGTTCCGTGGTTTCTAAACGGTGCACAGGTCCGTTTTATGACAATCGCGTTACAGCAGGTAATTGAAATAGCTGAAAGCTTCCGCTTCAGGCCAGAGCGAATACGGCAGGCCGGCTCTTCCTATTATTTGGTGCGTACTCCGCTGCTGCAGAACGGCCGGTTGATCTGGACGGATCGATGGCTTGAGCCGAAACCGGTCGTGCGAACTCCGCTTCGTGCGGTGCGGTTCGATGAGCTGCGTTTAAGAAAACTTCAAAAATCACTTCCTAAACGGCTGGGCGTTTGGGAGCTCGATTACTTTTATTCTCCCATACCTATGAGGGGCAAGGACAAGCCATATTATCCTAAAATGTGTTTGATTCTGGATCATACTTCCGGGCAGATTCTGCTAAACCATCTGGCGGAAACCGCAGATGATCGGTCAGAATTCGTGGAGCAATGGCTCGAAATGATGCTGAGGCTACAAGGGAGACCCTATACCCTGCTGGTGCAAAGAAGCGAAGTGATGGATTGCTTTGGTGCAGCTGCCCGTGTGCTCAATGTTCGTATGGAACGGAGTCCTCAACTGCTTTATCTGGAAGAAGTCAAGATGAATTTATACGATGAATTGGCCCCTTTCTAGTGTGATGCAAAACAGTGGTGATCGATCGGAAGTCGATACGGACGAGAATGAAGCCGGTCTTGCTCAGCAAGCCGGCTTTTTTCTATTTTCCTCATATTAAAGCCCGATTTGCAACGATGATATTGACAAATATGTTCCACGCTTATATAGTTAGTTACATGAGTAATGAACCAACTATGTAACTGAGGAGGGGTAGTAGATGGGATCTTTAATAGATGACAGCCGTCCGATTTTCGTGCAGATTGCCGAACGAATCGAAGACGACATTATTGAAGGGAGGCTGTCCGAAGAATCACAGGTCCCTTCAACGAATCAGTTCGCCTCCTTCTATCAGATTAATCCGGCGACGGCAGCGAAAGGCGTTAATCTGTTAGTGGAGCAGCATATTTTGTATAAAAAGCGGGGGATTGGTATGTTTGTAGCCGCAGGAGCTCGTGAGAATCTGATGGAGAAGAGGAAGGAACAATTTTATGAGCAGTATGTCGTCACGATGATTCGGGAAGCGGAGAAGCTGGGAATTACAGTGGATCAATTGTCGGAAATGATCCGAAGGAGGGGATGAAGCGAGATGAGCTATGTAGTTGAAGTTAACCAATTGACTAAACGATACGGTAAAGTAACGGCCGTCGATAATGTCAGTTTTACTATGGAACCCGGTAAAATTTACGGGCTTCTCGGCAGGAACGGTGCCGGTAAAACGACGATCATGCATATGATTTCTGCACAGTTATTCGCTACAAGCGGGGAACTGAAGGTATTTGGAGAGGAACCTTATGAGAACAATAAAGTGCTAAGTCAAACATGCTTTATTAAGGAAAGCCAGAAGTATCCGGATACTTTCCGTATTATCGATGTCCTGGAGGTGTGTGAGTCTATCTTTCCGAATTGGGATCCGGAGTATGCCCAATTTTTGGCTGAACAATTTCGCCTGCCGCCAAAGCAGAGAGTCAAGAAGCTGTCCAGAGGGATGCTCTCTTCGGTAGGAATCGTTATCGGGCTGGCCAGCCGCGCCCCGCTTACAATATTCGACGAGCCTTATCTGGGCCTGGACGCAGTAGCCCGAAATTTGTTCTACGACCGGTTGATCGAAGATTATTCAGAGCATCCTCGCACCATCGTCTTATCAACGCATCTGATTGACGAGGTAAGCAAACTATTGGAGCACGTTATAGTCATCGACAACGGCAAGCTGATCCTTGATGAGGACGCGGAAGCTCTTCGTGGCCAGGCTTTTACTATTGTTGGTCCCGCATCGAAGGTCGATAGCTTTACGATGGGCAAGGAAACGATTCATCGCGAGCCTTTCGGCGGCTTGGTGTCGGCCGCAGTCTTCGGCCGTTGGGATGCCGTGGACCGAGAGAAAGCGGAAACGATGGGTCTGGAGCTCGCTCCGGTATCTTTGCAGCAGATGATCATCTATCTGACTAACGATAAATCCGCAAGAAAGGCGGTGGATTCCCGATGAATCGGGTACAAGGTGTAGTAAAAATGCACTTTAAGGATAAATGGTTATGGTTTTTCCTCCCTTGTTTGATTCTGTTCTCCAGCTTTATTGTTAATCTAATCATAGGCTATTTCATCACAGACGCGATCTATACCGGGGGAATATCGTCCTTTTACCTTTACATGCTGGTTATGGGGATTATATCGTTAGCCCAATCGTTTCCTTTTGCATTAGGCTTCAGTGTCAGGAGAACCGATTATTTCTGGGGGACTGTGGCTACAGTTGCAGGGGTCGGTGTCATAATGGCGATTCTAATGCTGCTGCTTTCGTTCGTGGAACAATGGACAGGATCCTGGGGGGTGGATTTACATTTTTTCAATCTGCCTTATTTGAATGAAGGGATAGCCGCGGAATTGCTTTGGGTCAACTTTTCCATTATTATGAACATGTTTTTTCTCGGTTTTTTCATCTCCAGCATCTATCGGAGATTTGGCAAATCAGGAATGTTTACCTTCTTCATCCTTTTAATGCTGTTATCGACCGTTAGTGTGTATCTGATTACGTTTAATTATTGGTGGGGAGATATTTTCCGCTGGCTGTCCAGTCATACCGCCTCGGAGCTGGCGTTCTGGGCCCTTCCCTTTACAGTCTGCTATATACTCCTGTCCTATCTGAATCTTCGCAGAGCTACGATTTGACTATTCGCTGTATTATTATCAGAGGAAGTATGGAGAAGCGCCGGAAGGCGCTTTTTTCCGTTTAGTCGTCAAACACAAAATGACTGAAGTGGTGGAAAAGCCGAGTAATAAGTGCTTCGCGAATGAATCAAATTCTATATATGTTGAACTAAAGAATAGCTCTCATTCCGTTCCGAAGGAAAGTGCCTCCGAAGCTTCAAACATCTTGTTTTGTATTCCTTCTATTGGGATGGGCCTTCGGATGGTAGGAATACAAAGCCAAAACTCGCCCTGGAAGCATCTTTCTTTCTCCACTTCATGAGCTATTTAATCATTAGTTCAATTTATATAGTTGGCGATTAAAATTTTTCGTTCGTTAAACAAAACGATAAACGATAGAGTCCTGGATCGGTCTGTATCCGATATTTTGATAAATTTTATTGGAGGTATTATTGGCCAAATCAGTATATAGAGTGCAGAAGCTGTATCCTTGCTCGAGCAACAGGCTGCTTAGGGAGGCGACACAGGACGTTGCATAGCCCCGTCCTCTAAATTCGGGAGGCGTGTAGACCATGCTGACGACTGAACCGTTTGCAGTCGGCCTCGTTTTCATAGCCATGGAAACCGGCCTTCCGCCGTCCTCCCAGAAAAAGAGGGTGCCCTCCTCAACGATGCTCCGGGCTTTGGTTAGAGCTTTGTCGTAGGGCAATTGCTCGCCAATTTCCTTGGCAAACAGGTGGAGCCAGCCGGCGGCCAGATCTGTATCAGCAGCGGCTATTCGTCTCATCCGTCCGGGACTTATGGAAAATTCGGTTACCCGATCCAGACGATAAATCCGTTGGCTCATGACAACCTCCGCTGTGCACCCTGTATTATGCTCCCAAGCTTTAATAAATTCGGACAGGATCGCGGGATCACCGATCACTCCAGGGACATCCACATTCATCTCCAGCAGGCTTTTAACAGCAAAAGGGCAGCAATCCTCATGCAACCTGGATGTTTCACCGACCAGAATCAGGTTGTTAGGAGGAGTCATGAGCAGGACTAAAGCGGGCTCGTCCCCTTCCTGGATGGCGGCCATGAGCGGCTCGCTTTCCGTTCTTCTCTTCCCCGCCGCAAGAGAGGTCAGAATTCCCAGGGCTAGATTGTTTTCCGCCTCGCGCTGTTTAAGAAAAGGCCCGATTTGCTCCATAAAATGCTCCGGATCCGTATAGATGTGCCACTTCATTGTTATCACATCCCGCTTCTATATTTTTACTCATCATAACGCCTCCATTGAAAAAGTCAACAAAGGATTTAATCCTTATTGGGGTCATTTTGTCCAGCTATCTATTGCCGCAGCCATTAACTTGAATTACTATTCGATATTTTCATCCGTCGGACAGGCTCCCGGAATCCTCATACGAAAAGGCTATAAATGTAGCGCAAAGAGCCTATAAGTTGGGACAATCATGAGCTTTCTTACGATAAATAGGGTAAACTAGAACTATAGACGCAAGCTGGTAGACCGATGAAGGAGAGACGGTTAAACGGCAAGGATGAGGCGGGGGGATATCAAATGAAGGATAACGGAGGCAGACAAACAGAGCAGCGGAAGGCAGAGCATATCGATATTTGTTTGAATCGGGATGTGGCAGGACAAGGGGTAAGTACAGGGCTGGACGCTTACCGGTTTCGCCACAATGCTCTTCCGGAAATAGATTTTTCCGATATTCGGCTGGACTCTTCTTTTATAGATAAAGAATTGAGGGTGCCGCTAATGATCAGCTCCATGACCGGAGGCACGAAGGAAGCGGCAGATATTAACCGGCGGATCGCGCAGGCGGCGGAACGAAGAGGCTGGGCGATGGGGCTTGGCTCCGTTCGCGCGGCGATAGAACAGCCCGGGCTGGTGGGCACCTTTCAGGTCCGTGACGTGGCGCCGACCATTCCCGTGCTGGCCAATTTAGGAGCTGTCCAGCTTAACTATGGCTATGGAGTCGATCAATGCCGTCAGGCGGTGGAGCTGAGCGGGGCCGATGGGCTGGTGCTGCATCTCAACAGCCTGCAGGAACTGTTTCAGCCGGAAGGAAACACGAACTTCAAAGGGCTGTTGAATAAAATCGAACGGATCTGCCACGCTTTGGCTGTACCCGTTGGCGTTAAAGAAGTCGGTTGGGGCATCCGCGGCGATCTTGCTCATGCTTTGCACGAGGCGGGTGCAGCCTTCATTGACGTGGCCGGAGCGGGAGGAACGTCCTGGAGCCAGGTGGAGAAGTACCGCTCCCACGATCCGATCCGCTCGATAGCGGCGGAAGCATTCGCCGGCTGGGGGCTGCCAACGGCGGAATGCATCCGGGAGGTGCGCTCCAGCCTTCCGGATGCGTTCGTTATTGGCAGCGGCGGATTGGCCAATGGGGTGGACGCTGCCAAAGCTTTGGCTCTGGGAGCCGATCTGGCCGCTTTCGGCCGCTCCGTGCTGGCCTCGGCTGTCCAGTCCGTTGAGCAATTGGAACGGTTGTTCGAGCGAATCGAATTCGAGCTGAAGGCGGTTTTATTCGCTACCGGGATGACTACGATTCAGCAATTGAAAGCCGGGGACGTATTGGGACGCTGTTGAGCTAGCGTTGCATGAGATCATGCAATCTGGGGAGATACGCAGTTATAGAGGGAATGCAATGGAATAAAGCCGACGCTCCCAGGAGGAGGCCGGCTTTATTCTTTGCAGTACAATACAGTCATCAGATAACTTAAGGAAATCCAAGGATAAGCAATTCGACTGTCCAAACTTAGCTTTAGCTTGCTGGGTAACCAAGCCCCGAGCTTTGAAAGGGGCCACCGGATTAACGTTTGGCATGCTTTTCAATTAGCTCAGTGATCCGCTCTACGCTGTTCTGTACGGCGCTTTCCTGCATAGCGGCGATGTATCGGCTGCGTCCATCGAATAGCTCGTTAACCGTCTGGACCAGAGCCTCCGGGGATAAACTTTCCTCGTACAGCACCCGGCTGAAGCCGCTTTTCTCGAACGATTGAGCGTTAATAATTTGATCTCCCCGGCTGGCTTGCCTGGACAGCGGGATAAGCAGCATCGGTTTCTTAAGTGCGAGAAACTCGAAGATCGAATTGGAGCCGGAGCGGGAGACGACGAGATCGGCCATAGCCAGAACATGAGGAAGCTCGTCTTGAATATATTCGAACTGCTTGTAGCCTTTAACCGATTTGGCCGTGTCAATCATTCCTTTACCGCATATATGTACAATTTGATAGCGGACGAGCAGGCGATCGAGCGCTGTTCGGACGTTCTCGTTAATGATTTGCGAGCCGAGGCTGCCCCCCATCACCATTAGCACCGGCTTGTCGGACGTAAATCCGCATAGCCGTCTTCCCTTGCCAGGATCTCCGTGAAGCAGTTCTTCGCGGATCGGGGGTCCGGTATGGACCGCTTTGTCGCCAGTGAAGTGCTTCAGGCTCTCCGGAAAGGTCACACACACTTTTGCGGCGAAAGGGGTGGACAGCTTATTGGCCAGGCCCGGGGTCATATCCGATTCATGAATAATGACGGGGATTCGGTTCAGCCAGCTTCCCAGTACAACAGGAACGGACACAAAGCCTCCTTTGGAAAAAACAATCCGCGGCTTCAGCTTCCTTAGCAGCCAATAAGCCTTCACGACTCCCTGCATAACATGAAAGGGGTCTTTTAAATTTTTTAAATCCACATATCTTCTCAGCTTGCCTGAAGGAATGGGGTGATAGGGAACATCGCCTAAAGCTTCAATGATTTCTTTTTCAATTCCGGTCTTGGAGCCGATATATTCAATGCTCCATCCTTTTTCTTTCAGTTGTTGAATAATGGCCAGGTTCGGGGTGACATGACCCGCTGATCCCCCGCCTGTGAACACTATTTTATTCAGCGCTATCGCCTCCGTCGGTATCCGTCCATCAGTCGGTTCTGTTGCTTTATGCTATCTATATGAGATAACGGCAGGCTATTATTAATTAGGTTCGGGAAGCAAGCCATCGGTGAAATAAGCCTCCCTTTGAGCAGGCCACTCGACTCCCCTTTCCCAGGCAAGCACAAAACCTTCATATCGCGCTTCTCTGGGAACGGAAGCAAAATCAGTCAGGTTTCCAAACACGCGGTGAATCGAGGCCAATTGGGTCTCGTGAGCTTGAAGCGCCTGCGCCTTCGTTGGCCAATCGGAGGAAGTATCCAGCACAATCGCAGGCTTTCGTCCGGCTTGCTGCAGAGCTTCGCTGGCATAGTAATAAAGCTTCTGAACTCCGGGGCATAGTCCCCCGAATACCGCTTCTTTAACCGCATAATGGACGGCTACATGATCCGGATGTCCATAGATGCCGTCTTCAGGAAAAGTCAATACAATCGAGGCCCGTTCCTTGTTCAAAAAATCAGCCGTATCCCGGATAAGCTGCGCAAGGGGAATCTCCTTCAACTTACCATCCCCGTAATCCAGTTGGCAAATCGAGGCGATCCCAAGGATATCCGCGGCATCTTTAAGCTCACGCTTGCGTCTTTCCGCGAGCTCTGGCTTCGTTAGCGGAGCGAATCGTCCCGCTTTGCCGGCATCACCGGGCGTGAAAGTTTGGAGCACGAATCGGTCTCCTCGTCTTCCCATTTCGAGAATGGCTGAGGATGCGCCGAATGTTTCGTCATCAGGATGGGCAAAGACTCCCGCTATCGTCGTTCCTGTCATGGCATAAACCTCCTGTTAATGAGCCACTCCGCCAGATTTGACGGGATGGAATCGTGTCGATATCCATTATACCTCTTCCAGACAGGATCGCACCATCCTATTTCCAGGGACAGCGAAGGATTATATATCCTTAAGGATTGCTTAATATCGTTGCTGCTTGCGGCCAAACATGCTATACATAGTAATAAATTGAAATAAAATGGGACAGGCTTCCCGCCAGGACAAACAGATGCCAGATGGCATGCTGATAGGGGACGGTCCTCAGTACATAGAAGATAGAGCCAAGCGTGTAAAAAATTCCTCCGGCGACAAGCCACAGCATTCCGTTAGCAGGCAGCCGTTCGGACAAAGGGCCGATGACGACCAGGATCGTCCAACCCATAAATAAGTAAAACTGGGTCGATATTTTAGCAAATTTAGCGGGATGGAACAATTTCAGACCAATTCCGATTAAAGCAAGAGCCCAGACGAAAATTAGCATGGCCCAGCCTATCCAGCCGTTTAAAGTGACCAGCATATACGGGGTGTTGGTGCCCGCAATAAGCAAGAAGATGGCGGCATGATCCAGCGTGAGCAATTTTTTCTTCCAGTCTTCTCTCTGGATGCCGTGCATTAAAGTGGAGGACAGATACAGCAGCACAAGGGTTCCGCCATAAATACTGAAGCTCACTAGACGTACGAATTGTTCGTTGTTGGCAGGATGTTCGATAAGCAGTAGAAAGGCGGCAATACTTAGTAACACCCCGATTCCGTGAGTGATCGTGTTCGCCGCTTCTTCTCTCCAGGCAGTATCCATAAGACAAGCCTCCTTAACCATTGCAAATACTATAGAATTACAATATGGGCATGAGCGGAAATCGGTCACTGCTAAGGAAGGAATAATACAAATGGAGAAAACAGAAAAAAGGATTAAAGAGGGGGGACGACCAAGTGGCAGCGGGCAAACCGAGAATTAAAGAATTGGAAATCGTGCGGGCATTTGCCATAATGGCCGTTCTCATGATTCACAGCACTTCTGAGGCTACGGTGGACATCCCGCTTGGAAGCCGATCCCAGGTCATTTATTTGGTCATCAACAAGTTAAGCAACTTTGCCGTCCCCGTATTCGTTATATTGAGTGCGGTCGTTTTGTTTTATCGCTATTCGGACTCATGGAACCTTCGCGAAATGTTAGCTTTTTACCGTAAAAGAATCCAATATATTGTCATTCCTTATCTGCTATGGTCTTTCTTCTATTACGTCTACAATCAGTGGCTGCCCAATAAGGATTGGTCTCAAGTAACGATCGATTGGTTGAAGTTTGCGGACGCCTTGCGATGGGCGGAAACCAGCTACCATCTGTACTTCATCATTCTAATTTTGCAGTTTTATCTGCTGTTTCCCCTATTGATGACGGTCGTCAAGTATTGGAAGTGGTTTCGAAGGAACTGGGTCTGGATTGCTTTTGTGTTCCAAACGGCTTTCTATATTTATCATTATTGGATTCATTCGTTCGATCATCCGGCCACTTTATTCGGCACTTATATGGGGCTGTTCGCCGCCGGTGGAGTCATCGGCATGAATTATGAGCGGTTCCGCAATGCCTCCAAACATATTTGGTGGGTGCTGGGAAGCGGGATTCTGTCCGGGTATACGTTCGCTTTGCTTTTCGTATTGCGCCAGAATGATATCGACTTCGGGCCTCCGGCAATGGAGTTTTTCTTCAATGTCTATGCGATGGCTATGGCGGCTAGCTTGCTATGGATCGGAGTTCGTCTGCTGGAGGATCTGCCCAGGCTGGCTTCGCTGCTGATGTCTATGGGAGCCGCTTCGTTCGGCATTTACTTCATCCATCCGGCCTTGCTGTCTTACTGGAGGTATCAATTTGTATTTCCGGGCGAATCGGCAGCCTATCAATGGTCGACACTTGGAGCAGCAGCGATGACTTTTACCGTTCCGTGGCTTATCGTAGTCATTCTTAAGAAATGGAAAGGATCGTCTATTTTATTTGGCAAATAGGGCCGGAACATCTCAATACTAATCTGGGCATGCAACTGGCAATGAAACTGACCGTGAAACTGACCATTAGAACTTGTGTGAAACTGGCGTGAAACTGACCGTGAGACTATGCGCGAACCAGCCCATGAGGGGATCTCCGGAACTCCATTGAAGCAAGCGGGCTCAAGTAGATGGAAAGGAAGTAAAGTTGGAAGAAATTTAAGGCAAGGGAGGGGAAGCGGGATGAATCATCCGTTTGAACGTAAAAATATTCGCGGAGAGCGGCTGGCGGAATTTCTGCAAGCTATCGGAGCTCAAGGCTTGGGGGAGAAAGAGCTTTTCTTTCTATGCATAGGGACGGATCGCTCCTCTGGCGACGCCTTCGGACCGCTGGTCGGAACGCTGCTGCGGGAAGCCGGATATCGGCAGGTGGCCGGAACGCTCGAGCAACCGTGTGATGCCGATACGCTGGAGCATTATCTGCAACAGATTCCCGACGACAAAATCGTGATTGCTCTTGATGCCTGTCTTGGACGGCAGTCCTCCTCCGTCGGCCTGTTTCAAGTGGCCACTGGGCCGCTCGAGCCCGGAAAATCGATGGGCTGCTCCTTGCCGAGCGTCGGTCATTTTAGTATTGCGGCCATCGTCAACCGCAATGAAGGGCAGCCTTATCGCGTCCTGCAGACGACTTCGCTGCACCTCGTACTGAGAATGGCCCATCAGCTAGTCGAGGCGGTAAAGGAAGCTTTTCCACTTGCCTCCTCTGTCGTTTCCCCTGCGAAACCAGCCCGAACCTTTCGGGAAGCGGACGAAACCTGCGGGGCTGCCGGCACCGAGAACCTCGGTGACATCGCAAGCATCGATGTCATTTCCATTCCCCGATACATTCCGGGTCGTCGTTAGCGACTTGTCCGACACGGGGATGAACGGGATAGGCCGTCATTTCCTCTGCTGGATACGGAACAAGCAGATTCGAGAGAAGGTTTGGATCACTAATGTTCCGATCCAGCCATATCGCTTCGCTCGCGGGAGTGAGAATGGCTGGCATCCGGTTATGAATCGGCTGAACCAGCTCGTTAGGAGGGGTGGTGATGATGGTGACGGTACTGATTTTGCCTCCCTCTGGAGAAATCCAGGTATCGTACAGACCCGCCATCGCGAATAAGCCTCCGTCTTTGCGAGTGATGCGCATCGGCTGTTTGCCTCTCTCGAGTTTCTTCCACTCATAGAAGCCGTCCGCGGGAATGAGGCAGCGCTTCCGCTGGAAGGAATTGCGGAAGGACGGCTTGTCCTGCAAGGTTTCCGCCTTGGCGTTGATCGTTTTGAAGCCGATTTTATCATCTTTCGCCCAGGAGGGGATCAGCCCCCAGCGAAGCGTTCCGATTCTTCGTTCGCCCCGATGCTCGATAATAGCATGAATAGCCTGCCCCGGGGCCGCATTATATTTCGGCATATATTCATAAGGCAGCGGTACTACTCCAAGCCGCCCGAAGATTTCCTCCAACAGAACTGTAAGTGTAAATCTTCCGCACATATCTATCCCTCCAATCTATCTAAATTCTATCTATTTTATAAAACCGATGAACTTCGATGAGAAATATAAATAAATGGATAGTTATTTCCCTTTCGTGATCAAGGGAGCCCCTTGCAAAGCTTAAAGACCTGCAAGAGTCAGGCTGTTGAAATAGCCTTAATGTTGCTCAGATCGTTCCCAGTACAATGAAGTAGATGTAAAAATCAGACTGTTGAAAAGGTGCTTTTTGGACAAAAAACTATCCATGAAAAAGCGCGTAGATACTGGGTTTTTGTACCGCTATTTTTGCAGAAAACGGGGTTTCTCAACAATCTGATATCTGCATCTATTTTGTCGTGAACGCCTTAGGTGTTCAGCTCCGAAGCCGAAAATAAAACACTTTCATTTTTATAGCAAGTATTTATGTCGGGGTTGTCCATTCATGTAGAATGACTGCCAGCTTGTCGTCAAGCTCAATTATCCTTAAACAAAATTAAACTATTAACGGTTATCGATGTCAATGTGCGGAGCAGGGGAACATGGAATGATGTCCAAGTGGCTCACAGGATCGAGCTATCATCTACTAGTGAGAGATTAATGGGTCTTTTTAGCGGTTGGTGGCGAATGGAGCGGGATAAAATTAAATAGAGGTTTACAAAATTCGCGTTCTTTTTTAACGATAACCGATTAAACTGGATACCAACGGTTTAAATTACAACGACAGCTAGAAAGGGAGTTGAAGTTATGCCACAAATTAACCATATTCATTATGCGACGGATAAAGGGGAAGTTTATTGTTGTTTGCGCAACCGCGTGGTCCGGTTGGACGAAGATCATCGCTCCCGGTTTTGCAGCAGCTGCAAGATGTACAACGGGGATGCCGGGGGGCGCGGGGTAGAATGTCTCTGGGACGATTTGCGAGACGTGAGCGATCCCCACTTGGTGACGGACCCCCACAAGGAGTGGGCTGCAAATCAAAAGCGTAAAGATTCCTCTTATCCTGACACGAGGATGTCTTCTTTGGCGATAACTTAATTACGAATAAAGGCAGGAAGACAGCAGGAAAGTGAACAAGGGAAGCTGAAAGAAATTTGGAAGGATTATAAATAATCGATAATAGTTAAAATATCCAAAAAACCAAAAAAACCAAAAAAAGGGTGAAGAATCAACCCTCGAATAATTTTTTCCGCATACCATATGTACACTTTAACCTGAACCTATGCACTCGATTGAAATCCATCTAGACCAGGCATAAAAAACGACGAATCCAATCGTGAGAACAAGCATAAGAACAAGCATAAGAAAAAAGGGCTTCATCTTGAAATCAGTGCTTGACGCCCAATCTCCTCCTACCTAATGGACTTTATCGGATTTTATGCAGGGACTCCAGCCATACCAGTTGGACGATAGCGCCGCTAAACCCAGTTGGGAAGTGGGAGGTAGTGCCCCTAATCCAGTCGTTGCCCAATGGGAGGTAGTCTCCCTAAATTTTGCAGCTGCCACATAGGCAGAATTGAGGTGCAAAAGTGCCTCTTAAATCCAACCATTTCCCGAAAACGGGAATTGAAGTGCAAAAGTACCCTTTAATTTAATGAAATCGCCCAATTTTAACAAAACTTAGAAAATATGGAGCATTTTTACACCTTAATCTCAAAAATGGTTAAAAAGGTAGAATTAGGGTGCATAATTGCACCTTAATTTTGCTTTCCTACCCGACTACGGCACTAGATTAAAAGCATGGCACCTTTCGCATCGTATCCTTCTTATGGAGCTAGTTGGCATCGTTTTTTCCTCACACCGCCATGTGCCGTCATAGCTGGCACACGCTGCTATGCGGCATGACGGCGGGGATCCCTCATGCCGCATAGCATACGGCGATACGCCCTATAAGAACTGCAGCAGATCCCCGGCAAGCATCGACGCCGGGGATCGCCGCTCTGCCGCTGCGCGGTCGCCCGCCGCGCCATGCAGCCACACGCCGTAGGCCGCCGCCTGCTCGGCGGTCAGGCGCTGCGCGAGCAGGCCGGCAATGACGCCGGCGAGCACGTCGCCCGTCCCGCCGGTGGCCATCCCGGGATTGCCGGTCGTGTTCACGTACACGACCCCATCCGGGGTGGCGACGACGGTGCGGGCGCCTTTGAGCACGAGCGTCACGCCGTGCTCCTCCGCGTAGCGGCGCGCGAGGCCGACGCGGTCGCGCTGCGCCTCGGCGATGCTGATTCCCGCCAGCCGGGCCATTTCGCCCGGATGGGGGGTCAGCACCGTCGCCGCTTCGCGCTTGCGCCACGAGGCGAAGTCCGGCGCGTCGGCGAGCATGTTGAGCGCGTCGGCGTCCAGCAGGAGCGGGCACTTGGCGCCCTCCCAGATGGCGCGCAGCCACTGCACGTCGTCGCCGTAGCGGCCCATGCCGGGGCCGATGGCCAGCGCGTCGCGGCTCTCCGCCAGCGACAGCACCTGCTCGGCCGACACCTCGGCCCAGTCGCCGTGGCCGGCGTCAGGCAGGCCGGCGAGCATCGCCTCGGGCAGGCGCCCCAGCAAGTGCCGGACGAGGCTGGCCGGCAGCGCCCATGTGGCCAGCCCGCATCCGGCGCGCAGCGCGGCGCTGACGCACAGGAGGCCGGCTCCGCTCATGCGCAGATTGCCCGCGGCGATGAGCACATGGCCGTACGTCCCCTTGTGCGAATCCTCCGCGCGGCCGCGGCTTGGACCGGGCGCCAACCGTTCCGCCAGCGTCCGCTCGGTCAGGAGCAGCGTTCGGACGCCGCGCTCCTCCGCCAGGCGGACGGGGATGCCGATGGAGCGTACGACGACCTTGCCGGCCATGCCGCTGCCGGGGAACTGGACGAGCCCCCGCTTCAGGAAGGCCAGTGCGACGGTCTTCGCTGCAGCGATGCACGGGTCGTGAGTCTGGCCCGTATCGGCGTCCAGCCCGCTCGGAATGTCGATAGCGACGATCGGCAGACCGCTGGCATTAGCTTCCCGGATGAGGGTGGCATAAGGCTCCCGAGGAGTCCCGCGGGTTCCTGTTCCGAGCAGGGCGTCGACGATGCCGTCATAGGCTTCCCAGCGAATCTCGCCAGGCCGGTACTCGAACATGGCAAGGCCGAGTTTGCCGGCAACCTCGTGCTGAACGGCCATATCTGCCGAGAATAACCCGGCGGGCTCGGTCAGCGCGATCTCCACATGGACACCCATATCGGTGAGATGTCTGGCGGCGACCAGCCCGTCGCCTCCGTTATTGCCTTTGCCGGCCAGAATAAGCCAGCGTTGCGCGCGTCTGGCCGGCTGCGCCTGGATCGTGGCGAACACCTCCTCGGCTATTGCCCGGCCGGCATTTTCCATGAGCGCAAGCGCTGGCAAACCGATATGTTGAATGGTATGCTCGTCTAACTGGCGCATTTCTTCAGATGTTACAATATACATCATGGAATCTCCCTTGATTGATTATGTTAATGAAATCGATAACGGTTGAACAAAAACAGTATACCGGAAAATAGCGGTCAGCACTATGCTCAATCCAATATGCTTATTTTATGGAGAGCAGGAGGAAGACAAAAAAAAGATGCAGCCTGGCAGGCTGCACCCCATCTTGCTAGCAGCGGTGGTTACGAATGAGAACGATGGTGTTGGACGTCCTGAGCCTAATGCGAAATCCGTTTCTTAGGAGACACCGGATAGCGACGATGACGGAACGTCCCTCTCTCAAGAAACGTTGGCAAGGCCGTGCCGAACCGATGACACAAACGCCGGTAATGATCGCCACACCCCTTACGACTCTAAAAGTAAGGGTAACAACATCGGGTCTAGTCATAATTTGTCACCTCACTTGCTATGAAGTTACTAATAGTAAATGCGCAAATGAAAAAGAAGGTAACGGACAAACATCCGTGTAGCGGGAAAATCCGCAGGAAATGGGTTGGACAATAGGAGAGAAGGATATGGTAGAATAGAAATCGGCTGTTTTCCTTTACTTTCAGTAGAGGGGCGATACATGATAGAATGGAAACAATATAGCTTATCGATTTCGAATTATGTGGAAGAAGGAGAATCCTATATGGTCATTAAACCGAAATTCAGAGGATTTATATGTACGACTGCTCATCCGGCGGGCTGCGCTCATCATGTTCGGCAGCAGATTGATTATGTGAAGGGGCAGAAGCCGGTACAAGGCCCTAAGAACGTTCTCGTCGTTGGAGCTTCTACAGGATACGGACTGGCTTCCCGGATTACGGCTACTTTCGGCTCGGGCGCGCGGACAATCGGCGTCTTCTTCGAAAGACCGGCCGCCAATAACCGGACCGCTACCGCAGGCTGGTACAACACGGCCGCTTTCGAGAAAGAAGCCTCCGAGGCCGGTTATTACGCCAAAAGCATTAACGGAGATGCGTTCTCCAATGAGATCAAACAGCAGACGATTGACTTGATCAAGCAGGATTTGGGGCAGGTTGATCTGGTTGTCTATAGTCTGGCTTCTCCCAAACGGGTAGATCCGGAGACGGGCGAGGTGTATTCTTCGGTTATTAAGCCGGTAGGCGCTTCCTACTCGAATAAGACGGTCGATTTCCACAGTGCGGCAGTGTCCGATATTACTATTGAGCCGGCAGCCGAGCAGGAGATCGAGCATACGATCAAGGTCATGGGCGGCGAGGACTGGGAGCTGTGGATGGACGCATTGAAGCAAGCGGGAGTGTTGGCTGAAGGAGCGGTGACCGTAGCCTATTCTTATATCGGTCCGGAGATCACTCATTCCATTTATAAGGAAGGGACGATTGGACTGGCCAAGGACCATCTGGAGGCTTCCGCTGGCCGAATCCGCGAGCAGCTTCATGATTTGGCAGGACGCGCATTCATTTCGGTGAATAAGGCGCTGGTCACCCAATCCAGCTCGGCGATTCCGGTCGTACCTCTGTACATATCCCTGCTATACAAGGTGATGAAGGAGAAGAATTTGCATGAAGGTTGCATCGAGCAGATGTACCGTTTGTTTGCCGAGAGGCTCTACGCTGATTCTACCCCGGTGGACGATCGGGGTAGAATCCGAATTGACGATTGGGAAATGAGAGAAGACGTGCAGCAAGAGGTGCTTGCCCTATGGGAGCGGGTGGACTCGGAGAACATCAAATCCATTTCGGATATCGAAGGCTTCCGCAGCGAATTTTTCAACCTGTTCGGCTTTGAATTTCCAGAAATTCCGTATGAAGCGGAAGCAGAGCCGGATGTAGTTATTCCAAGTATTCCTGCTGCAGAATAGTATAAGAGCGGGATCGTACAACACCGATAGCCAGAGTTAGCGAAGTTGTGGACTCGTTACTCGCATTATAGCAAGCCCGTTCCTTGAGTGCAGGAGCGGGCTTTTCGAATGGACTGATTTTTATTAATCTACTGTATTTTAGCAGTCAATCCACAATCACCTCCACCAGACCGGGCCAATAGCCGAAAATAGTTGGGTGAAAGGCCGCCCCCATGTTCTAGCAGCCGAAAATAACTGGGCCAAGGGTTTGGCCGAAGCCTGCGCACATTATTGATCGGACTTGAGCTGCGCTTCGTTTTTTAAATAAAAAATGGCGATTTGCGTCCGGTCTCGCAGCTCCAGCTTATGCAAAATTTCCGTAATGTAGTTTTTGACTGTCCCTTCGCTGAGAAACAGGGCGCCGGCTATCTCTTTATTGGACAGACCTTCAGCTATTTTTTGCACGACTCTCCATTCCGCCGCCGTCAGTCCCCAGTCTTGAGGGGCCTTCTTCTGTATGCGGGCATTCCCGTCCGGGGAGCGCAAAAAGCTGCTCAGCTTTTTGGCAATATCGGGATGAATGAGCATATTGCCCTGGGCCACCGCCTTGATTCCTTCCAAAATGCGGTCCGGGGACACATTTTTCAGCATATAGCCGTTAGCCCCGTTCTTTAAAGCCTCGATAATATAATCATCGTCGTCGAAGGTCGTCAGAACGAGAATGCGAATGTCGGGCTCCCGTTCTTTAATCAGCCTCGTCCCTTCGACACCGTCACAATGCGGCATCCGAATATCCATCAATACGACGTCGATTTGCCCCGCATGGCCACAAACATATTCATAGGCCTGTCTGCCGTCAGCGAGTGCCTCGGCCACCTGGACCGATTCATTCATTTCAAGAATAAATTTTAAGCTTTCCCGAATAAACGGGTCATCATCGACCAGCAACACACGGATTGATTCCATTCCTCCATCCCTCCTTATCTGTTCTGTTATATCACCAGGATCTTATGAATTGGCGATAGGATGCGGCAGAATAGTCGTGACGGTAAAAGGAGGCCCGGATTCCACAAGAAGCTCGCCTCCCAGCAGCTTGACTCTTTCCTCCATTCCGCTTATGCCCAGTCCCCGCTGTTTTTGCGGGTTCTCCTCCGGGAGCTTGCCGTCATTGCTTACGCTTAACATGATTTGTTGCGGCTCATAGTGCATCCGGATATCGATCGACCGGGCGTCCCCATGCCGGATCGCATTCGTGATCGCTTCTTGCGTATTGCGGTACAGCGCGAATTCCACACTTGGATAAAGCGAATAGGGGATTCCGGATGTTTCCAGCCGGACAGGCAGTCCAAAATAAGCCGAAGCCTCGTCCAGAAACTTATGAAGGGAATACTGACTGCGGATTTGCTCATTCGGCTGCAGCTTGCGGACCGTGCGGCGAAGGGCTTCCATGCTCTCACCCAATTGGTCCCTAACCTGATTCATGAGTTCAGCCGATTTGTCCGGTTGAGGCCCGGACAGACGGATGGCGGCTTCCATCATCATTTTTAAACGAGTTATGGAATGCCCCAGATCATCATGGAGATCATGGGAGATTCGGTTTCGTTCTTCCATCTGAGAGAACAACTGGACTTTGCGGGCATAGTCTACTAATCGCGAGCGAGCTTCTTCCAATTCGTAATGCTTGCGGCGCAGCTCGTCGTACAGCTGCTCCACTTCCTGTTTCTTACCCGAGGTCGAGGCCAGCCCGTGCAGCAGGATGGCGAATGCGCCAAACAGGATATGTGTTCCAGCTATTAAGGTAATGGAACGCTCCTCTAACGAAATAGCCAGGGCTGTCCAACACAGCCCGACCGCCAGCAGACGGGGCCAGGTGGAGGGACGCCCGGCTTGGACAAGTAAAATCAATGTAGCGAAAAAGGTGAGGAAGTACAGCCCGCCATATCGTTCGTTCAGCCAAACCGATACTGCCAGCTCAAGGAGGAGTAACAGGTGGAAGCCCTGCTTCCACTTGCCCGCTAACTGAGCGATCCAAAGCAGCAGCAAGGCCCAGAAGGTGAACACCGCGTAAGTGTCGGGCCTGATCTGTCCAATAAACAAGGTGCCCAGAGCAGCCGTCGCGATGAATGAGTATCTGAGCCAAGTTAACGGATAGCTCAACCGGCTTCCTCCTTCCAAAGTATCCATACGCAAAATGTTTAAGCAAAATTATAGCACAGGACGGTTTCGCTGACGTACCTATTTATCCAGGCTTATTTCACTTCATGACTTAAGTCACCTCGGCAGGTGACTTCGGCTACCTTATTTCCGCCGGCAACCGAGCTACAATAGAAGTATGAGCAGAACAGACTGTGGTCAGGGCCGGGAGGAGATAGACGATGAGTTTTATTCATATCAAAAATGCCGTTAAACGATACGATACGAAGCTGTCGGTAGATCATTTGAATTTATCTATCGAGGAAGGGGAGATTTTCGGATTGCTGGGGCCTAACGGAGCCGGCAAAAGCACGACGATTAAAATGCTGTGCGGACTGACCCTTATCGATCACGGAGAAATTACGGTAGATGGAGTTTCCGTGGCGAAGGCTGCATTCAAGGTGAAGAGCAAGCTTGGGCTTGTTCCGCAGGAACTGGCTATATACGAAACATTAAGCGCCCGGGAAAATGTTACTTTCTTTGCCAAGCTGTATGGTTTAAGAGGACAGGAATTACAACGGCAGGTGGATGAGGCGCTCGCCTTCGTCGGTTTGATTGACAAAGAGAACGACAAACCGGCTACTTTTTCCGGCGGAATGAAGCGGCGGTTGAATATCGCTTGTGCCATCATGCATCGTCCGAAGCTCATTATTATGGATGAGCCGACCGTAGGAATCGATCCTCAATCGCGGAATCATATATTAGAGTCGGTTCGTGAGCTGAATCGGCTGGGGAGCACCATTATTTATACCAGCCACTATATGGAAGAAGTGGAAGCGATCAGTACCCGGGTAGGCATTATGGATTACGGCCGGCTCATCGCCTGCGGGACCCGGCAAGAGCTGATCGAGCAGGCCGCCCAGGAGGAGAAGGTGGTGATTCTGACCGATAGCAGCGTGAGCGAGGCTGCGATTCAAGAGCTGGAGCTTCATCCGATGATTGAAAGAATTGTTCGTGACGGGCGGACTATTGAGGCGTATTCCAAATCTACACAGGCTTGCCTGCAGGATATTTTGTTCGTGCTTTCCAATCATCAAGTCAAGATTCAATCGCTCAACCGGGTCGAACCCGACCTGGAATCGTTATTCCTGCTGTTGACTGGCCGGACGCTTAGAGACTAATAGGAATGGAAACCGGAGGTGATGGCGATGCGGTTCTTTGTTGTGGCGCAGTATGAGATGAAACGGATTTTACGGAATGGATCCACCTACTTCATCCAGTTATTGCTTCCGTTGCTGCTGATTTTTATATTAGGCTCAGCCCTGTCTTCTTTTATTAATCCGGATAAGCCGACAGAGGAAGTAAAGGTGGTTGTCGTCAGTCAGGATCAAGGGCATTTACAGCAAGGGCTGGACCAATTTCTGACCTCTGAGGGCATAAGCGAACGACTGAAGGCAGAATATGCGGAAACAGAAGAGGAAGCTTTAAGCCAGCTTAAGGAAGGGGAGGCGGATCTGACCGTCTTCATTCCGGCCGGATTCAGTTCCTCCGTCCTGGCTGGACAACCCGCGGAGTGGAGGATGCTAACCGGACAGGATTCAGTAAGAAGCTTAACTGCCCAGATCATGATGCAAATCTATCTGGAAGAGACGAACCGGATGCAGGCCGCGGCAATCGTGTTGGGGCAGCCGGAAGCCCAAGCTGTCTTCGCGGCGGCGGCAGAGAAGGTGGAGATGAAATACGCAGACTATGTTTCTTCCTCAGCTCTGGGCAACGGATCGACAGAGTATACCGCTTTCCAATATTACGCTGCCGCTATGCTCATCATGTTTGTATTGTATGCCGGCCTGTCGGCGGCCACCAGCCTTGTGAATGAAAGGGAAGCCAATACTTTGCTCAGATTATCTTCGATGCCTGTTCCTGTTCGTTCCATTATCTTCGGGAAAATCGCTGCCAACGGGCTGGTCACTTTCATACAAGTGGTCCTTATTATTGTGCTGACCGGGTGGCTGTACGGGGTTCACTGGGGCACCCGCCCCGGGTGGCTGATGCTCATCTCCTTATTGATCGTGATAGCATCGATGAGTCTCGCCTTATTGATCAGCAACTTGGCCAAAGATTCCAAGCGGACAGCGACTATATTTAATGTGATTATAATAGTGATGACTTTTTTAAGCGGGGGCTTTACTACAGCCGGAGCTGTGGTGGAATCACTGGGCAAATTAACGGTGAGCCACTGGGCGTTTCAAGGCATTCTCCGCATCATGCTGGATGAAAGCACGCAAAGCATTATTTATTATATAGCCGTATTGGCAGCTATATGTGCAGGCTTGCTTGCGGTTGCTCTATTAACGTACCGGAAGGCGGGGTCATATGAATAGCTTGTACATAGCGGCGAACATCATAAAGCGCACAGTCGGGCGCGGTAAAAGCCTCCTTATCTTTCTTATGCTGCCTGCCCTTGTTGTTTCGCTGGTCGTGGCTCTGCTGGGAAACAACGGGATGGATGCCCGGGTGGCCTACATCAATTTGGATGAGGGAGCGTTCGGCGAGCAGCTTATAGACGGACTTAAGGCTTCCACAGGCTATTCATTCCATAAGCTGGAGAAGGCGGACGCCCTTCGCAATGAAGTGATGGATAAGAAGAGCAAGGCGGGTTTCGTTATTCCCCCCGATTACACCGACAGGCTGTTAAGCGGAGAGTCGCCTAAGATCGAGTGGCTGGAGCTGGAAGTATCGGGAACCGGCGTGTTGGTAAAGTTGAAGCTAAACGAGCAAATAGGAGGGATGATCAGAACATACCGGTTGGTCGACAGTCAGGTCGCCGCCCCCGAAGAAGCGGAATCACTTCTGCAGCAGGTGCTGGCTGAACAGCGGAAGAACAAGATTCGGGCCGTTGTTGAAGACTCCGGACTGCATGTCAACCAGGCGGTGTCCACCTCGATAGGGATGCTTATTATGTTTATAATGACGCTGGTTAACAGCTCTGTCTTGACCATTCTGGATGATCGCACAAACCGGACAATGCAGAGAATGTATACGGCTCCGGTCCGTTCCTATCAGATTACGCTGGGGAATTTTCTAGGCAGTCTCTGTCTCGGGACCGTCCAGATTGGGTTGATTCTTCTTTTTGCCCGGTACGTTCTGCGCTTCTCGTTCGGAGTCCCGCTGCTTTGGCAATGGCTTATTCTGGAATGCTTTTTGTTAGCTGCTCTCGGAATTTCCCTGGCGGTGGCTGGAATCATTCGCAACCGAAATAATGTAGCCACGATTCAATCTTTGATCGTCACTCCGACTTGCATGCTCGGGGGATGCTTTTGGCCGATCGAAATTATGCCGGATTATATGCAAAAAGTGGCTAACGCGGTCCCGCAAAAATGGGCTATTGAAGCCATAAAACGGTTAGCCCAGGGCGAAGGTCTGCCGCAAATCGCTTACCACCTCGGAATCCTTGGTCTGTTTGCCATCCTACTGCTAGGCTTCGGCTCAGCGGTGCTCAGGCCGAGCGAAACGGAAACCTCTTAGTTTCACGAATAGCTTGTTCATTAGCACCTTGCCGCTGCTCGGTAAGGTGTTTTATTTCGCAATACTGCTTTATTATAGTCCTGACATGTTCGCAGGAGTACGGTAATACCAGAGGCGAGATCGGTTTGTGCATTAGGCTCAGGGATCGGAAGAGCTGGTGAGTATTTCGTTAAAGTTGGACATAGCACGGACATTCGAGGGTGAAGGTTGCATAATGAGAGGCATAGCGTTATCATTTGGATAATAAAGGAAGTCGGTTCATGGAGGGATTTCCAATGGCCAGGCCTTTGTTATTTATAGCTGAGTTGTTGAGAATAATTGTCATTCTGGTGTTAGGAGCCGCTTTGCTGTGGCAAGTGGAACTAGCCTTGTATGATTGGGTAAATATTGAACTGGTTTCCTATGCATGGGTAGTTGGCTTGGCGAATGTTATATTAATTTTTATCCTTTATCGAAACCGGCTTCAGTTTAACGGTTGGTATACCAGTGCCCGTGCCGCCAAATTACCACTGCCTGTCACGATATCTGCATTAGCGCTTTGTGCTGTTCTTTTGATGATTCCCTTGGCCGGAGCCGTCATTGGTTTAGGGTGATCATTCGTAACTCTGGAGCCGACGACTCATTCTGACTATCGGGCCCGGATATTGCAGTACGTTGCATGTTGCTTGAATTTTCTATACATTAGTAGGGTAGAACTGCAGGGAAGAGGGTTGCTGGAATCAGGTTAGAGCGTGGAAAGGTGCATTTTTTTGAATTGACAAGGATGCATCTATATTATTGGAATTATAGTCATAATGGATGGTATAGAGGCTGAATGTAAAGAGGAGTATAGAGAAAAGGTCTGGAGGAACTGACATGATCCAATTGAAGACACCGGAAGAAATCTCCAAGATGAAAAAAGCGGGGGAACTGGTGGCTGCCTGTCATCGCGAAATCGCCAAGCGGATTCGTCCGGGAACGACAACATGGGAGATTGAAGAATTCGTAGAGCAATTTACAAAAGAGAATGGGGCGATCCCTGAGCAAAAAGGCTATCATGGTTACCCGTACGCTACATGTGCATCGGTTAATGACGTGATTTGTCATGGATTTCCAAAGAAGGAGCCTTTGAAGGAAGGGGACATTGTTACGATTGATATGGTATTCAGTGTGGATGGGTGGATGGCGGATTCCGCCTGGTCCTATCCAGTTGGAAGAGTAAGCGAGGAGGCGCGCGCGCTGCTGGAGACAACGAAAGAGGCGCTGTACATCGGAATAGAGAAAGCAGTCATAGGCAACCGGATCGGAGATGTTTCGAACGCTATCCAGACGTTCTCGGAATCACAGGGCTATTCGGTTGTCCGTCAGTTTATCGGGCATGGCATCGGGCAAGTCATGCATGAAGACCTGCAGGTTCCTCATTACGGTCCCGCAGGCAGAGGTCCCCGCTTGAAGGAAGGCATGGTCTTCACCATAGAACCGATGCTCAATATCGGCAGCTACGCGGCCTGGATAGAGGAAGACGGCTGGACCGCCAGAACGATAGACGGAAGCTTGTCCGCACAATATGAGCACACGATCGCGATCACGAAGGAGGGGCCTCTCATTCTTACAGATCAGGCGGTGCGTCCATAAGTATCTATTCTGAACCCGAAGGGGCCCGCTGCTTGCTGGCTCTACCTGGAGTTAACAAAGAGGCTGCCCGATAGAAGGCGCCTCTTTGTTCGTCCAGGCCCGCAATGTAATGCATAAGTCCCTATCAGCCTCCGAATGATTCGCGAAACGCTCTGGATAGAGTGCCCGCATCCACATTCCATAGGGAAGCAATTTCCGGACACACATTTTGTTCCCACCAGTCGGCCAGCACTTTTCTTTTGCTGCTGTTTTCATGAATCCAGAGCAAATGGGCCATCACTTTATGATAATAAATTTCTTCCGCTCTGGATACTTGCTCGGGGGGAATCCAGACCTTGAGTTTTTTAATGGTCCGATAGAGCTCCCGGCTGCAGGCTCTGCGAATCGTCCTTGCGGTGGCCGGTGTTTTCTGATGCGGTTCCTTATTCGGCTTCATCGTATGGATTTCACCTGCCCTTTTTCCAGCCTACACAAGCAGAATATGCAGCAGAAGGGAAGGCGGCCACTTAAGCGTCTAGTCTACAACGATATAGGCGATCATCGGACCATGATGGGCGATATCCGGATGAGTCAAACAAAGAAGCCGGTAGATGCCCTCCTTGTCAGCTTTGAAGGGAACGATCGTTTCCTTGCCCTTTTTCACTTCGCCTTTAATGTTTGTCCCCTCGATAATAAACGGGTGGCTGGCGCCGTTCACACCAAAAATACTCAGGTTGACCGTTTCCCCTTTTTTGATATAGATGTTTCCCGGATCCCAACGGTAAGCCTCAATTTCTTTGCCGTCCTCGGTTGTAGATTTGAACTCTCCGGTCACCATATGGATAGTCCGGGGTTGTCCGGGACTGCCGGATACCGCCTGCGAATCTTTGCTGTAATTGTAAATCAATCCGCCCATAGCAGCGGACGCGAGAAGAGCCGTCACGATAACGATTTTCTTTTTGCTCAGAACAAAAGCTTTAAACATCCGCGGGGCCACATCCTTTGAATAGTTTTGTATCATGGTATGCGGGATGGATCAGGGACATGCCTAAACTGTCTTAAATCGATGGACAAAATGATAGACAAATCGATTGACAAAGCCATGGAAGGCGTGATATAACTGATTCATTAATCTTTATCGCTAAAAAGCACAAAAGCCAGAAAGCATAAAAGCTAAAAAGCTTAAACGTGCGAAAATATGCAAAAAGTAAAATCAGTTGGTTTGGGGGAAGAAATTGATGAAGAATCCGTGCAAAATTTTGGATTGTACTATTCGGGATGGCGGTTTGGTCAACAATTGGGAATTTAGCGTGGAATTTGTCCGCGATTTATATAAGGGCTTGAACGAGGCCGGAGTCGATTATATGGAGATTGGTTATAAAAATTCGCCCAAGCTGCTTAAAGGAGCGGATTCCGGACCTTGGCGTTTTCTGGACGAGAGCTTTCTGCGCGAAGTAATTCCGGAGAAAGGGAGGACGAAGCTGTCCGCGCTCGTTGATATCGGACGTGTTGACGAGAACGATATATTGCCGAGAGAGCAGAGCATGCTCGATCTGATTCGGGTCGCTTGTTACATTAAAGATGTAGACAAAGCGTTGGAGCTGGTAAATAAGTTTAATGGAATGGGCTACGAGACCAGCCTGAATATTATGGCTTTATCCCATGTTCTGGAGCATGAGCTGGTCGAGGCATTTGCCGAGATTGCTCAGAGTCCGGTAGATATCGTATACATTGTCGACTCCTATGGAAGCATGGATTACAAGGATGTCGAGCATCTGGTTGATAAATTTCAGAAGCTGCTTCCTGGCAAACAGCTCGGGGTGCATACGCATAACAATATGCAGCTCGCTTTTTCCAACACTCTGGCCGCTGCGAAGAACGGGGTCGTCTTTCTGGATTCCTCCGTATACGGAATGGGCAGGGCAGCCGGAAATTGTCCGACCGAGCTGTTGGTCAGCCATTTGAAGAATCCTAACTATAATCTGCGCCCGGTGCTGGATATTATCGAGAGACATATGATTCCGATGAGGCAGAGATGGGAATGGGGATACATCATTCCCTACATGATTTCGGGGGTTCTTAACGAGCATCCGCGGGTAGCGATGGCCCTTCGCGGCAGCGAACAGAAGGATAACTACGTTGAATTTTACGATACGCTGACCTCTCCTGAGACGGTTGCCGCCGCTAAATAAGATCCTTTTCAAGGAGCCTCCTGTTTACGACAGGGGGTTTTTGCTGTTTTTGCAAGTCGAATCGGTTCTGGTCTTATCTAGGTGTTTCTGCATGTGGAAGCCGCAGCCTCGGATACGAGACTGTTCTTTTTTTGGCGTAAAAGAGTATGTATACTATAAAAGTGGACAACACTCTATAGGCTAAGGTGTTCAAGAGGCTATAAAGAAATAGGGAACAAGAGGTTTGAAGCTTCGGATGTACTTTCTTTCCGAATGGTATGGATGCTTATCTTTATTTGACGTATGTATATTACAAATTTTCGCCAGGGAAAGTGGGTTGCAAATGTCAGAGCTCATTAATGAACTTCTGCAAATTATGACCTCGATGGGATATTGGGGAATCATGATTGGCTTGATGATTGAAGTCATTCCGAGTGAAATTGTGCTGGCCTATGGAGGTCTGCTCGTCTATCGGGGGGACGTTACTTTTGCGGAAGCGGTCATTTTCGGGACCATTGGCGGGACAATCGCGCAAATCTTTGTTTATTGGATCGGCCGGTACGGGGGCCGGCCCTTTCTGGAGAAGTACGGCAAGTTTTTGCTTATTAATAAGAAGCATATAGATGTGGCGGAAGCATGGTTTAACCGCTACGGAACGGGAGTTATCTTTACAGCGCGCTTCATTCCGGTTGTACGGCATGCCATCTCCATACCGGCGGGCATCGCCAAAATGCCCTTAAGCCGCTTTGCATTGTATACGACTCTGGCGGTCATTCCTTGGAGCATTCTCTTTGTCTTTCTCGGGGTAAAGCTGGGAGAGCTGGGCAAAAGCTTCGAGCAAATCGGCGATATTGCCGGACCTTATGTACAGCCGTTCATTTGGATTTCTGTTATTCTTACGCTGCTGTACATCATTTATAAAATAGTGCGCAAACGTCAGTCCGGGGCTAATTCTGAACTATCCGGCAACGTGGGCGCAGCTTTTTCTCCTAAACCAGGGACCACCGAGGATAAGGCTCCAGGCACCGCTCAAGGCAAGGCACAAGATAAGACCCGGGACACGGCTCAAGGCACCACTCAAAAAATGGTCCGCGACATCCCCCAAGGAACCGTACTAATTAATGGCTTGGGAGAGGAGTATCTAGTTTTTAATTCCCAAAGTATAACCGGGGGCAGCAGCACGCAGGTGGTGGATCAACTGGTCATCGGGCCTAATGGCATCTTTCACCTGTTAACGAAGGATTGGTCCGAAGAAATTCGCCTTACCCCCAAAGGAGCAAGGCTGGGCACGGTTGATCGGTATGAAGACGTTACGGGTCCGCTCTATCGCAATGAATATGTGTTGAAGAAGCAGCTTCGCTCTAATAGGCTGGAGGCTGACGTTGTTGGTCTGCTATGGTGTGTTAATCCCGATTGCCGGCTGGAAGGAAAGCTTCCTGCTTTTGCGGCTGTGAAGGCGGAGCAAATACTTGATTTTATTAGAGGCTATAAACCAAAAAAACGATTGTCCTCCGATCAAATAGGACAAATTGTCCGGGTGATCGAAGAAGGGCATGGTGCAAGTTAATGATCGTTGGCTGGACTCTGCTGAACATTTTGATACAATTAAGATAATGCACTTTTATTTGAATAACATTTGACGGAGGTAGGACGAATGGCTAAAAATGTAGCGGATAAATTTGGCAAAGGGATTACACCTCAACAGTTTATAGACGGAATGGAGAAAAACAAGGATAAATTTACAGACTGGTCCGAACAATTCGCGTGGAGAAATGAAGAGGATAAGCAATTTTTCCAATCGTTACGCAGCCGGGAGGATGTTCGCTGCTTGATTCTGATGGCTGAATGGTGCGGTGATGTTGTCCGTAATGTGCCGGTAGTCTTTCGCGCCATGGAAGAGAGCGGGATTCCGGTTGAAGTATTGATCATGGAGCAGCATATGGAAACGATGGATGAATTTCTGACAATGGGCGGACGGGCCGTTCCGATTGTCATCTTTGCGGACAATAACGGAGCGGTGCTTGGACAGTGGGGACCGCGTCCTAAGCATGTTCAAGCCATCATGATAGAATTTAAAAAACATAACCCGGATCGGGAAGCTCCCGATTACAACGATAATATCCAGGTGGCCCGTCAGGAAATGCTTAAGCAGTATGGAGAAGGGACCGGCTACCAAGATGTTATTGTAAAGGAATTGCGCGAGCTGCTGTCGACATTCTGAGCGGTTCATCCAAGAACAGGAGCGGGATAATCATGAACATAGAAGTAATGGCACTCGGGCCGCTGCAGACGAATGCCTATCTGCTGACGGATCCGGATCGGACCAAAGCGGTCGTCATCGATCCGGGGATGAATCCCGAGCAGTTGATTCGCAAGCTGGGCGATCTGGAGGTGGAGGCTATCTTGCTGACCCATGCCCATTTCGACCATATCGGCGGAGTGGATGAAATTCGGAAGCTGAAGCAATGTCCCGTCTATTTGCACGATGCAGAAGCGGATTGGCTGACGAATCCGATGAAGAATGGCTCAGCCAGGTGGCCGGAAATCGGAGGACCGATAGTAACCGATCCGGCTGAAATTGCGCTGGATGACGGACAGAAGCTGGAGTTTCTGGGGCACACCTTTCAGGTGCTGCATACACCGGGACATTCTCCGGGCAGCGTAAGTTTTTTGGTCGGTGGGCATTTATTTGGGGGAGACGTTCTTTTTCGGTTATCCGTCGGAAGGACCGATCTTCCGGGAGGAAGCTGGAACGACTTGATGGATTCGATTCACAGCAAGCTGTTCGAGCTGGACGATGCGATACAGGTCTACCCCGGGCATGGCCCGAAGACGACGATCGGTTATGAGAAGGAAAACAACCCTTATTTGTAGCATTAAATTAGAGTGTAACAGCGATAAATCACATCATCGTAACTGTCGCGCCATGTGAAGAAGTCGGTGCCAAGCGCGAAGCATGGAGTATGAAGCATGGAGCATGGAACATGGAGTATTGCATCATGTGGAATAACTCTGAGCTAAGCGTAAATCGTCGCATGAAGTGACGGTGTGCAAGGATGTCTTGAAAGCAGACAACTGCTTTTGAGGCATCCTTTTTTTATCCTTGCAGAGACGGCGATGCCCAGCCCGAGCCTTTCCAATCACCTTCTAACCTAATGGAGGAGGATTGAAGTGCAATAATGCCTCTTAAATCCAACCTTTTTCACGAAAAGGGCATTGAAGTGCAAAAGTACCCTCTAAATGGGCTAAATCCTCGTTTTTATTAAAATCGTGGAAAATAGAGCGCATTTTCACACCTTAATCTCAAAAATGGCTAGAACTATAGATTTGGGGTGTACAATCGCACCTTATTTTGTTCTCCTCCCTAACTCCAGGCCACTTGCCAAGATCTTCAAAGCAAGCACCTTTCGCATCGTATCTTTCTTGCGAAGCCTGTGACACCGCCACTTAAAAATGAAGCCCAGTCTATGACCTGGTAGAACAAAACATGAATTACCCTGAGGCATTGATTGAATTATAAGGATTTATAAGATTTACGCTTATAATCATGCTTATAATTCACCGCGAAACGTCTGTCCTCCGTTAAAGGACGGAGACAGCCGTTTACGCTTGTACATAAGATTGACATGGATCATAGATTAAAGTATGATTTAATCAAACATTTGATTAAATTAAACGTTTGATTAATTTAATCTGTCGGTACAGGAGGGAAAGACATGATTCAATTGCTGAAACAATTTTTTAAACAGAGAACGACGATCACTGGGATTGCGGTAGCTATCTTGTTCCAGCTTGTTTTCAGTGTGGTGTGGATGACAGGATACAAGGAAGTGAATGACCGGTTCGATCAATTGCGCCTGGTCATCGTTAATGAAGATCAAGAGGCCGGCGCCATCCTTGCCGATACTCTTGCTCAGTCCCTGCCTTTTCACACGGAGATTGCTGCTGCGGCGGCAGATGCCGAGAGCATGCTCATTGAACGGGCGGCTCAGATGGTCATTACGATCCCGTCCGGCTTCCACGAACGGTTGGGCCAGCCCGGAGGAGGGTCGATCCCCCTTTCGTTTACTATTAACGAATCCAATCCTTCGATGATCAAAAGCATTATGCAAAATGTGGCCTCAGAATTAACGGCGACTGTTGATCTTCAGGCAACAACGGCAGGGGTTCAGGCTGTGCTGAAGCAAGCCGGAATGCCGGAGGAGCAAGCTCGGGCGGTTAGCAGCGGAGTGACGGGACGAGTAGCCAAAGAAATCCATAGTCTGTATCCTGTCGAGAGAATGTCAGATTCTATGGTGCCGCTAATGATGGTGCTCGCTTCATTCGTCGGTTCCATGCTGTTCTCTATGAATTTGATGCAGTCCATGCAAGGGATCGGAACAGGCTACAGTAAATGGAGCAAATATTTCGTGCTGCTTCTTCTCAGTGTAGGAACGGCTGTGACCGTGTCGGCTGTCGGCACTACGATGGTTATGCTGTTGGGAGATACCTACAGCAGTGGATTTGGATCGGTGTGGGCTTTCCAAATGCTGTTTCTACTAGCCTTCATCGTTTTCACACAAATGTTCGTTCTGCTGTTTGGAATGGCCGGAATGCTGTTCAATATTATAGGTCTATCGGTTCAACTGGTGACGTCCGGCGCTCTCGTTCCCACCGTGCTGCTATCCGATACGTACCGTCAAATCAGTGAATACCTGCCGGCAACTTATGCGGTCGAGGGAGTGATGAATCTGTTATTCGGAGGGGATGGAATCGGGTCTGCAGTCCGCATGCTCATCGTTATCATGCTCGTGAGTATCGTGGTAGGAGCGGCCGCTGTAGCTCTGCGCGGATTTAGCAGAGAGGCCGCATCGGCAGAACGGGCCCCGGTATGAGGGAGGAAATTTGGCGGGCTATTGCAACGAGCCTTGAATACAGGCCATAATAGAAAGAAAACTGTGTAAAAGGAGAACTTATGACAACTCCTGAGCCTGACGCGAAGAAACGGATCTTGCTGGCCGCCAAAAAATTATTTGCCCGCCAAGGATATGACGGAACAAGCATAAGGCAAATATGTGAAGAAGCCGGCGCCAACGTCGCCCTCGTATCCTATCACTTCGGCGGTAAAGAAAATATGTTGAACGCATTGTTTGATGAGTTTGTTCCTCAGCAGCGTATGGAAGAAGTGGAACCGTACAAGGATCTGCCCGTGGAAGGGATCTATATGTTCATTCAAGAAGTGATTCGTTTTCGGATGAATAACATGGATATCATAAACATCCTGCAGCAAGAGATTGCAACGGATTCGCCGAGAATCGAAATGATCCGGAATCATTTTTTGCCGATATGGGGCATTCTTCGGGATTTACTGGAGAAGGGACGCAATCAGGGCCTGCTTCATTTTCGCTCGCTGGACCAAACCTTTTTATTCATTCTTGGTGTGCTGCTCCTTCATAAGCAGATAAACTATTTTTCGCCTCTTCTTGAAGAGGGGCCGCCACGCTTCGATGATTTGGTCAAGGATACGGCTGAATTCATCTTTGGAGGTTTGGGGGTAGGCGAGCTGCTGAGGGAAAAAGGTTTAATTTTGTAAAATAAAGATAAATAATGTAAATGAGCGGTTGATATTCCTGCAATGCTCTGGTATATTTGTGTAACAAGTTAATACTAATGGTTTTGCGAAGAACGCAAGCTTACGGACAAGTCCGTGGGTTTGCGTTTTTTTTTATTTCCTGCATACCGCGCACGCTCTGTACCCAGCCTTAATGGCGAGGGTTGGAAAGCGGGAGGGATGCAAGAAGGAGGTGATGAATGGATTGAGCAGACAACGAAACTTGTGGATAAGCCTGTGTGCAGCTTTACTGTCTTGCCTGCTGGTGTATGGAGTTTATCTGCTGCAGGTTCGTCAGGTTGAATTGCAGCAGACGACGAATGTCGTCGTTCCCAAAAGCTTCATTCAGGCGGGGACACTCATATCTTCCGACATGATTGAGCTGAAGCCGGTTTATGTCGGCTCTTATAACGAGCAGATGATGACGAGGGCGGAAGATGTAATAGGAAGAGAGGCGGTCGTTCCGTTAGGAGGATACGAGCCGATCCTGAGCTGGAAGCTGGATCGCTTTCATCTGCTTCCCCGGGAGGGACAATATACGTTCCAGATTCCCAAGGACTATATTTTATCCGTGTCCAATGGAATTAGGGCAGGAGACCGGGTCCGGATCTATTTATCCGGTCAAGATGGATCGCGGATTATGTTTCCGTACGAGGTCGTTGTCGCATCCGTCAAATCAGCGGCCAATGTGGAGGTCGATGATCTGAACCAATCTCATTTTTTATCAAAAATGGCAGGGGATGCGGAGCGAATGTATGCTTCTCGCCGGGAAGCGAACGGCAACATTGAACAAATCAATTTAAATTTAACCGAGGAGGAATGGCTGCGGATCGATGAGGCTTGCCGTAATCAGGAAGGCAAGCTGGTTATCGCTTTTAGTAATTTAACGAATGTCGAAGCACGGTAATACGGCTTGACAGACCTAAGGAGGATAAACTTGTGAGCACGAATTTTTTGCTGCGTAAAGAGCCGGAGGTCAGGATTGACGGTATGAACCCAATCCCGTCGGGGGTGGCTTCCGGAGATAATAAAATGGTGGTCTATATGGGAACAACGCCTAATATTGGGACGACAGTGGTCTCATTTGGCTCAGCCGTCTGTGCCGCGCGGGCTTCCCGTCTTAATGTCGGTTATCTTTGTCTGAATCTTAAAAGCTCTAAATTGCACCGTTACATGGGGATGAATGAAGTATTGTCCTCGCTGGACCAATTGAGGGCGGATCTGAAGTCGCAGAGCCTGACCCGCCAAAGGCTGCTCCGTCACTGTATCCAGGCACCTGGCTTGCCGGGTTTATCGGTGCTCTTCGGCAGCTCGTTACGGGAGCAGGCCGAATTCTATCAGCCGGAAGATATCGAGCACTTGCTGACGGCGGCCAGATCGGCATTCGATCTGTGCATTGTCGAAGTGAACGCTTATTGGGATAACGCGGCAACGGTTGCTGCGCTGCTGGAGGCTGATGCCAGAGTGGTCGTAACGACTCCGGACTTGACTCATTTTCAAGAGGATTTCCAACGCTGGCTGCAGACAATGGCTCCTATGTTCGGGCTCCATTCGGCCTCCTTTCATTTGGTAGTTAATCAGGTGGAGAAGATGGCTTCCGCGGGAGGGATCCGGGTGAAAGATATTGAGAAGGAAACAGGTTTGAAAATCGTCTCCCAGGTGCCGAGAAAAAGCAATCTGGTGGAGTTGTTAAATCAAGGGAAGCTGATGGAGCTGTTTGAGGGCGATCATCCCTTTTATTTGGCGGTAGCTGACATTACTCGAATGTTCATGGATCAATGGAATATGGAAGCGATGGATATTTCCCGCAAAAAGCGCTGGCTTGGCCGTTGGATTCCCCGAGCCATATCCTAGGAGGGAGGAGCTGTGGAGAAGAAATTTTCCGTCCTGGCCTATGCCAACAAGTTACGGGAAGAGGGATCATCCTCTGCGGAGGAATTCAGGGCAAGAGGGGACAGACAGCTGCGGGAGTTCCAGAGATGGACGGAAGAAATCCGCAACGAATTAGTCACAGCCAAGGGAAGAAGCGAGGAGGAGCAGCTCCAGTATGGAGAAATGCTTAACCGGGCTGTGTTGGGCTATGAAGAAGAGCGGCTGAAAATTTTTGCTATTATTCGGGATCAGCTGGCCAAACGAAGAATCCACGATGTTCCACCGCCTAACCGGAAGCACAGTACAATTGCTGAAGCGATTTTTGCCGAAGTGATCGGGTTGGGAGAACTGGAGCTTATCCTGAAAGAGAAGGAAGGACTGGAGGAAATACAGGTTGTCGGCACTAACATTTTTGAAATCCGCAACGGCAGGGTGAGGCCTTCTCCATACCGTTTGAATTCAGTGGAAGAATTGGAGCGTATCCAGCAGAACCTCGTGTTATTTAATAACGATACGTTGAATCCGCGCAAAAGATGGGCGGAAGTCATGCTGAGAGACGGATCCCGGGTTACGATGACAGGCTATGGATATACTTCAGTGCCCACGTTGACGATTCGCTTCTATACGGTTCGTCAGTTTCGGCTTCCGGAGCTTTGCCGCAGCGAATATAGCACGATGAGCGAAGAAATAATGGGATTGCTGCGCTGCGTTTTTCGGTCCTATTTTAATCTGGTCGTTATCGGTCCGACCAATTCCGGCAAGACCCATTTAATGAAAGCGCTGATTGCAGAGCTGCCTGAGAATGAAAGAATCATTACGATCGAATCCAGATATGAGCTCATGCTGAAACGGGATTTTCCAACTAAAAATATTGTCGAATACGAAGTTCATGAAGAGGATGTCCAGCATAACGGTCAACAAGCCTTCAAGCTGGCACTCCGCCAGTCGCCCAAAAGAATTATTCACGCTGAAATCCGCGATGAGGATGCGAACGTATATGTACGGGCTTGTACGAGAGGGCATGAGGGCAGTATGACTTCGGTCCACGTCAATGAATTGGAGGATGTGCCGGAAGCGATAACGGAGATGTGCATGATGGATTCTCGGGGGATGAACCCTGCGCGGTTATCCAAACGGATTACTACTTATGTTACCCAAATCGGGATTGAGATGGCCATAGTGGACGGCAAGCGTAAAGTGGTTCGCATAGGTGAATATGAGTTTGTAGATGGCGAGGTACAAGTTCGCGATCTCGTTGTCTATGATTATGAACGGCATAACTGGCATTATCCCGCACGATTCTCTGAGCGTGCCATTCGCAGGATGCAGAAATATGATCGTGAAGGGTACGATTCGATGGCTGAGGGGTGGATGAATCGATGCTGATTGCGGCCAAGATTGCTTTTTTATTGCTATTATTCCTTTTGGTATTCACTGGAATTCGGGGAATTTTGCTGGTAACGGCAAATCGTAAACTCGCCCGAATCCGGCTGCATCATATTCGTGAAGCTGCCTTTGGCCACCGATTGTCCGATATTTTGCAGCGCAGCGGCTTTCTTTATCGGCACTTATCGGATTTGTTGGAATCGACCGGTTCACGGGTTACTCTTCCCGTGCTGTTCACAACTTCATTTGCGCTGTTGCTTTCCGGATTTATTGGAGCGGTGCTTTTTTTTCCATCGGTTAAAGGGATCGTAGCGCTCAGCCTTATAGCGGCCTTGCTTCCCTATTTGATTCTGCGCATGCAATTAATTACTAATCAATTGAGGACAAGAATGGACTTTTTGCCGGCCGTGGAAATCGTCTATCAGACGTATTTGCTTGCTCCTCATCCGAACGTTCGCAATGTCATTCACCAGGCGCTTCAAGAGAATCGGATTCGCTATCCGCTTAAGCCGGTCTTCGAGCAGCTTCACCGCAACCTGTCGATGAACCGGGAGGTGGATGATGCTCTGCGTATTTTTAGGTTATCTCTTGGGCATCTGTGGGCTGATTATTTTGCCAGTATTATAAGAATCGCATTGATGGAAGGGAACGACATCTCTCTTAATCTTAAAGAGCTGATCAACGATATGCGGAAGGCGAAATTGGCGGACCAAATCGCACGTAACCGGCTGCTTGAAATCCGAATCGCCAGCTTTTCCCCGTTATTCTTCCTGGCGGTATTCCTGATCGTTAATTTCAAAATCAATTATGATAACGCTTATCATTACTATTTTGTCGATGCGGCGGGCCGCAACATGCTGTTGGATGCTTTGCTGCTTATCTTTGGCGGATTTATGATGGGGGTTTATCTTTCAATGAAACGAATGTGAAAGGAGGGATGGAATTGAAACCGCTCCCCAGTCTGGAATGGATTTACTGGCTTTTGCATGGGCTGCTGCTGGTCCTTGGCTTTTTGGCCGCTTATTTCTTCATGGCATCTGTTTTTGTCGGTGGTCGGCGCAGGCTTCGGATGAATCCGGGCAGTGAACCGCGTCAACCGCCCGTTCTGCTGCTGAGGCTGCTACGAGTGGCTGTTCATGGGCCTAAGGCCGAGGAGCGAAGACAGCTGCTACTCGGTTGCGGAATTCCGATGAACGCTTACTCGTACGAGCTTTGGAAGAGAATAGCGATTCTTCTGCTGCTTCTGGCAGGCTTCGTCGGATGGCTCTCGCTCCAAAGACCCTATCTTACTTTATATATACCGGGTGTTTATATAATGGCTGCCGCTTTTCTTCTGCTGCTTCTTATTTATTTTGACCGTTTGCTGCTGGAAGCAATCCAACGGCAAAGATCCCATCGGATCGTCAATGAAATTTACGCAATCAGCACCCAATTGCTATATTACACCGGTTCCCAAATGAATTTGCACAGCAAGCTTAGCCGGTGTTTGCCCTATACCCGGACGATCCGCAAGGAATTTCATTTGCTTCTGAATGAATGGTATCACGACGCGGACCGGGCGGTCACCTTGTTCAAGAACCGGTTGGGAACGGATGAAGCCCATAGCTTTGCCGAAACGATACGCTCATTAAGACACAACGAAAGCAGCGCATACTATGAGCTGCTTCGCCAGCGCATTGCCGATTACAAGGAGAGAATTGATCTATACAAGGAAAGCAAAAAGGAAACCACCTCGTATGTGCTGTTTGTGCTGGCCGGTATACCCATCCTGAACACGTTCAGGCTCTTTATCTACCCCTGGGTGCAGGAAGGGCAGAAGCTCTTTCAAACGCTGCAATAAAACCGAGATAGTCAGGGTGAAGCTTTGCTCTATTGCCGCAACAATAATGATTTATAACGAATTTATTGGAAAGGTATGGGATGATATGCGAAATATTTTAATGACAGTAATGCTTCTCATTGTAGTAGTCGTTATTTTTACGAATGTAATTACGAATGATACGACGGGAACGAAGAAGATGATTGAGGAGAAAGGGACCTCTATTAACAGTCAAATCGGCTCATTAATCAGACCTTAGTCCCTTTGGGACAAAGCAAACAGGGGGAAAGGATAATCATGAAATCGATTATAACTACGGTGCTGCTTATTCTGGTCGTAGTGCTGATCTTCCATGCTACTGTCGGGGGAGAGGATGGAACCGAAGAAATGGTTCGGTCCGGCGGCTTAAGGATCAATACAACGATTGAAAGTATTAATCCTTAATCGGTTTTGTCTGTCATCGCTGTTAAAGGTGGTTGGTGTCATGAAGCAAATCCTGGTGTTTATAATGTTCGTTACGTTGTTATGCTGGTTTATGTTTGCCCCTGTGTACAAGCATGTGATCATCACAAGACAGGCTGTTCTGCAAAAGGAAGTGGATTACTTGCTCGAGGTCGGCGCGAGTGGCGCCCGCGGCTACATCGATCCGGGAATGATCGGGCAATCCAGACAAAGGCTGGAGGAGAGGGGGTTTATCGGCGCTGATCTGGATTATTTGGTGACGACCACTACGGGAGTGGGCGGAAGGAATTCAGGCGAACCAGTTCCGCGCGGCAATGGAATCCGATTGATGATTACCTACCCATACGGGGGACTATTTATTATAGATCGGCTTGTCGGCATTGCTCCCCCTTCTGAAGGAGCTGTAATGGCAGCCGTGGGGATGAAAATGAGCGAATATGTTCCATAGGGAGCGGCAAGCCGATCCAACCGCATTTATGTGCAAAAACGGCACAATACCGACGAAGCGGGGGAGGGGAATCTATGAATAAGCTTCTATTGTTTCTGCTGCTTATCGGCTTCTACATGACGATGCAGGCTCTGCAGACGGACGAGGAGTTGGCGATGCATACCGTATTTAACGCCAAGCACGCTCTGAATTATTCCACCCATGCCGCGGCCCAGCAAGTGGATGCGGATAAATTGGCCCAAGGTGTGGTGGCTATCGATCCGGCCCGGGCCAAAGAAACCGCCGACCGTTATTTGCAGACGAATCTGAGGCTGGATTCTGCCAATATTCCGCTTCCGGGGACGTTTTTGCGCAGCCCGGTTAATGTTCTCGTTTTTGATGTCATTAATGAGGATAAGACGTTTCCGTACGTCTATTCCAATCCAACTTACGATTATTCCGTCCGCTTCGATCGCCCTGGGGTCGTCATGATTATTCAGTTGGAATTTCCCCGCTCGTTTCAGGTATTGGGGCCGGTGACATGGCAAATTAAAAGCTCCTCGGAACTGGTGTTTTGATCGCAGGAGCCATATAGCTCATCCAATAAGCCATATAGCTTGATATGGTGTGAACAGCACGTGATGGTGACATAAAGCCGCTGGTAAGAGGTGGTGGATGGTGACCGAGCAATAGCCAGGCATCAATGCTTAGTGGACCCAAATTCGTTGTGCCGCGCTTGATACGGCACAACGATTTCCATCACAAGCTTTGAATCGATAAAATCCCCGAAAGGGGGCCGGAGAGCTTTTTATCCACCAGTGATTTCCCGAGCTCTCAGCAAGTCTTTGCGCCTGTATACACTGAGCACAACTCCTATCGCGAGCATTTGTAAGAGCATATGGCTTCCTCCATGGCCTACAAACGGAAGCGGGATGCGGAATAGCGGCAGCACCCCGATAGACATGCCTATATGCCATATAAACTGGAACGTAAGGATGGCGGTAACACCTGAAATTAGCAATTTTCCGTAGAGGTCCTTAATCTTATTCGATGCTCTGATCAGCAGCACGAGGAACGAGGCGCTCACTATCACGAATGAAATCCCCGCGAGCCAACCCAGACTATGGACGAAATAGGTATAAACCATATCCGCGTGAATTTCAGGCAAATAAGGGTTGGTGATTCCCATTCCTTGTCCGAACCAGCCAGCCGAATGAAGGGCGTTTTGGGCTTGAACGTAGATGTAACCTCCATGATCCGAATTTTCCTGTGGGTTAATGAACGCAAGCAGCCTCATTCTTGCTGAATGGTTGGCAAACAACGCTATGAACAAAGCGGTTAGACCGATTCCAATTTGCCCAATGAGAGCTTTCTTATTTACACGGGAAATGATCATCATAACGATATATGCACATAGATAAACGGTCAAGGCCGATTTGTTCGAGGCTTGGAAGTATAACAGACAGGGGAGGATAACAAACAGCAGAAGCCTGATTAATTCCGGGCGAAGTCCGATATCTGTATGCTGCTCTTTCGGTAGAAGGCCAGCTAAAGCGAGAATGAGCATATAAGGACTAATTTCGATCCAATTCAATCGGAATATGCCCAAATCCAATAGGTAAGTAACCATTAGAACTATCGTTGCTATATAAAGCGGCCATGAATACTTCTTTAATTTGCGATAATCGTAGAAATATAAAATCACGACTAGAAGAAGTCCAAGCGCCGAATAAACAACCTTTTCGTAAAATAACCTTCCCTCGTAAATTTGCTTGAACGGCATTCCGCTGTAGCTAAGCTCCACCATATACATCGATATTGCTCCAACGACGATGAAAAGGACTAGTTGAAGGAGCAACCCCCAGTGCAGCCGAGGCTTATGGATGCGGATCATTTGCTTTCCGACCAGGTCGGGATCCCCCATCTGACGGATAACCCATTCTATGGCTTCCTCTTGCTCCATTCCGCTATTTAGCTTATCTTCGATGGCATCCTGCAAATGAGACTGAATTTCAAGTTTTACTTCCTCGCGCAGTTCCTTTGATTTCATATTCCGGCAGACGGCGCCCAAATAAGCTTCAATAGCTGGTTGGTCCCCCCTTTCTTTCATATGCTTCCCTCCCCTAACAGCCGATCTACCGCCGTACGGAAGGTTGTCCATTCCTGCTTCTTGTCCGCAAGCTGCTTTTTTCCTTCGTTTGTAATTCGATAATACTTGCGATTCCTCCCTCCCTGTTCGCTCCAATAAGCTTCCACCAGTCCACTGGACTCCATGGCGTGCATAATGGGGTAAAGTGTCCCTTCCTTCAATTTGAAAATTCCATCGGACTGCCTGTCCAGCTCTTTGATCATTTCATAGCCGTACCTTTCTTTACGTTCCAATAAATGGAGCAGAAGGGTCGCTGTGCTTCCTTTCATTAGTTCTTTGTTGATTTTCAAAGTAGAGGCTCCTTTCTTATTCATATACATAGATGTAATATGCATCGTAAATCTATGTATATAGTAATAGATTTACCTACGACATGCAAGTTGATGCTTTTTCTGTTATTGTGCTTTGCTGCTATCTTCGGTTATTCGCTTTTTCATGGCATTCAAATGCTCAATTCATATACGCTCAGGAAGGATGTCAGTCTTTTTCGTTCGGTGTATAATGAGAACATCGGAATCCAACTAATGAACGTTTCAAGTTGAAGTCAGACAGGGGGAACTGCAAATGGATGTATATTTGAACCGTCGCGAGAAGCTGCAGGAGAAGATGAGATTGAATCGGATGGACGGTTTTATAATGACTCAGAATGTCGATATCTACTATTTTACCGGAACGATGCAGACCGGCTTTCTGTTTATTCCGTCTGAAGGTGAGGCCGTGTTCTATGTTCGCCGAAGCGTGATTCGGGCGCAGATGGAATCCCGAGTTGACATAGAGGAACTGGGCTCCATGCGAAGCCTGGGAGAGCGATTACGGAATCGTCATCCTCGCTTGTTTGCGAATGGAGAGCAGCCGGTCATCGCCACCGAATTCGATGTGCTGCCGGTGCAAACCTACCACAAGCTGCAGTCCGCTGTTCCTGCCGCGCAATGGAAAGACGGCTCAATGATCGTCAGAGAAACCCGCATGATCAAAGGCCCGGAGGAACTCGATATCATTCGTCGAGCGGCTGCCGTCACGGATTTGGCTTTGGAGAGAGCGGCGGCGGAAGCCAGAATCGGCATGAAAGACGTCGAGTTAATGAGCTTAATCGAAACGACGATACGCGAGAACGGGCACATGGGCCTTATGAGAATGAGAAGCTACAATCAGGAAGTCATTACCGGAATGGTTGGTTCCGGCGGCGCTATGGCGGTTCCGACCTATTTTGACGGACCGGCGGGAGGACAGGGGCTGAGTCCAGCCAGTCCGCAAAGCGCGGGGAGCAAGACGATCGGACCGAATGAGCCGATTCTGATCGATATCGGCTGCTGTATCGACGGTTACGTATTTGATCAGACGAGAACGATGGTCATTGGTGAATTAGACGAGCCTCTGGATAAAGCATACCAGGTTGCAGAGCATATCCTGCGTCGAACAGAGGACAAGCTGGTACCGGGTACCGCGTGCGAACAACTATATATTCAGTCGCTTGAAATAGCCGGAGAGGCGGGATTAGGCGATCATTTCATGGGATATGGGAAAGATCAGGTCAAATTTCTCGGCCATGGGATCGGATTGGAAATCGACGAGCTGCCGATTCTGGCCAGAGGGTTTTCGCTTCCGCTGGAGCCGGGGATGGTCATTGCCATCGAGCCGAAATTTACTTTCCCCGGGCGCGGAGTCGTCGGAATAGAAAATAGCTATCTTATTACGGAGGACGGATTTGAGAAGCTATCCATTTCCCGGGAAGGGCTAATCCGTCTGGAGCGTTAGTGACAGAATGAATATTGGTATAGAAGGGAGCGGATCAGGTTTGGCTTGATCGGCTTTTTTCTTTTTTGCCACAATAGAATTTTTATAATATCCACTAAACGCGGTTGCTCATCCACAAAAGACTTCAATAGGAGTTTTTTTCAATCCAATGAACTTTTGGCGGGAGCTGATCGTACTATTCACGAAAAGATTAAAAATATATACAACTGCGGGGAATTTGCGGGAGAAGGTTATATCTCAACGATTCAAGGAGACGTTATAGTTTAATAAAGACTTTTAGCTGCTATATGGCAGCAATCAAGGTATACTGTTGCATCTGTAGTCTCTAGAAAGGAGGGGAAGGATTGTCCAATGAGCAAGAATGGATCCGGCAAGCCCAGGCGGGAGACAGCCAGGCACTCGCTAAGCTGCTGCAGACTCATTATTCTACAGTCGTGCACTATCTGATCAAAGTTACACTTCAACCTCATGTAGCCGAGGACATCGCCCAGGATACAATGCTCAAAGCGATAGAGAAAATTAAGCTGTACAATGGGCAATCCAAGTTTTCTTCCTGGCTTCTGACCATTGCTACCCGATTATACATTGATAATTTTCGTAGAAAAAAGCGGGAGAAGCTTTGGTTGAAGCAAGAAACGGCAATGCGAAAAATAAATTGGCACCTGAGTCAACAAGGAGAGGATTGGCCGGAAGTGTTGGACACGTTAAACAAGCTGTCTTATGACTTTCGAATTCCAATCATTCTAAAGCATTATTACGGGTATGCGTACGATGAGATTGCGGAAATGATGGACATTCCGGCAGGAACGGCTAAATCCAGAGTGTTCAATGGCTTAAAAATGCTAAGGAAGGAGTTGAGACCAGATGAAGGATAGACGAACAGGCAGGCTAACGCCTCACGGAGCGGAAGATCAGGATAAGGAGAGCGAATATGAGGATGAGACTCTGTTGGCAGAGCTGCGGGAAGGATTGGAGAAGCTGGATCGGTCCATTCCGGTATTCCCCCCGGAAATTCACTGGTTTCAGGAGCAGGTTTTACAGCATCGGAAGGAACTGAAGAGAAAGCTGCTGTTGGATTTGCTGCTCTTTTTTACAATTGCGGTCATCGTTCTAGCGGGAACCGCAGCCGTTATGCTGAATACGCCTTCCGTCTATATTTACTTTCAAATATTTGTCAGTGCGCTCGCTCCCGTCATTTTGTGGGTAACAAGACGGAAAAGGAAGGTGGGGGCATGAAGCTGACCTTTACTTATACGGAACCGCCCCTTCCGGTCCTCATACTTATGATTGTGCTGCTGCTGGTGCAGAGCACCTGGCTGTTTCTCGATGCCAGAAAAAGAGACAGCTATCCATGGTTATGGGGAATTTGGGGATTGATCAGCCTGCCTTTGCCCAGTATAATGTATCTCATTTTTGTAAGAAAGATTTTCCGCAGAACGAGGGGGAGAAATGATAATGATGAATGACTTTAATGACGTTCCTTGGGGACTTATCGCTCCCCTATTGGTGTTGTATGCGATATTGCTGCTCGCCGCTATTATCCACTGGGCCAGAACCGAGGAGACCAACGGGCCTAAATGGATGTGGCTTATTATTATCGTTTGTGGGAATATTCTCGGAATTGTTCTTTATTTTGTCATTGGGAGGAGGAATGATTAGTGGCTCTACTGGAAGTTCACAACGTGTCCAAACAATATGGAAAATTAACAGCGGTCCAAAGGATTTCTTTCTTCATCGAGGAGGGACGCTGCGTTTCATTGTTAGGACCTAACGGCGCCGGCAAAACAACTACGCTCAAAATGCTGACAGGGCTGGCGGCTCCTAGCGAAGGAACGGTCCGTTTTCCGGAGTATGAGGGAAAAGATATTCGGGAATGGATCGGATTCTTGCCTCAGTACCCGGCCTTCTATAAATGGATGAGCGCGAGGGAGTTTCTGGAGTATGCCGGGAAGCTGACGCATATGACGGGAAAAAAGCTGCGGCAGCGGGTAGAGGAAGTGCTGACGATCGTAGGATTGACGGAGGCAGCCAAGCGGCGGATCGGCGGTTTTTCGGGCGGGATGAAGCAGAGGCTTGGGATTGCGCAAGCGATGATCCACCGTCCGAAGCTGCTTATTCTGGACGAGCCTGTCTCCGCGCTGGACCCACTCGGAAGAAGGGAAGTACTGGAGCTGATACGAGAGATCAAACGCGAAACGACCGTTTTATTTTCCACTCATGTCCTTCATGATGCGGAAGAAATAAGTGACGACATCATGATTATGAGACGAGGGGAAATCAGCCTGTCAGGCAGTCTTGAGCAAATTCGCCAGGACTATCAACAGCCGCTTCTGATCGTGGAGGCTGATGTTTTCTTGGAGGATTGGGCGGCATCCCTTACGCGCTATCCATTCATAGATTCCGTTGATTGTCATCACGATACAGCCAAGGTGACGGTGACTGATTTGGCGCAAGCCAAAATGGCGGTTCTCGCTGATCTCGTCGAACGCCGGATTCCGGTACGCCGCTTCGAGGTGGCGCGGACGACACTGGAGGATTTATTCGTGAAGGCGGTGAATTCATGACTCAGTGGTTAGTTTTGTTTAACAAAGAGATGGTCGAAATGTGGCGTAACGGCAGATGGCTGTGGGTGCCGATCGTGTTTATCGTCCTGGGAGCGATGCAGCCTCTGGTCACCTATTATACCCCTCAGCTTCTAGAAAACTACGGCGGCTTGCCTGCCGGGACACAGATCGACATTCCTCTTCTGTCCGGGGGAGAAATAATGGTTCAGACACTCTCCCAATTCGGCATTCTCGGGCTGCTCATTCTCATTCTTGTCTCGATGGGGGCGATTTCCAGCGAAAGGCAGAGCGGGGTTGCGGCCATCATCATGGTGCGTCCGGTGCCGGCGGCTTCATGGATTACAGCCAAATGGGCATCCCTTATTGTTCTGATGCTGGTTTCGCTATTTTTAGGCTTGGCTGCGGCAGGGTACTATACGGAAGTGCTTATTGGCGGTATAGATCCGCTCCGCTTATTTTCAAGCTTTTTAGCCTATGGGCTATGGCTTGCCTTCGTCATTACCGTTACCTTATTTTTTAGTGTGATCATGAAAGGAAACGGCGGAATAGCTTTTCTTGCCGTCGTCGTATCGGCCGGACTTATGATGGCGACGGGATTGTTGGAAAAATATATGAGATGGAGTCCTTCCAGAATGGGGGACTACGCGGGCGAGCTGCTAGTCTCAGATGCGCTGCCGAGCGGGTTGTGGCTGCCCTTGCTCTCCACGTTCGTCATCATCGTCGCTTTGCTCGTCAGCTCAACGCTAATATTCCGCAATCAGGAGCTGTTGGACTAATTGAAATCCTCCCCTGTTACACGAACATGGCAAACCGGGTCTAATTAAGCAAATAATAGATTATAATTAAAGTAAGACTGCAGTTTAAGCAGGAGATGTACAATTTCCATTGGACACGGTATTCTTTTTTTAGTAGGATAGAGTCCATAATCTATTATCATTTCTGCCATTCGCTTTCAGATCGGCTAGCTTGGGAGCAAGGGGGGAGAACAATGCTTCGATTGGGTCAAAGAATATGTATAATAGACGATAGCTTCGAGCAGAATCTGCCGATAGGGGAATATGGATATATCATCGCTTATGACCGCAACGCAGATAACGTCTTTGATTATGTCATCCGGGTTCCTAAGATGAATAAACATTACTTTGTGCCGGCTGCGGATATTGAACTGGAGGAAGTGCTGATCCAGCAGGAAGCGGACCGGATAGAGAAGGAAGCCTTAATCGATTTTGCCTTGGCTACGAAGAATGAAGAGCTGTTCCGCCGCGTCCTGAATGGCGAGGAACTGGTGCTGGAGACGGAAAGCGACAAGGAAGTCATGTCTCAGGAAGATTTTATCAAGCAAATTAATCTGAAGGCCTGGATATAATCAGCAACCTTCACAATCTGGTGACCAGCCAGCTATTGGATAGCGGGGCCCATCCAGATGGATAGTCAGCCTTCGCTAAGAAAGCTCTTTCCGTAATCCATGGCGTGTTTCTAAAGAATACTTTAACGCATTCTTTGGAAGCATGCCTTTTTTGCCGTGCTAATCTGGTCCAACGCTTCCTTTGCCTGCGCTGCACCTTCGATATATTGTGCAGATGCTTTTCCGCGCTGACGCTTTACGGTCTCCTTATCGTTACAAGTCTTATCCCGACAAGTTATTCCCGACGCATGTTCTCATCGCCCAGTCCCTGGGGGTGGAAGGAAAGCTGTGATTGAGTTAGAAAAACAAGTAAGATATAATAATAAGAATGATTGCACATAGAAAGGATGTCGCACAAGATGAGTATATCCATTCAGGATGTGGAGCATGTCGCCCAACTGTCCCGACTCGATTTGACCGAGGAGGAAAAACAAACTTTTACCGGGCAGCTTAATGCCATATTGAAGTATGCAGAACAGTTGAACGAGCTCAATACCGATGGCGTCGAGCCGACCAGCCGTGTCGTTCCGATGTCCAACGTTATGCGGGAGGATGAAGTTCGTCCGTCCCTTCCTCTGGAGAAAGTATTTCTTAATGCACCGGATGAGGAAGATGGGCAATTCAAAGTCCCGGCTATATTGGAATAAACCAGCTTATCATTCGGCTGAAATTTGAAAGGAGGACATGGAGTTGTCTTTATTGGATCGCTCTTTAAAAGAAATACATAAAGGACTGGCCGGCAAGGAGTTTAGCGTAACCGAGCTGGTGGATCAGTCGCTTCGCAGAATCGGTGAAGTGGACGGTACCATCCAAGCCTTTTTACATGTCGATGAGGAAAATGCGAAGCGGAACGCCCGCGAATTGGACGAGCAGCTTGGCTCAGACGGAGAACGGGGACTTCTGTTCGGACTCCCGGCCGGGATTAAAGATAACATGCTGACGGAAGGAACGCTTACGACTTGCGCCAGCAAGTTTCTTTCCAATTATACAGCAATATATGACGCGACTGCGGTCCAAAAGCTGAGAAAAGAACAAGCCGTTCTGATGGGTAAATTGAATCTGGATGAATTCGCTATGGGAGGCTCGAATGAAAACTCCGGCTTTCATCCGACCTATAATCCCTGGAATACGGAATACGTCCCCGGCGGCTCAAGCGGTGGCTCGGCGGCGGCTGTGGCGGCCAGAGAGGTTTATTTCTCCCTTGGCTCGGATACCGGCGGTTCGATTCGGCAGCCCGCCTCCTTCTGCGGAATTGTCGGCTTAAAGCCAACCTATGGGCTTGTCTCCCGGTATGGTCTGGTTGCCTTCGCATCATCTCTTGACCAAATTGGTCCGATGACGAAGAACGTGGAAGATGCAGCCTATGTGCTGCAGGCGATCGCCGGACATGACCCGCTTGATTCTACATCCGCCAAAGTGGATATCCCCGACTATGCCAGCGCTTTGACCGGCGACGTTCGAGGGCTTAAAATTGCTGTGCCCAAGGAGTATATGGGAGAAGGAGTAGCTCCCGAAGTTAGAGAATCCGTACTTTCCGCACTGAAGGTACTGGAAGCTCAAGGCGCTGTCTGGGAGGAAGTCTCCCTTCCTCATACGGAATATGCGGTAGCTGCTTACTATCTTATCTCTTCATCGGAGGCTTCCTCCAATCTTGCCCGCTTTGACGGGGTTCGTTACGGCAAAAGATCGGATAATGCGGACAACCTGATGGAACTGTACCATCTTTCCCGCAGTGAAGGCTTTGGTCCGGAGGTTAAACGGAGAATCGTGATCGGAACTTACGCTCTAAGCTCCGGGTATTACGATGCCTATTATGTTAAGGCCCAGAAGGTTCGGACGTTGATTAAACAGGACTTTGACAATGTATTCGCCAAATACGACGTGATCGTTGGACCTACCGTTCCGACACCGGCCTTCAAGATTGGCAGCCAAGTGGATGATCCGCTCACGATGTATTTGAACGATATTTTGACCGTTCCGGTGAACCTGGCTGGAATTCCCGCCATTAGCGTGCCTTGCGGTCTGGTGAACGGGATGCCCATAGGGCTGCAAGTGATCGGCAAAGCGTTGGACGAGTCTACGGTGCTGCGTGTCGCTCACGCTTTTGAGCAAAACACCGAATTCCATAAGCTGCGTCCGCAATTGTAGGAAGGAGCGAAACTGATGACCACCACAGCTAAAAAATATGAAACCGTGATCGGGCTGGAAGTTCACGTTGAGCTTCATACGAAATCGAAAATTTTTTGCGGCTGCTCGACTGCGTTCGGAGCGCCGCCCAATACCCAGACTTGTCCGATCTGCCTCGGGCATCCCGGCGTGCTGCCGGTTCTGAATAAACAAGCGGTAGAGTTCGCTATGAAAGCTGCGATGGCGCTTAATTGCCAAGTGGCGACGGATACGAAATTCGACCGTAAAAACTATTTCTATCCCGATTCTCCTAAAGCATATCAAATCTCCCAGTTTGATAAGCCAATCGGGGAACACGGCTGGATCGAAATTGAAGTGAACGGCGAGACGAAGCGCATCGGAATTACCCGTCTCCATCTGGAAGAGGATGCGGGCAAGCTGGTGCACGTGGATGGCGGATATGCTTCATTAGTAGACTTTAACCGTGTCGGAACTCCTCTCATCGAGATTGTATCCGAGCCGGATATCCGGACTCCTGAAGAAGCCCGGGCTTACTTGGAGAAGCTGAAGGCGATCATGCAATATTGCGAAGTGTCCGATGTGAAGATGGAGGAAGGATCGCTTCGCTGCGATGCTAACGTCAGCCTTCGTCCATACGGCCAAGAGAAGTTCGGAACCAAGGCCGAGCTGAAGAATATGAACTCGTTCCGCGGAGTCCAGAAAGGACTGGAGTACGAAGAAATTCGTCAGGCGGAGGTACTCGACCAAGGAGAGAAGGTCGTACAGGAAACCCGCCGGTGGGACGAAGCCCAGGGCAAAACAATCTCGATGCGAAGCAAGGAAGAAGCTCACGATTATCGTTATTTTCCAGATCCGGACCTTGTTATGCTCCATATCGACGAGGATTGGAAAACGAAGGTCCGCGATTCGATTCCGGAGCTTCCCGATGCGCGTAAAGCAAGGTACTCCAGCGAATACGGACTTCCCAGCTATGACGCCGGAGTTCTTACCTCATCCAAGGAATTGGCAGACTTCTTCGAAGAGAGTCTTGGCTATACGAAGGATGCCAAGGCTGTCTCCAACTGGATGATGGGCGAATTGCTCGGCTATTTGAACGCCAACGGTCTGGAATTGTCCGATGTGAAGATTACCGGCAAAGGCTTGGGCGAAATGATCGGCTTGATTGAGAAAGGAACGATCAGCAGTAAGATCGCCAAGACGGTCTTCAAGGAAATGGTCGAGACTGGCAAAGCACCCGGGCAGATTGTCGAGGAAAAAGGCCTGGTCCAAATCAGCGATGAAGGAGCCATCAAAGCGATTGTCGACAAGGTGGTCGACAGCAATCCGCAATCCGTAGCTGACTTCAAGGCCGGTAAGGACCGCGCCGTCGGCTTCCTGGTAGGCCAAGTGATGAAAGAGACCAAAGGCAAAGCCAATCCGGGTCTGGTCAACAAGCTGATCATGGAGCGTCTTCAGCAGTAAGCGCAGGATGATCGAACAGATTCGGTTCAACCATAATGAAGAAGCTCTCCGGGTGCTGCAACTGCAAATGCAAGCTTATATGGTGGAAGCCGACAGGATCGGATTCTTCGATATTCCGCCGTTGAAGGAAACGATAGCGTCCTTGCAGGAATCGCGGGAGAGCTTCTACGGCTTCTTCCCGGAAGGCCCGGACGGAGAATTAGCGGGAGCGATTGCTTATGACAGGGCGGGCGATACCGTCACGATTTGCCGTTTGATGGTTCGCCCCAGCCATTTCCGCCAAGGGATCGCTTCGGAGTTGCTGCGCTTTGTCGAACGTATGGAGAGCGATTGTGCGTGCTTCTGCCTCACGGCTGCTGTCGGGAATGAGCCGGCTATCCGGCTTTACAAAAAGCATGGCTACGCAGAGGCAGGCTCACAGGAGGTTGCCCCCGGAGTAGTGCTGCTCCGGTTAATGAAGCGGACAACCGAAGAAATAGACAGCCAGAATTGCTAATTAAACAGCCGGGATACCGGCTGTTTTGTTGTAAGCTTGTGTGCAGGCATGTCCCAAGAGGTGCCGCATAGGCATCGGCGACTATATCATATACTAGATAACATTACAGCGAGAAAGGAGAGGTTTTCCCGTTGGATCCGTGGCATATCGAGCCTTTTGATTTAACGCTTCGTCTTATTCTGGCCCTCTTTCTCGGCGGATTGATTGGACTCGAAAGGGAAAAGAATAATCATCCGGCCGGACTGAGGACTCATATTCTCGTTTGTGTCGGCTCGGCCTTGCTCATGCTTCTCTCCATGTACGGATTTTCCGCGTTCGTGGATGAGGGGAATGTTCGCTTGGACCCTGCGCGATTGGCGGCTCAAGTTATTCCGGGAATCGGATTCTTGGGTGCGGGAACGATTATCCGCAACGGTTTTTCTGTTATGGGATTAACTACGGCGGCCTCGCTTTGGGTAGCCGCAGCTATCGGTTTATCCGTTGGAGCCGGATTTTATTATGCTTCCTTCCTGTCGACGGCTCTTGTTCTTATTAGTTTATGGACCCTTAATATTGTAGAAAAGAAATATTTTGAGAATAAACAGACTTACTGGTTGAAACTGGTGACTAAACAGAAGCAAGGGACTTTGGCACATATTTCCGCTAACTTGGAAAGAAGGGGAATTGCGATCCGACAGATCTCTATGGAGGAAAGCGATTGGGAGCAATCAGAATCGGCGGATCGTCCGGATCGATTGACTCTTTCCATTCTGATCCGGGTATCCAAGCCCGAATTGTTAATTGAGGTTACGGAGGAAATGAAACTGCTTCCGGGGATGGAAAGAGTGGGTATAGAAACAGCTTAATCTGGACGGGAGATAGAGGATAGAGTATTTTATGGGTGGCCTGATGCCGGACAACGTGATTTGGGGGAAAAGAGATGATTAGAAGACAGCGGGCCCAAGCGGTCATTATAGACCAAGGCCATATTTTAATGGCGCGTCATTATGATCATTATATCTCAGAACATTACTGGTGCTTTCCAGGGGGCGGTGTTGAAGCCGGAGAGAGTCCGGAACAAGCTGTCGAGCGTGAGCTGATGGAAGAGACAGGCCTGTCGATCCGAATCCAGCAGCGTCTGGGCATGGAGTGCTTTCATAACGTATGGCAAGGCTACGCATCGACTGTGTCCTTTTTGGCTGAGGCCAAGCATGGCAAGCTCACGCTAGGCCATGATCCCGAATATGAGGGCTGGGAAGTTCCTTTTTTACAGGAGGTTCGTTGGCGGCCATTGGAGGGTGATCTTCTGGAACAGGTCGATCGCCTCCTGAGGTCATTTCGCCTCCAACAGAAGCATGAATAAATTTGCAATGCCGGATAAGGAGGAGAAGAAGTTAGCATGATAAATTACAGGCTGCTGGCTCTTGATCTAGATGAAACCGTATTGGATCCCGAGGGAGAAATATCAGAAGAAAATAAAGAATGGATAGGCCGAGCTGATAAAGCGGGAGTAGTGGTTGTCATCACTACCGGACGAGGTCGGGAAAGAGTGGAACATATCCGCAAGGAGCTTGGTCTAGATACTCCCATGGTATTAGCCAATGGGGCTGAGCTATGGGAAAAACCAGAACAGCTTTTGCAGCGGTATTATATTAGCCAAGAAGATATTCGCATGTTGCATGCAGAAGCAACCAAAGCGGGGGTAAACTTTTGGGGCTATAATGATGAGAAACTGATAAGGTCTGCAGAATGGACAGACGATATGTTTGAGATGAACTTTCTCAAATTTGGAATGAGTCATCCAGACCAGCAGGTTGTGAACTCATTAAGAGAAAAGCTGCAAACCTGCCCAACCTTAAAAATAACATGGTCTGCAGCCCATAACATTGAAATATCCCAAAATGGGGTTTCCAAGGAAACGGGAATTAGAACCATTTGTGATCATTTAGGAATACAAATGTCCGAAGTGATGGCTATTGGCGATAATATCAATGACTTGGAGTTAATCCAAACCGCTGGATTAGGTGTTGCCATGGGAAATGGTGAGGAAAGATTAAAACGTGTCGCCGACCGGATAACAGACACCAATGAACAAGATGGCGTTGCCAAAGCTATTCAAGATTTTCTTTTAAACTAACATGGATAATGTTTACGAGAGCAGGAAAGCTGCGATCCGATGAACGAGGACGGGCTTTGGAGAAGGGGATCGGTGACAAGCAAAAATGCAGGTCTTTGAACAGATTTTAGTTGAAATCAGCTAAAGACAAGCAAATGTGCATGTAAATTTAACGATTTGGCCAATTTTTCGCTCTTTTCGGGGAATGACGTGTATTTTTGCACGTCTTCCTCTTTATTTAGCGGAAGTTCGCAATTGACATGCTATTCTGCATGTCAATTGCGTTAAGCCCCGTAATCGTCAGGGGCCAATAAGCGGTGTGAACCGATGGTGGATCGGATTAGCGTGGGCCAATAAGCGGTGTGAACCGATGGGATCTCGGATTAGCATGGACCAGGGCGATTAAGCTAGTTCAGCGCTCCGCAATCTCCTGCAAGCTGCCCAGGATCCTTCGGTTATCGATTCCGAAATAGTTATGTAAGTCCTTATAAATTTGAAATAATCCGTTATACTTTTCTACATTTTCACGGATAGGCAGAACGGTTTTTAACAAAGGTTGCTTCATGTTAGCCACGGCATCTCTTACCTGTTCATATTGTCCCCCGGCTACGGCTCCTAAGATGGCTGCACCGATAGCTGGGGCATAATCGCTATTTGAAATGTGAATAGGTTTATTCAATATATCGGCATATATTTGAATGAGTAAGCTATTTTTTTGTGGCAATCCTCCGCAGGCAAATACTTCATTGACTTGTAATCCGTATTCTTCATATGAACTCATAATCATTCTGGTGCCAAATGCCGTGGCTTCCATATAAGCCCGGTAAATATCCTCTGGTTTGGTATGCAGGGTTTGACCAATAATGACCCCTGTCAGATCGCTGTCACTTAACGGCGACCGGTTTCCATTATGCCAATCCAGGGCGATTACCCCTATTTCCCCGACCTTTTTCCGGGAGGCTTTCATCTCCAGCAAATCATAGATGGATAGGTTCCTTTGCTGCGCTTCATCCGCATATTCTTTGGGAACCTGATTAACGACCGATTCAAATAAATCCCCTACAGCAGACTGGCCCGCTTCATAAGCATATAAGCCGGGAATAATCGCATCCCGGACACTTCCCGAAATCCCAGGAATTTGTTTTTGCTCCTGATGTAACATCAAATGGCAGGTAGAGGTGCCCATCACCATAGTGAACTGACCGTGTTCCGTGGAGCCGACCCCGAGCACTGCCGAGTGTGCATCAATAATTGCAGGCGCTACCGGAATATTCGCCGGGAGCCCCAGCCATTGACTCATTTCCCGTGTTAATAAGCCGGCCTGCTGTCCGATTTTAACTAAGGCTCCATCACATTTCGCCCGGATAATATCTGGCAAATCAGGATCTGTTTTTTCATAAAACTCAAAGTCAAACCCGTCGGATTCATTCCAAAATGATTTATACCCTCTAGCGCAGTTGCTTCTTACATTCCCCCCTGTTAACTTGGAGACAATCCAATCCCCCGCCTCTATGATATAAGCCGATTCTTTTAAAATATCGGGAGCTTTATTTTTCAGTTCCAATATTTTTGGAATCATCCATTCACTGTTAACCTTCAAGCCATAATTTCCGAGATAGCGATGTAAATCAGGGGCTGCGGCTTCCATCATTCGATTCGCCTCGTCACTCGCTCCATGATGTTTCCAAAGCTTGACATAAGCATGGGGGTTATGCCGATGCTCCTCCTTCCAGCTTAAAGGCACGAAATGTTCATCCGTCACCATCATCGTAGATGATGTAAAGTCTATCCCAATTCCTACGATATCTTTAGGGTCTATCTTCGCGTTGGATAAAACTTCAGAGATTCCATTCTTCAATACATCCATATAATCTTTCGAATTTTGTAAGGAAAAGCCTGCTGGAATGGGTTGTTCGTACAACCTTTCTTCAATAACCTTGTGTTGATATGGGCATACACTGATCCCTGCGATGCTGCCTGTATAGGCATTCACGATCAGGACCCGGCCGGAAGAGGTACCGAAATCAATCCCGATGGCGTATTTCAACCGAATCTCCCCTTTGAAAGCACTTTAACCCATATAGTAAGTCTAAACGAGCATAAAATCAATTGATTTAAACCAAAATAAGCAATTATATTCATTGATACAAGCAAAAACGCGCGTTAGTGTGAATGTATAAACATATCCTTACTTGTGTTTATTAAAACTGGAATGGAAAATCCGTCTACCATGACATTGTAAGCGGTTTTTCGAGCGAGAAGGGAGGGAAGTCCTATGTAGTGGATGGTTAGTCGTTCAGGGCGATCAAGAGATTAACTTAAAGGATTATGCGATCCGTTACCGATATCCTGAAAATGTGGATGATTTGATTTGGCCGGTCACCGAAGATTTGATTATTGAATGTTACTGCTAAAGCATAATATCCAGAGGTTGACGGTGTAAGTTGTCCTGCTGGCGACGGACAAGCTGTCCATCCTTCATTGAGGAAAAGGGAGAATCAAGACAATTCTCCCTGGATAACGCGCTTGACCATATGATCATCAATGATGCGATGTCCGTTCTGTGATCCGTACATCAAACAGTGTGTACAGACCTTGTTAATCAATCTCGCTGAGCCGCTGGAAAAAAGGTAAATGTCATCGATCGCTCCATCTGAAAAAATCTCCTGCTCCCGCATACGTCAAATGGCGTTTCACATAGGCCCCTGCTTGAGCACGATCATAATGAGACAGCTTGTACTGCAAATCGATGCGTTGGCGAATGGCTGCGTAGGATTGCAGACCAGCAGCCAAGGTTTAGAAACAAATATTGTTTGAATATACTATTTTTTGTCGTATTTTACTATTAGATTACGTATAATAGGATCTAATTGGCTAGTTCTAAAGACTTATTAACATAACGCTCTATTTGTCCCTATGCAAGTCTATCAGCGCTTCTATTGATCAATATATCTATCAAGGATGTGATGGGACTGACGTTTGCTGCTCATATTAGAGAGACTGATTTTGCGGTTCAAATGGTTGGCGAACATTCAGACGAAACAGCAGTGTTGGCAAAGGAATTTGGCAGGAAGCTGCAAGTGGAGAACATGGCGGAGTTAAGTGGTTTTCTTCACGATATGGGTAAATGGATGTGCGAATTCAGTAGTTATCTTCACAAAGTAGTGATTAACAAGGATAAACTATCGCCTTATATCGACCATTCCACCGCTGGAGCCAGATATTTGTATGAAAACTATTATATTCATGATACCGGTAAACAGCTTAGCATCGCACAGTGGGCGCAAAATCTGGTAGTAGAGGTTGTAGGAATGGGGATTCTCTCCCACCATTCCGGTCTTCAAGATTTTATCGGGGAGGATGGCAGTTCAGACTTTATCAGAAGAGTGCGTGAGAAGGAACTGCCCTATTATGAGGAAGTGGTCCATAACTTTGAGCAAGTCCATGAAAATGTGGTTAGGGTAAAACGATTGGTGCGTAAGTCCACCCAAGAAATGGAACTCATCTTGGGTAAATTGCTAGAGTTGCATCGAAAGTTCCAACACTATCCCCTGCTGCTCAGTCTGAGCTTCGTTATGAAGACGGTGTTCAGTTGTTTGATCGATGCCGACCGGACCAATACCAGAAGGTTTGAAGAAAATGATCGCAGCCCGCTGCAGGCAGATGCTCAGCCGTTCTTTCAACAATCGTATCGGCATCTGATGGAGCAGGTGGTAAAGTGGGAGACGGGCGGAAGCGAGAGCGACATCGATCAATTGCGCAGCCGGATGTCCGCTCAATGCGATGATTGGGCGGCTCGGCCGGCGGGCATATACACCTTGTCGATTCCGACTGGGGGCGGGAAGACGTTCGCCAGCTTGCGGTACGCATTAAAGCATGCGCTGCAGGAACAAAAGGATCGCATCATCTATGTGGTTCCTTACACGACTATACTGGAACAAAATGCGGATGCTGTTCGGAAAATCATCCGAAACCAGACCCGTGTATTGGAGCACCATGGCAATGTCATTGATGACAAACTGCTGGATCATGATTTTGATTACTATGGTCAATCACTCCACAAACAACTGCAATTGGCCAGAGACAACTGGGACTACCCCATTGTATTTACCACGATGGTACAGTTTCTGGATGCGTTCTATGCGAAAGGAACGAGAAAAGCCAGAAGATTACATAATTTGATGAACAGCGTCATTATTTTTGACGAGGTGCAGGCGGTGCCCTTCCAGCATTACCATTTGTTCAATGAAGCGGTGAACTTTCTGCACTATATTGGCGGCAGCAGCATCTTGCTGTGTACAGCGACACAGCCTGCCGTTGCTGATATGCGTTATCCACTTTATCTCTCGACGGACCAAGAAATGGTTGCAGAGCTTAATCAGGTGATCGATGCCTTTGAACGGGTGAAGTTTCGATTGGAGGATCACGCTCTGGCCGGTCTGGATCAAGGGCCGTTGGCCGACTATGTGCAGCAACTGTACGAGCAGCATCTTTCTCTGCTGGTAATTCTGAATACCAAGAAGAGCGTGCAGCAGTTGTTCGAAGCGATGACCGAAAAGGGCGCGACTCATGTTTACCACCTTAGCACACTGATGTGTCCGGCGCATCGAACGATTATTCTGGATAAGGTGAAAAAGAGGTTGGAATCCGGAGAACCCGTTTTGTGCATCAGCACGCAATTGATCGAGGCGGGGGTGGATATCAGCTTTCAAGCCGTGCTGAGAGCGGTAGCCGGACTGGACTCGATTGCCCAGGCAGCCGGACGATGCAATCGCCATGGCGAGAAGGAACTCGGCTACGTCTATCTGGTCCATGTGTCCGACGAGCATTTGACTCGTTTGCCGGAGATCAAGCATGGAAAAGCCGTGACCATGGACTATATTTTGAATGACCCTATTTATAGGGACCGATTGCTGCATCCGGATTCGATCCGGCGCTACTACCAATATTATTACCATCAGCTGCATCAACTGAACCGGATGACACATCCCAAATTGCAGCGAGAGTTGATCGAATTGATTGACGAAAACAAGTTGTTCAAGGAGTATCAGAAGACGATCCTGCCTTCCATGTATAAAACATTAGAAGCGCATTTCCAAGCGATCGATTCTCCGACAACTACCGTTCTTGTTCCTTATGGTCGGGGCAAAGAAATCATCGTGCAGTTGAATGAAGAGATCCGGGATTTGCCCCTATTCAATTCACTGATCAAAGAGGCTCAACAATACAGCATTAACGTCTTTTCGCAAACGTTGCGCGAGCTCAGTCAGGCCGGTCTGATCCACGCTTTATACGGAAAGAGCATCTATTATCTCGATGAACAGGCGTATGACAATGAGTATGGATTGGCCATCGATGGCGGCGGTTCGGCTGCGTTGTATTCCTTTTGAAAACGAGCACATATGAGGAGGTGATTCCCATGCGCAATCAGATCGAGTATGTCGTCCATGGCAAATATGCGTTGTTTACCGACCCGATCACCAAGATTGGCGGTGAAAAATTTACCTATCAGGTGCCGACTTACGAAGCGCTCAAAGGGATAACGGAATCGATTTACTGGAAACCCAGCATTACCTGGATTGTGGATGAAGTAAGAGTCCTGCATCCGATTCAAACCGAGGTCAAAGGGGCGCGTCCAATCAAATATCAGGATAGCAGTAATGATCTGGCTTACTACACCTATTTGCGCAATCCTAGCTATCAAGTGCGGGCTCATTTTGAATTCAACCGTCATCGGCCGGATTTGCAAGCGGATTGGATCGAGGAGAAGCATCATCATATTGCCAAACGAGCTGTGTTAAAGGGAGGGAGAAGAGATATCTTCCTTGGAACCCGGGAATGCCAGGGCTACGTCGAGTACGCCGTCTTCGGTTCCGGTACAAGCTACTATGACGACTATGGGGAGATTGCCTTTGGACCGATGTTTCATGGATTCAACTACCCGGATGAAACGGGCGAAGCGAAGCTGGAAACACGTCTGTGGCCAGCTAAAATGGTCAACGGGGTCATTGCCTTCCCGCGGCCGGAGCAATGTGAATGGGTGCGGCCGGTGAAGGAAATGGACAGAAAGTCGTTTGTATTGGGGCAAAATATGCGACTGATCACCGAAGAATAGGGTGGGAAAGGAGGAAAGGCCGTGGCCTGGATGCAACAGCTTCGAGCTGTATATGATGAGAACAGTGGCGAGGTAGGGGAGTTTGCCGTTCGTAACAAGCAGCGCTTCACCTTACTGCCGATTGCGCATATGACGCAAGGAGTGCAAGTGACGATTACCGTGACGGCCGATGGCGAGTTTTATAAAGCGGAAGTTGTGCCTAAGGAGGATGGGCGAACGATCACGCCGATGTCGCTGGATTCGGCCAATCGCGCCGGGAGCAAGGTAGCGCCTCACTATATTCACGACAAGCTGTTCTATGTGGCGGGCGATTACATAAAATTCGGCACCAATGCCAAGCGAAACGAGAACTTTGCCAAATACCTGGAGCAAATGGAACATTGGGCGAGCTCGGCTTACGCCCACCACAAAGTCATTACGGTCACAAAATATGTAGCCAAGGGGCAAGTCATTCAGGATCTCATCGCAGCGGGATGGATCTGGCAGTATCCGGATGGGAAACTCGTTGAGAAGTGGGACAATCGTGCGTCTCAGATATTGAACACGGAGAAACCGCCGCTATATCAGTTGCTGCAGCAAACCATCTTCGATATCGGCGTCCGTTTTACAGTCGTCAAGTCTCACCCGGCAGACAAGGATATATGGGAGGACAAAGAGCTCTTCCAGCGCTTTACGCAGTACACGAATGAGGTGCTGATCCGGGACAAGCACAAATCGCTGTGTTATGCCACAGGCGAGTATGAGGTGCCGACGACCCAGCATGGCGCGCGAATTCGCAATGCAGGCGACAACGCCAAGCTGATATCGGCCAACGACGATCAGGGCTATACCTTCCGCGGTAAATGGAAAGAGGCTGAGGAAGCGGTTCAGATTGGTTATCTCGCCTCCCAGAAGGCGCACCATGCCTTGCGCTGGCTCATTCAACGTCAAGGAAGTTATGTCGATTCCCGATATTTTGTCGTATTCAGGAAGCTCGGCGATACCGCAACGGATGTGTTCGCGTCATCGCTCGATTTGCTGACGGCGTTGCAAGGTCCCGGCGACCGGAAGGAAGACGATGAACGCAGACGAGGCACAGGAATCGTTGAAGCCAATCAGGTGGCCAAGGCGCTGCAGGGATTGGCCCACAGCTTCGAGAGCCGTTTCTTTGATCAGACGATCGTCATGGCGCTGGATGCGGCCACGACAGGACGCTTGTCGATTGTTTATTACCAGGAAGTCGACAGCAAGCTTTATTTGAACAATCTGACGCATTGGCATGAAACCTGCCGCTGGCTGCAGATCACCAAAGACGAACATAATCGGGTGATTGCGTACACAGGTACGCCTTCGACTTACCGAATTTCCCAGGCCGTATATGGGGAGAAAGCCGATGCAAGGGTGAAGAAGGAACTGTATACCAGGCTGCTGCCTTGCATTGTCGAGAAACAGGCGATCCCCAAAGATATCGTTTACGCCATTTTCGAACGTGTGAAGAATCCGGAAAGCTTTAAAAATACGATGGAATCCTGGGAAGCCACCTTAAACATCGCATGCGCGCTCATCAATAAAATGTATGAAAAGGAGGGATTGAACGTGGCTTTGGACGTGGAAAACAAATCCCGTGATTATTTGTTCGGGCGCTTACTGGGGATTGCGGAAGTAATGGAAAGCCGGATTTTGAGCGAACAGAAAGAAAATCGCGCCACCAATGCAACGCGTTATTTCAATGCTTTTGCCAATCGTCCGGCCCGAACATGGCTGGTGATCCGCAAACAATTGCAGCCTTATTTCAATCGGATGGGGAAGAAGGCAACGAATTATCAGATTTTGATACAAAAAGTTGAATCGTCGATCCGCGAGTCGGATATGAACAATACGGCATTATCACCGTTGTTTTTAATAGGCTACAGCAGTCAGGTTCAGGAACTATATAAAAAGAAAGAGGTAGAGAAGGATGACAGTGCTGCAGAACAAAATTGATTTCTCGGTTGTTTTTACAGTAAGCAAAGCCAATCCCAATGGAGATCCGCTGAACGGCAATCGACCTCGTCAGGATTATATCGGCCATGGCGAAGTGTCGGATGTGGCGCTCAAACGTAAAATACGCAACCGGCTGCAGGACGAGGGAGAATCCATCTTTGTCCAGCCGGATGAACGAAGAAATGATGGCTATCGCAGTTTGAAGGATCGGGCCGAATCGGTGGAAGAACTGAGAAAGCTGCTCAACGACGCAAAAGCCGATGAAGATCTCGCGGCAGATCTCGCATGTCAGCAGTGGTTTGATGTGCGGGCCTTTGGACAAGTATTTGCGTTCAAGGGAAATAAATTATCGATCGGTGTGCGGGGCCCGGTATCGATTCATACCGCAACCAGTCTGGACCCCGTAGATGTCACCAGTATGCAGATTACCAAGAGTGTCAATTCTATCACCAATGAAAAAAATCCTGGCGAGAAAACCTCGGATACGATGGGGATGAAGCATCGCGTCGATTTTGGCGTCTATGTTTTTCATGGCAGCATCAACCCGCAGTTGGCAGAAAAGACGGGATTCACCGAAGCGGATGCCGAGAAGATCAGGCAGGCTTTGATCACACTCTTTGTCAATGACGCTTCTTCCGCGAGACCCGATGGAAGCATGGAGGTCCACAAGGTGCTGTGGTGGAGGCATTCCTCCAAAATTGGCCAGTATTCATCGGCCAAGGTTCATCGCGCATTGAAGATTAATAAACAAGCCGAACAGGTTCATTCGATTGACGACTATGACATTTCGATAGAAACATTGGATGGCCTGCCATGTGTAGTATACGATGGTCTATAACGAAGACGACTTTCTTATGTTGTCCGGCATTCAGCATTTTGTTTTCTGTCGCAGACAATGGGCGTTAATCCATGTCGAGCAGGAATGGCAGGACAATGTGCTGACCTTGGAGGGTCAACTGATCCATGAGCGTGCAGACAACGCCATGATCCGGGAAAAAAGGGGAGAGCTGCTCATTGTGCGAGCCCTCCCTCTTCAATCCGCAAGCTTGGGAATTAGCGGGATCTGCGACGTTGTGGAATGCGTTCAGCATCCTGAGGGCGTGCCGATCGCTGGAGAAGAGGGGACTTATCTCGTTCATCCTGTAGAGTACAAACGCGGCCAAACCAAAATTCATGATGCGGATCGCTTGCAGCTAACCGCGCAAGTGATGTGTCTGGAAGAAATGCTCGTTCATCCGCAGATCCCCGTTGCGTATCTTTATTACAATGAGACTCGAAGACGCGAGGAAGTGGCCATTACAGAGGAACTCCGAAATAAAGTGCGGGACATTACAACGGAGATGCACAGATACTTCCGACAACGGCATACCCCCAAAGTAAAGACGGGCAAGCACTGCCAGCAATGTTCGCTGCGGCATATTTGTTTGCCTGAACTGTTGAGTAAAGAAAAAGCATCCGCCTATATAGAAAGGATGTTGCGTTTGTGAAGAAGATGCAAAATGTCATCTACGTGACGATCCCGAATTGTTATCTGGCTCTATCAGGCGGAAATATCAATCTGCTGGTTGATCAGCAATCGATTGCGAAGGTCCCTTTGAACAACCTGGAGGGGATTTGTACATTTGGCCACCAAGGAATCAGTCCTGCACTGATGGAAGCATGCTTAGAACGCAAGATCAGCATTTCATTCTTTAACCAGAACGGCAGATTCCGGGCGAGAATCACAGGCACGATTGATGGCAATGTAACTCTGCGCAAAACGCAGTATCGATGGTCGGACGATGAAGAGCGCAGTACAGAGATTGCCCGAAATTTTATCATTGGCAAAGTGTATAATACGATCCATTTGCTGAAGCAAGTCCGAAAATCTCATGCCTTGCGAATTGAACTTGACACTTTGAATGAAACGATTGCACATTTGAGTGGCAGGATTGATGGACTGAAGCGGGTTAACAATCTGGAATCATTGCGAGGGCTAGAAGGAGAAGCTGCATCCCGCTACTTTCAGATCTGGGATCATTTGATTTTGCAACAGAAGGAGTCGTTCTTTTTCCGAGGCAGATCAAGAAGACCGCCGATGGATCGGACCAACGCCTTGCTTTCCTTAGCTTATAGCTTGCTGGCCAATGAGGTGACGTCCGGACTGGAGAGTGTAGGGCTTGATCCTTACGTAGGTTTTCTGCATCGGGATCGACCGGGCCGAAGGTCGCTGGCCTTGGATGTGATGGAGGAATTGCGGCCTGTGATGGCCGATAGGTTTGTTTTGAACCTGATCAACCGCAAGCAAATGAAGGCCAATGATTTCAGGGTGAAGGAAAACAGCGCCTGTCTACTCACTGACGAAGGACGAAAAAAGTTTTTCCAGCTATGGCAGGAGCAGAAGAATGTTCAGATCGAGCATCCGTTTCTAAAAGAAAAAATCAAGTGGGGCTTGCTACCGCACGTCCAATCGTTGCTCTTGGCCAGATATCTGCGCCATGATCTGGATGTCTATCCCCCATTTATGTGGAGGGGATAGCTTTGTTAGTCCTTGTAACCTACGATGTGGCGATTACCACTGACGGCGGAGCAGCCAGATTGCGAAGAGTGGCCAAGATCTGTGAGCAATATGGCGTTCGCGTTCAAAATTCTGTATTTGAATGCATCGTGGATGCGACCCAAAAAAAGAGGTTGGAAATGGACCTGATGAAGGTGATTGACGAGCAGGTTGACAGTATTCGGATCTACCAGTTGGGTAATCAATATCGCAATAAAGTAAAGCATATCGGCGCCAAGGAAACGATCAATGTGGAAGACCCGCTTATCTTTTAATGGTGCTGGAAAACCTGAAGTAAACATGAAAACCCGGGGAGGTTTTCCGGTATTTATGACTGATTTAGTCGTTTTTGTTAACTGAAAATAGAAAATATACATTTAATTATTAGGATTAACACAATATCTTGTGTGTGGATATTAAGAGTGCGCAAGATATTGCGGTCTCCCTCTACGTGAGGGAGTGGATTGAAATTTCAACCAGCTGCAGGTCATTAGCCTGGAGGTCTCCCTCTACGTGAGGGAGTGGATTGAAATCTTGTCATCAACATTTGTCCGCGAATAGCCATGTCTCCCTCTACGTGAGGGAGTGGATTGAAATAGATAGATGCGAGTGGAAATGGATCTCATATAGTGTCTCCCTCTACGTGAGGGAGTGGATTGAAATTTCTATGTCCTCTATCTGTTTCACTTTTTCTTTCTGTCTCCCTCTACGTGAGGGAGTGGATTGAAATATTGTGATGGTCTTAAGGCCGACTCTGACCGTTTAGGTCTCCCTCTACGTGAGGGAGTGGATTGAAATGCTTAACCCCTTCGACCAACGGAATCTCAAATATCGTCTCCCTCTACGTGAGGGAGTGGATTGAAATTATGAAGAAACCATCCTCATCATCATCATCAAACATCGTCTCCCTCTACGTGAGGGAGTGGATTGAAATCAAGTTTGTCTAATCGTTCATCCGACAGGATTACCAGTCTCCCTCTACGTGAGGGAGTGGATTGAAATGCCTATGGTTGAGCTAATTCCCGAAAATCAGAATTAGTCTCCCTCTACGTGAGGGAGTGGATTGAAATGACTTTAAACCCTCCAGACGATCCCGGAGCAAGTGGAGTCTCCCTCTACGTGAGGGAGTGGATTGAAATAAACGTCAGCCCAAAGCGGGCTTGGATGTGAAAATGTCTCCCTCTACGTGAGGGAGTGGATTGAAATCCCCTTGGGTTATGCTTATGTGGTAACGGTTGTGGGACGTCTCCCTCTACGTGAGGGAGTGGATTGAAATGAAGTGAAACTATAAGGTCGAGATAATTAATCCACAGGTCTCCCTCTACGTGAGGGAGTGGATTGAAATATCGTAAAGAGAAGTCAGGCTTACAAGGTTTAATGCCGGTCTCCCTCTACGTGAGGGAGTGGATTGAAATGCCTATGGTTGAGCTAATTCCCGAAAATCAGAATGTCTCCCTCTACGTGAGGGAGTGGATTGAAATATTGCATGGGCAAACTCCATAGTTTCGTTCTGCGTGGTCTCCCTCTACGTGAGGGAGTGGATTGAAATATCAAGCGGTACATGTTGACCGATGATGAACAGCGCGTCTCCCTCTACGTGAGGGAGTGGATTGAAATTATGTCCCAAGATGCCTTGTTATTGCCTTGTCTCCCTCTACGTGAGGGAGTGGATTGAAATTCCCAATACACATGAAAGTCCGCTATGTAGGTGAGTCTCCCTCTACGTGAGGGAGTGGATTGAAATAAGTAAACAATAGCCCCACCTGTTCAACGAGATGAGGGCTAAGTTATGCTTTTTTATGATTTAAATACTTGGCAAATTAGTGGCAGTGATGCTGACCAAGCATCAGCTTGTCCAGATCTTCGGGTTCTGTTGGATCAGATAGTTGGGGAAGTCGCTCAAATAAATACTTCAGGTATTCGAACGGATTTAGTCCGTTTTCTTTCGCTGTCTCAATCACACTGTAGATTGTCGCGCTTGCTTTTGCACCGCGTGGAGTATTCGCAAAAAGCCAATTCTTTCTTCCAATCACAAAAGGCTTGATGGAACGCTCGCTTCGGTTGTTGTTGATCTCCAGCCGACCGTCCTTCAAGAATGCCGTTAGCTTATCACTGGTTCAGGCTGTAGGTGATAGCTTTTCCAAGCTTGCTTCTCGGTAAGGTACGGGATCGTTGATGACGAAGCCACTCCAAATAAGCATCCAGAACAGGGCGACTTCGCTCTTCACGGATGGTAAAGCGTTTTTTCGGTGATTCATCTTTCAACTCGCGTTCAATCGCAAATAGCTGATTACAAAATTGCAATCCTTGCTCAGCGACGGTTCCCGTTTTGTCCTGGGAAGGCGGCATGGCTTTTAACGCCTCGTCATACTTCCTTCGCGCATGAGCCCAACAGCCCACGAGTGTTACTTTCTGCACTTTGTGGTAGCCAGAATAGCGTCTTCTCGCTCGAAGCACCGAAGCGTTTCTGCTGGGCAAGGCGAAAATGCTCCTCGTACCACTTTTGTTTGGCTTCAAGTTCTGCGTTTTGTTGGGCCAGTTTAGCGTTCTGTTCGGTTAATTCTTCTATTGTAAGGGATGTCGGTTTCGTTTGATTTTCCATACCTAATCAATTTCGACAAAACGCTGCCCAATCCTATTTAAAGGTATGGCGAAACAGCGAAAACAGATATTGTTAAATGTCTGTTTCCGCGGTTACCTTAGGATGCGCTTGCCGCTGATTCAGTGAAAGACCATCCAACAGCCAACGGAGTTCACGACTGGAGATGAGCCGGGGACTCGTATGATCCACCGGCCATTGAAACGTTCCTCACTCCAATTGGCGATAAAACAGCCAAAACCCATTATGCTCCCAATAAAGAATCTTGAGTTTATTGCATTCGCGGTTACAGAACACAAACAAACTTGGCGAGAATGGATCGAGTTTGAAGCCTTCTTGCACAAGTGCGGCTAAGCCATCGATCGACTTTCGCAGATCGGTCGGACCGCAGGCGAGGTAAACGCGAAGCGAGTCGGGCAACGTCAGCATGCCCCCAACGCCTGCACGACTTGACGAAGCAAGTGCGGATCAAAGTTTTTGTTAATTTCATTATTTGCATGTCCGATGCGAACGATAAGAGGAGATGTCGCAAGTGGTACATCCGGTGAAACGGAAAGAGGCAACCAGCGGAGAGTTGATTCGGTAGAAGAAGTTTCGAGGTTTTTCGTTTTTCGTATCCAATATTTCAATTGTTCTTGGAAAAAGAGTGAGCTTGGCACCATGCTGCCATCGTAAGCCCGTTGGCTTGGTAATCTGCAATACGAGCCTGCCAATCCTGTAGACGTTGTTCTTTCGTGGTCATGAAGCAACCACCTATGACGAAGTTGCCCTTATTCTCTCATGAATTTATTTTGCATTGAAGGTGGGTTGGGTTTGACGCTTACACAAATACGTGCTTTGAGCTCTTTAACTTGAGCTGGGTACTACGCCTTCTGCTAAGAGCGGTGACAGCATCTGCATCCGCTCCACAGCGATCGCTTCGGCTTTCTTTTGATCTTTCATTCTTTCCTCCACCTGCCTTTGCTAGACTTCGATTTCGAGTCTACCCAAGCGAGGTTTGGACAAGAATGCAGAACGGTCTGTACCCATAAATTTGCGTTGGCGACGGGACGGACAGTTCGTGCCAGCCATCCAGCGGCATCGCCAACCAGGTGTTCAATTCTATGGTGTGCAGACTGTGAAGAGGTGGACGAATTCTTCGCAGGATCTTGGTGAAAGCGAATCGCAATGGAGGTTAAACATCCTAGCAGATAAGTCACTTGCTCGTTAAACCAGCCGCGCCAGCGATACAACGTTGAATCGTCTGCGGCCACCGCAGGTGTGGCAACCGTATCTGAGAGGACTTCCTCCACACATGCAGATTCATAACGCTTGTACGGTAACACATGAATGGTGCCACAGTTCAAACAACAAAGTCTGCGAATACGCAGTATCTTTGCTTCACCGGCAGCATCCAAACAGGTACGATTACGACTTCCAATGATTTTAAGCTTTTCTCCAACAACATGGTGAAGGCACCCTTACTGCACACCGAACAAAAAACGCCAGTTGTATTCTCAACCAGCTCGTAATTTGATACAATGATCATATTGTGAGTGGGGATGTCTCCAGTGGTCTGCGCCAACAGATCACTCTGATGGAGGCATCCTTTTTCCTTTCTATTCGTCAACCTCTGGACAGGCAATACCGTCAGCTTTCGGGCACTATGCTTCAGCGGCAACAATTGAACCAGGGAACGCTTTCGTCTTTTGGATTGGAAAACCGGAGAATCGGGACCTGACGGTCGCGGATTTCAATGGCCGTGATACGATAAGCTATTATTTTGTCGCTTCGATCGGATCCCCATTCTACAACAAGCGACACTTATGAGTTGGATATCCGACGTGGGACGGACCCGCTTCTGAATGTCACGGATGAACAGATCCTGAGCGGAAAGACTTAGAGGCCCTCTGGCGAAGCAGTTGACGAACAGCCTGAGTCAAGCAGAGCATTTTTGCAGCAAGGGTTCTCTCGACAAAGCGAAGAAGCATATGGAGGACTTTATCCGGCATTTGAATAACGAGCCGATGCAGGAACACATTTCTCCCGAAGCGAAAGAAACTATTGAGCAAACTATAAACAATTGGTTCGGGTCCTGGATATTGGAATGAAATAAACAGCATGCAATATAAAGCGTAATCTATCCGTGACTCTTCAACCGGATTCCATTAATGCAAATGGAATCCGGTTAATTAGTTGTGCATGAAGAAAAGATAGAAGAGGTCTCCAAGAGTTATAGGAAAATAAGTATATGTTTCATGACGAAAAGCTATATGGACGAATGAAATTCAATTGCCTATTATGAAATATAATATCCAATACTTGGTATGGTTCCAATCCACTTAACGATGGCTCGAGGGGGGAGGACAAATCTAATTTTTTCAAATGTTAAAAAAGGAATCTGAGCTTTAGTATCGCGAGAAGTAATCTGAATAATCTGATATTTCCGAAAAATAGTGGGTGTTTAAAGGGAATAAAGGATTCGACGCTTTATTTAGGATGACGGCAAGGATATGGATAGCTGGTCCTATCGTATCGGAATAGAATTAGGAGAGAGAAAATGACAATCATTGGATTTGTTAGACATGGGAATACAGATTGGAACATTGAAAACCGAGCACAGGGTCATTCACATAATCCCCTGAATCCAACCGGGCTTAGGCAGGCTGATGCCGTGGGACGGCGTCTGGCTAAGGATAATTGGGATGTCATTATTTCAAGTGATTTGTTGCGGGCCCGGCAAACGGCCGAAATCATTTCTTCCTATATGGGCAAGCCAATTAAATTTGACCAGAGGCTCAGGGAGATATCACGCGGCCAAATTGAAGGAACCATCGAAGAAGAAAGAATTGAAAGATGGGGCAAAGAATGGCGGAAGCTTGATCTTGGCGGGGAGACTCATCAGGAATTACGTGCAAGAGGGGTCAGCTTCGTTGAAGATGTAGTGGATCAATATGCTGGACAAAAAGTGCTGGTGATTACCCACGGCAAGCTGCTCATCGAAACCTTGTACGCTTTATGCCCGGATGAAACGGATAGCAGCGATTTGGTAAGGAATAGTTCTTTAACGATCATCAAGAAGTCTTCCAGCGGCTTCGGGTATCTGCTCTACAATTGTACCTGTCATCTGAAAGCAGAGGAATTAACTCGATAATTGAAAAGGAGGACTAACGGTGAGAATTACTTTTCTAGGAACAGCAGGTCCAGACCAAATCCCTTCCCCTTATTGTGATTGTCCTACATGTTCTTATGCCCGCGAACACCGTGGACGCAATCTTAGGAAGCGGTGCTGTTATTTGATTAATGATGATCTGCTGGTTGACATGGGAGCGGATCTGATGGCGGCTTGTTCGATGCATAATGTCCACCTCATGAACATGAAGTATGCATTAGTTACCCATAGTCACCATGACCATTTCTATGTCCACAATTTATCTTTACGTAAATTAGGTTTCCAGCAGCGCAAAGAATTGCCGCCGTTAACGTTTGTTGCACCGCCTTCCGTAATGACCCTGTTGGATGTGTCGGGAATGAAGGATGAGGCTGCCGGGCTGCAGAGGAGGCCTGTCTTGCCGTATGACAGCATGGATTTGCCTCCCTATTCTATTAAAGCCATTAAAGCGACTCATCTGCCGACTATTGGTGACGCTGTCAATTACGTCATTGACGATGGGAAGAATAAAGTGTTAATCGCCTCGGATACAGCGGTCTATAAAGACGAAGTGTGGCCGCATTTGGCAGACCTTGAGCTGGATCAACTTATTATCGAATGCGCGGTTGGCACTAATACACAGTTCAAAGCAGGACAAACGCGGCATTTAAGTATGGATGGCGTACAGATCATGTTGGCCAAAATGAAAGAGATTAACGCCATCACCGATCAGACAGCGGTATGTGCTACCCATTTTACACACAAGCATTGTCCTCCTCATGACGAGATGATTGCCATCCTGCAGAAGATAGGTGTCGAATGCGCTTATGACGGTTTAGTTCTGGAATTTTAAGATGGTTGTTGTTATTTAATGATTAGAAGGAGAGGGGACCGTGAGTACTAAAACTTCGACGTATTTGGAAGCGAATACATACAAGAAAACAGCTTCACTGCCAATTCTGAAAAAAATAATCAAAAACTGGCAGCTATATCTATTCCTCCTCCCCACACTGGTTTACTTTTTCGTCTTCAAGTATATCCCCATGTATGGCTTGCAGATCGCTTTTAAAGATTTTATCGCGACCCGCGGCATTTGGGGAAGTCCATGGGTCGGGCTGGAGCACTTCCAAAGATTTTTTGCATCGTATCAGTTCTGGAATCTGATCAAGAACACCTTGCTGATCAGCTTATACCAGCTTCTCTTTTCCTTTCCCATTCCCATCATCTTTGCTCTCATGCTGAACCAGGTCACCCGGACCCGATTTAAAAAAATCGTGCAGACCGTGACCTATGCGCCTCACTTTATCTCCGTCGTGGTGCTTGTCGGGATGATTTTTATCTTCCTGTCGCCATCCAACGGGTTTATCAATAACCTCATCAAGCTGTTCGGCGGAACCCCGATTTACTTTATGGGAAGCGCCGAGTGGTTCAGACCCGTTTACATCCTCTCTGAGATTTGGCAGACAACGGGCTGGAGCGCCATCATTTATTTGGCCGCGTTAACGTCCATCGATCCCCAATTGCATGAAGCGGCCATGATCGATGGAGCCAGCAAGTTTAAGCGCATCCTTCATATTGATATCCCGGGGATTATGCCGGTCATTATGATTTTGCTCATTTTGAATATCGGCCACTTCGTCTCCCTCGGCTTCCAGAAAGTGCTGCTGATGCAAAACGCTTTAAATATCAGCACTTCCGAGGTCATCCAGACCTACGTGTATAAGACGGGGCTAATCGGCTCCCAGTTCAGCTATGCAGCGGCCATCGGGCTCTTTGAAAATGTGGCCAATTTTATTCTGTTGGTTCTGATGAATCAATTTGCAAAAAAGATTAAACAGCAGAGCCTGTTTTAGGGGGGAGAACCTTGTCTAGAATAGCCAAGGCCAAGAGCGACCGAATATTCGACTTTGTGAACTACACCGTTCTGACCGTCATCCTCTTGATCGTCCTGTATCCGTTGTATTTGATTCTCATTTCGTCCTTCAGCGAGCCGGCGGCTGTCAACGCGGGGAAAGTGGCGTTCTGGCCCAAAGGGTTCACCCTGAAGGGCTACCAAATCCTGCTGGAGAACAAGGAAGTGTGGCGCGGCTATCGGAATACGCTGCTTTATGTTGTGCTCTCCGTCGGGATAGGCGTATCTTTGGTCATTACCGCCGGATATGCGTTGTCCCGCAAGGATCTGGTCGGAAGAAACTTTTTCATGTTTGCCATTGTGTTCACGATGTTTTTTAGCGGCGGATTAATTCCGGGCTATCTACTTGTTCAAAGCTTGAACATGATCAATACGATCTGGGCGGTCATTATCCCGTCGGCGGTTTCCGCCTATCATCTGATTGTGACCCGAACCTTCTTCCAGACGACCATCCCGGATGAACTGCTGGAATCCGCACAAATGGATGGCTGCTCCACCTTCCGGTTCTTTTTCAGCATCGTCGTGCCGTTATCGACTCCGATCATTGCCGTCATGGCGTTATTCGGCGCCGTAGCAGAATGGAACTCTTATTTTCCGGCACTGATCTACTTGCAGGATCAGTCCTTGTATCCGCTGCAATTAATTTTGCGCAGCATCCTCGTAGCAAGCCAGGAAGCATCCCAAGCGACGGGGGGCGCGGTCGATCCGGAGCTCATCGTAGAGCAGCAGCAGTATAAGGAGTTGATTAAATATTCGCTAATCATCATCTCCAGTCTCCCCATTCTGGTGCTTTACCCGTTTTTGCAGCGGTACTTTGTAAAGGGAGTCATGATCGGCTCGATCAAGGGCTAATAGACTGCCCTAGCTCATGAAGTGGAGAAAGAAAGATGCTTCCAGGGCGAGTTTTGGCTTTGTATTCCTACCATCCGAAGGCCCATCTAATAAATAAAGGAATACAAAACAAGATGTTTGAAGCTTCGGAGGCACTTTCCTTCGGAACGGAATGATTGCTTTCTTTAGTACACATTTAATAGAAGGGAAGTATGGCAAGATGAAATGGAAGAGAAGTTGGTTAACCCTGTTTCTAATTGTTAGCGTCATCGCAGGCTGCTCCGATACGGATGCGCCAAAGGAATCTCAGGGTCAAAGCGAAGGTCCGATCAACGAAAATTTCAATGAGACGGGATTGCCCATTGTCAACGAACCGATTACGCTGAGAATCGCCGGTTCTTATGATGCGAGAACAGGCTCGAACTGGAACGAACTGGAGACGATCAAGGCCATCAACGAGGGGACGAATATCAACATCGAGTGGCAGCTGTCTCCGGGTTCGGACTGGGCAGAGAAGCGAAATTTATTGCTGGCCGCCAGTAAAGACCTGCCGGATGTGATGCTTAAAGTGACGACCTCGGATGTGGTCACGTATGGATCGCAGGGCGTCTTTATCCCGCTGGAAGATCTGATCGACAAGTATGCCCCGAATCTGGTCCATTTTCTGGAGCAATACCCTGAGGTGAGGAATGCCATCACAGCGCCGGACGGACATATTTATTCTTTACCGCTGGCGAACATGGCCGAGTATAAGCGGTCCGACGGCAATATTTTATGGATCAATACTACCTGGCTGGAGAAGGTCGGGATGGAGATGCCGACAACAACCGATGAATTTAGAGAGGCGCTAAGAGCCTTCAAAGCCCAAGGAATGGAAATCCCATTAACGGGGATTTACAACGGGGGGCAGTACGGGTTCGGTTTCTTATACGGCTCTTTCGGCACATTGGATCAGAAGTTTCTCGTCAAAGACGACAAGGTGGAGTTTGTAAGAGCGACTCCCGAGTACAAGGAAGTAATAAAATATCTCCACTCTTTGTATGCCGAAGGTTTAATTGACCAGGAGGCGTTCTCGCTGGAATCTCAGCAAATGTTCTCGAAGCTGTCGGCCGGGGAGGAAGCGACGATCGGGGCTTTCTTCGGCTGGAGTCCGGATCAAATTACCGGCGTTGGTTACAACTGGGATTATGAGTCGCCCATTGCTCCCCTAAAGGGACCGGACGGCCAGCAGGCGAGCGGCTACATGAATGCGCAAATTGATGTCGGAATCTTTACGATCACCAAGGCCAATAAACATCCGGAAGCGACGATGCGGTGGGTGGATCGGGCGTTTGAGCCGGAAATGTCGTTCATGCTGCGTCAAGGTCCGAACCGTGTCAAAAAACTTCCGGATAATACGTACGAAATTGTGCCGGAGCCGGAAGGATTTAGCGCAGGGGAATGGCGGGTGAAGGAAACCCCTTATAACAGCTTTGTCTATGGCTTTACGAACGAGCAGCAGGAGCAGCTCGATGTCACCAATCTGAAAGAGGGTCGCCTGGATCCGGACAGTCCGGAATGGTATGAGCTGCGGAAGCCGTATTTGGAGAAATGGATCTATCCCCAGGTTTTGTTTACGAACGAACAGTACAACGGCATCAATCGTTACCAGACGGATATCGGGAACTATACCGATCAGACGGCCGGCAAGTGGATCACCACCGGGGGGATTGAAGAGGAGTGGGAGCAATATATCAAGACTCTGAATCAGATGGGACTTGAAGATTATATCGGGATTTATCAACAGGCCTATGACACCTATATGAAGAATGCCAGCAAGTAAATCCTTCCGAACGGGTGACCGCTTTTTTTGACTGCCGCGCATGTAGGAACAGCATTATCCGTTGTTTCTAAATCCTGAATAATGGACTAACTGACCGTTCCATTATTCAGGATTTTTAGTTTCGTTTGGAATAGTAAAGGAATCAAACCTGGTTTTGATGGCGGTATTCCGACGGATTCATGTTCATGTAGCGGGTAAATACCCGGCTTAAGTAAAAGCCATTATCATAACCGCATTGTTCTGCAATTTGGTCCAATGTCAGGTCAGAGTTAAGCAGCAGCTTTGCCGCCTTACGAATACGAAGGGTGCGAACCAGTTCCGAAGGATTCATACGGAACGCTTTTTTGAATCGCCGTGAAAATTGGGCCGGGCTTAATCCGACCAGATCAGATAGCTCCCGTATGCTGAATGGGGTATGCGCTTTCTCGACTAGCCATTTCACGGACCACTTCATTTGTTCGTCGTCGGTATGGGTTAAAGCCGTCAGTTCGTCCTGGTTGGGGACCAAATCCCATTCGCTGCAGGCAAGCTGCCATAAATCATTCATCATCAGTTGTTTGCGCAATTGGCTGCGGGGGTCTACCGCGAGATGGAGCATACGCAAGTAGGATAAGCTTGAAGCGACCCGATTTTTATCCGTAGGTTGTGCCTTAAACATGGGAAGGGGATTCTCTTCCGGAATGAGCGCCTTGTCGAAATCAAATCCTACATAATGAAGGGATATGGGGGATAAAGCTTTTCGTTCAAACGTGCAGCCGGGCGGGCAAAAAACAAGTTCATTAGGCTTGGCCAGCCCTTGTTCATTGCCAATCTGATATTTGAAGCTGCCGGATTCAACGGCAAACATGACCCATATAGGGTATGAATCTTTGTGCAGGACAAATTGTTCTTTGCGCTCCCAATAAGCGTGAGATATAAGCTGTAATGAACGATCCCATAGATTCGTGACCATCAATCACACCAACCTTCATTTATGAAAAAAAGTATATGCTATATGATACATTACTCTATGTTGTTAGAAAATCGTTTTTTTTATAATGAAATATATACCCGGCACTAAAGATATCATAGCTCATGAAGTGGAGAAAGAAAGATGCTTCCAGGGCGAGTTTTGGCTTTGTATTCCAACCATCCGAAGGCCTATCCATATAGAAGGAATCTGTTGGTTTCGGGGTCCCCGAAAAGTACCTGGAATTGCTTCGAAGCTCATTGTTCACTTTTTGGGGAAGGAGTATGATGTTTGAAGCTTCGGAGGCACTTTCCTTTCGGAACGGAATGATAGCTTTATTTAGTGCCACATATATAGAATATCAATTAAAAAAGTTACTTCATTATAAAGGAGAGAGTGCATTGAGGTATGAGTCGGTTTACTCGGATGTAACGGTCATTGGCGGGGGCTTGGCGGGAGTCAGCGCGGCCGTATCCGCGGCAAGGAGGGGAAAGAAGGTTTCGTTAATCCAGAATCGCCCGGTTCTAGGTGGAAATTCAAGCAGTGAAATTCGAGTGTGGGTGCTGGGAGCAACCGGTCTGGGAGTCAACCGTTATGCCCGCGAAACAGGGATTATCGGAGAAATGTATGATGAGAATCAATACATAAATCCGGAAGGGAACCCGTATTATTGGGATTTGGTTGTCCTGGAGAAAGTTCGCAGTGAACCCAATATTCAGCTCTTTCTCAATACGGATGTTCGGGAGGTGGAGGCGAACGGTGACGAGAGTAACCGTACGATCCACTCGGTTACAGGATGGATGATGGGCTCCGAGCGGCAAATTCGTTTTGAAAGTCCTATGTTCATAGATTGTTCGGGTGACGGGCTGGTAGCTTTTCTGGCAGGGGCTAAATATAGAATTGGCCGAGAAGCGCAGCATGAATTTAACGAACCGTGGGCACCGGAAGCCGCAGATAATATTACATTGGGAAGCACAATTCTATTCTATACCAAGGATGTAGGCCACCCTGTGAAGTATATTGCCCCGAGCTTTGCAAAAGACATTACGCAAACGGCCATTCCAATGAAACGGGTATTTGCCGCTGGCGATAACGGCTGTCATTATTGGTGGATTGAATGGGGCGGAGAAGCGGATATCGATACTTTGCATGACAATGAACGTATTCGGGATGAGCTGTGGTCCGTAATATACGGAATTTGGGATTATATTAAAAACTCCGGAAAATTCGATGCCGACAATTTGACTTTAGAATGGATTGGAAGCATTCCGGGAAAAAGGGAGGTCCGCCGTTTTATTGGCGATTATATTCTTACGCAGAATGATGTAAGAAACCAAGCTCATTTTGAAGATTATGTCGCCTTCGGAGGATGGTCGATGGATCTTCATCCGCCGGAAGGAATGTATGCTTCGGATTATGTCTCGAAGCTGGATTGTCCGGACGGAACCTATCAAATTCCCTTCCGCAGTCTATATTCTGTCAATGTAAACAATTTATTGTTTGCGGGGCGCAATATTAGCGCAACCCACGTAGCATTCGGTTCGACCCGAGTGATGGGAACCTGTTCCGTCATGGGGGAAGCGGCAGGCGCCGGAGCGGCCTTGTGCGTTGATAAGGGAATCATGCCTCGGGAATTGTATCGTAATCATATCAAAGAATTGCAGCAAACTTTGGTGTGGAATGATGCAGCTATTACTGGAGTGAGATACTCCGACTCTATCGATTTGGCGTCACGAGCGGCTGTAACCGCCTCAAGCCATCTGGCCCAAATAGAAGTAGCCTCGCCTAAGGATAAATTCGACTTGTTCAATGATATCGCATTTTTATTCCCGGTCGAACCCAACATTCAGGATATCGAAATTCTCATGGATGTTAAACAAGCTACGGAAGTAGTCGTGGAACTATGGGATACCGGCAACCCGGAAAATTATATCCCGCACACTTTGCAAGCTAAAGAAATTAGAACGGTGGAAGAAGGAGAGCGGCAATGGGTAAGATTTCATCTTCCGTGGACTCCCGATTCTCCGCAAAACGCGTTTGTGATTGTAAGAGAGAATAACGATATATCCCTATACCAATCCGATGAGCCGATGACGGGAGTTCTTTCTTTTAAAAGGGAGAAGAAGTCGAATGTATCCAGCCTGTTGACTGCCATAAATAACGAACAGTTAGTGGTGCAATGGAATCAAAAAGGGCTGGCGCGCAAACCCTTTTGTTTTAGACTATTGGGTACCACCCATGCGTATCTGCCTGAGAAATTGACCGATGGCTACCTTCGTCCATACGGCGGGCCCCATATGTGGGTTTCGAATCCAATAGAAGAAAGCCAAGAAGAATGGATACAATTACATTGGGATGTACCAACCAAGATTGAAACAATTTACATCAATTTTAATAATGATGTTAATGAAGATTTGAATAATTTGCATTATAAGCGTACTCCTTTTGACATTTTTCCGGAGCTTGTTAAAGATTACCGTATTGAAGTGATGGTGGATAATAAGTGGAAAACTGTGGTGGAAGAAAAAAATAACCGTAAGCGAAGCAAAATCCACCATTTGGAACAGGCCCTGCAGACCACGAAGCTGAGGCTTATTGTCGAATCCACGAACGGGTCAAGATTTGCCGAGGTTGTAGCATTAAGAGTAGTCTGAGCAGTGGTCTAAATAACGGAAAAATTAAGTTTCAGCAAGTACAGCAGATCATAAAAAGTCAATGTGGATAAATTAATTTGAAACTGGCTGTAGTATATGGTTATGAGGCCGTAGCTGCAGCCAATTTTATATTCAGCGTATTCCTTAGTACAGGGATTGGAAACATTGACAAAGGTTGCACTCCACACGTACAATGAATATATATAGCTATTGTAAATGTAATTTTATCTCCGAAGTATACTTCTATTGGCGGTGACTAACATGACGACCAGATTTGAACAAGCGCTGGATAAACTGAAGATGTCCGGAGTTCGGATGACCCCACAGCGATATGCGATCTTGTCTTATCTGCTTGATTCTACCTGTCATCCAACTGCCGATGATATTTATAAAGCACTGGCTGATCGTTTCCCGAGCATGAGCGTAGCGACGGTTTACAACAATTTAAAAGTATTTATTGAGTCCGGACTCGTCCGCGAGCTGACCTTTGGCGACAACTCCAGCCGTTTCGATGCGGATATGTCGAATCATTATCATGCACAATGTGAGCAATGTGGTAAAATAGTAGACTTTCATTATCCTACGCTTACGGAAATCGAACAGCAGGCGGCTTCTGAAACCGGATTTCTCGTTTCGGGACACCGGGTAGAAGTCAGCGGAATTTGCCAGGATTGCATGACTAAGACTACCCATTAACACATGCCTGCAAGTGGAATGGCGTTTATAGTATAATGAGACGTGTCGGATAAAGCCTATGGCTGTCCGAGGCGTCTTTTTATTTCTTTTTACAAGCCCAGATTGTGGGATTACTGGAAGGGAGAGTACCAATGTCATCTTCATACGGGCTGTCGGCGCTTCCGCCTTTACGTCGTCGACGGCGAAGACCTTTTTTGAAATTTTTCATATTTATTTTATTTATTGGATTGATTTCGGCTGCCGGATATTATTGGTTAAATTATTGGCCTAACTCGTCTTTTACCGAGCCTTCCACGGAAGGATTGGAGAAGCCGATTTATTATAAAGGAAAGCTATATTCCGTATCGGCCAGCGGGGCGGAGGAGAGTCTGAAGCTCCCGCTATCCTTTATGCAGGAAATTGTGGATCCGGATATCCGCCACGAACCTGAGAGTCAATCGGTCATACTGACCACGAAGAACAAGGTAGTCCGGTTAAAAACGAATGAACTGACGGCAGTCGTTAATGAAAAGCCGTTTGATCTTAAATTTGCTGTAGATCAGCAAGAGGATGCGGTTATGATCCCGATCGATCCATTGCTGGATTTATATCGGCTTAAAGTGATAGAGTCGGAAGAAACCGGAGTGGTTACAGTTCACAAGGAAGGCGACGTTATTCAATGGGCAGAAGTTTCCGGTCAGAGCGGGGATAAGCCCAAGGCGGTACGTTCCGAACCAAGCATCAAGGCGCCTAAATATGCGGATCTTGCAGCAGGAGAAGCGATCATGGTCTGGTCCAATGAAGAAGATGGTTGGGTCCGGGTGCAGTTGAATAATGGCTGGGTAGGCTATATGCAACAAGATCACATCCTGGCCGGGGAGGAAGAGATGGTTCCCATTGAGCCGGATAAATCCGAGTTTATTCCCTGGAATCCGACGGGAGGCAAAATTCATTTGACTTGGCAGCAGGTCCACAGCCGCAATCCGGATACTTCCCAAATCGGTCCCATGCCGGGAGTGAATGTCATAAGCCCGCAATGGTTTCATCTGGAAAATGAAGAAGGGCAATTAAAAAACATGGCCGACTCTTCCTTCGTGCAATGGGCTCATTCACAAAATTATCAGGTTTGGGCCTTGGTAACGAACAGCTTTGACCCGAAGATGACCAGCGAAGCATTATCTACTTATGATCGGCGAATGTATATGATCAAACAATTGGTTTCTTTTGGAAAAATGTACAATTTGCAAGGCATCAATATCGATTTTGAGAATGTTTATTTAAAGGATAAAGAAAATATGGTTCAATTTGTAAGAGAGGCGGTTCCTCTTATGCATGAGCAGGACTTGGTCGTATCGATCGATGTCGGAATTAAGGGCGGCTCCGAAACCTACTCCTTGTTTATGGATCGGGAAGCGATTGGCCCTCTCGTTGATTACATGATGGTCATGACTTATGACGAGCACTGGGCATCCAGCCCCAAAGCGGGCTCGGTCGCTTCGCTGCCCTGGGTAGAACACAACATTGTGCGGATTATGGAGGAGGATGGGGTTCCACCTTCCAAGCTGGTGCTGGGCGTTCCTTATTATACCCGAATCTGGACCGAAGAAACCAAGGAAGGAAAAACCTCTGTATCCTCGAAGGCGGTTTCGATGGAAAGAATACAAAGCTTGATTGCGGAGAAGCAGTTAACCCCTGTTTTTGACGAAAAATCCGGGCAAAACTACGTTGAATATAACGAGGACGATAATATAAAGATTAGAATATGGATAGAAGATGCCACCTCAATGAAGAGCCGTGCGGAGCTTGTCAATAAATATAATTTGGCGGGAATCGCATCATGGAGCAGAGGATTTGAAACACCGGATATTTGGGAAATTATTAAAGAAACGTTCGAGCAGGCACATTAAATTATTTGTACTTACACTAAAAGAAGGCTACTTCTCAATATGGAGGATAGCCTTCTTTTGTATTGGGGAGTCTGTTTTATATAATGGCTGTTAACGCTATTCCTTAACCGGATTATTGACTACCGCGGGCTGCTCAGTGGCTTCCCCTTCTGCTGAAGCATGCTGAGGATCGAATGAAAGTATCGTTCTGCAGAACATGCAGCGGTCTGTTTTTCCGATCATTTTAGTGATGCGATTGCATTCCGGACATTCAATGACAACAGCGCTGGTAGACATCATACCCGCCCAAAAATATATGGCCATACTGCCTAATATGCTGATCAAACCAAGGACCAGGAAGATCGCGGCTATAATTCTGCCGGCCACTCCCCAATTAAAGACGATTCCCGCACAGCCGACAATCATCAGAACGAGCCCGAACATCGTCAGGAGCAATCCCCATAATCTGAATTCATTTACTTTACTTGATCTCAGGATCATTATTTTCCAACTTCTTTCTATTCATGTAATGGAAGGACAAGCAGGAAACTGGGCAACCGATGTAGAACATACTACTTCACAATATTGCCTAACTTTCTATGGAATTAATTTAACGCATAATGGAGGCACCGATGAATTCGTTAAAACGATCACTTACCAGAAAATATGGGGACCGAGAAGACGTTATCGGCGTCATTATGCATGAAAATCCGTACTCCAACGATGCACTTACATGCGGTTTCCGCTATCAGGTGATGGTTGTGAGCAACCGACCTCCAGTCCGTAATACTAGTTATCATTATATAAAAGAAGGTACACGGTTACAAGAACGTTGGGTTGCGTACGGGGAATTAGATCCAATTAATTATGGAAAAATCAATGAGCAATTCATTTCCTTCATCATCCAAGGAGAGATGATTATGGATCGGGACAAGCACATGGAGAACTTAAGGCGAGAACTTATGGAACTGCCCAGAACAAAGAAGGCTCAATTGCTTCTGGTTGAGTTTTCTAGATTTCTTTCTCGTTTTTTTAGAAGTAAAGAACACTTTGTTAATGATCATTTGCTGGATGCTTACAGCAGTGTCGAGGAAGCAATGAGCCATTGGGCTAGAATTGTCGTAATTGAGCATGGCGGTGATATTCACGGCCAAATATGGGAACAAGTTAAACGGTACAACGCCGGGGTCCATAAATTATATGAGGAGTTGATTCTTAGCGAGGAAACGTTAAGCCAACGGGTAGAGCTTGTTATGCTCGCATGTGAATTTTCAATTGTTACTCAAATGGAAAGTTGCTGTTCGATCCTGTTGGAACTGTTGAACAGCCGACATCAGCCCTGGAGCGCAGCTGAAATTCGCCAACACCCCTCCATCGCTGGATTGGATGTTGATATCTCTCTGCTGTTGGGTGTTCTGGCGAAGAAAACCTTAATTCGTGAAGTGTTAATAGGAGGGGAGATGGGAGATCCTATACAAATCAAATATACTTGCTGAAGCTTTATTGGCAGTAATAAGACAAACTCCAATCAAAGTATATATCGGAGATGAGCGACCGCGTGAAGCGGAGACTTACAGTTCTATATGTGGTAAAAATATTATGACGACAAGTATTGACACCTGTGTCCCGTTCATGTTACATTAGTCTTCGCCGCTTCGAACGGCTTGTTCTGAACGAGCAAGTCCAGCAAGCTGGAAGAAAAAAACTTCAAAAAAAAGCTTGCATTCGATAGGCACCCTGTGGTATATTAAAAGAGTCGCTGTTAAACAAGCGGCGAACGCAACATCAAGCAGCATTGCCCTTTGAAAACTGAACAACGAGTGAATGAATGAAGCCAGTGCGAAGCGGTCTTCGGACCGTGAGCAGAACCGTTAATGAACGAACGAATGAGCTAATCGCTCTTCAATAAATGAGCTTCCGTGACGGGACTTAGGTCATTGTCATGGGGAACTTTTACGGAGAGTTTGATCCTGGCTCAGGACGAACGCTGGCGGCGTGCCTAATACATGCAAGTCGAGCGGAGTAAGGAACAAGCTTGCTTGTTCCAAGCTTAGCGGCGGACGGGTGAGTAACACGTAGGCAA
>NZ_BOSH01000014.1 GCF_018403245.1 Paenibacillus sp. J2TS4
CGAAGTTTGGTGACGATGGCGGAGGGGCACCACGCGTACCCATCCCGAACACGACCGTTAAGCCCTCCAGCGCCGATGGTACTTGGACCGCAGGGTCCTGGGAGAGTAGGACGTTGCCAAGCGGATACCAAAGAAGACGTCATCTCTCCGATCGGAGAGTATGCGGAATCTTTGATCGATGAAATGTCAAGAGCTAGCTCGACCCATGCAGTGGATTCCGATGCCGAACCTCGAAATGATTCGAGAAGTGGCTCAACCGGTGCGGAAGGACGTGGCCAAGCGAATAAGCCTTGCCGGCTAGGATGCCGGTGGGGCTTTTTTCTTTATGTAATTTTTCGGCTCCAGCTTGCCATCAGTGCTTGACGCTCAATCGCCTTCTAAGTAAATGGAGGAGGATTGAAGTGCAAAAATGCCTCTTAAATCCCAAATTTTCCCGAAAATGGAGATTAAAACGCAAAAGTACCCTCTAAATGGGTGGAACCATCGTTTTTTTTAAAATCGTGGAATATAGAGCGCATTATTACACCTTAATCTCAGAAATGGCTAAATTGGCAGATTGGGGTGTACAATTGCACTTTATTTGGTTGAGCCAATTTTTCACTTGCTTATTTCCTTAGCATCCTAATCTTTAGATTGCAGAATTTGATTTGTTTAATCTGGTAATTCTTTTCCAAAGACCTATAACTTACCAATTAGCGAACGTGTAATAGGGTGTCCAAAGACACAGTATAGATGGCAGAGACATTTGATTATGGTGGAAAAAAGTAAAGCTTAGTTCAGCTTTTGGAAACTATTTACTATGAAAACCCTATCATTCAAACGATCCTTGACATTAAAAATAAGCATCTGATAATATTTCAATAATATACGCATAGCGTTCTATAAGAAGGGTAAGGGGGACAAGGGTGTGTGGGAAACCAAATTTGCTAAAGAGGGATTGACATTCGATGACGTGCTGCTCGTTCCGCGGCGCTCAGAAGTGTTCGGACCTAAACAGGTCGATGTGTCGACGCATTTGGGAGGACAGGTTAAACTGAATATTCCTTTGCTAAGCTCAGCGATGGATACCGTCACGGAAGCGGTATTAGCTATCGCTATAGCCCGAGAGGGGGGCATCGGAGTCATTCATAAGAACATGAGCATTGCTCAGCAAGCGGAAGAAGTCGATCGTGTTAAACGGTCCGAGAGCGGGGTCATCACCAATCCGTTCTCGTTAACACCGGAGCATCGTGTTTATAACGCTGAGGAATTGATGAGCAAGTATCGGATCTCCGGAGTACCGATTGTCGATGACCATAACAAGCTGGTCGGTATTTTAACGAATCGGGATCTTCGCTTTGTCCACGATTACTCCATTCTGATTAAAGACGTTATGACTAAAGATAACTTGGTTACCGCGCCTGTCGGGACTACTCTGCAGCAAGCGGAGCATATTCTGCAAAAGCATAAAATAGAGAAGCTGCCTTTAGTCGATGAGACGAACGAGCTTAAAGGGCTTATTACGATTAAAGACATTGAGAAGGCCATACAGTTCCCTAACGCTGCTAAAGACAGCCAAGGCCGTCTATTGGTTGGGGCAGCTATTGGAGCCTCCAAGGACGCCCTGGAGCGCGCTACGGCCCTTGTAAACGCTGGAGTCGATATGATTGTTGTTGACTCGGCTCATGGCCACCATATTAATATAAGCAACACCGTTCGTGAATTGAGAAAACATTTTCATGATCTGATTATTGTCGCGGGTAACGTTGCTACCGGGGACGGTACGAGAGATCTGATCGAGGCGGGCGCTTCTGTCATAAAAGTAGGGATTGGCCCCGGATCGATCTGTACGACCCGGGTTATTGCCGGAATCGGTGTCCCGCAAATTACAGCCATCTATGATTGTGCTACAGCGGCCAAGCCGTACAACGTTCCGATTATTGCAGACGGCGGCATTAAATACTCCGGAGATGTGACCAAAGCATTGGCAGCCGGGGCGGACGCCGTGATGATCGGCAGCTTGTTTGCGGGGACAGAGGAAAGTCCCGGTGAATCGGAAATATATCAAGGAAGACGGTTTAAGGTCTACCGCGGCATGGGTTCGATCGGGGCGATGAAGGAAGGAAGTAAAGATCGTTATTTCCAAGAGGACGAATCCAAGCTGGTTCCGGAAGGGATTGAAGGACGAGTTCCTTATAAAGGACCTTTGAAGGATTCCATTCACCAGATGATTGGCGGCTTGATTCAAGGAATGGGTTATTGTGGAACCCAGAACTTGGAGCAGCTTAAGAACGATACTCAATTTGTTCGTATCAGCGGAGCAGGGCTTCGGGAGAGCCATCCTCACGATGTCCAGATTACTAAAGAGGCTCCCAACTATTCCTTATAAAAAACTATCGGGACTTCGAGGATGAGCGAGCGCTTTAAGAGGAAGCTTTTATCGCCCAAATAGAATTTGAGTGGGATTCACGAAGCAAAAACATTAAAATTCTATATGTGGTATAGTGGAGACACGTGTCCATTCAGGCTAACATGAGAATCTGATGTGCTTGTTGGAATCGGGTCACTATAAATATTAAAGCGATTGGAACAGGGTGGGGAAACTGCCCTGTTTTTCCTTTTGTTTGCGCAAAGCTCTATGTTAAAATAAGAGGACTATAACCATGGGAGTGTGAAAGGTGAAGTACGGCTTATTGTTAAAAAAGAGATTATGTATGTTACTCGCCGCACTGGTCTGCATAGCGACGATTCTTTCGGGTGTTCCGGAACAAGCTTATGCCGATGAAAATTTTTTAAATTTAGAAGTGAAGTCAGCGATTTTAATGGATGCAGCAACTGGACAAGTTATTTTTGAATTTAATGCGGACGAGCATCTCCCTCCCGCGAGCATGGCCAAGATGATGACAGAATACATAGTGATGGAGAAAATTTCCAATGGTGAGCTTAGCTGGGATGAAATAGTAACAACTACCGAGTATGCCTCTAAAGTAATCGGATCGGGACAACTCCTTGCTTATCAGGAGAAATTACCGGTTAAAGATATGTTTGCTTCCATGTCTATTTATTCCGGCAATGATGCTTCCGTGGCACTGGCTGAACATATTGCTGGAAATGAAGAAGCTTTTGCTAACATGATGAATGAGAAAGCCAGAGAATTAGGACTCTCGGAGAAGGCGCATTTCATTAATTCTACTGGATTGGGCCGCGATGATATAGGAACGTTCGCCCCTAAGAATATCCCCGGAGAAACAATGATGAGTGCCAGAGATGCCGCGTTGCTGGCCTATAATATTATTAAGGATCACAAAGAAATACTCGAATATTCCAAAACAACCCGCAGAAAGCTAAGAGAGCGGGATACAACCGAAATGACCAACTGGAATTGGATGCTGGAAGGATGGAGCAAAGATTCCGTCAGCTTGAGCAAATACGCTTATGAAGGATTGGACGGGTTAAAAACAGGACATACGAATGAAGCGGGCTATTGCTTTACAGGTACAGCGGAAAGAGATGGCATGAGATTGATCAGTGTCGTTATGGGAGCGGAATCCGAGCCCAAGCGTTTTGAGGAAACCCGCAAGCTGCTCGATTATGGATTTAATAATTTCGAGAAAAAAACAGTCTATGAGTCAGGCAGCGCAGTGGAGGAACTCCAAGATGTGAAAATGAAAAAGGGAGTCAAAACGAAGGTTCCTGTCGTTACTGGATCCGACCTGACTATTCTGGTGAAAAAAGGAACCAAAGATGAAGAAATCGTTAAAGAAGCGACTCCGTTATCGGAAAAAGATTTGGTCGCTCCGATCAAACAAGGCGACAAAATGGGAACTCTAAAAGTACAATACGACAATCAGGAATTTTCCGTTGATCTCGTTGCCGCTCAAGATAATGATAAAGGCAGCTGGCTGCGCCTGTTTTTTAGAGCTATCAAAGACTTTTTCGTCAATTTGGGAATAAGCATTAAAAACTTGTTCTAACCAACTTTGGCTGATACAGTTGTATATTTAAAACCCATCCTGTAAAATGTTTGTTTAGTGGAATTAAAGGATAAAAAATATCCCTTACGGGAGGAATTACTTTTGTTTGATGCAAAATTGCTTAGACATGATTTTGAACGGGCTCAACAAGCGATGATTAACAGAGGGAACCCTCTGGATGAAATCAATCAATTTACCGGATTGGACAAGACCCGGCGTGAGCTTCTGCAAGAAGTGGAGCAGCTAAAAAATAGAAGAAACACCGTCTCTCAGGAAGTAGCTGCCAAGAAACGGGCTAAAGAGGATGCGGAATCCCTTATCATAGAGATGAGGGAAGTGTCGGACCGGATCAAGCAGATGGACGAGCAGCTTAGGGGAATCGAAGAAGAATTAAATGCGATTCTGCTAGCTCTTCCCAACGTACCGGATGATACGGTGCCTGTCGGTTCCTCGGAAGAGGATAATGTAGAAGTTCGCCTTTGGGGAGAGCCGCAGACGGTATCTTTTGAAGTTAAACCTCACTGGGAAATCGCGCAGGATTTGGGCATTCTCGATTTTGAGGCGGCTTCTAAAGTGACAGGTTCGCGATTTGTCTTTTACAAAGGGCTGGGGGCCCGGCTGGAGCGCGCTCTGGCTAACTTTATGATGGATTTACACAGCAGTGAGCATGGCTATGAGGAGATGCTTCCTCCGTTAATTGTAAACAAGGAAAGCTTGACGGGAACCGGCCAGCTTCCTAAGTTTGCCGAAGACGTGTACGAGATCTCGGGAACGGAGTATTATTTGATTCCGACGGCGGAAGTGCCAGTCACGAATTACCATCGGGACGAAATTTTATCTCTCGAGGATCTGCCCAAATATTTTGCTGCCTATAGTGCATGCTTCCGTTCGGAAGCCGGAGCGGCGGGAAGAGATACAAGGGGATTAATTCGTCAGCATCAGTTTAACAAGGTGGAATTAGTTAAGCTGGTTTCTCCGGAATCGTCTTACGAGGAGTTGGAGAAATTAACGCAGAACGCAGAAAAGGTGCTGCAGCTGTTGAAGCTGCCCTACAGGGTGATGACCTTGTGTACGGGTGATCTCGGATTCTCCGCTGCCAAAACATATGATTTGGAAGTATGGCTGCCTAACAGCCAGGCGTATCGCGAAATCTCATCGTGCAGCAATTTTGAAGATTTCCAGGCTCGACGGTCTAATATCCGTTTTCGCAGAGATGCCAAGGCCAAGCCGGAGTTTGTTCATACCTTGAACGGCTCGGGACTGGCTTTAGGGAGAACGGTAGCGGCTATTCTGGAGAATTATCAGCAGGAAGATGGAAGTGTAGTGATACCGGAGGTTCTCCGGCCCTACATGAATAATATTGACGTGATTAGAAAAAAGTAACGTTGAAAAAAGTCTGCTACTTGTGATACAATGGGTTTTGTCCCGTTGTGGGATGGGGATTCCATAAGGAATCGTCCGCTCGGAGAGGTGGTCGAGTGGTTTAAGGCTCTGGTCTTGAAAACCAGCGAAGGGGTGACTCTTCCGTGGGTTCGAATCCCACCCTCTCCGCCATCATATTAACCATTAACAATGAATATAGAAGCTGCAAGCCGTTCTTTCGGTTTGCAGCTTTATTTTTTCTCATGATAAGTTACGCCATTTGCATAAAAGATGGTTTGCCACGGCATTTTATAGATGGAGGTGTTCATCATGAGCAAAGTGGAAGTTCCAGCGGTGAATCAGGAGGATTTAGTTAAAGCTTGGCAGGACACTCTGCCTACGCTTTTAAATGAAGGAGATCGCTCTACCGTTGTAGGAGATGCGATTAATGGACAAGCTCTTCGAATTGAGATTGCAACGGCGGGTCGTACCGGTTATGTTTTTGATTTCCAATGTACTTATGTCGATTCCAGGGAAGTCAAGGTTGATCTCATCGATGTAGAGATCGATAATCGGACGATAGATGAACGGAACGAAACGATTCAGCAGCTGGTCGATGACTACGTTAGGCACATTCACGAATGTGCACAGGCTTTGCATGAGATGACTAACAGGTAAGGAGGTCATTGTGATGACGAAAGCTAAAAAAACAGACAAAAACCTGCAAAATACGGTTAAAAAGCTGGAAACCGATGCGGTCAATAGCCACCAACGGCAGCAGATTCAGCAGCAGACGAATGATCGCCGACACCAAGATGCTTTAAATCATGATGAAGAATAAAGGAGAATAGAAATGGCTAAGGAAAAAGCAATTCCCGTCCCTTCACCGAACGAGAACCAAGGCAGGCAGAAGGATGATAAAACTTTTAACGAGCCTTTATCCGGGTCAAAGAAAGTAAAGAACCGGAATCATTCCCGGCATAATCATGGAGAAGGCAGTTAAACGGTACGGCGGTCATCTGTGATTAGATAAAAGCTCCCGTATCAATAATAAAGTATGAATAATTATGTCTATCGTGCACACACTATTCTTGACGGTGGCGAGAGAGGTGTGGTTCCGTTGAACTTGTCAGCGAAACAACCGAGTGAACGATTGTTTTAAAGCCCGTTATAGAGACTGGAGGGGATGTGCCAAAGACACGTTAGCCGTGTCTCCAACACATCGCAACATTGTCGGAGACATGTTATCCAGAGGTCACTAGACGAGAAAGCTTAGAATAATCCCAAACGTTAACGTCACCGTCCCAATCAGAGATCTCCCGGAGATCTCTGATTTTGTGTTTTTTAAAGAGACTGTTCAAAAAAAATCCCGTTATGAACTTTCACTTAAAGGAGAATTTCTCTGGTTTGGAGAATTAAGTAGTCATGATATTATCCTGCACTAAGTCAGCGAAATGAGGCTCAAGGATGAAGCGGTATAACAAGCATCGGTTTTTATGGAGAATGATGGGATGGATGGTGTTCGGTTGTCTTTTTCTAACGTGCTCGGTTCAGGCTGCAGCGGATCATTCCGTCGTATATTCGGAAAAGAACATTAGCTATGGAGGAAAGGTATTTACAATCCAGTACATAGAAGTCGATATTAAGGACCCTGCTCTTAAAATCAAACCGGTTATTGCCCAAGGCGGGATTGGGCAGGTAGAGGATTTTCAAGCTATGATCGAACGCAACGGAGCAGTAGCTGCCGTTAATGGTACTTTTTTTAATGCCTATGAGAAAGACCCGGGAATTCGGTATCCTAATGGACTGCTGATCGCGGACGGACAAGTCATCCATTCCGGGAAAAACCAGTCGTTAGCAATCGACTTGAATAAAGAAGCCGTAATCGAGCAGTGGGACATGACTCTAAGAGCTCATGTTGTTCAGGGCGGAATCCAGGAAGATAACCAAGATTATACTTTTACTGTGTGGGGAGTCAATAAATATTTCGGAATCGAAGCCATCGATCAAGTCATCGTGTATACCTCTGATTTTGGCCATAAAAGTATAGCTTTCCCCAATGGCAGCAAGGTCGTAGTCAAGAATGGAATCATAACAGAAATTACGGAGAAGGAAGTACAGATTCCCGAAGACGGATTCGTTATCTTCGTCGGACGGGCAGAAGGGAATATCCGTTATTTATTGCCGAACCTTCATGTAGGGGACAAGGTTAAGCTCCAATCGACAATTCTGAATGTGGATACGCAGAAGCGATCAAATGCTGCCGAATGGTTGTCAGCTATTGGCGTCGGTCCCAAGCTGCTGACTGCTGGTCAAGTGGATGTAGATGGAGAGCGCGACGGATTCACGGATCCTAAAATAACGAAATCAGCCGCAGCCAGAAGCTTTGTTGGAATAAACCAAGAGGGCAAGCTGGTTATGGGTACGACATCGGCGGCAACGATGCCCCAACTGGCTGGCGTTCTGTTGGAGCTCGGGGTAACCGATGCGATGAATATGGATGGAGGAGCGAGCGCTGCTCTGTATGCCGATGGTAAGGTGGTCCGGCCCGCGGGAAGACTGCTCAGCAACGCATGGATCGTTCAGAAGCTGGACAAGCCAGAGGTCCAAATTTTTGTTAACGGACAATATGTTCATGAATATCAGGGCTTTATTGACGGGGAAACTACTATGGCTCCCTTCCGTGGGATTTTTGAAAGAATGGACGCCGAATTTGAGTGGGATAACGAAACCCGCACATTATCTGCCCGCAAGGACGAGATAGCTCTGAAGCTTTATCCAGATCAGTTAACCGCCTATGTCAATGAGGAGCCGATCATCTTAGACAGAGCTCCTGTCATTCTGGAGGGACATATATACATCCCTCTAAGGTTTGTAGTTCAAACTTTGGGCGCGTCTGTAGAATGGGATCAGGAGCTTTATAGAGCTTCGATTACAGTTCCCTAACCTTTTCCTAATAGACCTCCCCTTTAGTTAAGCGCCGAATATAATAGGCGTCCTCCAGATTGGGTGTGGTCTCCTCAAACGATTCCGCGGGAGGTCTCGGCCCAATAATCCGGATAAAGGCTTGCTGCCCATCCATACGAAGCGACAACAGCCGGTGTGGATTTAGCGTATGAAGCTGATTAGGGTCTATCTTACCGCTCCATACGCTCCAGGGCAGGTTCATTTTCCAACGGGCTGGAGAGCCGTGGAAGCAGACAAATCCCTCGTCCATCCAGAGAATGTCATCGGCGACGAATTCCCATTCATTTAATTCATGGGTAGAGACAAGAATCGCTTTTCGTTCGGAGCTTTTCGCCAGCTCGTTGATGATTTTTTTTCTCTCATAAATATCTAAGTAATTTAAGGCTTCATCCAATAGCAAAAATAAGGGGTCTCCCAGGAAGGCTTGGGCAATACCGAGCCGCTGATGCTGTCCCTGAGACAGCTCATTAATCTTCTTGTTGCGAAGCGGTTGGAAGCCGAATCGGTCCAGCAAGGACTCGATCTCTTCCCGGGAGGAGATCCCTTTCAATTCCGCCATATATGACAACAATTTATAAGGCGTCATATCTTCATAAAGCTCCAGTCCGGTTGGCAGGAAACCGATGCAGCTGCGAATAAGCGGAAGCGCCTCGCGAGTCGTTTTGTTCAAATACCGAATTTCCCCCTCGTGGGGAGAAAGAGCGGTGGCCAATAGCTTCAGCAGAGTGGTTTTGCCCGCCCCATTCGGGCCTACCAGCAAAGTGATGCCGCGGGACAACCGCAGTTGGTCGATTCGCAGACGGAAGGAAGCATGACGATATTCGATATGGTCCAACTGAATCATGCCGTCTTGCTTCCCTGGGAAGACCAAGCTTTGAAGGAGTCCAGCCGATAGGTCAACAAGAAGCAGGCGATCCCCGCCATCAGGAACAGTCCATAGTAGCTCTTTAATTGATTGAGCGCCAGCAATTCCTTAGTAATCAGCCACTCCTGAAAGAGATGGAACAGAACGAACGCGGCCAAGGAGACAACAAAGCCGGTCATAATCCCTTTGCGATACGTCAGATAAGCCATTAAGCCACCGACGAAGAGAACGACCGATAACCAGGAAAGCATGAAGGTTAAAAAAGCAAACGATTGGACGGTCCATTGCAAATAGAGTGTTCCCAGCAGTCCGAGTACAATGTTAATAGCGACAACAATAAGCAATCGGCTAAGCATTAATAGAGCTGGGGGAAATGGGTTGATGTTCTCGATTGTCCTCATTTCCTTATTCCAGGAGCGATAAATGTAAGCCATACCGATAAGCAAGAACAGGGGGATGGCGGTTGAAAACAGATTTCTGGGCATGATGGGCTCATTGGAAACCATGCCGCTTGTCGACAAAGTAATCAATACAAACACAAATACACTGACCGCCCAAAACGATTTATGATAGGCATGGAGCTGGTTTTTGCATAATTTGTAAAAGGATGGCCTTGTTCGATGAATTGTCGGGAAGGAGTGCTCCTCCTTGATTTCATTGAATTCCTCCTGCAGGTTTGCTATTAAACAGCGGGTATCCTCCGGTTTGGGGGAACTAACCATATATCTGGACAACGGTTCGGTCAACTCTTTTTCCAATGCTTCTATTTCTTTCATTTCCGTTTCACGCATACGTATTTTTCCCCTCCTTCTTTTGGGTAGGACTGACACTTTCGTCGGATAAGCTGGAACGCAGTTTTTTTAATCCCTGATATAAGTTGGTTTTGACAGTGGATAGCGGCAGATCCATGACCTCGGATATTTCATGCAGTTTTAAATCCTGATAAAATCTAAGAATAATGATTTCCTTCTGAGTATCGCCCAATTGGTTCAGCGATAGTAATATTTCTTTTCTCGTCTCCTGCCTCTCGAAGATCTCCACAATCGAAGGTCCCTCATCCCGTCTTTCCGGAGGATCGTTAACCTGTTGAATTTCGCTCTGATAGGTGAGGCTCTTCCAATAATCGCGGCATAGATTGAGAGCGACTCGATAGAGCCATGGGCGGATTTGCTCCGGCACCCGGCCTTTTTTTAGCTGGCGAATCAGTCGCAAGAACGTCTCCTGGACGAAATCCTCGGCTTTTTCCCGCTTGTACAGGTGTCGTTCCAAGTATCCAAGCAGCGGTCCATGATAGCGATGGATAAGGGCTTCAAAAGCAGCCTGGTCGCCATCCGCCATTCTTTGGACCAATTGTTCATCGGTCATCGATTTCCCTCCTTACTCTTTAAGCTCGACTACACGTTTCCAATTGTCCAGCCAATCCTCCTCAGTAATCATCGGAATTCCTGAACCTGATGGGGCAAGGTCAATCGTTAATCCTTGGCTGTAATAATGGTTCAGCAATTTTTTGACCCGCTCGATTTGTCCATCGGCGATAGCTTGGTCGATCATTTGGTATACATCCGTTCCTGAATTTAGCGATAGTAGAGGATAAACTCCCAATGTACTTCCCTTGGCTATTTGTTCATGCGTCAACTGCATTTCCTCCCGGAGATAGAGGTAATAGAAAGCGTTGCGAATCAGGCCGACCATCGAGTAGGGCTTGTCTTCCTCGGACTCCATAGCAAAGCTCGTGTACAAATCACCGAATAAAAAAGCATGGACGGTCTTTCCAATTTGATAATTGTCCAAGTTGTGAGTTAAGGTTTCGGCTAACATAAGGCTGTTACCGGTTAATCTGGCGCTGCCTCCGTTATACCCTTGATTGATCAAAGAAAGGTACAGCACCTGCTCCAGATGGCGAGGCGGGTCTTCCAGCCAGGAACGGTAATAGTTCAAATGTTTGGACAGATAATATAAAAAGCGTTCCGCCTCTAATTTATTGCTAGGCGTGGTGACGATTTTTAATGCTTCCCCGGGAAGGGTCACCTCTATGAAGCCTCCGGAAAGAGCGGTTATCCCGTCTGCTTGTTCTGCCTCGAACAGCTGCATTCCCAAGCCACTATGGACCGAGGGAAGGGTGGCGTGAAGCTTTTGCTCAAAACCTAGAAACTCCACATGGAAGGAGGCTTTGCCAGGAAGGCCTGCATCTGTATTCAAATATAGTTTGCCATCCATCCCTTTATAATATCGGTATGGATTGCCCGGCAGCGGATACCACGCGGAATAAGCCGGAAGAAAAGCTTGCTGGCCATATAGAAAAACAGGGATGGATGGGCGGTTGGACAGCAGCAGCCATTCGTATAAAGGGCCGTTATAAGAGAGCTCCAATGTTTGAGCGGTCAGGCTGTAGTCCGGTTCTGCGGCTTCCAGGATCAGCTGGTCTCCGCTGCGCTTCCATTCGACAGGTTGTGAGTTCCAACGTGCCTCGGTTACCTCCATCTTCCGGTTCAACATTAAAGGAAGGGAACTTCCTGAGCTATTCTTAACAAAATTAGGGATCGTTAAAACAGCTTCGACGCTTATCTCGTTGTTAGGCCGTCGGGTTACCGATAGGCGGTAATCATTAATATGAAACTGCCATGGCTCCTCTCCTAGAAACTGCTCCTCGTACGTTAGTGCATCTTTTTTAATCACAGCGTATTCATCATATCGGTTCACCCATAACTGTCCATAAGGAATAAAACAGAGAATCGAGACTATCATGGCAGCTGTGCTCATTCCAAGCCAAACCTTCTTGCGTCCGGTTGGCCGAAGCATAGTAAGATACGTAACGACAAGGATTAACAGCAGCAGGGTGAAGGCTAGAACAAAACCTTTGGCCAGCCATAATTCGTTGTTTATTAATGTATGTCCCCATACTTCGCTTTCCAGAATGGAATCAGTAAGAAATTGACTCAAGTGGAAAGCGGTAAGAGGATAGAGGGCGTAACGATTAATGATGAACAGATCCAAAAAGAAGGTCCCGAACAACCAAACGCAGAACCCGATCAAATAGCTGATCCGATTGGATATAAAAGCTCCCAAGAACATGGATAGGGCCAGCGTAATCGCATAAGACCATTCATACTGGAGAGCGAACAGCCACATATACTCCCAAATGACGATGGGAGGAAGCTCCCGGCTGAATCCGAAATAGACAAATACAATGGCCATGGCCAAAGTAAATAAACTTAAGTAGACGAAGCCAACCGTGAATTTGGCAGTAATGCGCGTCCAGGCCGAAATCGGCATGCTGTTCATCCAGGAATAACCGGGACGGTGATAATCGATGCGAATCAATAGAATGCCAAGCATTATGGCTACCCCGAGGGACAAGACAAACTGTACCTTTTGAAATTGGTAAGCAAAAGTATACAGATTTTCCGACGCCGGAGGTGCGATAGCCGATAGATTGTAAGCAAACCATAATCCGTAGAGCAAGGGAAGTAAAAATAAAAGCGACAGAGGCAGGCTGGTTAGCTGCTTCGCCTCCAGCTTGATTTGGCGCAGCCATCGATTCAAGAAGCCTCACCGCCGATCACTGACAAATACCCATCCTCCAAGGAGGGAGGGATAGGCGCTGCCTGACGGAAAGGGGGTTCTTCATCGGTAATCCATTTGCACTCCATTCCTCCTGCTGTACGGCGGGAATGAACGAGTTGAATATTCTTCATTCTAAGCAGCTGCAAATATTCCTCCTCCGCGAGCTCTGCCTGCCAGACCTTATCTTGTGCACAGGCCTGAAGCTGCTGTTGGGTGCCTGAGAAAGCAAGCTCTCCTTGCTTCATAACGGCTAGTCGCTCGCAGCTGCTCTCAATATCGGCTACAAAATGAGTGGAAAGAAGAACGGTTCGATTAATGCTGAACTCAGCTAATAAATTGCGAAACCGGATCCGTTCTTCTGGATCAAGACCTACCGTCGGCTCATCGACAATTAATACTTCGGGGGAAGCAAGCAGCGCCTGCGCAATTCCTAAACGCTGCTTCATTCCTCCGGAGTATGTTTTAACCTTATGCTTCGCTTTATTTTGTAAATTAACGGTTTTCAATATTTCGACAATTTGTGATTTTCTCTGTTCTTTATCGCGAATACCTTTCATAACGGCTGCGTAATCCAGAAATTCATAGCCGGTTAGCTGAGGGTAGATCTCGAAAAATTGCGGCAAATAACCGATTATTTGCCGGACTTCCTCTGCATTGGATAAGGAGCGGCCGTTCATGGTGATAGTTCCGGTTGTAGGATGCAGCAGCGTGGCGAGAATGCGCATGAACGTTGTTTTACCGGCTCCATTAGGACCGAGCAGACCAAACATCCCTGTTGGAATAGTCAAGTCCAGTTTGCGGATAGCCCATTCGTCCTTCTTAAATTGTTTAGATAGATTATGGATTTCAATCAAAGCTCTCATCCTTTAACCCGAACACTAGTGTAGAATTATCTGCAATTCTATTCCTTCAACGATTACTTGAATTAAAAAGTTTGAAATGGGCGAACCGCTATTCAAATGTCAATTCCCTCGAGCTGCCCATGGAAATTCAAGCAACCTGTCGATAATAAATGCTAAACGGCAAAAGGACCAACCCCCCATTCGATTGGCCCCGTTACTATACATGCCTCATTAGGAATAGATTTCGTCAAGGAACGATTTCAATCGATCCGCCAGTTCGTCCGGAGCCTCGTACATGCCCATATGACCGGCTCCTTCGAGAACAAATTTGGAAATTCCTTCTCCTTCTGCAGCAAAGGTTTTATCAGGAGTCACAACCTGATCCTCCGAGCCTGCTATGAGCAAGACGGGCACCTGAGTCTTCTTCAAAACCATCGTTCGATCTGTCCGTTCTTTCATTCCTTGCAGGGATCGGACCGCCCCGTCCGGCTTCATGGTTTGGCAGATTTCCTTCACCCTTTCAACTTCTTGTCTCTTGGTGGTTAAATTCGATTGGGCAAACAGCTTAGGAATCAAATCGTCTGCGAAAGCGGCCATTCCATGATGCCGGATCGCTGTTATACTCTGATCTCTCTTCTGTTTTCCCTGCTCATCATCGGGCAGCGTGGTGGAATGAATCAAGGCGCATCCAGCGAGGATGTCCGGGTGCTTGCCGGCGAAGGCAGCGGCTACATACCCCCCCATGGAATGTCCGAACAGAACCGCTCGACCAATCGACAGCTCCTCCAGCAGTTCTGCGATGTCTTCGGCCATCGTTTCCATAAGGTAGGGGCCTTCGGGGATAGAGGATTGTCCATGTCCCCGAAGATCGGGAATGATCAGCCGGTAGCTGTTTGCCAATGCCGGAACGACAAGCTTCCAGTATTGGGAGCTGCCGCAAAAACCGTGCAGCAGGGCGACGGCAGGTCCGTGCCCTACATCCTCGTAGGCCAGCTCGACTTCCTGCCCTTGTGTGCGCAACTTAGCTTTACGCATGTGGATCCCAGCCTTTCCGATTAAAATGGTTATTGCGGAATTTTGAACAAAACGATCCATCTTTATTTCGTATAGTATAGCATGTTAGCAGGTGTTACATGCAGGTTTAGCGGAGTGGAATAAAATTACTCCTAGTGTCTAGTTTTGGCAATATAGCAACTTTTCCCAAGCTTATCCGTATCATTATATAGGAATTATTACAGCAACTAATGGGTTATGAAACGATTAGCTAACATTTACAGATCAAATAAATTTATTAAATAAATGCGAGTGGACATGTGATGCACTGCAGAGAGAGAAGGAGAAAGAGGACGAGTGGGGAAAAAATTTAGCAAACCTAGACGTCAACCTATGTTGAAAGAGACTTCAGAACCGAACGAAATGATTTATTGGTTAGGTATAGGGTTCATTCTACTGTTTTTATTTATTGCCCCTTTTCGGACCGGGTTGTTTAATGGCTACCCTCTTCAATACGAAGGCGATATTTATTCGGCTGTCGCCTGGACCGCCTTGTTTTACTGCTTGATTTCGCTCTATTGGATTTTCCGCTGGAAGGTAACTACGGTAAGAGATGTGCTGACTCTGTTAGCTTGGGGAATTCCTCTGTCCTATTTACTATCGGGTATTACTGCCGTATCTCCTTACAGTAATGGAAAGCTTCTTTTGCTGAATGCCATGTATGCGATGATGTTTGGCTTGGGAGCTTATTTCGCACGGAATAAATCCGGCAACCGGGTTATTCAGTTTGGAATTATGGCTTCCGGTTATATAATTGTCATTTATTGCTTCATGAATATGTTCGGTAACGCTTATTTCCCTCATGCAGTAATGGAGGATCAGGGATTAAGGCTTACCGCTGTCTTCCAGTATGCCAATGCTTATGCCGCCCTATTGATTGCCTTGCTTGTAGGCTGCCTGCATTTTATGATATCGTCGCGCAAAGGGTATGTTATTGCTCTCAATGCCCTAATGCTGGTTCCGCTCATCATTTCCTTTTTGCTGACTTTGTCCAGGGGTGGCATAGTCGTACTTCCTATTATTTTACTAGCTTTGCTGCCTTTTTTATCGGTAGTTCGGCAAATATGCTTTTTCTTATATTTAGCAATCGGATTTGCTGCTTCCTTCCTTATTACGGACCGGGTCAGAGGCATTTCTCTGGAAATGCTCCAGCGTCTTAGAACATCCCTGGAGCAAAAGGGGTTCGCAGATACGGTTAGTCTCCTTGATCCGCTTTCGATGAAAGGCTGGTTGACTCTGCTGCCGTTAACGATCGGGGTAAGCGCCATCATTGTTCTCTTTCAATTATATATTACACCTATTCTGGAACGAAAGCTGGCGCGGTTTAACGATTGGAAATGGTCTAATTGGATTCTTCCCGTCGGCATCCTGTCTCTGGGAGCGTTGGGCATCCTGCTCATTACCCAAGGTTCTTTTTTGGGCAATCTGCTCCCTCAGGCACTTCAGCAGCGTGTAGAAAGCATAAATTTTCAACAGCATAGTGTTCTTGAACGGTTGATGATGTTCAGCGATTCGCTCAAAATATTTGCGGACAGACTGCTGTTAGGCGGCGGGGGAGGGGCTTGGGAGGCGCTGTTTACTACTTATCAGGGCGCTCCATATCTTCCTCGGCAGGTCCATAGTTTTTTTCTGGAATATCTCGATGAGACCGGGTTGGTAGGCATTGTGTTTCTGGGCGGGCTGCTCCTGCTGCTGTTTATTTATTATGTTAAAAACGTATTTATCGATAAGACGACGAATCCGGATCAATCCATCCTGTATTATATGGTCGCTGTTTCGATTTTGATCCACAGCATCCTCGATTTTGAAATGAGCTATGGTTATATTGCGGCGCTCGTCTTCCTCTGTTTGGGGGGGATGGCTTCGGCTGTTACTTCAGGCCTGCGGTTGGACGGGAATAAGGTGTGGGGCTGGCTCGCAGATCGAACCTGGGGGAAGGCCGTGCCGGCTGTGCTGTCGATAGCTTCCCTCGTTGTTCTAATCGTGGCGATCTTTCATTTTCAAGCCAATCAATTGTTCTATACCTATGTGGACCAAGCGGGGGAGAGGCCATATCAGGAAGCACTAATTTCACTGGATAAGGCGTTGAAGATTAGACCTAATCACCCTGAGTTTGTGCTGGCCAAAGTAGAGGGGCTAAATGCATTGTATGGACAAACCAACGACCCCGCCTATCTGGAACAGGCGGACACGCTGCTGCAGCAATTAAAGAAAAAAGAGCCTTATAACCGCAGTCTGTTCGAGGAACAGTACTCCCATAACCTTCGTCAAAATCAACTGCCGGAGGCTCTTGACATAGCCTATAGCCGCTTAGAAAGCAATATTTGGGGGCTCAGCATGTTTGAGAATTCCCCGAACTGGTATGATCGAGCCGTCCAGTTGAATTTTGAGCTGGGCAACCGTGCCGGGCAAAATAATGATGTTCAGCTGCAAGAGAAATACTGGAACGATGCTGTTAAATTATATGAAACCGTGCTTGTCAAAATGAAGCAATTGGAGCAGCTGCCGGAAGGACAAATGCACGAGCCGTTCGGAGTGACCCCGGGACTGGCACTATATATCGGGCAGATCCATTACCTGCACAAGGACTACGAAGCTGCATCCGCTGTATTGCAGCCGTTGGCCGAAGGCGGGCGGTGGGAAGCGCCGCTCAACCGTGAATTGACCCGCTTGTATTTGGCAGCAAGGAACAAGCAAGGAGAGGGGCATGCGGAATTATACGACAAATTCGTTGGACAATTCCCGGAAGAACAAGAGCAAATCGAGGCTCTTGTCCAACAGGCCCCTTGATTCCAACGGGAATAAGAGCGGCTTGGAAACCTGACGCTACAGGGGCTCTGGGAGGGTCAGGTTTGATCTTCTTTCGTACTTTGATGACGATATTATCGATCAAATTCGAGCAGTTGCTGCAGGAAAATAGCCCAATCGAGTCATACTGAGTTTGTAGCCCATCGTGAACAATAGATAGATAGTACATGTTCGTCCTTGACTTCATCACATAGCCAAACAAAACAACCCGCCTCGTCCCCACTGAGGCATAGATGAGCATAGATGGGCTAAATGGTCGCATAATATGACAACGAAATGGATTTCATACAGCTAAATTGCCCCTTAAGGGGAAAAAGTGAAAAATAAGTGGAAAACCTCCATCTATTTTGTGCAAAAAGAAGGATATTAGGCAAAAATACGCCATTTTAAATGTAGTTTTTCCATCTAGTCTAGTCGATTTGGCCCACTTACTTCAATTTACCTACACAAACTACAGTTAGACGCTACCTTAAATTGTAACTATTGTTATAGTTGAATCAATGAAATTAATCATATACGTAGGATATGGTAACATGTAGTAAACCCAAATGTAATAGACTTATAACTTAAATAAGCGTTACGTATGAATAATGGGAATGAATCTTGGTGATGAACCTGTGAAGAAAACATTGTTGGCGTTGTTGGAAATGCTGCGCATTATTGCATTTGTAGTTATTGGCGCTGTTATTGTGGAACATCGAAACATTTGACATGGTATAGATGGTTTGGCTTGGGATTAGAAGATCTGGATTCTTGGCTCCAGGTTATCGGATTAGGTAATCTCCTTTTATTGTTTTTGCTATATAGAAATAAATTGCAATTTTCGGGATGGTATAAATCTGAAAGTAATTTCAAACTTCCCAAAAAATATAGTTATCCTCTTGGAGCCTTCGCATTGATACTAATTAACTTACCCGTCATTTTTAACTTTACACAGTAATGATTTAGGAGGTTCTCACTATATAAGCGGCGCTAAAGAAAGCGATCATTCCGTTCCGAAGGAAAGTGTCTTCGAAGCTTCAAAATAAACTACAAAATAAACGCTTGCATCTATCAGCTAGGGATGGTATTATATTGCTTGTGCCTTTCTTTAATAGATAATGTGGAGCTGTGGTGTAGAGGCCTAACATGCCTGCCTGTCACGCAGGAGACCGCGGGTTCGAATCCCGTCAGCTCCGCCATACTAACTTGATCACGAACGAGCAGAGATATAACTCTGCTCTTTTTTATGTGTCAAAAAAAACGTCCCTCGGACGTTTAATTGGCTTTGAGCTCGCGTTTTTTATTGGAATGAGCGATCCATTCCGGTAATGCGATTCCCGCTAATATTATGATAACCCCCACCCATTGGATCCAGGATACCTGTTCATGTAGAACGACACTGGAAGCGAGCACAGCGGTGGGCAGTTCTACCGCGCTAAGAATAGTAGCGAGAGACCCTCCAATATGGGGAATTCCGGTCGCGAATAAGAACGGCGGAATGACCGCGCCAAGTAAAGCCAGAAGGACTGCGAAGAGCAGGAGTCCTTCCCCAAGAGAACCATCGATCAAGAAGGTTGGGGGAAAAATAATATTAATCAAAATAAAGGAACCGGTTAGCATAATTGCGCTTCTTTGCGCCGGATGAATATGAGGAACAGCACGCCCGCTGAACAAGATGAACAAGGTATAGGATAGAGCGGCAAGCAATCCAAGAGCTACCCCTGCCCAAGTAAAGGTACCGATTCCCTGTTCTAAAATTCCACTCGCCAAGAGCGTTCCGGATAAAAGAATGAACAGGGCAATCCATTTTTCTTTTCCCGGCCACTTCCGATTGAGCAACGATTCGATTAATAATCCCATCCATGTGAACTGAAAAAGCAGAATGATGGCGAAAGAGGCAGGAATGTATTGTAAAGCTCCGTAATAGAATACACCGGTTAACCCCGTTGTTGTCCCGACAGTCATAAGGACTAGTATTTGCTTGATGGTCATTCGGGAGGCCATTTTTCCTTTAGCTCTGCTTTTAACAAAAGCAAATATTCCCCACAGCGTCAGCATTCCAAGAAGCAGCTGGCTGCCGACCACTTGATTAACGGTGAATCCGGATTTATAGGCAAGCTTAACGATAGTGGATAGAACTCCAAAGCTGATCGCTCCCATAAGCACCAAAACAATATACCGCATTTCATTTCGCATCCCTTGTAACAATTCTCATTGTAAAATGGCAAATAGCCAGTTAATAACACACAAGAAAGGGACCCCTAAAGGGTCCCCTGCTGCTTATGTAATGGTCGAGACGACAGGATTTGAACCTGCGACCTCTTGGTCCCGAACCAAGCGCTCTACCAAGCTGAGCCACGTCTCGATATCTTGTTATCTCACTGGCGCACCCGAGAGGATTCGAACCTCCGACCTGCAGTTTAGGAAACTGTTGCTCTATCCTGCTGAGCTACGGGCGCATAAGCAAAATTGATTATAACATAAAAAATCAGACATGGGAAGAGGATCGGCGTAGCAATATATGGGCTCCCGGTTATCCCGGTTTTGATGCAGAAGGAACGACTGGCTGTTCAGCTTCCAGAAAGGATTACAGAGTATAGCATCATAAAAGAACCGTCCGATTCATGTTCGGACGGCGGCTATTGAGATGACTGTTTATGTCACAATAACTAATCGCGGTTGATCTTCGCCAAATTACTCGGATAGCCGTTTTTTCTCATGGCGCAAGCCGCGAAAAAAATTAGTTAGTAATGAAGAGCATTCTTCTTCAAGCACCCCGCTTATCACTTCCACTTGATGGTTGAATCTCTCCTCCTGCAGCAAATTCATTAACGTCCCGGCACAGCCGGCTTTAGGATCAGCGGTTCCGTAGATGACCTGCGGTATTCTGGATTGGACAATTGCTCCTGCGCACATCGGGCATGGCTCTAGCGTGACATAGAGAGAACATTCAAGCAGACGCCAGGCTTCCAGCCGCTCACTTGCCTCGCGGATTGCCATCATTTCTGCATGGGAGGTCGGATCCAGTGATGTTTCCCGCAGATTATGGCCTCTTCCTATAACTTCCCCGTTATGAACAATAACCGCTCCTATGGGAACTTCTTTTTTAAGCTGCGCTTTCTCAGCCTCTATAATCGCTTCTCGCATCCATCGGTTATGGTCCATCTTTATGCCTCCATACGAATTCTGTGGGTAAAATTATCGAACATTTATTCCTTTGTTAACATGTTGTGGATAACAATGTGGATAAGTCGTTATTAACCTTGATTCTTATTGTATTCTTCCTTCTCTAGAAGAGCAAATCGATGAATAAAAAGTTCGAAAAAGTCAGAATATTACTAGACTTATGCTGGTTTAACGTTGGCGTAGCGGGCGTGTTCATTCGGTACATAAGCAGACTGTGAATAACTAGTGAATAAGTGCAGGAACGGCATTACCCATGATCCATAACAGCGACTTGCTTTCGCCATTCTTCATCGAGAATCCCTTGCAAAATCCGCCGCTGAATTTGTTCTACTCTTTTCTTGGCCAATTTTCGAGTTACTTTAAACGTTGCGGTAAGCAAATCAATCAAATCATTCTGATGAGGGGGAAGCTCCATACGTTTAAGCATAAAGAACGGGATGGCGGCATAAGGAACGAAGCTGTTGGCATCCTGCTCCTGCCACTCGAGGAACGATTCGGGCATCAGGAACTGATTGCCGGAATGTCTCAGGACATGGCAGAGCTCATGGAGAAAATCTTCCCATTGCTGCTCGGAAGAAAGGCGGGAATCGATATTGATGCTGTACATTCCCAATCCACGGTCGATATGGCTGCTTTGAAAAGGTTGGTAATACACCCAGATGTTCATTCTTGATGACACGTATTCTATGGTGAGGTGTTCTGGCCGAGTAATTCGATAGCTGCAACATATTTGCTCGATCCATTGCTCGAAAGGAGTGCATTTATAAAGAGATAACATAGTTATCACCTCTCGGTCATCATCATACTTGCTTAGAACATATGTTCTGTATTGGGTTAAAAAGAAAGGCCCGTTAAGGGCGCAAGACTGCCTGTCCTTCAACTTTATAGATTTTACCTCGCATTGCACCCATTATGCGCCAATGTATTGGCCGCACAGTCTACAAACAAGTTTCTGTCATCTTCCTTGCCTGTCCCCAGGCTTCCGGTCTTTCTCCTTTTCCATTAAAAATTCAAGAAATTTACGGGTCTCCTCACGAATTTCAGGAGACGCATTCTTCAAGTCCCGAAATAAAATGTTCAACTCGGGATCGTCGATCTCCGGCAGTTCCTGATGAGTCCGTGAATCTCGACCCAATAAATAATCGACCGAAACATCGAAAAAATCCGCAATCTGCCTGATCGTGTCAGGATCGGGTTTCCGGTCGCCCGTTTCGTATCTGGACAACTGGACGTTGGAGATGCCTAGCGATTCAGCAAGTCTTTTTTGAGATAGCCCGGCTTGATCCCGAAGAGATTTGATTCGATTACCCAAAATGCTCATTGGAAGGTCCCCACTTCACAATTCAGTTAGTAATCAAATATTACCATTTACCATAACGGTAAATAAATAGATTTGCCAAAAAGGAAAATAGAAGATTGACATTACCAAAATGGCAATGATATTCTAAATATAAGTTTACCGAAATGGTAACAAGCTTGGCTGTTTTTTAGTTATAGAAAAAATTTTTAAAATAAACTTTGCCATATCGGCAAATTGTGAGGAGAGTGGGTGAAATGGAAAGGGGAATAGCAGAGGAATCATTAATGTGGATGAGCATGGAGGAATTGAAGAAATCTTATCAAGGAACTTATCGAATCATCCAGCAAGCCCATCAGAACTCTCAGCATGCAGGAGAGAAGAAGCTTCTTTCTGAAATGCTGTCGGACTGTTTATTTGTCATAGAGTGGATTGGCAGCGGAAGGCCGCCGGGAAATCGCCGCGGGATTGAAAGGAGAGCGGCCTATCAGAGGGAAAAGCTTGTCGATCCGATTTCCATGCAGGCCTATGTGCACAAGAGCACTGCGGGCAGTCCGGCCAATCTGACCGATGGACAGAGGGCTAAGCTGAAGACGGCCTTGTCCAAGCTGAGTGACAGGGAGAGAGACTGCTATGTGATGGCCCATGGAGAATGCTTCTCCTACAGCGAAATTGCCGCCATGCTGCAGATTACTAAAGGCAGTGTCGCCCAATACATTTCTCGGGCGCAGAAGAAAATTTCGCAGCAGATAATGATGAAAGAGGACAACGGACCCGTTGGAGCCACTACCTGTCATACGATTGCCACCTATAGATGAGGGAGGCTGGAAGGCTCCCCGTCCTTTCACAATTCAGGGGAAAGGAGTGAAAGGCTATGAAATGAACTATAGCGGCTTTTTCTAAGGAAAAGCAAGAAAGGGGGAAGACCGGTGAACTACGTTAGATCTGTCAGAGGATTTCGGGAATCCGCGGCCGCCCTCCGAGGGAGGCAGGTGCTGCACCATGGACATCACGTGGGCTGATTTCGTAGAGGGAGCTGTAGCCGCGATACACGAACGCTTTCCGGACATCCCTATTCATCTGGAGGAAGAAGGCGGCGGAGAACCTGCAAGACCCTGCTTTATTGTAAGGCTCGCAGCGGCGCGCCAGGTTAAAGAGATCGATCGTCGGTATTTGCGGACTCATTCGTTGGTCGTAGAGTATCTGCCCGATAACGTTCTTACGAATTTTCATGAAATAGCTGAAGCTCTTTACGATCAGCTCGAAGCCATCCAAGTGGCGGGCAGCCTCTGCAGGGGGAGTCAATGGAGTCATGAAATCAAGAACGGAACCCTTTACTTTGCCGCGGATTATTCGATGTATTTGTTACGGTCCGAGGCGCCGTCGCCGAAGATGCAATCATTCAAACAGGAGGGATCTATCAAGAATGGCTAAGAAAAATCAAGCAAAAGGGTATACGAAGCAGCAGTTTTTGCAATCTGACCGTTATTCGCCTGTCCACAAAAATGTGCTGGATGCCCTGTTAACCGAAGACGAAACTTATACGACGGATCAGGTCGCTAAAAAAGTAGAACAGTTTATGAAAAAGGAGGCCAAATAAATGGCGGGAGGAACATGGACGACTCAAAATAAAGTGCGCCCGGGCGTTTATATTAATTTTGCAGGAGAAGCAAAGCCGCTTGGTGCCATGGGTGATCGCGGGACGGTGACGATGCCGCTTAAATTAAGCTGGGGGAAAGCCAAATCGGTGATGACCATCCATGCGGGAGATAATCTGAAAGAAGCTTTGGGGTATGATCTATCGGCTCCCCAATTGCGGTTGGTGCGCGAGGCACTGAAAAGAGCCAGAACACTGCTGGTTTATCGGGTGAACGCCGGGGTTAAAGCCACGGCAACCTTGACCTCACTAAACGCTACGGCGAAGCATGGTGGTGTCCGCGGGAACGACATTATGATTACGGTTCAGCCGAACCTTGACCAGGATGATCATTTCGATGTTCGGACTTTAGTTGCGGGCGAAGAAGTGGATCTTCAAACGATAGGTGACCTTTCGGAGCTTCAGGCTAACGAATGGGTCGAATTTGAAGGGGAAGGAGTGCCGGAGGCTACCGCTGGATTTCCGTTAACCGGAGGGGAAGACGGAACAGCCACCAACGAGGACTATACCGATTATTTGAATGCCATTGAAGTCCATGACTTTCAAACGATGGCCTTGCCGTCTGGAGAGGCAACCTTGAAATCCCTCTACACTTCTTTCATTAAAAGACTGCGGGAAACGGAAGGCAGGAAGGTTCAAGCCGTATTGGCCAATTATCCGGAAGCGGACTATGAAGGAATTATCAGCGTCAAGAATGGGGTCATCCTGTCCGACGGGACGGAGCTGGATGCCGTTCAAGCTACCGTATGGGTCGCGGCGGCGACGGCTTCCGCCGAGGTTAACGAATCGTTAACGTACCAGGCGTATGACGATGCAGTAGATGTGGATGTTCGCTATACGAATAGCGAAATTGAAGCGGCTTTGCGTGGCGGCGAATTCGTCTTCGTACACAACCATGGCCGTGCGGTCATAGAGCAGGACATTAATACGTTCCGTTCTTATGCTCCGAATAAAGGCAGGCTGTTCTCCAAAAACCGGGCTATCCGTGTACTGGACGGTTTGGCCAACGATTTTAAACGGAAATTCGAAATGTACTATATCGGTAAAGTGAACAATAATGCAGACGGAAGAAGTCTGTTCCGCTCCGAATGCGTCAACGATATGGAACGCTACCAGAACTTGAACGCGATCCAAAATTTCAATTCCCAGACCGATATTACCGTTTCTGAGGGAGACGATCTCGATAGTATTTTTGTAGAAACTCAGGTACAGCCGGTAGATGCTATTGAAAAAATCTATATGAAAGTGAAGGTGAAGTAAATTGGCATGGTTAAGAGCAAGAGATACTATTTCCGGACAGGAAGGCCGGGCTTACGCCAAGATTGGCAATGATAACATTGAGATGTTTTATATTAAAACACTGGAAGCAACGGTGGAGAAGGAGAAAGCGGAAGTTAAAACCCTTGGCCGCCGCGGAACCCAGCATAAGGCAACAGGCTGGACCGGAACGGGTAGCATGACGATTTATTATGTCACTACCCGGTTTAGAGAATTGATGTATGACTACATGAAGACCGGTGTGGATACTTACTTCGAAATTGAAGTCATTAACGAAGATCCGGCTTCCAGCATCGGATCGCAGACCGTCCGGTTGAAGGGAGTTAACCTAAACAGCGTCGTTATGGCGTCTTTGGACACGGAATCCGAGGCTCTCGAGGAAGAGCTGGAATTTACCTTTGAAGATGTAGATATTATTGGCAGTTTCAGAAAGCCGACCGAATAAGGAGGATGAACGATGAGTGACTTGAGTATGTTTTTTGCGCAGAACGCGCTAGCCGATCTGACCGAAGAGGTCATCGTATCGCCTCGGTTTCGGGATGCGAATGGCAAAGCCATTGCATGGAAGCTGCAAAGCATGACAGAAGAAGAGAACGAGAGCTGCCGAAAAGCGGCTACGAAACGGGTAAAAGGCAAGAATGGCGTGTACACTCCGGAGATCAACTCCGACGAATACGTGGCCAAGCTGGCGGTGGCGAGCGTCGTCTACCCTAACTTGAAGGATGACAAGCTGCAAAAATCGTACGGCGTCCTCGGAGCGGAGTCGCTCTTGCGAAAGATGCTGCTGCCGGGCGAATACGCCACTCTCGTGCAGAAGGTGCAGGAGATCAATGGCTTCGATAAAGATTTGAACGAACTGGTGGATGAAGTAAAAAACTAATCAAGGGAGGCGATGGGGAAAGCAATTACGCTTACTACGCCCTCCATGAACTTCATATATTGCCCCATGAACTGGCGAGAATGTCGCGGCCTGAAAAGGCTGCGATTTTCGCCATGATCGATATTCGCATCGAAAAAGAAAAGCGAGCCTCCAAGAAGAGAAAGAAATAACGATCTGTACACTCCCAACCGAAGGGAAGCAAAAAGGAGGTGGGAAGATGGCTTCTATAAATAGTATTTTACAGATATTCGGTAATATAGGTAAGTTGTTTAATAGAACAGGTCAAGCTGCCAATTCTGCGGCCAAGGCAATGGCTCCATTGCCAGTCGTAGCTACTAAAATGACCAGTGACTTCATGATAATGACACAAACTTTTTCCAAATTTACAGCTATTCGTAGTATAAAACAAAGTTCAGACTCGACGGCACAATCCATGGTCAAGTTTCAGAGGATGGTATATACATGTACCACTGCAACGGTGCAATTTCGAAGCAGTGTCAGCAATGCTGCAGATTCAGCAAAGCAATTAGGCGAGGCTACCAAAAACTCCGACAAAGGCATTAAAAAAGTAGGCAAGTTTCTGGGTGATTTAGGAGACAAGCTGCATAGAGCAGCACAGAGAATAGACAATTTTGCAAAAGAGGCCGGCTTTACTTCGGGTTCCAAAAGGAGTTCTTCCGACGCTTCAAAAAAGAGCTCTTCCGACTGTTCCGATAGTGGCGAAAAGTCACCCAATAAATTTATGGGCGGAGCGAAAAAGTGGATTCCCAAAGGATTGAGTATGGTCAAACAGCATGGCGGGGCCGTTCTCAGTGCTGCTATGGAGCAAGAACAATTAAAGGATGCGTTCATTGCCAGAACAGGCAACGAAGAGGTTGGAACCGCCATGTTTGAAAAATTCCGGCAGGATGCGCTGAGAACCGGAGCAGATGTCAAGGAATATTTAACCGGAACCTTGCAGAACTTCTCTTTGACTAAAAATACGGATCAAATAAGCGAATTAAACTTGTTAGCTGATAAACTGAGGGTATTTGACAAGTCTGGCAAAGGAATGGAAGGTGCCTTTGAATCCGTACGCAGGGCATTAGCGGGCGATTTGGGGAGCTTGGCTGCTCAGCTAAATCTACCGTTGCAGGTTCTAGAATCCTTTAATTTAGGGGAATTGGCTAGCCAAGGAGATTTCGACGGATTCATATCGGCCTTTAACCAATTGTTGGAGAGCCAGGGGATGGGTCAAGAGGCCTTCGAAACGATGATGGATAGTCCAGTTAACAAGTGGCAGACCTTATTGGGCAATTTTAATACCATGCTGGCGACTATTGGAACTCAAGCACTGCAGGCTTTGGCCCCTCTTATGGATACTTTAAACGCCGCTTTTGAGAGCGGACAATTCGACCCCTTTATTAATGCCCTTGCTGTGGGACTTGAGTATTTAGCCCTTGGATTCGAATGGCTTGTCCTTAATATTCCACCTGCATGGGAGGTTATAAAGCAAGTAATAGCGGGGGTTGCCACTGCCATCCGGTCATTGGCAATTATATTGATTGCACTCTCCCCTGTCATAATAGGGATCGCGGTTGCTTGGCAAACTTATTCTCTAGTAACAAGCTTGGGAGCGACAGTAACAAGATTGGCAGGGATAGTGATAGGATTCACTTCTAACGCCTTGAGAGTGCTGGGGACAACATTAAAAACATTAGGTCACATCATGAGAACCCATCCAATTCTATTTTTTGTCTCCATTATAATCGGAATCATCTCTGCCATATTAGCTTTTCAATCGGTAACCGATGGCCTGCGCAAAGTATTTAGCAAGGCATTTGGTTTTATTGTAGATGTGGCGGAGGGGGCTGTTAATTTCATTATCGGCTTGGTAAATGGGTTAATAAGCGGAATTAACTCCATAGCCGGTTTTTTTGGCCGACTGCTAGGAATAGAAGAGGATCTGATCCCGGAGATTGAATTTAAGGCCGATTTCTCGGAATTCAAAAAAGCGGGCCAAGAATTTATTGAAGATTTTACTCTGGACGATATTAAAGCCAAGTTCGGTCTCGACGAACCTATAAATAATAATAATCCTGATGAACTGCTGGGTGGCTGGAATTCCGGTATAAACGACAGTCCTTTCATGGGACAGGCCTCCAGTATGGATTCTATCGGCAAAGTGGGGGAAGTAGGAAAGATCAATAACACGGTCGATGTGGCCAGCGAGGATTTGGAAATTATGCGGGAGCTTGCGGAAATCGAGAGCATTCAGAACTTTGTCACTCTGACTCCTACCGTACAGATGCATACCGGCGACATTAATAACGGCTATGATGCCGAAACGATTATAAGTCGTATCGAGCAGAAGCTGGAGGAGGAGTTCGTGGCGGCGGCAGAGGGGGTTTACGGGTAATGGCAATGGAGATTATAGAAGGAGTTTGGCTTAGCTACAACAATCAGGAAGAAGGGTTTCGGCTTCCTGTCAACCCGCCTTCGATTGAAGTTAAAGAAGCGGGCAGCGGCAAGAAGTATACGATACTAGGTCAAGGTGAAGTGAATGTCATTCAGGCTCCGGAGCTGCGAGAGGTAAGCTTTGAAAGCTTTTTTCCATTGAATAAAGATAAAGATCCCTATGTAGTCAGTGATAAGCTGGAGAAACCGATGTGGTATGTAGAATACATTCAAAAATGGATGGCGACCAAACGGCCTATCCGTTTCGTTTATGCCGGATCTAACGTATATGTCGACTCTGAAGGAGTCAAAATTGCGGAATTGAACATACCGGCCAGCATAGAGAGCTTTACCTGGCGAGAAGTGGCTGGTTCTCCCGGCGATTTGGAATTTAAGATGTCGCTCAAGGAGTACGTGTTCTATTCCGCTGTCCGAACTACTATTATCGATGATCAGGGGGAGGCGGTTCTGGAAGCTCAGCAGCCGCAACGCCCCGATGAAAGAGAACCTCTCAAAACCTATACACTGGTTGCCGGAGACGGCTTATGGAAAGTCGCTCAAAAATGCTTGGGAGACGGGTCCCGTTATCGGGAAATTCAGCAGCTTAATGGCATTAGTGACGCTCAACTGGATCGTTTACCTATTGGCATGACGCTCCAGTTACCCTAGGAGGGAGTCCCCATGGTGGAAATTTTACTGGATAATAAGAACGGGAATGTGTGGGATATCACCCATCTTGTATCCAATCTAACTTGGACGACAAGCCGCATCGGGAAACCGGCCAGTCTGGACCTTACTTTTATCCGGGGAGGGCTATATGAGGAGCGCAGCTTTGAGGTTAACAACGGAGATATTGTCCGTTTTCGCAAAGAGGATGAGAACGTCTTCTACGGTTATGTGTTTTCCATTGATCGCGGGATCGATGAGTCGGTCCGGTTGAAGGCCTACGACCAAGTGCGTTACCTGCTCTCTAACGATTACTACCGGTTTACCGATGTAACGGCAACTCAAATCATTCAAACGATCGCCGAGGATAACCAATTAAAGGTTGGAACATTGGATGATACCGGATTCCGCATCCCGACCCTGCTGGAGGAAGATAAAAAGCTTCTCGACATTATATGCAAGGCGATTGATTTAACTCTTATTTCCACTAAGCGCATCTATGTCTTTTTTGATGATTATGGGGAGCTTTCTCTCCGCAGCGTGGAAAACATGAGAGTCGATTTTGCTCTCGGCGAAAAAAGTCTCCTCTACGACTATCAATATTCACGTTCGATCGATAAAGAAACCTACAATCGAGTGAAGCTTTCCCAAGAAAATAAGGAAGAGAATACGAAAAAAATCTATATTGCCCAGGACAGCGCCAATATAGCTAAATGGGGTCAGCTTCAGCTTTATAAAACGGTCGATGAACAGTTGAACTATGCGCAAATAAGTGAAATGCTCGATCAACTGATCCAGTTGAAAAACCGGGAGCAAAAAACGCTGCAGGTCGACGCTCTGGGAGATATCCGGCTGAGGGCCGGGTGCATTGTGCCTATCCTTATAGACGAATTGGATATTAATCAAACGTTCCTAGTGGATCAATGCAGTCATAAAATCGAAGGGGCAAATCATACCATGACGCTGGAATTGAGGGTGATTTAATGGCAATGCTGGATATTATCAAAAAAGCAGGTATGGGAGCTGTGCAGGCCGGCAATCCGGTTGCTGTCACCTACGCGACGGTTTCCCAAGTCCATCCTCTGGAGCTTTATGTAGATCAGAAGTCTACGCTCACGGAGGATTTTTTAATTGTTCCCGAACATATGAAAGAGTACAAAGTGACGGTTGGTGATCAGGAGGTTGTGATTCGCAAAGGATTGGAGCGCGGCGATAAATTGATTCTGATTCGGGCTCAGGGGGGCCAAAGCTTTGTCATCGTAGGGCGGGTGACGGGATCATGATACCTCAAGGCGGATCGATCCGCGAGATTCGAGAAGTGAAGCAGAGGCGGCAGCCCAGCTTAACCTACAGATTGGATTTAAAAAATAAGCGCATATCAGGCAGGATCGATGGGCTGGAGGCTGTTAAGCAAGCGGTATATAAAATTTTGCGAACGGAACGGTACGAGCATCTTATTTATACTCCGAATTACGGGAGTGAGCTCATTAGCTTGCTAGGCAAAGATTCCGGGTTGTTCCATTCAGAGTTAAAGCGCCGTATTCAGGAGGCGTTGATGCAAGATGACCGCGTTCAGGAAGTAACCGATTTTGATGTGACGTATCTAGGGGATTCGGCTTCGGTTGAATTTACCGTCCATTCGGATTTCGGCAGCTTTCGGATAACGGAGGAGGTGAAGTCGAATGTATGAGCAGCAAACCTTTGAAGCGATATTAAAGCGCATGCTGAACCGCATTCCTGCTGATTTAGACAAACGGGAAGGCAGCATTATTTATGATGCATTGGCTCCGGCGGCGGCAGAATTAGCCCAGTTTTACATGGAGATAGATAAAAATATCCGCCTATCCTATGCAGACACCTCCAGCGGTGAATTTCTGGGCCGCCGAACGGCAGAATTCGGACTGGCCAGAAAACCGGCCATCTCAGCGAGACGTAAAGGATTGTTTTATAATTCCAAAGGCGATCCCGTAGATGTTCCTATAGGCAGCCGTTTTTCTATCGATCAGATCAAGTATGTGGTCGTGGAAAAAAGAGCAGCAGGCGAGTTCGAGATGCTGTGCGAGACGCCGGGCGAGGCCGGCAATCGTCAATTCGGCGCTATGCTGCCCATCGACTACATTAAAGACCTAACCCGGGCGGAACTGTCCGAAGTGCTGGTTCATGGGGAAGACGAGGAAAGTGATGAAGCTCTGCGCCAGCGCTATTTGGAAGCGATCAATGAACAGCCTTTTGGCGGGAATGTTTCCGATTATCGGCAAAAAATCAAGTCGATTCCGGGAGTGGGCGGGGTTAAGGTGTTTCCGGTTTGGCAGGGCGGCGGAACCGTCAAGTGTACGATTATCGCCAGCGACTTTTCCCCTCCGGCAGAAGAACTGATTGAAGAGGTGCAGACCCGAATCGATCCTAGTCAGAATAAAGGAAAAGGAGAAGGGTTGGCGCCGATCGGACATGAGGTCGCTATTCATGGGGTGCAAGGAGTCCCCATTGATGTAGAAACGACCGTGACGCTGGATTCGGAAACGACCTTGGGGCAAGTACAGGAAGAAATAGAAGCGATCATCGAAGACTATCTGCTTTCCTTGCGCAAGGTCTGGAATCAGGAGGACCGGCTAACGGTTCGGGTCAGTCAACTGGAAGCGCGAATTCTCTCGGTCAAAGGAATCGCCGATATTACCCAAACGAAATTAAATGGGGATAGCGGCAATCTGGAGTTGGGCGGAGAAGAAGTGCCGATCCAAGGAGGGATAAGCATCCATGCGTGATCGACTCATGTCACATTTGCCGGAGATTTACGACGAGATTGCCGAATTTATGGAAATTACGGATCGCTCGGATGAAGAGCTCGAGCAGCTTTATGCGGCCGTGGTTCGTTGGTTGAACGATCAATTTGTCCTGACTTCTTCCGAGCGAGCCGTCAAACGGCGGGAGCAGCAATTACGGATCCAGGCCGATCCGACTGCGGAAACGCTGGACTTTCGTAAAAAACGGATCATCAACCGGTATTCGACCAAGCCACCTTTTACGATCCGATATCTGCAAGAACGAATAGATTATTTGCTGGGCAAAAACAGGGCCTTTGTCCGTGTCGATCCCCAGAACTTTATTCTTAATATTACGGCCAGCATCCAGGATGCGGGTGTTTTTAAAGAGATGGAACACACCGTCATGAGCATCAAGCCGGCTAACCTGATCTATCATCAGCAGACGGCGGTCAAGGATAAGCTCCAACTGGTCGAGCATATCGCCAAGCATGATATGACGTGGAATTACAAGCTGGATGGAACGTGGAGGCTGGGAGAACAGCCCTTTGCATCCTTAGGTCCGGAGGTGGTTATTAAATGATTACAACCCATTTTTTGAATAAGGTGGCCCGGTTCGCCGATAGCCGAGTAGCCAAAATCGTACTGAATGAAACCTATGAAATTACGAAATTTACATTAAAACGGGTAGAGAACAACGAGTTGATCCTGAATTATATGGTTCCGTTTGGCTCGGTAGAAACCATTACGCTTATCGAGCTAAAAGAAGCGGATGATCGTACCTTAAGTTCAAATGAGGTCTACGTCCCGGTTACAACGGATACGATCATGATTCAGACCATCGAGGTCAAGGAGGGATAACATGGCTAAGACCGATTGGACATACGAGGACGTAGTCAAACCGGAGGATTTGAATGAGATTGGGCAGGGGATTAATGTTAATAGGACGGCTGCCCAAACAGCACAGCAATCGGCGGACGCAGCCCAAACTGCAGCCGAAGCTGCCCAATCAACGGCTGACAGCGCTAATACAGCGATAGCCAGTCACACCAATGCGACATCCGCTCACGGAGCTACGTCAGCGGCCACGCCTAATCGGATGGCTATGCGGGATTCTGCCGGGCGCATGAAAGCGGCGGCTCCCGCTGCATCGGACGATGTAGCTAGGAAGGCGGAAGTGGATGCGCATGCCAGTAACAAAAGCAACCCGCATGGTGTTACAGCGGCACAAGTCGGGGCGCTACCATTAACTGGCGGAACGATCACGTCTACGTACTCAACGCCGCTTGCTATTAAGACTTCGGGGGTCGGGTATGGGTACATTCCTTTTTATACGGACAAAACAGACTTAAACAAAAGGACAGCTTATTTTGGTTTTCCAGGCGGGAACGATAACGAAGCCAATATGGCTATCAAAAACGAAGTAAACGGAGGGAATCTTAGCCTATATACATCTGGGGGTGGTGAGGTATTTATTGGACCACCTGTGAACGCTAGTGGAAATATTACTATAAATAATAGTAGACCTTTAATAAATTTTAAGCCATCCAACGATACGGGGACTTCCCATATAGGAGATCTATACCAGGACTCTAAAGGGAATTTCAAATGGGCTGTTGGATACGTTCCGGGATCTGGGAACTTTATAGTGTATGACTATGGCAGGAACGTATCAGCAATGACAATAAATCCACAAGGAGAGGTGTATTTTAGCGGAAATAAAGCAGTCACGAACGGAGATTACTCTAACAAATCAGTAATTCTCATTAATGTGTCAGATTCCGCATGGACAAGGGCAATGTCCTTTGTAAGCCCAAATAAAGACAACATCACCTGGGAGCGAACAACAAGCTCCAGCGAAGCATTTAAAGTCTTTAACGATACTGCGAAGCAGATGTTATTTCGGGTACTGGACAGCGGTGCTGTACAAGTGAAGGGAAATCACGAGGTCTGGCATGCTGGAAACTTCAACCCCAATTCCAAAGCCAACTACTCCGGGAATAAAGTATATGCATCTGGTGCATGGGCAGGTCTTCGGGCTAATGCAAGTGCTGGCTCAAATGCGGAAGTCGATTTAGAAGTAAACGGAGTTAGACGCGGACTTATATCTGTAGGTGACGATATCGACATACGAAAATATGCAGCTAACGGATCAACTATAGAAAGTAGGCTCACTTTAACATCAGACGGCGTGAAGGCGAATAATAGCGATATTTGGACCAACGCCAACAACGCCGCATCTAAAGCTATGCATGGGTATCAACGTCTTGCGAGTGGCGTTATACTGCAATGGGTTGTCTCTACTCCACCGACTCCGGGACGTAACAAAGTAAATTTTCCGATTGCATTTCCGAACAGTGTGAGATCGGTAGTAGTTACCCCCAGACTATTCAACGCAGAAATGGGATCGGCAGTTATAACCGATCTAACTAATACTCAGGCCGAAGTTCACCTAGACTATGCTGGAGGAGCAACTGGGGGCGGTCGGGGTTACACGTTGTTCGCGATTGGTTATTAGGAGGGATGAACGATGGATGAAATAATCAACGAAACAGAATCGAAACCGCCGCAATATTACGCCGATTTTGACGATTTTGGAAATATCGTGGCATTTTACGTTGATGAGATTCACGGCGATAGTATCCCAGATACTGCGATACCGATCACTTACGGCGAGTGGCAAATGTACTTAACGGATACTTCACGCTATAAACTTGATGGCGATACGATCCGTGAGAAAACACAAGAGGAAATAGACGAAGAAATAGCAAACCGTCCACCGTCTCCACCAAGGAAGCCTACAGAAACGGAAATCCTAGGGGAGCAGCTTTTTGACACACAGACCGAACTAATCCAAACCAAGAAGGAAAATGAGACACTAGGAAGGCAATTATTTGATTTGCAGACCGATTTAATGCTGAAAGGGGTGCTGTAGAATGAAAAGTAAGGATTATGACTGGTGCCTATTAGCCTGGAAGCGTAAATGGACAGATGAGCAGAAGTTGCAGATATGGGTAGATGCTGAAAGGATCAATCAAGCTGAGTATGAAGAAATCATTTTAACGCCGAGATAGGCGTATTTTTTATACCCTCACTATCCTAAGTTATTTATATTTGAAATCCATAAATCATCAATCGAGAAAAAAATTATTTTTATGATGTCCTAAAAGAAAAGCAAGAAAATACAGATGCCCAATTCTATGCCATTTCGTTAACTCGAAATTTTTAATTATCTAACAGCGAACCAGTAATGGAGGTGCAAACCATGACCTACCAGTCAAAGACTGATTGGAAATATGATGATATAGTAACTGAGCAGGATTTGAACCGGATAGAAAGTGGGATTCAGGAGGCACATACAGAATTAAACAAGTATCCAAGTGTTCCTATAACATTAAACTCTGGCCTGCAAATAATTACCGCTAATCGGGATACTCCTCTTAAGGTTACAAACATACAAGGCCGAACATTGATTAACTTGTTGGGGCGAGATGGTAATTTTTATAACACAGCTAACTGGTCAAGCTATGCTGGTTCGATAGAGGCCAACAATAACACTGCTACAATTACGGGTAATGGAACGGCTGTGAATCCACAAATCTGGATTAACCACGTTGGTCCCGCTCCAGCCTTGGGAGATAGGTATCTTTTGCGTGCAACAATGAGATCCCGCAGCCCTTTATGTACTAACTTAAGATTATATTTATGGTCCTCAACAACTGAAAAGTTGGGAGAAGGCTATCAAGCCAACCCCGTTCTCGATAAAGAATATGATATTGGTAGTCTTTTAACAGTAACCCAAGATGTAATTGATAACTGGAATTCCTTGAGTTTTAGGTTGGTTGCACATTTTGCTACTGCTGAAGATTCTATTAATGAAGCAGTTGACTTTTCTAAAGCTATGTTGATTAAGATTCCATATGCAGATGGCGATTTACCTGTAAGTGAATTACTTGAAAAGTATCCTTTTGTAGATTGCCTTCAGAACATCAATGCGGTGTATATAGAAGACAAAGGTGGAAACTTACTCCCCCCTTTTATTGAGTGGGAAGTCTACGGGGCGAAAAGTGAAATTATAGAACCATATTCTGTACGATTAACAACAACAGGTAATGATCAGAAAATACAATATTTCGTTAAAGCAATTCCAAAGGAAAAGTATACATTCAGTAGTTCAACCGGTTTTTATGATATAGAAGAATATAGCATTAATCGTAAATGGATAAGAAAAAGACATATAGCAGATACGGGTGATTCTGAACTTACTTTTATAGTAAGTGAAGATGCTTACTATATTCGCATATCCTCAACTATCCTTTCGGGCAGCAGCACTAAAACCTATAGTAACCCAATGCTTACAATTAATTCTGAGCCCCAAACATTCCAGTCGCAGAGAAAATCTTACCTATACCTGCCAACCTGCCAACTGGCAGCCAATTTGGACGGTTCCGTGGTAGATAGGATGTATTTAGACAACGAAGGTAAGCCAAGGGTAGTGAGGCAGTTTCGGAGGATGGAGTTAACAGGGGGGATGAAATGGTGGATAAATAAGGCAAGCGGGAATCTTGTCGATTATAAGGAGGTAGCTCTTGGTATACCTTCTCCGAAACAAGAAAATGTAGGAGTAATAGTAAAATTTAACGGAAAGATTCTTAATAAGAAACCTGATAATGTTCTACCTGAAGGTCCAGATGTTTGTACAATTTCAACAATATACAATAATGTTTATATAACAATAGCTAACTCCGACAGTGGGTGGGGACCAGACTACGAGCCGACCCAGGACGAGATTAAAGCTTATTTTTATGGCTGGAAGATGGCTATAGCTGGCGATGTCAGGACAAGCATTTATAACGGTGAAGGACAGAGATCGTGGATTAAATCAACCATGATTAACAATCCTGCACCACTTGCGAGTGGAGACTATACAGGCGTGCTTCCTACAAGTCCAGCTGGGACAGATTCCCAAGGGAACTCATATGCCCCTTACCTTCTCCAATATCAACTTGCCGACCCAATAGACGAACCATTGGAGCATGAAGGCAATCTGGTGCTCTATGAGGGGGTGAATAAGGTTGAGGTAGGTGCGGGGATTGTGGTTCGGGAGAAGGCGAATGCCGGGGAGGGACTTACAACTTGGGCTATAAATAATAAAAATGTTGCTGGTACATTGTTGAAATATAGAACAGATGTTATTAAGAATGTGTATAAGAACGAGATTTACGACAAAACGTGGGTATTGAATTATGATCCTATTAACTCTTATGGCAATCAGCTCGCTTACGTTAAAAAGAATTTAGGACTTTACGATCTCTCCGGCGTCTACCAAGTCACTTACCTAGCACTAGACACATACAAGATCGGTATAACTCCAACGGAGATCAGCGCCGAATATGCGTATAATTTGAGGGGCACGGTTGATTCGTTGGTAGAGGGGAACAAGAATGCTCTGGCCCGGATCACAGTCCTTGAAAATGAAACGGCTATGAAGGAGCAGCCACAATGGATAGCACCTACTTTGCTGAATCGGTGGGTAAACCATTATAATACTGCTGATAACAATGCAGGTTACAGAATTAACAGCATTGGCAAAGTAGAAATAGTGGGACTTATATCAGGCGGATTAACGTCTACTGGTACAAGAATTTTTAAGCTTCCAGAGGGTTTTCGACCAAAATATAATAAAAACTTTACGGTTTGGTCAAGAGAAACGGAAAACCACCCACCGAAAATAACGAGAATTGTAGTTTCTGGTACGGAAGCCGGAAGAGGTGCTGGAGATGTTGCGTTTATTTTTGGAGGATCACCAGAATTGACGCCTGCAAACGGTTGGGTTTCTCTGGATGGAATAGAATTCCCTGTGAATGACTAGAAAGGAGGCTTAGCCTTGAAAGAAGCAATCATAACCGATATAGACGGATATATGAAGGACGTAACGCTTGTTGCTGATCAGGTAACAGGCGTTTTTCCTATCTTCGGACCTATCGAGCCGGAGGAATATGATCCTGAGCCACAAGTCGCACCTAAAGCTTTCAACGAGGAGCGGGACGAAGGGACGGCTCCCGATAATAATGTACTGATTGGATATACCGTTGCCGTGCCCGTTCCTCCAGGACTGTATCAACCGCGCTTTGATCTGGAGGCTTGGCGGGCAGCTCAACTAACTGAACAATCCCCATCGTCTTCCGTTAATCTCACTCAGTTTTGGGTGGAAGGTCTGGCGCAGGAGGAAATCGATGAGCTTCAGAGTCAGCCTCAATCGCTTGAAACTGTAGATAGACTAGCGCAATTGGAAGCTGCTTTCGCCAGCTTGCTTCAAAATTTCGCGGCTAAGGATGCGGAAATAGACGAGTTGAAAAGCCATAACGCCAAGATGCTGCTCGGTCTAGCCAGAAAAGGGATCTTATAGAACCAATCTTCAGGAAAGGAGAGTATGCTCATGAACTGGTACCCTACTATAAAAGATTATTATGAGGAAGGCCGGTACTCTGCGAATGATCTTAAGGTTTTTCTGCAAGCCAAGTGGATGACGCCGGAGCAATATACGCAGATTACCGGGCAGGAACCTCCAACGGCATTTAATAAATCTATATCCTTCTTAAAGCGCGCCTTTTTCCAAAATAAGAATATGTCCTAGAACGCAGTACATCAAAGATCGGAAACTACAGAGAATGGACAAGAGAACAAACAAACCGCTCTACGATTTTCCACTCTTAATAGAAAGCAGGTGAGGTGATGGAATCCGAAGTCATTAATGCTGCGGCTACTCAGGGGATTTTTGCGATCCTGTTTGTAGCTTTATTTTTTTATGTCATCCGAACTCAGGATAAGCGGGAGCAAAAAAGTGAGGCCCGGGAAAAGCGGCTTATCGTAGCTTTAGAAAAGGCGCAGACGAATAATCAACAGCTGGCCATTGCCGTTCAGAAGTTGGCTGACGAAGTGGAAGAGATTAAGGAATATATGCCACGGAGGGAATCGGCTTGAGACAAATCACCTGGAAAGGCAACAACCATACCAACAGCAGCAGCCGAGGGACGCAGGTCCCTTTTGTTATTGTTAATCATATTTCAGCTGGATCCATGGGCAGCATGGATTCATGGTTTACGAGTCCCAATAACAGAACGTCCTCCGCTCACTTCGGAGTGGCCAAGGATGGCCGCATTCATCAATATGTTGACATTCGCCGGATGGCCTGGGCCAATGGGATCGGGGCCGCGGATATTGCCAGATCTAACACACCCGTCATTCGGGATAACCCCGGAATCAACCCGAACCTGTATTCCGTATCCATTGAACACGAAGGGATGGACGGGGATTTAACCGAGGAACAGTTCCAAGCATCGGTCTGGCTGCACCGATATATTCAGCAGCAGGTTCAAGAGATCTGGGGCCGTAACTTTGAGCTGAATCCATACCATGTTATAGGACACTTTCAAGTAAATCCGAAGGGAAAACCGCACTGTCCCGGGCTGAAATTTCCATGGAATCGGTTGTACAAGGCATTGCAGGAGGGAATCACAGGAGAGAAGGGAAAGGAAGGACAAGACAGACAAGATGGACATGATGGAAACGCTGGACATGATGGACGTCAATCTCAAGAATCTGAAGGGCCGAATGGACGCGAAGGACTACAGGGGGAGGAGAGAGATACTTTGAAGCTCGAACATTCCTGGCAGTGGAAAATGCTTGGGGACGCATTGGACGGGCTATACCGGAAGAGCGTCAATGGAGAAACCAACACTCCGCTTCTTACCGACTACACTTGGGCGCAAAAGGCCTATACCGGCAAGCTTACGCAGTCCGAGCTGGCTTGGTTAAACCTCATCCTTATCGCTCGGCAGCATGAAATCAAAGTAGGGGAGGTATAACGATGCTGGGAAAGAAAAGATGGAGAAATTACGGCTTATGGGCCGCGCTGATCGCTTTAGTTACCGATATTCTGATCTACGCCGGTTTGATTAGCTTTACACAGGAAGAAGTCGAGTTTGTAACCCAGAGAATATTGGAAATTCTTGTTTTGCTCGGGATTTTAAATAACCCTACCAGCCCGGCCGGTAAAGGTTTTAATTTGTAGCTTTTTGTATATAGCTTATTTTTTCATTTTTCAGAAAAAAGACCATTTGAAAGTATCCTTTTCTCATGTTATGCTTATAAATAAATAAGGGAGCCGGCGGCAACCGGCCCCTGCACAATAGCCGCTTTTTAAGGGCGGGAGGCTTGGTCAAAGCTTACCCGGCAGAAATAGACCGAATACCTTTGTGAGAGGGCGGTCTATTTCCTTTTATGGAACGACAGTACGGCTATGATCAACAAGCCGAACGTAAGCATCAATGACATCGCCTCGAATACTGTCATAGGCATCACCTCCCTTCCGGGAGATTAGCCGACCGCTCTATTGTACATACCATATTATACCACAGGGGGCTTGCCGGAAGGCAGGCTCTTTTCGTATGGATAAGAACTATTTGGAAAGGCTTCCATTGCTGTTTCTGTGATAAAATAGAATTAAATCCAACTTCGCGGGTGATGAGATGACCATTCTGCTTTTCTTGTTAATGCTTGCGGCGATCACCCTTTTCATAACGAAAGCGCGAAACCCTTCCGCCTACTGGATGGGGTTCGTTCTTGTCGGCTGGTTTCTTAGCATGGCCGGTCTTATTTTATTCATCGCTAAATACGGTGGATTTTATTATAAAGTGAACATCGTCCTGTTCTTTCATGACAGCGTTCGCAATTTCTTGCTTCATCTGCCTATTTCTATAGAGGGAATCAGTCGGATGATTACGGTCGGCCGCTCCGTTTTTATTTTCAGTCTGATCGGGCTGTCGGTCTCACTACTCTACTATCGGCCTTTTATAAAGCTATGGAAAATTTACGCGCTCAACGCTATTTTTCCTTTGGCTAACATTGTATTCTACGATCCCATCATCTATAAATGGGCACTCGGGGCTATGGACCGGGAAGTGACTTATTTCGCCGGCTGGCTGACTCGAGGCTGGCTTGTCGTATCCGCTCTGATCTCCCTGTATCTCATGGTTAAGAAATATCGTAAAGTAACGATTCCCTGGGTCAAAAAACAGAGCAAGTACATTTTGCTCGGTGTGTTTTCACTGGTTCTGTTTTATTTTTATCTGGGCTTCCTCGGACCCCTTCAAGTATTCGATGTTCGAACATACTATGTGCTTTATTCGGACTTTTCCAACTTCAATCCTCCGCTTACATTGTTCGGCTGGTACAGCAGTATAGGTCTTACCGGCATATTGTCGCTGGTTAGTATTCTATCCATTTGGCGTTATACCGAGGTCGAGAAGACGATGGGCAAAAGTGACCTGCAGCTCGAACGCAAGCTTAATACAGCCAATATGGGAGCGCGGGTCTTCACGCATGCGATCAAAAACCAGCTGCTGATGATTCAACTCCTTGTGCAACAAGCGAAACGTCAGGCTGCAGCGGAATCAAAGTCAGGGACGCTGGAAGCGGAGAATACCTTGGCTAAAGCGGAAGGTATTGTAAGCCATACTCTTGATCGTCTGGACCAATTGTACAATTCCTTTAAAACAAGCCATCTGCAGCTTCGCCCGGTATCTGTGCAAGCATTAATGCAGATGACATTGGAACGGTTGTCGCTGGTGCCGGAGCATCTGTGGCTCGAATGCGAGCTTCCCGACCGAAAGACTATGGTTCTCGTCGATGCCAATCATATGTCGGAGGCCCTGTACAATGTTATTATTAACGCAGTGGAAGCGGTGAAAGAGCAGAAGGATGGATGGGTCAAGATTTCGGCCTATGTGGAGGAGAAGTGGGTGCTGTTTCAGATTATAGATAACGGTCCAGGCATTCCAGAGGAGCTTCAGGAAACGATTTTTGATCCTTTTTACACGAATAAAAATACGACCAAAAACTGGGGAGTCGGTTTGTCCTATGCCAAACATGTGGCGATGGGCCACTATGGCCGTATCCATGTGGACAGCAAGCCGGGCGAGGGGAGCGCATTTCAAATTATTATTCCTTTGTACGAGCTGAAAGCGGAGGGAAAGGAGGAGGGACGTAAGCTGTGAAGGAGACCATCCGAGTTATTGTAGCCGAGGATTTGGACGTTTTGCGCGAGCACTTTTGTGATTTGATCCGCCAAGAGGAGGACATGGAGGTGATCGGGGAAGCTTCGAGCGGCAAGCAGCTTTTACAGCTTCTGACCGGCTTGTCCGCCTCTTCTGTTCCGATGCCGGATATTATCTTAATGGACATTGAGATGGATATGAAGCATGACGGGATCGTTACGGCGCAGCAAGTGCTCGCTCGGGATCCGGAGATCAAAATTATTTTTCTAACCGTGCATGAAGATGATGAAACGGTCTTCAACGCTTTCGAAACCGGGGCAGTCGATTATGTGCTTAAGACAAGCTCGGGAGAAGAAATTATTAACAGCATCCGTACCGCTTATGCCGGGATTGCTCAGATTCGGCCGGAGGTTGCTAACAAAATCAAGAACGAATTTTCCCGCATCCGTCGGAACGAAGAAAGCTTGCTGCAGGCGACCTTGATCTTGGCGCAATTGACGCCGACCGAGCTGGAAATTGTCGAGCTTCTTTTGAAGGATATGAAAACTTCAGAAATTGCCCGGCACCGGCAGGTGGAGCTGTCGACGATCAAATCGCAAATTAATGTGATCCTTAAAAAATTCAATAAAAAGAGGTCGAAGGAAGTAACAGCCTTACTAAGAGATCTAAATATACAGCCGCTCATACGAAAAGTAAGGGGAGGCTAAGGTTGGATTTCTCCCGACAAAAGCTCCCTGGTTTCTACGGAATCCAGGGAGCTTGCTCATTGGCATATCGATTTATTAGACTCTATTTTACTTGGAGGTTGCTTTAATAAATGGCTCCGTCATAAGGAATTTATCGGCCGGGACGACTTCCGGCATATTGCCGTTTTGCACAAAAAGTTTCTCCAGGTTTTCGTACCATTTTTTGGCCGTTCCATCCTGGAACGCATCGGCTACCTTTTGATTATCCAGCCAATCCAAGGAGTCTAATTGCAGACGCAGAGACTCTTCTGGAACTTGAGTGAAGTCGGCGGTCATTTTAATGACTTCATCTTTGTTTGCTATTTTGTAATCGGTTGTTTTGGCGATAGCTTGCATAAATTTCTCTACCAGCTCCGGATTTTTTTCCAAAAATTTAGGATTCACTACCCAACTGGCTGGGAATACATATTCCGGGAAGAAATCACTGTTGTCCCCAAGCTTCACCATGTTTTCCTTGCCAACCTGCTTTTCAATTTCCAGAGTATAAGGCGACCAGATAGCTACGGCATCGACCTTGTTAGCTACATAAGCGGAGACAGCTCCCGCCACATCCATATTGATAATGTTAACATCCTCTGGCTTCAGCCCTGCTTTTTCCAAGCCGAGGTTAAGCACCATTTCACCGGAGGTTCCTTTGGGAACACCGACAGTCTTACCTTTCAGATCCTTCCATTCCTGAATACCGGATTTTTTGGTGGCGAAGACCATGTCGCTTTTGCCCAAGCTGACAATATTGATGATATGTCCTTTTCCTTGGGCGGCCAGGAAGGTAGCGCCAGGACCGATATACGCAATGTCAATGTCACCGGATGCCATAGCCTGGAATTCGGGCGGACCGCTGAGGAATTTTACTGCATTCACATTAATCCCGGCTTCCTTGAAAAATCCCTTCTCCTCACCGACAACAATCGGGGTTGCCCCATTCATATCGGGCATGTAGGCCACGTTAATGGTCGGCATTTTACCGCCGGTTGCGGGCTCTTGGGGGGTCGGAGCAGTTGTATTGCCGTCTCCTCCGGAAGAACAGGCCGCCAAGGCGAGACTAAAAATAGCAGCCAACGCTGGGAGTTTATACAGAGACTTCCACTTTCGATTCATAGTGACTCCTCCTTTTTATGGGCAAATTATCAAGGTTTAATCGAATAGTCTGGATAAATTATCTGGCGACTTCCAAATACTCCCGGTAAACTTTGGACCAGATATCATTCTTGATTTGTACAAAACGATCATCGAGCTTGGTCGATTGGTCTCTCGGATAGGGAATATCCACCTCGACAATTTCTTTAATCCGTCCGGGACGAGCGCTCATAATAATGACCCGTTGAGCGAGGATGACCGCCTCTTCCACATCGTGAGTGATGAAGAAGCATGTTTTTTTCTCGGTCTGCCAGGTTTTAAGCAAATCTTCTTGCAGCTGGGCCCGAGTCTGAGCATCCAAAGCTCCAAAGGGTTCGTCCATCAGAAGGACTTCCGGTTGAACGGCGTAAGCTCTCGCTATCGCTACACGCTGCTTCATTCCGCCGGACAATTCTTTGGGGTAGGCATGTGCGAAATCCTTCAGCCCGACAATTTCCAAATATCTTTCAGCTGTCTCGCGGCGTTCTTTTTTATCCAGACCGCGCAATTTCAAGCCGAATTCTACATTTTTCAGAACGGTCTTCCAAGGAAACAAAGCGTATTGCTGAAAAACGACGCCCCGTTCTTTCCCCGGGCCCATCACCTCAGTCCCGTCCACTTTTACCGAGCCGGAGGTAGCCTCCTCTAGTCCGGCGATGATGTTGAGCAAAGTAGTTTTACCGCAGCCACTGGGACCTACTACACAGACAAATTCATTCTGTTGAATAGTCAAATCGGTGTTTTGCAGAGCCGTAACGTCCCCATTGCGCCCTTTGAAAATTTTGGACAGACCGCTAATCTCAATTTTCGGCCGGCCGGCTGCCTGAGCCGAGCCTTGGTTTAGCTGCTGCGCACTTCCTGCCATCCCGTCAACCTCCTCTCCAGAAATAGCACGAATTTATCCATGGCCAGTCCGATAATCCCGATCACAATAATTCCAAGAATGACGACTTCCATTCGGAAGTACAGACTGGCTTCCATGATCATGTTGCCCAGTCCTTTGTTAGCCCCCGTTAATTCGGCAGCGACGAGCGTCGTCCATGCCGCAGCCAGTCCCAATCTTACTCCGACCAGAATATAGGGGAAGGACGCGGGAACAACGACTTCAAAGAAAATATCCCGGTCTCTCGCACCCAGTACTCTTGAAGCGCGAATCAGGGTAGGATCGACATTGCGGACACCCTGAAAGATGGAGATGACCATAACCAGGAAGGTAGCTACGAAGATAACGGTTATTTTAGCCGATTCTCCAACTCCTTGCGCCACGATGACGAGAGGAATCAAGGCAATCGGAGGAATCGTTCGGAAGAACTGAATCCAAGGCTCGACAACCGAGCGGACGACCGAATACCAGCCCATTAAGAAGGCAACCGGAATCGCAACGATCAAGCCTAGGGAAAAGCCTCCGAGAACCCGCATCAGGCTTGCCGAAACATTAGTTCCCATCCGACCGCTCTCTACTTCGGTAATAAAGGTTTGGACGACTACCGTCGGATTGGTCAGGATAGCTCCTATGGCCGGTATGGCGGCGAGCAAATACCAAACCGCAATTCCTATAATGATCGATAGGGTTGTGAGCAGCCAACCCGGCATTTTTTTCATAGGTCCCACCTCTTTCTAAAGCTTCAGTAAATTTCTGTGAAGGGAAAAATATCAATAACTAGCCAGGTTAGTTTATCCGTCGTAAGCCGGTTTTACTGCTTCGCGGCTATACGTTTTGCTTAAATGCTCGGCCGCTTCGCTCCATCCCAACTGAGATAGGCGGTTGACCCAGTCCTCCACTGTGATGTACTTCCATGGTCCGGTTTCAATGACTTTCTGCAGCGGATCGACCTTGTATCCTGGCTTGCGGGCCTGCTCATGCTGCCATTGGGACAGCCGATGATCCATTTCTTTGACCACTTCCGGGTATTGATCTGCTACGTTTAGCGTCTGATTAGGATCGTTCTTCATATCGTACAGGGTAACTTCGTCAAAATGCAGATACAGACCCGGATGGTAGGTTCGAATGAAGTACCATCGATCATCACGCACAGCACGCTGGCAAACGTACAGCGCATGGTCCATCACCAGGTAATCGCGCCCTTGCCAGTGCCCGCCCTCAAGAGCGGGAAGGAACGATTTCCCGTCCCAGCCGGATGGGGTATCTAGACCGACTAAATTTGCAATAGTCGAAATGACATCGACGTTATAGACAAAGCCGTCTATCTGTTGGCCAGGAGTTGTGATTCCCGGAGCCCGGATAATCAATGGAATGTGGTGTACCGCTTCGGTAGCGCTTGCATGTTCGATGTAGATTCCTTGCTCGCCCATCGATTCGCCATGGTCGGCGCTAATGATGAAGCAGACCTCCTCTTCAATCCCCAGCTCGCGCAGGGTGTCCAGCAATTCGCCGACATGCTTATCCATGTAGGAAATTCCGCCATCGTATCCATCAACCGCATGTTTGAAATCACTGCGATTGGAGATTCGTCCAGGCATCGTTGCCGGGTACTTATCTCCCCAATGAAGGAAAGGCGCGGAACGAGGGAAGCTATCCTGCTGCTGTGCTGCAATCGTCGCTTCATCCGGGAAAGCTTTAGCCGGAGAATCCTTCCATTGCTCCATATATTCAATGGGAAAAGTATAGAACGTATGAGGATCCCAGTATTGAATATGCAGAAAATAATTGTCTTCCTTCCCGTGCTGCTTAAGCCAAGGAATGACGGAAGCGTTTACTTCATCGGCGTTTTCATTGCCTTCCTTCAACGAATGAGTATGAACCTCGTTCCAGCCGGCAAAATACCACCACGCATGATGCCGATCACCAAACGAGGAGAAAGTAACCGTCTTATACCCCGCTTTGCGCAAATAACGGGTAAAGAAAGGAACTTCTTCGCTGTGTCCGTCTCCTTCCGGATACTGAAATTCGCAGCCCGGCCCCCAATGAGTTAGAGCTCCATGATGAATGCCGAAACGACCGGACATGAAGCTGGCTCTGGATGGCACGCATGGAGAAGAAGCGGCATAGCAACGGTTAAAGCGGGCGCCTTGGGCCGCAATTCGATCAATATTAGGCGTTGTTTGGCGGTGGTAACCATAACAGCTCATATGATCAGGACGAAGAGAATCGATGTCCAGATAAATAATCCGCATGATGTGACCTCCTATAAGTCTTGTTGTGAGATTGCTTACATTATACTTCTGTCCCATAAGCCTCAAAAGGTTGAACTATTTTCAAACCTTTTCTCCCCATCTCCCTATAAAAGGCATAACAAAACCGGAATCCTTCTCGAGGTTTCCGGTTGTCGCGGATGTTTGATCCACTGGCATTTAGGACCAGGGGAGCAAGGCTATAGTCTTTTTGGGGAAAGGCTGGTAAAATATGCTTATCTTTGTCAAGAGGTGGTTTTTTTGTAAATAAGGGGGCGAAAACTAAGGGTAAGGGGGAATTAACATTATTCTGATAGTTGTACGATAATGTAATAGATTGCGGAAGGAGATATTTTGAATGGATACTTACCTTATTTTAATAATCGTTATCGGTGGTTTGTTATTAGTGGGCAGTATAATTTTCGTAATCATTGATCGTGTGAAGAGGACCGCGAAGGAGATAGAGTATGGAGCTGTCGAAAATCACATTTTAATGCATGTTTACGGTATTCCTTTCTGTGACAACACTGATTCAGTAAGCCTTTATATTCATCCCGAACAAATAATACTTGAATGTAAGAAAAAGACTTATATTCTTAAGATCGACCAAATTCTAAATGTGAGTATGGAAGATGATAAGACTATTCAAGCTCAGATTGGAACAAAGGTTAAAAGTGTAGTAGGGATAGGGCAAAATCTGGTTCTTCATTACCGCACGGCTGAACACGATGAAACGAAAATGATCATATTACAATTGGCACAAAACTTCAAAGCTTTAGGATTAGTTAAAACTATTAAGAAAATGGTGGCCGAGGAGCATAAGAAACAGGGTGTCATAGAGCTATAAGGGCAATCATAAGTAAGGCCAAGTGGAATCAGATTATTCGTTGAACCAAAGAGAAATGGAATGCATCCCTTTACCACGTCATGCTCATTTATAATAAAGGGAGCCTGGTTGAGCCGACTCCAGTATAATAGCCGCTTATGAGGGCGGCAGGCTTGTTGAAAGGCTTGGGGAATAGACCGTTAATCTTTACAAGGGACGGTCTATTTCTTCTTATGTAAAGAGAGTATCAACACGAATAACGTTCCGAAAGAAACCATGAGCGTTAATGCTTCGTATACATCCACAGGCATCACCTCCCTTTCGGGAGATTAGCCAACCGCCCCAATATAAACTAAATGCGGATATTGATATGGATACTAGCATCTGGAGCTTTTACGGATAATGCGGTATAATATCTTGATGACTTAATGAATTTAATGATGCAAATATATAAGGGAGTTGTCCTAGATATGGCTTTGAAAGCAGGGATAGTCGGCCTTCCCAACGTTGGAAAATCGACTTTGTTTAATGCAATTACTCAAGCGGGAGCGGAATCCGCGAATTACCCGTTTTGTACGATTGATCCGAACGTAGGAGTCGTTGAAGTTCCTGATGAGCGTCTGCAGAAGCTGGCGGAGATCGTCGTACCTAACCGGATCGTTCCGACGGCCTTTGAATTTGTCGATATTGCCGGCCTCGTTAAAGGAGCTAGCAAAGGAGAAGGGTTGGGCAACAAATTTTTGGCTCATATCCGGGAAGTGGATGCCATCGTTCATGTGGTTCGCTGCTTTCAGGATGATAATATTACGCACGTGTCGGGTAAAGTAAACCCGATTGACGATATAGAGATTATTAATCTCGAGCTGATTCTGGCCGATTTGGACTCGGTCGAAAAAAGAATAGACCGTTCGCGCAAAAATATGAAAAGCGGAGACAAAAAATACGCTGCCGAAGTAGAGTGCCTGGAGCGGATCAAAGAAGTTCTTCTCGCTGACAAGCCGGCCCGCAGTCTCGAATTGAGCGATGAGGAAAAGCTGCTTATCCGCGATCTTCATTTGCTGACGATCAAGCCCGTATTATATGCGGCTAATGTTAGTGAAGCCGAGGCGGGCAACGCCGATGATAACCCTTATGTTCAGCAAGTGAAGGATTACGCTGCTCAAGAAGGGGCAGAAGTAGTTCCAATTAGCGCCAAGGTTGAATCGGAAATTGCGGAGCTCGAAGGAGAAGATCGCGACCTGTTCCTGGAGGAGCTCGGGCTGAAGGAATCCGGGTTGGACCGGCTTATCCGCGCCGCTTACAAGCTTCTCGGCCTGTACACCTACTTTACGGCAGGGGTTCAGGAGGTTCGGGCCTGGACGATTCGTCAGGGGACCAAAGCTCCTCAGGCAGCAGCAGTGATTCATACCGATTTTGAGCGAGGATTTATTCGGGCGGAAGTGGTGTCTTATGATGATTTGGTTGCGGCCGGATCGATGAATGCCACCAAGGAAAAAGGACAGCTTCGCTTGGAGGGCAAAGAGTATGTAGTACAGGATGGAGATGTTATGCATTTCCGTTTTAACGTTTAGTTATTCAATGCTATAAAAACAGTGCTTTTGCACGCTAGAGTCACAGTCAGTGTAGGAAACTATGTTTTCCTTTGTGGCCAATAGCAATGAACCGCTACAACATGTTGACGATCCATACAAAAGAGGTGAGCGCGTTTGATAGACCGACTTCAATCGTTGGCCGATCGGTATGAGAAGCTGAGCGAACTGCTCTGTGATCCTGATGTGACCAGCGATACCAAAAAATTAAGAGAATATTCCAAGGAACAATCTGATCTCCAGGAAGCTTATGAAGCCTATACGGAGTACAAAACAGTTGTCGACCAACTGGCGGGCGCCAAAGCGATGCAGAACGAGAAACTGGATGACGAGATGCGGGACTTGGTCAAGATGGAAATTGAAGAGCTGGAGGAACGCAAGGAACAGCTGGAAGAACAGATTAAAATTTTGATGCTTCCCAAAGATCCAAATGACGAGAAAAACGTTATTGTAGAAATCCGCGGTGCCGCTGGCGGGGATGAAGCAGCTCTGTTTGCAGCCGATTTATACCGGATGTACACGCGCTATGCGGACGTGCAGGGCTGGAAAACCGAAATCTTGGAAGCGAGCCTGAATGATCTCGGCGGATTCAAAGAGGTGATCTTCATGGTCGTCGGCAAGGGCGCCTACAGTAAGCTGAAGTATGAGAGTGGCGCTCACCGGGTACAGCGGATACCGGTTACCGAGTCCGGCGGCCGAATTCATACCTCTACCTCTACCGTTGTCGTCATTCCGGAAGCCGAGGATGTGGAAGTGGAGATCAAGGAAAGTGACATCCGGGTAGATACGTTCTGTTCCAGCGGAGCCGGCGGGCAATCGGTCAACACGACCAAATCGGCCGTTCGTGTGACTCATCTGCCCACCGGCATTGTAGCGACTTGTCAGGATGGGAAGTCGCAGAACTCGAACAAGGAAAAGGCACTGCAAGTGCTGCGAGCCCGGATCTACGATATGTATCTGCAAGAAGAGCAGCAGAAATATGACTCTGAACGGAAAACGAAGATTGGCACCGGCGACCGGAGTGAACGGATCCGCACGTACAACTACCCGCAGAGCCGCGTCACAGACCATCGTATTGGCCTGACGGTCCACCGGCTGGAATCCGTCATGGACGGGGAACTGGAAGAATTTATCTCGGCGTTGACCGTCGCGACTCAAGCGGAGCAGTTAGAAAAAGGGGAGTAAGCCGAATGAATATTGACCGGCCTTCTTCAATTCGTGAAGCCTATATGCGGGCTTCTTCTTTTTTAAAGGAGCAAGGAGTTTCCGAGGCCGCGGCTTGTACAGAGCTGCTGCTTCAGCACGTCCTCGGGTGGGACCGAACGAAGCTGCTGCTTAGCTGGCCCGAGTCATTCCCCGTTGAACGCCTCGCTGAATGGCGAGAAATGATTACGCGTAAAGCAGCAGGCGAACCGGTGCAATATATAATAGGGGAGCAGGATTTTTACGGGCTCTCCTATGCGGTTACCCCGGCGGTCCTTATTCCGCGTCCGGAGACGGAGCTGTTGGTCGAAGCGATCGTCCGTCTCGGCAGCCTAAGGTGGCCGGGCCAATCGCCGCTTGTGGCGGATATAGGCACCGGAAGCGGAGCGATCGCTATCACGATAGCCGTCCAATGCCCACAATGGCGGGTATGGGCGACTGATCTGTCGCAAGCCGCTCTAGAGGTCGCCATTAAGAATGGACGGCGTCACGTTGGGGAACGGATCGAGTTCTTGTCTGGCGATTTACTCGCGCCCATCGTCGAGCGGCAGGCAGAGGTAGACATTCTCGTCTCGAATCCTCCTTATATTCCATCGGCAGATATGCCTAGGCTTCAGAAGGAAGTGGGGCAGTACGAGCCGCATACCGCTTTGCATGGCGGGGAAGATGGGATGAACTATTATCGGCGCCTGCTTTCCGAGATGGATCAACTGCCTTCACGTCCCGCCATAGCGGGCTTCGAGGTAGGGCAGGGCCAGGCCGAGGCTGTGGAAGAAATGCTCAAGCGTCAGGGCAAGTGGGCTTATACCGAGATCATTTATGACTTGGCGGGAATAGGGCGTCATGTTCTGGCCTGGCGGAGTTAATCGGGTCCGGGTTACAGGTTGGAGGATTCCCTTGATCCCCTTACACTATGCCCCCGTCTCTTTTTAGAAATCTACTAATCTATTAAAATGAAGTATAACTCCTCTCTTGAACGGCCATACTACTAGTAGGCCATCGAGAGAGGAGAAAGAGATCATGGTAAAAAAGCGTTCTTTTCATAAATATACTTATCTTGTTTTTGCACTTATCGTTCTAATCATTAGTTGGGAATCGAATAAAACGAATGCGGCTATCCTGCCAAACGCGATTCCGGAAGAGGCCATCCGGTTAAGAATATTGGCCAATTCGGATTCTGTACAGGATCAGGCGTTAAAGCGATTGATTCGCGATGCAATCGTCGATGAAATGAATAGATGGGTTACTGAATCCGCTACTATTGAGCAAGCAAGATTGCAGGTAGAGGACCACATTCCGGTATTTCGCGGACTGATTGCGGATCTTTTGCAGCAACGCGGGTTTGATTATGAGTTTGACGTTGAGTTGGGCCCCGCCGACTTTCCAACCAAGCTGTATGGAAGCCGGGTCTACCCCGCAGGTGAATATGAGGCTTTAAAGATTACATTGGGAAGCGGAGAAGGACAGAATTGGTGGTGTGTTTTGTTTCCTCCCTTATGCTTCGTGGACGTTGCTTCCGGTCAGGCCGTGGCCAAAGAAGCAGAATCCTCATCCCACAATTCGGACAATCCTCCGCAGGATGTACAAGAAAAGGATAAACAAACCGGCGGGAACAAAGAACATAATGGAAAAAACGAGGGAAAGCCGGACAATGGATCGGTCCGTCAAGTGTCGCTTCAATCGGAAGCGGATCGGGAAGTCAGATTTTTCTTGTGGGACCTTTTGCAAAGCCTATTCGCCTTCATTAAAGGCTGGTTCTCTTAGTTGATTCGTTGGGATCCGTACAACGGTTCAATTACGACCCGCAAAACTCTTCATCTTCAATACATGATCCGCAAAACGGTTCAATCATAAATCGACAGCCTCTCTCTAGTTTCGTATACATCTAGTGTTCTTCATTTTAGCCTGATAAAGACGTTCCTGCAGGCTGTCGATTCATTGTGGAAAAGGCTAAGGATAGGATGATTATCTTCGTGAAAAAGCCCAACGGCTGTACAACACACCATGAAACGGTAACGGTCATGAACGACCATTATCCGCCAAACGAGACGGCTTCTTTATTCTAACGGACATGGATGAGCGTTATTCGAGAAAAACTCCTCTTTTCGCATCATTTTTTCCGCCTATGGTCCTTTGTGTCCATTACGTTATCGAAAAGCCCCTTTTGGGGCGGGTAAGGGTCACGGATGTCCGTAATCATTCAACTTGTAGTTTTTTCGAACGATCCTAGTTATACAACTTATCTGGCGATTGCATGTACTGCAAAAGTTAAGAAAAAAAGGAATGAACAGAACAAATGACTAAGGTATGGACCGTAAATCCGCAGCAGGTTGAAGCGGCGGATTCCGAATTGCAGGAAGCCGCCCGGCTCATCCGGGAAGGCAAGCGGGTGGCCTTTCCGACCGAGACCGTCTATGGGCTCGGGGCCGATGCCCGCAACGCCGAGGCGATTGCCGGCATCTTCACGGCTAAGGGCCGGCCGGCGGACAACCCGCTAATCGTCCATCTGGCCCACAGGTCTCAAATCAGCGATCTGACCGATCGCCTGGATGAGACCTCTTGCCGTTTGATGGACGCTTTCTGGCCGGGCCCGCTGACGCTCGTGCTGCCGGCCAAGCCCGGCGCCGTCGCCGCCAGCGTGACGGCCGGCCTGCCGACGGTCGCGGTGCGCGTGCCGGACCACCCGGTCGCCCTGCGCCTCATAGAGGCGGCAGGCTGCCCGGTGGCGGCACCGAGCGCGAACCGCTCCGGCCGGCCGAGCCCGACGCGGGCGGCGCACGTGCTCGCCGACCTGGACGGCCGCATCGACGGGATCGTCGATGGAGGGCCGACCGGGGTCGGCGTAGAGTCGACCGTCGTCGAAGTGGTCGACGGGGTCGTGCACGTGCTGCGCCCGGGCGGCGTCTCCGCCGAGCAGCTGCGCCGGGTGGCATCTCGCGTTCTCGTTCGCGGCGAGCTCTCGGCAGCGCGATCAGGCTCCGGCGACAGCGCGCAGCAGTCCGCTTCCGAGTGGCAGGCCGAGGAGGAAGCGCCCCCGAAATCGCCCGGTATGAAGTATACGCATTATGCGCCGCAGGGGCGGCTTACGGTCGTCAGCGGAGAGGCTGCGGACCGGATTTCGGCCTGGATAAGCGGCGAATTGCGCCGGGCCAAAGAAAAGGGCGAAAGAACGGGTGTGCTGACATTCGATGAGCACCGGACATTATACAGCTCTAAAGCGGATGTCATCGTATCGGTCGGCAGCATCCATAGCCCGGAAAGTATGGCCAGACATTTATACGATTCCTTGAGATCGTTCGACGAGGAGAAGGTGACCGTTATTTTCGCAGAGGCGATAGAGGAACAAGGAATTGGTCTGGCGGTGATGAACCGGCTCCTAAAAGCGGCAGGAAACCGAGTTATGTTTGTGTAAACTCAGGCAACGCGGTTTAAGCAATAATCGTACTAAATAGATACTATTAATGTTGGCCATAAAGAATATAATAATCCATGGCGTAGAGAAAGAAAGGTGTCTCCGAGGCGTGTTTTGGCTTTGCCTTCCCTGCCTCCCGAAGGCCTATCCAATGCTATCCGTTTTGACCGGGCGCCCCGAAAAGTAAATGGATATCGCTGCGAAGTCTAACTTCACTTTTGGGGTGATAGCTTAGATCATTCCCGCCTGTATCTCTATTGAGAGATTTTAGTAGAGTACAACCTTTATAGTCTGTTTCCCCCTTTGTCCGCATATGTTAGACAGAAGAAGAGTGGACAGGGGGAATAGACGAATGATTCTGGATTCGCTCGATTGGGGACACCTAGCTACGCTCCTGCTAATGGCGTTCGCTTTGGGGATGGACGCATTTTCTTTGGGAATCGGAATCGGATTTCGGGGAATCCGTTTAATAAGTATTCTTAAAGTAAGTTTTATAATAGGCTTGTTTCATCTGTTGATGCCACTCATGGGAATGCTAGCCGGTCACTATATTGGAGAACTCCTTGGCGAAGTGGCCACTTTAGCCGGAGGGGGCCTTTTAGTCCTGCTAGGCGTACATATGATTTACAGCTCTTTTCGCGGTGAAACGGTCCAAGCCCTTGATTTTCACAATTTATGGGGCTTGCTCCTGTTTGCAATGATGGTCAGTGTAGATTCTTTTTCCGTGGGAGTTTCGATGGGGATGTTTGACTCCGACTTTTTGATTACCGTGCTGTTGTTCGGATTTTTTGGAGGATTAATGTCCATTGCAGGACTTTGGATTGGAAGAAGACTGGGGCTGTGGATCGGTCATTATGGAGAAGCGATCGGGGGAGCCATATTGCTCATATTTGGCTTTCAATTTATTCTGTGACTATTTGCTTCTTAACGGATGGGGTACAATATGTATAATGAAACATAGGAATGGATTCAAATTCGCGGAGCTTGCGTGCTGTAACTTATCTCCCTGATCGTATCGAAGAAACCTGGAACACCTGGAACAGGCTATTGCGGGATAATAAGGAACGGAAGCGGGCAATCCTATGAAGGAGGTGTGAACGAATGGCTAAACAAATTTTGTTCGTTTGTACGGGGAACACGTGCCGCAGTCCGTTGGCGGAAGGAATGCTGCGGATGATGGCGGAAGAAGCCGGACTCAAGATCGACATTCGTTCCGCGGGAACGGCGGCCTCGGAGGGCTGTCCGATTTCTCCTCATTCCCATCGTATCTTGCAGGACAAAGGAATGCAAGGAACCCTTCTATCTTCCCCTGTTTCTCATGAACACGTAGATTGGGCCGAGCTTATTCTGACGATGACCATGAATCACAAAAGATCCTTGATTCAGCAATATCCTTTTGCAGCGGACAAAACATTCACTTTAAAAGAATATGTACGCAATGATTCCGAAGCCGCGCTTCAGAGTGAGCAGGAAAAGACGATGGCTGAATTGGAGATTAAAAAAGCTCTGTCTCAAAGCTTATCAGAAGATGAGGTCCAGCAATGGGTCGCTCTCGCTTCCTTGGCGAATGACTACGATATCGTCGATCCCTTTGGCGGATCGTATGAGACCTATAAGCAATGTGCTGATGAAATTGAACATTGCCTGCATAAGTTGCTGAACAAATTAGCTCCAGACATGAATTAAGAATACTCGTCAGGATAAACGGAAACCGATCGTACCTCTTCTGACGGGTTGAATGGCTTGGGGAATTTTGGGGATGACCCATTAAACCTTTCATCTCCGGATGGTTAAAAAGGATGCTTTACAACTCATCGCGCCATAGGGTATGATGGGTGTAACGTTTTTTATTTATGAACCCGGTGTAACTGGCGACAAGTGGGTACAACCACAATGGAGCATCGGGGGATACGGCCGGTCGCCTGGGCAAAGAGCAAACGTCGTGCTTGCACGCGTCCTGCTCTTTTTCTATTTCTACAGCTTGGGTATACTGTAAATATCATGGGAACCTGATAGGTGACTACAAGGAGGTAAGGGCATGAAAATTGCGATAGGATCAGACCATGCCGGGCTGCATTTAAAGGAAGAAATCAAGCGCCATATTGTTTCTCTTGGAATGGAAGTAGAAGATTTGGGCTGCGACTGTACGGATTCGGTCGATTATCCCGATTATGCCTTGAAGGTTTGCGATCAAGTGGTTTCCGGGAAAGCGGATAAAGGAATTCTGATCTGTGGAACGGGAATTGGCATGTCGATCGCTGCCAATAAGGTTCCCGGCATTCGTTGCGCACTGGTTCATGATTTATTCTCAGCGAAAGCGACCCGGGAGCATAATGACACGAATGTGTTGGCGATGGGAGAAAGAGTAGTCGGACCTGGAGTGGCACAGGAAATTGTGCAAATTTGGCTGGAAACCGAATTTTCACACGGTCCTCGGCATGAAGGGCGAATTAATAAATTAAAGTCTATTGAAGACAAGTATTCGATCCATCCGTAAGTTGATAGTATCTCATCCAATCCGTTCAATGAAGCAGTAAGATGATTGAGCACATTATGGAGGGAGTGCTGGCTGTGGCGGCCGATTCCAAGTCCAATGCTTCTCAAGAAGCAAGCGTCCATCTTGAGCGAATTACTGAGGAAGTGAGCACCGTTGTACGCGAGTTAATCGAGGCTGGCCGGATCGAAGACGGTCAGTGGATCGTTATTGGTACGAGTACAAGCGAAGTGATGGGACAGCAGATTGGTTCAGCAGGCGCGATTGAGGTGGCAGAACGTATATTTGAGGGCATCCGCAGAGCCCGGGAAACGGTCCGGTTCTATCCGGCCTTCCAATGCTGTGAGCATTTGAACCGTGCTTTGGTAGTAGAGAAGGTAGCACTGGCTAAATATCCTGCGCTTGAACCGGTATCGGTCATTCCCGTACCCAAGGCGGGCGGTTCTATGGCTGCTTACGCTTTCGATCATTTTTCCGAGCCGGTGGTGGTGGAAGCCATTCAAGCCCATGCAGGGATCGACATCGGAGATACGCTGATTGGCATGCATCTGCGCCAAGTGGCGGTCCCGGTTCGACCGTCTATCCGCTCCATTGGCGAAGCTCATGTGACTATGGCCTATACCCGTCCCAAGTTAATTGGCGGGGCAAGAGCCGTCTATGCAGGGAAGCAGTCGGAGGAAGAGGAAGGAACTTGTTCATAAGTTGAATTTATATCATTAGAATTATAGGAGGAAGAATAGGATGGAGCACTTACGTAAAGCCGACCCGGAAGTTTTAAAAGCGATGAATTTAGAATTGGGCCGTCAGCGCGACAAAATCGAATTGATCGCTTCTGAGAACTTTGTCAGTCAAGCGGTTATTGAAGCTATGGGATCTGTATTGACTAATAAGTATGCAGAAGGATACCCAGGCAAAAGATTTTACGGCGGCTGTGAGTATGTGGATGAGGTCGAGACGCTGGCCATTAATCGGGCTAAAGAACTGTTTGGAGCCGAGCATGCCAACGTTCAGCCCCACTCTGGAGCTCAAGCCAATATGGCGGTTTACTTGGCAACGATCAAGCCGGGAGATACAGTCCTCGGAATGAATTTGGCTCATGGTGGTCATTTGACTCACGGAAGCCCGGCCAACGCCTCTGGTATTTTGTACAACTTCGTTGCGTATGGAGTCGATGAGCAGTCTTTCCGCATTGATTATGATGAAGTCCGCAAAGCGGCTTTCAAGCACCGCCCCAAAATTATCGTAGCCGGAGCGAGCGCTTATCCGCGAACCATCGATTTTGAAGCACTGGCTCAAATCGCTAACGATGTGGGAGCGTTGTTCATGGTCGATATGGCCCATATCGCCGGTTTGGTAGCGGCGGGCCTGCATCCTAACCCGGTGCCTCACGCTCATTTTGTGACGACTACTACTCACAAGACACTGCGCGGTCCTCGCGGAGGTATGATTCTATGCCGTAAAGCCTGGGCGAGAGAAATCGACAAGGCGGTATTCCCCGGCTCGCAGGGCGGCCCTCTGATGCACGTCATTGCGGCCAAAGCGGTATCGTTCGGTGAAGCGCTGAAGGACGATTTCAAAACGTACTGTCAAAATATTATCAGCAACGCTCAAGTGCTGGCTGAAGAGCTGATGGCCGAAGGGCTGAATGTGTTGTCCGGCGGCACTGACAATCACTTGATGCTCGTTGACCTGCGCAACATTAACTTGACGGGTAAGGATGCTCAGAATTTGTTGGACGAGGTGGGGGTAACGGTTAACAAGAACGCCATCCCATTCGATCCGACCAGTCCATTCATTACTAGCGGTATCCGAATCGGCACGTCTGCAGTTACATCAAGAGGAATGGGCAGAGAAGCAATGAAGACCATCGCCCAAATTATATCGCTGGCCTTGAAAAATCCTAAAGATGAAGCGATCCATGACAAAGTTCGCGGAATGGTGAATGAACTAACAGCACAGTATCCACTTTATTCCGACCTTAAATATTAAGATCATCCACTGATGACTATCAAGATCATCCAGGATGACATCTAAGATAATCTCCTCCTGCAAGCAGGTTTGGTCAGGCTCCGGCCTGCTGCCCAGGGGGGGATTTCTGTTTGTTCCTTGAGAGCGGCAAAGAGTGAACTCGAGGGAGCCGATTCCATGCGATTCCGTACACAGTTTCGACTCTGTTTTTTACCGGATATTTTCAATCTATTTGTGGTATAATGAACAAGGTTTATGGCAAAAAGCTGCTGATCGACACTCCAATAGGGTTGCGTCATGAAGGCATCTGCGAGCAGAGGCTTGGTCATAAATGAAAGGAAAGACACACACCTTTATGGGAGGATTTATTTTATGGGCAAGGTCTTTATATGTGATCATCCATTAATTCAACATAAGTTAACCTTCATACGCGATGTTAACACAAAGACCAAAGATTTCAGAGATTACGTTGATGAAGTAGCTACTTTAATGGCTTATGAGATTACAAGAAACATACCATTGGAGGAAGTCATCGTTAGAACCCCGGTAGCGGACGCCTCTTGCAAGGTTATATCCGGTCGCATGCTCGGACTGATTCCTATTCTTCGAGCGGGACTCGGAATGGTGGAAGGGGTGCTGAAGCTGTTACCCGCAGCCAAAGTGGGCCACATCGGATTATACCGGGATCCCGAGACGCTGAAGCCAGTCGAATATTATGTCAAGCTACCTACCGATGTGACGGAGCGCGAGCTGATCGTCATCGATCCTATGCTAGCCACAGGAGGCTCGGTTAATGCATCTATCGATTTGTTAAAAAGCAGAGGCTGCTCGCAAATCAAATTAATGTGCCTGATTGCCGCTCCCGAAGGGATCCGTGCTGTTCAGGAGGAGCATCCCGACATCGACATTTATGTAGCCGCAATTGACGATCGTCTGGACGAGCACGGATATATCATTCCGGGACTCGGAGATGCCGGAGATCGTCTATTTGGCACGAAGTAGAAATCTGCACCGCCGAAAGATGAGGACGCGGAAAGGAGAAGAAGAATGAAGAAAGTGAAAGTAATGACGGTCTTCGGGACAAGACCGGAAGCGATCAAGATGATTCCGTTGGTGGAGGAACTGAAGAAGTATCCAGATCAGATTGAATCGCTCGTTTGTGTTACGGCACAGCATCGCCAAATTATGGATCAGATGCTGCAAACGTTCGGGATCAAGCCGGATTACGATCTTGATGTGATGAAGGAGCGTCAGACTTTGGCAGAGCTGTCCGTCCGGGTATTACTAGGTATGGACCCGGTATTACGAGAGGCGCAGCCGGATATTGTGCTCGTTCACGGAGACACATCCACCACTTTTGTCGCCAGCTATGCCGCATTCTTGCAGCAAATCAAAGTCGGCCATGTCGAAGCCGGCTTAAGAACGTGGAATAAGCTGTCGCCCTACCCGGAAGAAATCAACCGCCAATTGGCCGGAGTGATTGCCGATCTGCATTTTTCTCCTACGGAATGGTCGGCCGGGAATTTGCGCAAAGAGAATAAGTCGGAGGAGCACATCTTCGTTACCGGAAATACGGTTACGGATGTTCCCCAGTATACTATTCGAGAGGATTACAGCCATCCGATGCTCGAATGGGCTGCGGGCAAACGTTTGATTTTGATGACGGCCCACCGCAGGGAATCGCAAGGCGAGCCGCACCGGCAAATTTTTAGGGCCATCCGCCGAATTGCCGATGAATTCGAGGATATTGCTATCGTCTATCCGGTCCATCCGAACCCGGCGGTACAAGAGCCGGCGCACGAACTATTAGGGAATCACCCGCGGATTCAGTTGATTGAACCGCTGGATGTGATCGATCTCCATAATTTCTATCCTCATACTCATCTGATAGTGACCGACTCGGGAGGCTTGCAAGAAGAGGCTCCGTCCTTTGGCGTGCCGGTGCTCGTGCTCCGGGATACGACTGAGCGGCCGGAAGGAATAGAAGCGGGGACGCTGGAACTTGTGGGCACCAAAGAAGAGGATGTTTATGGAAGAACGAGAGCTTTGCTGACGAATGAAGAACTCTATGATAAAATGAGCAGGGCGGCCAATCCGTATGGAGATGGACAGGCGTCCAAACGGATCGTTCAGGCCATTTTATACCACTTCGGATTGTCGTCACATAGACCAGAGCCTTTTAAAGTGTAGGATTTATTTCCCACCATACACCATACAGTTGCACTGTTTAGTTGGCGACACTGAAAAATCCAGATTTTATAAGGCTTTTTTTGTCAGCCGTTCACGAAATGTTTGGATTTTAATTAATTGACAAACAGGACTGCGCTTTATTAAAATGGATTAGGATTGCTACGCAAATTACCCAAATAAAACGATTTCAAAGGCAGGTTCCTTTTTGTCCGATAACGTCATAGACGATAGGAGAAAAAGTAATGAAAAAGCCTAAACCGAATGATAATCCATGGCGGGCTGCAGGAATGGTCAGTGCGATCGGTGCTGATCTAATTGTATGCATTCTGCTAGGTTACTTTGGAGGTTCGTTTGTGAGCGATCGGTTCGGCTTATCCCCTGCCTGGAAAGCCGGGGGACTGATCTTAGGCCTGTTTGTCGGGATTGTCAGTGTCGTGTTTCTGATCAAGCGATTTCTGGAGGACACGAATGAATGATTTAACGGCCTATATGAAAACCGTTTTCCGCGCCGCTTTATTTTTTTTGGCTGCTTGCTTACTTCTGTGGGCTCTTATTCCCCAGGTCAAACCTTATGCGGCCGGGCTTGTCCTCGGAACGGTCATCAGCCTGATCAATGCTCGATTGTTGGGCTACAAAATCCAGGTGGTCACCAAGCTTGTTTTGGAAAATACGGGCAAGCGAGTTAATTTGGGTTTCATCTCCAGGGCTTGCATGGTCCTTATCGGAACGATGATTTGTGTCAAGTTTCCGCAGTTTGATCTGATTTCCATGGTTATAGGTTTATTTTTTGTACCGCTGGTAACACTCCTGATGGGAATCTTTTCGATCTTCAAAACCAATAAAGGCATGCGTGGAAAGGGGTGAAATTAATCGATGCATAGCTCTCCTTTACTAGAAATTGGCGGTCTTGCTATTGATCTGTCCACTTTTTTTGTTATTATCGTGGCTGCCGTCATCACTTTTATCGTTGCTCGCTTGGGAGTCCGGAATCTTTCCGTGGACAAACCTTCCAAGATGCAGAACTTTATGGAATGGCTGATTGAGTTTGTTCACAACACCATTGCCAGCACCATGCCTTTGAAGAAGGCTGGAGCTTACATTTCACTTGGTCTTACTCTCTTAATGTTTATTTTCATCTCCAACGTATTGGGACTTCCCTTTGCGGTTGTAACCGAACATACGGAGCCTGTTGAATTTATGGGTCATCCAGTAGTGTCTGAGAAAGCCATTCAGGAAGGAATCGACAAGGGACACGCGGGGGCCGAGGTTCTGTGGTGGAAATCTCCGACGGCCGATCTTTCGGTTACGATGGGACTTGCCCTTATCGTATTTTTCCTGGTCCATTATTTAGGACTGAGACAGAATACGAAGCATTATCTCAAGCATTACTTTGAACCCTATTGGTTCTTCTTCCCATTAAACTTAATTAAAGAAATTTTCAAGCCGATTACTCTTGCTCTTCGTTTGTTCGCAAACATTTTTGCGGGTGAGATTCTGATAGCGACTATTATAATGGCGGGAGCATTCGGCATTCCGTTGTTGGCTGTATGGCAAGGCTTCAGTATTTTTATCGGAGCTATTCAGGCATTCTTGTTTACTATTCTAACGATGGTTTACATTGGTCAGGCGTCCGTCCATGAGGAAGGACACTAACATTTGTCGAGCTCTGTCAAAGGACGAAAGATATTATTGGAATCCTGAGGCACGAGATCAGATAGAACTACATTTTAAAACAAAATTTCAAACAAATTTGGGAGGTTTTTTTACAATGGAATTTTTAGCAGCGGCTATTGCAGTTGGTTTGGGTGCTTTTGGCGCCGGTATTGGTAACGGTATGATCGTGAGCAAAACGGTAGAAGGAATTTCTCGTCAGCCTGAGCTGCGCGGAACTCTGCAAACGACTATGTTTATCGGGGTTGGTATCGTAGAGGTTGTTCCTTTGATCGGGGTCGTTCTGGCGTTCCTGATGTTCTTTAGTGCTTAATCGACATAAGCCCGAAGCTTGGCGGGGAGGGCCTGGGCCATCCACGCCTTCGTTATGCTTAAGGTTGCATTCTGGGTACGTCTTCAAGTAAGAAGGGAGTGACACGAATGGGTTTCCATTGGGAATCGACAGTATTTGCGATCATCGCGTTCGTTCTATTATATTGGCTGCTAAATAAATATGCTTTCGGTCCTTTGCTCAACGTGATGGAGAAGCGGAGAGAGATGATTCAGAGTCAGATCCAGTCCGCGGATTCGAACCGTAAAGAGGCTGAGAAGCTAATGTCCGAGCAGAAGCAGGCGATTCTGGAAGCTCGTAAGGAAGCGCAGGAAATTATCGAGCAAGCCAGACAAATGAGTGTGAAGCAAGCAGAAGAAATCGTGCAGGCGGCAAGAGATGAATCGAACCGCATTAAAGATGAAGCGATTAAAGATATTGCTAACGAGAAAGACAAGGCGGTTGCCGCACTGCGCAGTCAAGTGAGCGCTATGGCGGTCATGATCGCTTCCAAAATTATTGAAAAGCAGATCGACGAGAAATCCCAACAGCAGTTGATCGATCAATATCTTAAAGAGGTAGGAGGCAAGCTATGAGCAGCGATACCATCGTAGCGAAAAGGTACGCCAAAGCGCTGTTTGAGATTGCTCAAAGCCGGAGCCTCGTTTCCCAAGTGGAAGAGGAATTGAAAGTGGTAGTTGCTGTTATTGAACAGAACGACGATTTTCAACAATTTCTTCTGCATCCGAAATATGATTTGAATGAAAAGATTAACCTTTTGTCCCGAGTGTTTAAGGACAACCTTTCCGATGCTGTATTCAATACGCTATGTCTTCTGATCGAGCGCGGGAGAGGAATGCTGTTTCATGCTTTGTTGGATTACTATGTCAGCATTGCCAACGAGGCGATGAGACAAGCGGATGCCATCGTCTATTCTCCGGCTGCTTTGAGCGAGCAGGAAAGTCAAGCGATTGCTGCACAATTCGGGAAAATGATCGGCAAAACGATTCGTGTCGACAATGTGGTCGATTCCAGTCTGATCGGCGGAATTCAGGTGCGGATTGGCGACCGCTTGTATGACGGAAGCTTGTCCGGCAAGCTTGCGCGGATGGAAAAAACGTTGAAGCAAACTCAAGCAATGTAGATAGGGGTGAGGTTCGTTGAGTATCAGACCTGAAGAAATTAGCACTCTGATTAAACAGCAGATTGAACAATATCAATCCGATATTCAAGTAGTCGACGTGGGGACCGTCATTCAAGTCGGGGACGGGATTGCCCGTGCGCATGGCCTCCAGAACGTAATGGCCGGCGAACTGTTGGAATTCTCCAACGGAGTTATGGGAATGGCCCAAAACCTCGAGGAAGACAATGTCGGGATCATTATCCTGGGTCCTTACAAAGATATTCGTGAAGGCGATCAAGTTAAGCGGACCGGACGCATTATGGAAGTTCCCGTAGGGGAAGAGCTTCTCGGCCGTGTCGTTAACACGCTCGGCCATCCGGTAGACGGCAAAGGACCAATTGCTACTAAAGCTTTCCGTCCGGTAGAAACACCGGCACCTGGCGTTATGGCCCGGAAATCGGTTCATGAGCCGATGCAAACCGGAATTAAAGCGATTGACTCTATGGTTCCTATTGGCCGGGGTCAACGGGAATTGATTATCGGTGACCGCCAAATCGGTAAAACAACGATTGCCATCGATACGATTATCAACCAAAAAGGCAATGGCGTAAAATGTATTTACGTAGCGATCGGGCAGAAGCAATCGACCGTTGCCCAGGTAGTAGAAACACTGCGTCGTAACGGCGCAATGGATTACACTATCGTCGTAACGGCCAGTGCGTCTGAGCCGGCTCCCCTGCTATTCCTGGCTCCTTATGCAGGTTGTGCGATGGGTGAGTACTTCATGTATAAAGGGGAACACGTCCTCGTTATTTATGACGACTTGACCAAACAAGCTGCAGCCTATCGGGAACTGTCCTTGTTGTTAAGACGTCCTCCGGGCCGCGAAGCTTACCCTGGTGACGTATTCTATCTTCACTCCCGTTTGCTGGAGCGTGCGGCTAAGCTCAACGACGAGTTGGGCGGCGGTTCCTTGACGGCTCTACCTTTCATTGAAACGCAGGCCTCTGACGTTTCGGCCTATATTCCTACGAACGTTATTTCGATTACGGACGGTCAGATCTTCCTGGAATCCGACCTGTTCTATTCGGGTCAGCGTCCGGCTATCAACGTTGGTATTTCCGTATCCCGGGTAGGGGGATCTGCACAAATCAAGGCGATGAAGAAAGTAGCGGGTACGCTGAAGCTCGATTTGGCTTCTTTCCGTGAGCTGCAGGCTTTCTCTCAATTTGCTTCTGATTTGGATAAAGCTACCCAAGCCCGCCTGAACCGCGGTGAGCGCACGCTTGAAATTTTGAAGCAAGGCGTCAATGAATCGATGGCGGTAGAAAGACAGGTAGTCAGTATCTACACGGCTGTTAAAGGATATTTGGATGATATTCCAGTACAGGACGTTCTTCGCTTCGAGAAAGAATTCTTATCGTTCCTGGATATGAGTCACCCGGAAATCCTGGCCTCGATCCGCGATACGAAGGATTTGACCGCGGATAATGAGAAAGCCCTGGGACAAGCAATTGAGAAATTTAAAAAAGGGTTTTCCGTATCTGAATAAGTGCGAGAATAATAAGTGATCGATATAGATCGGTTTAATTACGACCTTTATAAGGCGCTTGTTTCACAATGATTCTGACTTGCACCGGGCAAGTTCAAAGGCGGTGAACATTAATGGCTAAAGGTATGCGTGATATAAAGCGTCAGATCAAAAGCAAGCAAAGCATGAAGCAGATTACCCGGGCAATGGAAATGATCGCAGCGAGTCGTCTTAAGAAAGCGCAGGATGCCGCCGTGGCCTCCCGTCCTTATGCGGACAAGCTGAAGGAAGTCATCTCCAACATTGCTGCCGGGACAACCGATGTGAAGCATCCGATGCTGCAAAAGCGGGAGATTAAAAAAACCGGCTATCTGGTTATCACTTCCGATCGGGGGATGGCCGGTGGATATAACTCCAATCTGCTGAGGAAGCTTACTCAGACGCTGCGCAGCAAGCATAAATCGTCTGACGAATATATGCTGTTTGTGATTGGACGCAAAGGCCGGGACTTCTTAGTGAAGCGGGATTATCCGGTTGTAGAGGAAGTGGTCGGCCTGTCCGATTCTCCGAAGTTTGCCGATATTAAGACCGTTGCCAATGCCGCAGTCCGGCATTTCGAAGAAGGACAATGCGATGAGCTCATTCTGGTCTACAACCAATTCATCAACGCGCTTACGCAAAGACCGATAGAGAAAAGTGTGCTTCCTCTCGTAGAAGTAGAGGGGAACGATCAAGCCAGAACAGAGTATGAATATGAGCCTTCGGCGGCTCAAGTACTTGAAGTGCTGCTGCCTAAATATGCAGAGACTCTCGTCTATAGCGCGGTTCTGGAAGCTAAGGCCGGTGAGTTCGGCGCGAGAATGACGGCTATGGGGAATGCATCCAAGAATGCTACCAAAATTATTTCTTCACTTAGCCTTCAGTACAACCGAGCTCGTCAGGCGGCTATTACCCAGGAAATATCGGAAATCGTCGCAGGGGCCAACGCCCAGGTATAAACCGGGCGGCCCCGAAGTCGGCATCCAAGCGATTTGAGCTGTTAATTCAAATAATGATATGTATGATATACATTGCGAGATCAGCCTATGCTTACGAAGATAGCTTTTTACTTTGGGTAAAGAGCTTTAGGAGGGAAAAGAATGAACAAAGGACGCGTTTTGCAGGTTATGGGTCCGGTTATCGACATTGAGTTCGAACGCGGACAGCTGCCTGAGATATTAAATGCGGTCAAGATTCATAAACCATCCACTTCCGCCAACGAACCGGAAATCAACTTAACGGTGGAAGTGGCGGTCCATTTAGGGGATAACGTAGCTCGTTGTGTTGCTATGTCTTCCACCGAAGGACTGGTTCGCGGTATCGAAGCGGTAGATACAGGGGCGCCGATTTCCGTGCCTGTCGGCAATGCTACGTTGGGCCGCGTGTTCAACGTTCTTGGCGACGAGATAGACAGTGCCGGAGAAGTGGATAGGTCATTGACAAGCCCGATTCATAAATCGGCTCCGGTATTTGAAGAGCTTACAACCCAAGCGGAGATTCTGGAAACGGGAATTAAAGTTGTTGACCTGCTGGCTCCTTATGCCAAGGGCGGTAAGATCGGTCTGTTTGGCGGAGCGGGTGTAGGTAAGACCGTTATTATTCAGGAATTGATTAATAATATTGCTCAGGAGCATGGCGGGATTTCCGTATTTGCGGGTGTAGGTGAAAGAACCCGGGAAGGAAATGACCTGTATCACGAAATGACCGATGCTGGAGTTATTAAGAAGACGGCGATGGTCTTCGGACAGATGAACGAACCTCCTGGTGCTCGTCTTCGCGTCGCTTTGACCGGATTGACAATGGCGGAGCATTTCCGTGACGAAGAAGGAAAAGACGTTCTCCTGTTTGTCGACAATATTTTCCGCTTTACCCAAGCCGGTTCCGAAGTGTCCGCTTTGCTTGGCCGGATGCCATCTGCGGTTGGTTACCAGCCTACGCTGGCTACCGAGATGGGTCAGTTGCAAGAGCGGATTACATCGACCAAGAAAGGTTCCGTCACTTCGATCCAGGCTATTTACGTACCGGCGGACGACTACACCGACCCGGCTCCGGCTACGACGTTTGCTCACTTGGATGCTACGACCAACCTGGAGCGTAGAATTTCCGAGATGGGAATTTACCCTGCGGTAGACCCGCTTGCTTCCAGCTCGCGGATTTTGTCGCCGGAAGTTGTCGGCGAAGAGCATTATAATGTGGCTCAAGGGGTTAAACGGATTCTCCAGCGCTACAAAGAGCTTCAAGATATCATCGCGATTCTCGGTATGGACGAGCTTTCCGATGAAGATAAAGTAACGGTACAACGTGCCCGGAAGATTCAGAACTTCTTGTCTCAGAACTTCCACGTGGCCGAGCAATTTACCGGAAATCCGGGTAAATATGTTCCGGTTAAGGATACGGTCCGCAGCTTTAAAGAGATTCTTGAAGGTAAGCATGACGATTTGCCGGAGGCAGCATTCTTGTATGTCGGTACAATCGAAGAGGCTGTTGAAAAAGCTAAGAACATGAACTAATACACGCTGCACATGAATGGTAGCAGGGTTAAAGGTTTGTATTGTTACGGAATTAAACGATACAGGCTTATGAAGTGGTGTTTTCTGAGGAAGCTTCATCTACTCTAATTCGATAGATGAAGCTTAATCGGGAAACTCTCAGGAGGGATCGGCGTGAGCACCTTTTTCTTAGAAGTCGTTACACCCGAAAGTATCCTTTACGGGGCAGACGTCAATATGATCGTTGTTAAAGGAGTGGAAGGAGAGCTTGGAATTTTGCCGAACCACATTCCGATGGTCTCTCCTTTAAAAATCGCTCCGATTAGAATTAAAAAGGGCAACGAAGAGGAACTTTTGGCCGTCCATGGCGGGTTTATGGAGGTTCGCAAGGACAAAGTGGTCATTCTTGCAGAGAGTGCTGAATATCCTGGCGATATTGATTTGGAAAGAGCAAGAGCGGCTAAGGAACGTGCGGAGAAGTATTTAGCAGCAAGAGATGAATATGATTTCCGCCGGGCAGAATTAGCTCTGCAGCGGGCTCTGACTCGTCTGGAAGTCGGCAGCAAAAAGTGACCTAATGAATAAGTGCGAGGGATTGCCCTTCGCGCTTTTTTGTTTTGTTAATTCATTAGACACTATTTTCTTCATTTGTTATAATTGTGGGGATTATCATTTCAAGAGACTGGAGGGAAACGGCGAGAATGCAATATATTAACAATTATGTAATTGTCGCCATTTTCGTATCGCTGAGCGTGCTGTTGCCAGTAGTCGCTTTAACGATCGGCAAGCTTTTGAGACCCAATAAACCGTTCAACGAAAAATTAACTACTTATGAAAGCGGTAACGTGCCAGTAGGAGAAGGACATATTCAATTTAATATTCGCTATTATTTATTTGCGTTGATGTTCGTTATTTTCGATGTGGAGGCTGTATTTCTTTATCCGTGGGCCGTAGCTTATCACAAGCTGGGGCTGTTTGCGCTTGTTGAAATGTGCATCTTTGTCGCCTTGTTGGTCGTAGGATTAATTTATGCCTGGAAAAAGAAGGTGCTGCAATGGAATTCCAATTAGAGTCCATTCGTCCGGAGGAAAGGAAAGAGCTGGAGAGGACCGTTTTTTACTCGACGATTGAGCAGGTTAAAGCATGGGTAAGAAGCAATTCTTTATGGCCGCTCACCTTTGGATTGGCCTGTTGTGCCATCGAAATGATGGGGACGGGGGGAGCCCACTACGATTTTGACCGTTTTGGGGTCATGTTTCGCACCTCTCCAAGACAAGCGGACGTTATGATTGTATCCGGTACGGTAACTAAGAAAATGGCTCCGATCATCCGCAGACTTTATGAGCAAATGCCCGAGCCTAAGTGGGTTATTGCCATGGGTTCTTGTGCCACTGCTGGCGGCCCGTATGTAAAATCCTACGCTGTCGTTAAAGGTGTCGACCAGATTGTTCCGGTTGATGTCTATATTCCAGGATGTCCGCCTAATCCGGCGGCGCTTATTTACGGTGTGATGAAGCTGCAGGAGAAAATTCGTTACGAAGCGAAAACCGGGAAGCGGGTGACGAATCAGTGAGTGAGGACAAGAAAGAGCCAAACCGGCTGGAATCTGGCCAGCACGAATCTCAAACGCCTGTACCTAATCAGGGCGAAGCTAATAAGCATGAGCCTGAGAAGCCACAGTCCGACAAACAGAATGAGACTCCGGCACCATCGATAAGTGAACAAGAAGCAGCGTCCAATAATGCAGAGGCACAGGGACAAAGTGATCAGGAAGATTCGGAAAAGGCGGATAAACCGGATAAGCCGACTGAAGTCTCCGCAGCTCCTGTCGAACAAAGCAAAAGGGGGGCTAAAACAAGCTCTCCGTCTGGAACAGCGGAGGATTCAATTGTGAAATCGCTTGCGGACAAGGGAGAAGAGGACAGAGCCAATAAGCCGGTCCAATCGGCACAACGTGCGGCAGCAAGAGCAGAGAAGCTGCAGCAAGCTGACCCGGACGTTCAGACGACCTCAGAGCCATCGGATCCCCCGGCCAAAGAAATAAAAGAACAGGCGGCCGAAGACCGTGAGGCTAAGCTGAAGAAGGCCGCGGAGGCCCGTGCCGCAAGAGCGGAAGCCAAGGCGAAGAAGGAAGAAACAGAAGCTCCCAAGGAGCCTTCGCCGATGCAGCCCTTGTTAGACCAGTCTGTACAGATCATTAAAGATAAAGTATCTCCAGATGCGGTGGAAGAAGCCTTTATCAATGAACTGGATGGCCACAGGCCATACATAATAATTAAACCTGATTATTGGGTGGAAACCGCAAGGCTGATCAAGGAGGATGAAGCCTTTCAACTAAATTATTTGCGCAATGTATCCGGAATTGATCAGGAAACCCATATGGAAGTGGCGTATCACTTTATTTCCTTGAAGACTAAACAAGACTTTTTATTTAAAGTAAAAACGGATCGGGAGCAGCCTAGCGTTCCTTCGATTACTTCTTTATGGCAGACGGCAAATTGGAACGAGCGGGAAATCTTTGATTTATTAGGAATCGATTTTCCGGGGCACCCGGACTTGAGGCGGATTATGATGCCGGATGATTGGGTCGGTCACCCGCTGCGCAAAGATTATGAACCGATTGACCCGGAGGTGTAACCAGTGCTACGGACAGAAGAGCTGTTGCTGAATGTTGGCCCCCAGCACCCCAGTACTCACGGAGTTTTTCGCATTGTTGTCAAGCTGGATGGGGAAATCATTAAGGAAGCCGACCCTGTGATGGGGTACTTGCATCGGGGAACGGAGAAATTAGCTGAGAACTTATCCTTCACCCAAATAATCCCATATACGGATCGTATGGACTACGTCTCGGCCATGACGAACAACTATGTGCTGGTCCATACGGTAGAGAAGCTCCTGCAGCTGGAAATTCCGGAAAGAGCTGAATTTCTTCGGCTGATCGTCATGGAATTGCAGCGGGTAGCCAGCCATTTGGTCTGGTGGGGGACGTATTTACTGGATATCGGGGCGATGAGCCCGTTCCTGTTTGCTTTCCGCGATCGAGAAATGATTATCAATTTATTCAATGAGTTATGCGGCGCTCGTTTGACTTATAGCTATATGAGGGTTGGCGGCGTCAAATGGGATGCGCCCGAAGGCTGGATTGATAAGGTTCGGGAGTTTGTCCCGTACATGAAGAATAAGGTAGAGGAATACGATCAATTAGTGAGCGGTAATGAGATTTTTTTATCGCGAATTAAAGGAATTGGTCAGTACGATGCCGAAACAGCTATTAATTACGGATTAAGCGGCGCTAACCTTAGATGCACGGGTGTTAAGTGGGACCTGCGCAAGGACCAGCCTTATTGTATTTATGACCGGTTTGAATTTGATGTTCCTGTGGGCAAGAACGGCGATTGCTACGACCGCTATTTCGTCCGGCTGGAAGAGGTAAGGCAATCTCTGCGGATTCTGGAGCAAGCTCTGGAGCAATTTCCCGAGGGCGGACAAATCATGGGCAAGGCTCCCAGAGTGATCCGCGCCCCCGAGGGGGAAGTCTATGCAGGCATCGAATCGCCTCGTGGAGAGATTGGGTGCTATATCGTATCCAGAGGCCGCGATAAGCCGTATCGGTTGAAATTCAGAAGACCGTCCTTCGTTAACCTGCAAATTCTTCGTAAGCTGCTGATTGGCGAAACGATGACTAATCTGATTACCATTTTGGGCGGTATTGACATCGTTGTAGGGGAGGTCGATAGCTAATGGCCAACTGGTTTCAGGAGGCTCTGACCTGGCAGAGCTTCACCATCTACTTTCTACTCGCGGTGGTTTTCTTGCTTGTCATCCTCGGATATGTCACTTATGCGATCTATTTTGAACGGAAAGTGATCGGTTGGATGCAGAGCCGACACGGTCCGAACCGGGTGGGGCCGCTCGGATTGCTGCAGACGGTGGCCGACGTTGCCAAGCTGCTGATGAAAGAGGACACGATTCCGAAGAAGGCGGAGAGAGACTTATTTATTCTTGCGCCCGTCCTTGCGTTCGTTCCTTCTTTTGTCGTGTTAGCGACCATCCCCTACACTAAAAATATATATTTTGCCGATTTAAACGTCGGAGTTCTTTATTACGTCGCTCTTTCCGGAATCTCCACCATTGGAATCATTCTTGGAGGGTGGGCGTCGAACAATAAATACGCGCTTCTTGGCGGCATGCGCTCGGCAGCTCAGATGATCAGCTACGAAATACCGCTTGTGATTTCCGTAGTCGGCGTCATCATGCTGTCGGGCAGCATGCAGTTAACCACCATCGTAGAAGGTCAAAGCGGAGGCTTCTGGCATTGGAACTTCCTGCCCCAAATCATCGGCTTTGGTGTCTTTGTCGTTGCCGCGGTCTCAGAATTGAATAGAACGCCCTTTGACCTGCCGGAAGCGGAATCAGAGCTAATTGCAGGATATCATGTCGAGTACAGCGGGTTTAGATTCGCCTTTTTTATGCTGGCGGAATATGTCTATGTTTTTGCCATCGCTTCGTTAACTACGGTTCTGTTTTTGGGAGGCTGGCATGCACCCTTCCCATTCCTTGATTTCGTGCCGGGCTTCATTTGGTTTTTACTTAAATTTTCATTCATTGTTTTTTTCCTGTTCTGGCTCCGGGCCACTTTTCCCCGGGTACGTGTAGACCAACTGATGGGATTGGGCTGGAAAGTACTGCTTCCGCTTGCCCTGGTCAATATTTTTATTACCGCCGTATTCTATGAAATCTTTGGCCGGTAAAGCCAGTCGAAAGGGGGAAACCGCATGAAAGGCTTAATCAAAGGACTAGGCGTTACCTTTAAAAACATGACGAGAAAAAAAGTGACGTATGCTTATCCGGATGTGCCCATCCAGATGCCAGATCGCTTTCGCGGCATTCAATATTTGGATCCCGAGAAATGTATCGTATGCAATCAGTGTGCCCGGGTGTGTCCCACAGAGTGCATCACTCTGGTCGGTAAGCCCAATCCGGATCCGGAGAAAAAAATCGCCAGAGTGCTGGATACGTTCGACGTAAACTTTGAAATATGTATTCTGTGCGACTTTTGTACGGAAGTCTGTCCAACGGAAGCCATTGTCATGACTAACAATTTTGAGTTAGCCACCTACAGCCGAGATGATTTGTTCAAAAATATGCAGTGGCTGTATGAGAATAATCAAAATATTCGTCAGGAAAACAATTCGTCATCCCCTAAAGGAGGGGCGAAGAAAAATGTTTAGTAACATTGCAGAATTTTTCTCGAGCGGCAGCAATTTGGTTTTCTTCGTATTTGCTTTGTTTATTATTGGGGGAGCGATCTTCATGATCAGCTTCACGAAAGTGGTCCATATGGTCGTGGCCGTAGCCTTCTCCTTCCTTAGCTTAGCGGGTCTATACGTGCTTCTTGAAGCGGAATTCGTCGCTTTTGTACAGATATTGATCTATGCCGGAGCGATATCGATCCTGATGATCTTTGGCATAATGATGACTAAGCACGGGGAGGATAACGGCGCTTCGTCTGGCCGTCCCCTTCATAACATTTTGCTTGGAATAGGGATTCTGGGCTTGTTCGGAATTATTTTCTATGCTATCCAGACGGCGGATTTTCCTGCGGAGAATGTTGCCTTGGCCCAGGATAACACTTTGGAGATTGGAATGCGTATTTTTACCGATCATGTCATTCCGTTCGAGTTAATGTCCGTGCTGCTAACCGTGGCGTTCATTGGTGCTATTGTAGTCGCTAAAAGGGAGGAGGAGTAATCATGAGCGGACTCATATCCCCTTACCTGACGTTAGGCGCCATTCTTTTTTGTATCGGGCTATATGGCGCTCTTTCCAAAAGAAATGCGATCATCATCTTGCTATCGATCGAATTGATGCTCAACGGGGTCAACCTTAATCTGGTCGCTTTCTCCAAGCTGGGTATCCATCCTTCTTTAACGGGTCAAATCTTCTCGTTATTCACCATCACCGTTGCTGCGGCGGAAGCGGCTATCGGGGTAGCTATTCTTATTATGCTCTATCGAAACCGGGGAACATCCAACGTCGATGAGATGAATTCGATGAAGCATTAGCCCAAATTTATAAGAAAAGCCTCTTTGTTCAACAACTATAAGGAGGAACTATAAACCCATGGAATTGGACATTTCACAATATGCGTGGTTAATTCCGCTTTTTCCATTACTGGCATTCCTGGTCCTGATCGCTATAGGCCGGCAGGCCAAAGAAACGGGCGCCTATATAAGCATATTGGCAGCGGCCGCCTCTTTTATTTTGGCTGTACTCGTGTTTATGGAACGATTGGGAGATCCGGTCGACAATTATCTTTGGACTAAAGTTCAGTGGCTTCATGTCGGGGAGCTAGCCCTTGGATTCGGTTTTGAAATTACTAACCTGAACGCTCTTATGCTGGTGATCGTAACGTTGGTTGGGCTGCTCGTCAATATTTATTCCAAAGGCTATATGCAGGAGGATGAGCGAAAAGCCGTCTTTTTCAGCTACATATCCTTATTTACATTCTCCATGCTCGGATTGGTTATTTCACCTAACCTGCTGCAATTATATATATTTTGGGAACTGGTGGGAGTGTGTTCGTTCCTGCTTATCGGCTTCTGGTATTATAAACCGGAAGCAAAGGCAGCGGCCAAAAAGGCCTTTATCGTTACCCGTATCGGGGACGTAGGGCTTTTGCTAGCGATTCTGCTTCTATTCTGGTATATGCCCGGCAATGCTCTCGACTTTGCATCCATACATAGCGCTTTTGCAAACCATCCAGATATCGCTCCGGGGATGATCACCTTAATCGCTATTCTCATCTTCGTGGGGGCGGTGGGCAAATCGGGGCAGTTCCCGCTTCATGTCTGGCTTCCCGACGCTATGGAAGGGCCTACTCCCATCAGTGCGCTGATTCATGCGGCGACGATGGTGGCCGCCGGGGTTTACTTAGTGGCCCGCACCTTTGACATCTTCCGCGCTTCGCCGGATGCCTTGCTGGTAGTGGCGATTGTGGGAGCTTTTACTGCTATTTTTGCCGCCACTATCGGAACGGCCCAGAATGACATCAAACGGGTGCTCGCATACTCGACCGTGAGCCAATTAGGGTACATGATGATGGCGCTTGGCATCGGAACCTGGGCTTCCTACACGGCAGGAATCTTCCATCTGTTCACTCATGCGTTTTTTAAAGCGCTGCTGTTCTTAGGGGCGGGCAGTGTTATTCACGCCGTTCGTACGCAGAACATTCACGAAATGGGCGGCTTGGCAGGCAAGATGAAGATCACGACCTGGACTTTTGCCATCGGAGCTTTGGCACTGGCCGGGATCATTCCATTATCGGGGTTCTGGTCCAAGGACGTCATTTTAGCCGAGGCGTATCATTCGAATCAACTGTTGTTCTGGATCGGCTTAGTGGCGGCCTTCTTTACCGCCTTATACATGTCGAGGCTGTTCTTCCTAGTCTTTACCGGTCCATCCAAGGTCAAGCACGAAGTGAAAGAGTCGCCGGCTTCCATGACCTTTCCAATGATAGTTCTGGCCGTGCTGGCAGTCATTGCCGGATTTGTGTTTGTGCCACAGCTTAACCCATGGCTGGGCAACTGGCTTGCGCCGGAAGCGATGGATGAATCGATGAATTGGCTTGTCGTTATCCTCTCTAACTTGGCCGCTCTACTCGGTATAGGGTTGGGGTGGGTCATATATGGTAAAGGCAGTCTGTCTAGAGAAATCATTTCGCAGAGGGCCCCCTGGCTATATAATCTGGTCAGTCACAAGTATTACATCGATGAGCTTTATCGCTGGATCATCATCCGTCCTTTGCAAGCAATAGGAAGGTTGTTCAATGCTGTAGACCACTGGATTATCGACGGACTGGTCCGTCTGGTGGCTGGCTCGGTCGTTTCTCTCGGCAAGCTCGGCACCCGTGTGCAGAACGGACAAATACAAACGTATGGCTTGGTAACACTTCTCGGATTTGTTGTTCTAGTACTGGCTTTGGTGGGAAGGAGGTTTATCGATCTTGGCTAATCTACCGATTTTGAGCATGATTACCTTTTCACCTTTGCTGGGGATCCTTATTCTACTGTTTATCCCCAAGGAACGAGGACAATACATTAAATGGATTGGAATAGCGGCGACGTTCATTCCGCTGGTTCTGGCCGGTTGGCTGTACGCTGACTTTAATCAGTCGGCTGGGGGAGATCAATATGCGGAAAGCTATGAATGGATCCATCTTCCTTTGAATGCGGAATTTTTGAACGATCTCAGCTCTCTTCACCTGAGGTTCGATTATAGCTTGGCGGTGGATGGCCTGTCTTTGCCGCTCGTGTTCCTAACCGCTCTAATCGCGACGATGGCGGCCCTGGCTTCGTTCACAATCAAAAAACGGTGGAAAACTTATTTTATATTGTTTCTATTGCTGGAGATTGGAATGTTCGGCGTTTTTATGGCCCGCGATTTGTTTTTGTTCTTCGTTTTTTTCGAGGTTACGCTCGTCCCCATGTTCTTCTTGATAGGGATTTGGGGGTACATGAATCGTGAGAAAGCAGCCAACCGGTTTTTGCTTTATAACGGCGTTGGATCGGCTATTATGCTCATCGCTTTTCTCATTCTGATTACAACGGCAGGATTTACCCAGATTGTGGATGATCAGGGGATATCCATTTACTTTACAGGAAGCTTGAATGAAATCACGCATAATCTATTCAGTGATCCGCAGTCCTACGCTAATACGGAGCATCCGCAAAGCCCGTTTTATTTATCGGAAGGTTTGAAGTGGGCACTGTTCGTTATGATCCTCGTTGCCTTTGGCATTAAGCTGCCCATCTTTCCGTTCCATACTTGGATGCTTAAGGTTCATACCGAGGCACCGCCGTCAGTGGTCATGATCCACTCGGGTATTTTGTTAAAAATGGGCGCTTATGGACTCATTCGATTCGGTATATTACTATTTCCAGAGCAGGCTAAAGACTGGGCCTTTGTCTTGGCGCTGCTTGGATTGATCAACATTTTGTACGGGGCCGTGCTGGCCTTGGTGCAGAAGGACTTCAAGCTCGTCCTGGCTTATTCCAGCATCAGTCATATGGGAATTGTTCTGCTCGGTCTGGCCGCGTTTAATGAGATCGGTCTGCAGGGAGCTGTCTTCCAGATGGTATCGCACGGGCTCATTTCTGCACTTATGTTCCTGCTCGTCGGAAGTATATACGAGAGGACGCAGACATCAATGCTGGATCAGCTTGGAGGGATGTCGGCTTCTGTTCCGTTTATGAGTGGGATTCTGGTAATATCCGGAATGGCTTCTCTAGGGTTACCTGGGTTGTCCGGATTTATTAGCGAATTTCTCTCCTTCCTCGGTTTGTTCGGATCGATGAAAGTCATCACGGCTATTAGTTTGTTAGGAGTGATTCTGACAGCGGTCTATGTTCTCCGGGGGGTATTAAAAATTACATTTGGACCTATGCCTGAGAAGTACAAAGGAATTCGCGATGCGAGACTGATCGAGGCGGTCCCTATGGTTACATTGGTGGCGTTCATTCTGCTGCTCGGGATTTATCCGAATATTTTAAGCCAGCCCATAGATATGACGGTAAACAGCTTTGATCAATTTATACAACAAGTAACGGTTGGGTTAGGGGGGTAGACCAATGGAACAAGGAATCCAATTAAGCGACTTGGCGCATTTGGCTCCGGAGTTGACATTGGTCATCTCCGCTGTCATCATTTCTTTGATCGATCTGATGATGCCTAAGAAAACAAGCCGAACCATTATCGGCTGGCTTACCCTGGCAGGCTTGGTCGTTGCTGCTGTGTTCGTGGCTTTGCGTCTACAGGAAGCCCCGGTAGAGCTGCTTAATCAAACCTACCGGGTAGACAATTTCGGCAATCTGATCAAGCTCTTGCTGTTAGGCTCTACCGGTTTAATCGTCTTAATGAGTGTCGGCTGGGTCAAATCTAAAGATATTCCTCATGTAGGCGAGTATTACTACTTCTATCTGCCGGCAGTACTCGGTGGAATGATTATGGCTTCTTCCGGCGATCTGATTACATTATTCGTCGGGTTGGAGCTGTTGAGCATCACTTCCTACATAATGGTAGCGATGAAGAAGAAGGACGGCAAATCGAACGAAGGAGCTTTTAAATACACGGTTCTGGGGGGGATATCCTCCGCTATGATTTTATACGGCATGTCGTTTTTGTACGGGATGTCGGGTTCTACTAATTTGGGCGAAATTAATGCCCAGTTGTCTCTCTATTCCGGTTCGTTCGGCGCGTTAATCTATGTAGCATTTTTCCTGCTATTGGCGGGCTTTGGCTTCAAGATTGCAGCGGCTCCGTTTCATACTTGGGCACCGGATGTTTACCAGGGGGCACCGACGCCAGTCACCGCTTTCTTGGCGGTCGTTTCTAAAGCGGCGGGATTGGCCCTCGTGTTCAGAGTAATCTATACCGTATTCTTTCAGCTATCGGCTTCCTCCAGCCTGCCGATCGAAGCGGATGTTTACCTATCACTAAGTGTCCTAGCTGCGATCTCTATGATCGCGGGTAACTTTATGGCGCTTAGGCAGAAAAATATGAAGCGTCTGCTTGCCTATTCGGGAATAGCGAATGCCGGATATTTACTGGTCCCGATAGCGACTCAATTTTCGTTAGTGCACATGAACAATTTCTCTGAATTTATCTATTACTTGGTCGCCTATGCATTAATGAATATCGGGGCATTTGCCCTCTTGCTGATGATAGAAGCTACTTCAGGAACTACCGAGCTTAAAGGCTTAGCCGGCCTATATTACCGGGCGCCTTGGACGGCGGTCGCCATGGTTCTGATTGTTCTGTCCCTGGCAGGAATCCCGATATCCGCCGGATTTTTTGGAAAGCTGTTTATTCTGTTGGGGGCCTTGGAGACGCAGCTTTATTGGCTGGCTGCGATCATGATCTTGACCAGCGTTGTTTCCTACTACTATTATTTTGGAATCATAAGACAAATGTTTATGCGCGGCGGCGGGGAACCGGAAGAGGTCAAGGCTACGGTTCCTCTGCGGATCACACTGTGGACGTGTGCGGGTGTCGGGGTAGTGCTCGGCTTCTACCCTGGCTTGCTGCTGAATTATGTAGAGTCCATCTTCAAATTAGCGACGGATCTTTTCATTTATTAAGGCAAGGTTGAAATAGAGAATATAGTAAGAAAAAAGATACTTCGACAAACCTTCTCAAGCCTCGGTTAGGGCTCGAGAAGGTTTTTTTACAATATTAGAATTTATAAGTCCCGGGGCTCCCCGCAAAGTAATCGGAATATGCTTCGAAGTCCTCACGTCACTTTGTGGGGTTATTTTACATGGAAACGGTTTCGTTTGGCGGGAAATAAAGGAAGTAGAGGATTATTCGAAGATATAGGACTTTAGACCCTTTTGTGAACGCACGGAAGGGGGTAGTGTGAAGAGTATCGAATCATTATAAAGTGATACTAGAATAGCCTAAGAGGATTATACATATGCGACTAACTAAAACTCTGCTCTCCTATGGTTTAGCCTTTGTTCTACTGCTTTCCTGCATCGTCATTTCTACGGAGGAACCCATCCCCTCAGCCCCGTCAGACAAACGTACGGATTCCGAATTATCCTGGATTATTCAATGGAAGAATGAAGTAGACCCGGTTGTATATGAGAACAGTTCGATCCTTTCCCAATATTCCGAATCAAATATTACCGTTGTACGTCCCAAGGAAACCATTCATGAAGGCGATTGGTTGGAGTATTGGCGATCCTCGGAACAGGTCGAATATATTCAACCCAATCACCCATATCACATTGCCCAGACACCGGACGATCCTCTCTTTGCCAACCAACATTATTTGCAATTGATCCACGCGGAGGAAGCTTGGGAGCATGCCGTCGGAAGCGACGATATGATAATCGCGGTAGTCGATACCGGGATTGATTTAACTCATCCGGATCTCCAAGATCACTTGATAGAAGGGACGAATCTCATTCAGCCGGGAACCCCTCCGCAGGATGATAACGGGCATGGAACGAGTGTGGCTGGTGTGTTGGCTGCGGTGTCCGATAATGACCAGGGAGTCTCGGGATTACTGTGGAATGCCAAAATTATGCCAATCAAAGCTTTGGAATCTGACGGAAGTGGAGATGAGGATAAATTAGGAGAAGGGATTCGCTACGCGGTCGATAACGGGGCACGAATCGTCGTGCTTTCTCTTGGTCTGAATAAACCTTCGGAATATATGAAAAATATAGTCAAGTATGCAGAGGATAAAGGGGTGCTGCTTGTAGCGGCGGCGGGCAATGAAGGAAATGCGGTGAAATATCCTGCCGCGTATCCGACCGTTATAGGGGTCGGGGGCATTTCTAATGATCTGCAGCCCCACCGAAGATCGAACTATGGTCCCGAGTTGGACATTGTGGCTCCATGGAATGTATTTACGACTACTTTGGGAGGAGGATACGGTAGCAAGGAAGGCACATCCATGGCCGCTCCGCAGGTAGCTGCGGTAAGTGCTCTCATATGGAGCCAATACCTGGAGCTGGAGCCGTATCAAGTTCGCAATCTGATCCGCCAATCGGCACAAGAAATCCAACAACCGGGATGGGATGAGAAGTCCGGATATGGCTTGCTTCGTGCGGACCGAGCGCTAACCATTCCTTACCAGGAGGACATGTATGAAGGTAACCATGATCCGGTCGGAGCCCAAGCGATTTCAATAAATCAGCAAATTAACGGGGTTCTAACGGATAGACAAGATTGGTTCTACATAGATGCGCCTTATGACGGCACTTTATACTTCTCGATGGAAGCTGATCAGCCGGGTGCCCGAGTAAAGTTGACTCATTATACCGATCCTAACCGGCCCGGCCAGAATTATGATAGTATTGTAACAGAACGTGCCGCTGTTCAGGTTACTAAAGGACGAAGCTATATTATGCTGCAGGCGGACCAACCGGTTACTTACCGGTTGACGACTGATTTCCTCATTTATCGGGATCCTTTCGAGGATAATGACCGACAGTACAAAGCCTATGTTCTTCCGGACCGGAGTCACACGATTGTAGGAACCTTTCATCAAGAAAATGATCATGATTGGTTTGCGATGAATATCCGGCATGAAGGCATTCTCCAATTAACCGTATCCGTCGATACTGCGAGAATTGATCCTGTTCTTCTTATTCAAAGACAAGGGGAGAAGGAGATAATAATCGATGACAATGGAGACGGAGAAACGGAGGTCTCAGACCCCATTGAGGTTAAGCCCGGGATGTATTATTTTCGAGTGAGTAACATTCCTGCTTATTCTGCACCGGTTACAGGCGAATATACATTAACTATCGATTATTCACCACAACTAGCAGACCCGAATGAACCTAATAATCGATCGTACCAAGCAACATCGCTTACTTTGGGGAAAGAAATCAGCGGACTTATTCAGTCCAACGACGATGTCGATTGGTTTCAGTTTAAGCTGACTGAACGAAGTTTAGTAGACCTGGAGCTGTCCAACGTACCTGAAGGAGTCCAAATGCAGATGCTCCTCCATGATTATTCGATTAATTTAATCAATCAGGAAGCGGGCGGAGGCGATCCTCTCCGAATGACGGAGGAGTTAGAGGCCGGTACTTATTATATCCAATTGAGCGCTGATAAGGCCTTTACTCATCAGTATTATAAATTGAAGGTTTCCAATGTAGGGCTGACGGCAGGTTTTCGCGATATCTCTGGCCATTGGGCGGAGGAAGATATAGTTAAGCTGACAAGTCGGGGAGTTCTGGAAGGGATCGAGCCCTTCCGTTTTGCGCCCGACCAGCCGATGACCCGTGCCCAGTCAGCAGCCGTTGTAAGCCGCGCGTTCGGTTTGACCGGGAAGAACAGTGCAGCCGTCTTCCACGATTTGGCTCAAAGCCATTGGGCTTATGAAGCGATAAATACGGCTTCTCAATATGGGCTTATAGAAGGCTATCCCGATGGATCCTTCCAACCGGAAAGAACGATAAGCCGAATGGAGATGATAGCTCTGCTCGCTAGAGCCCAGGATCTCGATGAAGGCCTGGCCTTTTCCGATGAGGCTCCGTATACAGATGTGGACGCGAATTACTGGGGAGCCCCGCTGCTTGCGAAATTGAAGCGCGAGAACTGGGTTTCGGGCTATGCCGATGGATCTTTCCGACCCAATCAAAGGGCAACGCGTGCAGAATTTGTTTCATTCTTGGCTAAATTGTTGAAATAATACTAGCTTTCCCGGAAGTGTTAGTTGGTGAAGCCCTTTGCTCATTTATAGGCTTCATCGAACCATTTTCGGCAAAGGAAGGGAGCCGGATGGAGATGGCGGGGACCGACTCTATCAGCTTTACATTCGCTATAAGTGGAATTATTTATATATTGATCGTCTTGATTTGTATTGCATTATCCTGGTGGGGACTTCAGCAATTTCGATTTGATCTGTTCGTTAAAAATCCCCGAAGCATTCAAAGCAAGCTGCTCCAAATATTTTTGTCCCTGGCCTTGGGATATCAGGTGGCGCGATTTATTATTGATTATTTCAACTGGTCAGCCATGATTAAAGGTCTGTTTTAACGGAACACTGGCGAATAACATCAGTCCGACATGCTAACAATTAATATAAGAATAAATATAAACATTCGGACTGATCGTGTTCCAAATTAGTATGATATGGTGTTAAGAAACGATGTGTTTTAATCCTAAGATACGATGAAAACACAAATCATAAATCAAACAGGACGCGGAGGGACCCAGATGAGCAAAATTATCGTCCGCGGTGGCAACCGACTAACGGGAAAAGTTAAAGTACACGGCGCCAAAAACGCCGTTCTGCCCATCATCGCGGCTTCCTTGTTAAGCTCCAAAGGAGTCAGTGTTATTAAGGAAGCGCCTCAATTGGAAGATGTCAAAACAATTTATCAATTGATCAAAAGCATGGGGGTTCAGGTCAAATACGAGAACGAGGTCATTCGGGTGGATGCCTCTCGTTTGGATAGCTATGAAGCCCCTTATGAGTGGGTCCGCAAAATGCGGGCTTCCTTTCTTGTTCTGGGTCCACTGCTTGCCAGAGTGGGAAGAGCGAAGATTCCGTTGCCGGGGGGATGTGCCATCGGAACCCGGCCGATTGACCAGCATTTAAAAGGCTTTGAAGCAATGGGAGCTATAATAGAACTGGGGCAAGGCTATATCGAAGCCAAGGTGAATGGGAGGCTGCGTGGAGCTAAGATTTATCTGGATGTAGCCAGTGTGGGTGCGACCGAGAACATTATGATGGCGGCTACTCTGGCCGAAGGCACGACCTATATTGAAAATGCTGCCATGGAGCCGGAGATAGTCGACCTGGCTAATTTCTTGAATGCGATGGGAGCCCGCATACGCGGGGCGGGTACCGGGATGCTCCGCATTGACGGCGTGGACTCGTTACAAGGAGCGGTACATACGGTTATTCCGGATCGGATTGAAGCAGGAACGTACATGGTCGCAGCTGCTATAACCAAGGGCACCCTGTTCATAGAAGGGGCGATTTGTGACCATCTGAAGCCGGTTATTTCCAAGCTGAGGGAAATAGGAGTAAGGGTGGAAGAGGATGAGAATGGCGTTGAAGTATGCGGCGAAGGCCCGCTTCGTTCCGTAGATATGAAAACATTGCCCTATCCCGGATTTCCTACCGATATGCAGTCCCAAATGATGGCACTTCTGCTGCGAACGGAAGGAACGAGCCTCGTGACCGAAACCGTGTTTGAAAACCGGTTTATGCATGTTGATGAACTGGTTCGTATGAATGCGCAAATTAAAGTGGAGGGACGAACGGCGGTTGTCGAGGGTAACACCCTTTTAAAGGGAGCCAAAGTGACGGCCACGGATTTGCGTGCAGGCGCTGCCCTGATCCTTGCGGCTCTAGTTGCAGAAGGCGAAACAGAAATTTCCGGCGTTCACCATATTGACCGGGGCTATGTCCATATTGTCGATAAGCTGAAGTCGCTTGGAGCCGACATTGACCGGGTCGAAAGTATCGTGGAAGTGCAGGAGGAACCGAGTGAGGTCGGATTTTTTGCAGTACAGCCTACTTGGGCCTGATCATTTTCCTGATTTATACGTATAGGGGAAGATCGTCCGGGGTTTCCGTTGATCTCGAGTTGATTCTTCCCTTTGATCTTATAATATTCCAATCATCCTCCATCGTCCGATAACCATTCGGGCGTTTTTTTGCGTTCATTGCTTTATTTGGAAAAGTCTAATTTCCTCTTTCCTACACAGGGTAGATTAAAGCAATCCCCATAAGCTTTCTTCTGAAAAAGGCTATCAAGCTATTAATGGATAGCGCCCCAATAGGTTCTAGCATGTCTTTCGATCTCATAGGATAGTGTTAACTGCACAGGATGCGGATGGCGATAGCCAATAACCTGGATGGCATCGTCTGAACTCATACCTTGTAGAATTTTAACATCATGTCCAGGAGGAAGAATCTATGAACGAACAGATGAGGAAGAAAGTCATGATATGGATGGCCTCAGCTTTGTTAGTCTCTCTACTGATTACCATTCTTATCCCCAGTCTAATTTTTCGCAAGAATGATACTCCGCTGCCGCCCAAAGTATTTCTTCCCGAAGCAGAGAAGGCTTGGCCAAATTCTAGTTCAGATGCGATCCCTCCTGTCATCATTCCCGTCTATTTATCCAAGGAAATGCGGGTGGATCATGTCGATTTGGAGCAATATGTACGGGGGGTTGTCGCGGCGGAAATGCCTGTTGATTTTGAATTGGAGGCATTGAAGGCCCAGGCGATAGCGGCCCGTACTTATATTGTCCGCCGATGGATGGAAGAGGACCGCAGCAATGTGCCGGTGGAAGGGGCCATTGTAACGGACACCGTGCAGCACCAAGCCTATCTGACAGACAAGGAACTGAAGCTGCAGTGGGGAAGTGAAGCCTTTCAACGCAATGTGGAAAAGCTGAGCCAGGCGATCGATCAAACGAAAGGCAAAATTATAACCTATCAGAATAAACCGATCGAGGCGACCTTCTTCTCTACCAGTAATGGATATACGGAAAATTCGGAAGACTATTGGAGCGAGCCCATTCCGTATCTACGAAGCGTGGCCAGTCCGTGGGACAAGTCTATAGCTCCCAGATTTCAAGAGACCATAAGGCTCTCTTATAAGCAGTTTCTGAGCAAGCTGGGCTTATCGGAGGCTTTGCCCGCGGCGGCTACTCTTAATAATAGTAAGGTTACCGAATACACAGAAGGACGACGAATCAAGAAGGTTTCAATAGGAGGCCAGACGTTCTCAGGTAAAGAGGTGAGAGAAAAGCTGGGTTTGAATTCCTCACACTTTCAATGGAAGTTAAGCGGCAAAGAAGTAGAGATCACGACCACCGGGTACGGTCATGGAGTAGGGATGAGCCAATGGGGGGCTAATGGAATGGCCAAGGAAGGCAAGAAGGCCGAAGAGATTCTAAAACACTATTACACCGGAGTGGAAATCGAAAATTATACGGAATATAGCAAATTAAAATAATATGACGATTTATATCATCTCAAGTATAAAAGCTATTGATATGGCAACAATGGTTACTGAGGTGATATAACTATGAGTGATCAAAACAAAGAGATTCAAACCGAAAAAGAGGCTCCTCAATCCAAAGAAGGAGCACAAACTGCAACCCCGTATTCTCCATGGCGCAGACTGCTCGCCAAAAAATGGGCTTTTCCGGCGCTCTACATGGTAGCGGCTGCAATTATTTTAACCTTAATGTTGGTGTATCAGAATACGGGGAAACAGCCACCCCTAACGGATGAAAACATCGGTCTAGGTCTGGAGCTAGGTGAGAAAGCGACTGATGGTGACGATCCGGATGCCCAACCTGTAGCAGCCAATATCGAAAATATGCAATGGCCGGTAAAAGATTTTAACGAAATGGATGTGACCATGCCGTTCTTCGACAGCAAAGCTTCCAATGATGTTAAGCAGGAAGCCATGATTGAATACGGCGATACCTTCACTCCGCATATTGGTGTCGATCTGGCCAGACCGGATAATGAGCCGTTCGAAGTACTGGCGGCCTTAAGCGGAAAAGTGACCGCTGTGGAAAAAAATCCGGTAGTCGGCTACTTGGTCGAGATTACACACTCCAACGCATTGGTTACCGTCTATCAAAGTCTGGACGAAGTTAAGGTAGCCAAGGATGTGGAAGTGAAAAAAGGCGATGTGATCGGTACAGCCGGACGCAACGAGCTGGAGAAGCATCTGGGCAACCACCTGCATTTTGAAGTCCGTCAAGGACAAGATGGAGCCGCGATTAATCCGACTGAGCTTATTCCGGAAGAATAAGTGAAATGGCCTGCGGGGGCCTTGCAGATCTTAAACGAGCGGGAGGGAAAACCTCCCGCTATTTGTTTTGCTTAAAGGTTGTGTGCCCCGCCCAATTCATTACGTGTCGGAGTCATAAATACCCGATTAAAGAGGAATCGACAGGATGTCTCAAAATTCCACTTCTTTTGGAAGGAAAAAGTACTTGTCCGGCAAAATTAATGGCTCGTCAAGGCTTGTCAGCTTGGGAAACAAAGAATATATAGGCTCGCTCCTCATATAATGTACCAAACTATCTTGAGTAGGGAGGCGAGGGGAGTGCACGATTACATCAAAGAGCGGACCATTAAAATCGGTCGATGTATTGTGGAAACAAGGCACACGGTTCGCACTATTGCCAAACAATTTGGAGTATCCAAAAGTACGGTGCACAAAGATTTAACCGAAAGGCTGCCTGATATTAACCCTGAATTGGCCAACCAAGTAAAAACCATATTGGAATATCACAAATCGATTCGTCACTTGCGGGGAGGGGAGGCCACCAAAATAAAATATAAAAAGTCGAGAAATTACAAAAATAATTCGGATTTATTAGTCTCTTCTAAATCGTAATCCCGATTCTCCCAACCGTTCTTAAGTTTCCCCTTATATTTTAACGGAAAAAGGAGGATTTTGTTTTTTTTTGGCGAAACTACCTATTAAGGAAAATTGGCTTCGCATCCTGATTAAGGGTGAAATAGTACGGTTAGTGATTGGCAGGGAGGATCATGTTTAATGTTCAGTAAGGACATCGGAATAGATTTAGGTACGGCTAACGTATCGATTTATGTTAAGGGCAGCGGGATTGTATTGGATGAGCCTTCGGTAGTGGCTATAGATAGCGAATCCAAGAAAGTATTGGCTGTTGGTGAGGAAGCACGTAAGATGGTGGGTCGGACACCAGGCAATATTGTGGCGATCCGGCCTTTGCGAGAAGGAGTCATTGCCAATTTCGAAATAACGGAAGCCATGTTAAAATATTTTATGGATAAAGTGGGCGGAAAGAAGTGGTATAGTCATCCGAGAGTATTGATTTGTGCGCCTACGAACATTACTTCCGTAGAGCAGAAGGCTATTCGGGAATCAGCTAAACGCAGCGGGGCCAAAGATGTTTTCCTCGTAGAGGAGCCCAAGGCGGCCGCTGTTGGAGCCGGGATGGACATATCCCAACCGAGCGGTAATATGGTTATTGACATTGGAGGGGGCACGACGAATGTGGCCGTTATTTCGATGGGCGACATCGTTGCCGCCTCCTCTATTAAGGTGGCGGGAGACAAGTTCGACGATGCCATAATGAAATATATTAAAAATAAGTACAAGCTGCTTATCGGTGAACGGACCTCGGAAGAAATCAAAATCCGCATCGCAACGGTACATCCGGAAGGACGCCAGGAAGAGATGGATATTAGAGGCAGAGACATGGTCACCGGTCTGCCCATATCGATTACTGTACATGCTATGGAGATTAAAGAAGCTCTCGTGGAACCGATATATTCTATTGTAGCCTCCGCTAAAGCCTTGTTAGAGAAAACTCCTCCAGAGCTGTCTGCCGATATTATTGATAAGGGAATTATTCTGACTGGAGGGGGAGCCATGCTGCACGGGCTGGATCAGCTTTTAACCGAGGAGCTGTTGGTGCCTGTGCTGATTGCAGAGGACTCGATGCACTGCGTTGTTAAAGGAACAGGCGCAATGCTGGACAACCTCGATAAGCTGGCCAAGAAGGCTTCTATCAAAGGTTTGTAATTTTTCGGTCAAAAGAAAGGGGGAAACATAATGATACGGGGACTATATACTTCTGCCGCAGGCATGATCACTCAACAGAGGCGTCATGATACGGCGACCAATAACATTTCAAATTTATACACTCCAGGCTACAAACAAGGAAATGCGGTATCTCGCTCATTTCCCGAGATGATGATTGCGCTCACGAACGGGAGCGCGGATGGACCCCAGGCTAGACAGATAGGAAGAATAAATACGGGAGTACTGACCGAAGAAGCCCTGTCGATCTATGTGCAGGGTGATCTTATGGAAACGAAGCAGCCGTTCGATTTGGCCATTGTCTCCAATCTGCAGTCGCCCGGACTGACCTTTGACAGCTCCGGCAAGGCGATTACCGAGGATGGCGAGAGGGTTTATCAGCCTCAAGCCTTTTTTACGGTCGAGGACGGGCAAGGCAACCGTACCTATACTCGCAACGGAAGCTTTAATGTCAACACAGCAGGAGAGCTTGTCACGGAAGGCGGCTACCGCGTGCTTGGCCGCGACGGGCAACCGCTGACACTCCTGAATGGAACGACAGGGGAGCAACTGTCTGAAGCACTCGTAGGCCCGAGCGGAAGACTGTTGGATCCCGTGAATGGACAGCCTTTGCTTAATGCGGCTGGCGAGCCGCTAGCCTTGCTTTTATCCAGAGTGGAGGATCCTAATCGGCTGGTCTCGCTCGGCAACGGGCAGTATCGGTTAAATGAAGAGGATGCCGACTTGGTGCGGGAAATTACTGCCGATGAACAAGTAGAGGTTTATCAGGGATATCTGGAGCGCTCCAATGTCGATTCATCTCAGGCCATGATTGATATGATGTCTGCGCTCAGGGCTTATGAAGCGAATCAAAAGATGGTACAATATTACGATAAAAGCTTGGAGAAAGCGGTCAATGAAGTTGGTAAAGTATAAGGTTTGGCGTGAGGAGGAAAGAAGATGAATCATTCCATGATCAGCTCCGCGGTTACGATGCGCTCACTTCAACAGAAGCTGGATATCATGTCTAACAATGTGGCCAATTTTAATACGGCTGGCTACAAAAAAAAGACTGCAACCTTCGAGGATGTCTTGACGAATATTAAGCAACAGCCGGAAGGGTTCAGGAAGGAAGGGAGATTGACGCCGATCGGCTTGACTCAGAGCTGGGGAGCGCGATTGGGCCAGGTCAAAATCGATCTGTCCTCCGGCACATTAAGTCAGTCTGGTCTTTCCACCGATCTAGCTATAGACGGCCAAGCTGTCTTTGCCGTTCTGAATCCGGTAACCGATCCGAATGGAGCTCAGGCAATGGAGGAGCTTTATACGAGGGAAGGGTCCTTTCAGCTGACTTTTCGTCAAGGAGACAACGAGAATGCTTACTTGGCGACTAAAGACGGATTGTTTGTGAGCGGAGTGAATGGACAGCCTATTACTGTCCCTGCTGGATATGATATGCGCGTAGATGAGCAAGGGAATGTTTTCGCTTATAAGTCATCCGAGCCGGAAACGGATGCGATTCCGGTAGGGCAGATTAAGCTGATGCAAGTGATACGCTCCAATTATTTGGAGGAAGTGGGGATGAACCGCTATCAAGTCTCTCCCGACGTGGATCGAAATCTTGTAGTACGGGATGCTTTTGCCGCTGGAGCGCTTGAGAGAGGAATATCTGTAAAGCAGGGATATGTGGAGCAGTCGAACGTGAATTTGGGAGATGAAATGGTTGAGCTTATGATGGTTCAACGAGCCTTTCAACTAAACTCCCGGGCCATCGCTTCCTCTGACACCATGATGCAACTGGCCAACAATCTAAGAGGATAGTGAAACGAGGAATGAACCGATGAGCGAAGAAGCTAAACCAGCAAAAGAACGGAGTCCGCGCCGCAAGAAGAAGCCGCTGCTGCGTTTTTTAAGGATACTCTTAGTACCAATACTCTGTGTGGCTGCCTTATTCGCGGGACTGGTGATCGGATATGTCTATGTAGGGAAAGAGCCTCTGTCGGAAGTATGGAGTATCGAAACCTGGAGGCATCTGTTTGATCTGATGTTTAAAGATACCTAGCAAACGATAAGCTGGCGTATTAGAGGGTACGTTAAACAAAGTATTGTCTTAGGCGGTATTTATCGCCAGGCTGGCCTGCGTTACGGGCTGGCTTTTTTCTATTCGTCAAAAAGGAAAGCGACCCTTCCTCCTGAGTTTTCCTTTTCCTGAATTGTTACGGAGGAAGGAATAAAGGATCGCAAATGCAGTCGCGAAGCAAGTTCTGCTCCCTTTTCGACAGATCGACTGCAAATGTGCAGTCGATCGGCGACTTCTGCTCTCATTTTGACAAATCTACTGCAAATGTGCAGTAGATTTGTCCATTCAGGCCCGATAAAGGGATGAATCTAACGATTTGCCTGCACAAATGCAGTCGATGGATGAAAAGAGCGGAATCTGGTCGAAACGACTGCACAATCGCAGTCGTTTGTCAGCGGGACGCCTAACTGCGCCACTGCTTGCTACACCGCAGCTAAAGGCAGCCGTTTATTCCTTCGGATATGGACCTAAAATAATGCTTTGAAACAAGGGCTATTCTTCCTGGCTGTCGGAGGGGAGTTTTTTTTTTGCAATTTCAAAGGTATAATGTAACAATGTAGAATTGTGTTTAGGGGAGAGAACCGGAGTGAACTTGCCGAATACGTTAACACTGCTTCGCTTTGCTCTAGTGCCAGTCTATTTATTCGTTTTTTTCTCGGGCCATATCAAACTCGCTTTCTTCATTATGGTGATTGCCGGGGCAACCGATATATTGGACGGGTATTTGGCAAGAAGCAGGGGGCAAGTTACGGACTTGGGTGTGGTACTGGATCCTCTAGCTGACAAGACAATGATGCTGGCGGTTTTCATCTCCCTGCTTATTTCAGGAATGATTCCATGGGAAGCGGCGATCGCGATTTTTATTAGGGATGCCGGAATGATTGCCGGATCGGCATTTTTCCATTTCCGGGGCAAGAAAACCGTTCCTGCGAATACGTTAGGGAAGTTGACGACGGTCCTGTATTACATAGCTATTTTAATGGTGGTTTTTGGAATTCCCTATGCGATCCCTTATTTATGGGCGGTCATCGTCTGTTCCTTTATTACTTCGGTTATCTATATTTCCAAGTTCCGATTATTAAATCAAACCATTCCTAAATAGGAAAAGGACATATTTCCAAGACTCGCGCTGCCTCTTGTGGAAATATGTCCCTTATATCAACCTTCACTACTGCAGATTGTGAAGGGGACATTCTCTAGTCTAAGTTAAATGCGGAGTTTTTATACAATCATTTTGCAAAAGGAGCTGTTTATAGATGGACATTAAACAAATTCAAGATATTCTCCCGCATCGCTACCCTTTTCTGCTTGTTGACCGAATACTGGAAGTGGAGGATGGAGTTCGCGCGGTCGGGTTAAAAAATGTCTCGATGAACGAGCCGTTCTTTCAAGGTCATTTTCCCGAATACCCGGTCATGCCGGGTGTACTGATTGTTGAAGCTTTGGCACAGGTGGGAGGACTAGCCATGCTCAAGGCAGAAGCCAACCGGGGGAAGCTGGGCTTTTTGGCTGGGATCGATAATTTCCGTTTTCGCGGTCAGGTCAAGCCTGGCGATACTCTGATCCTGGAACTGGAAGTGACTCGCTTTAAAGGGACCATCGGCAAGGGTAAAGGAACGGCTAAAGTAAATGATAAGATAGTGGCAGAGGGAGAGCTGATGTTTGCGCTGGCGGACCCGGAATAATGGCTTCAGAATTTAGATTCCGTTAGATTTGAAAATATCAGTAGGAGGGGCAAAGAATGAATACGTTGTCTCGAGTACGAAAGCTTTATGAACAGTGGTTGCAGGATCCAAACATTGACAATGGGACCAAAGAGGAACTGAAAGCAATAGAAGGTCAGGAGAAAGAGCTGGAGGACCGCTTTTATAAAGATTTGGAGTTTGGAACCGGCGGGCTGAGGGGAGTTATTGGGGCTGGCACCAATCGAATGAATGTCTATACCGTAGGCAAAGCCACCCAAGGATTGGCTCAATATTTGTTGGAGAATAATTCGGCCAATCCTTCGGTAGCGATCGCTTATGATTCTCGCAACCAGTCTCCGGAGTTTGCCTTGGAGTCCGCATTGGTACTTGCGGGAAACGGGATTAAAGCCTATTTGTTCGACTCGTTACGGACGACCCCGGAGCTCTCTTTTGCTGTCAGACATTTGCAGGCTTCCGCTGGTATTGTTATTACTGCCAGCCACAATCCTCCCGAGTATAATGGATATAAAGTATACGGCCAGGACGGAGGACAAATCGTTGCGGAACAAGCAGATCGGATTATCGCTCAGATTCAGACATTAGAGTTCGCAAACATTCGCAAACTGACCCGGGAAGAAGCTGAAGCTAAAGGACTCCTTCAATGGATTGGACAAGCCGTTGATGATGATTATGTAAAAGCAGTCATCCAGGTTAGTCCGCGACCGGAAATTGCGAAGCAAGAAGGTGCAGCGCTTAATGTCGTATACACTCCTTTACATGGATCGGGGAACATTACGGTTCGCAGAGTGCTGCAGGAATCGGGCTTTTCTAATGTCCATGTCGTTGCGGAGCAGGAGAAGCCGGATGGACAATTTTCTACGGTTAAATCTCCTAATCCGGAGGAGCGGGAAGCTTTCACATTAGCTATCGAGCTTGGCAAAAAAGTAAATGCCGATGTCATTATCGGCACAGACCCCGATTGTGACCGAATGGGGGCTGTTGTTAAAAATTCGGAAGGGCAATACGAAGTGCTGACGGGAAATCAGTCCGGTGCTATTATGGTTCATTACCTGCTCTCCTCTTTGCAAGAAAAGAATGCCATCCCGTCTAACGGAGTCATTATTAAGACGATTGTCACCAGTGAGATGGGAGCGGAGATTGCCCGGAGTTACGGTGTAGAAGTTCTGAATACTTTGACAGGCTTTAAATATATCGGAGAAAAAATGTCCGAGTTTGAGCAAAGCGGCGAGCATCAATTTCTGTTCGGCTATGAGGAAAGTTACGGGTATTTAGCCGGAACCTATGCTAGGGATAAAGATGCGGTGGTCGCTTCTATGCTAATATGTGAAGCAGCCGCTTATTACAAGAGCCGCGGACAAACCTTGTATGGTGTACTTCAGGAATTGTATCAGCAATTCGGCTTTTATAGAGAGGTGCTGGAGTCCCGGACGCTTAAAGGCAAGGATGGGCTGGCCAAAATAAGACAGATCATGGAGGAATGGCGGCAAAATCCCCCCTCCGATGTATGTGGAAAGAAAGTAAAGACGATGCTGGATTATACCCAGGGAATTAATGGTCTTCCCAAGGAGAACGTTCTGAAATACAGACTGGATGACGATTCGTGGTTCTGTTTGCGTCCTTCCGGGACCGAGCCCAAAATTAAAGTGTATTTCGCTGTCAAAGGAAAGACGCTCCAACAGTCGGAAGAGCAAATGGAAGAACTCCGGCGAGCGGTGATGTCGCGGATTGACGATTAGACCAGGATATAAGGATAGGGAGTGGAAGGATTGATTCAATGGTACGCACGCTGGAACCGGACAGCCTCTAAATGGCTTTGGTGGATAGTCATCGTCGGCTTGTTGGCTTCCCTGCCTTTAGCTTATGAGAGGATTATGACAGAAAGATCCTCCAAGAAGGTGGAGTTTGTTTTTGACTATCGGGATCTGCTGGATATTGCAGAATATCGGGCCAATCCGCGTGAATTTGTCGATCAGGAATTAGACGCAATGAAGCGTGCGGGCATCGAATCGATGGCTGTTTATGAAAGCACCTTGAACGAGCTTAGATTAGCGCAGCGGGTCGATTTGTATTCCTCCCGCGAGGCCGGGATCATGACCGGCCAGCTTACCGGCGCTGGTGACAATTATGCTTACGTCTTGTTCAAAGACAGTGAATCGCAGCAGAGGCTTCAGCCGATGATCGAGCGGGCTTTTAAAAGCCAAGGCATCGGAACCAAGGAATGGACCTTTGAAGATCGCAAAGGGCTGATGATCGAAGCGGCGCTAGAGGAAGCCGCGATGAAAACAATGGAGCCCGACCCGTTCGCGTTGGAACTTCTTAAGCAAAAAGGCTTTCGCATTGTCGCTCGTTTGTCCAATCGCAGCCTTCCATTTAACGAGGCGGATATGGACAGGAAACTCAGCCAGTTTAAGGAGGCTGGGGCCAAGACGATTATTTTTGAAGGAGAAGCTGTTCCCGGTTATACCGGCAAGGAGAAATCTCCTGAGCTCGAGCAAATGGCCGGGCTTCTGGATAAATATGATATGACGTTAGCTGCAATTGAATTGCTTAAGGCTCCTCAAAAAGGCTTCAACTTCTTGGCAAAGGAAAGCCGTTATAATGTCATTCGTCTCCATTCGCTCTCTGAGGCGGAAGCAGACCGGCTTATCGGAAACATTACAGAGCAGGAGCAGTTAGATCGAATTCAGGTCTTTGCGGACCGCTTTGTTTTGGCCGCCAAGGATCGTAATATCCGAATGATTTTTTTGAACGCAAGGCCTTCCAAAAATCCCGAAAAAGCTTCGTATACCGATCCCTTGGAACAGATAAGGGAAACGCTAAGGGGCGACGATGGAGCTTTAAAACGGATTAGTCAAGCAGGCTATACGCTAGGCCCTGCTCATCCTTTTACTATTTATAATTCCAGCTGGCAAGGGCTGCTTAAACCGGTTGTGGTTGTAGCTTCTGTCGCGCTGATCGCTTTAACGCTGGCATACTTTTTCCCGTGGCTTCTGTTAATCAGTTTCGTCGTTGGTATAGGGATGGGTGGAGCTCTCTATATTTTATCGTCTAACATGTTATTTAAGCTGCTTGCTTTAGGCGTGGGAGTCTGTGCCCCTACTCTTGGAATGATGATAGCTATCCAAAGCATCCGCCATCGTATGGCTGGTAAGCTGACAGGAGCCAAGCTGGGCTATGCGATTAACTTGTTTATCCGTACCTCTTTCATTTCTATGATCGGTGTTGTGTTTATTGTTGCTCTGCTCAATAACGTCATCTATAGCTTGGTTATTGACCAATATCGCGGCGTAAGTTTGCTGCATTTGGCACCGATTCTGATTATTGGGATTTATTTACTGTTCTTTAGCGAAGGGCTTAAGGCGCAGCAAATCGTCGACCGCGTCAAACGTCTGCTATCCTCCTCAGTGAGTGTGTTGTGGGTCGTTATTGCAGGGGCACTGGTTGCTGGCATTATGTATTATTTGTCCCGGACAGGAAATGAAGGTAAGGCGTCTACTTTTGAGAAGCTGTTTCGCTCGCTCTTGGAGAATAATCTGGGTGTCCGCCCGAGAATTAAAGAGTTTTTATTCGCCCATCCGGTCTTTATTTTAGGGGCTTATCTGGCGATTAAATACCGTCCCTCTGCCTTGTACATTTTTATCCTTGGAATTATAGGACAACTGTCGGTGGTTGATACCTTTGCCCACTTGCACACACCGGTCTATATTTCAGCTATTCGTGTCGGATATGGAATGCTGCTCGGCGTTATCGTTGGAATTATCTTTATTGCAGTTTGGGAAATGCTTGCGAGGAGTTGGAAGAGATGGGTGCTGCCGTCAAAAGGATAGTCATTTCCGGCTATTACGGCTACAAGAATAGCGGCGACGAAGCGGTGCTGCAATCCATCCTGCTTGCTCTGCAGAAGGAAGGAGCGCGGATAGGGTGCCGGATCGAACCGATTGTCCTGTCCAGCGATCCTGCACGGACGGAGCGAATCTATGGAGTCCGGGCGGCTCATCGTATGAAGCCAATGGAAATTATTCGCGCGATCCGTGAGGGCGACGGGCTAATAAGCGGTGGGGGAAGCCTGCTTCAGGATGCGACGGGAGCGAAGACGATTCCGTATTACCTGGCGATTATTAAACTAGCCCAGTGGTTAGGTAAGCCAACGTTTGTTTATTCTCAAGGAGTTGGCCCGGTCGGGAGAAAAATGTTTTATTCCTGGATTTCTTGGGTATTTAAAAAATGTCGGTATCTTTCGGTCAGAGATCAAGAATCGGCAGAACTGTTAGGACAAATGGGAATTATGCATAATCAGGTTGAGGTGGTGCCCGATCCGGTTATGGGCCTGCCGCTCAGAGAGAGTCAAAATCTGTCGGAACAGCCCAAAAAAGATCGTCCCGTGATCGGGGTGTCGGTCCGTTACTGGAATCAGGATCGTTCGGAGCTTCGCAAATTAGCCGAATGTCTAAGCGGTTTGGTGGAGGAGCGGGAAGTGGATATTCGCTTTCTCCCCTTTCATCTTCCCGATGACGAAAGAGCTTCCGAGGAAGTCATCGGCTGGATGAATCCAGAAGGAAAAGATCACGTCCAGATGGTGAAAGATGTGGTTCATCCGCAGGATATGCTGGCTCAGGTTGGTCAATGTGATCTCCTAATCGGAATGAGATTGCATTCTCTTATTTATGCGGCTTCTCAATATGTTCCTTTAATCGGAATTTCCTATGATCCAAAAATTGACCAATTTTTACATCGGCTGGAGATGTCTGCAGCCGGATCGACCACAGAAATCGTTGTGTCCCGAGTGATGGAGGAAGTGAACGGGCTATTAGACCATAAGGAACGATGGATCGAGACAAAGCGTCCATTAATAGACCGATTAAAAAAAGAAGCACATCGTCCGGCCGAGCAGATTGTTTCACTTGTTCACGAACGAAAGGCGAGCAGGCAGTAAGTGTTCCTAAAGTGTCGATCTTTGGCGTTCCGTTCCCCAAGCTTCGGTTTGCGAAAGACGGTCCATCTGTTGACGGAGGCTGTCGAAAGCAGTTCACAGGATTCGACTTGCTGCATGAGTTGATGAAAGTAGGGGAACATAACCTTGGAAGCTTACTAGTCGGGGCGGCTCCCGATATCATGGAGATGGGGAGCCGTGGCGCTACAAAAGAATGCTCATACTACCCAAATTCGTATTAAAGTGATGCGTGAGAAAGAAAATGTGACTAAACTATGAATATTTGTCCGGTAATCTATCCAAAACCCGCATTTTGTCGATAAAATGGATTGGAGCTAGCGCCGCAAACAAGGTATAATGTGGTGCTGAAGCAACAGAGTGAGACTAAGGGGTTGTAAATAACAATGAATTGGATGATATATGTCATAGGCTTAGCTGCTTCCTGCATCTTGGCTGTCCTATTGACCCCATTGGTAAAAAAGCTTGCCATCCGGTTTGGGGCGATCGATGTTCCCAATCACCGTTCGGTTCATACCCGTGTTATGCCGCGGATGGGAGGATTGGCGATTTTCCTGGCGTTTGTCGGAACTTATTTCATTATAGCGCCTGCCATAAGCGATTTTGATATGCATGTAGCCCTTGGGATAATTCTTGGCGGTGCTATTATAGTTTTAGTTGGAGCGCTTGATGACAAGTATAATTTGTCCCCAAAAATCAAGCTTCTCGGACAATTGGCCGCTGCGGGGGTTGTCATCTCTTTTGGTATGCAGGTGGATTACATAAAGCTGCCTTTTGGAGATGCTATTGATTTGAATAACTGGATCAGCATCCCGATTACGATTTTATGGATTGTTGGGGTTACCAACGCCATTAATTTAATTGATGGACTTGATGGCTTGTCTGCGGGTGTTTCTGCGATTGCAACAGGGGCTATTCTTGTATTGGCGATCATGATGGGGAATGTAACTGTAATCCTCATTAGCATGGTACTGCTGGGGAGCATTATCGGGTTCTTGTTCTACAATTTTCACCCCGCCAAAATTTTTATGGGGGATTCGGGATCCTTGTTTCTTGGCTTTAGCTTGGCGACGCTGTCGATACTAGGCTTTAAATCCGCGACCGTCGTTTCTTTCCTTGTCCCGCTTGCAATTCTGGGTGTGCCCATTTCCGATACATTCATGGCTATTATTCGCAGGAAATTGAACAATAAGCCGATCTTTACCGCGGATAAAGGACATCTGCATCATTGTCTGATGGGTCTTGGATTCAGCATGCGTAAATCGGTTTTAATAATCTATGGCATTTCCTTGGCATTTGGATTGTGCGCGGTATTATTGTCCAAAGCTTCTCAATGGGGAACGATCGTCATTATCGTTGTATTACTTTTAGTTTTGGAAGTAGGCGCAGAAGCGATTGGAATTATAAGCAAGAGCCGTAAACCTGTTCTAAATTTTCTGCAGCGATTCCGACCGGCATCTGCCCGGAGGACATCTAAATAAGATCTTGCCGAAATTTTCGGTTTATCAAAACCCGCAGAAGCACAATGCGGGTTTTTTCTATGCAAATTACTCTAAAAAAAAAAGGGTAAATGGCCGATAACTATTAAATATATTGGGGTTTTCTTTGCCGGGTTGCAATGACGGATTGGAGGAGGAGTCATTCAGAGACGTGAGATGGAAGTGAAGTGTCAAGCATCGGTGATGAGAAGGACTGACGATAGGGATTAATGCAACGTTTTATATAAGGAGGTTCTAATGTTGAAAGCTATATTTCGTAAATCGATTAGCGTGCTAATGGCAGCAGTGTTGCTGGTCACCCTGTTTCCTGCATTAGCCAAACAAGTGGAAGCGGCAGCTCCGAACTATTTTATACCGGATAATCAACAAATCGCTAACAAGGCCAATCCTACCGAGGTGAGCAGGGAAAATTCTTATGTAGCGGATACCAACAGGATGACCATTGCCGGGACTTACAAGTACGTCTCTTCCGATTCAATTACGGTTAGAGTAGATCAGTTGATCAATCAATCGGGCAAATGGGATCCGGATCCCCAGAGATATTTTACGGCGGCAGCTAATCCGCTGTCGGATAACCGGTTTGAAATTCGTAACCTGGAACTCTTCTCCGGATTCAATAAAGTGACGATTACAGGAAAACAGGGGAATATAGAACGATCCGATACATTCTATATCGTCTATGACGATGCCCCGTATTTGCAATCTATGAAGGTGAGATCCGATAACAGCTCGGCCGTCGATCTGAACGAAGGGGCCGCTGTCGTGATGGAGAAACCATCAGGAGTAGATTCCACTTATGAGATGCAAGTATATATCGATGGTAAAGCAAACAACGTCAAATCGATTCTGGTCAATGGCAGGAGCGCGAACGTCCTCGAAGACGGAACCTTCTTCGTTCCTCCTGTTAAATTGAACCCGGGCAAAAATGAATTGGATTTCGAGCTAGAGAATCAATCGAATAAAGTGTCGGTTAAACGGACGATCTACTATTACGATCCCGATCAGCCCTACTATAAGCTGGACATTAACCACGCGGGGGACGGAATTCAATCCTTGTTATCCGGCAAGCCGGTGTTGACCGATGGTTCTACGGATCAGGCCGTTATAGAAGCGGGATTAATTCTTCCGTATTCTAATGTGGCGTTTGATATCAATAATGTGACGGTAACTGTAAACGATCCTAATAATCCTGGGAATAACCCGGTTCAAAATTATTTGGATCAAATCGTGTCGATCACGGATGTTCCTGCCAATGATGGAAGCATCAAGTATAGATTAGTGGAGTTTAAAACGAAGCCATATAAGATTACAACAACGGGATTGCCAACTACCGGAGATCAAGCGGTTGCCGTGCAATTGGAGTATGACGAGATCGATACTACGGTTACCCGTTATTTCAGCTATTTGGCCAATCAAAGGCTTATTAAAGATATATACCTTGTTGAATATGATAGCGCAGCGAACAAATACGTGAAGAAAAGCAAGCTGGATAACAGCGAGGTGCAAAACTCTACTTTCTATATTCAAGTTGAGGCGGACAAGGATATTGCTTCAGGAGCTGTGCTGAATGCCTCGCTCTTACCGCTGGGAACTCTGAGAGTAGAGCATGTAAGGCAAATTGATAATAAAACTAATATTTACAAGGTAACCGATTTTCCAACCGGACAGCAACAGATCCGATTCAGCTATGCCGGAACAGCAGCACCTTATCAGGTTATGGTAAACTATGTGTCCAAAAACTTCATCTATGTAGAAAACTACTATGATGGTCAAACCATCACGCTGGATTCCAGACAAAGCAATAAAACTTTGGATAAACCGAAAGTGAAGCTGATCGGCTTTGACGCCAATGCAGTCATTAAATTCGAATATTCGGTAAACGGAATTACCCCTTCCGGTTTTAACTACAACGGAAATTTAGAGTTTGATTTGGACCCTTTAGTTGTCGGGAACTCCCCCGGACAATTGAACTACGGGGAGAACAGGCTGGTTCTCCGGGCGATTTATACCGACGATAAAGAAATCATCCGTGAGGTAACCAAAGAGATCCGGTTGTACATTGTAGACACGAATGTATCCACTATCGAAAGATTCGAGCCTGTCATTATCCCGAGTGACGGCAGGGCGGCTTTATCCAATGGAAATGATTACAACGATCTGAATAGAATATTTATCGATTCTCCTGATATCCTGTACAAGAACGATAGATTTTCGACCAGTCTCAAAAAGGTGGATATTGTCTTCAAGGCTGGAGGGGCCAATCAGGTGAAGCTTCTTCATGGAGGTGAAGTACTCGCGGAATTTAAAACGACTAACGATGGGGATCCTGATCCGTACAATGACAGACCTAAAGGGAACAGCGTTCTGGATTTGAATCTGAAGCAAGGATACGACTATGATTACTATGGGAATCCGAAGAACTTTATTTTCCGCTTGCAAAATTTTGATATGAGCGAGACGGGAAGTTATGCTTTCACGCTGGAGTTGAAAAATAATGTGGGAGCCACTAGCGTGCAGCGAATCGAAATCGTGCGCGAGTTAGCCAGCTTCCGTGTCCTGGCACCTCAGCCTACGGTAGGAGACCGGATTGTCGTTAATAAAAACTTCGTTCATTTTGATATTGAGGCGGAAGGAGCTACCGAAGTTCTTATTAATGGAGAACGTGCGGAGAAACGCTCCGATTACGGCGATCGCTTCATTCTGGACTATGTGGGGCTGAAGCCTCAAAAAGACAACGCCATTAAAATTGTTATTGATCGCCCAGCAGGAAAAATTAACTCAACCGTTAACGTGTATTACGCCTACAGTAATCAAATAGGCGCTCAATACAAAGAGCAAATTTCGAGAAAGCACAGCATGTTTGAGAAAAACTTGGAGCTGACCTTCCCGAAAGGAACGATTTTGAGAAAAGCGTACCCGGGACTCAATAATAATGTGGAGCAATTCTACGAGGATACCAAGCTGTTGTTTGGTATAGCTGATCCGAGCGATGGTGTAGTGGAAAGAATGAATGATTACGGAAATATTATCAACTATGATCCCGATCAGGGCTCCGATAATAAGGACGGCAATGGGCATAAGATCGTTCCGATCGAACCTCGGCTCTCCAGATTGTTCACCAGTATGATGAACCGGGATCACTTCACGCCGATATCGGATATTTATTGGATATCCGGAGGAGTTGGGGAAGCAGGCCGTCAAGGAACGACTTCTTACAAACCTGCTACTAACGGACTCAATCCGTACTCGTTGGAAGGAACATTTACTTTGTTCGAACCGGCGCGCAAGCTTGTGCCTACCAAGCGGGGAGAGCTTACCATTAAGTATAACGATTCAGTTGTCGATAACGCGGGAACGAACGTTACGGTTTTCTTCTTTAATGATAAGGGCCAGTGGGTTAATCTGGGTGGGGAAGTAGACCCGAAGAAAAATACGATTACCGTACCTTTTGATGATTTTGGCTATTACATGGTTGCCAAATTGAGATATGGATTCAATGATATCACTAATCATCCGTGGGCACGTAATGTTCTGCAGGCTTTATACTCCAAAGGAGTTATGCCGAATCTGCGGACAGAGGATTTCGGGGTGGATGACTATACTACCCGTGGGGAGTTTGCCGCGTTGCTGGTTAAATCCTTAAATATTCCGTTGAATTATGACGGAGTCCCGACCTTCGTTGACGTCAATCCGGGCGACCAGGCCATTACCTGGAGCTATGAATACTTGGAAACGGCAGCGAGAGCTGGTATTATTGATGGACTGGCGAACAGATACTTTGCACCGACGCAGCGTCTGAAGAGAGAACAGGCGGCAGCTATGATTGCGCGAGCTCTGGAGCTGAAGATGTCCATCAATGATGAGAAATTGCTGGCTTCGTTAGAAAAAAGCTTCAAGGATGCGGGGGACATTACCTACTACGCTCGCACAGCCGTAGAGGCGGTTAATAGGCAAGGCATCATGGTAGGGGAGCAAAATCCGCTGGCCGAAGGTGAGAAGAAGCCAACGTATAGCTTCCATCCCAAGTCCGACTTGACGAGGGCGGAAGCAGGTCAAATTGCAGTTCGTCTTCTGCAAAAATCGACAAAGATGTTTCCTAAAAACTTAAATTAGGGTATGATGTTGGTAAGAGCCTGTCTAGTTGCAGGACAGGCTCTTAACTATGGTAATTATTTCAGAATGACGGAAGTCCAATAAGATTGTATACTTAGATTTGCCAAGCCAGAATGCTGGGATACATAAGTAAGCGATCGAAAATGACGTCGAATAAAGTTTAAACAACTTTTTTTCTTCTGAGCGCAACTTTTTCAACTGGAATACGTTTAATACATTGAGTAACAACGGAATACAGTGAGAACCCCAGAAATGATTGGATAAATTTCTCAAAATACACTTTACGACAAAGATAGGCCAATGTATAATAGGTAAAGTGGCATTCGAGTCTCTAGTTTTCTATGTTTACTAGTTTCTGTGACATCATGTTACAGACTTTCAATTATAGTAATGATGCTCAACTCTGGAAAGGGGGTGAATCGGCAAATGAGGGAATCGAGCTCCAATTATTGTAATACTCACACTCATGAACCGAAACGATTTCGAGGAGGAGAAAAAAAGGTTATGAAGAAAAGTTTGTCTTTACTCGTAGCAATAGCTATGGTCTTCTCCATGTTTGCTTCAGTCGTATCTGCGGCTGAACCCCAAACATCTTTGGAGAGATACGAAGAACTTAAAGAAAAAGGAATCTTCGAAGGAACTGACGGCGGCGAAGCTGCCCTGGACGAGAACACCACTCGTGCACAATTCTCTAAAATCATCACTTTGCTTGCTGGTCTGTCCGAGGACGCAGCTGCTGCTAACGTCTACAGTGATCTTGACGGTGCAGGTTGGGCTGCTGGATACATCGGAGCTGTAACTAAAGCTAAATACATGGATGGTACTTGGGATGGTGTGTTTTCTCCTTCCGGTGAAGTAACTATCGAGCAATTGGCTGCAGTTATGGCGCGTATCCTTGGATTGGCTAAGTCTAATGATGCTGTAGAAGGTAAAACTTCTGATAGCTGGGATGCTGCAGGCTATGTAGCTGCGGCTATCAAAGAAGGTCTGATCGCTGAAACAACTGATTACACAGTAGCAGCTACTCGTGCTCAACTCGTTGACGCTGCATACCCTGTTTACTACAAAGTAAACGTACCTGCTGAGCTTTCCATCACTGATGCTAAAGCTGTAGGTGCTAAGAAAGTTGAAGTTTCTTTCAACAAATCTGTTGAAGATACTAGCAAAATCAAACTGACTTTGAACAGAGGAACAGGTACTACTGCAGTAACTCTGGCTGACAAAGATGGTCTGGTATGGAATGATAGCAAATCTAAAGCTACTTTCAACACAAGCGTTGCCATGACAGAAGGTACTTACAACGTTAAGTTGGATCGTGCCGCCGCAGATAATGGCGTAGAAATTGGTACAGATTCTAAAGAGCTGAAAGTTGAAAAAGAAACAATCAAATCCATCAAGTTCAAGTCTACTAGCGATATCATTCCTCAAGCTAAAAGAGTGAATATCGATTTTGAGGCGCTGAACCAGTATAACGAACCAGCTAGCTTCCCGGCTTCCCGTCTTACCGTTCATGGCGGTAATAACAATGTTGCCGTAACAGCTGCTAACGATATGCAAAGACTGACAGTTAATACTTTAGATGCAGTTCAAAATGGATACTTGGTAAGAGGCGGTTACTTGCCGATTACGATTATCGCTGAGAATGGTGCTGTTAGTGCTAACAAATCCTTCCAAATTGGCGATATCCAAACTGTAGGTAAAATTACTTTGAAAGAACTCGTTCTGACATCTAAGAAAGAGCGTCTGGATGCTGGAGACTTTGCTTACATCACTTATGATGCATTCGATCAATACGGTCATCCGGTTACAGACTTGGCAACTCTGGAGCAATATGCTCTTCTGAGCCACCTTCCTGGCGGAACTCTTGAAGAGTTGAAATTTGTTGACGACGAAACAGGGGATAACATTCCTGAAATTAAGTTGAAAGCTTCTAACCTGTACAATTACAACTCTGATGTTACGGTAAGTGCTATTGCTGCAGGTACTGGTGCAAGCTCGCAATTGAAGCTTGAAGTTGCTTCCTCTAAGACTCCTTACGAAGTTAGCTTTGGAAGTTTCAATGAAACAGTAGCATTCGGTGATTCTGAGAAATACATTCCGCTTATCGTAAAAGATCAATACGGACAAACTTTGTCTGCTCAAGATGTTGTTGAAGCTTTCGATAAGAAGGAAATCTTCGCATTCTCTAATGCAGGTTTAGCTGAAGTTGATGTTGTGAGAAAAGCTGGTTCCAACAAAGGAAATCTTTACATTAAAGCTGCGGCAGACGGACGTCCTGGATCCATTAACATCAGCGTACGTGTTCCTAGAACGAACAAAGAGGCTAACATTAATGTAAGCATTCAAGAAAAGCGCTATGTAAATGACGTCTATGTATCTTCTGCAATGAAAGATAAATTGCTTCCTTCTGCAGATAGCAGCTTGAAGTTGAAATTTAAAGACCAATACGGCGATGTAATTGATTTCGATCAACAAACTAACTTGGATCTTTCTAAGTACAAAGTAGTTACAGAGTTTAGCCCAGTGACTGGATCTAACGAAGTAACTAATACAACTGGCAATGCTAACACTCAATTTGTAGGTGCTGGAATTAAAGACATCAACGACACTAACATTACTTTCAAAAATAACGGTAGTGGCGAAGGTACTTACAGATTCACAGCCAGATTGTTGGGTGAGAATGATTCTGTAGTTAGAACAAGAACTGTAAACTTCGAAACGATTAAAGCAAGTGATATCAACAAATTGACTTTCGAAATTGAAGCTTTCGACAACGGTATTTTCGCTGTTGAGAAATTCAAAGGTGAGAATTCTTCTGTAACTGAAGATACTTACAAAGCTTACCAAAGAGAAATTAAAATTGTTGCTAAAGATTCTTCTGGTAAAACAATCGCTGTTCCATCTGATGCTATTAAAGACGCTAAGTCTTCTAACACAGATGTAGCACGAATCGTTATCGATGGCGACAAGTATAAGCTTAGCGGTAAGAAGAACGGTACTGTAAATGTCAACGTTGTACTGAATGTTTCAGGAAATGATTACACTGCTGATCTGAGAGATATTAAGGTCGACGAAGCAGCTCCAGTAGCTCAATCCATCAGTGCAAAACATGATGGTAAGCAAAGAACTCTTGGCAAAGCTGGAACTGTTGAAATCTGGGATGATGGTATCCTTGGTGAAATTAAAGTTAAAGACCAATATGGTGTTGAGCTGAAAAATGCTCAATTGTGGCAAGGCGGATACCTGGGTGTAACTGTCGCAATTAGTAACGCCCAAGGTGGTACTGTTAAGAATAATTACGACGGTACGATAGATGTTCCAAATTCGGTTACTTCCTTCACAGTTACTGTGAGAACTGCTAATGGATTGACTAAATCTGTTGACGTTAGCAGATAATGCTTCATCAAAGAACCCCTTCGGGGGTTCTTTTTTTTGCACGAATTTGCTTTAATATAGATAGCTGGAAAATTTATTATTACGACATGAGGTGACTTGATGAAATCGAAATGGACATTAATAGTGGCGCCTGCTCTATTGGGAGTTGGATTATGGCTAGGATCCATTGTAACGACAAGTGCGGATAGTGGTACTGGTCAACAACCTGGGACAGTGGACGATCCGCTTGTAACCAAGAGTTATGTAGATCAGCAAATTAAGGCAATTACAGGTGGCAGTCCGGTCACGGTTGATAATGACATCGAGAAAATTAAGGAAGAAATTTTGAAAGAGCTCAAAGACGGATCAGCAACAACACCAGGAGTCTCACAAGGTATTCAAGTTGTAGAGCTTAATCCTGGTCAGATTCTTTACGCCGCTCCAGGCTCGGAAGTCATCGTCCGTAACGGTAACGCCGTCGCAGTTAGCAGTGATGATAATGGCATCCCGGATGTGACATCAGGTAAAGATTTATCCGCAGGCACCGTGGTGGAATTGAATCATTTATTATTGTTTCCAAGAGAAGGCCGCGGTATACAATCCGACTCGAGCAATAAAGAGGTCATGTTTGTGATGGTTAAAGGGAATCATATGGTGGTCAATGAAGACGGATCCAAGGTAACTCCATAATTTTACCCGTCATGGCATTAAGTTATACGTTTGCTGGCTGGTGGACAAGCCATACTACGGTTACCGGAACGCAAGGAGGTGACTTTAAATGGCAAACAACAACAAAGTCGTGCCAGCGAGCAAACAAGCCTTGGATCAAATGAAGTACGAAATAGCCGCAGAATTAGGTCTTCCTGTAGGGCAGCATTATTATGCTCAGGTTCAGGCAGGGGCCGATTCAGAATTTGCCGCAGAATTAGGAACTCCAATGGCTTTCTCCAATAGCGGAAAAGATTATTGGGGCCATATTGCTACTCGAGATACCGGAGCGGTAGGCGGAACGATTACCAAAAGATTAATCCAAAAAGCGGAAGAAGCTCTTTTTTCTTTATATTAAATAATTCAAATAGTCACTGATTGACACCTTTAGACAAATAAAGTACTATGAATAAATGAGGTTACTCCCAACCGTCTTTCTTCAATGGAGAAGGTTGGTTTTTTGTGTAAGGCATACTTTCGATTAGGGAGGTCGAAGAATTGACGACTTCAAGTAATAGACGTTTATTTACTTCAGAATCGGTGACAGAAGGGCACCCGGATAAAATTTGCGATCAGATCTCCGATGCGGTTTTGGATGCTTTTCTTAAAGAGGACCCCAATGCTCGTGTAGCTTGTGAAGTTTCGGTTGCGACAGGCTTGGTGCTGGTCATTGGTGAGATCTCCAGCCGTGCGGATTACATTGATATTCCTGCCATTGTACGTAATACTATTAAAGAAATTGGCTACACCCGTGCCAAATACGGTTTTGATTACAAAACCTGTGCTGTACTTACATCATTAAACGAACAATCCGCCGATATCGCACAGGGAGTAGACCGTGCCCTCGAAGCGAGAGAGGGACAGATGTCGGACGAGGAGATTGAAGCATTGGGCGCTGGAGATCAGGGGCTTATGTTTGGGTTTGCTGTTAATGAGACTCCAGAGTATATGCCTATGCCTATAGCGCTTGCGCACCGGTTATCCCGGCGGTTATCCGAAGTTAGAAAGAATGGAACACTCGACTACCTGCGTCCAGATGGAAAGACTCAGGTGACGGTTGAGTATGAAGGGGATAAACCAGTTAGAGTGGACACCATTGTTGTTTCTACTCAGCATGCTGAAGAAATTTCGCTGGAGCAAATTCAGAAGGATATTAAAGAGCATGTAATTAGCCCTATTGTTCCTAAAGAGTATTTGGACGATGAAACTAAATATTTTATTAACCCAACCGGACGATTTGTAATCGGGGGCCCTCAAGGGGATGCCGGATTAACCGGCCGCAAAATTATTGTGGATACTTACGGTGGCTATGCTCGTCATGGCGGCGGGGCATTCTCTGGTAAAGACCCGACTAAAGTAGACCGTTCTGCTGCTTATGCGGCTCGTTATGTGGCTAAGAACATTGTAGCTGCGGGATTAGCGGATAAATGCGAAATTCAATTGGCTTATGCCATTGGAGTAGCTCGTCCGGTGTCGATTTCTGTGGATACCTTCGGAACAGGTAAAGTAAGTGAAGATAAGCTGGTGGAATTGATCCGCAAGCATTTTGACCTTCGTTCAGCAGGAATCATTAAGGAGCTTGGCTTAAGACAGCCTCTGTACAAGCAGACCGCTGCTTATGGTCATTTTGGCCGCACAGATCTCGACCTTCCTTGGGAAAGAACGGATAAGGCAGAGGTTCTTAAACAGGAAGCTTTGTAGTAATTTACTTTCCTATTATGCTTATTAGACATGAATTCTTAAATAGTATTTGAAATTCTCCGCCTATCCTAAGATGGGCGGTTTTTTTTGTCGATTAACGTAACTTTTTGCCTTCTAGTAGAGTCTAATATAACAGACAAATAAAGAGAGACTACTAGATTTGGAGGAGAGAAAAGAAATGCAGCAGCAGGAAAGGCGAACAAGGACCAAGAAAAAGCGGTCGTTCAAAAGATGGACTTGGGTGTTGGCGTTTATGCTCGTTCTGCAAACGAGCTCTTTATCCGCAGACGTAGCTTCCGCCAATGGCACGGTAACTTATAAGGGACAAGAAATTATTACGGCAGGGGCCATTCTCAAGAAATATGACTGGGTCTCCACACGCAACAATAAACCGGCGCATGTCAATGTGAACGTCATCGAAATAGCTTTGAATAATCCAATGGTCAAGCTGGACGTGATGACCGGGAAGGGCGGTAAATTTACTACTAAGAACACGGTGAAAAAGATGGCCAGTGAGTCGGGCGCCGTAGCCGGAGTCAATGGGGACTTTTTTAATACGAAAGCGACTTTGGCCCCCATGGGACCGCAAATCTCGAACGGCGAAATCATGGCTACGCCTAACGATTTGCCTGGATTCTATAGCTTTGGCTTAACCAAAGATAACAAACCGATTATCGATATGTTTACATTTACGGGATCCGTCACAGCCGCTAATGGGACTAGCTACCCACTAGGAGGAGTAAATAAAACTTATTACTGGTTTGAGCCTAGCGGCCAGCATAGTATGATTGATAGCATTTTCCTGTATACCAGCTCTTGGGCTAGTTCTGATCGGGCTAATGATGGGGTTACGGTGCCGACCGAAGTGTTAGTTCAAGACGGAATCATTCAAGATATTAAAGTAAATGGAATCTTTGAAATGGCACCGCCGGAAGACGGATACATACTTAGAGCCGCCGGAGCAGGCGCTCAGTTTGTTCAAGATAATCTAAAGATAGGGGATCCGATAGATTCCGCCTACAATGTTGTGCCAAGAGATCCTACCAGAACCTACGATGGCGAAGATTTCCAGATGATGATCGGAGGGCACACTATTCTAGTGGACAACGGAAAGCCGGCCGAATTGTCGAGGAAAGATGCGGATTACACTAGAGCCAGGGCTCGTACTGCCATTGGATACTCACAAGATGAAAAATATGTATATCTTATTAACGTAGAAGATAACACAAACAGTACAGGTATGAGCTTTGCTGAAATGCAGGATGTCATGACCCAAATCGGGATATGGAAAGGAATGAACCTCGACGGAGGAGGTTCCTCCCAAATGGTAGCCCGTCCGCTAGGGGATACTAACGTAGAGTTGGTAGCCGCACCGGAGTCTAACTATCAGCGGGAGATTGTCAATGGACTCGGCGTCTATACTATCGCTCCCAAAGGCGAAGCGTTAGGGTTAACCATTTCAGGCCCTAAGGCACTATTTGTTAATGAATCGGCAGCATACTATGCCGGAGGTTACGATACCTATTACAATCCAATTCCAAGATTGGAGGATTCCGCCGTTTGGAGCAATACTAATGGCATGGGTACTATGGAGGATAATGTCTTCACCCTGACCCAAAGAGGAAAAGCAACCCTCTCCGTTTCTTCCGGACAGGCTACAGCTACCAAGGAAGTGGACGTCGTGGGCCGTAAAGATATCGCAAGCTTGAAAATTCAGTCTTCCAGCGGAGTATTAATGGAGAATGAAGATATTAAATTAGCTGTCATGGCTAAATTAAAAGACGGTACCGAGAGAGTCGTTCCCGCAGAATCATTTGAGTGGGAAATCAAAGGCTTTGAAGGCGATATTCAAGGAGATACGCTTCATGTTAAGAATATTCAGGGGGCAACAGCAGGTCAAATTATTGCCCGTTACGATGAGTTCAGTACCATTCTAAACTTGCCACTAGGCTCCGAGAAGCTGTGGGCTAATTTTGATGACATAAATCCAACAGTAGCTTTCAGCGCAACCGAGGGAGTGACTGGAGAAATTCAGAGAATGCCTGGAATTTTTGGCCTTGCGCCGGATAATTATGCGGTTCAGATGGATTATCAATTCACTTCTCCTACAGGAACGCTAGCCGCATATGCTGATTTTGGCCAGGATGGAATGCTGTTGGAAGGCGAGCCGCAATCCATGAGTGTCAATGTCTGGGGAGACAACAGTAAGAATTGGCTCCGTGCAGAAGTCATCGATGCCGCCGGAACTACCCACCGGGTAGACCTGGCCAAGGAAATCGATTGGGACGGATGGAAAACTGTTACCGGAAACTTCTCCAGCTTGAATATGAGCTATCCGGTTCAGCTTAAGCGAATTTATATCGCGGACATCGAGCAAGGTCGAGCCGATAGAGCCCGAGAAGGAACGGTTGCATTTGACGATATATCTTTCCATTATAAAACTAACGTCTCCAAGCCTAAGCGCAATGTTGTCAATCTGACGATTGATAAACCGGAGATTATCATTAATGGGCAAAGCAGCACGATCGATCAAGCACCGGTGTTGATTAGCGGGAATACGCTTGTGCCTGTCCGTTTTGTAGTAGAGGCTCTCGATGGGGAAGTCGTTCCGTGGAAGGAAGGCGATGAAGAACGCAAGGTGACTTTCTATAAAGACGGTCAGATGGCCGAGTTATGGCTGGATCAGCTGGAATTGAACGTAAATGGTAAGGTCGTTACAGCAGAGGTGCCCCCTCAATTAATTAATGAGCGCACCATGATTCCGCTTCGAATTTTGTCAGAGAATTTTGGCTGGAAGGTTTCTTGGGATCAAGAGACCCAAACCGTAACCTTAGAGTAGTTCTTCGGTTTAGGGCTTGGTCAGGGCAAAAGTCCGCGTGAATCGACAAAAATAAGCCGATAATTTAAAGAATTCAACAAAAAATTATAAAGTTTGTGTTTGGCGTTCTTTATATGATGCGTAAATATGGTAAAATAGTTCCATCGAAGCTCTTCAACTATTCCCGAAATATGTTAGTATGTTATCATTAAGGGAATAGACCTAATTAAAGGGGTACAGGATAGAGTGAAGGTAGATGCCATAGATCGTGTCATAAAGAGCGCCATTCATGTTATGGAGAGCAGCAAATATAAAATTTTCGAAATTAGCGAGAGCGCCCGCAACGAGTTAGAGGCTCTGAATCGAGAACTGCAGCAGGTGATAGAGGAAACGACTTTAACGATTCACCAGGTGGATAAGCTCGAACTGGATTATCGAAGATCAAGAATTCGGCTTACCGAGGTAAGCCGGGATTTTCACCGCTTCACAGAAGAAGACATCCGGATTGCTTACGAAGCGGCTACTCAATTGCAACTGCAGCTAACCATATACAGGGAAAAAGAGTATCATCTCAAAATGCGCAGAGACGATCTTCAAAAGCGAATTCGCAGCGTGGAGCGTCAGGTGGAAAGAGCTGAAACCCTAGTCTCCCAAATGAATGTCGTACTGGAATATTTGTCTGGAGATTTAAACCAGGTTACGCGTATGCTGGAATCGGCGAAGAACCGCCAGATGCTTGGGTTGAAGATCATTATGGCCCAGGAAGAGGAGCGTAAACGTATTGCTCGGGAAATACACGATGGTCTGGCGCAAACGATGGCCCATGTCGTTCTAAGGACGGAAATAGCGGAAAGAATGTTGACTCAGCAATATTTTGATTCCGTTAAGGAAGAACTGAGCGATTTGAAAGGCCAGGTTAGAGACGGACTGGAAGAAGTCCGTAAAATGATATTCAACCTTCGCCCAATGGCTCTGGACGATTTGGGTTTAATCCCTACCCTTCACAAATTTGTACAGGATTTTGAAGAGAAATCGAAAATTAGGACGCGCTTTGAGCTGGCAGGGCGGGAGAAGAGACTTCCGACCGAAATGGAAGTGGCGGTCTACCGTCTGATTCAAGAAGCTTTTTCTAATGTATTAAAGCATGCTAACGCCTCCTTCATTTCTTTAACGATAACCTTCCAGAAGCAGATGGTTCAAATTGTTGTCAAAGATAACGGGAACGGTTTTAACGTGGAGGAAATGGAGTCTAAGATGATGGTGGGCAATAATCATTTTGGTTTGATAGGGATGAAGGAACGAGTCGATCTATTAGAAGGAAGAATCGACATTGATTCCAGCAAAGAAGGCGGTACAAAAATTACAATGCTTATTCCGATTAATCCTGAACATAGGGAGGAATGAAATGGATGGTCATTACCGAAAATCCTAAAAAAACCGTTAAGCTGCTGCTTGCCGACGATCACCAGCTATTTCGTGAAGGCGTCAAACGAATAATCAATATGGAAAGCGATCTCGAAGTTATCGGAGAATGCGGAGACGGGATTCAAGTCATAGAGCTGTGCAACTCTCTAAATCCCGATATTGTTCTTATGGATATTAACATGCCAGTCGAGAACGGGGTAACCGCTACTCAGAGGTTGAAAGAAATCTTTCCCTCCATTAAAGTTATTATTCTATCCATTCACGATGATGAAAGCTATGTTTTTGAGACTCTGCGCAAGGGGGCGTCTGGCTATCTACTAAAGGATATGGAGGCGGAATCGTTAATTAATGCTATCCGCTCCGTTGTTTCCGGACATGCTTATATTCATCCTAAAGTAACCGGAAAGCTGATCAATCAGCTGCGCCGCATGACTTATCTGGAGGAAAGCGGAAGCCCCATCGATGGCTCCGCTGATAAAGAAGCAGGTGTCAAGTATATCCATTCTCCTAACAGTCCGCTGACTCGAAGAGAAGCGGAAGTGCTTCGGCTGATGGCAGAGGGCAAGAGTAATAAAGCAATCGGGGAATTTTTATTCATCAGTGAAAAAACGGTAAAAAACCATGTCAGCAGCATTTTGCAAAAATTGGAAGTGGATGACCGAACCCAGGCAGTGATTATCGCTATCAAAAATGGCTGGGTAACGTTGTAGGAACCCGATTGCTCATGGCGGCATATACTAACCCTACAAGGGAGGTAGCCGCTATGGGGATTGGGTTGCTTTTTATAGGCGGGGTTTACGGAACTATGATTCTAGCTGTTCATTGGCTATGCCGCATGCAACAAAAAAAGGGCTCAGCTAAGATGGTCCGGTTTATTTTCACGACTAAAAATAACGCTAATCAATTAGAATGGTACTTGTATTCCCTGCTGTTTACATCCTGGGTCAGAGGACGGCCCATTAAGATTGCTATATTTGATGACGGTTCGACAGATGAAACCTTGGCCATCGCCCACAGGGCAATAAAGAATAGGGACTGCCTGGAAATCTATGAATCTGTCGAACGGCTGGACGATTATATTCAGACTCATCAAGAAGAGCCGCTTCATATCGTGGCACTAGGGCAAATGGGTACACAACAACAACTAACAGCCTTACGTTGGTAAACGCTTACAGGCAAAAGGAAGGAAGGTATGAAGGTAACTTTATATGGTGCGCAAATCCAGGGAGAGTGGAAATGGAAGTTCTCGCTGGATTTTCAAGTGGATGTTTCTTATTGGTTAGGAGGGCAAGAGCGGCGGGTCGATCGCCTGGTCCGGATATTACCGGAACTATCTGTTGGACAAGCGGTCTGGTTAATAGAGAATATGGCACAAAGCCCGCTAGCTGTTCAACCGCTCGCGTCGGCCAAGGAGGAATTGAAGCGCCGAATACATAAGCTGCCGATCGGCATTACAACGGACTCCATTCAATTGGAGCTAATAGAAAGTGGGAATTATGACGAAATAATTACTAGAGAGACTATCCAGGAAGCGGAGGAGGTAGCCAAGCTCATACAAGGAAGATCCCTGCTGCACGAAGAGCTTCAGCCGATGCTTGGATTTCACAACCTCCTGATGGGAAAGCGGGAGATCCATCGTTCCATTCAACTGGCCTACCTGCAAGGGTGGCTTGAATATGGGAATGGAATGGATCTCGTATACCGCAGGCAGGGCTGGAAACGGGCGCTTGGCTATCGGTGCAGACGCTGCGGAACCGGTGAGAGCCGCATGTTCTGGTCGGAATGCCTCCATTGTGGTCAAGCTTGTCCCTACTGTGAGGAGTGCCTCACCATGGGGAGGGTTCGTTTCTGTTCGCTTCTTGTTCAGGGAACACGAAGAATGGAGGACAGGCCGGAGATTCGTTCAATGGACGAAACCGCTCCTCTCGGAGGAGAGTTGAGAAAGCATCTCCAGGAGCGCTGGAAGCTCAGTCCTGCACAAACCGAAGCTTCCTTGGCTGGCTTGGAATTCCTTGCATCTCACAGCTCGTTCGGAAGACAAGCTAGAAATCACGAGTTGGATCAATTTCTAATCTGGGCTGTGACCGGGGCTGGCAAGACGGAAATGATCTTTCCGCTAATTGAGCATGAGCTTCAGCGAGGTCGCAATGTTCTTGTTGCTACTCCCCGCAAGGATGTTGTGCTCGAATTGATGCCGAGATTGAAGGCTGCTTTTCCAGCCTACTCCATCGTTACTCTGTACGGAGGCAGTCCGCAGAAATGGGAGCAAGGGGACATTACACTCGCAACTACTCACCAGCTCCTTCGTTTTCACGGGTACTTCGATATGGCTATCATCGATGAATTGGATGCCTTTCCTTTTCATAATAATCCCATGCTTCAGTTTGCGGCACGCAAAGTGTTGGCTGAACACGGCAGAACGGTATTTTTGTCTGCAACCCCGCCTTTGCCGATGCAGAAGGCAGCCGCCCGCAAGAAGCTTCCTCACGTGAAGGTACCCGTTCGCTACCACAGACACCCGCTCCCGGTACCCGTCATTATTCGGACCAAACGAATTCAGGATTACATCAAGAAACAAAAGTTGCCTTCGGGCTTATTGAATGAATTGCAGGCCTCCTTACAGAGAGAAGCCCAAATATTTGTCTTCATCTCCAGAATCAAATGGGTCGAACCGATGGTAGAGCTGCTGAGACAACATTTTCCCGATACCGTTATCGAGGGGACCTCTTCCATGGACCCTCTTCGCACGGAGAAAGTGATCCTGTTTCGGGAGAACAAGATTGGCCTTTTGGTAACGACGACTATTCTGGAAAGAGGAGTGACGGTGCCACGTACCGATGTGTTCATTCTGAACGCGGATGCAGAGTTGTTCGACGAGGCTTCATTGGTCCAGATGGCCGGTCGGGCCGGCAGATCGAAGGATGATCCGAACGGCAGGGTGTTCTTTGTAGCGGAGGATAAGACCCGTTCCCAGGCAGGGGCGATTAACCAGATGAAGCTGATGAACCGTTTGGCCCGGAACAAAGGATACCTCGTGAACTCAAAGGAGGAATGAACATGCCCGACTCACCCGCTTTCTCGATTTATAATAAAATTAGAATATGGGCCCGTCAGGCAGGTGAGTGGATGGCGCCTCCGTCTGAGGAATGCGTATACTGTCAAGCCACTATCCGCTCCTGTTCCAATCCGTTAGGGCTTTGTGACTCCTGCTACAGTAAAATCCCCTGGATAACCGAAATCGAATGTGAACAGTGCGGCCGAGCGGAGTCATGCTCGGATTGCGTTCGCCGTAAAGAAACCTATTTTGTAAGAAATCGCAGTGCCGTGAAGTATGATCCGGTTATGAAGGATCTGCTCGCATTGTATAAGTATCGCGGCAATGAGAGATTGCTTTCCGTATTTTCAGCCATGCTGGTTCATGCCTTTAATCTTCACTTGCAGAGGGAATCGCTTCAAGTGGAAGATTTTCAATGCATTACCTATGTACCGGTGAATGAAGAGCGGTTGGAGGAAAGAGGATTTAATCAAGCAGAGTGCTTTGCGTCCGGGCTGGCGGCGAAGCTGGGTCTCCCTCACCGGGGTACTCTCATCCGTACCCGGAACACCCCTAAGCAAAGCTTCAAATCGAGGAAAGAACGATTGTCCGATTTGGAGGATGCCTTTACTCTCCATCCTTCGGTTTATGAGGACCCGATGTTCGCCCCATTCCCAGGGCGGCCCGCACTAAAAATTTTATTGATTGACGATGTTTACACAACAGGCAGTACGTTGAATCAATGCAGCCGCTTATTGAGTTCAAGCTTGAATGCTCGGGTGTACGGGCTGACCTGGGCCAGATGAGCGCTGTCGATCGATAGTTTGATCTCTATACAAAAGTGAAGAAAGCCGATAAACTATATTAAATAGACAAGGAAGGCTCGTTCAAGGATGGGAGGCTATTTAAATTGGGGATGAATGTCGACAATTGCCCTCGCTGCGGTAAAATTTTTGTAAAAAACTACAAGGATGTATGTCCTGCCTGCATCAAGGATATTGAGCAGCAATATGAGGCCTGCTATCATTTTTTGAGAGAAAATCGAAAGGCTAATTTACAAGAGCTCCATGAGGGGACGAAAGTTTCCTATAAACAAATCATAAAATTTATTAAAGAAGGTCGAATTTCGATCTATGACATGCCCAACATGACTTATCCTTGTGAAGTTTGTGGAACCATGATCCGCGAGCATACCATGTGCGATTCTTGCCGTAAACGGCTGGTCAGCGATATTCATCATACGATGTCGGATGACAGACTGGCCCAGGATAAGAATAACGGAGGCTTCAACATTCAAGATCGATTAAAGAACCGTTTGAATTAAATCTAAACAATAGAGTCCTTGATGCCGATAAAAAATGTAATGGTTTTATCGGCTTTTCTTTTACCAGCTTAAATAAACGCATCCGTCCACGGAAGACGGCAAAGCAGGCTATGTTGTAAACGGGGTGAAAAGGATGAAAATAAACGACATACAGCGCATAGGAGCGATCAATCCCTACCAGAGAAATCAACACTCTTATGCTCAGGTGCAAGCGAACAAGAAGGGCAAGCAGAAGGATGAGGTGCAAATTTCGCCGGAAGCGAAGGAGCTTCTAAGCTCCCGGGCAGCATCGTCCCATGCGGAGGTCAATGAATCCCGCGAGAAGAAAATTGAGGATCTCAAACAGGCCGTATCCACCGGAACGTATCATATAGAAGCGGGAAAAATAGCGGAGAAGCTGTATCCCTATATTAAGTAAATCGAGCTGAGAATCATTAAGCAAATGTTCAAAGAGGCAACTTTTCAGCACCGAGAATCTTTTGTGATTAAGTAAAGCTTCGGGAATTGGGTGAATTCTATGGCAATCAAGCAATTAGTGCTCATTCTGAACCGGTTGACGGAAGTCCATGAGGCTTTGTTGGAAACCGGACAAGAGAAGAAGCAAGCGATAATTCAGAACGATGTACCCTTGCTGAACCAACTGACCAGTAAGGAAAACAAGCTGATTAAGCAGATGGGGCAGTTCGAACAGCAGAGGACTCTCGTAACCAATGACTTCCTGCTGTCTAAAGGCTATAAGGCGAGCGATCGGATTACGGTGGCGGAAATTGCCAAGCTGATTTTTAACGCGGAGGAGAAGGGTTCTCTGTTGGAAGCTCAGGAAAAGCTCGTTAACGTGCTGCATGAATTAAAACGGGTGAATGAAATCAACCAAGAGCTGGTCAGACAGTCCTTGGATTTCATCGAATTCTCTATTGACGTTATGTCGGGATCCGAAGAAGAGTGGTCTTACAGACATCCCGATCAATCAGCGCCCAAGTCGCAGAGAGCCGGACTATTTGACACTAGAGCATAAAGGAGTGATAGAGAATGAGATCGACCTTCCATAATTTGGAGACGGTCCGGAGGAGCTTGTTTACCCATCAGACTGCACTGTCCACGACAGGTCATAATGTGGCGAATATTAACACACCGGGCTATTCCAAACAAGTGGTGAACATGAGGACTGCTCTTCCGCTGGAACCGGTAGGGATGCAGCGGACGAACATTCCAGGACAATTGGGGACCGGGGTGGAGTTCGATTCGATTACAAGGGTTAGAAATCAATTTTTGGATGATCAATTTCGTAACGAAGTTAAGCACTATGGAAGCTGGTACATACGTGCGGATGCTTTGAGCAAGCTCGAAGGGATTGTTAACGAACCGTCGGACACCGGATTAAGGACGGTTATCGATAACTTCTGGAAGTCGTGGAACGATCTGGCTAAAGATCCAGAGAATCCGACCGGGCGCAAGCTTGTTAAGGAGTCGGGGATCGCTTTGGCGGATGCCTTCAACTTCGCGAGCAAGCAGCTCAAGGATCTTCGTGACGATTTAACGAGCAGCATTGACGTTCGAGTGACGGAGATTAATTCCTTGGCCGAAGGAATTGCCAGCCTGAACCGTGAAATTCAGCGAATTGAAGGTCTGGGGCATAATGCCAACGATCTGCGGGATGAGAGAGATTTCATGACCGACCAATTGGCTCAGATTGCGAACATCACCGTACAGGATGGGCCGCAAGGATACACCATTGATTTGGCCGGCGCCAATTTGGTACAGGGGAGGAACTTCACCCCGACTACAGCGGCTAATCTGGAGGCCGCTTTTGGAACCGGGGCGCTTAATGGCGGTGAAATTCACGGCATGATCGTCGCCCGTGACCGTCATGTTGCTGATTATTTGAATCAGCTCGATGAATTGGCCAATACAATTGCAAACGGTGAGGTAACGATCACCCTTCCGGAGGGCTCCGTGCTCCCAGATAATACGACCGTATCTCGAGTCATGCCGGATGGCACTGTACAGCCGGTTACTCTGACGGGAGCGGCTAGAGAAATCGGTCCCGGCGGTATGAAGATCGTGGTGAACGGCCTTAACGGCCTGCACAAGCTTGGCTATACATTGGGTGATCCCATACAGCAAGGCGGAGATTTCTTCGGCTCCAAAGATGGAGGACCGATTACAGCGGAAAGCTTCCAGTTGAATCCGGATATTGCCGCCAACCCTGAGAGAATAGCCTCTTCTTTGCGGACCGATTCATCCGGAGGAAGTGAGAAGGTAGTCAAAGGCAATAACACGCTGGCTTTGTTAATGAGCGGTTTGCGGGATGCCTCCTTTCAATTTGGGACGGGAGCCAATGCCTCTTCCGGGACGGTTGACGAGCATTTTCGATCGATTGTGGGGCAGATGGGCGTTCAATCCAAGGAAGCTCAGCGCTATCTGGACAATCAGGTATCCAAGGTGGCTCAAATCGACGGGGGCCGGCAGTCGGTCAGCGGAGTGTCCATCGACGAAGAGATGGGCGACATGATTCGTTTTCAACATGCGTACACTGCGGCCGCCCGGATGATGACCGCATTTGATGAAATGCTGGACAAGGTCATTAACGGTATGGGAGTCGTCGGCAGGTAATCGTCCTAATGATGAAGGAGGGATAGTATGTCTCTAAGAATAACCCAGGGCATGATGCACACTCAGCTCATGCGTGATCTGAATCGGAACCTTGGCCGCATGCAAAAGCTTCAGGAGCAAATGAACTCCGGAATGAAAATCAACCGGCCATCGGACGACCCGGTAGGCATTACTTATGGACTAAGATATAGAAGCGAATTATCAACTAATGATCAGTATCAGAAGAATGTCAGTATGGCTAATTCTTGGTTGGAATTTTCAGATAAGATGCTCACTCAGACCGAAGCTGTTTTTCACCGTTTAAAGGAACTGACCATTAAGGCTTCCACAGGATCAAATCCTCAAGCAGCGCTGGATGCGATTAGAGTAGAAGTGGAAGAACTGCGTGATCAATTAATAGATATAGGAAATAGTAAGTTGAATGGCAAATACGTGTTTAATGGGCAGTTTACAGATGAAGCCCCGTATACCGCTGGCAACGCAGCTGATGACCGGACAGACTCGAGCCGTATTCCGCTAGTGCTTGGAGCCGGAGTAGAAGTTACAATTAATATATCTGGTAACGATATATTTGGGGAACCGGGTACTGATGATAACGCCTTTAAATTAGTGGATGATCTCATTACTGCGCTACAAGACGGCGATTTTGCCGGTATTTCTGCCTCATTGGATAAACAAGAACAGAGAATGGATAAAGTACTCGCCATGCACGCAGAGATCGGAGCCAGAACCAATCGCGTAGAATTAATTGAAAACCGTCTTAAAGATTTAGGATTGAACTTGGAAGCTATGCAATCCAAGGTAGAAGATGCCGATTATGGTGACTTAATTATTAAATCTAAAATTAACGAGAGCATTTATAATGCTTCTCTGTCCGTCGGAGCTAAAATTATTACTCCCAGCTTAGTTGATTTCTTGAGATAGGAAGGAGATAGGTCGCATGATTCCTTTTCCTTCTATTCAGATACGTCAGCAATACGGCAAGATCGGGATTGACGCCGATTTGGGACAGTATACGATTCGACAGCCGAAGGCAACGTTGGAGATTCAAACAACGGCCGCACAATTAGAAATAGAGAGCCCTCCAATGGAATTTGAAGTAGATCAGAACCGGGCCTGGGATGCCATTAATGGAGGAAAATATGAGAGGTTTAATAATCGCATTTATTCTCAAATGCCGGATATTCTGTTGGAAGGCATCGCCTTGATGGTGGAGAAGGGGAATCGAATGGCTGCTATACATGTGAGAACGAATGCTATAGCCGATTCCGCGGAGTCTGCCCAATATAATCATGCCAAGGTTCAATACTTTGGACCGGCATCTTTTGATAATGTGGATGTATACATTACAACGCATAAGCCAATCATCAGGATGATAGAAGGTGGAGTGGATATATACTCCCGTCCTAACCGGCCAGAAATTGAATATGAACGAGGGAAACTTGATATTTACATGCGACAATACGCCCAACTGGAAATCATCCCGCCACAAGTGGATACGAAACGATAGTGCGATATATAATCTAGCTATAGTACATAACTATGGCTTTTTCTTTTTGTACGGCAGATTGATAAACGAGAGGGGATTAGAATGAAAATTACAACAAGTCGTTTTGGAGAATTGGATATTGAAGAGAGCTCTATAATCTATTTTACCCAAGGAATTCCGGGTTTCGAGGAACTGTCTAAATATGTGCTGATTTACCCTGAGGACTCGCAGCCATTTGCTTATCTGCAATCCCTGGAGTGGGGGGAACTGGCCTTCATTGTTACCGATCCTTTTCTGTTTAACCCTCAGTATCAGTTCGAGGTTACAGATCATCAGAAAGAAGAACTGCAGATCAAGAGCAATGAGGATATTAGCGTATGGGTAATTGTGACGGTAACTAACCGACTCCAAGAGGCTACAATGAATTTAATGGCACCGATAATCGTTAATGCTAAGTCAAAGAAGGCTAAACAATTCGTACTTCATAATACTTCATACCAAACAAAGCATCCGTTGCTTCCAACCACGGCAATAGATACAAGGGGGGATAGCGATGCTCGTTCTCACCCGTAAAAAAGGCGAGTCCATTATGATAGGAGATCAGATTGAAATGGTTATTCTGGGAACGGAAGGAGATACGGTTAAAGTGGGCATTGTCGCCTCTAAGGAGATAGAAGTTTACCGAAAAGAAGTATATCAGGCTATTCGCCAGGCTAATACAGAGGCTTCTTCTAACGAAATCGACTTGTCGGAATTGAATCGAATGTGGAATGAAAGAGATAGGAAATAGAAGATAAACATAGAAAACAGATAGATAAATGCCTGGATATGGCGAAAATATTGGAATAATAGGAGAATATGCCTGATTATCGACCTTTATAAATTGGTGAAAATAATACGATATAAAATATAGAGCCTGTTACCGGGGCGGCCGACCTGGTAATCGGGAAACCACAAGGATGTGGGTAAACAACACTTCAAGGAGGAAGTATACAATGATTATCAACCACAATATTACTGCATTGAACACCCATCGCCAAATGGGTATGAACAATCTGAACGCTGGCAAGAACATGGAGAAGCTCTCTTCCGGTCTTCGCATCAACCGTGCGGCTGACGATGCGGCTGGGCTGTCCATCTCCGAGAAAATGAGAGGCCAAATCCGTGGTATGGAGCAAGCTCAACGCAATTCCCAAGACGGAATCTCTCTGATCCAAACCGCCGAAGGTGCCATGAACGAAGTATCCGCTATGCTTACTCGTATGAAAGAGCTTGCAGTTCAGAAGGAAAACGGCACTTACAATACTCAAGATAAGGCTAATATCGATAAAGAGCTGACAAATCTGATTGAAGAAATTGCCAACATTCAAGACAAAACTTCTTTCAACGATATCAAGTTGTTGGATGGCACTCAATCTAGCATTAGTATTCAAATCAACCATGCAGATGGCGATACAATGACTATGACATTGGTTAATTTGGGAACCGAAATGGGATCGATTAGCCTTGAAACGGTTGATGTAAGCGAAGCCACAATTTCCAATATTGATGCGGCTATTGACAATATCAGCGCTGCTCGCGCTCAGCTTGGTGCGTACCAAAACCGTTTGGAGCATACCGTTAATAACTTGGGAACAACTTCCGAGAACTTATCTGCAGCTGAATCCCGGATCCGCGATACGGACATGGCTAAAGAAATGGTCGCTCTGTCGAAGAACAACATTCTTCTGCAAGCTTCCCAAGCTATGCTGGCTCAAGCGAACCAGCAGCCGCAAGGCGTTCTGCAGTTGCTTCGTTAATCCGATTTTCAATTATAGAGACCTTAGTTTTTCTAAGGTCTCTTTTTTCAATCAATAGACGAATGAGGTATAAGAATGAATAGGCCTAGCATATCTTTATGTATGATTGTCAAAGACGAGGAAGATTGTTTGGAGAGATGTTTAAGAAGCGTTCAAGGACATGTGGATGAAATCGTCATAGTAGACACTGGGTCAACAGATAGAACAGTTAATATTGCCGAGTCTTTTAATGCTCGCGTTATTTATCATGAGTGGAAACAGGACTTTGCTTCCGCGAGAAACAAGTCCATAATGTATGCTACTAAAGATTACATTCTGCAATTGGATGCGGATGAATATTTAGATGATCGAACGGATTTCGTAGAGGCACTATCTAGTAAACTTGATTTTTATTATGTAAATATTCGCAATTATAAAACCGACGGATTATCCGTTGCTCATAAAAGCGTCAGGCTTTTCAAAAGAAGACCTGAACTTAAGTATATAGGTAGAATTCACGAACAAATAGATATTAGTGAACCAAATGTTCACGGTGGAACTGCAGAGGTCTTAATTCACCATACGGGTTATATGGCTAACATTTATAAAGAGAAAAAGAAACATAAACGTAACATGGAGATTCTTATCCAAGAGGTTCAACAGAATCGAACTGGATTTAATCTATATAATTTGGGGAATCAATACGCCCAGGAAGGAAGCTATAAGAAAGCCCTTTCTGCGTTTCAAGATGCATTTGGTTTGGGAAAAGATCGTTCGTATATACCTGATTTGCTATCACAAATGGTGATCTGCTTAACGCATTTGAAACGATATGAAGAGGGACTTCGTTTAGCTAAAGATGCCATTGCAGTATATCCGTCACATGCTGATCTTTATGCCGTTCAGGGAAATTTGTATAAGCAGATGGAACATTATGAAGATGCATTAATATGCTACAAACAATTTTTGGAGATAGAAGGAGGTCGACGATCTACTTTTACCCAAAGGGTTGAATCTTTTTTGGTGGAATATTTAATGGCTCAGGTGCACCTAGAGTTAGGGGATGAGGAGGAAGCGTATCAAGCCATCGTCAGGTCCTTGAAGCTAAATAGAAATTACATGTATTCCATGTTGATGTTGGTCCAATGGATGCGATACCGACATAAGACTGGCACGGAGATAATTTCAACGCTAAATTCTATTGCCCCGAATTCAATCGATTATAACACCCTATTTTCTTTGCTATATAGCATCAGACATCCTGATCTATTGCAAGTGATTCAATCGGGTAATTTTAAAGTTGATAATTGCGTGATAGCAGTTGCTTATCAATATGCTGGCCAATATGATGAGGCGCGAAAGCTGTGGCATGACATCGGGGAAGTACGTGAGGATAATGGTAAAGATGTATTACTGCTAGGCATCCTTACCCAGGATTTTCAGTTATTACAGATGTTCAGAGCGATAATCAATCTAAGCGATAAAGAATTCAAAGCCATTAAGGCTATTATGAACAAAGAACCGCTTCAAAGTCTGACTTCATCATCTTCATTGGAGGCTAATTTGTTAGAGCTTGGTCGAGGGTTCATCCTGTTGCAAGAATTTGACTGGTTTGAATACTTATCTACCCAACTGAGCGGAATTTCGGCCAGGTATCGTTATCTCTTTTCCAAACTTATGTATGACTATAATTTCTCGGAACCGGCAGTAGATTTAATTCTTCCAGGCTTGCGTGCTGAGCCCCATAACCCCGATTTGCTGCAATTATTAGGCGATATCTGTATGAAGTGCGGATATTACAAAGACGCTAGGGATTGTTATACCGATCTGGTTAAATTTAAGCCCGACATGGCTTCCTATACCAGGCTGATTCGTTTATTGAAAAATCAAGGCGACAAACATCATATGCATAAATCTAAGCAGGCATTGCAAACGAAGTATCCCTTGTCAAAATGGGCGGCTATGGCGGAATAAACATGGAAGGTGGAAAGGGGAGATATTTTGATAAAGCTGTCACTAGTCATGATTGTCAGGAATGAAGAGAAAAAGCTAGAACGTTGCCTGAAGAGTGTACAAGCGCTAGTGGATGAAATCGTCATTGTGGATACCGGTTCGGAAGATAGCACGTTAGAAATAGCGAAAGCCTACAATGTGAAGTTGTTCCAATATCCATGGAATAACCATTTTTCCGAGGCTCGAAATTTCGCTTTAAGTAAATCGACGGGAGACTGGAACTTAATATTAGATGCGGATGAGTGGGTAACTAAAGGGAATCGTCAGCAGCTAAATACAATTATGGACAATCAACAAGCCATTGGCCGTATCCGTATTACCAGTTCATTTTTTGACGGGGAAGAAAGCTACACCCACTGCTATACTTCCCGTCTCATTCCAAGAGGCATTTTTTATAAAGGAAGGATTCATGAACAGATTGATTCTGCTCTACCCCGTGTAGATTGTGAGCTGGAAGTAGCTCATGACGGATATTACAAGACCGACAAATCCGAAAGAAATTTGGCACTTCTGCTAAGTGAAATTCAGGATTATCCAGATGATCCCTATTTACACTATCAAACAGCTAAAGAATATTATGGAATTTCTGACTATGAAAATGCGAATAAACATTATGTCCTTTCGTACACTTACCTAAGCGGATACGAGAATTATTACCCTAATGTTGTGGTTGATTATTTATATAATATAATGAAGTATGGGAATATGCAGAAGGGATTGGAGATTATACAATCGGAAGAAACCCGGATGAGGGATTTTCCGGATTTTTATTTTGTATGCGGTCTATTCTATATGAACCTGGTATCAAGTGATGTGTCCAAGTACCTTCATCTGCTCCTCCAAATTCAATCAAATTACATCAAGGCACTCGAGATTGGAGAAACATCCAAATACCTCACCGTGGAAGGAACGGGCAGCTATGCGGCCGCCTACAATTTGGGAGTGTTTTATGAAACAACAGGGGATACACAAGAAGCCATTAGGTATTATAAGGAAGCCGAGAAATACAATTATAGGCCTGCCCTAAATCGTTTAGCAGCTCTAAATCATTAGTACTTGCTCGTTGCCAATCTCATCGGTGATACAGCAGCTAGAAAAGGCCATCATCATGTACTGGTAGTTTTATAATGCATACTGCGTCAACCAAACCAGCGGTAGCCTTCTGAAAGGTTCATATAGTTTATGAAAAAGATGTCTTCAGTGATCTGCGCTTAACCGAAGACATCTTTTCCTTTATATGATTTTGTTAGGAGTAGCAGCGATATATTGTTGAAGCAGCTCCTTTTCCTTTATCGTCGTAAATGGACAAGTTATCACTTCGTTGTAATGTTGTTGTAGAGCGCAAACCATGGAATTAAACAAGTCCATACATTCAGTTAGATCGTATTTAATAATTTTTTCACACATGGAGATCATATAGGACCATTCAGAATATTTTGCTCTTGCCGTAATTTCCGGAACAGCTTTGCTTAAAAATAACGTCCGTTCATGAAAAGCTGCAAGATACTCTTCCAATAGATCAGGAGATAGCTTATTAGTTTGAATGAAACTCGTCATATTTCCGCAATGCTTGGTAAAGCGGTACAGAGGGACTCCTTTGGCTGCCACAGTATTAGCTTTTGCAAATACTTTATATATAATATGAATATCGTCCACAAGCACGTTCTCTTTAAAGTTTATGCCTTTGAACAGCTCTTTCCTAAATAACTTGGCAGGGGGAGCTACATTATATTTTTCTCGCTTTAATAGCTCGTCAAGCCCCTGTACTTTATTTAGAACCAGTAAATCCTCAAATACAAAGTAGGGCTCTAATTCACCGTTATAATCGTTCCAACTGCCGCAGATGGCAATATCGGCATGATGTCTATTAGATAAATTCCATAAAAACTCGAGCATTTGAGGCTCGCAATAATCATCATCATCTATAATGGTAACGTAATCGCATGAGGCTAATTCAAGCCCTTTGTTTCTTCCAGCGGGGGCCCCATTATTTTGGATAATATGGAACAATTTTATTCTATTGTCCCGCTTTGCATATTCCTCGCAGACTTGATCACTGCCATCCGTAGAACCGTTGTTAATTAGAATAAACTCAAAGCTTTCAAATGACTGTGCGAGTAGACTTTCTATAGACCGGGAAAGAAATGATTTTCGGTTATATGTGGACATAATAACACTGATTGCAGGTAGTCGGTTACGCATGATTCCACTTCCTCAATTTATACTGCTGGTTTCGTTGAAGTCATCGATATTCAATAGATTCTGCTTGCAAATTGAGAGTCGCTAAGTCCAAAGTCCTTAAGCTGCCTGGTTATAGAATCTGCAGCATGCGGGCTTTGTGTTGACACGATTACAAATATATCATTGGTACTGTCAGACGAGCGGTTATTAAGGATACCTGGCTTACTTACCGGCAGTCCATTAATCTGAGAGCCATCTTTGAATTCACTATTATCTAGAAAGCCTTTAACGTGATAACCCGCTTGTTGTAATATCCGTGCAGTACCTTCTCCATTATATCCCGTAGGAAATATATAGATATCTTTTTGCTCTTTTCCATAAATCAGTTCAAGAGTTTTTTCAATTGTAAATGTGCGATACAAACAGAGTCCCAGGTATTCCCCGTAATTGTTTATAAAGTTATACAAATCTATTTTTTCGGGTATATCACTTAACATGGCGAGAATGTCCCTGTTTCTTTCCAAAATATCAGATGACTCATGCAGTTGTTCCGTATCCAATGTGTCGACCCGCGTTGCGAATAAACCTAGCAAAAAACGAACACGGGAATAAATAAGATGGCAACGGTTATCCGTGTATTTTTTTTCTTTCAAAAACCGGAGTAAGTTCAAAGCTACGGTTAGATGAGATTTACTGTTAGCATAAGTTTTAATAGATGTTATCGAACCTGTAGCCCGGGGGCGATAGCAGTAGAAAGGCTCGGTAAGCAAACTAAACGAGTCAGAGCAGCAAATCACCCTGGGGAACCATTCCTCATCCTCCGAGTGACAGCCTTCTGGAAACATAATGTGATTGGATACTAGCATATCCCGCTTAACAATGAGTCTCCATGGTGTGCACAGTAAGTTAGGCAAACTGAGCAAATATTTGGCCATATCACTTGAGTTGCTGTTTTCAATGATTTTCGGGTCTAGCTGTATATCATTACATACAAAAGCCCCTTTTTCAGGCATGCAAATAAATTGCCCGATAATTGCGGAAGGAGAGGAGCCCTTTAGCAAATTAGTAATATGAGAGAATGCGTCCTTTACATAAACATCATCGCTGTCGCAGAAGTGTACATATTCCCCGGTCGCTATATGTAAACCGGCGTTCCTTGCCCCTGCGGGAAGAAGATTTGATTTAAGATGTATGGCTTTAATGGATGTGTAATTTGCTGCATATTTGTCACATATTCGGCCGCTATTATCCGTGGAGGCATTATCGACTAATATAATTTCATAGTCGCTGAAAGTTTGATTAAGTATACTTTCGAGACAGTCATTAATATATTTTTCCACGTTATAGACAGGTATGATTATACTTAACAACGGCAATATCTGATCACCTCAAAGGAAATATCTGCAATCGATTATTAATTTGTCAGGATACTTTCTGTCTATTCCAGCAAAACTATCCCAAGCAGTAATGATAACAAGAATGTCTGAGCTTTCACATATACTCTTTAAGCTATTACAATAAGTAATTTCTTTAAAGTTATATTGTCTATCAAAGGCCTCGTTGGCAACAGGATCGAATGCAAGAATATTGTTATAACCGGCATCTAATAAAAGTGAAATGATTTTCGCTGATGAACTATCCCGAACATCGTCTGAACCGGGTTTAAAAGATAAACCAAGAATTCCAATTCTGTTGGAAGGCTTGGCCGCTTGCTTAATCTTGTCCGCCATATAACGAGGCATCGATTCATTGATCTCGATTACATTCTGCAGCAAAAGCGGGTCATATCCTTTAGATACGGCTTGCGCATGCATGGCTCGGGTATCCTTCGGAAGACAATAGCCGCCATACCCACATCCCGGATATACATAGGAAGCCATATTACTTCCATTCCAGCGTTTATCCAAGTGGAGGATCCGAAATGCTTCTTTGATCTGAATATCTCCAATAACATCTGCTATTTTGGACATTTCATTTGAATAACTGATCATAGTTGCTAGAAGCGTATTAGATAAATATTTAATAAACTCGCCTGTATTAAGAGAGACGGGGAAGAATGGGGCATCAAATTCGCTATATAACGATCGAAGCATACTCTCTCCTAAAGCATCCGAGACACCGCAAACAATACGATCAGCATGAATGGCGTCATCCCAGCATTTTCCTTCCCGTAAAAACTCCGGGTTATTCGCGACACTAAAATTTTCACCTGGAGTCAATCCCTTTTCTATAAAATAGGGAATAATCCGCTCTTTTGTCGTGGACGGGGGAACGGTAGATTTGACAACGATAACACGATGTTTTCCATCGTTCAGAATCGTTGAAAATAGATCAATGGCCGAATAAATATACCTTAAATCGGCCGCTCCTTGTTCATCGCTAGGTGTACCCACACATAAAAAAACAAAGTCGCTTGCCTGAACTGCGGCTTCGACGTCATTTGTAATTGAAAAATTTTTATCGATATGACGTATTAGTGCACTGTCTAATCCTGGTTCAGCAAAAGGTAGTTTACCAGATCTAATCAAGTGCACTCTCTGGTGATTAATATCAAAACCGTAAACTTTATGGTTTTTCTCGGCGAAGGCCAAGGAAGTAGTAAGACCGACGAAACCTAGACCAAATACTGTAATGGTATATTGCATGGATAGACGTCCTTTTCATATTATTAGTTAGAAGATGCTTCTTTGTACCGGATGCCCTCTAAATAAACACGTTGCATACGCGGTGCTACGGTGTCAACGGAGTAATCATTAAGACGGTCTATGTCAACTACTCTACTGTCATGCTTTTCTATAATAGATAGAATGTATTCTGCCCAATATTTTTCACCCTTCTCAAGCGGAATGTAATCAACAAGACCTAGATTTGGTTCCGGTTGGCAAGCAGTAGATACGAAGCAAGGGACGCCCGCCGCTTGTGCTTCAATGAGTACATTGCCAAAGCCTTCATATATAGAAGGCAGCAAAAAATAATCGGATGCTGCCAAAGCAAGAGGAATATCGGTATTGCTATCAAGCATGGTAACGTGATTTTCAAGTTTAAGTGTTTTAATATGATGTTTTATTTCACCTTCGAGAGGACCCGGTCCGGTAAGCAATAGATGCAAATCATCTCGCTTTTTTACCATTTCTGCAAAAAAATTGAGAAGGAAGATTTGATTTTTTTGCGGCGCATATCTTCCTACATGGATAAAATTAATATTCTCAGAAGCAACATTAAGCTGCTTACAGGCTTCTGTTTTATCGCATGGTTTTGCCATAAATTTTTTTATGTTTACGGGATTTTCGGGGACCTCTGCCCTATTATCCTTCATGATATCTTTACCGAATAAATACTCGCAGGCTGCCCGTGAACATCCCCAAATATGGGTAGCGTATCGTTTGCAGAATACTATTCGCAGCTTTCTGGTTAAAACTCTCATCAGATTAAGTTTTTTTGTTTCGTCAAATCCAGTGTTTCTACTATGAACAATTCTAACGGGTACGCCTGCCAATTTAGCGGCTATGATTACAAAACCATCAAGATGCGGGTACACAATATGTACAGCACTGTAAGGGCCGTTATTTTTTAATATTTTGTAGAAACTGTATATGGAGTAAAAATCCATATAGACACTCCATTTTTTATTCCCTTTATGCTTAGTTTTTTCAAACAGATTAAAAATTTTACCGCCGTATGATTCAATTTCATTATGAAATCGGCCTTTTTGCGGTTTTCTTACAACGAAATCGATTAACAGCTTTTCCCTTTCGATTCCCCGATAAATATCCATTATGGACTTTTCTATACCGCCTATATCAATAGGTACTCCACTTACAAATAGAACTCTGTTTGGATTCTTGTCCATATTTCCCCTCGTTCATTGAAATAGCTATTGTCTCATGCAAAGTTTTCAGAAATTTACTCAATGGTTGCGTAACAAACGGTTTCCGAGGAACTATTGTTATAGTGTCGCAAATAAAATTTATATTCTGGAACGAGATTATTTAAAAATATCGGAATTTCCACAATATCAAGCGGATTGTGATAGACACAGATCGCTAATTTAGGCCTATATTTCCGAATGCTGTCTTGTGCACCTTTGAGTGCTTCCAACTCAGCTCCTTCAATATCCATCTTAATAAATGTTACGGGATCACCGTTCAGTATTTCATCAATCGATGTAACGGGAATTTGGATATTCCCTTCATTGCTGATTTGGCTGGTGCCGGAATTTGTTGATTGGAAACGCAAAACTCCATGTTTCCTCCAAAGACCATAGGGAAGCAGCTTAATGTTGCTGTCTTGAGAAAATTTGTCCATAAATTGTTGATGCTTTGTTTTTTCGGGTTCGAATGAGTAGATCTTGGCAAAGTTGCCGTTTGTGACTTTGAGAAATTCAATAACCGTGTCTCCTGTATAAGCACCACCATCTATAAAAATTTCATTCTCGGTTAGAGTTAAGATTTCCGGATCAAAGTATTGAGGGGAATGGCTTTGTAAAGGGATTAGATATTGATTGTCAGCTGTAATACAATAATTGATTCTATCGTAAAAAACTTTTCGCGAATATTCGTCAGCGAGTAGATTGTAAACTTCAGAAAACTTAGCTAGATGGTTGTTGACGACATTAAAGTAATCTTTAAAATTTTCAAAAAAAGGAGTTTCCGATACTATGACATTATTTGCTGAGGGCTCGACAACATTATTATGCAAATAGTGTTCCTTCAGTTGTTGGAATATTTGTTCGCGATATTTAAAGGATGTGATAATAATATAGCTATCACTATATTTGGTCCTCAGCTCTTCGAAGCTAATAACAGGGAATCCTTCTATTCGACACCCCCATTTACTAGGATTATTATCGCAAAAAAGCAATTGCCCGGAGAGATTGAATTTTTTGAAATATTCCAGATTTATTAATCCAATAATGCCTGTGCCGAACAATATAATAGGTTTGTTCTTGTTTTTTAATAGATGGGAGCAATTGTTTAGCAGAAGTTCAATTTGATTTGGGCTATTCGAAATCTTATTTATAGAAAATTGATCTACCATTCAATTTCTCTCCTGTCGCATTCGTTTAGGTAATTCAAATATCTTTTGATCCCATCCTCAATATGAACTCTCGGTTCGAATTGAAGTAATTTCCTTGCTTTGGATATATCCGGACAGCGACGATTAGGGTTATCTGTTAAATAATCTTTGTCTGGATGAATGTCAAACCGAATGTCGCCTCTATAATCTAAAAACTCCCGACCGATTTTCTGATACAATTCTGCTAACTGAAGAATGGAAAGCTCAGGACTATCGGAGCCAATGTTAAATATATCGAATTTTCCGTATAAGGCACATTTGATATACCCCACTGTAGCATCGGCTATATAATCAAATGTGCGAGTAGGCTTGCCATCCGAGTAGATAATTAAATCTTCGCGATTAATTACTGCTTTCGCGAAATCGGCCACCACTCTTTGATCATTAATTCTCATTCCTGGACCGTAATTATTGAAAGGTCGGACAATAGTAATCGGCATGTTGTATTGACGGGCAAAGTTATAACATAATGTTTCTCCAAAGCGTTTGGATTCGTCATAGCAGGCTCTTGGCCCAGATGTATTTACATTCCCCCAGTAGCTCTCATGAGTAGGGATTTGTGAAGGGTCTGGATCACCATATATCTCACTGCTGGAGTAAAATAGAAAACCTTTAATTTGATTATTCTTATAAAAATCAAGTAAACGCCGGAGACCTGTAACATCCGCGTCAATAGTTTCAATCGGATGCTGCCGATAATAAACCGGTGATGCAAGAGAAGCCATATGGAAAATAAGATTAGAACTCTTGGCAAAATCAAAATCACATGTAATTACATCGAGTTTGCGCAGATCGAATAGCGGATGCTCAATTATTCGATCGAGCCAACTTGGCTTCCCGAACATATAATTGTCGATACCGTACACTTTTTTTATACCGAGCCGTTCACCATATTCAAGAAAAAAATGCAGCAATGTATAACCGAGGGAACCTGCAAATCCTGTTATTAAGACAGTCGATTCTGCAAGTCTTTGTTTATCTATGTCTGATAAAGAACGATAAATCAAATCGATATCCTGTTTCGTAATGACTGGAATTCCCATCTACCTGTTATCTCCTTATCATTCATTTGGCAATGCGGCATCAGTCCCACAGTTTCCATGGAGCCTTATGCTCCTTCCAAAGCTGTTCGAGGACTCCTTTGTCACGTTGAGTATCCATGCATTGCCAGAAGCCGTAGTGCTTATAGGCGCTCAATTTTCCCTCTTCGGCAATTTTAACCAACGTATTACTTTCAAAGATAGTCTGGTCGTTTTCAATATAGTCAAAAACTTGCGGTTCGACGACCATGAATCCGCCATTGATCCATCCGCCATCCTCTTTTGATTTCTCTGTGAAACGTTCCACTCGATTTGTCACGTCTTCTATATCGAGCACTCCAAAACGACCACCTGGTTGAATTGCAGTCATAGTAATATATCCATTGGAATTGGTATGATATTCTTCGAGCGCCTTTATATCAACATCAGATACTCCATCGCCGTACGTTAACATAAATCGTTCATTATCTACATATTTCTTAATTCTCTTTATCCGGCCGCCTGTCATCGTATCCAGCCCTGTGTCCACAAGGGTTACACGCCAAGGCTCCGACACATTATTATGGATTGTCAGCATGTTTTTATTGACAAAATCAAAGGTTACGTCCGATGTGTGCAGATAGTAATCGGCAAAAAACTCTTTTATTACATACCCCTTGTAACCAAGACAGATTACAAAATCGTTATAGCCATAGTGGCTATAAATTTTCATAATATGCCACAATATGGGCCTTCCGCCTATTTCAATCATAGGTTTTGGTCTTAAATGACTTTCTTCACTTATTCTTGTTCCATATCCTCCGGCTAAGATAACGACCTTCATACTTAAAGTCCACTTCCCTTTTCTAATAGATGGTTTCTAATTCCCTTTGAATCATGATTCGAGTCGAATCATCTTTGCAAGCCTCTGCTGCTTGGTGATAAAGTTTTCTAGCTTCTGCTTTTAGCCCTGCATTAAAACAAGCTTGTGCTGCTAATGTCAATGCATTGGAATCGTCGGCATAAAACACTCTCAATACTGTCGCGGTTTCAAGCGCTGTAAGCAAGTCTCCGTTTAATGTCAGGAGGTATAATTTACTGCAAAGCGCTTCCTTATCAAGCGGGCAAACATTGAGTATTTGAAGAAGCAGTTCAGCTGCTTTTTCATAATTTTCTTCTGAAATAAATGTTTTAACAAAATCATTTGCTTTTGATATAGGGTTAAGATCCATCGGTTTAGTACTATATTTATTTATCAGTGATTTAAGCTGATCATAATTTTCATTTCCTACATACCGGATACAGATATTGGTTGCTTGGGCATAATCGGAGTTAATTAAAGCACGAAGCAATTCAGGATCTGAAGCCAGGAATTCATTCTTAATAGGATGGTCCTTGTCCTTTACAAGGAAGTCCTTCCCCGTAAGTGAAAGGAAGCTTGGCAGTAACATGGCTCCAAATTGATGTTTATTGTTTTGGTCGCATATAGACGAGAGATAGAGCAAAAAGGCGTTGGGAATATTTGCTCGCGGCGAAGCCGCCATGTTTATAGACCTGAACAGGCGGCATAAATAGTGATTAGCCACATGGGCAGGCTCAGGCTCGTTCATGTTATCGATTATTTGGTCAATACTATTTTGAACGTCTATAAAAATATTGTTTATTAATCCGTTGTCTTCAAGGACTTGATAGACAGCCCGATCGGATAATATGGTCTCTATTACCTCTAGTCTATCTTGGATGGAGGTAGACGTAGCTTTGGCAGCAACTTCAAAACAATCCTTTAGCGATGCGTATAATACATTGGCGATGAAATTCAAATTTTGGTCCGTCAGTTGGTTCCACGATTTTAACAGCGATCTGCTCTCATCATAAATTATTTTATAGTCGAGATACCTTGTTTTATCAATCTGTGCGTTGTACAAGGAGTTTTTTCTCATTCTATAATAGTGCAGGACTTTATTCAGGCCGACAACCGATTTAGAGACACGTAAAAAATCGAAACATATGACCGTATCTTTGCCATTAACCAAATTTACTGGTCTTGTATTTCTATATTCCAATCGTTTGCTAATCGTAGAAACTTTAAATAATTTCCCCCAAATCGGTCTAAAGCATCCGTAAATTTGCGGGAGCATTTTAGCTAAACTAGTAATATCATCGGTATAAAAATCAGGAGGACAACGCGTACCTCGCATTTGAATATTCTCCTCCTGGAACATCTCTGTCCCGCCGACAGCGATATCCGCGTCATGCTCTATAGCGGCTGTATACATTTCTTTCAAAAAATCACGATGAAGAAAGTCGTCACTATCCAATACGCACCAATATTCCGATTGCAAGCTGCTGCAATATTCAACAAATTCAGGATTAAATGGTTCATTAAAAACAATAGAGTTTCTTTCGTTTTTGAATAATTTTATTCTGCCATCTTTTCTTGCATAGCCTTCTAGAATCTCACTTGTTCTATCTGTACTTCCATTATCCAATACTACCCACTCGAAGTTGGCAAATGATTGGTTTAGCACGCTCTCTGCACATTCAACAATATAATTCTCTACATTATAAGCAAGTGTTTGTATAGTTACTGCCGGTGTTTTCTTATCCAATTGAAGTTTCTCCTTTATGGAACGTGTCATCGACTTATAGGTCACGTATTATATATATCGGTAGAAAGCATCCTATTCTAAAGATGATTAATTAATTTCCCCCATAGAAATAAATGGAATAAAATAAATGGGGATACAGCTGGGGCAAATAATATAAAATCAAATTATTTTCTAAAACTTCTAACACATTAGCCCCGTTTAACCGATATATACATTAAAATGTATATCTTTCAGGAGGTAAACTTCATGGCCTCTAACCTGCAAATTGGCCCTGTCGGGTCTGTTACGGGGACATCCTTCCCTAAAGAAAGAAGCCAAGAATCGGACCTATCCACAACTGCTAACTCGGATCAGTTGAGGAGAATTAAGAACATACATCAGGCAGAGCTTCAGGGAGAGAAGATTTCCATTAGCGATGCTCAATTAATGAGAGCGATTGAACGGGCGATCAAAGCAATGGAAGGCCCGTATACGATGTTTGAAGTATCCGTGCATGAGAAGACGAATGCCGTTATGGTCAAAGTGCTTGATCGGGATTCCGGTGACCTCATTCGGGAGATTCCACCGGAGAAAACGTTGGATCTGGTAGCAAAAATGATGGAGTTTGCGGGCATTCTGATCGACGAGCGCCGCTAATGCTAACGATGAAGTGGAGGGATAAGAGTGCGGATTAATGGATTTTCCGGAATGGACATCGATAAGATGGTAAAAGAATTGATGCAGGCTCACCGGAAGCCGCTGGATAAATTAACTCAACAGAAACAAACCATAGAATGGCAGAGGGAGAAGTATAGGGAAATCAACTCGAAGCTTGTCGATTTCCGTAACAATAAGCTATTTAATCTCAATATGAACAGCACATTAGGCGCTTTGAAATCGACGGTTACCGGAAATACAGCAGCTGTTTCAGCCAAAGCAGTATCTGGTTCAACAGCAGGCTCTATAGAGATTCAAGTGGAGAGCCTTGCATCAGCAGCCAGAGCCACAGGAGAAAGTATAGGGACTAATATAAACCCTAATGATATAAAATTAAGTGACCTTCACTCAGGTACTATTGGAGAAATTACCATAAATGGAGCAATAATAGAGTTAAGTCCGGATGATACGATTCAAACAGTGATAAATAAAATTAACAATAATAAAGACGCCAAAGTAACGGCTTTTTTTGACTCCCAATCCGGGCGTATGTCTATGATTTCTAAAGAAACAGGAAAAATAAACACTGACGGCAACATCTCCTTCGGAGATAATAATCCGTTGGTTGAAATTTTTAAATTGAACTCTTTCGAACCGGGTACAGATGCATCCGTAACGATCAACGGTATAAAAACCACCCGCTCCAGCAATACCTTTATGGTCAATGGAGTCGAAATTACACTCCATGCTCCTACCGGAACGCAATCTTCCATGATTACTACTTCCATGGATGCAGATAAAGTAGTCGACACGATTAAATCTTTCATAGAAGATTATAACTCACTACTTAAATTACTAAACGATACGGTGGAAGAGAAAAAGTACCGCGACTTTCAACCATTAACCAGCGATCAGAAAAAAGAATTAAAGGAAGATGACATTAAACGCTGGGAAGAGAAGGCCCAAAGTGGCTTACTCCGTAACGACAGCATTTTGAAAAAGATGATCTCCGATCTGAGGCTGGACATTATGTCCCCGGTAACCATCGGTAAGGATGCGGATGGCAACGACATTAAGATCATCCTAGACGAGGTCGGGATAACGACGGGCAAATGGGAAGATAAAGGAAAGCTTGTACTTAAAGATGAAGCTAAATTAAGAGATATGCTCGAGAAGAATCCGGAGGATGTCATTGCCTTATTCACTTCAAAAGGAACACCGGATGCGGATGGCAATACGCCCAAGAACACACAAGGAATTTTTCAAAAAATGTACGATGATGTTAAAGCGACTCTCGATTCTTTGTTTGAAAAAGCGGGAACTTCTAGATTTACCGACGCGCTGGAAGCCCCATTGAATGAGGAAAGTGTTATTGGAAAAGAATTAAAGAGTCTGGATCTGAAAATTAAGGATACAAATAGAAAATTATTGACGTTGGAGAACCGTTATTATAGACAATTTACCGCTATGGAAGTAGCCATGAACAAGTTTAATGCTCAGTCCGGTTTCCTGATGAATGCCTTCGGTGGATAATAATTGAAGGAGTGACAGCTATGATTTCTACGCCACAGAATAAGTATTTGAATCATACCGTTCAGACGGCGACTCCTGCACAGCTGCTGATCATGCTGTATGATGGCTGTATCCGTTTTTGCAAGCTGGCGATTCATGGGCTGGAGCAGAACGACCTCCAGCTAGTAAACACCAACTTGGTTAAGGCCCAGGCGATCATCAATGAATTAATCGTGACTCTCGATATGAACATTCCTCTATCTCAGGATTTACGACAAATCTACGATTATTGGAACCATCAGTTAATTGCAGCCAATATGGGAAAGCAAAAGGAGCCTGTTGAGGAAGTACTAGGTTTTCTGACGGAAATGAAAGAAACATGGGTACAAGCGGCCAGAAGCATAAATGCTGCTAAGCCCGCAGGCGGTCCCTATGGATAAGCTGATTGACGAATTGGATCTTCTGACGGTTCAATTCGTGGAACGAATGGATCAAGCTACTTACGAGGAAGTCGAGAAATTTGTCGAAGATAGAGAAAAATTAGTTCTATCCATTCGACAGAAGTGGACTTTAAAAGATAATCAAGATGTTGAGCCGTACAAAAATAAAATCGCCCGCGTTTTAAGCTACGATTCTGCAATTGAGGCTGTTATCCACAAACTAAAAACGGAAGCGGAACAGCATTTGGGGAAAAGTGCTCAAGCCAAGAGGCAAAGGGCAGCTTATGAGCCTCAAGTTTCTCCGGACGCATTTATGTTCGACAAAAAAAATTAATCCACATCAATTACCGTTGGAGACCTTCCGGCGGTTATTTTTTTGCATGATTTGGCTCCGACAGGACTGAGATATACACACAATCAGTTATCCTCAACCTGTGGATAATGTGCATAACTTTGTGAATAACTAATGAAAATAAGGTTTCATCCTGTGAATAAAAGAGTTGATGAAATGTGAATTGTGTATTTTCTGATAATTTGGTCCCAATTGTATATTATTGACAATCAATTGACACGAGTGGTATAGTCAAGTTGTGAATGCGCTTCACATTTATTTGAATAAGGAAGGGAATGTTCCGAATGCAAGGTAAAGTGAAATGGTTTAACGCAGAAAAAGGATACGGTTTCATTGAGACGGATGAGGGCGGGGACGTATTCGTACACTTCTCAGCGATTCAACAAGAGGGTTTCAAGTCTTTGGACGAGGGACAGGCTGTAGAATTCGATATTGTAGAAGGCGCTCGCGGTCCTCAAGCAGCTAACGTAACCAAAATCTGATTCTCCGGCTGACAGCCGCTGCTTAATACAAAAGTTACTTATAAAAGATAGCACTTAACCCCCGGATTTTCCGGGGTTTTTTCATGCTTATTTGCTTTGAAGTGCGACGTCAAATGGATTATAATGAAGGTAGAAGGGAGGAGTTGTTACCATGAAATATAACATTCGCGGCAAGAACATTGAAGTGACCAACGCATTGAGGGAATACGTTCAGAAGAAGCTGGACAAGATCGAAAGGTACTTTGAGAGTCCGCTTGCTTCCGAAGCCAACGTAACCTTAAGCGTGATCAAAGACAAACAGAACGTGGAAGTAACTATCCCTCTTACTGGCGTTATGTTAAGGGCTGAGGTCAGAGGCAGCGACATGTACGCATCCATTGATCTGGTTGTGGACAAACTGGAACGACAAATCCGCAAATATAAAACGAGAGTAAACCGCAAGCTCCGTCAGGAGAACGGATTGAAGAATTATTTCGTGGAAGATCCGGCGTCCCAGGGACGAATTCATGAAGAAGAGGAAGATTTCGAACTGGTCCGCACCAAGCGCTTTAACCTGAAGCCTATGGATGTGGAAGAGGCCATTCTCCAGATGAACATGGTAGGCCACAGTTTCTTCGTCTTCTCCAATACTGACGATTCGGAGAATGTCAATGTCGTATACCGGCGTCAGGATGGTACTTATGGTTTGATTGAACCTGCTAAATAGCAATTATTTCCAAAGCCTGTTCCTCTCTAAGGGGGATCGGGCTTTTTAAGTTACAGGGCAGCCCCCTTTTCTTTCCGGTTGTTGCGGCTTTAAGAGCAAACTGTTACAATTTCTGTATACTTGTCTTTTGTGAATTTTCACTTGTGAAAGGGGTAAACCCATGCTTGGACTTGTAAAAAAAATATTTGGCGATTCAAATGAACGTGAAATAAAAAGAATGCTCAAAACCGTAGACCAGATCAATCAACTGGAGCCGAAATTCGAGGTCCTGTCGGATGAGCAGCTGCGTTCCAAGACCGACGAATTTAAATCGCGGTTAGATAAAGGGGAAACGCTTGACGATCTGCTTCCGGAAGCCTATGCCACCGTGCGTGAAGCTTCCAAGCGGACTCTGGGCAAGCGTCATTTTGACGTTCAGCTTATAGGGGGAATGGTTCTTCACGAAGGCCGCATAGCGGAGATGAAGACCGGAGAAGGAAAGACGCTGGTCGCTACCCTGCCGGTTTATCTTAACGCGCTTTCCGGCAAGGGTGTTCACCTCGTCACCGTGAATGATTATCTGGCTACCGTCGGCTGTGAGGAAATGGGGCAAATCTATAACTTCTTGGGCATGACCGTCGGGCTTAACCTGAATAATATGGACCATGCGGAGAAGCAAGCGGCTTACGCATGCGATATTACTTATGGGACGAACAATGAGTTCGGCTTCGACTATTTGCGGGATAACATGGTCCTGTACAAGGAGCAGATGGTCCAGCGTCCTTTAAACTTTGCTATTATCGACGAAGTGGACTCCATTCTGATCGATGAAGCGCGTACGCCTCTGATCATATCCGGACAAGCGGCCAAATCGACCGATCTGTATTACGCGGCCGATCGGTTTGTGAGCGGATTGAAGGAAGAAGAGGATTATACGATTGATATTAAAATGCGTGCTGTAGCCTTGACCGAGGATGGGGTTGCCAAGGCGGAGAGAGCATTTGGCATCGAGAACTTATTCGATCACCAGAATGTGACGCTCAATCATCACGTCACTCAGGCTCTTAAAGCACACGTCATTATGAAGAGGGACACCGACTACGTCGTGCAAGAGGATGAGGTCGTCATTGTCGACGAGTTTACAGGGCGGCTGATGACCGGCCGTCGTTACAGCGAAGGCTTGCACCAAGCGATTGAAGCCAAGGAGAAGCTCAAGGTTCAGAATGAGAGCATGACCTTGGCGACGATTACGTTCCAGAACTACTTCCGGATGTATCGCAAGCTGGCGGGTATGACCGGTACGGCTAAAACGGAAGAAGAGGAATTCAAGAAAATTTATGGCCTCGAGGTTATCGTCGTGCCGACGAACCGTCCGATGATCCGTAAAGATATGCCGGATATCGTCTATAAGTCGATTAACAGCAAATTCCGGGCGGTTGTGGATCAGATCGTAGAGAAGCATCAGAATAAGCAGCCCGTTCTGGTTGGTACCGTCTCGATTGAGAACTCCGAGCGTCTGTCGGATATGCTTAAGAAGAAGGGCGTATCGCATAAAGTGCTGAATGCGAAGTATCATGCCGAAGAGGCGGAGATTGTATCTCGCGCCGGGCAGCCCGGTTCGGTGACGATAGCTACCAACATGGCCGGCCGCGGAACGGATATTTTGTTAGGCGATGGAGTGGCTGAGCTTGGCGGTCTGCATATTATAGGTACGGAAAGACACGAAAGCCGGAGAATTGACAACCAGCTTCGTGGACGTTCCGGCCGTCAAGGCGACCCGGGCTCGTCTCAATTCTTCCTCTCGCTGGAGGATGAATTGATGCGCCGTTTTGGCGCCGAGAATATCATGGGCATGATGGATCGGCTCGGGTTTGAAGAAGACCAGGAAATCGAAAGCCGTCTTATTACGAAGGCGATTGAATCCGCGCAGAAGCGGGTGGAAGGCAATAACTTCGATGTTCGTAAAATCGTCCTTCAATATGACGACGTTATGAATCAACAGCGGAACATCATCTATAAGCAGCGCCGGGAAGTACTCGAATCGGAAAATATCCGGGAGATTACATTAAACATGATCTATCCGGTTATTGAGAGAATTATCGAGGCTCATTGTCCGGGGGACCAGGTTCCCGAGGAATGGGATCTGCAGGCGGTCGCCGATTACTCCAACTCTACCTTCCTGCAGGAAGGAACGCTTACGGCCGATGAACTGTGGGGCAAAGAGAAGGAAGAAATCGTCGAATATATTAAAGAGAAGATGCAGAAGCTGTATGAGGAAAGAGAGCAGCAAATTGGCGAAGACTACATGCGGGAGTTTGAAAAGGTCGTCGTCCTCAGGGCGGTAGACAGCAAGTGGATGGATCACATCGATGCGATGGATCAGCTCCGGCAAGGGATTCACTTGAGAGCCTACGGCGGAACAGATCCGCTGAGAGAATATCAATTCGAAGGGTTCGAAATGTTCCAGCAAATGATCGAGAGCATTCAGGAAGAGGTCGCTACCTATATTATGAAGGCTCACGTCGAAACGAATCTGGAGAGAAAAGCGGTGGCCGAAGGCCAGGCAGTCGACCCGAGCGGAGAACCGCAGGCCAAAAGACCGGTTGTCAAAAAAGAGGATAAAATCGGACGCAATGAGGCTTGTCCTTGCGGAAGCGGGAAAAAATATAAGCAGTGCTGCGGTAAATAAAGGTTAAATAATAGCATATTAGTTCCATCGGTGGCCGCTTGACCTGTTGTGGCTGCCGGGAGCTACGATCGTTAATTTGTGAAAGAGGTGCATAGCATGATCGAAGGCGGATGGAAACAGAGCTTGAAGGAAATGGCAAGGCGACTACTTGAATTACGGGGGTCTCTTTGACTTAGATTACAAGCATGAGCAGATTGCCGATTTTGAAGAAAAAATGAGCGCCCCTGATTTTTGGGACGATAACGATAAGGCCCAGAAGCTGATTGCTGAGCTCAATGCGGTGAAAGATATTGTCGCCGAATTTGAGCAACTGTCCAAGGAATACGAGGACTTGGAAGTTATGATGATGCTGGCTGAGGAAGAGGACGATGAGAGTTTGGCCTCCGAGCTGGAAGCCAGCGTAGCCCAATTGGAAGAGAAGCTTCAAGGCTATGAGCTTCAGCTTCTGCTGAACGAGCCGTACGACCGGATGAACGCCATTCTTGAGCTTCACCCGGGAGCCGGCGGCACCGAATCCCAGGACTGGGCGGAGATGCTGCTGCGCATGTATCGGCGATGGTCAGAGAAGCGGGATTATAAAGTTGAGGTTCTTGATTATTTGCCCGGGGATGAAGCTGGAGTGAAGAGCGTAACCCTGCTAATCAAGGGACACAATGCTTACGGCTACCTCAAAACGGAAAAGGGAGTGCACCGGCTGGTCCGCATATCGCCTTTCGATTCTTCCGGCAGAAGGCATACCTCCTTCGTGTCGTGTGACGTGGTGCCTGAAATCGACGATGACGTCGAGGTGGGCATTCGGCCCGAAGAATTAAAGATCGATACTTACCGCTCCAGCGGTGCCGGGGGTCAGCACGTTAATACGACGGACTCCGCGGTTCGCATTACCCACTTGCCGAGCGGGATTGTCGTCACTTGCCAGACTGAGCGTTCCCAGATCAAGAACAGGGAGCGGGCCATGAAAATTTTACGATCCAAGCTGTATGAGAAGAAAATTGAAGAGCAAAGACAGCATCTGGCGGAAATTCGCGGCGAACAGCGGGAAATTGGCTGGGGCAGCCAGATCCGATCTTATGTTTTTCACCCGTACAGTATGGTCAAGGATCATAGAACCCAAGCGGAATCCGGCAATATCGGCGCGGTTATGGACGGAGAGATCGACTTCTTGATCGATGCCTACCTCCGTCATCAGGTCGATGCGAAGCCGAAGCGGGAGTCCTCATAAAGTGAGGCAGGTTGTAACATCCTACACATGAACCTGGAATGTGTAGGATGTTTTTATGAAAAGAGGTGGGCCCGTTGAAAATTAACAAAGACCGAGGCAAGTCGGCGATTCTTCCTGCTGCCTCGCCTATTAAGGAATATTTGCTGCTGCTCATTGGCGCTTTCATCATGGCGGTCAGCTTTAATGTCTTCCTCAATCCGAACCAGATCGCTTCCGGCGGAGTGACGGGTATCTCCACGATCATCCAGCATTTGATCGGCATTAAACCTGCTTTTATCCAATGGGTGCTCAATCTGTTGTTGTTTGCCGCCGGCGTTAAATTTCTGGGTAAGGACTTTGCTTATAAAACAGCGGTGGGCACCGTCGTGTTCCCGCTATTTGTGCTTTTGACGGAAGGAATGCCTGTCCCCACGGAAAATGTGCTGCTGGCTTCGCTATATGGCGGCATTTTAACCGGAATCGGGTTAGGGATTGTATTTAAAGCCAGAGGATCAACAGGCGGCCTGGCTTTGGCTTCCCAGCTTATTCACCGCTATACGGGAATCAGTCTCGGCGTAGCCGTAGCTATGCTGGACGGGCTAGTGATTTTGACAGCGGGTCTTGTCTTTTCTCCGGAGAAAGCTTTATATGCCTTAATCGGTTTATATGTAACGAGCAAAACGATCGACTTGATCCAATCCGGCATCAATTTCTCCAAAGTAGCTTTTATTATATCGAAGGAAACGGATACGATTTCTCAAGCTGTGCTCGTTGATCTGAACCGGGGCTTGACCAAGCTGAACGGGCTGGGAGGATATACAGGGGATGAAAGAGTTGTCTTAATGATCGTGTTAAATCAGTCGGAGGTTTCGAGGTTAAAAAGTATTGTAAAAACGGTTGATCCTAACGCCTTCGTCATTATAAGCGATACGAAGGAAGTTTTAGGAGAAGGGTTTCAAGTAAACCAATAAATATGTAAAATAGAAGAATCGATATAAAATAGAGAATCCGCATGGGGGCACAAAGATTGAAGCTTCGGAGGGGATTGAAGATGGTTGCGAAGTTTCTTTTTTTTAGCTTGCAGGCAGGCTTGAAAAATGTTGTGCTCCGGGTAGATCTCTTATTGAATTTTTATACCTTCAGACGTATAATAATACATAAGTTTTTTGTCCAATTATAAGGATTTATAAGATTCACACTTATAATCATGCTTATAATTCACCGCGAAACGTCAATCTACCGTTAAAAGACGGCGGCAGCCGTTTACGCTTGGTTTGCATGGAAGAGGGGGAGTTTTAATATGAATACACCAATAAGAGCAGCGATTATCGGCGCGACAGGATATGGTGGGGTTGAACTCATTCGGTTTTTGCTAAGGCATCCCAAGGTGGAAATCACTTCGGTCATTTCCTCTTCGAGCGCCGGGACTCCTTTGTCCGATGGGTTTCCTCATCTAACCGAAATTATTGTGGACCATCTGGATGCCGTCGACATTCCTTTAATTCGGCAAAAGGCGGATGTCGTTTTTGCTGCAACACCGCATGGGGTAAGTACAGAACTGGTGCCTCAATTGCTGGAAGCCGGGTTGAAGGTTATCGATTTGTCGGGAGACTTCCGCTTGAAGTCGCCCGCAGCCTATGAGCAATATTACAAGCGCAAGCCGGCGGCTGACGATTATTTGGCTAAAGCGGTTTATGGTTTGGCCGAAGTATATGGCGAGAATTGCCATGACGTCGATTTTATATCGAATCCTGGCTGTTATCCGACCGCTACCTTGCTCGGGCTGATTCCGGCGGTTAAGGCGGGCTGGGTCGATCCATCGACCATCATTGTGGACGCTAAATCCGGGGTTTCGGGTGCCGGACGCGGATTGAACCAATCTTTCCATTATCCGGAAATCAATGAGAACTTCCGGGCTTATAAAGTCAATCGTCATCAGCATACTCCTGAAATTGAACAGGGGTTGAGTGAGGCAGCTGGACAGGAAGTGGTGGCCACCTTCACAACGCATCTGGTGCCTATGACGCGGGGAATTCTTTGTACGATGTACGCCCAATTAAACGGCAAGCGGAGCGAACAAGAACTAATCGAATTGTACCGGAATTACTACAAAGGGCGCCCGTTCGTCCGTATTCGTGATTTAGGCCAATGGCCGGCCACTAAAGAAGTGTGGGGTTCGAACTATTGCGATATCGGGTTCTCCGTAGATGATCGCACCGGAAGGGTGACGATTATTTCCGTCATCGACAATCTGGTCAAGGGAGCCGCGGGGCAGGCGATCCAGAATTTGAATTTGATGATGGGCTGGGACGAAACGACAGGATTGGAGTTTACGCCGGTATATCCGTAATTTGCTGGTATACCCGTAATGATGAGGGATAGGTGAATAATAATGAGCGATAACAAGCAATATGTCGTTATGCCTGAAGGCGGGATAACGACGCCCGCCGGATTTCGTGCCGGCGGCCTTCATTGCGGGCTGAAGAAAATGAGCCGCTACGATTTGGGAGCGATCGTATGCGAGGTGCCGGCAGCCGCGGCTGCGGTCTACACGCTTAACGCTTTTCAGGCGGCTCCGCTTAAGGTGACCAAGGAAAGCTTGGCCGCCGGAGGCAAGCTGCAAGCTGTAGTGGTCAACAGCGGCAATGCCAATGCGTGCACGGGCCTCCAAGGGGAGGAAGATGCCCGGTCCATGCGCGCAGCGGCCGCCCAAGCGTTCGGCGTGGAGGAGCACCACGTTGGCGTCGCCTCCACCGGCGTAATCGGCGAATTGCTGCCGATGGATAAATTGGGCGGAGGCATCGCCCAGCTTCCCGAGCGGCTGCGAGCGGACGGGAGCGACGATTTCTGCCAGGCGATTCTGACGACGGATCTGGTGCAGAAGATGATCTGCGTCCAGATGAACGTCAGCGGCCGCCCGGTTCATATTGCGGGAGCAGCCAAAGGCTCGGGCATGATTCATCCGAACATGGCGACCATGCTCGGATTCATCACAACGGATGCGAACATCGAGGCTGACGTGCTGCAGAAGCTGCTGGGCGAGGTTACGGATTCGACGTTCAACATGATTACAGTTGACGGCGATACTAGCACGAACGATATGGTCGTTGTCATGGCGAGCGGATTGGCCGGCAGCGAGGAGAAGCTTGATCCGGCTCATCCGGACTGGGAGGCGTTCGCGGCCGGCTTCCGGCATGTTAGCGAGTACTTGGCCAAGGCGATTGCCCGTGACGGAGAAGGAGCGACCAAGCTGGTGGAAGTGCAGGTGAACGGAGCGGTCTCCGTTGAGGCAGCGCGAGCCATTGCCAAGACGATTGTTGGATCGAGTCTGGTCAAGTCGGCTTGCTTCGGGGCAGATGCCAACTGGGGGCGGATCATTGCCGCCGCTGGAAGGGCCGGACAGCCCATCGATGTCGACAAGGTCGATATTCGGATCGGCGACATTTCGGTGCTTGAGCAATCCCGCCCGGTTCGTTTTGACGAAGAGCGAGCTGCGGAGTACTTGAAGGGCGAGCTGGTGCAGATTCACGTCAATCTAAACATGGCCCATGCTCAGGCAACGGCATGGGGCTGCGATTTGACTTATGATTATGTGCGGATCAACGCTGCCTACAGGACATGACCGAAGGGACATCTATATAAAATGAGCTAAAGAATATATAGATCATGTAGTGGAGAAAGAAAGATGCTTCCAGGGCGAGTTTTGGCTTTGTATTCCTACCATCCGAAGGCCCATCTATATAGAAGGAATCTGTTGGTTTCGGGGTCCCCGAAAAGTACCTGGAATTGCTTCGAAGCTCATCTTCACTTTTTGGGGAAGGAGTATGATGTTTGAAGCTTCGGAGGCACTTTCCTTCGGAACGGAATGATCGCTTTCTTAAGTGCCACTTATATAGATAGAAGGATTTAAGAGAGAAGGTTTTAACTATGAGTCATCATTGTTTTGTTATTAAATGTGGAGGAAGCACCTTGGCGGCTCTTCCGGCCTCTTTTTTTAACGATATGAAGAAGCTTCAGGACGAAGGCGCCATCCCGGTTATCGTCCACGGCGGAGGACCTGCAATCTCGGGGATACTCGATCGATTGGGGATTGAGAGCGAGTTTGTAAATGGTCTTCGCAAGACGAGTGATGAGGTGCTGGACGTCGTCGAGATGGTTCTTGCCGGGAGGATCAATAAAGAAATCGTACGCAAAATCCAGGAATCAGGTGCCAAAGCGCTTGGATTGTCCGGAGTGGACGGCCATTTGATCGAAGCGGAGCCGGTGGCGAACTCCGAAGAGATCGGATGGGTTGGCGATGTCACTTCCGTCAATGCCGATCTGGTGCGCGGGATCGCAGCCATGGGCTACATTCCGGTCATTGCTCCGATAGGAATTGGCGAGGACGGCAGTCAGCGGTTTAATATTAACGCCGATACGGCTGCTGGAGCCGTCGCTTCCCAAATCGGAGTCGACCGGATGATCGTCGTGACGGATGTGCCGGGGATTATGGCAACCGTCAATGGACAGAAGGAGGTATTGCCCTCTGTCACGGTGGAACAGATCGATCAGATGATCGAGTCCGGGGAAATCTATGGTGGGATGATTCCGAAGGTCCGAGCGGCGGTGCAATGCATTCAAGGCCAGGTTCGTGAAGTGGTGATCGTGGACGGATCGGTACCGGAAGTGTTGAGCAAGACTGTGCGAGGAGAAGCGATTGGGACGAAAATCGTCAAAAATGGGGAGGGAACAAGCGATGGGGGAAGTAAGTGATAGCAAAAGTTCGTTATTTCCGACGTATGCCAGATACCCGATGGCAATGGTTAAAGGAGAAGGGAGTCGTCTGTGGGACGATCAAGGGAACCGCTATTTGGATTTGATGACCGGGCTGGCCGTTACCAGTCTGGGCCATTCACCGGCTAAGGTGAAGGAGAAGCTCGTGGAGCAGCTGGATGACCTGTGGCATGTCAGTAATCTGTTCCATATTCCAAATCAGGAGAAGCTGGCTCGGCTGCTCACGGATAACAGCTGTATGGATGCGGTTTTCTTCTGCAACAGTGGAGCGGAGGCGAATGAAGCGGCTATCAAGCTGGCCCGCCGTTACCATCAGAAGGTATTGGGGACCGGACGATATGAAATCATTACATTCAAGCAGTCTTTTCATGGTCGTACGCTGGCGACTCTGACCGCTACGGGACAAGAGAAGGTGCAGGATGGCTTCCAACCGCTTCCTCAGGGCTTCGTGTATGCACCGTTTAACGATGCCGAAGCGCTTGCTGGATATATTAACGATAAGACTTGTGCCATTATGCTGGAGATGGTACAGGCGGAGGGCGGAGTACGGATTGCCGATCCCGCCTTTGTTAAAGAAGTGGCGAAATTATGCAAGGAGCACAACTTGCTTCTAATTGTCGATGAAATTCAAACCGGGCTGGGGCGTACAGGCAAATTATTCGCATACGAGCATTATGGGATTGAGCCCGACATTATAACATTAGCAAAAGCACTGGGCAGCGGGTTTCCGATCGGGGCCATGCTGGGCAAGGAGAAACTCACGGAGGCTTTCACCGCTGGAAGCCATGGATCTACCTTCGGTGGGACGCCAATCGCTACGGCGGCTGGAATAGCTACCGTCGAAATCATCGTGGGTGACAAGCTGTCCGACAGAGCGGCTGAGATGGGTCAATATGCGGTGGAGAAACTGAAGGCTAAGCTGGAAGGTCACCCTATGGTTAAGGAAATCCGCGCCATGGGCTTATTGATTGGAATTGAATGTACTCGCCCGGTTGCCGATCTGATAGCGGAAATTCACGGGCACGGAGTATTGGTCGTGTCGGCTGGTCCGGAAGTGATTCGCCTGCTGCCTAGCTTGTTAGTGACGCATGAAGAACTGGATGAGGGAATCGAAGTGATCGGCAAGGTGCTGGCAGGACATACGATGGCGGTTAATGAGTAAGTAAATTTGGAAGGAGCGATGACATGACAAATTCGACTCAAAAGGATACTGGCTTGAATTTAAGAGGAAGAGACTTTATTGGATTAGCGGATTATTCTTCGGAAGAAATTCAATATTTGATCGATTTGGCGGTGGAGCTGAAGCGCAAGCAAAAGGAAGGGGAGGTGTATCAGCCCCTTAAAGGAAAAACATTGGGAATGATTTTTGAAAAATCGTCAACACGCACAAGAGTATCCTTCGAAGTCGGAATGTTCCAACTGGGGGGGCATGCCCTCTTTTTGAGCCGCAACGACCTGCAAATCGGTCGTGGAGAGACGATTTGGGATACAGCCCAGACTCTCTCCCGGTATTTGGACGGGATCATGATTCGTACGTTTGCTCACCGGACGGTAATCGAGCTGGCCAGAGGAGCCACCATTCCGATTATTAACGGACTGTCCGATCTATCCCATCCTTGTCAGGCTCTTGCTGACTATCAGACCATTTATGAGAGAAAAGGCAGTCTGAAGGGACTCAAGCTGGCCTACATCGGTGATGGAAATAACATGGTTCACTCGCTTATGGTTGGGGGATGCAAGCTCGGGATGAATGTCTCCGTGGCTTCTCCGGAAGGCTATGGACCCGATCGGGAAATGATCGAGGCTTCCCGGGAAATCGCAGCTCAAACCGGCTCCCAGCTGCAGATCGTCACCGATCCGAAGGAAGCCGTGGCCGATGCGGATGTCATTTATACCGATGTATGGGCTAGCATGGGCTTTGAAGAGGAGCAGGCTGAGCGCGTAGTCGCGTTCCGCAATTATCAGGTAAACGAAGAATTGGTGAAATACGCTAAGCCGGATTATTTATTCATGCATTGTCTGCCGGCTCACCGGGGCGAAGAGGTTAGCGAAGGGATTATCGATGGAAGCCATTCGATCGTATTCGATCAGGCGGAGAACCGTCTGCATGCGCAAAAAGCAATTATGGCCGCTATTCTGTAGCTAATAATCATGGCCGCATGGGGTCGATGTCGCCGCCATTCGGCCAAGAAAGCTTGATAGAACTGGATGAAACTTGATGGAACTAGTGAAAGAAGGGTGAACGATAGTATGGCTAAAGACAAAATTGTTCTCGCCTATTCGGGCGGCTTGGATACCTCCGTTATTTTGGCTTGGTTGAAAGAAACCTATGATGCAGAGATTATTGCATTTACGGCGGATATCGGTCAACAAGACGAACTGGACGGCCTGGAGGAAAAGGCGCTGAAAACCGGCGCATCCAAAGTTTATATCGATGATTTACGCGAAGAATTCGCACGCGACTTTATCTTTCCGATGTTCCAATCGGGCGCTTTGTATGAAGGGCAATACTTGCTGGGCACCAGCATTGCTCGCCCGTTGATCGCCAAGCGGATGGTCGAAATCGCCAGAGCGGAAGGAGCGACAGCTATCGCTCACGGCGCTACAGGCAAAGGGAACGACCAGGTGCGCTTTGAGCTGACGGCTGCTGCGCTTGCTCCGGAAATTGGCGTGATTGCCCCGTGGCGGCTGGAGTCGTTCCGCGAGCAGTTCCCGGGCCGTGCCGAGATGATCGCTTATGCCGAGAAGCATGGCATCCCCGTGCAGGCGACGGCGTCCAAGCCTTATTCGACAGATCGCAATCTGCTGCATATCAGCTTCGAAAGCGGAATGCTGGAGGACCCTTGGTTCGACGCGAGTGCCGAATCCTGCAAGGAGATGTATGTGTTGAGCGTATCCCCGGAGGATGCACCGGACGCTCCGGAATATTTGGAACTGGAATTCGAAGCAGGCAACTGCGTCGGATTGAATGGGCAAGCGATGACTCCTCTTCAAGTGATGGAGACACTGAACGAGCTTGGCGGCAAGCATGGGATCGGCCGGGTCGATATGGTCGAGAACCGCTTTGTCGGAATGAAGAGCCGGGGAGTTTATGAAACTCCGGGCGGGACGATCCTGTTCCAGGCGCATCGCCAGATGGAATCGTTGACGATGGATCGGGATGTCATGCATTTGCGCGATTCTTTAATCTCGAAGTACAGCACATTGGTCTACAACGGCTTCTGGTTTGCACCAGAGCGGCTGGCCCTTCAGGCATTGGTGACCGAGAGCCAGAAGAATGTGACCGGAACAGTTCGCGTCAAGCTGTATAAGGGCAATGTAATTGCTGCAGGGGTGAAGAGCCCGGTCAGCCTGTACAATCCGGATATCGCTACGATGGAGGCGGATCCGACGCAAGCTTACAATCAGGCGGATGCCGCCGGATTTATTAGCCTGAATGCACTGCGTTTGAAGGTTGCTTCGGGTGTAGAGCAGAATAAACGGAAATAATAACCAGCGGGCCGCCTGATGCGGCTCGCTTGTTGATGGAAAGGAGCAGCACAGGTGTCTAAATTATGGGGTGGCCGGTTCACCAAAAAAACGGATCAGCTAGTCGAAGAATATACAGCATCCATTCTGTTCGATAAAGAATTGGCTGAAGAAGATATTCAAGGCAGTCTGGCGCACATCGCCATGCTGGCCCAATGCGGCATTGTTCCGACGGAAGATGCGGATACGATTAAAGAAGGGCTGCTCAAGGTTCTGGAACGGATTCGCCGCGGGGAACTGGAATTCTCCGTTAGCGACGAGGATATTCATATGAACATCGAGAAAGCGCTCATTGAGGAAATCGGTCCGGTTGGAGGCAAGCTTCATACGGGCCGCAGCCGGAATGATCAGGTCGCAACAGACATGCATCTATACCTGCGCAAAAGAGTAGTTGAATTTGTCGACATGCTCCACAAGCTGCAAGAAGCTCTCATTGGGCAGGCCAAGGACAATCTGGATACCATTGTGCCTGGCTATACGCATCTCCAGAGAGCTCAGCCTATTTTATTCGCCCATCATCTTATGGCTTATGTCTCCATGTTCCAACGCGATATTGAGCGCCTTCAGGACAGCTATAAAAGGATTAATATCCTTCCGCTGGGAGCGGGGGCATTGGCGGGTACAACCTTCCCGATTGACCGTCATTTCGTTGCCGAACAGCTTGGATTCGACCGGGTGTATGAGAACAGCCTGGATGCGGTAAGCGATCGTGATTTCATCGTAGAGTTTCTGTCCAACGCTTCGCTGATCATGATGCATCTGTCTCGCCTGTGTGAAGAAATGGTCATGTGGTCAAGCACGGAGTTTACCTTCATTGAGCTCGACGACGCTTTTTGTACGGGCAGCAGCATCATGCCGCAGAAGAAAAACCCGGACGTGGCGGAATTGGTAAGAGGCAAAACCGGCCGCGTCTACGGCAATTTAGTCGGCTTATTGACCGTCCTCAAGGCACTTCCTTTAGCCTACAACAAGGACATGCAGGAAGATAAGGAAGGGATGTTCGATACCGTGAAGACATTGCAGGGCGCGCTTCAATTATTCGCCCCCATGGTCTCCACGATGAAAGTCAATCGGGATCGGATGAGACAAGCCGTCAATCAGGATTTCTCCAATGCGACGGATATTGCCGATTACTTGGTGGGCAAAGGCATTCCGTTCCGACAAGCGCACGAAATCATCGGCAAGACCGTGCTGTATTGCATTCAGAACAAAAAATATTTGCTAGATCTGTCGATGGATGAATTCAAGCAATTCTCCGAATTATTCGATGATCAGATCTATGAAGTGCTTCAACCCGAGCAGGTCGTCAACGCCCGTAATGTTTACGGGGGAACGGCTTCCGGGCAAGTGACGCAAGCCATCTCCCGAGCGGAGGAGGTCTCCGCGAAGACGGCGGATTGGGTCCGACAATATTTGGAGAGATGAGGAAAACAGGAACAGACCTCCCTTGCAGGAGGTCTGTTTTGCCACATATAGAATTATATAAGCTGCTGTTCCCATTCTCAAAGTTCTCCGATAGGAGTTTTTCTCAACGAGAGCGGACGGTGATGCTTCCAATCTCGGTGTAGATTTTAACCGGAGGGCCATCACTTCCGAAGGAAGCCGTATAGTTCGACTTATCTTGTTGGTCTACAGTCATTTCAGGGAGATCGGTGCGGATGCTTCCAATACTGGTCTGCAGTTCAACCTTCATCGGGGTCATCTCCTCGACGGTCACTTGAACGGCGCCGATTTCCGTCTGAATGTTTATGGGGTGAAGGACAGAAGTCATATCGACGGACACCTTTCCTATGCTACTGTTCACGTTCATATCCGCTTTGATCTCACTTAATTGAACGCGTCCGATATCGGTTTGAACTTCCAACTGCTCTCCAGAATAATGGCTTAGCTCTACGGATCCCGTTTTGCTGCTCAAGTAGAGCTGGTTTGCTTCCAGGTCGGCTATCCTGACGCTGCCTATGTCTGAAGAGGCTTTAATATCGGCATAGATCTTGTCTGGGATCTCCACCTCCAATTTCGTGAGCAGATTATCTCTCTCTTCGGATATCCAATCTTGCAGGAGACTGAGATTAATTCCTTTCTGCTTAGGATGGCGGACCTCCACGGTCAATTTATCTTTTTCCTGCTTGGTGATAAGCTCAGGCTTATATTTATCAGTGGTGGTGCCGTTTAAGCGGACCGTAATGAGGTCCGATGAGCTTGGGACAAAAATGATATCGGCGATATCAGTATAGATGTCAAGCTGATGGATAGAGGTAGAATCAAACGCACGCTCCTGATCCGTATGATTGCTTTCAGCCGAGACGGTGGGCTTCCAGGCAAAGGTTAAGCCCAGTCCGATAGCTCCTACCAGGAAGCAGACTAAAGAGAATAAGACCACGACAACCACCATTTTTCTCTTCATGTCTATTCCCCCCTTATCAGATTGACATTAATCCTAATATATTTGCTTACTATGATAACGTACCATTTAATCGAGTAAACCATCGCAATTCCTATCAGCATTCCAAGACCGAAGGTAGACATGGACAAAAAGAGCTTATGGACCATTAACGTTTCTGTAAAAGGCGGAAGCCATATAAAGATAGACATGGCAAGAAGGGCAATGGAAACGATGGAAAGAGCTAACAGCACGGCGCTAACGACCATAAATGGCGTCAAGACAACAATTAAATTAAACAGCCCTAGGGCAACACTGGCCATCAGTGCTCTCGCCCCTTGGGCCGAACTATGATTTGATATATGCTGATGCTGGACGAAGCGGGCATACGAATGATCATCCTGAGAGGCATATCCTAGATAGGAGGCTACCTCATTTTCGTCCTTGCCGTTTTCGGATGCAGTTTGGAACAAATCTTCATAAACTTGAATAATCTGCCGTCGTTCTTGTTCTGGAAGTCCTTTCAGCTTGTATTCCAGATTACGGAAGAAAGCTTCCTTCGACATTGGTTTTGTCACCTCTTCGTTGATCCGTAACCCTAGGTTACAAGAAGAAGAGAACATTGCCAAGTCACTGAAGTCATATGACTTGTCACAAAAAAGAGAGCGAAATAGGCTCTCAGCTTATCTGAAACCGGACGGTGAAGAGAGCCTATCCCACAGCGGATTAACGCCCCCGGAGCCCGTCTTCCACAATGGGGGAAGATTCTTTGCTTGGGTTCTCTGCTTTGGCGTCGTTAGGAGTCGCGATTAATACAGGCTGCGCGGCATAGGTATCTTTGGAAATAAGTTGGGATTCTTTTTTCTGCCCATTTTCGAATTGAATCCGGTAGGTTTCGACAATGTACCCTGGTTTTCCCTTCTGAATTAACTGTTCTTTAGTCAGGGAAGGATTGTACACATATTTGATGGAGGGCTCCACTTCCTTCACGACAACCGACTCAATATCATAAGTAATATGACTCGGAGCCCGACCGAACACTTTGACGGTGAGCCGATTTTCTTCCATCTGGGTCTTGATCAGCAAGTAATGACCGGTATTGTTGCGGAATTTGAAGTTGATATAGCCATCCGCGTAGGTGGCGTCCTGACCTAATTCGACATAACTGACAGGCAAGGTATGGTTCCTTCTTTCCACAATTTCGAGTCCGCCTCGCAGAACAGCGTTATACAATGTGCTGGATACTTGGCAAATTCCACCGCCTATTCCGGTCACGAGCTGTCCGTTGACAATCACCGGAGCCTCCTTGAACCCGAATTGAGTTTCCGCTTGCCGTACCGTCTGGCCATAGTCAAATTGTTCCTCTGGCCCAAGCAGCGTGTTGTCCACTATTTGAGCGGCCGATTGTATGTTGTGTACACGCCCTGCCTCATTTGTTAAATAGAGGGTAGTGAATTCACTCAGCTTGCGGTCGATTCCCTGAGCCTCAAGATCGGCAGCGCTAATTTGAGGATTTTCTGCCAATAAGGGCAGCTTTAGCGATATTTGATCGGAGCTGTCGACCCATCCGTTCCATTCGTTGTCGAACCATTCCAGAATGGTTCTTTTCAACACTTGCTCATCAACGCGAAAAGCGGCTTTTTCTGGAATAATTTCAACCTGATCGTCCTTGGTAATCACTCTCCGGGCATCTTGAGGGGATTGTTCATACATCGGGGACCATACAGATTTCAACATTTTTTGCATTGCAATGTCATTAAAAGATAAGGTAAGCTTTAAAGATGAGCCAGAGAGCGTCCAGCGGTTTTTGGCCTGCTCCAAGCGATTTCCGGATCGAAGCAGCTGCAGGGAATCAAAAAAAGCCTGCATGTCGATTTGTATACCGAGCTGCTCCATTGTCAATGAAGCGGGAACGGCCTCGGGGCGGTCGGAAGTGAAGGAAATAGTGATCCGGGAGAAATCCGAAGCAGTTTGCTTAAGCTTGGCAGCAACTTGAAAATAGGGCTTTCCGGCAATTTTCCAGCCGTGCAGGCTCATTCCTCTCGGAAAGCTTTTTTGCGCAGTATAGCCGATGAGAGAGAAAAAGATTAAAGCCAGCGCGGTCAAAGCCGAAATAATAAATAATAGAGCTCTCCTTGACCATGGCATGAGATGAACCTCCCTTCATTCACTTTGCAGAAACGGGCCTGGATTGGGACAAGACTTTTACATGAACTATATTTTCTCGTAACATTTCGGACTTAAAGGAGAAGAAGAGTTTAGAGCAGCCTCTCTAAAGGATTGTATGAGGGATGTCCTTGATATATTTCAACAACTCTCCTGGCAGCATCGTTCGTCACCGATCGGGAAACAAGGCGATGATGTGAAAAAAAACGAAGAAATGTTACCTTTTTGTTACCTTTCTAAAGGAATTTAAAGAGTTATGTCGAAGTTTTAGAGGGTTACTACAAACAGGATGTGATAGCATGATAGAAATGCAAGACGTCTGGAAGACCTATCCGGACGGTACGCACGCGATAAAAGGCATCAACCTGAAAGTAAATGCGAACGAGTTTGTTTATATTGTCGGTCCGTCAGGGGCGGGTAAATCGACTTTTATGAAGATGATATATAGGGAAGAAAGACCTACCAAAGGCCAGATTTTTGTTAACGGATTTAATCTGGAGAAGCTGAAGGCGAGGAAGATTCCTTATGTTCGCCGCAATATCGGAGTGGTTTTTCAAGATTTTAGACTGCTGCCCAAATTAACCGTTTATGAAAATATTGCCTTTGCTATGGAAGCGATAGAAGCACCTAAGAAGTTGATCAAGAAAAGAACGATGGAAGTGCTGGAGCTCGTTAAGCTGAAGGATAAAACGACTTCCTTTCCGACTCAGCTGTCCGGCGGAGAGCAGCAGAGGATTGCGATTGCCCGCGCAATTGTCAATAATCCGGCAGTCATTATTGCGGACGAGCCTACGGGAAATCTGGATCCCGAAACGTCTTGGGGAATTATGAATTTGCTGGAGGAAATTAATTACCGGGGAACGACCATCATCATGGCTACGCACAACAAAGAGATAGTTAACACCATCCGCAAAAGAGTGATCGCTATCGAACAAGGCCAAATTGCCCGTGACCAGGCGAGAGGGGAGTACGGGTATGACGATTAATACATTTGGCCGGCATTTCAGAGAGGGCGGCAAGAATATTATCCGCAACGGCTGGATGACCTTTGCCTCCGTCAGTTCGATTTCGATTTCTTTGTTTATATTGGGATTATTCCTAATTTTGTCTCTTAATGTAAATTATTTGACGGAGCAGATTGAGAAGCAAGTCGAGATTCGGGTGTTTCTGGAACTGGAGATTACCCCGGAAGAGATTTCAGCGATTGAAGCCAGCATTGCTGGCATGCCGGAGGTGGCCAAGAATACGTTCATCTCGAAAGAGGAAGGGCTGGAGATTTTGCGGGAGAAGATGGGAGATTCCGCTGAAGCTTATTTGGATGGGCTGGACGGTGAAAACAATCCGTTGAACGATTCCTTCACCGTAGAAGTAAAGCAGCCGAGCGAAGTAGGATTGGTAGCGGAGAAGATTGGAGCTTTGAACGCCGGTAAAGATCCTGCACCGATTGTCGATGTGAATTATGGCAAAGGCACGGTTGATACCTTGTTTAAAGTGACTTCCATTATCCGCAACGTCGGTCTTGTTCTGGTCGCCTGTCTGGCCTTGACGGCGATGTTCCTGATTTCGAACACGATCAAGCTGACCATTATGGCAAGAAACCGGGAAATTAAAATTATGAAGCTGGTAGGAGCAACCAACAGCTTTATCAACTGGCCATTTTTTATAGAAGGGGCGCTTCTTGGGTTGATCGGTTCCGCTATTCCTATTGGAATTCTGGCTTACGGATATTTTGAGCTGCTCAAAGGGACCCAGGCGGATATTAGCGTATTTATGGTTCAATTTAAGCCTCTCGTTGATGTTATCTATCCCGTCGGCATTCTTTTGCTTTCGATAGGATTAGTCATTGGAATCTGGGGTAGCTTGATATCGGTCCGCAAGTATTTAAAAGTGTAGGAGGAATACTGTTGAAAAAGTTATCGCTGTCTCTCGCAACCGTAGTCATAGCCATATGCCTGGTCATTCCACCGTATACCGGTTATGCCGGCCCAATAGACGATATCAACCGTAAGCTGGAGCAGCTTCAGAAGCAGGAGCAGGAAGCAGCCAAAAAGCGAAAAGAAGCCGAAGAGCTCAAGGCTTCCTTGTCGGAGCAAAAAAGGGTAGAGATTATAACGCTGAAGGAATTGCAGGAAGAGATAGAGCAGCAGGTGGCCAAGCTGAACGATCTGAACGAGCAGGTTAACGCCGTGACGGTGGCTCTTCAAGAGACGACTCAGCAATTAATGGATGCAGAGGATCGAGTGGAGGAAAGAGACCAGCAGTTAAAGTCCAGAGTTCGGGCTATGTACAAGAACGGAACGGTCTCGTATCTTGACGTCATTCTGAGCGCAACCAGCTTCTCGGACTTTATTGAACGGTTCAATACATTGAAATTAATATCCGGCAACGATAAGCGACTGCTGGAGGCGAACAAAAAGGACCGTGACCTCATCGCGGAGAAGAAGGCAGAGGTCGAAGTTCAGCTTCAGGAAGCAGAAAGACTATATGCGGAAGCGGAGGATGTGCGGCAGCAGCTGTTAGTTAGAGAGAAGCAAAAAGAAGTCGCTATCGCCAGCTTGTCAGCACAAGAACACGAAGCGGAAAGCATCAGCGAGGAACAAGAGCAGAGCTTGGTAGCTCTCGCTAAGGAAAAGTCCGAGCTGTATAGTGAAAGAAATAAATTGATCCAGCAGCAAAAAGCTAAGGAGGCAAAGCTGAAGACGACCAATGTGAGCCGCGCAGGTGGGCAACTGGCTTGGCCTGTTCCGGACAGCGGACTCATCACTTCCGAGTTCGGTTATCGGATAGATCCGATTGCCAAGACGAGGAAGCTTCATGCGGGCATGGATATCGCGGCCCCTAACGGAACTACAATCGTAGCGGCGGATGATGGGGTTGTGCTGATCGCTTCCTGGGTAAGAGGATATGGTAATACGGTTGTAGTCGATCACGGCGGTGGCATGTGGACCTGGTATGGACATATTCGTCAGAACGGTATTAAAGTAAGTGAGGGAGACTCCGTTACGAGAGGACAAAAAATTGCGGAAGTGGGATCGACTGGAGACTCGACCGGAAATCATCTTCATTTCGAAGTAAGAATCAACGAAAAGCCGGTCAACCCGAGACCTTATGTTGAATAAAATTATTAAAGTGCCGTAATAGCACTCGTTCGTCCTCTTTTTCAAAATTTTTTAATAGATTGGAATAATAAACCGTACATGCTTGTCATATACTAGCAGGTAAGTCAGGGTAGCAAAGGTGGTGCAAGGTGAATGGTCTTTAAAGGCCGTACGGTTTTGGCTTTTATCGTGATGGCTATGTTCGCCAGCAGTATTTTAACTTTAACGATTGTAAGTCCTTCTCTAGTAACCGGCGACTCCATCAAAGAAGAAGTGACGAGCAAAGATTTGGACAAAGTGAAGACGGCCTATGAACTCATACGTACGCGTTATTTAGAAGATGTAGATCATGATAAAATTATTGACGGGGCTATACACGGAATGTTGTCTTCTTTGGAAGATCCGTTCTCTACGTATATGACGACAGAGGAAGCCAAGCAGTTTCAAGAGAATATCAGTTCCTCTTTTCAAGGGATTGGGGCAGAGGTTTCGTTGAACAATGGAAGGGTGACGATTGTTTCGCCGATTAAAGGGTCTCCTGCGGAAAAATCCGGTCTGCAGGCCAAGGATATTATTCTAAGTGTGAATGGGGAATCGCTGGATGGGCTGACCTTGAACGAAGCCGTAGCTAAGATCCGCGGCCCTAAAGGAACCGAAGCGAAACTGAGCATCCTGCGTCTCGGGGCTTCTGAACCGGTAGAGATCGCTATCGTGCGGGACGACATTCCGCTGGAAACCGTCTATGCTGAAATGCTGGCGAATTCGATTGGCAAAATTGAAATTACTCAGTTTTCGTATGAAACGAATAAAAGATTCAAGGAAGAGCTGACCAAGCTGGAAGATCAGGGAATGAAAGCTTTGATTATTGATGTGCGGAATGATCCCGGCGGACTGCTGGACCGGGTCATCGATATCGTACAGCCCTTCATTGAAAAGGGAAAGCCGATCATTCAGATGGAAGATCGCGAGGGGAATCGGCAGCCGACATTGTCCAAGAATCCTAATTCCGCTAAACCGTATCCTGTTGCCGTGCTTATTAACCAGGGCAGCGCCAGCGCTTCGGAAATATTGGCCGGAGCATTGAAAGAATCCGCCGGAAGTCATCTTGTTGGACAGACGACTTACGGTAAAGGGACGGTTCAGATGACTTTTGAAAAAGAAATGGGAGACGGCAGCAATATTAAAATGACCACTTTAAAATGGCTGACTCCCGAAGGAAATTGGATTAATGAGGTAGGCATTGAGCCGGATTTGAAAGTGGACCAGCCGGAGTTTTTTACGGTCAGGCCATTTAGTAAACAGAGCACACTAACCGTCGATATGACGAATGAAGATGTCAAAACGCTGCAAACCATGCTCCAGGGCCTCGGTTATTCTCCTGATCGAATAGACGGCTATTTCAGCTTGCAGACCGCTGAAGCAGTCAAAGCTTTTCAAAGGGACAACCAGCTTGCAGCGAACGGTGAAGTCGACGAGCAATTGATGGGACTGCTGGAAAGTAAAGTGATAGAAGCTATACGCGATCCGATCCATGATGCACAGTTAAAAGCAGCTGTTCAATACTTGCAAGATAAGCTGGCACAGTCATAGAAGGATGGAAGGAAATTTCAGGAATCGGCAGGAAATTGAATAGGGACGTAGAATTTTGAAGAAGGCCGGTATGAATCAACCGTACCGCCTTCTTATCTTTTTTTAAGGAGCTGTCGAATGAATCCTTTTATAGAGTGGGGAGAACAGGGGCTTCGAGCTTTGGTTCAACTATTGCTGAACCCTTTTTATTACATAGGAATAGCCTTCATTGTTCTACAGTATAGAAGGCAGATCTCACTGGAGCGCAAATTGTTTAATTCACGTCTTCACTCCTTCTTGGGTGAAGCTTGGCGGACGTTGCTGTGGGGTTGGCTCGGGGGACTGATGGCTTCGGTGCTCATGATTCTGTTCGGCGTTACCTTACCCTTTAATGCGATGCTGCTGATTTGGGCGATTGCGTTCCTCCTGATGCTTGCTCGCGTTCGATACTTTTGCATCGCCTACTCGGTAGGGGTCCTAGGTATCCTTCATTTCATTGCGCTAGTCGCTCCTGTGGCAGAGGAGTGGCCGGTAGCAGGCTGGGTATTCCACACCGCTTTGTCTGTGAATATGCCTTCTTTATTGGCACTGGCGGGAGTGCTTCATCTGGTGGAAGGACTGCTGATGCGCTGGCAGGGAAGCCGCTTGGCTATGCCTCTCTTCCTGGAGAGCAAACGGGGCAAATTGGTGGGGGCCTATCATCTTCAGGGTTTCTGGCCTGTTCCGTTGTTTTTGCTGGTTCCGTCGCAATCGGGAATGCAACTGCCTTGGAATCCGTGGTTTATAGAAAGTGGATCGGCCGCTGGGTGGGGAATCATTGCTTTCCCCGCGTTGATCGGTTTTACTTCTTCAACCCTATCCCGTCTGCCGGCTTGGAAAGCTAGATTCGATTCGACGATATTGATGGGTTACTCAATCATCATTCTTGCCGGGGCAATAGGCAGCTACTATTGGTCTCCGTTTATTCTGCCAGCCTCGTTATTAGTCATCTTATTGCATGAAGGAATGATCGCCTATTCCAATCGTAAAGAAGAATCTGCGAATCCGATGTATGTCCATGATTCCAGAGGATTAAAGATCTTGGCCGTGCTGCCTCAAAGTCCGGCTGCCGAGCTAGGCATTCAGGCGGGCGAAATTATCCATAAGGTTAATCAGATTAAGGTAGCTACGAAGGAAGAGTTTCATCAAGCGATGCAAGCGAACTCGGCCTTCTGTAAGCTGGAAATCATTAATCTGGAGGGGCACTCCAAGTTTGTCAGCAGGGCCGTGTTTGCCGGAGAGCATCACCAGTTGGGGCTGATTCTCTGTCCCGATGATAAAGCGATGTACTATGTTGAACAGAGGCCGGTATCCATCTTTGCCTATTTTCGTAAAAAGAAGAATGGACTGCGCTCTCACAGATCGTCAGCCTCTTCTTAATCTGCTGCACCCTTTGCTAATTCGGAATAGGATATGGGCTGATTTTTAGCGCGGGCTTTGAGTGAATCGAAACGGATATAGAGATAATATACTAATTACTCCACATCACAACAAAAACCTGACGGGAAGCCGTCAGGTTTTTAATATATTTTACAGTGGGGATTATCTAAGGACTATAATTTCTACTCGACGGTTTTTTTGCCGGTTCTCGTTGGATGTATTCGGAACAATAGGTTTCGTGTCGGCAAAGGCGGTAGAGATGAACATGGATTCGGGCAGCTCCGCTTCATTGGTAAAGTATCTCAACACGGACAACGATCTTTCGGAACTCAGTCTCCAGTTGTCTTTATAGTAAGCGCCGGTGGCCAGCGGAAGATCGTCGGTATGCCCTTCGATACTGATCTTTGTGTTCAGTGTCGGGAACAGGCTCGCCAGCTTCTCCAGAATAGGATAGGCCGGATCCTTCAGATCGGCTTTACCCAAATCAAACAGAAGCAAATCATTCAATGTAATTGCAACCCCTCTTGGGGTGTCGCCGACGGATACCGTTCCCTGCAATTGGTTTTCATCTATATATTCATTAACGACCTTGACCAAGTCTCGCAGTCCTTGTTCTTTCTGTCTCTCCATTTCCTCAAGAAACTTGTTAAATTCTTTCGAATTCCCATCCATCCCTTTGCCTACATCCATACCGCCTATTACGCCAGCTCCCTGGGGCAGGACAGAATCACCCTTGCTGCTGAATTGCAGTTGCAGCGTTTGGGCCAATTCGTTATATTTAGCTGTATCCACCTTGCTCATGGCATACATAATAACAAAAAATATAAGCAGGAGCGTAATCAGGTCCGCGTAAGTAATTAGCCAACGCTCATGGTTCTCAGGAACTTCCGGTTTCTTACCTCTCCTCGCCAAATTCTCCACCTACTTCCGCTTTTGAGTTATTCTTTTGATGAAGGAAGGAGGTCAGCTTTTTACGGATTAACTGAGGGTTTTCACCTGCCTGTAAGGCCAGGATGCCTTCCAGCATCAGCTCCATAGTGGAGATTTGTTCCTTGCTGCGGGCTTTGATTTTACTTCCCATAGGTAGGTAGATAACGTTAGCGGTGGCAACTCCATACAGAGTGGCCGCGAACGCGACGGCAATCGCCGGGCCCAGTGAATCCGGGTCACTGAGACTGCCGAGAACGTGAATTAACCCCATGACTGTACCGACAATCCCCATCGTCGGGGCATATCCCCCTGCAGTTTCAAAAATTTTGGCATATCCTTCGTGACGGGCCTCAATCGCATCCATCTCGAGCTCCAAAATTTGCCGGGTAAGCTCAGGATCGGTTCCGTCGATCACCATCATTAGCCCATCTTTAAGAAACGGGTCCCTGTACTCAACAGCCCTCTGCTCCAGCGCGAGCACACCTTCCCGGCGGGCGATAGTAGCCATTTCTACGATGTCGTCGATAATGACCTCGGGTTCCTGCTTCTGTTCTTTGAAAGCCATAACCAGTGCTTTAGGAAATTCCTTGAGCTGTTTCCACGGAAAACTGACTACAGTTGCGCCTATAGTACCGCCGACGACGATGAGCAGTGCGCTGGGAACGAATAGAGCACTTAAGTGCCCTCCATCCCAAATATAGCCCATGATGAGTGCCAGCAAGCCCGCAATTAATCCAATAATTGTTGTTAAATCCACGTTAGATACCACTCCTAGTTCAGCTTATAGTAGTTGGGAGGATAAGGAACCAATCTTGATTTGCAACCCAGATGCAAACAAGGTATAATAGTAGGAACAAACATTCCTATATTTCAACAGAAAATGATAAACGGCTGTGCCGTTTGCTATCCTTTTTATCGACCGTATGGGAATAAAAGTTTAGAGGAAATCGCATTCCGAATTTAACGGAGGATTCTAATGAGCGATCTCGTATTAAATAATAAGAAGTTTGAGCTGGTTTCGGAATTTGAGCCTCAGGGCGATCAGCCCCAGGCTATTGAGAAAATCGTTAACAGCATTCAAAGCGGACAGAGGCACCAGACGCTGCTTGGAGCGACGGGAACCGGGAAAACTTTTACGGCGGCACAGGTGATTGCCCGGTTAAATCGGCCTACCCTTGTCATTGCCCATAATAAAACACTAGCCGCGCAATTATGCAGCGAGTTCAAGGAATTCTTTCCCAATAACGCTGTTGAATATTTTGTAAGCTACTACGATTACTACCAACCGGAGGCCTATATTCCGTCCTCCGACACGTTTATTGAGAAGGATTCGAGTATTAACGATGAGATAGACAAGCTTCGCCACTCAGCTACGAGTTCGCTGTTCGAGCGTCGCGACGTCATCATTGTAGCGAGCGTATCTTGTATCTATGGACTCGGTTCTCCGAAGGAGTACCGGGATCTTTTGCTTTCTTTAAGAGTCGGTATGGAGTTGCCGAGGAACCAGATGCTTCATCGACTGGTCGATATTCAGTATCAGCGGAACGACATCAACTTTGTTCGGGGTACGTTCAGAGTCCGCGGGGACGTCGTCGAAATTTTTCCCGCTTCTCGAAGCGAGCATGCCGTTCGGGTGGAGTTGTTCGGCGATGAGATTGAGCGGATAACCGAGATTGATGTGTTGACTGGAGAGATATTGGGAGAGCGGGATCATATCGCGATATTCCCTGCTTCCCACTTCGTCACGCATGAGGATACGATGAAGCGGGCCATAGTCAATATCGAGAGAGAATTGGAAGAGCGGCTGGCCGAATTCCGGGAGCAGGGCAAGCTGCTGGAGGCCCAGAGGCTGGAGCAGCGGACCCGCTACGATATCGAGATGATGCTCGAAATGGGCTTCTGCTCGGGGATTGAGAACTATTCCGGTCCGCTTACCTTCCGTGAACGGGGAGCCACTCCGTACACGCTGTTTGATTATTTTCCCGATGATATGCTCGTAGTGGTGGATGAGTCACACGTTTCGCTGCCGCAAATTCGGGGGATGTACAACGGAGACAGAGCGAGGAAGGAAGTTCTGGTGGAGCACGGCTTCCGTCTTCCGTCTGCATTGGACAATCGGCCGCTCCGCTTCGAGGAGTTCGAGGGCAAAGTGAAGCAGGCCTTGTACGTATCGGCGACTCCAGGTCCGTATGAGCTGGAGCATTGCCCCGACATGATCGAACAGATCATTCGGCCGACCGGTCTGCTCGATCCGGTCATCGAGGTCAGGCCAACGCAGGGTCAGATTGATGATTTGATCGAGGATATCCAGGACAGAGTCAAGAAGGACGAACGGGTGCTGGTCACTACCTTGACGAAGAAAATGGCCGAGGATCTGACCGATTATTTGAAGGAAATAGGCATTCGTGTCCGGTATCTTCACTCCGATATCAAAACGTTGGAGAGGATGCAGATATTAAGAGACTTGCGGATCGGTACATTTCACGTACTGGTCGGAATCAATCTGCTCAGGGAAGGGCTGGACTTGCCGGAGGTTTCATTGGTAGCCATTCTCGATGCGGATAAAGAAGGATTTTTGCGGGCGGAACGTTCCCTGATTCAGACGATCGGGCGTGCAGCGAGGAATTCTGAGGGCAAGGTTATTATGTACGCTGATAAATACACGGATTCGATGAATAAAGCGATTCAGGAAACCGAGCGTCGTCGATCTATTCAAATCGCACATAACGAAAAGTATGGAATAACCCCTCAGACCATCCAGAAGAAAGTACGTGAAGTCATTGAAGCAACCAAAGTGGCTGAACAGAAGGCCGACTATTTGACCGACATCCAGATGAACAAAATGTCGAAAAAGGATCGGGCCGCTCTTATCGAGCGTATGGAAGCGGAGATGAAAGATGCGGCCAAGAGTCTGCAGTTCGAGAGAGCGGCAGAGCTGCGGGACGCTATTATGGAGCTAAAAGCCCAATCATGAGAGGAGGGAGGGGTAACGTGGCCAGTGATCAGATCGTCATTAAAGGGGCACGCGCCCATAATTTAAAAAATATCGATGTAACGATTCCGAGGGATCAATTTGTCGTCCTGACCGGTTTAAGCGGCTCGGGCAAATCCTCTCTTGCATTTGATACGATTTATGCGGAAGGCCAGAGAAGATATGTAGAGTCCTTGTCTGCCTATGCCAGGCAGTTCCTTGGACAGATGGATAAACCGGATGTCGATTCAATTGACGGTCTTTCTCCGGCGATATCCATTGATCAGAAGACGACCAGCCGGAATCCTCGTTCCACGGTAGGGACGGTAACGGAGATATACGATTACCTGCGTCTGCTGTTCGCCCGAATCGGGCGGCCTCACTGTCCAGTACACGGGGTAGAGATAACGGCGCAAACCGTGGAACAAATGGTCGACCGGATTATGGAATATCCGGAACGGACCCGGCTGCAAATATTGGCTCCGCTTGTTTCCGGCCGGAAAGGAGAGCACGTGAAGCTGCTCTCGGATATTCAGAAGCAGGGTTTCGTTCGTGTGCGGGTGAACGGAGAGATTATCGATCTATCCGAGAAAATCGAGCTGGAGAAAAATAAGAAACACTCCATCGAAGTGGTCGTCGACCGAATCGTCGTTAAGGAAGGGGTCGAAACTCGTCTCGCCGATTCTCTGGAGATCGCGCTAAAGCTGGCGGAAGGCAGAGTGCTGGTAGATGTAATGGAGCAGGAGGAGCTGCTGTTCAGCCAGAATCTGGCCTGTCCGGAATGCGGCTTTAGTATGGAAGAGCTGGCCCCTCGCATGTTCTCCTTTAACAGTCCTTTCGGGGCCTGTCCGGAATGTGACGGCTTGGGCAGCAAAATGATCGTCGATCCCGAATTGCTCGTTCCAGACTCCAGCAAATCAATAGACGAGGGGGCTTTTGAAGCATGGGCTGGAAGCACCTCTAATTATTATCCTCAGTTTTTAGCTGCGGTTTGCGAGCACTACAAGATTCCAACTGACGTTCCGGTTTCGGAAATAACCGATGAGCAGATGAAGACTATTCTTTATGGAACCAAAGGGGAACGGATTCGGTTTCGCTATGAGAATGAATTCGGGAGCACCAAGGAGGCCATGGTTCCTTTTGAAGGGATTATCCACAATTTGGAAAGAAGATACCGGGATACGGCTTCCGATGGAATTCGGGAACATATTGAAGCTTATATGAGCGCCAAGCCATGCGGTAAGTGTAAAGGCGACCGGCTCAAGCCGGAAACCTTAGCGGTAACGATCAATGATAAGAATATCGCTTATGCGACCCAACTGTCGGTAGGAGAGGCGCAGCATTTCTTTGGCAATCTGAAGCTTAATGAGAAAGAAAAGACGATCTCCAATCTTATTTTGCGGGAAATCAATTCCCGACTGGGCTTTCTTGTCAATGTCGGACTCGATTATTTGACACTCAGCCGGTCGGCGGGTACGCTCTCCGGCGGAGAAGCGCAGCGTATCAGATTGGCTACCCAGATCGGCTCCAGCTTGATGGGGGTTCTGTATATATTAGACGAGCCGAGCATCGGTTTGCATCAGCGGGATAATGACCGTCTGATTCAGACACTGGAGCATATGCGCAACTTAGGGAATACTTTGATCGTTGTAGAGCATGATGAGGATACGATGCTCGCAGCGGATTATATAATCGACATTGGACCGGGTGCGGGCATACACGGGGGCCAGGTTGTAGCTCAGGGTACTCCCCAAGAAATAATGGAGAACCAAGCTTCGTTAACCGGCCAATATTTAAGCGGCCGCAAGTTTATCCCGGTGCCATTGGAACGCAGGAAGCCTAATGGCAAATGGTTGGAAGTCAAGGGGGCCAAGGAGAACAATCTGCGCAGCGTTAATCTGAAGCTGCCGCTGGGGACGTTTGTCTGTGTGACCGGCGTGTCCGGGTCAGGCAAGAGTACGCTGATCAACGAAATTCTGTATAAAACTTTGGCGAGAGACTTGAATGGAGCCAAGGTACGCCCTGGACATTATAAAGAAATTAAAGGACTGGAGCATGTCGAGAAGGTCATTGATATCGACCAATCTCCGATTGGACGGACCCCTCGTTCGAATCCGGCGACATATACGGGAGTATTTGATGATATTCGCGATGTGTTCGCCGCAACAACGGAAGCCAAAGTTCGCGGTTACAAGAAGGGGCGGTTCAGCTTTAACGTCAAGGGAGGACGCTGTGAGGCTTGCCGAGGAGATGGAATCATCAAGATAGAGATGCATTTCCTGCCCGATGTCTATGTTCCTTGCGAAGTATGCAAAGGCAAGAGATACAATCGCGAAACGCTCGAGATTAAATATAAAGGCAAAAACATTGCCGATATCTTGCAAATGACGATAGAAGATGCATGTGAGTTTTTCAAGAACATTCCCCGCATTCACCGGAAAATAAAAACATTGCAGGACGTAGGCCTAGGTTATATGGATCTGGGACAGCCTGCGACTACGCTATCCGGCGGAGAGGCGCAGCGAGTTAAGCTGGCAGCAGAATTGTACCGCCGGAATACGGGCAAGTCGATTTATATTTTGGATGAGCCGACTACGGGACTGCATATTCACGATATCGACCGGCTGCTTAACGTACTCCATCGTCTCGTTGAGAATGGAGAATCGGTTATCGTGATCGAGCATAATCTGGATGTCATCAAGACGGCGGATTATATCGTTGATCTGGGGCCAGAGGGGGGTCATCGTGGAGGGACAATTATCGCACAAGGAACTCCCGAACATATTGTGGCCTCGTCAAAGTCCTACACCGGAAAGTATTTAAAGCCTGTATTAGAGAGGGATAGGAAACGCTCGGAAGAAACTTCCTCTACCCTTCTGCAGAAAGAAGATGCGGTCGTCTAAAGAAGGAGAGTGGGCTGCCGGATAGGAGAGGCGGCCCGCTATACTTCTCCGCTATTAACTTTAATAGGATGAAATATTGGATTTATGTTATAGAATGTCGGGGTTCGTCTATAATAATGGTGACAATGTTGTTACAGATCAAATAAATGACTTGCAACATTGCCCTGCAGAAGATAACATAAGATAAGATAAGCTATGATAAGGAGGACTCTCGATGTTTTTGGCAGAAGGGGCGGAAGCGGCTGCACAATCCACCAGCACATTTAGCTTTTTCGATATTTTTGTATTAATTATAACGGTTATTATCGCGATCGGTTTCGTTAGACTGGTCACAGCACCGCGTAAAAATTTATTTGCTATCGGCTTCGGTTTCGTTAGCTTGGCCGTATTTTTGTTTATGGATTTCGTGATGATTAAAGGTTGGATGGGTTAATGCCCGCTGCCCAGCCAGTGGTCAGAACATGAAAAAGCCCTTTGATCGATGAAGATCGGATTAAAGGGCTTTTTGTTATCTAATTATGTTGAGGAAGCCGAGGAGGTGGCGATGCGGCATGGCCGGGAGGGACTTACACCCACCACATATCTGCCAGCGGCTCCTTGATCAGCACTTGCTGCAGGTTTTGCACTGCTTTTGTAAAGCCTTCGTCTATCGACATCAGACCGTCTTCATGCTCAATGCTGACGACGTAATCGTAGTTAACCAATCGAAGAGCGCTGATGATGTCCGCCCATACCTTCATATCATGGCCATAACCGACGGTACGGAACTGCCAGGCCCGATCCAGCATATGAGTATAGGATTGCATATCGGTCAAGCCATGCATGTTAACGTTGTTTGCATCCAATGACGTATCTTTAGCATGGAAGTGATGAATCGCTCCGGCCTTCCCAAGAATAAGAACGGCTTGTACCGGATCGATTCCTTGCCACCACATATGGCTGGGATCCAGATTGGCTCCAATTGCTTCTCCCGCCGCTTCCCGGAGGCGAAGCATCGTAGCCGGAGTATGTACGGAGAAACCGCCGTGCAGCTCCAAACCGATTTTGACATGATGATCTGAGGCAAATTTGCCTGTCTCCGTCCAATAAGGGATGATTTTATTTTCCCACTGCCACTTCAAAATTTCCTGATAATCATTCGGCCATGGAGCGACCGGCCAGTTCGGATACTTGGCATCCTCATGGTCTCCCGGGCAGCCGGAGAAGGTGTTGACTACAGGAACCTCCAGCTTCTCTGCCAATTGGATCGTCTTCGTAATCAAATCCTGGGCTTCCTTCGCAATCGCCTTCTGGGGATGGAGTGGATTAGAATGACAGCTTAGTGCACTGATAATTAACCCGCGAGACTCGACGGCCTGCTTGAATTGTTTAAGCTTGGCAGCATCATGGAGCAGAGTATCGGGATCACAGTGGCTATTACCAGGGTAGCCGCCAGTTCCGATCTCAACAGCGTCCAACCCTTTGGCTGCAATATAATCCAATGCCTCCTCCAATGGTTTTTGAGAAAACAGTACGGTAAATACCCCCAATTTCATACGGGCACCTCCTAAGAGTAGTATAAAAGAAAGGTTCGACCAAGCTTCTCGTGCTGACTGATTTGTCTGGTTTCATTATAAAAGAACCGAACGATGATGCTAAACCCCTTCTCGTGATATCACACGACCCTATATATGTGGCACTAAAGAAAGCTATCATTCCGTTCCGAAGGAAAGTGCCTCCGAAGCTTCAAACATCTTGTTTTGTATTCCTTATTTATTGAATAGGCCTTCGGATAGTAGGAATACAAAGCCAAAACTCGCCCTGGAAGCATCTTTCTTTCTCCACTTCATGAGCTTTGAAATCTTTAGTGCCGAGTATATAGATATCGGTCCATTAGAATTTCCTATAAAATCAAGATCATTATACCACTGCCTATCTTTAAAAAGAAGGAAAGGAAAGCAGGCCGCGGTAAATTTTCATTGCGATTTCGATATTTCCAGAATAAACGATAACGGAAAAGGCGACCAGCGTCTGGGTCCAGATAATCCGGAAATAGTAATAAGGCTTGGACACTTTTTTCTTATTGACGAGCGAAAAGCCGAACAGGTTCTCCAGGGCAATCAAGCACCCATGATATAGTCCGTAGAGCAAATAAGGCCAGGTGTATCCGTGCCACAAACCGATTAGCACCATGATTAATAGCGATAAAGAGGCCCCCGTCGTTTTGGAGATCGCTTTGCGCGAGAAGAACATGAAGATGTGCTCCCGGAACCAATCTCCTAGAGAAGCATGCCAATTCCGCCAAAATTGTGTCATCGACGGAGAAAGGAAAGGCTTTTTGAAGTTTTCCGGAATCTGATAGCCAAGCAGTCGTCCGAAGCCGATAGCAATGTCCGAATACCCGGAGAAATCAACGTAGATTAATAGATAGAACCAGAAAAGCAGGAAAATCGAGTGATAGACCATCAATTCCTGACCTGCAATATAATCAAAGGCGGTTCTCATGTAGAAAGAAAGGACGACCGCTTTGAACAAGCCGAGAATAATCCGTTTAACATTGGCTTCGATTTGAGCCGAATCGACCGAATAGGGCTTCTTGGAATCTGCAATAAAATCACGGAACCTCAAGATCGGGCCGGATGTAAATGTAGGAATAAATAAAATAAAATTCGCATAATCGAGTGCCGCCGCTTGTCCATCTTTACGAAAGAAATAGGCGAAATAGTAAGCGTCGATCACTTTTAACACATTATAAATAAGTCCGATGGCGACAACAAGATCGGCCGCAGGATGATTAAACCAACCGTATTCCAGAAAACGGGTCAGCGAGACTATGCCAATATTCACAAGGATAAATCCAATGAACCACGCCAGCCGAGCATAGGTAACCCGGCAAAGGAACCGATAGCCGGCATAGTTTATCGCTGTATAAGCGGCATAGAACAAAAAAAGCTTGTAGTTGAACACAAGCAAAAAGCCAAAATTAAATAGAAGGAGCAGGACTCGCTTGTTATCCTTCCAATGCCGGGTTAATAGAAGGACGGCGATCATGCCGGCCAACCCTATAATTGAGTATATATTAAAATAAAACATAACCTACGGCTCCTTCTAACTGAGCTAGAACCCTTCATAGATGAAGACGCCCTTCCCGGTAAAATGAATGATCACCAGGACAAGCATGGCTAAATAGATTAGGAGTTCGACCGTTTTTCGAAGGAAAGAAGCCATTTGTCCACCTCCTTAGTAAAAAGAGGAGCTCCCAGCTCACGATTAATATGGACCAAATCGTGGAAATACTGTGGTTCAAAGCGGTCCAGCAGGTCCAGCACAGGAATGTGGTGCTCGGACAAGATCCGATCCACTTCAGCCTTTAATTCCGGCATGTAGCCGGGCAGAGGATAGTTGGGATTGTACGGCATCCAGACGACCTTTAGCTCTAACTGATGGGCTTGGGTATAATCGATCACCCATTCCAGAGCATTCAGGTTTTTCTGAAAATCAGGCATTCTCATATAATTGTATCTTTGTTCATATTTCAACCAGTCTTCTTGCTTGCTTCCCGGACCTTCCGCAGGCTTTTCGCCGAAATAGAGCATCTTGTCATTCCAGGCCCAGTACTCGAACATTTCCTCCGGCTTGCTCTGGCGAAGCGAGGTGAGGATTTGCTTTAACATGCCTGTTCCGGTTTCTTTGAAATAATCCCGGTATTCATATAAATAGGGCTGATACCGCTTCGAATTCCATGGATAAGTAGGATCGGTCTCCATAAGATCCAGCATCGTATGCACGTCGATGCCCAGGACGAGCTCGTCCTTGAAGTCGTATAAAGACCGATCCAAAATTTGCTGCAAATCGGTTAGTTTTCCGTAGGATAGGCCCATTTCAACTAGTGGATACTCGGCTTGATCCTCAATATACGCTCCCGTAACCGCAGAATTGCCGAAAAAGACACGGCCGGACGTTTCCCAATTATGGTGTGACAAAGTTTTGGTAAAGTCATTTTTACGAAAGCGCATGGAATTCGTTAGCGGATCCCAGCGGGCAACTAGAAGATCCGTAAGCAGGAATGCAGCCAGCAGTCCAAGCACGAATCCGTTTTTTCTAATAAAGGAAAGGACTCTCACGTAAGTTCAACTCACTATATTGATTTTTCTTTCCAGGCTTCATATTGCTCGCGAAAACGCACCGGCCATCCCGCCTCATCCGGGCCAAATTGGGACAAGAAAGCAAAGACCCAGCGCTCTATTCCAAACCCGACACATCCCGTCACCGCATTTCGCTTGCCGATTTTAATATTGAAGGCATTGCCAAACGTATTGCTGTGAAAGTTAACCGAGCTGCAGGCGATCGACTTATTCAAATAAGGAATCGTCAGACGAAGCTCATATTTCATCTCCTGATTGCGTTGGAAGGAGGCTTTGACTTGAAAATCGTTCGTGAAAAATGGGTCGTTCGCTACCTCCAGATAGCTGTCCACTTCCCATTCCTTGGCTAACTCCTGAATGGCCTCGACCGATTTCAACCGGTTCTCTTTGACGAAATCGGGCTTGCCTACAAAGATGATCTCTCTCATGCTGAAGTCCAGCAGTCTTCCGAAATCGGTATGGTTCTTGGATTCAAACCGGTGGCATTTAGAAATGGCGGTGACCGCCAGTCCGTCCCCTTCGAGAACTTCATCCTTAAGTCCTTCATAGCAGTGATAGCAAGTAGAAGGATTCATGGCGAACTTGGGCTTTGGCATGTTGGCATCTAATCCCAACGGAGCCTCCTGCTTCCAACCGCCTGCCTCGCGGACCGATTGAGAGAAGCCTTCGATCACATCCAGATCCTCCCGCAAATGGGTCAGAAAATGAATGTGCTCCGGGAAGGAGGTAAAATGGTTCGTTTTGTTTAACGTTTCACAATGAATGACCGCTGGATAAGATTCTTCGGTAACTCCGAAGGGCTTGGCGATTTTGGTAACGAAAGCATAGTCCATAAACCTCATCAGGCTGGAAAAGGGCTCGCGGAAAATAAACAATCCCGGCTCCAAAATTTTGATCGTTTTGGACTGAACGAGCTCAGCGATAATATCCCCGCTGTAAGGAAGCGGTCCGCGATGCTCGAACAAGCGGTTCTCCTTAAAACCAAAATCACCCTTGGAGAAACGGTCGATTAACCGTTCCAGCCGCTCGCTAATCACTTTGTTGCCCAGTGGCGAGTGGTGCACCAGCAGCAGCTCCTGGCGATCTTTGTCGATACGAATCTCTTCAATATGCTCATCCACAAAAGCGGAGGCGTATTTTAATTGTCCATATTGGCCAGGATCCAATCGCTCCAACGATACGACGCATTCCATCTTGCTCACCCCGCTTGTTTATTGTGAATAAATTCAGCAATTTCGTTAATGGTGTTCAAAGGATACAGCATCAAATCCTGATTCGTCACTTCAATGTCGTATTTCTTCTCGATATGAGCGATCAGGGCGGTGGCCCCCATCGAATCAATAAATCCGTAATCGAACAAATGAACGTCGACCGTAAATTCGTCGTCGTCCGGATCAATTTCGTACCGTTCGCGAATGTGCTCTTCCAAGTGGCGGACGATTTCTTCCATAATAGTCCCTCCTGATTGATGATTGCTTCTTATGAATCGAACCTGCTCGGCTGCTGACCGAACGACTAAAGCTCTGGTATTCGGCGGTCTTAAGCAAGCGAACTCGAGCGCTTGAGTCTACTTGCCTGCGAAAGTGCAGTCGAACTCGAATGAATGAGCCTGCTTCGAGCGAATGCCTGCGAAAGTGCAGTCAAATTCGAATAAATAAGCCTTTTCGGTGCAAAATCCTGCAAAAGTGCAGTCAAATTTCTAATTAAAGGGCTAAGGGAGCAGAAATCGGTGATTCTAATGTACTTTTGCAGTCAAAAGTCTTAAATGATCGAATCTCAACCACATGTAATGTATTTTTGCAGTAGATGTGTCAAGACAAGAATCCGTCCGTTTCCTTAGCCCCTATGTTTATTAGTAATTGTTTCTGAAAGTCACATTCGACGGACCGGACCGGCTGTACGGTGGATGGGCTGGGAGGAGACGGGGACTAGCCGTTTCTTCTAAGCTAGCCTTCTCCTCTAAATCGTTTGAAGATGTGGCCCATTCACTGCCTATTCCCAACGTACAATGATTTCGGCGGTGTCCCCATAATGGGTAACGGTATAAGTCTGAGCTTCTTTATCTTCCTCGATCTCCAGATCGTTGCCACCGGGCCCGTCCGCTTGACCGTCTTCATTCGTTCTATCGGACCCTTCAATCTGAACCGGGAACGGACTGAACAGCTTGATTTGTTGCATTCCCGCCTCTAGCAGCTCAATTTTCCACTGCTTATCTCCCTTCACTATGCGGACAGGGACATTGGAGCGGATCAGGTGAATCGGTTCGGTGGCCCAGCTTACTGTTAATTGCGTTGGCTTGGCCAATCCGGTGTATAGGACATCCTCTTGTTTAACAAAAAGATCAGAATCGACGGTCAACGGATGACCGGCTAATGGCTGTCCAGGTTCTATCCGTACGCCCAGCGTTTCCCGGTAAGCACCGGCCTGAGTCGGGATCTCCTTCGTGTCCGCTGATAGGGTCAGCGTCCGGTGAATTCCCCGGCCGAGCTTATCTTTAATCCGGTCTACCCAGTACATTCCCCAGGATTGCCGGACTTCTACCTTAGCGGATAAGGTCGTCAGAAAAGAACGGGCCATCTGCGGCTCGGTAACGAAGTTATAATCATGCTCGGTCCGAACCTGGTCGAAGTAGCGAACGAACTTCTCAAAGCTCGCTTTTTTCCCTTTAAAATATTCAATGTGCTCCATGTAATTGATCGGCATGTCCAATCGAATAATGGAATCGTAAATGTCCAGCGTCGATGACGTTGTGCTGTTGTCATAGATCGGTGAAGGAGCAAACAGCACCATCGGATTCTGCAGTTCCTCATCCATCAACATAAACGGCGTTCCCCACATATAGTCAAGATAAGAACGGGGATCGCTTAACGTATAAGAAGGTCTGAAGCCAAAGTTGAACCATATGCTCTGGGCATTCTCATTGCGCAGCGTTTGCAGACGTTCGGGATGACTGATTCTCCATGTATGCTGATTCGTTCCCGGGTCCTTCCACGGAATCCCCAGCTTATCAAAAGCTTTACGATGAAGCTCCAGTTCCAGCTTCTCCTGCTCGTCACTGACGAAGTTATGCACGAACACGTGCGGATATAGTTCTAAATGGTGATCTCGAGCATATTGTAAAAACTGCTGCAACTCATCGGCGTATGGGAAATCGGGATCATCGATCGTGACCGGGATGCCGAATTCGACTTGACCGACAAGCAGATCATCTTTGCCGTCGCCGTTAATATCATACCATAGCGGTACGGAATTGTGCCCGCCGACCAGGGCATGATTGCCGGCCGGATTTAGCTTGTCGCCGACTAGCGGCCCCTTGGCGCTCCAGCCCGTCTCCTCCTGCACGTACAGCTGGATGTCGCCCTCGTTGCTGCCGACGAGCAGGTCCAGCCGCCCGTCGCCGCTCATGTCGCGGAGCGCCGGCGCCGCGAATTGGCCTGCCGCGCTCACGAGCCGCTCGCCGGCCTCGAACCGCAGCGGCTCGCCGGCGATGCCGCGGTACCGGCGGACGTCGCCGTTCCCGTCCCCGACAACCAGGTCGGGGACGCCGTCTCCATCGACGTCGCCCCACGCCGGCGCCGCGAAGGACGCTACGGCCAGCGGCTCGCCGCCTGCAATCAGCGGCGTGGGCGGTGCGAAGGTGCCGTTTCCTTGATTCAAGGAAACGAACACCGCACCGTGCTCATCGCCGATGAGCAGGTCGGCCCGCCCGCTGCCGGTGACGTCCGCGGCGGCGATTGCGGCATAGCCGGACACGCGCAGCGGCTCGCCTTCGGGCGTGAGCAGCGGCTCCGGCGCGCCGAAGGCGGCGGGCGGCTCAAGCCCGGGCGGCAGCGGCTGGTTGGCGTAGGCATCCGGGTTCATCCCTTCGTTGCGAAGCAGATAGATGAACCCGTCAGCGCTGCCGACCAGCAGGTCCGCGCGGCCGCTGCCGCTCACGTCGGCGAAGGCCGGGTAGGCGCGGTAGGGAAGCTCGATCGGTTCCGAAAGCTGGACGTACTTCGGATACTGGGCGAGCTTCAACGGCTGGCCTTCGCTGACCAGCTTCGCGCCGCTCCCGTAGAAGGAATTGACGTATTCGCCGACGAACTCCGGCTTCTCCTGAGAGCCCGTATTGAGATGAATATTAATCGATTCCCACCATTGTCCCCAATCATAAGAGCCGCGCACGATAGAAAAGGAAGGAATCATCTGATATTCCTTCAGCATCTCCGTCCACTGGATGGCTTCTAAATCCCGGAATGCAGGCAAAGCCTCATAATGATTCTGGAAAGCCATGGCGGGGCGGCCATAAGGCCCCAGCACCTTTGTAATCGAGTAGCCGTATTTTTCTTTACTTAGATAAGATAGAAATTCTCCGCGAAGCTGATAGTTCGCCGCAGCGAACGAAAATTGAAAATAAGGCTCCACCGCAAGCCGGTAACGATTGAAATAAGCGGTGCCCTTCTCCGGCGGTAATTCGTTATAAGGTGCCGCCAGCTGTTGGAATCCAGCAGCCGGATCCATGCCGCTTTGCAGATCAAAGCCCGTAATGAAGTACCGGTTAGGCAGGAACGTGCTGGTTAATAGGACGGAACCTTGCTCCACTTCATGGATCGTCATAATCGGAACTTGATTTAAGGACACGATCGGCTTGGCCGTGGTGGGGATCATACCCTGGCCCCAGTCAAAACCGGGAAGCCTGTCCATCCCTGCATGATTCAGGAAGTTATCGGCGAATGAGCGAAAGACCGTCTGCATTCCGCTAAGATGGGGATCCACCTCCGGATACTCGAATTGCGGCTGGGAGTTGGCGGGCAGCTCGACCAATTGTTCCGCACCCAGGAATTCCGGTGGAAACTCCGAGGCAAACCCATTCTCCAAATAAAGATGTCCTCCCTGGCGGACATATTCGATTAGCTCTTCTTTCTTCGCTTGCAGTGAATCTGAATTTTGCAGATGAATATCCAAATAAACGGCGTCGAATTTAGTCAGCCGGTTCAGACTTAAATCGGCAAGATTGCGGCGTTCCAGATGAATGTTGGCGGCTAGAGCCTGCTCAAAATTGCCCCAGGCGGACAGATCCATGTTATCGCCGTCTGTAGCATAAAGCATATTCACTTGTTCCACTTTCGGGATAAAAAAAAGAGCGGCAATGAGAACAATCAGAACACTGCCGACAATGAAGATCATTCGTTTCGTAAGCTTCAAGGGAGTTTCCTCCGCATCTAAAAATGTCATATGCCATTATAGCATTTTTCGCTGTCGATGTTAATCAAGGTCAAATAAGCACGAATGAGCCCGATTCGAATAACATTGTAACAATTTTGTAATTCGTGTAACAAAAAGCTTTTTAAAAGGGTCTATATAGATAAGAAAAGATAAAGAGGGTATGGAAGGGGAGGCCCGCCATGAAGAAAATGATTATTTCCGCTGCTATTATGTCAGTTATTATTATATCCTCGTTCGGTGTGGCCAGAGCGACCGGTTGGATCGATTACTCTAATCGGGAACAGTCGTTGCCGGGCTCTGCAATGGTTGGCAAAAATAGGGAAATCCAGGAGACCCCAGAGACTAATGGGTCTACAGAGGCTGTAAAGGCTATAGGAATTACGGATACTACTACTGAGGAGGCCCCTCAAACAATGACAAGTATGGATGACCGCTATTATGATCGTCTTCCTGCTGCCGATAGAGCGGGCGGGCCGGGAATTGCGGGCTCTACAGCGGCAGAACCAAGTAAAGCAGAGACGGGCAGGTCCTACGATCCTTCCGATCTTGTCGATAAGGTTCAGCTTGGCTTGACGCAGGAAGAGGTTAAGGAACAGTTTGGTCCTCTGTATGCCGAATTTAGCAACGGTCTGGATGATACACCTGTCTGGCGGTATGACTATCGAGGGGGGAAGCCTCTTAGTCCGGAGGAGTTTACAACGAATGCCGACGAAGTCGATATTAAAGGGCTGGTTGACGGCACCATCCAAGCGCAATTATATATTAATTGGAATGATCAAGGGACTCGGATTAACAGCTATGCGGTGTATTATATGGACAGGGAGCAAGCGGTCGTGGAATACAGGGTGTTTCCGGACGGACAGACAAGGGAAATGAAGATCGCTGGATAATGCAATTGACCCCAAGCTCTAGCAGGCTTATCTGAATTGCTTGTGCAAGAAGGAGTTTGCTGATCGCGAGCCCTCCAGTTCAGGATATTATAAGATAAAAACACGCTTGATCCCTGTTGGGAAGGCGTGTTTTTTTATTTGTTGCAAAAGAAGCGCTGAAGCGCATGTAAGCAACATAGTCATGAAAAAGTGCCAAAGCGCTCTATTTTTTGGAAAATAAATTTTTATCAAAAAAGACGAGGAAAGCGAACAAGAACATGCCAACAAGCAGTATCGAGCCTCCACCAATAAATAGAATAGTAGTGAGAGGGTTGTTGGACTGATTGTACAGCAGCATTCCTACCGGTAGAAGCAAGGCCCCTATTATGGCCAGGACTGCCTGAACTTTGGCAAGCTTAAGCTTCTGAGGCTGTGGAAAAACATAATAAAAAATTCCGTAGGCATACAAGGAAAGCCAACCGACAACAAGAATATGCGAGTGGACGGGGATTAAGGAATAATCTTTGCGGCCGGCCATGTCCGAGCCCAGGATGGCGCCAACAATTGAAAAGACAACCGCAGCGCGAATCAGCCATTTACTGTGAGTAAGCATTGTTGGATCGACTCCATTTTTCTAGTAATAAAGGTTACCGTTTCTATAGAGCTTTAAATCGGTGTTCCATAGATTTCACTCGACGATACGCTCTTCTAGCAAACCATCGTCCGCGACACGCGCCTCCGGCAAACAGCCGGCATGACATGCGGCTTCCGCAAATAACCATCTATGATATGCGCTTCTCGTAGATAATAACCGTTCATGGCTCCCGCCAATCCGATCACTCTATCCGAAAATCACATTCTTCCCGCAAGTAATATTCTTTACTGTCTCTAGCATCGGAAAAGCGAATGACGACGCAATCCGGAGTTATTTTCTCAATGATGCCACCGTCATCTAATAAGGCATATATATCGTCCGCAGTTTTGGTCCATACGGAAACTTTGCGCTGAAGCAGAGCCGCTGCAAACAATTCCATGTCGGTATTCAGCGATTTAAAACTGTACATTTCGGTCACCTCTACTTCATTAGTTCGCCAACGGGTACATCAGTTCCTTCCGGTCATAAAAAAAGATTGAAAAAATAATTCGTTCGTTGATAATGTCACAATTTGGACACATTTTTTTAAGGTTACATTTAGGAAAATTTAAGGCTCGATTATTCTTCTCCTTTTATATTAAGTGTAGCTTTTGCTGACAGGGGTTCTATACAAATAGGGGGAGTTTGCTCAAATATAAGAAAGTATAAGTTATCACCTTATACCTGTTCTTATATTTCATCGGTAAACGCGCATGTCCAAAGGACGGCGATAGCCGTTTAACCTTGAGTAAATTTTTGAGTCGAAGGAGGAGGGTTATTAGTGCTTGAGGTAAAGCAGGTGAGCAAGTGGTTTTCTCAACAAAGAGGAGTCAGTGAAATCGATTTTGCGATGAATCGGGGGGAAATCGTTGGTTTTCTAGGGCCTAACGGAGCAGGCAAAACAACAACGATGAGGATGATTACCGGTTACCTCAATCCGACCTCAGGAAGTATTCTGGTGGACGGTCTGTCCATGGCTGAACATCCGAAGAAGGCCCGGCGCCAAATCGGTTATTTGCCGGAAACCCCGCCCTTATATCCGGAAATGACGATAGCGTCCTATCTGAAATTTGTTGCCGATTTACGGGAAATTCCCCGTCGGGAGCAGAAGAGCCGAATCGGCGAGGTGATAGAGAAGCTGGGGCTGCAGGGGCGAGAGAAGCAAATTATCCGCAGTCTGTCCAAAGGATATAAACAACGTGTGGGGCTGGCTCAAGCGATTTTACATAAGCCTGATTTGCTTATTTTGGACGAGCCGACTTCCGGACTGGACCCCAATCAAATCATCGAGATCAGACAGTTGATTCGAGAGCTTGGGGAGAACCATACCGTGCTTCTGAGCACTCACATTTTGCCGGAGGTCCACGCGATTTGTACACGGGTGCTTATTATTAACAAGGGAAGAATAGTGCTGGATAACAAACCGGAGCAAATCGCCCAATCGATGGGGCAGGCTTTTGAAGTGAAGCTGGAGGTAAGGGGACCGTTGGAGACGGTTAAAGAACAGTTGGAGCAATTGGATACCGTTGAATCCGTCCAGGTTATTGAAGCGGCCGCTGAAGAAAGCGAGGAGAACTCGACGCGACTGCTCGTTGTATCCAGAGATCGTCAAGATATACGGGAAGCTCTATTCTTCCGGATGGCGGAGCTCGGCTACCCTATTATTGGCATGGAAAGAGAACGGATGAGCTTGGAAGACATCTTCGTGAAATTAACGACAGAGGAGACAGAGGGAATAGCTAACTCAGATGGCTCAGGCGAATCAGATGATTCGGAAGGCTCGGATGATTCTCCTGTGGAATCGTCTGGCAAGCAGGACGAACCGGTAAAGGCAGAGGAAGACGGGGAGGTAACTCGTCATGGGTAAAATAAAAGCGATTTGTGTCAAAGAGCTGCAAATGTATTTTTATTCGCCGACCGCCTATGTAGCCTTCGCATTTTATTTTCTTGCCAGTGGTCTTATGTTCAGTCTGGATTTTCTCAGCTTTCCGGTTGTAGACATTCGTCCATTGCTTGGAAGCATTCTCGTTATTTATTTATTTACTATCCCACTTCTGACGATGCGGTTAGTTTCCGATGAATGGAGACAAGGCACGGATGAGCTTCTGCTTACCTCTCCGGCTTCGGTATGGGAAATTATTATGGGCAAGTATGCCGCGGCTCTAGTTGTCCAGTTGGTTCTTGTTGTCGGAACACTGGTTTATCCTTTAATTATGTCATTCTACGGAGATTTGGATCAGCCGGTGCTGTGGTTGTCTTATTTAAGTTTGTTTTTACTGGGAGCGGCCATGATGGCGGTAGGCTTGTTTGCGTCTACATTATCCGCTCAACAAATGGTGGCCGGAATTATCGGATTTGCGATGCTGCTCGGCCTGTGGATGATCGATTGGCTTGGCGAAAGCTTGTTTTACTCATCCAGAGAATGGTTCCAGGCTTTTTCGATTGTGGGGCGGCTGTCCAATTTTAACAAAGGTGTTCTGGATGGGGCCGACGTGTTGTTTTATGTAACATTAATTGCTGTGTTTATAATATTGAGCGTGCAAGCGCTCGAAAGAAAACGTTGGAGATAGGGGGGAGATCCGTGAAAAATTGGATTAAAGGAACTAATGCAACGATCCTGTCCTTAGCCGTTATCGGATTGTTCATCTTGCTCACGATCTTCCTTCATTCAATGAAAGGGCTTCAATGGGATCTGACGGCTAATAAAAAGTTTACTTTGTCGGATCAAACGGTGACGGCTCTGAAGGAGTTGGATAAACCCGTTCATGTGGTGGCTTTTTCTTCACAGGACCCTTATATGGACCGTCAAGTGACGGATTTATTGCAGGAGTATCAAAAAAGAAGCGGAAATTTCACTTACGAATTCATCGATCCCGTGAAGCAGCCCTCGATTGCGCAGCAATACAAAATTGATCAATACGGCACCATTGTATTCGATAACAATGGGCAGACCAAAAACCTGTACAGCTATGAGCTGTTCGGTTACGGTTCGACAGAGGGCTCTTATGCGTTCAGCGGGGAAGAGAAATTCACTCAGGCTCTTGTAAGTCTGACTTCCAACGAGAAGCGGAAGGTATATTTTTTAACGGGACATGGTGAAATGACGAGCACGCAGCTTCCATCTTTCGTCTCCAATTTGACAGGCGAAGGGTACGAGGTGAGTGATTTAAATCTGGTTCAGGAGGCACAAATTCCCGAGGATGCTGAATCTATTTTTGTGCTGTCTCCGCAGAGCGATCTTACGGAGGCGGAGCAAGAGCTGCTCAAGGGATACGCAGAAGGTGAGGGGCGGCTCCTGGTTACCCTCGATCTTGCGCAAAATATGGACCAATGGGCTAACTGGAACGAAATCCTGGGAATATACGGAGTTACCAACGAACATGCATTAATTATCGATTCCAAGCAGACGTTGATGAACGATCCGTTCACGATCGTCCCGACCTATAACTATCACCAAATTGTCAATAAGTTAAGGGAAGAAAATCGGATTACGCTTTTCCCCGGCGCTATTGGACTGAGCTTCGACTCTTCTAACGAAAATTGGAAAGCGTCGACGATTCTTAAATCATCAGACAATGCTTACGGTAAAACCAATCTGGGGCTGTTCGCTTCGGGCCAGATCCGGATGGAGGATTTAAATAAAACGGACGATGATTTGAGCGGCCCGATTGATTTGGCTTATGCGATAGAGAATGGAGATGGGAAGCCAAAGGCGGTCATTATTGGCAATGGCGTGTTTTTGTCCGATCAGCTGCTTAATCAACAAGGAAACCGCGATTTTATTCTGAACAGCATCGGCTGGCTGAATGAAAGGGAAAGCTCGGTGACGATCCGGCCTCGTGAAGAAGCGCAGCTCCAACAAGCGTTCTTATCGGCTTCCCAGGCTAACACTATCTTCATTGGGACGGTTGTCGTCATCCCGCTTCTGTTCCTGATTACCGGCGGGCTGATCTGGTGGAGGAGGCGACGGGGATGAAGAAATTTATACCTACCCTTGTCCTGGTCGTCTTATGTATTGCCGGATTCAGCTACGCATCCTCCCAGAATTGGTTTAAAGATTCGGCAGAGGATGAAGCTAAGGAACTGCTTTCCATTCCGGCAGAGGAAGTAGAGAAGATAGCGATAAGCTCTGCGGACAATGATTCGGAAGAGTTGGGCCCAACCGTTCAACTAGTTAAAGAAAACGATGGGTGGCGGATAAGTGATCCGGTCCCCTATCCGGTAAACCTTTATATGGTGGATAACTGGCTGGGGACATTTGCAGGTCTTTCTTATACCGATAAAGTAGAGGAGAATCCCGCTGAGTTGGAGTCATTCGGTCTTGAATCACCCGATCACCGATTTGAAGTGACACTTAAGGACGGTACGGTCAAAAAGATCGGGATCGGCAACCCTCTTCCTATAGGAGACGGGTATTATGCCAAGGCGGACGACGATCCGGCCGTCTATTCTATCAGCGGGTATTCTGTGCAGTCGCTGAACAAGCAAGTCATTGATTTTATAGATAAGAGTGCATTTAAAGTGGACTATAATCTTGTTAATGCCATATCGCTCGTATGGAAGGGAGAAAGCATTCAGTTAGATAAGCTGGAGCCCGATAAGAATGCCTATGAATCTAAATGGAAGCTGGATGGGCAGGAAGTTGAGGCTAATGCAGGCAGCGGGGTGCTGGATAAGCTGACTATGATTTCTACCGCTCAGCTGCCGATCCCGGCGGGTGAAGCAAATCTGGATGGGGCAGAGCTTCGTGTGGAAGTTAAGGAGGGCCAGGGAGAAGAGGCACAGACGGTCATTTTTATCGGAAAAATAGAGAATGGTAAAGTTAACGTGGCTAGGGAAGGAGCGGAGTGGGCCTTTATCGTAGAGGAGAATGATCTGGACCAGCTGTGGGAACAGGCTAAGCAGGTTCTGGCCTCCGCTGCTGACAACGGCGGCGAGGAAACCATCGATGGTACCTCTGCGGAAACGGGCAGCGACTAGCGATTATTATGTCGACGTTAAAGAATGACAGTCGTTGAAGTGGAAAAAATAGAGAGAAAGATGTCTTTTGGGAGCATTTTGCATTTTTCTCCATCTGGGGCCAGTTCCGTACGGAACTGGCTTAGTTTTTTTATGCGGAAAACATTAGGCCTAAATTAGGAGATATACTGTTAAATAAGGGTACCGGTGTTGATATGTTAATTACGAACCCCCATAACGTTAAACCACTATTTTCGCCCCGTTTCTAACTTTAAAGAAACTCTGTATCGTTATATAACTTTTTTTGCATCCTTTTATCGCTTTTTCCGCTTATACGTTACCTGGATTCGTTAAAATCCCGCTGCGCTTGTTTCTGCATCCAATATGGCTGCCCAGTTTCGTTAGAACGCTTGGGGCCCTTTCAGCTACTTCGGTTGTTAAATAATCAACTCCTTTCTTGCGGTACTCCAGCATATTTACATAGAACAATTATTTATAGATCAATATTTATCCACTAATTTATGGAAGTGTTGAGAACAAAGGTTCCCTTTGGTATACTATAACGGAGAGGTTATTTGACACTCCTCGGACGCTGGAATAGACTGAAAAGGAATAGATTCGGACAGCGAAATCGAGACGTTGCCGCGGAGGGTGAAAGTGTGGAATTAGACATTCGTAAGTGGAAGCATGTGTTTAAATTAGATCCGGATCGGACTCTCTCGGATGAAGCTCTGGAGAAGGTGTGCCAGTCCGGAACGGATGCCATCATGGTGGGCGGTTCCTCTGGAGTTACCTTCGATAATACGGTCGATCTGCTCAGCAGAATTCGCAGATTTGCCGTCAATTGCGTATTGGAGATCTCTGTGGCAGAAGCGATCGTTCCCGGCTTTGACCTGTATCTGATCCCGGTTGTGCTCAACACGTCCGATGGACAATGGATTACAGGGTTTCATCAGCAGGCCATCCGGGAGTACGGGGCGATGATCGACTGGGATACCGTTATTCCGGAAGGCTATATTATAATGAATGAACAATCTACGGTTGCCGCTGTCACTGGAGCGGACTCGAGCCTGGATGATAAAGACCTGGCCGCTTACGCCCGAATGGCGGACAAGCTGTTCCGATTTCCAGTAGTCTATATTGAATACAGCGGGCGCTTTGGCAATATCGACCTCGTGAAAAAAGCGTCGCAAGTGCTGGAAGAGGCCCGCCTGTTCTATGGAGGAGGCATCGACGGACCGGATAAAGCAAGATTGGCCGCGGAGTGTGCAGATACGATCGTCGTAGGCAATATCATCTATGATGATTTAGAAGCCGCGCTGGCTACCGTGGAGGCAGTCAAGTCTTGAACAACGGCCGGGACATGTAAAGGAGAGCGCCAAATATTTTAGGATAAACCAAGCAGGAAGGTTAAGGATAATGATAAATTCTATAAATGATATATATAAAGCAATCGACCATTTAAATCCTGAGCAGAGGCAGGCCGTACATAGTGTGGACGGCCCGCTTCTGATTATGGCGGGGGCCGGCAGCGGCAAGACCAGAGTGCTGACCCATCGAATCGCCTATTTAATTGCCAGCGGCAAGGCGGCTCCCTGGAGTATTCTTGCCATTACGTTTACGAATAAGGCGGCTCGCGAAATGCAGGACAGGGTAGAGAAGCTCGCCGGAGCTTCGGCGCGGGATATTTGGGTGTCTACCTTCCACTCTATGTGCGTTCGTATTTTGCGTAGAGACATTTCGCGAATCGGTTACACCTCGAATTTTTCCATTCTGGATTCGGCGGACCAGTTGTCCGTCATTCGATCCTGTGTTAAAGAACTGAATATCGATCCCAAAAAATTCGATCCCAAAGCTATTCAGGCGTCGATCAGCAGCGCCAAGAATGAACTGATTACTCCAGAGCGGTATGAGAATCAGATTGGCGATTATTTCCAAGGGATCGTTGCCAAAGTATACACTATGTATCAGAAGAGACTGAAAAGCAATAATTCTCTTGATTTTGACGATCTGATTATGAAAACGATCGAGCTTTTTCAAGAGGTTCCGGAAGTGCTTGATTTTTACCAAAATAAATTTCTTTATATCCATGTGGATGAGTATCAGGATACGAACCGAGCCCAATACATGCTATGCCGGATGATTGCGGATAAGCATCACCGGATTTGCGTCGTCGGAGACAGTGATCAATCGATCTATCGTTGGAGAGGCGCGGATATTTCGAATATTCTAAACTTTGAAAAGGATTATCCGGAGACGAAGACGATTTTGCTTGAGCAAAACTATCGGTCCACTGCTAACATTCTGGATGCCGCAAACGCCGTTATTGCGAACAATGCCGGAAGGAAGGCTAAGCAGCTCTGGACGGATAAAGGAGAGGGCCCCAAAATCAAGTTCTACCAGGCTGATTCGGAGCATGAGGAAGGCTATTATATTGCTTCGGAAATTAATAAGGGCAAAGGAATGGGCCGCACTTATTCTGATTACGCTATATTATATAGAACCAATGCCCAATCTCGGGTCATAGAGGAAATTTTGATCAAATCCGATATTCCCTACAAAATCATCGGCGGAATCAAGTTCTATGATCGTAAAGAAATTAAAGATATTCTCGCTTATTTGCGTTTGATTTCAAATCCGGATGACGATATCAGTTTAAGCCGAATCATCAACGTTCCGAAGCGGGGGATTGGAGATACGACCCTTGCCCGGTTAACGGAAAAAGCCGCTGAACGCGGCGTCTCGGTCTATGCTATGTTGGCCGATGTTGAAATGCTGGAAATCAGCTCACGGGCAAAAGGGGCGCTGCACGAGTTCAGGGAGATGATTGCGAACCTGCATCATATGGTCGACTATCTATCCGTTACGGAGTTGACGGAGCAGATGCTGGAGCGAACGCAGTATCGCCTGGAGCTGGAACGGGAAAGAACGATAGAAGCTACAACAAGGCTGGAAAATATCGATGAGTTTTTATCCGTTACGCTTGATTTTGAAAAGCGAAATGAAGATAAATCGCTCGTCTCGTTTTTAACGGATCTAGCCTTGATTGCAGATATCGACACGATGGATCAAGTGGAGGATGACACTTCAGCTAATGCCGTCGTTTTAATGACGATGCACAGTGCTAAAGGTTTGGAATTCCCCTTCGTTTTTGTTATTGGGATGGAGGAAGGGGTCTTTCCTCATAGTCGAGCCCTGATGGACGATCAGGAATTAGAGGAAGAGCGCCGTCTGGCCTATGTAGGCATTACTCGGGCAGAGGAACAGCTGCATCTTACCTGTGCCCGGATGCGGGTTTTGTTCGGCCGTACAAGCAGCAATGCCCCTTCACGGTTCTTGCTGGAAATTCCAGAAGAGCTGGTGGAGAATTGCTCCCCCTCCGGGGATCGTTACGGACGTGTAGGAGGAGGCTCCTTCTCGAGCAATAGGATTGCTGGGCAGTCGAATTCGGCCGCGACTTCCCGACCGAAGCCTGCAGCTCCGACGATCAACAATGTAGGTGATTTTGCTAATGGAGACAAGGTACAGCACGGCAAATGGGGAATGGGAGTGATCGTCGCGATTAAAGGAAGCGGGGAGAACACGGAATTGCAAATTGCTTTCCCTGCGCCGATCGGAGTCAAGAGACTGCTTGCCAAGTTCGCTCCGATTACCAAAGTATAGGAGGGATGGGAGATCATCCAGAGGTGATCACTTTGTGCTTTTGATTTCTTAGTTGGAAGCGGGATGACAATTTGGAAAGGATGAGAACGGCCTGTGGAAGAACAATTAAACGAAATGAGAGCATTAATTGAAGAAATCAATCGACACAATTATCTTTACTATACGATGGACTCTCCGGAATTAACCGATCAAGATTATGACAAGCTGTATGATCGACTGGTGGAGTTGGAAAAAGCGACCGGAACCGTTCTTTCCCATTCTCCCACCCAGAGAGTAGGGGGAGAGCTGCTCAAAGGCTTCGAGCCATACAGACACCGAGCCCGTCTGTGGAGCTTGGACAAAGCCCAGAACCAAGACAGTCTGATGGCCTGGCATCAACGTGCCCTCAAACTGGTCGATCAATACAATCAAGCTAATCCGGAGACTCCCCTGCCGCCCCTGTCTTTTGTAGTGGAGTTGAAGTTTGACGGATTGACGTTGAATTTAACTTATGATCGAGGAGAGCTCGTTCAGGCAGCTACTCGCGGGAATGGGACGGTTGGCGAAGGCATTCTTGCCCAGGTTAAAACGATTCGATCGGTGCCGCTCACTATACCGTATCAGGAAGGAATCATTGAGGTACAAGGGGAAGGGCTGATGTTTTTATCCGTCCTGGAGGAGTATAACAAGACAGCCGCTGAACCGTTAAAGAATGCACGCAATGCAGCCGCGGGAGCGCTTCGCAATCTTAACCCAGCTATTACAGCCAGTCGCAAACTGGATGCCTTTTTCTATAATGTAGGCTTCTCCGATCAGAGGGCATTCGCTACTCATGAGGAAATGCTTCAGTTTTTGAGGGATAACCGGTTTAAAGTGAATCCTTATGTCCATTTTGTTGATTCTATAGAAGGAGTAATGAATGAGCTTGAAGCCATTACCGAGCAAAGACATGATATGGACTTTTTAATAGATGGAGCGGTCGTTAAAATTAATGATATCCGCACCCGGGAAGTGTTGGGATATACTGAAAAGTTCCCTCGTTGGGCGATTGCCTATAAATTTGAAGCGGAGGAAGCGACCACGATTCTTCGATCCGTCTCCTGGGAAGTCGGGCGAACGGGCAAGCTAACCCCAGTGGCGACAGTAGATCCGGTGGAGCTGGCCGGGGTTACAGTGCAAAGATGTACCCTGAACAATATAGGCGATATTGAACGGAAAAATTTAAAGCGTGCTCTGGGCAGTCTCGTTTACATTCGAAGATCGAATGACGTGATCCCGGAAATATTGGGTAGAGCAACGGATGCGGAGGAGGGTCAGGAGATCGTCTATCCGACGGTCTGTCCATCCTGCGGGACCTCTCTGATAGAGAGGGGAGCCCATATCTTTTGTCCTAACCGGCTGGAATGTCCTCCTCAGTTGGTGGCCCGAATTACACATTTTGCCTCAAGGGATGCTATGGACATCGATACATTCAGTATCGCTACGGCAGAACAGCTTTATAAAGAAGTAGATGTGAGAGATCCGGCGGATCTATATGGGCTAGCTTTTGATCAATTGATCGGTTTGGAGCGGTTCGGAGAGAAGAAGGCGAATAATTTACTGGCGGCTATTGAGAAAAGTAAAGAATGTGATCTTGCTTCTTTCTTATTCGCTCTCGGTATTCCGAACACTGGCAAAACGACAACGAAAGAGCTGGCCGACCATTATCGAAGTCTCGACAAGATTATGCAGGCTTCTATAGAGGAGCTAATGGAGATCCCTGACATTGGCGGAATTGTTGCCGAAAGCATCGTAAGCTTCTTTGCTGATCCGCTTATGCGTTCCAGTATAGAACGAATGTTGGCTGCCGGAGTACGTCCCCATGCAGAGGAACATAGCGTTTCCGCTAATGAGGATCACCCATTTTATGGTAAGACGGTAGTTGTAACCGGGACGCTGGAGGCGTTCGGGCGGGATGAAGCAACCAAAAAGCTGGAGGCGCTTGGCGCCAAGGTGACGGGCAGTGTTTCAAAAAAGACGGATTTGGTCATTGCCGGCGCAAATGCCGGAAGCAAGCTTACGAAGGCGCGTGAACTGGGGATTGAGGTCATCGATGACGAAGAACAATTTTTAAAAATGTTAGGCGAGAGCGTCCGGTAAATCGGGCGCTTTTTCTGTAATAATGGAGGAGCGGTGTTTTTTCGATTTTTGCAACTACCGTTTCATACAATTCAATTACAACATGCCGTTAAGGCGGACGTTTCAAACGATGTAATTAGGTTTAAGTTATCCATAACCGGTTGGCGCCAATTGGCAGTTGATTTTAACTGGTGGGCGTGATATATTAATAATCCCTCATTTGAACAAGGGTGCTTTTTCATTTGGCAAGATTAATGGATAACATCCTGCAAAACGTTGTTAATAACGTTACAAAAAATGGGGAGAAAATTAGTATTGACATTAGTCTAAAGTGCTGGTAAGATATGATCTTGTCACCACAAAACACAGTGTGACTTAACGAAAGCTCTTTGAAAACTGAACAAATGAATTTCAAGATGAAACAAGCCAGTGCGAAGCGGTCTTCGGATCGTGAGCAGAACCGTTAATGAATGAACGAATGAGCTAATCGCTCTTCAATAAATGAGCTTCCGTGACGGGACTTAGGTCATTGTCATGGGGAACTTTTACGGAGAGTTTGATCCTGGCTCAGGACGAACGCTGGCGGCGTGCCTAATACA
>NZ_BOSH01000015.1 GCF_018403245.1 Paenibacillus sp. J2TS4
GACGCCGTTGGAATATAGACAATACCTTCTAAATTCAGCAGCATAGAAAATGGCACCAACCATAAGGATACGGTCAGTGCCACAACTTTTTGTTTTTTATACTGTCTACTTGACAGGGGGCAGATCAAAGGCAGCCGAAGGTGGGTTTTTATACTATTCATTACTTTTCTATAGACAAAACAGAGTCCCGAATTTTTCAAGACCTTATAGAGGGTTTAAATAATGCTTTCAGTGCCTTTCTCGCATATTTCCCTTCTGCACCAGGCCAACGGCTGATAAGTCGAAAATCTGTATTGTCGGTAATCTGATCCATGTTACCGATTAAGCGTCTATCAGCTAACTGGCGAATATCCACATCCTTAATATGGTTCAAAATCGTTCTTGCAATCCCTTCACCATCCATCACTTTGAAGGGACGATCATGGAAGTATGAAACGTCAGCAGGAATCATTTCAGTAATCTCTAATCTGTTATGCAACCTGGATAATTGCTTGAAAGCATTATTAAACGCTTCCTCACGTTCTCTCCATATAGTTGCTGTTTGCGCCGCCCAAAGATAAGGCATTAATTCCTTGGAGCATTCCAAATGATTAAAGGCAGTGCCAAACCATTTGGGATAAGGAGCATACTGACGTTCCAACAGAAAACACAGATTTATGATATCGCGGACAATACGTGAAGCAATAATAGCTGATCCAAGTTCATCTCCCGTAAAGCCCGAACGAAGCATCAGATGTTCTTCCTGACCAATGCGCTGCCAGCTTGATGCCATTAAATACAACCAAATATTATGAGGATAGTAATGGAATTGTTTGCGCAACACGGAAAGTTGGCCCGTATCATCCCTGTAGACAGCGCCTCTAGTAATCTCAAGAAACGATTGCGAGGGAACGGATAGCCAGTCCTCTACTCTTACAGGTTCGTTCAAGTTAACACCCAAGCAGTTGTCAACGTACCTGGGGACCGTTGTAATTACGCTCATATTTACATCTACCGGAAAGCCATAGAACTGTTCAGGTGCCCGCTCACGTAGAGATTCCACTATTTGTTCGGAATACCCGATATCTTCTTCCCTCAAAAAAAGATATACCCGTGGTCCCCAATCGTGATCGGTTGACATTTCCGTATCATAACCCAGCACTTCACTCCCAGGACCCATTAGGGCGGATGAATAGAGCAAGGAAGGATAGTTGTCCACCAATACAGGCTCAACGACTTCCTTATGAAATCGTCGACATAATTCTATCCCATTAATAAAAGTCATTTTCTATTACCTCCTCTGCCATTTCGTTATCGCAATACTTGAAAACTATCCATCCGTTGGCTTTGTACTATAATATTTCAGCATAAATGGAATGGGAAATGATCGTTATATTCATTATTGTCCCATAGCCCTTCACAAATCAATTGATCGGTGAACGATTGTTCTACGCCAAAGCCGCTTTTAGTTCGTTTAATCTTTCTGCTGCCTCCGTCACTTCCCTAATCTCTTGATCAGAAAGCGGTAAATTATCCGCCTCTCCCATAAAAGCTCTCGCAAGATTTAGGTCATCCATTGAGATGGCGATGTCGGCTCGCAATACATAAGCTTTATAGCGAAGGATTGCTGATGCTTCTTCAGCTTGCGAAAGAACAAGGTCCAGCACTCTAGCCGCTTCTGCAGGCTCATCTTTGGCATACGCCAATCGATATGCAGTTTCGAAAGCATTTGTAAATCTTGACGGGTGCACTACAATATATGGATCGTCCTGTATAACTTCGGAAGAGGCATGCTTCTGCCCAATCAATAGACGATTTCCGGCAGGATCAATGAGGTTAAATCTCCGGTCTTCTGCAAGATTATTGAGTTTGGTGATTCGCGGAAATCCCTTGGAGGGGACCTTTCGGTAAGTTTTTTTTAGATTTTCGCAAAATTCTTTGTATACGGCATCCACTTCAGGAACGCTTACATAGCACATGCTGTAAGAATTAGCGGGATCCAACTGTTTGAGTACAAAAAAATGCAATTCCACAATACGGTGACGGACGCAAGCGTATAGATTGGGTCTGGCTTGCCGATAAGTCAATTCGAAGCCTAAGGCTTGATAGAAATTCAACTGTTCGTCAATGGACCTGCAAGGGAATATAGGAATGGTTGCCCCGATCCGCTTTGTTGACAAATTACCAACCTCCCAAGACCTAATTCCGGCCTTAATGTAATCCTCACCCTTATAGTACAACATTAGTGCAAATGCTAACGTTAATGAATTTATCCTTATATTAAAAATAACGAATAATAAAAATCCCGCCATCAGGTTGAATTATCCTTGGAAGGTTTAAGGGGAAATTCTCATTTTTGTTTACAAGTCGTCTAACGGAAAACAAAAGAGGGCCGCAACAAGTTACTAGCACCAACCTGTCACAGCCCTCCGATCCGCATCCAGCGAAGGCCTTTCGGCTCTTACTGCTTATGCTTTTATCTCCGTCGCTGGGCCGAATCCTGGAATCCATATCCGAACTTTTCATTCGTTTAATCCGGAATGACCCTCTTGGCAAACAAATAATTTTGGTACCAATATTCCCCTTCTTTCTCGTCATGATGAATATTGCTGATGACTACCCCGACTCCGGGTTCATACGTATGAAGAATTTTCCCCTCGCCCATATAGATGCCGACGTGCCGAACTTTGTCCAATCCCGTTTCGTTCGGGAAATCTTCATCGGAAAAAAACATCAGATCCCCTTTGCGCAAATTGATAAATGGAACTTCGATGCCTTGCTGGGCCTGCTCTCGCGAGTTGTATCCTAACGCAATGCCATGTTTGTTGTAGAGGAACTGGACGTAAGAGGAGCAGTCGAACGTTTTGTCGTTGAACCGCTCTGCTCCGTATACATAGGGGGTTCCCATATATTGCATCCCTTCGGTGACGATCGAGTCGGCGATACTTCTCCACTGTCCAGTGCCTTGTTGTTCTTTGATGCTCAAGCGTCTCTCTTCCTGTATCGCATACGGCTTGTCTCCGCCTTTTCCTTGCAATCCGCTCCCCTTGTTTGTACAAGCGCTCAATCCCCCGGTGATAAGCACACAGAAAACCAGCGTGACCCATATGTTTTTTCCCATTTCCTTCCCTCCTGTGAGGTAGTATTCATGACTGAGGGAATCTTTATTCCATGAATTCTAAAGAAGGATACGAAAAGCCCAAATAGGGCCGCAACAGGTCCCTTCCTCCTGACCTGTCACAGCCCCCAAACCCGCGTCCGACGCAGCCTCTCAGTCCTTACTCTTCTCCCGTCGCGATCGGATTCTCACTGTACGAAATCCAATCGCTCCAGCTTCTTACTCCCCCACGAACCCCCATGCTCGAATGGTTCCGATACAAATAAGTAGGGGTTTGGAACAGCGCGGCGGGAATGCCTCGGAGGATATGCCAGTGTCCAAGTGCAACGACCTTGTTCAACCATGACCGACTGAAGCTTACTCAAAAATCAGATACCAGAATATCGCGATTTCATCACTGTTTTTATGAATGCCCTGATACAAGTGAAAATCAAGCCCTCCTATCACAAAACCACAGCTTGTATAAAATTTGCACGCGTTTACGTTATTGCTTTGCGTCTCCAACATGATTCCAGGCATTCCACCATTTTTTGCCCACCACTTAGCCTGTTCGATCAGTTTACGGCCTACTCCATGCCCTCTATAATTTTTGTCTACTGCTATGTCTTCTACAAGAGCATATTTGTTCCAGTTCCGTTTCAATATAATACGGCCTACTACTTGATTCTCGGCCCACGCCAAGTATACAATTTGATCCGGGCTATCGATGTAGTCTGAATATTCCTCGTCTGCCGCTTCGTTAAACGGTCCTTCCGAATAGCTCTTGGTATAACTGGGAATTTCTTTAACCGTGAATCCAATTTGTCGACCCATCAGGGACAGGACAAGGGTAGAATCAACAGTAAAACTGTCATCTATATCCTTCCAGGCATTTTCATCTCCAACCGCAAGCTCCCGAATCACAATATCCATACTCGTCCTCCTCGTAATTAAATTATATGAAAGTCTTAACTGGCGGAGCGTACGGAATGAGATGGCGGACCTCGGACTTAATGGAATACGATTTTCATAGTCATCGCAACCCCTCTGTGGTATTATTTGGATTTATTGTACCAAACATATTATCCAATCTACAAAACAGTTATGAAGGTAAAGGGCTTCGATCGTCTCTATGAGCCGATGCTGTTAGCAGGTTGTTGGCGATTTGCAGGTCATCAAAATGAACAATCGTTCTTCGTTAGGAACGTTTAGGGGTAGTCCAGTCTGCAATGGCTATTGTATGCTAGCCCTCAATAAATCTCAATGCATACTTAGAATGATGTTCTGCCAAGTCTTTTGCAAATTGTTGATCTGGAAATCCTCTGTGAAGCAACTTCAAACCACCTGAGGTTAACGATATATGGTGGTGGAACCGATAGAACAACATCCTGTCAGGATCGAGAGCATCGTTCTTTAGATATCGATAGAAATCTCCAAAGCGAAACTCTAAAAAACTATGCTCATGTTCAATATCAAAATACATAGCCCCTTCGATATCGATTAACAAGGGGTTTAGTTTTTCATTAACCAGGATATGGTCAGGACCCAATTCCCCGTGGATAAACCCATACTGCGCTCTAGGTTTAATCCTTGATTCAAGCTCATACAAGGTATCGAGGAGCTTGTTTTGATTGGACTTAATGCTCTCAATATAGTGGGAGGCATATGATAACTGCACTTTAGCATTTTCCATTTGTATGAGATGACCATTTTCTGTGGCGTTGATTCCGATTTCATTTGGTTTACCAAAATAATGTCTCTCGTTGGCATGCATGCTGGAAAGCATTTCTCCCAACCGCAGAAATACTTTATCTTGGACTTTTGAATCGGAATGATAAAAATAATCTTCTGCCTTTTGTCCATTTACATATTCAACGAGGGCGTAATCAAAAGGGTAATGGTTTCTTTCCTTATTCAGATCATAAAGAAAGGGGGTCTGAATCCCATGTTGTATTAAAAACTTATTATTGATTTCAAAAAGACTACTTCCATAGGATTGTTCGTTTATATCTTGGTTTGCTATTTCTTCTTCAAAATAATTCATAGATAGATCCCACACATACAGAACACAGGAAAAACTATTGCTGCAGTCGATCTTGTAGACCATCTTTTGTGCGCCTCCACGCATTTTCGTCACGGTATCAACTACATAACTGGCACCAAAGACCTTCCGCACATACTCCTGTAGATCAGCTTGAGCAATGTGGCAAGTAATGTCCATTGAACATCTGCACCCCTTTTTATCAATTTTGCCGGCAACCCAATAGTAGATAAAATCCACCAAAAAATATAGACTGTTTCCTTATGATTTGTTATGATGTTGAATAAGGTCTTGAAAAAAATAGTTATACAAAATCCATACCTTGTCCGGTTGGATTTCCATAATTAAAGATTTAAAAACAGGAGTATTGCCGCCCACTTTCTGGCGGTTTTTTTGCATCGATTTTGAGAAGAACGGTTCATATGCCAAAGGGCAGCAGCAACACGTGAACGATTAACCTCTACTACGGTTTCCTTGCAGCCTCACTGTAGCTAACTTCAGGGTTCCCGCAACTTCTTTCCCCGGCCTCCTGTTTGCAGCTGTTGACAGAAAAGCCAAAAGAGGGCCGCGACAGCCCGCCTTCCGGCAACCTGCCACAACCCTTCATCTTGCGTCCAATGAGGTCCCTCGACTCTACTTTTCACCCAAGTTTATCTTAGCGAAGCAGGTGATCTCAAACATAATTCCGCCGAGAGTTCTGAAGTACAGCGTATATCCATCCCTAATCTTCTTGGGTTTATTCTCAATCGGAATACCAGCCGCCTCCAGACGACGCAATGCCGATCCACCTCTTCCGGCGTTTCGATAGAAGCCTATATGAAAGTCTTTAGGGTATCCGGGATCACTCCCCCAAAAAGCACCGGATTGCTTAAGACGAGCGTGAAACCATGATCGTCGTTCATTACAACCTTGGATGCCAATTTTAGAACCTTCTTCACTGATCCGCTTGACTAACAGAGGACTTCGACAGTAAATCCTCCTGGCGCTTTAACATAAAAAGTATAGCCATGGCTGTGTTGCGGAGGGCTGACATCATAACCATCCTCCCTCAGTTTTTGATTGATGTTATAGCGGCCGGGTTCGATGACAGTCAGATTCCTTGGATCGCTTCCATCCTGAAGAACTATGTGCTTGGATTCGTGGCGGAAGAAACGCGACTCGTCTCTTGGGCGGATCAAAGCGACGCCACGCCTGAGCAATTCAGTCAGGAGTATCAGCAAATGTACAGCATCCTCCCGAAGGAGCAGTTTCCCAACATCATCCGCTTGGCGACCTACACCACAAGTACGGACTGGCAGCAAGAATTTCATTTTGGCTTGAGCGTATTGATCGACGGGCTATCGGCTAAAAAGCCATAAAGGATTGCAAAAGGCCGCCAACCGGCGGCCGATTCAAGCGTCCAAGTGCAACGACCTCCTTTGGCTACGCTTGGGAGGAGTTGTGGAGCAAGACATTGAACTATTGTATCCGATAGTTTAATGAAACAGACTAATTAAGACGTATATTCCTGAATGAGTTGTCGAAGCGCTTGCTTTACAATGCCATGGAATAAACCTCCATGATAACAAATGATCTGATCAATGTCATAGTCAAGTAATCGCTGAACGGAGCGTACGGCCTCAACCATATCCAATGTAAATTTGGGATTAGCGATATCCAACTTTCCCCGTTCGATGACAACGACGTCCCCAGCGATCAACGTTTTGCTTGCGGGCAAATACAACGACATATGCCCCGGCATATGTCCGGGCGTGTGGACTATGTCGATGCCGCCACACCAAGGCAGTCGCTCATCATTGGAGACTGTCCGATCGACAGGAACCGGCTCGATCGATTGTAAAAAACGAATAAACTGTTCCGCATGCGGTTTTGCCTCATCCGGCAATGCGTCAAACGTTAATTCCGCCTGTTCAAGTCGTAGCGACTTTTTCTTTCCTTCAATGTACGGCGCTTCCAACTCGTGCGCGATGATATTGATATGTGGATACGCCCGCTTCAACGCAGCGAGCGAACCAATATGATCCATATCGTGATGCGTCACGATTAGTTTTGTAATCGAATCTAATGTGACGTCGTACCTGTTAGCCGCTTCTTCAAGATGAGGTATAAAATTTGGATAACCGCAATCGATAAGGATTATATCGTATTCATCTTGAAGAATGACTGGGGTAATGGTTTGTTTTTGTCCATTATACTCAAACTCTATTTCCAGTAAATTAGTTTTATCCATCTATGTGGCTCCTCTTTAAATAAACAATTGGGGTAGCAATCACTTTTCATTATCGTTTCCCCAGCAATACTAATAATTCATTATTATAAATCAAAAGTCCCATTCAAGATTATTCATTGCGCATAACACCCGTAGCGATCTTGCATTAAGTAATACGTAGATGGATTGTCCGCTTACGCCGAGGTCACTTTGCACCATGCTCGATTATTATTTGACATGTTTCTTTGCGCCGCGCCAGCTTATGGATGGACGGAAGTAGGGCGCATGATACCATTCAACAACTACCTGTCCCAACTGCGGTTGAATCCGAGCCTCCTTCAACTGTTTACTTCAGCCTCATGTTTGCAAACTATTGAACAGAAAAGCCAAAAGAGGGCCGCAACAGGTCGCTTGCTCCCAACCTGTCACAGCCCTCAAACCCGCGTCCGACGCGGCCTTACGCCTTTCCTTCTTCCCCCGTCGCCACCGGATTCCCCTCATAGCTAATCCAATCGCTCCAGCTTCTTACTCCCCCACGGACCCCTATGCTCAGAGGGCTCCAACACTGAAAGGTAGGGGTTCTGATCATCGCGGCGGGAATGTCTCGGAGGATATGCCAACGCCAATGGGCAACGACCTCCCTTGGCTTGCTTGGGAGGACTTGTGGAGCAAGAAGCCCGTGGAGGACGGGGCTGGCGAAACAGTATGGTTTGAGCCAAGGCGAGTCATCCACCTGTGGCTGGGGCAAGCCGAGCGGATCGCCAACAAAAGGCCAAATGAGTAAGGTAACACCCGGAGGGGGGATGGGCTGGGTTGTGGACGGATGGGAGCTGTTTGCAAATTGTTGAATGGATGTTGGCAGGTTGTTTGCAAACCAGTACCGTTGAACTATCGTTCCCCGTTAGGTCAATCGTCAATTCCATAAATAACTATTTCATTTCGCATAACTGAACAAATTTTAAAGAATAAGGGATCCTCTGACTGCCGCTACAGCCGGAGAATCCCTATTAAAGTAACGTGCCCTTTAGGCCGCTGGGTCAACCGCACAACTAAGCTGGAACGTAGGTCAACCTGATCACCTTCTCGCCAATTCGATCGCTTGCCACGAGGCGCAGCGGCGGCCGCGGACCGGCGAAGAACGGCTTGCCGTGACCCAGCACGACTGGATGGAGATAGAGTCGATACTCATCAACGAGACCGAGCTCCGTTAGACTGTGGGCCAACTCCGGCCCGGCAACTTCAATCTCCCCTTCATGCTGAGCCTTCAGCCCACGTATGGCCGCTGCGAGGTCGCCCTCGATCAGAGAAGCGTTCGGACCGACGGACTTTAACGTCCTCGACACCACCCACTTCGGTTTGCTTTGCCACGCAGCTGCGTATTCCCGTTCCGGCGCATCCCATTCAAAATGGTCTCCGTCCCAATACCGCATGATCTCGTACATGCGGCGCCCGTACAGGCTGCCCGCCAGGCCGCGCACGTCGTCAATGAAATGACGGAATAGCACCGGGTCGGGCTGAAATGCCGTGTGGTCGTGGTCGACGAATCCGTCCAGAGACTGGTTCAATGCGAAAACGATCTTTGCCATGCGACTGACTCTCCTCCCTGGTTTTCTCGCACATTCATCATCAAGATTACACGTTCCATATGCAGCCTCCTTTATGTCTACATTTTATCATCCAACAGCATGTCCGGTTTCTCATGGATTGCTAATGTGCACAGTCCTGGCCTGACCGAATACAAATTTAATTTAACGAAGGATGGTAAATTAACCAATTCTGCCCGTTAGTTTAGCGATCTTGCTTTAAGTAATATGTAGATACCTTGTCCGCTTGGGTTCCCAGATTTTATAATTATTATAAATGGATCAGGTACTTGCCGCCAGCCTTTGGCGGCTTTTTCGCACCCATTTTGAGAGGAGCGATCCAAATGCCCACTGCAACAGCAACACGCGAACGGTTGACTTCCATAGCGATCACCTTGCACCATCCACTTGATCATTACTCCGCCTTGTTCCTTCGTGCCAAGAAAACAGAAGGCTTGAAGCCCCGGATGCTGAACGACCACGAGAGCCACTACCGCTACCTGCAACGTTGGTTGGTCGAACAGTACCCGACGCTCAAACTTGAAGAACTGACCGCCGACCACGTTCGCCAGTACGTCGGGCACATGCTGACCGAACAAACGCTGTACAACGGACACCCGACACTGCAAAGCCATAACATCGTCAAAGGTTTATCTCCCGCAACCGTGAACGTACGCACCCGGACGCTCAAGTGCTTCCTTCGGTTCCTCCACGACGAAGGCTACCTGCAAACCGACCTCGCCTCTCGCATCAAGCTGCAAAAGGTTGCAGAGGACACCATCGGCGCTTTCGAGAAGGAGCAAGTTCTGCAACTGCTAGCCGCACCGAACCATTGGAAGTACACAGGCTTCCGGGACTATGTGTTGCTCACTGTGCTTTTCGACACCGGATTGCGGATCAACGAGGCGCTGAACCTGACCGTGGACGACTTGAACCTGACCGACAAAACGATCACCATCCGCGCCAACGTTGCCAAGAACGGCAAGTCGCGGATTGTACCGATGAGTAAACGTACTGCGGAGCTTCTCGACGCGCTTGTCCAAGAGAACCGAACGCAATTCCGCAACAGCAGTCCTTCCACTGTGTTCCTCCTGAACAACGGCAAGCCGTTGACGTCCAACCAAGCCTATGAACGAATCCGTTTGCACGGTGAGAAAGCTGGCATCACTGGCGTCCGAGTTTCTCCCCACACGTTCCGGCACACTTTTGCCACGCTGTTCGTCATGAACGGCGGCGACCTCAATTGTTCTTACTGAATCTGACTATTTTAATAGACTGGAATTTGAATCTCCTATAGATATAAAATTGCGTTCAGATCTCATTGGTAGAAGCATTCTATTTATGGGTTACAGTTTCTCTGACTTAAACATTCGATATATATGGTATAAGCTTAAAAATATGATGAAGACGATAAATGATTTCGAGAAGCCTAAATCATTTATTTTATTATCTGAATCGGATAAAATTATGAAAATTGATAAGGAAACCACAGAGAAGGAGTGAGCGGAACCGCCACCACGGTGACAGAAGGTGACAGCAGGTGGCGGAGGAGTGCCAACAAGAGAAGAACAATAATAAATAATCAATGTTCTTGAAGCTAAGCGCTCCGCTTTTGACCCTACCGGGGTGTGGCTGAATCATTCTTTTGACCTTGCTAATCATTCAACAACAACTGTCCCGATTGTCCGACTGTGGCTGGCTCTGGGGTTCCTGCAACTGTTTTCCTCGACTTCTTGTTTGCAGGCTGTTGACAGAAAAGCCCAAAGAGGCCGCAACAGGTCACTTACTGCTAACCTGTCCCAGCCCCCAAGCCCGCGTCCGACACGGCCTTACGCCTTTCCTTCTTCCCCCATCGCCACCGGATTCCCCTCATAGCTAATCCAATCGCTCCAGCTGCCGGAATAGAGCTTCACCTGACTAAATCCCGCTTCGGTCAGCGCCAGTATATTGGGACAGGCCGTTACCCCTGATCCACAGTATACGATGATTTCTCCCTCTGCAGGCAGATCCGCAAAGCGTTCGCGCTGGTCGTCTCCTTGTTTCCAACGGCCGGCATCGTCCAATGCGGCCTTCCAGAAAAAATTACGCGCCCCCGGAATATGTCCGGCCACCCGATCCAACGGTTCCTCCAGACCTAAGTAACGCCGCTCATCGCGGGAGTCGATCAGCACCGTATCCGTCTGCCCCAGACGATTCCGCACATCCTCCATACTAACCAGCATTGGAGTTTGAACCTGAGGCACGAACGACCGGGGAGATCGGGACGGCGCCTCTTGAGTGACCGGATAGCCCGCTTCCTTCCAGGAGGAGAAGCCTTCATCCAGAATACTAACTTGTGCATGACCCATAAATTTCAGCAGCCACCAGAACCGGGAGGCCATCGCCCCGCCTTGGTCGTCATAGGCCACGACCTGAACCGTGTCGTCTATTCCTGCCTCGCCGAGCTTAAGGGCGAGCGTCCCCAGATCGGGCAACGGGTGCCTTCCCCCGTGCTCTCTTACCGGCCCGGACAAATCCTTTTCCAAGTCAAAATGAACAGCTCCCGGAATATGCCCTTCCCCATAAGCCTGTCTTCCCGCATCCGGGTTACCCAACACAAACCGGCAATCGACCACGACCACATGGTCATCGTTCAAACGTTCGCGCAACCACTCTTTAGAAACCAGATTGGACATCGGCTCACATCCCTTTTCTTTTTATTATAACGGTCTTGCCGGATCTACAACAATCCTTTCCCAAGCTTCTATATATCTGGCACTAAAGAAAGCGATCATTCCGTTCCGAAGGAAAGTGCCTCCGAGGCTTCAAACATCATACTCTTACCCCAAAAAGTGAGGATATGCTTCGTAGTGAATTCCGATTACTTTTCGGGGACCCCGAACCAACAGATTCCTTCTATAGGGATGGGCCTTCGGATGGTAGGAATACAAAGCCAAAACTCGCCCTGGAAGCATCTTTCTTTCTACACTCCATGATCTATGGTATCTTTAGTTCATTTATATAGTCTCTGCTTAAAGCTGCCTGACGGCATTCGGCTCCTCCAGCGATTCCGACGCCCCTTGCTGAAGCCGGTACATCGTATAATATAACCCACGCTCGTTAAGCAGTTCCTGATGCGTTCCCCTTTCGACGATCTCTCCCTGGTGCAGGACGAGGATCAGGTCGGCGTCCTGGATGGTCGACAGCCGATGGGCTACCGCCAGCGTCGTGCGTCCCTTTCGCATCCGCCCCAATGCATCCTGAATCGCTTCCTCCGTCTCCGTATCGACATGGGCCGTGGCCTCATCCAGAAGCAGGATCGCCGGCTGGCGCGCCATCGTCCGGGCGAAGGAAAGCAACTGCCGCTGCCCGCTGGAGAAAGTGGCCCCTCTCTCGACGACCGGCTCCTCATAGCCATGGGGAAGCTTCCTGATAAAAGAATCCAGCTGCACGAGCTCGACGGCTTCCCGAACCGCATCCTCATGGACCGTGCCATCGTGCAAGCGGATATTGTCCCGCACCGTTCCGGTAAACAGGAACGGGTCCTGAAGCACCAGCCCCATTCGACGCCGAAGCTCTTCGTTCGTATAGTCGGACAAAGGAACGTGGTCGATCCGAATCTCTCCCCCCCGAATCGAATAGAAGTGCAGCAGCAGATTAATAATCGAGCTTTTTCCGCTGCCCGTATGCCCCACTAGCGCCACCGTCTGGCCCGGGAGTGCCGTGAACGAAATGTTCTTCAGCACATCCGTCTGACCATCGTAAGAGAAGGTGACGGAATCGAAATCGATTCGTCCTTCCTGAATCGTCGGCGGCTCACTGCCTCCCTCTTCCGCCCGTTCCCGAACGTCAGGCTTTGGCTTCTCCCCGGGAGACCATTCCTCGGAATCCAGCAGTTCGAACACCCGCTCCCCGGCAATTAACGCCTGTTGAAGCTGGCCCAGCCGCATCATCATCGTATTGACCGGTTCAAAGAAACGGTCCAAATAGTTTATAAAAGCATAGACGACGCCAATCTCAATCACACCATGCAGCGATTCCCTGCCAAAAAAATAAACAACGAGCATTAAAGCCATAATGCGCAGCAAATCGACCGCCGGACGCAGCAGAAGCCCGTTCAGGCGGATATTTTTGATCGAGGCCGTGTAATACTCCCCGTTGATTTTGGCAAATTGGTCTCGCAGCCTTTTTTCCTGCCGCATCGCCTGAATAATATTCATTCCCTGCAGCGATTCATTCAGAATCGCATTCAATTGCGCCAGCTTCTCCCGGGTTACGCGGAACACCTTGGAGCTCAAGCGTCTAAAGACATTCATCAGCACCAGCAGAAGCGGGAGCAATAACAAGCATACAGCGGCCAATCGGACGTCCAGCAGAAACATTGCCGCAAAAATACCTAACAAAAATACAATATTCTGAACAAAAGTGGAAAGCACGCTGACATACAGTTCTTTGACCGCTTCCGTATCATTCGTAATACGGGATACCAGCCCCCCTGCGGCGGTCCTGTCAAAGAAGGACAGCCCCAAATGCTGCACCTTGCCGAACACTTCCGTTCGCAATTGGTGAACGATGCGCAAGGCAACCTGTTGAAACGACAGCAACTGAAAATATTGAAAAACGACGGAGCTGACATGCAGCACCAAGTAGCCGGCCGCCAGCCCAATCAAAGCTCCAAACGGGAACCAGCGGGGCTCCAAATAATCATCGATAAACACTTTAATCAAATACGGGCCGGCGAGATCAGCAAGAGTCCCTAGCAGCAGAAGCAAGAATGCGCCGGCGAGAGCTTTGCGGTGAGGCTTGGCATACCTAATCAAGCGGCGAACGACCATGCTCGGCACCTCCTTGCATAACTAACGATTCGAGCTGCTGACGACGGTACATCTCCGCGTACCAGCCACCCGCCGCCATCAATTGTTGATGTGTTCCACTCTCGGCCAGGCGCCCTTCGTCCAGCACGAGAATGAGGTCCGCCCGCTCTACTGCGCTCAACCGGTGCGCGGCGATCAAGGTCGTGCCCTGCCGGCGATTAGCGCCAAGCGAATCGATGATCGCCTTCTCGGTGCGCGCATCGACTGCGGACAGCGCATCGTCCAGCAGCAGCAGCTCCGGCTGCATGAGGAGCGCGCGAGCGATCGACAGCCGCTGCTTCTGCCCGCCCGACAGCGTCACCCCGCGCTCCCCGACTACCGTCTCGTAGCCGTCGGGGAAGCGGACGATGTCGTCGTGCACGGCGGCGATCCGGGCCGCCGCCTCGATCTCTTCGGCGGTTGCCTCCGGCAGGCCGAAGGCTATGTTCTCGGCAATCGTTGCCGAGAACAGCACGTGCTCCTGCGGGACGTAGCCGATCGAACGGCGAAGCGCCTCCAGGCGGAAGTCGTAAATCGACTTGCCGCCGATAGCGATATCGCCTTCGACGCCGTCGAACTCCCTCAGGAGCAAGCGCAGCAGCGTTGTTTTGCCGCTGCCCAGGCGGCCGACCAGGCCGAGCGTCATTCCCCGTTCGAGCCGGAACTCGATCCCGGTGAGGGCCGGCTCCGAATACCCGGGATAATAGAAAGAGGCAATCGCCACCTCCAAATCGCCTTGTGGAGGCTCGGTCTCCGCATTCTCCCGCTCCTGCACCTCCGATTTCGTCATCAAGAGCGACTGGACCCTTTCGTATGACGCTCGTCCGCGCTCCATAATATTGAACAGATACCCGATAGCGAGCATCGGCCAAATCAAGTGTCCCAAATAGATGGTGAATTGGGTCAGCCCTCCGAGAGACAATTCACCGCCTACGACAAGCTTGGCGCCGTAAGCGATGGCCAGAAAGAACGACAAACCGACAATAAGGGAGATCGTAGGATCGAACAGGGCGTCTATCTTGGCAACCGCCACGTTCTTCTCTACCGCCTGCTCCGAGAGATGGCGAAATCCCTTTTTCTCTTCCTCCTCTTGGCCGAACGCTTTAACAACCCGAACCCCTGAAATATTTTCCTGCACCTTGTCATTCAGTGTGGAAAAGGCCGCTTGAGCGGCATGGAACCGTTCATGAAGCAGGTTGCCGTAGTAGCTTGTAGACCAGGCAATGAAGGGCATCGGCAGCAGGGCAACGAGGGTCAGCTTCCAATCGATAAACAGAGCCATTGTCGCGATGACCATCAGCCCCATGACCAGCGAGTCGACGAGCGTCAATACTCCTTCTCCCGCGGTCAGTTCAATCGCCAATATATCATTCGTCGCATGCGCCATTAAATCGCCCGTTCTCTTTTGCTGATAGAAACGCGGCGACAAGCTTGTAAAATGCTGATACAGACGATTGCGCAGCACCTGGCTAAGCCGGGCGGCGGAGCCGTAGATCATCACCCTCCAAACATACCGGAGCCCATACATCAACACGCCAATAACCGCCAGGAAAAGAAGCCAGCGTACCATGGCGCCGCCGCTCAACGTCCCGGCCGCTATTCCGTCCACCATGACCCCAATCACATAGGGAGGAAGAAGAATCAGCAGACTAACCACAACTAAAGTGAAGATTCCGCCTATGTATCTCGCTTTTTCCATTCGAAAAAACCACATTAAATCAATAAATACCCGCATAAGTTCACCCATTTACCAAAATAATCAATCAAATGATCCCTCTATTCTGCATTGTAGAACACGTTGCCATGTTTTACCACTGCCAAAATATACACTTTTATTCCAAATCATATCCTTGTTATAATGGAACAGCATTTTCTCCTGACGTGCTCCATCTAATTCACTTCATGCTTCGCGGATGTCCAGACAGGGTAACGATGTATAGGATTAACCGACGGAAAGACCGCGAGGATGGAATGGAAATAACCGTGAGGTGACCCTTTGGAATGGCCGATACTTTATTTCGCATTGCCCCTCTAAGCTTGCAGCACTGCCAGGAAATCTGTTCTTGGAAATACGACCCCCCCTACGATATATATAATTGGAACTCCTGGGAAAAAATGAAGAAGGACCAAGAAGAATTTGCCGATCCTCTCATCCGCCAGGAACAGTATGGCTCCGTGCTTGACCGTTACGGACTGCTATGCGGCTTTGTCCAGTTCTTCCCGCTCGTGGATGGGACTCGGCTTGGCCTGGGGATGAGACCCGATTTATGCGGACAAGGGCTGGGAGTTCCTTTTGTCAAGGCGATCGTGCATGAAGCGGTCCTCCGAGATTCGAGGAAAGAAATTGATTTGGAAGTGCTGGTCTGGAATGAACGGGCCTTTAACGTCTATTCCAAAGCTGGTTTCGTTGTTACCGACCAGTATGTCAGAAATACGCCAGCCGGACCAGCCGAATTTTATTGTATGGTGTATCAGCCGCCATTCTAAGCCTGGCATCCATGCCACAAAAGATCGGCTCAAAACCGGAAATCCGTGCTAGACGAATTAAGGTGCAATTGTACACCCCAATTCTGCCAATTTAGCCATTTCTGTGATTAAGGTGTAAAAATGTGCTCTATACTCCACGATTTTAAAAAAACGATGATTTCGCCCATTTAGAGGGTACTTTTGCGCTTTAATCTCCATTTTCGGGAAAAGTCAGGATTTAAGACGCATTTTTGCACTCCAATCCTCCTCCATTTGCTTAGAAGGAGATTGAGCGTCAAGCACTGATTGCAAGCTAGAGCCACAAAAGATCTATCGGATTTTTTCATTCTAAACAAAGTTTATTGCCCCGTAAGGCCACTCTCAATAAGCATTTTCACATAAAATCTGATACTATAGAAGGTAAGCCTTTTTTTGCTTACGGAGGGTTTAATACAAATGCTGAGGGTCAAAATTCCTAAAAACCGGATGAATCTGTTAATCGACAAGCTGCAAAACCGGTTCGATCCGGAAATATTGGAACAAGGATGGGAGCACTACCATAAAGGATTCGTATCCAAGCTGACGCTTCAGCATGGAATAGTTCTGCGTGCCATCGTACATGGAGTCGAGCCTTACGAGGTAAAAATCGATCTGGAGCAGTTTGAACGAAGTGAATGTACTTGCTCCGAGTCACGGGAATGTGCCCATATGGCTGCCGCTATATTTATGGCTTATACCGCCCATGGGAGGCCGGAGTTGCTTCTTATTCAATTGAAGCATACTCTGTTGACCCGCTCCAAGACCGTTCGAGCCGCTGCCAAAACGAAGGCCGAGGAACGTCCTGCAATCCCAGTATCCAAAGAGCTTCCCAGCCAGTGGCATAAAACGCTTGATCAGCGGTTTTACGGATTTACGTTAAGCCATCAGCATTCGGTCGATACGTTCTATTCGACCGCTTTGGATTCTCTTCTTCCCTTTGCCCAATCGTGGAGCGAGGAACTTCGCTTTCTATATAAAATGCATGTTTATTTGTTTGTCCTGCGTAAGCTGGACGAATTCCATCAAATCCATCAGACGACTTATTTATCCACCTACCATGATTCGGGAAGCCGGGCGGTCGCGATGCAATGTTTGGAGCAAATGACCGCAACGGCCGAGCTGGCCGATCCGCTGGCAATTCATCGCCGGTTCCCCCGACATTGGGAAACGACCCTCCGGCTTGTGCACGATTTATCTCTTAACGGCAAACCGGGGCCGGTTCCCTGGCTCGATGTCTATCGGATGCTCTGGACCCGGTGGTTCGAGCCCACGGCGGACCCGGCCGAAGAGCGCCGCAGGCTGGAGCTTCAACTGGAGCAGCCGCGCCTGACTCCCCGTCACGAAGATACCTTGCGGCTCGCCTTGGCTCACTTCGACATAGTCGACGGAGACGATGACTCCGCCTTACAGCAACTGAACCGATTGCACAGCAAATTAATCAGCGATTTCCTGTTCGTACTGAAGCAGCTGCGGCTGGCGGGGGACCTCCAGCGTCTGCTGCGCTGGCTGCGTTGGCTGCTGCCGGTTATGCCGCGGCTCAAGCAGGACGAATTTCATACGCTGTGCGGTTACTGGGTCGAAGCGATGAAGGCCCAGCCATCGGACGAGGAATGGCTCCGCGTCATGGTCGCCCTGCTGCCCCGAAGCTATTCGTATTATGCGGACTATCTAATGAAACAAGGCAGATATCGGCAATGGGTGGATCTCCAGCTCGCTAACTTTGTAGAGCCGGCTAACCTCTATCCGGAGGAGCTGAAGGCGGTCGAAGCTTTCGACCCGGAGCTGCTGCTCCCGATCTACCACCAGTCCATAGAGCGGGCGATTCAAGAGAAATCCCGGCTCTCCTATAAGACTGCCGTCCGCCAGCTAAGAACCCTGCACCTTCTCTATGAGAAGCTGGACCGGCTGGATCGTTGGCAGTTATTCGTTCAGATGCTGGCACATAAATATTCCCGGTTGCGCGCCTTCCAGCAAGAACTGCAGAAAGGACAGTGGCTGTCATGATTGCTAATGCCTCTTACATCGTTCACTCCGTATGGACGCAAGCGGGCTCCTTCTTTCTCTGGGCTGATCGCATGACCGGGGGAAGGGTCGATGCCTTCGAGCTGAAGCAAGCGTTATTTGCCTGGCATGCCCCTTCCTTCTACGGAACGTTCGTAGAAGTATCCGAATTGGGAGACAAAGAAGGGATCCAGCTGCCTGCCGAGCTGGCGCTTGACTATTTGTCCGATCCCTCCTGCCCGGTTCACAGGCAGCTGGAATGGGACAGCGAGCTTCAAGATTTGCGCAAGCTGGCTCCCCAGGTGCGTGACGCCCTGGAGCAAGGACGCTTCATGCCGGATTTCGCCAAATGGAGCAAGGGAGAACCCGGCTGGAAGCTGGAGCTGGCTCCGGAAGCCCGGGCGCTCTTGTCTCCCGCGGCTAAAGAGTGGACCGACCGGCTCATTGCCGATCGGGTCCAAGAGCAGCAGGAGCTGCGGCAAGCGCTCAGCCGGCTGGAAGAGACGTACGAGCGATTACAGCAGGACTCACCCGAGACCGAGACCCCTTGGTGGCGGGACGAGGAAGACTGGCTGATCGCGATCGGCTGGAAGAGCGATCCGCGCCCGTTCCGCACCTGCCTCCAGCTGCTGGAGCCCGAGGAAGGGCGCGGCTGGCGGCTGCGGGTGCTGCTGCAGGACCGCGAGAGGGCGTCGGTCCTCATCGCTGTCGACGATCGGGCTGTGCCGATCGAAGACGAGGCCGCCCTGCCCGAGTCGTGGCAGGCGGAGCTGGACCGCGCCGTGGGAGATGTGCAGCAGTGGCTGCGCATTCTCCCTTGGCTGCGCGACAAGCGCGAGCCGGAGCGGCTGAGGCGGGAGGAGCTTACCCACGAGGAAGCGTGGGAGTTCCTCAGCCAAGGCAGCCTGCGGCTCGCGGAGGCCGGCTTCGCGGTCTTCCTGCCCGCGTGGTGGGACCGCGTCAGGAAGCTGAAGCCGCGGATGAAGGCCCGGCTGAGATCCGCTGCCGGGCCGCAGGGCGATTCGCTGCTGGGGCTGAATCAGCTCATGCGGTTCGACTGGCGCTTCGCGGTCGGCGATATCGAAATGACGGAGGAAGAGTTTCAGCAGCTCCTCCAGCACAATCAACGAATCGTCCGCTTTCGCGGCCAGTGGGTGCTCCTCGATCCGGATCAAATCGCGCAAATCCGCGAAGTGATGCAGCGCATGAATCCGAATCGGGGACTGTCCTTCCGGGATGTCCTTGAGCTTCACCTCAAGGAAGCCTCCGCACCGTCTCCGGAAGATACCGGCGAGGGCGAGCACGACATCCGGATTGAAGTGGAGCTGAACGACCATTTGAAGCAGCTGATGAGCCAGCTGAAGCAGTTGGAAGCCATCCCTCCGGTTAACGTTCCGGACAGCTTCCAAGGCTCGCTTCGCCCCTATCAGCGGGATGGGGTCTCGTGGATGCTTTTTCTCCGGCGCTTTGGTCTTGGCGGCTGCCTGGCCGACGACATGGGGCTCGGCAAAACGATACAATGGATCACCTACTTGCTCGCCGTACAGGAAGAGGAGAAGAGACAGGAGAAGGAACAGGGACGGAAGCAGGCTTCCCCCCCTTCGCTGCTGATCTGCCCGACATCGGTTCTGGGCAACTGGCAAAAAGAGCTCCGGAGGTTCGCTCCTTCTCTTAACGTTCGGCTGCATTACGGGCCCAACCGCCATAAAGGCAAACGTTTTACCTCCTGGGCCCAGGAGGCTGATCTTGTGCTGACCTCCTACAATCTGGCTCATTTGGACGAAGAGGAGCTTCGTTCATTAGCCTGGAACTCTATCTGTTTAGATGAGGCCCAGAATATCAAGAACGCCCATACGAAGCAGTCGTCTTCCATTCGCAGGCTGGAGGGAGGACACCGCGTCGCTCTGACCGGAACGCCGATTGAGAATCGGCTGACGGAGCTGTGGTCGATCTTCGACTTTTTGAATCCGGGATATTTAGGTTCATTGAGGGAATTTACAGGAAAATTCGCCCAAGCGATTGAACGCTCCAGCGATCCGGCCGCATTGCAGGCCGTGCAGAGCCTGATACGCCCCTTCCTGCTGCGGAGAGTTAAGAAGGATCCGGCCATCCAGCTGGATCTTCCGGACAAATACGAGTCCAAAACTTACGTCTCCTTAACCGCGGAGCAGGCTTCCCTATATGAGAACCATATTCAGCAAATGTTCGAGCGGCTGGACCGGCTAACCGCGATGGAACGCCGCGGGCTGATTCTGTCTTCTTTGACGAAGCTGAAACAGCTGTGCAATCACCCGGCCTTGCTGCTGAAGGAGCCCGCCCCCATCCTGTGGGAGGACCGCTCCAACAAAGTGGAGCGATTGCTGGAAATGGTTAGCGAGCTGCGCCAGGAGGGAGATCGCTGCCTTATTTTCACGCAGTATGTAGATACCGGAAAAATGCTTCAATCGATTTTGAATAGCACGCTTCAGGAACCGGTAATGTTTCTGCATGGGGGCACACCGAGGGCAACCCGCGAGCTGATGATCTCGCATTTTCAGGGAGAGCCGACACCAGTGCTTCCTTGGAAGCAAGAAGTGGGCAAGCAGGCAGAGGAACAGCAGGAGAGATGCGGGATCTTCCTGCTCTCTCTCAAAACCGGGGGCACCGGGCTTAATCTGACAGCGGCCAACCATGTCTTCCATTTTGACCGTTGGTGGAATCCTGCCGTAGAGAATCAGGCGACGGACCGGGCCTTCCGGATCGGGCAAACAAGAGATGTGCAAGTGCACAAATTCGTCACCCTAGGTACACTCGAGGAAAAAATTGACGAAATGATTGAGCGGAAGCAGGGGCTCAGCCAGCAAATAGTCGGCAGCGGGGAAAGCTGGATTACCGAGCTTTCTACAGAAGAACTGCAAGATCTGTTCACCTTGCGCCAGGAATGGGTCGAAGCGTGATTATAGTATGGCGCCTCATATGAAACTTTCGGAGCAAAATAAATGCATTTGTACCTCTATTTCAGAGCATTTTAGAATCTGGGGGGCGAAACAGATGCATGTTTCAGACTGTTGAAAAAGTGCTCTTTGGACAAAAACTATCCATGAAAAAGCGCGTAGATACTGGGTTTTTGTACCGCTATTTTTGCAGAAAACGGGGTTTCTCAACAGTCTGGCTTTTGACATTAATTTTACACTGTACTGGGAACTATCCATGCGACATAATAAAGGCTATTTTCAACAGGCTGAGGTGTTCCATTTATACTGCAATACCTGCTTGGTATGGCTGGATTACCTGCACAAAATCCATTTAGCTGGAAAGGATAATGGATGTCAAAAGCCATAGTAAACAAGGCTGTCCTTCAGGTTGGTCACAACCTTCTAGGACAGCCTTTGTTTTAGTTGATCAATGCCTATACCTCAAGCAGCAGCAGAATGATAGAGGTCAAGCTGAAGCAGACACTCACGAGACATAGGAACGCAACGATCTGCTTCGGATTCAATCCGGCGGATAATAACCGGTAATGAATCTGTGTGGCGTCGGCTTTATAAATCGGCTTTCCTTCCTTGAATCTCTTGAGCACCACAAAGATGTTGTCGAAAATCGGCACTCCGAGCGCCAAGATCGGAATGAACAGCGACAGCACCGTAGCCTGCTTGAAGGCGCCATCCAGCGCAATAACACTCAATATAAAGCCGAGAAAGGTTGCCCCGGCGTCTCCCATATAGATTTTGGCCGGTGGCTTGTTGTACTTCAAATAACCAAGACCGACCCCTACTAACGTAATCGCCATAATGGCAGAATCACTCTGCCCCATAGTGACCGCAACAATAAACAGAGTCATAGCCGAAATGACGGATAATGCGCCGGCCAAGCCGTCCATCCCGTCGGAGAAATTGATGACGGTCGTCACCCCAAAGATCCAGGTGATCGTCAACACAAACTGGAGCCAGCCGGGAAGCACAACCATCTGCTCGGTAAAAGGATTATAAAAGCCGGTAAAAACTATCCCCGCTTGATAAATAATATAAGCGGCAAATATTTGCACGAGAAATTTAGGCCAGGCCGGGAATTCCTTGCCTTGGGTTTTAAACCAGTCATCGACCGTACCAATCGCCAGAATCAACATAGACCCCAGCAGCACGGCCATCGTCTCCCCAGCCGGCGCTTCGTTGAAGATCAGGTACGCTACGACAAAGCCTACAAAAATCGCAATGGCCGCCGTCAGTGGAACCGGCTCTTTATGTAACTTCCTGGCGTTATTTTCCTTAGGCTTGTCCACAAAGTCGATTTTTAGCGCAAAACGTCTTAATACAGGAATCGATAAATACACGATAACTAGCGACAAGATAAAAGCGGCAAGATAATGAATGAGTGCTCCTCCTCTCTAGGAAACAAAAGGAAATAATTTGCAGAGCCTGAATCATTATACCACGATCTTGCCGCTCTGTTAAATACCAAGGTGCTTCTTCCTGACAATTATCCGCATATTTCTCGTCAGTCTTCGTCGTTTTTACCGCTCATTTGATGCAATAGCCCTCGAAAAATGTAGAGATAAATGTCATCGATGTCAATCTTTATTTTTCCTTCTCTGCCTTACTTATTTTTCCCTTTGCCGTTGTCATTGTTGAATACCTTGACCCGGATTTTAGCCTTTTTCCCCTCATACTCGACGGTTATGTCCGCACGTCCGGGTTTAAGGGCGGTCACCAGCCCGGCCTCGGTAACCTCAGCCACCCGTTCATGAGAGGAACGGTAAACCGCTCCAGTCACCCTCTCCCGGGTACCGTCCTCATAGACCGCAAATACTTCGGTTTGGTGAGTCTGACCGACGATAAGACTGTAATCGCCCTCGTCAACTTCAATTCTTTGTAATTGGGCCCGCGGGATAACGTTGACCTGAGTCCTTGCCGTCTGACTCCCATATACGGCGGTAACGACCGATGTTCCCTCGTTCAGGCCGGTTAATGTTCCATCCACAGCGATGGAGACCACGTTAGGTTGGGAGGAATGATACTCGACACCTGCCCCGGCTTCTCTCCGGCTTCCATCCGAATAGACTGCGGTCAGCTTCGGCTTTATCGAATCTCCTGCACGAAGCACGTATTCCGCCTGTTCAAACTCCAGACCCGTCAGCTCCGCCGTTTCTCTCGTTACTTTTACCGTTTTACTGTTCGTTTTTCTTCCATCTACCCATACGTTAATTTCTATCGTATTGGGTCCAGGCTGCAAATCTACCCTGCCAACAAAATCCCCCTGATCATCTATCGCTGCAGGAGTTCCATTCAAGGTTACCTGTGTCTGCGCCCTTCCCGGTCCAAACACTTCGACATTTCCCTTCATCTCGAGCACGGACTCAGATATTGTCACTCCATCGTAATCCAAATGTCCGCGAAGCGCAGCCGCTCTAACGTCATCATCCAGACTGTAAGAATACGCGAGAAGCTGGCGCAAGGTGCGGACTCCATCGTTGTCCAGCGCTGAAACCACGAATCCCCCCTGAGGAATGGCACTGTTATTCGGTCGATTGCCGCTCCAGTTCCAATTCATCGCCTGCTGTTTGTTAACGACATCCCGCACGTTGCCATCCGAACCGACGATGACCTCGACGCCGTAGCTTCCCGACGTTCCGGTTGTCGGACCGAACAGATCCGAATAGACGGCCATAGTGCCGACTGCCCGATTCTGGTTATAATAATCAGCTTCTATGAAGCCATTGGCTACCAGCGGCTGCAAATGCTCAGGGAGAGTGAGGTTATCCGGGAGGCTAAGACCTAGCTGATATGGCTTCACATAAGGACGGTCCTCCAATGCCGCTTTTTGAATATCCCAATTGATAACGGACAGATCAAACAGCTTAATTCCATTTGTAAACTGGAGGGCCGCCTGAAAAGATTGTCGCTGGTCCTCGGGATCGGGCAGTTGTTGAAGCTGGAAACCGGCATAGACCGGGAACTCTTCTTCCAGAAGGGTATGAATCATGGTAATGCCGCGCTTTACCGCTGAAGGTGTATTGTAGTAAGTGCCGAGAATCATATAATCGAATATGTCCCTCGTGCCAAAGCCCGTCTGAGCATACTCCTCCGTATACAGGTCTGCCAGAGGCAATCCTAATCTGGCATCATAAGGCACATTGGGATTAGCCCAGTTTTGCCCTACTTCGTAATATGACGAATACCAGGAGCCCAGAGAGATCGCGAACGGAATTTGCTTTCCGGTCTCCGCATTAACCTGATCGATCCTCTCTCTTAGCTTAGTGAAAAACTGTTTGGATACGGTAGAGCGATAAGTAAGCCAGTCATAGAACAGCGGTCCCCGTTCTGTCTGTAAATAGGTTCCTTGCTCGTCATATAGATGCTCCATAATATCCTGGGGCCATCGGGCCAATGATTTTCCTTTACCGGCCAAATAATTTTCGAACTGAAGCCGCGAGATGGGACTGAAATCGGCATAAAGATTATCGTATCTGGCCCGGTCCAGCACAACGCCATCCACGTCATAGTTGCGCATCACTTCTTCAATGACCTTCATTTGGTACTGCTGCGCCCGCTCGTTAGCCGGATTCATGAAGTAGACTGAAGGCTTGTAACGGCTTTGGCGAATCGGCACGATCTGCCCCCCATCCTCCGGCCGGTACACCCACTCCTCGAAATCGTCGAACTGCTCCGGAGTTAATCCTGTATCCCTGGCGGTACCGGAGCCATACAAGTTGAAGACCGCATCAATTCTCAAGCCGAGCTCACGGGAATGATCGATATAATACTGCAGGACATCCATGTCTTCGGGGACTCCTTGTTTAGAAGGCTCTGTAATTTGGCTGATATGAGGAATACCGGACAAATCATTCTGGAGATACGAGGCGAAGCCCTCATGACCCTTCACTGGAAAAGAAACCGCCGTCACTCCGGCATCTTTAGCCTTGACAAGCATTCTGCGAATCGCTTCGGAAGTAGGATATTTGTTAAGATTGGTGGACTGCTCAATCCACAGGTAGACCTCCCTTCCTTCCTGAAGCTTCATATAGCGGTAGACAACAACCGAGAATCGGTTCTGGACTACCTCACCTCTCTGAACCTTCACTTCGATATAATTCGTTTGCGGCTCCAAGTCGACTTCGTGAGCAAATGCACCGTCATTCTGAATGGATACCGGCTGATTAGCTATCAGAATTCGATAAGGTCCCTCTTTATCATAATTGGTCAATTTGCCTGATATAACGGTGCGGCTCTGCTCCTTAGGCACAGTGAACATCGCATCCTGATCCAGGACTAACGTAGACGGCTGCGCCAGCTCCTCGGTCCGTTCCTTGAATTCGGCCATCGATACGGCTTGTCCATCCAGCTTAAGCTTAACCTTGTCTCCAATTTCGAAATTTTCCGCTGCGAATTTTTTGAACCCCTTCTGCTGATAGGAATCATCCACGGCCAGCAAAACGAAGCCGCCTCTCGGAATCTCCAGATTAGGGGAATCCTGCCAGATCGGGGCCACTCCCGGAGCCGGAGCTTTATTCGCGATCTGGGTCACTGTGAAGCTGCTGTCCACTTGTACAGCTACATTATATTTGCTCGTATTGTTGGTTCTGTCGCCATAACGATCCGTCAATACAGCCAAGTAATCCCCCTGCCCCGGAGAGTCTACCACCTGAATTTGTCTAGTAATATTGGAAGCGGTTTCAATTCCGATAAGAAGCTGCTCTGCGGATGCTGATAGATCGAGCGCGGGCTCCGCGGCAGCATCCTCGCTGAACCAAGCCCCTGCCGATCCTGCTCCTGTGAAGCATAACGCGATAACTAACAATAGCGTAAAATACACTTTTGACTTCATAATTTTATCCCTCCCGATTCCGTTTTGGTACATCCTATAGCCTTTTTCCAGTCAGCATTGCCGAAACTTTACGGATTCTCCTCCTTTCGCAAGCAAAATTATCCCTCTACCCCCACCTTTTACAAAAATTATACGTGTAAGAAACAGTTATTTCCATTTGAGAGTGATTGCTTTTTCTGGTACTTTCATTACTTTATTGTCCGAATCGGTACTCTATCTGGTCTCTATTAGAGTTTCTATTTCTTCATAGCGGAGTTCAAATAAGCGGAAGAATGACGCTTGAGCAGATTTCTTCATCCTAATGGTCAATGCCCCGGACTTCTCCAATCAGAACAATGCAGAATTTAAGATAACTATTCAAGTCAGCGCTTCTGTCTATATATGTGGCACTAAAGAAAGGGATCATTCCGTTCCGAAGGAAAGTGCCTCCGAAGCTTCAAACATCATACTAACTCCCCAAAAAGTGAAGATATGGTATGCAATCCGTATATCACGAAACCAGAAGATGTTAAACAAATGAAGAAAAGGCCTGCAGGGAGCAGACCTTTTCTTCTTCGTTACACTTGCAGAGAAATCTCTGGAGTAGAGAGATTTTGAACCATTCGGCTTACGTTCTCCTTGAGGATCTCAAATAGAACGGCTATACTCCCCTTTCTCATTGCCGCACGGCCAAGGTTCCCGCTTTCGGCAAATTGATCCACGACTACTTCCCCTGGGCGCTTGATTGCCTCAAGAATTGCCTCATGCAGCTCAACAGGTTTTTCGGCTTGCCAGCCGGATCCCCGGCGTAACGGACGACGGATAGAGCCGGAAATCCTGATACGGCGATGTGAACTCCGGCAGGAGCCTGTGCGCATCGGCGCGCATGGAGTCTTCGTATAGATCGAACATGAGAGCCTCCTGCATTGATAAATGTTAAAAGCGAACTAGCCCCATTCCCCGACAGCCTGCGTTATTTCCCAGCGGCCGTCCTTTCTTCCGAGCAGAGAGATAGAGCTTCCTGCAGCCGATGCGCTTATTTCTGCTTTGGGACCGGAAGGTGTGAGAATCGTTCCGCCGGCCGCAGCCGCCACGGTCAACCCATACGGCGCCTCCACGAAGAACGTATAGGCGATCGCCGATTTCGCGGCCGGAAGCACCAGCCGGATATCCCCTGCTGCGCCCGTATTGGTGATTTTGCAGCCGATATGGCTCGGGCTAACAGCCCCGGAAGACGGGAACGCCTGAACCAGCTGCGGATGATTCTCCGCGTGGATGTCCTCCGTCGCCGGATCGATCGAATATAAGCTCTGGCCGCCTCCCTTGACGGAGCAGTTCACATAGCGTACGCCGCGAATCGTTTCGGCTTTATTCTGCTTGGCGGCAAATCCCCGCTTCATGAGCGGTGCCTTGCGCGTATCTATCCCTTCGCAGTCGATATAGACGGCATTTCCGATCGCATTTCTCGGTTGAGCGGGCACGGTGGTCAGGATGAAGGAAGAGCCGAATCCATATGGATCGTCCGGTTGGTTGACCGTGTTGCAATTGACGGCCTTGCAGCGAATATACGAGCGCTTCGCGCTGTCCGCGGAGAAGGACAAGTCCGAGAAGCCTGCATACTGCTCGCTTTCCGCCGTGCAATCGATCAGTTTGATGTCGCCCTGCACCGCATTGCTGCCGTCTCCCCCGTAATTCATCGAATACCCATAGGAATTCCCCTTCGTCCTGCAGCCCTGGAAGACGATGTCGATGCGCTCGCTGGCGTCGGTCTGTCTATGTACGGAGACCAGGAAGCCCCGTCCTACATTCCCGTCCGCCGTACAATTGACGAAGCGGATATGCTTCAGCAGATCGAGCTGGCCGTTCGGTTCGATGTCGACACCGCTCTGAGGAGCGGTTCCCTTCGTGTTCGAGAACCGGCAGTTCTCGACTTGCAGGCCGTCCACCGAAATGACCGACAGCCCTTGCCGGCGGTTGTTGTCGGCCCGGCAATTTCGCAGGGTAATATTTCGGTTATACGGGGTCGTCGACAAGTACGCGCCGATGTAGAAGCCGTCCCCTCCGCTGTCGTTGGCGTTGATATCCTCAATGACGACGTTCTCGGAGCCGCTTATATCGAAAATGTGCGCCTGCTCGCCGGACGTATAAGCCGCCTTGTTCATGCGGAGCGTTGCGCCGTTGCCGCGGACATAAACTTCCTTGGCATCCCTGATGCGGATGAGCCGCTCGTACGGCGCGCTCCGGCTCAGCGAATCGACCGCCTGCACGACTGTGCCGGGCTCGAATACAATGACGGATTGGCTGGGCACTAACAGCTGGCCGGTCAAGTAATAGCCGGATTTTTGCTGCGGTATCAGCAGCTTCCGGCCCGCTGCGGCATAGAGCGCCGATTGAAGAGGCTCCGTGTCAACCGTCACGCCATCCGCCTTCGTCCCGAACCAGGATGCGTATACGGTGTCCCCGTACATGCGCTTGAACCGCTTGCCGTTTACGGAAACAAGCACCGTGCCGGTATTATCCATGGTCGCCGTATCGTTCGGGTCGTACCGGAAAACGCCTTCCTGTCCTTCGTTCGTCACGTAATACGCGAAGAGCGGATCGGGGTCCGTTTTCGCACGCAGCTCTTCGATCGTGACGGCCAAGACGAAGTGCAGGTCATTGAGGTAGAGCAGGTCCTTCCAATGCTCCGGCTTGCCGGTCCCGTATACGGCATCGGTCACCGAATCCTCCTTGGCGAAGGCAGTTCCAAATCCCGCGCTTTTCAAAATCCCCCCCGAGGCAGCGGCGACTCCCACCAGCCCGATGGAAGCAAGAAGCTTCCTTCGGCTGATCATGGACTCTTTTTCCGTTTCCGGCATTGTCTCCTCCATCGTCAAGCGGTTGTTCGATTCGTTATTCATCGCATTTTCCCCTTCCTCGTTCCCGAATTGGTATTGGGTTCACGATTCTTTACACGGGTGCCACAGATAACTGTCCCGAATCGTTCACGGTAATTTGATAGCGCGTTCCGTTGGGAGATTTCAGAATGAGCTTCGATTCGCCGATGATGCCGAACGCCTCCCAGACGCCCGGCTGCACAACGTCGTCAATGCACATCCATCCGGCAGGCGCGCCGCTTCCCGGCTGTGCGTTCCAGAGCACGGAGCCTTTTGTCCATGTGCCGCCTCCGGCGCCAGCCGGCGGCTGGGTGCTCCAGCCCGAAAACGCCCCTTTCTTGACGATTTCCGGCGTCCCCCATTTTGTCACGTTAGCGGAGTTCTCTACCGGAGCGCCGGCCCCGGCAAAAATGTTGTTCGTCGTAATCCGGATATCCGATCCTGCTGCGCCGGTGTCCAGCTGGATGCACTTGCTTGAGCATTCCGTGATGTTCCCGTCAAACAGCGTTCCCGTGATCGCCGCATTGCCATTTCCTCTCCTTTGTGAAAATGTTATGGAAAACAGCGACCCGTCGAGCTCGATTTCGTAGCGGAAACGTGCCACTGGGTATAAGGGGCAACGATTTGCTTAGGAATTTTAGAGATTAGTAGCTTACAGTCCTCCGTACGCGAGCCTGCGCACGACGTCCCGGACCATCTCGTAGTCGCCCCCGCTGTGCCTCGAGCTTAAGAGGAACGACCAGCTCCTTCCGTCCGTCGAAATGCAAAATCTCGATTTCGTTATGGTCCAGGTGGCCCCGTAGCATTGACATACTCATCGGTTTTCAGGTCGCGTTTTATGTACGGCTCGAGATACTCAGCCCCCCCCGTTTACCACAATCAAAATGACAGCGTTTTCTTAAAACCAAATGTCAGGTGGATTATTGCCGGCGATGCAGGTCACGATTTTCTGGACAAAATCGCCCCAAAGCGCTTCATCCATTTCCAGCTTGATGTTCGGGAGCTTGGCTTGAAAGCCGTCGATGATCTTCTAATTCGTAATATCATAGCCGCCGGACAGCCCGATCTTCAGCGCTACTTCCTTTGGCAGATTCGTCTTCTCCGGTTGACCCTTGGGCGGATTGTCGTCGTCTTGCCCGCGGAGCTCCCTGTGACCGTTAACGAAAGCGCTGTCAAAAAAGTAAATTAAACAATTGTTTTCTCAAGATCAAAGGCAGTCCATGAAAATGAAATCTTGTCAAACATACAGCGGAAAGATTCGGGTTTTACTGAGGTGTTGGAGCACACGACGTGACGTCGCATGGTGTGGCCATTCGGCATCCATGCAGGGTTGATAGTGGTGTAGGATTGGCATCCGTGCAGAATTTGAATCCGTGCGGGATCGGTCGTGATGCTAGATTGCGGAGGGAAAAACAGATGTTATACGTGTTCGTAAATGGTTAAAAAAATCAGAGTCCAATAAATAATTGGATAAAACCTCTTTTCATACTGGACCCACGATCATTTTATTACACGTGTTCGCTATTCGTCAACCTTTTTCGTCGACGGTCTAACGTTCAATTCGCATTCAGCTCTAAGCCGCTCCAATCCGCGGAATCGTTCGGATCGCACCCTTTTCCACCGTATCCAGCGAAGCTGCGGCCAACGGCGGATCGAAGGTCCGGCCGTCGTCAAGGGCGTTTCCAGCGTATCCATCTCCGGAATATCATCGTATATGATTAAAGAGAAAGGCTCCGGAATATGCATGCCGCTTTCCTTCAACCATTTTTGCAGCGAGAAGCAAACGTCTGGTTGTCTACGATAAACTGTGGCCTCAAGCCCCCACTGTGTTTCGTCCAGTACATCTTTGTCTACGTTCCGGCGAATATATAGCCCAATTGATAACGATCTTTCCTCCAAAGTTTGACAAAACACCTATTTTAGCTTATTGTATGAACATATACTCATATTTGCATATATAATAAAAGACGTGGAGGAAAGCCCTATGGATGAATCCCCGAAAATCGACAACAATATCCATTGTAAGGAATTGGACGAAGAAACGCTGTTTATGGTTTCCCAGACCTTCAAGGCGCTATCCGATTCGACCCGGATTCGCATCTTATATCTGTTGTCGCAAAAGGAATGCTCGGTGAATGAAATCGCGGAGGAGCTGTCTCTTCTGCAATCTACTGTTTCCCATCAGCTTCGTTTTCTTAAAAATTTGCGGCTAGTCAAGTTTCGCAGAGCGGGAACCACACTCTTCTACTCAATAGACGATCAGCACGTTATTGACTTGCTGACTGAAGCGATCGATCACGCTTGTCACGACTAGCATTTGGAGCTGCTTTGTTCCGATTCGTTTCTCCATAAAATTTACGGCCATTGGACCAGGTTTTTCATTCCTGATAAAGGTTCCAGATTAGTAACGATTGGAGGGATCGCAAAATGAAAACCTATAAAGTAGGTGGACTCTCATGCGCCCACTGCACCAACAAATTAGAATCCCGCATTCAGAAATTGAAGTACGGAGAAACTGCGGCCCTTTCTTACAGCAGTGGTCGATTACTGGTCGACGATCATATCCCCTATGCACAAATCGAAAAAATACTTAAAGAAGAAGGGGCCTATATTGAGCACGAGGGGCAGGAAGATCAGAACAATGCCAATTCCTGCTGCTCTTCGACTACTCCGCATGCCGGTGATTACAGCTATCATGATCATCTTAGTCATTCCATTCCGGCGGCGAGCGGAGCCGCCGGCTCCAACCCCCATAGCAAAGCCCGGCTATGGAACAGTAAAACAGAGCTAGGCTTGTCCGCTGTTCTCTATGTGCTGGCTCTAGCTCTGGAAAGGTTCTTGCCCTTATATTTCATCATCGCTCTGTTCGTCGTTTCTGCCATTCTAAGCGGGCGCACCACTTTTATTAAAGGAGCAAAACGCTTATTCCGGTTCGACTTTACCATCGATACTCTGATGACTATCGCTCTAATCGGAGCGGCCGCGATAGGAGAATGGAAGGAAGCCGCACTCGTAGCGATTCTGTTCGGCCTGAACGAGCATTTGGAAGGCCTCGGCATGGAGAAAGCCAGACGATCGATGGACGCCCTGCTCAAGACGGCCCCGCGCGAGGCCATCTTGATTCAAGGACAATCGGAGCAGGTGGTTCCCGTAGCCTCGCTGCAAGCGGGCGATCTGGTGCTGGTGCGCCCGGGAGACCAGATTCCTTCCGATGGAGTCATTGTCGAAGGAGTCAGCTCCGTCAATGAAGCGGCGATTACCGGAGAATCGCTGCCGGTGGATAAAGGACCCGAGCAAGCGGTCTTTGGGGGAAGTCTCAACAACGAAGGCGTTCTGAAAATACGAATCGAGAAGCGCTACGAAGATTCCTCCCTGGCCCAGATTCTGCATCTGGTCAAGGAAGCACAGGAGACCAAGACGCCGACCGAGCTGTTTATTAACCGCTTCGCCAAATACTACACGCCGCTCATTCTGGTCATCTCGGCGCTCGTCATTCTCATCCCGCCCCTCTTCTTCGGAGGGAACTGGATAGATTGGCTCTACCAGGGGCTGGCCGTTCTCATTGTCGGATGCCCTTGCGCACTTATCCTGTCCTCCCCCGTCGCAATTTTGTCCGGGATAACAAGGAACGCCCGGCACGGAATTCTGGTCAAGGGCGGGGCTCATTTGGAGCAGCTAGGCAAGATCAACACGGTCGCCTTTGACAAGACAGGGACCCTGACCACCGGAAAGCCTTATGTGGAGAAAACCATTGCCTACGAGGGGGAACGGTTCCTTCATGCAGCCGCCGCCATTGAGAAGGCCTCCTCTCATCCGCTGGCTCTGGCCATTCTGCGGGAAGCCGAACGGCACGGAATTCGCGCCGGTGAGGCGGAGCAATCCGAGACCATCCCCGGACAAGGCATTACCGCGATCGTAGACGGAGAGCGTTACTGGATCGGCAATGAAAAAAGCCTCTCTCATCTGAACCTGCCCGATTCGGTGCAGGAAGATATCGAGAAGCTTAAAGAGGAAGGGTACACTTTAGTGATCGTTTCCGACTCTGATCGGGTACTGGGCATGTTCGGCATTTCCGACGAGGTGCGTCCCGAAAGCTCCGGGGTTCTGTCTGCATTGCATCGACTAGGCATCCGCCGCACCGTTATGCTTACGGGAGACCATCCCCAGTCGGCAGCCAAGGTTGCCCAGAGGGTAGGCATCACCGATACTTACAGCGGACTGATGCCCGCCGAGAAGGTCGACATCGTGCGCAAGCTGTCCGCAGAGGGCGCCGTAGCGATGGTCGGCGACGGAATCAATGACGCTCCCGCTCTGGCTACCGCCCAGCTTGGCATCGCCATGGGCAAAGGCACCGCCAGCGCCATAGAAACCGCGGACGTCGTCTTGATGCAGAACCATCTGGGCAAATTGCCCGAGGCTATTGCGCTGGCGCGCCGTGTCAACCGGATCATTCGCTGGAATATCTCTCTATCCCTCGGCCTCAAGCTAATTGCGCTCATTCTCGCCGTTCCCGGGCTGCTTACCTTATGGATCGCTATTCTGTCGGACATGGGAGCAACGATCCTGGTTACGTTAATCAGCTTATCGATTCTCATCGAATCTAACAAGGTGTCCCCCAAGTAGATTTTCTACTGCGGGACACCGCTTCTTTTGTTTGGCAAGCCTCATGGACGATCTTTATCCCCTAATCTTTCATAAACGGCCGCCCTTTCGCATAGCCCTGTTCCTCAACATTGATTATAACTGGCATATTTCCTATAGTTAAACACAGGACAGCCATTCTTCCCGCATGCGCATGATTCACTCATCCTTACGGCCGGGTAATAAGCGATGACCAAGCTTGCCCGCAAATCACTGGAAGGAGGGATACTATGAAGCGCTCCATCCAATTTCTAGTTCATCTATATACCCGCTTTCAAGATAATGAAGTGCCCGCGCTAGGGGCTCAAATGACTTTTTATTTGATCTTGTCCTTTTTCCCGTTTCTTATTTTTATGGTCTCCCTGGTCGCCTTCATGCCGATTTCTCCCGATGAAATGATAGAGTCTGTCGCCGGTATTCTTCCTCAGCTATCTGCTGATCTTATCGCCAATTACATACAGCAGCTTAAGCTGGAGAGCAGTGGAGCCCTCTTGTCCATAGGGATGGTCGCTACGATCTGGTCCGCCTCCAAAGGAACGATGGCGATCATGAAAGGACTTAACAAAGCTTACAACAAAAAAGAAACCCGTCCATATTGGAAGGTGCGGGGAATCTCTATCCTATTCACCTTGCTGCTGGCCATGATTATCATCTTCTGTCTCGTCCTTCTCATCTTTGGCAAAGTGATCGGGGAGCGTCTATTCGCCAGTCTCCTAATGCCGGAATATTTCATGACCGTCTGGAACATGGCGAAATATGCCTTTCCTCTCGGTATAATGTCCGCTGTTTTTATGATTCTCTACAAGCTGAGTCCTAACCGCAAAATGACATGGAAGGAAACGATTCCAGGCGCTCTGTTTACTACGGTAAGCTGGGTCGTGGTTTCCCTCTTGTTTTCCTTCTACGTTAATCATTTTGCCTCTTATTCCAAAACGTACGGAAGCATTGGCGGGATGATTGTTTTCCTTATTTGGCTCTATATGAGCAGCACCATCATTGTGATTGGAGGGGAAATTAACGCGACCCTCGCCTTTGAACGGGAGGGCAAGGTTCGGACACCGGACAAGCTCTTTCCTTTACAGCTTCCCTGGACCAAGAACAACAACCGCTCGTCTTGAAATGACCTGGCTATTTGTATGCGCAACCTGTTAACTGCTTGACTCTTGTCATAAGCAATCGTGGCTTCAGCTCTGATTATTCAATCAACTTTACTGTTCCTATGCCCTTGAACTATCCCCTGATTCGATTCTGAATCGTCAGGTAAGGGAGCGTCCCTTCCCTTCAGGATCTTTCCGGTCGCAGTCTTCTCTCTTCTTCCACCTCTTCTTCCACCTCTTTTGCCTGCCTCCGTTTCCCCTCTTCTTCTTCTTCTCCCTCCTCCCGGACCAAAATCCGGCGTCTCATACGTATCTTATAGGACAGTGTTCGTTTCATCCTGAAGAGACAGCAAGGAGTTTGAGGAATGGTTAAAATAATGGTCCGCCCTAACAAAGGGGCCCCTCCCGTTAAAGATAAAAAACGCAAACCCGGTTCCACCCGCCCCCGCTGGGGTCTTCGTCTATTTTTGACAGCCATCGCTCTGTTGCTGGCGCTGACGATTACTTCCGCGATAGGAATCGCTCAATTGGACATCTCTACATTGAAAAACCCGATGCCTCTCCCTTCCTTCATCTATGATCGAAATGGCGAGAAAGTATCTCAGCTATCTTCCTCCAAAATCATTCCTGTCTCCCTGGAGCAAATTCCGCTGCATTTACGCCAAGCGGTAGTCGCTGTGGAAGACAGACGGTTCTATGAGCATCCAGGTGTCGATGTACTGTCGATTGCCCGAGCGCTCGCCCGGGATTTGAAATCCCAAAGCTGGGCCGAAGGAGGAAGCACGATTACTCAGCAATTGGCTAAAAATATGTTCCTCACCTCGGACAAAAGCCTGGGCCGAAAGCTGAAGGAAGCCGGTTATGCCTTAAAAATTGATCTGCTCCATGATAAAGATGAAATTCTCGAGCTGTATTTGAATAATATATACTTCGGGGAAGGCTCTTGGGGAGTGCAAGGGGCTGCCAAAAAATATTTTGGCAAAGACGCCGCGGAACTGACGCTGGAAGAGTCCGCTCTACTGGCCGGTCTGCCTAAGGCGCCCACTCATTACTCTCCATTCCAGCATACGGAGAAAGCATTGGAGAGAAGAAACACTGTCCTGGCCCTAATGAAAGAACAGCAGTATATTACTGAAGAAGAATATCAGGCGGCGGTCACCCAACCGATTGTGCTGGCCCCTGCGGAAGAAGAATTAAAAGGGAAGTACCCTTCCTACCGGGATTATGTCGTACAGGAAGCCATTGGACGGTACGGGTTCACCGAAGAGGAGATTCTGACCGGCGGATTGCAGATTTATACCGAGCTTGATCCGATTGTTCAGGAAGCGGTGGAGGAAGTGTACCGGGAAGACAGTTTTTTCCCCGCCGGCAAGGAGGATCAATTGCTGCAAAGCGCTATTGTCCTTCTCGATCATACCAGTGGAGGAGTACGCGGTTTAATGGGTCACCGCGGCCCCGGGGTGTTTAGAGGCTTCAATCGAGCCACCCAGTTAAAAAGACAGCCCGGGTCAGCCTTTAAACCTATCGTTGTCTATGGGCCGGCTTTGGAGAAAGGATATACTCCCTACTCCTACCTGTACGACGGCGAGCTGAATATTAACGGGTATCAGCCGCAGAATTGGGATCACCGCTACCGGGGCCAGGTTTCCTTGACGGATGCGGTTACGAATTCCTGGAACATTCCGGCCGTGTGGCTGCTTAACGAAATTGGAATCGATACGGGACTGGACTACGCTCGTTCGATGGGATTGCCGCTTTCTGAGCAGGATCGTCATCTCAGCGTTGCCTTGGGAGGATTGTCGGAAGGAGTGTCGCCGCTTCAAATGGCCCAAGCTTTCGGAACCTTTGCCAATCAAGGAGTCATGAATGAAGCGCATGCGATAACGAAAATAACGACCCAGGAAGGACGGGTTCTGGCCGAGGCTAACCCCCTTTCCAGACAGGTTACATCGCCGGAGCATGCCTATACCATGACCCGGTTGTTGGAGAATGCGGTCCGATACGGCACAGGCACCCAAGCCCGTCTCAACCGGCCAACGGCAGGTAAGACCGGAACGACGCAGCTTCCCGATACGGAGGAATTCGCCGGCATCAGCGGAGCGGTTTCGAAGGACGCCTGGTTCGTCGGCTACACTCCCGAATTGACCGCAGCGGTCTGGCTTGGTTATGACCTGACAGACCGGAATCACTATCTGGAGACCTCCGGGTCGGCCGCACCGGCGGCTTTATTCCGGGAGATTATGTCCCGCTCGCTGCAAGGGGTGGCTGTCGTTCCCTTTGAAGCTCCTCCCTCCTACCGCGAAGACAAGTGGCCAGTTGAACCAGGAGGCAAACCCGGCAAAGGGAAGGAGAAGAACAACGAGTCCAAAAACAAAAAGGACAAAGGGAAAAAATCCGAAAAAGAGAAAGAGAAAGAGAAGAAGAAGAAAAAAGAGAAAGATTGAGGGGAAAACGCATCGGGACGGTATGCTTAAACATGGACTTAGAGCTTGGGTTCGAAGCTCTTCCGCATCCTAGAACGAAATTCATGATGAGCGTAGATATTGGGGGCGATTTGCAGCCAAATACAAGGGATGCTCGACTCCAATTCTTGAAGCTGTGAAAAGAGACGATTACCTGCAAAAATGCACGTCTTTGGAATGATTATAATAGTTAAAATGAATTAATGACATACGATTGAGCAGGTAAATCTAGCCCTTTGGCCGATTTTCGGCTTTTGACGGAGAATGACGTGTACTTTTGCATGTCTTCTTCGTTATTTACTCGATTCTCGCGAAATAACATGTATTTCTGCATGTCATTTGCGTTTTGAAGCGACACCACAATGGTGTGGGGAAAATCAGGTATGAACAGTGGAGGGATCATTTGATAAGATATGCCGTTCTCCCCCCTTCTCTTCCGGGTAAGGTGCTGGAATACTTTGATTCTATAAGAGAATCTATATTCAACATATTCATGGAGGAATATAGCAAATTATCTGGTATTACATATGAGGAAGTATATCCTTGGCTTGTACCTATTGCCGCACGCAAATTATCAACGGATATATCTGCGGATGAGAGGAATTTATTAATTCAGAAGATTAGAACATGCCTGCGTACCCCTAAATAAGGCTACGCTGCTCCGTGACCCTTCCCCTCTAGTTTTCTATTATCTGGGAGTAATAGGCCGTTCATGATAGAATATATTAAAGGAGTGGAAGCTATGACAAAGGTGCTTGTTATAGGAGGCACGAGGTTTTTCGGAAAAAAATTGGTGCAGAGGCTTATTCACGATCAGGCGGATATTACCATCTTAACCAGAGGTACTACTCCCGATCCCTTTGGTGATTCGGTGAAGAGGCTTCAGGTTAACCGTACAGACAGGACAGCACTAAGCCAAGCTCTGGGTTCGATGAGCTTTGACGTAGTATATGACAACATTTGCTTCACTGCTCAGGAAGCGGAGGATGCCGTCCATCTATTTGCAGGCCGCACCGATAAGTATATCGTCACTTCTTCTCTTAGCGTCTACCCATTCGGAGAGGGGAGAAAACGAGAAAGTGATTTCGACCCGTACAGCTACCCTCTTCCAGAAACTTATCCTGGCAAAGACGACTATGCAGAAGGAAAACGGCTTGTCGAAGCAGTCCTATTTCAAAAAGCCCCTTTTTCGGTAGCCGCTGTTCGTTTTCCTATTGTATTAGGACACGATGATTACACTCGAAGGCTGCATTTTCATGTGGAGCATATTCAGCAGGGCCAGCCTCTCGGGATCCCGAATCCGAAAGCGTTCTTGTCGTTCATTCATTCCGATGAAGCGGCGGCTTTCCTGGCCTGGCTTGGACATTCTCAACTGCAAGGGTCAGTCAACGCCTGTGCTCAAGGTGAAACCTCACCTGGAAAGATCGTCTCGCTCATCGAGCAAGCTCTACATACGCAAGCCCAAGTGATGCAAGAGACAGAGCCGGAGCATCGATCTCCCTTCGGTATTCCCCGGCCATGGTATATGGACACGGCAAAAGCGGAAGCTGCGGGCTTTGTATTTGAACAATTGGACGATTGGCTGCCCAGGTTGATTCAAGAGATTGCTGCCCAATCCAGCGCCAGTTATTAAATGCTAACTAATCCCCCTCCATCCCGATAAACAGCATGTTTATTAGACTACGAGACTCATTGGGGACTCCTATTACACACAATCTAAAAAGAAAGAAGGAATATTAATGAAAAAAGTTAATGTAGTGTACTCCTTAATTACCAATTCAACTAAAACAAAAATTTTAATGGTCAAAAATAAAGATAATGACCAGTGGTCTCTGCCGGGCGGTGCTGTAGAAGGAAATGAAACTCTGGAAATGGCGGCCATACGAGAAGCTAAAGAGGAAACAGGACTAGATATTAAAGTATTTGGTGTTGTCGCCGTTAATGAAGCCATGCTTGAAAAGCACGATGAGCACGTGCTGTTTATTACTTTTAGAGCGGAAATTACTGGAGGGCAGCAGGAAATAGTTAGACCCGATGAAATTACGGATATTCAATGGATAGATGTGAAGGAATCCGATGCATTGATGCCTTTTTACAAGGAAGGGCTGAGTGAAATTGTACGAAGAGAAGCAGAAATTACGTATTTTGATGAAGGAAGAGTTTAATCGCCTATAATAGTTCTTCCGATAAGACATTTAATCACTCCCTAGAGAAACCGGCGCCCCCTTGTCATGGATACCGCTAATATGAGCGATACTGCAGGACTTCAATAAGATTAGAAGCTGCTTCGGCTTGTTTCACCTTCCCGGGGCTATGGGTAAAACAAGATTAGAACGTAGGACAAGCTTAATCCGAAGGATAATCGATGAATTTCCGGACAAAACTATTCAAGGAGGTTCAGCCTATGCCTTGGAATAAAAAAGATTACCCCCTTTCCATGAAAAATCTGGAGCCTCGCGTAAGAAACAAAGCGATAGAGATCGCCAATGCGTTATTAGAGGAACATTATGAGGAAGGACGAGCCATCTCGATAGCAACAGCCAAAGCCAAAGAATGGAATGAACGGCATCCCGTTAGCAAATCATGACCGTCTTAACCATAACTGAAAAGAAAGGTGATTCCGATGACTGCACCGAGCCCACCGAATCAGACCATGCCTCCCCAGCATCAAGAGCGTCAACCTGGACTAGAGCAGGACATGTTTCCCCGCCCAGAAGCTATAGATCCCCAATATAAGGGAAGCGGGAAGCTGACAGGCAAAGTGGCCATTATTACCGGGGGAGACAGCGGAATAGGCCGAGCGGCGGCTGTCTGCTATGCCAAGGAGGGGGCAGATTTAGCCATTGTTTATTTGAACGAAAGCGAGGACGCCAACGAAACCAAGCGAATGATCGAAGCAGAAGGGCAGCGCTGCTTGCTTATAGCGGGTGATCTAGGGGACGAGTCCTTCTGTCAGGCGGCCGTGAAGCAGACGATCGATACGTTCGGCAGACTCGACATTCTGGTTAATAACGCGGCCGAACAGCATCCGCAAAAAAGATTCGAGAATATTACAGCGCAGCAGCTGGAACGGACGTTTCGCACCAACCTGTTTGCGATCTTTTATATGACCCAGGCCGCTTTGCCCCATCTGGGCAGCGGGTCCGCGATCATTAATACGGCCTCGATCACGGCTTATCGGGGGAGCCCCGAATTGATCGATTATTCGGCAACCAAAGGCGCGATTGTTTCCTTCACGCGCTCCTTATCGGGGCATTTGGTCGGCAGGGGGATCCGGGTCAATGGCGTAGCTCCAGGGCCGATATGGACTCCCCTTATTCCATCCACCTTTGACGAACAGCAGGTGGCGACCTTCGGCGCCGACACCCCAATGAAGCGTCCCGGACAACCGGAGGAGTTGGGCCCCGCCTACGTCTTCCTGGCTTCCAGCGACTCCGCATACATGACCGGCCAATTCATTCACATTAATGGCGGAGAAATCATTAACGGTTGACCTTGTCCGTTCAACGCTAAGTTTTTTAGCTTTCGTAGTCTATCTATGTATGTTCTATAGCTGGAGGCGATAGATCCCGGTCACGGGCAAATGATCCGATACGACGCAATTTATTCTCTCAGCCCCTATAAGCTGAACCTGCCCGGAAGAAAACACATAATCAATCCTCTTGGTTAAATGATACTCCGCAGGTTCCGCATGGATGTCCTTATATTCAAGCAAGGTAGGCTCGTCCTGCAATCCAAATGGCTCAAAGGCATCTTGGAAGACCTCCTTTAATCTTCTAATTTCGGGGCTGGAGGGCTCCGCATTAAAATCTCCTGCTAATAGAATCGGCTCGGGACAGTCTCCATACTGCTGAATGATCCAGTTTACCTGAGCATTCCTTTCCACCTCATTCAGCCCCAAATGAGTATTTAGAAATACAACTCTCTGACCCTCTATATTCAAATGAGTCTCCAGCAGACCTCTGGGCTCGTTGTACCCTTCCTCGCTATCGACCTGGGGAAGGGCCCGGTTGCGCCGGGAGACGATTGGATAACGGCTTAATATGAGTGTGCCATACTCTCTGTCCGGCTCCCCGGTGGATGAGGTTTCCAGCTTCAAATTGGCGCCGTAAGCATAATCCATGCTCAAGGACTCGGCCAGCCTCTTTCCCTGATCCTCGTAGTCACTTCGTTCGGAGAAATGCTTGTCCACCTCCTGCATGCCGATTACATCCGCTCCGCTTTCCCGGACCACCTCAGCAATTCGCTGCAGATCCAGCTTGCCGTCAAGCAATCCTTCCCCATGATAAATATTGAATGACATCACCTTGATCGTTACAGCCGTCCGCAAATCTCCCATTTTCAATCCCCTCTGCATGTTTATTTTGTTCCAATACGTTTATATAAGTGGCGGTGCTATAAAATCTTTATTCCAACCATATGGTCATCGTAAAAAGATCAGTTCTTTGGAAAAAACCTGAGGGCAGAGCCTCAGGTATCCGTCGTTGATTTACGCTGGCCTTGGCCAGGTTGTGCTTGGTAGAGAAATTCTTTGTGAACCGAGAACAACCCTCGGTAATTTTGCTTCAACCTGCGAATCACTTCTTCTCTTTGTTTAAGCTCAGCCTCACTCACCCGTTTGAGAGGCCTCTGTACTTCCAATAATAACATTTTTTCACCTCATCCAGAGATTTAACAACAAGACCATTGTATTCGGCATCCTAAATTTTATTACCGACTTTTTGGCTATCCGAGCAAAATAGGGCATTCGGGCCGCTCTGGTATCCTCATCCTTTGGATGGTACATACTATGAATTGAAGAAATTCACCCGGCTAGCGGAATTCTCGTCTTTTCGCCTTCCGGCTTTCTCTCCTTCTTCCTAATCTTCCGCTTTAGGTTTAAAGGTGCCGTTTAATAGAAGCGGAGTGAGTACGATCTTCCCTCAAGAAGCTGCAAGCATGGAAGCTGACCTATTATTATCTTTTGGGTCATTAATTTCATTATTGTTACATAATGGAAGTTAAGGGGTAAGTAGTTGGACACCTATAGCAGAAAGGGGAGCGATGAGTTGTTCGCAAACTCCATTATTTTAACCATCATTATTATAAATATCGTTTACGTATCCTTGTTTACGGTTCGGATCATACTAGTCATGAAATCAAGAAGATTGCTTGCTTCTTTAATCAGCATGGTGGAAGTCTTTGTTTATTTAATGGGTCTGAACATCGTTCTGAATAATATTGATCAACCTCTTAACCTTATTGCTTATTGTGTTGGCTGGGGGAGCGGAGTATGGCTCGGCATCAAGATCGAAGAGTGGTTGGCACTCGGTTACTCGACTGTGCAAATTGTAGTTGATTCCGCGGAGACCAGTCTTCCCGCCCGATTAAGGGATAAAGGATACGGGGTTACAAGCTGGACAGCCGAAGGCCGGGACGGACCGCGTCTGGTCATGCAAGTGTTGGCCAAGCGGACCAACGAAAAGAAACTGCTGCGTTATATTCAGGAGTTTGCCCCAAAAGCATTTGTCATTTCGTATGAGCCGAGGTTTTTTCGCGGGGGCTTCTGGACCAAAAGACTTCACGAACGGGAGTAAATTTTACATATTTCCAAAAAATTTATTTTTTTCGGTTTCAGGGCTGGAAATTTTGGGTAAGTATTCTAGCCTGATTGCTGCCCGAAAAGGACTCCAACCTGCCTCCGCACTTCAACACTCTGATAAAAAACAGAAAGGGTAAGATTCGGACTTGGAGCAGCAGCGGCAAGCTTCTTAAGATCACTACCGTCAAGCCAAAGGCATACCGCGTTGCTTCGGAAGCCTGCATTACCCGAGGTTAGGCCAAAATCTTTAGCATTTCAAACTAAATAATTGGGGTGGTTGTAAAGAATGATTCGGTTAGAAGGGGTTAATAAAACATACGACGACGGATTCGTCGCGATTAAAAATCTGGACCTGGAGTTTGGTGAAGGCGGCATCAATGTGCTGATTGGTCCAAGCGGATGCGGCAAAACGACTACAATGAAACTAATCAACCGACTGATTTATCCAAGCAAAGGCAAGGTATATATTCGGGACAAGGACATTTCTGAAATTGACCCTGTCGAATTGCGAAGAAGCATCGGATATGTCATTCAGAACATCGGGCTATTCCCCCATATGACGATCGCCTCCAACGTAGCGGTCGTTCCCCGCTTGCTTAAATGGGATAAAGAGCGCATCGACCGCAGAGTTGATGAACTGCTTCACCTCGTTAATCTCGATCCTGATACCTATAGAAACCGCTATCCGTCCGAATTAAGTGGCGGGCAGCAGCAACGTATTGGAGTCATTCGGGCTTTGGCCGCCGAGCCCAGCGTCATCCTGATGGATGAACCCTTCAGCGCCCTGGACCCGATCAGCCGGGAACAGCTTCAAGATGAATTGATCCGATTGCAGCAAGAGCTGAAGAAGACTATTATCTTCGTAACCCATGATATGGACGAGGCGATCAAAATCGCCGATAACATTGTACTGATGAAGGACGGTGAAATTGTTCAGCAGGGAAGTCCGGAGCAAATTCTCAGGCGTCCAGCCAACGATTTCGTCAAAAGCTTCGTCGGTAAAAAACGGCTGCAGAATGAAACCGACAGTCCGGATGTGCCTACGGTAGACGAAGTCATGGCCGATCAACCGGTTACCGCTTTTCCGACCCGGGGTCTGGCAGAAGCGATTAAAATCATGGAAAGACGAAGAGTCGATTCGCTAGTCGTGGTTGATAAAAACAACGAGCTGTTAGGCCATGCCTCTATCTTCCAGGTCCTGGATCGGTTTAGAGAGGAGAACATTACCTTGGCTGATGTTATGAAGCCCTTTGAGCATGTAGTTCCTACCGGAACCTCTTTATCGGTGGCTCTTAATCTGATGAATGAGCACAATTTGCCCTATGTCCCGGTCGTTCGCAACGGCACTAAATTCGCAGGCTTGATTACTAAAGGAAGCATCGTCCGCCATATTGCCGACGTCTATACGCCTGATGATGATGGGGAGGGGGCTGCGGGATGAACGAATCTCTGTGGGAATTTCTAATCCATCGGCTTCCCGATATTGGCAAAGCGTTCCAGGAGCATTTGATCATCGCTTCTACAGCGATGCTATTGGGATGTCTGGTAGCTATCCCTGTCGGAGTAGGTTTGGCCGGCAATCGAATCAAGTGGATTAATTCCATCGTATTCACCGTAGCTAGTGTTCTGCAGACCGTCCCCAGCCTGGCTCTTCTCGCTTTGCTCATTCCGTTGCTTGGAATTGGTACAACACCTGCCATATTGGCACTCTTCTTGTATTCACTCATGCCTCTTTTAAGAAACACTTATTCCGGCTTTCAGGCGGTAGATCCGGATGTTCTGGAGGCTGCGCGCGGAATGGGTTATAACACAACGCAAAGATTGTTCAAAATTCAATTGCCGCTGGCTTTTCCCTATATTATGACGGGGATAAGAGTCACTACGGTTTACATTATCAATTGGACCACTTTGGCCGCATTAATTGGTGCGGGCGGACTCGGACAGCTTATCTTAACCGGCCTGGCCGTCAATATGAAGACAATGGTTATCACCGGGGCGTTGGTGGCGGTTTTGCTCGCCCTCTTGGTCGATTTCTTATTCGGCAAGCTGGAGCGTATCGTCTCGAATCGAATGAAGGTTCAAGTCGCGGCCGATCCCGGTTAGTTCAGAGCTTGTTAGAAGAATCGGAAGCGTATAAAAAGTTAATGACGGGGGTACCAGATGAAAGCATATATAAACAAACCAGTGGGATTCCTTCTGCTGCTGGCCCTCTTGGCAGGGGTATCTGGCTGCGGCAGAGGAAACCAGATTATTATCGGTGCGCAAACGTATACCGAAGCAAAAATTATTGCCACCATGTACCAAATTCTGATCGAAGAACAAACTAATCTGCGGGTTCGTACCATGCCAGACCTCGCATCCAGTCCGGTTATCATCAATGCAATGAAGAATAACGACGTACAAATGGCAACCCTTTACACAGGAGAAATCTTTAACAATCATTTTCCCGTACAGGAAGGCCGCGGCCGGGAGCAGGTGCTGCAGCAGGCGAAGGACGGCTTCGATGAATATTTCAATTTCAAATGGTTTGATCCATACGGCTTTGAAAATACTTATGCCTTCACCGTGCGCCAGGCAGAGGCAGAGAAGTATCAGTTGGAGCAAATCTCTGATTTGCACGATGTGGCTTCCACCATGCGGCTCGGAGTAGATATGTCCTGGCTGGAGCGCAGCGAAGATGGTTACAGAGCCTTCTCTGAACAATACGGAATTCAATTCGGCGAAACCTTCCCTATGGAGATTGGTCTTGTATACGAAGCAGTCGCTCATAATAACGTCGATATCGTACTGGCCTACTCCACCGATCCCCGGCTCAAGGAGTTTAACCTGACCACCTTGAAGGACGACAAGCAATTTTTTCCACCCTATGACGCTTCTCCGGTTATTAAGAAAGAAGTTCTCGAGCAGCATCCGGAATTGAATGAAATCATCGAACAGCTCGTCGGTAAAATCGATGGGGAGACGATGACCTCATTGAATTACGAAGTCGATATCAATAAACGAAGCGAAAAAGCGGTTGCGCGTGAATTTCTGAAAGAAATCGGCCTGTTGAAGTAATGGAAATCGATGAATCTTCTTTAAGAAAGGTAGATGACCATCGGTTTCTTGTACACTTATAATTAAAGTTAGGGGAATCGATATGGACAGATTTGTGGAGTATATCCGCGAAAACTGGGTAGATTTGTTGAGTCTGACTTACGACCATATTGTCATGGTAGTTATGGGCGTTGTTCTTGCTCTTATCGTTGGTATTCCGCTGGGAGTGGTTTGCAGCTTGAATCGCAGATGGGCGGCCCTTATTCTAGGAATCGCCAATGTCGTTCAGGTCATCCCTAGTCTGGCGCTGCTGGTCATGCTGATGATCGTTTTTGGCCTCGGCTCCCAGACGGTTATCGTCGGGCTGTTCCTCTATTCATTGCTCCCGATTATCCGCAACACGTACGTAGGATTAACCGAGATTAATTCCAGCATCACCGAAGCCGGCAAAGGAGTCGGGATGAGCCCCCTGCAAGTTCTGATGAAGGTGCAGCTCCCCCTATCCCTGCCCTTTATTATGACGGGTGTCAGAGTAGCCGCCGTTATCGCGATCGGCGTCGCGGCTGTAGCCCCTTTTATTGGAGGAGACGGACTGGGCCGGGAAATCTATGCCGGAATTAATTACCGCAATGATTTACGGATCTATGGAGGCGCTATTCCCGCTGCTCTCTTGGCGATACTGGCCGACATCTTTCTGGGTAAACTGCAGAAGAGGGTAAAACTGGACAAATGACCGTTAACATTTGCCATAATGAAACTAGCTTGCTTGGGAACACGTAAATATGTTTATATTAACATCAAATGATCTATATAAATTGAACTAATGATTGAATAGTTATGAAGTGGAGAAAGAAAGATGCTTCCAGGGCGAGTTTTGGCTTTGTATTCCTACCATCCGAAGGCCCATCCATATAGAAGGGAATCTATTGGTTCGGGGTCCCCGAAAAGTACCTGGAATTGCTTCGAAGCTCGTCTTCACTTTTTGGGGAAGGAGTATGATGTTTGAAGCTTCGGAGGCACTTTCCTTCGGAACGGAATGAGGCTATTCTTTAGTTCAACATATATAGATTAAATACTGGAGGGATAACAATGAAATGTCCCGTTTGTAACGATGTCCGAATGCGTGAAGTAACCAAGGATGGAGTCCTCATTGACGTGTGCCCAGACTGCAAAGGAGTATGGCTGGATCGGGGAGAATTGGAAAAGCTGATGAAGGGTGTCCATGAGCTAAAGGAAGAATATGATTACTCTTACCGGGAACGGAACGAACCGAGAGAGTTTGCCCGTCAGGACGATTATGGCGATCTCGACGAACGCCGCTCCTATCGGGAATCTTATCCGTCCAAAGATGATCACCACTACCCGAAGCATAAGAGAAAAAAGAAAAGAAATGTGTTTGATATTTTTGAAGACTTGTTTGATTAAAAACCCGGACAAACTTGAAGCCAGAGGATTCCTCAACCGCAGGAATCCTCTTTTTATTGTTTAGGCTTGTTTATAGGCAGAAGATGGCTATATACTCTTTTTTGGGGCTAGTGATATGATAATAGATAGAGATAGTTCTCCGATCAGAGCATGAATGACGGGGCAAATGATAAAGGAGTTGGCATAACATGAGTCGGGCCAAGCTGTTTCTTAAAGCATCGCGGTTTCAAGTCGTGCCTGTCATGATCGTGCCGGTTTTGATCGGCGGCATCGGAGCCTATGCCTGGAATGGGGTCTTCGATTGGACATGGTTTGCTGTCACGCTGATAGGTGCAGTTGCACTGCATTTATTTTCTAATATGATCAATGACCTGTGGGATTACCGCAATGGCGCCGATATTGCAGCACACTCGGAAACGGGAACGATTTCCACTAATTCCGGAATGCTGACTAGCGGCGAATGGTCTGAGCGCACGTTCGCAAGATTAACCTGGAGCTTATTTGCCTTCAGTTTAATTTGCGGCATCCTGCTTATTTTCTTTCGAGGCGGCATGGTAGCCGTCTACGGCGGGATAGGCGCCTTGCTAGCTTATTTCTATGTGGCTCCTCCTATCCGTTACGGGTACAGAGGCAAGGGCTTCAGCGAAGTTTCGATCTTCATAAGCTTTGGCATCCTGCCCGTTCTGGGAAGCCACTATGTTCAAGCGCTGCAATTTGATTCCCGCGCTCTGCTAGCCTCCCTGCCCATTGGGGGATTAACGACATTGATTCTGTTTAATCATCATTTCTTACACTGGCAAGCGGATAAACTGGCCGGCAAAAACACTCTGGTCGTTATCCTTGGGGAAAGAGGCGCCCAGAAGGTGTCGTTGGCTATTTTTGGAGCGGCCTATGCCATGCTGCTGCTGGCTGTCGCGCTTGGAGCGCTGCCCGTCTATTCGCTGATTGCGCTGATTACAGCGAATCCGGTATTAAAGGCTTACAAACAGCTGCAAGAGCATAACCCGGCCGCCGCTTATGCACCGTTAATGAAAGCTTCCCTCTCGGCCAGTGTAAACACCGGACTGATCATCAGCGCATCTTTGGGACTGCATGGATTTCTCCAATAGCAAGTATTACTCGACATCACTTGACATTACTCGGTACCATTTGACGAAATCCGATAGCATTTGTTATCTGTAAAGTATTGCGCAGATTAAGAAGATAATTTGGGTGCAGGAGGTTTAGAACCACTCAACCCCTACCAAAATTCTGGATCACCAATGGAAACATAATCGGCTCCGCTCTTCAGCGCGGTTTCGATTTCTTCTTTGTAGCGGATCAATCCTCCGACAATGAGCGGGCGATTGATCCTTTTTTTCATCTCGTTGATCACTCTGGGCATCAATCCAGGCATAAGCTCCACCTTGTCGGGCTTACTGGAGGCAATCATTCGGATGGCCGTTTCAAAGGCGGCCGAATCTATCGCGAACACCCGTTGAATCGTTTTCAACCCCGCTTGCTTGGCGGCGGAAATGGCATGGCTTTTAGTGGATACGATTCCGTCCGCCTGGAACATTTCAGCCAAATATTGAACAGCTGAAGCATCTCTCCCAATTCCGTCGACCATTTCGATATGCACATAAACTTCCTTGTCAGACTCATGCAGACTCGCAATAATTTCACGCAGGCTCATAATATCGCCTGACATAAGAATGACCTTGTCGACCTGGCTCTTCTTCACTTCCTCGAGCTGTTCTTTCCTGATCATGGATGCAATAATCGAATAATTTGCCATTTTGAAGTCAACCTTTCTTTTAGATAGAGTAGCGGTCTAGACTTGTCTGGATATATTCTAGCATATTCCCGTGGTTTAAGGAGTTTTACCGCTGCTTGATTTGCTATCAAGCCTCTCAACTCGTATACTAATACAGGGTCTTCCAAATTTTGTAGCATTCTTCAACATGATTTGACTTTTCTTGAAGTCTTTCAGCTGACTTAAAACTTTTTTGAATACTAGTCGTTATAAGAATTGGATAGAATTGTGAAAAACCTGTATCGCAATATTTCGAGGTGAGCGGCCGCGTTGTAAAGATACTTGAACACAAATAGAATGGAAGCCGTTCACCAAGTAGAAACTTATAAAATTCTATGATGGTCATAATTACGGCAAATCTTGCTCAGCGGGTCCGGACGACCGTTCCCTAAGAGCTTAATATGGAGGAACAGCATGCTTGAGGTAAAGCAATTATTCCATACTTTTCAGAATGGCGCTGAACAGACTCCTGTGCTGAAGAACATCAATTTTCGTGTCGCTAAAGGGGAAATGATCTCGCTGCTCGGGAGTTCCGGTTCGGGTAAATCGACCTTGCTGAATCTTATGGCAGGGCTAATGAAGCCCACCGAAGGCTCTATACTTATTTCAGGTCAATCGATAGAAAAGATGAGCGAGAATCAATTGGCCGAATTTCGCAGAACCCACATTGGGTTTATCTTTCAATCCTATGAGCTCATCCCCCATTTTACCGTTAGGGAGAACGTAGAACTGCCCCTGGTCTTCCATGGTGCAAGCCCGGCAGTTAGAAAAAGCAAATCCCTCACCCTGCTTAAGCAGGTAGGATTAGCTGATAAAACCGAGCTGTTCCCCTCTCAATTATCTGGCGGACAGCAGCAGCGGGTCAGCATTGCTCGTTCGCTGATCACCGAACCGGCGATTGTCTTCGCGGATGAACCGACCGGGAATCTGGATTCCAAGACGGAACAGGAAATAATCGATTTGTTAATCCAGCTTAATACCACATCCGGGATTACGTTCGTCATTGTTACCCATGAACATGAAGTCGCTATGCAGACCCAGAGGATTATTCAGTTAAAAGACGGTGAACTGACCGAGGATATTGAAACCGCTGGACGGCCATTGATCGCAGCTCCCGACGAACCTTCAACGTTTTCTTCACCAAGAGACCATACGGGAGCACCAGATGCAGGACAAGAGACATAGCATCCATGGATGCTATAAGTAAAGGGCAGGGGTAGGGATTATGAGAATCACCGATTATTTAAAATTAGGTTGGGACCAGCTTAAGCGGCGCCTGGTCGTCACTATGCTTTGCGTTATGGGCATAGCTATCGGTTCGTCCTCTATTATCGTTGCGCTGGCGTTTGGAGAATCGGTGACCCAATTCAGCGAACAGCGCATCGGTTTTTATTTGAAGACGGATGAAATTCAAATTTCCCCCGGACAAGATTCCCGTGATTCCAACGAGAATGCGCGGTCTGTCTCTTCACTCGGGGTCAATGACATTTCCAGGCAAAAGATAGACATTATTCGTTCGCTGCCGCACGTCGTCAGTATCGCCCCCTTCACCCGGCTTCAGCATTTCAGCTTTAATGTGGATACTACCAAGAGAGGATCCTTGGAGCTGATAGCTACCGATTTGGGAGCAATGAAAGATTTTGGATTCGAGCTGCAGCAGGGAGGCTATCAGGATCTCAATAACGCCATCATATTAAGCTACGGAGCCACCGTCGACTTATACGATGAACGAACCGCGGCCATTCGCAGATTGAAGGCCGGACAATCCCCCGCCTTTAGCGAGGATGAGCCTCCCATCCCCTATCCGCTCTATCAGAAAACGATTGTGCTGGAATACCACAACGAGCGAGACGATGGGACATTGCAAACTACTTCTTTTCCGGTCAGGGTCATTGGTGTCCTCAAGAAGCCGGAAGGGATACCTGATTATGCCATACGCTACGACCGGGCAGCCTACATCTCTCTCGAGCTTGGAGAAAGAATTCAGGAAATGATGAAGCAGACCGGGCGAAAGGATCTGTATTTCGAGAAAAGTGTCAAGGTGAAGGTTGACTCTGTCGATCATGTGCAGCAAACAGAAGAGCTCATCCAGAAGCTTAAATTAAACACACAATCGAATCTGCGCCAGCGGGAATCGATGCAGCAGGAATTCGTCATCGTCCGCCTCATCTTTGGCGGCATCGGCCTGTTCATTCTGTTCGTGGCCTCCATTTCCATTATTGTGGCCATGACCATGTCCACCTATCAGCGCAGACGCCAAATCGGCATTATGAAGGTGCTGGGCTCTAATTTAAAACAAATTAGAAATATGTTTATCGTAGAGTCTACGCTGTTAGGATTGTTGGGAGGAGTAGCCGGAATCATCCTATCCTATTGGGTCATATGGACGATTAATATCGTCATCCAGAAGTTCTCGGAAGGCAATTCCGGAGGCGGGGATTTATTGTTCATCAGCTTCTGGGTTCTACCGGTCGGTCTGTTCTTTGCCGTGCTGACCGGAGTTATGTCCGGAATCTTCCCCGCTATCAAAGCATCCCGAACCGATGCGCTGACGGCGATCAAGAGGGAATAAGCGTTACGGGCATAGCGAACCGTACGTTCAGGGCAGCATGGTTCATAGATGACATCACTACATAAAGAATTATGCTTCATCATGCTTAGGAGGTATGAATGCCGATGCGAAAGAAGAGAAGATGGGTGCCGGTGCTGTTCCTAGCCGGAATAATAGGCATAACCGGCTTCCTTTATATGCAGAGCCGCTCCCCAGTGGATACCGGAATCCCTGCATCGCCGCTTTATAGCCAGGCGCTGGAATTTGAAGCCAAGCGCGAAGCGATTAAACAAAACTTGGAGGTTAAAGGGAAATCATCCTATGTTAACGAAGCCAATGTGTACGCCCCGTTCGCCGGAACGATTGGGTCGTGGGCAGTTAAAGAAGGTGGGCAGATTAGCGAAGGCGCTCTGCTTTTTGAAATGGAAACGGAGGAGCTGCGCAAGCAATTAGCCATCAAGCAGGCCAATGTTGAAAAAATGCAAACCGAGCAGAAAATTCAACAAGCCGTTCAATCCCTTGCCCCCGACGATTCCCGTCCCGGAGGCGGCACTATGGGAGAGCAGGAAGCCTTCTCCCGCTTTACCAATAAAGAGAAGGATAAGCTGCAGCAAAAAGTCGATTCGATCAACCTGAATTTGGTTCAGACCGAAATCCAGGAATTAAATCGACTGCTATCCGAAGCGCGGTATGCATCGACGGCTAGCGGAATTTTCTTGTTCGCGGAAAACAAAGAGCCTAAGAAGGTGACAGAACAAGAGCTTCTCGGCAAAATCGTCGACCTGACAAAGTTAAAAATGGTGGCGACCGTTGGTGAGTATGAAGTATTTCAAATTACAGAGGGACTGCCCGTAGACATCAAAATCGACGCGCTGCCCAATGATAAGCTGAAAGGTACGGTAACGGAAGTATCCAAGTTTGCCAAAAGCGGCAGCGACGGGATTTCCAAGTTCGACGTTACGATTGAGCTGGAGCCGCACGATCGGTTGATTGCCGGCCTGGGCTTAACCGGAACGATCCTGATCGATGAAAAGGACGACGCCCTCGTCGTGCCGACACTGACCGTACAAAGAGACGATGATGATTATTTTGTCTATGTGCTCAATGAAGGGGTTCCGGAAAAAAGAATAGTTCGAATCGGCATGGAAACCGCCGAGCAGACGGAAATCATAGAAGGCTTGCAGGAAGGGGAAACGGTTGTCCTCCAATAAGGAGAAAAGGCAGGCTCCCATAAGGAGCACAGGAAGAGCTTCAATAAGGAAGAAAAGGCGTTACTCCCCATAAGGAGCAACGCCTTGTTCATATATGCCGCTTGTTCATTCTCGACCTGGACCGCGGGAGCATCCGCTAATTAGAAGCTTGTTTACCGCGGACCACTAACGAAACATTTCCAATCCCATTGCTGCCGAGCCTTCTTCACAGACCCATTCCCGCTTTCTTCTCGCCGCTATAAGGCGAGCAGAACGCTTCTATCACCTCCACGACCCCATCGCCGTAGCCTCTCGAGCAAACATAATCCGCTTTTTCCTTCAATAGCGGGTGACTATTCGCAACAGCGACGCCGATTCCCGCATTCTCGATCATATCGAGATCATTCAATTGGTTGCCGATAGCCATTACTTGTGACCGATCGAGCCGAAGCCTGCTCATCAGCTTCTTCAGAGCTTGTCCCTTACTCTGGTTGTGCGGAATAATCTCCAGGTAATCCTCCTCGGATTGAAGGGCCCCATACCGCTGACCGAAGCGAGGCAAGTGAGCATCCCAGATTGGCCGCATGATCTGATAATCTCCGATCCACAGCACTTTCTGAAAGCGGGCCTTCTTCCATTCGTCGCTCGAAAAATCGATAAGATCACAGGAGATGTTCTCTTTATGTTCAAACTTTTCTACATTGAACGTTTTTCTAAAGACAGAAATCCGCTCTTCTTCGAACAACAACACGGAGACTCCCTTCCCGTCTGCTTCCTCCATTGCCGGAATCAAATCATGCAGCTTCAATTCAGCCATCTCCAGCGTACGGTAGCGGTCGGCAATAACCGATCCGTTGCACAGAATAAACGGATGCTCGATCTCAAGCTCATCTACAATAGAGCGGACGGTCAGTCCGGGACGGCCCGTCGCCACTGTAAACATCCCACCTGCTCTCGTAAACCGACTAACGGCATTGCGGACCTCCTCGGTCAATTGGTGTTCGGCAGATAGCAGGGTTCCGTCTAAATCACTTACAATCAGTTTAATTTCAGTCATTTGTTTTCCTTCTCCCTTATATTCGCACTTATAATCAGGCTTATAATTCACCGCGAAACGTCAATCCACCGTTAAAGGACGGCGGCAGCCGTTTACGCTTGTCTAGTCAAGTCCATTCGCCCCATTCGCTTCAATTTACCTAAACAAAATACAGGTATACGCTACCCTTCCCCCAGGCGAAAAAAGTAAGGTGCCTAATCTCTTCGCGCTCCAGTCACTGCAAGGTTTCAAGCTGATTTTCGCTCTGCGAAACTTGACTTACTTATAAATTCTGGATTAAAAAAACCGCGGACGGCAGCAGCCTCCTTATCCAGTATCATAAGGAAGCTGATGCGCCCACGGGTTTTCTCATCATCTCTACCCTTGGCTTATTCTATTTCGCTTTATTTACGTTCTGCCCTTTTGGAAAAGGGATTGGCTTACCGGCCTTCGTTCCGGAAATATGCCCGGAATCGATGGCCAGCACCGTCTCTATTCGTGATATTTCGTCCAGTGCTGAGACGAGCTTGTCTCCGCCTTGAACCTGCAGTGCCAGCCGGACTTTGACGATGTAGTCCTCCTCTCCGAACATCAGGCCTTGCTCATGCTCCATTTGGATATTTTTAATATGGATACCCTGATTGCCAAAGGCCGTCGCAATATTCCCGAGACTTCCCGGGCGATCCACAATTCTCAGGGTCACTTCCTGGGTGCGGCGGTGCCACAGCATATGCTTCTCCCATTTGTTCAGCAGGAACAAACTGATCAAGACTAGACCGGTAGCCAACACGGCGGCATAGTAGAAGCCGGCTCCAACGGATAACCCGATAGCAGCCACTACCCAAATGGATGCTGCCGTCGTGAGACCCGATACGGTCGGACCCGTTCGGAGAATCGCGCCCGCTCCCAGAAAGCCGATCCCGCTAATTACCTGAGCAGCGAGACGGGCCGGGTCGGTACGAACATTAGGCTCATACACAAAAGCGGAAAATCCGTATATCGACAGCAGCATGATCGAAGCTGATCCGACACATACGAGAATGTGCGTTCTAAAGCCTGCCGCGTGATTGTTCCACTCCCTTTCTAACCCGATCAATCCGCCTAATAGCAATGCTAGAATGATTCTTATTGTTAAATCAAAATTACTGATTTGCCATATTTCCGGATGGAACTCCATACAGTTACTCCTTCCACAATAATCACTTTGTATGAAAAAGACGATGATGAACCCATCAGAAAGCCACACCTGCAATCAGGTGCTTCAGGCTTCCATGGGGGTTCTCTCATCGTCTCTACCCGAAAGGAATGATATTATATCTATTATGCTCGCATACTCTACGAAATGTCAATCATTTTCAACTTCATTCCACGTATTGGACAGAGCGGTCAAGCTTTAAGGAAAGAAGGCTCCTGAGGCGGAATTTCCTCATCGCTCTCCATTTTTTTCTGGAAGTACGGAATAGAGAACAAAGCGGAAAGTGCAACGGCAATTAAGAGCACAAAAATCGCCCCGGAAAAATCCTTGACAAGTAATATGAGCAGCAGCATGACGCAGCGGGTTACGCAGATCAGGCATTCCCGCCACACCATCAGGCTCGATTGCCTCTCTGGAGGATGATGGCTAATCGCCCGGAATTGCTGGGCGTTCCAGGTCGTACCAAAGTAGAACATACCCATGGTTGTCATAATGTTGGACAGGATGAGCACGACCGGAACCGGGTAGAGCATCATCAAAAAACCGCCTGCCAGCATAAGAATGGCTGCATGCAGCCAGCTGCGCTCCTTGAAATTAAGCTTGCGGTACAAGAATAAAGCCAATAAGGAAGAGGTGGTATATAAGGTGTTCAGCAAAGCGATGATGGTCTTGTCTTCCGTTACGCTAAATGTAAAAAGCAAAGCAAACAGCCCTTGGAACTGTAGAAACAGTCCGGCGGCAAGACAAGACGGGATCAGCCATTTCAGCCGTGAATCGATGAAGACATTCCGATATTTCATCGTCTCCCGCCAGGTTTCCTGGTGCGGCGCAGTAGACTTCAATGAGATTTTGGGAAGCATCAGTGAAGTCACCAGCATTCCGGTAACGAACAGAAGCATCAGCGAGAAGGAGCCGGAATACCCGAACCAGCCAATGACCTGGGCAGCGACAATCGGAACGGACATATTCGCCATCTGCGAAATGGTGTTGGAGGCGGCAAAAAAATTGCCGAACTCTTTTCCTTTCCCGGAGGTAGAGACGCTCAGGTTTTGTGCGCAGGAAAAAAATCCCCACATCATGCCCACGGGCACGCCGATTATGGAGATCCACAGCAGCCGATTATCCAGATGAAGAAAGGAGAGCAGTAAAAAGGCCGTCCCTCCCGAAAGAGCAGAGAGCCCAAACAGCAGCCGGATGGTCCAGCGTCTCAACAACCTGGCCCCCAGCGTAAAGGACAATGCCCAGAATAAAAATAGAAACAAATTAAACCAGGCCACATCAGCGATCCGATGATCCTGCTCCCAAATGTACAGGTTCACGAAAATTCCGATGTAAATAAAGATAATGAACGACATCGCATTCATCATTAACAGCCTGCGAAACTCTTTGGGCAGCCCCACGGAAGATCCTCTTCCTTCCCAGATGTTATTCACTTGAATGAGGGTTCCAGAAAGTAAGCTTTCTACACAACCTCATTAACCTTAAGTTAGCACGCGGGTTGCCGTTTTCCTAGAGTCAAATACCGTCTAAAAGCGTCTATTAGAGTCAAATTTAAAGGTTTCAGCCATTAAAGCTCGTCGCCGCGAAACGTGCAGTCTTATTTAACGCTTTTGAGCGTGTTTTAACAGAGTGGTGATCCGGATATCCGTCCTAACGGAAAAACGGCCCAATAATCAGCCGTTTCTTTTGGAAGATTTGACCGCATTTCTCGTCTTTTCCAGAGCTAGAATGTTCACATCATAATTTTGGCTAGCAATGCCTACATACAAGATATCGATCACATTCAGCTGCGCGATCCGGGAAGCCATAGCTCCGCTTCGGATGCTTTTCTCCAAGGAGCTTGTAAAAAGCCGAATATCAGCCAGCTCCATAACCGGATTATTGCCAAACTTGGTCAAGGAAATGATAGAGGCCCCGCTTTCCCTGGCTACGGTCAATGCCTGAATGATATCCTCCGTCTGCCCGGAATAAGAGATGCCAAACGCGACATCGGATTCCACCAGGTTAGCGGCAATCGTTGCCATCGAGTTAAAATCATAGGCGGCTTCGCACCATCGGTTGATCCGCGTCAGCTTCTGCTTGAAGTCTTCAGCGATGACGGCGGAAGCGCCGATTCCGAACACAGTAATCTTGCGGGCAGAGCTCATCGTTGCGATAGCACGCTCCACATCCGGGATCCGCAATACCGACATCGTATCCTGAATGGATTGAATATTGTTATGTGATATGGATTCGATCAACGAAGCCGCCGAGCCGTCCATCTGGATTTCCTGATACGAATCGTATTCTCTAGTCGTTTGCGCCAAATCCGCCGCTATCTTGATCTTAAGCTCCTGGAAGCCTTTGAGCTGCAAGGAGCGGGATAAGCGGACAATCGTCGCCACGCTGACCCCGGCCAGCTCGGCCAGCTTCTGCACGGACAAATTAACGACTTTATCCGGATGCTCCAAAATGTATTTTGCCGCTTTTTGCTCCATGGGCTTTAATGAACTTAAGGCTTCCCGCAAACTAACCAATCCGCCGCTTATCATTGTTATCACTCTTTTCAGTTAATGTTTTCTTAGTCGCCTTATGTCATAGCCGACAAGTGAGTCTTAGAAGTTCTCCGCTGGAACGGGAAAAAGGATGTATTTTTGCAGGCTTTGCTGCGAAACGGATTACAACGGTCTAAAAGGCTGCAGAAATGCAGGCTTTCTCAAAGGTCGGTAAGGGAAGGCTCGACCTTATCAAAATTATAATGAATATTATTTCTCTTATCAAATTATACTTTGGAATTTTATTCCTGAATCAAGCGTAAACGGCTGCCGCCGTCCTTTAACGGTGGATTAACGTTTCGCGGTGAATTATAAGCATGATTATAGGTGTAAATCTTTATAAATCCTTATAATTTGAGAAAGGCCCCAGCCTTAAGCGGCTGGGGCCCTGTGTACTACCGTTCCTTTAATGTTTTGATCAGGCGTTTGGCCTCTCCTTGCGGAGTCTCCATTGCTTCATAAATGTGGATGGTTAATGGATATTCATGCTGTTCTGTGCGTAAATTTTTGAATTGGACCGTTTGAATTCCGCTGATTAAGCGGTTCATTCCAGTAAACGAGAAATATTCCTCGGCAATGGTCCGACCTGTAGTGTCGACCAGTTCGATTTTCATCTTGGAAAAATTCTGATCGATGACAACTCTGTCCTTCCGCTCAATATCCAAATCAAGCTGAAGCTTGTAAGAATAAGTAACATAGCCCGGCATCGGATCGGTTGTCGTAACAAGCGTCCAATCCTTCATCTCAACCTCGAACGGATAGAAGGACATCCACTTGCTGGTTTCGTCCTGAGTCATAACCTCCGTCTGATAAGCGCTGATCGTTGTCCGATAGGGCTCAGCCGTCTGACTGTCTACCAAAAACAGCCCTATTCTCTCTTCGCTTTCCGATTCAGGAATAGCGAAGGAATAACTGACAATATAGCTTAAATTGGGCATTAACCGCTCCGTGGAGGCCATTTGACGGACTCCGCCATAAGTATACCCTCCACCGCTCTTCAAGTCTACATCGAAGATCGGTACAGGAACCGGCTGCGCAGATTTATTGTGCAGCTTGAACTTGGCGATAGCCGTCTTGTAGCCATCTCCCTGATTTTCATGCATGAACAGTTCTACCAGGGAGACATCTACATTAGGATCGATGAGCGAATTAACTGCATCGATTTGCATCGGGGTATCCATTACATATTTTTTTAGTCCGTACAGCGAGAATCCCTCTTCACCCGGCAGAACAATATTAAGTCTGCCTATGCTGTACTCCACTGGAGTCAATTTGCCGTTCGCATCAGCTACCATATAGGTTTCCGGAGTCAGCAAGTTCAAGCTTTGCAGAACGACGTTATTTTTAACCGGAATCGCATAGTGAATATATTCGCGCTTTCCAGGCTCCAAGGTAACGGGCTCCTGCTCCACCCTTTGACCCGGGAATACGGATTTCCCCGCCTTGCCGTCCAATCTGAAATCGGGAACAGTCTCCATCGATTCTCCCGGGTTCTCTACGAGCACTGTGATTAGCTTCACGGGACCGGACGGCGTATTCTCCTCTTCCACTTTGGAAGGGGTATAGACTAACGGAGAGGACACAGAGGGAATCTTGAACGATTCGTCCCATTTCCGTACCGCTCCTTGCCCCTTAATATCATCCTCATTGCCGGTCCATTCCAGATCCTGGGCCGGGACAGATAATATATCTGTCTCGACTTTAGGATAGACATAGACATCGATATCGACCCAACTGATTTCGGATATCGTAAATTCGTTCCGATCCACGGAGGCCATGTAGCTGAGTTCAATTTTTTCCTTAGGCTGTACCGTTCTTGCATTAGTCGCACTGGAATGCAGCGTATATTGCAGCCCTTCGGACGTGCGCGCTCTTACTTCATAATCCGGCACCCTGACGTTTTTGCTGCTGTTGTTCTGCATCTTGACCACTACACCAATTCGTGAGCCGGTATCATTGCGTTCATTAAGCACGCTCTTGACCTCAACAGATAGAGCATCTGTCAACGAATAGACCTTGTTCATCTGTTCCACTGCTGCCGGTTGGTCCGCAGCTGCATAGGCACTGTAGCCGGAAGACAGCAGGGAAGCGGTCAGCACAACCGCCGACATTGTTTTTTTCCAACGCATAACCATTCGTATCTCCTCCCCAGGCGATCATTTATGTCTTGTTTCTCCGTATTAGTCGGCTACTTTAACAGCTTCCTGATCGGTCAGTTGATGCTGACCCGATATGACCAGCCGTTCCCCTTCCTCGACCCCGGACAGGATTTCTTGATTCAATCCCTCCAAACGACCCAATTCCACCTTGCGTCTCTCCACATGCTCCTGCTTGAGAATAAAGACATAGCTGTCTGATCCCTCACGAACGATGCTGGAGGTCGGCACAGCCACTACAAGCTGCTCCTCTTCCGTAAGCATCAGCTGAACACGGGTTCCCGGCTTAAGCTCGAGATCGTCGTTAGCTACTTCTACATCTAAATCATAGGTTTTCGTATCGACATTCATAACATCTGCCAAGTAGGTAATGGTCCCTGTCAGCTTCTCGCTGCTGCCCGGCACATAGAAGGTCACTTCGTCTTTGCCGCGCAAGTAGGAGGCTGCTTCCTCTGTGAGTGTAGCTGATATCTTGGCCGGGTTCAACTGCTCTATCCTCCCTACCTGTACTCCCGGAGACAGGGTCGCCTTCACGACTACCGGAAGCTCGGTCAGGATGCCGCTCACCGGCGCCCTGACTTCATAGTGCTGCAGGCTGCGGTCGATCTCCTGCAAGGTGAGCTGAGAAGACTCCAACTGCACCTCCAGAGCGGCCAAGGAATCGGACGATTCCAACGTTGCGAGCTTCTTCTGCAGGATGTCGAGGTCCATCTTCTGATTGTTGACCTGCGTCTCCATCTGCTCCAGCTCTATCTTGGTCACCAGACCAAGATCATAGTCATTTCGCATTTTATTGTAATTTTTTTCTAGATCAGCGATGCCTTGCTCCATCTTCTGAATCGAATTATTCATTTCAGTCACGCCGTTGGTGTAATCTTCCTTCCCCTGCTTCAGTTGAGCCTGGGCGCTCTTAATGCCGAGCTGTCCCTTCTGTCTTTGCAGTCGTACGTCATCCATATCGATTTTAAGAATGACATCTCCTTCATTCACATAGTCGCCGCGGTTCTTCAACAGCTGGACCACATCGCCGCTTACCTTGGCAAAGACGTCCATCCGAAGAGACGGAACAACTTCTGCCACTTGCTCTAACGGCTCTCCAATTTTCTCCTTGCCTATAGTCGTCGTCTTAACCGTCTTTATCTGCTGCTCCTGACCGGCCGGTGCTTCGGCAGAAGTCACCGGATCCGCGCCGCTGCACCCGGAGATTACGGCCACGCTGAGGATGACCGCTCCAAGCACTGCGGAAGCCTTGTTCCGTTTGTTCTTTCGTTCCCTGTGCTTCATCATGCCTGACTCCCCTTTTTTACTTACTAATATTAGATTGCGCAATGAGCTGCCGTTTGGATGTTTTCGGCTCCCTGCGGAAGATCCGGGCCATCCGTCCGTTAAAGGAATGGATCAAATCATACACTATCGGTACGATAACCAGCGTCAAGATCGTGGAAGTAATCAAGCCTCCAATAACGACCACGGCCAAGCCTTTGGAGATCAAGGCTCCTTTGGACATGCCCATAGCGAGCGGCATGAGAGCAAAAATAGTAGCTCCAGCGGTCATCAAGATGGGACGCAGACGCTCCATCGATCCTTCGACCAGTGCCTCGCGAACGGTATAGTTCTCTTCCCTTAACTGCTGTACCCGGTCTATCAGAACGATCGCATTGGTCACTACAATTCCGATCAACATCATGAACCCGATTAACGAGGTGACGTTCAGTGACTCCGAGGTTATCAACAAGCCTAGCAATCCGCCAATAACAGCCAACGGCAAGGAGAACAGGATGGCGAAAGGCGCACTGGCATTGCCGAAGGTGAGCACCATGATCAAGTAGACAATGAAGACGGCCGCTGCCATCGCCACGAATAAATCGGCAAATCCTTCATTAATGTTATCCGATACTCCGGAAACTTCCCGGCTGACACCGGACGGCAGGTCTATTTCGTTAAGGGCCGCAGCTACCATGGCGCTGACCCCGCCTTTGTTCTTACTCTCGATCGTAGCGGTAACCCGCAGCGTCTGGTGCTGGTTATCCCTTGCTATGGACACCGGAGCTTCAATCTGTCTAAGCTTAGCGATTTCATTGAGGAATACTTTCGCTCCAGTAGGTGACGTTAATTCGATTTTACCCAGTGAATCTAATGAATTCTTATATTTATCATCCAGTTCAACGACTGTTTTGTACAGGACATTGTCAAACTTTAGATCGCCCAGATTTTCCTTGCCGATCCAACTGGCGACGGTCTGCATCACTTGGGCGGAGGTCAGCCCGTAGATTCTCGCCTTGTTTTGATCCACCAGAACTTCAACTTCTGTTTTGGATTCGCTCAGGCTATCCTTCACAGAGGTCAATTCCGGGAATTCCTTGAGCTTCTCTTTAACGATCGCAGCCGCCTGCTGCAGCACCAGTGTGTCTTCCCCTTTAAGCAAATAGGAGAAGTCGGCTCCGCCCCCGCCATCGCCGCCGAACGAAATCAGAGAACCCTCGACTCGCGAGCCTTTGGGCATATCGTACATAATTTGATCTTTCAGTTCTTTCAAGGCCGTCTTGGCATCCGTTGCCTCGGAGACGGAAGTGAACATGGTCGCTTTATAAGGTACGGCTTCGTCGCCAAACTCATAGCCGACCAGCGACTCGATATAAGTGAACTTGGACTGTCCGTTAACATCCTGCTGTTCCTTCATCATAGCCTCGATTTCCTTCATCTTGGCATCCATCATTTCCATAGAGGTTTCTCTCGGCATATCAATCATGAGATACATATGCTTGTCTGATTCACTCTCCGGCATAAAGGAAACGGCCAGGTTAGGAACAATCAGCACAATGGATAGGATAAAAAGCAATCCGGACAGCAGCAAAGTTTTAATCCGATGCTTCAAGCTCCAATTCAATGCGCTCTTGTAGCTCAGAGCCATTCGGCCTACTTTATATTCCTTGGCTACACTTTTGCTTCTCATGACCAGCAGTTTGGCCAGCATCGGAATAACGGTCAACGCGACCAATAGAGACGACATGAGAGCAACTCCCAGAGTAATGGCGAAGGGACGGAAAATCTCCCCAATCATGCCCCCAATGAAACCAAGCGGGCCAAAAACTCCAACCGTAGTAATCGTAGAGGAGGTGATCGCTACAGCCACCTGTTTGGTAGCCATCAATATAACCGATTCGTTGCGCTCCTGAGCCTTCTGAAGCTGACTGTATATGTTCTCGATAACAACGATGGAGTCATCCACTACCCGGCCTACCGCTATGGCCATTCCGCCTAGTGTCATTATGTTAAGAGAAATGCCGAGCGGCGCCATCACCAATAGAGTGATTAGAATGGACAACGGAATCGAAACCAGTACGATTAAAGTCATTCTCACGTTTCTAAGGAACAGCAGGATCATGATGGAAGCAAGCAATGCGCCGAGCGCTCCCTCTTGAACCATTCCATTGATCGAATTCTGAATATCCGTTGCCGTATTATAAATGGTTTGAAAAGCTATGTTCGGATGGGTTACTTTCCAGCCTTCGATCATCCGATCTACAGCGTCGCCGAATTCCACTGCATTGGCGCTCTTGGTTTTGTATAAATGGACTCCAATAGCTGCTTTATCGTCCAGCCGACCGATAAATTTAGACTCGCTGATCGCTTCTATACTGGCTATGTCCTTAAGAATTAAGGCTTCTCCTTTGCGTGTCGTCAGCTTCAGGTTCTCTAAATTATAGATCGAATCGAACTCGCCCGTAATCCGGACCATTTGGTTGTTTCCGCGAAATTCGACGGTCCCGGCCGGGCTGGACATGATGGAGGATTGGATATAGCCCGCCACCTCTGCTGGAGTAAACCCGTAATGGCTGATCGCATTCGCATCGAGTTTAATCGTCAGCGCCGCTTCCTGGTTTCCGATCGAATCGACGTGATCCAGTCCGCTGATCGAGTTGAATCCCGGCAGAATAACATCCCGATAGATCTTATCGAGCTCCGCCTGATTCATCCCTTCCTCTCCGTAGACGGACATGTAATACACCGGTGACGAGGCAAATCCGAAGGTTTGAACCCGGGGCTTCTCGGCGCCTTGCGGCATTTTAACATTAGCGACCAGGCTCTCTACCTCTCTCTTCGCTTCCTCGGGGTCCATGCCCTGCTCGAGCTCGATCATAATACTGGAGAAATTGTCACTCGAGGTAGAATTCAGATTCTTTAATCCTTCCAGCCCGGATATCGTCTTTTCCAACGGTTTAGTTACATGCTCAAGCACATCGCTAGGTGGTGCCGTATATTGCGTGCTTACCATAACCATGGGTAAGGAGATATCAGGCATACTTTCCACTTTCAATATAGATGAGGCATAAATTCCCCCGCCGACCAGCATTAGCATCATAATGATCAATGCCGCGACGTTCTTCATGGAAAACTTTGTCATACTCTCCATATTGGCTTTGCTCCCCCCACTCCTAATTAACGGAACGGCCTTCTGTTCAACCGATCCTCTCTTTAATTGTTACAGAATAAGTATATAGGTTGGCCTCAAAAGTAACAGGTGGAGAAAGTCATAAATTGGCATGATACCGGTCATATTTTCCATATGACCCTCGTAATAATTCCATATGACTAGGTCAAAATGGAAAAGAAAAAGAGCATCCTGCCTCTTATCCGCCCCGTAAGAGGGGCGAAAACAAATAAGATGCAAAAATACTCTTCGTTATAGAAAGCTGTTCATGATAGTAAGCCGGCAGCCTTCACCGAGGAAAGCGGGTCATGCTTCCTCCAGCATCAACTTCTTCAGCTTGCCCGGGCAATCCGTAATGATCCCTGATACTCCGGAAGCGATCATTCTTCTCATGCTTTGTTCATCATTCACGGTGTAGACGTACACTTCATAGCCACTCTCGCGCAGCTCGCGAATGTCTTCATCCCCAATATTTATATAGTGGGGATGAAGTGAGTACAAGGGGACCGGACTTAAATCCGCATAGCCTTTATGACTGTACAGTTCATCATATAAAATGCCGACCTTCAGTTCCGGTTCGAGTTTCTTAAGCCGAACCAGACTTTGGTGACGGAAGGAAGAGACGACGACAGACTCCAGTCGGTCCGATCTCTTGAGCAGATCAACCAGTCTTCCTTCAATAAGGCCGTCATAGACATTCTTTACTTCAATATTAATCATGATCTGTTTCGGAATAGCCTCGAAAACCTCCGACAACAATGGAATCCGCTCGCCGCGAAACGCCTCTCCATAACGGACTCCCGCGTCCAGCTTCTTCAAATCGGACACGGTCATTGCCCGAATGGCTCCCGTGCCATCCGTCGTCCGGTTCACGGTGGAGTCATGGCACACGACAATTTCCCCATCCGCGCTAAGATGGATGTCCAGCTCCAACCCTTCTGCTCCTTGCTCCAAAGCTTTCTGAAAAGCGACCAGCGTATTCTCCGGAGCATCCATGGCGGCTCCGCGGTGACCGATAATCATTGTCCTGTTCATGTGTATGGTATCTCCTTCATCAAAAATATGGATCGGGCTATGGATCATCAAGATATAAAGACAGAAGGCCCAAGTGCTCGTCCCCCGCTGCTAGAGCTTCGCAACCAAGCATAAACGGCTGCGTCCTTTAACGGCGGATTAACGTTTCGCAGTGAATTATAAGCATGGTTATAAGTGTGAATCTTATAACTTCTTATAATAAAAAAAAGACGCACTAAACCTATCCATCCCTTGCCTCACGGCAAAGCTTAAATGATTTCAGGTTTTCTCTCGCGTCTCTACCTAGCCCTATTCAATTATTATTAGTATGCATCCGTTAATCTCATCCGTCAATACCTTTTCTTCTCCTGCCTGGCTTCTTTGCAGTTCTGCTCCAGGATGATGCCTATTTTCACCCCCGTGCCTCTAATTTCAATCATTTTCTGTCTTTTCTCCGTTTGGATTTAATTTCTCCCTTAAGCTTATTGGTCTTGCTGTCGACTATTTGTATACTGAGTCCCTTGAAAGCGTGACTCAGCTCGAACATCTCGGCTATGGCCTCTTCCCTCGTCATAGGCCCGCGAAGTCTTCTTCCTTTATAGCAAATATAATACTGCAGCATCGATGGCTCCATTTGGACGGCCGGTATAATCGGGTCAAAACGTAACGGATGGGAGCAGCTATAAGTGGGGAGACGCTACAAAGGCGGCAAACTAGCACCGTATAGACCTGGGGCCGATTATTGAAAAATGGTTGGACTTCGATGGAAACCCTTTGGAAATCTACCGTCCATTATAACATACCCTCGTCTACTCTCTTGGAGAGTTACTACCAATTCTAAGCCAAAACTATGGGAGAGATGCAGTCCAGGGAGCTTACTTAACAGCTCCCAGTGTCATTCCTTTAACCAAATGCTTTTGGACCGCTATCCCAAAAATAAGCATAGGAAGCATAACAATCGTTCCCGCTGCCGTCAGCGGCCCCCATTCGGTGCCTTGGAATGTCATGAACGACGTAATCAAGACAGGCAGTGTCTGCGTCCCTCTACCGGTTAATACAAGCCCGATCAAAAACTCATTCCATACAAGCAGCATCGATAGAATGAAGGTAGCGGCGATTCCTCCCTTGGCCACTGGGACAATAATCCGATAAAAGGCTTTAAATTCCGTACAGCCGTCTACAAAAGCCGCCTCACGGAGCTCATGTGGAATTTCCTCGAAGAAGGTGAGCAGCATCAGCACAACAAACGGCAAATTCATTAAGGTATAAACGAAAATCATCAGCAAATAAGAGTCCGTCAGCCCTAACTTTACAGCCATAAAATATACGGGCAGCAGCATTAAGATTGGCGGAGCTATTCTCGCGCTAAGAATAAAAGTGATCCACTTTGACTTCCGACGAAATTGGAAATAAGCAAGAGCATAGGCGGTCACCATCCCCAAACATAGACACAGAACGGTAGATACGCTCGAAATGGTCAAACTGTTAAAGATGGCCTTAAAAAAATCAGATCTAGCAAATACGTTGTCATAGTTTTCAAACGTTGGCGTAAATAGAAAAACGGGAGGCAAGGCAAAAGCGTCCCTATAGTTCTTAAGGGACGTTAATATTAACCAGACAAAGGGCATCATAAAAAACAGTAGAATTACTATTGCACCAATGTAATAAAAGCTTTCTTTCGCTGCGCGCATCCTTATCTCCCTCCTAACCTGTTCTCGATGTCATTGATTTATAAACAAACGTAAATACAAACGTCAGCAGAACCGTAATAGACAAGTTAATAACCGTGGCGTAGCTAAGGTTAAAGTTATTGAAGCCTTGAATATATGCGTACATATTTGCTGTTTCGGTCGCCAGCGACGGGCCTCCGCGTGTCATGACATAAATGATATCGAACGTTTTAATGCTGTCCATGAGACGCAGCAATAACGCGATCATGAGAGCAGGCTTCAACAAGGGCAAGGTGACATGCATAAACGTCTGTACGGGGCTTGCTCCATCCACTTTGGCCGCTTCCAGGGGCTCGCTGGGCATCGCATCCAATGCCGACGCCAGAATGAGGAAAACAAAAGGTGTCCATTGCCATACGTCGGCAACAATGACAGAGTACATGGCCAAGTCAACGCTACCCAGCCAATCATGCTTGCTCCCCAACCCGATCAAGCCCAAATAATAGTTAACAATCCCAGCGTTCGGATCATAAAAAATACGCCAGATCAAGCCGGAAACGACCGGGGTCATAATCATTGGGATCAGCATCAGAGCCCTGACCAGCTTACGTCCCGGGAATTGACGGTTAAAATAAAGAGCAATGGCGAGACCGAGTGACAATTCTATAAACGTAGCAATCAGTGAAAATTTCAGCGTTTTTCCAACAGAAGCCCACGCCCGCTTATCCTGAAACAAATCAATAAAGTTAGATAACCCGACAAAGGAGAAAGTCTGTTTAATCATGCTAATATTGTGAAGACTTAAATAAATTGAGTATCCAAGCACCATAACCGAAAAAAACACCAGAACTACGACGCTTGGCATCAGCCAGTAACGTTGGCTTTTATGCATTCCTCTCACTTCCTTAAAAAAGCCAAGGGCGAATTCCTCAGCTCTTGGCCTTCAGTATGAAATTGATTATTTAGCCTCTAGCAGTCTGTTATTCAACTCGTTCGCTTCTTTCAAAGCTTCTTCTGCCGGAGTATGTCCGGTCAATGCTTTGGAAATCGCGACTCCCGTATTGTTAATCATCTCGTTTGCTTGTGCGATTTGGGGCAAATAGTTCATATTTCCTTCTTCAATCGCTTGCAGCATAGCATCTTTAAATGCGCCAAATTTCTCAACAAACACTTCTTCCTTCATGGCACTGAGCGAAGTGACGCCGGCATTAGGATCGATCGACATCGATTTGACCTGTTGTTCTTTGGACGTAGCCCAGCTCATAAACAACCATGCCGCTTCTTTATTCTTGCTGTCCTTCGACAAATAGATTCCGTGCACTGTCAATGTAGAAGCTCCGCCTTTCGGGCTGTCCGTTTGAGTAGGGACCGGAGCGTAGCCCACATTGCCCACGATCGAAGACTCGTCAGGGTCTTCATTAAAAGCGCCGTTGACGGTAGCGTCGATGGTCATCGCCGCTTTCCCTTGTTGGAACAACAATCGGTTTTCCTGCCACCCGAAGTTGGCTACCCCAGTGGGGCCGTATTGCGTTAACAGATCTCTATAAAATTCCAACGCCTTGACCGCTTCCGGAGAAGCGATGTCCGATTGACCCTGCTCGTTCAGCCATTGTCCCCCGAAGCCCCAGAGGAACGTCGACCATACATACACATTCTGAATCCCTTGTTCTCCCCGGAGCGTCATCCCGGCGATCTCGCCATTGGTCTGCTCGTGGATCGTTTTCGCGGCATGCATCAGCTCATCGTAAGTTTTAGGCACCGGAATGTTATATTTTTCAAAAAGGTCTTTCCTGTACATCAGGAAATTACTTTCCCCATAGACGGGAAGCCCGTATGTTTGACCTTCCACTTTCATGACTTCCAAATATTTAGGGACGAAATCCTGCGCATCGAAATAGGATTTTAAAGCCTCGTTATTCATATATTCATCCAGCGGCTCGACATAGTCGGCGTTCACATATCCAATGCCATGTACCATATCGTCCATAATGACATCATAACGGCCGGATCGGCTAGAGAAGTTCATCAAAGCTTTAGAAGTCAAATCACTGTAAGGTATAATCTCCAGATTGACTTTAATTCCTGTCTGCTCCTCGAATTCTGGAAGCATTTTTTGAATCGAGTTACTGGTCGGATGACCTTCCAGCAGAACACTGATTTGCTGACCTTTATACGGCGTGTCTCCTCCCGCATTCCCTGCCCCCTCCTGAGGACCCGTTCCGTTGGTACCGGAACACCCGGCTGCAACGGATAGCGCGATCAAAGAAACCGCGACGACTTTGAACGATTTGTTCACCAATAACCCCTCCTCAGGAATGTTAAGGCTGAACCGTGACCGGCCGGCCTATCCGTAAAGATTCTTCCATGCAATGTGCTATATAAACCGATCTATAAGCCTCCTCCACCGAAATGGGAAGCGGTTCCCCGTCCAGGACGGCTCTTACGAAAGAGGTTAGCTCCTCCTTCATTATGCCCGTCATTCTACCGTACATCTCGACCCCGTATGCGGTATCTGGGAAGGTGAACCGGGAGCCGGAGTGTATAGATATATTTTGATTGATAATATCAATATCTACAGCGCCCTCCGTTCCCGTAATGTTCAGCTTCGCATCAAGCTCCAGGTGATGCTCCGGGAGAACCCAGCTCGTTTCGTAATTGCCGACCGCACCGGAAGCAAACCGGAGAGTCGTTAAAGTCGCGTCCATAACCCCGAACGCGGCCAGACGTTCACTGACTCCAACAGCATACACTTCAACAATTGAATCGCCCGTCACCCACTCGATAGCGTCAATATCATGGACGCCCAAGAACATAAGGACGGATGTCCTGCCTTTTAACCGCTGCCCGTTCAGAAACGAATTGTTTCGTCTGGCATACAAATGCAACGGCTTGCCGATCTTGCCCTGCCGAACCGCTTGATACGCTTGATAATAACGCGGATCCCAGCGCAGCGTATGTCCCACCATCATCTGGATGCCAGATTGCTTAACCTGGTTCACGATTCCTTTGGCTTCTTCTATTTCCGCGGCCAAAGGTTTTTCCATCAGCACGTGCTTACCGTATTTGCAAGCAAGGAGCGCTAACTCATAATGTTGATCGTCGGCTGTACAAATGCTGACTGCATCCAGGTCCGGTATTTGAAACACAGACTCGATATGTTCGGAAGCAATAGCGCCATATTGAGCCGCGATCCGCTCGGTCAATTCTCGGTTTATGTCATAAACAGCAGTCAATTCCACGTTTGGCATTTCCGTATAGATACGGGTATGCGACTGCCCCATGACACCTAATCCAATGACGGCAACTTTTAATTTACGCATGATGCTCGTCCCCCTTTTATTCATTTGATAATGCCGGCTCATCGTTTTCAAGCGCTTACATTTGTATTTTAATTTTTGCGGAGGATAGATGGAATGCACAAATTCTGCGATATTGTTCACATTTTTACCCTCGATTGCGGAATGGACCGGAGCTTTTCATTTTTTTTAGATTCATTGTCAATATTTATAAAAAGCATCTATGATGCCTTTATTGAAGTGTCATCGGATCAAGATATGTGGAAAATAAAAAGTTCCCAAAATTATATTTTGGGAACAAGGCTCTCTTTGGAATTATTATGCACTTGCAAGCGGTAGTTCTGAGGGCTGACGCCCATAATCTTTTTGAAAATCCTGCTAAAGTAGTTGACGTTGTCATAGCCTACTTTTTCTGCGATTGAATAGCTGGGCATATGGGTCTCCCGTAAATATTCGGCTGCTTTCTCCACACGGATTTGATTTAGATAAGCGGTAAAACCGACCTGGGTTGCCTTCTTAAACAGATAGCTTAAGTAGCTTTCGCTCATGTTGGCCATCTGAGCTGCCTGCTTTAGCGACCAATCGTCAGCATAGCGTTCTTTCATCTTCAGAATGAGCTGGCTGATTTCTTCACGATACGTTCTGCTTAAGATGTCACGCGCACGACGCACTTGATCTTCTATAAACCGTTCGAACCATTCCTCGGCCTCCCACACATCCTGAAATCCGATCACTTGTTTATATAAAGGAGGCTCTGAATCGGGTTCAGCCATTCCTTCCTCGTCATATCTTTTCAGGCCGGTTTGTATATAGTGCAGCAGTTTCAGACAAACTTGAATGTAGTATTCGGAAGAATATTGACCCTCCCTCATCCTTCTGAAAATATCCCCTATCGTTTGTTTCAAACCCTCATCATCGAGAAGTTCTATCTTTTGGCGCAATTCTTGCTCTATTTCGTTGGTAAAAAGATGCTCTGATCCCGTACATTCGATCCTCATAGCTTCTTCATATTTATACACGTTTTCTTTCCCCGCAAAAAAATATTGCCGAAGCGCTTTATCGGCTTGATCGTAGGCCCGCTTTAGTTCCGTCTTCCCTGCAAATCGTGCGCTGACGCCTATGCTGACCGAAATCCCCAAAAATCTCTTCAATGCGCTGATTATATCTTTGCCTACGGAGTCGATTACTTCCGCCGGATCAGAGACGTGAACCTCCCAAGGAATCAGGAGGACCAGGCTATGTTCATTGTAAGGAATAACGCAGCCTTTTACCCACTTGTTCATTCCTAGTTCGGCCAGGTTAGCCAATGTATGATAGGTTTCCGGGTCGACAGACGAATTCGGGGGCGGCGGATGAATATGCATCAGCAGCAGAATACTTTCCGCTTCCCATGTCCATTCAGAATTATCCATCGAACCTTCCCTGGAATAGGATGTATTGGCAGAAGGCGGGCTATCCAGCCATTGGCGCAACGTCTGCGTCAGCTTGTGACGAACATCCGTTTCCACCGGAGGATGAAGCACGCTTCCCTCCCGCGTCCGTTTATCGGCAGCGATTTTATTCGCGGTTTCTAAAAGCAGCTCGAGCAGCTCCTCAGGTTTCATCGACGCCTTCAGAATATAATCGTCCACGCCCATCTTCATCGCTTGTCGTAAATACTCGTACTCGTTATGACTGCTTAAGACGATAATTCTCATCTCGGGATCCATCCGCTTGGCCTGATGAATTAAATCAAGTCCATTCATATTAGGCATGACAATATCCGTTAATAAAATGTCAGGTCTCGTCCGTTCTATCCCTTCGAGGGCTTCAATACCATCAGAGGCGTCTCCGATGTAGACGAACCCGTGCTTCTCCCATTCGATCACCGATCGGATTCCGAGACGGACCAGAATCTCATCATCAACCAGCATTACCTTATAAGGACCCATGGGATTCCTCCCTTTCCATCATTGATTGGTATGGAAGCGATAACCGGACCTTCGTACCTTCCCCTAGTATGCTTTCCACGGTTACCCCGTAAGAGGCTCCGTATTGGAGCTTGATCCGGTCATGCACATTTTTGATTCCAATCCTCTCCCCTTGGGCAACCTCCGAACCGCTAGACAAGAAGCCCTGAATTTTGCGAAGCTTATCTCTATCCATTCCAACCCCGTTGTCCTGAACGGTAAGGATCATATGGCTGCCTTCAACCTCTGCCCGGATCTTTACCACTCCCTTTTCTCTTAAAGGCTCGATTCCGTGCTGGATACAGTTCTCTATAATAGGCTGAAGCATAAATTTGACGACCTGCACAGACAGCAGTTCATCCGGCACATCATAATCTACCGTTAATTTTTCGTTATATTTAATTTTCATCAGTGCGGTATAGTTTCGGATATAATCCAGCTCGTGCCGCAGTGGAATCAGATTCTCCCCTCTGCCTATAGCCGATTCCATAATCCCTCCGAGATTGGACAGCATGTCCCCTACTTCGCGGGCATTGCGGATATAGGCCATCCACTTGATGTTATTCAGCGTATTGAGAATAAAATGCGGATTGATTTGCGCTTGTAGAGCTTTAAAACGAAGCTCTTCCTTCTGCTGATACTGCTCTTTCAGCCTCTGCATCAACTCGTTGATTCGCCTGATCATTTTATTATAAGTATCGGCCAACAACGATATTTCTTTTGGCCCTTTCACTATAAAAACGCTTTCAGATGATTGCTCCTCGAAGGCAAGCATTTTTCGGGCAAGCGATTTTAGCGGTTTGCTTATGCTGTAAGAGATTGTAATTGTAATCAAAATGAAGAGGATAAAAATGACGATAGTTATTGCAATATTCGCCCTCCGAATATCAAAGATTTCTTTGAAGACCATGTCGTACGGGATCGCCTGAACGATCTTCCAACCCGTTTGATTAAATGTGGAATAGTTAACTATCGATTTATTCTCGTGCTTCTCCACAATGGTCTGACCTTTAGGCTCCAACCAGATCCCCGGATTGTCCAGATCTTGTGAAATCAGCTTGCCCAGCACCGCTTTATTTGGACTGGACATAACGATCCCATCCTTATCCAGAATAAAAGTGTCCCCATCCAGCCTGGATAAATATTTGCCGATATCCCCCTCGCTTACGCTAAAGAGAAGTACCCCGACAGGGTTATGGGTTAATGGATCGAATACGTTCTTGGCCAAGGAAATGACCGGACTATGATCAGCAAACGTATAATTATGGCTATAAAACCAAATGAGCTTGGAAGGTTCGCGGGTCAACTCCTGATACCAATCGGTTTGCGTCAATTCTTCATATTTGGATGGTTCCGCATGTCGGGTGCTAATCCAATTGCCTTGCCGATCCAATATAGCCACATAAGCTGTAAAATTGTAAAAGGACAATTTATGAAGGATGCTTTGCTTGATCTCCAGTTGATCGTACTCCCCTAATTTCCCGGGATTTTTCAACAAATGGATAACATCGGGATCGATGGACAAATCTGTTGACAACTTGAACATATCCTGAAGGACGGCTTCGATATTCATATTGACTAGCGATAAAGCGTCTTGGGAAGAATTCCCGATTTTCTTCTCAATAACCTTTTCCAACGGTCTGTCGATATAATAGAAAGAAATCAAAAAAGGAATGATCAGGAAGACGACAATCGAGAAAAAGATTTTGCTTCTTATGGATCCTTTACGCCGTAATAAACCAATAATGATGCGCTTCATGTTGACTGTTCCTGCTCCTTTCCAGGATGAAAGCGTTTATCCTATTATAACATCTGATTTCAAGAAGCAAGCTTGGAAAATTTTCAGATCCCGGGTGACATGCACAGACATAACAGATAGCGATCCTGTAAAGAGACCGCCCCTGCTACCGTATATAAAAAAAGAATGCTCCGTTATTCAAGGCATTCTCGGCTATACTCTATCCGCCTCTCAACGTTTGCTTAAGATAGGCCTGGCGGCTAAGGATGAAATAAAGATACTGCATGACGAAAAACAGACCGATGACGACGAATCCATACTGCCAGACCGTGATCCCGATCAGATTCCCCAATGCTTTAAAGGCGAAGACAGTATGCAGGGTTCCAACCAGAAAAGGAATGAAGAAAACCAGTCCGATTTGCAGCGTAATCACTTTTTTCAGTTCCTCCATGGACATCCCTATCCGTCCCAACGACCGGTAAAACGCTTGATCCTCCTGAAGCTCGGTAAACAGTTTAAAATAAATCATACTTCCTGCAGCGATAAAAAACAGAATGCTGATGAAGAGCCCGATAAACAGGGTCAGAGAATTGAACTGTCTCATGTCCAGGTAATCCTGAACCCGCGAAGAAAACTGCCCCCTCTGATCCGGGGGAAGCTGGTCCAAGACGCGATTAACGATTTCGCCGGCCTGCTCCCAATGGGCCAGCTCATACCCGTAATATCTTACTTTAAGCTCATCCGGCGTTGAGGCCATCAGTTGATTGTAGTGCTCATCGTCAACAATCAGTAAAGCTTCAATCCTTCGGCTCGTATTCACAATTCCTCCGTAAATCTGCCCATCCATCTCTAAAGTGAGCGGACGTCCATCAATCGATGTCGTCAACTCTTCTCCTTTAGCGAACCATTCCATCCCCAATATGTTGCGGTACGGAAATACATAGAGTGCATGACCCTCTTCCACCTGCAGCTGTTTCCTGTGAATCCGCTTCGCATACTCGTTGTAGTCGCTTGCCGGGATAATAATGGCCGATGTTTCCTTGCCGGGCCGGTCTTTCAGCTTCAACGGTACGTGAATCCCTGTTAATTCGATGGCATATTCGATTTCTCCCCCATACTGTTCCACTGTTTTTTTCACAATTTGTGGATCCAGGACGGAATGACCCTCTGTTCCGCTTTCTTCATAGCCTATAGTCTGCGGATACTGCTCCATGAGCTGATCCCGCGAATCTTGATAGAACACATAGAACGTTCCGGATGCGGTCAGTACAACCGCGCTTAGAATCGATACGGAAAAGAACAGCCTCGCGTTATCCTTCATTTTGAAGACAAGCTGGGAAATCGTTAATAAATTCGTCTGCTTGTAATAAACGGATTTCGTCCTTTGCAGCCAGCGGAACAAGGCTACACTGCCCTGCGTAAACAGAAAATACGTCCCGATAATGACAATGAAAATAACGGGGAAAAAGGTGATCACTATATTCCGCATATTCGAAATATAGGCCATATAATAACCCGCCCCCAGGCAAAGCACCGACAAAAGAACGAGCAGCCATGAAAAAACCGGGATCTTCTTCGGTTTTTTAGCCGCTTTAAGCAAATCAATAATTTTGCTGCGTCCAACCTGGATGAGATTGATCAAAGTAATGACCTGGAAAAGCAGGAAGAACCCTCCTGCCGTTAAACCCACGGCTTCAGGAACAAGCTTGAATGGAATCGGACTAACACTCAGCAATTGAGCAATGACCATAAAAAATAATTTGGAAAACAGAGAACCAAAGGCGATTCCGACGACGATTGCCAGCAGCGCAATGAGCGAATTTTCATACCAAACCATTCTTTTCACTTGCCGCTTGGTCATTCCCAGCAAGAAAAACAAGCCAAATTCCTTCTTGCGTGATTTAATAAAAGCGGAATTGGAGTACAGCACGAAAAAAAAGGAGAAGAGAATGATGATGTACTCACAAGCAATGAGGGCATTGCGAACTTTATCCGCGGCCCGAATAGTTCCGCCCACTACATCGGGGTGAAAAATAAACTGGGAGTAAATAAAAAAAATCATAACCGAAAAGACGCTGCTCAAAAAAAAGGCAATATAGCGATGCCAGCTGCCGGAAACGTTCCTAGAAGCGAGCTGTCGGAATTTCATCGAAACTGCCCCCCAGAACACTCAGCGAATCCAATATTTGTTGAAAAAAAGCTTGCCGGTTAGAGCCCCGGCGAATTTCCGAGAACAGCTTCCCGTCTTTAATAAACACTATCCGCTGGCAGAAGCTTGCAGCGAAAGGATCGTGGGTAACCATCATGATGGTGGCGTGCTGCCGCTCGTTCAGCTCTTTAAGCGAATTCATCACATCATTAGCCGATTTGGAATCCAGATTGCCCGTCAATTCATCCGCAAGCAAAATAGCGGGACGGTGAATCATAGCCCGGGCGATGGCCGTTCGCTGCTGCTGCCCGCCCGACACCTCGAAGGTGCGCTTGTTCAAGATAGGATAAATCCCCAGTACACTTGCTATTTCATGCAGCCGCTCTTCAATCTCCTTCACCGGGGTGTTATCCAGAACAAGCGGTAGGATAATATTCTCCTGGATGGATAAGGTATCCAACAAATTAAAGTCCTGAAAAACGAAGCCCAGCTGTCTTCTGCGGAAGAGAGCCAACTGGTTATTGGTGAGCCGGGAAGGATCGATCCCGTTAATTTCAATCTGGCCGGAGGTAGGAGTATCGATGGTGGCCAGCAGGTTGAGCAGAGTCGTCTTGCCGCTTCCGGACGGCCCCATCACCCCCACAAACTCTCCTTCCTGAATTTCCAATTGGAAGTTGTCCAGCGCTTTATAGGTCATGCTGCTATTTTTGGTGCCATATATTTTGGTGAGAGCCTCGGCTTTTAACACACTCATTAAAAAACCTCCATTCCCCTCTTTTGCTTAAGTATAGAACGAAGAAGAGAAGTCTCCCATCGAATCGGCTTACAAACCTATCGTTCTGTCTTACAATATTGTCATCTTGAGAGCCGCCTATTCGTATAAAAGCTCATACATATTCGTTGGCTTCGGGAATAGGATCACCGCCGTCGTCCCCTCCCCTTCCCGGGAGCTTAATGAAAGGCGATGGCCCAGCCTCCGGCAAACCTGCTGCGCCAGAAACAACCCCATCCCCGTCGATTCCGCGGTAGTCCGGCCATTGGCCCCGGTAAAGAACGGATCGAAGACCCGCGGAAGATCCTGCTCCGGAATTCCGATTCCTTCATCCCGGATCACCAGGCTCCAGCCTTGGCCGCTCTCTTCGACTGTAATCCAGAGCTGCTGCCGCCCGGGCTTCTCATCTTCCAGCTCGTTAGAGGGCATCGATTTGCGCTTGGCTATGGAATATTTAATGGCATTAGTCAGCAACTGCCTGATAACGAACTCCATCCACTTGCGGTCCGTCTCGACGTAGACCTCCTCCGAATCGGCAGACAGCTTCGGATAAAGAGAATGCCCTATCCAGACCGTCTTGTATTCATTGATAATGCCCCGAACCAATGCGACGAGCTCTACCCGGTCCGCTGCAATGTCCAGCTCGAATTTTTCCAATCTTGCGGTATGCAGCATCATGTTCAGCCCGTGACTCAGACGATCGGTTTCCTCCCGCATGCTTTGCAGGAAAGGCTGCAAACGGCCAGACGGCTCTTCTCGCGACGTTTGCTGAATGAGCAGGTCGATAACCGAGACCGGCGTCTTCATTTGATGAACCCACTGGTTCGCAAAGTGCAGATGCTGCTCCTGCTTAGCCCGGTATTCCTGAAGCTCTTTGGCATAGAGACTATAAGAGGTGTGCATTAGCTTCTGCATAAGAAGCTGCTCTCGGGTAACCGCCGATGTCAGACTAAGAATATGCTCCGGCTTCCCTTCTTCCTTCGATACTAGAGCCAATTCGCGAAAGAAGGAGCGTTGGCGGACATAATCAATGAATAAGAAGCAGGTGAGCCCTGTCAAAGATAAGACCAATATATAGAGGAGATTTCCGAAGGGAAGGATCACCCCTTGATGGGAATAGCTCAAATAGACGACAAGGACGATTAAAGCTGCATTAATGAGAAAGAACAAAATATACATCAGACGGTCCATAAGAAATTGTTTAAACGTCATGGTGAGACCTCTCCCAGACCGGCTCCAGCCGGTACCCTTGCCCACGCACCGTTTCGATAGCGTCGGTAATGCCCAATTCCTCCAGTTTTTTGCGAACCCGGGTAACATTCACCGTAAGGGTATTATCATCGACAAAATGGGCGTCATCCCACAGCTCCTCCAGCAGCTCTTCCCGCGTCACGATTTGGCCGACTTTCTGCGCCAGGCAGTCCAGTAAGCGGAATTCATTTTGACTTAACGAGCTTTTGTTCCCTTTCCACTGAATCAGGTTTTTGGTTCGATCCAGTTGGAGCCCGCTAATTTCATACCGTTCGGCAGTTCCTCCGGAAACCGCGGCATATTCTCCGTAAGCTCTGCGAAGGATTCCTTTAATTTTCACAACGATGACGTCCAGGTTAAAAGGCTTGGTAATATAATCGTCGCCCCCATTTTCGATGGCCATCACCTGATCCATCTCACCGACCCGGGCCGAAATAAATAGAATGGGCACATTCGATACCGTGCGAATTTGTCTGCACCAATAAAATCCGTCATATTGAGGCAAGTTAACGTCCAGCAGCACCAAATGCGGATTAATTTCGACGAACTCGTTCTTAATATCGTGAAAGCGGGAGGCGCGCACCACTTCGTAGTTATATTTGTGAATATACCCGCTCAGAATATCGGCTATTTTGTTGTCGTCTTCCACAATCATTATCCGGTACACTTTCTTTCCTCCCCTATCCATCAACCGAAAAATCTTATTAAGCCAGGTATGGATGATTATTCCTTTCCTTGCACATGCTAATGACAGCGATGGATTCTGCTTATCGTCCCCCCTCCATCCGATCCTAATAGAAACTGAACCCAGGAAGGAGAACCCATCTTGACCCAACAAAAACAACATCAACAATCTTTAGAAAAGGCTATTCTAAACAGCCATCATGCTCTTAACAGCTCTCAGGACGCCGAGCAAGCGGTCGAGCAAGCTCAAATCAGCTCCGATCCGCAGCTCCTTCAGCAAGCCCAACAAATCGTCGGCCAAGCCAATCGCGAAGTTCACGAGGCCGAGCAGCGGCTGACAGCCGAAGCTAACGAATCCCAAGAGCCGCAAACGGTTCAGGTGCTGGAGCAGTTGGAGCAAGCAAAGCAGGATTTGGCAGAAGCCGCAGAACGAACGGAGCAGCCAAAGCAAATGCGCTGATCGATAGAAGCAGTAATTATTGAAAGCGAGGAAACTCCTATCGGAGTCCTCAGAAGATGTGCAGCCGAGTTTACAAGATTTTTGACCGCCAAATAGAATTTGATGAAATCAAGAAGCAGAAGCCTATAAATTCTATATGTTGTTAAAAAAACGAGCACAGGTTGTGTTCGTTTTTTATATGGGGCCATTCATTAGACATTATCGCCTTTTTTCTACCGGGAAAACCGGGTTTGTCTCTCATTCACCTTTTCACAGTGGCAATCCGCACCGTTGGCTAACGGGAGGTTTTCCGTTTGCCGGGATATAGGAAGCAGTCCGCCGTATGGTCATTAACCATTCCGACCGCCTGCATAAAAGAATAGCAGATGGTACTGCCAACGAATTTGAAGCCTCTCCTCTTCAAATCCCGACTCAGCTTGTCCGATAATGGAGTAGATGCCGGCACCTCATCGGCCCTATGCCAATCATTAAGGATCGGCTCGCCATCGACAAACTGCCAAATATATTGGTCAAAGCTGCCGTACTCCTTCTGAACCTTGATAAAAGCCTGGGCATTAGTTACCGCAGCCTTCAGCTTAAGCTTATTCCGAACGATACCGGCATCGTTAAGCAGCCGATCGATATCTTGCTGTCCATAAGCAGAAATGAGACGAGGATCAAACTGATCCAGCGCTTTGCGGAAGTTTTCTCTTTTTCTAAGAATAGTAATCCAGCTCAAGCCCGCTTGCATTCCTTCCAGAACGAGCATTTCAAACAGCTTGGAATCCTCATGAACGGGGACGCCCCATTCATGGTCATGGTACTGGATATACAGCGGGTCGTCCGTTGTCCAAGCACATCTTTTTTGCATAAGCGCCCTCCGAGCTTTTAACATTTATTATACCTTCCGAAATTAACTGTTCCAAACATTGATTTCTAGAATAGGGCATGGCACACTGAAACAAAAGAGGAGAAAGGTGGAAAAATTTTGAAGAAACTATTTGCCGGTATAGTCATAGGCTGCTCCTTAACGTTGTCGACGACTGTTTTTGCCCAGATGGTTAAAGAGTACAAACTGGTTGAAGCCACTTATCCCGTCCTGATGAACGGAGCCAATTACAGCAATGAAGAATGGCCGATTCTGAATTACGATGGGACGACTTACATTCTTTTGAAGGAGTTGGCGGAGGGCCTTCAAGCAAAGGTCCGTTGGAATGAAGAGCTGAAGCGGGTTGAAGTTCGGGGAGAGCAATCGAATCAAGCGTTTGTTATTCATGAAATCGATGGGGATAACGGAAGCTACACCATTACAGGAGAAGCCAGAGTGTTTGAAGGAGTCTTTCAGTATGCGATCAGTGACGGTCATGATTACCTGTTGACGGATCACCTTCAGTTGGAGGCCGGAGCCCCCGAGTGGGCCCCATTTACGATAGAGATAGCGCTGCCCCAGAGCAAGCTTCCGGGGAATGGCACCCTGATGCTGGAAATCTACGAGGAGAGCGCCAAGGACGACTCCCGGATGAACGAACTGTTCGTTCCGCTGCAGAGCTTCCGGTGAGCGGAAAACATCGAAGGGATGGAAACGAAATAACCTCTTCATATAGATTATACTCACCTTCTCATGAATCGCTTAGCTGCAGTAGGCAGCATTAGTTGATGATTACATTCGTCAGCGATAGAAAAGTTATGGAAAAGTTCGCTATTGGTTTTCGACAACGGTTGCTTTATCGGAGCTAACCGATAAGCAACCGCCCGTATCTTTTATGAGGCCGAACGAACAATTTTGATTAGTTTGTAGCCTTAATTAGTCACCTTTCGCAAAGGTGAAGATCAACTTGAAACCTTGCAATGACTGGAAAGATCAGGTCTCTTATTTTTTCGCTGGAGAAGGATAAAGGGTAGTGTCTAACTGTATTTTATGTAGGTAAATTGAAGCAAAAGGAGCGAATGGACTAGACTAGATGGAAAAACTACATTTAAAATGGAGTTTTTTTGCAGATATCCCTCTTTTGGCCCAAAACAGATGGAGGTTTTCCACTTAGATTTCGTTTTTGACCTCAAACGGAGCAAACTAGCTGCATGAAATCCATTTAGATCCCGCATGTTGCGATGGACACTGTTAGTTTACAATGTGCCCGCTGCCTTCAAAAAACGTCAGGGGATGGATTTGATCAATTAACCCGCTCTTATTCCAAGGATGTCCTGTAATATTCCAGATTACAGCCCATCCCACGATAGATCCCTTGGGTTTTCAGCTCGTCACTACCTACAACTGAATAAGTTACTTCAAACGGACGTTTTAGTTTAATAAAATAATCACCAGTCGGCAGGACTTCACCATCCATTCCTTTTCGATCCCATGGTATCTCAAAGCGATATCCGTATTGGCTGGGAACTAACCCCTCAAAAGTTGACAGAGGCTGGCTGTAGACCAGAGTGTCCATTTCTCCCGTATCGGCTTTTGTACTGTATACTTCAAAAACCAGGTCAACGGGACTCATCAGGATATCTTCATCCATGAAATTGTACAGGTAGAATGAAAATTTATATGGATTTGTGGGGGTAAAGCTACCCGGAACAATATAAAACGGGTACCCCTCACAGCGCTGAAACTCCCTTCGTTCCAACTTCCATTGGAGCGAAGGCTCTTGATAAATACCGATTTTATGCAATCCATCCGTGCTTTCCGACGGATACTGATAGTTTACAGTAGCACCCATCGCCTCAGAAAATGTGCGAAGAGGAATATAGGCTTTATTGTTGTAGTTAATCATTTCATTTCCGTCGACACTTATCTCCTGATCGCCATTGTGAATTGTTACTTTACTGGGAAACAACGTGGCCTGGATCGTATCCGAGGACACCGCAGCGGTAGCGACCATCAATACAATGCCGCACAGCAGCCCGGTTAAAAGCTTCTTCACGCGCAAACACACCCTTCCTTATTTGTAGATTTATACTCTTCTACCAATAATTTGGTTTCGATTGGATTGGAAATCTATTTCCAAATGAAGGCCGCGTCGAAAAAAAAACTGCCGACAAAAGTAATTTTGTCGACAGTCTAGTTGGCTCCGTAATGGACCCGAATCTCGTCCCGCATCAGGCTGCTGAGTTGCTTATCCCCCGGTGTTGCATAATCCCGCATTGCATCTCCAGCATTGCATCTCCAGCATTGCGGTATCTACCCTACATTACTACGCGTTGCATTTTGGCTATTGCCTTTCCCGCGTCGGATGACTGGCCCTCTCATCCTGCTCATGCTCGATCACATAGCCCGTCTGATCTTGGAGATATTGTATAACGAGATTAGAATCGCGATGATACGAGGAACATAACCTACGATGGGAATGAAGCTAAGGATCGCCATAATAATATTGAGCCCCGTAGAAAACACGGTATCGTTCTTCAGAAATAAAGAAAAGATGAAGCTGATAATCACTAACGGGATTACCCAGCCCGATGACCATAGATAAAGAAACGGAACCAGGGCCAGTACAAACCCGATGATGATGGCGACCTCCAGGATTAACTGAATCGCGCCCAGTAAACGCGCGGTATCTCTGCTCATTGTTATTGCCTCCTCGCAGCTTGTTTATAAATTTATTATATTTTACGTAACTGCGAGCCATACGTTTCAAGGCATATTCCACGAAACCAAACTTCTTTTTACTTCCAGCTAGAGGGGGTAGCTTACCACAAGAATAGCTTTCTACATAGAAATATATTGAGGCTTGCCGTGAAAGCTACATACTTATCGATTTCCATTTGCCGCTTTTGTAACGGCGATAAATGAGGAACGAGCGGATGATTTGATCTGCTGCAATTCCCAGCCACGCCCCCAGAATCCCCCATTCGAACCACAGAACAAAAATCAAGCTAAGAATGACCCGAAATCCCCAGACTCCGATAAAAGTAGAATAAAGCGGGAACTTCGTATCGCCGGCTCCCCGGAGGGCACCTGCCAAAATAAACTGGGTCGCTTGGGATACCTGAACGAACCCGACCACTCTAAGTGCTATGCTGCCTTGTCTAATAATCTCCGGGTCATTCGTATACGGCATCATAATATAAGGGGCAAACAGAATAAACCCGACGCCCAACGAAGCCGCTACAATGACACCCAGCTTGCGAATCTCCCAGCCGAATTTCTCAGCCAGCTCCGGCTTGCCGGCTCCAAGCGATTGGCCCACCATAGTCGTCGCCACCAGGGAGAAGGCCATCCCCGGCATGAACGTCAGTCCCAGAATGCTGAAGGCAATTTGATTGGCGGCAAAGGTCAGCGTCCCTAATCCCGCAACGACCTTGCTGAAGATCAACTGGCCCCCGCGCATGGCGAATTGTTCCCCGGCCGCAGGCAGCCCGATCTTTAATATTCTGCGAATCAGCTCGGAATCGAAGCGGAAGATCGATTTTAACGTTAGCCGGACAGTCGATTGGCCGCTGAACAGAACATACACGACCCAGGTCATAGCGGTAAAGTTGGCTATCATCGTAGAAACCGCCGCTCCTACCACCCCGAGCCGCGGGAAGCCAAACAGCCCGTAGATTAGTGGGAAGCCGATGATCACTACAAGTGCGTTAGACAGAACGTTAATTTTCATGGGAGTCTTGGTATTGCCTGCTCCCCTTAATATCGCGGAGAGGCTCATGGAGACCGTGGTAAACCCTATCGACAGAAAAATAATCTTCGCATACGCGACCCCTTCTACAAGAACCTCCGGGGAAGCTCCCATCAGAACAAGCATTTCTTCTGCGTATAGGAAACTAAACAAAATAACAATGACCGAAATAACAATGTTCAATAAAAAAGCCTGGCCAGCGGCGCGGTTGGCCTCCTCGACCTCACCGGAGCCTATCGACCGGGCGACGATGACCGTCGTTCCGACGTTCAAGGTCATGAATATGGCCAACAACAGAAAAAAAGGCTGGTTGGTCAGCCCAACCGCAGCTACGGCTTCCGCTCCTACCCGCCCTACCATTATCATGTTCAGCATTTGCACCAGGTTAAGCAGAAGCATCTCTACAAGGGACGGACCGGCTAATTGAAGAATTCGCTTCCTGACTGCTTTAGGATCATCGATATCAACTTCAGTAAACGGGTTATGCTCAGGATTTGTGCCCGGAGGGGTTTTCCGTTTATCTGATTCCGGCTTGGAACGCGCTAACTCTCCATTAATTTCATTCACCTTCACTTCTGTAAATTGGCGGTTTTCCTATATTATACTAGACCGCATCTGAAAACGCATTCTGAGCCAACGGTTACCTGAACCCCAATTCCTCCAAATGTTCCATAAATTCACTCGCTTTCATAAACAATTGGCCTTTTTACGACCCGATCTCCGGTTGACCTGAAGCAATTGATAAAACCCGCCCCCCTTTATCATCATAAAAAGATAAGAACATAAGAAAAGCCGAACCCGCAGCAGGCCCGGCTTTTCTTGTAGATGAAGTTGGCATCGAGAGAGGAGATTCTCTTAATACTAACTTATGCGATTCGATTCAAATAGATTGGATGATAGATAGAGAGAATTCGCCCTTTTTCACTTGTTTCCGTTCATTTGATCCTTAGCCTTTGTCTGATCCGGCTGAGTGGCTCCGCTTCCGGATCTCGCTCCCCATACCTCGCTTTCTCATAAGCCTCGACCAGTTCCTGGACGGTATTTCCTTCGGAGGCTGGCGGAGCGTCCAGCTCGCGGCCGGTTTCTTTAGGCGTGTTGGACGGCTTGAAGGAATAACCCTCTGATATTTGCTTCAGTACATAATGCCGATACAAATATCTCGCTTTCTCCCGGTTATTCGGCAGTGCCTCCCATTTGACTTCCCGCTCAGTCAGCCTCCGGAGCCAATCCTGAAGCCGATCCGCGGAGCGTCTGCGCCAATGCTTCAAGCCGCCCTCCAGATTTTCCTCCTCATCGGTATAACCCGTATTTTCGGAGGAATCCAGATTCCTCATCCCCATCCTTTCCTTTAACCACCGATTCAGCCAGCGAACCAGCATGACTGATTTCCTGGCCAGCCAATAAAGCAGCGCGAAGAAGGCTATCAGCATAATGATAAAGAAAACAAACTTCGCCGCCTTCTCCAGCCACAAGAACAGAGCGGAGGGCTCCCCTCTATCCAGCCCGGGGGGCATGGACATGTCCGGAGGGGGCGGAGGTCCGTTATCTATCGGTTCCTCTGCCGCTTCAGACGCAAAAAGAGCATTAAGCCAAGCGACCAACTGCTCATACAGCCAAGCGATTCCATCCTTCAATTGTTTCCACAAGCTGCCCAAAGCAATGATAGCTAACAGCATAAGGAGCACAAGGCGATTGTGCCATTCGATGCCTGATCCCAGCTTCTGCTCTTCTCCCTCCTGTTGATTCTTGTTGCGGGAAAGCGCCGTCCATTGAAGATGAACCCGGTTGGACATAAATATACAGATCAGCAGAGCGGCTATTCCCAACCAAAACATAAGAGGAACGTAAGGGCTGAGCGCTTCGATTTTCAGATAAAAAATCGAGGTCACAAAATAAGCGAGCGGTCCCAGCCAGTAGAACATTTCTGGATAAATATGCACCGCCTTCCGGTTCGCCATATGGGCTCCTCTATAGAACAGGATTAAACCGATCACCCAAGTGACCCAACCCGCCAGCCCGTTGCCGAACATCCCTACGGAGAGCAGTCCGGTTGTAAGAACAGCATATAACAACCTCCATATTCTTCTCGTCAGACGAAGGAGCACTACCGCAGTCGTCCCCAGCAGATAGAACAATGTCAGCAGAAAGAGCCATAACGGGAGCCGGCCGTCCAGCGGAAGAAATATACCCGGCAAAATGACAAATGGCATATATAAAATAAGTTCGACCCAACCATGCATCCAGCCGGTCAGCGAATCGATCAATTTACGCACTGGCCTGCTTCCCCTCCTCTCCATGAGCAAGAGGAACAATCTCTACCCTATTGCCGTTGCTCTCTAGCCGGTGGATCTTCTCCTGGATCTTACCGCTCACATAGGAAGTTATCAGAAGGTACACCGTATTCTGCTGTCCACTTCGCACCTCGGCTTCCAGGAACGCGGACATTTCGCAGTTGCATTCAATGACAAGCTTCGCCATTGTCTCATAAAGGAGTGTCATCTGCCCCTGTCCACTAAGCGGTTCAATCCGGACCGGATGCTGCGGATCGTCCACCGTATATCCGTTACAGCCAAATCCGACCTCCATGCCTTGACGAATCCCGTCTTCGGTCAGGGTCGCCGCATACGCTATCCCCTTCTCGATCAGCTCAGGGTCAGTGACGGCATTCCACATCTCCTCGGACACTTCAAAATTGACGCAGACCATCATTCGGTGATCCGCCGTATACCCCCGGTTATGGACCTGAAGCTTGCCGGTGCGGGCCGTAGCTTTCCAGTTGACGTCCTTCATCGAATCCCCATAACGATACTCGCGAACTCCGTTGATCATAAAAGGATCCTCCATCATCCAGCGGCGAACAAGTAATTCTCCTTGCCAGCTTCGATAAGGAAGCGGAATTTCGTCCATCGGTACAGCTCTGGGATAGACAAGCAGCTCGGCCTGTAACGGCAGAGTCTTGAATACCGACTGCATTCCCAGCACATCTCCGCAAGTGATCGTAGCCGAATTAACAGAGTACGCCCCTCTCTTGAGGCAGCGGATGTGATGGCGGCGAGTGATCTGAGTGTACGGCATTAAGCTGAACAAGCTGGAATGGTTCTGAAACATCTGCCCTCCGCTTATGTTAAGGTTGAACTGCTTCTGGAATTGCAGGTTGGCATGAATCAGTGACTCCAGCTTCAGCCAAGGAACAGGAAGAAGCTTCCGGTTGGCGATCCTCTCCACCATCTGCACATCTTCTCCTTCGAAGACGGCAGATTTACTAAAGCTGCGGTGTACAGACAAGTTCTTGAGAGCCAGCCGTTTATAGATCAGACTCTGGGCCAGAACGACGATAAAGCTTACAAATAGAATCCAATGAATCCCCATAGCTCACCTCTCGAGCAATTGCTCTTCGGAGGGGACTTCGATCTCACTCAATATTTTATCGATAATTTGCTCGCTCAGGTTTTCCCTGTGTCTCATTGCATTCTTCAATAATATTCGGTGGGCCAGTACGGGTTTCGCCATCGCTTTGACATCATCCGGTGTCGCATAATCCCTTCCTTGAAGGATCGCATAGACTTGAACCGCTTTCAATAACGATTGACTGCCCCGGGGGCTGACTCCCATCGCTACCTCGCTGTGCGATCTTGTTCTCTCCACGATAGCTATCATGTAGCGGAGCATGTCATCGCTCACCGTGACGTGAGCATACTGATCCTGCGCCTCTATGATATCCTTGGCTGCAGCGACGGGCTCCAGCCGCTCCAGCGGATTCGATTCCTTGAACCGTCTCAGGATATGCACCGCTTCTTCCGATGTCGGATAGCCCATCTGGATCTTTATGAGGAAACGGTCCAATTGTGCCTCCGGCAGTGGAAAGGTGCCTTGATTCTCTATCGGATTCTGCGTAGCCAGAACAAGAAAAGGCCGCTCCAGCCGGCGCGTATCGCCGTCTACGGTAATTTGCCGCTCCTCCATACATTCCAGCAGGCTGGATTGTGTCCGCGGGGTGGCGCGATTGATTTCGTCCGCCAGCACGATTTGCGAGAAAATGGGGCCTTCCCTGAACTCGAAATCACCCGATTTCTGATTATAATAATTAATCCCGCTCAAGTCCGAGGGAAGCAGATCGGGGGTGAACTGAATCCGTTTAAACGAGCATCCCAATGATTTGGCCATCGCCTTCGCCAGAAGCGTTTTCCCGGTTCCCGGAACATCCTCCAGCAGAACATGACCCGAAGAAATTAAAGCGACCAACAGCAAATCGACCACGTCTTCCTTACCGACAATCACTTGATGAACGTTATCCTTGATCCCGTCGGCTAACCTTCTTATTTGTGTGAAATCGATGGTTTCCACCGCCTATCCCATTAATGTTTATCCTTCCATCTAATCCTACTATACCTTTTATCGGGAAAGTTTCCCATCTGTTTTCTTCGGGAAATGGTTGCTTTCTTTCGATATTTTGGCTTGATTCCTGGTTCCACCATGCCCGGTACGCTGAAAAAAACGAAACAAATCTTTTTTATCCCCGTATGATTATAAAGGAGAAGGCGAATATTCTACCCAGATTCCCCCGATATGTCTTCTTATTTGCGCTGATATTATTGTTTGATCCATAGGACTGACCAAGGTGAGCAGGAGGTGACTTTCTTGGATTTTTTATCTATTTTCTTTACGCCCTGGGCTTCCATCGCTATTATTCTGACCGCTGTGGCGGTTTTCTCGCTTCTGCTAGGAAAGTACGACCGGAAAACGATCGTTTCCAGCTCTATCCGGGCATTTCTGTTCTTATATTTGGTCATCGTCTTCTATAACGGAGTCATTACATATGACAATTACGCTGTGGACCAACATATGAATGAAATACTGGATAAACAATACGAAGTCGTGCAGCAGCAGAAATCCAAATTAACCTCTTCTGATAAATACGTAGTGGCCCTCAGCCGGGAAAATGATAATGACGATCACATTAATCACATATTCGTGGGCAATTACAGCGACAAGCAGCTCGTATCAGGGGAGCTTACTCTAATGCTATACAATGAAAACGGCGATTCAATCATGAATAAAAAAATCGAGGTAACCGATTTGAAGCCCGGTGAAAAAAGAAAGCTGGATCGCATAATAACGGAAGAAAAAGCAGAAAAATACCGGTACCGCTGGGGAAAGATTAAGTAATCCGGTAATATGGGCATGCCCCGGGAAGAGGTGACAGCAATTGATCAGGTTAGACATGGACACAACGGTTCTCTATGAGCGTCAGGAAGTGAAGATGCAGCCTTTTTATTGGATTCTTACCTTCCAGGCTCTATTCGTTCTGCTTGTGCTTGGGATCGGACTTATTGTTTTTCCCTTTTATCTATATAAGTTTAGCGCCATCTGGGCCACCGTTTGTTTAATCATCGGTCTTCCTCTGGGCTTCTATTTTATTAAAGTAGCATGGAAGGACGGCCGCAAGAGAATATGGGAGAACTGTCATCTGGACCGTTACCGGCTGTTGGAACACGGCTTTGATTATGAGCAATATGAGGTGGAATCGAGAACGAAGCATAGCGCGTTTGTTGCCTTCTCTAAGGTCGAAGCCGCAGTAGCTTCCAAGTTTATTGCCAAGTATCATTATGCATATAAGCAATCTGGTTTTTTTGAAAAGCAGCCTTATGCTCACATCTTCCCCGTCCTGTTCTTCGTTTATAGTGAAGAGGGGGCAAGGAAGCTGGCACGGGTTTATTTTAAGGATGAGGATAGCATTGATCTGTGGCTGGAACAGCTGCGCAAGCATTCCATTCCGATTCGGATAACGGTCGACCACCTGGATGCTCTTAAGGAGGAGCAGCTGCTGAATACGATAGAGCAAAAGGAAGAGACCTGGCCTTTCATGGACTTCTCTGATAGTGGCGATGATCCAGGCCGCACCAACGAATCCCCCGGCACTTTTTATTACCGATTTCAGCAGTTGGCGGTAGAAACCGCAAAGAAGCAAGCTTACGAGCAAAGAGAAGAGAGACTGGAGGAAGCCAAGGCCCAATCTGCTCTGCCGCTATGGCTGCCCTTCGTCCTGCAAGCTATCGGTCTGGCCTTGCTCTACGGAGCGGCCGACCACGGACTGATTGCCGTGGACAATTGGTGGATCTGCCTGGTGATGCTTCTTGCCGGCTATGCGATGTTTATTTACTTATTGAGGAAAACGGGTCTGTGGAAAGCCATTCTGCACATCGTGATATCATCTGTTGTCTTATTTATAGTTATAGTGTTTGGCATAGAGACGGGGGCGGAGGAGACCGAAGCCTTTATCGATAGTTTACTACTGGCTTATTTCATCTATATCCCGGCGAGCTTCATCTTATATCCTTTCATAATAAAGCTGCGCCAAAGACGTTCCCTGAAGTCCCATCTCCGCCGATAATCGTTATTCCTGGTTCAGATATAGAAAACCCCTGTCGGATTTAAAAGAAATCGACCGTTCCCATAAGGGAACGGCCGATTTCCAGAGGAGAGTCGAGCAAGTCACTCGGCTCTCTTTTTTCTTATCCATTAGAATTACATGGAAGTATCGATTGTAGATCCTGCCTTTTCTTTATTGGTAAAGGGCCACCAGTTGGCCGAGCCAAACGTTTTGACCATCACCGGGACAAAGAATGGCATAAAGACAAACGCATAGAGAAATAGTCCGGTAATAGCAATCGTAGCGATCTGCAGCAAGGACAGCACCCCCGACGGCAGCATCGCTGCAAAGGTTCCTCCCAAAATAACCGCCGCCGAAATAATGACCGTCCCCATATTTTTCATCGAATGGATCAATGCCTCTTCGACAGGCAAATGCTTGTATTCGTTAAAGCGATCCATCAGGAAGATGCTGTAGTCGACTCCCAGAGCGACCAATATGACGAAAGCGAAGAACGGTACAGGCCAGCTTATTCCCGAGTACCCGAGCATATCGACGAAGATGATTTCCGTCACCGCTACGGACGTAAAATAAGTAAGAATAAGCGACAAGATCAAATATAGCGGCATAATGATCGATCTCAACAACAAGATCAATATAATCGCTATGCCAACGAGCATTAATACGACGGTCCGGGAATAGTCCGCAGCCGATATTTCATTCAAGTCGGCATACATTCCGGTAACCCCGCTGATTCCAAAGGAGGCATCGGATAATGCGGTGCCGCTGAGCGCTCGCTGCACGGCTGCGTTAATTTCGTCAATTTTGGCAATCGTATCCGTGCTGTAAGGATTGCCTGTAAAGACGACATCCAAGGTAGTAACCTTACGATCCGGAGACATGTAGGTGTCGAATACTTGTTGGAAATCTTCGTTATCCAACACTTCGGCCGGGATATGCCAGCCTGCCATAGTGTCGTCCGGCGCTCCCGCCAAGCCGTTCAAATATTGCTGAGCCGATTCCAAGCCGCCCGTCAGCTCCGACAGGCCGGCCACGCTCTGCTCTAACCCTTCGGTCAGTTGGGCTAGTTGGCCGTCCAGCTGAGTAAAGCCTTGCTGGATTTCTTTTTGGCCCGCCGAGATTTGCTCCAGTCCCTGAATCACTCCCGGAACCTTCGCCACAATCTGTCCCTGGCCATCGGCCGCCTGATTCATACCCATCTGCAGCTGCTCGATTCCCGCGATCAATTGCTCGAATCCGCCGGCCAGCAGTGTCTGACCTTCGACCGATTGAGCCAGACCCAGGTTGGCTTGTTCCAACGAAGCCCCGACTTTGGCGAACTCCGTATTCAACTGGCCTAGGCCGCCTGCCAATTGACTGACGCTTTGCCGCAGCTGGGATACGGTTCCTTGAATAGTTAAGAAATCCTGATCCTGACTGAGCTCCGGATAACGCTCCGCTAAACTCTGGAAGTTGCGGTCCATTCCTCCTAGTGCTTGATCAATTCCGCCAAGGCCCTGCTCGATCTCCTTATATTTACCGGAGAAAGTAGAGATTCCGCTCTCCAATTGACGATAGCCTGCAAGCAGCTCTTGGCCTCCCGCTGCGAGCTGCTCCGCGGATTGCTTCGCTTGCTCCAAGCCTTGCTTCAACTCGCCCGCTCCGGACGAGCCCTGGCGAATTCCCTGCTCGATCTGTTTCAGACCCTGATTCAGCTCGCTCATGCCGCTCTTGATCTGATCGGTTCCCTTAACGAGATCACCGGCTCCGGATGCGGCTTTGGAAAGCTCAGGGGCGGACTTGCTTAATTCAGCGCTGGCCGTAGCCAGGCCTTCACGGATTTGCCCCAGTCCATCCGTGCCTTCGCCTAATCCTTCGTCCAGTTTCTTGACCTGCTCGGTGACGAGAAGATCCTTCATTTCCTCACCGACCGGCCGGGTGGCGCTGCGAATCGATTCTACGCCTTCCACCTTTGCCACTTCCCGGCTGATTCTCTCAATCGCAGCCAGCGACTCGGAATTATCCATCGGTTGATCATGCTTGAGGACAATTTTGGCTGGCATAGACTGTCCCGGGCCGAAGCTGTCGGAAATAATATTGAAAGCTTTGACCGAGTTGTAATCATCCCCGATTTCGTCCAGCGAATTATAAGATTTCACCCCGTCATACGTTAACAGCAGCGGAACGACCAGGACGGCGATCAGTAATAGCGTAACCATCGGCCTTTTAAGTGAAAACCGTCCAGCCGCCTCCCATAAACGACTCGGCTTGTGTTCCAGCGAGCCTTTGGAAGGCCAGAACAGCTTGCTGCCAAGCACCGCCATAAAGAACGGAACCAGCGTAATAAGCGCAACAAGCAGCACCCCGACACCGACTGCGACGGCCGCTGCCGATTGGTACAGGATAAAGGTCGAGAATCCGATGGAAGCAAAGCCGACCATAACGGCCAACCCGGAGAAAAACACCGTTTTCCCCGCCGTCCGATAGGTCTCGATAACGGCAGCTCCTACATCGTCAGGCCGCTTGGCCAGCTCTTCTTTGAACCGGCTGATCAGCAGAATGCAGTAGTCCGTTCCGATTCCAAACATGACCGCAACCATGAAGATTTGCGTAAAGTTGGAGAGGGGAAAATTCCACCAGTCTACCAAAAAAGCTACGACAGACTGTGCGGCAAGGTAGCTTATTCCTACCGCAAGCAATGGAACGAGCGGCGCAACCGCCGAACGGAAGACGATGAACAGAATCGCCAATATAAAGCCGACCGTAATCAATTCGGTCCTCTTCAGCCCTTCTTCCGAGCTGCTCATTACATCCTCATCGATAAACCGGCTGCTCGTAAAGTAATGCTCCACCTGCACATCCTGAACCGCTTCGTATAATGAAGCACTGATGTCCGCAGCCGACCGCTCCTCCCAGTTGCCTCCGATCAAGGCCATAATCGTCTTCCCATCCTCGGCCACCAGCTGATCTTCCAGCTCACTCTGCTCGAAATGGCTCGTCACCGAGGTAAGGCCGAGTTCTTCCTTCTTGCTTTCCAGGAGCTGAATGGCCCCTTCTATCTCTGTGAGATTATCAGCCGTTAATCCGTCCTTATTATGAAAGACAAGGACGGTATCCCCAATCTCGCTGCCTCCTCCCTGCTTGCTGACTTCCTGCAGGATGTCTTCCGCAAATGAAGAAGAGTAGCCGTCCGGCACCGTAATCTGGCCCTTCTCCCGGACAAGATCCGCCATGTTGGGCGCCGTTAAAAATAAAGAGACCACAGCCGCTATCCATACGATTAGAATAAGCCACCGGGCTTTTAATATTCCTCTCATTGACCTTCGCCTCCTTCCCCGCTTTTCTGCATAAGATCGGCCAGCATTTCATAGCTATGGATGAAGGCCTCAATCTCTTCCTCGCTGAAGTACTGCAAGTACGCACCAATCTGCTTCTCAATTTTGTCCTCGGCCGATTCTATGATTTGTTCTCCCTTGTCGGTGAGAGACAAATAAACGACTCTTCGATCCTTATGATCTCTTACGCGTTCAATCAGCCCCTTATCCTCCAGTCGGGTGACGATCGCTGTGATGGCACTTTTGCCAACTCCAAAAAAATCAGCAAGTTCCGTTGGAGTACACAGCTTTATCTCGCCAATGTAACATAACAGGGAGTGCTGCTCGATCGTCAGTCCATCCTCAATATTGTCCCGAATGATAAGGTTAATTCGCTTGTTAACGACAAAATGCGCAGATTTATATCGTTGAATCCACAGCCTCAGTTTCTGTTCCTTACTCAAGCGTGGTTTCTCCCCCTTTCCGCTTCTCGTCCCATATAGTTCAATCAGTGAATAGTTCCACAGTAGAACTATTTTGCATTTATACACTATAGCAATAAATTCGGGCTAAAGTCAATACGGTCCGGACCTTTGGTACCCATACCCCACAAAGTGACGTATGCCTTCGAAGCGTATTCCGTCCGCACCTAACAGGGTCGGCGTCTAAACCTTCCTCTAAATGCGGTCGATCTTCCTGACTTTGCTTCGAAAGAAGTTTATACATTACTTTGCGGGGAGCCCCGGAACTTATAAATTCTGGATAAAAAAAGAGCCCGGCATGATACCGGGCTCCAATGTGCGCCTAATTATTCGCGGTATGATCATTTAGGGGTCAAAAGTTAAAATTATCCGGATCGGCCCCAAAACGTTTATTTTCGTTCATGCTATCGATTTTCTCCATATCTGAGGCCGACAGCTCGAAGTCGAAAATGCCGGAATTTTCTTTAATTCGCTGCTCGTTCGTCGACTTGGGAATGACAATGACTCCGTTTTGCAAATCCCAGCGCAGTATAACCTGTGCCGGGCTTTTTCCGTGAGCCTGGGCGATTTCCTGAAGCACAGGATGGTCCAGATTCCCCTGCATCAGGGGGCTCCACGCCTCCATCTGAATCCCCTTGTCTTTGCAATAACGCAGCAGTTCTTTCTGCGACAGGAGCGGGTGTGTCTCTACCTGATTCACCATCGGTACGATTTCCGCATCCGTCAGCAAATCGTCCAAATGATGGGGATGAAAATTGCTGACCCCGATCGCCCGCACGGAACCTTCTTTATACAGCTTCTCGAGAGCCTTCCAGGTATCTTTATACTTGCCTTTGACCGGCCAATGAATCAAATATAGGTCAACATAATCCAGACCGAGCTTCCTGCGGCTTTCTTCGAATGCCTGCAGAGTCGTCTCATACCCTTGGTCGGAATTCCATACTTTAGTCGTAATGAATAGTTCTTCACGGGGGACTCCGGCTTCCGCGACCGCTCTGCCCACGCCTTGCTCATTCCCGTAAACAGCGGCGGTATCGATACTCCGGTATCCTGTCTGGATAGCGGATCGAACCGCATTCTCTACCATATGGCCATCTTCAACCTTCCATACTCCGAGTCCTAGCCAGGGCATCTTCACTCCATTACTTAGCTCCGTGCATTCTGCCAAACGATTGTTCATGGCTTATCCCTCCCGTTATGTAGTGGTCCTACTTGTTTACAAGCGTATCATATCATGTTTTCCAGAATCATACCAAGTCAACAACTCATGACTCAAGTTACGAGCTTGTAACTGCCCGGAAGTGAGTGCGGCGGTTAGCCTCCTTCCTTGGGGTGGCGTTACCATAGGCAGGTTGACTGCTGCCCGACTGCATAGGTATACCTATGCAGTCACTTGAGCGATGTACTGGATTCCAATGCGCTGAAGATTCATAGCGCCAATGCGATCATCATTCGAGCGATACCCGCACTTCTGACAACAGAAGCGGTGCCTCTTCTTATCCCGATTGGCTCTCTCTGTATGCTCACATTTGGGGCAGGCTTGTGAGGTCCATGCCTTTCGATTCATAAGGTACCTTGATGCGACCCTGCAGGGTATTGATGGAAAACATCCGTTGCGTAAGCAAGTAATCTCGACGCCAAACGAGGTCGAGCTCCGGTTTCTTGAACCGGACGAATGTCCAGAGGTGGCCGTTGCCGACTAATGACTTGTATCGAGCAATCACCGTTCGCATGACCGATTGGGCCATTTGGGATCGTAAGGAAAAGGCAGAGCGCAGCTCTCGATACATCAACTGATGCAGCTTCGTCCTGGAGGGAATTTTCTCTTCAAATACAAGCTTGGACAGGTAATCACTTGCCAGACGATAAGCCCGTAAAGTCTGTCGTAACGAATCGATTTGTTCAGGAGTGGGCAAGATCTTCACTTTGGCGGTTAAAGTGATCTGCAACTCGAGTCATCTGGCTTCACGTTAAGATTCAGCTAGGCTGTAAGTTACTCACCCTACATCCTACACACTTCATTATATCAAACATATGTTCCTGTTTGAAGCAGGAATTCAGAAATAAGTGGAAGATCACTTATCTCATCAAAAGAGGAGGAGTAAAGGGGTGTGACTAATAAGAGAAGGGCGTAAATTCCTCTCACGACTCAAGTCGCGAGTATCCTTTACGCAGATCATGAATACTCCCGCCACTTATCTACGCTGTCGCTTCGATGGAAGTGGAGGTTTCTGATGTCTCTTCCTGAGTTATCCCAGGAGGCTTAACACCAGTGGAGTTGACACGTTGATGGTCTGGTGACCATCCAACCCCTCTATCCCATTCGCTTCTTTGGCGGAGACGTTTGGGAATACTTTTGGCATGATATTGGCTGCGCCATTGACGTCGGCATGAATCAAGCCCTGAGGGCTTGTATACAAGCCCCGATACATCCGTCTGCCTGTGAAAGTCCATGTTCCTTAGTCGCCGATTCACCTCGCCACTTATAGAAGGGGGAGTCCTCTCGGCGAGAAATGATAGACATTCATTCGCTTCTTCTATTTTTTAAAGGATTTTAAAGCTGTTTCACGAATAATATCTATATTGACTATGACTACCGTACCGGGGGATATTTCATGACACGATTCTTGTTTATTACCGATACTCATATCGCGGGCAAATCTATCGGATTCTACCAGCAGCCGACTTATCCGGATAAAATTGAAGAACTGCTAGCAACCATTAGAAGAGATGTAGAGCAGGAAAAGATCGATTTTATTATTCATGGCGGAGATTTGGTGCACCAATGCGACAGACCGTCCATCCAGGAGGCCAAACGGTTATTTCAGTTCTCGGTTCCCGTTCACTTGACGCTCGGCAATCATGACCTGGACCGTAGCGATGCTCTCGAGCTTTGGCTGAAGGAAGCGCCGGAATTTTTCGTGGGGAATTCTCCTCAGTATACGGTTCGTTATCCTTCCTGTGTCATCCACATCGTTCCTAACCAGTGGGAGCCAGGCTCGCCATACTATTGGAAGCACTCGCAATCTCCGTATTTTCTCCAGGATCAACTGGAGAAGCTGGAGGAAGAAGTGCGGAGTTATCCGGAAGCCGTACATCTCTTGGCTATTCACAATCCGATATTCGGCGTTCCTCGGGAACAAAGCGGCCTGGATAAAATCGCTCATGACGTTCCCGCTGATTTTAGGCACATCATTCTTCAGTTAATGCAGCGATACCCCAATATTAAAGGTGTTTTGTCTGGCCACAATCATATTAATACTCTCGCCCGTACAGAAGAGGGCATTTTTGTCAGCGGCAGTTCGTTCGTAGAAACTCCGTTCGAATATAAACTAGTGGAAGTGTCCGAGCAGCAGATTAGTATAGAGACGCGCAGGGTCCATGCTGGACTGAGCTTTACCCCATCCTGGAAGGAAGAGCGCAGATTTGTTCTGGGCCGGGAGCAGGATCGCAGGTTGGAGTGGAGATTCACCTCGTAGAGCGTCAGCTTGCTATTATCTCTCTTTCATGACAATGACACGAAGGCCGGCTCCCGGGGAGCCGGCCTTCGCTACTTCCCCTATTTATTTACCGGATCTTCTACATGTTCTGCTTTGTTTCCTTTGCCCTCTATTTCTTACAGTGCTTCTTCGAGAAACATTGCGTTTCGTACATCTTCTCCGACTACTTCCATGACTGCTTCTATGATCTCCGCTGCTATGGCTGCTTCTTTGGCCACTCTTTTGCCCACTTCTATGGCCGCTTTTTTGACCGCTTCTTTGACCACTACTATGGCCACTTCTTTGACCACTACTATGGCCGTTTCTTTGACCGCTTCTTTGACCGCTTCTATTGCTGCCGCTTCTATTGCTGCTAGAGCTCTTATTCTTCTCTTTAACAGAAATGCTGCGAATGTGAAAAATCGGAATACGAATGACTTCTCGATTAACGACAAGAAGCACGTGAGTGGAGGTAACTTCTACAATAAAGCCTTCCAGCTTCTCGGGACCGCCCCCGTTGATTTGACAAAAGTGGTGTTTCAATTGCTCCAGAAGCTCATTGAAGTTGCTGCTAACATAATATCTTGGAGCCTCGCTATAAGTTGAACTCTTATTCTTCCTATTTTCTGTTATGCTTTTAATATGGGATGTTTGAACGTAGACAGCTCCATCCCGGGAATGCAGTATCAGATAATCGGATTGAACATCCAGGAGCTTGCCAAGCACCGTATCCGGTCCTCCACGATTAATCTTCACTTCTTTGCCTACTAACGACATAAGATAATTAGATTCGTTACTCATGAATGATAACTCCTCTCACAATAATTTGAAACGGCCAGAGCTTCTTCTCTCTCAACCACCAAACGAAACACCTCTTTCAAAACGGAAATCTCAGAGCAGGCCGATCCCCCCTTTCAACTATCAATAGTGTTTATCTCTACTTCATGTATATGAGTCCTTGAGAGAAAGGGGACTAGTTGTAAACCCCAATCCTCTAAAATTCCACCAGTATCTATCAACATAATGGAAGGGTTGAGAGAGTCACCGGGCTTATGCCCCCGGAACAAACGCCGTGGCAACTGGGGAAATGTCAGCATAAGGTAAGATAAAAGCCTATTGTTTGCGGGCATTTTGCTTAGCATGTGGAAGGTGGATATGTTCATGAGTTTGCCTATTCGACATGTAATCATCCGTGATCCCCAACTGGATTTGCTTCAGAAAGATGTATGGAGCAAAAAATTCGTCGACGCGTATATATTGAATCAAGACTCGCGAGAGCCGATCAAGCTTCGCCATCGCGGAGGGCATACCCGAGAGTATCCCAAGAGATCTTATGAAATTGTAATGGACAAAGAAACGTATCATTGGAATGCCGAATACGATGATCCATCGATGATCCGTAACGCTCTATCTTTTCAGTTTTTTCAATGGATTGGAGTTCCCAGTCCGCAGACCAGGCCCGTTCGGCTTTATATGAACGGACAAAATCTGGGAGTCTACTTGGAAATCGAAGCCGTAGACCGACGTTTCTTTAGAAGAAGGGGAATTTCCGTACAATCGATTTTTTACGCAATAAATGATAATGCCAACTTCGGAGTGATTGATCCGGATACGAGCCGAAGGAAACATTCGTTGTTCGATGGGTATGAATTAATATTGGGAGGGAACAAAAGCCGTTTGCAGCTGCAATCCTTCATCTCCAAATTGAATACGCTTAGCGGCCAGCGCTTGTCTACCTTTCTATCGTCCAATCTGGATATAGAAAATTATTTACGCTGGCTGGCCGGAGCTGTTTTTACTGGTAACTATGATGGTTTTGACCATAATTACACTCTGTACCGACATAAATCACGAGGGATCTATCGAATGGTCCCTTGGGATTATGAAGGGACCTGGGGAAGGAATTGCTATGGCAAGCCATGCGGCAGCGACTTGGTCCGGATAACCGGCTACAACCATCTGACTAAGAAACTGCTGGAATATCCGAGGGTGCGAAAACGATATAAAGCAATACTGGAAGATATTCTGAAGACACATTTTACGACTAGACGAATTATGCCGGTCATCCATCAGCTTCATTCCAAAATATCACCCTATATTTATAGAGATCATGGACGAAAATGGTCTTTCTCTACGTTTCACGGGGAGCCCGACTTTATGCGTAACTATATTGTGGAACGAAGAAAATTGATTGCCAAAGATATGACTCGGCTGTGACGGGAGAGCAGCGTTCTCTAAATATACTTGTCCCCTTGTAGGACACGCTGCAAGGAGGAGAACTCTGTCTTGATCGAGTGGCAAGGTAGAGAAGCGATTGGCTTTTGCACAAGGAGCACGTTTTTAACGCCTATTTTGATTTAGCTCCTGATACTTTAAGTAAACTTAAAGCCTTCTACATGGACAAAAGGGTTAGGATCGAGATGCTCCTAACCCTCATTCTTTATCTGTGCGACGGCATTGTTTGCGGCAGCTTTGATACTCGCATCCATGTCGTCTGCTGCGATGTTCGCCGCTCATGCGTCTACTCTGATACCTCAGCGCTGGTCTGCCGATGGCTTCGGTGGGTGCCGCCCGTGCGGTGGCTGCGATGCTCACCGCTGGTATGCCGGTGACTTCGGTGAGTTCCGCCCGTGCGGTGGCTGCGATGCTCACCGCTGGTGCGCCGGTGGCTTCGGTGGATGCCGCCCGTGCGGTGGTGGCTGCGATGCTCACCGCTGGTGTGCCGGTGGCTTCGGTGAGTTCCGCCCGTGCGGTGGCTGCGATGCTCACCGCTGGTGCGCCGGTGGCTTCGGTGGATGCCGCCCGTGCGGTGGTGGCTGCGATGCTCACCGCTGGTGTGCCGGTGGCTTCGGTGAGTTCCGCCCGTGCGGTGGCTGCGATGCCCACCGCTGGTGCGTCGGTGGCTTCGGTGAATTTTGCTCGTGCGGTGGCTGCTGCGATGCTCACCGCTTGTACAGCGTTTGCCTTCGCTTTCACCGCCAGCAAGGTGCTCACTCGATTGACTCCCATTAATCTCTCTTTCCCAAGAACGGGTAGAGTTGCTTATTCTGCGTCGGGTCCGGCTTCTCTTCCTTTCGCATCGACAGCTCCAACGCGGGTTCTTTCTTTTTCGGGACCATTTTTTCTTGCTGCTTCCCCCTGCTGTTGACATATTTATCCCTACCTCCTAGTGGATGACCATACGGATGATGAGAAATCCGATAGCTTAAACATGCCCGCTGCAAATGATGATTAAGGGGCATTTCTTACTGTTTCTCGTAAACAGGCTGAGAGTGGGTTGCAACCAGTGGCGCCTCCAGGAAGAAAGAGTCCTGCTTTAAGGCGACAGCAGAATAAGCTTCGCTTTCCACCTCTAATGGGATTACAGCCGGCTTTAATAAATAGTAGACCGAAACCGCGGCCGCTGTAACAATAAGAAATATGGCCAATGAATATTCCTCCTTTCCTCTATCTGCCTCTCGGCTCCGATAGCTTTAGAGCACCATCGGCCCTCCTCTGTGTTCGCCACCTTCCATATATCATTACTGGTTAGTAATACTTCATGTTTATGTATAAGGATAGTTTCCGGTTCGAGCTTTGAGCCTAATAGGAGGAAAATTCCACTTCTATCTACTAACGCATCCAACTTCCGGTGCAAATCTACCAAATCTATGGATCCAAGCGGAATTTATAGAAAATATAGTTGGACATCCAGTCCTCTAGTCTATGAGATACATATACTTGTAGTAGAAATCATCACTAATGATATTTGAGAGGAGGCAATAAGTTATAGAGTAGAAATATGCCGAATCGGGAACAAAAGGTCAGTAGTACAATTAGAAAGGAGGTTGCTTCCATGGGTCATCTTCGTTCTCTCATTGGCCAGCCTGTGGAATTGGAAATCTCAGGGAGGCAAAGCCCTATTCAAGGAACCCTTGTCGATTTAGGAGACGATATTCTCGTGGTGCATAACCGATTGCAGCAATTTCTGTATGTTCCGCTTCTTCACCTTAAAACAGTTAAACAAGCCCAGCTTTCGGAGCTGGAAAGCATGCCCGTACCCGGAGAAGCCCCTTTCGAGAGGCAAGCCGAAACGATTTCCTACCGTAAAATATTAATGAACGCGAAGGGAGTATTCTGTGAGCTCTATATTACCGGAAGTCAATCTATTCATGGCTATCTTACAAGCATAATGAATGATTTCTTTGTATTTTATTCTCCGGTGTTCCATACGATCTATATTCCCTTGCACCATTTGAAATATTTAATTCCCTACACGACCAGCGCCACTCCTTATTCACTCCGGCACGAACGTTTTCCGGTCAAGCCGGCGGCTCTTACCTTATCTCGTACGTTCGATCAGCAGCTAAAAAAGCTGGAGGGAGAGTTCGTTGTTCTCGACCTCGGAGAGAATCCCAGCAAGATCGGACTGCTTCGCTCTGTCGAGAATCAAACACTCGACCTGGTAACCGCCAAAGGGGAAACGGTCGTTCTCCACCTGGAACATATCAAGACCATCCACTTGCCCTAACCCTATCAAGCGCCATGATAAAAAACCGACCCTTCCTTTAAGAGGGTCGGTTTCTGCACAATGAGCGTGCAGGCAGAGTCTGTCTTGCTATTCTATATCAAGAGCCTTCTTCCTTCGTTCGATTCAACTCGGCCTGTCCCTTATCCTGAATCGTCGCCAATGCTTCCGCTACACTTTTCTCGTTCTTGGCCACCAGATCCAGTTCCTCTTGTATCCACTCGTTAAAAGTCATTAAAAAGTTTTCTGGAAGCTTGTCATAGTTTTTGTACAGAGAGGTTTCCTCCGGCTTTAATTTGTAGAACGCTTCGATATTGCGTCCCTCTTCATTTTTAATATATTCCGTTCGGGCCAGCAGCCCTCTCTCCGTACCCGATTTGGACATCACTCTCGCATATTCGTCTCCACTGATATACTTTATTAATTCCCATGCCGCTCGAGTATTGCCCGATTTAGCGTTGATGGCAAAAATTTGATCGGCTGAAAAAGAACTGCTCACGTCCGGTTGACTCGGATCCACAGGCATCGTTACAACATCCCATTCCGGCATCTTGTCCTTCAGCACCGTTTTGGCTTGAGCCAGTTCACCCAACATATAGTGATAGTCCAGAGACATAGCCGCCCTTCCGTCGATAAACACTTGCTCCTTATAAAAATCCTCCATGGTATAGAAGGAACGGGGTCCGGAATCCCTCTCTTCCTGATGCAGCGCTCCGGATTGGAATAAATCGACAGCCGAAGTGACAATATGATTCCAGCCTTCCGTATCTATCGTCACCGTCATCGTATCGGGATTAACATAGGTTTGCCTCATCGTATTGCCAATCGTACTAACGACATATTCCAAGGTAGTGTAATTCCCCAGGCTTAACCCATAGACAGGCTTTCCATCCTTTTCAAGTCCCGCAAATCTTTTGGCCAAATCAAATACTTCGTCCCAGCTCATTTGATCCTGAGGAAAGCTGACCCCATGCTGATCGAATAAATCTTTATTGTAATAAAGAGCTCTGCCACTAAAAGTCGGCGATAGCCCGTAAAGCTTCCCCCCGCCTTTAATCTTCAAATAATCGATCCCTGCCGGCAAAATTCCTTCCAAGTCGAAATTGCTTTGTTGAATATAGCTTTCCAGATCGTATAAATAGCCTTCTTCAGCATATTTCTCGTATTGATCCGAAGTCAGCATCAGAATGTCCGGCTGCTCTTCCTCGATAAACTTCGCAAACTCTTCCCTATAATCGGTATCCGGCTTATAAATCCCTTGGGTAGACACCACTTCGATGTCAATATTCGGATACTTCGCGTAAAACAAATTGCCATATGTTTGGTAAAAAGATCTTTCGTCGTAATACATTACTCTTATGGTCGCTTTCTCCTCTTGATCCCATTGACCCGCTTGTCCTCCGCCGCCAAAAGTACAGCCTGCCATAACAACAGTAGACAGAAGAATGGCAGCCCCACTTTTTATCCATCTCTTCAAATTCTCCACCCCTTGGAAATATTTTCTATGGCAATATTATACTATAGAACCATTAAGTATTGTTTCACATGTGCTTATGAAACGCTTAAGGATTTCTTAACATTACTTTAATTTATCCGCAGCACAAAAAGGCCGCCCCCACCGGTCTATTCGTGACCTTTCCGGGGCAGCCTGCATGATTATTCTATTGGGATGTCATGTCAGTCTGGAAATATTAAAGCAGTTGACCGCGCCAATCGCGTTTATAGTAAGGCTAAACCGTCTGCCCGCTCCTTTGGCCAATTCCATCCAAAAATTGAAACGTTCTTTGCAAATATTCTTCAGGATGGGTTCTGAATATCATTTCATGTATAGAGTCCGGCAGTAACCACAGCTCTGTCAGCGGCTGATCCTTCTGATTGGCGTAGAAGCGGGTGATTGTACTGTACGGGGCTTTATCGTCCAGCTCTCCGTGTATCAGGAAGATAGGAACCGTATAGGATGTCGCATTCACCGTACGGTAGGGAATCTGACCCAGGCTGTAGCCATTAAATACAGGAAGGAACATATTCACCAGTGCAATGGAAGGAAATCGGGGAAGCAGGCTTACCTGCTGCTTAAGATTATAGAACATTGTGTCCGGCTCAAGAATAAAAGTACTGTCTAATATCATCCCATCGATCAGGTCGGTTTTAAGCGCCGCTTGGAGTGCCGTTCCCGCCCCCATGGAAAATCCCCATACGTAAACTTGCTCGGCCCCTCTCTCCTTGACATATTCTATCGCCCCCAGAAGCTCCTGCGTTTCGATTATGCCTCCGGTAAAGGGACGATCGGGATGGACGAACCCATAGTCGAACATCAGTACATTATATTGATGGCGGTTGATCTCTGTCGCCAATTCATAGCTGGGGACCCATGGCTCTTCCCGATTGGTTCCGTAACCGTGTGATAAGACGACCGTCGCGGCAGTGGAGCCGGGAATATACCAGCCGTCCACCATCGTTCCCCCGTTAGCGCTTGGAAACTCGACTTCCTCATATGCCAGCCCGACAGCCAGCAGCGGATTCGACTGAAGCGGAGGAATGACCGGTCTTGAGAGCACCCATGCAATATAAGCATAGAAACTGAGAACAGCCGTTACGGCAGCAACAAGAATCAGAGCCAAACTTAGAAAAAGCCACTTGAATCGTCTGGAGACCACTACTCTCTCGGTAGCGCTTTCACCAAATAACGGCGCTGAAGTGATGACGGGTGTCGAATTCATGCTGTTCTCCTCCTCGTATAGTAAGACATGATGAATATTAATTGTTGGAAAATTTAATTAATTTTATTATACTATTTATTTTTTTCGACAAATAGTACTTTAGCATTACGCAATGATTAAGCTTATATTACAGAAGGATGACAGAAGGACTAGTCCAAAGCTGGAATTCCATAAATATCCTTTTTCCCATTAGCCCAGAGCCCCATCTTTGCACGCAAAAAAAGCAGCGGAACCGCTAATCATGCGAATCCCGCTGCTCTGGCGAAGAGCTGATATTTATATATGCTTCCGTCATTTAAAGAGACGAGTCTCCTCTACTCAGAAAGTTTGTCCCGTTAAGCTTTCCACCGCATCCTTCAGCATCATAAAGACCTCTCCGTCGGTTAATTTATCTTGATTCGATATGATTTCAATAGTGGCTGAACTTACGAATCCTTTATCCTTAAGATCAGTTAAGGCTTGCTCCCGAGTCGTTTTGAACCCGATAGCCTTGGCCATCGTAAAGCTGGCCTGCTGCAAATCTAGCGGCTTCTTGGCAGGCTCCTCGATATTTTTCAAAGCCGCATTGGGATCTCCTTTAAAATGATCCGGATACATCCGTCTGGCTCCGTTCATTTGGTTCACCATCCGTTGGGCATTGGAAGGCTGATCCAGATCAAACGCCTCGTTGCCGTAAGAGCCATAAGCGATGCCCATATAAACAGCCGCTTTCAAGCCCGGATAATTTGGATGCTCCATGTACTCCATGTAGGTCTCGGGTTCTAGTGAATAAGGCTCAAGCTTCATCCCCTGCTCATTCAATCGACGCTGCAATTCCTCGATTAAAGGCTTCGATTCAGCCATCTCCCGGAAGGTCACGCCCTGTTCCGCCGCCAATTGGGCGGCCGCTCCTGCCGCTTGGCCCTCAGCCATTCCGGTCGGAATGACCCGGGCGCTGCCATGTGCCAGCGTATCGTAGCTGGCGGACCGTCCAACAACGAGCAGTCCATCGACGTCCTGCGGGACGATGCTGCGAAACGGAACGGCATATCTCAACGGATGAACCACGATCGCCCCGTTATCGGAAGGTGAAGTTCTCTGAATATCGGCCGGATAAGAACCAAAGGCAATGCGGTCCCATTGATCCCGATTTTCCAGCAAATCTATGACACTCAGGCGATACAATCCAACCATATGGCGGGTCTCCCGAACATACAGCTCCGGGGCTATAGCGTCCAGCTCAGCGTTTTTAAACTCTTTATAATTTTGTAAATATTTCACTACATGCGGGATTTCCTGACGAGCAATTTCCAGCCCCTCCTGAAGGGATTCCTCACTCAAACCGTCGATTTCAAACAGGTGAAGCGCATTGATCAGGATGGTTCCGTCCAGTTGCCGACCAATGTTAAGGCCGCGCATTTTGGTGCGTTCCTTATTGGCGGGCTCATAGCCGCTCATTTCCTTGCCATAGCCCCAGGCTGACATTTTACTGACGCCTGTATTGCTGTCACCGTCTCCATTAAGACGCTTGGCGATCAGATCCCATGCCCGATCATCCATATTCTTGAGGCGAAACACAGCTGTCACCGCCATCCGCGAATTGGCGTCGCCCAAGTCCTCGCGCCCGATGGTGAACTTTACACCTGCGGCGGCGGCTATATCTGCATCCTGGGTTGCATCAATAACCGCCCGGGCCATAATCTCCTGCTTCGTTCCATCGGATTGGGTAACCACAATGCCTTCAACTGCAGCTGCTCCGGAGGCTCCTTCCTTGTTCACCATCGGCTCAATCATCTGTGCGTTCATGAACAGATCAAGCTTCTCTTCAGCACGAACCAGTTCGTAGAAGGCATTGGCCGCTGTAGTCACATCGAAGGAATGTCCTTCTGTTTTTTTATACCATTCAGTAAAAATTCCTTCATTCAGATGATCCTGCTCCCGTCCAGGCAGGGGGGCCTTCGTCCGGTCCCAATTCATGTCGATACTATTCAACCATCCGACGGTCATCAAACCACCTAACACTTCTCGCTCTCTGCCATCCACGAGCAGGGTCGTAGAGCCATTGCGCGCTGCGGAAATAGCCGCACTGATGCCCTCCGGATCTGTCCCCACGACAATCACATCATATTGTTCCTGAAGCTGCTCTACCGAGACCACCTTGTGGAGCTCCTGACCTGTCTTCTTGTCTAAAGAAACAGTCCGGCCTCCCCCTTTTCCTTGGAAATAATACCATCCCGCGCTGACTCCGAGTAATACAGCCAGGACGGCTGTAATAATGACTTTCTTCGACATATATAGCACCTCAAATTTCTGTAAGATTTATCTGTTTGCTGTTCATTATGCACCCCTAGTGGAGGTATCTCCGAACGGATACTCTATTGCTGTCTGTTAATAATTGAATGGCTTGTCCGGATCTAGTGTCCCGCTTGGTTCGCTTCTATCTTGTCCTTATCCCTGGCCTGCTCTCTGTCTTCTTCGAGCTTACGCAGCCTTTCCTCATAGAGCGCCGCCGACTGGGCCAGCTTAATCGTTCGCTCGGTCATATGGGAAACCGCCACGGTCAAATGTAATAAGATAAATAAAATACCGAGGACAGCCAACAAATAGAGCAGCGAGGGCGCATACGAAACGTTTAACCAAGCAGCCAGCCAATCCAACCCAAGCGGAAACAGGGAAAGAATCATCATCACCGCGCTTAACGCCAACCATAGAAGAGAATACTGTTCCTTAAGCTTTCTTAAGCGAACCAGTCGAAGGATGACTATAAGGAAGGCGAGGCTCAATCCAAAGCAAAGATAGAAAATGTAAGCCGTCATGACAGCTGCTCCCGTCCGGCCTTCCAGGAATGAGATAAGAATATCGCCAACGTCACTTTAATCATGTAGTACATCGATTTTAGCGCTGTTATGCTCGATTTCCCGAATGCCCGGCGACGCATCGTTACCGGAGTCTCGATAAAGCGAAGCCCATGATTGTTCAGCAGGATGAGCGATTCCACCTCCGGATAATCGGTAGGATACCGTTCCGCGAACAGGGAGATCGCCCTGTGGCCGCATACACGAAACCCAGAGGTCGTATCGGTCGCCTTGTGTCCGGTCAGCCCGGAAACCAGCATGGAGAGGAAGCGAATGCCGATTTGCCTCATCCGCGTCGACTGATACCCTGCCTTGTCCAAAAAACGGGAGCCAATCGCCATATCCGCCCCACTGTCGATCAGGTCGCTCAATAATTGGGGCAGATCGGCCGGATCATGCTGGCCGTCTCCGTCGATTTGCACGGCAATATCGTAATGCCCATTCATTGCATGCAGATACCCTGTCTGAACAGCGCCTCCAATGCCCAGGTTGTAGGGCAAATTCAAGACGGTCGCTCCGGTGAGCAAAGCCTGCTCCAAAGTATCGTCCCCGGAGCCGTCATTGACTACGACAATATCCGCATAAGGGGCATGGCTACGAATATTGTTCACGACCCGTTGGATCTGCTCCGCTTCGTTATAGGCCGGCACTATAATCAATACTTTCAAATTTAATGAAGAGAATGACATTCAATATCCCTTCCTTTATCCTTCAATTTTGTTGGCACGGAGGCTTCGCTTGGCAGACAGCCATTGCCAGGCCTGCACGCCCACAATGCAATTGATCATAATAATCAGAGGCATCGTCATCACGTTATATCGGTATTCCGGTACAAAACCTAGTCGGATCAGTGTGATCGTGGCAACGATAACGACCAGCAAAGCCGTAAGCTGCCTCCAACGGAGAGAAATCGCCAATGCCGCCAGTCCTCCTAGCAAAATCAGGACACGATGGATCGTATTCGGATTGACCCAGGAGGGAAAGACATTGTAGAAAGGCTGATGGCCGCCGCCATAATACACATGATAGTAAAGGTACTGCAGCTTGCCGACGGTATACCATTTAATAAAGAGCCAAGGCTGTGTCGAGAAGCCTGTCTTCAACCTTTCCACGGCAACCTCCATTTCCGTTTTGCCGCTCTCGTCTATCAGTCCGTCGCTGTAGTTTTTGTACGGATAAGTTCCGGCCTTGAACGGATTGGCCTGGGTAGCGGTAACTACCCATTCGTCTAGCGTCACTACGTTGCGAATCCACCAAGGCATCAGGATAAGCACAAGCCCCAGGCAGGATAGTGCGAACAGCTTGAGAATCTCCTTCGCCTTCTTCTTCCAGGCCCAATAGAATAAGTAATTGACGACCAGCAAAGGCAGGTATTCCGGCCGGACCAGAACCGTCAAACCAAGCAGGATGCCTGCGGCCAAAGCCGAAAGTGTGGTTGGGGAGCGGAACACCCGGAGCTGGACCCACAAGTACCCGAGCAGCAGGAAGATGCCCAGCACTTCCGTAAGAATGGCTCCGTTAGCCCATACGAAGGGAGGATAGACCGCGGCCAGGAATGCCGCGGCCAGACCGCCTGCGGTATTCGATAACTGCCGGGTGATGCTGTACATCATCCAGACCGAGAGCAGGCTGAGCAGGACCTGAGCCATCCGGATCCAGGGCAGCGGATCGTTCCACGGGTAGGCAGCCAGCCAATAAATAGCCGCCATAAAGAGGGGATACCCCGGAGTGACCAGTGCATTCGGGCTGGAGTCGTTATAGGCGTAGACCCCGATTTCCAGAAGCTGTCGGACCATGGCATCATAGTTAATCGAATCGTGAGGCATTTCATGGTCGACCGATCGCAGGAAATCCACCCGCAAATAGGCAGCCAATACAAGGATGGCTATGAACACAATAAAGGTGATTTTTTGTCGATTCATGGATTCATCTCCTACCAAACGCTTTATGGCATTAGTATACCAGCCACATATTAAGTGCTCGTTTGCGCCCACTTATGAACCGCTTAAGTAATCCTTAATAAAAATTAATATTTTTTCCCGGGAAAATGAGAAAACCGCCCGAAGGATCCCGGACGGTTTTAGAATGCAACAACCTGGTGGTTGTGCGTAATATTCTATATTGGCAAGAAAACAAAACTATGAAATAAGCGGGAATCTCGTTTCGAACACGGTCTGTTCCCGGCTGCTTCTCACTGATATTTGGCCACCATTCAACTCCACAATACTCTTGGTAATAGCCAGTCCTAATCCGGAGCCCCCGGACCTGGAGGATCTGGATTTCTCTGCCCGGTAGAATCTTTCAAAGATACGGGGGAGATCTTTCTCCGGGATCGGCTTGCCGTAATTAATAATTTGTATGACGGCTTCGCCGCCCTCCTTGCTGAGGCGAATATCCACCACTTTACCGTCCTTGCCATAACGAATCGCGTTGGAAATCAGATTTTCAAATGCCCGCACCACCTGATTGCCGTCCGCGTAAATGGACAGTTTGGCGTCACTGGCCATTAATCGATAGGTCATTCCCTCTTGGGTCAGCAAAGGGTTGAATTCTTCTGCCAGCTGTTTTAACAAACCATTAATATTAATTTTTTTAGGCTCCAACTGCGGTCCTTTATCGTGAATAGAGGTATATTCGAACAAATCATCGATCAATTTTTTCAATCTCAATGCTTTTTCATAGGCAACATTAGTGTAGTAACGAAATTCAACCTCGTCCTTGTAGCGGTCGTTTTCAATCAATTCAAGATAACCGAGAATCGAGGTGAGCGGCGTGCGAAGATCGTGGGATACCCCTGTGATCAACTCGTTCTTCGTCTTCTCGGCCAATCTTTCCTCTTCGATCGATTTCTTCAACTGCTTGGTCATGCTGTTAATGGCCTCCGCTACCGTGCCTAATTCATCCGATGATTTGGCGACAATCTCGTAAGACAAATTTCCCTTGGCTATCTCCTGCAGGCCTAGAGTAATTTCCTCCAGGTAACGGATAATTTTCTGGCTTAGGAGGAAGAAGAAGAACAGGAACAGAATCCCGCCGCTGACTGCCATAACGGGGATAGAGCCAATCTCATGGACCACCCACCTGACAACGGGGGTATAAATCAGCAGGAGGCCCAACTGATAGCATAGTAATAAGGTGAGCGCCGTGAACGCAACACTGAGGATAAAGACAAATATAAACTTCCAGCGAACGGTGCGAATAAATTTATTTCTCATCTGGATCGCCTCCGGCTTCTCCCCTTCCGCTATTCGATCGTATAACCGATTCCCCAAACCGTTTTAATATATTGCGGTTTGCTTGGATCCTTCTCGATTTTCTCACGGATTTTACGTATATGAACCATCAGCGTATTATTGGCCTCAAAGAAGGGCTCGTTCCATACTTCCTCATAAATCTGCTCCATGCTCAGCACAATTCCGCGATTTCTGGCCAGCACTTCCAGGATGGAGAATTCCCTCGGCGTTAACCTCACTTCATTTTGTTCGACGCTCACTTTATGAGTGGCGGTATTAATCATTAAATCGTCGATAATGATCTCGTTATCATTGCTTGTGCGGGACACGTTCAACTGCCGGTACCGGCGAAGCTGGGATTTGACCCTGGCGATGATTTCAAGCGGACTGAACGGCTTAGTGACGTAATCGTCCGCCCCGATGCTCAGTCCGGTAATCTTATCGATTTCCCGGCCTTTGGCAGATAGCATAATGATAGGCATATGTTTCTCTTCCCTGATTTTCATGCAGGCCTGAATGCCATCCATATTCGGCATCATGACATCCAGAATAATTAAATCGACTTCATTCGTATTTAACAGCTCCAGCGCCTCGTTGCCATCGCTCGCCTTCAATAAGCGGTATCCTTCATTCTTCAAGTAAATTTCCAAGAGGTCAATAATTTCCTTCTCGTCGTCTACGAGAAGAATCGTCCCTCCAAACATACTAAGCCCTCCTAAGTTCCGACCATTTTATAATGGATTACACAGTGCATTCTCCCCATTAATATAGCACTCTCATTATACGATATCTCTTAAAATATTCTTAAGGGGATCGTTGGAAAAAGATCGGAGAGCCCAAATGAAACCTCTGCAGAATACCTGATTCTGGCCACTATCTGGAAACGACATAGACCCCGATCAGAATGATGGCGATCCCTACCCAGCGCGTCAGTGTAACGGTCTCGCCGAAGAGAAACCCGGCTACGAGGAGCGCCAAAACATAAGCTATACTCTGAAGCGGATAAGCCACACTTAACGGCAATCGAGACAGGACTACAAACCATAAAGCCGTCGCCATTCCATAAAGAGCCAACCCTCCTAATATGTAATAGGAGGTCACTATTCTGGCCCAGACCAGACCGCCGGCTTGTTGAATGCCAAGCTTGAATAACGTCTGTCCCGAGACCAACAAAATAATATTGCATAACAATATCCCGTAACTGGCCAGATTCTTCACCCGAAATCACCCGCTCACTATTAGTCGGATTAAAATGTCCTCCCCGAACATACCCAGCCATCCTGAGCTCCGACCCCTTATTATTTTGCTGCAAATCGATTCTCCCACTAAATATAGCACTCCCTTTTTACGATATCTCTTAATATATTCTTAATGACTATGCTTCGCGGAACCAAATACCAACCAGACTATCGGCTTCTCGCTCTCCGTCCATCCTTCCAGTCATCATTTTTGCCCTCATAAAAAAAACAGCCGCTGCCGGTCATTCACCGGACAGCAGCCGTTGTTATTCTCATTAGAGTCCTAGGAATCGCCCTAACCGCCGAAGCCGCTGAGGATCAGAAACCTTGCGCCACACCCATTAGCATAACCAAGAAATACTCAGCAATACCAGGCAATGTTATCCACCTATAGCCAAGACTCAATGTCCTCCTCATCGATATCGTCCTCGATCGGATCATCCACGACTTCCTCGAGCTCCTCGGCTTCAGTCGCAGCTTCTTCAGTTGCTGAAACTGCTGCCGAAGCTTCGACTGTATCGGCGCCGGTCTCACCTGACGCTTGTCCGGCTTCCCCAATCTTCCCGGAGAGCGATTCTCCGGAAGTCGTTTCGCTGGCGCTTGAAGCTCCTTCGGCCGATACTGCCTCGACATGAGCCGGCGAATTCTCAACATCCGCCGGGCCAATTGCCTCTGCGGTTGCCGCGGTCTCCTGTTCAGTACTAACGAGATCAATCCCCTCAGGGACCCTGCTGGCAGGAGACACCGGAAGGACTCCCAATGCTCTCTCCGCCGGAATATAATTTTGCAAATTGCGAACCCCGTTCTCTCTAACCTCATTCTCTATTAGATAACGGATGGAATCCATTAAATTCGTCTGACTGTTAATCCAGTCCATTATCGCGGGAGATTCGCTTTTTTTCGTTTTTAAGCTGATATTTTCGCCGGGTTTTTTCAGCTTTTTCATAGATGATCACCCCTTTGGAGCGCCGTTCATAATGCAGCGCTTGGCCGCCGCATCGTTTAGACCGCTTTTTTCGCTTTGCTCTTCAGAGCGTCATAGATTTTACCCCGCACGAAGGCATCCAGGCCTTGGGCATTCATAGTCACCGCATATTGAGCGGGAATGTACAGCAGTTGAATTTCTCTCTCGTCACAAAGCTCCTTCAGCATCGGATAAAGGATCGAGCGCATTAGAATGCTTCCTCCGCCATAGACGCAAATAACGTCAATTTCGTTCCTGGCCTTGGTCAACTGCTTGCGAATGTTCTGAATGATATGGCGGGATTGCCCTTCCAGAGGCCTTCTCAACGTCTTAATCGCGCGGGCATGGTATTTGTGCCGGGGATTCTTGATCACATCGCTGAAAAATTGCCTTGGGCTGTCCGGCAAATAAATAAGACGGTTAAACTCGTCCAGCGCCTCCTCAATCGCGTAACCGGCGCCGTGGTTGCTGCCGTGAATGAATTGGCGCAGAAATTTATTTCCTTCTGTAATCGGATATTCCGTCGAACCGTCGCCAATGTCGATGTGCAGAATTCTTTTATCCTTAAAGTAGCTGCCGTTGAACTTCTTGTCCAGCCCGTAGGTTTCTGCAAATTCTTTAAAAATATCGCCCTCACGCCAATTGCCTTCCGTATCCTTCTGCAAGGCGAAGGTAACCGGGGTCGCTTCGGGGATCGCTTTGGCATAGACGAAGACAAGCTTCACCGTCACACGCTGTTTGCCCAGATGAACGGTTACGTGGTGAGGGCCGTTCGTAAATCTTTTTTCAAACTTGGAGGAGCTTTCATCCGTGTGCTGAGTAATCGGCAGGGCCGTGGCCATATCGACCTGCACCTCGATATTATCCACCACTTTCTTCTCTTCCTCATAAGTTTTTTGAACCGCTACAGCTGCAATCTGCGCCAGCGTGTTAATAATTGGAAGATCGACATCGCACTTGCGGTCGAGTCCAACCTGCATATTCTCGATCAATTCGCCGCTTTCCAGAGCGAACTTGCCTATGTAATACATTCCCGGACGGGCTGCTGGAGAATCAATCGTCACAATCAGTTGATCCTGAAGGTTTTTGATAAAACTCTCGGGGGCCTGCTCCTCACTCCACGGCAGTCGATCTACGGTGCAATTCACATTCGGCTGCTGAACCAGCTTTCCATCGACGATGATATCGTGTTCGCTGTTCCCGTTGTCATTCCCTACGAAAAAATGAATTTGCATAATTGTGCTCCTCCTCTTTCTCCTTACTTGGCTCTTTCTCCTTACTGGATCCGCTAGACAGCGTATCTTAAATTCCTATAATGTATGAGTGCTTCGAACCACACATTTTCCTGCTTCCCATGGACTATTTCTGGCAGAAAATAATGACTGGCTTACCTACTTCGATACGGTTTAATCTCATCAGGACCTGGTGACTGGACAAAGACGACATACCATTAATATTCGATTCAAGCACTCAATTTCCTGCCGTAAGCTGCAATTCAGTCATAATGTACTATTTGGTAATACCGGCTTGTCAGGCTCAGTCATTATTATACAGCAGCCACCTAATGGTTGCATCTTTCGAGTCGATTCGCCACGGATTTTTCGTGTCCACTGGACATTTTATGCGCAGGACTCTACAATTCTTGTAGGTGTTATGCTAGACTTGGGGAAATTTTGCACTCCATTTTTTTGTTTAGTGATATTTCGAGAAGTAACTTATCTGTAACGAGAAATACCAGTTTTCGCAGAAGCCCCGCTTCGCATTAAAGTGCAAAAATACCTCTTAATTTCAGTGTTAGCCCAGTTAAAGCAATTAGAGAGCAAAAGTACCTCTTAATTCCACGAAATCGTCGTTTTTCGCAAAATACAGGCAAATATAGAGCGTTTTTGCACCTGAATCTGTAAATCTGCAAAAATCGAGGAGTTGAAGTGCATGTTTGCACCTAATTCCACGTACCTGATGACCGAAGCCATTTTGAGCCACCCCAATAATAATGTCAAAGGAGACCCGCACGATGAGAACATGGCAAACCCGAAAAACGGACATCCTCCGTCTTGCTGCGGAAACGGCTCTAGCTTTACCCGTTCTTCCGAGCGGATTCTGGTTTCATAAAGATATTCGCGACAACTTATTTTACGCGCTTCACTTGCATGTTGCCGCCTGCAGAGAGGACATTGCGCTGCCGGTGGACGACCACACCGCCAAGACCCGGGCCGAAGAGATGCTGCTTCGGGTATTGAGACTGCAGCAGCGGAATCCGGAGGAAGAGCGTTACGGACATTGGCCGTTAAATTTAGGAGACGAGCCGGCGTCCGCCCCTCCCCATCCCTTGCCTGCGGAACTCGTTGGCAACATCCTGAGCTTGTACTATGTTAAATTCAAAGCAATCCTGAGCCATACTTTGCAAGAGGAGTTGCAGACCAGTCTGACCCATCTGTACCAGAGCCGGCTATACGAAATTCCTCAACAGGCCTATCATCATCACGAAGCCAAGCTGTTCAATATGAAGATAGCACTGGGGACAACCCAAGGGGATGCGGCACTGGTTGAGGAAGGTCATCAAAATTTGCTTGCCATCCTCAACACGTTGAGAACGAAAGGAATGCAGGAATATGGCTGTCTGCCATGGTTCTGGCATTGGGTTCAAGCCTTTACCTGCACCTGGGAAATGACGGATCAGCCGCAAGTTAAAGAAACGGCGGCAAGTATTCTGGAATGGCTGTGGACCTATCGAGCCAAATGCTACTTGAAAGGAGTATGGATCGGACCCCGTTCCCGCTCCTTGGGCCATGATGCCCCGGCCGATCGAAACTTCATTGCGGACTACATTCAATTCGGGGATTTCGAGCTTCCGTCCACTATTTACCGACTGGAAGGATTCGCCTTATTCGACTATGAGGTGCCAGCCACAATTGTAGAAATGGCTCTCGACGAGACTCCCACAGAGTGGAACTTTGCCGTTCCTCCTCATCCGCATACCGCCAATAAAGAACCGCTGTACCAGACGATTTATCGGACGGGACAATTTGCTGTTGGCGGAGTATACAAGCGGGTGGAGGAATTCGATAACGAGCAGATTCGCTGGACAGTCTCGTTACCTATCCGGAAGGACGCTACCGCCAACCAGGCCTATTTCTTCCATCCGGGCAAACGGTACAAGCCTTTGGATCTGCGCCATGCCAGCGATTATGGAGAAATCCTGCTGCATCGGCAGGCAGTGGCAGCCTTGTACCCCGTTCCCGAAGGGGAAGACGGTACGATCGTCGGCTCCTTGCCTCTCGGTCAGTGGACGACTCGCGGCAACGATTGGTACGGCCGCATAGACAACCTCTATCTCGCGGTTTACCTGGCTAACCCGGCTTCCGCTTCGATCGCGCGGGATCAGCTCGCTCTTGGCTGCCCGGGATCAGATAACGGCGTCCTCATGGAAGTGATCGAAACGGAAGCCGCTGAAGCCCAAGGGATAGCATCCCTGGAACAGCTGGCCGAGAAGCTGGCGGGGAGACGGCCGCAGTTCGTGAGAGACGAACAAGGAACCGCAGTTTCCTACCGCACGTTGCGGAACGATGACCTGCTCCTCCACGTTGCCGATAGCGGACAGGTTGAGCGGAAGATTAACGGCCGTGATCTGGCCTTCGACTCTTTTGAATCGATGACGCGAATAGTGACGAGGGATTAACGATTTCCAGGTATTTGCAAATGTAAATGACTATCTTCGTTTCTCCACAGTCTGGTGAAAAATAAGTAAGACCTGCAAAAGTGCAGGTCTTAGGCAGGATTTTAGTCGAAATCAGCCTATATCATGCAAATGTGCAGGTCGCTTTAGCCATTTGGCCGATTTTCTCCTTTTGGCAGGGAATGAACATGCGCTTTTGCACGTCTTCTTCGATATTTACCGGATTTTCGCAAATCGACATGCACTTTTGCATGTCGATTTTTGCTCATGTCCTTGCGCATGTGATTGTGCCATATCTTGGCACCTTTCGAGTAAACATTTATATATTAAGGAGCCATTCCTTCGGAACGGAATGGACAACTGCCGCTATAATAATCAGCCGTTCACTTGCATAAAATATACGAGAATTTCCATCTATCGAACAGACTTCCAATAGTTTTAAGACCCTAACTTACATTATTTTATCCTGCTTTCCATCACAGAAGAGGAGACAACAGCCGAGCCGCCGATTCCATGAAGCGGATGTACCATTTTTTGACAAATTTATCCCTGTTGATTTGAGTCGAATCTTGAAGATCCGCCTGAAAATCGGATACGAGCGTACGGGTGCTTTCCGTCTGATAAATGAAGGCATTGACTTCAAAATTAAGATGGAAGCTTCTCATATCCATATTGGCGGAGCCGATCGACGCCATTTCTCCGTCGATAATTAATATTTTGGAATGCATGAAGCCTTTTTCATACTCATAGATCTGAACCCCGGCATCCAGAAGCTCCCGAAAATAGGAATGTGAAGCAAAATAAGGGAGCCATTTATCCGGTTTTTTGGGAAAAAGAAGCTTAACATCTACCCCGGACAGCGCCGCTACTTGCAAGGCCGTGTAAATATCATCATCCGGGATAAAGTAGGGGGTGGCGATCCAGATCGAGCGTTTGGCCGAAGTAATCATCGAGAAGAATAAATTTTTGAGTGTCCGCCACTCGTTGTCCGGACCGCTGGCTATCATTTGAACCGCCCCGTCCCCTTGCGTTTCCGTTAAAGAAGGAGATAAATATTCCGGATTCAGATGCGCCTCCCCGGTCATATAATGCCAGTCCTGCAAAAAAATAATTTGCAGCGTGCGAACGGCTTCCCCACGAACGAGAATATGTGTATCCCGCCAAAATCCGTAGGTGGTGCTGCGGCTTAAATATTCATCCCCTACATTCAACCCGCCAATAAAACCGACTTCCCCGTCAATGACGACTATTTTGCGGTGATTACGGAAGTTTACTTTATTCGACAACAGCGGAATATATACAGGAGCAAAGGCGACTACCTCCACCCCGGCCTGTTTCATTTCATCCAGAAAAAAGGTCGGCAGCTTCAGACTTCCCACCGCATCGAATAAAAAGCGGACCTTTACCCCCGCTTTGGCCTTCTGAATTAAAACTTGTTGAATCTGGGTGCCGATCTCATCATTTCTATAAATGTAATACTCCATATGTATATGGTGAACCGCCTTCTCCAGCTCATTCAAAATAGCCGAAAAGGTCGCGTCTCCATTGGTCAATATTTCCGTTTCGGTCGAGAACGATATCGGACTTTTGCCCACCGTCTGTGACAAGCGGAACAGATTTTGCTGACTTTCGGGGAATTTCGCCAGGATATGCTCATTAGCTAAAGAACGATTTTCGATAAAAGTATACGCCTGCGCGTCCCGTAATGCTTTCCGATTAAAGTTGCGGCGCTTTCTGTAGTTCTGACCGAACATCAAATAAAAGAAGAAGCCCACAACCGGCACTAACGCCAAAACCAAAATCCATGCCACCGTGCTGGAAGGATGACGATTCTCCATAAAAATAATCAATCCGACAAAAAGGACGGCCAAAGATGTCGTCACACTAAAAAAAGTGGCGAGAGTATGGCCAAAGTTTAGATTTAAGTAGTACAGCAAGGCAGCTACAATAATAGTTAAAATAGCGATTTGAATAGACCGTCTCATCTGCTTCCCTCATTTATCTGGCACCTTTTGTCAAAACATCACGGTGATTAACTTGGGCAGTCCCGACCCGTTCGGCTGCGGGTCTCCAAATTCCGATCCCGCTCCGTTATCCAGAAAACCAGCTTCCTTGTTCACCGCAACAGCCAAGCTATTTCATTATAACCGATAAATTCACAGATTATCGGCTTTTGGAGGAAAATTTATCCTCCATTCTATAGGCAGGTTACATTTATCCTCTCAAAATGCGAAGAACGAGCTTCTCCAGCCACCGCCACGGCAGAATCCGCCGTCCGGCGCGAAGCAGGAGCGAGCCCCGCCCTGTCGGATAACGAAGTCCGGGCCGGGAAGTGCGGGCGATCTTGGCGACCATCTCCGCAACATGCTCGGGTCCGGGAGCAGTATCCGCCGCCCGGCGGGAAAAGCGCAGCACCGCCTCCATCCATTCCCGGTAAGGGGAGCCGGAGCGGATCGTGATCGTGTCGAATCCTTTTTGCCAAATGGCGGTGTTGTAGGCGCCCGGCTCAATGAGCACCACGTGCACGCCGAACGGGAGCAGCTCCAGCCTCAGCGCTTCGCTGAAGCCTTCCACGGCAAACTTGGAAGCGGCGTAAGGAGCATACCCGGGAAGCCCGAACAGTCCGCTTATGCTGCTCATATTAACGATCGTTCCCTGCCGCCGCTCACGCATATAAGGGATCACCGCCTTGGTGACAGAGACGAGGCCAAAGAAATTGGTCTCGAATTGTTCACGCCATTCCTCCAGCGGCACTTCTTCCGCATATCCTCCGCAGGCATATCCGGCATTATTGACTAACAAATCAATATGGCCATATTCCTGAACCGTCTGTTCAACGACATCGTCGATAAGCTGTGCGTCGGTGACGTCCAATTGCCTGAGTTGGATGGCCGATGCTACTTCCGCTCCTTCCTGCTGCGCCATCTGAAGCAAGGCGGTTCCTCTGCCCGTGTTCCTCATCGTGGCCATTACCGTGTATCCTTGCTTCGCCAGCGCGATACAGATGTGCATACCGAAGCCGCTGGAGCTCCCTGTCACGAGCGCCACAGGCCGGCCGTGTTTACCAGCGTTCATCCGACACCCCCCTTTGTCTAATGCTTTATCCAACGATTTTGTCCACTTCCTTACAGCTTTCGTTTCTGCATGATCGGCACTCCCCAGCGGTGCGTAATGTCCGCCAGCACCGTCCAGCGCATTCTCCTAGTGGCAGGCAAATGCTTGTCGTAGACGACGGTGTACTCGATTCGGGGAACAGCGCCGCGACACCGCTTGAAGCCGGCCGCTCCCGAGCTCTCATTCAACAGCAGCCCCTGCCGCTCGGCCTCGCGAACCAGCACTACCGACAGCATCCGGTAAAGGCCTGTTTCCATAGGCAGGCTCGTATCGTAGCCAAAAATAGGGGTCGTCATCACACCATTGCGGGTAAAGTACCCCAATACGGCGTCGATCTTCCCCTGCTTGCGCAGAACGTGATAACGCAGCGTCCCTTCACGGAGAGTCGTCGCGAAATAATGCTCGGTGAACTGCGGATTGCACCGGGAATATTTGTCCAAATACAAAGCGTTATAAAGCTCAGCCATTCGCGGGACGTCATCCGGACCCAGATCTTCGGAGCCGATCACTTCATAGCCGCTCTGCTCCAGCAGCTTGCCGTCTCTTTTCAACAGCCAGCGGGCCTTGGACGGAAGAGACTCCGGGTGCACGGTGTCCAACTCATACACTTGCCGGCTGCCGATCATTTTGTAGCCTTCGCGCAGCAAAGCTTCATAGAGGACAGGGTCCGTTCCCGGGTTGACCGAGCGAAAGACGAGCGCGTGCGCCGGAAAGGCTTCTCGCAGGCGTGCAGTCAATAGGGAGACCTCTTCCGCGGTCAGAGCCGGATACAGGTTGGTGGAGACGAGCCAATTGTTAAGGTGCACCACCTGATTGATCCGGCCCATTCTGAGCCACAGACCCATCGACCGGAGAACCGCTCGCAGCGCAACCTCCAATCCGGGACTCTTCAATAGAGCCAGCTCCTGAAGCGTATAGGTCACATAATGAGTATACGGGGAGCAAACATACGAATTATTATACTCCCCGTCATTGACGGTCAGAGGCACCACTACCCTATCGTTCACCTTCGCCAACATACAGCGGGTCCGTACATTGTGGATGTAGGCCTCTGTTCCTCCGCGCATCAGCGGCAGCCAGTAACGGCAGGCATACTGGCCATCCTCTGTGTCGGGCCACCTCATCCGCTCCATATCATTCCGATCGTACAGCTCCACCGATGTCAAGGAGCAAACCTCCTCTCCACTCGCCTTAGCTTGCGTTCAAGTGATCCCCGTGCGTATTCCCGGAATCGGATATCCGGGGCTTCGCAGCGCAGCCGTCCCCACAGCTCCAGCAGCGCTTGGCGAACCTGCTCCTGGCAGATCATCTCAAGCTCCGGCTGAACCTTAAGCGCACATTCGATGAGACGTTCGGAATGCTGTACGATCGAGTATTCCTTGATCTCTGACGAGGCGCTCAGAACCGCTCTGCGAATGAAATCCGGGAAGACCGGCCTCCTGCGGCCGTCGGCAAGGGAACGCACATAGTAGACATCATCGCTGCGGCCCTCTATTTGTTCCAAGGCAAGCCGTTGGGACCCGCATGGACAGGGCTCCTTTCGTTCTGTCAAAATATCGTTAAGCCGATAACGGATGATCGGCTGGGTCATTCTCCGAAAATCAGTCAGAATCGGAATAAACTTGCGCTCAGCGCCTTCCAAATACTCCTTCTCAAAGATGACCAAATCTTCATTGAGGTGCAGCGTGCCATGAGTGCAGGTAGCCCCCAGGAAGCCTTCCGTACATTGATAAACCTGGTGGATCTTCCCGTTCAAACGCTCACTTATGTATTGCTCGTCCAATGGATCGAGAACCTCGGCTACGGATACGATTTTGTCCGGCTCCATACGCAGGCTCCCCTCATCCGCCGCTTCGGAGAGAAGCCTCAGCACCGATGGCGGAGCAACGAGCAAGGTCGGGCGGTAATGATTTAAGGCAGATACATGCTTCTCGACCGGATCCAGCATATCGAAATACTGGAACCGAATCGGTCCCTTGCGCACCGAATTATACAAATTACTGTTCGCTCTTAGAAAAAAAGCAACCCGGTGCTTGCGAAACGGGCTGCCCGGCAGTACCTTGGCCATTATGGTGCCGGCCCAGGCCATTTGTTCCCGCCTGCTGACCAGAAAGACTCCCCTATGTCCAGAGGTACCCGAGGATAAGCCGACGGTGACGCCTCCGAGGGTCGGCGAGAAATCCCGGCTCTTTTCCGCTTCCCACGCAACCTGCAATGCTTCCTCCAAACGAATTCCTACCGTATTCAACCGGTCAAAATGGTCCATCATCACTTGTTTATCGATAATGGGCAGCTCTCTCCATTGTTCCAGCAGCAGCCCTTCCGAACGCTCCCGGTAAAAAGGAGTCTTCGCCAGCACAAGCCGAAGATGCTCCCGTACCTTCCGTTCCTGCCATAGCAGCAGATCTCGCCGGCTCGGCCAATGTTGTCCGTAGCGAGTCCACAGGTAATCTTTCATTAGTGTTAACGGCATCCGGGCATCTCTCCTTTCCGGATATGGGACCAGACCTCCCCGCAATGCGTCGGCACAATTCTCACCCCTGGATTGGCCTGATGCAGACGGTGCAGATGATCCAGGTTGCGCACATATTCCTGCCAATCGCTTTTAATGAGCTTGGCCAACGGATGGGGCAGGCGGTTCTCGCGGTAGGCCCTGCTCGACCAGGCGGAATCGGCGCAGAGGAACACTTCTTCTCGTTCGGTAGAGAAGTAAAGGCCCAGCATGCCCGCGGCATGACCCGACACCTCGACAGCGATCAAGCTGCCGTCTCCCAATAAATCGTAGCCTGTCCTGAACGGGTGCATCCGCGCATCGAGCTCAATCGGCACGGCATACTCCTCCACGAGAAGAGAACGGGCCTCAATGTTCGAAGGGACGAGCCCTGGAAGAAAGCCGGCCAGTAAAGCGGACCAGCCTCGCCGTGAAGCAACAGCTCTGTACGCTTTACGCATATAGATGAAGGTAGCCTCCGGGAAATCGATCAGACCGCCAATATGATCGGCATGAAAATGCGAGACAATGATGTATTTGATACTGCGGGCATCGATCCCTTCCCTCTGCAGCTGATTCACGGCGCTTTCTTCCTCGCGAAAAAAAACCGGGGTCATCCGTCTGTACAGACTATAGGGAAATTGGACCGTTTCCGTAAAGAAACGGGACGAATACCCGGTATCGTAAAGGATCGGACCCAGGACCGGGTGCTCGACGCAAGCGAAGACAGCGGGAAATCCGATTGTGCGGCGAGTCCCCCCGCGCAGAGTTAAGTACTCCGAATGCGTGCAATATCCGGCGGCGAATAACCGGTACCGTACGTTGACTCTATTATTAATCATCGGTCCCTTTCCTCCACCAATCTGCAAATTTAAGGATACCGTCGGAAATCGTTACTTTAGGTTCATAACCGAGCTCAACCCGCGCCCTGGTTATATCCAGCGTCTGATTCGTCCCAAGGACTCCGACGGTATAGCGGGTAATCAGCGGTTCCTTGCCGCCGGCGAACAGTTTCGCCCCCCATTCCAATCCTCCCGCCAACCAATAGACAGCGCGAAAAGGCAGCGGCTTGGCACGCAGAGGTTGCCTCAGGACGTAGAACAGGTTCTCCAACAATTCAGCCAGCATAACCGGTTCTCCGTTAGTAATATTATATTTGCGGCCAAGCGCATCCGGACCGGCCTCGGCACAGAGCAGAAGAGAATCGACGACATTCTCGACATAAGTAATGTCGATCTTCGCCTGCCCCCCGTTAATGAGCGGAACTTTCCCTCGTTCGTTCGCTTTGAGAAGACGGGGGAGAATGGCCTGGTCGCCGGGGCCAAAAACGCCGCGGGGACGAATGGTAATCGTCTCAAGGCCGCGCTCGTAAGCTCGATCCACCTCCGTCTCGGCCAGCAGCTTAGTAGCCGCGTAGAAGTTTACCGATCTCGCAGGCAGCGGGTCATCCTCCTTGATGTTCAGCCGGTCTGTATAATCGAAATAGATACTGGGCGTCGATACGTGAATAAGCCTCTTCACCTTATGCTCGAGGCAGCCGCCGGCCACGTTGCGTGTTCCGATCACGTTGCTCTGATAGAAATCGTCATATTTTCCCCAGGGAGAGGACAAGGCGCCGCAATGAAAGACATAATCTTGGCCTTCGCATGCCTTCATTATAGAGGCTTCATCCTGCAGATCGGCCCGGATATAAGTGATTCCCTCAGCCGCGAGTGCGATCTTCCTGCCCTGCTGTGCATTCCGGCCAGCCGCCGTCACTTGCCATCCCATGCCGGCCAACCGCAAGGCCAGCTTGCCGCCGATGAATCCGGTCGCCCCGGTTACTAAAGCCCTCATGCTTCGCCATTCCATTCCATATCCATAGTCATCGCCTCCGCAATCGAAATTCCGTTTGCCCTGCTCTTTCGCCAAAAATACAGCAGCACCGCCCCTTGAGCTGCAAATGGCATCGGGTCGGCTATCCGAAACACCGCATCGCGGCTGTTAACTAAGGCAGACAGCCAGTCGCGGAAACAGGAAGAAGCCCCTTGTTTCCATCCGTACAGCAGCATCGCTCCCTTAATGACGGTGGGCCGGTTATCCGATGGGAGGACGATTGGCCTGTTTCCAGAGTTCAAGAAGGCCTCGTCCAGTCTGTCCTTCAGACGGAACAAGTGGATGCCGCTGGTGGAACGGGGATTGCATTCCAGCGGATATAGCTCCCCCTGCTCCGTCTCTATAAAATCAAATGCGATCTGTCCGGTAAATCGGATGGCCGTCACAAATCGGGTTACCCAATCGAGCAGTCCCGGGTGGTTCATCAACTTAAACCCAATGCTGGCTCCTTGGCCCGCCGTGAATTTAGCGGCATAAACGGCGTGGGCCGCCAGCTTGCCGTCATGAACGATGCTGTAGGTGCAGTAGGGCGTCCCGGAGATGAATTGTTGACCGACCCAAGGATAGCGGGGAGAGATGAGAAGATCTTGTGCGCTTATGTCTACGTTCTTCCCGCCATGAATGACTCTTACCCGGGAGGCAAACCGCGAATAAACCGGCTTCAGCACATATTTCATGTCCTGGCTTCCTTCCTGCAGGTAGGCCTCGACTTCGGAGAGCGATTGGAGCAATCGTGTCCCCGGCGTCAGAAAGCCCAGTTCGTCTGCCATCCTTATAAATTGCCACTTATTATGGAGCTGGCCCAGATTGGCAATGTCGTCCACAAGCACCTCGCAATAAGGAAGCAGGCGGTCCCGATACCGGGAAATAGCAAATACCTCTTCGCACGTAGGAATTAGCCATTGCACCTGTTCGGATCGGACAATTTCTACTAAAGCATCAATATAGGCGGCCGGGCCCCGATTTATCTCTGGCAGCACATAATTGCGGGCGGTGTGTCTGGATGCCCCGCAGAGCGAATGAGGGACACTGTCCGCCGTCACCACTCTATGTCCTGCACCCGCCCACAGTCTTACCAGTTCCAGAGCCGCAGGAGCTCTGCCTCCGGTAATCAGAATGGTGATCGGACATTCCCGGCCTGTGGACCGATCAATAGACAAGCACCATTCCTCCCAGCGATAATCCTGCGGATGTACCGAGCAGCAGCACGCGGTCTCCCCTGTTCACTCTTCCTTGCTTAGCCGCTTCATGAAGCCCCATCGGGATCGAGGCAGCAATCGTATTCCCATGATTCGGTGTAATATAAACGAGCTGTTCTCTGGAAATGCCCAATTTTTCTGTAATCAGCCGCATAGCCATAGCACTTCCTTGATGAGGAACGACAACATGAATGTCTCTCATGGTCAGTCCAGCAGACAGCAGGAGCTTGTCGACAAATGGCGGGAGCAGCTTGGCAGCCATCTTAAAAATTCCTCTGCCATTCATATGAAACAGAAAGTCTTCTTCTCTGTCCGCCGTATGCTCCCTAGGGTGAATCCGCGTTCCACCGCCTCTGATTTCCGATAGATGGGCACCCTGACTGTAAGTCTCCATACTGGAACACACTATTTTCGATACTGCGCCTGCAGCCGATCTTCCGATCACTACCGCTGCTGCCCCATCTCCGAACAGCGCTCCGCTTTCCTTATGGCGCCAATTCAGCCCTATGGAAGCGACCTCCGTAGAAACTAGCAGCACTCGTTCATATCTTCCTGCGTCTATTAAATAGGAAAGCACATCCAATCCCGTCAAAAAGCTGAGACAGGTAGAATTCACGTCAAAGCAAGGGATTCCAGAGGTCTCCCCGCCCATCGCCTTCTGGATCAAAGCGGCCGTACAGGGAATCGGCTGCTCCGCGGTGCCGCTCGCACACACCAGACAATCGATATCGGATAGACGGAGCCCGGCATCCTTAAGTGCTTCATAAGCGGCGGCTGCTCCCATTTCTGATGCCGTTTCCCCCACCGCGAAATGGCGGACATGCACATCCGTTTTGCGCAATGTCCATCCCTCTGAGGTGCCTAATCTCCGATCCATTTCATCAGATTGGACTCTTCTAACAGGCAAATACTTCCCTGTTCCTAGAATTACAACGTTTCTTGCTTGCATTATCGGATTTCTCCTTTTATCCCACCGGAGTTTATTCCATGAGTTCTACCTTTTTGCTTCTGCTGCCATTTCAGTGTTTAATTGTTTAATAATGATTGCCTCTCTCTTTTCCAATATCAGTGAGTTTACATTGAAATAATCCTATTATATCATGCTGTACATAGATTCCTACACAATTTGTACCATGGTATTTCCAAGTATTACTTAATATTGCTAAATAACACTAAATCCTTAATTCTTAGCCGATATTTTTTAGTGATAAGTTTTATTTATGGACCAAAAAAAGCATTTAATTTCCTTTTATCAGACATTTCCTCTATAATAAAGAATTACTAAGCGGTGAGTTGGTCGTCAAGTTCAAAAAAGATTATATCCAGAAAGGTTGTTGATAACCATGCAGGCACAAGTTGTAGGACAACAAGAAGATCTAAACCCATTTGATATTGTGCAGAGGCAAATCGAAGCTGCAGCATCGATCCTCGATCTGCCTAAGCATGTTGTTGAAATTTTAAAGAAGCCCAAACGAGTGTTAGCGGTGTCCTTCTCGGTAAGAATGGACGACGGATCGGTCAGAGTGTTTGAAGGGTACCGCTCCCAGCACAACGATGCGATCGGACCTACCAAGGGAGGCATTCGCTTTCACCCGGACGTGACGATGGATGAAGTGAAAGCATTGTCCATGTGGATGACCTTCAAATGCGGAGTCGTCGGCCTTCCTTATGGCGGCGGCAAGGGCGGAGTCATCTGCGATCCCCATACCTTAAGCAAGGGCGAACTGGAAAGAGTCAGTCGCGGTTTCATGGAAGCCATTGCCGACATTGTCGGACCGGAGAAAGACATTCCCGCACCAGACGTATATACGACCCCTCAAATTATGGGCTGGATGATGGACACCTACAGCCGTATCAAAGGTCAATATTCCCCTGGAGTCATTACCGGCAAGCCTCTAATCATCGGCGGATCCAAAGGACGCAACGAGGCCACAGCAAGAGGCTGCGTCTACACTATTATCGAAGCACTTAACGAATTGAATCTATCCCCCGGACAGACAACGGTCGCTATCCAAGGGTTTGGTAACGCCGGACGTATTGCTGCAGACCTGCTATCTGAGATCGGCTGCAAAATCGTAGCTGTAAGTGACTCCAAAGGAGGCATCTACAATCCGGAAGGACTGGACTTGAAAGAGGCTGAACGACTGAAGGACAATGCTTCTCTTCTCGATTACGGCACTTCTTATCATATATCCAACGAAGATTTGCTGGCATTGGATGTGGATATTTTAATTCCTGCGGCTTTGGAGAACGTTATTACTTCGGCTAACGCCCACCGGATCCAAGCCAAAATCATAGCAGAAGCGGCTAACGGACCGACGACCCCGGGTGCCGACAAAATTCTGATCGAGAAAGGAATCATTGTCATACCGGACATTCTGGCTAATGCCGGAGGCGTTACGGTTTCCTACTTCGAGTGGGTTCAGAACCTTATGAACCATTACTGGAGCGAGGAAGAAGTGAATTCCAAGCTTCAGGAAAAAATGATCAGCTCCTATCACGCCGTTCGTAAGCTGTCCAAAAAATACAATACCGATATGCGTACAGGCGCTTTTATGATTTCCTTGCTCCGAGTTACCAAAGCTATGGAAGCCAGAGGCTGGGTCTGATCGATTTTTTGGAGCATACGTAGCATTAACTGCAATACCTGAAGAATACCTCAAGATTTACACCGCTGATGCGCAGTTCGAAGAGGGCTATCCCGAGGCAAATGTGTTGCTAATGGGATGGCCCTTTTTTAATTACATATTGAACGTCCGCTGCTCCCAAGGACTCTGACAGAAGTTTTTCTCATATGTATTGACAATTTTAACCTGGACATAATAACGAAAGAGCATTGATTTATCCATAGAAGCTTCTTGTATTCTCCAGCACTAATTGAGCACATTCACGAGAATCCACCCTCTTAAGACGGGCCAGCTTATCGACAACGGCGGCAAGCATCCATGGATGGGTTCTTTTGCCCTGGAACGGTCCTTCGAATGGCCATGGCCCGTCCGTTTCCACCATCATTTGCTCCAATGGATACCGAGCGGCCAGTCGCCAAATCTCTTCCTCATAGACGATATCCGGCGTTACAGATACGTAGTATCCATTGCGGATCATTCGTTCCGTAGTCTTGTCACTTCCTTTGAACCAGTGAAAATGCGCTTTCGCCACATTATGCTTTTCCAGCAAGTCGCAAACCATCTCTGCATCCTCGTAGACCGCATGCAGAACGACAGGCTTGTTCACCTCTGCCGCCAAACGCAAACAGGATTCCAGCCATTCTACATAGGGCTGAAGGTCTAAACCGCCCTCATTCTCCTGAGCCCACTTCGCCCGGCGGGTATAATACGGCAAGCCCACTTCCCCGATGGCCGCCATCGTTCCCTTCTGCTCTTTCATCCAGCTCAGAAGAGCATCCTGTTCCTCCTCCGGCAATAAAGGCTGTTCGGGGTGGAAGCCGTATGCGGGCCGAATCAGCCTTGGGTAGTCCGCATGCAGTACCTGAGTCCTCCGACAGGAAGGCCCATCCGTCGATACCGCCACCAGCCCTTCGATACCGTTCTCGGGCATTTCCCGCAGCATGCCCGCTAGTTCATCATCAGAGTACTGATCCAGATGAATATGAGCGTCTATATAACTCGCTTTGTCCATTTCCGCTCACCTACTTCGGCTACCGGCTTGCTCCCGCATCTTGTGCTGTTCTTCCTTCATCCGCTCGTAAATCTCCTGTCTTAGTTGAATAAAAGACGGCTCAGACAGCAGCCGTTCCTCTCGTGGGCGGGAGAAAGGGATCTCTATCCTTCGCAAAACCCGAGCGGGCTTACTGGATAAGAGATACACAGTATCCGACAACAGCAAGGCCTCTTCGATATTATGCGTAATAAACAAAACCGACCGTTGGTTTTCTTCCCAAATGTCCAATAGCCAGCGCTGCATCTCCGCTCTCGTCAAAGCGTCCAAAGCGCTGAACGGCTCATCGAGGCACATCAACTCTTTAGGGCTCAGCAACGCTCTAATGAAGGCGACGCGCTGCTGCATCCCACCGGATAATACATGCGGATAAGCTTGCTCGTAACCGCTTAGTCCGACCTTTGCCAGCCAGGCTCTCGCTTCCCTCCGCGCCTCCTGCTTCGGCAGCCCGACAATTTCCCGAGCCAGGATGACGTTATCTTCAATCGTCCGCCAGGGAAACAAAGCCGGCTGTTGGGGCATGTAGCTGATATGACCTTTTTGCCCGGTCACTTCCTTTCCTTCAAGGATTACCTGACCTTCGGTAGGCTGGATCAAACCACCGATAATATGAAAAAGAGTGCTTTTCCCACAGCCGGAAGGACCGATAATCGAGACAAATTCTCCTTTGTGTACGGTTAACGATATGTCTTCCAATATTTGTGAAGCTTTGCGCTTGCTCTCAAACCTTTTGTAAATGTTCCGTAAAGCCAATTGCTCGCTGGCCATTCGACCTTCACCTCCGCATTTCGAGCCCCTGTAAGATTTTGCCCAGGAAGCCGAAAGCTATAACCATTCTCGTGTTAAAAAAACGCCCCCTTCCGGGAGCGTACGCATGTCAAATTAAGCCAAAAGCAGCTTCTTTTCCTACGCTGGCATTACCCAGATCAGGTTTAAGGGTTCGTATCTTGAGGGATACCATCTCAGCCGGCCAATTCCAGCACCCCGAGCAATATTAAATGATAACTACCGCAAGGATACGCAGTGCGGTTCTGATGCCATTATAGCCTTTGCCGCGATGTTTGTCCATATTTATGGTGCTAAGCGGTGCTATGGCCAATCGCGAATTAGCTCTCGCTCCAACCAACGAGAATAATCATTTTACAGCAAAATTGAGCAGGCCTAAAGACGAAGCTTTTTTGCCAGAATAGGTTTATTGAATGGCGAAATCATAGTAATATATTTAGGTAGTCTAATTTGTAGCAACTTGTCGATTCCTGACACCACTATATATTCGTAAAGGAGAGCGTTATTTTAACATGAAAAAAGCACTAACAATCGCAGGTTCTGACAGCAGCGGCGGCGCCGGAATCCAGGCCGACCTCAAAACCTTTCAGGAGCTGGGAGTGTACGGCATGACCGCCCTGACTACGATTGTCGCTCAGGATCCTCACAATAACTGGTTCCATAACGTCTTCCCGATATCGACGGATGTTCTCGAAGCGCAATTAGAGACAATTATTTGTGGAATAGGCGTGGATGCCGCGAAGACGGGAATGCTCGGATCGATCGAAATTATCGAGCTGGCCGCAAGCAAAATCGAGAAATACAATCTGACCAATGTCGTAGTAGACCCTGTGATGGTCTGTAAAGGGGCAGACGAAGCGCTGCATCCGGAAACTAACAACAGCTTGCGTGACGTGCTTGTTCCCAAAGCTCTCGTGGTGACTCCAAACCTGTTCGAGGCTTCCCAGCTCAGCGGATATGGCCCTATCAAATCAGTCGAGCAGATGAAAGAGGCCGCCGCCAAAATTCATTCGCTGGGAGCGAAATATGTGCTCATTAAAGGAGGCGGCAAGCTGGTCAGCGAAACCCGTGCCATTGACCTTCTGTACGATGGGGATACCTTCGAGATTCTGGAATCGGAGAAAATCAGCACCACTTACACCCATGGAGCAGGCTGCACCTACTCGTCCGCTATTACCGCTGAATTGGCCAAGGGTAAGACCGTCCGGGAAGCCATTCACACGGCCAAAGCATTTATTACGGCGGCCATCCGCCACTCCTTTGCACTGAACAGCTATGTCGGTCCTACGAATCATGGAGCCTATCGCAATTACGAAGGCGGCGGCATTTAAACAGATAACATAGTCCGGTTGCTGTGCGAGAATGTTTCGCCGGTTCCCGGACTTTCTTGTTGCGGATATACATAAGATACTGGATAATCGAGCTTTTATCATGAACTATAAAGTTGAGTTAGCTTGGTCAACCGGTGCGAACCTCTTTTAGGCCATTGAAGTGCAGTAAGTACCTCTTAAATTTCCTCGTTTACTCCTCTTGAGCGTTTGAGGTGCAAAAGTACCTCTTAATTTCCTCATTTATCCCTCTTGAGCGTTTGAAGTGCAAAAGTACCTCTTAAATTGATGAAATCATCCTTTTTTCGAGAAAAGTGGAAAATGGAGAGCATTTTTACACCTTACTCACAAAAAATGCGAAAACAGCACTATTAAAGTGCACATTTGCACCTTGATTTCATTTCCCATGTCAAATCGGCTTCGTGGTATACTTCGTGATCAAAGTCGCCTTATTTGACCTATATTTTGGCACTATAGGTACAAGAGCCATCGCACGGAAAAAGACGTCTTTAGGATGGGTTTTAACTTTGCAAGCCTACCGCGCGAAGGCCCATTCGCGACCTAATGGATTTGTTTTTGGTTTTTGGTTTCTGATTTCCATATAATGTGATAAAGTGATGAAGAAACAAACTATAACCGTTTTCAAGGGAGGAATAAGAAGATGGCTGAGCTAGACACAACATTACAAATGCTTAAAGCTTTAACGGATGCGAATGGAGTGCCGGGTAACGAGGACGAGCCCCGCGCCGTAGTGAAGAAGTACATAGAGCCTTATGCTGACGAAATCTCCACAGACCGGTTAGGGAGCCTGATCGCCGTCAAGAAGGGCAGCTCCGAAGGACCCAAAATTATGGTGGCCGGCCACCTCGATGAAATCGGATTCATGGTTACCCATATTGACGATAAAGGCTTTCTCCAATTCCAGACGCTGGGCGGCTGGTGGGAGCAGGTTATGCTGGCCCAGAGAGTCACGGTCGTGACTCGTTCCGGAGAAAAAATTCCTGGAGTGATCGGCTCCAAGCCTCCTCATATTCTGCCTCCCGAGGCGCGTAAGAAGCCAGTGGAGAAGAAAGATATGTTCATCGATATCGGCGCCTCCAGCAAGGAAGAAGCGATGGAATTCGGCGTCAGGCCGGGAGATTCCATCTTCCCCGTCTGTGAATTCACCGTGATGAAGAACGAGAAGCTGCTGATGGCCAAAGCTTGGGACAACCGGATTGGCTGTGCGATTGCCATTGATGTGCTACGCCAGCTTGAAGATACGGACCACCCGAATACGGTTTATAGCGTTGCTACCGTGCAGGAAGAAGTCGGCCTTCGCGGTGCGAAAACCGCTACCCACCTGATTCAGCCGGATATCGGCTTCTCCGTGGATGTCGGAATTGCCGGAGATACTCCGGGAGTAAGCGATAAGGAAGCATTGGCCAGAATGGGACTCGGACCGCAAGTGCTGGTCTACGATGGCTCCATGATCTCCCACCGCAGATTGCGGCATCTGGTAACCGATACGGCCGATGAGGTTGGCATTCCTTATCAGTTCGACTTTGTCGCCGGAGGTGGAACCGACGCCGGAGCTATCCATGTGACCGCTAACGGAGTCCCCGCGCTCGCCATTTCCATTCCGACGCGCTATATTCATACGCATGCCGCTATTCTCCACCGCGATGATTATGAGAATGCCGTGAAGCTTATTGTGGAAGTGATCAAGCGGCTCGATCGCGCCAAAGCGGATGAAGTCATTTACGGTTAAATTACCCTAAACAGCGCCCCACTCCTCTATTCCAGAGAGTGGGGCGCTTATTGGTTTCCCGTAATCAATCAGCCATGCCACATCAGCAGTAGCAGAGTTAACAGAAGAATATTAATGAGGATCATCCCGCCCAGAATCGGCTTGACGGCGCTGCGGTTTCTCCGCTCTCCAGCAGTGGCTCTCCCATCATTCCCTGTCCGAATGGGATGACGCGGAGGCGATTCTTCCTCCAGAAGATTCCTCATTGCGGAGCGGGCCTTTAACGAATAAGGAGAAGATAAATCCGGTCCCGCTTCCAAGTAATGATGCAGGGCTTTGGAATAATTCCCTTGCCGTTCGTATTTCTGGCCTAGATGATAATGTGCTTCTGCCGACGAAGGGTCGACGTAACGAAGCACTTTATCATAATAGGCGGGGTCGCCCCGGTTCAAATATAGATTGTGACGGATGTGAACCAAATTCTTTTTTAAATAAGAGGGGAATCTTCCTAAGCTTCGATCGATCACACTGCCCGTCCCCAGCCTGGCGTTGTCCATAACCTGCCGTCCCCTTCCTCACCCTAGCCATAGTTTGTCCGATAGAATTATCTTCCTGTAATCTATAGCTATGATTAAGAAAGCCATACTATGACTTCCCATGGTTGGCAGCCAGCAGATCCATGGACAAAGACTTCACTCTGCTTCCTCTGATTAACCCTGCTGTGCCGACTTCTGCTCCCCCGCATTCCGAGGCAGGAGAAGCGAAATAAGGAAGCCTGCAGCCGCGATGACCAGCAAAGCAAGAAAAACATGATTCACCCCGACAATGAGCACCTTGCGAAGGCTATCCTGAACAGCAGGGTCCAGCTGGCCGGCCAACTGCGGGTTGATCAGCCGGTTCATCGCGTCCATATCGACTGATTCCCCGGCAGCCTGCTTCTCCTGAATGCCCGTAAGGAGTCTGGAATTGAAGTACGTTCCCAATAAGGCGGCTCCGACGGTCTGACCCAGGTTGCGAAAAAACACGTTGGAGGAGGTAGCTACTCCGCGCATCGACCAATCCACCGCCGACTGAACGCTCACGGTACCCAGCGTTACGATGAGACCGAAGCCGATCCCCTGAATCGCTGTGATCAAATAGAGCTGGAACTGCGGGCTTTCCGAGCTCAGCAAAGAAAGCCACAGGGTGATGACAATAATCAAGCTGTATCCAATGACGGAAGTAAACCTCACTCCCCGCTTCATCAGCAGCTTCCCGCAAAGAAAGGACCCAAACATCCAGGTTAAGGACATAGGAGTCAGCACAAAGCCCGATCGAGTAGCACTAAAGCCGAGCACCCCCTGTACCCAGATTGGAATGTATACGGTCAATCCAATCAGAATCGCGCTGACCAACAAAGAGACAATATTCGTTACCGATATAGCCCGAATGCGGAACAGCTGAAGCGGGATTAAAGGGTCCTTCACCCTCGACTCGATGAACAAGAACAGCACCATCAACACCGCAAAGGCGACTAACAAGCCAACAACAGCGGGAGAGGTCCATTGATCGCTTTCTCCCCCTTTCTGCAGAGCATACAGCAGCGAGAACATAGCGGCCGCAAAAACAGCGGCTCCCCAGTAATCGATATTTTTCTTCGTCTTTTCCACCGTCTCCTTAAAAGAAATTCCAAGCATCAGCATCGCAGCAATGCCGAAAGGAAGATTAAAGAAAAAGATCCAATGCCACGAGATCTGGTCGACGAAAAAACCGCCCACCAAAGGGCCAAGAACACCGGAAATTCCCCACACCATTCCGAGCATCCCGATCATCTTCGCTCTCTTCTCTACCGGGAATATGTCCCCGATAATGATGGAGGCTATAGGAATGATGGCTCCGGCTCCAATGCCTTGCAAAGCCCTAAATACAATCAGCTGCTCCATCGTCTGTGAAACGCCGCACAAGGCCGAGCCAACTAGGAAAATAATCGTTCCGACAAAAAAGATCCGTTTGCGGCCAAACAGATCGGACAGCTTGCCGAAAATAGGCACCGTTATGGCGGAAAGCAGCAGGTAGATGGAAAAAACCCAGTTCATTAGCTGAAGCCCCTGGAGCTCGCTGACGATTTTGGGCATGGCCGTACTGACCACCGTCCCTTCTATCGCTGTCAAAAAAGTTAGAATCATCAGTGAGCTCATCACTAGACGCGCATTGCTTTTCATTGTATTCCCCTCGAACTCCCCTCAATTCCATAATTTACACTGTCCTCTAGTATAGCAAATCACCCTATGTAAAATGAACCAAAGGATTAACCCAAATATATAAACTGCCCTCAACCTGCTATTTCTTCGACACCTGATCCCACAAGACAGCGACCATTCTTCCATACATTTCTACAGCTTCCGCCGATATTCCTATCTACCATTTCTCGGAGAGGACTCCCCCTTCTATAAGTGGCGAGGTGAATCGGCAACTTCCCGAATCTTCCTGCGAGATGTTCTTCCCTTCCTAAATCATTAGCGATACAATTATAACAGGAACGTGCATTCGTTTTTGGGTAGCGGAAGGAGGTGAAGTCATGCCAGATTCAACGTTCATGTACAGAACCCAGCAAGTGTGGATCAAGCCAGGCCATCGCTTGTTTGCTTACTTGGATCAAGCATGTCAGAATGCCAAGAACGTATATAATACGACGAACTTTTACATCCGACAGGTATTTACTGCTTTTCGATCGAAGAAGAAGTTGCAGCCGTTGCAGCAGCAAGTTTTGGATACGATCACAGCGCATGTGGATTTGATGAACGAGCGGCGAAGCAACAAGAACCGTCTACATCCGTTCCAGTTGCCATCACAAGAAAAACCCTTTATTCATTACCACTTTTTGGACGCCTTGTTCAAAGTGATAGATCAAACCGATTATCGGTCGCTCCCGGCGCAGAGCAGTCAGGGGATCATGAAGGTCGTCTTCCACAATTGGAAGGCCTTTTTCCAGAGTGTCAAGGACTACCGCAAGCATCCGGATAAGTACAACGGGCCGCCCCGTATTCCGGGCTACGCTCGAAGCAAAGTGAAGGAAGTTGTGTTCTCCAATCAGGATTGTGTCATCAAACATCAGAAGTTTCTCAAATTTCCAGGGACCCAGCAGCAACTGAACATCGGCAAGCTGGGCTGTACCGACGGGAAACTGATGCAGGTGCGCGTCATTCCCAGCCATGGCCAGTACGTAGTCGAAATGGTCTTCGCGCATTCGATCGAAAAGAAGGAAGTCTCGTCAGAACATGTGCTGGCGATAGATCTTGGTGTCGACAATCTTGCAACCATCGTCACGACGACCGGGGCCAAACCGGTGGTGGTGAAGGGCAAGATCGTGAAATCGATCAATCAGTATTACAACAAAATAAAAGCGTACTATACCGGTATTCTTCGACAAGGGAAGAAGCCGCGTGAAGGCATACACACCTCCAGACGATTAGAACGGCTGCATCTAAAGCGTCAACGACGAATCAAGGACCTGTTTCACAAAGCGAGTCATCGTATCGTCCACATCGCCGTGGAGCAAAAGGTGGGTACGATCGTCATCGGTCATAACGATGGATGGAAGCAAGCCCCTGCGATGGGACGGCGTAACAATCAAACCTTCTGTCATCTTCCCCACAAGAGGCTGATCGAAATGATCCGGTATAAGGCGGCTGAACGGGGGATGAAGGTGATCCTGACCGAGGAATCATACACTTCTAAAGCCAGCTTCCTGGATCAAGACCCGTTGCCGCGCTATGATGAAGAAGGAACATGGTCCTTCACAGGCAGACGGATATATCGCGGGTTGTACACAAGCCCACAAGGATTGATTCATGCCGACGTCAATGGCGCAGCCAATATCATGCGAAAAGTATTCCCAAACGTTTCTGCCAAAGAAGCGAATGGGATAGAGGGGTTGGATGGTCACCAGACCATCAACGTGTCAACTCCACTGGTGTTAAGCCTCCTGAGATAGCTCAGGAAGAGACATCAGAAACCCCCACTTCCATCGAAGCGACAGCGTGGATAAGTGGCGGAGTATTCATTACAATAGACATCGGTTATTATATTTTATAGGAGCTGCCGAATGGATAAAAATGTGAAATCTTTATCTGCTAAACATAAATATTCGACTGTCGATCTGCTAAAATTTATTGTTCCTTCAATCGTTGGCATTCTATTGTTTATGACGCCCATCGTCTGGCAGGGGCAAGTGACGATTCCGATCGCGATCCTGGCCAAAGAATTGCAGGCCCTATTGGTCAACTGGCTTCCGCAGCTCACCGCTCTGCTCGCCATAATCAGCTTTATCGGCAGCTTGGGGTGCAGACTGCTTCAGCCCGATTGGCTTGCCCGCAAGCCTTTTCTAAATAGCCTGTTTAACGTATCTCTTCTCTGGTTAATCATTAGAGGTCTGGGAGCCGTGTTTGCACTCGTCACTTTATTTCATGCCGGACCGGAGTGGGTATGGTCTGAGAATACCGGGCAAGTACTGCTGTTTGACCTGTTGCCGTTATTGTTTGTCGTCTTTCTGTTAGCCGGAATGCTGCTGCCGCTGCTGGTCAATTTCGGGCTGCTGGAATTTATCGGGGCACTGATGATTAAAGTGATGCGGCCTCTCTTCACTCTTCCAGGCCGATCTTCCATAGACTGTCTTACCTCCTGGTTGGGGGATGGAACGATAGGAGTCCTGCTTACCAGCAAACAATATGAGAGCGGATATTATACGAGGCGTGAAGCCGCCGTCATCGGAACTACCTTCTCCGCCGTATCGATTACCTTCAGCTTTGTCGTGCTTGCGCAAGTGAAGCTGGAGCATTTATTCGTTCCCTTCTATATAACCGTCAGTCTGGCAGGTGTCGTGGCTGCGTTGATTATGCCGCGGATCCCTCCGCTGTCCAGGAAGCCGAATACGTTCTATGGTTCCATGCAGGAAGCGGACCAAGAGGTTATTCCGAAGGGATATACTCCGATGCAGTGGGGAATGACCCAAGCTGTAAGCAAGGCAAGAGAAAATACCCGTCTGGGCAGCTTCATAGCAGACGGATTCCGAAATATTCTCGATCTGTGGATCGGCGTTATACCGGTCGTTATGGCGGTAGGAACTCTGGCGTTAATTTTGGCGGAGTATACTCCTGTTTTCAAATGGCTGGGCCTCCCGTTTTTGCCTTTGTTGGAGCTGATGCAATTGCCGGAAGCCGAGGCCGCTTCTCAAACGATGGTCGTAGGCTTTGCGGATATGTTCCTGCCGACCGTCCTGGCGAGTTCGATCGAGAGCGAACTGACCCGTTTTGTCATCGCTGCTCTGTCCGTGACTCAACTAATTTATATGTCGGAGGTAGGAGGATTGCTGCTCGGCTCCAAAATCCCCATATCGTTGAAAGATTTGTTCCTTATTTTCATTGAACGGACGCTCATTACTCTACCGATCATCGTGGTGGCCGCTCACCTTATTTTTTGATTCCCGGAATTGCTCGATAGACGCATATCAAGCAGTGAATTTTTAGTAGAAATCGGATATATCAGGATAGCTAAGTTACCTGCCTATCTGCTAAACTTATTTCATCCCGGTCTTTCTAACCGAATAGCTATCATCATTTAATAATATAGTTGAACTTATATTGGTTTTCGACTAGACGCAATTGAAGCTTGTAACATCATGAGGAAAGGAGCACGGCTTATAATGAATGAACATTCCAACGTTCTAATCCTGACTGCCGGCTACGGGGACGGCCATCTTCAGGCAGCCAACGCCTTGCGGAACCAGTTTCATGCCCAGGGAGTCCGCGGCGTCCATGTGCTCGATCTGCTGGATGAAGCCCACCCCCGCTTGAATTCGTTGATTCGATATATGTATTTAAAAAGCGGCTCTTCCTCCAGTGCCGGGTTCGATTACTATGGATGGGGCTATTATTCCACCCGGAATTTGGACCACAACAAATGGCTGGCCAAGCCGCTTCTTTCGTTAGGAAAACAAAAATTCAAGCAGGTCGTTCGAGGCTTGCAGCCTAACGCGGTCATCAGTACTTTTCCCTATCTGCCGGTATCACCGCTGTGCCAGAAGTCGGGAATGGCCATTCCAACATTTACCGTGCTGACCGATTTTGCCCTGCATAATCGTTGGATGATTTCCAAGTCGGATCGATTTTATGTAGCCACCAAGGATTTGAAGAATGCGATGATTCGAAGGCAAGTCCAGCCCCAACAAATTATGGTCAGCGGCATCCCTATACGTGAAGCGTTCTATGCTTCGATCGACTCCCGGCTAATCTTGGAACGTCACGGAATAGACCCGGCCAAGCCTGTCGTTCTTATTATGGCTGGAGCCTATGGAATTCTACAAAATATGAAAGCCATCCTGGAGAGCTTGTCCGCTATTGAAAATATTCAATTAGTTGTCGTTTGCGGCAAAAACCGCAAGCTTCATCAAGAGTTGGAATCAGGCTTCGGTCAACAAGCGCAGGTAAAGCTGCTTGGGTATGTGGAAGCTATTCATGAATGGATGAGAATCGCTACCTGCATCGTAACGAAGGCGGGAGGGATTACTCTATCGGAAGCCATCAAGCTGAACCTTCCTATTTGTATCTTCAAGCCGTTTCCCGGTCAGGAGAAAGAAAACGCCTGTTATCTGGGATCCAAAGGGGCTGCGCTGGTCTCGGGTTCGACGACCGAGCTTGGAGAGCAGGTGAAGCATTTGCTTGCCAATCCCTATACTCGTAAAAGAATGAAAGCGGCTCTGGCCCGCATCGATTCGCAGCAGCAGGCCCACGCCGCCCGGTCCATCGCTCTGGACGTTCTCTCCATCGTTCACCGCGTGGATGAGCGGGGTCCTTCGTTTGTTTCGACGATGGATCGAATGACGTTCTGATTAGCACAATCGGGTCAGAACTTCGATGCTACTTTGGGCCTGTTCCAATTGAAAAAAGCATCTGATATACTAGGTCCATAATTTTATTAATTAAAGCAGGTGAACCAACGTATGTGGAATGAGTTCAAAAAATTTGCATTAAAGGGGAACGTCATTGATCTGGCCATCGGGGTCATTATCGGAGCGGCCTTCGGCAAAATTGTCTCTTCGCTGGTCGATGATGTCATGATGCCGATCATCGGCTTAATAATGGGCGGAGTCGATCTGACCAGCTTAGGATATCCTCTAGGCGAAGCTGTCTTGAATTACGGCGCTTTCATCCAAACGATTATTGACTTCTTTATTGTCGCTTTCTCGGTCTTCATCTTTGTCAAAGCCTTTAATAAATTGAAGCGAAAAGAAGAAGAAAAACCGGCCCCGCCGGATCCTTCCAAAGAAGAACTGCTTCTGACCGAAATTCGGGATCTGCTTAAAGCTCAAAGCAATAAATAACCCTCTTACCCTCTTTAGCCTTAAAACCAATTTGCCGGTGGGGCTGCGGTCTTGCCGGCAGATGATCCTCTCTCCTCCTCCCTTTACTTTCTTTAGGCCCTTATGCTAAAATGTAACTGGTTAGGTTACAAAGGAGGGGTGGCATGTTCTGTAACAGTCAGTTTTCCGTCGCTGTTCACATGCTGGCTTTTATTGCCAAAGACCAGTATGACCAAGTCACCTCGGAGCAAATGGCCGAGAGCGTGAATACCAATCCCGTCGTTATCCGACGCATCCTATGCAGACTGGCTAGAGGCAATCTGGTCGTATCCCAACCCGGCGTATTGGGTGGAACCAAGCTGTCCCGACCGGCTGAGCAAATCACTCTTCTCGATGTTTACCGGGTCATTGAAGGCTGTGGAGCTTATTCCCTGCATAGAAGTCAGCCGAATGAAACGTGCACAGTCGGCAGGAATATTGTCCCGGTAATTGACGGAATCATGCAGGAAGCAGAAGCCGTGATTAAGGATAGATTGTCGCGGTATACAATTGCAGATGTGCTTAAGCAAGTGCTTGTATTACCGCAATAGACTTGCCTTCCGCTGGCCGGACTGACATCAGCTTCCATTGGCGATAAGAAAAGCTTCTAAACGCGGAGGCCCATTCTTGAAGTGCTCAATCAGGAGTCTGTCCATAGCACATTTGCTTTTATTAGATTTGTAACTAAGATAGTGACGGATAGTGAGTGGTAGAGAACCTCGCTTTATCTTATTTGTAACCAAATCAGTTTCTAATCTAGGCGGATTCACTACTTAAGGAGGAATTATGCAAGATGTCAACTGTTCTGTTCATTAAAGCCAATAACCGCGCAGCCGAGCAATCGGTCAGCGTTAAATTGTATGACTCTTTTCTTCAGTCGTACCGAGAGGCCAATCCCGGCGATGAGATCGTAGAATTAGATTTGTTCGCGGCCAATCTCCCCTATTATGATGCTACTATGATCAATGCCATGTTCAAGTCGAGAAGCGGGATGGACTTGACTCCGGAGGAGCAATCCGCAGCTGAGCTGGTGCAAAAATATGTTGACCAGTTTATATCCGCTGATAAAATCGTCTTTGCCTTCCCGCTGTGGAACAAGACCGTTCCTGCGGTGCTTCACACCTATATCGATTATTTGAATCAAGCCGGACAAACCTTCCGTTATACGCCTGAGGGTCCTGTTGGTCTGGTAACCGGTAAAAAAGTGGCCATCCTTAACGCCCGAGGCGGGGTCTATTCCGAAGGACCCGCCGTTGCCCATGAAATGGCTGTCAATTTCGTTGTCATGAACCTGCAGCTGTTCGGATTTACCGACTTTACCAAAGTCATCGTTGAGGGACATAATCAATTCCCCGATAAGGCCGCTGAGCTTATTCAACAGGGATTGGAACAAGCCGCTAAAGCCGCCGGAACGTTCTAATCGACTCCTTCTATATAATAACCCCGGACTCCGCTTTCGCGGACTTCCGGGGTTATCTGTTATTCTTATCTGCTTCCTCTTTACCTGCGGTACCAAGGGGTTCCCAAGTATTGAAGCGCCCACCGGTCTACACCATACCAGCCGGCTACTTTCCATGCCAGCACAAGCCAGGTGGCCAGAATAAAGAGAAGCGGGTTCGTGCTCACCGTTCCGGCAAATAAGAACGCAGCATTCATCATTCCGCCAAAAAATGCGGCGATTCCCGTTAATAAGCCGACAATTAGTCCAAGTCCGACCAACACTTCCCCATAAGCGACCATGAAGGAGAACACCTTCGCATTCGGCAGCACGAAATCTTGCAGGAAGTTAGCATACCAGCCCGATACGTCCTTTCCTTCCTCTGCCTTGGCCAACGCGCCTTTAACAAATCCTTGAATAGCGCCTCCGGCATTCTTTCCGGTCCAAGCCTCGCTCGTCACCTTTCCCCAGCCCGCCATCAGCCATTGGTAACCGAGATACACCCGGATCACCAGCCAGATTATAGCCGATCTCGTACTGCTGAACAAGAAGTGAGAGAGCGGATTCTCGGGAATAACGATTTCATTGCCCACTTTTACTGGATTCATTTCTTTTTCCGTTTGTTGATTCATCGACTTTTCCTCCTGCACCTGTAAGATCATTCTACTCCGCGGTCCCATCGAACTCATCCCGCGATCACAAATAAGCCTGTCATAGATATGGCGAACTTCTTCTTTTTCCTCCTATTCCATTTTCATCCAAGCCCTCTCATTTGCCCTGGGGAAAAAGGAACGCAGGATTAGAATCCTCGTCCGTTCTGACAGAATAGTCCCATTCCGCCTTTTTGCGATATAGGACACGAGACCTATTGTAACTGTTCTTACCTATTTATAAAAGAGGTATCGGTAAAATTACCCTTTTATTTAATATAAATTTTTAGAGTTGATCGTTAGGGCTCAGATCACAATGTTTGAAGCTTTGAACATTTCCCTTCGGAACGAAATCGAAGGTTTTCCATTTCCGCATCTATAATCGAGGCAGGAATAGGTGGTAAGTGATTAGATGCATTTTGAAGTATATGTAGCAAACACAACAAAAGTGCTTGTCAACCGTCTCCGAGCAGAGGATTCTCCGCTGCCGTTCTGTTAACAGGCACTTTTGCAAAATCGATATTTATATGATGGTAAAAAGCCCCTTATCCCGTTCATTGCTATTGGTTTAGGCTATACCCCGCCTTCCATTTCGGCACAGGCGAGAATGAACGCCCCGACTCCGTGGAGGTCGTTGTCTTTGACCGGCCGGGTTACATAGTTGTTATAGTCACCGGCCGAGGTGCCAATGCAAATATCCGGAATAATGACGTGACCCTCCTCATTAAATCGGACTCTGTTAAGCAAGCCTTGGTACCCCTGGACGGCGCTCTGCAGAAGCTCCTTGTCTACACAACCGTGCTTGACCGCTTTAGCGATCGTATACACGAACAGACTAGATCCTGATGTTTCCAGCCAGTTATCCGGAAGCCCGCCTTTGTCCACAACTTGATACCAGAGCCCGCTCTCCTGATCCTGGCAGCGAATCAGCGCCAGCACGAAAGATTTCAGTGCCGCCTCCAGCTCCTTCCTCCCGGAATGAGCTGCCGGAACATGATCAAGGAAATCGGCGAGAGCCATGCCATACCAGCCTAGAGAACGCCCCCAGAACTCGGGAGAGCAGCCCGTTACGGCGTCCGCCCAAGGAAAGCTTCGGCTTTCATCCCAAGCATGATACAACAGCCCGCTTTGTTCATCCTTCATATATTTACGCATCAGCTTTTCCTGATAAAGCACCATGTCTATAAGCGAAGGCTCCTCGTATTGCTCAGCATATTTCAGAGCGAACACCCCGCCCATATAGAGTCCGTCCAACCACATCTGGTAAGGATATTTATCCTTATGCCAGAATCCGCCCTCGGAGGTTCGATTCAGCGTCGCAAACAATTGTCTAAGCTTGTCTGCCGCAATCCTGTAGCGCGCTTCCCCGTAATGCTTATCCAGGGTAAAGAGCAGCAATCCCGGCATAATGGCGTCGAGCTCATCTCTTGCAAAATAAAAGTTGCCATCGGCATCGATCAGCTTGTCGACATATTCTTTGGGATAGGTTAAATACGCTTCCTCTCCGGTTTGCTCCCATACCTGAAGCATTCCGTATAGGAACACCCCCTGATGGTAATGCCAGCGGTTTTCCGGCGGCAGCTTCTCCGGACAGGGATATTGAGCCCTCAAGCCGTCACAAGCGGCTTTGGCCCATTGGAGAGGAGAATAATCGGTGCGCGGCACCGTCGGATCCAGTGTGTTCATAGAAGCTTGCACTCCTTTTGCATCATGTTGATCATTTGGCCATGAAAAGAATAATTAAGTCGCATGCGTATAAGAACGGAACAAATCCGGAGGGGAAGACAGCGGCGGGGCATCGATCCCGGCGAGCTCGTAACATAAATGCCGGATTAAGATCGCCTGAGTGCCGGCGTTCATATCTCCTTCCACCTTGCCGAGCCCCAGCCTAACGGGCTTGGGCATGTCGGGGTAGAATTCCCCTGGCTTCACCTGTGCTACATTAGGGGCGGGCGGAGAATGATCCAGCTCTCTGGAGAACCCGCCATCCTTACGTTTAAGTCTACTCATATTGTAGACGGTTATTTCAATAATCTCCAGCAGTTCGTCTAAGGGGGTGCTTCTCCTCATGGAATACAGTAGATGAATAGGGTTACGAATGTAGCACATATCTACAGCCGTCTCCTTGCGGAGGCAGTGCAGCAGACTGTTATACATCTCACGCACCCGGGGGATGGGCACCCGAAACCGCTCGTAGAACGTATGGAGCTTGAACGTTCCGGAAACTTTTACATACCAAGAGCCCTCACCCCACAGGCCGCTTTCCGGATCCTGAAGCGCCTCAAAATAGCGAAGGGCGGCATCCAGATACGGCTTCCTGTCGGCTTGCGGCATTTGGGCCAAATAAGCTGCCGAGGTGCACAGCCGATCACAGCCCCTCCAACTGTTGCTCAGCTCTACGCTTTGCAGCCACCCGACATAGGTGTCCGGGGTGCGGATATAATCGGGCGAAGCCTGTCGATCATTAGGCAGCGGGTATAGCGGCTTCGCCCCCAGCTTCCACAGCGCTCCGAGGCTGTACCCGATCGCTCTGGCCACCATAACCTCGTCTTCCCTCATGAGCGGATCAGCATCATAAAAATATCCGGTGGAAGGCTCCTGCTTTTGCTGAAAAAAGGTAATCATTCGCTGCTTCATCGTATCATCCAAAGCCCCAAAGAGCTGGCAGCGCGCCAACAGATTTAAGGCCTGGGCGGTAGACTCAATGTCCGGAATAAATTGATCCGAGGCTTTGGAGCTTTGCGCGTAGTAGAACGCTCCATGCTCCGGATCATACTGCCCTTCCAGCCATTCAAAGAACCCGTGGAACAATCCGTCCATTTCCTTAAGAGCGCTGCGCAGCCGGTCATTCATCGAATCTGTTGGTTGCATCCGCTTACCACTCCCCTTGAATTGCAACGTTTTTGGCCAGTTAAACAAATACATCCATCTCACTTGGACCACACAACTCGCCAACAGCCTCGCTCTACTCTACCCTTCTCTTCCGTTACCCTTTAATCGATCCCAGTAGCGCTCCTTTGGCAAAGTGCTTCTGAAGGAACGGGTAGACCAGCAGGACCGGAAGGGTCGCCACGACAATAACAGCCATCTTGACCGTTTGCTCCGGTGGAGCGATGAAACCGTCGTCAAAGCCGGAGGTGTCGGCACTGATCCCGCTCGCGAGAATAACGATCTGCCTTAATATAATCTGCACCGGCCACTTGGCCGAATCGTTCAAGTAAAGAATCGCCGGCATGTAGGTGTTCCAATACGTTACCGCATAGAACAGCGAAATCGTGGCAATGGCCGGCATGGACAGAGGGATGACAATTCTGAACAGAATCCCCCAGTCGCTGCAGCCATCTATTCGCGCCGATTCCTCCAGGCCATCCGGCAAATTCTGAAAGAAATTTCTCATAATAATAAGGTTAAACGCGCTGATGGCACTTGGGATAATTAAAGCCAAGTACGTGTCGATCAGTCCCATTCCTTTGACCACCAAGAAGGTAGGAATCATTCCGCCATTAAACAGCATAGTGAAGACGACCAGAAACATAATCAGATTTCGCCCGTCCAAATCTCTTCTGGCCAGCCCGTACGCCATCAAGGACGTAAGGAACATGCTGAACAGCGTGCCGAACAACGTCACTCCAACAGAAACCCCCAATGATTTGATCAATACATTGGTTGAGAATATATACCGGTAGGCATCCAGCGAGAACACGGTAGGAAACAGGACGAAGCGCTTTTGTGCAAGCTCTTGAACGGTCGTGAACGAACCGGCTATGATATGCAAAAATGGAATGACCGTGATCAGCGCAATAATAAGCAACAGCGTGTAATTGACGCCATCAAAAATTCGGCTCCCCCATGATTTGTCTTGAAGCATGATGTTCAACCCTCCATTTGCGCAAAATTAGAAAATTCCTTCTTCGCCTACCTTCTTCGACAGCCAGTTCGCGATAACAACCAGTATCAGTCCGATAAAGGATTTGAAAAAGCCTACCGCCGTACTAAAGCTGTACTGCCCTTGTTTTAACCCGGCCGTATAAACATACGTATCAAAAATTTCCGCGACCTCCCGGTTCATGGAATTCAGAAGCAGATAGACATGCTCGAAGCCAAGCTCCAATACATCCCCGATTTTCAGAATTAACAAAACGACGATTACACTGCGGATGGAGGGCAGGGTTATGTGCCAAATCTGCCGAAAACGGTTAGCCCCATCCATTCTTGCCGCCTCATACAATTGAGGGTCAATGGCGGCCATCGCAGCCAAATAAATAATCGTTCCCCAACCGGCCTCCCGCCAAATAACCTGCAAAATATACATAGGCCGAAACCATTCGCTGCTCATTAAAAAGTTGATCTTGTTAAGGCCTAACATGGCGAATATTTCGTTAATAATGCCCCGATCGACAGACAGCATAACAAAGGTGATAGCTACAATTATGACCCATGACATGAAGTGGGGAATATAAATCAGCGTCTGTACAGACCGCTTGAATATATTGCTTCGGACTTCATTCAGCATAAGTGCCAATACAATCGGAACCGGAAAATAAATAACGAGATTCAATAGAAACAAAACCAACGTATTTTTCAATATTGTAAAAAACATCGGCTCGGCGAACAGGCGCTCAAAGTGCCTGAACCCGACCCATGGACTTCCCGTAATCCCCAGATATGGCTTGTAATCCTGCATAGCAATGACAAGCCCGCCCATCGGGATATATTTAAAAATAATAAAATACAACAGTCCCGGTAAGATCATTAGATAAATCGCGCGATTTTTGACGATTCTTCTCATGAGGCCCGACTTCGTAGCCGGTTTGGTAGATTTGATCTTCTGCACCGCTGCTTCGCCCATGATGGATCTTCCTTTCAACGATAAAGAGATGACAGGCTGTTGAACCCTCAACAGCCCGTTTGGTAAACCTTCCGAATGGAGACTTCCCAAGTGAGAGTCTGGATTTCTGGCTGAATGACCGTTGTATAACCGTTTATATGGCCCGCGTATGATTAACTGCGCCGACAGTTATGTGACTGCCAACTCTTAGCTTAAATCTTATGCATTAACCGTTGCTTTTCGCCTTTTGGTAAGATTCATTGAATTCTTCTATAATTTGGCTGCCGCCTTCTTTAAGCCATCTGTCCACTTCGTTCTGGAATCCAGCCTCGTCCAGCTTTCCGAGAATGAAGTTATAAGTGGCATCCTTAATAATTTCTTGCAGACGAACGCCTCTTTCCGTGTAGGTTTGAGAGTCCAGCGGAGCCGTCGGATCGTGAATCAGGAAATTTTCGTTATCGATAATCAGCTCCTCCGCTTTGGCTTTAACCGGCAACTTGAAGTAGCCTTCCAGCATATCAATGGTGCTCGGTCCGCCGACCATAATGGCCTGATACGGCTTCACTTCCCGTTCGGTCAGTTTAGCGTCTTCCACAGGAGAAGCTTTTCCTTCCACTATGTTGTAATGTGTGCCTTCTACCCCGTAATAAATCAGGTTGGCCAGTTCCGGGCTCATCAGCTGATCATAGAAGCTGAGAATATCCTTCAAGTCCTCCTCCGTCTTGACGGAAGATTTAGGAAACAGAACCGCGGATCCATACCCCGGAATAGCCCATATCCCCAGCCCGTCCGGTCCTTCGATCCGGTTATGCACTTCGAGCTCGATATCCGGATTGATCTCCACCATCTTCTGATGCAGGCTGACTACGTCACCCATAGCTCCAATGTACATTCCCGCCGCTCCGGTAATAAACAGATTCTGCTGGTCCGTCTTGCTCGTGACCGGAAAATCCTGATTAATCAGACCTTCTTCATGAAGCTTCCGGAAATACTTCATCGTCTCCATATACCCCGGATGCATAAATTCCGGCTCCAGCTTGCCATCCTCTTCCGACCAGTTGTTAGGCGTTCCAAAGTAGGAGCTGATCGTCTTGAACGCTCCATAGATCAAATCGCTTCGGTCCGTTAGACCGATCGTATCTTTTTTCCCGCTCCCATTCGGATCGTTCTCCGTGAAGCCCTTTAGCATGTCATACAGCTCATCGACATTCTTCGGAGCACTCAACCCAAGACGATCGGCCCAATCCTTCCGATAGATGATTCCTTGCCTGGATAGAGGACGCTCCTGGTAAAGAGCATAAATCTTCCCGTCGACCGAAGTATTATTCATCACCGCCGGATTAAAATTATTGAGATTGGGATAATCCTTCAGCAGAGGTCCGATTTCCCAGAACTGTCCGTCTCGAATCGCATCTTTAAATAGAATAAGCGTGCTTTGATTCTTCATATAGACCGCTTGAGGCAGTGTTCCTGTTGCAAAGGAGGCGTTAAGCTTCTCTTCATAGCTGCCGTCGGGCACCCATTGGATATCCAATTGCGTATTTGTCTTTTCTTCCACCAGCTTCTCGATCAGATCGGATGGCACCTCAGGAGTATGAAGATTGGCCATTATACTGATCTTTACAGGGCTCTTCTTAGCCTCGCCCTGATCCTGGGCGGGATTCTTCTCTTCCGCATCCTTGCCCCCGCCGGCACACCCGGCTAACAGAGATACGGCAGTCGCCGTAGCGAGTAAAACGTTTCCATACTTAGCGAATCCTGTTTTCCCTGATTTCTTTCTCATTTCTTTCAACGACCTCCTCATATAGGAAATATCGAATAGCGATCTTGCTGTCTCCATAGTAAAAGGAATAACCCGATTACGTATATAATCCTCCAATAAGATGAATCCTTTTGGGACCGCCTGGAATCCTTTTTGGCGTCCTCTCGTGCTGGTCATGTTATCCAAGGATTATTACAGCCCTGGAGAAGATTACGATAATCTAATCCAAGGATTATTTTCTATAAAATGATTATTGCCCTGCATCCGGGTTTTCTCTAGAATTGGGGGTACTACGAGAACGGTAGGAGAAGATACTTTTGAACAGACTTAACCTATACAAAAAAATGGTTATTTTCGGTTGCCTGCTGTGCATCATTCCCGTTCTGTTCCTCGGCTTCTTTTCATATATTAAATCGGCCGACTCCATTCAAGAGCAGGTCAACGAAAGCAATATCCATCTGATGAAGCAATTAAATGGCAACATGGAGCAAATTCTAAAAACGCTGGATCAATCGTTGAATCACGTCATCAACTCGACTCTAGTTCAGGAAGCGCTTTATCGCCCCATTAAATTTTACGATTTTCAGCTATATAACAATCTGAGAAAAGAGCTCAGTCATCTCCAGTCGTTCGACACCAGGGTAACGGATGTCATAGTCGTGAATATCGCCCACGATTGGGTAGTAAACAACCAGGGGCTGTACGAGCTGGAGGCTTATTCGGCCAAAGACAAGCTGCTAAGCTTTATGTCGCTTCCTTTCAATTCAAACTGGGTTCTGCTGGAGAACAAAGGATTAGGCTCCTTGGACACAGAGTCCTACAGTTGTAATCACATTATTACTCTAATCAAAAAACTGCCCAATCTCAGCTCAGACAAGCGTGGCTTGGCCATCGCCAATATTCCAAGCTGCAGCCTGTCCAAAATTATAGCCAATAATTCAGACTCCCGGGAAATGATGATATTGGACAGCGATAGCCGTATTCTGATTCACCCGGATGAGACCAAGATTGGTCAATCGGTGTTAGCCACCAATCGGATAAATCCTGACGATTTCACGCTGTTGGATAATAAAGTGGGACAATTCAAGACGGGCACCGGGGACGGCGATTTTACCGTAACCTATGTGCGGTCGGATTTTAACGGCTGGATCTATGTTTCCTTCACCGAAATCCAGCAAATCACCAAAGAAGCCAAAGCGATAGGATGGTTTACTGTCTACGTCTGCCTGGCCATTATTGTGACCTCCGTCTTCTTTGTCTGGCTGGGCAGCCGCAGGATGTACACGCCTATTCGCGGAATCGTGAAAGCCATTTCAGATCGTTTTCCCGATTTCAATGCCAAGAAGAAGGACGAATTGCAAATTATTAATGAACATATTGAAGATCTGTTTATATCCAATTCGAATTTGAAGCATGAGTTATCCCAAAATTCGCTGCAGATGCGATCACTTTTTCTCAATAAATTTTACCTGGGCAATCTCAGCCAGACCGAATTGACGGATCAATTGATTCTGTACGGCTATTATACCCATGTCAGGGAATGGAATCATCTGATCGTTCTGACCCTTCAGGTGGATCTGCTGCTTTTTGCTGCGAATAATATTGTGGAGGAAATCGTTCCTCCCGAGAACAGGCTGACCCCTGTCATTGCGGATCAGACCCAGGTGACGCTGATCGGCAGCACAGAAACGGATATGGAATCTTTTAATGCCTATATTTACGATATGACAGAATCGATTCAGCAGAAGATCCATACTTTCCTGGACCTGGATGTAAGCATCGGAACCAGTCTTCCCTTTAAGCTTCTGAGCAAGGCTCCCCGAGCGTACAAGGAAGGGCTGGAGGCCTTGAAGCATCGAATGAAGCTGGGGAAAGGGGTCATCATCCCCTATTCCAATATCAACTCCGGGAAGCATACGCTGATCTATTCCTACCCGAGGCATATCGAGAACGAATTGATCGATTCCATCAAGCTTGCGGACGAGGAAAGAGCGACAGAGCTGCTCAGGCAATGGTTAGACGAAGTTTTCCATAGAGACCGGTCGCCGCACGAGTACCAAATTTCCTTGCTTCGGCTGCTAAATGACTTAATGATCGTCGTGCAGGAAACCGGAATCCGGCTGCAGCAGTTTGTTCCAGAAGGCCGCTTCTTACATCAGGAATTGCTCAAGCTCTATGTTAGTGACGAGATAGAAACATGGTTCCAAACGAGCGTGATCCGGCCGTTGATCGAGGTTTTCCGGGATCGCAGAGACTCTCAGTATCATAATTTGTCGGAGCAAATTATCGATATGATCCATAACGGCTACGACACCGATCTTACGCTGGAGGAATGCGCTTCCAGGCTGCACTATAATGCCTTCTATTTAAGCAGCGTGTTCAAGAAGGAGACGAATATGTCCTTCAGTGATTATTTGTCCATGCACCGCTTCCATATGGCTAAGGAATGGTTGACGCAGACGGATATGCCGATTAAAGACATCGCCCAGAAGCTGAGATATAACAATCCGCAAAATTTCATCCGGTTTTTCCGCAAACAGACGGGCATGACTCCCGGCCAATACCGGACCCAGCACAGCCATATAGCAAAAAGCTAAATCCGCCCGTGTTATAGCGCTGCCAATGCGGCTTGCAGACGGAGTGCGATGAAAGCGCGCAACGGAGGCGCATGGACGGAACGTAGGAGTGTGCGGGTACGGCGGCACACAGCCCGAGGCGCGGCCATGGTGGCGCGTAACGGCGGCGCATAGACGGGGCGTAGTAGTGGGCGCGCGGGGAGAGGCCGCACGGGGGCAAGGATCAGTGGCAGAAGCGCGAAAGCGGCGACGGAGGCGCAGGCATCGAGGACAACGATAAAACCTACTGCAAAAATACAGTACTTTAAACCAGAATCCGCTCTTTTCCAATGATCGCCTGCGAAAATACAGTACATTTCTTCGATTCAGCCATATTTGGACCTCTACAGGCTGAATCTACTGTATTTTTGCAGTAGATCCCTGGAAAGAGGTCAAAAGTTACCAAAATGGCTGTACTTTTGCAGTCAATATAAAATCTAGAAAGATTTGATCTATCGGAAGCAGTAAGGGGCACCAGACTCGCTTGATGCTAGAGAAGTATGATGCAGCAGTAGTAGCTGAAATAGTAGAAGCAGTTGTAATATTGTAGGGATTGTCATGTCAAAAAAGAGGAATCGGAGTGGCCGCAGCCGCATCGATTCCTCTTGTATATCTGCTGCAATGCAGGGTCATATCCTAGCGAAGGGAGCGGCCGCTTTCAGTTTTCAGCTTTGTTGCTTCAAAACTTCCCAAGCCGTCACTGACTCGCTTGCGCGGGAATTACCTCCCCCTGCGCCCCTTACTCCCCCTTGGCGAGCTATTCCCCCTCGCTCCTCCGGATCTCGTTTGGCCGTGCCTCGCCGGCTTGCTGAGGCCGAGGCTCGTCCCGGCTTCAGGCCGCCGCTTGCCTGCGCGGCCTCCAGCGGAGGCTGCCCGCCCGATCTCGGGCCGGCCGCGTCGCTCTGGCCGACCGGGCCGCTCGGTGCGCTCCGTTTTCCCATAGCGCTCAGCTCGCACAGAGCGCTGGGAACGCTCGGGCTGCCCTGAGGCCGCCGCTCGGTCGTTGCGTCGGTTGCGCCCTTCCTGCGCTCCTCGGAGGCTTACCCGGGCTTCACTCTCGTGACCGATACTGCCGCTTCCGTACCTTATCCCAGCCCGATTCGCACTCCCCTTGCGCTCCTGACCCCTAGGCTCGCCACGGCTTATTCGCCGCTCGCCTCCTCCACGCCGCTCTTGGCTGAGTTCCGAGCCTGCGGACATGTCGTATGCCGCAAGCTTATCCAACGGCTTCCGGCGGATCGACATTCGGATTCCTCTCTCAATGTTGGCCAGCGCCACCCGATCCCTCGGGGAAACAAGCGTGACCGCCACTCCCTCGCCTCCTGCTCTTCCCGTTCGACCAATTCTGTGAATGTAGCTTTCGGCATCCGGCGGAATGTCATAGTTGAAGACATGGGTCACGCCTTCCACGTCCAGACCTCTCGCTGCTACGTCAGTAGCTACCAGCAGTTGAATCCTGGCTTCCCGAAAACGCTCCATCACTTGCTCCCGCTTGGCCTGAGACAAATCACCGTGAAGCTCATCCGAATCGTATCCGGCCTCCTGCAGCTCCGCATTCAGCTTGCTGACCCTTCGCTTGGTACGGCAAAACAGAATGGCCAAATACGGCCGGTACTGATCGATCAACTGGCGAAGAGCCGCCAGTTTGCCCCGGTCGGTCGTCTCCACGACAGATTGCCGAATCTCCTTGACCGGCATTTGTCGCTCTTCTGCCTGGACCGTTACAGGCTCGCGCATATATCGGCTGGCCAGCCTCCGAACCGACTCCGGCATCGTCGCCGAGAATAACATCGTTTGCCTTTTATATGGAAGCTGCTCGATGATCTCTTCCACTTCATTAAGAAAACCAATATGCAGCATTTGATCCGCTTCATCCAAAACAAACATGGAAACAGTAGATAGACGAACCGTCCCTCTCCGCATATGATCAAGAAGTCTCCCCGGAGTGGCGACGATTATCGAAATCCCGCCCTGCAGCTTCTTAAGCTGACGTTCTACATCCTGTCCGCCGTAGACGCAAAGCACCTGGGACTGCTCTTGGGTAATCAACAGTTTGTTGACTTCGTTCGTAATCTGCAGAGCCAGCTCCCGGGTCGGCGTCATGATCAAAGCTTGGACTCCGTCCACATTCGGGTCGATTCTCTCCAGAATCGGCAGCAAGAAGGCTATCGTTTTGCCCGATCCTGTTTGTGCTCTGGCGATCGTGTCCTTCCCGGCCAGCAGCAAGGGAATAGCCTGCTCTTGAATCGGAGTAGGCTGCCCAATTCCATAAGTTTTTAATACCGCGCTCCATTTGGCGCTAATTCCTAATCCTTCAAATCCGGACAAGAAGGTCCCTCATTTCCAATGTGTTATTTTTCAGAAAAAATACGAATCTATGACATAGAAGGATTATCCGGGAGTGTGGATTCAGAAAGAATCGCCTTCACTCTTCCCACCTGCCCGTCCTGCAGGCGGACTTTAATTCCATGAGGATGATACGCCGAATTCGTCAGAATATCTTTGACCTGTCCTCTCGTCGTTTTCCCGGAACGTTGATCCTGCTTAAGGACCACATCCACTTCCAGCCCTGCATGGATATGTTCTCTGTACTTTCCGTTGTGCGCCATGATGGTATCCTTTTCTCCCGTTAATCATATTAGTGGATAAACCAGCCTATAGGTACTTAGTGGTTATTCCAGATTCGAGAGGAACTTAATGAGCCCCTCCCAAGTTAACATTTTCGTATTATACACCTTTTGCTAATCTTTATGGTTCCTTAGAAGCCGAAAGTTTAATAATATTTTTACAAAACAAAAAAGACTCAAAACCGGAATCCGTGCTTGACGAAATAAATATGCCTCATGGTAATCCATGTTTCGTCCTGTTCTATCCTGTTATGTTCTACCCGGTTATGGCTTGGGCTTCATTTTAAGTTGCGGCGTCACTTCACTGGCCTCACAATAAAAGATGCGAATCGGAAGCGAGAGCTGTTTGCTTTTAATGTTATGGCAAATGGCCTGGAGGCAGGTAGGAAAACAAATTAAGGTGCGATTGTACACCCCAATTGTATGGATTTAGCTATTTTCGGGATTAAGGTGTAAAAATTCGCTCTAATTTTCACGTTTTTGGAAAAAACGATGATTTCACCCATTTAGAGGGTATTTTTGCTCTTGAATGCCCGTTTCGTGAGAAAGGTTGGATTTAAGAGGTATTTTTGCACTTCAATCCGCCTCCATTGGGTGAGAAGGAGATTTGGACGTCAAGCACTTAGTATAGTTCGAGCCACAAAAAAAGTAGACCCTAAAGGCTACTTTATCTACATGAGTTTCCTCAGATTTGTCCTCTCGCCCAAAAGTTAATACCTGTCAGGGAAGCACATGCAGGAGGATCGCAAAGAAATGAAAGATCGATCCGGCCAGCACGAATAAATGCCATAAAGCATGATGGAATGGGAAGCTCCGCCATACATAGAAAACCGTTCCCGCCGTATAAAATATCCCGCCGACTACTAATAAAACCAATCCGCTTCGACTTAAATTGGTAACGAGGGGCTCCCAAGCAAAAACGATAAGCCATCCCATTGCAATGTACAAAAGGGTGGAGGTAAAAAGGAATTTTTTGGTGAAAAATGACTTGAATAGGACTCCCAGCGCAGCAATTCCCCAAATGACCCCGAACAGCACCCATCCCAATGTGCCTTGAACGACGTGCAGTAATATAGGAGTGTAGGTTCCGGCAATAAACAGATAGATCGCGGAATGATCAAAAATTTCAAATAAATCCTTGACCTTTCCTTCGGGAAAGCTATGCACGAGAGTAGAACATGAATAGAGCAGCAGCATCGTCACACCGTAGACAATGAAACTGATGACATGAAGAGCCGTCCCCTGCAAGCTGGCAAATACAATTAGCAGAACAAGCGCAGCCACACTCAAAACCGCTCCGATGCCGTGAATGGTGGCGTTAGCTATCTCTTCCCTCTTCGTAAACACATGGGTGTTTGCCATAGAACCATCTACCTTTCCTTACGCCTTTCTATTAATTATAACCCATTAGGAGTGCAATTTCTTCCTCCTGCGCTCATTAGCCGCAAACAAATAAAGTATAAGCTGGAAAGAAGAAGAGTGCGAGAAGACAGCCGGGAAGTCGGAAAGAGTTCTTCAGTTGACAAATGATTATGGAATAAAATATTGAATGACGGATGCTTTACCATCCTCTACTTCTACTTCAGCATACGCCCCGTTGATAAAGGTTATTTGTGGGGGAACATGCCCGCAATCGATATCATAAATGATCGGGATTTGAAGCTCTTCAAAGAGTTCCTTGTAGATATCTTCCACCGTGTAATTATCTACAGTCTGGTTAGCCTCGCTTCTTCCAAACATAAGACCGGAACAATTCTCAAACCAACCTGCCAGCTTCATTTGAACTAATGACCTGCGTAAATCGGTTGTAGTCAGAATTGTTTTAGAACTATAGGTGTTAAGTTGGAAGCCCTTAATAGGAGGGCTGCATGAATCTCCACAAGAGATTAGGCTGATTGATTTGTCTCTACTACCTGAATACAGGAATGTCGGGATTGGGACGGCTTTCTTGAAGAATTTGCAGGAAACGGCCTCAGCGTACGGAAAGCCTATTCGACTCCATGTCATCCGGTCCAATCCTGCCGTATCTTTATATAAACGGCTAGGTTTTCACATGCTCGGGAGCAACGGACTTTACGCAGCGATGGAATGGGAATTGATAAAAACAGGAGGAATCTAAATGGCAGATCCATTTCTGGGTAGATTCGAAAGTTTGGTTTTAATTTTTTGCTCAGGATGGATGGGAATTTTGTGAAGGGCAAATTGTTGCCGATCAATCAAAACCAAGCTTTATTTTCCCTGCTAGGAACAACAATGCATGGTGGTAACTGGATCACCTTACAACGCCGCAACGCGCGCAGAAACCCGCGCGCGTTGCGAGAACACCTTGCAATGACATTATATTGATTCGCAATGATTTGCTTAGCTTTGCTCGCTTCGAGCCAATCGAGCAACGGCCTGGAGCGCGATTTCGATTTCACGGTCCACTGCTTTCGCCACCGCATCCGTATGAGGATCGTACACCTCAGACAAATCTTCATCGGCGAAGCCGTCCACCGCCAGAATCGCTCCGGCACGGGCTCCGCGCAATGAAGAGACGACATACAGCGCCGCAATCTCCATCTCGACGGCCAGGACGCCCGCTTGCTTGTATTTGCGGTGAGGCAGCTCCTCTACCCCGGTGAAGAAAGCGTCATAGCAGACGGTGATCCCTGTCCGAACGACGCCGCTGCCCGGAACGTCTGCAGCTGCCGCCTCCAGAGCCGCCACCACGCCGCTGTCCGCAACCGCCGGATAACCGGAGGGCACCAACTGTTTGGTCAGACCTTCTTCCCTGGCCGCTGCCTTGCTGATGACGAGACTTCCAGCAGGGATGTCTGCGTGATAAGAGCCGCACGTCCCGACTCGAATCAAGGTGCGGACACCTGCGCGGATAAGCTCCTCGAAGCAGACCGCCGCGCCAGGCGAGCCTACTCCGTGGCTAACGACTGCCAGACGCACCCCGTCATACTCGCCTGCGAAGGTCCGGTATTCCCGGGCAAAGGACAACTCTTTAGCCTTATCGAGCTTATCGGCGATAGCCTTGGCCCGCCGCGGGTCCCCACATACGATGGCATAAGGCGGCATATCCTCCGAATGAATCTGTAAGATAGGCAGGTACATATCCATCCCCCTTAAAAATAAATTAACAAGAGTCGTACAACTGCGATTATCGGGAGCTTCCACCCGCTTTAGTGGAATCCCCTATAGACTTCTTTCCCTTGAAGAAGAAAAGAGCCGCAAAAGTGATCACATAAGGCAGCATCATCGTAAACTGAGTGGGCAGAGAGAAGCCCTGCAGACGAATGCTTAATGCATCCATCAACCCGAAGAAGAGGCTGGCAACCATCACTCCAAGCGGATGAGATTGGCCCAGCATCATCGCCACCAGCGCAATGAATCCGCGTCCTGCTGTCATTCCTTCGGCAAACATCGTCAATTGACCAAGCGATAACTGAGCACCGGCCAAGCCGCAAAGAACCCCACACATTATAACGGCGCCATACTGATAGCGGGAAACTCGCATCCCCATACTTCTGGCCGCCACCGGATTCTCTCCCACCGCAAGCAGCCTGAAGCCCGAGACCGTCTTCCTGAAATACATATGCAGGATGATGACGAAGATAAAGGTGATAAAGACAAGCGGGGACTGGCCCGCCAACAGCTTGCCCAGCACCGGAATATCGCTGACGATGGGAAGGTCCCATTTAGGTAATCCAACCATGTCGTTATCACGATAGGCTCCCTTGACATGGAAAATTGTCCGTAAACAGAAGGTGGTCAAACCGAGCGCCAAAAAGTTCAGCGATATCCCGACGACGATTTCGTTCGCTTTCAAATGGATGCTGGTGTAAGCAAACAACAAGGAATACAGGACGACGCACAAGACGGCGAACAGGACGGCCAGCCAAACATTCCCCAAATAGTGATTGCCCACGATAGCCGAGAATGCCCCGACTAACACAAAGCCCTCCAGACCGACGTTGAACAGGCCGACCCGGGCACACAGCATACCGCCGAGTGCGGCGAGCAGAATCGGGGTCACCATTCGGATCATGGAATTAAAGAGAGAAAGGTCAAACAGTTCCATCAGCTTTCTTCCCCTTTCTCCTTTTGATTAACGAATATCCGAATTTAGCCGAGACGAACAGGACGATCGCGGCTTGAATGACACTTGCTATTTCCAGCGGCACCTCCGTATTCCTTTCCACGCCCATGGAGCCGGTTTGTAAGGCGGCAAGCAGCAAGGAGGCCAATGCTGCGCCCAGCGGATTCGAGCTGGCGATCAAGGCGGCCATCAGGCCGGACCAAGCGTAGCCGGGAGTAACCAAGGCTCCGTCCAAATAGCGGTATTGCATGCCCAGAACTTCGACCGTTCCGGCCAAACCGGCCAATCCGCCGCTAATGAACAAGCCGGCAAGCATCATCGGTCCTCTACGAACTCCGCCATAAGAAGCAAACAGCGGATTATGCCCGATCATGTTGATTTCATATCCGAAGACAGAATGTTTGACAAGCAAATGGACGAGCACTGCCGCCCCCACGGCCAAAAAGATTCCGGCATGCAGACTGGAGCCGGCAAACAGCTTGGGCAGCCAGGCGGACGCATCGATCATTGGTGTCTGGGGCAGAGCTGCGGACCCGGCTGTATCCTTAAACGGTGAACTCACTAAATAAGATGCAAAATAAGTCGCTATATAGTTCATAAGGAGCGTAGAGATAATCAGATTTATTTTGAACCGGTCATCGAGCCAGCCGGCAATAGCCCCCCAGACGCCTCCCGTAACGACACCCGCGAGCAAAGCGGCTACCAGCTTGAACCAGCCAGGGCCGGGCAAGTAAAGGGCCGTTAACGCGGCAGCAATAGCCCCCAGTACCATCTGGCCTTCGGCCCCCAGGTTGAAAAATCCGGCGCGAAAGGCAAGCGAGAGGCCAACGCCAATCAACAAAATCGGAATGGCCCGGGATAAAGTATTGGTCAAATAATAAAAGCTGCCGAAGGAGCCCTTCCACATCTCCGCATAAGTGCTTAGGACGGATTCTCCCACCAACAGAATAGCGACTGCTCCTACGGCCAAACCGGCGACCAGAGCCATTAATGGGTGAAGGAGAGACGACGCCCGCTTTTTCCAAATATTCATGCTCTATCGCCTCCCGCCATGAGCAAACCAATCTGTTCCTCCGTTGCTTCTTCACCGTTCAACTCACCGACAATCCGGCCTTCGAACATGACCAGAATCCGATCGGCCAGTGTCATAATTTCCGACAGCTCTGAAGAAACGAGCAGAATCGCTCCCTGTTCTTCCCGCCTGCGCAAGAGCTGATCATGGATAAATTCCATAGCGCCAATATCTACGCCCCGCGTTGGTTCCGCCGCGATTAAAAAAGGCGTGTTCTGCGCCAGTTCCCGCGCAACGATCAACTTTTGCAAATTTCCTCCGGACAGGTTCTGCGCCTTCTCGTCAATGGAAGAGGTTTTGACCGCGAATCGATCCACCCACTCGCGAACCATGGCGGAAATCTTGGTCTTCCGCAGCCAACCCGATCTATGATATCGGCTATGGTGACCCATGACTGCATTCTCAACGACCGATGCATCTTTGGCCGCTCCCCATAAGTAGCGATCCTCGGGAATATGGGCCAGGCCGGCCTCGCGCACCTGCCCTGGTGCCGCCTGGCTAACATCGGCTCCCGCGAGCCGAATCTGCCCCGAGTCGGCTTTGCGAAGGCCGCTAAGCGCCTGAAGCAGCTCCGATTGCCCGTTGCCCGACACCCCGGCGATCCCGACGATCTCCCCGGCTTTGACCTGGAAGCTGACTTGATCCAGAAGAGGCTTCCCTTCCCCTTGAACGGTCAACTCCCGGACATCGAGAACGGCTTCTCCGAGCTTAAGTCTGCTCTTGACCCGATCCGCCAGCTCCCGCCCGACCATCAACCGGGACACTTCCCCGACATTGGTTTCTGCCGCCTCCATCATCCCGGTTACTCGCCCATTGCGCAGCACCGTTATCCGATCAGCAACTTCCATAACCTCATGAAGCTTATGAGTGATGAGAATAATGCTTTTGCCTTGTGCGGATAGTCTCTGGATAGTTTCCAACAGTTCCTTAACTTCCAGTGGGGTAAGTACAGCGGTAGGTTCATCCAGTATAATAATCTCCGCTCCCTGATACAGCACTTTCAATATTTCGACGCGCTGCTGCATGCCAACCGAGCAATCGGCCACTCGCCGTCGGGGTTCCACCGGCATGCCGTACTTGTCCCCCAACTGTTTGACCTCGGCTTCTGCCTGTTTGCGGTCGAACCATATGCCCTTGCCAGGCTCGCCTCCGGCAACGATATTTTCTGCCACGGTAAAAGACGGGAACAGCATGAAATGCTGGTGAACCATCCCGATTCCGCTGCGAATCGCCTCTAGAGGAGTGGCAAATTCAACTTCCTGGTCCCGGAGCCGGATGGCTCCTGAGGTAGGTGACTCCATACCGTACAGGATACGCATCAAAGTCGTTTTACCCGCCCCGTTCTCACCGACGACGGCATGCACCTCTCCCTTGCGCAGGGCAAAATCAACGCCGGCATTGGCTGTAAAATCACCGTATTTCTTTGTAATCTGTTCCATTTGCAACAACATAAGGATAGTGCCTCCATCCGTCGGAGAATGAGGAGACCGACTGCGGGTACGCAGCCGGTCGGGCAGTCGGACGATCCAGTCGGCTCACACATAGGCGACGGCACTGGATTCCAACTGATCACATTCTAATGATTATTATTGAAGCGGATTGTCAATGGTCCGCTTGCCGGATACGATTTCTTCGTTAATCGCTTTGACTTTGTCAATATTTTCTTGACCGATGAACGGACTCAGTTCGGTTTTCGTTTCGTGGGTGACGAACGGAAGACCTACCCCATTTTCTTTCAAGCCGTAGTCCACTATCGTACCCAAGCTAAAGTCATCGTTCATGAAATCCTTCACGGTCTCATAAGTAGCCGTATCGGTCCCTTTGATTTGAGACATGATGATATGTTCCGGGTCTTTGCCAGTGTGGTCCATATCTTGTCCCGAGGTATAGAAGCCTTTTTCCTTCGCGGCTTCGAACACTCCCAAATCTCCTACTGCAGCGGCCCCTACAATGAAGTCCGCTCCCTGAGAGTATTGCAGCAGCGCCAGCTCCTTCGCCCGGCCGGGATCTTCAAAGCCGCCTACATAGTTGACCAGGAACTTGGCGTCAGGATTGGTCGATTTCAACCCTTGCTCGAACGGCACGGTCCATTTCTTAATCAATGGAATGTCATCTGCCGCCACCATCCCGACGATGTTCTTCTCTGTAATTAAACCGACCAGTGCGCCCAGCAGATAGGAGGATTCATACTCGCGGAACACCGCACTGCGGACGTTCGGCTGATCGACAACTGTATCCAGAATAGCGAACGCCTGATTCGGATTCTCGGCCGCCAGTTTGTTCAAAGCATCCTCCGCGTGGAAAGTAGCGGTAATGATTAAATCGTACTTATCCGCTATCGCCGCACGCAGATTTTGTTCAAATGCGTTGGGATCAGTGGATTCTATCGTTTTTACTTTCACATTAAATTCTTGACCAGCTTTTTGCAGCCCGTCCTCCATTAATTGGAAGAATGGATTGACTCCAATTTTCTCCGGGAGAACCATCGCTATCTTTTTCTCAGATGGTTTTTCCCCTTTTCCAGCTCCATCTGCAGACGGACTGTTGTCATTACCGCCCCCGGCGCAGCCTGCAAGGAATAAAACCAGGGCCATCAGCATAAAAAATGATTTTTTCATTCTTTTTTCTCCCCTTCTGTATGATACTCTCTCATGGTACAAAAAACACGAACAATAGTCAATTAAAACAAAGTAATGTTCGTCAATTGTTTATAGTTGCGTGATTGGGAAAATCGGGTCATCTATCAGCTCTTAATTGGATAAGTCCGTTGCTCGGTGCTGAGATGTGCCCCCATCCTGCAAGTTCAAACTAGTATTATTCCTACCATATTACTTTGAATTACTTTATGCTTGTATAATAGCTTCTTCCTCCATTAATGTCAATGACATAAACTATCTCTGACTTAAACTATCTCTGACTTAAACTATCTCCTTAAAATATCTCTCCAAAATAAACTATGCCCTCCCCGCATCCTTAGAGGATTCGGGGAGAGCAGTCATTTGAACTACAATTCTCTGAAGCTTGGATAACATTACGGACTACGATGGAACGCATAATGAGGCCTATACAACCATTATTTATACTTTGCTATATTTTCTTCTCATTGCCAAGCCTGAAATGATAATAGCTCCGAACAGTGCCAGGTTGTCTAAATTGGTAGCTGTCTTTGACAACTTATTCATAGGCGAGCAGTTGGTTCTGTTACTTCAACCGTGATCGTCACTTCCGTCTTGTAGCCCTTTACCATGTGCAGGGGTGCCTTCAAGGATTTATAAGGGTCAACAACTCATGACTCAAGTCACGAGCTTGTAACTGCCCGGAAGTGAGTACGGCGGTTAGCCTCCTTCCTTGGGGTGGCGTTACCATAGGCAGGTTGACTGCTGCCCGATTGCATAGGTATACCTATACAGCCACTTCAGCGATGTACTGGATTCCAATGCGCTGAAGATTCATGGCGCCAATGCGATCATCATTCGAGCGATACCCGCACTTCTGACAACAGAAGCGGTGCTTTTTCTTATCCCGATTGGCTCTCTCTGTATGCTCACATTTGGGGCAGGCTTGTGATGTATAACGGGGATCAACCGCGATCACTTTGGCTCCATGGAGGTTGGCCTTGTACGTGATCATCTGGCGCAGCTGATAGAAGGACCAAGAAACGGTTTCATAACGATCCTGGACCCGAACCCGCTCTGTACGGTTTCGAACACCCGTTAAGTCTTCCAGTACAAACAACGTATGGGCCCCATATCGGAGGACGAGTGCCTTGGATATCCGGTGATTGATATCTGTCATCCAGCGGTTTTCTCGTCCCCCGATCCGCTTTAACTTACGGCGAGCGGAGGCTGTCCCTAGTTGCTGCAATTGCTTTCGCAAATGCTTGTACTTCGAGCGTTTATTCTTAATGGGTCTACCGTGAAAGAACGTACATTGACCTTGGGAGTCATAGCTGGTCACAACAAAGTTGATGCCCATATCTAATCCAACCACTTGATTCAAAGATGGATCCGAGACTTCTTCCACTTCTTTGGTCATTGGAAGGTGTAAGAAGAACTTCCCTCGCTTGTGGACCAACTTGGCAGTCCCGAAGGACCAGGATCCATCGAAATACGTTTCCATGCCTTTCGTTTCATAAGCCACCTTGATGCGGCCATGCACGGTATTGATGGAAAACATCCGCTTCGCAAGCGAGTAATCTCGACGCCAAACGAGGTCAAGCTCCGGTTTCTTGAACCGGACGAATGTCCAGGGGTGGCGATTGCCGATTAACGACTTGTACCGAGCGATCACCGTTCGCATGACTGATTGAGCCATTTGAGATCGTAAGGAAAAGGTAGAACGCAGTTCACGATACGTCCGTTGATGTAGCTTCGTCTTGGAGAGAACTTTCTCTTCAAATACAAGCTTGGACAGGTGATCGCTTGCCAGACGGTAAGCCCCTAAGGTCTGTCGTAACCATTCGATTTGTTCAGGAGTGGGTAAGATTTTCACTTTGGCGGTTAAAGTGATCTTCAAGTCAAGTCACCTTGCTTCACGTTAAGATTCGACGAGGCAGTAAGTTACTCACCTACATCCTACACACTCTATTATATCAAACATATGTTCCTGTTTGAAGCAGAAATTCAGAAATAAGTGGAAGTTCACTTATCTAATCAAAAGAGGAGGAGTAAAGGGGCGTGACTAATAAGAGAAGGGCGTAAATTCCTCTCACGACTCAAGTCGCGAGAGGAATTTACGCAGATCATGAACTGGCGGAAGTTCATCTCCCAAACTTTATTCATGATTTCGAATAAACCGGAAGGGGCTGTAGTATTCCAACCTGGAACCGCATTGTTTGGCGCGTCAAACCATCCTATCTTTTTGGTTAGTCTGGAATCATCTGCCGAAGATGGCGGCTCCTCAAAACTGCAGTTAATCAGCGGCACAATCGTTCCACATGCAGTGGGTGGAATGGGGGGCGGATCCATCGGAATGATCGTTACAGGATTCGTAAGAATCTGCTCCTCTTGTGATTCTTCCTCAGGATTTTTCAACAAATTTTTGTAGGTTACAAGCGCTTGATTGGCTAAATTTTCACCCATTTTATCCAGCAAAACTTTAACCTTGAATTGTACCGTCACGCCTTCAGGCAATGTATCCGTGTTAGGTAAGTCACCCAAGCGGATCGTTACTTTCTCCCCATCAAAATGCCCGGGGTCGCTGTCCTCTTCATCGGTTAAATTGCCTGCAAGGGGATCATTAATGATTTTCATCGATCCGGAGACGTATTCCGTACCTTCAGGGATAAGATCCTCGAAAATAGCCCCGGCAGCAATATCGCCACCTTCGTTTTTCACGGTGACCTCATACGTTAACTCGTCTCCCACATAGACTACTTCAGATTCATCGAGCCTATTTCCAGCCTGGTCCAATACAGACTTTGTTGCTGTAACACAAGGCCCTGTACCCAGAAAGATGTCATCTAAAACATTTCCATGGGATAACGAATCATTTCCTCCTGGCATAGGAGCAGACGAAACAGACCCAAAAGCAAACCGTGTTACCTCTTGTCCCTCCGGAACTTCATTGATCAAGGCCACTCTTTGCCCGCATGCATTAGTCGGCGGAGAATCCACCGGATTCGGGCTTGAATCGGCATAGACCGTTTGGACATCACCCATAATGGTTAGAGGAGCGAGGGGCGACCAACTGCTTGCGAGCAGTATTGTCATAGCAGCACTTGCTAACAGTTTCTTCAACCATCTTGTCATTGTCATTCTCGCCTCTCATCCAATAAATTTCTCAAGAACCTAAGCTATATCTCCTTTCTGTTCGTCTTAGTAGACGATTATTTATTTCTTTAAGCCAATCACCACCTTAAACAAGTGTATAAAACAAGGTGGAGATTTTTTATCAATATAAGTCTGAGGGAAGCATGAAAAGATCATTTTTAGAAAAAATAACCCTTCGGCTTCACACTCCAATTAAATACATGTTTTAAACAATACGACATATTTCAATCTAATCCTCCAAAAATATAAAAAATAAGAAAAAATAACTAAAATTTGTGGCTCAAAACCATAATCAGTCCTTGACTTTAACAGGCCATCCTTGACAGATTTATCTTATTAGAATTTCACTTGATAGATTGGCCCTCCAGATGGTCCGATTAAATGTAATTGATGTAGTTAATTCTCGCTAAATCTCGCTAGATCTCCGGACTAAATGTAAAACCTACCGTTAGAAATGGGGTTAAAGAGGGATTGGATAGATTGGGACCGAATTAGCTGTATGATTTCCAGTTAGATTGCCAAAAATCGTCTGATCTGGCTTATTTAGCTGTATAAAATCCAGTCTGTTTGGTGGCGAAAGAAAATCAAGCACTGATTATTAGGTTGAACCAAATTTGTTAAACTATTTTACTAAAGCTGCAAGGGAAGAAGTACAAAATACCCACCCCTTAATAGCAGCCTATTCTTATTGAATTCCTGTTCTATCAAAATTAAACAAACCCTCCTGCTTCCCAAATGTGGGGAAGCAGGAGAGTTGGCAAATCGTATTATTTCCATACCCGAGATCACTAATGAAATTATGACCGGGATTATTGCATTTTATTGCTTTTCCTTCTCATTAACAACAAGCCTGCCAACAGAAGTACGGCCCCGAGTAATCCCAAATTATATAAGTTTGTAGATGTATTCGGTAATCTGTTAAGTTGTTGTGTATCCGTTGAATCTGCTGGCGAATCATTTGCAGGTACCTCTGGGCTTGCCACATCCTCGGAATCCGAAGGTGATGCTGGTTCTTCAGTTTCTGCCGGAGGCATAACTTTCCCGGGTTCTTCCGAAGATTCAACATCTTCAGATTCTGATGGAGGTGTTCCCTCCTCAGGCTTGGTTGGCGGCGTTCCCCCCACGGGTCTGATCGGCGGCGGTAATTGGCCAGGATCGGTGGATGGGGTTTCCTCATCCGAATCCGTTGGCGGAGTACCGTTTCCAGGAGAGATTGGCGGGATTCCGCCCCCAGGTCCTGGCGACGGGCTTTCGTCATCATCATCGGTCGGCGGGGTCGGCTCCGTCACTTCTACCGTGACCGTCACTTCCTTCTTCCCGCCTTTGCCATCATCCACGATAACCGTGAAGCTGTCCTTGCCGACAAAACCGGGATCGGGCGTATATGTCCACGTTCCATCCGGATTCACGGTCACCTTCCCGTGCTTCGGATCCTTGCCTTTCGTATACGTCAGCGGATCCCCATCCGGGTCTTCACCTTCGATTTTACCGGATACCGGTGTATTCTTCGGCGTCGTTACCTTATAATCCGGCGCGGTCGGCGGGCGGTTATCCGGGTCAACTGGCAGAGTATCCGACTCCGTCACTTCTACCGTGATCGTAACCTCCGTCTTGCCTCCCTTGCCATCATCGACGATAACGGTGAAGCTGTCCTCGCCGACAAAGCCGGGATCCGGTGTATATGTCCAGTTGCCATCTTCGTCCACTACCACCGTTCCATGCTTCGGATCTTTTCCTTTTTCATACGTCAACTCATCGCCATCCGGATCTTCACCTTCGATTTTACCGGATAATGGCGTATCCTTCGGTGTGGTTACTCTATAATCCGGTGCCGTCGGCGGACGGTTATCCGGTTCGGTTGGCGGTTTGTTCTCCACATCGATTTCTACCGTTGGCCGACCCGGCTTGTCCATGTCGTCTCCGGTTACTTCGGCGACATTCACAATCTTACCGCCTTCTTGGCCGTCTAGGATCATCGCTTTGAACTCCAGCGTATGCCAGTTTGTATCTGTTATATCCCCGTACATTCCGACGATCCGACCGTCGGCAACATAGCCGTTATCGTCATAGACTGCGCCGTCTTCACCGTATACACTACCGGTAACTGTGGCTTGGTTGGCGTACACACTGCCGGTAACCGTTGCGCCGTTGGCATACACACTATCGGTGACCGATACTCCGTCGACCTTCAGACTGCCCGGCACGTATGCCAATCCTTCCGGAAGGACGTCAGAAATGACGAAATTGCGGATCAGACTGTCACTTACCGTATTACGAGCCTTAATCGTGTATATAACGGTGTCGCCGACTTCAAACACGCTTTTACCGGCTTCCTGATTGACCGCCGTCTTTACCGATTCCAGCGTCGAATCCCGCGGAAATACTTCGATTGACGTCGATGGCTCATCTGGATCTTCAGTATTGTCACCACCGACTACGGCGATGTTTTGAATATCTGCACCAGCTTGCCCTTGGTCTACGGTCACTAAGAAGGTAACCGTATGTTCTTCTGTATCTGTCACATTGCCAAAGGTTCCTGTGACCTTGCCATCTACCACATGACCCGAATCATCGTCTTCGGCATCCGTTACTTTTTGGCCATCTACTTCAAGACTGCCCGGCACATAAGTTAAACCTTCCGGAATCGCATCGGTGATGATCAGGTTTTCGACCAAGCTATCTTCGATTGTGTTCCTTGTCGTGATGGTGTAACGAATGGTGTCGCCGACTTCTGGATGATCGGCATCTTGATTGCCTTCTGCCTTCTCTTCCAGTTTCGATGACTTTTTCGATTCTAGCTTCGGATCTTTCGGATCCACTGTGATTGGAACTTCTGGATGGGTTGGCGGGACACCTTCACCTTCCACCGTCGCAATGTTTTTCAGTTCCTTCCCGGATTGTCCAGACTGAATTTTGGCGTGGAATGTCAGCGTACGCCATTCCGTGTCTTTGACTTCACCGAAGTTTGCCGTAACGGTACCATTCTCAAATGTTGCGTCTACTTCCGGATCTGCTTTCAAGCTACCTTCGACATATTCCAGTCCTTCCATCAGTTTATCCGAGATCGTGAAGTTGTTAATGATACTCTCAGACACAGTGTTACGAGCTCTGATGGTATAAACCACTGTATCGCCGACTTCGTATTTCTCTTTAGCTTGATCCAAGTTCGCTGCCGTTTTTTCGGATTCAAACTTGGGGTCTCTTGGATAGACCAGTACTTCTTCTTCCGGCTCATCTGGAACTTCCGTATTGTCACCACCGACTACGGCGATGTTTTTAATATCTGCTCCAGCTTGCCCTGTGTCTACGGTCACTAAGAAGGTAACCGTATGATCGTTGGTATCCGTCACATGACCGAAGGTTCCTGTAACTGTGCCTCCGACGACATGACCTGCATCATTGTCATCGGTATCCGTTACTTTTTGGCCATCGACTTCAAGGCTGTCTGGCACATAAGTTAAACCTTCCGGAATGGCGTCGGTGATGACCAGGTTTTCGACCAAGCTATCTTCGATCGTATTCCTTGTTGTAATGGTGTAACGAATGGTGTCGCCCACTTCTGGATGATCGGCATCGTTATTGCCTGCTGCCTTCTCTTCCAGTTTCGATGACTTTGTCGACTCTAACTTTGGATACTTCGGATCCACTTTGACGGTTTCTTCTGGTTCATCCGGCTCTTCGATGTCTTCGCCATTAACGGTTGCGACGTTCTGAATCGTTTTGCCAGATTGACCGCTCAAGATTTTGGCATGGAACACAAGTGTATGCCAATTAGCATCTTCTACATTGCCCAACTGACCAACAACGGTGCCATCTTTGTAGTGGCCGTTGTCGTCGCCTTCCGCATCGGTGGCCGGTTCGCCATCGATTGTCAAGCTGCCAGAGACGTACTCCAGTCCGTCAGGGATGGTGTCAGAGATCGTTAGGTTGGCAACCAAGCTTTCTGTGACGGTGTTACGGGTCTCAATCGTGTAAACGACCGTATCGCCGACTTCGAATTTGGCTTTGCCTTCTTCTAAGTTCTTCGCCGATTTTTTCGACTCTAGAACCGGATCGCGTGGATAAACGATGAGCTCTTCCTCTGGCTCATCCGGCTCCTCCATATTTTCACCGCCAACGATGGCAATGTTTTTGATGTCTTTTCCAGCTTGTCCCTCGCCAACGGTGACGAGGAATGTGATCGTATGTTCGTCTGTATCCGTAATGTCACCAAACTGTCCGATGACGGTGCCGTCCTTGTAGTGGCCGTTGTCATCGTCTTCTGCATCCGTAACTTCCACACCGTCCATTTTCAAGCTGTCTTCCACATACTCCAAGCCTTCTGGAATGACATCCGCAATGATAAGGTTTTTGACCAGGCTGTCGGAGATCGTATTTTTCGTGCTGATCGTGTACAGCAGCGTGTCCCCAACTTCCGGATGTTCCCCATCGGTATTCCCATCCGCTTTTTCTTCGATGGTGGCGGTCTTCTTGGATTCTAACACCGGTTTCTGATAAGTCAGTGATGTTTTCGTCTCATTTGATTCGATTTGTTCTTTTTCATTTGTTAATAGATTGTCATAGCCTACTTGTGCCTTGTTGACAATTTCATTGGTACTATCATTCACTAGAGCCTTTACTTTAAACTGAACGGTGATTCCATCAGGTAAATTGTTCGCGTTTGGCAGGTCTCCTAAATTAACAATAACTTTCTGCCCGTCGAAATGACCGGCATCGCTATCGTCTTCATCTGTTAAGTCGCCTTGCCCTGATCCGTTTGTAATTTTTAACGAGCCTGGAACATATTCCGTACCTGCAGGAATAGCGTCCTCAAAGACTGCATTGGCCGCAATGTCGCCTCCATTGTTCTTAATGGTTACTTCATACGTTAATTCTTGGCCAGCGTAGACTTCTCCCTCTGGAGAAACCGTTTTTTCTGCGACGACACACGGTTCGGTTCCTAGGAAGATATCATCTAGGAAATTTCCTGCTGCATTTCCCCCCGAAGCGCTGGAAACTGCTTCAAAACCAAAGCGAGTTTTCGTTTGACCTGCTGGAACAACATATGAACCAGAATAATATTCCCATGCATCTTTACCACTGGTCATTGTTTCAATCGTTTTCAGGTCTTTCGGATCAACGGTAGCTGAATCTATCTTTAACGCCATTGTATCTTGGCCAGTACGACCTTTGTGGGCCAAACGCCAATAAATCGTTTGTCCTGGTGTCGTCTCTACATCTTGATAAAGCTGTGCCGCTTCTCGGCTGTTCAATTCCGCGAACTGTTGCCCATGTGCTGGGGTAACTTTCAAGTTTTCATATGGATCACCAGGTGGAATTTCATCGCCCAAAGATTTATTCATGATTTCGAATAAACCTGATCTGTCAGTAGTTTTCCACCCTGGAACAGCATCTTGAGGGGCATCAAACCAGCCTCTCTGCTTTTTTAATCGCGAATCATTAGGTGAAAATGGCGGCTCTTCAAAACTTCCATTAATCAACGCCACTGGTGCTGTACAAGCATTTGGCGGATCTGGCCTTTCTACGACATTGTTGGTTACTTCGTTCGACCAGACTTCCCCATCAGCATCTTTTAACAAATTTTTATATGTGACTTGCGCTTTGTTAGTAACAGGCTTTCCTACCTGACTTGACAAAGCTTTGACTTTAAATTGAACCGTAATTCCTTCGGGTAGATCGTTGGTATTCGGTAAATCCCCTACAGTAAAGGTGACTTTTCCATCCGCATAATGACCTGCATCCTCATCATCTTCATCTGTTAAGTCGCCCCTTTTAGGACCGTTCAATATTTTCATCGACCCAGGGACATATTCAGCACCTTCAGGAATGGCGTCTTCGATGACCGTATTTGCGGCAATGTCGCCACCAGCATTTTTGACCGTCACTTCATAGGTAAGTTCGTCACCTTCAAATACGTCACCTTCTGCACTTACAGATTTCTCTGCTGTTACACATGGTTCTGTTCCGAGGAAGATATCGTCTAAGAAGTTACCGGCACCAATGCTTCCCGAAGCAGTGCTTAAAGCCTCAAAACCAAATCTTGTCGTGGTTTGTCCTGCAGGAACCGTATAAGAACCGGTGTAAGTTTCCCATGCCGTATTTCCAGTAGACATCTGAGTTTGTGCCACTGTATCATACGGATCGTTTGTCGCCGGTCCGATACGAACCTGCATCGTATCTACACCTTGACGCCCCATATGAGACAAACGCCAATAGATAGTTTGACCAGGGGTGGTCTCTATATCTTGATATAACATACCATTCTCATAGGCATTTAATTCTGCCCATCTGTCACCGTCTACCGGTGGTGCAAAATTGGTTACAGCTCCAGGAAGCCCCAACTTATAATTCCATATCTCTATAAGTTTTACTCCCATTGCATCATCTGTTGTTAACCACCCCGGAACCTCGGATTCATAAAAATAGAGTCCTGTAGGATCATAAGAACCTCTTTCAGCTCCGTCCTCAAAACTACCGTTTATCAACGCCACTGCTGCTGAACAGGCGTTTGGAGGATTTGTCGGATCAAGCGGGTACACGTCAACAGTATGATTCGGCTCGTCCGGCTTGTCTAGATTGTCTCCAGTGACAGCCGCGATATTCTCAATGCTCTGGCCAGCTTGTCCAGAAGTAACCTTCACTTGGAACGAAAGGATATGCCATTCGGTATCCGTTACATCCCCAAACCTTCCGGTTACTTTAGAACCGGCGAACTCGCCTTGATCATCATCTTGATCATCACTGACGACTGTACCATCTACAGTCAGGGTACCCGATACATATTCCAATCCTTCCGGAATCGTATCCGAGATGACAAGGTTTTTTACCAGACTGTTTTCGATCGTGTTTCGAGTCTGAATCGTGTAAAGAAGCGTATCTCCTACTTCTGGATGCTCCGCATCCGTGTTGCCTTCCGCTTTTTCTTGAATCTCTGCTTCTTTTTTAGATTCAAGCTCAGGAGGATTAGGGTCAAAGTTTGGTGTTACCCGTGATGCTAAATCATATACTAATGGTCCCGTACCGGAGCCAATGAAAGTTGTTTGTAGTGTAGAAGGGTTAAGCACAAAATATGTCGGACCGGTCGTACTCGAACCGCTGGATATCAGCATGTTACCGTTGGGCAAGAAGCTGAGTCCTCGAACTCCTACATAATCAGAAACATTTTTCCCATCGGAACTTGTGACGGGGACACTGCGTAAAACCTCACCGGTATCAGGATCCATCTGGTAAATAAAGTCGGCAGTTAATGAAGTAAACCATACATACCCATGGCTATCGATAACCAAATCTGCAGCACGATCCGTTTTAACACCCTTTATTTCAACGGAAGTCTGTTGCCCGGTAGTCAAGTCATAAGAACCAAGATGGTGAGTCCCTTCGTCATCAGTATACATATAATAATACTTCGTATCGTCCTGAGAAATGACACCATTATCGAGCAGTGGGGGTAAGGTTGCTACAGGTTGCGCAGTACCGTCAAGATTAATCTTGTAAAGCATATACTGCTCATCCGCCCCCACCCCATATGCGTAAAAAACATTCTGTGTCATCGATACGGCTAATCCGTTAGAAATGTGACCTCCGCTGGGAACTCCAGTGATTTGCACGCTGGCCACGGGCGTCGGGCTGGTGTCGCTCCCGCTATATTGATAAATATAACCGTTTGGTCTAAGCCAAGCTATGCCATACGAATCGGTGTCATTAATCGAAAGGGGTTCCGCAGCATGGATTTGTGCCGGCGAAACAAAGGGCAGCACCCCCCCAATGACGAGTAAAAACACACAAAATTTAACGAGGAACTGCTTTAATTTGTATTTGGTTGTTCCTGTTAAGCGAGTACTACTCAAGCGTTTCCCTCCCATTCGTGGTTATTAAGATCGGTCATGTGGTTCAGTATCGATCTTTCCCACTATGCATTACGTTATCAAAATCATATTTTCATAGTTTGTCAATTGCTCAAAAGTTGATTACAACTGACTTTGGTGTCATCTCCCCTATCATTTTGTTTTGATATGAACCCTAAAAATATTAGGGGGTTCATCATCCAAGATTCGACAACCACCATCCTTCCGGATTTAAACACAAGTTTAAACCTCGACAAAATTAAACGCATGTTTCAGATAATACGACATTCATCCACATTTATCCTCTTTGCTATAAGAAAAATAATCAAAAATTACTATTTTTTCACAACTTCGATTTAAAAACAAATAACAAGGGACAAAATACCCAACCCGCTTTAAAGTTCTGGTTCTGTAGGTAATACTGCATCTTCTTCCGGTTCTGCAGGAGTCGTAACTTCTCCGGGTTGTGCTGGTGTTTCAACATCTTCCGATTCTGTCGGAGGTGTTCCTTCACCGCTGGAGCGGAGGGGTGACCCCACCGCCAGACAGAGGATTTGGCGTTCCGCCAGCATCCGGATCGGTTCCGTCATCAGGATCGTTTCCCCGTCTGGATCCGTTCCGTCGCCGGGATTGGTTCCGTTTCCTGGATCTGTTCCGTCACCGTCACCAGGATCAGTAGGCGGAGTGCCGACTCCTTTATCCTTACCATGATTGTGCTCTCGTTCGGCCGCCTTTGCCATCGTCAACGATGACCGTGAAGCTGTCCTCGCCGACAAAGCCGGGGTCCGGCGTATACGTCCAGTTGCCGTCCGGATTTACCGTGACCTTCCCATGCTTCGGATCTTTTCCTTTTTCATAGGTCAGCTTATCGCCGTCCGGTCCGTATTGAGGACCCTTCCCTCAGCTTCTTCCGTTGCACCAATCCCCAAGCGTACGACGATTTTATTTTCCTCTTCCATAAACTCGCCTTGACATCGCCGCTCTCGTCGGTCAGCTTTCCGCTATTCGGACCCGCAATGATCTCTAAAGATTCAGGAACATACTCGGTTCCTTCCGGAATCTGTCTCCAAATCTCTATTTGACCCGATGAATCCTGTGGTTGTCTAATCGGACTATCCATTAAATACCAAGTGGATCCCCCGCAAGCTGCGAGGGATCTCTTAAAAGACATATATGTGATAGTGATTTTCTTATAAATTGTTTATGAACGGAGAACATCGCAATGACTGCTCTTACCCGTTCCAATGGTTCACCATTTCGTTGCGATATTCCGTTGGCGTACATCCATTCAGCTTCCGGAACGTCTTGGCAAAGTGGGAATAATCCTCGAAACCTACCGAGTGTCCGATCTCATACACTTTGATGAACGGTTTTTGCAAATACTGTTTGGCCTGCTCTATTCTCAGTCGAGTCAAATATCGGATGAACGATTCGCCCGTCACTTTTTTGAAAAGAGTCCCTAAATAATTCGGGGTAATCCCGAAATCGTCAGCTACCTCGCCCAATGAAAAATTCGGGTCAGCGTACCGCGATGCCATAACCGACAGCACTTCCTGTATCATCGGATGCTTATGCTCTCCCACGGCCTGCGGCTCATGGACAGGTTCGTTGGTTGACGGACGGCTCATCCTCTTATGTTTCAACTGTTGAAGCATGGCTACGAAATAATCCGGATCAATCGGTTTGAGGATATAATCTGCCGCTCCGCAGCGAATGGCTGTTTGTGCATATTGGAAGTCTCCGTAGCCGGAAATGATTATGAAATCCGTGTTGGTCTGGCGTTGGCTCATTTCCTGCATAAGGGTAAGACCGCTCATACCCGGCATGCGGATATCCGTAATCACGACATCCGGGGTATAGCATTCCAGAGCTTGCAGCGCCTCTCTCCCGTCACTCGCTTCAGCCACAATCCGGAACCCTTCCGTTTCCGTTTCGATCAAGGATCGGATCGTTTTCTTGACGACCCGCTCATCGTCAACCAGCATAACATTAAGCATGTCTTACTCACTCCTGATTAAGGATAATGCCATTCGTGGACATAGATACGGTATAAAAGGACAAGTTTTCATCCCATGGATCCTGCAACTCAGTTGCCGACAATAGACCGTCCACTCTTTATTCTTTCAAGGAACCGAGCATGGCTCCTTTGACGAAATGCTTCTGCAAAAACGGATAGACCAGCAAAATCGGCAGCGTCGTAAAAATAATGGCGCCCGCCTTAATCATCTCCGGAGTTTGCAACACATCCGTATCGAACATGTTGCTGTCGAAGCCCGAATCAAAGCTGCTGTTCTGAACCATATTGCGGAGCTTCAATTGCAGCGGAAACAAATGCTCCGAACGAATGTAAATCAGTGCGCCAAAGTAAGAATTCCATTGCCCCACCGCATGAAATAAAGCAATCGTGGCCAAGACCGCCTTGGACAGCGGCAGAACGATGCGCACGAAAACTCCGAACTCCCCGCAGCCGTCGATTTTGGCCGCTTCGATCAGCTCTTTGGAAATTCCCGAGAAGAAGGTTCTCATAATGATAATATAATAAGCTCCTAGTGCACCAGGAATAATTAACGCCCACAGAGTATTATTCATTCCCAAAGCGTTGACTACCAGGAAGCTCGGGATTAGCGGCGATGGGAAAATAAAGGAGATCAGGATAAGTCCCACTATCCATCTGCGTGCAGGCATCCGGGGCCTGGTCAAGGTGTAGGCCAGGGACGAAGTCAGCAAGAGACATAGCACGGTCCCCGCAAGGGTGATATAGATACTGACCCCCATGGCGCGCCACATATCCGCCATGCCGAACAAGGTATGATACACATCCAGGAAAAACCCTTTCGGCCATAAATAAACCAGCTTGGCCCCGGCATATACCGGGTCGCTCAAGGATACGGCAAGCAGGTGGATCATCGGAGCAATCATGGAAAGACTAATCAGGAGGATGACAGCACCGTTGGTCCATTGAAACAGCTTATCCGAACGCTCCATGTTCATATTAGCCCCTCCATTTCTAGTAGATAGTTTCCCCGGTCGTCTTCTTGCTCAGCTTGTTCAACGAGACGACCAGAACGACGCTGACCACCGCTTTGAAGATGCCGATAGCCGTTGTATAGCTGTAGAGGCCTCCCGTTAACCCCACCCGGTATACGTAAGTATCGAACACCTCGCCTACCTCCCGTACCAGCGGGTTCAGGAAGAACAACACTTGCTCCACATTGGCGTCCATCAGATGGCCGATGCGCAGCAGGAACAGAATGATAATCGTGGGCATTAACGAAGGAAGAGTAATGCTCCACATTCTTCTCCAGCGTCCTGCCCCATCCACCATCGCCGCTTCATACAAGTTAGGATTAATGGAAGTCATGGCGGCCAGGTAGATGATCATCGACCAGCCGATTTCCTTCCATATTCCCGCACCAATGACGACACCCAAGAAGTACTTGGACTCGGTCAGGAAGGATATGGACTCGAAGCCAAGCCGGCCCAGGATCGTGTTGACTATCCCTTCATTGGCCAGGACTTCAACGAAGATCCCGCCGACAATAACCCAGGACAGAAAATGGGGCAGATAAAGCAAGGTCTGCATAGTCCGCTTAAACCATTCCAAACGGATTTCATTCAGCAGCAGCGCCAGAATGAGAGGAGCCGGAAATCCGAACAGAATGGAATATAATCCGAATCTCAACGTATTTTTCAAGACCATGAAAAATTCCGGGTAATTAAACATATAGATGAAATGCTTCAAGCCTACCCATTTGCTGTGGAAAAATCCTTGAAATAAATTGAAGTCTTGAAAAGCTATAATGTTCCCCGCCAGAGGAATGTATTTAAAAATAAGAAAGTGAAGCAATCCGGGCAGCGCGATTAGAAACAGGACAACAGGGTCCGTCCATTTGATTTTCCGAAGCAATGGTACGTCTCCTTTCGTGATGAAATGGAAAATGATGTGCCAGACGCCGTTTCCTTTATTGTCCCTGTCTGAAAGATTTGTACCATTCGGTCGCTTCCTTGATCATTTGATCCCCGCCGCGGCTTTTCCACTCCTTCACGAATTTGTCGAAGCCTTCATCCAGGTCTTCCTTGCCCACGACCAATTTCACGAAAGTATCGTAGAATATGCTGCCGGCCGACAGATCCAAGGCAAGCTCCGGATGTCCCACCAGAGATTCCAACGGCGGCATTCCCAGCGAATCGTGCTTGTAAACCGATTTCTCCGCATCCTCATAGCCTTTCATGATATGTTCTTCTTCCGGCACGTACTTGATCAGGGAAGACCGGCTGGAGCCCCGCACATTAATGGTCTTGCGGTGAAATCCGCTGGCCTGATTGTCTACGTTGACCGGAGCTTCGGCATCATATTCGATTTTCCCGTCCTCCTCCGTGTAATTATGGCCTTCTATCCCGAAGCCGAAGAACTTATCCGCTTCTGGAGTTCCCCATGCCCAGTCCAGAAATTTGATAACCTCTTCAGGGTTCTTGGTTGTGGACGGAATAACCCACACGAAGTCGATCCCTTCTGATTGCGGTTGGAAATAAGACTCTCCGCGCGGGCCCTTCGGCGGAATAATCATGGTCGTCTTGGCATCCGGCTGGTTAATGTACTTGGTTATATCGGTGAAAGTCCCGTATTGATTGGCGGCGGCCCCATAGGAACCAACATAGCCTTTGAAAATCTCGGTGATGCGGTCGGCTTGCTTCTTGGTGACAAAGTCTTTGTGAATGTAACCGTTGTCATAGAGCTTCTTATAAAAAGCGATTGCTTCCTTCATTTCCGGTTGAATGATATCCGGTTCCATCTGCCCGTCACGCATCTGCCACGCACCCGGCCGAACGCCAAAGGACCCGGTAAACACGTCGCTCCAGCCAATATTGTCCGTTATGGCCAGGGCATATTCATTATTCGGATCGCCGTCGCCGTTCATATCATTCTGCTTCACGCCTTCGGCAAATTGCAGAAATTCGTCCAGAGTGGTCGGCACATCCATATTCAGTTTATCGAGCCAATCCTGGCGGATGAACATGATCCGGGTTGCCGGAGCCGCCGCAAGAATCGGGATGCCATACGTCTTGCCGTCCTTCAGAACGCGGGGACTCTTCCAGGCCACCTCGGGAATATTTTTCTTAATATTGGGGCCGTATTTGTCCAGAAGCTCGTCCAGTTCCAGGAAAACCCCCTGATCGACAGCGCCGGCATGCACATTCGAGCTGATTCCGCTGGTCATCACCAGATCGCCCAAATCTCTGGAGGCAAAGCGAAGAGCTAGCTGCTGATTGTAGTCAGCCCCGCCTCCCCAAGTCATTAATTCATAATCGAGATCATAGCCTGACAGCCGACTCAGTTCCTTTATATATTTTTCTTTTTCACTAGCCGGAGCCTGTGCCGCGAACATTCCCCCGCCGTCTGTAGTCAGAATATGAAGCTTGACCGGCTTCGCCTCCTGTTCCGGGCCTGCCCCCTTCGTTTCTTTGGCACCGCTTCCGCAAGCAGGCAATGTAAGCGCTGCAGCAAGAAGACATACGGAACCTATTGCTTTTGACCGTCCTTTCATCTTCGGTCTACCTCCCTTTCTATGTTTGCAACCGATTATATCAATGGCCGTGCGCACCCTCCTATGGTCTAACTAAGGAAATTATGGTCAATTCCTCGCTGCCGGCCAGATTCATGCGCTTATCTCGTCCGTGGAATGGTAAGGAAGCCGGATTTCGAGACAGGTGCCCGCTTCATCGGAATGCAGGATATGCAGCCCGTAAGGAGAGCCAAAGGCCAGCCGCAACCGGCTATGCACATTCCAGAGGCCGATTTGACGAATGGCCTTCCCGGCCGACTCCACGTCTTCGGAATCAAAGGCGGCATTAAATTTAGCCATAGTGTCCGGTGCCATTCCTCTCCCCTTATCGATCACTTGCAGCTTGAAGCAGCCGTCTGCCGGTTGGCCGGTGACAAGAACTTCGCCGGGGTGAAGCCCATGATTTTCGTAAGCATGGATAATAACATTTTCAACAATGGGCTGGAGGATCAGCCTGAATAGTTGAACTTGATCGAGGTATCTGTCCTCTACCGTTATCTGGAATCGTAATAGCTCATAGCGTTCCTGCTGTATTCGCAAGTAATTGCGAATATGATGAATTTCCTCGCGAAGCGGAACGAGATGCTGGGGATCACTGGCACTGTAACGAAACATGCCGGCCAGCATGACCGTCATCTGGCTGATCGGCCTGATCTTGGCTACCACCGCATAGGAATTGATAATCTCCAGACTGTTATACAGAAAATGCGGGTTGATTTGAGACTGCAGCGCTTGAAGACGCGCCTCTCTCTGCTTGAGCTCCATGTCTTTGTGCTCGATTCGGGAAAGGTGAATAACCTCGACCAATCTCTTTACTTCCAACAAAATTTTATTAAAGGTAATAAAGGCCAGAGCGAGAATGACCAGTCCGACAATCACCGTAATCGTTCGTAAATTGGGCAGAGTGCCCACCAATTGATTCAAAGGAACCTCTGAAGCAAGCGTCATTCCGGTAGCTTCGGAAGTATGATATACGATCATTTTATGGTCCTCCGAAGTGCGGTCGATGAAATAACCGCCTGTTTCCTCCAGTTTGTCCCTCCAGCCACTCGGGACCTCTTCCCCCCATTTGGCAGAATCGGAATGATACAGAAATTGCCTATTGGCCGCATCGATAATTGCGATATGGTCATCGTCACCGAGCTTTCGGCTATCCCCCATATCCAGCATCCGCTCCAGCGAGAAAGCATAGATCATGGCTCCGGCGAAGCTGAAGGTGACATTGTCAAAAATGCCCCGCTGCACCATGACTACGGGGACTCCCCCTACTTTTTGAATGCCTATGACCTTGAAGCTCTCCTCTTGTTCGTTAAAATCCCGGAAGTTGACGCCTAGTCGATCCGCTATCTGATCGCCAAGAACCGCCCCTTTGAGCGAATACATATAGAACCCGGCAAATTCGTTATTGCCGTAGGCAATTTTCGGATAAACCTCCTGACTGATCTCCTGCTTCAGCAGATACAAGCTATAGGCGTCGCTCGGATCGTATTTGACAAACTGCTGTATCCTCGGATCGCCTGGAAGCGTCTGCGTATCCAGCTTGATTCTGGCGAAATATTCGTCCAAGCGCTTATTTAATTGCCTGACCCACTGCGTATTGTAATACACCGCGCTGTTCTCGATCGTCTGGGTCGACTTGTTATACCATATCACCCCGATAATCAGAAACGGGATACAGAAAAAAACGAGAAAAAACAAAGTCAGCTTCTTCTTGATCGTTAATGAGCGAATCCAATTCATGAAGGCCCCCTCCTTCCCTGTTTAAAACCCAGCTTCTAGCTGTTCCACATATTATCGGGCAATTCCTCTTTCGATTGGGGAAATTGTGGAGCAGGATTCAGTACCGTAAAGATTAAATAAAGGGGCTGTCCAGAAAGCCAGTGAAAACTGACTGGACGCCCCGTTTTTGTTGAATGTTAAAAATGTACACAAAAAAACCGTCTTTTCCTGTAAAATGAAAGTTACCACACAAACATTTTAAGAAG
>NZ_BOSH01000016.1 GCF_018403245.1 Paenibacillus sp. J2TS4
ATCTGTCTACGCTTAAACGGACCTGTTACCATGTCCGCTCCAAGACTCGTTATTGGTGGCGTGGTTGGCGCCTTTCCAAGCAGGGTTCACACCTACTACCTCACTCGACCTAGGCTTGGTCGCTCCACTTTTGCAGTAACCACGAAAAGGATATTTCATTGAACCGTTCTTGGTTTGTCCAGCTTTCTTTTGATCCATCCGACCAGAACTACAAGCAGTCCGGCGGTAATGGGGACTAGCCAATGCAGGACCTCGTGGTCAACGAAACGGCCAATCTTTTGATCCTTGAGTATCATTTCGCCTGCGGTATAGCCTAGAATGCCAGCCCCGACGAATACGAGCGCCGGATATTTATGGAGCAAATTCATGACCAGGGAGCTCCCCCAAATGATAATAGGGATGCTGATTCCAATTCCCACCATAATAATTCCTATATGACCGTCGGCTTTCGCCGCAATCGCCAGTACGTTATCCAGGCTCATTACGATGTCTGCCATAATAATAGTGGTGACTGCATTGCTCAAGGTTGAAGCTTCCTTCACACGGGAAGGACCGTCATCCTCTACCAACAGCTTCACAGCGATCCAAAGCAAAAGCAGCGCCCCGATTGCTTGCAAATAGGCCACCTTGAGAATAACCAGCGCGACTAACGTCAGCCCTATTCTCAATGCTACCGCACCGAACGCTCCCCAGCGCACGGCCTGCTTTCTTTGGGCTGCCGGCAGATTTTTGCTGGCGAGAGCGATAACGACCGCGTTGTCCCCGCTCAGAACAATATTGATTAGCAAGATTTGTAAAAATAACGAGACGGTTTCCAGCATGATTGGACCTCCTGTTATTTCGGGTAATGTATTCGTATAATAGAGGTTATTCAACTTACATCTCACACCCCGGTGATTACAGATCTAATGCCAAGAAAGAGGTGGCTTCCCATGAACCGATTATCCGAGGAACAAATAGAGATTTACTTGCGACAGGTGCCTGGTTGGAAGTTTGAAAACAACGCTTTGGTCAAGCTGTTTAAACGAGAGCATTTTAACGAGGGGATGCGCTTTGCCAACGGAATTGCCCTTCTGGCCGACAAGGCGAATCATCATCCGGATCTGCAAATTCAATACAGCCGTGTAATCGTGCGGTTAACGACTCACGATGAGGGAGGGGTAACGGGCAAAGATTTTTCACTCGCGCAACAAATAGAAGCGCTGGTTGAAACCGAGCGCTCCTAGCTCCTTGCTTATCCAATTAACAGAGGGCTCTTTCGCTCTTTACATTGTACAGCCCTGCATTTAAAAATATTCGTCCAAGTTGTCCTTATCCTGCCAGCGAACATTTATTGTCTCGATCGAGGAAACCGCCCGATCGATTTCCTCCTTCAGCCATTCCATGCTTCCCTCGGCTTCCTCTACATGAGACAGCGCCGGATTAGTGCTTGGTGATTTAGGAAGAAAAATGGTACAGCAATCCTCATAAGGCAAGATGGAGGTGGAGTAAGTGCCGATTTGTTCGGCATGTCGGATTATGTCCAGTTTGTCCATGGTGATGAGTGGACGCAGAATGGGCAATTCCGTTGCCCGGCCGATTACATTAAGGCTGGGCAGAGTCTGGCTGGCAACCTGGCCCAGATTGTCCCCTGTCACAATCGCAAGAGCACGTCTTGGCTCAGCCAACCTGTCACAAATACGGAGCATAATCCTTCTCATGATCGTAATGAGGAGGCTTTCCGGGCACTGCTCCTTCAGCTTCGTCTGAATCTCGGTAAAAGAAACTAAGTGAACAGTAAACGGATTGGAATACTGAGACAAAATCCGGGCCAGCTCTATTACCTTTTGCTTGGCTCGCTCACTTGTATAAGGATAGCTGTGAAAATGAACCGCTTCGAGCTCCAGGCCTCTTCTCATCCCTAACCAGCCGGCGACGGGGCTGTCGATTCCTCCCGACAGCATCAAAAGAGCTTTGCCATTGCTGCCTAACGGATATCCCCGATTCCCTTCGATAATGGCAGTAAATACATAAGCGTGCTGCTCGCGGATCTCTACTCTGATTTCCATATCCGGAGAATGAACGTCTACCCGGAGTCCTCCGCCTGCCGTATGAAGCACATAGCCGCCCACTTCCCGGCCAATCTCCTGGGAATCATAAGGAAATTGTTTATTCGCTCGCCGGGCCGAAACTTTAAAAGTAGCTGGCTGCGGTTCGGCAGCCTCTATAAGTCGAACGGCCGCTGTCTTGATCAAATCAATATCCAATTCCGTTGTCCAAGCCGGACTGTAATTCGCAATTCCGAATACTTTATCGAGCCCTTCCGCTACCTGATGAAACGGTTCGCCATTCAACTGGATGTAGAGCCGCCCATGTTCTTCCTGAATAACCACTTTCGGACAAGGTGTCAAAGCTGTTTCGATCTGCCGGTGAACCGAACGGACAAACCGATGGCGGTTTCTGCCTTTCAGCATCATTTCCCCAAATCGTACAATGACTACATCCGGAACCATTGTGGAGCCGATACTTGCCACCTGCTGTTTCATTCGTTCCATCCGTCGTTCATCCTTTCATCGTTGCATTAAAGCTTAGAATTGTTTGCTCCAATAAGTCCCCAAAACGGCTAAGCTCCTCGCTCGTTTCGTTCGCTGAGAAGCTGACTCTCAAGCCGCTGGCTGCCCGTTCCCTGTCCATTCCCATGGCAAGCAGCACTCGGCTAGGCTTCGTTTCTCCAGAGGAGCAGGCAGAACGGGTTGATATATAGACGTCTTCCTTTTCCAAAGCGTGAACGACGACCTCCGCCTTCATTCCCGGATAAGTAAAATGAATAATGTGGGGCGCCATTCCCTCCCCGCTCGCTGTTCCGCTTACATACAGACCGGGAATCTCACGGATTCGATTCGCCAGTTCTTCTCTCATCCGGTACAGACGAGAGCTGTTAGCCGCTTGCCGATCCACCGCCAAGCGAACCGCTTTCGCCATCCCTACAATCAGAGGAACGTTCTCGGTGCCTGAACGGATTCCCCCCTCCTGTCCCCCACCGTCCAGCTGCGGCTGCAGCTTCAGCCCTTCCCGGACATAGAGAAATCCAGCCCCTTTAGGGCCTTCGATCTTGTGAGCCGACGCGCTCATTAAATCAGCCCCGAATCGAGCAGGCATGACAGGCAGCTTGCCAAGGCTTTGTATAGCGTCCACATGATAAAGAATTTTAGGATAATTCGCCAATAATCGACCGGCTTGCTCTACCGGCTGAATTCTTCCGGTCTCGTTATTGACATGCATCAAGCTCACCAGGATCGTATCCTCTCTGAGAGCCTGTTTCAACTCCTCCATACAAACCGCCCCGCTGGAATCGACCGGCAGATAGGTCACTTGGAAGCCCTCCTCCTCCAATCGGCGGAAGGATTCATATACCGATGAATGCTCGATAGCGGATGTGATCAAATGCCGGCCCCTGCCTCGATAAGCTCGCGCCGCGCCTTTAATCGCCAAATTGTTGCTCTCGGTTCCACCTGAGGTGAAGACCATTTCCTCCGGTTTGCAGTCGATCGCTCCGGCGATCACTTCTTTCGATTTACTCAATAGCCGCTCCGCTTCCATTCCGATTCGATGAATCGAGGACGGATTGCCGTAATGCCTCTGCATCACTTTAACAATCGATTCCATCACTTCGTCGTTCATGGGTGTAGTGGCGCAATAATCCAAGTAAAGCATTTCGCGTTCCTGCTCCTTTATTGATTAGGATGATTAACGGAAAAGGAAGAAAAGACCGTCTTGCGATCCTTTCTTCCGCTCCATCAAGCCATATAGGTTTGCTTCAAATCCATCACTTTAGTTATATACTTCTGCGTTTCCCCGGGCAGGAGATTAAATTTCGCACGCAAGTCAGCCTCATTGGCTATTCCAAGCCGGTCGATTCGGCCAGGTCCCGCATTATAAGCGGCCAGGGCAACCGCTTCTTGTCCATTATACTTAGCTAATAAGGAGGATAAGTATCGCGTTCCTCCATGAATGTTCTGCTCAGGATCGAAGGAATCGGTAACTCCCAATCCCCGAGCCGTGCCGTCCATTAGCTGCATCAGTCCTTTGGCCCCTGCGTGAGATTGAGCGTAAGCATTATAGGAGGATTCCGCGTGAATGACCGCTTTGATAAGGGATGTCTCCACGCCGTATTTCATGCTGGCTTCGTGAATAATCGGATCATATGAAGTCGGCTTACCCAGTGATGGATGCGGTAGAACTTGTCCAGATAACGCATAACCGTTATTAACCGGCTTGTTCTCCGGCTCGAACGTTGAGGTCAAGCCGATGATTTCGTCAAGCATTCCCGCGAAAGACGGTTGCGCTGAGTCCGCGGGATAAGGACTTATCGATGCTAACCTATTCGATTGTTCATATAATTGCAGCTGCAGTATTTGCTGTATGGTGCGCGGGTCCAGCTTCATCGTCATATCTCTGTGCCTCTTTCCTTCTATAAGAGGTTTTTCAAAAAGTCCCCTTTTGATCATTAAAGTATGTCTGAAAGCCGATTCGACACCGAACCTTGCTTATTATAAGCATACTTCCTTTATTGTACACTTTTTCGGCAGGGTCATCCACTACAAATTAACCGCAAAATATCATTTCGTTGATTTTCAAATTTTGGGCGGAGTGGTAATGCACCTATACTAGGCCTATTCACATATGTTACCTATGTATTCATTGAAAATGGATTAAGGAACCTTTTTCGAATGGCTAAGGGAGTGTGCTAATTGCTTATCACTATTATCGCTTTCGCCATCGCCTTCTTTTTTGCAGCCAATATTGGAGCGAGCGGAACCGCAGCCGCTATGGGCTCCGCCTACGGCAGCGGTGCCTTGGCCAGTCGCAAGCTTGCCGTCATATTGGTGGCGCTATTCGCCGTAGTCGGTGCCAATCTGGGTGGAGAAGAAGTCGTCACAACCATTAGTAAAGGAATTATTTCACCTTCAGGCGTTACGGTTCAGGTAACCGTCATCATTCTGCTGTCTGCCTGCACCACTTTGTTTATCGCCAACCGAATGGGTATCCCTCTATCGACCAGCGAGGTAACGGTTGGAAGCATCGTGGGAGCCGGTCTGGCTGGAGGCGGTGTTTATTGGTCGAAGCTGCTCCTCATCGTTTCCACCTGGCTCGTCATTCCATTTCTTGCGTTTGCGGTTGCTTTTGCCACCGGTCGGTTTCTCTCACGCCGGGAGGAGGGCTGGAAACGAAGATGGCCCCGATTAATGCCGCATCTGCTCACCCTGCTGCTCATTGTCACTGGGTGTTACGAAGCCTTCTCCGCCGGAATGAACAATGTGGCTAATGCGATAGGCCCTCTCATCGGCGCCGGGGTCATCAACACGACAAGCGGCATCTGGCTTGGTTCTTTGTTCATGGCTGCTGGGGCGATTGCTCTGGGAGGCCGGGTACTGGAAACGAACGGAAAAAAAATCACGAAGATGACTTTGCTGCAAGGAAGTATCGTTTCGTTTACAAGCGGCTCCCTAATCATTGTTGCTTCCCTGTTTGGTATTCCGGCTCCGCTTACACAAGCAACCACTATGGCCATAATCGGAGTAGGGACGGATACGGTTGGCTGGAGTCTATTTCGTAAGCCCGTCGTCAAAAAAATATTTGCCGTCTGGTTCATTTCCCCCATCTCATCGATGCTTTTGACACTGGCGCTAATGCAATGGTTTGTGAACCATTCGGTAACCTTGTTGAGCTGTCTGTTGCTTCCACTTGCTTTGGGGGCCTATTTGAAATGGAAGTCCCCTTCCCGCTCCAAAATTAAAACTCAGGCAAAGCTTTAAAAAGCTTGCCTGAGTTTTTTGTCGGCTATCCGTTTCTTACCCGATTTTAATAAAAGGGACTCAGAAACAAGGCGACAAAGAGACTGACTAAGCCGAGGACTATGGACCATGCGCCCAAAGTTCGGTTTCCTTGCAGGAATGAAATAAATCCGAGAACAGCTGCAGCCGGTCCTAGAATAGCTGGCAGGAAGAATAAAGAAACAATGGCCGTAATCAAACCGATCCATCCGAGAACAGGAGTCGATTCCGTTTCATTGCCTACCTGTCCGTCGTCCTCTTTGGCGTCTACCGGATAAACCGGATAAGGGGCAACCTCCGAAGCGAACTCCGCATCATCCTTGACATCAGGACGAAAATCGTTGTCCTCTCGTTTCATTTTCTTTTCTTTAGAGAGCTTGGATTTCTTTTTACTCATTCATCCGTCACCTCATTTCTGTCCGACTTATTTCTTCGCTTTGAAGGTGTGACAGCACGTTTCACGACTTTTATGGGCAGCATCCTGATGGTTGCTGTCGAAGGATTCCCCTGCAAATTCCTCGTTGAATTTGGCATCGGCATGTTTATCCACTTCGATCATGATCAAGTCCGCCACGCAATTATTTCCTTCAGACCAGTAGCTGCAATTGGCTACGCTGCATTTGACTTCCGGCATCGTCTTCACCTCCCACCTTCATTGTTCCCGATGAACGTACCGAACTATTCTTTCCAAAACCTCACTCCTCTTCCCGGCAAACGAACAAACTCCTATCGGGTTCTTCGAGGATGAGCGACCGCATAATTCGCTTTCTCTTATCGAAACCTATAGAGGCGGCCAACAAGACTTAACTTCGATTTGTTCCAAATTATAGTCATCTGATTAGGATGATCGCTTACTTTGGATGGACTAGCTTCTCAGTGAGAATCAAGTCGCAAGCAAACAATGTAGCATTCCAATCGCTTGCAAAGAGATGCTCTTTTCCACTAATTGGGCCCCAAATCTTTAATGCCGTCTCTTTGTCTGGGGGAAACTATTCTAGGCTTCTTCATCTTCCCGCCGCGGCTTTCACTTATTCAAAACTTAAAGGAGGTGCAGGACCATTGAGAACAAAAACGGTATGGGTAGTCCTATTAGCTGCCCTAACCCTCATCCCGGCTGGGTGCTTACAACAAACTCCGGAACAAATGTCCGGAGATCAGGAGCTCATGCATAAGAAGCAGCTTATTGCTCAGGACGTACATGTAACCGATCAATTATGCCGAATTCAGTGTGCGGCTGTTTTGAAGCAGACCGCAGAAGAATTGAAATCCTCCCCTGCGGAGCACGTAGCCAACAAGCTGCAGCAGATTCATTCCAGTCATCCGCACATGACTCGACTAACCTGGTCTCGTAATGATCAGCCCCTGGAAGCGGGGACTACAGTAGGCCAAATTGACGGAGCTGCCGAACAAGCGCTCCTGCCTAAAATGAATGAAGCAAAGGAAGCCGTTAAAGCCGGAAAAAATTACGAATCGGAACCACTGAAAGTAGGCTCTCAATCTTATTTCGTCCTTGGATTTCCGATCGACGGGCATTCCTCTCTTGTCGGAGCCGTCCATCAAGAAGTTCTTAACGCTGTAGAAACCAGGCAGCAGCAAAATTTAAGGACGGTTCCTTACCCTGCCGATGGGAACTGGAAGATTGAATCCGTGGAAGCAGGTACGCATAAAGATATTAAGATCGACCATCCGGACAAAAACGGCCGCTCCAGCCATTATCATGTCAATGAAGTGGTGGTCAAATTCAACTCTCCCCCGGACGAAGCTAAGCTAAAACAAATTCAGCAGGAAATTCATGCTCCGGGAGAAGCTCAGAAGCTGGGATATACCTATGTTTTTCAGTCTGGAGCGCTGGATGCCCAGCAGTTGTTGAAATATTTTGAAAAATGGGATATTGAATACGCCGAACCGCATTTTCTGTATTTAACGAACGAGGATGATACGGTCCAGGTTCCGACAGGGCCATCTGCCGCCGTCATCCCTAATGATGTGCTCTACTCGAAGTATCAATGGAATCTGCCTATCATTGCCACCGACCGCGGATGGCAGCTGGACAGAGGGGATCAGAAAGTAATTGTCGGGGTTGTTGATACGGGGGTTGATCTGCAGCATCCCGATTTGAAGGACAGATTACTGCCCGGCTGGAACGTTGTTGCCCAGAGTGATTCCCCGCAGGATGATGTCGGTCACGGGACTCATGTTGCCGGCGTAATTGCCGCTGCGACCAATAATAATATCGGAGTGGCGGGAATGACCTGGTACAATCCGGTTCTTCCGGTTAAAGTATTGGATCATACTGGAGCGGGTAGCACCTATGCAGTCGCTCAAGGCATTATTTGGGCAACCGATCATGGGGCCAAGGTTATCAATCTTAGCTTGGGAAATTACGCCGATGCGAATTTCCTCCATGAAGCGGTCAAATATGCCTTCGACAGAGATGTCGTGCTCATTGCCGCAAGCGGGAATGACAATACGGAGCAGCCCGGATATCCGGCCGCTTATCCCGAAGTGTTCGCCGTAGCGGCAACGGATTCCGACAAGAAAAAAGCTTCGTTCTCCAATTACGGCGATTATATTGACGTTGCCGCACCCGGCGCCAATATCCCGAGCACCTATACGAAGAACCAGTATGCCGCTTTATCCGGCACCTCGATGGCCAGTCCCCATGTAGCCGCATTAGCCGGGTTGATCCGCTCTGTCAATCCGTTGTTAAAAAATACGGAAGTGATGGAAATTATGCGCAAGTCAGCCGCTGATTTGGGGACGCCGGGCAAGGACAAGTATTTCGGCTACGGACAAATTGACGTTAACAAAGCATTGCAAATGGCCTCTCGTGGCAAACGATCCGTCGCCAATTGGGATCAATGGCTCAGAAGAGATATTGATCGGATCGAGTCAAGCTACACCCCATAAATAACTATTGCGAGATAGCTCGTTCCTGCGTTTACCGTCGAAATTACCGATAACGATTTTTATAAATTGTATAATTTTTAGAAAAAACGACCCGCCCTCTACAGGGCGAGTCGTTGTTATGTATAGGAAAGTTTGCCATAAGCCGGGTTCTGTACTTCCAGTGGTCCAAACGGGGCTAACCCTCCCACCATTGAAGTGACAATCATCTATCTAGTCCGTACATTACTGTACGGATCCTGCGACCAACCCGGACGCACCTCGGGCAAAGGCTGCAAGAATTAACATTCTTGCCGCGTCCCTCTTCGGTCTTGCTCCAGATGGGGTTTACCAGGAAATAAGTCGCCATATTTCCTCGTGGTCTCTTACACCACGGTTCCACCCTTGCCTGTGCCTGGAGGCATGAATGCAAAGCACCCATACTTCCAGGCCATCGGCGGTCCATTTCTGCGGCACTATCCTTCAGCTTGCGCTGACTGGACGTTATCCAGCATCCTGCCCTATGGAGCCCGGACTTTCCTCCCGCTGCGAGGTCTTTCGCAGCCGGCGATTGTCTGTCAAACTTCCCAACTTATAGAGTATACAATGATTACTGCTTAAAAACAACCACCATTAGCTGGCAAAGCCATATAAGCAGCACTTAAGAAAGCTGTCCTTCCGTTTTCGCAGGAGCAGCTACAGAAAGCGGAAGACTTCTGTATTTACCTTGGATGCAATAACCTCCGTAGCCGATCGACTTTCGTTGAGAGCCTTGGTTAAATAGTCCGCCACCCCGGCCTTCATAATTTTCTCTGAATTATGCCCCGGATCAATAATACAGAGCCCGGCGGCAAGCGCATCCTGAGCGGTATGGTAATCGATGTCCCCGGTCACCAGCACATCTGCCCCAGCAAATATCGCCTGCCCGACATAACGGCCTCCCGATCCCCCGAGCACCGCTGCTTTGCGCAAGATGCGCTGGGGATCGCCGACTATCCGGACCGCCGGAACATCGAAGGCGATTTTAACCTGCTCCGCCAGCTCAGCAAGACTCACCGGCTGAGGCAAACGGCCTACTCTCCCCAGACCGAGCTGGCGTCCCGGAATATCAAGCGGATAAAGATCATAAGCTGCTTCTTCGTAAGGATGGGCTTTAAGCATAGCTTGCACAACCTTTTTTACCAGCCCCTCCGGAACAATCGTTTCGATCCGAATTTCCGGGACTCGTTCCCATTGTCCGGGAGCTCCGATATAAGGCTGAGAGCCTTCTCCTGGTTTGAATGTTCCTGTTCCGGACAGATTAAAGCTGCAATGACTATATTCACCAATAGCGCCGGCTCCGTTATCCAGCATCGCCATCAATACCCGTTCGTGGTGATCCTCCGGAACAAATACGACCAACTTTTTCAACTTTTCAGTGTAGACGGTATCCAGCGGTTTAACAGCATCTAGCTGCAAAGCGTCCGCCATCATATCGTTGATTCCGCCATCGGTTACATCCAGATTGGTATGAGAAATATAGACGGCAATGTCATGTTTGATTAACTTCTCATACAGCCGGCCCGCCGGTGTATCGGTTTGCAGGCTTTTGAGGGGGCGAAAAATAATCGCATGATGAGCAATAATCAGATCCACTTGCCGAGAAATGGCTTCATCTACAACCTCCTCTACAACATCGAGGGTTACCATGACCTTTTTTACTTCTTTGTTCAGCGTTCCCAGTTGAAGTCCGATTCGGTCATCCGGAACCGCGTAATGCTTCGGAGCCAATCGCTCCATCAATTGGATGACCGTTTGGCCTTTTGCAAACATTGCAGTACCTCCTTGATCCGGTTCATTCTATCGTTAAACTCTCGGTGCCTCGCTTCGGAATCCTCTTGTCTGGAATGAGCCAACTGACTTGTTATTTTTTCGAGCTTAGCGATTTCCCGCTCCCACTTGGAGACAAAGACCGGGGAAACCTGCTCGGTCAAATAAGGGCCCATTCTCAATAAATCCGTACGACCCAACGTGATCTGTTGTATCGTCCGGTCATCGTACAGAGCCCGATTAGCTGATTTCGCATGATCGGTTCTAACGGCCGATAATATTTCGTAAATCTTTCCGTCTTCTTCGACAATAAATTCCTCTTGCAAAAACCAATCGTTATCCAGCAACCAGTTACGCACGGCCTCTTCCCCTACATTCGGCTGCAGAATCAATTGGCTGACCGAGCCAAGAAGCCCGGTACCTTCACTCAATATATGGACGATCAAATTACCGCCCATCCCTGCTATCGTCACGACATCGGCTTCCCCGTCTTCCCGCAGGACAGCAAGTCCGTCCCCGTTACGAACTTCAATGCATGTTGACAATCCCGCATCGCGAACCTGTTTGGCCGCTGCCGCGAAGGGACCCGGATTGAGTTCCCCGGCGATGGCGGACCTAATAATGCCGCGCTGGGCCAGATAGACCGGCAGCAGAGCGTGATCGGAGCCGATATCGGCCAAGCGGCTTCCCTTTGGAACCAGATCAGCTATTTGTTGGAGTCTTCTCGATAATGTTATCATGCTACGCAACCCATTCTGTCCATTTTTTTCTAAATACATATAATAATGCAGCTACAATAAGCAGCTTTCCGATCCAACCAAGCTGAAGGAGCTCCTTCGGCAAGTCGCTGATCAAATAACCATACACCTCTGGCGCGAACCAAAGGAGCGATCCTACGGCCAATAGGACGGCTGAAGCGGATCGGTGACGTCTATGAAGCAGCCAACCGACCCAGACAAGAAGGATCCCCGCGGGTATCCAAGCCATTTCCATCTCTATCCAATCGATGTCAGCTAAATGTTGATTGAGAAACCAGCCATAGACTAACGCGAGCAAAATCCATCCGCAGAAATGAAAGATGGCAAATCTGGCCATAAGTCCGGCAACCATCCAGACCACGGCACAGACCGCCCCATAAATGACAAGAGCGGCAGCTTCCGCTCCAAAGCCCCTTAGCAGGCTTATTCCGCCTGAAAGCAACAGCAGTGAAGCAGCTCCTATAGCTATGGAAGCCAGAGCCGGAAGTCTGGACCGCAAACGCAATCCTATGCCGTAGCATAGCATGACGGCCAGGGATAGAACGGCTATTTGCAATGCAGGATGAAAAGAGTTAAAATTAAAAGAAAATAAGAAAATTATTACAATTATACCAAAAAATAATGCCCAGCTGCGGATGCTCCCTTTACGAATTTGTGCGGCGGACAAGCCATGCCAGCCCCGATCTTCTCTGCTGTCAGGATCATCCTGATACAGATTGAGCAGGAAGTCACAATATTGCTCCGGCAGCAGCCGACTTCTGCGCCATTCCAGAATTTCTTTAATAATCACTTTTTTTCTCTCCGGTTCCAAACCTACCGTCACCTCTTCCACGGAATCGGACAGGCTGCCTGCCATACCAGGTTCATGGGGTCTGAGCCCAGACCAACTCAGCCCGAAAAAAATGGCCTTACTGCAAGCAGAAAGGCCAGACGGACAATTTATTCAAGAAAATCCTTCAACCGCTTGGAGCGGCTCGGGTGACGAAGCTTGCGAAGGGCCTTCGCTTCGATTTGCCGGATTCTTTCCCGGGTGACACCGAATACTTTGCCTACTTCTTCCAAAGTGCGGGTACGCCCGTCATCGAGTCCAAAGCGAAGACGAAGAACATTCTCTTCCCGCTCCGTTAACGTATCGAGCACATCCTCCAGCTGTTCTTTAAGCAGCTCGTAAGCGGCCGCATCAGCCGGAGCCAGCGCCTCCTGATCCTCGATGAAGTCTCCCAGATGAGAATCATCTTCCTCACCGATCGGAGTTTCCAGAGAAACCGGTTCCTGCGCAATTTTCATAATTTCACGCACTTTATCGGTGCTTAAATCCATTTCCTTGGCAATTTCTTCCGGACTCGGCTCTCTGCCCAATTCCTGCAGCAGTTGGCGAGAGACGCGGATCAGCTTGTTGATGGTTTCCACCATATGAACCGGAATGCGGATCGTTCTCGCCTGATCGGCAATAGCCCGAGTAATCGCTTGGCGAATCCACCAGGTAGCGTAGGTGCTGAATTTAAAGCCTTTCGTAAAGTCGAATTTCTCAACCGCTTTGATCAATCCCATATTGCCTTCCTGGATCAAATCCAGGAACAGCATGCCTCGGCCCACATACCGTTTGGCAATGCTGACGACCAATCTGAGGTTCGCCTCGGCCAATCTTCGCTTCGCTTCCTCGTCCCCGTTCTCGATCCTTTTGGCCAGATCAACTTCATCCTCTGCAGATAACAGCGGGACCCGACCGATTTCCTTCAAATACATGCGAACCGGATCGTTAATTTTAATTCCCGGAGGCAAGGATAAATCGTCGTCAAAATTAAATTCATCCTGCTCCTGCTCCTCGTCTCCTATAGGGAGAACATCGTCTTCCGAATCGTTGCCAACATCGATTCCCAGCTCAGACAATTGTTCGAAAAACTCATCAATTTGCTCAGGATCTTGGTCGAAAGGGGCCAATCTTTCCATAATCTCTTTATAAGTAAGTGATGAACGTTTCTTACCCGATTCGATCAATTGATCCTTTACCTGTTCCAAAGTTAATTCCGTTTCTAGCTCCGTATGGTGTTCATTCGCCATAATGTCTGCTCCCTCCTACCTAGAATCATCAAAAGGTAGAACCTACAATGATTTCAGTTGTTTCTCTAAAGTGATGATTTCACTTGCGATTTGTGCCGCCTGAACGATGCTTCCCGAACGCTCCGCTTGGACCATTTCTTGTTTCTTTTGCTTGATAGCGTTCAGGTAAGGCACTTTTTTAATTTCCCGTATATAGTCTTCTATCACTTGCGGATTAATTCCTTGCCCGCTTTCCCGGACCGCAATAGAGCTAGCCAGTCGACTCAGGCCTTCATCCTGAAGAAATGCCAAGAAACGACTGATCTCCGGTCGGTTCCCTTGATTATAAAAAGCGTATAAATAGGCAGCTAACGCTGCGTGATCTTCTATATTAAATTGGTCCCCGATCCTTTGGCTGACCTCTTCCGCAATGTCCCGGTCGAGCATCATGGCAGCGAGCAGTTTGATTTCTGCAATATGAAAAGCAGGCAACAGGGAGGGGGCTTTTTTCATACCTCTATTATTATCTATTCCATTATTCCACGGATTTTCGTTATTATCCCCAATTTCCCTCTTTTTTAGAAATTGCTGGCGGAATTCGTTCATCTCCTGCTTGATTGCATCGGCGGAGTAAGAGAATTCAGTGGACAACTCTTTAACGTAATGCTCCCGCTCTATCGCAGACGGCAGCTCCGCAATAATACGGGCAGCTGTAGTTAAATAGCGGAACTTATCGTCCACATCGTTCAGATTAAAATTGGTTCGGATATGAGCCAATCTGAACTGTACCGCCGGCATCGCTGCTTCCACTACCTCTGACCGAAATTTATCCGCGCCCTTAGCGGAAATATATTCATCAGGATCCGATTCGTCAGGGATGACCGCAATTTTGACATGCAGCCCCGCCTTCTCCAGAACCGGTATGCTTTTATAGGCGGCGGCTTGCCCGGCCTGATCTCCGTCATAACAGACAATGGCCGTATCCGCCACTCTTCGCAAGGCCAAGGCATGTTCTTCCGTCAAAGCGGTTCCCATAGTGGCCACCCCGTTCAACACGCCTGCTTCCCACGCTTTAATGACATCCATGTACCCTTCAAACAGGACGGCCTGCCCGGATTTGCGAATCGTCGGTCTGGCGTGATGAAGATTGAATAATTGACGGCTTTTGTTAAATAGCGGCGTTTCGGGACTGTTTAAATATTTAGGCTGAAAGTCTCCGAGCGCCCTTCCCGCAAAAGCAATGACCCTCCCCTTATAATCATGTATCGGAAAAATGATGCGATCTCTAAAGCGGTCGATATAACCGCTGCCATCGGATCGCGCTGCGATAAGTCCGGCCCGTTCAAGCATCGGTTGCGGCAGCTCTCGCTTCATTAAAAACTGCCCCAGCTTATCTCTCATGGGGGGAGCGTAGCCGATTTGAAAAAAATCGATCCATTTATCACCCAGCCCCCGGGAACGCAAATATTCGAGCGCGTGCCTTCCCTGCTCCGTGTTGAGAAGAACGTAATGATACCACTTGGCCGCCAATTCGTGGGCAGCCAGCAAGGCCGAGGCTTCCTTCTGTCTTTCCGTTTCTTCTCCGGAGGAACTCTCCCAGGTGATCGGGATATTGGCCTCCTCCGCCATGTGGCGAACGGCTTCAATAAAGGAATATCCTTCCTTCTCCATCAGGAAATGAATGCTGTTTCCGCCCGCGTGACATCCAAAGCAGTAATACGTCTGCCTCTCCGGAGTCACCGTAAAGGAAGGGGTCTTTTCGGAATGGAAGGGACATAATCCTTTCAAGTATTGGCCCTGCTTCGTCAGGTTGACGTATTTGCCCACAACGTCGGCAATATCGTGATAGTTCAGGACAGCCTCAATGACTTCTTCAGGAATTCGTCCATAGCTCATTCCAAATCACCTTCAATCGTTAACACGTAATACTATTCGCTATATGGACCCGTTTTCCTGCAAATTCTCTAAAAGTTTTGTCAAAGTTTGTAGAAATCGCTCCCGATCATCGTCGGTAAAAGGCTTTGGGCCCTTCGTATGTTTCCCTGCCCGCCGTTTTTTGGACTGCTCATGCCTTCGCTCGAGAAGAAAATCGATGGTCCTATCGGAATAAATTTGGCCTCGATTCGACATAACTACCGCCTGTTTGGCCAAGCCTATCGTGGCCAAGCCAAAATCCTGCGTAACGAGCACATCGTTCGGTGAAATATGGTTGGCGATGTACAGATCGACGGATTGATCGGAGCGGTCCACCTGAATGACCCGAACCCCTTCCCGGGGAGACAAATGATGGTCAAAAGATGCTACCATCCAGACAGCGATGCGATAAAAACCGGCCGCCTTCACAATCTCCGCCTTTACCGGGCACGCATCCGCATCGACAATCACTTTAGGTGCCTTCACCCGTTACCTCCCTCGCATCCGGTTTACATTCCGAATTGGATTAATCGTCACTAAGTATATACGCTTCTTATTGATAAATTCCTGCTATTCATACAAAATCCTATCTTCTGGTGCGTAAAATGTCTTCTATCAGGCTGGCTGTTTCTTCAACAGCTTTATTGGACACGTCAATGACTACGCACCCCAGCCTGGACATAACCGATGCGGAATATTCCAGTTCCTCATTAATTCGTTCGACCTTGGCATAGTTGGCGTTTCCGGCCAAACCCAACGCCTTGAGCCGTTCTTTACGGATCACGTTCAGCTTGTCTGACCTAATGGTCAACCCTATTACCTTTTTGCTGGAAATACTAAATAGCTCGTCGGGCAGCTTCATCTCGGGAACGAGCGGCACATTAGCTACCTTATATCGTTTATGCAGTGCCAAATACATAGCTAACGGAGTTTTGGAAGTACGGGAGACGCCAACCAGTACGATATCTGCTTTCAAAATCCCTCGGGAATCCCGGCCGTCGTCATATTTGACTGCGAACTCAATAGCCTCCACTTTTTTGAAATAGGCCTCGTCCAATTGGTGAATCATGCCGGGCTCATGCCGGGCTGGACGATGAAGCACCTTCTCCAGGTTCGTAATAATCGGACCGAGCAGGTCGATGGTAATGACCTGCTGAATAACCGCCTGCTCCAGCAGGTAATCCCTCAGCTCAGGAATAACTAATGTGAACACGATCACCCCGTTCACTTTTTTGGCCATGTGAACGATATTATCTATTCCTTGCTTATCGTGGATATAGGTCGCCCTGCGAATATCAATCTTGATCGGGGAAAACTGTACGGCAGCCGCTTTCACGACCGATTCCCCGGTCTCCCCTGCGGAGTCGGAGACGACAAATACGACTGGTGTTGCGATAGATTCCGTCATTTGCAACCTCCCTTATCTATGTTATAAACCCGGACAATAGAGCTCGGGTTCGCTAAAATGCTGCAACTTGGAGAGCATCAAGTTAGATGCCCATTATATTATATACGTTTGTTTCAACCATTCGTTTCACTACTCTTATTCTATTTTTATTCAAATGTTATATTTCTCCATTTGATCTATGAAATTTCGAGATTTCCAGCGGATATCGAGATGCGCATCCATAAAGGCTCTCATCGCCGCCTTAAGTCTTTTTTTCGTTTCGGGCTTAACGTCAGCCGTCCCCAGCATACGGAGATCCACTCTTTGGAACAGACGAAGAAGGCGCAAGATCGTTGCCGGCACAGGAACCGCTGAATGATCCTTTCCTTTGCATGCCGAACATAGAATCCCTCCCTGCATTGGGCTTAACACCATTTCCCCTGCCGCCCTGCCGCAGGAAACGCATTCGTCCAACTGGGGATGATAGCCGGACAAGGCCAGCATCTTCATCTCTATTATATGGAGAACTATCGTCGGATCTTTCCCTTCATCAATCGCCGATAATCCCGCCGTCAACTGCTCGAACATAACGAGGTCGGGCTCGGCTTCCGGCAGAATACGGTCCGCAAGCTCAACCAAATAGGCGGCATAAGCCGCTTTATGCAAATCTTCTCTTAGTCCCTGGTAAGAATGAATCGGCTCCCCATGATTCAGCGTTCCCATCTGACTTCCTTTATAAATAACAAAATCGCCATGCGTAAATAATTGCGCAATGGCGGAATACCTGCTTTTAACCTTCTTCGCTCCCCGTACCATCACGCTTACCTTCCCCAGCGAGCGTGTGAACAGAGATAAAATTTTGTGACCTTCCCCATAATCCATCGTGCGGATAACGATTCCTTCCGTCCGGTAAAGCATAGGCTTCGTTCCTCTCTTATACTAGCCGGAAAGGCATTATGCTTCCCTTGTATTGTTCGGCTCCTCGTCCGTCCAATTCCAGTCTTCCTCCGACCATTCGTCGTTATCTTTGTAAAGCAAATAAGCGTCTATACTGCCCGTCCTGGAAAAATAATCCCAATAAAACTCATTCATAAGCAAGCAGCTCCCTTTCCAAGAAAAGTATAAATGCTTACTAATAGGATGATCCAATCTTCGACTCCTATGCGATGCAATAATTGACAGTTGACGATTTGCAATTAATCATGGCGAAAGCCTAGATCTTTTAAAATTCGTTCCTGATTCCGCCAATCCTTCTTTACTTTGACCCACAGCTCCAAAAAAGTTTTGGAACCGAGCAGCCTCTCGATGTCCATTCGGGATTGCCTCCCGACTTCTTTCAGCAAAGCGCCCTGCTTGCCGATAATAATCCCCTTTTGCGAATCCCGTTCCACGTAAATCACTGCCGAAATATGAACGACTCCGTTTTCTTCCTGGCGCATGTCCTCTATCGTCACCGCGATCGAATGAGGAATTTCCTCTCGGGTCATATGCAGAATTTTCTCGCGAATAAGCTCTGCGCAGATGAATTGCTCCGGATGATCGGTCACTTGGTCCGCCGGATAATACTGCGGCCCTTCCGGCAAATACCGCGACAGAGCTTCCAGCAGGGCATTCACGTTGTTCCCCTGTAAAGCCGATACCGGGATGATTTCAGCAAACGAATACAGCTCTTTATATTGCGCAATAATCGGCAATAGCTCCTCCGGATGAACTTGGTCGATTTTATTAAGAACCAGCAGCACCGGCGTATCCACCTGCTTTAATCTCTCTATAATAAATCGGTCTCCGCCGCCCAGGCCCTCGACTACATCGACCAAGAATAGAATGGCATCGACTTCGTTCAGTGTTCCTTCCGCCACCTTCATCATGTAATCACCGAGCTTGGACTTTGGCTTATGGATTCCCGGAGTGTCGAGAAAGACGATCTGGCTGTGATCCGTTGTATAAACTCCATGGATTTTATTTCGGGTAGTTTGCGCCTTGTCTGACATAATCGCGATTTTCTGTCCAATGACTTGGTTTAGCAGTGTGGATTTGCCCACATTAGGCCGGCCAATAATGGCTACAAAGCCTGAAGAAAAGCTTGGTTTCATTGATTATCCTCCTGATCTATTCTTTCCTGGAGTCCATTCCGGCATGAAACCCCAAAAAGTGAAGATGGGCTTCGAAGTGAGTTCCAATTACTTTTCGGGGACCCCGATCCAACCCACCTAAAGAAAGCCGCTCTTCCGTTAGTACTCCATTATACTCGCAGCATAAACGCTCCGGGGAGCAAATCCGACACGGTTGTCTCCTGAACGTCCCCAGCCAAATTAGCCATATAAACCGGCATATCCGGCGAACATAGCTCAATCATGACCTGGCGGCAAACTCCGCAGGGAGTGATCGGCTCCGGAGTATCCCCAATCACGACCAGAGCCTGAAACGATCGCGGTGCTTGTCCATCTGCAATCGCCCGGAAAAGCGCGGTTCGTTCGGCGCAATTAGTCGGTCCGTAAGCGCCGTTCTCAATATTGCATCCGTGAAATACAGTACCATCGGCACCTATCAACGCACAGCCCACCCGGAAGCCCGAATAAGGCGCGTAGGCCTTGTCCCGCGCCAAGGCAGCTTCTTTTATCCATGCGGATACATCCATTCCTCTACCTCCTTGCGTGCAATAAGTAAAGCTTTCACTTGGGACTTTTTATTGTTAAACATGTGGCACTAAAAAAGCTATCATTCCTTTACAAAGGAAAGTGCCTCCAAAGCTTCAAACATCATACTCCTTCCCCAAAAAGTGAAGATGGGCTTCGTAGTGATTTCCATGTACTTTTCGGGGGCCCCAGTATATTAACCTATACCCAAACGTAACCGATGTAACTCTAATCTACGATAACTTGCCCTGTCGACAGCTTTTTGGCCCCACCCCATGCATGGGTGTTAATTCTATTTGCCGTCAGAATATAACGGTTACTCCTATAATAACGTATGCAGCCAAAAAGCCAAAATCGTCACTGCTGTCCCGATGAACGCGCCAAGCAAAAGCGCAGGCCAGGTGCGGGTCTTCCTCTGGTATAGCATGAACATAAAAAGAAGGGACAAGCTGTAGGCTAAAACAGCCACCAAAGGTTGCAAGGAGATGACCGAAATAAGAGTGGATATCGAAAATGAGACGGCCATCCACAGGCTGGGCCTGATCGCCGATTTGGCAGAGAATCGAGATTCCACCGCAATCAGAGTAAAAGCGACTAGCGCAAGATAGAGCCAGACCGCAGAGGAGGACAGCCTGGCCGGCTCTTCCTTAACCCCATTAATCCAACGCTCCAATGGCTCGTAAAAAACGACCATTCCAACGACAGCGGCAAAAACCGCAGACACCAGGACAGAGGCTGCGGCAACATCTTTAGCAATTTTGGCAAGGGGATGAACCTCCGGCATGGCCAGGTCCACCGCCTTTTCTACAGCTGTATTAATCAGTTCCGTAACAATGACAAGGGTAATGGCCAGCAGAAGGAATAAAATATCCAACTTGCCCAGCCGGAAAAAGAGAGCGGACAGCAGGACGACGAAAGAAGCGGAAAAATGAAATTTCATATTCCGCTGGGTCGTTAAAGCATATTTGATTCCCGAATAAGCGAATCGGAAGCTTCTTAGCCATCTCGTTATTCCGTTCACCTGGTCAAGCCGGCCTCCTGTAAAATCTCTTCCTGCTTTCTAATCATCACTTGCTCTTCAGCCTCCGTCTGATGATCGTAGCCGAGCAAATGAAGAAAGCCATGCACGAACAAAAAGCCGATTTCCCGATTTACCGAATGACCGTATTCCTGGGATTGTTCTATGGCTCTAGGGATTGAAATAATGATATCTCCCAATTGATCTCCGCCGAACATGCTTCCGGTGAGGGTATCCTCATCGGAAGCAATTTCCTCCAGGTCGCCATAATTGATTTCGATCTCTCCCGCACCGAACTCCATCATTGGAAATGAAAGCACGTCGGTAGCCTGGTCTATCGCCCGGTATTCTTTGTTCAACTTACGAATTTCTTCGTCGGTAACAAAGCTGAGGGCCACTTCACCAAGCGGAATGTCTTCCCGTTTCCCGGCGATTTGCAGCAGCTCCTCGATCAACGAAATCAGCTCCGGTGTAATTTCGTACTGATCTTGTTCATTGCTCCACTCTAGCAACAAGGCCATCGCTTATGACTCTCCTTTGCTTTCATTATTTTTAGGCAAATCACTCGGATATTCAATGCGGGCGTGGAAAATGCCTAGCAGTGCTTCCTTGAGCGCTTTGGCAATAGTGTCCAAATCTTTAATGGTCAGATCGCAATCGTCAAATTGGCCGTCATCCAACCGGTCTTTAATAATTTTACGAACCATCGAATCGATTTGTTCAATCGTTGGGCTGCGCAGCGAGCGGACGGCCGCTTCCACACAGTCGGCAATGCCTACGATGGCCGCTTCCTTGGACTGAGACTTGGGTCCGGGATAACGATAATCGCTTTCCTCTACCGTTTCCCCTGATTCTTCTGCTTGCTTGACCGCTTTGTAGTAAAAGTATTTTAACAGCGTTTTGCCATGATGCTGCTCCGCGATATCGCGAATGGCTTTAGGCAGATTGTACTCCTTAAGCATTTCTACCCCATCTCTAGGGTGAGCGGTAATGATCGCTTTGCTTAAGCTGGGTTCTATGCTGTCATGGGGATTATCCATATTCATCTGATTCTCAATAAAATAGCTGGGCCGTTTAGTTTTGCCAATATCATGATAGTATGATCCTACCCGGCAAAGCAGACCATTCGCTCCCACCGCTTCCGCGGCGGCTTCCGATAAATTCCCTACCATGACGCTATGATGGTATGTGCCTGGTGCCTCCGTCAGCAGCTTGCGCAGCAGAGGCAGGTTCGGATTAGAAAGCTCGACCAGCTTGAGAGGCGAAAGAATTCCGAACGCCATCTCGAAGAACGGCATAATTCCGATGACCAGAATGGCGCTGATGATTCCTCCCAATGCCGCGAAGGAAAGCCCGAAGGACAAATCGGCCATCGTCATTCGATTGTCGAGCAGCACCTGGGTGACAATTCCAAGACAGCCGAACACCGATACCATAATGCCCGCCTTCAAAATCGTAATCCGCTGGCTCGCCTTATGCAGGGAGAAAATAGCCGCGAAGCTTACGATCAAAGAAATAAACAAGTACCGGTGATCCATTAATCGATCCTGATCCATATTAAAGATAATTCCGGACATCAGACTGAATAGAATGGACGAAACATAGGCAAGGGGAGCATCCAGCAATATAATAACCAGCATCGTCCCCATAGCAACGGGAGCCAGATAGCCGATGTACGGATACTCCAAATTTTGTCCCAAAGCAACGATCTTCATTCCAATAATGTTTAGGAAGAAGATAAGCAACAGCATAACGAGTTGGGAATTGTTAGTCCGAATGCTCAACTGACTCTGGCGAATAAACAGGAAGATAACGAGCACGAACATCAACACCAGCAGAGCCAGGCCTAGATGAGGCCGAATATCGGTTTTGTCCTTCAGTAGATTGAAGGTTTTCAACCGCTGATACGTTTCCTCCGTTATCATTTCGCCCTTATACACAAGCACGTCATTCTTTCCGAATAGAACCGGCTTCGTATTTTCTCTGGCTTGCGCCCGGGCTTGATCCGTTTCCTTGGCGTCATAGAATTTGTTAGGAGTAAGAGCGAATCGGACAATCTCCTGAACGAGCTCCCGCGCCGTATTCTTCTGCAGCGTCGAAGAGTTCACCATCTCTGTTACTTTAGAGCGGGCGGCTTGTGCTTCCACCAAGGGATCATTCATCAATTTATTGACAATGTCCTTGGCTACCTTTTCCATATCGGTCAAATCTTCCTTGGTCAGCCTCGGAAACTTATAGAAGCTTTCCTCCGAAAACTTGTACTGCTGCTCCAGAAGCTGCTTCTCAATCTCATTCATCAAAGTATCGTTATAGTTCCCGGCCGCTCTCATCGTCTTCATGAATCTTTCAACATAATCGGTATAAATAGATGGAAGCAGGTTGCGGTATAGACTGACCCTGACGTCGAAGGTCATTTCCGGATCCGCATTATTCTGTTCCAATTTGTCGAATATCGTTTCGACAATTTGCTCGTTCTTGATCGATATAATCTTGTACACGGGCTGAAGCCGGGAAGCCGCTTCTTCCTTCGCCCGCTCCGTAGCCAACGAATTTTCCTCCTGGTACGGGGCCAGTATAGTCTTCTCGCTTATGGTGTTCGGCTGAATATCATAGGTTTCCGGAACGACCTTATTAATAAGAGAGAAGTAGAAAAGCAAAGCAAAACCCAACAACAGCACATACCGGATAATCGGGCTTGTTTTCCACTGACTCAGCCGGGAAGAGGCTTTTCCGTTGGCGGACGCTTCGTTTCCTGACATGAAACTCAGTCCTCTCTATCCATGCTTTTCTTGATCTAGGTTGTAAGCAGTTATAATTTTTTGGACCAGGGAGTGACGGACAACATCTTGCTCCGAGAAATAGACGAATCCGATTTCTTCAATTCCCGCCAGAATCCGCTCCGCTTCCACCAGCCCCGACCGTTTGCCCCTGGGCAAATCGATTTGTGTAATATCGCCGGTGATCACCATCTTCGAGCCGAAGCCTAAGCGGGTCAGAAACATTTTCATCTGCTCGGGGGTCGTATTCTGGGCTTCATCTAATATAATGAACGAATCGTCAAGTGTTCTGCCCCTCATATAGGCTAACGGGGCGATCTCGATCAGCCCTCTTTCCAACGATTTCGCTACTTGTTCAGCTCCGAGGACATCGTTAAGAGCATCATACAATGGCCGTAGATACGGGTCAACCTTTTCCTGAAGGTCTCCCGGCAGAAATCCGAGACTTTCCCCTGCCTCCACCGCAGGACGGGTAAGAATGATCCGCTTGACCTTGCCTTCCTTCAAAGCGGCAATAGCCAACACAACCGCCAAATAAGTTTTTCCAGTACCTGCAGGGCCAATTCCAAAGACGATGTCCTGCTTGCGGATTTTGCCGACATACTGCTTCTGCCCTATTGTTTTAATCCGGATCGGCTTCCCCCGATACGTATGGGTAATTTCCCCTTTAAACAAATCGAGAAGCTGATCGGCCATCATTTGCTTCGATAATTCAACGGCGTACAGAACGTCCCGTTCGGATAACGGATAGTTGTTGCGAACCAATTCCAGCAACACCTCGAACAGCTGCTGAAGCTGCTGGACCTCCCGGGCTTGTCCCTGAATAACGATCTCTTCTTCCCGAGAAAAGATTTTGGCATCGGCTTGCTTTTCGATAATAGACAAATACTTGTCCTGCGGCCCGAACAACGACAGCCCTTCGGCTACGTTAGCGAGCGGAATTTTAACAACAATCTGTTCTTGATCGGTCAAAAGGCCTCATTCTCCTTAGCTCTTGAGTAACTATATTATACGTAAGATATTATCGTATATGTGCGCCTGGAAGCAAATATTAATCTGAAGAGACGGGAAAAAAGTCCCCTTTTGTTCACGAAGGATGCCAAGAATTTTCCTGAAGAAGGAGCAAAGGCTTACAATGCTAGAAAGCAGAGGCTATAAACGACAACCATGTGCATAAAATAACCCCTCAAATTTCTATAAGGAAAAAAAAGACGCCGCAACCGGCGCCGCCTCAAATCTCTGCTGCTTCGTTATATGCTGCTGCTAGTTTCGTGTGGGATGGGGTTAGCTGACAGGACCTGGACCCGAGCCTGGTTCCTGATCCGGTGCCGCTTCTTCGGGCGGTACGGTCACAATCGGCTGCTCCACGGCGATATTTTCCTCCACTTCAAAGTGAACCTCCATCACCAGCTTCCCGTTCTCCTCTTGCTCCTTCAATATTTTCTCTGCTATAATTTTGGATTCCTTGCCGGCTTCCTGCAGCAAATCTGCGCGAGCCCGCTCTAATCCGATCTCCCGTGCCGCTTCTTTCTCCAAGGGCTCTTCCAGCAGATGAACCTCGCGCACCTTTTCATTCAGCCAACCGACAGGCAGACCGTAATTCCGCCACTGCAGCGTTTTGCGGGACGAGGCCGATTCGGATGCCTCATACTTATGACCATAGCCTGTTAATTGCAAGGCCCGATTGCCAAAAACGAGATAAAACCGTTTAAATGAATTCCCGGAATAAGTTTTATATTTGCGGACCAGCGGGGTTTCTATTGTACTCGTATACCAGACGAGTCCCTTCACTTGACCTTGCGAGACGACGGTTTGCTGATTCGCCTCGTTGCCGATCCATCCCGAGATGAGCACGTCCCCTTCGCGAACATACTGATTCGGCTGCACGACCGGCTTCCCTTTTTCCGCTAAAATTTGGGTGACCACCGCATTCTTCGTCGCGACCAGATGACGTGGATTCATAGGCTCTCTTTCTTCGGGGCTGGCGCTCTCCACCACTTTAATGCGGATATGGGTCCCCTCCACCTGGACACCTATCCAGGCTGCCCCGGGAAGCTGATTATGCAATTCCCGAGCCAGATCCTCCTGGTTCTTCAAGCGGAATTTCCATTGATATTCATAAATCCCCAGTTGCTTCGCTTTTTCCAAAATTTCGACCGTCATGAGCTTCTCATTTCCTTCCACCTCGACCTTCCAGACAAGAGAGGTCAGCAGAAAAAGACCGGCTAGAAAAAAGAAAACGCCCGCGACAAAAAATTTTCGTTTACCCAGTTTGTCCAAAAAAAAGGGAAGCCCATAGCGATGAAGGATATGCAAGCGACAGCCTGTCTTTTTTAACAGCGGACGAAGCCTGTAGAAATCCGAGATGGATAAATTCACCTCCGCCAGTTGCTCCTTGATTATCCGTATATCCCACAGAACGAGGCGGGTGGCCACAGCCAGATTAATCAGCTCCTCCAACCGTTCGCCACGCAATTCGATTGTAATGTATCCTTTAATCTTGGAAAATAGATTTGGCTGCACCCGAATTCACCCTTTGTCGTTATTGATATATTTGATATCGTTAATCGTCCCTTCGATGAACACTTCTTCCGTCTGAATGCCCCTCATGACCAAATCTTTGCCGTGAACCTCCAGCTCGCCTTTTCCGAATGCTAATTTCAGCAGTTGACTGGAAAAATGAAGAACTCCCCGATGATTTTCGATATAGAGCTGCATATTACCGATCATCGTCAATCTGGGCAGATCGAGGATGACGTCCTGAGGCACTTCGAGCAGCTTCGCTGTAACCATGTTGAGCTTTTTTTTAATGGAGCGCATGCCTCGCTCATCCCTCCGAACCGATAGGCTTTTTTACAAAATATGCTGATGGGCCGTTAATTATGAAAAGGACTGCTTCTCTCTTCGCGGATAAAAGAAAAAAGCAGAGCTCTATCGCTCTGCTTGGAATGTTTCCTGCTATTTTATGATTCAAATAGGGGCCGGAATCTAATCAACTTATCATCTTCGGGTGTCGGGGTTCCGCGCCCATCCCGATTATTGGTCATGATATAGAGAGAACCGTCGGGACCTTCCGCCACATTGCGGATTCTCCCCAATTGCTGTTGAAATAATCCATCCATATGTTCTACGGAAGTATAATCCGCCCCGCCGAAGGTGATCTCCAGAATTTGCATCCCGCGCAAGTTGGCTACCAAGAGCTTGTCCTTCCACGGCCCTTGGCTGACGAAGGTCATACCGGAAGGCGCCCAGGTCGTTTCCCCGCTGTGCAGAAGGGGACGGATCATTCCTTCTCGCTCCTCATCCCCGCTTATTTCTGGCCATCCGTAATTGCCGCCGGGCTCTATCCGATTAATCTCGTCATGGGCAGTCTGACCATGTTCTGAGCTGTAGAGCTTGCCCGTAACAGGATGCCAAGCCAATCCTTGCGGATTCCGATGTCCCCAGCTGTAAATCGGGGAATCCGGAAACGGATTGGACTCCGGGATGGAGCCATCGGAATGGAGACGAAGGATTTTGCCCCCCAGGCTGTGCAAATCTTGCGCAAGCTGGGGATCATACCGCTCCCCGGTCGTAATGTAAAGAAGCCCGTCCGGGCCGAATTTGATCCTGCCTCCGTTATGATTCGTATCGCCCGGGATGTCCGCAATCAATATCTTGTCCAATTCTACGCGGCCCTCCCGGTCCTTCAGGCGAAGTACCCTGTTTTTAACTTGTCCGCCCGTCTCGTAGCTGTGATAAGCATATAAATAGCCATTCTCCGAATAGTTCGGATCGATTTCCAGCCCGAGCAGGCCTCCTTCTCCCCGGCTAATGAACGGCTCCTCAAAGCGGAAGACCGGCTCGTCCACCAGCTTCCCTTCCTGAATTCGTCGGATTTGTCCGGGTCTTTCCGTCAACAATATATCTCCGTTGGGGGTGAAAACCATTTCCCAAGGCACATTTAATTGATTAGCCAGGATTTCCATTTCGTATGGAAACTTATCCCCTGCAACGGCATTCTCCTCTGGCTCTCTAGGAAGACCCTGCCCGTTCCCATCAATTGAGCATGCGCTGACGAGCAGCAGGAGTAGAGTGATTCCAATAGCTCTTATCATCTCGGGCACTCCTTTATCGATTAAAGAATGCAAAATTCCCCTGCCGGCAAGCCGACAGGGGGAAGTCTATTTGCGAAAGGGTCTTTTGGACCGGGGCGGTCCCAGAATTTCAGACCAGATGATTCCTTGAACCACTTGGCGCTGCAGTTCCTCGGCTCTTCGGTTAACATCTATCTCCGCCTGCCTGTCAGTCATCGTCTCCCGATCAAGAGAAAAGCTGGCTTTCCGCGAGGAAGCGGCCGCTTTTTTATCGTAAGAGGTTCTTTCATAACCAGAAATATCATCGTTGCGTTCATCTTCATGGCCCGATAACCCATCATACGCCTCTTCCATCCATACCGTCCGGCCTTCAGCCCGGCGGTTATACTCGGGGGCTTCCGTCCTGGGTCGCTCGGGTTCCAAGGAGCCGTCCGATGCGGAAGGCGGCGACGTAGAGCCTCCTCCAAAAGGTGGCATCGATCTTGTATTTCCTTGCTTGCCCGGCTTGGCCTTGCTCATCAAACCGGATAAAATAGCAAACAATATAAATACAATAAATATATTGTTCTTCAAAAAATCTATGATATCCATTCAGCTCACCCCTCTGCTTCGGTTTATGGCGAAACCAGGGTTATTCCTTAACATTCTTATCGTTCGTATTCTGAGTATTTCCTATGCTGGAGCGCATCTGAGTATCGGACTCAATATTTTTCAAATTCATGTAGTCCATCACTCCAAGCTTGCCTTGGCGCAGCGCATCTGACATAGCCAGCGGTACCTGGGATTCGGCTTCAACAACCTTCGCCTTCATCTCAACCACTTTTGCTTTCATCTCCTGCTCCTGAGCAACGGCCATAGCCCGGCGCTCTTCCGCCTTCGCCTGAGCAATCCGCTTATCGGCCTCTGCCTGTTCCGTTTGCAGATTAGCCCCAATGTTCTTGCCTACATCCACATCCGCAATGTCAATGGATAGAATTTCGAATGCGGTTCCGGCATCCAATCCTTTACCAAGTACTGTTCTGGAGATCAAATCCGGATTTTCCAGTACATCTTTGTGTGTATTGGAAGAACCGACCGTCGTAACGATCCCTTCCCCTACCCGGGCAATGATCGTTTCTTCCCCGGCTCCGCCGACCAAGCGGTCGATGTTGGCCCGAACGGTTACACGGGCTTTAACCTTCACTTCAATTCCGTCTTTAGCTACAGCAGCGACCATGGGAGTTTCAATAACACGCGGGTTAACGCTCATCTGTACCGCCTGCAGCACATCCCGGCCTGCAAGATCGATCGCTGCAGCCCGTTCAAAGCCGAGCGAGATATTAGCACGCTGAGCGGCAATTAAGGCGTTAACTACGCGGTCCACGTTACCGCCCGCCAAGAAGTGGCTTTCCAATTGGTTAATATTAAGACCCAATCCCGCTTTAGTCGCTTTGATTTGGGGATTGACAATCCGACTTGGAATGACTCGACGCAAGCGCATGGCCACCAGCGTAAATATGCCGACGCGTACGCCGGATGCAAGAGCCGAAATCCACAGCATGATCGGAAAGAAGCTGAAGAATACGGCTAATACGATAATGACCAGTGCTGCTAACAGCAAAAAAGAAATGCTAGTAGGATCCAATGAAATAACCTCCTGTACTTAATTGGTATTAGTCGAACCAGATTACAACCCAAAATTTTAAATCAGATTTCATCCTCTTTAAGTTCGCGAACCACGACCCGTGTTCCTTCTATTTGGGTCACTTTAATTTTCTGACCGCGGTCAATATAGTCTCCGAGCGTCACAACGTCAACGCGTTCCTCATTGATCAGAGCCGTGCCCGACGGACGAAGAGTTGTTAGAGAAATCCCTGATTTGCCTATCAAATGCTCCTTGGAAGAAGTGGAAGTGTAGCCCATCTCATTCTTCTGCTCATCGCGCAGAATAAATTTATTCCACACCCCTTTATGCTTGAAAATTTTAATAAATATGGCAATAACAATGATCGCGACGATCGCCGCAATCCCTAAAGATTTCAGACCGCTGGCCGTATTGTAGGATGCCATCACCACTCCGCTTATAAGCGCAATGGAGCCCGCAACAGCGAACAAGCCAAAGCCAGGGACGATAATTTCAACCAAGAGCAGAATAATACCGATAATAAATAACGCGATTTCTTCAATTCCTGCAAACCCGGCAATATAATGACTGAAAAAATATAAGCCAAAGCCAAGAGCTCCAAGAATGCCGGGCAAGCCAAACCCAGGAACAAACAGTTCAATCGCTACCCCGGCAATACCAAGCAACAAAAGCAAGGTTTTGGCTACAGGGCTTGTTAGCAGCCTGCTGAGCTTCTCGGCGGTGCTGGGCTCAATTTGAATACGGGGAGCATCTTGTACGTTCTTATACTGCAGCACCTCTTCCAGAGTAGCCGCCGTATGCTCCGAATAGCCCGCTTTCAAAGCATCGTCATAAGAAAGCGAAACCAGCTGTCCTGCTGCAAATTTCCGGTTGGCCTCCGGAATATCCACGTCGATATTTTTATCTACCATTCCAGCGGCGATTCGGGGGTCGCGGCCGCGCATTTTTGCTACGGATTCCATTGATTCCACCCAATAAGAAACCAGCTTGGCATCCGTCACTTCTCTGCCGGACTGATCCACGATAGAGGCCGCTCCAATGACACTGCCTGGAGCCATGACGATCTCATTAGCGTTCAAGGCAATGAAAGTTCCAGCCGATGCGGCGTCTCCATGAACGAACGCCACCGTTGGAATCTGACTGTCCTTGACCATATTGCCAATTTCCATCGCTGCCGTTATTTCGCCACCCAACGTATTGATATCCAACACAATCAGCTGAGCTGACGCTTCGTGAGCCTCTTTAAATGCCCTTTGGAGAAAGCTTTGCAGTCCGCTTTCAATCGTTTGATGCACGGGGATAATATAGACTGCACGTGAAGAAGCTGTCTTGCTTTCGGCGCTCACTCCCGGGTAAGGAAGCAATACGGCGAGCAGAGGAAGCAGCATTAGCAGTCCGATTAACCATCTTCTTTTCATAGTATACCCCTCCTTCCTCAAGCGTTAGCTTAATTACCTTTACACAGTACTACGTAAAGTTTCGGCTTATGTTTCAATCCTTAAACAATTTTCTGGTCAGGATAATAACATATTCCCCATAGATCTAAACATTTTGGATTATATGTAACTTTATAGAAAATAAAACAACCGTTTTCATCCGCATCTTTGGGACTTTATTATTCTGAAACCATCCATGGCAGGATCACTGACCCTTCCTCGGGCAGTAAAAAACACCCCGATCCGGGGTGTTTTGCTTGTTGTCGGTTTAAGTCAGCAGTTGTTGGACCAACTGATTGACGAGCTTGCCGTCCGTGCGGCCTTTTACTTTCGGCATCAGAGCAGCCATCACCTTGCCCATATCCGCTTTGGAAGAAGCGCCTGTTTCTTGGATGGTCTGCTGTACAAGAACTTTAACCTCTTCTTCTGTCAATTGCTGCGGAAGGTACTCAGCGATGACGGCAATTTCTGCTTTAGCAGATTGCGCTAAATCTTCTCGGCCTGCTTTTTCGAATTCCTGGAGGGAATCTTTTCGCTGTTTGATTTCACGACTTATTATATCAAGCACTTCGTTGTCATCCAACGATCTTCGCTGATCGATTTCTATATTCTTAATCGCGGAGCGAATCATTCGGATTACGGAGAGTCTGAATTTATCTTGGCTCTTCATCGCCTGCTTCATATCTTCGTTCAATCGATCACTTAAGCTCATTAATAAGTCCTCCTAGAACTTCCGCTTCCGAGCGGCCTCCGACTTCTTCTTACGCTTAACGCTGGGCTTCTCGTAATGTTTGCGCTTTTTAACTTCAGCCAGCACCCCATCCTTAGCGATGGAACGTTTAAAGCGGCGAAGAGCAGCATCTATTGTTTCATTCTTGCGAACTTTTGTTTCTGACACCAGATTTCCCTCCCTCCGAACAGACCGTCCAAGACGACTAAACACGGTTATCAAACTTCATTATATGTTAAAAAGAAAGCGGGTGTCAACCTACATCATTCATGCCGGAACGTCTTTTACAATCTGTTTGACGAGTCTATTGTCTATGAGCCTTTTACGGCACCGCTATTCAATGATTTAATGGCCCCAGCTTGGCTCCGCCTAACAAATGATAGTGGATATGAAACACGACTTGACCCGCGTTCTTCCCACAATTATTAAGCAGTCGGTACCCGCTTTCGTCTACACCGAGCTCCTTGGCTACCTTTTGCGCGGCACGGTGAATATCCGCAATGAGCGGCAAATCCTCTTCCCGAACGTCCTTCATCGCAGCTATATGCTTCTTCGGAATGATCAGGGCGTGGACAGGAGCCGCCGGCTGAATATCATGGAAGGCCAGCACGGTATCATCCTCATAAATTTTATTGGCAGGAATCGAGCCTTCAACAATTTTACAAAAAATACAATCCATATCCGAACCATTCCTCCACTTAATTTAAATAATACTACTTATTGTAGCAAAAAAAAGGAACACATCCAACTTACTGTCCAGCTTCTTCCCCCCCAGAACCGTATCGGATCTTTCAGCGAACTGAACTCCCCCCAAACTGTCGCTATTTCGTCAGTAGACCGGGTCGGAATCCTCCGATATAATGGATGAGAAAAACTTATAACTATTGTAGATGGAGCGAGCAAGCCAAACCAGATTTTCTCGAATTATGCAGATTTATGTCGCATTGTCGAAGGAACTTCAAATAGACCAACTCCGATCGAACCGATTCTCAGTCTGTTAGCCAGCAAGGCCGCTGCCGGCAGACGTGCCATATCAGGTCTGCTTCCGGCCAATAACGGCGAGCAGTCAAACGGCTGCTATACAATTCCATTAAAAACTCACTCTATGAAAAATGAAGAGTGATTTTTTTGTCGTCTTTTGAAAGAACAACTCGGATTATGCATAGTAAGAAAAAGGGAAATATAATATACTACTATATTGAGAGTGTGACTTTAAGCCTATCTGAATCACCGACGAGGTGCTATTATGATCCACAAGAGCGAGAGAATGTTTTCCTTAGGCCATGTCTTTGTGCCTATCGTTCTTATTAGTTTATATTTTAATTATCGGCAGGCCTCTATTCTAGTCATCGCCTTATTGGCCATATTATGGTGCTTATTATTAATCTTTCAAGCTTTCTACCAAAAGAAATTACATAATCATTTAACTAAAGGGTTTTATTGGATCTATTTGCTCATAGACTCCGTATTCTGCACAGCGATTTTTACGATCCCCTCGTGGCAAGGACAATATGAACCGACCTGGATCGTGCTGTTGTTAGTTCCGCTTTACGCTTTTGAATTTGGGGTGGCCTCTTCCGTCCTGTTCAGCTTGCTCAGTACAATGAACATAGTCATCTACCATCTCAGTCAAAATTCGGATTTTTGGTCTTTGAATACGATTCTCACTTTTTTAGGAATGATTTTGTTCGTTATTTTTATTGGAAGAAGCACGGACCGGCTAAATCGTATGGCTTTCTCCGACTGGCTGACGATGCTGCCTAACCGGGCTCGCTTCAAGCAACAGCTGGTCCATGCGATTCGGGACAATCGCAAATTACGCCGTTATATCGGGGTCTTGTTCCTCGATCTGGATCGATTCAAATACATAAATGATACGATGGGCCATGCTGCAGGCGACGAGCTGCTTGTAACGGTGGCCGAAAGAATCAAGAAGGAAATGCCTGCCGAAGCGCTGCTTGCCCGCATGGGCGGCGATGAATTTGCATTGCTGCTCCCGAACATGAAGCATCCCGATGAAGCGGCTCATGTCTCGGAGCTGATTATTCAAGCTTTCCAGCAATCGATTCCACTTCATCATCGGGAAGTATTTATTACAACTAGTATTGGAATCGCTCTATATCCGGATGACGGAACCGATCCAGAAACGTTAATGAAAAATGCGGATACTGCCATGTATCGAGCCAAGGATCAGGGCAGAAACAATTATCAATTCTACACCCCGCCTGTAGATACCGGCGGCATTGAAAGAATTCAAATGGAAACGATGCTGAGACATGCCTTGGAGAGAGATGAGCTGGTCGTCAACTATCAGCCGAGAATCGATATTCGTTCCGGCGGCCTGGTCTGCGTTGAAGCGCTCGTGCGCTGGAAGCATCCGGAATTGGGGATGATTCCCCCTAAAGATTTCATTCCGTTGGCGGAAGATACAGGTCTTGTCGTTCCGCTGGGGGAGCAAATTTTGCGCAAAGCCTGTACACAATGCAAACAATGGCTGAACACGGAGCTTCCGCCGTTTCGCATGAGTGTCAACCTGTCCCCCAGACAGTTCAGACAAAAGGATCTGCCCAAGACGATTGCCAAAGTGCTGAGGGATACGAAGCTATCTCCCGAGCATCTCGAGCTGGAAATTACCGAAAGCGCGGCCATGGAAGACGTCACTTATGCGGAGCATATGCTGCGAGAGCTGAAAGAAATGAAGCTCACGATCGCCATTGATGACTTTGGCACCGGTTATTCCTCCCTCAGCTATTTGAAGAGGTTTCCGATTGATGTTGTCAAAATTGACCGGACCTTTATTAGCGGAATCCATAAAAATGCCGATGATGCCGCCATCGTCAAGGCGATCATCGCCCTGGCCCATACTCTTAAATTAAACGTAACAGCCGAAGGCGTTGAAACCTATGAGCAATACGATTATTTAAAACAGCTTAATTGCGATGAAGTTCAAGGTTACTTGATCGGCAAGCCGATGACGGCCCAGACCTTTATGGATTGGTACTTGTTCGAATTAAACTATAAAGTTTCCAAGTAAAGCCGGCTCCCCTGGCCCGATGGCTCAGCCGGCTGGACAATTAACCGACGGGGCAAACGGGCTTTCAGTTCCGGGACGTGGCTAATGATTCCTACGGTCAGCCTGTCCGTATGCAGCTTCTCCAGAGCCCCAATGACCGTTTCCAGCAAATCCGGGTCCAATGTGCCGAAGCCTTCATCCAGGAAGAAAAATTCGAGAGGATATTGACCGCTCAACTGAATCTGGGCGGATAAGGCAAGCGCCAGAGCAAGCGAGGTCAAGAAAGTTTCCCCTCCGGATAAAGAGCTGACAGGCCTCCGAATTCCTCCATTCGCATCGTCGCGTATAACGAATCCGCCACTGGAATCCACCTCGATAGCATATCGTTGACGGGTTAATTGCCCGAGCTTCTGCGATGCCGCCCCGCTTACCTGCATTAACTGCTCCTCGGCAATGAATTCGACGAAGGCATTTCCTCTAAAGACCGTTTGCAGCTTGTGCAAGCGGCCGTAATCTTGCTCGGAACGAATTCGCTTGGCTTCCAATTCAGACCACTCCGCATGCTTGCGGATTACATCGTCCAAATCCCGCTCCGCTTTAGCCCGCTCACTGAGAGCTTGCTCATCCTGCTGGTGGGCGTCCTCCCGCCGCTTCTGGATTTCCTCCCACTTCTCTTCTGTCATAGAAGCACCGTCCAGTTGGCCTTCCACATGCTCCAACCGCGCCTGGAGGCGTGATTTCCGTTCCCGGTACAGTTTCACTTCCTCGGACCACTCGTCTGCCGCTTCTTGGGTAAGCAGCGCGCTGCGAACTTCCTCTTCTCCGCTGAACGGCGACTGCTCCAGAGCCCGGTGCCAGTTGGCTTCCGCTTTGGCAAGTTGCTGAGCGGCTGTTACACCATCCTGCTCCGAAGTAATGTGCTGCCGGTTAAGCTCTCGCAATTCTTCCTGCAGCCGCTCCAGCTTATCGGACTGTTCCCGTTCGTCGGAAATAAGCTGCTTCAGGCGGCCTTGGACCTCAGCGATTTGCTGGTCTACCGGCTCGCTGCCCGCTTTCTCAATCAACTGCTGCTCCTGCATTCGCAGCAATTGTTCGATCCCTTTGCCCTCCGTATCAAGCTGCAAACATTCCTTCTCACGCTCCACCATTTCCGCTTGCAAGCCGTTTAGCTTCAGCAGCGACTCGTCCAGGAAGCTGACGCTTTTATCCAGGCGTTTGCGAAGTTCTTCGCTGGCTTCATCCTTCCGCCGCAGCTCGGCGAGCTTATTCTCCAACGTTTCCTTGTCCACCTGCGGAAATAGCTGCTTCCAGCGCTCCTCCTGCAAACGCAGCTCCGCTTGAGTGGCTTCGAGCTTGCGAATGGTCCCGTCACGCATCGTCCGAAGCGCGTCAATCCGGGCCGCTAGCTCCCCATGCCGCTGCTCCCATTGCTTCCATTCGGCGAAGGCCTCGCGAAGCCGGGCTTCCCGTTCCGTCAGCAGAGCCTTTTCGGCGGCTAATCGTTCGCGGATTACCTGGCTTCGCTTAAGCAGTCCCGCCGGCTTATCCGATTCTTCCTCCGCCTCGGCGACTTCCCTCACAGGAACGATGTCAGCCGCTACCGCCGCTTCCTCCATAGCGCCCCCGTCCAAGCGCTCAGCCAGCTTATCCGTCCAATGGCTGAGCGAGAGCTTGAGCTGTATCGTCTGTACCTGCAGCTCCTTCGTGTGCTCCATCACCTTCTCCAGCTCTTCTGCTTCTCCATCCGCTTCGTCGGTTCCGGCAGGCTTTGCCGGGTCGGGATGATGAACGGAGCCGCACACCGGACAGGCGTCGCCTGGAGCCATAGAAGCGGCGAGAATCGAAGCCAGTCGGCCGATCTCCCGCTCCTTCTGCTCTTCCTTGCAGCGTCTAAGGCGCTCGCCCGCCAGGCGAAGCAGTCCATCAGCGGCTTGCTCCAAGCGGGCGACAGCTATCGTTCGCTCCGCCATATCGCCTCCCAGCAGCTGCAATTCGCGGGCCAGGCTTCCCTGCCTGCCCTGCGCTTCGCCCGCTTCTTGCTCCGCTAAGGCTAGACGCTGCTGCGCTTCTGCCGCCTCCGCCTCGGCTTCGCTCCGCTGGCGGACCAGCAGCGCCCACTGCTGCTTCGCGTTTGAGGCCTCATGAAGGAGCCGCCGCTCCTCGGAGGAGACCTCGGCCAAGCGCTGGCGCTCCTTCAGCTCGCTCTGCAGGCGAACAGCCTTCGCATGAAGCTCCCGCTCCTTCAGGAGCTCCTCCTCCGCCGCTTGCTTCCGCGCCGCAGCCTCCCGCTTGCGGGCCTCTATCGTCCGAAGCGAGGCTTCGCTTTTGCCCGCCTCTTCCATAAGGCGGAGGGCTTGCTGGAGCTCTTCCATGCGAATGCGCAAAGGAGCCTCCTGCTCGGCCAGCCTCTTTCGGGCTTCCGTATAGCGGAGGGAGGTCTCATCATGATGCTTCGTCATTTGCTCATACTTCGTCCTGATTTCCTTATGTAATCGCGCCTTCTCCTCCGACAGACGCCGGGCTTCCTCCCATTCCCGGAAGAGCGGGTAGAGAGCATCCGCCTCCGCAGCCCTTTGCAGTCCTTGCTCCATGGCGCGGACAGCCGGCTCTTTAGCGGCCAGTTCCTGCTCCTGCTGCCGAAGAACGCCCAGTTCCTGCTGGAGCAGATAAATCTTCCGGCCGTCCTCCCATTGCTGATCGGCGTACTGCCGCTGCTCGCGCTTCTGCTTGGCGTACTCCTCCGCCGTTCGGAAGCGCTCTTTCGCTGCCGTCACCGCCTGTTCGGAGGCATCTCCCAGTCCTTGCTGCTCCGCGGCGAGCTCCCTGATTACGGACTCCGTATCCTTGAGCCTCCGGCTGACTCTCGCATTCAACAGATCTCCATATTGCTCCAGATGGAACAGCCGCTGCAGCATTTGCCGCCTTTCGCTTCCTTTGAGCGATAAAAACTCCGCGAATTTCCCTTGGGGAAGAACGACCGCTCTTGTAAAATCCTGCATGGACAAGCCAAGGATGAGCTGAACCTGCTGGTTGACCTCTGATACCTTGTCCGCGAGAACAAGACTGCCTCCGTCGGTTTCGTCGATCAAACGGCTGATAGTATTGTTAACGGACAATTCATTTCCCCGCTTGAACTGCCTTTCGACGCGGAATTTTTTAACCCCGCCCGCATAAGACAGCTCGAACGCAAAAGTAACGGACAGTACTTTCTCGGCATGGTTGAGAATGCCTTGCGTCCCGTTGCTGGCCCGTTCCACTTTGCCATATAAAGCTAAAGTGATGGCGTCGAGAATGGATGACTTCCCGCTGCCCGTCGGGCCAAAAATTCCAAAGACTCCGGCATCGCATAACCGGGTAAAGTCAATCTCCTGCTTCTCGCGATAGCTCTGTAATCCGGAGAGTGCCAAATAAACCGGCCTCATCGTTTCTCCTCTCCTTCCCTGTCCACTGCGGTTTCCTCCTCCGAGGAATGAAGCAGCTCCATAAATAGCTGAAGCAACTCCGGCTCCGGCCGCGCCCCCCCGGTTTGCTTGGCATAGAACCGGCAAAACATTTCATCGATCGGCAGCCTCTCCTGCTCCATCGTGACTTGCTCGACGGATGACGCAAATATCGGTCGGATTTGAATAATCCCGCTTCGCTGCTTCCGCAAATTTTGAATTTGCTCCATAGATAAGGATTCCTCCAGATGGATCTCCAGGTCAATCCACGCCGCAGCATCCCTGTTTTCCTCCAGCCATTCATAGACCTGTGCGATGCCTTGCACCGCTTTCCATCGGACCAGCGGGCGTCCGCTGGTCAGGAATATTTCTTCCATTTGCCCCGTCCCTCCCGGGTGAATATCGAGGATGGTGACTGACTTCGCCTGCCCGGCTTCAGAAAAGCTGTAGGCCAGCGGGGAGCCGGCATATTTGACCGGCACTTCCGCCTTGACGAATTGCGGGCGATGAAGGTGACCCAGTGCGACGTAATCGGCCGCGGAGCCGAAAGCGTTGGCGTTAACCGTGTAAGCTCCGCCGACCTGAATCGGCCTCTCGGAGTCCGATTCCGATCCGCCAAGCACATACAGGTGACTCATGATCAGATTAACGGTAGCCGGCGAGAAGCGGTGCGTTGCCCTCCGGATCATCGCGCCGATTCGATCCGAGTAGGCCGCCTGCAAGCTTTCTTCATCTGCCTCGTCGGATAATAACTCCTTCAAGCGCGATTCTGAAGGATAGGGCAGCGCATAGAGGATGGCCCGTTCTCCTGTCCGGCGAATATCGACAGATATCGCTTCGCTGTCCGGCAGCCCCAGCAGTGTAATCCCTTGACGCCCGGCAAGCGGAGTAGAGGCTGCCAGCCGTTCGGGATTATCGTGATTGCCCGCTATCGCCACGACTTGCCTTTCCCCGCCATCCGCCAGGCGGGAAATGCTGTCATAGAACAACTTCTCGGCCTGTGCCGGCGGGTTGACCGTATCATACACATCGCCCGCCATCAGCACGAGGTCGATCTGCTGATCCTTTACAATCGCGACCAGTTCGTCCATAAAGGCTTCCTGTTCCTCCAGCCGGCTTCTTCCTTCCAGCGTCCGCCCGAGATGCCAATCGGCTGTATGCAATATGCGCATTACTCTCCCCCCTGAAGCGGCTTAATTTTATTGTCCATCCTCACCAAATGGGAGCCGTCAAAGAAATATAAATAAATATGAGACAGCTCCCGTTGCCAGATCCGTTCAATGGCCCGGGTATATAAACCAAGCTGAATGGAATAGCGCTCCGCCAGTTCCTCCGGCGGACGACCTCTCATCGCATCTGTTTTATAATCGAGGAGCACGAGTCCTTCCTCGTCCTCAAACAGACAGTCGATCACCCCTTGAATGAGAATCGTCTCCCCTTCTACGGTCGGGGACGCCTTGGGGTAAACCTCCCTGGCCGGCAGCCCGTAGCTGAAAGGCACTTCGCGCTTAACTCTATCGGCTGCAAGAAGCCGTCTGCCAACGTCCGTCTGGAAAAATCCCGCGATCATAGAAGGATCAACGGCCTGTCGCTGCTCCTCTGTCAGTAAACGGAGATCGACCATCCGCTGTATTTCCTCCACGATCTCCGCCTCGTCCAATCCGGGATGCAGCCGCACCCTCTGCATAACAGCATGATGAATGGTCCCCCTTTCAGCAGCATTCATCTGTCGCTGCTCCATAAAGCGGGGCCGGCGATATACAGGGGCCTGAAAAGCGCTGATCGCGGATAAACGCGCAGCCGTATCGTCGGAAACGGCCAGCACCTTCTCCTCATGCATCCGCTTAAGCTCGGAGACCGATGTGTTGGAAAGCAGCTGCGTCGATTCGGCAAAAGGATAAGCCCATCCCAGCCGGCGGGCCACCTCCTCTTCCTCCGAGCGGTCCGGCAGGTCTACCGGCAGCAAACGCCGGACGGCATCCAGCCTCGCTTCCTGCAGGCTGGAAGGCTGTTCGGCCGCTGCCGCCTCCTGCGCGAGCATTGCCGGATAAATAACGGAAACCTTCCATTCGGACGGATCCTCGGCTGCCCAGTCTGCTGCGGAATGAAGCATATGGCCCATTTCTCTTAACGGCTGACTGCTCCTATGCTTTATTAAGGCCGGACCAATCCAGTCCAGGTAGCACTTCGCTTGTGCCAGCTCATAGTCCGCCAGGACCGGAGCCTCCAGATCGGTTCGTGCCCATACGTCCAGCTGCTTGGCGAGGGAGCGCACCGAGCCGAGTAAATACAATTTCTCTCTGGCTCTCGTCAAAGCGACGTACAGCACCCGCATCTCTTCCGCCAGCATCTCCAGCCGCATTCTCCGGCGGATGGCCAAGGTGGGCAAGGAAGGGAAGCTGATCCTTTTTTCCATGTCTACATAATAAGGACCCAGCCCAAGCTCTTTATGGATTAGAAAATGCGAGTTTAAATCTTGGCGATTGAAGCCTTTGCCCATTCCGGCGACGAAGACGACCGGAAATTCCAGACCTTTGCTTTTATGAATGGACATAATCCGGACAACGTCTTCCTGTTCGCCTAACGCTCTCGCCGTCCCTAAATCGCCTCCGCTTTCCTGCATCCGCTCGACAAATCGTAAAAACCGGAACAAACCGCGGAACGACGTCGCCTCGTACTGGCGGGCCCGATCATGCAGCGCCCGTAAATTCGCCTGCCTTTGCAGACCTCCGGGCATTCCGCCGACGAAATCATAATATCCGGTATCCCGATATAAGGACCAGATCAAGTCAGCCAACGTTCCTTGGCGGGCGGCCGTCCTCCATTGCTCCAAGCGCGATATAAAATGGGCTAGCTTGTGCCGAAGCTCCTGATGCTCTTCACTCTGCTCTGCCGTAAATTGCAGCAAAGCTCCGTAAAATCCTGCCTTCCGGTCCGTCATCCTGACGATGGCCAGATCGTCCGCGCTCAGGCCGACAATGGGAGAGCGAAGAACCCCGGCCAAAGGAATATCCTGATAAGGATTGTCGATAATTTTGAGCAGGGAGAGGACAACATCGACTTCCGTCGCCGAAAAATACCCCGTATTCAAATCGGCATACCCTGGAATCCCTTGCTGTCGCAGCTCTTCGATAAAAACCGGGGCCCAGCTGTGCGTGGCGCGCAGTAAAACAACAATGTCCCGGTATTGAACAGGCCGCATCCCGTTCTCCCTTTTGTCATAAACCGTGAACTGCTCTCCTCCATCTTCACCCAGCAATTTACGGATTTGCAGAGCAATGGCTCTAGCCTCCATTTGAGCCGTTTCCATTTCGCGGATTTCCTCGGTTATCGAGACGGGCCCCGGCTCTTGTCCGCCGGCCCCTGCTATTTCTGCCGACTCACCTGGCTCTTCCGTCGGCCACCCGCCGGAATCCGCCTCTGAGGATTCGCCGGCCCGATCAATCAGCATCCATTCCACCGGAAGCTGGCGAACCTCAGCGCCTTGCTCGCTGCGCTCGTAATACTCCGCTCCGTACACAAGCTCCGCCTCACGATCATAAGCGATCTCGCCTACGGTTTCATTCATCACTTGCTTGAACACGAAATTCACGCCGTCGACCACCTGTCTGCGGCTGCGAAAATTACGAGCCAGGTCGATTCGCCGGCCCCGACCGCTTCCATCACGACGGAACGATCGGTATTTATCGAGAAAGAGTCCCGGCTCCGCCAGTCGGAAGCGATAGATGCTCTGCTTCACATCCCCGACCATAAAGCGATTTCCTCTATCCTCCCGGGACAGCAGCTCTACAATCGCTTCCTGCACCAAATTCGTATCCTGATACTCGTCCAACAAAATCTCGACGTATTGCTCTCTGTATTCGAGAGCCGCTTCCGAAGGCTTGAGCTCCTCTGTTGGGGAATCCGGGTCGGTCAGCACCTGCAAGCAATAATGCTCCAAATCGGCAAAATCAATCAAGCCCTTGCCTCGCTTCGCTTCGGAGAAACGCTTGCCAAATTGCTTCACCAATTCCGCCAGCATACTCATGATCGGATGCATCGCCATTAATTCAGCTTTATACTGTTCTGGCGAACGAGTAAACAGCTCCTCACGCATCGCATTGAACCGCTCTTTGGCTGCGTCGCGGACCGCCTTCACTTGATCCTGCAGCGCTTTGTCCAGCCCGTCTCCTCTGCATGCCTTCAGACGGCCAAACGATGCGGTCTGGAACGCTACGTAAAGCGATTCCCAGCTTTCCCCACACCGTTCTATCAATTGCTCTGTCATAGCTATTTCGTCCGTCAGGTTATCCAAATAGGGAGCAGGCCCTCCCGGTTGTGCAGCCAAATGAGAAGCTTGAGTCAACAATCCGAGAATTCCTTCCAAATCGAGACGAACATCCTTCTCAAGACTGTCCAGCCACAGGGTCGGCTCAGTAGCATCCGTATCAAACAGCCCGCACATTTGGTCAAGCCACCTGTCCGGCTGCGGGTGGCTGCGCGAGGCGTCATACAGCTGGAGCACGAGAGAGAACAAAGCTTCATCGCTGCGGTTTCCTCCAAACCACTCCAGCACATTCCAGAATTCGCTGTCTTCTTCTGAATAAGTATAGTAATGCTCGAACAGCTCTTCGAGCACATCCTGGCGCAGCAGCGCCGTTTCCGTCTCGTTCGCTACGCGAAATCCAGGGTCCAGCCGAATGAGCTGAAAATACCGCTGGATCACTTCCAGACAAAACGAGTGCAATGTCGTGATCGAGGCCCGGTTGAGCAAAGCCAGCTGCTTTCTTAAATAGGCTGAATCCGGCTTTTCAAACAACGCTTTCTCCAGGGCGTCGCGAATTCTTTGGCGCATTTCGGAGGCCGCCGCTTTCGTAAACGTGGCTACCAGCAAACGGTCTACGTCCACCGATTCGCTCTCGTCGGAAATCCGCCGGATAATTCGCTCGACCAGCACAGCGGTCTTGCCCGATCCCGCGGCCGCGGCGACAAGAATATTCTGCCCGGTGCGGCTAATCGCTTCCCACTGCTCGTCTGTCCAAGCGGATCCGGCTGGCTTGTCTGCAGCGAAGGCCGGCGGACTCAATAGCTCGTTATCTTGCTCCAGTTCCCGGTTCATCCGCGGCTTCCCCTCCAATTCCCATCATGTCTATCGCCTGTTCCTCCCCCAGGCGGGTCCATATATCGGTACTGCTCTTTCTTTCCAGAATACGAAACTCATTCCCCTCCAGCAGCGGGTCGAACTGACAGACCGGCTTGTAGGGACAGAAGGTGCAGGCCGACTTGCCTCCCAGGCGAAATGGAGTGATGCTCACATTGCCCTCGGTAATCTCCGTCCCGATTCCGCGAATTTTCCGGCGGACATAGCCCCTCAACCGATCCCATTGTTCAGGCGTGGCGACCGATGCCGATGAATAGAAGCTTCCATCCGTCTTCAGCGCAACCGGAATCCACTGGGAATGACCGCTTTTCAGTTCCTTATCCATGAGCCGGACCGCTTCCTCATCGGCCAGAACGAGCCCTTTCATTTTAAATTGCTTGCGGACTTCCGCTTCGGCCTCTTCCGGAGAAATCGGATGCTTCGTTCTTATAAGCGGATTATGGACATGGAAGTACAGCACCCCGGCCGGCTGAGCCTGCCGGCCCAACCAACGCTCGGAGTGACTGAGAACTACGTCCAGATAAGTAAGCATTTGAAGAGATAAGCCGTAATAAAGCTCAGCCAGCTGTAAAGATGTTTGGCTCGACTTGTAGTCGATCACCCGCAGCAGAAGGCCGCGTTCGCTCTCCGCCCGATCGACCCGATCAATTCGGCCGACGATTTCCATCGTACAGCCGTTGCTTAATTGGAACGTTAACGGCGGCAGAGTCTCTCCCGGCCCGAAGCCAAGCTCCAGCCCGACGGGCACGAACCCGCTGCGCTTCGCGTGCTCCGCGAGAATATAGGAAGCTTTGCCTATCACGCCTTTAAGCTTCCGAGCTATGTATCGGTAGCGGGGAGAGCTCAGCAAAATTTCACTTTGCAGCCGCGGGGCTAGCCTGTCTACGATGGCAGAAGCCCGATCCTGCAGCTGTTCCCGGCTGAGCATCGCCCAATCGGCCTGCTCCTGCTGCAAGGAACCGATTAACCCGCTAAGAGCGGCGTGGAACAGCTGTCCGATATCGGGAGCCTCCAGCCGATAAACCCGCCGCTCCGCAAGCCGCAAGCCATGCGAGGCAAACTGGGAGAACGGACAAGAGACGAACCGCTCCATCCGCGATACGCTGGCCTTCAATTGACCGCCATAGAGAAGCCTGCTGGATTGGACGGACAAGGAACTCTCCCGGTTCGAATAATCGAGCGCCTTCACCATCATGTCCAGCTTGTCCCGCCATTCGGGACGCTTCTGCAGCCAGTTGTACACCTCCCACCAAAAATCAGCCATCTCCTCGCCCTTCATCCATTGCTTCATTCTCACGAACAAATAAGAGACGGCCTGTCCGGGAGGCGTTATGAACTGCATCTGCTCCTCTATGGAAAGCGAGGCGTCGGGCTCAGCCAACAGCAGCTTTTCCTCGACCGTCGGGAACATCGCTTGAATCTGCTTGATCGTCTCCGAAGGCAGCAGGGCTCTTCCTTCTTCGTCCGCCAGAGGGTAGCTGAGCCATAGATGCTCCGAAGGAGTGCACAGCACGGAGTAAATAAGCAATTGCTCGTCCAATTGCTTGCGTCTGCCGCCGTCGGCAAGCTTCACTCCGGCTTCCCGCATAAGCTCCCGTTCGTTCTCCGACAGGATTCCGTCGAGATTTATCTTGGCCGGCAGCACACCATCGTTGACGCCCAGGACGAAGCAATACTTCACCCGGGTCGAACGGGTCCGGTCTATCGTTCCGATCAGCACCTGATCCAGGGACGGAGGCACGAGCCCCATACGGATACTATCCAGTCCGGAATCCACCATCTCCGCAAACAGCTCGCGTCCGACACTTTCGTCACCGAGCATCTCCACCAGTTGATCCAGCAAGTCGACAATTCGTTCCCATACTTGGGAATGCTCTCGAGCTTTCTCCGGATTTCCGCTCTGAATACAGTCCTCGCTCCATCTTTCCAGCCGTTCCGGCGCCTTTACCTCCAACAGCAGCCCATACAATGCTTCCGCCATTTGCCGGACATTATCGGCCTGCCCAAAGCTTTGCTGAAAAGCGGTCAACGGCTCCACTATTCGCTTGCGGCATCGTTCCATCCGTTTGACATATTCGGGATCAGGACGAAAATCATCCGTTGTGGAATCCTCCTCCAACGCGCTTCTCCCCCTCATCTGCCAGGCCCGCTCATCCTGCCAGCGAGATCCTTGAATACCGGTGGATAAAACATAGTTCTCCAATTCGTCCATAGCATGCCGATCTACGCAGTTGTCTTCCGAAGCATCCAATGGCAGGAAAAAATCCGTCTTAACGCAGCGAAATACTGCATCATAACGCCAATGACGAATAATGATTTCCAGAGCGGAACGGATAAATTCCGTCAATGGATGATGAAGCACCGGTCTTTTCTGATCAATAAAATGAGGAATGCCCAGCTGTTGAAACACCGTTGTCAGCAAATCCCCGTATCCATCCATATCGCGGACCATGACGGTCATATCTCTCCAGCGTATATGGCGGTCTCCGGCCAGCCGGAGCATCTGCCGGGCAACCCCTTCCACCTCCGCCTTGCGGTGTACCGCCGCCCGCAGCGACAATCCAGCCTGAACTTCCTGTCGCGTGTAAGCCCGCTTCGCCGCCGACAGCCTGTGCTCATAGTTCCGCTCCAGATGAGCCAGCATCGGATTCTCAGCGTATCGCGGCGAAACATCCTGCTCCAGTCGAACGATTTGCGGGTCCGGCAATCCCAGAGCATTCATCCGCTCCCGCAGCCGCACCATCGTGATGGCCGTCGGATAAAACAAATCCAGCTCGTTCGGCAATTCCCCCGCATCATAGGGCTTATTAAGGCAGAGCGTTACCGTCACACTGTTGCAATGAAGCATACATTGGACCAGAACCGCTTGCTCCAATGGGGTGAAGCCAAAAAAACCATCCACCCAAATATCCGCATCCTTCATCCAATGGCATTCCGCCAATTGAGCTGCCATCCGTTCCAAGAAAGCATCCGCATCCAAGTATTGCTCAGCCAATTGCTGCTCGTAATCTATGTATACTTTCAGTAAATCGTCCAGCTTGTGCCGCAGCGTTCCGGGCTGCTCCTCCAACAGCGGAATCAATCGTTCCTGCTGTTGCTGCAAGGTTTCGGCCGTAATGCATTGTCTCTTAAGCTCGCTGAACAGAGTCAATACCTCTTCCGCGAACCCGATCTGATCGACCGAGTGCTGGAACAAATGGAACCGCTCCTTGTGCTTATGCAGAATCCGCTGCAGGAGCATCGTTTTCCCGGTTTCGTCTATTGGTATGCCCGCCGTGCCCCCGGTATCCTGCATGACCCGCCAGGCGAGTCTGGAAAAATTATAGACCTGGGCCCGTATCATTCCCGATATTCCGGGTGTTGTTACCAGGGCTTGCTCCGCCTGAAACGTCGCTTGCTCCGGAACGAGGAGGATCAGCGGCGTACCATCAGGCTTGTCCCTGAGCCGTTCACGAATCTCGCGCAAGCACAGCTCGCTCTTGCCGCTGCCGGCCCGGCCAACGATAATTCTACTATTCATGGGTCGTCCCCCTTCGATTTGTCTACTTAATTCTATCATATTTCTATGATGAGAGGGAGATCATTTGTTCCTGTTTCTTTCTCCTTATTATGTTAATTTCTAGTTTTAATTGAGTGAAGCAAGCTTTCGATTTGTGAATTTGCACGGCTTTGAGAAACGGGCGGTTTTTTATATATCAAAATACAGGGGGATGAATGGTGGAGCAGGAAGAGAATAAGATGTCATTAGGAGGGGAGTGTGCGGTTTGCGGTTTGCGGTTATGGGGTTTGGGGCAAAAAGAAGTGCGGAAATTAAAGTGCAATACTACCCCTTAATTTCTCTAATTTTGCGTTTTCGTTGAACGGAGTGCAAAAGTACCTTTTAATTGTTGGTAAATCCAGAATTTCCTTAAACGAATGCGATTAGAAAGCACAAATGCACCTTAATCGACAAAAACCGGTCATGTGGTAAATTAAAGAACACTTCTGCACCTTAATAGCCTCAACCGTTCTTATCTTATCCGTATTGCAATCAGCCCATGGTTTGTCCCTGGATCTCTGGCCAATCCATCCTCATCTATCATGGATCTCTTTTTTCAGACATATACATGGACTAATTCTGAAAAAGGAGACAAGCACGGCATGTTTACAACTATTTTTATCCCAATGACTCTAGGGCTTGCCGTCTTCCTGCTCGGCATGAAAGTGATGGAGGCGGCACTTCACCAATGGGCGGGCCGATATCTTCAAGTGCTGTTGGAAAGATTCACAAGAACGCCGTTTCGCGGAATGCTGGCCTCGACAGGCATTACAGCGGCCATGCAGAGCAGCACCGCCGTCACGGTCATCACGATCGGACTGGTCAATGCGGGATTGATGCGTTTTCCCCAGACTCTCGGCATCATTCTCGGAACCAATATCGGGACGTGCCTGACGACCGAGCTCATCGGCCTGAATTTGCACAAGCACTCCTTGTCGCTGTTCTCTGTGTCGTTAGCCGTATGGCTCGCCACATTCGTTCTTCCCGGCCTGCCCAAGTATCCTCAATTATGGAAAAGACATGTGCGCAACGGGGCATTGGCCGTCCTTGGTTTTTCTTGTATTTTATTAGGCATGCAGGTGATGCAGTCGATTATTCCGGACCTGCGCTCCCGCGGTTTATTCGGTTGGTTCGTCCAGCAATCCCAAAGCAGTCTGTTGTGGGCCATGATCGCAGGCGCTATTCTGACCGCAATCGTCCACAGCGGGGTGCTGACGATATCGATGGCTATGTCGCTCGCATCGGTTCAGGTCATCTCTCCGGAGGTCGGAATCGCCATTACGATCGGAGCCAACGTCGGTACTTGCGTAACCGCCCTTATGGCCAGCATAGGAGGCAGCCGCTTCGGCGCCTACGTAGCTTGGAGCCATATTTTGCTTAACGTCGGCGGGGCCATTCTGTTCTATCCTCTGATTGGAGTACTAGGCGACGTCGTTACCTGGATGACCGATTCACCGTCGCTGCAAGTCGCCCGCGCCCAGACCATTTTCAACATCGCCTGTTCTTTAATTGCGCTGCCGTTATGCTATACCTCGCTGATCAAACGATTAAAATAAGTCAGGCATCCTTAGCTTAGATGCACCTGAACCAGGCTTCACCTCTATAGACTTCTTGAGTTAGACTTCGCCGTAGGTGCTGCTTGATCGAGACTCGCACTGTATGCTTATAGAACGTAACTTCACCCGATACGCATCCCGGATGAACCTCAATACGCTTCCAGACCCTGTATCCCGGTAACAATAGCGACCCCTGAGCTGGTGCCGAGCCGATTGGCGCCAGCTTCCAGCATTGCCATTGCTGTATGAGCATCACGAACGCCACCCGAAGCCTTGACCCCGACCGCCGATGATACCGTCTGCCGCATTAACCGGACATGTTCTACTGTCGCTCCTCCAGGGCCGAATCCGGTGCTTGTTTTGACGAATCCGGCGCCAGCTTGTTCGGCTGCCTGACAGCCCGCTCGTATGAGCTCATCATTCAGATTTCCGGTTTCCAGAATGACCTTGACAACGGCTTGTCCTTCGACCGCGTCCACCACTTGTCTGATATCGGCTTCCACTTCGTTTATGCGATTATCCAGCAGCAGCCCGATAGGCAGCACCATATCGATTTCGGTGGCCCCTTTATCCGCAGAGCGGGCCGCTTCAAACGCTTTCACCTCGCTCAAATTAGCCCCAAGAGGAAAGCCGCAAACCGCACTTATGCGTACTCCCGAGCCCTCGAGCAGCTCTCGACAGACAGGCACCCAGCCGGAATGAACGCATACGCTGTAAAATTGATGCCGCACCGCTTCCTCGCACAGTTGCCGTATGGCCTCCGTCCGGGCATCCGGCTTTAACAGCGTGTGATCAATAGCTTGTGCCAGATTCATTTTATCCCATTTCATCGCCGCTCACCTCGATTCCTAATCGGCTTAAAGCTTGGCGCAGCACCGAATCATTATTGTTATACCCATACTGGACCTGCTGACGCCAGGCTTCTCTCGGCTCAAGCCATTCGACCCCGCGGATTTCTTCGATTTGAGCATGGAGATTCCCTCCAACCGCCCGAACTAGAAAATAATGAACCCGCTTATCCATCAAACCATGCTTCGGGTGGGTAAATCGATACGATATCGTTTCGATCGGCTCGACAATCTCTCCTTCTATTCCGGTCTCCTCGCTAATTTCGCGCAGAGCGGTCTCTTCCTCTGTCTCACCCGGCTCCATCTTGCCTTTAGGCAAAGTGATTTTTCCGTAGCGGTCCTGAATCATTTGAATCCAGCAGGCCCCATTTTCTTTTCTGAATACTACGCCTCCGGCGGATATTTCCATTAGCCCTCTTCCTCTCCTTGTAAAATTAAGAAGGATTTCATTCTGGGATACAGAACGAAATCCTGGAAACGAGCTGCCGAAACGGCAGCCAATGGTCAGATAACCGCAGAACGAACCGAATCCAGCGTGCGAACGTGTGAGCCCAGACATTCATTGACTCCGGCTTCGTCGATTTTCACCTGAACTATCTGCCCGAGCAAGTCCTCGGTCCCGCGAAAGACAACCTGCAGATAATTGTCCGTGTAGCCCATAAGGAGTCCGCTTTCCGGGGCTTCTTTGTAAGGACGTTCAGGAATAACCTCCAGCACTTGTCCAACGAAAGGCTTGGCATAAGCGAGCTGCATTCTTTCGGACAGATCGATCAGTTCGTGGACCCTCTGGTTTTTGACTTCTTCGTCCACCTGATCTTCCATGCGGGCGGCGGGTGTACCGGTCCGCTTGGAATATGGGAAGACGTGCATCTCGGCAAATTGCATTTGCTCCATGAAACGATACCCGTTGCGGAACATTTCCTCCGTCTCGCCAGGGAAGCCGACAATAACGTCGGTCGTAATGGCAGCTTCAGGCATAATACGGTGGATTTTCTCGATTTTGCTGCCGAATTCGGCCGTCGTATATTTCCGGCGCATCCGCTTCAGCACCCGATCGTCTCCCGCCTGAAGCGGGACATGGAAATGACGGCACATTTTGTCCGAGCCCTGCAGCACCTCCAGCACCTCGTCGCTGATTTGACTGGCCTCAATCGAGCTGATCCGGATCCGCTTGAGCCCATCCACCTTGTCCAGATCCCACAAAAGCTTCGCCAGACCGTAATCGTCCAGATCTTCGCCGTAGCCTCCGGTATGAATGCCGGTCAGGACAATTTCCTTATAGCCGGCATCTACAAGCTGTCTCGCCTGAGTCAGGACGCTTTCCGGTTTGCGGCTGCGCAGCAGCCCGCGTGACCACGGAATGATGCAGAACGTGCAGAAATTGTTGCAGCCTTCCTGAATCTTCAGAAACGCCCGGGTACGATCGGTAAATTCGGGAACGTCCAATTCCTCGAACTCTCTCGTTTTCATAATGTTGCGAACGGCATTGATCGGCTGACGCTCTTGCCGGTAACGGTTAATCAGGGGAATGATCTGGTCCCGATCCTGAGTCCCTACGACGATGTCCACACCGGGAATAGCTGCCACCTCCGCAGGAGACGTTTGGGCGTAGCAGCCGGTTACCGCGATAATCGCATCCGGATTGCGGCGTATAGCCCGACGAATGACTTGTCGGCTTTTTTTGTCTCCCGTGTTGGTAACCGTGCACGTATTAATTAAATAGACGTCGGCCTTCCTCTCGAAGTCGACCTGCTCGTAGCCTTCTTTTTTAAACAGCTGCCAAATTCCTTCCGTCTCGTAAAAGTTCACTTTGCAGCCTAATGTATGAAAAGCAACGTTTGGCATAATTACCCTCCCATCTCTCCGTGTTCGTATAGTATGCAGGTTAAAGCCACCATGGCGGCCGTTTCGGTACGGAGAATCCGCCGGCCAAGACTGACGGGGACACACCCGGCAGCCTCGGCCTCCAGCGCTTCCCTTTCGGTGAACCCTCCCTCAGGGCCGATAATCACGACCACCCTCGGGGGTTGGCCGGATGAACGAGCTTCTGCCAGCTTATCGCGAATGAGCGGCCGCAGCTGCCGGGTCTCTTCCTTCTCATAGCAAAAAAGAGCCAAATCCGCCTCCCGGACCAAAGTCAGAAGCTGTTTCCATGATGCCGGCGAAGCCAGCTCGGGAACCCGGCTGCGGTGAGCTTGCTCTGCGGCCTCTTTAGCAATTTTGCTCCATCTTTCCAATCGTTTGGCTTCTTTCTTCCCGTCATATTGTACAATGGTTCGTTCCGAAACGAATGGGAGGAAGCTTGCCGCTCCAATCTCCGTTCCTTTCTGGATGACGAGCTCCATCTTGTCGCCCTTCGGCAAGCTTTGTGCTATCGTAATCCGGACGCCGGGCTCGCTGCTTCTGCCCAACGGCTCGACGAGCTCCGCTCTCACCAGGCCATCTTCGATCGAGCTTATGCGCACGATCCATTCCCGGCGGATTCCGTCGCAGCAGATCACCTGATCGCCAATGGCCGCGCGCATGACGCGGACCAGATGATGGGCATCTTCGCCCGTTATATCAACCGAATCGTCAGTGAATCGGTCCGGATGTATGAAATATCGCTGCATAGTCGGACTCTCTTTCTGTGCAAATATCACATTTTATCATACAACTTTTCAGCCTGAAATGCCACTGTCAGTGTCCGCATGGAGTGCCAAATTCAACCGCAATTCATATGCTCAGCCGCGCCGTCTGCCAGTTAGTGCTTGTCCCACCACCATACCAAGTTCGGGAAGATTTTTGTACTAAACTACATAATATCTTTTGAAGCTGACCTGTACATTTCAATCAACTGATCTTAAGGAAGCTTGCCCAATGAATCGCCTTGCCGAAGATCATCTGGCACACAGAGTCCATTCCGAATAAAAGGGGCGGCATTAATGAAAAAACGGCCCCAAGCGTAACATTGTAAAGCGGACGGACAAACACAAGTAATAGAATGATGAAAAAGGCCCACTGTTCATACTGCTGCAGCTTCAATCTTACCCGCATGGGAAGAAACTCCTGAATGATCCGATAGCCGTCCAACGGCGGCAAGGGAAGCAAATTGAACAAAAATAAAATAAGGTTCAAATAGATCAGCAGGCTGAGAAAAACTCGCACCGCTTCAAACACGCCAGGGCTCATCGTCTCGAACCAGCCAAAATAAGCAAGCACATACGTTAACAGAACACCGATAAATGCGATGATCAGGTTGGAGAGCGGTCCGGCGGCGGAAACAATCACACTCATGACCCGCGGGTTGCGAAAGCTGCTGCGCCGGACTAGCACCGGCTTGGCCCAGCCAAAGCCAACTACAAAAATAAGAATCGTCCCCAACAGATCCAGATGAACCCGCGGATTCAAGGTTACTCTGCCCATAGAGCGCGGTGTAGGGTCTCCAAATTTATCAGCAAAATAAGCGTGGGCAAATTCATGAAATGTAAAAGCGATCAGAAGTACGAGAAAGACAAACGGAATCATGTCCAGCGGAAATCTTAAAAAATTTTCCAAAATTTGTTAACCTCCGCCTTCTACAGTTTTCTCGCCACGATAGCGATCCAGTCTAGTTCCCTAAAGGTTTCTTCAATGACGAAGCCGTGCTCCGTCAGCGCTTTTTCCACAAGGTCCTGCTTGGCTTGTATAATGCCTGAGGCGACATACAGCCCTCCCGGCTGCAGTGCTTCCCGGACGTCTTCTACAAATTGCACAATAATCTCAGCTAAAATATTCGCTACGACCACTTGAACGGGAAGCTGGATTGACGTCTCCCCCTGCTGCGGTTCCTGCTCCTTCAATGCGCCCAGAAGATCGCTCTGCTTTACCGTTATTTGGTTCTCCAGCCCGTTTAAACTCGTGTTTTCCTCTGCACTGGACACGGCCACCGGATCGAGATCAAGCGCCAGAACCGCTCTGGCCCCCAGCTTGGCGGCCGCAATGGAAAGCACTCCCGAGCCGGTACCGACGTCTATGACGTCTTCCCCTCCGCGGATGACCTTGTCCAAGGTTCTCAAGCAAAGTGCCGTCGTGGCGTGAGTCCCGGTACCGAAGGCCATTCCCGGATCCAACTCAAGAACGATCTCTCCCGGAGCCGGATCATAATCCTCCCATGTCGGCTTGACCGTCAGCCTGTCGGATATTCGCAAAGGCTTGTAGTACTGCTTCCACGCATTCGCCCAATCTTCATCGTCCACGAGACCATGTTCGATTACAGGTGAGCCGGTATCAATGTCGAATTCGGATAATTGCTTAATGGACTGCTCCAACTGCTGCAATAACCGCTCCATATCCGTTCCTTCCGAGTAGTAGCCTTTAATGACCGCCCGTCCTTCCGGGATATCGTTCAACGGCAGTTCATACCATTGACCGAGCGAGGTGTCCCGCGGTTTATTCAGTGTGCCGGATTCTTCTATCGATACCCCTCCGGCACCAAGCTCGTGCATAAAATTAGAAATCATCTCTACTGCTTCTTCTGTCGTATGAACCGTCACTTCATGCCAACGCATGAAACCCCTCCCATCCATTCGGCCCGTTGCCGGGAAAAAAATGCACTATCGTCTATTGTACTACAACCCTATCCCCAGTAAAACATTTTTACCATGATCGCTTTTTTATATATGATTTACTGCAAAAAAACAGCCCTCGCCAAGGAAGAGCTGTTTGTCAATTATATCCATCTATACCATGCCGCCGCTCTGCTCAATCAGATTTAACGCCTGATGATGAATCTCCTCATCCACAACGGCAACAAGCAGTATATCTCTGCCGGTTAGCGGATCCTGCCCTCCATCGCTCATTCCGCTGGCCGTTACATCGGCCGCGATCAGAACGCCCACGTCCTTGTTGGATACATCCGCATCGGAAGTGAGTGCTCCCAGTCCGCTAATATTTCCTGAGATTGGATTGAAGGTTTCCGAGACCGGCTCACCGGGAAAACGGCTGATTCGATCAACTTGCACATCGATAGCCCGCATAGCTTTCAGTTTGGCGGCCACTTCCTCAGCGTCCTGCGGATCTTTAAAGTAGGCCAATATGTTTTTTTCCGCCATTAAGATCCCGCCCTTTCATCGGCGGCCTCCGCCCGGGCCAGTGCCTCCAAATCGTCCTCGTCGGCCCATTCTCTGGAAAATTCCACATCCTCATTTTTAGTAACGGGAAGCTCCCGGCTTCTATTTTCGTTCTTTTCTTTTCGTTCCTTGCCACTGTTGTGCATACCATATCCCTCCACTTCCTGCCGCTAACCGCGGACAGATTTTCCTTCCCGCATAGTTTATCCCGTATGCATTCGGTTATGCAGAAGATTCCATTCCGGCGTGTCATGTCCTTGACGGCTCGCTCACACCCCTTATCCCGAGCTTTTCCCACCAGGTCAACAAAAAAAGGACCCATCGTCCTATGACGACCGGTCCTTCCTTATTCAGCTGATCTATTACTCCCCTAAAAATGCCTTTTTCATCCGCTCAAAGATCGATTGGTGCTGCTCGTGAGTTTTTTCTCCATTAAATTTAGAAAATTGACGAAGTAATTCCTTCTGCTCCTCGTTCAAATGCGTTGGAGTCACGACAACGACCTTCACATGCTGATCTCCCTGGCCATAGCCACGCAGCTTCGGAACGCCCTTCCCCTTCAAGCGGAAGTAAGTATCCGTTTGTGTTCCGGCTGGAATTTTCAGCTTGACCTTTTCCGTCAGCGTAGGAATCTCGATCTCGTCTCCCAACGCGGCCTGAGTGAACGTGAGCGGAACCTCGCAGTAAATATCGTCGCCTTCCCGTTCAAAAAACTCGTGAGGCTTCACCCGGATGACGATATACAAATCTCCCGGCGGGCCTCCCCGCGTTCCAGGCTCACCTTCGCCCGACACCCGAAGCTGGGCGCCTTCATCTACGCCAGCCGGAATCTTCACGTGAATTTTGCGGCGTTTCTTCACCTTTCCGGTGCCTTGGCAATCTCCGCACTTATCTCGAATGATTTGGCCTTGGCCATTACATTGGCTGCAGATCCTGCGGTTGACGATTCGCCCGAATGCCGTGTTTTGGATCACTTCCTGCTGCCCGGTTCCTTTACAGCCGGAGCAGGTTTCCGGTCGGGTTCCCGGCTTGGCGCCCGAGCCATGACAAGTATCACACGTTTCGGTACGCGGAATTTCAATGTCGGTTTCTTTGCCGAAGATCGCCTCTTTAAATTCAACCGTCATCGAATACTGCAGGTCACTTCCTCTTTGAGGGGCATTCGGATTGCGTCTTCCCCCTCCGCCGCCAAAGAACATATCGAAAATATCGCCGAAGCCGCCGAAATCCATGTTGCCGAAGCCGCCAGCACCGCCCATTCCTTGGTTAGGGTCAATATGGCCGAACTGGTCATAGGTTGCCCGCTTTTGCGAATCGCTCAGCACGTCATAGGCTTCCTTGACTTCTTTAAACTTCTCTTCCGCATCCGGTTCTTTGTTGACATCGGGATGGTATTGTCTGGCCATTTTACGAAACGATTTCTTAATCTCCTCGGGAGTCGCGTTCCGATCCACATCAAGCACTTCATAATAGTCGCGTTTGCTCATTTGCTCACCCCTCTTTCCACCGGCACTCTCATCTTCTATATATTTGGAACTAAAGAAAGGGATCATTCCGTTCCGAAGGAAAGTGCCTCCGAAGCTTCAAACATCATACTTCTACCCCAAAAAGTGAAGACGAGCTTCGAAGCGATTCCAGGTACTTTTCGGGGGCCCTGACCAAACCGAGCTCCTTATTTATGGGATGGGCCTTCGGATGGTGGGAATACAAAGCCAAAACTCGCCCTGGAAGCATCTTTCTTTCTCCACTCCATGATCTATTAAATCTTTAGTTCAACTTATATATCTATAGAGCAGCAATAGCATTAATTGTAATGAATAAGATAGCACCTTGCAGCAAGAAAAGTCAAAGTCAGGCCGGTCCCGACTTTGACCTCCTCTCGCTAACGATCACGCTTCGACCATGCCGGTTTATTTTTTCTCCTGATCGTCCACTACCTCATAATCGGCATCTACTACATTTTCTTTTCCTTTGCCTGCGTCTCCCGCTGCATCCTGTCCTTGGGCTTGCTCGGCTTGGGCTTGTTGGGAAGCTTGCTCGTACAGCTTAACCGAAAGCTGCTGAACGACCTCCGTCAGTTCTTCCGTAGCTTTCTTGATCGCGTCCAGATCGTCTCCTTCCAACGCCTGCTTCACTTTATCCTTTGCTGCGTTGGCTTTATCGATCTCGGAGGAATCCACTTTATCGCCGAGGTCTTTGATCGTCTTGTCAACCGTGTATACGAGTTGATCCGCTTCATTGCGTACTTCAACCATTTCCTTACGCTTGCGGTCTTCCTCGGCGTGCGCCTCGGCATCCTTCATCATGCGGTCGATTTCTTCATCAGACAGCCCGCCGGAGGAGGTAATTGTAATTTTTTGGCTTTTACCCGTTCCTTTATCGAGAGCGGATACGTTAACGATCCCGTTAGCATCAATGTTGAACGTTACTTCAATTTGCGGAATACCGCGCGGCGCCGGAGGAATTTCTCCAAGCATGAACCGGCCCAACGTTTTATTGTCGGCAGCCATCGATCTTTCGCCTTGAAGCACGTGGATTTCAACACTGGTTTGATTGTCCGCATAGGTGCTGAAAATTTGCGACTTACTGGTCGGAATAGTCGTATTGCGGTCAATCATTTTGGTAAAGACGCCCCCTGCGGTTTCGATTCCCAGAGACAGCGGAGTAACGTCAAGCAGAACGACATCCTTAACATCTCCTGTAAGAACCCCTGCCTGAATAGCAGCCCCCAGAGCAACGACTTCGTCTGGGTTAACCCCTTTATGAGGCTCCTTGCCGGTCAGCTTTTTGATGGCGTCCTGAACGGCAGGGATACGAGTCGAACCCCCGACCAGAACTACCTTTTGAATATCGTTCGGAGTCAATCCGGCATCGCTTAACGCCTGGCGGGTCGGACCGAGCGTTCTTTCTACCAGACCGGCTGTCAATTCTTCGAACTTGGCGCGGGACAGATTCATCTCGAAGTGCTGCGGAACCCCGTCAACCATCGTAATAAACGGCAGCGAAATGGTCGTCGTCAGTACGCCGGACAGTTCTTTTTTCGCTTTTTCAGCCGCATCCTTCAGTCGCTGAACAGCCGCTTTGTCCTTGCTCAGATCAACGCCCTGCTCTTTTTTGAACTCAGCTACCATATAGTCGATAATCATTTGGTCAAAATCATCGCCGCCGAGCTTGTTGTCACCGCTTGTCGCCAATACTTCGAAAGTTCCATCGCCCAGTTCAAGAATGGACACGTCGAACGTTCCGCCACCCAAGTCATAGACCAGAATCGTCTCCTCATCCTTCTCCAGACCGTAGGCCAGCGCCGCTGCGGTCGGCTCGTTAACGATACGGAGAACCTCCAGGCCCGCAATTTTACCGGCGTCTTTAGTAGCTTGACGCTGACTGTCGTTAAAATAGGCAGGAACCGTAATGACCGCTTGAGTCACTGTGCTTCCCAGATAGGCCTCGGCGTCGGATTTAAGCTTTTGCAAAATCATTGCGGAAATTTCCGGCGCAGTGTATTCCGTATCACCAATTTTCACTTTATGGTTTGTACCAATATATCTTTTAATGGACGCGACGGTTCCATCCGGATTTGTGATCGCCTGACGCTTGGCGCTTTCTCCAACGAGACGCTCTCCGTCTTTTTTAAACCCAACAACAGAAGGTGTCGTACGGTTCCCTTCCGGATTAGGAATGACAACTGCTTCGCCGCCTTCCATAACAGCCACGCATGAGTTCGTCGTTCCCAAGTCTATCCCAATTACTTTACCCATTCTACTCCTACCTCCTCAAATATGTGATATGCGACCAGATGCTTCTTAGTGCATATTAAATTACATACTTACCTTAACCATAGCGGGGCGAACGACTTTTTCTTTCAGCTTGTAGCCTTTTTGCAATTCCTCGACTATGATTCCTTCTTCATGCTCTTCCGACTCCACCTGCATAACCGCTTGGTGGTATTCAGGGTTAAAAGGCTGGCCGACCGCTTCGATCTGCTCCAGACCTTCCTGCTTAAGGACCTGATCCAGTTGGCGGAATGTCATTTCCAATCCTTTGACAAGCGCATCGAAATCATTAGTTTCCTTGCTGGAATCTATCGCCCGTTCAAAGTTGTCCACTACCGGAAGCAATTGTTCAATCAATGGAAGGGATGCATATTTGGCTGATTCCTCTTTCTCTTGCCGGGTGCGTCTCCGGAAATTGTCAAAGTCAGCCTGCGCCCTTAAATAACGCTGGTAATTCTCATCTGCTTCCTTCCGAAGCTCCTCCAGACGATTGTCCAGGATCGCTTCTCCCTCAGTCTGCAGCTCATCATCAGAGCTTGTCTTCGTTTCGGAAGATGCGGCTTGCGATTGTACACTGTCCTCGGACTTGCCTTGCTCAGCCTCGGCTTCTATTTCATCCTGCTTTAGGGTAGATTCCTTTTCCTTAACTGCGGCTTCTTTCTTTTTATCACTCACTAATGTTTCACCTCCTTAATCGCATCGCGTTATATCCAGCCGGCCTGTAGTTAGGCCTTAGTTTATCCTTTTTTCATTTTGACAACGGTATGAATTTTTAGTACCGCCGAGGCGACTTCGCCCGCCGCCTGAATCGCGTGAATCTTCACCAGAGCCGGATCAACAATTTGCGCCTGCAGGCTGTCGATCAGCTCTCCGGTGTCGCAATCGATCCCGATCGAATCGCTGCTCGTCTCCAATTGGCTCGCCTTGACCAGTTCCACCTTCTCGAGCGGATTGAAGCCTGCGTTGACAACCATTTGTGCAAGAGGCTTGCGCAAGGCGCGGGCGGCAGCCGATAGGCCGAACGCCTCCATCCCGTGGACGGTTTCGCGATAGCGCTCAATCTCTCTGGCGGCAGCTACTTCCATAGCCCCGCCTCCGGGAACATACCCTCCGCGAATCGCGGCTTGTACGGCAGCGGCGGCATCCATAGCGATGCGCGAATGCTCTCCCCCGACCTCCTCGGTGCTGGCTCCTACCAGAATGGAGACGAATGGACTGCCTCCGCCTTCTGCTATCTTAACCTTTTCCAGCCGCTCATCATACCCAATATGACCGGCTCGACCCAAAAAAACGGATAATTCCTGCCCCGTTTTATTCAACGCAGAGCGTCGAATTGGACGAGCGCCCGTAAATAGGCACAATTGACGAAGGTCGCGGCGGGAGACTCGGGTGAGCAAGAAGATTCCACGATCGGCGCAATACTGCTCGGCCTCCGGGTCAGCTCCGCGATCGATAGCAATGATCCCGATCCCCAGCTCCGCAATTTGTTCCAGCTGGCTGCGGAACCGTTCCCTTCTTTGCATATATTCCTTAAATCCGGATTCGGTATTCAAAGCTTCCTCGTCGGTTGTTTCCGGCTCGAAAGCATCCTGAAGCACCAATATTCGTTCGGCCGGCGAATCCGTCAGCCACGGAAGGATCGCAGGCTGCCGGTTAATTAAGATCCCCGGCCAAACCTCGCTTCGCTCCGTAGGAGAAGGAACGACCGCCTCCGCCAGCCGATAGGCGTCGCTGCGCAATTTATCGGCTCCGACAAGCTGCGCCGCATCGATGACCAATTGCGCGATATCTGTGTGCTCGCGTCCGGCCACATAAGCGATCTGACGCAGAATCGGGTCGTCCGTTCCGGACACTTCACGCGAGCGGTCGCGCAAGTAATGGACCGCCAGGCGGACTCCCTCCTGCATCCCCGCGACAACCTTGGCTACCGGCACGCCCCGAAGCACTTCTGCGACGCCCTCGGCGACCATGGCCCCGGCCAGTACGGTAGCCGTCGTTGTGCCATCGCCAACAAGCTGTTGCTGCGAACGGGCCACTTGAACCATGAGACGGGCGGCAGGATGGGAGACATCCATCTGCTCCAGAATAGTTGCCCCATCGTTCGTAATCAGCACTTCTCCCTGTCCGCCGACCAGCATCGTATCGAGCCCTTTGGGGCCAAGCGTCCCTTCGACCGCAGAGCAAATTGCGCGAACCGCTCCGGCATTATTCAACAACGCCGAGTGCCGTTCTTCTCCATCGGAATGGCTTTGCTTCGTTTGACTCATTCGCCGTCGTTTCCTTCCCCAATTATTTATACCAGCGCGCCAGAAGGAGCGCCATATCTTTAGACAGGTAGTCAAGCAAGCTGATTACCTTGCCATATTCCATTCTTGTTGGACCCAGAATGCCGATGGTCCCGAGACAATGTCCATCCACCGAGTACGTAGCGGTAATCAGACTGCAGTTATTGATTGCCGCCAATGAGTTCTCGCTGCCTATTCTGACCTGGATGCCTTCCGACATAGTGTCCAGCATCTTCAGGATCGCCGGCGCTTCCCCTAGTGTATCGAGAATAAGCTTTACCTTGTCAACATCCCGGAATTCCGGCTGCATTAGCATATTAGTAGCGCCGCTCATGTAGATCCGATCCTCTTCATGGTCTTCCAGGGCATTCTCAATAGTAAGGATCAGTTCTTCATACCCGTTTACATATTTACTTAATTCAGCGCCGATTTCGTTATAGAGCTTCGATTTCAACTGAAAAAGAGGGACCTGGGCCAACCTGTTGTTCAGTATGTTAACCGCTTTTTCCACCTCAGAGACGGCCATTCCCTCGGGTATTTGGACAATCCGGTTTTCTACATGTCCCGTATTGGTTACAAATATAGCCACCGCGGTGCGGTCGTCCAATGGAATAATTTGCAGATTTTTCAGCGTCGTGCTGAACACCTCGGGGCCCAGAACGATAGAAGTATAATTCGTCAGCCCCGAAAGAATAGTCGCCGCCTGCTGAAAGACCTGCTCCATTTCATGTATTTTTTCAGCAAAAAAAACCTTCATCACATTCAACTCGTGACTGGATAAGGTTCCATACTTTACCAAGTGATCTACATAATAACGATATCCTTTATGCGAAGGAATGCGGCCTGCAGAAGTATGCGGCTGCTCCAGGTATCCCAGTTCCTCCAGATCGGACATCTCGTTACGAATGGTTGCCGGGCTGAAGGCGACATCTCCCCGTTTGGAAATGCTTCGCGAACCTACAGGCTCGGCGGATCGAATATAATCATCGACGATAGCGTTCAATATTTTTCTTTGGCGCTCGGACAACATGTCAATCCCTCCCATGCAGTTGCGAGTGCAGTACATTTTGCGGCCATGGCTTCTTACGGCCACGAGGGTCGTTAGCACTCCACTTAATCGAGTGCTAAGCGTTACTACAAAAATACCAGACCCAAACGCCAGTTGTCAAGTTAATCCAATCGTCTGAGCACGGCAATTTCATCGCAGCAATGCTGTTTTTTACAATGGATGCAGTCGGTCCAAACCTTTTCCGGAAAAATATCTTTAGGAACGACTGTAAACCCCATTTTTTCAAAAAAAGCAACCTCATAAGTCAGCGCCATAACCTTCGGAATTTTCTTTTCTCCCGCTTCCTGCAGTAAATAATCGACCAGCCTTCTGCCAATTCCTCTTCCTTTGCAATCCTCTGCCACACCGAGCGAACGGATCTCAACCAGATCCTTCCCCAGCTGACACAAGGAACCGCAGCCCAGCAGCCGACCGTCTTCTTCAGCGATAACAAAGGAATCCAGGGAATATTTAAGCATTTCTTTGGACCGGGGGAGCATGATTCCCTTCTCCGCATAGCTTTGGATAAGAAGGTACAAGCTGTCCAAATCTTGCTCTTTCGCTTTTCTGCAAACTACCGCCATCACCATCACCGCCAATTTCAATCTTATAGAGGTTTTTCAAAAAGTCCCCTAACCCATTCGTACTCTCTATTTCTAGTGTTTTACAATATCGAGTTAAAAGATATAGGTATAAATATACAACACACTGAATAATTAACTCAAGATAAAATTCCGATAAATTCAGCAAAAACTTCATTCCCGAATAAAACGCCCTGCTCGGACAAGCGGATTCTGTCATTATCCACCTCCAGCAGCCCTCGTTCTATTAAGCGATTTACCGTAGGCCCGAATTCCTCCACCAAGGCAATCCCGAATTGACGGGCAAAATCAGCCTTCGACACTCCGTTCAGCACTCTCAAGCCGACCATCATAAAGTCTTCCATCGCTTCATTACGGGAGACCTCGAGAGCTTCCATCCGCGGAAGTCCCTGAGCCGCAGCATCAATGTATGCTTGCACCCCTTTGACATTGATATGGCGTCTTCCTTCCATATAACCGTGGGCTCCGGCACCGAGTCCGTAGTAGCTTCGGTTATGCCAGTACATTAAATTATGCCGGCTCTCATAACCGGGGAGGGCAAAGTTGCTGATTTCATATTGGCTGTACCCGGCCTCCTTAAGCTTGTTCATCGTCAGGAGGTACATACCGAGCTCGTCCTCTTCTTCGGGAAGCGGCAGCTCGTTTTTTTGATAGAGGGTATGGAACAATGTGTTCTCCTCCACCTTCAGAGCGTAAATCGAATAGTGCTGTAAATCAAGCTTAAGCGCCTTGTCCAGCGAGTCATTCATCATCGATACCGTTTGCTCGGGCAGACCCAGCATCAGGTCAATGGACAGATTGGCAAACCCCAGCCGCTTCGCATTGGCGATACTCTCATATACATCGTCCACCGTATGAATCCGGCCGATCCGCTTCAGCAAGTCCGGATTGAACGACTGGACTCCGAAGCTGATCCGGTTAACCCCGCCCGCTTTCATAACAGCCAGTTTATCCGCATCTGTCGTTCCAGGGTTGGCTTCCATTGTAAATTCAAAGTTATCCGTCCGATGGGGAAAATAAGTCTGAACGAGGCTTAAAAACCGTTCCATCTGCTCCGGCAGCAATACCGTCGGGGTTCCCCCTCCGACGAACACCGTTTCCACTAGCTCTGCCGGATAGTGCTCCACCGTCGCCTGCATTTCCCTCTCCAGCGCATCCAAATAATCGTTTACGGGCTGCCCTTTAAGCACATAGGTATTGAAATCGCAGTAATGACACCTATTGGTACAAAAGGGGATATGAATATATACCGCCCTGGCGGGTGTATAAAACGGCTTCATCCGGGCATCCTCCTGTCCATTTACTGTAGTTGCAAGGATAAACGTCTATCACCGTCCGTTGGACAGGCGCGTTTACCGATGAAATATAAGAACAGGGATAAGGTGATAACTTATATCTTCTTATATTTTGAAAAAAGGCAGGAAGGCGTGAATGCCTCCTGCCGGAATATATGCGACCGATGCTTGCGGGCATCGTCAGTTATCGTCCAAGCTGAGAACAGCCATAAACGCTTCCTGGGGAACTTCCACATTCCCGATCTGCTTCATCCGTTTCTTTCCTTCTTTTTGCTTCTCCAACAACTTCCGCTTTCGTGATATGTCTCCGCCATAGCATTTGGCCAGTACGTTCTTGCGCATCGCCTTAACCGTTTCTCTCGCCAGAACCTTCTGTCCGATAGCGGCCTGGACGGGCACCTCGAACATTTGGCGAGGAATCAGCTCTTTCAGCTTCTCGCATATTTGGCGTCCGCGATGGTAGGCGCGATCCCGATGAACGATGAACGACAGCGCGTCCACCTGCTCCCCGTTCAATAGAATATCCATCTTCACCAGGTTGGAACGCTTGTAACCCGACAAGTCGTAATCGAACGATGCGTAGCCTTTAGTCGACGATTTAAGCCGATCGAAGAAATCGTACACGATTTCCGACAAGGGAATGTCATAGGTGAGCGTAACCCGATTCGTGTCCAAATACTCCAGATTGATATACTCTCCGCGCTTGCTCTGACACAACTCCATAACCGTCCCCACAAAATCGTTAGGCACGATAATCGCCGCTTTGACAAACGGCTCTTCCACGTATTCAATCTTCCCTTGCTCAGGATAATCGGAAGGGTTGTCGATTTCAATCGTTTCACCGTTGGACAGCGTTACCTTGAAGATAACACTTGGCGCGGTCGTTATGAGCGGAATGTTGAATTCCCGCTCGATCCGTTCCTGAATGATCTCCATATGAAGCAAGCCAAGAAAACCGCAGCGGAACCCGAAGCCGAGCGCAGAGGACGTCTCGGGATCATAGCGAAGAGAGGCGTCGTTAAGCTCAAGCCGCTCCAACGCTTCCCGCAGATCGTCATAATCTGATGTCTCGATCGGATACATTCCGCAGAAAACCATCGGATTGATCCGGCGATAACCGGGCAACGGCTCCAGTGTCGGATTTTTGGCATCCGTTATCGTATCCCCTACACGTGTATCTTTAACATTCTTAATGCCGGCCACGATAAACCCGACATCTCCGACATGCAGCTCGTCCACGATCGTCATCCTCGGCATAAACGCCCCGACCTCGATCACATCGAACGATTTGTCCGTCGCCATAAATTTAATTCTGGACCCCGCCTTGATCGACCCATTAACTACCCTCACGTAAACAACAACCCCTCTGTAAGGGTCGTAGTGAGAGTCAAAAATAAGCGCCTTAAGCGGCTCATCCGGCTCTCCTTGCGGAGCGGGGACCTTGGTGACGATCTGCTCCAATATGTCCTTGATCCCGATCCCGGCCTTGGCGGAAGCAAGAACCGCCTCACTTGCGTCCAGACCGATAACATCCTCGATCTCTTGCTTGATCCGATCCGGTTCTGCGCTGGGCAAGTCGATTTTGTTAATCACGGGCAAAATCTCCAAGTCGTTGTCCAACGCCAAGTATACGTTGGCCAGCGTCTGGGCTTCTATTCCTTGCGCCGCATCGACGACCAGCAGAGCACCCTCGCAGGCCGCAAGGCTGCGGGACACTTCATAAGTAAAGTCGACGTGCCCTGGAGTATCGATCAGATTGAGGATATAGGTCTCACCGTCATCCGCCTTATAGTTCAAGCGGACGGCATGCAGCTTGATCGTTATTCCTCTTTCCCGTTCCAGATCCATCTGGTCAAGAACCTGATCCTGCATTTCCCTAGTCGTCAACGCTCCGGTATACTCCAGTATCCTGTCCGCAAGCGTAGATTTGCCGTGGTCAATATGCGCAATAATTGAGAAATTCCTAATGTTTTGTTGTCTTACACGAATATCCGTCATGCTTACCCCCAAAAGAGCAATATACAATGGCTATCATTATAGCATGTGGAGGGAACAGACATCAATGAGAAAGAAATATCAGCCGAATAACGAGTCGACCAAACTAACGAGTATTTTCATGACGAGCTCGCACAGCCAGCGAACGACCTCTCCGATTTTGTTCAGCAGCTTGTTCAAAAATGATTCCTGAATCCTTAGCTCGGGCTCCGGCCGGAACGGTCCGGCCGGAGAATTCCCCTCGCGGCCGAATTCATTCTTCGAAGCGGCACCGGCCGAGGCAGCGACTGTCATCCGGTCGCCCCCTTCTGTCTGACGTAGTCCGGTATCCGCTGCTTCCTTGGCCTCCGGTTCTTTAGAGGGGAGCGGCACGATTTCGGGGAGCGAGGAAATCGAATCGTTATCCGTCGACATCACGTCAATGCCATAGAATATGCCGGCAACGAAGATCATCCCCAAGAACAATAATCGGAAAGAGAATCGTTTCATGACCATCACCTCAATCGCTCGTTGTGCCGGCTGGAGCGTTTACTTTCTCCGCATTCCAATAAATTTCAGATATAACTTCCGCCAGAATATCTGCGGTTCTGTAGCTTTCCTCCAATGTGTTGAACGGCCCCCCAACCTCAATCAGTACACTATTGGGAGACAGAGATTGATTATATTCGGCGTCCCCTTGATGAGCCGATTTCCCCCAGATTCCCCTCGACAATCCTGGCATTTTTTCCTCCAGCTTATCGTGAATCCCCGCGGCGAACTGCTCGTTTTGCTGCCAGTCCGGATTTCTTTGCCCGATAATGAAGTAAACCTGGGCGTAATCGACCCCGTTAATGGTAACGGTCGTCTTATCACGAGGAAGCGAATCTCTATGGATATCGAATACGAAATTGATCTCCGGATGAGCGGCAAAAGCTTCCTTCACCGTACTTCGGGAATACTTATAGGATTTGTACCAGCTGTAATCCGCTTGGGTTTTCTTATATTCCGGACTGTAATCAACGGCTCCGACACCGTATTCCTCCAGCTTATCCGCCAATCGCTTGCCGACCAGCGTAATGTTCATGCTCTCATCGTAGGCTTTGTCCGCTTCCGTAATATCGAGCTCCGGAACCCACGATTCTTCATAATGAGTATGGTAGATCAGCACGACCTTCTTCCCTTGTGTCGTCTGTGCCTCCTGGGACGGAGGAGACGAAGGAGATGGGGAAGGACTGGGAATGGGACTGGGCTCGGGAGGCGGAGCTTGCGGCCCTTCTCCCTGTTGGGGATCCGTCCCGCCTGGAGATGGCCCGTAATCCTGCGGCGGTTCGGACGAAGAGGTTCCCCGAATAGGGGTTGCGCTCATTTTGCCAAGACCGGGAACTTCTCTGGCCAACAAGGTTTTAGGATCCTTGGGGTTAATATCGGTAATAAGGCGGAACACAAAGCCGAACACGTTCTCTCCCGAAAAAGTTGACTCTCTTTCCCGATTGAGCTGGGGAATCTCCAAACCGATCATATCGATAAAAAAATCGTTGGACACTTGTGCGGCCAAGCCTTTCATCGATGAGATGGGAGAATTCCGCAAGTAGCTTTGCGCATAGCCCCCCAAGCCTAAAAAAACAAAAAACAACAGCGTGCTCAAAGATAAAATGAGTAAGTTTTTGGTCATGGTTCGGACATTTTGCGCGGTTTTACGAATTTTGCTTAAATCCATCGTGAACGCTGTCCATTTCATATCGCTTCCTCCGATCCCGTTGTTAGTTTCATAGAGTGCGGCAACTGCTATCTACTAACAAATCTATGAAACAGAAAAGGAAGATAGAACTTAGGACGGCGGCGAAAATGTTTTATGTCCTATTTGCGACTATTTAGCCATCTATGCCTCAGTTGGGTGCCAGAGGCAGATTAGTTGCAGTGTTGCGTCCTGCAAGGCAACAATGTTTACTTGCTGTTGAGGCCGGTTAGGTGCAGTGTTGCGCCGGTGAGACAAATTAGCCTCCCCACTAACAATCGACTGCAATTGTACAGTCGTTTTGCCCAGAATCCGCTCTTTTTAATACAACGCCTGCAATTCTGCAGTCAAATCTTTAGATCCGTCCAATTTCGGGCCTAAATGACCGAATCTACTGTACATTTGCAGTAGATCTGGCGAAATGAGATCAAAAGTTGCCCATCGACTGCACATTTGCATTCCTTTTATAACACTTGAGAAGAGATGCTGCTTTCACCTTGAGATCTATCCATTCTGTATATATCAAGCGGAAACGGCTGCAGCTGTCCTCTACTGGCGGAATAACGTTTCGCGGTGATCCCCATGATGATGGGTGTTAATCTTGTACATTCTGGCATTAAAAAACGGACGATACACTCGTCCGCTGCTACTTCGTATATTCTTGGATGGCATAACGAATTTCTCTAAGAGATGACAGAGTCAGAAACGCTCCTTGCGGCTTGGTCTCTACCTCTACTACATTAAATGACCAATCGTTCGGTGCCGGCAAATAGATAGAGTGAATGCCGGCTTCCAAAGCAGGCAGCACATCCGTCCGCATCGAGTTGCCGATCATCCAGGTCTGTTTGCGGTCAAACTGGCTGCTCTTCAGAATACCGTTCAACGCTTCCGTATTTTTGTGCTGGCGGACGAACATCCGATTCTCGAAGAAGGGTCCGATCCCGACCTGCTTTACTTTCTTCTGCTGAATGGCGGGAACCCCCCCGGTATACAGGCACAACAGATGTCCATCTGTTTGAAGCTCCGCCAATGTTTCCTGCATATACGGATACGGCTCAGCCTCTTGGTCGTATACGGACCAGCCCAGTTCACGCAGCCAATCCATTTCTTTAGGAGAGCTCAGCCGTCCGTAAACGGCGGCAAAGTGCGAATAAGTATCCACCAACGATTGGGGAAAATGCTCATCGGTAAACCCGTTCCGGGTGACCCCGGAAATATCGATTTCCAGCTGCTTTTGTTTAATTTCTTCAGCAGCCAGCCCGTAATCTTTAAACCATAGTTCCAACTGGTCGGCAAATTGATCGATAATGCTCTGAAAATATTTGTTGCAATGAATTAATGTATCGTCCAGATCGAACAACAACGTTTGCTTTGTCATAACTATTACCCCTTAATCTGACTATCCCTCTAATATATCAAAGGTTAGCGAAAAGTTCTATGCATACCGTTTTTTAAAATGGAATCTATTCCAAAGAAAATCAGAGAGGTTTCAAGTACGTTAGACATGGGTCTCCCGTTAAAGCGACTATGACAAGCGGTAAAATCTACTAAGAGAATATACATCATTTTTGAACAGAACCAGTAAATTTTTATCGCCTGTTGTTCAATTCCAAGCTGTAGTATCGTAAAGCTCGGCGAACAATCTTACCGGATCGCTAAAGATTTGCTGCATGCGGATAGAAGGTGCATGCAAGTACGTCTTGAGGGAGCCTCTCGCCCGAAAAGGTAAAAAGACATGCAGAAATACATGTCAATTTACGAGAATCCGCAAAATAGGGTAAAAGACGTGCAATACTACAGGTCTTTTACCACCCAAAGTGGAAAATCGGCCAAATGGCTAAAATGACATGCACTTTTGCCGGTTCTTGTTTCCCCGGGGCTTGCAATCGTAATAGAACGAAAGCAAGTTAATGGCGATCGTTACAATACGGAAGCGAGGCTAGCTGAAGCCTTCCGCTTCCGTATATAATCAGTGAGTATAGGCCGAGACGTTATCCATATCAACCGCTTCGTGCAGCGCCGCATTCAGGCCGCTGGCAATAATGTGGGCAATATCTTCAATGAATTGATCGATTTCCTTTGGAGTCACCAGCAAATCATGACCGAGCGGGGCAAGAACCTCCTTAACCAATTGAAGCCGCTCCTGTTCCTGCAGCTGATCGAGCATACCGAGGATTTGCCCGGTCTGATCGGTCAGCTTTTGAAAATGATTGGCCATCAGATCGATGCTGCTATTGACGATAGTCGAAGCATATACGACCGTAGGCACACCGATGGCAATGACCTTCACACCAAGAACCTCTTCGGTCAGCCCTTTGCGTTTATTTCCGATGCCGGAGCCAGGATGAATGCCCGTGTCGGCAATTTGGATGGTCGTATTTACCCGTTCCAGCGATCTGGAGGCCAAGGCGTCGACCGCAATGACAAGATCCGGCTTGGTCATCTCTACAATGCCTTGAACGACTTCACTGCTTTCAATTCCGGTTATTCCCAGCACCCCTGGGGCAACCGCACTGACCTGGCGGTATCCGGGACTGACCTGGTCTGGCATCAGCTCAAAGTAATGCCGGGTAACCATGCAGTTCTCCACCACCAAAGGGCCAAGCGAATCCGGCGTGACATTCCAATTGCCCAGTCCGATAATGAGCACTTTATCTTCCGGTCCGATTCCGGTTTCTTTAAGAAAGGCAGCAAACTGCTGAGCTAATTTCGTTGTCACGCGATTTTGCAGCTCGCTGTCCTTTTCCCTTAGCTTCGGTACTTCGACCGTAATATAGTTTCCCGGAAGCTTGCCGATGGATTGGCCAGCTTCAGGGGAGGTCACCCTTATTCTCGTAAAACGGATTCCCCCCTCCTCTTCCGTCTCGGTTTCCAATCCAGGCAAATCCTCTCCAAACTGCCGGGCAGCCATTTCTCTCGCTTCCAACGCTAAATCGGTTCTAACCGAATAGGCACTCAAATCCATTCCTTCGAATCTCCCTTCACTTGCAATCCAATTTCTCCTATTGTGTCATGAAAACCTCTTCATTATGCAGCCGGTCAACCAGCAAAATGAGCTCAAAGGGACCTCTCGGCCGGTCTTCCAAGCGCGGCAAAGGGAGTTCATAGCGACCCTAAGGCGACTATTGATTTTTGAAGTTCAGCGTGGTAGAATGTTTAAAGTTGTCAAGAACTTGGGTGAACCACTTGATTGAACTGGTTTTCTGGAACTAGGAGGTGAACGAAATGCCAAACATTAAATCCGCTATTAAACGGGTTGCTACGAACGAAAAGCGTCGTTTGCAGAACGCTTCCCAAAAGTCCGCACTCCGTACGGCAGTGAAAGCTTTTGAGCAAGCAGCTGATAGCAACAACGTAGAAGCCGCTCAACAAACGCTGCAAGTTGCCGTTAAAAAATTAGACAAGGCAGTTACCAAAGGCCTGATTCATAAAAATGCGGCCAACCGCAAAAAATCCCGCCTGGCGAAAAGATTCAACCAATTAAGCGCTCAAGCTTAAGATATGAAGCTTCCATTGCGGTAGCCATACTTATATGAGAACTCGAACAAAGTCCAAAGAACTTCTTTACGAAGTGCTTTGGACTTTATTAGTTACCGAAGATTACCCGCCCCCATCATCCATCCCCCGCCTATCTAGCCGGCCATGTCCAGGAGCAGAAGCTCCAGGCCAAATCCTTTATCTATTTGACCGCTTTTCATCCGATAATCCAAATCTGCCAGCTTGGACATAATTCCGTTCAGCCGCCCGGAATCATATTTCCGGGCCTGCTCTGCCGCCAGCTTGACAGCATAGGGATGCGCTCCGATCGTGCCGGCAATCTGCTGATGGGAATAGCCCACCTGAACCAATTCCTTCACCTGCATAATCATTCGGAATTGACGGGCCATTAGAGCAATGATTTTAATCGGCTCCTCCCTTTGCTTGAACAATTCATGAAGGATATCCAGAGCTTTGGCGGTGTTCATGCGCACCATTTCGTCGATCAGAATAAAGATGCTTTGCTCTGTCGTACGAACGACCATTTGCTCAACCAGCTTTTCCTCCACTTCCCCTCCAGTGCCAACATATAAAGACAGCTTGTCCAGCTCCATAGCCAGATTCTGCAAATCGGTCCCCCCATACAGCAGAAACCTCTCCATAGCCCCAGCCGCAAAGGTCATGCCTAGCCGCCCCGCTCTCCGGGCAACCCAGTCCGCTAACTCCTCCGCAGATAACGTCGGGAAAGCGAGCAGGGCTTTCCGTTCCTTTAAACCTTTAACCACTTTTTTGCGTTCATCCAGCTTATCGGCGTCCACAATGAGAATGAGAACCGTATAATCTACCGGATTTTTCATATAGTCCGTTAATCTCTCTACCCGATGCTCCTGCTTGGACGTATCTCGTGAACCGGTCAGGAATTGGGCATTGGACGCGATTACAATCTTCTTCGGAACAAGGAATGGGACCGTTTCTGAATCGTCGAGAACAGCGTCCAATGGGGTTTCGTTCAAATCGTACCGACTGATCGCAAACTCCTTGTGCTCCGGTTCAACCAGCTTATCGATTAAGAAGGTAATAAATTCTCCTCGCCGGTAAATTTCAGGACCATAGCATACATATATAGGCATGACCTTGCCGCTGTCGATTTCCTTAACCACATGTCTGTAACTCATACTTCCCACCTCATCGTTCATCATAACAGCAACAAAGGGAAGACGTCAAAATCGTTTCGATTTTACGCCTTCCCTTTGTCCCAATGGACTTCTTGTATATTAACACCCGGTGAAAAGCTCTAGAAACTTTCCCCTGAGTGGTCTAACCCAACAGAGGTCCGGTTTGGCAGCTTTTAATATACTATATGTCCAAGGGCAGTTCAGTGTGAGCCCCTAAAGGCTAATTTTTTAATTCCGTTTGTTCAACGACATCGACTGTATACCTCGAGGTGCCGGAGTCCGATTGCACCTCATATACCAACTGCCGGTCATTCAGCCATTCGACTAATAGAACAGTATCCTCCGGCTTCCACTGACGAAGGGAAGCGTATAGAAGTCTCCCTTCCTCGTCATTCACATACAGCTTCTGATCGATAATAAACGCTCGTGCGCTTCCATCAGGAGACTCCATCCCTTCGTCCTCGGATGTGAATGAGGCGCTTCCGGCAGTGTCATCGGGCCCGGACTTGAAATTTAACCGGTCAGCCCCCTCCTCAGCAGGAGGGATTCCCATAAATGACGGTCCGGCTTCATTGGCCAGCCCCTGCTCCGCATCCACAACGGCAGACTCCGGCTCCGGCTCATCTGCAATACCCGGTTCGGCAGGGGCCGATGGACTGTTAGCACTTGGAGGAGTATCTCCCTGATGGGCAGAAGGCATCCCATCGGCGATCGATTTAGACACATTATGCGTTTCAGAAGTATCTGGCGATGTTGAATCAGCCTTGCTATCCCCCGACCTCGAAGTGCTTCCGGAAGAAATCCGGGCATCGAGCCCTTCGGCGGGGACTTTATCCGAATCTGTCTTCTTCCTCTTATCCAAAGCAGAATCGCCAAGAGAATCCGCAGATTCATTACCCTCTGGCGTATCTTCCAGAGCACCCGATTCCCCATTGTGCTGCGCTTCATTATTAGTTTCTGCTCCACTGCTTGGAGCCTCTTTGGAACTCATATCCTGGATTTCCCGGCTTAACGAAAGTTCGGCATACTCCACGTTCGAATTCGGGGAATCGAATATAAAAATCCCCAGCGCCACACCGGCAGCAGCCACTCCACTTATCGCGGTCCACATCCACCTTCCGCGCCTTGGCCTACTATGGCGAGGGCTTTCAGACCTCTCAATGCTTGCGGAGCTTATGGGACTTGTCACCGCAGGATGCTCTTCCTTAGAATTCATACCCGCTGCTGAATCCAGCTCCATCAGCTTGGGCAGGATGGAATCCACGATGCTTATCGGAGGGACAACATCGGAAAGAGAATCCAGTTCCTCGGATAATCGCTTCATTCTTTGCAGTTGGTCGGCACAGTCGGCACACTGCTCAATATGAAGGAAGAAACGCTTCTCCTCTTCTTTGGCCAAATCTGAATCCAGGTATCGCTGCAACAGCTCTTCCGCTTCATGGCAATTCATCCCCGAACACCTCCCTTCTGATATTCTTGGAGGTAAATTTGAAGCTGTTTCCTGGCTCGAAACAAATACGATTTAACCGTATTGATCGGCAAATCAAGGGATTCGGCTATTTCATTGTAAGAAAATTGCTGCAAATATCGCAGCACCACAACCGAACGATGATGGTCCGGCAGCTTGTCGATCGCATCATGGATATCCTTCGCTACATAAGAAGATATAACTTTCTCTTCAACGTTATCCTCCGCATGGAAATCCAGCTCGTGTTCATCTATGGACACCGAGGGCTTGGCTTTTCTGAATTTATCCATACATAGATTAGTGACTATTCGTTGAACCCATGTTTTAAAAAGCGCCTTCTCTTCATAGGTATGAATTTTGGTGTAAATTCTTAAGAGAGCTTCCTGGGAAGCATCCATGGCGTCTTCCTGATTTCCTAATATATAAAAGGCGGTTCGGTAAACATGAGTTTCAATTTCGCGCAAAAGAGTTATCAGAGCGTCGCGATCGCCCGCTTGAGCAGCTTGGATCAATTCTGGCGCTACCAAGGCTGGGATCCCCCTCCCTTGCATACATATAGACGGCATGCTGCCGCAAAATGTTGCATTCTATCAAACATTATTATAATTATTCATTCAGACCTATCTAGAATACCAGATTTAAAGAGCACAGCCTATAGACTTCTATCATTTTTTAACGAGAAAAGAGAGGAAGATTGACCGCCTCTGGAAGCCATGGTACGATTATAAAAGTTGTTTCTTATTGGAAATAAGTTTCTTCTAACATTTATTTACTACAATTTAATGGCGGGGGTATAACCGAATGAAACTGCTAACTTTTATGCAAGACGGTTCGTATCGTTTAGGTGTCAAGACGGAAGAAGGAGTTATCGACGTTCAGGCCGCGGCAGCCCACTTGGGGGTTAACGATTCCGCGCTTCCCACAACGATAATGGAAGCGATCGCAAATGGAGAACAAGCTGCAGGCTCCTTGCAGAATTTGGTGGATAAGGTGAAAGCGGAGTCCGGAAACCGCTCCTACCTGCTGGACGAGCTTAAGCTGAATTTGGGGCCATGTGTGACCCATCCTAATAAAATTATTTGTGTAGGACTAAATTATCGCAAGCATGCAGAGGAAACCAACTCACCGATTCCGCAATATCCGATCCTCTTCAATAAATTCAACAATACGCTGACCGGTCACGGACATACCGTCACTCTTCCTAAAGTAAGTACTAAAGTAGATTATGAAGCGGAGCTTGTCATCGTTATTGGCAAGAAGACGAAGGATGTGTCCAAAGATCAGGCTCTTTCTCATGTGTTCGGATACTGTAATGTGAATGATTTGTCTGCTCGTGATTTGCAGCTTCGCACCCCGCAATGGCTGCTTGGCAAAACCTGCGACGGCTTCAGCCCGCTGGGACCCTATCTTGTCACTTCCGATGAAGTGGGCAATCCGAACGATTTGAAAATCCAATGCTTCGTTAACGGCGAAGAGCGTCAAAGCTCCAACACATCGGATATGATTTTCCATTGTGACGAGATTGTAAGCTATATTTCCCAATATATGACACTGGAGCCGGGAGATCTTATTCTGACGGGTACTCCGGAAGGGGTAGTGCTCGGTTATCCGGAGGACAAGCAAGTTTATCTGCAGGATGGAGATATTGTGACTATCGAAATCGAGAAGCTGGGTAAATTGACGAATCGGATGGTCCAGGAACGGCATTAATGGAACACCCTCATTTGCTCTAATATGAAAATTTAAAAGCCGCTGAGAGGAGCGATACTCCCCTTGGCGGCTTCTTTATTAAAGGAACGTGCTTTTAGCTGAATAGCCAGCCTAATGTAATCTGACCTTATTTCTTCTGGAGATAAGCTTTAATATGGCCAGCCGGTATTTACGAAATATATAATAAAAGGCGGCATAACCCAACAAACTGAATACAAGGCTGTTAACGACTCCCCCAAGGACGAACTTAATCCCCAGCTTTCCCAGCTTGTTAACGTTAACGGCTGCCTCTACATATTCCATATTTTCCAATGAAAAATCAGGAAGCTTTTTTCTCGGATGGAACAATAGCCTGCCGGTCACATAATTCATATAGAACAAAACCGGCCATATAATAGATCCTATGGAAGCGGCAATAATAGAAGCGGGGAGATTGCCTTTGGCCAACCGGGCAAAAGCGATAGAAAGAGCAGGCCCGATTCCGAAGGTGGGAAACCAGCAGGGAAAAAATCCAGTGACCAGCCCGATGGATACTTGGTGCGCCCCTTTATTTACCCTAAACAATTTCACCGTATAGTATTTTAATCTTCTGATCAGCTTCATTGTTACTCCTTTACGGTGAAGGTTATTGCCCAATATTATCTCATGCTTTTCAACAAGATACAATATACCTCCCAGGGTTCTGACGACAATAGAAAAGCCGGATCTCCGTCTATAACGGAGTCCGGTATCCAGCAAAGAATCATTCCGCCCCTTGCATGTAACGCTCATAGCCGGATTGATAGATACTCATATATTCTTCCAATCCCATTTGCTTCAGAGTGCTGACATAATTGTCCCATTCATTAAACGAAATCGATCCATTAATAAACCTGGCCCTCATTTCGTCCACGTAGGGATGAATGTCCGCGCTCAGGATGGACATTCTCTCAGTTTCTTCCTGAGTGTAGGTGAAGGGAGGCCAGATTTCCTTCACTACGTAAGGCCTCACTCTTTCTGCCGCTTCCAGCGACTCCGGCAAGCTCTCCGATCCCTTGAAATACTTGCGGGATACAAAGCCCGGGTAACTGCCGCCCAGCCAGACGACATATTTGCTAAGCTCCTGCTCAAGCGTCCGGCCATCCTTGCTGTTCAGAATATGATCGGTATACACGAACTCTCCGTCAGCCGTCTCCTCATAGGATTCCCCTTCGATGCCCATGAAGAACATTTTATTGCCCTCATCGCCAAAAAAATAATCGATCCAACGGACGGTCGCTTCTGGATACGGATTTCGATCCGTAATGACGAACGCACCTACATGAATCAATGGAGTTTTTACATGAGAATACAGACGGTCGCCATGGGGCCCCTCCAGCGCAGGAAGCCCGACATATCCTTTTTGATTCATTAAAGTAAAGGGAGACGGAACGAGCATCGTTCCATATATTCCAGTGGCACCATTAGCGTACAGGGCACTGCTCTTGATCGTAAAAACATCTTTTTCAATGAGTCCTTCGGAATACAGCCTATGAATATATTCGAGCACTTCCTTGTAACGCGCGTCCGCCGGAATGAATCTAAGCTCGTTCGTCTCTGGATCCATATCGACTCGGGAATGCCCTAGTCCACGGTTCCCGAGCCCCCAGGCTCCCTTCAGATGATTAATTAAAGGACCTATGCCAGCCGCGCCAAAAGGAACTTCATCCGCCTTCCCATTCCCGTTCAAATCCGTCTCTTTAACCGCTTTTAAATACTCATAGAACTGATCCGTCGTTTCCGGCGGCTCCATTCCCAGCTTGTCCAGCCATTCTTCTTTAGCCCAAATAGGATAACCGATCAACATGGACATAAAATCCGGATCATAAAAGGAAGGAAAAGAGTATATGTTTCCATCCGGCATCGTTAAGCCTTTACGGATTTCCGGGTACTTGTCCAGCAATTTTTTAAAATTTGGCGCATATTCATCGATTAAATCATTCAAACGAATCAATATTCCTTGCTGGCCGTACCTCAATAAGTCAGCCGAGCTAAATCGAGATGTCATGAAGGCATCCGGATAATTCCCATCGGCTAACACTAAATTTCTTCTGGAAGATAATTGGTCAAAAGGGACCATTTGAAATTTAGTTTCAATTTGAGTCATTTGGGCATATTCTTGCCACAGCATAACTTCATTCCAATCGGGGTTGGAGGTAGGCGATTTTCCTGCAAAAATACGTAACGTTATCGGCTCTTTAACAATCGGCATTCCAGTTGGATTAACATAATCCTTCCCGATTTCCGGCCTATGATCCTCCTTGTCTCTTGACTTTGACTGGTTGTCGCATGAGACAAGAAGGCCGGTAAACAATACAGCAATGGTAATTCCCGATACCCACCTTTGCATGTCCATACCCAACTCGGCCCCCCCGACTGATGTTATTTCAACAGATGTTAACCTTATTTATTGTATCTCTCGTAAGCTTCTTTGTATACTTTCATATACTCGTCAAGTCCCATCTTCTCTACCGTGCTGACATATTTATCCCACTCGCTGAATGGAAGCGAGCCATTAATGAACTTGGCTTCCGTTTCATTGACGTAAGAGGTAATGTCGGAGCCGATCGATGACATGAACTCTGTTTCTTCCTCTGTATAGTTGAAGCTGCTCCATATTTCCGGTACTCGGTGAGGCTCGGCCTTCTTACCTGTTTCGATCGATTCGGGGAGAGTTTCAGAACCTTTAAAGTACTGCTCCTTAACGAATCCCGGGTAGCTGCCGCCAAGCCAAGTAAAGTATTTGGCCAGAGCCTGATCATAAGTTAAGCCGTTTGGATTGTTCGTAATTTCATCGATGTACTCCAATTTGCCGTCGGCTGTTTCGGTATAAGTGACATCCTTCTGTCCCATAAAGTAAAATTTGGCGCCTTCATCTCCGTAGAAATGATCCATCCAGCGAACCGTTTCTTCCGGATGCTCGTTTTTATCGGTAATCGCAAATGCACCAACATGAACCATAGGCACTTTAATATGGGAGTATATTTGGTCCCCATGCGGCCCTTTCAGTGCTCCCAGCCCGATGTAACCATCCTGGTTCATCAACGTTTTCGGATTGGGCATGATGGTCGCGCCAAATACTCCTTCGCCCCCTTTGGCATACAAACTGCTTCCCTTGAGCGTAAAGATTTCGCTGTCAATAAGCCCTTCCGAGTATAGCTTGTGCATAAATTCCAGTACTTCTTTGTACCTTGGATCCGTCTTGATAAATCTTAGCTCATTCGTCTCGGGGTCTACATCGACATATTTATGGCCCAATCCACGATTCCCTAATCCCCATGCTCCTTTAATCTGATCGATCAAAGGACCGACCCCAGCTCCACTGTATGGGATTTCATCTGCCTGCCCGTTGCCGTTCAGGTCCGTCTCTTTAACCGCCTTCAAATACTGATAGAATTCCTCTATCGTTTGCGGCTCGGACATATTTAATTTTTCCAGCCATTCCTGCTTAATCCATAGAGGAGTTCCTATCAGCATGGGCAGAAACTCAGAATCGTAGAAGGAAGGGAAGGAATAAATGTTGCCGTCCGGCATCGTCAACCCTTTTCTCAGCTCAGGATACGTTTCCAGCAGCTTCTTGAAATTCGGAGCATACTCATCGATCAGATCGTTCAATTTAATGAATACTCCCTGTTGTCCGTACCGGATCAAATCAGCGGAGCTCAATCTCGCGGAGTAGAAAGCGTCCGGGTAATCCCCTCCGGCCAAAACCAAGTTTCTTTTTTCGGTCAAATTCTCAAACGGAATTAATTGAAAATTGATTTTCATGTTGGACATTTTCTCATACTCGCTCCAAACGAGCGTCTCTTCGAATTTATTGCCATTGGTGGCCGATTTTCCGGTGAAGAACGTCAGCTCGATAGGTTCGTTTACGATCGGAAAACCTGTCTTATTTAAATTGGATGCCACCTCCGATCCTTTATCGCCCTCTTTATTCGCGCCGCTGCCCTTGCCATCGCTGCCGCCGCCGCAGCCTGCCAGCATGCTGGTGCCAAGGGCCGCCGTTAAAGCGACAGAAGTCCATTTTCTCCACTTCTTCATGTTTTGTCCTCCCTTTTCTTTGCTACTTTTTAATCATTTTTTATGCTATATTTACGGCGATAAAGAAAAGCATATCTCTACGACCGTCAATATACTCAAAGATTTTCTAACCCTTAATAGCTCCAATCATGACGCCTTTGACAAAATACTTCTGTAAAAACGGATACAACATCAGGATCGGAAGATTAGCGACAATCACTATGGCGTATTTGATAGCTTCTGCGTCCATTACACTGTCTGACAGGGTATCCGCACTGATGTCGAGCATTTCCTGCATCTGTCCTTGAACGAGAATTTCCCGCAGAAAGAGCTGCAAAGGATATTTATCGCGATCGGTCAAATAGATGAGAGCGCTAAAATAAGAGTTCCAGTGTCCAACGCTGTAAAATAGAATCATTACGGCGATAATCGGCATCGATAGAGGAAGCACGATCCTTAGCAGAATTTGCATATTCGAGCAGCCATCGATAGAGGCCGCTTCCTGCATTTCATACGGAATTCCGTTCTGAAAGAAGGTTCTCATAATTAAAATGTTCCAAACGGAGACTGCCCCGGGAATCACCATGACCCAAAAAGAGTTCAGCATCCCCAAATTTTTGATCAACAAGTAGGTTGGAATCATTCCTCCGCTAAAAAACATCGTAAACACGATCATTGCCGTAAATGTATTGCGGAGCATAAAATCTTTACGGGACAGCGGGTAAGCCGCCGCGATCGTCATCACCAAATTGATGGCGGTTCCAACTACGGTGTAAACAATGGTATTCCAATATCCCGTCAAAATCTCGGTATTGGAAAACACCCGCTTATACCCCACCCAGGTTAAATCCTTGGGCCACAGCCATACTTCCCCACGCATAACCGCTGCCGGATTGCTGAAGGAAGCGACCACTACAAAAACAAGAGGATAAAGAACTATGATGGAAATGATAATGAGAAGCGTGTAATTAATAATATTGAAAATCCGGTCCGATCTCGTCTCGACCATCTACTGCTGCCTCCCTACCAAAGACTCGTTTCATTGACTTTGCGGGCAATGAAATTGACACTCACCAGCAAAATAAAGTTAATAACCGAATTAAACAGTCCGACTGCGGCGGAAAAGCTGTATTGTGCTCCGATAATACCGCTTCGGTATACATGAGTCGAAATAACGTCAGAAGCCGACATATTCAAATCATTTTGCATCAGAAATACTTTCTCGAACCCGACGCCGAGCACGGAGCCCATATTCAGAATCAGTAATATAACAATGGTGGGCATAATTCCCGGAATGTTAATATGCCATATTCTTTGCAGCCGGCTGGCACCATCCACTCTGGCGGCTTCGTGAAGCTGCGGATCAATCCCGGACAAGGCGGCCAAATAAATAATCGAACTCCAGCCCATCTGCTGCCATACGCCGGAAAAAACATAGATCGTCTTGAACCAGGCCGGTTCCGTCAAAAAGGCGATAGGCTCTCCCCCAAATACTTTGATCAATTGGTTGACCATCCCGCTTTGGGGAGAAAGAAAGATGAGAATCATCCCTACAATAACTACGGTCGACAGGAAGTGAGGAGCGTACGTGACCGTTTGAACGAAACGCCGGTATCCTTTAGACTTGACCTCGTTGATCATCAACGCAAGAATGATGGGAACGGGAAAACCAACAGCCAATTCGTATAATCCGATTCCCAACGTATTCTTCATCAGCCGCCAAAAATAGTAGCTGTCAAAAAAACGTTCAAAATGTTTAAAGCCTACCCAAGGACTTCCCCATATTCCTTTGGTGGCAATGAAGTTTTTAAATGCAATCTGCACTCCATACATCGGAAAATACTGGAAAATGGCGAAGTAAATAATAACGGGCAGAAATAATACATATAAACTCCAATTCTTTGTAAATCGTTTTAGGACTTGTGAAGCTTTGGATTTTTTGGTACGGTTGGTCGTGTTCATTTGAATAGAAGCTTGTTCCAAATGGTTTCACCTACTTTCTTGTTTTTCTGAGGGTGTGGCTAGATTGTTTGCAAGCCTGATCTTAGACCAGACCTGGAAAAAATGGTATTAACACTTTTTTAGATCCCTTGATTTTTTTTAGATTTCTAATGGATAGGCAGAGTAATAAAAAACGGGAAAGTCGCGCTGTTATGCGAAAAAAACGAAAAAGCCGCAGCGTATGCCGCGGCTGAACTCAGCCTTCCTGAATAGAAGACTCACAGTATAATGAAACTACCGTTTTGAATTCACTGTCATAGAATGAAGGAGGCCGTTGTTCCGTTGTTGTGGTTACAAAGAAAAAACTCTTTATTTGTAAAAATCTTTTTCAGCTTTCTCATCATTATCGTATTGCTGTCTTCGTTTAACTTGCTTTCCTTTACTTTTTTTAAGACAAACATCCAGAAGGAAATTATTCAGTATAATCGCTTGATCTTACAGAATGCTGCAGAGCGGTACGGCATTCATTTTACTCGTTTGAAAACGATTTTATTCGATCTGTACTTAAACGATCAGCTCAGCTCCTTCAACAGGCAATTGCTGACGAAGAACGAGCGGGAAATCGATTATTTATTGACGGGCGAAATTATGAAAAGCCTGCAGCCGGATGTTTATAACCCGCTTCATCACCTCGATAATATTATCGTTTTCTTTCATTCCAACGGATATGCTATCGAAAAAGAAGGGAGCAGCCAGGCCCAGGAGCTTTTTTCCAAGTTTTATGTAAGTGAAGACTATCCGTATTCTTTTTGGGAGCAGCAATTCGACCGCAAGGAAAACTATCAAATTTTGCCGGCTTCGAAATTTAATATCCATACTACCAATAGCATCGATACTCGGGAGATGCTTCCTATTTCTCTTAAAATGTCCGGGAACAACTATCAAATCGTAGCTTTGGTCGATGTGCAGAAGCTGCTTCAAGCATTCAACGGGGAAAATAAGAATGCTCATTTTATCATTCTCAATGAAGAGGGAACCGTCCTGTTCAGCTCCTCCGGAACGGTTCCTGAGCAAATCCCTTCCTTGACTGACGACAAAGGCTATAAACTGATTGATCAACACTATTATTTTGCGGAAAAGGACGAAGAGACTCGTCTTACCTTTATGTCCGTAGTCCCTTATTCGAATATAGCTTCACAAGTGCGGAGTCTTAATCTCGTTTTGGCGCTCATTCTTACCGTATCCATCGGGATTGGAATTGCCGCTTCTATCTTCCTGAGCCAAAAAATCAATTCTCCGGTGAAGCAGATCATTTCTTCGATTATGGACCGCAATCCGGGCAAGCTGGATAGTACTATTCAGGAATTTGCCTTCATCAATCAGCAGGTTCATGACCTTATTCAGGAGAAGGAAGAAATCCGCAACGAGCTTATTCACAACCGGTCCTTCCTGACGAGCTATAATTACATTAACAAGCTTAAGATGATCAATTCGGACTTAAACGAATGGAAAGAGTTTATTACAGCGGACGAGACCTTCATGATCATTCTGTATCAGTTGAAATTCCGTACGGAAGCCTTTGAGAAGCTCGACATGATGCCGGATAAGGCGACCAATTACATTCGAGAGCATATCCGTCTGATGATATCGGAGCGGTTCCAGGATTCGCACACGTTTCAGATTGAAAAAGACCAGATTCTAACCGTTCTGAGCGGAAAAATAGAACTAAAAGAGCTGCGGGAAATGCTGGAGCTGTTAAAAACCATTCTCGATGGCGATAAACAGTTCTGCTTCGCTCTAATTGCGGTCAGCTCCGTCTATAGCCAAACATCGCAATTCAATGAAGCTTACCAGGAGGTTCTCGGTTTGCTCCAACAGGCGGAGCTGCAGGACGAAACCCAACTCATTTATGAGGCAAGGCCGCAAAGCAGGCCGCTCGTTCTCGCCCCCTCCCAAGAGCAAGAGCTGTATAATCATCTGCAGGAAGGCAACGAAGCGGCTTGTCTGGCGATCATTAACCGGATGCTGGATTCGATGTTCAAGAAGCATGCGGCCTTCCATCAATACGATCAATTGGCGGAAAGCATCGCAGCCAAAACCTTGCTCATTCTTGATGCCTATCAGCTCGATCCGGAGCTGACCGAGTCGTTGGATCAATTCGTGTCGGAGCCAAGGGAATGCTATACATTGGAGGAATATAAGGACTATTTCGAGCAATTTATTTCGGCAGTCGCCTCTATGGTCAAATCAAAAAAAGACGAACGCGACCCGATCATCCATTTTGTCATGGAATGGCTATCCACGAAATATAGCGAAGAAATTTCTCTCGATCTGTTGGCTGACAAATTAAATTTATCGAGCGCTTATTTATCGGTTTATATTAAAGAGCACACGGGAGTCAACTTCATAGATCATATGAATGGCATCCGGATGCAAAAAGCTAAGGAACTGCTTAGCCATACGACGTTAACGGTAACCGAGATCAGTCAGCAAGTCGGCTACCGTAACGTCACCTCATTCAACAGAATGTTTAAAAAGTGGACCGGGACCTCCCCAACCGAGTACCGTAAAAATCAAACCCTGCTCTCGGAAGGCTCGGATGTGTCCCCGCTGGATTGAGCCGTTGCTTGACAGTTGCGGTCTCACTGGTTGACGAAATCGCCCAATTTCTCAAAATATAGAAAATAGAGCGCATTTTTGCACCTTAATCATAAAAATGTCTAGATCGGTAGAATTGGGGTGTATATTTGCACCTAATGTTGTTTTCCTACCTGACTACAGGCACTAGTTTAATAGGGCTATATCCTTGATTATGGCAGCATCTGACGGAAACGATAGCCATGCTTGCTAACGATCATTTGAATTTCTCCGTTCAAATCCGTACGTAAGACATTCACTTCGTTATTCTCCAATCTTTCCACTACAACGGGAGAAGGATGTCCATAACGGTTATTAACTCCGGCGGAGATTACCGCATGACGAGGCTGCCAATAATGGAGCCATTCTTCGGTGGTCGAAGTTTTGCTGCCGTGATGCCCGACTTTAAGCACGTCGATGGGGCGGAAATCATTATCATTGGCATATCCAGTTCCCTCTGTCTCCATATAAGAGCCTACGCCAAGTTCCCGCTCCTTCAACGAATGGAGAATATCGAACTCGCCCAGCTTCTCCAAGTCTCCGGTAAACAGAACTTTAGCTTGGAACATATCCAGAAGAAAAACGACGGAATTCTCATTCTGCTCTGCCGAATAAATAACCTCTCCCTCCTTGGTCGGATGAGGATATAACAAGCGCAGCGATGTATGCCGATCCAGTGGGATCGTTTGACCCGCCTCAACCGCATATAACGAAATGTTTTTGTCGAGAGCGGTGCGAAATAGCTTGCGGGTTCCTTCGTTATCCTTCAGTCTTCCGTTGAACATTAGCCGATCCACAGGAATTTGCTCAATGACCGCCTGCAGGCCTCCAATATGATCGGTATCGGCATGAGTAATCACCATCCAGTCCAGACGATGGACACCTCTTTGCTTAAGCAGAGGAACAACCAGCTTACTCCCTACCTCATATGGACGGGATCTTTGCTTCCACTCTTCTCCCGGTTTCTGGAAGCGAATCGTTCCTCCCCCGTCAATCAGAATATTCAACTGTTCCGGGGTCCTGATCAGAATAGAATCTCCCTGCCCAACATCCAAAAATTGGATCACACCTTCCTTCTTCCAAAAATCCGGATTATAGCCATAAACAAGCAGCAGGAAAAGAGCCGGGACAAGGACGTAAATCCGCCGTTCGCGCTTTGGAACGGGAAGCTTCCGTTCCACAGTCAGCATAGGGCCCTTCGCTGTCTGCTTCGATTGCATCCGCCGATTGGCTTCCCATACGATCGCCGCCAACAAGGCATAGTAAGCTACAATCCACCAAACAGAAGGAGAAGGCCATATGAGGTGAAACCAGTTCCAGCCATCCATCCAATCGACCAGCCGGAAGGACAGCTCGTTCAGCTGTGTGACTGCCCAAGCCGGCCAACGACCGGCCGGTATCCAGATCGATCCGATGACAAGAGCGGCGAAGCCGGCAGGAATAATCGCCAGACTGACCATTGGAACGATAATAAAATTAGCGATCCAGGACAATAAAGAGAATTGATTGAAGTAATAAATGGAGAGTGGAAAAGAAGCAGCCTGCGCTACGAGAGTAACCGACAAAGCTCCAGTCAAGGCAGGAAATCGATTAGGCAGAAGCGCATTCATTCGCGAGACCCCGACAATAAGACCGATCGTAACCAGAAACGAAAGCTGAAAACTGACATTTACCAAATAATAAGGATTCCAAATCAGCATCAGCAGTCCGACCAGACTAACCAGATTAAGTCCGTCCTTGAGCGTATTCTTTCTGGCTGCATACAGCGCCATTATCGCCATTATTCCCGCGCGAATCACCGAAGGAGCAGAGCCTGTCACAATGATATAGAACGGAAGCAAAATCATTGCGGTCATCAGCTTCGTCTCTCTGGTCAATCCCATCCATCCAAGAACCGTTAAAATAGCCCCGACGAATACAGCGACATGGAGCCCGGAAATGGCCAAAATGTGAGTCAGTCCAAGCTGGGAAAATTGCTGGAACTGCTCCGGATCCAAATCTTCACGTACTCCTATTAGCATTCCTTTCATATATCCAGCTTGCTTATCCGAAAACAGCTCGTCCAGCACTCCGGCGAGTCGCGCACGAAACTGGTCATTCCAGCTTAACAGGCGAGCCACATCCCAACGGGTGCTGCCTTCTACTACCGCGCTATCCGTCCCCTTGGCGGACACTTGCCAATGAATATGCTGGTATCTTAAATATTTTCGGTAATCAAAGCCGCCAAAATTTCTAGCTTCGGATGGTTGAAACAGCGTTCCGGCCAGTTCAATCGAATCTCCCCTGCCCCATTCTGATGCCTCCTCCTGCTCGGACGGCTGCATTAATCGAAGCGAGATCTGCATTTCTTCATTGATATCCCATGTCCGATTTAACAAATCGGAACTCATGCCGCCCGTGGGGGAGGAAGTTGCCGATATGTCCCGAACCCGGACAGAGAACGAGGCTCGGTCCCCGTCCACAATAACCGGAGTAACTATTTGCCCGGATAATTGCACTTCGGCATCCTTCCATTCTTCACTGAGAAAGGAGGCATTGCGCTCATCGTACCATTGAATATAGCTAAATGAGATGAAAAGAAGCAGCACCAAAGAAAGCGGTTGGCGTCCCGGCATTTCCAACAGCCATAAGCCGGCCCCTACTGCCAGCGCCAAGACTGTAAACATAAGCGGAATGCCCACGTACGCCAGTTGAAGCGCAGCCGCCCCGCCGAGCGTCCATAAGCAGGCGGCTATAAGCAACGGTCTTTTAAGCATGGTCCTCCCCCCCAACTGCGATTAAAAACAAAAAAAGAACCTCCTCCCGCCTCATGGCGAAAAGAGGTTCTTCCTCATCACATTATAAAAATCATCAGCCTTGATTTTGCTGATATTCAACAGTTTCAGATCTCGATGCCCAATAGGATCGCGGGATGTCTTGACCAACCTGCCGTTAGTTTGTTACGTTCATTACGGTATCCGCAGGAGGAACGTATTTATCCAGCGTGCGAAATACAATTCCTCTGGCTTGCATCAGCTCGGAAACTTTATCGTTGTCTTTTGGATAGGGCCGGTGGAAGACGATTTCCTTAATTCCGCTGTTGGCCAACATATTGGCGCACGTCCAGCATGGCTGGTCTGTCACATAGACCGTAGAGCCTTCACGATCTATCCGGTCGGTGAACAGCAGCAGATTCTGCTCGGCATGAATGGTGCGAATGCATCGCTGCTTCTTCACCATCTGCTCTTCCCCGTCAACGGTCGCTACCTCATACTCTTCCACCAGCATACAGCCGGCTTCCGAGCAATCCGGCACTCCCATCGGGGCCCCGTTATAAGCGGTGCCGAGCAGCTTCTTTCCCTGAACCAGCACCGCTCCGACATGACGGCGGGAGCAGCGGGAACGGGTAGACGCCATATAGGCGATATCCATGAAGTACGTATCCCAATCTTTACGAGTAGTCATTATTAATCCCTACTTCTGACTGGCTATAATAGCCTCTTCCAAATCATAAAGAATATCGTCAATCGCTTCAGTTCCGATAGAAAGACGAATCATTCCGGGTGTAACGCCCGCTGAAAGCTGCTCTTCCTCCGAAAGCTGCTGATGAGTAGTACTGGCCGGATGGATGATCAGCGATTTGGAATCTCCAACGTTCGCCAGATGGGAGAATAGCTTAACATTATTGATCACCTTGCGCCCTGCTTCCAGACCGCCCTTGATCTCAAAGGTAAGAATAGCTCCTTGCCCTTTCGGTAAATACTTCTGTGCGAGAGAGTAGGACGGATGACTTTGCAGTCCCGGGTAATTAACCCACGATACAGAATCGTTTCCTTCCAAAAACTCGGCAACCTTAAGAGCGTTCGTGCTGTGGCGCTCCATACGCAAATGGAGAGTCTCCAGTCCTTGCAGCAGCAGGAAGGAGTTAAAAGGAGATATAGCAGCACCCATATCGCGGAGCAATTGAACCCGGGCTTTAATAATATACGCCATGGGGCCCACCGCTTCAGTATAAACCACTCCGTGGTAGCTTGGGTCCGGCTCGATCAAGCCGGGGAACTTGCCGCTTGCCTTCCAATCAAACTTGCCGCCATCCACAATGACTCCTCCGATGGAGGTCCCATGTCCGCCAATAAATTTGGTCGCTGAATGAACGACAATGTCGGCACCATGCTCAATAGGCCGGAGCAAATAGGGGCTCGGGAAAGTATTATCTACGATAAGCGGAATTCCATTCTCGTGGGCGATCTTGGCAACGGCCTCGATGTCCAGCACATCACCTTTTGGATTGCCGATTGTTTCTGCGAAGAGCGCCTTAGTCTTGGACGTAATCGCCTTGCGGAAATTTTCCGGATCGGACGGATCAACGAATTTAACGTCGATACCGATTTTAGACAACGTAGTAGAGAACAGGTTATATGTTCCGCCATACAAGCTGGATGCAGATACAATTTCGTCTCCGGAGCCAGCAATATTAAGAATGGAATATGTAATAGCTGCCTGACCGGATGCGGTTGCCAAAGCGCCTACCCCGCCTTCCAAAGCGGCGACGCGCTTCTCGAATACGTCGGTAGTCGGATTCATTAAACGAGTGTAAATATTGCCGAATTCCTTAAGTGCAAATAAATCAGCCGCGTGATCCGTATCCCGGAAGCCGTAGGACGTTGTTTGATATAGGGGTACCGCTCTGGACATCGTTGTCGGATCAATCTCTTGTCCAGCGTGAACCGCCAGAGTTTCCAGTGCTAATTGACGTTCTTCTGACATATCAATGAATTCCTCCCTTTTTAGTAGCCTAACCCTATAATCTCACAATTTATGCAAAATTAAAAGGTCATTTCCCGCAGGCTCCAACAAAATAAATAATTTAATCCGCTGAATATAGAGTGACCATGATTTGATCTTTAAATTTATCGAATGTCTTCTGTCCTATACCTTTGACCTCCATAATCTCCTCTATCGATTTAAAGCCTTTGTGTTCCAGCCGATAATTCGCAATTGCGTTCGCCTTGCTTGGTCCGATTCCGGGCAAAGTCGTCAATTCGGAGACCGTAGCCGTATTGATATCGATCAGCGTCTTGCCAGAGGAAAGAGCCGCTTGTTGCTCGTCTTGGGAGCTAACGGCATCCTCCAAACGGCCGATCGTCGATGCTGCTCCTTCTTCATTTGAGGAGGTTACTCCTTCCGGAGTATCTTTAGGGGGCCCCGTCTGTCCCTGTACCGGCGCTTTTGCCCCATCATTATCTGGTGACTGTAGATGGCTATCGTTAGTCTCTCCATCTGAGGAGATTTGGCCGGAATCAGTGCTGCCAGAGTCACCTTCTTCATTCACCACCGGGTCCACAGAAGAGTTCGCTGCAGCACCTTCTTCCTTTAGAACCGAATTATCGCTATTCAACAAGGCTTGGACTTCATCATTCACGACCCGAAAAGGTTCCCATTCTCCAGCATCATATATTCTCGAGAATAGTATAAACCCAATCAGCGTAACGGGCAGCAAAGAAAATAACCACATTCTTCTCATTCCGAACAGTCTCTCCATCATTAACCCTCCGGTTTCTAGAATATTACGAATAGAAAGCAAAACTTATAAATTCTTATAATTGCACAAAAAAACCGCCCTGAATTCGTGATTAAACACGATGAATCAGGGCGGTTCTTCCGCACATTCACATTGACAACATATTATCATATTTGGTAAACAACGGCAATACTTTTTCGGTTCGATGTATTCAATCTGAATTAACCGATACCACAAGGACGATGAGCTTCAAGGAATGTTGCCAGAACCTTTGGCATAAACTTATTAAAGCGTTACTGTACCTAATTAATTATGATCAAGGAGGGGTTCATGATGAATACAGGATTCATCGGTACCGGCAGCATGGGGAGCCTGCTCATAGAGGCCTTCTTGCATTCCGGGGCTCTCTTGCCGCAGGAAATAGTCGCCTGCAACCGTACTCCTAGCAAAGCGGAGCAACTCGCTGAACGTTATCGGGGCCTTCGCGCCGTCCGTTCCAATAAAGAAGTTGTACTGGAAAGCGAGCTAATCTTTCTATGTGTCAAGCCGCTCGAGTATAGCAAGGTAATAGATGAAATCAAGGACTTCGTCGATCCATCCCAAATTATCGTTTCGATTACGAGTCCTGTTATGATCCAACAGTTGGAACAGCAATTGCACGGTCAAATCGCCAAGGTAATCCCAAGTATTACCAATTACAAATTAGGGGGTGCCTTATTGTGCATGTATGGCAGCCGGCTCCAAGCGGATAATCGAGAAGCCTTGACTTCTTTGCTGGCCGAGATAGGAGAACCGATCGAGATTGAGGAAAAGCTTGTCCGGGTCTGTTCCGATATTTCCAGCTGCGGCCCCGCATTTCTTGCCTATTTCCTGGAGCATTTCATTCGTGCGGCTGTGGAAGAAACGGGTATCCCCCAGCAGCAGGCCTCCGCTTTAGCTGTTCAAATGCTCGTCGGAACCGGTAAATTGTTGGTGGATGGCGATTTTACACCGGAATCATTAAGACAGCGGGTCAGCGTTCCGGGAGGAATTACTGCGGAGGGACTTCAACTAATGGAGAAAGAGCTGAATGATGTTTTCAATCAGCTCTTTCGAATTACTCATGCCAAATATGATGAAGATGTGGCTAAAGTCGCTTCCATCTTGCCTCCGGCTGCCGACTAGCCGACCACTATATTGACCAGCTTGCCGGGAACAGCAATCACCTTGCGCACGGTTTTACCGGCGATCGCTTCTTTAACTTTATCCCGCTCAAGGGCCATTTCCTGCATTTCCTGCTGTCCCAAGCTGCTTGGAATGGAGACACGATCGGCAATCTTGCCGTTGACCTGGACAACAATTTCCACTTCATTCTCCGTCGTCCACTTTTCATCGAAAATCGGCCATGAAACGTAGGTAATCGAAGTATCCGGATGACCCAGTTTTTCCCATAATTCTTCGCCGATATGGGGAGCGATTGGAGAGAGCATCTGTACGAAGTTTTCCATCGCTTCCCAAGGCAAGTACTCAGCCTTATATGCCTCATTGACAAAAATCATCAGCTGGCTGATCGCTGTGTTAAAGCGGAGCGCTTCGAAATCCTCCGTCACTTTTTTGATCGTCTTATGCCAGGTTCTCTTGAATGCCTCGTCTGCCTTCGATTCGTCCTTAACGATTTTGGCGTTCAGCATGCCATCCTCGTTAACAAACAATCTCCACACCCGGTTCAAGAAACGGTAGACTCCCTCTACTCCGTTCTCGCTCCAAGGCTTGGTCGCTTCCAGCGGCCCCATGAACATTTCGTACATGCGAAGCGTGTCTGCACCGTATTTGCCGACAATATCGTCCGGATTGATGACATTGCCGCGGGATTTGCTCATTTTTTCGTTATTATCTCCGAGGATCATCCCTTGATTGACCAGCTTTTGGAATGGCTCCTTAGTCGAAACAACCCCAAGGTCATAAAGTACCTTGTGCCAGAAGCGGGCATAGAGAAGATGAAGAACCGCATGTTCGGCCCCCCCGATATATAAATCGACGGGCAACCATTCCTTCTGCTTCTCCAGCGAACAAAGCTCCTTATCGTTATGCGGATCGATAAAGCGCAAATAGTACCAGCAGCTTCCCGCCCATTGCGGCATTGTATTCGTCTCCCGATAGGCTTTCATGCCGGTTTCCGGGTCTGTCGTGTTTACCCATTCCCCTACGGCAGCCAGCGGAGACTCTCCGGTCCCGGACGGTGTAATATGATCGACGTCCGGCAGTACGAGCGGCAGTTGGTTCTCCGGGACGGTTTTCATCGAGCCGTCCTCCAGATGCAGAATCGGGATTGGCTCACCCCAATATCTTTGGCGGCTGAACAGCCAGTCACGAAGACGGTAGGTCACCTTGCCGACGCCCTTTCCGTTCTTCTCCAGCCAATCGGTCATAACCGCTATCGCTTCTTCATTATGGAGTCCATCCAGCAAGCCGGAATGGACGTGCTCTCCATCTCCGGAATAAGCCTCCTGCTCCAGATTTCCACCTTTGACCACTTCAATAATCGGCAGTTCATACTGCTTGGCGAATTCATAGTCCCTCTGATCGTGTCCAGGAACCGCCATAATCGCTCCGGTCCCATAACCAGCCAGCACATAGTCGGCAATCCATACCGGCACCTTGGCTCCATTGACCGGATTGATGGCAAAGGCCCCGGTGAACACTCCTGTTTTTTCCTTAGCCAGGTCGGTCCGTTCCAAATCGCTTTTGCGTTCCGACTTCGCCTGATAATCCCGAACAGCCTGGAGACAGTCCTCTGTCGCAATCCGTTCGACCAGCGAATGCTCGGGAGCCAGCACACAGTAAGTAGCGCCGAATAACGTGTCCGGCCGGGTCGTGAAGACGACTATTTCCTCCTCAGGATGGCCGTCTACCGCGAATCGGACTTCCGCTCCTTTGGATTTGCCGATCCAGTTACGCTGCATGTCTTTAATACTTTCCGCCCAATCAAGCTCCTCCAAGTCGTCCAAGAGCCTGTCGGCGTATTCGGTAATTTTCAGAATCCATTGACGCATCGGCTTACGGATGACCGGATGACCGCCGCGCTCGCTTTTGCCATCAATGACTTCCTCATTGGCCAGAACCGTCCCCAGAGCCGGGCACCAGTTGACCGGCACTTCAGCCATATACGCCAGCCCGCGCTTATACAGTTGAATAAAGATCCACTGAGTCCATTTGTAATAATTCGGATCGGTTGTGCTAAACTCCCGGTCCCAATCATAGGAAAATCCGAGGGATTTAATTTGTCTGCGGAAGTTGTCTATATTTTTGAACGTAATCTCACGCGGATGTTGTCCCGTATCGAGAGCATGCTGCTCGGCTGGAAGACCGAAGGCATCCCAACCCATAGGATGGAGCACGTTGTAGCCTACCATTCTTTTATAACGGGACACGATATCGGTAGCCGTATAACCTTCCGGGTGACCTACGTGGAGTCCCGCAGCCGATGGATAGGGAAACATATCCAACGCATAAAATTTCGGTTTGTCCGAATCATCCAATACTTTAAACACCTTTTTATTATCCCAATAAGCTTGCCACTTCGGTTCGATGGCCAACGGATTATACCCGTGCCCTCTAGTTTCCTGAACCATTGTTCATCCTCCTTCAACATTTCTCCGGCTTTCTTGCGCAGTTATTGCTAAGGTGCAGCCAGAACATGCAGCCTAGTTCCATTATCTATTGTGTTTATTGGACTTTCTCCAACCCCCGTTTTAACTATCCAAACTTCCTTAGCGTACAAGGAAACCGAAATTGGGAGTTTAGAGAGACTCACAAGGCTTTATTACAAAAATAATGAGCGGGATTTTAGGTAACAAAAAAACCCCCGCCGCCAGCTTATCGCTAGGGACGAGAGGTTGATTCCCGTGGTACCACCCTAATTAACAGAATGTCCCAGACATTCCGCTCACTCATGACCCTGTAACGCGGGTAACGGTCAGGCTGTCACACACTTATAACGGACATAGGGAGTATCTGATCCTCCACTATTCCGCCGGCTGTGATTCACCCAAACAAGCTCCAAGGCGAGTTCGCTGTTCGCGCCTCCGGCTTCCACCTGTTGCACCGGTTCTCTGCAAGACGCTTCCCAAGCTACTACTCCTTTTCATAGCCATTATTATGAAGAAATTATAATGAAAAGTCTCCCCGCTGTCAAGGAAACAGACGAGAAATCGGCAAGAAGCCAAAAAAAGGCTGTACAGTTACTTTTTTGCCACAAAAAACGCCCGTTCCGTTTCCTCTTCTACCGGCTTCCAGGTAAAATCAGCAAAGCACTCCACCTGGGCAAACCCTTCCTGACGCAGCATTCCCGCAATCTTATCCAGTGGATAAGCTCTCTGGATGTGAGTCTCATCTACTCGAATGTAGCGATTCAGTGATGAACGGTCTTGCGGATCTTCCTTTACAAAGATGGCCAATTCGTGCTCGATCTCACACCATTCTTCATCCCACTGGCAAGTCCACAAATAAGCGATATCTTCTTCATTAAGAACAAAAGGCTGATGCTTGGCATAGCTCTGCAATTGAAACGGGGTATGTACGTCAAACACAAACAGCCCCCCGGAAGTGAGTCCCTGATACGTGCTCCGGAAGGCTGACCTCAGGCTGTCTTCCTCCAGCAAATAATTAAAGCAATCACAGAACGATACGACCGCATCGACCGCATGGGGCAGCTCCCATTCCACCATGTCCTGCTGAATCCACTGAACGGAGCCCCTATTGGAGCCGCCGGTGCAGGAACTTCCTTCACTCTTGCTTCTTGCTACCGCCAGCATGTCCTCGGACAGATCGATGCCTGTCACTTGAAATCCGTCCCGCGCTAACGGAATCGTCAAATTGCCGGTCCCGCAGCCCAGATCCACTATGGAGGCGGGGCGACCATAGCGTTCCCAGCACTGCCCGACAAAGCGCAGCCAATCAGCATAAGGCATATCTTCCATTAACCGGTCGTAATAATTAGCGAACTGTTGGTAGGCCAACGCGCTTCTCTCCCTTAATTATAGACGAAATACAAGCCAAACTCGCCTTTCCGACATCTTTTTCCTTCACTTTATGGAACGACATTATAAAATTGACTCAGCTCTTCTTGTCCTTTAGATGTGTCCAGTTTTCTTTTTGCTCAATAAGCCCATCCTTCATTAGCTTGCCCAGCGCCCGCTTGAACGCTGATTTACTCATGTTGAACCTTTGGCTGATAATATCGGCAGGAGTTTGATCCGAATACGGCATGGCTCCGTTAGGTCTTTCTTGTAAATAGGCTAAAATGACGTCCGAATCCTCCACCCGGCTTTTTTCTTTAGGAAGCCGCATCGACAGATTAACTCTGCCGTCCTCACGAATATGGATGACGCGAACTTCCACAGATTCCCCCACTCTCAATAAACGGGTTCGCTCCTTGGAATGAATAAGACCAATCACTCCGAAGCCAAGCACACCGCCTTCAACGATCACGAAGGAGCCCATCTGCAGCGGTTTGTAAACGATCGCTGTCTTCCATTGGTTCTTCCAGGACTCCGGAGCCCGAACGACAAGCGGAGTGAGCTCGTTCTCCCCAGCCAGCTTAGCCATCAGGCGCCCCTGTCGATCGTGGGCCATCACAACATAAACCCGATCCCCAATGCGCGGCCGCAGCTCCTTCATCTCCGGCAGCTCCCGATAAGGTAGCAGAAGCTGCCTGCCAAGCCCCATATCTAGAAAGACTCCGAATCTCGGGTGAATATCGGCCACTTCAAGCAGGGCAACTTCCCCAAGCCGGAGCAAAGGCTTTTTCATAGTGGCAGCCAGACGATCCTCAGTGTCGTAGTACAGAAACACCTCGATCCTCTGTCCCGGCTCGATGTCCCCTTCTTTTTCCGTGTAATGCAGCAGAACATCCCGATCCCCATCTGTCAGAAAAAAACCGTACGGAGACACCTCACGCGCCACCTCAAGCGATACGATGGTTCCCGCCTGCAGACTCATACCGATTCAACCACTTTCGCGTCGGACCAAATCCGCTCAATGTTGTAATATTCCCTGTCCTCTCTATGAAACACGTGAACAACAACATCCCCCAAATCGATCAGCACCCACCGAGCATTATCCGAACCTTCGACTCCGCGGATGGTCCATTTATTCTCATCCGCTTTTTTACGGATAGAGGTTACAATCGCTTGCACTTGAGTTTCCGAGTTCCCGTGACAAATAACAAAATAGTCGGCAATCAGCGAAATTCCCTGCAAATCCAAAACGACGACGTCCATCGCCTTTTTATCCTCTGCGGCCCGAATAACCGCCGATAACATTTGATCCATCATTCGTTCTATGACCTCCCATCAATTTTACATTGTTTATCCGTCAACCTTGCGGCTGATTTCGTCAATAAGCGAGTTGCGAGCCATAATGGTCAAAGGATATACCTTCTGTCCCTTTTGCAATAAAAAAGAAATCGTTGAATCGAAACCTGCAATCAAAGCTATCTCCAAGCTATGTTCAGCCAATTCCCGTATTTTATTCACCTCTGGAAAATCCCTCCCGGGCTCGATGTAATCGGCCAGACATACCACTTTATCGAGCAGTGTCATTCCTGGCCGTCCAGAGGTGTGATAACGAATAGCATCCAAAACTGCCGAATCGGTGATCCCCAGTTGCCGTTCAGCAACCCAAGCCCCTGCCGGAGCATGCCATAGAGGCTTGTCGTACAAAAGAAGATCCGGGGACAGCTCCTTTTCATTGTCCTCAATGATTTTCCTCTGTCTCTCGATAGGCCAATATTTACAATAATCGTGCAAAAGGGCGGCAAGATCGGCTTGGACCGGATCCGCTCCATATCGTTCTGCCAGTTGAACCGCCGTCTTCATGACGCCTGCCGTGTGCTCCCATCTCTTAAGGGGCATTTGCTCCTTCACGAGCGAAATCAGTTGATCACGATTCATACAAGCCCTTCCTCTCGATATATTGTCTGACCGACTCCGGTACCCTATACCGAATAGAGCGCCCTTCTTGTCTGCGTTTGCGAATATCCGTAGAGGATACTTCCATCGCTGGCATCGAAACCAGCTGTACCCGATCACGCAATGCTGGAGGCAATTCCGTCAAATTCAGCTCATAGCCCGGTCGGCCCACTCCAATAAAGGTAACGAGTTGGGCTAATTCTTCGATTCGATACCATTTGGGCAAATACATGACCATATCCGCACCGATGATGTAATGGAATCGATAATCGGGATATTGCTGCTGCAGCCGAGCGACGGTATCAAAGGTATAGGATGTTCCGCCTCTCTTCAATTCGTCATCAATCGCTTTAAAGGACGGGCGGGATTCAATGGCGCATTGAACCATTTCCAGACGCTGCTGCGAAGTGGCTAAAGGGGCGCTGGCCTTATGCGGAGGGATGTTCGCTGGCATAAACCAAACTTCATCCAGATTAGCTTCCTCCGCAGCGGTCTCCGCGGCGAGCAAATGACCGATATGAATCGGATCGAACGTTCCTCCCATAATTCCAATCAACATGGTCTTCACCCCATCCCAAACAAAACTGACCGTTGTTTTCCTATTCAGGGAAGCTCGATCGTTTTATGTTCCTTCGATTCTTTATACAATACAACGATTTTACCAATAACCTGGACCAGTTCCGCACCGGATTGCTCCGCCAATTCCCGGGCAACATCTCCTCGGTCCTCCAAGCAATTGTTCAGAATGGTGACCTTGATTAATTCACGTACTTCCAATGCCTCCTGGATGTGGGTGATTAAATGATCGTTGACGCCGCCTTTGCCCACCTGAAAAATCGGAGACAGATGATGGGCCTGCGAGCGAAGATATCTTTTTTGTTTGCCTGTCAGCATATTCGGTTTCCTCTATTCCTGTAGATTACAATTTTAACAGTAAATAATTAAGCTGCATCTAAAGCGCAGCTTCAGTCAGAGATCGCTCCACTATTTCCCTCATGGCTTCTGCGGGAGCAGGCTGTCCCGTCCAATATTCGAACGCGTAAGCCCCTTGATAAATAAACATGCCCAACCCACCGTGTACGGCGGCCCCCCGAGCTTTCGCTTCACGCAGGAACCGCGTTTCCAAAGGATTGTAGACGATATCGCTGACGAGCATGCCCGGATGAATCAGCTCGGGGGCGATAGGGCATTCCTCTATCTTCGGATGCATCCCGATCTTGGTCGTGTTGACGACCAGATTCACTCCGTCAATACGGGTCGCCACTGCTTCGAGACCAATCCCTTCCGTATCGGTCCCCTCGGACAAATAAGCTGCCAGTTCCTCCGCTTTGGAAGCGGTTCGATTGGCTATGATGATTCGAGCTGCGCCTTCCTTCGCCAGAGCATAACCGATTCCACGCGCAGCGCCACCTGCGCCTAGCAGCATAACCGTTTGTCCGGCAATGGAAAAGCCGGCTTCTTCCTTCAACGATCGAACATATCCGATTCCATCGGTATTATAGCCTTTAAGGCGTCCCTGATCGTTCACAATAGTATTGACTGCTCCGATGGCGCGGGCATGCTCATCGATTTCATCCAAATAGTCGACAACCTCCAATTTGTGGGGAATGGTCACATTCACTCCCCGGAATCCAAGTGCCCGAATCCCATTAACCGCATCCCGCAATGTTCCCGGACGGATATGGAAGGCGGCATAAGCCGCGTTCGCTCCCGTCACTTCAAAAGCGCGATTCAGCATGAGCGGTGATTTGGAATGAGCTACCGGATCCCCGAACACACCAAACATGACCGTAGACGTGTCTATTCCATTGCCGCGATTTGCTGCCATGTTCAAGCCTCCCCCAATTGTTCCAATAAGTCTTTAGAGATATTCCCATTCCACTTCTATATATGTGGCACTAAAGAAAGCGATCATTCCGTTCCGAAGGAAAGTGCCTCCGAAGCTTCAAACATCTTGTTTTGTATTCCTTATTTATGGGATGGGCCTTCGGATGGTAGGAATACAAAGCCAAAACTCGCCCTGGAAGCATCTTTCTTTCTCCACTCCATGATCTATAAATTCTTTAGTTCAATTTATATAGCAAGTTTGTCATATAAATAAAATCCGCGAACCTTATGAAATAAATAAAAATCTTTTCACCAGAACATTTTCCCACAGCAGAGCCTATTTAAATCAAGCTTTCCCGAACGACAATCTTAACTCCTTTAGGAGCATGGATGCTCAGATCTGCTCCGACCGTTCCGTTAACTTTAATCCAGCCGAGACCGGAGATAAGTACGTCCGCTACCTGTCCCTTGCGGATATGAACGGGATGCTTGACGAGAGGAGGCATTTGCTCCAACTGCTCCTTGGAAGGGGGCTTCAGCAGCTCTCCCTTATGCTCGCTGTACAGCTCGTCCGCCCGCTCCAGCTTGGTCCGGTGGATGGATAGCGCATTGGAGAAATAGCCGGTAAACGACTGTCGTTCCCCTCGGATGAAATCAAAGCGGGCAAAGGCTCCAATAAAGAGCGTCTGTCCCTCATTCAGCTGATAGACGGCCGGCTTGATCGGCTTGTCCGGCAGAAGAGCGGATAAAATTTCCTTAGGCACCACTTCTGTCAGACGATGACTGTAAACAATCCCGGGAGTATCAATGATCCAGTTTCCATCATCCAACGGAATTTGGATCAGATCGAGTGTCGTTCCGGGATATTGCGAGGTAGTCAGCTCGGCCTCCAGATCACTGTAATCTTTGATCAAGCGGTTAATCAATGTCGATTTGCCTGCGTTTGTAGCCCCTACAACGTAGACATCCCGCCGTTTCCTATATTCATCCAGCTTCTCCAACAGACGATCGAACCCGATGTTTTTCTTGGCACTGCATAGAACGACGTCAGCCACCTTTAAGCCGCTTTCTTTGGCTTGCTTGCGAACCCAATTCACTATACGGTTCCAATTCGTCACTTTGGGAAGCAGATCGATTTTGTTAACGACGAGCAGAATCGGATTGTTGCCGACAAATCTTCGGAGCCCGCTAATCAAGCTGCCCTCAAAATCGAATAGATCGACTATATGAACGACGAGACTATCCGTGTTCGCGATATGGGACAGCATTCTCAAAAAGTCATCCCGATCCGGAGTCGCGGTCGAGATTTCATTATAATGCTTAATGCGGTAGCATCGTTGGCAAACGACAGGCACCTTTAATAACGCCTGCTCGGGAACATATCCCAATCGGGATGGCTCCTCCATCTGAAGTGCTACGCCACAGCCTTCGCATTGCAGTACTTCTTCTTCCATAAGTTCCTCCTGCTACTTAATTACGTTTATTCGGCAACGTTAAGCAACCCTTCCGTTACAGAAAGGAAAGTGCCTCCGAGCTTCAAACCTCTTTTCCCCAAAAAGTAAAACAATGCTTCACTTATTTTTCATAATCAGCTTAGCGGCCTTCTCCAGCCTACGATTCACTCGGGTAAAAAAGCCTTCATCTCCCAAGGAGATCGGCTGAACCATAATCGTATACAGCCCCATCCGATTCCCGCCCAGAACATCGGTCAGCATCTGATCGCCAAGCATTGCGGTTTGTTCCGGCTTCAATTCCATCAGTTCTAACGCTTTACGAAACGGAAGGTTCTTTGGCTTGCGAGCGCTATGAATATATGGGATATTCAAGGGCTTCGCGAATTTGGCCACTCTTGTTTCATTATTATTAGATACGATAACGACTTTAAATCCGAGCGACTGCACATATTTCAGCCATTCCACCAGCTCTGGTGTGGCAAGCGGAACCTTGGCTCCGACGAGCGTATTATCCAGATCGGTAATAATCCCGCGGATTCCATCCTTCCACAAATCGTTCAGAACGATCTCGTAGATGGACTCCACCTGCAGCTTCGGAATTAATTTGTTAAGCAACCGGTTCACCCCAGTTTTTTCCCTAATCGATACAGAAAAACTATACCATAATTCGGCTTTTTTGCAAAAAAGATTCGGAAACAAGCCCAGCCTATCTGGGCATTGTAATAATAAATATTATTATGTCCTGAACAGGGAGTTGAAATAGACAATGCCAATCCGAACAATCAACGGAAATGCTATGCATTATCATGTCTCCGGACAAGGAGAAGCGATTATATTTATTCACCCCCCGCTGCTAACCAGCGCTAACTTCAATTACCAAATAGCAGATTTATCGAACGACTTTAAGGTCATTACTTTTGATATTCGCGGACACGGAAGAAGCGCTCCTTCCGAGACGCCTCTCGATTATACATTGATCGTGGAGGATATTAAACAATTAATGAACGAATTGGGGATCGAAAAAGCTTATTTATGCGGATATTCAAGCGGAGGCTCTATCGTATTGGAGGCCATGCTGACTTATCCCGAACGGGTAATCGGGGGAATTATGATCAGTGCAATGTCCGAAGTAAGCGATTGGAAGCTGCGCAGCCGAATTTGGTTGGGGCAGCTATTGACCCACTGGAAGGCGAAGCGAATTATGAACGCAGCCATCAGCGCCGGCAATGCGGACAGCTTGCCGACCTTCGCTAACCTGACCCGTACGGCCAAGCATGGTTCAGTGCGTAATTGGATGCAGTATTATCGCTACAGCATTCTTTATAACTGCACCGAGTGGGTGCATACGATCCGGACCCCCGTCCTTCTGATATACGGTCAAAAAGATACGGGCTTCTATCGCTACGCTTCCATGCTTCACCATAAGATTCCTGATTCGCGCCTGTTCTTCTGCAAAGGAGTCGGGCATCAAATTCCGACCAAGGCTCATGCAGCTATGAACGGATTAATTCGTTATTGGATAGACTATTTGAGAAGCCGGGAGCAGGAATCGACCGAGCCCGCTCAGCCGATTTCCCCTGACCTCTCCTGGATGGCAGCACAAACGCCCGCTTCTGAACATGAGGAACTGCCTCCGCAATAACTTCTAGTGGATGTCTTTCTTCTTAAATTGTCCTCCCTGAACGTCGTGAATGTTGCCAATGGCCAAAAATGCGCTGGAATCCCATTCTTCCACAATCGATTTCAGCTTGGCTTCCTCCAGCCTGGTAATGATGCAGAAAATGACTTTCTTATCTTCGCCGGAGAATCCCCCTTCACCCTTCATATAGGTCACTCCGCGCCCGAGCCGGTTCAGCAGCGCCCCGCCGATTTGTTCATATTTGTCGCTGATGATCCATACCGCCTTCGACTCGTCGAACCCTTCGATGACGATATCGATCATTTTAAAAGCGATGAAATATGCAATCAAAGAATACATCGCCTGATTCCAGCCAAATATGAAGCCTGCGCTGCCCAGAATAAAAATATTAAAAAACATGACGATTTCGCCTACGGAAAACGGGCTTTTTTCATTGAATAGAATAGCGATAATTTCGGTTCCGTCCAAGGAACCGCCTGCCCGAATGACCATACCTACTCCTATCCCAAGAATAATCCCGCCGAACACGGAAGCGAGCAGCGGATCGTCTGTGAAAGGATCGGAATTGTGCAGCAGGAAAGTGCCGACCGACATAAGAATAACCGCGAATAAAGTGGATAAGGCAAATGTTTTTCCTATTTTTTTATAGCCGATATACAAAAACGGAAGATTAAAAAGAAGCAGATAAATTCCGACGGGCAAACTAGTTAAATGAGAAGTAATAATCGAAATGCCGGTAATGCCCCCGTCAATAATTTTGTTGGGCACCAAGAACATTTCAAGCCCGACCGACACCAAGGCCGCCCCCAATACAATAAAAAAGGCTCGCCTCAGAAATTTAATCGCCGTCGGTCGGGCGTGAGACTGCTGTGCAGCAGCTTCTTCCAGATGACTCATCCAAATTCCCCCTTATTCATATTAGTTAAGTAGTTCATATTGCTATTAATATGATATTTACTAGTATACTATATACACTCTAATTATTTTAAATACGATTTTGCGGCTGGACGATCAGCCCTGCAACCTTCTCAACAAAAAGGAGCAATCAAAGGAGATTGCTCCAATAATGTTGATTGCGCCAGCTATAGATTTTCTTTTAATTTCTTCACAATCGAGACAACCTGGTCGCATTCCTCACGGCTGATCGGTGCTTGGCTGTACTTGGCCTTCTCGAACAAGTCTAACAGCCGCAGCATATCGGATCTCGCCCAGATGTGCTGATCCGCCCAACGGAGCATCGTTTCTCTGGCCGTCTCATATTCGTGAGCCTGTTTGCCCTTCCGCCGAGCATAGCGAATCAAACGGTTATACTCCGCTACCACTTGTTGACGCATTCCGGAAGCGGGAATTTCCTTGCTTACTATTAGTCTAACCCTGTCACGTCCCCAGCGAGTCATTCCGATTCCCGCAATAGCCAGTAACAGAATAATACCCAGCACTGAAATGGTTATTATATTCGAACGCTGACCGGTTTCTTCTTCCACCTTCAACTCCTCCTGCTCTTCGGGAGTCTGCTCCGGGGTCAGATCAAGCTCCGGCGGCTGAATGTTCTCTGCAGGCTGTTGAAAAGACGGCAGCGCGAATCCCGAGGTGGGCTCAAACGGAATCCATCCAAAGCCCTCAAAATAAACCTCTACCCACGAATGAGCGTCAGAATTACGTATCGTATAGGTACCCGCGCCATCCGGATCAGCTTCCTCATAGGAGAACAGCTCTGTCAATCCGTCATTGGCCAGGCTTCCCGGGGCAAAGCCTTTCACCCAACGGGTCGGCATTCCTATCGAGCGGGTCATTACAGCCATGGCCGTGGAGAAATAATCACAATAGCCCTCCTGCACCTCGAATAAAAAACGATCTACAAAATCCATTTGATCGGAGCCATTGGAATTAGGATTATTCGTGTATTTGAAATTTGTTTGCAAATATTGCTCAATGGCTTTTACTTGATCGTAAGGCGTTTCGGCGTCTTTTGTAATTTCGGCGGCCATCGTCCGGACACGGTCCGTTACAGTATCGGGAAGCTGCAAATACTCGTCCATAGTTCCGGAGGGAATCCGGCGGACTTTGCGCAGCTCGTCTTCGTTAATGATAGTCACCTGTGAGGTAAGGGTATAATTTCGCGGATAAGGCAGGGATGACCTCTCCATCCAGCGAAGCTCAGACGATCGTCCCATCCATTGGAGACGTTCGAAGCTGCGATCATCGGCCGCCTCTTCGACTTGCCCGATCGAATAGGCGCCGAACAAAACCGGATAGGAATCGTCTGTCAGCATGGTTACGGTTTGCTTGACCTCCATCGATGAAGAAAGCGAATCGTTAAATCCAGAGTAGCCTCTTAACACTTTCGCCGGCTGAACCGCTGAGGTTGGCCCCTGCTTTTCCGAAGCGCTCTGCTCCCAACCGCTTCCGGTATAGATCGTCCTTGACTCGCCTCTCCAATAGCTTCGATGGGTTGTATTCACCGCCATAACCGGATTGTAATCAAAATTGAAGCCTCCGCCCAGATCATGATCGTTCCGGCTGTAGCCAGAGGAGGAATCCAGCTCGTTCTGAAAAGGATTCAACCCTTTGCCGCTGAATGAGACCGGCTCGCCTTTCCAGTTCTTCCATAACGTATATGGATCGGTCAGAAGATTGGTAATATTAGGCGCGAACAGACTGGGAATCACCACGATCGAAAGCAGCAGGACAACTGGAATGGCTACCGTAGCAGGATAATCCGCCAGGTAGGACCAGCCGATCGGATTCCTGTGTTTCATATCGGTAAAATGGCGAATGACAATTAAGCTTAATCCGCATAGAACGACAATGGCGACCTGCTGCCATAAATAGACGTGGCTGAAGGAATCGCGAACCGCCATCGCAATAATGCTGATAAACATCAGCACATAGATGCGCCAGCGTGCTTGCACCCAATAAATGGCAACCACATAGACAAGCCATGCCCCCGAAGTAAACCAGACGAAGGGATGAAGCTGTACGAAAAAATGGGATAGCTTCTCTATAAAGGACGCATCTGCTGTAATCGGGGGATAATCAACGACGGACGCCGTATAAAGGATCACGGCAATAGCCTGCAGGGGAAACCGCAGCGCCCCTGTCCGGTAGAGCAGAACTTCCAATATAAAGACGATCAGTAAGGAGACCTTTACATAGAGGACCGTCTCCGGTAGCCATACGTAGTCTTCCTCAGCAATCCAACTTACGAATTGCAGCAAGAAAATCCCGGTAATGGCGGCGGTCAGCCTCCACTGCCAATCACTAAGCAGCAGCCGGATCAGAGGATTTTTGGTTTTCATCGTCCATTCCCCCCCAATACGGATGGCAATTCTTGCAGAGAATGGATCGAATAGCTTAGAATCGCTGCAGACTTCAAATGCTTCATCCAGCGTTCATCAGAGCTGTGAAGCTCAGCATTTATCCATAAATGGCAGGGAATCCATTGGCGCTGCTTGATCCACGCCAAGGTCTGGGCCATTCTGTCACCCACCGATGGCGATACGACCACGACGAATGTTCCGGCAGGAATCATTCTGGAATGGTCATTAACGATTTGTTGGAGGGATAATGAGACCTCTGCTCCTACATCGATCAAATGGTCATGCATCTGGTTATAGCCCGAAGAGCTTGCCGCCGGGTCGATATAACGGTTCGTCAGCAGACTGACCGATAGCTGACTCCGCTTCGCGAATTCCAACAAGGAAGCGGCCACGGATACCGCCAGTTCGAACGAATCCGTTGAAGAATAATGATCCTTGCAGCAATCCAGAACGATCGTCGTTTTGGGAAGGGATTCCCGTTCGAATTCTTTCGATTTCAGCGTACCGGTCTTCGCCGTCGCATTCCAATGAATGCGTGACAACCGATCTCCATAATTATATTCGCGAACCCCATTGATCTGGGTCGTCTCTCTCACCGCTCGGGTAGTCATCGAATGGTAATGAGTCCCCCTGAACATAAAATTCAACTGGTTCCATTCCTTAATCTTTACGGTTTGCGGATAGACTCTGAAGCTGGAAGGCAGGTGGATAAATCCTGTATGCTCAAATACTCCAAAAATATCCTCTGTCGAACATTGAACCGCATCAAAATGATACACTCCCCGCCGGAGGGGAGCTGTTTTGTATTCCACCTCTCCCCGGCGTTTCCAATCGGGCACCAGAGAAGCCTCGAATAGCTGCTCTCCACCGTTTTTTCTGTAAATCCGATCTTTAACAAACAAATATGGGACCGGCCAGAAGCCGGGAATTTGCACTTGTATACGAATCGTAACGGAAGCTCCAGCGACCAGATGTTTCTCCTGCTCGATCAGCAAGGCTCGGGTTCCGGTCGTTTTCTTAACTCCGCTCCATCTCCCCATGAGAAGGTAAGCAGTCAGTATGAATACGATTATAAACAGCATGAATGCCAGCTTGCCGCCCTGAAACAACATGAAAAACAACGAACAGGTAAAGACGGCGAGCACGATGCCCAAACGGAAAGCAAATCCAGTCAACCTCGGTCCGACATTACCGTAATAGTCATTCATCCTATCACTTCTCCAATCGCACCGGTACTCTCACCTGCCGAAATACCGTTTCCAGCACCGAAGAGATGGTCGCTCCTTCCATTCTTGCTTCTGACTGAAGAATAATCCGGTGTCCAAGCACGTGAGGAGTTAATTCCTTGATGTCATCCGGGATGACATATTCTCTGCCCCGCAGGAAAGCAAATGCTTTGGCTGCCTGAACAAGCGATAGCGTCGCTCTTGGACTGGCCCCCAGGAAGATAGCCGGATTCTCACGGGTCAATCGGGATACCTGAACCGCATAATGAGCCACCGCGTTGTCTATATGAGTCTGTCTTGCCAACGACTGTAATTGAATAATTTGCTCGGTCGTCGCCACCGGCTGCAATTCGTCTAGCGGATGTTTGCGGCTCTGCGCCGTAACCATCTCGAGCTCCGTCAATTCGTTCGGGTAGCCGAGGCTGAACTTCATCATGAAACGATCGAGCTGGGCTTCCGGCAATATATAGGTTCCTTCAAAATCAATCGGGTTTTGTGTAGCTAGCAAAAGGAACGGCTTGGGCAATTCATAGCATTCCCCATCGACCGTCACATGTCTTTCCTCCATCGCTTCGAGAAGCGCCGACTGGGTTTTGGTCGTGGCGCGGTTAATTTCATCCGCCAATAAAATATTCGTCATTACGGGTCCCGGACGGAATAAGAAGCTCTCTTCTTTAGGATGAAAAATCGACACGCCCGTAATATCTGTGGGGAGTAAATCGGGGTTGCACTGGATTCGGCGATATTGTCCTTGAATCGATTTGGCAAGCGCTTTAATGAGCACGGTTTTCCCGGTCCCCGGGACATCCTCGAGCAGTACGTGGCCCTCGGCCAGCAGAGCGGTCATTAGTAGTTCAATTTCTTTCTCTTTCCCTAGTATGCAAGATTCCAGATTCGTTCGTAGCCGCTGAATTAGCTGCGTCTCTTCCTTCAGGCTGCCCTCCATTGACACTCCTCCTTCTTGCTTCGTTGCCAGTAATCTGTGCGGCCAGCGCCATGCCGACTACCCCTTATTGTACAAGATTTGACAGTTTAAGTATACTTCAAAAAGAGCAGCCGGGCCCAAACAAAAAAGGTCTCCGGAACCATATCTCAGTTCCAGGGACCTAAAAAATAATGTCGAATATTATGTGATTGGAATCGGACTCACCCTCTTGGCCTGCAAACTAATGCAGCCAAAAAAGAAAAAATGATCGCAGAGGAAATCCCAGCGCTTGTGACTTCAAAAATACCGGTTAGAATTCCGACCCAGCCATTCGTCTCGATCTCCTTGATGGCACCGTGCACCAAGGAGTTCCCAAAGCTGGTAATCGGAACCGTAGCGCCTGCACCCGCAAACTTAACCAATGGGTCATACAAGCCTAATCCGTCGAGGACAGCCCCGGAAACGACGAGCGCACTCATCGTATGGGCAGGAGTCAGTTTCGCCACGTCAAGCAGCAGCTGGCCTATGACACAGATAGCGCCCCCGACCAAAAAAGCCCAAAGAAACTGCATAGCCATGATCATCCCCTCCTTCCGTTCTCAATAGCTACGGCATGGGCGATACACGGAATGCTTTCTCCCTGCTGATAGGATAGCGGAGACAAAAGAGCTCCCGTCGCTACGACAAGCATTTTGTCGATTTCCCCTTTATACATTTTCTTTAATAAATGTCCGTAGGTTACAACGGCGGAACAGCCGCATCCGCTGCCCCCGGCCTGAACCGGCTGCTTTTCCAGATCAAATATCATAAGACCGCAGTCATCAAAGATGGTTTGATTCATCGGCACCTTATGTTTCTCCAGCAATTCAGAAGCAATGCTGTGTCCCACTTTGGCCAGGTCGCCTGTCACAATCAGATCATACTCCCCGGGCTGGATCCGAAAATCACGTAAATGGGCTTGTATCGTATCCACTGCGGCAGGAGCCATGGCGGCCCCCATATTAAACGGATCCTTAATCCCCATATCGACCACTCTTCCAATCGTGGCCCTGGTCACAACAGGCCCCTCGCCTTCTTGGGCTACAACTGCCGCTCCTGCCCCGGTAATGGTATATTGGGCGGTTGGAGGTTTCTGCGACCCGTATTCGGTCGGATATCGAAACTGCTTCTCGACCGTACAGTTATGACTGCATGTTCCGGCCAAAGCGTAGTTGGCTCCTCCCGAATTGACGATCATCGAGGCAAGAGCCAGACTCTCCATAGAAGTGGAACAGGCACCAAAAACCCCAAGATACGGAATGGACAAGGTACGCGCAGCAAAGCTGTTGCTGATGATCTGGTTCATAAGGTCGCCGCCGACATAAACATTGATTTTTTCTTTGGTCGTTTTGGCGTTCTCAATGGCCAGCTTGGCCGCTTCCTCCATTAATTTGCGCTCCGCCTTTTCCCATGTCTTTTCTTGCAGGGTCATATCTCCGTGAACAATATCAAACTCGCTGCCCAAAGGCCCCTTCCCCTCTTCCGGTCCAACAACCGTAGCCGTCGAGACAATGACCGGCTTATGTTCGAATGACCAGCTTTGATGGCCCCGAAGGATCCTCAATGTCCTCCTCCTCCTGTTCCCATAAAGATTAAGCGAAGCAAACCGATGAAGAAGGCCGCCACCGTTCCATACACGATAACCGAACCGGCGAGCTTGAACATATTGCCGCCTACCCCTAGGACCAATCCTTCGCTCCGATGCTCCAGCGCCGCAGAGCACATCGAGTTGGCAAAGCCTGTAACCGGTACGGCCGTCCCCGCTCCCGCCCACTGGGCAATCTTGTCGTATACTCCCGCGCAGGTCAGAATGACCGAAATGAGAATAAGAATAGCAACGGTTGGATTGCCCGCCGTTTCTTGGGTGAATCCGAAATATGTTTTAAACATGAACATAAGTGCCTGTCCGATCACGCAGATGAACCCTCCCACCACAAAGGCAAGCAAACAATTTTTTAATATAGGGCGAGGCGGCTCTTTATGCTTGGCTAATTCCTGATATTCCTGCATCGTAGGCGTAAAGTTTTTTTTGGCTTTGACATTCACAGCTATTCGACCTCCTGCAATAGTTACGGATCTATATAAATTATTTGTCAAACCGTCTTCGCTTATGAATTTTACGGGAAGGGTATGTTTTCCCGTGGAACTGCAAATATTACTTTAGTGAGTAATCACAGAATAAAACAGGAGGTGTTAGCCGATGACAGTAGCTTCACAAGTTAAAACCTGCTTGGCCTCTTTAAAAAGCGCACAAGCCAGCTTGGAGCAATTTGCGCTCAATACGCAAAATCAGGAAGCCAAAACGATGTTCGAGAATGCTTCCAAAACAACTCAGCAGGTTATTGAGCAAATAGATAACCGGGTTCAGCAGTTGGAAAATGAAGAGCCCCAGTATAAAGGATTCTAACCGAGTACCAGATCATAGATGATTAATAACGATTTGCAACAAAAAACCAGCTTCGCTTCTGCGGTGAATAAGCACCAACGAGGAGAGTTCCCTGGGGGAAAACATAACGGTTTTCCTTCTGCAAACTCACTTCAGGCTTTTGGTCACCATAAGCACGGCTGGTTTTTTTGGGGTGTTCAAGCCCTCAATAGGGCTATAGCAAAAACAATAACAGAAGGACAAGCAAGACGAACAAAATCAGAATGACAATCATTTCCTTTTGGCGGCTCATAAACAGTTACCTCATGGTTTTCTCCCATTGCTGGGGACTGTTGGCTGTTTACAAATAATATTATCGTATGCTAACGCTATTAGTTCGTAAATGAGTCATACGCCTATTCCCGAATAAATGTTATAATATGTTCATCGTGAAGGAGGAATAAGGAATATGACCATTCGGACCAAAGAACAACTAGACGCATTTGTGCAAGAAACGGTCAACCAATGTCCGGTTACCGATATTCATACCCATCTGTTCGCGGAGTCGTTCGGAGATCTGCTGCTCTGGGGTATCGACGAGTTGCTTACATATCATTATTTAATTGCCGAGACGATGAGATTCCGTCCCGAGCTGCCCTATGAGCAGTTTTGGGCGCTAAGCAAACAGGAGCAGGCCGATTTGATCTGGCAAACGCTCTTTATCGAGCATTCTCCATATAGCGAAGCTTGCCGGGGAGTCGTTACGGTTTTGAATAGATTGGGCTTTGACTTAGCAAAGAGGGACCTGGAAGAATACCGTTCCTATTTCCGCTCGGTCACGGCTGAAGAGTATATTGACCGAATTCTGGAATTATCCAGAGTGAAAACCGTTGTTATGACGAACGACCCCTTCGATGATTACGAACGTGCTAAATGGGATCAGGGAATTAAACAGGATTCCCGATTCAAGGCCGCCTTGAGAATTGATCCCCTGCTCAATTTGTGGGATACTAGCTGGCAAAAGCTTAAAGACCAGGGATATGAAGTAACGGAAGAACTGAACGACAACACGCTCGCAGAAATCCGCAGATTCCTGAAAGACTGGATCGGTCGGATGGATCCATTATATTTAGCCGTTTCCCTCCCTTCGGATTTCGCTTATCCGGAAGCTTCGGTCCGCGGAACGATTATCGATGAGTGCATTATTCCGGTAACCCGTGAGTCCGGTATTCCGTTTGCGATGATGATCGGAGTGAAGCGCAAAGTCAATCCGGCTCTTAAAGATGCGGGGGACAGCGTAGGCAAGAGCGACATCGGAGCCGTAGAGCGGATTGTCAGCAAATATCAAGACAACAAGTTTCTGGTCACGATGCTATCCCGGGAAAATCAGCACGAGCTTGCTGTAACGGCGAGAAAGAACCGCAATCTGCTGGTGTTCGGCTGCTGGTGGTTCCTTAACAACCCGAGCTTGATTGAGGAAATTACACGCATGCGTCTGGAATTGCTGGGCGGCAGTGTTATTCCCCAGCACTCCGACTGCCGTATTCTCGATCAATTGCTTTATAAGTGGGATCACTCCCGTAACATTATTGCCAAAGTACTTTGCGATAAGTACGGGGATCTACTGGCTTCCGGATGGCGTTTGGAGGAAGAAGAAATCCGGCGGGATGTCGAGGATTTGCTTGGAGGAACATTCTGGAAGTTTCTGGGGCGTCCCGATCCAGCGGCTATCCAATAAACAGCCATCGGGCTAAGACATATGCAGTATAAGCTTAAAGGCTCACAGCTTCCGCTTCTTTCTAAAGTGCTGTGGGCCTTTAATTATCGATGATCGCCGCTTAACCCGATCCATCTTCAATCGAACTACCCGCCCGATGTTTGCAATAGGACAATTGCGCTATGGCGGTGTGACCCATTGCTGAAGGGACTATCGAGCTATTAATAAAATAGCCCCTGCGCAGGCAAAGAAGAATCCCCATATCCGCGCCCACCTCCAATAAGTGGTGCTCCTCCATTCGTTCTTCGACTCATGGTTTAGCTCGTGATTCGACTCACTTTTCAGAACTCTTTGCGATCTCGCCCCGGCCAACTCAGCGACTGATCTTGGAAAACAGGCGGAGATCAAGCCAAACAAAATAAAAAACAGGCCAAAGTAAAACAATGGTCTCCCCCTTTCAATGCTGGCGAACTCATGCAATCTCCTTTAGTATATTCCCATAAATTAGTTGTTCTAACCTGGGAACTTTTCGCGTTTTGGGTTGTCTTGTCTTATGGAGGTGATTGATTTGGATATCGATTATTTGCGTTACGCCTCCCGGATGGATGCGTATACTTTAGATGAATTAATGAATGATTACGGACAAGACATATGGAATTATGCTTATTTTATTACGAAAAACCGGGCTCAGGCGGATGACATCTCGCAAGAGGTTTTTCTGAAGGCCTATCGTCATATCAGCAGCTTCCGCGGAGAATGCCCGGTCAAATCCTGGCTGCTGAAAATCACCTTTAACTTATGCATCAACTATAAGCGGTCCGCCTTTTTCCGCAAAGTGACATTACGAGATTGGATTCGTCCAAGCGAAACCCATCGTTCCGCTGAAGACGATTATATAGATCAGATGATGAGTGATGAAATATGGAAAACGATCCTGCGCCTACCTGCCAAATTCAGGGAAGTGCTGATTCTGGATATTCAACACGCGATGTCTCTTCAAGAGATGGCTGACTTATTAGGAATCTCTATGGGCACCGTCAAATCAAGGCTTCACCGGGCCCGTGCCAAAGTATCCGCCATGCTGAAGGAGGGGGATAATTATGAAACGATCTAGACCGGATTGGTATGATAAAATAGCTCCGGAGCCATTCACGCAAAAGATGTTTACGCATTCTTTGAAGCAATCCGTTCAAACCAGGGTAAAGCTGGGGCATAATCATGATCTAGCGAAGCGGTATCAGCCGGCTTGGTGGCTTGGAAGCGGAATTGTACTCCTTGGAGCCCTAGCTCTCTTCGCCGGAGGAAATTGGATTCCCTGGAAGGATTCAGGCCGATTTCCGGATGAAACAGCGCCTTATCGAAACCAAAATACGCCCGATAAGAACACATCCATTACGGGGAACTCCCCCCCTCAAGATTCGACAGATAAGCTGGCAAAGCTTCCGTCGTTAGAAAGCCTTCATTGGGCAGATCAACAGCAGGGGTGGGCCATAAGCGGGCAGCAGCTACTGAGGACTACAAATGGAGGACAAAGCTGGGATGATGTCACTCCCGATTCCTTAAAAATGCTATCGAAGCTGGTCTTTTTACAGGCCGGAAGCTACTTCAGTGACCCTCAGCAAGCTTGGCTTGCTCTCTCACCAGCAGAAGAAAACGATACCGCAAGAGGCCAGGTGAGTGTTCTGCGTACCGAGGATGGAGGCAGCCACTGGGAAAGTGTGCCTGTTGACGTCCAAGAACCGTGGGAAGGAGCGGGGATGCAGAAGCTCAGCTTCATTGATGAGCACAATGGTTGGCTGCTGGTCACCTCCGATCCCGGAGCTGGACAGATGGGGAAAGCCCTTTACCGGACCGAGGACGGCGGAATCACCTGGACACGTCTAGGAGAGATCAGCCAGCAGATTGAAAGCTACCCGACTGGCATGACCTTCCTGGATGAACGAAACGGGTGGATCACTTCAATTAACCATGCCCAGGATTATCCCCTCATCTTCCACAGCGGGAATGGAGGCCGAAGCTGGCAGCCAATTAAGTTATCAATTCCGGATGATCTTGGAATAGAATATTACAGCAGCGCTCTTCCGCCCGTCTTCTTCGATTCGAAAGGGCAGGAAGGCTGGATGCCTCTACAATTTTATGCAGCGGAACGATTAATCACAATTCCCTATATCACCCAAGACGGAGGCAGCACTTGGACTCCGACCACAGGAATCGATTCGGAACCGGAGACGGTTCAATTCATTAGCTCGCAAACCGGTTTCTATATAGATCGGAAACAAGGATTATTATTCGCCAGCACAGACGGGGGAGATTCGTGGAAGGAACGTTACCGAAACCCCGATTTTACAGAAGCAAAGCAGTTACATTTTAGCGATGAGCGGAACGGCTGGCTGCTGACGGAGAAAGCCCTCTGGACAACCAGAGATGGTGGACTCGCTTGGAAAATGAAGGCCGAAATCGAACCGGGTAGTTGAATAGCGCAATCCCATACCTAAGGCTAAGGCGTTCCTGAGAGCAGGAACGCCTTTCATTTAAATATACTTAATGGGTAGCGATGTTCTCAATGCGGAAGGTATGAATTCCTTCCCATGACGTGAATGGGTGAAATTTTAGACTGGATCGTCCGTCTTCACCTATCGTAAATCCGGGGTCGATTCCGTCGGTTTGGATAAAGGTTTGCCCATTTTGCCGCTGAAGTTCTTTTATTTTATAGCCATGAGAAGAACCATCCGGGTGGGTGATAACGATATAGCTGTCCTTCATCCTGTCCGGAACTTCCGTATCGAGCAAAAATCCGTCGGAAGCCGCTCCATCTGCCTGTCGCCATACTTCCGTTACGGAACCGGCAATCGGGCCGGCACCCGTCAATTGAACGTCTCCTTTTTGCAGTAAAGTTCCACCGATTAAAGCCATTTCCTCTACCTGGCCATTTTTCAATCGGATCCATCCCATCTTGCCTTGCAGAGTTATATCTCCGATTACGAGCGAATCCTCAGACCGAGGAGAACTTAATATAAGGTCCGTATAGTCTCCATAGGACACCTCAACAGCCACCGCTCCATCCGCTGAAACATCCGGGGTTAGTCTTTCGACCCCTTCAATGATCGGTGCCCTTTCGTTAGTATACGGCTCCATCACTGTAACGAATTGACTTCGGAGGTGGCTGCCCTCTCTTCTTAACACCATTTTGGGCATCCAATATTGGATCGCTTCACTATTAATATCTTTGCCTACTCCGTTCAAGCGGGTCGAACGAAGCGAAGGAGATTTTCCGATGTACAGCTCATTCTGTCCCGGATCCGCCCGCCCGATAATTTTCATACGGGCTTGATCTTGCCCATTCTCGCTAGTCTCCAGGGTCAGCTCGTACCTTCCGTCGGGAAGCTCCGCTTTGCTGACATCGCGGACGTAGATATACCCATAATAATGTCCTTCCGCGCTCCCCGTATCGCCTTCCCCTTCCGGTTCCACCACCTCCGTACCAGGAGGAAGCAAGTACGGACCGTATTCATCCAACGCCAGATCGGTTACAAACTGGCTGTCCCGATTCGCATCTCCTTGCAAAGTGTATTCATGTCTGTTCCCTCCTGCGACCCGGAACAAATCAAGGATATATCCTCCTCCATCCTGACCCGGAAAACGGATCATCCAGGGCTCCCGGCTATATTCGTCCGTTTGCGGATAAGCGGTTTCCTGGCGGGCTCTCATCACCTGAATCCCGGAAGTGACCGGCGCAAACACTTCGATACTGCCTCCGTTAATAGCCTTGCCCGTCTTCTCCATATCTTTGCTGTCAACGACAACCGTATTATGACCAAGAGTAGACGTTGTCCATTGCCGGTATAAAGTATGGGTATAACCGATATCCGGCAGGAGCTCCTGATTTTCTCCATAGAAGACAAGATTCAACGGATCATAATGATTATGACCGTATTTAGGCACGAAAGACAAATACAGCTGGCTCTGATCCTCCGCCGGCTCCCTTCCTTCTCCTTCGTCTCTGGCTTGTCGGGCAGCCTCATCCAACAGAGCCAGCTTGACAACTCCCATCTTATAATTGGTGGAAGCCTCGTCCTTGCCGACATTGTCAAAGCTGATCCAGTGGGTCCCCTGCGTAAGTTCCATCATCCCGAGCGCTTCATATTCATGGACGCCGGAAGTAGGGCTGTAGAAGTTATAATTGTCGACCAACGTTTGCCCGTCTATGGATATATCGTAGCGTCCGTAGCTGCCGGCTTTAAATGGCTTCAGATTAATCTCGTACGTATCGGCTGCCGGAGCCTCGAAGGCAAAGACAATTCTTTGACCGGGTGAGTTTGCTTCCAATTGAATCGTTTCGCTATTCGCGAAATAACGGTAATCCACCGATTGTTCCTCTACCCTCATGTCCGCAAAAGGACAGATTAACCCATATTCCGGTTCAACTCCTTTGCCTCGTCCCCGGGTCATTCTCGCTATTCCCGAAGCCGGCTGCAACAAGGAACCCGCATCATATTTCGGGGCCGGCGCCTTTTCATTAGCCCAGGTATCCATTATCGGGAAGTATTTGCCATCCGGATAAACCATCAAATTCGGGAGCTCTTGGGCTTTGCCAAGCACCGGGAATCGGTTTCCCATGTCCAGCTGTTCGAACCGGTTTCCAGATCTCGGAGAGACATAATCTGCCGGATCACTCCAGCCTTCAAGCGCATTGATGGCTTGCCCCACTCCACCGATTGATTGATTATGATAAGAAAAGGTCACTTCCTTGAAAAATCCATCGAACAAATAGGTCTCCATCGAATAATTCTCTACAAGCTCTACAGCTTCATGAATGTAGCTCGGATCGTCCAATGCTTTCCCGAGCTCTATCGTTCCTACCCAGTTATTGTATTCCATATTATGATTCAGAACAGGATAAGACCTTGTATAATCGATGGATGGTTTAAACATATCTTCGATGATCTTCTTCTCCACATCCTCTCCGACCTCACCGCTTAATACTTCAAAAGCGTCCGTCTTGCTGACTTCCGAATAGGCCTGCATAAGATGCTTTAAACTGTTCAGATCAGCCGTATACCAGCGATACCAGACTCCGCCCCAATAGGCGTAAGGAGGGCCGGAATCCGCATTGAGCGGGTAATTTTGCCACATGTAATCATTAGTGGGCACGTAACCTTCGTACACTTGGGCAAACCGGTACAAAAGACGCGCGGCACCAAGCGGATCCTGTTTGGCCAGAATAGGAGTTTGCTGCAGAACATAATCCCTTTGCTTGTACCATAAATGAGCTGTAATAAAATACTTTTTACCGCTCTCATCCTCATAATAAGGATAGTCGACGATTTCCCCTTTCCGGTTGCGAACGGACATGACTTTATTTTCTTTGTAAATATCGTTGGGGTATGTCAAATCACTATGAACAGAGGTCATCTGTCCGGGCTGTGCCGGGTCCCAGTCATATAAAGTATACGGTCTCAATTCGGAACGATCTGGCAGTCCGGTAAAAATAAACCCAACTTTGTCCGGAATCAGCTCTAGCAAGGATTGTACCTGCTCAGAGGGAGGAGCGGGCGCTACGGGAGTTTTCGGGCTCTCTATTCGTTCCTTTAGAGCCGCATATTGGCGATCGCCGGCGTCGATCAAGTCTTTGCGATCAAACACGATAAAGGCTGAATAGTCCTGATCCGGCGCTCCCTGACTCACCTTCAATTCAAGACGGTACAGGCCTTCCTCCTTTGGCTCGGGATGACTGAAAGCTATAGTCCATCTCTCTCCTCTTTGGTCTATCTGAACATCCTCAAGCTCTGACCAAGCCCCTGAAGGGGTCCCCCACCTTAAAGAAACACTTGTTTTTTTGCCTACATGAATGTCCTTTCTTTTGAACGAAAACTCCTTGTCGGTATATCCCAGATACTTGAATTCGGTTTGTTCGGGAATCCATGCTTGTCCCGATTTGGGGTCTTTATTCAACGAATCGGACGGAGGCATCGGGCTAAAGGAGAGGCGGCCAAAACGACCTTGGTCGGCAATATTCCCGACAAAAGTGACTGCCGACGCGCCAGTGTCCGAATAATACGAGTTACGAACCTGTATCCACGAACTTAAAGGCTTCGTGCTGATTTTATGCAAAAAGACGACGTTGAAGCCCCATGGCATCTCCGTTTGAATAGAGGGGATTCCTAAAGAAGCTAGAGGGATGGCGAGTTCCGCTGTAAATATCCCGTCTATAGTTTGCTGTCGAACCTTGGTGCCTGGCACCGCTTTTGCCCCCGGACCCCAATTAGTCCTATAGGGCAAATTCAGAGCCTCGTTCTTGACGTTAACTACATAGTAGGCATCCTCCTCGCCCGGAGGCTTGATCATCAGATCGACGAGGGCCAAGGTCGGCTCTTCTTCGCCTGGAGCTTGAATTGCCGCATACAGATTAGAAGAATCATAGGTCACTTTAACAACCGTTCCTGGCTCGGCTGGGTGATTATCATAAGCCGTAACGAAGGAATTTAATTCGGCTGCTGTTGACCAGGCCGGATCTGATAAGCTGCCGTCGATGACGGGTGGCTGAGCAGTCCCCGGAATATAAGCATGCTTGTCCACATAATGCCGGATCGACTCTGGGGCGACCGCAGGCCCGCTCCTGTTCCCTTCCATTGGTGCGGCAACTGCCCACCCGGTCGTTCCCGTTAGAGCCATCAGGAGAATCAACATGATTAACCCTGGTTTTTTTAACATCCGCCAGCTCTCCTTTTATCGAATGATTTTGCAGGTAGCTACGCAGGCTGTTATCTAGGTGGCATTAATCGATACTAAAGCGTTTACATTTTGGAGCGATGCTTACTTCTACCTCCCTTCGCATCTGTCGAGATAAAGCTTCCTGTTAGCTATAGTCCGGGGTACTTAGTCTAATGAAGCCATCTCAACAGTTTATTCCTAATATTGTATTTTATCCTTATGTTGTATTCTGCATCCTCTCTCTATTTCCTTGTGACAATTGAAAAAAATTGCGACCCAACCTACCTTAGACAGTAAGTTTCATACTCAACTGCAAGGGTGTATTATCTTCAGATACTAAAATGGTCGCAAAATAGGACTTTGCTGGTGCCGCATTAGCAGTCTACTCGCACCAATTAAGGATGTTTTAAAAGCGAGGCTTGGAACCTTGCTGGTGCCACCAGGTTAGCAGTCTATGCTCGCACTGCACGGGGATCTAAATGGATTTCATGCAGCTAGTTTGCTCTGTTTGAGGTTAAAAACGAAAACTAAATGGAAAACCTCCATCTATTTTGTGCAAAAAGGGGGATATCGGCAAAAATCCGCCATTTTAAATGCAGTTTTTCCATCTAGCCTAGTCCATTTTCACCATTTACTTCCATTTACCTACATAAAATACAGCTAGATCGCTTCTCTTGCCGCATTCGCTTCCATTTACCTATACAAAATCCAGTTAGACGCTGCCCTTCTACTCGCACTTTTCCTGGGTGAACTAGGCGGAGAAACAGCTAGACGCTACCCTTCTCCCGGGCGAAAAAAGCAAGGCACCTGATCTCTTCGCGCTCCAGTGACTGCAAGGTTTCAACCTGATTTTCGGTTCTGCAAAAGTAAAAGTATAAATATACTAAGTCCTAATCTGCTCTACTATTTTGCACAAGTCTTATTAAATAGAATGATCAAAAAAATTAGTTCCCTGCTCTTTTTTTAACAGGCTAATGACCCAATCACACCATTCCGCCTGACTTCGGGCGCTGCATATTCCTTTATTAAGCAGCAAATATCTGGAAAAATGGGGAGAATCCATATCCGTCATCCTCCCCCCGCACTCCTTCTTCAACTCTTCGAGCCGCTGCGAGAAGTGCTCCATTCTCTGACGAGAATGAGATAACCGCTGCTGAAATAATTTTAATGTGCTTTCCGCACCCGCTAGCCAGAGGCAGTATGTTTTAAGAACAAGCTCATCCCGGGTTACCGGCGGAGATGCTGGCTCCACGACCCATTGACGAACGGCAGACCGCCCCTGCTCGCTAATAGCATACACCTTCTTATTCGGCTTATTTTGTTGAGGAACAATAGTATGGGCAACGTAGCCTCTCTCTTCCAGCCGGGCAAGCAAAGGGTAAATTTGGCTGTGCTTGGCTTCCCAGAAGGGCTGCAGCTTAATCATCAGATCGTATCCCGTACAAGGACCTCTCGTCAAAATTCCAAGCAACCCATACGCCAAAGTGTTCATAATAAGGACAGTCCCCTTCCCTGTACAACTATTGACATCTACTTTCTTGAACGATTAGTATTATCATTAGCTTTTATTATATGTAACTATTTACATATAAGCAATCGATAAACGATTGACATCCCAGCCTTATACTGGAGGTTCTTATGAAAACAAGCAGCTCTAACTCGTCTGCCTTTTGGCCGATTATGTTCGCCATCTTCTTCGGCAATTTTCTTGCCATTTTAAGCACAAATACGGTTACCGTCGCTCTACCGGTACTGATGGATCATTTTCATACCGATTTGAGCGCGGTTCAATGGACATTGGCCGGCTTCATGCTGGCGACCGGTACCGTCGCCCCGATAGTCGGCTATCTCGGTGATCGCTTTACCTATAAAAAGCTGTACTTGTTTGCTCTCATCGGTTTTACCCTCGTTTCCGGGCTCTGCGCAATGGCGTGGGACATCCGGTCACTTATTGTATTCCGCGTCCTTCAGGGGATTTTCAGCGGACTCATCATGCCGACAACGATGACAATCGTCTACCAGGTCATCCCGCGGGAAAAGCAAGCATTCGCTCTAAGCATCTGGAGCTTGTCCATGATGCTTGCTCCGGCTTTCGGTCCGACGCTGGCCGGTTGGTTAATTCATATGTTCAGTTGGAAATGGCTGTTTCTCATGAACTTGCCGATCGGTGCGGCCGGCGTAATCGCCGTCATTCTGTTTATTCCGAAGTATCGCCTGACTTCAACGAAATCATTGGATCTGCCCGGATTTATCGCCGTTATTCTGGGCAGTCTGTCTCTACTGATAGCGTTCAGCGAGGGAGGTGTGTGGGGTTGGACCTCTTGGACAACGATATCTTTAATCTTTGCCGGTCTTGTTATTCTGGCATGGTTCGTACGCAGAGAATTGACAACTCCGGACCCTCTGCTAAATCTGAGGGTCTTCAAATATTCTAGATATACGATCAGCATCGCTCTTAATTGCATCATAACGATCAGCTTGTATTCGGGAACGTTCCTTGCGCCTGTATTCCTGCAGACCATCCAGCAGGCCTCCGCGTTGACGACCGGCTTGATCTTGCTTCCCTCCTCGCTGACCATGGCTATCTTCATGCCGATTACCGGCAAGTTGTACGAGCGATTGGGCCCTTTCAAGCTTATTTTCGCCGGATTGGTGCTCATTGGCATCGGCACTTGGGAAATGAGCCGGATGTCGATCGATACGTCTCACGGCTACATCACTTTTTGGATGGCCGTTCGCAACGTAGGGATCGCTCTTTCGTCGATGCCTACGCTGAACGCCGGGATGGAAGTCATCCCCCGCGACTGGACCGGTCATGCCTCGTCTATTAACAACTGGCTTCGTCAAGGCCTGGGCTCCTTCTCCATCGGTCTGTTCACTTCGATTCTCGGAATTCGGACTGCCTCCCATTTGGCAGACCTGAAAGCATCGGCTCCCGGCACCACCGCTGCCGATTGGGAGCAGCAAGCTTTTACACTCGGAGTTAACGATGTGTTTACGATCGCGACGGTCATTGCCTTGATTGGGCTGCCGTGCACTTTTCTTCTGCTGCGCAAAGGAAAGAAGACGGCAGAAGCCGCAACGGAGCCATCCTGACGGCCGAGAATGGATGTTTGTGTTTGAAGCACGGAGGTACTTCCCTTCGTACTGGAATAGAGGCTTTTCATCTCAATAACAGCCTAAGCGACTAGAGGTAAAGAAAATGAGAAAAACACCTGCCGGAGTCCTTCCAAGATGAGCGACCGCGTTTAGAGGTTGTTTTTATCGCCAATAGAATTCAGTCATAAAATCATTCATAATTCCTAATGGACTTACAACCATCCTGTACCACTGCTCATAGTGAATCGGGATGGTTTATTTATTGTGCTCATTAATCGGGGGATGCAGCTTGATGCGGCTTCGCTTCCTAAGTCGTTAGCTTTTTTCCCGCCCGTACAGGCACGGTTAGGCGATGGCCCACATAGAATGTAATATTCGTCAAAGGCGCCCATGAGGCAGTCTTGTTCCGCTAACGCTCAGGAGGTGACAGATGTGCCGGGCCTATTTACGGCAATCGCTTTATTCATCAAAGAACTGATGCTCCTCGTCTCTTATGTCAAAAACAACGCGTTCCCCCAACCTCTGACCGAAGAGGAAGAATCGAAACATCTTAAACGAATGGCTCAGGGCGACCCTCATTCGCGCAACATGCTCATTGAGCATAACCTGCGGCTGGTCGCTCATATTGTCAAGAAGTTCGATAACACCGGAGAAGATTTGGAAGATTTGATCTCCATTGGAACCATCGGGCTGATTAAGGCAATAGAAAGCTATTCCCCCGACAAAGGGACGAAATTAGCTACCTTTGCTGCCCGTTGTATTGAAAATGAGATTCTGATGCATCTCCGTTCCCTCAAAAAGACGAGAAAGGACGTATCGCTTCATGATCCGATCGGGACTGACAAAGAGGGCAATGAAATTACTTTGATAGATATCCTGGGGACGGAGGCGGATGATGTAGCGGAACGGGTTCAGCTTAAAATCGAAAAAAGCAAAATTTATGACCATCTCGACATCTTGGATGACCGGGAGCAGGAAGTAATCAAAGGGCGCTTCGGCTTAGTGCTGGGCGGCGATGAAAGAACCCAAAGAGAGATTGCAAAAGAACTGGGTATTTCCCGTTCCTATGTCTCCAGAATTGAAAAGAGAGCATTAATGAAGCTGTATCACGAATTTTATAAGAACAAGTAATAGATAGACTTCAACGGATTGTTGCCGCAGGCTTAAAAAAGAACTTGGACATCACTCCATCAAGGAGTCAACTTTTATGCACTGGTAGGTCATAATTTACTTAACAGATCCCACCCGCGCCTCTTAACAATGCGAAATTGGGTGGGCCATTTCATTTTGAGGATGGTTTTGAAATTATTTTAATAGATATCCATGAGGCAGAAGCTAATAATGTGGCGAATCGTGTTCAGCTCACATCGAAAAAAGTAAAATTATCCCCATTTCATTTCCCATGGAACGTTTCTAGTTCTTCCACGTGTTCAATCCGTCTTTCCTATCAATTGAGTAACGGATCCGTCTCTAAAAGGTTACCTTCAGAATCATCATTCTTATACCGCATAGTTACTTTCTTTATTCAAATTTTTTCATTTGCTTAGCTTCGAATGAGCTAATTATCGTCAGTTCTACCCAAAAGAAGCTGGTCAAATAAGCTGGCATAAGATATAATTCTAATTTGTGAATATCGGACCCGGCTTTTCTGAGAGTGGAAAGTCAACAAATATCTATCACAGTCAGGAACTGTCGACAATAAAGATTAAGTTATACATAGAGCGTTATTAGGGGGATCGGGACGGAATATTGGTCTTCTATCGCAAATTCCCGGGTCTGCCAACAGAGGGAAGGCAGGACAAGACTTATAGCGAGCTTTCAATGACGCTTTATGGGAGCGGATAGGATCCGGTCTTTATTGCTGAGTTGCAGGAGGAGTTTAATTTTTAGATGGGACAACTTAATAAGGAATGGTTTTCTAACACCCGGATGGACATTCTTTCCGGGATTACGGTAGCTTTTGCCTTGATCCCGGAAGCGATCGCCTTCTCTCTTATTGCAGGAGTAGATCCGATGGTAGGCTTATATGCTTCTTTCTGTATAGCCGTCGTTATTTCCTTTGTCGGAGGAAGGCCGGGGATGATTTCCGCAGCTACCGGGGCGATGGCGCTATTAATGGTAACCCTAGTTAAAGACCATGGACTGGAATATTTATTTGCCGCCACCATTCTGGCCGGAATTCTCCAGTATGGCATGGGTCTGCTAAAGCTGGGCCGCTTTATTACCTTCGTCCCCCATTCGGTCATGACCGGGTTTGTCAATGCGCTGGCGATTCTTATTTTTGTAGCCCAACTCACCCATTTTGTTGGACAAAGCTGGATTATGTACGCTTTGGTCGGATTAACGCTCGTTATTATTTATATTTTGCCGAAATTCACCAAAGCCTTCCCTTCAGCTCTTGCCGCCATCATTATAGTATCCATCCTGACTATCGGGCTTGGCTTGAAGGTCAATACCGTGGGAGATATGGGGACCATCACCAGCTCGCTACCGATTTTTCAACTGCCTCAGGTGCTGTGGACATGGGAAACCTTGCTCATTATCTTTCCTTACTCGCTCTCCTTGGCGATCGTCGGTATTCTGGAATCCCTTCTGACCGCTACCATAGTGGATGAAATGACCGATACGAAAAGTGATAAAAACAAGGAGGTAAGAGGCCAAGGGCTGGCCAATGTCGTTACCGGCTTCTTTGGCGGGATGGCAGGGTGCGCTATGATCGGTCAGTCCGTTATTAATGTAAAATCCGGTGGCCGGACGCGACTTTCTACTTTTGTTGCTGGTGTGTTCCTGTTATTCTTAATTATCGTTGCCGGAAAAGTGGTTCAACAGATTCCCATGGCCGCACTAGTCGGGGTCATGATCATGGTATCCATCGGAACATTCGATTGGGACTCGCTTCGGAACATTAGAAAAATTCCCGTCAGCGATTCATTCGTTATGATAGTCACGGTATCGATCGTTGTAGCTACTAATGATTTATCCAAGGGCGTAATGGCAGGCGTTCTGCTCAGTACAGTCATTTTTGCCTGGAAAATGGCAAAGATCCGGATTGAAGCTGCTGTTAAATCCAACGGCAGCCAAGTCTACAGGGTAACGGGTCAATTGTTTTTTGGCACGACGTCTGATTTTATGGGCCAATTCAACCATAACGAGGACCCGGACAGCATCGTCATCGATTTCACTCAATCCCATGTATGGGATCACTCGGCAGTGACAGCTATTACTAAGGTCATAATGAAATATCAGCAAATGAATAAAAAAGTAACCATTACCGGACTCAATAAAGACAGCCGGCTCTTAATGAAAAAAATCGGCCTCGACCCGTCGACTGGCCAAGGATGAAAAAAAGCCCGCCCTCCATCAGTTGTTATGCTCCCCTTGAGGTAGACAGTTGAAATAATAAAACTGTTTACTGTAAGGAGGAGCGTTTTTTCATGTCTCATAAAGCAAAAGTATCAGGATCAGAAAAGATCGCAGCTATTGAAAAGTATTTACGTGGAGAAGATTCGCTTAAGCATATAGCAGTTCTTCTTGATGTACACCCTTCATCTATCAGGCAATGGCTTCAGACTTACCAGTCATTAGGTCCAAACGGACTGCTGCAAACATCTAAGAATGCTGCTTATTCTGCAGAGTTAAAGAGAATAGCTGTCGAGGATTATTTGGCTGGTGGCGGTT
>NZ_BOSH01000017.1 GCF_018403245.1 Paenibacillus sp. J2TS4
CATCGATAATTTTCTCCACCACATAGATCTTCTTCAGTTCTGCTCTGCTCAATGTAATCTTCTCCTGTCCCATAGTGACATTATCTCAGAACAGTTATGGGATGACATTATCACAGCACAATAACAATATTTCCAAAATAATGTAGACTTATGTTTTTCCGTCGTTTATAATACTATTGTAAGGATCTGGAAACAGTGCCCTTGCTTAAATTATGTCTAATAGAGATAACGCCACAATGTATGTGGCGTTTTTTGTTAATTTCTTGTATTCAACATTCCAGGCATATTTCATCAGAATAACGCCTGCTCCACTTTGTTCGCACTAACCTCCCGTTAGCTTAAAAACTGAGTCCAATAGAATCTTAGGCATATATCCTAACCATGCTTAGTACCTCGAAGCAGGAGACAACATCCGCGACCTCGGCAACGCCGGGCCGGCCCCCGAAAGAGGGGGGGACTGCTAAGTATTAAAGCCCAAATTCTACTCCATCACTTATAGTGTAGGCGATTCAACTATCGTTTCCGTTAACTTAATCACCAATACTGTTCTCGGATACACATTGTCGTGACTTCATTAGTTCAGTTGTGTCAAGTGATCTCTTTCGCGCCAAAATGAATCCTGATGAGTGTTCCCAAAGTCACTTTGCCGTCATCAATTAAAAATTCCTCGAACCATTTACCCGTCATCATATATTTCTCTTGCTGCTCAAACCATTCGCAAAATGCTTTCCCTGTCGGCTCGAGCATACGATGAAGTGCAGGAATGACGACGAACAATCCTCCTTCACAATCTACTAGGCTAATCAGTGAGTCCTCTGTTATCGACACATCTTTTCCGCTAACGTCCATGTAAACCTCGTAAAAAAAGTCCTCTTCCGTTGCACCGCCATTATTATGTGCACGAATCCGCAACTCAGAGTGATCAAACCCTTGCGTAAGTACCCAGGCGATCATGACTTCAAATGCTTCTTTCTTTACTTCATGCCATCTTCTCCCCTTTCTGCCAAAGCTTTGTAATAAGCTGCTCGGTACGGTTGTAGTTCAATAATTTCTTTGGCTTCTGTAATGACCGGTTCGATTGGAATATAGATATCCATTTCGTGCTTTTCAGGTGGCATACCGATATGGGTAGCGCAACGTAAGTCGGTCGAAACTGTTGTATAATTCTGACAGACAATAGTTTTTAAATGAAGCTAATAAAGCATTGTCATTCCATTCATAGCGTAAATGTTGGGGGGTATAGTGAAGTGAAAGCTTATGTATTTTTCCAACCAATTGACCTATATTCTCATAAAAAGTATTGCTCTCCTCGGCAATTTTTGCATTTCTGCCAAGGGCTTTCTCAAAGGCTGTCACAACAAAAGCATCGTCAATTGTATGAAAAAGATCACCGGTTAAAGACGGAATCGGTCTAGCTACTTTTACACCAGACTCCGCCAAAAACATGATAAAATCTAATTCCGCTTTCGTTAATGTTTCATTCCGATGTGTGATATGGGCAATTCTTAGAATAACTTCACGATCTCCGACCAACCCAGAATAAACGAAGTTTTGAAACCCATTTAAATCGATCATTGAGTCTTCGCGTATACCATAACGTTCGCGGCTTGTCTCAATATATCTCGAGTGAATAGCTGTTTAATCTTCCTATCCATATTATCCCTCGATCACACTCCAAAGGTAATGTTATCCTATTCTAATCGAAACCAATGGATTGCGGTCAATAAAAAACGTCTTTAATTAAACATCCTGCCAGTTGCTTGCAACTAAAGGTCATCCCTTTTATCGAGCTTCCACATCATACACAAAAAGCCATCGAAGTAATCAGCGGCCTTCTGCTGAATTTTATCTTTTCCCGTTAGGTTAACGAACAGGCGAAACCAGTTCTTCTGATGGAATAAGAGGACGAAGACGAGTTGAAGCAGCCGGGCACAGCTAAAGCCAAATCGCTTACGGAGCCCTGCTCATTGCAGATATTTCATGACTTTCAGTTCTTGAAATACAGGCTTTAATTCTTTTGGCAGTTGATTCAAATCAGGCTGATGGTCTATCATAATGGAAGACACGCCTTCGGTCTGATAGTGGTAGCTGGACACTCTCACTTTACCAAAAGTGGTGTTTTTATATTCTTCAAGTAAGGTACCTGATCTCTTCCCGCTCCAGTCACCACAAGGTTACAAGCTGATTTTCGCTCTGCGAAAATTGAGCTATTAACAACTAGCTGCTATCTTTTTCAAGGAACCTTTAAGGACCAGAATGTGATATTATCGGAAATATATAGAAAAAAATGAAGTACGGGAGGGGGGATTCGTTGCCAACTGACAAAGAATTTAATTTAATTACTAATCAAATCCGGTTATTAAAAGACAGAGGGCTGATCTTTAATAACCTAGATACTGCTAGAAAACATCTCATGGAAAAAAACTATTTTAATCTTATAAATGGTTTTGAAACACTTTTGCTTGATGATTCGAAAAATTCGCCCAAACAGTACACTAAAAAATCCTTTGATAATTTTCTTAGGTTGCATGATTTTGACAGGCAGCTTTCAAGTTTAATATTTCAAAAAATATCAGAATTCGAGACGAAATTAAAAACCTCTATTGCATATCATTTTTGTAAAAATCATTGTTCTACATTGGCGGAGAATAATAATTATATTGACTGCACATATTATAATGTGCCAAGAAGAACTGACGGCCCTAAGCAATATGTCAATTTTTTTTACAACCAGAGCAATCCAGGAAAAACCCATAAACTGCTTAGGAAGGATTATAAGTATTCGGGGAGATTTAAAGGAAAGTTTATTGGGGATGTAACTTATTCAAATGACAAGACAACGTTGAAAGGCATCTTTTCCGGAAGATTTGGATCTACTTCGATAAGAGAGGTTAGAGACGGAACCTATACTTTCAAAAATTCAAAACAGGCAGTATTATTAGCATCACTACATGGAATTAGTCGGACTTCAGGATCAACCATTTCACTTCCAATAGACATATCTAATATAAATATTCTTGGATTGGACTACATTGATGAATGTAAAATCAAATTTCCGTATGTAGATGCATATAATAACCCTCCTTTTTGGGTTGTGATAAAAACTCTGATGCTGAATGACGTAATTATACTGATGTATGGATTGAAAAAGCGCACTTTAGACGCGGTGTTAAGAGACTTTAATTTAAAGCCCAACGATAAAGAAAAGTTCCTAAATACTTTAGAGATTATTAAAGAGTTGCGAAACACTTGTGCTCATTTTGAATTAATTAGTCGTTTCCGAACTCCAAAAAATTTAAAAATAAATGCTCGGCTAATATCAGAATTAAAATTAACTCCAATTAGGTCTCAGTACATTATAAAGTTATACGACGTATTAAAGGTTCTAAAGTGCTTTGCTGACTTACGAGACATTAAAGCATTGATCTGGAGTTTTTGGAATAATGAGATTAAATATGGCAGTGGTAATATTGCAAGATCCTTTTTGGAAAGAATGGGTAATGAAAATGTTGAAGAATGGATATAAAATAAATTGATTAAACTAAGAATATATGTTAAAATTGATGTATACAATAACGATGAGCCAAGACGGCGTGTCAAGCTATTGCAGCTTGCTAAAAGTCCCTAACCACCTTATTCACTTAGAATAAGGTGGTTTTGTATTTCTAACTCAACTTTCGTAGCATGAAATCGGCAAACATAAGAGCGGAAAGCTCCTTCCGGCTTTATTGGCTACTTCGTTGATTAAATCCAGCAACTGTTGCAGGGCAACGACCCAATCCAGCGTACCGACTTCGTCGCACAGGAAATAAAACAAGCCGCCAAAGGAACGCGCATCCGTGCTTTTCCGATGCTGCCACGCCAGCAGGATGTAGCGGGAAAACACAACGTCGAGTGGCTGATTAGCAAATCGTAGGAACGGCCTTGAAACTCTTTTTGCAGGCGAAGCAGCGATTTGATGCACTTGAAGAAGACCTCGATGTCCCAGCGGATCGCGTAAATCCGGATGATGTCTTCTACGGTCAGCGTAAGATCAGTCGTCAAAATCGCCAGCCACTCGTTTTTCTTCGAGCGATGGCGAACGAACACAACTCGAACTCGGATACCTGAAGGAAGCTCGGTCTGGATGGAACGAAGAATGCCGCGCTTCTTGCTCGCGACAGGAGACGCCGCCGTGTACAATTCTTTCAACGACAGCTTCTGGCCTTGAATAAGGAAACGTTTGTTGTCATTCTTGACCATGCCAATCACATCCAGGCCGCGAGCCACGATTTCGCCAATAAGCGGCGCATAGGTAAACCAGCTGTCCATTAAGACGTAAGAAGCCGTGGCCCCAGCCTTTAGCGCCCGATCCAGCATGGACACGATGACCTGCGGAGCCGGCAAAAGCGCCTCCTGCCGGCGTTTGTAGCCGTGCGATCGTTTGTCGATGGTTCCATTCATGGCCGATTTGCTGGAACTCAGCAGCGAAAAATCCAGCGGCACGAAGGTATGGCTGTCTGACCATCCCAGTGTAAGCATGCGAAACCGCTTGTAAAATGTTCCAGTCGCATGATCCTTGAAACGGGCAAGCAGTTCGACTGCTCTGCTGCGATTTCGTTCAAACATGGAATCGTCGACGATGAAGACGGAGTCGCGATCCGCTGAGGTCAGGGCATCTACCTTCTGTACGGTAGCCGTCCCAAGCGACGTCAGGAAGCGGCGCCAGGCAAAGCCGGTGTGATTGAGGAAGCGATACACGGCATCCTTGCCTGGAAAGGAGTCGCCTTTGCTGCTCTCAAGCAGGCGAAACCAATTCCTCTGATGAAACAACAGCACGAAAACGAGTTGAAACAGATAGGCACAACTGAGGCCAAGCCGTTTGCGAAATCCGGCTTGTCTCAAGAATTTCAGGATATTCAGTTCTTGAAAGGCAGACTTTAATTCGTTTGGCAGTTGATTAAGACCCGGCTGATCGTTTATCATGATGGAAGACACCTCTTCTGTTGTGGTAGTGGAAGCTCGATACTCTCACTTTACCAAACGAAGCGATGTTTTTCTATTTTTCAAGTCAGGTTACTGAATTGCCCAGCTAGCCTGCTGTTGCAAGGTTTCAACCAGATGGTTTTAAGGTGTGTATTGGAAAATTTCTAGAAATGTTTCTATATCAAATATATTAGCCCATTCCAACTTTTCAATCTTTATAATATATGATCCATCTGCATTTGTAGGAAGGTAATTATCAGAGCCATCGACAATAAGCCTCCATTCATTTTGCATTTTGTATTGTTCGCTCTTAACAAAAAGAGGATCAAAAACACTTTTTGTTAGGTTATACACATTTATATTTGGATTTGAATAATCATTTAAATCTCTGTATATAATTGGACCGCTAATGTAACCAAATTTAGGATTTGCATATAATTGCGCTTTGCTAAGTTTTGATAAAAACTCTCCAGAATTAAATAATAATACATGCTCGCCAAAATCTTTTATTGCGGCTTTGAACTCATTATTGAAAACGTAATGGCTTCCTTCATTGTATAAAATCTCTTCTGTTATCATAGCTGTGCAGAATATTAAGATTCCATCGTCATCCACATGAGATAGTTTAACACTATCAGGTCGAGGTATTTTTTCAAAAATATTCTGACCATTTTTATCTAATATTTGAATACATATTGGATCTATTGGGATCTTCCCTTCATTTTCATCCCCACGATAATTTGATGTATCATTTCGATACTTAGAAATTGAATTAAAATAAACATATCCTTCAGATAACATCTCTAAATGCTCTCGTTTTCCAAACTTTGCAAGTAAAAAGTTGTTGTCTGCCACTCGCTCCACCCTCAATAATCAGTTTATAGATTTGTTGTATTGTTAACTTGTATCCCCACTTTTCATAAGGGGGAATACGAAAATGAAATAAAAAAAGTAACGCTCTTGACTTGCACTCGAGAATTGTAGATAACGTCTTATTCACGAACTTCATAAATACTTCCGTATAGACCTATATACGAAACCATTACCTAATCCTTCCTAATTATACTACAACATAAAATATTGCGATGATACTCTGATCAGCAAGAACTCCAAACTCCTAAAACTCAAGGTTGTAACCGTCAAGTACTTTTGAGCAGATTCCGCTAAATAACTTTCAACACCTAGACATTTCCAAATATGGTTTCTCGATACTTGAGGCGGAAGCTGTCTCCGCTCAACTGAATGACCTCGCTCTTATGTAAGATCCGGTCGAGAATGGCGGTCGTGATGGCCGGATCACCGAGTAGTTCACCCCAATCCTCCGGCCCCTTGTTCGAGGTCAGAATGATCGATGCTTGACCATAGAGCTTGTTCACAAACTGAAAGAATAAATTCGATTCACTTTTCTCCATGGCCATGAACATCAGATCATCGATGATCACCAGATCGGATCCCAGAATACGCTTCATCCGGGTCTGCGACGTCCGCGCAATCTCATGTGTCTTGAGTAAATGGATCAAGGTATCCATCGCGACGAAACTGACCCGATGTCCTCGCTCCAACGCCTCGATTCCCAGCCCCACTGACAGGTGAGTCTTTCCGACCCCAGGCGGGCCCAAAAGTATTAAATTGTAGGTGTGCTCGAGCCACAGCAACTCCCGCAATTGCTCTATATGGCGCTTGCTGAGGGATTGCTGTTCCTCCAATCGAAACTCGTCCAGCGATTTTATGAAAGGGAATGCAGCCCATTTCATCCGTTTGGCCCGTTGCTTTTCTTCCCGCCGCCGCAACTCATGTTTGAGGAGATGGTGCAAAAATTGCCCACAGCTCCAGTCCTTGGATTGTGCATCCAAAAGACTATCCTCCAAGATGTGTGCCGCCTCGGTCATATTGAGCGTGCTCAGCCATTGTTTCAGGTCACCTGTGGATGTTGTCATCTTCTATCCACCTCCCAAGATGCGTTCGTAAGTCTTAAACTCCCGTATTTGGGGTTTGGCTTTCAGCTTAGCGGCATCCACTTGAACGAGTAGCTTTAAGTCGCTTTGAGTCGGCTTCTCGACCGCTTGCTGTTGCGCCTTGTCCTTGTAGTGGCTCACAGCATCTGCAAAATCTGCAGCACGGTATAGGCTATTCTTTAAGCAATAGGCTAGAGCTTGGTCAGCCGCCTTAGTTCCAGCTACGGTAACGCTCTTCTCAATCGCTTGCAACTGATCTCGAATGTATCGCGGTTTCTGTTTGCGAATTTCCTCTAGGTAACGCCGGGCTTCGCTCGCATCCGTGAACCGTTGAACGACATGATCGACATAAGCCTGAACGCCTTTTGTCCGGTCTCGACCATGATTATTGTTGCGAATAAGCTCGCCCTTGCGATGGAGGCACAGTGTATGCTCTGCCAGGATGTGTCCCGAGTCTTCTTCATAGATGATGAGTCTGTTGTCTTCTGTAACCCGTACAGCGACTTCTTTGTCAGTTCTGTCATACGTGCCGATCGGAACGCTATACCGGTTCGATTCATACCAGATGGTGTTGTCCTTCCGCACCGTCCTTGTTATACTTGAGTTACTCAATTTTTCTATTTTTTCTGGACTGGGCGGAGATGCGCTTTTTCTAAAGCGTACACTTCGGCCGGTATTTTTTTGGTGGTATGATGCATCTTGGCGTTTCCTGTACGGGTTAACCAAGCCAGGCACTCTTCATTGTTTGTCTATATTCGTGAATGAACGATGCCGGGCAAAGTTACGTTTGATGTATTTCACCACATTCTCAATTTTGCCTTTGCTTTCCGGATCACCTTTGCGACACATATGAATACGGAAGGCGCGCTCTTCCACATACTTCGCGAACTCATGCGTCAAGATGAGATCACCATGGTTCTCACTGGTTAATAACAAGTGGTCTTGGTCGTAAACAATTTCTTCCGGGAGGCCGCCATAGAACTCAAAGGCCTGTTCATGGGCGTCAACGACATCTACTGTTGTAAACGGTCTGTCCTGCCATAGTGCGAATTTGTGTCGCGAATGAGACAAGACAAAGGTGATGAACCATAGCTTGACCAAATGGCCGTCTGGATGTCTGAGCTTGGTTTCCCCGAAGTCTACTTGCATCTGCCTGCCCATCGGGAGTTCTTCCACCGCTTCGTATTGTCTTATTCGTATCGCCTTTGGGATTCCATATTCCATTCTCAAGCCTCGCACATAGCTTCGAACGGTACTCTCAGCGATCTCCATGCCCTCATGACGTTCCTTCAGCCAGTCCATGACCTGAGCAGCGGAGAGATCCGGATATTTGCAACCAGCTAACGATCTCTGCTTCAAACGACTCCAGCTTCTTTGATCGTGTTTCGAGTCCATTCATAAACTGTTTGTACTCGTCTACCGTCATGTTCCAAAACTAATCACCGAATTCCTGGATATATTCAAGTTACGCGCAACCTGCGATTTCCTCAATCCTAATCTTTTTTGTTCCTGAATTGCGAAGTACATAGGCCACCTTTCTTCTTTCCTCATACCGCTTCCCCCCGATGCTAGAATTACCAGTTCTATGATAGCTTAATAGGAAGGGTATGGTAAGTTTTGTTCATTCTTATTTAGCGGAATCCGTTAATTCTAGTTTAGCAGTTACAAAGGTCTTTATATCACGCTCTTAAACATTCCCCCGCCATACCAACAACCCCGATTTTTCGCAGCCACTTATGTTACGGTTCACTTTTTAAACTGTTTGCTACTTTGAGTTAAAAATTTTGAACGATTCAGGAGAAAACTCGTTAAAACGAGTATTGCGTTTTATTGATGTTTCCCTCGAAATGCTTCGCTCGCAATTTCGTGACGAGTATTTTAAAGATATTTTTATGCTGCCATTAATTATTGTAAGAGTGATTTAGCGAAGTTGGAAATGGAGAACAAAATTAAAAATGCTATGGAATGGCCTTTCAAACAGAATGCCATTACAAACTGCTATAATATAATTAGGAAAAGTAAAAATGGCAGGTGAATGTGATGAGCAGCATAGGAACAACAGTTAGCGGAATTATCAGAGGTGGAATGACATTATGGAACAGAATAAAGAATCCACAGACTGAAACCATAAAGTTAGTAATCAAATCGCTAAAAAAAGGAGCAGAGCAGTATAGGGACTATTTAACAACAAAAGTAGAACAGGACGATCTTAGTGAATCTGTTTATTGGGAGGAAAGAGAACTAAGGAAGTTCTTTGAGAAGAAATATGCCGAGAACAAATTGTTTGGATTTCACACCTGTGATGCGAAGGAATTAGCCCAAGAAATTGAGAGGTATTTTATTCTCTCAAATCACCACTTAACCGATTATGAGAAAATATCGCTTGTTGAAAAAGTTATTTTAAACTCACAGAAATATTACATACTCACTCAGACAAACGATAATAAGTCTATGGAATTTTTGCAATTGAGGGGCGATATAAAGATGGAGCAAATCTTGCAAGTTATATCTTTACTTCCCTCAATGCAAAAAGATATTGAAATAATCAAGCAAAAGGTAACGGTGTCTGAACAGAGTAAAGCAGAGGTTGTCGAAGTGGTGAAAGATTTCTCCTACTACTGCAATCTTTGCGTTCAGCTTTATGAAGAACGAAACTACTCTTTATGTCTAGCTACGATTCACGAAACGTTAAGAACACATCTCACAACGGAGCAGTATATATCCCTTTTATTTTTAGAGTCAGGCATTTATTACAATCAATTCAATTATGATTTGGCATTGGAATGTATATTTAAAATCGAAGATAAAGTGACTGATGATATTAGTGATGCATTTACAGCAAGTATCTTAGGTCAAAAAGGGTCTATTTATTCTGAAAAAGGTGCCAAGGAAGGAAACCGAGCGTTAGTACGGTTAGGGATTGACTGCTTTGAACAGCAACTTTCTATACATACGTTGAACGATTCGAAGGACAACACCATAGGGTTGATATATTATAATTTGGGAACATCGTATCTTTCGATTATTGATTCTCAGAGTGATATTAATTCCTGTATTGAATATTTCGAACTAGCATTTGAGATGTTGCCTGATAATGCAGAAATCATGAAGAACCTTGGAACAGCTTATGGCATTGCTCACCAGCATGAAAAAGAAATCGAGATGTATCAAAAAGCATTAGAGGCTAATCCAGAACTATTTGAAACTTTATGTGCTATGGGGATGGTTTATTATCGTTATTACCAGGATCCAGAAGAAGCGAGTAAATATTATCAAAGAGCTGTAAGGAGTCGGGAAGAGATTATTCGCTTTCCATATGCGTATTATTGGTTAGGAAAATGTTATTTTGAAGTTGGTCATAAAGAAAAAGCAAAAACGGCTATTGAGGAAGGGTTACGAATCGCTCCAACTCTAGAACCCTTAATTGAACTAAAAATCGATGTTCTTTACGCATTACTTCAAGAAAAACATGACAAATATCTTCCTGAATTTATTCAATATATCAACAAGTTATATCCCACTCCTACCGAAGAGAGTTCAAGTAAATTACTATCGGCAATGATTTTGAATTCAAAATATGATAATGCAAGAGATTTATTATCAACACTGCCAGAATCAATAAAAGAGAGTGAAATGCTTATACCTTCATATTTCATATGGGCTTTTAACCTAATGGATTTCAATGATTTTGAAGGTGCATATCAAGTAATCAATAACATCAATCCTGAAAAAATTACCGAAGAAATTAAAAGTTTCAAGTATGTGTATCATTACATAACGGCTTTATGTTTAAGTGGTCTTCAAAGACACGAAGAAGCAATTTATCATTTGGAATCTATCCACGGAGAAGGCTCAATATTCCAAGCAGTTGATTCACATTGCATGTTAGGGGATGCGTATTTAAAAATAGAAGAATACGACAAAGCACGTGTACATTTTCAAAAAGCGAAAAGCATTGTTGGTGAAGTAAATACGAATATGGATATTGAGTATGGATTATTTCAAGCATATCTCGGTTTGGAAAGAGTTCGTCCAGCAAAAGTCTCTTTTATGAAAATAGTAGATTTGATTACTTTTCCTTATGTAAGTAATGTCATAAAAAATGAAAAAGATAAGAACTTTGAATCCGCTGTGGATAAAAGGATTTCAGAAATGATTGTTAGTATGTACAGGCTTGCCCTATTAGAGGTGAGGTTGAAAATAGCGGATGACACAGCAACAATTCAGCCAGATCGCAAAGAAATAATGAAACACTTGGATCCTTTACTTCAGTATTTCTCTAAAAAAGTGACAAGGACTGTATTCAATTTCGATAAATTTGCAATGGATTACCTTCTTGCTCAAATTGGAGAAAAACAGTCGAATGATAGAAAAGCCTAAAGTTGACAAATCCGGATGCATCAGCATTATGAAACGCAATATGAAGTCGGCCTTCCCTTCATGGAATGTACGGTGGACGTTGTCTACGACCCGGCAGACATCACGGAGCTGACGATCGAGTACGAAGGTCATGCGGTTCGAACGACAGCTTCTTATCGGGTCGGCCAACATCGAACTCGCCTTTAACAAGGAGATCGTGAAGTATTTTTAAGCGTACCCCTTTAGCTGAACCAGTAGCATGGCTTTTCCTTTGCCCGGAAAAGCCCCTTATCTTCATCAAAAACTATTAATTACAATCTAACCAAGCCTTTAATTTAAATCTTCATCAAAGCTCATCAGAATCAACACCAACTGATTCCAACCGATTAAACATAAATAAAGAAAATGCCTCTAAGTCCTTAAGAAGTCTTAAGCAATCGTTCATGCTTACAAAAATCATATTCACTTCGTGATCAAAATTCATATCCACTTTGAAAATCTTGTTAAATTCCTCGTCCGTCTCAGCGGTTCCGTAATTATGTGTCAGTAAATTCCTCACTTCAAACCAATCGGATACCCTTCTATATTCAGCGCTACTACTGATTTTCAGATCAAAGAGCACTTGGTCCAAAATTCAGGTATTTCAATAAATGGATTCTCGCCATCGGCATTGACCAGAATTGAAACGCCGAACATTTCAAAACCTTGTTTTTCCTCGATTTTGTAATTCATCTCCACATCTCCTCGAATCGAAATATGAAAGGATACCCGAGGATAGGCCTTGAGTGAAACGCCTTTGTCGCGCGCTGACATTGGCATCACACCGTGCATTTTTTTGAATGCCCTGGAAAATGCCAGGCGATTCGTAACCGTACTTGAATGCCACGTCGATGACCTTTATACCACTATTTTGCAGTTCAAATGCGGCAAGGGTGAGCCGCCTGCGCCGAATAACATCCGCTGAAAAGTAAGTAGAGCAACAGGCAATTCTAGCCACTTGGTCGTAGTCGATCGTTTCAGACAGGTGTGTTTCTACGTATTCCATTGCATTGTTCATGCGTTTCAGCCAATCCATACAGATCATCCTTTCAAAATTAATTATATGGAGTGCTGAAAATGAAGCCTTGCAATCCATGCACAGAAATATCATGTTTGCCAGTATCAAAATACAGGTTTGAACCTCAAAATTTAGAGGTTTTAGCTGGCACTGCTTATGGGCAGTATAGAAATAATATCTCTTGTAAACCTTCCAAGACTTTTTTTGGCATTTCCCTGACCTTAATATCCCCACCCAGGAAAAGTAGCCAATTTGTTATTTCGGTCAATTCTTCTGAATTATGGACGTTGACAAAAGTCTTTATAATGGCTGTAGTTTGGTAAGGATTCGTATAGGCAATTGAAATTTTTAAAGGATGGTGTTTTTTGAACTGGGCAACCGCCTGTGGACCAAGTTCAAGGACGAGGTTAATGATTTCTTCCTGCTTACTTAGTTTTTCTAAAATCTTTTTCTTACTTACTCTTTTTTTCGCAGGGTATGGTTCTACATTGGTGAGATGATCGACGGGAAAAATCTTCTTCTTTTCTTCCTTTAAGTCAAAGCCTTCAATCAGCCAATGGCTTTTTTCATGATAAAGGTGCAAGAGATAAATGGGATAAGACTTTATTACCTTCTCTTCTTTGGTGGTAATCCATAAATAGCTGTCCGACAGAAGGATTTGGATGAGTTTTTCTAGCATGGGATCGGGGAGATCCGAAAGCTCAAGCAGGTCGGGATTATTGGGGTTGGTCCCTTCAAAAAGCAAGATTTGATTTAAAAGAACAAGGTCATCCTGCTGGTTTTCCGAGATGAGGCCTAATAATTTTTCAGCTAATGACTGACGACTCTTTAGATAAGGGAGCTGTTGATTTCTTGTGGCCATAAAGGCAATAAAAAGAGCTTTGACCTCATTATCAGTAAAGCGAACAACGGGCAGGACAGAGTTGGACATGACAGAATAACCCCCATCCCTTCCAACTTCAGCGACAAGCGGCATCCCCATGGCCTCAATTTCTCTGATATCTCTAATTGCTGTCGAACGAGAAATGTTAAATTCTCGCATGATTTCAGAAATTGTAAAGTGGGAGCGGTTGTTAATATACCTCATGATGGTATTAATCCGTTCAACTTTTTTCATCGGGACTCCTAAACAGTATCATTTTTTGACATGATTTAGAGTTATTATATAACCATCAAGTGAAGAAAAAAAGTCATTTGATAAATTTAAAAAAAGGAAGGTTTTGAATATGGCAGATTATATCCTGGAAGAAAAAGACAGCTTCACCGTTTTAGGTATTGGAACCGAGCTTAAGAGCCATTACACAGACTTTGCTGGTATAAACAAGGAAAAGGCAGACTTTTGGTCGGCCGTCAAACAAGATGGAAGACTGGATGCTTTAAAAGCCATAGCCACAAATGACTACATTTTTGCCGTGAACGAAGCGGTGAATAACAAGATGATGCATTATGCTGGCGTCATGACAGAAGCATCGATACCAGAAGCATCCAGAGTTATTCAATTCCCTAAAGGGGAATACCTAGTTGTTAAAGGGGAAGGGAAGACGGCTGAAGAGTTAAGTAATAGGCTTACTGGCATTGCCTTTGGTCAAGTTTTGCCAGAAGCACAGAATTTTGCCTATGTTGGCGGCCCCAACGCAACGGTTGAGATGGGGCAGCGAAACGGGCTGGTATATGGTGAAATGTGGATTCCTGTAGTTAGAAAATAAAGAGATAAGAGGGGGATGGAAGTGTCCTATATCGTTGATTTCAAAAATGTATCTACAGTAGGTTTAGAGTCTTCCCCCGTGGCAGAAGCGCTTGCCGGTTTACGTGCTAATGAAGCCCGTTACTTTATGAACAAATATAAGCATGAATTTACGGTTGTCCCAGCTAGCGAAAGCCAGGAAACGCTTGATTATGTGAACCGAATTTTGACAGAAGAACGTGATATTGAGTTTGCGGCCAAACCTTTAGAAACGTCGCGTTTTCAAGTGGATAATATCCAATGGGCCTTTGTCTTCTATGAGGATGGTCTAGGGGTCAACGTCTTGTATACGGTGGATGACCCTAAGAAGCGGGCCGTTGGTTTTAAACTTTCCGAGGGGATGGAGGTACCCAAGGAGTTAGAAGGCAAGTTTAAGTTTGCCAGGCAGAAGTCTAAACTGGCTGGAACCATTCGGGGCTCGTTTTTTGTAATTAAAGGCGAATATTAAAGCGGGCAAAACAATCATTCATGCAACATTTCATCTAGGCATTCAAATGACAGACAGCACCTCTCCATCCATTTAGAGGGTGCTGTTCATTTTTTCGCAAAAACCTCATTGTGTTTTAGCAACTTATTATCCATTTGCTGTATTTTCTTTTTATCTTTTCCCGAATTGCAACAGCCATAAAGTTATTTTTCTTCGACCGCCCGAATATAGTGCCCGTCCGGATCATAAAAGGTGAAATAACCGAAATCATTAGTAAAAACAGGTTCTTTATCAATATGGGCTCCAGCTTGTTTAATCCGTTCATGCAACGCAAGCAAATCATTCGTTAATAACTCAACCATCGTCACGTGTCCCGTGCTGTTTGTGATAAAGAATGAACGAGGAAATACAAACTTCAATTGTGTGACATCTTCCGGTTTGGTTTCCATTAAAAAAATACCCGGACCGTTTCCATTTTTCAATGCAAGATGTGCCTCTCCAAACTGAAAATCTGCCGAATTCAATTCATAGCCCAACACATTGCAATAAAAATCTACCGACTTTTTCAAATCCGTGACTGGAAATCTCAAGCAACAGTAACCGATCACATCCGCATCATTCGTTTTTTTGCTCAACATATTCTACATTCTCCTTTTCTAAATAGCTACTTTCGTTGTGACCTACTCAATAATCACTTGCGTTTTCAGTGCATCCCGTCTCGCTTCCGTGCCGTTCTCCGTTGAAGACATTCCTTGGCTGCGCCTTCCTGCCCCTAGAACGAGAGTTACCTCAAATTCTTTGTCGATAATCGCCATTGCTGGTTCTCAGATCCATTCCGAGTATTGAGGCTGCAGCTTTCTTTGAATTTATTTATTCGCTATAAAATTCCAGAATCCTGCCCGTTATTGACCCGCATAATCATTCGGTAGCGGAAAGTGTATTCCATACCAATCGATATATTGTTGTCTGTCATGAGGGTGAGTAAGTTTTACGATTAATGCAATCCGCTCAAATCGGGTCAAGTCAGGAGTAATTGGCTTAGACGCCTTTACGCAGATGGAAGCGAGGGAGGCAATCGAGGAGTAATACAAGAGGCAGCAAAGGAGAATGCCATAATGGCTGTTCTCCTTGAATTTGTCCGGGATGAGCGAACATTAATTTGTCTGACTTATCGCTTATCAAAATGATAGCCATACCCCTTTATTAGTACTCCTGAGGCTGGACTAAAATCAAGATCTTGAAAACGAGTAAAGCCAAGACGCTCATACAGGCGAACAGCGGAATGCATTTCGTCCTTTGTATGCAATCCTATTGCCCTCTCGTCATTAATTTGAGCGCGTCGTATACATTCCTGTTTCAAGCAAAGCTCCTACTCCATGACCACGTGTCGACGGGAGTACGGCAAGCAATCGTAACTCAGCCCAACCAGGATAACGTACTACTCTTTCACTTGCACTAGAGGTCGAATGATACAATAGAACACTACCCACGATATTTCCACCGGATTCAGCGACATTCCTCTCAACAGATTCTTTTGTTGCAAGCGTTGTCAATAATCTCCGATTATACTCTTCGCGCATTGAATCACTCATTGTTACAACCATCATTTTCATCTTTGGATGGTTCCGAGATATGATTGGATGAAACCATTTGGAAATTCCGTTGAATCATTAAGACCGGCACTTCTACATTCAAGAAATGCGATGAATGATGAAGCAAACATCCTACACGTAATTGAGTGTATAGAAAAACTAAGGAATGCTTTAAATTGACATTTAAACCGCTCGAGATATGATCAATCGAGACAATTTACCCTGATTTACATGTATGGAGCATGCAATGGTTACTTTCAAGTGCTTATATGAGTTGAAAGTGCGTACTTCACAGCCTTTCTTTTCTAGCTCACAATTGTCATTAGAAAAGAAGAGGAGGAATGCCAAATGACACTTGAGAACCCTCGGTCACCTCAGACCGCCCTTGTCGTTGGAGCAAACGGAGTCATCGGACGGAATCTCGTCGATTATCTAAGCACACTTTCCGAATGGAATATTATCGGAGTGTCGCGGCGCGGTGGAGAAAATCAAGGTAGGACACGATATATAGCCGTTGATCTTCTTGATGAACAAGATACCCGTGAGAAGTTAAGCAGCCTTACCACAGTCACACATATCTTTTACGCAGCCTATCAAGATCGATCTACATGGGCTGAACTTGTGCCCCCCAATCTTTCCATGCTCGTAAATGTAGTCAACGCAATAGAACCGATCGCTCCGAACCTGCAGCATATCAGTTTGATGCAAGGGTATAAAGTGTACGGTGCGCACCTCGGGCCCTTTAAGACGCCGGCTCGGGAGACGGATGCTTATCATATGCCGCCAGAATTCAATGTCGACCAACAGCAATTTCTTGAACAACGGCAATTGGGAAGCAACTGGACGTGGTCGGCCCTGCGGCCTTCGGTCGTTTGCGGTTTTGCATTAGGGAATCCGATGAACTTAGCGATGGTTATGGCCATCTATGCTTCCATTTCTAAGGAACTCGGCTTGCCACTCCGCTTTCCGGGAAAACCCGGCGCGTACCACAGCTTGCTGGAAATGACGGACGCGAACTTGCTCGCTCGTGCGACCGTATGGGCAGCCACCGATGAACGCTGCGCAAATCAGGCTTTTAATATTACCAATGGCGACCTCTTCCGTTGGAATGAGCTTTGGCCGAAGATCGCCGCCTATTTCGAAATCGAGACCGCCCCTCCGTTACCAATGTCGTTAGAGGTGGTTATGGCTGACAAAGAACCCCTCTGGAATGCCATGATCGACAAATATGGATTGGAGAAAATCAGTTATAAGGACGTGTCATCTTGGCGTTTCGGGGACTTCGTTTTTGGTTGGGATTACGATGTCTTTGCTGACGGTTCTAAAGCCCGACGTTTTGGCTTCCATGACTTTGTCGAGACGGAAAAGATGTTTATAGATATATTTGAAGACTTCCGGCGACGTAAGATCATTCCTTAATCATTCGTCAGGCATTGGAGGTGTGAAAAGAATCTTGCCGTTTGCGCCGTACTTCTTATCGATGTACACATCACCCCATCGGCACATGGCGTGCAAGATTTCTTTCAAACTCCACCCAAAGTCCGTTAACTCATACTCGACTTTCGGAGGCACCTGGTTATGAACAATACGGTTTACGATCCCGTCCTTCTCTAATTCCTTAAGCTGCTGGGTCAGCACCTTTTGCGACATGTCAGGCACCAGTTGCATAAGTTCGCCATTGCGCTTCTTACCAAACGTGAGATGGAACAGAATAACCGGCTTCCACTTGCCTCCGATCACTTCAAGAGTCGCTTCAACTGCGGTATTATAAATTTTCTCCCCGTTCTTCATAACTTCCGGATATCCCCCTCATGCTTAGCTTCATTGTCTTGAACCTGAACTTTGACCAGGATACTGTTAATCGCGCACGCGGTTGGGCTTTGTGGAAAGCACTCATCACCTACGCTCGGAATGAACCACGCTCGGAAGCCTCGAATTGGGGAAAGCATGTGATCGATGTCATTATTCGAGACTACAAATCGCTATAAGCATATAACCTCCGGGGCCTTCAAAATAAAATCCTCGATCGCATCCGAACTGCGGCGCCAAAACTTGCCGTCTCTTGTGGTACGGTTCAGCTTAACGGGGCTATCGGCGAAAAATCCGCCGCGGCCCATAGTTGGCGCCATCTTTGTCCAGTCCATGAGTTATGATCTTGCTTCTTTAAATATGCATAAGAGAGGCACCGATTACTTCGACGGCCTGGTTGTCGGTGATCCAACTATCGTACCTGTTAGCGATACACAAAAGGGACTGAATCTCCTTTTCCAGCTGCGTTAGACTAGCTGTCCAGACGGCCGGGTTCACAACGTAAGTTGGCTATCCTCCACACGCCGGCACACACAGCTCTCCTCCCGTGGCTGCCATCAGCGGACGCAAGCCGCCAGCTCCCAGCAAATTTTCGGCTTCCCGTAGCGGTGCGTGTCCGTTTCCGCCAACACGTTGATCTCCCATCCGTCAAACAATCGCCGCACATCTGCTATTTCTATATCGCACTTAGCTGCCCGTTCAATATGGTTAAATTGAAACCTCAAACTCTTTTACATAGACAGCATTCCCCGTAACTTCTATGTCACTGCCATTTGTTACGGTAACTTTCACGCTACCATTCCTTCCGATTTCCTGACCTTGTTCAATCAAAAGATGTAATAAAGAATCTGACTTTATATATCTTGAATAATAAGCTCCCATTACCCCAGAGGCAGTGCCAGTGACGGGGTCTTCAATTGTACCAGAAAACGGTGATGAAAAATGGCGAGCGTGCATATGTGCATTGGAATCGTATGTTTCTAAACAAAAAGGATGAAGCGACGCTCTAGGCATTTCCTTCAAAATGTTCGGAAACAGCTTGTTGTCTGGTTTCATTCGTTTAAAAGACGAAAGACTTTTTATTGGAATCAATAATGTCCAAGTCCCTGTGCTTCCATACAATGTTGGGAGTTCTGTCTCAATATCACCTTCTTCAATTCCCATCGAATGAGCCAATTCTTGAAGAGAGCCTTTAAATTCCTGAAATTGGGGAGTTGCTTGCCTCATTGTTATGTAAAGTCCATCGTTTGAATTAACACTAATCGGTAAACTCCCTGCTTTTGTTTCGATTGTGTGATCAATTTTATCACCCAACAACCCTTTCGTTTTCAACGCATAGATAGTTGCCATAGTTGCGTGACCACAAAGGTTTATTTCATGACCAGGAGTAAAAAAACGTATTCTTAAATCTGCAATATCGGATTTAAGTGGGAAAGCCGTTTCGTTAAATCCTACTTTTTCTGCCACTACTCGCATTTGCTCTTCAGTAAGATTTTCACCATCTAATACCACCCCCGCAGGATTTCCCATATTAGGAATATTACTAAATGCGTCGTAATGATAAACCTTTATTGTTTTCACAATCCCCACCCCCAACGTAATACCTCTTATAATAACAATTTGTGAGTGTAATTGTAACCAAATTTCCCCAATCTGTTATAACGTTAAACTGCCCGTTGGTAATCGAGCTACTAACGGAATTTTGTCTAATTCTCGTAGCTTTTTAGTGGCATGCCGACAAATTCTTTGAATGACTTGATTCGATCGCCCTCAAATTCGAAAACTACCGTAAGTTCATTGCGATAAGCTTGTTTATTCAATGTCCCCTCAGCCTGAAAAACTACGACTCCAAAATGGACATCGTAAAGCTCAATAAGGGGAGTAAGCTTTAAGCACAGCACTTCCCTTTCAAACCTGACCAGTTCTTTAAACCGTTGCTTACCAACCTGTTTATCTTTCCAATCATCGTATGGCAATGGGATCGAGAAATGAAAATCCTCTGTAGCAAGTGCTAGGAAATCAGTCGTGTCCCCATCTTCAAATGCGGAACGAAAAGCCTGAAAGGCTCGACTGCATAGCGAAGTTTTCACATCTCTTCCATTCGGCTGGCCTGTATAATTATCCTTCATCATTCAGGTAATCTCCCCTTTTGCTCAAAATTGATATTCTGCACGAATTCGGCCATTGTCATCTAAAATCAGAAAAACGATCCCACTTGCAACGACCTCTCCACCTTGGGACGGAAGCATATCCCAGCTATACACGACAGCATTTTGAAGTGCTTTAGAGAGATTTGCACGGACGAATATATTGCCCCCTTTTCTAACAAATTCATCGTGGGCACTAGCGATTCTTCTTTCGATCTCGCCGTATCCTTTTGCCTCAATTCCTTCAGCGAAATGGTTACCATCCCTGGCTCAAAGTTCGGCAATAACCTTACGCCGGGCACTCTCATCTGATTCATTCCAAACCGCTGCATACCTTTCAACGAATTTGTTTGTCTCGATCACTTTTTGATTCCCTCCTGGAAAGATATTCTTGTCTCCTGACAAACCAAGAATATCCGATAAACATGACAGGTACTTGCATGTTTATGTGATATGATAAAAAAAATGAGGGATGAGTGCTTATGTATAAATCTCAAAGATTATTGCGATTGATTATGATCATTAATGCAAAAAAATCGTTTACCATTCCGGAGCTTGCGATGGATTTAGGTGTTTCACCACGAACGATTTCCAGGGATTTAAACGATCTGGGAGAACTAGGGGTACCCCTTTATTCCATTCAAGGGCGTGGTGGCGGCTACAGGCTTCTAAATGAACGTCTGCTTCCACCAATTGCTTTTACTGAAAGCGAGGCTATTGCGTTTTTTTTCGCCGGCCAGTCTCTGCGATACTTTGGTGCGCTTCCGTTTGGTGATCAAGCTGAATCGGCACTAGATAAGTTCTATCATTATTTGCCGTCTGATGTGAGGGAACAAATTAACCGATTACAAGATAAAGTAGCCATTTGGTCCCCCAACCGGAGTATGTCAGTCTCATGCCTCACCGTTTTATTACAAGCAATCATGATAAAATCTGCCGTTACGATTGAGTACAATTCAAGTGAAACCGAGCTGAATACGCGAGAGATTCAACCCATAGGGCTCTATTCTGACCGTGGTTATTGGTACTGTCCGGCATATTGTTTTACTAGGCAAGCGTATAGATTATTTCGAGCGGATCGAATTTTGACAGCAAGTCTGAATGATAATGTTTCTTGTCTTGAGGATGTAGACAGGAAGTCCGTGTTCAACTGGGATGTGGAGGAATTAAAGCGTCAAGAAAAAACATTATTTTGTGTTCACTTAACACAAAAAGGAAAAAGAAGATTAGAGGAGAACGGAAGGTTTAGAGATTTCATCGAAAGTCAGGATGAAGGAGGCGGAATTATTCGGATGCACATACCGGCTAACATAGAAGTCCCTCTCATAAACAATGTTTATGTATTGTCGGTTTGAGGAATGCAGCTTTGCAGGGGCTGTTTTTCATCACAGCTCATTAGCTGGAAGCCGTTTTGTAGGAAAGACAGACTTGCTTCCTGTTTGGGGGAATTCGATACTGGACGGTGTCAAAATCAACGGGGAAGCTCTTGCTTAACCACCGGAGTCGAAGGGCAAGTGAGCCGTCATGGAGCGGAGATGTGATAGATATATTTCTATAGAACCTTCCCCCACCACTTCTACAGTTCTATTGTCCCTCCCACTAATTCGCCGTCACTTGTGATACGGTTCAGCTTAACGGGTCTATCGGCAAAAATTAGGCAGCGGTGTGCTCAAGAATGTCCATCATTATGTATAAAGGCTACCAGTTTTAGTACGAAAACCTTTGTGTTTCAGGGGCACAAGTCATTAGTCCAATACAAAAAAACATCCTTAGAATAAGAAAATACGCCAAGTCTCTAACATTATAGAAACTTAGCGTACATGTAGTTAATGATGTTGGGATATCAACCGTCCATCCGTACGTAGATTGGTCCACGCATTTTGTAGAATTCGAATCGCCATGTGCTCTCTAACAAAGAAAAATTTCGGTCTTATTTACCATACGCCTTTAGCTTCGCAACCTCGTTAATAGCAACATCGATGTCTTTTCGGATATTTCGTTTTACAGGAGACTCGCCTAGACCCAGCCAAAGGAAAAATTCTTTCGTCCCTTTGTTCCCAGTAACCGGACTGTGCGTGATACCCAAAGCGTGAAGCCCGATAGTTTCCGTAAAACGAACGAGGTCCTCTAAAATTTGTCGATATATGCCCGGATGGTCTATTTTCCCCGATCTGCGGATTTGCGGGTCAGAAACTTCAAATAATGGTTTAACCAAACAAAGCATTTCGCTGGCTGGCTCAAGCAAACGAACCACAAGCGGAATAGCCTGTTTCAAAGACAAATAAGAAAGATCCAACGCAGCGAATTCTGGTTCAGGCTGTAGATGTAGCTTCGCAACGGCGCCGATATTTGTATTTTCCATGTTCACGACCCGCGGGTCAAGTCTTAACTTACCCGCCAGTTGGCCAAATCCGACATCGATAGCGTAAACTTTTGCGGCGCCATGCTGCAATAGGCAATCAGTAAATCCGCCCGTAGAGGCTCCCGTATCCAAAGCAATTTTATCGGATACATCGATTTGAAAACGGTCCAAGGCGTCTTCCAGCTTGAGCCCGCCTTTTCCAACATATTTCTGTCCATAACCTTTAACAGTTATCTCGACATCATCTCTAAGCTGTTCTCCTTCATAAGCAGCTGGTCGCCCATTTATCGACACCTTATTCGACATGACCCAACTTGCGGCTTGCTTCCGGTTCTCAAAATACCCCCGTTCCAGCAGCAAACGCCACAAAGGCAATTTTCGCTTGTTCAAAACCATTCCGCTCCTCTTCTTTAAAGTCTTTGGTCCAGACTTAGCAGAAGGCGGAGCTCTTATAGGCTGGTAATAACGTTATTTTTCAACTAATAAATGATACATGCAGCACCAACTCCGTTTTTCTTATATTATAACAAAGCTTCATTTCAAATCGCTATGACTTGCCGTATTGAATCAATGATAAACATAGGAGAAAAATCTGCTGCGGCGCATAATTGATCACTCTTCTTTGTTCGGTCCCAAGGCCCTTACCTTGCATTCTCTTAATATGCATAGAAAGCCGTCAAAGTGATCGGCGGCCTTGCTGGTAATTCAACTATCGTTTCCCGTTAGCGCGGATTAATTCTGATGCTCTATACTGCAGTCACGATAATTGGCTGATTCTTTGTAATGATAATGGTGTGCTCCTGTTGCGCCACAAGGCTATTGTCAGGTACACATAAAGTCCATCCGTCCGATTGCTCAACGACATACCCTGCACCTGTAGATAAAAAGGGCTCAATTGTAATGACCAAACCCTCTTTCAATACCCGTTTATCGTGCTTGTTATAAAACGGTAAAATATCATTGGGAGCCTCATGCAGGGATTTCCCAACACCGTGGCTACACAGGTTCCTAATGACATTATAGCCGCCTTTTTTAGCCTCGCTTTCAATAATCCTTCCGACTTCGTTCAATTTTACTCCGTGCTTAAGGGATGAGATGACTTTCATCGTCGTATGGTGTGAGTATTGACACAGACGCATTAAGGATGGCTTGTATGGAGGGATCGGAAAAGAATGTCCCGCATCCGCATAATAGCCTCCCAATTCTGCCGAAACATCGATGTTTACTAAATCGCCCGGTTGAATGATTCGATTTCCCGGTATTCCGTGGGCAACTTCGTGATTAATACTAATACAAGTATTACCGGGGAAATTGTAAGTTGTCTTAGGTGCAGGCACAGCCCCATGCCTTTTCAAAAACAGTCCTCCAATCTCATCCAATTCCTTTGTCGTAATTCCGACACGTGCGTGACTTTTCATTTCATTAATCGTCAATGCAACGATTTTGCCAATTTCCTTCAGACCATCAATATCGTTCTGTGATCCTATTGTCATAAAAGCTCCTCCATATTTTAAATTGATTTATTATAACACAATATTAAATATTCCATTATTCTGCCAGTTAGCTTAACAAAATGAACAAGCGCCGTTTCACATTATTACCACCTTTTTAGCCCGAGTTAAGCAGCGGAAAATGCGCCTAAGTGTGCCACGCGGCGGCATTGCCGGCCCCTAAAGTAACTTGCATTTTGCTGCCCTAAAGCTCTGCAAAATCAAGATTACCGAACTACTGTAAGATACCAAGAGAACCAAAGCAAACGGTCAATTTCTTCATAGCTCCTCCCGAATCATAACACCGGAATCAGGTTTGTAATTAATTCGGTTCCTCCCTTATGCTTTACTCGAATCCGAACCTATACAATATGGAGGGCTGGGCGAATGTTATCATGGGAAGAAGTAAGGAGCAAATTCGATAGGCTTATTGCGGTCAGGCAGCTAATGATGTTTTAACCGATCAAGTGATCGACTCTTATCAAGCAGGGTTGCTTAAGCTGTATGATTGCTGGAATAAATATGGAAATCCCCCTGCAGAGTGATTGCTTGTATCCAGCAGGTGTCCCGAGCGGGATTCGGGGAGAAAATCGAAGGATAGGGCATCTTTACCTCCGCATGGTTAAGTTTTTATGACTTTGTCATCTTTTTCTGCGTACTTCATTTATGGCGAAAGTTCATATAAGCTAACCTATATAACCCCATTATACGGAAAGAGGTGATCTTTATGAAGTTCCCTGCGGGAAGTAGCATGGTCACAAATCCGGAAGATGCATTTGCCGAAGCCTACAACTCCGGCGATATAAACAACCTGCTCTCATTGTACGAACCAGACGGCATTCTGATTAACCCGACCGGCAGCCAGGACAAAGGAATTGAAAATATTCGCAAAACCCTTGAGGATCTACTGCAACTGCAAGGCCACATGATTTCCAAGAACATTTACTGTGTCCCTTTTGAAAATATCGCTTTGCTGCGTGCGCATTTCGTCCTTCATACCATGGATGCGAACGATAGTCCGATTCAAATGCAAGGTCACACTTCGGAAATTGTACGAAAACAAACCGACGGAAGCTGGAGGTACATCGTGGATCACCCATTTGGTGCAGAATTGTTGGAACGATAAACTTGGCGTAAAATTTTTCGCCATCACTTGTGATAAGGTTCTCCGCGCTGTCTGTATCGGCAAGTTTTTAGATTCACTTCAGAGCCACCCTTTAAGGATAGCTCTGAAATTGGACTTAGGCTTGGTTCCGATCGTCACTTCGGAGAAGTCCATAATACCTCAGATCCTCAAAAGCGTCTCCCTTTCGAATATGATGACGCAAAATCCCCTCATGCTTCATTCCCATTTTCTCCATCACTTTATACGAAGCAGGCGTCATCGCTGTGGCAAATACCCGATTTAACCCTAGCTCATCAAATGCAAACTGAACGACCCTCGCGGCCGCTTCTGTGCAGTAACCGCTTTTCCAATAGGGTTTACCCATCCATCGTCATGGGCTTTTACTAATAGGATATTTCCATTTCCATCTTCTACAATTCCGCCTGCAGATACGATATGTGTCGGGAATGCCATTTCAAAACCTCCATTTCATCAGATTATCTTCTTTTTCGATGTTTTTCCTGTAATTTCCCGCCTTAAAAATGGTTCAAGCGATTTTTTGAACAAATATCATATTCATGACCTAGAGCCTAGACCCCTTTTCGAGGGGTCATTTTCCTTTTTCAGGAGGTATGTATATTGAGAATCATCAAAACGAAGCAGGACATTGTCATTTTGCGTCGCGCGGAAGTGCTTCCTGCGGCGCTCCTCTATCAGATCTAAGGCTACTTTCAGCAACTACGTTAAAAAATCGATTTGTTTAGAGGCTCAAAATCACTCTATCCAACAGTCCCTACAACACTCCCCGCTTGTTCCCCAATTAAATTTTTCGCCGTCACTTATGGTACGGTTCCCCGCGCTGTCTGTAACGGCAAGTTTTTAATTATCCAGGTCCTCCATTTGACCAGCCGCGAACCTTTTATCGTCTGATTAGTTTTGTTTATATTTTTCTTTCAGCATGCTGGATCCGATTCCCCCGCCAACCATTAAAATCAAAGAACCGAAGTTCCAAAAGAATGGCCCACCATACAATGTAATCTCCAGTGCCGTTACTTTGTTCAGAAGGAGGACAACGAGTTTGATCACCAACAGCGCAAGGCCTGCTAAAACGAAGACATCAAATAGAAACTTTAATTTCGGGTGGGCCAATTGCTTGCTTTCTTTTATCACCTTTTTTGTCAACTCCTCGTCACTCCTTAATAACTCATCGATAGTTAACCCAAACAGATCGCTTACTTTAATAATGATTTCAATGCCTGGGTAGTTTTGACCATTCTCCCATTTCGAAACCGACTGTCGGCTTACAAACAGCTTCTCGGCCAGTTCTTCTTGTGACCAACCTTTCTTATTTCTTTCCGTTTTTAACTTCTCCCCAAAGATCATAGCAGCAACTGCCTTTCTGCAATTTATAAGCCTATATTGGATTAACCGCTTGCAGAAGTAAAGACCGCTTTGGTTGCGCGGCCCCGCAACCCCAGGTTGCGATCAACACTGGGCTTGTGAAGGATCTTCCCTTGGATTCATCACCGAAAGCTTCGATTATCCCATCTTCAATCCGTAGCATCAACTCAAACTTGCCGTCACTTATGGTACGTTCAGCTTAACGGGTCTATCGGCGAAAATTACACCGCGGCCCATAGTTGCCAACCTTTTATACCCCATCCAAGGGCTATGATAAAGCCTAATAACATGCACGGAAGGCCACCGAAGTACTCGGCGCCCTGGTTGTCGGTGATTCAACTATCGTGTCCCGTTAGCTCAACAAGCGGCTGCCAGAAAACGGACAGCCACCTCTTCGAACGAAACTAATTTTCGATAACCCTTTACTTTATCGAAGCATCCTGCCTCTAATTAGGTGCTTAAGTTGCGATAGTGATATAATAATATCAGGCAAACTAAGAATGGGGGTGAATCCTTTGGCTATTCATTTTGGTGTAACACTCGATCTGCTCCACGCAAAGTCTTAAGGGCAAACAGACCCTGAACCTTGTGTGGAGCTAATAGATTGGCATCCTGAGTTAGGTCTGTTGGTCCAGAGACTTTGCATCCTATATGAAATTAATTCATAAAGGAGCGGGTTTCGATGACAAGCATGACAAATTTCTCATTAAAGCAATATCGTAAAGAGCAGGACTATAGCTATACCCTTGGCGCATACGCCACTATTGAAGTGATTCAGGCACGGCCGGAGATCGTAGAAGTCGTTTATGTCCATTCTGCTTATCGGGATCGCAGTGTACTTGAAACCCTCTGCCAGCAGCAGCATATTCCAGTTGTCCAGCAGGATAAGGCTTTTGCCAAGGTCGATCGGAAAGAAAATTGCTTTGTGTTTGGGGTGTTTTCCAAATATTCAGATAGGCTTGCTTCCGATAAACCTCATATTCTCCTCGTCCATCCTGCTGGGGATATGGGCAATCTCGGCACCATTATCCGGATAACCGCAGGTTTGGGATTTGGCAATCTCGGGATCGTTACTCCCGGAGCAGATCATTTTCATCCCAAAACCATCCGCGCCTCTATTAAATATTTAGCAACTTACTGTCATTTAATTTTTTTGCTATTACATAGTCATTCTCCGAGAATACAGGAGACGCATATTTCTGACTTAGTTCATCAAATTTCGAGCTACGTATGATCACTTTAGTCCATTCAGTTATACCGATTCCCTTTTCTTTTAATCCCTTCAAAATTTTGTCACATTCTTCTCCCGAATCACTTAGTGTGAGAAATGTAAGCTCAAGCTTAACACTTCTTTTGGTTTTTGATCTTCTAGTTTCAACATCATGAACTTCTTCTACTACCTTAAAAATGCAAAAATCTCTATCATTCGATAACTTTATAAATGCTGACCAGTTAACATTTAGATTTGAATTCAAACCATAAAGGTAATTAAGATCATATAGAAACCTTCGTTCTATTAGGTCTTCAGTTTCAAAATTTGGGCAAGCAAACCCTAATGCTTCTATGTAGTTTATTTTCGCTTCCTCAATAGGTAACCTATATCCTAAACCTTTAATAGAACTGACAATATCATTAACTATTGAAGTTGATATAACTGTATTAGATACAAATGAATTAATATGTACCACTCTTGCCCTCCTAGTTCATAAAATCCAAATTCACACCTTATCTACATAAATGATATCATATATTTGGGGGATTATGGTAAGTTTGTTTTACTCGTGAGAAAAGCCTTAAAACAAAGGTTTTGAAAGACCCTATATCAACTCTTACTCCCCAACCCTTATAAGATTCCCTGTCTTCTCCCCACTCCGCCGTCATACCCACAACCAACTTTTTTCTCCGTCACTTATGATAAGGTTCTCCGCGCTGTCTGTAACGGCAAGTTTAAAGGCCATCCTTTGTGGGATGGCCTGCCCTATCAAATCTAAACAACTATACTTAATAACCCACCGAATTCCTTAAAGTAAGAATATTTTCCTGAAGGAACGTTTGATTTTTTTCAATTCCTCTGTTTTTACACCAAACAACTGCGCTGAAAGCATCGTAAATATCATAAAATGGCAGCACTCTTTCCAGAGCCAACATAGGTCGAATCGATTGATATCCTTCAATGAACGGTAACTTTGTTCTCGGATTGACTTCCCAAATATATCGATTGACTTTTGTAAAATCTATTTCCGACGATCCACCACGGGCACTCTCGAAATCAATAATGCCAGCAACCTCGTTACCATTCACCAATATATTACCTGGTCTAAAATCCATGTGAACAATGCATGGTCCGTCAGGATCCGGTAAAGCAGAGAAAACTCCATTAAAGTGAAGAATACATCTTTCATACAATTTTGAGTCGAGAATCTCTATGCATGGCTCTTTCCATTTTTCAAAATTACTTTTGATATGTAATCTCCAATTATTTTGGTCAAGTAACTTAAAACCATCGGTTACATGGTAACCATACCCAGGAGTTTTTACCTCATGGAGCATAGCATGATACACGCCAATTTGAAAAGAGAGTTTCTCATCAATGACTCCTGTACAAGGCATACCTTGAATTGCTGAAAGAAGCAATGCTCCAGTAGTACTTTCATCCCCGTACCAAATGTCCAATACCTTAGGAACAGGTATTACACCCTTTAATGTTTCAAGCATCTGAAATTCGCGGAATAGTTTATCCTTGTTAAATGGAATTTTCACAAAAACGTTTTCTCCACTGGTAAGAGTAAGTTTGTATACATCAGAACTAAATGACTCTGGAACATCTTCAACATTCAAGACGTTCAACTTTAGCTTTTCTATAACTTTTAGAATAGAACTCATACGTAACCTCCTGTTTTGGAGCGATTCTTCCGATTTGTTTCTCTGAAAACCGAATCAAATCCAATATCTTACATATATCATATTTTTGACCCAGTACCAAGACCCCTTTTTCGAGGGGTCATTTTTAGGAGGGATGTATGAATATGGATCATCAAGAGACAGCAGGACCTTGTCATTCTGCGCCGGGTTAGGTCACTTCCGGCGGCGCTCCTTGATCAGGTCGAGGACTACTTCAACCAACTAAGGCTTGGAGCTGAGGACGATTTTCGCTTGGTCAGTCACGGCTCCATCGTCGTTCTTGAATCGGGGGACAACGTCCGATCTCGGCATTCTTTAGCTTGTGCCTTGCCTTAAAATTTCGCCGTTACTGCGATACGGTTCTCCGCGTTGTCTGTATCGGCATTTTCTAGATTCACTTCAGAGCCACCCCTTAAGGATGGCTCTGAAATTGGACTTAGGCTTGGTTCCGATCGTCGCTTCTGAGAAGTCCATAATACCTTAGATCCTCATAAGTGTCTCCCTTTCGAATATGACTGCGCAAGATTCCCTCATGCTTCATTCCGATTTTCTCCATAACTTTATACGAAGCAGGATTTCGCGTCATCGCTGCGGCAAATACCCGATTTAACTCAAGCTCATCAAATGCAAACTGAACGACCCGTGCGGCAGCTTCTGTGCAATAGCCGCTTCTCCAATATGGTTTACCAATCCAATATGCTAGTTCTGCCATATTGTGAGTCTTGTTTACATGTAACCCAACAATTCCGAGGAAATCCTCACTTTCTGTTAGAGTTACAGCGAACGAGTAGCCGTCGCCTCTTACTGCGGCCTCATGCCTTGCTTTGATAAAAGTAGTAGCTGAACCTGTTGGATACGGATGAGGCATATTCAGTGTCGTATCCGCTACATCTTTTTCTCCAGCCAATTTTTCGATTGCTTCAGAGTCGTTAAGCTCAAGTTGCCGCAATGTCAAACGTTCTGTAACCATTACTTTTCTCATTTCAATACCTCCATTTATTTAATTATTAGAACGCAAAAAAACTCCATCCCATAAGGGACGGAGTTGCTCCGCGTTACCACCCTGATTGACGTTTACATAAAACGCCCTCTTAGCCATCGTCCAACAACGATGCTTCTTTGTAACGGTAGAATCCCGGGCCCGCCTACTATTATTTCGGGGGCCTGCTCAGAGGCGATTTTTTGATTCGGATATCCGCTGCCTCGCACCAACCGGCAGTTCTCTGAACGGCGTTTCCGGATCTACTTGTCCTCTTCGTCGCATTTGAAATTAATGTAATTAGATACACTATATTATAAATGGAATATTATGTAAATGAAAAAGTCAATTTTATAGGCTCAAAATCACTCTATCCAATAGTTCCTAAAACACTCCCCGCCTTGTTCCCCAATCAAATTTTTCGCCGTCATTTATGATACGGTTCAGCTCAACGGGTCTATCGGCGAAAAATGCAAAGAGGAGCAGCCGCGGCACATAATTCCCAGCCCTTTACTCGATACAAAGGGCTATCATCAAGCCTTCATAAAATGCGCAGAAGGCCGTCGAAATAGTTGGCGGCCTGATTGTATGTCATTCAACTATCGTTTCCCGTTGGCTTAATAGAGACAAATGAGAGGAGTCATTAAATACCTCTAAGACATTCTGGTTAAAACCGTTTCGGGTCAATATAGAAATGCTAGCTGGTGATGCAGAAAAATATGCAGTTCCTAGCATCTGTTCGGAAAATTGTAGCCACCATGCAGTTATATAGGCTAGGGTTCCACCATGGGTTACGATCAGTAAATTTTTCTCGTTCGTTTCACATAGTAACTCCAAGCAGTCACAAACTCTCTTATAAAACTGTCTCCAAGTTTCACCATTTTGAAATTCTTGATAGTCCAAATCAAAGCTACTGCCTGTTCTCGGATTTCTGTTAGCTCTCGCCCATTCTTTTGTTTTACCTGCCGCAATACCCGTGTTGATTTCCCGAAGTTCCATGTTTATGTTTACTTCAAGTCCCAATTGTTCTCCTATGATCTCTGCTGTTTGTGATGCCCTCAATAAATCTGAAGAATAGAGGATGTATTCACTACTGTCTAAACCGTCTTTTAGTTTTTTTGCGATAATCTCAGCCTGTCTTCTTCCTAGTTCTGTGAGCGGTGTATCTGTCCATCCCCCTGACATTTCGTTTATATGATGCTCTGACTGGCAATGTTGCACTAAAATGATTCGTCCCATTCTATTTCTCCTCCGAGTTGTATTATAGGTTAATACAACAAAATTCTACACAGTTGCTCAGTTATCCTGCCCGTTAATAAAATGAACAGGCTACCGCAGCACGTAACAGCCACATTTTTTACCCGAGTTAAGTAGTGAAACTTGTACCTAAGTGTGCCGCGAGGTGGCATTCCGGGCTTCAAAAGCAACTTGCATTTTGCTGCCCAAACGCTCTGCAAAGTCGAGATTACCGAACTACTGTAAAATTCCAAGAGAACCAAAGCAAACGGTCAATTTCTTCATAGCTCCTCCCGAATCATACACCGGAATCAGGTTTGTAATTAATTCGGTTCCTCCCTTATGCTTTACTCGAATCCGAACCTATACAATATGGAGGGCTGGTCGAATGTTATCATGGGAAGAAGTAAGGGGAAAATTCGATAGGCTTTACTGCAGTCAAGCAGCTGATGATGTTTTAACCGATAAAGTGATCGATTCTTATCAAGCAGGGTTGCTTAAGCTGTATGATTACTGGACCGGAGTAAATACGGAGGTCACCTTGCAGGGTGATTCCCTGTAATCAGCGGTGTCCAGGGCGGTTGTAAAGGCACTCGTCCTAAATGAATCCAGATAAACCAAAACCGCCAGTAACCGGGAAAGGTGATATGCTCCCCTTGTGGTAGACAGTGGAAATAATAAAACTGTCTACCACAAGGAGGAGCTTTTTTATGTCCCGTAAATCGAAATTATCTACAGCTGAGAAGATAGCAGCCGTTGAAAAATATCTACGTGGGGAAGATTCTCTGAAACATATAGCAAGCTCTTTAGTGCAATGGCTCCATAATTATCAGTCTTTAGGGCCTGCTGGATTACTTAATTTATCAAAGAACACCTCCTACCCTGCATCATTAAAGGTAGCGGCAGTCGAAGATTACCTTTCGGGCAGCGGTTTTTACAGGGATATTTGCAAAAAGTATGGCCTAAAATCAAAAACACAATTGCAGAACTGGGTTGTAAAGTATAATGGTCATGAGAACCTGAAAACTTCTGGTTCGGGAGGAGTGCCAGTCATGACCAAAGGGAGATCCACGACTTATGATGAAAGAGTTGAAATCGTTAAATACTGCATTGAGCATCAAAACAATTTTGCCAAAACTGCACAGAAGTTTCAGGTATCTTATCAACAGGTGTATTCATGGGTGAATAAATACTCTAAGCATGGTGTTGATGCGCTTCAGGATAAGCGTGGGAAAAGAAAATCCGATGGTGAGATGTCTGAATTGGAGAAACTGAGGGCGCAGAATAAGCTACTTGAAGCTGAGAATCGAAGGAAACAAATGGAGATTGATTTTTTAAAAAAGCTGGGCGAAATCGAAAGGAGGCGGTTCTAAGTCAAGTAAGATACGAGACGATCTATCTTACCATTCGTGAGTTGAGTGACACGAACTCATATCCCGTCATAGAACTTTGTAAAATCGCTGGTATTCAGCGCTCTTCATATTATAAATGGCTGAACCGAAAAGAAAGCGATAATGAGAAATTCAATAAGACTCTGCTTCCTCTGATTAAAGATGCCTATGAAGAAAGGAACGGGATTCTCGGATATCGTCAGATGACTCTTAAACTAAATCGAGAACACGATTTGAACGTGAATCTTAAACGAATCTACAGACTCATGGACATCCTCAATCTAAAATCGGTATGCCGTAAGAAGCGCAAAAACTACATCAAATCAACGCCTGAAATTATAGCTGAGAATATCTTGAATAGAGAATTTGAATCCAATGTATTCGGCGAGAAGTGGCTTACTGACGTAACCGAAATGAAGTATGGGCAACAAAGTAAAGCTTATCTTAGTGCCATCCTTGATTTATCTGATAAAGGTATTGTTTCTTTTGTACTTGGGCAATTCAACAACAATGAACTTGTTTTTAGAACCTTTGATATCGCACATCAGACCTATCCCGATGCGAAACCTACCTTTCATAGTGACCGTGGCTTTCAATACACGAGCAAAATATTTAAGAAGAAACTAGATGATGCGGGCATGACACAAAGTATGTCTAGAGTGTCTAGGTGCATCGACAACGGGCCGATGGAATCCTTTTGGGGAATGATGAAATCTGAAATGTATTACCTAAATAGATTCCATACGTACGAGGAATTAGAAGCTGCCGTAAAAGAATACATAAATTATTACAATAACAAGCGATACCAGAAGAGATTGAACAGCATGGCCCCCTTAGAATACAGGCAGTATCTTAAAGGTTTAGCAGTGTAAAAAAGACACCAACCATAAGCAATGATTGGTATCGGAAGTTTTTTTGTTTTTCCACTGTCTACTTGACAGGGAGCAGATCAAGGTGTTGGTGGTTTTTCTTTTCTACTCATTCTTAAACGCTTGAACCAGTTCTTTATTAATCCGCTTTATGATCTCAACATTACCGCTATCCAGATTGCTTATCATTGCAATAAACTCGTCAGTAGCTTGCCGTCGCGCTGCCTCGTTTTTGTTTTTAATAGTGTCATTTCGAAATAAATCAGCTGCATCCACTTGGAGCGCTGTATGTATTTTCTCAAGTGTATCTATGGTGAAGTTTCGTTCTCCCCTCTCCACCGCACCTATATAAGCATCATCTAGGTTTGAAAGCTCCGCAAGTTGAAGCTGTGTAAGTCCCTTCGCCTTTCTGATCGCTCTGATTCGTTTTCCAACTATATGACGTAAATCTGGCATTTTACCACCTCTCTACTCAAGGGTAGAGGGTTATGGGAACAATATGCAGAGCCATATAGTCGGTAATATTAATTGAAAAAACTCCTTTTACGTAGTATATTTACGTTAATTCATTACCTAATAGATATCAAGAAAGGCGGTTTAAAAATGGAAAAAGAAAAGACGCTCCTTGATGAGCTATCTCAAGAGCGTGAAGGGTATGTAATGAAAAACCCCAGCAACGGCATAGAAATCAAATGTACCGAAAAATTCGTGAAACACTGGGAAAATCGTGGCTTCGTCACCAGCCTAAAACATGTCTTTCCTCAAGAATAAATATTTCTACAGCGATAAACTTTAAGCGCCCCCTATGGCCAAACTTGGACGTTTAATGTCCATAAATCGGCCACAACAGGGGGCGCTCTCCCTTACATACATAAACTCGACTTAAAATATAACCCAGTCTTCCCGGATCATGTTAATTAATGAGTTATGCCGAACTCATTTTGTCTTTAGCTTATTGAACTTCACATATTTCACGGTGTTATTATGGTGCGTGTTGGTGTAGCTGCCTCCACGTACCATATTTTCTTTTCCAAGCCCTTCAACTGCTTGTTCAGCCTCCGTGTCATAAACTACTTGTGGTTTCTTAAGACCTTGACTGGGAGAGTATACTTTATTCCCTTGAAGTCTTGGATCTCCAAAATCCTTTACCATGTACCTTGCCACATACTCCCCGACATCTAATGTTTCAATCACCTTGCTTGTTTCCTTCTTATGGTTGGATTCTTTGATGGCTTTTACCGTTACTGAACCATGCCCCCACATGTCATAATGGTTTGTTTTGACATTATAATCATGTGGTAACTTCCCTTCACGCTTCCATTCCTCAGCGACTTCTCGTGTAACCGGAATAACCGGGATATCCATTATCGCATGAAAATGAACTGCACCTCGCTTATTCTTATCCTGAAATTCGACTACGGTAATATATTTGAACTCCCTCCCCTGCTTCCTACATACCTCCCGTAACTTACGAGCATATTTCTTAAATTCAATATATGCCTGCTTTACATCCGTTACGTTTGAAATTGAACCTTCCCGAAAGGTGAGAGTGATAAACTTGTAACTATCCCCTGTTCTTCCCATGCCAGCACTAGTAAAATTAACATTTACCAAGCGGATTAAATCATACTTCGCTTTATTCGTTACCCGCTTTCGATATTCTCCTGACCGCGGACTACTTCCCGATACACCTGCCGTCCTTCCTCCCCTTTTCCCCGTAAACCCATAAACGACAGGATTCTCATGTTCATGAAGTTCTATTTGATTTCCAGAAATAATTGCTTTTTTCCTGTAAAACTTGTGCTTACTCACAATACGCCCACCCCGCTTTGAACTGTTTGATAACAATCTCAAATAAGAGGGGCTGTACTTTTAAATAGTACTTATAGTTATTTCCTATCAGTAACCCAATCACTATTATTCGAATGTTAAATCCACACTGGAGTCACACCTGGTTTTAATCAATTACACCGTCCTATTTCGGACAGCAATTAACAAGAATCCGCTCCCGTGTTCACATCAGGGCGTTTATTATGCCTGGGAAATTCTCCTGTCTCCCTGCAGCGCTAAATGGTGTAACTGCTGTTTAAATCAACTAGTACGGGTCGATTATGCCGTAACCTGAACAAATCTCTCCCAGTGAACGACGATAGAAATGGTCCATCATTAAACACCCTGTCACCATTTTCATCTATAATCATCCGGAATGGGCATCAGATGCTCGAAGATTAACCTGTGGGACGCTATTGAGAGCAATGTTCAGAATACATGGTTCTCTCAGTATTTATAGAAGCGAGCAATTATATGCTCACCCCTCGCTCACGCTCGGAGGACTTCGCTTCGCTCGTCCTTTTACCAATCTTATCTCTACGATAATGACTCTGTTGGGATAATAATCACATGTCCCGCTGGCGAAACATTGGACGGTTAAGTCCGATTATCGCTAGTGGGGCTTTTCACTTTCATGGTGTCTCGTGAAGAATGAATAGACGGAATGTGGCAAGAGACAGATTTTAGTTCAACAGGGGGACATGTTTTGTTCGAAATACAAATTTTTTCTCCAATATTTTCAAATTTTTGCTTTTATCCACATTGCGATATCAGCATGAAAATTCACAGAATGTTCAGGAGTAAAAAAATACTTTTGGGTTGTCAGATTTCTAGGGGTAGTAATCGTTGAAATTTGATGATATAACTGTTTTCAGGCTCTTCGAAGGGAATCGAAGCCAGAGGATTGTTCGTTTACTTGGTCAATATTAGAGGGGAGAGGAACATACATGTCACCTTAATAGTTATATTATTCCGAATATTCTGTTATTTATAGGGGTGAAGAAAATGACTTCAAAATTGAAAATGCATCTAAAAGAGTTCTTCCTCCCATAACTAGTGGGGACTCTGAAAATTCAATAGCGTCAATAGGGAAAAGAAGCCCAAAGTTTAATACCATCGAACGGGCAAACACGACAGATGCCAATAGCGTTCAAATCATTTCAGCGTATTTGAGGGCATGGGGGTGTTCAAGTGAAGAAAGTCTATTACGTGCCGATTGGCTCTCGACGGAATAAGCTTCAAAACTACTTGCTGAAAAATTTGTCGGAGTTTAAGGCCTATGAACGATCGTATGGAAAGCGGCTGTATCTTCGAAGCAAGAACCTAATTGAACCGCAATCGATTAAAGGTGACTATGACGAACTAAAAGCCGAGTTAATCGCTTCGGGCCACACGCTGAAGCTAATGGGGTCGCGTCGCTTCCCTGTGGAGTATTTGGACTATATTGAACTCGAAACTTATCAAGTATCGAAATAAAAAATTTTAAAGATAGGTAATCGGAACAGACTACTGTTCTGATATGAGTTATCCACAGGTCCAAAAGAGATTAAGTGGTTGGTCTGGATGTATAGAAACAAGCAAATATGGGAGTAATCAATCATGTAAGACGAAATTGAAGAGGGAAGGATATGAGCGCACGAGTAACCTTATTAATGCGGAGGATAGACGCTGTTACCTCAGGTTCATGCTGGTGTTAAAAAACATTTAGGAGGAAATTTCCATGAAAAAACTTATACTCTTCATGACAAAAAAGAAACTGAATGATATTGATGTATCAGCAATCAAAAGAGAATTGGGAAAGGATTATGAGGCCATCGGACTAATTGAGGATCGTGATTCATACCAACTGTACCCGCAAATACTGGGAAACCAAATGGAAATGTGGTCAGGATTCAGCAGAATGCACTCGGGCTACATCCTCTATAACAGAGCATTTGAGGACATCCCATTATTAAGGGATATTGTCTGGAACATCTTTAAAGATTTAATGGAGTCTTATGAATCCACTAGTCATGCAAAGTTCAAGAGTATTAGGAAATTTCTTAAAAGAGGTAATGGGGGGATTCTTTGCAAAATGCCAGTCTGGGAAGCCAAAAGGTTATATAATGCTTCCTCCAAAGTAACCTTATCCGACACGCTAATTCCTCCGATTACTAAAGACTTAGGCGATGAAGCAGCCTCAAATGAATTGATAATAGGTTATTTAGATATGCCGCAGGACGGGATGACGACTCAATTCATGAAGGAAGTCTATATGAGATTTGGAGATTGCCACATTGTTCAACCCGAAAAGGACAAATATGTAGTATTCACACAATTTTTCCGCGACAAGGAGTGGTTATGGAGTATTGTATTGCGGATAGTAACTGACTTTAAAGAGCTTAAAGAACAGTCAGCTTATGCAAAATTCTTTAACCCTGATGATAATGTTCTAGTTATTCCTCGGGAAGAACTTGAAAAGTTCGAAAAACCAGACAAAAAAGAGAAGTTAGTTAGTTGGCCTGGAACATACATTCCTCTCTAATATTTGCTGCTTTGCAGGATCAAACGTTTAAACGTTGCTTTGTGTACTTCCACAACTACATGTGAATGTTTCAGGGAGTACTTGGTCAGGCTTTACCTGCGAAGTTTAACTTTAAAAATCAAGGTCACATTATAGCAGTAATCACTCTATCGCAGCACGATCTTTCGATTTACACGGTGACAATTTGAAAGGTGTTGCAAACATGGAGATCAGCACAAAAGAAGAACAAGAATTGGAACAAATCCTCGAATTACTCGCGGACTTACTCCTTCCTTACTTAAACCACCAATAAACTACAAGGAAACTTTGAATCACCTAAATCAATATATTGCCACCCGCTCCAAGAAGCGGGTGGTATCCTAAGAAATTTAAAGTTTATCCTGTTGAAAGCTCATGAAAATGCGATTTGAAGCTTACTTGAGCTACACTTATGATTGAACGTATTACCCATTATTTTCCAAAAACTGGGAGGTGGTTAATACGAACCTAATTGCAATTTACATCCGGGTTTCTTCAGAGGAACAAGTAAAAGGCTACAGCATCGATGGGCAGCTTGAAGAATTGCGTGCTTACGCCGCTGAACATCAGCTATCCATATATCGGGAATATGTTGACGATGGGTATTCAGGTAAATCCATAGACGGTAGACCCGCGATGCTTGAACTGCTGGCTGACGCGAAGCAAAGCCGCTTCCATACCGTCATCACATGGAAGCTGAGTCGCTTGGCGAGGAACTTGGTGGATCAGCTCAAGATGCTGAAATTGTTCAAACAGCACAATATCAGCTATATAAGCCTGAATCGGCCATATTCAGTACACCGTCCACGAAAAGTTTACTGGAGCTTCCAGCGACCATTCGAAGCGGGTTGTACAAGGCTCACACGAGCCAATTATCAGCATGGAGCTATGGAACGAGGTTCAAGTGATTCTGAATAGTCGATCACGACCACCAACGAAAACCATTGAACGGCATTATCCACTGGCTGGCTTGTTAAAATGCCCGATGTGCGGATACAGCATGGTTCCAGCGCATACGAAAGCGTATCGGAAGAACCGGAGTGTTCACATGAACCACTATTACGTATGTGGCAATTACAGCAATAAAGGCTTGACTGCTTGTAAGGCGAATGCAATTCCCGCTTCACCTGTAGAAAACGAAACAATATCGCGCTTCCAACACATGCTCACGAACAAGCGCCTGTTAAACGAGATCGTCAGCCGAATTAACCGCAGGAGCCGGATAGCGGAAGCGCCATTACGGGAACAGCTAGCACAGAACATAGTGAAATTAAAGCAACTGGAAAAACAGCTGCGGCGCTGTTACGAGCTATTCGAAGAAGAGCACATAGAGCTCACTGAGCTTGTTGAGAAACTCGAATCCTTGAAACAAGCTACAGCAGTGCTGAACGAGAACAAGCATCAGTTGGAATCGAAGCTCTCTAAACTCGAAGGCAATACTGTATCGCTGACAGAAGTCCGCCGCGCAGTAAAATCGCTGTTTAAGTCGTTTCATGCCATCGAAGCGGGAAAGCGAAATGCCTTGCTGCGCGGGTATATCCAAAGCATTCACATACCGCCTGACCGCGATGTAACCGGAATACAGATTCAAGGTGCTGCGGCGATTAAGCAATTAACTATCTGACCATAAAAAGGGAGAGTAATCACAATGACCACAAATAAAACGAAAGTTGCCATCTATGCACGTGTTAATCAAGAACAGGAAGGGCTGGATAAGCAGCTTAACGCATTGCGCGCTTACTGTGAAGCGCATGGAAAAGAAATCTACGTGGAGTATGTGGAAGAAGGAGTTAGCGGGATTAGCATGGAAGGCCGCCATTCACTTCAACGCTTGCTGGAAGACGCTGAAGAGCAGGAGTTTCAGGAACTGGTTGTGTGGAAACTCAATCGATTGGCAAGAAATGTACTCGATGTGATGGGTATCATTCGTAAACTGGAGGAACGTAACATTACCTTCCGATCCATTACGGAGAACTTCGAGAATAGTACACCAATCGGCAAGTTCGCCCTCCAAGTGATGGCAGCAGTAACCGAATTGGAGTTAAAGCAAAGCATGGCCGGAGATCAGCATTAGTGGGAAGGACGATCAGCATGAACAGCAAGCCAGTCAAAGTCGCTATCTACACCCGAGTCAGCACCGAGGAACAAGCCGAACAAGGTTATTCCATTGAAGCCCAACTCGACACACTTCGTAACTATTGTAAATTGTATGGTAAAGAGATCCATGAGGAATACGTGGACGCTGGTATTAGCGGTACAAGCATCGAAGGCCGTTTCGCATTACAACGACTACTGAAAGACGCGGAAAAGAACCTGTTTCAGGAGGTTTTAGTATGGAAAATCAACCGTTTAGCTCGAAACTCACTGGATCTTCTTACTACCATTGAGCAATTTAAGCGGCTGAACATATCGTTCCGGTCTTTCACAGAGAACTTCGAGACGGAAACACCGACCGGGAAACTCACCCTGCAAATGATGAGCGCGATTGGGGAATTTGAACGAAATACCATCGTTGAGAACGTGAAAATGGGCATGAGACAACGTGCTAAAACAGGTAAGCACAATGGAAAACTGCCGCTGGGGTATCAGGTTATCGCTGACCCCGGCGACCCTTCGGGGCGCTCAAAGGTCATTATTGTAGAAGCTGAGGCCATTATTGTCCGAAAGATATTTGAGCTTTACGCTATTGGACGCGGCCTGAAAAGCATCGCCAACGAGCTAAACCACAGCGGCTACAAGACGAAGACAGGTAACACCTTCTCCACAACAGCCATAAAGGAAATCCTGAACAATCCATTTTATAACGGTAAAATCCGCTACAACCGCTATGAAAACTGGAGTGATAAGCGTAGACGAGGCAAGAGCGCTGAGCCGATTATTGCCGATGGAAAGCATGAAGCCATTATTTCCGATGTATTATGGGAGAAGGTCCAGTTTCTTTTGCAGAAGAAATCGTTCACGCCATCCCGTATCTTCGACGGTGAGTTCTTGCTGTCCGGGTTAATCCGCTGTCCGAAGTGTGGAGCGGCGATGGTCGCAAGCCGTACTCGGAGCAAGACCAAAACCGGGGAGCATGTGAATCGCCTGTATTACTCATGTGGGGCCTTCCGAAGTAAGGGAAGTAGCGTCTGCTCCGCCAATAGCATTCGCAAGCAGGAAGCCGAAGAAGAAGTAATGAATCGGTTAACGCGAGTATTGTCCAAGGAGCGCATTCTAAGGGCCATCGTGGACAAAATTAACCACAAACTTATCACCCGAACAATACCGCTCCAATCCGAGCTATCGCACATTAGGAGCCAATTAGAACAGGCTGAGTCCAAAAAGCGCCTCTATCTCGATTTAATCGAGCAAAATAAAATCGATAAGTCAACTATCACTGAGAGAATACAGGAGATTCAGGCCGATCTAATCAAGCTTCGAGCGGAAAAGTCTAGATTGGAGCTGGAGCTAACCGAAGGAAATACGTCTCCTGTCGCTTTTGAGCAGGTACGTGAACTGATTCATGGACTTAATCAGATACTTACCACGGCACCATTCGAACAGCGAAAAACGATGTTGCACCTGTTCATCAAGCGAATTACGATGAATACAAGCAAGAAGATCGAGACGATTGAACTGAGCTTCGATGAAAACGTGGATTCCTATTTCTTCTCGTCTCCCGTTGCAGCGGCGGTGGAATCATTCCAGCCGAAACTTACGCGGAACCAGGAGAAAATCGAAATCGCGATCTGAACTTATGAAAACACTTTCATAGTTACTGCTCACCTTAGCACATTATAGGGTGAGCTTTTCTTTTTATGGCAACAACGCATAAACAGCATCACGAAACTCACCCTCTCCGTGTAGATCAAACCTGTAAAACCACTATAGTCTTACTCCACGTTAGTATCATGTGCCATAGCTGTATATTACGGCTATACAGCATTTCGATATGGGGTGAATATGATGGCAAGAAAACAAGAACAAGCCAAGGAGACGAGTAAACACGCGCCGGGGAAGATTAATCAGTTGATGGAATGGAAGAACGGCCATTCTTGGACAACATGATTGACAATGAAACTCCTGCGAAAGAACTGGTGGCATGGTGTAATGACAATGGATTCCCGATCAGCCTTCCCACCATGTATTCTTACATGAAGCGGCGTAGCGAAGCGATTGCGAATGGATTCACGATGGAACTGCTCCAGCCCAAGCTTCATGAGGAGAGCATGGAGAGGAAGATGGACGGGATGAAGAAGGCGTACACAAAAGCTCACCAGCAGCGCAAGGAGAAGCGTGCTCAAACCAAGGTGAAGATAAATCAGGAACTGGCCGACCAAGAGAGTGCGAAGCGCATCCGGCACGACATGGAACTGTTGGACGAAGTAATTCAGAAGGGCTTCGAAACGTTGAGCATGATGGAGGTGATCAGCCCTGTAACCGCCATTAAGGCTATTGAGATGAAGCACAAGCTCACTAATGGGAGCGCTGGAGGCTACACGCACTATGGACTGGAAGAGATCAAACTAAGAGAAGCCGCTAGGGAACAGGCTGTGGTTGCTGTTATCCTGGAGTTTATCCCTGTGGAGCACCATGAAGTTGTTATGAAGCGGATGGAAGATGTGACACGGGAGTATTACCGCTCGATTGGCTTGGGTGAAGCGTATGGACAGATGGAAGCAAGGGAGGCAATGGAAAATCATTCGTGACATGAAGGAGAACGCTGTGTTAGACGTTCTCCTTTGTGTTGGCTTGGCGCAAGCACTTTGAGCGAAGCGGGGTTAGGAAGATCCGATTCCACGATCTACGTCACACACATGCCACGGTGCAGATGGAGGAAGGGATCATGGTAGCTTGGAACAGTTATTGGCCTGAATAAAAAAATCCATCAAATTCGCATAAAGCCCAAATCTCCTTTGCAAGTGAGATTTGGGCTTACAATTTACTCAGCCAAACTTGATATTACTTCATCTATAATCTTCAAAATTTCCTTATAAGGAGCTTTAAAAAATTCCCGGCTTGGATTTATTCTGTATGGGGAAAGCCGCTCGTGTATAATTTTCTCAGCTAGATAGCAATCACTAACGTCCCACTCTTGAACAACGAGAAATTTATCGGGTGCGCCAGTAGTTCGAGATAATTCATTGGCTCTTATTTCAGCAGTTCTTGTAGTCAATCCTACCTTAAAAATGTCTTTCTCATGTGCAGCTGACCGCATTACATAAATAACACCTGCATTAGTTGAATCTAGAACCACATTCTTTGTTTGGGCAGTAAGATAAGAGTTATTTTTGCCATCTGAAGATTCTAACCAAGTTAAAGTTTGTTCAACCCAAGTCCGACCATGAATAGTCCTCCCTTGTTTGTCAGCACCAATTTGCGTCGGATTAAGTTGCTTCCAAAATCCCGATTTATCAAATCTAATATCAGGTGTACGAATGTAAGTTCGATGAGGAGGTGTATCAATGGTTTTTCTTAATACAGACGCAGTTCTATATTTTATTCTATCTTTTGGCTTCAACAAATGATTCGTATACTGTAGTTCTTCAGGAGGTCGTTGATTTAATTTAGTTTGGTGTCTCTCCTCAACAACTAAGTCTCCGTATGTATCAAAATAAAGTGGTAAATATAGTAGAGTCTTGCATATTTCAAACAAGGGATGATAGATGTTCATTTTATCTATCATTTCTTTAATTTGAAATTCAGCATCTGAATTAATAAGAGTACCATCTTCATTCATGAAAACCGATATATCATCAGTTACTGTTAGAAAACTGTTATTGACATCTTTCAGAATGTACCGAAACCCGGATGTCATGTTATCTAAGTCCACTCTAGTCATAACCAACGTTTTCCAGAAATTTATATTTTCTAATAATGGAACAGCTTCTACATTGCCTACAGGCTTTATATTTTCTCGACCATGTGTATGTACTCCGACAATTATATCATCAGTTATGCTTTTATTAATTTCGGTAAGTAGCCCTTTTTCCCCAGCCAGGAATAGTATGCTTACCTCGCTTCCATGCCTAATAATAGAGGCCCCGCCTATGGCGTATTCTTTACTATCATCACTAAAATAGTCTCCACTAGAAAAAGTGATATCATCCAAATCATTTACAGCATTATATGAATAGATAACCCCTTCTTCAACAATAGAACTAAAAATATCTTTGCTCAGCTTGACATCCGAAGCTGTGACAAAGTCAAAGAACTCTAAAAACGAAATTAGGTGATCACGCTCTTCTAGTAATTTAAAAAAGGAATACTCTGGAACAAATTTATAAAACCCCTCCATAACATTAAACGACGGCGGAAAAGAATATGCGCCATGATTAAATATTCTGTTATTGTATTCCGCTAAAAAATACCGGAGGAGTTCATCGACTTGAAAATTTAATCCATTTTCGAGTTGGACGTTAATATAATCAACCGCTTGTTCGTGCTTTTTCTTTATGATTGTTTCAATCTCGGGGTTATTAGCTATATATTCAGTTAGAAGTTTTGATATTGTTTCAAATTCATTCTCATGTGGCGTAGCACCATTCTCGTTCCGTCTTATCTTCGTTTTCTGTTTTCTTTTTTTATTTTTCATAAGCGGCTCCTTGAATACTATTCAAAAACTCTTTTTCGCAATTACTTTTATGGATTTATTTGTATTAAGTATAGCATAAAGTATTATTTATTTACTTAGATCGTTACATATTCCCACAATCTATTTCTCCTGCTGTCCTCCTATTGTCCTGAGATCAATGCATCAATTGAATAGGTCTGCGGCCGAAAGAGAGCTTCTTGCAGGGTATGGGATAGGACGGCGGGTGATTCCTAAATTAATTAGAAGCGCATCGGCAGCACCGAGACTCACGACTCACCGGAATATTGTCATCTGATAAAGAAAATAGGAGCAGCCGAATGAGGCCACCCCTATCATGAATAATTCACTTTCCCCGCCCCCGTAGCGTTGTTGGCTGGCTTTTTAAACTTGACCGTGAAGAAGGGAAGTGTAATATTAAATCCTTCAAACCACTCTGCTGTTTGTTTTACCATACGCACCACCCCTTTACGAACCTTACCAACTACGGAATCGCTCTGCCCGTTATATCGGGAGGCCTGTAAAGCAATGGTCGGGGAAAATGAACAATTCATCCATACTATACTACGAATCAACAAATAATAAAACCATGTCTAGCTAATTTTTCGCCGTCACTTATGGCACGATTTCCCTATTAATCTAAACGCCCGATACACCTGCTCCAAGTAGAGCACATGCATCAGTTGGTGTGGATAGGTCATGCAGCCGAAGGAGAGCTTCTTGTCGGTGCGGGATAGGACGGCGGGCGATTCCCAAATTGGTCGAAATGAGAATCACTCTGGACGACAAGATGCGCGTCGGCAGCGTCGAGCTTTACTTCAACGAGGAGACCGAAAAGCATTTTTTAATCGCATTCCTTTCTGCCGAAATTGAGAAAGGGGCTTTTCCTTTGTCCGAAAGCCCATAGGCTCGCCATAATCATTTAATCATTTTAGATTAATTAATATGGCTTAGGTAGACTTGGTTTAAGGGCCCGTTAAGCAATTATTTCCCCTGATGAAGAAGCATCTTAATGAGAACCAGCTTGTAAATCCGGCAAAGAACTTGAGCAGGAGAATGATTAAAACCCGTAGAACTATTAATTTAGGAAAATTAAAGGAAAGGAATATGCCCATGGAGCTTCAAGACACACTTTCAATTGGTGTCATTATTGATACATGTGATTGGATAAGTTTAGCCGAAGGAAATGGAGAGCTTCTTTCGCTTTTAGAAAACCTTGTTGCAACAGATAATATCGAACTTGTTCTGCCCGAACAGATCCTTGATGAGTGGAAATCGAACAAAGAAGAGAGTATAAAAACGGCTACCGATAAACAGTTAAGAGATATAAATAATATCCATAAATCCTTTCAAAGTTTAGCAGATCGAGTAAAGAGAAATGAACAGGACACGAACCTCATAAAGATTTTAGACGATGTATATGCTTCTTTGGTGACTGTAAAAGAGTCTTTAGCAAACAATCACGCGAAGGAAGAACCCGGTAAGCAAGAGCGAATCAATCGAATTGAATCGCTGTTCTATCATGCAAATACGAAGATTATTACCTTAGAAGACACGAAAAATGTGAAATCAAAAGCCATTGAGTTATCTTTACAAGGTAAGGCTCCCTTTCATAAAAAGCAGAAAAGCATGGGAGATGCCCTTATTTTTCTAAGTGCACTGGAGTACGCCGATGAAAACTTCTTTAGAAAAATTTACTTTATATCGAACAACACGGAGGATTTCTCATTAAATGGTGCACTTCACCCTGACTTGCAAACATTGATAAAACCCTATATCGACCTTACTTATTGGAAATCGTTGCCGGAAGCTATGAATAAAATGAAAGAATGGAGTGATGACGTCGCCAAGTTTCTCGCTGAAGAGGACGCACGTTGGAAAGAGGAAGCAAGAGAACAAAGAGAATGGGAACCATTGGTTTCTTTACACGAGTGCGATTTTTGTTATCGAAAAAATGTGATGGGTTATTATCTTTATCACCATGATATCCCAGTACTCTCCATTTGTAAGAAATGTGACGTTAAGCGATTAAGTTAAGAAAGGGCATTTCCCACCACATTCTCTTTTCAAAAAAGCAGATTCTCTCCTTTGTCCAATACATTAAAACTTGTTTCAGCCCAGCAAGACCCAAAGCACTTGAGGGATCATGCCATATGGGAAATCGAAACCGACCGCACGGGCTAGTCTGCGGAACAAATCTTCCCCTAGGTAGCTCATCCCTTACCTTGAGCATTCCAGGCCAATTTTTCGCCGTCACTTATGATACGGTTCACCGTATCTATTGATAGGGTAAACTAAATGCAGTAAACAAGGAGTATGCTTTCTTACTCCTTGTTTACATTACAAAAATGCAAACAGTTGATTAGCCTATTACCCCAACTATATGACCATCCACCACTTTCGATACGTTCTGTCCGTTCAAACCAACATTCTGGATTACTAAGCATTTTAATTGCTAATGAAACTGCATCTTGTTTATAATTCTTAATATCTGAAATGTCGCTTCTTACATATTCTCTTATAAACGTTTCTCTATCTGGAATATACTTGAACTTGCAAGAGAATACATTGTAATGATTTTTATATTCGTCATATGCTTCTCCTAATGCAGATGGTGGCTCTATTATCCAATATTCATTTAATGCCCCTCTTTGATTTATGTATTCTCTAATATAGTTATATTCCGTTTCACAAGTATCAGATGTAGCTGAAATGTGCAACGCCCATAAAGCGTTATAAAATATGATGTTATCAGGGTACATCGTCATCTTACCCAAAATCTTAATGCTTTGTTCCAGTATATATTTTACTCCATCTGGCTGTTCTTTTAGTAAGACTGCTAACATGCCAAAGTAAGCACCCGAATAACATGCTATGAAATCATCATATTCTCTACTTAAACCGAAATAAGGTCCTATTTTCTCCATATAACTACTATCCTCTTGCCACCATTTTAACCTGGAGAGATACTGGTTATTTCCTTTAATACAAGTTAAAATAGCCATGTGAATTCCGTAAGAAAAGTGATAAGCTATATAATCTTCATAAAAGTCATTATCAACAAAATTCTCAGTTATCTTTCTATCTAAAAATCGTATAAATTCACTATTCATTAAAGGGATATATTGAGCTAAATGTGCATAGACCGGCAAGATTTCACTCCATTTATGCTTGTAAAGACCCTCTAAATGAAAAAGAATATTAGTTATATTAACGTCCTCCCATTCTTTTTCAAAAGTAAACAATTCAATTAGATCATGTATGTTAATGTCTTGGTTTATTCTTCTATGTTGAGATATTACATCTAGTATTAGTTTGTTAATATCACCTTTCTTAACTTCATAAACCCTATAGTTATTTCTTCCATATTGGTGCTCCAGATCAATTATTACTGCTGGATCGTTCCCAGAATCCACAAAAACATGAAAGAAAAACAACGGCTTCTCAAACTCATAATTGGGTTTGCTGTATATCTTCATTGGATTTGCCGATGAGCCATTGGCAGAATAACTTTCAATTTCGAAAATCATTATTGGATACTTGATATCGTTGTTATCAATAAACCATGCTATATCTATTGCTTGTTTATTTTCACCTTTTTTTACAGGGTATTCCGTCTCAACATGGTAGTTTAGTGCTTCACCAAGTTCCTTAAGAATCGTGAGCACTACTTTACCTTTTGCAAGCGTGTGCCTTCCCATTCCAGATCACCTTTTATTTTCAAAATATTGTACAAAGAACTGAGGTGGACAATTTGCTAACCGAAAGAGATATAAGAATAATAAGGAAAATTGAAAAAGAATATGTGGATGAAGAATACAAAAAATATAAAATTATCTACAGAGCAAATGATTTGACTATCCCACTTCTATTGAAATTTCTAGGAGATTTCATTCGTGATCTTGACAATGATAATTCACTAAAATTAATAAATTATTTACAGCGGAATTATCTTAATTCTCATGTTATAAGTGGTGTTGAGCACTGTTTTAGATGGTTGAGTAAGAAGCCCGCAATCACTCTTCCTACTTCTATTTACACATCTCATGAAGCGGAATCAGAAATAAAGAATCTTATTGGATGGGCAATTCAGTATAGTAAAATATCAATTAATTATGTTGCTTGGTCACGTGGACTAATTCATGCAACTCTTCATGAAACAAAAAAACATATAAGTTTTGCAGTACCTGAAGAGGCTAACATTAAATTTATTATTTATCAGTCTGTTAGCGAAAAAAAGCATTGGGACACCTACATTGATTCTATCCCATACGTCGAATTAAAAGAAGGGTTTCCAGTGTGGATCAAAAAATGCACTTTCGAAATTGATAATTATGAGATACCGTGGAATTTATATAAAGGTACCTCTGCTCACTCTGCAGTACTTAAAATGATGAGCAACACCATTTTGCCAGAATTACCCTATAACACCAACTTGGGTGATTATACACTAGGAGAGTTTAGAAAGTTATTCACAGCACTTTTCATTAATTTTACGTACTATACCTGGGTTGAAGATTATTATGATAAGAAGTTCGGATCTGAAAATATATTTGGCTCAAGTCCGGTTTGTTTGCCAGAAGGGGATATGGTGTCATGGCTTTCAGAAATGAGCGATGTGGATAAAATATCAATAAAGAGTATGTTACAAGACTTAATATTCGATGTTAGTAATTTTCACTCAAAGTTAGTTTATCAGCCTTTCATAGCATCTTTTAACAACATCTATACATTGCCAAGACTTATCGCTAGAATTAATCCGGCTAGATCGCTTACTGGAGCGTTGAATAAAGGGAATAAGAAGAAAATATATGACCGTCTTATATGTGATCTAGAGCAGGCCAACTTATTAAAAATTCAGTCCTTCTTCAATAGATATGGCTTTACTACCTATAAGGAAAAAAAGCTTACCATAAATGGTAAACAACTTTCCCCAGACCTACTCATTTTTGATGAAAAAAATAATGATCTTTTAATCCTTGATTATAAACATTTTCTTGCTCCACTCGGGGCCTCAGAAGTTGCTTATAAAATGTCAGAAGCTAAAAAGGGTATTAAACAAGTTAAAATGTACTTTGACATATTATCTTCAAACAAAGAATACTTAGAAAAGTTGTTTGGGAAAAATAATATTAACATTTATGGTTTATTGTTATTTCGTTGGCCGACCCCCATTCCATTATCTTCAATACCAGAAGTTAATATTACTGATTGGTTATCCTTGCAGGAGTTTTTTTCACGAAATTCAAATGGGACAATACAGGAGACTATTAATTGGATTCAAAAACGCGATGATCTAAACGAATACACAAAACAAATATCATGGCATACTGAAGATATTTCAGTAGGTAATTGGACTATAAGCACAATGATTGCATCATTATAATAACCTAGCCAGTTGCTTACCATGCAACTTGTGGATTTTGTCTCTATCGCTGGAATACATACTTCAAGGGAAAGAAAAATAGTAAATTTTTGTGTCTAGACACCAAGATACAATGGTGTCTTTTTTCATAGCTATAAAAATCGGACAATTTGTAGATCTTGATTGACATAGTTGGTATAATAAAGCTTGTAGTGTCTAGGAAGGAAGGAAGCTTATCAATGGACAAAGATAATATAAAAATTAATCAAAATAAATTGAATGTGTATTTGAACACAAGCTCTGTTCACATCAGTAGTATTTTTTCAAAGAAAAAACCCTTTGTCGATCTTATTGTAACCTCTCCACCATATTGGAATATGAAGAAATACGGAGATGTTGAAGACCAGACAGGGTACAAACAATCGTACGACGAGTATCTTGCTGATATAAAAAAAACATTTGAAGGTGTTTATGATATATCTAAAGAGAATGCATCACTATTTGTCATTGTCGATACTATGAAACGTAATGGAAAGATGGTTAGATTGCCGGATGATATATCCAAAGAATTAGAATCCATCGGATGGATTCACCAAGATACAATAATATGGGACAAGGGCAAAACTCTGCCCTGGTCTCGAAAAGGCCAGATGAGAAATGTCTTTGAGTACATTTTAATGTTTACCAAAAGTGATTCATATAATTATTACATCGATCGTATTAAGACTGTAGATGAACTTATGGAATGGTGGATTGATTATCCCGAAAGATATAACCCTGATGGAAAAGTTCCAGAAAACATTTGGAAGTTCACAATACCCACTCAAGGTAGTTGGGGGAACAAGAAAGAGTTTGGGGAAGAAGAGTTTCGTCATGCATGTCCGTTCCCTCCTGAAATGATGGCACGGATACTATTATTATCATCGAACCCCAACGATGTGGTGTTAGATCCGTATGCTGGAACAGGCATTTTACTTGCAGTGGCACAGAAAATGGGGAGACGTTTTATAGGCTTTGATACAAACGCGGACTATAAAAAAGTGTTTGAACAGGTCACGCTCCCTCTAATTGCTGATAAGTGGCCTTATATTGAGGCAGAATATAATTATCAAACTGAACTGAAGGCAATAATGAGAGAGGCAATCTATAAGCTACGTGTGTTAAAATATCAAAAAGCATTAATTAAAAAGTTACGACCATTGATATCTCCAGAACCATACAATAAAAATAAATTTACTCGTCCGATTCTCCTAAATGTGGCTTTGGCTCATAACTTAATGCCAGAACCACTAGAAGATCAAAAAATCGGTAGAGTAGACTACTTTATGGTGATCAATGAAGAAACTATAGACTACGAAGCTCTTGTAACCCATATTAATAAGCTTACTAGTAAAGCACCATTCACAAAATACGGTTTATTGACCACAAATCAGATAATTACAATAGCTCAATTACAAAACTATCTAACACAAAACCCTCATAACAATCTATATCTATATGTTAACGGCAATACAAAGGATTACAAGAAAGAAATCAATGCACAAGAAATTCTAAATATATTAAATTCTGGAGAATTACTATTCAATCTATTTGATAAAGACGTACCGCCATTGATAAGTAATATAAGAATTGAACAACAGGAATACAGTGCCATCCCTGCAATTAAATACGAGAAAAAGACCTATTTAAACGAATTAATAAAAGAAGATACTCTATTTGATATGATCGATTTTGATAATTAGTGCGGAGGGCTATATGCCCTCCATTTCTCTGTATGGCTTCAATTCATCTTTTCCATATTCAATTCTTACAGTCTCCCAGTTACCGTTACCTTCATTATGAGGAATACTCAACTTAATAAAATCTGGAGTTAAGATATACAACACTGGAGTAGGAGTTAAAGACCAGATGTGAAAGAGATAGTTTTTTGTTAACGAGGCCACATTCCATTCGTTCTCTGTGATGAAGATAGTAATCTTGTCTGAAGTACTGATGGTAGCCTTTACCTCTATGCTTAAGTTTGAGGCATCATATTCACTTACTTTTGAAAGAATATCAAACCCCACAAAATTACTTTCAAATGACTTCCACACAGGAGTAATACCGAGCCTTTTTTCTTCGTACTGTAATGAAAGGAGTTCTCCTCTTCTGCCTATTGAACTCTTCTTCTCTTCAAGTCCTCTTCTGGAGAACGTCCCCAGCATATCCCACCAATAAACCGTAGATTCATCTAACTTATAATCACCAAGTAGATCTGCTTCCTCAAAGCACTGTATAATTTCCTTAGGAAAGTGTTGTAAAGCTTCAGTGCGACCATAATGAAGGACTTTTGACCACCGGGGTTTTGATGTATAAATATAATGTTTTAATTGATTTCTAAGCTTTTCGGTTGTTGATCGAGCTTCCAGTATCTCTAAACCTTTGCTTGTGACCTGTAGGAACCCTGATGGACTAATTTCAAGCCACCCACAAGATTTACACATGTCAATTACATATGGAGTGCTAGCTACATATATTTTGGTGAATTGTTCTAAAATCTCATTTATTGTTAATAAGTTTTCTCGTACAAGTTTTATTAACCTTTGAGAAGAGTATAGTATCCCTACTGAAACGGACATGGACATTTAACTCCCCTTCAAATGTCTTACAAAGTCATTAATATCTTCGATAGACAAGGAATCTTCAAAGTTCTCTGGGCTCACATATTCAGGTTCAATTCTGATGGAATCATCACTTAAAACCTCGGACATTCTATCGATCTTAATCTTTAACCTTCTCTCAACCGACTCGTCAATACTATCAGGACATATGAGTATCTCAACCTCTGTATCAACATCTTCTGGTAGCCCAAGTCTGTGTATTCTGTCTACTGATTGAAGAAACTGTGCCGCATTATAATTTCTATCTAGGTAGATGGCATTGTGACATACTGTATGCAAACTAATACCTTCGCTTGCCGCGGCAGGATTGGCAATCAAAACCAAGGCATTGGAATCATCATGAAATCTCTTTATTTTCCCTTCACGTGTAAAATCATCGTCTTCACTGCCTGCATCTACACCACCATGAATATAATCTGCCCCTAAATCTTCTAATCTTACCTTTAACAATTCAATGTTTTCAACAAATGTTGACCAGACAATACTCTTTTTACCCTGCCTTGCCAATTGACGAACTCGATTACAAACATATTCTATTTTGGGGCTTTTTTCTTCTGCAATAATCTCTGAAATAACCTCATCATGACCCTTAATATTTTTCAGTATTAGCGACGGATTAGATGTGAGTTGAAGCATTCTAATAACACTTCTCCCCATTGTTCGAAGCATATTTCTTTGATTAGCTCTCAGATTTTCAATCTGTCTTGCTTCCTCAGAACGCAATAGATCATACAATTTTTTTTGTGAAACACTCATTGGAATAGTTACTATTTTATATTTTGGTTCCTTTAGGCCTAATTCTGCCTTGGTTGTTCTCACATAAATCGTACGTATTGTTTCCAATACACTTTCTTCATCCACTTCAATTTCAGGATACAAAAAATTGAATTGTGCAACTAAATCATACGGTGAATTTGGCATAGGAGTTCCCGACATTATTAACTTTTCTGTCGGCAAATGAGACAGAGATAATATTGCCTTTCCTGTAACAATTTCTTCTCCGCTTTTAATACGATGGCTTTCGTCTAAAAACATGATTACTGACTTTCCTGACAAATATGACGATATTAAATTAATAACTCGTGGTAATTGTTGATATGTTATTATCATTTTATCGGGTGCTTTTTTGAGTGCTACTTCAATAGCACGCTCACCACCTGTCAACCTGACAATTGAAGGGGCGTCCGGCTTACATATACTTAACTGCTCATCCCATGCGGCAAATGCATTTTTAGGTGCAACTATGAAGAGTACTGAATTTTCTTCCTTTTTAAGATAGTAATATGCTAGTGCCTCCGTAGTTTTCCCTGCCCCTGGTACGGAAAATGTCGCCGCCGCAGGTAGTGAAGCTAACTTAGCCACATTTCTTAACTGGTGACTTGTCAGTTTTCGTTTAAATCCTACTTCACTTAATTTATTTAAAATTTCTTCCTCTGAAACTGGACTAACGCGATCAATCTCTTTAAATTTTGAGCGTTTGGTATTGGCTATAACTAGAAGTTCTTTGGCTCTAGGTGAAAATTCTATACGAAGGTGATATTTAACAGCTACTAGTCGAATTGATCTTCTAACCGATAAGAATACCCACCATGGCATCGAGAGGCTTTGATCACTAAATATGTTGATATCGCCCCGCTCTTGGCAGACTCGCCTGATTTCCCCCCAAGCTAAAGACTCTTCTTCCATAGACAAATGAGCACTATGTGAATCCTCCAGATATTCAATGAATAACATTAATTTAGCAACTCCCTCAGTTTTTCAATCGATACTTTCAACTCATCAAGCTGAGATAATATCCCTGTTGTATCTGTTTCATTGCTAAATCCAACTATTGCATTTTTCATTGCTGTATTAGCCTTATTAATTTGGGATAAAACGAATTTCTTATTTTTAATTTCTCTTTCAGTTTCTTTCTGTTCTCTGATAACATCATCCACAACTTCAATAACACGTTCATTATTGTCTTTTTCACTCAGTGCAATAATTAAAGATTCTAGTTCACTCTGCTCATCATCAAGTAATTCTATATCATCATCAGTTTCAATATTTCCGTTAATCTCTAATTCGTTTTGCAGGACGGTAATAATTTTATCAAGATTATCTTCGACAGCAGGGATTGCTCCCCAAAGTCTCCCCGATTCAGTTGGATTCGATAATAAAGTATAAGCAATAGAAGTAAATACTGTCTTCTTGTCAGGATCCTTTACCTTGTTTCTAGATTTTTTAAGCTGTTTGAAAGCGAACTCTTGCTTATTGACTTGCTCGTATTGTTTTGACTTTCCCTGGCTCTCCAAGTACATATCTACATGGTGAAGAGTATCAAGAATATCTTCTATTTGAGAGTTTGACTTTCCGTATATTGATGCAAGTCTATCTATAGTATACCCATGTTTTGTGTGCCTGTTTCTCAACATACACGCTTCGGATATCCAATTATAATCAGCCCTAATATCAGTATCAATTTGCAAGCGGGCCTCTAATTCATCAATATCCTTTTCTTCACATGGATCTAATATAATAACTTCAATGTGTTGAAACTTGTGATACTTGTTTTCATCTTCATTTAATAGTTCTCTAAATGTACAAAGACGGCGATTTCCATTAACAACAAAACCAGTATGAGTCAAAATTAAAGGTTCAACTTGATCTTTTTCTCTAAAAAATTTAATTATATTTTTTTCGTTCGATCCTAATAATTCCTTTAATAATGTATGTTGTATCTCTTGAGCTTCAACATTCTCCTCATCTCGTTCAAAAAAATCGGATGGGTATGAAGAACTGTTTTTAGAAAGAAAACTCTCCTGCGATGCCTGTGTTCTTCCATTTGCCAATCTATATTTAGGAAGCCCTACAGGAATCTTGTGTATGGTATAGAACTGTCGTTCATTTTGAAATACAAGTGGGAACTTAGGCTTTTTGGGATCATCGATTCTTCTTAATTCTTCAAGGTAGCTAACTCTTTTGGGTAACGGCCATCCGAATTCCATAGTAATTCCTCCTCTATTCAATTCCAATAATTAGTATGGGTATTGTTATAATGTGCTTATATAAGTTTAGTTCCTCAACGAGACGTTCAAAATTCACAATGTTACTCCCCATTTTTAAAGATGCATTTTTGGTCGGGAGTATATAAATTGCAGATGATGCTTTATCTTTAATATATAAAGACTGCAATTTTAAAATATCGGCATAAAACCTACTAACATTTCCTGTTTGAAGACAAAGCCCTATATCCCCTTTCATTGAAGTTATTGTAATATCATTACTAGAGTCAATCCTGGTTTTATCTGACCACACCAAATTAAACAGCAATTCTAAAACGATTTTTCTTAGCTTTGTCGCTGATCCTTTTCTTACTTCAAACAAAGTATCTTTTAATGCCAAAATAATAGGTTCAACGATTTCAGATGGTATAGCTTGATCACCAAAATGGTGTGATGAAATAACTAGTCTCAAGTGGTTTCCTCCTGTGCTTGTATCTCTATAGCAACTTAAGGCCTATTTCTATAGTTATATAAATTTACAGGGTATACCAATATGCTACAACAATAAAAAGATGGGAACAACCATTGGTGACAAATATATTGAAGGAGATTACTTTTTGTAACGTGAATTGGGAGTGAATTTGTCAAATTCAATAAATCTCCTCGCCGTACCTCCGCAATTATTAGTCAATCCGCATATGATTCTATGAATTACATTTTCAAGCGAGTGATTTACACCAACTCAATCCTTACTTATATCATATATCGTTATTTTCTCGAAATTGTAACGTAACCAAAAAAGCTGACCCCGAAGGCTCAGCATTCATTAACTATTCTATTTGAGAAAGAAGAAAATCAACATAGATAAGAATGCAACAATGGCAACCCATATACCCAACCTTCCGGCCACAGGTTTTTCCCGCGATCTCCGAGTGTCGCGAATCATCTGCACCTGTTCGTACAGGAATTCAATGTGGGATGCTGTTCGCGTATGTACTCCCTTTGCTTTGTCCAGTTCATCCAGAATTTCATCCATTACAGCGATGTTTTGAGCATGGTATACGGCCAGTGTCAGAACAAGCTTGATTGTCGTCTGCTGAGCTTGCGTTAAATCTCTCATGAGCGTAATCAATTCTCGGTTCGTGGAGCCAGTGATTGAACCAACAACGCGACCAACCACGCCTTGATTCTCCAAACGGTCTAGCCGATGCTCTATGGAAGAAAGTTGCGAGAGCGATTGTTGTACGATGGCTTTTACCTGAGTCTGATCAACCAGTCTTGGATTTTCTTGTACGGCTTCGTTTATTTGCCTTTGATTTGGAAGCCTAATCATATCTTTTTGCTCATTTAACTCCATCTGTTACCGCCTCCTTTCATGCGATCTCGCAAGCTGTCAAAACGGGATAGAATGCTGTCTGCATGCTGGCTATAATCAATCCGCATACCGTTGTTGCTGTCCCGCTCCACCCTGTTGTAGATGGTATCGGCCTGCATTCGGTCAGCACTCATGTCATCTACAGTCGAGACGGCCCTTGCCAATGCTCGTCCGTTCACCTCGGTGAGTTGAGCGACATAGACCGTGCCGCCCGCTAACAGTTGGACATTAGCGTGGACAGCTTTGGTTGAAGTTAGAACCTCTCCAAACATGCCGTCATCGTATGCCTCATCCATTAAGCGGCGGAGCGATGTGCCGACTACAAACCCAATACCGAAACCGATGATACCGCCCGGAATGAAAAGCGATAAACCAGCCAATGCTCCGCCCGTAATAGCCCCCTTTACTCCATCTTTAGCAATCTTCCTTTTCATCTCATCAAGTGTGATTTTTCCGCTTTTATATTGCATATACGTCAGTAAGCTGGATATGCCAACAGAAATAACCGCTCCAATAGCCGCTCCGCCAATGACTTTTTCAGCAACTGCACCCGGCGTCATGCTGACGGCCAGTTGTTCATTCAGAACTTTACTGCTCAGTTCCTGTGCTGAGCTCTGATTATCTTGGAGGGTTCCCATGACCTTCGTAGGATTCGGAATCCCCATTTCGTGAGCACGATCAATCAGTTCCTGCGGCCCCACAAGTACAGTTGTAGACTTGTAATGGTCATTGTTAAGGAAGTCCTTTATCGTGCTGTTAATACTGTCTGCCGAACGAAGAGTTTTGACTTGATATTCCCTGATAATTTCTCCCGTCAAACGGTTCACTTCAATCGCATCTATGCCAGGGGTATTGCTGATGATTCTGCCATCCGCATTACGAGGGAAATCGATTTTCGTAAAGAGACTGCGGATACTGCCTTGCATTTCGCGAATGAAATCTACTTCTCCAGCGGCGTCCCCTTGAATTTTGCTAAGTGCATTTGCCGCGGCGTTGTTGCTTCCCTGTAATTGTTCTGCAAGCCACTCTTTGAAACCATCGACCGTTTTGAATGCTTCTACATTCGGGAATTTTTCTTGCAACGTCTGAGCAATCTGCACTTCTCGGACAAAGGCATCGGTGCCTTCAAATACGCCCGGGATACCGTTTATGGCCACTTCATAGGTGGGAATCGTTGTAGACATATTCATGAAATTGGAGATGCCTTTTTCAGAAAGATTGTAGTGGAGATGCCGAACACCAACAGTGCTCATGATACTGTGGTCTCTTCGGCATTTTTTACAATAATAGCTGTTGTTCAAATCTTGTCCCTCCCTGAGGTAAACATACAACAAAGGGAGCACTGGGCTCCCGTTCGCTAATGATCTTTTTTACAGATTGATTCGGCGAATTGCTTTGTTGTCATCGTCGTACACAATGACGTTGCCGTTGCTATCAAAGTCCACATGCATGATTTTCTTAATCGGATTGCCGTCATTGTAGACCAAGTCATTCCCGTTTATGAACGTAGTCAGCTTTCCATCTGTAGTCAGCTCATAAATCGTTGCACCGTTTGATACATAGAACTTGCCGTTATGCGATGTGACGGTATCGAATTTCATATTTCCGAAAGAGATAATCGAATCCACTTTTCGAGGATACAGTTTTATTCTGCTTAATTCTTTATAGGCGGTATGAAAGGTATACAGGCTGTCTGGTGTCACGATGGCATCTACAATCGCTTCATTAAACCAGCTCAGGTTTGCTCCTGTCCCATCTTTGGAGTTGGCAATCACTTCTGCTTCTTTTCCCAAATTGCCCTCAAAAATCATACTGGAACTAAGAGTCACATTATGACCCCCAAAGATCACCGCACCCTGATCGGAGAATCTCATAAATTTACTCCAATGAAGCTGAGGGGCGAAGGAGAATGTAGCTAATTGAACATCAGAGCTAATATCATGAATAGTACTGAAATAATCGCCAAAACAGCTGTTGTCAGGTGTGATATCTACCGAACATCTCGTTCCCCAAAGGTACAACTTGTTATTTGCAGGATTGAATCCCAACAGATTTGGTGTAAATGCAGTGTGATCGTAATGTGTCACGGTAGTGCCATCTTGATGGTTCCAGTCAAATTCTGCATTCATCGTTTTGAACGTCTCTACAGTGCCGTTTGAGTTATTGAATTTCCGAACCTTTTTTATTTTGGTGTCCAGAAAGAAGATGTTATTGCTGTTATCAATCGCCATGCTGTCAACCTGATTGATTTTGGCTATCCTTACTGGCCCATCCACATCACCTTCTCCGTTCCCTCCAACAAGAGTATCCACACTAAATTTTTCTGTTGAAGACGGCTGTTGTGGCTGATTCGGTGATGAAGGGTTCGTCGTTTGATTCGGTTGCGGTTGCGTTGGCGTCGGTGTTTGGGTCGATGAATCGCCGCCTCCTACACCTTTATTGTCATTGCCGAATTGGTAGGCACGCCATAGCATTACAGTAGCTTCTGCCCGGGTAACTGTTGCTTGCGGGCGGAAGGTTTCATCCGGGAAACCGGATACCAATCCATTTTCAACTGCGACGGCAACATAGTCTTTTGCTGATTCAGAAATACCAGCGTAATCCTTAAACATTGCTTCAATTGTACTGTGATCCGGTAAACGGTTAACATCGTACCCTTTTAGTTTAACGAGAGCGACGACAATATCTTCCCGCAGAGCTGGTGCAGATGGATTGAATATGTATTGCCCGTTTGCCGTACGATAACCTGTCATGTAGTCTTTGACTGCTTCAACGAATGGCGAAGCCCAGTTTGTAACCGGGACATCTGAGAATGATGAGTAATTAACCTTCTTTGCTTGAATGCCGGATGCTGTCACCATGATTTTTGCGAATTCAGCTCTGCTGATTGTATTATTTGGACGAAACTTATTGTCAGGATAACCATCAATCACTTTCCTGCTGACCATTTCGGCAATATACTTATACGCCCAGTGGGTGGATTGCAGATCGGTGAATGACACGGTTGGCGTAGTGCTCGGTGTATCTTTCCATTCTTCCCCGTATTCAGGCAGTGCCGCTGATGCCGTTCCAATCAAATTGAACATTAATAATGCAGTAATAAGTAGTGTTACGAGTTTCCTCGTCAACATGGGGCTTCTCCTCCTTTGACTATCATAATTTTAGATTCTTCGAGTATTCTGAGAACAATATGTACTCTGCTTTGCCGTGGATGCCCTCCTTTGTTGAAGATTGTAGAATCTTGGAAGAATACAGACAGGCCTATTATACTATAATTACCCTTATACGTTAAGTTATATTGTGTCACTATGATAGGATAAAAGTCTTGTCTTCAGTCTACTAATCTGAAGTAGAGGTGATGGCATGGCGGAGTTTATAATAATGGTAGGTGAGCAAATCCGAAAGATACGGAAGCTCAAAGGAATGACACAAGAGCGGCTAGCGGAGCGATCCGGTCTTAGCTTCAGCTATATAAGCGACGTAGAAAGAGGCACTCGCAATATATCATTAGAATCTTTAGGTAAAATCATCAGTGCATTGGGTGTTAAACCCATTCACCTGTTTCAGGATATAGATGAATTATCTGTACAGATTGGCAGTGATGAGATTCGAACCAAGATCGAGGATTTAAATGCATTATTGAGTGAACGCAATGCTGATGAAGTGGACTTTGTGATAAAAATGGCCCGGGAGTTTCTGAACACGATTGATCGAAAGAAGCGATAACGTTCAATTCTGATTATCGGCCCTTTATGGGGGAAAATTACATACATTTTCGGGCGGTACCACCATCCCTTTTAACGAAGGGGTGGCCTGCCGTTTCATGCCCTACCCCTATTTATAAGGACTGCTTTCTGCTGTTGATACAGTAGATCGCAGTCCTTTTTACTATCCGCATCTTCCATATGTTGTTTGCTTCGGAGGTATCAAGCCACTGATAAACCGCCGCGACAAGAATATAGCAATTTTTTGTTTAAGATTGCCCGCTCACATGTTGAGAGGGCTTATTGGCGTTGCGTGACAGAGATCAAGTCACCGGCAGTGAGATGATGCCGGACAAAGGAGATGAATGCAGATGGTAGTCAAGAAAGGTTTGCCCGTGGAAATGCAGGAGCTGTTGAAGCAGTTGGTCATGAACGGAGGCATTCGCATGGCCGGGACGGTGCTGTACACCTACTGCCGCCGAATGTACCAAGTCGATGATGAGACCGCCGCTCGCTGGATGGTCGCGTACTTTCAACGGGAATTCCCTCAGCAGTTACAACGGCATCGTGATCGCATTGCCAAGGCTTAATACAACTTTATTCAGAGAGGAAGATCAAACCATGAATTATCAATCATTCAAGAGCAACAGTTCCAAAGAGTATTTAGGGTTTTGTGAGCAGAAGGGATTCATCTACAGCGTGCAATTGGATGCCGGTCGATATGCTGTCGTCGCCTTGAATAACGGACAAGTGACAACGCTGATCCAATTTGCTGTTCAACCATACGCAGTGCGGATGGAGGTTTAGTTTATTCAACTTTTTGCAAATCAATTGTAGAAGCATTCGGTTCCTCCATAAGAACCGTACAGGTGGCCGCATCGTCATGAGACGACAGCAGGCTATTTTTATTGCCTTGAAGGGAGGTGAAGGGTATGAAGACGATTCGTCATTTGAAGGCTCAGAAGGCTCGCTTAAAAGCCATCATGCAGATGATGGACAGTGAAGCCAGTTTCGAATCAGAAGACGGGAGAAAGTATGCTCAGGCTCTTGTGAAGCTCGTCCTGATTAACATGCAGATCGAGGAAATAGAAAAAAAAGCCGCCCGCATATGAGGCGACTCAAAGAAAAACTACTTGTCATTATCTTATCGAACAATATCATATTTCGCAATGGGAGAAGTCGAATCTGGCTTCTCCTATTTGTGTTTACAGGAGGAAAAGTCTTATGAAACATGTAAATGAACTGAATATGATCAAATCACTGCTTGGTGATGCAATTGCTGAAAAGCCCGGCTCCTATATTGTAGATGAAATCTTTAAACGCTTTCCCACCATGCAGGAATTGATGAACATCACTGAGTATGAATTACTGTCCATTAAGGGGATTGGCAAAGTACGTGCCAAGCAGGTGATTGCTACTTTGCAGTTGGCACGCAGATTGAGCAGGCCAGCTTGTACTGAGCCGAATATCATCCGCAGACCGCAAGATGCGGCTGAACTGTTGATGCCAGAGATGAGGTATCTGCAACAAGAACATTTCACAGCCTTGTTCTTATCGACCAAGAATAGCCTCATAGGACAACCAGAGACACTTTCCATCGGTTCGCTCAATGCCGCCATTGTCACGCCTCATATGGTGTTTAGAGCGGCTGTAAAGCGATCTGCGGCTTCCGTATTAGTTTGTCACAACCACCCAAGTGGCGATCCAACTCCATCACCGGAGGACATCCAGATAACAAAAAGGCTGGTCGATAGCGGACACATTGTCGGGATCGAAGTTTTAGATCATCTGGTGCTGGGTGACGGTCGCTACATCTCCATGAAAGAGCAAGGATTGATGTAGACCATGCGTATGAGTTAATTGCATCGATTATAAGGAACGTGGGGTGAAGGAGGCCGCTCGCTATCGCTCGCGGCCCGCCAACGATCATGCAAGTAAACCCACCCCTCCGCCCCTGAGGGGAACGCAAGGACTACCGCCCTTGCATCCCGTCACTCGCCGTTCGGCGTCCCTTAGCTGACGCTAAGGGCAAGCAGGAGTGTCTGCCGCAGGGAACCGCTCATTCAAGGGTAAAGGGTTCGCCCCTGCGGCCCTTGACTGGCTTCCTGCGGCTCATCGACACACTCGGGTGCAAAGCGAATACTGATGGAAAGACGGGGCCGCTCGCTTCGCTCGCGGCCCCACCTGCAACTTGCCTACTTCATACATCGGTAAAGTAGCTTTGCCGCAGCCTGTATTTCTCTTTGCCGACATACGGTTCTAAAGGGGCTCTGGTACAATGTAGATTTATCGGATCAATCCGCACCGTTCTGTAAGTTATCGTGTCTTTCCCGCTCCAGCTTGCTTTCAACAAGGCATAACTCTTGAACGTGAAGTATAGCCTTGGGGAACCGGACATCCATTTATCGAGGTCGGTACGGAAGGTCGAACCCAGATCAATGATCGGCTTCTTGAACGCTTCGTGTGCCTTGAGTTTTCTCTTCTCATCTGCATCAAGAGACATGAATGCTTCCTGAAACGTGCCGTACTTTTTGATTCTCCGCATGATCTTATCTTTGCCGCTGAATTTGTCAGTGTCTACAACGATCATATGCTTCATGGCATCCGCCCGCTCATCGAATAAGAACTGAAGCAGTGTTTTCCTTGTATGCTTGTCCTTCTGTCTTCTTGTCCGTTCAATACGTGTCCATGTGGTATCAGCCAGTCCCTGCTCTTCTGCCTTATCGTAATTTTTGACTTGTTGCAACCCCCGTTTTCCATACAGGAAGGTCTGACCAAGATTGCGATAATCATTCGGCGGTTTCTTTTGATAGCCGACGTAGAGACGCTTGGATAGCTCCTCCGACGTTATGAACTGGAGACAATCGACTTTGTCATCGCTCTTCACGATGTATGCGTCATAATGGTTGCCAAGCACCAGATCGACCAGAGCCAGCACTGCATCGGGTGTGAGACGGTGCTTCCATGGATTCAGCATAATCGAAGTCACGGGGGCCAGTGGATTCATCTGTGACCATTGCACGCTGAACAGGTCATGTACCAGCTTGTTCAGGCAGAAGGAATCATCGTCATCGGCATGGAACCTCGCGGGCCGAATAAGATCAATGAATGGTTGTCTCGGCAGGACACCCGCTCCAATAATCAGCTTGTCATAGGGACAGATGAAATTCTCATCCGTTTCGACTGACAGGAGGTTTTGAATGACCGGAACGCTGTTTAGAATCGCCGTTACCCGGTGTCTGTTGTACAAAAACATGATGGTTTCACCTCAAGTATCAAGAGGGCTTGAAGCCTTGTGGGGTAAGGGTTTCAGCCCTCTCGGTTGTCATTCTTCTCGACCAGTTGTTAGAGATTCATCTTCTGCTTCCGATGGGTGATCCAACACGCGATTCAATGCCAGAGCAAGCCCCTCAATAAAATCTTGTTCTTTCTTTCGCTTGTCGTGAACGATCTCAAACACATCATCAATCTCGTCCAGGTCAATGCCAATATCGCGGATAAAGTCCATAGCAACCTCCAGATTATTTATATTTAAGTATTTGTAATTATATATTTGCAAACCATCATAGCAGAGTTTATAATCACTGTAAACCTGCCCGATTAGAAAGGATGAACTCCCATGCCCAGACGCATTCTGACACGTGAAGAATTTGAATACCTGAAAATGAGTGATCTTGGTGAGCGATTAAAGTTCTTCAGAAAGGAAGCCGGAAAGCTTCACTCCAGCAAATCATTTACAACGACGGCAATGAGTGAACGTGTTGGTGTCAGTCACCAGACAATCATCTCTATCGAACGCGGGGATTCCAAGAAACCCGCTTACCAGCTCATCTACAAAATAACGCAGGATTTAGGCATCCCTTTTGACGCATTGGCGGATGAATTCTATCAAGGAGAACTTCGGTTGATAGCTATCGGGGAACCAAGCGAACCCGCTTCAGAATCAACTGAGGAAAGCTCACTGTCTTATATCGGTGCCATTGTCTATCAGGCGTTCACAGACGGGATGATGCGATTTATTCATGATCTCCAATCCTCTCGCCCTCTCGATAAAGAGCAATTCATCGCTTCCTTGAGCCGCATAATTGGAGAACTGGAGTCACTTAAAGCATCCGAGGAATTGTTCAATCAACCGCATCCGGCAGTCAAAGCCAGTACTCTGTTCAATGAAATGGGCAAGCATCCGAACGCATTTCCTGTTTTCCCTCGTGCTTCATGGAACGATCATCAATCCAGCTTCATTAGCAACTACGAAAACAAAGGAGAAGACGAACAATGAGCAAACTGAAAGCGGCTCTGTATGCCCGTGTTAGTACAGAAGAGCAAGCAAAAGAAGGGTATAGTATCGCTGCTCAAATCTCGGAAATCAGGAAGTATGCGGAGCAGAACGGTCTTGAAATTGTAGATGAATATGTGGATGAAGGTGCTAGCGGCAAAAGCATTGCAGGCCGTCCGCAGATGAAACGACTCCTGAAGGATGCCAATCAGCAGAAGTTCGGGGTGGTCATCATTTATAAAATTGACCGTCTGGCCCGTAAACTGAAAGATGCCTTGGAGATCAGCGAAACACTGGAAAGAAACAACGTCAGGCTGATCAGTCTGAACGAGAAATTCGATACGACAACAGCTTTTGGCCGGACTGCTTTCCAAATGATCTGTTCATTTGCTGAGCTTGAACGTAATAACATTGTCGAGCGAGTGAAGCTTGGGATGGAACAGCGAGCCAAGGAAGGCAAGTACAACGGAGGAAAGGTGCTGGGGTACGACAACATTGATAAGGAACTTGTCATCAATGAATACGAAGCCGTCATTGTCCGCAAAATCTTTGATTATGCCAATCAGGGACTCGGATTCAAAGCCATCACCCGCCGTCTGAATGAAGAAGGCTATCGTTCCAAGATGGATAAACCCTTCAACATTTGCGGGATCAAGACGATCCTCAACAATCCCATCTACATCGGAAAGATACGGTATAATCAACTGCAAAACTGGTCTGAGAAACGACGCAAGGGAAAGAACCCCGATTATCTGCTTGTAGACGGGACGCATCAATCGCTAATTGCCACGGAGCTATGGGAGAGTGTTCATCAGAAACTTGGTCGGCGTTCTTATAAGCCGTCCCGCTCCCATCAGCCATACATTCTGAGCGGATTGCTCAGATGTCCTGTCTGCGGTCATGGCATGGTTCCTGCCCGTTCCAAAGGTGCAGGAGGCAAATCATATCCATACTACATTTGCGGCCAGTTCCATAACAAGGGGAAGACCGTTTGCCGCTCTAACATGATGCGGGCTGACGTAGCCGAACAACAGGTTCTTGATGAACTTGTAAAAGTAGCATTGCGTCCAGACATTCTGAGGAAGCTGGTCGATAAAATCAATGCCATGCTTTCAAATGCAGAGGCCCCAATCATGGGAGAAAAGAAAACACTTATTGCCGAGTTAAACAGCAATAGTAAGAAACTCCAGAAACTCAAGGACAATATTCTGAATGATCCTGAATTGGCGGCAATATTCAAAGACGACCTGAAAGAAACGCACGCCCGACAGGAACAACTCCAAAAAAGGCTTGAATCAATTGAAACTGAACTGGATGAACAGTTGAACAAGCCTGTTGATTTCGATTCGTTGCAAAAACTGCTGACGCTGATTCAGGACGCCCTCATGAAGATCGATGCGGATGGACAAAAGGCGTTATTGCGATTAATGGTCGAAAGCATCCACATCACCAATGAATCTCCAAGGCGGGTCGGACGGCAGATTACCCAGATCAACTTGCATTTCGATTTTACTATCGATGCACTTCAAAAGGATTCTGCCGTCCTTCTTAGTCGCCTAGCGGAAACGCAGTCTTTGAATTGCATAGCACCACTTGAGCCTGAGGTGCTCGCAAGCCTCAACGAACCTCATACCGAAAGCCTCCGGGACTTGATGAAGTCCCTTTTTATTTTACCTTTAGCGATGATACGGTTCCCCCCGCATAATCTTAAAAGCCCGGTAGATCTGCTCCACGAGAATGAGGCGCATAAGCTGATGAGGGTAGGTTAGGCGGCCAAAGGAGAGGTGCTGGTTCGCACGTTTAAGGACGGCTTCAGAGAGCCCGTTGGAGCCGCCGATAACGAAAGTGACCTGGCTCCGGCCATAGGTGGCCAGTTGGTCAAGCTGCGAGGACAGCTCCTCGGATGACCACATTTGCCCTTCAATAGCTAGGGCAATGACATGTGCATCGGGCTTGATATGCGCCAGGATGCGTTCTCCCTCCTTCGCCTTGACCTGCTCTTCCTCGGCTGCGCTCATTGTCTCCGGTGCTTTCTCATCCGAAAGTTCCGTAATTTGCACCTTCGCATACGGACCGAGTCGCTTTAAGTATTCCGCTATTCCTTGCGTCAAATATTTCTCTTTCAGCTTGCCAACGGCAATAATCTGTATTTGCATAAGATTTTGCGCCCCTTCCTTGTGGATCCTTATGTATTATTAGGCAGCGAATAAGTCCTCCGATATTAAAAATCATCCACAGTAATACTTCGTAATACATAGTATCACCAAGTATTTTTTCTTAAGGGATAAAACTCTTATCGGAAGAGGGATAAGCAAGACCGCCAGGACTAACCCGGCGGCCATTCAAAGACACCATTCTACTGTAATTTGTAACTGCATCTCCGTTGATAAAGGGAGTATGAAAAAAACTCCCGATCTGCCCTCTTCCCTGTTTCAGCAAATTTAAAGTACAAAAAAGCTGAAAGTTCCCTCAAATCCGCCATTCCCCTATACGGTTCCATCAACAAGACATGCAAAAATGCATGTTAATTTGCAGAATTCCGGCGAATACCGAAAAAGACGAGCGAATCTGCAGGTCGATACCAGAAATATCGTGGAAATCGGCCAAATCGCTCAAATCACCTGCACATTTGCATGTCTATGGCTGATTTTATCAAAATGCCCCGAAAGACCTGTATCTTTGCAGGTTCCTGATTCGCCGGACTTCTACAGAACCAGGAACAGAGCCTCATGCTTGCAACCCTTCTCCTCACATTCGTGCGGGGGCTCCCATGCTTTGAAGCTAACTTCCACAAGAGCATAGAGGTCCGGAGCCTCTTCGTATTCATCGACAAATCGGTCGATGGCGATTTCCAAATGTTCCTTGCATACGACATACATTGATTAGATCTCACCCATATTCGCTAAGGTTCGTCACGACTCGTCATTCTCTGCGAGCGTTATGGTGACGGTCAATTTTTTGCCGTTCCGATAGTACGTAATATTCAGCTTTTCGCCAATTTGTTTATTCTGATACAAATATTTACGCAGAGAGAGGGTGCCATGAATCGGCTGATTATCCATTTCGACAATAACGTCGTTTGTTTTCAATCCGGCTTCTTTGGCGGGCCCATGCACCTCTAGGATGATAGCTCCCATCTTCACCTCTTCGGGAAGCTTCAACAGCTCCAATCCACTCTTGAACGAACTGAGATTAACGGTCGATACTCCGATGAACGGCCGCAGCACTTTTCCATGTGCCACCAGCTCGTCAATGACCGTCTTCACCTCATTGATCGGAATAGCGAAGCCCAAGCCTTCCACTCCGGTATCTGCCACCTTCAAGCTGTTGATCCCGATGACTCGCCCCTCCAGATCGACCAGTGCCCCGCCGCTGTTCCCTTGATTAATGGCCGCATCTGTCTGGATCATTTCGAGCTCCCATTCGTACTCGCCGTCATGACCAGGATAGACGGGAATGGTCCTTCTCGGCCAGCTGATAATGCCAGCGGTCACGGTTTGGGACAGGCCCCCAAGAGGATTCCCGATTGCGATAGCGGTTTGCCCCGATTTCAAATCATCGGAATTGCCGAACTCCGCCACCGTCTTGATCCCGCCCGCATCGATTTCAAGCACGGCCAGATCCGCCAAGTAGTCCGAGCCAATCACCTTAGCCTGCTTATGCTCTCCCGTAGGAAGCACGACCTCGAACGAGCTGGCCTCCTCCAGGACATGATTATTGGTAACGATTAACGCCCGGTTGCCGTTCTTTTGAAAGATGACACCCGAGCCCATCCCGATTCCCCGTACTTTCTCGCCGTTCTTTTCCTTAATCGAGCTGATGATGCTAACGACGGTCGGACTGACTTTATCTACCGCCTTCACCCGGCTTAATTCGGTCACTTCGATAGGCCCCGCAGCCAGTGGCTGGCCTGTGTCCGACTTGGTAAAAACCGTCATCAGGAAAAAGGTGACGAGTGATCCCGTCAACGCGGAAGCAAGAATCAGCAGCACGACTCTATTGCGCCACCAGCGACGGCCGCCTTCCATGCCTTGCTTTGCCCACCGTGATACTTTGGTGGAATAGAATTCGTCGTTAAACAAGCTCATCGGGTTCCCTCTTTCCCGGTCTTCTAATTCCGAATTTTAATAATCTCATGGAATGTTTTTCAATCATCAAGCCTACAATAGTATTAATCGTTACCTAAAACATAGATTACTAGAAAGGAGCTCTGTTATGAACCTGCACTTCAGTGAAGTCGATCTGATCGGCAAGCTCGCTGATCTTAAAGAAGAGCATTATCGGCAAACTCTCGTTCTAAGCTCCATTATCGAGCTGCTGATCGACAAGGGAGTGATCACTCGAGAAGAAATTGAAGCGATGGCCCGGAAATTAGACCCCGTTATTCCTAATCCAGACTATCCCATTCCGTGGGACGATCAAAATAAGTATCCTTTAAAGTAAGGGACTGATCCTTTAGCATTATGTCGTTCTGCTCCAATATATTCCCTACGGTCATCCGCGCCAGATCGATCATGTTATGATTCTGGCTTAGATGGGCCAGATACACCCGTTTGGTTCTGCCTCCCACAAGCTCACATAACGCATCGCCGGCAGACTCATTCGACAAATGGCCTACGTCACTTAGAATCCGTCTCTTAATATTCCACGGGTACTTCCCCATTCGCAGCATTTCGACATCATGATTCGACTCCAGAACGAGGACATCCGAATCCAACAGCTGCTCCTTGACCTTGCTGCTCATATAGCCCAAATCAGTCGCCAGGCTGAGCTTCTGCTCGCCTTCGTAGAAACAATAGCCGACCGGCTCCGCAGCGTCATGGGAAATCGCATACGATTCTACCTGGATCGAATCGAATTCCAGCATGCTTCCCGTCTCCATCACCTTTACATTTTCTTCGGCGATTTGCCCGATCTGCTTATTTAAAGCTTCCCATGTTTTCTCATTCGCATACACCGGCAAATCGTATTTGCGCGCGAGGGCCCCCAAGCCTTTAATATGATCGGAGTGCTCATGCGTCACCAGAATAGCGTCGAGCTCATTTCCAGAGACATTCCGCTCCTCTAACAGCTGTTCTATTTTTTTGGCGCTTAATCCGGCGTCGATCAGCAGCTTGGTTTCCTCGTTCGTCACGACCATCGAATTGCCAGTGGAGCCGCTCGCCAATATACTAAACCTCAATCCCATGTAATTACTCCTTTATTTCTTGCCATTTCTTATCCAATTCGCAGCCCAAATCACCGAGCTTATTTCTTGTCTTTGGCTTCCTCTACTTCTCCATTATAAGCCTGAACATAATAAGGATTGCCATCCTCCAACATAATCCTCCAGAAAGGCAGCATGTACTGCGTTTCCGAATCAAAGCTCGGTCCGTGATAGCCTAGCTTGACATCGACGATGACCGTTCCTTCGGCGAGATAATTTTCCGCCAGGCTGCGAATAGCGGTATAGGCCGAAATCACTTTCTGTTCTTGCTGCTCTCCTCCTGATTGTACTTCAACGTAGGCTTGTTTGTAACCCGTAATTTGCCCGTTCTCCTCATATAATTGCAGGGTCACGTCAAACAACGGCACTTTATCGACCATCTGGTTGAATACATATATTCCATCACGGCTTCGCATCGGATCATAAGTATATTGATCCGCATGACGTACCGAGGATCGATTCGTTAGCTCCCGAAAGAAACTCTTCGTGAAAGGGCTGGACAATTTAATCGGGCGGTCCAATGGCTCAATTTCCGTATTGCGGGAAGCCTCATCGAACTGCACCGTAAAGCTTTTCAGCTTGGGCGCATCCTTCGGCACCTCTTCTACTCTCAACTGAATTTGCTTGCTCGCGAGCAGCTTATTCGTCTCTTCAATTATAAAGGCCGTGTCCGATTCGGATCCCAGTTGACCCCACCGGGCAGTCCATAGCTGGTAGCCAAGAATTAAATTGAGAAACAAAAAAGACAGAATCAGAATCGTTTTCGCTCTTCCCCAATCCATGGACACCCTCCTTGTCCGCCGACCCTGCGGGGTCTGTTCTGCATTGCCATTGTACACCGCTTCCGCTGTGCAATCTTGCTTTCAATTTCATGTACTCACTCGAACTGTCCATCGGACAAACTGCTAAATTTCAGGTAAATCCTCGGTTACCGGCAAAAACTGATGGGTGCCGTCCGGCAGTTCCACCGCCCATACCGGAATCAGGTCGATAACCTGCTCCGACAGGACTGCCCGATAGGCGGGAAAAACCGCCTCGGGAGACAACCCGCTCCGAGCCAGAATAGACGTCAAGGACTCCCCCCCAGGCAGACGGGCTTCTTTTTTCTCGGCCAATTCGACTTCCATATTGATCATTGATCGCTCGTAATTAGAAACGACTCCCTGCTGCATCACTGCTTTGATATAACCAAAGTTGTTCTGCCCTGTGTTGATGACCGGATAACTGCCAATGTACTGCCTGAACTCGAACGTCTGAGGTCCATAGGCATGATTGGGACTGACTCGGCTGTATACAAAACCGTTGTTCCAGCCCCCGTTGCGGTTAATAAACTTGACCGCATTGCCCAGGTTCTCTTTCGTATCCGCTTTGCTTTCGACCGGCACCGAGATAGGGTCGGAGTAGCTGAACCAGCGTCCATCATTCTCTACCTGCAGCCCTCGCTTTCCGTCTGTATAAATTTGCGCCCCGTCCCGTTCAAACAGGAACCGGGCCATTCCCGGATCGGGAAACAGGCTGTGCTTGAGCTGCTCCTGAGTAAACACACTGTAGGGCACCTGGTACTGCACCATATCCAGATCTGCAGCAGGTAAATAGAAATCTCCGAGCTCACTGGGAGAATAAGCGGGCATATAGGCACCCAATCCTATTTTATTTTCTATCTCTTTAGCGGTCAGGTCGGTTTTGGAAGCTTCCAGAATCAGTCCGGGCGAGGTCGTAAAGAAGTATACCTTGACCTCCTCCTTGTTCAGATATATCCAAATTTTGGATATATCTGTGTCATCCAGCGTTAAATCCTCTTTAATTTGCATGACGTTCTTCAAGGACCCGAGCGGCACAGCTTCCTTGAAACGAATCTCAATGCCCGGCCTCGAATCCCGGATCAGCTCCCAATCCAAATAATTGGAAGAAGGGGTGCTTCTCCGCAAGCCGTCAAATGACTGCTGTTTAACAACGTCGTTGTAAACCATGTTATAAAACTGGTGGCCGTACGGAAGGACGGTATGATTCTTATTTCCAAAATGAAGGATCATCTGCTCGGGAAGGATCAGATCAGCTAAGGCGGCAGACGGGCCCGTTAATCCCGAATCTACATATTCCATTTGGTTGACCGGATCGTAATTAGGCGAACTATAGGCCAGCAAATAGCTTTGTACCAAGCTAGCGGCAACTAGGACGGCTAATGCAATCGATTTAGCTCTTTCCATCATGTTTAGCTCCGCTTCCTTCCTCCATATAAGGCAGAGTGAAAGTGACCGTCGTTCCTTCGTTATAGTCGGATTCAATCGTAATGTACCCGCCGTGAGCTTTAATAATTTCCCGGGCAATGGATAATCCGAGTCCGGTGCCGCCCATATTCCGCGATCTGGCCTTGTCTACCCGATAGAATCGCTCGAATATCCGGGCCAGATCCTTCTTGGGAATACCGATTCCGTTATCTGCGATTTTAATTTCCAGCATCTCATTCGGTGTACGATCAGCGATAATCCGGATTTGACCGCCGTCCGCCGTATATTTAATCGCGTTGGAAACCAGGTTGTCCAACACTTGATCGATTTTATCGCGATCCAATAATATTGGCGAGGTTCCTTCCCCGATAATAATCTGGATGGCAATGCTGCGCTGCCGCAGTTGAAAAGAAAAGCGGTCCGCCACCTCATCCAGCATTTCCGTAACCGAGACCTGCTCCTTCTTGAGCATCGCCTGCTTGGAATCGAGTCTGGACAAGTGCAGCAGATCGGTCACCAGCCGAATCATCCGCTCCGATTCATTGCGCGTAACCCCGACAAAGCGCCGTCCCAGCTGCGGGTCATCAATCGCTCCGTCATCCAGCGCTTCCAAATAGCTTTTGATTGTTGTCAGCGGCGTTCTCAATTCGTGGGAAACGTTAGCTACAAATTCCCTCCGCGATTGCTCCAGCTCCTCCTGCTCGGTCACATCATGAAGCACGACAATCGTCCCGGTCGTCCCCTTCTCCCTGCTATGAATCGGGGTGAAGGTTGCCCTAACCTTACGGCTTTCTTCGGCATCCTGAGGATAGATCTCGATCAGGTTCGTAACCTCCTCGCCGCTGGCGCCGGAGAGGGCAAGCTGCTTAGGCATCCCCAGCAGGTCAAACAGGTCCCGGCCATCGGTCTCCTGATCGTCCAGATTAAGCATTTCCCGGGCGCGGCGGTTAATGACGATCACCCGATCCCATTCATCCGTAGCGACGACCCCGTCGCTCATGCTGGTCAGGACGGAGGCCAACTTCTCCTTCTCTTCTTCGTTAATAGCCAGAGCTTCCTTCAATCGATTCGTCATATCGTTGAAAGCACGGCTCAATTGCCCGATTTCGTCATGACTCCACACCTTGACCTGCTGGTCGAAGTTGCCGCGGGCGACAGAGGATACCTGCTTGGTAATTTCCTTGATCGGACTCGTTATCGTATGAGCAAGAATAACGCCGAGAAGAGCCGTCATCGCGAGCGCAATCAAGATTCCCGAAATGAAAATCTGGTTAATTCGATTCGTCGTATCGAAAATATCCTCCATGGAAGCGACAATATAGACTGCGCCAATCACCTTGTTCTCCTCCGTGATCGGCATGGCAATAGCTTTCTTCCGCTTCCCGTCGACGTCCGTCAGCACCCGCTCATTATCTTTGTCTTTAATATTCTGAAGCGCGCGGCTGACGACCTGTTGAGTATTTTTCTGCCCGAGAATGGAACGCGGATACTGCTCGGATGCGCTAACGACCGTTCCACTGGAATTAATAATCTGAATTTCGACGTTGCTAACCTTGTACCAGTTGTTCACGGTTTGGTTAAGCCTATCGCTAATCGTCTTGCCATCCTCCGGTTTCGTGCCGGAATCCGTGTTCTCCTGATTATCCAGCAGAACAGGCTTGACCAGATCAGACAATAACATCGCTTGATAGTTGAGGGATTCGGTAAAATTGTTCATGAAGGACGTTTCCGTCGCCTTAATGAAGTAAGTACCGATCAGCTGCATCGCAAACAAGATGAGCAGCACATAGATGATGATGAGCTTCATCTGAATCGTTCGGAAGAACCGGATCCCTTTCATTTACAGTCCCCCTGCTTTAGGGTTCCTCATAACGTAGCCCAGCCCTCTTCTCGTCGTAATATACTCCGGACGGCTAGGCTCGTCCTCTATCTTCTCGCGCAGTCTTCGGATCGTTACGTCGACCGTCCGCACATCACCGTAGTAATCATAGCCCCAGACAGCCTGGAGCAAATGCTCGCGAGTCATCACCTTCCCCGTATTCCGGGCCATATATTGAATCAATTCAAATTCCCGATGAGTTAAATCGAGAGGCACGCCGTCTTTATAGACGACATACATATCATTGTCTATGAGCAGCTTATGGATGCGCAGACCTTCCTTCTGCGCAGCTTCCGGACTCTCCGGTTCGTTCTTGGACTGTCTGCGCAGATGGGCCTTCACCCGAGCGAGCAGCTCTCTGGTGCCGAACGGCTTGGTTACGTAGTCGTCGGCCCCCATCTCCAGGCCGAGCACCTTATCCAGCTCCGTGTCCTTGGCCGTCAGCATAATAATCGGCGTGTTCTTCTTAATCCTCACTTCCCGGCAGACATCCATCCCGTCTTTAACCGGCAGCATCAAATCAAGCAGAATCAAATCGGGGTTTTCCTTGAGCGCGAGTTCTACCGCTGTTCCCCCGTCATAGGCACAAATCACTTCGTAGCCTTCCTTCTCCAAATTAAACTTCAGTATATCGGCAATCGGTTGTTCGTCATCCACCACTAATATTTTTCCAAACAACGAAGCTCACCTCATACTTTCTATCGACATTTACGGAGCAAGCCGATCATCAGCTTTTCACGTGTTCATCGCTTTATTCTTATTCTAACAAAAAAAAGGCAAGACAGCGAACTCGTATAAGTCCCTGTCTGCCTAATCCTTGCAACCATTTATTGGTTAAGGTATTTGATCGGATTCTCTACCGTACCGTTATTAATAATTTCAAAATGAAGGTGAACGCCCGTAGAATCCCCGGTGCTGCCCATGTAGCCTATTTTTTCACCTTTTTCCACAATATCTCCTTCAGATACATCAATCTTGCTCAGATGACCGTATAGCGTTTTGTAACCATTGTTATGATCTATAATAATATAATTGCCGTAATCGTATTTATAGCCTGCAGATTCTACCTTACCATTGTCGGAGGCGAGAATATTCTTCTTGCTTGACGTTAGGTCAACTCCTTTATGCAGCTTCCCCCATCTCATACCGTATCCGCTGGAAACACTTGCGGAGGAGACTGGCCAAGCAAAATTCCCGCTGCCTTCGCCCAGGATGACCTTAGTTCCTTTTTTAACGACGGCCACGATCGGTTCGATGACCATCTCTTCATTCAGAATCTCTTCCTCATGCATTTGGCCGTTAATCTTGGTCAGACTGTACGTAACCAGCTTCATCCCGTTGACGCCGGGTGTAATCGTCTCTACCTCGCCGAGCTTCATCTCATCGTCCGTGATCACTTCGGTTTCGTACTGCACCTCTTGCTGCTCTACTAGCTTCTCTACGGTTCTAACCGACAGCTTAGGCTGCAGGACGGTCAGATTGAGAGTATCTCCTTCCGTAATCCGGTCATCGACAATCCATGGGTTGTTATCGTAAATTACATCCTGGGATATTTTGAACCGGTGCGCGATACAAGAGACGCAATCGCCTTTAACTACCGTGTACATCGTCGGGGTAGCGTTCCCTGTTTCCAGAGTGGCAGCCACCTCCTCCGGCTTCATGACATCCTCCGGCTCAATCTTCATCGTTACAAGCTCGACATTTTGCAGGAATTCCGCCTCCTGCAGCTCGCTTTGCCCTGGAGCCAAGGCCGCTTGGTCTTCCTCAGCGGACAATATGCTTACTTTCCCTGCTTCCTTCTTCGGCTCGCCCGTATATTTGCTCATAATTTGCTGCAAAATGTCCTCGGCCGTATCTTTATCCTTGACGATCGCAACCGGATCGCCGTTCACCTTCAACTGGACCCCGACCGCTTCCGGAACAAGCAGCTCATCCAGCTTCTGCAATGTGCCCTCATTATCATAAGGTTTCTTGAAAGCCCTTTCTTGCTTCAGGGTAATCTTATCTGTATTGAGCACCATGTGAACATCTTGTGAAGCTTGCTCCAGCTTCTTATATTTCTCCAATTTCAGATCCTCTATCAATTGAGGATCGTTGACCGTTCCGATTTCTACGTTATCCATATAGACGTCATAAACATCCAACGTATTCATCTGAACGTACTGATTGCCGCCGAGTGTAATTCCGGCTAACAATCCAAAAGCACCAATGCCTTTAGCGATTTGAATCCGGTATTGACGCAGGCGAGCCATCAGGCCGATCGGCATCTGAACGGTTGTATGATCTGCAGACGGTTTATTCGACTTCGATATAAGGGAAGCTGATTCCTGTTGAGAGGCAGCTGTGGAATTTGGTTGATCGCTCAAGATGGCATCGATCTTGCCAGTCAAGCTCTTGGATCCGGACTTGGTGCCAGCCTTGTGCAAACGGGCCAGACCTTGCCTGATCCAATGGGTTATCTTGGATACTGTCATGATTCTCTCCTCTTAAGTCCTGAATTAAACTTTAACCAATTTGTAACCATTAAACCAGCACATTACAGTATAAAGGAAATTAGTTCTTTTACACTGTACCACAGGTTGCTGCTTTTTTTCAACCTACCCTCCCGCGGACGTGTCGTAATTCCATATATATTGCTCGGTTCCCTGTTTTTTTCCCGTTATTTTAATATTTTTGTAGAATATCCATCAATTGATTATATTCTTCCGGCTTTAGCGTTTTTTCTACAATCTTTTGAATTTCCGTCATTTCCTCCTCTGTAATCCCTCCTTCCATCATCACCGAGATTTTCTGCAAATCCTCCGGAGGCAAGCTAGCCATGTACGAAAAAATTTTCTTCTTATCTTCCTCGTTCAATTGATCTTTCTTTATGGATAAATCGTCCGGGGAAATGATCACATTCCGTTTACCGGCCTGGGTCTCTTGTCCTGACCCGCTCTGACCAAATACCGGCAAAGCCTCGTTATCCGAGCCGGCCGCTCCGTCGTCCTGCCTTGTCGAGGCATCCTCTGAATCTGCAGCGCCCCGTTGATTTGGAACCGGGCCGTTAGCTTCTTCTCTCCGGGAATCGGTTCCGGAAGTCATGGAATCCAGGTCGCCGGCCACGCTGCCGATTAAATCTGAAAATTGCACCAGGGAGCCATCTATCGGAAGATTGAAGCTGGCAATCAGCTTATCGACATAGGTATGAACAATCGTCCATGTAAAGTACAACGTAAATCCAGACGCCAACGCAGCAATTAATAAGGTCCGGCTCAAGCCGATGATAAATTTAGTCAAGATTCCTTCCTCCTGTCCATACGGATAGTCTATCCTCCAGTATTGACGGAACCGAACCGGATATAACCGCAAGCGAAAAAAAAGAACCCCGAACATTCGGAGTTCTCCAGACTCTATTTGTAAGCTTCTATACATGTTTACTTATAAATCGGTCGGACCAGATTCGTCTGCTCGCGATTGCGGCCGACGGAGAAAATTGCCAGCGGAACCCCGGTCAGCTCCGACACTCTTTCCGCATATCTTCTGGCATTCGCGGGCAGATCGTCCAGTGTGCGCGCTGATGTAATATCTTCCTGCCAACCCGGCAGCTCTTCATATACAGCTTCACACTCCGCCAGTACGTTCAAATTGGCCGGGTAGGTGTCTATCACCTGACCGCGATATTTATAAGCCGTGCATATCTTCACGGTCTCTAACCCGCTCAGAACGTCTAGAGAATTGAGAGACAGGCCGGTCAGTCCGCTTACTCTTCTCGCATGCCTGACCACCACGCTGTCGAACCAGCCTACCCGGCGCGGACGGCCCGTAGTCGTTCCGTATTCGTGTCCCGTCTCGCGAATGTAATCTCCCGTAACGTCATGCAGCTCTGTGGGGAAAGGACCGTCCCCAACCCGCGTCGTATACGATTTGGCCACGCCAATCACTTGGTTGATCTTGGTCGGGCCCACTCCGGAGCCGATGCACACCCCGCCAGCCGTCGGGTTGGAGGACGTAACGAACGGATACGTCCCTTGATCGAGATCGAGCATGACCCCTTGCGCACCCTCAAACAGCACCTTCTTGTTCAAATCAATAGCTTCGTTAAGCACCACCGACGTGTCGGTTACATAAGGTTTCAGCTTCTCGGCGTACCCCAAATATTCCTGCAGAATAGAGTCCGCGTCCAGTCCTTTGCTTCCGTAGACCCGTTCGATCAGACCGTTCTTCTCAGCCACCAGATGCCGAAGCCGGCTCTCGAACTGCGGCGCGTCCATCAGATCGGCCATACGAATGCCGTTTCTTCCCGCCTTATCCATATAACAAGGCCCGATCCCTTTGCGCGTCGTACCGATCTTATTCGGACCTTTGCGCTCTTCCTCCAGTCCGTCCAACAGAATATGGTAGGGCATAATTAAATGGGCACGGTCGCTAATCTTCAACTGACTTGTGGAAAAACCATGATCGTGGATATATTGAATTTCCTCTATCAAGGCAGCCGGATTAATAACCATTCCATTGCCGATTACGCAAATTTTATCACTATAGAAGATTCCCGAAGGAATCAGATGCAATTTATACTTTTTCTGATCAATCAGTATGGTATGGCCAGCATTGTTACCGCCCTGATATCTAGCCACCACCTCGGCCGATTCGGCCAAGAAATCGGTTATTTTCCCTTTTCCTTCGTCTCCCCACTGGGCTCCGACGACTACGACGGTGGACATAACCAAACAACCTCCATTAGATACATTCGTATCTTTGATTTTGCCGCTTCACTTATGCAGCATCTCCAGTTTAGCAACGCGCTATACCAAAGTCAATCAAATACACGAACATTAAGGAGGTTGTCTATATAAAACGTTCGGATAACCGCTATAAATTTCATTTAGAAGGGCACCGCAGCCGCCGAAGGAACCGGTTCTTGATGCGAGCGGTCCAGGCTTACGAACTTGTTGTAGTGCTTTAAAAAGGCCAGCTCGACGGTGCCGACCGGACCATTCCGCTGCTTCGCTATAATAATCTCGATAATGTTCTTCTTCTCGGTCTCTTGATTGTAATAATCGTCGCGGTATAAAAAAGCGACAATATCCGCGTCCTGCTCAATCGAACCGGATTCCCGAAGGTCCGACATCATCGGACGTTTATCTTGACGCTGTTCGACTCCCCGGCTAAGCTGCGACAGAGCGATAACCGGAACGTCCAGCTCACGTGCGATTTGTTTAAGCGTACGGGAAATTTCCGACACTTCCTGCTGCCGGTTATCCCCGCCCTTTCCCCGGCCGTGAATAAGCTGGAGATAGTCAATCAGGATCATGCCTAATCCTCTTTCCTTCTTCAGCCGCCGGCATTTGGCCCGAATGTCCGCCACCGTGACCGCAGGAGAATCGTCAATATAGATTTCAGCTTCGGCCATCGTGCCGATCGCCATGGTCAGCTTCTCCCAATCATCATTCTCCAGATGCCCCGTTCTTAAACGGCCCGCGTCCACATTCGATTCGGCACAAATCATCCGCTGAACCAGCTGAGCCGCTCCCATCTCCAGACTGAAGATAGCGACGGTCTCTTTTTCGCGAATGCCGACATTTTGCGCGATGTTCAGCGCGAAAGCCGTCTTACCGACCGACGGACGGGCAGCCACTATAATTAAATCGGAGCGTTGGAAGCCGGAGGTCATTTTGTCCAAATCGCGGAAGCCGGAGGCGATCCCGGTTGTGCCCCCTTTGTTTTGGTACAAAAATTCGACCCGCTCGAATACATCCATCAACACATCGCGGATCGAGATGAAGCCGGTGTTCGAGCGCCGCTGAGAGATTTCCATAATCCGCTGCTCGGCGTCGCTTAACAAATCTCCGACCGCTTCCGCGCTCGAATAGCCGGTGCTCGCGATTTGCGTAGCTGCCCGGATCAGTCTGCGGGTCAATGACTTCTCTTCGATGATCTGCGCGTAGTAGTCTACGTTGGCCGCGGTCGGAACCGAATTGGCCAACTGAGTCAGGTAAGAGACCCCGCCGATCTGCTCCAGCTGCTGCTTATCCTGCAGCTTGACAGTCAGCGTAACGAGATCGACGGGATCATTGGCTTCCGCCAGTTCAATCATCGCTTCAAAAATATTCTGATGCTTCGTGCTGTAGAAGTCTTCGGCGCCGACCTTCTCCATCACGGTGACCAGCGCATCGCTGTCTAACAAAATAGCGCCGAGCACGGCCTGCTCGGCTTCTAAATTTTGCGGCGGAATTCGATCAAGCAGCATTTCGCCTTCCATGGATTATTCCTCCGTTACTTGTACCTTTAAAGTAGCCGTTACACCGGGATATAGCTTGATCGGTACTTGGGTAACTCCCAGGGAGCGAATCGGTTCGTCCAGCGTCATTTTTCTTTTGTCGATGACGATTTTTTGCTTCTCCAGCTCTTCCGCAATTTGCTTGGTCGTGATCGACCCGAACAATCGCCCGCCTTCTCCCGCTTTGCCCTTCATTTGGAGTGTCATCTCGTTCAAACGTGCAGCCAACTGCTCGGCCTGGGCCTTCTCCTCATCTTTTTTCTTCTGCTCCGACTGCTTTTGCTGATCCAATACTTTCATATTAGAGGACGTTGCGGGAGCCGCTAATCCCTGCTTGATCAGAAAGTTGTTAGCATATCCTTCGGAGACCTCTTTGACTTGGCCCTTTTTCCCCTGGCCCTTGACATCCTTCAGAAATATTACTTTCATTCAAATAACCCCTCTTCCGCTTCAATTTCGCTTAACACCTGCTTCAACTGCGCGGTCGCTTCCTCCAATGTCCCATCGAGCTGTACGGCCGCATTGGTCAAATGACCGCCGCCGCCCAGCTTTTCCATAACCACCTGGACGTTCATCTGTCCCAGTGATCGGGCGCTGATCCCAATCAGACCGTCCGGCCTCTCCGAAATAACGAACGAAGCTTTAACATCGGTCATATTAATCAATGTATCAGCTACTTGGGCAATCAGCAACTGGGAATATTGACGGTCTTTATCCGCAACAGCCAGCGCCACATGATCGTATAGGATCTCGGCATGCTTGATAATCTCTGCCTTCTGAATATAAGCATCCAGATCCTCCTTAAGCAATCGATGGATCATCGCAGAATCTGCGCCGTTTCTTCTTAGGAAGGAAGCTGCCTCGAACGTTCGCGCCCCTGTTCTCATGCTGAAGCTTTTGGTATCCACCGTCATTCCCGCCAGCAGTGCGGTCGCTTCTACCGCATTGAGCGTTATTCTGTCGTGGAAATATTGCAGCAATTCGGTGACCAGTTCGCATGTGGAGGACGCATAAGGCTCCATATAGACCAGAACGGCGTCGCTTATAAAATCCTCACCGCGACGATGGTGATCGACGACGACGATTCTTGGAGCCATAGACAGCAGCTTCGGCTCCGCCACCATAGAGAACCGGTGGGTATCCACTACCACCGCTAACGTACGCAAAGTGGTCATTTGCAGGGCCTCTTCCGGCGTGATGAACCACTTGACAATTTTCTCGTGCTCTTGAATGACATCCATCAATCGTTCTATGGAAGGATTGATGCCTTCAAGCACGATATAGCCTTCCTTGCCGCTCAGCTGAACCGCTTTTAGAACTCCGATAGCCGCCCCAATAGCGTCCATGTCCGGTATTTTGTGCCCCATAATCAGCACTTTGTCGCTGTCTCTGATCAGATCCCTGAGAGCGTGGGAGATGACTCTCGCCCGGACCCGGGTCCGTTTCTCCACCGCATTGGTCCGTCCCCCATAGAAGGACAGCCTCTGACCGCTCTTCACAGCCACCTGATCGCCGCCCCGGCCTAACGCCATATCCAAGCTGGCCTGAGCCCAATTCCCCAGCTCAATCAAGCTGTCTGCCTCCGAGGCCACTCCTATGCTTAACGTGAACGGAACCTTGTTGTCGGCGCTGAGATCGCGCACATCATCCAATATTTCAAACCGTCCATGCTCCAGCTTGCGCAGCGACTTCTGAGTCATGATGATCAGGAACCGATCGGAGGATGTCCTGCGCAATAACAGGGCATGACGGGTCGCCCAATCGTTGATCGCCCCGGTAATCTTGGCCTGAACGACACTGCGGGTCTGATCGTCCATTCCCTGGGTGGCTTCCTCCAGATTATCCAGCATAACAATGCCGATGGCGATCTTCTCTTCCTCGTATTTCTGCTCCAACGCCAACTGATTCGTTACATCTTCCAGATAAATCAGCTTGTCGCTTGTCTTCATCGTCACCTGATAAGTGGACGAACCCAGCTCGATAGCAAACTCGCCTTCCTTATCCTTAAGCATAGGGAATAGCTCAAGCAAGGGCTCGCCAATCACCGATTCTTTCTCCAGCATGACGGAGATGAACGGGTTGTGCCATTCGATCATCTCTTCTTCGTTGTACAGAATGATTCCGATGGGCAATTGGTTGAATACTTCATTGCCCGCTTTCTTGATCCGGTGAGACAGCGTCGAAAGATATACATACAGATCCTTACGAAACGCCTTCTCGGCCTTCCATGAATACAGCATTAGTCCGGCTAACGGAACCAATGCGATCAAACCAACTAACCATTGATAATACAGCAGCACGCCAATAAGAATTAAAACCAGGACTAACGTCCATATCATATGTAGCCCGTGCCATCGTTTGAATAGAAACCTCGGCATCTGATTTCGCTCCTCTTTCTTCCTTACGATTTGTCAGCAATCTTTTCCCGGATAGGAAACATGACGTCAAACAGTCCCAGTAGACTGAATAAATACTGTGTGGCGGGGACGAAAATCATAAGCGCGACGGCGAGAATCGGCCAAGCTTTGCTTTTTCTTTTGACATGGACGAGGTACAGAAGAAACGAAATAGCTTGAACGACAAAAGCTAAATTCAACAACGGAAAAAGATTGATCAAGATCATGACCAGAAACGAGTTGGAGTCGTGCGGAATGGTAAAGTCAAGAATCATGACGATCAAGTAGTACCAGACAAGCGATTTAGGCAGTCTCCATGTCCGCACAGGAGGAAGACCGGGAACGATATCCCCGCTTCGATTGATAAACCATCTGCCGAGCCAATGCGTGATCATAACGTAATAAACGGAAAAAGCAACGATAAAAAACGGAATCATTTGGGTAATATAGCGAATCATCGCATCGACAAAATCTTTATTCAACTGTTCCGTAACGGTTGGCGGCAGTGCCTCCAGATACTCTCTTACTGTGGCCCCGAATTCGGCAATAGGATCGAATCCGAACAATCTGCCCACAACCAGGCCAAGGACCAGCTCTCCCATTAAAGTAAAAGTACCGGCAAGGACAGCCGTTCTGGCCGGAGCCCTCTTCTTATAGAAATGCCCCATGGCGAGGACCGGTGGGAGAAAAAACAGGGAAATTATAACGACGACCAGGCCAAGACCGCCGGTGAGCCCGTAATAAACGCCAAGACTGATTAAATACGCCAGCGCAAAACGTTTAAAATCCAAGTGCATATAGAGCGCAAGAACCGGGATCATAATCAGATTAATCATGATGAAATTAAGCGGCGTCACAATGGATAACAGAACGATTACATAGACAATCATCCATATCACGGGCAGCCATTTGCTTCGTTTCGTGCGATTCACCGGACAGAAAACACTCCTTCATAGCGACTTTACGCTTGATTATACCATAAACGGCCACGGTTATAGTACCTTATTCCTCCTGTGCTCCTCCTTTGCTCAAACATTGGAAATTATGTAATTTGAAGTACAGAAAGAGAAGTCTGTTGAAAGCAATAATCAGTGCTTGACTTTGACAGGCAACCATTGACAGATCGTCGCTGGCCGACTAGTAGTCTGTCCGATGAAATGATTTTAGGAAATCATTATTCATTTCAGGCTTTTCAGGCTGTAAGATTGGCAATGTTCAGCTATGCAAAAGATTGCAAACCCCTGCAAAAGCCTGCAGAAGTGCATCTTTTCTGAGAGAACACTTCAGTACTTGGATTAAAGCCTGCAATAGTACATCTTTTTGCTTGTAGAAGTAGGGATTCAGCCATTTGGGCAGAGAATTCATGTATTTTCGCAGGCTTTTCTTGCGAACCTCTCCATTCGCTTCATAATTGATGTATTATCGCAGTAACAATCAAACAAGGGGGGAAAACCGATCATCACTCCACTAAGTCAGGCTATCCCGAAAAACTTGCCTGCCCTAAAATCCAGTTAGAATGGCGGTAAAGAAAATCAAGCACTGATTTCAATGTTGAGCCCTTTTATTCTAATTTTTAGTTACCTGTATTATTTCCCATAATATGCTTCCGTGAACCCCCCACTTACTCGCTATCGCGAGTTGAAGCCGGGGCTTCTTATCACGGACAACTTCATGTACCTATTGTAGATAGGGATTTGCCCCATCCACTCCATATCAAAAGTACGGGGTATCTGTAAAGTTGTCTTAGTAAGCAACCTATGTCTCTTTAAAGTGTAATTTACAATTTTCAACAACTTAAAAAAATCAGTACGAGAAAGAACCCCAAGCTCCACATAGTGGTTGCTGAGGTTCTTTTGCGGAAAACTTTTGATAAAAACCTAAAAATTATTCAATTTCCGAGTTATATATAATGTCCGCTTTAACGTTATGAATCAATTTTTCCTTAAAATTCAAAAAATCGTCAACTGTTTCTATTTTTCCTTCTTCCGCAAGTTTTCTAACGAATTTTTGGATTAATAGTACTTTTTCATATTTTTTGGTTATTTCCTCACTCTTCCAATATTCATCCTCTGGTAACCCTGACATTTTGACCAAGTTATCTCTGATTTGCTTCATAACAGGATCTTGTTCAGTATCATCTACAAGTCCTCTTAATTGAGTAATATATTCCTCAATTTCCTCTCCGCTTACGGAAAGTCCTTCTTTTCTGGCTAGGTTGACGACTAGTGCCTCCTTAATGATTTCGTCAATGATATCCTTGTCAGTCCTATCCATTTCTACGCTATTCATTTTTTCGCTAAACTCAAGATTTGCCTTGAAAAGTGCAAAATCTTTAGAATATACTTCAAAATCAGGGCCTTCAGCAATAACTATATCAGGAGCACTTTCCACCTGATTATCAATTGCAATAAACATTTCATCAATGGAAGGCATATTGTTTGCATACAAAGCGCTTCCAGTAACTAAGACAGTTAGAGCTATTGAAATAATAACAATCCATTTTGTTCTTTTCATGTTCCTCCTCCTGCTTTTTTGAACCGATTTAATTATATAGACGACTTGTGAAAGATATATGTCACAGTTATCTTGCAGCTGCCATATAGGATAGAATCGAAGTACAAAAGTACCTCTTAAATCCAACTTTTTTCCGAAAATGGGGATTCAAGCGCAAGAGTACACTCTAATTTAAGAGAAACGGTCGTTTTTCACCTAAACTTGAAAATAGAGTGTATTTTTACACCATAATTACAAAAATGGCTGGAACAGTAGAATTGGGGTGCAGATTTGCACCATAATTTTATTATTCCCTCCGCATCGTATCCTTTTGTGGAACTGGTTGGCATGGCCTCTTCTTGTTAAGCAAGTTTGCGTCGGTTCCCCTGCTAAGCCAGCGGCGCCAGTGACGCCGCATCTTAAAATCAAGCCGCGCTTGAGTTTGTTCGTCAACGGGATGAACTCAAGACCAGCGTGCCCAGTAGCCTTCCCATTGCAAATGAGGATGGGAAATATCGCTTCCGTGACAAATGGACAACAGCTTGGGCTGCAGGTCTTTAATAACCGCCCCGCTGCGAACGGCCGTCTTCATATCGGACGTGAACATCGGGATCGGTCGGGCCAGCCGGCCTTTACGGGTGGTGAATAAATCACCTCCGATTAGAACTCCGTCTTCTTTATGATAATATGCTACATGTCCCGGCGAATGTCCGGGAGTCCATATAGGAATCAAGGAATCCCAAGGCTGCAGATGGCCTTCAGAGTCTTCCGGAAGCGGTGAAGCCAGCCCTTTATCGAGCATCTTCTGAGCCTTCTTCCGGCCCGGATAAGGCAGTTCCCCTTCTGCATACGGAATTTCATCTTTATACAGGTAGACGGGAGCAGAGGTCTGTTTAACAATCTCGTTAACCGATCCGACATGATCCGAATGCCCGTGCGTTAGCAGAATGGCTTTTAGCGGCAGCTTCAACTGTTCCATCGTTCTCAGAATGCCTTTAGCCATCGTAGGAATGCCGCCGTCAATCAATATAAGTCCATCCCCGCTCCGCACTAGCCATACATTCATCGGCAGAACCATCCAGCTCCCTAATCTCCAAATATGAGGTGATAGTTGTACGGTCTTCATTATTCATTTCCTCCCCGCTTGGTTTGAATACCGGTTATAAAAATTTCCGCTCCTTGGGAGACCAGAGGCATGACCCGGGTAAGCAGCTGCGCCAGAGGCTCCTCAGAATACGTATAGGTCGTCACCATTCCTTGCATCATGTAATAATAGATCCTCGCATAAGAAAGCAGTTCCTCCGCATCCGCTTCCGGTATGTTCAAAGCTATGCCTTGCCGGATAAGCGAGAACAGTTCATTGCGAATCCGGTTCATTTCCAGCTTCGGCTGCGGCTCATCCACCCTTTCGCTCTTCACTCCGAAAAAAATATCCGCCATATTCCGCTGCCGCATGCAAAATAAAATAAACTTCTCACTTAGCTGAATGAGCGTACGCAGCGGCTCCAAGCTCCCGTTAGCCAACAACTGCTTGAACTCCTCTGTCAGCTGCAGCAGGGGAGGAAGCACCAAATGGTGGAGCAGCGTCTCTTTATCTTCGAAATATAAATAAATCGTCGTATGCGAGCATCCCGCTTCCCGGGCAATTTCCCGCATCGTTACCGTTTCATACCCTTTCATTGCAAAAAGACTTCCGGCCGCTTCCAAAATAGCTCTCTTCGTCTCTTCCGATCTTTTAGTCTGCCGACTCATCTTGACTATTCCTCCTCAGCGGGTTATCCCCGCTCTCGATCTCTTCACTGGCTCTTTAAGAAAGCATCCATCGAAACCCTTTCAAAGATGATCAAAACTAACCATCGGTTATATTATAACCACTGGTTAGTAATATTGGCAATAGGGTATATGCAACCAAAAATTTCCCCTCTTCAGTCCACTTTAATTACAAGGAATAATTCCATTGACACTTGGCAGAACCCTGATAGAATTAAGTCTATCTTTTTAATGGATATTCCTTAATTTGGAGGAATTCATAATGTTAAGCAAATATGCCTGGTATGCCCTTACTACGTTCAAAAATACTCGAGTCTACAAAATGGATGTCCTGTTCCGCATCATCGGGTCCATTCTGATGGTCATAGCGCTGCGGGAGATTTGGTTAGTCATATACAGGGAAGGAACCCATCTGGATCAAGCTACCGGTGTATCTGCCCAATCCATGGCTGCTTATGCCATGGTTTCCGTTATTCTCGGAAGGCTTCTTTCATTTGGCACCGTGTGGGACGTATCCGATCGGGTGCGTACGGGAGATATCGTGTTTGATTTACAGAAGCCCTGGAGCTTTCAGTGGATGCATCTATCCAAGGCAGCCGGCCTGTTTCTTTTCTCACTATGCTTTGTCATTGTCCCGCTGGCGCTAACGATTCTTCTCTTTTACCCCATCCCCTTGCCCGGCGGATGGCAAGCGGCGGCTTTTGTACTGAGTGTATTTCTTGCCTTCCTCCTGGCGTATGCCATTGACTTCATCGTCGGCCTATTTGCTTTTATATTTACAGAAATCTGGGGATTTGATTTCATCAAGGATACTGTTATTCAATTATGCTCCGGCTCCTTCGTTCCTTTATGGTTGTTCCCGGAATTCCTTGCGCAAGCGCTTCGCTGGCTTCCGTTTCAGGGCATTTACAGCATTCCGCTCTCCCTGTTTATAGGCCGTACCCCTGCCAGTCAGATCATTCCCGACCTGTTGTTTCAAGCGGTCTGGGCCTTGATTCTGTTCGCCATCGGATATGCGGGAATGAAGAGCGCTCATCGAATGCTGCTGACGACAGGGGGTTAATTATCGATGTGGAGATACGTCAAACTATACGGCATACTGCAAGCGGCCAATATCAAATCCCGTTCCGCCTATCCCTTTAACTTCTTTATTGGCGTCTTCAGCGTCACCCTAATGGGAATAGCGACTATTTTCTTCACTTGGATCATTACCCGGCAGGTTCCCACTATTGTCGGATACAATTTGTATGAACTGGTGTTTCTCGTCAGTCTATGGAAACTCCCCCACTCCATATTTATTATTACGTTCCAGCAAATATGGAATATCGATTATTTAATCAGGGATGGATTTTTTGACCGTTATTTGGTCCGACCGCTTAACCCATTGTTCCAATTCTTTGCGACTCGGTTCCAAATTGCCGGCATTGGAGATTTGATCGCTGCCCTCGTCGGTTTAATTTACTCCGCTTCCCATATTACAGACTGGACGGGACCCAAGCTGCTTCTCCTGCTGATTATTGTTATATGCGGAGTGGTGATGGAATGGTCGATCTATACCTTGGTGGGCTGCACCGCTTTCTGGACTCTGCAAGGCTCTGGACTGCAAAGCATTATTCTGATGCTGTTCGATCAATTTACCCGCTTTCCGCTTACCGTCTACAACCGGGTCATCCAGATCGTTTTAACCTTCCTTGTTCCGATCGCTTTTATTAACTTTTATCCGTCTTATCTGTTTTTTGACAATAAAGAGCAAGTTCCTTTCTCGCCGCTGTTAATCTACCTGACCCCAGTCATCGCCCTGCTTATGCTGGCCTTTACGGTTTGGGTCTGGCATAAAGCGATAAATCATTACAAAGGAGCCGGATCGTAAATGACTGTTATTGAAGTAGAACGGCTCGTCCGGGAATTTAAAGTTCATGGAGAAGCCCAGGGATCCTTTCGTTTGTTAAAAAGGTTGTTTTCTCAAGGAGGAAGCCGCAAACGCGTAGTGGATGAGGTAAGCTTTTCGATTGAAAAAGGGGAATTTATCGGCTACATTGGCCCGAACGGCGCAGGCAAATCGACGACGATCAAGATGCTGTCAGGAGTACTCGTCCCTACCTCCGGATCCGTTCGGGTAATGGGCTTGCAGCCCCATAAGCAGCGCAAAGAGCACGCTAAACATATTGGAGTCGTCTTTGGCCAGCGCACTCAGCTCTGGTGGGACTTGCCGCTTAAAGACTCCTTCTATTTGCTGAGCAAAATCTATAATATCCCGCAGGATCGATATAATCACAACATGGCAATGTTCAGCGACATTCTCGATCTCGATTCTTTCTTGCACACCCCGGTCCGGCAGCTTAGTCTCGGACAAAGAATGAGAGGGGACATCGCCGCCTCCCTCCTACACGACCCGCAGGTATTATTTTTGGATGAGCCGACGATCGGCTTGGATTTGCTGGCCAAAGAAAAAATTCAGGATTTTCTGAAAACGATTAACCGGGAAAAGCAGATTACGATTCTATTAACGACCCACAATCTGGATGATATCGAGAAGCTGTGCCGCCGGGTTTTGTTCATCGATCACGGCAAAGTTTTGTTTGACGGCAGTTCTCTGGAGATGATCCGTGCTTTTGGCGATAAAAAATATGTCGTCGTCGAATCGAGTGGTTGGTCACCCGACAGATGGAGGGGGCCGATACCCGACAAGGTAGAACCGAATGAGCTCTGGTTCGGCGTGGAGGATGATGCAGAGATCGCTCCTATGATTCGTCAATTAAGCGACCTTCTCCCGATCCATAATCTTACGGTCCGAGAGCCCAGGATTGAGGACATTATTAAAGAATTGTATAAAAAAACAAGCTCCGGCGCGGAGCCCGAGAAACGAATAGAGTCGCTTTCTAATTAGAGGTGGGATCTTACCTGATAAGCAGCAATGGGACAAATCAAAAAGAACGGCAGGGTAGATTCCCTGTCGCTCTTTGGTTCGTCTGCTCTTACTCTGTCGTGTAAGGAAGCAGCGCTACTTGACGAGAACGCTTGATTGCGATGGTCAGCATCCGCTGATATTTAGCAGATGTTCCGGTTACACGGCGAGGAAGAATTTTTCCACGCTCGCTAATGAATTTTTTCAGCGTCTCGATATCTTTATAGTCAATGTGTTTAATTTTATTAACAGTAAAGTAGCATACTTTACGGCGCTTGTTGCGTCCTCCCCGGCCTCGGGAAAAACGACGCTCTGTACGCTCTTCGCCGCTGTTTTCTTTTCTTGTCGTCGTCATCTAGGTTTTCAGTCCTTTCTCATTAAAATGGCAGATCATCGTCGGAAATGTCAATCGGTTTCCCGTCGGAGAATGGTTCTTGATTGTCTCGCGGGCTGCTATATCGGTTATTGTTGCTGGGCGGCATATCCTCCCGCATTCCAGCCCCTGCTCCACCGCTATCCCGGTTAGGGGATTCCAGAAAACGGACATTATCGGCTACCACTTCCGTCACATAAACCCGGCGACCTTCGTTATTGTCATAGTTGCGCACCTGAATGCGTCCCTCTACAGCGGTAAGCCGTCCTTTGCGCAAATAATTGGCACAGGTTTCAGCTAACTGCCGCCAAGTCACTACGTTAATAAAATCAGCTTCGCGTTCGTTCTGTTGGTTAGTAAAAGGCCGATCGACAGCTAGCGTGAACTGGGTAACCGCTACGCCCGTAGGGGTATATCTCAGCTCAGGATCACGGGTCAACCTTCCGATTAGAATAACACGGTTTAACAATCTTGTTCCCTCCCCCACATCTCCGCATTGGTATCACTAACAGACTAAAGTAATAACTTACGCTTCGTCAAGAACGATCAGGTAACGAATGATTTCGTCAGAAATCTTCATCACACGGTCAAGTTCAGCTACTACTTCCGGAGTAGCGTTGAAATTTACCAGGACGTAAATTCCATCACGGAACTTGTTGATCTCATACGCAAGACGGCGTTTGCCCATTACTTCGCTCTTCGTGATCTCGCCACCATTGTTAATGATGTTTTCGAACTTCGAAATAGCGGACTCAACAGCTTCCTGTTCGATATCGGAACGAAGAATATACATGACTTCATATTTGCGCATGTCAATTCACCTCCTTTTGGACTAAACGGCCCCAAGCCTATCCGCGCTATGCGGAATCTTCTATGAAGGAAGAATCGGCCTAGAGCAAGGAGCAAGATGAAATCCAATTCAAACTCGCACCATATAAATATACCAAAAGCTGCGAGTAATTACAAGAGAACCGCCCTTCCTCTTCTGAAGCTTCTGCAGAATTCCAAAGCCTGGCTCCATAATACTATTAGGGGCCTTCCCTGTATTTGGAACCCTCCCGTTTACATGCTCTAACCAGGGTTAGTGGATACTATGGTTATTCGGAGGTGATAGCATGGGTGAACGAACCGAATTTAACGCCGGTGATCGCGCTCCTAACAATGGAGTGTACATTGAGGTTGGTGAAAACGACTTTCATATGGGCATCAACGATCCCAAAATGGTCGAACTGCAAAAAGGGGAACGCTTTCCGGAGCTGACCAATCATAATCGCAAATGGAAACGAAAAAAACAATAAAGAGGGAATCCTCATGAGAAAACCAGTCACTTTACTATTTACGATCCTTGCCGTTGTTATTTGCTTCATTCATTATCTCGGCTATGATCCCAAAAACTTAATCCTAATTTCGTTAAGCATTCCTCTTTGGGTCATTCCGCTATTTACAGACATCGCCCATGTTAATTTATTTTTGGCCTATGGGTTAACGATTGCATCCTGGGCTCTTCTGGGCTATATTGTCGATCGGTATGTATTTAGAGCCCGGGAAAAAAGCTAATGCAGCCCTTTCCCGGGCTTCGCTTGTTTTTACCTCAAGGCTATGGGATGGTCAGCAATATACAATCTTCTTGATCGGCTGTTAGGAGATAAAAAACGCCCCCCTGCGGAGATCGCATAGAAGGCGTTGAGTCAACGATTGTTATGTAGTGTCCAACCATGGATCTGAAGTTTCTTAAGTGGCGGAAAGGGTGGGATTCGAACCCACGCACGCCTTGCGACGCCTAACTGATTTCGAGTCAGCCCCCTTGGACCTCTTGGGTACCTTTCCGTTTGCACAAGCAATATTGTACCACAGATTACAGGATGAAATCAACTGAATTATTGCTCTCCATTATTGTTTAATCTGGCTATGGCTCTACAGTTCAGGAGGTAATATCCTGTTGTTACTCGTCTTTATCCTGAACTACCGGATTGGACCGCAGCACTTTTTTCAATTTACTCTCGAACTTCGCCCTGGGTACCAGCACGCTATGCTTGCATCCCGTACAGCGTATCCGGATATCCATTCCCATACGAATAATTTCCATTTCATTAGTCCCGCAGGGATGCTGCTTCTTCATCTGAACGACATCACCAAGCTGATATTGCTTACGTTCCATCTCCCACACTTCTCCTTTCACATCATCTGAATGTTTAAGCCGGCCGGGTTATTTCGATTTTATGCTCATCCAGCGCTTTTTTGATCAGGGCCAGCACTTCTCTTTTTACCTGCTCTTCGCTGTTCGGTTTGCATTCCGCAATAATTCGGAGAGATAAATCAGACATCCCCATCGTTTGCATACCAAGAACCTCGGGGCTCGATACGATCTCTCCATGATCCCTTGGCATATCTACAAGAGATTGCTGTAATACTTCGGTCGCCTTATCTACGTCGGAATTATAAGCTAGAGTAATATCGACGACAGCTATAGAATTGCGGATCGAATAATTCGTAACCTGAGCAATCAATCCATTGGGAATGATATAAATTTCACCGGTCCAGCTGGAAATCCGCGTTACCCTCAGCCCGATTTCCTCTACCGTTCCCTTATAACTGCCGATTTGAACCACATCACCGACAGCAAACTGATCTTCGAAGATTATAAAAAAACCGGTGATAACATCTTTAACCAAGCTTTGTGCTCCAAATCCAATCGCCAGTCCTACCACTCCGGCCCCCGCTAATAACGGACCCAGGTGAAGACCCATTTGTCCAAGAATCATTAAAATCAGTATAAAATTTACGGTGTAGGAAATGACATTTCCTACTAATTTACCTAACGTTTTAGCCCTTCTTTGGTTAAAACGCAGTGGACTTTTTTCTCTTTCCTTTACTAACCGATCGACAATGCGCTTCGTAACAGTTTTAATCACTTTGCCAAGAATAATAATCAATAAGATTTTGATAAGTGTAATTGAAATCCGCGTCCATGTATCCGGACTAGCGAACCAATCGACGAGCTGGGAATAAACCTCTTGCCATGTGTTGACGTCTTCTGCAAGCGCTACTTGAACGACTATAGAATTCAGCACTGCGATGTCCTCCCTGTTCGTTACATTTCCGGCATATCGACAGAAATATACTTACCTTCTATTTGATTATAAATTCCTCGAATTTCAACTTTCTCGGCTGCTATTATATTTTTCACTCGCTCAAGCTCGGATGAATCAAATTCGATCGATAACGCGCAGCCTGCGGTGATTTCTTTAGGAGTCGGACGTATATCTATTTCAATATCCGCATATTCCAGAAGCATTTCCGCCCGCAACGCCTGCTGTGTAGAATCAAAAGCAATCACCATTAACGGTTCCATCAGTGATTAATCCTTTCCTTCTTTCCTGGTTTACACCAAATATTCAGAGTTTTCTCATACTGTCTATAGCATTTTCCCGCAAATTCTCTTAGTTTCTATAACGACATGTATAAACCGTAATTTCTGACCGTATACTAGTAAAACTACCCCACAAAGTGAAGCTAGCCTTCGAAGCTTATTCCGGTTACTTTGCGGGGAGCCCCGGAATTTAAAAATTCTATTTGATAAAAAACGGATACGGAGGGCGCTATGAAATTTTCTTTCCTTGCGGACAAGAATCCGTCTGACAGTCCTATTCTCGTCCCTTATACGGATTCTCAATCAGCGCAGATGATCTCGTCGAAGCTTTCTCTTTACTTTCAGAAGGTTCCCGTTGAGCAAACCATTGTTTTCGTCTGCATAGGAACGGACCGCTCAACCGGCGATGCATTGGGTCCATTAGTCGGGTCCAGGCTGCTAACTTACCATTTAACCGATTATCCCGTTTACGGAACATTAGAAGAACCTGTTCATGCCCTCAACTTATCGGAAACCTTATCCTCCATTGAACAAACCTATAACAATCCGTTCATTGTAGGAATTGATGCTTGTCTCGGACAGCTCTCCAGCGTTGGCTCCATTAAAGTAGGTTCCGGACCTATCAAGCCCGGAGCAGGCGTCAATAAAGAGCTGCCTCCCGTCGGAAATATTCATATTACCGGGATCGTAAATGTCGGAGGGTTCATGGAATATTTTGTACTGCAGAATACCCGACTGCATCTCGTTACTATGTTAGCCGAAGTCATCGCCAAATCGATACATCTGTCCTTGAATCATTCACAGAGAACGGCTTCCGCTACCTTCCCGCCTTTTTCACTGCCAAATCAATAACTTCTATTTCCTCCGGAGATAAGCTGTAGGAAGGCTCCCCTTTTTTGATTGGTTTGGCATAAAGATAGCTTTCCTGTCTGCTGTGAATCCCTGTCAGAACAAGACCGTCCTTTTCCTCATCCATAAAAGCAATCGAAAAGCTCATATCGCTCCCCTGATCGGAAAAGGCATTATAACGAATCACCTCTACATTTCCTTTCATTCTTCTTATTTCTTTTTCAAGTCGTTGGATCGATTCCATATAGTTTTCACTAGCTGCCGCTGCTTGCCGGTAGCTTTCTTGAATTTGCAGAAGCATCTGCTCCAGATTTTCTTTGCTCCCGCTCATCATTTTTTTATATTTCCTATTCATGCTGATCAGCTTAATCCACATCGCCATAATGATAATAAACATAAGTCCGATGACGACCACTTGGATACTTTCCCACAGCTCCGGCTCCAGCCCGAATATTTCCATAGTTGTTGCCCCTTTTATAAATGTATGGTCTTTTTAGCTGGCCTTCTAATCTCATAACCAGCGAACTCAATGGTTGCCTGCTATATAAGTGGCACTAAAGAAAGCGATCATTCCGTTCCGAAGGAAAGTGCCTCCGAAGCTTCAAACATCATACTCCTTCCCCAAAAAGTGAGGATATGCTTCGTAGTGAATTCCGATTACTTTTCGGGGACCCCGAAACAACCGATAACTCCTTCCCCAAAAAGTGAGGATATGCTTCGTAGTGAATTCCGATTACTTTTCGGGGACCCCGAAACAACCGATAACTCCTTCCCCAAAAAGTGAAGATGGGCTTCGAAGCTATTCCAGGTACTTTTCGGGGACCCCGAAACAACAGATTCCTTATTTATTGGATGGGCCGTCGGGTGGTAGGAATACAAAGCCAAAACTCGCCCTGGAAGCATCTTTCTTTCTCCACTTCATGAGCTTTGAATTCTTTAGTGCCGAGTATATAGCTCCTCAGGCTAGCGTGTCTTCCATGTTTTCTCCTGCTTCTGTAGGTTAGTACTCTGCACCAAGTCAAATTCGGCCACCGAATGGCTTTTAATTTAATTATTTTTATAGTGTACCTGCATGGCCGCCTACTTATACGATTGGCTTATCTCTTTCATTGCCTGAATTAAATAATTCACCTGATCTGCTGTCGAATAATACCCAACACTGGCTCTGACTGCTCCCGTTGTTGTCGTGCCGGCGGTTTGATGGCCAAGGGGCGTACAATGGAAGCCGGAACGGACCGCAATTTGATAGTTACGATCCAACTGAAAGGCAATCTCTGATGAATCGGCTCCTTCCAATACAAAGGATACGATCCCGGTCTTATCGACTCCCAGATCAGGCCCCAGCAGGCGCACTCCGGGGATTTCCAGCAATCCTTGCATCATTTGTTGAGTGAGAGTCCATTCCTTTGTATGAATAGCTTCTACTGTCTCTCTAACAATAAGCTTAACCGCTGCACTTAGCCCGGCTACCCCAACCGTATTGGGCGTTCCCGCTTCATAACGATCCGGTCTAACGGAAGGCTGATCGATATCTTCCGACCTGCTTCCCGTCCCCCCATGTAATATCGGCTCCAACTCGATCTCCGACGAAATGTATAGCCCTCCTGTCCCCTGCGGACCCAGAAGACCTTTATGCCCAGGAAAGGCCAGCATGTCTATTCCCATCGTTTGGACATCAATAGGGACAGTTCCGGCAGTTTGGGCGGCATCGACGAGAAGCTTAACTCCATTGCGCCTGCACATTTCTGCAAATTTATCTATAGGCTGAATAGTGCCCAGAAGATTGGAGCTGTGACTGCACACAAAGAGAGTGGTGTTGGAACGGAAGGCCCGAACAGCTTCATCGAGGCAAATTTCTCCCTTTTCGTCCGCTTGTAAATAGGTAAGCTCTATCTTCTTTTCTTTTCGTAAATACTCCAACGGCCTTCTTACAGAATTATGCTCCATCGGCGTACAGATCACATGATCCTTTTCCCGAACAAACCCTTTAATGGCCAAGTTCAACGACGCTGTAGCATTAGAGGTAAACACCACATCAATCGGGTTGTCGATCCCGAACAATCTGGCCAGCAAGCTTCGGCCTTCGAACAAAATGCGACTGGCTTTAACCGCCATACTGTGGCTCCCTCTTCCAGGATTTGCCCCCGTCTCTTCAATGCAGCTAGTCATCGCTTGAATGACTTCAGGAGGTTTCGGCCAGGAAGATGCCGCATGATCCAAGTATATAATGGACATTCCTTCCCTCCCCCTTTCACTGTTCTTTTCCATTCTTCTTCGAAGGAAATCCTTCCGAGCTTCACAAGCCATCGCTTTTCACCCTATCATTTGCCTACCATTCCATTATAATATCCCATACAACCGACTGCATCACCAATTGGCTAGTTTGTCCATTTTTTCTGAACTCCCTGAATATCGAGATTTACTTATGTATCGGTGACACTCTGTTCTTCCGTTCCAATAAAAAGTTTGAAGCTTCATAGGCTTTGCTCCGATTTATATTTCCCAGATGTCATCTTTCAACAGCAATGACATCAGGCGACTCTAATTTAATGAAGTCAAGAAAAGCATACCTCATCGGGTCACCCTTAAGGAAACACGCGGTATGCTCTCAACTACTCAACGTTATGACGTTTTTCCTTGTAACAATTCCAATAATCGCTCCAAATCTTCTTTTGAATAATATAATAATTCAATTTTCCCTTTATCGTTGGAGTGTTTTATCTTTACGGTTGTTTTATAAAAATCCCTCAGCGTTTCCTCTACTTGGTGAATATAAGGATCTCTCTTTTTATTCACCTTTGCCTTTGTCTCGCTTTTAGATTTTTCTTCATGCTTTTGAATCGCTTCTTCCAGTTCTCGGACGCTCCACTGCTCCCTTATCGTCACTTCGGCGAATTCTTTTTTCAGTTTATCATTTTTTATTCCGACGATTGCTCTGGCATGGCCCATAGACAATGTTCCACGTGAAACATATTTTTTAATTTCCTCAGGCAATTGCAGCAGCCTTAAAAAGTTGGCAACATGAGAACGGCTTTTTCCAACCTTCATCGATAGCTCTTCCTGCGTAAGCGAGAACTGTTCGGCCAATGATTGATAAGCTTGCGCCAGCTCGATCGCATTCAAATCTTCTCTCTGAATATTTTCGATCAACGCTATTTCCATCACTTGTTGATCCGAGAATTTTTTTACTACAGCAGGAATCGTCGTTTGTCCGGAAAGCTGAGAAGCACGAAATCGCCTCTCCCCTGCAATAATTTCATATCCCTTCAATACGACTCTTACAATAATCGGTTGAATAACACCATGCTCTTTAATGGAAGCTGCTAACTCTTGAATGCTTTCTTCATCGAACGTTTTTCGGGGCTGATACGGATTAGGCCGAAGCTGTGTAAGGGGAATTTCCGTTACTTTATCATCGTCACTAATATTTAAGGAAGGAATTAATGCATCCAACCCTCGTCCAAGTCTTTTATTCAAGTTCAATCACTTCCTTCGCTAATTCCATGTACACTTCCGCCCCTTTAGAACGCGGATCATAGGATATAATAGATTGTCCATGACTCGGTGCCTCGCTTAAACGTACATTACGAGGAATAATAGTCCGATATACCTTTTGTTGAAAATACTTCTTAACCTCTTCGATGACCTGGATGCCGAGATTGGTTCTAGCGTCAAACATCGTTAAGAGAACCCCTTCGATCTGTAATGAAGTGTTCAAATGCTTTTGCACCAGGCGCACCGTATTTAACAGCTGGCTTAATCCTTCCAAAGCATAGTACTCACATTGAATAGGAATAATAACCGAATCTGCTGCCGTCAAAGAGTTAAGAGTAAGCATCCCCAGAGACGGAGGACAATCTATTAAAATATAATCAAACATATGTTGAACCAGCTGCAAAGATTTCTTTAAACGCACCTCTCTGGAAATGGTCGGTACTAGTTCGATTTCCGCACCGGCCAGCTGGATCGTTGCCGGTATAACTTTTAAATTCGGCAGGTTCGTATCCAGGATTGCGTCCTTCGGGTGCACATCATTGATGATGATGTCATATATGCAATTAACGACATCGGCTTTGTTGACGCCTATCCCGCTAGTCGTATTCCCTTGAGGATCTATATCTACTAACAACACCCTTTTGCCTAACGCCGATAAAGAGGCGCCAAGGTTTACTGAGGTGGTTGTTTTGCCAACTCCTCCTTTTTGATTAGTAATGGCAATGATTTTTGACACATTGGTTCACCTCAATATCGTTATTCACACCACGCCGAATTAATAATGAATCCACAGGCTGAACCTGCCAGCGGCACGATTGTCCGACAAAAAAAGCGGCCTTCGCCGCAGTTTTATTCGAAACATACGCTCTTATTGTTTAGGAATGGATATGATAATTTCGTAGTGATCTTCGAAGTCTTTTTCATCCGTTCTAATATTCATACCCGAGCTGGAAATCATGTCGACGGACTGTCTGATTGTATTAAGCGCCAATCTGACATCTTTCGAATAAGTAACTCGTTTTCTCTTTTTAGCTTTATTCGCTTCTTTGAAATAGCTGACCCTGGCTTCCGTCTGTTTAACGTTTAAATCCTTCGTAAGGATTTCATTCAGCAGCTTTAACTGAAGCTCCTCACTGTCCAGGGATAACAGAGCGCGGGCATGGCGTTCAGATATCTTCCTTTCCATAAGAGCTTCCTTGATGGGCTCACTGAGCTGCAACAATCTTATTTTATTGGCAATCGTCGATTGGCTTTTTCCCAGTCTTTGAGCCAAGCTTTCCTGTGTTAACTGATGCAGCTCCATCAGCTTCTGATAAGCGACCGCTTCTTCAATAGCGGTTAACCCTTCTCTCTGCAGATTTTCAATCAGAGCAATAGAGGCTGCTTGCGCATCATTAAATTGCCGTATAATAGCAGGAATCGTATCGAGGCCTAGTTTGGTGACAGCTCTCCAGCGTCGTTCCCCCGCAATGATTTCATACTTGCCATCGCGCTCTCTAACAACAATGGGCTGTATGACCCCATGGGTTTTAATCGTCTGGAGAAGCTCATCGATTCTCTCTTCATCAAATATTGTCCTTGGTTGATAAGGACTAGGCATAATATCCTGAACGGGAATCTGCTTCACTTCATCGGCAGCCGTCTTTTCCGTGAAACCAAAGAGCTTAGATATTTGTTCCCTCATCCTGTCATTACCCACCTAACTCTTTCACAATAGAGTTGGTTCAAAAAAGTCTATAGAAGATAAATGAGCCGAGAAGCGATAGTGAAATCAAAACTCCCCCTACCCTTTTGCTGCCCAGACAAAATAAGTTTCTTCCGAATAAAATTTTTCAGGGGAAATGAATCTCCCTCTTTTGTATATTATGTTATCTTTTTCAGGAAGGAAAACTATTATCTAATAGCGTACGGGCGTTTTCCACGGATAACCGGGTTTAAAAGCAAGCTCTCTCAGCTTCGTATCATTTTCTCTTTGCTGTATAGGCTGTTGACTTATTTGAACTCACACTTATTAAATAAATTCTCCACGGACAAGAAATATCCTGCCTGACAGACAATGATTTTATTGTTTCACGTGGAACAATTTGAATTTGGTCGCAAGTTATCACGCCTAATGTTTATTATACATGGAATTATGGCGCGATGAGTGGTTTTTTTAACGGCGTACCTGCAGCTCGAGGATACTTCGCCGGTGTACCTTCCGTCTTTTGCAGGATGATGATATGTCTTTCCGCCTGCTCCACCGGTAATTCAAAGCGGTGTACCTGATCCAGCTTAGCCTTTAATTGAGTCATGCTGAACCGAGCCTCATCCACTTCTTCTTTAGGGTCGGCCCCCTTCATCGCAGCAAACCAGCCCCCTTTACGCACAAAGGGAAGGCAAAATTCATTTAAAACATTTAATCTGGCCACCGCTCTCGCTGTAACTAGATCATACTGGTCTCTATAACCGCTCTTTCTTCCCCACTCCTCTGCACGCCCATGGATGAACGTGGCGCCAGTCAAAGTAAGCTCCCTGGCCAAATGTTCCAAAAAGGTAATCCGCTTTTTTAAAGAATCGATGATCGTTACTTGCAAGTGGGGAAAAGCAATTTTTAACGGAATGCTGGGAAATCCGGCACCGGCTCCAATATCGGCCATTGTTTTTACTTCCTGGATCGGCAAGAAGAAAGCTAGAGATAGGGAGTCGTAAAAATGTTTATTGTACACCTGATCTTGTTCAGTAATCCCGGTCAGGTTCATTTTCTCATTCCAGGCTACCAGTTCCTTATAATAAATCGCAAATTGCTCCATCTGCATTGGAGTGAGCTCAATTCCTTGAGACCTCAGCCTCTCCTCAAATAACTTTCCCACTAATTGCGTCATTGCGACCTCGCTGCCGTTACCTGATTATAGTGTTCCAGATATACCAGCAGAATGGAGATGTCCGCCGGAGATACCCCCGATATTCGACTAGCCTGACCAATGGAGAGGGGTCGAATCTTGGCGAGCTTCTGCCGGGCTTCAATGGCAATGCCATGGATTTCGTCATAAATAATGTCTTCCGGGATTTTCTTCTTCTCCATTTTTTTCAGCTTTTCAACCTGCAATAGCTGCTTCTCGATATAACCTGAATATTTGATTTGGATTTCCACCTGCTCTTTAACGTCCTGCGGCAATTCAACGGGAGCTGGTGAAATAGCCTCGATATGGCCATACGTAATTTCCGGTCTGCGCATTAAAGTGATCAATTCTACCGCGTTATTCAACTCAACGGTATTCGCTTCTCTCAAAATTTGTTGAATATGCGGCTCCGGTCGGATTTTCGTTTCCTTTAACCGCTGCATTTCCTGCCTAATAAGCTCCTTCTTCCGAGTAAAACGGGCATAGCGTTCTTCCGAGATCAGCCCTATTTCATACCCTACCGGGGTGAGGCGCAAATCAGCGTTATCATGCCGCAGAAGCAGACGGTATTCCGCTCTCGAAGTCAGCAAACGGTAAGGCTCGTTAGTTCCTTTAGTAATCAGGTCGTCAATCAATACTCCGATATATCCCTGGGAACGGTCCAGAATAACGGGGTCCTCCCCTTTTACTTTGCGGGCAGCATTAATTCCTGCCATAATCCCTTGCGCAGAGGCTTCCTCATAGCCTGATGTTCCATTAAGCTGTCCGGCTGTAAACAACGAGCGAACAAGCTTCGTTTCCAATGTCGGCCATAGCTGGCTTGGCACAATAACGTCGTATTCGATCGCATAGCCGGTCCGCATCATCTCGGCCTTCTCCAATCCCGGCACGGAACGGATCATTTGGATCTGAATATCCTCCGGCATGCTGGTCGAGAGTCCCTGAATGTAGTACTCCGACGTATGTCTTCCTTCCGGCTCCAAAAAAATCTGATGCTTGGGCTTATCGGCAAACCGCACAATCTTATCCTCTATCGATGGACAATAGCGAGTGCCGACTCCTTCTATCGCCCCAGAGAACATGGGCGCCCGGTGCAAATTATTGCTTATAATGTTATGCGTTTCGGGAGAAGTATAAGTTAGCCAACAAGGAAGCTGATCTTCAATCGCCTCTGTCGTTTCATAGGAAAAATGGCTCGGATTTTCATCTCCCGGTTGAATATCCATTTTAGAAAAGTCAATAGTCTCCTTGTTAATCCGCGGAGGAGTTCCCGTTTTGAAACGAGCTAATTCAAAGCCCAATGTTCTCAAGCTTTCGGACAGCTTCAACGAAGGCTGCTGATTGTTCGGTCCGCTCTCATAGATCAGCTCGCCCATGATGACTTTTCCTCTTAAATAGGTTCCTGTCGTCAGAACGACGGCTTTGCCATAATACTGAGCGCCTGTTTTCGTAATAACTCCCTTACATTCGCCATCCTCGACAATGAGCTCTTCCACCATCCCTTGGCGCAGCGTTAATCTTTCCTGCTTTTCAAGAGTTTCTTTCATCGTCTGTTGATACAGAAATTTATCGGCTTGAGCCCTTAGTGCATGAACTGCCGGTCCTTTACCGGTATTCAGCATTCTCATTTGAATATAAGTCCGGTCTATATTCCGTCCCATTTCGCCGCCCAACGCATCAATTTCCCTAACGACATGCCCTTTGGCCGGTCCCCCGATAGAAGGATTACACGGCATAAATGCGATCATGTCCAAATTAATAGTCAACAGCAACGTTTCGCAGCCCATTCGGGCAGATGCAAGCGCCGCTTCGCAGCCGGCATGGCCCGCACCGATTACGATTACATCGAATTCGCCGGCATTATACCCCATCTTCTTCAACCTCCTTATAAATTGCAATCCCGGATGAATCCGCCGGTTACTTTCCTAGACAAAATTGCGAGAAAATTTGATCAATTAAAGACTCACCTATGGAATCGCCGATAATTTCCCCTAGTTGCTCCCAGCTATTACGCACATCTATTTGAATCATATCGATTGGCACGAATTGCTCCGCCGCCGTCATCGCTTCCACTAAAGAAACTCTAGCCTGCTTGAGCAAATGAATATGACGAACATTGCTGACATATGTCGCATCATTAGACTCCAACTGGCCGCTGAAAAATATAGCGGCAATCGCCTTCTCCAGTTCTTCCATTCCTTTATCTTCCTGGACAGACATCGACACTATTCGTTCTTCCGCCAGGAAAGATGCAAGCAGAGTGGAGTTTAATTGGCGAGGCAGGTCGATTTTATTAATAATCACAATGACCTGTCGGTCTTTAAGCTGCTCCAGCAATTGAATTTCATCATCATGAAGCTCTTCGCTCGCATTAAGCACCAGCAGAATGAGGTCAGCTTCCGACAGCGCGCTTCGTGATTTTTCGACGCCTATTTGTTCGACAATATCTGACGTTTCGCGAATTCCCGCAGTATCCAACAGCTTAAGCGGGATCCCGTTAATCGTAACATATTCTTCAATGACGTCTCTAGTCGTTCCCGGAATATCGGTAACAATCGCTCTATTTTCTTGAGCGAGCGCATTTAATAAGGATGATTTGCCGACATTAGGGCGACCGACGATGGCGGTGACGATTCCTTCGCGTATAATTTTCCCTTGTTCCGCCGTTTTCAACAGCTCGTCAATTTTTGAGATCGAGTCCGTACACTTTTTAACAATAAAGGCACTGGTCATCTCCTCGACATCATGCTCCGGGTAATCGATATTGACCTCAATGTGAGCCATAAGCTCTACCAATTCATTCCTCAGCTTCTTAATCTGCTGGGAAAGAGATCCCTCCGCTTGCTTCATAGCGATTTTATAGGCCCGATCCGATTTAGAGCGAATGAGATCGATCACCGCCTCTGCCTGAGAAAGATCAATTCGGCCGTTTAAAAAAGCCCGCTTCGTAAATTCCCCGGGATCCGCGAGACGAATCCCATGTCTCAATAGCAAATCCAGCACTTTTTTGACAGAAACCAGCCCGCCGTGGCAACCAATTTCGACTACATCCTCCATTGTAAAAGAACGAGGAGCTCTCATGACCGTTACCAATACCTCGTCTATACGCTCCCGGGAATCCGGGTCTTGAATATAACCATAATGTACCGTATGAGTCGGCACCTGAGACAATTTGGATTTGGATGCAAATACCTGTTCCACCCCTTGGACCGACTCCGGTCCGCTTACGCGAATAACGGCGATGCCCCCTTCTCCGAGCGGAGTAGCAACAGCCGCAATTGTATCGTTAATCATGTCCTTGCACCTCCTAATGCACCAGCGTTCAACCTTTCGGTCCGAACTTTCCCCATGCGCTCTGTAAATTTAAGAAAAACTTGGGGCAAAGAAAAAAAGCAATGACTCCCTATTCAGCGTGAAGTCATTGCACCGTTCCTACTTTAAGGCGATCACCACTCTGCGATTCGGCTCTTCCCCTTTACTATAAGTCTTCACCGAAGGGTGATCCTGCAGTCTGGAATGGATAATTTTTCGTTCGAGGGAAGACATCGGCTCCAGAATGACTTCCTTCTTGCTTCTCATAACCCGAGAGGCCAATCGCATAGCGAGATCTTCTAATGTTTTTCTTCTGCGGTTCCTGAAATCTTCAGCGTCCAGCACAATTTTGACATGGGTGTTGGAATACCGATTGGCCACAATATTTACCAAGTATTGGAGAGCATCTAAAGTTTGCCCTCTCCTGCCGATTAATATCCCCAACTCTTCTCCGCTCAAATTAAACGTCGTCAAGTCTTTTCCGGATTGAACGTCCACATCCATCTGCACATTCATCGTCCGGAAAACATCCTTCAAGAATAATAAGGCTTCTTCTAACGGATCCGGGATCAATTCAAGCTCCACCTTGGCGTCTTTAGCGCCAATCCACCCGAACAGTCCTCTGGAAGGCTGCTCAAGTACCGTTACCTTGACTCGGTCCTCGGCTACTTCCCACTGTCCTAACCCTTGTTCAATGGCATCATCAACCGTTTTTCCAGAAACCACAATCTTCTTCATTAGAGATGGCCACCCCTATTTTTTAGATGGTCTGTAAAGAATGTAGGATTGAACGATGGTAAAAATGTTGCTGTATACCCAGTACAACGGCAAAGCCGATGGGAAATTCATAGCCATTACGAAAATAAGCACCGGGAAAATAAATAAAAGAGCTTGCATCTGCGAATTCATCTGTACGGACATGACTTTTTGCTGCAAATAAGTGGTCAGAGCAGCCAGTACAGGCAAAACGTAGAATGGGTCCGGCGTGCCAAGCTGCATCCACAGAAAGGAGTGGTTAGAAATCTCTCCATTACGCATGATCGCATTATACAATGCAATCAGAATCGGCATCTGAATCAATAAAGGAAAGCATCCCGCCAGCGGGTTGACGTTGTTCTTTTGGAAAAGCTTCATCGTCTCTTCCTGCTGTTTTTGCGCGTTATCCTTATACTTTTCTTTAATTTTCAGCAATTCCGGTTGAATTTCCTGCATTTTCTTCGAGCTGCGGTATTGCTTCAAGGTGAGCGGCAAAACAAGGAACCGGATAATGACGGTCACAACGAGAATAGATAGACCGTATTGACCCCACATTAAATCAGCGAACCAATCAAGAACAGTAGATAATGGGTATACAAAATACTTGTCCCAAACCCCGTTATTCGGGTCGATGGGACTGAACTGCGTCGGACTACAGGCAGATAACAGCAGCACCAACAGTAGCAGCGGCGTTAACTTATAGAAGCGACGAATCAATATCAAATCCTCCCGGAAGTTTTGTGGGATCCAAACCCGGCCTCGTATACGTCCGCCATTCGTTCGTTATCCAATCCAAAACTTTCTATTATAAAAAAAATACTGACTAGAAGCGTAATCCTAACCTTATTATTAAGGATGAGGCTTGTTCATCTTAGGGCATGTCGAGATAATCGACACGTTCCAAGACGGAATTTGCCCATTGTTAAAGAACATTTCGCTTTAGACAATATATCATAATTTGTAAAACAAATAAATATTTATTGGTTACTTCTTTTTTAACAGACTTGCTTTTCTCATAACATGCATCAAGCTTTTTTGAATTTCATCATAATTCATTTCGGCCACTGGTTTCCGGGCAATAAAAATAATGTCCGAATTTCCTTCGATCCGGTCCAGGTTCAAACGGATAATTTCCTTGACCACCCTGCGAATCCGGTTGCGGACCACCGCATTCCCGACCTTCTTGCTAACCGATACCCCAACTCTCAGAGGATCCGGAGTGCTCTTATTCCTTCGATAGAGCACGAACTGATGATTGGCAGTCGACTTGCCCCACCGATAGACTTTATTGAAATCTTCCCTCTTCGCTAAACGATTCTGTTTATGCACTGCAAACTCCCCAATGATCGCGGAATATTAACCTGGTCTGGTCCCGTTTTCAAAAACCTAGGCTTGATTCGGTCAGGCTTGCGCTTGCTGCACTCCTCCATCCCCATTCAAGCTCCGGCCTCGCTCTTTTACACCTAATTCTAGGCTTAACATCTTTTTACCATTTAAAACCTCTGTCCTTCTTACCAGGAAGACGAATGAAATAAGGCCCTAAACAGGAAAAAAGACCACTCGCAAGTGGTCTCTAACTTAAGCAGTTAATACTTTTCTGCCCTTTTGGCGACGAGCTTGAATTACCTTGCGGCCACTCTTCGTACTCATACGCTTACGGAAACCGTGTACTTTCTTACGCTTTCTGACGTTCGGTTGAAATGTCGGTTTCATCTATCGCACCTCCCTCGAGGAATTACATCCCAAAAATACCTCTAATAATTAAAGCATCTCAGACACCAAAAGTCAACTGAACATTATCGTGATTTTCATCCGCAAACAGCTGTGAATAAAAAAAGAACGGATTTCGGAAAACGCTGTCGAAATATCAACAATTTATAAACATTTTGCAGGTTTGTGCACCAAAACTATTCACAGGCTTATGAAATTGTGGATAAAAAACGGAATCCCATTGAAACACTTCCCTCTTTTTGATATATTTAAATTGTTTTCCGTTGTGGATATGTATGAGTTTCAATTGAATTATCAACATGCTGTGGATAATATTGTGAACAATTTTAACTTACCCTTCCCAATAACCCATTTAATTCCCTTAATATTGTGGATAATTGACATATTGTTCTTTGATTCGACAATACATCTAATGGCTGCCGCCACGTTTTTTAAAGGAGTGACCGTTTGTGGAAAGCCATGTCAACAACTTATGGCAACAAGTACTTACCGAGATTCAAACCAAACTAAGCAAGCCAAGTTTTGATACGTGGCTAAAGTCGACCAAGGCTAAAGTATTTACCGATTCCCTCCTTGTTATATGCGCCCCTAACACTTTTGCTCGTGAATGGCTCGAAACCCGATATGCAAAAATGATCAGCGCAACCGTATACGAATGTTTAGGGAAAGAAGTGGTCGTCGAAGTCGTTATCGAAGACGAATCCCCGCCGCAAGCTCAGTCTACTCAGGCCGTGCAGCCCGTTCAGCCGGAAGTCATCGTCCAGGAAGAATGGTCTTATGCCAGTATGATGAATCCCAAATATACGTTCGATACGTTTGTTATCGGGGCGGGTAACCGGTTTGCGCATGCGGCATCGCTAGCTGTAGCCGAAGCGCCGGCCAAATCGTATAATCCCCTTTTTCTCTATGGAGGAGTGGGACTTGGCAAGACTCATCTCATGCATGCGATCGGGCACTATGTGCTCGAGCATAACCCGCATGCCCGGGTACTTTATATTTCTTCAGAGAAATTTACGAACGAATTTATTAACGCTATTCGTGATAACCGGGGAGAAAGCTTCCGCAACAAATACCGGAACATCGACGTTCTGCTCATTGACGATATTCAGTTTCTGGCCGGGAAGGAGCAGACGCAGGAAGAATTTTTCCATACTTTCAACGCCCTGCACGAAGAAAGAAAGCAAATCATCATCTCAAGCGACCGGCAGCCGAAGGAAATTCCGACGTTGGAGGAAAGGCTTCGTTCCCGCTTTGAATGGGGATTGATTACAGATATTCAACCGCCTGATCTGGAAACCCGGATCGCGATTTTGCGCAAAAAAGCCAAGGCCGAAAATCTCGAAATCCCTAACGAAGCTATGGTCTATATTGCCAACCATGTCGATACGAACATCCGCGAGCTGGAGGGCGCATTAATTCGTGTCGTTGCTTATTCCTCTCTGATCAACGAGGATATCTCGGTTTCGCTGGCGGCCGATGCGTTGAAGGACATTATCCCTTCCTCCCGTCCCAAAGTGATCACGATACAAGATATTCAACAAAAGGTCGGGGAGTTCTACGGGCTGAAACTCGAGGACTTCAAAGCGAGGAAACGTACGAAAGCTGTCGCTTTTCCAAGGCAGGTAGCGATGTATTTATCACGGGAATTAACCGATTATTCCCTTCCCAAGATCGGCGAAGCCTTCGGCGGAAGAGACCATACAACTGTTATTCATGCCCATGACAAAATATCGATGACACTGAAGCAGGATCCGGATCTGGGTAAAATCATTACGAACCTGACCGAGAAAATTAAAAATCCTAGTTAATAACGACTAAGCCTATGCACAATCTATACACATGTGGATAGGCTTGATTCTTGTCTTTTTTATGCACATATCCACATATTCAGCCCGCCTACTACTATTACTACTAAGAAAAAGATATAATTAATATAGAAATGTGCACCATTCGTTCTATTTCCGAAGCTGCGTAAATCATGTCGGCTTTTTTCGAGTTTGATATAATACAAGATATGAGCCGTTTCTTAATTTAAGAACCCGGGAGTGAAATTATGAAACTGACGATTTTAAGAGACCAGCTGAATGAATCGATTCAGCATGTGTCCAAAGCGATATCCAGCCGAACGACCATACCGATTCTCAGCGGAATTAAAATAGACGCAACACCAAAGGGAGTTACGTTCACGGCAAGCGATACGGATATTTCCATCCAATCTTTCGTACCTTTGGAGGAAGATGATATCCAGATTGTCGATTTGATAAATACCGGAAGCATTGTTCTTCCCGCTAAATTTTTTATAGAGATGGTACGCAAGTTGCCGTCAGACCAGATTGAAATTGAAGCCGGCGAACATCATCAAACGACCATTCGTTCGGGTACAGCCGAGGTTCAATTAGTCGGATTCGATCCGGAGGAATATCCTCTTCTCCCCCGTATTGATGAGCATAAAGTTATCTCAATGGCCAGCGATCTGCTGAAATCGATGATTCGACAAACCTCTTTTGCCGTTTCGACAAGTGAAACCACTCCCGTATTAACCGGGGTATTATGGTCTTTGACCGAAAATAACCTGAAATTAACCGGTTGTGATCGGCATCGGCTGGCAACTCGGGAAACCCGAATGGAAACCCCACCCGAACAACAGTTCCAGAATGTAGTGATTTCGGGTAAAACCTTGAGCGAGCTTAATAAAATATTGCCGGATCAAAGCACTTTGGTCGATATCGTCATTTCTGAGACCCAAGTGTTGTTCAAGCTGAACCACGTATTGTTCTACACCCGTGTGCTGGAAGGCGCTTATCCCGATACAAGCAAGCTGATTCCTCAGCAGTTCCAGACCCAAATGACGATTCGCGCCAAATCGTTAATGGATGCGATCGACCGGGCCTATCTGCTTTCCAGAGAAGACAAGACCAACATTGTCAAAGTGGTCATGAACGAAGATAGCACCATCGAGGTTTCTTCCAGTTCCTCTGAGTTGGGTAAAGTCAAGGAGTCTCTACCGATCAGCAATCACTCCGGCGATTATTTGAAAATATCGTTTAACTCCAAATACATGCTGGATGCATTAAAGGTGATCGATTGCGAAAACGTTTGTATCGGATTTACCGGTCCTATGAATCCGATAGTGATTCAGCCGGAGGACGGCACTAAGATTCTCCAGCTCATCCTTCCCTACCGGACTACAAATTAAAGGAGTGCGGAAGAATGAAGTCAATTTCTATCACGACGGATTATATTACTCTGGGACAGTTTCTAAAATTGGCGAATTGTGTATCCACGGGAGGACACGCCAAAATCTTCCTCCAGGAGACTACAATACGGGTTAACCAAGAAATGGAGAACCGCAGAGGCAAAAAGCTCGTTCCCGGCGATATCGTCCAAGTGGACGGATGCGGCACATTTCAAGTCGTCCGATCCTGAATCATCCCAACGTATAAACAGGTGAGAGTTACGCTCCGTATCCCTTTCGTTCAGAATGGAAGAAAGGATCAGGGAGCGTTCTTCCTTACGAAACGGAGTTTTGTTCCGCAAAACTCTTAGGAGGAAAAAAGTTGCTTCTTAAAAAGCTGGCTCTTAAAAATTATAGAAACTACGCAGAAATCGAATTAAATACGGCCCATAATGTCAATATTTTTATGGGGCTGAACGCCCAGGGCAAAACGAATTTGCTGGAAGCGATCTATGTGCTCGCTTTGTCTAAATCCCATCGGACCCATCAGGATAAGCAGCTGATCCGCTGGAATGAGGAATACGCTCAATTGTATGCTGAAGTGGACAAAAAGTATGGCTTGTGCAAGCTGAGCCTGTCCGTTACGTCTCAAGGGAAGAAAGCCAAAATAAACGGACTGGAGCAGAAAAAATTAAGCGGCTTTATCGGTACGCTGAATGTAGTTATGTTTGCCCCTGAGGATTTGGAAATTGTTAAGGGAGCTCCCGGAATCCGGCGCCGGTTTATGGATATGGAAATCGGCCAGGTACACCCTGGATATTTGCATGAGATGAATCAATATCAAAAAGTTCTCAACCAACGAAACAATTACTTGAGGCAATTATGGGGCAAGCCGGACGTTTCCGAATCGATGCTGGAAATATGGAATGAGCAATTGGCGCAGTATGGTACTAAAATTGTTAAAAAACGGCAAAGCTTTATAAAAAAACTGCAAAAATGGGCGGAATTTATTCATTCGGGCATTACGAATGGAGTGGAAAAGCTGCAAATCGAGTATCGGCCCTCGATAGAAGCTAACGATCCGGAAGAGGAAACTATTCTATTGGACCGATTTATGATAAAGTTATCACAGATGAAAGAACAGGAAATAAGGCGCGGCGCGACGTTGATCGGGCCTCATCGTGATGATATGGGGTTTTATATTAACGGCAGAGAGGTTCAAGTGTACGGCTCGCAAGGGCAACAAAGAACGACCGCTCTCTCCCTTAAGCTGGCCGAGCTCGAGCTGATACGCGAAGAGCTTGGAGAATACCCCATTCTGCTGCTGGACGATGTCCTGTCGGAATTAGATCCTTACCGGCAGACGCAATTGATTGAGACGTTCCAGGATAAAGTTCAGACGTTTATCACGACGACGGCTCTGGACAGTGTCAATATGGACAAACTGTCGGATGCGGCTATTTTCCATGTTAAGAACGGGGTTGTCTCGGATACGTTATGAACCTATTCCATCGATTACTATCCGAATGGGGGTTGATCGTTATGTTCATTCATTTGGGCGGGGAAAAGATTATTCGAGCGGTTGAGCTAGTAGCCATTTTTGACCTCTCGATCGAAAAAAATTCTAAAATTTCCAAACAATTTGTCGCTCACGCTATGAAAACCAAAAAAATCGAAGTGATCGGCGAGGAAGAAAGCAAATCCTTGGTTGTTACCGCTTATAAAGTTTATTATTCCCCTATTTCGTCCGCTACTTTAAACAAAAGAGCAAGTCAATTACAGGTTAATTAACCTTTATTGTCCGGAAATAAGAAAAGTAGGTGAAGGGTAATGTCATTGAATTCAAATACTTATGACGAGAATCAGATACAGGTACTGGAAGGACTGGAGGCGGTCAGAAAACGTCCAGGGATGTACATCGGTTCCACCAGCAGCAGAGGTCTTCACCATTTGGTATGGGAAGTCGTCGATAACAGTATTGACGAAGCTTTGGCCGGTTACTGTACCCGAATTGATGTTACCGTTCATAAAGACAACAGCATTTCAGTGACTGACAATGGACGCGGAATTCCTGTAGGGGAACAAGCCAAGATGAAGAAGCCCGCAGTCGAGGTTGTGCTGACGGTGCTTCACGCCGGCGGTAAGTTCGGCGGGGACGATTCCGGATATAAAGTATCTGGCGGATTGCACGGAGTCGGGGTGTCGGTCGTTAATGCCCTGTCCACTCATCTTACGGTTCAGGTCAAAACAAAAGGAAAAATTCATGTGCAGGAATATAGACGCGGTATCCCCCAATACGATCTCAAAGTGGTCGGAGAAACGGAAGAAACAGGAACGAAGATTACTTTCCTGCCCGATCCGGAAATTTTTACGGAAACCGTCGAATATGATTACGAAATACTACAATCGCGACTTCGGGAGCTGGCTTTTCTTAATAAAGGGATCGAGATCAATCTGTTCGATGAGCGGACAGATGCCTCCAATACATTCAAGTATGACGGGGGAATTATTTCATTCGTCGAATATTTGAACCGGAACCGGGAAGCACTGCATGAACCGCCGATCTATACGGAAGGAACCCGAGACAATATCCAGGTGGAAATTGCGCTGCAGTACAACGACAGCTATGTCGAAAATATATATTCTTTTGCCAATAACATTAATACTCACGAAGGCGGAACGCACGAATCCGGGTTCAAGAGCGCCTTAACCCGAATTCTTAACGATTACGCACGCAAGTCGAGTTCACTTAAGGAGAATGACTCCAACTTGACGGGGGACGACGTCCGTGAAGGATTAACAGCGATTATTTCGGTTAAAATCCCCGAGCCGCAATTTGAAGGACAGACCAAGACCAAGCTGGGCAACAGCGAGGTGCGCGGGATTGTGGAATCTCTCTTCTCGGAGAAGCTGCAGGAATTTCTGGAAGAGCATCCCGGCGTATCCAAGAAAATTATGGAGAAGGGGATCCAGGCAGCCCGAGCCAGAGAAGCCGCGCGTAAAGCGAGAGAATTGACCCGGAGGAAGAGTGCGCTTGAGGTCAGCTCCTTGCCAGGAAAATTAGCGGATTGCTCCTCCAAGGATGCGTCCATAAGCGAAATCTTTATCGTCGAAGGCGATTCCGCCGGAGGCTCCGCCAAGCAGGGTCGGGACCGACATTTTCAAGCTATTCTCCCGCTGCGCGGGAAAATTTTGAACGTCGAGAAGGCCCGATTGGATCGCATCCTGTCCAATGCTGAAATTCGCGCGATCATAACGGCTCTTGGAACCGGGATTGGAACGGAATTCGATATTACCAAAGCGCGATATCACAAAGTGATTATTATGACCGATGCCGATGTCGACGGGGCGCATATCCGGACGCTTCTGCTCACTTTCTTTTATCGTTACATGCGCAAGTTGATAGAAGCCGGCTATGTTTATATTGCTCAGCCGCCTTTATACAAACTGGAGCGCGGCAAGACAGCCCGCTATGCATACAATGACAAGCAGCGGGACGAAATCATGCAGGAATTTGGCGAAGGCGCCAAAGTGAACGTTCAGCGCTACAAAGGTTTGGGCGAAATGAACGCTTCCCAATTGTGGGAGACCACGATGGACCCTGAAAGCCGGACATTGCTCCAAGTGAACATCCAGGATGCCATTGAAGCGGACCGTATCTTCGACACCCTAATGGGGGATAATGTCGAGCCGCGGAGAGATTTCATTCAGGAGCACGCTAAATACGTGACCAATCTGGATGTTTAACAACTCCATGCCGATTCATTCCGAAAGGAAGGTTCTGTGTCTGTACGGAGCCTTCTTTTTTAAGATAAAAGCCGCCTTTCGTTAAGGGATACTAAGGTGGGGCTTCAAGCGTTTAATTGTGCAAAAGTGGCGAAAGTAATATAATAGGATGGATGGATAAAATCGGGCGAAGCTTTTGTTGGCCTGCTTTTGTAGAACGATCAGGAGGTATACGATGGCCGAAGAGATGCAACCTCAAATTAAAGAAAGAGATATCGGCTCGGAAATGCGGGAATCGTTCATGGACTATGCGATGAGTATCATCGTCAGCCGTGCGCTGCCCGATGTTCGAGATGGGTTGAAGCCGGTTCACCGCAGAATCTTGTTCGCGATGTCGGAACTGGGCATGTCGCCCGATAAACCATATAAGAAATCGGCCAGAATTGTTGGGGAGGTTATCGGTAAATACCATCCCCACGGAGATTCTGCTGTATATGAGACGATGGTCCGGATGGCCCAGGATTTCTCCTTGCGCTATATGTTGGTCGATGGCCACGGAAACTTCGGCTCCATAGACGGGGACTCCGCAGCGGCCATGAGGTATACCGAAGCCCGCTTGTCTAAAATAGCGATGGAACTGCTGCGGGATATTAACAAAGAAACGATTGATTTTGTACCGAACTATGACGGGGAAGAGCAGGAGCCGGCCGTGCTGCCTTCACGTTTTCCCAACCTGCTGGTTAACGGCATCTCGGGAATCGCTGTCGGAATGGCTACCGCTATTCCTCCCCATAATCTCGGTGAAGTCATAGAAGGCGTTCAGGCGCTCATTAAAAATCCGGATATTATGCCATTAGAGCTTATGGAGTATATTAAAGGCCCCGACTTCCCGACGGGAGGCTATATTCTCGGTAGAGAAGGAATCAGGCAAGCTTATTCTACCGGAAGAGGCTCGGTTACTATGCGTGCCAAGGCGACCATAGAAGAAAATAACGGGAAGGCCCGCATTATTGTAAATGAGCTGCCCTATCAGGTAATCAAAACCCGGTTGATCGTCAATATTGCAGAGCTGGTCCGCGACAAAAAAATCGACGGAATTACCGATCTGCGGGATGAATCAGACAGGAACGGCATGCGTATCGTTATTGAGCTGCGCAAGGATGTCAATCCGAATGTCGTGCTGAACAATTTGTACAAGCATACCGCCATGCAAAGTAATTTCGGGATCATCATGCTGGCGATTGTCAATAAAGAACCTAAGATTTTAAATCTTAAAGAGGTTCTCCATTACTACTTGCTTCATCAGCAAGAGGTCATACGCCGTCGTACCGAGTATGACTTGCGCAAGGCAGAGGCTCGTGCGCATATTCTGGAAGGGCTGCGGATTGCCCTTGATCACCTGGACGAGGTGATCAGTCTTATTCGCTCCTCCCGAACGACGGATGTTGCCCGCGAAGGGTTGATGAGCACTTTCTCTTTGAGCTATGAACAGGCTCAAGCTATTCTCGATATGCGACTCCAACGCCTGACTGGCCTGGAACGTGAGAAAATCGAGGAGGAATACGCCGAATTGCTGAAGAAAATCGCCGAGTTAAAAGAAATTTTGGCGAATGAAGACTTAATCCTGGGCATTATCAGCGATGAACTGGAGGAAATCAAAGAACGGTTCAACGATGAACGGCGTACGGAAATTACGGTAGGAGAAGACAGCATCGAGGATGAGGATTTAATTCCTCAAGAAGATGTGATTATAACGATTACCCATTCCGGTTATATCAAACGTCTACCGGTAACGACTTATCGGGCTCAGAGACGGGGGGGCCGCGGCGTAGTCGGCATGGATACGAAGGATAACGATTTTGTCGAACATCTGTTTGTATCCAATACTCACCACTACTTGATGTTCTTCACGGATAAAGGGAAGGTGTACCGGCTCAAGGCTTACGAAATTCCCGATTTAAGCCGGACAGCCCGGGGGACCCCGGTCATTAACCTGATCCAGATTGAGCAAGGGGAGACCGTCAATGCCGTTATTCCGGTAGAAAATTTTGAATCGGATCAGTATCTATTCTTTGCGACCAAAGAAGGGATCGTGAAGAAAACACCGCTGAGAGATTACGGCAATATCCGTAAGGGCGGACTGATCGCAATCAACATTCGCGAAGAGGACAGACTCGTCGGAGTCAAACTGACGGATGGCAAGGAAGCGATCATCATGGGAACGAAGATGGGGATCTCCATTCAGTTCCAAGAGGAAGATGTTCGTCCGATGGGCAGATCCGCCACTGGAGTTAAAGGAATCCATTTGTCCTCCGATGACGAGGTTATCGATATGGACGTAGTAGAGGATCAGAATGACGTGCTGATCGTTACTTCCAAAGGATTCGGCAAGCGGACCCCGATTGATGACTACCGACTCCAGACTCGCGGAGGAAAGGGCATCAAGACTCTTAATATCACTCCCAAGAACGGTCATGTCGTCGGTTTGAAAATCGTTAAAGAAGATGAGGATTTGATGATTATAACCGCACAAGGAACCATTATCCGCATGAGTATGGCCGGAATCTCGACGATGGGGCGCAATACTCAAGGAGTGCGTTTGATCAACATCAAAGACGACGATGAAGTGGCAACCGTAGCTAGAGTCGATAAAAGTGAAGAGAATGACGAAGAGATCGATGATGAAATGATAACGGAAATCGGACCTGTAACCGGATCGGTTGTAGAAAAAATCGATCTAGAAACAGATTCAGAAGAATAAAATTAATGGAAGGGGCTTTCCCCCTTCTCTTTTTTTTGTTTTAATATAGGTATAAAGGACCATTTAAGGGGAGAAAGACATGACTAAAGTTTCAGTCGAGCTGATTAAGGATGGGGATTACTTGGCTGAGGACGTATTTACATCCAGAGGGAGTCTGCTTATGGAAAAAGGGCGGGTTCTTACACTGCGAGAGAAGCAGGTATTAAAAGCGTTCTTAATCTTTGAAGTTTCCTTAGTTTCCGACAAGACAGAATCAGCCAGCTCCCATACGGAGGAAGGGGTCCGCCCGTCCCTAGCGCTCAAAGCTTTTCAAGCAGAGTACAATGACTTATTGGAATTTGTCAGGAAATTATTTCAGACTGCAGAAGCGGGCGGGATGCTGCCCATACTTGAAGTGAGATCCCGTTTGGAAACGGTGCTGCAGCATATAGACCAATACCATCCAATGACTGCTAATTATCCTACCCCAATATTCGAATACTTGTTCCATCACAGCATCAGGGTCTCTCTCTCCTCCTATTTATTGGCTAAATGGCATGGAATTTCCGAGAAGGATCATCTTCCCATTGCTTTAGCGGGCCTTCTTCACGATATTGGAAGCGTACGGGTAGACCATCGTTTACTCGATAAGGAAGCCTCATTAATGAATCAGGAAATGGAGGCCGTAAAGAAGCATACCGTGTTCGGCTACCAAATTCTCAAGCAGGTTAGCGGGCTTAACGAAGGGACGAAGCTCGCCACTCTTCAACATCATGAAAAGGAAAACGGATCAGGCTACCCCCTCGGGATTAAAGGAGAGCAGATTCATCCATATTCTAAAATTGTGGCAATTGTAGATACTTTTCATGCGATGACAAGTGACCGAAATCATAAAAAAGGGATTTCGCCTTATCTCGTGCTTGAGCATATCTTTAATGAATCGTTTGGCAAGCTTGATCCCGAGCTAGTCCAAACCTTTATCCATAGAGTAACCTCCTTTCATACAGGCACCAAAGTTATATTAAGCGATAAGCGAGTCGGCGAAATTGTGTTTACAGATCGGGCCCAACCGACCCGACCATGGATAAAAATTGATGGAGACATAGTTAATTTAGCTTTGGTGCGTTCTATATCCATTCAAGAGGTTCTATCCGAATAAACATGGATTAAATTTCTTTATTGACATTCCTTCGGCCTATGTGTTACATTAGTCTTCGCCGCTTCGAACGGCTTGTTCTGAACGAGCAAGTCCAGCAAGCTGGAAGAAAAAAACTTCAAAAAAAAGCTTGCATTCGATAGGCACCCTGTGGTATATTAAAAGAGTCGC
>NZ_BOSH01000018.1 GCF_018403245.1 Paenibacillus sp. J2TS4
TCCGTGTCAAGTCGGCCCCTTACGGCGATAGAATCACGAAAACTTATGAAAAACCTCTAAAAAGAGAGGAATTGTATACAAGTTAGTTCTTTTGTGGTACGGACTCCGGAATTAGGGGGCCTAGCCGCTTTTAATAGCTTATTCTGCATTATGACTATATCTTTTCATCATTATAACAATCCGCTAGTAATTCTCAAACTCCAATTAATCACGAAAAGCCCTGATCAAAGGGCTTTTTACACTGAATTCATACGGTGGCTTCTTGTCTTGCTTACAGCTTTTTAACAAATTCGGATTTTAATTTCATAGCGCCAAAGCCATCGATCTTGCAATCAATATCATGATCTCCTTCTATCAAACGAATATTTTTAACTTTCGTTCCCATTTTTAAGACGGAAGAGCTTCCTTTTACTTTCAAGTCTTTAATAACGGTTACGGTATCCCCATCGTTCAATACATTTCCATTGGCGTCTTTAATGATTCTTTCCTCTTCTTCATCGGCTGCTCCCCCTAAGGTCCACTCATGAGCACATTCCGGGCAAACCAAAAGACTTCCGTCCTCGTACGTGTATGGCGAATTACATTTTGGGCAATTTGGCAAATCAGACATCCTTTGATTTCCTCCATTCATTATGATTGATAGGATTTAGATACGCATAATTCCTGATTTCTTATTCTTACAACACATAGGAGTCCTGCTTCGTATGCCTCTATACTGGCATAGTCTTCACATAAAGACAAATCTTCACCTGTATGGCTTATTGGGTATAAGCAGATTGCAGCCCCGCAAATCAATAAAAAAGCTCCTAACGAAGCCCTGTAAATACCCCACAACTGTAAAGATTCCTATATGGTAAAAAGACCCCCGCCAAACCATGCGGGAGTAATGGCATTAGACGCGATGTTCGTCAGCACGCCAATGTTTAATGGCTCTCTTGATCTCCTTCGGACTCATTCCTTCTTGAGCCGCTTTATCGGCCAATGCGGGAAATTCCCGATCCGAGGCAAAACGAAGAGCAATCCATTGCGGTATCGTTAACCGTGAATCGATCCACTTGCCCGTCAAGACAAAATAGCGAAACTGCTCCTCGGCGCGAATAACCCGATCCTGCACGGTTAGTGCATTGATTCGTGCCAGTAAGCCGGTAATAAGGCTCATCACGACAAGCGCCAGGATCAGAAAGACTTCAAGGGAAAACTCGCCGGCCGTAATCGCCTTAACCGCATACACAATCGACGCGACAAGCGTAACTACACTAATCGGAAGCAATACAAAATGCTGCAATGGATGAAAACGCTTGTGATGCTCATAAGATTGCTGCTTCAATGGACCTTCTCCCCCTCAAATATTATCCATACATCAATTACCCCAACCCGTATATGTATTATACCTGATTTGTATTATTAAGTGTATACGCAGATCGCTCCATATTAATGCTCGGGAACCATAAGCTATGGGGGAGGAAACCGCGTCATCCCCTATCTATCACTTTCACTTGAGGGCTGGCTAACGCTCACCTGATTATACTTCCTTAAGCGAATACAAATTCCTGCGAATATACAGTTATTCTGAACCAATTTCGAACCCTCGAGAAAAAAGCCTGCGATTATACAGCAATTTCGGTATAAAACCACCTGTTCTCCGCTTGAGCGAGACAAAAGATGTACTTTTGCAGCAATTGCTGCGAAGAAGGAGCAAGCAGCCTGAAAAGATGCAGAATTGCAGGCTTTCTCAAAACTGCTTGACCCGGCGCTTTCCAAGGAGCGGCATTGGGGGATTTCTGCAGCTACCTTAATTCCATACCCGTCGATTCAATCGCACCCTGGCGTTTAGCTCATTTCGGTGCTGCGGAAGTTGAAATATCGGATACTCCATCTTTTTTATTGTTATTCCCCATGATAGACTGGTAAAAATAGTTGTTCACCGAGTGAAAGAAACTGACGTGTTAACAGCGGCTAGTTATTTTTAATAGAGAATGGCCCGATGAACAATCCATTACGGAAAAATGGAGGAGGGTGTCTATGAAAGTAGGTTCGGCGCGTAATGCCGCAGCGGAGTGGGTCAAAGAGCATGCCAGCCGAGAGGCGGGATTCCGGGGGGCCTATTTCAGCGGTTCAACGGTAGGGCTGCCGGATGACGCAGAGTTGTCTGCCGCTTCCGATATTGACGTCGTCATCGTCTTCGCGCAGGACGAACTTCCGCTCAAGCTGGGGAAGTTCGTCTACCGCGACACGCTGATAGAGGCCACGTATCTGTCCTGGAGCCAGCTCGCCTCCGTCGAGGACGTTCTGACGTCCTATCATCTGGCAGGCAGCTTCCGCGTGGACACGATTATGGCCGACCCGACCGGACATCTGCGCAGACTGCAAGCCGAAGTGTCTCGCCGCTTTGCCGAGCGGGGGTGGGTACGCCGCCGGTGCGAGAACGCTCTGCAGAAAATTGAGAATGGACTGCGGGCGATCGATCCTTCCGCAACGCTGCATGACCGGGTAACCGCGTGGCTATTCCCGACCGGCGTGACCACACATGTCCTGCTCGTGGCTGCGCTCCGCAACCCCACGGTACGGCTCCGTTACCTCGCGGCACGGGAAGTGCTTATGGAGTACGGCTATGACCCCTTCTATGCGGACCTTGTGAAACTGCTCGGCTGCGCTCATCTGACTCCTCAGCGTGTCGAACATCATCTGGACGAGCTTGCCCATACTTTCGACGCCGCAGCGGCCGTGGCCAAGACGCCGTTTTTCTTCAGCACCGACATTACCGCCGCCTCGCGGCCGATTGCCATCGACGGAAGCCGCGAACTGATTGAGGCGGGCTATCATCACGAAGCCGTCTTCTGGATGGTCGCAACCTTTGCACGCTGCCACAAGATTCTAGCCGCAGATGCCCCGGACCTGCAGCGTACTCATGCTTCCGCCTTCAACGCCATCCTTGCGGATCTCGGCATCACCTCTACAGACGATCTGCTCCGCCGTGCCAAAGAGGTCATCCGGTTTCTCCCCAATTTGTGGGAGACCACCGAGGCTATCCTGTCCGCTAACCCCGGAATCAGGGCCAAATAGCCTATCGTTCCAGCGCTGGAAAGCCGCAACGCGCGCCGGGAGAGGCGCGCGTTGCAAAAGATGTTATGAAGCTGCTTCCCCATAGCTTTTTCTATGCCACAGCTCTTTAAAAGATTCACAATGTTCCATTAAATTATCAAATTTACCTTCACCAATCACAGAACCCTTTTCCACTACAATGATTTTGTCCACCTCTTTTATGGAATCCAATCTGTGCGCAATAATGATGATGGTTTTGTTCCTGAATTCATTCAAAATCGTTTCCATCAGGCTTTTCTCCGTGAGATTATCCAGTGCGGACACGGGCTCATCCAGTATTAAAACATTTCTTCTCTGGATAAGAATTCGGGCAAAAGCCAATCGCTGTCTTTCTCCTCCGGATAATTTGACGCCTCTCTCGCCTACCAAAGTGTCTAATTGATCGGGTAATTTCAATACCGTTTCCTTTAAATGAACTTTTTCCAGCACAGCATATACCTCTTCGTCCGAAATGGTATGATCAAATACAATATTGCCCCTGATGGAAGTATCAAAAATCGGAGTCTCCTGCGACAAATAAGAGATATGATCGTAATAGCTGTTCAGGCTGAGATCATCAATATCCGTTCCGTCCACTAAGATTTGACCTTCGTTCTTTTTCAATAACCCCGCAATTAGTTTAATGATCGTCGATTTCCCGCTCCCGCTCAATCCTACCAAAGCAACAGACATACCTGGTTCAATGGAGAAGGACACATTAGCCAACGCCTTTACTTTTCCATAATCAAAGGATACATTTCTAAATTCAATTTTGCCTTGAATATCGGCCACTTCTTTTCCAGTTTCCAAATTTTTATCTTCCGGGGCGTTAATAAAATCCTCCAACCTTTGATAAGCGACCCTATTAAGCCTGTAATCAACAAATAAAACATTGAAAATGGCAATGGGGGTATAGATTTTATCAATAAACAGCAATAATGCGACTACAATTCCCAGCGATGTATCCCCTGCTAAAATGCCTTGTATCCCGTAAAAGATTACGATGATTTTAATCACCGTGATAAACCATTCAAAAATTGCAAAAAAAGCTTCATGGATCATTTTTAGCCGGGAGCTTGTAGTAATGATTTTACGTGCCGTTTGGCTTAATTTGTCGATCTCTTTCTCATATCTCTTGTTCGTTCTAAAAACGACCAATTCCATAAATCCCCGTATAGAGTATCTGGACATGTTTTCTTGTTCTTTCAGTATGGTTGATTTAATTTTGTATAAATATTTGAGGAGCAAATTTGTAATGAGAAAGATGATGACATATCCGCCTGCGATAACCAACATAATCCTTGGGTCATAGAAGCTAATGAATAATAAGCTGAATAAAATGGTTGGCAATAACTCATGCATCGTTCTGAGAAGAAAGGAAAAGATTATACTGCTTCCTGCGGATGCGCCATTCTCAATAACCTTAATCATTTGTCCGGTACCCAGATCTTGATACGCTTGATAATCCATCCTGGATATTTTGGATAATGCCATTATTTTTAATCTTTCCGTTAAGCTATTCGATATATGTGTACTAGGATATTCGTCCAAATAATTGAGGATAACTGTCCCTCCCAGCAATATCCCATAGCCAGCGATTAAGCTTGACATCTCCCCTATACGGTTTGCTGCCACAGCCGTGTCTAATATTTGTTGGAAGATCACAATTCCTGAACTGCTTAAAAATTGAATGGCGAAACCCATGATAATATATAGAACTACCCACCACTTCAGGTGCAAAAGACACTTTTTTAACATTTACGCTGATCCCCTATCTTTTAATTGAATGCAAAAAAGCCAGGGATTCCCTCGCCATTTAACTGCAAAGAACCACGCTTCAATCAACGCATGGCTTTAACAATAAAACAGCCTAGTGCCCTGGCCCGCTGGAGCTGCCCGACACCATTCGAAGCTCTAGTTTGTTAACGATCAAAAGGACAGACTGCCCCCTTGATAGCTGGCACGCGTTTTTACCCAGCCCGATCACTAGTTACTTCGAACAATGCGGAAAGCCATCCACTTCACCTCAATTAAAAGATTATTCCAATTATATCTCCCGAATAGTCGATTCTCAAGATACTTTATTGAATATTCAGTCCTGTTAAAGAACTTGAGAACCGCTATTGCCGTAAAACCGGTGTCTTTTAAAATATAACGAAACCCGGAGGCGTTATCAGCGCAAAATACTGCCCTATGATCTTCTATTCTGGTGAATTGCGATTTTGAGTTTCGTTACAAAATGGAGAAGCTCCATTTTGTTCGAATGACGTTTCCAAGTTTCGTATGCAAACTGATTTCTCTGTCGCTTTCTAAACCTCGCCCCAGATCACCCGGGTCTCATAGTCAATTACCACTTGACCATTCTCATTATTCCTGTCAAATAGACTTTGCAGTTCGTTCACCATGTTTTCGTAGTTCGGATCTCCGGGTACAAGACTGGAGGAAGATGAGTGCAGCCGGCCGCGCAATCCTTCAAAATCAAACACTTGTTGATTGGTGAACCGGGCTTCCTGCATGGCCCCCGGCTTGAAAAAGGAGGCCAGGCTCTCTGGCGAAATGTCCCTATCCTTATCGGATTTGTAATCGGTACCGAACGTTTGAAGCAGCCGTTCATACTCTTCCCTGAATGGGGTCCCGTGAGTAAGCCGGGAATTCCAAATTAAAGCTGCTTTCCCTCCCGGTCTCAGAATCCGTCTGAATTCAACACGTGCGGCGGTGCGATCAAACCAGTGAAACGATTGGGCACAAACGATAAAATCAACGGACCGGTCCGGCAGTCCTGTCTCCTCTGCAGACCCCGGCATTATGCGAAAATAGGGTTCTCCCACAAGCCTCTCCTCTGCAGCTTCCCGCATCTCCTTATTCGGTTCAACAGCTGTCACCTTGCACCCCCGCTCCAGAAGCAACTCGGAGAAAATTCCCGTTCCCGCGCCGATATCCGCCACTTCGCCATTCGCAGGCAATCCGGCGGTGTCGTACAAATATTGAATGGCTTCTTGCGGGTAGCTCGGGCGATATTTCACATACGAATCAACCCGATTCGAAAAACGCTCTTTGCTATTCATACCGGACCACACTCCCTTCGATTCGGTTTTCCACTTGGGATTCCAATAGACATGACCCGATGTGCATTTATTGCTCAATTTCAAAGAAGCTCTCCAAAACAATCCAAACCCTCTAACTTAAATATGCAGCTAAACCCACTCCATGACGAGTGGGTTTTATATACAACGGCGTTAATTCATACAGCATTTCTTGTATTTTTTTCCGCTGCCGCATGGACAAGGTTCGTTTCTGCCGATTTTGACGGATTTTGCTTGCGAATGCGTTATCCCCAAGCCCTGAGTCGCTAGCTGCTTGGACAGGCCTAATTCGGCTGGGGTATGTCCGCGATTGGACCAGAGTCTCGTATGATTGTAGACATCCGTAATCAGCGGGATCAGCCTCTTTACTTGCTCAACATCGTCGAAGATGATGTTTCTTCTCTCGAATTCATAGATGATCGATTGCAGCGGTTCTTCCATAGAGCAGGCCAGCTGAATATCATCGACCAGATATTCCACGAGTTCTCTATCCCTGGAGAGATTCTTCATTATAAAATCCTTCAATTTATTTAATTGAGGTGTCATTTCATAATAATCTGAGTCGGCATATTTCAAAAAGGTTTTTCGGTCCGGAGTATAAAAAGTCTTGTGACGAGCTCTGTTCATAAACTCTTTCAGATCATCGAAATGCCCAAAATAATCACTGATCAAGTAACCTTGTTCCATCCAAAAGGTTTGAGGTCTGGCCAAATGAAAGAAGATGATTCCCTTAAATTCCTCTTCTTTTAACGGATCCTGGTTTTGTTCTATATACAGTTCGAACAATCGCTTGATCTCCACATAACCATAGAGATTAACCGCCGCCAAACAATATTGAAGCACGGCCTCATAACGCTCTCTCTTATAAAGGAAAGCTTCGGGATGCACTTTATTATACGCCTCTTGGATCTCCTCCGGTACGACATAGAACATCTTCCCCTGATCATAAAAAGGAAAGAGAAGACCATTGCTCATTAAAAACAGATACTCTGAAGGCTTCTTGCTATTAAGCTGCATGGACGCCCTGCCAAGCAACCTTTCGAATAACTTCCATTCTTCGTGATCAGTTAGCACAAGGCTTGCCTCAACATATTCCGGGTCGACTAGACATTCCTGAAGCTTCGAGGCCAGTTCTTGTTTATTCATTTTGGATCGTCCGGAGAGCTGGCAATTAGAAGCAATAGCGGATAACCTTTCTTTAGTTAAAGATGGAAGGATATCGGATAGTCTGAAAAGCACCTCGCCTTTTATCGCATTGGCTTTGTTGGCCTGATCATAATATTGTGAGAAATCCATGATAACCTCCCTATCGGAATACATTAAATCTTAGATCTGGAACAGGCTTCTTCAATATTCAGCTTCACCTAGGCTAGTCCAATATATTGGCATGGTTACAATGGCAGAAGCAGCCTGCTCTTTTATCGTACCATAAAGTCTACTGCTCGATTAAGTATTTATGGTTTAACCTCGCCTGCCGCCTCCCATCTGGAGATTTCCTCCCGAACCCGAGGAGCCACCTCGGTCCCCAATAACTCGATCGCTCGCATGACGTCCTCATGCGGCATCGTGCCGAGGGGTACGTGCAGCATGAAGCGGGTTATGCCTACGTTCTTGCGAAGGTGAATGATTTTCTGAGCGACCGTCTCCGGATCTCCTACATAAAGTGCTCCTTCGAAGCTTCGCGCGGCATCGTAGCTTGACCGGTCGTAGTGCCCCCATCCCCGCTCCCGTCCGATCACGTTCATAACCTGCTGGGTCGAAGGGAAAAATTTATCGGCCGCCGTTTCGTTATCCTCCGCAATAAAGCCGTGGGAATGTGATGCTACGGGCAGCTTGGTCGGGTCATGGCCGGCCTTGGCCGCCGCTCTCTTATAGAGCTGTACGAGAGGAGCAAACTGCACCGGGCGGCCTCCAATGATCGCCAGAACCAGAGGCAGGCCGAGCATACCCGCACGCACGACCGACTCCGGAGTACCCCCGCTGCCTATCCACACCGGCAGCGGATTTTGAACCGGTCGCGGATATACTCCCAGGTTGTTGATGGCCGGACGATGCTTGCCGCTCCAGGTTACTTTCTCAGATTCGCGGATTTTTAACAGCAGCTCCAGCTTCTCGTCGTACAGTTCATCGTAGTCTTGTAAATCATAACCAAACAACGGAAACGATTCAATAAATGATCCCCGGCCCGCCATGATCTCCGCCCGCCCGTTCGAGATGCCGTCAAGCGTGGAAAAATCCTGAAATACACGCACCGGATCATCGGAAGAAAGCACGGTAACCGCGCTGGTCAGCCGAATCCGCTGCGTCTGCGGAGCGGCAGCGGCCAGTACGACGGCGGGCGAAGACGCCGCATAATCTTTGCGGTGATGCTCACCCACCCCAAAGACATCCAGCCCTACCCGATCGGCCAATACAATCTCCTCGACTACTTCGCGCAAACGCTGCGCATGGCTTATCACTTCGCCGGTCTGTACGTCCGGTGTCGTTTCAACAAATGTGCTTATCCCTATCTCCATTTATTCTTCCTCCTTGCGGTTTCATGTTCAGTTCTCTCCGACGTCTATGGAAGCAAAGCTCCGTCCAAGAGTAGTATCTTTATTTTGAGGCTTTCCCATACTTATTTCAAGTTAGTAAGTATATTTTTGATAATACCGTTCGCCGCCTAAACGATTCTTCCGCACCGCTCGCGACTCCCAGCGCGCGGTGTTTGGCGTCCCATGACGGTGGTCAACTATATTTACTACGCAGCAAAAGAACAGTTTGTCTGGTCATGTCTAGACAAAGGCATAGCTACCCTTAAAATATGCCTTCATTTTCACCCTTCCGGTGGTTCTGCTTGATGGTGCTGCTTGACGGTACCGGTGACGCTTCTCCGACTTAGTCTACCTTGAAAATCCGCCTATTTCCATTTTCTGCAGGTGCCGTACTCGCAGGATGGCGCGTTTTAATGGATTTCATACAGCTAGTTTGCTCCTCTGGAGCGAAAGACGGAAACTAAGTGGAAAAATGCGTCTAAACCTTCCTCTAAACGCGGTCGCTCTCTATGTCTTCGTTTCGATAAAGGTTTATACAGTACTTTGCGGAGCCCCGATGTCGAAAATGAATAACCCGGTATTAGAGGTGGATTTTTATGCCAGTTGGAAAATAATTCCATCCCGCTACTTTAATGAACTTAAACTTTCTAATATGGCAAAACAGGACCATCCAAATAGATGGCCCTAGACATACTGACTAATTATGCAGCTTTAGCTTGAATCAAATAGTAAAAGCCCGTCGTCCGGATCCCTTGTTCGCTGGCTTGCTTCTCAAATTGAGTAACGATTTGATCATAGCAGGTTTCTCTGACATAGCGGGTAAATGAATCGCTCTGGCCGAAGCATACCATGGCAAATATATCTTCAGGAGTCGGAATCCATAAGGTTTCCTTCAAAGTCGTTAGTTGAATATCGATCAATCCGCTAGTTTCCAGCCGCTCCTGGATTTTGTCTAGAGTCGGGGTGCCTAACGCAGGCGGAGAGAATAATCCGGGAAAGCATATCCCCAATTCTCCACCTTCTCCGTTGCCGTCCCCGGGATGGAATAATAGAAACGTTCCCCCGGACCGAACTACCCGGTTTCCCTCTTTATACCAACTGGTCGGGCCCTTCTTAGTATATGCACAGTCAAAATAATCATCTGGAAAAGGAAGCCCGTCATGTGTCCTTCCCACTACGTAACGGACATTCGGTTTGCGGGTTTGATCAGCCGTCCGGATAAACCCCTCGGTCATGTCATACCCGACCACTTCTTCGGCCAGTTCCGCCCATCGATTCGTATACTCCCCGTGACCGCATCCGACATCCAGAACTTTACCGTGCGGCACGGAAGATAGCTTATCCGATAGAACGTCCTCGGCCACTGTCCCTTCACAAATGCTTCTCCACGTAAATTCATACTTCCCCGTCTTGGCGGCCAATTGATTGCACCAGGCCAAGGTCTGCCCTCGTAAATAGTCCGGATGCTGCGTTAGATCAGGAAACATAGTTTGGCACCCCCAACATCAAATTTGCCGGCCGGCACAATTAAGAATACGGGATATTTTGCCAAAAGTGTAGACTTATAATGATCCGGAAAGTATAATACTATTATAGGGAACTGGGATAGGTACCCTCTGCTTAAAATCACTCAAAAAAACCAAAAGACACTATGATAGTGTCTTTTTTTTGTTTCCTTTTCCGTTTCGAAGATTCGGGGTGCCGGAAAGCTGTATCGCAATTGCAGGAAGCGAACAACGAAGAAGAACCGGGTGATACGAGTTCGGTCAATCCCATGCCGAATCTGAAGGTAATCCGGTGGGCAGACGATCCAACGCACATTGCACATCAGAAACGGCATATTGAACATGCGGTTAAAACACTTATATAATGTTAATATTAAAGCGCTTTCAAATCGTACAAACGACGTGCATGCTGCGAAGGTCTGTGAAGGTTGTCTTACAGGCAATAAAGTGAACAGAACATCGTGGACCGGGAAAGGAGGATGGACAAGGGAAGACGAAAAACGAGCCATTCTGCTCACTTTATATATTTTAATAAGGATTGGGGGGCGAATGATGATCAAATGCTCAAGGATGTGCAAAACCATATCCATGTTATGGATTGTTGTTTTTTTTGCAACCTCAATTAGCTCACTTGCAATACCTTCAGCGGCCGCGGAGGTAGCGGAAACAATCGATCCGTCAAGGATAACGGCGGATCCGGGAACGAACGTTGCATTGGCTAGCCATGGAGGGACCGCGACAGCCTCATCGCAATTTAGCGACAACTATCCTGTGGAGTCCGTCATCGATGGCGATCGAATCGGGATGGACTGGGGGGATGGCGGAGGGTGGAATGATGCTACGCCCGGTGATTATCCGGATTGGGTGCAGATTGATTTTGACGGAAGCTATACGATTGACACCATCAATGTATTTACGCTGCAGGACGATTTGCATGACATGACGGTGCCCACTTTGCAAATGAATTTCACGAAGTACGGAATAACGGTATTCGATGTTCAATATTGGGACGGTTTGTCCTGGGTTAATGTCCCGGGCGGAAAGGTCACGGATAATGTCAATGTGTGGAGACAATTCAGGTTTGCCCCCGTAACGACCGATAAAATCAGGGTAGTTGTTCAGGATTCCCTGCAAGACCACACCCGGATTATCGAGATTGAAGCGCTGACCGAGAGCGGGCCGCAAATACCGGAGCCGGGAACCAATGTGGCGCATTTGAGCAACAGATCGGTGGCGACAGCGTCGTCGCAATACAGCGAAGATTATCCGGCCGAATCGGTGATCGACGGAGATCGCAGAGGGTATTATTGGGGCTATGGCGGAGGGTGGATGGACGGCACGTTCGGTTCTCATCCGGATTGGGTGCAGATCGAGTTCGATACGCACTACACAATCGATACGATCCATGTATACACGACCCAGGACAACACCTCCGTGGAGCCAACGCTGGATATGCAATTCCATCATTACGGAATTACGGCGTTCGAGGTGCAGGTTTGGGATGGGTCGTCATGGATGACGGTGCCTGACGGAAGGGTTGACGACAATGGCAACGTATGGAGCAGATTCGAATTTGCTCCCGTAACGACGAATAAAATCAGGGTTGTCGTGAACAATGCGCTGGGCAATTATAGCCGGATCGTGGAGATCGAATCGCTTACCCCCGTTCCGGATAACCTGCTGTCGAGTACGAGCAAGAAATTTTTGGATCACGGCATTATGTATCAGACATGGGTAGCCACCGAATTAAGCGGACGGGAGTTTCCAACCAGGGAAGAGTGGCTGAACTCCAACTTCACATCGGTAACCTACTATGAGCCGTCGCTGTATAATACGACACTTGCGGCCTCCGTGCCCGGTTTGAAATGGTCGATGGTTTCAAACGGGTATGATACGGCGGAACCCGCCGTAACGAGAAGCGATCACTATTTGACTCCGCAACAGAGGGAATATTTGGACAATCTAACGACCATATCTATTGGTGATGAGGATATTTATACGCCCCAATTGGAGCAGCATCTTCGAGATGTGTACGAATGGACCCGCAAGCTTTATCCGAATGCGGTGCTGCACAACAACCAAATGGGAAACGAACAGTGGAATGAAGATGAAATGAGAAGTTATATCCGGAATGCCAAACCGGACCTGATCACGTTCGATGATTACTATTTCTTCGAAAACGGGTCGGATATCGGGATCACCGCAGATATCGTCGGCAGTACGGCCTTTTACCGGAAGTTGGCGCTTGAGGGCTGGGACGGTACGGGCAAGCAGCCCATCGCCTTCGGACAGTATGTGGTGGGCTACAAGACCGGCCAAAGCAGTCCTTGGGATTCCGGGGATTATGAGGCGACAGAGTCGCAGATCTATGCCGTTCCGTATATCACCTTGGCGCTGGGCGGCAAATGGCTGAGTATGTTCAGGTGGGAATACAACCACGAGGGATTCCTGCTGTTCGACGAGAACAGGCAGCCGACAAGACATTATGACTGGTATGCGGAATTAGGAAAACAGGTCAAGAACCTGAGTCCTCATCTGTCGCGGCTCTACAGCAGTGACGCGCGCGTTCTGCAGGGCAAACACCTGGAGGGTGAAACCCCGGTTCTGAATGCACTGCCCAAATACATGAGCCGTTTTGAGGCGAAGCCGGACTTTTATTTGACAGATATGACGGTAGAGAACGTCGGTACCCAAAATAACGGACTGCCTGGTGATGTGATCATCGGATACTTCGATATATTGCCCGGGATCGACAGGTCATTCTTCACATCCAGCAACCCCAAGTACTTTATGGTTGCCAACGGACTGAATACAGGCAACGGTTTGCCCCTGGAACAACAACACGGTTCGAGCGAAGAGACGAAGCAGGAGATTACACTCTACTTCGATTTCGGAAAAGCCGAACCGAAAGAGCTCAACAAGGTCAATTGCGAAACGGGGAACGTGGAAAACTTGCCGCTGACTCCGGTTAAAGGCACCGCTTATAAACTTGTTCTGACGATTGGCGGAGGACAAGGGGAGCTTTTCTTCTTCGATGAGGACGGTCCCGCGCCGCAACCGGTATACCTGCCTGAACCCGAGCCTATGCAGATTCCCGAACAAGGTCCTTCCGACAATCGGCAGATCGTTATTGAGACGGAGTCCGGTTACGGGGAAGATGAATCGCCATCGGCCGCAACCATGCCGGAGAACGAGCGGCAGGACGAGATAGAATCGATCACGTTAAGACTCGGGGGAAACATGGCTAGAGGCAAAAGTTACACGAAATCTGTGGTGCCAAGTACATTTTATCCGGATACCAGAGATGCTGAATCGACGGATGGCTTATTGGGCTATTCCTTCTATGACGGCAAATATCACGGTTATATTCTGGACCAGTCGGGACTGGATGTCGTAGTCGATTTGGGTACTGTGCAGCAGGTTAATCAGGTTAAGGTGCATAGTTGGGATGGCGATTACAATTATTATCCGGATCAAGTGACCGTATCCACCGCCGTTTATCTTGAAGATTTCACCCGTCAGGGCGCTGCCTTCGTTCCGACGGGTCCGGCAGGCAAATGGTACGACATTCGATTTGAACCGACGGATGCGCGATATGTGAAGGTGCATTTCGATAAGATCAGCGACAACTGGTTATTTGTAGATGAAATATTGGTGTACGGCCCGGGGCTGCCGCCGATCCAGCCCTACGAACCGGCACCGCCTTCCGGTACCGTAAACGCTGCAGCAGGTAAATCTTATACGGCAAGCGCATTGAATGGAATCGTCTACTATCCGGATTCCGGTAAGGAACTGACCGACGGCCAATTCGGAGAAGATCTGTATACCGATTCGGCATGGCAGGGCTTTGCTGAACCCAACTTTCACTACATCATCGACCTGGGTGCCGAATATGAGATCCGTTATTTGTCGGCCAATTTTTTGCAGCAGCACGAGGTTACCATCCATTTCCCTGATTGGATCAAATTCTCGTATTCCGTCGACGGCACGAATTTTACCGAATCAGGTCGCGCGACTCGGTATTCGGAAGGCGGCCAAACGGCCAAATTTATCCTGTCTCTCCGCTCACCCGAGAAAGCAAGGTATATAAGGATGGAAGGCAGGCAAGCGAAGGTGTGGACGTTCATCGATGAAATCGAAGTATGGGGACTGCAGACACTCGATTTGCTTGCTGCAGTGCTTCAGCAACGGATGGATTCCGGCGAGGTGGGCGGACCGCTTTCCAAACAACTGCAAAACAGTGTGAAGCAGGCGCAGCATCATATGGATCAAGGAGCTGTGGAGCAAGCCGTTCATTTTGTAGGGCAATTTTTGAATCACTTGCACAACAAAGCGATGCAGAGACATCTTTCGGATGAAGCCAAATCGATATTGGATGAAACGGCACGCAGCCTGATCCTGCAATGGACCGAGCAGTCCCCATGAACGGTCGCCGTTAAATCTGATCAGATGCGGGAGGTGTCCCGAAAGTCATTTACGGCTTGGGGGGCACCTCTTTTTGAATCGCAGAGACTTGCAGATCTCGCCACATGTATGAAGTCCCTCAAGCGATTCTATGGTAACCGACGTACTTGGCGAATGACGGATCAACGTTTATCCTTATGGCATGATCTTATCAACCGCATATTGCACATCAAACCTGACATATTGAAACGTCGGTCCGAACGATTCATTCTATAGACATCCGTTATCCGTTATCCGTTGTCCGTGTCCCGTATGTTAATGATGTGCTCGCCGCGGCCCAAGGAAGGGATTCGAATGGAAACGGAGAGACGGAAGCGTTCTTTGCAGTAAATCTATATCTTAAGTCATATGTGGAGGTGTTACGCTTTGCTGAAAGGATTCATGGACCATTGGGTCCCGACTAACGATTCGATTTCGACGTTTTGGAAGAAGGAGCTTCCTGTCGTGATCGAGCAGCTCGACGGGTTGAAACGGGACATCGACTATAATCATTTCACCTTTTATACGAAATGGTATACAAACGGCATCAAGTCGAATCTGCCTTATTTGCATAACCATCCGGACGCATCGAATGTCAAGACGGATAACGCCTGGGGGAATGCCATCATTGAACATTTGCACCGGCAAGGAATCTCGGTCGGCGCGATGCTGCAGTTGGTGACGTACGAACAGCCCCATTGGGAAGACGATTGGTCCATAGGCGAATGGGACGTCGGCGTTGCACCGACTGCGCTCCCCGTCAAATTGGCGGATTTTACTCAGGACGGTTATCTGGATCATATGAAGTCCGTTCTTAAGGAACAATTGACTCTGTTCCCCGGTCTTGATTATTTGTTCCTGGAATTCGAGGGGGTCAATGCCGGAGACGTTAATGCGTTGTATGAGCGGTGGGCGGCAGAGCATGGGAAGCCTGCGATCGAACACGTTCATTATGAGGATGAGACGATTGACTATTGCCGGAGGTTGGGCATCAAGCTTGACGTCACCTGGTCTGTCGAAGGCCGGGAGATGTTCAGGCACTATTACGGACGAAACCTGGATGCCGTCGACGACCTGTTGAATGAGGTGAACTACCAGGGGAAGGTCGGCATCGTCTATCACTTGTATCTCTACGAAGCGTTTATATATCCCGACCTGCTGGCGAATCGCAAACATTGGTGGCTGCTGCCATGGCATTATTGGACGATGCTGCCCGCCGACGAAATCACGATGTCCGAGCGCAAGCGGTCAGGCCTGCAGTTGCTGAAGCAATGGAAAGAAGCCGGGTACCCGGTGTGCTATATCGGGGATGTGACCATCGGGGCAATCAGCGGGGATCGTGAATCGATCGTGCAGTATTACGAGTATTGCGAGGAACTGCAGTTGGACGGCTACCTGGGCATGGGCAATCCGGACCCGCACTTAGGCTTGCGATGGTTGAACGTTAGCGATCAGGATTGCGCGGATGCACGGGAATTGTACGCGGAGCTATACGGGAGCGGCACATAGCGGAAGGAGTTAGGAAAATGCTGAATGCGGAACGAACATTGACCATCTGCGCCCATCCAGCGATGAAGTGTTGGAATTAGGCGGTACGATCAAGAATCTGACGAATCAGGAACGGAAGTTTATTGAAGAAGCCGTTGCAAATCTGGAGAGCTTGCAGGAATGCGCCTAAAAACACCGCTATTGTGGTCAGGTGGTGTTTTTAGGTTTTTTGTAAGCGCTTCTCATCCCGTAATGGAGGTGAATAGCATTGCCAATGAAGGGATCGAAGCTCTTTTGGAGATATTTCCTCTATTATATCTTGACCCTGATGATCCCTCTGTCTATCCTCGGGGGAATCATTTTCCATAACGTTACCAATATGTTGATGGATGACATTATCGAAACGAACCAGAACATGCTCCGGCAGGTTCGGGAAATCGTCGATACGAGACTGGATGAAATTGGAAACATATCGTTTCAAATTTCATCGAATCCAAATCTGGCCCCTCACATGCTTCGCAGCAGCGCGTATCGCGAGATGCAAGGAAAATATGAGCTGAAAAATTACATGAGTTCGACGAGTTTTATAAACGATATTTTGTTGTATATTCGAGGCGAAGATATCATTTATTCGCCGTACAGCACCTACACCGTTTCCAGGTTAATGCAAACCAAATACAATTACTTGAACTGGACGACAGACGAATTGTATGAAACCTTGAATACGCTGACCATTCCGGAAATCCGTCCTAAGGAGGATGTCCTTATACAAACCGGCAATACGACCGTCGACGAATACGGCATGATTTCTTTTCTCGTTCCCATCCCGGTATACAGCAACTATTCGTACGGCACGCTTCTCTTTCAGGTGCGTGAAAGTACGCTGGTGGAGCTTATTCAGGACGTGCTGTCCCAATATCAAGGCAGCAGCATCATACTCGATCGCAAAGGCCGGGAAATTGCATCCCTGCAACGGAACGAGATGACGGATATCGAGGACATTGCCCGGTTCGCCATGTCACATCCGAAAGGCAATTCGGAAATTGTCCGTCTGAACGGCCATGAATTATTAATTTCCGTGGTCACCTCAGACAAATTCGGTTGGTCGTACGTCACATGGGTTCCAACCGTTAAAATCATGAAAGAAGTGCGGCAAAATCAGTTGAGCGCGTTAATCGGACTAATCGTCGTGCTGGTCCTGGGGTGTTGTCTGACATTTTACTTTTCCCTAAGGCTTTACAACCCCATACGGCAGTTGAAGGAGTATGCCGAGACGAAATCCGGAAAAAGGGCGGGGAATATTAACGAAATCGAAATCGTACGACAGGTGATCACCAGCGTCGCGGATGAAAAAACGAATCTGATCCGACAAATGGAAAATAGTCGGCATGCCCTCAAGGACTATCTGCTGTTTAAAGTCATCAAAGGCCACATTTACGATCTCGAGCAATTTAACGCAATCGGGAAAAATTTAAATATTACATTCACGAATCCGTATTTTATGGTGGCCATCCTCTTCTTCCATCAGGTTGAAAAGCAGGTGCCATTCCATTCCGAGCAAATAATATCGCTCTTGGAGAACGGAATCTTCGGACAGTTTGAAGGTTATGCGAAAGAAAGCATGGATAGCAACGCGGTTGTGTTACTACTCGCGACCGAAAGCGACAATACGGAGTTCATCAAGCAGCGATTTATGTTATTGAAGGAATGGATTCATACGACCATGCAGTTGACGGTCACGATCGGTATCGGAAGGTGCTATCGGGAAATGGCCAAGATCGGGAAATCGTACATGGAATCGCTAACAGCAATTCAGTACCGATTTGTTCTCGGAAACAACCGGCTCATCCTGTTTTCCGAAATCGACAATAAAGAATTTCAAGTTACAGATTACCCGGAAGAACTGCTGGACGGCCTAAAGGCGGCGATCAAACGGGAGGACATCGAAGCGATCGGCGAAATCATGCAACGACTCGTGTCGAAGATACAGCAGCACCGGTCATTATTTATGGCCAGAAGCTTGAGCTATGACGTGATCAATACGATTATTAAGACGGTAGTGGAACTAAACGAAACCCAGTTGATCGATATTGAGAATCTTCCGGATGTAATTACGCTCATGGAGCTCGAAACCGTCCAGGAGCTCGATCAGGAGGTTTCCAAAATTTGTCAGACGATTTGTGATTCGATCCGGCGCAAGGAAGAAAATCAGAGCGAATTAATGCGAAGCATCCTTGAGTATTTGCACCAAATGATCTTTCAGCCAACCTTTTCGGTCGCCGTAGTCGCTGACTCGATTGGAATCTCGCCCTCTTACCTAAGCCGCTACTTCAAGGAGCAGACGGGAATGACGATTACGGATTATGTAAATATGCTGCGCCTTAAGGAAACGGAAAAGCTGCTTAAAGAAAGCGATGTTTCGATACAGGAAATCGTGCAAAAAATCGGGTACTACGATGTTTCAAGTTTTATTCGCAAGTTCAAATCCAAAACCGGGTTAACTCCCGGCGAATACAGGAAGCTGTACAAAATATAAGTCCGAAGCAACCCGTTATTTGATTATAGGTTCCTTTTTTCTTATGAAGGGCTATTGCATCCGCAACATCCCGCGAACACTGGGCAATCTAACAATCGCATATTGCACATCAGACATGACATATTGATACGAAGGTTAGGACGTTTATATAATGACCTGTGAAAGCGCTAGCATATTAGCTTGGTCCGCTTACCAAACGATTAGATTGGAGGGATGCTGCGGATGATGGAGATACGTAAAAGATCCACCCCAAAAATAAAATCGGCCCATTGGGTGAATCCGTTCAGAAAATCCGGATACTTGTCACAGAACTACGATCTTTACCTATTCCTGCTGCCCGCGCTCGTCTGCATTATTATCTTTCAATATTTACCCATGTACGGCGTACAGATCGCTTTCAAAAACTTCAATCCTTTGCTGGGCGTCACAGGAAGTCCCTGGGTCGGTTTTGAACATTTTATTCGTTTTGTGGAATCGCCTTATTTTGCAGAAATTGTCCGAAATACGCTTGAGATCAGTTTATACTCGCTTCTTGTCGGCTTTCCGGCGCCATTAATCCTCGCTTTGCTTTTAAACCAACTGCCAAGCATCAAGTATCGAAGGTTTATCCAAACCGTAACGTATGCGCCGTATTTCATTTCCGTCGTCGTTATCGTCGGCATGCTGTTGATTTTCTTATCGCCGCGCAGCGGGCTTGTGAATCATTTTTTGATTTGGCTTGGGTTTGAGCCGATTCATTTCATGGCCAAACAGGAACTGTTCAGCACCATTGTCGTCTTTTCCGATGTTTGGCAGGCCGCAGGCTGGGGGGCCATTATTTATTTGGCTGCGCTAAGTGCAATCAGCCCCGAGCTGCATGAAACAGCGATGATCGACGGAGCGAGCAAGCTGCAGCGTATTTGGCATATCGACATTCCAGGCATCATGCCAACGGTGATCATATTGCTCATTTTTAACTTGGGCAGCTTGTTATCGGTCGGATTCGAAAAAATCTATTTGATGCAAAATTCGTTAAACATCGCACGATCCGAAGTCATTCCGACGTATGTGTACAAAGTCGGCTTGCAGGGCGGACAATACAGCTTCTCAACGGCGGTCGGCGTGTTAAACAACGTCGTCAACTTTGTTCTGATCGTTGCTGTGAATCAGGTGGCGCGCAAAGTATCTTCCACCTCGTTATGGTAGTTGTGCAATAGAAAGGGGTAACCGATGAGAACGAATTCGCGCAAATGGAGCGCTGACAAATGGTTCGATATTTTCAATTATCTTTTACTGACAGGCGTATTGCTGATTGTCCTGTATCCGCTTTATTTTATTTTTATTGCTTCTTTGAGCGAACCGCTTCAAGTCAGCGCCGGGAACGTCAAGCTATGGCCGAAAAATTTTACGTTTGAAGGTTATATGACGGTGTTTAAGGAATCGAGTTTTTTGAAGGGGTTTCGCAATTCTTTGTTTTATGCGGCGTTCGGAACGTTGATTAATTTGATGGTTACATTGCCTGCCGCCTATTCGTTATCCCGGTCCGATTTGAAAGGCCGCAACATTTTTACGTTCATCTTTGTTTTCACGATGTTTTTTTCCGGAGGGCTGATTCCGCTCTATATTATCGTAAAGGATTTAGGCATTTTAAATACCGTTTGGGCGCTCGTCCTTCCAGGGGCATTAAGTGTATGGAACCTGATTATTGCCCGCACTTTTTTTCAAATGACGATTTCGAAGGAGATTTTGGAAGCAGCCAAAATCGATGGGGCATCGAACACCCGTTTTTTCCTGACGATTGTGCTGCCGCTGTCTAAAGCGTTAATTGCCGTTATGATTTTGTTTTACGGTGTCGGGCACTGGAACACATATTTCAACGCCCTCATTTTTGTCCGGGATCGGGAATTGTTCCCACTGCAGCTCGTTTTACGGGAGATGCTCGTCCTCAATACGCTCGAAACGCACATAATGGATCGGCAATTGTTGGAAAAAAGACAGAGTCTTGCCGAATCCATGAAATATTCGGCGATCATGATTTCCAGTATCCCGGTACTTATCCTGTATCCGTTTTTGCAAAGATATTTTGTGAAAGGGATCATGATCGGCTCGTTGAAAGGTTGATCGATTCATGGAGGGTCCATCGGCAATAAAAAAAGCTCCTAACGGAGCCTTTTCGGAGATGAATAACCCGGTACTAAAGGTAGCTTCTTATGCCAATAGGTATCTTTGTTTACATCGTTTTAACGCTGTAAAGAACTTACCGATTCCTATGTGGAAAACAAAGAACATGGAGGTAGAAGGTATAGTGAAAAAGACACTTATGACATTACTCGTTGTGCTCCTTGCGATGTCGCTGTTCATGGCGGCCTGTTCCTCTAAGTCAAATAACGATCCTGGGGGCTCTGACGGAAATAACTTGAAACCAAGTGACGGCACCGTTTCCGAAGGCGAAGGTGAAAGCGGTGTAAATAAAACCGGGATGCCTATCGTTAATGAAAAGTACTCGTTCAAGATTATGGTTCCAGGGCTTCTGGCAAGTCCCGGGGAAATCAGGGTTTACAAAGAGCTTGCCCAACACGCCAACCTGGACATCACCTGGGATATTCCGGCATGGGAACAGTACGCGGAAATTAAAAACTTAATGTTTGCCAGCGGGGAGTACCCGGACGTCATTGCAGGTTGGGGGATTTCCAAGGAGGAAGTGATCACGAACGGGTCTCAAGGCATCTATATTCCGCTTGAAGATCTAATCGATAAGTATACGGTCAACCTTAAAGCGATGCTGGAGGAACGTCCGGATGTGAAGCGCGCGATTACGGCGCCGGACGGTCACATCTATTCGCTGCCGATCGTCGGTGTTATGCCGAATACGAAGGAAGTTATGCATATTAACAAAACATGGCTGGACGAGTTGGGGCTGGAAATTCCGAGAACGCTGGATGAGTTCTATGAAGTGTTAAAGGCGTTCAAGGAGAGGGACTCGAAAAGCATTCCGTTCAGTTTTATATTCAAAGGTTCAAACAATACACATCCGAGCGGATTTTTTGGTCAATTCGGGCGCATTGACGACTTTGATCATTTGGTCATTGAAGATCGGAAAGTGATTAGCACCGTGGTTCAACCGGAATGGAAGGAAGCGATTCAATATCTTCACAAGCTATTTCGTGAAGGACTGATCGATCCGGAGGTCTTCACCCATGATAAGCAACAATATCAAGCAAAGGGGATGGGCGATCTTGTTTACGGTGTGACGATGAGTTGGGACGGGTACTTTCCGGTCGGCGAGGAGAACATGAAACATTATGCCTTGCTCCCCCCGATGGAAGGGCCGAACGGTCGGAAACCGGTATGGCGAGCCGGTGACCCCGAGATTTTCCCGACGATGTTCGTCATCACATCGGCTGCGAAGAAGCCTGAAGCCATCCTTCGTTGGCTCGATGAATTTTTCCTGCAAGGCTCGGTGAAAGACGGACCCAGTGAATTCTATTTCGGCAAGGAAGGGGTTCATTGGGAGAAAACCGAGGACGGTTTATTCAAAACGTTGAATACCGGTGAGGATTTCAAGTATGAGTTCGGCTCCATTACCCTCCCGCTTTACGAGTCGAGAGAATTTCAGGAGAAGAAATATATGGAGCCTGAAAGCCCTACCCATTACAAGTTTAATGAGATTCAGGAAGCTTATGCACCATATGTTTACGAGGAGCAGCGTCCGTTAGACTATTTATGGTTGTCTTCGGAGCAGGAAGAATCGCTCGCCTTGATCAAGGCGGACATTCTGAAGTATACGGACGACAAGATGGTGAAGTGGATCGTTGAAGGCGGCATTGAAGACGAATGGGATGCTTTCGTTGAACGGCTTCATAGCATGAGGCTGCAAGAAATGATCGATGTTTATCAGGAAGCCTTGGACGCTTATTACGCCAATTAAGATGTAAGGGCATGAATCCATCGGTTCAAAATCAAAAACGCATGCGCTGCTCCCTCAGGGCAAACGCAAGCGATTCAAGAACGAATGGAAAACCATGCTGCAGCTGACGGAATGCATCGTGCGTGCCGAAGATCGACAAAGTACGGCAACTATGTGTCTTTCTGGGGCGACGAGTACGCGGAAGGCACGCACGGCTTCCCGCTGCACCTAGGGAACGGCGAGTCGTATTTCTTTTGTATACCGATCCCGCGGCCTCAACCATGGACGGCCCAAGCCAGGAACGGCGGATGGGGACAATCGGGCGATGGCGGCTGTAGGTACCCTTTGCTTAAAATCACCCAAAAAACCAAAAGACACTATGACAGTGTCTTTTTTATTCCCTCTTCCGCTTGAAGGCACAAAACAATTCCGTTTATGGCATTATCGGAACTACGAGTTAATCCAAGGCCATATATAGGCATTATTGGAGCTACGAGTTAATCCAAGGCCATATATAAATGGATTTCATACAGTTAGTATGCTCTTTTTGGACGAAAGACGAATTCTTAGTGGAAAAACTACAGTTATTTTGTGCAAAAAGGGCGGTATTGGGCAAAATCTTCGATTCTAAATACATATTTTCCAGTTAATCTAGTGTAGTTTTATAAATCTAGTTAAACTGCCTGTATAAAATACAGTTAGACCTCCATGCCGTGAATGAGGCCCCATTAAAAGATGAAAAATGATCACTTTAGAGGATCTATAGAAAAAACTATTGAAATAAAGTCATCCAAATCATCCAAATAAAGCAATTTCACCCATTTGTCACAAAAGCAAGTGGGAGTTTATGTAATAATAAATCGAGTATTATCGAGAGATGAAATCTTCCGGCAGAGGGGATGACGAGGTGGCGCGAATCGTTAATAAAAAGTTATATCCGAACCTCTTTCAAACGTATGATTGGGGGCAGATTATCTCGCAGTTTGATGTATATTCGCCTCCGGAATCGTTAATAAGCAATGTAAATATCGTACCTTTCCTTGATGAGAAGTGCATTCTAATCCAGTTAGACAATGGCCATTGGGAAATGCCCGGGGGTACTTTGGAACCGGAGGAGCATTATCAATCGGCCCTAATACGCGAGCTTATGGAAGAAGCCGGAGCCAGGCTGGTCTCCCCTTTTATCGTTTTCGGGGCATGGAAATTCGTTTCATCCACTGACAAACCTTATAGACCTCATTTGCCGCATCCCATTTACTATCGAGCGGTGGGGTATGGTGACGTTGAACTCGTGTCTGCTCCCCTGATCCCGGAGGATGGAGAAAAGGTCGTTGCCGTCGAAGCCATGACGCTGCTGAAAGCCAAACAACAGTTTATAGAATCTGGAAGAGCGGATTTAGCGGAATTATATGAGCTTGCATACGATTTACGTAGGAGGAAAGGTTATTGAAGATCCAGTTGGCTGAACAAGAAGATTTCCCCGGATGGTTAGAACTGGCCTCGGAGGTGGAGGAGCTTTTTGGCCCGATGGTGGACGACCCAAATTTCATTCAAGCATTGGAGAAAAGTATTAATCGATCCAGTGCATTCTGTGTGAGGGAGAATGAAGGCGGACCGGGCTCACGCTTGCTTGGAGGAATGTTGTTCTCCTCATCCCATGCGCCAAGCTACAAAATCGGGTGGTTAGCCGTCTCCACCCACTCGAGAAATAAAGGAGTCGCCACAGCATTGCTTAATCATATTCTGACGCTGGTCGAGATTCCATCAGAAATATCCGTTATTACCTTTGGTGAGGATAATCCGGGTGGTCAGCCCGCCAGAAAATTTTACCGCAAATTCGGGTTTGTCCCTACGAGCGAGTCTGTTCCCGATGGCCCGGAAGGCGGCTCACGTCAAAAATTCCAGCTGTTCCTTCCCCGATCGGACGACCGTCAATCATAGCTTTGTACAAGCTTACGCCCCCTATAAAAATGCGCCTGCTGCTCACTATCATCCCATGCAAAAAGCCGCTCGGCACTCTATGGGCTAAATGCGGGCGAAAAGCGCCTGCTGCTCGCTGACATCGCCATGCAAAAGGCCTCGCCGCTGCGCATGGGCCATTCGTAAGCGGGCCCGGCTCGCTACATTCCGCTGGACGACCAATGCGTGGGGCGAGTGAGCGAACGCGGAAGCTTGGTGTTGGCGTCTCCCTTCGCCGCATTGAGCTGGGCTTGGGTGAGAAATATACTGCCGGTGAGGTCAGCCCCTCTTAGATCTGCGTCTCGAAAATCGGCCCCGATCAGATCAGCACCTCTCAAGTCAGCCCCTCGGAGGTCCGCCGCAATAAGGTAGGCACCTCTTAAGTTGGCGCCACGAAGGTCGGCTCCTTTGAGCTTGGCCCCGATAAGGTCGGCCCCTCGGCCGTAAGTCTTACGACGACCCGAGGGGCCCTTCAGCGAGCGAAGAGCTTCGGCCCGCACCAGCTCGCTGGTCCGCAGGAGCAGAGCATTAACGTTGGCTCGGTGTGCAGCAACGTCCAGTTCTAGGATAGCGTCGAGATCGAGGTGAGTGAGACGTTCCGTCTCTTCGAGCGCCATGTTAAGTGCACCGTGAATCGAACGGGCCGGGGGCAGCGTCAGCGCTTCGGACAGATACCATAGCAGCTCGTGAAGCTGCCGCATGATCGGAAAAACTTCGAACATGGGCTTCGCGGATTCAGGAGCTTCCCGCCAATCACGCCCACCGAAGGTAACCTGGGAAACCTTCTGCCCGGCGCCGAAGCAGTCATAAACCGTGCAGCCCCTAAAGCCTCGCTGTCTAAGGCTGTCGTGAACGCCGCAACGGAAATCGGATTGCAGGTTCGGACAGGGCCGCCCGGCATCCTTGTCGATTGCGAAATCTGCCGAAGCTGCGAAAGGCAGCGCAACGCAGCACAAGCCGAAGCAGTTCTCGCAATCGCCCTGCAGACTCAGGCCGCTATTACCGGGAATTGATGGTGAATTATCATGATAATCAGACATAGTGCGAACCCTCCCCTCTTCAATCTATTCCATCCTTAGCTATTTAATCTTAAACAAAGTCCCGGTATCCTCATAGATACATTTCTTCTATATATGTTGAACTAAAGAATAACTCTCATTCCGTTCCGAAGGAAAGTGCCTCCGAAGCTTCAAACATCATACTCCTTCCCCAAAAAGTGAAGTGATGCTTCGTAGTAAAGTCCTATTACTTTTCGGGGACCCCGAACCAACAGATTCCTTCTATATGGATGGGCCTTCGGATGGTAGGAATACAAAGCCAAAACTCGCCCTGGAAGCATCTTTCTTTCTCCACTTCATGAGCTATTCAATCATTAGTTCAATTTATATAGAATGGTTTTTTACAGAACTCTATGTTATTACTGAATATTCCCTCCGTCAATCCTTCATTGACTACTGGAAATATGCTCCAAATAATCGATTATTTCACAGGTTCGATCACATGGAATAGAAACGGGGCATCATTTAAGTATTCTCTTATGTATGCTAGAGCGTACGGTTGTTCATCCATTAAACTGGAGGATTCTCTCGGATCGGAAGCGTGGTGACAGTAATTTTCGATCATGAACATGACGAAGAAGCATTGCAGATGCTGAACGTAGTCCGGTTCCAGCTTTCTTACGCTCTCGTAGCCTTGGATAAACGTCCGTCGCTGCTTTGGATAGAGCTCCAATAACGCGCCTGCCATATCATAGAGATAATAGCCATATCCACACCTTCCGAAATCAATCGGGTAAGGGCGTTCCTCGTTGAAAACAATGTTGCCTGAATGTAAATCCGCATGAATAAGTCCGTAGTTATGGTCGTTCCGGTGCATTGCAGCCAGTTCCGTTACGATCTTCTCAGCTGCAGCTTGATAAGACCTCCATGCCTCGTCTGATAAAAAACGCGGGTAAAACCGTTCCAGCTTGACCATATCCCGTCTGAAACTGTCTACTCCCCATTGGGGCCGGACAAAATCAGAAGGCGGAACGAAGTTCGCAGCCGCTTCATGCAGTCTACCCATCATTACGCCCATGCTATAAACACGGTCGTCGGTAAATTTGCCGCTTGCATGCTCCCCCTCTACCCACCGCATCATCGTGACATAGGGGCGCTGATATCCCTCTTCCGTACTTATCTCCAATACATAAGAGCCATTGCAGCATGCCAGCCCTTCCGGTACGTTCAGATCAGCCGATTGATTCAAAGCCTCGAGCAGAGAAAGCTCCGAATGAATTTCTTCTATGCTCAATCGATCTGAATGAATACGCAGCAAAAAACTTTCCCCTGTACTTGTCTCAATTTTATACGTAATCGTATCGGACAGCTGGATAAATTGAATGCGCTCCCATTCCAGGTCATATTGCTGCAGTGCCGTTAAAGCAACCTTCCTCGCTCTGGCTAGCAAAGACCGTCTGCTTTCATCCGTGTCATATCGAAAAAATTCATGCATCTTCCGCCCCCCTAACTGTAATAAACATCACTGCAATAATATTGCTGTATATCCAATTGTAGTAGAAGTAACACTTTAAATATATATAATAAACATTTAGAAATTATAGGTTACACAAAAAAGTCACATCGAATTTATTTCCAATGTGACCTTAAATGACCTATTTCTTTGAATTTTTAATACCACAGGGAACCACCCTTCCTAAAATATTGTTTCAGCACCAACCAGGTTTTTTTGCCCATTCTGCAAGTCAAGTTGCGCGCAAAAAGCTAAAACCCCGCAACTGGCAGCATTCGACGGCCAGATGCAGGGTTTAATGAATAAAGGAATGTTGATCGGTTAGTGAAACCATTCAAGCGGAACCATAACAAGAGACGGAAATAAGGTCAGAAGCAGAAGAACAATTATCTCCGCGATCAGAAATGGCCAAACTCCCTTCATAATATCGTCCATCCCTATTCTTCCCACACCAGCCGCTACATTAAGCACAGTCCCCACCGGTGGTGTCAAAAGACCGATGCAGTTGTTGAGTACAAACAGGATTCCGAAGTAAACAGGATCTATCCCTGCTTGTACAATAACCGGCATAAGCACAGGTGTAAGAATTAGAATGGTAGGCGTCACATCCATCGCCGTTCCTACGAGCAGTACGATTAAATTGATAATTAGAAGCAAGAGCAATTGGTTATCCAGAAATGGATCTAGGATGCTCGTCAACTGACTTGGAATATTGGCCACTGTAATTAACCAACTGGATACCATGGCGGCCGCAGCCAGAAGCATGACGATACTCGTTGTTTTGGCCGCAGCTATCAATACATGGTACAGCTGCTTTAATTTCAGTTCCCGATATACGACAAGTCCGACGAATAAAGCGTATACAGCTGCAACAGACGCCGCTTCCGTAGGGGTAAAAATCCCTCCACGTAAACCGCCTATAATAATAACGGGCAACATTAGCGCCCAAACGGCCGAGCGGGTAGATTGCCATCTTTCTTTACCGGACTTACGCGGTTGTACCTTAAACTTTTCTTTTCTGACAACCAGAGTCCAGGTTATTGCTATAGCTACAGCAAGCAGCAAACCTGGTACGATTCCTGCCATAAATAACTTCGAAATCGATACCCCTCCCGTGACGCCGAATACGATCATAGGGATACTTGGAGGAATGATAGGCGCAATAATTCCACCAGATGCAATCAGCCCTGCAGAGCGGTTGCGATTATACCCGGATGCCACCATCATTGGAATAAGGATAGCCCCTAAAGCAGCGGTATCCGCCACAGCGGACCCGGACAACCCTGCAAATAATACACTGGCAATGATCGCTACATATCCAAGACCGCCACGGAGATGCCCTACATAGGCCAACGCGAAGTTAATAATTCGTTTGGATATTCCACCCGCATTCATTAACTCACCCGCCAGAATAAAGAACGGGATCGCCATTAACGGAAAATTATCAGCGCCATCAATCAAATTAGAGGCTATAATTTGAGTATCGAAAATTCCCATAGCAAGCATTAATATGACGCCGGTCATTAATAAGGCAAAAGCAATCGGGACCCCTAACGCCATAACACCCAGCAGCGAAAAAACAAATATTGCAAATGTCATGGTTTCTTAGCTCCCTCTTCCATAGTACTTTCCATATCCTTCTGCTCAACCAGCTCTTCGGAATCGCTTGTCATGATTAAATCATCCAAATTAGTTTTCCCAAAAATTACACGATACAGCTTGAGCAGGATGATGAGAGCCATACATACGCACATAACCGGTCCGATTCCATAAATATAAGCATAGGGCATACCGGTAGCCGGTGCCGACTGATCGATATTGAGCAGGGTTAGCTTCCAGCTTCCATCAAAGATTAACCCAAGCGTAATCAGTATCAATCCATTGGAAATCGTATAAACGATCTTTTTCCCTTTGAGGGGCAGCTTCTTGACAAAGATATCGACTCCCAGATGCTCATTATCTTTCAGCGCAAGAATCGCTCCTAAGAAGATTAGCCAAATGAACAGAAACCGCGATACTTCTTCCGACCATGTAATGCCCGAATTAAATGCATATCGCAGGATAACGTTTCCAAATACAAAGATGACCATCAGGGAAAGACAAATAGCTATAATGATCTTCAAAAAGGTACTAATCCTATGAATCAATTTCTCCACAAAGAAACACACTCCTATAGAAAGAGAGAGGGGGGCCCGCGACCCCTTTCCCTCTCAAGCTGTTATTCATTTGCTTGTTTCTTAATTCTATCGACAAGCTCTTTCGCCCATGGATATTTGCTGTAATATTCTTCATAGATCGGCTGTATGGCTGCTTCCATTTGTTCTTTGAAACTGTCATCCGGAGTAATAAACGTCATCCCTTTATCCATGAGGAACTGCTTGTCAGATTCATAGCTCTCTTCAGACAGCTGCCATTCATAATCGGCATAAGCCTTCGCGGCATCCTCTAAAGCCTTCTTTTGATCTGCAGACAGTTTTTCCCACAGCTTTTGATTCATAATAAGAATGTTCGGAGTAAATCCGTGACGAGACTCCAGAATATGAGATTGAACTTCATAAAAACCGGATGATTTCACCACACCTATCGGATTATCCTGTCCGTCTACTACTTTTTGTTCCAGGGCGGTAAACACTTCCGAAAGAGGCATTGGAGAGACATTAGCCCCTAATAGCTTGCCTAATTTTACAAATATAGGAGTGTTAGGCATGCGAAGCCGAAGGCCCTTAAAGTCATTCATACTTGCAACCTGTTTGCTTGATGAAATCATGCGAAAACCGTTAGCGCTCCAAGTCAATGCATGTACACCATGCACTTTTTCCAGCTCAGCCGCCATATCTTGTCCGACCGGACCATCCAGCACCGACTTGGCATGGGCAAAATCGTTCAGTAAGAAAGGCCACTCTACAGCGCCCATGATCGGAATATCCGCTTGCATAATCATTCCGGGAAGTCCCATTTCAATGGTTCCGTTCCGAACACCGGTGTAAAACTCCTTCTCGCCGCCTAATTTATTGTTATCATAAATTTCTACCTTCAAGCTTCCACCAGATAATTCTTCCACCAATGGTTTGAACTTCTCATTCAATGCAACGTTCTGAGGATGATCCGGCGCATAATAGTTGGCTACTTTAATGGTATAGGATTTATCTTCGCTGCCTCCCCCACCTGCCGCAGTATTGTCTGTCTTGCTTCCACAAGCCGCCAAAATGGTCGTTGCAGCAAAAACGAGTGCTAATACGCTTATCCATTTTTTCATAATCCAATGACCCCCATAATCAGTTAATAATTTATTTTCAAAAAGATATCATCGTTATTTGCTCCATTACAACGTTATCATTGCTTTTATCGTGTTGGACTCTGGTTCCATGAACGTTTCAAATTTCTCAATGATTTGGTCGAACGGAGTTCTTGAAGTAATATAAGTATCCGTATCCATATGTTTCTCTTGAATCATCTTGATTACATATTCAAAATCTTCTCTTGTAGCGTTACGACTCGACAATAAGGTCAATTCTCTTCTATGAAATTCCGGGTCCGGGAAAGAGAGATCCGCTTGAACCAGTCCCACATAGACTATACGCCCGCCATGCGCCGCATACTGGTAAGCGTTATTCATTGAATGAGTATTGCCGGTTACATCAAACACTACTGTCGGAAACTCACCGTCCGTAATTCGCTTAATTTCTTCCAGCGGGTTATCCAATGCGCTTACTGTATAATCAGCAGATGTCCATTGCTTGCTAAATTCCAAGCGTTGATTACTAATATCCAGGGCAATAACCCGGACGCCTGCTAATTTAGCAAATTTCATGACACCGAGACCAATAGGTCCAGCCCCGATCACAAGCGCAAATTCCCCTTGTTTTATCTCCGCTCGTCTTACAGCATGAGCTCCAATACTAAAGCATTCTACCGTCGCGGCCTGATCCAATGTAATGTGATTCGTTTGTATGAGGTGAGTGACGGGAACGGTTATATATTCTTGCATTCCGCCTTCTGTATGAACGCCCAGCACTTTTAGCTTATGGCAGCAGTTAGGCTTCCCATTTCTGCATGCAATACATTTACCGCATTCCAGATATGGAATAATCGTTACGGCATCGCCAACCGCAAATTCACTCTGTTCCGCATGAATACTTTCAATTTCCCCTGCCAGTTCATGACCTAATATGCGAGGGTAACTAAAGAAGGGCTGACGGCCCCGATAAGCATGATAATCCGTTCCACAAATGCCGATACGTCGAATACGTATTAGTGCTTCTCCTTCCTTCACCGATGGCTGTTCTACTTCCCTCATAATAAATTGGTTAGGCTGTTCACATCGAATGCTTTTCATAGATTTCTTCTCCTTTGTGTCTAAATCCAAATCAAAATGAATGCGGTAACAATAAAACCGTTAAATTATGCGACTCTATCACCTTAACTTAATTAGTATCTGTAACATGTTACATGTTACATTCCGCAAATATAGATTACAATTATAATTATTATTCGTCAACAATTTTTTAAAGCGCCTTCACCCTTTCTAAATTTCATTATTTTTATTGGATTTCAATCTTCTTCGATATGCGAATCATATAGGAATTGACCGTTCTTATTGCAATCGTTTATAATTTTGTAAAATGTTAAATATTACGTTATAGCGTTGATATAGAGAAACGAGGGATTTTATTTTGTCCGGTATAATTGAAACATCTCTATTAGCCAAACAAGTTTATAATGTGATTAGGGGAAAAATCATCGGCGGCAAATACAGTCCTGGTGAAAAACTGGACATTCATAAACTGGCGGATGAATTCGGCGTCAGTCGCTCTCCCGTTAAAGACGCCATTAACCAATTAGTTCATGAGGGTCTCATCGAGATTATTCCTCGTAAAGGAACTTATGTAACTCAATTAAACTTTACCGACTTTATTGAATTGCATGATGCCCGTCTCATGATCGAAATGTGGGCCGCACAAAGAGTAATCAAAACCATCTCAGACGATCAAATTCATCAATGGGGACAACTGGTTCAAGAAATGAATTCTTTGCTGGAGATAAACCCCTTTCCTTTCGAAATATATAATAATTTGGATATGAAATTTCATAGAACTTTAGTGCAATGGACAGGTAACAAAAAGGTGCAAGATATTTATTTTGCTTTAAATACACATGTTGCTCTATCACGTGTCGTTTATTCTACTTCTTTTGAGAGTACCCTACGGAGGCACAAGGACCACCAAGATCTATACGAAGCCATGCGGGAACGCGATCTCGCCACTTTCTTAGGGATACTACAATTGCATATAGATAGTGTGAAGCAGGAATCCGAATCGTGGTGGAATGATTTACAGAAAAGCGACTGAGAATATCATTTAATGCCAATAAAAAACCGTGCATTTGTTGCGCGGTTTTTCAAGTTAATCTGCTCCATCATCAGATCAAATGCCAAAAAGCTTCAAGAGCGCCGAAAAGGGCGCCCCTAAAGCTTTATTAGGATATGTAGAGGTTGATGCATGGTCTAACCTCATCAAGCCTCACCTAAACCAGCCTCGCAAAATGTTTATTATTCGCGGCAGGATGGCACGAATCATCCAACCGAGGTAACCATACAATTCTATCATGCTCTTGGCGTTTACTTTATTTCCAGCAGCATAGGGGAACCATTTTCCTCGATTTTCTTCATTAACTCGTCCGTAATAATAAATTCCTCAGTCTTCTCCTTCAGTTCCTGCTCAATCCGCTTTTCCAGACGCTCGGTTTCTTCAATCCAGCTGCTATATTCTATAGTCAGCAAGTCTTTATCATATCTGGAGAAAGTGAGCCGAGCCACCTCCCCTTTATCCGATTTCACCTGGAAGGTAATATCCGCATTCTTGGCTGTCCCGTCGTTAGTTGTCTGATACCCCTGTGATCTATACTCCACCGAGGTCACTTTACCCGATACCAACTGATATTTTTCTGCTGCGGCCTTCGCCAGATCTTGATACTCCTGATTGTTTTTCAGCAGATTGATATCCATTCCTTCAGGAATGTCTGCCTTGTGATAAGCCCACTTCGCTATCGAATGATTTTCTCCAGTAACGGCATCCAGAGCGAAGGTATACGACAGCGTATCACTAATGCTAACATTGACTTCCCAAATAGGGCGCAACTGTATTGTGCTGATCGGATTATAGGTCATTTCCAGCGTTTGGCCACTTAGATCGGCCTGAAAGATCCGCCACAAATTCTGACTGGCCAGCTCCGCAGCCTCCTCCATCTTCATGTCATTCACGGTTGGCTGGTCCTGACCAACAAATTTTACCGTATAATCCTTCTTCACGTAATCGTCAGGTACGTTGTTGTTAACTGACTCCGCATAAGGAATGTTGTAGTTGGTAGGAATCGCTTGCGTTTTACCGAATTCAGCCGCTTTCACCGTTTGACTAATACCGCCGAATACCATTGCAGTCACCGCGATGGCCGCCACAGATCCAAGCACAATTTTTTTCATTTCTTTTCCTTTAGCCGTTCTCATCTCATTCCATCTCCCTAGAATTTATAATTGGTAGGATGTGTTCATAGTTGTAAGTATATAAGCGCGAAGTTATCAAACCATCACGAACTTATTATGAACTTGTAAAAATTAGTTTGGCTGTCGTGCCTACACCCGGCTCGGAGGTAAAGCTCAGCTCTGCCCCGTGATTAGCTGCAATCTGCTGGCAAAGCGTTAAGCCCAATCCCGCTCCGCCTCCAGAGCGACTGCGGGAAGAGTCCACTCGATAGAATGCCTCTGTAATATGAAGGAGATGATCCTCCGTCATTCCCTTACCGTTATCGTGAACAGAGATAACTTTACGTCCATTCTCCAGATCGGCGATCAATTGAATGACTCCATCCAGACCGCATGCTTTCATCGCGTTATCGATCAAATTAATGAGCAGAATATGCATCAGATCGGCATCGCACAATAACGTATCAAAGTGATACTCATAAGTCATCCGAATGTTATTTTCCGCTGCCTTCATGAACACCGATTGCTCAACCTCGCGAACGAGCTCTTCCATAGGAACCTCGCTCAGCTCGATCTGGTTCCCACGGAGGGTGGCCATGTCCAGCAATCGATAAGCGATCTTCTGAAGTCTGCGGCTCTCGGACATAATGTACCGGGTCGCGAATAGCTTGTCCTCTTCTGTGCGAGCGACCTTCTGAATATATTCCGCATATCCATAAATGGCCGTGAGAGGAGTTCTGAGCTCATGAGCCAAATTATCGACAAACTGCTGCTTCTGTTCCGCGGCTGTAGCCAGCTGCTGCATCTGACTCTGAATTTCCTCCGCCATATGGTTGAAGCTCCCGGCCATCTCCGCAAGCTCGTCATGGCCCTTGATCTCAATCCGATTCTCATATTGTCCCTGCGCAATACTCTTGGAAGCCGCCGAAATTTGCTTAAGCGGCTTGAACACGCGATTCAATACAAGTAATAGACAGACGGCCAGCAATCCGCAGAATAACATTCCGTATAAAAACAACATCACCGTCATTTGGTTCCACGAAGAGATGATGTTGGACACATCATAATTATAGGTGAGCGTGTAGGTATCGTATGGCGCAGGCAGGGCACCCGCTACGCTGATATATTCCTTCCCTTCGAGCTTTTCCATCGAAACCAGACGTTCATTCGCCTTGGAAATACGAGGTGCTTTGGGAAATGGCCCGGAATCTCCCATGATATCCGTATAAAGCTGCTGGCCATCCTTGGTAACGGTCAGAATCACTTTTTGCTTGCTATAAAAGTCAAAGTAAGAGCGATAGAGCGATCGGATTCCATCTTCTGTCGAAGTCCCCCTATTCTCCAAAGCATTCAAGTCCTTAGCATAAGACGATGCGATAAAATAATGCTCCCGGAGACTGCGATCTTTAGAGCTATCCAAATTGCTCTTGAGTGTCACGACCGATGCTAATAAAATCCCGCTGTAAAAAAACAAGAGGAATAGAATGAGCGTGAGCAAAAAAGTCCGCGATTTCATCTCTACACCTCCAGACGATATCCCAGCTTATAGACCGTTTTAATTCTGCAATCCATATCCAGCTTCTTTCTCAGCTTCTGAATATGAACATCCACCGTCCTTGTATCGCCTACATAGTCATAGCCCCAAGCCAGCTCCAGCAGTTTGTCCCGAGATAGAGCAATATTGCGATTAGTCACCAGCACCTCGAGCAAATCGAATTCTTTGGGCGTACATTCAACCAGATTTTCATTCAGAAAGACTTGTCTGCTTTCAAAATCGATTTTTACCCCATCCAGCTCAAAATGTTTGCTTTCCTTCTTGGTACGTCTTAACACCGCATCCACTCTTGCCAGCAGCTCCAGCATCTCAAACGGTTTGACCAGATAATCATCCGCGCCAAGAGTTAGGCCCTTCACTTTATCCGACAAGCTGCTTCGTGCCGTCAGGAAAATCGTAGGGGTCTTGCGAATCTGTTGAAAAACCTCGTATCCGTCCAGCTCCGGAAGCATGATGTCCAGCAAGACAAGATCGACTTCGTGCTGTGCCAGCTCATGGACGGCTGCCTTTCCATCAAATACAGAAATACATATATGTCCCACCGATTGCAGGTTTCTTTTGATTAGCTCGTTGATTGGAATTTCATCCTCGACAATTAGAATTGTTGCCACCCGGAACCACCTCTTCTCTAGCATAGCATGGAGATGTAATAGAGTTGTAAAAAACCATCTAATCATATCTCGGCTTGAACGGGCGCCCTGTTGGTTTTACTCATGAAAAAAACCCCTAAAAGCGAAGTTTTAGAGGCACACATTTTATACTATTCCAATGGTCGCTGATTTGGGTGTCGTATTAAAAAGATTTCAACATCTTTGCCAACTAATCTATAAAATACTTTATACGGGTCTGACTTAACAACTGACACTAATACTATTCTAAGGTCAACAGGTAAGTTTCGAATAACAACTTGCCGCCCTGGAATATAAACGGAAAAGTCTTGTCGTTCAAAATACACCTGAACCGTTTTCTTTAAATGCATAGCAATATTGGATAATTCAATACTGGCACGCCATCGATCCAAATTAATTAACGATTCAATGGCTGACTTTCTCCACTTCACTTGCATAGCTTAGTACCTTAACATTTTAATAATTTGATCATCAGGGATTATCGGATTACTTTGATTTAGGGCTTTTAGCAGTTGCTCTTCTTCGGCAGGATCTGTAACCTCGTATATGCCTTCCTGGTTTACTTCATTAACTTCCATTAATAAAAACTTCCGATCACCAACCTGGATATAGGGAAAGCCAGATTGAATAACTTTAATGATATCTTCGTTGTCAATTTTCACCGGCTTCATAACATCACCTTCCGGATGGATTTATAAATAATATTATACATTTTATCCATGGTATTTACTACTTAGGGGCCTTAACAATGACACTCCTCCATCTTTATGCATCCGTATCATAAAATCGATCTTCTGGAGGAAACAGCCTTAAGTCTTTATTAGAACTTTCATCTGAATTCTTTTGCCTTGAATAAAAAATGAAGTATTAGACCATGGCGAACAACCGCAAAACATTACTTATTGTATTTTTTTCTTATTTCATCAAGCTTAGCACGTAGTTCCTCTTCCAAATCATATTCGAAAAAGTTAGCCAGTTTACACAGATAAGCAAGACAGTCTGCTAATTCTTTGCCCAAATTTTCTCTGATTTCTTGTTTCGCCTGGGAATAGGCTTCATTTAGTTCTAACCCTGTGTCAGCAAGGTCCCTTGTTCTATACATCATGGTACGAAACTCTTCGGCTACTTCGGCAACCTCGGTTGTAAGAAGCATATGGATATATAGAAGAAATTCTTTACTGGACTGATAGTCATGTTTATCAACCCGGTCCCAGCCCATATCCTCTTGGAATGTTTGATAGAAATCTTGAACCGCTTTCAACTCTATCACCCTCACGTTCGTCAGTTTAATGATACTTATCATTATATTACATAGAATTCCTTTGAAAGGCCCTGATAATCTTCCAGGATATCAGCTTTATGTTCTCTTTCTCGAATAAAGCTTTAATTTCAGGATCGCTAAATAAACGATATTCCATTTCTCTTTTTCGGTAATGCGGAGTCAGTGCTTTTAATTCTTCCGTAGCGAGAGATGGATGAGTGGTGATTTGGGTTATCCCCGGCTTCAAATCGATAATCTTACTGATTAGTTCCTTCTTCATAACCTCATACTCTTCACCCGCTCCCAAAGGATAAGGAAGTCCTGAAAGATCATCGATCAGAGGGATACCGCGACTCCTTGCGGACTTGATCCTTTGTTTAAACCGTTCCTTGTGTCCATCGCTGATAAAAGGCTGCTCCAAAATCCCAAGCGGCAAATTAAAAGGAAGCTCAAATTTCTCACATAAATCAAAGACAACTTCCAAAAAATCACGACCGTGATTAAGCCCCATAACGCTTCCCGCATGGCTATCCAAATGGGTTGGGTCGATCCCAAACGAGATCGCTGCTTGAATTTGTGCCTCCAGTTCGGCCCTAACTTCTTCAGGATCAGCATTTAGTTCTACTTCCGACACATCACGGGGAAAGAATCCCTGCTTGGTAATTAGACTATTCAAGGTTCTTTCTTGGCAAACCGGTCTATACAATTGGTTTTCGGCGCTAGTCAATGTTAGATGAATTCCCACATTCTCCAGATGATTCTGTTGACAAAGGATCACCGCTTCTCTTGCCCACAAGCACGGAACCATAAGGGATGCGGAAGTAATCGAGTTCTGGTGAAACAAGTCGACTATCGCTTGATTGGTCGAATGAGTTATGCCGAAATCATCGGCATTTATGATGACGAGCCGATCTTTTGGACAAAATCCCAGCACTTCAATCATGTTATTCCCTCCTACATTGGATAACCTAACAGACCCTCAACAATGAGAAAAGGACGCAAACACGGATTCGTGTTCACGTCCCTTAAGGTCATATGGAGATATTAGATTTTTGATTATTATATATCAAAATTTTGGAAAGTAAATAATTATTTTTGTAAATTGGTCTTAATTCAGAATTCCATTTCACATTCCTTCATGTTCTTGGGAATCCGGAAAGATATTGCTTGGGTAAATAGCTCTCTTTATTAAGCTGCACAGCAGCTTCTAAAGTCCAGTAAGGATTTCTCAACATACCTCTTCCTACAGCGACAAGGTCCGCCTCTTCGTTTCCTATAACAGCGTTTGCCAGTACTGGTTCATCCAATCTTCCGACCGCTATGACCGGAATATTCAGCACCTGCTTAATTTCTCTTGCCAAGGGGACTTGGTATGCAGCATGTGTCCCCGGTCTCCCCCAAGCAGCAATCGGACCTTCTCCACCCGCAGAGATATGGAACATGTCTACCCCTGCATTCTGATAGTGTTGTGAAAATGCCAAGCTCTCTTTAATCCCATATCCGCCTTCTACGTATTCTTGGGCAGATATTCGCATAATTAACGGCATATCAGCAGGCATTTCGCTTTTGGCAGCTTGAATTACTTCTTTCCCGAATTTAGTCAAGTCCCTGCCATACTCATCGGTTCTTTGATTCGTTAACGGCGAATGGAATTGGTGAAGCAAGTATCCGTGAGCGCCGTGAAGTTCAATAGTATCAAAGCCGGCTTTAACGGCACGTTGTACGGAAATACGGAACTTTTCTACCATTTGTTTCACTTCATCTGTAGAAAGGGATCTAGGCATTTTTGATTTCTCGTCAAAGGGAATTGCTGAAGGTGCAACCGGAACAGCGGCATCCTGTGCTTTGCGTCCCGCGTGAGCAATTTGAATGCCTACTTTCGCTCCGTATTGATGGCAAGCCTCCACAATTTTGGCTAAGGCAGGTATATGATCATCGGACCATAATCCAAGGTCAAAATCCGAAATACGACCATCGGGCTCCACATCCGTCATTTCAATAATGATGAGGCCCGTTCCTCCAATAGCACGGCTCACATAGTGTATGTAATGCCAATCTGTAGCTATTCCATCTTTGTTTGTTACTGAATATTGACACATCGGAGGCATAACTACGCGGTTTCTTAGCTCCAATTCTTTAATCTTGTAAGGGCTGAACAGATGATTCATCGCTATAGCTCCTTTCCACATTTTCCGATGACCATTAACCGAATGGATTTCAATTCGAAATAAAATGTATGCGCATGCATATAAAATAACATGCTCCAATACTGCTCGTCAAGTACCAGGCAGTCTATTCGCAAGAGAAGGGATTCCGGGTATCGAGATAAAAAGCAGTCCGATTTGTCGGTTATTTGCTATTCTGATAAATTAATTTTTGTAACAGGCTCTGGAATTCTTCCCCTGAAAATTCTTTTGCAAGGACAGTTTTAAATGTAACTAAAGCCTTATCGAGCTTTTCTTCACCTATATCGGTTAGTGAAGTGTAGACAGCTCTGCGATCATCTTGGCAGATATCTCTTTTTAAGGCTCCGCAACCTTTGGCTTCAAATCGGCTTACGAGTCTGGATATGGCACTTTGACTTAAACCAACCATATCCTCCAACTGTTGCAGTTTCAATTTCTTATCCGGGGCCTCAAATAGAAATAAAAGTAAATAAAATTCTTTAAGTGATAATTGATGCTTATCTTGCAGAACAGCCTCTAGTTTATTAGCAATGGACATTTGAATCTGAGTTAATGATAACCAGTTTGTTATAAGAATATTCATTTTCTCATTTTCCATATAACGATCACCTTTTCCTAACGGTATGGCAAGTATCCATAGAGAGTACAGCCATAATGAGACAATTATTATTACATTATACCATCTATTTTAATAATTTACGGTCTGACCATCGAGCTACGGGCCACTTACTGAATACTGTGAAGGAATCTCCCCATCAGAGTAGTAACGAATGGTTTTCCCCTTCTCCTGGGCATACTCAATTTCTTTTCTGGTGCTGCTGCCTATATAACCATCCACATCAATAACGAATATTTCGTCTGAAATATCAATTTTCCTCATATGTATTTTTCCTAGCAATTCAGCTTGTTCTTGCGTTATTTCAAAACCTTCGCTCTGTTCAAAGAAAGCTAATCCAATAACTATGTTTCCTTGAAGAGTCAGGTAGGCATTCGCTTGTTCAAATTGTTTCTTGAATTTAGTAGAACCGCATAAAGTGATAATTCTCAAGATACTCTGTCCTTTCTCAGTTAGCTTACCGTGAATTTTATTAACTTTATCATAGCAAATGAACCATCTGCCTGGTAGTGGAAAGGGGGATGGATGAACTATCCTGAAAATTAGCATACTTGGCAACATTCGTTGGTCCCAAGATACTCTCCATTCCAATTAGCCTACTCGCAGACTTAACAGGCTAGATGGATTGTATGCAGCTAATTTGCTTCCTCAGGGCAAAAAAATTGATACTTAATGGAAAAACTCCATCTATTTTGTCGCAATAAGAGCGTATCAGCAAAAAACTGCGATTCTAGCTGTATCTTTTCCAATTAGTTACCTCGATTTTCGCCATTCGCTTCAATTTACCTACACAAACTACAGCTAGATCGCATATTTTCAGGCGGAGAAGTGAGATCGCTTATATCCAGGAACGGAATACAGTCATGCCCCCATGCCGCTGAATCGGCACCATGCCAGCATCACCGATATGCCCCCTTTAAAAGGAATGTCCATCAGCATTTTTAACATACATGACAAAACTCCCGAAATCCTGCTATAATGCTTCATATATTTCCCCCTATTAAGAAAAAAAGGTGAAACCAAATGCTCTCATTTACCAGATTAACCAAATGCAAGCCCCCCATTCCGTAGTTTCTTTCCAAGCTAATTGAGATTTTCGAATGATAGGGGGAATAGCTGTGGAAAGAAAAATCTCAACACCATCCTTATTGCTGTTAATTGTCCTTGTCGGTTTCCCGCAAATTAGCGAAACGATATACACTCCTTCTTTACCGGATATAGCCCATCATCTGCATGCCAGCAGCAACACGATCCAACTGACGCTCAGTATCTACTTCCTGGGCTTCGCCTTGGGCGTATTGTGCTGGGGGAGGTTGTCTGATTCCATAGGACGGCGTCCCGCCTTGCTTTGGGGAATTATGGTGTATGGAGTTGGAAGCTTGGGCTGTACCTTGTCGGATTCAGCGGAATGGTTACTGGCGTGCCGATTTATTCAGGCTTTTGGCGCCAGTACCGGGTCGGTGGTAACCCAAACCATTCTGCGGGAAAGTATCGACGGTGCGAGACGGCATGCCGTCTTTGCCCAAATCTCTGCGGCCCTTGCCTTCACTCCGGCCATCGGGCCTTTAATTGGAGGGTGGATCGATCAAACTCTTGGATTCAGAGCTGTTTTCATAGCCCTTGTTGTGATGAGCGCGGCTATCTTTATGTACACGTTCGTTTCTCTGCCGGAGACGAGAGTAACCGCAACCTCAAACATTAGCACCCTTTCAGTGGCCAAGCGCCTCGTTGCGGACCGCAGAGTATGGGCATTTGGTTTTCTCATAGGTGCGACAAACGGGATTTTGTTCAGTTACTATGCCGAAGCCCCATTTATATTTATTGAATTTTTTCATATGAAACCCGGTCTGTTTGGATTTTTGGGTATTTTCGTGGCCATGGCTTCCATATTCGGTGCGATGCTGTCAAAAAAACTGCTTGCCCGATTCCAGGCAGAAAAAATCATCCTTATGGGCTCGATGGTAACAACCTTGGGAGCGGTATGCCTCACAGGTCTTGCTCTTTATGTAATAAGCCCTTCCGTCCTGTTTTTGGCAGTAATGGTTGCCTGTATCTTTATCCTCCTGCTGGGGATCGGGATGGCTCTTCCTAACTGCCTAAGTTTGGCGCTTATCCATTATGGTGATGTTCTGGGTACAGCAGGGGCCATTTTCGGATTGGGTTACTACCTACTGGTCAGCCTTATTACGAGCGGCATGAGTTACCTTCACAATGATTCATTATTAACGATGCCTGTGTATTTTCTCGTATTGGCGATAATTATGGTCCTTGTAAGCCAAAAGATGGTTAGCCGGGAACCCAGGTAACCTATTATTATGAAAAGAGATACTGTTTTTAATGGGATGAACGGTCAGAGGAGTTCGTTTTAACGCATCTGGTGCATTTAAAGATGCAGGAACATTAACAAAACACACCTGAAAAGAGCTGTCCCAAAATGTCATGATGGACTGAGGGGCAGCTCTTTTAATTATTCTGCAGCGAAGCAGTACACAACTTTTTGATCATTAGTTCGCAAGCCTTTATAGGCACTCCTGACTGGCAAAAATTCTATTTTTACATCTATCCTAATCTGTGATAATCTATACAATATTAAAAATGACTTGCATGGAGATGAGGTGCTACGCTCTTGACATAACAAACATACTAGCATGATGCAAGTTTTTGAAAGGGCATACATTTTGATAGATTTTACAGAAAAAGGGACTGAGAGGACCGTTTCGATCCGATCACCAAGGAATGCAAAAACAGGATGTTACTTTCACCACGAAAAGAGGTTATCATGAATAACATTATTAAAATCATCATTTTAGCAGGCGCATTTGTTTCATTCATTCTGGGCGCCGGAACGGCTACAGGCCAAGAGATTTTACAATTCTTTGTTTCATTCGGCTACTACGGTATTGGCGGAATTGCGATCGCCGCCATCATCCACATGTGGTTTGGCGCCTATACCATGGACATTGGATTGCGTTTGAAAGCCACGGATTCGAAAGACGTTTTTGTTTATTTTTGCGGAAAATATGTAGGAACCTTTTTTTATTGGTTCTCTCAGCTTTTTATTCTGGTTATCTTTGTAGTTATGATCTCCGGTGCAGGCGCAACCGTTTCGGAGCACTTCGGCTTGGGAGTCGTGGCCGGCCGGGCACTTATGGCCATTCTTGTATTAATTACCGCCTTATTGCGTTTGGAAACCATGATTAAAATTCTGGGGATTGCAGGACCCATTATTGTTGTCTTTGCCATTGTCGTAGGCGGTGGGAATTTCGATGCCGCCGGGTTCTCGCAGGCTGGCGCTCTTGTACAAGAACTTAATTTATCTACAGCAACCAGCCATTGGTGGCAGTCCGGATTTGTCTATTCCTCGTTCGTGTTACTTGTCGCCGTGCCCTTCCTCGCCAATCTGGGCAAGGGAGAGACCAACAGGAAGGCTGTCATTCTTGGCGGAATTGTAGGCGGGTTCATCATGCTTCTGGGCGTCTTTGCCATTTACATTGGGATTTTATCGAACATTGATCAGGTCCATGCCAAAGATATTCCTACCTTATTCCTGGCCAATCAAATCAACCCGGCGATTGCATTAGTCTTTTCCATTATTTTGCTTATAGCCATCTATACGACGGCGGTCGGTATGCTGTGGATCGTCTCGACCCAATTTGCCAAAGGAAACACGACCAGATATAGAATAATCACCGTAGTGTTAACGATCGTTGGATTCTTTGGCGGATTATTGCCCTTCGCGAAAATCATTGACCTGGTCTACCCCATCGTCGGATATATTGGATTAATATTGATGGCATGCATGTTATATCGCCAGTTTTTCAATCCGGGTCAAATTGGAAAAACGAACAATTAGTAAAGAGGCTACGGTGCTTTTCATAATGTGATAAAATTAATAGGCAACCAATAACTTCTGAATGAGGGAGAGCATATGAGTAAATACGCCAAAAAACCGGATTACAAAAGAGTAAAGCTCGATATGCCTTTTACAGGTATTACATCCTTTAGAAAATATCCGATCTGTACGGATTTGGATGAATTAGACGCGGATTTTGCCATTATCGGGGTTCCCAATGATATGACCACCGCCTGGCGTTCCGGAGCCCGTATGGGTCCGAGATCCATCAGAGAACAGTCATCGCTTTATGCATTCGGTTCCGGATACGATCATGAAAAAGATATTGTATATAACAACGACGGCTGGAAAATCGTGGACTGTGGCGACGTTTCTATTATTAACGGCGACGTTGAGCAAAGCCATGAGAATACAGAGGAAGCGGTTAGAAAGATCATCTCCAAGGGCGCCATTCCTATTATTCTGGGCGGAGACCATTCCGTGACGAACCCTGTGGCCTTCGCGTTGGAGAGCCATGAGAAAGTGAACGTTGTCCAAATTGATGCCCACCTGGACTGGTTAAAAGAAGTATCCGGCAACCGCTTTACCTTAAGCAATCCCATGAGAAGAATGTCTGAACTGGATCATATTAATAAAATGGCCCAGCTTGGCATACGTGGTGTCGGCAGCAGCCAAAAAGAGGATTTCGATGATGCACGAGCTTATGGCAGCACTATTGTGTCACCCAAACAGCTTAGAAAAATCGGAATCGAAGAAGCATTGAAAGACATGCCGGACGGCGAAAAATATTATGTGACCTTAGATATAGATGGTCTGGACGCGTCTATTGCTCCTGGCGCCGGCTCGCCTTCACCTGGCGGATTTTATTATGATGAAGTAAGCGAAATTTTAGAAGCCGTTGCGAAAAAAGGGGATGTCATCGGATTTGATTTGGTGGAAGTCAATCCGCTTTATGATCCGTCAGGGGTAACCTCCCAAATTGCTGCAAGATTAATCATTGATTTTATCAACTTCATTATTCGGGAAAAACAGCTTAGATCCGCGAAGTAATTCGCGGGAAAGCTGCCCAATAATTAACGAGGCTGCCGATCATTTACCACGGCAGTCTCTTCTCTTTGTCTTGGACGTTGAACTCTGGCTTAATTGTTTAACATTAGTTCAAACTCGACCTCATGGCGAATAGGTATGCCATCAATTCCTACCATAGGTATGGATTGGCTTGATTTTCTTGCTTCAGTAACATTTAGAGGAATCTTGATCTTAGTCCCCCTTTACATTAATCTTCTCCCAATAAAATTGGAACTGACTACTGCTAATCCTATTTCTTTAGACCAGATGGATAATTGTCCGATATGATGAATTTCATGTAGCGTTCCAAAAACACCCCATACTCCGATGAGGAACCGTTAAGTGTCCATCTTGAACATACATCGATAAGAAAACATATGGACCTGCGAAAATGAAGGAATAAACGCTGTTTATGTCGAATGTCTTCGTATGATGCCAATAACAAATAAAATCACTCCAAGATATACATATATAGCAATAATTATATTATTTCTTAGCGCTCTCGTCTGCTTGCGATGGGCGTGGTCTGAGCTTTTTGACACATCGGAGGGCCCCCGCCCCGTCGGGGGTGTACTCGACATGCGGGGAATAGATTTGCAGAAATACGCCACCTTCTATTTGAACGGCGAATGGCAATTCTACCCCGGACAATTGCTTTCTCATCAGGATATACAGTCAGCGGAGAACCAGCCCCGTCCTATTCAGGTTCCGGGAGACTGGAAAAGCGAGCTTAATAACGGTTCCGGTTCCTCCTATGGATACGGAACGTACCGGCTGCGCATTCTAATAGATCCGCTGGAACAGCCTGTCGCCTTCTGGCTTCATGGAATTCAAGCTTCCTCCGGCGTGGAAATAAACGGGCAGGTGAAAGGCAATATGGGCAAGCCTGCCGACAACGCCAAGGAGTACATACCCAAGAATGTCTCTTTTACAGCTACCTACTCTGTGGAAGGGACGACGGAGATTGATTTGCTTATTCGGGCAGCCAACTTTGACGATCCTTACAATGGCGGTCTCCTCCGTTCCATTCGCTTCGGCTCACTGGCAGCGATTGACTATGCGCGTTGGTACTCTATTGGCTTTCAACTGGTCACCTTTTTTGTTTTGCTGCTTCACGGTTTATATGCTTCTATTCTATACGTATTTAATCGTCAAGAACGAGCATTGCTGATTACAAGCCTGCTAACGCTGTCGGTTGGAATAGCCATTCTGATAGGACATGATAATATACTCTTGTTATGGCTGCCGATCAATTATACATGGGCGATAAAGATCAGACTGATCTCGCTCCTATGGCAAAACTTGTTTATTCTTCTTCTTTTCAAAAGATTCCTTCCGAACTCGCTGCGAAACGTATGGCTGCAAGCATACACTGCGGTACTCGTTTCCCTGTCAGGACTCCTGGCGGCCGCGCCCGCTTCATGGGTAAATGGAATAGTTGACTTAAAGATATTTCTTGTCATCTATTTAATTCCATTTGCCTGGTTTATCCATATAGTAGGCACAATGACTATCAAGGAGCAAGCCGACAAAGACGTCGTTTTCTTGCTGTTAACCGCGGCAGGCATAATATCCAACCTGTCATGGAGCTTGGTGGAATCTGTTAAAGATGTTACCCACGTTTACTATCCAATCGATATTATTGTGGCGATTACCGGATTTTCCGCTTATTGGTTTAAGAAATACATCCGCAACTCCCAGGAAAACGCCAAGCTAAACAAGCAATTAAAGAAGGCCGACAAGCTGAAGGACCAATTTCTCGCCAATACGTCACACGAACTGAGAACGCCTCTGCATGGTATTATGAATATCGCTCAGACCGTTGTAACCAAGGAGAAGCAGAGGATGAATGAAAGCAGCGTTAAAGATATGGAGCTGCTGATAACGATTAGCCGCCGCATGTCTCATATGCTAGGGGATCTTCTGGATGTGGCGCAGCTTCAGGAACACCGTATTGGGCTGCAGCAGGAACCTCTGCAGATTCAATCGGTCGTGCCCGGTGTAATCGCCATGCTCCAATTTATGACAGAAGGCAAGCCTATTCGAATGCATATGGATATCGCCGAATCGATGCCGCCGGTCATGGCTGATGAGAAGAGGCTTGTGCAAATTCTGTATAACTTATTGCATAACGCCATCAAATACACGGAAGAAGGAACCATCTCCGTTTCCGCCGAGAAACGGGACCGATATGCGGTCATTCATGTCTCTGATTCTGGAGTCGGAATGAATGAGGAGACACAGGAACGGGTATTTCTTCCTTATGAACAAGGATCTTATGGTATAAGCGATGGCAGGGGAATCGGGCTGGGCCTCAGCATTTGTAAGCAATTAGTCGAATTGCACGGAGGTAAATTGACCGTCCGCTCCGAGCCGGGCAAGGGCTCTGTATTCAGCTTTGATCTGCCGCTAGCTCGCGTGCCGAACCTTTCCTTATCGCAAAGCCGTCTTCCTCTCTACCAGATAACGGATGTTGCGGGGGCTGGGCCTGCTGGATTCATTGTTCCCGACGCCGCCATCCGCGAATGGGCGACCTCTGTTCGGATCCCGCCGCTTTTGAATGACGGGAAGGTGAATATTCTTGTAGTGGATGATGACCCTGTCAATCTGAATGTACTTGTCGGGATCCTTTCGACAGAGCCCTACAATATAACAACGGCTCAATCAGCCCGTGAAGTGCTGGATTTGCTAAGCACACAGCAATGGGATTTGCTGATTGCCGATGTCATGATGCCGCATATGTCCGGGTATGAGTTGACGCAGAGAGTAAGAGAGCATTACTCCGTATCCGAGCTTCCAGTACTGCTGCTAACCGCGCGCAGTCAGCCTGCCGACATCTACACCGGATTCTCATCGGGAGCCAATGATTATGTAACTAAGCCTGTGGACGCTATGGAACTCAAATACCGAATCCGGGCATTGATCACGCTGAAGCAATCCATCAACGAACGTTTGCGCATGGAAGCCGCCTATTTGCAAGCGCAGATCCACCCTCATTTTCTGTTCAACGCGCTTAATTCGCTTATGGCGCTTAGCGATATTGACACGGAACAGATGCGTAAGCTGGGCGACGCTTTTGCATCCTTCTTACGAATTAGCTTCGATTATCTCAATACGGGGGAACTGGTCGAGCTTTCTCATGAATTGGAGCTGGTCAAAGCCTATTTATATATTGAAAAAGAACGATTCGGAGAAAGATTGTCTATTGTATGGGAGGTTGAGCCTGACATCGATTTGCTGCTCCCTCCCCTCTCCATACAGCCTCTGATTGAGAATGCTGTCAGACACGGTCTCCTGAGCCGAAATCAAGGCGGCATGCTTCAACTTCGGATAACCCGCCAGGGAAGCTGCATGCTTATTGAAGTCAAAGATAACGGCAAAGGGATGGGGCAGGATAAGGTGACTCAACTGCTAAGTCCAACCATGAAGGGAAAGAGCGGAATCGGAATTGCCAATACAAATAGACGATTGATCCAATTATACGGTCAAGGCTTGTCTATTATTAGCAAGCCCAATGAGGGAACAACGGTGTCGTTTGTCATTCCGGATAATCGGAATAAAGAAGAACATTTAGTGGAAAAGAACACATGACCCCAAGACGGACAAAAGTATATTTGATTCCCGCTTTTTTCCAAAATAGAGCGAAGACGCTCAAATATACATGTCTACTTGACATAAAAGAGCGATTTCTCCGAAATCGATCAAAAGACCTGCACAATCGCTTTAGAATCAGACATCGCGCATATTTTACCTAAAAAGACCTGCACTTCTGCAGTAACTACTTCGCTACCTTAGTAATCCCCTCCTGAATAAAATTATCGGGCACCCTGGATTTAGGGCGCCCGTTCAACTGGATGCTATCGGAAGCGGCTGTCAAGTACCGCAGAAAGTTCGGTAAGGCTGAGGAGATGGCGCAGGCAGTGCGGCGTACTCATCCTGTTCAGGGGAGTGCGCGTAGGGGCTCGAAAGAACATCCAGAAACCGCTCCATCACACTGTAGTCTCCCTGCTTCACCGCCGCTTCCAGTGCCTCTTCCACCCGGTGGTTGCGGGGAATGATCGCGGGGTTGCTGCTTCGCATCAACTGATGCGAGGAGGCTTCAGGCTCCTGCTGCCTGCCCAGTCTCGCCTGCCACCTCTCATGCCACCCGGCAAATTCCGTGGTGCCAGACAGGACCGTATCCTCCGGCTTATTGAAGGTTAAGGCTCGGAAGGTATTCGTATAGTCCGCACGATACTTCTGCATCATGTCGAGAAGATCTTCAATCAGGGATGGATCCTCCGGCTCTTCGTTAAAGATCCCCAGCTTTGCCCTCATTCCTGCGAACCAGTTCCGGCGAAACTGCTCGCCAAAACCCGATATCTCCTCCTCGGCTAATTTCACCGCCTGTTCCTCATCCTCATGCAGCAGAGGCAATAACGTTTCCGCAAACCTCGCCAAATTCCAAGCTGCAATATACGGTTGATTGCCGAAGGCGTAACGGCCCTGAGTGTCAATAGAACTGAATACCGTTGCCGGGTCATAAGTATCCATGAAGGCGCACGGTCCATAATCTATCGTTTCTCCGCTAAGGGCCATGTTATCGGTGTTCATCACTCCGTGAATAAAACCGACAAGCTGCCATTGAACAATCAGCCCGGCCTGCCGCTTGATCACTTCCTGCAGGAGGAACAGATAGCGATTCTCCTCAGCGTCGCATTCTGGAAAATGCCGCTGCAAAGTATAATCAGCAAGGGCTTGAAGATCCTCGGCCGTACCCCATTTAGACACGTATTGAAAAGTACCGACTCGCAGATGACTGGCAGCTACGCGGGTCAAAACAGCACCGGGAAGCTCGGTTTCACGGATGATCGACTCGCCGGTCGTCACCACCGCCAGACTGCGGGTAGTAGCAATACCCAGCGCATGCATGGCTTCGCTGATGATGTATTCGCGCAGCATCGGTCCAAGTGCCGCCCGGCCATCTCCCCGACGGGAATAGGGGGTTACACCCGAGCCCTTCAGTTGAATATCAAACCGTTCACCGGAAGGCGCAATTTGCTCGCCGAGCAGCAGCGCCCGGCCGTCCCCCAGCATGGTGAAATGTCCGAATTGATGTCCGGCGTAAGCTTGAGCAAGGGGCTCGGCGCCCTCGGGAACCCGGTTGCCGGCTAACGTCTCGATTCCATCGTGGCTTTGCAGTGCCTGAGCGTTCAATCCCAAAGCGGCCGCCAACCGATCATTAACAATAACCAGCTCCGGTGAGCTTACAGGTGTCGGGCCAAGCCTGGAAAAAAACAATTCCGGCAAATGAGCGTAACTATTATCGAAGTTCCATCCTGTTTTGTTCACTGTCATCGAATCTTCCTTTTTCTTTTGACTTTGGGCATCTTCATTTCATTTTACTCTTATACAGCAAATATTAATCATGGGCATCCTTTGCAATGGCTAAATGACCAACGGTCCACTTCATTGATATTCAGTATACCTGAGGGTGTGGTCAGATTCACCTCTTGACATCGAAGAGAGGCGGCCTATAGGATTGTAGGCACTTCCTGGCCTTTGGTCGTTTCACTTGACGGACAACCTTAGGAATGATACGCTTTTTTACTAAAGTAGGTGAGTAACCATGGACAAACCAAGTGCTGACTATATTCTAGGTCATTGCCTGTACTTCTCTGCTTCCAGAATGGCGCGCCATATGGATAAAATTGCGGAAGAGGCCTTCCAAAATATAGACCTTCCGCCTTCCTATTCCTATATCTTAATCGCCATAAGCGATAAACCTGGCATCACCCAAAAGGAATTATGCAAAACACTCTGCATCTCCCCATCCACAAGCAGCAGATTTATCGACAAGCTTCGCAATCAGGGACTGGTGGAACGAAAAACAGACGGTAAACATACCCAAATCTACACTACAGCGAATGGCGAACAGATGGTTCTGGATATATACCGAGGGCTAAACCAAATTTATATGCGTCATTTGGAACTGCTGGGAGAGGAGCACGGAAAGCAGTTAATTGAGCTATTAAATTTAGCGAGCCGCAAGATAGAAAGGGTAGAATAGAGGATGGGGAAAGCATAAATGACTTGATTTTTCCTTCTGCCTAATATATTGTAAGCAGTAATCTTTAATGAGAAGGCGGCGTTGAGATCACCCTTAAAGACAGCATCAATTTCACAGTGCGTTACAGTATATTTTTTTACCCATTCATTTGTATATACAAGTAAGTGGGACATAATTCCATTTCATTCTCGGGAGGTACACTAAGCTAATGACTCTGAATGGAAGGTACTGCCTCATTACAGGAGCCAATTCGGGAATCGGCAAGGAGACGGCTTTGGGATTGGCAAAATCCGGGGCGCATGTTGTTATGGCGGCAAGAGATACGAAGCGCGGGGAAGAAGCCAAAGCGGATATTATTGAGCGTAGCGGTAACGGGAACGTTGAATTAATCCTTGCAGATATGTCAACGAGCGACGGCATTCGATCTTTGGCAAAGCAATATTTAAACCGGTACGAAAAGCTGCATGTGCTGATCAACAACGCCGGCGGTGTATTTAAGGACTATCGGAAAAATGCGGAAGGAATGGAACTGACCTTTGCCTTGAACTACTATGCCCCATTTCTTCTGACTCATCTTCTGCTTGACACGCTTAAGAAAAGCGCGCCGGCCCGCATCGTCAATGTGGCCTCGGAAGTGCAAGCCGAAAGCCTGAATATCGAACAATTGGCAGATCCCGTTAAATATAATTCGCTGAAAGTTTACGGAGCTTCCAAATTGGCTGTCGTTATGTTCACATATACGCTGGCCCGGAAGCTATCAGGCACTTCGGTGACGGTCAATGCGGTGCATCCTGGAGTCATCTACACTCCTCAATCGGCGCGGATGGCCCCCTCCTTGCTTCGGCCGCTCCTAAAGTTATTTATGTCCAGTCCGGACAAAGGAGCAGAGCCGTCTCTGAGACTGGCTGCGGACCCATCGCTTGAAGGTGTATCGGGCCATTACTATAAACAAAAGGAGCAAAAGCAAACAGGACCGTTTTCTTATGATCAACAGCAGCAGGAGCAGCTGTATGAGCGGAGTTTGGAATGGTGCGGACTAAAACCATCGGTATAGTCCCTCTAAATTACATAAAAGGGTGTTATTCAGGGGATTATTGACGAATAGAGTTGCTTTAGTTAAGGGCGCAGGAACCGGATTGGGTCAGGCAACGGCCATTCAAATGGCGGCAGACGGCGCAGAGGTTGTACTCACCGGAAGACGAAAGGAAACACTGCAGGAAACAGCACAAATGATTGAGCAGGCTGGTGGCCGTTCCATTGTACTTTCGGCGGATGTGACGAAACCGATAGAGGCAAGCAGGCTTCGTGAGCAATTGGGATCGTTCAATCGGGACGGATTGATGTTTTTAATAGATAACAAAGGTGATGCCAAGTAATATTAAGTAATGTATGGTATTACCTTTTCGACATGGAAATACTTTTCAATTTGCAATAGCGCATCTTAGTGACTGACACATTTCTCCCGGTTATGAAGAAAAGCATGGGATGTTGGTGTACTTATTAAATCCGGGCAATCTGAAAACCGAATAAGATCCTTATGGCGAAGAAGACCCCGCTGCAGTTGTGGATGGAATTGTGGATTGGCTGCTTTGGCAGAACCCCTTAATCCTAATTTTCTTTATCCCTATATACAGCATATTTAATTAGATACCCTAATCCAAGTCCAACTAATACTCCGGGGAGGGCTTGACCAAGCATAAGTCCAATCCCTGCTCCTATAATGACACATGCATAGATGATGATATCGCCTTGTTTCATTTCTATATCCCCTTGTATAAATTTCTCCTCCTCATTAGCGAATTTAATCGAGGAGCTTCTTCTTCGGCTCCATTATACAAAATAACGCAACGTCACTTTCAAATGTTTTGTTAATCCTATGTACTAAAATCAAGAAAATCACGATGCAGGGCAAATTTGTAGTACGCATAATTATACCGGGGAGGCTAAGAAATGGGCAGGAAAATATATAAGAACGGAGTAGTTGGGTTGCACTACCAAAAATAATGGCTATGACCGCCTAAGAGTCCGTTTTACCATTCTCTCCATTCCAACGTGATATCGTGACCTTCCTCAATCTCTAACCCGGCCAGCCTTGCCGCCTTGTCAATAAATTCGGCCAATTCTTCACGTTCACTCGTTTCAATAAAATAGTCATGCTCATCATTCACATCATTGAGGGCAAGGATAGTTTCTTCCACAGCCTTCATGATTTTCTCAGGGGTTTTACTCTCCTGCAGCGATAATAATCGGTTCAAGTAATCGTCCAGAACTTTATCACAGCTTAATAAACTCTCTTCCGTATAGAAGTCTTCTTCCTCCTCAATCATTCTCTCACGCCATAATTTTGTCGGTTTTTCATTAAATAAATCATGAAGTTCCATGCGAATATCCCTCATTTCGTTGATAATAACCTCTTCTCTACGACTTATCATATCATATTTGGAAAATGGTGGACATAACTTCCGACTCTATCTAATAAAAGACCTCTAAAACCAACGGTTTTAGAGGTTCTTAATCGATTTATAACCTTTACGAAAGTGGCTCAAGTTATAATACAACGGCCTCTCCCAGACCCAATGGACAGAAAAATACGTTATCCCTCATAGGCTTGCTGTAACGTTTTGATGTCGATTTTTGCCCTCGTTTGGAGCAATGCCTTCATCACTCTTTCAGATTTATCCGGATCGGGGTCGCATATCATCTCATTTAAATCGCTTGGGATAATTTGCCACGACACGCCGAACTTGTCTTTCAACCAACCGCACACCTGAGCCTTCTCGTCCCCGCCCTCGGAGAGCCTATCCCAGTAATAGTCCAGCTCATCTTGATTCTCACAATGGACGATAAATGATATGGCCTCTGTGAACTTAAAGTGCGGACCGCCATTTAACGCGACAAACTGTTGTCCTTCCAGTTGAAATTCAACGGTCATTACGGTTCCCTCAGGTATTCCGCCGGGATTTTCTTTTCCATAGCGAGTGATTCTGCCAATTTGAGAATTTTGAAATATGGAGGTGTAATACTCAGCCGCCTCTTCCGCTTGCGAATCGAACCATAAATTCGGTACTATTTTTTGAATTTTGTTGTCCATCCTTTTTCCTCCCTTATCTTCAAATAGTATTACACTCATTTTAGTTTATTTAGCGGTTTGTGATTTCTTTTCGATTGCTCTGTTATTGCAATCGACTTTCATGATATTGTTCCGCAATAAATAAACCACCTCTTCGCCGCAACGGATAAGTTCTTGAACTACACCGAGGGTGGGATTGATATGTCCTTCGGAACTCCGTAATCAGCAAAACACGTGCCATAGTCATCACCTTTCCAGTATTACCGCTCCGTTTGAATCGGAATTTCTTTATCAAAAAATACGATAGATACGATTTCCTTATCATTGATAACATCTTCAAAAGTTTTGATCATAAGGATTTGGTCACTTATGTTGTTCCCCAAATAGTTCGGCCAATTCTTTATCCGTACGCAATAAAGAATTGTTCTCCATCTTTTCGCCTCCTACATACAACACGATTGCCGACTCGAAAATATCCCATTGCCCGGTATTATTTGTCTACATACCATTTTCAGTCCCTGCTCCAGTCAGAATTTCATGATAATAAAAGCTTTCAATCCCACTTTTTAGAGTGGTTTTGGAGGCCTCGGTTTAAGTAATCGTCCAGAACTTTATCACAGCTTAATAAGCTCTCTTTCGTATAAAACAGCGGAGGAACGATTGCACGTTCCATCTTGTTCACCTATACTAGGAACAAACGTTCTTTTTTTGAAGGAGGAGACAACTCCAATGAGCAGCGGGAAAAAAGCGATGAAAATCGAACAGCCGATTATTCCGAATGAACTATCTGAACTGACGCCAGATGATATCCGATCTAATGATTTTGTGGAGATGGGAATCATGCAAAACTGCGTAATGGAGCAGTTGACGGATCACAAAGTGACCTTCGATAAAATCATCTTCAAACAAGTCACCTTTACAGAATGCGCCTTGACAGGCGTGGAACTGACCGATGTCATCTTTGAAAAATGCGATCTGTCCAATGTCGATTTCAGCGAAGCCATTATTCATCGAACCGTATTTAAAGAATGCAAATTGATCGGAATCCATTTATCCGGTTCGACGTTGCGGAATGTCCTCTTTGATCAATGTATAGCCGATTACGCCTCATTCCGATTTTGCAATACCAAGCAAGTGATCATTCAGGATAGTTCTTTATGTCATGCCGATCTTAGCTTCTCTAAATTGCATAAAATTGAATTCTATCGTTCCAACCTGGATCAGGCTCAATTGTCGGGTACCAAGCTGAACGGAATCGACTTAAGCGATTGTCAATTCGATGGGCTAGGCGTGGGAGTAGAAGATTTGCAAGGCTGTATCATTACCCGTGAACAAGCCTACCTGTTTGCATCCCTGTTTGGGCTCATTGTAAAGGAGGATTCTTAAGCGCCGCAGATAGATTCTCTATATTTCTCGTATGGCCGGGGTTGTCCCTGTGTAAGGCGATGCCGTAGGAGCAGGGTACCCCAGGTAATAATAATCAGTTCGAATCATATTCTTATTAAAGAAAACGGCAAAAAGGAGGGTAAAGTTAATTGATAAAAGTTAAAGTTAGTTTACGGCCTATTGTTAGTAAGCTAAACTTACCCACTGTTTTGAAAACAACTATTCTTCCGGGTGACTCCATAGAAAGATTATTTATTGCAACCCAGGTAGGAGAGATCTTTTACATAGGAAACGGAGGTATAGGAACTTTTTTAGATATTCGCCCACGAATCATAAAACTAGGTGTTTCTAGTGGCGGATATGATGAACGGGGATTGCTGGGGCTAGCATTTCATCCCGAATTTTATTATAATCGTCTGTTTTATCTCCATTATTCCGTAGCTGGAACCCAAGGTCCAGGTGCTCTTCCAGGTGGTTTTGAATCTTTTAAGCCTAACCCGTGTGATCCCGGAACCTTAACCCTAAGGTGGACAAATAGAGAAACTCGATATGATCATATTGATACAGTAGAAGAATGGATTCTGCAATCGAATGGCCAACCTCAAAAACGGCGGACATTACTTAATATAAGAAGACCATTTTTAAACCATAATGGTGTCAATAGCTTAAACTTTTCACCTGAAACAGGAAAACTTGTTTTGACAACCGGTGATGGCGGATCAGGCTATGATCCATTTAATTTAAGCCAAGATGATATGGAAATAGCAGGTAAAATCATCGAAATTGATGTCGTTAAAAATTCATTTATCGATAATCCACCCATAGTTACACGTTTTAATGAGCTGCCCGTACCTATTCAGGAAACGCTTACGGTAATAGCCAAAGGAGTTCGCAATATACCAGGCATTTCATTTCAAAGGTTTTATAATCGGTATATCAAATACGTAGGAAATGTCGGACAGGATCTCGTAGAGTCGATTTTTTCATTCCTACATTATAAACCAATACCGGTTCCTCAGCTTATTCAAGCTTATTTAATGAATTCAGAACCTGACCAAGAAGGATTTATTAACTTTGGCTGGCGAGGGTGGGAAGGTGCTTTTCCTACTTCGACAACAACAGGCTGCTCTGCAAATCCCGCTTTGAATCAGAAAACAATTGCTTATTACGATGAAGCAGTAAAAACTTCAGTGCGGCGTCTTCAGCCTCTAACGAGTTATTTTCATGAAGATCCCCGAACGGATAAGTTTAGAGCAACTGCACTTACAGGAGTCCAGCCCTATATGGGAAATGAAATCCCCGGTTTATCGGGAAACGTTGTGTTTACCGATCTAGCTCGGGCTAAAGAATCTCAACTTCCGGTTAAAGGGGCTTTAGCTTTTACCAGGGTAAGAACAGATTGTAAACTAAACGATTTTAGTGTGATTGAAACCGATTATAATTTTGGGTCTCAATCAGCTTATTATGTTAGTTTGGGAACGAATCTGAATCAAACCAGACTATATTTAGGGGTTTATGGCTCTATGAAAGTGGTTGATTCTAACCAAGGTACTGTTTTTGAAATTGTTCCATGAATAGCCGGAGGGAATGATGGAAAACGTTATTTCGTTAAAAAACGTATGGTTGCGGTACGATTCGCACCGGGATTGGACACTTCGGGAAATCAATTTAACCATTTATGAAGGAGAATGGATTACGATCGTGGGTGGAAACGGTTCCGGAAAATCAACGTTGGTTCGATTGATTAACGGCCTCCTCCAACCTACATTGGGAGAAGTCACCGTTTGCGGAAAGATAACATGCGACCCTCAGCATTTGAGGAATATTCGCCAAATTGTTGGGATGGTATTTCAAAACGCGGAGAATCAAATTGTTGGTATGACCGTCCAGGAAGATACAGCGTTTGGTTTGTATAATATCGGCATTTCCCCGGAACAAGCAGATTCCCGGTGCCGCTCTGTCTTGCAAATGCTTGAGCTCTATGAAAGGAAAGATCATCCCCCCCACTTTCTATCCGGCGGGGAAAAACAAAAGTTGGCGATTGCCGGAGTTCTGGCAATGGAGCCCAAAGTGATCATTTTTGACGAGTCTACTTCCATGCTCGATCCCAAAAGTGCCCAACAAATCTATGAGATCATTTCCGAACTACATCGTAACCGATTCACAATTGTCCAGGTGACCAATGATGTCGAGGAGATTTTTACTGCTAATCGTCTTGTCGTGATGCAGAAAGGCACGATTCGGTATGATGGAACGCCCAAAGAAGCGGCGGGCCATTCGGCCGTTTTTACAGACTCTGGAATTCTCCCTCCGTTTTCGGTTCGAATGCGTGACATTGCCGCGCAAAAAGGGCTGCATTTGTCAACTACAAGTGAACTTGGATTGGCGGATCAATGAAGGAAATTGTTCTAAAGAACGTAAATTGTTCGCTAGCCGCCAGAACCCCTTATTCTAAGAAAGTCATTGACTATCTCTCACTGCATGTTCCTGCAGGGCAGTTCGTGGCGATGATGGGACCGACCGGGAGCGGAAAAACCACATTGGGGCAGATGATTGGAGGCCTGATCCTCCCCCATTCAGGGGTAATACGGGTCGGACCTTACCGACTCAATAAAAAAGCCGACCGCCGCCGCCTTTGGAAAGCAATCGGTTTTCTCTTCCAATTCCCTGAGCACCAAATACTTGAGGATACGGTTTTCAACCATATCGGTGCCGGACTGAATCATTTGGGCATGAGTCGGGAATGGGTTTCTGAACGGGTGAAACAGACCATGGAAGCCGTCGGATTATGCTATGCGCAATTCAAAGACCTATCACCGTTTCAACTCAGCGGTGGTGAATTGCGACGGGTTGCACTGGCAGGCGTATTGGTTACGGAACCAGAGATTCTCATACTGGACGAACCGACAGCGGGCCTCGACGGCTATGAACGAAGCAGAATCTTATCGTTTATAAAGCGAATTCATGATGAGAAAAAAATGACTGTTCTCTACATTACTCATCGGCTCGAAGAAGCCCTTGAGTACTCGGACCGGATTCTCGTGTTAGACCATGGCCGATTGTACGCGGATTTCCACCCTTGTGAAATTCGGGCTCACTGGTGGCGGCTGGAACAAATCGGTTTTGCAAAAACACCCCTGCTCCGTTTTATAGATTTACTCGAAAAGCGGCTCGCCGGAAAATTGCCTGAAAGTTTATATAAAGAAGAGCAACTGATGTCATTCATCAATAATCTCTCTGGGGAGGACTTACGACGTGCAATGGTTTAGGCTGCTGCCTTTCGGGCCGTCTATGAATACACGCTCTTTTTTGCAGGACTCTGATCCTCGTGCGAAACTTATTTTTGCAGCGACCTATTTATATTTGGTTACCTGTTCGAACGATCTAGTCCGCATGGTTTTCTATGCAACCGCTGGATTTTTATTGGTTTTCGCCGCCCGATTGCCACTAGCTTTTTTATGGAATGGCCTAAAGGGTTTGCTTCCCCTTCTGCTCGCGCTGTTTCTTTACCACCTGCTGTTAGGTGATGTTAATAATGCAGTTATCCTGCCTTGCAAGCTAGTTATTTTTATCATAACGGCTATAGTGCTCAGTGCAACGACCCCCCCGACAAAGCTGGCAGACGGTTTGGAAGCCATCATGCGCCCGCTCACTCTCATTCGATTTCCGGTTCAGAATTTCGTGTTTATGATCTCGGTGGCCTTCCGGTTTATTCCACTCTTTATCGACGAGACGGATTCCATGTTGAAATCGCAAAAAGTGAAACACGCACGTTATAAAAGCGGAAGCTTTCGAATAAAAATGCAATCTCTTCTTCAGCTTCTCGTTGCTCTGTTCGTTGCCTCGCTTCGCCGTGCGGACCAAATGGCTCTCGCTATGGACGCTCGTTGTTACTTACCGGGAAATAAAATCCGGGCAAGCCGGTTGCACTTTAGTTGGCGTGATTGGATGATTATCATTTCTGCGCTGGTTCTGCTTCTGATCCATATTCTGTTGAAAGGAGCCGCTTTTGAACGATGATCCCTGTGAAAAGTTACTGGTTAAAACCTGTATGCGAAGAAGTTTCATTGATTCACACCCGTTATGGCACAGCCCAAGTTACCACAAGAAAAATGATTATTGTCGCTTTTCTTGCCACGCTATCCGCCATTTTTCAATCCATGGGAGGGTTTCTGCCAGGGGTGGGCTACTTGATTAGTCCTCTCGCCACACCCCCCATTGTGTTAAGTACTGTCCTTTCTGTCGGTTCCGGTCTGACCGCCTACTTCCTCGCAATTTTGCTGCTTTTTTTTATCCAACCAAGCGAACTGATCGTATTTCCTTTCACGACAGGCCTATTGGGACTCGGGATTGGCAGTTCGCTGTTATATTTGAAAATACGTTTATCGGCTATGCTGGTCGGGTCGTTTTCTTTATGGGCGGGGATCCTTTTGTTGCTTTACGTTTTTCGATTTCCTGTTCTGGGCCCAGCGGTTTCATCTACGTTTAACCTGAGTACCATCGCCATCGTTTACGTGTTCTCGCTTTTCTACAGCTGGCTATGGGTAGAAATAAGCAGGTATTTCATTCAAAAAATAAGTAAAGTGATTACTTAAGTAATACAAAACGATAGGATCAGCAATACCATAAATAACGAACCTTTTTCTTTAAATAACATGATTTTCCTGCGGGGAATAGTTTCGCTTAACGAGAGAGTTCCGGGATATTTATCAATGTCCAATACCATAAACAAGCCGAGCAGCTAAGATTTTTTGGACACGTTACATTGGGATACTCGTAGAACCACAAATTCACTGTTATGTGCGATGCGCGTAATTTGCTCTTCAAATTTCCCTGCCTTCAGTTGATTGGCAAAATTCCCTCGTGTATACCTCATTATTTGGTTTTTTTCATTTCATTAACCCAATATAATTTTTGTACCCTTTCTGTTTTGAGGCCAATTAATGTTATTGCAATTGGGCAAAAGATGGATGCGAACAAGTACGGTTTGTACGAAAAATCATATAAATGGGCGCATAAGTTCCGTGAAAGGGCCATCTTTGTACGAAAAATCGTACAATTAGCCGCACATATGCCGCGCCGGCCCTGCTTTTGTATGAATAATCGTATAAATGGTCCGAGTACAGAAAATAAGCGGCACACAAATGCACTTTTTCAACAGCCTGATCTAAAGATTTATTTGCGCCCTTATTTCATAATCATTCTTCTCATAAAACAACGCCTCCTTTCCATAATTCACGTTAATTTTACTACTTTGGGGATACTGTTGAAATATCCCCCTTGCACCTGCTTTACGATGGTTAGCCATGTCTACACAGACGGGTTATCTTCTTCGATAGAGATCCATGCTCTTATACCCCGCAGCCAGAACCGCCTTCATTTCTGCACGTCGTTTTACTCTTGTTTCCTCCTGCACTGCACTATACACATATCGAGCCCAGTCCTTGCGATACCCCGGAGTGAGTGATTGATAAAAGGCAAGCGCGTCCGGGCTGTCCTGCAAATCTTGGTCCACATACGGAATCATGGAAAGATAATCGTCGACGCTTTGACTAGGTTTGGAGGAGGTGCGGTTTTTATTTCGTTCGTCTGCTTTTAAACCGACAACTGTAAAGACATCGTTTAACCCAACCATACGTGCAAATTTTATGCTGCTTGTCCCAATATAACCATCGGCATCGGCACCCAACCCTTCCAGCAGGCTGTCCCTATGAATATAGGTCTGATAAACTTTGTTTCCCTTTTTGGGATACGCAGCGTACAAATATCCCCCTTCATTCAAATGATTATTATCAATGACCCTTTTTACGAGTTCCTGTAATGACTTCAAATCTAACACAAAAGCAAAAATGAGGTCATAACCGCCGTCTTTTAGCTCGGTATCATACTTTTCCAAGCCTGCTAATAAATCCTCGCCTTCCGGTTTATATAATACAGCCGCTTTATTATATTTTTGCAAGTTTAGCTTTTCAACAATCGTTTTTGCCATCATACATCCTCCAATTCTTTTAAAGTCGGTTCAAATATGTTCGCCCGCCGCTCATCGGACCTTCAAGCGAGAGCTCCGAAGGATCACCGCCCTCCCTCCAACTGAAGAGTATAAATACGGAATTAAGTATTCATCATGGTTTCTGCGAAAGCTGCATGTTCTATAAGCTTCGGATATTCCTCAGGGGTGGAGCCGTCTTCAACACTCCAGCATACTCCCATGGCCGTTTCTACATAAAGACATTGCCTTAATATTTCGTTTGGGATATTAAGGTTTTTTTCTAAGATGCTTATAATACCGTTCATTTTCTTATATAAATCCGGAGTTATTTCATCACCAAATTCATTTAGTATAAAACGCGGAACATCAAATACAGGATCGCCTATGACGCCTTTAGGGTCGATAATTATATATTCTCCATCATGACCAAGCAAAATATTATCATGATGCAAATCACCATGAAGCAGCATTTTTTGCGAATATAAAGCAGAAACCGATAAGCAGATATCTAGTGCTTTTTTCATATACAAATATAATTCCTTGCAATCATGCCGCGTGCTCATGTATTCTGTGATCCTGCTGACCCACTCTGTGTAAGTTGGATATATTTCCACTTTAGCGGGCGCTATATGCAAGCCTTTATATAGGGAACAAAAGACAGAGAGTCTCTTATCAAGAGAGTTGTCTTCCCTTAAACGGTTCCCCGGCTGTATACCCTCTTCCAGTATAACGCCATTCTCAATATCAGCGTCAAACACTCTACAGAATCGTCTGCCGTCATATTGACATAAAGTATTCAATTCTGTATATATTTCTCGAGAAGACGGATTACCTATTTTAAGCACTGCGCTCCCAAAGTTTTCTGAGTGGCATCTAAAAACCAAGTTTGCAGAATAGGAAGGAATAAACTGAAAAGAGGTTAACGTCCACTTATCTGCGTATACTTCAATATCCCTCACAACTTTCTCATAATAATCTTTGCCAAAACGATTCATTATTTTTTCTCTTTCGTCTGGTTTGAAGATACAACGCTTATTCATGACCTGGGATCTACCTCCACTTCCGGAACAAATCGAGGCCTGCTTCACAACTAACATGATTGCATGGCTCCCCCTATTTTAACAAAACTCAGTTTTGTTGGTCATTATGTGAATTCCAATTGGGGAAAACAGGGGAAACGAGTCTCTTTTGCCCGGCGCCAGGTTCCAGGATTGCTACACCATTCGGATCGCAGAAGTCAGTATGCCCAGTTTATTAACCAAACTCAAAACCGATCCTCCCCTATAGTGAGCCGGGAGGATCGGTTTTCTTAATGATATTTATTTAGTCTTCCGATACGGCTTGTAAAATTGGACGCTTAGAGATATCGTCCCATCTCCAAATATCATTAAAGTCCCACCCTAACCTGTCTGTATAGGTTGATGGAGTTTCTATTTCAGTTTCCGAAAGACCTAGTCCTTTAATGTTTGTTAATGACTCCTCCGTAACCCCTTCTTTGTCAACGATCATGCCATTGTAAGCATAGTTGTTTTCAAGAGTTGCTGTATGGCCCGCTAGAACCCGCCCCATCACACGGTTCGCCATGGTTGGCGTCGTAACGGAAGGGTTGAGGGCAATGACATTCTTCACAACTGTCCCGTTATATCCATAGCCGGTCACTCCGCCCGCATTGCTTTTAATCGCCTGAACGGTTCCGGCCGCGTACACATTTTCGGTTAAACTGCCCGTGTTTGTAATTCCGATTAGTCCTCCGGCCTGACTTACTTGAGCCGTCACATCAGCGCTCGAATAGCTATTTCTTACGATGCCATTTGAATAGCCCACCAGACCGCCCACGGTGCTGGACCCCGTAATTGTACCCGTCGAGAAACTATTTGCTATCTCTCCATTGTTCGTATTTACGAGTATACCAATATTACTCCCGCCGGTAACGTTCGCATCCATCATTGCTATGTTTTTAATCGTTCCATCATTAAGATGGATTAAGCCGCCATTTACTGAATTGAAATTGCGCAAAGATTTATTATTCCCATCGAAAATTCCAAAAAAAGGCATCCCCTTAAATAAGGGTTCGAAAAGTTTTCCTTCAAAATCGAGATCATTTTCCAATATATAATTTTCATTCGGAAATTCTGTCATGATCTTTAAATCATTTACTGAACGAATGATGTAGTAACCCTCTTCATTTTGGTCAAGCTTTGGTTTTTGAATATTATCATCGCCAATTTGTTCTAAATTGCTTTGCAGCAGCGGACGCTTGGCCTGTTCGTTCCACGTCCAGACCGATTCAAAGTCCCAACCGAGGCTGTCTATGAAAAAGGATGGTTGATTGAAGGATTCTGCACCGACACCTTGCCCTTTTTCATTGTTTGGATCATCCACTTTAACCCCTTCGCTACTAACAAACATATTTTTATTGGCGTAATTATTCACTAAAGTTGCTGTTTCACCGGCTAGAATTCTGCCGACAATTCTATTAGCTGCCGATCCTGTAACGACCGATGGATTTAAGGCGATACTATTTTGAATGACCGTATGGTTGTATCCATATCCGCTGAGGCCGCCGGCATTCGATTCTTCTGCTGTCACTGCCCCGATAGAATATACATTTTCGGTTAAACTGCCCCGATTGGTAATCCCGGCAATGCCGCCGGCCTGCTTCCCACGGGCACTGACACGGGCTGTCGAATAGCTGTTTCTAACGATGCCGTTCGAGTAGCCAACGAGTCCGCCGACGGTAGAATTACCTCTAATCGATCCGGTACTATATACGTTTTCTACTGTTCCATCATTTTGATCCACTAATATCCCGACATTACTTCTGCGAACATCAATGTTAGCATTTATCATACCTACATTTCTAATAACGCCTTCGTTAACAGCGAAAATACCAGCACCGCCTGAAGAAACAGTAACACCTGTTATCGTATGTCCTTTCCCGTCAAGTGTCCCTGTAAATGGAGCACCATTAGAACCAATCGCTTCAAAAAATACTCCATTACCATCAATATCTCTATCTAAAATATAATGTTTGTCCGGGAACTCATGAATTTTGTTGAGTCCCTCCACACTTTTAATTTGAAATGGGTTATTTTCCGATCCATCACCCAACATCCCTTCTGTAACCATTAGAGGGTCAGCTATCGGATGTCTATCGGCAGGGTTATCAACCAATGTTACGATAACTGTATGCTCTTCCTTAAACGCAAGAGGTTTATCAAATAAGATGATTTGTTCACGTCCTAGATGTTCTAATGTCGCCTCTTTAATAACCGTTTCTAAAACCGTTTCGCCCGTATGATCAAACTTTTCAGCAATGACCGTAACTTTTTCAAGCGAGTGCGGGTAATTTAAGACCCCGACACCTTTCAAGACGTTATTTTCAACAATCGCACTGGTTAAGTTAATATAATTTTCAGGCTGTTCGATAGTAAAGGAATCAATTTCATCGCCGTCGCTGTTGTAAGCTTTTAATGTGAGAGAATGATCGTCTGATTCTAAAATAACACCTGTTTGCTTTTTATCATCATAGACGATATGGTCCCAGTCAAATGATTTATTATCATAAAATGTTGGACCTGAAGAACCCACCGTAATAAAAGTGGTTCCTAGATTCATTGCTTCTTCAGATATATTTTTCGCACCGTCTCGTATAGTTGTCCGTTTGTATACATGATCATGGCCACCTATATACAAACTAACACCCAGCCGTTCAAATGCCTTGGATAACTTCACCCTCATAATATCCATCCCGGTCTCATCACTATGATGTCCGCCGTAGTAGGGGTAATGGCCCATAACGATTTTCCACTTTTTATCTGTTGATCGTAAATCTTTCTCTAACCATGCCAGTTGTGCATCAAAATCCAGCAAAGAATTCAGCACAGCCATATGCATATTTCCATAATCGAACGAATAATTCGTTTCTCGATAACTGCCTTCACCGTTTTTCGGCAAGTTGAAAAAACCGGCAAATGCACCGATTTTTCGGTCCGTGTCCCGTTCATGTTCTCCAACAACATGGGCTGAAATTAAGTCTAGGTTGTTATAAATGTTGTCAAACACATCATTCCATGCATAGACATTGCCCCCAAATTCAACTAAATCTCCAACCTGGATCATAGCCTGCCCGTTTGAATTCTTCTCTCGCAAAACGTCTAACATATCATTAAAGAGTTGGAAGCTTCCTGAATTTCGATCTGGAACTTCAAGGTCCCCCATCACATACATGACGGTTTCTTCTGAAGCCGGAGCCGTGCTAAACCTATAAATATCACTCCACGGCCCATTCGGTGAAAATCCATAACGATACTCATACGTTGTCCCTAATTCAAGATCTGTCAAATTGGCTTCATGCGCTGCAAGCACACGGTAGTTACTCTTTTCAATCGTAACCCCATACGCGACTTGAAAATAAGAGACATTTGTCTTTATTTTTTTGGCATTGTTCCACTTGGTCTGAGATACAGGTTTATACTGAACATAGGATGTTTCCAATACCTTATCTGTCACTAAATTAATGCCCACTTCATGCTCATTGGCACCAACATTGACGATTGGCTGAAATTCATGAAGAATTTTATCGGCATCCAGTTGTTGTTTTTTAGAATCAACGAGCAGCCTGACCAGTTCAACACGTGTATTTCCTTGATGATCGGTTGCCACATACTTAATGAAATATTCTCCGTACGAGTCGACCGTGAAATGACGATCCGTAACGGTTACTTCTCCTTTATCATTCAAAACGATTGCATCCACTGGCAAGGTTTCACCACGATGATCTGTCGCCGTCGCGCCCGGCACCTCTACTTGATCACCAAGTTTAACTGTTTCCGGAAATTGTCCATGGATCATAATTTCAGGCGCAACTTCCGTGCCTCTCGTTTCGTCACCAATCCAAATGGGCGCACTAATGGCTTCCTCACCGTCTGCTTGGAAAGCTCTAACGATGAAATAATCCCCGTCCTCACTTGGAAATGTCTCTTCAATCGTAAATTGATTGCTGGCAATATTCGTATACTCTTTGACCATTTCACCGCTGTTTTTGTAAACAACGACTTTATCCAAAGGATCGTTAGCATCAGGGTCATTTATCAATATATAAAGATGAATTTCATTGGTATCAGCTGGAAGTATGGCCCCCATCATTTGACCGTTGGCAGAAACCGTCATTTCTAAATTGCGATCAAATGACACATATGTACGACGGTTTCTCATGGCCTCGTAAAGACCGTCTCTTGATAAATGATCCGCCCATATGCCGGTCACATGGGGCTGAACCGTCCCCCAATTCCCTTTGTGCTCGTCTCCTCCAAACACGGGAGAAATATGCCAACCTCGATCTAACGCTTTAATATAGGGTTCAAAATTGCCTGATGATTTATATTCCATCATATTAAGATTTCTGTCCACATCTTTGTTATAGTGCTTGAATTCAAAGAAACTCCAGTCTCCTGACGTGCGCGGATGGTTAAATTGAGCAATGGCATCTGGATCTTGGGCAAGTCTGGCGTAAAATGTTGGCAAATCATATTTGATGTCGCCCCAGCCCCACGTACCATCCGCACCTTGTCCATGTGTTCTTGCAAACCATGCGGCATTAAATAAGTTGATATGACCCGCTCCATCATACCAAGTGACTTCCGTACCAGGCAGCGTAATGAATTTATTATTACTATTGTGAGCATCTGATTGCTCGTGTAATATTTTGTATTCTTCTGAATAAGAATCTTTAACATCGGTAATAAAATCACTGCCCGTATTTATGTCATATGTCACATCGTGTTCGGTGATTGCGTAAAAATCAAAATCTGTATTTTCTTTCACATAATTGTAAGCATCATTTGGTAAACCAATCCCATCACTGAGAGATGTATGTGTATGCATGTGACCTTTGAACAATGTATATCCTAAGTGTTCTGCTCTATCTTCTTTGTTAACATTATCTGTTTTTTCTGAAGAAGCGAATACAGAAATGCCATAACAGAGACTAACAAACCCTGCAATAAAGCAGGCGATCACGATTAAAGGTAATCTTCTACATGGGTGCTTCATCATAATCCTCTCCTTTTTATACATTTGTAACTAAACGATTAATAAGGACTGCTACAAAATGAATCACCCTCTTTGTATATAGTTAGATATCCAGAAACGCTCCTTAAAAGAGCGGTTCTTAAAAGATAATTTGAATGCGCTTACATTTTGAATTTTTGATAGATTTACTAATTGTCCAGCCTGAAGCCATTTCATAATTACCGTCCTATAGTTAAATAGAAATAAAAATGCGCGATAGATCGGATGTGAGTGCGTTTTGTACGAAAAATCGTACAATCAGACAAGCGTATGCCGCGAAAGTCCCGTTTGTGTATGAAGAATCGTACAAACGACCGCACTAGTTCCGAGTACAGTATAAAAAGCAGAGTGCATTTATTTCGCTCTGAAAGCCCCGGGGGAGGCGAAATAGTGACACAAAATATCAATTTTGCATTTACTTTTGCTTCCTTACATGTCCCTCCGGCTTCTCACCTCCTAAAAAGAGCCTTGTAATCGCTTGCAATACGAGCATTAGTTTAAAATTGCGAAGATTAATCGCTCTGAGAAACAACGGCCACTGCATTATATAGTATAGTGCGGCTCTCGTAAGATTATTAATCTTTTGTTAATCAAATGTTTTTATTATTTATCCGCTTAAACGAATTCGCTCTCCGGCATCTCCAAGCGAAGCAATGCTCTTCCTCTCGCATGCCCGGCTGAAGAAAAGGACAGTATTTCCTTCAACCCCATTGTATGATACACTTTCACCAGTTAGATTGAAAGAAAATGGAAAGAACAGCAACTGTATAATATAATCATATCGTTCTTTTTATATTTGTCAATCAATTTTACTAATACAACTTCTCTCCCCCCGGTTTAATGATAAAACGTGTGAATTGCGAACCACCACATGCCGAGGAATCTCCGGATCGCATGCCGGGGTGAATTGGAGAGGACCCAGATCTCCTGAGCTTCATGGCTTATAACCTAGCAGCTTCGCCAAGCGCGCCAAGCCCCCCATTACAATTGCTTGTACAAATCTTGGCGACCCGGCCCACTATCCATCTATCGACTCCCAAGCTAGTCCGAGCCAAAGCGGATTTCGGGGAATATTTTATCCAAGGGAACGAATATATTATATGTCTTCACCTTCCGGTTTCAACCAGAATGTATTCAGTCAATCGATGTGATAGCCAACTCAAAAATGGTCCAAATACCACCAAATCACCTTATGATATCCGATCAACTTGGCGGGTATATCATCGATCCTTCTAATCCGGCTGTCATAAAAATAAACCGGGTCACGCTGATACATTTTATAGGTTCCATCCAGTGGAAGTTCGTGCTTATATTTGTATAGGGCTACCACATATCTTTGCTCCGGATTTGTATTCTTGCCATATTTTTTGTTTCCAATAAGTTCCAAGTCCTCTTTAGTTATATTTTCATAATTTTTAATCGCGGTCACAGCATGTTTTACTTGTGTGATAATATGCGGTCTTGATTCCTGAGGATAAGCTGCTATAGAAATGGTAATAGTCAACAAAATCATTCCGATCCACATGGCTATTCGATAACGTTGTTTGCTGATTTTTGGGGAAATCGCCATTCCACATATAATAACCATCGTATTGATAACAAAAATGGACGGTAAAGCCGCTATTCTTTCCAATCCTGTGTACGGAAATAATTTTATTAAAAAATACATTACCAATAAGGTTGGTAAAATGGACACCGCATATTTGAATAAGCCCACCCAAACTTGACGCATAGCCCCACGTCCCCATTCCCTCGTATCCGAATTAATTCCTTTTATCTTAACACACATGATAATAGCGGATTATTTGCCAGTCATAAAGCACTAAAAGAGCCTCAAAAAACCAAGTCTTAGAGGCTCTGCGCTCCTATCCGGGCATTGCACTACTCCACACCATAAAATACGTCCTCAAATGCACGTAAGCATTTTCCGCCTTGGAAATATCCAAGACCGCAAACCTGATTTCCGAGAATAACGACCCGAAGCCTTCATCGTTCAGCAGATCATGCCACCAGCCGGCCACCTTCTTCGGATCATTTCGAAACACGCCGCATCCGTACGCCCCCAAGATAAGATATTTGTCTTTCTTGTGGGCGAAGATCGATAGAGCCAACCGCATGCGGTTTTTCATTATGCGTTCCGCTTCCTGGCAATCCTCCCCCTTGAAACACAACCTGTCCATAGTTAACGGCAGGCAGTGTCAGCAACGAAGCAGTAACCGGCCTTTTCATGAGCTTAAACCGTTCATCCCGGAAAAAGATGACATCAGACGAATAGATGGCATGGTCGGTATACATCATAGATCGGCAGGCGCGATTCGCCGAATAATAGCCTTCATTACGCAGCAGCGTTCCGTATAATCCGCTCGATGCCGCCAGGGACGAAATGTCCGGGTTCGTGTCTTTTACCCATGCGGTGATGCGTTTTTGACCAGTTGTTTTTGGTTATTATTCAGCGAGGATACCGGGATTCCTTCGCTTGTTGTAAACTTTCCGTCTTGCCCCGGACCTAACAGTACATCATGGTAGGTGCCCGGGATTTTTGCCTTACTCAATTCTGCTGAACTGAGTGACTTAATCATGGAATACATGGCATCACGCCGAGTGGCCAAAGGCTGATAAGTTATACCGTTCATGGTGAAGGATTGGGGTTCGATCCCGATAAACATCGGTATGGCACTGGTCGACTTTCCGTTGTACGTAATATTGGAGGTGAAGGTGGTGCCCGCTGATTTGCAGCATCCATGGCGAAGTCGTCGATGGTTCTCCAAGAAAAGCAACATAGTAATTGTCTGCTCCATACATCTTGTTTCGCGTTTCCTTTTTCAAATATTCATCCGCCAGAAGGATGTAGTTCAGCGTATTGTATCCACTTTCGCCAATAGCTTCGGCCGCTAATGCTTTGAACGCTTCCAAACTTTTAGACCTATGGTTCAATTCCCTGTGGACGTTGTCCGTAGGGATCCACTGGTACAATCCTTTAGTTTGGTTGGCTGTGAAAAAGATGAAGGCCGATCGGGAAGTCGCCTGTGATGGCTCGGCAATCAGGTTTACAGCGAAATTCAGGGTGCCCATCGGGGTGCCCCTCTTCTTTTAACTCCCCCATAATTTTCGAAAACTTTTGTTGTATTATTTCGTTTATAACTATAGGATACAAACTCGTACTGATGGAGGTGGGTTCTTGGTCACATGAGAAAGAAATTAAATAGCAAGTTATTTGTGCTAATCATTGCTTTTATATGTCTTATTCCAGTCTTCTTGTTTTGGTTATTCATCGAATTAATTAGTTCAGTGAATACACCTAATGGGTAAAATCTTGTGCCTACGGCGAAATTATATTGTCATGGGAAGATATACAAAAGCAGTACGAATTTCTTTTTGAGGTATTGATTATTATTGCAAGCAGAATTTCTTATCGGTTTCATTGAGGATGGGAGGACTAAGGGATGAAACAATCTGGAATCGTATTGGTTGCTAGTGTATCTATATTTCGAGAAGACAAAGTTTTGATAATAAAAGAAAACAAACCAGCGGTCAGGAATAAATGGAATTTTCCAGGCGGAAGAATAGAATCAGGTGAAGATATCCTAGATGCAGCACGTAGAGAAGTAAAAGAAGAAACCGGATATGATGTCAAACTTACAGGAACGACAGGCATCTACAATTTTATTAGCAGTACAAACAATCAAGTCATTATGTTTCATTTTACCGGTGAAATTATTGGGGGTTCTCTTCAATTAGAAGATAGTGAGATTAGTGATTACAAGTGGATTATGGCATCGGATTTATTGATTCCCAATCTATACGAAATTCGCGGAGTAGATGTTATTAAACAAATAACGGAAAACCTCATAACTGGAAAGAATTATTCATTATCTTTATATAACCAAAAACTGGGCACGTAGACACTACGCTCTTCCAAAAGTTCGCATTCTCGTATTCACTGGAATTTAGTTCTAGACTTTACCTCTATGAAGCAACGTTTTTAGATTCACAGCTCTTTAATATCCTGAACAACCTCAAATAAGTCGTTGTTGAACTGATGTCCACGCCCATCAAACTCGCGAATGATTGCCTGAGGATACATTTCTGCATACAAAGCAAGATGGGAAAACGGCACTATTTCATCGTCACGGCTATGATAAAAGAAAATTTGCTGTATTTCGGGGATTCTCGACTTAAGGTCTTTATCTAATACATATTCATCCACTTCCCAACCTTCACTCCCCCAGTAGGGAGACGCTATAAGAAACAAACCAGCAATAGGTTTGGCTGGCTTCTCTTCTGCGAGATATTTCAATAGGATTGAAACCCCCAAGGAATGTCCAACAACAATCACTTCGCCTTCTAGTGCAGATAAATATGCTGCGATACGGGTTCTCCAGGCCTCATACTCCGGTCTTTCCTCGTCAGGCATCCTCGGATATAATACCCGGTATTCATAACCTAGCCAATCTTGCAGATTGGATGCTAATTTTCGATCGGCTTCGTAGGCCCCCTGTCCGGCTCCCTGGATGAAAAGCACGTGGTTTTTCATAATATTCTTTCCTTTCATCTATTTTTGCCAATTGTAGCATACAGCACATAAGATTGATTCTTCTCGATTGCTGTCTCGATCCTCGACCAAATCCATTGAGCTTAACTGCTACGCCTTGCTAAAACACAATCGTTTGGTTACAATTTCCATAAGAAAACACTGTAGGAGGAACCCCCATGCATCCAAAAAAAGTCCCCCGTTAAGCCCGAGGTCCTCCATCCATGTGGTTAGTGATTGCTCACCATAAAACCAAAAGGGAGATGCATACTAATGCACATGAATGGACCTGTACCCATTTCTCGCAGTGAAAGGCTTCAAAACTGCCACGAAATTGCTTCGAGATTACACGAGGTATATGGAGAAAAAATTCTGGCCATTGGGGTCTACGGTTCTGTTGCCAGAGGGTCAGACGGCCCTTTCTCGGACATTGAGATGTTTTGCGTACTAAGGGAGTCAAGCTCCATCGAACCCGTAGAATTTTGCTATGAGTGGTCGGCGGGACCCTGGAAGGCTGAAGTGGACGTCTATAGTACAGACGTTCTTCTTAAAACCGCATCTACTGTGGAGGGAAGGTGGCCGTTGACGCATGGCCCCTACTTTTCCCAACTTAGTCTGTATGATCCTGAAGGCTTTTTTCCAACATTGAAGGAAGCGGCGGAATCACCAACAAAGGAAGATTTCAGGCGTGCCATCAATGAAGTCCTTGTAGGTGAAATGTACGAGTATGTTGGAAAACTTAGAAATGTCAGTCTAAATGGCCCACACACCTACTTGCCATACTTGGCGGTGCATTTTGCCCAATACGGGGCCATGTTAGTTGGTTTGCACAACCGAAAACTTTTCTCCACTGGCTCCATGGTTCTGCCGGAGGCACTACAGCTGCCGAGTCGTCCGGAAGGATTCGACCCTATAGTGGGAATGGTTATGTCTGGAGATTTAGCAGAACCGTCGAAGATCATTTCAGCCTGTGAGGAATTCTGGAATGGCCTTGTGAATTGGGCAGCCGAGCATGACTACGTAATTAGTTCAAAACGAGTCCCGTTTTGACCCATACCGGCTGCATTTGCAATAATCTATCATGTTTTAGACAGGTTAAAGACCCCTTTACGAGGGGTCTTTACCTTTCCTTGGGAGTATTGGTTATGAGTATTATCAAAACCCGGAAAAACCACTGGAAATTTATTTGCTTAACTTCGGTTCAAGCTAATGGCCTATGTGAATGATATGGACAAAAAGTCATCGAGAGTAAGCTGAAGTATTTGCATTATTTCAGTTTACTTTTAAAACCCTCGATTAACACTTCCAATCCAAATTGATATTCTCTATCCATATCCATACTTGAAATGTTGAAAGGCAGCGCTTCTAGTGACTGGCTGACCTCTTTTTCATCTGTTACATCATTAAGTCGATACTCTTCAATCACAAAAGACGTGACATAATTGTTTAGTATCCATGATGCTGAGAAGATATCCTCGCTTTTCATCCCCATTTTTTCAAACAGACCGCTTATTTTTTTTATTAAATTTATTCGATAGGGTGTAGTTGGCGGAGTTTCAACAAGTACATGTGCCGAGTCACGTACATTAAGCAATATCTCTCTTAACTGTCTGGTAAGTACGGCTAGCTGCTCTTCGCAAGAGAGGCTTTCATCCGGATACTTTATTTTTTTACAAATCTCGTCAGCTATTAATTCGAGCAGCTCATTTTTATTTCGAATATGCCAGTATAATGAAGCGCCTTTAATTTCTAATCGCTCCGCTATATTTCGCATAGATAATTTTCTAATCCCATGCTCTTGAAGAAATTGTAAGGCTGTTTGAACGATAACGGATTTATCTATTTTGATTTGTTCAATTGAATTTCTCACTGATAAAAAGGCCTCCTTTACTTGACAAGTATATCATGGACATTGTACTCTAACAATGTTAGACAACTAACACCGTTAGACAGCGATAAAGGAGGGAAGCACATGACTTTACCTATTGCTATTGTCGCAAGTACTACAATTGTATGTATAACCGTATTTATTACCATCGTTACGGTTAAAGGTATGGATTTGAAAACAAGGAAGTAGCATGCTCCATTTGAAATACGCCATCAAAGATTAGGCTATTTATTTTTTTGCTTTAAATCTAACGGTGTTAGCTAGAATCTTTGAAAATACACCTATAGGAGGTTAAATGAATGGGAAAATACTTTATCATCGTTTCCGGCATTTATTTGCTTTTAGGATTATTGATCGGTTATTTTATGGGAGTCACGGATTTGTTCCAATTTACCTCCCTGCATGTTCACGTGAATTTGGTTGGATGGGTGACATCCGCTTTATTCGGTATAATTTACACGATTTATAAATCTAAGCAGCATTCAAAAATGGTAAATGCCCATTTTTGGCTTCATATGATTGGAGTTCCTCTCTTGCTGTTGGGAATGTACTTTATTATTGCAGGAATGGAAGCCATAGGAGGGCCATTAAGCGGACTTGGAGGGGGATTAGTCATTGTTGGTGCTGTTTTCTTTTGCTTTTATTTATTTCAAGTAGTCCAGCCAAGAAACGAGTAATACTAAGTAATGTTTTATAATACTTAGCTATTTCCATAGATGCGTTGAACTGATCGACCACTAACCGTAACGCCCGATGATGTGTACCAGGCCATTATTGCCGCGAACGCTTTGGCAGAGTATCATCATGCATAGAGCACGCTGAACAAGATGGAATCTCACCCCCATTAAGCTGAGGGGCCGACAGTTGCAACTGCCGGCCCCTCACTCCGTGAACATCGACACTCCAATGTAATCATCCCCTGGAGTAAATCGAATCTGTACATCCTATTGGGCTGCACCGTCTAATTTGCTATTCGATAGCCAAATGTTTTCGCACTAGATAAGCCGCCCCGATAATCCCTGCGTCATTACCAAGTTGGGCGTATTCAATCTGTGTGATCTCGCCTATTCTCGCTAATGAATGCCTGATGAATGCCGCCCGAATATCTGTTAGAAACCAACTGCCAGCCTGGGATAGTCCTCCACCGATCAAAATCTTGGCTGGATTAATAATAGCAGCTGCATTAGCCAGAGCCATGCCGAGCGCATCTGTTATACGAGCTATTACACGTATACATGCCTGATCACCATCTTCAGCTAGTGTGAAGACATCTTTGGCGCTGATATTTTCTTGTTGTGCGTAGAGGGCGGCTAATTTCCCCGTCGGATTAAGCGCCATCTCCTCCATGGCTTGTCTTACAATGCCGGTGGCAGAGGCTACCGTATCCAGGCAACCTGTCCGCCCGCAATTGCATGCATACCCTTGAGGATCGATCACGATGTGGCCGATCTCACCGGCCGTGCCGTTTTCTCCTTGCAGAATCTCGCCATTCGCAATGAACCCTCCACCAACGCCTGTCCCTAGTGTGATGACAATCAGATCGTTTGCTTGATTGCCGGCTCCTCGCCAATTCTCGCCGAGTGCTGCAATGTTTGCGTCATTTTCTACATATACGGGGTGTGCACATTTTTTCCGCAGGATTTCACCAAGCTCGAGATCTTTCCAGCCGATATTGACGGCTTCATATACTTTACCGGTTTGCGCGTCCACAAATCCGGGAGCGCCAACGCCAATGCCTAGTATCGATCCAGGATCTGTTAATAAAGGATGATGAGAAAAAGATGACCATACATCATCTATAATAGAAGCGCCGCTATCGATCACATTCGTATGAATCTCCCACTTATCAATGATCTCTCCCTCGATACTTAAAACACCGAACTTCACCTTCGTACCGCCGATATCGATACCGACAATATATTTGCTCACACCGTTTCACCCTTATCACCTTAAGCGTAATCACCATAATCATTTATCTGGTTATATAAGTGGCACTAAAGAAAGGGATCATTCCGTTCCGAAGGAAAGTGCCTCCGAAGCTTCAAACATCTTGTTTTGTATTCCTTATTTATGGAATGGGCCTTTGGATGGTAGGAATACAAAGCCAAAACTCGCCCTGGAAGCATCTTTCTTTCTCCACTCCATGATCTATATATTCTTTAGTTCATTTTATTTAGTAATGACCCTGCTGCCTCATCAATAATAAAGATTGCATTCGGATGAGCCCGCAGAATGGTGGCCGGACAGCGTTCGTCAATCGGTCCTTCAATCGTATCTTTCACCGCCTGGGCTTTGCGTTCTCCAGAAGCAACGAGAAGTACCTGTCTGGCCTCCATGATGTCCGCCAATCCTAACGTTAACATCTGTGTCGGCGCTTCTTCACGTGTCAGATTCTGATAGCGCATCGTGCTTTGAATTGTCGACTCATCGCTATCCGCCAGAAAGACGCGCGATTGAAAGGAAGTCCCGGGCTCATTGGCTGCAAGATGACCGTTCACTCCCAAACCGAGAATTTGCAGATCACGCGGGTATTGGGCCAGGACTTGCCGGTATCGATCCATCTCTGCTTGCAGCTGCCTCGTGCTTCCGTCAAACAATTCGATCACTTTCGGCTTTTGAGTAATTAGATTGTAAAACTTGGTATACATAAACGTATAGATTGTGAAAGACTTGTTTCTTTCAGCGATATACTCGTCCAGATTCATAAATACTGCGTCTTTGATGGATAAGGTGCCTTCATTAATGGCTTTGACCATTAACTCAAACATTCCGTCATAGCTGGCACCGACCGTTGTATTGACAACGGCGTCTTTTTTTTGCTCCAATAAGTCTTTAAGGACCTCAAAAGCTTTTTGTGACATTTCGGCATAATCTTTCGTCTTGATTACTTTCATGGTTAGCCATTCTCCTTATTAGGTTATATACGTTCAACAGCAGCAGGCAGAGCGAGGTAATTCAACTCAGCAATCTGCAAATAAGTCGCTCCGGGGGTCAGGGCCAGGACTTCTCCGCGGGCTACCTTGGTCAATGCATCGAATAGGTAACCCTGCTTTAACACAATCACATCATAATCTGTAAATTGTAGGCCGGCGCGAACAAAATGATTAATGGATATAAATGAATCTCCTCGATTGGCAATGACTACATCCAGAGCATCCATTTCTATGGTACAAACTTGACCAACAACATCATTCTCGGCATTTAAATAACCTAGCAAATCCCCTTTGGCCTTCAGTATACCTGTAAGCAACACTTGCTCGCTGTAATCATCTGCACCACCGCCAACCCAAACGGATACATGCTCGCCCACTTCATGCTGGTTCAGTTCTGCAAAAGCAGCTTGATCGAAAATCGATGCAATCACTGCTTTTTTTCCGTTCAGGTCGCGCTGCGTAAGCAATTTCAGCAATACGGTATTGCAGCCGGGCGCTCCCGCTGTCGTGTTGTCACCTGAATCGGAGACAAATACCGGTTTATCGTCTATCTGCAGGGCGTAATCCAATGCTTGTTCGGGAGCTAGCGCCTGCGAAGCAAAATCGAATTGATGTTTGCGCGCCACAATAAATTCCACTAGACGATGACAAGCTTGCTCCGCTGTCTCTACATCATGTCGAGTCCGCGGCACGACAAAAACGGATGCTCCCGTATGGGCGGTATCGCTCCAAGCATGACCTAGGAAGAATGAAGCTGTTGCAATTCCTTCTATCTCCTCTACAGCAGCGAGCTCGGCAAAAATGGATTGCAGCGGTTCGCGGTTACCCAATGCTTTCTCGCCACAGATGACGACAGGAAGTTTAACAAATGCCGGCGTGATTGTCTCCTTAATAGCGATCAAGGCAGTTAAAGCTTCTGCTGTGATTCGTTCGGTCTCTGCTTGATCCGTATGCGGCACAGTACGGTATGCTCGTACAATATTCACTAACTGACTTAATTCTTCCGGGATGTTTCCGTGTATATCCAATGTCAGAGAGATAGGGATCTGCGAACCGACGAACGCCCTGATTTGCTTGATCAACTCCAGCTCTCCAGAACCGATGCCTTCCACGACCATGGAGCCGTGCAGATGCAGCCAGATTCCATCCACCTCAGTATCCTGTAGAACGGCCAGCAGCTTCTGGGCGAAAAAGTCAAAGGTGCTCTTCGTGACGATACCTGATGAAAGGCCGGTGGCGTATATGCCCGGTATGACATCGACCTGTTGCATGCGAAGCGCTGCGACACTATGCAGCCGGTCAAGTACGGCATCGCCCTCAACAAACACAAAGTCTTCCTTGTGAGTTGGTTGAGGATTGAACGTATTCGTCTCATGATAGAAACAGCCGACTAAAACTTTCATGTATCTGCTCCTCTCCGAGATCTACCCGATCTCCGCCAATGTGAATACGTGGCGAAAAGCTTTGCCAGAACGTTCAGCTAATTGTTCTGCCGTGTCCTGTGGTTCGGTAATCGACAAGATTTCCTGAGTGACCATTCCCTGATAATGCTTTTCTTGCAATGCTTTAAGAAAGCCTGACAAGTGAATGACGCCTTCTCCCGGATACACACGATCGTTGTCCAATACATCCTCTACCGGTATATCGCGCGCATCATTGAGATGAACATACTTGATATAGGGAAGGTCTATGTCCGCAATGGTCTGAAGCGTTTCTCCACTTGTGTACCAATGGAAGCTATCGAGTACTATGCCGACATTGGCTTCGCCGACCAAATCGAGCCATGCTATCGTATCCGCCGCAGTCCAAATAAAGGGATGCTTCCATTGATGGCGCAAATGATGCGGACCAACGTACTCCAACGCCAAATTCATGTCATATTGTGCCAGTAACTTACCGAGCAGACGAAGACGCTGCGATAATTGAATGAGATGCAATGTAATTTTCTTGTCTGTAGATGGCATAAAATAGGTGAAGAATGTCCGGCAGCCGAGCTGCGAGGCCAGGTCGGCCTCAACTAGCAGATCAGGCAGCCCATTTCTAAAGGATGCATCGTCCTGCCGCCATTCTACAGGCAAAGTTACTGCTCCCAGCTGAACTTTATGACGCTGCAAGTGTGTGCGAACACCTGCTATGCCTTCGAGATCAACAAATGCCCGCAGATCTTTTCCAGTCGTCTCAACAGCAGAGAATCCATTGGATGCAGCAAGTTCAATTAAATGGGGGAGTCCATTGACTTTACCTAATCCCGCCGAACTTAAACCCTTTATCATCGAACCACCCCTTATCTATTTGTACGTCGCATATAAGCTCTTTACTGTATGCGAACGGCTTGTCCGCTTGCTGCCGACTCATAAAGCGCCGTAATAATTTTTTGTAAAACAACGGCTTGTTCAGCCGTGCTGAGCGGCGGCTTGTTCTGTAGACAACAATCGATAAAACGCTTGAATTGCACTTCATAATAATTATTTTGTTGCAAGTAAGCGGGTGTCGTATCCAGGAGCGCTTCATGTTTTTCTTGATATATTTTGACCGGGAAAACATCGGCGCCGCCCTGATCGCCCATCAGGCTTACTTGCATGACTTCGTCTTTTTCTACATTAGCTGCGAATGCTGCCTCTAAAGTAACGGAAGAACCATCTTTGAAAACGATCATTCCCCGCGCCATATCTTCAACGGAGAAGTTTTCCCAATCCCATTTCCCCATCAAGCCTACACCGTCACGATTGCCCAGTTTCTGGTATGTCACGCCAAGGACTAGCTCAGGTTGAGGGTATCCCATTAAATACAACGTTGTGTCAAGCATATGCACGCCAATATCGATGAGTGCGCCGCCGCCTTGCAGTTCTTTGTTGGTGAATACTCCCCATCCAGGAATTCCTCTCCTGCGCACCGCTTGGGATTTGGCTGCATAGATATGTCCGAATTCCCCGCTATCAATATATCTTTTCAATAAATCGACTTCCGGTGCGTGGCGGTAATGGAACCCGAATGTCAAAAATTTATTTGCTGCTTTAGCTGCTGCTGCCATTGCTTCAGCCTCAGCTACGGTAACCGCAGGCGGCTTCTCGCATAGAACATGGCAGCCCGCCTGCAAGGCAGCTATCGCCATCTCCGCATGAAACTTATTGGGTGTGCATACGCTGACTGCATCCAGCTCATGGTGCTGCAACATCTCTCGAAAGTTTGTGTAAGCGTGGGGAATCCCCCATTGTTTAGCAACATTTTGCGCTCGTCCATCACTTGCATCGCACACGGCTAGAACTTCGACATGTTCTTTATGCTTCATATAATTTGGAATATGCACATTCTGGGCAATTCCACCGCAGCCGATGATCCCTACTTTCAACTTTCTCATCCGCGTCACCTTCCTCTTTGTTTAGGCAAAGCCAATATCCATTAGCCTTTAACGGACCCTGCCAAAAGTCCTTGAATGAAGTAACGTCCTGCAAATAGATACACGATCATCGTGGGAATGGCCGCCAACAAGGCTCCAGCCATCTGAACGTTCCATTCTATAATTTGACTGCCCGCTAAATTTTGTAATGCCACCATGATAGGTTGCTTGGCGTGTCCTGTAATCGTAATTGCGAACAGAAACTCATTCCATATGTTTGTAAACTGCCATAAACCAACAACGACGAATCCTGTTATCGATAAAGGCATCATAATATAGGTGTACGTTCTGAAAAATCCGCTGCCGTCAATTTGCGCTGCTTCGATCATGGTTTGCGGTATGCTGGCATAAAAGTTTCTAAACATCAGGGTAGTCATCGGCAAGCCATAAACCACGTGAACGAGCACCAATCCAGTAATGGTATTGTATAAATTTAAATTTCGAATGACCGTGATGAGTGGAATCAAAATACTTTGAAAAGGAATAAACATCCCTAGCAGCAGTAAAGTGAATAGCACTTCTGAACCAGGGAATTTCCATTTAGATAGTGCATATCCATTCAGAGAACCCAGTAAAGCGGAAATAAGGCTTGCTGGAATCACCATCAGAAAGCTGTTTAGCAAGTTCGGGGACAACTCTTGATAAGCTTTGGAGAAGCTTGATAAGTCCAGTTGACTTGGCAGCTTCCACATCTCCATGAACGATACTTCATCGAATGGTTTTAAACTAGTGACGATCAGGATATAAAAAGGGATGAGAAAAAGGATACCTAACCCTGTCAACACGACATACAACAATGTTTTGGAAAGGAGCTTCGGCATCACATTTCTTCCTTTCGACTAAAGATATACGGGACAACAAAGATCATCACCATGAGCAACATAATGGTGGCAATCGAAGCACCTTCCGAATAAAAATTGCTCTTGAAAGTTGTTTCATACATATAGATTGCCGGCATGTCTGTAACAAAGTTGGGGCCGGACCCTGTCATTGTGTAGACTAGATCGAAGATCTTCAACGAAATTTGCAGCATAATAAGCACTACACCGTATGTGATTGGTTTCAATTGAGGCAGTATCACTTTATAATACATTTTCCATGTTCCGGCACCATCGATCATCGCTGCCTCCTTCAACTCTTCAGGCACATTGCCAAGACCGGCTAAATACATGGCCAAGGAAAAGCCCGTCATTTGCCAGATGGCCGCAATCAGCACGGCAACCAAAGCAAGCGGCAATCCGAATTCAATTTTGAAGATGCTCCAGCCGGGGAAAATGGTTACATCCGTATACCAGCCTGGGGATAATCCCACTTTTTGCAATAGAAGATTGATTCCTGAGTCGGGATTCAAAATCCACCGCCACGCAACGCCTGTCACTACAAAAGACATGGCCATCGGAAATAGAAAAATGTTGCGGTATAACCATTTGCCTGCAAGTTTTTGCTCCAGGAAAATAGCGAGGATTTGCCCTAAAACAACGACTCCGACGATGAAAAATAACGAGAAAAAAATCATATTTCGCAAGGATGATTGAAAACGAAAGGAGTCAAATAGCTGGGCATAATTTTTCAAGCCAACAAATGTAAAGTCCGGTTTGAGAGAATTCCAGCTTACAAAAGAAACTACAGTCGTCCACCCGATAAACAAATAAACAAAAATAAACACTAGCAATACGGACGGTAAAACAACAAGCAACGGCAACCATTTCTCGAGCGATCGTCTTTTTCTTCTTCGAATTTCCATGTATCCCATCCTCCAGCGATCCGTCTATTACAAAGGATCGTGTTAGCGAATCGTTCGGGTCGCCAGACCGGCGAGCCCCCGAACGTCTTATCCGCAATAAGCTTGCACCCCATCGTGATTATGGATTGAGAAGCGATTTGGCCTGATTTAAAGATTTAATGAAATTGTCGATATTTCGCTGGGTAACAAACTCTTTGACTGTATCATCGACTTTATTAATGAAACCAGACGGGGTAGCTGAACCGCCTGCTAAACTGATGTTGATCTTGGCCTCTTTAAAATCTTGAGCTGCTCCTTGGCTGTAAGGGCTGAAGCCCGAAATATCCACATCGGTACGCGCAGGAACAGAACCTTTTAATTTATTAAAATCTTGTTGTGCTTGTTCTGAACCCAGGTATACGATAAACTTCCTCGCTTCCTCTACATTCACAACGTCTTTAGGCATTCCCATCGAGTCGTTGACGATACTGAACACTTTGTCCGAATTCGGAGCCTGTACCCAGCCGTAATCAACATCCAACTTGAAATTTTTGCTTTCAAAAAAACCGGTTTCCCAGTCGCCCATAATATGCATGGCAGCCTGTCCGCCAATGACAAGTTCAGCGGCGTCTTGCCAGTCAAGCGCACTATGGTTGTCGTTAGTAAAATCTAGAATGCGCGAGAATGTTTCCAGTGCGCTCCTCATCTGCGGGCTATCAAAATCCACTTTTCCAGTCCACAGTTCAGCGGCTCCATCCACGCCGAATTCATCTAACAAAACCATCTCGAATACGAGTGTTGCCCAACGAGAGGTTTTATCTCCCAGAGCCAACGGAACAATACCGTTAGCCTGCAATTTTTCTGCAATGGCAAAGAAGTCGTCAAACGTTGTCGGCGGTTCAATGTTATGTTCGGCGAACACTTTTTTGTTGTACCAAATCACATTATTTCGATGCACATTCATGGGCAATCCATAGATATGGCCATCTTTGGAGTTCATGTCAATGAGTGCTTGCGGAAATACTTCGGCCCAACCATTGGCTTCATATAAGTCGTTTAATGGTTGCAAGTAACCAGCGTCTTGCCAACGTAATAAATCTGGCCCTCCCTGGGCCTGGAATACGGCTGGCGGGTCTCCGCCTTGCAGACGGGTGGACAAAACCGCTTGCGAGTTCGCTCCAGCGCCACCTGCAATCGCTGCATTCTCCACTTTGATCAACGGATTCTGCTGAGTGAATCCTTTCAAGACCGCATTGAGCGCTTCCGCCTCGCCGCCGGCCGTCCACCAGCTTAAAATATCAAGTGTAACGGAAGCGTCCGCTGGCGGAGCTTTTTCTTGACCTGAACCATTGGATGCTTGCTTATTACTACTACAAGCAACCATCATCGTGACTAACAAACCAATAATTGTTAACAACATATACCTCTTTTTCACTGCTTTCCCCCCTATTTACAAAATGATGTAACAGAAAACAAAGCTTAGTTATCCCTGTTGCTGCAGCTCTATACAGCAACTGCACAAATAGCAATCGGGCGACCGATATATTAAACCAAGTTTACTTATAATATAAACTAAGTTTAATATATAAAAGCCCTGTTCATCTATTTAAGACGATAGTAATGAAAGAAAGCGCTTTTGTCAATGATTATTTCTTTATATATTAAATTAAGTGTAATATATTGATATTTTTCCGCTTGTTTCCATTAGGGGGTATGTATTATTATTAATGATAGTTTATTAATGGGCTGACAATTGCCGGAAAGGTGGAGGTGGCACCTCATTGTTTATGCAACAGAAATTCGATCAGCAAAATGTGCGTAAGTATCACTATTTTTTGCTGTTAAGCCTGATTCAAAAACATAAACAAATCTCTCGTTCACAATTAGCAGAGCTTACAGCCATGAGTAATACAACGGTTGGGAAAATTGTTAAAGTGTTGCTGCAGGATGGATTCATTCACGAAGTAGGCCATGTAGAGGGCGATGTTGGCAGGCGGGCAACCATTCTTGAGTTGAATCCATACGGAGCATTGATCGTCGGAGTAGAAATCGATTTAACTTCCGTGCAAATTGCGATCGTCACGCTAGATGGGATGGTCATGGATCAACTCCAGTTTGCATTCGATATTAAGGGACAACCGAATGTCATCCTGGATAAAGTGGCAGATGGGATTATGAGTTTGTTGCAGCATCTGGAGCCGGATAATCGCGAGAAAGTCATTGCGATCGGTGTCAGTATGCCCGGTCTGGTATCTTGGCCTGAGGGTAAAGTCTCGTTGGTTCCCCAATTTCGTTGGAACGACGTGCAAGTCAAGAGTTACCTGGAAGAAAAGCTTCCTCTGCAGGTCTATGTCGATAATCATGTTCGCTCCATCTTATTGGCAGAACGTTTATTCGGCACGATCAATAATACCCGTCACGCTGTCTGTATTTATGTCGGTAGCGGAGTTGGCGGAGCTGTGATGACTAACGGCGATATTATACGCGGTGTCAGTAATACATTAGGAGAGATCGGCCATCTGACGATGGATCCAAACGGTCCGCTATGTGATTGTGGCAGACTGGGTTGTCTGCAAACATTTATCAGCATATCCGAACTGGAAAAGCAGGCGCAAATGCCGATTGCCGAGATTTTCGCCGCTTATGAGCGCGGAGAGGCGTGGAGCCAGAAGCTGCTGGAACGAGCTAAACAGTATTTAGGCATTGCGATTGCCAATATTATTTGTATGTACAATCCTGAAGTTGTGCTGCTCGCCGGCCCCATGATTGAGGACTATCCCTCGATAACAAATGATATTAAATCTATAACCGATCGCTACATTTGGAGGCCATTGGAGAAGAGTTTCGTACTTGCCCACGCTACGTTTGGTAAAGCCAGCGGTGTCATTGGCGCCAGTGCGATTGTTTTAAATGAATTCTTGACACAATCGATGAATGACTAACTTAGCATCCGTCTTTCCTTGCACAGGTTGGATTTCTTTGTCTGTTTATCGTTCTCCCCCGGTTATGCTCTTTTGACGCAAAATAAGGTTAACCAGCTGATACCGGTTAACCTTCTTCGTCTTACTAAATTAGTAAATGGAATAACAACGGAAGGCATCAATTATGGTGTAGTCAGTACAGAGCTAATTGTAGAAAAAGAAGCTTTTTATATTTCAATGCTATTGAAGCATAAGCATGCGCCATAGAGTTGCTCGGGTCGTGCTTGCAGGCAAAAGCTAAAACGGCCTCCGTCCCACGAAATTCAGGACGAAGGCCGCTTAACTCTTTATATTAGTAATGCCTAGTAGACGGGCTGCAGTTCATGTTGCCTAATCTAGTTATGCCAAAAGACCGGCGGCGCGCATAAAGCGTTGGACATTCAAGGTGACGGCACCCCAATCCTTGGCCGAGATGGCTTCTTTTCCAAACAGTTGAACGCCGGTCCCTATGGCTGTCGCCCCGGCCGAGAAGCACTGTTCTGCCAGTTCGGCATCCAGCCCGCCGCTTGGCATATACAGGATGTTATTTAGCGGTCCCCTGACCTGGCTCAAGTAGGCAGCGCCGAGCGTGCTGATGGGAAACACTTTCACGATATCTGCGCCCGCCTCCGCAGCGGCCTGGATCTCGGTGGGAGAGAAGGCGCCCGGAATGGAAATCAAGCCTTTCTCCTTGGTACGCCGGACTACTTTTAGGTTCACATTGGGAGAAATGATATATTTCGCCCCGGCGGATGCGGCCCGTTCCACTTCCTCGGCCGTCAAAACCGTTCCGGCGCCGATCGACGCTTGTTCGAATTGCTTGGATAGCAGCTCGATTGACTCGAAAGCCCTCTCCGAGTTCAGCGTTACCTCGAACAGGCGGATGCCGGCGGCATAAAGCGTTTGGGTGATCTCAAGACATTGTTCCGGACTAAATCCCCTGTAGATCACGACGATTTTGTGACGTTTGATGGACTCAATAATTGGATTCATGGCGTCCCTCCGACGGTTTATTATCTTCCCTAATCAAATCGAGCAAATCGTGCATAAGCCGGCCGTCCAATCCCTCGCATCCCTGCAAACGCAGTACGCGGGCGATCGTGGTCCCCATATCGTTCATTTTGTACGGGCTCGTTCGATCGCGTCTGGCTCCTTGGCGTGCCGCAGGGCCATAAAACAACGCTATCCCATAATTGGAAGAATGAGCCGTAGCGGCCGTCGGAATTTGCGGGCCATGGTTCGCTCCCGGCGCCGTGACCGGAGCGACCGCATCCCGGTTGTGATTGTAGCCCCATACGAAGCCTTGATTGTAGGCGAACAGTACGTCTCCCGCAGCGTCTCCCCAGAAACCGAGCGGACTCGCATCCTGCTTTTTGACTGTAATGCCGGCTACGTTTTTAACGCCCTTGGGCGTCTCATAATACCAGGTCGAGATCGCCTGAAAAATTTCGGTCTGCACTTTGTCGTAATCGCCGGACTCGACGATGCCTTCCGGTTCCCGCCCCTTCAGATTTATGAAAATCTCCGTACCGCCCCGCTCTTTTTTTAAGTACGCTTTGGAGCGGCTCATGACAGGAAGACCTTCCTGATCGAGCGTGCAGAGACCGGTCTGCGCCAACCGGACATAAATATCGCACATGTACGCATTCGGTACGTCGCCGTGATCGGAAGCGACGATTAATAGGGTATCGTCCGATTTATGGGCCAATATCTCGCCAATCGCCCGATCCAGAACGATGTATCCGCTCCGCATGACCTGCTCGCAACGTTCGGCGCGTTCCGGCGAATAGAACGGTGAAGCGGGATCGTACTCCCCGAGACAGGTATGATGGGTTTCATCAATCAAGCGAAAGACAGTAGCAAACAAATCATAGCCCTTGGTATTTATAAGCCACTCGGCCGCTCTGGCAAGCCACCTAGCCTGGTATTCCCCTTCTTCAAGTCCGGTTTCCATGTATAAATGATCGGGGGCGACCGAAACCGTCCACTTCGAAATGAACGGCCCCGTATGCTCCAGCAATTCCGCTTCCAGCTCCTTTTGATTGGAGAACCGAAGCTTGCGGTTGATTTGCGACTGCAGGAGATCCAGCTGCATCCGGTCCGGATCGTAGGCGAGCAGCTTGAACCTGCCGATGCCCGTTTCCTCCCCCAGCCTCATTTCCGCCCATTCCGACCATTGTCCGACAGATATATGCACCGTTGTTCCGTCGTTCAATGCAAGGCAGACCGACGTCCGATCCAGCGGTTCGATGCGAATCGTTTCCGTATGGCCGTCATGGGTCGTTATCGCAAACCGGAAATGGGTATTCTCCGTTTCGATGACGCTTCGATTCGATTTTTCATGATATGCCAGCGTTTCGGCCACCGGCGGCCATCCCAAATACTCTGTTTTCGGCCGTTCAGGCCATTGATCCGGATGCGTGCTGTATACCATCGGAGAGGCCAGCTCAAAAAGGCCCTCACCGAATGGGGCAAACTGAAAATGCCGGGTGCCTTCCACCGATACGGTTTCCGGAAAATGGACCAGAGCACTCTTTTTATTTTGCCGGTCCATATAGCCTAACAGATTGTTTCGATTGTCCGCAGCGATCCTTTGTCCTTTCCAACTCGTACCCGGCGCTTGCCCGGACATAAACGAAACGAAATTCACGTCGCCCCAAGTGGATATATAAGGGAGGAGCTCCGCGCTCGCCCCACCCTCGAGAATTTTGGACAGGTTCGGCAAATAACCTTCTCCCGCGAATTTGTACAGCAGTTCCGGGATCATCCCGTCGACGCCGAACATGATCACTTTCTGGTTCATTTCTCATCACTCTCTATCTCGTATTTTGGGAATCTATCTCTCACTTGCAAAAAGTCCGCTGGCCGTATTCCTTCAATACATCCCGGTTGACTTCAACGCCGATGCCCGCTTTTTGCGGAATCGGCACTGTGCCGTCCGTCATGGAGATAGCGTGATAGATCAAATCTTCGCGGAATGGATGGGCCGATTGGTCGTATTCCAGCATAGGCTCTATCGGATTCAGCGATAGAGGGGGCGCCGGAAGGCTCGCGATAAATTGCAGCGATGCGGCAAGTCCAATACCCGACCCCCACACATGCGGAATGAGCATCGTATTATAGGCTTGCGCCATCGCGGCGATTTTCTTGCACTCTGTAAAACCGCCGGACGACATCAAATCCGGCTGCAGCAGATCAAGTGCACCGCTGCCGATCCAATGGCGGTACCCCGTCTTGCCGAAAATATTTTCCCCAGCGGCAAGATAAGTGGCCGTCAGGTTCTTCAACTGCCGGTAGCCTTCGATATCTTCCGGAGCCAGCGGTTCTTCGAAGAAATGAATCTTCGCCTGCTCCGTTTCAAGCAGGATGCGCCGTGCCGACGGTACGTTGTACGCGCAGTTCGCATCCATCATAATCATGATATCGTCGCCCACCGCTTCGCGAATGGCGTACACGTAGTCAATGTCGGCTTTCACCCCGAAGCCGGTTTTTAACTTAATGGCTTTAAATCCTTTGGCGATGTGCCGCTTCGCTTCCTCCACACCAGCATCGGGATAAGCTTCACCTTTTTTTCTATAAAATCCGGTCGCATACGGCGTCACTTCCGTACGAAACGCACCGCCGAGCAATTGATGAATCGGCCGGTTCAGCGCCCTGCCCTTGATATCCCATAATGCGATATCGACACCGCTAATCGCATTGACGGCCGCGCCATACTGGCCAAAGGGCCGGGTTCGGTTGTACATTTCTTCCCACAATACTTCCACATCGAACGGATCCCGGCCCAGCAGCATCGGCTTGAAGCAAAATTCGACGAACGAAGCGGCAATTTCCGGCGGCTGCAGCCCGTGGCATAGAGACTCGCCCCAGCCGACAATCCCTTCGTCTGTAACAATTTCCACGATCATGGAGCTTCGTCGTTCGACCCACCCCTGGGAAAAAGCGAACGGTTCGGACAACGGTGTCGTAATGACGTGCGGAATAACATCAATGATTTTCATGACAACGCAACCTTTCAATATTTTCGGGTGAAACCGATCGTGCCGTCCTCACTTAACCGAACGGACGCCCCGATCGTAAACCTCCGGATTGACGATATGCTCCGGTTTGCCGCCTCGAAGCACCCCAATGACGCTTCTGGCGGCAGACATTCCAATCGTATAATTCGCTTCATACGAGTGGCCGGCAATATGGGGGGTGACGATGACGTTATCCATATGAAGCAGAGGATGGTTCCCCGGCGGTTCCTGCGCAAGCGTATCCAGCGCCGCACCCGCGATCCGGCGTTCCTGCAGCGCCTGCACAAGCGCCGTCTCCTCCACAATATCGCCTCTTGCCGTATTGATCAGATAAGCGGTAGGCTTCATCAGAGCGATCATTCGCCGATCGACAAACCCTCTTGTGGATGGCAAGGAAGGCAAATGCAGGCTGACAAAGTCGGAAATGCGCATCAGTTCCTCGGCCGATACGAGCCTTACGCCGTGCTCCTGCACAAACGCCTGGTCGGGATAAGGATCGTAAGCCGCAATATTCATCTGAAAACCTTTGGCTCGCCGAATAACTTCTTTCCCGATCTGCCCCATGCCGACCACACCCAGCGTTTTACGGTATATCTCCCTGCCGGTAACTACGCTCCAGCCCGACTGCTTGACCACTTCATGGGCTTTCATCAATTGTCTGGAGATCGCGAGCATGAGCGTCAGCGTTAGATCCGCCACGGCGTGCTTATTGCCTCCGGGGATGTTGGAGACGACGATCCCTTTATCCGTTGCGGCTTGGAGATCGATCCGATCGACACCGACGCCGTACTTCGCAATGATCTTCAAGCGATTCGCTTTAGCGATAACGGCAGCGGTAAAATAATCGTCGCCGACAATAGCGGCGTCGACATTCTCAACAAGCTCCAGGAGACGGTCTTCTCCCAGCGTCGTTCCCCGATACGGGTGATCCACGATCTCGTATCCTTCCCGAGCAAGCAGATCGATCGGTTCCCGATCCAGCACACCGAACATTCTGGATGTAATGAGTATCCGCATCAGGCATTCTCCTTCCGCCTAAACGCCCGTGTCAGATAGGGCGTAACGACCGGCGCCAGGAACGAGGCGATGGCAAGGAAAATGAAAATGGCGGAAATCGGCTTGGTAAAAAAGACGAGCCAGCTGCCGTCCGATAATATCAAGGCTTGGCGCAGCGAGTTCTCGGCAATCGGACCGAGAATGATGCCGAGCAGCATCGGCGTCACCGGATAACCGAATTTCGGCATAATAAACCCGATCAAACCAAAAATCATCATCAACTTGGCGTCGAACAACGTGTTGTTGACTGCATAGGCCCCGACGAAACATAGTGTCAACAGGATAGGCAACAGCACATTGACGGGGATCCGGGTGATATGAACAAACAGCCGCGTAGCCAAGCTGCCTTGAATATACATGATCAGGTTCACGATCAATAAACCGACCATGATCGTATATACGATTCCCGCGTAATTGACGAACAACTGCGGGCCCGGCGTCAAGCCCTGCATCATTAACGCTCCGAGCATAATCGCCGTGACCGTATCGCCCGGGATGCCGAGCGTCAGCAGCGGGATCAGGGTCGATCCCGTCACGCCGTTATTGCCGGCTTCCGACGCCGCAATGCCGTCCAACGATCCTTTGCCGTACTGATCTTTATCTTTGGCGACGCGTCTGGCTTCGTTATAGCTGAGAAAGGAAGCAATCGCCGCCCCCGTCCCCGGGATAGCGCCGATGAACGTGCCGATGGAACTCGATTTCAGTATCGTTTTCCAATAGCTTATCGCTTTGCGAAAAGGAAGCTTGGTGTCGACATAAGCGTTCCGTTCCTTGACGACCTCATGGGCCGCTTGGCTTCTTGTCAATATTTCCGATATGGCGAACAATCCGATAAGCGCAGGGATTAACGCAATGCCGCCCATCAGATTTTCGTTATCGAACGATAATCGCGGAACCGCGCCAATCGGGTCCAGCCCGATCGTTGAGACCAGCATCCCCAGCGCTCCCATGATCATCCCCTTGACCAGCGATTTTCCGCTGACACTGGAAATCATCGCAAGGCCGAAAACAGCCAGTGCGAAAAATTCCGTCGGACCAAATTTTAGAGCGAACTGTGCCAGCTGAGGAGCCACGAATAGAAGAATCAACGCACTGAACAGGCCTGCAACCGTCGAGGCGAAAGTGGCCATTCGCAGCGCTTCCCCCGCCCGCCCCTGCCTCGCTAAGGCATATCCATCCTCGGCCGTGGCCGCCGATGCCGGCGTACCGGGCGTCTTGATCAGGATCGCGGTGATCGAACCACCGTATGTGCCGCCGCAGTAGACTCCCAGCAGCAGAAACATGCCCGTTTCCGGCATCATTCCGAACGTGAGAGGGAGCATCAATGCCACACCCATCGTCGCCGTAAGGCCGGGAAGCGAACCGAACACAATGCCTGCGGCAACGCCGAGAAACATGAACATAATATTTTGGATCGTCAGTGCGTTGATCAGGCCGGTAATAATGTTGTCGACCATGTTGTTTCCTCCTTACGGCAGTTGAACGTACATGACGTTCTCGAATACGTATTGGATAATAAAGATGAACACAATCAGAACAGCATAATGAACCCATTTACGGGAGGAGAGCACCCATAAGATGAGCGACATAACGACGACGGTAGTTATGAAGTACCCGAGCCATTCGACCGTAAAGACGTAGATTAACATAAGAAGGAAAACGACGGGCGCAGCCCATTTCCGGGTGCTGCCGCTTGACTCGTCTTCCGAGCGACGCGGCTGTTCTTTGTCCTGTTGGGGCTTCTTGCGGGTAAATGTTTTGAGGACAAGCACCGCGCTTAACGCCATCACTGCAACGGCAATAAATTTCGGAAAAAACTCCGGTCCAATGCTGGATAACGAATCCTCGACCTTGATATCGTAAGGGATATAAAGCCAAAGCATTAAGCCGAACAAAAATAAGCACAACGCGCTATACCTTTCCTTGCGAACATTGTTCATCCGAACTCCCCCTCCAAAAAAAGAGAGGGTGCAAAATAATCGCTTTGCACCCTATTCAACTCCCTTGTTATTGCTGGGTGATTCCCAGCCGTTCGATGATTTCCTTGTTCATTTCAAATTCCGATTTGATTTTATCCATGACTTCCTCGCCTGTCAGCAGTTGCATGGCCAAATTGTTCGACTTCAGGAAGGATTGGAACTGCTCCGAGCGAATCGCATCGGTAAACTTTTCTTCTAGGAAAGCGACGATCTCATCCGGCGTTTCGGATGGGATCAAGATCATTTTCCAAACGCTCATATCGATATCAAAGCCTTGCTCCTTCATCGTGGGCACATCGGGAAGCTCCTCGAAGCGCTCCGGCGAGAAGATGCCGAGCATACGGATCGTTCCCGCTTCCACCTGCGGTAACAGATCGAACGGATGGCCCGCAATCGTATCAACGTGTCCGCCAACGAGTGCCGTCGTAGCCGGATTCGAGCCTTTGAACGGAACGTCGCTCGCCTGAATGCCGGCTTGCTTGAAGAATTCGGCCTGCGCCAGATGCGGGAACGAACCGGAACCGGAATGACCGAATTTCAGCGTTTTCCCGGAATCTTTCTCCTTCAATAAATCCTCAAGCGTTTGCCAAGGGGAATTGGCATGGACCGCCAAAATGATAGGCTCGTACGTGATCCCTGCAATCGCCTTGAAGTCATCGATGCTGTAATTGACTTTCCGAAGCGTAGGCTGCGCGGTCATGACTCCGCTCGCTTCCAGCACAATCGTGTAACCGTCTCCTTTGGATTTAGCGACTTCAGCCGTAGCAATGGTTCCGTTCGCTCCGTCGCGATTGGAAATAACAACCGGCTGTCCGATGTCCTTGCTGACGATATCGGCTAGAGCTCTGGACATAATATCCGAACCGCCGCCGGCCGCCCACGGAACAACAAACGTGATCGGCTTCTTCGGATAATTCAAATCCCCGTCCTGTCCAGCGGTTTTCCCGGCATTGGACGGTTCGGAACCGGTTTGCGAATTCGTGCCGCAAGCCGCAAGAAGCGTACTGAGCGCAATGATAAGCGCAATGGAAATAAAAAATGTTTTTCTCATGGATGACCCTCCTACAAGTCAGTTGTTCGTTTAATAGAACGCCCGTTCTATCGAGTATTTTATTCAGATTAATCGTTTTCAATTAAACGCTTTCATCAAACACCTTCATCCCCCTTTCGGAAGATCGCCATGCCCTGCATCTTATTTTCGGCAATCAACGAATTTATTTGTTCTATATATGGAACTATAAACCATATTTGAAACTATTATTTACCTTATAATAAATTCTCTTTCGTTGTCAACCCTCATTTGCAGTATAAAAAAAGTCAAAAGGCCCCTAAGGGCCTTCTCATGTTATTTCATCCATCAGATGAACAGACTTATAAATGGGGCTGCTTTCGATTTGCAGAATACCCCAGTTTTCCGGAAACGATCTGTGCGGTTTCCAACAGGACAGGAATAGCTTGCATGGCCACTTCCTGGCTGAATCGATACGTCGGTCCGGCCACGGCGATGGCGGATATCAATGTGTTTCCCGAATCGAACAGCGGCGCAGAGATGGCAATGACGTCCTCCCGGTCCTCCATTTTGTTCCAGGAAAATCCTTGCTCTCTATTCTTTTGCAATTCTTCTTCCAAAATCGAACGATCCGTAATGGTATGCTGCGTTCTTTGGGGCAATCCGACTTCGTCGATAATCCGGTTTCGCTGCTCAGAATCCATGTAAGCGAGAAAGACTTTACCGGCTGCCGTACAATGCAGCATAATTCTTTTGCCAATATAGGAAAGCAATCCGACGGAATGTTGACAATCGATCTTATCGATATACACCCCTTGATTACCGTCGCGGTGAACGAGGTGAATCGTTTCCCCGGTTCTTCTGCCAAGTTCCACCAGATGTGGGTGGGCGATGCTTCTTACACTTAAGCTTTCGATCATCGCTCCGTTGAATTGTAATATTTTAAAGCCCAATTTATATTTTTTGGTTTCGTCGTTACGAACGACGTAGTCTCTGTTCGATAATGCTGACATAATGCGATGCACCGTACTCTTCGTAAGTCCCGATCGTTCTGCAACCTCCGTAAGCCCCATGCCGTTTGGGCCTGAATCTTTCAATGCTTCCAATATATCTAAAGCCTTCAGGGAAGAATCATGCTGTTGTTCTTCTTTTACCATATATGACCCTCCGTTCCATAAATAAAACAACTCACTATACCACATACTATCATTTTACCTATCCATTGGGAAGATGCGGAAGGTATGGCGGGAATTGCGACGGCCGCGATTGGCGGTCGCTTGGGAGCAGCAATGCAGGGTCCACGAATCCGTTCTTGGCCCAGTTCCGAAAGCCTGCAGGCAAAGCCAAAAAGGCCTCCATCCCCAGAAGTCGGGACGAAGGCCGCTTAACTCTTTTTATTTTGTTGTACTGCCTAGAGGGCGGGCTGCAGTTCACTCTTTAGACAGAGGGCCTGCGCTGTAGAAGTATGAATTTCGTCGATAAGCTCAGGATTTTTCATTAATGACACGCCATAAGAAGAAATCATTTCTTTTATTTTCGGTTCCCACTCTTTTATATGCTGCGGGAAGCATTTCTCTATTACTTCAAGCATAACCGAAACGGCGGTAGAAGCACCTGGAGAAGCACCGAGCAATGCCGCTATCGATCCATCCGCGGCACTAACCACTTCCGTACCAAATTGAAGCGTTCCTTTACCGGCAGCCGTATCTTTGATCACTTGCACACGTTGGCCAGCTACCAACAAACCCCAATCCTCACTTTTGGCATTCGGGATAAACTCTCGCAGCTCTTCCATGCGCTGTTCTTTCGATAACATAACCTGCTGGATCAGGTATTTGGTCAAAGAAAGGTTTTTGGCACCTGCCGCCAACATCGTTATAACATTATTCGGCTTTATGGAACCTAACAAATCAAACATGGAGCCGGTTTTTAAGAACTTGGGCGTGAAGCCGGCGAACGGTCCAAAGAGCAGCGATTTTTGATTATCGATAAATCTTGTGTCCAGATGCGGAACAGACATGGGAGGCGCACCAACTTTAGCTTTGCCGTATACTTTGGCATGATGCTGTGCAACAACCTCCGGATTATTGCACACCATAAATAGTCCGCTTACCGGGAAACCTCCAATATGTTTTCCTTCGGGTATACCGGACTTTTGCAGTAAGGGCAGGCTTCCTCCCCCGCCGCCGATAAAGACGAATTTGGCCGTATGGCGTTCGACGCTGCCGCTATCGACATTCCGCACTTTCAATTCCCACAAGCCGTCGCTGGTACGTTTAATACTGCCAACCTTATGTTTGTATTTAATATTGACGTCTTTACTCTTTAAGTGGTCGAACAGCATTCGCGTTAAAGCGCCAAAGTTGACATCCGTACCGGATTCGATTCGTGTTGCCGCGATAGGTTCATTCAATGACCGGTCTTTCATAATAAGCGGAATCCATTCCATCAATTGGTCCGGGTCATCGGAGAATTCCATCCCTTGAAACAGCGGGTTGCTCGACATCGCTTCGTAACGTTTTTTCAAAAACGCTACATTCTGTTCCCCTTGAACTAAACTCATATGAGGCAAGGGCATGATAAAGTCCTGCGGATTGCGAATCAGATTGCTGTTTACAAGATAAGACCAGAACTGCATGGAAACTTGAAACTGTTCATTAACTTTAATAGCTTTGCTAATGTCTATCGATCCGTCCGGTTTTTCCGTTGTGTAGTTAAGCTCGCACAGTGCAGCATGCCCTGTTCCCGCATTATTCAATTCATTAGAGCTTTCCTCTCCCGCGCTGGCCAGCTTCTCCAACACTGTAATCTTCCAATCGGGGACTAATTCTTTCAACAGTGTCCCCAAAGTCGCACTCATAATTCCGGCACCAATCAAGATAACGTCTGTTTCGTTTTGTCTGTCACTCATTTTTACCGTCCCTAACACGCTAGTATTTGAAAAAGATGCAGGCGCCCCCGCTTAGCCCCACAGCAAGACAGGGTGCGACCTGTGTCCACACCTTTTCTGGATCCATGAAAAACTGATTATAGTGTAACACTATCATTGATAGATTAACATATCTACTATTATATGATAGTTATCCTCTATTTTAAAGCTGGTAAATTTCAGTTGGTGAACAGAGATACTATTTAAAGTGCAGGTATCTCTGTTTGGAAACTATATTCTTTTTACGCTCATACATTCATTTGGAAACGCTGCTTTTGGCTTCATTTGAAAAGTTCACACTAGCCCATTCACCCTCACTCTAAGCCTCTCAATAGATTCTTGGATGCATGGTATATAAACATCATTAATTTTGTCTTTACTTACATCGCTTACAATAAATCCATCGGAGTCTAGACCATAACCTGCATATAATTTTACTATTTCAATCACCGCCTTTTACATTTCTCACTCCCCACCCAATTTGCAATACACCAAAAAAACAGCAATATATAAAAATTGTACCGATTAGACAAATGGTATAATACGAATATGTGATTTACGGAACGAAAAGTATGAAGAATAAAACAAGAGGAGTGTAATTCATGGCAAATATCGAGCATATGCAAACGATTCATGCGCCCGCGACAGATGTATATAAAGCATTAACTACACGCCAAGGGCTGTCTGAAGTATGGACCCGAGAATTGAAGGTAAATGATCAGGTTGGGGCAATCAATGAATTTTACTTTGGTGACGACGACTTGACCAAAATGCAAATAATCGAGCTAACCCCTCCAGAAAAAATTGAATGGTTATGTACAGAATCAGATCCTGAGTGGGTTGGTACTAGGGTCTCTTTTGAATTAAATGAGAATCGCGGCAAAACGAACATCATTCTGCGCCATTCCAACTGGAAGGAGGTAACAAATTTCTATCGGTTCTGCAACTATAATTGGGCAATGTTCCTATTTAGCCTAAAAACCTACTGCGAAGACGGCACGGGACTCCCATATCAGGACAGGAAATTCTGATCAAACCAACCAGCCATCCATCACCTCATCGTTGCCAATAATAAATGGCCAATTGCGTCCGATCGCGAAGTTCTAATTTATCTAATATAATAGAGAGCACATTTCGAACAGTACCGACACTCAGGAAAAGCTGATCAGCTATTTCTTTATTCGACAGGCCTTGAGCAACTAATTCCACAATGTCCCTTTCACGATCCGTTAACCCTGCCAGCTTTATTCCGTCCGGTTCCACGATCGCTTTTAGAACATCGGCATCTAGTATCGTCGATCCGGCTTTTAACGCTCTTATTTGCTGTGCCATGGTTTCAATCGATGTCGATTTCAGCAAGTATCCTTCCGCCCCTGCTTTCAAGGCCATTCGAATATTATGCTCATCCCGAAACGTGGTCAACATCATGATCTGGATAGAAGGCCACTGTTGCTTGATCCTCTTCAAGCATTCAATTCCATCCATCACCGGCATTTGGATGTCCATCAGTATCACATCCGGCAGTTCCAGTTGACATATTTCTATCGCCGCTTGTCCATTTCCTGCGGTGTTCACCACTTCAAAGTCTTCTTCCTTGCCAAGCAGCAACTGTAAACTCTGGCACACCAGCGGATCATCATCTACGATCAGAAGCCTCATCCTGCTAACCCTCCTTGTCTGACGGGATGACACCAACTAGCAAGAATCCGTTGTCTCGACTAATGGATAAGCTTCCCCCCAATGAGCGGGCTCGCATTTGCAATCCCCTTAGCCCGCTGCCTGTCGAATTGTTGGTTTGAACTGTGCCATTATCTCCAATCAACAAGCGCACAATCGAATCCGTTGCCTGTAAATCAATTTCGACTTTCGTGGCATTGCTATGTCTGGCCACATTCGTTAAAGCCTCCTTTAAACATGCTTCTAACCATCCCCAGATGTGCGAAGGAACTCGCAGCATATCACCGGATTTATGAAATTCGATATTCATCTGTTGGAATTGATCCACAATGTTCTCAAAGCTATCAACACCGATTAACATCGTTGGTGTCATATTATGAACGGTATCCCTTAAATGGATCGTGCTTCGTTCTAACCGATTTTTCACTTCCTGCAGCAGTTGATTCGCCTCTTCGGGGTTCTTCACATACTCGTAAGCTTGTAAGGCAAGAGAAGCGCCGGTTAAATCATGACCCAGATGATCATGAAGTTCTCTGGATATACGATGCCTTTCCAATAATTCTGCGTGATGAGAAGCTTTCTTGTTTGCCTCTAATAAATCAAGCTTAATTCGTTCTAGCTCGTACCGAGCCTGACGTTGCTCATCCGCTTCCAGTATATATTTTTGCTGATTTTTCAATGCGATCCATGAGAAAGTGCCAAAAAAGAATCCCTGGAAATAGTACCAAAATAAAAAACTCGAAGCAGACGGAGTAAAGAATAAGCTAGCAAAAAGCAGGAGCGAAAAATACCATTTCCCTCTAAAGGCCAGCTCAAAAATCGGCAGCACCAATCCATAATAGCTAATATCCGTAATCGGAAAGTACAAAAAACATATCATCACATCCAAGCCTACGGACCACACTGGCATGCGATAGCGCCATCTCAGACTGATCATTACGAGTAAAAGGAGAATCATAATAAAAGAACTTACCTTAGATCCCTCTAATATCCATAAATGAAAGAGCACGCCTGCTTGAAGAAAGCGCCATCCCTTCACAAACAGCATGGGCTCCAATATCGTCTTCCTCCTTCATCCCAAGAATATCAATGAATTTTCCGTATGCTTCCAATAATCGAGAAGATTAGGGCATACAGCCATAATACAGCATTAATCAGAAGAAAATCGAGGAGGTTTGCTCCGAATACAACCCAATTCAGCCCTTCCGCGAGCCAAAAAGTTGGAAATAATATCGCAATCTTTTTTAACAGTGCAGGAAAGATATCTAACGGAATCATCAATCCTCCCAGTATGACAAACAAAAAAATGAGCGACATATACACTAGAAATGCTGAGTCCTTGCTGCGGCAAAACGAAATCCATGCCAATGCGATCGCTATAGCAGTAAAACTGAATGAAGTATATAATACCAGAAGCCATAACGGCTGGTACAATTCATGGCCAACAAGGACACCGCCAATAACGATGATCATACATTGCATGACTAATAGGATGGAATACCCCAGAAGATTTTGACCTAAATATTGTGCATAACTAATGGGAGCGACCGCCAAGCGCTTGACGACTCCTTTCACGCGATCTTCCAGCAGAATCGATGTCAGACGAATACCAGCAAACAGAATTACAATGCCAAAATACTGGTATCCATATGGAAGATGCGGCCAATCTTCTCCTTCAGGGAAAAAAATACAGACAATGGGAAGGAGCAAAAGGAAGACAACATTCGTCTTATTACCAAAGCTTCTTTTGATGGCGAAGCGAAAAATCGTCACGCCAATTTCCTCCTCCCAACAACAAGCATCACAATAAACAAAACGCATATCACTGCTAATAAAATGTTCGCTAAGAACCATGCTTCACTCGGATTAGATTCATTCATCTCACCGATCGACATGAGAGCTATGACAAGCGGATTCCCGTAAGAACCCATGAAGTCAAAGAAAGCATTGTTAGGCATAGGGAAAAATAATCCGGCCAATAGGATCAGTCCAACACCGTACGCATCAACTAATCGTTCGGCCAATTTATTATTTTTTACGGTGAAGGCAAAAATTAAGGAAACAATGATCGATAAAACAGCCAGCAAGCAAATGTTATAGATAATCCACGGCCAATTTCCCCATTCCACTCCCAAGACATATTGTGTATACAGCATCAGTATAATGCCAAGGAATACAGAAAAAACAACTCCGCACATCATAATCGAAAAAGCATACATCGATTGATTAAATGGCAACGTATACATCCTTGTCCTATTTGCCGCGAATAGATCATTGTGGATCAGATACATGACAATCGAACCGCCAAAAAGTTGAAAACAAAGCACCAACGTCATGGCATTTTCATTAATATAGGGCACTCCCGATTCTGTTACCATTCCTGAAAGGATAAAGGAGAAAAGAGTGATGAGAATAATAGGAACCACAAGCAGCAGTAATAATACGATATAGTTTCTTACCATTCTAAGAGCAGTGAATCTGACCGTTGAAAGAACTCTCATCATTCTTCCCCCTCATCTCTTAGTTGTTTTCCTGTAAGCGTTAAGAAGACATCTTCTAGATTGGGCTTCTCCGCATGGATCCCAATCAGTCCCGCCTGCTCTTTCACAACCGATACTATTCTATCTAAATTGCCAGAACCAACCGCAGATATTACCGTTACTTTTCTTCCTGCTGCTTCAACCTTTCTCACTCCGGCAATATTTTCTATTCTAGTCATCGAGACACGATCGGGCTCCGTGACTTCGATCGTTACCTTTTCTTCATGCTGCACGGTTTGAACCAGCTCGTCTACAGTACCTTCTTTAATGATTTGGCCTTGATCCATGATAACCACTCTGGAAGCAATGGCCTGTACTTCCTCCACATAGTGGGTTGTATATAAGATAGTCGTGCCATCCTTTCTTAATTTCCTTACCGCTTCCAGAATATGATTTCTTGACTGCGGATCAATTCCAACTGTCGGTTCATCCATAATGAGAAATTGGGGCCGATGTGTTAACGCACAGGCGATATTCAACCTGCGTTTCATTCCCCCGGAAAATTTATACGGTGTCTTATTCCCCTTATCTCCTAAGCCGACAAATTCCAGTGCTTCTTCCACTCGTTTTTTCTTCTCTTCTCCTTTTAGTCCATAGATCCCGGCAAAAAACTGCAAATTCTCCTTCGCCGTCAGTTCCTCAAACACCGTTATTTCCTGCGTAACTAAACCAAGTTTCTCCTTATTTTGATTCGAGAATGGATGCTTTGACTGTCCGAAGAGCGCCACCGTCCCCCGTTCAGCAGTCTTTAAGCCGGATAATGTTTGAATTAGTGTAGTTTTACCCGCACCGTTGGGACCTAGCAAGCCAACAATTTCCCCTTCCTGGATATCCAGATCAATATAGTCCAACGCAACATGGGTTCCATACCTTACGACAACCCCTTGTAACGAAGCAACCGTCATCTATTTCACACACCCTTCTTATTTCTTTCCTCAATTATCGCCAATTCTATTTTTCATCAATAGTTACATTTGTCATTATATCAGTCTGTCCGTTCACATCATTCGCGTGAAATCGCCTTTTAATTATGACTGCCGTTATCTCAATTTCAGAACACCTAAATATATTAATCGCAATTTTTTTCTTTATGACTGACATAATGCTGTCATATATGCCCGGTTATTATGAAGTCAACTCAGATGAAAGGGTGTTAGATGTGGCATTAAGAACAAATAAAACTGGATGGATCATAGCGGGGCTTTTGCTTTCGATTCTTATGGCATCGATGGACAATACGATATTGGCTACATCGATGGGAACCATCGTAGGAGATCTTGGCGGGATGCATCAATTCGTGTGGGTTATATCTGCCTATATGATCGCAGAAATGGCGGGGATGCCGATCTTTGGCAAATTGTCCGATATGTACGGACGCAAACGTTTCTTCATTTTCGGCATTTTGATGTTCATTATCGGCTCCGCACTGTGCGGTACAGCGGACTCCATCACAGAGCTCAGCATTTATCGAGCCATACAAGGTATTGGAGGCGGCGCGCTGATTCCGATATGCTACACCATTTTGATTGACGCGGTGAATCCGAACATCCGAGGGAAACTGATGGGGTTGTTCGGAGCGGTCTATGGATTATCCAGCGTTTTCGGCCCGCTGCTTGGGGCATTTATTACCGACTATATTGGATGGCAATGGGTGTTTTACATCAATATCCCATTTGGTATAGTCTCGTTACTAATGGTTGCCGTTTACTATAAAGAAACGGTTTATCGTGAGAAACAACGAATCGATTGGCTTGGCGCTATAACACTCGTCGGCGCGGTCGTATGCCTCATGTTTGCGCTTCAGTTTGGCGGCCAATTGTACGATTGGTATTCGCCTGAAGTCATTGGTTTAATTTTCGGGTTTATCATCTTTATCGGTATTTTTATAACTGTGGAACGTCGCGTTGCAGAACCTATCATTTCGTTCCGAATGTTCAAAGACAAGTTGTTCGCCTCGAGCAACCTAATCGCTATTTTGAGCGGTGCAGCATTCATTACGGCATCTGTGTACATTCCGATTTTCATGCAAGGTGTACTCTACTCCCTTGGTTTCAAACCATTCCGGATGATTTTTTAGCTCTTGCACTACTGGACACATTTTCGTCGCTTCAGGCCTTGTACCAAAAATAACCATAATCTTCTTTTTGTTATTCAAACCTGAGACCCCCTACAATATATGAATGGGATGAAATATAACTAAATATTACCATATAACGAAAATAAAGCTATTAAATTGACATTAAATCAATGTTACAGATTGCTTAATATACTCGTAGAGTTCACCATCTATGCCATGCTGAGCTGCGTCTTCCGGATACTCACTATAATACCGTTCTGCCGATTGTATAAACGCCTCATCCGCCGGAGCAAATGAATCTACGTAAAGCTTCCAACGTTTGGCCAACAATGAGACTTCAGGATCACTTGGCGGCTTACCTATTTCTTTATATTTACGGAATTCCGCAACCAACTGAAGCCCCTCCGCATAGCTCTTCTCCAACTCATCTACTTCTAATGATTTGAATCGAGTTTCTAATCCTTCTGCCTGAGCAGGCATAAAGTGCGAACTACGGGCAATCCTCATCAATTGCATGACCATCATTAACCGTTCACTCGATACCGTTTGCCCTGAATATAAAAGTTCATATATTTGTTCCAGACGGCCACGCAGTTCAACCAGTTGGTTTATCTGCTCATTTATTCGAATAAGCTGCAATTTCAGCATGTTTATTGCAGTGCAATCCGGGTTATTTATCATTCCATTAATTTCCTCTAGTGCAAACCCCAATTGCTTAAGCGATAGTATTTGATGCAGTCTGACAACATCTTCGTCAGTATATAGACGGTGTCCAGATTCGGTCACTCGTGATGGAGAGAACAATCCGATCTGATCATAGTGGTGCAGGGTGCGGATAGTTATGCCTGTTCGTTTGGCGATTTCGCCTACCTTCCAACTCCGATATTCCATGGGGGTCACTCCAATCATCTAGCTGCGTTTGCGAAACACTTGAACCTAACGTTACGTTAGGTTCTATACTTGATACAGCGGCATCAGAAATCTAAGAGAGGATATGATACTAATGGACAATTATCTAATTAAAACATTAGCTTGTAATAAACAAGCACGTATTTTTTTCGTGGAGAATACTGAATTGATCAGGACGGTTTGCAATCATCATAAGATGAATAAGCTCTTGAGGGCCGCACTGGGCACAACCGTTTCCATTGCAAGCATGATCTCAGGAACACTAAAAGGCACTGAGCGGATCAGTTTAAAAATAAGAACCCGTAATCATCAATACGGAATCTTTGCAGATACCGATTCTACCGGGAATGTACGCGGCTATATCAGTGATGAACTATTAAATGCACCTTCAGACGAATTAGACCATTTATCAATCGAGCAATTAATAGGTGCCAAAGGATGTATCCAAATCACGAAGGATATAGGAATGAACAACTTATTTACAGGGATCACTGATATGCCTCACCGTAATATTGTTGATGATATATCATATTATTATAAACAAAGTGAACAGACGACTTCCTATTTTTCCGTAAATATCGCTTTTGATGAAAAAAACGAGGTTGTATCGAGCAGAGGGATCATGGCCCAACTGCTGCCAGGCGCTCCGGCTCGTCTTATTCACCGAATCAAAAAGATTATTTCTCAGAATCTTTCATATATGAAAGATCCAGCTAACGAAGGGGCTATGGAGGAGCTTTCGCAATCTATGTTCAAAGACATTGACGTTGTAGGCATTCAGCCCGTACGGTTGTTTTGTGGATGTTCCAAAGAGCTCCTGTTTCCCATGCTGTATTCCTTAGACCAGGAAGAACTCGTTAATGCCTATGAAAATAATAAGTTGCTAGAGATTGTATGCAATGTATGCGGAGAAAAATATACGTTTGATACAAATGAGATCGAAAGCCTGATTTGAACTTAGGGGATCTCCAGTAAAATCTTATTCTCCCGAAGGGAGTCGCCCATAACGTTAAACTGCCAGTTTAGCTTAACGAGGCTGCAATTTTTCTCATAGCAGCCTCGCGATTGTGCTCTTATTACCCGTTAGATTTTAGGTCAACTCTTGTGCAAGTCATCTTATGCGGTCCTCATTTGTTCAATCCGCGTTCCAGTTGGCAATCATCCCTCTTGCCATTTCCATATCGGCTTCTTTCCCTGTAGTAAGTGCGAACTTGGCTACTAGGGCCGGGTAAGCAGCCCATTGCTCGGCGATATGCTCAGACATACGCGGCCAAGTATTGCCCCCTGCTTTCTCATAACGCCTAAGCAAATCCCGCAGCCCCTCATGACCAAAAAGTGCATAAAGGATTACGAAATCTTTGCCCGGGTCTGCAATTTCGGCTTCCGTCCAGTCAATTAAACCCGTTACTTGTTGATTATCATCAACGATGATATGAGGAGGATGCAGATCGCCATGATGAAGCACTGTATACTCCGGCCAGTACGTATCCGTAGATAACCATGCATTCCATCGTTCATACTGCTTGGCGGGAATAGTGAAGCATTGCCGTACTTCTTCGATGTTCGCGGCAAAAGCTTCTCGTGTTTCCGTCGGTGTTTTGTAACGAACGCCTCCCCGTGTCGCTTCGCTGTGATCGATGTTATGCAACACCGCTAAGGTGTTTGCTAAAGAATTAAAAAATACATCGGATAATGAATCCTGTGGGAACTTCCATACATAACCGCCCCCCGCCGGATCAACCGTCGCAATGGGATGCCCGCTAAGCAGAGGATAAGCAATAAGGTCGGGAGTAAAGATACGCCAGTTGGGCACATCAACGGGAAGATATTTGCCAACCACTTTCAGCACCTTCTGCTCATTCCCCGCCCGCTCCCATACGTCCTTACGTCTTGGTTTGCGAAGAACCCACTTCTGGCCATGCTCATCCTTAGCAAATACGACAAGGAAATCCATGCCGGATTCGTTTATCTCGAAATAATCGGCGTTCAATTGTAGACCATTTTGCTTCGCTATGGTTAGGAGCTCATGCCTTAGATCTCGACCATCGTTAGGTTGTTGTCTTGTCATTAAGAGAACACTCTCCTTTTCGGCAGAAAATAAAAAACACAGACATTGTAATGTCTGTGCAGAAGTAGGCGAAATATAGAGTGCCTATACGTCCGTAAAGCAAATCCCTTTATAATACGCAAAATAACCACTCTTAAACAGAGTGACCATTACGAAAAGGGGACTCACGCGAAATAGGCAAACCATCCCGATTACTCTGCACAAGACAGAGGAGAAATAACCATTGCAATTATTCGCAACGTTGTCTCAATCAGGATTAATCTACCACACGTAACCCTCCATTCGTAATATAACACCATATTATCATATTCAGCTCAAGCTTTCCACATCCTGATAACACCACACTAGCTAGCTGAATTACCATAAATAGGGCCAACCTCTGCGGGATGGCCCTTCTTCCACCTTGAGAATCGCTTATGGCCCCTCATAATTGACTGACAATGTACTGACCGACCGAAGCCCCATAGGAGAGTGCCGCATCGCGCAGGGGATCCGGCAGCGGGCGGACGGACTGGTGCGCTTCATAGGTGAAGTCCCCTTCATAACGCACCGCCTTAAGCGCTTCGGCTACATCCGTCCAGTCGATCGTGCCTTGATAAGGCAGCAGATGCTGATCGATTACGCCGTCATTATCTTGGATATGAGTGGTCTTCAGATAGCTCCCCAATATGCGAATCGACGCGCCCTGCCGCAAGCCTTGCTTGTGCCCGTGCCCCGTATCCCAGCACGCGCCGACCAGCGGGTGGTCAATCTTGTCGATCAGCTCCGCCAGCTCCTCGGCAAGCGCACAATATTTACGGCGGCGCCCATTGATTCCGGGGGCTATGCGGTCGAACATATTCTCTAGCGCAATCCCGACCCCGGTCGCTTCCATCGTTGGAATCAACCTGCGGTAATACTGACAGTTAAAGTCCACCACCTCTTGATACGGTTCTTCTCCCATAGGCGATAGAAGGCTTGGGTGGAAGACAACCCAAGGCACTCCCAGGATGGCCGCCGTCCTCAGGGACCGCTCCGCCAATAGGAGGAACGAGTCCGCATTCAGGCCGTCCACCATCTGACCGAATGAGTTGCCGTGAACAGGCCCGTGCATCTGAGTGAATCGTACCCCGATGCGATCGGCGATCGAGCGGATCTCCCGCGCCCACCGTTCCTCCTCCTCCCACGACAGGTTCATCACGTTCGGCTGATGATCCCAATAGTTGAAGTCAAGATGCTGAAAGCCCGCTGCTTGGCATCGCCTGATGGCATCCTCCATCGGGTACTCGGTAGGAAAAACATTAAGCGAAGTCGATATATTCATGGTCTGCTTCCTCCTATGTGCTCGTTTCTATTTTACGGCGCCGGATATGCCTTCGTAAAAATAACGCTGCATGAAAATAAAAATCAGCATCACCGGCAGCAGTGCGATGGTGGCCCCTGCGGCCATCCCGGTCCAATCCGTGGCGTACAATTCCGTGAAGGACAGCATGCCGACTGACAACGTTCTCAATTCCGGCTTGTTGATCGTTAATACGAGCGGAACCAAGAATGAGCTCCAAGTCCATATAAACTGCATAATGGAAACCGTCGCGATCACAGGCTTCGCCGTAGGCAGCACAATGCTGGCGAACGTTCGCACGAATCCGCATCCGTCTATCTCGGCGGATTCTTCAATCTCCTTCGGAACCTTCGAGAAGAAGGCCGCGAAGAGCAGGATGAACAGGACGTGGGCGCCGGAGGACTCCGCGAAAATGACTCCCAGGTAGGAATCCTTCAGTCCCAAGTAATTGACAAGCTGATACAGCGGGATGATTGTATACCCTTTCGGGATAAACTGGAGGGCGACCACGCCCGCGATCAACGCCGTACGTCCAGGAAAGGCGACCCTGCCTAGCGCGTAGCCGGTCATACAGCTCAAGACGACCACAATGATGACCGTCGACACCGTAATGATGACCGAATTCATGAAGTAGTCGGAGAACTGGGCGACCTCCCAGGCGCGGACATAATTATCCCACCGCCACTCCTTAGGGATTGGATTGATCCCGGAGGTGAAGAACGTCATATTGTTTTTGAGTGAGGAGGATACCATCCAGATGAATGGGTAGATCCAGATGATTCCTACAATGATCAGGATGATGTGAATGATCGCCTTAACCGTCTTGTTCGAGGTCATAGCCTCCCCCCTCCCTTCGCCAATTGCCTTTTCGTGCTGCCGCCCGATTTCATGACCAGCCAGCCGAAGAACAAGCTGACCAACAGGACGAACAAGCCCAGCCATACGCCCGCTGCCGAAGCATACCCAACCCGCGCGCCCCCGAAATCAGAAGCGAACGCATATTGATAAATAAACAGTTCGATCGTCTCGGTTTGGTGATAAGGGCCTCCGTTCGTCAACGTTTTTACCAGGTCAAACACATGGAGACTGCTTCCGACCGTAAGCAGCAGGATCGTGGCCGCAACCGGCTTCAAGAGCGGAATCGTAATGTGCCATAACGTCCTCCCATAGTTCGCCCCGTCGATTCGTGCCGCTTCGTACAGATCGTTCGGAATCATCTGCAGGCCAGCCAGCCAGTAAATCATGACCACACCGATATGCTTCCAAGAGCCGATAATGATCAGCAAGAACATCGCCAGATTCGGCTCAAGCCAGAAGCGGATCGGTTCCGAGATCAGCTTCAGCTGTTGCAGCAATACATTCGCGAAGCCTTGGATGCCGAATATGTTATTCATGATGACCCCTACGATCGCCGTAGTGGTGACGACAGGGAGGAAATACACCGAGCGGTAGACGGCTTTTCCTTTCATTAGCGGCTCATTCAATATGAGGGCAAGAAGGAAGGACACGACAACAGAGATCACGGTAGTGCCTACCCCATAGATGAGCGCATTCTCAAAGCTGTTCCAAAACATCTCGTCCTTAAGGAGTTCCGTATAGTTGGCGAATCCGACGAATTTCTCCAAGGGGCCGAGTCCGTCCCACTCATAAAAAGAATAAACATAACTCATGACGATCGGATATAAGGATGCGAGTAAAAAATAGAGGAGCTGCGGCAAAATAAACACGTAAGCCCAGATATATTTGCGGCGCAGCTGGGGTCTGATCTTTCCGGTCGTCCTCTTGTGCTTCATCAGGCAACCTCCTTTTTAATCCTTGATGCGAAATAAGAGAGGAGACATAGGATATCCTCCCATGTTTCCCTCGTTATTTGTTTACCCTTCGTACGGCTTCCCTGGCACCCAGTCCGAGAAGATGAAGTCTTCCCGAGTTATCTTCCCGCCTGACTCCCCGATGGCCTTATCCAGCGCCCGGTTATAGTCGTCGGTCAGCTGCTGCAGCAATTGGTCGAGATTATCGATCTGTCCGGTTAGATACGCCAAGAAGATGGTACCGACATTCTCGCGCGGCAAGTAGCTTTGGAATTGCTTCATTACTTCCGTTGCGTCCGGACTGCGTTTGTAGACGCTTGGCGTCAGCACCTTGGATTGCAGCATAATCTCGCCGATCGTATCATATTGAGGGAACGGCGATTCAATGTCGCCGAGCAATTCTATCTTCTTCGATGGCAGCGTCGAGCCTGTCGAAACGATATCTGTATAGATATGCTCCTTCAGATATTCCAGGAACAGCTTGACTTCCTCCCAATGCTTCGTATTATGGGCGACGGATACCGATTCGCCGGCACCACCCTCGAAATACTGGAAGGAGGGTCCGCCGTCCTTCGTCGGCAGAGGTACGACACCCCATTCATCTGTAGTGAATACATTGTCGCCCTCATCCGTCGTAAGGTAGTCGCCCCCCCAGTTTCCTTGGATCATGAAGGCCACCTGGCCGCTTTTCATCAACGAATAAGCTTTCCCCGTATCCGAATCGATTGTGGACGGATGCAGAACCTTCTCGTCATACAGCTGCTTGAAGTAATTCATGGTTTCCTTCATCCCTGCCGTATTCCACTCGTAGCGGCCGGAGCTATAATTCATGCCCGTCTCCGGGGAGATCGGGGCCGACAGCTGATTCAGCAAATAATTGTCCATATAATTCGTCATGGCCCCGAAGGTGAGCGCGTATTTTTGACCGCCCGACTTGTCATAGATTTCTTTGCCGAAGACACGGAATTCGTCCCAGGTCTTGGGAATGTCCGACTCGGCAATACCTAGTTCGTTCAGCACATTCTTGTTGTAATACATCATGAGCGATCCATGCAGGGACGAGAACAGCGGGAAAACATATACCTTTCCATCCACCATAGTCATGCCTTCGGTGAAGGTGCCCGCAGTATACTGGTCATGGATGCTCTCCGGGAAGATGTCATCCAAGGAATGCAGCTTCCCGAGCCCTACCAGTTGGGTAAGGCTGTATGTCGTCGGCCGGACGAAGAGATCCGGCAGCTCGTCACTCGTGATGGCCGCCTGGAACTGGGCTACATCCTGTCCGGCTTGCGGCAGATTTACCAACTTGACGTTAATATTCGGGTTTTCCTCCTCGAAGCCTGCAATCACATTGTCGAACATATCGGTTGCTATGCGATTCCACAGCGTGATCGTTACTTTATTGCCGCTATCGGCATTGTTGCCATTGTCGCTCCCGGAATCCCCCTTTTGGTCAGACGGGTTGTTCGAGCCGGAGCAGCCCGCCAATATAGCGCCTGCCAGCAAGAGCATAATCATAATGAGGCCGATTGTTCTTTTCATTCCGATTCCCCCATTTTCCTTATTTGTGTTTTCTACTATTCACCTTGCCAACATAAACCAGTGTAATAATAGATTAACTTCCACAAAATCAATCGCTTTCACTAATCACTCTCCTATATTCGGTTGTACTAGGTGTCTGCCTGATAAGGACGATTATATCAACTAAGAACAGGAGGCTATAGTGATATAACGCTATTCAAACTTCATTATTCTGCTAACCTGACTCGCCTTGCTATCTAGAGATTCATACGAGAAACAACGGGAACGGCGGGATATTGCGAGTTGTGGATAGCACGCGAACATAGGCCCGTCCAGACGAATGGCGGACCCTCATCTGCTGCAGCGACTGATCCCAAGGCCATCCGAGCCATGCTGCGGACGCGTTCGGCAGGGCATAACTCAAGATAACCGAATCCTTCGTTTAAATAGCGGGATATGCGTATCTTCCCGTTTTTCTTTTTCCTTATGATGGATTGAAAGAGAGGAGGTGATAGATCTGCGTATCTATTGGATGACCGACATCCATCTGGTTGACGAATGGACGGGAAGGCCGGAGGCTCCCGGCGCGGTGTGGATGGAGCGTCATTCAGAGGTCAGAGCACTGCAGTCGGGCCTCACTTTTATCAATGGTGTAGCGATGATTGCCGGGACTACATCCAGCGTGAATATCATCGAGCTCGTTCCGGACGGTACGTACCGACTCGATTATCGCCAAGTCGGATTCGAGGTCACATCGACCTCATAAACGAGGAGGTAATTAAATGAGGAAGCTTAATCGTATTCATTATGGAATGATTCTCCTATGCGCGGTTGTCCTGTTAGCTTGGTCGCCCAATCAAACGAACGCAGCCGCGGAAGTGCCGCCCTCTCTCCTGATTACCGAGATTATGTCGGATTCTCCCGGCGCGGACGACCCTTACCGCTACATTGAGCTGTATAACAATACCGGTCGTTCAATTAATCTCGCCGACATGAAGATTCTGTACTATTGGCAAGCCGTCTCTAACGATCCGTGGGCCAACAGCTCGGTCACCCCATATGAGATTGTGTCCGCCGGACGCACGGATGACATGTACATTCGTCCCTATGACACCAAGGTGGTCTGGCTGCTGAGTGATCCCACCAAAACAACGGCTGATTTCAACGCCGCATACGGCACCAGCCTGGACGACAATGACTTCGTCTATATTCAAGGGAGCGGGTGGGCTCACACGAATCAGCGATACTTTGCCGTCGCGTCCGCCCCTTATGACAAGGTTCAGGATCGGATCACATTCGCCAGATATAATGAATCCGCCGGACTCGGCAGCTGCAGCGGCGCTTCATGCGACTTCACCGAAGGAGAAAGCGTCGAATACTACTATCCCCGAGCGTTCAATACGACGAGCCGGGAGATGGAGCGCCGCGACCCTGGCTCTTATCATCGCACCCCGACGCCGGGAAGCGTGTCCCAGGAGCAAGTCCCAACCGTCCCCGGGAAGCTGCTGATCACTGAAGCCATGATCCATTCCCCCGGGACGAATTCGCCTTACCGCTATTTGGAGATCTACAACAACAGCGGGAATGCCATCGATTTGTCGCAGCATAAAATCATGTACTACTGGCAAGCCGTGAACAGTGAGCCCTGGCTCAACAGCAGCGCCACGTCCTACGACATCATCTCGGCCGGGCGGACGAATGATATGTTTATTCAGCCCTACAGCACCAAGGTCGTATGGTTGCTATCGGATGCTACCAAAACGGTCGCCGATTTCAATTCCGCCTATGGCACCTCCTTGTCCGCCGACAATTTCGTCTATATCCAAGGCAGCGGGTGGTCCTTTACGCAACAGCGCTACTTCTCCATCGTAGCAGCGCCGTATGATCAAGTCGTGAACCGCCATTCCTTCGTCCGTTACAACGCAGATGCCGGTCTGGGTGCTTGCTCGGGCGCCACCTGTGATTTCTCGCAAGGCGAGAGCGTGCATTATTATGCGCCAGCGAATTTCGATACGGCCAGCCGCGAGATGGTGCGCAAAGCCGAATCATTCGGAATGCCGGGTTCACCGGGCACACTGGCTGACTGGCAAGTCCCGCCGCCGCCTGTGACCCAAACCGAGATGACATTCAGTACGACCAAAGTGACGGTCAATTATGACGAATTCTTCGACATCAGCAGCGCAGGACCCGTCATCCCGGGCTTGGACGAAGGATACGTGCAGCAAGGTGTGGATTATTATCCGGCGAAAGACTGGATCCTGATCACTTACTACCACGACAGCGGCCAGCCCAGTATCATAGCCGTCGTCGATCGGACGACCGGCCAGTTCGTGAAGGCCGTCAAGATGTTCAAGGATGCCGCTACGCCTTACGACGAGCATGCTGCGGGTATCGCCGTATCCGACGTCCACGGCTGGATCGCGTCCTGGAAATACGCCTACCAGTTCAAGCTCGAGGACCTTGAGAATGCCGTCCATATGGATACCCTTGTGTTCTCCGACGCGATTGAGCTGGAAAGTAAATCCGGAAGCATGGGCTACGAAGACGGCATTCTATGGATAGGCGAATACGGCCGATACAATTATTCGACCGACACAGCCCACCACATGACGAACCGGATGGGGCGCACGCATAAGGCTTGGATGGTCGGCTTCAAACTGAACAGCGACGATACGATCGATCCAACCCGCAAGCGCCCGGGTACGAATCAGGCCGTGCCCGACTATATCTTGTCCATTCCCGATGAGATCCAAGGCATGGACATGATCGGCGACAAGGTGATATTAAGCAAATCCTACGGACCTCAATACGACAGCGAATTGTTAGTCTATGATCTCGATTTGTCCGGCACTCCGGACGCTACTACGAATCGCTTCGGTTCTCCGGAGGTGCCGATCTGGTTCCTGGACAATATGAACCTGGTCAAATCGCTCAGGATGCCGCCTCAATCCGAAGGCATCTTCGCTTACGATGGAAACGTTTACGTCTCATTCGAATCGGCCGGGCCGAAATATTCGGATACGTCGATCTATCCGTCCGTCTATCCGCTCGATCGCATCTATTTGACGGACGCGGTCAGCTTGACAAGCGCAGTCCCGCCAGCCCAGGTAACACCGGGCGACTTGCTGATCACGGAAACAGTCTTGAACAGCACAGGCCATCAAGATTACCGTTATATCGAACTGTACAACAACAGCGGACAAACCATTGATCTGACCGATCATCTAATTACGTATTATTGGAAAATCAAAGAGACGGCCCCCTGGGAATACGAACTGTTTCAATTCAAGCTGCACGATGCCGGCCGGGGAGCCGATATGACGATCTCTCCCGGAGATACCAAGATCGTATGGCTGCTCAGCAACCCCGATCGAACGATTTCCGATTTCAACAGCCATTACGGCACAAGCCTGGCTTCCGACCAATTCGTCTATATCACCACTGCACCCGCAACGGATATCCATGCGTACAAGGAGCGGCTCGTCGGCATCATCGGCCCGCTCGGCAATAAGGATGTCGACCGTTACTCCACCGTCTGGTACAACGTAGGCAGCGGGGACTCGGAGTGCACACAAGGCACAAGCTGCGACGCCTCGGATGGAGAGAGCATCGTCTACTATTACCCGGCCTCCTTCGATCCGGTAGACAGACTCATGGAACGCAGGGTGCCGGATTCCCTGCGGCAGACGCCGACACCGGGGGCATTGGTCACCGGACAGATCCCATGACGGTCTGCCCGTCAATATAACAAGAAGGCACAACGATCCTTCTGGAGGAGCGTTCAGCCGACAGGGCGGTCCCAAGATGTCTTGGCTTCAGCGATATCTCACACCTTTACGAGTCCGGTCTGCCGCTAAGTCGGCAAGGCTTGCTCGCTAATGTGGAATAACTGCCGCAGTTTAGCTCTGCGACGCAAAATGCGCATGACCATCATTGGACCATGCGCATGTTTTTTCAAGAGATTATCGTGTTCCTGCGATACACATTCGGATTCATGCCATAGCAGGTGGCAAACTTGCGGCTGAAGAAGTTGGCGGAGTTGTCCATCTGTCGACTCATATTTTCGGATGTTTAGACCTTTCTAACGGCAAACCATAGTTCAACGTAGTCTAATCCGGCTTTTTCGCCGTAAATTTCGAACTCCATTCCACTAACTTGCTCGTAGCCTGATGTGGGTAGCCAACTCTTGCAGTCTCACTATTTTGTAATTCAAGTGCGGCAAGGGTAAGCCTACGACGCCGAATATACTCCGCCAGCGTTACATCTGTAATAAACGAGAACATTCTTTGGAACTGATGAGACGAACAGCAAGCTCTACGGGCAACTTCACTAAGTTCAATTTCTCCCGCCAAGTTCAATTCGATATAATCCATTGCCCTGTTCATCCGCTCAAGCCAATCCATCTAATTCCCTCCTCTCGACCAAAGTATAGAACAGTTGACCATTCGCATCGCAACTATTTGTGCACAACTAAGTTGCGTCTCTTGGGCCAGGTTAGACAAGAAAACTTGCTGTTACTTGTTATACGGTTCACCGCTAGCGATCTGGTAAAGCATTTTTTATATTTCCTGGACTTTAGTCTCTAGCCTTTAATTTTGTACTAATGAAAAAACCTTCCAAAAGGAAGGCCGTGTGAATTTAGTGTTTTCAGTAAATTATGAGTACACCTGCATGTCGCTTCAATTTATCCTAATTTTCTTTGGAAGTTTCACTATATTTTTTAAAATTGTCTATATAAGTTGAACCAGTAAGTTTCCTATTATGAGGAAGGAATTCCAACCCTCAAACGTCGAATAAGTGAGAACCACTTTATGGACGGGTGATGATTTTGGAAAACAAGGAATTAAAAGAAGTTGA
>NZ_BOSH01000019.1 GCF_018403245.1 Paenibacillus sp. J2TS4
GTCGTTCCGACGGTTTTCCTTGCGGGGCCTGGAAAAGGTTCACACGGAGTTCGGGATTGTGGCTTTGGCCCACAATTTACTGAAAGTAGCAGGCATCCGCCTCGCCGCTTTCTTACAGAAACAAAGGTGAAAAAAAGTTGGACGGAAAACGTGCCTGTTTTCCGCCCAACTTTTTATTTTAGGGACTTATTGGACAGCCCCTCGATCTATAAGTCTGGTAAACAAGATAGCATAGAGAAAGTTTGGAACTATATACTCGGCACTATTATCTCAAGGCTGGCTTTATTCTCTCTGGGTAAGATCACGAAACTGCTTGCGGAATTTACCGGGAGGCATGTCCGTAATCTGCTTGAAAATACGGGTGAAATTTTGGACCGAAGTATAGCAGAGTCTATCCGAAATCTCCTTGATCGGCATATCGGTATAAGCTAGCCATTCCTTGGCTTTATCCATTCGGTAATGAAGCAGGTACTCTCCGAAATTCGTGTCGGTTTCTTCCTTAAAAGCCCGGCTGATATGGTAGGGGGAGAGCCCAAGCTCATCCGCGACGTGTTGCAGGGAAATATTCTGATCGTAATGCTCGTGAATGTAGTCTACAACCCGGCGAGCCGTCTTTTTTTGTTTGCTCGCCTGCAAACCGCTAAGATGAGCGGTAATGGCCGGGAAAATCGTTTCTGTAAACCATTCGGTCACCTCGGATAGGGAGGTCATCGAGTATAGCTGCTTATAGGGCTCATTAGGGAATACTTTCTCCGACGACAAGCCTGCCTCCTGGATGAAAAATTCGAGTTCTCCGATCAAATAGGCGAACAACCCAAGTACGGTTTCCGAATTCTGCACATAACGAGGAACCACTTCGGCAATTTCCACCAGCTTTGCTTTGGCCTGCTCTATGTTTCCTTGGGAAATCGAAGCCACGATTTCTTTTTGCCACCTTACGACCGTTGTTCTGGATTGTTCAATATCCGGTTCTATCGTCCAGGCGGAAATGATTCGGTCATGCCCCATCAGCAATCGATAGCTCAACAGCTCCAAAGCTTCCTGATAGGCGGAGCTTATGCCGGCGAAGCCCTTATAAGACCGGCTGACCGCAACAGTGACCGAAAATTGAAAATACCGCTTGAGATTGGTTCGGAGCTCGGAAGCGATGCCATCCATGGCTTCAATCGAGTGGCGGTCCGATTCCTCCATGCCGAGAATAACGGCCACTTGTCCGGGCAGCGGGGTGACGGTCAGGCACGATAAATGCTCTCTCTCCTCGCAGGTTTCCTCGGCAATTTTGCGAATGGCGTACAGCATCAGGGAACGGTCCCGCTCGCGGTAATTCTGCTGAAAGAGCACATATTCATCCACATCAACCAGGCAGACGTGAAACCAGCTTCCCTGAAGCGGGAAACCGTACCGTTCGGAGGTTTTGATAATCTCCCTGGCGCTCATTTCTCCTCTCAGCAGCTGCTGGAAGACGGTCTCCTTCAAATAAGGAAGCTGCTCGTTAATCTCCGTCTTGAGCTGATCATTGGTTTTCACCATGTGCTGGATAAAGGTATCCAAAGCCTCAATATCATCCGCTCCCCCGCTTCTCCTGGATTCTCCGGACAGCTTGTTCATCAGCTTCTGAATAGGATAATACAGCCTTTGGGCGCCAACGAAAGAGATCATTGCCGCGGCAACCGTTAGAATGGCTGCAACAATCCAAGTCATCGTCTGAATCCGTTTCGCTTTATCGGTCAATAATCCGGTTTCGGTCATGGCGATATAGCTCCAGTTATTAAAGGATGATTTAATAGCGGATACATTATATTCAATTCCACCCATTGTAAATGGCCCAGAATAGGAATCAGTAGAGGAAGAAGCTTCGGACAGGGTTAGCCTCGTTCCGATTTTATCCGTTTCCTTGCTAAGGACGATCATTCCTTCCTCATTAACAATATAGAGCTTTCTGCGCTCTCCCAGATTGACTGACTGGATGAAGGAGGTTAACTTTTCATTCGGCACATGCAGAATGAGCATTCCTTTCTTTTCCTCGGTATAAAAGATCGGAACCGGCCGCATGAATAGAAGCTCATCTTGACCCGGGTACGTATGAGGCGGAATGGCGACCGCAGAGCTGTAATTGGTCTGTGTATTTTTAATAAGCCCATAATAGGAATAATCCGTTAGATTCAGGAAGCCGTCTCTGCTGGAATAAACTTTATCATACAGCGTAAAAACGATGGAGACGTCATATTCGATATTGGAGAAGCTGCGTTGTTTTTGAATGGCATCGATCATCTCCAGCGAGTAATCAATGTTCTTGTTGGTTGGTCCAAGCTCAACTGATTTCTCCACTGCGGTATGATTAGCCAGAATAATGGACGCTCTGTCTAGCGATTGAAGCAGACTGTCCATTTGAAATTGCATTTGCTGAAGAATGATCTGCTGGTTATGATTCACTTCTTCTTGAACCATCCGGGAAGCAATAATCGAGGAAGCGGTTCCAAGCAATAGGACGGGTACGATGCAAATCAGAATGGAATACGAGAATAACTTCCTCTTAAAGGAACGATTTCGCAATAGATTAAATTTACGCAGCATCCTTATAATCACCCCATAGTATTCAGAGAAGTCCAATTTAACACGGCAGTCCAACCCGACTGCTTTCATCATTGTGTGAGCATATATGTAAATTGTCAAAGCAAAATAATGGAAGCATCAGCACACCCCCGGATCTGACGTAAAGCCAGGAGGGTAACAAAGCCCATGTCTCTGCAGGTATAGGAGGTGTCTGTTAAAAAATGAGAGGGAGAAAAGTTTTATATTAAATATAATAAATAGAGGAATTTTTCTTTTCTCTATGCTATATTAAGGCTATCTTCATTGTACCAAAAAGAGGGGAGATTCCAACATGCATTCAACTGTTTCCTCTGTCGTATCCCAATTGAAGCCCTATTTTGACGGGCTAATCAGAGAGGAGGAAGGGACAGGAGCGCTTTATATTTACGATGAAGAGCTGGCGGACCGGGCCAGCTGCTGTACGACAGGAGAGGTCGCCAGCTTTTATTTGCTGGATGCCAAGCTCAATCCGGGAGACGGGAAGGAAATTGCCCGCCGGCTGGCCGACGATGTAAGACGGAGACAGCTTCCTCAAGGAGCCTTTGGACAACCCTATTACGTTAAAAAGGGAGAGTCCGGTACCGTAGATATTGCGGAGATTGGGGCCGTCGCCAACAGTTTATATCATCTATATAAAGAAACTGCCAGCGAAGCGGCGCGCAGCAGCCTGGAGCATTCGGCCCGCTACCTGCTGACACAAGTGGCGAAGGAAAACCCTGGCGCTGTGTATAAAAATCCGAATGCCACAGGGCATGATGTATTGAATGGAGATATTTACGCCGCTCATACATTGGCCAGAGCCTATCAGGTTACAGGAGAACCGCTCTTCCGGGACAAGACCGAGGAGATCGTGTGTCATGTGGCTGAGCGGTTCGGGAAACACGAGCCTGGCTGGTGGCCTTATACAGAGCTTTGGGACGGATCGGTAGGAATGGGCAACAGCGTCGCCTATCAGGGGACGATTATCGCCTTTGCCTATCCGCTTATACCGCTCCTGTCTCCCGCGCTGCGAGATCGTTGGCAGGGGATTGCCAAAGAAGCTGTAACGACTATGCTGCGTGCGATGGAAGCAGGCCCCAATGACTTCAACGAAGCTCCGTGGTGGTGCCGGGACTGGGATAATGCGTGGGAGATTTGGCTGGCCTTCGCTCGATATCCCGAATGGGATGGAGCAGGAGAGTATGCGGCCCGCAGGCTTAAGGAAACGGAAGCGTCGATAAGGGAAGGCGGAGCGTCCTGCTTCCGGCCCAAAGTGAAGTCCGACGATCCCGAACGCAGTCCGGTAACGACAACATTTCGTAAGGCGGCGACTTTTGCAGGCTTATTGGCTTATCAGGTCCTGGATTGCTGCGAGAGTGATACTGCGCTGGAAATTTAATAGTGTGATAGTATGCTGAATAAGAAGTAGTTAAACGATATTATATTGTTCGTCTAAAGATAGAGTAGCGTGGAACGGAGAAAGAAAGGAAACATTCATAGATTTGCAGCCATATATTCGGCAATAATCAGAAGAGAAAGGAATCAATCGCGATGGCACAAAGAGTAGAGCAAAGCCTCCAGGCGGATATCGTCATCATCGGGGGCGGAACCGGTGGATGCGCGGCGGCTCTGGCAGCTGCGAAGAGGGGCAAGCGGGTAATTATGACGGAGGAGACGGATTGGATCGGCGGCCAGTTAACGAGCCAGGCAGTCCCGGCGGATGAACACCGCTGGATCGAACAATTCGGGTGCACCGCAAGCTATCGGGAATTCCGGAATCGGGTTCGCGATTATTACAAGAAGAACTTTGCCATGACCCCCGAGGCGGTAAAGAATGAGAGGCTTAATCCGGGGAACGGGATCGTCAGCCGGCTCTGTATCGATCCTAGAGTCGCGCTTGCCTGCTTGGAAGAAATGCTTGCCCCCTATACTCATAGCGGCAAAGTACAAATTATGCTAAACCGGCGAGTAGTTCGCGCCGAGACATCGGGCGATGAGGTCACTTCCATATCGGTGGTTTGTCAGCGGACGGGTCAGGAGACCGTGTTGACCGCTCCATACTTCCTGGATGCTACCGAGTGCGGGGACGTTCTTCCCCTGGCTGGAGTGGAATATGTGACGGGTGCGGAATCGAAGGAAGAGACGGGCGAGCCGAACGCATTGGACGGACTGGCTCAACCCGGGGACATCCAGTCGATTACTTATTGCTTTGCGGTAGATTACCGCGAAGGAGAGGATCATACGATTGAGAAGCCGCGGGACTACGATTTTTGGAAAGAGTATAAAGCGGATTTCCAATCGGACAAAATGTTAAGCTGGTCTTCGGCTCCATCTTTACACCATAAGGGCTTCACCTTATTCCCGGTGACGGAGCCCGGTTACTTCCCGTTGTGGGATTATCGGCGGATCGTCGATCGCAAGCAATTCGCGGAAGGAGTCTTCGAGAGCGACGTAACGATTGTCAATTGGCCGCAGAACGACTATTGGCTGGGCAACGTGTACGAGGTGAGCGAAGAAGAGAAAGAGCGCCATCACGAGCAAGCGAAACAATTGAGCTTGAGCCTGCTTTATTGGCTGCAGACAGAGGCTCCGCGGCCAGATGGGGGACGCGGTTATCCGGGAATTCGGCTGAGGAAGGATGTAGTGGGAACAGAGGACGGATTGGCGAAGTATCCCTATATACGGGAAGCCCGCCGCATTCGTGCCGAATTTACGGTTCTCGAGCAGCATATCAGTCCAACCACCCGTGGAGACCAAGGGGCTGTTAAATTTGCCGATTCGGTGGGAGTAGGCTGTTACCGCATTGACCTGCATCCCACCACAGGGGGAACCGAGGGCTTGTACATCCCGAGTCTGCCCTTCCAAATCCCGCTCGGCAGCCTGATTCCGGTGCGTGTCAACAACCTGCTGCCGGCTTGTAAAAACATCGGCGTCACTCATTTAACGAATGGATGCTATCGAGTGCATCCGTCCGAGTGGAATATTGGCGAAGCAGCAGGGTATTTGAGCGCCTATTGCCTGGAGAAGGGAGTTACTCCCCGCGAGGTAAGGAACCGTCCCGAGCTGCTGGCTGATTTCCAAGCGCTGCTGGTGCGCGAAGGAATCGAGCTGGACTGGCCGGTTATCGAAGCGGTATAGGGAATAAGGACCAAAATACGCTAAACCTCCGAGCATCTTGGGGGCTTAGCGTATTTTAATACTCCCAAAAGAGCTTTTTGAGACCAGGCCAGTGAACTATTTAATAACATTCTTAGGCATCAGGCTTTTTAGATAATTTATGGATTCACTGATATTATGCGGTTCCAGACCTTCTATCGAGATATCTATATGAGGTTTATGCTCATTCAGCTTGTCCAGAAATCCGCTAATATTAAAAGCTCCGTCCCCTGGCTTAACGACATCCGGTCGTCCATCTTCGCGATAAACGACATCTTTAAGATGGGCGAGCACCATTCGATCTCCTAAGGTTTGCAGGGAATGGCGCACTACCTCTTCTCTTTCCTCGAAATTATGCTGATCCAGCAAATTGCAAGGGTCCAGAACAACGCCGATCGTGCTTGACGGGATTTCCTCCATTAACTGCTTCAGCTTGTCAGCTGTTGAGAGAGTATGGACGCAAACGGGCTCCAGTCCGATGGAAACTCCCCATCTCTCTGCTTCCTCTGCCAATTCCTCTACCGTTTCCTTCAAAACGGACCATCCTATCTCCAGATAGCGCTCTGGATCCTGATCCCGGAACGTATCGAAGCTGCCTGTTTCTGTAGCTACAATGGAAGTCCCGAAATCTCTGGCCAAACGCAGATGTTCTTTGAAGCGCTCGATTTCTCCACGGCGCTTATCCGGATCGGGATGAACCGGGTTGATATAGCAGCCGAGAACGCCAATGCGAATGCCTTGCCTGTCAAAATGCTCCGCTATATAATTGGCCAGCCCCGGACTTAATCGTCCCGTGCCGGTGTCGATATCACTGATGGCCTTCGATAAAGCGAGTTGGACAAAATCGATAGGATACTCCCCTAATTTTGCAGTAAGCTCTTTAAGCGGGAGCTTCCCGACCGTATGTGCTAAGGTTCCTAAACCCATGATGCAACCCCTCCAATCTGTTTGGAACTAACTATAGCTTGGTATAGGAAGAGAAGCAAGGGGGGATAAGCGTAAGATGCCTCTGCAGCAAAAGAAGTCTAGCTGTACGTTTGAACTATCTGATCAAGCTTGGAATGATGCCAATACGATGAATTCAAAGAGAGGAGATTACAAGGTAGGGGAAGCAGTCGGCGCAACCGGGTTACCGCTAGAAGCCAGAGACTATGTCACATGCGCTGACAGGCAAGTTATACAGTTGTACAGACCGTCTAACGAACCCTGGTAACCTTATGGAGGCAAAATCAACGGTTTTGAACCGCTTACGAACGTCAGTAACGCTATTTCCTGAAATCCGCTTCATTTTACCCTTTATCAGTGGCATTAGCGTGGCTCAGTTTCGTTAGTGTTTGTCGTCCATCCGTTCTGCACGGATTAGGCATACTACGATTCGTTAGCCTTTCCAATCTCCTTCTACCAATGGAGGGGTCTGACCCTTCCCATGCCAGCGCCGCAACACGCGCCGGGAGAGCGCGCATAGAGAATTGAAGTGCAAAAATACCTCTTAAATCCAACCTTTTTCACGAAATGGGCATTCAAGTGCAAAAGTACCCTCTAGATGGGTGAAATCCTCGTTTTTTTTAAAATCATGGAAAATAGAGCGCATTTTTGCACCTTAATCTCAAAAATGGCTAGAACTATAGAATGGGGGTGTATAATTGCACCTTATGTTGTTTTCCTACTTGACTCCAGGCCACTTGCCATAATATTAAAAGCAAGCACCCTTCGCATCGTATCTTTCTTGTGAAGCCAGAGACAGCGAAGGTTGTCGTTATTCAGCATTAAACTAGTTTGGGCAAATAATCGATTTAAGCCATTAAATAATAGATAAATAAATAGCATTTTCCGCATCTCATGAACACCCTCTTTTATGAAGAAAAACTGTACAGGTAACCAGACCCATACAGTTTTTTTCGTTTAATAGAAGTGTTGTGTATCGTATAGCATGCTTTTATTTTCGGCTACATTTCATTATCGGTCAAGGCCGGATTGGAAAGCAAGCTGGGCTGCCCCCATCCAACCGGCGGAGCTTCCTAATTCAGCCGGTATAATTTGCACCGCACGGTAGACCGGCATCAGCTTGTCGTTCAGTTCCCGGCGGATCGGATCAAGCAAATAGTCGCCCTGGGCGGTGACCGCGCCTCCGATAATGATCGCCTGCGGATTGTAGGCATAGACCAGATTGAACAGACCCGCGGCAACGTAGCCGATGTACACGCGGATCAATGCAGCGGCGTCTGCGCGACCCGAACGGGCATCGGCGAACAACCGCTCCGGGCTTGCTCCGGACAGTCCGGCTTCCTCCGCTAAGCGGAGCAGCCCGGTTACGGAGGCGTAGCTCTCCCAGCAGCCGGATCCGCCGCACGTGCAAGGATTGCCGCCGTAGACGATGATCTGGTGGCCGAAGCCTCCCGCATATCCGGAATGGCCGTAATCCGGCCTTCCGTTAACGATTCGGCAGCCACCGATCCCCGTGCCCAGCGTGATGCAGAGGAAGTCCGTCAGACCCCGGCCGGCTCCGGCCCATGCTTCGCCTACGGCCAATGCATGGGCGTCATTGGAGACGACGACCGGGAGTCCCGAGGCTTCCTCCAGTTCATCACGCAGACGGACGCCGCTCCAGCCAGGCAGGTTATCGCTGGCGAACGGTACGGAGCCTTCGTGAATATCGACGAAGCCTGCCGTGCCGACTCCGGCAGCCGTTATGCTCCAGCCGTTGCGGCGGGCAAGCTCGCGATAATGCGAGAGAAGATCGCTCAGCTTGCCCAGCAGCGCCTCTCTTCCCGCAGACGCTTCCGTCGGGAAGACATCGGTGCGGACCGCCTGCGCTTCCTTCGTCATCATCCCCGCTTTAATTTGAGTTCCGCCTACATCGATACCTATTGCTATGGGCGTTAGCAGAGTTCTCGCCTCCTGATCTCTAGAGAAGTCCGGTGAATAAAAGCGTCCTAAGCTTGGAACCGGAAAAGTCCAGACGTTTAGAGCAGTCCGTGTTTGCGAATGTAAGCCATATATTCCTCGTACAGCTGCACGGAAGACTCAGGTCCGGCGTGAACAGGGCTATCCGGCTTGTTCATCATCCCCAGGTATTGATAGCATAAGATTTTATCTACATGGGGGGAGAGTGTTTCCATCTGCTGGATGATTCTATCCGGAGCTCCGGGATACAGCACCTTGCCTTGAAAACGGAACACTTCCAGATCCGCCCACAGCGGCTTGCCCGCCCGATCGTGCGCTTCTCTCAGCTTCGCAAACACTTCGTCCACCGCTTGCAAAGTGGTCCGATCCACGCCGATTTCATCCTGATAAGCGATATAATCCACATCTAGCGATTTTAACTGCTCGACAAATTTGTCGTCAGCGATAATCGAACGGGTCCCGTATGGCGCGATTAATACTTTTTGCGGGCCTACTTTTCGGCAATAGGCAGCCAACTCATTGGCATAAGCTATATATTCCTCGGGAAAATACGAGTGAATCGCCGCTTCCACCGGAAAATACCAGCCCGCGAAAGAGGCGTGATGACCGTATCGGGAGCCCAACTCGTCCGCGATGTCATAACGCAATTGGTTGCGGTCCCCGGTAGTGGACAGACTCCCCATGATCGGGGTTGTAAAGAAGCCCAGCCCGACATAGATAGACATTCCCAATCGGTCCCCGGCCTTTAATACTGCCTCTAACGGGTCCGGACAGACGGTATCCCATCTCAAGTTAATAACCTCGGACGGGTAAAAGGCTTTGCCATGCAGAGCTACATGCAGCAGAACAAGAGTATCCATGCCTGCCTCCGCCATCTCTGACAGCTTAAGATCCCAATCCTGCTCGGTAAATTGCTGTGTGGTGGAGTTCCACGTATCGCCTTCATACGGATTACAATGATAAAAATCAAACCAGGAGCCGCTTATTCTTTTCATGGTCGTTCCTCCTTGAGTAAGGGCAGGATGCCCTTGATAGGTTCTTGCCATTTATTCGCACCGTGCGAAGCACCCGTGGGCGGAATGCCGCCCATGCCGGAAACACCTCGCTGTATTACAGTGCATATCGGAAACGATGCTCGATATAGCACTTCATGCCGGAGCCGATGTGGGGAATAGAGCCGCATGCCGGCAACGACCCCAGGAATAGAGCTGCATACCGGCACTCCGCTCAACCATTCGCTCCGGCGAGCCGAATGGCATCGCGGACCCGGCCTCCGGCCTGCTCCAGCCAGCGGGCCGAGGCCTCCGCATCCGACTCGGTCAGGAGCGCTACAATGGCAGTCTTGACATTGTAGCCGCACTGCTCGAGCGCGCGGACGGCCGCCTCATCTTCCTCGCCCGTGGCGCTTCTCACGATCCGCACCGCCCGTTGGCGCAGCTTGCTGTTGGACGGCTGCATATCGACCATGAAGTTCCGGTAGGCTTTGCCCAGCTTCACCATCGCTGCGGTACTCAGCATGTTGAGCACGAGCTTCTGGGCCGTCCCCGCTTTCAGCCGGGTCGAGCCGGTCAGCACCTCGGGCCCTACCGGAACTTCGATCGCGATGTCCGCCATCCGTCCCAGCGGCGAGCCCGCGCTGCAGCTTAGGCCGATCGTGCGCGCCCCCGCTTCCTTGGCGGCAGCCAGCGCGCCGAGCACGTACGGCGTCCGTCCGCTGGCCGCCAGGCCGACGACGACATCGCTCGCTCCAACGGCACGGGCCCGCAGGTCGGCCGCGCCCTGATCGGCGTCGTCCTCGGCCGATTCGTCGGCCTGGGCTCTATGGCTTCCCCCGGCCAGCACCGCCTGCACGGTCTCAGGCGAAGTGCCGAAGGTAGGGGGGCATTCATAGGCATCCAGGACGCCTAACCGGCCGCTCGTTCCGGCGCCGACATAGAACAGCCGTCCGCCTTGGCCCAGGGCGTCGGCGATACAATCGACAGCCTGTGCAATTTCGGCCAAATGACGTCCGACGGCAGCCGGTACCTGGCCATCTTCCTCATTCATCACTCGCAGGATTTCCTCCGATGTCATTTGATCCAAGTCGTAGCTTCGGGAATTCACCTGCTCGGTATCCAACCGATCGGTTTCATTCATGGCGCATAAGCTCCTTATTTCAGTTTTTTTTTTTTTTTTTTTTTTTTTTTTTTGGAGTAAAACTCCATAATTTTTATAAAATCGGAAAACTATCTCCATTATATAGGGCAGCCATCATTGTGTAAAGAAGTAAAATTCGTCGGCGGCCGGCCGCGCAGGAAGGGCATTGGTAAGCATGCTGTGGCTTGTTTTTTTGCTATAATAGCTGGAAAAAGGATAGTCTACCTTGCCGAAGGACGGTTCTACAAGAATCGGCGAAGAAGCTTTCGAAACGGAATGGAAGATTAAGTTGAATTTTCCGTATTATATAGTTAAAGGGATGGGGGGAGAGGCTTGTGGGCAAGCTGCATCGGATTGTATGGATTGATAACCAAATACGAGGCGGGCTGTATCCGAATTGCCGGATCATAGCCGAACGTTTCGAAATTTCCGTCCGCCAGGCCTCGCGAGAATTAGAGTATATGAGAGATTCGCTCCATGCTCCGATTAAATATTGTTTTCAGCGCCGGGGGTATGTTTATACCGATCGGACGTTTGCGCTGCCTTCTGCTATTTTGACAGAGGAGCAGAAAGCTTCTCTGTCTTATTTGGCCGGCCAATATGTATCTTCAGGAGACAGAAGGAACATAGAACTGGGGGAGACTCTCAAAAGGCTGGCCGGGTTGTCTTCTGAGTTTTATTCTTCTGCCACGGGATCTCCGCCGTCCAGCTCCGAATCTCTCCCTGAAAGCAGTACGCCGCGGCAAATAAGCTCTGCCGTATCGGCCATTCCGCTTCCTCCGGGAGAAGGAATGCTTCATTATGTCCTGCTGCAGCGTGCCGCAGAGCGGCAGTGCAAAGTTACAGTCCGGTTTGCCGGGGAGGAGCAGGCGGAGTTATTCCACCCGTATCGCATCTTGCCGTTTCGCCGGCATTATTACGTTCTCGGTTATATCGAATCGTTCAACGATATTCGCTTGCTGCCGCTGGATTGTTTTGAATCCGCGAAGGAGACCGGAGAGCGGTTTGAGTTCCGCCCCTTATTTAGCGGAGCCCGGTTTATGCTGTCTCTTTTTCGAAATCCGAAAAAAGCCGTCATTCGATTTGCTGTGCCGGAATACGTGGAGACGCTGGGCCTGCCCTGGAGGGAGCTGGACTCCGGCACTTTTCAGGTGCAATTTGACGATGCTCATGATCTTTTCGCCAAACTTCTCGCTTGTCCTGCCGACTTTGAGCTCGTTTCTCCGCATTGGTGCAAAAATCAGTTTCGCGCCCGTCTGCAAAAAATCTGGAACAATCATTCCAGTAGGACATGATATGTCCGACCTCTCTTATACAATAGGGTACAGCAAGGTGTTTATTTATTCAGTAGTCAATTGTTGATCTGTAGAGGAGGATAACGAAATGTTGAAAAAGCTGGATCGGTTGCAATGGAAACCAATGTGGGTCAGTCATCTCGGCAGTGTTAAAGGGGGACTGGAATATTTGAATATTCCGGTTTCGGAAGCCTGGCTGATGGGGATGACCGGACATGCCTTTTTAATTAATCTGGACGACAAGGTGACGGCTGCGGGACCGACCGCCTGGAATAACGAAATGCTGATGAATCTGGGCAGCAATCTCGGTTATGAGACGCATGGAGTGTTCGGCTGGCGGACGGAGGCGGATTTTACCGCTAAACAGAAGCTCGCGTGGGAAAATACTAAAAAAGCGATTGATCAAGGATACCCGTGCTACGGTTGGGAGCTGGGAATTCCGGAATATTATGTTGTGAATGGTTACGACGAGCATCACGGTTACCGTTATTCCGGTATTGGAACGGCAGATCCGCTATTTTTATTGGAAGGCCTGTCGTTGCCGGATCTGGAACGATTTGAAATGACCGTTGAGCTGAGGTCGGAGCTCGAACAACACGGAATTGCCGTTTCCGAACGAACGGAGGTAAGTAAAAAATTCGGGTCTCTGGTGTTTGAGGATGCGCTCTCGAGCAAGCTGTATTATTTATTGCAAGCTATAGAGGGTCATTGGCTCGTCCATGAGGAATCATTAAATGGGGCTTTTAAACCGTGGCAAGAGCTTGGCATTTCACAGAACGGATTGTTAGAAATGTATTGGCTCGAACCGGGCTTTACGACCGATGACCGGGAAGCGCTTAAAGAGGCGTTGGAATTTGTATTGGAGTTCTCTAAAGGAGCGTCCCAGTGGATATTGCCGGGATATAAGGTGGGGATAGACGGCTTTGACCAGTGGATTGGGGCCTTGTCTGAACGGAGGGCGGACGGTTTTGGCACAGCTTACAATGCGGCCGTATGGAGTGAATGCCGCAAATTCGCGGTCGAATGCCTGAAAGAGGCGGAAGAGAGGATAGGCCGGCAAGGGAGCGAACTGAACGGACTGCTCCAGGCGGGGGCCCAGCATTACGGGCAAGTGTACCATTATTTAAGCAAGGTGGAAAAGCTCTTTCCATTCCATCAGCGCGAGGAGGAGCATATCCGGGATGAGGATCGTTTGAATCAGGCGGTCGAGGCATTAACTAAAGCAAGAGATGCGGAAGAGCAGGCGCTTAATCTGCTGCGGGCAATCTATAACAAGCTTTCTTGAAAAATAAAAGGGAAGGGTCAGATCGGCATCCAATCCTGCCGTTTGGCGATGACAGCACATTTTCGGCACACTCCGACTACCTTTCCTTCATGGCTTGAATAGAAAGTTAATGAATCGGACTTTGTTTTGCAAAAAGAGCATTTTTGCTTTACCCGGGAGGACTTCCTTTTATAATGGGATAGCTTGACGACGTTGGACCGGGACTTGCTGCGCAGCAAATAGACCAACAGAAAAACTAAACCTGTCCCTGCCAATCCTATTCCCGCCAGCAGTCCTATCATTTTCATGTAGTCCCCCTAATTCCGTCTTTCTGTTTCATAAAATAATATCTCCTCCGGCAGTCCGAAAAAGGAGCAGTAGATTTCTCCTACCTCGGGTGCCGGTTTTTTGCCCTGATGCATATATTTGCGAGTTGTCGCTGGTGCCAGATTCATCTCTTTACTAAAATCGGAAGGGGATAGATCATGTACGGCAAACAACCCGGTTAAGATCCGATTTTTCTTTTCGCCGAGCAGGACGCGCTTCAGAAACCTTTTGCCTGTCCAGGCAGGGATTTGATCGTAATGGCGATCATCAAAGAATAATACGGATTGTGGCAGTCCGAACTTATGCGATATATGCGCCCTGTATTCTTCCGTGGGCTTGACCCCCTCATAGATCCAGGAGGCTACCGTTCTGGGGGCTACCCCGACCTCTTTCGCTAATTCTGAAAGCTTAACATCCTCCACTATTAAGACGGCCATTAGGATTCGATTTTGAATGACCCACTGTTTGGCCTTGCGGAATCGAGGCTTTTTAATTCCTTTGCCTAATTTATGTTTATTAATGTCGGTCCACGCCCGAAGGTTGTGTTTTTCTGGATGTGTGGTCATGCTGCTCACCTTTCAAAGTTATGTAATATTATCTTATCACTGAATTCGTCTTGATTTCAATGTAATCACTGCATCATTCTAGCCTGTACCCTTGTAATAGATAGCTGAAACCTTAAACCGGCCTGTGAATTATTAAAAATCAGTGCGGAAACTTTAGATACCGGTAAAAGCCAACAGGGAAAGCCGCAAAAGGCCTTCCCTGTTAGCTGTTTCCTATGGTTTACTATTGGTTTATTCTCTGATTAACTTGGTTAACAACCTCTTCGGCTGTCATTCCTTGTGCATTGATAACGGAAGCCTGGGTTTCCGGAACGGCTATTCCCATAACGTTCTGATCCAGACCGGAAATGACACAGCAATCACAATTCTGTACACTGTTCTCGTCCAAATGCATAACTTCGTGCCCGCTGTTTTGCAGAGCGTTCTTCACATCGCCCAATGTATTTTCTACCGCAATCCGCGCCATTTTTCCAATCACCTCCATTCTATGAGAAATAGAGTGCTTCAAAGGATCAAAAACTATTCGTCGGAAGGTACTTCCTTGCAAGAATTAAGTTATAATGAACAGGAAGATAGCGCTAACGTCGGGAGGGACAGGAATGAAAATTTATGTAAGCGTTGATATGGAAGGGATTTCAGGTATCATTCTGCGGGAGCAGCTTATGAGGGGAGAACCGCTTTATAGTGAAGCCCGCCATCTGCTGACCAGGGAAGTGAACGCGATCGTGGAAGGGCTTCTGGAAGCCGGGGTCGAACAGATCGTCGTCAAGGATGCCCATGCTACCGGTTTTAACTTCATTCCGGAAAACCTGCACCCCGGTGCAATGTACTGTATGGGAGGAACCCCCATGAACGAGCGGTTTCCCGGATTGGACTCGTCGTTTGACGGAGCTATGCTGATCGGTTATCACGGGATGGCTGGCACGCCTCGGGCGGTTCGTGATCATACGATGAGCTCGGCAACCTACCAGCGTACCGAGCTTAACGGGAATCCGGTGGGGGAAATTGTGCTGGATGCTATGCTGTTCGGCCTTCATAATGTTCCCGTCCTGCTGGTTACAGGAGATGATGCCACCTGCCGTGAAGCGGAGCAGGCTCTCGGATCTGTACATACATACGAGACCAAGACGGCCATCACTCGTCATTCCGCCTTGATCAAGCCTCCTCAACGGGTGCATAGTGAAATAAAAAAGGCCGTTCAGCAAGCGGTAGAGGAACGCGGTATTTGCCGCCCCTTGGCAATTCCCGGTCCGTATGAGCTGTTGCTGGAAATGAACAGCACTGACTTGGCGGACAGTCGTTATACGGACGGAGAAACCAGCATCCGGTTGGATGGATTAAGGATCTTGTACAAGGATGACGATTATGTTCGTTTGTTAGGCCGCGCCATGAGATAGTTATTCATGTAAAAACCGGGTCTCTTGTTGCAAGAAGCTGGAGACCCGGGGCGGATCAATTCAGAAGCTACAGACGGCTTCTTACCTTATCGAGCGCATGGATGAAGATTAAATTTTCTTGCTCCGTTCCTATCGTTACCCGGAGATGGCCGTTTAAGCCCCAGGTGCCTCCGAAGCGAACGATGACCCCTTCCTCTAATAAAAGCTTATAGACGGCCTCCGCTTCGTCCCCAAGCTCTACTAATATAAAATTGCTCATGCTGGGAGTGTAATGGATTCCTCTGGCTTCAAACGCAGAGTACAAAAGCCGGCGTCCTTCTTCATTCACAGCCAACGTTCTTCGGATATGTTCTTCGTCTGAAATAGCGGCGGCTGCGGCTGTTTGGGCTAGAGCATTCACATTAAAAGGCTCCTTGACTTGATGCATCGCCGCAATGATTCGTTCCGCAGCCAGTGCAAAGCCTACACGCATTCCAGCTAATCCATAAACTTTGGAGAAGGTTTGCAGAACAACTACCGGCTTCTCCTGCTGTACCCATTCGACACCATTGGTGTAATCATCCGCATTGGCATAATGGGAATAAGCTCCATCGAGAACGAGTATCGTATGATCCGGGAGCTCCTGGATTAATTCATTGATAAAAGTGCGGGAAACATAGGTGCCTGTCGGATTGTGCGGGGAACACAAATAAACAATCTTGGTGCGATCCGTGACAACGGATAACAATTGCTTAAGGTCGTAGTTAAAGCTGGAATCGAGGGGCGCCTCAATGATCTTGGCTCCCATAAGCATTCCCCCGAAGGCGTACTCGGTAAAAGAAGGGAAGGGGACGATGACTTCATCCGTCTTCTCCAGATAGGCTTCAGAGAGCAGCGTAATGAGCTCGTCCGCTCCGTTGCCGATCATGACCTGGCTTTCCCGTACTCGATAATGGTCCGCAATGATTTGCTTTAGCTTCAGGCTGCCGGAATCGGGATAGCGGTGCAGTTCGTTAACTTGCTGCATAATCGCCTTGACTGCCTTGGGGGAAGGGCCCAATGGATTTTCGTTCGAGGCCAGCTTGATCACCTGCTCCAGGCCTAGTTCGGCTTGCACCTCCCATGCAGGCTTGCCGGGAGAATAGGGTTTCAACTGCTTCAGTTCTTTACGCACGAGGGGTTTTTTGGATAGAGACACGATTATAACCTCCTTAAAACTTATCACAAAATACTTTAATACGATAATGCATTAATTTGATAATACATTGATTCGATAACAAAGTAAAGTAATTTTGAACCAAAATATTAAAAATATTCAAGAGTAGATGGGGAGGAAGAGGCCGATTAATCCCTTTGCAAATCATCATCCTGTCTTTCGAGATGCTGATCTTTCAAGAATGGTAGTAGGTCCTTGGGTGAAAAATAGAGGTGACCAATATTATATAAGCAGAGTGGTGTCTTTTTGCTGAGGCAAATGAAAAGCAAGCCGCGCGAGAGTAGTCTGCACGGCTTGCCTAATCGTTAATAGTTATTTAAAGATAGCGGTGACCGGATTAATCGGCAGTATAGAACCATTTGAGCTCTTTGCTGGCAATTAATTTACGCTGTCCGGGCTGGAATTGATAGTACACATTCAATGTGTATTTTTCCAGAGATTCCAGCTTGTATACCAGCTCAGGATCGTTGAAGTTCAGGACAGCTTCATGGGAGCCGAGCTTGAGGCTAGTACCGCCTCCTGGCTGCTCGCCTTTATCGCCTTCCTCCGCGCTGTCCAGGCTGAACTCCTGGGAGCGTTTGAACTTGCCGTCGTTGTCTGCGATTTCGACGACCATCTTATGGTCTTCCGTATTGCTAACCACCAGAATATCTTTACCTAACTCGTAATCGAAGGAGAATTTCAGATCTCCGGTTAAGAAATTCATAGTCGTGCCGATATTACTCATAGACAAGGAGTACGGGAAGAATTCAATATTTCTCAGATCATCCTGAGGCTTCGTCTTCTCCAGAGGCAGAGCAAAGGCTAGCGGTTGAATGTAAGCGTCCGGAGTATCTTCCTTTCCAGCCAGCTTGCCCTCCTTAACCGCTTGTCCGATGAACAACTGCAGGTCGTTGGTCTTCACTTCTTGCGGAAGCACTCCGGATAGATGGAGCAGAGCTTTGCCGCCTGGAGTTATACTGGATTTAATCTCGGATATGTTGGCCGTATATACGGTTCCATTCGGGGCTACATAATGAGCGACCAGCTTCGAAATATCGTTGAATCGCTTCTCCAGGTTCTCTATTTCCACCATGGCCACCATAACGTTGCCGCTTTTGCCCGTGAAGGTATGCACTTCTTTTACCGAGTATTGGGCTTTTCGGCCGACATCATGGATGGCTTGTTTTTGCCCGCTGCCCACAGCCGGAACTATCATCATGTCGGCATTGTGAACAAACTGGATTAAATCTTCGACTTTTCCTCCACCTTCATTCCCTCCACCTGGAGTACCAGGATTCGGTTCTTTAGGCGCAGAATCCTTTTGCTCCTGCATGTACAGCTTAATAGAAGAAAAATCGTAAGTATAAGGAATTTTGCCGAGATATTGTACCGTAATTTCTTGTCCCGGCTGCAGGCCGATGACTTTATCCCCGCGAATGACTGTCGAGTCCACCTCAACCGCATCGTCCAATTTGAAATATCCGGTTAGATTCGGAATAGGAAGTGATTTAGTGCCCGGATTAGAAATAACCACTTGAGCGGCCAGTAAGTCTTCATCTTCCCATGGAAGACGTTTAAGCTCATCCAGACGAACGTTGTAGGTTCCGTCCTCGTTGGATACTTCATAAGTACTTCCCAGAGATACTTCTTCTTTGCTAGAGTCAGGGAGGATAAATTCGGCAACGGGCACCTGGACGGTCGTGCCATCTCCCAGATCGATGAGCTGTGTAACCTGGAGCTGCCACCCATTCTCGTCAACGGAGATGGGAATGGAACCGGTTAGAGTCACTTCTTTCGTAACCCGAGGATTGATAGTAGTATCTTTGTCTATTCCCGAAGCCGTTAGCGGATAAAGAAGTCCCTCGGCCGTACGCAGGTTGAACTGCAGCGCGGGAAGCTTGGCGCCGCGGCTTCCTGTATTCTCCATCTCGAAGTAGATGGTAGGCAGGAAATGAGTGTCATTCATGCTGACGGAAAGCCGCTTGACTCCGTTTTTGATCGGCTCGTTGCCGATGCTGGCCATTCTCTTAGTTCCAACAGAGGTTAATAAGGAATAGCTGTCCGGAATCGAAATGGTGCCAATGGGCTTTTCAAAGTCACTGCGGGTAAAATCCCATTGAATCAGATTAAAGGTTAAATCCTTCAGGTTGGTTTGGTCGTTCACTTTGGCAGAAAAACGGAAATCCATGCTGCTTTTTGCCGGAATTCTATTTTTATCTTTATCTGCGGCGAACAAGGCTACAGGAAAGGTGGTGCCGGTACTGCTCTTGAGGCGCACCCAATAATCAATAAATTGTATTTCGCTGCTTCCCTGATTGTTCACGGTTAAGGTGAAGGTTACAATTTTGCCGCTCTCTTCATTAGATAGAGATGCCTGCTTCAATTCAATTGTATTGCTTCCTCCGATCGATACTGATCCGATGGAAGGCAGTTCACCAGCCACTACTTCTTCTACCGCCGCTTTTTCGCTATTATCGTCCGCATGAACGTAAGACGGAATAGCCGTTCCTGATGCCAGGACGGCAGCCAGCGTCATCACGGCAAAGGGGTATTTCCAACGTTGATCCATGTCCGAGCTCCTCTCTTTGTTGTTCATAGTTTGTTATGTTTCTTGGAGACAGTTCAAAGGTTCCCCTGTTGCTTTATGGATGAATAGTTGACCTATTGAACTCAAATAAGAATGGTCGGGGAGGGACATTCCCTTTAATGTGGAAGCCCCATCCCCTAGGGTGGATCAAGCTTTCAAGTAGTCTGAGCAGCTCGATCAGAATTAACCTATTGGAACGGCAATCGCTTCACTGCCGCCCCTGTCGACTGAGGAGGCCTCTGGATTTTCTTCCATTTGCAGCAGCAGGGCATCCCCTTCTTCTTGCCAAGCCTTCAACGCATCCCGGATACTAGTTTGACCTTCCACCGCTTCGTTGAAGTATTTTTGACCCATCCAAACGACTTCGTGAATGTTCGGCTTCTTGCGATAGATTTCATAATCGTCAAAACTTTCCGGCGGGGCAGGCTTGACGTTATAGAACGCTTCAATGTTATATTCCTCGCCATCGCTTCGTTTCGTATATTTCTTATTCGAAATTAAATTGTTCGAGCTGCGGGACTTCAATCGGGCCCAATCTTCCCCATTCATGAACTTGATATATTCCCAGGCTACTTTGGCATTAGGCGCTTTGGCGTTAATTCCCATCAAGTCGTTAAATCCGAAGGAGTAGCTGGTGCCGTCAGGAGCAGTGGGGACCGAGACGATATCCCATTGAATAGGAGTATAGCCTTCAATGTTGTCGGCCTCTTTGTTGGCATTGATCAATTCCTTGATCTCGTAGAGAGAGATCATCGTCATGGCAAGGCGGCCCGACAGGAAATCGTTATATCCGAAAGGACCTTCATCGTTGAACCGGTCGTAATTATCGTTGTTCATGTCCATGAAAGGAATCGTTTTTTCCTTGCCAAGATCAATGATGGTTTTCCAGGCTTGTTCCCAGCTGTCAGAGTCCACCGTCATTTTCTCGCCATTCTCATCAAAGGTACGCAGTCTTATGGCATTGGCATACATTTGCGTAGCGTTAAAAAGATCCCCGTGGCTGTAAGAGTAGAAGTTGAAGCCATGCTGCTTTCCGTCTCCTTTGCTCACTCGTCTAGCCAATTCAAAAATTTCGTCCCAGTTCATGCCGTCGGTCGGATAACCCACACCGGCTTCGTCGAACATACCTTTATTATAAACAAGAGCGGAAGAATAGAAAGTAGGAGAAAGGGCATAAATTTGTCCATTTCCCATCTGCTTGATTCCATCGATAACAGCGGGAACGATATCTTCGGTATTGAATTTATCGTCCTTAATCATTGGATCCAGAGGGGAAAGCAAGTTTTCATGGACCAGCTCGGACATTTGATCATAGTTGAACAGAACGACGTCCGGAGGATTTGCCCCTTGCATTTCGTCTTTTAATTTCTTCAGCGGATCTTCCGGTTCCTCTTGTGAAGGACCTCGGGAATAGCGATAATTCTCACCGAGATTAACAAATTCTACGGTTATATTCTTGTGCTCCAATTCAAACAGCTCCGTATATTCCCTGCGGAAATATTCCTCATCAAACCATCCGGATGTGGTGGCGATGCGGAGTGTAGAAGGAGGCTCCTCCTTCGGAGCTCCTGTAAAGGAACAGGCCGACAGGGTCGGGACGAGCAAAGATAATGACAGGGCTGAGGCCCATAGTTTTCTTTTAATCATGATTGGTCTCCCTCCAGTGAATTAGGTGGCTTGATAATAATTTTCTCTCCGTCGAATTCCATGGACGCTTTGTTCTCTATATTTAATGCTTCCAGGAAAGCTTTGGGGACTTGCAGCCTCCCTACTCGGTCCAATACGACAAATTCTTCATGAACTTCATGAAGGTGGTGACTCTCTTGGGCGCCATGATCCAAGTTCGGATTTCTTTTAATGAATTCCGTACTGGTCAATCCGTCCCGGATGGCGACGACCCGGTCCACCTTGCTGGCCAAGGACAGGTCATGGGTGACAATAACGATCGTTACTCCCAATTCGCTATTTAACCTGCGGAACGTATCCATAATCAGATCCGACGTCAGCGAATCTACGGAGCCGGTCGGTTCGTCCGCCAGCAGCAGGGAGGGGCGGTTAGCGAGCGAGATGGCAATGGCCACCCGCTGCTGCTCCCCTCCGGACAGCTGCTGCAGCTTGTTATGAACCCGGTGCTTCAGACCGACCCATTCCAGCAGCTGCAAGGCGTAAGCCCGGTCTACTTTGCTGCCCAGCATCATGGGGGTCTCCACATTCTCCAACGCTGTTAAATAGGGCAGCAGGTTCCGAGCGTTGTTCTGCCATACAAAGCCGACTGTTCTACGCTTGTAATCGACCAGCTGCTTATCGGTAATTTTTAATAAATCCCATTCACCGACCCGAACTTGCCCGGCGGACGGCCGATCGAGGCCGCCCAGTATGTTCAGCAGAGTCGACTTGCCGCTACCGCTGTTGCCGATAATCGCCATCATTTCGCCTTGCTTCACTTCAATGTTCAAGCCTTGGAGAGCGACAACCTCGATTTCATCGGTTTTGAATATTTTGACTAGTCCTTCGCAGTGAATCATCGTATTATCGCTCCTCTCCCATTTTTACAGCCTGGTGAACGCGAAGTCTGCGGATGTGTGCGAACAGCAGCGCGGCTCCGGTCAGCATCATGAAGGCTACGACGACGTACAGCTGATTGGTGTCTTTCGCTTCGAAGACGACTCGGAACGGAGGTACCTGCTGCTTAACGTCATCAGCGGTTTGCAGGAATGGCAGGAATAAATAACTGGTCAGCTTGCCAATTCCAATTCCGAGTGCGATGGCCAAACCGGCTGTAAAGATTTGCTCCATAAGAAGCATGAAGGTCAATTGCCTTCGTTTGAGCCCCATCGCTCGCAGAACGCCAAACTGCACGACTCGGCCGGACAGGTTGAAGAACCAGAAGAGCAGGTAGCCGATTAACGAGATAAGCACCGATACGAGGAAGCCAAGACTGAGAATTCCAAAGACTCCTCCACGGGATGGATGCTTGTTCTGAGTAATCAATTCGCTCCTTACGTCACTCACACTGGCAATTTCGAGGCCCTGCCGGTTCAATTCGTCCAGAATAGGGCCGACCTTGGCTCCTTCTTCCATCTTTAGCCATACTTCGTATGGGAATATGGGTACCTGATCGTAGATATATTCCAGATTGGCAACAAAGAAAGGAGATTGTTCCGGGTATTGTCCCGGCCAGTATGGCAGAATGCCGACTACGACGAATTCCACGGGCTGCTGTTGAATGGAAATAGTGACCAGGTCGCCTTCCTTCAACTGATATCTTTCAGCAAAATTGCTGGGTATAAGAACGGATTGCTCATAAATTCCCAACTGATTGAGATACTGATGCGGCTTGTAAGGGAACAGATCATCCCGGAACCAGGCCACATGATAATATTGATCATTGTCAATACCTACTACTGTTCCTTGCCCGGCCGATCTCCCCGAGACGATGACGCTGCCTCTGGTCTCCAGAACACGGGCCGCATGCTCCACTCCCTCCATTTGGCGGAAAATTTCAAATGGAGGCTCTAAATGGCGCATCTGGGAAGGAGGGGGATTCGCCCCCGGATTTCCACCGCCAGGCCCGCCTGGATTTCCCCCTGGATTACCTCCCGGATTTCCGCTTCCCTGATTGCCTTGACCGCCTCCGTTATTTCCTTGGCCGCCGTCCGGGTTAGGATTGCGGTCACGAGGCAGGTCATCCGAAGCGGTGTCCCAGACGGTCTGGATAACAACATCTGTTCCAAACTGATACAGCGTCCGTTCGGTGGAGTTCAGATCAATCGTCCTCGCTGCTGAAGAATTATAAACACCAAGACCGAGCGTCAGCATAAGAAGCAGCATCAGCGGGTAATAAGTCATGGCTGAACGTGACAGCTGATTCAGCGTTAGATAGGAGGATACGGACAAGAACGGTTTGCCGATCCAACTGAGAAGCTTGAGCAGCCAAGGAAATATTCTGAGCACAATCAGGCCGAGCGAAAAGATGGAGATAGCCGGTATGAAAAACAACAGCGGCTGCACCTGCATCTGATCGGCGGATAGCCCGGTTTGCATGCTGAGAAATTGCCTTTCCTGGAACAAGTACCATCCGTATCCGACAAGTCCAAGCAGGGCGATATCGAGAAACCAGCGCTGCCAGAAAGGAGCTCTGTTCCTGGCTAATTGCTGCTTATGCGTCACAATGGAGGATCTCGCATAGGTGATAGCGGGAATCAGACTGGCTGCGATAGCAATGAGAACGGCGCCCACTCCATATAGCCACATTCCAGTACTGAAGCCGACCGGTATCGATTTGCGATCCACGAACGTTAAGAAACCGCTGCTGGAGCCAATGCTCTTGGCCATAAACCAGCCGATTAACGTTCCAATGATCAGCGAGGTGCCTCCGAGAATCAAGCCTTCCAGAAAGAAGATATTAATAATCTGCCGGGTGCTGGCTCCACGAGAGCGGAGTACAGCGATATCGTTGCGCTGTCTTTCCAGAGCCTGCCGAGAATTCATTACGATGTAATAGAAGACCATCGCAATCATTGGAGCCGCCAGCGTAAACAGCAGGAATTGCAGCTGCAGTCCCTGCTTGCGGAATTCACCAAGCAGATCCAGGAATGAAATATCGACTTTCGTATCTTTCAGCATCTGGTACAGATTGATATCGAGCCGCTCAAGCCTTTTTTCCAGACTCGATATTTGACTGGTTTGAATGTCTTTCAAATCGAAAGCATAGTACCAGTTGGAAAGGTTAAGCGGAATTTTTCGTTTCTCCAGCAGTTCCTTCTGGAAAACTTCCTCGTCCACCAGCAGAGTGCTTAGCAGCCCTTCCATTTCTTGATACCAATAAGGACTGAGTTCATCTTTAGGTTTGAAGGCCCCGACGATCTTGATTTCGACCGGAGGAATACCGAAGCCTCCGGCAATCGGATATTTAAAAACTTCCCCAACCCGCAGATCGTTACGGAATATAGCTTCTTCAAACATAATGACTTCAACGATTCCGTCTTTGACTTCTTTGGAAGCCGGGCTTCCGGATGTAATTTCAATCTGCTCCTCGAGACCCGAATAACTCGATAGGGTCATAGGTCGACGCTGCGTGGATTCAATCCGCGACGAATCGACTGGTGTAATAGAAGCGCCTCGAATGGATTGGCTTCTAACATAAGCGGAGTAGGGAAAGCCGATGTCTTTCGGAACCTGCTCCTGTATGTATTGATCCACTTCGCTCACATCAGCCAGGTCTGGCCGGTCAGAACCTACAGCCTGGTAACGCATGAGCAGGGAGCCCGGGGGCCCGCCGCCTTCCAATTCCTGCAGCGATTTGGCGACGACCCGCTTCAAAGCCCCGTCCGCGTACATCGGAATGCTTGTCGTAAAGGAGACCGCCACTATTAATCCGACCAAGGAGCTCAGTGTCAGCCATCGGGTGTTCCACATCTTTCGAATTAGAAAACGAAGCATCGCCATAAGCTCTATTTACCTACTACTTTCTGGCCGGGGGTCAATCCTTTAAGTATTTCTACCTCGGTAGAGGTCTGCTGGCCAACTTCAACATCGACTTCCCGTTTGTTGCCATTCTCATCGACAACCTGCACATAATTGCGTCCGGTCATCGTTCGGAGAGTGGAGACAGGAATCAGAATGGCCTCTTCTTTTCTCTCAAGGATGACGGTGACACTAAGGCGAAGCCCTCTCGACAGGTTCTCAGGCTTCTCGTCCAGTTGGACCAACATATAATTGTCGATGGTGTCTTTCTGATTACTGTCATTGCCTCCCCATCCTGGCCGGTTGTTTTCATTGGGGTCCGCTTTCGGACTCGGCAGCTGCAGTATCTTGCCCTTATGCTGGCCAAGAGTGTTGATGTCCACTCTGACATCCATCCCGACGGCCACATTCTTCAAGTCTTCTGCACTTAGAGTTGCGGCTACGGTCAGATTGGACAAATCGGCGAGAACCGCCACCGTATCGAACGCTTTAGGGGAATCTCCCTTTTTCATATACATTCCGACCACGGTGCCGGAGAAGGGCGCATACAATTTAGATTTGGCAATGCTTTCTTCCAGCTCGGCCATTTCTTCCTTCTTGAGTTGGAAATCAATCTTCGCCTGCTCGATTTGATCCGACGTTTTGTCTCCGCTGTCGCGCAGCACATCGATCAAAGCAAGCTCTTCCTTCTTGTTCTGCAGTCTCTTCTGTCTCAACTGGCTTTCCAGATCGGAGACGTCGAGCTCGGCGATGAGCTGGCCGGCTTCAACGGAATCGCCGGTTTGTACGTAAATTTCTTTGATCCGCTTGTTCTCTTCAGTGAAGAACAGCTCCTCCTCAGTGAGGGACATCAGCTTTCCGGACCCGCGGACCGTCTTTTCCAAAGGACCGGTCTTTACTTCATACTCGGGCTTGGTAGAGAGCTTCGGTGGATTGATGACGGGCAGCTCTTCTTCTTCCTCTTCCTTGGGAAGGAAGGAGCAGCCAGAGAATGCAATAACGGATAAACATAACAATGAGACCGCTGCTATCTTGCTCCATTTAAATTTATTCCGGTTGAATGAATTTGCCATCCACCATTTCGAAAACATGGTCGGCTACCTCCAAAATTGTAGGATCGTGTGTAGTCATGCAAATAGTTATATTCTCCAAATCGATAATCGTACGGAAAACCGACATCACCTGGGCTCCCATTTGTGAATCTAGCTCGGCTGTCGGTTCATCGGCGAGGATCAAGCTCGGGCGGTGTGCAATGGCTTTGGCGATCGCCACCCGCTGCTGCTCTCCCCCGGACATTTCAAACGGTCGGTGGTTCATCCGTTTGCTAAGTCCCACCAGTTCGAGGCAGTACTTGATTCTATCTTTCCATTGGGATTTAGGCGCACCCGACATGCGAAGGGACAGCTCCACATTCTCCCAGGCGGAAAGAAGGGGCATCAGAGCATAGGTTTGAAAAATAAATCCGATGTCTTTACGCCGGACCTCGGTTCTCTGATCGTCTTTCAGACGGTGGAACGGCTTGCCGCGAAAAAATATTTCTCCTTCGTCAGGCTGATCCAGGCCGCCAATCAAGTTTAGAAGTGTTGTCTTGCCGGAACCGGAACGGCCCCTTAGCATGAATAGCCTGTTGGGCTCCAGGGTCATATCGATTCCTTTTAACACATGGATTTTACGGCCTGCGGTTTGAAAGCTTCTATGGACCGAACGGACTGTGAGCAAAGGCTCCTCAGACTCGATAACTCCCCCCATTCTTAACCTCCTCTGTTATGTAATCATAAAAATGGTGTCGAAATGGACACCTTCACGGAGATAGAAGCAGTCTCCTATCCATCCGTTTCTGGCACTCTTTCCCTCAATTAATAGAAATCTATTAAAAGGCACAGTACCCAGTAATACTAAACAGTTTCGGCAAATAATGGGTAACAATTTAGTTACGAATTCCACTGTGCCAAATGTCAATGTGCCAAATTTATCCTCTTTTGTCTAAAAGAAGGTCCTGCCTGAGGCAGGATTACTGGGATGAGTGAGAGCGGTAGCCAGACCTCTACAACTATAAGACGACTTTAAACTAGAAAAAGTTTCAAATTTCTCATATAATTCTAGAAAAATATGCTAATCGTTCGGAAGCCCGGGTCACCCGCCTAATCCCGCGTCCCGGAGAATAACGTGAACGGCGATTTTATCAGTTCTCTAACAACGGACTATCGCCATAAGTCGGAATTTGGCATAATGGACAGTGGATGAAGGAGAACCGTGGAGATGTTAATTCCATCAGTGAATAAAGCGGGTGATTGTTGTGAATAGAATCATGTGGGTGCTCGGTCTCGTCTTGATGTTCATGTGGACCGGCACCTGTGCGGCGGAAGCGGATAATTTGTTGAATAATGCCGGATTTGAAAATAAAAGCGAAGCCTGGACGGCTGACAGCTGGAAGTCGGAGAAAGAGGGGACCCGTTTCGCCGTCGAGGATGAATATGTTCGCAGCGGCTCATACTCCCTCGCTATTGAAAGCAGGGAGCCTAATGATGCCAAATGGGTGCAGAAGGTGCAAGTTAAGCCCGACACCTACTACCGATTATCCGGATGGATTAAAGCGGTACAGATTTCCGGAGGAGGGAAGGGCGCCAATCTATCGGTTCTAGGAACGGTGGATACATCGGAAGATTTCTTGGACACTGACGGGCAGTGGAAGTATGTGGAGCTGTACGGTCGGACGGGTACGAAGCAGCAGGAGCTGGAGGTGGCCTTGAGACTTGGAGGCTATGCCAGCCTGAATATGGGGCGCGCTTACTTCGACGATGTTTCCTTGCAGGAGCTTTCCGAGCTGCCGGCCGGAGCCCAGTCCGTCTCTTTCGAACCGGTTAATGCGCAGCAAGAAGCGGCAGGTCAGCAGGAAGCCGCCGGTCGGGATACAGCTTCGGCCAAGGTATCGCTTACTGCCCCGGTCCTCTATTCTCTCTTATTTTTTATCGGATTCGTGCTGCTCTATCATTTGCGAATCCGCCAAGAGGACCGGCTGCGCGGGCAGGGTAAAGCCGGCAAGACGGAATGGCTGGCGCTTCTGCTGGCCACCGCCTTGCTGCTGCGTCTAGTTATTGCCTTCATGGTGCACGGTCATCCGGGGGACATGGCGACATTCGCCGCCTGGGCGAGAAATGCGGCGGCAGCAGGGCTGGGCCAGTTCTATAGCACTGCGACATTCGCAGACTATCCTCCCGGATATATTTACATTCTGTATTTACTGGATAAAGGGCGGGAATGGCTGGCTTTGTCTGATTCTTCCGCCGCTTTTTCCGTATGGATGAAGCTTCCTGCCATTCTCGCAGATCTGGCTGCCTCGCTGCTAATCTATCGCGTAGCGGCCGCCCGGCTATCCGGATCGACGGCCCTTTGTCTTGCCGTCTTATACGCATTCAACCCCGCCGTCCTGGTTAATTCAGCGGCTTGGGGACAGGTCGATTCCTTCTTTACGTTTTTTCTGGTGGCGGCGGTGCTTTTCGTGCAGCAGCAGAAGCTGGTCAAGGCTTGTGTCTGGTTTGCCCTGGCCTTGCTTATTAAGCCTCAGGCACTAATTTTTACACCCGTGCTGCTGCTCGGCTTCGCCAAAGAGCGCAGCTGGAAGAAATTCGGCTTGGGCTTCCTGGCCGGAGCTGCGGTTTTCGCGGCCGGGGTTCTGCCTTTTGCGTTACATAATCCGCTGTTATGGGTATTTAAGCTTTATCTCGAGACGCTGAAGTCTTATCCGTATGCCACTTTGAACGCCTTTAACCTGTTTGCGCTAACCGGGGGGAATTGGATTCCGCAAGACCAGAAGCTCCTGTTCCTGTCGTACCAAACCTGGGGCTGGTTGTTCATCGTTGCAGTCACTCTGTTTACATCCTATATATTTTTTAAACGCAAAAAAGAACGGACACCTGACTATTTCCTGTTGGCGTTTGTGCTCATTGCAGTCGTTTTTGTGTTGGGTGTCAAAATGCACGAAAGATATCTGTTTCCGGCACTGCTGCTTGCTCTCTTCAGCTTCATTCAGTCCGGTGATCGGAGGGTGCTGCATCTTTTTGTCGGCTTTAGCATCACATCGTTTGTTAACGTCAGTTACGTATTGTCGCACGGCTTGGAGCATTTGTATGCAGTCGAACGGTTCGATGGGCTGCTGCTGCTCACTTCGCTGGCGAACTTGCTCCTGCTGGCGGGCTTAATCAAGACGGCCTGGGATCGTTTCATTCATGGTACGGTCAAGCCGGTAATAGACTCACGGAAGGAAGAGATTTGGCTGGAGAAATGGAAAAATACGCTGGCAGAAACGGATAAGCCTGTTAGAAATCGCTGGAAAAGGAAAGACTGGATGCTGATATCCCTTCTTACTGCTATGTATGCGGTAGTCGCTTTGCTCCAGTTAGGTTCCTTCCGCGCGCCTGAGTTGTCGTGGAAGCCTTCTAAAGACGGCGAAACGGTTTATATCGATTTAGGGGAAGTTTACGAGATTGAGCGGGCGAACAGCTTTGGAGGAATCGGGGACGGCCGGTATCGGCTGGAATTTGCCGTCACGGACGGAGAATGGCGCGAGCCGAAAGCGGTCGATATGGATTACGTGAAAGTATTTATGTGGACCAGCGTATCCGTTGCAACGGAAGCGCGTTATGTCAAGCTGACGGCAGAGCGTGCAGGCTTCGAGCTGAAGGAGCTGGCCTTATTTACCAAGGATGCTGCGGAGCCGCTGCCTGTTCTGTCCATCCGGACGGAGGGAGGCGCCGAGCTGGAAAGTGCCGAGCAATTGTTTGATGAGCAGCAAACGGCTCCCTATCGGCCTACTTTTATGCACGGCACCTATTTTGACGAAATTTATCACGCGAGAGCGGCCTATGAGCATCTGGAAGGCATTAAGCCGTATGAGAATACTCACCCTCCTCTCGGCAAAGAGCTGATAGCTGCCGGTGTAGCCTTGTTCGGGATGAATCCGTTTGGCTGGCGGATAGTCGGCACCCTGTTCGGAATAGCTATGATTCCGCTCATGTATGCATTTGCTTTCCGCTTATTTGGACAGACCCGCTTTGCCTTTATCGCTTCCTTCCTGCTCGCTTGCGACTTTATGCATTTTGCCCAGACCCGCATAGCGACGATCGATGTGTATGGTGTTTTTTTCATCATGCTGATGTACTTCTTCATGTACCGCTATTACCAGATGAATGTATTCCGGGACGGCTTGAAGAAGACGCTCGTTCCTTTGTTCTGGTCAGGCTTGTTCTTTGGAATCGGGGCCGCCAGCAAATGGATCGTTATCTACGGAGGGGTGGGGCTCGCTTTTCTGTTCTTCCTGTCTCTATACGAGAGATACAGAGAGTACGATGCATTCCGAAGGAGCCGGCAGGGTGAGGCTTCAGCTCTTTCATTAAAGAAGGATCAAGAACGGGCAGGAGAGCTACCAATTGGGGAAAGAGCGGCAGCTTTTCCTAAGCTGGCGCTGGCCAGCGTGCTTTGGTGTTCTTTGTTCTTTGTCGTAATCCCGCTCGTAATCTACAGCTTGTCCTTTATGCCAATTATGATGACTCCCGGAGAAGAGATCAGCCTGACGAAGCTGATTCAATACCAGAAGGACATGTTCAATTATCACAGCCAGCTGGTGGCGGAGCATTCTTTTTCTTCTTCTTGGTGGGAGTGGCCGTTTATGGTTCGGCCGATCTGGTACTATTCCGGACAGTCCTTGCTGCCGGAAGGAGAAATTGCCAGCATTATTTCGATGGGGAATCCGGCTATATGGTGGCTGGGAACATTGGCCGTCCTGGCGGTCATCATCCTGCAATTCCGAACCCGGAACCGGGGAATGCTGGTAGTCATCGTCGCTTTTTTATCGCAGTATGTTCCTTGGATGCTCGTTCCGAGATTGACCTTTATCTACCATTATTTTGCCATGGTGCCTTTTTTGATTCTCTGTCTGACCTTTATCTTTAAACAGGCTATGGAGCGTGCGCCGCGGTTCAAAATTCCGATTTATGCTTATTTGGTCGTCTGTCTGGCTTTATTCATCATGTTCTATCCGATCTTGTCCGGAATGACGATCAGCAAGGAGTATGCTTCCTTGTTAAAATGGTTTCAAACCTGGTATTTTTACCACGTATAGAATAGAAAAAAGCGATATAAACAACTGGCAAGAAAAGCTGTTGGCAAGTCGAGGAGGTAACTAAATTGTCACCTGAACCTAATTATTCGGTCGTTGTACCGATGTATAACGAAGAAGCGGTTATTCTGAAGACATACCTTCGCTTGAAGGGAGTCATGGATGGGATAGGGGAGCCGTACGAATTCGTATTTGTGAACGATGGAAGCCGGGACCGTTCCGCGGAAATTGTTAAAGAACTGGGACAGTCCGATGCCAATGTGAGACTCATCGATTTTTCCCGTAATTTTGGCCATCAGGTAGCGATTAGCGCCGGGATGGACTATGCCCAGGGAAGGGCGGTCATCGTCATCGATGCCGATCTGCAGGATCCTCCGGAAGTGATTCCGGACATGATCCGCAAGTGGAAGGAGGGCTATGACGTCATCTATGGCAAACGGCTGAAGCGCAAAGGGGAAACCGCCTTTAAAAAAGGAACCGCCCTAATCTTCTACCGATTGCTTCGCAGCTTGACGAGTGTGGAGATACCCGTAGATACCGGAGATTTTCGCTTGCTGGACCGTAAGGTCTGCGACGTCATGTCCGGGCTTAAGGAGAAAAATAGGTTCATCCGGGGCATGGTCAGCTGGGTCGGCTTTAACCAGACCTCAGTTGAATATATTCGTGAGGAAAGAGCCGCAGGAGAGACGAAGTATCCGCTCAAAAAAATGATCCGGTTCGCGGTGGACGCCATCACCTCGTTTTCCTATAAACCTCTCAAACTGGCTACCTATATCGGCTTTGTGCTATCGCTATCCAGCTTCTTTTATTTACTGGTCGTTCTGTATCAAAGGCTGTTTACCAATTCGACAGAGCCTGGCTGGGCGTCGATCATCGCCATTAACTTGTTTTTTAACGGGATAGTGCTGTTGATGCTTGGGGTGATCGGAGAATATATCGGACGGATTTATGATGAATCCAAAAACCGTCCTCTTTATATTATCAAAGAGACGATGGGCTTCGGCGCCGATCGCAGGGAGCGGTCGGATGAGCGATAGAATGACTGGCAAGACGAATGAGGCGGTGAATGGAAAAACGACTCGGCAAGGCTGGGCTCAATTTATCAAATTCAATTTGGTCGGCGTCCTGAATACATTGGTTGATTTTGTTCTGTTTACACTGCTGATCACGGTCGGCTTGCATTATTTGGCGGCTCAGTGTGTATCTTATGCGGGCGGAGTCATCAACAGCTATATTTGCAACAAGAAGTGGACCTTCGCCAATCGGGAGAAGACAACGTCTTCGCAATTCATCCGTTTTGTCGCGGTAAACGGGGTTTCTTTCGGGCTATCTCTTGCAGTGCTGTTTGTTTTGGGGAATGGGCTGGGAATTCATCCGGTAACGGCCAAAGTAGCCGCTACCGCCTTGACGATGGTCGTCAACTTCGCCGGCACGAAGTGGTTTGTTTTTCGCAAGGAAGGCGCTCATTGAGGGAGCGGCTTCTTTCATAGAAGTTATAACTCAACTTCCGTAGAGCAAAATCAGCTTTAAGCCTTGCTGTGACTGGAGCGCGAAGAGATCAGGTGCCTTACTTTTTTTCGCCTAGGAGAAGGGCAGCGTCTAGCTGTAGTTTGTGTAGGTAACTGGAAGCGAATGGGGCACGAGAATCGATCTAGCTGTATTTTATGTAGGTAAATTGAAGTAAATGGTGCAAATGGACTAGACTAGATGGAAAAACTACATTTAAAATGGCGGATTTTTGCGGGTATCCCCCTTTTTGCACATAATAGATGGAGGTTTTCCATTTAGTTTTAGTTTTTAACCTCAAACGGAGCAAACTAGCTGCATAAAATCCATTTAGATCCTCATGCCGTGCGAGTAGACTGCTAACGTGGTGGCACCAGCCGTTATCCTATTTTGCGACCATTTCGCCATCTATGCTCAGTTGGGGGCCGCGAGGCGGTTGTTCTGTTTGGCTATGATTGTAACCATGTGAAGATTATGAAAATGGAGGAGAAGGGATGAATTTGTTTGATAGATTCATCCTGATTTGCTAACCTCTCTGTTATAATCGCGGCATTATAAAAAAATATTTTCTTTTTGCATCGATTTCTTGTAAACTGTATTTTGTGTGTCTGCGAGATTTGTGGAAAACAGAAAATGCCGTTACATTGTGTCAAAAATTTAATCTTTTTGTAACTGTTTTGTTATTTTGCCGTTGTACGATGTATAGCAGGTCCGTTACTCATCGAGAAAAACGTGAAACGGGGTTTATCTATGTCAGATTTGAACATTCCCGCAAGGCCTAAAAGGCGGTCGCTTCCGCTCTATGGTAAAATTTTAATTGGGCTTGGCTTGGCCATTGTCTCTTTAATTGTGGCAGCGGGTGTATACGCCAACTATATCATTCAGAAGGCAAATGACGTTATTGATGACGTCGGTGTGAAAGAATCGGTTCCCCCTGAGCAATCGGCTAAGATCAAGCCACTGACGATTATGCTTATGGGAATTGATCACCGGAAAGAAACCGGGAGTCTCAATACAGACGTCATTATGGTGGTTTCGCTTAACCCGGAACGGAAATCGGCTACGGTCGTATCTATTCCGAGGGACGTTCAGCTAACGCCTGACAATCTTCCTCATCGTAAAGCGAACTATTACTATCCTCATTTCTACTTGCAGGATAAAGAGACGGTATTTGCCAAGACGAAGGAATTGTTCAGCGACTATCTGGAAGTGCCGATCGATTACATTCTGACGATTGACTTTAACGGCTTTGTCAAAGCGATAGATGAGCTGGGGGGATTAACCCTGGATGTCGATATGGACATGTGTTACAAGGATTCCTATGACGGAACTGACATTAATTTGAAAAAAGGCACACAGCTGCTTAACGGCAAACAAACCCTTGACTTTGTCCGCTATCGTAAATCGAGCAACAGCTGTTCCGTCAGAACGGCGGAATCGTCCGATGTGGAAAGAAACATGAGACAACAGCAAGTGTTGGACAAAATGTTCGGCAAATTGAAATCATTCTCCGGCATAACAAAGGTCGGGCAACTGATCGAGGCTGTAGGAGAAGAGATGAAATCGGATATTCCGGCTTCGCAAATCAGGGACTTTATTGAAAAATATTATAATATCGATAGAAACAATATCAATTACGTGCACTTGGAAGGCGACTGGATCAGTCCTTACATAATCGTGAAGGATGAAGAGCTCGAAGAAGCCAAAGCTGCGTTAAAAGCTGAGCTGGGATTGGAAGCTTCGGTTCGACCTTCTTCTTCTCCCGGAGCTACTCCTGTGGGGACGGCCAGACCGAGTTCCAGACCAACATCCACACCTGCACCTACACCTAAGCCTACGTCCACCGTGACAACTCCGAAGCCGAGTCCCAGCGGCAAGCCTGGCTCTGTGACAGAAGACACCTATGGGAACAAGAACAGCAGCGCTAATAAAGGAACGGTCGGTACTAAAGAAACCAGTAAGGTTAAAGAAACAAGCAATAACGGCACTAACAGCAGTAGAGAAACTATCTCTATTAAAGAAGAGACAAGCAATAAAGAAACCAGGCGGTAACACAACGAGTGGTAATCCACGCAACACCATGGAATAATCAAAAAGATCATAAATGATAACGGCTGACGAGTGTCGGCCGTTTTCTTTTGAGTGTCTTGCAGTTATGCTAGGGCTTGAACCAAATATCTTTGAACTGCACCCATTCAAGAGAGTCTAGCGAAATTCCTTTAACCGATGGATGGTAGACGGTTTTGAGATGCTTCTGATATAGGAACAGCACAACATTGTAAGCTTTCAAATGCTTCTCTACCTCAAGCAGCAATTTCGTACGATGGCCGGTAGACGGCTCTGAGGTGACTTCCCGGATTTTGTCATCCAGCAGTTCGGCGATCTCTCCTGTGGAATGCTGGCTGATGCTTTGATACAAATCAATGAGTCTGAGCTCCGTATCGGAGTCGAGCATGATGGAGAACAGAATCAGATCATAATGGAGCCGATCCTCTCCTTTAAAACGCTCCAGGGGAAGCAAGGTCACTTCCACGTTCAGTCCCACCTCGCGACAGACGCTCGCGAACAATTCCGCATCCTTCTCGTATTGCGGAATGGTACATAGAGCCAGCGTTTCTCCTTCATAACCCGCTTGCTGTAAATTTTTAATAGACTCTGCTGGATCGAAATCTCCGTAGCTATCTCCCGATTTATGCAGGAAGCCGTCTGCCGGATAGATAACATCGCCGGCCAAGGAGTCCAGAATCCTGTTTCGATTCACGGCGGAGAAGAATGCTTTGCGAAGATCGGTATTGGACAGAGGCCCTGTCTTGAGCATATTCCAGGTAACGAATTTGCAGGTCGTTCCCTGATGCTTAACTTGATTCCAATCGTTAGCCGCCGCCGTATCCGGCAGGCGGAAATTGTGAATGATTTGAAAGCTGTCCAATTTATCATAACGGAGCGGGTCATTCAGATTGGGAAGCTTCCATATTTCGACGCGGTCGAGATGAGCCCGTCCTTGAAAATAAAAGGGGAAGGCCTCCAAAGTACACATCGTGTGATCGTTTCGCGTCAATTTAAAAGGGCCTGTCCCGACAGGCATCCGCTCGAAGGAATCTCCCGGCTGCTCGCAGACGTCCTCAGGCACAACAGAGGCCCGGTTGGTGCATAGCCAGGGCAGAAACAATTCGTTCGCTTCTTTTAAACGGACGGTCAGAGTTGTCGGATCAGCGGCGACGGCTTCTTCAATATTGTTATAGATCCAGCGATACAGCGATTTTTCCTCGAGGCCGCGAAGCCGGTTAAGGGAATAGGCGGCGTCCTGAGCTTTCATCTCCCGGCCGTGATGGAACAGGATCCCTTTGCGCAAATAGAAGGTCCACTCGGTCCTTGAGCGGTTCGTTTCCCAGGCATGGGCTAAATGGGGCTCGATCTCCCCGGTTAACGGTTGACGCCGGACCAGACTGTCGAACAATTGACTGACCAGGTGCGACTCGCTGGCGTAATTAATATGAATCGGATCGAGTGTATAGATCGGCTGGCTCATAGGGAAGCGGAGAGAATCGATCTGAATGCCTGTTCCGCTTTCCTTCGTATATCCAAAGTAACTGTACAGCCAATCATGGAATGTTTCCTTCAGAGTAGTAGGAAGCAGCGGAGACTGGATTTGTTCCAGAGCCCCCTTCAAGTCTTTTTTCTCCACCAATTGCTGGGCTGCGCGCAGCGCCATATCCTCAACGGGTTTGATAAATGTCAGAGTAGAGCGGTTCCCTCTTCCCCGTCTCGGCTTCCACTCCAACCAACCCGATTCACCCATTCGTTTGAGAACCATAATGACATTGCGAGGAGTGCATTCCAGGCCATCAGCCAGTTCATCCAGTCTGACCTCCAGTGGTTCGAACTCTGCAGCATGAGCATAAATTTGCCTTAGTTTAAGATAATGGCGGGTCATGATCATGGGCGTATTCTCCTTTTACTATTAATACGAATCTATATTGTCGGCATTAAAGATACCATAATACATCGCATAAAATGTGAAATAAAGCAAAAGAAACTTGCTCTTTTTCTTCCTATTTTACAATGTAAAATAAAAAGTAGAAAGCCCAAAGGTTTTCGTCCGACAGGAGGGAAAGAAGATGAAGTGGAATGCTTACTGGGGAAAACAGGCTGCCTCTGTTCTTAAGCATTATCCGGGGGAGGATGAGCGAACAGTCGAATATACTGTTCTGAGTCTAGCGAAAATTGTCTATGGCATGGATTGCCTCCATATGGCTACTCGTGCGGCCGCGGGCCAATATGCCTTATCGGTGCTTCCCCCGCGATGGCACAAGCTGATTAGGGAAGCTTTGCGGATTAATCGGATTCGATCGTCTACCTCTTACTATGAGTCGGAGCAAGCTCGTACAGAAGAGATGCGCCAATTTATTCGCTATGTGATCGATTATTGCGAGATTAAAAGAATAGAAGAAGAACAGCCGTCTGTTACAGAACTGGCGGATGGTACCTGATTAACGGATGTGCAGCGGGGAAGACTCAGGAGGGGAGCGCCTTCGCTGCGTTCCCCGGGAAACTCCGGGCGTAAAGCCCCTTTATGACCCTATATAGAATGCATAAGTTCCTGCTTCCTGGCTGTAAAAAGCAAAGTGGGGTTATTTTACGGCTCTGCATATTCCAAGGTTATGGCAGCAAGCGGCTTTCCCCGCTTATCCTCGGTTTTGCTGATGCTAACGGGTTTAAATCCTAGCTTCGTATACAGCAGCAGGGCTGGCAGATTGTTGTTATGGCAAACGAGACAGACCCTTGGAATTTGGTATTTCTCGCGGGCAATTGCGACCATCGTTCGCACCAAATAAGCTCCGGCCCCTTGGTTCCGCAAGGCCGGATTGACAATGACATTGCCAATATGGCACACTTCGCCGGGCTTTAGCAAATAATAATTGGCGAAGCCTGCTATGGATTCCGCCGACAAAATGACGGTCGATTCAAATCTCTTGTCCACAGCTTCCTGCAGCTGCTCTTTAGTTAGCGGATATCGGCCACCCGGGAACATGTAGAACAATTCCTTCTCACTGCTCGGGAATCGGCAAATCGATTCCAAATCCTCTGGTTTTACGGCTCGGTAGGTAAACATTCTGAGCTCCTCCTTTGCAGATTGCTCTTACCCCATTCTATTATTTTATTGGCACTTATATCTATCACCCTTTTGTATCAACAACTTATGACTCGAGTCATGAGTATCTTGATGCACCGTTTTAATAAAAGTTATGTTAAATTTAAGACTCCATATTACAGAATCGTTTACAATGAAAGAAACAAATAAATCAAGAATCGTGGCTGGTTGGCTGAGTCAAGGGGGAAATAGGGAATGTCTCATACGATATTGATTGCGGATGATGAAGAGGAAATTAGGGAGCTTCTTTCTCTATATATGGAAAAGGAGCGGTTTAAAGTTCTGGAGGCCGCTAATGGCCTAGAGGTGCTGAAACTGCTCGAAGAGCATACCGTCGACCTGATTTTGCTGGATATCATGATGCCCAATATGAATGGTCTTGAAGCTTTGAAGGAAATAAGGAAGAGCCAGTATATCCCGATCATTCTGCTATCGGCCAAAGGAGAGGACTACGATAAAATATTGGGGCTCGGACTAGGGGCCGACGATTATATTTCCAAGCCGTTCAATCCGTTAGAGGTGACGGCCAGAGTAGGTGCCCAGCTCCGCCGTTACCATCGATTCGGAATGGTGGCGGATGAAGCGGACAGCCAAGGGCTGATCCGATCGGGAGAGCTGACGCTGGACCAGGAAAGCTGCATCGTCACTCGAAATGGGGAGGAGCTGCCGCTCACTTCCATGGAGTATAAAATAGCTTTACTGCTTATGCGGCATCCCGGCAAAGTCTTTACGAAACGTAAAATATTTGAGTCCGTCTGGGAAGAAGCGTACTATGGCGACGACAATACCATTATGGTGCACATTAGTAAAATAAGGGAAAAGCTGGAGGTAGACCCGCGAAATCCGGTCTATATTAAAACAGTTCGCGGGATCGGCTATAAGTGGGAGAAGCAGGTACAATAAAATGAAGGCGAGAAAAATATATCCGACGTTGATGTGGAATTATTTCATGATCATTCTGATTACCTCTCTTGTCGTGATCATCAGTTTTATTTATATTGGCTACTCCATTTATCAAAGCATTAAAGCGAGCACTCTTCCTTTGGTTAATGCGGAGGATTTGGTACAGAGCGATTACCAAAACCTGTCGATCGGCGAGCTGGTGGAGCTCGGTGCATGGGTGGAAATAGTAAACGCTGAGTATGAATTGGTGTATGTGATTGGGGAGAAGCAGGATTCCTACGAGCGGTATACGACTGCTGAGCTTTTACTCCTTCTCAGTTATTCGCCGGAACGGGATGTTTACACATCGGCGGTTTCCTTTGTAGCGGATGATGGCGAGCCCTATTCCATGCTGTTGAAAATTCCGAAGGAAGCTGTCAGTGGATCGATTGATCTAATGAGGAATTCCGACCAGACGTTTGGCGAAGTCGCTGTTCATTTGCTTTTGTCCTTTCTGGCCATTCCCGTGCTTCTTCTATTGATTGTCTTCATCTATACTTTCTGGACAGCCAAAAGAATCAGCCGGCCGCTGCAGACGATTGCCAAAGGCTTGTCCCGCATGGTTCGCGGCGATTATGGCACAAGAATTCAGTTGAAAGCAGTGCCGAAATCCGAGATCGGACAAATTCGTGATGCCTTTAATGTGTTGTCGGACAGGCTTGAAGCGAGTGAACGGGAAACCAAAAGGCTGGAAGAAAGCAAACAGCGGATGTTAATCGACCTGTCGCATGATTTAAAAACTCCGATGACGACCATTCAAGGATATGCCAAGACGCTGTCCGATCCTATTGAAATAGATGACGAGAAGAAGAAGCGTTATTTGAAAATTATTTATAATAAATCGGTTCGGATGACCGCTTTAATCGACTCTATGTTCGACCTGCTTAAGCTGGATGCCCCGGATTTTCATTTATCGCTGCAACGCAAAGATTTTACCGATTTTATGCGAGAAATGGTTGCAGAGCATTATGAACAAATGGATGAAAAGCGGCTGGATGTACATATCGATCTACCTCAGGAATCCATTATGCTGGACTTTGATCAACGGCATATGAGCCGGGTTGTAGTGAATTTGTTTACCAACGCTGTGAAATACAATGATCCCGGCACGATGCTTCGAATCTGTTTGAGACAGGAGAGCTCAGCAGCGGTTCTGGAAATTGCGGACAGAGGTAAAGGGATTCCTGATAAATTGAAAGCTACTTTATTTGATCCGTTTGTCCGGGGAGATGAAGCAAGATCAAGTATAGGAGGCACCGGGCTTGGCTTGGCGATTGCTCACAAGATCATCCAGAAGCATGGGGGCCAATTGAGTCTAGCCTCTAACGACCAGGAGAAGACGATATTCGTCATCCGTCTCCCGCTTTCTTAACTTCTTCTTAATACTTATTCGTTATTTAAACCGTACAAGCTAATTGTGCGGTTTTTTCTAATGTTAAGAATTTATAAGATTCACACTTATAATCATGCTTATTGTTCACCGCGAAACGTTATTCTGCCGTTAAAGGACGGCAATATCCGTTTACGCTTGCGTGGCGGGGACTACATTGTATTAAGGTAAGGATCACATTATCTAAAGATTGCTTTAAGCCTGAAGAAAGATGAGAAGTGTAATATGTTTGTAGTCATTATCAATATAGAACAGGAGAGGACCAGGATGGAACTTAAGGGGAACCCGAAGAAAAACTTGACCGACGATCATAAGCCTATTCTAGAAATTTATCAGGTTTATAAGAAAATGGGGGGCCGTGCCATTATTCAAAATCTGACACTTAATGCCTACTCTGGTGAAGTACTAGGGCTGCTGGGGCCGAACGGGGCAGGCAAAACGACGCTTATTCGGATGATCGTCGGATTAATGTCGACAACATCCGGCAGAATCTCCATCGCAGGTCATGATATTTCCCGGGAAAAGGTTAAGGCGTTGAAGCATGTAGGAACCATTATCGAAAATCCGGAGATGTACAAATTTCTGTCGGGCTACGACAATCTGCTTCATTATTCAAGGATGGTGCGAGGAGTAGATAAAGCGAGAATCGCGTACCTGGTTAAGCTCGTCGGACTCGAGTTCCGTATCCGCGATAAGGTTAAAACCTATTCGCTCGGGATGAGACAGCGGCTGGGTGTCGCTCAAGCTCTGCTCCATAATCCTTCATTGCTGCTGTTGGACGAGCCGACAAATGGACTGGACCCAGCGGGAATCCGGGAATTGAGAGATTATCTGAAGAGGCTGGCGCATGAAGAAAATGTAGCCGTAGTTGTCTCCAGTCATCTGCTGTCGGAAATGGAGTTAATGTGTGATCGGGTCGCCATCGTTCAGAATGGTTCTGTTAAAGATATTCAAAAAGTGAATCACACGACCGTAGCAGGAGCGGCAGAGAATATTCCCGTTGTATTTAATATCGACCGGCCTGATTTGGCCCAAAGTGCCATTCAGGCGGCTCATCCCGAAGTGGATGTTTACGAGGATCCGGCAGGGGTGCGTATGACCGCGGAGATTGAACAGATTCCGGTGATAAACGAATGCTTGGTAGCGGCAGGGGTTAAAGTATATGAAATCCGAATGCTGGCTAAAAGCCTGGAGGATAAATTTCTGGAAGTAACCAATGAAAAACAGCTGAAATTAGCGGAGAGCGGGAAAAGGGGATAGGAAATGAATCTATTATCGCTTATAAAGAATGAAAATATGAAAATATACCGGAGAGTGAGAACGTGGATTTTTATAGGTCTTCTGGTTGGAACGGTTATTACTATATTTCTATTGAGCCGGGCCACGGAAGCCAATCTCGATTGGCAGAAGCAGCTGCATAGTACAAACCAATATTTGCAGAGCGAACTGGCCGATCCGACTGTTTCTGATTTCGAGAAGCAGGAGTTGCGAAATGAACTGGCAATTAACGAGTATCGGCTGGAGCATAATTATCCGCCAATGGACGAAGCGACTTTATGGGGGACGGTGGAAGGATACACGCTCTTAATCCCGCTGATTACTTTGTTTACCGTTATCATCGCAGCAGATAGTGTAGCGAGGGAATATTCTTGGGGAACGATGAAGCTGCTGCTGGTTCGCCCGGTAACGCGTTCGCGAATTCTATTGGCCAAATATTTATCGGCGTTGATGTTCGCATTGATCATGCTGGCGCTCTTATTTATTAGCTCCATGCTCATAGGAGGGATTCAATTTGGGTTTGGAGGGGCCGTTCCGCCGCATCTATCTGTAGTTGACGGTGTGGTGCGAGAAAGCTCTACCCTGCTTTATCTTCTACAGGTTTACGGTCTTAAATCGGTTCATCTGCTCATGATTGTAACTTTCGCATTCATGATCTCTACTTTATTCAAAAGCGGGTCATTGGCTACGGCCTTATCCATTATTCTTATGTTTACAGGGAATGCGATCGTGCTTTTCTTCAGTAAGTACAGCTGGGTGAAGTATTTGTTGTTCACTCATACAAACCTTATTCCTTATACACAAGGCGGTGCGCCGATGGAGGGCTTGACGCTAGGCTTCTCCTTAGCTATTTTGGCTTTGTATTATGTTTTGTTCATTTCCCTTGCCTGGCTAGTTTTTAACAAAAGGGATGTATCGGGATAGAAGCAAGTCAGGAAACAAAATCAGCAACAAATTTAGCGATAAGTATTCAGCATGTCGTCCCTTTGAGCATTCTTCTATAATTTGTCCAAGTCTTTCATTAGCTGATGAACAGAATCGGGATCGAGCTTACCTTTTCTTTTAAATTCAATCAGATGCTCATTCAGTTGATGTCCAAGCCGTTCGTAGTACTCCTCTTGCTCCAGGCCGGCTGGATCGAACCAAACATACGAGTCGTCAACGGAGCTGTTGCGAAGATAGGGACGAATCCACGCTTTCGGATAGGTGTACTCTTGTTCTCCAAGTACAATCGCTAATACATCGTCGTGCTCCACAGGCATAAAATGAAAATACGTTTCTTTATGTCCGCCTTCAGCCAAATTAAGATGGAGGTAATGGTACATCAAGTAATGCTCACCTGTATGATTATCCTTCATAAGCTCATAGGCTTCGTTTTTCGTCTCGTTCAGTTTTTGGACTGTCTCCAGTCTTTGCTCCAGCAAGGTGTGGGGGATGCGTTTTAAAACCGATAAAGATTCACTCATGTTCAGCTTCCTTTCTTATGCCACTAAAGAAAGGGATCATTCCGTTCCGAAGGAAAGTGCCTCCGAAGCTTCAAACATCATACTCCTTCCCCAAAAAGTGAAGATTGGCATAGTAGCGAATCCATTTACTTTTCAGGGACCCCAACCCAAGCCAAAGCTCCTTAAATATGGGATGGGCCTACGGATGGTAGGAATACAAAGCCAAAACTCGCCCTGGAAGCATCTTTCTTTCTCCACTCCATGATCTATGAATTCTTTAGTTTAATAGTTATATAACGACATTATAGCATACGCACTTCAATAGTCCGCACCGAATATATTCCTTCTAAATATGACAGAACAACGTCCCTTTTCTTCAGAGAAGGGACGTTCTACATAAGCCTGTCCGTCCACTGATTTCGCAACTTATTAAGGATATCTTTCTCGCTGTCAAATTCATTTTGTAGATATGAATGTCCATCCGGGCACTATTCTCATAAAGTGAAGCAAACTTCCATCTCTCTTTCCATTCAAAGATCAATAATGAAACGGGTTTGGTGCAGAACCAGCTTGAGTTTAATAACGGACCATAAATTAGCACATAGCCACCATAAGTTAGTCTATAGGAGAGAAAGGGAATGTTTGGTAAGTTACATAATGTAAACGCTATCAAAAATAAAAATGGGAAAGGTGAGGATGAAATAGTGTCTTGGACTAGTCGTTTAAGCATGTGTCTGGCGGTTCTGCTCCTGCTGGCGACATGGCTGCCTGGAGGTGGGATCCCGACGGTAAGAGCGGCGGAAACCGAAAAGAATGTCAATTTAGCTTTGGGTAAACCTGCGAAGGCGAGTAGTAAAACGACCGATCGGGAAGCAGACAAAGCATTCGATGGCAACCCGACAACCTATTGGCAGCCTCTGAAGGCGGATCGGGAAGACGATTTGAATGTATGGATTTCCGTAGATTTAGGAAAGAAAGAAACTTTTAATAAAGCAGTGATTAGTTTTTTGGCAGGCAGTTATGCCGAGTACAAGATTCAGTATTCGGATGATGGGCAAGAGTGGAAGGATGCTTATGTCAAAAGCAGCGGAATCGGAAGGACAGAAAATGTCATGTTTCCGGAAGTGGAGGGACGTTACGTAAAATTGGACCTTAATTTGGCTGGAACTGGAAATGTACAGCTATCGGAGTTCGAAATTTATAATTATGACGGGAGCATTGATCCCGTTCCGGGCAATCTGAATAGCGTCTTTTTTGTGAATGAGCAGGGCGATCCATATGAACTTAATGATGCCATTGAGCTGACCAAGGGCGATACCTTGACTTTGACCGCTCAAGGAAGATTGGCGACCGGCGAAATCGTTGATTTGGACGACGTTGGTAAAAAAATGTATACATCGGCGGTACAGAACGTCTCTATTGATCAGGACGGCTTGGTTACGGCTCTGCAAGCAGGGGCGAGCCGGGTCTTTGTAGAGGTTCCTGTACAAGGGGGAGAATTGGTCAATGAAGATCTGTGGATTGTGGTCAAAGACCCCGAGGAATTCCATGCTGAAGATCTGATTGTCCTGACGGAGTTGACTCATCCCAGGATGCAAATCGAGATCGGCCAACCCGCAGTGATTCGTCCTGGAGATGAGTACCCGCAAATTCCGGTTCGTGCTAATGTAGACGCAACTATTAGCGTGGAGGTACAGGTCAATGGGCAGGAGGCTGCCCAACCGATTCAGCCTGTTTCTTTGACCCAAGGGGAAGAGAAGGTGCTGACGATCCCGGGAACCGCTAATGTTTCTGGGGAATATGTGTTGAAGCTGAAGGTTGGAGCCGGCGGAAAAACTTATTACGACGCATTCTATTTTACGGTTATGGAGCCGGATACCGTACCTGCCGGTCAAAGCAGCGTTGCTTATCTTAATGAGCAAGGAGCTATGGTTTATGTGCCCGATTACAAAGGGAACCGGATCGTTGATTTCTCCAATACCGGATATATGGGCGGAGGAGTCCGGCTGCCCGATGTGCAGGCGAGAGTAGCTCTGCAGCCTGGAGAAGGAGACGATACAGAACGGATTCAGGCGGCCATTGACCAAGTGTCGCAAATGCCTATCGGTCCGGACGGATTTCGCGGAGCGGTATTGTTGAAGAGAGGAACATTTGAAGTTGGCGGCAAGCTGTATATCCGGACAGGTGGAGTCGTTCTTCGCGGAGAAGGCAAAGGGGAAGAAGGCACGATCATCCTGGGCACAGGAACGGATGCAAGAAATCTGATCGAAATCGGCCCGAACTCCGGTCCTGTGATGGATACGGCAACAGGTGTGGAAATAACGGATTTATTCGTGCCTTCCGGAGCACGCAGCTTTCATGTGGAAGATGCCTCGGGCTACCAGGTCGGAGATACGGTAATGGTCCGGCGGGTAGGAAACAGCCGTTGGATTCACGAAATCGGGATGGATTATATTTACATGAGACCGGGAGCGGGCGGGACTAGTCAGTGGACTCCTTTTAATCTTGACTTTGACCGGGTCATTACGGAGATTGACGGAAATCAGATTACAGTAGATGCCCCGCTGGCCAATTCGTTTGAACGCAGATGGGGCGGCGGACAAATGTTCAAATACAACGACGACACCCGGATTGAACAGGTCGGGGTAGAAAATATTCGCGTAATCAGCGAGTTCGATCCCAGCATTAAAGATACAACGATGGATAATGGAAAGACGGATCCTTATTATGCGGATGAAAATCATGCCGAGCGCTTCGTCGTGTTCAACAGTGTCAAGAATGGCTGGGTTAGAGAGGTAACGGGCTTTCACTTATCGTATGCGCTTGTCCAAATGGGTCGGAATGCGAAGTGGATTACTGTACAGGACAGTGAACAGTACGATATGGTCAGCATCATTACGGGCGGGCGAAGATACAGCTTCTATATTCAAGGCCAGTTGAATCTCGTTCAGCGTACTTATGCCGAGACGTCCAGACACGCGTTCGTTTTTGATAGCCGCGTTCAGGGGCCGAATGTATTTCTTGACAGCCAATCGGCTAAAGATTATAACACAAGCGAGCCTCATCACAAATGGTCGGTTGCCGGTCTGTATGACAATATAAGTGCACGCATTAATATTCGGGATCGCGCTTGGCTAGGCAGCGGCCATGGCTGGGCAGGCGCCAACTATGTAACCTGGAACACCGAAGGAGGTTTGGTATCACAGCAGCCTCCTACCGCACAGAACTATGCTATCGGTCATATTCCGAACAACGACGGAATTAATGTATCCCGGCTTGTCCCGAGCAGTTATGATCCCCGCCCGCGTAAGGATGGATTCTGGGAGTTTAAAGGGGAACATGTGAAGCCGGGCAGCTTATATAAGCAGCAGCTGGCGGAACGGCTAGGTCCGGAAGCACTGGAAAATATTAAGCGCACGCCGGTAGGGGGCGGTGATCTGGATATTCCGGATAATGATTTAGGTCATTTGCCGCTGCTGGAGGAAATTCAATTGGACGGGGAAGTATACTCGGATTTTGTCCCGGATACGTTCGATTATTCGATCGAATTGCCAGTAGGAGCTACGCAAGTTCCAATAGTTACAGCAACTGGCAAACCGGGCAGCCGCATTGAAGTCAAGCAAGCGGATTCGACTAACGGAAAAGCAGTCATTATTGTAACAGACGAACAGGAAAGCAGTTCGGTCCAGTATACAATCCAGTTCAAATCTCTGGAAGTGTATGGAGATATTCCTGCCAATCTGACGGTGTATCCTATTATGGATGCAAAGGCGAGCGACTCCCATAAGGATTACCCGCCGATTAACGCTATCGATAAAGATTTGGGTACTCGCTGGGCCGGCAAAGGAGAGCAGTGGATCGATTTTGATCTAGGCCAGGAAAGATTGATTTCCTATGTTTTGATGGCCCAATTCCAGTATCTGAAATACAAATTTGATATTGAGCTGTCCAGTGACGGAGTGAATTGGACTCAGGTGTTCAGCGGAGAAAGCAGCGGATTGACCGAAGTTCTCGAAGGCTATCCCATCCCGGATACCTATGCCCGATACTTGAGAGTAGTCGGTCATGGAAATAACAAAGATGCATGGAACAATATCAATGAAATAGTCATTGCCGGAGATGTGCCTTCGATTAAGCTGTTAGGCCGGAACCCAATGTACATTGATCTGTACCAGCCGTTTGTCGAACCGGGGTATAAAGCCGTGGATTCGACGGATGGGGACTTGACCGACAAGGTTACGGTTACGGGCTCGGTCTATACGGATAAAGTCGGGCGGTACTCTTTGAAATACAATGTTCAGGACAGTGATGGTCACTGGGCGGATACGGTCACTCGGACCGTTTATGTCCAGGAACCATCGGACCCGACCGACCCAACCGATCCTACGGACCCGGTTGACCCAACAGACCCGACCGATCCTACGGATCCGGTTGACCCGACCGACCCAACCGATCCTACGGACCCGGTTGACCCAACAGACCCAACCGATCCTACGGATCCGGTTGACCCGACCGACCCGACCGATCCAACCGATCCCACGGATCCGGTTGACCCAACGGACCCGACCGATCCTACGGACCCGGTTGACCCGACCGATCCAACCGAACCATCGCCCCGACCGAGGCCGAATGGAGGCTACGGGCCACTGGTTACCCAGTGGAAAGATACGTTCTCGGAATCGGTAGAAGGGGATCATGTCCGGATCAGGATCGATACCTACAAATTAAAGGAATGGCTGAATAAAAACCCGGATGCAGTTTCCTCTATCGATATCCAGGCTCAAGCGAGCGGAAGCCGGGTGTCGATCGAATGGAACGGAGAAGCTCTCCGCCTGCTGGCCGATTGGAATCCGGACGCCGTGCTGAGAATGGACGCGGGCTTCGCCGCGTACTCGCTGCCGATTAAACTGCTGAGCGACCCGGATCTCTCCAGCCAACTGCAAGCTTCGGCCGACGACATCGTCTATACGGTTCAGATGACTCTCGCTGATAAAGACCTGCTGGAGTCGTTGGAGTCCTATTTGCAGAGTCGGGCGATTCAACGGGAATCCGATGTTGTCCAGTTTAACGTAACGGCATCGGCCGGTGACCGCAGCATCGAGCTGCAGGATTTCGGCGCCGACTATGTGCACCGCTCCTTGCCGATCGCCAGCGATAGCATCGACTCGAGCCGCTCGACCGTCGTTCAATACGATCCGGCGAGTCGCAGCTTGCACTTCGTTCCATCGGTCTTCCGGGAGTCGGAGGAAGGATGGACCGCACAGTTTCAACGGACCGGCAACAGCATCTATACGGTCATCCGCCAGCATCGCTCCTTTGCCGATCTGCAAGGGCACTGGGCGGAGAACGACGCGGTGCGATTGACGAATAAACAAATCGTCGACGGGATGAGCGACGATCAATTTGCGCCGGACCTTCAGGTGACCCGGGCTCAATTGACCGCTCTCATCATTCGAGCGCTTGGTTTGTCCGGGTCGACAACAAGCGAAGGAGGCGCGCCATTTACCGATGTAGCTGCCGGAGATTGGTTCGCTCCGGCAGTGGCCACGGCCGCGAAGCTCCGGTTGATCGACGGGTATGAGGACGGAAGCTTCCGTCCGGAACAGACGGTCACCCGGGAGGAAATGGCCGTGCTGATGAGCCGGGCGATCACATTCGCGGGCAGTGAATCGGTGAATGAGCCATCCGGCACGCAGCCGCTGGCTTACGAGGATGCGGAGCGCATCGGGTCATGGGCGGAGTCTGCGGTGAAGCAATTGACCGGGCAAGGCTTGCTTCAAGGCAAAGCTCCGGGCCTCTTCGAGCCGCGGGATTCGGCGACCCGAGCGGAAGCAACGGTTATGCTGAAGAGAATGCTGCAGCACATTCGCTTTATCGACTAGAGGCAAGAGGAGAAGACTCAGCCGGGGAACCTGTTCCCCGGCTGATTTTGTTCTTCTATCCATTGTGGCTCAACACAAAATTTACTGTTTGACGCCCAAACTCTCTCCTTCGGTAGCCAAATGGAGGATTGAAGTGCAAAAATGCCTCTTAAATCCAACCTTTTTCCCCGAAATGGGCATTGAAGTGCAAAAGTACCCTCTAAATGGGAGAAATCATCGTTTTTATTAAAAGCGTGGAAAATAGAGTGCATTTTTGTCCCTTATCTCGAAAATGGGCTAGAACGATAGAATTGGGGTGCACAATTGAACCTTATTTTGTTTTCCTGATTATCATCGGCTTCGCTTAGCTGGATGAATCGAAAATGCAAAATACATGTCAGTTGTTTAATCGAAGAACAGAAACGCATGTCTATCCATCCTAAAATACAAAATAGTTCAAACCGCTATCCTTTATCTAAATTGCTTAGAATGCCTAGAGTAGGGAGGAATAAAGTTGAAAATGCACTTAATTTGAAACAGTTGTACCTAATTGCGGGGGAATAAGTGCTTAAATGCACCTTATTCACTCTCCCGATCGCTCTCCGTTACAAGGCAATATGTATTGCGTACTCCTCTCAAAGTATGGGGGATATGCTATCAGACTGGTCAAAAATTAATCTTAATCCTCCCTGTCTCACTGTATCCTTCATAAGAGCCGGGCAGCCGGCATGCTGATCTCCGAATTAGATCGGCAAGCCGGCTTCGAGATGCGCGAGGGCATCATCGATAGCTTGAATATTGTCCACCTCCGGGTTCACCATACAATACGATAAAGCGGACATTATAATTCCAACGAAAGCCCCGGCGAGATTGAATATATAAAAATCGTCTTTGGGCCGCCCCACCCGTTCAGCTATCAGTTCGGCAACGCCCTTCAGGGTCTCCAGCAAATGATGAAAGGTTGCTGCTCTCAGTTCCGGGACAGACATCACCAATTCCAACCGTTGGCGCATCGCTTTATATTCATCGTCGGGGATTTCGCTGAATCCCGTTTTCACGGCTTGCCGCAAAGCTTGGATTGGACTAAGCTCGGCCGGTTGATTTCTAAAGGCCCGAATGAGGATATCATCGTGGTCGTCCTCCAGAACGACGGCTTCCTTCGTCGGAAAATAACGAAAGAAAGTACTGGGCGAGATTTCCGAAGCTTCCGAAATTTGCTCGACCGTCGTCTCATTATAGCCTTGCTCTCGAAAAAGCCGCAAAGCATGGTGCTGGATTGCCGCCCTTGTTTTGATTTTCTTCCGTTCACGCAGCCCGAGCTTAAGTGGCTTATCAGAAGACAATTTCTCACCTCCCGGCAAGGGTAATGTAGGTAAAACTAAAAGATGGGGTACATGCCCCATCTTTTAGTTTACCTTGTTATACATCAGTGTACAACTTGATTGCTGGGAGTTTCGGTTGATTCATCACTGGCTACTTTGCGGGGCAGGTATATGAACGCAAGGAAAATACCGAGCAAGGCGATTCCCCCACACACCCACAGCATCACGTTCATACCGTGAATGAATGAGGTATGGACGTTGTCCAGAAGTGCTTTGGAATTTAATTGACGGGCCACCGCCACGCCCGCGGAGACACTATGCCTTGCTGTATCCGCAGCCGTATCTGGAAGTCCGGCGAGATCCATACGGGTACGATAACCGTAATTGAGGACAGACCCCAGCAAGGCTACACCGACTGCCCCTCCGACCTGCCGCATCGCCATAATCATTGCGGAGCCTACACCGCTCCGTTCAGCCGATATCGTCCCAAGCGCCGCATCCATCGTAGTCGGCAGAGCGAATCCAAGGCCAAGTCCGGTTAGGGTAATCCATGTTGCGACAAAGCTGTAGCTGCTCTGTACGTCCGTGCCGCTTCCTATGATCAGCCCCGCCGCCATCAAGGCAAAACCGAGAGCTGCGGCAGCTTTCGTTCCCCAAGCAGGCAGCAGCCGGTCCGAAGCTTTAGCTCCGACAATCAAGCCTCCGATTAAGGGCAACAATCGCAAGCCGGTACCTAGCGTGTCGACCCCGACGACCGCCTGGAAATATTGCGGCATTGCAAACAATAAACCGAAAAGAGCGAAGGATACCAAAGTGGCGAGCAGAGTTCCCCACGTAAAGCTCGAGGAGAGGAATAAAGAGAGATCGATAAGAGGATGGTCCGTCCTCCGCTGCCAGAGTACGAAGCCGGCAACTATAAGTATACCGAGAACAATCGACACCAGCGCAACCGGATCGCCCCAGCCATATTCCCCCGCTTTGATCACGCCGTAGGTGACGCCGACCAATCCGATCCCCGAGATCAACACGCCAAACCAATCCAGTCTTTGCCTGAATTCGCTGCGGGATTCCGGCATCAGCACGGAAACGGCGATAAGTGCGACGAGGACAAACGGAAGGTTGATGAGAAAGACCGATCCCCAGGAGTAATGCTTCAGCAACCAGCCACCGACGATCGGTCCGAGAGGGATTCCGAGCATATTGGCCGTCGCCCATATCATCATCGCTTTGGTTCGTTCTGCGCCCGAGAACAGCACAGGGAGCGCGGTCATGGACAAGGGGATCAGGAACGCTGCGCCCAATCCAAGCAGGGCACGGTTAAAAATAAGCATGCCGGGAGAGTTGGAATAAGCGCATGCTGCCGATGCGACCCCGAACAAAACCAATGCCATTAGCAGAAACTTCTTGCGGCCAAATTGGTCACCAAGCATTCCGGCAAGCAGCAGGACGGCGGCAAGCACGAGATTATACGAGTTGACGATCCATTGCAATTCGCTTGTTGAGGCATTCAAATCAGTGGCCAGAGTAGGAAGCGCAACATTAAGGACAGTCATATCGAGTCCTACAGCCAGCAAGCCGACCGACAGGGCGCCGAGTACCCACCATCTGCGCGACTCCATATTTTTCATCGCCATATCCACCTTTCACATTTAATATAAGTTAATAATGAGAGTCTATTTCAAATGATAGTTAATGTCAAATTATTTTTTCGCAAGGACAAGCCTATAGAGTACATTCCGCTTTCTGGGCCGATCGTAAAAAAACACAACTCAGGGAGGATAACTCCATTGTTCCTCTTGTTGTTTTCAGAGTAAGATCACCATAACGAATTTATTTATTTGTAATAGAGGAGAGGTGCTAATGGCTAGTAAGATCCAGCCTTCCGACCGGATTCAACACCGGTTTGCTAGCAAAAGCGAGTTTTGGGGAATGGTACGTAAATATAAAGCGCTTTATTTGCTTTCCATTCCGGGGATTCTTTATTTTATTATTTTCAAATATGTTCCTTTGTTAGGAAGCGCCATGGCTTTTCAGAACTACAATTTGTTTAAAGGATTCTGGGGAAGCGATTGGGTGGGGCTGGAGCATTTTAAACGAATGTTCGCCTACGATGAGTTTATAACCATCTTTAAAAATACTTTATTGATCGGATTATATGATTTGGTTTTTGCTTTTCCTTTTCCCATCATTATGGCGCTTTTATTGAATGAAATGCGCATTGTACTCTATAAGAGAGTGTTGCAAACTATCGTGTACATGCCGCACTTCCTGTCCTGGGTCATTATCGGGGGGATTGCCATCGGGATTCTATCGCCGTCTACCGGTGTCGTGAACGAAATCCTGAGCTGGTTCGGGTTAGAACCTATCTATTTCCTCGGTGAAGAATCTTACATTCGATCGATCCTGATCGGTTCCGGTATTTGGAAAGACAGCGGATGGGGAACGATCATCTACTTGGCCGCCTTGGCTGGAATTAATCCGGAGCTGTATGAGTCGGCTGTTATGGATGGAGCCAATCGTTGGCGGCAAACACTCGCCATCACTTTGCCGTCCATTTTTCCGACCATTATCATTTTATTTTTGCTCCAGATCGGCAACTTTCTCGACTTCGGTTTTGAGAGGGTCTATGTCTTCTTAAACTCTCTAAATGCGGACAAGGGTGAGATTCTCGACACCTACATTTACCGCGCCGGTCTGTTGGAGAAACAGTATAGCTACACGACTGCGATTGGATTGTTCAAATCCGTGGTTGGGCTTCTGTTGATTATGTTAGGAAACACGTTAAGCAAAAAGACGACGGGAGACTCACTTTACTAAGGCAGGTGCGGATGAATGACGAGAATGACCAAAGGAGAACGAATTTTTCAAGGTTTTAATTATATTTTGCTTACTCTTATAGCATTAAGTATGTTTCTTCCGATTCTACATGTTCTAGCCCAATCCTTCAGCAGTGATTTGGCGATTAATTCGGGGAAAGTTACGATATTTCCGGTAGATTTCACTTTTGCCAACTACCAGATTGTGGTCAAGGATATGTCGGTCTGGAGAGCATTTATGATCAGCGTGTTCGTAACGGTGTTCGGAACCTTCTTCAATCTGGCGGCGACGGCCTCTTTGGCTTACCCTCTATCCAGATCAGAATATTGGGGGCGCAAATATGTGCTGATGATGGTGCTGCTGACCTTTATTTTCAGTGCTCCCCTTATTCCCAACTATTTGCTGATCCGCTCTCTCGGTATGCTCGACACCCTGTGGGCATTGATCATTCCTGGAGCCATCAGCGCTTACAATCTGTTCATCATGCGATCCTTCTTTAATAATTTGCCGAACGAGCTGATAGACTCCGGAAGGATCGATGGCGCGGGAGAGATGAGGATTCTGTGGAGTATCGTGCTGCCATTGTCCAAGCCGGCCATGGCCACGATGGGATTATTTTATGCCGTGTCCCACTGGAATTCATATTCCAGCGCACTTTATTATATTAACAATCGGGCCTTGTACCCGCTGCAGGTTCGTCTACGGGAAATTGTCATTACCGATACGTTCGGGGAGATGGATTCCTCCTTCGAAAATTTGGCGAATATGTCGCCTGAGGGAATGAAAATGGCGGTTATCGCTGTCTCGACGCTGCCCATTATGCTGGTCTATCCGTTCTTGCAAAAGTACTTTATTAAAGGAATGCTGATCGGATCGATCAAATCGTAAAAGAACACAAGGCACAATAAAATTACCAATACTATGGAAGAACCGCAGGAGTTATCATGGTAACAAGACTGGAAACGCTATCAACCATCATTCATTATCTATTATTTTAGTTGGAAAGAAGGGGTAAATATGAAAAAGGCATGGGGTCTGACATTAGCCGGAGTTCTGGCCGTTACTTCACTGGCTGGCTGTGCCGGCGGTGGCAAAGACGCTGCTCCAACCTCCACTCCAAACACAGGAGCTGGGGAGGAAAAACAAGAGGAGCCGAAGAAGGAGCCGACGAAGTTTTCCATTTCCTTCTCGACCAGCGGCAATCCGCACATGGAGTCTTCTCCGGACATTAACAAAGACAAGTGGGTATTGAAGCTGGAGGAATTGACCAACACGGATTTGAACATAATCCCGGTTTCGCACAAAGAGTTTGATCAGAAGATGAGCTTAATGTTTGCCGGGAATGACATTCCGGACGTCGTTGGCAACTTGAGGGGAGGACCGACGACCTCGTCGATGGCCGGTTCGGTGGAGGCTGGGGTCTTCATGCCTCTGGATGATTTGCTGAAGGAGCATGCTCCGAATCTGATGGCTCAGGTGCCGAAGGAAGCGTGGGAAGAAACCAGCTTTGAAGGCAAAATATACGGGATTCCTCTTTGGATTTCCAATCCGTCTCGCCGCGGAACCTTCTTCCGTACCGATCTTCTGGAGCAAACCGGCTTGCCTATGCCCAAAACGGCGGATGAATTTCTGGACGTTCTGAGAGCGTTTAAAAAATTAGGGGTAGAGCATCCTTATCAATTCCGTGAAAACTTCAAATATGCCGATACGTTCCTGGGGGCTTACGATGTGCTGCCGTTTCAATTCGAGCTGCAGGACGGCCAGGTTGTGCCGAAATTTTTTGATGTAGAGAATATGACCAAAGCGTTGGAAGCGTACAAGGCCATGTATGATGAAGGCTTGATTCCGAAAGATTTCGCTACAGTTACGCAAGCGGACTACACCAAAAATATCAGCGCGGGCAAAGTCGGAATGTGGGATGCCAATGCGGAAGGGCTGGCTGGCTTTAGAACGAAAATACGGGAAGCCGATCCCAATAGTAAGGTAGATCTCGTTCCTTCACCGACAGGCACGGATGGCAAGGGAGGTCTCCATCACGTTTCTGCCATATCCCAAACCTACTATATTAATAGCAAGGTGAAGGAAGAAACCGCTATTGGCATCATTAAGTTCTTCGACTGGATGACGACGGAGGAAGCGGAAATGTTCTTCTCGTTCGGAATCGAAGGCGATACTTACACAATAGAGAATGGCAAGGTTAATTACAAATTCCCGGTAACGAAAGAGGAAGTGGACGAGGAAGGATTCCGCAGCGGGAACCTCTGGATGGTCCACGACGGCACTTATAGAAAGAAACTGGCTGAATTAACCGATGACGGCAAAGATATGCTGGATGCTTTTGATAACATCCTCGCCCACGAAGGTCGTCCCGGAATTACATTTAATCCGAATTTGAACAGCTTCACGAAATATCCTGACCTGGCTCCAGGCGGAGATACCGGACCTAAGCTCATTCTGGATCACATGATCAAGATGATCTACGGCAGAGAGCCGATTTCTGACTGGCCAAAAGTGATCGAGGAGTATAAAGCTAAAGGTGGAGATGAAATCATTAAGGAAGCCACCGAGAGATACAACAATAATGATGGGGTAGTGGATCATACCAAGTAATCCCCCCAGTTTATCAGCCCCGGGAGAAGGAATTTACAACAATTATATCCCGGGGCTATAATTAATACAGGTTGATGGGACAAAGAAATGGCGGTATCTGCTTCGACATTCGTTCGGGTGGATACTTTTTTCCATCCACGGACCGATAAAGGAGTGACTCCCCTATGCATTTGCTTATTGTTGACGACGAGCCCATTATCCGCAAAGGGCTGGTCAAGATGGCAGAGCAATATCCTCTTCCTCTTGCCGGCATTCATACGGCTAACAACGGTGTTCACGCTTTGGAGCTTGTAGGCGAATATGAGCCGGATATCATCTTTACCGATATTCGAATGCCTAAGATGGATGGGCTAGAATTATGCCGGCATATTTATGAGCAATATGACCATATTCAAACGGTAGTCATTTCCGGTTACGGCGATTTTGCCTATGCCCAGCAATGTTTGTCCTATGGGGTCAAAAACTATTTGCTGAAGCCGGTTACACGGCAGGACGTTCATGAAATTCTGGATAAGCTGGTAAAGAAACCAGCCAAAGGCTATGTTCCCGTCTCCAAATATGTAGATTGGATAGATCAGGCGGAGGAATGCGTCTGGTCGTTACAGAAGGAAAAGCTGGAACGGTTGATTAAAGAATGGAGAGATTATTGCTTCTCATCGAGAATGAATACCGTTCAATGCGACGAGCTGCTGCAGGATTGCCTGGACATGCTCGCTAGACGTCTGCACGCGAGAGACTCCTCCTTGACTTTGAACCTGCCGAAAGGCGTTGGGGCGCGCACGAAGGAGGAGGCCTTTGGACATTTGGAACAACAGCTGGAATCCATTATGAATGAATTGGTATTGAAAAGAAACGGCAATTTCAAAGATCCGTTGGAGGAAGCCAAGATTTATATAGATCTTCATTTATCGGAAGAAATATCGCTGGAGGAAGTGGCGGAGAAAGCCGGATTTACGCCCAATTATTTTAGCTCCTTGTTCAAAAAGATGACGAACGAAACGTTCGTGCAGTACCGCATCAAAAAGAGGATGGAGAAAGCGAAGCAGCTGCTGGCTGTGCCGCATTTTCGGATTGTCGATGTAGCGGCGGAGGTCGGCTATGAAGACTATCCTCATTTTACAAAAATGTTCAAGAAGGTGACCGGCCACTCCCCTTCCGAGTATCGGGCCATGCTGGGAATTAAATGATTAAGGGAAGTCTGTACCGCAAGCTTCTTTTTTATTTTCTTATCGTGATCGTGGTGACGCTGGCTTCTGTAGGCATCTCGACTTACAGTAAATCCTCCAAAGAGCTGGACACTCAAATTAGGCGTCATATGTCGCAAATTATTAATAATGCCATTAACCATACCGATTTATATTTAAAATCCTATGAGCGTTCTATCATAGCCCTTCTAACAAACCGGGATGTCAAGAAGTTCGTAGATTTGCCAAGCCGTCCAGAAAGCTATGATTATTATAATTATCGAAAGCTTATTAAGGAAGTCGGGCTGCAGCCGATTCTGATCCGTTATCCGGAGATTCTGTCGATCTATATTATTAGCTTTGAGGGGAATGCTGTCTATGATTATAACGGGATACCGGACGAGACTTTTACTTCCGCCGAAATAGAAGAGCATCTCAACCAATTATTGGAATATACCAAACCGGATGGCAGCTTATCGATCATGAACAGCAGTATTTTCCCCGCTTATGATCGACAGGTCGTTCGCCTGGCCCGCCAGATCAAAGGGTATTCCTCACCGGAGTATAAAGGAATTCTTGCGATTGAAATTAAATCGGTCGAGCTGTCCACCTTATGGAACGGGGTAGATTTGGGAGAGGATGGCTACTTTTTTATCGTCGATAAAAAGGGAAGGATCGTCTATCATCCGGATAGCGAGCGGATTCTTACCGAAGTAACAGGGCCGCTGAAGGACAACATTTTTTCGTCTGATGAGAAAATGTTTACGGCGGAGGAGGATGGCCGGGAGCGGATGTTCATGAGCCGCAAATCGGATTATTCCGGCTGGAATCTGGTCGTCTCCATGCCTCTGGATGAGATTAAGAAGCCGGTATCCAGTATCAGGATGACGACGATCGTCGTCGGTCTGTTTACGTTGGGCTTTGCTTCTTTGCTGGCCTACCGCTTTGGCCTGTCCATCACCCGTCCGATTCAAGTGTTGAAGCGTGGTATGAGACAAACGGAAAAAGGAAACTGGGCGATGATTCCGCTGCCTGAGCAGAAGGATGAAATCACCGAGCTGATGGTTCGCTACAATTTGATGGTCAATCGGCTGTCTGAGCTGGTGGAGCAGGTTTATGAAGCGGAGCTGACGAATCAAGAGACCCAGATGGAGCGGCAGAAGGCTGAATTTCAATCGCTGCAGCTGCAAATCAATCCGCATTTTCTATACAACACGCTGGAGACCATTGTTTGTTATGCCGCCGTTCAAGAATCGGAGGAAATATCGGACATCGTCAAAGCGATGGCCTACATGCTCCGTTATTCGATTCAGACGAATCTGGAAGAAATAACGGTAGCGAATGAATTGAATCATGTTTTAAACTATATGATTATTTTAAGGCACCGGATTGAACGGGAGTTTGAGATTGACGTTCCCGTCCCTCCGAGGCTTCTGCTGAAAAAAATGGTTCGACTCACCCTTCAGCCTTTGGTGGAGAATGTGTTTCAGCATGCGTTTCCGGATGGAGTGGAGGAATATCACTGGATTCGGATCGATGCTGAGGAGACGGAGGACCATTTTCGAGTGATCGTTGAAGACAACGGTGCTGGGATCGCCTCCGAGGATTTGCTGGAGCTGCAGCGGAGGCTGCGGACAAACCGGCTGGCGGATGACGAAGACGATCCGCGCAAGGTGAAGGGCGGCATTGGTGTTCTCAATGTTCACCGGCGTATCCAGATGGTGTTCGGCGAGCAGTATGGCTTGCATATAGAGAGCGAGGAAGGCAGGGGGACGAAGATGATCATGATCATGCCCCTGCAGGGAGACAGTCTGAAGCCAAAGGAAAAATAATGGAGTCTATTTCCTGCCCGACGCAGGACAAGAAGGCGAAGGGGAACAGGGAAGAACAATAAATTGGTGACAATGGGAAGCAGCATGGACCCATTGGGGAGAGGAGAAGTAATGGATGGGCAACAGCAACAGTCATACTTCTGTGCATGCGGACTGGAAGGAGGTCGCACCGGGCGTATGGAAGCTTCGGACAGGAGCACCTTCCGAGGTTACACCGGCCTCAATCGTTAGTCCGGCAGCGAATGTCGAAGCGTTAACCCAAATGGGAGTCGGCAGCCTGCCCTTCCGTTTGGATGAGATTGGAGTCCGGGCGGATAAGGTTAGAACGGTTGTCACCCTTCCGCTTCAACGGGAAGAAAGGCTCTATGGGATGGGCTTGCAGTTTATGAGGATGAACCACCGCGGCCGCACCCGATTTTTAAGGGTAAACAGCGATCCCAAGCAGGATACCGGAGAAACTCATGCTCCCGTTCCTTGGTATGTATCCGACCTCGGGTATGGAGTGTTCGTCAATACGTCGCGTATTGCGACGTTCTATTGCGGATCGTCGGTCCGAACAGACAGCAATCTTCACCATGAGGCTAAAGATCGGAACCGGGATTCGAGCTGGAAGGCCACTCCGTTATCGGATACGGTGGAGGTTGTCGTGCCCGAGCCGGGAGTTGAATTATACGTCTTTGCCGGTCCCACTATGCTGGAGGCCGTTCGCCGCTATAATCTGTTCCACGGCGGAGGCTTCCTCCCGCCCAAATGGGGACTGGGCTTTTGGCACCGGGTTCCGAAGAGCTATACGGCGGATGAGGTGTTGGCCGAGGCGTTGGAATTCCGCAGCCGCGGAGTCCCGTGCGATGTCATTGGGCTGGAACCGGGCTGGCACAGCCGAAGCTATCCGGTGACATATGAATGGGATCGGGACAAATTCCCCGATCCGGAACGATTCGTTAGGGGAATGGAGGAACACGGCTTCCGTGTTAACCTGTGGGAGCATCCGTACGTCTCGCCGGATGCGGAGATATACGGACCGCTTAAGCCGCTGTCCGGCTCTCATACGGTGTGGCATGGGCTCGTGCCCGATTATACTTTGCCGGAGGCCCGGCAAATTTATACCGGCCAGCACCAAACGGAGCATGTCGACATAGGCGTGTCCGGCTACAAGCTGGATGAGTGCGATGGAAGCGAGCTGACCCGCAATTCGTGGATATTTCCGCAGCATGCGGAGTTTCCGTCCGGATGCGATGGCGAGCAGATGCGGCAGGTCTACGGGCTGTCCCTGCAGAAGATGACCGCCGATCTGTTCCGCTCCGCCGACCGGAGAACCTACGGGCTCGCGAGAGCTTCCAATGCGTGTGCGTCCACGCTGCCTTATGTGCTCTATTCCGATCTGTATGATCATCGTTCTTTTGTCAGAGCGATGTGCAATGCCAGCTTCAGCGGCCTGCTGTGGACTCCGGAAGTACGGAAAGCGGACAACGCGGAAGACTGGGTGCGCCGGATGCAGGTGGTCTGTTTGTCTCCCCTGGCTATGCTGAACGCTTGGGCGGATGGCACCAAGCCATGGTCCTTCGCTGAAGTGGAGCCGATCGTGACCAAGTATATCCGGCTGAGGATGCGATTGATTCCGTATTTATATTCGGCGTTCGCCCGGTACTATGAAGAAGGGATCCCGCCGGTTCGGGCCATGCCATTGGAAGAGGCGATGGCAGGCGGTCAGGAGAAGGATGGCTCGCGACTGGATTCCACCGAGTTCGCTTACGGATCTGCTGCAGAAAGCGAGCTGGATGACCAGTATATGTTCGGTGATTCCATGCTGGTGGCTCCCCTGTTCGCCGGACAACGAAGCCGCCGGATTTATTTGCCCGAAGGCGTCTGGTATGATTTCGACACCGGGGAGCGTCACGAAGGGGGATGTTACATAGAAGTCTCCCCCGGGCTGGAGATTATCCCCGTCTATGTGCGGGACGGTTCGATCCTCCCGCTGATGCCGGAGCTGTCACATGCTCCCGGCCCGGGAGAGCAGGTGCCTATCGAGCTGCATCACTATGGCACGGCATCCGGAGCTTGCCGGCTATATGACGATGACGGAGTAAGCTTTGCCTATGAACAAGGCGAGTATAGATGGAGAGAGGTAGCGCTGCGGGTAGATCAGGAGGGGCGGTCTGAAGCGTCTGTTTCGCCCGTTGAAGAAGGCTGGTCTTCGGCCTACAGCGACTTTACCTGGGTGTTCCATCATTTGGAATGAGCGACAAGGATGAATAAAGGAGGAATTGGCGATGCAGTACAGAAGACTGGGCAACAGCGGGTTGAAGGTGAGTGAAATTAGTCTGGGAAGCTGGCTCACTTACGGTGGATCGGTGGACGCGAGCAAGGCGGAAGCGGTCGTGGATCGGGCTTATGAGCTGGGCATCAACTTTTTTGACACGGCCAATGTCTATCACCAGGGAGCGGCGGAAAGCATTGTCGGCAAAGCTTTGTCCAAGTACCGGCGGGAATCGTATGTACTGGCGACGAAGGCGTTTTTTCCGATGGGAGAAGGGCCTAATGATCGGGGATTATCGCGTAAGCACATTATCGAGCAGTGTGAGGCGAGCCTGAAACGAATGGGCGTCGATTACATAGATTTGTATCAATGCCATCGCTTTGATCCGGAAACCCCGTTGGAGGAGACTTTGCGGGCGCTGGATGATTTGGTGACGCAAGGAAAGGTGCTCTATATCGGGGTTAGCCTGTGGAGTGCGGTTCAGTTGCTCGATGCGGTTCATCTCGCCAAAGAGCTTAATCTGGATCGGATTATATCGAACCAGCCGCAATACAGCATGCTTCTTCGTTCCATTGAGCAGGATGTCATTCCGGTCAGTGAGAGGGAAGGAATCGGGCAGGTGGTCTTCTCTCCATTGGCCCAAGGAGTGCTAACCGGCAAGTATAAGCCCGGGGCCCCGGCACCGGAAGGGTCTCGGGCGACCGATCCGAAATCGAACATGTTCATTAACCGGTTCATGCAGGAGGAGCAGCTTAGGAAAGTGGAGAAGTTGAAGCCGATTGCTGAACGCAACGGAGTCAGTCCGGCGCAGCTGGCGCTGGCCTGGATCTTGCGTCTGGATAACATCTCCAGCTGTATTATCGGGGCCTCACGGCCAGAGCAAGTGGAGGAAAATGCCAAAGCTTCCGGGGTGAAGCTTTCCTCGGAAGACCTGCAGGAAATCGAACAAATTTTGGAGTAGGAAGTAACGGAACTGTACAGCCGTATAATCAATATCCCTTTATTGAATAGCCCCCCCTCCCCCCCTTCTTCACGGATAAGCGTTTGGTTCACCGCAGCCAGCCTATCCGGGAGGACGGGGTCTTTTTTTTAACATTATTTATCAAAATTAAACCGTAAGAAGGAAAAAAAGGGGCCCGCTGTTTGTATCGTAAGAAAATCGCTTTTTTAAGAAGTTAGCTCTATGATTGGAATGTGATTCTGCTGCGATGTACCGGATGTGGCGACTGTAACGGAAGTCAGCGACCTTATTTCAATAATATGGGCAATATCGCCATCCTAACGGAACCCAGCACCGCTATTCGCCTATTTCGATGGCAATCCTTCGCGAATGGTAGGCAATAACGGCGTATAGTTCCGTTAGCTTCAAAAACGGCTGATTTCCGATTGAATAACGCCTCTCAGTTCCGTAAGCACTTTCCTTAGAAGGATTGCCGCTGGAAGGCTATAGTAAACGAATTCGTCGCAACGTCAAAAATGTTCATCCCCGATGGTGACCGACAGGTCATGCAGGTTTGTGGGGTATTTTACGGGGCTCCCCGCAAAGTACTGTATAAACCCCTATCGAAGCAAAGTTATGAAGAGCGATCGCGATTAGAGGAAAGTTAGACGCCGACTCCGTTGGAGTGTGGACGGAATACGCATCGAGGGAATCTGTCACTTGAGGGGTTATTTTTTTAATCCTTTAGCCGATAAAGGGGATAGGCAGACCTTCCGCGGGGGAAACTCCTTTCATTCCCCCGCGTAGTTCCTATATATTCGGCACTAAAGATTTCAAAGCTCATGAAGTGGAGAAAGAAAGATGCTTCCAGGGCGAGTTTTGGCTTTGTATTCCTACCACCCGAAGGCCCATCCAATAAATAAGGAATACAAAACAAGATGTTTGAAGCTTCGGAGGCACTTTCCTTCGGAACGGAATGATCGCTTTCTTTAGTGCCTCCTATATAGGTATATAGTATAAATTATATAATTATACAGAAGGAGAGGAATTTTTACGGCTATGGCTTTATTGAAGAAGAACCGATCCTATGAAATCAAACCGATAGCACCGTCCGATATCCCGGGGACGGATAAATTGCGGCAGAAGCTGTTCTACCTCCAGGTAACGGAGAATGACCTCCATCATATCCACAAGCTTCAATCTGTGATGGACAAGCACGCAGAGACGATTACCCGGCGGCATTATGAATTGTTGTTTCAAATCGACGAGATGAAGCATATTATCGACTGCCATAGTACTAAAGAAAGATTGACCCAAACCTTTATCGCGTATTTAAAATCGATTCCGCGAGTTGAAATGGACGATACTTACATTCAGAACAGAAAGAAAGTCGGGATCGTCCACAGCCGAATTCAACTCTCGCCGGAATGGTTTATCGGCGCATTTATGAGAATATATGAATACATGATTCCGAACATTATGGAGATGTATTCCAAGAGGCAAGAAGCGACGGAGATCCTGATCTCGTTACAGAAAATATTAACGCTGGATGCACTGATCGTTCTCGAGGCCTATCAAGAGGCTCATGAATTCAAATTTATCGAAACGAACAGTCAAATTATTGAACAAATTATTCAAATGGACAAGGTTCATCCCCTTCTGGAAGGAGTGGAAGCCACCATCCAGGAAGCGATGAGCGTAAGCGCCGCAGCCGAGGAATTATCCGCTTCTGTGGATGATGTGGCCAACCATGCCGTTCAAGTAGCGGAAAATACGGAAGATTTAATCACTCAAGCTCATAAGGGCCAGGAGATTATTAACGAGTCCCTGCAAGGCTTTCTCGGTATTGCCGGCCAATTTTCAGAAACCCGGGATCGTTTTACAGAATTGTTTCAGGCGATCGAAAATGTGACGAAAGTAACCCAGCTTATTCGGGATGTGGCCGATCAGACGAATTTGTTGGCCTTGAACGCTGCCATTGAAGCGGCCCGAGCGGGGGAGCAGGGCCTAGGCTTCGCAGTCGTTGCCGACGAAGTGCGTAAATTATCGGATCAGACGAAACAATCCGTAGAGAGCATCAGTGCAATGATCCAGGAGGTTCGCAAGAGTGCAATGGATGTCGGAGATCAGGCCGACCGGATGTCCGACGATATCGTTGAACGAGTGGAGCAGACTAAGCACGCTATACATAGCTTGGATGAAATTATGAATCAGGTCAGTCAAATCGGAACATCGACCGGCAACATAGCAGCCATTGTGGAGGAGCAGTCCGCGGCTACGCACGAAATTTCTTTCCGCATCAGTGAAGTACTTAAGCAGACGGAGCAAGTAAAGGAAAACGCCGTGGATACGGGGCAGGATATATACAAGGTCAGCCGAAAAGTGAACGAGCTGCGGCAGCAGTCTCTTAACTATTTCTCTCATATGAGCAATGGGCAATTAATTCGTGTCGTCAAGACCGATCACTTGCTGTGGAAATGGTGGGTTTACAATCGCTTGCTAGGCTATCATGAAATGGATACGGAGGCGGTGGCGGATTTCCATATATGCCGGCTGGGGAAATGGTACGATGAGAATCGCTCCCGATCTCAAGTGGCCTCCTTGCCATCTTTTGCAGCATTGGATCAACCTCATCAGCAAGTCCATTCGCTGGCCGCCACGGCTAATCGATGGATAGAGCAAGGGGATTATAAGGAAGCTATGCGTACGCTGGATTTGATCGGGAAAGCCTCCCAGGAGGTGGTAGGCTTGCTGGAAAATCTCCAGAAGGATCTGGAACGTCAGCACGTATAGCATAAATAGGATTGGCCGCCTATCGTTTAGGATGAGCGGACGGGAATCCTCCCCATTTCAATGGGACAGATGTAAGTCCGCTTTGCCCTTGTATCCTCCCTGCGGGGATACAAGGGCAAAAATACACCATATGTGAACCGCGAACTATGTAAGTGGTTTGAATAAAAACTCGTTTCTGGTAGACTATATGTATGACAAAAGGAGAATATTAAGCACGCTAGAACATGCGTTTATAACGTCAATTATCACATCGTGTGGTCGGTTAAGTATCGTAGAACTGTACAGGACAGAGCCTAACCTATTACGAACAAAAAGCAACCTTGCCAGAAAGAAAACAATACATCCCCGAGCTTAAAAACGTTCATTCCCAAGTCCTTCAACATGTTGTAGAGCGTCTGGACAAAGCGTACCAAGCTTTTTTTCGCCGCGTCAGAAACGGAGACAAAGCGGGCTTTCCGAGATTCAAGCCGGACAGTCGGTACCACTCCTTTCGAGGGAGCCATCAGAGGATGAATGACTAGATCACGGTAATTGTGGAACGAGATTGACGCGAAGGAGGGATTCTATGAAGAAGAAGGAGAGGCTGGAAAAAGCGGTTACGGATTCTCTTCTGGAGGGGGAGCTGAATAAGGGCGAGCCAGATAAAATGGCGGTCGAGCGGCTGCCTTCCAAATATGAAATCCGGCAAACCGTTAAGCTGGATCCGATTGTAGAAGAAACGACGGTTATTCGCACGATGGCTGAAGAGGTAGATGACCGGTATGACGAATATATGAAACGCAGTGAGCGGGGAACTCCATCGGATACAAACAAGTAGTGAGAGACGGAACGGTCACTGAGTAAGACGAAGCTGCAGCGACAGTCTGGCCTGATGGAGTTACGGACGCAGCAGCGAACAAACAGATTGAGAAATGCCCTGATTAGGACGCCATACTACGCAGTCAAATAGATACAGAGTGTAGACGACAGTCGGTCTCAATAAGCCAGCCTGCCAAGGACAAAGCAAGTCTCGGTCGGCTGGCCCTCCCTCTCCTTTCTCAATTCCCATCTGGTCCTCATAGCATTATCGCAAGGGAAGCCGAAAGGGCTTCTTATATAGCGGATACAGCCATTTTACACCGCTTGGAGTCAGCGTATCTGCCAGCAGATGGGACAAGTAGCTGATGGCGGATACGGCTGCCAATCCTTCAATTTCGACCTGGCGTTCCAATCCTGCGCCAATAGCCCACCATATCCAAACGGCCCATAGGGTATGGGTCATCCCTCTATGCTTTAACCAAGGTACCCAGGCGATAAATAAGCCTAGGCCGGACAACCAAGTCATGTTTAATTGCCAGCCCCCATAGATCAGGCCAGCGCCGATCAGGCTTAGCAGAAGATTCCGGATAACTCCTTGCCGCGAAATAAAGCCAACCAGAAACAGCGCTCCTGAAGCGGCGGTCCATTCCAAATAGTAAAGATGATGATAGAAATATAGGTAAGAGACGAGTATCAGAGATATAATTCCCAACCCGAGGAGGCCTTCCCGCAGCCATTTGGACACTTTATCAATTTTGCCGCTGAGAATGCTGTTACCATCCAAATCGGCGCTTAAAGCGGAGAAGGAGGCAGCCGCTACACAGAGGGCTCCTTCTTTAAAATCCATGTTGTAATACAGCCCGGCGAATACGCCGATGGCGGCACCGATGGCAAGATGAGTGGAACCTTTCATAAATCCTCCGAAGTCTATATATGTTGAACTAAAGAATAGGGTCATTCCGTTCCGAAGGAAAGTGCCTCCGAAGCTTCAAACATCTTGTTTTGTATTCCTTCTATATGGATGGGCCTTCGGATGGTAGGAATACAAAGCCAAAACTCGCCCTGGAAGCATCTTTCTTTCTCCACTTCATGACCTATTCAATCATTAGTTCAACTAATATAGCTGTTATGTAGTAGTCTGGAAACGTATGTTCGATTATTTATTATACAACGAGTTCTTGTATAACACAAATCACTATCCAATTGAAGTGCATTTCTACACCTTAAATCCTTACAAAACGCGCTCGTTCGCATAAGAAAGAACCTCCCATCCCACCTATAAAGGCGGGATGGGAGGTTCATTTTTACCCAAGGTGATCCTTGGGCCTCAGTAATTCCAGTATTACTCCGCTGCCGCATCGTCCAGCAAAATAATCGCTTGTGCGGGGCTTTGAGGAGGCAGGCTCATCGTCATGATCGGTCCGTAATAAGCTTTAATCTTGGCCCCCTCTTTAATTTGATCCGCGGTAGCGGGGTCGGCCAACGGTCCAGATCTTATGACCGTATCTTCTGCAATATGAAGGATGATACCGCTTGTCGGATCGTTCTCTTGCTCATCCATTTTAATGGATAAGCCATGATCGGTGGATTGAACCGATTGAACGATTCCCTCCACAAGACCAAGCTCATGGATGATTCGGACGGATTCCGCACGTGTTTGCGGAGGAAGGCTCCTCGTCATGGCCAGGCTATAAGCCGCTTCAATTTTCATCCCCGGTTTCAGCTCGGGCTTCTCCTGAGAATCATCAGACTCAGGACCCTTAATGGTCAGATCGGAAGGAACGATCAACCGGATGACCGGATACGGTGAATCTGCCCCGAGGGAAAGCACCTCGACCATTTGGTCTCCGTTGTTCCCTGTCTTTACGTCAAGGATAATGGCGGTTATCGTTTCAGTGATCGCCTCCTCTTGTCCGTTTTCAATTTCAATTCGGTATTCTTGCTCATTCCAATTTACGTTCATTCCGAGCGCTTCTCCCATATCTCGTACCGGTAAATAGGCAACTCCGTCTACCATCAGCGGAGTCAGGGGTGAATCGGGGGCTTGTCCGTTAATAGTTACTTTCATTTTGTTATTAAATAGTGCCTTGACTTCCGTCCAATCTGCGGATGAGGCGATGGCGGTCGTACTGATCAGCCCGATGGATACTGCGGCGATAGCGACCGATTTTAACATCTTCTTCATGCTTAAATCCTCCTGAATGTCATATGATGGAATTTCCTCTTCCACTTATGTAGACGGACGGGATAAACAGAATGTTGCAGTAAGTTGAAATAAAGGAGGAATGGAATCTAATGATCCCCATTTTTACATTGAATTTGATACGAAGCATCCGACAAAAATTAACTTGACTCGATACATTTTGTTTCATATCATTGTTTAATGATACTTTATGTAACTATATCTATATAGAGAAGGAACCAATAAAAGCGTGAAAGGATTGGGCCAGATGAAGCATATCATCCATTCCAAAGACCGGTTAACGGGACGAACGTTGCGCTTACCTCCAGAAGTTCCGTTGTCGGCTCGAATGTCGGTGGATCGGATTAACGATGTCGAGACGGTTAGCAGCAGCCGGACGGTTGATGTGAGGGGAATCGGTGTTGAGATTCTTATGTTCCGCACCACTCTCCGTCTTCCGGTGCAGAACCACTATGTTCTTGGATTTGAGCTCGGCTTTGAACAAATCTGTATCCACATTCAGGGCCAAATGCTATGGAGGGTCAAAGGTCGCGACAGTTATCTGTACGGAAGCCGGATTCTTCCCGAGCGGACGGAGGAGGCTTTGCTGCCGGATTTACTAAATAAGCTTGTTCTGTATCGCTCCCCGCTGCGTTTGCAAAGGGCCCGGCAATATGAACGGATGTCGGCCTCCATTATTCAGATGCCGCAGAATCACATTCATCTTCTAGCTTGACTCCGCCTGATTCACATCACGTAACGTCTTCTTCTTCAGGCAGATCAGGTATCGTTGTCCACTCCTGACAAGTACCGGTGTGAACCACTTTACGACCAATTAAATAATCGGTTGAAACTTGAAAAAAATCGGCCATTTTCTTTAAGGTCTCCACATCGGGCCTCCTGCGATTTTTCTCATAATGAGATAAGGAAGCCCGTGATATGTTAAGGTATTGTGCCATTTCCTCCTGAGTCATTCCTTTGTTCTCGCGTAATTTCGCTATCCGGCGTCCGTATTTCATCGACAACATTCCTTTCTTAGGGATAAAAGTGTAAAAAGCTTCTATTGACATGATACAGATTGTATACTAAATTTAGTTTAACATGATACATATTGTATCGGATTGGGCGTTTATTGACAATATTAAATTAGACTTCATTTACCCCTGCACTGAAATGATTGTTGTAGAAATCAAGGGAGGTTTTGAACAGTGAGTCATGTTAAAAAGGCGATCATTCCAGCGGCAGGCCTGGGCACACGCTTCTTGCCGGCAACCAAGGCGATTCCTAAAGAGATGCTGCCCATCGTGGATGTTCCGACGATCCAATATATTGTCGAGGAGGCGGTTCAGTCCGGCATTTATGATTTGATCATTGTTACAGGACGTAACAAGCATTCCATCGAAAATCATTTTGATTACAACCACGAGCTTGAGTTTAACCTGGAGGAGAACGACAAGGAAGAGCTGCTGCGGATTGTAAGGGATGTGTCTAATCTTATAGACATTCATTATGTCCGCCAGAAGGAGCCGCTCGGACTGGGTCATGCGATCTGGTCGGCCCGGAAGTTTATTGGCAATGAGCCCTTTGCCGTCTTGCTCGGAGATATGATCATTGACAGTGAGGTACCGTGTTTGAAACAGCTGATCGAGATCTATGATGGCAAGGAAGCTTCCGTCATCGCGCTTCAGCCTGTCCCCTGGAGCGAGGTGCATAATTACGGAGTAGCCGAAGGCACTTATCTTTCAAGCCGGCTATCGAGCATCGATCGGTTGGTCGAGAAGCCGCAGGTTAACGCTCCGTCCAATTATGCCATCGTAGGACGATATGTTCTGACTCCTCGCATATTCGACCTTATAAGAGGGGTAGCGCCTGGAAGCGGAGGAGAAATTCAGCTGACCGATGCGTTGCAGCAATTGATCCGCTACGAGCCTTTATTGGGTTATTTGTATGAAGGCCGATTATATGATGTGGGCAGCAAATTGGGATTTTTGAAGGCCAACGTCGAGTTTGCATTAAAGAGGGAAGAGCTGCATTCCGAATGGAGAGATTACTTGCAACAATTAATCGGAGATTTGGAGAGCGAATCCGTTGGCAAAATTCGAATAACAGGGTGATCGAAGCATGGAAGCGACCATAACAAAATCCAATTCGGAAGCATTGCCGATCGAGGAGGTCTCGAAACCGTGCGGGTTGTATTTTTCTATCGTCAAACCGTTTCTGGACGGGATGATAGGCTGGCTGCTGCTGCCGGTTGTCACTCCGCTTCTGCTTCTTCTTTGCCTGCTCATCAAGCTGGAATCGAAGGGACCCGCCCTATTCCGGCAAAAGAGAGTAGGAAAGGACGGCAAAGTGTTTACCATTTACAAGCTGAGAACGATGTATACGGAAGCCCCCCCAGAGGGAAGATCTCCGGAAAGTGCGGATGATCCAAGAATAACGAAGATGGGTAAATGGATTCGTAAAACAAGCCTGGATGAGCTTCCCCAGCTGTTGAATATTGTTCGGGGGGAGATGAGCTTTGTCGGTCCGAGACCCGAGCAGTTCTCTATCGTCCAGGAAGCTTACGGGGACAGGGAAAGGCTGAGGTTCTTGGTCAAGCCGGGAATAACCGGACTATGGCAAGTTAGCGAGGACCGCAAAGCGCCTATTCATCATAATCTGCACCACGATCTCACATACATTCAAAGGCTTTCCTGGGGCGCAGATGTCCAAATCTTAATCAGAACCGTAATGGTTGTGCTTAGAAGCAATACATTTTAGGCCTGAAAGGACGAAGGCAGTTATGGGAAAAACAGTTTTAATTACGGGAGCGGCAGGCTTCCTCGGGTCTCATTTGACGAAAGAACTTCTGAAGCAAGGACATCGTGTGATTGGGATAGACAATTTATCCTCAGGGAAGAAGAGCAATATCGAGCCGTTTCTGCCAAGCCCGGAATTTACGTTTTTCCGGCTTGATGTAAGCGACCGCCAAGTGCCGGAGTTGTATGCGTCCTTCGGGGAAGTTAGCGAGATTTATCATTTGGCTTCTCCCGCATCTCCTAAATTTTATCAGGCGAAGCCTATGGATACGATAGCGGTAAATACAACGGGAACCTATTATATGTTGGAGCTGGCCCTTCTTAACGGGGCGAAGCTGCTGTTTGCGAGCACAAGCGAGGCCTACGGGGACCCGACTGTCCATCCGCAGCCCGAAGAATACTGCGGCAATGTCAATACATGGGGGCCAAGGGCGTGCTATGACGAGAGTAAAAGGCTGGGCGAGGTGTATTGCTACGAATATTATAATCGCTATGGAACTGCGATTAAAGTGGCGCGCATCTTTAACACCTATTCTGCGGGCTTGCGCAATGATGATGGAAGAGTCATTTCCAACTTTATTACTCAGGCGCTTGCAGGAGAGCCCATTACAGTTTATGGAGACGGATCGCAGACCCGTTCCTTTTGTTATGTAGATGATAATATTCGCGGCCTCCAGCTAATGATGGAAAGAGACGAGGCTAACGGGCAAATCATCAATATCGGCAATACGGCCGAATATTCTATCCTTCAGGTGGCGGAGCTGGTGAAGCGGCTTACGGGTTCGGATAGTGTCATTACCTATCTTCCTCTTCCTTCGGATGATCCCAAGGTCCGCCGGCCCGTTATACAAAAAGCCAAGCGTCTGCTTGGCTGGGAGCCGCAAATTGATTTGGAAGAAGGATTGAGCAGAACGATATCCGTCTATAGAGAGAGGATGACTCTGGGGGAAGGGAGCTATCCGTCCGCTACAAACATGTAGGTTTCCTCTGGAATGAGTCCTGTAATCTTGTAGGAGTATACATTTTGCTTCAGCTCTATCGTTTTCCATAGTCCGCTCCATCGGTAGATGGATATGCGGGTGGCGTAATTTGGGAGTCCGGTGATCGTAAATTCCGTCCCGGGTGCATTAGTCCAATGCTTCCTGTTTTGCCAAACCCATATTTTTTTGAAGCCTCCCGAGAGAATGTAAACTCCCGTCAATTTCGGATCCAAATACTCGAAATAAGCTTCCGATGTCAGATTCGACACCATTCTCAATACTCTGGCTCTTGCCGTCAAATCCGTCGTGCCGCCTACTCTTCCTGAATATAGTCCGTACCATGGGTCTTGTTCGGGAGTGAGAGCCAGCGAGAAAGGCATAGCGAATTCGGTAGCTGGCGAATGACCATCATTTTTGACAACTCCAAGGGAATCCCAGATGGCCGTTAAAAAATAATTAGCCAGTACTTCAGGGGGTAAAGCTCCTTGCTCAGGGGAAGCGGGATTCCGGTCCTTGACATTGAACTCGGTAGAATAAAAGGAAATGTCCCTTGTAATTCCCGACTGTTTCTTCACCTGATCAAACGCATATTGGACCGAGCTGGTATAGGTTCCGCTGATAGGGGTATATTGCAAATCGAAATAGGTGTGGAGATCGAGCCCGTCCAGTTTTCCCGAGTTAAGCAGCGGGGCTATAGCGGGGCCATACCCTTTTAACGTCCAGTCCTTGAATGCGTTCTGAGCGCTGAAACCGCCGGGGATCACCTTGAGGGATTTATCTACGGAATGAATGCCGTCGGCGAATCCTTCCAATGCTTGGCTGTAAGCCTGCCGATCAATAGTGGACTCCACATCCGGCTCGTTGAATGCGGAATAGACCGTTATTCCCCAGTTTCGCACATGATAGATTTGGGACCAGGTTCCACCCGGCCTGAAGCGTTCGGCGAATTGCTGCCCGATGCTAAACCATTTATTGTAATCTCCAATGGGAATCCCTTTGGATTCGTAATTTCCGTAGTACTCGAATAACAGCATCGGTGTAATGTTATGCTCGAACATTTGCGCTACCAGCCCGTCAATAGTCTGTGGGGTAGGCTTACCGTCTTTGTAATACCAGTCCGGATAAAGATTGAGTCGCCCCCAACCCAAATTCAAATCCTCGAGCCAAGAGATTTTTTCTTTGCTTGATGTATCGCCATTGGTAAAGTTGCCCGAACCTAGCAAGGAAGGGATGTCTTTATTTTTTTGAATAGGGGATTTAGGACCTTCGGAATATAGGCATAGCAGTAAGATAAGCAGAGTTACTATCGTTATTTTATATACGGAATCGCTCATATTTCATCTCCTTTCGAGTCTGGAAATGTGGTGAGTAAGAAATAGACCTGGAAAGAGTGGAAGGCGATGCTTTAAGCTTGCTTTCAACTTTCAGTGATTTGGTTGTCCATAAAAAATTCACCAGCATTTCTAGCGCTTTTATATTACAAAATATGACCATTGCGACTCTTTTGATTGGACGTTAAATCTATCATCTAAAAAGAGTTGGATAAATAAATTTTTTTATTTGACGATGCTCTCTTTTTAGTATAGATTAATATCCATACTGATACAATATGTATCAATACTTTTGTTATTGTTCCATTTTGTATCTAAGGTAATGTCTCCTGCACCTATATTACTGGAGGCACTCGATCATACTGTGGGCTTGTTAGAGCCTTAGACGTTTATCGTCAGGGGTATGGTGTGAGGGGAGGTTAAATGCCTTTATTCATTTAATGCTAAATTGCCATATCTAATTTCAATTATGTATCGGAGGAAATTTATGAATATTGCTTGCATTGGAGCAGGTTATATAGGAAGCGTAACAGGAGCGTCCTTATCCATGATGGGTCATCGCTGCACGATTATCGATATTGATCCGGCTAAGGTGGATGCCATTAACGCGGGACAGAGTCCGATCTATGAACCGGGCTTGCAGTCCTTAATTCAGGAGCAGGCCGGTTCGCGTTTATTTGCTTCTACCAGCTATCAGTCTGTCTATGAGGCGGATGTAGTTTTCATTGGTGTAGGAACTCCGTCACTTGAGGACGGTAGCGCGGATTTATCCTTTATTAGAACAGCAACGGCCCGCGTTGCGAATCACCTGAACCCCGATCATTTTACGGTCATCGTCATTAAATCGACGGTTCCCGTCGGAACCTCGGAAGAGGTGACCTCGATACTGGAGCAGATTTCCGGGCTTGAGTCGGGAGAGCATTTCGCTGTCGCCAGCAATCCGGAGTTTCTGCGAGAGGGACACGCGCTAGAAGATGTGTTTTTTCCCGATCGAATAGTGGTTGGAGCATTGGATGATCGCGCCAAAGAAATGCTAAGGGAGCTGTATGCGGAATTTATGCGGCCGGATATTCTCGAAACGATTTCGTTACGTTTGGGCATCAGGGAGGGTCAGGTGATGGCCCCGCCTGTTTATTTCGAGACGGATCTGCGCAGTGCGGAAATGATCAAATATGCTTCGAATGCTTTTTTGGCCGTCAAAATCAGTTACATTAACGAGATCGCGAGAATGTGTGAAGCGGTGGAGGCGAATGTCCTGGAGGTAGCTTATGGGATGGGGCTGGATTCGCGAATCGGGAACCAGTTTCTGCAAGTGTCCAGCGGCTGGAGCGGAAGCTGTTTCCCGAAAGACACCGCCGAATTGTTAATCGCCAGTCAAAAGCACGGGCAAGAGCTAAGCATTGTCAAAGCGGCAATCGAATCGAATTACCGGATGCATCTATATATCGTCGATAAGGTTCTTGACAAACTGGGTTCACTGCACAATAGAAGGATAGGCATACTGGGTCTCACCTTTAAGCCTGATACGGATGATACGCGTCATACTCAAGCGGCCGTATTGATCAGAAGATTTATCGAATGCGGGGCAAGTCTTCAAGTCCATGATCCAAAAGGAATGGAAAATTTTTGCCAAACCAATGGGGAGCTTCCTGTCACTTACTGCCATAGTGGAGAACTGGTAGCCGAACAGGCGGACGCCATCGTTCTCGTCACACATTGGCTTGAATATAAGGATCTCGACTGGGGACATATGCATAAAAGAATGAAGAATCCCTATGTTTTAGACACTAGGAACTTCTTGGATTCCGTTGAAATTCGCAAGCTGGGCTTTAATTATGAAGGACTTGGATGGATTGCCGATAAAGGTGAACAAGACGCTTCCCGCCCGACGCTGTCTCATGTAGTGTAGACAGCCGTAAATTTGTAAATGGGGAGGTTCCATATGGAATTAATGGATTACATCCGTATGATCCGTAAGCGGCTCGTGTGGATTATCTCATTTGTAGCTTTAACAACAGTCACGGCGGTCTGGGTTAGTTATTTCGTGCTTCCCCCGATTTATGAAGCTTCGGTGAAAGTGATTGTGGGCAGCTCAGAGAAGCAAAATTATGATGCCGTCAGTGCGGGTTTGCTGCTGAACAATACTTATAAAGAGCTGATGAAATCACCGACAGTATTAAATCAAATCGTAGTTAAACATCCCGAGTTGGATGTAGATATTGAAAAGCTGGAGAAGAAGTTAAAAGTTTCTTCCGCTAAAGATTCACAAATGATCACGATCAGCTTGGAGGACAATTCTTACGATAAAGCGAATCAGATCGTGCATGCTGTAGCGGAATCATTCGAATCCCAGGCGCTACAAATAATGAAAGTGGAAGAAGTAATGATTTTACCGGATATTAAGGTCAACCGGGAAATTAAGCCGACTTCCAAGCGGATGATCAATGTTTTGCTTGCTTTTACCGTTGCGGTCATTTTGTCTACAGGTTGGGCAGTAGGCGTAGAAATTTCGGATCGAACGGTACGATATGCCGATGTTCTTGAAAAGGAACTGGGACTCAAAAAACTGGGTGAAATCTCAAAAATAGAGAAGAAGGACTTTAAAAGAGTGCAAGCTCAAACGAAGTTGAGACAGGTAGGTGAAGCATCTTATGGCCACCTTAGCTAATCGCGCATTAATCGCTCATGTTAACCCTCAATCCAAAGCGGCCGAGGATTTCAAATTTCTTCGCACGCGAATTGACTATTCTCTTTCTAAACAGAGCAATCCGGTACTGCTGGTTACATCCGCGAAGAAAGGGGAAGGAAAAACGTATGTTGCCGCCAATTTGGCCGTCTCGTTTGCTCAATCGGGCAGGAAGGTTTTATTGATTGACGCCAACTTGGCGGAGCCCGATCTGCATCACTGGTTCGCCAAGTCAAATGAACTCGGATTGGCAGAAGTACTCTCAGGAAGCTGCGATCCGCAGGAAGGACTGCATAATACAATGCAGGATAACTTAACACTGTTCTGCGCCGGCACGGCATTCAAGCATGCTTCAGATTTGTTGATATCCGGACAGATAGGAGGGCTGCTGGAGAAGCTTAAGGAACAGTACGATGTTATCGTAATTGATTCCCCGGCGGCAGGACAATCGGCCGATAGTCTCTACCTGGCCGCCCAAAGCAGCGGAACCTTGCTCGTCGTGAAAGGCGGATCGGTAAAACCGGACGAAATTCGCCAGCTAATGAAAGATTTTGAGCATGTTCACGGCCAATTAATCGGCTATGTCTTTCATTAGTTTGGGTAGACGGGAGTAATCCAGTGATTAGAAAAATAATGAACTTAAACCAATTTCCGCCGTTAGCCAATCTACCGTCAACCCGGATGAAGAAGTTAATTCTTACGGTCGCTGCATTAGCCGCAGCCGTCATCATCGGGCTAGGCTATTCATTAATCGACTCGCAAACCGGGGTGCTTTGGACCCTGGTTTTTTCACTGGTCGCTCCAGCTCTTTTGTTGGCCCGATCTGATTCCAATGGACTCGTCCCTTATATTATCGCGGTATGGGCGTTTACACCTGCCATTCGGCGAATATATGAATGGTCGTACCAGGAATATAACTCGGTTTCCATGCTTAGCATTTTACCGCTTCTCGTCACGACGACACTAATCATTCCTATGCTAAATAAACCGCTGAAGCTTTCACCCGTCTTGAAAGGGAGCTTGCTCTGCTTGTCCGTCGCTCTGATCTACGGCTTGCTGGTAGGAGGATGGAAGAACGGTGTGGCCGGTCTGTTTGATCTGGCTAATTATGCTGTCCCTCTCGCGATAATCCCTTATGAGGCGGTTCGTAGAAGCAGCCTTGAAGTACGCAAACGGTGGATAATATGTTTTGTGAATGTAGCTGTGATTGTAGCTGGATATGGCATTCTTCAATTTTTTATCGTTCCCGAATGGGACGCCTTCTGGATGAACGAGGTGGATATGTTCTCCAATGGTCAACCGCTACCTTATGAAATTAGAGTATTTTCTACTCTTAACTCACCAGGTCCGGCGGCTATTTTTTTATCTACCGCCTTAGTGGCTATGTTGATAAACAGACAGTGGAGGGGCTTTGCCGGTTGGTTCGGCGTGTTGCTCGTCGCTTTCTGTTTGATAGTGACTCTCGTAAGAGCTTCCTGGGTGACCCTGGTGCTGGCACTTCTGTTGCTTATTTTTTTGGAGCAAGGGAAGAGAAAATGGGGGAGTATGCTGGCGATTCTGCTGGCCGGAATTCTCATGTATTCCGTTCTTCTTGCTGTGCCTGGCGGGGATAATTTAGTAAATCGCTTCACGACGCTTGGTAATCTGGAAAACGATTATTCTTACAATGATCGAATGCAATTTATGTGGAACATCGTGCCGATGCTGGTGAATCAACCTTTTGGCACCGGGCTTGGCAGTGTCGGGGTTGGAACCAAATTGGAGAACGATGGACAGCTTGGTCAGTTCGGGAATTTCGACAACGGTATTCTTGCATTATTCCTGACTTTTGGAATCGTAGGGGGCTTGGCTTTCTCCAGAGCATTATGGCTGCTTGCTAAACTGCTTTGGCCTCCTAAATTGCAGGAAGATTCTAGGGAAGCAAGGAAGTACACGATTCTGGCCTTTAGCGTATTGATCGGAGCCATTGCCTATTTAATGTTCGAGAACAGGTTGGTCGGTGTGGGAGGTTTCGTGGTCTGGTTAATCGTGGCTTCCGGACTGCCGGAACCGAAGGAAGCGGCTGGCGGGGAGGCGCGATGAGCAATTCGAAGCCGTTGTTGCGCAAAGAAGGGTTAGCCGTAAGTCTATGGTCTATCCTTCGAAGCTTTCATGTTCGTAAAGACAGCACCGCAAATTCGCTTAAAGTTGTGGTGGTCAGCATGCTGATCATGGCCGTCAATCTATTGACAGGCATTCTGACAGCCCGATACTTGGGACCGGCAGGCAAAGGAGAATCTTCAGCGCTGCTGCTTTGGCCCACTTTCCTGGCTAATCTGTTTATGCTCGGCCTGCCTTCTTCTTTACTGTTCAACATGAAGAAGCACTCGGAAGAAGCCGCTTCCTTGTACACTACTGCCCTAATGTTCTGCTTTAGTTTTGGCGCCTTAGCGTGGACGGTAGGAGTGGCGGGGGTTCCTTATGGGCTAAGCTCTCATTCGGAACAGATAATTCGGTATGCCCAGTGGTTTATGATATCGGCCCCTGTCCTCCTGATAGAATTTATGAACAATGCAGCTTTACAGGCCCGGGGAGAATTTCAACTATTCAACCGGATCAGGATGCTTCCTCACGTTGGCGCCTTGCTGTGGCTATTTCTCCTGTTGTTTGCCGGAAGGCTGACTCCGTTGTCAGCGGCATTGGCCTATTCGTTTACAACCGTTCCTGTGACGCTCTGGTTGACTTTTCGTATGCTAAGCATTTACCGGTTTACGATTAGACGTTGGAAGGATTCACTCGCCAAGCTGTTTCGTTACGGAAGAAGCTCGTCCGGAGCCGATGTGTTAAACGCGCTATCCGGGTATATGGATCAGGTCATAGTTGTTACTCTGTTGATGCCTGCGGACCTGGGACTTTATCTGGTCGCCTTCAGCTTATCCAGAGTCATTAATGTGATCCACAGTTCTCTGGTTATGGTGCTCTTCCCGAAAGCAGCGGGATTGGAGCAAGGCGAAGCGGTTGTGCTTGTCAAGAGAATATTCCGCATTAGTCTTTGTCTTACGATGTTGGCCGCGATCCCGATGATGCTGCTGGGGACGATGGTTTTGAATGTCCTGTACGGCGAACAATACGTGAGTGCGGTTCCTGTCTTCCGGATATTGGTTCTCGAGGCAGTGATCGGAGGCTCGACGCTTATTCTGGCGCAGTCTTTCATGTCTTTGGGAAAGCCGGGCTATCATTCGATGCTGCAAGCGGTGGGAATGGGCGCCGGAATGCTTCTGATGCTCGTGATGGTGCCCCAATACGGTTTAATTAGCGCGGGGATAGCATTGTTAACCGGCTCCATCATTCGGCTTCTGTTAGGACTGGGTCTCTATAAAAAAGTGCTGCACACGACCATGCCGCGAATGCTGATCCGATGGGATGATCTCCGCTGGTTATATAGCCGCTTTGCATCGGTTCAAGTCCAATCGTCAGACGATAAGGAAAAATAATAAACAGACAATGAATTACCGACAAATTATTGCCCATGGAATGGAAGCTTCGAAATCTTTATTGCCCTATATAGGAGGATATGATGGCTGAAATAGGTTTAAACATACTGGCGACAGGGCTGGATTGGCCTTCGGATAAACCGGGAGGATTGAACATTTATTATCGATCCATATGCAAAACATTAGCTCTGCGCCACTGTATTGAGGCATTGGTATGCTGCAATGAGCCTCCGGAACAGGAGCCCGAGACGAACTTGACTCTTTCCAACATCTCTAATCCGCTCATGCCGTTATTGCGGAGACAAAAGGAATTTAAGAAGTACGCAGCCAGAGTAATAAATGAACGAAACATCGATATTATTTATTCCCACTTTGCCCCGTATGGATTGGGAGCGGCCCGTATAGCATTCGGTAAAAACATTCCACTGATTGTAGGGTTTCACGGTCCTTGGGCCGCGGAAATGAAGGTGGAGGAAGCCGGTCTGAAGGGAAGAATTCGCTCGGCATTAGCCCGGAGAATGGAAAACAACACCTATCGCTTGGCGGATCGTTTTATTGTGCTGAGCCGTTACTTTAAGCGAGTCCTGCAGGAAGATTACGGGATTGCTCCCGATCGCATTCACATCGTGCCGGGGGCGGCCGATACAGAACGGTTCCGACCGACAGATGACAAGAAGCAGCTTCGAAATAAGTTGGGATTGCCCGAAGACGGGCTGATAGCTCTATCCGTCAGAAGATTGGTTAACCGGATGGGGCTGCTTCAATTGGTCGAAGCCTGGACGGAAGTCGTTCGCCAACATCCTGATGCTTTGTTGTACATTGGCGGAATAGGTCCCTTGAAGGAAGCGCTGGAGACGGCTATTCAACGCAATGGACTGGAACAGAATGTCTATATGCTTAATTACATTCCGGAAGAGCTGCTTCCATCCTATTATCAGGCGGCTGATTTGGTCATAGTCCCGACCCAGGCGCTGGAAGGCTTCGGACTTACTACCGTGGAGGCGTTAGCGAGCGGAGTTCCCGTTTTTGCAACTCCCGTGGGAGGAAATCTGGAAATTTTAACCCGGTTTTCGCCGGATTTTCTAAGTGAAGGAATAACCGTGAACGCTTTGGCTAAAGGATTGAATCATGTATTGAAGCGGCGCGAGCAGTGGCCCAGCGCCCAGCAGTGCAGGGAGTATGTGATGGAACATTATACGTGGAACCAGGTTTTGAAAGCGATAGAAGATATTTTTATGGAAGTACTCGAACAGAAAGGGAGAGGAAAAGGATGAAGGTAGCCTATTTAGATCATACAGCTCGCTGGAGCGGCGCTGAAGTAGCTCTGTACAATCTGCTTACGAATTTACAGGGAATAGGGGCTTCGATAGATCCAATAGTCATTCTTGCGGAGGAAGGTCCCCTTAAAGAAAGGCTAGCGGAGAAAGGGATAGACGTTCGCATCCTCCCTCTGGATCCGGCTATCCGCGATCGGAATCGGCATGCTGTCTCCAGTGGCTTGTTCCGTTCTGTATTCGAGACGATGCGGTACAGCCGGAGGCTGGCCCGTTTGCTTAAGGAAGAGAAGGTGGACTTCGTTCATACCAATTCTCTGAAAGCAGCATTGTATGGGGCGGTCGCTGCCAAGCTGGCACGTCTGCCGTTAGTCTGGCATATTCACGATCAAATCCAGGCTCCCTATCTTAAATCTTATGTGGCTAAATTCATTCAGAGGCTGGCGCGGATGTTTCCGAATGGAGTGATTGCCAATTCCAGATCGACCCTGGCTACTCTATGCCTGCCCTCCGCGGGGAGACACAAGGAACTGGTTCTCTACCCCGCTTACGCTGGAAGGTTTGGCCGGGAAGAAGTCGTTAAAGAAGAACAGGAGGCTATTCCTGAAGAATGGAGCCGCAATGAAGGCGACTTCGTCGTCTTGATGGCTGGACGAATCGATGAATGGAAAGGGCATCGCACGCTGCTTCAAGCTGCTCGTTTGCTCAGGGATAAGCCAAACATTAAATTCTGGATTGCGGGAGATGCTTTGTTCGGTCAGGACGATTACAAGCAATCCCTTCTGGATTGGATTAAGCAGGAGCAGCTTACGAATGTAACGATGCTTGGACATGTAGACCGAATGGAGCGATTAATGGTGGAGGCCGATTTGCTCGTTCATGCTTCGGTTATGCCTGAACCTTTCGGTCAGGTCATCGTTGAAGGGATGGCGCTGGGACTTCCCGTGATTGCCTCGAACACAGGAGGACCCCAAGAAATTGTTGAGATCGGTGAGACTGGACTTCTTATTCCGCCAGGGGATCCCGACGTGCTCAGTGAAGCGATTCAGTGGATGATGAACTCGCCGGAGCGGCGCAGGCTAATGGGAGAGGGAGGCATTAAGCGGGTCCGGGAGCATTTTGCCATCGGTCAGTCCATTCGGGCGCTGGTTCAATTTTATCCGGAGCTGCTGCCCCGCAAAAAATCTGCGTTCACAGTAAGGGCGGAGGGAAAATACGTTGAAAATTGCGATCGTCCATGACCTGCTGACTCAGATGGGCGGGGCGGAACGTGTAGTTGAGGTACTGCATGAAATGTACCCGGATGCTCCCATCTATACATTGGCCGTCAACCGGGAACGGCTTAGTGAAGCGTTGAAGCAGACGGACATCCGAACAACATGGGTTCAGAAAATACCGGGTATCGAAACAAACTTTAAAAAACTGCTTCCGCTCTATCCTCTTGCTCTTCGCCAGCTTTCTTTAGAAGGCTTTGATGCCGTAATTAGTTCGAGCTTTGCCTTTGTTAAAGGAATTCGCGTTCCTAAAGAAACCTTCCACTTTTGTTACTGTTATACGCCGATGAGATTCGCTTGGGACTTTGAAAATTATATTCAAAGAGAACCGTATCCAAAGCCGGTAAAATCAGTCCTGCGCCAGTATGTAAAGTATTTGCGCTACTGGGATGAGAGAACGTCAGATCGGGTAGACCGTTATGTGTCTATATCCTCGGTTGTATATAACCGGATCCGAACTTATTACGGGAGGGAATCGGAAGTGATTTATCCTCCTGTACATACATCCAGGTTCACTCCTTCGAGGCAAATAGATCATTATTATTTGCTAGTTTCACGATTGGTTTCCTATAAGAGGATAGATTTGGCCGTAGAAGCATTCAACCGTCTCGGCCTTCCTCTTTATATCGTTGGAGATGGTCCGGACCGCGTTCGGCTGGAGGGCTTGGCTAAAAATAATGTACAGTTTCTTGGCAGGTTGTCGGATGAAGAGGTCGGTGCGTTAATGTCCCGCTGCCGGGCCTTCCTGTTTCCGGGGGAAGAAGACTTCGGAATAACCCCCTTGGAAGCGAACGCTGCCGGAAGGCCAGTGCTGGCTTATAGGGCAGGGGGAGCGTTGGATACAATTATTCCCTATAAAAATGGATTGTTCTTTGCCGAACAACAGCCGGAAAGCGTAATAGAAGCAGTCGAGCAATTGGAGAGACTGGCCTGGGATACTGGCACGATCGTTGCTCATGCAAAGAAATATGATACGGCTGTGTTTAAAAATCGCTTCAATCGATCTTTGTTGGAATCTTACGAGCAGCATAAATCTGGAACTGGCAGCCGCGAAACGATTTCTATGAAATGATTCCGCGAGTGGATCGATAACAGTGATGGGAGGAAACGGGATGAAAAAAGCTTTAATCACGGGTGTAACAGGCCAGGATGGGGCTTATTTGGCCAAGTTTTTACTTGATCGGGGTTATAAAGTGTACGGTATGACAGCCCGCCGCAGTACCGCTTCTTTATGGAGACTGGAGTTTCTGGGAATTCACGAGCAAGTGGAGTTGATCGAAGGGGACATGGGCGACATGTCGTCGCTTGTCCGGGCAGTCAGAGTATCCAAACCGGATGAAGTTTATAATTTGGCCGCGCAAAGCTTCGTCGGCACTTCCTGGAAGCAGCCCGTGACGACCGCTCAAGTGAGTGGGCTCGGGGTGCTTCATATGTTGGAAGCGATCCGTCTTACAGATCCTACTATTCGATTCTACCAAGCTTCGACCAGTGAAATGTTCGGACTGGTGCAGCAGCCCATCCAATCAGAGACGACACCGCTTTATCCGCGAAGTCCGTACGGCGTTGCCAAATTATTCGGACATTGGTCGACCGTCAATTATCGGGAAAGCTTTGATATATTTGCATGCTCGGGAATACTATTCAATCACGAATCGCCATTGCGGGGGATTGAATTCGTTACCCGGAAGGTGACGGATGCGGTAGCCCGGATCAAATGCGGGAAGCAGAAAGAACTGCGTCTTGGCAATATCGATGCCAGAAGAGACTGGGGATATGCAGGAGACTATGTGAAGGCGATGTGGTTAATGATTCAGCAGGATAAGCCTGAAGATTATGTCATTGCTACAGGCACTACGACAACGGTTCGGGAAATGTGCCAAATCGCTTTTGAATATGCAGGGTTAAACATGGAAGATCATCTTGTGATTGATCCGGAGCTATATCGTCCAGCAGAGGTGGATATTTTGCAAGGGAATCCGGCCAAGGCTAGAGAAAGGCTCGGATGGAGAGCGGAGACACCGCTTAGAGAATTGATTCGGATGATGGTCGATGCGGACCTGCAAAGAGTCAGAGCGGGGGAATCCCGTGAAATATTCTCGGTTTGAGGAAGAATAGATCTATTATATTTGAAGGATGTGGCCCTGCATGAGACTCGTTTTGTTATCGGGCGGCTCCGGTAAAAGATTATGGCCCTTGTCCAATGATGCCAGATCGAAACAGTTCCTCAAAGTATTGCGGAATGAGAAGGGTCAACTGGAGTCGATGGCACAGAGAGTTTGGAGGCAGTTAGAGGAAGCCGGCTTGAACCATAGAGGCTACATAGCAACGAGCAGAGAACAAGTGGACATGGTTCAGAACCAGCTGGGGAGTGAAATCCCCCTCATAGTGGAGCCGGAACGCCGAGACACGTTTCCGGCCATCGCCTTGGCCTCTGTATATTTGTATTCCGTGGCCGGCGTCAGTCTGGATGAAGTGATCGCTGTCCTTCCCGTTGATCCATACGTGGAGACAGCTTTCTTTCACAAGGTGGTTCAGTTTGACTCCCTGCTCAATCAAACTGAGGCAGACTTGGCTCTGATAGGGGTCAGGCCGACTTATCCATCAGAGAAATACGGGTATATTGTCCCCTCTTATAGTGAGGTCGCCAACCATCCTGGCTGCCTGAAGGTTAGTCATTTTCAGGAAAAGCCGTCTGAGCGGGAAGCGGAGGCGCTCATTCACCGGGGCGCTCTATGGAACTGCGGAGTTTTCGCTTTCAAGCTGCAATACATGATCGATCTGCTGATAAGCAAAGGGCTTCCGCTTCAATATGAGGAAATGGTTATGCAATATTCCCGGCTGACGAAGATCAGCTTTGATTACGAGGTGGCCGAAAAAGCCGGGCATGTCGTCGTGCTTCCTTACGAGGGATCGTGGAAAGATCTTGGAACCTGGAACACGCTGACGGAAGAAATGGCCCAGGAAGCGATCGGCAAGCAGGTCAGGAAAGAGGATTCGCCGGGGACTCATGTCATTAATGAGCTGGATATTCCGGTCGTTGCCCTTGGCCTATCCGACGTTGTGGTCGCTGCCAGTCCGGACGGAATTCTCGTGGCCGATAAATCGGCCAGTCCCCGTATTAAAACTATCATGCAGCATGACGAGTTATTTCCTATGTACGGGGAAAAAGCTTGGGGCTATTATAAAGTACTGGAATACATGCCGGGACCTCCGGGAAGTGATGTGCGGATTCAAAAATGCTTTGTTAAGGCAGGAGGTACTCTTGCGGCTCGGCTCGCGTTAGCCCATAGCGAAGTTTGGACCGTTCTTACCGGGCAAGGAAAAATCGAAGTCAATGGAAGCTTCCGTTATATCCATATGGGGGACGTCGTCGTACTCCCGGAGGAAGCGGAGTATAAGATGCATGCGTTTACCGATATGGAGATGGTCGAGGTCCAATATGGAATGGCTCCAATGGACGGCTCGGCTCTCAAGTTGGGAACTTGATCCGTGTCCGTGATGGGAATAGTTTCGAACGGAACCGGGGTGGGAAAAGGATGAAGAGGAAGCGTTGGTTGAGATGGGGAGGAACTGCCATTATCGGTTTATTAGCCGTATTGGGGGTCTGGGGCTATTCATTATCTCCGGGAGTTCATTTTAAGCCATCGAACCATCCGGTGCTTGCGGTACCGAAATCATCAGGATACATGGGCTCCTGGGGGATGGATTTCATCCGTTCGCAGGCTGTGAAAATTACCTCTCTTGGAGTAGACTTTCAAGGTGCTGATTTATTGGGAGGGGATAGAAAGTGGCCTTCATCCAGTGATTTGGAGGGAGCGGACTCTCTGTCCTCCGCATCTTCCACCCGTCCGTCTGATGGTGGACGAACCGGGGAGGCAATGAACGATCCTGCCTTTAATATATTGATCCTTGGAGTCGATGCCAGAGCGGAGGAGAGCTCCCGAACGGATGTGATCATGCTGGCTCATGTCGATCCCGGGGAGAAGGAAGTCAATATTCTCTCCATCCCGCGGGATACCCAGATTTACCTCGAAGGAACAGGTTATACCAAAATCAATCACGTCCATTTTATCGGAAGCAAAAGAAACGGGAATAGCGGCGGCACGAAAGCATCCATTCAGGCGGTAAGCGATTTATTGAATGTGACCATAAACTATTATGTGAAGATAGACTTTAGCGGATTCGAGAGTATCATAGACGCTATCGGAGGCGTGGAACTGGATTTGCCCAGTGAGGTGTGGTTGACCCAGCCGCTCACTCCTCGGGAGCCGCTGCTGCTTCCCGCAGGTCTTCAGACATTAAACGGCGAATTGGCTCTCGATTATGTAAGGGAGCGTTACTCGCGGGAAGACGGGGAATTCGGCAGACAAGAAGCCCAGATGGAGGTCATTCGCTCGATTGCTGCAAAATTAACGAAACTGGATTATATACCTAAGCTCCCGGGTCTGATCCATCAGGTCAAAGAAGAGGTACTGGACACGAATTTTTCAGACTCTGATTTGCTCAGTCTCGCATGGCTGTTCAAAAATTTGCAGCAGGACCAGCTTCGATATATGCAAATGCCAGGCCACAGCAATCGGGCCATAGATGCGATCATGGGCTTGCAGCTCTACTATTGGGTTCCGGATAAGGATCAGCTGTACAGCATTTCGGAAAACTACTTTCATTAAGCCGCAAACCGTACGTTATTGAAGCCGGATGATTTACGATATTAGGACGGTCAGTGATGAAGAGGACGTTCGATGATTTCATCGAACGTCCTCTATTTGGTGTGCCCGTATAGGCGCGTAGCTAGAAGAGTTAATGGTGTCTGGCACAAAAAGATAGGGTAGGTTAACCTCCGCACACTTAATTCACCGCGCTTATGGGGACTAACAAGCCTTCCCCGACCAACAAAGCTGCCGCTTCGGCTAAGTCCTTGCCCATCGTATTGAATTTATCTCCTATAGCGATCAGATCATGCTCTCCATCGCTATAGGCCAGCAGATGCATAATCATGGACACTTGTTTACGCTCCTTCTCCGAACGGGTTCCGCCGGTTGACGGATACAGCCCTCTTTTATCCAGCTTAGGCTCACAATGAATATGTGTGCTTTGATAGGTTTCGTTGGCCTCGAGCGTTTCAATAATATCGATATACATCTGGACGGTCTCCTGCAAAGCCTCCTCGGATATTAAATCGCGATTGTCCAGCGAGGTGTGGTACTCTTTGTAATCGCCATACATCGTCCTCATCAGGCTGCCTACAGGCAGCTGGAAGGCTTGGCTGCCATATTGTCTTTCGTCGCTGCCGAAAGGGGACCACTCAATGATTCGATGGGGCTTGCCCGAATGCTGGAGAACGTGAATGGCGGCGCGATCGGCAAGCGTATGTCCTCTTTTGCTCTTCTTATAAGTGAAGGAGGAGCCGTGTCCGACACAGGTAATGACGTAGCCGGCAGCCAGCTTCTCCTTCAACGGCTCCCCGTACTGACTCAGATACAGGACGGAACCGATCGTTTCGGGGAGGTATAAAAATCGATAGTTATATTTTAAATTTCCTCTTTCTCTTAAATATTTATAGATCATCGTCTGGACGATAGGACCGGACAGCTCGTTATTAGCCATCGAGGGGTGGCAAATATAAGTGGAGAACAAAATTTCCTGCCCGACGCTTCCCGATACTACCCCTTCTCCAATCGTCATATGCCCGTCCTCCAGCGTCGAATCGATAACCACCTCATATTGATCATCGACCAACTGCTTCAGCCGGTTGTGCTCCAGGCAGAATCCCCAATGTTCCTTATAATAGGAAGTAACATAAGGAATAGCGTCAGGCATTTCGGGCAGAGTGTAAATTCGCGAAAGCAGTTCTTCCCGGCTTACCCTTCCGTGGAATGGAGTGCTGTAGGAGACCAGGTGAAGATTATTGTCACGAATATCTACAATTGTATCTCCCCATTTATTACGGATAAAAGCTTCTCGAACGTTCCATTCCTTGGGGACGGTCCAGTCGTAGCACTCCATTCCTGAAGGATACTCTTTTTGTTCTATAGGGACTATTTCGTTAAGAATTGCCAACGATTCCCGTACCCCATTGCCGGTAATGCTCCGGTGAATCGGAAACAATCGATCGAACAAGTCCATTATCATAGTCTTTCCGCACTCCTTTTCGTCTACATCCGTCCTTGTCGGACTATATAATTGGTACTAAAGAAAGGGATCATTCCGTTCCGAGGGAAAGTGCCTCCGAAGCTTCAAACATCATACTCCTTCCCCAAAAAGTGAAGATGGGCTCCGAAGCAATTCCAGGTACTTTTCGGGGACCCCGGTTGTCAACCGATAGTCCTTTGATTTTAGCTGCCACTTCCTTGTCTCTTCAGTCCGCTATACGGTAACTCGAAGAGGAGGGGCTGCAAGCGAATGGTCAACCAATGGCAGCGGCCGGGTTTCGGCACTCGGTTGTTTTTGCTCAATGACGTCCAGCAAAGTGAAGAATCCACGGGCCAGAAGGTCAATGTTGTCATGTTTGACACACGTATGATCCTCGATAGGACAGCTCATGGTTCCCTCGAACGAATTGGCGAGCAGCCGGGCGATAAAGCTCACTTTGTCGGCATGGCTTGGGAGAGACGGCCGTTGATTGCGCAGGAGCTCCGCGATACTGTCCGAATACGGATTGAAATTCCCGTCGACCAGCAAGGGGCTGAAGAACATGCTGGCCACAGAAACGGCGGGAACTCCAAACAAGCCCGCTTCGTAAGCGATCGTCCCCGATACCGTGACCACCAGATCCGCTCTCTTGAACAGGGAATGACTGTCTGCAAACGGGGAAATTAACTTGACCCCGGGAATGGATAGCAGTTGTTTATAAAAGCGCATGGAATTATTTCCAATATTGTTGGAATGCTCTTTTACGTACAGATCATGAGTGGAGGGTGTGCTTCGCGCCATCGCCCGAATGATATCGAGTTGATTAGAGCAAGCTCCTCCCAGTACGTCTATGGAAGCTTCCGGCTGCTTATGGATAGCGTAAAGAACATAAGGTCTGGTCGGACGGGTCTCTGGATGGGGCATCATGAATGGGTCTTTCATTCGGATAGACCATGTATTGAATAATTCGTTGAATTTATGGCCAACCAACTCGAATGTCGTAGGCAGTGCCGAATCATAGCGATATCGGTATCGTCTTTCCCGGATTAATCTTTGGAAGAACGCGATGGGCCAGCGGGCTCTGATCCGGGGAACAATATTGTTGAGATGAAAATATCTTGGCTTGGGACTGGCTTCCAAGAAATAATCGAGGAATTGCTCTGCCTGCCGGATATCCTCACTGCTTGGCTTACGAATCCACTCGAAGTTTTTTTCGGTATAAGTATTAAAAAAGCTGAATCTTCCATCAGGAATTCGGATGACTTGCGGATGAAAATTGGCAATGGCCAGCTTCTCGCATAGCTTTACCGTCAACAATTCCGTTGCCCAGGTTCGCTCTGAGAACACAGTCTGGATTCCATGGTCCAGTAAAAACTGCTTGATCCTTTTGCCGCAAACCGCCAGAAATGCGCGTGCATACGATGGTTTTTTGTTGACCAGCCCACGGTCCATTAAGATCATGTTGGAGAGCAGCAGGTCTTGCCCTTCGTGAGCGGCAATAAAGCTTCGGTCTTCCTCGGACAGCTCCTGTTTGCTCTTGGCCACCCATTCTTCTCCATAGTCTGTCAAGTCTAGCAACGTATGACGCTCTACTCCGTTTCGCACGAGCCATTCAGCCCATTCGTGGCTGGGGGAAATCCAGTAAACCCGATGACCAGCTTGGATAAGCTTTGCTGCTATTTTATGAAAAACTATAGTTTTATAATGGTTGGCAAAAAATAGAACCTTCATAATACGACCATCTCCGATTCGCAACTTCCCGTTTTTTTAACTATATAAGTGTCACTAAAGAAAGGGATCATTCCGTTCCGAAGGAAAGTGCCTCCGAAGCTTCAAACATCATACTCCTTCCCCAAAGAGTGAAGATGAGCTTCGAAGCATTTCCAGGTACTTTGCGGGGACCCCGATCAACCGATCATTCCTTATTTATGGGATGGGCCTTCGGATGGTAGGAATACAAAGCCAAAACTCGCCCTGGAAGCATCTTTCTTTCTCCACTACATGATCTATATATTCTTTAGTTCAAATTGTATAGTCTATGTATTCTCAATGATCCAACAGATCCCAGCTTATTCGCGTTCCCGCCTTGATTTCTTTGGACACGGATTTCCCGATAAAGACATCATAATATTTGGGGGGTAATCCATAGCCAGGTCGTATGCTGCGCAAATTAGTATCGTCGAACGATTCTCCCGGCAGCATATCCCGACTGACATAGAGAGAACGTTTAAAGACGAGAGAGGAGCTCTCCCGTTCCTCTATGCCGTATTGAACTCGGCCTAACGCTTTCCAAGCCCTTTCGCTTTCGAGCACAAGTGCCTTCATTTCAGCGGGTTCCAGCGAGAAGGCGGCATCTACTCCGCCATCGGAACGGGACAGAGTAAAATGCTTCTCTATGACGGAAGCGCCTAATGCAACGCTTGCCAGCGCAACCCCGATCCCTTGAGTATGATCGGACAGTCCGACTTCGCATTGAAACAGTTGCTTCATATGCGGCAGGGTCAGCAGGTTGCTCTGCTCAGGGGAAGCCGGATAAGTGCTGGTGCATTTCAGCAGGATCAGCTCTTGGCAGCCTGCCGCTCTAAGCCATTCCACGGTTTCCGCCAATCCGGCAAGCGTGGAAAGTCCGGTCGAGACAATGACAGGCTTCCCAGTGGCAGCAACTGTCTGAAGGAGCCGTTTGTCATTATTTTCGAATGAAGCGATTTTGTAGAAAGGAATATCCAATCGTTCGAGGAAGTCGACTGCAGCCGGATGGAAAGGTGTACTGAACGGCAGGATCCCACGTTCCCGACAGCGTTCGAATATCGGCTGGTGCCATTCCCACGGAGTATAGGCTTGGCTGTAGAGCTGATAGAGCGATTGATTCTTCCATAAGCTGTCTTTATTCTGAATGAGGAAATCTCCTTCCGCCAAGTCCAGCGTCATCAGATCGGGAGTGTAGGTTTGCAGCTTCAGAGCATGGGCTCCGCTGTCCGCGGCCTCATCCACCAAAGCCAAGGCTCTATCCAACGATTGATTATGGTTGGCCGACATTTCCGCAATGATAAACGGAGGCTGGTTAACTCCAGCAAGCCGATGGCCTAAGCGGATTTCTTTCATTTCTGCTCTCCTTTCACCGGGTCGCCGGATTTTTTGACAATGGACAGGATGTATTGGCATCCCCCTAATTCAAAATAGCAAGGATATTTCTCATTATCCGCTATGCGCATCAGGTTGAATTGTTCCCGGATAGTTCGATCGGGATCCAGTCTGCTGTCTCGGGCCGTTCTTTTCGGATAATAAGTGGCCTCGCCGTGCTGCTTACTCGCAAGATGAACGATGGCCGGATACTGCTCGATAAATGACAAGCACAGTCGGATGGACGCTTCAGCCAAGGCTTCGCGTAATTCGCCAAGGAGCTCGAAGCCGGTGTACTCGATCGTATCGCGCAAATAAATGTCACCGCTGTCCACTTGATCAGCGGCCTCGAACAGCACGATCGGCACGGAATTTTCCCCGTTAACGATTTTCCAGCTCAGCGGCGACCAGCCCCTGCCGCGAGGCAAATCACTGGCATGGACGACGAGATTGTGACGATTACGTTCTCTCAGCTTGGCTGATACGATTTGCTCGCAGCTTAAGTAAAAGGCCAAATCACCATGGGGCAGGGAGTTCACGTCGTGAATCCATCCAGTTTGATTTCCCGACCCTTTCATTTGTTCAATGAGGCGGGGAATGTGAGTATTCATCCAGCTGTTCGCAGCAGAGACGATAGTTATGGATAGGTTCAAGCTAACGACTCCTTACACTTATATATGTGGCACTAAAGAAAGCGATCATTCCGTTTCGAAGGAAAGTGCCTCCGAAGCTTCAAACATCTTGTTTTGTATTCCTTATTTATTGAATAGGCCTTCGGATAGTAGGAATACAAAGCCAAAACTCGCCCTGGAAGCATCTTTCTTTCTCCACTTCATGAGCTTTGAAATCTTTAGTGCCGAGTATATAGAGGTTGTTCAAAAGTCCCTTTTTGATCACGAAGGATGCCAAGACTTGAAACGGGAACTTTCTTATCGAATCGTTTCCTGTCGGGCACCGTCCTCCCGAGTGAGGACGCGGACGGGGGAAACGGCGGGACGAATGGAAGCAAGCCCTTGGGTCTGAAGCTGATCTGCAAAGGAGCGGACGAACCGGTAATCGATATCTAACGCTTCGGCTAATTCCAGACAAGAACGCTGCCCATCCATTAGAATTTGTGCCGCTTGCAAGCTTTGATAGCCTTTCGGATTCTGTTTCGGATCGATGTAAAGATGATATCTGCTTAATTGGAGCGGGCCTTTATAATGGCGTGTCGGGATACAATCCGTCTCCAGCACATCTATTATCTGCTGTAAACGGACGACCGTTTGCTCCAATTTTGCGAAATCGCAATGCTCCAAGTTATCCTCATCTGTATGATAGTGCTCGTAATCATAGCGGCTGATCCCTACGGTCGGAATTTCGAAATCCGGCCCGTCGTAAAACATTTCATCGTTTCCGTACAGTCCCCGGTAAGGGGCTTCCGAATATCCCGGCTCATAAGATTTAAGTACGTTGCGGGTGGCGGCATCGATATAGCTGTTCCCGCTGAAGGATCTGGAAAAAGAGAGCGGTTGGTTATGACCGGGCATATCCAAATAGACGGCGTATCGGATCTGCTCTATTCCAGTTCCGTAATGAAGCAACCCGGCGGCCGCGAAATATTCCGGGCCGAGAATCAAGCGGTATGTAAAATGACGGTTGGTTTGCCGCTGCAATGAACGGAAGAGCTCCACCAGAACGGCAATGCAAGCGATACCGTCATTCACCTGCCCCGGATGACAGGTATGGGCGGCAAGCAATACGGTATCCGAAGTCGCTCCAGGCAGGGTCCAATCGACGATATCCAGCGTCCCCTTGCTGAATTCGACATCAATATGGACCCGATATTCTTCTTCGGACAGATCGTTAACCGTATTCCGGGTCAGACTGAACCCCCATTCTGTTTTGGGTCCTGGGCGATACTGCCACCGGCTTTCATAGATTAACTTGTCATCAGAATGGGGATGAACCGAAATATGCTGGAGCAATTGCTCGCGAGGGACGATGCCGGAGAAGGAAGCGGAATAAGCTTGGAGATATAGAGGGTGCCAATGAAAATCGGCAATTCTGTGTCCATCGAGAGTTTCGATATAAGCTTCCTTAACCGTCCATTTGTCCGGAATGATCCAGCTCAGGCATTCTGTACCCGAAGGGATAGTATGCAGCTTCGCGCCCAATTGCTGGGCCAAACTCCGGGTGAACCTTCCCATCTCTTCGCTTACAGGAACCCGGTTTAGCATGTAGTATTGCTCCATCCATTGCCTCATCCGTTGTTGTCGATCATTGTGTTCCACCTTGTTTACCTCCTTGTGCTATCATCCTCGTTGGTTTTCACCGGATTTATAAAAAAACCAGCATAATCACAGTGCTTGCACCTGTTCAATATGAGCGTTGATCCTCACCCAATCGGGATGAGTCCGGAGTAGCTCAAGGATGGTGTCCAATGTAAAATGCGGATCGAGCGGATACAAGGTCTCGATGATCCGCGAAATCAGTTGAAAGTCTTCGGGCGTATCGACCGTTAACCGATATCGGCTTTCATCCGTATGATGAATCATTCCTCCAATTTTGAAGCGGTCGGGATGATTATATAAATACGGAGTTACATGCTCTCGGTCGTAAGGCCGCACCGCTTCGTTATGGGCCATCTTTAACGCTTCGGCAGAAAAAATTTCGGTGTCCATTCCTCTAGGGTACGTTCTTTCATATATGTTCGAAAAGTAGTCATACGGCGGACTGTACAGAACATAAGATTCAACAACCTTATCTACGATTTGCGGGTCAAGCAATGGGCAATCCGCCGTCAGGCGAACGATGGCATCGGCTTGATACCTGTCGGCGGTCATGGAATATCTGGCCAATACATCCTGCTCCGGCCCGCGAAAGCATGGGATAGACAGCTTCTTGGCCCAATCCGCGATAGCATCGTCCTGAGAGCCTGTGGTCGTAGCAATAACGATGTCATCTAGCGAAACAGCCCTTTGTAATCTTTCCACCTGATATTCAAGCAATGGTTTATCCATCACCTTCATCAGTACTTTACCGGGAAGTCTGGAAGAATTGATCCGGGCCTGAATGATAGCGACTACCTTCAGCAGAATCCCCCTCCTTTTCTTCAAATGGAATACCGTTCCATAATTCTGCGGACGCTTCGGATGACATCGTCCACATCCTGCTCAGACATGGCTGGGAACAAAGGCAGAGTAATCATCCGTTCGTAAATTCGTTCTGCCTTTGGGCAAATTCGTTCAGGGTAACCCAATTTCTGGTAATGCGGATGAAGGTAGACTGGAATATAGTGGACATTCACCCCAATGTTTTCATGAAGGAGTGCTTCATAGATGTCGTCCCTGGTCCCCGACAATTGCTCCAGCCGCAGCTGAATGATGTATAGATGCCAGCTGGAGACTCCAGCTTGAGCTTGGTAGGGGAGCTGCAGCTGCGGACATTCCGCAAAGGCTTCATTATACTTGGAGGCAATGTGCTTTCTACGAGCGATGAAGTTCTCAAGCTTATCCATTTGACTGATAGCTAGAGCCGCTTGCAGGTCGGAGAGCCGGTAGTTGTAGCCTAGAAACTGCATTTCATAGTACCAACGGCTGCCAGCTTTATTCCAGGAAGACGCATCTCTTGTTATTCCATGAGTCCGGAACTGCAGCAGCCGCTCGTAATACGTCTTGTTATTAGTTGTAATGACGCCGCCTTCTCCAGAGGTAATCAGTTTGGCCGGGTGAAAGCTGAACATCGTCATATCACTGATGCCGCCTACTTTTTGCCCTTTATATTCTGCGCCGAGCGCATGAGCGGCATCTTCTATGACGATGATCCCGCGCTTGCGGGCCAACTCCAGAATCGAATCAAGATCGGCCGGCTGACCGGTAAAATCAACAGGGATAATCGCTTTCGTATCCTCGGTTATTTCCCGTTCAACGGATTCCGGATCGAGATTGTACGTTCGCTCGTCAATATCGGCGAATACCGGAATACCGCCTTGATATAGAATGCAGTTGGCGCTAGCCGCGAATGTCATAGGCGTTGTGATGACTTGATCCGCGAGGCCGATTCCGGCTGCGTGACATGCTGCGTGCAGTGCCGCGGTTCCATTGGAGAAGGAGACTGCATAGGCAGCATCAACATACTCGGCGATTTTACGCTCGAATTGCTCTACGGCGGGCCCGCATGTTAAATAGTCACTTCGCAAAACCTGTACGACGGCCGCAATGTCGTCATCGTCAATCCAATGTCTTGCATAGGGCAGCAACTGTTCCCGTTCGGGAGGGGCCGGATTAGACGTTGGCATGAAGGGCCCCCAAACCGAGTCCAAGCTCAGCTCGGATTTCATCCACAGATAGCCAATCGTTATTTGTATTACTCATATAGCTGAATGATTCGGGAAGCGGTGACCCTTCGGCCTCCTGTTCTCCTTCATGCTGCCACCATGGGAATTCGGGCTGAATAACGTAATAGCTATCGAATTCGACGGTGCGGCGAGAGTCGTCTTCTGTAATCATGGCTTCGTGAAGCTTCTCTCCCGGACGAATTCCGATGAAATTCAACTGGCATTCCGGAGCGATGGCCTCAGCCAAATCAACGATGCGCACACTAGGAATTTTGGGGACGAAAATTTCGCCGCCTCGCATTCGGGGCAGGCAGTCCAGGACGAACTGAGTTCCTTGCTCCAGCGTAATCCAAAACCTCGTCATGCGTTCGTCCGTTATCGGCAGGATGCCGGTCGGCTTCATTTTGAGAAAATGAGGGATGACACTGCCGCGGCTGCCCACCACATTGCCGTATCGGACAACAGCGAAGCGGGTTTCCTTGCCGCCGGTATACGAATTCCCGGCTACAAAGAGCTTGTCGGAAGCGAGCTTGGTAGCTCCGTATAAATTAACCGGACTGGCCGCTTTATCCGTACTCAATGCAATTACGCGGCTGACATTGCGATCGATTGCCGCTTCGATCACATTTTGCGCTCCCATGATATTGGTCTTAACGGCCTCGAACGGATTGTATTCACAAGATCCAACTTGTTTGAGTGCTGCAGCGTGGATAACTATATCCACTCCGTCGAATGCCTGTCGAAGCCTATCCTTATCACGAACATCACCGATAAAAAACCGTACCCTGGGATCGTTAAACTCCTGCATCATCTCAAACTGCTTCAATTCATCACGGCTGAATACGATGGCCTTCTTAATTCCGCAGCTCAACACGTTGCGGATGAAGGTTCTGCCGAAGGACCCGGTGCCACCGGTAATCAACACTGTTTTACCCAATAAAATCATTGATTGATCGACCCCTCATCAATGAAAAATTAACGATACGAATCGTTACTTTGCTGATACGATTTGTATCAATTACAATCAATTTATACCAATAGCCTAGATCTGTCAATTGTAAATTTGTGAATTTCCATTGACGTCTTAAGCCGTTTGGAGGGGAGGCTGAAAGAGATTCACAAAAAAATCATCCGATATAAAATGGACAGCAGCCGCCTTGGGATACATTATTTTTTTATTTTTTCATATCTTCCGAAAAGAAAAAGTATGCTACAATATGCAATACAAACCACAATATGCAACTAAATACACTTTTTAACAAAAAGTGTTGAACTTTAGACATCATTTAAATTTACCCAAAGGACCTAAATTTGAACGGAAAAAAAGGATGGTTCAAAAAAAAATGGGAAATTGGAGAAGTTTTTGACACATTGCGAAACAAAGTGACAAATAAATCTAAAAAAAGCGTTTGACAAGATACGAAATGTATCATAGAGTTTAGTTATTATCCCATATATGTAAAATAATAGATTTATTTCGCGGGGAGTTGCTTATCCTTGAGCCAAAATGAAGAGAAGACAAAGAATCAGATTGAACTGGATGTATATCATATTATAACGCAATTGAACATCGATCCGGCCAAGTTTGCTGCTTGGATTAGTGAAAATGTGGGGAATTCTGGTTCGGAAGCTGCGAATAATGATGGGCTGAATTTCGGTCAAGGAAGATAGAGTGGGGTTCCCGCCAATTCGCATCAGCTGAAACAGCGGGAAATGACGTCTACATGGAGCGTTCCGCGCGAACAAAGGCGACGAATCTTTTAGCTTCTTCAGCGGTTAATTCGATGCCATCCACTTTAAGCTTGAATTTCGCGATGATCTCTTCATCGGAGAGCTCCAATTGGTCGACAAACTCCCTGACGTCGTTATCGAGAACAGTATGAGGGTTGTTCGTCCTTCCTATAATGTAGTCGACGGATACGTCAAAGTAGTTTGCTATTTTGGTCAGCATGGTCGAATCCGGCTCGCGACGGTTTTGTTCGTAATGAGCGAGAGAGGCCCTGGAAATTTCCAGAGACTTGGCTAACTGTTCCTGAGTCAAGCCTTTCGACGTGCGAAGAGCGTAAATTCGACTACCGTAATCCATATTATTCACCACCCATTCTATGGGAGATTTTATTCCTTGCCTCTCCATATTTGTAAACAAAACGTATCAATTTGATACTTATATCGGAAAAATCTAAAAAAAATAAATAGATGATACATATCGTATCAGGTTATTTTTGAAATAAAAAGGTTTTGCGATACTGAGTGTATCAGAAAATGGTTGAAAAAGCAATCGGCAGGCGAAGAACCGTTATGGCTGATTCTATCAAAATTGACCAGGGAGGATTAATATATTCCCGTGCGTCATTAAGGAATACAAGGAGACCGGACATCCCCCTGCAATCAGGTTGGGTCCGGTCTTCCATACGACCTGGCAAACCATAGGAAGCAATAACACAATAAGCGAAGATGTCTATAAAAATCGGCGCGTATGTTTTTTGCCGTCAAAGGTGAACAGCACCTGTTTGTCTTCGACCACGGTTTCCAGATGAGTCGTTTTACCCCATAGCTGCTGGACGTAAGGTAATGTTTTCTCCACGTATTTCAAATCCAGCTCAATCCCTTCGAATTGATGCTTCAAATAAAGCTCTCCATTCTTCAAATAGTTTCCATTGTCTACTACGAGATAAGGAAATCCTCCGTTAATTCTTGAATAAACAAGTTGATCGCGAATGGACTCCCAAGTTTTATCGGTTATTCTCCACTCGCTTCCCTTTTTCTCGAATAAATACAGATCCAGTTCCTCTACGAGATCCTTCGTTAAATAGCTTCGGATGAAAGAAGTATCGGAATCAAACTCACGGACCTCAAATAGTTTATTTCGCCCTTCACCCGCTACTCGGCCGTAAAGCTCGATTTCTTCGGGTGAAGGCTTATCCCACCGCTTCTCGATATCTTCGAATATTTTGAGCCCTAGATAGTATGGATTCAAGCTGTGTCTGGACGGCTGTACGACGGCGGAATTAAGCTTGGCGAATTCAATCGTCTCTTCGGAGGTTAAATCCATTTCGCGAAGAATCCGAATGTGCCAGTAGGAGGCCCAGCCCTCGTTCATGATCTTCGTTTCCATTTGCGGCCAGAAATAAAGCATCTCGTCCCGCATAATCGTCAGGATATCCCGCTGCCAATCCTCCAGCTCGGGAGCATACTGCTGGATAAACCAGAGCAGATCCTTCTCGGGGGACGGAGGAAACTTTCTAGGCTCTTCGGGTTCCGCTGCCTCTTCTTGCCTATTGTCCAGCGACCATAAATCATCGTAAGGAGAGGAGAGGGCCTGGGACTTCTCCTCCTTCTTCTCTTTATTCTCGCGCTGCCTGGAGGCCTGTTTGTAGCGATAGACAAGACTGGGATCGACATGCTCTTGAATAGCCAGCACTGCGTCGAGGAAGGCTTCGACCTTCTTGCTGCCGTGCTCGATTTCATATAAACGGATTCTTTCAGCCGAGGCCGACATGCTCTCCACCATATTCCGGTTGGTTCTTGAGAAACGAACGTTATTTTTGAAAAAATCACAATGGGCCAGCACATGGGCGACGATCAGCTTATTTTGGATGAGGGAGTTGCCTTCCAGCAGGAAAGCGTAGCAAGGATTAGAATTGATGACAAGCTCATAGATTTTGCTTAGGCCGAAATCATATTGCATCTTCATTTTATGGAAGGTTTTGCCGAAGCTCCAGTGACTGAACCGGGTCGGCATCCCATAAGCACCGAACGTATAGATGATGTCTGCTGGACAAATTTCGTAACGCATCGGATAAAAATCGAGCCCAAAGCCTTGGGCGATCTCTGTTATTTCATCAATGCTCCGCTCCAACTGCTTCAGATCGTCAGAGGTCATCATCGTCACCCCGTTTCCTTTTTCCCAAAAAACGCCTTGAGCGCCTTGTAGACTTCCCCTTTTTCTCGGATGATCGAGTACTGGAACTTCTCATTTTGGAGCTGCCGGAAAGCGGACATAAGAGTACTGCTGCGGTTATATTGATTGACCTCGCCATAGCCGAACATGTTCGCGCGCTGAATGATTCTGCCGATCAATTCCAGGCATTTGGCATTATCGGACGTTAAGTTATCGCCGTCGGAGAAATGAAACGGATACAAATTGTAATAAGCCTCCGGGTACCGGCTATCGATAATTTCCAGGCACTTCTGGTAAGCGGAAGAGCAAATCGTGCCGCCGCTCTCTCCCTTCGTGAAGAACTCGTGCTCGGTTACCTCCTTCGCTTCCGTATGATGGGCGATGAAGACCATCTCGACCTGCTCATATTTAGACCGCAAAAAGCGGGTCATCCAGAAAAAAAAGCTGCGGGCGACGTATTTTTCGAAGCTGCCCATCGAGCCGCTGGTGTCCATCATAGCAATGATGACGGCGTTGGAATGGGGCTTCTCTACCTCCTCCCACGTTTTGAAGCGCAGATCGTCGGGAGAAATTCCGAAGATTCCCGGCTTCCCGGCATTCGCATTGCGTTTTAAATTTTCAAGAATCGTCCGTTTTTTATCGATATTGGACATGATTCCTTTTTTGCGCACATCGTTAAAGACGATATCGGAGGCTTTCATCAGATCCTTCTGCTTTTCTTGCAGATGGGGCAGCTCCAGCTCCTCGAACAGCAGGGTCTCCAATTCCTCCATCGTCACATCCGCTTCATAATAGTCTTCACCGGCCTGATCCCCGGCTCCACTTCCTTGGCCCGCCCGGCCTTCCGCCGGATCGGTGCCGAGGATGTCGCCGACCCGGCTGTCCCCATCTCCTTGCCCAACATGTTTCGACTTATTGTAGTTATATCGAAAACGGTATTCATCCAGGCTGCGGATGGGAACTTTTACGATTTGCTTGCCGTCCGACAAAATAATGCTCTCCTCGGTGACGAGGTCGGGAAGATTTTGCTTAATTGCTTCCTTGACCTTCCTCTGATGGCGGGTTTGATCCTGATATCCTTTACGGTGCAGCGACCAATCTTCTCTAGAAACGATAAATAAAGGCTTTTCGGACATGCAGGCACCTCCTTGACAATTCTTTCGGAATACTAGCGGACTTAGTCAATAAACTATTAAGAATGATCGTGTTTCCCGGGTGTTATTCAAATATATTCAATTTTTGAAAAACCATGTATGGAATGCGCCTATTTCAAAAGGAAGAAGCAGATAAATAAGCAGGCAGCCTTGCAAAGGCGTCTATTTGAGAGGGGTTGTTGTAAGAGCAACCGTTCTGCGGGTTACTCGACCGTTGGGGGAACGGAACCCGGTGATTATTCTTCAGTCGCATGAGGAAGAAACCTTTCGTTCCATGGGAATATCTTATCTTACTCTGGATGGACCTGGGACACGCATCCCGGCAGGGATTTTATTTAGTCAAGGAATTAGAAAAAGGCCTCTCCGCGCGGAAGCGGAAAAGACCTCTTATAATAAGCAAAAAGAAAGGAAACGGAAAAGCGTCTTTCATCCCTTAATGCCCGGGGAGTATCTAAATCCTTCCCATTCCCATGGAAAGAAGGAAGAAGAGGAGCGGAATGCCAACCATAATGCCGCTTAGAATGGTCCCGGTAATGGCAAACGCTTTTTTGCGGTTTTTTTGCAGCAAACCGATAATGCCCAGCACAAGCGCAATCAACGAAGTGACAAAAGCTCCGAGCATTCCTAAACCGACAAAAAGAATCACGGTAACGAGCTCCGGCGTTTGCTGAAGCTGTTCGATATTTTCTATAGTTAAGTCCGGCAGGGCCGCCAGCTTGTTGGCCAGAACAGCCGTGCTTAAAATAATCAAAACGATGTAACCTATCCCGGCCAGAAGCGACACGATAAAAGAAGCGATTCCCGGTCCCGAATGTTTCTCGGGAGCGATAAATTCATTTCGGGCATACCCCGAATCCCGAGGACGCTCCGATTCGTGTTCATTGAAATTTTCCATTTGTGTACCCCCTATTTCGTACCATATCTTATATTATTACCATATTAATCGAAATCAAGGATAATTGAAACTCTAACCACCTGTCAACAACTCATGGCTCAAGTCACGAGCATTCGTAAAAAAATTATGATATGATGCTGACAAAGGTTCCATGCGAGGAGGCAAACCATGCATAAGCAGTTCATCATTCTTGGCAGCGTCTGTGCTCTGCTGGCTGTTGCTTTGGGCGCTTTCGGCGCTCATGGATTAGAAGCCACTTTAGATGACAAAATGCTGAGTATTTTTGAGACCGGGGTCAAATATCATATGTATCACGCCCTTGGGCTGCTCGTTATTGCTGCGCTATCCATGAGGATGCCCCAATCCAGACAGCTGCTGTGGGCCGGCAGGCTTATTTTCTGTGGTATTCTTATTTTCTCGGGAAGCTTATATGTCTTAAGCATGACGGGGATAACTGCCTTGGGGATGATCACTCCCATTGGCGGGGTGTTATTTATCGTCGGGTGGGCGCTAGTGGCGATTTCTGCTATTAAAATGAAGTGAGTGAATTCGGAACAGGGCCGTTTTTCCATGGCAACTTGGGAAAAGCGGCTCTTTTCGCGCCTCGGCCAGCTTACATAACAATAGAACTATACGTAAATTCACAAAATATGGACTGTATCATTTCGTGCATGGAAGGAGATGGCTGTAAAGATGGATGCCTTAGCTTCGTTTCACCCGGTATTGGCGGGGTGGTTTCGGCAATCCTTTGGAGAACCGACAGAGGTGCAGCGTAAAGCATGGAAAGGGGTGGCTGCAGGCTGTCACACGCTTATTGCTTCCCCTACTGGATCAGGCAAAACTTTGGCCGCGCTGCTGCCTTGCCTGGATTCGCTTGTCCAAAGCAAAGAGCGGCCGGCGAAGGCGGAGCCCGGGGTCAGGGTATTGTACATTACTCCGCTTAAGGCGCTCAACAACGATATTCACCATCATTTGTTCCGGTTTGTCGAGCAGTTGAAGCAGTACTCACTTGAGCTCGGAGAGGCATGGCCGGATTTAAAAATCGGCGTCAGAACCGGGGATACTTCGCAGAGCACCCGCACATCCATGCTGCGTCATCCGCCGGATTTGCTGGTTACGACACCTGAATCCTTTTATCTTATGATGACCTCACCGAAGGCGAGGGAAATATTGAAGACGGTAGAAAAAGTAATCGTCGACGAAATTCACAGCCTGGCCGCGGATAAAAGAGGGGTTCATCTGACCCTTACGCTGGAGCGGCTGGTGGAATGGTGCGGCCGATCGTTTCAGCGGATCGGCGTCTCCGCCACTCAGAAGCCGCTGGAGCGGGTCGCCCGTTTCCTGGGGGGCTGGGAGGAAGCCGGCTCCGGCGAGGAAAACGCAGCAGGCGAGAATAAGCCAGCAAGCTTGAAGAAAGCAGCGGATGAGAAGAAGGCGGTCAACGAGTCAACGGCAGCTTGCGTGAAGGGAGAAGGCATTACGGAGGGCGCAGCCGGAGAGGCTGGGGCAGCGTGCGAGGAGAATGCTGCGGATGGGAACAATCCCATGCCGTGGGAAAGCCGCACTATGCAGCCGCGTAGCGTCGTCATCGTGCAAAGCGAGATGGAGAAGCGCTACGAGCTGCTCGTCACGATGCCGGACCGGCCGGCGCCGTCACGAGAGAAGGAGCTGTTCTGGCTCTCCATCGTGGAACGAATCGTGCAGCTGATGGACGATTGCAGAACGGCGCTCCTCTTCGTCAACAACCGGCGGCTGTGCGAGCGGCTGACGCTGCGGCTGAACGAGCACTTCGGCTATGAGGCGGCGCGTTCCCACCACGGCAGCGTATCGCGCGAGAAGCGGCTCGAGGTCGAGCGGCTGCTGAAGGAAGGCGCCTTGCGCTGCCTCGTCGCGACGTCGTCGCTGGAGCTCGGCATCGATGTGGGGCATGTCGATCGTGTGATCCAGATCGACAGCCCCAAGCAGGCCGCCGCCGGCATCCAGCGCATCGGCCGCGCGGGCCACGCCGTCGGCGATGTCAGCCGCGGCTTCATCCTCGCGCGCAGTCGCGGCGAGCTGCCGGAAGCCGCTGTGCTGGCGCGGCTCATCGCTGCCCGGGACATCGAGGAAATCCGCATTCCGCGGCATTCCCTCGATGTCCTCTCCCAGCAGGTGACGGCGATGGTCGCCGTCGACGACTGGGAGGAGGGGCAGCTCTATCGCGCGCTCACGCGCAGCGACTGCTTCCGCGGCTTCCCGCGCGGCCGGTTCCGCGGTCTGCTCGAGGTGCTGGCGGGGCTCTATCCATTCGCCCGCCCGCTGCTCGATTGGGACCGCGATACCGGCCGGCTCAGCCGCCGCGCTCATACGCCCATGGCGGCCATCATGGGCGCAGGCACCATTCCCCACAGCAGCGGCTATCCGGTGTACCATATGGACACCCGGCAGCACCTCGGGGAATTGGATGAGGAATTCGTCTTCGAGAGCCGGCCTGGCGACGTCTTCCAACTGGGGACGAATTCCTGGTCCATCCGGTCGATTAAGCACGACCGGGTCTATGTGACGGAAGCGGAGAACCGCTTCAGCGAGATTCCGTTCTGGCGGGCGGAAGCGCTCGGCCGCAGTTATGAGCTGGGAGTGCGGATCGGACAGTTTATGGCCCAGCTGGGCGATAGAGCGGAAGGGTCGGCGCAGCAGGCTCAGCAATGGCTGATGGACGAATATGCGCTGGATGCGCGGGCGGCGGAGCAATTGACGTCCTGGGTGCGGAGCCAGCAAGCGGTCTGCCCGCTGCCTACGGATCGAAGGATCATCGTCGAGCAGTTTACCGATGATACCCGCCAGCATCACGTCATTATTCATTCGCTGTTAGGCCGCCGGTTCAATTTGACCTGGCAGCTGGCGATTCAAGCGAAGCTTAGTGGAACGGTTCGTCGAACCTATTATGCGAATGCCAAGGATAACGGCATCGAGTTCATTTTCCCGGAATGGGACCCGGTCTGGTTATCGCTGATGCGGCAGGTGGATGCGGCTTCCCTGGACCAGCTGCTGCTGGAATCCCTCCCCGGATCGCCTATGCTGGGAATTGCTTTTCGCCGCATAGCGGAGACCTCTCTGCTGCTCTCCAAGGGGTTCAGTCGTGTTCCGGCCTGGAAGAAGCGGTTGCGGAGCGAAGGATTGCTGGAGGAGGCGCTGCCTTATGCGGACCGATTTCCTTTTTTACGGGAGGCCGTGAAGGAATGTATGGAAGACACGCTGGACACGGAGAACCTAAAAGACGTGCTGACCCGAATCGGGACAGGGGAAATGGAATGGAAGGTGGAACAGACCCGATTTCCCTCTCCCTTTGCCGCCCAGTTTTTGCTCGATTATGTCGGGGTGTCGCTGTATGAATCCGACGCCTTGAAGCCGGATCTTCAGGTTCAACTGGCCAGTGTCAGCAAGGAATTGGCTGCTCAATATTTTGGAGAAGACAGTCTTAAAGGAATGATCCATCCGGAGGCGTTGAGCCAGGAGAAGAAGCGGCTGGAACGGGGAGAAGGGCTGGAATGGAACGGTCCCGAAGACTTGTATCGGCTGCTTAAAGAGCGGGGCGATCAGACGGAGGAAGAGCTTAGCCGGCTGGCTGGAAGCCATGCGGCGGAATGGCTTCCGGAGCTGGCGGCGGCGGGACGGGTTACGGCATGGACAATCGGGGATGAGCAGCGTTGGATTTGCCGGGATGAGCAGCATTTATATGAAACGAGGGAAAAGGATTCGATAGCGGCTACCTTTATCTATAAACGCTATATTGATCATCGCCTGTCTTTTACCCCGGAACAGCTGCAAAGCCGATACGGTTTAACTCCCGAGCGGACGAAGGAGCTGCTGGCAAGCTGGCAGGAGAGCGGGATGATGGAGCCTGCGCCATTTGCCCATGAAGGCAAGGAAGAACTCTTTACAAGCACGCAGGTAACCCGCCGAATGATCCGCATATCGATTCGGGATTTTCGCAGAGCTTCCGAGAGGGTGCCCTCCGCTCGATTCTGTCGTTATCTCGTGGAACGTCACCGGATGACCGCCGGTCAGCGTCTGGGCGGATCGGAGGGATTGCGGACAGTGCTGGAGGAACTGCAAGGTGTCTTTCTGCCGCTGGACCAATGGGAAAGCATCGTATTTCCTTCCCGCTTGACGGCCTACCGCAAGGAAGAGCTCGACTTATTGCTCGCTTCCGGAGAATGGATTTGGCTGGGCGCTAAGGAAGAGAATGAAAAGGCGGGACGCATAGCTTTCTTTAAAGTGGAAGCCAAGCCGTTGTATTCGCCTTTTATGCAAGCTATGCGATCGCCCGCTGCGGATAGCGCTCATCCGGAGCTGCTCCAACTGCTGCAGGCAAAAGGGGCCAGCTTCTTGACCGTTCTGAGCCGGGAAACCGGAGAAGTGCCGTCCGTTCTGCTGGACAAGCTGATCGATCTGGTTTGGGAGGGACGCGTATCCAACGACCAATTGGGACCGGTCCGCAGCTATAAGCAAGCGAAGAGCGCTCGACCCGGCAAGTTCCAATCCGGTCTGGGACGCTGGTATGCATTGGATGAATGGGCGCAGCCGGACAACCGCGCCTCGCCATTGGCCAACACGGCAGGGGAAGAGTCCGCGTTACAATGGGCCCATCTGCTGCTTAAGCGGTATGGAGCGGTGACGAAGGAAACGGCAAAGGATGCCCCGTTTGCGTGGGAGACGATGTCGGGCATTTTTCGCAGACTCGAAGAATGGGGAATGGTCACTCGCGGAATGTTCGTGCAAGGAGTCAGCGCCATGCAATTCGCTCTCAAAGAGACAGCCGAGTCCCTGAACAGCGTCCGTTACTCTGATTCGGAGCTTATTCTGTTATCCGCCTCCGATCCTGTCAATCCTTATGGGGCGACGGTGCCGTGGCCGAATCGGAACGAGGCGTCATTTGCCCGCAAGCCGGGCAATTATATCGTGCTGTGCGGGGACAGGTGGCTTTTGTGGCTGGAGCATTACGGCAAGAAAATATGGACGATGGAGGAAGAAGGCGCAGAGGATTCAGCAGCGAGGGAATCCTGGCCGGAATGGAGGGACCTGCTCCCGGATTTGCTTTCCCGAATATTGCGCCAAAGCGGTCAAAGGAAAATCGCGGTTGAACAATGGAACGGTCAGCCGGTAGCGGAAACGGCAGCCACAGAGTGGCTAGTGCAGAGCGGAGCCGAGCGCGACCGTCACAAAATCGTTATATGGCCCAGTTCATTCCGATAGCCGCCTATAACCGGATGTCCCTGCCCCTCATATGCTAATAGGGACAGTGTGGGAAAGGGGATGCTCCATATGATGCAGGTCAAACCGATCGATATCGGCGGACGGACAGCTCTAGGGATTGAAGTGAAGCTGCCGAAGACCACTTTGCTGGCCGTAACTACCGATAAGGGTTATATTATGTGCGGCGCTTTGGATGTCCAACTGTTGAACGATAAGCTGAAGGATCGCAAAATCATCGCCGGCCGAGCGGTCGGAGTCCGAACGCTGGAAGAATTATTGGAAGCGCCATTGGAGTCCGTTACTTTGGAAGCAGAGACGCTAGGCATTCATTCGGGAATGAAAGGAATGGATGCGGTCGCCAAGATGATGTGATTCCTGGGCAGGATTCGTACTACCTCTTCGCCATCTCTATTACAGTTGGGCCTGCACTTCACGGTGCCGGCCCTTTTTTTACCACATATATAGATTTTATAAATCAACTTTCGCAGCTTGAAAATCATCACAGAGCCTTTATGTCTTTGGGTAATGTTGGCTCTTCATTGCTGGAGTTGACCGCTGAATTAAAACTAAGTTCTTTCTAGTGTGGTAAAAACAACCTTTAAACGCGGCCGCTCATCCTTGATGGATTCCGATAGAGCTTTTCTCACAGCCACTACAAATTATAATGAACGGGACATTGGCGGAGGTGAAGTTCCGCTTCAAGGGTCGTCTCTGCTATAATGAGTCTTATAAGTTTGCCGTATCTATAGTTTATGATTCTACGCGTGAGGTGCACAATGAAAAGCTACTTGGATTTATTAAAAGATGTATTGGAGAATGGTGTTCAGAAAGAGGATCGGACCGGAACCGGGACTCTTTCGGTTTTTGGGCGGCAGCTCAGATTCGATCTGGCCGAGGGCTTTCCGTTGGTGACTACTAAAAAGCTCCATCTTCGCTCGATCATCCATGAACTGCTATGGTTTCTTAGCGGAGATACGAATATTCGTTACCTGCAGGAGAACGGGGTGACGATCTGGGATGAATGGGCGGATGTCAATGGGGATCTGGGACAGGTTTATGGGTCTCAATGGCGCTCCTGGCCGGCTCCGGATGGAAACCGTATAGATCAGATCAGCCGGGTGATCGAGCAAATCCGGAGCAACCCGGACTCCCGCCGTCTTCTGGTCAATGCCTGGAATGTGGCTGAAATCGACGAGATGGCTTTACCGCCCTGTCATTATGCGTTCCAGTTCTACGTGGCGGACGGCAAGCTTTCATGTATGTTCAATATGCGAAGCATCGATACGTTCTTGGGCCTTCCCTTCAACATCGCCAGCTATGCTCTGCTGACGCATATGATGGCGGAGCAATGCGGACTTGAGCCGGGAGAATTAATTTGGTCCGGAGGAGACGTACATATCTACTCCAATCATATTGAGCAAGTTAAGCTGCAGCTGACCCGCGAGCCTTACCCGCTGCCCAAGCTGATGATTAAGCGAAAACCCGATTCGATTTTTGATTACCGTTATGAAGATTTCGAAATAGTAGATTATAAATCCCATCCCCGGATTAAAGCGCCTATTGCTGTTTAAGGGGCACTCAGGCACGTAATTGTTACATTTTCCGATCTTTTCAAATGTATAAAGGAATGCAGAAGTGCAGTCGATGGATGGCTTTTGCTCTCTTTTTGACAGATCTACTGCAAATGTGCAGTAGATTTTTCCATTAAGCCTGAAAAAGAGATAAATTTAAAGATTTGACTGCAGAAATGCAGGCGATGGTTTGGAAAGAGCGGGTTCCGGTCCAAACGACTGCATTATTGCAGTCGTTGGCCGACGCGGTGCCCAAGCGTCGGTACCCGCGGTGCCTCGCCGCTCATCGTCGCTTCTCGCCTCGCGTTGCCGCTCAAGCGTCGGTACCCGCCGTGCCTCGCCGCCCATCGTCGCCCCCCGCCTCGCGTTGCCGCTCGAGTGCCGGTACCCGCCGTGCCTCGCCGCTCATCGTCGCTTCTCGCCTCGCGTTGCCGTTCGAGC
>NZ_BOSH01000020.1 GCF_018403245.1 Paenibacillus sp. J2TS4
GACGATGGCGGAGGGGCACCACGCGTACCCATCCCGAACACGACCGTTAAGCCCTCCAGCGCCGATGGTACTTGGACCGCAGGGTCCTGGGAGAGTAGGACGTTGCCAAGCGGATATATCAAAGAAGCTAGCTCGACCCAAGCAGTGGTTTTCGATGCCGACCTCGAAGTGATTCGAGAAGTGGCTCAACCGGTGCGGAAGGACGTGGCCAAGCGAATAAGCCTTGCCGGCTAGGATGCCGGTGGGGCTTTTTTTCTATTTGTCGTGTTCCATTTGCAGATTTCCTTTGTGTAGCATATTCCGCTTTCCCATTATGAAATGGGCGGATAAACTCTTGAGGTGTGGGGCGCTTTGCGGCGTTGGCAAGTCCAGTTTCGTTACACTGGAAAAAGCTTCGTTTTCGCAGCTACAGCGATCTGTAGCAAACGGTCGATTCATTGTGGAACCGGCGGTGGATAAGACAAGACGATAGATAAAACGATTTAGATTTGCGAAAAAGCTCAACGGCTATACAGCACAAAATGAAACGGTAACGGTTATGAATGACCATTAGCCGCCAAATGAGACCATTTCTTTTTTCTGACGGACATCGTTGTCCATTACACGGGAACATCTCTCCATTTCGCTTCTTTTTCTCCGCTAACGGTCATGGGTGTCCATTATCTTCTCGAAAAGCCCTTTTTCGCCGGATAGCAGACATAAGTGTCCGCTACCATTCAACGTGTAATTTTTTCAATCACCCTCTGTAGTTTCGTTAGCGAAACTACAGAGGGTTTCCACGCATATGGCGACCGATGCTAAGTCAGCGCCACTGAACCACTATTCATGCGTGGCAGCCCAAATGTCGTTCGAAATATCGGCGTTGTTTGCCGCGCGGCGCTGGCAATGGAATGGGTAGACCATCGCCATCACTTGCTCGCTCTTTTTCGAAACCGATATGCCGCTAACGAAACTGGAACGTCTTATTTGGCTAAAATGAGGGGATTTTAAAATGTAACGAAACTGGGAGTCGCTATTTACCTGAAAAGAGGCGAAATGACCTCTGAAGTGGGTCAATAACGTTATCCAGTTTCGTTACCATGGAAAAAGACTCGTTTTTGCGGCTATAGCGATGTGTAGTTCCGTTAGCGATACTGGGTTTGGCAATACTAGGCCACCGATCTCGCATGTGGCGTTCGAATGAGGCGCTGCCTAATCAATACTGAGCGGTTGGTTGCACCGGTGGGAGGGGAATGTTCCGTTAGTGCTACTGGGCCGCGCTGACCTTGCCTGCCTTGCCGGTGAGGCTTTTTCCGTCAGAGGAGATTTAATCGTCCGTGCTGTGAATTTTTACTTAACGAAGGCTTGTCACAGCTTTATTGAATAAAACGGTTAGGAGCAACCGACAATATGAAAAGAGTCGCCTCACTGGATTGAGCGATACGGTTTCCCGCTAGAAGCTAACGCAAGTGCGTCCGAAAATCCCGTTTTTTGTATACCAATTCCAGCTTTATGTGGAATAACCATCTCTCGATCGGAGGCGGATTTTTATCCTGAAAAATGAAATGCCTCTCTTAGTTGGATTTAGATTAATGGGCGGAATGCCTCTCTCGATCGGTGAGCAGATTTTTATGCTTAAAAATGAAATGCCTCTCTTAGTTGGATTTAGATTAATGGGCGGAATGCCTCTCTTGATCGGTGAGCAGATTTTTATGCTGAAAAATGAAATGCCCTCTCTTGGTTGGATTTAGATTAATGGGCGGAATGCCTCTCTCGATCGGGGGCGGATTTTTCATCCTGAAAAATGAAGTGCCTCTCTTAGTTGGATTTAGATTAATGGGCGAATGCCTCTCTTGATCGTGGAAGCGAGTTTTTTTAGATCGGAGAACGAATGGAAGGTCGCTTGGGATGAGCCGACGACTTATTGCTCTTTTCCATGAAGTTTCCATAAAAAAATAAAAAACTATTGGCAAATTAAAAAAACATGATATAATAAACTTAAAGTCAAAGATAGTCAAAGTCAACGAAAAAGCAATTCATATTAGAGTAACTAATTTAGCATTTGAGGCACTTAGCATGTTTGCATTGTCTTAGGTAAAGGAAACAATGAGCGTGAGCGCATAATATGGGTTTATTTCATGTTAGAAGTGAGGGATGGAGCCATGCGTAACGCCTCGGAAATCATCGAACAGTATCTTAAGCAATCCTTGCTGCAGAGTCCAAACGGCGTCATTGAAATTCAACGGAATGAGCTGGCGGAGCAATTTCAATGCGTCCCTTCGCAAATTAATTATGTCATCAGCACCCGTTTTACACTTGAAAAAGGTTACATCGTGGAAAGCAAGCGCGGCGGGGGAGGCTATATCCGGATTCAGAAAGTGTCCATTGGCAAACAGGGCACTATTTTGGATTATATTTTGCGAACGGTCATCGACTCCATTGATCAGACGACTTCTGAAGGTCTGGTTTATCAGCTAGAAGAAGGAGGATTTATTTCACGGAGAGAGGCCAAATTAATTAAAGCGGCAATTTCAAGAGAGGTATTAGTGGTTAAACTACCCTTAAGGGATGAAATTCGGGCCAAAATTTTGAAGTCCATGTTGTTAGCTTTATTGAGTAAATAACAATAATTAAGAAAGAAAACGGAAAAACAACCGCTTTTCATAACGCATGAATAGCAATAAGGAGGGTGGATTTCATGAATTGTCAAGAATGTGGTAAAAAACCGGCCTCTCTACATTTTACGAAAATCGTCAACGGAGAGAAGACAGAATTCCATCTCTGTGAAGCCTGTGCCCGGGAAAAAGGCGAGATGATTCCAGGGACTCCTAACGGTTTTTCCATTCATAATTTGCTTTCCGGCCTGCTGGATTTCGATCCTTCATCTCATAGCTCTCTCGGCACGAAACCGCAGACACTTCGCTGTGAGGAATGCGGATTGACCTATTCTCAATTCAGCAAGCTTGGACGGTTCGGCTGCAGCTCCTGTTACCGGCATTTTTCAGAACGGCTCGATCCTTTGTTCAAAAGGGTGCATGGCAATATATCCCACGTCGGCAAGGTTCCCAAACGTTCAGGTGGAATTATTAAATACAAAAGAGAAATTGAAAATTTGAAGCAAGAGCTGTCCAAAACCATCGAGCTGGAGGAATTCGAGCAAGCAGCCAGAATCAGAGATCGCATTCGAGACTTGGAAAAAAGAATGGCGGAATTTTAATAACAGTAAGGAGGGGGCCAAATGCCTGGGCGTTACACAAGTGAAGCATTAAGCGAGTGGATGAAAGATAATGGACCGGATTCCGATATCGTAATCAGCAGCCGCATCCGGATAGCTCGTAATTTACGCTCATATCCTTTTCCGATGCTGGCCACCAATCAACAATCCAAAGAAGTGTTGGACAAAATAACCGAGGTTTTGTCCAATGAGGAATTGGCGCAGATTAGTGAACTGGAGACGATGTCCCTGGCCGATTTGAGCGATTTGGATAAACGGGTGCTGGTCGAAAAACACCTCATTAGTCCCAGCCTGGCCAATGAATCACGCAATGGCGCGGTAATTCTGAGTAAGAACGAGTCGATCAGCATTATGGTGAATGAAGAGGATCATCTCCGGATTCAGGTGCTCTGCTCCGGTTTTCAGATTAAAGAGGCTTGGGATCTGGCTAATCAGTTTGATGATATTTTTGAAAGTCAGTTGAACTACGCTTTCGATGAGAAAAGAGGCTACCTGACCAGCTGCCCGACCAATGTAGGGACGGGCATTAGAGCCTCCGTCATGATCCATCTTCCCGCACTGGTTCTTACGCAGCAAATCAATCGCATCCTGTCGGCGATTACCCAGGTTGGTCTGGCGGTGAGAGGACTTTATGGCGAAGGCAGCGAAGCAACCGGGAACCTGTTCCAAATATCCAATCAGATCACATTAGGCCAAACCGAGGAAGAAATCATCGACAATTTGTATAGTGTCGTTCGTCAGATTATCGAGCATGAGAGAGCCGCAAGAGCAAGGCTGCAAGAGGAGTCCCGGCACCGTCTGACGGATCGGGTTAATCGATCCTACGGCATTTTGTCTCACGCCGTCATTATGGATTCCAAGGAAGCCGCTCAGCGTCTGTCCGATGTTCGCCTGGGTATCGATCTGGGTATTATAACTAACCTGTCCGCTAAGGTGTTAAATGAACTGATGGTCATGACCCAGCCAGGGTTCCTGCAGCAGTATGCAGGTAAGAAGCTATCTCCGGAGGACCGGGATATTCGCAGGGCACAATTAATTAGAGAGCGGTTTGTCCATACTTGACCTGATTGATTTGTTACCCCGCATGGCGTAAGGGTAAAGGCAGTTATAATCTGTTTGTAATAACCATATTTGGAGGTGTATTCTATGATGTTTGGAAGATTTACGGAGCGTGCACAAAAGGTTCTGGCATTAGCGCAAGAAGAAGCTGTCCGTTTGGGACATAACAATATTGGTACCGAGCATATTCTGCTGGGTCTTATTCGCGAAGGCGAAGGCATCGCAGCCAAAGCGCTTGTCGCTCTAGGCTTGGGTCTGGAAAAAATTCAGGACGAAGTAGAAGCGTTAATCGGACGCGGACAAGAGCAGCCGAGTAATTTCGCTTACACCCCCCGGGCCAAAAAGGTGATTGAGCTTTCGATGGACGAAGCCCGCAAGCTGGGACATACTTATGTAGGCACCGAGCATATTCTACTCGGACTTATTCGAGAAGGTGAAGGAGTGGCGGCAAGGGTTTTGAATAACCTCGGAATTTCCCTGAACAAAGCCCGTCAACAAGTACTGCAGCTTCTGGGCAGCAGTGAAGTTGTCTCCTCCAACCATGGCACCCCGGCGAACGTGAATACTCCGACATTGGATAGCTTGGCAAGAGATCTAACCGCCATAGCTAAAGAAAGCAACCTTGATCCGGTCATCGGGCGTAATAAGGAAATTGAGCGTGTCATTCAGGTTCTGAGCCGGCGAACGAAGAACAATCCGGTATTGATCGGCGAGCCTGGAGTAGGAAAGACAGCCATTGCGGAAGGTTTGGCACAGAAAATTATTCATAACGAAATCCCCGAAACGCTGCGGGATAAAAGAGTGATGACTCTGGATATGGGCTCAGTTGTAGCGGGTACCAAATATCGGGGAGAATTTGAAGACCGGCTGAAAAAGATTATGGATGAAATTCGCCAAGCCGGCAATATTATTCTCTTCATCGACGAACTGCATACTTTGATCGGTGCTGGCGGAGCGGAAGGAGCTATTGACGCCTCCAATATCCTCAAACCGTCCTTGGCGCGGGGAGAACTTCAATGTATCGGTGCGACGACACTCGATGAATATCGCAAGTACATTGAGAAAGATGCTGCATTGGAAAGACGTTTTCAACCGATTATGGTCGATCAGCCGTCTCCGGAAGAAGCGATTCAAATTCTGCACGGTTTGAGAGATCGTTATGAAGCTCACCACCGTGTCAAAATTTCCGATGAATCCATTGAAGCGGCAGTGAAATTATCCGACCGCTACATTACCGATCGTTTCCTGCCGGATAAAGCGATTGACCTGATTGACGAGGCCGGTTCCAAAGTAAGACTTCGTTCTTACACCGTACCGCCGAATCTGAAAGAGCTGGAGAGCAAACTGGAGGATATTCGCAAGGAGAAAGACTCCGCGGTGCAGAGCCAGGAATTTGAAAAGGCGGCATCGCTTCGCGACACCGAGCAAAAGCTGCGCGAAGAGCTGGAAGTGACGAAGAATGAATGGAAGGAAAAGCAAGGCCGAACCGATTCGGAGGTAACTCCCGAAGATATCGCTCAGGTTGTGGCCAGCTGGACGGGAATCCCGGTAAGCAAGCTGAAAGAAGAAGAGACCGAACGTCTGTTGAAAATGGAGGATATCCTTCATAATCGGGTTATCGGGCAATCGGAAGCGGTCAAAGCTGTTAGCCGGGCTATCCGCAGAGCGCGTGCCGGCCTTAAAGATCCCAAAAGACCGATGGGATCGTTTATCTTCCTCGGGCCGACCGGTGTCGGGAAAACCGAGCTCGCCAGAGCGCTTGCCGAATCCTTATTCGGGGACGAGAATGCTGTCATTCGCATCGATATGTCGGAATATATGGAGAAGCACTCCACTTCTCGTCTGGTCGGAGCGCCTCCGGGATACGTCGGGTATGACGAAGGAGGTCAATTGACCGAGAAAGTCCGCCGCAAACCGTATTCGGTCGTACTGCTCGACGAGATTGAAAAAGCGCATCCGGAAGTTTTCAACATTCTTCTTCAGGTACTGGAAGACGGCCGTTTGACCGACTCCAAAGGACGAACTGTCGATTTCCGCAACACTCTGATCATCATGACCTCGAACGTCGGAGCGGAGATGATTAAGAAGAACACATCTCTTGGCTTTACAGTAGTTGAGGACAACGCCAAGGATTACAATAACATGCGGGACAAAGTGATGTCTGAGCTGAAGAAAAGCTTCCGTCCGGAATTCCTTAACCGGATCGATGAGATCATCGTATTCCACTCCTTGGACGAGAAGCATATTGCTCAAATCGTCACCCTGATGTCGGAAGAGCTGCGGAAGCGGCTTAAGGAGCAGGAAGTAGATTTCGTGCTTACCGACGCAGCCAAAGACTTCCTGGCTAAGGAAGGGTACGATCCGGCGTATGGAGCAAGACCATTGCGCAGAGCGATTCAGAAGCATATCGAGGATCGCCTGTCGGAGGAACTGCTTAAAGGCAATATTGCCAAAGGGGATACGCTGACGATTGATGAAAAGGATGGAGAACTGCTGGTCACTCAATCCAAGTAAGAAGAGGGGCATGGTCAGCTCCGATCCATAGATCAACATGATGTAACTTCATTTGGAATACTATGAAAAAGCGTCTCTTTAATCGGATAAATCGGTTAGAGAGGCGCTTTTTACTACATGTAAAGGCTCCAAAACCGATATCAGTGGCGGCTTGACGAAATAAATGTTTCACGGGCTTTCTAAAAATGCGCTCTATTTTCTACCTTTTGTGAAAAATCGATGATTTCGCCAAATCCATTTTCGGGGAAAAAGGTTGGATTTAAGAGGCATTTTTGATTGGGTAACTGCTGGATTTAGGGGCGCTTTTGCCCCGTGCTTGGATCAAGCGGGATGGATACACCAGCCGGATTTTACTTACGGTTTAGGTATGAAATCGGCAGAGGGGTTTTCACCCGTTGAAGGACATGGTAAACTTTGATATAAATGTTTGTTTTTTATTGAAGATAGGAGAACCCTCCAATGGCTAAACAGAAGACGAAATTTTGCTGTCAGGAATGCGGCTATGAGTCGCCTAAGTGGCTGGGCAAATGCCCGGGTTGCCAGTCTTGGAACAGCATGGTTGAAGAAATAGAGACCGTAATTAAAACCCAGGGGATCGCTTCATCGTTAATTCAGACCAAAGAAAAGGCCGTTTCCATTATAGATATAGAAAGTACACGAGAACCGCGAATCGATACGAATAACCGGGAATTAAACCGTGTACTGGGCGGAGGGGTCGTTCCCGGCTCCCTTATTCTGGTAGGCGGGGATCCAGGGATTGGCAAATCAACGCTGCTGCTGCAAACCTCTTACGCTCTAACTAAAAATAATCTTCGTGTGCTCTACATTTCCGGCGAGGAATCTGCCCGCCAAACCAAGCTTAGAGCGGATCGGCTCGCGGCCTCCTCCCCCCTTCTATATGTCCTTTGTGAAACGAATTTTGAACATATATCCGCCGCTATCGATGAAGTGCAGCCTGATTTTCTAGTGATGGATTCGATCCAGACGGTGTATCATCCCGCTGTCGCGTCGGCCCCGGGCAGCGTTTCGCAGGTACGGGAATGTACCGCCCACTTTATGAGAATAGCTAAAGTGAAAGGAATCGCCACCGTCCTTGTTGGTCATGTGACCAAAGAAGGGGCGATTGCCGGACCGCGTCTGCTCGAACATATGGTCGATTGCGTCTTGTACTTCGAAGGGGAGCGCCACCATACGTACAGGCTGCTTAGAGCAGTCAAGAACCGGTTCGGATCGACTAATGAAATCGGAATTTTTGAAATGACCGAAGCGGGCTTAATGGAAGTTAACAATCCATCGGAGCTGTTTCTGTCCGAGCGGCCGGTAGGAGCTTCGGGCTCCGCCGTAGCGGCCAGCATGGAAGGGACTCGGCCGATGCTTGTGGAATTGCAGGCGTTGGTCGCATCGACTAACTTTCCGTCGCCCCGAAGAATGTCCGCAGGTTTTGACCACAACCGTTTATCGTTAATCATCGCGGTTCTGGAGAAGAGAATCGGGTTGGTTCTGCAGAGCCAGGATGTGTATTTGAACGTAGCTGGTGGGGTCAAGCTGGATGAGCCGGCTGTAGATTTGGCTGTAGCCGTCAGCATTGCCTCGAGCTTTCGCGATCATCCGGTCGAGCCGGACGTTGTCGTCTTCGGGGAGATCGGATTGACTGGCGAGGTCAGAGGAGTGTCAAGGATAGATCAGCGGGTTAAGGAAGCTCAGAAGCTTGGGTTCAAAAGAGTGATTATGCCGGAAAAGAGTTTGAAGGGCTGGACGCCCCCAAATCAGATTGATATTGTTGGCGTCACCACCGTCTCCGAGGCTCTGGCTGCGGTAATGCGATAAATGATGAACAGTTGCGAGGGGGCTAACATGGTTAAAGAAGAAGTGAATCGGGATGTAATGAGCCAGCTGCTGCAATTGGTAGCGCCCGGAACCTCTTTTCGGGATGGCTTGGATAACGTGTTGCGTGCCAACACAGGAGCGTTAATTGTGGTAGGCTACAGCCCCGAAGTGATGGAAATTGTGGATGGAGGCTTCTCCATCAATTGTGATTTCTCGCCCAACTTTCTGTATGAATTGGCGAAGATGGACGGGGCGATTATATTAAGCGAAGACTTGAAGAGAATTCTATATGCGAATACGCAGCTCATTCCTGATTCATCGATCCCGTCAATAGAAACGGGGATTCGTCATCGTACGGCGGAAAGAGTAGCCAAGCAAACCGGCAAGCTGGTGGTCTCTATTTCCCAACGCAGACATGTCATAACTCTGTACCAAGGAAATTTGCGTTACTCGCTTAAAGATATCGGCGTCATCTTAACCAAGGCCAATCAGGCTATCCAGACGCTGGAGAAATACAAAGTGGTTCTCGATCAAACGCTCATTAATCTTGGAGCCTCCGAATTTGAGGAGATGGTGACGCTCCATGACGTGACCAGCGTCATGCAAAGAATAGAAATGGTGCTGAAGGTCAGAGCCGAAATCAATAAATATATTAATGAGCTTGGCACCGAAGGACGTCTGATCCGGATGCAGCTCGAGGAGCTGGTGGCCGGGACGGAGCAGGAATCGATTCTGCTGATCAAGGATTATTGCAAGGAGATGAATGAGGATAAAGTCAAAGATATCCGTACCGCTTTGCGCAAACTGACCAGCGAGGAGCTGCTGGATCATCAGCATATTGTCCGAATTCTTGGATACAACAGCTCCAACTCGGTTCTGGAGGAGCAGGTTCATCCGCGCGGATTCCGCGTTCTCCACAAAATTCCAAGGCTTCCACCCATTATCATTAACAATTTAGTGGACCAATTCAAAACCTTTTCCCATATTTTGGCGGCGTCAATTCAACAATTAGACGAGGTAGAAGGTATTGGGGAAGTTCGAGCCAGAACAATTAAGGAAGGTTTAAAACGAATCCAAGGCCAGGTATTTGTTGACAGACATATTTAATTTCCGTAAAATAAATGGATTAGGTGACTATTTCAAAGGTGGTCAAGGAATGATTAAAAAAACCCTTCCCAGTATTTTTACGGTTTTAAACCTTTTTCTGGGAATCGTTGCTATAATATTAGTTTATACCGAAAAGCCCAGTCTGGCAGCTGTCATGGTCATTATAGCCATGCTTATGGATGGCTTGGATGGTAGAGTAGCCAGGGCGTTAAACGCACAGAGCGAGTTCGGGAAAGAGCTCGATTCATTGTCTGATGTGATTTCATTCGGGGTAGCTCCCGCTTTTATTATGTATGTTGTTGCTTTTTCCGGCTTGAATCCTCCTACAGCCTGGATTACGACCGCGCTGTTCCCGATCTGCGGAGCACTTAGGTTGGCCCGCTTCAATGTGGTGGAGGGGATTCCGGGATACTTTATCGGCTTGCCGATTCCTGCTGCCGGTGGAATCCTATGTACTCTTGCATTGTTCCATCAGGAAATTCATCCTTACATTCTCGTAGCCAGCACTGTCCTGCTGTCTTATTTAATGGTCAGCAACATCAAGTATCCGAGCTTCAAGAAGGTTCACGTGCCTAAGCCGGTCATCTGGATAGCCCCGCTCGTTGTTATTGGGGCTACAGCGGTTGCTTTTGCTTATCCCGGACCGCTATCCAAGCTGATCTTTGTTCCGCTCGTCCTGTATGCTTTATATGGAACTCTCCAGAGCTTCAGGAAGAGACGTTAAGGCAAGATAAATATTATATTCGAAAATAAAAAGCATTTATTTTCTGATTTAAGGAAAATAAATGCTTTTTTGTGTTTGCTTATAGCTCGTTTCCTCTGCTGCTCTTACGACAGGTTAAAAAAACCGAGGGTAGAGCATTTCTTGGATTCATCGTTCACGATTTTTTGCATATCGATGTCGAGTAAATTACACAGGGAGGCGGTGTAAAACATGTTTTTACCCAATTCGGCACCGACAATTTCCAGACAATTGTCACATAGGTGTCCGTCCATGTGTGTCTCAAGCGCCCTCTTGGCATCCTGAAGCGTCATATCCGAGGTATAGCTCTGCTTGCCTGCATTGACCTCGATGCATCCGCATTCAGTCACCGCTTTAACAACAGAACGGTGAACCGCGGCGTTGGATTGCTGGTATTTCGATAAAACATCAAGCAAACTTCGGTGTCGGAGCAACAATTCGGAGACTTGTTCCTGGAACTGCTTCAAATCGAGCGAGTTCATTCCATCCACCTCAATCGTGATTAATTTAGAAATAATTATACTTAAAAGAAGGTGGCTTTTCAATTTGCAATCGATAGAGAGAGAACTCCAAAACGGGAGGTTTAGGCTGGAATGAATTGGATCATAATTAATACTAGAGCTACAGTCATTTTTATGGAGGTGAAGCGGTAATGAAATTATGGGTCCAAATTTTCGGGGCGATCATCGGTGGAATTATGGGTTTCCAATGGAATGGTTACCTGGGAGAAGGGGCGCTTCAATGGTTGCAACTGCTGCTAGGTCAAACCGAACTTCAAGGTCAGGTTTACTGGATGATCGGAATGGGTGCAGCGGCGGGCTATGCCGTAGCCTTGTTCGCGACATTGTCTGGAAGACGGTTCTTGCATAGAGAAGGCTCGGGAGCCGGACAGATGCCCCTGCCGGAGCTGTTAACCGGAATTGCCGGGATGCTCATAGGTCTGCTGATCGCGGTGCTATTGTTCCCATCCTTAGACCGGCTGGCTGGAGGGAATAGCGTGCTGCCAGTAGCTGTCACTTTTTTGCTGGGCATCGGAGGATTCCGTTGGGGATGCTCCCAGCATGGCGAGTTTGCCGATTTGTTGCTCAAAATGCGTACGATCCAGGATCCTGCTGCGGACGGGTCGTTGGTGGAAGAGCACAAAATATTGGATACCAGCGTCATTATAGATGGCCGAATAGCGGATATATGCAAGACGGGCTTTATCGAAGGAATTCTCGTCATTCCCGAATTTGTATTAGAGGAGCTTCAGCATATCGCGGATTCATCCGATTTGCTTAAACGGAACCGCGGACGTAGAGGTCTGGATATTCTTAATAAAATTCAAAAAGAGCTCGAAGTGAAAGTGCTTATTTATGAAGGCGACTTTGAAGACATTTCAGAGGTGGACAGCAAGCTCGTCAGACTGGCGAAGCTGTTGCGGGGTAAAGTGATTACGAATGATTTCAATTTAAACAAAGTCTGCGAGCTTCAGGGCGTGTCGGTTTTGAACATCAACGATTTAGCCAATGCCGTTAAGCCTGTCGTCCTGCCCGGCGAAGAAATTATGATCCAAATTATTAAGGATGGCAAAGAATACGGTCAAGGTGTCGCTTATCTGGACGATGGTACCATGATCGTCGTTGAAGGGGGCAGAGAGTATATTGGGATGACGATGGAGGTTATGGTCACCAGCGTTTTGCAAACCTCGGCCGGCCGGATGATATTCGCTAAACCGAAATTGTTGGAAAAAGCGCAATAAAGCGTTATGATAGAGAGAAAACGACTGTGCGGGGGAAACTATGGGGAAGCAAGGAGTCATCGTTGTTGCCGGGGGGACAGGCTCCCGTATGGGAACAACCGAAAGCAAGCAGTATTTAATGCTTGGTGATAAACCAATCTTGATTCATACGTTATTGACTTTTCAACAAGTCGAGGAGATCGATTCCATCGTTCTTGTGGTGGGTCAAGGGGATGAGGACCGCTGTCATGCTTACATGGATCGCTACGGGCTGGCCAAAGTTGTTCGGATCGTTACCGGAGGAACAGAACGACAGCATTCGGTCCATCGGGGGCTCCGGCATTTGCCTGATGAGATCGAATGGGTGCTGGTGCATGACGCGGTCCGTCCCTTTGTCTCCCGGCAGGATATCCTTCGCTGCCTGGCCAAGGCCAAGCAGACGGGCGCCGCCGTTCTGGCCGTTCCGGTTAAGGATACGATCAAGAAGATCGGAGCGGAAGGAGCGATCGAATCGACGCCGGACCGGCGAAGCTTGTGGGCGATTCAGACCCCGCAAGCTTTTCGTCTGTCTGCGCTTGCTCAGGCTTATGAGAAGGCCGAGGCAGACGGTTTCGTCGGTACGGACGATGCTATGCTGGTGGAACGGATGGGACAAACTGTATATGTGGTCGAAGGCAGCTATGCCAATATTAAAATTACGACGCCCGAGGATCTTGGATGGGCGGAGTGGTATGTACAATCGGGAAGAGGAGAGATCGAACTATGATTCGTGTTGGACATGGCTTTGACGTTCATCAACTGGTCGCGGGCCGCAAATGCATTATCGGGGGAGTGGAAATTCCTTATGAGAAAGGATTGTTAGGCCATTCCGATGCGGACGTTCTGCTGCATGCCATTACCGACGCGGTTCTGGGGGCGCTTGCTCTGGGGGATATTGGCAAGCATTTTCCCGATACGGACGAGGCATACAAGGATGCGGACAGCTTGAAGCTGCTTAAGGATGTCTGGGTACTGGTCAAGGATAGAGGCTATAAGCTGGGCAATGTGGATGCTACGATCATGGCTCAGAAACCGAAGATGGCTCCTTATATCCCGCAGATAGTGCAAGTGATTGCCGATGCGCTGGAGGCGGATGCCGATAGGGTTAACGTGAAAGCGACAACGACCGAGCAGCTAGGTTTTGTTGGCCGGGGTGAAGGAATTGCCGCTCAATCTGTTGTTTGCCTGGTTAAAGATATGCTATGATAGCTCATATTTAGGTTCTGTACTGAATGAGAGGGGTTAACTTCGATGTCTGCTAACGTTCGCGTGCGCTATGCGCCTAGTCCGACAGGGCACTTACATATCGGCGGGGCCAGAACCGCATTATTTAATTATTTGTTTGCCCGCAGCAAGCAGGGTCGCTTCATTGTCCGTTTCGAGGACACCGATCAGACCCGTCATGTCGAGTCCGGGGTGGACAACCAATTGAACGGGCTTCGCTGGCTGGGGATCGACTGGGATGAAAGTGTGGATACAGGAGGAGATTACGGGCCGTATCGTCAGATGGAACGGCTGCCGCTGTATCAGCCTTATATCGATCAATTGCTGGCCAATGGGCATATTTACCATTGCTATTGCAGCGAGGAAGAGCTGGAGCAGGAACGGGCCGCCCAGGAGGCGCGGGGAGAAATGCCCAGATATTCGGGCAAATGCCGCCATTTAACTGAAGAGCAGGCAGCTGAATATCGCTCGGAAGGACGGAAGCCGACGCTTCGCTTTCGCGTGCCTGCAGATGAAATCATACAGTTGGAGGATGAGGTACGGGGAACGGTTGAGTTTGAGACCAACGGGATCGGCGATTTCATTATCGTTCGTCCGGACGGGATCCCTATGTACAATTTTGCCGTCATCCTGGATGACCATTTGATGCACATTACCCACGTTATTCGCGGGGAAGAGCATCTGTCCAATACACCTCGCCAGATTATGCTGTATCGTGCGCTTGGCTGGGAGGCTCCTCGTTTTGCGCATCTGTCGCTCATTTTAAACCAGGATCGCAAGAAAATGAGCAAGCGCGACGAATCGATCATCCAGTTCATCGAGCAATACAAGGAGCTCGGCTACCTGCCGGAAGCGGTGGTCAATTTCATCACCCTGCTCGGTTGGTCTCCCGGGGGAGAGGAGGAGATCTTCTCTATGGAAGAGCTCATCGCTCAGTTCACCCTGCAGCGCATCTCCAAAAGTCCGGCTGTATTCGATATGGATAAGTTGAATTGGATGAACAATCACTACTTCAAGAAGGCAGATAAAGAGCGGATTGTGGAATTAACGCTGCCTCATCTGCAGAGGGCGGGCAAGCTTCCCGAGACGCTGGATGAGTCGCAGAAGGAATGGGCTTCTCTGCTGATCGGATTATATCAAGAGCAGATGAGATATGCGGCAGAGATCGTCGAGCTGTCGGATCTTTTCTTCCGGGAGCAGCTCGATTATGAAGGAGAAGCCCAACAATTGCTTGCCGAGCCTCATGTTCCGGCTGTGCTGGCTGCTTTTGCCGAGCAAGTGAAGAATGGAGAAGACTATACAGCGGATTCGATTAAAGCGATGCTTAAAAAGGTGCAGGCCGAGACCGGCTACAAAGGCAAGCAGCTGTTTATGCCGATCCGTGTCGCATTGACCGGACAAACGCATGGGCCCGATTTGAATCAGACGATCTATTTAATCGGCAAATCGAAAGTGTTGAGCCGCCTAGAGAAGCTATTGTCGTAAATCGGCACCTTTTGATATACTGGAACATATATATATCGATGGAATGTGTTGATCAGGAAAGTACGTGTGGCCAGGGGTTCCCAGAGAAGACATCCGGTACTCTGTAGAGGTGTAACCGGCTGTGAGATGTCTATTCCCTGCTACATGGAAATGCGCCTGTGAACAGCATCATTGAGCTGCCGCTTAAGCAGGGTAGATGTTGCCGGGTAGTCCCCGATACCAGCTGATAAGACGGACCGCCGCCTTGCCGCATAAGCTTCAGGCTGGCAATGAAGGAGGAGGCGCCCAAGCAGAGTGGAACCGCGTTGAAGACACGCCTCTGCAGCTTTGTGCTGCAGAGTTTTTTTTGTTGTTCGGCAAGAATAGACGTGAGCAGAGTGCCTCTCCGCTTGTCTGGCCGCCAAGCATTCAATTGGATCATAAGGACAGATGAACTCGTCTATCCGGAGAAAGGAAGGTGACATCGTGTTTCGTACAATCCGTTCGGATATTCAAGCGGTTTTTGATAACGATCCGGCTGCGCGCAACTTGCTGGAAGTTATATTTACTTATTCTGGACTTCATGCCGTATGGTTTCATCGCATAGCTCATTGGCTTTACATTCACAAATGGTATACTTTCGCCCGAATTTTTTCGCAAATTTCGAGATTTTTTACGGGGATCGAAATCCACCCGGGAGCGAGAATCGGCCAGCGCTTGTTTATCGACCACGGGATGGGGGTCGTCATAGGAGAGACCTGCGAAATAGGAGACGATGTTATCCTCTATCAAGGAGTTACCCTTGGCGGAACCGGTAAAGAAAAAGGAAAACGCCATCCCACTATTGGAAATCATGTCGTAGTCTCTTCAGGAGCGAAAGTGCTGGGCTCTTTTACGGTTGGAGACCATTCGATCATTGGTGCGAATGCGGTTGTGCTGTCCGAAGTGCCGCCCAATTGTACTGTAGTCGGAATCCCGGGCAAGGTCGTCAAGCGTGACGGAGTTCGTGTGAATCGACTCGATCATGGCAATCTGCCTGATCCGGTTATTGATATTTGCAAGCAGCTGCAGCAGCAAATCGGGGAGCTGCAGCAGAAATTAGAGGAGCAAAAGCGAAAGAATGGAGGAGCATGATAAAATGGCATTGAAGATATACAATACGGTAACAAGGTCCAAGGAAACTTTTGTACCGATAGAGCCGGGCAAAGTGAAAATGTATGTTTGCGGCCCGACTGTTTATGATTATATTCATATAGGGAATGCCCGTCCGCTGATCGTCTTCGACGTAGTTCGACGGTATTTGATTTATTCCGGATATGATGTTCAGTATCTCGTCAATTTTACCGATGTGGATGATAAGCTGATTCGTAAAGCGGCCGAGCTGGGCTCTACCGTACCGGAAGTGGCGGATAAATTCATTGAGGCATTCATGGAAGACGTTGGTCTGATTGGCGTGGACGGAGCACAGCATCCCCGAGTGACGGAGAATATTCCGGAGATTATCTCGTTCATTGCTGAATTAACGGAGAAGGGATTTGCTTATGAAAGCGGCGGAGATGTCTATTTCCGGATCAGCCGTTTTCCGGAATATGGAAAGGTTTCCCACCAGAATATAGAGGAGCTGCAGGCCGGAATCCGCGTGGAAGTGGATGAGAGGAAGGAAGATCCGAGAGACTTTGCGCTGTGGAAAAAGGCGAAGCCCGGCGAAATTTCCTGGGCAAGCCCTTGGGGCGAAGGCCGTCCGGGATGGCATATCGAATGCTCGGCGATGGCCAAAAAATATTTGGGCGAAACTATTGACATTCACGGAGGGGGCCAGGATTTGCAATTTCCTCACCATGAATGTGAAGTGGCGCAATCCGAAGCCTTGCATGGCAAGCCGCTGGCGAACTACTGGATGCATAACGGATACCTGAATATTAATAATGAGAAAATGTCGAAATCGCTCGGCAACGGCTTGAACGTTCGGGAAATTCTGAAGGAAGTAAAGCCGGAGGTCTTTCGTTTCTTCATGCTGGCGACGCAATACCGCCATCCATTAAATTATAGTGACGAGACGATTCTCCAGGCAGAGGCCGGGCTTGAGCGGATTAATACTTGCTTGGCCAATATCGATTATCGTTTGAAGAATGTCCGGGACGGCGAGGTGGATGAGACGCTTGCTGGAGCGATCAAGCAGGCACGAGAGGATTTTGTAAATAAGATGGACGATGATTTCAATACGGCCGATGCCATTACCGCGATGTTTGATCTTGTAACGGCGGTAAACCGGTATCTTCAATCGGCCGATGTCACCGCCGCTTCACTGGAATTGGCCAAACAGCATTTTGCCGAGATGAATCAAGTGCTGGGTATCGCCCGGGAGCGGCAGGAAGAGCTGCTGGACGAAGAGATTGAGCAGTTGATCCAGGAGCGTACGGAAGCCAGGAAGGCAAAGAATTGGGCCCGGGCCGATGAAATCCGGGATTTGCTGACGGAGCGAGAGATCGTTCTGGAGGACACCCCGCAAGGAATCCGCTGGCGCCGGAAATGAACGATTCCATGACGAACCATCCATTGTTCACGTATCCGGGGGACAATGATCCCAAGCTGATGAATCCGCTTGTGCTCGCGTATATCGGCGACGCTGTCTACGAGCTGACGATTCGTCAGCATCTGGCATCGCTCGCCAATTATCGCCCCAATCAGCTCCATAAACAGGCCACGCGTTACGTCTCTGCCAAGGCCCAGGCCAGAGCGCTGGAGCAATGGCAGTCTGTACTGACGGAAGAAGAGGCCGATGTTGTGCGCAGGGGGCGCAATGCCAAATCCGGCACTGCGCCCAAAAATACCGACATTCTTGTCTACCGGCACAGCACGGCGCTGGAATGTCTCGTCGGCTATTTGTATTGTCAGGGGCGGCTGGACAGACTGCATCAACTTATAAATCTGGGCCTGGAGGGCGGCGATCCGCCTTCATCGGGCAAGCTATAATTATATGACAGCAAGGAGGAATCAGCTTGGAAGAATACATTGCGGGGAAGCATTCGGTGCTGGAAGCGATTCGCTCGGGCCGAACCATTCACAAAATATGGATCGCAGATAACGCGCAAAAGCATCACGTTAATCCGATATTGACCGAGGCGAAGGCTAACGGCATACTCGTTCAGACCACCCCCAGGCGCAAGCTGGATCAATGGGTTCCGAACGTTCAGAATCAAGGAGTGGTTGCCCAGATTGCAGCGTACGATTATGCCACTCTGGATGATATTCTGGACTATGCAAAACGCAAAGGCGAGGCGCCCCTGATCGTTATTCTCGATGAAATCGAGGACCCTCATAATTTGGGGGCCATCCTGCGAACAGCCGACTGTACCGGGGTGCACGGCGTCATCATTCCCAAGCGCAGAGCAGTCGGACTGACCGCCACCGTGTCCAAAATATCAGCCGGTGCTGTCGAATATGTTCCAGTAGCCAAAGTGACCAATCTGGTACAGACTATCGATGAATTAAAAGAGCTCGGAGTATGGGTTGCCGGAGCGGACGGCTCTGCGGAGCAGACCGTATTCGAGTTCGATCTGAAGATTCCGCTGGCCATCGTTATCGGCAATGAGAGCAAAGGAATTGGCCGATTGGTCAGAGAGCATTGCGATTTTTTGCTCAAGCTGCCTATGATGGGGAGCATCTTGTCGCTTAACGCCTCGGTAGCTGCTTCCGTTCTTATGTACGAGGCGTTGCGTCAACGATTGAGCAGTTCTTCCAGCGGTTAGCGGCATGAATGAGTATCTAATCGTAGACGGCTATAATATTATCGGAGCATGGCCGGAATTACAGAAGCTGAAAGATATTGGATTAGTGGAAGCGCGAGACCGTCTGATTGACATTCTGGCTGACTATCAGGCTTATTCAGGAATCCGGGTATACGTTGTGTTCGACGCACACCGTGTGCCCGGTCTGGCCGTCAAGATGAAACAGCGTCGGCTGGAAATTTTCTATACCAAGGAAAAAGAGACCGCCGACGAACGGATAGAAAGATTGGTCAACGAACTGACGGGAAGAAGAAACCGGATTTATGTCGCCACATCGGATCTCGTAGAGCAGCATGTTGTTTTTGGCAAGGGGGCATTAAGGATTCCCGCTAGAGAGCTGCTTCTGAAGGTCAGGCAGAGCCAGCAAGAGATTGGGCGCAAGCTGGAGAGAGCGGAACGGGGGAAGCACAGCTCCTTCGATGCCGTCCTTACTCCCGAAATGAAGCAGCTGTTTGAAAAGTGGAGGAGGGGGGATTCCTGACAGGCCCGTCCCAATGTGCCTTTTGCCTAACCTCGCAATCTAATGGCATTTTTTGGAATTATTTGAAGAAGGTGTTCAAAAAGTAGGCTTTTCAAGAGGTTTTGTCATTGACGGTCATTTGCCCCTCATGTATACTTGATCTATCTCTTTTATGAGGTTGCCGAAATGGCCAGGCCGGAGGGATTGTTCGTGAATGTTGACCTCAATGATTTGAGAAGTGATGTGTATGAGCTCAATAGTGACGAGGACAACGTCGAAGCGGTACGTGTTGGCAACAGTGGTGCGCTCGAATACTTGATCAATAAGTACAAAAATTTCGTGAGGGCGAAAGCCCGATCCTACTTTTTGATTGGCGCTGACCGTGAAGACATTGTTCAGGAAGGTATGATCGGATTATACAAAGCCATTCGCGATTTTCGGGGAGACAAGCTTGCCTCGTTTAAAGCGTTTGCAGAATTATGCATTACCCGACAAATCATTACCGCGATTAAAACCGCCACACGGCAAAAGCATATCCCCCTCAATTCGTATGTTTCATTGGACAAGCCCATTTATGATGAGGATTCCGACCGGACCTTGCTGGATGTTATTTGCGGCTCCAGAGTGACCGATCCGGAAGAGTTGATTATCAATCAAGAGGAATTCTTTGGTTTGGAAGATAAGATGGGCGAGATCTTGAGCGAGCTGGAACGCCGAGTGCTGATGCTCTACTTGGACGGCCGTTCCTACCAGGAGATTGCCGTTGATCTGGATCGTCATGTTAAATCGATTGATAATGCGCTCCAGCGGGTAAAGCGCAAGCTGGAGAAATATTTGGAAGTTAGAGATAACTTATAACTCGTAGCTTTCTTGCCCTTGGCGGAAAGTTATTTTTTTAAAATCGTAGGTTTATAGAAGCCCAGGCAAGAGAATAATGGTAATGATCCATTCCTTGACATGAAAATCACGGTATGATAAATTAATTCAGTGACCCTAAATTGTCAGACTCTCCTCAGACAATCGGGGTTCTTTATTAAGAAGGTTGTCTACTAGGGGGGTGTGATCATGCGGGTTATCATTACGTTGGCATGTACTAATTGCAAACAGCGTAACTATACGTCCAATAAGAACAAGCGGAACCATCCGGACCGCATGGAGATGAAGAAATATTGCAAGTTTTGCAATGAACACGTAATTCATCGCGAAACAAGGTAAGCAGTGGGGGTGCGATAGTGGCTTTTCTAGGTAAAATGAAGCGAGGTTTCGGCTCCACCTTCTCTTTCTTTTCGGATAGCTGGGCTGAGCTGAAGAAAGTCAAGTGGCCCAATCGTAAAGAAATGGTGAGCTACACGATTGTGGTGTTGGTAACCGTTATTTTCGTAACCATTTACTTTACTATTCTTGACCTTGGGATTTCCAATTTAGTCCGTCTGATAACGGGATAGGGACCGGGGTGACCTTTATGGAAAAAAGATGGTACGTCGTTCATACTTATTCTGGGTATGAGAATAAGGTTAAGGCTAATTTGGAGAAGCGCGTTGAATCGATGAACATGTTGGACAAAATATTCCGCGTGCTTGTTCCGATGGAAGAGGAAATAGTCAATAAAGATGGCAAGAAAAAAACCGTCATGCGCAAAGTGTATCCGGGTTATGTACTCGTAGAGATGATTCAAACCGATGATTCTTGGTATGTTGTTCGCAATACTCCGGGAGTAACGGGCTTTGTCGGATCGACGGGTTCAGGCTCCAAGCCGATTCCATTGCTGCCGGAAGAGGTAGACGCTATTCTGAAGCATATGGGAATGGAAGAGCCTAAGCCGAAGATCGACTTTGACTTGAAGGAGACGGTTCGTGTAAAAGTGGGTCCTTTTGCTGATTTTGTAGGATCCGTAGAGGAGATTTTGCCGGACAAAAGCAAGTTAAAGGTGCATGTGAACATGTTTGGAAGAGAAACCCCTCTGGAGCTCGACTTCCATCAGGTAGAGAAACTGTAGTAGAGAATCCGGATTGTCGGATGATTCTGTCTTTTTCTCATATGGTTTCTGCCCAGGTCTATTCGAACGGGATAGGCCTTCAATAGTGGGAGGGTAACATCCCGTTAAACCACACTACGTGCAAGGAGGTGTCTCACATGGCTAAAAAGGTAATTAAAGTCGTTAAGCTGCAGATTCCGGCAGGAAAAGCTAATCCGGCTCCGCCAGTAGGTCCGGCTCTGGGTCAAGCGGGTGTCAATATTATGGCTTTCTGTAAGGAGTTCAACGCACGTACGGCCGATCAGGCTGGATTGGTTATTCCGGTGGAACTGTCGGTTTTTGAAGACCGTTCTTTCACGTTCGTAACCAAAACTCCTCCGGCAGCTGTATTGCTGCGTGTAGCTGCAGGTATCGAAAAAGGCTCCGGCGAGCCTAACAAGGTTAAAGTAGCGACCGTTAAACGCGATAAAGTTCGTGAAATCGCCGAGTCCAAAATGGCTGACCTGAATGCTGCTTCCGTTGAAGCCGCTATGCGTATGGTGGAAGGAACGGCTCGCAGCATGGGAATCAAGATTGAAGATTAATAGGCTTCCCGGAATAATCGATCTGAATATAGATCGCGGTTATATGCCGTATATCAGTGGGAGGATTATCCGTTAATACCACGAAGGAGGAATAGCAAAGTGCCTAAACATGGTAAGAAATATGCAGAGGCAGTGAAGTTGGTTGACGCCGACGCTCTGTACGAGCCTGCGGAAGCCATTTCTCTTGTGAAGAAGATGGCCACTGCCAAATTTGATGAGACAGTAGAAGTTGCCGTGCGCTTGGGTGTGGATCCCAAGAAACAGGATCAAGCGGTCCGCGGTGTCGTTGTAATGCCGCACGGGACAGGTAAAACCAAACGTGTATTGGTTTTTGCCAAAGGAGAAAAAGCAAAAGAAGCCGAGAATGCCGGGGCTGATTTTGTAGGCGATCAAGACATGATTAACAAAGTCCAACAAGGTTGGTTCGACTTTGATGTCTGTGTAGCTACTCCGGACATGATGAGCGAAGTAGGTAAACTGGGACGCTTACTCGGGGGAAAAGGACTTATGCCTAACCCGAAAGCAGGAACCGTAACCTTCGACGTGGCGAAAGCGGTCGAGGAAATCAAAGCCGGTAAGATTGAATACCGTCTGGACAGAGCGGGACAAATTCATGCGCCCGTTGGAAAAGCTTCCTTCGACGAGCAAAAGCTGAACGAGAACTTCAAGGCTCTTATTGAAGCGCTGGTTAGAAGCAAGCCTGCTTCATCTAAAGGCGTTTACTTGAAGAGCGCGGCGATTTCGTCCACTATGGGGCCTAGCGTGAGATTGAACCTTCAATCCTTTAGATAAGCAGTTGACTTTGCTAAGTCATCTATGCTAATCTAAGTAAGGTTTTCTTAAATTGAATATGCTGCCGTAGACAGCAGGTGCTTACTCAAGCTTAATTTCCTGCCGAGGTTTATGATATAGTTCATTTCGTGCTATTGTTGCGGAATATCTCAGATCATCATGCCTTCGTACTGTCTGCGAAGGCTTTTCTATTTGCAGCGCTTTTTCCCAGCCACAAAGTATCAGGAGGTGTAACAGATGGGTAATGCAAAAGTACGTGAAGAGAAACAACAGCTGGTTACCGATGTCATTTCCAAGCTTCGCGAAAGCAGCTGTACGATTGTAGCAGACTATCGCGGTTTGAACGTGGCTCAAGTAACCGAGCTTCGTAAACAGCTGCGTGAGGCCGGCGTGGAATTCCAAGTCATCAAGAATACACTGGTTCGCCGTGCGACAGCAGAAGCTGAATTGACCGAGCTGGATTCCGCATTAACCGGACCGACCGCTATCGCGTTCAGTAAGGAAGATGTCGTTGCTCCTGCGAAGATTTTGTCGGAGTTTGCCAAGAAGAACGACAAGCTTAACCTGAAAGCCGGGATTGTTGAAGGTAAAGTGGTAGATCTCGAGCAAATCAAGGAACTGGCCGAGCTTCCTTCGAGAGAAGGCTTGCTGTCCATGTTGCTCAGCGTGCTTCAAGCGCCGGTACGCAATTTCGCGCTTGCGGTTAAAGCTGTATCGGAGAAGCAGGAGAGCGGAGCAGAAGCTTAAGTTATTTTCGATTGAAATGATCAAGACAAGATATTTTAATATATTGGAGGTTTAACCATGAGCAAAGAGCAAATTTTAGAAGCCATTAAAGGCATGACCGTTTTGGAACTGAATGATCTGGTTAAAGCAATTGAAGAAGAATTCGGCGTAACGGCTGCTGCTCCTGTAGCAGTTGTAGGCGGCGGCGCTGCTGCTGAAGCGGAAGAGCAAAGCGAATTCGACGTAATCCTGAACAGCCCAGGCGGTTCCAAAATCAACGTTATTAAAGTCGTTCGCGAAATCACCGGTCTGGGTCTGAAAGAAGCTAAAGACCTGGTTGATAACGCACCGAAACCGATCAAAGAAAAAGTATCCAAAGAGGATGCTGAAGCTATCAAAGCTAAGCTTGAAGAAGCTGGAGCATCGGTTGAAGTAAAATAATGAGGCTTGTCGGACCCTTTGAAGTTGTCTTCAAAGGGTCTTTTCTTACCACATCAGTAATTTGAGTTTACTAAAGTTTAAAGTGAACCACTTTCTGATTGGCATGAAAAGCTACCGCCAGAAGGGGTCTCCGAAAAGTAACCGGAATCTGCTTCGGAGACTTGTTTCACTTTTTGGGGATTAGGATGGATTCGACAACGTCTTCGAAAAGGCTTAGATGGAAGCTTTCTTACCACGACTATTGCCGCAGGGAGGAAATGAGGATGACCGAACATTATTATTCGCCCCAACCGACCGTCGCACATCAGCTGCAGACGTTTCAGCAAAAGTTGCGAGGCAGGGAATTCAGCTTTGTAACCGATGCCGGAGTGTTCTCGAAGAAGGGGATCGATTTTGGAAGCCGTTTGCTTATCGAAACTGTAGAGGTCGCTAGAGAAGCCAAGGTGCTGGATGTGGGCTGCGGCTACGGACCGATTGGTTTGGCTATCGCGGCAGAGGTGGACAAGGGGACGGTTACCATGATCGATATTAACGAGCGTGCCGTTGAGTTAGCTCGTGAGAATGCAAGGCGCAATGGCTTGACTAATGTAAGAATCATGCAAAGTGATACGTTGGACAAAGTAGCCGGAGAAAGCTTTCATTGCATTTTGACGAACCCTCCCATACGCGCGGGTAAAGCGATCGTTCATCGAATTTTTGAGCAGGCTTTTGAGGCTCTGATGTCTTCCGGGCAGTTGTGGGTGGTTATTCAGAAGAAACAGGGGGCTCCATCCGCTCTTGCCAAGCTGGAGAGTCTGTTCTCAAAAGTGGATAAAATATCCAAAGATAAAGGATATTGGATTATTCGCTGCATAAAATCATAACAGTTTAGTTTTGCTCGTTGACTCTTCCTGTAGAATGTGATATTATTATAAAATGTCAGCATAAAATAGGCTTTATGTCTTTAGTTTAGTAAAATGTCAAGCCTTTTTTTCGGGAAGAGAGGTGCGAGGTTTTCTTATCCGCTGGACAAGAAAAACTAAAGTTTGACCGAATCTACCGTTTTGAAGATTATGGGATATTCACTAAGGGCATAATGAAATACAGAAGAACTGTTACTGGGCTTTTTTGGAAAAGTTCAAAAGGAAGGCTTCTCACGAAGCTTTTTCTAGTTTATACAGCCGAAGGGGCGGAAATTCATATTTCTGAAATCCTTTCGAAATTTCCTGATAACCGCTTCTCATGCGGCCGCTTTCTTTGAGGGGGGCTTCATTAGATGCTTTTTCGCTATATAAGAGACTAGACTTCATTCGCTCCATACCTGGCCGGTCTTATATAGCTTGGCTTGACGGGTTCGTTCTTTGGGTGAATGGCCGTTGATCCTGTTTGCAACATCATTAAAGTAGTCACGAGGGGTGAAGAATGTTGGCGGGTCATCTTGTTCAATATGGTCGACGCAATCGCAGGTCGTATGCACGTATTAATGAAGTGCTGGGTATTCCTAACCTGATTGAAATTCAACAAAAATCATATGAATGGTTTTTGGAGGAAGGCCTTCGGGAGATGTTTCAAGACATATCGCCAATTCAAGATTTCACAGGGAACTTGGTTCTGGAGTTTATCGACTATAGTTTGGGTGAACCCAAATATACGGTAGATGACGCCAAGGAGCGAGATGTCACTTATGCAGCTCCCCTTAGGGTTAAAGTCCGTTTGATCAACAAAGAAACGGGCGAGGTTAAGGAACAGGAAGTATTCATGGGGGATTTCCCTCTGATGACCGATACAGGCACTTTTATTATTAACGGGGCGGAACGGGTAATCGTCAGTCAGTTGGTTCGCTCCCCCAGTGTCTATTTTAGTACGAAAGTGGATAAGAACGGCAAGACAACCTATACGGCCACGGTTATTCCTAACCGGGGGGCCTGGTTAGAGCTGGAAACCGATGCCAAGGACATTATTTATGTGCGGATTGACAGGACTCGTAAAATTCCTGTCACCGTGCTGCTCAGAGCGCTTGGCTTTGGCACGGATGCCGAAATTCTGGATCTTCTCGGTGAAGACGAGTATGTCCGCAATACGCTGGACAAGGATAATACCGATTCGACCGAGAAGGCTCTGATCGAAATCTATGAAAGACTTCGTCCGGGCGAGCCTCCCACATTGGATAACGCCAAGAGTCTGCTCGTGGCCAGATTTTTTGATCCTAAAAGATATGATTTGGCTAACGTGGGCCGTTACAAAATTAACAAAAAGCTTCATATTAAAAACCGTTTGTTTAATCAGCGCTTGGCGGAAACGCTGTTTGATCCGGAAACCGGGGAAATCATTGCGGAAACCGGGCAAATGCTGGACCGTCGTCTTCTCGATCAGATTCTTCCCTACCTGGAAGAAGGCGTTAATCTGAAGGAGTTTGCGGTTAGCAGCGGAGTAACGGAATCGGACGAGATTCCACTGCAATGCATTGATGTATTCTCTCCCTATGAGGATGGCAAAGTCATTAAGGTCATTTCCAATGGGAATATCGATAAATTGGTCAAGCATATCACTCCTGCCGATATTATTTCGTCGATCAACTATTTTATTAACTTGCTCCACGGAATCGGCAATACGGATGATATAGATCATTTGGGCAACAGACGTCTCCGCTCTGTAGGTGAATTGCTGCAGAATCAATTCCGCATCGGATTGTCGCGGATGGAGCGTGTTGTTCGCGAAAGAATGTCTATTCAGGACGCCAACGTCATCACGCCGCAAGCGTTGATCAATATTCGCCCGGTTATTGCTTCCATCAAGGAGTTTTTCGGAAGCTCTCAGCTGTCCCAATTTATGGACCAGACCAATCCGCTCGCTGAGCTGACGCATAAGCGTCGTCTGTCCGCATTGGGGCCAGGCGGATTGACCAGGGAACGCGCTGGCTTGGATGTCCGGGACGTTCACCATTCCCACTATGGACGGATGTGTCCGATCGAGACACCAGAGGGCCCGAATATTGGGTTGATCAACTCGCTGTCCACGTTTGCCCGGATCAACGAATACGGCTTTATTGAAGCTCCGTATCGTTGGGTCGATCCCAAGACGGGAATCGTAACAGATAAAATCGCCTACTTGACGGCTGACGAGGAAGATAACTATGTCATCGCTCAGGCTAACGCTGAGCTGGCTCCGGACGGAACGTTCGCGAGCGAGAACGTCATTATTCGTTACAAGGATGACATACTTACCCTTCCGCGCGACCGTGTCGACTACATGGACGTTTCGCCCAAGCAGGTAGTTTCCGTGGCAACGGCTTTGATTCCGTTCCTTGAGAACGATGACTCAAACCGTGCGCTGATGGGATCTAACATGCAGCGGCAAGCCGTGCCACTGCTCGTTCCTAAATCTCCGCTTGTCGGGACCGGAATGGAGCATAAGGCGGCCAAAGATTCGGGAGTTTGCGTCGTTGCCAAGTATGACGGTGTTATTGAGAAAGCATCCGCTAATGAAATCTGGCTGCGTCGTCAGGAGACGATAGATGGCAAGAAAGTAAGTGGCGATCTGATTAAATACAAGCTGCACAAGTTTTTGCGCTCTAACCAGGGAACCTGCATCAACCAACGTCCGCTTGTTAAACGCGGGGAGTTTGTCAAGGTAGGGGATGTTCTCGCAGATGGACCATCCACTGAGCAGGGCGAATTGGCCTTGGGCCGCAACGTCGTCGTTGCCTTCATGACTTGGGAAGGCTATAACTACGAGGATGCTATTCTGCTGAGCGAGAAGCTGGTTAAAGAGGACGTTTATACCTCCATCCACATCGAGGAGTATGAATCCGAAGCCCGGGATACGAAGCTCGGACCGGAGGAAATTACTCGGGATATTCCTAACGTTGGAGAGGAAGCCCTGAAAAATCTGGATGAGCGCGGAATTATCCGGGTCGGTGCGGAAATCGGCGCCGGAGACATTCTGGTCGGTAAAGTCACCCCTAAAGGTGTTACCGAATTAACCGCTGAAGAACGTTTGCTGCACGCGATTTTTGGAGAGAAGGCCCGAGAGGTTAGGGACACCTCTCTGAGAGTGCCGCACGGGACCGATGGAATCGTTGTTGACGTTAAAGTCTTCACGCGCGAGAACGGTGACGAGCTGCCTCCTGGAGTTAACCAGCTGGTGCGCGTATATATCGCCCAGAAGCGGAAAATCTCCGAAGGGGACAAAATGGCCGGAAGACACGGGAACAAAGGGGTTGTCGCCCGTATTCTGCCGGAAGAGGATATGCCTTTCCTGCCGGATGGCACACCTGTGGAAGTTGTGCTTAATCCGCTTGGGGTTCCTTCCCGGATGAACATCGGTCAGGTTCTGGAGGTTCACCTTGGGATGGCCGCCAAGGCGCTTGGCATTCATACGGCGAGCCCTGTCTTCGATGGTGCGTCTGAGTATGACGTGTTCGACACGATGGAAGAAGCAGGCATGCAGCGCAACGGGAAGACTGTTCTGTACGACGGGCGGACGGGAGAGCAGTTCGAACGCGAAGTCACCGTTGGCGTCATGTACATGATTAAGCTGGCGCACATGGTTGATGACAAAATCCACGCCCGTTCCACTGGTCCTTATTCGCTTGTTACCCAGCAGCCGCTCGGTGGTAAAGCGCAGTTCGGCGGACAGCGCTTCGGGGAGATGGAGGTATGGGCCTTGGAAGCCTACGGTGCTGCCTATACTCTGCAGGAGATCCTCACGGTCAAGTCCGACGACGTCGTCGGCCGGGTGAAGACGTACGAGTCCATTGTCAAAGGGGAGAATGTTCCGGAGCCCGGAGTTCCTGAGTCGTTCAAGGTTCTCATTAAAGAACTGCAGAGTCTCGGGATGGACGTCAAGATTTTGACTGAGAACGAAGAAGAAATTGAAATGAAAGAAATAGATGATGAGGACGACGCTAACAACGACAAGCTGAACCTCAACCTGGAAGGCGCTGAACTGGGCGTAGAATAAGCCCGGTTCAGTACAGAACAGACGGAAGCGTGTTTTGAAGAGGAGAGTACATTTCTAAGGAGGGTTGCTCCTTGATCGACGTTAACAACTTTGAGTATATGAAGATCGGATTGGCATCGCCTGAGAAAATCCGTTCCTGGTCGCGCGGGGAAGTCAAGAAGCCGGAGACGATCAACTACAGAACGCTAAAGCCTGAGAAAGAAGGGCTGTTCTGTGAAAAAATCTTTGGTCCGACCAAAGACTGGGAGTGTCATTGCGGGAAGTACAAGCGAGTTCGCTACAAAGGAGTCGTCTGTGACCGATGCGGCGTAGAGGTAACTCGCCAGAAGGTTCGCCGCGAACGGATGGGTCATATCGAATTGGCCGCTCCGGTTTCTCATATTTGGTATTTCAAAGGTATTCCCAGCCGAATGGGGCTGGCTTTGGATATGTCTCCGCGTTCCCTGGAGGAAGTCATCTATTTTGCTTCCTATGTCGTAACGGATCCAGGCGATACGCCGTTGGAGAAGAAGCAGCTGCTTTCCGAGAAGGAATACCGCAGCTACCGTGAAAAATACGGGTATGCGTTCCAGGCCGGAATGGGTGCGGAAGCCATTAAAAGGCTGCTCCAGGACATAGACATTGACAAGGAGCTGGATTCTCTTAAAGAAGAGCTCAAAACCGCTCAAGGGCAGCGGAGAAACCGTGCGATCAAGCGTCTCGAAGTCATTGAGGCGTTCCGGAATTCCAAGAACCTGCCAGAGTGGATGGTTCTTGATGTCCTGCCGGTCATTCCTCCGGAGCTCCGCCCGATGGTCCAATTGGACGGGGGCCGCTTTGCCACCTCTGACCTTAACGATTTGTATCGTCGTGTCATTAACCGGAACAATCGGCTTAAGCGTTTGTTAGATCTCGGCGCGCCCGATATTATCGTGCAGAATGAGAAGCGGATGCTGCAGGAAGCTGTCGATGCGCTTATCGATAATGGCCGTCGCGGCCGTCCTGTGACCGGTCCCGGCAATCGTCCGTTGAAATCTCTAAGCCATATGCTTAAAGGTAAGCAGGGCCGTTTCCGTCAGAACCTTCTCGGTAAGCGGGTTGACTATTCCGGTCGTTCCGTTATCGTTGTCGGTCCGAGCCTGAAGATGTATCAGTGCGGGCTGCCTAAAGAAATGGCGTTGGAGCTGTTCAAGCCTTTTGTTATGAAAGAGTTGGTTAACAAAGGTTTGGCCCACAACATCAAGAGTGCCAAGCGGAAAGTAGAACGAAGCAGTGCGGAGGTATGGGACGTACTGGAGGAAGTGATTAAAGAGCATCCGGTATTGTTGAACCGTGCTCCTACGCTTCACAGACTCGGTATCCAGGCGTTCGAGCCGATTCTTGTCGAAGGACGCGCCATTAAGCTTCACCCTCTCGTTTGTACGGCCTATAATGCCGACTTTGACGGGGACCAGATGGCGGTGCACGTTCCTTTATCCGCAGAGGCTCAAGCGGAAGCCCGTCTATTGATGCTGGCATCGGGTAACATTCTTAACCCGAAAGACGGCAAACCGGTCGTTACTCCTTCCCAGGACATGGTTCTAGGAAGCTTCTATTTGACGATGTCTAACCGGGAAGCCAATGGAACAGGGATGATTCTCGGGTCCGTAAAGGAAGCGATCTCGCTTTACCAGCGAGGAATCGCAGCCTTGCACGCCGTAGTGGCTATACCGGCTAAGGCGCTTAACAAAACATCATTTACCGAGCGGCAGCAGAATGCCGTACTGATCACTACGATCGGGAAAATTATTTTTAACGAAATCTTCCCGAGCGATTTCCCATATATTAACGAAGCGTCCAAGTCCAACTTGTTGAATGGAATTTCCGATGAATATTTCGTGTTTGACAAAGGAGCGGACATCCGGGAGCGCATCATGCAGGCTCCGGAGAAGATCGCCATCGGCAAAGAGTATCTTGGTGCTATTATTGCCGAGTGCTTCCGCCGTTATCACACAACGGAAACCTCGGTGATTCTGGACAAAATCAAGAGCCTTGGATTCGTCTACTCGACTCGTGCAGGGATTACTATTGCCGTAGCTGACGTTACCGTTCCGAAGGAAAAGGATGAAATTATTAAAGCTTCGGAGGATAAGGTTCTTACCGTTACGAATCAATACCGCAGAGGTTTGATTACGGATGAAGAACGGTATGACCGCGTTATCGGTATATGGAGTAAAGCTAAAGACGAAATTACCGATATTCTGATGAAGTCGCTGGATAAATTCAACTCCATCAACATGATGGTTGAATCCAAGGCGCGGGGGAACAAATCCCAGATTACTCAGCTGGGCGGCATGCGTGGATTGATGGCGAACCCGTCCGGACGGATCATCGAGCTCCCTATCAAATCGAACTTCCGGGAAGGACTAACCGTTCTGGAGTACTTTATCTCCACACACGGTGCCCGTAAAGGACTATCCGACACAGCTCTGCGTACGGCGGACTCCGGTTACTTGACCCGTCGTCTCGTCGATGTGGCCCAGGATGTTATTGTTCGTGAAGAAGATTGCGGAACCGATAAAGGTCTCATGGTCAGCAAAATTCAAGACGGTAAAGAAGTCATCGAGGATCTGTACGATCGGATCGAAGGCCGATATTCGTTCGAGACTATCCGCCATCCCGAAACCGGTGAAGTGATCGTTGGCCGCAATGAGATGATCGATGCTTCCATTGCCGAGCAAATCGTTCACGCCGGTGTAGAAAGGGTTCAAATTCGCTCTGTGCTGAGCTGTCGGGCTCGTCATGGGGTTTGTAAAAAATGCTACGGACGCAACCTGGCCACGGGACAGTTCGTAGAAATCGGGGAAGCGGTCGGTATTATCGCCGCTCAATCGATTGGTGAGCCTGGAACGCAGCTGACGATGCGTACGTTCCATACCGGTGGAGTAGCCGGAGACGACATCACCCAAGGTTTGCCGCGTATTCAGGAGCTGTTTGAAGCGCGGAATCCTAAAGGACAGGCGATTATCACCGAAGTCGATGGTGTAATTAAAGATATTCGCGAAGCCAAGGACCGTCGGGAGATCGAGGTTCAAGGGGAAGCGGAGACGAAGATTTATTCCGTCACCTTCGGATCGCGTATTCGGGTATCCAAAGGTCAGCAGGTCGAAGCCGGGGATGAGCTGACAGACGGATCGATTGACCCTAAAGATATGCTGCGGATCAAGGGCATTCGCGGGGTTCAGAACTACATTCTGCAGGAAGTTCACCGCGTATATCGGAACCAGGGTGTTGAAATCAACGACAAGCATATCGAAGTTATGATTCGTCAGATGCTGCGCAAAATCCGAATCGTAGATTCTGGAGATACGACTCTGCTGCCGGGTTCATTCGTGGATATCCACGAATATGAGGCAGCTAACCGGGAGGCGCTGCTGAACGGGCTCGAGCCCGCCGTGGCCAAACCCGTACTGCTCGGGATTACGAAAGCGTCTCTGGAGACGGATTCGTTCTTGTCTGCGGCATCCTTCCAGGAGACGACCCGTGTTCTTACGGATGCGGCGATCAAAGGGAAGGTTGACCAACTGCTTGGACTTAAAGAGAACGTCATTATCGGTAAGCTGATTCCTGCCGGAACAGGAATGGCCCGATATCGGAATATCCGGGTAATGGATCCCAATGCTCCGGTCGAGGAATTCTCTTCCGGGGAAGACCCCGAGAGCAATATGGATCCGGAAACCGGCAGTGAAGTCGCCTTGAGTCAGAATTAACCATTTGTGTCAAGAAAGTTCATGAAAATACATGCATGAACTTTCTTGACACAGCTTTTTTGAAATGATACTATATCGGAGTGTGCCCAAATTGATCACCTGTGCTTTGGAGGATACGATTGAATCATGTCTTATGATAAAGTCAAGCAGGCAAATCACTTGAGCGTTGGCACCAAGCAGGTGACGAGGTTAGTGGAACTTGGCAAAGCGTCAGAGGTTTTTATTGCCAAAGATGCCGATCCTCGTATGACAACGAAAATGGTAAACCTCTGCAAAAAAATGGGGGTTAATGTAACTTACGTAGATTCTATGAAACAGCTTGGTAAAGCCTGTGGAATCGATGTAGGTGCTGCCATGGCTGCAGTGGTGAATGAAGGCTAAATATGTTTTTGTTAACGGGATGCACTATGAAGCGCCAGGATGTGGTTTCATACTGTACTTCTGTGGACAAAAACTTTCCTGTGCTTTTTTATGATTCACCTGGATCTGTGGGCTTGCTGCAAATAGTAGAAAGCTATGGGAAGGAGGTGCGATGAATGCCAACAATTAACCAATTAGTGCGTAAAGGCCGCAAGGCGAAAGTATATACTTCGAAATCTCCGGCGCTGCACAAAGGGTTTAACGCCTTGAAAAGGGAAGAAACCGATCTGAACGCTCCTCAAAAGCGTGGGGTTTGTACTCGTGTAGGTACGATGACACCGAAGAAACCTAACTCAGCTCTTCGTAAATACGCTCGTGTACGTTTAACCAACCGTGTTGAGGTGACAGCCTATATTCCGGGAATCGGACACAACCTTCAAGAGCACAGTGTGGTTCTAGTGCGCGGCGGCAGGGTTAAAGACTTGCCGGGGGTACGTTACCACATTGTTCGCGGAGCGTTGGATACAGCAGGTGTGAACAACCGGATGCAGGCTCGCTCCAAATATGGAACGAAGCGTCCTAAGGAGAAAAAATAATTCGGATATTTCGATATACGGATGAAGAATCGATGAAAGGGGGATAACTATGCCACGTAAAGGCCCTGTAACACGCAGAGATGTTTTGCCGGATCCGATTTACAACAGCAAGCTGGTTACTCGTTTGATCAACCGCATTATGATCGACGGTAAAAGAGGAACGGCTCAAAGAATTTTGTATGATGCCTTCAATTCGGTTCAGGAACGTACCGGGAAGGATGCTATGGAAGTATTTGAGCAAGCATTGAAGAACATCATGCCGGTGCTCGAGGTTAAAGCCCGCCGTGTCGGCGGTGCGAACTATCAAGTACCTATTGAAGTAAGACCCGAGCGTCGTTCTACTCTCGGTATGCGCTGGTTGGTGCACTATTCTCGTCTGCGCGGTGAGAAAACGATGCAAGAAAGACTGGCTGCTGAAATTATTGACGCTAGCAATAACACTGGAGCTTCCGTTAAAAAGCGTGAAGATACGCACAAGATGGCCGAAGCTAACAAAGCTTTTGCTCACTACCGCTGGTAGAATTTCAATTTATGCAGCACATTAGAAAGGAGACGAAAAACTATGGCAAGAGAGTTCTCCTTAAAAGATACACGAAACATCGGGATCATGGCGCATATTGACGCCGGTAAGACTACCACGACGGAGCGGATTCTATTCTATACGGGTCGTACCCATAAAATTGGGGAGACCCATGAAGGCTCCGCTACAATGGACTGGATGGAGCAGGAGCAAGAACGTGGAATCACGATCACTTCGGCGGCAACGACAGCCCAGTGGAAAGGCCACCGCATCAATATTATCGACACGCCCGGTCACGTAGACTTCACCGTTGAAGTTGAGCGTTCGCTTCGTGTACTGGATGGAGCAGTGGGTGTGTTCTGTGCCAAAGGTGGCGTAGAACCCCAATCCGAAACTGTATGGCGCCAGGCGGACCATTATGGGGTTCCGCGGATCGCATACGTTAACAAGATGGACGTTATCGGAGCCAATTTCGAGGGAGCCATCGAGCAAATGCGGGAAAGGCTGCAAGCCAATGCCGTTGCGATTCAATATCCGATCGGTACGGAGAATGATTTCGTCGGAATGATCGACCTGATCGAAGAAATTGCCTACATCTACAAAGATGACAAAGGCCAGGAAGTTGAACAGGTGGAAATTCCGGCAGAATACAAAGACAAGGCAGAAGCTTTGCGCACGGATCTTGTTGAGAAGATTGCCGAGCTGGATGAAGAACTGACGATGAAGTATCTGGAAGGGGAAGAAATCACTAAGGAAGAGCTGAAAGCAGCGCTTCGCAAAGGCGTAATCGATGTTAAGATTACACCGGTACTGTGTGGATCTTCCTACCGTAACAAAGGCGTTCAGCTTGTGCTAGACGCTGTCGTAGCTTACTTGCCGGCACCGACCGAGGTTCCGGACATTAAAGGTCAACTGGAGGATGGAACGGAAGCAACCCGTAAATCTTCGGATGACGAGCCGTTTGCCGCTCTGGCCTTTAAAATTATGACCGATCCTTATGTAGGTAAGCTGACTTTCTTCCGCGTCTACTCCGGTATTCTGAAATCCGGTTCCTATGTGTTGAACACAACCAAAGGAAAGCGGGAAAGAGTAGGCCGTATTCTTCAAATGCATGCCAATAGCCGTCAGGAGCTTACAGAAGTTTATGCCGGAGATATTGCTGCAGCCGTAGGTTTGAAGGATACGACAACGGGAGATACCTTGTGCGATGAGAAGAATCCTGTTATTCTGGAATCGATGACCTTCCCTGAACCTGTTATCGACGTTGCCATCGAACCTAAAACGAAGGCAGACCAAGATAAAATGGGGATCGCTCTTTCCAAGCTGGCTGAAGAAGATCCAACCTTCAGAACGCATACGGACGAAGAAACGGGACAAACGATTATTTCCGGTATGGGTGAGCTTCACCTGGAAGTTATCGTAGACCGCATGCTTCGCGAGTTCAAAGTGGATGCGAACGTAGGTAAACCTCAGGTTGCTTACAGAGAGACATTCCGCTCTGGCGCTAAAGTCGAAGGAAAGTTCGTACGTCAGTCTGGCGGACGTGGACAATATGGTCACGTTTGGGTCGAGTTCGAGCCTCTTGAGGCGGGTACCGGATTCCAATTCGAGAATAAAATTGTCGGTGGTGCGGTTCCTAGAGAATATATTGCACCGGTCCAAGCAGGAATTGAAGAATCCATGAAGAATGGTGTTCTTGCCGGGTATCCGTTAGTGGATATTAAAGCTACCCTGTTCGACGGTTCCTACCACGATGTTGACTCTAGTGAGATGGCGTTTAAAATCGCTGGTTCCATGGCTCTTAAAGCAGCCAAGGACAAGTGTAACCCTGCCATTCTGGAACCGATTATGAAAGTAGAAGTTACAGTTCCGGAAGAGTACATGGGAGACGTAATGGGAGATTTGAACTCCCGCCGTGGACGGATCGAAGGAATGGATGCACGTGGAGGAGCCCAGGTTATTCGCGCTAAAGTACCTTTGGCCGAAATGTTTGGATACTCGACAACGCTTCGTTCCCGTTCTCAAGGCCGCGGAGTCTACTCTATGGAAATTTCTCATTATGAAGAAGTACCTAAATCTATTGCTGATGAAATCATCGCAAAAAGTAAAGGTGCCTAACATATTTATATTTAAGGAGGCTTATTAAACATGGCAAAAGCTAAATTTGAACGTACAAAACCGCACGTTAATATCGGAACTATCGGTCACGTTGACCACGGTAAAACTACTCTGACCGCTGCCATCACAACTGTATTGACTAAAAAATACGGCGGAGGAGCAGCATTCTCCTACGACCAAATCGACAAAGCTCCAGAAGAGCGCGAGCGTGGAATCACGATCTCCACTTCCCACGTTGAGTATGAGTCGGCTAACCGCCACTATGCTCACGTTGACTGCCCAGGTCACGCCGACTATGTTAAAAACATGATCACTGGCGCAGCTCAAATGGACGGAGCTATTCTCGTTGTTTCCGCTGCTGACGGTCCTATGCCGCAAACTCGTGAGCATATCCTGCTTTCCCGTCAGGTAGGTGTACCTTACATCGTAGTATTCCTGAACAAATGTGACATGGTTGAAGACGAAGAGCTTCTGGAACTGGTTGAAATGGAAGTTCGCGATCTTCTGAGCGAATACGAATTCCCTGGTGACGATACTCCGGTTATTCGTGGTTCCGCACGTGAAGCTCTGCAAAACCCTGATGGAGAATGGGCTGAAAGAATCATTGAGCTGTTCGAGCAAATCGATAGCTACATCCCAACTCCTGAGCGCGACACTGACAAGCCTTTCTTGATGCCTGTCGAGGACGTATTCTCTATCACTGGTCGTGGTACAGTTGCTACTGGCCGTGTAGAGCGTGGAACCATCAAAGTTGGAGACGAGATCGAAATCGTTGGTCTTGTTGAAGAATCGAAGAAATCTGTTGTTACCGGAGTAGAAATGTTCCGTAAATTGCTTGATTCCGCTCAAGCTGGTGACAACATCGGTGCTCTTCTCCGTGGTGTGGATCGTAAAGAAATCGAGCGTGGTCAAGTTCTGGCTAAGCCTGGTTCCGTTAAGCCTCACACTAACTTTACAGCACAAATTTACGTACTGACTAAAGAAGAGGGTGGACGTCATAAGCCTTTCTTCACTGGATACCGTCCTCAGTTCTACTTCCGTACAACGGACGTAACCGGCGTTATCACTCTTCCAGAAGGTACTGAAATGGTTATGCCTGGTGACAACATCACCGTTACTGTTGAACTGATTGCTCCGATCGCTATCGAGCAAGGAACCAAGTTCGCTATCCGCGAAGGTGGACGTACGGTAGGCGCTGGTGCAGTTGCTACCATTCAAAAGTAATTCTATGATGGAAAAAAACCTTCATCTTTTCTGAGATGAAGGTTTTTTTAAGTTTTTCTTGCTTTCTGTCCCGGTTTTTAATATAATAGTGAACGTTGGTCTGTGACGTTGCGATGATGTGAGAGGTTGCTGACACACCCGGCCCCTTTGCCATGGCGGTGTGCAGGATATTTTCACGGAGTATGTCCGATAATCATTTGGGCGAAAGAAGGAGGGACTATTATGGCAAAGCAAAAGATTCGTATCCGCTTGAAAGCATACGATCACAGAATTCTTGATCAATCTGCCGAGAAAATCGTAGAAACGGCTAAACGTTCGGGAGCAGGTGTATCCGGACCGATTCCGCTTCCGACTGAGAAGCAAATCATTACCATTCTACGTGCGGTTCACAAGTACAAGGATTCCAGGGAACAATTCGAAATGCGTACGCACAAACGCTTGATCGATATTGTCAGCCCGACACCGCAAACGGTCGATGCGCTAATGCGGTTGGACTTGCCGTCCGGTGTGGATATCGAAATCAAGCTATAGTATAGAAGAAGTTGTAACGAAAGTTTCAATATCACGATGAAATGCAAAGGAAAAGAGGTGTCAACATGACTAAAGGTATCTTAGGTAGAAAACTCGGAATGACTCAAGTTTTTACCCCTGAAGGTGTAGTCCTGCCAGTAACGGTTATTCAAGCCGGTCCTTGCGTAGTTCTGCAAAAGAAAGACGTAGAGAACGATGGTTATGAAGCTGTTCAAATCGGCTATGAAGATAAGAAAGAAAATCGCGCCAACAAGCCTGAGTCCGGACATGCGAAAAAAGCCGGCACAGCACCTAAGCGCTACATTAAGGAATTTCGCGGAGTTCAGTTGGCAGATTATGAAGTGGGCCAAGAAATCAAGGCCGATCTGTTCAGCGAAGGCGAATTTGTCGATGTAACTGGCACTTCCAAAGGTAAAGGCTTTGCCGGATCCATTAAGAGACATGGACAGCACAGAGGTCCGATGTCCCACGGTTCCCGTTACCATCGCGGACCAGGTTCAATGGGCTCGATCCAAGCCAACCGTGTTCCGAAAGGGAAGAAGCTTCCTGGACACATGGGTAAAGAAACCGTAACTCTGCAAAATCTGCAAGTGGTTAAAGTGGACACGGAGCGCAACATTATTTTAGTGAAAGGTTCCATTCCTGGACCTAAAAATAGCTTCGTCAGCATTAAATCTTCAATTAAGAAGTAAGAAAGCGGGAAAGGAGGATTATACATGCCAAAGGTAGCTTTGTACAATGTTAGCGGAGCACAGGTCGGAGAAGTGGATTTGTCCGATGCGATTTTCGGAATTGAGCCGAATAAACATGTGCTTCACGATGCTGTTGTTATGCAGCAGGCTTCGCAACGTCAAGGAACGCACAAGGTTAAAGGTCGCTCCGAAGTAAGAGGCGGAGGCCGTAAGCCTTGGAAGCAAAAAGGAACAGGACGCGCTCGTCAGGGCAGCATTCGTTCGCCGCAGTGGAAAGGCGGAGGAGTCGTATTCGGACCCACCCCTCGCAGCTACGGATATAAATTACCTAAGAAGGTTCGTCGTCTAGCAATTAAATCAGCTCTTTCTTCCAAAGTGATTGAGAACGAGATTATTGTGTTGGATCAGCTTCAATTGGCTCAACCGAAAACGAAGGATTTCGTTTCCATTTTGAACAATTTGAAAGTCGATCGCAAAGCATTGATCGTTGCTCCAAGCTTCGATGAAAATGTGGCTTTGTCCGCTCGTAATATCCCAGGAGTTAAATTTGTAACTGCTGAAGGAATCAACGTATTGGACGTACTAGTTCACGATAAGCTCATCATTACGAAGGAAGCGGTTGAGAAAGTGGAGGAGGTTCTTGCGTAATGAAAAATCCTCGTGACATTATCAAACGTCCGTTAATCACGGAGCGTTCCGCAGATATGATGGCCGAGAAAAAGTACGTTTTTGAGGTAGATATCAAGGCCAATAAAACGCAAATTCGGCAAGCGATTGAGGAAATTTTCAAGGTGAAGGTTGTTAAAGTCAACACTTTGAGAGTTCCGGGCAAACCGAAGCGTTATGGTCGTTATTCCGGATACAGACCGGATTGGAAAAAAGCGTTTGTTTCCTTAAGCCCAGACAGCAAAGAGCTCGAGTTCTTTGAGACGGTCTAAGGACATTTTGTTAAGATAGGAGGGAATCCAAGTGCCAATTAAAAAATATAAACCGACATCTCCGGGTAGACGTGGTATGTCCGTATCGACTTTTGAAGAGATAACGACTAGCACACCGGAAAAATCTTTGCTTGCTCCGCTTAGCAAAACGGCTGGACGGAACAACCAAGGAAGAATTACGACTCGTCATCATGGCGGCGGTCACAAACGTAAATATCGTATTATCGATTTCAGACGGAATAAAGATGGAATACCAGGCCGCGTTGCTACGATCGAATACGATCCGAACCGGACGGCTAACATTGCTTTGATCCACTATGCAGACGGAGAAAAACGTTACATCATCGCTCCTCAAGGCTTGAAAGTGAATGATGTGATTGTATCCGGTGCAGATGCCGACATCAAGATTGGAAACAGCCTTCCACTGGAAAACATTCCGGTAGGTACGCTTATCCACAATATCGAACTGAAGCCTGGCAAAGGCGGTCAATTGGTTCGTGCAGCTGGAACGGAAGCTCAGCTTCTCGGTAAGGAAGAAAAGTATGTAACGATTCGTCTGTCCTCCGGAGAAGTTCGTCGTATCCTCAAGGTTTGCCGTGCTACGATCGGATCTGTTGGCAACCAGGACCATGAATTGATCAAAATCGGTAAAGCAGGACGCTCCCGCTGGCTGGGTAAACGCCCATCGGTTCGCGGACTTGTCATGAACCCGAATGATCACCCTCATGGTGGTGGGGAAGGCCGTGCTCCAATCGGACGTAAATCTCCAATGTCCCCATGGGGTAAGCCGACGCTTGGTTACAAAACTCGTAAAAAAGGCAAAGCTTCTAATAAATATATTGTACGTGGACGTACGAAATAATAATCTGATCCGTTAAGGTTGGATGAAGGGAGGAACAGCTATGGGTCGCAGTTTGAAAAAAGGGCCTTTCGTAGACAGCTACTTGCTTAAGAAGGTTGAAGAAGCCGATAACACAAGCAAAAAGGTAGTCATTAAGACTTGGTCTCGTCGCTCCACTATTTTCCCTCAATTTGTCGGACATACTTTCGCCGTCTACGATGGCAGAAAGCACGTGCCCGTATATGTAACGGAAGATATGGTCGGACATAAGCTCGGTGAATTTGCTCCAACCCGGACATACAAAGGGCATACGGACGACGACAGAAAAACCGGCAGACGCTAGGCCGACAATCAGTAAGCGATATGTTTGAGAGGAGGTAGACTCATGCAAGCAACTGCAAGTGCAAGATATATTCGCATTGCTCCTCGTAAGGTTCAATTGGTTATTGACCTGATCCGTGGCAAGGACGTAGGAGAAGCTATTGCTATTCTGCGTCATACGCCGAAGGCCGCTTCTCCGGTCGTGGAGAAGATTCTGAACGCAGCGATTGCGAACGCTGAGCACAATCATTCCTTGGACCCTGAGAAGCTTGTTATTGCTCAAGCTTATGTGAATCAAGGTCCGATCATGAAACGTTTTCGGCCGCGTGCTATGGGACGTGCAAGCCGTATTAATAAGCGCACAAGCCACATTACGTTAGTGGTATCTGAAAAATAAGGAGGGATACATGTGGGTCAAAAAGTAAGTCCGGTCGGATTGAGAATTGGAATCATCCGTGATTGGGAATCCAAATGGTACGCAGACAAAGACTATGGCGATCTGCTGCTGGAGGATGTCAAAATCCGTGAATATCTTAAAGGAAAACTGAAGGATGCCTCTGTTTCCCGCATCGATATCGAACGGGCCGCTAATCGGGTGAATGTTACTATCCATACGGCGAAGCCGGGTATGGTTATTGGTAGAGGCGGTTCTGAAGTAGATAATATTCGCGCCTACATTGCCAAAATGTCTAACAAGAAAGTTCACATCAACATTACAGAAATTAAAAATGCTGAGCTCGACGCGACATTGGTTGCGGAAAGCATCGCTCAACAATTGGAGCGCCGTGTATCTTTCCGCCGTGCTATGAAGCAAGCCATTCAAAGATCGATCAGAGCCGGTGCCAAAGGAATCAAGACGTCTGTTAGCGGACGCTTGGGTGGAGCGGAAATCGCTCGTACGGAAGGCTACAGCGAAGGTACAGTTCCTCTGCACACGCTGCGTGCGGACATCGACTACGGTACTGCTGAAGCTCATACCACTTACGGACGGATCGGTGTTAAAGTATGGATCTATCGTGGAGAGGTTCTTCCGCCAGCTAAGAAGAAGGCTGAACAGGAAGGAGGAAACTAATCATGTTAATGCCCAAACGTGTTAAACACCGCAAGGAACATCGCGGTAAAATGAAAGGTAAGGCAAAAGGCGGCACGGAGGTTACATTCGGAGAATACGGCCTGCAAGCTATGGAGCCGTCCTGGATTACGAACCGTCAGATCGAGGCTGCCCGTATTGCCATGACCCGTTACATTAAACGTGGCGGTAAAGTATGGATTAAAATTTTCCCTTCCAAGCCGATCACTCAGAAGCCTCTTGAGGTGCGGATGGGTAGCGGTAAAGGAAGCGTGGAGAAATGGGTTGCTGTTGTTAAACCCGGAAAAATTTTGTTTGAATTGGCTGGAGTAAGCGAAGAGGTGGCTCGTGAAGCGATGCGCCTGGCTGCTCATAAGCTGCCGATCAAGACAAAGTTCGTGAAACGTGATGAATTGGGTGGTGAAGCAAATGAAGGCTAGTGAATTTCGCAACTTAACCACTGCAGAGATCGAGCAAAAAATTGCTGGTTTTAAAGAAGAATTGTTCAACCTCCGTTTTCAGTTAGCTACCGGTCAACTGGATAACCCGACTCAAATCCGTAAAGTGCGCAGAGAAATTGCACGTGCCAAGACCATTTTGCGTGAAAGAGAACTCGGCATCAGCTAAGCTGAACCAGAGACAAGAAAGGAGGAACCTTCATGAGTGAACGTAACGAACGCAAAGTTCAAATCGGTAAAGTAGTCAGCGACAAAATGGATAAAACCATCGTTGTAGCTGTAGAAACTTACAAGAAGCACTCCCTCTACCACAAACGTATTAAATATACGAAAAAATTCAAGGCGCATGACGAGAACAACCAAGCCAAAATCGGAGATGTGGTTAAGATTATGGAAACTCGTCCGCTGTCCAAAGACAAGCGCTGGAGATTGGTTGAAATTGTGGAAGAAGCAGTCGTTATTTAAAGTTGGATCTGTAACAGATCATTCGGATAGAAGGTACGAAAGGAGGTCGCTGGAATGATTCAACAGCAAAGTCGTTTAAACGTAGCTGACAACTCTGGTGCGAAACAACTGATGTGTATTCGTGTGCTTGGTGGAACAGGACGCAAGTTTGCCAATATTGGAGATTTGATCGTCTGTTCCGTCAAAGAAGCAACACCAGGAGGCGTTGTCAAGAAGGGTGACGTAGTTAGAGCCGTTATCGTTCGTTCTAAGCGCGGCGCTCGCCGTAAAGACGGGTCTTATATTACTTTCGACGAGAACGCAGCCGTTATCGTTAAGGAAGATAAAAGCCCTCGCGGAACCCGGATCTTCGGACCGGTTGCTCGTGAGCTCCGGGATAAAGATTTCATGAAAATCATTTCGCTAGCGCCTGAAGTTATCTAATATAGGTTGCCTGCGATAAGCAGATATAACCATCCGTTACTTAGGAGGTGTACTTGAAAATGCCGAAAGCTAAAAAGCTTGAATCCTATAATAACAAACTGCATGTCAAAAAAGACGATACGGTATTTGTTATTACCGGTAAAGATAAAGGCAAGAAGGGCCGCATTATCGCAGCTTACCCGCGCCAGAACCGTGTATTGGTGGAAGGTGTCAACATGGTGAAGAAGCATGCGAAGCCTTCGCAGCAAAATCCACAAGGCGGAATCATCACTCAGGAAGCTCCTATCCATGTTTCCAACGTGATGCTGCTGGATCCAAAGAGCGGCAAACCGACTCGTATCGGTTACAAAACGCTCGACAATGGCAAAAAAGTTCGGGTTGCGAAAAAATCCGGAGAAGTTATCGATTAAGATTTAGTGCGGAAAGGAGGTACATGTTAGCATGGCAGCTAGATTAAAGGATCGTTTTCTGAATGATGTTACCCCTGCATTAATGCAGAAATTTAGCTACTCGACGGTGATGCAGGTTCCTAAAATAGAGAAGGTCGTTATTAATATGGGTGTTGGCGATGCAGTGGCTAACTCCAAGGTACTGGACAGCGCAGTTGAAGATCTTCAATTGGTCGCTGGACAAAAACCCGTTATTACCAGAGCGAAGAAATCTATTGCAGGTTTTAAATTGCGTGAAGGAATGCCGATCGGGGTTAAAGTAACACTGCGCGGTGAACGCATGTACCATTTCTTGGATAAGTTGTTCAATGTTGCTCTCCCTCGCGTACGCGACTTCCGCGGAGTGTCGAACAAAGCATTTGACGGCCGCGGCAACTATACGCTTGGTCTGAAAGAACAGCTGATTTTCCCGGAAATTGATTATGACAAAATAGATAAAGTTCGCGGTATGGACGTAGTTATCGTAACAACCGCTAAATCGGATGAAGAATCCCGCGAATTGCTTGCTCAATTGGGTATGCCTTTCGCCAAATAATTCCAACTATCGGAGGTGGAAAGTAAGTGGCAAAAACCTCGATGATCGTGAAGCAACGTCGTAAGCCAAAGTTTAAGGTTCAAGCTTATACTCGCTGCGAGCGTTGCGGTCGTCCGCATTCCGTTCTGCGCAAATTCAAAATCTGCAGAATATGTTTCCGTGAATTAGCATACAAAGGCCAGATTCCTGGCGTTAGAAAAGCAAGCTGGTAATCACCCTAGTTCGGGAAGGAGGTTCGCAATATGGTAATGTCTGATCCGATTGCAGATATGCTTACACGCATTCGCAACGCTAATACTGTTCGTCATGAGACCGTAGAAATTCCCGCTTCCAAAATTAAAAAGGAAATCGCTGAGATCTTGAAAAAAGAAGGTTTCATTCGCGATGCGGAATTTATTCAAGATAGCAAACAGGGGATTATCCGCCTGTTTCTGAAATATGGTCCGAACAACGAGCGCGTTATTACCGGACTGAAAAGAATCAGCAAGCCGGGATTACGCGTATATTCGAAGAGTCAAGAAGTTCCTAAAGTATTGGGCGGCTTAGGTCTGGCAATCATTTCCACATCCCGTGGAGTAATGACTGACAAAGAAGCTCGTCAATCCAACGCAGGCGGAGAAGTTCTCTGCTACGTATGGTAATGCTTGTACTGTAAACGAATGGAGGTGCACACATGTCTCGAGTTGGGCGCAAACCGATTGCTGTTCCCGGTGGAGTAACTATTACTTTGGATAATTCCGTTATTACGGTTAAAGGACCCAAAGGAACGTTATCCCGTGAACTGCATAAGGAAATGAAAGTAAACGTAGAAGAAAACACAATTGTGATCGAACGTCCTTCGGACAATAAATTACACCGTTCCCTGCATGGAACTACCCGCAGTGTGGTGGCTAATATGGTTAATGGTGTAACGGAAGGGTATGCCAAATCTTTGGAGCTTGTCGGAGTCGGATACCGCGCTAACAAAAGCGGCAACAAGCTCGTACTGAACGTAGGCTATTCTCATCCGGTAGAAATCGAAGCGGAAGATGGAATCGAGTTCGAGGTTCCTTCCAATACGAAAGTTATTGTTAAAGGTATCGATAAAGAGCGGGTTGGAGCTACAGCTGCCAAGATTCGTTCTGTACGTGAGCCGGAGCCGTATAAAGGCAAAGGAATTAAATACGAAGGCGAACGGATTATTCGCAAGGAAGGTAAAGCTGGTAAGAAGAAGTAAGTTAATTGAAGCGTGTTAAACGGAAACGGAAAGGAGTGACAACTGAATGATTACTAAAGCCGATAAGAATCAAGCCCGCTTGAAAAGACATCTTCGTGTCCGTAAGAAAATTGAAGGAACGACCGAACGTCCTCGGCTGAACGTTTTCCGCTCTGCTAAGCATATGTACGTCCAAATTATTGACGACACCAAAGGTGTGACAATTGTGTCGGCCTCTACAATGGATAAAGAGTTGAAGATGGAGAACGGAGGCAACGTGGAAGCGGCTCGTCAAGTTGGAGCATTGATTGCCAAGCGTGCCAAAGAGAACGGAATCGAGAAAGTTGTGTTTGACCGCGGTGGTTATTTGTATCATGGTCGCGTGCAGGCTCTGGCCGATGCGGCACGGGAAGCAGGACTAGAATTCTAACCGCTAATCACTTAATAAGGAGGTAATAGGACTTGCGTGTAGATCCCAATACTTTAGAACTTAAAGATAAAACAGTTCACATCAATCGTGTTGCTAAAGTAGTTAAAGGTGGTCGTCGTTTCAGCTTCAGCGCACTCGTAGTCGTTGGCGACGAGAAGGGCTGGGTTGGCGCCGGAATCGGTAAAGCTTCTGAAGTTGGCGATGCGATTCGTAAAGGCATCGAGGACGCCAAGAAGAATTTGACCTACGTTCCGCTGGTTAACACTACGATCCCTCACTTTGTCATCGGACGGTTTGGTGCAGGTAAAGTTTTGATGAAGCCAGCAGCAGAAGGTACCGGAGTTATTGCTGGAGGACCTGTCCGTGCAGTATTGGAGCTGGCCGGTGTTGGCGACATTCTGACTAAATCTTTAGGTTCTTCCAATCCCATCAACATGGTGAACGCAACCTTGGAAGGCTTGCAGCGTTTGAAAAAAGCTGAAGAAGTTGCTAAGCTTCGGGGTAAAACTGTAGAAGAGTTATTAGGTTAGGAGGGGAAACGATGACCAAGCAATTAGCAATCACCCTCAAGCGCAGTTTAATCGGACGCCCGGAGAACCAACGTGTTACCGTTAGAACATTGGGGCTGCGTAAGCTGCACCAAACGGTTGTTCAACCGGATAATACAGCTATTCGGGGCATGGTTAATCAAGTCAGTCATCTAGTTGAAGTTAAAGAAGTAGAGGCGTAACATCCGTCCGGACTATCGTCCCGGCTTCTTTTAAATCGATCGCAAAAATTATAAGGAGGTGCACACGATGAAATTGCACGAGCTTACTCCTGCAGCCGGCTCCCGGCATGTGAAAAAGCGCGTTGGTCGTGGTATTGCCAGCGGTAACGGTAAAACTGCAGGCAAAGGTCACAAGGGGCAAAATGCCCGTTCCGGCGGCGGTGTACGTCCTGGATTTGAGGGTGGACAAAACCCGCTTTACCGTCGACTGCCTAAACGCGGATTTACTAATATCTCGCGTAAAGAATATGCAGTGGTTAACCTGGACCGCCTGAACCAATTTACTGAAGGCGCAGAGGTGACACCAGAGGTTTTAGTGCAAGCCGGTATTGTTAAAAATACTCTGAGCGGCATCAAGATCTTAGGGGAAGGCGAACTTACTGTGAAGTTGACAGTAAAAGCCAACAAGTTCTCTAAATCTGCGGTGGAAAAAATTGAAGCTGCCGGTGGTAAAACCGAGGTGATTTAATGTTAAAGACCATATCAAACATCATGAAAGTAGAGGATCTTCGCAGAAGGATCCTGTTTACTCTTCTCGTTCTGATTGTCTATCGGATTGGTGCCTTTATCCCGGTGCCTAATATCGATACTGACATTTTATCAGCTACAGACCGGCAACAGGCAGACATCTTTGGATTGTTAAACACGTTTTCCGGTGGAGCTTTATTCCAATTCTCCATCTTTGCATTGGGTATCTTTCCATATATTACAGCTTCCATTATTGTTCAGCTGTTATCTATGGATGTGGTTCCCAAGTTCGCGCAATGGGCTAAAGAAGGCGAAGCGGGCCGTAAGAAGCTTACTCAATTTACAAGATACGGGACGATCGTGCTTGGATTGATTCAAGCATTCGGAACGGCCATCGGTTTCAATAGCTACTATGGCAATCTGGTTGTCGATCCGAGCTTTACGACCTATGCTATGATTGCAATCGTATTGACGGCAGGTACGGCGTTTCTCATGTGGTTGGGAGAGCAAATTACCGAGAATGGAATTGGTAACGGGATTTCCATCATTATCTTTGCCGGTATCGTTGCTGGTATTCCTACCCATGCTCGTGCTATTTACCTCCAACTATTTGTTGATGCCGGGGACGCGTTGTTCTTAAACATCGTTAAATTGATAGTTATCCTTGTGGCGATTGTACTGATTATTGCCGGGGTTATTTTCGTTCAACAAGGAATTCGTAAAATTCCAGTACAATATGCCAAACGGGTGGTCGGACGCAAAATGTACGGCGGCCAATCGACTCACATTCCGCTTAAAGTGAACGCGGCAGGGGTTATTCCGGTTATTTTTGCAATGTCTCTGCTTATGTTCCCAGGAACGATCGCACAGTTCTGGACAGGAAATTTCGTGGCCGATTGGATTATCAAGAACCTGGCCTTCAGTGCTCCGCTCGGTATGGTATTGTACATTCTGCTGATTATAGGGTTTACTTACTTCTATACTTTCGTACAGATCAACCCTGTACAAATGGCGGATCAAATGAAGAAAAACGGGGGATACATTCCAGGTATTCGTCCGGGTAAAACCACCTCGGTTTATTTAACGAGAGTAATGACAAGAATTACATTATCGGGAGCTATTTTCCTTGCTGCGATATCGGTTCTTCCTATGTTGTTTGGAGGATTGGCCGGGTTGCCGGAATCCGTTCGGATTGGTGGAACTTCCCTCCTGATCGTGGTCGGGGTTGGGCTAGAGACGATGAAGCAAATCGAAAGCCAACTGATCAAACGTCATTACAAAGGGTTTATCAACAAATAAGAAGCTTTGCAATTGCAGGCTAGCGATAGTGACTGCTTCATCGCCTGGTCTGCCACCTTCGGGGAGGTTTCACGAAGTGAACATTTTATTTATGGGTCCTCCCGGAGCGGGGAAAGGGACTCAAGCGGAAAGAATCGTCAGCGAGTTTGATATCCCTCACATTTCTACCGGAGACGCCTTTCGTTTGGCTAAGAGCCAAGGTACACCGCTCGGACTGGAAGCCCAGAAATATATGGACCAAGGTCTCTTGGTGCCGGACGATATTACGATCGGGATCGTGCGTGAGAGATTGATGCAGCCTGATTGTGAGCAAGGATTTCTGTTAGACGGGTTTCCAAGAACGACCGCACAAGCCGAAGCGCTTGACCAAATCATGGAGTCGATGGGAAGACAACTCGATTACGTCATTGATTTGAAGGTCGATCGCAACTTGCTGATGGCCAGACTGACCGGCAGAAGAATTTGCAAATCCTGCGGAGCCACCTATCATGTCTTATTCAATCCGCCGAAAGTGGAAGGAATATGTGATAAATGCGGCGGCGAGCTGTATCAGCGAGCTGACGATAACGAGGAGAAGGTAGGCACACGCTTGGATGAGTACACGAGCAAGACAACTCCTTTGCTGGATTATTATCAGGCCAAAGGAATCTTGCGCCAAGTGGATGGGGAACAAGAGATTAACTCGGTTACTGCAAAAATCTATTCTCTGCTAAGAGGGAATGACTGATGATTATTTGTAAGTCCGAATTGGAGTTGGATTTGATGCGGGAAGCCGGTCGGATTGTGGCAGAGACCCACCGCTTGCTTTCCAAAGCGATCCAGCCCGGTGTAACGACCAAAGAATTGGATCGGATCGCGGAACAATTCATCCGCAGTCATGGTGCGACACCATCTTTTAAAGGCTATAACGGTTTTTCTGGCAGTATCTGTGCTTCAGTTAATGAAGAGTTGGTGCATGGAATACCCGGACCTAGAAAACTAAAAGAAGGCGACATCATTAGTGTTGATATCGGAGCACAATATCAAGGCTATCACGGCGATTCTGCTTGGACCTATCCTGTAGGAAGCATCTCTTCGAGCGCTCAAAAGCTGCTGGAGGTTACCGAAAAAGCTCTATATGATGGACTGGCGGAAGCCAAGCCGGATGCACGCCTATTCACAATATCACATGCTATTCAGCGTACAGTTGAAGAGGAAGGGTTCTCCATCGTCCGAGAATATGTCGGTCATGGAATCGGGGCCAGCCTGCATGAAGAGCCGCAAATACCGAACTTCGGACTTCCTAACCGAGGGCCTCGTTTGAAGCCTGGTATGGTATTGGCAATCGAACCGATGGTTAACATCGGGGAACGGTATGTCAAAACGTTGGATGATGATTGGACGGTAGTGACGGTTGACGGATCGTTATGTGCTCATTTTGAGCATACCATTGCTATCACAGACGATGGATATGAGATCCTGACTAAATCGGAAATGTAGGTGATGAATGTGGATCCATCCTGTCATCCCCGACTTGGACAAATTGTAACAATCCTGAAGGGAAGAGATTCCGGTAAATTCGGGGTTATTATCAAAATAGTCGATGACCGCTTTGTTCTTATCGCTGACGGCGATAAGAGGAAGTTCGATCAACCCAAGAAAAAAAACCTGCTCCATCTTCAATTGCAGGATGCCATAAGCAACGAGGTTGTGGATAGTTTGTCGGAAACCGGTCGTGTGACCAACGGAAAACTGCGCTATGCGCTGAATAAGTTTGCGGAAGAGCGGCAAACGTCAGCTCATGAGAAAGGGGAATAACTGTGGCCAAAGAAGATGTTATTGAAGTGGAAGGTACGGTAGTAGAGCCTCTCCCGAATGCAATGTTTAAAGTGGAGCTGGAAAATGGTCATAAAATCTTGGCTCACGTATCGGGCAAGATCCGGATGCACTTTATCCGCATTCTGCCTGGTGACAAGGTGACTGTGGAGCTTTCGCCTTATGACTTGACGAGAGGGCGTATTACGTACCGCTTTAAATAGTCCGTGCTGTCCTGCGGCGAAACTTGATATAAGCAGAGAAGATCCTATGTTTAAGAAGTTGGTTTTGCTTCAAGCAAAACCAAATAGCCCATGCTTACGAAGCTAGGTTTTGCTAAAGCAAACCTTTAGGAGGTAACCACAATGAAGGTTAGACCGTCGGTTAAACCTATATGCGAAAAATGCAAAGTGATCAAGCGCAAAGGCCACGTTATGGTTATTTGTGAAAATCCGAAGCATAAACAAAAACAAGGTTAAGGAGGTGCATTGAATCAATGGCTCGTATTGCTGGAGTAGACTTGCCACGTGATAAGCGGGTGGAAGTAGCCCTGACCTATATTTTTGGAATCGGCAGAACCACTTCGCAGAAGATTCTGAGCAGCACCGGTGTAAATCCGCAAACTCGTGTCCGCGATTTGACGGAAGACGAAGTGAGTAAGCTTCGTGAAGCCATCGACAAAACGGTGAAAGTAGAAGGTGACCTTCGCCGTGAAATTTCTCTGAACATCAAACGTTTGGTGGAGATCGGATCCTACAGAGGAATGCGTCATCGCCGCGGCCTTCCTGTTCGTGGTCAACGGACCAAAACGAATGCTCGTACGCGTAAAGGACCTCGTCGTACGGTAGCTAACAAGAAGAAATAATAAGGGGGGATAGAAAGAATGGCTAAACCTAAATCAAAAGTAACCCGTACTAAACGTCGCGACCGAAAAAATATTGAATCTGGAGTAGCTCATATCCGCTCCACATTTAACAATACGATCGTTACTATTACGGACCCTCACGGGAACGCCATTTCTTGGGCAAGCTCAGGAAATCTGGGTTTCAAAGGCTCCCGTAAGAGTACTCCTTTTGCAGCTCAGATGGCCGCGGAATCCGCTGCCAAAACTGCGATGGAGCACGGTATGAAATCAGTCGAAGTTATGGTTAAAGGTCCTGGCGCCGGACGTGAAGCCGCAATCCGTTCTTTGCAGGCAGCAGGTCTGGAAGTCAACATGATCAAAGACGTAACTCCGATTCCGCACAACGGTTGCCGTCCTCCAAAACGTCGTCGTGTCTAATTAAGGATCGAAAACTAGTATAAATATCCGTAACATGTGAATAATGGTGTTGAAGGATAGGCATACTACTTGTTTTTATCGTTTATCGGGTATCCAGTGGAAACGACGTTTCGAAGGAGGGTAAATTTAATGATAGAAATTGAAAAACCAAAGATTGAGACCGTAACAGTAAACGAAGAAGGCACTTACGGAATGTTTGTGGTTGAACCTTTGGAACGGGGTTACGGGACGACGCTTGGTAATTCGCTTCGTCGTATTTTGCTCTCTTCTTTGCCGGGAGCTGCCGTTAACTCTGTTCAAATTGAAGGTGTCCTTCATGAGTTCTCGACCATTCCCGGTGTAATGGAGGATGTTACGGAAATTATCCTTAACCTCAAAGGACTATCGTTAAAGATTCATTCCGACGAAGAGAAAGTACTGGAGATTGACGCGGACGGCGAAGGAATTATTACCGCTGGTGATATTCGCGCGGATAGTGATGTGGAAATCTTGAATCCCGACCTTCATGTTGCTACTCTATCGGCTGATGCTCGCCTTAATATGCGAATCAATGCCAATCGTGGCAGAGGGTATGTTCAAGCAGACAAGAATAAAAGAGAGGATCATCCAATCGGGGTGATTCCGATCGATTCGATCTATACTCCTATTACCCGCGTCAATTACAGTATTGAGAACACTCGTGTTGGTCAAGTTACTAACTACGATAAACTTACCCTCGAAGTATGGACCGATGGCAGTATTCGTCCGGAGGAAGCGGTTAGTCTCGGAGCCAAAATTTTGACCGAGCATCTGATGCTCTTTGTCGGCTTGACGGATGAAGCTAAAGATGCAGAGATCATGATAGAGAAAGAAGAAGACAAAAAAGAGAAAGTACTGGAAATGACCATCGAAGAGTTGGATCTTTCCGTTCGTTCTTACAACTGCTTGAAGCGTGCGGGTATTAACACCGTTCAAGAGCTGATTACCAAGACGGAAGAGGACATGATGAAGGTCCGGAATCTTGGCCGCAAATCTCTGGAAGAGGTACAGGAGAAGCTCGACGAATTAGGATTAAGCCTGCGTACGGAAGATTAAAATTTGCTTGTAGTAAGGAGGGAACAACATGGCATATCAAAAGCTGGGTCGTGATTCAAGCGCACGGAAAGCACTGTTCCGTGATCTTGTAACCGACTTATTCATCCAAGAGCGCATCCAAACGACGGAAGCTAAAGCGAAAGAAGTTAGATCGATCGCAGAGAAGCTGATCACTTTGGCTAAACGCGGAGATCTGCATGCTCGTCGTCAGGTTGCAGCCTACGTTCGCCGTGAAGCGGCTAGCGAAGAGCAGGACGCCATTCAAAAGCTGTTTTCTGAATTGGCCACCCGTTATTCCGAGCGTCCAGGCGGATACACTCGTATCCTGAAGCTGGGGCCTCGTCGCGGAGATGCTGCTCCTATGGTTTATTTGGAACTGGTGGATCGAGCTTAACGACCGGATAGGAAAGGGTGGACAGAATCTTTGATTCTGATGAAGCCCTTTTTTTGTATCGTTCGGGCGATTCGGCGTGGAATAGGAGCAAATCGTGAGAAACATTAAAATGACGATTAGTTATGACGGCACGTCCTATTGCGGGTTCCAGATCCAACCCAATCAGGTTACGATCCAAGGCAAGCTGGAAGAAGCTGTCCGCATCCTTACCGGAGAGCAGGTGAAAATAACCTCTTCCGGTAGAACGGATGCGGGGGTTCATGCCCGGGGACAGGTCATTAATTATACGACGAATTCGAGGATACCGATCGATCGTTGGTGTCTTGCCCTCAACTCGAGACTTCCCGACGATATTACGGTTCATAGTGCGGAAGAGGCGCCTCTGGATTTCCATGCCAGGCATGGGGCCAGAGAGAAGACCTACCGCTATAGTATCCAAAGAAGCAAGTGGCCCGACGTGTTCCAGCAGAAGCTGCGTTTGCATCACCCTGCCCCACTGGATGTTGAGGCGATGCGAAGAGCCCTTCTTCGTCTGGAAGGAGAGCACGACTTTACTTCCTTCTGCTCCACCCGGACTTCGGTTGAATCACACGTGCGTACCATCTATTCGACCAGCGTTGATTATGTGCCGGAACCGATGATAGCGGATGGTGAAGCAGGTGTGATTCATATTTATATCACCGGGAACGGATTTTTATACAATATGGTTAGAATTATTGTCGGTACTCTGATCGAAGTGGGCAGTGGAAAAAGAGCCGAGTCCGAAATGAGCGATATTCTTGCAGCCCGAGACCGCTCTCTGGCAGGACCAACGGCTATGCCCCATGGGCTGACTTTGTGGGAAGTTAAGTATGATTAGACCGCTTCCTTTGCGGAAAGACGTCGAGTAAATTTAACGTTTTTCTCATGACTTTTTCTTGCTATTCGAAGGTCGTTATAGTAAGATATTAGTTGGTGTTTCATAACTGGCTATCCCACGGCCCCGAGTCATGAAATGACCACCGTTTTAACTGAACAATAATGAAATCGATCATACAGCAATATTCGAATGCTTAGGAGGATTAAGCAAATGAGTACCACATATATGGCTAAGCCTAATGAAGTTGAACGTAAATGGTACATTATCGACGCTACAGGCAAGACCCTGGGACGTCTGGCTAGTGAAGCTGCAAGCCTGATTCGCGGCAAGCATAAGCCTACCTTTACGCCTCATATTGATTCTGGAGATTTCGTGATTATTATCAACGCTAGCAAAATTGTCTTGACAGGTAACAAACTGCAGGACAAGAAATATTACAGACACTCCATGCACCCGGGTGGTTTGAAAGTAACTACCGCTCAAGAGATGCTGGACAAGAAGCCGGAAAGAATGATGGAGCTGGCCGTTCATGGAATGCTGCCTAAGAACCGTCTCGGCAACAAAATGAAATTAAAGCTCAAAGTGTATGCCGGAAGCGAGCATCCACATCAAGCACAACAACCCGAAGTTTATGAGCTTCGCGGTTAATAAAGGGAGGACTCTTTCGTGGCACAAGTACAATACTATGGAACCGGTCGTCGTAAGCATTCGGTAGCACGTGTCCGCCTTGTACCGGGTGAAGGACGAATTGTAATTAATAAACGTGACTTGAATGATTATTTTGGTTTGGAAACTCTAAAGCTGATCGTTAAACAACCGCTCACTCTTACCGAAACAGACGGTAAGTATGACGTGCTGGTAACCGCTCATGGCGGGGGAACAACAGGCCAAGCTGGCGCAATTCGTCATGGGATTTCCCGTGCACTTCTTAAGGCAGACCCGGAATTCCGCGGTTCCTTGAAGAAAGCAGGATTCCTGACTCGTGACCCGCGGATGAAAGAACGTAAAAAATACGGCTTGAAAGCCGCTCGTCGCGCACCTCAGTTCTCCAAGCGTTAATATTTTTATCATATCAACGTTTGCAGCTATTGAAGTCCATTTACTAAATTTAGTAAATGGACTTTTTTGTGTGCAAGAAAGGGGCTGTTCCATAAGTCACCGAAGGATGACTTGTGGAACAGCCCCTTGGTTTTTGAAACCGACAGACGAACCCCGGGGGTTCGTCTGCGCTATTCAGGTAGGAAAACAAAATTAAGGTGCAAAAATGCATTCCAATTCTTCATTCCTATGTGGCAACGGGCTGAATTTAGGGCGACTCCCTCTTAGCGGGCAACGGCATAAATTCCACAGCAAATACCAATCCACTTGATTAAACTAAGATGTCATTTGTCTATTCTTTTCTTCCACTTATGATAATAAGTCGCCATGTATGTCATGATTGCCGGTATTGTAAGTACAAACGAAAAAAGGAAGGTCCATTGACTGATATTCTGGACTAATCCAGAAGTAAATGTCATCATTATCCACAAAATTGCCGTCATTCCAACAAGGAATGCCACTAGCGATTTAATTGGATTTGCCAAGCGCTCTAGCTTATCCCTGGCGGATTCCACATCACTATAAATGGGTTTGGTTCCTTTCTTTGCTTTGAAGATGTGCATATCCTGGCTAGAACATACATTTGTCCAACCTGCATGCGAAAACATTTCAAAGTATTCTTCTTCTTCATTTGGCTGCAATGCACGATAATCAATGCTGTAAATGATATCTTCACGTTCCCCTTTTTCTAACTCATAGCCTGCAAAACGAAATTTTTTCAAATGCCAGCCCTTTAATGCCTTTTGCCGTAATTTTTCCATATCCTTCTTTTCCGAAAACGCTAACCCGCTGGACATCATATATTTTGTACGCGCCATTAATCATTCCCCCTCTTAAGACCTTTTTCCGCCAACTCAATCATTGCTTTTCGGCGTAAAATATCTTCGTGTAATACCTCGCGCCCTTTTTGGGTTAACACATATACTTTTCTACGTGAATTTGAATCATCGTGTAATGTGATAAGTTCCTCTTTTAATAGTTTCTTAATAATCGTATATAGGGAAGCAGGTCCTATCACAAATGTACCCTTTGTTGTTTCTTCCACTAAACTCATCACGGCATACCCATGTCTTGGTTCAGTAAATGCAGCCATAATATTAAATACGGAGTCTGTTAGTTGATCTAAAGATTTCAATCTTTTCCCTCCTCTATATCATAAAACGATATATCTAAAATTAATATATCATAAAACGATATATAGTCAACAATAAAATACCCATGTGACCTGCTTAAATCCCGTCTATTCCAAACCTTGTGATTTTTTATTCGAGGACCAACCAAGCAGAATATAATAATCGATGCTATACTTAATACTGAATTTCTCATCTGTATTCCTCTTTTACTTCTTTAAGAGTGCTTATTCTGCGCTCGCTGGAAATTGAAGCAGAGGCGGGAAGACAAGACGGATTGAAGAAAAAAACCAATGATTTCTGTTTAAGGCTGCATTTGGACTGAAAATATCTTTTTGCAAAATGAATCCTTTTGGCGATATAAACAGTATATATACTAAGAAATAAATTTAAAGAGGAGAGGAATATGGGGATTTTATCCAGATTTAAAGACGTTATGTCCAGCAATATTTACGCATTCCTAGACAAGGCTGAGAATCCGGAGAAGATGATCAATCAATACTTGAGAAATCTGAATAGTGATTTAGGTGCCGTGAAGGCGGAAACCGCTTCGGTCATGGCCGCGGAGCAAAGGTGTAAAAGGCAGTGGGATGAATGCAAATCAGAAATCGCCAAGCTGCAGAAGTATGCCATGAAAGCATTGGAAGCAGGGAATGAAGACGGCGCCAGAAATTTTTTGGAGAAAAAAGCTGCTTTAGCGCCAAAAGAGGCGGACTTGCAGCAAGCCTACAGCTTGGCAGCTACTAATGCGGCTCGCATGAGAGAAATGCACAACAAGCTTGTCTCCGATATTGGAGAGCTGGAATCACGAGCCTCCATGCTCAAAGGCAAAATAGCCGCTACTCAGGCGTTAGATAAAATGAATAAAATGGGTTCATCCGTTGCAGGCGCCAACGATTCGCTGTCCGCACTCGGAAGAATAGAAGAGAAGGTAAATATGGCTTACAATGAGGCGGAAGCACTGGCCGAATTAAGAAGAGGACCGGAAGATGAATTTGAGGCGTTGACAGAATCTGCGGACCCATATGATGAAGGTACCCATGTGGAAGATGAACTGGCAGCGCTGAAAGAAGCATTAAAAAATAAAAAACAATAAGCTGCGTACAAATAATGGCAGCTGTGATTACCAGTCTATTGCTTTCCCTTTATACCCAACTTTACGCCCGGCTCATAGGTCCGGCTTCTTCCTTTTCTGGGGAAGTGTTCAAAATGGGAACTTAGGGCTGTAGCCGTGGCTGCAGCTTTTATGTGATACGGCATTGCCAAGCGAGGTGAGAATAAGATGGTCATTCATTATAAATGCCCCAGCTGTGGCGATGACATGGCATTTGACAGTCACTCTGGAATGTTATCTTGTCATAGCTGCGGAAGGCAAGACAATATAGAACAATTTTCTGAAGAGTTTATTTCGACTACTTTTTCCGAGGATGACGCCAAGGAATACCATTGTGATAATTGTGGCGCCATTCTAATTACCGAGGCCGAAACGGCCGCTACAAATTGCAGCTTCTGCGGAGCAGGGGTTGTCATCGGTGATCGGCTATCCGGGGCCTTAGCCCCTGCCAAAGTTATTCCGTTTACCATTAGCAAGGAAGAGGCAATGGCTGCTTTTCGTAAATGGTGCAAGAACGGCCGCCTGACACCAAAAGGATTTATGACAGCGGATAGAATCAAAGGAATCACAGGAATGTATGTCCCTTTTTGGTTATATGATCTAAATACGAAAGCGAAGGTCAGTGCCGATTGTAAGAAAGTGAGAGTGTATACAAGCGGCGATTATATATATACCGAGACGAAACATTATGATGTCTATAGGGATATTGATCTGAATTATGTCAAAGTCCCCGTGGATGCCTCCAAAAAAATGAATGATGAACTGATGGATAGATTAGAGCCTTATGATTACAGTCATTTGAAGGATTTTAAAACCCCTTATCTGGCAGGATTTATAGCCGAAAAATACAACTACAATGATGAAGAACTGCTGCCTCGGGTTAAATCCAAAATCAAATCTTATATTGATTCTTATATTAGCTCAACTATTTCGGGTTATTCCTCCGTTAGTTACAGAAGCAGAAACATCGATACTATGAAAAAACGAAGCCACTATGTTCTCCTCCCTGTATGGATGGTGTACTATGATTATGCTAAAGCGGAGCATACCTTTGCCATGAATGGCCAATCAGGCAAGGTTGTAGGGAAACCTCCTATCAGCTACGCGAAGGTCGCTCAGTGGTTCGGGGGGATTGCGGCTGTTACCTTCGTAGTATTAAAGCTCGCCTCATTTGCTATGGGGGGTGAGCTTTGGTGAGGGGAAGACTATACTTAACAACGCTGCTATTTTTCGTCCTGATTATTCCCTTCATCCTCTCTGCGTCGAATACGGTCTCCGCTGCTTCCGATACGGAGCCGAAGGTGTACGATTACGCCAAGCTTTTGAATACGGAAGAAATAGAGAAGCTTGAAGCGCTGGCCAATAAATATGGGGCCAAGAGGGAAACCGATTTAATTATATTAACGACTAATGATACGGAAGGCAAAGATGTTGTAGAATATATGCAGGATTTTTATGACGATAAGGCTCCAGGATATGATAAACCCCATGGGAATACGGCAATATTAACGATTGATATGGAGCATAGAGATGTGTATTTGGCAGGTTTCTATAAAGCCAAGGTATACTTGGATGACAGCAGGCTTGATTTGATCCGCGATAAAATTACCCCTGACTTATCCAGTGGGAATTATTACGATGCTTTCAGCACTTTTATTAAGACCTCCTATAAGTACATGGGGATAAGGCCTGGTGTGGATCCCGACAATCCTTTCTTCAATCTATGGTTTCAGTTAATTGTTTCTGTGGGTGTAGGCGGGGCCATCGTTGGATTTATGCTTTACACCTCCGGCGGGAGAGTTACGGTGAACGAAGGGACTTACCGTGATTTTAAAAATTCCAGAGTCCTTGACCAAAGAGATGATTATATACGAACGACTGTGACCAAACGCCGAAAACCATCCCAAAGCAGCGGCAGCGGAAGAAGCAGTGGCGGAGGGGGCGGAGGTATGACCGGCGGGGGACATTCCCATAGCGGTAGCCGGGGGAAATTCTGATCTTATACGGAAGGAATGAAGGATAGATGTCTTTTTTCAAAAATCAATTTGCAAACGTAGTGGAATGGGAAGAGTTTAGAGACGATATGATTTTCTGGAAGTGGAGCAACCGGGAGATCAAAAAAGGGAGCCGGCTCATTATTCGCCCCGGTCAGGATGCTATCTTTTTAAACAATGGCAAAGTGGAGGGGATCTTTCAGGACGAGGGCGATTATAACATAGCCTCCGAAATTATCCCGTTTCTTTCTACATTAAAAGGCTTTAAGTTTGGTTTTAATAGCGGGATGAGGGTAGAGGTCCTATTCGTCAATACGAAGGAATTTACGGTAAGATGGGGCACCAAGAATGCGATTCACATTCCCACTCCGCAGCTTCCCGGCGGTCTGCCGATTCGGGCGAATGGTACGTTTAATTTCAAGGTGAACGATTATGTAGCGCTAATTGATAAAATTGCGGGGGTCAAGGAAAGCTATTATGTCGATGACATCAAGCTCAGAATAACTTCTATTCTGGATCAGCTTCTGATGAAATGGATTTCTAAAGAAGGCAAAGATATGTTCAATCTGCAGGCCAATGCTTTCGAGATCGCTCAAGGAATAAGGGAAGATCTGGATATGCAGATTGTCAACGATGGAATGACGATTACCGGGTTTAATGTCATGAGCTTCAATTATCCGGAAGAAATCCAAGAGATGATCACGCGGACAGCCTCACATAGTATGGTTGGAGATGTACAAAGATATCAACAGATCTCCATGACTGACGGAATAGCTTCCGGTAAAGTTCAAGGCGGCGGTGCCGCTTCCGATATGGCCGGCATGATGATGGGGATGAATATCGCTAATGAGATGTTAAAATCGATGAATGCAGGTCAGAATAAGCCCGCACAAACTGATCCGCCTGCGCAGACGGCTGCACCTGCCCACAACAATGCTCCGGCATCTGAAGGGAAGCCAAAGCCTAATTTCTGTCCTAATTGCGGGCAGAAGACCGGTGAGGGAAATTTTTGCTCTAATTGTGGTCATAAACTGGTTTAATATTACGCCAGCTTAATAAATTGGCTATGGATAATATTCCTTATAGAAAAATACCGAAGCCTTTCCTGAATTTTCAGGGAAGGCTTTTTCTAAATTGCCCATCTTTTATGCACCAATCGCCGCCGACTTCAATAATATGTGATAGTTGCCTATGGCCTTTGTGACCTGAAAGGAGCCTTTTACTATCGGGAGAGGAGTTAAAAGGGAATGAATTTATTGGATAAGGAGAAGCTGATCCGTCAGGCAAGCGAAGAATTGGAGGGAGAATCGGCGGAATCCGTCTTGCAATGGGCTGTCGAACGATTCCCTAACATTACTCTGGCCTGCAGCTTTGGGGCGGAAGATGTCGTGCTTGTAGATTTGCTTAACCAAGTCAGTCCCCGGACGGATATTTTTTATTTGGATACGGACTTGCATTTTAAGGAAACTTACGAAACTCGGGACCGGTTGGAAGAGCGGTACGGCAAACCTTTTCTGCGGGTCGAGCCCAGGCTTAGTCTTCAGCAGCAGGCCGATGCCTACGGAGATCGCCTTTGGGCTTCTAATCCTAATCAATGCTGCGCTATACGCAAGGTAGACCCATTAGCCGAGGTGCTATCTAAATATGACGCCTGGATTACCGGTATCCGGAGGGAGCAGGCTCCAACTCGAGCTAACGCGAAAAAAATTGAATACGACGTTAAATTCGGACTTGTTAAATTTAATCCATTGGCGGATTGGACATCCGATGACATATGGAGCTATATCCGCACCAACAATATCATTTACAATCCACTTCATGACGCGGGTTATCCAAGCATCGGCTGTGAGAAGTGTACCCGTCCTGTTAGAGAAGGAGAGGACCCGAGGGCGGGAAGATGGTCAGGCTTTGAAAAAACAGAATGCGGATTGCATAAATAACGGAGGAGGAGAGAGGATGAATCAGGCCAGTCAAGGGCAGAAGGAATCGTTGATTAACCGGGTAGTTGAGGGGAAGACGAGAGAGAAGCTGCTGGACATGGCGGATACGTTAATAACGGTTCCGGTCAACTCGCGTACGCTGTCAGACATCGATTTGATAGCGGTAGGGGCCTATTCTCCGCTGGATGGATTTATGACGCAAGCGGATTATCGATCGGTGCTTGAGCAGATGAGGCTGAAGGATGGAAGCGTCTGGAGCCTTCCGATAACTCTTGGAGTGGCGGAGCCTTACCTGTCACAAATAACTGTGGGACAAAGGATTGCCCTAGCCGGGGAAGACGATGGAGTTGTCTATGCCTTGATGGACGTGGAAGACATCTACTCGGTTGACCAGGCGGAGGAAGCAAGAAGAGTATTTCTAACCGAAAGCCCGGAGCATCCCGGTGTCGCCAAGCTGTACGATCAGCCCTCTACCTATATTGGCGGATCGATTTGGGTTGTTAATCGGAAGCCTGTTCTGGAGTTCGAGGAATTTCACTTTGATCCGGCGGAGACACGCCAAATATTCGCCAATAAAGGCTGGAAAACCGTGGTCGGCTTTCAAACGAGAAATCCGGTCCACCGGGCACATGAATATATCCAGAAGAGTGCTTTGGAAACCGTAGACGGATTATTTTTAAATCCGCTTGTCGGAGAAACCAAAGCCGATGATATTCAAGCCAAAGTGCGGATGAGAAGCTACCAGGTGCTCTTGGATAACTATTATCCCCAGGATCGTGTCGTCCTCGGGGTATTCACGGCAGCCATGCGCTATGCCGGTCCGCGTGAAGCTATTTTTCATGCAATGGTTCGTAAAAACTACGGGTGCACCCACTTCATTGTAGGAAGAGATCACGCCGGTGTCGGAAATTATTACGGTACTTACGATGCTCAACGAATCTTTAATTCCTTTTCCACGGAAGAGCTTGGCATCATCCCATTGTTTTTTGAACATAGCTACTATTGCGCCAAGTGTGAAAATATGGCCTCCAGCAAAACCTGTCCCCACGATTCGGCGGACCATCTCCATCTATCCGGCACCAAAGTCAGACAGATGCTAAGACAGGGGCAATGTCCCCCTAAATATTTCACTCGTCCGGAGGTAGCAGAGATGCTTATCCAAGGAATGCAAGCTGATCCGATTTTATAATAAGGATCACGATAAATTAAGCTTGTCATATTCGTCCACCCCCGTCCATATGATGATATAAGATAGCGGATATAGGGGTGGATTTCTAATGCGAAAGTGGAGGAAAAGAGTCATCTTCTGGATTACCTTGAACGGCGGGCTCAAAATTGTGCTATCGGCATGGGTGGTTCTTTTGATGGCATTCCTGTTCACCTCAGAGTGGCCTTCTACCAAAACGTGGTCGTACTGGACGATGCCGCTTTCCGGAAAGGTTATTGCCCTGGATCCCGGCCACGGAGGTCCGGATGGAGGGGCTTCCAGCAAGAATGGATTGGTGGAAAAGGATGTTAATCTCGCGATCTCTCTCTATTTGCGGGATTATCTCCAGCAAGCCGGGGCAGTTGTCATTATGACTCGAGAAACAGATCGGGATTTGGCAAGAACGGGAACAAAGGGGTTAAGCAAACGCAAAACCGAGGATTTATTAAAACGAGCGGAAATTGTAACCAAACATAAAGCGGATCTGTTGATCAGTATTCACCTGAACAGCATCCCTTCAGCCAAATGGAGGGGGGCACAGACGTTTTATTATCCTAAAGGCCATGCAGACGGCGAGCTGTTAGCTACGCATATTCAGAATGAGATTAAAGGAAATTTGGGGAATACGGACCGAGTAGCTCAGACGGTGGATACCGTCTATCTGTTAAAAACTTTAACCATTCCAAGCGCCCTGGTGGAGGTTGGCTTTCTCTCCAATCCCGAGGAAGCCCGATTGATGGGAGATGAAACGTATCAGAGAAAGATGGCAGCTTCTATTTACCAAGGAATCCTTAGATACTATTCGGGGGAAAAGTTGGTGACTCTTGATTATTATTGATATAATAACTCTAAATACGTTAATGACGGATATAGAGGTGGAATGATGGTATCTAGGGAGCAAGTAATCGAGGCTTTGAAGCATGTATACGATCCGGAATACAAGCGTCCGGTTACGGAATTGAACTTTATTAAAGATGTTATGGTCAAAGAGGGACATGTAGCACTAACCTTCGTCCTTACTTCCGATGACGAGACGCTTAAAGGACAATATCGTCAGGATGTTCAGGAAGCTCTGGACAATCTCGGGATTAAGGATGTACATATCCGCTTTCGACTAATTAACGATTTCGAACGAGAGGAAATTCAAGCCGGGGCTGGCCAAGGTCAGAAGACGGCTCCCAAGAAGGGAATCCCGACCCATGCTCCCAAGCCGGAGCAGGCTCCGCTATTAAGCTCAGATTCGAAGTTACAATTTATTGCGGTAGCTAGTGGAAAAGGCGGCGTGGGCAAATCGACGGTAACCGTTAATCTGGCGGTTGCCTTGGCACGACAAGGAAAGAAAGTCGGAATCATTGACGCCGATATTTATGGGTTCAGTGTGCCGGATATGATGGGGATTGAGGAGAGGCCGGAATTGATCAATAAACGAATCATTCCGGTAGAACGATTTGGCGTTAAAGTCATCTCGATGGGCTTTTTTGTTGAGGATAACGCTCCGATCATTTGGAGAGGTCCGATGCTTGGCAAAATGCTCAGAAACTTCTTCTCCGAAGTGGATTGGGGAGAGCTTGATTACATGATTCTTGATTTGCCGCCAGGCACCGGAGATGTAGCGCTCGACGTTCATCAGATGATTCCTCAAAGCAAAGAGCTCATCGTGACAACACCTCATGCCACTGCAGCTTTTGTAGCAGCAAGAGCGGGGGCCATGGCGCTTCATACCGATCACGAAATTATTGGGGTCGTTGAGAACATGGCTTATTACGTCAACAAGGATGGGGAGAAGGACTACATATTCGGAAGAGGAGGGGGAGCCAAGCTGGCGGAGGAGCTGCATACAGACTTGATTGCGCAGATTCCGCTTGGAGCCCCGGACAACCATATTTCCGAGCCTGATTTCTCACCCTCCGTATATAAACCCGATACCGAAACCGGCAAGCTTTATTTGCAAATGGCCGACTCCATTATCAGCAAGCTTGGATAATTAACTTTAAGACCAGGGGGATGCATAGCATTAGCCCTGGTCTCCTCCTTCGCTCGACTTCCCGCCCTCTTTGCCTTCCTGTTTGCCCCCCTCTTTTTCCTTTCCTTGCTGCTTCCCTTTGCCCTCCTTCCCCTGAGGCTTCATTTCTTCTTCGATCGCTTTTTTAAACAACTCCATTAATTGATCGCGAAATAAAGGGCTCTGCATCGATTCCTCAATAATTTTCATCGTTTGCTGCCTATATTGACTGTTCTTCATTGTTTCCAGAATGATCTTTTCAAATTCCGGATTACGCATTAAATCAAGCATTTGTTGCTGATATTCGGGATCCTTCATCAGATCCTTGGTTAATTGCTTATTGTATTTTTGTACCGATTTGGCAAAATCTCCCGCAAATTTCGGATCGGTCATCGTCTTTTCAATGAGTTGAGAATGATTGGGGTCCGTCAGCACTTCTTTCACTGCTATTTGAATTTGCTGGCCTTCTCCGGTAGACAGGAGCTTCATGGTTGGATCCTGGTTTTTCTTGGATGCCTCCTGAACCGCCTTTTGGCCATCTTCAGAGTTCAGGATGTCCAGCATCATCGATTTGATATCCTTGTAGCTTTGTTGATTCTGGCTCGATTGTTGCTTCCCAGTTCCGCAGGAGGTCAGGAGCAGGACAATACAAATTAAAGCAGGAAGTATACGAAGTCGTGGATGGATCATGACAGGGTGCCTCCTTCCTGGATTGTAAAATTATTATGTGTGAAATTGTACGAATTATGTCGAACGTTTATTAGCTTTTTGCTGTAAACGTTGGTACAATTATGATTGTTAAGTTAATAAAAATTGGGGATCTTCTGAAGGACCTGCTGGAGGCGAACTTAGTTTTGACGTTGAGAAAATGGTTCCGTCTTTTTTGGACTACTTTATTATTAGGCACGGGGGCTTCCCTTATAGCTGGCCTTATCCTTGTCGGCATGACCGATGATTTTCATTTTCTTGAGGTTTCAAAAGCAGGCTTCAACCTGGAAACGATCATTTTCGTCGTATTGGCCGGTTCGACGATTAGTGTTGTCAGTCAGATGGGGTTCTTTGCCTACCTGATTGCCCGCTATATAGCTATGGGCTTCCTCCGAAGCAAGTTTCTTTGGGATGTTCTGCAGCTTCTTCTCGTCGCAATTGTCTTTTTTGATATGATATACCTGAGCTATACAAGCTTTGCGGCCGAGGGAGAATCGGTGCTGTCCTATTTCATTCTGCCTACAGTGCTGCTGTTGATTTCGGCCCTCGTTTCCTGGTGGAAAGTCAAGGCAACGAATAAGACTGCTTTTATCTCCACCTTGTTTTTTATGTACGCAGTAACGGTACTAGAGGCGATTCCCGCTCTCAAGCTGGATAATACCCCTTCCCATATTTTTATGCTGATTCCGTTGCTCGTATCCAATGCATGGCAAATAATGCTTCTGCATAAGCTGGTGGACAACAAAAAAGAGGCTCCCGTACAAGCCTCTAAGTAATCAGGCACTATTAAGCTTAGGATTAGGGAAGCAAAAGGCGATCGCGGCCTGGCCTGCTCGTCAGGTCAGGTCGTTTTATCTTCCACGGGCCGCTTGGATACTTGGGTCTGTTCCAGAAGCTGGGTAACCGTAACGAATTCATATCCGGCGTCTTTCAGGCGATCGATGATAACGGGCAGAGCTTCATGGGTTTGTTTTACCGAATCACTGGCATGGAGCAATACGATATCTCCCGGATGAGCCTTATCTATGACTCGGCTGACAATATTATCGGTTCCGATGTTCTTCCAATCCAAGGAGTCGGTATCCCACTGGATTACTTTGTAGTTAAGATCATCCGCTATTTTCAGCACCCGTTTATCAAAATCTCCATTCGGCAGGCGGATCAAGTTCGGCTCTTTACCGATAGCTTCAGATAAAATTTGGTGGGCGGTTTGAATTTGCTTGCGGATTTCCTCGTCATTAAGTCCACTGTAGTTAGTATGCTTATGGCCGTGGCTTCCAATCTCATATCCGGCTTCCTTGATTTTGTCGACGATCTTCTGGTGCCCTTTAGCCCAGGGGGAAGAGAGGAAAAAGGTCGCATTCTTGACCCCCTTGTCTTCCAGAACTTTAAGGATGGGCTCGGCTCTTTTGTCGCCCCAGCTTATGTCGAATGTTAGAGCGATTAGCTTTTTTTCTGTGGGAACACTGTAAATAGCTGCCGGTTCATTCTGGGAGAAGACCGAGATGTTGCCCTTTTCCGCATAAATAATTCCTGCGGCGAACAGCACTGCCACGAAGATGATCAGGTACTGCTTCACTTTTTTCCCATTGACTACATAAAAATAATTCACCGAGGAAACCTCCTTTGTAAGCCTTGTTTGTGCTGCCGGATAGGCTTGGGATTACTTGTCTTTATCAAATGTATGCTAGTACAATTTACTTATGTCTAAACTTAGACAAGAAGTTATGATCAAATTGCATCGGAAAAGAGGACGATTTATGAGTTTTGGAGCATTATTAAAGCATTTTAAGGAGATGAAGCATTACTTCATTGCGGCTGTACTCGTTTTTGCAGTCGGCGTATGGATGGGGTTTTATTCACCGGATACGTTCGGGACGTTCATTAACGGGCAAATCGACCGTTTAAGCGGAACTGCAGGGGGGTTGATGCAGCAGGACAACAGTCAGCGGCTGCTCTTTTTCTTTATTCTTATGAACAATACCTTTTTATCCATTGCGATCATGTATTTGGGAGCTTTCTTTGCTATCGTTCCCCTGTATTTTTTAGTTTCAAATGGACTTTTATTGGGTTATTTAGCTTTAGGCAATTCAGGGGTTCAGGACTGGCTAATGTTCTTCAAGTCCATTGCTCCACACGGGATTATCGAAATCCCTGCTATTATTATTGCCAGTGCGTACGGGATTCGTTTTGGTTTTTTGATGGCGGAAGGTACTTTGACCTTTATCAGTGCCAAAAGAAGAGCCGTGATGCGTAATAAACTGTTTGCTTTCTTGCAGCATACGATTCCTTTACTTGCGGTTATTTCGGGAATGCTTCTGCTCGCTGCCATCGTGGAAAGCACCTTTACTTTATGGCTTATATCCAAATAATTGTAGGACTTAAGTGTGGAAGCCACAGCTGATCACCGGAGTTTCACCCGTTAAGGAGGCCCGAATATAGAAGATCTGGAACGCGACGGTCCGGATATCCTGCCTAAGAGAATCGTTAAATCGCTTATTTTTTAATAAGCTTTAAAAATTCTGATTGCATATCATAAAAATGGCAAATTGTGTGCATAACATTAAAGCAGTTGTTTCCGGTTATATCCGGTCGCCTGTGAAGGGCCTTTTTAGCACAATGTGGTGAAAGGGGTTAGGATCATGCTTGGTTTTCTTTTTAATGAACGGGAATGCAGGGAACTGGATTATGTGTTGCGCAAGGAACTGGATGAGATGCTTTTTGATTTAAAGGATGAGCAAATGGATAATGATCTGAAAGGTGCGATAGAATCCAGATATAACATCATATTCCGTATGTATGCTCGTCTTGCTTCACCTAAGGAGATCTCAAAATATGCGAGAAATCGCATTTACCAGTGATGAAATAAGGGGAAGAGCAGAAAGTTGAAAAATACTATTGACTAGTCTGTGGAAGATGTGATAAATTAGTCTTCGCCGCTTCGAACGGCTTGTTCTTAATCAGGACAAGCCGCCGAATGCTGAAAAGATTTTTGAAAAAAAGTCTTGCTTTATCAGATGAGTTTGTGGTATATTAAAAGAGTCGCTGTTAAACGAGCGACGAACGCAACATCAAGCAGCATTGCCCTTTGAAAACTGAACAACGAGTGAATGAATGAAGCCAGTGCGAAGCGGTCTTCGGATCGTGAGCAGAACCGTTAATGAACGAACGAATGAGCTAATCGCTCTTTGGATATCTCGGTTTAACCGGGGTCCCCGAAAAGTAATCGGACTTCGCTACGAAGCATCGCTTCACTTTTTGGGGGAATTTATCGGAGAGTTTGATCCTGGCTCAGGACGAACGCTGGCGGCGTGCCTAATACATGCAAGTCGAGCGGAGTAAGGAACAAGCTTGCTTGTTCCAAGCTTAGCGGCGGACGGGTGAGTAACACGTAGGCAA
>NZ_BOSH01000021.1 GCF_018403245.1 Paenibacillus sp. J2TS4
TATGCGGAATCTTTGATCGATGAAATGTCAAGAAGCTAGCTCGACCCAAGCAGTGGTTTCCGATGCCGACCTCGAAGTGATTCGAGAAGTGGCTCAACCGGTGCGGAAGGACGTGGCCAAGCGAATAAGCCTTGCCGGCTAGGATGCCGGTGGGGCTTTTTTCTTTATGTTTGGTTCTTTGATGGCCGGTGTCCGCATTTCTTAATGATTAGACCAAGGCTTGAATAAAACGATATGGAACAACCGACAATATGGAAAGAAGCCGCCTTTCGGAAAGATCGGGGAAAGCCTGCAAAAGTACAAGTCTTCGGCAGGTTCTCAGAGGAAAACAGCTAATGTAACGCAAAAGTTCATTTGAATAAGCCTTTGCCTGGTTTTCAGATTTTGATGGGGTTGGACATGTACGATTGCGTGTCTTCTTTAGTTTACCGATTTCATGTGAACTTACCCGATCTCCTGCATGTCATTGAACTTTTCGAGGAGTTCCTCAGTTTGAAAAAGCGAAATGAATGCTGTTGTAGTACCGCATTTCCTTGGACTTTTAGTTCTCCCCTTAATCTAAGTGCCAAAGAAAAGAAGCTCCTCTTTCTTCATGGCCCCTGATGGATCAAGTGGAATAAAGCGACAGCTCATTTCCGGAAATTTTGACCAGACCGGTGGAATTTATTTTTTTCAGTTTTAGGAGCAGCCCAATTCTAGGTAATAGCAACCAACAATGAATGTAAAGGAGAGTGAAGAATACAGAACCAGGTACCCAGACATATGCTATTCCAATAATAGCCGTGCCAATCACGAGCAGATGTAAGTGGATGGATAATAATCGCTGAATCCGGATATAGCTCTCAGGGAGATACCCGTTCCATAGAAGGTCCTTTTTCCAAACCCAAGTAAACTCCGCTGTTCTGGAAGTAAATCGAATCAACAGCCGAATGAGAATATAGTATAAATAATGAAAAACCGGCAAGCCTAGCAGCAGAGTAATCGTACCGCTATAGTGCCACATTAAGCCGACAATCCCCCATACCAGCAGCAATATTATGTAAATAGAAGAATAAATTTTTCCAAGGCCGCATTTCTTCAACAGCGCATAATTGTAAATCGTAGCCTCTTTTGATAGTCCCTTGTTCATGCCAGTCCCCCAATGAGATCCCCTTAGTTGCACTATAATAATAGTATATTGGAATTAGGAATAAAGAAAAAGAGCTTGTTTATCCAGAAGTACAGACACCACCGCGCGTAGAAGTACATAACAATAAAGAAAGCAAAATAGCGGATAGCGTTTTAAGAGTTTTCATTTAGGGTATACTGATAGAAAACGAGAAGCGGGGTGGGGAGGATGGAGGAGGCCAAACAGCAGTCGACATGCATCATTTGCGAACAGCCTAAAGAGGAAGGCATTCGAATTATTACACAATTTATATGTGCGACCTGTGAGGAAGAGATCGTTCATACTGATGTGCAGGATGAGAAGTATCCTTTTTTCATTCATCAGCTTAGGCAGCTATGGTATCGCAAAGACGCATAAATCTTCGATAAGAGCGCAAAAAAAGCTTTATTATCAAAGCTTTTTTTCATATAGTAAAGGGGAATAAGTGTTAAGCTTATTCTTCTTTTTTCTTGAATAGGGATAGGCGATCGGCATCGATTCCGTCGATAGTTAAGGATGAAGCGTATTGGATGGAGGATCAACCTTGTCAGTTAAAAAAGAGATAGTTCATGCACCGCTATATGAAACTTTGTTAGGCTGTCATTTTCAAAGAAATTCTAGTTTCCATGTCCCCGGGCATAAAGGAGGCCGGGCTCTTCCCGCACAATTCAAAGGAATGCTTGAACAGGTGATGTCTATTGATTACACCGAGATCACTGGTCTGGACGATCTTCACCAGCCCGAGGGAGTGATTAAGGAGGCTCAGGATTTGGCTGCCGATTGTTTTGGGGCGGATCGGACTTTTTTTCTTGTTAATGGAAGCACGGTAGGAAATCTGGCCATGATTACAGCGGTTTGCGGTCGGGGAGATATCCTTATCGTGCAGAGAAACGTTCATAAGTCTGTCATTCACGGCTTGATGATCGCGGGGGCCAAGGCAGTGTTTGTAGCCCCGCAATCGGACCCGGAAACTGGATTGGCCGCCGGAATTTCCAATAAAGACCTTGTGGAAGCCCTGGATCGGTACCCCCAAGCCAAGGCTGTTTTCCTCACCAACCCAAATTACTATGGAATGGCGATGGATTTGGAGCAGACGGTCCGTCTGGTTCATTCCAGGGGAATTCCGCTGTTGGTGGATGAAGCTCATGGAGCACACTTTGGCTTTCATCCGGAGCTGCCTCGGTCCGCTTTATCCGTGGGGGCTGACGCGGTCGTTCAGTCGAGCCATAAAATGCTGACCGCGTTAACCATGGGGGCGATGCTTCATGTGCGCTCCACCCGAATTGATCCTAATCAAATTTCCGGCAGATTGTCTATGCTGCAGAGCTCCAGCCCATCTTATCCGATTATGGCTTCCTTGGATCTCAGTCGGAGTATGCTTCAATCGAAAGGGAGCGAGCTGTTCACACCGGGACTTCAATGCGTCAAGGAATTACGGCAGCACATACTCTCCCTAGACGTTTTTGGTGTTGTAAGCGGTCATAAAAATGAAGTTTATGCTGCCCTGGACCCTTTTAAAATAACGCTGTGGGACCGAATCGGGACTTTATCCGGATTTGATTTGCAGCAGCAGCTAGAGCAGAGAGGCTGCATGACGGAAATGGCCGACCCCCGCCATGTTCTTCTGCTATTCAGTTTGGCTTCCGAGCCCAGGGACGTAAACCATTTGTTGAGCGCTTTATTAGATATTAACGACAAATTAGGGCTAAAAGAGAAGGAAAATCCACTGGCTTTGGCGAATAATAGGGTAGCCCCTCCAATGCCACCTATTTCTCAGCCCATTCCCTTCGACCTAGACCATTCGCTGCTACTTGATCATGTTCGAACGCTTCCGCTTGAGGAGACAGCCGGGTTTCGCTCCGCTGAAATGGTGATTCCTTACCCTCCTGGGATACCGGTATTATATCCGGGAGAACCGATTCTTAAAGAAACAACAGATTATTTGCAGGTTCTCGCTGCAACGGGAGCTCGATTTCAAGGAATATCGGATCGAAAGCTGTCCACTCTAAAAGTTGTAAAAGATCATTAACCATTGAGAAGATAGCTGCATAGGGTATATAAGCCCAATAGGTGATGAATTTAATCCAGTCAACATTGTTTAGCAGAGCAGGGAGTACGGAGAATAAGCAAGTACAGCAATTTTATAAATGATCTGACGCTTAGCGGAAATATTATAAAAAATAACGATTATACTACTTTTTGTTTATAGTCACCGGGAGGATTTCAGTGGAAGGAATATTCGTAACTTTTGAAGGTCCGGACGGATCCGGCAAAACGACACAGCTTAAAATGCTCGCCGAACGATTGCATAGCAAAGGATATGACGTCGTAGTAACCCGTGAGCCGGGAGGAACCCCGATCAGTGATGAAGTTCGTCGAATCTTGTTATCTCCGGATAATGAGGAGATGATCGATCAAACGGAAGTGCTCCTGTACGCCGCTGCACGGGCCCAGCACGTTCATGAGAAAATTATCCCTGCACTCGAGCAGAAGCGTATCGTGTTGTGTGATCGGTATATTGACGCAAGCGTTGCATACCAAGCATATGGTCTTGGCCTTGATCTGCAAACAGTTCTGGCCATAAGCCAATTTGCCAGCGGAGGATTGCAGCCTGTAAGAACTTATATGCTAGATGTTCCCGTCGAGGTAAGCCGGCAGAGATTGCTCGATAGAAGCTCTGGAGGCAGCGGTCCAATGCTGGACCGAATTGAATTGAAAGGCAACGAATATCATGCGAGGGTGAGGAAGGGATTTCTGGCGGTTGCTGAATCGAATCGGGAAAGAATTCGGTTAATACAAGCAGATAGGCCCCTGCAGGAGATAGCTGATGAAATTGCCGAAGATTTTGAAAAGCTTATACACCCCGACTCCAAAGTTAGGGTATAATAATAGGGAGGGATAACTATGAAACTTGTTATTGCCGTAGTTCAGGACAAGGACAGCAACCGACTGTCTAACGCCCTGGTTAAAGAAGGCTTCCGCGCCACCAAGCTGGCGAGTACGGGAGGATTTCTTAAGGCAGGGAATACCACCTTCATGATTGGGATTGAGGATGATCGGGTCCCGGAAGTAATGAAAGTCATTAAAGCAAACTGCAAGGTCCGCGACCAACTGGTCACTCCTGTATCGCCCATGGGAGGCTCGACGGATTCCTATATTCCATTTCCTGTGGAAGTACAAGTGGGTGGAGCTGCTGTCTTCGTAATCCAGGTGGAAAGATTCGAACATTATTAAGCGGTAAGTTTCCGCATTAAGGAAGGTCTGACGGGATGAAGATTATACCGGGCATGCGACCTCTCGCTAAAGATATCAAGCCACTGGATCAGTCGATGAACCAACAGATTCAGCCTAAGCATTTCTCCGAATTTATGCGGAGACATGATCAACAAGCTACATCAGACGAATTGCAACGGATAATGGATCAAATCCAACTGCAGGGCGAGCGTCTTTCGAAGTCGATGACGCTTAGAGAGCTGCGTCAGTATAAGCTGCTCGTCAAGAAGTTTCTGGAAGAGACAGCCCGGCGTGGCGTCCATCTCAAAGAATCCAAGGGATGGGACCGCAGAGGTCGGGCCAAACGTTATAAACTATTAGAGGAGATTGACGCCGTTCTCCTGTCTATGGCTGATGAACTGCTGGAGCAGGAGAACGGTAAGATCGAGCTGTTGAATAAAATAGGGGAAATTCGCGGCATGCTCATCAATCTCCTCTATTGAAACGAGGCGAGGCCATTGTCCTTTGAAGCGATAGCCGGACAGGCTCAAGCAAAAAGAATATTACAGAATGGATTGCGGACGGGACGATTATCCCACGCTTATATATTTAGCGGTCCGGCAGGATCAGGACGCAGAGAAATGGCGACGGCGCTTACGAAGGCCATTTATTGTACGGAACAGATCGACGATAGTTGTGGACAATGTCTCAACTGCCGCAAGGTAGAGCATAATAACCATCCCGACTTGGTCTGGATAGAGCCGGATGGCGCATCGATCAAAATCGATCAGATTCGTGAGCTGCAGAAGGAGTTCGCTTATCGTGCGACCGCTGCCCATACGAAAATTTATGTTCTGAATGAAGCGGATCGAATGACGATCCAAGCGGCAAACAGTTTGCTTAAATTTTTGGAGGAACCTATCACGAAGATCGTGGCTGTACTGATCACGGAGAATGGACATGCTTTGTTGCCGACGATTCAGTCCAGGGCTCAGTGGATTTCTTTTGTTCCGATGAATCCCCTAGAAATGTCTGCTATACTCAAAGAGGAGGGATTGCCGCCCACTTTGGTGTCCTCTGCGGTACATCTGACCGCCGGTTTGAAAGCGGCGAGGGAACTGGCCGCCGCCGACTGGTTCGCAGAAGCAAGGAATACGGTCTTGCAGCTGGCCAAGGAATCGTTGACGAAGCTTCCATCGGCCATGATTACATTACAGCAGAAAGTGTTTAAAGCTAACCTTGCTGAACATATGGAAACCTTGATCGATCTGTGGATGTTATGGTTAAAAGATATGGTTCGTTTGCGCTGCGGACATAAAGAAAATTTAGTTTATATAGATCAGACGGACTGGATGTCTCCACTGGCCCTGAGCCGAGAGGTGGAATATTGGATTCAAGGAATGGAGCGGGCGGTTGAAGTCCGGAAACGGATCAGGTTTCACGCCAATCCCCAGCTAACGCTCGAAAAATGGATGATTGACTTACAGGGGGGGTAGCTTTGTATTCAGTAGTGGGTGTCCGCTTTAAGAAAGCGGGTAAAATATTTTATTTTGATCCTATTGATTTGCCTATCGCTAAAGACGACAATGTCATTGTAGATACGGCTCGGGGATTGGAATATGGCAAGGTCGTCATCGGTAAGCGGGAGGTTCCCGAGAATGACGTCGTTTTGCCCCTTAAGAGAGTCATTCGCATCGCGGATGATCGAGATGCGGAATTGGTGCAAGGTAATAAAACGGCAGCTAAAGACGCTTTTGGAATTTGTCAGGATAAAATTAAAGAGCATCAGTTGAAGATGAAGCTCGTTGATGTAGAATATACGTTTGACCGCAATAAAATCATTTTCTATTTTACGGCAGAAGGCCGGGTGGATTTCCGCGAATTGGTCAAAGACTTGGCGAGTATATTCCGGACGCGTATAGAACTAAGGCAAATTGGAGTCAGGGATGAGGCGAAGCTGCTTGGAGGCATTGGCCCTTGCGGAAGAATCTTGTGCTGTTCCTCTTTTCTGGGAGATTTCGAACCGGTGTCCATCAAGATGGCGAAGGATCAGAATTTATCTTTAAATCCGACCAAAATTTCCGGATTGTGCGGAAGATTAATGTGCTGCTTGAAGTATGAGCATGATAATTACGAAAGTGTGAAGGATGAGCTCCCGAAGGTTGGGAAGATCGTAATGACCTCCTACGGAAGCGGCAAAGTACTAAGTATTAAAGCCAATGAGAAACTAATTAAAGTTCAACTGTTCGAACAGAATAGAATTTTGGACCTTCCTTCGGAAGACGTTGTCGAACAGGAATAGCGGATTTGAACGTCGGGGTGAAACCGTGGACAAAAAAGAACTTTTTTTACAAATTGAGCAGATGGAAGAACGACTGGGTTCGACTCTGGCCGACCTCGGTTCCTTGAAGAAACAGCTTGTCCTTTTAATGGAAGAAAATCACCGTTTGACGAACGAAAATCAACAGTTTAGGAAGTTATTAAAAAAAGACGCTTCTAATGAAGCCAAACATCAAGAAGGGAAAGAAACGCCAGTCATAGGGGAAGGCTACGATAACTTGGCAAGGCTTTACTATGAAGGCTTTCATATATGCAACATTTATTACGGACACCTTCGCAATGAAGGAGACTGCTTGTTCTGCTTATCTTTTTTGAATAAATGAACGAACCGTAGAGATGTCTCATCTCTGCGGTTTTTTTGCCACAGGGCTATTTATATTAATAAAGAATAATGTCCAATAAATTTGGTAAGAAAGGAAATAGTGATGGAATCGATAGTGCTCCAGCCCGAAGAACGAGTGGATGATTTATTAACAAATGATTTAAAAATTATTCAGAGCGGGGAAGTGTTCAGCTTTTCGATGGATGCCGTCCTGCTTTCCCGGTTTTGTTCCGTGCCTCCTCGGGGGAAAATTATAGATCTATGCACAGGCAATGGCGTTATCCCTTTGCTGCTGACTACCCGTACGAAAGCCAGCCTATGGGGAGTGGAAATCCAGGAGCGGCTGGCGGATATGGCGAAGCGTAACGTACGGCTTAACCAACTGGAATCACAGGTACATATGGTACAGGGAGATTTAAGGGGGATCCACGAGCATTTCGGATACGGGAAGTTTGATTTGGTTACGGTGAACCCTCCCTATATGAAAGCCAATACCGGCGATCAGAATTTGAACCCTCATGTGGCGGCGGCGCGCCACGAAATTTATTGCACGTTGGATGACGTGGCGGCGGCCTGCAGTCGGCTAGTGAGAACGGGAGGAAAGGTAGCGATGGTTCATCGTCCGTCGCGGCTGGTGGAAATATTACACGCGATGAGCAAATATAGGCTCGAAGCGAAGCGGATTCGGTTTGTCCACCCTCGGCAAGGAGAGGAGAGCAACATGGTATTAATAGAAGCGATTCGCGATGGTCGGCCGGAGGTGAAGCTGCTGCCTCCGCTAATTGTTTATAACGATAACAATGATTACTGTGAGGAATTAATGGAAATCTATTACGGAAGCCAGAGCACGGAAGTGGAGAAGGCAGCGGACAGAGGAGAGGAAGCATGAATATTCAGCAGAGCTTTCGACAGGAAGGAAAAGCGGGGACCCTATACCTGGTGGGGACACCGATAGGCAATCTGGAGGATATTACGTATCGGGCGGTTCGAATATTGAAGGAAGCCGATTGGATAGCGGCGGAGGATACCCGTCAAACGCGCAAGCTGCTGACCCATCTTGAAATTACTAATCGGCTGGTCAGTTATCATGAGCATAATAAAGAAGCCAGTGGGGCAGAGCTGATCCGCAGGATGGAGCAAGGCGAATCCGTCGCTTTGGTATCCGATGCAGGGCTGCCGGCTATTTCCGACCCTGGCTACGAGTTGGTTCGGGCAGCTATAGAGCAGCAAATCCCGGTAGTCCCGATTCCGGGGGCTAATGCCGCCCTTTCGGCTTTGATTGTGTCTGGATTGCCGACAGATAAGTTTGTTTTTGTCGGTTTTCTCCCGAGGGATCGCAAAGGAATAGTGAAAGAGCTTACTCTATGGAAATCGGTACAAGCGACATTGCTGTTCTACGAATCTCCTTATCGAATCGCCAAAACTCTCGGGCTGATGTTAGAGGTATGGGGGAACCGGGAAATCGCTTTAGTAAGGGAATTAACGAAAAAATACGAGGAAGTGGCAAGGGGCCGTCTAGAGGACTGCATCAAGCATGTAAGCGAAGTGTCTCCTTTAGGGGAGTATTGCATAGTTGTTGGAGGAAGTGAGCAGGCTAGCCTGGAGGCTGCTGAGGAAGAGGCATGGTGGAAAGAAATGACGCTGGAGGAGCATGTGGCACATTACGTGCGGCAAGGAGTCGATCGCAAGCAAGCCATCAAAAAAGCGGCGCTCGATCGAGGAGTGCCCAAACGGGAAGTCTACAATCAATTAATACAGGATTAAAAAACGAACTCTATTATAATAGAAGAAACACGTTAAGGTGAGAGTACATTTTCTCATGATGACATAAAAAACGGAAAAAAAGATCCCTAAGCGGCAGGCCTATATAATGCTTCTACACTTAGGGATTAGAGGAGATATGAAAAGGTTAGAATTAACAAATTATTGATTATACCTATTATACAACATAATTTTTATTTTGTCACAGGTGCAGGCATTTCTGTTACACAATTATGACAAACAATTTTTCCTTTAAAGTAAGTTACGTCTTCGGCATTACCGCAAAAGATGCACGCCGGCTCATATTTTTTGAGCATAATTCTTTCGCCGTCGACATAAATCTCTAAAGCATCCTTTTCTCCGATTCCTAGAGTACGGCGAAGTTCTATTGGAATAACAACGCGTCCCAGTTCGTCAACTTTTCTTACAATTCCGGTAGATTTCATCATTGGAAACTTCACCTCACATTATATTAATCGTCATTATTCGACATTATTTTACTTTTCTATAATACCAACTCTTCCCATAATAGTCAACTAGATTTGTATGACTATTTCTTCCATTTAAAGGTAAGAAATGGACCTAATGATAGTTACTAGTTTGAATATGTATAAAAATGGCCTAAATTTTAGGGTGTGGATCATATTTCTCTTGACTTCGCTGTTAACTTTCTCACTTTTTTGAGATAATTAAGGAAATAATTGGAGCGACGAAATTCCTTTTGTTATCCGATTTTTTATATATTTTTCGACAAACTCCTGACGACTTTGTCGAATTTCAGTCAAAATAGTTCTTTCTATTCGAAATTCAAAGGAGGAGCCGGGAGATGAAGGAAGAAAAAGTGTTTAAGGATCCGGTCCATAAATATATTTACGTGCAAGACAAGACCATTTGGGATTTAATCAATACGAAAGAATTTCAGCGTCTTCGTCGGATACGGCAGCTGGGCACCTCTTATTTAACTTTCCATGGGGCGGAGCACAGCCGATTTTCCCATTCTCTCGGAGTCTATGAGATTACACGCAAAATCATCTCTTTATTCGAACGAAATCGTTACCCCGATTGGCCGCGTGATGAACGGCTGCTCTGTCTGTGCGCGGCACTGCTCCACGATCTAGGTCATGGTCCCTTCTCTCATTCTATAGAAAAAGCATTCTCCATGAACCACGAGGAGTGGACTTGCCGAATCCTGCTTGGAAACACCGAGATCAACGAAGTACTGCGCCAAGTGGATTCCCGCTTTCCCGATCAAGTGGCGGCGGTAATCAACAAATCGTATACAAAAGAAATAGTGATCAGCTTAGTGTCCAGTCAATTGGATGCTGATCGAATGGACTATTTATTAAGAGACGCTTATTATACGGGCGTCAATTACGGCACTTTCGACATTGAACGAATTCTTAGAATGCTGAGGCCCTACAAAGGACATCTCGTCATTAAAGAAAGCGGGATGCATGCCGTGGAAGATTATTTGATGTCCAGGTATCAGATGTACTGGCAGATTTACTTCCATCCCGTTACTCGCAGTGCGGAAATCTTGTTGGATAAAATATTGATGCGTGCGAAAAGGTTATTCGAGGATAGATACCCATTTCGCTTCATGCCGAAACCGATTCCGTCTCTTTTTGAGAAAAATATATCGGTAAACGAGTATTATTATTTGGATGAAGCGCTTATGCAGACCGTTCTGATGTATTGGAGTGAGGAGAACGATGAAGTGCTTTCGGATTTATGCTCGCGTTTTTTGAACCGTCATTTATTTAAATATGTTTCGGTCAAGAAAGAAGACGAGGAATTAATAGAGGAATTAAAGAACTGGATGGGCAAGCTCGGATGGAGTCCCGACTATTATGTCGAAATTGATTTTCCTCAGGATATGCCTTATGATGTGTACCTACCTGGAGAAATGGAGGAGAATCTGCCTATATTGTTGCTGGACGAGCATAAAGGTTTGAGTGAAATATCGACTCGATCCGATATCGTTCGGTCGATCAGCGGAATCCGCAGAGGGCAGAACCAATTGTATTTTCCGGGGGAGCTGCGTTCTTTCAAGGAAGCGCCGGAGTCCATTAGAAGGTTATTAAATCCGGACCGCTAATAAGGCGGTCCGAAGCAGAGTCAAGAAAGGAGTAGAAATAGAACAATATGCTAACGGATACTCATGCTCATCTTAACAGTGAAAATTTTGACGAAGACCGGGATCAGGTCATTGCGAGGGCCGTGGAACACGGAGTCACGAGAATAGTCAATGTAGGCTTTAATCGGGAAACGATTCCCGCCTCCTTGGCACTCGCAGAAAAGTATGACTTTATTTATTCGACGGTCGGCTGGCACCCCCAGGACGCCAAGGACATGAAACCGGACGATTTGGAATGGATCGAAGCTTTATGCAGTCATGAGAAAGTCGTAGCCATAGGAGAGATTGGGCTCGATTATTATTGGGACAAATCCTTTAAAGAAACACAGGAGCAAGTATTTAGAGAGCAGATTCGATTGGCGCGTAGAGTGGGGCTGCCGATTGTCATCCATAATCGCGATGCCCATGCGGATATCGTTCGAATTTTGCGAGAGGAGCAGGCATCGGAAGTAGGCGGCATTATGCACTGCTTCTCGGGAAGCTGGGAAACGGCAAAATTATGCTTGGATATGAACTTCCATATTTCTTTTGGCGGCCCGATTACGTTCAAAAACGCAAAGCAGCCGAAGGAGGTGCTGGAGAAGGTGCCCCTCGATCGACTGCTGATTGAAACGGATTGTCCCTATCTGGCTCCCCATCCATATCGGGGGAAGAGGAATGAATCGGCTTATGTCCGGCTGGTGGCCGAGTCCGCTGCGCAGTTGAAAGGAATCGCGCTGGAAGAAATAGCCGAAATCACGACAACTAACGCTATTCGCTTGCTAAAGCTGAAGTGACGTCCGCTTCAGCTTTTTGCGCATTCCGATGAAGCAGTACATGCTGATGAACATCAGCATAATGGCGACCATGGCCCAGGAATATCCGACAGCTTCGCATTGCCACAGGAGGACGGCACTAAGAAGCAAGGTTTGGCCCAGCAGGCTGGCAAAAGAGATGCGAATGATCGCCGATTTTTTGTCGCCGGGGCTTATCGGATACAGCTTTAGCCAGAACGTATACCGATGGTATTGATCCAGGGAAGACATCTGGACACATGACATCCATACAAATACGGCGAATGCGGCGGTTTTCCAAATCGGATTCGGGAGTAGAATAAGGAGCAGAGCGCCGATCAGGGTTAATCTTATAGCTATGCTTGCCGTTTCCGAGCGGATGTAAGTCTTCGTAAATAAATATAAATATGTGGACTTAGGATGAAATGGAAAGCGCGAAGTAACAGCCGTCAGCCAACGCCGCGGTTTGACACGATTCGGCAGATGCTCCACTTCAATAAACCAGCTAAAAAACAAATAATGCATCGATTTGTGAGCTTGTTCTTTTTGAATAAGATATTCCCAGGGAACGGGGTATTGGGACATCTTTCTGTAGGCGATCCACAGAATAACGATCCATACCAGACTGAGCAATCCTGCAGCAGGAACTCCTTGTTCATATAAGGTATATACGACACTGGCTGAAGCTATCCATCTGACCCATCGAACGATCCAGCGAGAGCGCTTATGAACAACCTTGCCTTCTTGCCAGCTTCCCAATAAATTCCCCCATTTAACCAGCAATAAAAATCCGACGAGCAGTAGAAAAATCGGAGCTTCTGGCTTGGCAATTTTATAAAGCGGCCATAGCACCAGAGTCATCAGGATGGCAGCAGCGGCCTGCCAAAGAAAGCTGTACCGCAGCGCTCGGTTAAAATAGGTGCCAATGCGGCTTTCCGCCGGAAGCAGAAACACCCGATCGGCTTGCTGCAGAAAGGTCCGAATCGGACTGTGTGCGATCGGCCAGGTGATAAGGGGGACAACCAGCCAATAATATGCAAAGTTCTCTGGCAATGTTTCAAGCCACTGGATGTAAACATACATTCCTCCAATAAGCGCAAAGAACAAGAAACCTTGACTCAGGCTTCTTCCAACATAACTCCAATAATAGGCTGCCTCCTTCCAGAAGGCCCGGCGCCTGCTTCCCCATAGCTGAACGGGATTAATCATGGTTGATTCCCCCGTTTTGAATCAGTTTATAGAAGATATCGTCGAGTGATTCGCCCGGCAGCCCTGCCGTTTCCCCTAATTCGACAAGCGTCCCCGAGGCCAGGATAACTCCTTCATGAAGGACGAGAAAACGGTCGCAATATTTTTCAAGCGTCGAGAGGATATGAGAGCTGATCAAAAAACTGGCCCCCACCTGCTTGAATGTCACCATTAAATCCAACAGTGAGCGAATCCCGAGCGGATCCAATCCAAGAAATGGTTCGTCAATGATATAAAGCGGCGGTTCAACTAAAAAGGCATTCATAATCATGACTTTTTGACGCATTCCTTTGGATAAGTGCGATGGAAAATACCCGGCTCTTTCCTTCATGTGGAACAACTCCAGCAAGGCTTGCGATCTTTGCTCAAAATCCTCCTTCGACAGTCCGTAAGCGAGAGCGGTCAGCTCCAGATGCTCCCTAATTGTCAATTCTTCATACAATTCAGGGCTTTCCGGAACATAGGCGAACGCGGAACGGTAAGCTTCCGGGGCCTCAGCCAAAGTCTGCTGCTGAATTCGAATGCTGCCCTTTTGCGGTTTGAGCAAGCCCAAAATATGTTTTATTGTCGTGCTTTTACCAGCTCCGTTTAAACCGATCAATCCAATCATTTCCCCTTTATTCACAGAAAAGGAAATATTTTTGAGGACGGGCCTGTGGATAAAATACCCTCCGGAAAGATTTTCAAGGGTTAAAATGGACGTCAAACCTCCCACTCCTTTTTACCATAATATGTAAAATATAATCGTCTCTTGTCTGAGTTTATTATAAACCGAAGGGGGTCTATTTCCTAATCACAAACGAATTATCGAAAAATAGTGAGATAACCATGAAGAATAGATAGAGATAGATGGGTTATGTTCAAAAATTGGATGAATTAGGTTAAATTCAGCGATAAAACGAATTTTTACATGGGGCCTTTGCTCTTTACAAGGTTGATCGGTAGAGCGTATGATAACTTTCATGAAAGCTTAAAGTGATCGCCGAATTTCTAAAGACTGAAAATAAATTATGGATACAATTCCGAAGTCTGACATAGATTTTTGTCTAAAGGGGGGAAAGCCAAGTCAAGGACGCCGCAGTGTGGACTTGTCAACGAAAGGGAAATTACGGCTGATTAACGAAATCCAATTATCTTAGTCGCGTCAGATCTTACTCATGCATAACAGTCGACGGCGGGGCTTTGAAGGAGGACCGAAGAAGTGGGCGCAATCCAGGTTGAGAACACCCATGTAAAACGATCATCCAGCATGTCCTTCGCATTGCGTTGGAAGCATGAAAACCTGCGTTTGGTAACTTTAACTGCATTAGCTTCATTCGCATTGACTTTCATGTTTTTCATGTTGTTATACGGTACGGCAACCAAAAGCGTTTCTTTGGTAATTAACGGGGAAGAGAAGACCGTTCAAACTAAACAGTGGGTCTTGAGCAAGCTGTTGGAAGAACAAGCCATACCTGTAGATGAATATGACCGCGTTTCAGCGGATCTCGATACCCAAATCAAGAACGGCGATCAATTTGCGATTGATCATACGCAGCCTGTTCTGGTTACAGCTGATGGGGAGACCAAAACATTGTATACAACCGGAAAAACGGTTGCCAGTGCGTTAGAAGATTTAAATATATTCGTTGGGGAAGTAGATAAAGTTATTCCCGCCATAGATAGTGAGCTCCTTGCGGGCACGGATATTCAGATTATTCGTGTAACCAAGCAGATCGAAGAACAAACTGTACCGGTTGCGTTTGAGACCGTAACCCAGGATGACGCCAATTTGCTCAAAGGAAAAGAGCAGGTCGTTCAGGAAGGGAAGGAAGGCAGCAAGCTGGTTCAGACCGAGAAGGTTTTTGAAGACGGACAGTTGGTCGCGCAGAGTGTCGTGGGCGAATCCATTGTCGAGGAAAGCGTCAATAAAGTCATTGCGATTGGTGTTAAAAATCCTGTCGTTGCTTTATCGGCCGCACCGGAAGGCGGCGAGTTTATTCCGGATGACGGCGGGCCGGTTCAATATAACAAAGTTTTGAACAACGTCACTCTTACGGCCTATACAGCAGGTGCTGAGTCCACAGGCAAAAGCCCGGGGGATGAGGGCTACGGCATTACAGCGTCAGGAACAACGGTTACTGAAGGCCGGACGATTGCTGTTGACAAGAGCGTTATCCCTCTGGGATGGTGGGTCTATATTGAAGGGATCGGATATCGCCGGGCGGAGGATACTGGCGGTGCCGTTAAAGGAAATAAGATCGACGTTTACTTCGAGAGCGAATCTTATGCCAACAAATTTGGTGTTAAGCGGGGCTATACCGTTTACGTAATCGGGCCTAAGAAACCGGCTACGGATTAGACTTGGTTTTTTAACCGATTAGTGGTATAAAATAAAAGACAATTATGTATGACAAGAAGAGGAGGAACCCCTCTTCTTTTTGCATGTTATCGGCAGTTTCAAGCGAAATCCATATACTTTGAAACTGGCCAGAAATAGGGTGACAGGGTGATTAAAGAGTTAATTGTGGTAGAAGGCAAGGACGATACGGCAGCCATTCGGCGAGCGGTGGAGGCAGATACGATCGAGACGGGCGGGTCTGCTATTAACGAAGAGATTTACCGCAGGATCGAGCTGGCTCAACAACGCAGAGGCGTTATCATCTTGACTGACCCGGACCACGCAGGCGAAAAGCTGAGAAGACTCATTACGGCCAGAGTCCCCGGCTGCAAGCATGCATTTCTTAATCGGGAGGACGCCTTATACAAGGACGACATCGGTGTGGAGAATGCTTCTCCGGAAGCGATTCGCCATGCGCTGGATAATGTTAAGACCGACTTCAACCAGAAGGAATCGAACATCACCTGGCAGGATCTTATAGAGGCCGGGCTGATCGTCCATCCTCAAGCGTCCAAACGCCGGCTGGAGGCAGGGAAGCTGCTTGGGATAGGCTATGCTAACGGTAAGCAGTTTCACAAGCGCTGCCGGATGTTCCAAATAAGTCGGGCTGAATTTAATCAGGCTATCGAAGAATTAGCCAGAAGAGGGTTGTAGATGGATAAACAACAACAGATGGGCGGGGACATCTCCACGCCAAATCGGACGAGAGAGATTGTAGCCCGTTACGGATTTTCATTTAAAAAAAGTTTGGGACAAAATTTTTTGGTAGACCGAAATATTTTGCACAAAATTGTCGGGGCTGCGGATTTGGGACCAAAGGACGGTGCGCTGGAAATTGGACCGGGCATCGGATCATTAACCGAGCAGTTGGCTAAGCAGGCCCGGGATGTACTAGCTATCGAGATTGATCAGCGCCTGATTCCTATTCTTGGAGAGACGTTAACACCTTATTCCAATGTCAAGATCGTACACGGAGACGTATTGAAGCTGTCCCTGAACGAATTGCTAACAGAATACCTGGGGGATTGCGAGCGAATAAGCGTCGTTGCCAATCTGCCTTACTACGTGACGACTCCTATCGTGATGAAGCTGCTTGAGGAAAGACTGCCGCTGCAAAATATTGTCGTGATGATTCAAAAGGAAGTGGCGGATCGGATGGCGGCCGATCCGGGAACTAAAGATTATGGCAGCCTGAGTATTGCCGTAGCCTACTATTGCGAGCCTGAGCTGGTAACCGTCGTTCCTCACTCCGTGTTTATTCCGCAGCCTAATGTTGATTCTGCCGTGATCAAATTAAAAGTGAGGGACAAGCCTCCGGTCGAGGTGGAGGACGAGGCTTTCTTCTTCGAGGTGGTACAGGCTGCTTTTGCTCAGAGGCGGAAAACGATCGCTAACAATCTGCTGGCCAGATTCTATGGCAAGGGAGAACGGGCCCGGCTGGAAAAGATTCTGGAAAGCGCAGGAATTGATCCCACACGGCGTGGAGAAACCCTGTCTATTCACGAATATGCCCGTCTCAGTAACCAAATCCGGGGCTCTTTGTAAGTTCATATACACCAAAAGCCCATCCCGGCCATAAGATAGTCGAGGAGGGGATTTGGCGATGAAGCAAGGCGATCTGGTCACGAGGAAATCTTACGGCGGAGACATCATCTTCAGAATCGAAGCTATGAATCGATACAAGACGTGGTTAAAAGGGATCAATTACCGGCTGTTGGCCGATTCTCCGTGGGAAGATTTGGAGTTAGTCGATTCCGCAAGATTTTATCAGCAGGAAGAAACTTTTCAACGAAGCGCGGATGAATCCGTACGTCGGTTTGATGCGCAGTATAAACAAATGCAAAAGAAAAACAGCACCCGCGGAGCCCACAACAAAGCTCGCCATGCCCGATCCTATTTTGAGCTGCCGGGAAAGGTGCTCCATATGGATGGAGACCTTCGGTATCTGAAAAAGAGCATGCAGCTTTACAAACAGCTTCGGGTGCCCGCTGAAGGAGTACACGTTCATGAGTCCGCCATGCCTTCGGCGCTCTATAAGCTGCTTCCGCAAACTCAGCCTGATATTGTCGTTATAACCGGACATGATGGATTAGTCAAAAGTGAAGGCAATCCGGATGTAATGAATCTGAATAATTATAAAAACTCCCAGAATTTTGTCAAGGCTGTAAAAATTGCCAGACAGTATGAACGAAACCGGGACTCGTTAGTGGTTGTCGCGGGCGCGTGTCAGTCCCACTACGAAGCTCTGTTATTAGCCGGTGCCAATTTTGCCAGCTCGCCGTCCCGAATATTAATTCATGCTCTGGACCCGCTGATAGTCGCTGCGCGGGTGTCCTTTACCTCGATTAAGGACACGATTCACATAGGTGATATAATTCATCAAACTCAGTCCGGGTTGGAAGGCCTCGGCGGCGTCGAAACCCGAGGCAGCTTCAGATTAGGCTTGCCTGACCTGAAGTCAAACTACGAAGCTTAAAAAGTATGTTTGTTTCAACTTCTTGCCATTTTCATTCTAATGCACCTGATCAAAGGTGCTTTTTTTGTTTGGCCTGCCCTGACTGCGGCTTGAAATAGTTGGCAGGGCATCATGTCGTCTATTCGTAACATAATTACTAATAAATAACCCATACTATAGCTAAATTTATTGAGACGTATTGACAGGGATAAAATAACAAAAGGTCAAATTAACCGTTGACAATATATTTGTCATGCTGATATAATATTTACCCTTAATTGACAAGCTGCCCATCTTGAGTTATAATGGACTAAGGAAAGAGGTGGTAGCTTACAATGGCTAAAAATGCGCTATTGGAGATCAGACGCAGTTTAGAGCCCCATGTTGGGCAGAAGATTGTGTTGCGTGCAAACGGTGGTCGGCGAAAGACCATTGAACGATCCGGAGTTCTGGAAGAGACCTACCCTTCTGTTTTTATCGTGAAGCTTGATCAAGAACAGCATGCTTTTAAACGAGTATCTTATAGTTATGCGGATATACTGACGGAGTCCGTGGAAGTAACCGTCTGTCAAGATGAAGGACAACTCCGCATCTCTTATATACAACATTGAACGCACGGAATTTGACAGCAAACCCCCATCGGTTTTGCTGTTTTTTATTTTCTCGGATGACACATAATAAACTAAAACCGAAAGGAGGTTGAACTGATGGGACGCAGAAGACGAGGTGTCATGTCCGAGGAATTCAAATATGAATTGGCCAAGGATCTTGGCTTCTACAACACAGTGAAAGAAGAGGGCTGGGGCGGAATACGAACCAAGGATGCCGGTAACATGATTAAGCGGGCAATTCAAATCGCTGAGCAGGCAACCGGAGGGCCCAACCCGAAACGCTAGCCGCTATTTATTTTGCCTCTGAGACGACGTTCTCTGCATAAGCCGGAAGCATGGCCTTCCCGGCTTTTTTTTTGGTTCAGCCATTGTTATAATATGTTAAGCTGTCTACGGTAAATGCGAAGAAGGTGAACGCATGAAAGTATTTGAAAAAGCACCGGCTAAAATCAACCTGTCGCTGGATGTATTATCTAAGCGGGAAGATGGGTATCATGAAGTGGAAATGGTTATGACGATGGTTGACTTAGCGGACCGATTGGAAATGCAGGAGCTCTCCAGAGATACGATCATCATCTCCAGCCAGGCGGGATACATTCCTCTCGATGAGAAAAACCTTGCCTTTCAAGCAGCCCGGCTAATTAAAGAACGCTATGACGTGCGCAGAGGCGTCTACATTCACTTGGATAAAAAAATACCTGTCGCTGCCGGTCTGGCCGGCGGTAGCAGTGACGCGGCGGCTACCTTGCGGGGATTGAACCGTTTGTGGGAGCTGAATATCTCCAACCAGGAGTTAATGGAGCTGGGGGCCCAGCTCGGTTCCGATGTTCCTTTCTGTGTCCAAGGCGGCACGGCTCTTGCCAGCGGACGGGGTGAGCGGTTGGAGCCGCTGCCCTCTCCACCGCAATGCTGGGTGATCCTGGCCAAACCGCCCATCAATGTTTCTACGGGGGAAGTTTATGGAAAGCTGAAAGTGTCTGAAATCCAGAACCATCCTTCTATCCCCGCAATGGTGCATTCGATTCGTACGGGCCGATTTGATCTGATGTGCCGCTCGCTGGGAAATGTACTGGAAGAGGTGACGCTTGACTTGTTCCCGGAAGTGAGGCAATTGAGACAAAGCATGGAACGACTAGGCGCGGATGGCGTTCTGATGTCGGGAAGCGGTCCGACGGTATTCGGGCTAGTATCGAAATACTCTAAAGCGGCGAAGATTTATAACGGCTTAAGAGGCTTTTGTAAAGAAGTGTATGCTGTGCGGCTATTAATATAACACCCTTAACTTCACTTGTATAAATACGTATAAAAATGGTATATTTATTATTAATATTCGGTTTTTCGGAATATGGTATAAAATACCGATTCGTTGAATATACGGTTAGAGGTGTGTAATGAGAAAATTAAAACGCAGTGCAAGATTGGTGGAAATGACGCAATACTTGCTTTATCGGCCTCATTCCTTGATTCCATTAACCACTTTTGCCGAACGTTATCAAGCGGCCAAGTCATCCATTAGTGAAGATTTGGCGATCGTTAAAGAAGTGTTTGAAGCCGAAGGCATCGGAGAACTTCATACATTGGCGGGAGCGGCCGGGGGCGTTAGATTCATCCCCAAGTATCCTAAATCGGCTGCTATAGAATTGATTCGCAAACTATGCGTAATGCTGGAACAACCGGAGCGTATTCTTCCGGGAGAGTATTTATATATGTCCGATATTTTGGGCGAGCCGTCCATTATGAATGATGTCGGTAAATTATTTGCTACCGCTTTTGCCGACCGGGACATTGATGTGGTTATGACTGTAGAGACGAAAGGAATTCCGCTAGCTTATGCAACGGCCACTTATTTGAATTTGCCAGTGGTCATCGTTCGAAGGGACAGTCAAGTGACAGAAGGCTCGCTGGTCAGCATCAACTATGTTTCGGGCTCAAGCAGGAGAATACAGACGATGTCTTTGGCAAGAAGGGCGTTGAAGGAGCAGTCCAAGGTGCTGGTCATTGACGACTTTATGCGGGCTGGCGGGACCGTCCAGGGAATGATGGATCTTCTACAGGAGTTCAAGGCGACTGTTCAGGGCGTAGGAGTTTTGGTGGAGTCGGAGGATGTGCAGGAAAGGCTTGTAACAGACTATGTGTCTTTAGCCAGACTATCCGGCGTCGATATCAAATCAAGGCGATTGACCGCCGTACCTGGAAATTATTTTGATGATAAGGACGTGATGAAATGAAACCGATCCTCATTGCAACCGAGAAAGCGCCGGCCGCAATCGGTCCCTACTCTCAAGCGGTTCAGTTTGGAAACGTGTTGTTCACTTCAGGACAAATTCCTCTAGGTCTGGATGGGCAGATCGTAGAAGGGGGAATTAAAGAGCAGACTCATCAGGTCTTCCAAAATTTAAAGGCGGTGCTGGAGGAAGTTGGAGCAGACCTTCAGCATGTATTAAAAGCAACAGTGTATTTGAAGGATATGGGACAGTTCTCAGAGGTTAATGAGATCTACGCTGAATATTTTGGCAATCATAAGCCGGCCCGCTCCACCGTGGAGGTAGCCCGGCTTCCCAAGGATGTCCTTGTCGAAATCGAACTGATTGTAGCGATTGGTGTCGAATAATAATTTAATGGAAATTTATTTTAGAAAATACCATTTTTTTATCAATCAAAAGAAGGATTTTCCAACATAATGTGGAAGTGTATACCAAGTCTTTTTGATGATAAAAGGTGGTGAAACTTGAAGTGCAAATTACAGATGTAAGACTCCGCCGAGTCAACACAGAAGGAAGAATGAAGGCGATTGCATCGATTACGATTGACAACGAATTTGTTGTTCATGATATTCGTGTCATCGACGGAAACAACGGGATGTTCGTAGCTATGCCTAGCAAGCGTACGCCTGATGGGGAGTTCCGTGACATCGCCCATCCGATTTCTTCGACCACTCGTGAGAAAATTCAGGCCGCAGTTTTGGCCGAGTATGAAAGAGCGGCCATTGAGGAAGAACAAGTAATAGAAGAAGGGGCGTAAGTTATCCTTACGCCTGCCACGTGAAGAGAGCCTGTTTAAAGGGCTCTCTTTTCTTTTTGCACAAAGTGAGCTATATTCTATAGTGTCGGCAATAAAGATTTCATAGCTCATGTAGTGGAGAAAGAAAGATGCTTCCAGGGCGAGTTTTGGCTTTGTATTCCTACCATCCGAAGGCCTAACCAATAAAGGGAATACAAAACAAGATGTTTGAAGCTTCGGAGGCACTTTCCTTCGGAACGGAATGACAGCTTTCTTTAATGCCACGTATATATAGTGAACTTTATAAAAAACATGGAGTGATCTGATTTGCAGATTAACAGCATTATTCTGGCAGCCGGTTTAGGTAAACGGATGAAGTCCAAGCTGTATAAAATGCTTCATCCCGTTTGTGGCAAGCCGATGGTAGGTCACGTCCTCGACTTGTTGGATGGAATAGAAACCAATCGCAAAGTAGCTATAGTAGGCAATGGAGCGGATGAAATTAAAGCTTATTTAGGAGACCGTGCCGAGTATGTGTTCCAGGCTGAACAGCTCGGTACCGGTCATGCGGTGCTGCAAGCCAAGCCCCTCCTTGAGCATGAGCAAGGGATGACGATCGTTATATGCGGGGATACGCCTCTGGTGAAAGAGGAGACTCTTAAGGAGATGATTCGCCTGCATCTGGAACAGCAGGCCGCAGCCACCATCCTGACCGCTACCATGGCCGACCCAAGCGGATACGGCCGGATTACGAGAGACGATCAAGGAGCGGTAGCCGGCATTGTCGAACAGAAGGATTGCTCGGAGGCTCAATTATTAATCCAGGAGATTAATGCGGGAACTTATTTATTCGATAATCAGAAATTATTTCAAGCCTTGAATCAGGTAACAAATAACAACGCCCAGAAGGAATACTATTTAACGGATGTAATCGGAATATTGAAGGCCGAGGGCGAGACCGTTATGGGATACAATACTTCAGATCCTGCCGAGGCGGTCGGCATCAACGACCGGATAGGATTGGCTGAAGCCGAAAAACTAATGAGAGAACGGATCCTTCGTCATCATATGTTGAATGGAGTGACGATACTGGACCCGGAACAAACCTATATCGGCTCCGATGTGGAAATAGGTCAAGATACCGTTCTTCTTCCCGGAACGGTATTGAAAGGAACAACGAAAATCGGTGAAGATTGTGTGATCGGTCCTTATTCCGAAATTGAACATTCGATTCTCGGGGAGGGTGTCACGGTCAGGCAATCCGTTCTGCAGGAGGCCGAGGTAGGGAATCATTCCCATGTTGGTCCGTTCGCCTATTTGCGTCCCGGAGCCAAGCTCGGTGAAGAGGTTAAAGTCGGCGATTTCGTCGAAATCAAAAATGCCACACTTGGCGACCAAACCAAAGTATCTCATTTGAGCTATGTAGGCGATGCAGTGATCGGAAAAAATGTTAATATTGGTTGTGGAGCGATTACGGTCAATTATGATGGCTTAAAAAAGCATCTGACCGAAGTGGAGGACGAGGCGTTCATCGGCAGCAATGTCAATTTGATCGCCCCTGTCAAAGTGGGCAAAGGAGCCTATGTTGTGGCCGGATCGACCATTACCCTTCCCGTGGAGGAAGGCGATCTGGCAATCGCCAGAGAAAGACAAGTAAACAAGTCCGGCTATGCCGATAAACTGCGCAGCCGCATCCAAGCGAGAAACAGCAAATAAGACTAGAACCGGTCTGCCAAGGAGGAACGGCTAGAAATGCCATATTGCGATCCAAAGTTAAAAATATTTACTTGTAATTCCAATCCCCAGCTAGCTCAGGAAATTGCTGATTATGTAGATGTTCCCCTCGGAAGCGCGGATATCGTCCGCTTCAGCGACGGGGAAATCCAAATCAAGCTCGAGGAAAGCGTGCGGGGGTCGAACGTTTTTTTAATCCAGTCAACATGCAGTCCGGTTAATGACCACCTGATGGAAGTTTTGGTGATGACGGATGCTCTCAAACGGGCGTCGGCCAAGAGCATTAATGTAGTTATCCCGTATTACGGCTACGCCCGACAGGATCGCAAGGCCAGATCCCGGGATCCGATTACGGCCAAGCTGGTAGCGAATCTGCTGGAAACTGCCGGTGCGCACAGGGTCATTGCTATGGATTTGCATGCGATGCAGATTCAAGGCTTCTTTGACATTCCGGTGGATCACTTATTGGGGGTTCCCATTCTCGGTCAATATTTCCGGGATAAACAATTGAGCAACGTCGTTGTTGTCTCTCCAGACCATGGCGGGGTTGTCAGAGCAAGAAGACTGGCTGACTATTTGACTGCTCCGCTGGCCATTATCGACAAGAGAAGGCCGGAGCCCAACGTTAGTGAAGTCATGAACATTATCGGAGACATCCGCGGGAAGACGGCGATCCTGGTGGATGATATTATTGATACAGCAGGTACGATGACGCTGGCTGCCAATGCGCTAATGGAATATGGCGCTCATGAAGTGTATGCTTGCGGAACCCATGCCGTTCTGTCGGGCCCGGCGATGCAGAGAATTGACGAATCTCCGATTCGTGAGCTGCTGGTCACCAACACGATCCCGATTCTTCATCGGGAGCCATCGAGTAAGATCAAGACGCTTTCGGTAGCGTCTTTGCTGGGAGAAGCGATTATTCGCGTGCACGAGGAACAATCGATCAGCAATTTATTTGAATAGCTATAGTTTTGAACCTCCAATTATAGGGTAAATTAACAATTAAGTAATATGCTCGGCGTTATGGCCGCATATTCTTTAATCTATGCTTGGAGGTGCTTTTTATGTCGGCTTCCTTGATCGTGCAGCAACGGCCTGATTTAACGAAGTCCGAAAGAAAGCGATTGAGGCAGGAAGGATTTGTACCCGGCAGTGTATACGGTAAAACTTTGGGAAGTGTTTCCGTTTCGGTTAATAAAAAAGAGCTTGAACAGTTGCTAAGAAAGAACACTCACGGGGTTATCGACATGACGATGCCTGACGGGGGCAAACAGCCCGTCATGATTCAGCAGTTGCAGAAAGAGCCGCTTTCCGGGGAGTTGCTCCATATCGATTTCCATCTGATTCGTATGGATGAGCCTGTCCGCTCCATGATTCCGGTGGAAATTACCGGAGAAGCTCAGGGAGTTAAGGAAGGGGGCATTATGCAAGTCCGAGCCCATGAGCTGGAGGTCAAATGTCTTCCCCGCCACCTGCCCTCGTCGATTGCTGTCGATGTGTCCGGCTTAGGGATTGGGGATAACTTTACCGTATCGCAATTGAATACGCCCCAAGAGCTGGAGATTTTGTCGGAGGCGGATGAGGTGATCGTCTCGATTCTGGCTCCTCAGAAAAATGAGGAGGAAGAACCGCCTGCTGCGGAGGCAGAAGGAGAGCCGGCGAATGGGGAGCCGGAGTAAATCATTAAATCGTCGAGCTTCTTCAAGAGACAGTACATATTTGGGCCCGGTTCCTTTTACTGAGAAAGGAACTCGGCCCTATTTGTTTCTGCTCTGCATCCTTGGATGCCTGATTTGTAAGGTGATTCTCTTGACTGTGCCTTACAGAACTTCAGCCAAGAAAGCCCTCGCCTTTAGGCAGGGGATGAATAGGCTTAGGACAAGGGCTGTCTTTAGACAGCCCTTGTCCTATAGTGATTTGTTGTAGTTGTGCATGAATACTGATAAAATCAACCTATAGGACAAGAATATAGAAGATGGACGTTTCATCAATTGCTAATGTTTATCGCATACAAGGCGGCATTGCCGGGTATCCAAGTTGTAGAAGGAAACCCTGCATACACTTCGCAAAAGTGCCCTAAATGCGGGAAACGAAATAAGGCTTAATTTACTTTTAAAGGTGGATGTGTTCGGCTATGAAATGTTTTATCGGGCTCGGTAATCCGGGGAGAGCCTACGAAAATACGAGACATAACGTCGGCTTCATGGCAGTAGATTGGTTTGCGCGCGAATTCGGAATAGCGGTTAAACAAAACAAATGCAAAGCTATGATGGGAGAAGGCGTCGTGCAGGGGAAGAAGGTATGGTTGATCAAGCCAATGACCTATATGAATTTGTCGGGGGAATCTCTACGCGCTTTTCTGGACTACTACAAATCGGAATTGGAGGACGTAACCGTTCTTTATGACGATCTGGATACCGCCTTCGGTAAGTACCGACTCCGGTATCAGGGAAGCTCGGGAGGGCATAACGGCATTAAATCGATCATTCAGCATACAGGCACCCAGACCTTTGACCGGATAAGAATTGGCATTTCCCGTCCCGCTCCGGGCTCGGATATCGCCGATTACGTCCTGTCTCCTTTTACAAAAGAAGAATTCAAACAGCTTCCGGATACGCTGGACCGAATATGTGAGGCGATGGTTTATTCGCTGGATCATACCTTTGAGCAAACGATGGCTAAATATAACGGCTAGCCGTCTCGGTCTGCATCCTGTTGTTCCATGCTTAGAATTGATAAGATCCGGGCATACTGAGAAGGAATAGGATGACTCCGGGAGGCATAAACATGTCAATAATTTATATATGCAGACACTGCAGAAGTAACGTAGGCCAGATTGATAGCGATATGGTGAGCGAGTCTCGGCTCGGGTTTCAATTCTTGACCCCCGGCGAACGCAGAGATATAATATCGTATAACCCGGATGGGAATGTCACCGTTAAAGTCACTTGCGATTACTGCAAGGAAGCGTTGGAGGCCAACCCTGAGCTCTCCTTGCTGGGCAACCCGCTGCAATAATCGGAATATGTCCATATAGAGCGTTTATTACTGAGGAATGTTAATGGCCTTGGCAGTTCCGCCGAGGCTTCTTTTTGATTGTCGAGAGGAGTGAATTCATTGCGGTCGCTAATTGAAGCGTTGTCTCAAGACACCGAATACCAAACCGTCGTATCCGGATTACGATCCGGGATGCGAGAGCAGCTGATTGCCGGCTTGGCCGGTTCCTCGCGTCAGGTAATGATCGCAGCTTTGGCCGAGGAGCTTAAGCAACCGATTCTGGTGGTCACGCATAATATGTTTTCCGCGCAAAAGATTGTGGAGGATCTGAATGAGTTCCTTCCTTCCGAGCAGGTGCTGCTATTCCCGGCTCAGGAGCTGCTTGCTGCGGAAACGGCTGTGTCCAGTCCGGAAACGCTGGCCCAGCGTATTGATGCGCTAACGCGCTTGTCCGCCGGATTCCGGGGAATTCTGGTGACTCCCTATGCAGGCTTGCGTAAGCTGCTGCCAAAGAACAAGGTTTTCTCAGAGGCGCTGTTCACCGTTAAAGTTGGAGAGGAACTGGATCTGGATTCTTTCCTGATCCGTATGACAGAGTTAGGCTATGAACGGGTGGACCAAGTAGAGAAAAAGGGAGAAATGAGTGTGAGAGGCGGGATCATCGATCTTTTCCCACTGACCTCGCCAACCCCTTACCGAATAGAGCTGTTTGATGTCGAAGTGGATTCCATTAGAACGTTTGACGTCACTAATCAGCGTTCCATAGATAAAACAGATACATTGGTAATTCCCCCAAGCAAGGAGATTATTGCCGAAGGAAAGCGTTTTCTTAATGCGGCCGAGCATGCTTATGATTTGCTCCAGGAGCAATTGGCCAAAATGACGGATCGCCAAGCGAAGGAAAAGCTGGATGAGGAAATCCGAAGCGACATAGAGCTGTTGAGGGAGCGGCAATCTTTTCTTGGAATCTACAAATATATTTCCCTCCTATATCCGGAAAGACATACTTTACTGGATTATATGGACAAGGATACCTTGCTCATTCTGGATGAACCTTCCCGGCTGCTGGAAACCGCCAAGCAACTGGAGAGGGATGAGGCCGAATGGGTTACAGGCTTGCTGGAAGAAGGCAAAACCTTGCCGTCCTTTGTTCTTTCAAAAACTCATGACGTGCTGCTCTACCGCAGACCGTTCCCAACCCTGTACGTTTCTCTGTTTCTTCGCCAGGTTCCGCAAACTCAGCCGCAAAATATTGTCAACTTTATGAGCCGGGCCATGCAAAACTTCCATGGTCAAATGAATCTGCTGAAAGCGGAAACCGAGCGATGGAAAAAAAGCGGCTATAAGGTAGTTATGCTGGCCAGCGGAGAAGAAAGAACGGAGAGAGTGCGCCGGGTGCTCCAGGATTACAAAATCGATGAACCGATTTTGTTGAACGGGAACCTTCAGAGTGGCTTTGAGCTGCCTTCCGTCCATCTCGTAGTGCTGACCGAAGGGGAGATGTTTTCCCAGAAGCAGCGCAAAGCCCGCAAAGTAGACAAGAAAATCGAAAATGCGGAACGGATCAAGAACTACCAGGAACTGAAGGTTGGCGATTATGTCGTACACGTCAACCATGGGATTGGCAAGTACGTCGGCATTGGGACTCTGGAAATCAACGGAATCCATAAAGATTATTTGCATATCTTGTATGCTGGCGGAGATAAGCTGTCCGTCCCTATCGATCAAATCGAGTTAATCCAAAAATACGTCGGTTCGGAAGAAAAAGAGCCGAAGGTTTATAAGCTGGGCGGAACAGAATGGAACCGGGTCAAGAGCAAGGTACGCTCTTCGGTTAAAGATATCGCGGATGATCTGATTAAGCTTTATGCGGAGAGACAATCTACTCAAGGATATCCTTTCTCCAAGGATACGCCGTATCAGCAGCAATTCGAGAGTCTGTTTCCGTACGATGAGACTCCGGATCAGAATCGGGCGATTGAAGAGATAAAGCAGGATATGGAGCAGTTGCGCCCCATGGATCGCTTGCTTTGCGGCGATGTCGGTTACGGCAAAACCGAGGTGGCCATTCGCGCGGCTTTCAAAGCCGCTATAGACGGCAAGCAGGTGGCCGTTCTCGTCCCGACGACTATTTTGGCGCAGCAGCACTATGAAACCTTCCGTGAGCGGTTCGCCGAATATCCGTTCAACATTCAAGTACTGAGCCGTTTTCGTTCCAAGAAGGAACAGAACGAAACTATAAAAGGAATTAAGACGGGGACCGTCGATATCGTCATTGGAACTCATCGGCTGTTGTCGGCAGATATAGTATTCAAAGAGCTGGGATTGCTGATTGTCGATGAGGAGCAAAGATTCGGGGTTTCCCATAAAGAGAAGCTCAAACGGTTTAAAACAAACGTCGATGTTCTGACATTGACTGCTACTCCTATTCCGCGTACTCTGCATATGTCTATGCTGGGGGTCCGGGACCTGTCCGTCATAGAGACTCCTCCGGAGAATCGCTTTCCGGTGCAAACTTATGTGGTGGAGCACAGCAACGCTCTGGTCCGTGAGGCGATCGAGCGGGAATTGGCGAGAGAAGGTCAGGTTTATTATTTATTTAACCGGGTGCAGGGGATTCAACAAATTGCCGACCAGATATCGATGCTGGTTCCGGATGCCAAAGTGGCGGTTGCTCACGGACAAATGTCCGAGCAGGAGTTGGAGAGAACGATTCTCGACTTCCTGGACGGGGAATACGATGTGCTTGTGAGCACGAGTATTATTGAAACCGGGGTCGACATTCCTAACGTCAACACGCTGATCGTTCACGATGCCGATAAAATGGGGCTGTCCCAGCTTTATCAGCTGCGCGGAAGAGTAGGGCGTTCGAACCGGATCGCTTACGCTTACTTCACCTATCAGCGGGACAAGGTGCTGACCGAGGTTGCCGAGAAAAGGCTGCAGGCTATAAAAGAATTTACAGAGCTTGGCTCCGGGTTTAAAATTGCAATGAGAGATTTGGCCATTCGCGGAGCGGGCAATCTGCTTGGGGCGGAGCAGCATGGCTTCATTGCTTCGGTCGGCTTTGACCTTTATTCTCAAATGCTGGCGGAGGAGATTGCTAAGCGCAAGCAGGAATTAGGCGGCGATGAGAAGCCGGAGCCCTCGTTCTGGAACACTCAGCTCGATCTTCATATCGACGCATATTTGCCGTCGGATTATATTTACGATAGTATCCAGAAGATAGAGATTTACAAGAAGGTTGCGAATGTCACAACTTTGGAAGAGGCTGCCGATCTCGAGGAAGAGCTCGTGGACCGGTTCGGCGATCTGCCTCCGGCTGTCAACAATTTATTGGCGGTGGCGAGGTTGAAGGTCTATGGCTCGCTGTATGCGATAGAGTCGATCGTGCAAAAAGGGGACGACTATACTTTGCGGATTCATTCCAGTCAAAACGGAGCGATCGAAGGGAAGAAGCTGGTGGCGTTATCCCAGCAGTTTGAAGGCCGCATGAAAGTGAAACCCGGAGCTCAAATTGAAATCACTCTCAAATGCAAAGGTCTCAAGCCAGAACAATCCATAGCATTGTTAGACCGGTTTTTGGTACAATACAGGGAGGCTTTTAAAGAGAAGGGAGAATTGCAAAATGCCGTCAAATAAACGCAGCAAGACTAGAGTGCTTGTCATAAGCCTTGCCCTGCTACTGATCATGGCTATGTTGAGCGCCTGTGGGGACAAGAACAAACCCGGGGCCGGAGCACAGGATGTAGATTTGGCCACCTATAAAGGCGGGTCCGTCACGCAAAAAGAGTTCGATACTTTTGTCAACACGGTTACTCTGTTTGATCCTCAATTTGCATCTGTCAAGGAAATTCCGGAATTTCAGGAATATTTGCTTAAACAAATGGCCGCTTTGGACATTATGATGGGACAAGTATCCGAGGAGAGCAAGAAGAAAGCCGAGGCTGAGGTTTCGAAGCAAATGGAAGAAATTAAAGGCTTCTACGAAACTCAGGGCAAGGACGCTCTGAAGGATCGATTGAAGGAACTGAACATTACCGAAAAAGATTTGGAAAACTATATTCAAAGCAGTATGGTAGTCATGACTGATCTCGACAGTAAAGTAACAGATGAACAAGTACAAGAATATTATGATAATCTCGTGAGCGAGAAAGTGTTGGATATCGCAACCGTCAGCCATATTCTTATTGGAACGCAAGATCCGGAGGGGAAAGAGATCCGAACTAAGGAAGAGGCTCTTACTCGTGCCAATGAAGTCAAAGGCATGCTGGATGGGGGAGCCGATTTCGCCGAGCTGGCGAAGCAGTATTCGGATGATCAGGGCTCCAAAGAAAACGGTGGTAAATATGAGAACGAACCATTATCTGCCAAAAAATGGGTCCCTGAGTTCCAACAAGCGGCGGAAGAGCTGCCTGTAAACACGATCAGCGATCCGATCGAAACTCAATATGGATACCATATTATGAGAGTGGATTCCAGAGCGCCGCGCCCATTGGATGAGGTTAAGGATAAAATTCGGGAATCCATCACCTCCGAGCAAATCGGTACATTCATTGAGACTGAACTGCCTAACTATGACTTTAAAACCAATCTGCCGGAGCCGGAAGCGCCTGAGGCGGAAACGCCTGATTCTGGTGAAGCTCCGGAATCAGACAAGCCTGCTGACGGGGGAACTCCAACCGAGTCGCCGGACCCATCGGCTTCCCCTGCTGCTCAATAATCCATTGGACAAGCATTCCTTCATAGGGATGCTTGTTTTTTGTAGCAGCTTGTTCTTGGTGAGGCTGACTGAGGGGAATAGCGGTCGGAAACTTGTGAGAGGGGGAAACTGACGGAAGGGGATAATAGAAGAAGCTCGAGGGTAGAACAGCTGCGAAATTCCAATATTCGTCAAATGCTGGGCGGCTTTCAAAGTTCTATGGATTTCCATAGTGTCGGCAATTAACAGTGCATGGAGTGGATATTTATCTTTAATACCGGATCTACAGTTTGAAATGTATAAGATTTTGGAAATCGAAGAATACTTTAAATACACTTTTTCTCCAGTGAATCTGACTTCATCAAAGGAAAGAGAGGCATCAACGACAATATGAAAGCAACTGGAATCGTTCGTCGAATAGACGATTTAGGCCGCGTGGTCATCCCTAAAGAAATCCGTCGAACCCTCAGGATTAGGGAAGGAGATCCGTTGGAAATTTTTGTAGACAGAGATGGAGAGGTTATCCTAAAGAAATATTCGCCGATCGGCGAGCTTGGCGATTTCGCCAAAGAGTATGCGGAGTCTTTGTATGAGAGCACTAACCATGTTATTCTAATCTCCGACCGCGATACGATTATTGCCGTGTCCGGCGCGTCGAAGAAGGATTACATGGAGAAACAAATCGGTGCTTTGGTGGAGAGCTCCATGGAGAGCCGTAAATCGGTGCTGGAAAGCAACCCTGGCTCGTATGACATATGCAAAGATATGAAGGAAAATTACTCATCTTATGTCATTGCGCCGATTGTAGCGGGAGGAGACCCTATCGGAGCGGTCATCATGTGCAGCAAAGATGAATCGGCGAAAATGAGCCAGATGGAGCTCAAAATGGCGGAAACGGCTGCTGGATTTTTAGCTAAACAGATGGAGCAGTAATTAACGGTTTATCCATCCTTCTTGGGCTTCCTTAAGGTAAGGTGATGTCACCTTCTGTACAGGAGGCTTTTTCAATTTGCCAAAGGATGAGTTATAATGGGGACATCCGTTTTATGGAAATGGCATGGAAGATGGGAATTCTCTATGAATAATACTCGTAAGCCGGAGGCGGATGTTCCCGGTAAAAGTCTCCTCAAAGGAGCCGCCGTTCTCGGTGCGGCTGCCATCATTTCGAAGCTGCTCGGGACATTGCAAAAGATTCCTCTGCAAAACATGGCGGGAGACGGCGTATTTGGAATTTACAATGCGGTGTACCCTTTATATATTCTGATTTTGACTGTGGCTACGGCCGGAATCCCTATAGCTGTCTCCAAATTTGTTTCAGAACAGACGGTTCTGGGACGTCACGACGAAGCCAAAAGAATATTTAAATTAGCTACGGCTGTCCTGAGTGTAACGGGATTGCTTTGTTTTCTCCTTTTATATGCCGGTTCGGGATTCATTGCTTCTTGGATGGGAGTAGGCCAGACGGAGAAGGCCATCCGCAGTGTTTCTTTCGCTCTTCTGCTTGTGCCTGTGATGGCTGCTTTAAGAGGATATTTTCAGGGTATCCAGAATATGGTCCCCACAGCGGTTTCCCAGGTAGTTGAGCAATTTGTGCGAGTGTGCACAATGATTGTGCTTTTGTTGTATTTTACGAGATTGGGCAGGACGGACGACTGGATAGCTGCCGGAGCGACCTTTGGTTCCGCGGTAGGGGCTGCAGCAGGATTAATCGTCATGCTGCTATATTGGTGGAGACGGCGAGAGCCGGATTTCCCGGCAATTGGGCCGCGGGACGAGTTTAACTCGGAGTCGAACCGGGAGCTGAGCCGGGATTCGAACTCGAAGCCGAAGCAGGCCGTGGAAGACGATGAATATGCCACATCAGCCGAAGAAGGAAAACGTCCTTCCGCCATGGGGAGCGAAGGGCCAGTAGAGCCTGCTTCTTCAGTTATCCGCCGATTTCTCCGATATGCGCTTCCGATTTGTCTTGGCTCTCTGGTCGTTCCGTTGTTGACGTTGGTCGACACGTTCACGATGCCGCGACTTCTGATGGTCCGCGGGACGGACGAAGCAGGTGCAATGTATGCCTTCGGCCTATACAATCACGGACTGCCTCTTGTCCAGCTCGTATCGATGATCGCTACTTCTATGTCCGCCGCTTTGATCCCGGCCATTGCCGTGGCGAAAATTCGCAATGAGCCCGAGGTGATCCGTGTTCGTTCGGAATTGGCGATCCGATTCACCTGGCTTATTGGCTTAGCCGCATCCTTTGGGCTGGCGGCAACGGCTATTCCGCTGAATATTATGTTTTTTAAATCGGCTGAAGGCTGGGAAGCGATGGCGCTGCTTGCCTTTACAGCAGGATTTAGCACAGTTAATATTGTCACGTCAAGCATTCTGCAAGGGATGGGAGCTGTCAAGGTTCCAGTGATTCACCTGCTCGTTGGAGTCGTGATCAAAATCGCACTCAATCTGCTTCTCATGCCGCTGTGGGGGATTCAAGGGGCGGCGGTGGCTGCAGTTCTTGCTTACGGTACGGCTAGCGGCTTGAATTACCGCTATTTATATAAACACGCCAGGGTCCGTATTTCTGCCTCCTCCGCGATTTATAGGCCGCTGCTGGCGGTGGTCTGTATGTGTGGAGCCATATTCATTATTTATTTCGGTCTGGATGCGATGATGAAGGTCTGGACTCCGGGGTTGTCGTTAAGAATTCATAATACTATCCTTAGTTTAGCGGCAGTAGCTGCAGGCGGCATCGTTTACTTGCTCGCCTTGTTCAAAACAGGGGCCATCAGCCGTTCCGAATTGGCGCTGGTTCCCAGCATAGGACAAAAAGCAGAGCCTATATTGGTTCGAATAGGTTTATGGAAGTAAATTTGGTTTAATACACTTAGGAGGGTTGCCCGTGTCCGCTCATATTACAGTCGTTGGCTTGGGAACGGGAGACGAAAGCCAATTGACCTTGGGAATTTGGAATAAGCTGCAGCAAGCTCCAAAGCTTTATTTGCGCACCGAAGAACATCCAGTGGTCGGGTACATACGCAAAAACGGGATCGCTTACGAATCATTTGATAAGCTCTACGAGCAGGTGCCGACATTCGAGGAAGTTTACGGAAAAATTGCGGATCGACTTGTTGAATTAGCCCGGCAAAGCGGGGAAGAAATCGTCTATGCTCTGCCCGGTCATCCCTCGGTAGCGGAGCGAACGACCCAATTGCTGAGACAGAGATGTCCGAACGCGGGGATCGGGCTAAGCATTATGGGAGGAGAAAGCTTTCTTGATCAGACTTTTCTCCGGTTCGGGTTCGACCCTATTGAAGGATTTCAACTGCTCGACGGAACCAGTCTGCAGGAAGGACAGCTCAACCCGGCGCTTCATACGATCATTGCCCAGGTCTATGATTCCTTCATCGCTTCGGATGTCAAACTAACGCTTATGGAGCTTTACCCGGATGATTATAAGGTTTTTGTAGGCCATTCCCTTGGAGTGGATGGGAAGGAGATTATTTCCGAAGCAGCCTTGTATGAGCTTGATCGGTTGAGCGGATACGGCAATCTATCTGTGATCTGGGTTCCTAAAGCAGATAGCAGGGAGCTCTTCCATCGTACCTTCACCCGCCTGCGCGACATTGTTGCCATTCTTCGGAGTCCGGATGGCTGCCCGTGGGACAGGGACCAGACCCATGCCAGCATACGCGGCAATCTGATTGAGGAAACGTATGAAGTGCTGGAGACGATTGATGATGACGATCCCGAAGCGATGTGTGAGGAGCTTGGCGATTTGCTGCTGCAGGTGGTCATGCATGCGCAGATGGAAGAAGAGGCCGGCACGTTCTCTATCCGCGATGTCATTCAAGGCTTGAATGACAAGCTCGTTCGCCGACATCCGCATGTGTTCGGGGAAAGCTCCGCCCATAATGCCGGTGAGGCATTGTCCAATTGGCAGCAGATGAAGCAGGAAGAGAAGAAAAGCAAAGGCATCGATCCCGATCAAATCTCCATTCTTGCCGGCATACCAAGAGATTTGCCTGCTCTGCACAAGGCCATTAAGCTGCAAAAACGGGCGGCCAAGGTCGGATTCGACTGGCCGGACCTGGAAGGGGTGTACGCTAAAATCCAGGAGGAGCTCGAAGAACTTCGAGAAGCGCAGGATGCCGATGCCCGTAAAGCGGAGCTTGGAGATTTGCTATTTGCGGTTGTAAATCTTGCCCGATTCCTGAAGATCGATCCGGAAGAAGCCCTCGCCGGAACAAATCGAAAATTTATGCAAAGATTTGAGTATATTGAGGAGCAACTGCGTTTAAACGGAAAAACTTTTGACCAAACTGATTTACAAGAGATGGAAGCCTACTGGCAAAAAGCAAAAAAAGTTTTGTAAAATGTTTTTTGGCAGCAGGATTTTCCTAATCCACAAAGAATACTTAAGGCATATGGCATATCCTTAATGTGGACTAATGACAATTTGGGAGGTAACAAACTATGAATAAAACGGATTTGGTAAATAACATCGCTCAAAAAAGCGGACTGGCTAAGAAAGATGTAGAATCTGTATTAAACGGACTTCTGGGAGAAATCACCGACGCCCTTTCCAGCGGGGAAAAAGTCCAATTGATCGGTTTCGGAACTTTCGAAACTCGCAAACGTTCCGGACGGACCGGACGCAACCCTCAAACCGGTAAAGAAATCGCTATTCCTGAATCGATTGTACCGGCCTTTAAAGCGGGCAACAAACTTAAAGAAGCCGTTAAGTAATGAGGCTTGATAAGTATTTGAAGGTCTCCCGTCTGATCAAGAGGCGTACGGTAGCTAAGGACGTTTCGGAACAGGGGAGAGTATGGATCAATGGACGGGAAGCTAAAGCAAGCAGCACAGTCCAGGTTGGTGATGAGCTTACGATTCAATTCGGTCAGAAGAATGTCGTTGTGCGGGTGGACAAGCTCTCCGAATCGACTCGTAAAGAAGATGCAGCCTTGATGTATACTTTGCTGCGAGAAGAGCCCCGGACAAACGAATGAAAGATTAAGAGACTAAGTTTAAATTAGTCTCTTTTTTCTACCAGTGGCTTCCAGATTTTTACTAACAAACTATCGTTTCACTGGTTCTAAAATCGGACATCCCCCCATAAGGTAATGTTAGAGGGAGGGGTACATGCCATGGTGGAACAGGGAAAAGTGAAGCGGCAGGAAGTAAAGATGCTAAATCGGAAGCTGCTGGAAATCTCCGGTGTATTGAATGTCGAAAGCTTTGACAGCGAAGAGTTCTTGCTGGAAACGGAATGCGGATTTCTGACTATCAAGGGCCAGAATTTACACATCAAAAATCTAAGTCTGGAACAAGGTCTTGTAGCCATTGAAGGCTTGGTCCACGCACTGGCCTATTTAGAAACGGGAACCCAGGGAAAATCAAAAGGCTTGTTCGGTAAACTGTTCAAGTGACACTGCACATTCAGTTTCTCACCATGGGTACGATGTTCGCCAGCGGAATCGGTATGGGCATTCTGTTTGAAGTCTATCGCGTGCTGACTGGGCAGCTTCGCGTGCCGCGCTGGCTTATTTCCATCCTTGATTTAATTTATTGGGGCGTTGTTACGGTATCGGTTTTTCGCGTGCTGTATTACAGCAACCAGGGACAACTCCGGTTGTTTATATTTATAGGCCTGTTAGCGGGCGGAACCTTCTACTGGGCCTTTTTGAGAGAGGGAACAGTTTACGTCATCCGGGCCATCATCCGCTTTATTATTTGGCTCGTCAAGCTGTTGCGGAGACTAATCGAAATCTTTATAATCAAACCGATTCAACTGCTTTACAAATGTTTAATCATTCTTATTGGCTTTTTGACGGCAATTGCTATTTTCGTATACAAAATTGTGGTAAAATTATTATACCCCGTCATCCGGTTATTCATTCGTCCGTTTTTGCTGGTGTGGAGCAAGATTCGTTGGCCCCGGTGGGCGACAAACGGGTGGAGGGCCATTCGTCATTTTTTTCTAAAATGGTTCCGAAAATCATAGGAGGAAGCGGGATTCCATGGTACAGGTAAGAAATACATCCACGAAAAATAATTCCATGATCGGCGCTCGCCGGCGGATACGTCTGCTGATGATCGCTGTTTTCTGTGTGTTGATATGGGCATGCGTAACCGTCTGGGACCAATCGGACAAGCTCGCCGAGAATTCGGAGAAACTCGCAGTACTCGAAACCAAGCTGGCAGAAGTTGAAAAATTGAACGAAGAATCAAAGAAAGAACTAAGCCGGTTAAACGATCCGGAATATAAGGAAGAGAAGGCTCGTAAGGATCTTCAGGTTGCCCGGGAAGGCGAAACGATATTTGATATCGCGAAACCGTCTCCCTAGACCTTTGCCTTGTTGACCTCTAATTCCGCTTCATGTATAATCTCCATAGCCAGTGTTTTGAATTTTCTAAGGGAGGAACATAATCATTTATGGCAATTGAAGTGGGCACCAAATTAGAAGGAAAGGTGACAGGGATCACTCACTTTGGAGCTTTCGTCGAGCTTCCTGAGGGAGGAACTGGCCTCGTTCACATCTCGGAGATAGCCGATAACTATGTTAAGGATGTCAACGATCACTTGAAGCTGAACGATACAGTTATGGTCAAGGTGATCAATGTCGACAAAGACGGTAAAATCGGTTTATCAATCAAACAAGCTGTTGATAAGCCTCCGGCAGCTGAAAGGCCTGCTCGTCCGGAACGTCATGGCGGCGGATCGTATGGGGATCGAAGAGAAGGCGGAGGGTACCGCGGCAATGACCGAGGTGGACGCCCATTTAAACCTCCCATTGGCAAGTCTTCCTTTGAGGATAAGATGGTCAGATTTTTAAAAGATAGCGAGGAACGCATCTCGTCTCTCAAGAAAAACACGGAGTCAAAGCGTGGAGGGAGAGGCGCTAGACGCGATTAATATACGAAATTTGTCCGCAAGCCCAGTGACGGGTTTGCGGGCTTATCTGTTCCCAGCTCCTTGAATCGGCAGCCGGGCAGGACTTGACTTTCAGGTTGGATTTGGTATATAGTATTGCTTGTTATGGCGGCGTAGCTCAGCTGGCTAGAGCGTACGGTTCATACCCGTGAGGTCGGGGGTTCGATCCCCTCCGCCGCTATTATAGTTAGTCTTCTCGTTTATATATTCCTATCTCAGACGGCTTCCGAATTCCGGGAGCTTTTTTTTTTGAGAACCGTCCCTGCTTCGACACGAGCGCTCGGCAAGATTGGCGGCTTCCCTCGCCCTAAACTGGCACAGGCTACTACAAAACGCAGAATTCGGTAGCCTTGACCTCGTTTTTTCGCGCTAAAAAGAGCGGGTTCTGCGTATTTTTTGTCGGAAACTTTTTCGATTCTATCCTCTCATTCTGACAAACTTTCTAATAGATTCTCCCTATAATAGAGGACACAAGAAATCCGGTTAGGTGGTGTCCAATCTATGCAAAAGCAATCAAGTGTACATGAAATGAAGGAACATTGCTCTTCATGGCTGAGACAGATCAAGCTAGGTACAAGGCAACGTCTGACGGACAGTCGGATAATGCAAGCTTGGTTGGTCAAGCGGTGGGCCGTTCTGCTTGTCGTTATTGCCTTCTTGCTGGGGAGGGCAACGATTCTGGATGAGCTCTCGCCTTTTGCAATTGCTTACTTTGCTGTCTTTTATTATGTTCGCAAGGATTTGCTTCATTGGGTAGGAATGGCCCTGTGTGCGGGAAGCCTATTGTCCAGCCATGGCAATGCAGGGTACATAGTGGCGCAGATGCTTGTATTTCTTCTTATTCAAAAAGGATTGGAGAAATACGAGAAGGCCGAGCTGTCTCATGTTCCTCTATTGGTGTTCATAACCAATTTCTCGGTGAAGCTGTTCAGCTATCTTGTGGCAGCGAATTTGTCGTGGTATACACTTATGATGACGGGGATAGAATCGGTGCTGAGCTTGATTTTGACACTGATTTTCGTTCAAGCCGTCCCGGTATTTACTCTGGCTCGCAAAAAGCATGGCCTAAAAACGGATGAAATCATATGTTTGATTATTTTGCTAGCTTCGGTTATGACAGGTACGGTGGGCTGGATCGTCGGCAATGTTACGGTAGAGCATGTGCTCTCCAGATACTTGATTCTATTATTTGCTCTTGTCGGGGGAGCACCCTTGGGGGCTTCTGTCGGGGTCATTACAGGCTTGATTCTTAGCCTGGCGAATGTAAACGCTATTTATCAGATGAGTCTGCTTGCTTTTGCCGGGATGCTGGCCGGATTGATGAAAGAGGGCGGTCGTCTGGCAGTGGCGCTGGGCATGCTGATCGGTTCTTCGATCCTATCTATTTATATTGGCGATCAGACGGCTTTTTTGCACTCTACCTGGGAATCGACGGCGGCTGTGCTTCTATTTTTATTAACGCCAAGAAGCGTTATTCAAACGTTGGCTATGTATATTCCGGGTACTCAGGAAAATTTAAAATCTCATTATGATTATGCAAAGCGGGTAAGAGATATTACTGCGGAAAGGGTGCAACAATTTTCTGAAGTGTTCCGCCAATTGTCACGCAGCTTTAAACAGCTGACGACAGAAGGCTACGCCGTTAACCGGGAGGGCGAGGTGGAACACTTTATGAATACCGTATCCGGCAAATTCTGTTCCAATTGCGGCAAACGCGATGCTTGCTGGAGCCGGGATTTTGACAAAACCTATAAATACATGACGGATATGATGTCCGCAATTGATAAAGACGAAGCCCCTTCTAAGCGGGAAATCCCGAAGGAATGGACCCGCGCATGCATTAAGACGGAGCGGGTATTGAATACGATGATTCACGAGTACCAGCTTCATAAAAATAATTTACACTGGAAAAAGCAAATATTAGAGAGCCGTCAGCTCGTAGCCGATCAATTAACCGGCGTTTCCCAGGTGATGGAGGATTTGGCCAAAGAAATTAAAAGGGAGGGACAGGAATTATTTTTGCAAGAGGAGCAAATCCGCAGCGCACTGGAGGAGCTGGGACTATCTATTCATAGTATAGAAATTATTAATTTGGAGGAGGGAAATGTAGAAATTGAAGTCGTTCACCAATATTTGAAGGGCTATGATGAATGCCGGAAAATCGTCGCCCCCCTGTTATCTGATATTATAGGGGAAAATATAGCGGTCAAGAGGGAGTATGCTTCTGACAGGGGAGACGGGTACTATACGGTCATGTTTGGCTCAGCGAAGGAATATGAGGTGGAGACCGGGATTGCCGGTGCAGCTAAAGGAGGGGATCTGCTGTCGGGCGACAGCTTCAGCACAGTGGAGCTGGGTAACGGCAAGTTCGCGGTAGCGCTAAGCGACGGGATGGGCAACGGTGAACGGGCACGGGCGGAGAGCAGTACGGCGCTTAATATTTTGCAGCAGCTGCTGCAATCGGGGATGGATGAGAAGCTGGCGATTAAATCCGTCAATTCCGTCTTGATGCTTCGTTCACCGGACGAAATATTCGCAACTGTCGATATGGCTCTGATCGATCTTTATAGTGCACAGACGACTTTTATGAAGATTGGATCGACACCGAGCTTCATCAAACGGGAGAATGAAGTGATATCTATTATGGCAAACAATTTGCCCGTTGGAATATTACAGGAAATTGACGTGGATCTCGTCAGCGTTCAACTGAAGCCGGGAGACGTACTTATAATGATGACGGACGGAATATACGATGCTCCTGGGTATGCAGTGAATAAAGAGATGTGGATGAAAAGGGTTATTCAAGAGATGGAGCTCGCAGACCCACAAGACTTCGCTGATTGTTTGTTAGAAAGAATTGTGCGCTATCAGAATGGGGATATCTTGGATGATATGACAGTCATAGTAGCTAAAATCGAAAGGTTTCAGCCGGAATGGGCTACGTTCAGCTGGCCTGGCGTGTCCCGTATTGAACGGCCTAAAGTGGTTAGCTAGGGGGGCTATGGCATGTCTAGGTAAAAGGGGGTGTATAGCTAGTCTTGATTCTATGCGGTTCTAAGCGTAATCGAGTGGCTGGTTAACAAATCGGGGGGTAGTCGGCAGCTATTAGAGAAATAAAATAGATAGAGACAAGACAGAGAACCAGAGTGGTGCCGGAATGGGTCCGGCACTATTTATTTTGTTCAGTGATCCTGTAGGCTCCTTCCATAAAGTACTTTGGTGTATAGTAAGGCGTTAAGGTACTTTTAATAATTTTGCAAGCTGATGTACTACCTCTTCTTTAGACAGGATTGTGCCGTATAAAGTCTACCAAAAGGGCAACACTGATTAATAGGATGGTAGGAAAAACAAGACGGCCATTCGGACTAAGGGAGGGGCGGAACATGAAACAAATTATTTTGGTGACCGACGGCTGCTCGAATGTCGGAATCAGTCCAATTGCTGCTGCGGCGAGAGCTCTGGCAGAAGGAATTGTAGTGAACGTCATCGGGATAACGGATGACGGAGAAACGGGCATTTATGGAATAGAAGAAATTAATGAAATTGCCCGAGCGGGAGGCGGATTGAGCCGGCTCGTTGCCCCAAGCCGAGTGGCGCAGACGATGCAAATGATGACGCGCAAGACCATGGTTCATACCATTCACGATGCTGTTAATCGGGAGCTGCGCCAGATCGTCGGCCCGGATGCGGCGCTGGAATCGATGAACCCGGAGCAGCGCTCCCAGGTTGTGCAGGTGATCGACGACCTGGCGGAGACGTCCGGTCTGAAGGTGGCGCTGCTGGTTGATGCGAGTGCAAGCATGCGTCCCAAGCTTGAGGCGGTAAGAGAGGCGATAGGCGATCTGATGCTGAGCCTCCAGGCTCGCAGGGGGACGAGCGAAATAGCGGTGTTTCATTTTCCCGATGTTCAAGGGGGACGGGAAGTGTGCATGGATCTGGATTGGACGAATCGACTTGCAAATGTTCGCAATTTATTCTATAAAATAAACATGAAAGGTACGACGCCCACCGGACCCGCTCTGCTCCATGTGGTCCAATTGCTGTCCGAAGAACGGACGGGCGGAATGGAAGGTGGAGAACCGGTCAGGCCGAAGGCTTGTTCACAACCGGGCAAGGACGGGATGCTGAGTGACTACGTCGTCTGAAATAGATTTTGCACCCGGAGCGAGAGTCGTCGGCAAGTGGAGGCGAACTCCATATCAAGTCGAGAGGAAGCTCGGCGAAGGGGCGAACGGCAAGGTTTACCTCGTACGCAGGGACCGCCGTTGGTTTGCTTTGAAAATCGGCTTCAACACGGTCGATCTGCAATCCGAGATCAATGTGCTGAAGAAGCTGTCGCAAGCGGCTGGTGATTTTCGGCATTTCTTTGTCGATGCGGACGATGCGGAAATTAATGGCAGCGTTCACTCGTTCTACGTGATGAGATATGTGCGCGGAGAGCCGCCCGATGTATTTCTCAAGCAATCAGGTCAAGAATGGCTGGACGTTATCGGCTTGAACTTGCTGCGCAAGCTGGTTAATTTGCATCGGCAAGGATTTGTTTTTGGAGACTTGAAGTTGGAGAATGTTCTGGTTTCCCGCTATGGGCAGGTAGAATTGATTGACTTTGGCGGCGTTACGCGGCTTGGAAATGGAGTCAAACAATTTACCGAAGTATATGATCGGGGGTATTGGAACGGAGGCAGCCGTACAGCGGACGAATGCTATGATTTATTCTCGTTTGCTATCCTCTGCATGCAGTTGCTGGGAAGCCGCAGGAGCTGTATTTCCCCCCAGCTGATTCCTCAGAATCGAAGCGTAGAATTGCTTCTGGAGGAACTGGAGGCCGACCCGGCCTACTCCGGCTGCAAGATGTTCCTGCACAAGTCGCTCACCGGCCAATTTAATTCGTCGCTTGAAGCCTGCAAGGATTGGCAAACGCTGCGGATAACATCTGCGGTGCTGGGAAGCAAGAGTCCCTGTCTCCCGGCGGAGGCAGGCCGATGGGTCGCCTACGGCTTCGCTGCTTCTCTACTAATGTTCGGGGTGGCGCTGTACATCGTATGGTCATGATCAGATTTTCTGCTCACCGAAAGGAAAGAGTACGCCAAATGGAGCTTATCCGCAAAGTAGAACATACCATTATAGAAGAGCGGCTGTTTGAACCAGGAGATCGCATAGTCGTTGCCGTATCGGGTGGTCCCGATTCGGTAGCCTTGCTGCATCTCCTATTCCTGCTTTCCAAGGAGTGGGACTGGCAGCTCATGATCGGCCACGTCAATCATTTATTCCGTGAAGAATCGGAGGAGGAGGCCAGGTTTGTGACGGGATGGGCCCGCGAACTCGGGATTCCATGCGAGGTCGGTGTTGTAGATGTTCCCCGCTATATTGAACAGACCGGCGACAATCCCCAGAACGCGGCCAGGCAGCAGAGGTATCTGTTTCTCGCCTCCGTCGCCAAACAATTCGGCACCGATAAACTCGCCCTGGCCCATCATGCCGATGATCAGGCGGAGACCGTTATGATGAGGCTGATTCGCGGTACGGGACCGGCGGGACTGGTTGGAATGACGGCGAGCAATAAGCTGGATGGCCTGCAACTGATCCGCCCGCTGCTTCGTATTTATAAAGAAGAGCTGGAGCAATACTGTCATGAGCGCGAGCTGACCTATTATGTGGATGGCAGCAACCTGGAGCGTAAATATTTTCGTAACCAAGTTCGACTGGACGTTATTCCTAAGCTGTCCGAGTACAATCCAAATTTTGTTGAATCTCTCCATCGTCTGTCCTTCATGATGAAAGATGAAGATGATTTTATGGAAAAAGAGATTCAATCGCTTTATGAACGAATGGTCCGTACGGATACCGCAACGGGCGAAAGAACATTTTCAACAAAAGTGTTCACCCGTTTACATGTTGCTTTACAAAGGCGATTGATTAAACTAATATTAAATTATCTCAGTTTATGCGCGGATTCCGTTGATTTTGCCACTGTGGAATCGCTGCGCGAGGCAATTATACAGAGACGCTCCTCCAGCCTTACGCTGGATGTAAGTGATCAGATCCGCTTTTTTAAAGAATATGATCGTATTGGTTTCGTGCGAAACTATTCTCCCGCCCGTCCGTTCCGTTACCCGTTGGGTTTGGAGCAGGGCGATTTGTATTTAGCCGAAGCGGGGATCTATCTGGAAACCTTCGTTTCGGAAGCCCGTGAACATCCTGATTGGTCTTCATGGCCGGCCGAAGATCGGGCGGTTTTGGATCTGGATCGGCTCGAGCTCCCGATCATCGTTCGCAGTCGTCAAGACGGAGACCGGATGCAGGTTCTTGGTTTAAATGGTTCCAAAAAGGTGAAAGATATTTTCATCGATGCTAAAATCGCCCACAGGGAGCGGAACCTTCTACCATTGGTTGTTGACGGAGCCGGCCGGATTATTTGGATACCGGGAATTAAACGTTCCGTGCATGCTAGGGTGACGGACCGGACGACCCGATTTTTACATATAAGGGTTAGCCGGAAAGGAATGCAAGGACTTTAGTATGTACGCTTTCGTTTTTTCATAGAATAAAGTAGGAGGTTTCTTTGTTGCATAACGACATACAAGAAGTGCTGTACACCAAGGAGCAACTTGAGCAAAAGGTGCGAGAGCTGGGTCAGAAAATAACCGAGGACTACCAGGATAGGAATTTATTTGTTATCTGTGTCCTGAAAGGCGCATTTATTTTTATGGCCGATCTTGTTAAACATATTAACGTACCGCTCGAGCTCGACTTTATGGCGGTGTCCAGTTACGGGCAGTCGACTAAATCATCGGGGGTCGTCAAAATCATTAAGGACTTGGATGTGCCGCTCGAAGGTCGGGATGTTCTGATTGTCGAAGACATTATCGACAGCGGCTTAACGCTGAGCTACCTGATCGACATTCTGGAAAGAAGAAACGCCCATTCGGTTTCGGTAGTGACTATGTTCGATAAGCCTGCGCGTCGAACCGTTGAGCTAGAGCCGGACTACAAAGGATTCACCCTTCCGGATGCATTCATAGTCGGGTATGGACTGGACTATGCGGAGAAATACCGGAACCTGCCTTATGTCGGCATTTTAAAGGAAGAAGTTTATTCTTCCTAAGCCGCAAAAGTCTATTTTCCGTTCTATTGTGAAGGCGAGACCTGCTGTGGTAAAATAAAACAAGTGTGCCGCTTGAGAGGAGGTAGGGGATGAATCGGGTCCTCCGAAATACCGGATTTTATCTAATTCTCTTTTTAGTTGTTATCGGAATTGTACGTTTTATCAGTGCTCAAAACGATATCGAGGAGCAAATTTCGTACAATCAATTTCGCGAAGAATTAAAGAACGCAGCAGCCCAAACGACGGGGGATAAGATTGAAAGAGTCATCGTCAAGCCGGAAGGCTATACCTACGTCATAAAGGGAAAGTATGAGTCGGGTAAAAGCTTCAAGACCCGGGCCCCTTTGGATGAAAGGGTCATTGCTCTTATTGAAGAGAGCGGCGTGTCAGAAGAAGTGTATGAGAAAATGGACGAGGGCAGTATATGGGTTACGTTCTTGACGTCCATTATTCCGCTTGTCATTATCTTCATCCTGTTCTTCTTCTTGCTGAACCAAGCTCAGGGCGGCGGCGGCAAGGTGATGAATTTTGGCAAGAGCCGGGCCCGTTTGTATAATGAAGAGAAAAAACGGGTTACCTTTGAAGATGTCGCCGGGGCTGACGAGGAGAAACAGGAACTTGTCGAGGTCGTGGAATTTCTCAAAGACCCGCGCAAGTTCGCTGCGGTAGGAGCGCGTATCCCCAAGGGGGTCCTGCTTAACGGGCCGCCAGGAACAGGGAAAACACTCTTAGCGAGAGCCGTGGCGGGAGAAGCGGGAGTCCCGTTCTTCAGCATAAGCGGTTCTGATTTCGTAGAGATGTTCGTTGGTGTCGGGGCTTCCCGTGTCCGCGATTTATTCGAGAATGCGAAGAAGAACTCGCCATGTATTATCTTTATTGATGAGATTGACGCCGTTGGCCGTCAGCGCGGCGCCGGATTAGGCGGCGGGCATGACGAGCGTGAGCAGACGCTCAATCAGCTGTTGGTAGAGATGGACGGGTTCGGCGCCAATGAAGGGATTATCATTATTGCTGCAACTAACCGTCCGGATATTCTCGACCCTGCATTATTGCGTCCCGGACGCTTTGACCGTCAAATTACGGTCGATCGCCCGGATGTGAAGGGCCGGGAAGCTGTGCTCAAAGTGCACGCCCGGAATAAACCGCTGGCCAAGGATGTCAAGATGGATGTACTGGCCAGATATACGACAGGCTTTACCGGAGCCGATCTGGAGAACCTGCTGAACGAGGCAGCGTTGATCGCGGCACGCCGCAACCGAAAGGACATCGGGATGGCGGAAGTGGAGGAAGCTTTCGACAGAGTTGTCGTAGGAACGCAGAAGAAGAGCCGCATTATCAGTGACCGCGATAAGAAGACGCTGGCTTATCATGAAGCGGGGCATGCCATCATTGGCTACTACGCAAGGGATGCCTGGATGGTTCATAAAGTGACGATCGTACCGCGCGGACGGGCCGGTGGTTACGTCATGATGCAGCCTAAAGAAGCGGAAGATCCGTTAGTCGTTACCAAGTCCGAGCTTCTGGATCAGGTGGTCGGACTGCTGGGGGGCCGCGTCTCCGAGGAGCTGTTTATCGGGGAGATTGGTACCGGAGCTTACGACGATTTCCAAAAAGCCACATCTATCGTGCGCCGCATGATTGTTGACTATGGAATGAGCGATAAGCTCGGACCTATGCAATTCGGCCATACCCAAGGCCAGGTTTTCCTGGGAAGGGATCTTGGACACGAGCAGAATTACAGCGATGCTATTGCTTACGAAATTGATCAAGAGATGCAGCTTATGATTCGCGAATGCTATGACCGTGCGAAAAGCATTCTGAAGCAGCATGAGGATAAGGTGCATCTGGTTGCGAATACACTATTGACCAAGGAAACACTCGTTAAAGAACAGATTATCCATCTGATCGAGCATGGTACGGTAGGCGAGGAAACCGGATCGGAAGATTCGGGTTCGAAGTCAGGTAATGAATCCGCTTATGATGCCTACAAAAAAGAGGAAGAACTGAAGGTCAAAATTCAAGGCCAGGATCAACAGAAGGAAACGAATAAATTCGGTTCCGAACGGGACAAAAACGAAAACGAAGAAGAATAAAGGGAAGGTCACCAAATCCGGGAAGCGTCCATGCGAGGCTCCCGGATTTTATTCGATTCCCCGGTTTTTCCGCATTGACACCTTCTTTAAGGTTGTGTAAATTAAGTTTAAACTTACTTAATGAATCCTTTACGGACTTTAGTGAGTTGGGGCAACCCGACCCGCTTGCCGAACAAGGGGGATACAAGGAGGAAGGGTTGGGATGGAGGCTCTCGCTTTAGCACGTAAGGAAGAGCAGAATGAGGAGCTGAAAGAACGGATTCTTCAGTTAAAGAAAGAAAAGAACGCCATTATTCTCGCTCATTATTATCAGAGAGATGAAATACAAGAGGTTGCCGATTTTCGAGGAGATTCTTTCTTGCTCGCTCAGAAGGCAGCCACTACCGATGCGGAAGTGATCGTATTTTGCGGAGTGCATTTTATGGGGGAAAGCGCCAAAATATTAGCCCCGAACAAAACGGTCATCATCCCGGATGAAAGAGCCGGTTGTCCGATGGCGGATATGGTTAACGTAGACGGTCTGCGCGCTTTGAAAAAGCAGCATCCTAACGCCAAGGTGGTCGCTTATATCAACACATCGGCCGAGGTTAAGTCGGAAACCGACATTTGCTGTACCTCCGCCAACGCGATCAAAGTAATAGAGTCGGTCGATTCGGACGAAATTATATGGGTTCCGGATAAAAATTTGGGAGACTATGTGTCTAAATTCACAGATAAGAAAATGATTATTTGGGAAGGGTATTGCAACACTCACGATATGCTGACGGTCAAGGATGTCGAGGAAATGAGAGCCAAATACCCTGACGCCGAGTTTGTGGTTCATCCGGAATGCCGCCCTGAGGTTGTCAAATTAGCCGATTTTGTAGGCAGTACAACAGCGATAATTAAGCATTGCCGAGAATCGGATCGTGATGAATTTATTGTCGGAACGGAGGACGGAACCGGCTACCAGCTTCGGAAAGACAGCCCACATAAAAAGTTTCATTTTGCCACTAAATATTTGGTCTGCCCCAACATGAAAGTAAACAATTTGAAGAAAGTTGCCAGATGCTTGGAGACGCTGTCTCCAGAAATTTATGTTCCGCCACAGGTTGCGGATCAGGCGAGACTTTCGTTAGAGCGCATGCTGCAGGTGAAGTAGCATGCGCTACTTCCTTTGTATGAGAAAAGGTGAAGCGTTATGATACCGCGCTATTTAGTCGATATTGATTTATCCAGCTCTCCTGTCAAGCAAGCAGAAATTATTGTCATCGGTGCAGGAATTGCCGGGTTGTTCACGGCCATTCGCGCCGCTGAGACACACAAAGTGTTACTGATTACGAAGAAATCTCTGCTCGAAAGTAATACTCGATATGCCCAGGGAGGAATTGCCGCTGTCATTGCGGATAACGATTCTCCGGCTTATCATAGGCAGGATACGCTCATTGCCGGCGCCGGGTTATGCGACACCGGGGCGGTGGATGTGCTAGTCCATGAAGGTCCCGAAGGAGTCAGGGATCTTATTCACATGGGCACTCAGTTCGATTTGGAGAACGGCCAATTCGCTTTAACGAAGGAAGGAGCTCACAGCAAGCGGAGAATTCTTCATGCCAACGGAGACGCGACAGGTCATGAGATTGTCCGGGCTTTATCGGAAAAGGCTTTGCAGCATTCCAATATCGAAGTATGGGACGACCATTATGTGATCGACTTAATAACGCAGGCTGGGGAATGCTATGGGGCGTGGGTACAGAAGCCCGACGGGAGCAAAATCTATGTTCAAGGCAAAGCGACCATTCTGTGCAGCGGCGGAACAGGACAACTTTATCGCTATACGACCAATCCGGTCATTGCTACTGGGGATGGGGTAGCCATCGCTTACCGAGCCGGAGCGGTTATCCGTGATATGGAGTTCATTCAGTTTCATCCCACCGCTCTTGTCTACCCGGGAGCTCCCCGGTTTCTTATTTCAGAAGCGGTGCGGGGAGAAGGGGCTGTCCTGCGGAACATTCGGGGAGAAAGATTTATGGAGCATTATCATCCGCAGTTGGAACTGGCTCCAAGAGACATTGTCGCTCGCGCTATCGTCAGTGAAATCGAAAAGACGAATTCGACCTTCGTCTTTCTGGACTTTACCCACGAGTCTGCGGAGAAAGTGAAGACGCGCTTCCCGACCATTTATGAATTCTGCCTTAATTATGGGCTGGATCTTTCTTCGGATTGGATTCCGGTTGCTCCGGCCGCTCATTATATGATGGGCGGGGTGAAGACGGATCTGTATGGCGAGACTAACGTGAAAAGGCTGTTTGCCTGCGGAGAGGTGTCGTCGACGGGAGTTCACGGGGCTAATCGGCTGGCCAGTAATTCTTTGTCTGAGGCTATCGTGTTTGGTCGAAGGATTGTAGAGAAAATTAACCAATTGGAACCGTTAACCCGGTTTCCGGAGGTACGCTTTGAGAAATCGGACCGGGAATTGCCGATCCGACCTTTTATAGAAAGAAGATTAAAACTGCAAAAAATCATGCTACGCTATGTCGGATTAACCCGAACAAGCCAGGGCTTGGAAAAAGGCTACGAAGAATTAATGAAGCAGGTTCACATTTTTGACTCCTGCCTGACCAAGAAGGAAGAATACGAATTCGCCAATATGCTTGTCTGTGCTTTGCTGGCAACCAAAGCATCGTTAATCCGGGAAGAAAGCCGGGGCGGTCATTATCGCGAGGACTTCCCGGATAAAGATGATCTGTTGTGGAGAAAGCATATTCTATTCAGCCATTCTGACGGAATTTTGGAGGAGAAAATGACCGATGTTTAATAATAATGAAACTTTTCGCAATTCCTTGCGTCTTTGGTTACAGGAGGATGTGGGCACCGGGGACGTGACCACTTTGTCGACTATTGCTGAAAGCAGCCGCTCAACGGGCATTATTCATGCCAAGGAAGCTGGAATCGTGGCGGGTCTTACCGTTGCTGAAGCTGTCTTTCGGGAAGTCGATCCGGAACTGTCTTTTACGCCGATGACCGAGGAAGGGGCCCGGATCGATAAAGGGACGCTTTTGGCGAAGGTCGAGGGCAGCACCCGCAGCATTTTGACCGGCGAACGGTTGGCGCTTAACTTGCTGCAGCGAATGTCGGGGATTGCTACCCGCACTCGGCAATTTGTCGAAGCATTGGAGGGAACGGCGGTCCGATTGGTCGACACCCGAAAGACTACTCCAGGGCATCGGATGTTGGAAAAATACGCCGTTACCGTAGGAGGAGGCTATAACCATCGTTTTGGGTTATACGATGCGGTAATGATTAAAGATAATCATATTATCGGTGCTGGCGGAATTACGCAAGCGGTCCAAGCAGCCCGCAGTCAGATTCCCCATACAATGAAAATTGAAGTCGAGGTAGAGAATTCAGACCAGCTGGAAGAGGCGCTGCAGGCTCAAGCGGATATCATTCTGCTTGATAATATGACTCCAGCACAGATGGGGCAGGCCGTGCGTACGGTTAAAAGCCGTTTCCCGCATATTGTGGTCGAAGCTTCCGGGTCCGTCACTCTGGATACGGTTAGGGAAATCGCGGAAACCGGGGTTGACGTCATTTCGGTCGGCCGATTGACTTACTCTGTGCAATCGCTCGATATTAGCCTGGACTTAAACGAACGAAAGGGGACGTCTTTATGATTTTGGTTGTAGACGTCGGGAATACGAATATTGTCCTCGGGATTTATGAAGAGAATCAGCTTCTCCATCATTGGCGGGTCAGCACTAATCGGTCGGGCTCCGCGGATGAGTATGGCATGATGGTGTACAATTTTTTCCATTATGTCGGAATTAAAATGGAGGACATTGAAGGAGTCATCATTTCGTCTGTCGTCCCGCCCCTTATGTTCGCACTAGAGCAGCTAAGCTTAAAATATATTAAAAAGACTCCGTTCATAGTCGGACCGGGAATCAAAACGGGTCTGAACATCCGCTATGAGAACCCCCGCGAAGTAGGTGCGGATAGAATCGTTAACGCTGTCGCCGGGATCGAGCTGTACGGCACTCCGTTGATTATAGTTGATTTTGGCACGGCTACGACTTTTTGCTATATCGATGAACAAGCACAATACATAGGAGGGGCGATATCCCCGGGGATTGGGATCTCGACCGAGGCTTTGTATGAGAAAGCGGCGAAGCTTCCGCGAATTGAACTTGTTAAGCCTAAAAGCACCGTCGGCCGCAATCCGGTAACCTCGATGCAGGCCGGTATTATATTTGGTTATGCCAGCCAAGTGGACGGAATTGTCACCCGAATTCGCGAGGAATTCGGTACGAATCCGAAAGTGATTGCAACGGGCGGGTTGGCGGAATTAATCGCATCGGAATCCAAGGCGATTGATGTGGTCGATCCTCTGCTCACGCTTCAGGGACTTCGATTCATTTATGAACGAAATATTTGAAGGTCGACTGGCTGTTGTCTGCGATTCTACAAAACTTGGCAAGCTTCCTTCTTTTTGATCGGATGAGGGAACAAATGAGATACTATATACTCGGCACTACTTTCCTTCGGAACGGAATGATCGCTTTCTTAAGTGCCACTTATATAGCGATATTAATTATGTCAATTATCTTAGAACGTCAAAGTTGGATATAATAACATTACTTTGTAAATATAAAGCGGGTGACCTTATGCAGGACTATTTAATTCGAGCCACTGCGCTCCAAGGCAAGGTGCGGGCCTTTGCAGCCCGCACGAACGGAGTGGTAGACGAGCTCCGCAGGAGACATGGAATGACTCCGACGACTACAGCCGCACTAGGCCGAACCATCACGGCTGGGGTGATGATGGGGGCCATGCTGAAAGGTGAGGAGAAGCTTACTATTCAGGTTAAAGGCGACGGACCGATGGGACAGATCGTCGTAGATGCCAATGCTGCGGGTGAAGTAAGGGGATATGTGGATCATCCGGAAGTAGACCTGCCGCTTAATGAGATAGGTAAGTTGGATGTTGCGGGGGCCGTCGGCCGGGAAGGATTCCTTTATGTCATTAAAGATCTGGGGATGAAAGAGCCGTATCGGGGCAGCACTCCGATTGTATCGGGGGAGCTGGGTGAAGATTTTACGTATTATTTCGCCAAGTCGGAGCAAACGCCCTCCGCCGTTGCCGTAGGTGTTCTAATTGATGTCGACCGCTCAGTCAAAGCATCCGGAGGGTTCATCATCCAATTATTACCGGGTCTGACGGAAGAAGAAATTGATACAATAGAACAAGCTTTGGGCAATCTGCCTCCTATTACGACCTTGATGGATTCCGGTGAATCGTTGGAGCACATTTTAACCTCCGCCGTAGGGGAAATTCAGCTGCTGGAGAGAATGGATATTCATTTTCGCTGCCGCTGCTCCCGGGATCGGGTAGAGAAGACGTTGATCAGCTTGGGCAAGGAAGAGCTGACCGCTATTCTGGAGGAAGAGGGAAAAGCGGAGGTCGTTTGTCATTTTTGCAACGAGGCCTATGCTTTTACGGATGAACAATTGGCTGCTGTGATAGACAAAATCAATTAGATATTGGAGTGGAGAGGAGATGAGGATGAGTAACAATAAACTGCTATGGTCGATCAACTTTGTGTTGGCCGCTATGGTTTTGCTGCTGCTGGCGGTGCTGCTGCTTCGCAACTCTGCCGATTCTCCTCTCCCTAACGACTCTTCTTCATCTAAAGAGGATAGGATTGTGGCTAAAGTTGGGGATCACGGCATTTTACTCAGCACATTAGAAGAGACGCTTTTGGATAAATATGGGTCTGAGCTGCTGAATCAAATGCTGGATCGGACAGCGATTCAACAGGAGGCGGAAGAGATCGGGATTAAGATTTCCGATGAAGAAATGGAATATGAGCTTTCCCGAATGAGTCAGGGCTATGAAAGTCTGGAAGAATATTATCGTACGATGAAGGATCAGCTCGGCCTGTCCCGGGAGGAGCTTCAGCAAGATATTCACTACAAGCTTTTATTGGAAAAAATAGCGACGTTGGACGTCAGTGTGTCGGAAAAGGAAATTGAGGATTTTCTTAAAGATCACGACGAAGAGTTTAGAGATACGGTCTATTTACGCATTTCGCTAATTGTTTCTTCCACTTTGGATCAAGCCAATAAAGTGTATGATTCCGCCCGTAATGGCGCAGATTTCGGTCAATTGGCCAGCGAGAGGTCTCTGGATACGATAACCGCCTCGGACGGAGGCGATTTAGGCTGGCTGGAGGATAACGATCCTTTCGTAGATGCGGGCATAATGAAGCAGGCTAAAGCAATGCAGGTTGGAGAGGTCAGTCAACCGATTAAACTCGATGATGGCTATGCGGTTATCAAACTGACTAATCGAAAAGTGGACTCGATCGGAACGAAGGAACAAATCCATGATGCGGTGAAAAAGAGGCTATCGTTACAGAAAGCCCCTCCCTTGAAGGAGGTCGTCGCATCTATTCGCAAGAAAAGAGGGGCCGTTATCTTCGATACCTCCCTTGCGTCTTAGGCCCAGGCGGATAAAGATGTTGACAATTCCCCTGTTCGATTGGTAAAATCGAGTAAAACCAACTGAGTTAGTCGGGAATGAAACCGGGGAGGATACATTATGGCTAAATTAGTTCAGAGTATTACGGAGTTAATCGGAGATACGCCGCTTGTTCGTTTGAATCGGATTGTTCCGGAGGATTCTGCAGAGATTTATCTGAAGCTGGAATTCCAGAATCCTGGAGCGAGCGTGAAGGACAGAATTGCGATCAGTATGGTGGAAGCCGCAGAGAAGGAAGGCAAGTTGAAGGCCGGAGATACAATCATTGAGCCGACCAGCGGCAACACGGGAATCGGACTGGCTATGGTTGCAGCCGCCAAAGGGTACAAGGCGATTCTGGTTATGCCAGAGACGATGAGTATGGAGCGTAGAAATTTGCTTCGTGCCTATGGAGCCGAGCTCGTCCTGACTCCGGGAGCCGAAGGAATGAAAGGGGCCATTCGCAGGGCGGAGGAATTGCTGGCGGAGAACGATAATTATTTCATGCCCCAGCAATTTAAAAATTTGGCGAACGTCAAAATCCATCGTGAAACGACAGGACCGGAAATTGTAGAAGCTATTCGCGAGCATGACGGAAAGCTGGACGCCTTTGTAGCGGGTATTGGCACGGGAGGAACGATTACCGGGGCCGGAGAAGTGCTTCGAGAGCATTTTCCGGATATTAAAATTTATGCAGTAGAGCCCGCGGCTTCTCCTGTATTGTCTGGAGGCAAGCCTAGTCCGCATAAAATTCAAGGGCTGGGAGCCGGATTTATCCCCGATATTCTGAATACCGATATTTACGATGAAGTGATTACGATCGAAAACGAGGATGCATTCGAAACCGCTCGGACGGTTGCTAAGGAAGAAGGGATACTCGGAGGGATTTCCTCCGGCGCCGCTATTCGTGCCGCATTGCAGGTGGCCAAGAAATTGGGTAAAGGCAAGCGAGTCGTCGCCGTCATTCCAAGTAACGGGGAACGTTACCTGAGCACTCCTCTATATCAATTTGAAGACTAACGTCTTTTCGAGCCCCTAATTGGGGCTCTTCTTTTCTACCTAACGAGGATTGAATAAAGTGGGGAGTCGGGTTGGCCATGGAGACGATAACAACATTGGATCATTGGCTGGAATGGGCTTCTTCCGGCCGTTATTCGCTGCTTCCGTATGTTCGGAAATATGCGCTGCCACCTGGAAGCGAACGGCTCATCTCCTGGGAGCAGGCATGGAAGCACGAAAGTCCGTCTTCTTTCGTATTGGAAAGCGGCAAGGGAGGGAGATACACGTTCCTGGGCCTGTCTCCCAAGTCCATGATTGAAGGGAAGGGCGAAGAAGGAGTTGTAACCGTCTTTGCCAGCGGAGAACGTCAGCGGAGAACGGGCAAGCCATTGGCCTTGATTAAAGAGTGGATGCAGCCTCATCGGGCCCCTGCCGTGTTAGGCGCGCCTAAATTCATCGGGGGCTGTGTCGGCTTCCTCGGTTATGATGTTGCCCGTTCGATCGAGAAGCTCCCTGTCACAGCTTATGATGATCTATCTGTTCCGGATTATGTTATGACGTTATATGATGAGCTATGGATCATGGATCATGAACTCCATGAGCTTTATTGCGCTGTTCATATCAGATTAGAAGATCGTAATGGGTCCACTGCCGACCAGCTTGCAGAGCTCTACGAGCAGGCGGAACGGAAAATCGAGAGCATGAAGTGTCAGTGGGATCGGATTGCTTCCGTCCAGATGGATGAAGAATGGAGGGCGGAACATTCCCGCCGTATTCGGAGGCTTGAGCAGGAATCGCTGCATATAGATGTGGCTTCGATCCAAGGGCTGCGTCCCGCTCTCCAAGAGAACGAATTTATTGAAGCGGTTCGCCGCATTCAAAGCTATATAGCTCAAGGTGACGTATTTCAAGTCAACCTTTCGGTCCGCCAAAGCAAGAAGCTGGAGGCCCGCCCGGAGGCTATCTATGAATGGCTCCGGCTGGTTAACCCGTCCCCCTATATGGGACTGCTCCGTTACCCCGGATTTCAGCTTGTTTCCGGATCGCCGGAGCTGCTGGTTCAACTCGAGGCTAACCAGGTCCGTACCCGCCCTATCGCCGGGACAAGGCCTCGCGGGATGGATCAACAGGAGGATTTGCGGCTAGCAGACGAATTAATTCATAATGACAAAGAACGGGCCGAGCATGTGATGCTGGTTGATTTGCTTCGTAATGATTTAGGGCGGATTTCCAGCTATGGATCGGTGCGGGTGGATGACTTCATGGTAGTAGAAACCTATTCGCACGTTATGCATATCGTTTCTGAAGTGAAGGGGGAGCTCGCTCAAGGCAAAGATGTATACGATGTTATTGCCGCCGTCTTTCCCGGAGGGACTATTACAGGAGCACCCAAAATCAGAACTATGGAAATTATTGAGGGGTTGGAACCGGTTAGAAGAGGTCCCTATACCGGGTCGATCGGGTGGATTGACTACACCGGAAATATGGAATTAAATATAGTTATCCGAACGCTGCTTGTAACGGATGGAGTCGGCCATGTCCAAGCCGGAGCGGGAATAGTGATCGATTCTGCGGCGGACAGAGAATATATTGAATCGCTTAACAAAGCGAAGGCTTTATGGAAATCGATCGAGCTAAGCGAACAGTGTGAGTGGGATGCCGCAAGAGCTGCAGGCGCCGAACACAAGGGGGACTAGGAATGATTTTGGTCATTGATAATTATGATTCCTTTACATATAACTTGGTGCAATATTTAGGAGAAATAGGGGAAGAGCTCCAGGTGAAGCGCAACGACGAAATCGATCTGGACGGAATCGCTTCGCTTAATCCCGACCAGTTGCTCATCTCTCCCGGACCGTGCACTCCCAATGAGGCGGGGATCAGCTTGGCGCTGATTGATCGATTTAAGGGAGAAATCCCGATATTAGGTGTCTGTCTTGGACATCAGGCTATTGGACAGGCTTTCGGGGCCGAGGTGGTGAAGGCGGACAGGCTGATGCATGGCAAAACGTCCCCTGTCCTTCATGACGGTCAAACGATCTTCCGAGGAATCCCCAGTCCGTTTACCGCTACTCGTTATCACTCTTTAATCGTAAAGCGCGATACACTCCCCGATACTCTCGGGATTAGTGCGGAGACTAAGGAAGGTGAAATTATGGGCCTTCGCCATAAGCAATATCCAATTGAGGGAGTCCAATTTCATCCTGAATCCATCATTACCGATCATGGTCTGCAATTGCTGCGCAATTTCGTGGAAACCTATAGGTAGTACTGTCAGCTTATCCCCTTAATAGTTAGGGAGTGGAAGCAGAATAATTATATGTTTTTAGGCCACGCTGAGTATATTCTTTCGGACCTCGGGAGCAGGAACGTAAGACGGCTAAAGAACGGATATATTGAGGGCATAACGCGGATGGGAGCGCGCCATGATAATTTATATAAACGGTCAATGGACTGAACATCAACAAGCCGTGGTCTCCGTATATGATCACGGTTTTCTTTACGGGATGGGCTTATTCGAAACGTTCCGCACGTACGGGGGCAAACCCTTTCTATTGGAAGAGCATCTGGCCAGATTGGAAAAAGACTGCAGAGCGCTAGACATTCGCTATAGTCCCGATAGCTCTACCATTGCTGCAATTATTGATTCGCTGCTGGACAAAAATCAACTGAGCGAGGCTTACATCCGGTTATCCGTATCTGCAGGAATCGGGGAGATTGGTCTGCCTGCGGAGGGGTATGAGACCCCGACAGTGATTGTTTATGGCAAGCCCCTTCCTCCTCGGCCTGACAAATGGGAGAAGACGGCCCGTCCGCTGCAGCGGTTAAAGCTGAGTCGGAACAGCCCGGAAGCCGGCTGGAGAATGAAGTCTTTCCATTATATGAATAATATTCTCGCCAAAAGAGAGCTAAAGCAATATCCTTGGATCTCCGGAACCGGGGCAGAAGGATTGCTTTTAAATGAGAAGGGATACTTGGCGGAAGGAATGGTCAGTAATCTTTTCTTTGTGGCGGATGGCATTTGTTATACTCCTGCGCTGGATACAGGGATTTTACCGGGGATCACCCGAGATTTCGTCATTCGTTTATGTGAGGCCAGATCGGTCCCTGTATGTGTAGGCCATTTCGATTGGGATCATTTACTTGCGGCAGAAGAAGTGTTCGTTACGAATTCAGTTCAAGAAATCATTCCGATCAATGCTTTGTATGACCTCGGCGGGCATAGGCGACAAGTTGGGAGCGGCGAGCCAGGTTCATTGACGAGAACGCTGTATGAGGATTATCAGCGATATTGCAGTCTATAATATCCATCATACTTTGTAACGAAATTCATAAGGGAAAGGAGAGAGATAAGGATGAACGAAAATGAAAAAACGGTGGTGGACCAGACGGATTTTCCTCGTGGTTCAGTTAATAACGGTCGGCTCGAAGGTCAGACTGTAGCCTCCGGAACTGTCCTTCAGTGTCGGGATAAATCATTAACTCTCGGCTCGAGAACTTTAATTATGGGCATCCTGAATGTTACTCCGGATTCTTTCTCTGATGGCGGACGCTATTCTACGGTGGATGCTGCTGTGGAGCATGCCCAAAGAATGGCCGAGGAAGGTGCGGATATAATAGATATCGGAGGAGAGTCCACACGTCCAGGGGCGGAGACATTAACTCTGGATGAGGAGCTTCACAGAGTGATACCTATGGTAGAAGCAGTTCGGAGGGCTATCGATTTGCCCATTTCTGTAGATACGTATAAAGCAGAGGTGGCCAGGCAATCCCTTGAAGCAGGAGCCCATATTATTAATGACGTATGGGGCTGCCAAGCTGATCCCGAGATGGCTTATGTAGCGGCTCTTTACGATTGCCCCCTTATTCTGATGCATAACCGCAAAGATAAAAATTATAATCATTTTATGGACGATCTATTGGACGATATGAAGCAAACCATTCGCCTGGCTAAAGAGGCTGGCGTGCGGGATGATCAAATTATATTGGATCCTGGTATTGGATTTGCCAAAGATTATGAACATAATCTGATCGCTATGAAATACCTGGCAGATTTGAACAAGCTGGGTTACCCGGTCCTGTTGGGAACATCTCGCAAGACTTTCATCCGTACCACCCTGGGGCTTCCTGCTGATCAAGTCATTGAAGGAACGGCCGCAACGGTCGTATGGGGGATTGCTCAGGGAGTCGATATAGTCCGTGTCCATGATGTTAAAGAAATCAAGAGGACGGTCAAGATGGCAGATGCCATTATTCGTTCCTCGTTGAAAAGGGAAGGAGAGAAGAAAGATGGATAAAATGATTCTGTCTCGCATGGAGTTCTATGGCTACCATGGCGTCTTTCCGGAGGAGAATAAGCTGGGCCAAAGATTTTATGTGGACGTGGAGCTTTATTTGCCTCTCAAGCAAGCTGGTGTCTCTGATCATTTGGAAGATACGGTTAACTATGCGGAAGTGTACGAAAAGGTTAAAGAGCTGGTGGAAGGGCGGCCATTCCAATTAATAGAAGCTTTGGCCGAAACCATTGCATCTCGGTTGCTGCAAACTTATACTATTATAGAAGAAATTACGGTTAGGGTTATAAAGTCTCATCCTCCGTTCAATATCATTTTTGAAGGGGTCACCGTGGAAATACACAGAAAGCGGGACTGAATAATGGAAGCTGAACAAGTTAACAATACGGCCTATATTGCATTAGGCTCTAATTTGGGAGTCCGTGAACAATATTTGCAAGAAGCATTGCGGAAGCTGAACCAACATCCGTTCATTCAGGTGGTCCGGCATTCGAATGTTTATGAAACGGAGCCGGTAGGGTATGAAGAGCAGGGAGCTTTTTTAAATATGGCGGCAAAGTTGAGCACCCGGCTTCATCCTCAGATTTTGTTGGAGGAGCTCTTGCAGGTGGAGGCCTCTTTGGGTAGAGTACGAGAAATCCGCAACGGCCCGCGAACCATTGATCTGGATCTTCTTCTGTATGATGATACGACGATTCATACCGAGTCGCTGACACTTCCCCATCCGCGGATGCATGAACGGGCCTTTGTACTTGTCCCTTTAATGGAAATCGTGGAAGACAGCTTCCCTGGATTCTCCCGACTTGCAGAATGGACGGCGTCGTTGAATGGAAAGGAAGGGGTACAACTGTGGAAACAAACGAATTGGCTGCTCGAATCCGGGCGTTTCGCAAATTAAAAGGGGTTACGCAGATAGAATTAGCGGAATTGTTGGGAATTTCCGTGTCTATCGTCGGCTCCATCGAACGGGGAACACGCAAAGCAGATGCTCGGACCATTAATCGAATCGCGGAAGTGTTGGGTGTAGAGCCGGAGGACCTATTGCCTTCGACGCTCGTAGAAAGGAGTTAGGATTATGTTAAAAATCGGTGACGTAGTCGCTAAAAATAAAGTCGTGCTTGCTCCGATGGCAGGGGTATGCAATCCGGCGTTCCGTTTAATCGCCAAAGAGTTCGGCTGTGGATTAGTCTGTGCCGAGATGGTAAGCGATAAAGCGATTGTTCATGGTAATGAGCGGACGATGCAGATGCTTTATGTGGATGAGCGGGAGAAGCCGCTTAGCCTGCAAATATTCGGAGGGGATACGGAGACATTGGTTCAAGCCGCGCAGGTGGTCGATCGGTATACCAATGCCGATATTATTGATATCAATATGGGCTGTCCCGTTCCGAAAATTACCAAATGCGATGCCGGGGCCAGATGGCTGTTGGATCCATCGCGAATTGAAGAGATGATCTCGACCGTCGTCAAAGCGGTATCGAAGCCGGTAACCGTCAAGATGAGAATTGGTTGGGATGAAGACCATATTTATGCGGTGCAGAATGCCAAGGCGGTAGAAAACGGTGGAGGCCAGGCGGTATCTGTACACGGACGAACCAGAGTGCAGATGTATACCGGGCATGCGAATTGGGATATCATTAAAGAGGTGAAAGAGTCCGTTTCCATTCCAGTTATCGGCAATGGAGACGTATTTGCGCCAGAAGATGCGAGAAGAATGCTCGATCATACCGGCTGTGACGGAGTAATGATCGGCAGGGGCGCGCTGGGCAATCCGTTTATGCTTTACAGGACCGTTAAGTATCTTACGGATGGAGTACTGCTTCCAGATCCCACTCCCCGGGAAAAAATACGCATCGCCATTGTTCACCTCGATCGGTTGGTCGCCCTCAAAGGCGAAGCGGTAGCCGTTAAAGAAATGCGCAAGCATATGGCGTGGTATTTAAAGGGGATATCCGGAGCTGCTCGTGTTAAAGATGTCATCATGGAATTGACAGATCGAAGCACGCTGGTCGAGGTGTTGGAGCAATTCGTGTCGCAATTTGAAGATGACGGACCTTTCAAGGCCACTCCAGCTGGAGCTTTGGCGCATTAATTGCGATTATGCTGGAGCCATTCCTTGGAATTCCCTTCGATTGACATTTGTATAGCCTTGCAATATAATCAGTCAATAACGAAATTAACAAAGTGAAAATATCAGTCATCTTGATCGATGTTAGCAATATATTATTAATGGGATGAGGACATTCCAGACAACGGGTCATCGATTCGAATGGTGGGTCATTTCAGCGCTTTGGCAATACCAAGTTGTATCATTGTATCTATTTGTTTGTGGCAGGCAAGACCGGTCGTATGACAATTTTCACATGACAGGAGATATATAAGAATGAGTGAAAAAGAAGTAATTCTTACCCAGGAAGGCTTAAAGAGACTGGAAGAAGAACTGGAGAATCTTAAATCGGTCAAACGCCGCGAGGTGGCGGAGCGGATCAAAATCGCTATCGGTTACGGGGATATTAGTGAGAACTCTGAGTATGAGGACGCCAAGAATGAACAAGCATTTATAGAAGGTAGAATTATTACTCTCGAGAAAATGCTGCGCAATGCCCGTATCATTAACAACGATGAAGTGGATACCGATATAGTAAGCATTGGTTCCATCGTTACTTTGAAGGACATCGAGTTCAACGATACATTCGAATATACGATCGTCGGAACAGCTGAATCCGATCCTTCGCAAAATAAAATATCCAACGAAAGTCCAGTAGGTAAAGCGATCCTTGGTAAACAGAAGGGTGCTACCGTCGATGTCAACGTTCCCGCGGGCATCATTCAATATCAGATTATTGATATTAAAAAATAAGCGTTTGCATCAGCCGCTGTGGATGAAAAGCTTCCTAAGGAAGCTTTTTTCATTGGGGGACGAGGGCGCGCGCTGTATCGGCGTTAGGCGAGAAATAGCGATAGATCAAGGGTGCGGGTGCCTAGACCGAATGTTATCTAACAAACCATAATATTTTTGGCGCTGCACGGCCATACGGACGGCGAAATGCGGTACTATGGAACAAAGAAAGAGGAGATGAAACGATGAGTCAGGAACTGGAGTTGAATGAATTATTAACGATTCGCCGGAACAAGCTGGACGAGCTTCGCGAATTGGGCGTGGATCCGTTCGGGCATAAGTATGAAAGATCTCATACGGCCGATAATATTCTAAAGACCTATGAGGAGTACACCAAAGAACAGTTAGCGGAGATGAACGTCGAGGTCAGTATTGCCGGACGCATTATGCAGAAGAGAGGAATGGGGAAGGCCTCATTCGCGCACATTCAGGACTTAACCGGCAAGATTCAAATTTATGTCCGTAAAGATACGGTAGATGAAGTGGAGTACACGGCCTTTGACATTCTGGATATCGGGGATATCGTTGGAGTGGTCGGAACGGTATTTAAAACCCAGACAGGAGAGACGTCGGTTAAAGCGAAATCGGTAAAGGTTCTCTCCAAATCGCTATACCCTCTTCCCGATAAATTCCATGGATTGAAGGACGTCGAGCTTCGTTATCGCCAACGTTATGTCGATTTGATAATGAGCGAGGAAGTTAAAGAAACTTTCATGCTTCGCTCTAAAATCATCCAGTCGATGCGCCGTTATTTAGACTCCCAAGGGTACCTTGAGGTGGAAACTCCGACCCTGCATACTATCCCGGGAGGTGCTGCCGCCCGTCCATTCATTACGCATCATAATGCACTGGATATGGAGCTCTATATGAGAATTGCTATTGAGCTGCATCTCAAACGGCTTATTGTAGGCGGACTGGAAAAGGTGTACGAGATCGGGCGAGTATATCGGAATGAGGGAATATCTACCAGACATAACCCGGAATTTACAATGATTGAGCTATATGAAGCGTATGCTGATTATGAAGATATAATGCGTTTGACGGAACAGCTCATCGCTCATATTGCTCAGGAAGTGCTGGGAACGACAACGATTAATTATCAGGGACATGAAGTGAACCTGGCTCCTTCATGGAGACGTATTTCCATGGTGGATGCAATTAAGGAAGTGGTTGGCGTAGATTTCAGCCAACATCTGTCTGATGAAGAGGCTCTGGCTTTGGCGAAGGAACATAAAGTTCCTGTGGAGCCAGGTATGACCTTCGGTCATATTGTGAATCAGTTCTTCGAGACGTTCGTTGAGGAAACTTTAATCCAGCCTACTTTCATTACGGGTCATCCGGTAGCTATTTCCCCACTGGCCAAGAAGAGCGAAGCCGACCCGCGCTTTACGGATCGATTCGAGTTGTTTATCGTTGCCCGGGAGCATGCCAATGCTTTCACTGAACTCAATGATCCGATCGATCAGCGGGAACGGTTTGAGGCACAGCTTCAAGAACGGGAGCTGGGCAATGACGAGGCTCATATGATGGATGAAGATTTCATTCATGCCCTGGAGTACGGAATGCCTCCTACGGGCGGGCTTGGAATTGGCGTAGACCGCTTGGTCATGTTTTTGACGAATGCCCCTTCGATTCGGGATGTTCTGTTATTCCCTCATATGCGGGATAAGCACTAGCCAATACAACGCTCCAACTAGACCCCTTAGTATTAATAGGCCCACCAGAAACTGAAGCTAACTTCTGGCGGGCCTATTTTCGTTCTTCCTTTGATCGTTCTTTTCGAGAAAGGACGAATAACGATAAGAATAGGCTGATTTATGCATGCTCGTTTGTGGGTGGGATGGTTTCATTAACGGTATTGACCCTAGAGTGGAAAACACGGTAAATTATACTGTTGCTTTTTAGGGGGAAGATGTGTTAAATTATTTCTTGTCGCTTTAACCGAGACTAATCCTTTCAAGGATCAAAAAGGTAACTTCCCTTTAGAATTGGAAAAAGCTGACCGCTTGTCAAAGCTTAGATAGCGTGGTATAATATAAAAGTCGCGCTTTAAGAGGTGCGGCAGGCTAGACAAGCTATTTTGTAGTGAGCTTTTTGATGCAACATCAAGCAGCATTGCCCTTTGAAAACTGAACAACGAGTGAATGAATGAAGCCAGTGCGAAGCGGTCTTCGGATCGTGAGCAGAACCGTTAATGAATGAACGAATGAGCTAATCGCTCTTCAATAAATGAGCTTCCGTGACGGGACTTAGGTCATTGTCATGGGGAACTTTTACG
>NZ_BOSH01000022.1 GCF_018403245.1 Paenibacillus sp. J2TS4
TACTGAAAGTAGCAGGCATCCGCCTCGCCGCTTTCTTACAGAAACAAAGGCGAAAAAAAGTTGGACGGAAAACGTGCCTGTTTTCCGCCCAACTTTTTATTTTAGGGACTTATTGGACAGCCCCTTTGTCTTTTAATCCGCTGGAGACCGCACTTCCTTGACCTAAGCCAAATAAATTTGGGCTGTATAAATCGCAGCGGCTCTCCATATATTGCTTTACAAACCGCTATTTTGAAAATTTTGGGGAGTGCTGCTTTGTGGCGGAGGACTGCCCCCCGGGGTGATATCTTTCGGAACCTGGGGCATAATCCGTCCGATAATATCTCCCAGCTCTTCGGCAAAGCCGGCGATGGGTCGTCCCATTTGAATATCGTTGCGAATTTCCCGGATTCTCTGTCCCATATCCAGATCTGCGGTTACGAGTGCATTAACACCGTGTTTGTCCTTCTTTAACGCTTCTGCTGCAGAATATTTAATCGAGTCTACGCGTGCGCGATCCAGTTCGGGCTTCACATTGATGCCAACGATGGCTGTATTCCCGAGGACTACACATGTAGCATCCTCTACCTGAGGAATCGATTTGACTATGTTCTCGAGGTGAGAAGCGACTGCGTTTCTGTCCGTAATGGGCTCCTTGGCTGGGGCAGCCTGTCGAGTCTGGACAGTATGCTGTCCAGTCCCTGGAGCGGCGCCCTTCTGGCCTGTATTGCAACCCGAAAGCATGACAAGAACTAATGCAAGAAACGTAAATGTGATGGTTTTCATCTTGTAATCGTCCTTTCCTGGGTAGTCAGATTACCGATAGTTTGTCCTTACATTTTTTTTCTTATGTATTCCGCTTGAAAACCGAAAACGTGGAGGGATTCCTTATGAAAAAAATTTATGTACTGGACACTAATGTGTTGTTGCAGGATCCTAACGCTGTCTTTGCCTTCCAGGATAATGAGGTGATTATTCCCGCGACTGTATTGGAAGAGATGGATTCGAAGAAAAGATTGGCGGATGAAATTGGCCGTAACGCTCGATACGTTTCCCGGCTGTTAGACGGCTTCCGCAGTCAGGGAAGACTTCACGACGGGGTTTCATTAGATAACGGAGGAAGCCTGAAGGTGGAGCTTAATCACCGCAGCTTTCTAAAAATGCAGGATGTTTTCGGGGAAATGACTAACGATAACCGGATATTGGCAGTTGCCATGAATTATTGGACCGAGGAACAGAGCAAGCCTGAGCCGAGACCCGTTATTCTTGTCAGCAAAGACTCGCTTGTCCGAATTAAAGCGGACGTGCTCGGATTAATTGCAGAGGATTATTTATCTGATCGGGTCGTCTCCTTATCAGAAATGTATACAGGATGGGTCACCTTAAGAGTTCATCCGGCCATTATTGATGAGTTTTACTCTTACCGAAGATTAAATCTAAGCAGTCTGCAGCAGCCGTCAACATTGCGGCCTCATGAGTTTGTCATTCTCAAGGATGAGATGGGCTCTGCCAAATCGGCGCTTCTCAAAGTGAGTGCGGACGGCCGTCAATTGGAGCCTTTACATCTGAGCAATGATCCGGTATGGGGAATAACCGCACGCAACGCTCAGCAGCGAATGGCTTTGGAATTACTGTTGAATGACGACATTCCTCTGGTTACCCTGACAGGGAAGGCCGGGACTGGCAAAACGCTGCTTACTCTCGCGGCCGGTTTATTAAAAGCTGAGGACGAGAATAAATATAAAAAGCTGTTGATTGCCCGACCGGTAGTGCCTATGGGAAAGGATATCGGGTATTTACCCGGCGAAAAAGAAGAGAAGCTGCGTCCCTGGATGCAGCCGATTTATGATAATCTGGAGTATTTGTTCGATACGAAAAAGACGGGGGATATCGATAAAATTTTAGCCGGTCTTGGTAGCATTCAGGTAGAGGCGCTGACGTATATACGCGGACGTTCAATTCCGGGGCAATTTATTATTATTGACGAAGCCCAAAACTTATCGCGGCATGAAGTGAAAACGATCGTTTCGCGTGTTGGAGAAGGGAGCAAAATCGTTCTGCTGGGAGACCCGGAGCAGATCGACCATCCTTACCTCGACTCTTCCAGCAACGGGTTGACTTATGTTGTAGAAAGGTTTAAAAATGAGAAGCTGAGCGGGCACATCACTTTGGAGCGCGGAGAAAGATCGCGGCTGGCTCAACTGGCGGCCGATCTCTTATAACCTTTTATCGTATGGAATCCTCTGCATGCGTTCACCTTCTTAAAATTGTTTGATAACCGTTCATCATGAAATCCACGACGGGTGGAGGAAGGGGAGATCCGTAAAGAAGCCCCTTTCTCGCCCGTTGTGACGTTTCCATACTTGCGCCGTGCAGTCCATTAGTTATATGATTACAAAACAGGAAGCGATGACAGTGGCAGGGTCGGAAGGCCCCGAAAAATTGGGAGGAATCGGACCTTGATTTTTGTTATTATTGAACAATAGATAGAATGGCAAGCAGTCCAAATTAAGAAATGCGGGAGAAGGAGAATTTTGAAGTGACCAGGAAAAAAAGCCTAATCGTGCTATTTATAATCCTTGGATTATCGATATTGCTTATCTCTAAAGTGATGGGCCCCGGAGGGAGTCCGCGAGCCGGCTCTAACTTCGGTAAAGATACCTTTGCCAAAACCTCGGATGGGTTGGCGGACAACGAGGAGCGTCTTATTCATCTGGCGGTTTGCATGAAGCCGGAGGAATATGAGGCGCTGAAGCAATGGACGGAACAATATTCGGCTGCCAAGACAGGAATTAAGGTCGAGCTGACCAACCTGCCTTTGAACGAAGCCTATGATATTTTAAAGAAAGCAAGCCAGCTTGGAGAAGCTCCTGACTTGATGCTGTTAAATAACGACTGGGTGAACGAATTTGCCGCTCTCGGTTATCTGCAGCCCATGGATGAATGGCTTAGCAATGACCAGCAGGCGCAAAGACTGCCGGAGCTCATGGATCAGGTGAAATGGAATGGTTACCTGTGGGGGATTCCCAAGGATGTGGACCCCTACATTTTAGCCTGGAATAAGCAGAAGGCAGAAGAGCTGCAGGTCGATCATGCGCCTTTAACCGCCGAAGAGCTTTTGCAATGGAATGAAAAGTTTATGAATCCTGAAGAAAAGCAGTATGGAGTTTATTATCACCCGGATGATCCTTACTCCCTTCTATCTTTGTTATCTGCTCTGGGCGTACCTTTCTCCGAAGGGGTTAACCCGCTAGCCAAGCTGGATGATCCGGAGACGATGCATTCGCTGGAATCGTTCTTTAACCCTAAGGAAAAGAGCTGGGATCCGAAGGTGTTCCAGACCAATTTCCCGCTGCCCACGAAAGATTGGGATCCTTGGGAGCAATTATCATCAGGGAATATTGCAGCTATGATCACAACAATTTCCGATTATAAGCTGCATGAGAACGATAAGATCGCCCTAAGTGCACTGCCTATGGTAACTGAAGGCGCGGGACAAACAGGTACCTGGCTTAAAGGAAGGAGTTATGCGATTTCCTCCCGGGCGGGCCAGGAAGAGGCGGTTATCGAGCTGCTCCAGGAGCTGACCTCTCTGGGTACGGAGATGAAGCTGTGGGGAGAGGCGAAGACGCTGCCGGCGTATGTTTCCGCGTTTATGACGGAGGAGCTGCGGAATGATCCGTCCTTCAAATCCTATACATGGCTAGTAGAGCAAGGCTATATGCTGCCGGTGCAAATCGACTCTGCGAAGAAGCTCCATGCTTTGGCCGCCGAGATGGAAGCATTGCGTCAAGGAGAGCAGGATTTTAGCGCATTCACGGACAAGGCTGCCAGCCTGTGGAAAAAGGAATAAAGCTACAAAAAAGCTGAAGCTATTTAAGCTTCAGCTTTAATTTTAGTGTGAGCAGCCCGTCTTCTGTTGTGACCTCATAGGCGTTAATGAACGGAACGAAGCTTTCTGGAGAAAATCCAAGCGGGAATTCCTGCTCCAATGCCCGGTTCGTCGTATCCGGCAGCACGAAGCCGTTGAAAGTCAATTGCTCCACCCGAAACAGAAGGTGGTTTTTCGGCTTTTGCTGGATGATGTATTTTCCTTGAATGCTTACCTCCACGTCGTCTTCCTTCCCGGAAGCAGTAAAAACACCATCCTCAAAAGCAAATTCAATGTTGTCGAACAAAGGATTTTTATTACGAAAATAATCAATCAGTTCCTGGTCGCTAATTTGAAAGGTCAGCCCATTCAAATACTTATTGGTTCCCCCATTATTGAATAAATCCGATATATCATTCATCTCGTCAGCGATGGCTTGAAAATAAGTTCTGAACACAGGCAGCCCTTTATCCTTCCAGGCAGCAGTCAAGTCTACCATTTGCTTGAACACCTCTGCCGCTTCCTCAGACGCCGCCAACTGTTCGTCCAGTTCCTGCTGCAAAGCGAGCAGCCGTTCCCGCTGAAGAAGAAATTCCGCTTTCACCTCTTTCAACTCGGCTTCGGTCTCCAGCAATTGGTTATAGGTCGCTTGCAGCTGCTGATAGGAATCGCGGTAGGCGTCCAGCTTTCTCTTGTCGTTGTCCAGAATCATGCTCAAGTATTCATAGACGGCAATCGCATCGGAGAACGAGCCGGCGCTAAACATTAACAACCATAGATTATCGCGCTGTCCCATGTAGTAGGCTCTCAATATTTTCCCCGCATGCTCGCGAGTCTGGTCAACCCGTTCCTGCTCCCTCAGGATGTTTTGTTCAGCTGAGGCGATCTGTTTGCCGATCTCCGCTTCACGTTCGGTCAGCCTGGCAATTTCCCTGTCGATTTCGTAAACCGTCAAGCTTTTTTGCAGCAATTGCCTGGTCTCGTCCAGGGAAGGCTCGGCTTCGGCCAATATAAAGGGGGTCCCATATAAACAAACGATAAGGCAGAGGCATACCAAGAACGATTTGCGAATAAGCTTGGCCATGACATACCCCTTCATGTTCACATTCTTTCTCTAAATTTTATAAGAATCGATGTAAAATGATGCCAAAAACTTCCCGGTTCAGGGAAGTTTAATGGTTTGAGGCGGGAAGTTCGCCTTTTATTTCGAGCCTTTGATTAGCAGCTTGAGGATATCATCCAGAGGCTTCGTTACTTCCGGAATGTCTTGGGTGAAGGCGGGTGTTTCATTGATCCGGTCATAGGATTGTTGGGCACTCACTAGATGCGCTTTGCGCTCTCCTCCGGTAACCGTCGATAATTCGATATGTATCGATAAATCGCGAACGAAGCCCTCGCTGTCAACAGCAACAGCAAATCGGCCTAACTCCAGGCTGCTTTCGCTGCCGGCTTGCTTCCAGTCGGAAGCCTGTTCGTCGGTCAGCAGGCCGCTCTCTCCTAAGTAATCGATAATCGAAGGCCATTGTTCCCTCAGAGCGTTGGTGATTTCGGTTGAGTTGTCATCTGTAATCCGCACTTCGATGAGGGTAAACTCGCTTCCTTCCGGTGATTCCGCTTGAGCGAACCATTTCTCGTCCATCGCTTCGAATAATTTGGTAGACAAGGTAGCCATGACTTCCATAGCGCTCTGCAGTCTTTCGGTGGAAAAGGTAGAGGCATCTCCCGACAATTCCGACAAGCCTGCCAAATCAAGAGAAAAATATTCGTCCTTCTGATTGATCAATGGTATATTAACATACAAATGATTATTATTGATCAAAAACGGCAGCTCAACAACAGTAGACGAGTCGGCGGACTTGCTCTGAAGAACGGCTTCCAAACGCAAAGGCTCGATGGAGGCGGTGCCGGACCAGCTCAATTTGCCATTGGATAACATTGGAGAAAAGGACTTCGTAATCGGGTTAGTCAAGCTGTCTTCCTGGAAATCTCCCCATTTGAGTCTTGCTTCTCCGGCGAAAGAATAGCTTTTTATTTCTTGCTGCTTAGCTAAGGCGGAAAGCGCTTGTTCTTTCCACGGAGGAGTCGATGGACCGCAGCCAGCAAGCACTAGCAAGGCAGGCAGGAGCGCGATCAGCGCCATCCATTTGTAAATACGCATTACAGTAGGGTCTCTCCTTTATCTGATAAGATTGTTCAAAAAGCTTTTGAAAAGTTGGTCTTTTTGAATCTAATAAAAAACATATTGTTCATTATACCGTTTTATATGGAAAATGTCTTTACGAATCAAATCATGGTTTAAGGATTCGCAGGAGATGAGGAAAAGGAGGTTATGGACATGCAGAATGGGAACCTTCGGCTGATCGATTGGATTCGGAGCCGGATGTCAGAAGGCCCGCATAAGGCAATATCCTTCAAAGATTATATGAAGGAATGTCTCTATCATCCTGAGTACGGATATTATATGAGCGACAAAGCGAAGATAGGCAAGGATGGAGATTTTTATACAAGCGCTTCGGTAGGAGGAATTATGGGCATTATGATGGCCCGTTTGCTGAGCAAGCTATCTCGGCAATGGCAAGGAAGACCTATCGATTGGGTCGAGTGGGGAGGAGGAGAGGGACAATTAGCCAAGCAGATATTAGATGAAGTTCAGCAGTCTAATCCGGGCCTGTACAAGCAACTTACCTATATCGTGGTTGAAAAGAGCCGAAATCATTCGCAGAGTCAAAAAGAACGGTTGGCTCCGCATTCCTCGGTTGTCCGTTTTATGGATGAAGAACAATGGTGGAGAGAAGGTAGCCGAAAGCAAACGATTATTTTGTCCAACGAGCTGCTGGATGCCTTTCCGGTCCATCGCGTTCGCAGGTTTAACGGGAGGGTAGAGGAGCAATGGGTCTATTGGGACGAAGGGCAAGAACGGTTGGCCAGCTGCTGGCAGCCGGCAGCCGATCCAAGGCTGGTCCGCTATTTGAAGCGGGAGAACATACACCTGTCCGATGGACAAACGGCAGAAATCAATCTCGAAGCGGACGATTGGATCCGCCTTCAGGCCGCCCGGCTAGAGGAAGGAAGCCTGGTCACGGTTGATTATGGAGATCTCGCGGAGGAGCTTTATTCCCCGCATCGGATGAACGGCACTCTGATGTGTTATCGGAATCATGCGGCTATGGATCAGCCATTGGAGTATCCGGGAGAGCAGGATTTGACCGCTCATGTTAATTTCACAGCCTGCATCAGGGCCGGGGTGGAAGAGGGAATAGAGGAATGGAATCTGATGACTCAGAAGCAATTTTTAGTGGAGCAGGGCATTCTGGAGCTCCTGCAGAATCATTCCGGCAGCGATCCGTTTGGTCCGGAGGCGAGGCGGAATCGCGCTGTCCGTCAGCTGCTGCTCAGTGATCAGATGAGCGAGCTGTTCAAGGTGCTGATCCAAACGAAAAAAGGCGACCGTAACTAAAACGGCCGCCTTTATGTTTTATAGACGTTATTAACCGGTTTACAGCTCCATTCGGAAGAAGGACCAGTACGTAAAGCCGGTGAAGGAGATGAGCATGTACCCCCAAAACATAAGTATGTAGGTACGCTCGGAAAGATTCATATAGCCTAATAATACGAATAAAGCGGTTTGGAAAAAGAAAATTAAAGCCATCGGGACCATGCCGCCAGCGAGAGCCATTAGTCCGATTGCGAGTGTCCAAAAGCCAAGAACGCGATACATGCGTGCCATCTTGACATCCTCCTCTCTAATTGCAACGTTCGTTATCACTCATCTCATTATACAGCCCAACGCAGTAGGTGTAAACGGGAAACCGTGACGAATTCGTAAACTTTTACGGCAGCCCTGTGGGCTTAGTTTAACCTTTTCTTTCGGAAAACATGTATGGACCGCAAAAAAAATGGAAATAGCTTTAGTATCAAATAGATTCTATGAACTCTAGTATGGGCATAGAGATAAATTAACGGGAAGACCGCATAGATGGGTCACGATGCTTTTTTGGTTTGATTCCACTCTTGCAATATCTTTTTTACTATTGGTTGGGAGGTATTTAGATGTCGGCAGTTAGACAAGACGCTTGGAGCGAAGAAGATGATTTGATTCTTGCGGAGGTGACCTTACGGCATATTCGCGATGGCAGCACACAATTGACCGCTTTTGAGGAAGTAGGCGAAAAAATTGGTCGAACCGCTGCGGCCTGCGGCTTTCGATGGAACAGCTGCGTCCGTAAAAAATACGAGGCGGCTATTCAAATAGCCAAAGCCCAACGGCAAAAGCGAAACCAAATGAAGAAGCAGTCAGCCGTTCCGGTATCCAGCGTATCCTCTGTAGCTGTTTTGGAAGGGGAAGCCGGGCTGAAAGGCGATCTTCTGACCGAGGATACAATCTCTATCGACGCTGTGATCCGTTTTCTGAAGCATTGGAAAATGAACTACCAGGAAATGTCGCGGCAAACGAAGTCTATGGAAAGAGAGCTTAACGAACTCCATGAGGAAATGGATCGGTTGAGACGCCACAATGATCAGCTGAGTAAACAGGTGAACGAGGTGCAAACCGATTATCAGGTAGTCAATGATGACTATCGCGCGCTAATCCAAATTATGGACCGTGCCCGCAAATTAGCTTTTTTGGTGGAAGAAGAGGACGACAAGAAATCAAGATTCAAAATGGATGCCAACGGCAATCTGGAAAGAATCGAATAGTTTTGCCGTTTGCCAAAAGATCCGGCGTTCCTATCAGAGGGACTGCGGGATCTTTTTTACATCCGCACCCTGACAGGGGTCGGCGTCTAAACCATCCTCTAAACGCGGTCTATCTTCCTGATCTTGCTTCGATAGAGGTTTATACATTACTTTTCGGGGACCCCGTCTATCTGTTGTAATTAATCAATCAAATGAGTACAATATGGATATGCAAGAACGCATGTTCCTAATCTCGCAGGCTGTTCAAAACAGAAATGGACTGCGAACGTTTAGCCATGCAAGAATCCCACCGTCGCACGGTAATGTGCAGGGCTTCCGGCTCTAGCCGTGGGAGTCTCAATATGAGAGGATGTACTTGTCTATAATTGGGGATAGAAAAGCTATTCAGCAAAGGGGAAAGCTCTATGAACATATATATTGTTGGAGGAGGCTCCATCGGGCTGCTTCTTGCCGGAAGGCTGACAGAGGCGGCAGAAAACATACATCAGGTGAAAATGATTTGTCGGAAGGCTGCTCAAGCTTCCGAAATCCTCCGTAGCGGGATAACCGTTAATTACTCAGAGGAAGGAGAGCACTTCACGGTATTTCCAGCAGCTGCATCCTTTGAAGGTTGGGAAAAGCATCGAGAAGCGGAAAAACCGGATTGGATTCTGCTTGCCGTCAAGCAAAAGGATATTGATGACGATCTTGCGGCATGGCTAGCCCATTGGTCAGGAAGCCATACGGGGATCGTTTGTTTTCAGAACGGACTGGGACATGAGGAACGGCTGGCATTGCATCTGCCCCGCTCATCGATTTATATGGCGGTGACTACCGAAGGAGCTCGCAAAAGCTCTCCGACCGAGGTCAGGCATACAGGTAAAGGAATAACTCGAATTGGCAGGGCGTATGGGTTCCCAAAAGCGTGTGCCGGACATGCGGCCGGCCACGGGGATCGGGAGCAGGCTTTGCTCCAATTCCTTTGTCAAGCAGGATTTGATGCGAGATGGACGGATCATATTCATCGTTATGGCTGGAATAAGCTCGTTATCAATTCAATCATCAATCCGCTGACCGCACTGACCGGAATTCCGAACGGAGAATTGATACGGAATCAGCATTTGCTTCAGCTGGCACAATCTTTGTTTGCGGAGGCCAAGGAAGTGGCGGGGAGGCGGGGAATTGAGCTTGACGCTCATTTGTGGGAGCAGGTCTTCGACGTATGCGAAAGGACAGCGGCTAATGAGTCCTCTATGCTGCAGGACATTTATTCCGGACGTACAACAGAAATTGACTGGATCAATGGAAGCCTTGTTCGAATAGCAGAAGAGGAGGGATTGGAATTACCGACTCATCAAACTCTCTACCATCTGATCAAGTCAATGGAGAACGGAAGAAATAGTCGTTAAGCTTTTGGACGCGTCATTTCAGTCATATGGGGTGAGGCGGCCAAAAAACAGCGAACTAAATACTCGGCAATAAGGATTTTACTGTTTTGACTAAAATAACAACGATGTGTACAATCAAATTGAACCTTAAACCTATATACATACCTTATGACGAGGGGGCCGTTCGATGAAGTTGGAGCCTTATGAACGGAGTACCGGCCAGTCGTTGGCCGAGGATTACAAGCATCGATTCGAACGGGTACGGGATTTATACGTATATAACGTATGGGATGAGACTTGCTGGGAGGAAAGAGCAGCCTGGCTCGATCAATCCCGATTTTCCGCTAACCGGACCGAATTGGTACACAGCCTTATCCGTTATAATGATAGACTTGGGAATGATCCGGAAAGCTTCGAGGCGCTGGAACAGCTTCGCCGACCTGAGACGCTTGTCATTGTAGGAGGCCAGCAGGCCGGATTGTTCACCGGACCGCTGCTTGTCATCTACAAGGCAGCGACAATCATTCAAGCGGCGAGACAGGCTTCCGAGCAATTAAAGCGCCCGGTCGTTCCGGTGTTTTGGATTGCGGGGGAGGATCATGATTTTGAAGAGGTCAATCATGCGTACACTCTGACTCCGCAGCTGCAGGTTGAGAAGCTGAAGCTGGAGCTGGAGCGCCCCATGGGAACACGCACTTCCATCAGCCGGCTGACGATTGATAATTGGGAAGACGCTTTAAATCAGCTGGATAACAGTCTTCTGGATACGGAATTTAAAGCCCCTCTTCTAGAGAAGCTGATGGATGCCGCTGGCAAGTCGAAGACATTGACCGAATTTTTCGGCCGAATGATGGCGTGGTTGTTCGGCAAGCATGGGCTCATATTATTGGATTCGGACGATGCTGGCATTCGCAAGCTTGAAGGCCCGATGTTTACCCGGCTTCTTGAGCATCGCCACGAAGTAAATCATGCGGTGCTGAGCGGCTGGGAGCAAGTTAAACGGCTTGGCTACTCTCCCCAGGCGGAAGCCCATCCGGACAGCGCCAATCTGTTTATATTCGAGGATGATGGAGAGCGAGTGCTGCTCTACCGCGATGGCGAGTCTTTGACGGACCGCAAGAAGGAACGGCGCTATGATCCGCAGCAGCTTTTGGAGTGGGTCTCGCATCAACCGGAAAGATTTAGCAACAATGTTATGACCCGCCCGGTTATGCAGGACTACTTGCTTCCGGTGCTTGGCGCAGTGCTGGGACCGGGGGAAATCGCTTATTGGGGAATGACCCGCTCCGTGTTTGAAGTCCTGGGGATGCAAATGCCGATTCTTCTTCCGCGTCGAGAGCTTACCCTAATGGAGGGGACCGTTCAGAAGCATATGGAGAAATTCGGATGGACGATCGAGGATGTCCTGTATCGGTTCGACGAGAAGAAGAACCAATGGCTTAGGGAGCAGGATCAGCTCAAGTTAGAGGAACGATTCGCCGAAGTAAAGGAGCAATTTCTCGAGCTGTATAGGCCTATCCTGGAGACCGTTGCATCCATTAACCCGGGGATGAGCAAATTAGGCAAGGCCAATGAGCAAAAAATTATCGAGCAAATCGAATTTCTGGAAACCCGTTCGACGGAAGCGAATCAAGCCCAGCATGAAGCAGCCTTAAGGCAGTTGGAGAGAATCCGCCTTTCCTTGCTTCCACTCGGCCGAGATCAGGAGCGGGTCTATAATGTCTTTTCCTACTTGAATAAATACGGCACAGATTGGGTGGACGAATTGGTGAGTCAGCCCTTATCGCTTCAACCGGTTCATTCGATTGTCTATATGTAGAACTTTTAATCAGGACAGGAGGATATTCATGAACACTAAAGTAAAAAGTATCATCGCCGATCCGTCTTTGGCAGCGGAAGGACATTTAAAGATTGATTGGGCAGATGCTCACATGCCGGTCTTGAACCGGATCAAAGCGCAGTTTGAGAAAGAAAAGCCATTTCAAGGATTAAAGGTGGCCATCTCTTTGCATCTGGAAGCCAAAACAGCCTACCTTGCCAAGGTTGTACAAGCGGGAGGCGCGGAAGTGGCGATTACCGGCAGCAATCCTTTGTCGACCCAGGATGATGTGTGCGCCGCTTTGGTGGAGGACGGGATTACCGTGTTCGCCAAATATAATCCGGATCCGAAGGAATATAAAGAATTGATGATCAAAACGTTGGAAACCGAACCGGATTTATTGATTGATGACGGGGGCGATCTCGTCTCGATTCTTCATTCGGAACGCAGGGACTTGTTGAAAAAAGTTCGCGGTGGAGCTGAAGAAACGACAACAGGCATTCTCCGCCTCAAGGCGATGGATAAGGAAGGTCAGCTGCAGTTCCCGATGGTGGCTGTCAATGACGCCTTCTGCAAATATTTGTTTGACAATCGCTATGGTACCGGACAATCCGTCTGGGACGGAATCAACCGGACAACCAATCTGGTAGTTGCCGGCAAAACAGTTGTGGTCGTTGGCTACGGCTGGTGCGGCAAAGGGGTAGCTAAACGTGCTCAAGGATTGGGGGCCAATGTGGTCGTCACGGAAGTGGATGCCATCAAAGCGGTAGAAGCCTACATGGACGGTTTTCAGGTTATGCCGATGCGGGATGCGGCCCGGATTGGAGACTTCTTCGTTACTGTCACCGGCAACCGGGATGTGATTCGCGGCGAGCATTATGAGGTGATGAAGGATGGAGCCATTCTTTCCAATGCCGGACATTTCGATATCGAAGTGAACAAGCCGGAGCTCGACGCGCTTTCCGTTTCCAAACGGACCGTGCGCCGCAACATCGAAGAATACAAGCTGAAGGACGGACGCAAATTTTATTTGCTGGCTGAAGGCCGTCTGGTCAATCTAGCTGCGGGTGACGGGCATCCTGCGGAAATCATGGATATGACCTTTGCCCTGCAAGCTATGTCTCTTAAGCATGTTAACGAGCAATACAAGCAAATCGGGAACAGGGTCGTTAACGTTCCTTATGAGCTGGATGAGCAAGTCGCCCGCTTTAAGCTCGAATCGCTCGGAATAGCTATTGATCAGCTGTCGCAGGAGCAAATTCAATATTTGGACAGCTGGGCAGAACACTAAAACGCGGGTGATCTAAGGCTAAGGCTTCACTAAATTCACGTTAGGGCATGAGACTGTCTCTTTTAGATTAAACGATCTAAAGGGCAGTCTCTTTTTTGTTGAACTGGACAAATAGTTAGTTTCTTGTATAAGCGAGAATTATTGCTTAGCCCTTGCCTATTCACTTCACGGAGCACCTTCTGGCAGGCTGTCCCATTGAATTTGGTGTATCACATCCTCAACAAATAGTCTTTTATTCCTATTCATTTTCCGTTTTTTATCAGAATGTAATAGGAAAGACCTATTTATCATGCAGCTTTAAAAACTTTTCGGATATCCTGCTTGGTTTAGCAGGATTTTTTGCTATAATAGAGAATATTTATTTCTGAGTGGGGCAAAGTGGGGCAAAGTGGTGGAAAGGGGGGCTAACTCATGTTTATGGGGGAATACCAGCACAGCATAGATGAGAAGGGGCGAATGATTATTCCCGCCAAATTCCGTGAAGCCCTCGGTTCCTCCTTTGTCGTTACCCGCGGACTGGACAATTGTTTGTTCGTCTATCCCATGCAGGAATGGGCAGTATTGGAAAGTAAGCTCAAATCGCTGCCCTTGATGAAATCCGATGCCCGGGCGTTTACTCGTTTTTTCTTTTCTGGAGCAACCGAATGCGAGCTCGATAAACAGGGAAGGGTAAACTTGCCAAACACGCTGGTGGATTATGCCAAGCTTAAGAAGGACTGCGTAGTACTGGGCGTATCTAACCGTGTGGAGATTTGGAGCAAGGATCTTTGGGAAAACTACTTCCAGCAGTCGGAAGAATCGTTTAATGAGATCGCCGAAAAGCTTGTGGATTTTAATTTCGATTTGTAAGCGAAATGGAGGATGGCGGCTCAACCTAAGGCTTTGCATCTAAATAAAAGACCCGGGAGGATACAGAAGGTGTTTCATCACATAACTGTTTTGTTGGAAGAAGCTGTGGAAGGATTACATATCAAGCCAGATGGGATCTATGTGGATTGCACTTTGGGCGGGGCGGGGCATAGCGAACGAATCGCTTCCCAACTCGGGCCTGAAGGCAGATTAATTGCTTTGGATCAGGATGAGCAAGCCATACTGCATGCTGCTCGAAAGTTGGAGCGCTATAGCGACAAGGTGACTATTGTGAAGAGTAATTTCCGTCATTTGAGACAAGCGCTCAGCGAGCTTTCTCTTCCGATGGTTGAGGAAATACCGCAGGTCGATGGGATATTGTTCGATTTGGGTGTTTCATCTCCGCAATTGGACGATGCCGAGCGCGGCTTTAGCTATAACCAGGAGGCAGAGCTCGATATGAGGATGGATCCTTCATCCGATCTTACGGCTAAAGACATAGTTAACGGCTGGAGTGAATCTGATCTCGCCCGCATTTTGTTTGAATATGGAGAAGAGAAATTTTCCCGTCGGATCGCGGCCCGTATTGTGCAGAGACGTGAGAAGGAGCCCCTTAGCACAACCTTGCAACTAGCGGAGCTGATCAAAGAGGCGATTCCGGCGGCCGCCCGGCGAACGGGGCCGCATCCGGCCAAGCGCAGCTTCCAGGCGCTGCGGATTGCGGTTAACGATGAACTGGGAGCGCTGCGCGATGCCTTGGAGCAGGCGGTAGATTGTCTCGCTCCCGGCGGCAGAATATCTGTCATTACGTTTCATTCCTTGGAAGACCGCATATGCAAGCAATGGTTTGCCGAACAGTTGAATCGCTGTACTTGCCCTCCGGACCTGCCGGTGTGTGTATGTCATAAAGAGCCTGTGCTGCGTCTGGTACACCGTAAGCCGATAATGCCGTCGGAAGAAGAACTGACCCGTAATCCCCGGGCTCGATCCGCAAAGCTAAGAGTGGCGGAAAAGCTTTAGCCCGTACAAGAAGGAGGAGGAACGATTGGCATCCTATATGCACGGAAGCTCGGCGCTGAAGCAAAAGCAAGAGAACCAGGTCAGAACTAAAGAAAATCGCAAAGTCGTTTATCGTGCTAAAGCGATCCCCATAAAAGAAAAATTATTTTATTTATTTATCATTACTCTGGTCGTAACCGTTGCAGGAATCGTATTATGGCGTTACGCCTTGCTCTATCAATTAAATAGCGATATTCATAAAATGGAATCTCAGATTAAGCAGCTGGAAATTTCCAATAACAGCTTGAAACAGCAGATTGATAAAATGAACGATTTAACCCGTATAAAGCTGGAAGCAGACAAGAGCGGCTTGACCCCGCCAAAGCCGGAGCAAATTGTGCGAGTGCCGGTAACGACGCCGGTGACCTCAGGTCAAGACGATAACCAGCCAGGCCAGCCGTAAACGAGGACAAGCTATGACAAAACAAGTGAAAATTAGATCCTTGCTGATTGGACTGGTTTTTTCGCTGCTGTTTATCGCTCTGATCGGCAGAGTTTATTGGATTCAAGTTGTAGAAGCATCCTGGCTGCAAAGCGAGGCGGAAGTCCGCTGGAAGGCAAGCGAGGTTCTGCGGGCCAAACGGGGAATGATTATGGACCGCAACGGCAAACCATTAGCCGAGGATAGCGCCGCTTATAACGTGACGGTCAATCCGCAAATTATTAACGAGCGGGGTATCGCGCGGGAAGTAGCCGGAGGCCTTGCAAAGCTGCTGAACGCTTCTGAGAAAGAAGGCAGCCTGACCAAGCTGGAAGAGAAGATATACGGTCTGGTGACTAAGAAAAACAGTAAAGGCACCGCCTACCTCCAAGAGGTTGAAATCCGCAATGAAGGCTATAGAGTGGATGCAGACAAGAAGGAAGAACTGGAAGCCTTCATTGAGGAAATGAAGAAATTGACGGATAAGAACAGTGTCGGCATCTATTTAAGGGAGACACAGAAGCGATATTATCCGAATAACCGCTTAGCCTCGCACATCCTCGGTTATATCGATCTGGAAGGAGAAGCCAAGGGCGGAATCGAGGTTATGTTCAATGAGCAGCTCATGGGGCAGGATGGCGATATTACCCGTAAAAGAGATCGTACCGGAGTAGAGCTCCCCGATGGGAAGGTGTCTTACACACCGCCTTTAAACGGTAAAAATCTGCGACTGACCATTGATCAGAACATCCAGTTCTATACAGAAAGCGCCATGCGCAGCGCGTATGATAAATGGAAGCCGGAGAACATGACGGCGATCGCCGTGGATCCGAAAACGATGGAAATTCTGGCCATGGCCAGTCTTCCCGATTTCAATCCAAACCGATATTGGGAAATTGACAGTCAGAAAGATTTGATCAATCATGCCATCTCCTCCCAGTTTGAACCGGGCTCCACCTTTAAGCTGGTGACGCTGGCCGGGGCTATTGAGGAAGGAATGTTCAACCCGAATGATTGGTTTAAATCAGGTACGCTGTCCGTTCCGGGAAATCCGGTGCATGATCATAACCGTGTAGGATGGGGGACAATTACTTATTTAGAAGGACTGCTGCGGTCCAGTAACGTTCTATTTGCGAAGCTGGGCTATGAAAAGCTGCAGAAAGAGAAGCTTCAGCAATATATTGATGTGTTTGGCTTCGGCGCCAAAACCGGAATCGAGCTGCCTAATGAAGTTTCCGGTGGAATTCAGATGAAGTACCCTTCGGATATTGCGCGCGTTACCTTTGGACAAGGAACGATTACCGCTACCGCCTTGCAGCAGACGGCTGCCTATGCAGCCATCGCCAATCGCGGAATTCTGATGAAGCCTATTCTCGTCAAGGAAATCGTGGATCCGGTGAGCGGTGAGGTCGTTGAATCGTTTGGGCCTCAGGAAATTGGACGGGTAGTGAGCGAAGAGACTGCCCTGAAAACAGGAGAATTATTGGAACAAACGGTTTCCAACAAGGCCATGGGCTCGGGGCGCAACGCTTATATCGAAGGTTATCCGGTGGCCGGAAAGACGGGAACGGCGAACATTGTTCCAGAAGGTCAGCATAAATATTCAACCGATACATGGCTTATTTCTTTTGTTGGATATGCACCGCTGGATGATCCTCAAATTCTAATAACGGTTCTCGTCAATCAACCGAACCTTAAAGGGGACTATCGACTGGGCGGTGAGGTGGCAACGACCGTCTTCAAGGAGATTGCTACCCAAACACTCCATTATTTGAATGTTCCCGCTAATTCGACGGCGACATCCAATGCCGGCGGAGCTTCCTCCCAGATCGTGCCCAATGTAATTGGACGATCAGAGGCGGATGCTAAATCGACGATGGGGCTGGCCGGGCTTCAAGTGGAGGTGCTCGGAAGCGGGGGAACGGTCATTAAACAATTTCCAGAGGCTGGCTCGGAAATATCCCCTTCTCAGAATGTTTACTTGGCGATGAAGGACGTTAAGGGGCTGCCAGTTCCTGATCTCACAGGTAAATCAGCGAGGGAGGCGATGGAAATCTGCACTTTCCTCGAAGCGAGCTGTACCTTCAAAGGACAGGGCTACGTCGTCTCCCAGTCCGCAGGGGACAGCGGCGGCAAATCCGTTAATCTGGAGCTGAAGCCGTTAAATCCTAGGGCTGACGTAGAAGAGGAGAATGAGGAGCAGGAAGAGCAAGAGGAAAATAAAGAAGACGCAGACGCCGCTAAGGATCAGGATAGCTCGGCGGACCGGAATTCCTCCGGGGTTGGCGGAGACGATGAGAAGGACGATAAGAAGTCGGACCAGGAACGCCAGAGCGAATCGGATGAAGATCGGGAAAAGGATAATTCCAAGGAACAAAAGAATGACCCGGATCCCGGAACTAAACCTCCAGCCAAGAAAGACTAATAGTGAATGTTCAAAAAGTCAACTTTTCAGCACCGAGAAGATTGTGCGAAGCTGAAGAAGGAGGAGCGGAGTGTAGGCAGACCTACATGAGCACCGGACTTCGAGGGTGAGTGCAAGGTTCGATGTCGAATTCGCTTCTTGGTATCCTTCGTGATCAAAAGGGGACTTTTTGAACAACCTCTAATATGGTTGGATAATAGAAAGACAAGTTGTTCTAACCCCTGGTTGTCCCGAATAGTCTGGATATGAAAGATCTTGACGGGACAAGGGGGTTATTTCGTCCATGCGAGTTTCCAATGTAACCGTAAGGCGAAGGCTATGGACAGCGATGCTTGCCGGAATATTGATTTTTTCAGCATTAGTGGTACGATTGGCATATGTCCAGCTGTGGAAAGGCTCGGAATTAGCCCAAATGGCCGAGGATTCATGGAGAAGGAACATTCCCTTTGCCGCCAAGCGCGGTGAAATTTGGGACCGTAACGGGGTCAGATTGACCTATAACGTCAGCTCCCCTTCGGTCATGGCTATTCCCGCCCAAGTTAAGGACCCGAAGACGACGGCTTCTAAGCTGGCCGCGGCTTTACAAGGGTCGGAGGAAAAGATTTACCAGCAAATTACGAAGAGGCAGTCTATTCAAAAAATTCAGCCGGCCGGCAGGAAAATTACCGAGGAAAAGGCGCAGGAAATCCGCGCGATGAATCTGCCGGGTATTGTCGTTGCAGAAGATAATAAGCGCTACTACCCGTTTGGTTCGTTGGCAGCCCATATTCTCGGGATTGCCGGAATCGACAACCAGGGCTTGACCGGTCTGGAGGCTCAGTATGACCGGCTTCTTAGCGGGCAGAGCGGCAGCATATCGTATCTATCCGATGCCGCAGGCCGGGAGATGCCCAACACATCGGACGAATTTACTAATCCGCGAGACGGACTTAATCTGCAGTTGACTATTGACAGCTACCTGCAATCCGTTCTGGAGCGGGAGCTGGATCAGGCGATGCTGCAGTTTCAGGCGGACCATATCATCGGCCTGATGATGGATCCGAATAACGGGGAGATATTAGCGATGTCCGGTCGGCCTACCTATGAGCCCGATCAGTTTCGCGAATACCCGTCGGAGGTTTATAATCGCAATCTTCCGATCTGGATGACCTACGAGCCGGGGTCTACCTTTAAGATCATCACCCTTGCTGCAGCTCTGGAGGAAGGGAAGGTCGATCTTCATAACGAGCATTTTTTTGACCCGGGGTTTATTGAGGTCTCGGGCTCTCGGCTGAGATGCTGGAAGCGGGGAGGACATGGCAGCGAAACGTTCCTCGACGTAGTGGAAAATTCCTGCAACCCGGGCTTTGTCGTTATGGGACAGCGGCTGGGGAAGGATTTGCTTTTTGACTACATCAAGCGATTCGGCTTTGGCACGAAGACGGGGATCGATCTGAGCGGTGAAGAAAACGGGATTTTGTTTAAACCATCCCGGGTGGGACCGGTTGAGCTGGCCACGACGTCGTTCGGGCAAGGGGTTTCGGTCACTCCGATCCAACAGGTGGCGGCTGTTTCTGCCGCGATAAACGGAGGGAAGCTTTATAAGCCTCATCTGGCCAGAGCTTGGTACAACCCGGAAACGGGAGAGAAAGTAGAGACCGTGCAGCCTGAACTGGTTAACACGGTCATCTCCGAGAATACGTCCAAGCAGGTCAGAGAAGCTTTGGAAAGCGTGGTGGCCAAAGGGACCGGGCGCAACGCGTTCGTAGAAGGTTACCGAGTGGGCGGCAAGACGGGGACGGCGCAGAAGGTCGTTAACGGCCGTTACTCTCCTAATGAGCATATCGTATCCTTTGTTGGCTTCGCCCCGGCAGACGATCCCAAAGTTGTTGTCTATGTCGCCGTTGATAATCCCCAGGGGATCCAGTTTGGAGGTTTGATCGCCGCGCCGATTGTCAAAAATATTATGGGGGACGCGCTTCGCTACATGCAAGTCGAACCGCGCAAGGACCAGATTGAAAAAGAGTATCGCTACGGAGATCCCCGGATGGTCGAAGTACCCAATATGGTAGGAGCTACCGTACAAGATATTTACGAAGATATTCGCTCCGATTTGACTATTGCCAAATCAGGCAACGGGCAATATGTTATCAGCCAAGCCCCCAAACCGGGGACAAAGGTGGATCTTGGAGCTACGGTCAGAATCTTCTTGTCCGATCAAGATCCCGGAGCCGGAGAAGAAAAGTAATCGTAAAATCCAGGAACGTTTGATATATATGTAATCAGGGCAACATTCGATGGCGGCGCTTTGCTAGATCATGGAGAGGAGAAAGAAAGATGCTTCCAGGGCGAGTTTTGGCTTTGTATTCCTACCATCCGAAGGCCCATCCTAAAAATAAGGAATACAAAACAAGATGTTTGAAGCTTCGGAGGCACTTTCCTTCGGAACGGAATGATCCCTTTCTTTAGTGCCACATATATAGTCATAATCGAGGAGGAAATTCGATGCAGCTTAAAGAACTTGCATCACTCATCGTCACCTCTCGTTTATCGGGGGATGGGGAAGTCACAGTAACCGGTATCCAGACGGATTCGCGCAAGGTCCAGCCCGGGGACTTGTTCATTTGTTTGCCTGGAACGATTCAGGATGGTCATCAGTATGCCGCAGAGGCACTGGCCAAGGGTGCGGCCGGTTTGGTGGCGGAACGGGCATTGGATGTAGAAGCGCCTGTACTGACGGTCAATGATTCGCGGGCTGCCATGGCCATCCTTGCGGATCACTTCTATAATTATCCTAGTCACGAAATGAAGTTGATAGGCATTACTGGAACGAACGGGAAAACAACGACGACCTTTATCATCGATAAAATTTTGACCGATTACGGCAAGAAGACGGGCCTGCTAGGTACGATCGGGATCAAAATCGGCCAAGAAATTGTCCCCACGCAAAATACGACGCCGGACGCTGCTTTATTGCAGGCCAGCTTTAGACGGATGCGCGAGGTTAATACAGATTACTGTGTTATGGAAGTGTCGAGCCATGCGCTGGATATGGGCAGAGTGAAAGGCTGCCGGTTCCGCACGGCTCTGTTTACCAATCTGACGCAGGATCATCTGGACTATCATCGGACGATGGACCGCTATTTGGCGGCCAAAGGTTTGTTCTTCTCCAGGCTGGGCAATCATTATTCTCCGCTCGAATCCGAAAGGCAGTACGCCATTCTCAATGCGGATGACCCGGCGTCAGCCCAACTGGCGCATATGACATCCGCGCAGATTGTCACTTATGGCATCGAAGAGGAGGCCGACGTTCGCGCGAGCGATATTCGGATAACTTCCGCCGGAACCTCCTTTAATCTATCCACCTTCTGCGGAGAAGCCTCCATTCAATTGAAGCTGATAGGCAAATTCAATGTCTATAACGCTCTGGGGGCGATTGCCGCAACTTTGGTGGAAGGGGTACCGCTGAACCAATTGAAGAATAGCTTAGAAGAGATGGAAATTGTTCAGGGCAGAATGGAATCGATCCATGAAGGGCAGGACTTCCTTGTTCTGGTGGATTTCGCCCACACGCCCGACGGCTTGGAGAATGCGCTGACTACGATAAGTGAATTCGTGGAGGGGCGGATCATTACCGTCTTCGGATGCGGCGGGGATCGGGATCGCGCCAAGCGCCCGGTAATGGGGGGCATTGCCGCCCGATACAGCGATTATGTGATCGCTACGTCGGACAATCCGCGTTCGGAGGAACCGGAGCGCATTCTGGATGACATTGAGCCGGGGATGCTGGATGCCGGATTCACCTCTTCCGAATATAGTAAAATAGCGGACCGCCGGGAGGCTATTCACATGGCGATAGCCATGGCCCAGCCCAATGATGTCGTTCTTATAGCCGGTAAAGGGCATGAAACCTATCAAATCATCAACGGGACCACCCTGCATTTTGATGACCGGGAGGTCGCTCGTGAAGCAATAAGGGGATTACACCGTGATTAATCGTTCATTCTTACAAATAAATCAAATGGCTGAAGGAATAGCGGTTACCGGAGGTTCGGATTCATTGCGAATCCAAGGGGTCTCGACGGACAGTCGTTCCATACAGCCAGGTAACTTATTTGTTCCGATCGTAGGAGAGAAATATAACGGTCACCTCTATGTGGAGGAAGCATTCAGCAGAGGCGCGGCCGCCGCATTATGGCAGCAGGATCAAGGGGAGCCCCCGGCCGGCCGGCCGGTCATTCAAGTCGACGATACGATAGCGGCGCTTCAGCGTCTGGCCCAAGCTTATCGCCGCGAACTGCCTGTTCGCATTGTCGGCATTACAGGCAGCAACGGGAAGACGACGACGAAGGATCTGACCGCTGCTATTCTGTCCACAACATATCGTGTGCACAAAACGAAAGGGAATTTGAACAATCATATCGGAATGCCGATCACTTTGCTGCAAATTGCTGAGGACACCGAAATGGCGGTGCTGGAAATGGGAATGAGCGGACGGGGAGAGATTGAGCTCTTGTCCAGACTGGCTTCCCCGGAAGCCGTTATCATTACCAATATCGGAGATGCGCATCTGCTGCAGCTTGGAACAAGGGAAGAAATCGCCAGAGCAAAAACTGAAATTTTGAGTGGACTCAGAGCGGACGGTTTCTTTGTCTATAACGGGGATGAGCCGTTGATCGAGCGTATTTATCCGGAAGTTCCTCACCCGGCTTCGATGCTCCGGTATAGGTTTGGAATGTCCGAGAGCAATGATATTTATCCTACCGCCATACTGCAGGATACCGATGGAATGCACTTTCATATCAATTGGCCGGAATCCCCGGGCTACTATATTCCATTGCTTGGCGAACATAACGTCATTAACTCGCTGGCGGCGATTGCAGTATCCAAATATATGGGAGTTCAGGACAAAGACATCATCGAGGGCTTGAAGAAGCTGGAAATGTCGGGGATGCGAATCGAAACTGTGCGTCTCGCTTCGGGAGCATTGCTGTTGAATGACGCCTACAATGCCAATCCTGCTGCCATGAAAGCGGCCATTCGGCTTCTGCATTCCTTAAAAGGCCACCGACGCAAAATTATCGTGCTTGGGGATATGCTGGAGCTGGGGCCGGAAGAGGAAGAATACCACAGAGAGGTAGGCCGCCTGCTGGACCCCGAGGAGATCGATGAACTGTTCGCCTTCGGTCCTCTGTCCTATTATATTGCCGATGAAGCGGAACGGACGCTGGGCACCAGTCGGGTCAGATGGTTTAATGATCGGCAGCGGCTCAGCGAAGAGCTCGCCGCGTTCATCCGGCCGGGAGATGCTGTCCTGTTCAAGGCATCGAGAGGAATGAAGCTGGAGGAAATCATTCAAGCCGTCCAAAAAAACAACCGGCAAACCTAGCATTGTCCTAATTGATACAAACGAATATAATCGAAACGCAAACCTATTTTTCACTAGAATATATCCGTCTTATAGTTGAACAGAACAACGGTGGTCCTTTAGGACGCAAAACTGTTAATTATCGGGGATTGGATTCAGGAGGGTTTATCGTGATTGATTTCAAAGAAATAATGTTTCCACTAGGCGCCGCCTTCTTGCTGGCTTTATTGGCTGGCCCGCTGCTGATTCCACTGCTGCGGGCATTGAAATTCGGCCAACAAATCCGTAAAGAAGGTCCACAGGCTCATCAGAAAAAAGCGGGAACTCCCACTATGGGAGGAACGATCATTCTGCTTTCTCTTACTCTGGCCGCGCTTCGTTTTGCCGATAAAACCCCTGAACTTGTTATCCTGCTGGTTGCCACTCTGGGCTTTGGCCTGGTCGGTTTTTTGGATGATTATATTAAAATCGTCTTCAAACGATCACTAGGGTTAACTGCGAGGCAAAAGCTCGCTGGTCAGTTGATCGTGTCAGGAATCGTTTGCTTTTTGCTCTATCGGCTCGATCATCCGACGGACGTGCAAATTCCGTTTTTCGATGCGGCGATTCCGCTGGGGTGGTTTTATTATATTTTCGTCATCCTCTTGATGATGGGCATGTCCAATGCCGTCAACTTTACCGATGGGTTGGATGGCTTGCTCTCCGGTACCAGCGCGATCGCTTTTGGCGCATTTGTCATTATCGCCATGAAGCTGCATAGCCCGGATACGGCCATCTTCAGCGCAGCGATGGTCGGAGCGGTGCTCGGTTTTCTGGTCTACAATGCACATCCGGCGAAGGTGTTCATGGGCGATACCGGATCTCTCGGCATTGGCGGGGGATTAGTGGCCGCGGCCGTCCTGACACATTCCGAGTTGTTGCTGATCATCATCGGGGGCGTGTTTGTCGTCGAGATTTTGTCGGTCATCATTCAAGTCATTTCTTTCAAAACGACGGGGAAACGGGTATTCAAAATGAGCCCGATTCATCATCATTTCGAATTGGTCGGCTGGTCTGAATGGAGAGTCGTTACGACGTTCTGGACGGCCGGATTTTTGCTTGCTGTTATCGGACTTTATTTAAACGAGGTGTTCTAGCACATGAAGCATCCCAGAGAATATGCAGACGAAGAAGTGATCGTGCTCGGAATGGCCAGAAGCGGCGTGGCCGCAGCCATACGATTTCACGAGCTTGGAGCGAAGGTGACGGTCAATGACCGTAAAGAGCGAGAGCTATGCCCGGAGGCCGACGAATTGGAGGCGCTGGGTATTTCTGTTGTTTGCGGCGGCCATCCGTCAGGCTTGATTCATGAAGGCGTGGCGCTGCTTGTCAAAAATCCGGGCATCCCTTATCAGGCGGAGCCGATTGTCCGTGCCCGGGAGCTCGGGATTGAGGTCGTGACCGAGGTGGAGGTTGCGTATTGGCTGTCCGATGCTCCGATTATTGGAATAACCGGCTCTAACGGAAAGACCACCACCACGACTTGGGTGGGCCAAATGCTGGACAAGGCCGGAATGCAGCCGATTGTGGCCGGGAACATTGGCCGAGCTCTGTGCGATGCTGCTCACAGCGCGACCAGCGACCATTGGCTCGTCGCGGAATTAAGCAGCTTCCAATTAAAGGGAATCGACAAATTTCGCCCGCGGATCGCTTGTTTGCTTAATGTTTATGAAACGCACCTGGATTATCATGGGACGATGTCGGATTATACCGCCTCTAAAGCGAAGTTATTTACGAATCAATGTGAAGAGGATATTGCGGTTTTGAATTGGGACGACACGGAATGCCGTCTTCTTTCGACCAAGGTCAAGGCGCGAGTGCTCCCCTTCTCAATGAAGGAAGAGCTGAGTGAAGGCGTCTATTTGCGCAGGCATGCCGAAACCGGTCGGTTGGAGAGGGATGTCGTCTATCGGGATCAGGACGGAACCGTTCATCTGATCGTCCGTTCTGCAGATATAGGCATACCTGAAGAGTACAACGTCGAGAACGCTTTGGCGGCAACAGCTATAGCGATCGCGGCAGGGGCGCCTATCTCTGACATTGCGGAATCCCTTCGTCAATTCAAGGGAGTGGAGCACCGTCTCGAGTTTGTTGCGACCCGCAACGAAATTACTTATTACAACAACTCCAAGGCGACGAATCCGGCAGCGACCATTAAGGCGTTGGATGCTTTTCAACAGCCCGTCGTGCTGATTGCCGGAGGGCAGGACCGGCAAGGAACGGATAAGGAGATGGACTACCGCGAGCTGGAGCCTTATTTAAGGGAGAAGGTCAAGGCGGTCGTATTGCTGGGAGAGACACGCGACAAGCTGGCTAAAGTTGCAGAATCGGCAGGGTTGACCCGCATCCAATTGGTCGATAATGGGAATAGCGCCGCGGAAACATTGGACCAAGCCGTTCGCTATGCGCAGCAACTGGCGGAGCCGGGGGAGATTGTTCTCCTGTCACCGGCTTGTGCCAGCTGGGACATGTTCGAATCATTCGAGCAGCGGGGACGAATGTTTAAAGAGTCCGTGCATAACCTTTAACAAGGGATAACCAAGCCTTGGCTGTCCCCACGTTGATGGTGAGAGGTGTGAGGACATGGGAAAAGCACGGTCCGCCCCGGATGCGCTGATGATGCTGGCGACTTTGCTGCTGCTGGCCATCGGAGTGGTCATGGTATATAGTGCGAGCTCCGTACTATCATTTCATGATTTCGGCGATTCGTATTACTATGTCAAGAGACAGCTTCTTTTTGCTGTCCTTGGTGTTCTGGCTATGCTAACGATGATGAACATCGATTACTGGGTGTGGAAAAAATACGCTAAAATCGGTTTGCTCATCTGTTTTGTCTTATTACTAATCGTACTGATTCCGGGGATTGGAGTAGTTCGCGGCGGCGCCAGAAGCTGGCTCGGGATAGGCTCGTTTGGGATTCAGCCCTCCGAATTTATGAAGATCGGCATGATTATTTTTATGGCCAAGCTGCTGGCGGAGGAGCAGAATAAAATTACTCAGTTTACCAAAGGGTTGCTGCCTCCGCTGCTCATTATGGGTACGGCGTTCGGACTGATTATGCTGCAGCCCGATTTAGGTACGGGAGCAGTTCTGATTGGGGCGTCCTTGCTGGTCATCTATACAGCGGGAGCCCGCCTCCTGCATTTGTCCTTGCTGGCTCTGATCGGCTTGGTCGGGTTTATCGGCCTCATTCTGGCTGCCCCCTATCGGTTGCAGAGAATCACCGCATTCCTGGACCCTTGGCAGGATCCGCTGGGAGCCGGTTATCAGTCGATCCAATCGATGTACGCCATCGGCCCGGGAAGGCTGAGCGGTCTCGGTTATGGAAACAGCCTGCAAAAGTACAACTATTTGCCGGAGCCGCAAACCGACTTTATTTTTTCGATCATCGGGGAGGAGTTAGGCTTTATCGGCGGCGCAACTATCCTCATTCTATTCGCCATCCTGGTGTGGCGCGGACTGAGAACCGCGATTGCCGCGCCGGATACGTTCGGCAGCCTGCTCGCCGTAGGAGTGGCCGGAATGATAGCTGTCCAGGTTATTATCAATATCGGTGTCGTGATCGGAATGATGCCGGTTACGGGAATCACACTTCCTTTAATCAGCTACGGCGGCTCCTCTTTAACCTTGATGCTCACTTCCATTGGAATCTTGCTGAATATATCCCGTTATTCCCGATAGTTTACCAACCTGCAAAGTGTGGGAAAAAAGAGTGGAGTGACAGTTTGGGGAAGGTTGGAGAACAGCTTAAGTATCTGTCCTTCCGTTCTTTTTTTCACCACTTCTTCTCAAAAGCGAGCTCAATATTTACGTTATTTAGGACAAGCGTATGGGGAATTCAACCACTAACCTGATGTAAGTTTAGATAAGAGGCACTTTCCTTCGGAACGGAATGGACGCTTATCTTCATTGCCGCATCTATAGTCTGCGATTAAAAATATTTGGTCAAAATACGGTTCGTCAACGGGAGAAGCAATGGTTGGGCTGTTGTCACACTCTTTGTAAATTTACATAGTATACACTATAACCGTGACAAACGCCCGGACCAGTCGGCGGCGAGAGCGGCCCACATCGTATCCGCCGTCTGGTTATTGCCCGTGATGTTGTGAAGGAGGTTTATCCTAGTGCTACAGGTCATATCTGAATTACAGGCTGCCGGAGTCAACGATATTAAACGCGAGGAACCTATGGCACCTCATACCTACTGGAAGATCGGCGGTCCTGCCGACGTGTTCGTCGTTCCGCAAACCAAGCAGCAATTGCTCGAAACGATCCGAATCGTGCGTGAACACAATTTGCCATGGTTCGTGCTAGGCAAAGGCTCCAACTTGCTGGTTACCGATAAAGGCATACGCGGGGTCGTTATCAAATTGGGAGAAGCGTTAAACTATGCCCGCTTTGAAGATAACCTCATTTATGCGGGAGCGGCCTTCTCCCTCATCAAGCTGTCTGTCATGGCGGGAAGGCAAGGGTTGGCCGGACTCGAATTTGCGGGAGGAATACCGGGTAGCATTGGAGGAGCCGTCTACATGAATGCAGGGGCTCACGGGTCGGAAATGTCACGCATTCTCAAGCAAGCTGAAGTGCTGTTCGATAACGGGGAATTGGTTACTATGCAGAAGGAAGAGTTTCAGTACGCCTACCGAACCTCTATTCTACACACAAAACGAGGAATCGTCACCGAAGCGGTTCTCGAGCTTCAAGCGGGGGATCGCGCTGAACTGGCAACCACCCAAGCCGCACATAAAGAACGGCGGCTCCGGACACAACCGCTGCAATTAGCCGTTGCCGGGAGTGTCTTCCGCAATCCCGAGAACCGCTTCGCGGCCAAATTGATCGAGGAGGCCGGCCTCAAAGGGATGCGCGTGGGGGGAGCTGAAATATCAACTCTACATGCCAATTTTATCGTTAATACGGGGCAGGCAACAGCTGAAGACGTGCTCACCCTCATTGAAAAGATTAAAGCCATAGTTGGGGAAAAATACAAAGTGGAGCTGGTTCCTGAAGTTATGGTGGTGGGTGAACGGTAATTCGGAGGTGAAACATTGGAAAAGTTGGTGATCGAAGGCGGGAAACCTCTCTCGGGAACCATACGAATTCACGGCGCGAAAAACGCAGCATTGCCCGTTCTTGCCGCAAGCATCATGGCAGAAGGAACACATACCATTGAGAACGTACCTGATCTGTTGGATATCCATGTTATGCTGGACATTTTACGCGCCCTGGGTTGTAGGGCGGAGCTTAAGGGCGACAGAGTGACCGTAGATACGTCGCCCGTTCATTCTTCTCATATCCCGGAAGAATTGATGAGTCAAATGAGATCGTCTGTTTTTCTTATGGGGCCCTTGCTGGCAAGGTTCGGCAAGGTTCAGATTTATCAGCCGGGGGGCTGTGCCATCGGCGAACGGAAAATCAATCTCCATCTTCAGGGACTGCAAGCTCTGGGAGCGGTCGTGGAGGAGTCGGGCCATACGATCGTTTGCTGGGCCAAACGATTAAAAGGGGCGGACATTGTGCTCGATTTGCCCAGTGTTGGAGCTACGGAGAATATTATGATGGCAGCCTCTATGGCAGAAGGAATTACGACGATTTACAATGCGGCCAGGGAGCCGGAAATTGTCGATTTGCAGAATTATTTGATTCGCATGGGGGCCAAAATGATTGGTGCCGGAACCGATACGATCACTATCGAAGGGGTGCCGGAGCTCAAGGCCGCATCTTACCGTGTCATTCCGGATCGAATCGTGACGGGAACGATCATGATGGCGACGGCCGCAACCAAAGGGAATGTTACGATGGAAAACGTTAACCCCGCTCACTTGACATCGGTCATTCATGCACTTAAGCGGGCAGGTATCCAAGTGACATCGGACGATGATATAATAAACGTAACTTGCCATACTAGGCCAAAGGCAGTCGAACGCGTGGTGACGGCACCCCATCCAGGGTTTCCCACCGACCTGCAACCCCAGATGATGGTGCTGCTCTCCTTGGCCGAAGGCATCAGTATAATTAAAGAAACTATATTCGATGGAAGGTTCAAGCATGTCGATGAATTGTCTCGAATGGGAGCCGATATTAGCACGGATTTGAATTCCGCCTTTATTCGCGGCGTTCCCCGGCTGTATGGAGCCACTGTCGAATCGACCGACCTGAGAGCGGGGGCCGCCCTTGTTATAGCGGGGTTGGCAGCTCATGGCACGACGGTGGTCGAGCAGGTGCATCATATTGATAGAGGGTATGATAGAATAGAGCTGATGCTGGGTCAGTTAGGGGCCCGAATAAGCCGATATTCCGCCGTTCCTCGCAAGTCGATTTTGTCTTGACAAATAAAGGCTGTTCCGAGTCCCTTCCTGCAGAGGAAGGGATTAGGGACGTTTAGTAGCCGGAGAACCAGGAAGGTGTTAGTTTGTCAATGCAGGTTAAAGTTCCAGCAATCAAGCCCGAGAGACCTAGTAAAAAAGGAAGCCGCAAGGTCATTCTGCTGCTGGTTGTTTTTTTTCTGACGGTGCTTGCCATCCTTTTTTTTCAATCTTCTATCAGTAAAATAACAGTTATCGAGATTACCGGAAACGAAATGGTAGATTCCGAACAAATTGGACAAGCCTCGAATATCCGGGTCGGTGACAGCTTCTTCCTGATAGATGCTCGTAAATCAGCGGACAGCATAGGGGAATTGAGAATGATTGAATCGGTTCAGATTACAAAGCGCTTTCCCGGTCAGGTTACGATTACCGTGCAGGAGCATAAACGGGTTGCCTTTCAAATAAATGCGGCTGGAGAGAGGGAAGTGCTGCTGGCAGATGGCAGTTCTCACCCTGCTAAAGATGAATCCATTCCGCTCGATAAGCCCATCATGACCGGCTGGATGGATGACAATCCGATGAAAGCCAAGCTGTGCTCCATATTGGCGGATATTGCGGATCCCATGCTCGCCGATATTTCGGAAATCGTTCCGGACCCATCCGCTGCCTATGAGGATAAAATAAGGATCTATACCAAGTCTCAATATGAAGTCTCTACCCGGATAGAATTTTTGCAGGAAAAGCTTCAATATCTGGACGTTATGATCGCCGAATGGAAGGAGCAGAACATCCATTCCGGAGAGCTGATTCTGATGGAGCAGGATCGGGGGATTCCTTTCGAAATCGATAGTAAAAAGGATATTTCCAAAGATTCCGGCAAACAGGGAGAAGCGAAAAAAAGATAAAAATAGACTACTCTTTACTATTCAATAATGATAAAATTGTTATTATGGTATTTCTGTGACAATAGGAATTATTTACTATATAAAAAAACGCTAAAAAAAGAGGGAATATAAGAACCATGTTGAATATGTACAGAGATCGAAATAGACTGCAATACGGACAAGCAACAGGAGGTGCCTAGGATTGAGCAACAATGACGTCATAGTCAGTTTGGACATTGGTACTTCCAAGGTTCGAGTCATCATCGGGGAAGTAGCGAATGGCTCGATCAACATCATTGGAGTAGGCTCCTCGGAATCCGAAGGCATTCGCAAGGGAGCTATCGTTGATATTGATCAAACGGTACAATCGATACGCAATGCCGTTGACCATGCGGAGCGCATGGTTGGCATCCAAATATCTGAGGTATATGTCGGTATTTCCGGCAATCATATCGGTTTACAAACGAGCCATGGTGTCGTAGCCGTAAGCAATGAAGACCGGGAGATCGGCGAGGAAGACATCGAGCGTGTGCTCCAGGCAGCCAGAGTGATCGCACTGCCTCCTGAAAGGGAGATTGTCGGAGTAGTTCCGCAGCAGTATTTGGTCGACGGGCTGGAGGGCATTCAGGACCCCCGGGGAATGATCGGTGTACGCCTGGAAGTGGAAGCAACCATCATAACCGGTGCCAAAACCGCTATACATAATCTGCGGCGTGTCGTGGAGAAAGCTGGACTTCAGGTCGCCGATTTGGTATTAATGTCCTTGGGAGCAGGAACGATGACGCTCTCCAAGGATGAGAAGATGATAGGGACGGTGCTGGCTGATATTGGAGCAGGAGCAACCACTATTTCCGTTTTTGAGAACGGTACGCTGGCTGTCACTTCCACGCTTCCTATCGGTGGGGAATTCATATCGAATGATATTTCCATCGGACTCCACACTCAACTGGAGAATGCGGAGAAGATCAAACTCAAGTTCTCCTGTGCCTCGGTCGCCGATTCGGCTTCCGATCAGGTATTCAAGGTGCCGAGAATCGGCAGCAATGTGGAGAAGGAATTTTCGCAAGTCGATCTTGCCAATATTATTGAGCCAAGAGTCCGGGAAATGATCCAGTTGATTCGCGCCGAAGCGGCTCGCATGGGTTACAGCGATCCTCTCGGCGGATTTGTGCTCACCGGCGGAACGATGTCGATGCCGGGAATGTTGTCGGTAGCCCAGGAGGAGTTGGCCACATCGGTAAGAATTGCCGCACCCGATTATATTGGCGTGCGCGATCCATCCTACACTAGCGGCGTCGGCATTATTATATTCCTCACTAAATCGTTTCGTACCCGAAGTGCGGCAGCTCCTAAGAAAACAGTTGCCAAGAAAGCCCAGTCCAAACAATCGGGTTGGTTTGAAAGATTTAAAAACTGGTTAAGTGAACTAATCTAGAGGTTCACCATAACAAATTTGTTTATTTAACGCCTTTAATGAACTACCTCTGGAAGATCACAGCAACTTAAGTCATGCTCTATCCGAGTGATCAACAGTATGGGTGAGGAGGATAATAATCGCTATGTTTGAATTTGATTTGGAATTGGATCAAATGGCCACTATTAAAGTAATCGGAGTTGGCGGCGGAGGAAGCAATGCTGTCAATCGAATGATAGAAAACGGAATTCAAGGAGTTGAATTTATAACCGTTAATACGGATGCGCAGGCGCTAAATCTGGCTAAATCCGAATCTAAGCTTAAGATTGGGGAAAAATTGACCCGAGGCTTGGGAGCGGGAGCGAATCCGGAAGTAGGAAAGAAAGCGGCGGAAGAGTCGCGTGAAGCGATTACCCAAGTATTAAAAGGCGCCGATCTCGTATTCGTCACCGCAGGAATGGGTGGGGGAACGGGAACCGGGGCGGCTCCGGTCATTGCCGAGATCGCCAAGGAATGCGGTGCGCTGACGGTAGGCGTAGTGACTCGCCCGTTTACGTTCGAAGGACGCAAACGCCAGGCTCAGGCCGAGCTTGGAATTACAGCATTGAAGGAAAAAGTAGACACACTGATCGTTATTCCTAACGATCGATTGCTTGAAATGGTAGACAAGAAGACTCCGATGATCGAGGCATTCCGTGAAGCGGACAATGTTCTCCGTCAAGGGGTACAAGGGATTTCAGACTTGATTATGGTACCAGGCCTAATCAATCTGGATTTTGCCGACGTTAAGACGATCATGACCGAGAGAGGCTCCGCCTTAATGGGAATCGGCATGGGGACAGGCGAGAACCGGGCTGCGGAAGCCGCTAAGAAAGCGATTATGAGTCCGTTGCTCGAAACGTCGATTGAGGGTGCCCGCGGAGTAATCATGAACATTACAGGCGGCTCCAATCTTAGCTTGTATGAAGTCAACGAAGCTGCCGAGATTGTGTTTGCTGCTTCCGATCCCGAAGTGAACGTTATCTTTGGAGCCATTATTGATGAGAATTATAAAGAAGAAATTAAAGTAACCGTTATTGCGACGGGCTTCGAAACGAAGCCGCCTAGTTCTCAGCGTAAACAACCGGGACAACTGGGACAATCGGAGCCTGCGGCGGAACCGAGGACGCCGAATATTCGTCCTTTTGGCAGTCAGCCTAGCAGCGACCATCTCGATATCCCGACTTTTTTGCGCAACCGCGGCAAGAACAATATGGATTAATAACCTTGATATAAAGCCTCTATGGTTTCTTCGGAAACTGTAGAGGCTTTATTTGCATGTAACCATTTTGTCTTTTGTGCGATGATTTTTTATTTGGCTTGGGTTATTTCCCCGCATTTTTCGCATATACTTTTCTAACTTCGACAAAAAAACAGTCGATTGAGCATCACAGTTAGACAGACTTTGGAAAAGGAAAGCTTTATACTGAGGTCATCCGTCGCAACAAGGTAGGAGGATAGGAGAGTGGTAGTTTATCTGGATCTTATTTTCCTATTCAATTTTATTATTGACGGGGCTCTGCTCCTGACGACAGCTTGGACACGAAAGCTGGAAATCCGGTGGCTTCGGGTGGCCGCATCGGCCGCCATCGGAGCTTCTTATACCGTCTTTATGCTGATCCCCGAACTTTCCGTGCTTTATACGTTTGTGGCCAAGCTTTTTTTTTCCGTATCGATGATGGTTACCGCTTTCCCCTACCGCGGTCTAATCCCGCTCGTTCGGAACCTGGGGACGTTCTACGTCGTCAATTTCGTCGCAGCCGGAGGAATCTATGGGTTGCATTATTTCTTCCTCTCTTCATTGGACGTCATGAACGGGATTATGCTGACTCAGTCGGGCGGTATCATGTTCCCTTTTCAAATCCGTTTATGGCTGGTCGGTCTGAGTGCGGCCTTCATTCTCTTCTTCTATTTGCGGATTTTCCGCAGCGCCAAGAAGAATGAGGAGCTGACTTCATTCCTTGCGGAGGTTATCATCACAATCGACGATTTTACGATTACCTGCAAAGGGCTGATCGATACGGGAAACCGGTTGTACGAACCGCTGACCAAAACCCCGGTTATGGTAGTGGAAGCCTCCTTATGGGGAGACCGTCTGCCGGAGAGCTGGATTCGGCAGATTCGCAGCTTCGAGGTTGATCAAATCGTGTCAACGATGCGAGAGGATGAATTTGAGTGGCAGGATCGTCTAAGGTTGGTTCCTTACCGTGGAATAAACAATGCGACGCAATTTATGCTGGCCATTAAACCGGATGAGGTGTCGGTCGGCTATCACGATACAAATTTGGCCACAAGAAAAGTACTGATTGGCTTGGACGCGGGCAAGCTTAGCGCAGACGGATCATATGAGGCAATAATCCATCCCGATCTTATCGCAGCCGAGGAAGAGGGCAGGCGAACCGGGGAACAGGAGCGGGCAAGCCGGGAATATGGCAGCCCAACCGTGAATAGGACGAATGGGAACTTGGCGACGCAAGCGGATACTAAGAAGCCGTTAAATCTGCCGATGGATTAAGGAAGCGAGTGATGGAGGAGGATGAGCTCAATGCTTTACAAATGGAAGCTGACGCTGCAACTTTATTATTATCGGCTGCTGCTCATGATCGGTTTGAAAGGCGATGAAATTTATTACATTGGCGGCAGTGAAGCTCTGCCCCCACCGTTAACCCGGGAAGAGGAAGAATTTCTGCTGCAGAAGCTTTCGACAGGCGATGCCGCTATTCGGGCGATGCTGATTGAACGCAACCTGCGTCTTGTCGTCTACATTGCAAGGAAGTTTGAAAACACCGGAATAAATATTGAAGACCTGGTCTCCATTGGAGCCATCGGATTAATCAAAGCGGTCAACACCTTCGACCCGGAGAAAAAAATCAAGCTGGCCACCTACGCATCCCGATGTATTGAAAATGAAATATTGATGTATCTTCGCCGCAACAGCAAGATCCGCACCGAGGTCTCGTTCGACGAACCGTTAAATATCGATTGGGATGGGAACGAGCTGCTTTTATCTGACGTGCTGGGCACGGAGAACGATACTATTTACCGCAATATTGAGGAGCAGGTGGATCGCAAGCTGCTACATAAAGCGTTGGACAAATTATCCGAAAGGGAAAGGGTTATCATGGAGCTGCGTTTCGGTCTGCAGGATGGAGAGGAAAAAACACAAAAAGATGTGGCCGATCTGCTGGGCATTTCCCAGTCCTATATTTCCCGCTTGGAAAAACGAATTATCAAACGACTGCGCAAAGAATTTAATAAAATGGTTTAATGCTTATAAACGGCTCCGTTGGGCCGTTTTTGGTTTGCTGCGAAAGAGGGCCATGCCCATTATGCGGGTCCTTCATACGCGCATAAAAAATCATCTCGAGGAGATAATTAACATTAATGCTGCTCCTTGGGAGGTAAACACGGTGACACGAAACAAAGTCGAAATCTGTGGTGTAGATACGTCCAAACTTCCTGTGCTTACAAATACGGAGATGCGGGGGCTGTTTGTCCAACTGCAAACCGATCATGATCATTCTGCCAGAGAAAAATTGGTCAACGGCAATTTAAGATTAGTGTTAAGCGTCATTCAAAGATTTAACAATCGCGGGGAATTTGTGGATGATCTGTTTCAAGTAGGATGCATCGGACTTATGAAAGCCATCGATAATTTCGATTTGAGCCAGAATGTCAAATTTTCCACTTATGCTGTTCCGATGATCATCGGCGAGATCAGACGCTATCTTCGGGATAACAACCCCATCCGGGTGTCGCGTTCGCTCCGGGATATCGCTTATAAAGCATTGCAGGTTCGCGATAATTTAACAAACATGAATTCGCGGGAACCGACGATCTACGAAATATCGGAAGCATTGAACGTGCCTAAGGAGGATGTGGTCTTTGCTCTGGATGCGATCCAGGATCCGGTTTCCTTGTTCGAGCCGATCTATCAGGACGGCGGCGACCCGATCTATGTTATGGATCAAATTAGCGATGATCGTAACAAGGACGTTTCCTGGATCGAAGGAATTGCTCTGCGGGAAGGAATGCGGAAATTAAACGACCGGGAAAAAATGATTTTGTCCATGAGATTTTATGATGGCAAAACCCAGATGGAGGTAGCCGAAGAAATCGGCATATCCCAGGCACAAGTATCCCGGCTGGAAAAATCCGCGATATCGCAAATGCAAAAGCATGTCAAAACTTGACGCGTTTGTTTAATACCAAGCTGGCCTTTTCACGAAGGCCGGCTTTTTTAAATATTAATTATAAGTTCCGGGGCTCCCCGCAAAGTAATGTATTTGTGGGGCTGTTTTAGTCCGATGAATCGACAATTGGACTGGCTTTCCCGTTATTTTGCAGCAAACAGGACATTTTCCCTATAAAGTACATATATTTATAAGAGTGCAACTAGGCGAAAGAGGACTTGTTGGAAAATCTTCTATATACTCGGCGCTAAAGATCCATAGCTCATGAAGAGGAGAAAGAAAGATGCTTCCAGGGCGAGTTTTGGCTTTGTATTCCAACCATCCGAAGGTCCATCTATGTAAAAGGGGCCTACTGGTTTGATCGGAGTCCCCGCAAAGTAATGTATAAACCTCTATCGAAGCAAGAACAGGACGATAGACCGCATTAGAGGATGGTTTAGTCGCCGACCCTGTCAGGGTGCGGATGGAAAATCACTACGAAGCTTATTTTCACTTTTTGGGGAAGGAGTATGATGTTTGAAGCTTCGGAGGCATTTTCCTTCGGAACGGAATGATAGCTCTCTTTAGTGCCACATATATAGTTAATGGCTAGGGGAGTTTCAATCCAGACCATAAAACTATAGGGATCGTGGTGATGCCAACGTGAAAATATCTGACTTTCAATCCAAAGATGTCATCAACATTGTGGACGGTAAAAAGCTGGGGGTCATTAGCGATCTGGAGCTCGATCTCCGGCAGGGAAGAATCGAATCGATCGTCGTTCCGAACAGCAGCAAGTTTTTCGGGTTATTCGGCGGGGGAACGGATGTGGTTATCCCATGGAGGAATATCGTCAAAATTGGCATGGATGTCGTCTTGGTCAAATTGGATGAAAGCCGATCGTACCGGGCTGTGGAAGAAGGAGATCCGCAGGCGGAGTATCGGCCTGTTTACAGGGAAAGATAGGCGGAGCGAGCGAACGCCCTGGAGAAAGATGCGAGAGGATTTCTTCGGGGCTTCGTTCCTGACGAAACCTGTGTTACTATGAATATATAGATTCCTTGTCCAGACAGGAGGAAGGTTATGGAGCCTTTTCGGAAGGTTGGAGGAGAGCGGGACAAGCCGCTGCTGTGGCAAATCGGCTCTTGGTCGGATCGTTACCCGGAACTGACGGCCGGCTTTACGTCCCGACTCGGCGGCGTTAGCGGAGGAAGCTTCACTTCTCTGAATTGCGGACTGCATGTAGCGGATCGGCCGGAGGATGTTATACATAATCGCAATAGAGTGGCGGCTGCCGTAGGAATTCCACTGGATGATTGGACCTATGGGGAACAAATTCATGGCGTTGACGTTGCAGCTGTAACGAATCAAGATAGAGGAAAGGGAACGGCCGACAGACAAAGTGCTTTGCAAGGCAAAGATGCGTTTATTACTAATCAACAGGGCCTAGTTATGGCAGCTTTGTTCGCGGATTGTGTCCCTCTATACTTCTATGATCCCGTCAATCAGGCGGCGGGACTGGCTCACGCCGGCTGGAAAGGAACCGTCGGCCGGATCGCCTGGAACACCGTGAAGCGGATGGAGGAGGCCTATGGGAGCCGGCCTGAGCAAATTCTTGCATGTATTGGGCCGTCTATCCAGTCGTGCTGCTATGAAGTCGACGAGCGGGTCGCTGAGCGGGTCCGGGAGCTTCTCCCCTGGTTGAATAATAACGAAGAAGGCACAGCTGCCGTTCAGGAAAATCACTTTATGACTCCCCAAGGACAGGATAAATTTATGTTGGACTTGCAACAAATCAACCGACAAATTATGATAAAAGCAGGAATCTTGCCATCTTGTATCGAAATATCTAAGTTATGTACCAGCTGCCGGTGCGATACTTTCTTCTCCCATCGTAAGGAACAGGGGCAGACCGGCAGGATGATCGCTTGGATCGGATTAAGATGAGATAGAAACAGAGGTGAGTCCCATATGAATCTGCAGGAAAGGGCCGGGGAGGTCCGTTCCCGGATTGCCGAAGCTTGCAAGAGAAGCGGGCGGGACAGAGACAGCGTGGAAATCATAGCCGTGACGAAATACGTGTCTTTGGAAACGGCTCGTGACGTCGTAGATCTTGGATATAACAAGATCGGAGAAAATCGGTGGCAGGATGTTAAGCCCAAATGGGAAGCACTCGGCTCCCGAGTGGAGTGGCACTTTATAGGACATCTGCAGACGAACAAGGTGAAGGACGTCATCGGCAAATTTAGCTATATTCACTCGTTGGACAGGCTGTCACTCGCGAAAGAAATCAATAAGCGGGCGGAGGCTCTGGGAACGGCCGTCCATTGCTTGATTCAATTAAACATTTCCGGCGAGGAAAGCAAGTATGGTTTGGAGCCGGAGCAATTTTTCCCTTTTGTGGAGCAAGTCAGGAACTTCCCCTATATCCGCATTGCAGGATTAATGACGATGGCGCCCTATGAGAGCGAGCCGGAACAGACCCGTCCGATATTCCGTGCCTTGCGCCAATTGAGGGATGAATGCAATAAGCGAGCGCTGTTGGACTATGAAATTCATCATTTGTCCATGGGGATGTCGAATGATTTTGAAGTAGCGGTGGAAGAGGGAGCGACTTGGGTTCGTTTAGGCTCAATCCTGGTAGGTAAAGAATAGCTCAAACCAAGGAGGGATTATCGGTGGGAGTCATGAACAAATTTCTTAACTTTATTGGACTGCAGGAGGAGGAAGAGATTATTGAGAAGGAGCGGGTGGTCGAGCCTGCTTCGGAATCTGATGCCAACGCGTTCGACGGTCGCAAGAATAAAGGGAATATCGTCAGCATTCATTCGCAAAAAAATGTGCGTGTTGTCTTGAGCGAGCCTCGTTCCTATGATGAAACTCAGGATATTGCGGATCATCTCCGCTCGCGCCGGCCAGTCGTCGTCAATTTACAAAGAGTTCGGCCGGATCAAGCGATGAGAATTGTAGACTTTTTGAGTGGTACGGTCTACGCTCTGAATGGTTCGATATCGAAGATCGGTTCGAATATTTTTCTATGCACTCCGGACACGGTTGAAATTCAAGGGTCGATCAAGGATACTTTGGATGAAGAGGCGGATTACAACAAATAGAGGTGAACAGTTTGAATTTGTCAGATATCTATGGGCTAATTAATACACTAATGACGATCTACACCTATTTAATCATCGCATACGTTCTGCTGTCCTGGCTTCCTAACGCGCGAGAGAGCTTCATTGGAGAATTGCTTGGCAAGGTGGTTGAGCCCTACCTGTCGATTTTCCGCAAGTTTATTCCTCCTATCGGCGGAATGCTGGATCTATCTCCGATTATTGCCCTTATTGCGCTCAGATTTGTCGGGATGGGGATTATCGCCATCATCGAAATGATTGTCGGAATGGTCTAGCGGATCGATGAATAATTCATTGTTCGACCATTTTCATCCGGATGAGCACCCGTTCGTAGACAAGGCGTGGGAATGGGTTCAGAAGGCGGACAGCCGCCATGAAACCCGATTGACCGATTTCCTCGATCCTAGACAAGCCTATATACTGCAGACGCTGGTGAACCGGGTGGGTCATACGTCTCTTCACCTGGATGGGGGCAGTGAAGGAGCCGAGCGTGCACGGGCGGTCATCGCTCCGGATTACTTGTTCGTAGAGCAAGAGGAGTTCAGGCTGGCTGTCCTGTCCGTGGATGCTGGCAAAGGTGCCGAGCAATTGGAGCACGGGGACTACATGGGGGCGATTCTCGGCCTTGGAATCAAGCGGGACAAGGTCGGAGACATCCATGTTCACGCAAACGGCTGTCACTGTGTAGTAGCAGAAGAAATCAGTGATTATATGCGGCTGCATCTCCAACAAGTTCATCGTGTCCATGTTCAGACAGAGGTTATTCCGGTCCGTCAACTGAGACCCACCCGAATAGTCCTGGACGAAATGGATTTCACGGTGGCTTCTTTACGTTTGGACGGAATAGCGGGAGATGTTTTCCGGTTAAGCCGCGCCAAAGCGCTGGTTCCGATTAAAGCCGGCCGCTGTCGGGTCAACTGGAAGGTCGAAGAGGACCCCAGCAAACAGCTGCAAGCGGGAGATGTCGTTTCTATGCAAGGCTTCGGGCGATTTCGAGTGATGGAAATCGAAGGGGTGACCAAAAAAGGAAGAATTCGGCTTAAAATAGGCAAGTATCGATAATTTTTTCGTTTTATGCAGGATTTCTTCCGGTTCTGTCGAATAGTGTACGGTACAATGAGGTTTCCGTATGTACATATTGTGGAGGTGCATCCATGCCATTAACGCCTTTGGATATACATAACAAGGAATTCAAGAGAACTTTCCGAGGATATGACGAGGATGAAGTGAATGAATTTCTGGACCAGGTCATTAAAGATTATGAATCGCTCATTCGCGATAACAAGGAGCTGACCCAGCAGGTCCAAGCTTTGCAAGAAAGGTTGGATCACTTCTCCAATATTGAAGAATCTCTCAGCAAAACGATTATTGTCGCACAGGAAGCGGCGGATGAAGTCAAGACGAACTCGAAGAAAGAGGCGGAGCTCATTATTCGCGAAGCCCAGAAGAATGCCGATCGGATTATTAATGAATCTTTGGTTAAATCGGGGAAAGTTGCTTTGGAAATCGAAGAGCTTAAGAAGCAAGCTGCTGTGTACCGGACCAGATTCCGCACTTTGCTGGAGGCTCAGCTGGAATTGCTTAACGCCGACAGCTGGGACGTCCTGGAAGGGAAGACAGGAACCGAGCAATAATACGGTATCCAAGTTGACGGCCTTTTGGAATTTCGATATACTCCATAATAAATAATGAATGTTCAAAACGATGATTGGAACGAGTACGGCGCAGGAGCGGATTCAGCGAATTAGGGAGTGGTGGAAGCCTAATGTTCGTAAAGCGCCGGAAAATCCTCCAGGAGTATTCTCTTGAACTGGAAGTAGAGAGCGTCGGGTGATTCCGTTATCCATCCTTGAGTGAGCATTCCACAGGATTAGACTGTTTAGTCTGAGTTCCTGAATTGTTCTGTGGAGCTTAGGAGGGTGGTACCGCGAGCGTCTCTCGTCCCTTTGGGGATGAGAGTTTTTTTGTTTCTAATAGTAAAGATAATTACGTTAAGGAGTGCGCAAAGACTATGGATTATGGCAAAACATTAAATTTACCCAAAACTGATTTTCCAATGCGAGGCAATTTGCCGCAGGCGGAACCGAAGGTTCAGCAATGGTGGGATGAAATAGACATTTATACTAAGGTCCAGGAGCAAGCCAAAGGCAAACCGAAATTTATTCTTCATGACGGCCCTCCTTATGCTAACGGGGATATTCATATCGGGCACGCCTTGAACAAGATTTTGAAGGATATCATTGTCCGTTATAAATCGCTTCGGGGATTTGATGCTCCCTATGTACCGGGATGGGACACCCATGGGCTGCCGATTGAACAAGCGATTGCTAACAGCGGGAAGGCGGACCGCAAGAAGATGACGGTGGCCGAATTCCGGGAGGCCTGCAAAGAATACGCTTTGAGCTGGGTGGATAAGCAACGGGCGCAGTTTAAGAGATTAGGAGTTCGTGGGGATTGGAGCCATCCTTATATTACCCTGCAGCCCGAATATGAGGCCGAGCAAATTCGCGTTTTTGGAGAGATGGTTCGCAAGGGGTACGTCTATAAAGGATTGCGGCCTGTCTACTGGTCTCCTTCTTCAGAAAGCGCGCTGGCGGAAGCCGAAATTGAATATCGGGAAAAGACTTCTCCTTCCATCTATGTCGCTTTTCCGGTTAGGGATGGCAAAGGCAAGCTGCCCGCTGAGGCGGAAATCGTCATCTGGACGACAACTCCCTGGACGCTGCCGGCTAACCTTGGAATTAGCGTCCATCCTGAATTTGACTATGTGCTTGTCCAAGTTGGCGAGCATCAATTTGTACTCGCGGAAGGCTTGTTGGAGTCCGCTGCCAAAGAGATAGGCTGGGCGGAATACCAAGTTATGAGCACCTTTAAAGGAGCGGATCTGGAGCACGTGACTTGCTCTCACCCGTTCTACGATCGGGAATCGCTTGTCATGACTGGAGAGCATGTAACGCTAGAAGCCGGTACCGGCTGCGTTCATACAGCTCCGGGGCATGGAGAGGATGATTTCCAGATTTCCCAGCGCTACGGACTCGGGGTGCTTTGCCCTATTGACGATCAAGGGAAATTTACGGCGGAAGCTCCTGGATACGAAGGGATGTTCTATGAGAAAGCGAACGAGCCTATTATGGAGCGGCTTAAAGAGAAGGGAAGCTTGCTGAAGCAAGCCTCGCTTCAACACCAGTACGCTCATGACTGGCGGACGAAGAAGCCGGTCATTTATCGCGCGACCGAGCAATGGTTTGCCTCGATTGACGGATTTCGCGAGCAAATGCTGGAAGAAATTAAAAATATTCGCTGGACGCCGAATTGGGGAGAGATCCGCCTTCACAATATGATTGCGGACCGTGGAGACTGGTGTATTTCCCGTCAGAGAACATGGGGAGTGCCGATTCCGATTGTATATTGCCGCAGCTGTAATCACCCTCTGGTTAACGAAAATACAATCGAATATATCGCCCGTATTTTCGAGCAGGAAGGGTCCAATGCCTGGTTTGAAAAGAGTGAGAAAGAGCTGCTGCCGGAAGGCACCGTTTGTCCGCAATGTGGACACGCTGAATTCCGCAAAGAAATGGACATTATGGACGTGTGGTTTGATTCCGGCTCCAGTCACGCCGCCGTTCTGGATTCCCGGCCCGAGCTTCAATGGCCTGCCGATTTATACTTGGAAGGCTCGGATCAATACCGCGGCTGGTACAACTCTTCCCTGATCACTTCTACGGCGGTTAAAGGCAACGCTCCTTATAAAGGAATCCTTAGCCACGGATTTACGCTGGACGGTGAAGGGAGAAAAATGTCCAAATCGCTCGGGAACACCGTTGATCCGAAAAAAGTCTGTGACCGGCTAGGTGCAGATATTCTTAGGTTATGGGTATCGTCTGTCGATTATCAGGCAGACGTGCGAATTTCTGATAACATCCTCTCACAAATTACAGAGGTGTATCGTAAAATCCGGAATACACTCCGTTTCTTTCTGGGGAATTTGGACGGATTCGATCCGAGTCGGGATCAGGTGAATGCCGAGGATATGAATGAGCTCGACCGATTTGCGCTTATTCACTTAAACCGTCTGACGGATAAGGTCATCCGCGCCTATGATCAATATGATTTTCATATCGTTTATCAATCGGTGCATCACTTCTGCGCGGTGGAGATGAGCTCGTTCTACCTCGATATTGTTAAAGACCGTCTATATGTTAGCGCACCGGACGACTGCGGCAGAAGAGCGGCTCAAACCGTATTATATAAAGCATTATCGGTAATAACTAAATTGATCGCCCCTATCTTGCCGCATACGGCAGACGAAGTATGGAAGCACATTCCGGGGGCAGAGGAAGAGAGCGTTCAGCTGTCCGCTATTCCGGAACCCGATACTTCGCTATTCGATGCTTCTCTGGAAGCCAAATGGTCGGCATTTATGGAAGTTCGGGACGAAGTTTTTAAAGCGTTGGAAGAGGCGAGAAATAATAAGGTGATCGGTAATTCTTTGGGAGCTTCCCTGCATCTGTATCCAAGCGAGGATACCGCCAAGCTGCTGTCTCAATTCGACCGTCTCGATCAATTGTTTATCGTATCGGATGTTCAGCTTCACAGCACTGATCGTATTCCGGAAGATGCGGCCTCATTCGGTCATCTGGCTGTCCGGGTAGTTCCAGCGGAAGGGGATAAATGCGAGCGCTGCTGGATGGTCACCCCTGAGGTAGGGAGCAACGAGAATCATCCGTCTCTTTGTCCACGCTGTTCGGAAGTGGTGGAGAATCACTTCTAAGTCGTTCATCGCATAAGGAGAGATACGGAATGTCCCATCTGGGCGAGGAACAGAATCATGCGAATGAGGATATCCGAAAGCTGAGTGAGCGGGTCGAACAATTGGCTTTTAACATGGAAAAGGCCAGATTCGCAGAATATGTGCAATTGCTCGAGAAGCCGAGAAAGCTGCTGTGGAATCATCTCCTCGGGGGAATAGCCCGAGGGGTGGGGATAGCCATTGGATTCACATTGCTAACTTCCACTCTGCTGTATTTTCTTCAAGCTCTAGGTGCTTTGGATTTGCCCATCATTGGGGATTATATTGCTGAAATAGTCAGACATGTGCAGGCGCGGCTGGAAGGAAGAACCTATTAGTGCCAGCAAGGAACCGAACGGCCTTGGTTAGCTGTTACCGCTAATCTGAGTTAGCTGATGATATCGTTCGTTAGATTGGTTAGCTGCCGGGCGGTTCGGTTCAATTTGCCGGTTATTGATCCATCTCGGATTCCGGTTCGTCCTCCAGCAAAGACTCGCCTTCTCCTTGTTGCATGTAATGACGATAAGCTTTATTCCGTATTATGCTCACATGCTTGCCGTATAAGTCGGTAGCCACGAAGCTCTCGTAATCTTCGACATAGCCATCGTTCTCGTCAGCTTCGACTTCCATTTCATCATAGCTGCTGATCTCAGGATCTTCCGCCATGGCGGGAGTGTTGGAGGTTCCCCAGCTTTCGACGATTTGCCAGGCATCTTCGCCGTCAAACTGGTTTTGTTCGGATAGCTCGTCCAAGCTGGTTCGGCCAAATGGCGGATTGAGGATTTCTTCCTCAATGGGCCTGCGATTGTTAATTGAAGTCTCGGGGGTATGTTCCTTGCAGTATAAAGTAGCAGGAACCGCCAACAGCCGTTCATAAGGTATCTGGGCATGACAGGTAACACAATGCCCATATTCGCCGGCGTTCAATCGTTCCAATGCATCGCGAACGTCAGCCAGCTGTTTTTCGGCTTTATCATTCAAAGCGATGTCCTTCCCGCGTTCGAATACTTCCGTTCCCATGTCGGCGGGGTGGTTGTCGTAGGTGGACAGCTCACCCGTGGAATCACCAAGGGATGAGTTCATTCCGTAGTGGGAATTAGCGGAAAGCTGTTTCTCCAACTCGCGTAGTTCTTGTTCCAGCAGCTCTTTAATATGTTGTTTCTGTTCTGCCGTTAAAGCTTGCATTTCGGCTCCGACTCCCTTCGAGGTGTTCTGCCCTATTGTATGCGTAAACGGATAGTTTTAACGGAGGTAATTCCTTGAACGCAAGGAAATCATGGGTTAGGGGTTGAGCATTTGATCTATTACTTCATTGCTTTAATAGTGCTTGCGTTGGACCATCTGACCAAGTGGCTCGTGGTGACCAATATGAAGATAGGGGAATCCCGCTCCGTTATCGGGGAGTTTTTTCAATTTACGTCTCACCGTAATAAAGGGGCGGCTTTTGGGATTTTGCAGAATCAACGGTGGTTTTTCCTTATTATTACGACGGTAGTAGTCATTGGTATTATCATCTACATGAGAAAGGTTCTTCGGGAGAACAAGAAGCTTATGCCTTTTGCGCTCAGTTTATTGCTCGGGGGAGCGGTCGGCAATTTCATCGATCGGGCTTTGACTGGGGAAGTGGTCGACTTTCTCGACTTTACCTTTAGCTTTAACTGGTTTGGACAAGCGATTATCTACCCTTTTCCTATATTTAATATTGCCGATTCTGCCATCGTGATTGGCGTTTCGCTAATTCTGCTGGACTCCCTGCTCGAGTGGAGGAAAGAAAAGAAAGGAAAGATCGATGAAGTTCAACAATAATGACTCTGTCCATTCAGAAAAATCAGAAATGAGAATGATAGGAGATAATCAGACAGATCGTGAGGCGGCTCCCGCGGAAACGTACTTATTGAGCTCTGTCAAGGAGTCTCATGATACGGAAACGGAGGACACGGATACAGAGCGGTTTGAATGGCTGATCGAAGGCGAGGAAGCCGGAATAAGGATTGACAAATTCGTTGCGGATTCGATGGATGAAGAAATTTCTCGCTCTCAAGTTCAGCAGTGGATCCAGAACGGAGATGTCCGGGTGAACGGCCAGACCGTAAAAGCCAATTATAAGCTGCAAACGAAAGACGAGCTTGTCGTTACCATTCCGCAGGCAGAAGAGACTTCTATCCAGCCGGAAGAAATTCCGCTGACGGTCGTCTACGAAGATTCTGATGTAATAGTCATTAACAAGCCGAGAGGCATGGTGGTCCATCCGGCCGCCGGTCATGCTTCGGGGACGCTAGTTAATGCGCTCTTGGCCCATTGTCATGATTTATCGGGAATTAACGGAGTGATGCGGCCGGGGATCGTCCATCGAATCGACAAAGACACCTCCGGTTTGTTGATGGCGGCCAAAAACGATCTGGCCCATATTTCCTTGTCGAAGCAGCTGAAGGATCATTCGGTTGTCCGCAAATATGTGGCGCTCGTCCATGGACGGGTTCCGCACGATCATGGAACTATTGATGCACCCATTGGCCGTGATCCTCACAATCGAAAGCAGTTTATGGTAACCAACCGCAATAGTAAACATGCGGTAACTCATTTTGCCGTTGTCGAACGGATCGGTTCATTTACATTGCTTGAATTGAAGCTGGAGACCGGCAGAACTCATCAAATCCGGGTTCATATGAAGTATATAGGACACCCTCTCGTCGGCGATCCGGTATACAGTAAGAGCAAAAGAGCCGGGATTGACGGCCAAGCGCTTCATGCAGCAGTTCTGGGCTTTGTCCATCCGCGAACGGGAGAGGCCCTTCAGTTTGAAGCGGCTTTGCCTGACGATATGAACCGGCTGCTGGAGCGGGTCCGTCTTTTATAAGTTCGTTATGAGTTTGTGAGTGTTGAAAAAAGCGGATTTATCCCTCCACAATTATCTCTTGACTTCTTTTGTCGAAAGTGGGATAATTCTTTTAGTTGAATAGCGCCTTTAAAAACAGTCCCGTGAGGCTGGCAAGGTGATCGTTACTAGTCATTCAGAGTTCAGGAGATGTCTCTGTGTTCCTTTGGGAACCCTAATATCGGTGTGTACTTCACCGATGGACGTTTGCTGTCTAACCCTTGCCTTCGGGCAAGGGTTTTTTTAATGACTACTTTGGGACAGCCGTATTCTCCTCTAATGGATTTTGTTAAATCCGGAGCGAGTCGGCAAGTCGAAGTAACGGGGCGCGGAACAAGGAGGTCAGGAGAAAGTGCTTAGCCAGGATAAACGAGTTCTTCTGGATGAAGTCGCGATACGCCGGGCGTTAACCCGGATAGCTCACGAAATATTGGAAAGAAACAAGGGAGTCGACGACATCGTGCTTGTCGGGATTCGCACGAGAGGGATATACTTGGCGGAACGCATCGCCAAGAGAATCATGGAAATCGAGAACGTCCCCGTGCAGGCGGCGGAAATCGATGTGACCCAGTATCGGGATGATGTAGCCCGGCAGAGCAGAAGAGACGATACGATGGCGAATAAGGTGGAACCTGAGCTTGACGTCCATAATAAAAAAATCATATTGTTTGACGACGTTTTATATACCGGGCGTACCGTCCGGGCGGCCATGGACGCACTAATGGACAGAGGACGTCCCCAAATGATCCAGTTGGCGGTCCTCATCGATCGGGGGCACAGGGAGCTGCCGATCCGGCCGGATTATATCGGCAAGAACGTTCCCACTTCCAAGCTGGAGGAAATTGTGGTTCATCTGGAGGAAGCAGACGGGCAAGACGAGGTCATCCTATTCCATAAAGGGAGCTGAAAACCGTGATGCAAACAAAAACTTACACCGAAAGACACATGCTGGGATTAAAAGGAATGAGTGAGCCGGAGTTGGCTTCCATTCTGGATAGAGCGGCTTATTGGGAGCAGTTCCCGCAGAAGGTTAGCCAGCAGCTGCCTGGAAAATTTGTCGCCAATATGTTCTTCGAGAACAGTACGCGCACCCGGTTTTCTTTTGAAGTGGCAGAAAAAAGATTGGGCATGGAAGTGTTGAACTTCACAGCAGCTGCATCCAGTGTGCAAAAGGGAGAATCGATTTACGACACGGTCAAAACGTTGGAATCGATGGGGATTGACGCTGGAGTCATCCGGCTAAAGCCAAACGGGATACTGGAGGAGCTGTCACAGCATGTGCGGATTCCGTTGATCAATGCCGGCGATGGCAACAATGAGCATCCGACTCAGGCTCTGCTCGATCTGTATACGATCCGCAAGCATTTTGGAGCGATTCGCGGCTTAACCGTATCGATCATCGGCGATATTAAGCACAGCCGGGTGGCTCGCTCGAATCTGTGGGCGCTCAGCACGATGGGGGCCAACGTACAGTTCTGCGCCCCGGAAACAATGAGAGCTTCCGAGCTGGAGCCGTACGCTCCATACGTCTCGATGGATAAAGCTATACAGGCGGATGTAGTCATGATGCTCCGTGTACAGCTGGAAAGACATGGGGAAGGAATGCTCGACTCGGCGGAGCAATATCGTGAGCAGTACGGCTTAACCGTAGAACGGGAACAGAAGATGAAGGATCACGCCATAATCATGCATCCGGCTCCGGTTAACCGGAATGTAGAAATTGACGATGAACTGGTAGAGCATCCGCGGTCGAAAATTTTTACCCAAATGAGCCATGGGGTGCCGATCCGAATGGCTGTTGTCGAGCGGGCGGTCTCGTAGGACCAAGCAGTTTGCCGGACTAATAGATAGCCGTACTTGGCAGACAAGATGAATGTACGGCTTGCAAAAATAAAGCATCGGACAGGAGGAGCTTATGGGAACTTGGATTGTTAACGGACAGATCCTGGATGGGGAAAATAACAGAGTGGCCAAAAGCGTTTTTATCGAGAATGGCCGCATTGCCAAGATCGTGGATGGGGAAGTTGCAGTAAAAGATACAGAAGGCCATGAGTTAATAGATGCGGCGGGTCAACTTATCGCACCGGGACTTATAGACATGCATGTTCACCTGCGGGAGCCTGGGTTCGAGCATAAAGAAACGATTGCTACGGGAACCCGTTCAGCGGCCAGGGGAGGGTTTACAACGATTGCCTGTATGCCGAATACCCGTCCCGTTATCGATACTCCTGAAACGGTCAAGTATGTACTAGATAAAGCAGAATCGGAAGGAATCGTCCGGGTGCTTCCTTACGGATGCATAACGGATAATCAACTGGGCCGGGAACTAACGGATTTTGCAGCGTTGAAGGAAGCGGGTGTGTTCGCCTTTACCGACGACGGTGTAGGCGTGCAGAGCGCACAGATGATGAAAGACGCGATGACTAAAGCGGCGGCACTCGGAATGCCGGTTGTAGCTCATTGTGAAGACAATACGCTGGTTGTCGGAGCGGCGGTGACCGAGGGGGCTTTTGCCCGCAAGCATGGGCTTAAAGGAATTCCGAACGAATCGGAAGCGATTCATGTGGGCAGAGATATTTTGCTGGCGGAAGCGACCGGTGTTCACTACCATGTCTGTCATGTCAGCACCGAACAGTCCGTCCGGCTGATCCGCCAAGCGAAACAGCTTGGGATTAAGGTAACGGCGGAAGTTTGCCCCCATCATTTGCTCCTATCGGATGAAGATATCCCGGGAATGGACGCCAATTGGAAAATGAATCCTCCTCTTCGCACTCCGAAAGACGTGAAGGCTTGTATCGAAGGGCTTGAAGACGGAACGATTGATATCGTAGTAACCGATCATGCCCCGCACAGCGAGGAGGAAAAGGCCAAAGGAATGGAGGCGGCACCGTTCGGGATCGTCGGGTTTGAGACGGCTTTTCCGCTCCTTTACACCAAGTTTGTGCTAACCGGTCAATGGACGCTGCAATTTCTTCTGGACCGGATGACGGTCAAGCCGGCGGAAGTGTTTGAACTGGATTGGGGCACACTGAAGGTTGGAGCGGCCGCAGATATCGTATTGATCGATTTGGAGGCAGAGAAGGAAGTGGATCCTTCGGAATTTTTGAGCAAAGGACGCAACACGCCTTTTACAGGCTGGAAGCTCAAGGGCTGGCCGACCCAAACGATGGTGGCGGGGCGAGTGGTCTGGTCTGAGGCCTGATTATATGGCGGTTATTATAATAATAAATCATTGAAAATCAGTATCATACATGGATGATGATAGAGCTTCGGCGGTACTTATGCAGGAGCGGGAATGGAATTCTGTATGCTTGAGTCTATGGCAAGGAAAAGCTTATTAAAGCAATAGCATGGGCACCAAGGAAGAAGCAAAAGGAGTGATAAGGATGCAGGCTAGATTATTACTAGAGGATGGAACTTTGTTTACAGGAAAAGCATTTGGCAGTGAGGGCGAATCGACTGGCGAAGTCGTATTTAATACAGGTATTACAGGCTATCAGGAGGTGCTGTCCGATCCGTCATACTGCGGTCAAATTGTAACGATGACTTACCCGTTGATCGGGAATTACGGAATTACCAGGGATGATTTTGAATTTATTCGCCCCTTCATCCATGGTTTTGTTGTACGCCAGCACGAGGAGGCGCCCAGCAACTGGAGAGCGCAGTATACTTTGGACAGCTTAATGAAGGAGTACGGGATTATCGGGATTAGCGAAGTGGATACGCGGATGCTCACTCGCCTCATTCGACGTCACGGAACGTTAAAAGGGATATTGACGACCTCCGGCAAATCAGTGGAAGAATTGAAGGAGCAGCTGGATGCGATGGTGGTTATGAATGATCAGGTGGACCGGGTTTCGACCAAAAGACGTTACCACCTTCCCGGACCGGGAGAGTCGGTTGTAGTCGTCGACTTCGGGTCCAAGGACGGAATTGCCCGCGATTTGTCGAAGCGCGGCTTCGATGTCATTGTAGTCCCTCATGATACGACAGCTGAGCAGATTCGTCGTATTCACCCCGACGGAATTATTCTCTCCAACGGCCCCGGGAATCCGAAGGATGTTCCCCACGCGATCGAAATGATCCGCTCTCTGTTAGGCGAATATCCGATCTTCGGCATTTGCCTCGGTCATCAATTGTTCGCTCTCGCCTCCGGCGCGGATACGGCCAAAATGAAATTTGGCCATCGGGGAGGAAATCACCCGGTCAAGGACCTGGCAACTAACCGCTGCTATATTACGTCTCAAAATCACGGCTATACGGTTGTTGCAGATTCTTTGAAAGGAACCGAGCTGGAAGTGACCCACATCAACAACAACGATGGGACAGTAGAAGGGATTAAGCATACCAAGTATCCTGCCTTCTCCGTCCAGTACCATCCGGAAGCGGCGCCAGGGCCGTTTGACTCCAGCTATTTATTTGATGATTTCCAATCGATGATTCATCAATTCAAGCAAAGCCTGCCAAACATTCCGCAGCAGTCCAAAATGCTAGCTGCTGCCAAATCTAGAGCCGAAGCGAAAGGAGAATGAGAAGGATGCCTAAAAATAATGAACTCAAAAAAATTCTCGTTATCGGCTCCGGTCCCATTGTCATCGGACAAGCCGCAGAATTTGACTATGCCGGCACTCAAGCTTGCCAAGCATTGAAAGAGGAAGGCTACGAGGTTGTGCTGATCAACAGCAATCCGGCCACGATCATGACGGACACGAATATGGCAGACAAAGTGTATATTGAACCGATTACACTCGAATTTGTCACCCAAATTATTCGGCAAGAACGTCCGGACGGATTGCTGCCTACCTTGGGCGGACAAACCGGGCTGAATATGGCGGTGGAGCTGGCTCGTCATGGCATTCTGGAGAAAGAAAATGTGAAGCTGCTCGGGACTCAGTTAACCGCCATTGAGAAGGCGGAGGACCGCGATTTATTCCGCGATCTGATGAGAGAGCTGGAGCAGCCGGTTCCGGAAAGTACGATCGTGACGACCGTAGAGGAAGCGGTCGATTTTGCCGAGGAGATCGGTTATCCGATCATTGTTCGTCCGGCATATACGCTAGGAGGCACAGGAGGCGGGATTGTTTCGGATAAGGAAGAGCTGATCGAAACGGTTCAATCGGGAATCCGCTACAGTCCGATCGGCCAATGTCTGATCGAAAAAAGCATCGCCGGCATGAAGGAAATTGAATACGAAGTGATGCGTGACAGCAACGACAACTGCATCGTAGTCTGCAACATGGAAAACTTCGATCCGGTAGGTGTTCATACAGGGGACAGCATCGTCGTTGCCCCAAGCCAGACATTATCTGACCGCGAATACCAAATGCTGCGTTCCGCATCTTTGAAAATCATCAGAGCTCTTAATATAGAAGGCGGATGTAATGTACAGTTTGCTCTAGATCCTCAGAGCTATCAATATTATGTCATTGAAGTGAATCCCCGGGTCAGCCGTTCCTCGGCGCTGGCATCCAAGGCGACGGGTTACCCGATTGCGAAGATGGCCGCCAAAATCGCGATTGGCTACACGCTGGATGAGATTGTCAATCCGGTTACCGGCCAGACCTACGCTTGTTTTGAACCAACGATCGACTATGTCGTCTCCAAAATCCCCCGCTGGCCGTTCGATAAATTTACAGCGGCTAACCGGAAGCTCGGAACGCAGATGAAAGCGACCGGCGAAGTGATGGCCATCGGCCGCACCTTTGAAGAATCGATTCATAAAGCGATTCGCTCCCTTGAAATCGGGGCTCACCGTCTTTATTTGAAGGAAGCCGAATTAATTGACGGAGAAAGATTGGAAGAGCGGCTCATTAAACCAGACGATGAACGCATTTTCTTGATCGCCGAAGCTTTCCGCAGAGACTATACCGTTGAGAAAATTCACGATTTAACGCAGATTGACTGGTGGTTCCTGAGCAAGCTGGAAGGACTGATCCGCTTCGAGCACCAGCTGCAGCAGCCTGAATTAACGGCTGAGACTTTGTTGGAGGCGAAGAGGAAAGGCTTCACGGATCGGGCGATTGCGGAGATTCGTCGATCGGCGAATGTCCAGTTCGATAACACGCTGGAAGCCGAGGTGCGCGCTTACCGGTTGGGCAAGGGCATCAAGCCGGTCTACAAAATGGTAGACACCTGCGCCGCAGAGTTCGAAGCGACGTCCCCTTATTATTACTCGACCTATGAAGTGGAGGACGAGGTCCAGGAATCGAAGAAAGAAAACGTCATTGTGCTTGGCTCCGGTCCGATTCGGATCGGGCAGGGGATTGAATTTGACTACTCGACGGTGCACGCCGTATGGGCGATCCAGGAGGCGGGCTACGAGGCCGTCATTATTAACAACAATCCGGAGACGGTTTCTACCGACTTTAATACCTCTGACCGACTGTATTTTGAACCGCTCTTCTTCGAGGATGTCATGAATGTCATCGAGAGGGAGAAGCCGATCGGCGTCATCGTTCAGTTCGGCGGCCAAACTGCTATCAATCTGGCTGCACCGTTGGCTAAAGCCGGTGTCCAAATTTTAGGAACCGACCTGGAAAATATCGATGCAGCCGAGGATCGCAAAAAATTCGAAGCACTGCTCCGCAAGCTGGAGGTTGCCCAACCGCCGGGAGGAACCGTCACTTCCGTAGACGAAGCGGTCGGCACGGCTGCCCAATTCGGTTATCCGGTTCTTGTCCGCCCTTCCTACGTACTTGGAGGCCGGGCGATGGAAATCGTATATTCCGATGCGGAATTGTTGAACTACATGGAATATGCCGTCAAGATCAATCCGGAGCATCCGGTGCTTATTGACCGGTATATGCTCGGCAAGGAAGTGGAAGTTGACGCCATCTGCGATAAGGAGACCGTCCTTATTCCCGGAATTATGGAGCACGTAGAAAGGGCTGGTGTTCACTCGGGGGATTCGATCGCAGTATACCCTCCTCAATCGTTGTCCGACAATATCAAGCAACAGATTGTGGAAATTACGACGAAAATTGCTAAAGGGCTCGAAGTGGTCGGCCTTGTCAACATCCAGTTTGTTATCTATCAAGAGCAGGTATACGTCATTGAAGTGAATCCTCGTTCTTCACGTACCGTGCCTTTCTTGAGCAAAGTGACCAATATTCCGATGGCAAATGTTGCGACCCAATTAATTATGGGGAAAAAGCTGGCCGAGATTGGATACAAAGGCGGGTTATGGCCCGAGGATAACCATGTATCGGTCAAGGTGCCTGTCTTCTCCTTCGCCAAGCTGAGAAGAGTGGATACGACACTCGGTCCGGAGATGAAATCGACCGGCGAAGTGATGGGCCGCGACGTAAGCTATGCCAAAGCGTTGTTTAAAGGATTGATTGGCTCGGGTATGAAAATTCCGATGACCGGCTCAGTCATTGCGACAGTCGCGGATAAAGATAAGGAAGAAGCGATTGAAATTTTGCGCGGCTTCTCTCAGATGGGCTATAAGATTGTGGCGACCGGAGGCACCGCCAAAGCTCTGCAGGCAGCGGGTCTGCAAGTGAATACGGTGAAGAAGCTGAGCGAAGGCTCGCCTAACATTCTGGATCTGATTCGCCAAGGGGAAGCCCACTTTGTGGTGAATACTCTCACGAAAGGGAAGACTCCCGAGCGGGATGGATTCCGCATCCGCCGTGAAGCGGTAGAGAACGGAATTGTATGTATGACCTCTCTGGATACGGTCCGAGCTTTGCTGCGCATGCTGGAGAAGATCAATTTCTCCTCCCGTCCGATGCCAGTTTCGCAAACTACGTTACCCTAAGGAGGATTAGTCTGTGAGCTTAAGGACGAATGTTGCAAGCAAAATTATGGTGGCCCTTGACTACCCGGATGAAAGGGAAGCCGCTCAATTGCTGCAAAGCTTGCAAGGAATTCCTTGCTATATGAAAGTAGGCATGCAGCTGTTCTATTCGGCGGGACCGCAATTTGTTGCCGGATTGAAAGAGCAAGGGTATAAGGTGTTTCTTGATCTGAAGCTCCACGACATCCCTAATACCGTTAAAGGCGCGGCTGCAAGCATTGCCCGCCTTGGCGTGGACATGTTCAACGTTCACGCCGCGGGAGGCGTGCGGATGATGGAGGCCGCTCTGGAAGGCGTGGATCGAGCTTCTGGAGCAAGTCCCGTCGTCATCGGCGTCACTCAATTGACGAGTACGGATGAGCGAATGCTGCAGGAGGAAATCGGGATCCACGGAACGATTGAAGAGACCGTTGTCCGTTATGCCCGCCTTGCCGGTCAGGCCGGCCTGCACGGGGTCGTGGCATCCCCTCGGGAGGTCGGGAGAATAAAGGAAGCGCTGGGCAGCTCCTTTATTACCGTGACCCCGGGGATACGGCCTCAAGGCTCGGAGATCGGAGATCAAGCGAGAGTGATGACTCCGGCGGAGGCCTTCAGAGAGGGCACAGACTATGTCGTCATCGGCCGCCCGATAACGGCTCAAGCCGATCCGCGCCAAGCGCTTGAAACTATTATGGAGGAGTTGATTTAGATGAATCTGATCACCCATAACTTGCCTCAGGAAATTGCGGAAGCTTTGCTTCAAATCGGTGCGGTCGCTCTTCGGCCCCACGAGCCATTCACCTGGACGTCGGGAATCCGCTCGCCTATTTATTGCGATAATCGGCTGATCATGTCTTATCCATCTATTCGCAATAAAGTAGCCGAAGGATTCGCCGCCATCATTCGTGAGCGGTATCCCGAAGCGGAGGTCATTGCCGGAACGGCTACCGGAGGCATCGCTCATGCGGCTTGGGTGGCTGATAGGCTGAACCTACCGATGGTATACGTTCGCGGAAAGGCCAAAGGACACGGCAAGCAGAATCTGGTGGAAGGTGTGCTTAATCCCGGCAGCAAAGTGGTGGTCATCGAGGATTTGATTTCCACCGGCGGCAGCTCGCTCAAAGCAGCTCTGGCCGTTAAAGAGGCAGGGGGCGACATTCTCTCCGTGCTTTCGATCTTCACTTACCAATTTGATCAGGCGAAAGAAGCTTTTGGAGAGCAGCAGATCGTCATCGAATCGCTGTCTGATTACACCGCTCTGCTGGAAACCGCTGTTCGGCTAGGCCAAATTGAAGAGCAAGATATCGCTCTTCTACAGTCATGGAGAAAGAATCCGCAATCGTTTGGCAATAATTAATTTATAATTAAAGCGGCACGTAGAGAAAAAGCAATAAGCCTGTTCAGTCCTTGGGGGATTGAACAGGCTTATTGGGCTGCTCACAGAATTGGAGCCGCATTACGAAAGTGTCAAGGGAATTAACTCCATATCCATTGCCCCTGGAGATTAATGGTCATGCATAGATAAGCCGATTATTCCTATATGGTTAATAGAGTTATAGCATAGTGATTGGGTCTATTCATCTATTTTAGAACTTATTTGCTGCCGGAGGCATTTTATAAACTAAGCTAATAATAGTGGTCTACTCTTGAGAAAGATCTTGACCGATGGAGCATTGGCAATGCCAGCCGAGGCGTTAGGGCGCAGATACGTATCGAAGCAAGGCCAGGGAAGAGGCCCGTAGGGCGCCTGTCTCCCTGCACAGCCGAAGCGGTGTAAGGACCTGCCTGAGGCTGCTAATCTAAGTGCAGGGAAATTACCTGGGACAATTATTTCTGAAGCAGGAAGGTTTGGTATACGGTCCAGGCTTGATTTTCTGTCTGATAAAGTAAATGAAATCGATCCACTAGAAATTCCAGGTTAACTTCTACGAGACGGACACTGGAAAGCACGTCGTGGAACTCTTCGGTTCCCAGATTCTGACCAATCGTTAAATGAGGATTATAACGATAAGCTTTTTGCGGTTCTTCCAGCAATCCTTGACATATCTCGGTATGACAGCGAATGAAGGGTTCGGGATCTTCCAGAGCTAAATAAATGACATTGCTTACTGGAAGGAAGGATGAAAATCGGTTGAGCTTAGCTGTGAAGGCAGGCAACCGGTTAGCGGCCGCATCGAGCTGAGACACCGCTTCTTCCAGCTTGCTTTCATCCCATACTTCCGCTTCCCTAATCGTGAAGTGAGGCTGGATCAGACGGTAATGCGGGTCATACCTTTTGCGGTAGCTGTTGGCAAAATCTTGGACATCCTTTGGGGGAAACACTGCAATTCCGTATTTCATGGAAAATCCTCCTCTCATCACTTGCAATTATTTTCTACCTATTATAACGTATTCTTAATTATCTTAACACTGAAAGCCGCCCTCCGCCAAGATTAATAATATTAAGAAAAAAGGTGATCTTATGATTCGCAAAGTACACAGCAATGAAGTTAGAAGCGCCGTTATGCAGAAGCTTGAGGAGCGCGGAGTTCCCATTGAAGAAATAGCTAAGATTGTATATGAGATGCAGGCCCCTTATAATAAAGGACTGACTCTTGAAGACTGTATCGATAGCGTTCAGGCTGTATTAAAAAAGAGAGAAGTACAGCATGCGCTTTTAGTGGGCATTGAACTGGATGTGCTGGCTGAGCAAAAGCAGTTATCCGAACCTCTGCAGTCTTTGGTTGAAACGGATGAGGGACTGTTTGGCTGCGATGAGACGTTGGCTCTTGGCTCGGTGCTTGGCTATGGCAGTATTGCCGTAACGACCTTTGGTCATCTCGATAAGCATAAGATAGGAATAATTAAACGGCTGGATACCAAAATCGGCAAAGGTGTTCATACTTTTCTGGATGACCTGGTCGCTAGCATCGCTGCATCGGCTTCCAGCCGCATAGCTCATAGACTGAGAGATTTGGAGGAACAGGAAGAAGAGTTGGCGAGCCGTAAGGAAGCAACTCGCGAAGAAAATGCAAGCTGATTGAAATGAATTCTTTGAATCCATAATTCCCCTGCCCTGCTGAAACAAATGATTACAAACGGGTTATGCTAGTAGTAATAAAGCTGATGGAAGCAGGACGGGGGGATTGGATATGAAGTGGGTCTACTGGTCCAAGCTGTATGAGAGCAAATTTCAAGCGGGCTGCCTGGCCAAAAGGATGGAGGAGGATTGGTGGGTGTACGGATATGAATGCCCGCAGATCGTTGAAGTATATCGTTCCAAGAAAGGCCGATTTGGCGTGCGCTATATTTTATAAAAATAATTTATAATTTTCCACTTGACACTAGTAGTGTTCATGGTGTATATTTATTTTTGTCGCTGATTACAAGTCGAGCTTATCATTAACGCGGGGTGGAGCAGCCCGGTAGCTCGTCGGGCTCATAACCCGAAGGTCGCAGGTTCAAATCCTGCCCCCGCAACCAAACCTAATTTAAAATTTCCGGGCCTTTAGCTCAGTTGGTTAGAGCGGTCGGCTCATAACCGATTGGTCGGGGGTTCGAGTCCCTCAGGGCCCACCATGAACGTGATGCTGATCAATATGCCGGGGTGGCGGAATTGGCAGACGCACAGGACTTAAAATCCTGCGATAGGTTCCTATCGTACCGGTTCAAGTCCGGTCCTCGGCACCATCTAATGCGTTGTACATTCCGAAGGCAGCACGTCAACAGGAAACTCCAGGTTTTCTCGTATAAGAGAAGCTTAGGGAGTTTTTTTATTATCAGGAACTATAATAAAGAAGCATGGGGAAAGCATTTAGTTGCGGAAGTGTAGCTTGGAGTTTACACGATATGAATGTTTTAAGAAGGAATGAATGCAATCATACAGTCGATCGGCGACTTTTACTCTCATCAAGACGAATCTACTGCAAATGTACAGTAGATCCGTCCATTTAGGCCCGAAAAGCAATGAATCTGACGATTTGACTGCAGAATTGCAGCCAATGGATTGAAAATAAGCGGATTGCGGTCAAAACGACTGTACAAATGCAGTCGATTGTCAGTTGGGCGCCCGACCTGCGACATGGCACCCAACACAATCCCCCATAGTTTACTTTACTTCTGCCCACCTTCATAAGATGACACAGGCGAGTATCCCGACCTGGCGTTTTGCCGGGGAGCGGTATTTTTTTGACTGTCTACAACATTATCCAATCCACATACATTCAACCAATATACAGTTCATTATGGCTCAGCGAAAGTTGATTATGGTTCGAACGATAGACTTAGGCTGTACATTACTCAGCTGGCAGGCTATCCGTACCGCTATACGCTGGGGTGGATTGACCGTTCGAACTAGAATCACCGGAGCCGGAAGCGCTCGAAGAACTGGAATTGGAAGTGGACGCATTCGGATTCGGCTGCAGGACGATGGTATATTTACTGTCTACATAGGTTTCAGCTTTAGCTTCTGTAATAACCTGAGGATACATTTGGTCCGGATCAGGCTCGTGAAGGGAATAATAGACGATGGCCTCGTCTTCCTTGAACTCAATCCGATCAATCGACACACGGTATCCGGGATTCCCTTTCATCCCCCACGAAACAATAGCTTTGTTAACCTCTTCCGTTACTTTCTCCGTAATCAGTTCCACCTCTTGGTCTTGAACCGGAGGGACCGGGTTAAGATCTTTATTTTCGTCCACAAATCGTATCGCTTCGTAGATCATGCTGCTTGCTTCCGAGCGGGTAATGTTGTCCTTGGGACGAAAGTTGCCGTTATCGTCTGTGCTGGCGATTTTGGCGATCAATAGACGTTGGATGCTGCTCATGTAGTTTTTGTCCACTTGATCTTCATCATTAAGAATCATATAAATATCGATGAAGTAGTACTCGCCTGTCAGCTCGATTGCTTTAAACAAAAGCTCGGCAAATTGTTCCCGGGTTAACATCACACTAGGATCTACGTCCTTGTCCAAAGGCAGCCCGTTCAATTGGGCGATCAGGAATGATTGGGCATACCATGCATCGTCCGGGATATGATTGAAATAATCGCTCGCCTTCGGTTCTTTAATAAACTTCAGATGGCCTAGGTTCAGATCCATCGCTTTAACAATTAAATGAACACCTTGTGCGTAGCTCATGTGGCCTTGCGGAGAAAACTCCTGCTCATTAATTCCGCTAACAATCCCCTTTTCCTGCAGGGCACGAATTTTAACTTCCGCCGGATCGTTGGAAATATCCGTAAAAGCTGATGCCGCTGGGGCGATAATCAAAACAAACATCATGAGAAAACAAAGGGTGACACTCCATTTTTTGTTCATATTCTCTCCTCCTCATTTCTTTAGACGGGCATTATTTGGAAAAGGTTGCAATTTTTTTTTTTAAGGGAAAGAAAGTCGGATTGCCCCTTGCTGTCTATTCGTCTTATACTATATAAATTGAACTGATGATTGAATAGCTCATGAAGTGGAGAAAGAAAGATGCTTCCAGGGCGAGTTTTGGCTTTGTATTCCTACCATCCGAAGGCCGAACCAATAAAATAAGGAAGGATGGGTTGGATCGGGGTCCCCGAAAAGTATCTGGAATTGCTTCGAAGCCCATCTTCACTTTTTGGGGAAGGAGGTTGATGTTTGAAGCTTCGGAGGACTTTCCTTCGGAACGGAATGAGAGCTATTCTTTAGTTCAACATATATAGTAGGATAAGCTTTGTCAAAACTGGGGCAAAATTAAAATCCATTAAGGAGGGATTTGCATGTCTATATCCATTGAATGGGAGATGTCTGCCGGCCGGATGCTTCGAGGCGATTACTATCCGTCTGAACTGGATTCAGCAGGCACCCTGGTCGTCTGCCATGGCTTCAAAGGGTTTAAAGATTGGGGGTTTTTCCCTTACATTGGTCATCAGTTGTCCCAAAAACTCGATGTCCTTATTTTTAACTTTTCCCATAACGGTGTGGGAGAATCGGCAACCGATTTTACCGAATTGGATAAATTCGCGCGCAACACGTATTCCCGTGAATTGGAGGACTTGGATTTTGCTATCTGTTCCCTTCGCTCAGGGGCCATCCCGTGCGAGAAACAGCCGAAAATAGATCCGCTTTATATACTCGGACATAGTCGAGGGGCCGGAGTGGCCTTGATCTATGCTATGGACCATCCGGAAGAGGCGGCAGGTGTAATCAGTTGGAACGGGATTACGGATCCGGATATTTTCGACACCGATGTCAAGGAACAGATGATGTCTAATGGTATAGGGTATATCGTCAACGCCCGTACTCACCAAAAAATGCCTTTGGCGAAAGAGATATTGGACGATTTGCAAGCTCAAGCTGACCGATATAATATTGTTGACCGCGCCCGAGATGCCCGCTTTCCGATAGTTCTTATTCAAGGGACAGAGGACCATTCACGATTGGTGGAAGGCTCCAGGAGGCTTATTGCCGCCCGTCCGGATATGGAGTGGATCAGGATTGAGGGAGGTAATCATTCGTTCAATGCGGTTCACCCGTTTCAAGGGGCTCCGGCACCTTTGCAGGAAGCGGTTCGGGTGACGGAAGACTGGATCATGAAGCAAATGTCCAGCCAACCGTCTTGAAAATCTTGGTATGTGAATAAATCTCAAGGGCGCAGCGGAGTCTGCGCTTTTCATTGTTTTTATTTACAACACGGCTTATACTAAAAGATGAAAATGTATAAACTATATTTATGGATTTTATATTTGGTATAAAGGTGGATTATACTATGGTGGAAAATATGGAATGGTATCGCGCCTTTTATTTTACGGCGGTCACCGGAAGCTTATCTAAAGCAGCGGAGGAGCTTTTTATTACCCAGCCGGCCGTCAGTTATTCAATCAAGCAATTAGAGACCCGCTTGGGCGGCCGTCTGTTCTTTCGAACCCCTAAAGGCGTCAAGCTGACAGCGGAGGGGGCGGTTTTGTTCCAATATATCGAGCAGGCCTATCATTTTGTAACAGCAGGGGAAAAACAGATTGCCGCCATGCATCATTTATTAACCGGGGAAATCAGGATCGGCGCGAGCGATACGCTGTGTAAGCATTACTTGATGCCTTATGTAGAAGCTTTCCACCAGAACCATCCGGATATTAAAATTAAAGTGACGAACCGGACGTCCCAAGAGTCGATCGAGCTGCTCAAGAGAGGCAAGGTTGATTTGGCTGTCGTGAACTTGCCTCTGGAGGACAAGCAGGTAACGATTCGCGAAAGCTTGGAGCTGCAAGACTGTTTTGTAGCTGGTCCTGCATATCGGGAGTTAGCGGACAGAGGGCCGATTTCGTTGGAAACACTGCTGTCTCAGCCGTTAATTTTATTGGAGCAGGGAAGCAGCACTCGCCGCTACTTCGATCGATATGTGGAAGCGAAGGGACTCGAGGTGCAACCGGAGATCGAGCTTGGCAGCATCGACCTGATGACTCAGTTTGCTCGGATCGGGCTGGGGATAGCCTGTGTCATTCGTAATTTTGTGGAAGAAGAGCTGAGTGGGGGAGCGCTGCTGGAAATCCGGCTGGAACCCGGGATTCCGCCAAGATCCATCGGAATTGCCGTCCTTAAAGAGGTTCCTCTATCCTCTGCCGCCCAAACATTCGTCGACATGCTTCCTCTGAGTTAATCTCGCCACAGCGTGATAGGTTTGAGCGGAAAATGTCATGGCGAGGAAAAGGCACAAATGAAACAGAGTGGACGGGAAGTGGAAGGATAGGCAGAATGAGGAAAGGCCACAAACAGGAGGGAGCATGGCTCTTCGTTCATGGCCTGGTCTTTGTTTTTATTCACCGTTCCGCTAGACTTCTCTTCGTTGTTCACCTTCCACGGTCACCGTCACTATCCAATCCTTTTCAAAGTTACGATCTATGCTTCACTTTATCTACCGAGAAAATCGCTAACACTATAGTCAGTATGACATAAGTCCAAAATCCATGAATGTTAAATCCTGCCAAGTAATGATCCAGCAGCCACAGCTTGATGGGAGTCAGCACCAAGGAAGCGAGCAGCAGGACAGGAGTCGTGAGACACCCGACACCGACGGCAATTGAGGCCACCGAGAAAATCATCAACAAAGTAAAAAGATAGCCGATAATAAACATCAATATCGCCGCAAAGATCAAAGTTTTGGTATCTGCTATGGAGATATATTCATGAAAATATTCATTTCCGACCCAAAACACAGCAAGGGTCACGAGTAAATTAACCAGATGTCTCATACGGATCCACCTCCTTTTTCACTTTCAACAATTTCCACTATAAACAAAAATAGTGTCCAAGACAATGGGTGAAGCTAGCGTTTTATTTCGAAGATATATTGAATATCTGGATCAAGTCAGTTTTCTTGAAAAGCGCATAAATAGACATTTCTTTTTGGTCGGACAGCCTAGTCAGCACCACCCACCTTGCAGCGCCCCAACGAGCGTTGCATATTAGAGTAGAGCGGATTTTATCCGCCAGGGGAGATTAAAGTGCATAAATACCTCTATTATTCAATCCATTAGAGCCTGTTGAAAAAGCAAAAGACCCCTTGATATTCAAGGGGTCTTCGATATGACCTGAGAGGGGATCGAACCCACGACCTCTACCCTGTCAAGATAGCGCTCTCCCAGCTGAGCTATCAGGTCTCAATATTGTGGCGACAAGTTATATAATACCAAGTGGGAAGGGAGATGTCAACCTATTTTTACGCCATTTTCTACGCAAGTTTGGAGGAAAGGGGAAAAAGATTGGCAGAGCGGCGAAAAAAGTGACGAGTACCTGCAAAAATGGAGCGACCAAGCCTAGGTCGAGTGAGGTAGTAGGTGTGAACCCTGCTTGGAAAGGCGCCAACCACGCCACCAATAACGAGTCTTGGAGCGGACATGGTAACAGGTCCGTTTAAGC
>NZ_BOSH01000023.1 GCF_018403245.1 Paenibacillus sp. J2TS4
TACTGAAAGTAGCAGGCATCCGCCTCGCCGCTTTCTTACAGAAACAAAGGCGAAAAAAAGTTGGACGGAAAACGTGCCTGTTTTCCGCCCAACTTTTTATTTTAGGGACTTATTGGACAGCCCCTTTATTGTTGCAGAATGATTTCTGTTCTGGGAGTATATGAGATGAAGTGTCTGTCCTGGCTGCAGATCCTCCCAATTAAAGTCGATTACCTCTTAGTTCCCAAATATATCGCGTCCGTTTCCCCTTTAGGCAACCGCGGTTTCCCGCCCATTCTAAGAAAAAGCCGAAACGCATCTGGAGATCGCACCAACTAGGCTTCCAAGGCTCGCCCGCTACTATCGTACCTTTCCACGTGCAAGCACATCGACCGCCTCCAATTGATCGCCGTCCTTTAAATAAACCGTATCATGCAGATTGATCGTACTGCATATATGATTGGGTACAATCGCCAAAGTATCTCCAATCGCCAGGGAATGCGGCCCGTTCATCCGAATCATTCCGTGCTCCTCGTTCATTCTTTCGAGTACCGCATCCGGATAACCCATCACGGTACCGAAGCCCTGCAGATTCAGAGGCGGCTGGTTCGGTTGAACGTCCGTGGCGAAGGTTTTGCTCCCGCCATCGATCACGACCAGATCCGGGGAGGGAATGCTGACGACGGTGACGATCACGGATGCTGCCCAATCCTCGGGGGAGCAAACCTGCAGACGGGTTTGCATACGATCATAGAATATGTAAGTGCCCGGGCGAATTTCGGTGACCCCTTCCACTTGCGCCGCGTACGGAGCCGTCGGGGTCGAGCCGACGCTTACCCTCTCGATCGATAATCCGCGCTCGCGCATCCTCTCGGCCGCATCGACCATTTGGCGTCCTTCCTCCAACCCGGCCGCACGCAAATCCAGGGTCGACTGCCCCTGATAAACAGCACCCTTGAAAGTGAAGATGCCCTCCAGCTTCAAATGCGGCAGCTTAGCTATTTCCACGGCCAGATCTACGGCACGTTCCACCGCCACGCCCGTTCTTCTTAAGCCGGTATCCAGTTCCAGCAGGACCGTCAGTTCAACGTTATGTTTAGCGGCCATCCCGGACAGGAGCTTGGCCCCCTCCCAACTGTCCACACCAAGCGACAGTCGAATATCGCGGGACAGCCGTATGGCTCGTTCAATCTTGGACGGCACAACAATCGGATAAGCAATAAAAATATCCGTAATCCCATGCTCCGCCATCACTTCCGCTTCTCCCACCTTGGCCACAGTTATTCCAGAGGCTCCTGCCGCCAACTGGTGTTTGGCCAACCGGGGAATTTTTATGAGTTTTAATGTGGGGGCGCAATTGGACCTGATGACGGTCAGCCATCTCCTGCATTTTTTGAATATTGCGCATCATGATGTCGGGATCAATAACGATATATGGTGTTTCTGCCACAACAACCGCTCCTCGAATGAAAATGTAAGCCTTCTCATACCATCTTACCGCATTTTTCGCTGAAAAGGTTCCGAAAGTAATTAAAAAAACTTCTATTAGAGATCATCGAAGAAGCGAGCGCGTATAGGCAAATTGCCGCTTCCGCACAATCCGGTTCCCTCCGCTATTCCTCTTTTCCCTTGTCGCTTGAAAAAAGACCAAATGACATGCAGGAGTGCATGTCATTTGGCGAGATCCGATAAATAACGAGGAAGACGTGCAAAAATACACGTCATTCCCCAACAAAAGCCAAAAATCGTCCAGAAGGTTAAATTGACCTGCATATTTGCATGTCTTAGCTGATCTCCATTCGAAATCGTCCAAAAGACATGCACTTTTGCGGGTAATCGATACTTTTGCGATGAAGCCTATGGTTCTGAAGCCGACCGCCGGTTGCCCAGCATTGCAACGTCCCGGCTATACCGCCGCCTTCTTTCCTCCGCCAGTAAACTGGCTGTTATACAAATCAGCGTAGAAGCCACCCTGCTCAAGCAGCTCGTGGTGGCTGCCTTGCTCAATTACGTTGCCTTCGTTCATCACAAGAATAGTGTCTGCGTCGCGAATGGTGGACAGCCGGTGCGCGATAACGAAACTTGTTCTTCCTTTCATCAGCTCGTTCATCGCCTTCTGAATGTAAACCTCCGTTCTCGTATCGACGCTGCTTGTCGCTTCATCCAGAATAAGGATGGCCGGATCGGACAAGATCGCCCGGGCAATAGTCAACAGCTGCTTCTGCCCCTGCGAAATATTCGAGGCCTCCTCATTCAGAACGGTGTCATATCCGTCCGGAAGGGTCCGAATGAAGTGATCCGCATGAGCGGCCACGGCCGCTGCCACTATCTCTTCGTCCGTAGCTCCTTCCCGGCCGTAACCGATATTGTCCTTAATGGTGCCGTTAAACAGCCACGTGTCCTGCAGCACCATTCCGAATAGGCTGCGTAAATGGCTCCGTTGTAAATCGGTAATATCGACTCCGTCGATCGTTATTTTTCCGTCGTTCAGCTCATAGAATCGCATCAACAAATTGATTAACGTAGTTTTGCCCGCACCCGTTGGTCCTACAATTGCTATGGTCTGCCCCGATTTGACATCAATATTCATATTGTTTATTAACGAAGTGTCCTCCTTATACCCGAACTTGACGTTGCTGAAGTGTACCTCTCCCTTCGGAGCCGCGATGGATTTGGCCTCCGTCTCCGTCGCTTCCGGCACTTCCTCTTCTTCATCCAGAAGCTCGAATACCCGTTCTGCCGATGCAATGGTGGACTGAATCACGTTAGCGATATTAGCCAACTGGGTAATGGGCTGAGCGAATTGTCTTGAATATTGGATGAATGCCTGAATATCCCCGATTTCGATCGCTCTTTTCGTTACCAGCACACCGCCAATTACACTGACGAGCACGTACCCGATATTTCCAATAAAGCTCATAAGCGGCATAATAATTCCCGATATAAACTGTGCTTTCCAGCCCGATTCGTAGAGCTTGCCGTTAATTTCCTCGAATTTCTCTACCGACCTGTCCTCGTGTCCGAACGCTTTAACAATCTGGTGCCCCGTATACATTTCTTCCACATGGCCATTCAGCTCCCCAAGAGACTTCTGCTGATCCTTGAAGTAAGTTTGCGAACGCTTGGCGATTGACTTGGTGACCAGAAAGCTCAGTGGCAGCGTGAGAAAAACGATAAGGGTCATCAAAGGGCTGATCGTCAGCATCATGACAATGACACCCACGAAGGTAACTACCGACGTTATCAGCTGTGTCAGACTTTGCTGCATAGTACTGCTGATGTTATCTACATCGTTAACAGCGCGACTTAGAATTTCCCCGTTCGTACGGGAATCAAAAAACTTGAGCGGAAGCCGTCCAAGCTTCGCATTGACCTGCTTACGCAAATCGTACACGGTTCTCTGTGCCACACCAGCCATAATATACTGCTGAATGTAAGCGAACAAAGAACTGATCAGATAGAGTCCTCCAAGGAAAATAAGAATCTGCAATATATAATCGAAATCAATTTTAGCTCCCGGCACCATGATTCCTTCAAACAGCGCGGTGGTCGCTTTTCCCAAAAATTTAGGACTGACTATGCTGAAGACTGTACTGAGTACAGCCGCGGCAAGTACGATCATCAATCTATATTTATGCGGTTTTAAGTAACCGATCAATCTCTTTAATGTGCCTTTGAAATCTTTAGCTTTCTCCACCGGCATTCCAATTCGGGGGCCCCCAGGACCTCCGTGCGGTCCAGGTCCTCCCGGGCCGGGTCCTCTGCGTTCCCTGCTCATGCGATTTCCTCCTCTGACAGCTGAGAAGAGACGATCTCCCGATACACCTTGCATGTATCCATCAGCTCGCGATGATTTCCAATGCCTGCGATTTTCCCTTCCTCCAGCACGATAATCCGATCCGCGTCCATGACTGTACTGACTCTCTGGGCTACAAGAAGGACGGTCGAATTCGTCGTTTCCTCCTTGAGGGCGGCTCTGAGCCTGGCGTCCGTTCTGAAATCCAGTGCCGAGAAGCTGTCGTCAAAGGCATAAATCTGCGGCCTCCGCACCAGAGCCCGAGCGATGGACAGGCGCTGCTTCTGCCCGCCGGACACATTCGCTCCTCCCTGCGCAATAACGGAATCGAAGCCGTCCTTCATTCCGGATATGAACTCTGCCGCTTGAGCGATCTCCGCTGCATGACGGATTTCTTCCTCCGTCGCCGCCTGCCGGCCGTAGCGAATATTATCAGCAATAGAGCCGGAGAACAGCAGCGCCTTCTGCGGTACGAGCCCGATTTTCTCCCGGAGGCTCTCTTGAGACATTTCGCGGACATCGGTCCCATCGACCAGAATTTGCCCGCTGTCTATATCATAGAAACGGGGGATCAGGTTAATGAGAGTCGATTTGCCCGATCCGGTTCCACCGATAATGGCTGTGACTTCTCCGGGCTTAGCCTGAAAGGAGATATTGGAAAGCGCCGGTTTTTCCGCCCCAGGATACCGGAAGGTGACATCTTTGAACTCGATAACTCCTTGTTGTCCATGGCCAGATTTGGGCTCCTCCGGGTCTTTAATCTCCGGCTTCGTCTCCAACACCTCGTTAATCCGGGTCGCAGAGGCGGAAGCACGGGGAATCATGACGAACATCATGGAAACCATAAGAAGGGAGAACATGATTTGCATCGCGTACTGGATGAAAGCCATCAACGACCCCACCTGCATATCCCCGTTGCCAATTCGGATTCCACCGAACCAAATAATAGCGATCGTAGAGAAATTAAGCACCAGCATCATGATAGGCATTAGGGAAGCCATCAGTCGATTGACTTTAACCGCGGTCTGGGTAAGATCCAGGTTGGCTTCGTCAAAGCGTTCCGTCTCGTGGTTGATCCTGTTGAAGGAACGAATGACGCGAATTCCGGTCAGACCTTCGCGGAGGACCAGATTTAATTTATCCAGCTTAACCTGCATCGCTTTAAATAGCGGCATTCCTTTAACGGCTATCGTAACGATGGCCGCTACGAGAATTGGAATCACAAAGACAAGGACCAAAGATAGATGAGCATCCTTGGACACAGCCATAATTATGCCCCCAATACACATCATAGGAGCCATAATCATCATCCGCAGCATCATGGTCAATACTTGCTGTACCTGGTTAATATCGTTGGTCGTCCTCGTAATAAGCGAGGCGGTTCCAATCTTATCGAATTCATTCAAGGAGAACCTTTCTACATGGGTAAAAATCTTGCCCCGCAGCCGGCGTCCGAAGCCTGCCGAAACTTTGGAGGACAAATATCCGGCAATTACGGAACAAATGACACCGAAAGCGGCGACCAGCAGCATGAATCCGCCGATTTTTAATATATAAGGAATATCTCCCTGGACAATCCCAATATCAACGATGTCCGCCATAAGTGTGGGAAGAAACAGTTCAGCTAAAGTTTGTATAAAGATAAGCAGTAGGACAAATACTACCGAAATACGGTACGGCTTCAATAATTTGAATAGCCTCATCATCGTTCATCACTTCCCATCTTTGGGGATAAATTAATCAGACTTTGTTTCTCGTTATAGTATACAAAGACTTTAGACAGCAGCTCCGCCAGCTTCTCGCTGTCTTCTTCCCCCAAGTAATCCACCAGACCGCGAAAAGAAGCAGCAAAGACTTCCTTAGCTTTTCGTGTGACCTTATCCCCCTTCTCGGTCAATCGGACCTGGACAACCCTCCGGTCCACGGAATCGATGTTCCTCTCGACCAGACCTTCAGCCTCCAAAGCGTTGATTAATTGAGTAACCGTAGGAGAGGTTACATGAAGGCGCCTGCTGATCTCCGATACTTTCATCTCCTCCATTCCCTCGTTCCTGCCGTGTCTCAGACAGAACAGCAACTTGACTTCACTCGGTTTATAGCCAGAGATGGACCGCTCATGCCAGTCTGCTTTTTTAAATTGCATGAAAGCTCTTAACAGCTTTCTCTCCGTAGTCTGATCCCCGGATTCCATAGGCTCGCCTCCCATTTGCAAGGGTGTAGCCAGCAAGGATCACAGCCTGCCCGCTTGTGTCCAGCACAAGAATTAGGGGTAGCCTGAGAATCCTGTCGGCAAAGATACAACCTCACTAATTAGTTTATTCATTAAATAGTTTGATTACTAATTTAATAGGTAGCCTAATTATATTTTTTGGCCCGAGTTGTTGTCAAACATTTTTTGATCTGCAGTTTAGTCCGCCCGCAGAATAACAGAGTCGGCGTATCAGTTGCTGTCGGCGTATCAGCTGTCATTGTTGCCTGATGAAAAGAAGATACCTTTTTAATATGAACTGAATATGAACTGAAGCACACGGTTTCCCCATTCGAGAATACTCTTCAAAGTGATATTATCCAGATAATTACAAATAGAATCGATTGTTTCTTAAAACCACTCTGCTTGGTAACCATCCGTATACGCTTTTGTTTGTTATAGGCCAATAATTCTGCCAGTAGGATTACCGGAAGGTTGATGCTCCACCTCTTTCTTCCACCGTGGTGCATGTGGGTAACCACTGGCATGCTTCTAAATACAACTGGGATTCCGCCCTAACCCCATCCAGACAGATTCTCGCAGTCCTTGCGCGACTAAATGGAATTTATCCAGTTGGTTTTCGCTTTTACTGCGAAATAGCCGAACTAAATGGAATACCTGCAGGTAGAAACGGGGATTGGGATGAATTGGCGAGATTTCGTTCGATCTAACTGTATGATTTCCAATTAGATTGCAAAAATCGGCAAATTTCGCTTATTTAGCTGTATAAAATCCAGTTGGATTGGTGTAGCTGATGCTAGACTAAAAAGTAGACACGCCGTAACTGCAACCTGATACAATAATAAACAACTAAAAAGGTTGAGGTGTATCATGGGAAATAGCCGTCAGCATTTTGATGAAGAATTTAAGCGTCAAACCGTAAAGCACATGATGGAGACAGGCAAGACGCCTATGGAAATTTCTAAAGAGATGGAAGTCCCCGTCAGCAGTATACGGACTTGGAAAAAGCAATATGGCGAAGTTGGGGACAAAACACAGCTGTTTGTCGATATGGAACGCCTCAAGCAGCTCGAGCGACAAAATCGTGAGCTTCAAGAGGAGAACGAGATCTTAAAAAAGGCGATGCACTTCTTCACCAAAAACCGAGACTGATTTATCCGTTTATTCACAAACACCGCTTCCAGTTTCGTGTTGAGAAGATGTGCCAAGTTATGCAAGTGTCCCGAAGCGGCTATTACAAGTGGGTGAACCGTAAACCCAGTGAGCGGGAAAAGCGCCGGAAGAAGCTGATGAAACGAATTCAGCATCATTTCGATGGTTTTAAGCAGCGTTACGGCAGTCCTAAGATTACGGCTAAACTCCGTGATGAAGGCATCATCGTATCGACGAAGACGGTCGCGCGCCTGATGAAAGAGATGGGCCTGCGCTCACGAACCGTAAAGAAGTATAAAGCCACCACTAATTCTAAGCATAATCAACCGGTGTATGACAACGTACTGAATCGCCAGTTCAAGGTTGAAGCCCCAAACCGCGCCTGGGTGACGGACATTACGTATGTTTCCACGTCACAGGGCTGGGTTTATTTGGCGAGCGTCATGGACCTGTTTTCACGCAAAATCGTAGGCTGGGCGCTAGGTAGCCGGATGACCAAAGAACTTGTGTTAGAGGCGTTTGATATGGCCTGCAAGCGCCAGCAGCCAGAGCCGGGTCTCGTTCATCACTCCGACCGGGGCTCGCAGTATGCTTCAACCGAATACCGTGAGCGTTTAGCGAGCCATGAGATGATCGGGAGTATGAGTCGCAAAGGGAACTGTTACGACAATGCCTGCATCGAATCCTTTCATAGCGTGATCAAGAAAGAGCTCATTTACTTGACTAAATTTAAGACCCGTCAGGAAGCGTACAATGCGATTAACTCGTATATTGAACTCGATTACAACCGCATTCGTATTCATTCTTCCATCGGTTACTTAACCCCGCATTTATGCGAAAAAAGATATTACGAGCAACACCAGGTCGCCTAACTTTGTGTCTACTTTCTTGACAGAAGTCCAAGCGTAGCCCAGCCTGGGCATGGCCTGGGTTAGTTTGGCGTAGCATAGCCCAGCCTGGACATGACCTGGGTTAGTTTGGCGTAGCGTAGCCCAGCCTGGGCATGACCTGGGTTAGTTTGGCGTAGCGTAGCCCAGCCTTGGCGTGACCTGGGTTAGTTTGGCGTAGCGTAGCCCAGCCTGGGCATGACCTGGATTAGTTTGGCGTAGCGTAGCCCGGCCTGGCGCGACCTGGGTTAGTTTAGCCTGGCGTGGGAGGGTGACTAGTGCGAGTAGGAACATAACGAGGATATCCTTTTGAAGGAAACACATTTGATATTGAAAAGCTGCAGACGGAAAGATATAATGGCGGTAGGCATCTAATTGATAACCATTCTCATTCTCATTTAGTTTTGAACTCTTTGTCGTTTCCTTTGTCATGCTAATGATTACATACAATGGATGTCCGTCGTATACGGATGATTTATAAAGGAGTGGGTGGATTATGGAGCGTTTATACTCAAATCAGCTAGATATCTCGTACGGCGAGCTTAGAATTGTCGAAAATCTGAGCATCCGGATTCCGACTTCCAAAATTACGGCATTGGTGGGTGCCAACGGTTCGGGCAAGTCGACGATCCTGAAGACGATGGCAAGAATTATGAAGCCGAATAAAGGAAGCGTCTTTCTCGATGGCAAATCGATTCACCAGCAGTCCACCAAGGAGGTCGCCAAGCAGCTTGCCATTCTGCCGCAGAATCCGTCGGCTCCCGAAGGACTGACCGTGTCCGAGCTGGTTTCCTATGGACGCTTCCCCCATCAAAAAGGGTTCGGCTCGCTGACCAAGGAAGACAAGGAAGCGGTAAGCTGGGCGATCGAAGTGACGGGGATGGCCGATTTTGCAGATCGTCCGGTCGATCAGTTATCCGGAGGCCAGCGACAGCGGGCCTGGATCGCCATGGCTCTTGCGCAAGGAACGGAAATCCTGTTCCTGGACGAACCGACGACGTTTCTGGATATGGCCCACCAGTTGGAAGTGCTCACCCTGCTGCAGAAGCTCAATGAGGAAGAGCAGCGGACAATCGTCATGGTCGTACACGACTTGAATCATGCATCCCGCTACGCCCATCATATGGTCGCCATTAAACGTGGAAAAGCGATCCACGTCGGAACTCCCGCCGAGGTCATGACCCACCAAATGCTGGACGAAGTATTCGGAATAGAAGCCGACATTATTCCCGATCCGCGTACCGGAGTTCCGTTGTGCCTGCCTTATTCGCTGGCGGACGATTCCCGTGGACAGAAGAGCAGCGCCGACAGCTTATCCGCGACGAAAGCTGCTCACGAAGCCGCAGATCGAGACCGGGAACCTGTTGCTGCGGGCAAATATTGAGTGAAGAATTCCTCTGTGTAAGCAAATACCGACCTCACCCGTCTGCCTCTGCATCGCATTGGTATTCTGAAAATCTTTGCATCTAAGGAACGGGAACGTACTGTTATAGGTGGCAACTTTTAATTTTATGGTCTCCATATTTAGGTTAAGTGTGTTCTTTTGATGATTTTGGGCGGGTATGCGTAGTGACGCAGAACTCGCCTTTTTGCATCTGTACTGGGGATTCGAAAAGGTACTGGAATTTGCCTTTGGGGATTTTTCGAAAAGGGACACAAGTAAGAATTATTTTTTTGTATAGAAAAATCGTGATAAAACGGGTTGTCGAAGTGTCTATTATATAAGAAATTATGGCTCAATCTTAAAATCAATGCTTGAGGCCCGAGCTCCTCCTAACTTAATGGATTTTATGCAGGTACCCCAGCCATTTCAGACCACTTAGCTTGACGATTGTACTCCTAAACTCAGCAGTTGCTTAATAGGAGGGATTGAAGTGCAATAATACCTCTTAAATCCAACCTTTTTCCTGAATTGGGTATTAAAGTGCAAAAGTACACCCCAATTTTGGTGAAATCGTCGTTTTTTTATAAAACATAGAAATAGAGCGCATTTTTACACTTTAATCGCAGAAATGGCTAAAACGGTAGAATTGGGGTGCAGATTTGCGCCTTAAATGTTGTTTTCCAGCCCCGACTACAGATATAAGGGAGAAGATATGAGGAATCGAAAAATCTACATCATTCGAATTATCCTGTCTGTGTTCATCATACTAATAACTCTAATTGGACTGTATTATGTAATGAATAAACCAAGAATTGGCCCTGTAGGAGATGGTAGTACTAATTATGGGAGAATAATCGGATTTACTATATTGTTAGTTGTTACAAATGTTCTTAATATAATCGATTCGGGGGACAGACTTTATAAAATCAATACAGAAGATGAAGAAAATAGAGAATGGATGTAGATTCCGAACGGCGAGTACTATGTTTATCAACAGCTTCTCTGATGGATGAATTAGACTCTTTAAAAGGAAAGCATGGGAGGATACTATGCGAATCATACAAGCTTTGTTCGTCGTTGTGACGATCGCAGGCCTTCTGGCCGCCTGTACTACTCCCGAATTATCGGAAGGGCAACCTCCGGCGGATACCGAATCAGTGCCGGATGACGGCAAACCGGGTATTACGGATACATCCGCTACCGAAGTACTGGCGGCAATTAAAGATGAAGCCGCGGTCGGGCAAATGAAAGATGTGGAGATTCCGCTCGGCTCAACCTTTCATGAGGTTGTGGAGAGATATGGCGAGCAAGAAGAAATCGGTAATGAGGAATGCTGGACGTATTCGTTTGGCCACACTAGCATGGACATATTTTTCTATTATAATCATGATTCCTGCTCTAGTGCTGATGAAATCAATCGATTGCAGCCTGACGCGATACTCAATAAAATTTCCGTCTCCCCGGATCTGTATCATATCCAGGTTACCGAAAAGGATATCAAGGAAACTCTGGGAGAACCGGATGAAGATTATTGGAGGGAATCTTACGGGGGCTATTTTCTTATTTATAATTTAGGAGAGTACCAACTGGAATTTATAACCGACGAGAATTCTCCTGCCAAAGAGGTCTACCAAATCAATATTGTAAGTTCTAACTGAATTATTTTGAAGAAAAGCTTCCCGAAGGGCCTAACCGCATATAACACCTGCCCGCAAAATTTCTCAACACCCCATCCCGCTTCCTTTACTATTATAGAATTGCCATGTCTTGTTAACGATACCACGTTGGTAACGGTCCAAAAGGAGAAATGTATCCGACTACCGATAGAGAGCTCAGAGGTTCTTCAGAGGGGTTCCAAGGGGGCCTCTCCAATAATTCCCAAAGATGGTGGAACTACGAAAAATTATTCCCTTTACTTATCGCCTTAACTGTTCTTTTGGGCTGCACGAACAAAGATAAAGTTATCAAGGATATGACCGCATCTGAACCAGGTACTTACAGCATCTATGTGTTTTGGGGGGAAGAAAAGAACACCCCAGAGTCCCAGCTTCAATTGTTAGAGGTTATCAATGATGAAGAAATTAGGGAAAAAATGAATTTTTCAATCATACGACCTATAAGTTTGGGAGATACAAACCAAAAGGTTAACTATGCTAAAGTATTTGATATAAAAGAAACACCTACCATCATCATCTTGGACAATGACGGTATTGTGCTTCAAACAACAGATTTATCAGATATTTATACTCTCGCCGAGAGTATAAATACTTCTATTGCATTAATAATCACATCAACTTAGCGTAAATTCCAACAGACGATCTCCGTCAAACCGGCCTGTAAAATTTCTAGACATCCCGTCCCGCTTCCTCTATAATAGCAATATAATCTTGCCATGAAGGCAAGGGTTTTTATTGGAATTGCCATGACTTGTTAACGATACCACGAAGGTTGAGACAGCCGCAGAAGCGGGGGGTCGGCCATTCGTGGCTTTTTATTGTCAGAATTGTAAAGGGGAGTAAGAATTTCGTGAAAAAATGGATGTTGTCGTTATTTATTGCGTTAATAACCGCCTCGCTCCTGATGCAGGGATGCGGCAAGAATGAGGCTAATCCGGATCCCGATTCTGCGAACCATACAGAAATCGACACAACAACGTTAATTTACGCGGCAGAAACGGAATTTGACCGGATCAATCCGATTCTGGAGGAGACGACGGATATCGATAATCTGATCTTCCGGGGATTGATGCGTTTTGACGAAAATAATGAGCCGCAGAAAGATATCGCAGACAGCTACGAAGTGTCGTCTGACGGCCTGGTCTACCAATTCAAGCTTAAGCAGGGAATTAAATTCCATGACGGCGAGGACCTGACCGCCGAAGATGTCGTCTTCACGATAAGCAGTATTCTGGATGATCAGGTCCAATCCGTCGTTCGTTCCGAATTCACGGAAATCGAATCGGTGGAAGCGGTCAGCGACTACGAAGTGAAAATCACTTTGAAACAGCCCTTCCCGCCTCTTCTGGATAAGCTGACGATCGGGATCGTTCCGAAACATGCTCTGGACGGCCAGGATATTAACACCGCTGATTTCAACCAGCATCCGATCGGCAGTGGTCCGTACCTGTTCGATAAGTGGGATAGAGGGCAAAGCGTAACCCTTAAAGCTTTCCCGGATTATTACGCCAAACAAGCAGCAATTGATCAAGTCATCGTGAAATTTATTCCGGACAGCAGCGTGCGGATGCTGCAATTGGAGACCGGCGAAGTGGATATGGCTTACCTTGAACCGAACGCTGTGGAAAAGATGTCCCAAAGCGACAAGCTCAACATCTACGAAGCTCCGTCCGCGGATTACCGCGCGATGATGTATAACATGAATTTCGATCTGTGGAAGGATGTTAACGTTCGCAAGGCGTTAAACTACGCGATTGACCGATCGGCTATTGTGGATGGAATTCTGCTTGGCTATGGCGAGCCGGCTTATTCTCCGCTGCAAATGAATAAATATCATAACGATCAAGTGGAAAAATATGACTTCAATCTGGATAAAGCCGATGAATTGCTGACGGAAGCCGGTTGGATCCCGGGCAAGGACCAAATTCGCACTAAAGACGGAACCCGTCTCGCCTTTACGATCACCGCCCCTTCTTCCGATCCGGTCCGGGTCAGCCTGGCGACGTACCTCTCCTCCCAGCTCAAAAAAGTTGGAGCGGACGTAAAGGTAGCCGCGTTGGATTGGAGCGTCATCGATATAGCGGAGACGGAAGCTTTCATGCTTGGCTGGGGCAGTCCTTTTGATGCGGACGACCATACTTACAAGCTGTTCCATTCCAGCGAAATCGGCTCCGGAACGAATTACGGCTTTTATTCCGATCCTGACGCAGACCGGCTGCTCGAAGAAGCGCGGACGACGACGGACTCCGCGAAACGTCAGGAGCTGTACAAGCAATTTCAGCAAGTACTCGCCGACAACCCGCCTTACAATTTCATCACTTACCAGCAGGCGCTGTATGGCGTCAACAAGAAGGTCGATGGAATCAAAATCAAAACGTTAGGTCATCACGGAGCCGGCTTCCTGTGGAATCTTGAGGAATGGACCATCCATGATTAATCGGTTTATTCTGGGTCGTCTGGTGCAAGGGGTGCTGGTCTTGTTATTAGTAAGCGTCGTCGCTTTCTTCATTATGGACTCGATCCCCGGCGACCCCGCTCTCGCTTTGTACGGGAACCAGGCCCAGAAGCTGACTCCCGACGAAAGAGAGCGGATCAACCGCACCTTCGGAATGGATCGGCCGTTACTCGAACGGTATACGCAATGGCTCTCTCAAATGATGAAGGGAGATCTCGGAAAATCATACCGCGAGGGGCGCGATGTATCCGTCATTCTGGCGGAACGTTTTCCCAACACGTTATTATTGTTCTCCTTGGCTATGCCCCTCATTATTCTGTTATCCATCCTATGGGGGACGATGGGCGGTCTTCGCGATAATTCATTATGGGACAAAGGGCTGTCAACGGCAGGCGTATTCTTCGCCTCCATTCCGGCCTTCTGGTTAGGCATCGTTGGAATTTATATTTTCTCCGTCTATTTGGGCCTTCTCCCCTCTTCCGGCATGACCAGCCTGCAAGGGGGGGGCGGCTTCGTAGACCGGTTGAAGCATCTTATCCTTCCTGTAACGGTCATGACGATTACTCATACCGGGCTGTATGCCCGGTTTTTGCAGGAGAAGATAATAGAGGAAAATAACCGTCCTTACGTCCGGGCCGCCCGAGCCAACGGGATGCGGGAAATCTATATCGTGCGGGGTCTGATCAAGAACGCTATGGCCCCCTATCTTCATTATTTGGGGCTGACGATTCCTTCTTTTTTTGGCGGCTCCATCCTTATTGAATCCGTATTCGCCTGGCCCGGCCTGGGAGCGTTATTGGCCAAATCCGCTGCAACCCGGGATTACCCCCTCCTCATGGGCTCCATTATGCTGATCGGCATCATAGTGTTGTTGAGTATTATGGTCACGGACCTCATATCTTATTATCTGAACCCGAGACTCAGGAGGTTTGGGACGAATGATGTACAATAGCCGCGCCCTATTCATCTGGAGAAGTCTCTTCGTAATTGTCCTTATGCTGTCCTTGTTAGCTCCGCTTCTGGCTCCTTATGATCCCGTGGAGGTTAACTTGCCTTCCGTGTTCACCCCTCCAGACAGCACTTACTTGCTGGGCACCGACCATATGGGCAGAGATATCTTCTCGAGATTGCTCTATGGGGGAAGAGTTTCCTTGACCGTTGCCCTCCTGTCCGTCCTCCTCTCCACTTTCGTAGGAACCGTCTATGGCGGGATAAGCGGATACTTTGGCGGCTGGCTGGATCAAATCATGATGCGGTTGCTGGATGCTTTATTGGCCATCCCTACTCTGGTCATTATTTTGGCGCTGCAAGCTTTTGTTCAAGGCGGTCTGCTCAGCCTCATCCTTATTATTGGATTGACGGGCTGGATGCCCGTTGCCAGAATTATTCGTTCACAAATACTGGAGCTAAAGGAGCAGACCTTCGTTAAAGCAGCCCAACTGGTCGGAACACCCGCCTGGAAAATTTTTATCGTCCATTTGCTCAGGAACAGCTTGTCTGCACTTTTTGTCATCACTATATTTCAATGCGCCAGCGCAATCTTCACCGAAGTTTCCCTTAGCTTCCTCGGAATTGGAATTCCTCCGGAGATGCCTTCCTGGGGAAATATGCTGAACAATGCGCAGAACGATATTTTGCTGGGAGCCTGGTGGACGGCCTTGTTCCCTGGAATGATGATTATCCTCACCTTGCTCTCCATCAACTTTATCGGGGAGTCCCTGAAGCGGAAATTTGGATACAAGGGCGGATGAAGCGAATGATAATCGGGTCTGGAGGGAAGCCGAGGATGAGCGCCATTTTACAAGTTAAAGATATATCGGTAATGTTCCGGGACGGAGAGAAACAGACGGCCGTCTTGAACCAGCTTCAGTTCGATGTCGAAGCGGGGCAAATCGTCGCTTTGATCGGACGAAGCGGCAGCGGGAAGACGATGACTTCGTTATCGCTCGTTAACCAAGTTCCTCCTCCGGGCAACGTGACGGGCGAAGTTCGGTTCGACGGGGAAAATCTGCTCCGTTTGCCCGCCCATCGCTTGGCAGCCATTAGAGGAAAGCGGATATTCACTATTTTTCAAAATCCGATGAATTCCTTTAACCCCTCTATTCTGATCGGAAAACAATTATATGACTTCGCCCGCAGCTACTCCCCTGTTCACAAAGCCGCCTTTATGTCCGAGATGATCGGGATATTGGAACGGTTGAATGTGCCGGAGCCGGCCTTGCGATTGAAGCAGTACCCTTTTCAATTAAGCGGCGGAATGCTGCAGAGGATGCTCATTGGGCTCGCAGTCTGGACTCGACCCGACCTGATAATTGCGGACGAACCTACCACCGCTCTGGATCCGGGCGTTCAAAAGGAAATTTTGCAGCAGTTTCGATCGATCCGGGATACATATGGAACGGGCATACTTTTAATTACCCATCATTTCGGTGTAGTGGCGGAGCTAGCCGATCACGTGCTTGTCCTACAAAAGGGGTCCATCGTAGACCAAGGCAGCGTCTTCGATATTTTCGATCACCCCCGGCACCCTTACACGCGCTCGCTGCTTGAAGCGGCCTATGGGAAGGAGGCAGATCTCCATGCTGATGGAAGTGACGAATTTAACCAAAGTTTATCGTAGCGATTTGACGCTTTCCCTTTTTCGTTCGGACAAGATACAGAGCAAGAAGACGGTTTTGGATCATGTGAGTTTCTTCATCAGACCCGGGGAGAAGGTAGGACTGGTCGGAGAAAGCGGCTGCGGCAAATCGACCTTGAGCCGTCATTTGGTTGGCCTGGAAGCTCCAACGAGCGGCACTATCCAGTTTGAAGGGCAGTCTGTCCTTCATTGGAAGGGGGCCCGCCTGAAAGCTTTTCGGCAAAAATGCCAGCTTATTTTTCAAGACACCACCTCTTCCTTAAATCCTTCTCTGTCCATCAGAAGCATACTCTATGAGCCGATGGATAATTACTATCGCTACAGCGCAGAGGAGAAGCAGCAGAGGGTAATCCGGTTACTGGAAAGGCTTGACCTGGATCCCCAACTACTCAACCATTATCCCCGCTCGCTTAGCGGGGGAGAGAAGCAAAGGATCAATATCTGCCGTTCCCTGCTGCTCGAGCCCAAACTGCTCATTTGCGACGAAATCGCCTCAAGCCTTGACGTCTCAACCCAGTCCTCGCTTCTTCAATTGCTGGAACGCCTGAATCGGGAAACAGGGCTCGCCTTGCTGTTTATCTCTCATGATCTCGATACGGTCCGCAAGCTGTGTGATCGGATTCTGGTCATGGATCACGGAACGATCGTCGAAGTGATCGATAAGAAGGACGGGATGAAGTACGAGCATCCTTGCTCGCTGCGGCTCTTCTCTTCGCTGCCTGTACGCCATCCGAAACATCGTATGACGTCCCCGGTCCGTTCTGATATAATGGAATTCTAGTTGAATTAATTGTCGGCAATAAAGATGAACAGTCCATGGAGTGGAGCATAGAAAGATGTCTTCAGGGCGAGTTTTGGCTTTGTATTCCTTCCATCCGAAGGCCTATTCAATAAATAAGGAATCTGTTGTTTCGGGGTCCCCGAAAAGTACCTGGAATCGCTTCGAAGCCCATCTTCACTTTTTGGGGAGATAGTTTAGATGTTTGAGCTTCGGAGGCACTTTCTTTCGGAACGGAATGGAAGCTCAATAAATTGCCACATCTATAGAACAGGAATAGGATGTAAATGATGAGGATAGCTGTTGTAGATGGACAAGGGGGCGGAATCGGCAGAGCCCTTGTCGAGAAGCTTAGACAAGAAATTCCGGACATCCGCATTATCGCTTTGGGCACCAATGCGCTGGCCACCTCCCTCATGCTTAGGGCCGGGGCGAATGAAGGCGCTTCGGGCGAGAACGCGATCGTGTTCAATGCGCCCAAAGTCGGGATTATTGCCGGAAGCATAGGGATCATCGGAGCGAACTCCATGCTTGGGGAGTTGACGCCATTAATGGCGAAGGCGATCTCGGAAAGCCCCGCCCATAAAGTGCTTATCCCCTTCAACCGCTGCCACCTGCAGGTCGTAGGAGTCAAGCCGATTTCGCTGCCGGAGCTGGTGGAGGAAGCGGTTGAGTGGATCAAGCAATACTGTGCTGGCGAGTCATAAGATCGGAGGATCTTAGGGCTCGTCTTTTTTGATTCCTTGAAATTGTTAAAAAATGGTAGGATAAAAAATAAGGTGTAATTATACACCCCAATTCTGCCAATTTAGCCATTTTTTCGATTAGGGTGTAAAAGTGCGCTCTATTTTTCGCAATTTTTAAAAAAACGACGATTTCCCTAAATTAGGGGGTACTTTCGCACTTCAATGCCCATTTCGTGAAAAAGGTTGGATTTAAGAGGCATTTTTGCACTTCAATCCCCCTCCATTTGGCTAGAAGGAGATTGGGCGTCAAGCCCTGACTGCAAGACGGAGTCATAATACGATCATCCTCGACGATCGCGGGTTTTTAGAAACATTTTCAAAAAAACGTGATATTTACGCTTCTTTATTCGTCTATATAGGTGAAGGAGGATTTTTACTATCTAATATGGTTTTAAGGCAATGTATAATCTAAGTCGGAATTATAGGATTGAATAAACCATTCATCTTGTTGCTTAATCAATGAAATTCGATCTATATTGTTTCTTTCTTCGTTATTGAAGCGGCTGGTGACTCTCACCTTTGCCTTCTTTTCGAACTTTCCATCACTTTGAATACTTAATATTTCATATTTTTGTACTTCTCCATACCAATGTCTTACATTTATGACCATTTGGGGATTTTTGTTATCTATTAATCCGGAAATTGTTTGATAATCTTCCCTGACAAAGGCATCGTAAAACTTATCCAGTATATTTTTTATTGCAGTATTATGTTTAGCATGTGGATTTGACATGTAGTTATACAACCAATATGCAGATAATAGCACGGTTGCAACGAGCAAAATAGAAGTGATTTTTTTAGCATTGGTTCCCATATAATTTATATTTTTCTCCTCATTATAAATGAAGATTTTTCCAAGGGACAGCATACCCGCAGGCGTTTTGTTTATAATCGTATGTTATTCCTGTTCTGGAGTCAACTGTCTCTGGCGACCCGGCGCACTTGCCGGAGGACGGGGGCGCCTCGGGGGCCTAACGAAACTGGGTAACCTTATTTGTGCAAAAACAGGCACGGCGGGATTGTAACGAAACTGGGTAACGCTATTACCGAAAAAATCGATAAAAAGAGGTGAAAAAGTGAAGATAACGATACACAGTTTCGTTAGGATTTAAAACAGGGCAAAAATGGCGATTTAACGATATGGAGTTTCGTTACGATCCGTAAATATAAATATTTTCCAATAAACTGCATCCAAGTATTACGTTAAATAGCCTCTGCATTAAGGCGACATATTTATCCCCTTCTTAAGTATCCGAAATCGCATTTCGTCAATGCTGATTCCTCACCTTTTTCTGTAAAGGACATTCGTCAGAATCGTAAAATGTTTGTCTCCCTCAATGATGAACGCAAAACCGATATCCATCCGCAGGCGATAATGGTATAATCAATTGTGGAACACAAAGATAAGATAACAATAAGGAAGAACCTTTGTATGGCCCATCTAGATTATTAATGGGTCTCCTTATTGGTTTTTTGACGTGTTATATCCCAAACAAGCCTTGGCTTATTATTGTATAGGGCTGGAGGAGGCAATACTTGTGGCAAGAACAGTAGGTACTATTGTAAGAGGAATTCGCGCTCCCATCGTGAAGGAGGGGGACGATCTCGTTCAGATCGTGGTCGATTCCGTTCTGCAATCTGCGCAGGCCGAGAATTTTCCGCTGTATGACCGGGATGTGATCGGAATTACGGAATCATTGGTCGCCAGAACCCAGGGGAATTACATTACGGTGGACCATATTGCCGAGCAAATCAAAGCGTTATATCCCGGGGATGAGCTAGCCGTTCTATTCCCTATCCTAAGCCGCAACCGGTTCTCGCTGATTCTTAAAGGAATCGCCATGAGCGGCAAGAACATCCATCTGTTCTTGAACTACCCTTCTGACGAAATGGGTAACCATTTGATGGATGTGGAGCGGATGGACGAACTCGAAATCTCGCCTTTCACCGATGTGCTGACCGAGGACAAATACCGTGAGCTGTTCGGCGATCATGTCTCCCATCCTTTTACCGGAATCGACTATGTCGCTATGTATAAGCAGCTCGCGATTAACGATAACATTCAAATTTATTTGGCTAACGACCCTAAAGTGGCGTTAAAGTATACTAAGCAGATTCTGGCCGCTAATATTCACGACCGTCATCGGACTAAGAAGCTATTGAAAAAAGCCGGCGCCGAGCAAATCTACGGACTGGATGACCTGCTGACTCAGCCGATTAATGGAAGCGGCTATAACCCGGAATACGGCCTGCTGGGCTCCAACACGGCCACGGACCGTACTCTGAAGCTGTTCCCAAGAGATTGCCCGGCGCTTGTACGGGAAATTCAGCAACAACTGTTGGAGAAATCCGGTAAAAAGATCGAAGTCATGGTCTACGGAGACGGAGCCTTTAAAGACCCGAAGGGGAAAATATGGGAGCTCGCGGATCCCGTCGTCTCTCCCGGCTACACGGATGGGCTGCAGGGCACCCCGAACGAGATCAAGCTGAAATACATTGCGGACAACGAGCTGGTCAATCTCGAAGGGAGCGCCATGGCAGAAGCCATTCGCCAAAAAATTAAAGACAAGGATCAGAAAGCCGGCGGCCCGGAAGAGTCTTCCCTGGGAACGACTCCGCGGCAGATTACCGATCTGCTCGGAAGCTTGTGCGATTTAACTAGCGGAAGCGGAGATAAAGGAACACCGATTGTGCTGGTGCAGCGATACTTCGATAATTACGCCACAGAGTAGCTTAGGCTGCTCTGTTTTTTATCCCGTTCAAACCCTTATTTATGTTGATTCGACTGGCTTCATAGCTTACCCCGGCCCTCATCTTTATACATGGATGAGGGCTATTTTGTTTCATTCAGACAACAAACCAATTAAATCATGGCCATCTTTTTGGGAAAATCACTTTACTTTTAATAAAAATTGCACTAACATGGTAAATAGTTTCTGTAGGTAAACAATTTTAGTTTAAACAATATTTTATGGAGGAGGGAAACTTTTGCGGACAACAATAGACGTTACTAACCTGTCTATTTCATATTACGGGAAGGAGGTCCTGAAGGATGTCAGCTTCTCCTTTCAAACTGGCAAGCTGATCGGAATCCTCGGTCCTAATGGCGCGGGCAAGTCTACCTTAATGAAAGCCATGCTCAGTCTAATCCCGCGGGATACAGGGGAAATCAACTTTGCAGATCAACCGCTTAAGCTTGTCAGGAAAAACATTGCTTATGTTCCACAACGATCCAATATCGATTGGGATTTTCCTATCCTCGTCAAGGATACTGTATTGCTGGGTACCTATCCCAATATGGGTCTGTTTCGCCGCCCTAATAAAGAAGATAAAGAATGGGCTTTGGAATGTCTCCAAAAAGTCGGCATGGAAGCATTTCAAAATAATCAAATCGGCGAGCTGTCCGGCGGGCAGCAGCAGCGTGTTTTTCTGGCGCGCGCTCTGGCACAGAAGGCGGAGTACTTTTTTCTGGATGAGCCTTTTGTCGGGATAGATGTATCCAGTGAAGAAGTGATCATCCATATTCTTAAGGACCTGCGCAGCGATGGGAAAACCGTATTCGTCGTACACCATGACCTGAGTAAAGTAGAGAGTTACTTTGACAACCTGATATTAATTAACAAAGAATTAATTGGTTCGGGGCCTGTCCATCACGTCTTTCGGCCTGAATTAATGCAAAAAGCTTACCAATCACCATTCACGATGATGGGAAATCTGGGGGTTGGCGTCTAATGGAGTTTTTTCAAGATTTATTCACCTATGCATTTTTACAAAAGGCCTTTTTCACTTCGATTATGGTCGGAATTATTTGCGGGGTTATCGGCTGTTTCATCGTTCTAAGAGGGATGGCGCTAATGGGAGACGCCATTTCACACGCCGTTCTGCCAGGTGTGGCACTCTCTTATATGTTGGGGATTAATTATTTATACGGAGCTGTCCTTTCTGGCGTTCTTACAGCTGTTGGTATTGGGGTGATTAACCAGAACAGCCGCGTCAAAAGCGATTCTTCCATCGGACTCGTCTTCTCGGCGGCATTTGCTCTAGGAATCATTCTGATTACGATGGCCAAGAGCGCAACGGATTTAACCCAAATTTTATTTGGCAACGTCTTGTCCGTTCGCTCGTCGGATATGTGGCTGACGCTTATTGTCGGGTGCATCGTCATTTTATCAGTTCTTTTGTTTTACAAAGAACTGCTTGTATCCACTTTTGACGAGACCATGGCGGCTGCCTACGGGCTCAAAACAGGCCTCATCCACTATGGCATCATGGTTCTTCTAACTCTAGTTACGGTAGCCTCCTTACAAACGGTAGGAGTCATTCTTGTTGTATCGATGCTTATAACACCGGCTTCCAGCGCCTATCTGTTGACAAACAGACTATCTACGATGATTCTATTGGCCGCGTCCTTTGGTGCGCTGTCCTCTATTATTGGCCTATATGTAAGTTTCATCTATGATTTGCCATCGGGTCCGGTTATCTCTTTGGCCACTACCGCCATATTTGTTCTTGTCTTTCTGTTCTCTCCCAAACAGGGAGTTATCCGGCGCAAGCTTAAAATGAAAAGACAGAGAGTCGCTGCTCGGCAACAATAAAAAGAAAAAGGGAGTAAGAGAAAAAATGAGAAAGTTAATTTTATTATCCGCCATTGCTGTATTCCTTGTACTGACCGCTTGTGGACAAAGCGAATCCGGATCAGATAAAAACGGTCCGTTGAAGGTGGTCACCACTTTCACTATTATTGAAGATTTGGCAAGGGAAATTGGGGGCGAAGACGTAGAAATCCATAATCTTGTACCGACAGGAACAGACCCGCATGAGTATGAGCCGCTGCCTAACGACATTAAAAAAACAACCGATGCGGATGTGCTTTTCTACAATGGTCTGAATCTGGAAGGGGGCAAAAGCGGCTGGTTCTTCAAAATGATTGATTCGGTCGGGCAAAAAGAAGACAATATCTTCGTCCTGACAGATCGAGTGGAGCCCATGTATATAGGCGGAAAAGACGGACATGAAGAAGAAATCAATCCTCACGCCTTTATTGATCCTGCCGTCGGCATTAAAATGGCCGAGGATATGCGTGATGCTTTCATGAAAAAGGATCCGGATCGTAAAGAAAATTATGAAGAAAGAGCTGAAAAATATATTGCCAAATTGAAAGAGATTGATCAACTATACGAAGAAAAAATTAATGCTATACCAAAGGAAAATCGCATTCTGGTCACGAGCGAACGAGCTTTTCAGTATATGACTTCTCACTATGGGTTGGAGGAAGCGTACATTTGGGAAATAGATACGGAAGAAAATGGTTCACCGCAGCAGATCAAGTCTCTTGTAGAATTTATTAAAGAAAATAAGGTGCCTGTTCTCTTTATTGAGTCCAATGTGGACGCTCGCCCCATGGAAACTGTCTCTAAGGAAACCGGCGTTCCTATCGCCGATAAACCGATTTATTCAGACGAAATCGGGGAACCCGGAGAAGAAGTGGATACGTACATTAAATACTTAAAGTACAACATTGACCTGATTTATAGTGAATTAAGCAAGTGAACGGTTAGTCCGTGTACTTGTGTAAACCAGCTTCTTTGATAGAAAATAAGGAGAGGGGTGATGGGATGCGGACCCCAGCAATGGAGGATCACCTCGAGCAAATTTATTTGCTATCCAGAGCAACAGGCTTTACCAGAGTTTCAGACGTAGCTGAAGCCCTGTCCATTAATGATTCTTCCGCATCCAAAATGGCACAGAAGCTAGGAAAAAACGGATACATTCTCTATAAGAAGTATGGCCGGATTTGGTTAACGGATAAAGGCCTTCGAGTGGGCCGGCAATTGTATAATAGACATCAATTATTGGAGGAATTTTTGCACCTCATTGGTGTTCCGGAAGATCAGGTTCATTCAGAAGTGGAACAGATCGAGTATCACTTCAGTTGGAGTACCATCAACCGTATTCAAGGACTTGTCCGTTTTCTGGAAGAACAGCCATCCGTCATGAAAGAATTTCGTAAGAAACAATTGCTTTAGCATAAGAAACTTGCAAAAACTTTAAAATGATATGGAAATGATCCTATCTGGGAAACGGGGCGCTTCTACGATCAAGAGAGAGTAGAAGCGTCCCTTATTTGAATTTCTTCCCAGACATGCACCTTAGCAAGCTTTCCTCACATCAAGTCGCAAATGCATCTTGATAATAATCATGTTAAGATTTCAATTAATTGGAGATTTTTGTTGCTGAAAGGGTAAACATATAAAGTACGAGTATATTAGATCATCCTGTATAAGAGGAGGACAATGCTTATGGAATACCGTGTGGAAAAGGATACTCTCGGCGAGATCCGAGTGCCTGCCGATAAGCTGTGGGCCGCTCAAACTCAGCGAAGCTTTGAAAATTTCCGGATCGGCACGGAAACGATGCCTATCGAGCTTATTCGTGCATTTGCGATTCTCAAAAAAAGTGCGGCTCTCGCCAACGAACAGCTGGGCAAGCTGGCCGCTGACAAAGCGAAGGCGATCGTCGCCGCAGCCGAGGAAATCATTCAAGGGCAATGGAATGAGCATTTCCCGCTGGTCGTCTGGCAAACCGGCAGCGGCACCCAATCCAACATGAATGTGAACGAGGTCATCGCCAATCGCGCCAATCAGCTGCTGTCCCAAGGAGGCAGCGAGCTTAGAGTACATCCCAACGATGATGTCAACCATTCTCAAAGCTCCAACGATACGTTCCCGACCGCTATGCATATGGCGGCTTTAACCGCTACCCAGGATCAAGTGCTGCCGGCAGCAGAGCAATTAAAGGCCACCTTGCAGAGCAAAAGCGAGCAGTTCCAGGATATTATCAAAATCGGAAGAACCCACCTGCAGGATGCCACCCCATTGACGCTCGGTCAAGAGATCAGCGGCTGGTGCCGCATGCTGGACAAAACGACGGCTATGATCCGTTCCAGTGCGGAATCTCTAAGGGAACTGGCCATTGGCGGAACCGCGGTCGGCACCGGAATTAACGCCCATCCGAAATTCGGGGAGACAGTCGCCCGGGAAATCAGCAGGCTGACGGGCACAAGCTTCGTCTCCGCAGCCAACAAATTCCACGCCCTGACCAGCCACGATGAAATCGTATATGTTCATGGCGCGTTGAAGGCACTGGCGGCCGACCTGATGAAAATAGCCAACGACGTCCGTTGGTTGGCGAGCGGTCCGCGAAGCGGAATCGGGGAGATCATCATTCCGGCGAACGAGCCGGGAAGCTCGATTATGCCCGGCAAGGTCAATCCGACCCAAAGCGAAGCTTTGACGATGGTCGTCTGCCAAGTGATGGGCAACGATGCGGCGATCGGATTTGCGGCCAGCCAGGGGAACTTCGAGCTGAACGTGTTCAAGCCGGTCATTATCTACAACTTCCTGCAGTCCGCCCGTCTGCTGGCGGACGCTATGCGATCCTTCAATGACCGTTGTGCGGTTGGCATAGAGCCTAATCCAACCGTCATCCAAGGTCACTTGGAGAAATCGCTCATGCTGGTGACGGCGTTGAACCCCCACGTCGGATACGAAAAAGCTGCCTCCATCGCCAAGCTCGCCCATCGGGAAGGGCTGACGCTTAAAGAAGCGGCCTTGCGCAGCAAGCTGCTGACAGAGGAAGAGTTCGACCGCATGGTGCAGCCGGAGCATATGATTCATCCGCGGGAGGAAGACTAGCCGGGAGGTATTCTCTGGATCCTTTCCGTGTCAATCCTCGTTCGCCCGCTCTTTTTCTATAAGAATGAGGTTAGCTTCTCTTTTCGTCAGCTTTGACAAATCGTAAGCTTTCCCTGTTTCCTGCCCATACTGACGGATCGCTTCTTGTTGACTTGCGGTGGCCGGTTGATTGCGGATCCTCAGGGATGGATTGCGGAGTATCGGCTGGCCCCGCAGCTGGTTCCGCTGCCGGGTCCGCAGCGGGGTTCCACCCGCCTTTCCATAATAAAGCCCCTCCCCCGGCAATTATAACAACAGCCAAAAGAGCAATCACGATCCGAGACTTGGACATCGGCCTACCTCCTCATTTGGTTCATGAAAAAACCCCTCTAAGCAAGACTCTGGAGTTAATGATCCAGTCCTCCCTAAAGGGGCAAAGCGGCAAGTATGGTCCCCGCCGGCAACTAGCTGTCCGAAGGCCAGGGACTTCTGTTAATTCTAGTATACCAGAGAGAAAGTTCCGTTAATATGAGTCAAGTATCTAATATTGCTGGCTTCCTTCATCAGCGAAGCCGGAAGTCCTTTCAGGCGAGTTTGGTTGCCGCCGATCGTTCCGATCGCGTCTTTTCTGCCCAAGCTGGCCAAGGTTCCGGAGAAGACCGGCTGAAATTCCTTCATCGGCGCTTCTTTGAAGTAAGCGAATAGGTTGTAACCGACGGTTTCCCCCATTTGCCATGCAATCTGAGCGCTTGGCGGATATGGACGACCTTCCGGCCCCATGACCACTGCACTGTCTCCTGCCAGGAATACATCCGGATGAGAGGTCGATTGCAGGAAGTCGTTAACGGTAGCCCGGCCGCGGTTAACTTCGATGCCCGAGTTGGCCACAACCGTATTGCCGGTCACTCCGCCTGTCCAGACCATCGTATTCGTTTCGATCGTGGTGCCATCCTTCAGGATGACGTTCTTGCCTTGAACCTCTGTCACCGCAACGCCGGTCAAGATGTTCACTCCGCGCTTCTCCAGGCTGGTTTTGGCGCGTTCCACCAGCTCAGGTGCAAATCCAGGCAGGATCGAAGGAGCGGCTTCTACGCAATAGAGCTTAATATCTTTAAAATCGACGCCTTTGCGGAGACACATTTCGGGAAGTGTGTCTACCATTTCACCGATAAGCTCGATACCGGATAGACCGCCTCCCCCGATAACGAAGGTAGCATCCGCTTGATTCTTCGTTCGGCTGTACTCGTCCACGCATGCTTCCACATGGGCGCGAATCCGGTTGGCATCCTCCACCGATTTGAGCGTAAAGCTGTTCTCTTGCAGGCCGGGAATGCCGAAGAATGCCGTTTCACTGCCCAGCGCGATAACAAGTGCATCGTAGTCCAATGTAAGGCCGCCGGCTAAGGAAACCTTTTTTTGCTCCAGATCAATATTATTGACCATATCGATTCTCAAATCGACGTCTTTGCCGCGGAGAAGCTTCTCCAGAGGCAGCGCCACGTTCTTCTCGTTCAAGCCGCCAACGGCCAGACGATGAAGCTCTGTGACGATTTGGTGGGAACCATTACGATTGACAACTGTAATGGAAGCTTCTTCAGCCGAAATATATTTTCTGGCAGTAAGGGCTGTAAGCAATCCGCCGTATCCGCCGCCTAATATTAAAACCTGCTTAGCCATGGTTCATCCTCCATTCTTATTTTGTTTCCGTAACCGATTCACCTTTTTGGCGCTCAGCCATAACCTCCAGGAACGCTTGGGCAAAACGGAACGTTTTTTGAACTTGCGGGTCTTTAAGCATTTTGAGCAGTCCGAACAGCCCAATGGTCGTCGTCTCCGACTGGGCCCGGTCACTGGCTTCAATGGCAGCGGATGCGATTCCTTTGGCTTTATCCTGAATAGGCTTCACAAACTCGCCTAATCCGCCCTTCAAATCTTCAATAAGCACACGGTCCGTAGCTACCGATTGAGCGACGTCGTACGCCTTGGTCATCAGAGTGACCATCTCTGCCAATTTGGGCAGCTGCTCCACCAATTCCGTGAGCGATTTTTGAACCTCGGGCTTCATCAACTGATCGAGCACATCCAATTCTCCGCGTACAGCCGCCGAATTGGTTTCGTTTGCCGAATTTTGCGCTGGTGTTTCAGACATGAGTAAACGGCCTCCTTTGCTTGAAATCTTCCATAATATTTGGCTTATTGCTTTGCTGGTGCGATAATCCGTGATGACGCTTACCTTACTTTCCTCTGGTTGATGATTGGGACTGAGACTTATGGAAATAGTTGTGATAAATTTCACAACTTGAGAAAAGGATATAGTCTATAACGGATCTTATGTTTGTATTGTAATCCTTTTGTGAAGAAACTGCAAAAACATTTTTTAACACCAATTTGTTAATTTTAGCGCTTTAAATGTCGTTTGCTGTCATAAGCTTGCCTATTCTTCCGTTTGCCCGTTTGAGGTCGTCCTACGAGCCGTTAACCTACAGATTCTCCACCGCCGTGGGACAGTTTTCTTGTTCCTTCCGTAACAAAGCTTCCTTCATCTCCAAGCCGCCCCGGTATCCGGTCAAAGCTCCGCTCTTCCCGATGACCCGATGACACGGCACGACGATTAGAATCGGGTTGGCCCCGTTCGCGGCGCCGACGGCACGTACCGATCTGGGCCTGTCAATCCGCTTGGCAATATCTGAATACGAAAGCGTCTGCCCGTATGGAATCTCGGTCAGGGCGTTCCAAACCGAGACTTGAAAGGGAGTACCATAAAGATCCAGAGGCATAGTAAAAGTGGTTCTTCTCCCTTGAAAATACTCCTCGAATTGCCGCGTATAAGGCTTAAGCGCCGCTTCATCCTGCAACAATCGGGAGCCGGGAATGCGAGTCTCCGCCCACCGGATCAAGTCCTCCAATGTCCGGCTTGCGGATTCCGCGTAACATAGCCCTTGGGAAGTCGCGGCCATATACATCGGCCATTGCTCATGTTGAAATAAAGTCCAATATACGTTCTTATCGTTCATCTTTTCCCCCATCCTCTCTCCTTTGCTGAATGTCGGCGTTCAGAGCGGTTCGCTGCCGGTAATTCGTCGGCGTTAGGCCGGTTCTTTTATGAAACAGGGTCGCAAAATGGGCGGCATTGGGAATCCCGACCGCCAATGCGACTTCGGTAATCGTTTTATTCGTGGAAGCCAGATCGTCCATCGCTTTCGCTATTCGAACCTGCTGAATATATTCGGCAGGCGACATCTTCATGACCCTCTTGAAGGTCCGCTGCAGATGATAAGGACTGCCATGGAATTTATCCGCAAGCATGTCCAGGGTCCAAGCTTCGGTATAGTTCTTCTCTATCCACTGCGCGATCTGCTCCACCCATTCTTCATCGGGAAGCCGCATTCCATCCGGCTTACATCTTTTGCAAGGCCGGAAGCCTTCTGACAGAGCCTCCTCAGCATATGTGAAAATCTTGACATGATCTTTATTAGGGACCCTCGATTTGCAGGAGGGGCGGCAGAAGATCCCTGTCGTCTTCACGGCATAATAAAATTTCCCGTCATAAGACGAATCATTCTGAACGATAGCCCTCCATTTTTCTTCGCTTATCCCTGCTACTTCCGCCGAACTCCCGGTGCATGCATCCGGCCGATCATTCCGATCGGTCTCGCCCTTCCTATCTGTCACGAGATCACCTCCAACAACAATATACCCTTAATCGCCCGATCAAGTAACCCTATATGGAATGTAAAAGCAAGATTACAAAAGCCATCAGGAAGCCGCTTGTGGTACAACTATAGTAGTGGGATTCATGGAAACCACTCTGAAAATTAGCCATCATTGTCATCATCTGATGGTGCCGCTTCAGCGGCATGGGAGTCTAAATGGATTTCATACAGCTAATTTGCCCCTCTAGGGCGAAATAGGAAGAACTAAGTGGAAATCCCCATCTATTTTGTGCAAAAAGGGCGCTATCAACAAAAAACCTCGATTCTAGCTGCATTTTTTCCAGTTCGTTTAGTCACTTTCCGCCATTCGCTTGAATTTACCTACACAAAATACAGTTAGATCTTCGGCAATAAAGATCACCGTGGATGGCTTGGAACCGGCAAGAGGTCTCCCAAGTGGCATCAACAAGGTGATGCACCTAGAAGTCATCATGGCGAGTCATCATGGCTTGTCACTAAGGCATCTTAAATTGGAGGAATAATCATATGAAGCGTGAGGAAGAATCGGGGAGGACCGAGGCGGCTGCAACACCCGCACAGCGGCAAATACAGCTAGTCGTCCCGCAGCCCTTCAGCTTTACCGAAACATTAGGTTACTTATCCCGTTCGCCTAACGAGTGTATGTTTCGTATCGATAACGGTAAACTATACAGTCACATTCCGGTAACAGACGAACGGAGCGGCCCTGTGATCGAAATCAGCGGAGAGCAGGATGGCTCTCTCGTCATTACATTTTTGGAAGAGAACGTTCCCTCCAAGTCAAGCAGAGACGCGATAGCCCGATATGTTCATGAGTGGTTTGATTTGGATACGGATCTGGCTCCTTTTTACGAAATGGCCGCGGACGATGCCTTACTGAACAAGGTCATCCGCCGATTTTACGGCCTTCGTCTTGTGGGCATCCCCGATCTGTTCGAGGCTCTTTGCTGGGGAATTATCGGGCAGCAGATTAATTTAACCTTTGCCTACACGTTAAAACGACGTTTCGTGGAATCGTTCGGACAGCATGTAGAGCGGAACGGGGTCAAATATTGGAGCTTCCCTTCCCCGGCTGCTATTGCAGACTTGTCGGTGGATGACCTGACCCAACTACAGCTGACCGCCAAAAAATCTGAATATTTGCTTGGCGTGGCCCAATTAATGGCCGAAGGAAAGCTGGCCAAGAAGCAGCTTCTGGAGGCGGAAAGCTGCCAGGCCGCCGAACAGCAACTGATCGCCATCCGGGGAATTGGCCCGTGGACCGCTAATTATGTCTTAATGAGATGCCTTCGCTTTCCCTCCGCCTTTCCTATTGCCGATGTCGGATTGCATAATGCCATCCGGCATCTGATGGGACTGGATAATAAACCGTCGCTTGAAGAAATCCGAAGGCTGGGCTCCACGTGGGCCGGCTGGGAGTCTTATGCCACCTTCTACTTATGGAGAAGTATTTATTAAACCGAGCCAGGTCCAATACGGAACGCACAGAATCGCGACGAGCAGGACGGCTGCGGCATAGCCTAACGCTACCAGTTGTCCCTGCCGATGGCTGAATGCCTTTCCTTCCACACTGTAATAAGCCGTCAAGTAGGTGGGCGACTGATAGGAGAAGAAAAAAGGATCGGTCGACAATAAAATGACGAAAACCAGAATCCATGGATGAATCCCCGCCTGCTCCGCCAGCGGAAGCAAAGCCACGACCAGAATAATAACCGACGGATCATCCCGGACAATTAAAGGAGATATTATAGTTATTGAAATCGATGGAAATACGTAGGATCCAAGAAACGAAGTGGATTTTCAAGCGTATCAGACAGGGACGTTATTATTCTAATCAATGGCCTCCCAGATAAGAGCGCCATCTGTCTGCCCGCAACCACCCAAGTCTATTGCTGCCCATGCTGGGCATACAGTAGTAAACCCCACCTAGCACACGGCCAAGCGGGGTTATTTGTTTACCCATCATCAACCAGCAAATCTCGCCATCTCCAAAAATGGCTTCCCTGGGCAATAATGAGTTTTTCTAGCCAATCACTTAAGCTAATGTTAAATCTGTATGTTGCTCTGGTAAAAAGTTCCGTTGGATCTTGAAAAATAAGATACATGTTTTTCTTTGCTGAAGTATCTAAATAGAAAATATCGCCACAATAGGCACCGATAGGTATCCAGTAATCGGGAGGAGTGACCAAATTATAATCGTCAAAAATCTCATCAACGCTATAAAAATGGTAACCACCACCGTACTTTCCATCAAATAATCTGAATCCATTACTGTAGTTCAGTAAATCTAGATATTCCTGCGGCAATTTCTTCGTTGTTAATTCTGACAAGCGCAAGATATCTTTATTCAATGCAGGACTATTAAAGGTGCATGTAACCTCTTCGACTAAACCATCTTCATACTGGATTAATAGTTTTCCATCCGTAAGCCGTTCTTTTAATGCGTTTATAGTTTTCTCTATTGATGGCACGATAACCTCCAATCAATAATTAGTCCACCAGCTGTTTACTACTGTTCTATGGAATGATACAGGCAACGGAATAAGGTTAGAAGGTATATTAGTACCTCCATATTTTCTTGGTTTAATATGATGAATCTCATACTGAGAACCGACATGTATCGGATATGGAGGTGTACCGTAAGTTTTATGGTACCACGTTATATATTCAGTGCGTTCTTTTGTACCCCAACTAACTCTTTGGCTAGCTGGAACTTCCGGCCAATCGGCTCTGTCCGGCTCATACATGCTGATTCTAGAGTGCGAGTCTTGCCATGTTGGGTACAATGCTGCCTTTTTATTATAGAGGTACGGGTCAGAAAGAGAACTATGTTTTGACATTGGCAAACCTAAATAATTGATTGTTGCGTCAAAACCACCTTGCCAAAAATCGGTGCGTCCACCTGCTGTAACTGAAGCGGTTTGACCGACATTTCTAAGTGTATGACTATTCGTTCCTCGTTTAGTTTTCGCTCCATATTTCAATGGTCCTGAAGCCAAGTACGTGTTGATTGAAATAGAGGTAGGTTTCGTTCCAGTATACCATGCATATGTTGCAGTATAGGTAAGATTCATGGAAGTAGTATTATTATAGACTTCATATGTTATGGTTACTGAGTTGAGGTCAGCTGGGGCTGCTCCAAGAGAAGCTAAGTCAAGATACTCTTCCAATGAAAGTGTTTTGTGATTTGAAGTATCCGTGATAATAACTTCAATACCCTCAAAAGTATGTTCAAAAATTTCTTCTAAAAAGGTATCATCATCTTCTGTAATATTATATTGTATTGCCTTTTGTTCATCAATATCATTCGTACCCGGATACGAGATACTCATGGTTCTAATCCAGCGAGTTGGATCGTTGAACCGCCCCTCTTAATCTTCGCTTGAAGGTCGTTGACATCGATACAAATGGTTCTTCCCAGTTTAGCATGACTATTTACTGCCAATCATTGTAGTAGAACCCTGAAGGACGGTTATTCTTGGCACTTAAACCATTTGACAAGAGGGGCACGGTGTCCTGTTTCTTTTGCGAAAAAAATAGCAACTTTTTATGACAAAGAAACCTTGATTTGATGCGGTTTTTCTTCTTTTTAAGAGGCTACTTTCCCAATCCTGTTTAATCCCTCAATATAATTATTGGCAAATAATCCCTTGAAAAACGTGATAAGTTAGCTCGTAGAACTGTCTATATATTTGAGTCCCTTAATTGGTTATTATCTCCTAAAGAATAATACATATTTTTTAATAATTAGTATAAAAGAATCATTTTTTGGATAAAAAGAGAATTTTATTCAATTTTGGATAATTCATACAGTGTTCAAATACATTTATGAAAGGATGGATTAGTGTGAAGAGCTTTACAAAGGTAGCTGCATGTCTTACGTTATGTCTGACACTAATTACGGGAGGAGGAATTGCAAAAGCGGATAATGTTGCACTAACAGAACAACAGAAACAGGAAATTATTGAGGGTTATCAGTATAATCAGAAAGTTATTGACTTACTCCCCGAAAGAGAATTGCAGAAATTACACGAAAATCTGAAAAGAGTTGACGCATCTAGTAAAGATGAAAAGTATATAAAAATTGAGTATGATTTTTCTGATCCAGACAAACCTAAAGCAACGTCGAAAGTTGCAACTAAGCAAGAATATGCAGAATTTCTGATAATGGAGGAAGAGCTTTCTTTAATGAGTGATGGTAGAGGATGTGGAAACAATCCTGGGTATGACTGTGTAATAGGTACTCCTGATTGGTTAAAGCTGGAGACATGGATAACTAAGTATACAGACGATACCGGGATGGTTTCAATGCGTTGGGAATGGTTGAAAGAACCGTTCTATAATCTTATTGACGTAATGTCTATTGGGCTTAATTCTGGATGGTCACCTGTGCCTACTACAGAATATGGCATATATAAGTATTGGGTAACTACGGGATGGGTAAATACCGAATGGTATACAGCACATAAACGTGATGTTGGAGGGTATGCTTTTAAATTTGATTTGGATAATACACACAGAACAAACGAAGGATATATGCGCTATGATATTGTTAAAAATAATTCAAGCTCAACTGTTGCCGATGCTTATAGCCACTATGCTCATCAAGAAAGAGTTTGGGGTATTGATCCCTCAATAACGATTCCCTGGGGAGGAGGGCTTACACTTTCGTCACAGGAGGATTTTGATATATTACAAGGACACGCTCAATTGAGATGGTAAATATTAAAAGGCAGGGAGAATTTCCCCCTGCCTTTTGTTTAAAAAAGAATTTTAGGATATAAATCCCGAATAAAAAAAGGAGTTAATTATGAAAAATGCAACTAAGATCTTGAGTGCCGTGTTAATTCTATTACTTCTTTTTAACGTATACCAACTAATTAAATGTTCAACTTCTCCCTACGATCAAAATAGCATCGATCAAAATTATAAGGTAGAAATTGGCAGAATATCCGGTGGTATAGAAGATGTAAACGATATAGACTACACCGGCTATTTGTTAGCAATAGAACACGCTTCAAAGGCAAGTGCTCTTTCCCAATTAACTTCTTATCACAAGAAATCTCCTGATACCACTAGTCGTGTCAGTGAAATAAATGTCATGTTAAGAGATCTTCATAATAACAAAAAGGCACCAAAGAATAAGGAAGAACTACTTAACCTAATTCAAAAGTTTTCTTCTGACCCCACTGATCAAAAAATACTAAACGAAATTTTCGTTTTATTGCAAGAAAGTTTAAATTCTTGAAGTTTTGGAGAAAACACAATATGTGCGCATACGGAGTAATTCCCCGCTTGGCCATGTGGCTGGGCCCGGGATTTGGTGGCTCCGGATCCTGCAGAATCTTCATTGCATACGGAGTGCTAGAAAGCGAAGGATTTTGCAACCTGGTTCCTTAAAGGAATTGGGTGTAATTGGAATAAAGCTGCCCCTCAAATTGGGGGGGACAGGTAAGGGGATGAAATTTCGTTCCCCTTACTCCAATCCAAAATTGATATTGTGATGTCTTTTAAAGACATGGCAAACATCGAAGATAGTAGCTGCCATTATGTCGTTTTTCGGAACGGAATGAGAGTTATTCTTTAGTTCAACATATTTATACAAAATACGTTATAGTTATTTCCTATAAACGCAATATGATTTATATATTTCAATAATGAGATCCGGAAGACTAGAATGAAATCAACCTTATTCTCCGAGGAGGCTAATGATATGGATCCATCTGTTAAAAAACTGTTCGATGCCGGGGCAAAAGACTACGACTGGCAGAGGAAAAATTTGATTCCATGCTATGATGATTTTTACGGGACGGCCTTGTCTTTGGTAGAGAGCGCTGATCCTTCCCCTCGTATTCTGGATCTGGGCGCAGGGACCGGGCTGTTATCCGGTCTCGTTCTGCAGAAGTACCCGCAGGCTCAGCTGACCCTCATCGATTTCAGCGATCCGATGCTGGATAAAGCCCGCCAGAGATTCAGCCCTTCAGCGAGCAATGTTCAGTATATTGCAGCCGACTATTCCGATTATGCTTTTACTGAATGCTACGATTTCATAATCTCTTCGCTATCCATTCATCATCTGCCCCATGCCGGCAAAAGAAAATTGTTTGCGAACGTGTATCATGCACTGCGGGATGGCGGAGTATTCGTCAATGCCGACCAAGCGCGGGGCCCCACTCCCGAAACGGATGCCTACTATAAGCGGCGCTGGATGGCTTCTGTTCGCGCGAGCGGTCTTGCGCAGGAAATGATCGACGCCTCGGTGGAAAGAAGAAAGCACGACATCAACGCCTCGGTAGAGGAGCAAATCCGATGGATGGAGGAAGCCGGCTTTAACGAGGTGGACTGCATGTACAAAAATCTGGAATTCGCCGTTTTCTATGGAAAAAAAGCACGCTGATCCCCTGCTATCGTTTAATACCGACTCTTCCCGTCATCCGCACGCGCACCTCTCCAGGTGCGCGTGCGGCGTTGACAGTGGAGGGTCAGATCAGCAGGTCATCAGGCCAACTATATTCTGTCATCCCCTGGACGGTCCGGGAGCATTCGTTCATTCTTCGCGTGATCCATTTCCTCTCCCGCAAACATCGTAAAATCACTATATATTTTAGTATATTACCACATTGTACGTATCCGTCTAAGCATCCATAATGAAGAGAACATCGAGAAGGAAAGCCGTTAACAAGATGAGGTGAGCTTAAATCCCAATAAGGAAAGGAGAGCAAGCACAGTTGAGAAATTTTCCTGTATGCGTTTCCAAACCATTGGTTTGGCTGTTATGCGGTACGGCCGTATTGACCGGTTGCACGGGGAACCCGCCTCCTGGGGGAAAAACAGCGGCAGACAAAAAGAACGTTTCGGCTCCGGGGACGTTTCCGATTGTGGATGAGAAAATCACGATCAAGCTGTTCACGAAGCAGGACCCGAAAGTGGAGGATTACGCCACTAACGAGTTCACCCAATGGTATGAAGAGAAGACCAACATTCATATCGATTGGCAAACGGTACCGGTGTCGGCATTGGCCGAGAAGCTGCAGGTGACGTTGGCCGGCGGCGATTTGCCGGAGGTGATTATGACCGCAGGGCTTACCCCAAGCCAATTGGTAGCCTATGGAAGCCAAGGCTTATTCCTTCCGCTTAACGACTTGATTGACCAGTATGCCCCTAACATTGAGAAAATGATGGAGCAGGTTCCGGAATCAAGGAAGTATCTATATGCGCCGGATGGCAACATATACGGGCTGCCCCGGTATTCGGAGAACGTCCACACGTCCATGCCGAAGAAATTATGGATCAATCAGAAGTGGCTGGACAATCTCGGCCTGCAAATGCCGCAAACGACGGAAGAATTCTACAACGTATTGAAAGCGTTTAAAACCCAAGATCCGAATGGAAACGGCAAAGCTGACGAGATTCCCTTTGCCGGCGCGACCCAGGATAATAACGAGCCCGAATCTTTTATCATGCAATCGTTCCTATTCTTCGACAGGGATACCTATGTCATGGTGGAGGATGACAAGATCGTTTTTACCGGAGATAGCGATGGTTATAAGGAAGGGCTTAAGTATTTGAGGAAGCTGATCCAAGAGGAACTGCTTTCGCCGGAATCTTTCACCCAGGATCGCAAAGCATTGACCGCTTTATCGGAAGCGCAGGAAGGCTCGCGTTTAGGTGCGGCGCCGGGCCTGATATGGACCCAGTTCTCGGTCAACAACTCCCCTCTCGGGCGGGACAAAGACTTCGTTCCCGTACCTATTCTGGCCGGTCCGGATGGTAAACGATACGGCTTCGATAAAGGGGAAAGCGCCATTCCTGCAGAATTTGTCATTACGAAAAATGCCAAAAATCCGGAAGCGGCCATTCGCTGGATCGATTTTTTTTACGATTCGTCCCAAATGCTGGAGACCGGCATGAGCCCGTCTTACGGCATAGAAGGCGTTCACTGGGAGAAGATAGAGCCGGGCAAATTCGGTTTGGACGGAGTCACACCCGCAGAATTCCGGATTTTGGTACAGCCGGGGACACCGGGCAATTATTACTGGAATCAGACCGTTCCCAGCTCCAGCACGGTAAAATCGATGTACCGCTACGAAGTCACACCCGAAATGGACAGCGAGGTCATTCTTTATAATACGACTAAAGATCTGTACAAACCGTATTCCATGCTGGATAAAAAGCTGCCGTTCCTCTATTTCATGCCTGAAGATTTAGCCAAGTATGGAGATTTGCAAAAAAATATAGTCGGCGTCGTTCGCCAGTTCATGCTTAAATTTGTAACAGGAAATCTCGATATCGATAAAGATTGGGATAAGTACATTCAAGAGCTGAATAATGCCGGACTGAAGCAGTATTTGGAAATTCTGCAGGAAACTTACGATAAGAACAAGGAGTAAATTCGGGGGGTGGAGGGGTGAATGCGGTAAGGCGCAAGCAAGTTTGGGACAATTGGCAACTTTACGTGCTGATCTTTCTGCCCTTTGTGTACGTTGTCGTTTTTCATTACATGCCGATGTACGGATTGCTGATCGCTTTTAAAAACTACAGCCTTGCCAAAGGGATATGGGGCAGCGATTGGACAGGACTTTCCCATTTTGCACGATTTTTCGGCTCCTACGACTTTGTCGTTGTGCTTAAGAATACTTTGGCACTGAGCCTTTACAATTTGGGGATCGGGTTTCCCGCACCGATCATCCTGGCGCTATCGCTCAATTATTTAAGGAACCGCCGGTTCAAAAAAGTGGTACAGATGGTTACCTACGCTCCCCATTTCATTTCGGTCGTCGTATTGGTCGGTATTGTCGTTCAACTGCTGTCGGTTCATACGGGAATTATCAATCAGATGATCGAGGCGATTTCCGGTAAGCCCATTAATTTTCTCGGAGAGCCGGTCTATTTCAAATCCATCTACGTCTGGTCCGGAATCTGGCAGCAAATCGGCTGGGGATCGATTATTTATTTGGCGGCCTTATCGGGAATTGATCCGCATCTGCATGAAGCGGCCGTCATGGATGGCGCCAGTAAATTTCAGCGCATATGGCATATCGATATTGCGGGAATCATGCCCACGATCGTCGTCCTGCTCATTCTGGAAGTCGGCCAGATCATGAACATAGGCTTCCAGAAAGTGCTGCTGCTGCAAAATCAATTGAACCTGGAAGCTTCGGAAGTGATTGACACTTACGTGTATAAAGTGGGCATTATCTCGGGAATTCCCAACTATTCTTACGCCACTGCCATAGGGCTGTTTAAATCTGTGATCGGATTGATTCTTATAGTGTCGGTGAACAAATTAGCCAGAAAAGTAAGCGACACAAGCCTATGGTAAGCCCGAAGGAGAGATGAGCCTTGATCGAAAACCGGCTGATCAAAGAAACGGGGCTGGATAAGCTATTCACCGTTGCCAACTACCTGTTCGCCAGCATCCTTCTGCTGGTGGTGATATACCCTCTTGTGTTCGTGCTCAGCGCCTCGTTCAGTTCACCTGAGTCACTTATGGGAGGGAAAGTATGGCTTTTTCCCGTAGATATCGGTCTGGCCGGATATAAAGCCGTGTTCGAATACAAAAGCGTCTGGATCGGCTATTCCAACAGTTTATTGTACACTGTGGCGGGGACGGTCATCAATGTGGTCATGACGATCGCAGCGGCTTACCCGCTTTCGCGCAAAGATTTTTACGGCGGAAGAACGATCATGCTGATCTTTGCCTTTACGATGATATTTTCGGGAGGGCTCATCCCCAATTATTTGCTCGTGAAAGAGCTTGGGCTGTTGAACACCCGCTGGGCGCTGCTTATTCCGAACGCCATGAGCATCTTTAATGTCGTCGTGATGATGAGCTTTTTCCGCAGCAACATTCCTGCTGAATTGCTGGAATCGGCCAAGATGGACGGATGCAGCAACTTCCGGTTTTTGCTCAGCATCGTCCTGCCGCTGTCCGGTGCGGTCATTGCCGTTATTACGCTCTTCTATGCGGTTGGGCATTGGAACAGCTTCTTCGACGCGCTGCTCTATTTATCCGACAAGAACAAATTTCCGTTACAAATCTATTTGCGGGAAATATTGCTGTTAAATACGACGAGCGATATTACACTGAATGTGCATGAGGAAAGTAAAAATTTCTACTTAAGCGAATTATTGAAATATTCGCTGATTATTCTTTCCAGCTTGCCGATGATCGTGCTGTACCCTTTTGTACAAAAATATTTTGTTAAAGGTGTAATGGTCGGATCGCTCAAAGGGTAATCCGCCATTCCCGGATACATAAACCATAATCATGGAGGGATAAATGATGAAAGCATTACTGGTCGGCATTGGAGGATTTGGTTCCGGATGGTACCGGAGGCTTCGCAATCAATACAGTGAGCTGCTGCTGGCGGTTGCCGATACGGATGAAAACAAGCGGGCTAAGGTGGAAGAAGACGGAATTCCTTTCTATACCTCAGTACAAGAAGCGATTGAGAAGGAACGACCCGATGTGCTGCTCAATGTCACTCCGCCGCATATCCACAAGGAAATCAACCATATCGCATTTGATCATGGAATTCCCGTCTTTTGTGAAAAGCCGATTGCGGACAACTACGAGGATGCCATCGCGATGGTCGAAAGAGCGGAGAAAGAAAACATTCCGTTCATGATCGCCGAAAACTACCGCGCTTTCCCGTTTGTCCGAAAGTTAAGAAAGCTCATCGAGGACGGTGAAATCGGCAGCATCCTTACGGTCGACGGGGTTTTCTACCGTTACAGCGAAACGGCTCATCCGGATAAAACCGCTATTCTGGAAGGGCTGATCGTCCATCATTTCGATCTGATCCGCTACTTGACGGGGCGGGAGATTGGCAAAGTATTCGCAGCATTCCGCCATAGCCTGAATATCGTCATGGAACTGCAAGCAGGCATTACGGCCACCTTCCGGTGCTCTGTCCGATCGAAGGGCAAGCATACCGATTGGGCCGGCAATTGGCGGATCGAAGGCGAGCAAGGCTGTCTTGAACTGATAGACAATCAAATTCATCTGACGAAAGACGGAACCACCACGTTGATTGACGATTTTAGCGATGTCCCTGCTCCAGGACCGTTTACGGAATTTCTACAGGCACTCGAGGAGCAGAGAGAGCCGGAGACAAGCGCCAAGGATTACTTGAAAAACCAGGCGCTCGCACATTATTGCAGGGAATCCATCACTACGAATCAAACGATCGACACTTCAGCGAGTTGGGGGTATGGTCCGATGATTGTCCGCAATTTTTACGATATGGAATTCGGTCAGCCATCCGTCAGCCATCACGGGAAAGGAATGACCCGGGGGAAAAGATTGTATTCCCGCGAAGATTTCGATACGCCGATTATGTTCCTCGGCTACGGGGAAATCCCTCCAGGGGCTTCCATCGGCTATCACGGTCACCGGGAGGACGAAGAGGTATATATTATCCTGGAAGGGACCGGATTAATGACCGTCAACGGCGAGACGCGGCAGGTCAAAGCCGGAGATGTCATCCTGAACAAGCCTTGGTGGAAGCACGGGTTGGAAAATAACAGCGATCAACCGATCCGGACCCTTATTTTCGAAGTGTTAAAGGAGTCCGCTGGAAAGTAACGGCCTGAATGATTTAAGGGCTTAATGATTTAAGGGCTGAATTATTAGGGGATAGGTGGGACTTCATTTGCCGGCCAAACTTGTAATCAACCGATGGAGGTCATCTCTAAAGTGGAAATTGATTTCTATTTTCCTCGTCATTGTTATGTTCAATCTGATCATCATCGGCTTCTTTGTCAGCCGGTATGTCACGATGGCTATCGAGAAAGACTCCATACAGTTAAGCCGGCTCATCCTCAAACAGGCCAATCTGAATTTGGACCGGTATTTGGGAGACATCGAACAATTCATGTTTACGTTGAGCTCCAGCCAGGAGCTTCTATCCTGGACCAGCTTGACCGGTGCGCGCAAAGCGGAGTCCATCGTTCCTTACTCCATGATTGTCAATGATTATATCCAGCCATTCGCGCGAACACATCCCGAGCTGTTATCCCTTACCTTGTACAACACGAATGGTAATGAAGCGCATTATTCACCGGTATACGGTTTGCAGCTAGATTACAGTATGAGCGGGGAAGCCTGGTTGGAGCAGATTTCGCCTGCAGGCCAGACGACCTATAGGGTGGAAACGAGCCGTAATTATGTGGATGCAACGCTGAATCCCCTATCGCTGCAGGTCATCACTTTGGTGAAAAAATTCGGCCTCGATGGGTCTACTTATTTGAGAATCGATATCCAGCCTACGCTGCTGGAAAGCATATTGAAGGAAATGAATCCCGGCAACCATGGAGTCGGCTTTCTTGTCAATTCGGAAGGAATCATCGTGGCCCACCCGGATAAGGATCGCTTTCTTTCCCCATTGGAGGCTTCTATGATGCAGGAGATGGATAAGTCGGCAAGCGGGGCGTTTGTCTGGAACGATTCGGGTGAGATAGCCATCTATGAGAACATAGCCGGCACCGATTGGAAATCGGTCATCCTCATTCCATACGAAGATATTGCGGCAAGCATTTATAAGATCCGAAATGTTGTATTCGGGATTACTGCCGCTTGCTTGATTGTATCGGCGATTTCCATTGTTGTAGTTTCCTCATCTATAACAAGACGTCTAAGCAAGCTCAAGCGGTTTATGAAGCATACGGGACTAGGTCATATCCATGTTCCCGTAGAAGTAGAGGGGCAGGATGAGATTTCGGCTCTGACGAACTCGTACAATCGGATGCTGGAGGATCTGCAGGAGCATATCAAACGGCTGGCCGAGTCCAAGGTGGCCGAGCAGCAGGCTGTTCTGTTCTCGCTGCAATCGCAGATCGATTCGCATTTTCTGTATAACACGCTGGAGATCATTAACTCCATGGCGTCTCAAATCCGCGCAGCCGATATTGAACAGATGACCGTGGACTTGGCCAACCTGTTCCGCTATACGGCCAATTATAAGGATACGAAAGCGACGATCCAGGACGAGGTCGAACATATGCAAAGGTATTTGCATATTATTCAAACCCGTTACGGCGATAAGTTTACATACGACTTATCCGTAGAAGAGACGTGTTGGAAGGCAGTCTGTCCCAAAGTGATTCTGCAACCGCTTGCGGAAAATGCTGTAAAGCACGGCTTCGAAACGTCCGGCGGAGCCCTTCATTTGTCCGTAACTATTCGAAGGATCGAAGAAAATAAGATAGAAATTTATTTTGCCGACAGCGGAACAGGATTTCCGGAGAACAAAATTAAGGAATTGAATGATAAACTGCAAAAGGAAAACTCGCATTATTCGGATTTCCAACGCATCGGACTGCTCAATATCCGTTACCGGCTAATGATGCAATATGGTTCGCACAGGACCCGTATCCAGGTAGGGAATAGTCATAACGGCGGTGCAGAAGTACACATTGGTTTGCCTACGAATATATGACCGAGGGGGATCGTACGATGTTACGCATTTTGGTAGTGGATGATGAGCCCTACATCCGTACGGGGATTGCCGCGAAGATCGAGCAATTCGGGAGTCCATTCGTCGTGTCCGGGTTTGCGGCCAATGGAATAGAGGCTTTGAAGTGGCTGGAAGCCCATTACGCGGACATCTGTATTGTGGATATACGCATGCCCATCATGGACGGATTGGAATTAATCCAACGCATCAGACAGAATCATCCTCGGATTCTAAGCATTGTCGTATCCAGCTACAATGAATTTGCTTATGCCCAGCAAGCGATCCAATTGAATGTCGCTGATTATATTTTGAAGCCTGTCGATCGGGCCGCTTTGCAGCAGTCGTTGGAGAGTGCGGCTGTCCTTATCGAAAAAACAAGAATGGATGAAGTCCTTCATCTTCTTCTGCATAACAATGACCAGTACCAAGAGATGCTGCAGCGCTGGACGGACTACATCTTGACCAACCGTGCCGACAAATACCCCCTGCTTGTCGTGGATACTTTGAACCTGATGGAAGGATGGATTGACGAAGACTACTGTTTATTAAAAGCTTTGTCGACCGCATGGATCGAGATGGTTGCCGCAGCACTGAAACGTCCGCCTGTCCCGGATAACGTACTCCCCCTCCGTGAATGGAATGTGGATTTCACCGTACTGTCCCGTCAAAGAATAAGAGAATATTACCGGCTGAATGCCGTCATGCGGATGGAAGGAAGCATCCTTCACTTTTTTGACAGGATGAGAAAAGAGCATACAAGTGACAACGATAGAATCATTCACCGCATCAAACAATATATCGACGCACACTTTGCCGATAAATTGAATTTGGAGAGACTGGCCGATTTAATTCCGATCAGCCGTTCCTACCTGACAGCTTTGTTCAAGCGGAACACCGGATTAACCCTGTGGAAGTACCTGGTTAATGTGCGGATGAAGAAAGCGAAAATGATGCTGCTGGATCAAAATATGAAGGTGTATGAGGTGGCTAATAGGGTAGGTTATGAAAACAGCGAGCACTTCTCCAAGCTGTTCAAAGAGTATTACGGCATAACACCCAAGGAGTACAGACGGATGGTCGAGATCGCCGATGAAGAAGAGCTTTGTTATGATTGAGCGCCTGAAGTCAGGATACAAGAAGGAGACCCTTTACCCTATATTATTGGCTGTCAGTCTGGTCCATTTAATCAACGACTCGCTTCAAGCCGTCATACCGGCCTCTTATCCTATATTGCGGGATACACTGGGATTATCCTACACCCAGCTCGGCACGATCACTTTCATCCTGTATTTTTCCTCTTCCGTCATGCAACCGGTGGTCGGATGGTATTCGGACAAACGGCCCTCGCCCCGGCTGCTCCCTATAGGCATGTCTATAGCCTTATTGGGCATGCTCTGTCTCGCCATTTCCCCGGGATATATCGCGGTTCTCGGATCGGTGATTTTAGTAGGGGCCGCTTCCGCCATGTTTCACCCGGAAGGGGCTCGCATTGCCTACCTGGCCGCCGGAAACCGAAGGGGCTTGGCCCAGTCCATTTTTCAAGTAGGGGGAAACACCGGCAGCGCACTGGCGCCAATCATGACGGCGTTGATTTTTTATCCGTTCGGGCAATTTGGAGCGATCTGGTTTACTCTGGTCGCTGCTATTGGAGTGGTCATTCAGCTAAGGCTGGCCGGTTGGTACCGGGGCTATCTATCCGATTCCACCCAGAAAATCCAAAGTAAAGTGGTACAGCAAGCAGACAAGGGTCATTGGAAACAAGTGAGGCTCGCCGTCGGCATTGTTATCCTAATCGTCTTCTTGCGATCCTGGTACGGAGCGGGCCTTTCGAATTATTTCGTCTTTTATCTGATGGAACAGTTTCGGATTACGATTCCCGAGGCGCAGTGGTATATTTTTGTATATGTAGGCGCCGGTATTGCCGGAACTTTCCTCGGCGGGCCTTTATCCGACCGGATCGGCAGAAAGAGCGTCATTCTGCTCTCCCTGCTGGGTGCGTCTCCTTTTGCCATCCTGCTGCCCTATGCGAACGAACTATGGGCTTATCCGCTGCTGTTTATTCTCGGACTCATTAATCACAGCAGCTTCTCTGTGACCGTTGTTTATGTACAGGAGTTGGTGCCTGGACAGGTAGGAACCGTCTCCGGTCTGATTACCGGTCTGGCATTCGGCATGGGGGCTATCGGAGCGGTGGCGATTGGCGGGTTGATCGATCTGACCGACCTGACGCTGGTCATCCTTTGCAGTTCTTTCCTGCCCTTATTCGGCATCCTAGGGTTTCTGCTTCCGTCAGACAGTAAGAATCGGGATTGGCCGCAAAGAGCGGAAGTGGGGCAATAAGTCATCTGATGTCGCTAAAGTAAAAGTCCCGATGAGGCCCGCATGTTTCCATAGGGTTCCCATGAGCCGGCCTCCTTTCTTCGCTGTTGGAGCTGCTTTATTGTTCATTCTGCTCTGAAGGAAAAAGACCGTCCTCTCTGATCTGCTCCCTGTCAAGTAGACAGTTTTATTATTTCCACTGTCTACCACAAGGGGAGCATATCACTCAGGATGGTCTTTCCACCGTTTTATTTATACTTTTTCCAGTCCATATCGCTGTTGTCCAACAGGTATTCAAAATTGTTTTCCAGCTTTTTCCGCTCAGCCTTACGCGCTTCCTCTGCCTGTTTTCTCTTTTCCTGCTTCTGCTTCTCTTCTTCCGCCTTCCAGTCGTCGGCCTGTTCCTTCAACCGATTGATGATATCGCTGGACAAAAGCTCCTTTAATGTCCCCATTTCGGAGGAATCTGCTTTGGATCGGTTGTGCCCGCTTCTTGTCGATTTCTTATTGGCCATCGGTCATCACCTCAAGTTGGTTATTGCTTGATCCGGTCCTTCCATTCCACTGTCCAACCCGCCTCCCCTCTTTATAGCATACTATATCAGGAAAGCTTAATCCTACTGTATAATGGAGGAAGGAATGCGAATTGTTCTATGATCATCCCATTCCTAAAAATCAAACCTGAATGGACCTTTCGGTAGGTGCTTGCCAGGTAGTCATATTTTTAGCACAATGAGAATGTTCCCTTGATACTAAACTAAGAGCTTTTAGAGGTCAGATAGAAATCAATATCCTATCCAAGGAGGCACCACTATGAAATTAAGAGTGTCGTCGGTTCAATATCACCTGCATACGGTCAGCTCCTTCGAGGAATTTGCCCGGCAAGCGGAGCATTATGTTAGGACCGCGGCGGAATACGATGCCGAATTTATCCTGTTTCCCGAATATTTCACGACCCAACTAATGTCCATCGGCGATAATCGGGGCCGCGCTTTATCGATTGCAGATTTGCCTGATTTTACAGAGCGCTACCTGAATTTGTTCACCTCTCTGGCCAAGCACATGAACGTGCACATCATCGGGGGAACCCATGTCATCCGCAAAGAAAATCGGTTGTATAATACCGCTTTTCTGTTCTATCCGGACGGAACCGTGGCGGAGCAGCCGAAGCTCCATATGACCCCCACCGAAGAGAAGGAGTGGAGCATGACTCCCGGTGAGAGCCTGCAGGTGTTCGAAACCGATAAGGGCAAGATCGCCATATTGACCTGCTACGACATTGAATTTCCGGAGATCGTTCGTATGGTCAAGGCTAAGGGGGCCGACGTTATTTTTTGCCCCTCCTGCACGGATGACCGGCACGGCTTCCATCGAGTCCGTTACACCAGTCATGCCCGAACGATCGAGAATCAGGTGTACGTCGTCGTCAGCGGGACGGTCGGTTCCCTGCCCACGGTGGACTTCATGCGGGCCAATTTCGGCCAGGCAGCGATTATTACGCCTAACGACATCCCCTTTCCTCCTCAAGGAATTCTGGCCCAAGGGGAAATCAACCAAGACATGCTCGTAACCGCAGATCTGGATTTAGAGCTGCTGTATCAGGTTCGCGAGAGCGGTTCCGTGACGACCTGGCGCGACCGGCGAACCGATCTGTACCCGGATTGGAAGGAATAGCGACGGGCTGTGAACCGGATCATTTCATGGGAGTGGACGACCGCCCGCGGTTGCCGCTGGAGAATGCGGAGGGATGGGAATGTATTACAAGGAAATGTATGTTTATAATGAGAACCGGCCGGTCCCGGTTGTTATCCGAAGCTACGGTGAGGAGGACTTTTCCGGGTTGATACGTATTCAGCAAGAAACCTTTCCCCCGCCCTTCCCATCGGAATTGTGGTGGAATACCGGGCAATTGCATAATCATGTCACCTTATTTCCGGAAGGGGCTCTGTGCATTGAAGTCGATGGCGAAATCGCGGGCTCGATGACCGGTCTGCTTGTGGAGGATGACGGCCATTCCGCGGACCATACCTGGGCGGAGATGACCGACAACGGCTATATCCGCAATCATAATCCGCAAGGGAACACCCTTTATGTGGTCGATATCAGCGTCCGGCCCTCCTATCGCCAGCTTGGCTTGGGAAAATGGCTGATGCAGTCCATGTATGAAGTCGTCGTTCATCAGGGCCTGGAAAGGCTCGTCGGCGGAGGAAGAATGCCGGGCTATCATAAGAAAGCAAACGAATGGACGGCGGAGCAGTATTTGCAGGCGGTCGTCCGAGGGGATTGGAAAGACCCCGTGATTTCATTCCTGCTGCGATGCGGCCGTACTCCCGTCTCTGTAGTGGCGAATTATTTGGAGGATGAAGAATCCTGCAACTATGGAGCCTTGATGGAGTGGAGAAATCCTTTTTATATTACAAAACCATGATGAGGAGAAGAACAAGATGGCCTATGGAATGGAATACCGCAGAATTACCCACATTGAAGATCCTTTGTTCCGCCAGATGCATCAATTGATGCAGAACGTGTTTCCGCCCGAGGAAGTGCTCGAGTTCGACTTGTGGAAAGAGCCTCTGGAGGACCCCGGAATCCGCGTCTTTGTTGCCGTTCACGAGGGCAAGGTCGTGGGCGCTACCGAATATCGCTATTACGAGGATTTCAATGTCGCCATGACCGATTTTACGATTATCGGGGCGGCGGGACTGGGAATTGGCCCTTTCCTGGCCCGGAAGAGAATGGAGGATTTGCATTCTTTGGCTGCGCATAATGAGCAGCAGCTATCCGGGATGTTCGCCGAAATTTACGACCCTTACCGTGTAGAACATTATGAATTCGGCGGCATTAAGCCTATGGACCCGTATGTTCGGCGCGAGGTTCTGTCTCACTTGGGCTATCAACGTCTGGACTTCCCCTATGTTCATCCGTCTTGGAACAATGATGGTGAAGCAGTGACCGGGCTGGACCTGTGCTTCCTGCCTATGGCGGACCAGAATGAACTGCCGGCAGACCTGATCGTGAAATTTCTGACCCGCTATTACACCGTTCTGTCCAATAAGCCCAAAGCGTGGCTGGACATGATCGAAGACCTCCGGGCGAAGGAAACGGTCGCTTTGCTGCCTTTTTAGGGTAAACCGCAGACTGGAAAATGATAGATGTATGTGGCATGTGGCTATCCACTTATGGATGGCCTTTTTTCTTTTTATTCCGATAAAACATTCGTTGTTTACATATACATTTTTATCCATTATAATAATTATGTTATTACGTATTATGATAATTCATTTTATCATAACTGCTTTACCTCATAATATTACTGCAAAATGTACAATAGACAGGAGGTGACTACGTCGAATGATAACGGACATCGATGTCCGTTACCCGCCCTATAAGGGCTTTTCGAGAATGTAATGGACATTCATGACCGTAAGCGGCGAAAATGATGCGAAATGAGGAAGTTTTCTCGAACAATGGACATCCATTACCGTTAGAATCAAGAAATTGTTAAATTTCTCGGATAATGGTCATTCATGACCATTACATTTATTCGCTAGCGTCCTAGCTTTCGCCTTTTCCGCACTTAATCAACACTCTTAGGAGGTTCAATACCAAATGGCCAAAGAAAGCATTCATAATGTAGAAGATGTTTTGAAAATGCTTGACTCGTATTTTAGGGAGGAAAAGAATTGGTGGGATAAATTCTACACCGACCGAAATAAACAGATCCCCTTTTTCGTTAACTCTCCCGATGAAAATCTCGTTCAATACTTTCAAAATAAGCTTGTAAAGCCAGGTAAGATTCTAGAGCTCGGATGCGGGGCTGGCCGGAATGCAATCTATATGACTAAGCAAGGATGTCAGGTCGATGCCATAGATTTATCCCAAGAAGCTATCGACTGGGGAAAGGATCGAGCCAAATCAAATAATGTACAAGTTAACTTCCTTTGTAAAAATATGTTTGATGTAAGCTTTGAATCAGAAACATATGATTTTATTTATGATTGTGGCTGTTTTCATCATATTCTTCCCCACCGACGAATTAGCTACCTGGATATGATAAACAAAGGCTTGAAACCGGGTGGGCACTTTGGTTTAGTTTGTTTTGCGCTTGGAGAGATGGGCGCTGAAATGACAGATTGGGAAGTGTATAACCAACGCAGCCTTAAAGGAGGCCTAGGATATTCTGAACAAAAACTGAAGGAGATTTTTCAAGATTATCAGCCTGTTGAGTTTAGAAGAATGCGAAAAATCGAACAACCAAGCTCACTGTTCGGTGAATCCTTTCTGTGGACGGCTTTATTTCGAAAGAAATATTGAAAATAACAATAGCCGAACTCATACCGAGCTCGGCTTATTTTCTATAGATAGGTTCAGTCTCCTCTAGCCGGCTTCTGAAATTCTGTCTCCGCTAGCAATGCCGGAATATTCATCCAAGAAGCCTTCCGCATATTTTCGCATAACGATTGTAACGGTATCTGCACCGAAATGGACTTTCGTCCTCACTGTGCCGTAATAGTCATCTATGATGTAGGAATAGATCAGCAAGGAGTTGGAATCTACCCAGGCCGCTGCAGACAGGCTGTCATAACCGTATAGAGGAAACTTCTGCGAAACGGTCTTCCCCAAACCAAAGTCCAGTCTGTGGGTCCCCCTATTATTTTGGAAATATAGAACCCCCTCATCGCCATTAAACTCAAAATGGATATGAGAGATTCCCATGGGGTTATCTGCAAGGCGGTAACCGCCCCCATTTATTTCGGCCATCTTAGATGAACGCGAACTCCCATCAGGAAGCATAATGGAAAGCCGGCTTGTTCGATGCAGCAGTTGGCTGTAAGCTTCCTCATCATCGGGCAGTGAATGAGCAGCAAGACTACTGTAGATTGTATCCCACAGAGCATCAAATACGAGCTGTTGTCCATCCGGATTGGGCTGAAGATCTGCCGTTGTCACAACCAGCAAATCATCCTCCGGTAAACATATGGCAAGTTGCCCCCCCATTCCGCGAAGAGCGAAGCCTCCATGACTTGTCCTCCAGAACTGGTACCCGTATCCCTGCTGAGCCTCATAGAAAGTGTTCAGTGTATGCGTTGTATCGATCTGACGGGAGGTTGCTGCTTGTAAATATTCCTCCGGAATCAATTGCTCCCCGTTAAATCGGCCCTTATTCATGCAGACCAGTGCAAACTTGGCAAGGTCTCGAGACGTACAGATCAGAGCCGAGCCCCCATGGGAAACTCCTAGAGGCGTTTGGAGACAGTAAGCATCCTCCGAGAAACCGATAGGATCCAATAAGCGCGGACGCATATATTCAAGCAAAGACATTCCGCTTAATTTCTCTACAATCGCGGTAAGGGTAACGGTTGCCGATGTCTCGTAAAAGAACACGGTCCCGGGAAGATGCGACGGAGCAGCCTGAAAGAACGTCCTCACCCAGTCCTCATCCTTAATTTGCTTGTAGGTTGTTTTTTCATGTGCAGTAGCCATCATTAACAGGTCACGAATCGTCATTTGGGTTATATAAGGATGAACCCCTTCCTCTGGAAGCTTTTCTGGAAAAAAGCGAATCACTTGATCCTCGAGTGAAAGCAGTCCCTCCTCTTCCAATAAGCCGATGGCTACGGAAACGAAGCTTTTGGTGCAGGAGTACATCCGATGCTTCTTATGAGCATGAAAAGGACTCCAATACCCTTCCGCAGCTATTTTGCCAAAACGCAGGACGATAAAGCTGTGCATACATAATTGCTTGTCCTCTAATCTGTCAAGAAATTGAAGGATGGCGGACGATGGAATTCCTACTTTCTCTGGGATGGCGGTCGGCAGCGGTTTCTTTTCAAGCATTAGATAGACACCTCTTCCTTATATTCACCCATCAGGCAATGATCTTTATGAAAGAGTTCAACAACCCGAGTGCTTTATCCTTCTTTGTACCGCCGGTTTAGCAGCCCAAAAAAAGACTGCAACAGGCCACTCTTGGCAGCCTGCTGCAGCCCTTCGCAATCATTTAATTTTATTTAGCCGTAACTCCGCCGTCTACCGGCAGCTCGACGCCTGTAATGTAAGAAGATAAATCGGATGCCAGGAACAGCACGGCCGTGGCCACTTCAGAGGCTTGACCGACTCGCGGCAAGGCCGTCTGGGACAGGAACCACTGCAGCATGCGCTCATCATTAACAAATTCGGAGCTCATGGGAGTCTCGATAAAGCCGGGATGAATCGAGTTGACCCGAATATGGTCTTTGCCGAAATCCACCGCGGCCGCTTTGGAGAGCATCCGTACCCCGCCTTTGGAGGCGGTATAGGCTCCGGCGCCGCTGCTGCCGGTCAAGCCGGCGATTGAGGAAATATTAATAATCGATCCGCCTGAATGGGCTTGCATCGTCGGAATGACATGCTTCATTCCAAGGAAAACGCTGGTCAGATTGATATTGATGACCTTATTCCACTGCTCCATTGTCGTTTCGAGCAAGCCGGTGGCCAGAGAAATGCCGGCGTTATTGACCAGTACATCTATCCGGCCGTATTTCTGAACCGTGTTCTCCACCACCTCGGCCCAATCCTCTTCCGAAGCGACATTGTGCAGGAAATACGCAGCCTCCCCCCCGGCCGATCCGATCTCCTTCACGACCGCTTGCACGGCTGCTTCGTTAATATCGGTCGCTACAACCTTAGCTCCTTCACGGGCGAGCAGAAGCGCTTCTTCACGCCCCATCCCGCTTCCCGCTCCCGTTACTATCGCTACTTTATCAGTTAACAATGCCATGATTCGACCTCCAGCACCTATTGATATTGACCTAATAATACTTAATCAACCTAAGGGTAACCGAAACTCCGTCCAGCCATTCATCTTTCTTCCAATAATGGAAACAATGATTCATTGCGTTAAGCATGTGGAGAATTAAATCAAATTTTAAAATCGTTATCGATAATAATAATATTTTCGTTTTAATGTGTCGTAATGTGTCCTAACTTATCGCCCATTGAGGTGAATTAAATGTAAATCAGACTGTTGAAAAAGCATCTGCGCGGCTTGTATCCGCCCCTTGCAAAGCCGAATAGATATAAATGCGCGATAGATGGATGCGAACGAGTGCGTTTTGTACGAAACATCATACAGTCAGACTTGCGTATGCCGCGAAGGGGTCGCTTTTGTATGAATAATCACACAAATGGGGACGCAAGTTCCGAGAAAGGATCGTATTTGTACGAAATATGGTACAATCAGCTGTGTATATGTCGCGAAGATCCGTTTTTGTATGAATAATCGTACAAATGAATAACAAGTTTCATGAACCGATTTTCGAATGAACGCTTTTTCTTTTTTGCCGTACCTGCACTGAGGCCAATAATAATGGAGGAGTCGGATTGGAATTAAGTGGAGATAATAGGCGCAAGAGCTTGCGTGGCAGCTAAACTACATTTTGATGAGGAGAGATAACGGATGCCAGCTGTAATTCAAAAAGTTTCCGATGGTAATATCGCTCGCTTTGAACGTCGATTGAAGCATCCCGTGGATAAAGTATGGGCCTGGCTGACGGAGAACGATAAACTGGCCCAGTGGTTTGATGAGCTTCGAGTGGAGGATCTCCGTGAAGGAGGCACGATTAAGTTTGACATGCAGGACGGCACTTATGAGGAAATGACGATTACCGAGCTTAAAATGAATTCCATCTTGGAATACACGTGGGCCGAAGATAGGGTTCGTTTCGAGCTGCACCCTGACCCGGAAGGCTGCCTATTGATCTTTATAGAAAAAATCCAGAAGATCACCCCGCATACGTCCAAGGATCTTGCTGGATGGCATGTTTGTTTGGATGTTATCCAAGCCCTGCTCGATGGCCGAACCTTAGACTCTCGGGAAGAAGAATGGAAGAAGTGGCATCCGAAATATGTCGAGGCTCTAGCCAACGATGTGCCTGGCGCAATTGAATAGCTCACAGTCCCACTCTGAACCGTTGTAATTTATAATAGTGATGGATGTATTATGAAAATGTGCTTCAACATCTAAATGGGGAACTAGACTTCTAACCGTTAATCCGATTAATGCTCCATGGCTGACCACCAGAATGCTTTTTCCTTGTGAAGTCTCCACTATTTCGGACAGGAATGAAGTTCCTCTGCCAATGATGGACCGATCCTCTTCTATCCCGAGAGGCAATGTTTCCCATTGCTCCCCCCATCTATTTATCCGTTCGGCCAGCGTAGTGCCTTCGGTTTCGCCCTTATGCATTTCTCTTAGACGGGGATCGGTTTGCACTTTCAGTCCCATCGATCCGGCCACAATATCCGCCGTTTCCTTGGCCCGTGATAGATCACTGGAATAAATGGAATCCCACGGCTCCTTCCTCAACCGAACGGCCAGAGCCCGCGCCTGTTGCCTTCCGAGTTCATTTAGCGGGATATCGCTCTGTCCTTGAGCCCTTCTTTCCGCATTCCATGCCGTTTCCCCATGCCTTATCAGTCCAATTCGGATCATCCTGTCACAACCCTTCCCTTTATATGGAACATCGTACCACATCCTGATTAAGAAGTCCGTCCCAAGCTTCTATTGCGTTCCGATGACTACAGAGGGAAGTGAGGACAGCTTCACCTGCTGGAATCAACGAGATTGAAGCCAGCTCAAATAAAAGCCGGCTCCAGCAAGGCATTCCTAGCACTGAAATATACCGCTGATCAGCTTGGGATGGCAGTAGAATATGACCCTATGTCGGATGCATTTGTTCAGGGCCAAAGAGGCCATCCAAAGCAGCTTTTAGCCCCTCTTGGCTAACAGCCCCTCCCCATTATGATCAGATAGGTTCCGGGATCAAGCTGATCATCACTCAAACCCAAAGCTCATACTGCTGCTTGATATTGTCCTGCGTAATCTTCTGCTTTTGTAACAGGTTACTCGGAACCATAGTATTGTATTTCTTTATCTTCTCGTTAATGACTTGGAGTTCATGCTCCACACCTATTTCGTTGTCTGAATTGGAAGAGAGCAGACGGTGCAGCTGGTCCCTGATTTCATGCTGAAGTGCCAGCCAGCCGGGCAAGTAGTTGGCATTTTTGAGTGCATGGTTGAAAGGATCGCCTGTTGGAATGGAAATGGGCTTGCCTTTGCCGGGAAGATTGTCAAATGCGCCTTTCTTCAGCTGTTCCCGATAAATCTCGCCGATCCAATCGTTCTGGGAAAGACCGGCATTCCAGAATTGTCTTGAGCGGACCGCCTTCTCCTCATTGTCGGACTCGGCAGCCGATACGTTGTCCTTCTCCTTCTCCGAGTTTGCCGTGGCCGGGGCAGTATCGATGTCCACATTGTCGCCAGTCTTGCCTGGCCGCTCTTGAATGCTCGTATTCCCGGCCGCCGCCGCAGGATTCACCCTTGTGTCTGCAGTTTTCCCATTTACGTTAGAATCCGCACTTTCGGCGCTACTCGTTCCTGACTTTCTGTTCTTCTTGAACCAAGAAAACATCCTTATCACCACCAACGGTTAGTTTGGTCTGATTCATCTGGAAATACAGAGAGCGATTAGGGACTAAGCATAAGCCGCGATTGTCATGGAATTTTGCACTTCCTAATTATGAATTTATCTTAATTCACTAAACCGCACACATGCAGACTATGAAAATTCAATGAACATTTGGTGGTTTTTGGAAAATCGGAACTTCATGGGGCTGTCCAGAAAGCCAGTGAAAACTGACTGGACGCCCCGTTTTTGTTGAATGTTAAAAATGTACACAAAAAAACCGTCTTTTCCTGTAAAATGAAAGTTACCACACAAACATTTTAAGAAGGGA
>NZ_BOSH01000024.1 GCF_018403245.1 Paenibacillus sp. J2TS4
AAATTCGCAAAAACGTGCACGCATTCATGGATAAGATCAAGGGAGATCCCCTAAAGATCATTGACCGTCTTTGCATCAGGATGGAATCAGGCGAGCTTCAGGAAATTATTTAGTTCAACTTATATAGAATCGCCTGCCAGCCTGCTTCTTGCATCTCAATGGAATTGGTGGTTTCTGCTTCAAAAGCTTCAATGACCTTAGTGTCGTTTTCTTGACTAATAAAAGTGATCGCAACTTTTCTTCCATCTTCCATAGTGTAAGAAATAAACTCGTTTAATCTAACTTCATCATAAACTCCACCAAAATCAAATCCAAAGCTGCCGTCCTTAGCTTCCATTCTTGTTAGGAATCTCCCGCCAACCCTTAAATCATTTTCGGCATTCGGCGCGTGCCAGTCATCAGAAGCATTACACCATTTGGTTATATGCTGTGGCTCTGTCCAATATTCCCACACTTCTCCAACGGATGCATGAACTGTAGTTTCTACCGTTATTGTTACGTTATTACTTGTTCCCATTTTAATTACCACCTCACTATAAAAAATTTAAATTTTTTGTTAATTATATACGGTAAAAACATCCTCTTCAATACACACCATTTACAATAAAAACTTAATCTTTCCGATATATCCTTACTATGCAATTAATCAAAATTCAACATAAATGGATGCTGTTCTTCATTTAAACAAAGCTCAATTCTTTCCCTAAAATTTCTAAAGGTTACCATCTCTAATGCTTCTTCAATGGGAAAAAATCCTACTTCTAAAGACTAGCCACCTCATCGTCCTCCCATTCTAGAATCCATATAACTATATTACCACTATTTCCCTGATGGTGATAGTTTCGTCCATGATCTTAGTACAAAACGGCTCGGTCCCGCCAATCCTGTAAGCTTCGCAAACAATATGATACGGTTCTCCGGCCCCATTCATTTACCTGTATATAAGCACTTTTTATAGTTGACCAAAACCAAAACCACTGCCACTATAAAATAGAATAGAGCAGTAACTATCAGAATCTGTAGTAGCCTATCTCCAATTTGAATAGCCATAAAATAATTGAACAGCTGGTGGACCATAATGGGGATCAAGAGATTATGATTCAAGTTATAAAATACGGTTATCATTACTTGTACTGAAACGATGGAAATCAAGAAGAAAAAACTATACAGTATCAATGCCATTCCTGAATACCCTGACATAAGCCATAACGGGGCATGCCAGAATCCCCAAGTCACTCCAACGATCATGGCTGATTTTAATGGACTGAAGCTTTTTTGCAATTCAATTAATACAAATCCGCTCCACCCTAGTTCTTCCCCAAGCGGTCCTAAAAATAAATTATAGAAAAATACTATAAGCAGTGTAGTCCATGAAGCCGTTAATTGTTCGTATATGGGCACATTCCATACCGTTTGTGTAATGAAAAGACTTCCTGCCAAAATAAAAAATTGAAGCAGAAAAACGCACAATACCGTGGATAGGCTTATCCTTTCACGAAATTGGCTTTTTATAAAGTCCCACAGATTTCCTTGCGGATAGATTTTACGAAACATCGCTACGAAAACAAATGTAGCCGTCCATGCGGATAACACTTTTAATATTTCCACTGTCGGTTGAGACTTTAAAACAAATAGGACCAGCCCTATAACCAGAAGAAAAACATAAAACATCCCATATGTCCATAGAATATATCTTCTTATCATTCCATTCAATTTAATCGCCCGCCTATAATTTGTTTTCAAATGAATAAAAACCAACAGAACAATTGGTACCTGTTCCATTGGTTTAAAAATATAAACTATGGGGTTACCCCCAGGTCAATAGATCCCTGGAAAGTAATTTACTTTTCTTCAACTGGAATAAATAATTCCAAGAATACCCGCTCCTTGTTGTCCAGATAAGTAATCAGACGAGTATTAGCAAAAGCAACCCCCTTAGGCTTTAGTCCCTGTTCCTTTCCCCAAACTAAAGTAGGTTCAAAAACTTTATATTTAATATCATCATTTCCATTTTGATACCTGCCATCCTCAACAATCGTATAAATGCATTTAGAATACTCCAAATAACATCTGTTTTTTTCCTTATGTTTCGTTTCAGGCTTTTCGACAATATACATCTTGGAATCCAGAAACCCGTTTTCGTCAAAAGTAAATGTTCTCATGATTTTACTTAGAATATCTTCCTTCAACAAATCCATATTTTCCAAGATGGCCGGATACTCCAGAAAAGCATTAAAATCAGAAATCTCCCCTATGACTTCGTATGTTGGGAGCTCCCTGATGGAATATTGGTTTAAGTTCTTTTTGACTTCTTCACAAAATGCTTTGGTTTCTTTTATTTTTTGAAGCATATATGTTTTAATCCGTATGGTTTCTTCTAATTCTTTGGCTTTTTTCTCTAATAAAGTTCCCAGCTCATCGATTTCGCTTCCTACCTGTAATTTCTTAACTTCCTTCATCGATAAATTTCTCTTTTTATAAAAATCGGCCACCATTAATGTGTAAATATCATAAAAATCATACTGCCTGTAATTATTTGCTTCTTCCTGTTTTGGTTTTACAATACCCTTTTCCTCATAATATCTCAGCGCATCTCTTGTTACTCCTAAGATTTCCGATAATTGGCTTGTTCTATATGTTTTGCTATCCCCCATTTCAAGTCAACCTCCTAATGAATGTGTCACACTTCACGATATTTTTCTTCTACTAAAATAAACACTTAGTGCATTAAACTCGATATGTAAGATTATAGGTAATAATATCGACTTTGTTTGATCAGCAATGATTCCAAAAAAGATACCTCCAGAGAATGCAAACATCATAAACCTGATACTCATTCGTGACAATTTATAATACTGAAGATGGCAGATTGCAAATAGGAAAGCGGTAATCAGTACAGTATACTTAACGGGTAAGCCCACGATGGTTAGTGGTAAAACAGAGGTCGTGCTATTGCTTAAAATGGGGAGCATCAAACCTCGAAAAACTGCTTCTTCAATTAAAGGGTATGAAATAACAAAATGAATCGTATCGTGCCTTCCCATTGGGTTATATCCCGACGATCGAGCGATTAGTAAATTAACCAATGCAACAATGAGAAATAACGCCATTACTGACCATAGGCTATCTGGAATATTGTATATATAATTATGCTTTGAAAATATAGATACTACAATTACGATGATTCCCCAAAAATAGATGGTGTATTTCTTTAGATCAATCCTTGTTATTATCTCTACCCCTTTTTGAACGAATATGAAAGAAAATGTAAGCAAAAGAGATACCCCGAGTGCGATAAACAAATATCTTCACACCTTTTAAATATTTTTACATTAGAACTATCCATTAGCCAAGGGGATCCAACCTATCAGGAGCGCACCTAAGCCTTATTCCATGCTTGATAATATTCATCAATTGTTTGATAGCGATCGCCTTTGTCAGCATTGACAGCTTTTAGAGCTGTAAAATATTGCTTCTCTGTACCTTGCCATTTTTCAAATGAACGATCCATTCCGCCTCCAAACAGTTGAAATGCGGTAGCCCCCATTAAAAAAACATTTGACCTTTCATCAATCTCTGCACCTAGTTGAAATTCTTCAGGCGACATGTACCTGCTTGAGCCCCACATTCGTCCCATCGTATTTACTACGGGCTTTTTTCGATAAAATTCAATGTCGCAGATCATAGTCCGTTTTCTACTAAAGTCGTACATTATACATCCATCGTAAAAATCAATAGCGATATAACCACGCTTGTTTGCATGTATGTGAAATAATAATATGTCCTTGTAAATATCCAATTTTTCTTCGAGCGGCAAAGATATGAATTTACCCAAAGAATTATATTGTTTGCCCATACATTCGCCTTCAAACCACTCAAAGACAGTAAGATATCCCCCTTTTATCTCCTTATGTTCAATCATATCAATGAGCTTGGGATGACGTAAATCTTCGTAGACAGATACGGTTGTTTGAAGTCGACTTATTGCTTCATCAATACTTACATTGCTTTCTAAAGTTGCTGCGCCCGCCATTTTCAAGAACAGCTTTTGATTTTCGTTTTGAACTCCAAAGCACAAATAGCCGGAATCCTGTTTATCGAACACAGTAAAGACCTTACCGTATTCGGATAAAAAATAAAAATCAAAATCTTCTTTCAATTCAAATGATACCCCATCGATTAGTTTAGTTATCATTCTACTTCCCCACATTTGATATTTTTTTGTCCTGCCCGGCAGTTCAATTCTGTTCCGTTTATATTTTCTGATACATAACATATTCGTAGTCTAGTACCAAGATCCCTTTTAGGGGGGGGGGGGCCATCTTCATCTCAGGAAGCCTTTGGACAATCAGTTTGTTTTGCCGCGTTAACCCCGTGAATTGCGCGTTGTCCAGCTCCTTTATGTATGTTAGAATAGCTACTTATTAAAGAACTTTAATAAGTTGTGGTGATGAATATACTAAAGCAGCCTTTTGTTAATCCGAAAATGATGGGCGAAATGATTCGTCAACAGATTCGTGCGGCGCTCTACCGCGATATTGAATCGACCAAGGCTGAGCTTGCGCAGAGCACGGGCATCAGCTTCCCTACCATCAGTAAAGCGCTCGATGAAATGAATGATTCCGGAGAGGTACTGTTAATGGGGTTGGGCTTATCCAGCGGCGGCAGACGACCAAAAACCTATAAGTTGAATCCCGACTATATGACAGGGCTTGCCGTATGTCTGGAGAAAGATTTCTCCTTCTACTTGATACTTAACTACGAGGGGGACATCATCGGCCGGGAGACACTTTCCGGCGTGCTGCAAGCCGGTCCGGAGCTCTTGACCGAACAAATCGGGACATTTCTGGCGCGGTTCCCCTCCATGCATGTTCTTACGTTGGGCATCCCCGGCGCGGTGAATAACGGCCGCGTGTCCCACATGCCAGGTTACGAGAGGTTTAAGGATTTCAACTTCGGAGCCTTTTACGAAGAGCGGTTTTCCCTCCGGGTCCAAGTCGAAAATGACATGAACACCACGGTTATCGGTTATTACGACCGCATAGGCAGCGATGATTCGCTCTCTCTTGTGTACTTGTACTTAGGCAAGAACGGACCGGGTGCCGGTATTATTGTAAATGGGCACGTTGTGAGAGGCGGAACCTTTTTCTCGGGTGAGGTTTCCTACGTGCCGCTGTCCGATACGCAGAACTTCATGCAAATGCTTGATGCTGCTTTTGCCATACAGGACAGCAATGAGAGCCGTTCGAAGCTTATGGAAGCTATAAGTCGTCTTGTCGCTGTCTTCACAGCCACTATCAATCCGCATATCATCATTTTCTGCAGCTCGGAAATAACCAAACTTGATCTGGTGCAAATCCGAAATAGGAGCGCTTCGTTCGTTCCGGAAGAGAATCTGCCGAATCTTGTTGTTAGCGACTGGGAGCAGGATTATTTTCACGGACTGCATCAATTAACAGTAAGTAGTATGCTGGCAGCGGATTGAGGACTGGCCGGCTTAGGAGGACATACATGAATCATTCATTAGACCGCAAACAAATTCATTTATGGCGTATCGCCATTTATTTCATTTTTGCACTGCCCGGGTTCACTATAGCATCATGGGTATCGCGTACGCCAGCGATTCGGGATACACTAGGGGCAACAACGGCGCAAATGGGCTGGATTATTTTTGGAATGGCCGTAGGCTCCATCATCGGTCTATTGATCGCCAGTCATCTTATTGCTCATAAGGGCGGACGCTTCGTCATGGTAGCTGGCCTGATGGTCAGCTGCGTTGGACTTGTAGTCATAGGTCTGGGCGGCTCATGGCTGGCTAACGGCATCACGGTGTTCTTGGGGTTGGCGGTCTTCGGATTCGGGAACGGAATATGTGATGTGGCGATGAACGTGGAGGGAACGGCGGTTGAGAGAGCCGCTCATAAGTCGCTCCTAACCGGTTTTCATGCCGCCTTCAGCGTAGGCACACTGCTTGGCGCAATGGCCGGATCGGCTGCGATTAAGATCGGTCTATCGGTCTCTTTCCACATGGCGCTTGCCGTGGCGGTTATCATCCTGTCTATTTTATGCCTATACCGTCTCGTACCTGCAGGCACCGGGAAGGAGACTGTCGGCGATTCGATGGCTCCGCCAATGAGCGCCAAAGAACGCATGTCCGTATGGAAAGAGCGGCGTACGGTTCTGATCGGGATCATTGTATTTGGAATGGCTTTTGCGGAAGGCTCTGCCAATGACTGGCTGCCGCTTATTATGGTGGACGGCTACAAGGCTACCCCTGCCATGGGATCATTCGCTTTCGGCCTATTTGTGGCCGCGATGACAATTGGCCGGGCGGCAGGCGGCAGGCTGCTCGACCGGTTCGGCAGGGTTGTCGTTCTGCGGGCATCCGCGCTTTTAGCGATTGCGGGACTGCTTATCGTTATATTGGGGCAGAGTTACGCAGTCGCCATTGTCGGAATTGTGCTTTGGGGACTTGGCGCGGCAGTCGGCTTTCCGGTGGGGTTGTCCGCTGCGGGAGACGATCCACGCGGAGTTGCGGCCAGGGTAAGCGCAGTAGCGACGGTTGGTTACCTCGCATCCCTTGTCGGGCCGCCTTTTTTGGGGATTATAGGAGAATCGGTCGGCCTGCTTCGTGCCCTGTTTGTCGTGCTTATCGCGGTAACCGTCGCCGGCTTGCTGTCACAAGCAGCGAAGCCCACGGAATCGGATGCGTCCGATTCCATGATGATGTAGCCCGAAAATGGTTGATCATTTACATTATTTCATATAATGAGTCCTATCCACTTCTTGAGTTAGCTGGTTCGGTTCCTCCTGCACCTCGCCTCGAGCCGCCTGGCCGGAGGAATGGGGATTTCAAAAGACGAATAATCGGTTTCTATTTTTTAAACCGGTTGCATGACAAACTGGAACGGCAAGTTAAAAAGAGCCTCCTTTAACGGTAACGGGATGGCTCTTACTTACATTGGCAAGTAATCAAACTCTGTTCCTAACAAAAAAACTATTTCTCAATTTTGCCCTCTTCTTGAAGGCTGTAAAGAAGGAGAAGCTCTTCACGGTCAACAGTTACTTGTATACACTGAAGGATCGGTTTAATAATCATTATTGTTCAGGTTCCCATCCAACTTGTTTTGTTGTATTCATATAAACACCTGTTATATCAATTGGCTTAATAACGATACCCGTCTCCTCAAGAAACTCTCGGCAAATTGCTTTATCCAGGGGTTCCCCCAATTCAACATTTCCACCTGGCATTTCCCATGTATCTGAGCGCCAATGTGTTCTAAGCAACAATACCTCACCACTCTCATTGGTGACTAGAGCTGAAACCGAAATACATTGTTTAGGAACTTGATACTCCAATCTAACCCCCTCCTTCATCTCTTACCTTTATACGCTTCCATCGATAGGAAAATTCCTTTAAACTTCCCTACCCTTTTTAGAATCCATTAGCAGAGAGCATCCAGCCTTTCAGGAGCGCACCCCCGTCTGAATGGTTGCCTGCAACAAGGTCACCTCCGTGTCGCCTGATGATTTTGTGGGAAATAGTCAATCCTAGACCGACACCTCCGGTTGAACGATTTCTCGATGCTTCCCCACGATATAGGGGTTCAAATACTCGTTGAAGCTCCTCCGGGGAGAAGCCTTCCCCTGTATCCTGAACAGTAAAGGTCACTTGGCCGCCCTCCTTAAAGCATTGGACAAAAATTTTACCATAGCAAGGTGTATGCCTGACCGCATTATCCAATAGGTTGTTCATGGCCCGCTCCAATAAGTGAGAATCGCCCACGACTACGCAATCTTCCCCAAAATGCTCGACGATAATAGAGATATGCTTTTGCCGGGCTAGAGGATTCAGGCTGTCTATAGACTTCTGTAATACAACTGGAAGATCAACCTTGCTTTCTTTGAGTTCCATCTCTAAATATTCTGTCTTCGCAAATGTAAAAAGTTCCTCTGCCAAGCGGTCCAATTGGGCCGACTTTTCCTTACAAACCGCCACATACTTTGCGATTTTATCCGGTGAATGGGCAATGCCTTGCTCCAGACCATCCAAATAGCCTCGTAAAGCGAATAAGGGTGTCCGTAAATCATGGGCAACCGCAGCAATGACAAATCGACGTTCTTCTTCCAATTCCACTTGTTTCTGAATGGATTCTTGGAGACCCTCTACCATCCCTTTAAATCCGTCACGTACTTCAGTAATTTCTGTGATCCGGAACAAAGGTAAGTGGACGTCCAAATCTCCCTCTGCGATTTGTCGAACCCCCAGACTCATTTGCTCAAGAGGTTTGAGAATGAACCTTCGCATGGCATATCCGACAATAATAAAGGCCAGCAGTAGTCCAACGAATGCCGCAATCATCTGAATCACCCTAGAATTCGGCTGGTAAATGATTACCCTTCCGAGTACGCGTCCGTCCTGAAGGACCGAAAACTGTTCCGTTCGAAGCAATGAACGATTCCGTTCAAGGGTGAATCGAAAAATTTCCTGATTGGAGTCGGATAAAATAGCCACGCCCATGCTGGTTTCCTGTAACTGTCCTTTCAATTGGTTTTGCCAAACAGGGTTGGCCCAGTTTTCCGTATTGGTCTCTATGAGGTGGATCGTCTCGGCTAAGTCTCTTTTTTGAGAATCATTCATGTCGAAGCTGAGCGTTTTTGTTTCAATGAAGTGTGCGGTTACGTAAAATAACCATGGCAACAGGAGGATAAAAAACAAGCTGAGAATGGTAAACGTACGAATGCGAATAGTCCTCATATCATTCTCCTTTGAAGCGGTAGCCTATACCCCATACGTTGACTATATATTGGGGATGGTCCGGGTCGGGTTCCATTTTCTCACGAAGTCTACTAATGTGAACTCGAACGGTATGTTTGTCGCCAACTCCATCCCAGAATTTGTCTAGTAATTGGTCGTAAGAAAAAACATATTGTGGATGTTCGGCAAATAATCGCAGCAATTCATATTCTTTCGGCGTAAGTGAGATGCTTTGCCCTGCCAAAAATACTTCTCTCGTGGATAAATCCAGAGTGAGGCGTCCATAATCCAAGACCCTCCTATGGAATTCCTTCTGAGAACCGGAGCGTCGTAAAACAGCCTTCACCCTGGCCACAATCTCACCCGGCGAAGCGGTTTTAACTATATAATCATCTCCCCCAAGGGCGAGACCACGAATCTTGTCTACATCATCGCTGCGAGCACTTAAGAAAAGGATAGGTACGTTGCTTTCCGTACGAATCTCCCGACATAACTCGAAACCGTTTTTTCCCGGCAACATGAGGTCCAGAACGATGCAATGAATGGTACCTTGCTTAAACACAGCCAGTGCCTGAGTGGCATCATAAGCAGTTTCTACACGAAAACCGTCATTCTCCAAGAAGTCCCTCAATAGTTCGGCAATGCTTGTGTCATCGTCGACGACTAGAACCGTCTGTAATTCCTTCATGAAAATCCCACCTTTTCCTCCGATGACTCTCCCCGGATACTAACTATCCATCCAAGTCCATGTTTAGTTTATCATTTTTTCAATAAGGAATACGCAAAGTTCAAGTTTCAGGATGGATTGTGATGGTTTTGTGATGGTTTTGGACCATCGTTTGAGACACTTAAAGGTTATTCTTTCATTGTGAAACGATCGGCGAATATCCGCTGCGAATCGAGTGCAATGTTTCGCCACACTCTTTAACTGCTTGAAGGGAGAGAATAGCTATGAATGTTCAAATTGTTTTGTTTGATGGATTTGATTTATTAGATGCCATTGCACCCTATGAAGTATTTACTGCTGCTGCCATGTACTCCAATGAGGAGATAACCGTTGAGCTGGTATCCGCCGAAGGTGCACGAATGGTAACAAGCGGAGTCAATCCGTTAAAGCTTCAAGCAAGTAGTAAACTTGATTTATCCCGTAAAGGGATCATTCTTGTTCCGGGAGCCTCTGGCCCTGTTAATGATAATGGCCCCGATTCCATCCCGGTAAAATTAAAAAAAGCCTCTGAGACTGAACTAAGTAATCTACTTCAAGAAGCCATTAAGAAATCTGATCTCTTACTGTCCACAGTTTGTGGCGGTTCGCTCATTTTAGCAATGAATGGTTTATTAGAGGGCCGTCATGCCGTTACGCATCATATGGGAATGGACCTTTTGAGTGCTGCTAACGCTATTCCAGTCAATGCCCGTATTGTAGATGATGGCGATCTCGTCACGGGTGGCGGCGTTACTTCAGGGCTCGATGTTGCCCTTTACTTGGTTGAACGAGAATTAGGCCCGCGTATAGCACTCGCTGTGGAGCAATTATTTGAGTATGAACGCAGGGGGACGGTTTGGAAAGCTGAAGGAAGTGCACCTAAAGAAAGCCAACAAAAAAATCCAATTGAAGCGACAAGGGAGCCTTCCTCTGTCCAAGCTAATAAGAACGTTAATGTTCAAGGGAAATGGGATACCACCATTTCCACTCCTATTGGAAAGCTTTCCGTTATATTAGATATAACTTCTGAAGATGGACAAATAGCAGGAATGGCACAGCAAGGAGAAGAGATTGTCCCCTTGGACAATCCTATACTAGAAGGGAATCAATTAAAGTGGTCCATGAAAGTTACTAAGCCCATGCGTCTTACGTTAAAATTTATCGTGTCTATAGATGGGAACAAGATGTATGGTGAAGCAAAAGCTGGAGTCCTTCCCTCATCCAAATTAACTGGACATCGTATTTCTTAAGATGAAGCTTCCTTAGCATTCAACGGAGGAATGGACCTAATGAAAAAGACCATTGGAATAATCCTTTTAATCATCCCGATCCTGTGGGTATTTCATACATTTTCCAAAAATTTTATGGTTGATCCTGCTTTCGAAAAATTTATTTCCAATAAGGATCTAATTCTAACAGATACATCCCTATGGATATTCATGATTCGTATTCATATTTTGCTGGCTATTATTTCGCTTCTAACGGGCCCCTTAGGAGTCATTAAAAGAATACGGGCTAAATCAACCAAGTTCCACCGTTGGAATGGCCGATTATACGTCTTGTCTATCCTTTTAAATTTCATTCCCGGAGTCTATGTCTCTTTCTTTGCCACCGGGGGATGGCCAAGCACAATAGGGTTTCTTATCCTAAATACATTATGGCTTGGAACCACTATCCTTGGTTACTGGTATATCAAGAGACGAAAAGTCATCTTGCATAGTCAATGGATCACCCGAAGTTTCTTTCTTTCCTTTGCCAATATGACGATTTATATCATTGTAGCCATTGCTCATAACGCAATGAATTTTTCCTATGGAAATGCCTACACGATAGCGGTGTGGCTATGTTGGATTCTTAATCTGCTTATAGCCGAATTCCTAATTAGACAAAAAATATTTGAATAACAATCGGGCCCAACATTGAATCAGTGCTTGAATTTCTTTACCGCCATTCTAACTGGATTTTAGGGCAGGCAAGTTTTTCGGGACAGCCTGACTTAGTGGAGTGATGATCGGTTTTCCTCCCTTATTTGATTGGACGAACCTAAATTGCTGCGATACTACATCAATTATGAAGCGGATGGAGATGTTCGAAAGAAAAGCCTGCGAAAATACATGAATTCTCTTTCCAAATGGCTGAATCCCTGCTTCAACAAGCAAAAAGATGTACTATTGCAGGCTTTAATCCAACTACTCAAGTGTTCTCTCAAAAAGATGCACTTCTGCAGTCTTTTGCATAGCTGCACTCTGCCAATCTTATAGCCTGAAAAGCCTGAAATGAATAATGATTCCCTAAAATCGTTTCATCGGACAGACTCCGAGTCGGCTAGCGACGATCTGTCAATGGCTGCCTGACAAAGTCAAGGACTGATTATCGTTTTGAGCCAAAAATCGACTACGTAATTTTCGTTGGAGATTTACAACGGGGTTCCGTTCTATTTGTATATATACATTTCACATGAGATAAGAGGCTTAAAGGTCGTCGAAGTAATCGGCGACCCTGCTGTTGATTTAACTATCGTTCCCGTTAGCAGAAAGCCTTAGATCTTTAATTATTGCAAGAAAGCTATGGCCTTATCAATGATTGAATCCACCGCTTCAACAGTATCGACTACTAGCTCGCCATCGAACGGTTTAGTGCTTAAATCAGTATAGTATTTTTTCAACTCGTCAAAATCAGTGATCATTTGGTTTGGAAGGGGATCAATCTTTCTAATATTGAGACGATCAGCCCAAGTTTTCTCATCACTACAAATACAAAGAATAGATTTAAAACTATATTTCTGGTTTTCTAACCACATTATAAAATTTCTCATCTCCTCTTCTTTGTTGAAAGAGAAATCTAGAATAAATCGCATATGGGTAAATGCATTGGTCTGTAGTAATCGAAATAAGATACCATACGATATTTTATTTCTTTGTTCGTGATCCCCAGTATAACTGGCAACAACGTCATAAAAATCATCTTTCCGAATAATGGGAATATTCAGTTTGGCACTAAGTTGATCAGATTTTTCCCGACTCCTGGGCGTCCTCTTAATAGAATAACCTCGGCCATTGTAATTCCTCCTCATAATTCTGTTGTATGTTCAGCCATGACATGAACATGCCTAAATATGGAAATCGGGCAACTACGCTATCCAGCCTATAGTTCCATTCCGATAAATGATATCCCTTTGTTTTGTTCCCTGATGAGGTCGATCGATGCCCGAAACAACATGACAAAATGGACATTCGTATCCGTCGGGCTTATGTGAATATGCTTTCATCATCCCCGTTCAATCCCCTCTCATATTTACTCAGTTAGATCGAAAGATTGCCTGGTAGCTCTTAATGAGGCTGCACTGTTTATCTAACGGCAGATGCACCTTCTGCGAATATTCTACAATGTACTTGAATCTATAGCATTCAAAATATCCTTTACCAAAAATGCTGATATAACTTCACGATTGAATTCATTTAAACTTATTATCTTTACTTCCTTTAAATATTTAATTTTGTCGATTTCAGGATGACTGTCTAAAGGGATCGTCCCAACAACAATATGATTATCGGAAACAATCTCCTGTACTATTTTTTGAAAAGAGGCAGATAGCATCTGCATAAATCCAATTTCATCGATTATAATTATTTTCTTTGTACTCAAGCTATCCTGTAATATTTTAATAGCAAAATGTTCGAACTTTTCTACATCAACACCGTACCTTCCAATTCGAGTTTTGCTGGGATTTTCTACATTCGCGATTTCTACACTTTCTCCACTAACAACGGACACACATCTGAAACCTATTCGATCATTTGAATTGATTATTTCCTCCGTATAGAAACCACCACATATATCTGTTCCAATTTCATTTATGAGTTTTTTTATCAACGTCGTCTTGCCCATTCGAGGCTTTCCCGTAAGTAAAAATACGTTTTTGGAATGGTTAGGTTCTCCGTCTAACCTCGACAACAGCTTATAATTCGGCGCGTTCAAATCCCATGTCTCATATGGGACTGAATTTACTGCATGTAGCGCATCCAGTATGCGCGACTTTAGTTGAGGTCTTTTTATGTATTCGTCAATGTTTGTTTCGTCCATCTCTAAATATCTGGCCTCTAGAATCTCTTCTGGCTGAATTCTTATTTCACCACTAACATATTCCGCGTTAAAAACGACAGACAAAACGTGAATCCGTTCATTGTAGTAAACTCCGGACACTCCTAGGGGACGTATAAAAATTCCTGTTTCCTCCAGAAATTCTCGACACACCGCTATATCTAACGGCTCGCCGGCCTCAACAAATCCTCCGGGTATTTCCCAAGTGTCCGAACGCAAATGGGTTCGAACCATTAAAACATGCCCATTCTCATTCTTAACAACTGCTGAAACAGCAATCATATGCTTTGGCTGATCATACATTGTTAAACACCCACCAATTTGATTTGTATAATTCGATGTCCGACTGAAGGACATAGTATCCGAAACCAACTACCTATTCCTCATCATACCACGACATGGAAAATAGTGGTCGATTTTCTAGTCGGGAAGAACTAAAAACCCCTGAAACCCAAGGTCTCAGAGGCTCTGCAATTCCTTTATTCCACAAGCTCACCAACATTCCCCCACAATACCTCTCGGAACTTTCCCACAACAAAATTTTTCTCCGTCACTATTGAAAATAGGGCTCCTTACTGTATTCCTCAACCCTTCTGGCATAGTTTTTGCTAAAGGGATAGAGTATCGTGTGATATCGTATGACTCCTCATCACCAATTGAAACAAAACGTACTTTGTCGTCCTCCAAATTTATAGGGCGAATTTTTAAGGAAATGTAGTCATAGCCTTTGGTGAAAGTAAACCATTCCTGTATTCCATCATCCAATATTCTTTTATAGCCACCTTCGAACTTAAAGCTTTCAGGAATATCTTTTGGTATCAGTTCAGAGAACTCAGCTTCATTGAAGAAGTTACTATTATCGTAAGATATCTGTTCACCAACCTGTTTCTTCCTATCGATTACGTTAGACTCTACTAGATATTTGTTTTTGGCTACCTATCATTCTCTGGGAAGGTTGTTAAGGACAATTATTGTTAAACAATCCTGTCCGTTAGCTTAACAAGAAATTCAAACGTGGTATTATGATTGTATACGAGGGGCTCATAAAGCTGATGGAATAGATAAGATTATTTTCATAACAAACAAAATCACCAATTCCCTTTACGGTTTTGGTGAATTTTTATTGCATGCGCTGCCTATCTCTTAGCATCGATCGCTTTAAATATGTTTCGGCGTACGAACTCTATACATTCTGTCCGATTCACTGTACCGCCTAAGACCGTTACAATCCAGTTCACGTACTCTGTCACCACATAACGCCCTCATGAACCTTGTTCAATTCGAAAAACTCCCATTCGCAATCGGACAGCTCAGGTCTCACAATAAAAGCGATCATTTCCGAAGGGACCGAGCCGCGCTGGGCCAATCGTCGCTTTGGCAGGCTACTGTTGAGGCATTGCCTTTGGCGGTACTCTCGGTCACTTTTTTGTCGTCGTAGAAGATACGGCAGGTAATGAAAGTAGCTGAAGCGGATGCTGTGGCTGAAATTTCCGCGGACTTGAAGTTGAATGGTTTACTATGGTCAACCGAGAGCTCAAGAGTGTAGGGAAGCGTTATGTCGGCTTCTTCTCGTGAGTCCGTGCCGTTTCGCGTTTTCAGTTCCAGGGAGACACTGTCCGCAGTGGGTGCGTCGCTTTCGATGACGTACCTCACGATGCCGCTCTTGGCCGCGGGTGTGTAGTCGTTGCCGTTGCATCCGAGCAGAGAGGAGGCCATCGTGACAGCGATGGCCCACCCTGCTGCACGCCAAATCGAATGCCTTGGTTTACTTGTGCTGACTGAGGTTCTCATAAAATCTATCCTTTCAGGAAAAAAGTCATGCCGAATCAGGGTTTTGCAACAATCATCCAAGCAACAAAATTCAATAAAGCCCCCAAATAATACACATGTATTATTTGAACTGAAAAAAGTATATCATCCGCATTCAAATAATACAAGTGTATTATTTCGTTGTGTGTAAAGAAAACCTTTGCTACAATGAAGACATGACAAAAATTGTAGATCACGATCAAAGAAGATTAATCATTGCTGAGGCTGCTTTGCGTGTCATCAGACAGGTGGGCATGAAGGGAGCGACCGTTAGAAATATTGCCCGGGAGTCGGGCTTGTCACTTGGTGCTTTGCGCCATTATTTCTCGACTCAGGATGAGCTGCTTGATTTTTCCATGAGATTGGTGAAGGAGCGGGCAACAGCTCGTATTAATGATCTTGTCTCCTTAGACATGCCGCTGGTTCAAAAGGTGCTGTGGATTTTGCTGGAACTATTACCCACAGATGACGACAAGCTGGCAGAAATGGAGGTGTGGTTTGCATTCACAGCTCACTATAGAAACAGTGGCACCGCATTTGACGTGCAGCACGATGGCATACTGGACCTTGTTGGGCGTCTGCTTCGTAGCTTGAAGGAGTCAGGAGTGCTGAGGCCTGAACTTGATTGTGCAATGGAAACAGAACGGTTATACGCTTTTATTGATGGCATAGCGCTGCACGCATTTCTGGATACGAAGAGGGTAGATTATGAACGAATCGTAGATTTGGTGACTTATCATATGAAATCTATCTGTATAGAAGAATCGTTTCTTTTTTAAAAGTTATGTTAAACAATATTGTTGTGTATTCCAGATAGAATTGGTTGTGCTTCACGTCTTTCCTCATTTTATTGCCACTTATGCGGATTCAGCTACATTGTCCTTTACACTAAGTTGTTACAGAGTACGACATCGGGATATTTAATTCATCAAGACCATTAGAGAGAGAAAGTCCCCACTTATTTGATAGTGGAACTTCGATCGACTACCGTTACTTGTTCAACTAGGTCATGACGCGGTTTTTGAACCAGCTTGCTTACTTCCTCCGCCGATTTCTGGCCGCTCAAATACGATTTGACCTCTTCCTTGATGATGGAATCGACTTTCTTATCGATGGAAGCACTAACTTTAGCCCCCTCTAAAATAGTTTTTGCATATTGGACTTGTTCTTCCACTAATTTGGCATCCTGGATCAATCCTTGTCCGGCATTTCCTACTGAAACGACTCCGGACTGCTGAATCCCCGTTCCCCTCTGTGCGTATTTTGCTTCGCTTCTGATCTACCTTAAAGCTTGTGCGAACCCTAATCTCCATGTAGGATACAGCGGTTCCCATTGCTGGAATAATGATTTTTACTGCTTGTTCGAAAATCGATTTGGGCAGTGTTTGTTTCCCCTGATAGTACCCCTTTGATAAGTTGTAAATATCCCCAAAATCCGCTCCATTTTAAAATGTTTTCTTACGCATCTTTTATTATGAATTGTTAATAATATTATTTATTTTCGTCCATTTCTTGTTTATAGTGTCGGGTCAGATATATTAAGGAAATATATGACATTAGATGTCATATTTAAATGCTATGCTTGATAAGCAGTGAATTTAACATTCGCAAAGGAGAGAAGGAAATGAAGCGACCCATTGTATTATACATTGCAGCATCGTTGGATGGGTATATTGCGCGGGAGAATGGAGAGATTGATTGGCTCTATGAAGTAGAAGGAGAGGGAGACAACGGCTATAGCGAATTTTATGAGACGATTGATACGGTATTAATGGGCAACAAAACATACGAGCATACCTTTGAACTAGCTGATCAGTTTCCCTATCCGGATAAGAAGTGCTATGTGTTCTCACGTTCCGAACGGCAGCCCAACCCGCATGTGACCTTTGTCACCGGGGATGTACCGGAGTTCATTGAGAAACTGAAAAAGCAGGAAGGCTCCAAAATCTGGATTGTCGGTGGAGCCGAAATTCTTGACGTACTCTTGAAAAACAAACTCGTCGATGAGTTTATCATTACGATGATCCCAACGATTTTAGGTAGTGGGATTCCGCTGTTCAAAAAAGAGAATCCGGAATTGAAGCTTTTCCTGGCCGAGACCAAACGTTACGGACAAATGGTTCAACTGCATTATACAGTGAAATCCTAAAGCTTCTAACAAATTGAATATTTGAGCTGATGCGTTATCTGGGCGTGAGTTTAGTATTGCCGCTCTCACGTCCTTTACTTTGAGAAAGAGAAAAGGACTGCCCCGCTTGTTGCAACAGGGCAGTCCTGGAAAAGCACCGCAAGAGGTCAACCCGCTTGCGTTACTTTTTTGTTTTTTCTTAGGAAAAGAGATACAACCATCGCAATGATCGAAATGATCAAGCCAAGCATGAACGTGTCACTGTAGCCGGCAACAGATGCCGTTAATTGTTCAGTTACATCATCAGGACTAGTTGACTGTGCCAAATGACTACTGGAGCGTGCGGTCATGGTCGCGATGAACAATGCTGAGCCAATCGCACCGGCAACTTGCTGCAGCGTACTGAAAATAGCAGATCCATGCGCATAGTATTCAGGCGTAATCTGATTCAGTCCATAGGTTTGGACCGGGACCAGAATGAGCGCCACACCTAGCATTAATAGACAATGCGTTAAGATAATCTGCAAGCTCGTCGACTCTAATGTGAATCCGGTAAAGAGATACATCGCAATGCATAAGATCAATATACCTGGAATAATAATGACTCTGGCGCCAAATCGATCAAATAGTTTTCCTGTAACAGGAGACATTAGTCCATTAACGACACCCCCAGGCAACATTATAAGTCCTGATTGAAATGCTGTCACCAACAGCACGCTTTGCAGAAACAAAGGTAATAATGTGATTGTTGCGAACATCGACATCATAACAATAATTAATAGTATAATCGAGAGCGAGAACAACGGAAATCGGAAGGTGCGCAATTCCAAAATCGGATTTGAAATACGCAGTTGCCGGACTGCGAATAAAATCAAGGCCAGGCTGCCAATGATAATGGACCAATAAACTTGCGGATCTGACCAGCCTTCATTTCCTGAAGCGCTGAATCCATATACAACACCGCCAAAACCTAAGGTCGATAAAATAATGGACAGCACATCAACTTTGGGTTTTGTGATCGTGGTTACATTTACAAGATAGCAATACCCGATGAAGATGGAAATGATAGTAATGGGAATAATAGTATAGAACAGCCAGCGCCAATCCATTGCATCAATAATAATGCCTGAAAGGGTAGGCCCGATAGCGGGGGCAAATGTAAATATTAAGAAGAGCAACCCCATAACCGAACCTCGTTTTTCCGCAGGGTAAATATTTAACAACGTATTCATCAGCAGCGGGATAATTAGTCCCGTACCAATGGCTTGAATCACTCGGCCGACTAATAACAACATAAAAGCGGGGGCCGTTGCAGCGACGATCGTACCTATTAAAAAGGTAATCATTGCGGTTAAAAAAAGCTGTCTAGTAGTAAGCCATTGTTGAATTAAAGCCGTTATGGGAATGAGTGTGCCGACAACGAGCAGGTAAGCCGCAGTTAGCCACTGTATTGTGGTGGCGCCGACCTGGAACTCCTTCATCAGCACAGGCAAGGCATTGCCTAGCAGCGTTTCGTTTAATGTCGCCACGAATGCTCCCATCATAAGGGCGACCATAATTGGCATTCGCTTCACTTTCTGTAAATCCAAATCCATGTAAGTGCCTTCCTTTCGTGTAATATAGGATGAGTTATGAAGTCGATTCCAATTATAGTGATCATTTGGGCTGCAAAATATATTTAATACACCTACTTTGTACAGTTAGGAAACAGTATCAAATAAATGTCTGAGAACTTGAGCGGAATAGAGGGGGCAATTGGGATGGATTTGAGAAAACGCCGCTCCATACAATTTTTATGGAAAGCCTTGTTTGATCTAATGACAGTAGAAAAGATGGGGGTTTCCAAAATAACTGTAGATCAAATTTGTGAAAAAGCAATGGTTCATCGTTCCACGTTTTATAAGCATTTTGATGACAAATTCAGATTGCTGGAGTATGGGCTGAATCAGCTGATGGAGCCATATTGGGATATCCCATTAGAGAAAAGGATCTTAAGGCCCTTTTTTTGGTCCAATGATTTTTTTGAAGGCTCCGAGTCCAATAAGTTAGTTCGTTCGCAGCAAAGTGATGAACTATTCTTTGATTGCATGACGGCTTACTCCATGCGGTTATTGAAAAAAGACGCCTTAAAGTTCATCCAGCATTCCAAAACGATCGACATCCCTCATGACTTGTTAGCAGAATTTCATGTAGCTGCAATGGTTGCTTTAAGTACATGGTGGCATAAAAACCCCAATCTGGCGGGCTTAGCACAGATGGATCAATATTTTCAAAGATTGGTGAATGCAAATATTTTTGATTGTGAAGAAGAGAGAGAAAAATAGAATGCCCTGGTGAAGAGGTCTTTTCAACTCCCCGGAATATTTATGCATACTCTATTATTCATACCAAAATAAAATGCTGTCGCGTTAGAATTTTAAATTAAAAAAAGCTCAATCCCAGAGTTATGATCAAGCTCCCGATTATGCACAAAAGGCCGTCGAAGTAATCTGCGGCCTAGTTGTCAGTGATTCAACTATCGTACCCTTAGTTTAATTTCAAATCTCGTTTTGCTTCTCAATAAACTCATCCTTAGTTAACCCAAACAAAATAAAATCTAAATATTGACCATTTATATATACCACCTGTCGACGTACACCTTCTTGAATGCAGCCAAGCTTTTGCATCATCCTGGCAGAACCTTCATTTCCTTCAAGAACACAGTCATTGAACTTATTGAGTCTACGTTCCAAGAAAGCATATTTTAAGAGGATTTTCATAGCCCTCGTACCGCAACCCTTGCCACGATGCTCTTTATCTATCACTATCCCTATACTAAACGTCCCGTTTCTCTCGTCGATACTGTTTAAATTGATACCGCCTATACTTTCTCCGTTCAAATTTTCAATGGTAAACATTATTCGTCCATTAGTTGAAGAAAAATCAGCGTTTTCCTCTGCGAACTTTTTAGCCCCTGAGATTGTAGGCGGTAATTCAATAGCACATTCTAAAAGACGACGTGCAGGGGTATCAAATCCGCTTATGTAACAACTCTCCCAATCTTCGGCCTCGATTGCACGCAATCTGACTTTATCATCTTGCCAATAATAATTGCTGTAATCTATATCTCGCATAATATCCTCCAAAGATAAATTGTGTAGTTCCTCACCATTTATGAACCAAATATTTACTTTTACGAGGAATTATAATGTAATCGGCGGCCTGGTTCGGTGATGGGAGGGAGGGTCTAGCTCCATTTTTGAAAACCCAGCTTTAATAAGGATTCTTGTATTTCTTGGTCTACTTTGCTTTTGGAAGTCGCAAATTCCACAGTAGATAAAGCACTTGGAAGTTTTTGACGGATAAAGGAATCAAAATCGATGGCCGTTTTGAAAATGCGAAGCTTGCGCAGCGAAGGCAATTGCTCCATTCCCGTCAACCGAGCCAAGCCTTTGCAATTCGAAATAGATAGCTCCTCCAGCGCCTTCATCTCCCGGTCAAAGCCGATTTCATGCAATTGGATTTGATCCTCGATCACAAGCCTCGTTAGCGCTCGGAAGTTCGTAATATGGGTCAGGTCATGAAAACCGCGGACTCTACAGATCTCCAAGTCATCGATTTCATTCTCTTCGATCTCCTGAATATGCTCTCGACCTCCAAGCAAAATGCGAAGGTGCTTCAGCTTCTTCAGTCGGTTAATAAAATGTAACGGTAATTTGCTGATGGAATGCAGCGCCAGATAATTCAAGCCCTCCAGATAGCCTATCGCATCCAGGTTTTTCACCTTGCCCCCGACATGCAATTGTTCCAGATGAGGGAACTCTTTAAAATATTGCAGGTTGAGGATCTTTTTCTCCGATATAATTGATAAATCTCTTAGAGACCGCAGCGAGTCTATTCCCAAAATGTCCGAATTCTCCAGCTCGTATATGCCTAGGTTCAAACTGTACAAGTGTTCCAGCGTCACCAAGGCTTCGGTGTTATGCGCCCGGGCGAGACAATTGAGATGCAGCATTTTGACATGGGGAATCCGCAAGAGAGTATGGCCATCAAACGAGAGGGAATAGTGGCCGTAGAAACGTACTCCGAAATTTTCATCCAAACGCGCGCAAAGCTCATCCACTTCCTCCAAGATGGAGCCATAAAACTGCGGGTGAGAGAACTGGACAATCACTTGGTTGCCTCCGTGCAAGTCCTGCTCAATCTGAACCCGGTCCAGCGCAACAGGATTGTTGATCAGAATCTTCCTTTTCCATATTTTGCGCATTCGTAAACCCTCCTATTTGCCATGGATCACAAGTCCATATTTATTGAAGATCCACGATTGGCCCATATCTTGAATCGCATCGCGGCTTATACGAACAGATGGCTTCTGCTCTTTCATCGCCTCCGGGTCAAGCGCCGAGAAGCGAAGCGGCTTTGTTCTTTTTTTAATATAACCCGTTACTTGTTCGAAAAACGCATACGTCAACGGCCTATGATCCCGAATATCCTCGTAAATGTAGTACTTCCCTTTTTCATCTTCCAAATCGACTTGAAATCCTTTAGGAAAGGAAAGCAAAATACACGGCAGTTCATCCTCTGCCCATTGTCCGTAATAGGGGAAATCAACGCCTTCATTTCTCACGAAAAATCCCGAGTTTTCATGATCAGACGTAATGGAAATAGAATAAACAAAGAAGGGGTGAGCATCCTTCCTTTTTTCCGCCGCCGCAAAATACCGATAATAGGCTTGATAGGCCTCATAAACCTGAATCTGATCATGCTCTGTCCGGGCGTAATTCGTAAGGTGAAATTGCGGTTTCCTATCTTCAAAAAGCTCCAAAAAGCTTTTAAACTCTTCCGGCGTTATGAAGAATCGAAGTTTATAAAATCCGCTGTTCTTTAATCTATCCATTTCTTTTCTCCCCGACATGATGAATGATTAACATGCGTTGATATTTACGCAGGCGTTAACTTAACGTTACTTATAATATAGTTTAGCTTATCAGGGCTATCGGCGGAATAGTTGAATAAGCCTAAAGCTTAAAGCGATTTTAGTATGGTGATCGTATGCGGGATCATCCTTAGTTAAAGCTGTTTACTGCTTTTACGCGAATCTGAGATGGTAAAATATTTTTCTTTGGGAAAATAAAGTTAAAATTATCGCACAATGTTTCAATTTATCCGTGAATCCCGTTTTGAAAAAACCATTATATGAAACAAAGTTTTATAATCGCCAGATTTAATTGACACCGCGGTTCGCGTTGCTATAATAAAGGCTACTACTAGTCCTAACCCGTCGCGAGTAAGGAAGGAAAACAAATGAAGAGCGTGCTTATCCGGCTAAGGGAGTACCATAATCAAGCCAGTACAACAGAAAGAACCATTACCGACTACATTTTAAAGCATCCTAAAGAAACTTCAGAGATGACCGTGTACAAGCTTGCTGACACCACTTTTTCCTCCCCTTCTTCGATCGTCAGACTGTGCAAGAAGAATGGTTTCAGAGGGTATAAAGAATTTACCAAAGCGTTAATTTACGAACTAGCGATCCGAAAAAACAGCCAGTCGGTGGAAAAGAAAGAAATTACCCGCGCCGATACAATCGAAGAGATAGTGGAGAAAATAACGTACAAAAACATCGTCTCCTTGGAAGATACTAAATCACTTCTTGATTATAAAGTCATTGAGAAGTGTATAGATCTGTTACGGGTTAGTAGAAATATATGTTTATTCGGCTTGGGATCATCCTTACTAGTGGCCAAGGATGCACATCACAAATTTGTTCGTCTAAACAAGCGCAGCACAGTGAATGATGATTGGCATATTCAACTCTTGACAGCTAAGCATATGTCTCCTGATGATTTAGGAGTTATTATCTCCTATTCAGGGGAAACCGTAGAGATGATTGAATGCGCCAAAGCTATCAAAGATTCGGGAGCGAAGATTATATCGATCACGAGGTATGGATCATCACCCATAGCGGAATTGTCGGATTACACTATATTCGTAGCTGCCAACGAAGCGATTGTTCGCAGTGGTGCGATGTCTTCCAGAATATCCCAGCTAAACATCATCGATATTCTTTACACGGGATATGTTAATACACAGTTTGAAAAATCTTTGGAGAAGATCTCCAAGACCCATATTCAAAAGCTTGAATCTTCAGCCGAAAATGCTTTTGATGCAGATGAATAAAGGTTGCCAACAAAACGAATACATAGTCTCATTTTATTGAAAACGCTTGCAAATACTAGTTTATAGCCTATTAAACAGCAACTAAAATAAGGGGGGAGTATTCGCTATTTATCGCACTATTCACATCGATTTACTAAATATTAAGTGGAGAGGATATACAGATGATTAACCTGGAGAGTATGTCAACAGAACAGCAAAATGAGAAAACGATGAATTTAGATTCAATGTCCATCTACGACGCATTGGTTGCAATGAATGAAGAGGATGCGAAGGTAGCGGAAGCGGTGCGCTCAGAGCTTCCGCAAATTGAAAAAGCGATTGAAGCGACGATTGAAGCCTTTCAACGCGGCGGCAGGTTAATTTACATAGGAGCAGGGACCAGCGGTCGGTTAGGATTATTAGATGCAGTAGAGTGTCCCCCCACCTTTGGAACTCCACCGGAACAAGTTGTTGCTTTGTTGGCCGGAGGGCTTACTGCCTTCATGAAGGCAGTCGAAGACGCGGAAGATAGTACCACTCTTGGAATTGAAGATTTGCAGAGTATTCAATTAACGTCCAAAGATGTGGTCATCGGCATAGCCGCCAGCGGAAGAACCCCTTACGTAGTATCAGCCTTGAAGTATGCTTCGAGCCTAGGCTGCACTACGGCGGCCATTGCTTGCAATAAGCATTCCATAGTCGGCAAGGCGGCGGATATTGCCATTGAAGTCGTCACTGGAGCAGAGGCCCTTACAGGATCTACCCGCTTAAAAGCCGGAACGGCACAAAAAATGGTCTTGAATATGATCTCCACTTTGTCAATGGTTGGCACAGGAAAAGTATACAAAAACCTGATGGTGGACGTTCAGCTCACCAATGAAAAATTACAAACCCGTGCTGAAAATATAATTATGAATGCAACAGGCGTGGATAGGGAGAAGGCCAGCCAAGTCCTACTAGAGGCCAACGGCAGCGTAAAGCTTGCCATCGTCATGATCCTTCTAGGCTATGACGCGGATCGTGCTGCAGAGAAACTTAATGCGGTCGGAGGGCGGGTTAGAAAAGTTCTGGAGTAAATTTAGGAGGTGAGGATAAACACTTGTGCAATCTTTATAAAATGTATTTATTATTCATTAACCATTAATTTATAGTGGGAGGGTCAATATTGAGAAAACTTGCATTAGCTGTCTTAGCCGTTGTTCTAGGTTCCTTTGCATTGGCTGGCTGTTCCAGCTCTTCCGATCCGGGTCAGAAAACCGACAGCAAACATTTAATGGTATACACGCCTGCGAGTGAAGAGTTAATTAACTTGATTGTACCTGCCTTTGAGGAAGAAACAGGAATCCAGGTGGAAATCGTCGCCGCATCTACAGGTGAATTATTAACGCGGATTAAAGGGGAAGCGGAGAATCCGATCGCCGATGTCATGTGGGGCGGATCCCCTTCGTTAATAATGCCTCTTAAGGAATATTTTGAAGAATACGTTTCAGTAAATGACCAGTATTTATCGCCAGAGTTTAAAAATAAAGAAGGTTTCGTTACACGCTACAGCTCGACCAGTCCTGTGCTGTTAATCAATACAGACCTGATTGGCGATATCGAAGTGAATGGCTATGCAGATTTATTAAAGCCCGAGCTGAAAGGTAAAATCGCTCATGGTGATTCGGCCACATCCAGTTCATCCTTTAACCATCTGGAAAACATGTTGTTCGCCATGGGTAAAGACAAGGATCCTTTTTCTCAGGAAGCGTGGGACTATGTGGAAGCGTTTGTTAACAATTTGGATGGAAAAGTCGTCAGCAGCTCCGGAAACGTTCACAAAGGGGTTGCGGATGGAGAGTATTATGTAGGACTGACCTATGAAGAACCAGCCGTCACCTATCTACAAGACGGTGCCCCTGTTAAAGTGGTCTACATGGAAGAAGGAACCATCTTTAAAGAATCAGGCAATTATATTGTTAAAAACGCCAAAAACCTGGAAAACGCAAAACTGTTTTCAGATTTCTTACTTTCAGAACAGGTGCAGAACTTGCTGGGGCTGGAGACGATGAATCGACCCGTCCGTGCTGATGCCGAGCTTGCCAGCTTCAAGACACCCATTTCCGAAATAAAAACGATAGAGTATGATGTGCTGTGGGGATTGGAAAATAAAGATGCGATTGTTGAGAAATACATGGATGTCGTAACTAAATAGTTTAAAGATAAATCGAATGGAGAAAGGAAGGGGGCAGGCTTCCTCTTCCTTTTTTCCGTACAGCACGATGTTTACGAGGAGGCCAAACATGAGTGTATCTATTACAATTACGAACGCGGTCAAACGATTTGGGGATCGAACGGTCATTCCGGACTTAAATGTACAAGTTAAAGAAGGGGAATTTTTCACACTCCTTGGTTCATCCGGCTGCGGGAAAACAACGCTGCTCAGGATGATCGCGGGGTTTAATAGCATTGAAGAAGGAACGATTCAATTTAATGATAAGGTCATCAACAACATTCCGCCGCACAAAAGAAACATAGGGATGGTTTTTCAAAACTATGCCATCTTCCCGCATATGACGACTGCCAATAATGTGGCGTTCGGTTTGAAAAATCAGAAAAGGAAGAAATCCGAGATTGAAGAAAAAGTAAATGAAATTTTGAAAATCGTGAAAATCCATGATTTAAAAGATCGTGTTCCCAGCAAAATGTCCGGCGGACAACAACAACGCATCGCCCTGGCCAGAGCTATTGTTATTCAACCTGACGTATTGTTAATGGACGAACCGTTGTCCAATTTGGATGCCAAGTTAAGAGTGGAGATGCGTTCTGCCATCAAGGATATCCAGAACCGCTTCAAGATTACGACAGTTTATGTGACGCATGATCAAGAAGAAGCTCTAGCGATATCAGACCGCATCGCCATCATGAGAGATGGAATGATTCAACAAATCGGAACGCCTGTGGAGATTTATAAGCATCCGTATAATGTGTACGTAGCCACTTTTATCGGGCAATCGAATATGATTGGTGCTCGGACGGCGACCATGGAAGGAAGGAGAGGAATTGAGTTTGAAAACGGATATAAATTAATCGTGGATAACATGATTGACCAAGTAGAGGATGGCAAAGAGGTTCAACTGCTTGTCCGCCCCAATGAGTTCAAGCTGGATCAACATGGGGGGCTGGAAGGAAAAGTGGTAGAAAGTACTTTCCTGGGGATGAATATCCAATACAAAGTAGAGTTATATAACAAGCAGATCGTCGAAGTGTTAGTTAACGATCTGGCCACGGACATTGTGCCTAACCAGGCTAAAGTGAACCTCAGCATCCACTCGCCCACCTATAATGTATTTGATAAATATAGCGAAACATCGTTAATGAAGGGAGTGAAACAAGGGTGAATAATCCGAAACGGGTGAGATGGGATATATGGTTTGTCATTACCCTCAGCACCTTCGCCTTGTTTATACTATTCTTCGTGTTTCCTGTATATAAAATTTTTATTAATAGTATCTATGATGCGGAAACCAAGCGGTTTACACTGGCAGCCTTTGAAAAGTTTTTTGCCCGGCAATACTATACTTCCACGATATGGAATAGTCTGAAGGTAACGTTGCTGGTTACGCTTTTGGCAGCGGCCTTAGGAACGGTATTAGCCTACATTATGCGAACGGTTAAGATTAAAGGAAAAGGCATGGTTGAAATCATCATTATTATTACCGTGCTGTCGCCTCCATTTATCGGGGCTTATTCTTGGATCCTGTTGCTCGGAAGAAGCGGTGTCATCACAAAGTTTATCAACCGCTTATTCGACATTGAATTTAATGGCATTTATGGCTTCTATGGCATTCTATTAGTACTCACTTTAAAGTTGTTCCCTCTGATCTACCTGTTTGTATCCGGAGCTTTGAAAAATATGGACAACTCCCTGAATGAAGCTGCGGAAAATTTGGGGAGTGTAGGCCTTCATAAAATAGTCAAGGTCGTCATCCCCCTGATTCTTCCTACTTTGCTGGCCGCCTCCCTTCTGGTTTTTATGAGAGCGCTGGCTGACTTTGGAACACCGATGCTGATTGGTGAAGGGTATAGAACGTTGCCTGTCTTAATTTATACCTCTTTTGTCGCCGAGATGGGCGGGGATGCTGCATTTGCTGCAGCGATCAGTGTGGTTGTAGTTATTATGACGACCCTTATTTTTCTACTGCAAAAATATATATCTAACCGGAGCACAGTTGAAATGAGTGCTTTACGCCCGATGGAGCCGGAGCCGGCAAAAGGTGCGAAAAACATTATTTCTCATCTGGTCGTTTATTTGGTTGTGCTTCTCGCGGCGATCCCTCAGGCGGTAGTCATTTTCACCTCCTTCTTGAAAACGAATGGCAGAATTTTCACGTCGGGATTTTCGTTCGACAGCTATATTCATGCCTTTTCCAAAATGGGCAGCGCAATAACCAATACGTATTTGTTTTCTTTTACAGCCATCTTAATTATTCTAGTCATTGGGACTCTAATCGCTTATATTTCTGTCCGCAAGAAAAATGTAATTACGGAAACATTGGATACATTGACCATGATCCCTTATATTATTCCGGGCTCCGTATTAGGGATTGCCTTGCTGGCCGCTTTTAATAAGAAGCCTTTGTTACTGAGCGGCAGTGCCTTTATCATTATTGCCGTATATGTCATTCGCCGTCTGCCCTACACGATTCGATCCAGTTCCGCGATCCTGCGGCAGATTAACCCGAGCGTAGAGGAAGCTGCGCAAAGTTTGGGCGCCTCTCCGTTTAAAACTTTCCGTAAAGTGACATTGCCCATGATGGTTCCCGGAATTGTATCCGGAGCGCTAATGAGTTGGATGACCGTTATTAGCGAACTGAGCGCCTCGATTATTCTATATGTGGGCACTACGAGAACATTGACGATTTCTATTTATACTGAAGTCATTCGAGGCAATTATGGAGTAGCCGCCGCTCTCTCTGCCATTCTGTCCGCGACTACAGTTATCGCCTTGTTATTGTTCTTCAAAATCACGGGTAAAAAGGAAATTCAATTGTAGTTCAAACCAACAACAGCAACTTATTGCCGAATATAGCAAGGATGGAATTCTTCCCATCCCTGCTATACTTATACCTGGGTTTGGGTACTTGTATGATACGCCTTTTTCGATTCGAATCGATTCGCCAGATACTCTGATGCGTATTTTGGAATCGAGAGAATACTCTTGTACTGGAACCGGGAGAGAGCGCAAGGGATTGAAGGGAAAAAATACCTCTTAAATCGAACCTTTTTCACGAAATAGGCATTGAAGGGCAAAAGTACCCTTTAAATGGGGGAAATCCTCGTTTTTTTAAAATCGTGGAAAATAGAGCGCACTTTAGCACCTTAATCTCAAAAACGGCTAGATTGGCATAATTGAGGTGTACAATTGCACCTTGTATTGTTTTCCTCACCTAATTCCAGGCCACTTGCCATTATATATCTATCAATTCTTTCGCACGGTTCATTTCCACATTCAGCGCGTCTGTATCTGACTGCTTTGAGCAAGCAAACCGGTCAAGGGCAAGCTGGAGCCAACGTTCGGACTCCCCATACCTCTCCATCTCCCATAACAAATCACCGTAACAGACCGCAACTCTAATATAAGTGGTGCTATCCCCGGCGGCATCCGCAGCTTCCATCGCCTGCTTTAGACTAAGCTCTCCTGACTCCAACCTGCCGCGGTCCAAATAGTGTAACGCTTTATGCAGTTCAGTTTGCGCTTTGTTCATGGGCGGCACCTCCGTGTTTCATTTATCAACATAATTATACTACGTGATTAGAAAACATTTCCCACTTCCTCCACTGCATTCCCCATACTGCTCCACAACATTTTTACTGTTACTTATGGTACGGTTCTCCGTATCATCTATGGTAAAGTAACATAACAATGGGGCTGTCCCAAAAGTGACTTTTGGGACAGCCCCCTATCTGATTTAGAATCCATTGTGTTGAACAAGATCCAGCCGATTCCCGTAGAGATCTTCAAATACGACCTCGACTCCCCAAGGTACCTCTTTCGGTTCACCGAAAAATTTTATACCGTTTCTCTTCATTTTTTCATAATCGCGATAGCAATCATCCGTTTGAACGACCAAGAAAACGTGGTTAGCTGCTTGGGTTCCGACCCTTGCAACCTTTTCAGCCGTATCCGCTTCAACAAAAACAATCGCTGTTTCAGATTCTTTTGACGGAGCGACTGAGACCCATCGCATTCCACTCCCAAATGCATTGTCCGTTAATAATACAAACCCCGCCTTGTTCGTATAAAAATCAATTGCATCATCATAGTTTTTTACCAAAATCGTGACATGTCCAATTTTTTTCTGCATATTATCACTCCTTATTTCTTTGGTTCTCTATAAGAATAGCACCGTTATTTGGACGCTGTATTGTATAACTCCGACAAATGGTCTCTGCTCCGCATATAGGATAACGGGGTTGTTCCAGTAAGTCGTTTGAACATGTGATGAAAATGGGATTGATCGTAAAATCCGCCCTGTATGGAATAACTTGCCATGTCGGCATCTGTTAGTCTCATTTCGCGAAGAACATGCTGTATTCTGCATATCCCCGCAAACTTCTTAGGTGCTAACCCTGTAAAGTATTTAAAATGCCTTTCCAGCGATCGTTCGCTAAGATTTATATGTGGGGAACCAAAATTGATGACCAAATGGTAACTACGTCTGGAACTGAACCAGAACATTGCTATTTTCTAGCGTTGCGAGCTTTCATGATTCAATTTTGTACTGATCGATAAATAAGGTGAGAAGATAGCAATGTAATGGATCCTTTTATAGGCGATATTAAATACCGTGCGGTGGTGGGAGATTCGACCCCTGAGGAGCCTCCGTCTAGATTAATCCTTGCCGGTCAGAACTCGTCTGCCGAATTGCAATCGGGCTTCCAGTTCGATCTTTTGCTTACAGTCTTCACAGCAATGCATCCCCTTCTTGTTTCGCTTCACACGATCATACGCAGCAGTGCCTCCAACGACCGCAAACTCCTTCTTGCATAAATAGCAAATCGTGCGCAGCCGATATTCGCTAAAATCGTTCTCCATCGAATCCCTCCCGGTCCGAAGTGCTTACCGCCATTGACGGAAGAAGCTTGGTACGGTATAACCAAATTAAGAAACTTTAAATAACACACTGTATTAAAATTATTATAGTTCAGTGTATTAAATAAAACAAGGGGCGAGTCACATTGCCGAAAATCGTGGATCATGAACAGAAGAGGAAGCTCATTGCCGAAACCGCGTGGAGTATTATCGAATCGAAAGGAATCGAACAAGCGTCCATCCGCGCCGTCGCCACCGCCGCGGGACTGTCGCCGGGCGCCTTGCGGCATTATTTTTCTACACAGGACGAGCTTTTGTTGTTTATCGTGGACTATTATTTAGTAAGAGAGTATTCTCGTGCGGAAAGTCTCGCGATTAGCCCCCATCCGATGAAAGCGGCGAAGGAGGTGCTGCTTGAACTGCTCCCCATGGATAAGGACAAGCGAACCGCGGTCGGCGTCTGGTGGGTGTTCGCGATTCGTTCGCTGACCAGCGCGGCGCTTCAACGGAAGAAAGACGAGTTGATGGACGGTCTCCACGACTTGACCAAGGCGGTCCTCGAGTTATTGGCGAAAGGGGAGCTTCTTCCGCCATCGGTGGATGTGGAGCTCGAATCCTTCCGGCTTGCCGCGGTCGTCGAAGGCTTGACGGTTCTAGCATTGTTGCGGCCGGAGCTCTATACGTCTGCGAACATCGAACGAATTATTGCCTATCATCTGCGGGAACTAAGCGGCTGACGGGCTCCCGAAGCGCAAAAGAAGAGGAGGGCCAAGGCCGTCGAATTAAGCGGCGGCCTGATTGTCGGTGATTCAACTATCGTTTCCCGTTAGTTTAATAAAGAAAGGCATTAGTCGGTACTCCAGACTTCAATAAAGTTTCCATCTGGGTCATAGAAGGAAAAGGATATTAACATGGAAAGCCGTGATGGGCTGCAACGCTTGTTGAAAGATGCAGAAAAAATCTGTTTTCATGAAGTTCTGGTCTGGAAATCAATCGGTTAGCCCGAAATTCATTGACCTTCTTAATACCATCGAGCAGTTAAAAAGGTTGAATATTAAGCTATAGCTTCTTGAGATAAAATACGTTCCAAAACCATATCTCCGAAGGTTTGGATGTCTCTTAAATAATTATAACTTGCTGGATTTCGCTCGGTTTGATTCAACATTCGTACTGCCACTACGTTATATTCAGGTATAACTAACAGAGCATTCCCGTAGATCCCAAGGGATTGAATTGCATAGGATTCGTTAACCCAAACGAGGTTCTCATTGTTTTCTTTTCTCCATCCTGCCATCCTGCGCGGATGGCCTTACCTGGAATTTGTAGCTGAAGAACGAACGATGCACAGTTCAACATATTAACATCTAGAGGGTGCGGTTTCCTCCCCCTAATAACGCTACTGCTATGCAAGTGCCGCGTTCATCTGTTCAAGCAGTGAAACAGCCTGCTCTTCCAGCCCCTTTACAGATTGCAATACATTAACGGCACGTTCACGGTTCACAACCGAGTTTGGATCGCCACCCGATGGAAAAGGGAACAACAAGGCAAGCTCTTGCAGTTGTTCCGCCATTTGTCGGAATAGCTGCGCAGCCTCAGCACTGAGAGCACGGATGAGTTCGTCCGATTCGTCGTCTCCTTGCCACTCTGCGTTAATTTCACTAAGGAAATCTGCAGCAAATCGGCGGGCGTCCTGCACAACTGCAATGTTGTAGGCATTTCCATTCGGCTCAATCTTGCCGCCTCGGAAAGCATTAATCCATACATCATAGGCGCGCAATCCGCGTTCTCCACGATCGGTCGGAGCCTCTTTTCCATCGTAGTGATCGAGAATCATCGATAACGCATCCCGAAGCATGGAACGTTGGTCTTTCTCAGTCCGTTCCTCCAGAGACAGTATGAACAAATCCTCCAGCGTCCCTCGTCCGAGATGATCGTATGGAAGCTTGTCATCCTGCATGCATTCCATTGCCGTCAACATCCGCTGTTCATCATCATAGCCATAGATGACTCCGAATTCCGGAATGAACAAATCCCAGGACAGAACCGGAATGCCTCTGTCGATGGAACGGTGAATCAGTTCCAGGGCGGCGGGCAATTCTTCTTGCGGCGGCCTCTTCTCTTTTGCAGCTGACGTAAGCAATGCCGAGTCAATCAAGTTGGTATTATCTCCGGGTACATCACGCTTGTTTTGCGTCTCCACGATGCGGCAGCTCCATCCCATGTTTTGCAAGCCGCGAGGCAAAACATCCCGGAACGGGTACATCGTCGGTCCCGCAATATGGACATCGTCATGGCAAATAGTGATGCGAAAAGCTTGACCAGTAAGGCCCATTACCATCGGTAAGGATAGCTTCTGATCGGTAAAGCCCAGCATGCGGTAGAGGGCCCAGCCTACCGACGTCCATGTACCAGGTACATGGAATGTAGATGTTTTCGATAATAGGTTTGTTTTCAACGCTCCCAAATCCTTTCGGTCCATCATGTATTGGTCGACTATGATACGGATTCGCTCTCGTGCAACTTTTTTCCGGGAACGGGACAAGATTTGATAGACGTTGGTGGCAGATAAGCTGAACAACTTTGCTATTTCCTGCGGTGATAAATGATCGAAAAAATGAGACTCAAAAATTTGCCTCTCTCGCTTGGTTAAGCAACTGAGCAGGTTTGTGATCATTTCATGCAGTTGTCGGCGCATTAAATGCTCTTCTGGATTGGCAGTGGTGTTTGCATTTTCGGCCAACGAACGCGAAACGCGATGAAGAATATCGTCCAAATTCGACCAAACGACGTCTGTAGGGCCCCCATCTTCCCCGGTACGTTGCAGCGCCGAGAAAGACCTCTCCCTCACAACCGGGTTACTACTCAAGCGGGAATACGCTTGATTACGGACGATCCTGTGAAGCCAAGGCAGAAACCGCGCAACATCGACCAACGTCCCCAGGTGCAAAAAAGCACGGATCAAAGCGTCCTGTACGATATCTTCTGCTAGGAAAGGCTCCCGAGTTAATGTTTGCGCGTACCCGAACATTTGCCGCCGATGACGTCGGATCAACTCTCCGAACGCCTCCCGGTCGCCAGTCTGCGCTCGTTGCACCAGTACGCTGTCTTCCAGCATGTCAAGGTCATGCTCCGTTTCCCCATTTGTTAGCTCTGCACCTTTTTCCCAAATGACACCGTCCCCCATGAATAACACCCCGCAAATATATCGACCTAAAATACTGACTCGAAAGAGAAGAGATTTCTGACAAATCGGATTCTTTTTTTGCAAAAATTTTTTTGAGTAATCATATATTAATTCGTTTCACCTAGGCCAAACCAGCTTTAAGCAAACTTTTAGGCATCTATCATATTCGTGAGACTAGTGCTTAGCCTCTTTTCGAGGGGCTCTTTTCTTGTTCAGGAGGTTTATAGATATGAGAACGGGTCTATCGGCGAAAAAATTTAAGACACCATCATTATAGGTGTCGGTCAAGCTTTGCTGAACCATCTATTTTATATTTCCAATAATTTACTATATGCCAGTTCATAGTCATTATTGACTTGAGTTTCATTTTTGTAGTCAGCCAAAAATCATCAATCCCCTGTACGATTCCGGTGATTTTTATTGTACGATCTGTTATCCTTATCTTGAATTTTTGACCACAAGAATAACTGCCTGCGAATGGGAGCAGTTTATTGAACTATCGTTCCCCGTTAGAGTTGAACAATCATTTGGGGACTCGACTTATAAATGCTTAACACATTGTTAACCGAACTCGGATGGTCAAATTCTAAACTCTCTGGTATAGATAACATGATGGTCATTCCGTTTAAATCGAAAAATGCCATTGTATCCGTACAAAATTGAAGATTTAAACCCAGCGTATCACGATAGAAGGCAATAGCGCTTTCGAGATTATGAACGGTAATCGAAATTGAGCAAGTTTCTCAATGAGTACAGGCATTTATTTTACCTCCATATGAAATGATTTGGGTAAATCTATTTAAGCATCTCTTTCCATAGGATTTGGTGCATGCAATTCGTAATCCTACACGTTAAAGTTTAATTTCAAATCTCGTTTTGCTTCTCAATAAATTCATCCTTAGTTAACCCAAACAAAATAAAATCTAAATATTGACCGTTTATATATACCACCTGTCGACGTACACCTTCTTGAATGCAGCCAAGCTTTTGCATCATCCTGGCAGAACCTTCATTTCCTTCAAGAACATAGTCATTGAACTTATTGAGTCTACGTTCCAAGAAAGCATATTTTAAGAGGATTTTCATAGCCCTTGTACCGTAACCCTTGCCACGATGCTCTTTATCTATCACTATCCCTATACTAAACGTCCCATTTCTCTCGTCGATACTGTTTAGATTGATACCGCCTATACTTTCTCCGTTCAAAATTTCAATCGTAAACATTATTCGTCCATTAGTTGAAGAAAAGTCAGCGTTTTCCTCTGCGAACTTTTTAGCCCCTGAAATTGTAGGCGGTAATTCAATAGCACATTCTAAAAGACGACGTGCAGGGGTATCAAATCCGCTTATGTAACAACTCTCCCAATCTTCGGCCTCGATTGCACGCAATCTAACTTTATCATCTTGCCAATAATAATTGCTGTAATCTATATCTCGCATAATATCCTCCAAAGATAATTGTGTAGTTTCTCGCGGGCTCGGCATTTTCTGGCGATTCAACTATCGTACCGATAGCGGAATAAACAATTTTACATTCGTGAAAAGTCCATATCAATATATGGTGTGTTATTCAGTAAGTTAAAATAATAGAAGCGTCGAGCTTGTTCATCCCATTCACTCCAATCAGGAGCATTAAAATCTCTGCTTCTATATAGCGCGGATAAAACTCTAGCTTGTCTCAAATCGATGAATAAAGGTATTTTCTTTAACCATACTTGACTTACCGTATTTTCTTTACAATAGCCGTTTAAGAAGTTGGAAAAAAAGCGCTTTGTAATCTCCTTCCTTACCTCTCCATCCACAACCCACGGGATAGGGATTTCGTAAAATAATGGTGTAGCAATATCAGACACAAACCAGCTATTTTCCGCCTCGTCAAAGTCGATAATATGGGCCTTATCCCCATCATTTAGATAATTACCGCAACTGACATCCCCATGAATAAGGCCGTATGTATCTTTATCCTTGGAAAGAGCGCTAACTTCCCCAATTAAACGGTCGAAACTGTTATATAATTCTGACGGACAATAGTTTTTAAATGAAGCTAATAAAGCATTGTCATTCCATTCATAGCGTAAATGTTGGGGGGTATAGTGAAGTGAAAGCTTATGTATTTTTCCAACCAATTGACCTATATTCTCATAAAAAGTATTGCTCTCCTCGGCAATTTTTGCATTTCTGCCAGGGGCTTTCTCAAAGGCTGTCACAACAAAAGCATCGTCAATTGTATGAACAAGATCACCGGTTAAAGACGGAATCGGTCTAGTAACTTTTACACCAGACTCCGCCAAAAACATGATAAAATCTAATTCCGCTTTCGTTAATGTTTCATTCCGATGTGTGATATGGGCAATTCTTAGAATAACTTCACGGTCTCCGACCAAGCCAGAATAAACGAAGTTTTGAAACCCATTTAAATCGATCATTGAGTCTCCGCGTATACCATAACGTTCCGCGGCTTGTCTCAATATATCTCGAGTGAATAACTGTTTAATCTGGTTATCCATATTATTCCTCACACCCTAAAGGTAATGTGACCTTATTCTAATCGAAATCAATTGATTGCGGTCAATAAAAAACGTCTTTAATTAAATTGTCCTGCCAGTTAGCATTGCAACTAAAGGGCAATCCCTTTTATCGGGCTTTCATATCATACAAAAAAGCCGTCGAAGTCATCGGCGGCCTTCTGCTGATTTTATTATCGTTTGCCATTATGCTAATGAAGCTTTCATCAAGTCAATCGAAGTCGAAGTATAACCAATGTCGGTTTCATAAATTCTTAAAAATACAAACCTCAACCATCCGCCTTCAGGATTTTCAGGATCGACCGTATCTGGAAACTCTTTTGAATCGGTACAATCTCTCAACATTACAACACGATAATTATTATGCCGAGCACCCATACAGGTATGGAATAAACATGATTTGATATGGAAACCGACAGCGATTATCGTATCTATATTCCATGTCTTTAAATAATAATCGAGCACTGTTCCGTTAAATCCATCTTTATGTGATTTTGGAATAACAGCTTCATTTTCGAGCGGCTGGATCAGGCTATTGAATTTAGGTGTTAGTGGCTTCCAACTATTCTCTAGGTAGTCTAATCCGTGAATTCGTGTTGTTACATCTTTCAATCCTCCTACACCATGAACAGCATTGAATAAATACACAATCTTCATTCCCGATTCCCTGGCGATTTTAAGCGCTGAATGGATCTGGTTCCCTACAATTTGATTAACCGCTGATGATTCATCACAATCCACTAAAAGAAAAGCTGTTGTTTCCGCGTCGATTTCAATACTTAATTCTGGATCGGCATTGTATTTTCTTACGGGTAATTTAAATTCTGTAAGAGAGTTTCTCATCCCCAACCTCCACATTCTTTTTATAGAACGCATATCATCCAAAAATCATGGATCCATTTCTCCCTAAGCATGCCATGAAGTCTTAATTCAGAATTGCTTTCGAGCGAATCAAATATTGTAAAAAACCGTTTTGCCATTTAGGAGGGGCTTGCAAAGGTGTTCAATCAAACCTGGCATATGTTCACGTATCCACACATGCTTATCATTTCTACTTACCAGAAATGCGTAGTATCCACATATCGCCAAAAACATGAAGCTCTCAAGCTGTTCAATGTCTATTTTTCTTGAATTGATTTTCGTGTAGCCGGAAAGTAGAGCATCTCGCAATTCTCCTTTAGTAAATAGGGCACCCATAGCGACGTCCATTGTGTAATATCCAAACCCCGATAATCCGAGGTCGATGAATGAAATTCCCCTTGATGTGCGGATTAAGTTGCTATAGTGAATGTCGGCATGGATGAATCCCCATGTCTCGAAACTTTTGCTCAACCCTATCATACGATCGGTTACCAGCGAAAATACATTTTCAAGAATTTGAAATTCCTCGGTGGCGATAATCCCCATTTTTTCGCCTGAACGCAATTGAGTCAACATGGTATTTACCCACGCTATCCCATATTCGGGTCTTATAAAACTTGAACCTGGTTTAAAACTCCGCGAAAACTGATGTAAGGATGCAATACGCTTCCCCAAGGTACTAACTATTTCCTCACTGGTGAAATCTCTCTTGGACAGGGTATCCCCGACAATCCATTTCAAGACGGAACAATGCACTTCTTCGCCTTCAATGACAACGCTTGTCACTAGTTCACCGTTTAGATTCGGAACAGGGATTTGAACAGGGAATTCGGAATGAGATGACCAAGCTAACAAATATTCTAGTTCCGATTGAATCGCCTCACGCATGTTTTGTACTCCCTGCATGTTTTTTGTTATTGGTTTATGCATTCGCAACAAGTAAGTATCTTCAGATCCCTTTTCTGTTACCTTGTATGTAATGTTTTCATTATGACGAATAAATTCCACGATAGGGTCGATAAAAGAATATTTCAGTATAACTTCCTTAAAACACTTCGTATAATCCATGGAATATCAATCCCCCTGAGTTTATTGAACAGCCTATTCTGACACTGACAAACTTATCGGGAATAGTTGTTATTATATAAGCCACAAAACCACCCTCCAGCCTAAAAAACTAAGGAGCAGTTACCGCGGAGATCTGCTCCTTGCTTTGTTCAACTATCTGCTAGCCGTTAATTCAACGTGTAATCTATGAAATATCCTCATGCGGCGGTCTGCTCAATCGGGTGTCCGGTTTATAATATTTTGTTACCCAATGGTATAAAGACTTTTCTTTAAAACCAAGACGCTCATACAATTTTTTCGCAGGATTGCCTTTGACAACTCCGAGCTTCACCATTTTTTCGCCGCGGCGGATCATTTCATTGACAAGAAATGAAACAAAAGCTCTGCCGTATCCACGTCCTTGAAGATCCGGGCGGACGACTACATGTTCAAGGACAATAATCCGATCGGAGACTCCTTCCCTTTTGATAATCGGTCCTTAATAAAAATAAGGGAAATTCTGGATAAAGTATAGACTTATAAATTTCTTTCATTTATAATAATATTATGAGTGGCAAGGACACCTAGGTTGTATTAACTTATGCCAAAAATCACTTTACATATTAAAAACGCGACTTGAGTGGTCGCGTTTTTGTTGTATTTTTAGTACTCATCATATTCAAGAATGTAAAATTCATCCCCAAGTTGTTAATCGGTTATTATCCTGGAGTTTGTAGCTGAAAAAACGAACAATGAGCAGTCTTCATACTAACAGCTAATATGATCCCCGCTATCAAAGCGTCTAAAAGTTTTTCAACCATTTGCTCCCGGGTCCAGAACAGCGTTCTGCTAAAATGAACCACCCATTCTTCATGTGGAATATATTCGCCAACGGCATTCCCGGACCTACTTGTCTTCTTCGTCGCATTTGTAATCAGTATATTAGTGTAGGAATATTTTGTAAACATGAAGGTGAACTGTTATTCCTCTCATGAAATCTTTCGCCGTCACTTGTGATACGGTTCTCCGCTCCTCACTCACTGGTAAAGCAGCTTGAGCCAATCCATCGTCTTCTGAAAACAAGAAGACGATTTTTTTAATGCTCTTACGGTCAGATTCCATATGGATTTCCTTAATCAACGCTCGAAGTAATGCCTTTTTTTCTTCGTTAGTCGCTTCTTCAAACAAGTTGTCAAAGTTAGTCAGGGCTTCAATGATGATTTCCTTATTAAGGATTACTGTGCTTCAAATTTTCTCCATATCTCGCTCAATGTATAAAATGGTTTGTTTCGTTTCGCTAATTTGAGCTTCAAGAGTATCAGCTAAACGGTTCATAGCCTTCGGCTTTAATCCTTCCGGCATAATAATCATCATCGTACGCAAATTGAAGAAACGGCTGATTTGATTTGCGTACTGACATTGCTCTTTATATGTGGTGGGGGTTCCCTAGACTAAAGAGTTGCTTTTCACACTAAATTAGAATATTATCGAATTAGATATTCATTAAATTAGATATTCATTAAATTAAATTTGGTGGTGAAAAAACCATGCAATTGGATAAGGTGGTCAACTATCACAAAGCACTTGCAGATCCAACAAGAGTCAAGATTTTAATATTGCTTGCTGAAGGAGAACTTAATGGTCAGGTTTTAGCAGAAAAACTCGGTGTCTCCCCTGCTACGATTACACATCACGCTACAAAATTACGTGAGGCGAGCTTGATTAATGAGAGAAGGGATAAAAATACTATCTTTTTTTCTTTAAATCACTATTTCATAAAAAGTAATGCTACTGCTTCTGTGGATTTAATCTACAAAAACACGAAATTATTAGGGGGTGTAGAAGGTATGGACGATAAGAACAAGCGACTTAAAGAATCAGTTATTAAGAACTTCTTCACATCGGAAGGAAAACTTAGGCATCTGCCAGTACAACTTAAGAAAAAGTTAATCGTATTAGAAAACCTTATTTCCCGGTTAGATAAAGGACGTAAATACACTGAAAAGGAAATCAATGAGTTCATTATGAATTTTCATGATGATTTCGCTACAATACGCAGAGAATTTATTATGCACCAATTCATGTTCAGAGAAAACCAAATCTACGAGTTAAACCCACCTGAAATGTGGGCAAGGTGGGATGTATTAACGTAAACTTAAATGGTATTTGAGGGGTGTTACAGTCACTCATGATAAAAATTGTGGAGGTCAGGTAAATGAGTACGACTTTCTTTCTTGTAAGGCATGCTATAAAAGCAAAGGCAATTGGGGATGTCCCAATAACCAGTATTGGTGTGCAACAAGCACAATTGACAGCTAGATATTTTCATGATTTTCCAATAACGGCGATATTCTCAAGTCCACTTCGAAGAGCGAAAGAAACCGCCGACTACATTGCATTAGAGACGAAATCAACAATTAATGTAAATAGTCGTTTACGAGAACGTGCTAATTGGGGGGACCTTCCGGGACAAACTTTCGATGAGTTTGTTGCAATGTGGGAGCGGTGTACATGTGAACCCGAGTATAAACCACCCGTAGGAGATTCAGCAAAGCAAGTAGGTGTACGTTTATCTTCTTTATTAACAGAATTAGCAAAGAAACACCCGGTTCATAGTAATATAGTAATTGTTACGCATGGAGGATTAATAACTGATTTTCTGGTTAATACATTGCCCAAGAACCAATTGGATGTTTGGCATCCAAATTTCGTTGCAGTACAAAGCAAGTTGGTTCCCGAGTGTTCAATAACAACACTAATTTATGAGAGCGGAAAGTTTAAAATTACCGACTTTGCATCAGTTGAACATTTAAAACACCATACGGCGAACGTGAATGATACTAAAACTTATAAATCCATCTGACAAGTTTCTGGGGAGAGGCGGAGGATAATATACTATGACTGGATTTTCCCTTATTGCGAAAAAAATAGTGTAGTATTTTCACCAGTAGATTGGTTTGAGTTAGATGTTTGGAGCGATTTTGACCCGTTTCTCAAATTCGAAGACTCACAGAGGGTGGAATTTCAGAACAAATTGGCGGTATGGTTTGAACAACCAAAATAAGTATGGAATGCTACTCCTATTCCTTTCAATTCTAAGCAATATGACGACATTACAATACCCTTTAAGACAATAGATTACCCTCCGGGTACTTATTCTACGACTCATCATTGGAATTAGAACTGTTCTTGTTCTAATGATGAGTACAACAACCGAAGGGCGGTATTAAATCACTTCGTAGGAAACAAACAATGACGGGGTGAATTACCTTGTAAGTAATGTTTTCATTATGGCGAATAAATTCCACGATGGGGTCGATAAAAGAATATTGCAGTAAGACTTCCTTAAAACACTTCGTATAATCCATGGAATATCACCCCCAAATTATTGAACTATTCTGACACTGGCAAACTGACTTGGAATAATTGTTATTATAGAAGCCACCATCCCATCCTCTAGCTAAAAATAATAAGGAGCAGTTACCGCGGCGATCTGCTCCTGGTTTTATTCAACTACCTGCTCGCTGTTAGTTCAACGAATAATCTTATGAAATATCCTCATGTGGCGGTCTGCTCAATCGAGTGTCCGGTCTATAATATTTTGTAAGCCAATGGTTTAATGATTTTTCTTTGAAACCAAGACTCTCATACAATTTTTTTGCTGGATTGCCTTGGACAACCCCGAGCTTCACAATTTTTTCACCGCGGCGCAGAATTTCATTCACAAGAAATGAGACAAAAGCTCTGCCGTATCCACGCAATTGAAGATCCGGGCGAACGGATACATGACTTAGTTCACAACCGTCAATAATTCCGACTGCCACTATTTCACCGTCGATAAGCATCACGAATCTATTGTTCCTGTCTTCCGCAAATCTTTTCCGCTCCGTTTCGTTAGGAGGATAATAGTAAGACGGAAGAATACCCACGCTTTCATGCATCTGGTAAAAAGCTATTTCCCAAATGTTATGACATATTACATAATCATCATCTTCGTATGGCCTGACAGATATATGACTTTCAGGAAGAGGTTCTCCTTCACGCTCCATGATGTAAGATGAATAACTTATATAATAACCATTCTTATATAAAAATTGCAGCGAGGAACGGTCGCCGCCTAAACATGCACCCGCCGAACGTTCTACTGCCTCGTTTTGGGAAAGCATTTGATCTGCCTTTCTAATAAGTGCGGTTCCAATACCCCTTCTTCTGTACTCCTTGCTAACAAATATTGTTGTCTCCGCTTTTCTTTTAAAACCATCAATGGAGAGAAAAGCTGCGGTTACGCCGTTGTACCGAGCAACAAATAGACCGCCAGAGAACATTCTTTCGCTTTTTTGAAACATTTCGTCAAACGGCTCATTTCCACACAACAAGGCTCTGATCGCGGCTTTATCCCTTTCGGGTTTGTAGGGTTCTATTATCAGATTTTCCACTGGCATACTCCCTTTTGTTCTGATTTTGAGTTTATCCATCTTATTTTCAAGGACAATAATCTGATCTGAGACTCCTTCCCTTTAGATAATCGGTCCTTATAAAAATACGGGAAATTCTGGATAAAGTATAGACTTATAATTTTCTGTCGTTTATAATAATATTATGGATGGCAAGGACACCTAGGTTGTATTAACTTATGCAAAAAATCACTTTACATATTAAAAACGCGACTTGAGTGGTCGCGTTTTTGTTGTATTTGTACCTGTCTATTTTGTAAAATTCGTCAGCATTTCGACTAATTAAAAGCCGCCTAGTTAGGTCAATGATGGAATGGTCGTCTGTCAGCTTCACACTTTCCCCTCCTTGTATGCTAAGAGCAGTTACCGATTCTTTAGTGAATTGGAAATTGCTCTTTTGATTTTATAGCTCTTTGAAAACTAAATAGTATAACCTCCGGGAGGGCGTAGCCCAAGCGAAGCACGGGAGCCCGGCAGGACGAAATAATTTAGGTGTTTACGATCTTGGAATGTCTTTGGGAAAATGCCAATAGGTGCTACCGACGGGAATGTTCCTCTACCTCCTGTTGAACTGAGTTTTCGGTTTCTTCCACTAGAGAGTGTTCCCTTGGCCTCTTCCGTCTTTTCCTACACGCTGACTGTATCCCGCGCGTCGCCATCCCTTTCGCATAGCAGAGGAAGGTACGTGCACCGATGGGCCGCGGTGTATACCTATAGCTCGCAAGGCTGTTAGCGGAGAGAATCCCAAGGACATCCCAGGACCGTAGATACCGAGTTCAGTACGAAAGGAGGTGATTCCATGCCACATATCTTATTTGTCGGGATCGACGTAAGCAGTAAGAACAACGTTGTCTGTTGCCTTCCAGAAGGCGACAGCGCCAAATCACTAAGTCGCTTTACCGTGAGTAATGACGAGCCTGGTGTCAGGAACCTGCAGGAACGGATCTTGTCACTTATGCAAAAGCACGAGCTGACGCACATACGCTTTGGTCTCGAAGCGACCGGCTGTTATTCTAGCCATCTCGCACGATACCTCGAGTGCGTGCTCTGTTTCGCGCCCTATGAGCACAGTGTCTACGTCTTTAACCCTAGTCTCATCAAAGCATTTAAGAAGACACACTTTCTTGATGCCCCAAAAAACGATAGGGTAGACGCCTGGTTCATCGCCGCTAAGCTCCGATCCGGTCATCTACCCCGTGCCTTCACGTGGAGCGAATCCCTCGCAGCTTTGCAGCGCCTCACGAGAACTCGTTACCACGTCGTACAGACTTTGACACGGGAGACGAATTTCCTGCTGACCAATTTATTTTTGAAGTTCAGCAGCTATTCGACCGGGCCTTTCAGCAAGACGACATCGGCAACCAGCTTGGCGGTTATTCAGGAGTTTACCAGCGTCGAAGACATCGTGAACATGTCCGTCGATGATCTGATGGCCTTTGTCGTCGATTACGGCAAAAACCGCTTTGAGAATCCGCAGGAAGTCGCACAGGCTTTGCAGAAGGCCGCACGTTCTTCCTACCGCTTGCCCAAGGCGATGTCTGATGCCGTGAACCTAGCGATGGCCTCCAACATCCGGATCATTCGCTCACTACAGGAACAAGCGAATTCGCTGAAGAAAGCCATTGAAGAGCATCTGGCTACAATTCCACAGACGCTCACATCCGTACCGGGAATCGCTACGATTTTCGCTGCAGGCCTTATCTCTGAAATTGGCGACATTCAGCGGTTTCCGAACCAAATGGCGCTTGCGAAGTACGCGGGCCTCGCTTGGACGGAAAACCAATCCGGTGACTTTAAAGGCGTTGAATCTCGGCTTATTAAGTCCGGCAATCGCTACTTGAAGTACTACTTCACTGAAGCCGCAAAGAGTGTCCAGGTGCACGACACGGTATTTGCACAGTACTACAGCCTCAAGAAAGCGGAGCCGGCCAAATACGCCGAAAAACGTGCACTTGCGCTTACAGCTCGTAAATTGGTGCGGTTGGTCGATTATCTGCTGCGAACCAACCGACTCTACGAACCTCAGGAGGTGATCCGACAAAAAAGGTACATTTACGATTTGGAGTGGGGGCTGGCAACCAAGCATCCACAAGCGCCTTCAGCTCTACGGAGCTGAAGAACAACGGCGTCTCCTTGAAGCTTTCCAGAATGCGAATGCCGCCGTCATAGCCTGATTCCGCGACGACCGGCACGCCGCTGGCGCATAATGCGTCGATATACCGGTACACGGTTCGGACGCTGATCTCCAAGCTGCCCGCGATCTGCGCAGCAGTAAGCTTCCTTCCGGATCAGCATCCAAAGCATGGACAGCATGTTATCCCATTTCGCCACCGGGAGCACCCTCTTTTCCTCGCGGAAATGAAACCCTAGCAATCCTTAAGCGGAATGGAAAATTCAACATAAAAAGGATGAAGTTCTTCATTCAAGCAAAACTCAATTCTTTGCTTGAAATTTCCCCAGTTTACCATCTCTAATGCTGTTTCGATTGGAAAAAATCCTACTTCTAAAGACTCAGGGGTAGTGGTTAATTCTCCTCCGACGGGTCTGCCTAAAAATAAAGTGTTACAAATACTAGCACTTACATTTTGAAAAATACCACAAAACTTGGTCACTTCTATATCTATACCGCTCTCTTCCTTTGTTTCCCTTATCGCTGCATCTTTCAATGATTCGCCTTCTTCAACCTGCCCTCCTGGCATTTCCCATCCTCGTCTAGGTCCTTTTATCAATAATATTTCGTTACGCTCATTAACTACAATGGTTGCCGCAGAAACTATATGTTTTGGAGCCACTTCATCGTCCTCCCCTTTTTAAATTAACAAAACCGGTTTTCCATAATTCCCCATTACTATATACTGCCCGTGAGCTTAAAAACGGTTTAAGCAATTTTTGGTAATATATCATATTCGTGATCTAGAGCCAAGACCCTTTTCCGAGGGTGTTATTGTGCTGTGATAATGTCATCCCATAACTGTTCTGAGATAATGTCACTATGGGACAGGAGAAGATTACATTGAGCAGAGCAGAACTGAAGAAGATCTATGTGGTGGAGAAAATTATCGATG
>NZ_BOSH01000025.1 GCF_018403245.1 Paenibacillus sp. J2TS4
AATACTTTTCAATAGCTGCGATCTTTTCTGATCCTGATACTTTTGCTTTATGAGACATGAAAAAACGCTCCTCCTTACAGTAAACAGTTTTATTATTTCAACTGTCTACCTCAAGGGGAGCATAACACTTGAGGTGGGTCATTCTTGTTTATAGATCCTGATGAAAATCTACGTCTCATTCTGCCTTCCCGCGATGCCATACATCAGCAGATCAATCGTACGGTCAATTTCCTCTTCCTCATTCAGAGGAAATTCCGGCACAAGAAACACATGAAAGACGATCATGCCCATCAGCATACTGGCCGCAGAACGAATGATGCGCCAAGGCGGTGCTTCGACGATCTGCCCTTGCTCTTGAAAGTGCTTAATGACTTTCTGGATGCGAGAGACTACAATATTGGTTGCCAAGGCTTTGATCTGTTCCATCAGCTCAGGTTGAAAAGGCACCTCTTGGAACAGGATTTTAAGCAGTTTGATGTTTTTGCGTGCAAACTGAATCCGGTCTCGGGCAATCGCTCGAAAGAAATCATCCGCTTGTTGGTAGGGCACATCCAGCAGTTTGGCAAAATCACGAACGAGAAAAGGGGCTACTAGCTTGATCGCAATAGGCCCGGCGATGGATAGCAGGAGGTCCTTTTTTGTTTTGTAGTGGCGGAATATCGTTCCTTCTGCGACGCCTGCTTTTTGCGCGATTTCACTAGTGGAGGTGGCGGCGTAGCCTTTTTCTGAAAATATTTCTATGGCGGCCTCCAGAATCTTGGCCTGCTTATCTGTTTTGATCTGTTCGCCTTCCTCCGTCAATCGGATCAGGTCCTCCAGCCATTGCTCTTTTTGATCTGACATAGAGATCCCCTTCCCATGCTGCTTTTATTTCCATTAGAGTACTATATTTTTCGATGCTTGCGCAACGCGAGCACATTGGCTGCCATGAAGAGCAGTGTTAACGCCAGCAGAATGTAAACATCCATAGCAATAGAGCTCCAGCCTTCCCCGCGGATCATAATGCTGCGGAGAGCATCGGCCCCGTATTTAAGCGGCATGAGATGGGATAGCCAGCGAAGCCACGGCGACATGCTTCCCAGATCGAATAATCCCGAGAAAAACACTTGGGGTACAATGACAAGCGGGATGAATTGAATCATTTGAAATTCTGTGTTCGCGAATGCCGATAAGAAGGTGCCGAAGCTGAGTGCCGTCAAGGACAAAAGCAGCATGATCAGCAGCACGTACCCAAACGATCCAGCCATGAAGCTGCCCAGTATGCCGATCGTATATCCGGCGATAAGTACCGCCTGCAATGTGGTAAATAGGCCGAATCCCGCCATGTAGCCGGTCACGATCTCTGAGCGGCGCAGCGGAGTGGCCAGAAGGCGCTCCAAGGTTCCGCTGGTTCGCTCCTTCAAGAAGGAGACCCCTGCGATCAGGAAAACGAAGAAGAACGCAAATAAGCCGATCAATACCGGACTGAAATGATCAAATGAGGTCATCTCCTTCGACCCGTGCAAATAGTCAAAGACCGGAGCGGGAGGGGAGGAGGTCTGACCTTGTACCGGAGTCTGCCCCTGCATCGTTTGCTGTATAACCACCATCACTGCTCTGTTCTTGGCGGCATCGCTGCCTTCCAATGTCACGTGGGGAGTATTGTTATCCAACTTGATCACAGCGTCGATTTCTTGCCTTGCCAGTGCTTCATCCGCTTCATTAGCAGTGCCGAATGTTATCACGGAAGCACCGTTTGTGCTCAAGCTCTGGGTCAATGCTTCGGGCATTTGCACAACACCCAGCTTAGGCTCATAAGTATCGCCGTTGAAAACCAGATACATGAGGGACAGGACCAGAAGCGGGGCCGCGATCAGTAATGCCATCGTTCGTTTATCATGCAGGAATTGCCGGATGATCCGGACAATAAGGGCGCGAATTCTCATGCGCGTACACCTCCATAGTACAGAAATGCTTCTTCCAATGTGGCGCTGCCGGTTTCCTGCTTCAACTGCTCCAGCGTTCCTGCGGCTATAAGGCTTCCTTCGCGAATCATACCGAGCCGATGGCATTTATCAGCTTCATCCATGACGTGGGTCGTTACGATGATCGTTGTTCCTTGCTTGCTTTGGTTATCCAGCTCCTCCCAGATTGATTTGCGGAGCACGGGATCGATGCCCACGGTCGGCTCATCCAGGATCAGCACCTCCGGTTGGTGAAGAAGCGCAATAGCGAGCGACAATCGGCGCTTCATTCCCCCGGAGAAGGCACCGACGGGACGACGCAGATGAGGGGTTAAATCGACTAGCTCCATCACCTCGAGCATTCGTTTCTTTAGCTGTCCGCTGCGAAGGCCGAAGAGTGCGCCGAAGAACTCCATGTTCTCTTTGGCTGTCAGCTCCGTATATAAGGCGTCGGATTGAGACATGTAACCCATTCGGTTCATCATCGCAAGCTTAGGCATAGGGGTACCCAGCACTTCAATTTGTCCGCTTGTCGCTTCGTCGATGCCGGCGATCATTTTGACCAGGGTGGTTTTGCCGGAACCGGACGGACCGAGAAGTCCGAAAATTTCACTTTTGCTAACTTGCAGACTCATGTCCCGGATGATTTCTTTGTCGTCAAATTTGCGAAAAACATGTTGCACGTCGATACAAATGTCAGCAGATTCTCGCATCGTAAACACCTCTTTTTAAAAATGAGTGATTACTCACTCGAATGAATAATCTAAATATACACCTTAAGTTTGTGAGCATCAAGTAGGCTATTGTTTTTTTCACATTAGGATTTAAAAATTTGTATTGGCTGAACGACTTAGGCGTACCAGCTGTCCGGTGTCCTGGATACCGTTCTCGATCGATTGAGCTCCGTCCAATTCAGTGGGTTGCAAATTCATTTGTTAATCATTATAATAATTAAGGTAGCTTAATTATGAAGGGTGTGAATGTATTTAGATGGAGAAGGTGAATCCCGAGCTGATCCGTGTCGTCAAAGAGATGAATGAAGCCGATTATGCTATGAACATCATGCTGGTTCAGGCCCATGAATCGCTGTTTGATAGCGAAATTACGACTAAGCAGACTATTCTGCTGGAATTCGTTCATAAGCACGAGCGATTAACAGTCAGCGAAATTGCGGAACGGATGAAGGTTTCCTCCAGTGCGGTCAGTCAAATCATCAGCAAGCTGGAGAAGGCCAAGTATGTAAGCCGGGAGATTAATCCGCACAATCGCAGGGAAATATTCGTTCGTTTGGACAAACGGGGGATAGAGCACTTCGTCAAGGAAGAGCAGATGGAACGATCGATCATTGAACGCTTTTATTCCCAGCTCGATTTCGAGGAAGTCGTCGCATTGAAGAACACCATCCTGAAGCTTAAGGGGATTGTAGAGAAGGAACTGAACGGCGTCTCGGAGGAGGAGTGAACAGCAAGTGGAACAGAAGAAGTGCCTTGAATGAAAGGCGTAATTCTTCTTTGTCCAATAGTTAAGATGAATTAATAATTAAGACTAATAATTAATGATAATCATTATTTATTTGCCTTATATTTTATATGGAAAAGGGAGAGGATCACATGGAAAGCACGAAGAGACAGCGTTTGGAACGATTGTTCGGGGACATGGGAGAAAAGGGTGAGGTGAATGGAGTCCTCATGGCTGCCGAGCATGGGGAAATCATTTATCAAGCTGCCTTCGGGGAGGCCGATCTATCCAAGGGCCGTCGGTTGACGACAAACTCCGTGTTCGAATTGGCCTCACTATCGAAGCCGTTCACAGCCTTGGGCGTCATAGTGCTTAAAGAGCAGGGAAAGCTGGCCTATGACGATCTAATTGAACGATGGGTGCCGGAGCTTCCTTACAAGGGGGTTACCGTACGGCAGCTGCTCTGTCATACGTCGGGCTTGCCGGATTATATGGACTTGTTCTTCGAGCACTGGGACCGTACACGAATTGCGACGAATGCAGATGTTCTGGAGCTGTTGATTCAACATCGGCCTCCGGTCTATTTCGAACCTAATGAAAACTGGTTATACAGTAACACCGGTTATGTGCTGCTGGCGATCATTATTGAGCGGGTAACGGGACAGCGGTTCGCTGACTTTATGAAGGAAAGCGTGTTTAGCCCGTTAGGCATGACCGATACGAGAATCTACAATCGGAGGTATAGGTGGGAGGCAATTCCTGATTATGCCTTCGGCTATATCTACGATCTTCATTCCGCTCGTTACGAGCTGCCCGACGATGTGCCGGAAACGAATTACGTTGTGTTCCTGGATGGCATCCAGGGGGACGGAACCGTGAACTCGAATTTAACCGATCTGCTCAAGTTAGATCGGGCACTATATGCCGGAGAGCTTGTGAGCAAGCAAGCGCTGGAGGAGGCATTTGCGCCGGTTCGCTTGAACAACGGCGAGACCTTCGACTACGGTTTCGGCTGGATATTGGAAGCGAATGAGGGAAAGGGCAGAGCCGTTAGTCACAGCGGAGGGTGGCCAGGATACGCCACTAACCTGATCCGCTATATCGACGCCGATAGGACGCTGATTTATTTGAGCAACATGGAGCAGGACGTAGAATTCAACCAAGCGATTCTGGCAGCGGCCGAACAAATTTTGTTCGATCTCCCTTATGATACTCCACGGCGCCCGGAGCAAAGGAAGCTTGCTGTCGTAGACCCTGGCCTGTATGAGCGCTATGTCGGAACGTACCGGCTGGATGACAGCGAGGGCGGTGGAGAGGGGACCGCTGCAGTTGTTCTGGTGGAGGAGGACAGACTCTACTTGCAGATCACCGGCAAAGTGCGGCTGGAGCTCTATCCAGCTAACGAAACGCGGTTCTTCGTTCGTTCCGTTCCGGTGGAAGTGAAATTCGTCGTGCAGGACGGGGAGGACAAGGCGGAGAAGCTGGTTATTTTCCAGGAGGGGACGGAGACTCAAGCGGTTCGGATTGATTAGGGCGATCGGCAATATAAGCGGACAGTTATCCCTCGCTTCGCTTCTTGACAGAAATTCCATTTAGCTTTTCAAGGACTCCTACTGGGGCACTCAAATCTGTGCAATAGTGTCCCTGAATCTAGCAGCTGCCACATAGGAAGAATTGAAGTGTAAAAATGCCTCTTAATCCAACCATTTCTCCGAAAATGGATATTGAAGTGCAAGAGTACCCTCTAATTTTGGCGAAACGTCGATTTTCATAAAACGTTGAAAATAGAGTGCATTTTTACACCCTAAGCTCAAAAATGGCTAAGACTGTAGAATGGGGGTGCATATTTGCACCTTCATTTTTTTCTGCCTAACTACAGACCACTATATTAAAAGCACAGCACTTTTCGCATCGTATCTTTCTTGTAACGCCAGTGGCACTAGTAACGTTGCCACCCCACCCTTGTTATGCCCCGCTTTTTGGCGAGGGAGAGCGCGGCTAATGCTGTTTTGCGCGCCCACCCGTTTCTTCGATAGTTCTTATCCGTTTGAATGCCGAACTCACATTCATTACCGACTACCCAATCCGTAAGGCACCAGCTGATAATGGCGGGGCCCTTATCCGTATTATCAATAGCGGCACACCCGCGTATTAGAGGGCTAGGCTCTGGGGTGCTATTAACCTATCCCTCCATTCCATAATGTATAAATCATCCAGCTCCGGCAAGGTCAAGCTTGTGTATATGATGTTTTTCATTCATGGATCAAATAATCGCAAGACCGTCAAAAAGGCTTGTTGACGTGTGTAAGAGCCCTTGGGATCAAATTCATTATTTCCGATGCCGCTCATAATGCCCCGGGAAGACACATAAGCAACGGAATCGACAGCCCAACTGGCGATATGTTCGTTATCTGCGAAGCTTACAGGAGGGGCTTCCGTATCCAGATCCAATACGTTGGCGGTATTTCTTAGCATAACGGCTGCTTCCTCCCGCGTCAGGGTGCCGTCGGGATCGAAGCGGCCCGCACCCTTTCCGGACACAATCCCAAGGGTATAGGCAGCGAGAACGTCCTTATCCATGGTGTCGGTAAAGGGAGATTCGGGCAACGAAACGCCTTTCTCTAATAGAAAGCGATCCATGCTGGTGGCTGTCTGAGCCTCGATGAAATGGATGACAAGTGTGCTGAATTGTTGTCGGGTGATCTTGTTCCTATAGTCGCTCTGCAGCGCAGGGGGAATAATCCCGACCTGAATGGCAAGCGCTATCCCGTCTTCTGCCCAGTCATCGGGAGAATCCCCGCTGGAAGGCAGAGCGAATCCCGCGTCCGGCTGGGGGTGGGAGAGATAGCCCCACTTGTCAAACTTCTGAACCGGAGCCAGCCCATCGTTGAAATCCCATGCAAAGTCGTATTGAAGTTCAATGACTTCCTTCCCCGTTTTATCAATAAATCCGTATTTCAGATTTTTGCTGACTCGTGCCAATCCTTCGCTAAAATCACTAGCATTATGATATTGAGGCTTGACGATTTCCTTCCCGGTTTTGTCAATAAAGCCCCAAACCCCGTTCTGTTGAACTCTGGCGATTCCCTCCTTAAAGCCAAGCACACGTTCATACTGCGGCTTGACCACTTCTTTGCCGGTTTTGTCAATGAACCCATATTTAATATCGTAGTTTTCTTCTTTAATGACTACCCCCATTCCTTCATCAAAACCGATAATATAATCGTAGGTCGTGCCCAGATCAACTTCATTTCCCCATAGATCTATGAGCCCGCTCTTGCCATTTTTCGTCACGGACGCCAGGCCATCGCTAAAGGGACTCACCGATTCATATTGAAGCGGAATGATTTCTTTACCGGTCGTGTCGATAAATCCGTATTTCTTGTTTCTTTTGACCCATGCACGGCCTTCGTAGAAAGTTCCGACCTCATCATACTGCAGCTTAACGACCTCATGTCCGTTTATATCAATAAAACCCCATTTGTTGGCTTTGCTGACCGCTGCCAAGCCTTCACTGAAGAAATCCAAGCTATTATCGTATTGCGGGGGAATCACTTCTTTGCCTGTTTTATCTATAAATCCATATTTCCCCGCCCTTAAAATTTTTGCCATACCTTCGCTGAAATTCCATGTGTAGTCATTGTAATTATCGGTGTATTCGTGTTGCATAGGGATGACGATTTGACCCGTTCGGTCAATAAAGCCACGTTGGCCGTCCTGTTCAATCTGTGCCAGTCCCTCGCTAAAGGGCCATGCTGCCTCGAATTGAGGAGGGATGGCATATTTCGGGGATTGTGCGAAGGCCACATGAGTTGTGCTAAGCATCATGACAGCACAACCCATAATGCTGAACACGCGTTTTAAAGAAGAGCGTTTAGTCACGGTGAAAAATCTCCTTTCTTTCCACTTTGTCCTTCGACAGGCTTCGAATTTGCCAAAATTTAGATGGTTATCCCTTCATTCGTTCGACAGGCTGCCACAAAATCCTCTTTTCGGAACTGGGATTGGCTGTATACTTATTCAAATATCTCGTATATGTTAAGATTATAGAAGTTAAGGGGGCGGGAATGTGTCACTGCAAGGGGAAGAAAGGAAGAACAAAATACTTCATATGCTGGAAATGAAGGGAAGGGTAGAAACCGGGACCCTGGCTAAAGCATTGAAGGTATCCACAGAAACCATTCGCAGGGATTTGGACGAGCTGGAAGGGGCGGGGAAGCTTAAGAAGGTATATGGGGGCGCGGTCAAAACACTGGACGGGGAAGAGGCGCCTCACCTTGTCCGAGAAGTGGTTAATGTGGAGGCCAAGAAAAGAATTGGCCACCAGGCGGCCGCCATGGTTAACCCCGGCGATACTATATTTGTCGATGAGGGAACGACCACTTTGAAGATGATCTCTTATCTGCAGCAGATTCGCGGCCTTACGGTGTTTACCAATTCCTTCCCCGCGGCTTCGGCGTTGATGGACTACACGAACAAACAATCATTTCACGGTAAAATCATATTTATCGGCGGAGAAGTCAACTCCGGTCACGCCAGAACGGCGGGTTCCCTCACCGAGCATATGATGGACTCTTTCTATTTTACGAAGGCGTTTATTTCCATAGATGGAATGGACCCCGAAGCCGGTTTTACCGGTTATGACGGCAGCAAGTCGATGCTGGCGGCCAAAGTGATCCGGCGAACGAAAGAGGCCTTTATTGTCGCGGATTCCTCGAAAATCAGAACTCGTGCCAGTTATCGAATTGCCGGCCTGCACGAGATTCACGCTATCCTATGTGAAAATCCGCCGCCTCCAGAGTGGCAAACGGCATTGGAAGCAGCGGATACCCGCTGGATCGTCGTTCCCTGACGGGCTGTTATCCGCTGACGGCTCTTCACTCTGCTAAAGAAAGACAACTGGTGCTGCCTAAAGGGGGCCTAGCGGAGCGGGCTATTCCTTCCGCGTAAACAGATTTGCGGGAACCTTGCCTTCCCAGGCCTCGCAAGGCGGCAAACCGAGTGCATAGGCAACGATAGAAGCGGTATCCTTGAGCGAAATCTCTCCCGTCAACTGGGTGCCGGGCTGGATATGGGGGCCGTGGCAGCCCCAGAAAACCGTCATATCCTGTGGATCGCCGCTGCCATGTCCCCGCGGATGATCACCGCCTCCGCCATGATCGGAAGTAAGAATGATGAGGCTGTCCTCCAGCCAGCCGGCTTCACGAATGGCATCCAGCACCTGCCCGACATAGCGATCCGTCTCCGTTATCTTCGCCAAATATTCAGGCACATGGGCCCCGTAGCCGAATTCATGGCCGGTATAATCAGGCTCGCCGAAATGAATAAACATCATTCTAAGATCAGGATGATTGCGGATATATTCTACAGCCGAGGCGGCCAATTCAGGATCCGGCAAGGACAAGGCGTCGAAGCCGCAGGACTCTTCGATGATTCCATGAATAATGGGCCGCCATTCACAGAAAGCGGCGAGCCTGCCTTCCGGCCACTGTTCTTTGGCCAGCTTCATAAAAGACGGATATGGAGAATCATCCGGATATTTCTCCTCGAAGGCCTTTGTATTATCAAGCCCGTGTTTGGCCGGATCGACCCCATGGAACATCGATCCCCAGCACTGTGCGCTGATGGAAGGGAAGACCGTTTGGGCATTGTAGGTATAGGCCCCGTTCTGCAGCACACGATGAATATGGGGTGTGGGCGTGTCTTTAATGAAGTTGCCCGCGCCGTCCAAACCAATGATAATCACTCTTTTGCAGATGGCCTTATCCCCGCTCTGAAGCTCTTTCGTGTTCATTTCATTCAACCTCTTTCCCATTGTAATATTGCCCAGGGCTATCCCCATAGAGCTATTGCGACAATTCCGAACGTAATCACCGAAGCCATGATGATTCTGCGCATTCCCTGCTGCTCCTTTAGCAGCAAAATACCGAGCAGCGTCCCGAACACGGTACCGACTTCCCGAATAGGCGCAATAGCGGCCAGCGGAGCCAGCTGCAGGGCGAACAGAAATAACAGATAGGAGCCGGGAGAGAGAAAAGAACCGAGCACAATTGTGCGCCAATTCATCTGCCATTCTGTCCTGATCAGGCCGGACTTCCATACATAACGAGTCCCCACCAGAACATAACCTATATTGGAGATTTCGATCAGGGCAAACGGTGACATCTGGGTCACGATCTGTTTGTCGGTCAAGGTATAGCCGGTAATGCACAGGCCGACGGATAAGGCCAGCCCAACCGCGAGTGGAGTCAACGCGTTAGACTGGACGCCCGGCTGGCTGGATAAATTGCTGATGACAAATAAGCCGACAATGATGAGACCCAATCCCAGCCAACCTATTAGCGATAGAGATTCGTCATAAATGAAGGTGCTCATGACGGGAACTAGCAAAGCGCCTGTACCCCTCATGATCGGGTAGACCTGGGACATATCGCCATGCGAATAGGCTTTCGACAGCAGAACAAAGTATGCGCCCTGAAAGCCCATGGACAGCGCGATCCATAGAAGCAGCGGCCCTGTCAGATGAATATGCGTCAGCTCATAAATAAAATACGGCAAAAATAACACTGCGGCCATGATGTGGATCAGCCATAGAAAGACGGCCTTATCCCGGCTTCTTTTCGTAAACAGGTTCCAGACGGCATGGGCCAGACCGGAACCTAGCACCAATAGAATCGCTAACGAAGTCATTATCAGATCATCTCTTTTCCTGCAGCAGGAATATTATCCTCTTCATAATAAAGGGATATGCCACAAAAAAGCAATATAAAATGTGGTTTTTGTTGTTTTTATTTGGTTTTTCCATGGTAGTTATGTTCTCTGGCTCAAGATCATGAACCTATTCCTGCGGGTGACCTTATTTTACAAGGATGAATATGGAGGAATGTAATTGATGGGTGGATATCCCTATGCTATACTGGCATCTGAAAGGCCGGATACGCTTACAATTTCGGCTGTTTCATTGGCTTGGATGGGAAACACCTTCTAAGTGCTGATCCGATGACAACCCACCTGCGGCCGTCACTTGTCCTTGGGGTGGGTTTTTTGGCGATTCCGGCCATCCGCTTCCAAGGGGTTAATGCGATGAGGGAGAGTGGATGAAAAACATGAAGAAACGATGGTTGGTTGTGGTATGCGCTCTGTTAATGTTCGGTGGCACTCCGGTAGGGAGGGCTGCCGAAGCTCCGGCTTTCGTGATTGAACCGAAATATGATGATGTGGATCTTTACTTCACTGAAGGATTGACGAGCGTTCAATTGGGTGGAAAGTGGGGGGTTGTAGATAAGACAGGCCATGAAGTCGTTAAGCCTCAGTATGTGGGCATCAATTTTTTTAAGGGCGGCTATGCTGATTTTGTTGGACAATCGGGACAATACGGCTTTATTGACCACACAGGCCGCGTAGTGGTCCAACCCCAATATTCCAGAGTAGAGATATTTGGCGATGTCTGGGCTGTTCAAAAAAATAATTTTTGGGGCCTTATCGACAAGTCGGGCAGGGAAATTGTTAAGCCCCAATATGATAATTATAAATGGCAGGGGAACGAGGGGCTTGCATCCGTGAAGAAGAACGGAAAGTACGGCTTTATCGACGAAACGGGCAAAGAGGTTATCCCTTTTAAATTCGATGTCGCGTACGGCTTTAGCGATGGGCGGGCTCTCGTTATTTTGGATGGCAAAGAAGGTTTCATTGATAGGTCGGGTAACATCGTTTTCTGGCGTCAACATGATTATGTATGGGACTTTGTCGATGGCATGGCGGTAGCGGAGAAGGACAACCAGTACGGGTTTATCGATCTAACAGGAGCGGAGAAAGTTCCGCCTGTCTATGACCGGGTGTTGGACTATGAGGATGGATATGCGTTAGTCTCAAAGAACAATAAAAGCGGCATGATCGACAAGAATGGTCAAGAAGTGATCGAGCTAAAATATGATATTCTGTCATATTTTAGCGAAGGCCTGTCCGTGTTTAAGTCAAAGGGACGGTGGGGGGCCATCGCTCAGACGGGTCAAGTCGTCATCGAACCGAAATACGATTATATGTATTCATTTATAGATGGTCTGGCGAGAGTGGAACTCCGTAATAAACTTGGATTTGTAGATAAGACTGGCCAGGAGGTTATTCCTCTCCAGTATGATTATGCCGCCGAATTTGCAGACGGCCTTGCGGTAGTCAGGAGAGACGGTAAATTCGGGTACGTTGATAAGCAGGGCCGGGAAGTGATCGAGCCTCAATATGAGGATGCCTATAACTTTAGCGAAGGTCTGGCTTGGGTTAAAAAAGGCGAGAAATGGGGGGCCATCGCTCAGCCAACTGTTGCGGCCGATTCGGCTCCTCCCCTCGCCGATGTCCCGGATGATTGGGCTGCCAGCGAGGTGGACGAAGCTATAGAAGGCGGCCTAATCCCTTCCATCTTACAGAGCGGATATAAGGATAAAATTTCCCGACAAGACTTCTGCTTCTTGGCAGTCCATTTTCTAACCGTTCAGACGGGCCGCTCCTTGGAAAACATCCTGTCGGAAAGAGGGTTGGATTTAAACGATAATCCTTTTAACGATACGCAGGATGCATTTATTACAGCTGCTAATAAGCTGGGCATTGTGAGCGGAAGAGGGGAAGGATTATTTGTGCCGGATGATCCTATAACCCGACAGGAAGCCGCGGTCATGCTCAAGAATACTGCGAAGGTGCTCGGAATAGATATGCCCGTATCCCCATCGGGTTTTGCGGATCAGGACAACATTGCCGCTTGGGCGAAGGATGCCGTTGATTTTGTTTTCTCGGCAGAAATTATGAGCGGGATGGGGGACCGGCACTTTGTTCCGGAAGGGACTTATACACGCCAACAGGCTTATATGACTATTTTGCGGTTAGCTAAAAATTAAAGAGCAAGTCCGCTAGGCAGAATGCGTCTTATGGGAATAGATTTTAATTACAGCAGAATTTATAAATACCAAAACCTGTCTTGCGGCTGGTTTTGGTATTTTTCTTGAAACTATATAATTTACAAAAAATCGTTATTGGTAAATTTTCGCCAGTAAACGCAGGCTTTCTTGATCAGAGATCATGGACGCCGCAGGCGTTTATCCTTGGCCTGGCGATTATCCGGGTATTTCCGAAAGGGTTAGAATGATTGGACAGTGGTCGCTGCCTGATATCTCCGAAGCTATTTGCGAATCGATCAGATAAGGGGCTAATCGTGAAGAAGCGAGAAAATAATCAATTCGCCATCCAATGTTGCGCTCTCGCACCTTGGGCATGTAAGACCACCAGGTGTAAGAGTCCGCCTGCTCGGGATAGAAATGCCGGAAGGTATCGATGAATCCCGCATTCAGCAATTGAGTCATCTTGTCCCGTTCTTCCGATGTAAATCCCGAGTTGCCCCGATTCGACTTCGCATTCTTCAAATCGATTTCCTGATGAGCGACATTTAGATCACCGCAAATAATAACCGGCTTTACTGCATCCAACTGCAGAAGATAAGCAAGAAACCGGTCCTCCCATTCCAGCCGGTACGCAAGTCGGGATAAATCGCGTCTGGCATTAGGAGTATATACATTGACCAGATAAAAGCCTTCGAATTCCAGTGTTAGAATTCGCCCCTCTTGCTCTTGATCCTCTTCCAGGCCGTAGCGAACGGAGAGAGGTTCAAGTTTGGTGAATACGGCGGTGCCCGAGTAGCCTTTTTTGGAAGCATAATTCCAATAAGTCGTATATTCCCCACCTAGCTCCAGTTGGAGTTGTCCTTCCTGCAGCTTGGTCTCTTGGATACAGAAAATATCGGCGTTTACTTCCTCGAAATAGGAATAGAAGCCTTTACGGATACAGGATCGGAGTCCGTTAACGTTCCAGGATATTAACTTCATGATCATGTGCAGCAGGTGCCGTGACTTTTGTCATAATAGTAAATAAACCAGCGAGAATAGCCTTACCCCCGGTCTACCACGGGCCCCTTCCTTCCTCCTCGTATTTCTTAATTAGTTCCATCATAAGTTTAGCATATAAGCCGGAGTGCTGGCCTTATTTTTTGTGAATAGGGAAGGTCGCTGGCCTTTGTGTTTTGGGTATGAAGGCCTAATTTTATAAATTCGTCCCTTTCAAGTATAACTGGAATAGTTCTTTCGACCGATAATAGAGATATGAGATTCTTTATAAATTTGGTTGAATGAGTTGTATAAATTGGGATGTGGGGGATGGAAGTGAAGAAATTAAAATCGGCTAGGGTCAGCTTTTTGGTCATGTGCTTCGTCATCAGCATGGCGTTATCCGTCAAGGCCGCAGATTCCGGGTTTACTGATATTAATGAAACGCACTGGGCATATCAGGCTATTGAGTGGGCTTCAGGGAATGAAGTAGTTCAGGGGTATTCGGATGGAACCTTTCGTCCAGGCGATGAGGTGACCGAAGCTGAGTTTCTGACGATGTTTATCCGCAATTTCCGAACGGTGGATGCCGGCAACGCGGGGCAGCATTGGGCCGATCCCATCTACCAGATAGCAAAGGAGAATAATTATCCTGTTCGAAGCTATGACGTGGATACATATCGGGATACCGTCATTACTCGAGCGGGCATAGCCGAGATTATCGCGGCAGCGGATGGCACCCATTACACAGGCAGCAATGCTATTCAGTATCTGCTGGATAAGAAATATAGCTCCGGGAAAACCGCGCCAACGGTTGAAGGCTATCAAGGGCAGGATTCCTTGACGCGCGCTGAAGCCGTCCAATTTATTAAAAACCTGCGTGAACAAGGGATGGAGGATATTTCACCCCGTCCGCGGGAAGCTGAACCGGAAGTGAAGAAAGAGGAAGTGTCGGAGGCCCGCAACAAGGAACCGCATCCATCGGATGGGGAGCGAAGTCAGGATCGGGATCGTGAAATAGGGCAAGAAATTTCTGCAGCAGATACCGGGGCGGAAGAAGGACTGAGCGAATACGATCATCTATTGTTGCAGGATGGGATGTCCCCTTTGAGCAGCAAAGAGCAACAATTGGCCGATCTCATTAATGAGTATCGGGAAGAGCTCGGGCTGCCCGCTATGCAAGTATCCAAGTCCTTGACCAAAGTGGCGCGCTATCATGTGTATGACTCCCATGTTAACCAGCCTTCTGGGGAAGATTGCAATTTGCACAGTTGGTCGGATAAGGGAGATTGGACAGGGGGCTGCTACACAAGAGACCATAAGAACGCCTCCCTTATGTGGGACAAGCCTAAAGAAATCACTAATAACAGCTATGAGGGACTTGGCTTTGAAATATCGTATTGGAACTCTCTGGAGGCTACACCAACTAATGCGTTAGAGGGATGGAAGAAAAGCCCAGGACATAATGACGTCATAATTGGAGTCGATTATTGGAGTAAACTTCGATTCATGGGAGTCTCTGTGGAAGGAAACTACGCTCATGTCTGGTTCGGGATCGAAGAAGATCCGAATGGATATTTTGAATAGAGAAAGCTCATAAAAAATAATGGGTATTCAGATTTTAGAGTGGAAAGGGCTTATAATTCGCCCTTCTCCATTTTACATTCATAGTTGTTGGTTGGGTATTTTCTCGGTTTCCATCTTTATCATGAAAGATTCATATTTAAAGCAGGACGCACACCATAACCGTCTATACTGTTATTCCCATAGCTGCGAACACTGCAACCTGTACCTACAAAAAACGCACGTGAAGGCTTGTTTCCTTGTGTTCGCAGCCACCACCAGGAAAAGCCAACTTCTTCGCCGTCTCTGATGATATAGTTATCTTTGTTCGTTTTATCATATACATATAAGCTGCATCCATCGGGCTTTTTCGTCTTGGCAAAATCGGTTCCAACAGCGCGCCTCAAATCCTTGCCGTGGCTCTCGGATAAATCGTTTATCTCGGCAACGCTTAGCAGAAAGACCTTGTCCTCCGTATCCGGGCAGCCCTCTCCGTTGTCCGTGCAATGAGTTGTCTTTATGAATTGCTTTTCAGCGTCACTGAATGCGGCGTTATAGAATTCATCATTCAGCCATTCGCGCAAATCGCAGTCATGCCACGTCATTTCCATGCAATCACGCCACTTCAGATTCGCGCTCTTGCCGTGATACCTCTTGCAGTCCAAAATATACTCACTCAAAACAAACAGCTCGCTTCCTGAATTTTGAAGAACCCGCCATTTAATCGATCTAAAAAACCGGAGGCTAATCTCGAATGGAGAGAAGCTTCCGGTCTTCTTATGTCGTTATTTGATCTTCTTTACTTTATCAATATCCATCTCGTTCTGAAAAATTCTCGCGGCCATATATTGATGCTCAACCTTATTTTCCCTTAGCTCGTACATAACTTCATCAAACCTTTTATCTACCTGCTCGAACCGCTTGTCAATTTGCTCAAACCTTCTCTGGTTCTCATCCTTCATTTCTTCAATGACGGCTTTAATCGTTCCTATAGATAGAATAAGATCACTCAACATGGTCTCGATCTGGTTTAGCTTTTGTTCAGACAAAGGGCATCACCTCCGTGCGAATATTTGTTCCTATATTATATCATTTTTTCATAGGGAAAACAATAATTTAAACATAGTGATAACAATAATAATATTATTATTGATAATAATATTATACTTTTGATATTGTATTATCTTGATATATAAATTGAACTAATGATTAGCTCATGAAGTGGAGAAAGAAAGATGCTTCCAGGGCGAGTTTTGGCTTTGTATTCCAACCATCCGAAGGCCCATCTATATAGAAGGAATCTGTTGGTTTCGGGGTCCCCGAAAAGTACCTGGAATTGCTTCGAAGCTCATCTTCACTTTTTGGGGAAGGAGTATGATGTTTGAAGCTTCGGAGGCACTTTCCTTCGGAACGGAATGATAGCTTTCTTTAGTTCAACATATATAGATAGCGCTATTGAAATATTCGTCCATATTTAATAGCCAATCGCGAGAATTGAAATACTTACATAAATCACTCTTCATCGTGAACATATTCGAGGATATCCCCAGGCTGGCAGTCAAGGGTTTCACAAATGGCTTCCAGTGTGGAGAAGCGAATCGCTTTAACTTTGCCTGTTTTCAGATTCGATAAATTGACGTTAGAAATGCCGATTTGATCAGCCAAATCGTTCAATTTCATTTTTTTATCAGCCAATACCCGATCTAAGCGGATAATAATCGGCATTGTGCTCAACCCCATCATTCATATTGTCATATCATGCTCCTCCTGTAGGTAAACCCCGTGCTTAAATACGTCGGAGACGATTAGGACCAGCAGACCGATGATAACTCCCTTCAAGGATATGCCAGACAAGTTGATCGCGAAAATATGGTTGACAAAAACCCAACAGAGAACATTGATTATAAGCTTTGCCAGCAGGGAGTACAGAATGACCGCTATGCCAAGTCTCTTCAAACGGACAATATTCGCTTTATCAAAAGGCCGGTTTCCTTTGACCATAGAACCTATTATATTTCTTATTTGTAATATCGAATAGATGTAGGTAATGAAAGTAAGGAACGTGCTGGAAAGCTCTGTGACCAAAAAGGCGGATTTGGCGCTAAATTTATCGGGACTGATCGGTTGAAAAAGCTGAAAGGGGATTAAGATGCTGCGCGAAGTCGTCTCGGACAATGCGACGGAGAATGACCAATGCGCGATCCCTTTCTCTGCGGTGAACTGCTCCTGTGGCTTCAGGCTGATCCAAACATCGGATGCTACCAACAGGATAAAAACAAGAATTACTCCCCACAAAAGCCACTGAAGCAATACATACATTTTTTGAAAATGGGCGGCAGCTTTCGTATTATTTCCCATCCCTCGTTTTTCCCTCCTTTTTCTTGTTTTTAATAGCATAACAGGGTTTAAAATGTTAAACAATAAAAATTTAATGATAAACGATAATTAATTTATGATTTGTATTAATAAAATTAAGAAAAATCTGCCCACTCTGTTCAATAAATGGGTTAAACTTGGGTGTCTCTGTGTGTTGGGAGTGGTAGCCAACAACAATTTTATTACAAATCCGTAAATGATGAATTGACATTTAATTTTTAGCGGACTATAATAACTAACAATTAATGGCCAATATTAAAAACACAATGAACAGGAGTAGTACGTGTCACTGGGTTTAGAGAACTGCGGGGTGGTGCAACGCAGCCGAAGGTGGAACGGAATCTCGCCTGGAAGTGGAACGATGGAACTTTGAAGGAATAGAGTCACGCTGTATTCCACATCAAGACAGTACATCGTTACGGTTGACCTCCGTGATCGGGTGCAGCGAAGTTGTCGTCCGGACACAGCTTCGTTGCTTGAGGTGGGTGGCATATCGAAGGGATGCCCCAACAAGAGTGGTACCGCGATTGGACTAACAGCCTGTCGTCTCTTAGAAGAGATGGCAGGCTTTTTTGTATGTATTTTTGAACCTCTATTTTTGGAAATCAAACCTATACAGCATAAAACGCAACGAACAGAAGCAGTAGAGCAAGCGCCGGGAATCAGAGAGCTGCGGGAAGGTGCGACGCAGTCGAAGGCAGGCTCGAACTCGTCTGGAAGCGGAACGGTGAAACCGTCAGGGAAGATGCAGAAGCAAGGCATCCCCCAGGCTTACTATATCGTTACGAACTCATCCCCGTTAACGGATGTCCCAAGGCTTGATGTGTATGCATTGGGGAACAAGGTGGGCTGCTTCGGGCAGCCAACGAGAGTGGTACCGCGAAGGTGTTTAACGCCTGTCGTCTCTTGATATGGAGATGGCAGGCGTTTTTGGTATTTAATTTCGACGAAACGAATAGCAAAAGGAGCTGGGTGGCAATGAACAGCAAAGGGAATGTTAACCAAGAAAATATTCGTAAAATACAAATTTTTGATACGACCTTGAGAGATGGAGAGCAGGCTCCAGGAGCGACTTTAACCTTTGAGCAAAAAATGGTGCTGGCACACCAGCTTGCGAAATTAGGCGTTGATGTAATGGAGCCTGGGTTTCCTATTTCCAGCCCAGGGGAATTCGCAGCGGTACGGCAAATTTCCCGGGAGCTGCAGCAGGTTGAAATTTGTGGCTTCGGCCGTGCGGTTAAAGAGGATATCGACGCGGCGCTGAAGGCGACTCAAGATGCGGAACGCCGCCGAATTCACATGTTCCTGTCCTCCTCGGATATTCATTTGCAGCATCAACTGCGGAAGTCCCGTCAGGAGGTGGTGGCGATGGCCCGGGAAATGGTCGCCTATGCCAAACAGTATGTAAATACCATCGAATTCACGACAATGGATGCCACTCGTACCGACATTAATTTTCTGGTGGAGATGGTCGAGGCTGTTATTGCTGAAGGAGCAACGATCATTAACTTGCCGGATACGGTCGGTTACGCGCTGCCGGAGGAATACGGGAATATGTTCCGCAGAGTTCGTCAAGAAGCGCGCGGCGGAGATACGGTGCAATACAGCGCCCATTGCCATAATGATCTGGGGCTGGCGGTAGCCAATAGCTTGGCGGCAATCCAAGCGGGAGCATCGCAAATTGAGGTGACGATGAACGGTGTCGGAGAGCGGACGGGGAATTGTTCCCTGGAGGAGCTGGTTATGGCAATAGAAACGCGAAAAGCGGCGCTTCAGGTTGGAACGGGAATATCGTCAGAACATATTTACGAAACCTCGCGGATGGTCAGCCGGGCGATGCATTTTCCCATTGCCTACAATAAACCGGTTGTGGGACGCAATGCTTTCCAGCATGAATCGGGAATCCACCAGGACGGTTTGTTAAAGCACCGCAGCACCTATGAAATTATGGATCCGGAGCAGCTGGGAATTCCGCGCAGCATGATTATTCTGGGCAAACATTCGGGACGACACGCCCTGAAGCACCGGATTGCGCAATTTGGCGTTACGTTGAATGAAGGGGAACTGGAGACCGTTTACCGGCAGTTTAAGGAAGTCGCCGATGAGCAGAAAATCGTAACAGATGACCGCTTGCTGGAAATTGTCGGGCATTCCGTTCGTCAGGATGAAGCCGTGGAGGCATACTCGCTCATCGATCTGCAGGTTGTGGCCGGAAGCCAGCGGGCCCGCGTCGCTTCGGTAACGATTCGCGATCAACGACAAGGAATGGAGCAGTCCTACTCCGGGGTTGGCGACGGTCCGCTCGAGGCTGTAATCAACTGTATTCAGCAAGCGATTCCGGTAGCCGCCGAATTCGAAGATTTGGAGATTCATTCCTTATCATCCGGAGAAGAAGCGCACGGTGAGGCAATCGTTACGATTACCCATGACGAGCAGACGTATCGAGGAACTTCGATGCACAAGGACATCGTTCTTGCCGCCGCGCAAGCTTACATCTCCGCATGCAATCAAGCGGTTATGCGATAAGCCATGTATCCATATTCACTTCCTGGCAAACCGGTAATTTTCCGGTGGAGATGACGCTGCGGGACCGAGTCTGGTGCAGTCCGGAATAGCCAGAGAATCGCCGGAATGTTAGACTATATAAGAATGGAGCGGAAGGGATGGGGCGATACGCTTGAAGATAGGAGTGGGGACGAGGAATGCTCAAATATACGATTTGCTATATACGATGGAAGGATAGTCTACTATTATTAAATCGGAAATCACCTCCGGTTATGGGATTGTGGCACGGAGTAGGAGGCAAGCTTGAGCCGGGGGAAACTCCTGTGAACAGCGTCCTGAGGGAGGTTGCGGAAGAAACCGGTCTTCTTTTGAATAGCGTCAAAGACAAAGGAAAGATAACCTGGGAGGTAGAGGGAGCCTCTTTCGGGGGAATGTATGCCTTTTTGACGGAGCTTCCTGATCCTGAACGTTACGCCACTCCTCGCTTGACAGAAGAGGGAATACTCGATTGGAAGCCGGTCGAATGGGTGCTCGACCCGAGGAACGAAGGAATTCCCTCTCATGCCCGGCACTATTTGCCCCTGCTTCTTAACGATCCGTCAGCGTATGATCATCAATTTGTATTCGTTGATGGGAGGCTGGTCAGTTATTCTTCCGTGAAACTAACTTCCGGTATCGTTGCTGAATCGCCGGTTAAGCTCATTTAGGTGCGGATTATTGGATACGGAGAATCGGACGAAAATGTAAATTCAATCCCCTATATATTCATATATCTTGAGAAGAATAAAAGGCGAGGAGATTCTATCGCTTTGAAAGGGGAAGCGGCGGAATCCTCCCCATCCCATTATGAGATTACTAGGAGAGTTGGTTAAGATGAAAGACGTTAATGACGTGGTTCGCATTATGGGAGTTCCGGTTGCCAAGCTGAGTATGGATCAGACGGTGCAGTGGCTGACGGAGCGATTGAAGACCGGTGGAACGGAGCTGTGTCATGTGGTGACCGCGAATCCGGAGATGGTTATGAACCAGCAGCACGATCAAGAGCTTAAACAAATCATCCATGAGGCCGAGCTGGTGACTCCGGATGGTATTGGCATGGTGATGGCTGCCAAGTGGAAAGGGGAGCCTGTGCCGGAGAGGGTAACCGGGTATGACCTTTTGCTTCGGCTGCTGGAGGCTGGCGGTCAGCACGGCTGGTCTTTTTATTTCTTGGGTACGGATGAGGAGACTAACCGGAAAGCGGTAGAAATCATCCGGAATCGTTATCCCGGGGTGCAAATCGCAGGGAGTCATCATGGATTTTTTGCCCCGGAAGAGGAAGACAGACTCGTCACCGAAATACGGAAGGCTCAGCCGGATTTTCTTATAGTGGCGTTAGGAATACCACGTGCGGAAAAATGGATTCACCATTACAAGAATCAGCTTGGAGCCAAAGTGGCCATTGGGGTGGGCGGCAGTCTCGATGTCATAGCGGGTAAAGTGAAGGGCGCTCCCGAGATATGGAAACGGCTTAATCTGGAATGGCTGTATCGGCTTCTTCGGCAGCCATCCCGTTGGAGACGACAGCTCGTTTTGCCCAAATTTGCGGTGAAGGCGTATTTGACCCGTAATGAATAGCGAGTCGCGAATAGATAAGGAAAAGAAGCTCAGACGATCGGGCTTGTCCGGTCATCCTGAGCTTCTTCTCGTGAGTGCCGATTATTGCTCGGCGGTCAATTGCTTGTAAGTGTCGTCTCCCAGAATTCTGCGGGAGGTGACGTACCTTTTGGCGTAATACTTCTCATCCATGCGGCTGATTGTTACGCCTTCATCCGTTGCGGAGTGGGCAAACTCTCCATCTCCCATATAAACGCCAACATGGGAAATTCCATTGCCGTCGGTATTGAAGAATACGAGATCACCAACCCTTAGATCGGCTTTGTCCACCTCGGTTCCTTCTTTGGCCTGTGTCTTGGAACTGCGGGACAGTTCGATATCAAACTTGGCAAAGAGATACTTGGTGAACCCGGAGCAATCGAAGCCAGCTTCCGTCGTGCCTGCCCAGAGGTATGGAGTTCCTACAAGGGCGTCAACTTCTGCGCTGAGCGGCGTTTCTGCGGAAGCGCTTCCCAGCATGAAGCTGAATAGTAGTACAAAACTGAATAAACCGACGACTGCTTTTCTCAAAACAAGATGTCCCCTTCCACTTTATGCCTACGAGGTTAGCTTGAGGGTTCGGTTGAAGGTCCCCTATGATTCTTAATGAATGGAATCAATTCACCCAATGTGGTTCCCCCGTTTCCCATTGCAGAGGGAATTAGGCATTTTGTTGCATCGCACAAAATAACTATTCTTCATTAATATTAAAAATCCTTCTTGAAAAGCCAAATCACAACATTTTTCTCGGCGGCTCGCCCCAAATTCCCATTAAATGTAAAATGTTGACAAAAAAAAAGACCCTTCGGTCTATCCCGAAAGGTCTGAAGCTATACGATTAAGCTCTGTATGAAGCCTCCAGGCATTCCCTGTTCCTGTAGAGGATTAGGCGGTCTTGCTCGAATACCATTCGTGCTGGGCGGTTATCCCCCACACGGAGACGAAGGTTTCCACAAAGCGATACAGTTGATAGAGGAGAATGGCCCAGAAACCGGCCCATATAAATACGACGGATAGGACGGCTACGGAAATCAGGAAGGAGAGCAGCAGCAGGGCGGCGGCTATTCCGAGGATGGGCAGAAAGCCTTTAAGCAAGCAAGCCAATGATTGGAATAGCGGCCGGTTAGCGGTCCTCCCGAATTGCAAGTACATAACGGCTAGTCTAATCAGATAACCATAGATCAGGAGGCCTGCCGCCCACGGCAGCAAATGAACGAGCAAGGCTTCATAGGAGACAGCTTGGCTCAGCATTTTTTTTACAATGGGAATGAGAAAATAGATGGGTCCGAGCGTAATAATCATTTGCAGCAGGTAGTAGAGAAAGAAAGATTTATACAATTCCTTCATTCCTTTAAAAAAACGGTAGCCATTGTTTAAACGGGTATATTCTACAGAGTAATACAGAGCCGCATTTAGAAAAGGGGTCAGCAGCATTCTAGCCGCAAACAGCCCGAGTAATAGCCATACATAAGGGACAATCAAGTCGGTTTTCATTAGCTGGAATTGGATTTCTGCCAGAAAGAGCTTCACCCTTTCCGGGGAGGCGTTCCCCGGATAACGGTATAGTAAAGGGACAACTACCGATTTCACGAGCTCATACAAGGCGAATCCCCAGGCAAAGCGATACAGGAACAGAACCATAATGACGAAGGGCTGCCTTAAGGCTGATTTCCAGCCCAACCGGATAAATTGCAGCATTACGGACACCTCACCAGGAGACCCAGCCGAAGAAGGTCTCGATTATTTTGACAACACCGGTATTCCAACGAACCTTCCATTTCGTATCAATCGTAGCGTTCATGAAATTGTTAATCTTTTTATTTTCTAGAATGAGATTATTATCAGGATCGATTACGACCCACGAGAGCGGGGAGGTGTGACTGAGATTGAATACGATCTGACTGCCTTGACTGTCCCATAGTTTATCGATCTTGGTGCCGTCGGCAAAATGAAATTGTATCGGCACCGTATGATGCTGGGCTCCTTTGCGGGTAATAAGAACTTCATTCTCGTATCGATCCTGATCGGTTGGTAGGATGCGAATGTTATCTACTGCGTAATCGATCATTTGTTTGCCATAAACATATTGATTAAAGAAGTCCTCCCAGCTTTTTTTCGTAACGTCCTCCACCACATTCTGGAAATCTTTTGTGGACGGATGGCGGAACTTCCAGCGTTGGAAGTAGGTTTTCATAATTTGCTGCATCGTGCGGGGGCCGGCTTCCTGCTCAATGGCCATCAACACGAGCTTGCCGCGGATGTAGACATTGTCGGCATAATGGCTATGATCTCTATAGTCCCAGGCGTTAATAGTCAAGGATGCGGGGGAAGTGACATAAGCGGCCTCCAGCGGCAATCTCGGTTTCACCCCATATTCCTGCTCCATGACCTTGTCTTCGGCATAAGAGGTAAATCCTTCATCCAGCCATGCCTCTTCAAATTCATTGGAGGCCACCATTCCATAGAAAAATTGATGCCCGATCTCATGGACGACGACTCGCTCCAGGTTGAGGTCGGCTGTGTCTTCTGCGGCCCCCCAAGCGGTGATAAGCGTAGGATACTCCATTCCACCGGCTCCGTTGGCATTGCCTGGTGGAACGACGATAGACAGAGTGGAATAAGGATAAGTACCATACCATTCGCTGAAGCGGGCAAGCGATTTTTTGGCGGCCTGAAAGTAGCGTCCCTTCAACGACTCGTGCTTGGGATCGAGATACAATTTAATCTTCACCCCAGGAACGTTCGGGGCGGAGAAGGGCTCCTCATAATACTGAAAATGTGGAGAAGCGGCCCAAGCGAAGTCATGGACATCATCGGCATAAAACCGGTAGGTTTTGGTTTCATTCTGGACGACTGCGCTTTTCGTTGGGAAGCCGGTAGCTGCAACGGTATAGGTGGACGGCACCTTGATCTTGACATCATAGATTCCGAAGTCGGAATAGAATTCTGAATTTCCATGATACTGATGAATATTCCAGCCTTCGGTGGACCTTCCCCTCATGCCTTCCGTTTCGTACACGGCGATTTTGGGGAACCATTGTCCTGCCATATAAAAGTCATCCGCATATCCCATTCGTGCAAACACTTGCGGCAGCTTGACTTCAAAATCCATGCTTAGCGTTATTTTTTGCCCCGGCAAAACTGGCGCGGGCAGGGAGAGCTTGACCAATGTTCGGTCATCACGATTTCCGTCGTCAGGCTGAACGTACTCCATACGGGCGGTCAAGTCATGCCCGTCCGACGTAGTGACCGTCTGCAAGGTCATATTGCCGAAGCTTCCCGGCTTCTGCTCGTCTTGTCTGAGCCTTCCGGCTGATTCTTGGAAGAATGTCGTTTTTTTCGATTCAAAGGCGTTGGGGTACAGGTGCAGATAAAGCTCTTCAATGGGAAGCTTTCCCGGATGCTCCCAGGTTAAGGTCTGGCTGCCTGTTAATGATTTGCTGTCGGGCTGCAGCGCCACGGAAATGTGGTATTCCACAATTCTTCTGCTCATGGGCGGCGGGGCCGCAGGGTCCGGAGCCTGAACGCCTTGGGGAACCGGGTCTTTAAGGATAGGTTCCTGATGCAAAGAGGTGGACAAATGCTCCCCACTATGAGTAAGGAGTTGGATGCCGGCAGTCACAGCACAGCTGACAAAGACTACAAGCAACCAGATTGTGAAAGGTTTGGTAAGCTTAAATTTCATTAGTTCTCCCCCCGTTGACAAGCATCTACAGCATGTATATGTTTGCAAAAGCGGGAATATTAGCTAAAATAAAGAAAAGCACATCGATTTATAGAAAAGCGAGTGATGATCATGGAAGACCTAACAAAAGGCAAGAAGCTTAACGCATTAAATATAGTCAGCACCCGTGTGAATCATAGAGGATTTGGAGCGGGTTCTATTGATTTGAACAATGTGTCCGGAATTATTATTGACGGCGATGAAGCCTATCTGGACAATGGCACCTTGCATGCCAAGAGCAAGGTGGAGAAACGCATCCGCTTCTCGGCCAATAAGGAAGACGTCCCTAACGGCCGTAAATGCTGGATCATTTGGGTAGCGGTAGACCGGAATGAAGAAGGGCAGTTTTATGCCGGCTTGGCGGCTTGTGAAATGCTGATCGATTCGGAGGCCCGGAGAGGTTGGAAAATTCTCGCCGATCATGTGAACCGCATGGACAAAGCAATGAAGCGGCATGTGCTGGTAGAGAATTTAAACGAAACCGAGAAGAAACAGGTGAAGGATGTTTTAATGGGTCACAGTCTCGAATGGTGGGATCGTTCCAGCGATGAGCTGAAGGAAGCCTTGTCCGTTTAACCGGCAGAAATCTCCTTTTTTCATTGAACGGAAATTATGGCGATTGTGTGTCATCCGTTGAGAAGGTTGTTTAATAGGGGTATACTATGGAAAGTATATTTGCATCAATATACTAGGACAGCAAAAAAGCAGACGCTTTCGTCTGCTTTTTTGCGTTCTTTTACATTATAGAATGGATCAGTTTCGGGGCTCCCTAATCGTTCCACCATCGCTTCAGATGATCCCACCACGACTGATTGCTGGTTGCGGGCTGCGGCTGTTGAGTAGAGTCCGTTTTGGACTCTGCACAGTATTCCACGGGCTCCGTCCCTTGGACGAATACTTCCAGGCGGGAGGGAGTGCATGCGTCGTTAGCGAGCTTGCCCGTATCCGGATCAACGTACACGCTGGTCACACCGTCCGGAATGGGAAACAGCTTGGGCGGTACGGGATCCAGCGTTTTTTCCATGAATTCGGCAAAGATGGGAGCCGCTTTGTAGGAATCGGCCGTTGTAATGGCTTTATTGCGGTCGTACCCGACCCAAACCGCAGTCGAAAGCTCCGGAGTATATCCGACCATCCAGGCGTCATTGTTCGTCGTTCCGGTTTTCCCCGCCGCCGGTCGCTTAATGACACTGGAAACGCGATTGGCAGTTCCGCCCTGCTCGAACACACTTTGCATCATATTGGTCAGGATATAGGCGTAGGGAGCCTCAATGACTCTTTCCTTTTTGGGCTTGGCCTCATACAGCACTTTCCCTCTCGAATTAACTACTTTGAGCACTCCAATCGGCTCTACGCGGACTCCCTCATTGGCGATGATTCCAAAGGCGGAGGCCATTTCGTATGGACTGACGGGGTATGTGCCGAGCGCCAGAGACGGCAGCGGCTCCAGCGGGCTTGTGATCCCCATCCTGTGCGCCAAATCAATTACCTGATCGGCTCCTACATCCATAATAGTCTGAACGGCATAGATGTTATCGGACTTTGCAATCGCACGGCGCATGTCAATGAGCTTATTCTCATAATGATTGTTGAAATTGCTGGGGCGGTAAGTTTTCTTGCCGTCGTCGTATGTGAATTCCGTCGGCTCGCTCTTGTACTGGCTCACCGGAGTAAATCCGTTCTGCAGTGCAGCCAAGTAGACAAAAGGCTTAAAGGAGGATCCCGGCTGACGGGTTGTCGTAAATACGCGATTGTATTGATTCGTGTTGTAATCCTTGCCTCCGACCATCGCTTTAATATGCCCATTGCGGGGGTCGATAGAAATCAGGGCCCCCTGTAATTCCTCGTTCGACTTCAAATGCTTGCTGAGCACTTCCTCGGCGATATTTTGCGCTCTTAAATCCAAGGTTGTATAAATCCGTATGCCGCCTGTTTCAAATAAGGAATCCTCCAGCTTCAGCTTCTCGCTAACCCATTGCCGGATATAATCCTGGAAATAAGGGGCCTCCGATGACCTGTCCTTGGATAGATCGGAGAAGACCAACTTTTCCTGAGCTGCTCTATCCGCTTCTTCCCGAGTGATGAGATTCTGGTCGACCATCGTGTTCAGAATGATTTTTTGGCGGTTCAGGGCATTGTCCATATTATAGAAAGGCGAATAATATTTCGGCCCTTTAGGTACGCCCGCCAACAGGGCGCTTTCCCCCAAAGTTAAATCTTTGGCATTCTTGCCGAAAAAAAGCTGCGAGGCAGCCTGCACACCGTATGTAGAATGACCATAATAGATTTGATTCAAATATTGCTCGAGAATTTGATCCTTGCTCAGCTGCATCTCCATTTGAAGGGCGTAAGCCGCCTCTTTAATTTTCCGGGACCAGGTTCGGTCGTGATTCAAATATAAATTTCTCGCTAATTGCTGGGTGATCGTGCTTGCGCCTTGCTGCAGCGACATGGTTTTAATGTTGGTGGCCACAGCCCGGGCCAACCCTTTCGGATCCAGACCGAAATGATCATAAAACCTTCGATCCTCGATGGCAAGTGCGGCTTGCACCAAATAAGGCGAAATATCGTTTAAAGAAACGATTTGCCGATTTTGTCCGGCATGGAAGGAATCGATTAATTCCCCATGGATATCATAGATCTCAGATGTTTGCAGCGTAGTGGTTACAGGTAAAGCCTGGGAGCGCAAATAGAGCAGTGATAGGACAATGGCGGCTGTGAACAAAATTAATAAAGAGAACAGCAAAGAAACCAGCTTGCGAATTCGTCTCATCCAACTTATGCCGGATTTTTCATCGCCATTTCGCATCGCGCACACCCTCTTTCCCTTGGAAGCATAAAGATCATTATTCCTATTATGGAAAAGGTTGGGACCCGCTATTCATTCATGATCAAATTTTCTGGGCGGGCGGCCAATAATTCCTCGCTCAACAAACAGTATTCATTTACTAAAGTGGCGATGAGGTTTTTTTCATTGCAATTTTAGCGCGATTTACTATAATACAATTGTTGCTTTATTCGTTTGACGTTAATGATTCGTTGAAATTGAAAAAGTAATATAGGATCGGCCCTGAAATTTTAGGGTAAATGAAGGGTAGAAGCTGTTTTGAAGCAGGTTCGGCATGTATTCCTATTCCTACTAAAGAGCTGTCCTCAAGGAATACAACAAAAGGTTTCAAGCAAAGCTATTTTCAATAACCGAAAAGAGGGATAGGACCAATGGAGTTATGGTATACCGAGAAGCAAACGGAGTACTTCGGCATTACGGCAAAAATAAAAGAAACGTTAGTGGCAGAAAAGACAGAGTTTCAGGATCTGGCCATTATCGATACAGTAGAGTTCGGGCGGATGCTCGTTTTGGATGGAATGGTCATGACTACGGTCAAGGACGAATTTGTTTATCATGAAATGGTGGCTCATCCCGCGCTTTATACACATCCGAATCCTAAAAAGGTGCTCGTGGTTGGCGGCGGAGACGGGGGAGTCATCCGGGAAATTATGAAACACCCGGAAGTGGAAAAAGCGGTTCTGGTCGATATCGACGGCAAGGTGATTGAATATTCCAAAAAGTTTTTGCCGGAAATTGCTTGTGAACTGGAGAATCCGCGGGTAGAAGTCATTGTCAATGACGGTTACATGCATATTCATGACCACAAAAATGAATATGATGTCATTATGGTCGATTCTACAGAACCGGTAGGTCCGGCGGTGGAGCTGTTCAGCAAAGGCTTCTATCAGGGAATTTACGATGCTCTTAAGGAAGATGGAATTTTTGTAGCCCAAACGGATAACCCATGGTTCAAAGCAGATCTTATTCGCAAGGTGAATCACGATGTTCGTGAGATTTTCCCGATCGTTCGTGTCTATTGGGCCAATATCCCAACCTATCCGAGCGGCTTATGGACTTTTACAATGGGCAGCAAAAAGCATGACCCGCTGGCCGTGGAGGAAAGTGCTATTCCAGAAATCAATACTAAATATTACTCGCCGCGAATTCACAAGGCTTCGTTTGCACTGCCGAAATTTGTGGAAGAGCTTTGTAAATAAGGATGGGGGGAGATTGCCACATGCGGTTTGACGATGCTTATTCGGGCAATGTATTCATTGCCAGCTCATCGGACTATGATTCGTCCAAAGCGGTTATCTATGGCATGCCGATGGATTTTACGGTCAGCTTCCGCCCTGGCTCGCGGTTTGGCCCGGCGCGAATTAGAGAAGTATCCATTGGCCTGGAGGAATACAGTCCCTATTTGGATGCCGATCTGGCGGATGCAGCTTATTTTGACGCCGGTGATTTGCCGCTGCCTTTCGGCAATGCTGCGCGCAGCCTGGATATGATTGGCGAATACGTCAAAGGTTTGCTTAACGATGGCAAATTCCCGCTTGGTTTAGGGGGGGAGCACCTGGTCTCCTGGCCCGTCATCCGCGAGATGTATGCCAAATACTCGGACCTCGCCGTTATTCATATTGACGCGCATGCCGATTTGCGTGAGCAATACGAAGGGGAGCCGCTGTCGCACTCGACCCCGATTCGTAAAGCGGCGGAATGGATTGGCGGGCGCAACGTGTATCAGTTCGGTATTCGTTCCGGGACTCGTGAGGAATTTGAGTATGCGCGCAAACATCTCCATTTCTATCCGTTCGATGTTCTGGAGCCGCTCACCAAAGTGCTGCCGGAGCTGGCCGGTCGCCCGGTTTATGTTACGATCGATATCGATGTTCTCGATCCTTCGGCTGCGCCAGGAACCGGGACAGCCGAAGCGGGCGGGATTACCTCGAAGGAGCTGCTGGCCGCCGTTCATGCGATGGCCCGTTCGGACATTCATATTGTCGGGGCCGATGTGGTAGAGGTGGCTCCGGTCTATGACCCTTCCGAGCAGACACAGATAGTAGCGGCCAAGCTAGTCCGTGAAATGCTGCTTGGTTTTGTAAAGTAAGCCAAGCTCCCTTAGAGGACGAGCCCAGTATCGATGTTGTTGTCTCGGCTTCTTGGTATTCATCGTGATCAAAAAGAGATTTTTTGAGCAACCTCTTAAAGGATTAAGGCTGAGCCTTAATCCTATTTTTAAAATTATCCTTTATAAAAAATCATTATCGGTAAATTTCGACACGTATATCGTATTTAATAAAGCAGGAGATGGATGGCGATTCAAAGGAGGACAATGTATGGCAGCCAATAAAGAAATTCGACTAGTCGTTAAGAGCGTTCAAGATGACAGTACGACAGATCAGACCGTTATAGCGGAATGGTATCCGAAAGAAAAGAGCGGCTATATACGGTATAGGGAAGCAGAGTCTGAAATGGGCAAGACTACGACAACCGTTAAGGTCGGCACGGACGAAATCAAAATCATTCGCCACGGAGAGCTTCAATCGGAGCAAACCTTCGCTCTTCACAAAAGGCTGCCGGGCTTTTACCGGACTCCACAAGGAATCATCCACTTGGAGACCATTACCCATAAGCTGGATATTCATATGGTCGACGGCATCGGCAGATTGTCATGGGAGTATGAACTATTCGTACAACAGGAAAGCGTGGGCAGCTTTAGCCTGACGTTGGAAACGGAGCCTTACGTTGTGCATTAAGACAGGACAGAACGAACCGCTTGTAAAGCATTAAGCTCCCCGGTAACCGAAGAAGTAGACCTTTTTCTTTGAATCGTGCTTGAGCTTTGCTTCAATAATTCCTTGACGGTTCGGTGCGGCATTTTGCCGCGGAGGGCCATCATCATGGCGATAACCCCGGAAACATGAGAGGTAGCCATGGAGGTGCCGCTTAGCTCGTTATATTTGCCATTCAGCCACGATGAATACACCTTATCTCCGGGGGCGTAGATATCGATGCTTTTGCCCCGGTTGCTGAACCGGGCTATTTTTTTGTTCCTCGTTGTGGCTCCGACAGCGATTGTAGTCGTGAATCTCGCTGGATAGTCGATTCGGCCTGTGCGACCGTCATTGCCGGAAGAGGCAACAACGATGACACCCGCCTCATAGGCTTTGTGTATCGTGTCTTCCAGCGCTTTACTGTAATTTTTCATGCCAAAACTCATGTTGATAATATCGATTTTATTGCGGATACACCATTCGATGCCAAAGATGATATCCGAGATGAAGGCAGTCCCGTTATGGTCAAACGCTTTAACGGCATATAAAGAGGCGTTAGGGGACACTCCGACAATTCCCTTTCTGGTGGAGGAGGCAGCAATAGTGCCGGAAATATGTGTTCCATGGCCGTTGTCGTCTCTTGGCGGAAGATGGCGATAGATGACATTGACCCCGCCCGCCACATTCCTCTGAAGGTCCGGGTGCAGGTAGTCAATGCCTGTATCGATTACTGCGATTTTAATTCTATGCCCCGTGGAACGCGCCCAGGCGGAAGGGGCTTTAATTTGTCGAACCCCCCATGGAACCAATTGCTCGTCTAAGCGGAACTTCGCAGTGGTGCGCGAGCGGAGTGATGAAGAAGGATAGGCATGGACGAAGGCTTGCTTGCTATCTTCTTCTATGGATATCCTTTCTGAATAAGGGTTCCGACCTTGAGGGGGACGTAAAAAGCATGAGAAGCCTTGTATGGCAGGTAGCGGTTGAAGGAAGGGTGGACATTCCAGAGACGGCATCAGCTCGCCCATCAGACGCAAACAATTCAAGTAATCCTCCTGGGTCTTGAATCGGATGATATGCCTCGAGGAATCCGTTCCTCCGTTTTGCAGCTCATCAAGTATCCAATGGATCAGATCCCTTTCCATCTATGAATTTCCCCTTTGCCGCATGAATTCCATATAATGTTGCTGGAAGAGATTCCTCCGATGCTGTTGAGTCGTTAATTGGAGTCATGACGCGATATTCTTTTCCATATCGTATGTTAACGGTAAGCTACCCGCTTCGGATGGTCGCCCGCTTTTAGAGAAATAAGCATTCAACCGTGTCATTCGTTCCTATTCGACATACGATAAATAGAGGGATCATTTGCTGGCCCTTGATATGGGTACAAGGCGGTGGAGGGCCGAACACCGTTCGGGAAGTACAGTCGCAAGCGGGGGTGATTTATACCCCCGCTTAAATAATTTTCTGAAGCGAGTGTATATAGTTGCTTTTTTGAATAAAATAGGTTTTACTTAAGGATGATATTTCGATGTTATAGAATGAGGCAGTAAATATGTAAGAAGGGAAGTGTTTGAATGAGCAGCCAATTTACGCTCCAAATTCCGACAGAACAGGCCAAGGAAATGCCTATGGTCGATTTAGCCTTTCTAGTGTTGAAAACGGCCAATACGCCGTTTTATTACCGTGATTTAATGCAGGAGATTGCAAACATAAAAGGGTTTTCGCAAGAGGAAGTTATGCAGGTTATCGCTCAGCTATATACCGAGATCAATGTAGACGGCAGATTCGCATGCGTGGGCAACAATCTGTGGGGACTGAAGAGATGGTATCCTGTCGATAATAAATCGGATGATGGTGTGGGAACGACCAAACGCCCGAGAATTATTAACGATGACGATGATGATCTGGACGAAGAGGATGTTTACCCAGAGGAAGAGGAAGAAACCTACAATGGCGAAGATGACTTCGACTCTTACGATGAAGATCGTGAAGATGTAGATTCCGAAGAGGAGGAGGACGAGGAATTCTACGACGAAGAGGAAGAGGAGGATTCTGAGTTGGAGGAGGGCGAGGAAGAAGAGGAAGAAGAGGAGGAAGAAGATCTGTACTCCGAGGAGGATGAAGATAAATAGAGATTGCGCCCGCTTCCTGACGCTTCCCAAAATCCATGCTTCCGTTACTTGACAAGCCGTTGCAGGACAGAGTAAACTATAGCATGGGCTAGAAAATTAACGTGATTTTTATACATTGTCTATTTTAAAGTGCCCCGTCTTGACGGGTGTCACTTTTTATTTTTTTAAATTATAAGAATTTATAAAATCCAGTCTTATAACCATTCTTATAATTCACTGCGAAACATTATTCCGCCGTTAAAGGACGGCGAAAGCAGTTTAAGCTTGGCTGACTATATAGAGCGGTTTTCCTAACCGCGAACGACAGGATCAAACTTCCCTTTTGACCCGAGAAGCTTGATTTTTTTCTATGGCATTTAAACATCCCCCACACCAGTGTCGCAACGCACGCCGGGAGAGGCGCGCGTTTATCAGGACTATCATCGTTGCACGCGTCGGCAGACGTGTCATTACACCATGTCAGGAGATCACGCAGGAGGTAAACATTGTGACCAAATACATTTTTGTAACTGGGGGTGTCGTTTCATCCCTTGGTAAAGGAATTACGGCTGCTTCTCTTGGGAGGCTGCTAAAGAACCGGGGGTTGAAGGTAACGATCCAGAAATTCGATCCTTACATTAACGTCGACCCGGGAACGATGAGTCCTTATCAGCACGGAGAAGTTTACGTGACGGATGATGGTGCGGAGACCGACCTTGATCTTGGCCACTATGAGCGGTTTATCGACATCAATCTAACCAAGAACAGCAATGTCACGACCGGCAAAATTTATTCCTCCGTCATTTCCAAAGAGCGGAGAGGGGAATATTTAGGCGGGACGGTTCAAGTGATTCCCCATATTACTAACGAAATCAAAGACCGGGTATTCCGCGCCGGGAGAGAAGCGAAGTCCGATGTGGTCATTACCGAAATCGGAGGTACTGTCGGAGATATCGAAAGCTTGCCTTTCCTCGAAGCGATTCGTCAGATCAAAAGCGACACGGGACGGGATAATGTAATGTACATACACGTTACGCTTATCCCCTACATTAAAGCCGCTGGCGAAGTGAAAACCAAACCGACACAGCACAGCGTTAAGGAATTAAGAAGCATTGGTATTCAACCGCATATTATTGTCTGCCGTACCGAGCATCCTTTGGCAGAGGATCTAAAACGGAAAATCGCCTTGTTCTGCGATATTGATGCGAATGCGGTCGTGGAATGTCTGGATGCGGACACTCTTTATGAAATTCCGTTAATGATGAGAGACCAGGGACTGGACGAGATCGTGGTTAATCATCTGAAGCTTGAATGCTCGGAGCCGAATATGACGGAATGGGAAAGAATGGTCGAGAAGGTTAAAGGGCTCAAGCACAAGACTGAGATAGCTATCGTAGGTAAATACGTAGCGCTTCACGACGCTTATTTAAGTATTGTGGAAGCTTTATCCCATGCCGGCTTTGACAGTAACACCGAAGTGGACATCCGCTGGGTGAATGCTGAGGAACTTACGGAAAGCAATGCGGAGGAGAAGCTGAAGGGAGTCCATGGCATTCTGGTTCCTGGAGGATTCGGCGATCGGGGTATCGAGGGTAAAGTCGCTGCCATCAAGTACGCCCGCGAGAATCGGATTCCGTTCTTCGGAATTTGTCTGGGGATGCAGGTGGCTGTTGTGGAATATGCACGCTCTATAGCGAAGCTGGAAGGAGCCAACAGCTCCGAGATCAACCCGACTACGGCGTATCCGGTTATCGATTTGCTTCCGGAGCAAAAAGATATCGAGGACTTGGGAGGCACGATGCGTCTAGGCCTATATCCGTGCAAGCTGGCTGCCGGCTCGTTGGCTTTGGAATGCTATAAGGAAGAGCTTGTTTATGAAAGACATCGTCACCGGTATGAGTTCAACAATGAATATCGGGATGTGATCGAAGCGGCCGGGCTCAAAATATCGGGAACCTCTCCAGACGGACGTTTGGTAGAAATTGTAGAGCTTCCTGAACATCCTTGGTTTCTGGCGGTTCAATTCCACCCGGAATTTACTTCTCGGCCTAACCGCTCCCAGCCTTTGTTCCGCGGATTTGTCAAAGCGGCCTTCCAGCACTCTCAAGAGGAAGTCTGATCAGCCTGGGCTGCGGCTTAATGAGCACAAAAAAATAATCTGGCTTACAGAAGGAAATGCTCCTCCGGTTGTCGAATGTATTACTTAATAGCGTGAACAACGGCTTTCGGAGGAGGTTTTTTTATTGGACAAGAAAAAGTTGCTTATTGTTGATGACCAGAATGGTATACGGGTATTGCTCGTAGAAGTGTTCAACAGTGAAGGCTACCAGACTTTCCAAGCTTCGAACGGTAAGCTAGCACTAGAAATTGTGCGTAAGGAACCTCCTGATCTGGTTCTTTTGGATATGAAGATTCCTGGAATGGACGGCTTGGATATACTTAAGCATATCAAACAAATCGATTCCTCGATTAAAGTCATTATGATGACGGCATACGGAGAGCTCGATATGATTAAGGAAGCGACGGATTTAGGGGCGCTGATGCATTTTACGAAACCGTTCGATATCGACGAGCTCAGAGTTGCTGTCAACTCTCAAATGGGCTTATCCTCATCTCATGATTACGCAGTCGGATCCTGAATAAGGATCTTTTTTTCGTCGACATATCTTATCGACAGTCGCTCTGTCTGATAAATTCTATTTGCCTCTGATCTTCCATTTACCATTCCCCGCTTTATTATGCTATAATATCACAGTATAATTCGGTTGCGGACAAACCGGCTTAACTCTACTCTCTTCACGACAATAAGGAGGATTTTACTATGCCGTTGGTATCTATGAATGAATTTTTGCCTAAAGCAAAAGCGAACCGCTTTGCTGTAGGTCAGTTTAATATGAATAATCTGGAGTTTGCTCAAGCTATTATGCAGGCGGCAATGGAGTTGAATTCTCCGTTTATTTACGGTGTGAGCGAAGGCGCATTGAAGTATATGGGGATGGAATATACTGTGGCTATCGCCGAGGCTGCGGCGAAGAAATCTGGTCTGCCGATCGCCTTGCATCTGGATCACGGAAGCAGCTTCGAGGTAGCTATGCAATGTATCCGTGCCGGATTCAGTTCGGTTATGTTTGACGGGTCTCATTATCCATTTGAAGAAAATATTCGATTGACTAAAGAGGTAGTTAAGGCGGCTCATGCCATGGGAGTTTCCGTAGAAGGGGAGCTTGGAACAATTGGTGGAGTCGAGGATGACATCAGTGTTGATGAGGCGGATGCAAGCCTGGCCAAGCCGGAGGAAGCTATCCGTTTCTATGAAGAAACCGGAGTCGACTGTTTGGCTATTGCCGTAGGTACCGCTCATGGAATGTACTCGGGCGAACCGAATATCCGTTTTGATATTATCCGTGAAGTTACGAGCGCTATCCCGGTACCGGTTGTTCTGCATGGCGGCTCCGGAGTTCCGGATGATGCTATTCGCAAAGCAGTGGAGAACGGGGTTGGCAAAATCAACGTCAACACGGAAAACCAGGTTGCTTGTACGAACGCCATTCGGGAAGTGCTCGGTAAAGATGCGAAGGTTTATGATCCGCGTAAATACTTGACTCCTGCACGAAATGCTATGGTGGAAGTTGTCAAGTCCAAAATTTTACTATTCGGAAGCGACAATCAAGCCTAAGGTGTGACGGCTATGTTAATTAAGGGAACTGCGCAAATCATTTTTGTGCAATTCCCTTAATGTCTTTGCTTTGCCGCGCATAGGGTAGGAGGAAAGCAATAGGAATGAACAAATTGATGATTGCAGGCGGGCGGCCCCTGCGCGGGACGGTTTCGATTAGCGGGGCCAAGAACAGCGCGGTTGCTCTCATTCCGGCTGCTATTCTTGCAGAAACTACAGTAACACTGGATAACTTGCCAGCGTTAAGCGATGTGGCCATTTACATGGAATTGTTAACTGAACTGGGGGCCTCCATCGAATGGCGCGACGGCCAGATGATTATTAATCCCGAATCATTAAGAGCGGCTCCGCTTCCGAATGGGAATGTTAAGAAGCTCCGGGCTTCTTATTATTTAATGGGAGCGCTTCTGGGCCGATTTGGCGAAGCGGTTGTTGGGCTTCCCGGGGGCTGCAATTTTGAACCGCGGCCTATTGATCAGCACATTAAAGGATTTGAAGCCCTCGGCGCAGAAGTCTTCAATGAAGGCGGTGCCATTCATATTCGGGCCAAACAGCTTCGCGGGGCGAAGATTTATCTGGATGTCGTCAGCGTCGGCGCGACCATTAATATTATGCTGGCAGCCGCTCGGGCCAAAGGAGTGACCATCATTGAGAATGCGGCTAAAGAGCCGGAAATCATTGATGTAGCTACCTTGTTAAGCTCGATGGGAGTACAGATCAAAGGCGTAGGCACCGAAACAATCCGTATTGAAGGAGTCGACGCTCTTCATGGTTGCCGCCACTCTATTATTCCTGATCGAATTCAGGCAGGAACGTACATGATTGCAGCGGCGGCTACTCGCGGAGATGTAGTGGTAGACAACATCATTCCCAAGCATATGGAGGCTGTTATCGCCAAGCTGCAGGAAATGGGAGTAGGCATTGAAGAGATGGATGAATCGATTCGCGTGATTGGCCGGCAGGAATATGCCCATGTTGACGTCAAGGCGCTCATCTACCCCGGATTTGCGACCGATATTCAGTCTCCCATGGCCAGCCTGCTCACCCAGGCTAACGGAACGAGTATTCTAACGGATTATGTCTACAGCAATCGGTTTAAGTATGTTCCAGAGCTTGCGCGCATGGGCGCCAAAATCAAGCTCGAAGGCCGATCGGCCATTATTGAAGGAGGCACTCCTTTATCGGGTGCCAAGGTGACCGCAACCGATTTGCGGGCTGGAGCCGCTCTTGTTATCGCGGGACTAACCGCGCCATCCGGAATTACGGAAGTGAGTGGGCTTGAATATATAGATAGAGGCTACGATAATCTAGTAGAGAATCTATCCATGCTTGGTGCGGAAATTTGGAGAGCGGAGTAGCCCTGGGTGCCCCATTTCTGCAAGAAATGAAATCATAGGACTCCGGATAGCAAAAACTGGGTATACTAATCTTGTTTTCAAAATTTCATAGTGTGGTGGTTAATTCAATGGATATGCAACTGGCGCAGCTTGAAGCGCTTAAGTTAACCGATTTGTATAAACTGGCAAAGACCCATCAAATAGCTTATTATGGCCAGATGAAAAAAAAGGAACTAATCTTTTCCATTCTTAGAGCACAGGCCGAGAAGGGCGGACTAATGTTCATGGAGGGCGTTCTCGAAATCCTCCAGGAAGGGTTCGGCTTTCTCAGGCCGATTAACTATTTACCCAGTTCCGAAGATATCTATATTTCGGCTTCCCAAATCCGCAAATTCGACTTGAGATCGGGTGATGTCGTTTCCGGCAAATGCCGCCCTCCGAAAGAAAATGAAAGGTATTTTGGTCTTCTGCAGGTCGAGGCGGTCAATGGGGAGAAACCTGAGACAGCAGCTGAAAGGCTGCATTTTCCGGCCCTTACTCCTCTATATCCGCAGCAGAAAGTCGTCCTGGAAACTTCTCCTTCCATCCTCTCTACCCGTATTATGGATTTATTGAGTCCCGTAGGATTAGGACAACGGGGATTGATCGTTGCTCCACCCAAAGCGGGGAAAACATTGTTGCTGAAAGAAATCGCCAACAGTATTTCCACCAATTATCCAGAAATTGAATTGTTCGTGCTGCTAATCGATGAAAGACCAGAGGAAGTTACCGATATGCAGCGGTCGGTTAAAGGGGAAGTGGTAGCCTCCACTTTTGATGAGCTGCCGGAGAATCATATCAAAGTGGCTGAGCTTGTTCTCGAACGGGCACAAAGATTAGTAGAGCACAAGAAAGATGTAGTCATTCTCTTAGACAGCATTACCCGTTTGGCTCGCGCATACAACCTGGTCATTCCTCCTTCGGGAAGAACGCTGTCCGGCGGAATTGATCCCGGGGCCTTCCACAGACCCAAGCGATTCTTTGGTGCTGCGCGGAATATTGAGGAGGGCGGAAGCCTGACCATTCTGGCGACGGCCTTAATCGAGACGGGCTCCCGTATGGATGATGTCATCTACGAGGAGTTTAAAGGAACGGGAAATCTGGAGCTTCATCTGGATCGGAAGCTGGCGGAACGCAGAGTGTTCCCGGCTATAGATATTCGCAGATCGGGCACGCGCCGGGAAGAAATGCTGATGAGCAAGGAAGAACTGGAAAAAATATGGGCGCTGCGTAAAAATATGCAGGAATCGCACGAGTTTGTCGAGGCCTTCCTGAAGAAGCTCAAGGATACTAAAACAAACAGCGAATTTTTAGAGACTCTGGATGCGCAATCTGCCGGCAAAAAAGTAAAGAATTCGGCTTCCTAAAGGCTTCAACAGCAATCCAAGTACAGGTTTCTAATCCACTTTATAGCTTTAAAGGTAATGAAAGATTGAGGGGTACATCATGAATTTGGTATACGCGGATTCAGACGGAAAAGTATATGACCATCCCGAGTATGTTGCGCTTGGCCGCAGTGGGGATATGGTTGTTGAAATAATGGAAGATGAGCTGATTCCGCTCCCGGAAGGGGCGACGCTGGTCAGTCTGCCATCAACCCGGCCGGTGTATATGGACGCAGCAACCGGTGAAATGAAGGCGTTGGACGCATCCTTTCAAGCCGTAGGGGCGCTGCTGCCGCAAGGCTTCACCCGCCTTCTGCTTCCTGGTTATGTGAAGAATGATCGCTCCGCGGTGCTTCCATTATTCGGTTATACGGCCGTCGTATGGAAAGATGACGGATTCTACGTTGCTGCTCGGCTTAGTGATGATCCGTATCGCTGGAATCCCGTGAATTGTGATCCCGAACTGCTGGAACGCGAAGTGGCACTTCGATTGGAACGCTATCCTGAAAACAGGCTGTATAAGCATTTGTCCAAATGTGCGCTGGAATACGAATGTCTAACAGCTTCCAATACGTTCTTGAATCGTTGGGAGGGAGCAGTTCCGGTTTCTTATTCCTGCAATGCGGGCTGCTTCGGGTGCATATCGGAACAGCCGGAGGATAGCGGCTTCGTAGCCCCCCAGACGCGAATGAATTTTAAGCCGGCTCTGGAGGAGATTGTTCAAGTGATGCTGGAGCAGCTCACTTCACCCGACAGCATTATCAGCTTCGGACAAGGCTGTGAGGGAGAGCCGTCGACGCAGGCTGCATTGATTATACCGGCGATTCGCGAGGTTCGGCGGATTACGGACCAAGGTTACATCAACATTAACACCAATGCGGGATTAACCGATTTTATTCGAGGTATTGTGGATGCCGGATTGGATATGATGCGTGTAAGCACGATTAGCGCATTGGAGGAACACTACAACGCATACTATAAACCGCGCGGCTATAAGCTTCAGAATGTGGAGAAATCATTGAAGTATGCATCGGATCAAGGAGTATTGACGTCCATTAACTATCTGGTCTTTCCAGGAGTGACCGACCGGGAAGAGGAAATAGAGGCGATGCTCGGCTTTGCTCGGAGAACCGGACTGAAGCTAATTCAGCTGCGAAATCTGAATATCGATCCCGAAGCCTATCTAAAGCTTATTCCCGCTCCGCAGGGAGACGTTCTGGGAATGAAGCAGATGATAGAAATCTTCAGGCAAGAATTGCCTGATGTCGCTATTGGATCTTACTCCCATACACCTGGAGGATTACAATCCAAAATGGCTATGGAAAAAAGCTAATCCACCGCGGGATCTTCAGGACGCTTTTGAGAGAGTGCAGCTCTTGAAATGTAGGATAGGGTGCGCGATTAGCATGTGAATGACAGGCACGGAAAAGTCTTTTCAGGCTATCCCCGCTCTTTTATTGACGTTGAAAAGGTTGTTATAATTAAACTCTTGCGGATTAAAAACGGTTCTGATATAATCCGTTTATGTGTCCATTTACTCTGGATCTCCGAGCTTGATCCAGGGCGGAAAGAGGTGAAAGATTGTGAAAGAAGCAATTCATCCTAATTACCATGTAACGACGGTTACTTGTGCTTGCGGCAACACCTTTGAATCGGGTTCCGTTAAACAAGATCTTCGTGTGGAGATTTGCTCCAACTGCCATCCGTTCTTTACCGGCAAACAGAAGTTTGTCGATGCTGGCGGACGTGTAGATAGATTTAAGAAAAAATACGGAATGTAATTTTCCGACACTTTCCTTTTTAAAAATTGGAATAAATACACCTCTCCAGGTCATTCTAAGACCAAAGGGAGGTGTTTTGTTTTATGCTGAAAGCAATGAAAGTATCAATTGGACTTAGTCTGGGTCTATGTTTAATCCTATCGGGATGCGCGAATACCAACGGAGTGACGACCAAAAGCTATCCTAATGATGGCTTCCTGGGAACGACTAACGCCAATCCAAACTATCCAACAAGCCCCACCTATCATAATTATTCATCTGACCGGGGAATGGTCGAATCGGCCCTAAAAAATGTAGCCGGCATCCAGAATTCGCGAGTCGTGTTTAATGGCCGGCGCTTGAATATTACCGTATCCGTTCCCCGGAATACAAGTCCGGAGGAACAGCAGCGAATTGAGGCGCAAGCTTTGGAAGCGGTCAGCAATATGATGCCAAGATACGATGTCAAGGTAGTAGTTAAACGGCAGTAGCCGGATCCATAGTTAACGGTGAACTGGCTGTGAAGCCGTTGGTAAGAGGCATTCCGTGCGCGAGCTATAACTTACTATGCTGTCTCCATGGAACCACTCCCAAAACACTCCAAAAACCGAGAGTGTCAAACGTCTGTGAAAATGTCACCTTATCTGTGCTATGAAAATGTCACTTTTTTTGAAGGAGGCCACTCTTACCAGTAGGCCTCTGAATAACTGTTATGCTGTGAATACATAGCGTCTTGGAATG
>NZ_BOSH01000026.1 GCF_018403245.1 Paenibacillus sp. J2TS4
CATTCCAAGACGCTATGTATTCACAGCATAACAGTTATTCAGAGGCCTACTGGTAAGAGTGGCCTCCTTCAAAAAAAGTGACATTTTCATAGCACAGATAAGGTGACATTTTCACAGACGTTTGACATTTAATTCCACTATTTTTTATAAGGTATAAGTCTATCGATTCTACCATCAGCTTTGGCAATTCGGTTGCTTCGCATCCTCTGACTTCCCCGTTCGGAGGTGATGCTTATGCAATCTTCGTTGATGGAAGTAATTATGCTCGGCATGTTTTTGCTGGCTCTGATCACATATACCAAGCACAGCGGTACCTTTGTTCATATTCAGGGTAAGCCACTGCCCAAACGAATCGCTTCGACTTGTCCTCGACATTCCAGCATCTATTTTTGCGAGCTACAAAAAGAAAGACAGTATAAAACTCGATGTGCGAGTTCTGTACTGCCTTTTTCCGACTAATATGCTATTCAATGTTCAGGAGTCGAGATCGAGAATAAATGAAGCCCGGGACGTTCATGTCTCGGGCTTCCGCAATGAGAAAGCAAGATTCCGAAAAGAGGGCCGACGTACACTCGAACGTAACCGTTCGACAAACCATAGCCACAGCCCGAAGGAGTGCCTGAGCCATGCTTAAGACGATTCAGCCAAGTGCAACAACTTTTCGTGTCACCGTTTATGCAACACTACTGATCTGATTCGTCGTCGTTCTCCACGAAGTTTGCAAGGGCAGTCATCTTGTTATCCCAGAAACGTTCATAATAAGAAAGCCATTGTTTCAACTCTTGAAGAGGCTCCAGTTGCAATTTGTATCGGGTTTCCCGACCGACTTTTCTCTCTTTGACGAGACCTGCTTCCGCCAATATGCGCAAATGTTTGGAGACGGCCGTTCGGCTCATTGGATAGTGTCTGCTGATGACCGTGACCGGCATCTCCTGATCGATCAGCAATTGCAACAAACTGCGGCGGGTCGGATCAGCGATGGCCTGAAAAACGTCATGTTTCGGAGACGCAGCCGCCATATTAACCCTCAACATATTTGCCGAGTGACTGCCCGAGTCGAGCCCAGCCTTGATCCATATTGTCGCGTACCGGAGTATGAGGCGCCCCAAATTCCGTAACTTTGTTTACATCCCAGCCGGCATGAATAAGTGTAAACTCCGTTTTGCTATCCAAATCTTTTAATTCGAAAGTAATGGTCCAATCTTTCCCCCATTTGAATGAAACACGGTTAGGCGGGTCGACTTCCGTTACTTTGCAGGGGGACATACCGAACTGACCCGCATTGATGTGAAACTCATGTCCTACCACAGGCTGAAAATCATTAGGCATGAACCATGCGGATATGCCTTCCGATGTAGCAACAGCCTCCCATACTTTCTGGATCGCGGCATTGAAAATAAATGTACGCCGGATATCCGGCAGTGAACTTTGGGTTTTGGTTTCCATCCTTGCAGCATCCTCCTTAAGAATAGCAATGCATCATGAATCCAATTGGTTTCACAATGGATTGTAAAACTCCTGTCGGTTTATGTCAAGGATGACGGAACAACACCTTTAATTGTAGGAAGGGGTATGATTCTCTTCCTTTGCGACATCCAACTTCTCTTTGTCCATCATCAAGATGAACACAAAGGTCAATGCCGCAGGAATCAACGCCCATAGAAACGTTTGAGAAATGGAACTTGACAGAGCGATCGTTATTTTTTCCAACGCAGGCTCCGGTATGGCAGCACGGGTGACCGGTGATAGTATGGCGTGCGGATCTTTAAAGCTTAGATCAGTCGAGATTTGGCCTTGCCCGGAAAAATCCTCTGCAAGTTTGTGAGAAAACACGTTTCTTTGAATGACCCCAAACACGGTAATGCCGACGGTCATTCCGAGCGAACGAAGAAAAGAGTTGGTCGAAGTTGCAGAGCCGCGTTGATGACTTTCGAAATGATGGATAGCAGCCATACCGAGCACGGAAAACGAAGCTCCCGTTCCAAGACCGACAATCGTCATGTACAAAAAGATTTGCCACCGGGATGTATCTTGCGACAACGTACTAAGCATGAGCATCCCTGCAATAAAGATAACAGCTGAAATGATCATGACAGTGCGATAACTGAACTTGGTTGAAAGTTGACCGCCAAGCGCTGCTGTCACGGAAGTCCCGAGCATCATTGGCAATAGCAGCAGGCCTGAGTTGATAGCGGAACCTCCCGTTACGCCTTGAATAAAGATTGGAATATACAACGTTGCTACCATAAAAGTGGCACCATAGAACATTCCTGCGAGGTTGCTTGCAGTAAACAGCCGCCTTTTAAACATTTCGAAAGAAATGATCGGGTCGACAGCCTTTGTTTCTGCTATAATGAAAACGAATAGTAATACAGCGAATGAAGCAATTAAAGCGATGATGACACCGGAGTTCCAGTCGTATTGTTGACCTCCAAGCTCCAGCGCGAACATGAGACAAACAATGGCACCTACTAATGTGATGGCTCCACGCCAATCGATGTTCTGCTTCTTATGTTGGGACGATTCCCGATAAAATAGAACAATCAAAAGTAAAACGGCAATTCCCAGCGGTATATTGATATAGAATGCCCAGCGCCAACCGAAATTCTCTGTTATATAGGCTCCAAGAAGCGGCCCGAGAATACTGGAGAGGCCAAAAACGATCCCGAACACTCCGCTCACTTTCCCGCGCTGATGGGTCGGAAACACATCCCAGACGATCGTGAAGGCAATCGGCATGATGGCGCTGGCCCCAACTCCCTGAATAGCCCGGTACAAGCTTAATTGAACAATACTCTGCGCAGTTCCGCATAAAATGGAGCCGACGATGAACAAGGCAATTCCAAGTATGAAAAAGCGTTTTCGGCCATACATATCGGATAATTTTCCGAAAACAGGCATACCGGCCATCTCCATAGCCAAATAAGCGGAGGTGACCCAAACAAATTTATCGAATCCCCCCAATTCAGCCACGATTGTCCCCATTGCAGTAGCTACAATCGTATTATCCAACGATGCGATAAATACGCCGAGGAGTAATGCGATCATAACAGGTACTAGTTTCGTTCCGTTATTCGACATACCTGAACTCATCACTTCCTTACTTTTCGTTTTGTGAATCTTGTTTTAATGTATCAATACAACGCACCAGGTTCGCCATATTGCGATTCCAAAATTGCTCGTAAAAGGAGAGCCACCGTCTCAGTTCGAGGAGTGGCTCCGGCTGTAGATTGTAAAAGGTATGACGTCCCTTTTTCTGCGCTCTGACAAGACCTGCATCCAATAAAATATGAAGATGCTTAGTGACGGCCGTGCGACTTATCGGAAAGTGACCGCATATTTCATTTACAGCTTTCTCCGTATCGAATAGCAGTTCCAATATCTTGCGACGGGTAGGATCGGAGATGGCTTGAAATACATCCTGCTTTGGCGAACTAGTCATTAGGCATCGTCAGGCAAAAGCCAATGACCCAAAATAGCATTTGAATTCCCCCATTCACCCAAAAGAGAAACCATTCGGTTTCGCTTTTGGGTGTAAGAAGCTGCAATAACTTAGACAGAAAGCTATTTCTTAAATTTGTCCTGATGGCGAAAACGTAATGCGGACCAAGTTTCGTCAATCGCAATATTACTTACCAGACGATACTCGGTTGTGCTTTCGATCATTTTCCATACAATATCCCGGTTGATATCCGTCTTCATTTTTGAAGTCTGTTTGGGATAGCTGATCCAAAATAGGGCTTCTTCGTTTAGTGTTGGAATGATTTTCGGCACCCATTCATTTACTTCTTGTGCATTCAAAGCAAACAGTTGAACAAAATCGAATTTTCCCTGCAGCTCCTGCTCGGTTTCAATGCCGAGTGCATATCCACCCGGAGCGTTGATTACTATCGCTCTACCTTGTTTATAACGAAGTTTCTTAAGTACTGCGTTATCCATTTTACTCTCCTTCATCAGAATGCCTTGAGAATTATCAGCCGTTTATGCCTTAATTAACGTCTTCAGTTGCTCAACGTTTTTGACCCAGCCCTCATCCATAATTCCACGGAACATGGCACTCGGTTGAGACCAACCGGAATGCACGAGGGTGAACTGCGTTTTTCCGTCCTTTTCGTTTAATACAAAAGATACATGGTGATTCATATTCATGGCGGACCAACTAAACGAGATGCGGTTTGGAGGATCGAGTTCGGTCAGTTTGCATTGAATGACGCCATCCCAATCCCCCATAGGTTGGGAGCGGAAATTGAACGTATGTCCCAGTGTAAGTTGAAGGTCGTTGGGCATAAGCCATTGGGCCAACATTTCCGATGTAGTGACAGCCTGCCATACCGTTAGAATGGAAGCGTCTAACTCGAATGTGTGCCGGATGTCCGGCAAAAGATCTGAAGTGTTACTTTGCATATTCATTACCTCCACATGTAATTTGCGAAACCATTTGGTTTCTTTATTTATATTACGAAACCATATGGTTTCGTGTCAAGCTTTTAATTTATTATGAAATAGAGTGACATCTCCAATGACCGATGGGTTGGCCGGGTTAGTGTTCTGAACGGCGGAACCAGAATGCAAATTCACAGCTACATAAGCGTTATTATCGGTAACCAGAACGTTGGCACTCTCCACTTCATCCAAGGCCGCTACCGCGTCAGCTACGTGCTGGCTCATCTCCATTTTGGAGGAAGCGTTAATCCGGCTTCTTTCCATAACACGATCATGCGTATTATATGGAGTCCCTGTCGCATGGGGAACAGTGCCGTCTCCCGTCCGGTTCATCCCATAGGGGTTGGCCTGATCGAGCCCCCGCTGATTAATAGGAGTGACTCCCTGTCTAGTTTCCGCTCCGCAACCGGTTAAGCTGAGAACAGCTGCAACCGAGACAAGAACTACAGTGGTAGTTTGCGCATAAAAAAACTATTCTTAGTAATACATTGGAGCTCTCAATCGCTTAAAAAGATTGACCGGGATTTCCTTTTTGTTGTATGTTAAATTTAGCACCAGGTAATAGTATCTAATAATAAATAATTTAAAAGGAGAGGAAAAAGCATGCTCCAAATGAATCATGCGGCTTTAACAGCTCTCGGCACCTATGTCCCTGATAAAATTATCGATAATGCTGCGATGGAACAAATCGTCGACACAAGCGACGAATGGATTGTGCAACGAACGGGAATCAAGGAGCGGAGAATGGCCTCGGAGGATCAATTTACCAGCCATCTATGCACCGAAGCCGTCATCGATATGATGGAGTCCTATAACAAGGAAGTGCATGATTGTGATTTCATCATCGCCTGTAGCCACACACCCGATCTGCCCTTTCCTTCGGTTTCTTCCATGCTGCAACAACGTTTCTCGATTCAACAAGCCGGGGCTGTCGATTTGAATGCAACTTGCGCAGGTTTTGTTTACGGGCTGCACTTGGCCGATGCTTTGATCCGATCCGGAATGCACCGTAAAATTCTCGTTGTCAGCGGAGATACTATGACCAAGATTACCGATTATACGGACCGGACTACCTGTATATTATTTGGCGACGGCGCTGGCGCCGCACTCGTAGAACGAAACCTAGCTCCCACGCCTTCGCTTGGCCTACGTCCTCCACCTGTGGACAATCTACCTCACGGCAGCCATCGATCAGATTCCCAATTCTGAAGATAAACTGCCTGCCCCTACGGGGCAAAGGAACCAAAAAGTGTGAATGACTTCACACCTTGAAAATCTAAAAAAACTGTCTTGACATCTTGTATCACCGTATTTCAAGGCCACCCTTCGCCAGAAGGCCCTGCTTTTGATCTCGCTTTATTAACTATCGTTCTCCGTTAGAGTTTAATAAAAACTTCTCATTATGTATACTGTTAATAAAATCGTAAGGTAGGTGTAAGGCTTGATTATACAAACGGATCGCTTAATTTTACGTGAATTTAATCCTGGAGATTTTCAAGAGGTTCACAAATATGCTTCCGATGTTGAGGTTTGTAGATACTCCGACTGGGGACCAAACAAACTCGAAGACACAAAAGCGTTCATCGAAGAAGTTGTTAAAGTGCAAGGCAATATTCCAAGAAATCAATTTACTCTTGCGATTGTTGTTAAAGAAACTAATGTATTAATCGGAGCCTGTAATTTAATTAGGAACGGATCTCAAGCGGAAATTGGTTATAGCATAAATCGTGACTATTGGGGTTTTGGTTTTGCTACGGAGTCTGCTAAAGCAATGCTCAACTTAGGATTTAAGGAACTGAAACTTCATCGTATCTATGCAACTTGTAGACCAAACAATGTAGGCTCTTTTCGGGTTTTGGAGAAAATCGGCATGCGTAGAGAAGGTCACTTACGAGAAGATCGATTCTTCAAAGGAAAGTGGCACGATTCATTTCTATACGCCATTTTGCGTTCTGAAGTAAAGTCTGAAATCAATAGTAACTAACCGCACTCACGTAGAATGACATAGCAAACAAGCCATCGTAAAGACGACCATTTGGTAAATATAGGTTATTCTTATGGTTTAGGTAGCTGTTTGTAGAATGCGATATCCCTGAGCTTTTGCTAAATGCATGTCGAAAGTTTTTCCCGGTATCTTACGATAGCCTACAAATACCTCTTCCACGAACTGCGATTCGAGGTTCTGGTAAATAGGGTTTGGTATATCAAGAGTAATATACTTGTATATGAACTTTAATAACCGCGTTTCCTCATGTAACTCTTTAATGCCTTGTTGATATTTGGGGAAACGGAATATGAGTTCATGATTGACCTCAATGACCGTGTTGTTTTGACCGTTCTCATTGAGGATGACCGAATGGATTCATAGGTTTGGGTAAACTTCCAGAATTTTTTTAACAAGCAAAAAATATATAGAACCGCGCTCCGGTCGGCACTTCGCCATACCTTCTGACGAATCCGTCCGGTTCAACGAGCATGGAGCCTTCGCCCTGAGTAAAAGTATGCAAGCTTCACTTGAAGCTCTCCGTAGCGGCTACGGGAGTGGTGTCTTGATGCATGGAGTAAAAGCAACTTCCCGCCGGGGTTCAGCTGCCTTCGTCTTAAGAAACTGTTATAAACAAGTAATCCAATCGTGTCCTTCCGGAAATTGAAGGTTTAGTGAGGATTTCAGCCATGCCATTTCTTTCGGTGAAAGAAATGGCAGTACGGTTTGAAAATCCAGATAATCTTTTTCCCTTACTTGCGAAGCCCCTCCTTTATAAAGAAGTTGGATCTCGGGTCTCATGTAGGGTATTTCTTCCTTTGTTTTCAGAAATAACTCATCGACCGGTCTTGTTATCAAGTGATTTCGATTGTATATCCACGAGGTCCCCTCTGTATTTAATAACATCATTTGAAAAACAAAAGGGGTATCTTTACTTCTGCTAACCCATATATCATTTGTTGTATGCAAATATTCCTGGTCTTGCCAAAGAGTAAGTTTTCCTTTTTCTGCCTTATATAATACCCAATCTTGACTTAAATATCGATATGCAAGAAGTTGCTGCTCCCTTGTGATCGCAATGTCTACATCGCTATGCTCCCTTGTTTGTTTACCCAGATGCAAATCCAGTGCCCAACCGCCGGCAATGCACCATTGAATCGGTATTTTAGAGAAGATATCATTTATTTCCGGTATGGTTAGAGACATCCAATTATATATGTCCGTTCTCAAATTTACCACTCCTTCGCTTAATAGATTTACTGCCAATTACCTAACTAAGATGGGTTGATAAAAGGACGAACAGGGGAACCGCCCTTTTATCCATGACAGGTTGCATTTAATGCCGTCCATTATGACAAAGGCTCTTACTTGACGTATCCAGCCATTACAACAGTTCGATATACCCCTCTGTTCCATGCACGCGAATTCGTTGCCCATCTTTTATCAATTTGGTCGCGTTCTCCACTCCGACGACTGCCGGCAAGCCATATTCACGTGCGATCACTGCGCCATGGGTCATCAGTCCGCCAACTTCGGTGACCAGGCCTTTTATGGAGACGAACAATGGTGTCCAGCTAGGGTCAGTAAACGTCGTGACTAATATATCTCCCTCTTCAAGATCAGCAGCTTCCATATTTACAATGACGCGCGCTCGCCCCTCGATCACTCCGGAAGAAACAGCCAGACCCACAATAGCTCCCACCGGGAGATTTTCTCGTTTGTACTCGCCTGCAATAATTTCGCCATCAGACGTGATCACACGCGGCGGAGTTAGTTTTTCGAATAATTTGTACTCGTCTCTTCGTTTGCTGATGATCTGTCTGGTCGCAAGCTCCGCTTGTTGCTCGACCATGCAACCCGGGTCATCCAGTTTATGGGTGCGTACGGCTTCGTGAAGTTCTTCAAAAGTAAGATTGTATATATCTTCTTTTTCATGGATCACGCCCGCTTGTACAAGTCGTTCGGCTTCTTTCAGCAAAGCCTGCTTATAAACGAAGTAGTGATTCATCCAAGCGTATTTGGGATATTCCCGGTAACCGCTGAAATTCCGAACGATGTCGATCATTCGTTTGGTTTCTTTGGCTTTTGTCTCACCGTCCGGAAGACGCTTCAATCGTTCCAAAAGCTCTTGTTCTTTGTCCATTGCTTCCTGTCGCCCATGTTCGAATTTCAAGCTGCCGGCATGAGGCTCAAAGTTTCTAATGTTGCCCAGGATCATGGGGACAAGAGTACTCGGTTTTTCGCTCCATCGCGTTCTTGTTATATCGATTTCTCCGGTGCACCGCATTCCGTATTTTTGGAGAAAAGCATAGATCGCGTCTCGGGTTTCCTGTCCGCCGTCAAACTTATGGAGTTCATCCAAAAAGTTATCCGATTTTACATATTGCAAATAATCAATGACCTCCGGATAGGGACGAATCACATCTGCGACATCCATTAGCTCCAGACCCATTTCCGACGTAACGTTGTTCGGCACAGATTGAGTAAGCGTATCCGCCGCATTCTTTTCGCCTAACCACTCGTTCATGTTTTCATTAATCCATCTTGAAGCATTTATAACGGCCATAATGACACTCAAACTTTGCGGGTCAGTCAAGAATTTCATTAATTGCTGGATATCTTCCCGAATAAAATCGAATAACGCCGATCCCGACTTCGTTTGAATGTTTTGTTTCAACTGTTCGATCAACGCTTGACTGCGCTTGATCAAATCCGAGACGATTGTCGGATCGTTATCGAATTGTGCCAGCGGATCTGGATTGCTTCTTCTGGGATTCGGCGCATTTTCATCATCAGGCAACGATTTTATAAAATCTCCTCGTTCAATTATGGTCATAAGTGCGTCTTTCATGAGCGGGTCATGTTGTCCCATGGTAGTTAATAATGATTCTCTGCTGATTGGTGAAGCCAGCATTTGTGCAACATCAACAAACAACCTTCCGCCAGCTTTACGCATCGGCGCTGGAGTCATTAATAGGTAAAAAGACAATCCGAGCGGCTTGATGGGATCGGTCATCATTTGTTGGTGCCCGACAGAGATATAAACGTGGTTATCCTGATCATCCGCTTCAGGAATTGGGAATAACGTCGTGATCGGCCGGCTCTGGACAATATAAAATGCATCGTCGGCCAAACACCATTCGATATCTTGCGGCTGGCCGAAATAAGCTTCGATCTGTCTTCCGATGCGTGCCAGCTGTAAAATTTGTTGGTCGGTAAGGGCTTGCGACTTCTGCTGATCGGGATCGATCTGCTGGGTTTCTGTTCCGCCTTCTTGCCGTCCATAGATCGCTATTTTCTTGGCTGCTACCCTCTTGTCGACGATTTGAACTCCCTGTACTTTATAACAATCGGCAGAAACCAAGCCGGAGACCAGCGCTTCTCCAAGTCCAAAACCGGCATCGATTGACAGCAACTTGCGGTTGGAAGTCATCGGATCGGCGGTAAATAAAATCCCTGAAGCCTGCGGGAAAACCATCCTCTGCACGATAACGGATAAATAAACTTGACGGTGGTCGAATCCGTTTTGCATACGGTAGATGACCGCGCGATCCGTAAACAGGGAAGCCCAACATTTGCTAATATGCTGCAAGATGGCATCGACGCCGATGATATTTAAATAGGTGTCTTGTTGACCGGCAAATGAGGCATGCGGCATATCTTCAGCAGTCGCACTAGAACGCACTGCATATGCATGTTCATCGCCAAACTGGGAAAGATAGTGGGTAACTGCTTTCACAACATCGGTAGGGATTTCTACTTCCATAATGATTTGTCGAATTTCCCTGCTGATTTCACCAATTTGATCCCGATCTTCTACTTTTAGCATGGTTAGTCGATCCAGCAAAGCATGAACCATTTCGTTTTGTTCGATGGCTTTTTGATATCCCGCTGTTGTAACGCAAAATCCCTCCGGTACTTGTATTCCTTCTATTCTTGATAATTGCCCTAAATTTAACCCTTTTCCGCCAACGAGTAAAAGCTGCGCTTTTTCCATTTCCTGAAAACCGAGAACCAAAGAACTCATTCAACATCTCTCCTAACCATTAAATTGAGAAAAAACATTTGACAAGAGTTTACCGGTATGGAAACCGGCAGTTGATGCTATAGCGCTGGGAGGATTATCGCGACGATTGTATGGGATGATGCAGCAGTTGAAAGTGTTGTTATGAGCGATGGTTTTTTAGATCAACTGGGAACAGCGGATAAGGCCAGCGTATAGCCGGTGACGGTCCAGAATAACCATGCTCATGGCGACAATAATCGCCATGAGCGGCGGCAGAATGGCTTTCACCGAGAAGTCGTCCCCGCTGGCTGCCATCGGTTTTGTTTGCGTAGGAGCTGACATAGGTCCCTGCTTTCTATTCATAAGAGCTGTGAACGGATGAAAAATAATGGTCGAGGAACAAATCGATCTGTTCTTCGATGGACGCTGACACGCGGAAATAGGAGTCGTCGTGGGATTCTTGCTTACAAGCGGCCTTGATGACGGGCTGCAGGATGGCGCCGAAGATTTGCAGAATCATGAGAGCAGCTTATCGCGGCCGACGTCATCCCCGATCCGTCAATATGGTGCTTTCTCGTACAAATTCGCAGGCAATGCCTGCACGAACGGCGACCAATCGCCCGTCGTGTAAAGATGAAGCCGGTGCATGGCCCGCGTACACGCCGTATAAATAAGCTTGCGTTCGTTGTTCCGGCCGTAAGCTTCGGGCGAAGCATCATGGACCAAGACTGCATCGAATTCGACACCCTTGGCGAGATACACGGGAATGACCATCACTCCTTTTTCAAAGCCCGGCGTCTCCTTCGTAATGAGCTGCAGAGCTTCGCCTCCATGAATCCGTAACGATTCATGGGCCTCCCGGCTTTCGGCTGCGGTCTTCGTAATGACGGCGATGGAATCGAAGCCATCGGCCATAAGCGCCGCGATGTCTGCCAGAATTTGCGCATCACGCTTCTCCCGGCCGTCCAGTCTCGTCAGAAGGGGCTTTGGGCCGCCCCTTTCAACGGTGCAATATTTTCCCCGCCTGGAAGCATCGATTTCGTATCTGGTCAAAGGGATCCTCCGCCCGTGCTTGTGTTGATCGAAACTTCTTCCCAAAACCGCTTGCGAATGTCTGAAGCCTGATCGCGCAGCCCCGCAACCTCCGGCTCCAGTTCGGCGATTCTCGCCTGCAGCTTGTTCCGGACCTGTTCCAGCCGCTCCTGTTCTTCCCGCCAATCCTTCGCTCCCATCTCCCCTGAACACACTCCTTTTTCCGTTTTTTGGAGATAAAAAAAGAGCATTGACAAATCAAAGTTTCAGATGTACAATTAGAGTAGGTATAAAATTTAATGTGATTCTTATTTTAAATTTGTCAATGACGCTATCGATTATATCATAGTGTTATTTCGTGTTCAATTTATTTCGTCAAATGTTATCATTTTCCTGTAACTCGGGTAGGAGAGATCTTATACATAGGAAACGGAGTTATAGGGACTTTTTTAGATATTCGCCCACGAATCATAAAACTAGGTGTTTCTAGTGGCGGATATGATGAACGGGGATTGCTGGGGCTAGCATTTCATCCCGAATTTTATTATAGTCGTCTGTTTTATCTTCATTATTCCGTAGCTGGAACTCAAGGTCCAGATGCTCTTCCTTTCCCACCGTCTTTTATACGATAAACCGTAATTCTATATGCGAATCCGAGGAACATTAGAACGCTAGTCAAACCTCCAGTGATTCCGCGAATCCGCTCAATCCGGCGCACAGGAAAGCTCAAGTCTCCGGATAAAATCAACTTTGGTTCCAACACGATACCAAAATAAAACGGAGTAGGCCGAAAGTTTATTTTTCGGTCTACTCCTTGTTCGTTCTCAGGTCTTATCTTTGCACCAGATTGACATCGTGCGGATCGATCCAGGTCGAGTCCGTCCAACCATCGAGGTCATATTCGCTCATGCACTGCTCCACCATGCTCTTGAACGCCTCGGCAGATCCGCTGTTTAGAGCTTCTATCAGTGCGTGGATGCGGATATCTTCAAAATTGCCGGTATAATTTCGTTCGTATAGCCCATGCCGGCCGCCAAATTCGCTCCCGATGGCGTCCCAGAGCAGTTTATTCAGCTTAATTTTCTCCATACTGTCATACCCGCCCGAGCCACGGTAAAATCTCTCTAAATAAGGGCGAAGCTCCGGATTTTTAAAATCCGCCGAACTGGAAGGCTGTACGATGAGCCCTCCTCCCACCACGTCTTCAATAATTTCTTTTATACGTGTCCAAGCCATGGGAGAAAACACTCTGTAAGCCGTTCCGTGTTCGACATTCGGCAAAACCGTTCCATTAGGACCCGGATTCGGATCTTTAGCCATTGCGGTACTTATTGCCCAGAACATATTTCGCCAGGCAATCATTTCTCCGACTTTTGCTTTGACCCCGCGGAAATCGCCGGTTCCCGAAGATTCGACGGATTTTAACAGCAGGCCGGTAAAGTCAAGCTTGACTGCCAGACGGGTACATCCGTGAAAAATAAACAAATTGACGAACCCGGAACGCGGGAAGAAAGCATTAGCTTTTTCAATATCTCGATAAACCAGGATGTTTTCCCACGGAATCAAGGCTTTATCAAAAATAAGAACTGCATCATTCTCATCCAGACGGCTTGAAAGCGGGTTATCGAACGGGCTGCCTAATACGGCGGAATGGAGCTCATATGATGGACGGCAAATCAACTTCATTCCTGGCGTATCATGGGCGGCGAAGAAAGCGAGAGCAAATTCCTCTTTTTGAACGGGTGATAAATAATACCTTCCTCTGCGCTTCCCCGTACCACCGGCGGGCGTTATTCATCCATTCTCCCAATCGCAGCTTGCCCGACTGGCTGTAAAAGCGGATCGGATTATCCCATACCAATTGTTGGATCACATCTTCCCCATACTCTTTCTTTCTCATTTCAAGGGCTGTCTTCACGATACTAAGCGGGTTGGACGGACCCCAATCGGCCGCGGAATTAATACGAAAAAGTATAAATAGTGCGATGTTCTGATGTTTCTGTCTTGCCATACACAAAGAGCAGCAACCTCGTTACGGAGGCGTTATTGAACCTATGACTTTTTGAAGAGCCCATTGACAAAATTCGCTACTCTATGTTATTGTGTAGCGGTACTCAATATAATTGATTACCAACGACGTTGAGTACCATGGGGGTGGTATTTTGGAAAATTTAAGCGAAATGCTCAAAGGCGTTTTGGACGGCATCGTCCTTGAGATCATCAGCCGGGGCGAAATATACGGATATGAGATTGCCAAAAAGTTACACTCAATGGGTTTTGAAGGGCTTGCGGAAGCGACGGTGTATGCGTTACTGTTGCGGCTGGAAAAAAACAAGCTGGTCCACATCACTAAAAAACCTTCGGAGATGGGCCCCCCCAGGAAGTTTTACACGCTCAATGAGCGCGGGTTCGAAGAACTGGCATCCTTTTGGGCAAGATGGGATTTTCTTAGTGGGCGTATTCAAATGTTAAGAAACCATGGAGGTGAAGATCATGAGCTTTAGTCGTGAGTTAAAGGAAAAAATGAACCAATTCGCGAAGGAACAATCCCAGCACTATTTGGAAGAAGCTGAGATGACGTATATGGAAAAGCTACGACGGAAAACCGGTCAGGCCAAGAGCAAGATCATGGCGAAACTAGAAAAGTTCAAGAGCCGCTCGGAGACATCGCTTGAAGCGCAAAACGATATGATCATCTACATGAGCGATTACATGAACGATTTGATCGCAGAAGGACTTTCCGAGCGGGAGGCGTTTGAACGCGCGAAGGAGGATCTTACGTTTCGCAGTGAAACCGCAAAGTCTTCCGATTTGCAGGAGCAGTTTGCCAAGTACTTTGAAAACCGCGATCCTGCCGATTACGAAGCGATCGGCCTGTTCTATGCAGGCTTTATGTTCCTTGGCTCTTCTATCGGTGCGCTTGTCGGATTTCTCGGCAGCGGCGGGCGTGAGAAATTTCTTACCGGCGGTTGGATCGATACGCTAACCGGCGTTATCGTCGGCGCAACCATCGGAATAGGAATGGGGCTTATAAGCAACGCCATAATTACATTGAAGAAGAAAAAATAAATCGAGAGGTGATTGTATGCCAAATGCCATTGAAATCACCGAGTTAAGAAAGAGCTTTGCGGTCAAACTAAAAGGCCGGACATCCACGGTTGAAGCAGTACGCGGAGTCACGCTTTCGATAAAGAACGGCGAGATTTTCGGTTTTCTCGGTCCTAACGGGGCCGGGAAAACGACGACTCTTCGCATGCTTACGACACTTTTGCCGGTTGATGAGGGGAAAGCGGCCATTTGCGGATACGACCTTGTACGCCAGCCGAAAGATGTGCGGCGCCATATCGGCTATGTCGGTCAGCTTGGCGGGGCGGATCTGGAAGCATCCGGGCGCGAAAACCTGATCCTTGCCGGAAGGCTTTACGGGATGAACCGCCACGATGCACAAATACGCACCAACGAGTTGCTTAATGTTTTTGAATTAACCGAACTGGCCGATCGGATCGTGAGGACGTATTCCGGAGGACAGAAGCGCCGGCTTGAAATCGCACTGGGCATGATCCACCGTCCGGAAGTCCTGTTCCTGGATGAACCGACAACCGGGCTTGATCCGCAAAACCGCGCCAATCTTTGGGAGCAAATCAGAAAACTGCGAGAAGGCGGCACAACCATTTTCCTGACTACGCATTACTTGGATGAAGCGGATGCTTTAAGCGACCGGCTTGCCATTATGGATTACGGGAGGATTGTGGCCGAGGGGACGCCGCTTGCGCTCAAAAATCAAATTTCCGGCGACGTCATTCAAATCCGACTGTCGAACGAAAGAGTAGAAGACGCAAAATTACGTTTGGCCACATTGAATTTTATTCATGAAACCCGGCTCGAAGGCGATAACCTCTATCTGTATGCCAATGACGGTGCCAGGGCACTGCCCCGCGTATTCGAGATGTTGGAGACCGAAGGCATACAAACGCAATCGGTCACCCTGTCCACTCCGTCCCTGGACGATGTATTTCTTAAACAGACGGGAAGATTGCTGCGTGATGCCAAGGAGGGAAACTCATGAACATGGCCTCTGAAACAAGGCTGCTTTTCAAACGGAGAATGCTGGAACAAATTCGCTCCCCTATATGGATATTTATGGGGTTCACAACGCCTTTGTTGTATCTTGCTTTGTTCGCGCCTCTTCTAGGCGGGATTCCCAGCGTGGGGGAAGCAGGGATCGCCAACGTCTTCGTCCCCGGCTTGCTGGCTTTATTTGCATTGAGCAGCGGCACCGGTATTGGTTGGACGATAATCAATGAGTTACAATCAGGCGTCATTGAACGCTTCAGAGTTACGCCGGTCAGTCGCTTCTCCCTGTTGATGGGTAACGTGGTGAAAGATGTTGTCATGTTCTTGCTGCCGGCACTCATTGTCATCTTCGTTTCGAGTTTTGCCGGATTTCGCATTCATGCAGGCGGGCTCGCACTCTTGCTGGTTCTGCTCTGCCTATTGACCGCTGTGGTGTCTGCCGTAAGCAGCAGCTTAGGGCTCTTATTCAAAAATATTGGTACGTTGGCTGCTGTAGTCACCGGATTGCAGCTTCCGATCATGTTGCTGGCGGGCGTTCTGCTCCCCATTTCCTTTGGTCCGACATGGCTCCAAGTCCTTGCGCATCTGAATCCGTTCTATTATGTAGTGGAAGCCTCCCGCGTATTGGCTGGCGGTACCCTTTGGGATATGAAAGTACTTCTAGCGTTTGCCGTTATGATCCCACTGCTTGCGATTGCTCTTGGCTGGGCAACGAATGTTTATCGAAGAGCGGTGGCGTAACCAAAGCCGACTATAATTTCAGAATTTTCTGTCATCGACCTTCATTCATGCAATTCCTGCGCAGCTTCCTCACTTCTCACCATGCGTTCAATTCCTGTACCGGCCGCCATGGACAACTCCATAATGGATAAATACCCCAATACTATAGTATTGGGGCATTCTAATATTATACATTTGTTAAACCTAAATACAATATTTGAAATAGAAAAATGTTAAAAAATAGTCGGTACCATTCCCCCATCCATACGGATGGGAGAACCTTTAAATGCGGATGCGTGCGGACTGCATACAAATGCGGCTAATCTGCCGATTTCAAAAGGTCTGATAAACCGCTGAATTTCAGATTGAGGCAGGTTTGCAGCCATAAATTGTTTCTCTTTTTCAGAGAAAGACATATCTTCATCCGCGTAAATGCCGTCGATGATTTGCTGCACATTTTCAGAAAGTGTCGGTCCTGGCATGATCGTGTTCACGGTTACTTCTGTTCCTCTGGTTAATTTTGACAAGCTTTTTGACAATGATAACAGCATGGTTTTGGTCACTGCATACTGCGGCATTTGTCCTGAAGGCATAATGGCTTCTTCACTCGCAATAAAGATAATGCGGCCATAATCATTTTTCAACATTTTAGGTAAATAAAATTTAGATAATCCATTTGCAGCAAGAACATTAGTACGGAAGTATTTTTCCCATACTTCATCGTGGGCGTCCTCATATTGCATAATTTCGTAAATACCCATATTGTTAACCAAAATATCAATATTGGGGTATTTTTTGAATAAAGCTTCCCTTTGCCCGATATCCACAATATCGGCTGTAGCATTTTGAGGAGAGGTAGCCGGGAAATCTGACTTAATTTCATTTACAGTTCGTTCTACCTCTTCATGATTTCGTCCATTAATTAGTACATTAACACCTTCTTTGGCAAGTTCAACGGCAATTGCTTTACCTATACCTTTCGTTGATCCTGTAACTAAGGCGGTTTTATTGTTTAATCCCATATCCATCATTCATTTCTCCTTATCATTCAAAAAGTCTATTCTTTTGCAGATATGATATAGGTTACCCTTCTTTTAATAATGTCCTTGAATGTTCAGTACGCCAATTTGAAGGAGTATCCCCTTCCCAAAGGCGGAAGGCACGGTAGAACGAGTTCTGGTCTTCATATCCAAGCAGGAAGGCCACTTCTTTAATATCGAGCGAGGGGTCTGACAAGTACTCTCGTGCCTGCTCATGTCGAGCTTGTGTCAACAGATGCATGAAGCTCGTGCCTTCGTCAGTAAGCCGACGCTGCAAGGTACGATTGCTCATCCCCAACTCGCTCGCGACAGCCTGAATGTCGGGGCGCCCCCCTGAAAGGCCGCGTTTCATGATCCATTTGACCATCTCGGTCATTGAGCGGCTGCGCTGCTGTTCATCCAACGATCGGTCCAGAACGGGAGTCAGGATCTGCAGCAACTCTTCGTTGTACGAGACAAAGGGGCGGTCCAGATCTCTTCGATGCAGCGTCAACCGATTACATTTTGCACCAGTCCGGATACGGCAGCCGAAGTAAGCTTCAAGGACCTGAATATCGCCCATTGAGTGCGAAAATTCGACGAACCGCGCCGTCAAAGGTTGACCTGTGCCCCTGCGCCCTAGCTCTAGAAGAAAGGCCAACGTAATCCCAACCAGCATCGGCGGACCCGGTTGCTCGGTATACAGCCATTCCAGGTCGATGTTACAGAGCTCGTCCTGCTCAGTGATACGTAAGCTTTCGGGAGGGCACAGTTGTTTATAGCGAGCCATTCGGTTTAGAGCGTCGCGGTAGTCACGAGCGTGGTAAGTCGCTAAGACGGTCGGAGGGTACTGCGCTGTCTCAAAGACGGTCGCAAGCTTGATGATTCCATTGGCAGTGTCACCAATGAGATCGGAATAAGCCTGCCAGATCGCGAAATATTGGGCGGTGGTGACTACTGGTTCAGTAATAACGGTGAGCGGCAGTCGTGCTTTGCGAGCTACGTCGTGGGGGGCAATCCCTAATTGACGCAATCCTGCCCAAAAACCTGCCGGGATTTTAATACGTTCAAAGGTGTGAGACGTCATACGTATGGGCCTCCTCTAGCTACTTACACTTTCACTAGCTTTGGATGTGATTAACGTTCTGCCTTCTTGGTAGAACAGTTATTATAGTACCTCCCCAATGTCGATTTGTAACTAGCAAATAGTGACAGTTTACTTGCCAATTACGCCGAATCTTATGCACATAGGATACACTTAGTGTGTGACTGAGACGACAGGTCGGCCGTACTTGTTTAAAGCATACTGTGCCAGCTCCCGCATATCCTCCGGCGAAGTTACATCGGTTGGCATTATAAGGAGCAGGAATCGGAAATCAATCGCTAAGTCCGGACTCTTAATCAGGGCATGGACAAGGAGTTGACCAGACCGATGAACCAATTCCTTGGTTATGACAATATATAGATGAATGGCCATTCAGGAGGGAGAAGTTATTTGGATATTGATGAGTTGATCGAGCTCGTGAAGCTGCATGGCAAGTCGATCTACGGTTTTTGCTACAAGCTGACTGGAAACAAAGAGGATACAGAAGATTTGTATCAAGAAACTTTTCTTAAGGCCGTGGAGCTGCGACTCAAGATGGACGCGTCCCGCAATCCCAAAGCTTATGTAATATCGATTGCAATTCTGCTGCACAAAAATCATCGCCGCAAACTTGCTTGGAGACAAAGAATTGCCCCCACTGCTGAACTTGACGAAGCGGCAAACCAGTCCGGTTCGCTCGCCAGCGAAGCAACGCCGGAAGATGCAGTGCTGTCGCTTGAGCTTCGCGCCATGATTCAGGACGCTGCTCACCGGCTGGACGACAAGATGAAACTTCCCCTTTACATGTATTATACAGCGGATATGACCGTTGAAGAGATCGCTTCGGCGCTGAGAATTCCTCCGGGAACGGTGAAAAGCAGGTTACATAAAGCTCGCAAGACAATGAGAAAAGTATTGGAGGTGGATTCCCCATGAAGGACGCGGATTGGGAGCGATTGCTCAAACAATCTTTGGTTTCCGCAGCAGAGCCTGAAGAAAAGCTGAATGAGAGCATAATCCATCAATTAAAGGAGCGCAGTCAGATGAAGCATAAATATAGGAAGAGATTATCCGCAGGACTATTAGCTGCTGTATTGTTGCTAGTACTGTCCGTATCCGCTTATGCGGCGGTCCAGCTATTCAGCGCCAAACAGGTCGTCGAGCATTTGGGAGATCAGCTGTTGGCGGATGCGTTTGATAGCAAAGATGCTATTCAGATCAATCAATCAAAAGCTTCCGGAGACTATCGTTTTACGCTGCATGGTCTCGTTTCGGGAGCAGGTCTTAGTGAATTTCCCCATTCTAGGGAGGCCATATATCCTGACAGGACATATGCGGTTGTATCGATAGCTAGACTGGATGGCAAGCCGATGCCGAATATCAGTGATCCTGAATATGGCAAGGAGCCGTTCTTCGTTTCGCCGTTGATCAAAGGCCTGAAGCCATGGCAGTTTAACATCGCTTCGATGCACGGCGCATACAGTGAGGACGTTATAGATGGCGTCATGTACAGAATCCTTGAATGCGACCAGGTGGAAATATTTGCAGACAGAGGGGTGTATTTGGCGATCAGCAGCACCACGTTTTATAGCATCGAGGCGTTTAGATATGACGAAATTACGGGGGAAATCCAAGTAAGAGAAGACTATCCCGGCGCCGCGGTGCTGTTCGATCTTCCTCTCGATGCGGCAAAAGCGGACCTTGTCAAGGCGGAAGCTTATATAGAAGCACATCCATCGTCTTCGCAAGGAAGTAACGAACGCTTCGCCGATGCAGAAGAACCGGAATGGGTCAAGTGGATGGCAGGTTTACGGGCCCAAATACGTAATGGCGAGGCGATCGGTGAGACCATTCCCGAATCCGTGAAGGAAGTAAGCTATGACGATTCAGGAAATATCATTTATACTTTTGACGACGGTCGGAGCTTAACGGAGTCCCCTGAGCACTTGTTCGAGGAAGGGCAAATTGGATTTTCGGACAGACGGCTCCCCATCAGCGGGGGTGACGGTATCTACCAGGCGATGCTCTTTCACAGGGACGAAAACGGTGTGATTACCGGCAGAATCGTTGTATTGGATGAAGGGTATCCCGGGGAATAGCAGACGCTGCAAAGAGCAGTTGCAAAAAATAGCTGGAAAACCTCCACTCCGTTGCGCTCATCTTCGCAGATTGACCTAATGATGAGTTGATAAATTGGAGGTATTCCGGTTATTTTAGCGATATGCCTGCAAACGAGGATAACTATATAAAATGAACTAATGATTGAATAGCTCATAAAGGGGAGAAAGAAAGATGCTTCCAGGGCGAGTTTTGGCTTTGTATTCCTACCATCCGAAGGCCCATCCATATAGAAGGAATCTGTTGGTTCGGGGTCCCCGAAAAGTAATAGGACTTTACTACGAAGCATCACTTCACTTTTTGGGGAAGGAGTATGATGTTTGAAGCTTCGGAGGCACTTTCCTTTCGGAACGGAATGAGAGCTATTCTTTAGTTCAACATATATAGCTAGTTCTCCCCCAAGCCTCCATATTCAGTTCGTTGTTTATAGCCGCGGCGGATAATGCACCCATAGCGGCGGCAGCAATAGCCTGATGCAGTCGCGATGCCGCATCCCCGGCGCTATAGACGCCCGGAACGTTCGTTTTTCCGAACTCGTCGACGACGACCGATCCCGCTTCGGTGATATGGCATCCGATGGCTTGCGGCAAGTCCGATCCCGTCACCAGCTCCGGCTTAAAAAAGATCCCCGTACATGGAATGGCCTTCCCGTCTTCAAGAACCACTTGACGCACGATCCCGTCGTTGGAGTCGATGAACCTAATCGGTGATTCGAATACGGGGACACGGTGCCGGCGGAGTTCCTCGCGCTGCATGTCCGTAAGCTCATCGGGGCCGTTCGTGCAAATGGTAAAACGGTTCGTCCATCCGGATATCAATGGAGCGAAGTGCATGGCCTCAGCCCCCTTGGTAATGATGACAAGCGGCTCGTCTCTTAATTCCCAGCCATCACAATACGGGCAGACGAAGGCGCTTTTCCCATAGACTTCCTTAAGCCCCGGGATGTTCAGCGGCCGATCCTTCATTCCGACGGCAAACAGCAGCTTTTTGCTTGCCAAGGTGTTCCCTTGTCCAGTCGTAATTTGAAACTGACCGTCCGTTCCTGTAATCGACACGGCCGTATCCGCCACGAAAGACACGGAAGGATAAGCGCTGATCTCGTCCTTCGCCATTCGCCGAAATTCACCGGGGCTTATTCCGTCACGGGTAAGAAACCCGTGTGTCGCTAGCGTCACTGCGTTGCGGGGACGGCCTTCATCGATCACCGCCACATTTTTCCTCGCCCTTCCAAGCACGAGTGCGGCGTTCAACCCAGCCGGGCCTCCGCCAATAATCACCACGTCGAGAAGTTGTTTTTCCATTTCAACACACACCTCCATAGATCTATAATATCCATAATTAAGATACAAGAAGTGCATCACTTCTTGTTTGCCGCAGGGCTGCAGTTCTTGGCAGCCTCGTCCAGCACTGACTGGATCGTATGCTCCCGCAAGTATTGATGCAGATGCTGTTCAGCGCCGTTCATCACCTTTTTAACCAGACATTCGCCGCTGCCCGGGCGGTTCCGAATCCGTTCCGCACCTTTCTCTTGGGCTAACAACCGATGCTGCTGCGAATTCAAATTCGAGCATTCGAACAACTGCTGCCTTCCTTCGATCGCCTGAATAACCTCAAGAAACGTAATCTCTCCGGCTGGCCGTGCAAGCTCATAACCGCCGTTCACTCCCGGCACAGCGTGTACGATACCATCCTGCCTCAGCTTGGACATGATTTTGGACAAGTAGCTTTCCGAAACTCCGAGCATTGCTGATAACTCCTTGATTCCGATGTTATTCCGACGCTCCGAGTGAGCCAAATGAATTAAAGCGTGCAAGGCGTAATCTGTGCTTTTGGAGAACTGCATGTTTCCCTCCTCCCTTCCAAGATTGCTCTTATTATGGACCTACAATATCCATAATAAACGTTGCGGCTCCAATTTGCAATGACATACATACCAATATTCATCAGGCATTGCAATACGCCTTTAAGATGGACATGATACGCTCGAATCCCGCAGACAAAGTTAAATGGCCAAGAAGAACCAATTTTCGGAAGCTATTACACCAGTGAACATCTGAATCAAACTTTCCGCTTTATCGATTAATCCGACTAAACCTTACCGGTCCGCAACAGTTTTCCACTCTAACCCGTTGCGGAACAACAGCCGTGTCAGCACATTGCGAATCAGGGGCTATCTAAACAAGCATCTGCGCCCGACAGACCCGGAATATAAATGCTCTCATTCTGGCTTTGCAAATTTGGTGATTCAAACGTTCTGTTCTGGTCTAAAAATATAATGATTGGAGCTTTTAGGCTTGACCTATAAAAAATTGGCATGCCATACACCGTGAAGTATTAAATTATATCACCTCTTAAAGGATGGTTTGTATAATTTCGCTGACTCCATTTGGCGATGTTGTTCAATTTGTCCCTCCCACCGCATAAATCCTTTTTCTTTCTTTTCATCTCCCTAAACACTCTCTATCTATTTATTTATTAATAAATAGAAACCAATACTTACCATAAAATTATGATAGCTCAAACGAGAATATAAATAGGTCCATGGCTTGCTAAGCGATAATTAATAACAATGGGCGCTTATCCGGCATGCTCTCTGCGCATGAGGAAGTACGATGATGCTTTAATTTTTGGCACAGTTTTCGGGGGCAATCCAATTATATTAAATCCAATTTTAAGGAGGAATCATGATGCTTCCAATTCAAGCGTTACGTCTTACTAAAAGACAGCTAAGAGTACTCACTTGTATTGTTGCCGCATTGATTTTGCAGATAATGACGGTTTTGCCCGCCTTTGCAGCAACTCCTCAGAAAACCGTAAACGCTTCAGCGACACTCGCCTACAATCTCAAAGGACTTCAGCATAACCTGGCTGTTCAGAAAGCCTACATCGCATCAACGTATATTTACGTCACTCAGCGGTCTGGAGGCACGGTCTATCTTTCAAGATTGCGCATCAATGGGAAGGATGCCACATTCGTCGATAAAATGACCATCACCAATGCGGGTCATGGCCAAACCCTGGATATGTATACTTACAATGGTCAAAATTACTTCTATTTCAGTTCAAAACAGGATCCTGCAACAACGTATAACTGGTCGCTTCAAGTAGCAAGGCTCCAATACCAAGCCGGCGCGACACTCAATTATACAGACCTTCATCGGTTCACCTATATGAATTACGCCAATAAGAACGGTACGAGATTAGGGACGACATACCGTGTGGATGGCGGAGGCAACAGTACCCATACGATTTTCCGCGTACAGACGAAAGAAGGAACCGTGACTTGGTCCATTTATGATACGGTAGCATTGAACAAACTTCTGGACAGCAACAAACAGGTGCGATTGGACAGTGCGGCTGCGAAAAGCGCCTGTGTTTACAGCTTCACGCAGTCGGGCAGTGGAATCATCAGACCGAACGGTTCTTTCCAAGGAGTGGATATGCTCGGCAGTACAAGAATCTTTACATCAGGAGGCGCACATGGCGATACTCCGCAGATTGCGATGATGTCAAACACCGGAGCCTACCGGGCCCTTGTGAATATTACCAATGTGGGGCTCAAAGAGATTGAAGGAGTTCAGACGAAAAATGGCAACGTTTATTTCACCATAGTTACAGACCCCGTAAATAAAAAAGATACGCAGAAAATCTATTACGTTCCTGACAGCATATTTAATTAACCGCCAAACGAATCAGCCCCCGAAAGCTGTTAATTAGGCACACTCAAATAAATAATGCGGCGGGAGCGACCCGTGCACGGAGGTGGCCGTAGGCAGGAGCGCATTGGGCGCCTAACGAAACTGGGTAACCTTATTTGTGCAAAAACAGGCACGGCGGGATTGTAACGAAACTGGGTAACGCTATTACCGAAAAAATCGATAAAAAGAGGTGAAAAAGTGAAGATAACGATACACAGTTTCGTTAGGATTTGAAACAGGGCAAAAATGGCGATTTAACGATATGGAGTTTCGTTACGATTCGTTAATACGATCTTTAAACACGATCCGTGATCGTAATCGGTGCTTGATCTCTTCGTACTCCAGTCTCTGCAAGGTTTCAAGCTGATTTTCCTCATTTTTCTTGACCACTTACCCGTTGTGGTCTGTTATTTTCTTTAGCGTGCCTTAATAAAGTTAGAATAGCAAAACAGTAACATACGCTGTATGTTCTTGTTCTTCAAAAGCAGAAGCCATAGGTCACAGCGTGAAAATAACGCTGCGCCCATGGCTTTTATTAACATATGTTATCATGCATTATGGCGCGACAGAATTTTAAGGTTGATCATGAATTGGAAACTTCGTCCCATATATAAAACTGGCCGGTCGCAGGTCCTGGTTGCCATAAAGGAATTTGCGTATTCCAATGTGCCAGCGTCCCCCAGTTCTGGCCGTCATCGGAGACGTACATCGAAACCGTTACGGGATGCCCGGTATTTACGGCCTCGGCGGCAAAACTACGGCTCCATTCGCCATGCCGTCAATGCCGAGAATTTCGATTTCATCAAGGAAGACCCAGACGTTGACCGGGAATTCGACCTTGACGTAGCGGGCGTACACTTTATCGGCTCCCGCCTTCCCCGGCACGCCGTCTGCTACCCCGCTCCATCTCACGAACTCGGCCGAGGCAGCATCTTGTGCCGGTGGCGGAGAAACGGTTGCCAGCATGCTCCAGGTTTGGCCGTTAGTTGAAACGGAAAAAGCGACGTTCTGAGGGAAATAGATGCCGGGTCCTTTATCCTGAAGAAAATGGGCTCTAACTAGCCCGATCGATTTGTTGCTGCCCAAATCAAATGTGATTGTGCGGCTTCGTTCCTCAGGGTAGGCGCTTCCCGCATGACCCTGCCATTGCTCGTTGCGGAAATCCGTCCCGCCGAATAGGCCGTTCGTAAGTTCATTCCCGGAATCGGGATAGTTGCTGTTAGGCGGCCGCGAAATTGTATAGCTTTGACCGAGAGCCAGATTGCTGAGGCCCCAACCGTCAGACCAAGTTTGAATGAGAACTTGGGCGTAGGTATCAAGCAGCGTTGCTGCCGAGGCCGAAATCAACCCTTGCTCTTGCACGGCCGGGTCGTGAATGTGTGCGAGAAAATCCTGCATATACATTACGGCGTCCGTCGGCTTGTTTTGCTCCAGAAGAAGCTTGATGATATGCAAACGATACGACAACTCATTGCCAAAAACCGAATTGATTTCGTTCGACGCGACATAACCCCGTACAAGCTCCGCCATCGTCTCCGGCGCCGGACCGTTGTCAATGGTGTACGTTCCGTTCAAATACTGGTACAGCCAGTCATACATTAAACGTAAACTCGGATCCTTGCTTACCCCTAAGTTGTATACTGCATTATTGCCTTGATAGTAAGCTCTGAAACCATTTTGCATCAGGCCGGTTCTGACGCCGCTGTCCAAGTATTCGATAAAACGCTGGCGGAGTACACGATCTGTCAGCATCCCGTCATCAAATTCAACTTCGTTCCCCATCCCATACCGCTTTGCATTATTCGCAGCATCTTCCAGACGGTCGGAATCCATTCCGCCAAAGAAGTAATTCGGCTGGTAAGCGGCGGCGTCCACCCCGACGTCTTTCCACATAAACATTTTGTAAGCAAAAGAGTGAGGAATCCAGAAAACCTTCATGTTCATGGCGTGCACTTTTTCCGTCACCGCGCGAATCATGTCCGGTCCCGATTCGGATATCTCGATTTGTTCCGGCATCCAGTACATGCCGACAAGATCAAGATTGGAGTAGTTGGCAGCCTGCCATCTTTGCTGGACCTGATCCAGCCACCACTGCACCGCTTTTTTCCTGTTTTCAAACGCTTTTTCTTTGCCTGCGACGGAGTCGTTAAAATTTAAGGAACCACTGCCGTCAATATCGCCAAAATCTGTTAAGGATTCCCCAGGATTCGGAATCATTAACACAGCCTTGACTTGATGATCAGGCTGTTTCAGCTTGGCTCCGACTTCCTTGGCAGCCTCATTCAACTGCTGCATATCCCCCGAGGCTGCAAATGTTTTATCCAAATACCATTTCCAATCGTCCAGGTTCGTTTGCCCAAGGCCGAAATCTCGGCCGGCAGGCGAAGCAATCCCGAGATATAGAACGCCGTCAAAAAGCCAATCGACCGGCTCGCCGTCTTTATTTACATAGCTGATGTTAGGGATAATCCGTTCCTTGTTCCAATCGCCCAAACCATTCGCGTATTGTCCGTTATACAGCAGATTCAGATTACGGATACCAGCTGTGGCTTCCCCCGGCTCCAAAAAATGAGGCTGCTCGGCAGGAACCTTTACTGCCCCGTCAACCTTGCCGTCCATACCTATAATTTCGATTTCGTCAATATATTCCCAGAGCGAAGGATGCATCGAAAATGCTACTTTCACATAACGTGCATAAGCCAGCTTGCCATCCGTATTCCCGCCTTTGATTCCGTCCCGGCTGCCATCCCATTCAAAGGTCTCCTGTCTGGGCGGTCCTTCTCCCCAAAGCAGCTGCGTAGCGTTATGGGAAAGCAGCCCCCAATTTTCCTTATCGTCGGAGACATACATCGATACTGACAGCGGAACGAGGATCGAGTTAGTTGGATAATCTTGAAAGAAATGAGCCGTGATCTTTCCGATTGACTTTTCCTCACCGAGATCGAAGACGACTTCGCGAGTTTTTCCACGCAGATGTCCTACCCATGCCGGGTCATTCATATCCAATGTGCCGTATTTCCCATCCGTTAGCTTGTACCCGACATCAGGATGCGACGCTTCTGGCTCCTCGGACCATTCATAGGGGAGGCCTGCCGCAAGATTGCGGAATTGCGTCTCCTCCACTGCCGATGATGCTGCCGCCTGGTTTGCATCCGGTGCTTGTTGTGCCTGTTCCGCTGCCGGTTCCCCGGCATCCGTCGGTTGAGCCGGTACGAACTGTGGATTTCCTGCAACATTTCCTTCCATCTGGTCTGCATCTCCCGCCTGCGCAGTAATCACTGCCGGAACAGGCGATTTCGCCTGCACCACAGAAATCGGGGTCACCAGCAAAACTGCTGACAATAGGAAGGGTCCCCATTTTTTATTCGAAATCATCCAGGATCAGCTCCTTTTTTTAATCTCGAGTGTAGAAATGCCTGAAACCTTTACCCATTTTGTGGTGAATACTCGATTTGATCCCCCCTTTCGCGAAATTCGGCGTAAACCTTTTCCGGAATCGCTTTCATTTACAAAAGAACTCTGATTCGCCACGCCACTCCCTCTTTGCTTGCGAACTTATGCGGCATCCGGGATAAACACTTCCCAAGCCCGGACGCCGCGGATGTCCGCCATTATTACTGCGCTGCAAGTGTTTCTGTTCTATTGCGCCTTCGCCGCCAGGAACTCATCGATTTGCTTTTGCAGCTCTTGCTGAATTTTTTTGAGGGCGGGGCCGGCTTCCGCTTCAAATTTCTTCAATGTATCCTCCGGATCGATAACTCCGTTGAACAGCGCCGTGTAATATTGCCCATCAACTGTATTGTACTGGCTGACCTCGTTTTGCACCGGGGTACTGTCAAATTCGAAGCCGGCCAAAATATCGGTGGTGAACATGTCGGCATCGCGAAGCACGGCTTCCATTTCATCATTCTGCGGATCGCCACCTACAACACTGCGCTCATCGACCGGATTCCATAGCCAGACATAGCCGAATGCAGAGTAGCCGGATGTATCCAGGTTTTTCATTTTGTCCTCTCCTACCGCTTCCCAATGCTTTCCTTCGATTCCATAAGAGAGCAGGTCGTAGTTTTCCTTCTCATTCGCCCAGTTCAGGAACATAATCGCCCGCTCCTTGTTCTTGCTTACCTTCGGAACTGCCAGGAAATTCCATTGTTTAAAGTTGGAGATATTCGCGCCCTTCTTCGGATTAAAGAAGGTGACCGTTTCCAGCTCGCCGTTCGGCACGTTGTTCTTGAACGTGTTCTTGAGAGGATCGCCGATGCCGAACGCGCCGTTCGTGACGATTGCCACTTTGCCTGCCGAGATCGGCTGGTGAAAATCTTTCGTCGTCAAAATGTCCTTGAAAATCAGTCCGTCTTTAAACCATTTGCGCGTGTTCGCCAGCCACGTTCCGATCGGCTCCCGATCCTCCAGCAAATTGTAAACTTTGCCGTCATTGTTCTTGTAATAAAGCATCAAGCTGTTGCCCAGCGCGTGGGTCGGCCTGACATGAGTTTCGTAATCGTGTTGCGCATGGTGGGCGACAAATGAATAAGTGGCGGAGCCTGCGGTCATCGGGATGATGCCTTTCTCCTGCTCCTTCACCTTGTAGGCGAAAGCAATCAAATCTTCATAGGTTTTAATCGGCGGTACGCCGAGCTTCTCGCGGATGTCTTTGCGCACCATGTAGGAATTGCCGGACATGTAGCTGACGCCGAGCGGAACGGCCATAATTTTGCCGCCGTACTTGTTGTAGTCCCACATTTGCTGCGGCCGTTTCTCCAGCACCGTCTTGCCGTACTCGGCCAGCAGGTCGTCCAGCGGCTCATAGAAACCGCTTGCAATCATCTGATTGATGTGCAGCCACGGCGCATCGAAGATAAGATCGATATTTTCGCCGGAAGCAAGCGTCACCTGCGTCTTTTGCGCCAAATCGGACCAGGGCACGAACACGACGTCGAGCTTGACATTGATCGTATCCTTCATTCGTTTCTCCGCTTCGGCGATGACCAAATCCATATCCGGCGGCCGGTCGCCGGGAATCATGATTTTCAGCGTCACCTCTTCAAGCTTGGCGTCACCGCCGGTGACGTCTCCGGTCTGGCCCGACGGTCCGGGCGTCTTCCCTTCCCCTTCGTTCTTGCCCGAGCAACCTGCAATCGCGACGAGCGCGATCAAAAACACGAGTGCGATGGACAATAGTCTTTTCATGGTTCGTTCCCCCTGTTTCAAAAAATAGAGAAAATAGGCGGGTGGACCGGTTCGATAATGGCAGCGATCAGAAGCTTGAACCGGCCAAACGCACTTGCCGCTTGCCATTCTACCCTTTCACCGATCCAAGCGTCAAACCTTTAATAAAGAAGCGCTGAATGAACGGATAGACGAAGACGATCGGGCCGATGGTAACGCAGACGATCGCCAGCTGCATGCCATAGGTCGGCACGACGACGTTGTACTGCGTCTGGCTCCCGCTAACATAAGCCATAACATTCAAATTGGACATAAGCTGGCGGATCATCATCTGCAGCGGCAGCATCTTATAATTGTCGATGAACAGCAATGACAAGTACCAGTCATTCCAATATTGCAGCGCGTAGAACAGGCTAACCGTGGCGATAGCAGGCAGCGAAATCGGCCAGATGATGCGAAAGAAAATATAGATATCATTGGCGCCGTCCACCGTCGCGGCTTCATTCAACTCATACGGCAGCGTCCGATAGTAGGAAACAAGAATAAAAGCATAGAACGGATTAAGCAGATAGGGCAAAATGAGCGCCCAAATCGAGTCTTTCAGATGCAGCCAGTTGGCGATCAGCATGTAGAAGCCGACCAGCCCTGCACCGAACAGCATCGTCAGAAAGGTCAAAAACGATAAAATGTTACGGTACTTCACTTTCCGGTGGCTCAGCGTGTACGCATAGGTAGCTGTCACGAGGACGCCCAGCGCCGTGCCGACGACCGTCACGATAATCGTAATGCCGTAGCTGCGAAACACCTGCTTGCCGGAGAGCAGAAATTCGTACGCATGGAGGCTGAATTTGCTCGGCAGCAACTGGTACCCCGCCGTCTGAAGAAGCGATTCATCGGCGAACGAGTTGATGAACACAATCCAGAACGGAATGAAGCAAAAAAGAGCAAACGCGCTCAGCACTGCGTACATCAGAACAAGAAATAACCGTTCTCTCATGTCGATCTCACCTTAAATTGTCCGGCGAAAAGACCGCATGGAGCCGGGCCTTTGCCCGTTTCGCCGAACCTTTTTTTAGAATAGTCTTGAATCCGCGTCCACCTTGCGCGCGATCCCATTGAAGATAAGAATCGTGATAAGCCCCATGCAGGACTGATACACGATGACGGCAGAGGACATGCTGAAATTACCCAACTGCCGCAGCGCACGATACGCATACGTGTCGATGACATCTGTCGTCGGAAAAAGTACGCCATTATCTCCGATGATCGCGTATATCATGCCGAAATCGCCGTAGAAAATACGGCCGATGCCAAGCAACGCCAATACCATCACGATCGGCCGCATCAGCGGCAGCGTAATGTAGAGCATCTGTTGCAGCCGGCTCGCGCCTTCAATTCGGGCGCTCTCGTAATATTCTGCGGAGATGCCCGTAATGACCGCCAAAAAAATAATGGAATTATATCCGGCAATCTTCCAGGCGCTAATAACGGTTAAGATATACGGCCATACGCCAGGCGTCAAATACCAATCCACTCCTTCGTAGCCAAAGACGGCAAGCGCTCGGTTAATTAGCCCCTCCGATGTGCCGAATAGCGTCAACGCCATCATGCTGACGACAAGCCACGAGATAAAATACGGTAAAAAAATAAACGATTGCGTGATTCGCTTGAACAACCTGTTTCGGACTTCGTTCAGAAAGATGGCTAGTACGACCGCGCTGCCGAGGCCGGATACGAGAAAAAGCGCATTCAGGAAAACGGTGTTCAGCGTCACCCGCAGCCAGTCTTTCCCGTTGAAGAAAAATTCGAAGTTTTTAAATCCGACCCATTCGCTCCCCCATATTCCATCCGATAGCCGGTAATTCTGGAAGGCAAGCAGATGCCCCAGCATGGGCATATACGCGAATACGACCAGAAATGCAAGACCGGGCAGCGCCAGCAAGTACAAATACCGGTTCCGTGACAGCTCGCGCACAAACGTCCCGCCGAACCTTCTCCGTCGCTCCAAAAAGCGTTCCTCCTTTCTTGTGCGCCTTGCAGGATTCGAACGGAGCCATCGTAACATTCACCGCGGAGCTTGCCTAGTTCTCATTGGCCGGATTCGGTTCTCACACGGCCGATTCGCGGGTGCTCAGCCGATTGTTATTGGCCCGGCGAGTTCTCAATCGCCCGATGCGCCTGCTAATTCGCAGATTTCCCGGCTGTCTGCCGCATCCGCTCGCCCGCCTTGCTATCGCGGTATTGGCTCGGCGTCATGCCGGTCGCTTTTTTAAATGCGGTGAAAAAGTGGCTTTTCGTCTGAAAACCGGACTGCTCTGCAATGTCGGTGACCTGCATGTTCGTCTGCTCCAGCAGCTCCTTGACCTTCCCGAGCCGCTCGTTCAAGATGAAATTCGATAGCGACATGCCATATTGATCGTGAAACAGCTGCCGGACATATTTGGCCGACAAAGCGATATGATCAGCGATTTCATCTACCGACAGCATCGGGTCGTGGATATGATAGCGGACATACTCGATAATTTCCCTAACCAGCTTTCCCTTGCGGTTGAAGCCCTTTTGGTCGCCAAGCAGCCGGATAATCCGCCCGGTCTCTTCCTTCAGCCATTCGCGGACGTCGGTAAGCGTGGCGAACTGCCACAAGTGACGCTCAATCCCTTCGACACTCTGGATTGACGTCATTTTCCTGAACGACTTGATGATCGCAAACAGAAGCAGCTTCAGTTGAAATTGACACTCGCTATAATTCATCGTCTGCAGGCGCGCGAACAACTCGTCCAGCATCGCCAGCACCTTCTCCTCTTTGCCGCTGCGAATAGTCTGGATCAAGGTTTCATGCACGGCAGCGTCAATCGGCGCCTGCAAATCAGCATACCGTTCAAAGTCTTGTTCGATGTAGATTTTGTCATCACCGCTGACAAACTTGAATAAAGTCAGCTCGTTCATATCGTCGTATACTTTGCGCAAATCGTCATGCACACGCCGGGCTGTGCTTTTCGCGATCGTCACGTCCAGCTTGACGTACCTGGTGACTTGACGGCGCAGCTCCATCAGCTCTTTGGTCAGCTCGGGATCAGGAGAGGAGTTGGCCGCGCCAACCAGCACAACCAGATGGTCGGAGCCAAAGTCGACCACCTCTATCGGCCGTTCCGGCCGGCCCAGCAATTCCTCCGCGATATTGCCGATTGCATACTTGAGCAATTTGCGAGAGACGAAATCGTACTGCTCGGACATCTCATAATAGGAATCAATCTTGATAACAGCCAATCGAAGCCAGTCATAGTCAAGCAGGCGCGATTCGCGGACAATCGCCGCTCTGGCGCCGTCGGTCAACCTGCCCTGCAGCAGCCATTGCCGCAAATATTCCGTCTTGATCAGCGGATAATGATCGCGAAGTATAACGACGCCCTGCTCGATGACGCCGTAATCGTTCTCCCCCTTCACGCCCAGCTTCCGCTGCAGTTGATCCGCCAGCCGGCGGAATGGCCCGACGAAACGGCGCGAATTCCAATAGGCGATGAGAAGCAGCGCCGCGAGCAACAGGAGCGAGCAGACGATGATGACTGTTTTGAACGCCCCGGCCTTTTCGCGGAATTGCTTCATTTCAGTGACAGAGATAATCGTCCACTCCGGTGATTTCAGCCGCGCATAGTTGACGAACGCTTCCCCTTCCGCACGGTTCAGCTCGAATGAACCCTGCTTCAGCCCCGTCTGGATGTTATCGATGGTTTCCTCGATCCGCTCATCCCATTCGCCCAGAATCAATTTTCCTTGATCATCTACGATAGAAAGAACCGTATCCGCCCTTCCGTCGCCTGAGATCAAATGCTTCTGCAGCTCCTTCTTGTCGAACAGGACGACAAGATACCCGTCGCGTTTTTTCTGCACAGGAGTCGAAGGAAGCTGAAGCGCCAAATACGAGTTGTTTCCTATCCGGTGATCAAAATAGCGGAGAAAGTTCCCGGGAGCGCGCTCGATCCGCTGCAGCATCGGCAGATCGGCAAATTCCTCGAACGAAAGCAATCCAACTTTGGAGTCGATCACCTCGCGCTTGCGGATGCTGAATAAGTAAGCGGATTCAATATAAGGCTCGTTAGATAAATATTTAGTTAATACCCCCATCGTGCTGGCATTTTGCAGCAGATTGTCGGCGGAAGCATACATCCAGTTTTGCACGGCATGGTCTTCGAACATGTTCAGGCTGTACCATTTCAGCTTGTCCAGGATGTACTCGATCCGCTCCGCCATTTCGTCGATGCGGTCCTGATTGTACGTCCCCATCTGGGAATAGGCGAAATGAGAAAATCGGTTGGCCAGAAACAACGAGAATGGTATGATTGTAATTGCAAAAAAAATGCCGCTTATCACAAATATGCGCCAGGATGTCGATTTGAACATAGTACTCCTTTTCCTCCTTCGCCTTAGCAGTTCTCTTTTGACCGATATGTCCTATCATAATGCACCGCTTTCCCGTTTGCCTAGTTCTCATTTGTCTGTCAAGTTCTCATTCTCCGGCTTCACGCTGCTGCACCTTCATTGGAAAGGCTGGCACTCCCGTTTCTCATCCTGGATGCGGCTCATTCCCGAGCATAAAGTCGGAGGATTTATCGTTACCAACAAATGCTCCGATTTGCGCACCATGATATTTAAAGCTTTCATGGACCATTTTTATTCATAGTTGCGATATATCGACTCCATTAAATATTTCCCGGTCAGCGAGGGTTGGCAATCGACAATATCCTTCGGAAGCCCTTCGAACAAAACCATGCCTCCCTCCTCCCCTGCGCCGGGACCAAGATCGATGATCCAATCCGCTTGGCAGATGACTTCCAGATTATGCTCGATCACAATCAGCGTGCTGCCCTGTTCCACCAGACGATTCAAAATGCGGATCAACTGCTCGACATCGGACATATGGAGTCCCGTCGTCGGTTCGTCCAGCACATAAATATTCCCTCTTGTTTCGAGCTCCGCCGCCAGTTTGATCCGCTGCAGCTCTCCGCCTGACAAAGTACTGAGAGGCTGCCCTAACGACAAATAACCGATACCTGTCTCTCTTAATCTTTTAAGCACAGATGCCATTTCTTTGTCATGGAAAAAATCAAGCGCTTCATCTACGCTCATACCCAAAATATCGCTTATATTTTTACCGCGAAACGTCATCGCCAACACCTTGTCCGTGAACCGATGGCCATGGCAAACTTCACAAACGGCTGCAATAGTATCCATAAAAGCGAAATCGGTATAAATCATTCCCAGTCCTTTGCAATGGGGGCAGGCTCCCTGCGAGTTAAAGCTGAACAGCGAGGCATTCACGCGATTTTGCTTGGCAAACAGACTTCTAATCACATCAAAAATACCGGTATAGGTAGCCATATTGGAACGATTGGATACGCCAATTGTACTTTGATCAACAAAAATCGCCTCGGGATATCGTCTCGGAAACTCTTGATGAATCAATGTACTTTTCCCCGATCCCGCCACTCCTGTAACAACGGTCATAGCTCCTGTGGGAATACGAACGCTTATATCTTTTAAATTGTTCATCGTGGCGTGCTCTATCTCGAGCCATCCGGCTGGCTTTCTAACTTCATGTTTGAGTGCGGGTTTACATTTCAGAACCTTGGCCGTCAACGTATCCGCCGTCAATAAACGATGCAAATCTCCCTCATAAACGATGGATCCGCCCATCGTTCCGGCTTTCGGCCCGATCTCGACAATGTGATCGGCAATTCGAATGACGTCGGGGTCATGTTCCACGATCAGAACGGTGTTGCCTTTATCCCTCAACTCTTGCATCAGACGATTGATTGTGCTGACATCATGCGGATGAAGTCCGATACTCGGTTCATCGAAAATATAGGTAAGGTCCGTCAAGCTGTTTCCAAGCTGGCGCACCATTTTGATCCGCTGCGATTCACCGCCCGATAGGCTGGAGGTTTCGCGATTCAGGTTCAAATACCCGAGTCCGATTGAAATGAGGTGGGTCAGCCGTTTCGTAATCGCTTCTACAATCGTTTGTGCTCCGGGCTCGCGTACGGTTCGCATAAACCGGATCAAGCCGCTTATCTGCATTTTGCAGCAGTCCGCAATACTTTTTCCATTTAATTTGCACGCCAGCACAGCTTGATTTAATCTGCCGCCATCGCACTCAGAACAAAGCGCTTCCGCCACCACACGATCGATCGCTTCTTTGTACCGCGCAGCATCTCTCGAATCATCCTTATCCAAAAAAGTGCGCTTGATTCGTGGAACGACGCCCTCATAAAGCGAGGTCGGCGGCCAGTCCTTGGTCGGATGCGGCGGCTTGAATCCTGTTTTGTACAGCAGCGTATCCATTTCATCTTTCGTGTAGTCCTTCAGCTTTTTGTCATTATCAAACAGGCCGGTGCAGACATATCTTTTCCATCGCCAATCGCCAGGCTTGAATGTCGGGAACAAGATCGCCCCCTCATGGAGCGATTTCTCCTTATCGATCAGTCGATCGACAAGGACGGTTTTGGCTTTCCCCAAACCTTCACATTCCGGGCACATCCCTTGCGGGTTATTAAAGGAGAAGACGCCCGAATCACCGACAAACGGTTTCCCGAAGCGGGAAAACAGCAAACGCAGCAAAGCATAGATGTCCGTCACCGTTCCGACGGTTGATCTCGCATTTCCCCCGATCCTCTTCTGATTAATGACGATGGCCACCGACAATTTGTCGATGGATTCCACCTCGGGCTGCCCGTAATGCGGGAGCCGATTGCGGACGAAGCTGGAATAGGTTTCGTTCAATTGCCGTTGCGATTCCGCCGCAATCGTATCGAAGACAAGCGCCGATTTTCCTGATCCGGAAACGCCTGCAAATACTGTAATTTGTTTTTTCGGAATGGTGACATTAATTCCCTTGAGATTTTTTTCTCTCGCACCGATCACCCGAATGAAATCCTTGTTACCCATGATCGCTCTCCTCCCTTTGTCCATCTTCAGAGAAAATTGTATACTATAAACATGCCAATAGCTGTCATGTTTTGAACGAGGAGAGAATAATGATGTCAAAAGCGAAGGTTTTGTTTGACCTGATCATGTATGTCAATGCCAAGCGCCATTTTACGGCACGGGATGTGGCCAATGAATTCGCTATTTCCGTCCGGACTGCGCACAGGTATCTGATGGATTTAAGCGAAATGGGTGTTCCGCTGTATACCGAGCCAGGCAGAGGCGGCGGTTATCGAATCCTGAACAACCGGGTTTTGCCGCCCATTATTTTAGACGAGAATGAAGCCTTCGCCATTTTCTTTGCCTTCCAATCCCTTAAGTACTATCCATCGCTGCCTTTTGACATCAACATGAATTCCGTATCCAGAAAGCTATACGCGAGTCTTCCCGATGACTCGAAGAGCAAAGTGGATCGTCTCGATTCCGTCTTATCGTTTTGGACTATAAAAAGAAGCGTCTCCTCTCCATTTCTAAAAGAAATCATTGAGGCCGCTACAGAGAATCGAATGTTAAAAATTGAATATGCTTCGAAAGCGGATAATACGCTGAGAGAAATAGCCCCCCTTGGTTTGTATGCATATAACGGATTCTGGTATATGCCTGCTTTCGATCCGGTTGTTGACGACATCCGTCTGTTCCGAGCGGATCGGATTTTGTCATTGGAGCCTTCGCAAAACAAAGTCGACCCATGGATCAATCTGAATGACTGGTTGGATAACCAGACCGCTCAAACACCAAAAGTCCCTATTCGGCTATATGTGGAACTGACTCGGGAAGGTATGCGACAATGCCGCAGCCAGCCCTGGCTGGAGCCTTATATCGTAACGGTCGACCAGGGACATGGTTATATTGAGACCGAGATCGATAAGAGTGAATTCGAGTTTGTTTCCCACTATTTTTTTCAATTGGGCACCGCTGCCAAAGTCATTGAGCCCCGCGAGATCGCAGATCGGATTTGTATGCTGGCGAAAGATCTGTTCACCCATTATTCATAAAACGTCACGGTATTCATGAACCATTTCATGAGTTTGCCGTGACTGTGTCTCTTCGTTTCTTCCATCTCTCGGCAGGCCAGTTGACCAGAAACAAGCTTAAAGTGATAAATAGGCCGCCGACAGCTATATTCCACCCAATCGGCTCTCCAAGCATTAGCCATCCCGAGATCGCACTAAAGAAAGGTGCCAGAAACAGAAATGCGCTAACCTTGCCCGCATCGGCGTGCTTCAATAAATAAAACAAGCCTGCGAAGTTTCCGATTGAACCCAAAACTACTTGCCAAATCAATACTAGCCCAATCGTTTACCCTTAAATCGATATGACTGAATTTATTCATTGTGCGATTCCTCCTTTGCCCGAATGATGTCGATCATCTCTTCCCAATGATTTTTCATCAACTCCCGCACGTAAACGTCCTCCAACATTTCCTGATGGATGGCGATCGTTGTTTTTCCTGAATTTGTGGACAATAAAATGATTTGCAGACGGGAGGGCTTATCCCACTCCGGACGTTTCCACTGCATACGCAGCTTTTGGAAAGGGACCAATACGGTCATCTTGCCGGAAACGCCTTCCTTTGATGCAAATTCCTGCCCTGCCTGCAAGCGAAAAGACGGGTCCTCTCCGATCCATAGCGACAAGCCTTCCTGCGACGTAAGAAAGTTCCAGACCCTTTCTTTAGAGATGGCCAGCGTCTTTCTGACTCCGATCTGCACCCCTGCGTCCTTGGTTACTCCGACAGGAGTCCGCCCCATAATTTGTCCATACATGGTGGCGATCCATTCGGCCCACTCCTCTGAAATCTCATACTGCCTGCAAATATGATTCTTGATTTGTTCATGCGACCATAACGGGTCCACCGACTTCTCCAGTTTCATAATCCATTCTTCCCATGTGCACTGCGTCGCTTCCTTCACCGCTTGTTTAAATGTGGAACCTGCCAATTTATCTCCTCCTGCATATGCATACGGGTAATTCAGATAAGTGGACAATCCATCCCCCAAAAGGGGCCTACTTCATTACCAACTAAATCGCATCCTCTTTTATGTTCATTTTATAGCAAAAACACTGACAAGAACGGTCAGTGTTCTTAAAGTGCAGTAAAAAAAGTTCAAGCGCTGCATCGGCCGTAGCCATTGCTTTCCATCTTCGATAACCGAGATATAGATGGATGAGAACGAATGCGTTTTGTACGAAAAATCGTTACTACTTAGGTCTCTCGTCAACGGGAGATATTTTTTTTGGTGCTGGTAAGGAATTCCGGCCCCTCGTGTAGAAGTATATAGAACAGCGACTAAAGATCAAGGAGCGAGACCACGTGAAACTAAGGCCGAATCAAGTGTTGACCATATGCAAAGGCGACAAGGAAATTGCTTCCGTTGTTCAATTTCTTCTCGATCAACAGGCCGCGCGCATTGAGCAACTTGAACATCGTGTACATGAGTTGGAACGGCAACTCGGAAGCAATAGCAGCAACAGCAGCAAGCCGCCATCGAGCGATGGCCTGCGCAAACGGACGAATTTGCGCACGCCGGGTGGCAAGAAAGGGGCGCCTAAGGGACATCGAGGCACGACGCTGTGTCAGGTCGAGCATCCCGATGAAGTCGTCGTCCATACGCTCCACGCCTGCCCCGGCTGTCAAGGTTCGCTAGCAGACGCGAAGCGCAAGACTTTAGAGAAACGGCAAGTGTTTGACTTGCCGCCCCCACGGTTGTTCGTCACCGAACATCAAGTGGAAAAAGCCTACTGTTCTCATTGCCGCTGTATGCAGCGCGCTCCGTTCCCAGAGCACGTGAAGGCACCGGTGCAATATGGCAGCGGCTTGGCCGCATGGACCGTCTATTTGCATGCCTACCAGTTGTTGCCGCTGGATCGGATTGCCCGCTTGTTCGACGATCTGACCGGCCATCGGCCGAGCGAAGCTTCGCTGCTTTCCATGCTGGAGACATCGTCGGATGCGCTGCAACCCGTTGAGCAAACCTTAATCGACAGGTTGCTTCGGCAACCCGTCGTGCATGCCGATGAAACGGGATGCCGAGTCGGCGGCAAGACGCAATGGATGCATGTGATCTCCGACGAGAAGCATACGCTGCTTCGTTTCCACGCCCAACGCGGAAG
>NZ_BOSH01000027.1 GCF_018403245.1 Paenibacillus sp. J2TS4
TCAACTTCTTTTAATTCCTTGTTTTCCAAAATCATCACCCGTCCATAAAGTGGTTCTCACTTATTCGACGTTTGAGGGTTGGAATTCCTTCCTCATAATAGGAAACTTACTGGTTCAACTTATATAGTTGGATGTGTATTTGTTTGTATTGGTTTAATATCAAGTATATTTATGGGAAATGCGCGTTTAGTAAAATCTGAACAATCACGGACTTCTGTGAGTGCTAAATAGACTTACCTCAATTCAGTAACTATTATCATTTTTCTTTTTGATTATAAAAAGACTTATAGATGTGTTTTTCCATATAAAAAGTTCATTCTTTGAACAAAAGGAGCTATCTTGATCATACAGCATATTTCTTTTTCATCTTTATCATATTCTTTACGCGTCGCTGATAGACACACAATATTTTTTTGTATTTATACTTATAATAAACGTACAATAACTTTAATTATTTAATATAACAAGTCAAAATGGAGGAACGAAAATGCAAAAAAAGACAATTTGATAAAAGCGAGATATCAGCTTTTGGCAACAAAAATAATTAAGAATTTGCAAAGTAGAAAATTTGAGGCTTATTACTGTGATAATGCTATAGATGCAACTAAAAAAGCCCTATCACTTATCCCAGAACACTCATAAGTGTCATGGGGAGGATCTGTTACACTTAAAGAAATTGGACTTATTGACCAAATATATCAAGGTAATTTCACTATAATTGATCGTGATAAAGCCCAAACAATAGATGAAAGATATGACTTAATGCGTCAAGCACTGCTATGTGATACCTATTTGACGAGCTTCAATGCAATAAGTGAAGATGGTATATTGGTTAATGTAGATAGTGTAGGCAATCGAGTAGCAGCAAAGTGTTATAGCTGTTATTGGGATGTCTACGCTGTTCGTCAGATCCATTTTTACATTCTCCTACAAAGACACTTTGTATTATCAATGGTTCTTGTGGAAATTGTAAATCCAAGGATTGTATTTGTTCTTACGTTATTGAAACTAGAATGTGCAAGACAGAAGGAAGAATAAAAGTTATCCTGGTTGGCGAATCTCTAGGATTTTAAGCTTTAAGTAATATAAAATGCTTTTACTTTCACGCATATACGATGAAATATTGTCACCATGTTTTAAGTCATAACTGCCACGCATTTCATATATAAGGAGTTTTTGACAATGAAAAAGATCTTTATCCAACTTTGTGGCTTATTGCTTATAAACGAAGCTGGCTATTGGATCGAGAAAGTTACTCACCTTCCGCTTCCCGGAAATGTGATTGGAATGCTACTATTTCTACTACTTATAACTAAAATCATTCCTGTGCATTGGATTGAAGGTGCTACATCGCTTTTGATGAAGCATTTAGCTTTCTTTTCATTCCAGTTGCTGTGGGACTGATGAATTTCGGACATTCATTCCTATAAAATGGAATCTTGATAAAAGGTTAAAAATTACTGTTGATGACGGATTGACGATAAATTAGACATTATTTCATAATGCCAATGCTCATTTTCTTAATTTTAAAAGACATGAATGTGTTAAATTTGGAGGTTCTTTTATGAAAGAAGCTGTAAACAAGAACTTATTTTTCTTACTTTCTGTTACTTGTGGTATTGTCGTGGCAAATATTTATTATATCCAACCGATTGCCAATCACGCAGCAAAGACATTTAGCATTGGGATTAGCTCAGTCGGAGTGTTATCTATGCTTACTCAATTAGGTTATGCGCTTGGTTTATTATTCTTGGTACCACTTGGGGATTTGATAAACAGGAAGAAACTCATTATTAGAATGTCTTTACTTTCGACATTATCTTTGCTTATGGCTTTTCTTTCACCAAATTTTTTACTTTTTGCCATTTCATCATTTTTAATCGGACTGCTTTCTATCGTCCCTCAAATAATCATTCCTTACGGAGCCAGTTTAGTTGATAAAGAAAATCGGGGAAGAGTAACTGGCCAACTATTAAGTGGATTGCTAACTGGTATTTTGTTATCACGATCAGTTTCAGGATTCGTAGCAAGTTATGCTAATTGGAAGATGATTTATTTATTAGGATTCATTGTTATATTAATTTTATCTATGATCTTGTATTTTAATTTGCCAAAAGAAGATCATAATATTAGTTCGGGGCTATCATATTTTTCATCGTTAAAAAGTATTCCATTTTTAATTAAAAGTCAAAAAATATTGCAAGAATCAGTTATAAGTGGTTTCTTTATGTTTGGTACCTTTTCTATTTTTTGGTCTACATTGATTTTCTATATAAGTAGTTCGTCCTACAATTGGGGAAGTAAAGAAGCAGGGATCTTAGCCCTTATTGGACTGTCAGGAGCTATGTGTTCACCATTTGCAGGGAGGCTGGCTGATAAGATTTCTGAAAAAAATATAGTTTTTATTGGGTATGCAATGCAATCTGTCAGCTTCTTTATCTTAATGCTTTTAGGTTCTAATATTGTCGCATTAGTAATTTCCATCGTATTACTGGATGTCGGGAATCAGTTTGGCCAAGTATCCAATCAAACGCGAGTTCAAAAACTTAGAACTGAGTATGCTAGTAGAAACAATACTGTTTTTATGTTTTCTTACTTTATAGGAGGCGCACTGGGGTCTCTGTTAGGAACAACTTTATGGGGGCAGTTCGGTTGGATTGGTGTTACAATCCTCGGACTTGTTTTTCAGGCTTGTGGACTTACTTTCCATTTCGTATACGGTAAAAAGAAAAAATGTATTAAGCTTGCTTAACAGGTGCTATGAAAAAATCAAAAATGATTATTTACAATTCAAAGCAGTCTGTGGATAATGACATTATCAATTTTAAAGGAGAGGTTGAGCATAATGTTAAGGATGGAACAATATGAATGGTAATTGAATATCACTTTTTATGCTCAGTTTCAAAACGGCCTTTTTAGGGGTACAGCCGAGATACGTGTATTAACTATACTAAATAAAACCATAGACCTTATAGTTCTTTAAGGGATTATGGTTTTTTATTTATCTTCAAATAAATTATAACTATATTGTTTTTTTTCAGAGTATTTAAATTATTTTAAGGTGGGGGGGTGAATAAAGTGTCTAAGTACAGATAACAATTCTAAGCACATTGTTAATTGCTTAAGTATTGGGGGGATATTGTGAAAGTAGAACATGTCATTTTGTCAAACGGAAAGACGTTTCACACATGTAGAAGGCCTTCCTTTTTGTATGGGGTTCTGCTAACCAAGAATCAATCGTATGATATGAATTTTCTCGCCGAATTCGAGAATTTGTCATTAGAAGAAATCATAGAGGAGTTAAGCGATCTCCATTTTCATAACATAATGAAGTTGCTCAAAGGTATTTAAAGGGACGCAGCAAAAAATAAACTGATCTTATCAGATAAGTATATACTTTACAGAAAATAGCATAGCAAAAATCACACAAAACTAGATAACACATATAATCTTAACAATCATAAATAATCAAAAGAGCCAAACCAATTAGTATCAATTGTTTGGCTTTTTTGATTATATATTATTTTATTCCACTTAAAAAATGAGGTGGGGTAAAAGTATCAACTTCCTAACGAAATAAACTTAACAGAACATATTTTTAGTCTTTGTAAAACAGATATTTAAACAACAACTCTTTAAAAAATAGTCATTGTGCTTGTTTTAGGAGCTAAAATGTATTATATTAATTTATAATTGATCAATCAATAAATATAAATGAGTGGGTGTAAAATATGGCAAGACCTAAAAAGGGAAATCGTAAGGAAGATATTCTTGAAGCGGGATTAGAAGTATTTGCAATAAAAGGTTACTATAATACAACAACTGCACATATAGCAGAAAAAGCGGGTATATCACAGCCGTATGTATTTAAATTTTTTAAAACAAAAGAAGAGCTATTTATCGCAGCCTTAGATCGTGCGTTTCATAGAATCATTCAAACTTTTAAAAATGTTGAGTCGAGCTCAGAACAACTCGTTAACAAGATGATTGAAGCTTATGAAGAACTGTCTACATTACATCCTAATGAAATCGCTTTGCAGGTAATCGGAATTTCCGTAACAGAAAAAGCAATACAGGAAGCTGCAAAGAATGGTCTGGCCCTTATAAGAAGTTACACTTTAGAAAGGTTTAACTCAGCTGGAATAGAAAATGCCGAAAGAGAAGTAACTACTTTTTTAGCTAGAGGGATGTTATGTAATATCTCTTATTTCTTAGATTTCCCTGAACTTATTGATAAAAATAAATAATCAAATGAAGTTGGTTATTTATTTAATGGATAATTATTGATTAATCAATAATTTATGGAGGTGAGAAGTTGAAATTAAAAAGTTTTGATTATGTTTCTATCACAATTATTCTTATTTGCATCATTAGTTGGTGGGGTTAAAGAGTTATTGTGAAGTATTCTTTATGAGGAGGTGAGACCCGTGAAGGGAAATAAAAAAGAACATTCTCTTTCCCCTTTATCCATTGGACTAGGGATTACAGCTATAGTGATTGTTTTGTTTACGTTATGGGACTAACTTATTATCAACAGTATTAATTATTGATTGATCAATAATTAATAAGTAGAACCTCTATTTTATTAAGAGTAACAGGTCAACTTATTGTTTTTCAACATTACTGGATAATATAAAAATTAATTAATCACTAACTTTGTACTGAAAATAGAACTGAAAAATTGAGAGGAGTCAATCTTATGAACCATTTAATTGTGTATGCTCATCCAAGAAAAGAAAGTTTTAACCATGCCATTCTGGAAGCTATCATCCGAGGTATTCGCCAAAAGGGACACGAATATGTAGTACGCGATTTGTACGCGATGAAGTTTCAACCCGTCGCAAGCAGCAGTGAAATTTTGGGTGGCATCGGCGAGGATATTGAACAGGAGCATAATTATCTGAAGTGGGCAGACGTCATCATTTTCATCTATCCGATCTGGTGGACCGGACTGCCTGCAATCGTCAAAGGCTATATTGACCGTGTCTTTACTTATGGGTTTGCCTACCGTTACGTGAATGGTGAACAAATGGGAATGCTGAAAGGCAAAAAAGCCTTAATCTTTAACACGCAAGGAAAATCGCATGCCCAATATGTGGCCATCGGCATGGATAAGGCGCTATTATTGACTTCTGACACAGGTATATTTGAATACTGCGGCATAGAAGTGCTACAGCATGTATTTTTCGAGTCTGTACCGAGCTCCGACAAGGCGACACGTATAGATTGGCTGGATCAAATCGAGGCGATGGCAAGTCAATTATAAGTGATATTTTTATTATTTTTTATATGATTATCAAGAGTCATCTTTTAAACTTGTCTAAACAGTACAAGTTCTTGTCCCGAGTTGAGGAAAAGAACTTGTACTGTTTACAGAAACAGCCAAGTATCTAAGATGGCTTTATTATGTAGTACCAACATAGCTGACACGATCCATAGCTGCGAACATTACAATTGAGACATTTTTCACCTAATCCTTCATCATGTCAAAGGCCTTTTTGATCGATATCTGCCGAACCTAAGTTTGACGGACTGTTTTTGCTGTCATTGTTTGCGATCAGATGTTCTGACCACCCGATACTTCGATTCTCTGCCCATTAATCCAGCGGTTGTCCGATTCAAGAAGGTTAGCGACTGCGGGACCAATGTCATCGGGTACGCCGACTCGACCAAGGGCAGTCATTGAGGCAAACGTGTCATTGTAAGCAGGAATATCGCGTACAGAACCTCCTAGAAAATCGGTTTCAATTGCTCCAGGTGCAATGGTATTAGCCGTGATACCTCGGTGACCAAGTTCTTTGGCCAAATAGATAGTTAGAATCTCGACCGCTCCCTTTGCGGCAGAATAGGCAGAGAATCCAGGAAATGAAACGCGAGTAAGACCCGATGAGAAGTTCACAATACGGCCGCCATCTGTAATAAGCGGCAGAAGGGCTTGAGTCAAGAAAAAAACGCCTTTGACATGCACATTAAACAGGTTGTCGAACTGAGTTTCTGTAGTTTCGGCATAGTCTACCATTTCTCCGTGACCGGCATTATTCACTAGATGATTGAAAGTGTCGCAATCCCAAGTAGACCGAAGGGTTGAACGAACTTTCTCAACAAAGGCCGTAAAGCTGGCTATGTTTCCAACATCAAGTTGTAATGCTACTGCTTGACGACCCAGAGATTCGATCTCAGCAACAACAGACTTTGCTTCTTCTGCTTGGCTGCGATAGGTTAAGATGACATCACCGCCATGACGGGCAATACTGATGGCAGTATTGCGGCCAAGTCCACGGCTACCACCTGTGACGATTGAGATATTTTTCATTGTAACTTCATCCTTTCAAAGCTCATTTTTAATTACCTTGTTATCATAGATTATAAAGTTCACTTTAAGTCAAGGCTTTTTCACTGAAAAAGAAAGTGTATAATGAAACAGTGAAATATTTGATTTAATCATATCTTCCTCATTTTTTTTATAGCGTAAATTAGGATTTTTATATTAGATATGCTAAAAAAACATTTAATGTTCACTTTAATAGGAGGAGATGAGTTTTACATATGTTGACCATAGGGGAAGTTACTGAATTGACAGGAATAGCGGCTCCCACACTTCGATATTACGAAAAGGAGGGACTGCTTCCACATGTGAAGAGAAATGAAAATGGGAAGCGGTTATATGACGAAGATGATTTAAGCTGGATTCAATTTGTTACGGCTCTTAGAGCGACAGGAATGCCGATTGCTCAAATTCAGAAGTATGTATACTTGTATAAAGAAGGGGAATCGACGATTTCGGAACGAAAAATGATGATGCTCCATCATAAAAAGGAAATTGAGAAAAGCATAAGAGACCTATATTTTAACTTGGATAAAATAAACTATAAACTTGCTCTTTATGATGTAATAGAATCTCAGATTGAACGAACGAACATCAAATTTTGACTCTGCCAAATATAAAATCCTAAATTAGCGACTTTGTATTTGACTTAAACATACATTTCTGAATAGCTATACCTATAACGTCAATTACAGACCGATTCCTGATTAGGAGTGTACAAAGTGAAAATAACCACCAATCTTAGAAGAAATACTGCACCATGATTCAAAAGCTTAGAAAACCATTTGTTTACGAGGTACTGCAGTGGAGCGAGCCAATGCCTATCTCAAAGGCTATTTTCAACTCAACCATGTTCGTTATCGTTCCGGAAGGCTTAACCAAGCTTCTTACTTTAATGATAAGTAAAGTTATGGCATTTAATATTCTCTTAATTAGGTAATCAATTAGAAGTTTTACAGGACTAAAAGTTAACGATAATCAAGAATCACCTTATCCATTGCTTAGGAGAATAAAAATATGAAATTAAAAGTATATACAGTAAATTCATTTGCCAAAACATTAGAAGGAGGCAATCCAGCCGGAGTTGTGATTGATGCGGATTCTTTATCTGATGAAAGTATGAAAAGTATTGCAGGTGCAATTGGTTTTAGTGAGACTGCCTTTGTCATGAAGTCAGAATCAGCACATTTTAAAGTAAGATTTTTTACCCCTGAAGAAGGGGTAGACCTTTGTGGACACGCTACAATAGCAACATTAGCACCGATTAGTAAAGATTAGACATTTTTAGGGCCAGTTAATCTTGCACTTCAACAGTCTGAAAATCGGGTACCTGTTTGGATTTCTGTGAAATTTTTAGATAAAACAACCAAAACTGCACTACTTTCCAATATATACTCACTTATGTACAACCTTATGAAATGGTGTTATTATTTCATAAGGTTGTTAATATAATAGGGACTATATTTTTAAAATATGGAAAAGGACTGAAATATTTATTTACCGATGATAACTTATCAATATGATAACTACCCTACGGTCTTAGTTCAGAAGTTTAAAGAAACTAACCTTCAATTAAAACATAAGCTGTTAATTTAATTATATTGTATTTTTACATGATTTTAGAAATAAACATGGTGGCAATGCCAAAGTAAATAAGCAGGGACAGGATATCATTAATCGTTGTAATCAGTGGTCCCGATGCAACGGCAGGATCTGCTTTACACTTATACAATATAAGCGGAATTATCGTCCCAGCAAGGGTTCCGATAATCAAAGTTGACAAAAGGGAGAAACCGACAATAAACCCCAGCATCAAACTTCCTCTCCATACATAGGCAATTACCGTAATGATGATCGCACAAGTTATTCCAATAATAATCCCTACTAATAATTCTCTCCATAAAAGCTTAGAAGTCTTTTTCAGATCAAGTTGTTCTGATACAAGACCACGAACAACGACTGCAAGCGATTGTGTTCCTGTATTTCCAGTCATTCCAGCAATCATCGGCATGAAAAAGGCAAGAGCGACAACTGTTTCTAAAGTCTCTTCAAAGCTTTCCATAATTCCTCCAGAAATTAGCCCGATAAATAATAATAGAATAAGCCAAGGAAGTCTTTTTCCAGCTGCCACCATTGGTTTTGTATGAAAATTAATTTCCTTTCCAGATGCCGTAAGCTTCCCGATATCTTCATCTGCCTCTTGATGAATAACATCGATAATATCTTCTACTTGGATAATCCCAATTAATTGTTTACTTTTATTGACAACAGGAATGGAAACAAGATCCTTATCCCGAAATACCTTTGCTGCATCCTCCTGGTCTAAGTCGGTTGGAAAATAAACAATCTTTCTTTTCATAATCTTAGCAAGTATTTCTGTATTAGCTGCCGCAAGTAATTCCCGTACGGATAATACACCGGTTAATTGTTGCTTTTGATCAATCATATAGACGTAGTGGATATTTTCTTTGTCTTGTGCCTGCTCTCGCAAATAACGTATTGCTTGCTCAACTGTTAAAGATTCTTGCAAAGCAACATACCCTTGTTCCATTAACGTTCCTGTTGTTTCATGTTCATAAATCGTAAGACTCATGTTAAGTACCTCCTTAAAGATGATCTCCCATAGGTGAGGGGATCTTATTTTCCGTTTTTATGCACAATTTACTTTCCGAGGGATTAGCCATCCCCATCACCTCCTTTCAAACACCCTAAGGGGGGAAAAATCCTTAAAGACTTATCAAATCAAAATATACTTAGCACAACAGTCTCCAAATACATAAAAAACACCCCTCTACAAAGAAGGATGTTCAGCATTTGAAAATATAGTGAATAAACCCCCCCCGCAGAGCTTTAGCACTATGTGGCATAGGATATGCATCCAGCTACATTAAAAACCACCTTAAGTCGATGGTTCCTGTTGACCCATTGGAGTCTTTCGACATTTCTGGGCAGTAGCATGTCTCCACATAGGAGCCTCACCTAGCGAGGAATCCATATAAGATTATCATTACTGGTGTAGTCGTATCTTTTATCTAAGATGATTAAGGGAATAAATCATAATCACGTATAATCCAACGTTTTGGAATTCACCAAAAAATCATAAACTAAAAACGAATGATTTTGGCTGCAATCAATATAACGAGTATTAAAGCGATAAGAAACTGAATCCAGTAACCTTTTGTAGAAGGACCACTCTCCTTCCTTACCACCGATTTGGAGAGAATCAATTCCATTGTCCAGATGAGCCACAGTGCTAAAATACCTTTGACAATGTATAACGATGGGAATTTGAGTACGATTAACATTCCCAGCCCGGAAACGATCATAATCACATATAACAAGCGCAATATCATTTGCGTTATTTTTTTGCCCTTAGGTTTTCCTATTTTTAATAAAATAAATGCTAGGAAAAAAAGCAAAATGGTAATGCGCCACAAACCTGCATGTGATTGAAATAATAGGTCAAACATTTTTATCATCTCCTTATATAATTATCTGCTATTCATTTTTGCAGTGTATACACCCTTCTGCCATTGCCATCATGTCATAAACCAAAAGATTCAATAATGATAATCATTCTCAATAAAGAGATGCGAGAACCCCCACACTTTTCAAAACGCCCACCTGGTAACGAAAGTGCAATGAATGCCGATATAATTCCTTATACTAGATTTTCAGGTTCTAAACGAAATGCAAACATTCAATTGCTTGATCAAAGATGTGTAATGTTTACCATGGAGGGAGTGGATACAGAATTCGAGTGTTGATCGTCTTCTCCGAGCTCCAGCACCGCGACAATACGTTCCTGCGGTCGAACCCCAAATAGCTTTCTCTGTTCCTGATCATAAATCCATTCCGGAATCATGCGGCGCGCGTGCCATGGTTTGGAATTAACCAATAATAGAAAGTTCTGGACCAAACAACATATCGCTGCGTAATCCTCTTCTTGCTTGTGGAGATCGGCTTCTTCTTTAGCTACAATTAATAGGAACGCAGCATCTCTAGATGAAGTTTGAAGTATGCCTGGTGCCTCATTGCCTGTTACATAAATAAAACGCCACGGTTCTCGTAATCCATCGTTCGGTGCCCAGACGGCATCATTCAGCAATTCAAGAACGCTTTGTGAAGTAACTCGATAATTATCTGAATACAACCTATCTTCTCCACCTATGACGGTCCATTTCTGTTCCGCAGGTGTTCTTCTTTTTCGGGTTCTTGGTGTTTTTTCAAAGTATCCTATGTTTAAAATTCCGGCAAACCTTTCCCCTTCTCTCAAACCAATTTCCTTAAAAAATGATTTGCTTTGAATAATTTGCTCCGTGTACCACAGCATCCCTAAACCATGTTCCCAGCCTAACAGTTGGAAATTTTGCATGATGCTACAAACCGCAGCATAATTTTCATCACTCTGTCGCTGAGTTACGGCAGATTCTGCAATAAAGATCAAGTGAGCAGGGGTATCTGCTACCTTTTTCGTTAAAAAATCCACCATTTTGTTGAGACCAAGTTTGCCAAGTTTGCCTTCCTTTAATTTAACTGTCATGCTCTCGGCCAGCTTTTGACGTGACTCATACGTGCCGTAGTAAATACAACGCCACTTTGGCGTTTCCTGAGCTACGTACAAGCTAGCAGCCTTATGCAGCAAAGAAATGACTAGGTCTTTTTCTACCGGAGTTCCATTGAATTTCCGAATCGATCTACGTTCTCTTATCGTCTTAGAAATAATCAAATACAATTCCCCCAATAAATGTTGCCTTGTAAATTCGTTTTGCATGCCCATCAAAATAATGTCCTTGTCGAAACAGGGAAATATCTCAACCTTTAGCACCAAGGGCATCCCTGTATATTTAACGACTTAAGTTTGGAGTAGGCGCTAAAATGTGACCTAAAATAGGTAAATGACCGCGCTGGGTGATTCATGTCAAAAACATACGTTGTATGAGTAGGCACAACTGACATGATACGCCCCTTCCTCTAACGCCATTGGAACAAAGCAAAGAATAGTTCATAATTAAGTTCCAAACTTATTTAAGATATTCATCATCTACTCGTATTTTCTGCCTTTTGGTCAGTGACTTCTCCAAAGCGAGCACAACCATCGCCAATACAACCGTCATAGCTGCAAGAATAAAAGCATTGCTATAGGAAGAATCAGCATGTCCATTTAATATATTCCATTGTCCGCTGTTAAGTTCAAGAAAACGACTAAACAATGCAGAACCAATTGCAGCGCCTAAAAAAATCATAAAGGTAAATAATCCTGTACCAGTACCGGTCTCATTAGGCGGCAAAATTTCCGATATGCGATTGGTAAGGGCTGATTGGTTCGCAGTAAAGGCTATGCAAACAACAACCAGCAACACAGAAATCCAAATGGGAGAGGCTCCGACGATCGTAGAAAGAGCCAGAAAAGCAATGGTCATAATGGTAAAACTAAATTGATTCATAAACCGATTTCCTCGTTTGGCAATGATTGTTCCAATTTGCGATCCTAAAATGATCGTCATCATCCCTCCTGGAAATAAAACAAGACCAATCAAACTCGTTGACAATTCATTCACTTTTGAAAGCATTAAAGGAAGAATGAAAATCGTTGCCATGTAAGCAATGGCGTTTAATAAACCCATGAAAAGAACTAGACTAAACGAGACATTTTTTAATATGTCAATATTAATAAACGGTTCGTTTGCACGTTGAGCTTGCCATACAAAAAGAACAAAAGAAACGACTGCAAGGATAAGTAGCCAAGCTGTTACATTAATTCCCATCAATAGGGATGTGATGGCCAACATAAATAAAATGGCTCCCACCTTATCAAAACGACTGCCAGTCTTCACTTCCTCCTTCGGTGCATATTTAAGATAGAAAGGAAGAGTAATTAAACTGAAAAACGATATTAAAAATAAACTGCTCCATCCGAAAGAATCCGTTAAAAGCCCACCCATTATCGGACCAATTGCACTACCAAGTGACACCATGGCGAACACCATGCCAAGCGCATAACCCCGTTGATCTTTTGGAAAATACCGTGCAACAGCTACTAAGCTTAACGTCGGAAGAGTTCCTCCTCCAATTCCTTGAAGGATTCGGGCAAAGATAATGAATGAATAGTTTGGACTTATGAATCCAATCAAGGAGCCTGCCATAAAAATAGCCATTCCAATAACAAACAATCGACGAATCGGATACTTATCAGATAATTTTCCAATTGCCACAGCTGCAATGCCGTTGAACAAGCTAAAAATGACTGTAATCCAACTTACTTCAGAAGGTGTTAAAACAAATACTTTTCTAAATTCCGGAATTGCGACATTCATCATTGTTACATTCATTGCATTAAACAACACCATATAGCACATGGAATAAAGTAATAACTTTTGTTTTCTTGTCATTTTAATCCCTCGCAATTAAATTATTCTTTTAAAAATAAGCCTCTGTTCCTGAAATACAAACTTCAAGGGGGCAGAAACAACCACGAAGGAATTAAAAGTATATACTTTTTATGAATCATTATATCTCCCCTATTTTGTTCAATGTAAACCCTCCATTCGTTTTTCAGGTCAATTTAAAGTCTTGAGATTTAGCCATGTCCCTTGGATTACTTACTATTGTTAAAGAGTAAACTAAATATTTTATAGTAAATCAAACAAATTATCCTTTCCTCTATTTATTTTTGTTAACATGTAAACAATATAATAGGTAAGTGGGTTTGTCAATTTCCTGGGATCATATTAAAGTGTGAGCATAGCCAGAAAAACAACTGACAAATGGGAATCTCACTGTAATATTCCGGAATTGATTGTCTATAATGAATATGTTAGTTTACTGGTAAACAAAATTTACGGAGGGATTACGTCTAAGGAGATAAACTAGAACAATAGTTCAAGATAAGGTTGGCTCGGAGTAAGACAGAACCTATTATTTAAAATGTCCTGTTCTACTCATCGTCCTTCTCCAAATTGCATTCAACTTTGATTTTAAGTTGGTTATAGTAGAAGATAGTATTATAAAGAAGGGGATGATAAGTATAATGGATCCATCTGAGGGGCTTAAGCGATTGCTATACGAACGCTTTCTCCACTTTACGCATTTATTTGAACAAATTTTCGCTAACGAGATTGATGAGTTCGTACATCTCGCACGGTTGCAAGGAATTACCTCATGGCCGAATAATATAACAAATATTCACGTCATTGATTGCATCGGCAACAATGAGCCAATAAACAACACATCTATTGCTGAGAAAATGAATTTGTCCAAGGCGAGTATTTCAAAAATCACCACCTACCTAATTAAGGAAGGCTACATTAAACGAAGCCAAATGAACGATAACAAAAAAGAAGTATATTTTTCCCTTTCGTCAGAAGGCAGACAGATCTTTGAGGTGCATGCGATGATGCATGAAATGCTAGAGCGTAGATTTATTCGTGCATTTGACTCATTTTCCGATTCAGAGCTACAGACTTTGCTAAAATTTTTTCAAACAATGATTGATCAAAAAGACAACATTCTGAAAGGGGACGAAAGATAATGGATTAACAACTTTACATCTAGTCAAAAACGGACCGTCCGGGCATATCCCATAGGGAAATTTAGGGAGCATCACATTCTTTTTTGGTGTCAACTTCGCCGGATATGTCCTTAAAGTAAAACGATATCTACCTAGTTAGAAGGTCATTAAGATTGTACTAAGATGAATGTCGAGCCGTGAAGGAAAAGGAATCAGGTCAGCTTTGCGGGCAAGGGGAAATTTTTATGACAAGATTAGCCTGGCAATGTAGAAATAAAAACATCTATATTGCCAACGTATTCAATGCAATTGAGAATAAGAGACTCTGGGTTTAAAAATATGCTTTGCCGCAATTAGAATAAGCCTTAGATTAAGGTCTTTGAACAGGTCTTTATCCTGAACAGTGATTTTAGTCACTAACATTTATGTGAAACACACCAGTTTTAACCGATAATAGTTTTAGAGCGATATTTAATTCTTGAAGGGCGATAGTCCGATGGTATGCATAGGTAATTGATAACCGCGACTTTTTAGTTCAAGTATTCAGTATTCACAAGGATTGAGACTACCACCTGTAAACCGACAAGCAAGCTAACGCCTATGGGATTCTTGCATGAACTTTTCTGTTCAGAAAATTCAGGATTTTATTTTATGTCATATTTACTTCGGTATTCGAGAGGACTAATTTTATACATCTCTTTAAAAGCTGCTCCGAATTTACTCTGACTTTTATATCCCACTGCCGAAGCGATATCTCCAATACTTTCTTGAGTCTTAAGTAACATACAAGCCGCTTTCCTGATACGATACTCTTTCATATACACCCCGATAGAAACACCGTATACGCCTTTAAAAGTAGCCTTTAATGCAGTAGGGCTGATGCAATATTGTCTTGCTAGTTCATCAATCGTAAATCTCTGTTCAAATTGTTCCGTCATCATTTTTTTAATCTGTTTGATAATGTCAACTTCTTGCCGGACATAAAATTTATTCTGCTGCTCTTTAGCAGTATCAAAATAATAAAGGTAAATTAAAATTTCCAGAACCTTCAGCCGGTAATAAGTATTTCTGGCCTCAAGAGGGATTGAATACATACCACTAAAGATATTTTGAATGTCCTCTTTCGCCTGTATAAAAAAGCATTCATCGTTTAAAAAAAAGCGGTTAACAAGATCTGGAACATCAATTGGACTATCAGGTAGATATTCCGATAGTTGACCTGTAAACTTATCCAAGTCAATCGTAATGTTTATACCTTTATAGTACTCTAATGGAAATTCAATACAATTACTGTGGTTGTTCATTGTATTCATGAACAAATCACCTTCTCCTATATATTGCAGACATCCATCCTTCATTTTACATTCAGCCCGTCCTTCATGACAGTGATTTAATTCCAAAATGTTTAGGTTTGGGTGAATTGTTGGCATATAGTGGCTTGCCTGAAAGTTAAAGATGATTACCTCAACACCGGGTATTACAGAATAGACAGATGCAGTACCTTGCCCCTTATCTGGATTCAGCTGATAAACAACATGGTGATTATTTTGTACTAAATTCATGTCTGTATTGATATGTGAAAAAAAAGATCCCTCCATATTATTCATTCCTTCCTCGGAACTAATTTTTCCGCTAAATGATAATGTAAATATACACTACTTCAAAAAAACAAACACATAGACTTTTAGTACTAATCGAATAAATCAATGGTCCCTGTCTGTATTAATAAAATTTATTCCAATCGGCCAAAATTTTAGTCCAATCGGTCTCACCTTCCGAATTTTGTTGAAAATGAAATATAGAGTCATTATACTCGTATTCAAATACAATCAAGCAATCATTTGATTGTCTTATAATTTGATTGTATAAAAAATAATTGAAAGGAGAAATTGTTTTATGAAAAAAACCTATAAACTGCAAGATGTAGATTGTGGCAGTTGTGCGGCAAAGATCGAGCATGGCATTCGCAAGCTGGATGATGTTACCGATGTGAAGGTAAATTTTATGGGTCAAAGAATGATTCTTGAGGCTCCGGATGATAAATTCGATGCCGTTCTTAAACAAGCTAAGAAGGTTATAAAGAAAATTGATTCGGATGTGTCGATAGAGGCTTAAGCTGATGGACACATTTCAACGTCGATTCGGTTCATAACCAATAGGAAAAATTATCCATATTCAAATTACACTATTTGAGTCAGTAGCGGTTTTAATGTTACAGCCGTTGCTGACTCAAATATGAGGAGGATACGAACATGTCAAAGAAAGAAAAAAAACGGTTGCTGCGTATCCTTATTGCATCTGTTGGTTTTGTAGCAGCACTGTTTTTAAAGTTAGATGGCATTGCTGAATTCCTGATGTATCTTGTCCCATATCTTATCGTTGGAGGAGACATCCTCTGGAAAGCAGCGAGGAATATTACTCGAGGACAGGTTTTCGACGAGAACTTCCTCATGTCAGTAGCCACGATTGGTGCCTTCTGCCTTGGCGAATATCCTGAAGGTATTGCTGTTATGTTGTTTTTTCAAGTGGGCGAGCTGTTCCAATCCTATGCCGTTTCAAAATCCCGTAAGTCAATATCCGAACTGATGGATATTCGCCCTGACTATGCCAATGTGCTAAGAAATGGGGAATTGATACGGGTTGACCCGGAAGAGGTGCAAATGAATGAGATCATTGTAGTGAAACCTGGAGAGCGAGTACCTCTGGATGGGGTTGTAACCGAGGGTTTCTCCGCAATAGACACCTCAGCTCTAACAGGAGAGTCCGTTCCACGGGAAGTACAGACAGGAGAAGATGTGATTAGCGGTTGTATCAACCAAACCGGTAAATTGACCATTCAAGTAAACAAAGAATACGGCCAGTCCACAGTAGCCAAAATACTTGAATTAGTTGAAACTTCTTCCGACAAAAAGAGCAAAAGTGAAAATTTCATTACGAAATTTGCCCGATACTATACCCCATTCATTGTTTTAGCGGCAGTTATTTTGGCTATCATTCCACCACTTGTCACAGGTCAGCCATTCGATATGTGGATTGAAAGAGCCTTAATCTTTCTTGTCATTTCTTGTCCCTGTGCTTTGGTTATATCCGTGCCGCTCAGCTTTTTTGGCGGAATCGGCGGAGCATCCAAATCTGGCGTTTTAGTGAAGGGAAGCAACTATCTCGAGGCTTTAGCCAACACAGAGATGGTCGTGTTCGATAAAACCGGTACGCTAACAAAGGGGAACTTCGTTGTCAGTGAAATATATTCCGACAAAATGACCAGTCAGGAGTTGTTGGAATTGGCAGCATATGTAGAGGATTATTCCAACCATCCCATCGCGCAGAGTATCAAGAAGGCATTTGGAAGAGCGATTGATTCCTCCCGTATTAAGGATATCGAAGAAATCGCCGGTCATGGTGTGAAATCTGTAATTGATGGAAACGTCGTGTTGGCGGGAAACGCCAAACTCATGAAACGTGAACATATATCCTACAATGATAAGAAACTTGTTGGGACTGTAGTCCATCTAGCCGTTGACAATGAGTACATGGGATATATCCTTGTTGAGGACGAAATTAAACAGGACGCTCCCCACGCTATTACAGCTCTCAAATCGGCAGGAATCAAGCAGACCGTCATGCTAACTGGCGATGCCAATGAAGTGGGGAAAAAGGTTGCTACTACGCTTAGACTAGATAAAGCATATACAGAGCTATTGCCTGCGGATAAGGTTGAACATGTGGAAGAGTTAATGAAGCAGAAAAAGGCAAAAGGCAAACTGGCCTTTGTCGGTGATGGTATCAATGACGCCCCCGTTCTTGCACGCGCAGATATCGGTATCGCTATGGGTGGCTTGGGTTCAGATGCAGCAATTGAAGCTGCGGATGTCGTAATTATGACCGATGAGCCATCCAAAATCGCCACAGTGATGAAGATAAGCAAAAAAACACTCCGTATCGCCAAACAAAACATTGTTTTTGCTTTAGGGATCAAAGGATTTGTCCTGATTTTAGGAGCAATGGGGATGGCAACGATGTGGGGAGCTGTATTCGCTGATGTTGGAGTATCCGTCATAGCAATTCTTAACGCAATAAGGGCACTCAACGTTAAAAAATTTAACACGCCGATACAAGTATCTCAAAAACAAGAGGACGGAAATCGGCAAGGGGCAGTGGCATAGTAAAATGGGAGTGTTACCGGGAAGCTCAGTAAGTAATATTCCCGCCCCCCTTTATCGATTAATCTAAAGTCCTTTCAACGGACAACTCATTTTAAAAAAATCATCTACCATTTGATGAACCAGACGAGCTTTTTCGCTGTCAGCAAGTGAATAGTAAACTTCTTTCCCAACTCGTTTGCTTTTGATTAATCCATGTAACTTTAACGATTTCAAGTGATGAGAAACGGATGCAGGGCTCATGTCCAGAGCAGCTGAAATATTGTGTCCACACTCTTCGCAATGACAAAGTAACCAAAGGATTTGAAGACGCGAGCCGTCAGATAGCTGTTGGAAAATAGCAGCTCCATCCAAAAAAAATTGGACATCAGGCATTCGCTTTAAAACATAGCTTAAATTTTGATCATGATCGTGAAGCTTTTCCTTGTTTTTTATCGTCGCCACTCCTTTGATATAACATTCATTTGATTAAACAATCATTATACTAAAGTCTATGCATTACCTAGGCTCTTGTCAAGGGCATACTTTTGGACATTTAAATTTCTTTACCTAAGCATTTTCCGTTTAAAACCATGTATCTGGCCTTCTAACGATGATATACGAACTTCATATATGCTCACAATAACTCTTATGCAGTTTTCTAAGACTTCGTAATCTCTAAAACGAAATAATAGTTTATAAATGTTTGATAGAGTGACATAGCCAGATAACTAGTAGGAGAAATTCATCGGAAAGGAGAAGAGTAATACATGTATAAGTTGGTTTTGATTAGACATGGAGAAAGTAATTAGAACAAAGAGAACTTATTTACAGGTTGGATGGACGTAGACTTATCGGATAAAGGAGTTCAGGAATCTTATTATGCCGGCAGACTACTTAAGGAAAAACAATTCATATTTGATGTAGCCTACACCTCATACTTGAAGCGAGCTATAAAAACACTAGATTATGTGCTCGAGGAAATGAATTTCCTGTGGATACCTGTATACAAATCCTGGCAGCTTAATCCATTGCCATGGAAAACAACCCTTGAACATTTCTAATATAAGAAGAACGATACTTCTTTTTAGATAACGTTAATTGCCATTTTTGAACATGGATTGGAGTAATTTCCGTTGTGATTAAGTTATTAAAAAAAGTGAAATGTTTTCTTACAGTCGGTAATCGATTATCGTACGTTCTTCCTTTTACTTGTGTTTTATACCAGGGTAAGAAAATATCTTCAATAAACTGTTGAAATAAAATGTCATCTTGCTTTTCTTCTAATGCGTCAGACTTTGTTAGTAGTAACCTTGAATATTCTTCCCTTGCTTCTTTTAAAACCGCTACGGTATTTCTGAATTTGCTTTCCAGTGATGGGGTGATAGCCTAAATTTGCCCTAAAATAATAAGTTCCGTTCTTTGCCTTTTTGATGATATCTTTAGTCATGATTTCACTCCTTACGCAATTAGTGCAAGAAGTACAAATCACACATCTAAAGTTATCCCTAATACTTCCTCTACAGCTTCTTTAGGAACACGATCCAACTTTTTAGATTGATAATACGTGTGCCCTTTTGAAATCATTAGTTTTTTACACTCTCTAAGATATCAGCTGAAAAAGAGGGACCATAACCTAGTGCTATCAAGTCTTTTTTAGCGACTGTGACCATATTAACTCCTTTCCATAGACTAGGATATGCTATTTGATATCTGTCTATTATTATATCGCGTCTGTAAAACCAATTCTAATACGTTGCGTGAATTGGTTCTTGCACTAAAATAAAAAGGTTCTATTGTCATAACTTGATGGTTACTTTAACTTATTTTGCTAAAATAAGAGTCAAAAATCAGACGGCTGTTGGTACAGCTCCACGGGAATTTCACCCCTGCAAGTATTCCTTCCAGCCCTATTCATAGCTTGCGACGCTTTGAACGCTCGAACCATGACGATAGGGGAGTATCATTATCAATACTGATAAGTTATCGCCAGCAATTCACCACAATTGCATTAGATTCATAGATTATCTCTCGTTCCAAACGAAAGTCATGGCGTATGAATCAAGTGGCTCATCATCAGTAGAATGCACAACGAACTTGCTACTTGGTACGATCTGGTTCTATCTTGCATGTCCTCTCTCTTCGCAACTGCAAAAGAGGGTGATGATTTCCCCTTTCATATCCTTCAACAAACTTTTTTATGAAATGCCAAGAATAGGAGCACTTTTTGAAAAAAGATAGCTGTAAAACACAAAAAAGCCCAATCGAACATAAGCCAAAATGATTTTGTTATCTGCATTAAGTTAAAATCAAATAACTGAACCAGGAATGAATATAACAACAAACGAACCTCGTGTCTGTCAAAAGGTTTGTGTCTTTTTGCACTACTAATACGACATAAAGAGCGATTTTGCCGAAAAAAGGAGAAAACACAAAAAAGATCAAAAACCTTGAGAGTTATTTGATCTAAAAAAGAAATATAGAAGAACTAGTTATGAATATTGAAATCCAACATTGTATTTCAAAAAGCTCACCTAATAATTTGGAATATTCACTAGAAGATAATCAGATCGTTTCAAATAGAAGTAGTGGGTCTAGTTATTTATGTGAAAAATTTAAAGAGTCATTCTCGCAAACTTGTCATCCAATCAAAATATCAAATTTGCTTAGAATCTGAGAAGAACTGAGTATCCTTTTGTAGACTTAAACAAAAAAGGTTGTAATACATACTAACTCAAAAGTTATTGCCTTCATACACCGATTAATCGATGAATACTTTAGTTACTATCTGGTTCTTTTTTTGTTTTAATAAATAATGCCACAACCATACAAAGAATGCTGCTGTAGCCATACTTCCACCGATCACGCATATGCCCAGCCATCCCCAACGATCCCATGCTGCTACACCACCTGCTGAGCCAAGTGCCCCCCCTATGAATGAACTAACCATATATACAGTGTTCAATCTACCTTTTGCCTCAGCAGACAAACTATAAATGCGGGTCTGATTTGAGATATGGGCACCCTGATAACCCAAATCTAACAGAACAATTCCAACAATTAGCCCCAAATGCCAGGTTCCAAACAATCCAAATAATACGTACGACAACAAAACGATTACGGTCATCAAACCGACCATCATTTGGGGACTGAATCGATCGCTTAATTTACCGACCACAGACGCAGTCACAACTCCGACCACACCAATCAAGCTAAACATCCCGACCATGGAACTACCGTACTGATAATGTGGGCCTTCTAAAAAGAAAGTTAACGAAGTCCAAAAGGCACTGAACGAGCCAAACATCAATGCACTTATCAAGGCTGCTTCACGAAGTGTACGCTCTTGTACAATCAATTTCCTGATAGAACGTAGTAATTCCAAATAGGATAATTTTACCTTAGGCTTAAGAGAAGGCAGATAATGGTATAAAACATATGTCAATATAAACATGAGCAAAGATGCAAAACCAAACATAACGCGCCAGCTAAATAACTCTCCGATAAAACCAGCCACTGTTCTTGCCAGCAAGATGCCAATTAGGAGACCACTCATCACACTTCCAATTACTTTCCCTCGCTGATAAGGTGATGCAAGTTCTGCCGCAAACGGCACAATAATTTGTGGAGACACTGTGGTAAAGCCAACCATAAAGCTGGCTATATACACACTGTACAGATTTTGGGCAGTCGCTAAAAAGATCAGAGCCAGTCCAACCGCAAACAAAAGAGAAAGGATCAATTTTTTCTTCTCATAAATATCGCCAAGGGGGATAAATGTAAACATTCCGATTGCAAAACCAATCTGAGTATACGTAGAAATAATTCCTGATTGCTGATCATCTACACCAAAGGTTCGTCCCATTTCAGCTAATAAAGGTTGATTGTAGTATAGATTTGCAATCGTTAGTCCACATGAAACTGCCATTAAAAGGGTAAGTGTTGGACTAAGCTGTGCTTGTTGCTGAAAACGACTCATTGGCTCTACTCCCTTCTATATAAAAATAACAATAAAAAACCTTTCATCCCTTGGACATAGCAGTATATGCTATATCTAAGGGACGAAAGGTATGTTTTCCGCGGTACCACCCTCATTTGCTTAGAACCTCACAATTCTAGCCTCACAAAGTAAAACCAATTTACTTTCAACACATTAACGGGTGTGACCGTTTGAAACTACTTACCGAACCACTCCATTTCATTCGGTTTCATTCAACAGTTCCGAGACGACTTCGCACGAGAGGTTAAGGCAAAGATTGCAGCAAATACTTTGCTCTCTGGGCATAAGAGCTCCCATACTTATTTCTCTTCATTACTTTTATGGATATAAGAATTTTGAATCATTATACCATGATTTAATATTTTGTCAACCGACTTAATTATATGAATTGGGTGCCTTGTACTGCAGAACTTTTGTAAGAAATTTACTGAATGTATCCTCTGCATACTAATGACTCAAAATTTTTTAATTCTATTATTCGTCCGTTAATCCGTCTTTGTTCGATTTTGCCTTCTTCGGCATATTCTAAATTTTCAAAGGTTTTTTCCATATTTGGAATGACATACTTTAGTTCCATGATACATACCTCTTTTCTTTATAATTTTTCATTTACATACATGAGAATCGAAAATAGGGGAGGGGAGCGAGAATAAAAAGCTTTCATGGTGAATCACTTCCTATTCATATGACCAATTGAAATAGAATGTCCTACTTCATTTCCCCAAGCGTCCCATCCAGCAGAGTTTTGTCTGGCGAATAATTCAACTTTTGGTAAATCGCCCATTAGCTCAATAATTTTATCTCTTGCCATATCAGGTTTTTTACTATGTCCTTCAATTGGACTGATGATCAGTTGGTGAACCTTCTTTGATACTCTTTTGGGGCGACCTTTTACAGCTAATAAACAAATTTCAGCATTCGAGCGTGTCCAGTGACCCAAACCAAAGAAGAAACCTTTTCCTGACTTATTCTGTTTCACCCAGACAAATGCAACAGTTTTAAACGTATATCCCCATGCATCTATGACTTTTAACACATCCGGCTCTATCTTAATGCAGTTTGATAGTAATTTGGAACTTACTTCCATGGATTACGGAATCAGCTGGAATGAATATGTAGCAACAGAAGAAATTATTTCTCCTAAAGCAGCCTTTAAACAGGTTGAAGATGGAAACTTTGAACAATATGTCCCCTTCCAGCAGGGAGATACCCTGTGGGTAAAAGAATGTAAGCTCGCTTATGTCGTCTCCGGTAACCAACGGTTCGTTTGTCTATACTCGGATCAATGTCCTGGTAACGGTTTTTCTCTTGCTTTGAGCTTAGCAATGAAAAAGCTGTAACCGTCAAGTACTTTTGAGCAGATTTCGCTAAATAACTTTCAACACCTAGTTACTTCCAAAAATGGTTTCTCGATGCTTTAATCGGGGCTTACTTGAACAGCGTGTCACGGAAGAAAAGATTGGTGATGTCAAATGCCAGAATATGCGCCCCCTTCCTAAAGTTGAGGGAGGAAAGCAGCACTATGTGAAGTGGAACATTGAGTCTGAACCATATTGTCTCGAAGCAACAGGACAGATCATCATTCCCAATGGGCCAATGGAACTGCGGATTGAGCGTGATCATATTTTTGCTAAAGGACTGGGGCCTGCCTACATGATTCATAACTATTTTCCAAACAATGGCTGGGAAGCTGATCTCAGGTATTCTTGGACCTATTAAAATTACTGTAGATATGCGTGAAAATAGCAATATCAAAAAGGGCGCGATTATTTAAGAAGAGTAATCAAAAAACAAATTTACACTATTTTTTGATTACCTCAAAGAATTGCTTGACTCCACTTTGACTCCATTTTACTGGTTTTTGTATTGTTTTTTCATAAGCGAGGTATCGTTAAATTGCTTTAAAATAGAGGAATCATCCTACTCGACCTAATTTTTTGGTATTTCTAAATGTGTAGTAGTGACTGTTTCAGAAACTCAGTTTTCATCGACTTTCTGGAAAGTCTCAAATCTGTTAGAAACTGAAATGGGCACTATTTAAAAGATGGTACATTCTCGGCTATTACATTCTCTAGCTTTTGACCGTGAGCTTCAGTGAGTTCGTCAAGCCACTTTTTTCCTTCCTTCGTTACATTAAGTATGCTTTTCATCATTTGCGGATTGATTATTTGACTTGGTAAAAACAATAAAGAATTCACAGCCCAATACAGCGAAAATAACTCGAAGTCACTCTGTATTGTTGCTTGCCTGAGATATAAGTCAAAATACTTCTGAGCAAAAGTAATACCTTTCAATGGTCGGCCATCATATTCTACCCCCGGCCATTTTAAATCGGCAACGGCGTTCAGCCACCAGGTAGGCTCAATCACTTCTTGCAATCTTTGAAGTACATTACGCTCAAAACCCGGTTGGGGGTTGACGCGTTGATCTCGCAAACAGGATTCCAGCATTTCTACTTCGACAGCAGCCATTGTCATCCCTTGTCCATAAATAGGATCGAAATTGCATAATGCATCTCCTAGGACCAACAATCCGGATGGCCATCGTGGGATTTGCTCAAAACGATTACGAAACAACTCCTTTATCCGATACCCTCTAGGGGGTGTAAGAGGTTCTAGTTTATTCCAAATATCAGCGATAATCGGATCTGTAAGATTAGCAACCACTTCTTCATATTCTTCAGCATCCGTGGTTGGGTAGTTACCACCCGCATTCCAAAGTAGCATCTCTGCGATATTATTTTCAATAATGGCAAAAATTCCGGTATTTTCTCTTCTAATAGCTTCCCCTTCAATATGAACAAGTGCCCATTTCTCAGCTAAATTGGATGGAATCTTATAATGACGGGTACTATATCCAAGAGAAACTTTTAAAATATCTGGTTTTGGTATTTCAATTCCCAATTCTTGAAGCCAATTTCCCAGCTTGGATTGACGACCACTTGTATCGATTACCATATCAGCTGCAATTACTTTCTTCAGATTAGATTGTCCGCGTTCTCTTATACGGACACCAGAAACTATTGTTTGATCCTGATTCGTTTGTAAACCGATAACATTTTGTTTAGGAAGAAAACGAACATTCGAAATCTTCTTCATGCGCTGACGTAATCCCCACTCTAGTAAAGCCCTACTACACATCACGTCCTTTTCCGGGTTTGGCATGGTCAAAATTCCATATTGATTGGTAAATCGATAGATCTTGTCCTGTGATAAAGCGGCTCCTTGTGCCAGAAGATCATCGTTAAGACCTGGAAAGAGACGTTCAATAATCATTTTCCCGCGGGGAGTTAAGCGGTGTGGCTGAAATCCTTGCGGAACACCGGGACGATTTCCGGGCTTTTCAGGAAAATCATCTCTATCCACAATCAGAACCTCGTTATAATAATCAGAAAGCACTTTTGCTGCTAATAATCCCCCAATGCCTCCTCCAATAATAACTGCCCTTTCCGTTTTTTCTTTTGTAAGTGCAAAATTTGCATCTGTCATGATATGCCTCCTTTGAATTAACGCATATAACCAGCCTTGTCCCTGTTTTAGTGAAAGACCTCGACAAGATTAAAATTACTTCGGAAACCTTGTTGTGCAGAGACGGTATTATGGAGCAGAAAGTCCAGAGATTCTTCCTATCATCTGTAAATCTTCTGTCGTTGTTAATATTTCATTAATAGCAACTGGCTGTTCCAAAACTCTTGCTTTAACCAGATACTTCTAGAAAGCGAACATTCTCCTCCTATTTTTTGATATAAATTGTTTATAACGTATATTGTTTATTTCATATACAGTATATGTTGTATACAATAATATTGCAACAATAAATTTAATTTGGGTTAGCTTAAATAATTGGAAACGGCAATAAACCACGCTCGTTGTTTTCCGTGTTGGTATTAGCCATCCCATTCATCTGCATGCACCTCCAAGAAACGTTTTAACCGTTCAAAAGAGCTTGTCCGTCTATACTGTAAGGTGCTGCGCTGCGCAAAGGCGGGTGATGATTTCCCCTTTCATAACCCTCAACAAGCGCTTTACTTTTTTATCAGATGGAAATACTTCAAGAGTATATGCAAGTGCTACTGGTGAAAATGTAGCAACTGCAAGTCCCTGTAACCCTCTTAAGAATGAAAGAGAACTAAAAGTGGATAAGAAATGGAATCGATAATGCACTGTGCAAATTTCTATGATTGGCTGTTTCTATGCTCTTAAAATCCTCCATAGACGATTGAAACATCCGGAAATTAACTTGTCGACGCCCCTCTTCGAGCAAATGGAGTGCAGCCTTCACTTTTTCCCACTCATTCCATCTAGTATATGGATACATAGCGAAAAATATATTTTTCAATATGTACTCCCAAATATATAATGAAAGTGGCTAGCCGACAACAGAACTGTTATACATGGATCGGGATGGGTCTTATGTCCATGCCGAACTTTATAGCTAGCCCAGTATCAGGAGCTTTAATTAGAGGAGCTGATGAAATGAAGGCAGTAGCTTTTCATTTGCCAGGAACACCAGACGTATTGCAATTGATGGAGTTTGATACTCCTGTTCCGGGGACTGGACAAGTTCGAGTCAAAGTAAAAGCGGCCGGAGTACAGCCCGTTGACTGTGCGATTCGAGGACAAGGTTTTAGTCCGCCAGGAGTGGAAATCCGATACCCTCAAATAATAGGAAATGAATTTGCTGGCATCATCGACGTGGTTGGTGCTGGGGTTGAGAGCTTTTCAGTTGGAGATGAAGTTATTGGTTGGTCGATTCTATCTAGCTATGCTGAATATGTGGTCGTCCCAACATCCCAACTTGTTAGAAAGCCTAAAAATATGCCATGGGAAGAAGCTGGTGTACTCACCGCCTCAGGGCAGACTGCTCATACGGCACTGCAGGAACTCGGAATCAGTAAAGAAGACACCGTACTTATACACGCAGCTGCAGGAGGAGTTGGGACGTTCGCTGTTCAATTGGCACGGGCATGGGGTGCAACTGTGATAGGTACCGCAAGCCCACGTAACCATGACTACTTGCGCTCCTTAGGGGCTATTCCTGTCTCATATGGAGAGGGGCTTGTTGAACGAGTACGCGAACTTGCACCTAAAGGGATCGATGCTGCCCTTGATGCAGCAGGCGGGGAAGCCCTACGAGCCACTGTAGAACTTGTACACGACAAAAAAAGGATCGGTTCAATCGTTGCTTTCGATCTTTCGGAAGAGCTTGGAACCATTCCGATCCGGAGTAAGCGAAGCGTTTCAAGGTTATCCGAACTCACCAAGATGTACGAACAAGGGCTGCTTCGCGTTGTCATATCGCAAACATTTCCATTACACCAAGCTGCCGATGCTCACAGAGCTGTAGAGACCGGTCACGTTCGAGGGAAAATTGTCCTCACAGTAGATTAGAAAGTTAATATGATACGAGGAGGAAATATATTGGAAAAACTAAACATCGGAATTATCCTTGGTAGTTCACGCCCGGGGAGAGTTAGCCCGCAAGTCGGGAACTGGATTAAGGAAATTGCCGATCAACGCGGGGACGCAGCATATGAAATAGTAGATGTTGCAGATTACAACCTTCCGTTTTTAGGAGACCCTACTGGCGAGCAGCAAGTTGCGGACTGGGCTAAGAAAATATCCAGCTTGGACGGATTTGTATTTGTTACTGCCGAATACAATCACAGCATTACAGGAGTATTGAAAAATGCATTGGATTCAGCACGTACAGAATGGTATAACAAGGCAGCCGGCATTGTCAGCTACGGTTCCTCAGGCGGGACACGTGCCGCTGAACATTTGCGTGGAATTTTGGCAGAATTGCAAGTGGCAGACGTTCGCACCCACCCCGCACTAAATATATTTACAGATTTTGAGAATTATACGATTTTTAAGCCTGCAGAATTACACTTTTCACATGTGAATGAAATGTTGAAACAAGTGATTAGTTGGTCTACCGCATTAAAATCGGTTCGCAGCTAATGGGTCACGATTCGTTTAAGCAACCAGCTTTTTCCCATTGATAGGGAAGAGCTGGTGTTTTATCCGTATTTGATATCGGAAATATACTCAGACGGGAAGATTCAGTATGCATGACTTTGAGATAATATTATTTAGTTTGTAATTTAAACGTTAATAAAGCGGACAGAAAATAAGCAATGGCACATAAAATCCCAACGGCAATAAATAATTATAGATTATTGTCGATTCAACAAAAAACACTGATTCTTTTATATTTAATAAATAAATGGAATCAGTGTTTCTTCGTTTTTTTAATTATTATTTCCGCAAAATCTTCTCCATTGCTTTTCCCTTTGCTAACTCATCGATCAGCTTATCCAAATAGCGAATTTCCTGCATAGTGGGTTCTTCGATATCTTCCACTCGGACACCGCAGACGACACCTTTGATCAAAGCCCGCGAAGGATTCAGTTGGGGAGCTTCCGCAAAGAAAGTCTCAAAGTCTGTCTGTTTTTCCAGTTGCGCTGCTAACTCTTCCTGGCTATACCCTGTCAACCAACGGATGATTTCATCGACTTCTGTTTTCGTACGTCCTTTTCTCTCCGCCTTCGTAACATAATGGGGATAGACACTCGTGACACTCATTGTATAAATCCGGTGTTTGGTCATGATGCATCCTTTCTTATATGGTTTTCTTTATTATAGTAAAAAAATAATCGCGTTTAAACGAATAGCCGTCAATTATTAGTTCCAGATTATTCATTATGTTCATTCCTTGATTCCTAATTTGCAATAAGGTGTACGCCTGTCCATCGGTCGCTTACTGCTTTACAAATAGCTGTCGCAAAATCCTCATAACTGATACTTCTATTCAAAAAATTGCTTTCATTATTCGAAGGTGTCCACCGATTATAACAACCAGTGCGAGGTCCTGTAGGAGTATATGCCGGTGGTGGAATTAAGTAAGCCCACGAGGCTTGAGGTAATTCTTCTAGATAATCACGTAACTTAGCGTGTGCTATGCCTCTAGGTAATGTGCGCTTAGGAAAAGCAGGATCTTGCCAAAATCGTTGCCCATGAAGCGTATATAAAGATCCGGCACCACCTACCGTAATTATTAAACGCCCCTCCATATCTCCAATGCCTTCTCGAATCCGCTTGTCAAGTGTGACCAATGCCGCCCGAGGAATATTCCCTCGGAGTCTAATCGCATTCACAATAATATCAGCCTGAGAAGTAGCCTTACGAAGGCTCAAGATATTGTCTATATCTACAATCGTAGTGTGAATAGGTCGTTTAATCTTTGGAAGCCTGGAAGAATCACTTACATCTCGTAAGGCTGCTGTCACCTGAATATGCTCATTTTCTGATAATTGTCTGAGAATAGAATTGCCTGTGCGTCCAGTCGCTCCTAAAAGTAATAAACGTGTCATCGATTATCAACTCCTCAAAGTTGTAATAGTTTATTTTTTCTCTAATCTGTATGTCCTTGCCTCAATCAAAAAAATTCAAGAACAGCGCAATCTTCTTATCTACTGTCTACCGTTTTGTTATAAAAAACGAAATGGCCAATCCCATTCCAAGAATTAATGTTAATGATACAAAAGCAATCCAATAACTTCCTGTTTTTAATAACGATACGGCTATGATGGGGCCAAGACTCGTTCCAATAAACAGGATAAAGGTATATAAAGAGACTGCTGCACCATGATTTTTTTCACCAAGATGACCTACTAAGGAAATCAAGGTGGGGACGGTGATGGCAATGCCAGTCACAAATAATACACTCATAAAAACTAAGAAAAATAGATTGGTACTCATCCCAACAATAAACATGCCTATCGCTCCTACCGTAAGTCCACCTCGCAAAACGGTAAGTAAGCTATATTTATTGGCTAATTTGCCTGCAAAAGGTGCAAATAACATTCCGATGATTCCAACCATGCGAACATATAGGATTCCGTCTTCATTCAAGGCAAATGTTTCCGTTAAATAATCTCCGAGCACCGTATAGAAAGCAACAAATGAAAGTAATAACGTGATCGCAATGCTGTATGCTTGAATCAAACTTTTATCGGTCAATAGCGTTTGAAACTGTTGAAACATTGTCTTCAATTTGCTATTCGCTTGCTTTATGTCGGTTTTTGGAAGGAGCAATAGAACTAAAACAGCAGTAAATAAATAAATCGAACCGGAATAATAAAAAACGCTTTGCCAACCAAACTGTTGACTGATATAACTACTGAATATTTGCCCTGCTATGGCAGAAATTAAGAAACTGGAGCTAATAAATCCGATCGTTGTCACTCTTTTTTGAACTGGAAATTTATCTACTACATAAGCAATAGCAACTGGTGCAAAACTGGCTGCGGCGAATCCTTGAATAGAACGTAATGCAATCACCCAAGATAAGTTGCTAAAAATGGGGAGTGCAAATGTACTAACAGTCAACATCAATAGTCCAATGAACATGACTTGTTTTCGTCCAAAGCGATCAGATAATGGACCGGAAAATAAAGAACCGACAGCATAACATAAAGAGAATGCACTCCCTGTCCACGCAACATGAGCAATGCTTGCATGAAAAACTTCACTGAATATGGACATTAAAGGAATGGTTAAATAATTACTTGCAACTACCACTAACCCGCACCAGAATAAAATAATGGTTAGTACATTATAGTTCTGGTGTAGAGATGTATTTTCTTTACTTAACTCCATAACAAACCCCCTAACGTAAGTAAATTACACATATTGCAACTTGTTGACATAAATTGTAGTTTATTTACAAATTTAAGTCAATAGGTAATTTGTAGATTAACTGCTTTTATTGTAGAATAATTACAAGAAACAGCGTAAATAAGCTATCTAAAAGAGAAGCAGTATTTCACCGACAACATAGAAAAAATGAATAGATATGAAAGTGGTTCCGATAATAAAATAGGAGAGTGCTTTATGAATGAAAAGGATCAAAATCTAAATGCTCTGTTGGACTTTGATTTGTTGAAAAAGCTGGTGGTTGGAATCGGTGAGGTATCCAAAATCACAGGGATTCCGACTCGTAAAATTCGTTATTGGGAAGAAAAAGGAGCCATTCAATCTGAGTCCGGTGCAGAAGGATCCACGAGAAGATATAATTATTTAAATGTGAAAAAAATGCTTCTTATTCAGGAAATGATGGATGAGGGTTTTACATTGGATGCAGCCATCAAAAAAGTGGAAAAACGGATGGTTACGTTAAACGAGGCTTTTCGTAAACTGGCTGATATGGTGCCGGATTCAGAGGAATAAGAATTATATAAGTGAGTCTATAACGATAACTATCATAGAATTGTTGATATTGTATCCACCCCGGTGTGGGAAATAAGGAAAGTACCTCGTCAATATCGCTATCAATGAAATATCCTCTATAGATATTTATGATCGTTCTTTTAAAATAGTGGATAAAACGATTAGATTACAAGACGAAATGTTAGAACTTAGAAGTAGAGTGAATAAGTTTGCTCAAGGTATTCTTACTTTAAAAATTGCAAAATGGGGACATTAATGAAAAAGATAAATCTCCATCCATGTTTTTAATTATTATTTCCGCAAAATCTTCTCCATTGCTTTTCCCTATTGGCTGGAATTAGAAGAAGCACTTGATCCGGAATCACAAGCCTGTAAGAAGCTTGCAGGAAAACTGAAGCCAGTAATCGACGCCTATTATGAACGCTTCGAAACATAAATGTCTTCCGTTCAGAATAACCCTCTAATCCTTTTCCATTTTCTAATTTTTGTTCTAAACGTTTTAAATGGTGCTACTGTATTTATATGAATCCATTTCCAAATAGACCAATTGGCAGGTGTTGAAGCCGCCCATTTTTTTTGTAGAAAAAGCTCGTTTAAGCTACAATAATTCAATAGGTGGAAGTAAAATCCAAAGCGCTAGACCAGATAGAAAGGATGTTCCAACCCATGAATTCATTGCCGGATATTCCCGATTTGACCGATGTGGATAAGAAGGCAACCCGCAAGCGTAAACTATTTTCACTCCGTCTCCATATTTATTTTTTCTGTGCGTTTCTGCTCTTTTCTTTACTCATCATTCGTCTTGCATTGTTACAGTTTGTCCAAGTGGAAGAAATGTCTCTGATGGAAAGAGATAAACTGAAACGGGATATAACGATAGCGCCTATTCGCGGAAATATATATGACCGGGTGGAATCGCCCATTGCCTCCACCATCTCTACGCAGTCCGTTTTTTACCGTCTGGAGCCGGATCATAAGCTGGAGGAGCAAATTGAGATGGCCAGAAAATTGGAGCGGATTTTTAGCGAGAGGGGCCATCCGGATAAAGGCTTGATAACGGCCGAGGAAATCGTATTGAGGATGGATGTAGGCTATGATATCGAGGGAAAGGAGACTAAGTCTCCCTCATATTTGTTCTGGCCGAGACGAATCAAATCGGACTTGACGCGGGAGGAAGTAGCCTATCTTTACGAGCACCGGGACGAGCTCAATGGGCTCGAGGTGGCAGAAGAGAGCACAAGGATGTATGACACCAAGCAGATAGCTGTTCAATTGGTAGGCTATTTGCGGCCATACTCTACCATTAATGAAGAGTCGGCGGACTATCTGCAAAGATATAAGCTGGATCCCGAAATATATGTACAGGACGAATATGTAGGATACGACGGCCTGGAGTATATGTATCAGGACGAATTAAGGGGCCGGAACGGGAACAAGGTGTACCCGGTGAACAACCGGGAGCAGATTGTCGGGGAAGTGCAGATCATCCCTCCGGTTAAAGGAAATAACCTGTATTTGACGATTCATAATGAAGTTCAATTAGCCGCCCAGCAGGCGATAGCTGAACATCTGGATCTGCTGCAGAATCATCCTCCCAATCGGGTATATGGGAAAGGCAGCCAAGCCAAGGCAGGATATGCGGTCGCAATGGAGGTGGATACGGGCAAGGTGGTGGCTATGGCCAGTATGCCCGGTTATGATTCGAACGTTTGGATCGGTTCGCTCTCCAATGACAAGTGGGCTGAGATTAAGCAGCTTCATACCAATGGAGCCATCCGCACGCGATATGCCAACGTGCCTGACGATGAGGTAGGGGAATACCCGACTTCCTTGGTCCCTCCAGGGTCTACCCTTAAACCGCTCACGGTATTGGCCGGGTTGAGCGAAGGGGTAATCGGTCCGAATGAGAGATACTATGATACCGGACTGTTCCGGTATGGCAAGGATAATAATGCCAAGGTCAGCAATTCGGATGGTGCACAACACGGCTGGATTACTCCGCAGCAAGCCCTCGAAGTGTCCTCCAACACTTTTGTAGCCGAACTGGTGGGCAATCGTTTTTATACGCAGGTCAGCAATCCTATCGACGTATGGGATTCTTATATGAAGAAATTCGGTTTAGGGATATCAACCGGAAGCGGTCTTCCGAATGAAAGTCATGGAGATATTTATTACTACGAAACCGCCAAACAATATAAGGAGCAGTTCCCGCTCGTCAACGGATCATTCGGCCAGGAAGCCCGCTATACGACGCTCCAGTTGGCTCAATACGCCAGTATGCTGGCTAACAAGGGCAAACGGTATCGACCCTTATTTGTAGATAAAATGACAACCTATGACGGGGTGTTGATTCGTAAGATGGAGCCGGAGCTGCTGGATGAAGTCGTGCTGCCCGACCTTTATTGGAACGTAGTCCAAGAAGGAATGAAGAGCAAGGTAGACGGCTTTGACGGGTTTCCATATGATTTTGTCCGCAAAACCGGAACCTCGGAATCCCAAGTGGCTGGCCGGCCGGTCGACAATGCCTTAATCATTGCCTACGCTCCAGCGGAGAAGCCTAAACTGGCGATAGCCGTCGTCGTACCGGACGGGGGCTTTGGTTCTTACGGTGCGGCGCCCATCGCGCGCAAAATTTTTGATGCTTATGATCAGCATATTGGTCTAGCGGATAAACAAGATTAGAGAACGTAAAAGGAATCCGAACGTCAAACTATTTATTAATAATAATGTTCGTGTTTATTGTTGACAAGGGGAGACCCGCCTACTAAAATGAAGGTATTGAATAACGCTTTTTTCGTATAATCTTGGGAATCGGCTCAAGAGTTTCTACGAGGTCACCGTAAATGATCTGGCTACGAAAATAGTGGAGTAGCAAGCGCTGACATTCGCTTTACCTGCGTTTTGTCGCATTGTTTATCTACTTTTTGCACAGCCTAAGGTCATAGAAACCTTAGGCTTATTTGTTGTTCTAACCATATTTCTGGGAGGAGTCTCAAGCATGGACCAGTTTTTTAAACTGAAACAGAACGGCACTAATGTAAGAACGGAGATCATGGCAGGGATCACGACCTTCATGACGATGGCCTATATTCTGGCCGTCAACCCGAATATCCTTTCCGCAGCGGGAATGGAGTGGTACTCAGTCTTTTTAGCTACTGCACTGGCCGGGGGGATTTTCACCATAGCGATGGGATTGTTCGTTAATTTTCCGGTGGCATTGGCTCCGGGCATGGGGTTGAACGCTTATTTCGCTACCGTCATCTTGTCCTCCAATGGAGCGATGACCTGGCAAATGGCTTTGACCGCTGTATTTATTTCCGGGATTATTTTTATTATTTTAACAATTACGAAGGTTCGGCAGCTTCTCTTGGTCGCTGTACCGGATGCTATCAAGCATGCCATTACCGTAGGGATCGGTTTGTTTATTACTCTCATCGGGGCTAAGAACAGCGGGCTGTTCTCCGTATCCGTAGAAACGTTAAACGATGTCTCCAAAGGGAGTTATACGAATCTCCTTTCATTTGAAAGCATCTTTCATATGGGGAGCCTAAAGGATCCGAATGTTCAGCTCGTCTTGGTAGGATTACTGTTAATTTCCTTGCTGATGGTGCTGAGAGTTAAAGGGGCTATTTTATTCGGTATTTTGGGTACGACCATTATCGCCATGCTTATGGGGCAAGTCGATTTCTCGATGCTTAACAACCCGCAAACTCCATGGCTTCCGAATTTTGGATACCTGGAATTTTTCCAATTTGATTTTGCCGGAATTTTAAATGTAGGGATTGTCTCGGTTATTCTGACCTTTACATTTGTCGAGATGTTCGATACGTTCGGTACATTGGTAGGTACGGCTAACCGTGCGGGAATTATGAAAAATCCTGAAGAAGGACGCAAACGTGTCGGTAAAGCAATGCTCGTGGATGCTTTCGCCGTTAGCGGGGGCGCAATGCTTGGAACAAGCACTACAACAGCCTTCGTAGAAAGCTCGGCAGGGATTGCCCAAGGCGGAAGAACTGGATTAACAGCGATTTCCACCGGGATCTGCTTCTTACTCGCTCTCTTCCTGGCGCCTGTCGTCGCCTTGATTCCGGGATCCGCCACAGCGGCTGCTCTTATTATTGTCGGATTGCTGATGATGCAATCAGTTAAAGATATAGATTTCCAAGATTTTGTCGTAGCTATTCCAGCTTTCTTTACTATCGTGTTTATGCCGTTCACGAACAGTATTGCGAATGGAATTTCTTTCGGAATTGTAGCTTACGTAATTCTGGCGCTTGTGGCTGGGAAAGGCAAGCATAAGATTCACTGGCTCATGTGGATTCTCGCTATCCTTATTGTTTTGCGCTATGCGCTTATAGGCGGGGAATAAACGGATATCATTGTATATGAAAAATAGGGGTTTAAAAGGGTGCGACTCGCGCCCTTTTTCTATTATGCGCGTCTAGCCAAGTTAGGCACAACTAGCCGGTGGAAGTCCTTGAGGGAAAACCTCATGTACGGTTTGATGAAGGGGAAGCTGGAAAAGTAAAGTTGAGGGCTCTTGCCCTCCATGAAATTTCAGTTTCTGCGGTCGTGTGGATCCGTCGTTTTATCTCCGGCGTACGTGAGGGCATGGCCGAGATACGCCGCCGAGACCGCCTCCGCACGGACGGGGAACGTCCCATTGCCGAGATTACCGCTGTGAGATTTCTCCACTCGTGGTGGCTGGGCGGCCCCGAGTTCGAGGTCGACGCCGTCTACCGCGCCGTGGAAGGGCCGAGGACGGTCCGCGGCCGACTCGTCACGGCGCCGGCGGATGCCCCGGTCGTCGGCGGTACCGTGATCGTGCGGTTCGACCCGGATCACCCATCGGACGTCTTGCTGGACCGTGATCCCGACAGCTTCAGGGAGCCTGGTGCCGCCGAGCGGTACGCCTCACCGGACGTGTGATGTGAGAAGTTCGAAGTACAGCCGTGCGCTCTCAGCGGTGCGCCTGCCGGTACCCGACGGGACGAAACCTACAAGAAGGACGTCGCCGAGATGGAGGCAGAGACTGCCGGAAGCGAATCATAATGTCGAGACGCAAGCGAGTTCAGTAGACCAATTTGGGGAACGGGATTCGCTCTCCAAATCGGTCTACTTTTGGTATAGCGTAATTTTCCTTTAGTGAAAAGCTGATTCAAAGTGTGTCAAACGTCTGTGAAAATGTCACCTTATCTGTGCTATGAAAATGTCACTTTTTTTGAAGGAGGCCACTCTTACCAGTAGGCCTCTGAATAACTGTTATGCTGTGAATACATAGCGTCTTGGAAT
>NZ_BOSH01000028.1 GCF_018403245.1 Paenibacillus sp. J2TS4
CCTTAGTTTCACGTGGTTCGCTCCTTGATCTTTAGTCGCTGTTTTATATACTTCTACACGAGGGGCCGGAATTCCTTACCAGCACCAAAAAAAATATCTCCCGTTGACGAGAGACCTAAGTAGTAACGAAAAAACATACTAAGTACGAAATAATATACTGCTTCTACTTTCAGCTCCGTAATGTAATAATTGAGGATAATTAAGGGGGGCGCCAAGAAAAATGGAATTAAAGCAAAGGGAACATGTGAATAAGCGCGGAATTATTACTACGCTGCAAGTGATTGGCGGGAAGTGGAAGCCGCTCATATTATTTATATTGCTGCATGAAGGAACAAAGCGATTTGGCGAGCTCAGGAAACTTTTGCCGGAGGTCACCCAAGGAATGCTGACGAATCAGCTTCGCGAGCTGGAAGGGGATGGATTAATCACGAGAGTTATTTACAAAGAAATTCCTCCCAAAGTGGAATATTCGCTATCTGAATACGGCCGAACATTAGAGCCTGTTCTTACCGTGATGTGTAAATGGGGGATGCTGCATATGGAAGACGAATCGGGAACGTGATTTTTTGAAATATAAGAAAGTATAAGTTTTGACCTTATACCTGTTCTTATATTTCATCGGTAAACGCGCCTGTCCAAAGGACGGCGATAGCCGTTTATCCTTGGGGAGATAGTTAGCTTCGCAGGGAAAGATCGGGCGATAACAGACATCATAGGGAATTCTCATCGCTTCCGCGAAGAAATTTTTTGTAACAAACCTGGGAGGATACTCGCTTCCGGGTTTATTTGCCTTGAATATCATTTTGGATCGATGTATTGCAACTAAAATGATGGCCAGAGAGGTTGACCAGAAAAAAACAAGTATGGTAGTATACTAGTATACTAGTTGAACAAGTGAAGTGAAGGGTGTGTCAGTACATGATTCTACAGTCGCGACAAGGTTCTACCCGAGATTATGTGTATGGAATTGTGAAGAAGAACATTCTTAGTCTGAAACTGGAGCCTGGTACGATGATTTCGGAGAAAGAGATTGGCGACAAACTGGAAGTAAGCCGAACGCCGACTCGGGAAGCGTTTATGAAACTGGCAGAAGAAGGCTTGATTGTCGTATATCCGCAGAAAGGATCGTTTGTGTCGCTCATAGATATCGATCAGGTGGAAGAAGCACGGTTTGTCCGTGAAAATATGGAGGTCGCTGTTCTCCGGATTGCCTGCAACACTTTTACAGAGCATGACATCGCGGAAATGGAAGCGCTTTTAGCAGAACAGCGTATCATCTCTGCCCAAGATAACAATTATGAGAAGATGCATGAGCTGGACGAGCAGTTTCATGAGACGTTTTTCAACAAGTGCGGCAAACAGCGTACCTGGTCTGTCATTCAACAAATGCTGTCGCAGTACAAACGGTTTCGGAATTTGTTGTTGGCGGTGTACTTCGATTGGGAGATGATTATCGCTCAGCATACCCGCATCGTGGACAGCATCCGTGCCCGGGATCCCGATCAGGCGGAAGCCGCATTGCGGGAGCACGTCAAATCCCGCTTTGAAAAAGCGGAGCTGCTCGAGAAATATCCGAACTACTTTTTGAAGAATGATACCACCTTGTAACACGATACACTATGACACTAGAAGGGTGATGTTATGATTTCGGGCTGGATTGATCGCAACATCCGCTACATTTTTTCCCTGCCCGCCGTCATTTTCGTTGCATTAATGGTTGTTTTTCCATTGTGCTATACGGCGTGGCTCAGTTTGCACGAATGGAGTATGTCCGGCACGACCCCGCCGTTGTGGGTCGGCCTGGACAACTACATCAGCTTGATGGGCGATTCGCGATTCTGGCTATCGGCATGGCGTACGATTTACTTTTCGTTCGGCGTCATTATCGTTGAGACCGTGCTTGGTGTCGGATTGGCGGTTTTCCTCAACCGCAGCTTTCGTTTTAAAAATGTTGTGAAAACGCTATTTTTGTTGCCGATGGTATCGACTCCTGTTGCGATTGCCATGGTATGGATGCTGATTTATGAACCGACGGTCGGATTTGCCAACTTCTTTCTTGGCAAATTGGGGATAGAACCGCAAGCTTGGCTGACCTCGTCGGATACCGTTATGCCGTCTCTCATGCTGGTCGACGTATGGGAATGGACACCGATGATTACACTGATCGTGCTCGCGGGAATGACGACGCTTCCAAGCGATCCGTATGAATCCGCCGTCGTGGATGGCGCATCGAAATGGCAGACGTTCTGGCACATTACGATTCCGATGCTGATGCCGACGATTATTGTGGCCATGCTGCTGCGCATGATTGATGCATTGAAGACGTTCGACTTGATTTATGCCACAACGCAGGGCGGACCGGGCAATTCGTCCGAGACGCTGAATACGTACGGATATTTGCTCGGTTTTAACTATTTCAAAGTCGGGATGGGCTCCGCACTGATTATAATGTTCCTGCTGCTCGTCGCACTGATCAGTTTGCTGTTTGTCTACGTAAGGAAAAAGGCAGGTGAGATGCTATGACAAGTGCAGTCGCAAACAAGAAACGGTCGCGCTTGCATACGTCTATCTTGTTCTATGTCAGTTTGCTGCTGATCCTGCTTGTTGTCTGCTTTCCGTTCCTATGGATGATTCTCGCGTCATTTAAAACTCAAGTCGATATTATGGCTACCGAGCGGTTTCTGTCGTTTACGCCAATTATGGACAACTACAAGACGGTATTCAGCGAGTATGAGTTTGTGAAGCCCATCCTGAACAGCTTTATTGTCGGGCTGTCATCGACGCTTCTGTCGCTTCTGCTCGGATTGCCGGCGGCCTACTCGATCTCCCGTTATCGGCAAAACATGCTTGGCCTTGTGATCTTGATGGTCCGCTTTATACCGGGGATTACGTTCCTGATTCCATGGTACGTCATCTTCTCGAAGATGGGGCTGGTCGATACCCATTTCGCGTTGTCACTAAGTCATTTGCTGATCAACCTGCCTTTCATCATTTGGCTCATGATCCCGTACTTTGATTCTTTACCGCGGGAATTGGAGGAAGCGGCGATTGTGGACGGCTCGTCGATATTGGGACTATTTCTACGAATTATTTTGCCGCTGTCGGTTCCCGGGATCATTACTGCGTCGCTCCTGTCGTTTATCTTTTCCTGGAACAACCTCGTCTTCTCTATGGCACTTGCTGGCGGGAATACGCAAACATTGCCATTGGCGGTGTTCAATTTTATCTCGTATGCCGCCATTGACTGGGGTGCTTTGATGGCAGCAGCGGTGTTGATTACGGTTCCGATCCTTGTTATCTCGCTGCTCAGCCAACGGTTCATTATTCAAGGGCTTACGGCCGGAGCTGTCAAAGGTTAAGCGGGGTTGGAGCACTTGAAGGAGGTGATCCGCGGCAAACCAACACAATGAACCGCTTGCTTCATGTGGAACGACCGAATCAAAAAAGGGGACAACGACAAAATTTGAACGCTGGAGGGAACAACATCATGCAATTATCCATGTGGGGAAAACGTACGGCAGCAGCCGTTGCAACGATGATGCTGGCAGGTTCATTGGCCGCTTGCGGCAGCGGCGGAGTGAAAGACCCCGGCACGCAGCAAGGTGCCGGCGGGGATCCGGACAAGCCGTATGCAGGGACAGAAATCCGGTTCGTCATGGCCGTTCACCCGTGGCTCGATACGATCAAGACGATGCTGCCGGAATTTGAAGAGAAGACCGGTATCAAAGTGAAGGTGGAGTCGTTAAGCCAGGAGCAGACGAGCAACAAGCTGGCGGTCGAGCTATCTGCCAAAACTTCATCGCTTGATGTCATGTTTATCCGTCCGTTGGATGAGACGAAGCTGTTTGCCAAAAACGGCTGGGTCGAGCCGCTCGATCCTTATGTAAGCCAGGACGAGGCATTTGACTTGGATGACTTCATCCCATCCTCCCTGGATTCGTCCCGCTTCGACGGCAAATTGACAAGCTTGCCGATTACGACCGAGCGGGAAGTGCTGTACTACCGCAAAGATTTATTCGAGCAAAAAGGCATTGCGGTGCCCAAAACGATGGAGGAGATGATGGCAGCAGCCGAGCAGTTGACCGATGCCAAAGCCGGCATATACGGCTTCGTTGCACGCGGCCGAAAAAGCGTCGCCGTTACGCAGTTCTCTGGTTATTTGTACAGCTTTGGCGGTCAATTCCACGATGGCGACAAGGCCACTCTCAATACGCCGGAAGCAATGAAGGCGTACGAGTACTACGGCGGCATGCTGAACCAATTCGGGCCGCCCGGGGCGATCAACATGCACTGGACGGAAGCCGCCGCGGCGTTCGCGCAGGGCAAAGTGGCGATGTTTACGGACGCGGATGCTATTTACCTGAACGTGGCGGATCCATCGAAATCGACGGTCAGCGATCAGGTCGGCTATGCGATGTTCCCGGCAGGCCCGGCGGGTGCGAAGCCCTATAATGTCAGCTCCGGTGCGCTAGCGGTGAGCAGCTTCTCTAATAACAAAGAAGCGGCTGCCGAGTTTGTCAAATGGGCAACAAGCAAGGAAATCGTGCTAAAAACGCAAAAAGCGGGCAACCCGGGCGCACGTCAATCGGTTTGGAACAACCCGGAATCGACGAAAGACTACCCGGAAGATCTCGTCAAAGTCATCAACGAAAGCACGAAAATCGGCGTCGGCATCGACCGTCCGCAAGTCATTGGCGTGGCAGAAGCCCGTGATATGATCAGCGGCCCGATTAGTGCGGCTATCGAGGGCAAGGACATTCAAAGCGCAGCAGACAAGGCACAAAAAGATTTCCAAGCGCTGATCGACAAAGAAAAAGCGTCCCAGTGACGGATTTAGGGGCGGCAGCGCTAACTGCTGCCCCTCATTATTTCGGAGAAGGAAGGAAAGAGAGATGGAAACAATCGGATTTATTGGTTTGGGAAGGATGGGGAGTGGTATTTGCCACCAGTTGATCGGACATGGTTATCAGGTGGCGGTATACGATATCCATGCAGCCAGTCTGGAGCCATTTCAATCGAAAGCGACGATCGCTTCAAGTATCGAACAGCTCTTGCAGCACAGTGAGGTCATTTTCCTTTCTTTGCCAGGGTCCCCGCAAGTGGAGGAGATGATTGCCCAATTTCTATCGATCGGTGTCGCGGGCAGAACGATCGTCGACCTAAGCACAAGTTATCCGCTTTCTTCGCAGCAGCTTCATGAGCACGTTCACGCCGCTGGCGGGCAATTTGCCGACGCGTCGCTCACCGGAACGCCGAAGCACGCCGAAGAGGGCAGCCTGATCGTGACATTTGGCGGCGATGAAGCAACGTTTGCGAAATGCGAGCCGATCATTGCGACGTTTGCTTCCCGTGGCGTGCATCATGTCGGCGGTCCGGGAGCAGGCAACATCGCGAAGCTCGTCAATAACTATTTGTCGATTATGTACATCTCGCTGTATGCTGAAATTTTCCCGCTTGCCGAGAAGATGGGATTCGATACGGGAAAATTGTTTGAAATCATTGGACAAAGCGGCGTAAACTGTGCTATGTATCAGAGTAATGCAGCTAAAATCGTCAACCAAACGTATACACCTTCGTTTGCGCTGGATTTGGCGCTAAAAGACATCTCCTATGTGAAAAAATTGTTTGACGAGCATCAAATCCCGGCTTTCGTGCTGGATGGCGGGCTGAGCTTGCTTCGCATGGGGCATCTGAAGGGCTACGGCGGCCATGATGTCTCGGAGATGGGGCGCGTAGTCCGCGAGATGATGGGAACCGGGGAATAAGAGAAGGAGCGATAGGGATGAAACAAGCGTTGCAACCTGGGGAACTGCAACAATTCTATGTCGATCATTTGAAGCGGGTACTGTTGCCGTTCTGGTTGAAATCGACGGATACGGAAGATGGAGGCTTTTTCAATTGTTATGACAATACAGGGTCACAGCTTGTGTCGACGGACAAATATACGTGGTCGCAAGGACGGTTCGTCTGGATGTACGCCAAGCTGGCTTCGATGAAAGGGGATACGTTCACCGAAGTGGAGCGCGCGCAGTTTCTCGGGCTTGCCGGACAAGGTGCGGCATTTTTGATGAAGCACTGCTTGCTGCCAAACGGTAACTGTACGTTTGTTATGGACAAGAAAGGAGCGCCCAAGCTCGTTCCTCCCAACGATCGATACGATTCCAGCGTATTTGCGGATTGCTTTGTCGTAGCTGGTTTGTCCAAATACGCCCTGGAGTCCGGGGACGAAGCAAGCATCCGGTTTGCCCGTTCGTTGTACGGCTCGATTGTAGAACGCATTCGCAGCGGCAATTATGAGATGGCTCCTTACCCAACGCCGGAAGGCTACAAGTCGCACAACATCCCGATGATTTTGCTCAATGTGACGCAAGAGCTGTTGGAAGCTGAGGAACGATTCTCACATGCGGAGGCCGATATCGAATCGCTTCGCAGCAATATGCACGGGTTTCTGCAAGAAATTATGGAACAGTTTCGTCAGGAAGACGGCGTTGTGCAGGAAATGATCAGTACGGCGAATGCGCGTGTGGACACACTGCTCGGACGCTACTGCAATCCCGGGCACACCATTGAAGATATGTGGTTCGTTATTCATGCGGCGCGCAAGCTGGGCGTTCTGGACCATTACGGCGTCAAAGCATGCGAGACGACCCAAAAAATGATCGAGATCGGCTGGGATTCCGACCAAGGCGGCTTGCTGCTGTTCGTCGATCGCGACGGCGGCCAGCCGCGTGGGTCGCTCACCGGTATTGAGCAGACCGCGATGGCGCAGCAGGTGTCCAACAATTGGGACAACAAGCTGTGGTGGCCGCATTCCGAAGCGCTGTACACGACTCTGCTTTGCTACAGCATGACGGGCGACCAGGCTTTTCTCGACGATTATTGGAAAGTACACGACTATACATTCCGCACGTTCCCGAACCCGGACGAACAGGTGGGCGAATGGATCCAGATTCGGATGCGCAATGGCGAACCGATCAACAAAGTTGTCGCGCTGCCGGTCAAAGATCCGTATCACATTATTCGCAATGTCGTCTACATCGTGGAGCTGCTGCACGGAATGAAATGAGAGGCAGGTGTTGTGAATGAGCATCATCCGCAAACTGCTGGATCCGATTCCGGTCCCGGAGATGGTCCGGATTCGGCAGCGATTTGATGCGGCTGCTATCGCAGATCTTCCATCCCATATCCGACAGCAACTGCGAACGCCGGGTACGCTGAATCGCATTCAACCCGGTCAGCGTGTTGCTGTAGCGGTGGGAAGCAGAGGGATTCAGAATTTGGCGCTTATTGTGCGCACGACGATGGATCAATTGAAAGCCGTTGGCGCACAGCCGTTTATAGTGCCTTGCATGGGCAGCCACGGCGGGGCGACCACAACGGGGCAAGTGGAGATTCTGCGCCAGTTGGGCATTACAGAAGAAGCGATGGGTGTACCGATTGCCGCTTCCATGGACGTCGTGCAGCTCGATATGCTGCCCAACGGGCTGCCGGTGTACGCGGACCGGTACATGGCGGAGGAAGCAGACGCCATTGTCGTCATCAACCGGATCAAGCCGCATACGGCATTTCGCGGTCCGTACGAGAGCGGCGTCTTGAAGATGGTCGCCATTGGCATCGGCAAGCAAAAAGGTGCCGAAGCGATTCATCAGATGGGCTTCAAGCATATGGCGGAAAACATGCCCCAAGCGGCGCGTCTGCTGATGCGGAAGCTGCCGATCGTATTCGGACTGGCGATTGTTGAAAATGCGTATGATCAGACGTGCAGGCTGGAGGCACTGCCGGTGGAGCAGTTCGAATCAAGAGAGAAAGAACTGCTGGTCGAAGCGAAGGAACGGCTGCCGAAGCTGCTCATTCCGCAAGCCGATGTGCTGGTCATCGACTGGATCGGCAAAAATATTAGCGGCGACGGGATGGACCCGAACGTCACCGGGCGGTTTCCGACGAAGTATGCGTACGGCGGGCCGGATATAACGAAGATTGTAGCGCTGGACTTGACGCCAGAGTCCAAAGGAAATGCAGCCGGCATCGGCCTGTCGGATTTTACGACGAAATGTCTCGTCAGCAAAATGGACGCGGAAGCAACCTATGCAAACGGACTGACCTCGACCGTCTGTTTGCCGTGCAACATCTCCACGACGCTGGATAACGATCTGCTGGCCATCAAGGCAGCGGTCAAGACGAGCAACATTCTCGATTACAAGACGTGCCGCTTGATGCGCATTCGCGATACGCTGCATTTGGGCGAGATGATGATCTCGACCGCACTGCTGGACGAAGCGCGCCGGCATCCGGACATTGAGGTGCTGTCCGATCCGTTCCCGCTCGCCTTTGATGCAGAAGGCACCTTGGATAAGTAGTCTGTCCTGGAGTTTGATCATAGAGCAGCGTTTTGAAGCCGATACAAGCTTTGAAACGTTGTTCTTTTTGCTTTGCTCTGATCTGCAATCGGTTGTCCTTTTCGTACTCGTCCCGATTAGAAGGAAACAAAAGATTTCATGTCGAATGTACTTTAAGATTTGATATCATCCTGGAATTGAACTAAGTACGCAGACACACAGGAGGCTTCCCAAGACATGAAAACGCTTTCGATAAAAACAAAGCTTCTTTTGTTAATCTTTTTGCTTTTGCTGCCTTATTTGCTATTTAATATTTTTACTTATATCCGTTTGGAAAAGCAAATCGAAGTGAATGCCATGCATTACAGCGAACAGCTCGTCCAGCAGTTGAACAGCCGGCTGGATACCTATTTTGACGACCTGGAGCGGTCGTCCCTTCCCATTATTGTTCATCCTCTCGTTCAACAATTAATGGATATTTCTCCAGAAAAGGAAGACTACCCATATTTTCACCTGTCCGAACGGATCCGTGAGGAAGTCATTCCTTCCGTTATATTCGATCGGCCGGAAATATACGGATTTAAGATTGTGTCGGATCAAGGGGCGACTATCGGAAATTTCAGAGGGCTGCAGAACGGAAGCACGAGTGTGAATAATTGGGATGAAATTCCCAATCACCGGTACAAAATCATTGAAGTCCATTATTTGGATTCCGCTCCGATTTTAACGATTGCGAGAAAATTTTGGTCCACTCCCTCTTACCGCCACTCGGGGCTGTTGGTGTTTGAATTAAGGCTGAATCATTTAACTCAGCATTTTACCGAGGTTGAACTTGGACCCTCGGGATTTTTACAGGTTATCGACGAAAACGGGCAGATTCTTTTTCATTCTCAACAAGAGGAAGCAGGCCAACTTATGGAGACCACGAATCTTGAAATGTCAAAAGGGATGAACACAGGCTCGTTCATTACGAGGAACGACAAGAATGCAAAGCGGATTGTTTCGTTCGATCGTTCGGGTTTGACCGGCTTGACGGTGATCTCTCAAATTCCCTTTGAAGATTTGACGGCGAAGCCGATTGTTCGCCACATCAATACATGGATCCATTTGGCATTTATTGCGATGATTATAATAGGTGTCAGTTTATTTTCCTTCTCGTTGACCCAATCTGTTTCGCATTTGCAAAAATTAATGAGGCAGGCTGAAACGGGCAACCTGCATGTGAGAGCACCCGACAATCGGCAGGATGAAATCGGACGGCTGAATAGAAGCTTTAACCATATGGTCGGGCAAATCAGACATCTGATTGAAGTCATTCATAAATCAGAGCTGAGAGAGAAGGAAGGGGTAATCAGGCAAAGGGAAGCTATGCTGCTGGCGATGCAATCGCAGATCAATCCCCACTTCTTATACAATACGCTGGAAATTATTAATTCTTACGCGATTGTGCAAGAGGTGATGCCTATCAGCCGAATGGCGACCGCGCTGGGAGAGATGTTCCGCTACAGCTTTAATGAGCAGGCGAAGGTCACGCTGCAGGATGAAATGGATCATGTCAGCCGGTACCTCGAAATACAACTTGAGCGCTATCCGAAATTAGAGGTTCAGCAGGTGTTTGATTACGATGACCTGAAAGCCGTCAAGGCCATTCGTCTTATCGTCCAGCCCATTGTGGAGAACGCCTTCAAGCACGGGTACTCCAAACACTTCCTGAAGCCGGACTATATAGGGATCTTCGGTGAGGCTTGCCAGGACGGCTATAAGATCACCATATCCGATCGCGGGAAGGGCATGGACCCCCGTCGATTAGAGCAATATAACGAACTCCTGCACCAACCTCCGGACGAACAAGTCCAGCCGGATGGCATTGGTCTGTGGAATGTTCACCAGCGCATACGCTTGACCTATGGCAAGCCTTATGGTCTGACCATTATTAAATCCGGAGCACACGGGACGGATATTGAACTGAAGCTTCCCTATGCATGATATGACCAAAATGAGAGAGGGGATCCAAGATGTACTCGGTTCTCGTAGTTGACGACGAATATATGATTAAACGCAGTTTGACTAAAATGATCCAGCAGGATCACAAACGCTTCACCATCGTGGGAGAGGCTGAAGACGGGCAAGAGGCTTGGACGAAGATAGAGCAGTTAAGACCCGATATCCTGGTTACGGATGTTTGTATGCCGATAATGGACGGGCTCGCCTTGATTCAAGCCGTCAGAGAGAAGTACAAGTTCATTGAACCGATCATTATTTCCGGTCACGATGAGTTCGCCTATGCGCAAAAGGCGGTACAGTTCGGCGTCCATGACTATTTATTGAAGCCGCTTCGTCCGGATACGCTGTTTAAAACATTGGACGGTGTGTTCGCGAAACTGGAGGAACGGAATCAACGATTCGCCAGACATGGGGAATGGACGGCCCTATGCCGTGATGCGGCGAATAGAATTGTGGAGCATATGATGCTTTTCAACGAAGGCAGGATTGTTGCGGAATTAACAAATTGTCATCAGCTCATGCTGAATATGGAAAAAGATTTGGCTCCGTATCCGCTTAAAAATATGGTTCAAGATCTAATCTCTGCCTGCCATTCATTGCTTGTGGAAAAATATGGTCCAAACTGCCTTGAAATCACACCTTTGAACGCGGCAATGCTGTCACCGGATCATTACTATAATCAAATGAGGGCTTCCATCTTACGCATGATGAACGAACTGCGCAACAAAAAGAATCTGAAGGTCAATTTAAAAATTAATCAAGCTATCGAATTAATTAATCAGCGCTTTACAGCCGCTCTATCGCTGGAAGAGATTGCGCAGGCGGTTGGGCTGACCCCTTCTTATTTCAGCAGCGCATTCGGCGAATCTGTCGGGATGAGCTTTGTCCAATATGTAACTCAACTGAGAATGACCCGGGCTCAAAAGCTGTTGAAAGATTCTTCACTTAAAACCTATGAAGTAGCCGAATCCGTCGGTTATTATAATTATCCGCATTTTTCACGTGCATTTAAAAAACATACGGGCTTATCCCCGGACCAGTTCCGAAAGCAGACGTAAAAAAACGCAACATTTTAAAAAATAGATCATGTCCATATTCAAGCAGTAAAAATATAATAATGACAGCGCTACCAAACCATTGTGCAAAGGAGGAGTCTATGCAATCTTTACAACGATTCAGGGTAAGGAATTGGCCGTTGTATACGATGATCTTGCCGGGAGTGCTCTATTTTGCCGTTTTCAAGTACATTCCCTTGACCGGAAGCATCATTGCTTTTCAAGATTACAACGTATTCGACGGTGTATGGGGAAGTAAATTTGTAGGGCTGAAGCATTTCGTCAATCTGTTTACGTATCCCGAGTTCTACAGCGTACTGACCAATACGGCATTAATCAGTCTGTATAAGCTTTTTTTCGGCTTTCCGGCTCCTATTCTTTTGGCTCTGTTGTTGAATGAGGTCAGGAAAGCCTTGTTCAAAAGAACGATTCAAACAGTGCTTTATTTGCCTCACTTTTTGTCCTGGGTCATTGCCGGGGGGCTGATTATCAATTTTTTATCGCCAAGCTCGGGAGTTGTGAATGAAATTATACGCTCCTTTGGCGGTGAGCCTATTTTCTTTCTTCAAGAGCCGAAATATTTTCGATCCATTATTGTCGGATCGGGGATATGGAAAGAGGTCGGCTGGAATACGATCATCTATCTGGCTGCCCTTACAGGCATTAATCCGGATTTATATGAGGCCGCTGAAGTCGATGGGGCAGGGAAGCTTCGCCAGGCCATCAGCATTACGCTTCCCTCATTGATGCCGACGATCATTGTTCTGTTGTTATTAAACATCGGCAACATTTTGGATTTGGGATTTGAGCAAATCTATATGTTCCTGAACCCGCTAGTGTACGATACGGGAGAGGTGTTTGATACGTATATTTATCGAATCGGTTTATTGGGTGGACAATTCAGCTATACGACTGCTATTGGTATTTTTAAATCTATCGTCGGCTTTATCTTATTGTTCGGAGCTAACTATATAAGTAAAAAGGTGACGGATAATTCTATCTTCTGAACATGAAGGGGGCTCGCGCATGATTGGAATGACCAAGGGGCAAAAAGCCTTCTCTGTATTCAACCTCTTATTTTTGACTCTGTTAAGCCTATCGATGCTGTATCCGTTTCTATATGTGCTGGCAGGCTCCTTCAGCAGCGGTCAAGCGATTTCACAAGGCAGAGTGACGGTTTTTCCGATTGACTCGACCTTGGCGAATTATACAGCGGTACTGAGCAATCCGGGGATCTGGCGTTCCTTTGGGGTGACGCTTTTTATTACAGCGGCGGGAACACTGGTTAATTTGCTCCTTACGGCGCTGATGGCCTACGGATTATCGCATCGGGAATTGAAAGGCCGCTCGCTGATCCTCATTCTGGTGCTGTTTACAATGATCTTTCAAGCGCCGATGATCCCGAGCTATCTGCTGGTGAAATCCATGGCGATGCTCGATACCCTCTGGTCGCTGATCCTTCCTTCGGCGATTAGCGCGTTCAATCTCATCATCATGATCTCTTTCTTCCAGAACATCCCCCAAAGCTTATTGGATGCGGCCAAAATCGATGGTTGTGGAGAATATCGGACTTTATGGAAAGTTGTGTTACCGCTTTCAATTCCTTCGCTATGCACGATCGGACTATTTTATGCGGTCGCCCATTGGAATGGTTATTTTCAAGCCGTTATGTACATTACGAAGCCCAAGCTTTACCCGCTTCAGCTCAAGCTGCGGCAGCTCATCGTAGAGAATCAGGCGGAACAAATGATGCAGACGGCCTCCTTGACGCTTCAATCGTTGGAAGGAATTAAAATGGCGACGATTATCATTGCTTCTGTTCCTATTTTGCTCGTCTATCCTTTCATCCAGAAGCATTTCATTAAAGGCGCCATGCTAGGTTCGATCAAAGGATAACCCAAAACTTCTATATGAGGGGGAAAATCGCTATGAAAAGGATCATTTTCATTAAAATATCCGCCATACTCTTGCTGGCCGGTCTGACCGGTTGCGCTTCCAACACGGAGGTTAAGGAGGGGAAGCCCAATCCATCCGGAGCTGCAGGAGGAGAGCAAGCTCCCGCATTGCGTATCGGACAGACGACTGCCGGCCAACAGTATATTGAGGCTTCGCCGGATATTAACAAGGATAAGTATGTGGAGAAAATACGAGAGCTGTCGGGCATTAATATTCGAATCGATCCTTTGATACCTTGGCAGGATTACAAGCAAAAGATGAATTTGCTCTTCGCCGGCGGGGATTTGCCGGATCTATTGCAAACCCAAGGGATCAATGTAGCGGAAGTTGCGCCGGCTGTGGACCATGGGGCTCTGCTTCCCTTGAATGATTTGATTGAGGAGTACGGCCCTAATCTGAAGAAGAACATCCCGGAAGAGGCCTGGAATTCTCCTAAGGTAAGCAAGGATGGGAAGATCTACGGCATTCCCCAGTCTATGTTTGTACGCAACGATAACGTGGTGTATGTGCGCAAAGACTGGCTGGATGCGTTAGGACTGGAAAATCCGACAACGGTGGATGATTACATCGAAATGCTCCGTGCCTTCAAGGAAGGGGATCCGAACGGCAACGGAAAGCCTGATGAGATTCCGTATAGCGGCCGGGCCAATTTTGCCTTCACCAATATTTTTTTCGGCGCCTATGATGTCATTCCGGACGGTTGGAAATATGAAGACGATCAATTAGTGCCTAATTTTATTCGACCAGGCATTAAGGATGCGCTGGAGGTGTACAAGCTTTTATATCAAGAAAAGCTGTTGGATAACGAGTTTATGGTCCAGCAAGGAAAGGACTGGGATGCCAAGATCAAGGGGCAAGGAACCGTTGGCATGTGGCAGCACGCGGCGACTTATCCCGACAAATGGCTGATGGAGGTTCAAGCCAATACCCCTTCTGCGGAGATTGTCATTCTCCCGGCGCCGGTCGGGCCTGATGGCAAAGGCGGCGCTAACAGAGGGTCCTCGGTAGGGATGGTATACGTTATTCCCAAATCGAATGAAAACCCCGAGATTGCTATCAAGTATTTGGACTGGCTGTTTAGTGATGAAGCGAAGCAATTCCTGACGTATGGAATGGAAGGGCAAAACTATACGATGGAAGGCAATAAAGCGATTTATAAATATCCGGAGTCCCAGGAAGAAATTTATGAAGAGCAAATGTACAATATTTTCCTCGATTATATGGGGCAAAGGTACCTGGAAAACCAGGATTTTATGGCCGGGCGCAATCAAGGCGAGCTCATTGTTGAAGCCATGACCATTGCGAATAATGAAGGCCGGGTTAACGACGGGTTGGATATGCCGGCGCTGCCGACGATGCAGGCTCGGCCGGAATTAGCCTATGACGGTCTATGGATGCAATTCGCGGCCAAAGTGATAACCGGAGAAGAGTCGCTGGACGGGTTCAACAAATTTGTCGAAGACTGGAAAAAGCGTGGCGGTAATGAACTGATCAAGGAAGCAACAGAGTGGTATAAAGAGACGTATCAGAAATAATTATTTTAGTCCCTAAGCATTCATTGCTTAGGGGCTTGTTTTTATATCAGAATGCGCAAATAATTAAATTTTATTGTCCCTGGCAAAACCATTCGATAAGTAAGAATTAAACACTTCGAAACAATACAGGGGCATTTAGATAGTATCGGGACCTTGCAGTGATTGGAGCGCGACGGGATCAGGTTCTTTATTTTCGCCTGGGAGAAGGGTAGCGTCAACTGTATTTTATGTAGGTAAATTGAAGCGAATGAGGCAAATTGGCTGTATTAAGTGGAAAAACTGCATTTAAAATGGCGGAATTTTGCGGATATCCCTCTTTTGGCCCAAAACAGATGGAGGTTTTCCATTTAGTTTTCGTTTTCGACCTTAAACGAAGCAAATTAGCTGCATGAAATCCATTTAGATTCCCATGCTGCGAGTAGACTATGCGAGTAAACTGTGCGAGCAGACCCCCGTGTCTGCCGTAATGAGCAGAACGGTGATGCATCACAGCAACTGTCTTATTTTGCGACTTTGATCCAGCGTCAACTCCAGCAATGAATAGCTAAAATTGCATGATTACATAAAGGCAGTGTGGCGATGTCAAGTGCGAAAGTTGAAATTATAATAATTTAATATAGCAACAGGAAGCATCTCATAAGTTGAGATGTTTTTCATGGGTGACGAGCTTGATATCCCGGCAATCGGACGCAGCAGGCCCGGCCCAGAATAATCGCACGAGAATCGCGCCGGGGAGTGCCCCAAGCTTCTAACGAAACTGGGCAGCCTTATTTGTGCAAAATCGGGCGCAGCGGGATTTTAACGAATCTTGGCAACGCAATGAGCGGAAAAAGCGATAAAAGGATGCAAAAAAAGTAATATAACGATATAGGGATTCTTTAAAATTTAAAACAGGGTGAAAATAGTGATTTAACGTAACGAGGTTTCGTTATGATCAGTAAAACTCTTAAACAATGAATCGATTAGCCCCAAGACATTCGTTAGTGATCCAAACCCTTGAATTTAGCCCCTATAGTAATACCAGAGTTCGTTACATGGGTCTGTACCTTGTCAAGTACTGATTTTGAGATTGAGTCATTTTTCAATCAGTAAATGGGAATGGAAATGAGCAGAATATCTCCTTGCTTAAACATCATTCCAGCCCCCGTAATCCACTTCATTATCCCAAAATCCATACTACTTACGCTCGCACGTTCAAAATTATTCAATGCCTCGCATTCACGTTTCATATTCAAATATCCGATAAAATCAAGTACTTCAACCGCGTCTTGTTCGGTAATATGATCAATCATTTTTTTTAATTCTTCTCGATTCACACTCAAGGATAACACCGCCTTTATTTGAACGATGCGAGTATACTCCATTGCTTCTTTTAGGCGAAATCGCGGAGCAGACACGATCGATCATTTTGTCCAAGCTTACTGTTCTCATTGGCAATAAGGACTGAATTTGTAAAGTTGAAAATATTATGAAACAGACCTTGAACTGAAACTGTCTATTATTATAGAACTAACCTTTTGCTTACAGCATGGATGAAGTATGAGGCTTTAAATGATGAAAGTATGATGTGTTTAACTGATAGAGGTGAGCAAAATGAAACTGAAATGGATCGTTGTTATGTTGCTCTTGTTAATTTCAACTGCCTGCACTCCACAGCCATCTTCCATTTATGATAACGATACACCCTATTATGTTGCAGAGATGGACATAGTTCCGGACAATATGATCTTAGTAGAAAGCTATTCGGATGAGATGGATCAGGGAAAACATCATTATTCATCCAAAGAATGGGGCACCTTCATCGTTGATCCCAAGGATAGAAAATTTGCGAGAGGAGATGTCGTCTATATCCGTACCCCTGAATATGAGTCCAAGGTAAATCCTAATCTGGATTTGCCCGAATATAAAATATTACGTATTGTTGGGCTGCCTGGAGAAAAGCTTAAGATCAACAAGGGAAAGATTTATATAAACAATAGGTTATTGGACACCTTCTACGGTAGCGTTCGTAAAAGCGGATTGAACTGGGAGGAATATCAAAAAGTGGTTGAAGAAAGAAATTTGAATCCCAGCCTGTCTAAAGATTCGTTTGAAATAGATTTCCCTGAAACTAAAATATCTAACCATTCTTACTTTCTGAAAGGGGATAACTGGTGGAGAAGTGTTGACAGTATTCAATTTGGGGAAGTATCCGAAGACAACATTATAGGCAAGATTATAGGGTATAAGAAAGATGAGCTGAATCGGAATCCGTGATTTCCATTGTAAAACTCTGGGCGTCGGATAACCGACGCCTTGATCATGATTAATCGACTACTCAGACTTTATACCACTATATAAATTCAACTAAAGATTCTATAGATCATGGAGTGGAGTAAGAAAGATGCTTCCAGTTCCAGTGCGAGTTTTGGCTTTGTATTCCTACCATCCGAAGGCCTATTCAAACTCTCGGTTTGGTCCCTGAAAAGTAAATGGATTTCACTTCCCCGGGGGTAAGCCCCGTTATTTTTTTGAACATCCGGATGAACGAGTTGACGTTCTGATAGCCTACTTGGGAGGCGACGCTTTGATTTTTTCATCCGAGCTGTCCAAAATCTGCTTCGCTCGGTCGATTCTCAATTTATTTAAATAATCGCTGAAGTTCAAGCCGGTTTTCTCTTTAAAGAGCCTCGTCCCTGGACATATGTTTTTTATTGAATATCGTCAGCTGCTTATCAACTTCTCAATCTGTTCTCTTATCCTCTGAAATACTTCAGGTTTTAAATGCCCGAATTTTTTAATGACCATCCGATTTGAGAAGGTGTAAATCTTATCCGCTCGTATCAATGAATCTACCTTCAATCTCCCATCATCGAGATCACTTGAAGTAATTAGAACTGAATAATCTTTATTCGTTACATTCGAGGTGATCGCTGCTACGACAATATCTTGCTGTAGTCCGTTATAATCAGTATTGGATAGAACGAGAACAGGTCTTTGCTTTATTGCCCCTAAATCAGTAAATGGGAATGGAATGAGCAGAATATCTCCTTGCTTATACATCATTCCAGACCTCATCATCCACTTCATTATCCCAAAAATCCATACTACTTACGCTCGCACGCTCAAGATTATTCAATGCCTCGCGTTCACGTTTCATATTCAAATATCCGATAAAATCAAGTACTTCAACCGCATCTTGTTCGGTAATATGATCAATCATTTTTTTTAATTCTTCTCGATTCACACTCAAGGATAACACCGCCTTTCCATTACTACATTTAGTATATCACATCAGGATTCAACACAATACATACCGGCTAATGGCTGTTTAGGGAGCGTCCGATGCTGCTTTTTTATATTCCCCGGGGGTGAGCTCCGTTATTTTTTTGAACATCCGGATGAACGAGTTGACGTTCTGATAGCCGACTTGGGAGGCGACGGATTTCACTTTTTCGTCCGAGTTGTCCAATATTTGCTTCGCCCGGTCAATTCTCAGTTTATTTAAGTAATCACTGAAGTTCAAGCCGGTTTTCTCTTTAAAATAGGTCGACAGATAGCCGCCCGTAATTTTAAGCTTGTCGGCTACAGCTTCCAGAGACACATCGTTCGAGTAATGCTCCTCCAAATAGTCCATGACGAAGGAGACGATCGGATCGGTATCCTCCTTATGCTGCTTCATGAGCTCGACGGCCAATGTCAAATAATATCCGAATAACAGCTTATATTGTGCGATAGTATAGCACGAGGCCAACTGGGAACGGAAGACTTGGAAATCAGCCGTATCGATTTGCAGAGCCAGCAGCGCATGGTCGATTTTGCTTGTCAGTTGAGCCGCAAGTTGCTGGTACTGAACAGCAAACGCTCCTCTGCGCTCCATCGATTGGAGCTGACGTTCGATCCAGCGGTACAGCTCTTTCTCATTGCCGGCCATCAGGTGATTGTGAAATTCCAGCTCCTGCTCCGGTGAAGGCAAGAGATTGGGCCGGTTAGGCACCTCCTGATCTATGATTTGGGTTTCATCGTTCAATCGGCGCTGCCGGATTAATTTAGACCGTAGGTATAAGCTTCGGCCAATTGCGAGCTGTCCCTTCGCTGCGGGCTTGCGGCTGTTGTCAGGAAGCCCAGCTCCCTGTCTAGATCAAAAACTTTCTTCAGCTCCTCCAGAGTTGTTCTTACATGCTGCTCAGAGTCCTCGGCGAATATAAGCGAAACAATCTGGTCTTTTTCAATTTGAAAGGTGAGAGAACCGGGATCCAGCTTATACAAATGAAGATGAATATACTCTCTTATGAAATTGACCGCTTCGTTCGAATCCGCATGAATCTGCTGATCATACGACGGCTTAAAGGTCAGTTCAAACAGGACTAGCGTAAACGGCTCGCTGGGCTGGATCCAGTCTTTCATTTTTCTAAAGTGGCTTTTAATATTTTTCACTTGATTGGAATAGGCGGTTTTTACATCGCCGGCTGTTGCGTTCCGGCCGCTTATCGCAAGAAGCACCCGTATAATCCAGCGGGTGCTTCTTGCGATGCCTTTAATATAGCTGACGCAGTGTTAAATCAATCAGAGCGGCGGCCTCCTGGCGAAGGAGAATCTCCTTGGCACCGAAATTTATGGAACCGCCTTCTGAAGGAATCACTTCCGGACCGTAAATTCGACGGGCTGCCAAGCTTTGGACCGCTTCACGGGCCCAGTCGTCCGTTTCATCGGCAAGAACGGCTTCCTCCGGCTGTGCTCCGAACAGCTTCATGATGTTCCATAGCATAATGGCGGCTTCCTGGCGGGTAATCGGCTTATCCGGCTCGAACATTCCCGGTGATGTTCCCTGCACCATCCCGAATTCCAGCGCAGTTTGCAGCATAGCGGCTTCCGGATGATGGGCAGCGTCGCTAAACATCACTGACACCCTGGAAGGCTCAATCCCGAGAGCGCGTACGAATTGGGAGGCAAACTGGGCTCTCGTCATCGGGTCCTCCGGACCGAATGAACCGTCGGCCTTCGGCTGGATGATTTCCAATTGAGCCAGTTCCCGAATATAGGAAGCATAGGGATGATTCTCTTGAACATCGATAAAACCTTCCGGCTCGGCCATTTTCTCCGCCCAGGAAACCGGATTATTGTAGAACAGGTAGAGAATGGTTCCGTCTTCCCCTTCCTTGAAGGCGACCGGCTTCCCGTCTTCATCTTCAAACAGGAGGGCATCCCGCTGACGCAATGTTTTCGATGTTTGTCCGGACTGAACAACTAATTGGTCTTCCGGCGATAGGACAATGCGGCTGACTAATAATTTTTGCCGCAAATCGCGGTAAGTTCCTTCAAAACGCAGCAGCTCCTCGGGAGCGGACGTGATGTATTCCTTGGGCTCCGACCTCGGAAAATACCGGTCCATGAAGGCGTTGAACCATTCTTTTCTCAACTCGGCCGTCATCGTATCATCCTTATTGTAGGCTATAAAGGCCGCCGTGTTTTGCTCGGGAAGGAACCACATCCAGGATGAGAACCCGGGAGTATTGCCTCCTTTTCCAATGACGGAATGCCCATTATGATGATCGTGGTAAGCCGTCTCAAAACCGTACCCCATATGCGGAACTTCAGGGTGAATGGCGTAATGGATTTGCTGCATTTGCCGCACGCTTTCTTCCTGTAGAATGCGAGTATCCCCCAGAGCTCCGCCATTCAACTGCATCAGCATGAATTTGGCCATGTCCGAAGCGGTGGAAAACAGGCTTCCTTGCGGCATATCCGTTGGCTTGAATGTATAAAGGGGAATAGGTTCTCCCGAGGAGCCGTAGCCTGTGGCGAGCTTGTCTTGTATAAAGTCCTTAAGCAGGAAGCTGCTGTTGTTCATTCCTAAAGGCTGGAAAATCTGTTCATCCACATATTCGTTGAAAGGCGTGCCGGACAGATTCTGGACGATATAGCCTTGAAGCATGGAAGCGAAGTTGTCGTAAGTAAAGGTGGTCCCGGGCTGCCGAACGACGGTCGGCATATACTCCTTAATATAGTCATCCATTGGAGTAAACAGCTCGAGATCCATATGAATGTCGCTTCGCTTGATATCGGGGTAGTCAAAGCCGGTCGAATGGGTCAGCAGATGCTCCATAGTCAGGGGGGAACCTGATGGATTGTTTAGCTGAATATCGCCCATATAAGTTTGGATATCGGAAGCGAGGTCCAATTTCCCTTGCTCCAATAGCTGCATAACCGCAGACGCGGTAAACACTTTCGATATAGAGCCGACCCGGAGTATGGTTTCGTCCGGGTCCATCGGAATCTTTTGTTCTTTATCCGCATAGCCGTAGCCTCTAGACAGGAGGGTCTCCCCGTCTTTGATTACTATCAGTACCGCTCCCGGAATGTCCATTGCCTTCACATCGTCCCGCTCAAAAAATTGATCCGCAAACGATTCGATATCTTTGGCGTTCAACAAAGCGGTTTCTGCAGAAGATCGTGCTGCGGCTGCGAGATCGTTTCCATGCGCAGACTCTTTTCCCTCCATGGAATGGGATAAGCCCGTGCCGTAAGCGGCGGGAAGAACGGACGCCGAGACAGCAAAAGCGGTGGACAGGGCGATCAGATTTCTTTTGCTCCAAGCTGTAATTGTCAATAGAATGACCTCCTCATAACTATGATCTGTTGATAGTACGCCTATGAGGAACAATTCGTTCATTTAAAGAACAATCATTTCAGGATGAAAGTTCTGCAACAAAACGAACATTATAATGCGAAAATGAGTATCAAGTGAAATATAGGAACAGATTCTTTTTGTTGACTGTTAAATGTTGCCATTGTATTATGTTCATGAACATAAATAAACATAAATACGCATAAGTGAATATTATTGAGCGGAGGTGATAAGCATTGATTTTTTTGAGGCGATCCCAATTATTTGATTGTTAGTGATATATTAGAAAGCTATCCCTTATGCCGCGGATCTCAATCGTTCCATTACAGGATCGGCAGGTCTGTTCTATTTTGGTCCAATTTTGAAAGCGTTTTAATTAGTTGTGCGTAACGATTTTAAGGAGGAGAAAGATGAAAAGAACGTTAGCGTTTTTAAAGGGAAGTTTAATAACGATACCACTAATAGCTGCGACTGTCGGTTGTTCTTCTTCATCAATGAACGGCGCCTCAAATCCATCCTCCAAGGTGGTGACTATTGAGTACTGGCATGTCAATTCCAACGACTGGGGAGGGAATGAGGTCAAAAAAATCATCGATTCTTTCAATGATCAACATGAGAACATCCAAGTAGTGGGAAAATACATTCCCAACCAATATCAAGGCGTAATCCAGCAGGCACAAGCAGCGATCGCAGGGGGCAATCCTCCTGACGTGGCTATGATGGGATACAACTTTCTATCCTATGTGAATGGTAATTTGCCCTACACCCCGATTGAGGAAGTTGCGGCTATGGATAAAGAGGAGCCTAATTTTATTCAAGATCATTTCTTGCCGAATATTACGGATCTTAGCCGTGCGGATGACGGTACCTTGGTCGGTTTATCTTATGGATTGAGCAATCCGGTTCTGTACTATAATGCAGACTTGTTCAAAGAAGTAGGATGGGATCCGGATAAACCGCCGGCAACATGGGAAGAAGTCATCGAGTTAAGTAAAAAAATACGGGATCAGACAGGAAATTACGGATTGTATATTCAAGAACCGCCGGATAACTGGGCCCAGTATGCTTTAGTCAAATCTAATGGAGGTAATTGGCTAGAGGGGCAAGGCGATCAGCTAAAAGTAATGGTAGATTCCCCCGAGGCTATAGAAGCATATCAAATGGTTGGAGACATGGTTAAGGAGAAGCTTGCTTTTCATGCCAAACAGGAAGAAGGGCAGCAAGCTTTTGGGAATGGCCGAATTGCCATGCTGTACACGACTATTGGAAGAATGAGCGGGATTAAAGAACAAAGTCAATTTGACCTTCGGACAACGATGTCCCCCACGTTTGGAAACAAGCCGAGATCGATTCCGGCCGGTGGCAATTCGCTAGTTATTTTTGCACAAAATTCGGATAAGCAGAAGGCAGCGTGGGAGTTTATTAAATATTTACAATCTCCCGAAGCGTTAACCAAGTGGGTGGAAGGAACCGGTTACTTGCCTCCGCGTGAAGGAGTAGCAGAAGATCCGGAAGGATTGAAGCCGTTCCTCGAATCCAATCCGCTCATGCGAGCAGCAATCGAACAAAAAGATTCCACTGTACAATGGGCCAACTTCCCGGGAGAAGACGGATTGCAGGCGGAGCAAGCTCTTATTGACGCCAGGGATCAAATTCTTAATGGAACGAGCAGTGCGCAGGAAGCTCTGACCAAGGCTGCGGATCGAATCAGAGAGTTACTGAAGTAACCGAACCCAAATAATAAGGAGTGTTCAGTATGGCGATTTATATTAATATGCTTCCCTGTTTGAAAGATGAAGACAAAGTAGATGAATTACTGAAGCAATGGGATGGCGGTATTGAACTTGTAGCGGAAGGGGCGGATTGGTGCCGGCATCCGATAGATTGGTCGAAGGGGCGGGGGAAATACGCTTCTTTCCCGGGGCCGATCAGTGTGCATACCCCTATCTTTGACCTCAATTTAGCCTGTTCCCGCTACCGGGCCCTCTCGGAGTATTCGTTCGAGGTATACCAGCAATCTTTACAATGGGCCGCCTCCATAGGTGCCAAGCATGCAGTCGTGCACCCCAATTTGCAATCGACGCCAATATTCGACCGGCAAGGATCGCAGCAATGCTCGAAGCATTATATCTCCCGGTTAGGAGAGTTGGGACAACAATTAGGGGTCCAGGTATTGGTAGAAAATGTGGGGTTCCATGATTCCGTTCTTTATGATCCGGAAGAATTCGTGCAGTTGTTCGCTGAAATTCCGTCGATTGAGGCTCTGATTGATGTGGGGCACGCCCATATTAACGGGTGGGATATACCGGGGATCATCCGCCATCTGGGCACGCGTCTCACAGCCGTTCATTTACATGATAATAATGGCTTGGCCGACGATCATCTTCCCATGGGGGAAGGGACTATCGAATGGGAGGGGATATGGAAGGAATTGGATCAGACAGAGCATAAGATTGACATGATTCTTGAATACAATACGGAGACGACTACGGAGTTGCTGTTGGAACATGCCGCAAAAGTTCAAGAAATTAGAAGAATAGGGCTGGTGTAATGACGTTATTTCGCAAAATAAAACCTTATTTATATTTGGCCCCGGCAGTTATCCCTATAGCGGTCTTTGTGTATTATCCGCTTGTTAAATCAATGGAAATCAGCTTTCTCAGTTGGAATATGGTGAGCCCCAACCGCAAATGGGTCGGATTCGACAATTATAAATATTTACTGACCAACAGTGAGTTCTGGAAGTCGGTATGGAATACAGGAGTCTACACTTTTTTGCTTTTGTTGCTATTGCTTGTTGCCCCTTTCCTTGTTGCTTTTGCCGTTACGCGAGTCCACGGCAAATTACAGGCATTCTATAAAAGTGCGATCTTTGTTCCAACCGTATTATCCCTGGCTGTATCTTCTATAGTATTTTTGTGGCTGCTCAATCCGATCAGCGGATCAGTGAACCATTTAATAGGGGTAGTTGGCCTGCCAAGCATCAATTGGTTATCCGATCCTAAATGGGCTTTGATCTCTATAGTAGTGATAACTTCATGGAAGACTTTTGGTTATCATTTTATTTTGTTGCTGTCGGGAATTCTGGCTGTTCCGCAGGATGTAGTAGAAGCTGCCCGCATCGATGGAGTCAGAAGCAGCATGGGGTTAATTAGGAGAATCTATATTCCGCTGTCAAGCGGCACCCTGTTGTTTGTTTTTGTTATTACAGTCGTTTTCGGCATCCAATGGTCGTTCGTTCCGATCCAAATGTTAACGAACGGTGGTCCGGATCAAGCGACAACCCATCTCGTGTATACCGTTTATCAGTTCGCCTTTCAGTTCTTCAAGAGCGGACTCGCATCTGCCGTCTCCGTCTTAACGTTCCTTGTTTTCAGCGGGTTAATTATTTTTCAAGCGTTTGTGATGGAGCGGAGGGTGCACTATGAAAATTAACATAAACGGTTGGCATTTGTTACTCGTTATCTCGCTGTTACTCAGCTTTTTCCCGCTGGTTTGGATGGTGAGCACTTCATTAAAAGAAACGGGACAAATCTTTTCCGATTTTTTAAACCCGATTCCTCTGCCTGTCACCTTTGAACACTTTATTCATGCTATAGTCACGACGCCTATGTCCCGTTTTTTCTTCAATTCGTTTTTCGTAGCGGTAGTAGTCACCCTGTTTCAACTGTTCACGAGCATATTGGCCGCCTATGCCCTGACTCAATTCCGATTTTGGGGAAGACAATCTTTATTCTATATCATTGTGGCCAGTATGCTCATTCCCGTACTGGTCACCATGCTGCCCAATTATTTGCTGCTCAGCAAATGGGGGCTGCTAAACAGTTATGCAGCCATTATTTTGCCACAGCTGGCTAACGGAATGGGCGTTTTCTTTCTGCGGCAATCGTTTCGGACCATCCCTAAAGCGCTGCTGGAATCCGCACAAGTGGAAGGGGCGAGTGACTGGCAGCGTCTGTGGCTGATCGTGGTGCCTGCGGTCAGGCCAATGATAGTAGCGATTGGAATTATATTTTTTATTAATGTGTGGAACGAGTACTTCTGGCCCTTGATGATCATTAATGATGAGAAGATGTTCACCATCCCTTTAGCATTACAATTATTTATTAATTCCGAGGGAGGGACTTCATGGGGGCCGATGATGGCGGTTGCCACTTTAGCATCCATTCCACCCGTTCTGGCTTATTTGGTAGTCCAAAAACATATTATTAGCAGCTTTCTTAGTACCGGAGTTAAATGACTGATCAAAAATCTATTGATTTTATGATTGGAGGTAATCCATGATGTTCATAGCTCGGCTTAGAAAGATAACTAATAGGATGCTATGTGTGTTGACTGCAGCAGCGATTCTGTCTATTCCCTTTACCGGCCAGACTATATACGCCAGTGAAATCGGCAATGGGCGCACTCCTCTGTTTATTACAGAAATTATGTACGATGCACCTGGGAATGACGACGGGGCGGAATATATAGAAATTTCCAATGCTAGTGACCATGCACTGGATATTAGTGGATATTATCTTGGAGATGCGGCTGTACAGGGAAGTTCGGAAGGAATGTTTCGATTTCCGGAAGGATCCGTCATAGGAGCTTGGGAATCGATTGTTATTGCCTAATCGGCCATTATTGTGAAAGAGAGGTACAATTTTACAGCCGATTATGAGCTTCCTTATCATCCCACTTACAATCCACAGGAAAATCCAGAAGTCCGGACCCTGCTGCCTAGTGATTGGGCCACAGGATATTTGGTGCTTGCGCAAGCCGGGGATGATGTTTTCTTAATGAATGCCAATAAACAGATGGTAGACTATGTCCCGTATATTAAAAACGGGAAATGGAATGGGGTAACTTATAAAGCGGCCCCGGGGATAACCCAGCATATTCAATCCCTTCAAAGAGTGTACACGACTGGGGATGCATCTATTGATTTCTGGCCACTGGAACCGACTCCCGGAACTTACGAGTTCAAGGATGAGGAGCCGCGGCCGTTTCCCGGCCCGGTCATCAGCAATACTCTGCTTATTACGGAAGTTCTGTACGATGCCATCCATGATGAAGATACGGGGGAATTTATTGAATTTACGAACATTAGTGATCAGCGGATAGATATTAGCGGGTATTCTATAGGAGATTCCGAATTCCCTAAATTTACAAGCTCGGGAGAAGGAATGTTTAAGTTTCCGGAGGGGACGTATATCGATCCGTTCCAGGTTATCGTGGTAGCGGGTAATGCTCAAGGAATTAAGGATCGTTATGATGTCATTCCGGATTTTGAATTAGAGGAATCGATGCCGGAAGTCCCGGTCTTGGAGAAAAATACAGCTTGGGCCACGGGAACGGTCAGACTCGCAAATGCGGGCGATCAGGCACTTATTTATGACCGGGAGATGCAAATTATCGATGCGGTGGTATGGAAGGATCCGGCTCCATTCCCTGGAGTGACCCCATACCAAACAACCATCTATGGAAATAACGGTCATTCGATAGAGAGATGGAATGGGGTAGATACGAATAACTGCGCTGTCGATTTTGTTAGTCAGCCCGAACCGTCTCCGGGTACGCTCTTATTTGGGCCAAATGCCGATGAGAGCCGGATTCCTGATCGGACATTAAGAGAAGATGTTTTGGTTGCGAGAGAGCCCCAAACCGGAATTGTAGTTCCTCCAACCGTCTTGGCTAATGGCGGGGATGCTATGAACGCACCGGAAAACACAAGAGCTGCTATGGAAAAGCTGTTGGAAACAGAAGCAAGTCAAATCCTGCTGCCTGTGCAAGAAACGTTAGATGGCAAGCTTATTCTAATGAAGGATCAAACCCTCAATCGAACCACCAATGGCAAAGGGCGTGTGGATAAGAAGCGATGGGATGAGATCCGCAATCTAGACGCAGGAAGCTGGTTTTCACCGGAATTTGCCGGGCAGAGGGTCCCTCTATTATCCGAAGCTCTGGACTTCATTAAGGATGATTTAATACCGGTAATCCAAGTAGATACTCCTGAAGCGGCAGTAAAAATCGTTATTCTGTTAGATGAAAAAAATATGACGGATGCTCATATTGTTTCAACAGATGAGCAGATCATTGCGAATATACGGGAATTGAACCCGGAACTGAGGGGAGGACTTATTTATTCCGGGCCCTTAAATAAAGAACAACTTAAGAAGATTGTCATTGCTTCCCGACAAAGTGGTGCAACGATGGTTATGCTGGACCCTAAACAGTTAACGAATGAGATCATTCATTATTTGCGGGTTCGTGGGCTAACGGTCTGGAGCGCTGGCGGGCAGGATGAGATGGAAGCCCATGATTTGATTGCTCTAGGGGTGAGCGGTCTAGTAACAGAGAATCCGCAGGCGGCTATCGCTTCTTTGGGCCAATATCCGGAAAATACAATCACCCAACGCCCAATCATAGGGGGACATCGGGGGGCGATGCATCAAGTGCCGGAAAATACGATCCCCGCCTTTGAAGAAGCGTGGAGGGCCGGCGCTGATCTCGTCGAAGCTGACATACTGGAAACTAAAGATGGCCATCTCATCTTAATGCACGATGACAATGTCGACCGTACAACAGATGGAACGGGCAAAGTGAGGGATATGACTCTAGCCCAATTGAAAGAGTTGAATGCAAATTATGTCCATCCGGAAGACCCTGTCGAAGTTCCGACCCTTGAAGAGTTACTGGTATGGGCTAAGTCCAAACAGAAAACAAGAGAGATAGCTCTATTCTTGGAAATAAAAGCGCCGCATTTGGAGCAGAAGATTATGGATCTCGTCCAAAAGCATCGTCTAGAGCAAGACGTTTTTATAATCAGCTTTAGGTTAAGTGAATTAAAGACGGTCCGGCAACTGAATAAAGAAATTGGACTTGTCTATATTCATAATGGACCAGCGCCAACAGAGAATCCTCTCGGGCATGCGGATAGGTTTGTCAGAGAGTCCCTTAAGGCAAATGTCCATTTTAACCCAAGTGTTTCAATGACACCGGAGTTTGTGAACTTTGTTAAGCATCGCGGGCTAATTACGTTCGCCTGGCCATTTAGTACCGTAGCAGATAACCCGAAAGAATTCTCCGAATTCCCGATCTCGGTTGATGCTCCGGCGAAAATATCATTAAAGGTTGGGCAAACGAATTCATTATCCGGCTCGATACGATATCAGTCGCAATCCAATAAGCCTGCAACCTTAATGATTCGATCGTTGGGAGATCCATCGAACTTGATCGCCATTGGTCCAAACGATCAGGACATTACCGCTTTAGGAGTAGGAAATACTTGGGTGCAGGCGTTTTACCAGTTTGAGTTTGTGGATGAACAATGGACGATTTTTGCTCCGCTTACCGAAATAACGATTACAAATTAGCAGGTGAACTCTCCCCTTACAGCAGCAGGTTTTATTATTTCACCTGCCTGCTGTAAGGGGAACATATAATGGACCCGTTCTCAGATATTATATGGCTTATTTGACCCAGTACTTCAGATTGCGAAACTTTGTTTCTGAACGTCCTTCCACTCCATAAACTCCGTTCTTAAAGTGACGTGTCGCCGGCCCGCGATCTTCTACGGTCAGAACCAATTCGTCATCAGCATAGACTCGAATGGTTCCGTCATCAGCATTATGAGCAACCTTTAGGTTCCACCAGTTGTTATACACATTGGATTTGATGAGTGCGCCATTAGGATCGCTAAAATAACGTCTAACCGTGTTGTCGGGGTGAACCACCAGCATGATGTCGGTTGCGGGCGTACCCGCCGGCCTGTTTATCCGCAAAATCTGCATCACTGACGATCCGACCGACCCTTCTTCGATATAGACATCTGCTTCCCACATGTGTTCACCTGTCGAATATTCGTTATACCAGCGCATCTCGGTCCGGGGATCTGTTGTATTTCCTTCTTTAAATGGTTTGTCCGTGTTATATACCCACATGGTATGGGTATCGGTCGCTGCATCGTAATGGTAACGCTCGCTCAAATCCAGATCCCATGGTTTCTGGATGTAATAACTGAAGGGAACTTGAGTCCATCCGATTGTCGGGGGATCTTGCGCCCCGTCCGCAGCCTCATAGCTGGCATTTACCGCAGCGCCATTCACGGTCGGCCCGAATAGTAAACAGACAAGAGAAAAAATAAGGATAACGTTCATCATTTTTTTGGATGTAAACCCGACTTGTGACAGACAATCATCTCCTTACCCATAAATTTTCGTTTCTATTCTAAGATGCCGATCCTTTGAAGATTTTGTACCAGGCTAAGATTGAGGACTTTCGTTTCACCTCCCATCATGGTTGCATTCCCTGATACAAACGTTAGTATGGTATTCTTGAGTTTGCCTTTCCATAATGTGTTATTTTACTATTTGATTGTTTTTTTCAACGATTTAAGTGAAGGAACTTTTCCATGATCTTGCCTTACCTGACGAAAATGCAGCAATCGAAAAGAAACGCAGCGTTAGCAGCAAAGATATACTAAGCTTGTACCATTTATGAAACTCCTTTACCTTATGCATGTAGAAGTGGGCACTCTTCTCTGTTTATTTAAGAGGTACTTTGTTAGCTCATAGGAGTAACCCCCACGCCTTTATAATAAATCTCTGCAAAAAAATAAACGAAGGGCTGTCTCATGGTATGGAATGACCTGAGAAACAGCCCTTGTCTGCAAATTATATAGAGAAATCATGGCTCTCTAATAATAAGAGAAGAGTCCACCTCTGGAATTGAACTTCTCCCGGATATAGCCAGCTGTAATTCGGTTTCCGCGATCAGATGCTTGATCATTTCTTGCACCCCGGTTTCTCCCGCAACGGCCAATGCATAGGCATACGGGCGTCCAATGAGAACGGCAGATGCCCCTAAAGCTATAGCTTTGAGGATATCAGCGCCTCTGCGAATTCCGCTGTCCATTAAGACCGGAACCTTGTCTTTCACAGCTTCTTTTATAAGGGGCAGCATATCCAGAGTGGCTACCGCTCCATCCAATTGGCGTCCTCCGTGGTTAGATACAATCAGACCATCAATGCCATGCTCCAAAGCCATGATAGCATCATCCGGATGAGTTATTCCTTTAATCAACAAGGGCAACGAAGTATGCTTGCGAATAAAGTCCAGCTCTTTCCAGGTGAAGCACGTATTATTCCCTTCCTTCAAAGCTATTTTTGCCGCGTCCTCCATATTTTGTTCAGGAGGCTTGCCGACCATAGGGCGGAATACAGGATCTGAGAAATAATTTCCCATTCCTTGACCCGTAAGGAAAGGCAGATAGGCATTCTGCAAATCCGTTTCACGCCAACCTAGAAGAGTAGAATCCACGGTGACGACAATAGCCGAATACCCTGCAGCTTCAGCACGCTGCAGAAAACTTATCGTCAGGTCGCGATTTTTTGGGGGATATAGTTGAAACCAGCGGATCCCGTTGCCCATTTCTTCCGCCACTTTTTCTAAAGGAATGCTGGAAACATTGCTAAGAATATAAGGCACACCCAGCTTGGACGCTGCTCTGGCAGGAGCCAACTCGCCCTCATGATGCAGAATCGTATTGACGCCAATGGGAGCCAATAGAAAGGGGACGGGAAATTTGCTGTTCCATAACGAGATAGAAAGATCACAGTCGGTAATATCACAACAAACTCTCGGCCGGATCCGGTACTTTTGAAAGGCATCCACATTCCCTCGATTCGTATCACCAGCACCCGCTGCTCCATAAACATAGCCAAACGGTCCGGCGGCCAGAATTTCCTTTGCCCGTTGCTCCCATTCGTCGAAGGATACCGGTAACAGTTTCGCTGCCTCATCGCCGGATTGATACAATTTCATCTGAATATCTTCACTATGTAGTGGCAAAATCCATTCCTCCTCGGTCAGATTCCTCCCTAGAGTAAATCGGTCCTTTTATCTGTATGAAGGCTTCCGTCGCTTTGAATTTCGGCAGTCAGGAATGTCAAGAAAGACCACAACACAAGAGTGGCCATTCCTCTGGTGACCGTTATTTGATTATTCACGATGACTTCTGCGGCGATGGATCCAAGTGCAATTCCGGTGACGTAGTTAAAAAAGGTCAAATGCCCATCTGTTTTTTCCAAGAAGCCGCGTAACAATAAATAAAATGATGAAGGCCAGGAATTCTCAGCAGTAATTCGTTTGTCCTCAAAATTTCCATCTATTCAGTATCCACCTTGAGCGAAAATTTACAGTACTTTCTCTCATTGTTTGCTTATCGAACCCTTTATATTCTACAGAACGCTAAGGTGTAACTTTTGGCAAATGTTCTTGGATGGGAGAGAAGAAATATGGACAGTTATTTTCCCTTGCTTTTTATCGCAACAGAACTACGAAAAACTCAGCTAAATTGATATAATGGGATTGCTAGCCAAGCTACATACAAAAAGAGAACCGCTTCTTTTTGGCGGCAAAACGAAATAGGATTAAGTAAACATGCCTTTAGCGGAGGGGAAAATAATAATGGCCGAATCTGGGAAAACCGCAACGAAACTTGCTGTAATTGGATTAGGTGGTCGAGGAAGAAGCTTGTTGAAATTATTGCTGGGGATGGAGGATGTCGAAATCCCGGCGATATGTGATGTATATGAAGACAGACGCCAAATGGGAATCGAATTAGTGGAAGAGGCCGGAGGGAAGGCGGAAGACTACGCCGATTATAAGCAATTGCTTGCACGTGATGATCTGCAAGGAGTAATTATAGCGACGACATGGAATACTCATGCCGAGATCGCGATTGCCGCTATGAGGGCTGGAAAATATGCAGGCATCGAAGTGGGGGGAGCGGCCTCTCTGGAGGAATGCTGGGAGCTTGTGCGCACCTCTGAGCAAACCGGCTTGCCTTGCATGCTGCTCGAGAATTGCTGCTACGGACGCGATGAACTGGCCGTGCTGAATATTGTCAAGCAGGGCCTGCTTGGGGAACTGATTCATTGTCAATGTGGGTACCAGCATGATTTGCGCGATGAAGTAGCGCTGGGAGAACAAAACCGGCATAACCGCTTTCGTAATTATTTGAACCGTAACGGGGAATTGTATCCGATTCATGGGCTGGGTCCGATCTCCAAATGCTTGGATATTAACAGAGGCAATCGCTTGTTGACTCTCACCTCGATGTCCACTAAGGCTCGCGGCATCCGTCAATGGGCGGTTGACCATCTGGGAGAGCAAGATCCTATAGCGAAGCTCGAATTTGCCCAGGGGGATATCGTGACGACGATGATCAAATGCGCCCATGGAGAAACGATACAGCTTATCCACGACACCACCCTTCCTCGTCCTTATTCCAGAGCCGGAAGAGTACAGGGAACGAAAGGGTTATGGATGGAGGATAATAACTCGATTCATATCGAAGGAAGAAGCCCGGCGCATCAATGGGAATCCTTCGACGGCTATCGCGAACAATACGATCATCCGATTTGGAAGCAATATCAGGAAGAAGGAGTCCGGGAAGGCCATGGAGGAATGGACTATCTGGTCCTTCGAGCATTTGTGGAAAGTATAAAGAATGGGACGGATACTCCGATTGATGTCTACGATACAGCGGTATGGATGGCGATTACAGTATTGTCGGAGCAGTCCATAGTCCTTGGCAGCGCACCGGTCAGTATCCCCGATTTTACTAAAGGGAAATGGATCAACCGCACTCCAGGACCGGCAAGCCGTTACTCTCTGGAGAAGATCGATGAGTCATTATTCCAATAGCTGTTCAGAAGCAGGGCATTCCAGCAGACAATTAGCGAAGATGTAAATAATGCAGAGCCTTTATAAGGGCTCTGCATTTTTTGTAAGATTTTTTTGTGCTTTTAGTTTGTCGCAGTTATTGAATAGCAGATATGGAATAAGTTCATCTACATGTCCGCCTCGACTTCGTTACAAACTAGTAATGTTCAGCGACTGAACATTGATCAATAATCCCAAATCAGGCGGTGAAATAGGATGCAGTGGATGATGTCGTGGTTTAGAGGCCGCAATCGGCGAAATGCCGTTAGATGGCGGAATCCATGGATGATGTCGGCATTGGCGCTTGCGGCAGGAGCAACAGCCGTCGGATTGGCCAGAGGTCGCGGAGGCAATATGCTCCAACGAGTTCTTCAACCATTGAGAAACAGAATGCCTGGATAACCGGATATCAAAACCTCATCAACCTCCACCAAACCTCAGTCATTAATGGCTGAGGTTTGGTCTATTTCCGGTTAGAATCGCGAAAATAAATGCCCACCTATTGCAATGGGCGGCGCTATGGTCGGCGGTCTATGGGTACCTTCTTTTATGCTGCCTACAGTGGTTCAGACGATCGGACATTTTACACCGCAGTACTGGGGCCCAGCATTCTTTTCAAAATGTGATCGCTCATAACGCCCACATCGTAGACGTCTTAGGGCCTGTTCTAGTATTGGCTGCCTTCGGACTGGCCGCTCTTCTGGTCGCCTACGTCAGGCTGCCCGGATTTTTGCGTTCGGCGGCCAATTAACCAGAACAGTTGTCAGTTGACAGTGCAATCGTGATTAGGCATCGTATGTTAGATACAGTCGGAATCCCACGATATGTGGAATTACGGCTGTTTTACTTATTGACAGACGGAGCCAAAGTTAACCGAAGGTCACAGCACCTTCGGATGCTCCAAGCCTCACGCTTGGCTGGAAGAGATGATAGCCGCGGCCGGATCGCGAGAGGATGATTCCCAGAAGCATACGGCAATCATAAAAAATACTAATGATGAGAATAGCATATCGGTATTTCACATTTGGCTCCGTCCGTCTTATAGTGGATAACGTACAGAACGTACATGTTCTTCTTGAATAGAGATAAGCAGCAAAGGTGGAAGGAATTATGGGGCAGCAATTAGCACAGCAGGATAAGAAAAATCAAACAATTGGCTTTGCGTTAGGGATCGGATTAACGTTAATCATTGCTTTCGCCGCCAAATTTTTGGCGGGCTTTCCCTTCCTGAGCATTATGGGGCAGCTCGTCATCGCTATTTTGATCGGGATTGTGTGGAGAGCAACCATCGGGGTACCGGATCGGTTTATAGCCGGGACTAATTTCTCCAGTAAAAAGCTGCTTCGCCTCGGTATCATTTTGCTGGGGATGCGGCTTAATTTGATAGATATCGTCCATGCCGGTCCCAAGGTGTTTCTGATGGCGATCATTGTTATCTGCTTTGCGCTTGCGGTTGTATACGGACTCGCTCGTTTGTTCAAAGTGGAGAAGCGGCTAAGTATTCTGACCGCTTGCGGTACAGCCATCTGTGGCGCAGCCGCCGTAGTAGCCATTGCATCACAAATTAAAGCGAAGAACGACGAGACGGCCATCGGAGCAGCTATGGTGGCCATTCTGGGAACTCTCTTTACACTGCTCTATACGTTCTTATATCCGGTTATTGGCTTATCGGACTTAGGATATGGGATTTTCTCCGGAGCGACCTTGCACGAGATTGCTCACGTTATAGCGGCAGCCGACCCTGTAGGGAGCGATGCCGTAGATATGGCGGTCATTGTCAAGCTGACACGGGTGGCTCTGTTAGTCCCGGTCGCCATTCTAATTGGAGTATGGGCGAGCCGATCTGAGCGGAAGGAAGGCAGAGGAGGAGCTTCCTGGAAAGCGATCCCGATTCCGTGGTTTATCGTAGGATTTATCATCGTCAGCGGGATTAATTCTCTGAACATCATATCGTCGGCTGTGGCAGACGGCATTGTAACTGTCGCCTATATGTTGATTGCTATGGCTATGGCAGGCCTTGGATTAAATGTCGACCTCGTCACGTTCAGACGACTCGGAATGAAGTCGTTCGCCGCCGGTCTTATCGGATCGGTGCTGCTATCTGCGTTGGGCTTCGGCCTCGTTCATCTTTTCCAATTGGCCTAGCATTCTGGATCAAGGGGCTGTCCAGAAAGCCAGTGAAAACTGACTGGACGCCCCGTTTTTGTTGAATGTTAAAAATGTACACAAAAAAACCGTCTTTTCCTGTAAAATGAAAGTTACCACACAAACATTTTAAGAAGG
>NZ_BOSH01000029.1 GCF_018403245.1 Paenibacillus sp. J2TS4
CCTTCTTAAAATGTTTGTGTGGTAACTTTCATTTTACAGGAAAAGACGGTTTTTTTGTGTACATTTTTAACATTCAACAAAAACGGGGCGTCCAGTCAGTTTTCACTGGCTTTCTGGACAGCCCCTTCTGCATCGCCTCATAGACTTGTCCGTCTAGTCTGGCGGCAGCTCGTTTATCGTAAGTTTTCTCATATTCAGGCTCTACCGTTATCCGTGCACCGAAAAACATGGCATCCCGGACAGTCGCGACCTCCACTTCTATGCAGGTAAGCCTCAAGGAGACGCCTTCCAGCACATCGACTACTACAGAGGCCGTTCCGTTGACGGTGTGGAAGGATCCATCTGCAAAGAAAGACAGATTAACGGAAGGATGGGCCGTCACATTGCTGATGATTCGCGAACGTTTGTCGACGGCAAAGCGAATCCGATTCGGAGCAACGGAATATACCCAGGAGATGGCATTCATCTGGGGTGTGCTCGTTTCGGCGTCAATCGTGCCCAGCAGCACGAATCTTTCCTTCCGAAGCTGTTCAAAGAGCGACTCAGGCAAAGAGTTCAATTCTTCTGCCATCCAATCGGACCCTCCTTACCTAAAAGTGAGCGTTTCAAAAAAATTTGCGAATAACTTCTAAACTATGGCGGTCGGTAGCTTCATTATATCACACGCTGCAGGAGAAGAACCACCTGTGAAAAGTAACGAAAGCTTCAGCAATTATACTGGGGATTGGTCCGGATATCCTCCAGCAATTGCTCGACCATTTCTCGCTTTTCGAGCTGAACCCGTGCTTCCCCATTCACTGTATATTCAATTCGATAGGTGGTCTCATCTGCAAGCGAAGCTTGAAAATTCGTCACATGATGGTCTTCCGTTAAGATCCCTTCAAAAAACTGCAGCGTATTCTTCGCCGCCTCGTCTTCCGGACGGGCATCGGATACGACTTTAATCTGCAGCCAGTTATAGAGTGCGTCCCGCAAATTCATAACGTCAGCCCTTTCGAATTCAGTTAAAATCCTATAGAGCAACTACTCCTGCTTTTTTTGCCGATCGGTGACCCAATAGCGAATTCTGACTATAAGCATAAGGAAAATGGCTACTCCCAGACACGGAATGATCGGGAGCCGCAAATCGAGCTGGAATAAAAGCAAGATGAACGCGCCAAGGCCAATAATAAGGTAAATAAGAATCTCTTTAAGAATCGGGAGCCTTTGCACTTTAAATACTTTAACATAAACATAAGCAAGAGCTACATAAATTATGAAATAAGTAATCCACGGATGGTCAAAAAACCATTCGTATAGCGGCTCCATGACCGATCAACCTCCTTAAATGTTGGCTTCTGACATTTTACGGTGCTTTTCTGCCCTTTCCCGTTCGCTTTTATTTAATATCTTTTTACGCAGACGGATCGATTTAGGCGTAATCTCGCAATATTCGTCATCATTCAAATATTCCAGAGCCTGCTCCAGGGAATAAAGACGCGGTGTCTTCATTTTGACGGTATCGTCTTTACCGGCCGACCGGATGTTAGTCAACTGCTTTTCCTTGCAGATGTTAACGATGATGTCGTTATCCCGGGAATGCTCGCCCACTATCATCCCCTCGTAAACCTCGGTTCCGGGCTGAACAAACAGAATTCCTCTGTCCTCGATGGACAAAATGCCATACAGAGTAGAGACCCCGGTTTCATTGGAAACGAGCACGCCTTGATGTCTTCCTCCAACCCCGCTGCCGTAATACGGCCCATAGCTGTCAAAGGCATGGTTCATTACCCCGTACCCGCGGGTCAGCGTGAGAAAATGGGTCCGGTAGCCAATCAACCCCCGGGCCGGAATCAAAAATTCCAGACGGACCTGCCCGCTGCCGCTATTGGTCATATTGACCATTTCCGCTTTACGGGTTCCCAGGCTTTCCATCACGGCTCCCATACTTTCCTCCGGAATATCAATGACAAGCCGTTCAATCGGCTCTTTCTTCTGCCCGTCTATTTCTTTAATGATAACCTCAGGCTTGGATACCTGCAATTCGAAGCCTTCCCGTCTCATGTTCTCAATCAGGATGCCAAGATGAAGCTCACCCCGTCCGGAAACGATGAATGCATCCGGACTGTCGGTCTCTTCCACACGCAAGCTGACGTCGGTCTCGAGCTCTTTGTCCAGCCGTTCACGAAGCTTGCGGGAGGTAACCCACTTGCCTTCCCTTCCGGCAAACGGACTGTTATTAACGAGAAAAGTCATTTGCAATGTAGGTTCATCGATTTTTAACAGCGGAAGGGCCTCGGGGTTAGCCGGATCGGCAATCGTTTCTCCAATATTGATTTCTTTAATTCCAGCGATAGCTACAATGTCTCCTGCGCCCGCTTCCGCAATTTCAATCCGTTTCAAGCCCTGAAAGCCGAACAGCTTCTCTACCCTCGCCTGCTTGATTCCTCCTTCTCGAGTCATAACGGCGACCGCCTGCCCCTGCTTCATCTGTCCCCGGTTGATGCGGCCGATCGCGATCCGTCCCAAGTATTCATTGTAATCCATCAAGGTGACGAGAAACTGTAGAGGCTTCTCCAAATTTTCGGTCGGGGAGGGAATGTGCTGAACAATCGCTTCATATAAAGCTTCCAGCGTAGTCCCCTGAGTTTCCGGATCCGTGCTGGACGTTCCCTGCAACCCGGATGTATAGACAACGGGAAAATCAAGCTGCTCGTCGTTAGCATCCAGTTCAATAAACAGCTCCAACACTTCATCAATGACTTCCGCGGGACGAGCGTTCGGCCGGTCAATCTTGTTGACGACGACAATGGGTTTCAAATCATAGTCCAACGCTTTGCGCAGAACAAATTTCGTTTGCGGCATACATCCTTCAAAGGAGTCCACCACAAGTAAAACCCCGTCGACCATCTTCATGATCCGCTCGACTTCCCCACCGAAATCGGCGTGTCCCGGAGTATCCACGATGTTAATCAAATAATCTTTATAATGAATCGACGTGTTCTTAGCCAGAATAGTAATGCCTCGTTCCCGTTCCAGATCGTTGGAATCCATGGCCCTTTCCTGTACCGCTTCGTTATCCCGAAATGTACCGGATTGCTGCAGCAACTGATCGACCAATGTTGTTTTTCCATGATCTACGTGTGCAATAATGGCGATATTCTTAACTTTATTTCTTGGATGCATAATAGGTCTGTCCTCTCTGTTTGAATAGAGTGACGAATGAAAATTCACACGAACTTGTACCGAATGAATCCGTCTGTTCGCCCCGTTCACGAAAGAAGCGTCGGACCATAAGCGCCGACGCTTCATTATCAAAAATATTATACTCGTATAACCTTGAAAAATCAAGTCTTGAGACGGGCCGGCGCCCCCCTCACCAGGTCTTGGGCCGGCGCAAAATCATCAGCAGTCCGGCCGCCAACAAGAGAACGGCCAGAAAATAAACGCCACCCGTAAAAATGAACATCAATACAAAGAATACAGCGGACACTATCGCGAGTATAATCGAAACCAGCCACAGCTGCCGCGGACTGTTGCGATCGAACAAATAAAGCTCATAGAGGCCGACGGCAACTCCGAGAATAAAGACCGGCCATAAATATTTCATCCAGTGCCAACCAAACAGGTTACACAGAAAGAATAGCACAGAGTAAGTAACTAACATCCCGCCGGGAACCAGCACCCCGGAAGGGAGCACTTTGCTAAAGAACAAGAAGTGAAAACCGAGTCCAACCGCCAGCACAATCAAAGGCCAGAAGACGTAACCTAAAAAGCTGAACACGCCCAGTTTTCCTAATATCAATACAACTGCAATCCCTATTAACAATAAACCTACCGAAAAATTGTTTCTTTGCATAGCCTTCCTCCCGCTTGACAGAATGCGACATGCTTTATCAACAGTTTAGCGGAAATTGTGTAAAAATGCCAGTCATCCCGAATTTTCGTAGCAAGTTTATTCCCGAATCGTTCAAGATCAGCCCTTCGCTTGGTCGAAGCATTCAGGCTAATTACCACTTCCTCCTTTTTTTCGCAGCCAGCAGTCGGTTCATCGTATCTTCTTCCTTCGGCTTCGAATCTGCAGCTTGCTGTCCGGCATTCACCGGTTCATCATGTCCTGTCCGTTCGGATTCAGCCGAAAGTTCCGCAGAATGATTACCTGCAAGGTCAACCCCCGACCGACGGCCGCCAGCCGTTCCATCTTTATGAAGTCCGGAACGATCGCTTCCTGCTGATTCGGATTCGGCCAATGCTTCGCGGAGCAGAGGCGAATCTGTATCTTCCTTCTCCCGCTCCATATCTCGGCGGGCGGCTTTCTCTTTCGACTGCTGCAGTCTGCGGAACAGGTTTGTCTCTTCCCCGTCCGCTGTGCGGCTGGATTGGCGCCTCCTATTCATCCACGGACTGAAAAGACGGCTCCAAGCGAAAGACAGCCGACGCACAGCAATATCGGCAAGCCACAGCAGCAATGCCGCAATGAGCAAAAATCGGGTTAAATCGCTGTACTGCTTTTTGCCGGCGGCCTGCCCCGCGAACACCTCTTCCGGCCGTTCCAGCGAGAGGACTCTTCCGCCGGTCAGCTCAGCCAATTTATTCAGCTTCTGTTCACCATCGCCTGCAGTAATCCGGTATTCCGGCGAGTAGGGGATGACAAAGCCTGAGGTCACGCTTCCGGTCTCAACAGGCGTCTCTCCTTCCTCTCCGGATGTCGGCTGAAGAACATCAATTTTCGTTAAATACGCTCCAGGCTTGGTCACTGGAAATTGTCCAGTATATTGTCCCGGAACCGTCGGCTGAAGGGAAATTTCCTGCACTCCCAGCTCCTCGTCAGTTATCGTAGCTTTAAGCTCACCTTGAAAATCGGGCACTATGCTTTTTACATCGAGATTGAGCTGATTTCCTCTCAATTCGGTCGACAATTCTAATGGAGCCGCGTTGAACTGTGGAAAGGTCCATTTAATGATTTGGCTCATCACCTGGGGAAAGCCATCCCAAGCGACCCAATCCTTCGCCCATCGTCCGGTCACATCACTCGTCCATGCCACCGTCCTGCCCGAGCCGTAATGCCACCTCGCCAGCAGAGGATCCGGTTCGGGACTCATCAGAGCCACTTCGGCCAACTCCTTGGGCGTTGCCGCAATATAGGCCTGAACCGGAGGCGTTCCGTTACTAAATAATCCGCTCCAATCCGCTCCCTGACCGAATATCGGCGTAAAAGGCTGGTCCACAATGTAAGTGCGGGACACCAGAACCGCTTCCCGGCTAAAAATGGCGGGAACCGTGCTCTGCTCATTCGTAAAATAGTATCTCCCGTGGGCCAAATTGGCAATCCGCTCGAGCAGCTGCGTATCCGCCCCGTCTCCGATAGCCACGGTGGACAGTGTAATGTTATCTGCTGTCATACCGGCCGTTAACTGCTCATAGCTTTGATTCGTGGCTGATTGCCCATCGGTCAGCAGAATGATATGCTTACGCTGCGCCTCCACCTGCTTCAGCTTGTCATAGGCCTCCTGAAGCGCAGGGTAGATTTCAGTTCCTCCATCGGCAGGAATCGATTGAATTTCTCCAATCACTTTATCCTTATCCGTCAGCTTGTCCGGCTCGGAAACCCACCATAAGCTGGAATCGAATGCGAGAATGCCGAGCGTGTCTTTCTCCCGGAGCAGATCGACCGTACGAGAGGCCGCTTCCTGAGCCAGCCTGATTTTATCACCGGCCATGCTTCCGGATTTATCAATGACGAGGACAAGCCCGAGCGAAGGAATCTCTCTTTTTCCCTGCAAATCCATATACACGGGGAGGGCTTTCTCGATCGGCGTATGAAAGTATCCGCCCAATCCAAAGCTGTTCTCTCCTCCGAACATGACCAGTCCCACCCCATAATCACGAACCGCCTGCTCGATCATGCTCATCTGCGTGTCCGTCAATCGCGTAGCCGCCACATTATTTAGCAGAATGCTTTCATAGGCCGTATAACCGGCCAACTCTCGGGAAAGCATCTCTGGCGGAATCACTTCATAAGGAATAAGACCGGAGTCCAGAACGGAGAGAATATTCTGGGAAGTCCCCGGATCCCCCTCCACCACCAGCACCTTCGGCGGTCCGGCAACCCGACTGAAGGCGGCTCCGGAATTGTTGGCCGATTGAGTGTCTCCCGGCACATAGATTTCCGCCCGATAGCGGTGAAAGCCCGGTTCTTTGGCCAAGCTCTGCAGGGCGAACCGATTCTCCCCACGTTCCAAAGCTACCTGCTGAACCGATATTTCCCGATTATCTTCGTAGATGCGCAGCTCTCCCTGTGCCGCCTCGGTGCTGGCAATAACGACCTCCAGTGCGTATTGCTCCGCCTGATACAGCTTTTCCGGAACTTTAACGCTCTCTACCGCCACATCAAGACCAAGCTGTACCGGTACGTATACAATGTCCACGGGAATGCCTTTATCCGCCAGCAGCCTTCCTTGGCGCATGAGATCGCCCGTATTTTCTTCCCCGTCGCTTACGAGGACTATTCTCGAAGTGTAGTCGTCGGTCAACAGTCCGCCGGCCGTTCTCAAGCCGGCTTCCAGATTGCTGAACTGCCTGTTCAACTGACTGGCCCATTGAAACCCTTCCAGACTCCGCGTCTCAGGCTTGCGCTCAATGGCAGAGTCAAGGCCTGTGGCGACAATACCGACGGCATCTTCGGCTTCCTTGTCCTCCGCCGCTTGCTTCATCCAGGCAACGAGAGCGGTCGATTCCGGCATACTGTCGGAGCGGTCGGTCACGAAGACGACCGCTTTGCGCTCGATGACAGAATAATACTGCATTCCGGCCAGAGCCAGAACGAGCAGCAGCAGAATCACACTCCTCAGCCCGATAGCCAGCGCCTTCCTGCTCCCCGTCAATCGTACGGTATCGCGACCTAAGCGATACAGATAATAGAATAGCGGAAGGAGCAGCAAGAGCAGCCAGGGGGTACTAAACTGAATTCCCACGCTGATACACCCCCCATTCCAGTAAAACGACAAGCAAGATGGCAGCGATCAGCCAGGTGGTGATCGGCCGAGGCGATTTGCCCTCGGCCTGCTTCACCGCAGTTTCCTGAGCTGCCCCCGAACCGGCGCCGTCTGATGCTGGCCCCGATCCGCCTGCGAACGTCAACTCATGCTGCAGTGTTAGATTAGACTCGCGGGAATCCATAACAGATGCCAACCATCTGGATTGGATTTCCTCTCCATTGGAGTCGAATTCGACAAAACGGTATAATCCCGGTGCGGGAGGAACCGTCTGTATGCTGGCCACTCGGCCTTCCCGACTTTCCGCCTCCCATTCCTTCCCGCCATCGGCAGAAACCCATAGAGCGCGGGTCGTCTTGATGGATATCGGAATTTCTTTCATCTCGGAAGCCACCGCCAAACCTAAATTCGACACCCTCGACTTCCCTAGCCATTCCACCGCATTCTGAACGAGAATCGGAAACTCCGAGCGTAGCGGAAGATCGGAAGCATGTAAATCGAACGTAAACAGGAGACGCTCCTTTCCGTCTTCCTCCCCCGCATAGACAAGAGGAAGCTGCCCAGCCGTGATGAGCGGCTTGGCCCAAGCTGGAGCCTCTCCATAACGTGCGGAAGCGACATGTACGTCCTGTAAAGCAATATATTGAGTCACCGGATGCTGAATAACAGAATAATCGGCAGTCTGCACCAACGTATCGGTTCCGTCCAGACCGGTATGAATATACCAGACCGGTTTGTCGGCGAGCAATTCCTGCCACTCCACAGTGGAGATGGCGGCTTCTTCGACGGCATCCACAATAACGATATCGAATCCGCTCTGCGGAATCGCGAAGGCCGACTCGCCCCGCTGCACTTTGACGAAGTCGACGCCGGCCAGAGACAGCGCCTTTTCCAGGAACAGGTTCCCATCGCTTACCAGAACGGCAGTCAAGCTGCGCCCTCCGGCAACGAAGGCATAAGCGGTATTGTCTGCTTGCAGCAGATCATCAACTTCCGCCTCCAGACGATAGACATCGGCCGAGGACAAAGCCTGAAAATAAACCGTCCTCTGCTCCCCCGCAGCCAGCCGAAGCTCTCTCGCTTCCGCCATTTGATCATCGGCATAGACGGAAAGATCAAAGGCCGATTCCTTCGCTCCCCAGTTCTTGATCGTGGCGACACCTGTGACGGTCGGCAACCCCGGACCGTCCTCCCGGACTCCGAATTGGACGATCTGGATATTGTCGGTCTCCGAATCTGCCACTCGATCTACATTGAAAGGGACATCCACCCGAACCGCCGATGCTGTTTCGGGCCATTGTCCGTCGGTGATTATGCGGATTTCCGAGTCCGGATCCTCCCGTGTCAGGGCAGCAGCCAGAGACATCGCCTCCTCGTATCCGGCTTGACCGTAGAACGGCTGGATTTGTTCCAGAGCGTCGGCTAACACAGCCAGAGAGCTGTCTCCGGACAGCAGGACTTCAGGCACCGCTCCAATTGAAATAAGCGTAAACCGGCTTCCTTTGGCTTCGGTCTTCGCCCAATGCAGAACCCGCTCCTTCCCCTCCTGCAATCGGGTCCGCTCGCTTTCTCCATCGTTTGTTTGCATCAGCGCCTGCATGCTGGCTGAATTGTCGACGACAAGGACAACGTGATCACGAACGGCCTGCTCTGCCCAAATAAACGGCTTCATCAGAGCAAGAACAAGAAGCGCTGCCGCCAGTAATTGGATGAGCATCAAGAGCCGATTCCGCAACTTTTGCCAGGGCCGGTTCGCTTCGATATCCTTCAGAATCCGATTCCACAGCATATGGCTGGATATCGGGGTATCGATATATTTTCTTTTGAATAAATACATGACGATAATGGCCGGCAGCGAGAGCGCAAACCATAAACTAGCGATCGATTCAAAAAACATTGGGGCTCACCTCGGAAGCTTCAATACGGAATACGACAAGGAACCGTCTTGTTACTGCAATAATCCGCTGCGTCTGAACGTCTCGGTTGCCATAGTCGAAAGCGGCGTATCGGTTAATGCCAGCTGATAGGCGATTCCCCGCTCGTAGCAATATTTACGCAGCGTTTCTGTGTATTGCCGAATTGCCGCTTTATATTGTTGAATGATTTTGCCGGAGATGGCGACCTCCTTGCCTCCCCCAGATTCTACATCGATCAGCCTGAGATCGCCGTATAAATCCGGATTCAGCTCCTCGGGCGACAGCACCTGCACCACGACAACTTCCTGTTGAGCGGCCAGTAGAGAAGACAGTGCTTGCTCGACCCCGGTTTCATATAAAAAATCAGAAAAAACCCAACACATTCCCGGTCTCCTCGGCAATGCAGACGGATGGCAAAGTGCCGTAATATCCCCCGTCCCGCGAGCTTCCGTCTGCGCCAAAAAGTTAAACAACCTCCGCGCCGAGGCTTTGCCGCGCATCATCGGGAGCCGCGCATACAGCTGATTACTGAACATCCCGATGCCGACCCGATCATAGCCGCATAAAGCGGCATAACCGACACAACCCGCCAATTGCCGGGCGTATAAATACTTGTTGACGCCCCGGGAAGATGCCGCGAAGCTCATTGAAGCCGAGCCGTCGACATACAAGCTGACCTGCAGCTCCTGCTCGTCCATATACAGCTTGATAAAAGGCTTGCCTGTCCGGCCATATGCATTCCAGTCCAACTGGCGGATATCATCTCCGGGAGTATACAGCCGGTAATCGGCAAAATCCAGCGAACTGCCCATTTGTTTGGACCGCCGCTTCCCCTGCATAGTTCCGCGAATCCGGCCTTTGGCCCACAGGGAAGAACGCTCCAGTCTCAGAAGAACATCTTCGGGAATCAAACCCGATCCGCCGCTCTTCGACCCATCCCGGCTTCCCGTTCCGACTCTGTTGCTGTCTTCACCGCTCATTGTTCCCGCTCCGTTTCCTCGATCACCGCTTCCAGTATATCGTCAGCTGTCTTGCCCATCGCCTGGCCTTCAAAATTTAAAAACAGTCTGTGGCGCAGCGCCGGAACGGCCACTTGACGGATATCATTGCGGGAGACATGCAGCCGGCCGGCAAACAGTGCCCGGACTTTGGCAACCGATATGATCGACTGAATCCCCCGGGGACCGGAGCCATAACGAACATACTGCTTCACTGCAGATGGCGCGTCCGGTTCATGAGGGTGCGTCAGCATAATGAGACGAACCGCATAATCCAGCACGTCGTCGGCGACCAGCAGCTCCTTCACTCCTTGTTGAATCTCGGTCACTGCTTGTCCGTCTGCCGCTTTCTGGGCTCGCCGTTCGACCGGCGAAGTCGTCCGCGAGACGATTTCTTTAAGCTCGTCTTTGGACGGGTAAGTCACATTGATTTTCAACATGAATCGATCAAGCTGGGCTTCCGGAAGGGGATAAGTCCCTTCATTTTCCAACGGGTTCTGAGTAGCGAGGACGAAAAAAGGCCGGGGAAGCGGATAGGTTTCCGAGCCGACAGTTACTGTTTTCTCCTGCATCGCCTCTAACAGGGCGCTTTGCGTCTTGGGGGTCGCCCGATTAATCTCATCCGCGAGCACCAAATTGCCGAAGATCGGCCCTTTCTGGAACTGATAAGACGTCTCGCCCTTCAGTCCAAATTGAATAATATTGGTTCCCGTAATATCGGCGGGCATTAGATCGGGAGTAAATTGAATGCGCGAGAAGGAGAGATCGATCGTATCCGCGATCGTTCGGACCAGCATCGTTTTCCCCAATCCCGGGATTCCTTCCACCAAGGCATGCCCTCCCGCAAAAACACACCAAAGCATCTGCTCAACCGCTTCCTTCTGCCCAACGATAACACTTCCTATCTGCTCGCGGATGGCATTAATCGTTGCCGTCCACTGCTCCAGCTGCTGCTTTGTTTCAATCATGACGGGTCCCCCTCTGCTTATATCCGTTACAAGGCCCGGAATTTATCGGAGCCTGTCTTATTTTGTGGCTGAAATGCTGCTGGTTCCTCCAGATTGCCGGTCACGCATCAGACCGAACAGCCACCCCTCGCTGGAGGAGACGTACGCGATCCTACCCACATCCGACAATGCAGGTCTGGCACTATAAAAAACCGAAAGCGGCCAAATCGCCAAATAAAACTAGCTATTTTCAGACTATTGAAAAATGCACCGACTCGCTGGATAGCTAAAATTCACAATAAATTATGGCTCTACCTTGAAATCAGTGCTTGGCGCCCACTCTCTCATGGATTATATGCAGGTACTTCAGCCATACCAGTTGGGCGATAGTGCGCTAATTGCAGCCTTTGGGCAATGAGTGGTAATGCCCTCCATCCATCCGCCGCATAGGAGGATCCCCCTATATCTTGCAGACGCCGCATAGGAGGAATTGAAGTGCAAAAGTGCCTCTTAAATCCAACCTTTTTCCAAAAACGAGAATTGAAGTGCAAAAGTACCCTTTAATTTAAAGAAATTATCCAATTTTCACAAAAAGCAGAGAATAGAGCGCATTTTTACACCTCAATCGCAAAAATGGCTGAAACCGGTAGAATTGGGGTGTATATTTCGCCTTAATTGTTGTTTTCCTATCTGACTACAAAGCACAAAATTAAAAGCATAGCACCTTTCGCATCGTATCCTTCTTGTGGAGCTAGTTCGCATCGGTTCTTTCTTGTAAAGCCAACGGCACCAGTGACGCCGTAACTTACAATTAAGCCCAGACTATCCTAGGGAGAACAGAACGGGAAGTCCTGTGAGGCATTTATCTCGTCAAGCACTGGTTCCGGTTTTGAGCCATAAATATAGGTCATATGCATCTATGCACAATGTATTAAAACACCAAACTTAAGACATGCGTTTTTGACGATTAACGTCCTTTTGTCCGCTGACTTTTGTCTGGCAGCTCACCATCATCGGTTCGGTTGAATTTCCGTAAAATAATCTCTAACCAGATTTTGCATGCTTTGCGGAAGCTGAGACCGGTTTAGCGACTGTGTCGCTTCTGTTGCATAATCGGAATACACTTCCTCATAAGGGCGTGACGCTCCGTCCAGAACCGGAGCCTGTCCTCCCTTCTCGATCTCTCCTCCCCCGCCGCTTAGCGGGCCGTCATCCAATGTCGGCGTTCCCTGGCCGACCGGATTCCGCGGGGTAGAGATCAGGCTGCGCGAGCCGCTGCCGCTGCCCCCGGCCAGCCCGCCTTGGCCGGCACCGCTGCCGCCGCCTTGGCCAGCACCGCTGCCGCTGCCTTGGCCGGCACCGCTGCCGCTGCCTTGGCCAGCACCGCTGCCGCCGCCTTGGCCGGCACCGCTGCCGCCGCCTTGGCCCGCGCCGCTGCTGCCGCCTTGGCCGGCGCCGCTGCTAGGCATCGCCCCTTGGCCGCTGCCGGACGCCAGCGCGGAGGCCATGCCGTTCGCGCCCCAGGCGGACGGCGGCGCGATGCCTTGCGCGGCCAGCTGCTGGGCCAGCGCCAAGCCTGGCTGCGCCAGCTGCGCGGCCGATTGCTGCAGCTGAGCCAGCCCCTGCTGCGCTTGCAGCTGCTGCTGCAGGAGCTGCGCCAGCGCTTGCTGCAGCTGGGCGAGCTGCTCCTCGTCCAGCTCCATCGCTCCCGGGCTCTGTCCGCCTGGGCTGCCCTGCAGCTGCGACGCCAGCTGCTTAAGCGCCTCGCGCGCCTGCTCGGCTTCGGCGGAGTCCTCTGCCGGAGCCGATTCCGCCAACGCCTGCAGCTGCTCAGCCAACTGCTCCCGCTCGGCATCGTTCATCCGCTTTACTTCCTCGCGCATTTGCTCGAGCGCTTCGTTCAGTTCCTCCTGGCTCTGATTCTGAAGCGCTTGAGCAAGCTGCTGGAGAGCTTCCTGGTTTTCCATCTGCTTTATCCAATCAGACACCTGCCCCAGCTTCTGCCGCTCTAGCTGGGCCAGCTTTTGCGATTCCTTAAGCGCCTGCTCCATCTTTTCAAGCGCTTCTATAGCGGTATCCGTCTCTTGTAACCCGCTCTCCAGTTGCTTCAGCGTTTGTTCCATCCCTCTGACAATTTCACTGGAAGGATCAGCTTTGTGCCATTCCTGGACCTGCTCTGCAACCTCGTTCTGCCTCTCCTCTATCCATGCCTTCTCCTTGCCCCGGGCCTCCACCACCTCATCCATCGGATTAGGAAGCAGCAAGAGCGCAGCCAGCGCGGATAGCGCCACCGCATTCGCTATCAGCAACTTCTTATCCCAACGGTAAGGGAGCCGGGAGCGAATAAGCTGCACATATTCTTCGCCGTAACGCAGAGCATCCTCCCGCTGCAAAGCCGCAATGGGCGATTCCTGCTGTTCAAAAGCCAACGCGGTCGCCATTCGCTCCTCCAACCCGTCACGGTCCATAGCAGACGCAGCCAGCGCCACGTCCGTTCTCCGCCATAATGCATAAGAGACCCCGCCGGCTATCCCCATTGCAATCCAGAACAAGACCCCGATTCGGTAGCCTTCCATCGGAGCCAGCCATCCGGCCACCCCCCATAGGCAAGCAGCGCAGAGGCCGATTAGGAGGCCAATCAGCGCCAGTCGGACGATTTGTTGTTTCCATAACCGGTCGCGTACGGGCCGGATGACGTCATGCAAATTTCGGGATCCCATAACGGTCTACTCCTTTACTCACTTTTGCTTTTTAAGGATCGGACGCAAGAAGCGGATGCTTAACCAAATGACCAACACAGTAACCAACGTATAAAAAGGAACAAAAATTTGCCACATCTGGAGATCGTTCTGGCGGTTAAACACCTCCTGTGAAAAATCGGAATTTAATATACTGATCAAGGCCCCCAGCGGATTAAGTCCAAGAATATAACCGGCAGCCTGGCTTGTTCCAGACGTAATGGAATAAATAAAAATAGCGAACAAACCGGTAAAGCCGCATATAAAGAGAGTGTATCCGTAAGTCATAATGACGGCTATCATTGTTTTCTTGAACAAGGTCGAGAAGAGCACTCCGACCGAACCCAGCATAATCATCATGAATAAATAAAACAGAAATACGGATACCAGTTGAACCGGCGAAACCCCGCCATACAAAAACACGACACTGTAAATCGGCAGAGTCGATATAATGATCACTACCATGAAGCTTAGCGAAGAGAACAGCTTGCTAAGAATGATTGTGGTAGAACTCTGCTGCGTAGTAAGTAAAATATTCAGCGTCTGCTTCTCTCTTTCCCCGCTAATCACTCCCGCTGTCAACCCTGGTACCATAAAACAAATCAGAACCAGTTGGGCGCCGCTAATGAAGTAAAATAATTCCTGACTGCGCTGAGGGTTGAAAGCCGAATTGCCGTAATTGCTCATTGTCATATACATATATCCGAGGGCCAGCAAAGTCATCGCCGCCAGGTAGAACAAAACGGCCAGCGGAGATCGAATGGTGCGCATTCGCAGCCTGAACTCTTTTTCAAGCACCGGATTAATTAAATTGCGGCTCCAATTCATGGCTGCACCCCCTTCGTAATTTCCAAAAAGACGTCTTCCAGATTGGTCTGTGCTTCGTTGAAGGAAATGACACGGAAGCCTTGGCCGATCAGCTTGGCCAACAAGTCCGATTGATCTGCATCCTGTCCGCCAAAATGGAGATGGATTCCTTTTTCATCATGAAACACCATGGAGACATGCGCTTCATCCTTAAGCAGTTCGGCCGCCTCGGCTTCTCTCTCCAGCAATCTCAGGTGAAGAACCCGATTAGCCCGCATCCGGCCCTGAATATCGGATACTCTTCCTTTGGCAATCAGCTTTCCATGTTCAATCACGCCAATTTCATCGACCATTTCTGCAAGCTCAGGAAGAATATGTGACGAGATGATGATCGTCTTGCCCATCTGCTTCAATTCCTTCAATATTTCTCTCATTTCGATCCGGGCCCGCGGGTCCATTCCGGAGGCGGGTTCGTCCAGAATTAGCAACTCCGGCTCGTGCACGAGACAGCGGGCCAGGCATAACCGCTGCTTCATTCCTCTGGATAGAGAATCGACATAGAAGTCAGCTTTATCCGACAAGTTAACAAGCTCCAGAAGCTGAGGAATCATCCGCCGGCGATCCGCCCTGGCAATTCCATAGCTGGCCCCATAGAAATCCAGATATTCGGTCGTCTTGAAGTTATCATATACACCAAAAAAGTCGGGCATATATCCGATTAGCTTGCGAACTTCCTTCGGCTTTTCCGTCACTTCATATCCTCCAACCTTAGCCGATCCGGAGGTCGGGGCCAGCAGAGTGGCCAATATGGACATGGTTGTCGATTTCCCTGCTCCATTCGGTCCGACAAAGCCGAATACTGTCCCTTGAGCAATCTCCATGTTAAGAGAGTCGACTGCGGTGAAGTTGCCGTATTGTTTGGTCAAATCGCGAATTTCTATCATGGGCTCACCGCTCCTTCCACTGCAATGTCCGGAAATTTAATACTTGTATCCTGAGCAAAGGTGATCTTGAAGCGAAGCACATTTTGTTCCAACAAGTAATCTCCCAGCCCATCCGATATTTTAGTAGTCTCGTCCACAGGCTCCCATGTTTGATTAGATTCATTCCATACCTCGTATTGAATGCCGCCATAGCCGTCATAAGTTTGGAATAAAGTTAATCGTTGATAGACTGCTCCTTCTATTTCCGGCAATCTGTAATCCAATGTAATCTCGCCTTGCCCTACATCATAAACCCCGTTGCCCCCCATTCCATGAAGGATTGTCGAGTTGGAATCGGGTACTGGAGTTACAGTGCCGGGAGGCAAGTATATGTTAGAGCCGCTCACGTAATCGACATTTAGAGACTGTGTCCATAATGTCACCTCGTCCGTGCTTACGCTTTTTCCACCTACCTGGTAGGCGGTTTGGCCTTTAGCTTCAGACCAGCCGAATACATAGGGTTTTCCGTCTGATAATTTCATCATATTCTGTTCCAAATAATTAACCAGAAGCGCACGTTTGTGACTATTTACGTCATTACGTCCCCCGTAAGGAAAAATCATTTGAGCCGTATCATATGGGTAGGAAGAGCCATACCCCTGGTTGCTCGTTAATTGGAACGAGGCGGTCTCATCGGCATTCATGTCACCCAACGTTACCAATTGGCCGTTCATATATACATGAACATTGGTCAACCGTTGTCCTGTCCGGTTAGTCAGCTCTCCTGTCATTCCGGATGGGCCCGACTCCGCTTTATAATCGAACTTGCCGACCGTCTCCAAACGGTCTTTTTGCAGCATGACTTTACGGATGGACCAATAAGACACTCCCTGGAATCGGATATCGGTTCCTTCCGGTTGTTTATGGATGATCTGATCGGAGCTTCCTCTTAAATCTCCCGGGCCATTGTTATTAATAGAGGATACATATAGAGAGTCGGGGATCTGCATCCTGAAATTTCCGCCCTTCGGGACAAAAACAGCCGTTGCGCTCGATTCTACCCCTTGCCCGGCACCGTCTAATTCAATCGTTGTCAATGATTGGGCCATGACGGCTCCACGCCCAGATGCTCCGACTCCATAAATCCCCAGGCTGAATACGATGGCCAACAACGGAATGGTGAACCACATCCATTCTCTTCGATCCAGTTTTTTCAGAGTAAAATATAGAATTGGGCCTATGACCGCCGCATAAATAATAATAACAAGCACAAGTATGCCGACGGACGGAGGGGTCAAGGAAGGAAAGTAATCTAACGCATTGTTTAATTCCCACCCCGCAGAGCCGTAATACCCTCGCGACTGGCCAGCAGCGGACTGCTTTAACAGATCGGACAGGACTCCCTCCCATATTTCAGCATTTCCATTCCAGGAAGCCAGCGGATTCAGTGAAGTATCGTAGGCTATATACCATACCTCTCCTCTGCCCTTTTCCGTAGATACAAACAACGGGATGCCATTTTGAGAATGATGAATATTCGTTTTTATCCCGTCCTTAACCGTCGCCCTGGATAGCGTAAACGGCTCCGTCAGCACCAGCTCTTTCCCCGAGCTCCCGGCCAAGGTGCTAAGGTCTGTTACGTTCTCTGTCCCTTGATAGATGACAGGAGACCATTCTGCAAACGGTTGAGCAGTCTTCGAGTATCCTGCTCCTCCTGCCAGGAATAGCTTCCCCCCACGCTGTATCCAGCCGCTGATCGCCTGCACTTGCTCCGGCTGGAATTGATCCGAAGCAAAATCATTCAATACCAGCACATCCAGACTGTCGAGCATGAAAGATTCCTGGGGGAACTCGGCGGACGACATCGGAAAGGTTCGTACCTCATAGCCTCTCTGATTGAGCAGATTCAAAAAATTCATCGTATCCGGGTCGCGCGCGACAATGCCTACCTGTACCGTCTCCGCAGGAATGGCGCTTGTTTCAATATAGACCGAACCGGACGACCAATCTACGGTCTTGCCGCTTTCGACAGAATCTTTATAAAATTTAACCGAATTGTTTCTCTTGTTCCATTCTCCACCTGGAAGCGCCAAGGTAACTTCCTTCGTGCTCTGCTTGGGCAGATCTACTTGTTGTACGTAGGTCGTATCCCTGTTTCCCCCGGCGACTTGTACAGCCAGTTCTCCGCTAACGTCATCTCCCGAATTGGTAATCGTGAATTTTACCGGGAACCATTTATTAGGTTTGATTTTACCGTCCAGCCCAATCTGGATTTGAACGTCGAGCGGTCCTTCCTTGGCTAATGCCGCATTCGGCAACGATGTGAGGCTTACGCCGATCAAGGCCAATATTGCGATCCATCCCAGTAGAAACCAATAAATTTTGCTAGATTTAATGATTGACACAGGCAAACCCCTTCCCCAATTGCTGATCCTGTTTCGACAGTAGAGTTATTGCAGAATTTAGTGCAGCTTTCATTCATTATAGACGATTTTATAGCGAAAAGGTTTGCAACAATATATAAAAAAAGTCCGCGACGGGAGATAGAAAGGGGATTCCAGGGCGAGTTCCGGGCTTCTGGGATCATCAGGAAAGGAGTAAGATCTGTTCAAGGCGTTGTATAGAAGTGAGGAGCGGGGTATGATTACTTCTTCTTATGTAAAAGGTCTGATGGCACCTGCGAGGGCAGATAAGCTTATGCGTAGGTGGGTGTAGGCGCGGGTACGGGCGTTGAAGCCATCGCTGACAATCGAATGCAAAAATACATTACTTTAGACCGGAATCAGCCTTTTATCAATCATGGCCTGCAATTATACAGTACATTTCTTCGAATCAGCGATTTCTGAAAGTTATTAGCCGGATCCGCTGTATTATTACAGTAGATCTTCCCAAATGAGATCAATAGCCGCAAATCGAATGGTCGAGTAGGCGGGGCCTTTCCTTCGAGGATTGTGCCCCTTACCCCTCATAGATCCGTACGTGCGCAATTAACGCATACGGCTCCTCACATTGATCATTTACAATCGATGGTTTTTTTTTCAGTT
>NZ_BOSH01000030.1 GCF_018403245.1 Paenibacillus sp. J2TS4
TTCCAAGACGCTATGTATTCACAGCATAACAGTTATTCAGAGGCCTACTGGTAAGAGTGGCCTCCTTCAAAAAAAGTGACATTTTCATAGCACAGATAAGGTGACATTTTCACAGACGTTTGACAGACCCTTTTCCGAGGGTCATTTTCTTTTTCAGGAGGTGTGTTGAAGAGAATTATCAATAAGTCAGCCCGAAACCAACCGACGCCGGTGCCAATAGAACCAAAGACTTGATCCGGTGATCGGGCACTACCTCTATGGTTCGGGATTGTCCATCGGATGACTCCTGAGGAAACAATGCGGGTATGCCGCCTGCCTCTGCCATAGCGGTGCAGCCTCCGCCGTCACTTATAATAAGGCTCAGCTTAGCGAGTCTATCGGCGTAAAATGAAAGAGGAGCCGGCATAACCAGCTCCTTGCTCCTTATTTCATTCTATGATACACCGATCGAAGATATTCCACGATTCATTTTCCATTTCCGAACGGAGACTCCTTTCCTTTTGATAATCGATACACAACAAATATATGGGCAATTCTGGATAAAGTATAGACTTATAATTTCTTTCATTTATAATAATATTATGGGTGGCAAGGATACCCAGGTTGTATTAATTTATGCCAAAAATCACTTTAATCGGGTAGGAGGCTACCCATTAATTGAGTAGCCGAGCTCCCACACCACCGTACTTACCGTTCGGTATACGGCGGTTCCAAAGTTTACGCGGTAACTTGTCGATAGTAATCTGAAAAGAAAAGATATCCGAGGTTCTTCAAAGTGTTGTTTCCGAGGGATCTTGAGAGCATCGGGCTATTGGAGGTTCTCCAGTAGCTCTTTCTTGTGTTTGAGAACTCCCATGCCTTGTATTCTGGGATACCCGGCGAGGTCAACTTCTCGAATTTGGTCTTTACCGTTTCCACTGTTTCCAGTAGACCATTCGAATTCGTCTTCTCATCCATTCGTCCGTGGTTTGGAGCAGTTTCTTCATATCTGCCAGTTTGAAATAGTTGATCCACCCCATGATGTAGCGTCTGAGTTTCCCTGCTCTTTCCTCGATTCCCATTCCGTTGCTTCTTGCCGTTCCCCCAAACCGTCGATATTGGACTTCGCTTTGTATGGCGAGCTCATCCCATGCCATATCCCTGATGATGTTCGTATTCCTCGGGCCGGAATTTTGCCTCCAGCTTCCTTCAGATTCCACCTCACGATGGACACCCTTGCTCTTGGCTAGTGGTTGGTAACTACAAACCCCCACAGTGGTCTTTCACCACCTAGTAAGTCGTCATGCGCGGCACACCATATTAAAAACGCGACTTTAGCGGTCGCGTTTTTGTTGTATTTTTACATATTCATTTTATTTATCATTTTTACATTTTTAACGTGGAGGTGCATCATAATTATCTATCATCAAATCCGGCCATTGCAAATAAGGATAACTATTCCCCTCATCGATAGCCCAAATATCGGTAAAGTCCCAATTCACAAACGTACTTTGTTTTTTCATATCGACCGTATATTTGGGTTCGCCATTTCCGTAATCCGATCTTGTAGTCGTCTGACGGTCGTAATAGCTGCCCGTCACTTTTCCGCGCCCAACAAAGCCGGCGATACCGCCCGGATCGTTATATTCATTCGTGACTTTACCCGCCGCATAGGAGTTTTGAACGTCTCCCTGAACGCTGCCAACCACACCGCCCGTGTTAGATCTGCCGATGACTTCGGCCAACGAATACGAATTGGCGATGACGCTATCGAGTTCAATCCAGCCTGCCACTCCGCCAACGGCGTTTTCTGTCGCTTTAATCGTACCCGTGGAGTAAGAACGTTCGATCTTCGCGCCATAGCCCTGCCCTGTAAGATAACCGACTAGGCCGCCTACGTTTAACTCGCCTTCGACCGAGACGTCGGCATATACATAGCGCATCGTTCCGCGGGCAAAATCGCCGACCACCCCGCCGATTAGCGAGCCTTTGGACTTTACCGTTCCTTGAACGGACACGTTTTCTACGGTTCCGTACCAGATTGTACCGGCCAAACCGCCGACACCGTGCCCCTCGCTCACGACCTGGACATCCTCCAAATGCAGGTTTCGAATATAGGAATTCGAGACGAAGCCAAACAGACCCACATTCGTGTCCGTAGTCTGACGATTGATGGTCAGGCCGGTAATCGCATGGCCTCCTCCGTCCAAACTGCCCTTGAAATTGTCTTTATACGTTCCGATCGGCTGCCATCCCTCCCCTTGATTATAGGGGGCCACATTCAAATCGATGTCATTGTTCAGCTTAAAATGAGATTGTAGATAATATCTCATCGCGTCCAGCTGTCCGGCGGTATTAATCACATACGGGTCCGCCTCGGTTCCCGCTCCACCGGCAAACGGATGCTGCGGAGCAGTAGGTGTTACGGTAACAACAATCGATTTAACGGGTGTGATGCCTGCGATTTGAATCATGAGCGTATATATGCCTGCAGCGCGAAGGGTAACCGGAATTTGGGCTTCTCCGTTCGCAAACAGGATGTCGCCGCTGAATACGGACTCGTTCACTTCCTTCCATGTGACGGCAACTTCCGCATTCCCGCTCAACGCATGACCCACGGCATCTTGGGCTTCAGTCAGCAGCACTTCGAACGGTTCCCCCTCCACAGGGGCGATCGCGTCCGGTCCCAAGCCCGCCTTGTAGCACGACAAATCTACTTCCGATTGCCCATTCAAGTAAGGGTAACTGCAGCCTTCAACTATCGACCATGTATCGTTGAACTTCCAATCGTTGAAGCTGGCTTGCGTTCTCATACTTTCCGTGCTTAAAGGGGTTCCTTTTCCCGTATCGGTTAGTCCGGCGATTTTCTGGTCATAGTAAGCGGATGTGTATACCGTTCCGTCCGAGCCTCCTGCCAATCCTCCTGCAGCCTTCGTCAAGTCTCCGCTGACTGACACCGCCGCGTAAGAATAGCGGATGATTCCTTGCTTGCTGAATCCCGCGAGTCCGCCGATCCCTCCTTGATACGCAGAAAGATCGACGTTCAGCGTACCGAGAGCATAAGCATCGGAGATAATTCCATTGTCATTCTGGCCAACAAGTCCCCCTATTTCCGAGCCTTGCCGTACATTCATTTCAAAATCGGAGTAGGAGCGATCCAATGTTCCCTTATGCTGATCCAATCCCGGACCTCCTGCAAATTGTCCGACAAGACCGCCGATATAAGTGTAGGAGTCGGCATCGGTGGCGATCTGCCCTTTCGAATAAGAATCGGCGATCAAGCCGTAATGCATCCCTCCGACCAAGCCCCCGATATAGCCTGTGACATCCAAAACTTGATCATGAGATGCTTGAGTCGCCGACAAGCGGACTTCGGCTGACGAGCGTTCAATCGAGCCTTCCAGACTGTACCCGACGAGTCCGCCGAAGACCGTTGTGCCGCTCACCTCTCCCTTCACGCTGCTGTCGCTGATCTTGCTTTCAATGCTGTGACCGACCAATCCGCCCGTATAGTGCGTACCTTCAATATCCAGATTGTCGAGATGAACATTGCGCAGCTCCGCATTTCGAATATAACCGAATAAACCTGACCAGCCGCGCTCTGACTTAATCGTTAAATTTCGGATCGTGTTGCCGCCGCCATCGAAAGTTCCGGTGAACGGATCTCCCGCAAGAGAACCGTTGGGCGCAATCTTGCCTTCGCCGAGAGGCTCCCATCCCTCTTCTGTACTGTATGGAGCCGCACTCAAGTCAATATCTTCCGTTTGCAGGAAATGGGCGTCTAAATAATACCGTACCTCATTTAACTGTTCAGCCGTGGCGACCCGATAAGGATCGTTTACCGTACCGTTGCCTCCGGCGAAAGGCACCCGGACCGAAATCGGGGAACTGTTAACCCCGGCAAGGCCAGTGGGTACGAAGATAATCCTTACGCCCGTACCTCCGCCTTGCAAATACAAATCGGTAAAAGAAGCTATTCCATTCACGGCAAGAACAACCGTCGTGCCATGAAGCACGGATGATCCGGAATCACTTCCCGATATGGAAGCTGTTACTGTCAAGTCTGAATTCGTTGCTATGTTTTGAAACCGATCCAACAGTACAATAACAGGCTGTTCGGCAAAACGCTCTCCGCTGACCACATCCAGGCTTGGTTGGGTTTGCAATATAGCCGTTTGCGCTTCTGCCGGAGACGGAGTTACGATTTGCCTTGCTTCCGGCTCCATAACGTCTGCTATCGTAAACACTAAGGTCTGAGCTTCTGCGTGATGCAAGATCAGGTTCACGTTAGCCTCCCCGTCAGTAAAATCAACATCATATTCGTTTACAGTGTTATCAATGGAAACACTATTCCACTGCCCGATCGTTCCATCCGGCGCTTTACTAAAGCCGCTTACAGCTACTTTCTTAAGGCCGCTGAATGTGGTATCCGTGCTTCCGTCCGAACGTTGAACGACCAGACGAAGCCTATTAACTTCACCGGCCACCGGCGTGACTTGGGCCAAAAGCGATTCGACTTTGTAAGCACCTGTAACAGGCGACGTTGTGATAACTTCAACCGGAATTTGCACGGAACGCTCCTTATAGGCCGCCTCTACATACGTCCGTCCTTCTCCGATAGCACGAATCATTCCAGTGCCGCTCGCTGTGGCAACGGTCGGGTCCTGTGTGCTCCACTTTGCCTCGTTCGTTACATCCGTCGTCGTACCGTCGCTCCACTCAGCAGTTACTTTTGCCTGAATTTCTTGCCCCCGCTGATTCAGCTTCACTTGCTGGGGCTCATACACCAGCGCCGTTACCGTGGGCGTGTCCGGCAACCATGAGGCTTCTACCGGAATTTGCACGGAGTGACCTCGGTAGTTCGCCTCTACATACGTCCGTCCTTCTCCGATAGCACGAATCATTCCAGTGCCGCTCACTGTGGCAACGGTCGGGTCCTGTGTGCTCCACTTTGCCTCGTTCGTTGCATCCGTCGTTGTACCGTCGCTCCACTGGGCAGTTACTTTCGCCTGTATTTCCTGCCCCGGCTGATTCAGCTTCACTTGCTGTGGCTCATACACCAGCGCCTTTATCGTCGAAGATGGCCTGGACGAAGAAGGGCCGCCCGAAGAGCTCTCTGGCTGTTGGCATAAGGCATGATTTACACCAGAAGCGCAGCTTGCACTTTCGGGATTGCGTTCGAATCGGATCCCGTTCGCGTTCAACTCTGCTTTTGTAATCATGCCTTTACCTGAGAAGATAGCCGCCGTATCAATGATAGCCAAGGCGACCTTCGTCCCATCCTCCAAAGAAATTCTTGAATCCTGGCTTCCCTCCACTATATGAAGGGTATTGATCGATCCTCTTTGCAAGCTTAGCTTCCTCTGGGATGACGACATGGTTACCTTATCGAAGCTGCCGCGCAACCATACATCGGACTCGTTCCCTCCCCCCTCGGATAGCGTGACATGCTCAAACCCCGTTCCCGTTACTCCATTTTCTTCAAGTATAGCACCAGATAACATGGTAGTATTCGTTATAACCGAATTACCGCTCGCGAGAATGCGCACACGCGATCCCTTTTTATCAATCGTCAACTTCGTTATTTCGCTATCCCGTACAAAAATACTATGCTCTCCACCGCCATGGACAAATGCCGTTCCTGTAACACGGACGTTCTGAAGCGCCGCCTCTCCTTCGCCGAGCTTATCCGTAAAAATCAGATTTCCTGCAATATCCATGTTTTGCAAAGTAACCTTGGCGGCATCCACTACGACGTTTCCTTTGATGCTCATCTTGCCTTCTACCGGACCAAATGTACCTTCTGTATCGTAGACGAGGTCTCCCTTGGATGAAGGCATAGCTTGTATAAACCGGCCCAGCATAACTATCGCCTCTGCACGCGTCAACAAATTATTAGGACGAAAGCTGCCGTCTGGGTAACCCTCTATCCACCCGGCTGCAGCACTGGCCCCTATCTGCCCTTTGCTCCATGCAGGCAGTTCGTCACTAAACCTTGCCGCAGCTGTCTCATTAGCTTCTAGTTGAGCCATTCTTGCCAACATTACCGCCGCTTCTTGTCGGCTGACCGGTTGATCCGGTCTCATGGAGCCATCCTCATAGCCGTTCAAGAGCCCGGCCGCAGCCGCTGCGGAAATAACGCCCGAGTACCAAGCGTCTGCAGCCACATCGGTAAAACGAGCCTGCTGCGTTACATCCGCTTTTGCCGAAAACCCGCCGGCTCGTTGAAATAAAGAAGCCATTTCCGCGCGGGAAATGTAACGTTCCGGTTGGAAGCTGCCATCCGGATATCCGTTAATCCACCCCTTGGCAACGCCCTGCTTGATCTCCTGCACGGCCCAATGATTTTCCGTATCGGAAAAGCTTTGTGCTTTCGATATATGCGGAGAACCGAATATCATATTGATTATCAAGAGCATACACAATAGCCATCCGAGAACTCTTCCTGCTTTACTGCCTCCCATTATTCCTACTCTCCTTATCACATTGCCTCTCATTTCCTTGCATATATTTTTAAGTGTAATGGTTTGGATAAATAAAAAAAGACCCTAAAAATATATACAAAACCTCAAATTCAATGTACTTCTCCAAGGTTTGTATATAATTTCAAGGACTTTTTATCCATTTACTCTATTTCAAGCCACCCTAGCCGATATCATCAAGTTTTTTGCCACTATATCATTTCTCACTTACGTTCACTATGCTGACTTATAGCTTATCAAATTCCACTCCGTATTGATTGAAGATAGCCTCGTATTTATTTTCGAATATAGTCCATCGATTTTCTGTTCCGTACTTTTCCTGCAAAGCCTTCAAATAACGTTTAGCGGCTGCTGCATCATTGGATTGCAATAGCAAATGAAAGCTCTCTTCGCCCAGATGTAAAAATGGACCTGAAGTGTAATAATCAACAAGGGATCTGGCACTGGTCATAGTATCATAGAAATGAATAACCTCTTCTAGTCCACTTAGCAGCGTTTTTCTCAAATCATCCATATTCGTATCAGGAGTGATTGAAAATCGATCTGGAACAGACTCAACAATTTCTCCAATTCTTGCTCTGAAGTGACACTCATATTCTTGGGGTGCTGTCAGAATCTCTCTCGATTGGATCTGTGCCAACTCCGCTGCATAAATACCGCAGTTCACATAAAACATTACATTGTCCGCTGAATTGCCAGAGGATTTTTGGAAATTGAACATGTAGATGAGGCTTTTTGTTATCTTATTGAAATTCAAACTCTTCTTTGCGAAGCCACGCTTGGAAAGGAACGGCTTGACGTCCTGCTTTATCATATCGTTAAAGAGCTGCTGCAACATGACCCCTCCTGGAAGATTGCTATCCTTATGTCGCTTTGAATAATCAACACAGATGCAGCCGATGCGGAAATCAGATTTTTTGTTTCAAATACGTATTTGTTACGACTTTCGTGACCGACTCAATCAGGTTTAATCTTTGCATAAGAACTCCCTATAATAGAATAATTAATCGCCCCCCATAGTAAGTAGTAGGTTAAGCAATCGATGTCCGAGAGATACCCGGCTCCTTTGCTAGTTCAATCTTCTTTCGGAACGTACTCCTCTCCAAAAAGCTCCTTGGTCACGTCCCGGTTTATTTTAAGCTCTCCATTCCAAGCCGCCCACGGCATCTCCATATCTGAACGGCCTTTTGTATTCGGAAGCTTGTCTTCGTAACTCGCCATATATTCGAATTCCGTCCAGGTACTGAAATGCGTCTGGACAAACAAATTTGGAATGACTCCTGTCACAGCGAGCGAATTCAAAATCCCCCGCCGCACATATTTGTTTTTCGGCATGATTTTTTCTGCCGTCAGCCGCTCGCCTGCTCAATGGCATCATTGTTAACCTGGTATCATTATGCTTCAATTTGATTTCAAAATCGTAAAGTAGAAAACTATAATTGCAGCATCCCATATCGCAGTAGCCCTAATATCGAAAATGCGAACAGTACCGTCCCCGCTCCTATTCCAGTAATAGCACTGTACGCTACCTTCAATTTGGGGGATACAAATAATGCAATAATCGAGACTGTGATCAAAAGTATCGCCAGAATATACAGGCTGGAATCTTCAAACACATGTTTTAGACCAAAAAAATGAACACCGACAACAAACGCAATCCACGGCGCAATAAAACGGCTCCATTTCTTCTTTATCAATAAAAAAGAGCCGGCTGCAGCCACGATGAATTCCGCATAGAAGAAAATTAAATACTGGCGAAATGCGTTCGAATCGGATAAGGCGGAAGGGGAATGCCAGTTTGTTACGCTCAAGTAGACACCCAGCATGGATACGAGGATTGAAACACCCGAAGCAATGCCAAGATATATGCGCCAACTTGATCTTGGGTTCTCCTGTGCCCAACCGAACCAGACGAAACTGAAAAATCCAAAAATGGCTGTGTACATGCAATGATCCCTTAAATACTCCACTCCTTCAACTCCCGATATTAAAATTTTTTTGCTCTCCTTTGTAAGCAATGACCAAACTCGATGCCCCTGATCCATTGGTGTCCCTCTTCGTCAGTTAACTGAAAATCTGAAAACTTGCCGCTAAGCGATCATTTGCTTACCGAGCAAGCGATTGACTCCTATCAGCAGATTTATTCGAGCTAGGAAACCTGGATAAATCGTTCTTAACATACGCGCCGCGCCAACGTTACGGCATCAGCGGCTCCTTGTTTGCGCCAAGGCACACCGACGGCGGCATCAGGTGAATGATACCGCCGTCGGTGTGCCCCGTTTACCGCTGACCTTCCTGCCGTTCCAGCAAATAGAACATATAATCGGTCGGAACTCCGGCATACCCTTGCTGCCTCAGCATCGCGGTCACATTGCCCCGGTGATACGTCCCGTGATTGACCACATGCCGCAGGATGTCGGAGAAATGCGTATCGAGACGGCCGTACTTCGGATGCTCGATCGTCATCGCCTTATCCGGGTCGGGTGTGCGCCGCAGCAAATCGCGGAACTGTTCGGCGACGCCGGCAAACAGCTGCCGCATCTCTTCCACGGTTGTGCCCTGCGCTTCTTCCGTCCAGTCCGGGATCTTCGGAAAAATGTCCTCGTTCGGAACTTCCGCGAGAACAGACATATAGAGCTTTTCGAACAGGTACATGTGCCCGAATGTTTGCGCCACGGACGGGAACACGCTCTTCACTTCTGCATGGAACGCATCCTTCGGAAGCTGCTCCAGGTGGGCGAACAGCCGATCGTTCGCCCAAACATGATAATCGTACAATTGATATGGATGTTGAAGCATGGAAAATCCACCTTCCTTTATGGGTCATCTTTTGGCTGCTGCGGCCTTGTCTCTATCGTATACCAGGTTCGCTGACAACCGTTGTCAGTGAAGTTCAATCGGGATCGTCTTCGTAATGTTTTGCGATTCTGTATGCCATTCCCTGGATCCGGCGCTTCAGTTCCAGCGGCTCCCGAATGCGAATGGCCGTGCCGAACGTCATCAGATACATCGGAAGGTACTTATTCATCGTCGGGACGTCGAGCTGAAACCGCGCCTCCCGATCGGTCCGCTCCGTCAAATAGTGGCGCAGATGCCAGTGGTCGCAAACCGCGTTCAGCGTGTCGGGCTCTCCCTCCATGCGGATGACCGCCAGCGGTCCGTCTGCCTCCCGTTCCCGCCCGGACTGGTCGCGGAAATAGGCGGACGCGGAGAAACGCTCCGGCTTTACGAACCGCGCTTCGGTCGGCTCCAGCCGCGCGATGCGGTCCACGCGGAACGTCCGCACCGCCTGCGACCGATGGCAGAACGCGACAGCGTACCATTCGTTTCGGTCGTAAGCCAACCCGTATGGATCGACTTCACGTTCGTCGGCCTGCTCCGCATTCGCTTTGCGATAGGCGATGCGGACCGTTCGCCCGTCCTTCGCCGCCTGCTCCAGGTCCCGCAACAACGGAACGACGGAAGGCGGACGCGCCGGAGAAATCACATCCAAACCGCTCGTCCGACGGGACAGATCGTGGCGCTGCTCTTCGTGAAGCCCGTTCTCCACCTTCTTCAACGCGCTTTCCAGCTCCTCCGTATACGGATAGCCAGCGGCTTGCGCAAATTTATACGCGTCCACAAGCGCCTTCAGCTCTACGGAGTTGAAGAACAATGGCGTCTCCTTGAAGCTTTCCAGAATGCGAATGCCTCCGTCATGGCCTGATTCCGCGACGACCGGCACGCCGCTGGCGCATAATGCGTCGATATACCGATACACGGTGCGAACGCTGATCTCCAAACTATCCGCGATCTGCGCGGCGGTGAACTTCCTTCCGGATCGCAGCATCCAAAGCATGGACAGCATGTTATCCCATTTCGCCATCGGGAGCACCCTCTTTTCCTCGCGAAAATGAAACTGATTTGAGTATTGCACAATTATGTAAACATAGACTCCTGCATCGCGTGTCAGATCGTTAAAAGATAGAATTCGGGATTTCTTCCCCAATCTCCTGTTTTAACCAACAAAAAATTCCCCTACCCTGGGGTAAGGGGACCTAAGTAGTAACCACAAAATCACTCTATTCCGCATAACTACAATAGTCCCCGTGCTTTCTCCAATCAAATTTTTCGCCGTCACTTATGGTAGGGTTCTCCGCGCTATCTGTAACGGCAAGTTTTTGGACCATCCTTTGCGGGATGGCCCTTTCTTTGAGCGCTTTATTCAACTATCGTTCTCTGTCAGTTCAATCCTAAGCACGCAGAGTATGATAAATTTTAACGGTTTGGCAGCAAATCAGAGTCGCAATACGGTTATGGACTCGTTGTTGAAGATTTCGCCGTTGTCACGGAAACCGAAGCTTTCATAAAGCTTTTTGGCAGCGACGTTATCGGGTTTATAAGGGATCCAGCAGTAATGTGCTGGCCCTGCCGGAAAGGTGCGGATAAATTCCAAGATTTTTTTCATGGCTTCCCGACCATAACCCCGGTTCTGGTATTGCTTGTCAATCATCAGTCGCATGATGCAATAGTTGTAATCTGCGATTGACGGTTCTTCGTATCCGGTGATTCCATAAGCCAACATAACAAAACCGACCGGCTGCTCATCCGCGTAAATGGCAAATGGAAATGGATGTCCCCCATTGGTTGCAAGGACATAACACGAAGCGACGCTTGACAGATTGGACGCAACGAAGCGGCGTTGGTCTTCTGAGACTTCCAGGTTAAATATGGAACGCCGGTTTTCCAGTGTGATTTTTCTGAGCGTAATCATGCAGGACTCCTCCCTTCATTATCACGGAGATGTTTAATTTGCATATTCCAATAATATTCGTCCATGTTACACGCTCCTTAGATCTGTTTAACTTTGGGGCATAATCAACAGAACATTCACTCTCACATACAAAGAATAATAAATATTTCCAAAATAATGTGTCAAACGTCTGTGAAAATGTCACCTTATCTGTGCTATGAAAATGTCACTTTTTTTGAAGGAGGCCACTCTTACCAGTAGGCCTCTGAATAACTGTTATGCTGTGAATACATAGCGTCTTGGAA
>NZ_BOSH01000031.1 GCF_018403245.1 Paenibacillus sp. J2TS4
TTACTGAAAGTAGCAGGCATCCGCCTCGCCGCTTTCTTACAGAAACAAAGGCGAAAAAAAGTTGGACGGAAAACGTGCCTGTTTTCCGCCCAACTTTTTATTTTAGGGACTTATTGGACAGCCCCTTCAATACATATTTATTGGATCCTCTGCTTATTTGGCCTTTGCCCAGCGGTCATAGGCCGCCTGATTAATTTTAACCAATTCATCCACCTTCAACTTTTTCATGGTGCTTACATATTCGTCCCAGCCTTTGTCAATGGATATCTCACCGGATACAAATTTGGCTTCCATCTGTTTAAGATAGGTATCGATGTCCGGTTTAATCGTACTGTAAGTCGTCTGCTCGTCAACCGTAAAATAAATTTGCGGGAAGGGAACTTTAGCATAGGGTAAATATTCTTCTTCCACCCAGCTTGAAATCGTATGAATCGTAGGATTATCTTCCTTTATAAAAAATTCATGGTCTATCACCATAGGAACGTTCGAGCCGGCCCCCGGGGCATCCTGGGCATTGGCTTGGGTCGTATTCATTCCTTCCGGTGCCAGCAGGGTCCACTTCGTTTGGCCTTCATCGACCCACTTCCAATTCTTCCCTTCCACCCCAAGGCGGGCTAGAATAGTCCCTTCCTCCGAGTAGAGGTGATCCACCCAGCGCATGGTCGCTTCCGGATGTTTGTTTTTGTTGGTGATGGCGAACCGGCCCCGCTTGATTTCAGACACTTTGGTAACCAGCTTCTGATCGTTGGCCGGACTTGTTAGCGCTGGCAGCAGCGGGTAATTAGCCGCTTCCGTCACATCGGTGAACCCAATCATAACGATGGGCCAGGTCGGGAAAACACCGACTTTATCGGCCGCCCCTTTGGCGACATACTGCTCCCATGTGTGGGAGAAGAGTTGGGAGTCCAACAATTTTTCTGCATATAGGCGGTTCAGGAAGGTTAAATATTCCTTGTATTCTTCCTGGATAAAAGCATAGTGCACGGTGCCGTCCCGTTCAAAAATGCCATCCGCTTCAGAGATCCCGAAGCTGGGCAGCAGCGAATATCGGAGCTCCGCTACGCTGGAGGCGGAGAGCGGAATTTCATCCGCAGAGCCATTCTGATTCGGGTCCTGTTCCTTGAATTGTTTCAACAAGGCATACAGTTCTTCTGTAGTGGAAGGTCTTTCTACGCCTAAATTTTTCAGCCACTGTCCATTCATCCATATTAACGGCGTCTGGGAATGGATCAGATTATCCAGCCCAGGCAAAGCATAGATGTGGCCGTCCGGGGCCGTAATAGAAGCTTTAAGATCCGGATGCTTCTCCATCACTTTCTTCAGATTGGGGGCATATTGTTCAATCAGCTCCTCCAACGGAATGAGCAGCCCTTGAGAGCCGTATTCGACCTCTTCATTTGCCGTTAGATTGGCGCCAAAAAATACGTCCGGAAGCTCCATACTGGCAAAGGCCAATTTCTTCTTTTGCTGAAACTGCTCTGACGTGGAATTTTTGAATTTAAAAGAAACATTAGTCTTCTCCTGCATTTCTTTAAAGAAGGCCATTTGGTCCCAATTCGGCTGCAAAGGCGAGCTTTGCGCCATCATCTCCAAAGTAATCGGTTCATTGACGATAGGAAACCCGGTTTCGTTAAAATTGCTTGGCTTCTCATCGGAGGCTTTCTCCGATTTTGAACAGCCTGTAAAGACAGACCCGGTTAACAGAAGTGCCGCCGCCGAAGCTAAAACCATTTTGCTGCGCATGACATTTCCCCCTTCTAAGGTTTGAATATCCTGTGGGGCATGCCCGCCCCAAATGACCCGAGATAATTATTCTTTGATCGAACCAATCATGACCCCCTTTAGGAAAAATCGTTGTAAAAACGGGTAAATCAGGAGAAGAGGAGCGGCCGAAACAATCATTACCGCATACTTGATTACATTGGCTATTCTGGCCTGCTCGCCAATGGCTTCGGGATTGGCCCCTTGGATCATGAGTTCAGCGGTCATTTCCTGTTGAATGAGGATATCCCTCAGAATTAGCTGCAGGGGGAAGAGCTCCCGGTCGGATAAAAAGATTAGCCCTGCGAAATACTGATTCCAGTGCCCCACCCCATAAAATAAGGCCATCACCGCAATGATAGGCGCCGACAAAGGCAGAACAATTTGAAAGAACGTTCTGAACACCGACGCGCCATCTATCTCCGCCGCTTCTTCCAAGCCGCGTGGAATCGTTACTCTAAAGAAGGTCATCGTTACGATGATGTTCCAAACAGAAGCCGCCCCCGGGATGACCATCGCCCAGATCGTATTAATCATGCCGAGATCTCTGACCAGCAGATACGTCGGGATGAGGCCGCCATCGAAGAACATCGTGAAGATCAGCAGGCCCATGATGACTACTCTTCCTACAAGCTCTTGCCGGGCCAGAGCGTAGGCGCAGGGCAGGGTTACCGCCAAGTTGATGAACGTCCCCAGCAAAGTATAGAAGATCGTGTTGCGATACCCACTCCAGATCTCCGTACTGTTGAAAACCCGGATAAACCCTTCGAAGGTAATGCCTCTCGGAATCAACCACATCCTGCCCGAGTTCACATAATTCGGATCACTAATAGATGCGCTTAATATGTAAATCAGCGGGTAGATGATGATGAGGATAAAAAACCATACCAATGCCTTGTTGCCTATGTCGAAAATTCTATCGGATCTTGCTTCTTTTATCATAGGAGTACTCCTTTACCATAAACTCGTACCCGTTCTTCGGGCGAGGCGGTTAAAGAATAAAAGAATGACAAAATTGATGACAGAATTAAATAGACCGACCGCTGTGGAATAGCTGTACTGCCCGGATAGAATCCCGATCTCATAAACATAGGTTTGAATAACTTGGGAGGACTCCAGGTTCAACGGATTTTGCATCAATAGGATCTTTTCGAACCCGATGGACATCATGTTCCCCATATTTAAGATCAGAAGAATAATAATCGTCGGCAGAATTCCCGGGATGTTGATATGCCTTATGCGCTGCAGTCTGGACGCTCCGTCCACCTTGGCCGCTTCATGCAATTGGGGATCGATTCCCGCCAATGCCGCCAAGTATATAATCGCTCCCCAGCCGAGGTTCTGCCATTCTCCTGAGAATACGAAGATTGTTTTGAACCAAGCCGGACTGGTCATGAAACTAACCGGTTCCAAACCTAGCCACTGAAGGAAGTGGTTGACAATCCCTGTATCCGGATCGAGAAAGGCGATGATCATCCCGACAAAAACAACTACAGAAATAAAGTGGGGGGCATAGGTGATCGTTTGGGTAATTTTCTTAAAGGAGCCTGTTCTTAATTCGTTAAGCGATAACGCGACAATAATAGAAACGGGGAATAAAGCCAGGCCGTACAAATTAATAGATAATGTATTCCACATGAGGTCCCAAAAAAAATAGGAATCAAAAAAACGTATGAAATGATCAAATCCGACCCAGTCGCTGCCAAGGATCCCTTTGGCGGCTACGAAATTTTTGAAGGCGATTTGAACTCCATACATGGGATAATATTTAAACACTATAAAATAGATCAGGGCGGGAGCCAGCAGAACATACAACTGCCAATATTTCATCATTCTCTTCAGCTTCGGATGATTAGGCCGGGGTTTAAGCGCCGGCAGGTCCTTCCTTGGCCGGTTCATGGCGGCATGAGCACTTACACTTGCATGGTTCTGTCCTTTCATGCTTTATCGACTACCCCTCTCTAATCCAAAGATTCCTTGCCGATCGTTGGATAAGGTGGTCTGACTTGCTTCCTTCTGGGGTGATATAGGTGGGGGCTATAAGATAATAACCCCCGTCAAAAAAGATCTCCTTGCCAATCCAAATCTTAAAACCTATCGAGGACTGGTTACAGCTCGTAGCCCGGAATAATGCTGCCCTTTCGCACATTGGTACCTGTAGGGAATTTCAAAGTTTGCGCATATTTCGTGCGGTTTACACAGCCTCTTACGGTCCCAAGCGCTTTGTAGTAATCATAATAACGGAACGATGTGGAGTTCATAACAAACCAATATTGGGAAAGCGCCTCCAGATAGGTATCGAATTCATCCGATACGTCTATGAATAAATCCGGGACGTAGCCCTCCATGTCTTCCCAGTTTTCACTGTGATAAAATCCGTAATAATGGGCCGGCAATCCGTCCAGATCGAATCCGGGAAGACCCGATTTTAACTGTGCAGCCTGGACAATTCGCGGGCAAAGAGCGTGATCGGGGTGAATGCTTTGTTCCCAATGGGTAATGACGACATTCGGTCTTAATTTGCGCATTAAGGTAGCGACACGAGTAACGATCTCATCATTGAAGGCAAGTTCCGCATCCTTATAGTCCAGCGTAATTGTCTTGGCTCCCAGAATACTTGCTGCTTTCTCGGATTCTTCTATTTTTTGCAACCGATAATCCTCAACGGAAATGTCTTTCGGATTACCCTTCTCCCCAGCCGTTAAATGGACAAACGTTACTTCATGGCCTGCTTTCGCATACTTATGGGCTATAGCTCCGGCTTGAATTTCACCATCTCCGCAATGCGCCCCCAACACGACTAAATGCATTTCCATTCCCCCCATTAATTGTAATCCTCTTGTTCCTAATCGTTGACAAGATGTTTGGGCTGCTTTCAGGTATTCTTTCTGGCCATTCCTGTGGTTTCCTTCTTCCTTGAAAGGCCTGCCTACTATACAAATATACGTTAATCTCAGAAAAAAATATTCATTATATCGATAATTTCTTAAAATAAATTTACATGGTTAAGGAGGTTAAAGACATTGGGGGTTTCTGTTCAAATTAAAAGAGGAAATAAAAGCATAAAGCGGATCGTTCCAACTTCATCACATAGTCAAACAGAACAACCCGCCTCGCGGCACCCAATTGAGCATAGATGCTAAGCTAAAGGGTCGCAAAATAGAATAACGGCTGGCTGGCGCCACCACGCCGGCAGTCTACTCACACAGCATGGGGATCTATTCTAAATGGATTTCATGCAGCTAATTTGCCCCATTTAGGGTTAAAAACGACAACTAAAGGGAAAACCTCCATCTATTTAGTGCCAAAAGAGGGATATCCGCAAAAAAACTTCATTTTAAATGCAGTTTTTCCATCTAGTCTAGCCCATTCTTCCCCTTTGCTTCCGTTTACCTACAGAAAATACAGTTAACATCAATTTCACGAATCAATTTCTCCACCGCATCCACTACGGCTTGGGGATGGTTTTGCGGAATCATATGCGCTGCGTCCGGCAGCTCGATAAGCTGGGCATGCGGCAATTCATTAACCAACCTGTAGCTATGTTCCTTGGTTGGAAAAGGATCGCTCGTCCCGACGACGATGACGGCGGGAGTCATGATGGTTCCGTAGTCTTTGCTAATTTGTTCGGCCGTTGGGGCAAATGCCATAACATCCTGCCTGTTCGCTTTGAACTGAGACGGCCGCAGCCAAAGGGCCAACGTTGCTTGCTGGTAATCCGCAGGAACCGATTCGGGCGCAAAAGTCAGCTTCAAGATATGCTTAGCCATGAGCGGCCCCAAGGTTGCCAGTAATGTGTTCAGCACAAATGAACCCAGGAAGGGCGTCAGAACGATTCGGGAAAGGGGATCCCCTTTTTCCGCCGGATAACCTTCCTTATACATCCCTCCTCCTAGAATGACCATTCCAGATAGGTCATCCGGGTATTGAAGAGCATAGGAAAGGACCAGAATCCCACTCCACGAATGACCGACGAGGATAGGTCTCTCTATGCCGATGGCCTTGATTGCTTCATGAAGAAGCTTGGCTTGCGTCAGCGGAGTGACCTTTACTCCCCTGGGTCGTTCGCTATGCCCGTAGCCGGGACGGTCGAAAGAAAGCACTCGATATCCTTGGGATACCGCAAGATCCATCGCTTGATCGAAATCGTTTCCCGTAAGCACCCCGCCATGCAGAAAAATAATCGGTCTGCCTTCCCCCCTATCGATATAGTGCAATCGAATGCCTTCCACCGTTACATAACGACCGGTAGGCAGATACGCCTTCTCCGCCTGCATAAATTTATACTGATTGTACAAATACAAGCCGGCTACCGCCAAACATCCAGTAATGACATATAAAATTACCATAACCAACATCCTCCTCGGTATAACTATAACATACTTATTGGTATGTATATATAATAATTTTGATGCTTCATTTGCCCTTCTCCTTACTTGGGCTAGCATGAGTGCACCGGATCTGAAGCAAATATATAACACTTATCCATAGGTGTTTCCTGAATGAGGCGTTTCCTTGAGTATATTCCGGTTACGGATTTAATTAAAACGAAACTATTATTACTTTATAGGGGAATTCGATATTGACTTGAACAATACTCTGTATTTACCGATACCGGTGGAAGGAGGGCTATTCTCTATCGGAGATGGCCATGCGGCCCAAGGCGACGGCGAAGTGAGCGGACCTGCACTGGAGTGCCCGATGGAGAGGGTGAGCTGTACGTTAAAGGTGAGGGAAGATATGCCGCTGACGATGCCAAGAGCTAAGACCGGCACAGGATGGCTTGCGATGGGGTTTCATGAAGATCTGGAGGAGGCGATGTGGATAGCCCTGCAGAACAGGCTCGACTGGATGTCATCGATCTATCGGATCTCGCGTACGGAGGCTTACGCTTACGCATCCTTAGCCGTCGATCTCCGCATCACCCAGATCGTTAATTCCGCCAAAGGCGTTCATGCGTTTCTCCCGTTTGACGCCCTGCGGTAACCCTAACAAAACATCGTGAGGGCGAATCCGTCGGAAATGCCGCCGAGGCCAGACAGCCCGGTTAGATCAGTTGCAGGGAGAGCAACCGCTCCAAAGCAGCGTTGCCGCATCATAAGCAAAATCATTCATGTCCAATCCCTTGGGAGCTAGCATCCACGTTAGCAGCAGGCCGTTTAACACGGTTTGGATAAAGACTGCCAAAGACTGAGAGTTAATGTCACTCCGCAATAAACCTTGGACTTGAAAAGCTTGAAACATGCTCTCAATCGTGCCATAAAACACTTCGAAAATGTCCTGCATTTGCTCTCTTATAGCCGGATCACGGCTGGTCGTAAAAAATTCAAAGAACAGCATCGGCCTGCCGGGGGCTCCCATGCATCCTTCCAATTGGGATCGCAACCAACCCGCTAACGTGCTGACAGGGTCGCCTGCCCGCAGAATAGCTTCCGCTTGCTGGGGGATGAATTGAGCCTGTTGAAGCAGATTCCGCTCGCAAATCGCCATGTATAAATCGGCTTTGTTGGAGAAATGCCAATAGACCGCGCCCTTCGTCTGCCCGGCTTCGGCGGCTACTTGATCCAAGGTAGCCCCCGAGTATCCATGCGCAGCGAATACCTGGATCGCTGCATCCATCAAACGAGTGCGAGTGTCTGCGCTTGTCAGGCCCTGCTCCGCCTGTTTCTTGGCGAGCAGCTCTTTCATTTCATCCTTCTTTCCAAGATGCCTCCGCACGGTTGTCCAATGGACACCCGCCCGCTCTGCAACATCGGCATAGCTGATTTGATCGACGGGACGCTCGGAAGCCAATTGAATGGCCGCGTTATAAATTTGTTCATAAGTCTTCATGATCCAATGCCTACTTCCTTTATGAAGCTTTTACGTCGATTCCGATATCATTAGAATGTTGACGTCATATTTAGATTCGTTGATCGCTTTGCTTAATGTATCCAATGCATCTCTGAATTGCTTCTCATTATACAGTACTCTGTTAATTTTAGCGCCATGAGACACAGCAAGATCAACTCCTTTCTCCACGGCCCCCTAATCAAACTGGAGTCTCAGCCTACAATATATTATTGTATTTCTAAGGGAGGCGACCAGGATGAGACGATCCAACAAATTGTATGAAGAAGTTCGACTTGATGTCGTCCGACAA
>NZ_BOSH01000032.1 GCF_018403245.1 Paenibacillus sp. J2TS4
TCGTCCTGAGCCAGGATCAAACTCTCCGTAAAAGTTCCCCATGACAATGACCTAAGTCCCGTCACGGAAGCTCATTTATTGAAGAGCGATTAGCTCATTCGTTCGTTCATTAACGGTTCTGCTCACGATCCGAAGACCGTTTCGCACTGGCTTCATTCATTCACTCGTTGTTCAGTTTTCAAAGGGCAATGCTGCTTGATGTTGCGTCAACAAGCTCACTACAAAGTAGCTTGTCTAGCCTCTCTATCAATGCCGCACCCTTAAGCGCGACTTTCATAATATAGCACGCTTTCGAATCAATAGTCAATAGTTTTTTTTGGAAATTTATTCACTTCCCAAAACCTTCATTTACTACTGGATTTCGAAGTGCCTTGATTGAGGTGTAGTAGCTTAACAAAATACAGAATAACGGATGCCTTCCAAGTTTATCTCGCATCAGCAAGATCAATGTTGGTGTGTAATTGCACAGCAAGTCACCACTCCAACTATAACCAGACCAGCTTAATCGCTGCCAGCATCCCTACACCGGGGATTCCAAGTACTGTAACGGCCGCAATGGTAGCAGGGTTGATCGGAAGTCTGAACCCGTAATATCCGCCTATCCAATTAACGGCATAGAGCACAATTCCAGCCACCACCACATGAACTCCTAGCCGAACCAACCATTGAATGGAGCCTTTGTTTCTTAATATAACGATTATAAGTAACGTAAGAGAAAGGACAAGAACTCCCCATAACCATAAATGCATTAGATGACCTCCCTCTCAAAATAAATAAAAGCCGGGCCCCACTCATATTGCTTCGCCTTTCTCAGAAGCATCTCATATTTTTTCTCAGCAGCCATTAAATCATAAATAGCACAATCCACTTCGTCCGGCTTAACTACCCATTCCAATCTGTGAACTGCATTCGCCCACTCCATCTGCGATTTTCGCAACTCTTCTATAATCGCCAGCTTGTCCTGATTCTGTATTAAGGCTTTCCCATCCGCTTTCCTACGCCGAAACCATTTCATTTCACTACTCCCCCTAGAAGTTGGTTCGTCCTTCTATAATGAATATGGTGTTCGGGAATGGATTTAGAACATTTTTACCTAACTGCCGCAGAAACAATTATTAAACCCGAGAAGCAGAAGCCCCTCGGGTCAAAGTCGTCTAATATTAAATCTCTACAGCCATTCATGCCGCGGTAATCGATTAGCGCCCTATTCAATCAGGTCAGTTCTCTTCTTCCTTCTAAAGCTTTAGTCAGTGTAACCTCATCTGCATACTCCAAATCGCCGCCGACAGGCAACCCATGAGCGATCCGGGTTACTCGAATGCCGAAGGGCTTCACAAGACGCGACAAATACATGGCTGTCGCCTCTCCCTCAATGTTCGGATTAGTAGCAAGAATCATTTCCTGAACACGCTCATCGCTCAGCCTCTTGACCAGTTCCGCTATGTGAATCTCATCAGGCCCTATTCCTTCCATAGGTGAAATAGCACCATGGAGCACATGATAATAGCCGTTAAATTCTCTGGTCCTCTCCATGGCCACCAAGTCTTTAGGCTCCTGAACCACACAGATTATCGAGAAGTCTCTGCTCTTGTCCTGACAAATACGGCAGGGATCGACATCCGTAATATTACAGCACACCGAACAGTAATGCAGGTTTCGTTTGACATTAACCAACGCCTTGGCAAAGTCAATCGCATCCTCCTCCTTCATCTGGAGAATATAAAATGCGAGTCGGCTCGCCGTCTTGGGACCAATGCCTGGAAGCTTTGAGAACGAATCGATTAATTTAGCCAAAGGTTCGGGATAATACAAAAGGCTATCTCCTTTTTCCAGTCTTTTATTTCCAGGTCCACGTTTTTAGAATAGACCCGGAATTTTCATACCGGACGTAAATTTACCCATATCTTTGTTAGCCAGTTCTTCGGCTTGATTTAAAGCGTCGTTAACCGCTGTAAGCACGAGGTCCTGGAGCATTTCCACATCATCGGGATCAACGGCTTCAGGCTTGATGACGATGTTGGTTATTTTCTTCTGGCCGGTAACCGTTACTGTAACGACCCCGCCTCCCGCTGTTCCTTCCACCGTTTTATTAGCCAATTCCTCTTGAGCCTTCAGCATTTGCTCCTGCATTTTTTTAACCTGCTTCATCATCTGATTCATATTGTTCATGCTCGATCTACTCCTTATTCCTTTTTTATTTTAACTAAATCTTCCCCAAATAACTGGATGGCCTCATCGATCCATGGTTGCTGCTGAGCCTTGGCCTGCTCAGGCTCCAGCGTCATTTCCTCAGCCGATTCCGGCTCCTCCTCCAAAGCTTCCTTCCATTCCTTGTTCATGACGGCGGCAAGCTGGATCGGATGCCCTAGAACCTGCTGCATCACCTGCTCAATAAGCTGTTTATTGGCAGGCTTCTCGGTCGTCTCCCGATGCATCGCGCTCTTGAAAGCGAGAAGCAGCGTATCATCCGCCAACGACACCGGCTCTCCATCCACTAGCCAGGCATGAACGGTAATTTTTTGCTCTTTAACTTGAGCCAGAATCTGACTCCATTTGGATAACGCCTGCTTGAATAATGGAGCCTCCTGCTGCCGCACGAATGGATCCAGCTTAATCGACGACTTCCGGATCGTTCCCCCGCTTCTTTTGACGCCAAAGGTGCCTGCAGCGGGTGCGGCTGCCTGAGGCGAAGCGACTGCCTGGGGAGAAGCGGAAAGCTTGGAAAGTGCATGCTCCAGCTGCTCCACCTTCCGCTTGAGCACGGACCAATCCTCTCCTTGTGAATTCCTGGCTGAGGATGCCTGCTCCGCAGGTTGTGCGAGCTCTTGTTCCGCCACGGCAGGGTGGCATAATTTCATTATCGCAATTTCAAATAGAATCTGAGGCTGGGATGAATATTTCATCTCCCCATGATAGCGATTCAACACTTCAATTGCAGCAAACAGCTCTTCCCGGCTAAAGGAGGCGGCGGTCTGTGAGAACTTGGCCGGGTCCAGGATTCGCTCGGTCGAAGTGGATGAGTCCGGAACCATCTTGATCAGCAGTAAGTCCCGGAAATAATGCATCAGGCTTTCCACACATTTATCCGGGCTTTTTCCACCTTGCAGAAGTTCGTCAACCAGTTGCAGAGCTCCACCTATTTGACGATTACGAATCATCTCTGACAGCTTCTCAAAATGGTCGGCCGCCACCCCTCCGGTCATCGCTACGACATCGTCATAAGTGACCTTCCCCCCTGAAAAAGAGGCAATCTGGTCCAGAAGGCTAAGAGCATCGCGCATCCCTCCCTGGGACAAGCGAGCAATGTACTGGAGTGCTTCATGCTGTACGTCGACATTCTCCTGGCGGCAGACATAGTCCAGCCTGGATACTTGCTCTTCCAGCGGGACCCGACGAAAATCGAAGCGTTGACAGCGGGAAATAATGGTAGCCGGAATTTTGTGGGGCTCTGTCGTGGCCAAAATAAACATGACGTGCCCAGGAGGCTCCTCCAGCGTCTTCAACAAAGCATTGAACGCTTCGGTAGTCAGCATATGGACCTCATCAATGATGTAAACCTTCTGGCGGACCTCCGTCGGCGCGAACTTGACCTTATCCCGAATGTCCCGAATTTCCTCCACCCCGCGATTGGAGGCGGCATCAATCTCAACGACATCCATGATGGCTCCTTCGGTAATCCTTCGACAAGCGTCACATTCATTACACGGTTCCGCAGCAGGCCCTTGCTCACAGTTTACTGCCTTGGCTAATATTTTGGCTGCACTGGTTTTCCCGGTACCTCGGGGCCCGCTGAATAAATAAGCATGAGTCAGTCGGTTCTCCCTAAGGGAATTTTGCAATGTTTGTACAATATGCTGTTGTCCGACAACGTCTTTAAAAAACTGCGGACGCCATGTCCGGTAAAGCGCAATGTGTTGTGTCATTTAGACCTCTCCAATAATTCCTTGCATAGAATTACTTTCCCTATTATACAATACTGTACGTCCTCATTGAAGCGCGCAGCAGGATTCTCTCCTGTCGCCGTAAAAAATTCATTTTCAATCAAGCGCTTTTATTGGATGGCGCTCTTGGAAGCATCTTTCTTCCTTCCCCTTGGGCTATAATGTTGTACCGGATGCAGGCATGCTAAAAAATTCATCGGACAGCCCTAGAAGTCCATACAAAATTGGCAAAGCAGCCTTCGAAAAATAAAGGCTGCTCAAGGAAAAGGCATGCTTACCGTAAATGTGGTGCCAAATCCTTTGGAGGCGACTCGAATAGTTCCTCCTATATCGTGAACAATCCGTTGGCAGACGGATAGTCCAAGCCCCGTACCATTTTCTTTCGTCGTGAAAAAAGGGTCGAATATTTTATCAATGACAAAATTCGGAATTCCTGGTCCCGTATCGTGAATATCTATATGTACCCTTCGCTCCTCATAATCTACCTTCTCCGTAACCGTCAATGTCCCTCCGTCCAGCATAACCTCTATTCCATTCTTGCAAAGGTTTAGAAACACCTGTTTCAACAGCTCACCATCCGCAATGACTACAGGCAGATCGGAGACCGTCTCGTATTGGACACTGACTCCATGGAGCAGAGCCTCATTGCTAATAATCGGCAAAATCTCTCTCATCACCATTTTGATATTCACAGGGTGGTAGGTTACATTCTTGGGTTTGCTCAACAATAAAAATTCACTGACCAGCTCGTTGATCCGGTTAATCTCCGTCAGCATAATATCGGTGTAATCTTGTTCCTTGACCATTCCCTTTTCTATAAACGTATTTTTGAGTACTTGCATGAAACCTTTTATCGAAGTCAAGGGATTGCGGATTTCATGAGCTGTCCCCGCGGCAATTTGTCCGATCATCGCCAGCCGATCACTGCGTTGAACCTGTTCTTCCAGCGAGCGCAAATTGGTTACATCTTTAAAAATAACATAGGCCCCGACCGTTCTCCCATCATCATCCTTCAGCACATTCGAATCCAATAAAAGCTCATACCGCTCTTGATTGTTAGTCCACGAGACCGCATGATTGCGAACGACGACCCCGTTCAGTATCTCCGGTTGCACCAATCGATGATGAGGAGGTACGGAAGCGAAAACCTCCTCGCATGATTTGTTCATGATCTGCTTCTTGTCCAAACCTAACAATCGACAAGCCATGTCACTGATATCCACGATACGGAATCGCATATCAATGAGAATGACCCCTAAGTTAATATCTTCCATAAAAGTACCGGCAAACTTCTGAAGGACAGATGGCTCTTCTGCCCAGATTTCCTTATCCATGTGTAAGGCAAAGTATTTACTCCCGGTTTCTTCCGACTGCAGCGGCAGGATCGAATAGCGTCTTCTCATTGTTACTCCTTGACGGTTTTGAAAGCTTAGACTAGGAGCTGATCCATTATGAGATACCGCTTCCAAATATTGTTGATGAAGGTGGCTTAGGGATGGGACCCCGAGTTCATGTATCGACATACCTTTGATTTCTTCCAAGGAACATCCCATTTCGTCAAGAAAGGCAAGGCTACAGTTGACTACCTTCTCCCCGTCGTTAACAATGATAACACTCTGTGATAAGCAAGCATGAATGTAGTCGTCCAAATGTTCGATCGAGAGCAGACAACGGCCTTTATCTACAGAAGACAACTGCTTACCTCCTATACTCTTGAAAGTAATGGAATGGTATCTCTCTACATAAGTCTGCATACTCTGTTGCAGTTTACATGTATTAACATTCGATCCGACGCTTCAAATTCCTTCCAGAAAAACGAAAAAAACACTTCAACCCGGCAATTCCGGAATGAAATGTTAGTTGCGTCTTACTATTAAGGAATGGATTAAACCGTGCACCTGCTATCGATCGTTGCGATCCAAGCGGAACGAATATCGTTAGCTCAGGTTAGGTAACCCTTCAACACATGAAACATCTTGCTTACGGCTGCTTTCTTCCGAACCTGACCGAGTTCACAAGCTTTCATTGCGAAGGACCCGACCGTCAACACTACGTGTATCCGTCAGACCTTACACCGACAAGACCTCTAGCAGGAATTCAACCCTGCTGCAGCGGATTGCAGGTTATAGGGCACCGCTACCTCCCCGTCTAGCACGGCATGAATAAGTATAGCGGATTAAAGCGCAAATATCAACTCTCGGTTTTTGGAGTGTTATTGTGCTGTGATAATGTCATCCCATAACTGTTCTGAGATAATGTCACTATGGGACAGGAGAAGATTACATTGAGCAGAGCAGAACTGAAGAAGATCTATGTGGTGGAGAAAATTATCGA
>NZ_BOSH01000033.1 GCF_018403245.1 Paenibacillus sp. J2TS4
GCCGTTTGAATGTTGACGGGATGAACATAATAAGCAATGACGGCAGCAATAAACTCAACAGGAGCAGGAAAGCGAGGGTATCCTACAAAGTCCAGCGTACCATAAACGCAAGCCTCAACGCAGCGACGAGCACGAGAGCGGTCAGTAGCAATCCAAACTTTGTTACTCGTCAGAAAATCGAAATCATCTTCGGTTAAATCCAAAACGGCAGAAGCCTGAATGAGCTTAATAGAGGCCAAAGCGGTCTGGAAACGTACGGATTGTTCAGTAACTTGACTCATGATTTCTTACCTATTAGTGGTTGAACAGCATCGGACTCAGATAGTAATCCACGCTCTTTTAAAATGTCAACAAGAGAATCTCTACCATGAACAAAATGTGACTCATATCTAAACCAGTCCTTGACGAACGTGCCAAGCATATTAAGCCACTTCTCCTCATCCAACGCGTCAGTTTTTGACAGAATCGTTAGTTGATGGCGAAAGGTCGCAAAGTAAGAGCTTCTCGAGCTGCGCAAGGATAGGTCGAATTTTCTCATTTTCCGCCAGCAGTCCACTTCGATTTAATTCGTAAACAAGCAGTAGTAATTCCTGCTTTATCAAGATAATTTTTCGACTCATCAGAAATATCCGAAAGTGTTAACTTCTGCGTCATGGAAGCGATAAAACTCTGCAGGTTGGATACGCCAATCATTTTTATCGAAGCGCGCATAAATTTGAGCAGATTTGTCGTCACAGGTTGCGCCGCCAAAACGTCGGCTACAGTAACTTTTCCCAGCCTCAATCTCATCTCTCTTTTTGCGTTCTGCTTCAATATCTGGTTGAACGGCGTCGCGTCGTAACCCAGCTTGGTAAGTTGGATTAAGCACTCCGTGGACAGATTTGTCATTGTGAGCATTTTCATCCCGAAGTTGCGGCTCATTCTGATTCTGAACAGCTTCTTGGGAAGTAGCGACAGCTTGGTTTTTAGTGAGTTGTTCCATTCTTTAGCTCCTAGACCTTTAGCAGCAAGGTCCATATCTGACTTTTTGTTAACGTATTTAGCCACATAGAAACCAACAGCCATATAACTGGTAGCTTTAAGCGGCTCACCTTTAGCATCAACAGGCCACAACCAACCAGAACGTGAAAAAGCGTCCTGCGTGTAGCGAACTGCGATGGGCATACTGTAACCATAAGGCCACGTATTTTGCAAGCTATTTAACTGGCGGCGATTGCGTACCCGACGACCAAAATTAGGGTCAACGCTACCTGTAGGAAGTGTCCGCATAAAGTGCACCGCATGGAAATGAAGACGGCCATTAGCTGTACCATACTCAGGCACACAAAAATACTGATAGCAGTCGGCGTGTGAATCATTAGCCTTGCGACCCTCGGCAGCAAGAACCATACGACCAATATCACGAAAATAGTCACGCAAAGCATTGGGATTATCATAAAACGCCTCTAATCGGTCGTCAGCCAACGTGAGAGTGTCAAAAACGATAAACCAACCATCAGCATGAGCCTGTCGCATTGCATTCATCAAACGCTGAATAGCAAAGCCTCTACGCGATTTCATAGTGGAGGCCTCCAGCAATCTTGAACACTCATCCTTAATACCTTTCTTTTTGGGGTAATTATACTCATCGCGAATATCCTTAAGAGGGCGTTCAGCAGCCAGCTTGCGGCAAAACTGCGTAACCGTCTTCTCGTTCTCTAAAAACCATTTTTCGTCCCCTTCGGGGCGGTGGTCTATAGTGTTATTAATATCAAGTTGGGGGAGCACATTGTAGCATTGTGCCAATTCATCCATTAACTTCTCAGTAACAGATACAAACTCATCACGAACGTCAGAAGCAGCCTTATGGCCGTCAACATACATATCACCATTATCGAACTCAACGCCCTGCATACGAAAAGACAGAATCTCTTCCAAGAGCTTGATGCGGTTATCCATCTGCTTATGGAAGCCAAGCATTGGGGATTGAGAAAGAGTAGAAATGCCACAAGCCTCAATAGCAGGTTTAAGAGCCTCGATACGCTCAAAGTCAAAATAATCAGCGTGACATTCAGAAGGGTAATAAGAACGAACCATAAAAAAGCCTCCAAGATTTGGAGGCATGAAAACATACAATTGGGAGGGTGTCAATCCTGACGGTTATTTCCTAGACAAATTAGAGCCAATACCATCAGCTTTACCGTCTTTCCAGAAATTGTTCCAAGTATCGGCAACAGCTTTATCAATACCATGAAAAATATCAACCACACCAGAAGCAGCATCAGTGACGACATTAGAAATATCCTTTGCAGTAGCGCCAATATGAGAAGAGCCATACCGCTGATTCTGCGTTTGCTGATGAACTAAGTCAACCTCAGCACTAACCTTGCGAGTCATTTCTTTGATTTGGTCATTGGTAAAATACTGACCAGCCGTTTGAGCTTGAGTAAGCATTTGGCGCATAATCTCGGAAACCTGCTGTTGCTTGGAAAGATTGGTGTTTTCCATAATAGACGCAACGCGAGCAGTAGACTCCTTCTGTTGATAAGCAAGCATCTCATTTTGTGCATATACCTGGTCTTTCGTATTCTGGCGTGAAGTCGCCGACTGAATGCCAGCAATCTCTTTTTGAGTCTCATTTTGCATCTCGGCAATCTCTTTCTGATTGTCCAGTTGCATTTTAGTAAGCTCTTTTTGATTCTCAAATCCGGCGTCAACCATACCAGCAGAGGAAGCATCAGCACCAGCACGCTCCCAAGCATTAAGCTCAGGAAATGCAGCAGCAAGATAATCACGAGTATCCTTTCCTTTATCAGCGGCAGACTTGCCACCAAGTCCAACCAAATCAAGCAACTTATCAGAAACGGCAGAAGTGCCAGCCTGCAACGTACCTTCAAGAAGTCCTTTACCAGCTTTAGCCATAGCACCAGAAACAAAACTAGGGACGGCCTCATCAGGGTTAGGAACATTAGAGCCTTGAATGGCAGATTTAATACCAGCATCACCCATGCCTACAGTATTGTTATCGGTAGCAAGCACATCACCTTGAATGCCACCGGAGGCGGCTTTTTGACCGCCTCCAAACAATTTAGACATGGCGCCACCAGCAAGAGCAGAAGCAATACCGCCAGCAATAGCACCAAACATAAATCACCTCACTTAAGTGGCTGGAGACAAATAATCTCTTTAATAACCTGATTCAGCGAAACCAATCCGCGGCATTTAGTAGCGGTAAAGTTAGACCAAACCATGAAACCAACATAAACATTATTGCCCGGCGTACGGGGAAGGACGTCAATAGTCACACAGTCCTTGACGGTATAATAACCACCATCATGGCGACCATCCAAAGGATAAACATCATAGGCAGTCGGGAGGGTAGTCGGAACCGAAGAAGACTCAAAGCGAACCAAACAGGCAAAAAATTTAGGGTCGGCATCAAAAGCAATATCAGCACCAACAGAAACAACCTGATTAGCGGCGTTGACAGATGTATCCATCTGAATGCAATGAAGAAAACCACCATTACCAGCATTAACCGTCAAACTATCAAAATATAACGTTGACGATGTAGCTTTAGGTGTCTGTAAAACAGGTGCCGAAGAAGCTGGAGTAACAGAAGTGAGAACCAGCTTATCAGAAAAAAAGTTTGAATTATGGCGAGAAATAAAAGTCTGAAACATGATTAAACTCCTAAGCAGAAAACCTACCGCGCTTCGCTTGGTCAACCCCTCAGCGGCAAAAATTAAAATTTTTACCGCTTCGGCGTTATAACCTCACACTCAATCTTTTATCACGAAGTCATGATTGAATCGCGAGTGGTCGGCAGATTGCGATAAACGGTCACATTAAATTTAACCTGACTATTCCACTGCAACAACTGAACGGACTGGAAACACTGGTCATAATCATGGTGGCGAATAAGTACGCGTTCTTGCAAATCACCAGAAGGCGGTTCCTGAATGAATGGGAAGCCTTCAAGAAGGTGATAAGCAGGAGAAACATACGAAGGCGCATAACGATACCACTGACCCTCAGCAATCTTAAACTTCTTAGACGAATCACCAGAACGGAAAACATCCTTCATAGAAATTTCACGCGGCGGCAAGTTGCCATACAAAACAGGGTCGCCAGCAATATCGGTATAAGTCAAAGCACCTTTAGCGTTAAGGTACTGAATCTCTTTAGTCGCAGTAGGCGGAAAACGAACAAGCGCAAGAGTAAACATAGTGCCATGCTCAGGAACAAAGAAACGCGGCACAGAATGTTTATAGGTCTGTTGAACACGACCAGAAAACTGGCCTAACGACGTTTGGTCAGTTCCATCAACATCATAGCCAGATGCCCAGAGATTAGAGCGCATGACAAGTAAAGGACGGTTGTCAGCGTCATAAGAGGTTTTACCTCCAAATGAAGAAATAACATCATGGTAACGCTGCATGAAGTAATCACGTTCTTGGTCAGTATGCAAATTAGCATAAGCAGCTTGCAGACCCATAATGTCAATAGATGTGGTAGAAGTCGTCATTTGGCGAGAAAGCTCAGTCTCAGGAGGAAGCGGAGCAGTCCAAATGTTTTTGAGATGGCAGCAACGGAAACCATAACGAGCATCATCTTGATTAAGCTCATTAGGGTTAGCCTCGGTACGGTCAGGCATCCACGGCGCTTTAAAATAGTTGTTATAGATATTCAAATAACCCTGAAACAAATGCTTAGGGATTTTATTGGTATCAGGGTTAATCGTGCCAAGAAAAGCGGCATGGTCAATATAACCAGTAGTGTTAACAGTCGGGAGAGGAGTGGCATTAACACCATCCTTCATGAACTTAATCCACTGTTCACCATAAACGTGACGATGAGGGACATAAAAAGTAAAAATGTCTACAGTAGAGTCAATAGCAAGGCCACGACGCAATGGAGAAAGACGGAGAGCGCCAACGGCGTCCATCTCGAAGGAGTCGCCAGCGATAACCGGAGTAGTTGAAATGGTAATAAGACGACCAATCTGACCAGCAAGGAAGCCAAGATGGGAAAGGTCATGCGGCATACGCTCGGCGCCAGTTTGAATATTAGACATAATTTATCCTCAAGTAAGGGGCCGAAGCCCCTGCAATTAAAATTGTTGACCACCTACATACCAAAGACGAGCGCCTTTACGCTTGCCTTTAGTACCTCGCAACGGCTGCGGACGACCAGGGCGAGCGCCAGAACGTTTTTTACCTTTAGACATTACATCACTCCTTCTGCACGTAATTTTTGACGCACGTTTTCTTCTGCGTCAGTAAGAACGTCAGTGTTTCCTGCGCGTACACGCAAGGTAAACGCGAACAATTCAGCGGCTTTAACCGGACGCTCGACGCCATTAATAATGTTTTCCGTAAATTCAGCGCCTTCCATGATGAGACAGGCCGTTTGAATGTTGACGGGATGAACATAATAAGCAATGACGGCAGCAATAAACTCAACAGGAGCAGGAAAGCGAGGGTATCCTACAAAGTCCAGCGTACCATAAACGCAAGCCTCAACGCAGCGAC
>NZ_BOSH01000034.1:0-1273 GCF_018403245.1 Paenibacillus sp. J2TS4
AATTGGGAAATCTCATCTTGAGGGGGGCTTCACGCTTAGATGCTTTCAGCGCTTATCCCTGCCGTACTTGGCTACCCAGCGATGCCTCTGGCGAGACAACTGGTACACCAGCGGTACGTCCATCCCGGTCCTCTCGTACTAAGGACAGCTCCTCTCAAATTTCCTACGCCCGCGACAGATAGGGACCGAACTGTCTCACGACGTTCTGAACCCAGCTCGCGTACCGCTTTAATGGGCGAACAGCCCAACCCTTGGGACCTACTTCAGCCCCAGGATGCGATGAGCCGACATCGAGGTGCCAAACCTCCCCGTCGATGTGGACTCTTGGGGGAGATAAGCCTGTTATCCCCAGGGTAGCTTTTATCCGTTGAGCGATGGCCCTTCCATGCGGTACCACCGGATCACTAAGCCCGACTTTCGTCCCTGCTCGACCTGTACGTCTCGCAGTCAAGCTCCCTTCTGCCTTTGCACTCTGCGAATGATTTCCAACCATTCTGAGGGAACCTTGGGGCGCCTCCGTTACTCTTTAGGAGGCGACCGCCCCAGTCAAACTGCCCGCCTGACAATGTCCCCCAACCCGATTCAGGGTCGCGGGTTAGAACCTAGATACGATCAGGGTGGTATCCCAACGTCGCCTCCACACATGCTGGCGCACATGCTTCCAAGGCTCCCACCTATCCTGTACAGACCGTACCCAAGTCCAATATCAAGCTGCAGTAAAGCTCCATGGGGTCTTTCCGTCTTGTCGCGGGTAACCTGCATCTTCACAGGTATTAAAATTTCACCGGATCTCTCGTTGAGACAGCGCCCAAGTCGTTACGCCATTCGTGCGGGTCAGAACTTACCTGACAAGGAATTTCGCTACCTTAGGACCGTTATAGTTACGGCCGCCGTTTACTGGGGCTTCGGTTCATAGCTTCGGATTACTCCTAACCACTCCCCTTAACCTTCCAGCACCGGGCAGGCGTCAGCCCGTATACTTCGCCTTGCGGCTTCGCACAGACCTGTGTTTTTGCTAAACAGTCGCTTGGGCCTATTCGCTGCGGCCCCCTCGGGCTATTCACCCTAACGAGGCACCCCTTCTCCCGAAGTTACGGGGTCTTTTTGCCGAGTTCCTTAACGAGAGTTCTTCCGAGCGCCTTAGAATTCTCTTCCTACCTACCTGTGTCGGTTTACGGTACGGGCACCTTCTCCCTGGCTAGAGGCTTTTCTTGGCAGCTGGAGTACAAGTTCTTCGGTACTGCAATGTTCCCTCCCCATCACAGCTCAGCCT
>NZ_BOSH01000034.1:1371-2506 GCF_018403245.1 Paenibacillus sp. J2TS4
TCCTGCCACAGCTTCGGTGGTGTGTTTAGCCCCGTTACATTTTCGGCGCAGAGTCACTCGACCAGTGAGCTATTACGCACTCTTTCAATGGTGGCTGCTTCTAAGCCAACATCCTGGTTGTCTTTGCAACTCCACATCCTTTCCCACTTAACACACACTTGGGGACCTTAGCCGATGGTCTGGGTTGTTTCCCTCTTGACGATGGATCTTAGCACTCACCGTCTGACTCCCGGGCTTCAAGAACATGGCATTCGGAGTTTGACTGAGCTTGGTAACCCTTGGCGGGCCCCGCACCCAATCAGTGCTCTACCTCCACGTCTTACGCTCCCGAGGCTAGCCCTAAAGCTATTTCGGGGAGAACCAGCTATCTCCGAGTTCGATTGGTATTTCTCCGCTACCCCCACCTCATCCCCGAATTTTTCAACATTCGTGGGTTCGGGCCTCCAGTGAGTGTTACCTCACCTTCACCCTGGACAGGGGTAGATCACACGGTTTCGGGTCTACGCCTGCGTACTGATTCGCCCTATTCAGACTCGCTTTCGCTGCGGCTCCGCATCTTCTGCTTAACCTTGCACGCAAACGTAACTCGCCGGTTCATTCTACAAAAGGCACGCCATCACGCATTAACGCGCTCTGACTTCTTGTAAGCACACGGTTTCAGGTTCTATTTCACTCCGCTCCCGCGGTTCTTTTCACCTTTCCCTCACGGTACTGCTTCACTATCGGTCGCTAGGGAGTATTTAGCCTTAGCAGATGGTCCTGCCAGATTCCCACGGGGTTTCCCGTGCCCCGCGGTACTCGGGATCCGTCTAGAACGTTCGCTCATTTTCAGCTACAGGGCTGTTACCTTCTCTGGCGGGCCTTTCCAGACCACTTCACTTAATGAGCTAAGTTCACGTTGACGTCCCACAACCCCGATGCACAAGTGCATCGGTTTAGGCTCTTCCGCGTTCGCTCGCCGCTACTGACGGAATCACTATTGTTTTCTCTTCCTCAAGGTACTTAGATGTTTCAGTTCCCTTGGTCTGCCTCTGCCGCACCTATGGATTCAGTGCGGAGTCCGTATCCATTACGATACGGGGGTTCCCCCATTCGGACATCCCCGGATCAAAGCTTGCTTACAGCTCCCCGAGGC
>NZ_BOSH01000035.1 GCF_018403245.1 Paenibacillus sp. J2TS4
GCGAGGCGGATGCCTGCTACTTTCAGTAAATTGTGGGCCAAAGCCACAATCCCGAACTCCGTGTGAACCTTTTCCAGGCCCCGCAAGGAAAACCGTCGGAACGACCGATTGCCCTTGATGTGACCAAACACGCTCTCCACCTCCACTTTACGCCGAGCATAGATTGCGGATTTCTCGTCATCCTCAAGGGCTGTTTTCGCTTTCGCCTTCAACTCTTCCCATACCGTGTTCCAGTGTACTTGACGATTGCCTTTTGCTTTTGTACATTTTGACTTGAATGGACAATCGCTGCAGTCTTCACATTCGTAAATCTTAAAGCTCTGCTCCAGACCTGAACTCGTCTTTTTCATCTGGTACTTTTTGAACCGAACATATCGGCCATTCGGGCAGATAAAACGATCATCCAGCTCTTCATACATCCAATTCGATGCATGTCGGATGTCCTTTTTGTAGCGCCGAGTTTTCTCCTTCATGTAGTTGCCATAGGGAATGAGAAAATCAAAGCGTGGCTCTTTTTCTTCGCCCACGGCATACAAATAGTTTTCCTCACTGCCATATCCAGCGTCCGCAATGACCGTTTTGGGCATCGGCAAAGAAGACGCTGCAAGCCGCTCCATATGCGGAATGAAGCAGCGCGTATCCGTGGGCCGCTGATGAAGGCTGTAAAACAAAATGAACTGGTTTTCGGTTGCCATCTGTATATTGTAGCCAGGCTTAAGCTGGCCATTTTTCATGTGGTCTTCCTTCATGCGCATAAACGTCGCATCCGGATCCGTTTTGGAATAACTATTGCGATCACCGAAGCAGGCCTTCTGCGCATCATATTTAGCAAGTCGGGGAAGGAAATCTTCACGAATGAGCTTCAGCGGCTTCTTCAAGGCACTGCGCTGCTTTCGCAGCTCCTTCCGCTCTTCACTGCTGCTTTCCCCGGCGATTTTCTCCGTTACCCCTTCGATTTTCTCCTCCAGTACAGCCGCCGCGGCTTCTAATTGGGCAGGGAGTTCTTCCGGCTTTGCCTCTTCATACTCACCAGCTTCCTGGTGCGTGATTGCATGAATATGCTGAAGGGTCGCCTGCACCTTTGCTTTGAGTTTTTCCTCGAAGTGCAGCGTAGACTTTTTCCACACAAAGGAATACTTGTTGGCATCGGCTTCAATCTTCGTGCCATCTAGAAAGTACTGCTCCATCGTGATGTAGTTGTCCGCAATGAGCTTCCCAATCATCGTTTCAAACAGCTCGTCCATGAACGCTTTCATGCGCACGCCACGGAAGTCATTCAAGGTGCGGAAGTCGGGTTGCTGCATCGCAGCCAGCCACATCGCCGGAATGTTTTCTTGCAACAGCTTTTCGATGCCGCGGCAGGAGTAGACTTTTTGTGAGTAGCCGTAAAGAATCACCTTGAGCATCATTTTAGGATGATAAGAACTGCGGCCACCACCTGCATAGTGAGCAAACAACTGATGGTCGGGGATCGCATCTATCATCTCATCAATGACACGGGCCACATGGTGTGTGGGAATATACATTTCCAGATCCAGAATCATCTGGGCCTGTTTGTTGTCGTAGGCTTTGAAGGTAGGCGCAAGATTTCGTTTGGAAACCACCTTTTCTTCCATTTCTTCTAGAGGAAGTGTCAGTTGCATGGTATAATGATCATTAGTAGTCGTCAGATTACGCATAAAAACCGTCCCTTC
>NZ_BOSH01000036.1 GCF_018403245.1 Paenibacillus sp. J2TS4
CTCCACGGCCCCCTAATCAAACTGGAGTCTCAGCCTACAATATATTATTGTATTTCTAAGGGAGGCGACCAGGATGAGACGATCCAACAAATTGTATGAAGAAGTTCGACTTGATGTCGTCCGACAAGCTTTATCCGGTATCAAGGTGGGGGTGCTTGCCAGAAACTATGATCTTCACCCGGAAACCATCCGTAACTGGATTCGAACCTACCGGGATCAAGTTGATGTTGACGAACTTCCACCTGCCGAACAGCAGTACCAAGAACTGAAGAGACTCCAAGAGATCGAAGAAAAGTATGAAAAGGCAAAAAAAGTTCTCGGTGAAAAGGAGCTCGAGATTGAGATTTTGCGTGAGTTGCTAAAAAAGAAGAACCCCGCTTACACGAAAAATTTGAAATAGCCGACCAATTCATTAAGCGGGGAGAAATGGCAACTCTCGTCTTGCAAATCCTTGGTCTGGCGAAATCCACCTATTACGATCGATTCAAACGAACAAGCCAAGTAACGGAACCCTCTAGAGTAAGCCACAGAGGCCGCTCCTATCCCGGATATTCTCTTACGACGGATGGACAGAAAGTGAGCGACGAACAGATCAAGGAATGGCTGCTTGAACTGGTAGAGGGCGAAGAGCATGTGTATGGTTATAAGTTACTCGCCCGATGTCTTCAAAAAGAAAAGAAACTGATCCTCAATAAGAAGAAATCGTATCGATTATGCAGTGAGCTTGGCATTCTTCAAAAACAGCGAAAACGGAAATCGAAGCACCCACGAAGATTGCCCAAAAACCGCATCGTGACAGGACCTAATCAACTATGGCAGATGGATATCAAATATGGATATATAGCCGGCCGAGACCGATTCTTTTTCATACTCGATATCATTGACGTATTTAACCGCGTAATCGTTGGTTATTATAGAGGACCCGTATGTGAGGCCAAACACGTCTGTCAGACCTTAGTACAGGCTCTGGAGAGCCAGATCAAGCCGGAAGATCCTCGGCCGGTCATCCGAACGGATAACGGGCCACAATTCATAAGCACGTTATTTGGGGACACTTGTGAAAGCTGGGAATTAGTCCATGAACGGATCCCTCCGAAAACACCGAATATGAATGCTTATATTGAATCGTTCCACAGTCTATTGGAGCGAGATCTGTTGGCGAAAGAAGACTTCATGACCTTCGAAGAAGCTTATATAGCCATCGACCGCTACATGGATTTTTATAATCATCGAAAGATGCATGGTAGTTTAAGGCATATGTCTCCGATCCAATTTTCTCATTGGGTGATGCAGCTTGATGACCATTCTAAGTACAATATCGCCTTGTAATGGGTTCTTACCAGGCAATGGTGACTCCAAAGACTTTACATGGAGTGGCAGGCATGATAGGCTGATAACCTTGCGAATCTGTCTTGAAACTTCGCCCTTTCGCAAACATTCATGCCTGCAGAGGCTCCGTGTCAAGTCGGCCCCTTACGGCGATAGAATCACGAAAACTTATGAAAAACCTCTAAAAAGAGAGGAATTGTATACAAGTTAGTTCTTTTGTGGTACGGACTCCGGAATTAGGGGGCCTAGCCG
>NZ_BOSH01000037.1 GCF_018403245.1 Paenibacillus sp. J2TS4
TGTCAAACGTCTGTGAAAATGTCACCTTATCTGTGCTATGAAAATGTCACTTTTTTTGAAGGAGGCCACTCTTACCAGTAGGCCTCTGAATAACTGTTATGCTGTGAATACATAGCGTCTTGGAATGAATCTCGTTTTGTGCTACGCTTAGTTACGGTGGTATCATACGTGGTTTTCCACGGATGATCTTTGGCGGGTTTGCGTGGCTGCGCAGAACTCGCCTTTTTCGTCTGTTCTTGGCGCTCGGGCCGTTCTGTCTTCTTCAGAAGTAAAGCTTGACCCTGATGCCAGACGAGTACGTCCCCTGTGAGCGTCTCACGAACTTCTACCACGGTTTTAACGGGAAAATGCTGAGGTAAGGATTCAGCAAAGGTATAAGTGTTGCCGCCATAAGAGAGGGTTTGGCCTGCCCCCAGCGTCCGGTACTCCCGCACTGTAAATACATGCTCAAGCCGAATGTCCTCACTCAGCTCCATATAAGCCGGTTCGCTTGATCGTGGAGCGACTGCAAATCGCTGATTATGCTTCTGGATGAGCAGAGGTAAGGCTTCGTTAGCGGCTTCCATTGTCGTGATGCCAAGTAGCCGAAGCTCAATGACCAAACGATCCTGAAAGGTTACCCACAGGCGTTCAATCCGGCCCTTAGCTTGCGGTGAGAGCGCTTGAATGTGTTCGATGCCCAGTTCAGCCATCGCTTTACCAAAGTTCGAAAGAGGTTTAGATTCGCCAGCGAGTTCTTGTTCAACCGTAAGCTTTTCGTTGGGAGAACGGAAAATCGTATGTCGATCACTGTAAAGGCCAAGGGGGACGCCGTATTTCGTCATGCCTTGCTGCATGACAAGGGAGTAGCCCTCACGGCATTCGTTAGGCCGAAACACAGCTCCAACGACAATGCCTGTGGCATCATCAATCGCAGCATGCAAGGCAAAAGCAGGAGCGCGGTCTTCCAGCCATGCATAAGGGGTAGCGTCAATCTGCCAGAGCATGCCCGCCTGCGCTCTGCGCTGACGCGGCTGATGGGCCGTACGACGTCTTTGCTTGGCTTGCTTGAGTCCCTTTGCAAGCAGAATCCGCCTTACGCTGGAACTGCTTAATTGGATGTCCTCGTGCTCCTGAAGGAGCTCTGCAAAGTGACAGCTGTTGCTGCCATGATACTTGGATGTGTATAATTCTGCGGTTCGATCCTTCATTTCATCACTTAAAGCATGTACAGGCTTCCTTCCTCGATTTTTATGGGCAATGCCCGGTGCTCCTTCCGCTTTGTACTTGTTCTTTAACCTAATCATTTGCCGAACAGAAATCCCTAACGTCATAGCCCCCTCACTGTTCGTCATTAGTCCATCGATAATTTTCTCCACCACATAGATCTTCTTCAGTTCTGCTCTGCTCAATGTAATCTTCTCCTGTCCCATAGTGACATTATCTCAGAACAGTTATGGGATGACATTATCACAGCACAATAACA
>NZ_BOSH01000039.1 GCF_018403245.1 Paenibacillus sp. J2TS4
GTCATCCGTTTGGTGGCGATGGCGGAGGGGCACCACGCGTACCCATCCCGAACACGACCGTTAAGCCCTCCAGCGCCGATGGTACTTGGACCGCAGGGTCCTGGGAGAGTAGGACGTTGCCAAGCGGGTTATTACAAAGATGAGGGTCTCTCCCTCGGGAGAGTATCGGAACCCTTCATCGATGAAAACTCAAGAAGCTGGCTCGACGTTCATAGACGATTCCGATGCCGACCTCGAAGTAATTCGAGAAGTTGATTCCATCGGTGCGGAATGGACGTTGCCAAGCGGTATCTTCTTTTAGACAAAAGCATAGCTTTGTGGGCCCTTAGCTCAGCTGGTTAGAGCGCACCCCTGATAAGGGTGAGGTCGGTGGTTCGAGTCCACTAGGGCCCACCATTTAGCCTGTAAAAAGTGAATGTGCCTAATGATTAGGCAAGTGAAGGATTCACATGGTGAAACTTCATGATAAATCCATCAGGATGTTCTATTCTGTGGGGGGGGCTCCCCGAAAAGTTGTATAAACCTCATTTCGAAGCAAAGTCAGGAAGAGCGACCGCGTTTAGAGGAAGGTTTAGACGCCGACCCTGTTAGGGTGCGGACGGAATTAGCCTCGAAGCATCACTTCACTTTTTGGGGTTCAGTTAGGGGCCATAGCTCAGCTGGGAGAGCGCCTGCCTTGCAAGCAGGAGGTCAGCGGTTCGATCCCGCTTGGCTCCACCATTCTAATCAGCGTCGGAACAGCAAGAAATTGCTAGTTGCCAACGCGGAAGCAATGTGGTAAGATATCTTTCGCTGCGAATATCGGCAGTCGCTCGACTGACGACGCAAGCGAAGCTTTGTTCCTTGAAAACTAGATAGCGAAGAAATGCGAAAGCATCCATTAGCAAGTGTAGATTGGGTATCTTTCGAGGAAGAGATGGACTTCGGTCTTGAACTTCTGAGGAGATGTCAATAACGGATCTTTTCTAACGAAAACATCCAGGTTAAGCTAGTAAGAGCACACGGAGGATGCCTAGGCGCTAGGAGCCGATGAAGGACGTGGCGAACAACGATAACGCCTCGGGGAGCTGTAAGCAAGCTTTGATCCGGGGATGTCCGAATGGGGGAACCCCCGTATCGTAATGGATACGGACTCCGCACTGAATCCATAGGTGCGGCAGAGGCAGACCAAGGGAACTGAAAC
>NZ_BOSH01000040.1 GCF_018403245.1 Paenibacillus sp. J2TS4
ATCAGGCAATGGCTTCAGACTTACCAGTCATTAGGTCCAAACGGACTGCTGCAAACATCTAAGAATGCTGCTTATTCTGCAGAGTTAAAGAGAATAGCTGTCGAGGATTATTTGGCTGGTGGCGGTTCTCACATGGATATTTGTAAAAGGTATGGCATTAAATCAACTTACCAATTACGCGATTGGATTCTAAAGTATAATGGTCATGAGAAGTTGATCGCTTCCAGAACGGGAGGAACGCCAATCATGACTAAAGGACGAACCACGACTTACGATGAGAGAGTTGAAATCGTCAGATTCTGCATTGAACATCAAAACAATTATGCCCAGACAGCTGAGAAATTCCAGGTATCCTATCAGCAAGTTTATTCATGGACAAATAAATACTTAACATCTGGTGTGGATGCGCTTCAGGACAGACGCGGGAAAAGAAAATCCGAAGATGAGATGTCAGAAGTCGAGAAACTAAGGGCACAGAATAAGCTGCTGCAGGCTGAGAACAGAAGGAAGCAGATGGAGATCGATTTGCTAAAAAAGCTGGACGAGATCGAAAGGAGGCGGTTTTAAGCCAGGTAAGGTATGAAACGATATACCTTGCAATACGCGAACTCCATGAAACGAAGTTATATCCCATAAGTCAATTATGTGATCTTATTGGGGTCCAACGTTCATCGTATTATAAATGGATCAACCGGAAAGAAAGCAACAACGAGATCTTCAATAAAGCGTTGCTTCCTTTGATTAAAGATGCCTACGAGGAAAAGGATGGGATCCTCGGATACCGCCAGATGACCATTAAACTAAACCGAGAACATCATTTAAATGTCAATCATAAGCGAATATACAGACTCATGGGCATCCTAGGCCT
>NZ_BOSH01000041.1 GCF_018403245.1 Paenibacillus sp. J2TS4
CTATATAAGTTGAACCAGTAAGTTTCCTATTATGAGGAAGGAATTCCAACCCTCAAACGTCGAATAAGTGAGAACCACTTTATGGACGGGTGATGATTTTGGAAAACAAGGAATTAAAAGAAGTTGAAAACCGATTAATACAGGAAAAGAGCCGCCGAATGTTCGAACGTTACCAAACTGTTTATTTACATCTGCTTGGATACAGTAATCAGCAAATTGCTTCCATTATTAGAAGATCGGATCGAACAGTACGAACGTATATACAACACTATAGAGAGTCGGGTCTTGATGGCTTGCAGATCCAGTCCCCTCCAGGCAGGAGTGAACGGCTTACGGAAGAACAACAAACTCAACTGAAAAAGACAATCATGGAATCTATTCCCCATGAAGTTGGATTTTCGGCAAAGTTCAATTGGACCCTTGAACTGATTTGTGAGTTCATCCAGCGGGAATTTGAACAAAGCTACTCCCTCCGTGGGGCTTCCAAGCTGATGCATCGTCTAAACATGAGTTACACAAAACCCACCTATACTTTGGCAGCCGCTGACGAAGAAAAGCAAAAAGAGTTTGTCGAAAAAACCTTTCCAGGGTTAAAAAAATTACGATGATGGCGAAATTGATCATATTTTGTTTGAAGATGAATCCATGATTCGTGATTACCAAGCGCTTCAACATACGTGGTTTGCCAAAGGGAAGCAGCGTATCCTAAAAACAACCGGTAAACATCGTGGCATAAAACTATTCTCCACGGTGGATTATGTCACGGGCAAAATCGTTTGGCAAGAAGATGAACAATACACTGCCGATAAGTTCCTGATGTTTCTACAGAAAGTTATGTCGGAATACCCTACA
>NZ_BOSH01000042.1 GCF_018403245.1 Paenibacillus sp. J2TS4
GGTTGCTTCGGCAACCCGTCGTGCATGCCGATGAAACGGGATGCCGAGTCGGCGGCAAGACGCAATGGATGCATGTGATCTCCGACGAGAAGCATACGCTGCTTCGTTTCCACGCCCAACGCGGAAGCAAGGCGATGGATGCGCATGGCTTTTTGCCACGCTATACCGGCACGGTGGTCCATGATTGCATGCAAGGGTACTTCAAGGACCGGTATACCTTTGATCACGCGCTCTGCAACGTACATTTACTCCGGGAATGCAAGGGCATTGCGGAGCACGACGGCCATGTATGGGCGCAGCAGATGAGCGATCTGCTGAAAGAAAGCTGGCAGCTCGCGAGCGCGTCGCGACAAGCGGAAACACCGCTAAGCGCAGAGGTCATCCTGGGGCTTCAAGAACGATATAATGCGATTCTGGAAGCCGGTCAGCACGAATGGGCGAAGGACCCCGTGAGAACAAAGACCGGGACACGCGGCAGAAAGATCAAGAGCAAGGCAGGCAATCTGGGCGAACGACTGTTGCTGCATAAAACGGCGATCTTGTCGTTTCTTTGGCGAGCCGAAATTCCGTTTGACAATAATCAGGCGGAACGAGATTTGCGCATGGTAAAAGTAAAACAGAAGATCTCCGGTGCGTTTCGCACCGTAGCCGGGGCAGACATCTTTGCTCGACTGCGGAGCATCGTATCTACGTTTTTGAAGCAAGGACTTTCTGTTCTCCCTTCCCTTTCCCTCGCACTTCGCGGACAACCCATT
>NZ_BOSH01000043.1 GCF_018403245.1 Paenibacillus sp. J2TS4
ATTCTCTTCCTACCTACCTGTGTCGGTTTACGGTACGGGCACCTTCTCCCTGGCTAGAGGCTTTTCTTGGCAGCTGGAGTACAAGTTCTTCGGTACTGCAATGTTCCCTCCCCATCACAGCTCAGCCGTCGCGGTGTGCGGATTTGCCTACACACCAGCCTTGCTGCTTGGACAGACACTTCCATCCGTCTGCAACTCTTCCCTTCTGCGTCACCCCATCGCTCATAGCGGTTCACGGTGGTACAGGAATTTCAACCTGTTGTCCTTCGACTACGCCTTTCGGCCTCGCCTTAGGTCCCGACTTACCCTGAGCGGACGAACCTTCCTCAGGAACCCTTAGGTTTTCGGCGGACAAGATTCTCACTTGTCTTTTCGTTACTCATACCGGCATTCTCACTTGTATGCGGTCCAGCAGTCCTCACGATCTACCTTCAATCTGCATACAACGCTCCCCTACCCAAGCATCGTCTTCACTCCGACTTCGAGTGTGTTTCGCCTGAGGCATTGAACCAGAATCTACATCAGAAGAAGATTCTCCTCGATGTTCTCCTACCTTATAAGGTGGATTCTGGTGAAATGTTACGGCCTACACTTTCCTCAAAGAGAGAGTGAAGACGACGCCTGCCACAGCTTCGGTGGTGTGTTTAGCCCCGTTACATTTTCGGCGCAGAGTCACTCGACCAGTGAGCTATTACGCACTCTTTCAATGGTGGCTGCTTCTAAGCCAACATCCTGGTTGTCTTTGCA
>NZ_BOSH01000044.1 GCF_018403245.1 Paenibacillus sp. J2TS4
CAACACCTGAAGTCGGTGAGGTAACCGTAAGGGGCCAGCCGCCGAAGGTGGGGTAGATAATTGGGGTGAAGTCGTAACAAGGTAGCCGTATCGGAAGGTGCGGCTGGATCACCTCCTTTCTAAGGAATGAATTACATTTCGACTTTGGTCGGATGTATAAAAGATAGTTTCTTCATTGAAACTAAACATGGCTTGTGTTGAAATCTCATTTGTTCAGTTTTGATGGAGCTTGCCCTGAGAGTCAATGGCTCTCTTGGAAAGTGGCTGCCTAATCGGCGGGAAGTCGGTGATAAATTCGCTGGCTCACCATCTAATCAGCGTCGGAACAGCAAGAAATTGCTAGTTGCCAACGCGGAAGCAATGTGGTAAGATATCTTTCGCTGCGAATATCGGCAGTCGCTCGATTGACGACGCAAGCGAAGCTTTGTTCCTTGAAAACTAGATAGCGAAGAAATGCGAAAGCATCCATTAGCAAGTGTAGATTGGGTTTTTTCGAAGGGGAAAATCGGCTTCGGTTGATGATTTTCCTTCAGAAAACATCCAGGTTAAGCTAGTAAGAGCACACGGAGGATGCCTAGGCGCTAGGAGCCGATGAAGGACGTGGCGAACAACGATAATGCCTCGGGGAGCTGTAAGCAAGCTTTGATCCGGGGATGTCC
>NZ_BOSH01000045.1 GCF_018403245.1 Paenibacillus sp. J2TS4
CCATTTGAGATCGCAAGGAAAAGGTAGAACGCAACTCTCGATACATCAACTGATGCAGCTTCGTCTTGGAGAGAATTTTCTCTTCAAATACAAGCTTGGACAGGTAATCACTTGCCAGACGATAAGCACGTAAAGTCTGTCGTAACCCATCGATTTGTTCAGGAGTGGGCAAGATCTTCACTTTGGTGGTTAAAGTGATCTTCAACTCAAGTCACCTTGCTTCGTGTTAATATGATCAGCTAGGCTGTATCCTACACATTTCATTATACCAAACATATGTTCCTGTTTGAAGCGGAAATTCAGAAATAAGAATCAAAAGAAGAGGAGTAAGGGGCGTGACTAATAAGAGAAGGGCGTAAATGAAGCTTTGGGAGCATTCGAGCACTTAATTGTAAAAGAGGCACGGGGAAGTAAAGCTTTGGCTGCGAACGAAGCTTAGGAGCCGGATGCCACGCTGTTTAGGCGCAACGACCGTTACTACTTAGGTCTATAGAAGAAATGGGTTGTCCGCGAAGTGCGAGGGAAAGGGAAGGGAGAACAGAAAGTCCTTGCTTCAAAAACGTAGATACGATGCTCCGCAGTCGAGCAAAGATGTCTGCCCCGGCTACGGTGCGAAACGCACCG
>NZ_BOSH01000046.1 GCF_018403245.1 Paenibacillus sp. J2TS4
CCTCCAGCGCCGATGGTACTTGGACCGCAGGGTCCTGGGAGAGTAGGACGTTGCCAAGCGGGTTATTACAAAGATGAGGGTCTCTCCCTCGGGAGAGTATCGGAACCCTTCATCGATGAAAACTCAAAAAGCTGGCTCGACGTTCATAGACGATTCCGATGCCGACCTCGAAGTAATTCGAGAAGTTGATTCCATCGGTGCGGAATGGACGTTGCCAAGCGGTATCTTATTTTTGAAAAAAGCATAGCTTTGTGGGCCCTTAGCTCAGCTGGTTAGAGCGCACCCCTGATAAGGGTGAGGTCGGTGGTTCGAGTCCACTAGGGCCCACCATTAGCCTGTAAAAAGTGAATGAGCCTAATGATTAGGCAAGTGAAGGATTCGCATGATGAAGCTTCATGATTGAAGCATCGCTTCACTGTTGGGGCTCCCCGAAAAGTACTGTATAAACCTCATTTCGAAGCAAAGTCAGGAAGAGCGACCGCGTTTAGAGGAAGGTTTAGACGCCGACCCTGTTAGGGTGCGGACGGAATTAGCCTCGAAGCATCAC
>NZ_BOSH01000047.1 GCF_018403245.1 Paenibacillus sp. J2TS4
GAAGCTCATTTATTGAAGAGCGATTAGCTCATTCGTTCATTCATTAACGGTTCTGCTCACGATCCGAAGACCGCTTCGCACTGGCTTCATTCATTCACTCGTTGTTCAGTTTTCAAAGGGCAATGCTTCATTTCACAGCTGGTTAGGGACCTGCTGTCGGTCCGTGTCGCAGCTTGTCTTATCGAAAGCGACCTTTGTATAATAGCACATCCAAAATCAGATTGCAAGCTCTAATTATAGTTTTAAAACTGGATGCATTGGGGACTCGGACCAGTCCATCCAGCCGCTTCCCAAGTGACATTTAAAAGTTAGCTTGAGGCTCCTTGTTTATTCAGGGACAAGACATTTTAGAGCAGCGAGAACTAATGTATCACAGAACGGCTGACCCGTCAACACTTTGAATCAGCTTTGTTATTGTGCTGTGATAATGTCATCCCATAACTGTTCTGAGATAATGTCACTATGGGACAGGAGAAGATTACATTGAGCAGAGCAGAACTGAAGAAGATCTATGTGGTGGAGAAAATTATCGAT
>NZ_BOSH01000048.1 GCF_018403245.1 Paenibacillus sp. J2TS4
AGCTGCCATGTAACCAGTGCAAATGAGATAGTGAGTTACATAAACAATATACTTTGTGCTTTTTTTACTGCGCTGGTACATTTTAATGAAAGCAACTAAAAGGGAATCCCAAAATTGCATTTAGGGGGTCAGGCCAGGGCAATCTGTTGGGATATTTAATGACACACCTGGGGAGACTTTACAATAACTCTTTTTAAATCCATCTCCATTTAACTGGCTCTTAAAAGTTTGTACCATGATAATTTACTATCCAGGCAACAGCACAGACTAGACGAGCGCGAACCCCTTAACAGGCTAAGTGCGAGCGGATCCCCCGGGCCATACTAGTACTGGATGCATCTGCAGGATATCGCGGCCGCTCTAAACGTGGTAAATTGTTAACTCCGAGCTAGACTTCAGGTGGCCGTATTTATCAGATTTCCTCGTTGTGTCCTCAGAAAAAAATGCCAATACCACTTTCAGCTGTGAATATCCACCATGAAGGGCAAGAC
>NZ_BOSH01000049.1 GCF_018403245.1 Paenibacillus sp. J2TS4
TAATTGGGGTGAAGTCGTAACAAGGTAGCCGTATCGGAAGGTGCGGCTGGATCACCTCCTTTCTAAGGAAATCAGCTTCACATTCACTCGTTTTCAGTTTTGAGAGGGAAATGTTCCTTTCGAAAGTTATCCGTTTGGTGGCGATGGCGGAGGGGCACCACGCGTACCCATCCCGAACACTACGGAAACCCCACAAAGTGAAGAAATGCTTCGTAGCCGATTCCTATTACTTTGCGGGGAACCCCTAGTAAACCTCCAACGCGGCGCCGATGGTACTTGGACCGCAGGGTCCTGGGAGAGTAGGACGCTGCCAAGCGGGTTATTACAAAGATGAGCGTGGGTCTCTCCCTCGGGAGAGTATCGGAACCCTTCATCGATGAAAACTCAAGAAGCTGGCTCGACGTTCATAGACGATTCCGATGCCGACCTCGAAGTAATTCGAGAAGTTGATTCCATCGGTGCGGA
>NZ_BOSH01000050.1 GCF_018403245.1 Paenibacillus sp. J2TS4
TGAATGGTTTGACTCTAAGGACGACCTCAAATTTTACAGAGTGGTGTTCGTGTAGGAGCAAAAGCCCCTAGGCCAGCAATAATGGACTACTACTGTAAGTAACAGATATACTGGGCTGCAATACAGCAAAGAAAATCCCTCTTTTAATATATTAGACAGACCCATGTGAGGTGGACCTGTCCAAGCAGAAAATAAATTTGGGCTTACCTGGTGAATTTGTGAAGCTCAACTCCTACTACATCAGTACCTAATGCTCCCCGTACAGGCTCAGAAGAATCAGTATAAGGAGTACCCTACAACTGTACTTGGAAAAAAATATCAAATAGTAGTTTGCATTGCCTAAAAAAACTGTCATGAGCAAGTAGTGGCAACATCAGGCGGGGCAACAACCTGCTACTTCGATATATGAATTAACGGTCCAAGGATCCCCCGGGCCATACTAGTACTGGATGCAT
>NZ_BOSH01000051.1 GCF_018403245.1 Paenibacillus sp. J2TS4
CAGACATCTTTGCTCGACTGCGGAGCATCGTATCTACGTTTTTGAAGCAAGGACTTTCTGTTCTCCCTTCCCTTTCCCTCGCACTTCGCGGACAACCCATTCTTCTATAGACCTAAGTAGTAACGAAAAATCGTACAAAAGGGCGCACAAGTTCCGAGTACAATGAAATAAATGTAAAAAGTGGAGTGCTTTTTACACCTCTATCGCATAAATGGCTTAAAAGGAAAAATTAGTGGTACAAATAAATGCACTTAATCTGCTTATTTAAGGGCTCAAAACCATAATCAGTCCTTGACTTTAACAGGCTATCCTTGACAGATTTATCTTATTAGAATTTCACTTGATAGATTGGCCCTCCAGATGGTCCGATTAAATGTAATTGATGTAGTTAATTCTCGCTAAATCTCGCTAGATCTCCGGACTAAATGTAAAAC
>NZ_BOSH01000052.1 GCF_018403245.1 Paenibacillus sp. J2TS4
TCAAGAAACCGGAGCTTGACCTCGTTTGGCGTCGAGATTACTCGCTTACGCAACGGATGTTTTCCATCAACACCCTGCATGGTCGCATCAAGGTACCTTATGAATCGAAAGGCATGGAAACGTATTTCGATGGATCCTGGTCCTTCGGGACCGCCAAGTTAGTCCACAAGCGAGGGAAGTTCTTCTTACACCTTCCAATGACCAAAGAAGTGGAAGAAGTGTCGGTCCGATCGTTGAATCAAGTGGTCGGATTAGACATGGGCGTCAATTTTATCGCGACCAGCTATGATTCCCAAGGTCAATGTACGTTCTTTCACGGTAGACCCATTAAGAATAAGCGCTCGAAGTACAAGCATTTGC
>NZ_BOSH01000053.1 GCF_018403245.1 Paenibacillus sp. J2TS4
GCCTGCATGAAGTCGGAATTGCTAGTAATCGCGGATCAGCATGCCGCGGTGAATACGTTCCCGGGTCTTGTACACACCGCCCGTCACACCACGAAAGTTTACAACACCTGAAGTCGGTGAGGTAACCCGGTTGCAAACTTGTTTGCAACTAGGAGCCAGCCGCCGAAGGTGGGGTAGATAATTGGGGTGAAGTCGTAACAAGGTAGCCGTATCGGAAGGTGCGGCTGGATCACCTCCTTTCTAAGGAAATCAGCTTCACATTCACTCGTTTTCAGTTTTGA
>NZ_BOSH01000054.1 GCF_018403245.1 Paenibacillus sp. J2TS4
TCATAAGGTACCTTGATGCGACCATGCAGGGTGTTGATGGAAAACATCCGTTGCGTAAGCGAGTAATCTCGACGCCAAACGAGGTCAAGCTCCGGTTTCTTGAACCGGACGAATGTCCAGGGGTGGCCGTTGCCGACTAATGACTTGTATCGAGCAATCACCGTTCGCATGACCGATTGGGCCATTTGAGATCGCAAGGAAAAGGTAGAACGCAACTCTCGATACATCAACTGATGCAGCTTCGTCTTGGAGAGAATTTTCTCTTCAAATACAAGCT
>NZ_BOSH01000055.1 GCF_018403245.1 Paenibacillus sp. J2TS4
GTACTGTATAAACCTCATTTCGAAGCAAAGTCAGGAAGAGCGACCGCGTTTAGAGGAAGGTTTAGACGCCGACCCTGTTAGGGTGCGGACGGAATTAGCCTCGAAGCATCACTTCACTTTTTGGGGTATTAGTATGGGGCCATAGCTCAGCTGGGAGAGCGCCTGCCTTGCAAGCAGGAGGTCAGCGGTTCGATCCCGCTTGGCTCCACCATTCTAATCAGCGTCGGAACAGCAAGAAATTGCTAGTTGCCAACGCGGAAGC
>NZ_BOSH01000056.1 GCF_018403245.1 Paenibacillus sp. J2TS4
AAGATCCGTTATTGACATCTCCTCAGAAGTTCAAGACCGAAGTCCATCTCTTCCTCGAAAGATACCCAATCTACACTTGCTAATGGATGCTTTCGCATTTCTTCGCTATCTAGTTTTCAAGGAACAATGATTTGAAAGGAACATTTCCCTCTCAAAACTGAAAACGAGTGAATGTGAAGCTGATTTCCTTAGAAAGGAGGTGATCCAGCCGCACCTTCCGATACGGCTACCTTGTTACGACTTCACCCCAATTATCTACC
>NZ_BOSH01000057.1 GCF_018403245.1 Paenibacillus sp. J2TS4
AGGTTGAAATTCCTGTACCACCGTGAACCGCTATGAGCGATGGGGTGACGCAGAAGGGAAGAGTTGCAGACGGATGGAAGTGTCTGTCCAAGCAGCAAGGCTGGTGTGTAGGCAAATCCGCACACCGTGTAAGGCTGAGCTGTGATGGGGAGGGAACATTGCAGTACCGAAGAACTTGTACTCCAGCTGCCAAGAAAAGCCTCTAGCCAGGGAGAAGGTGCCCGTACCGTAAACCGACACAGGTAGGTAGGAAGAGAAT
>NZ_BOSH01000058.1 GCF_018403245.1 Paenibacillus sp. J2TS4
GGGGGGGGGGGGGGGGGGGGGGGGGGGGGGGGGGGGGGGGGGGGGGGGGGGGGGGGGGGGGGGGGGGGGGGGGGGGGGGGGGGGGGGGGGGGGGGGGGGGGGGGGGGGGGGGGGGGGGGGGGGGGGGTGGGGGGGGGGGGGGGGGGGGGGGGGGGGGGGGGGGGGGGGGGGGGGGGGGGGGGGGGGGGGGGGGGGGGGGGGGGGGGGGGGGGGGGGGGGGGGGGGGGGGGGGGGGGGGGGGGGGGGGGGGGGGGG
>NZ_BOSH01000059.1 GCF_018403245.1 Paenibacillus sp. J2TS4
GACAAGATTCTCACTTGTCTTTTCGTTACTCATACCGGCATTCTCACTTGTATGCGGTCCAGCAGTCCTCACGATCTACCTTCAATCTGCATACAACGCTCCCCTACCCAAGAGTGATCCGAAGATCGCTCCTGCCACAGCTTCGGTGGTGTGTTTAGCCCCGTTACATTTTCGGCGCAGAGTCACTCGACCAGTGAGCTATTACGCACTCTTTCAATGGTGGCTGCTTCTAAGCCAACATCCTGGTTGTCTTTG
>NZ_BOSH01000060.1 GCF_018403245.1 Paenibacillus sp. J2TS4
CGTGCTGGCAGGGGTCGATAGCTTCTCTTTTTCAGTCGCTCCACGAGATTCTTTACGTTCGCTTCGAGATCACTTTCGTACATCTCTTTTGTTACTCCATCTACTCCTATTGCCTTACCCGGTTTCATCTTCCTGTGACATGCAATGAGCGCCTCCTCATTAATGAGGTGTCCAATGGAAGTAAATCTTAGATTCGGGTCTGACTTCGCCATGTTTGCTATTCTTGCTAATTTGGTTTCCACTTTGGTTCTGCCT
>NZ_BOSH01000061.1 GCF_018403245.1 Paenibacillus sp. J2TS4
TGTTGCCGCTGGATCGGATTGCCCGCTTGTTCGACGATCTGACCGGCCATCGGCCGAGCGAAGCTTCGCTGCTTTCCATGCTGGAGACATCGTCGGATGCGCTGCAACCCGTTGAGCAAACCTTAATTGACAGGTTGCTTCGGCAACCCGTCGTGCATGCCGATGAAACGGGATGCCGAGTCGGCGGCAAGACGCAATGGATGCATGTGATCTCCGACGAGAAGCATACGCTGCTTCGTTTCCACGCCCAACGCG
>NZ_BOSH01000062.1 GCF_018403245.1 Paenibacillus sp. J2TS4
AGCGTTTTTTCATGTCTCATAAAGCAAAAGTATCAGGATCAGAAAAGATCGCAGCTATTGAAAAGTATTTACGTGGAGAAGATTCGCTTAAGCATATAGCAGTTCTTCTTGATGTACACCCTTCATCCATCAGGCAATGGCTTCAGACTTACCAGTCATTAGGTCCAAACGGACTGCTGCAAACATCTAAGAATGCTGCTTATTCTGCAGAGTTAAAGAGAATAGCTGTCGAGGATTATTTGGCTGGTGGCGGTT
>NZ_BOSH01000063.1 GCF_018403245.1 Paenibacillus sp. J2TS4
GTTGTGGCACTGACCGTATCCTTATGGTTGGTGCCATTTTCTATGCTGCTGAATTTAGAAGGTATTGTCTATATTCCAACGGCGTCATACAATTAAGTCTTTTCTGGTAACGATGAGTATTGTAGTATTCGATGTATTCTATTACGGCTACTTCCAGTTCTTCATATGTACTGAACTTACGGAGATAATACATTTCGGATTTCATCATTCCCCAGAATGACTCCATTGGACCATTATCTATACATCTGGATACTC
>NZ_BOSH01000064.1 GCF_018403245.1 Paenibacillus sp. J2TS4
ACATTCAACTCAGGACTATAAGGCGGAAGGAAAATGAGGGTGAGTCGATCTTGCTGTTCTTTAAGAAATGATTCCAGCAGTTTCGCATGGTGAATTCGAGCATTGTCCAATACCATTGCGATTTTGCCTGTAGGGTATTCCGACATAACTTTCTGTAGAAACATCAGGAACTTATCGGCAGTGTATTGTTCATCTTCTTGCCAAACGATTTTGCCCGTGACATAATCCACCGTGGAGAATAGTTTTATGCCACGA
>NZ_BOSH01000065.1 GCF_018403245.1 Paenibacillus sp. J2TS4
GACAAGATTCTCACTTGTCTTTTCGTTACTCATACCGGCATTCTCACTTGTATGCGGTCCAGCAGTCCTCACGATCTACCTTCAATCTGCATACAACGCTCCCCTACCCAAGAGTGATCCGAAGATCCTCCTGCCACAGCTTCGGTGGTGTGTTTAGCCCCGTTACATTTTCGGCGCAGAGTCACTCGACCAGTGAGCTATTACGCACTCTTTCAATGGTGGCTGCTTCTAAGCCAACATCCTGGTTGTCTTTG
>NZ_BOSH01000066.1 GCF_018403245.1 Paenibacillus sp. J2TS4
CGTGCTGGCAGGGGTCGATAGCTTCTCTTTTTCAGTCGCTCCACGAGATTCTTTACGTTCGCTTCGAGATCACTTTCGTACATCTCTTTTGTTACTCCATCTACTCCTATTGCCTTACCCGGTTTCACTTCCTGTGACATGCAATGAGCGCCTCCTCATTAATGAGGTGTCCAATGGAAGTAAATCTTAGATTCGGGTCTGACTTCGCCATGTTTGCTATTCTTGCTAATTTGGTTTCCACTTTGGTTCTGCCT
>NZ_BOSH01000067.1 GCF_018403245.1 Paenibacillus sp. J2TS4
TTAAAGATGCCTACGAGGAAAAGGATGGGATCCTCGGATACCGCCAGATGACCATTAAACTAAACCGAGAACATCATTTAAATGTCAATCATAAGCGAATATACAGACTCATGGGCATCCTAGGCCTTAAATCGGTATGCCGCAGGAAGCGAAAGAATTACATCCATTCTACGCCTGAAATTACGGCGGAAAATATCTTGAACAGAGACTTTAAATCCTCTGAGTTCGGTACGAAATGGCTCACAGATGTGACT
>NZ_BOSH01000068.1 GCF_018403245.1 Paenibacillus sp. J2TS4
CGCGTTGGGCGTGGAAACGAAGCAGCGTATGCTTCTCGTCGGAGATCACATGCATCCATTGCGTCTTGCCGCCGACTCGGCATCCCGTTTCATCGGCATGCACGACGGGTTGCCGAAGCAACCTGTCGATTAAGGTTTGCTCAACGGGTTGCAGCGCATCCGACGATGTCTCCAGCATGGAAAGCAGCGAAGCTTCGCTCGGCCGATGGCCGGTCAGATCGTCGAACAAGCGGGCAATCCGATCCAGCGGC
>NZ_BOSH01000069.1 GCF_018403245.1 Paenibacillus sp. J2TS4
GTGATGCTTCGAGGCTAATTCCGTCCGCACCCTAACAGGGTCGGCGTCTAAACCTTCCTCTAAACGCGGTCGCTCTTCCTGACTTTGCTTCGAAATGAGGTTTATACAGTACTTTTCGGGGAGCCCCCCACAGAATAGAACATCCTGATGGATTTATCATGAAGTTTCACCATGTGAATCCTTCACTTGCCTAATCATTAGGCACATTCACTTTTTACAGGCTAAATGGTGGGCCCTAGTGGACTCGAAC
>NZ_BOSH01000070.1 GCF_018403245.1 Paenibacillus sp. J2TS4
TTAAGAATAAGCGCTCGAAGTACAAGCATTTGCGAAAGCAGCTGCAGCAACTGGGGACAGCCTCCGCTCGCCGTAAGTTAAAGCGGATCGGGGGACGAGAAAACCGCTGGATGACAGATATCAATCACCGGATATCCAAGGCACTCGTCCGCCGATATGGGGCCCATACGTTGTTTGTACTGGAAGACTTAACGGGTGTTCGAAACCGTACAGAGCGGGTTCGGGTCCAGG
>NZ_BOSH01000071.1 GCF_018403245.1 Paenibacillus sp. J2TS4
GAAAACATCCAGGTTAAGCTAGTAAGAGCACACGGAGGATGCCTAGGCGCTAGGAGCCGATGAAGGACGTGGCGAACAACGATAATGCCTCGGGGAGCTGTAAGCAAGCTTTGATCCGGGGATGTCCGAATGGGGGAACCCCCGTATCGTAATGGATACGGACTCCGCACTGAATCCATAGGTGCGGCAGAGGCAGACCAAGGGAACTGAAAC
>NZ_BOSH01000072.1 GCF_018403245.1 Paenibacillus sp. J2TS4
ACCAAATCAATCCCCACAAAGTGACGATAAGCTTCGAAGCAGAGTCCGAGTACTTTGCGGGGACCCCGATAACACAACTATCTAATGGATGATGCAGCAGCATTCGCTTCTAGTTTTCAGGGAATAACCCTGAATAGACGTTCGAGAGGATCGAACGGAGTTTGGTGACGATGGCGGAGGGGCACCACGCGTACCCATCCCGAACA
>NZ_BOSH01000073.1 GCF_018403245.1 Paenibacillus sp. J2TS4
TCACTTATTCCAGCAATAACGAACTCACTGTCCAGTTCAGAGGAATCTTCAACTTTTGTCTCGGTTAACCGTTCTTCCTCTTCACTTATTCCAGCAATAACGAACTCACTGTCCAGTTCAGAGGAATCTTCAACTTTTGTCTCGGTTAACCGTTCTTCCTCTTCACTTATTCCAGCAATAACGAACTCACTGTCCAGTTCAGAGGA